>NZ_VTTL01000010.1 GCF_008364685.1 Xanthobacter oligotrophicus
GTGGCAGCGGCGTGGGAGACCGCCCCCTCCACCGCCGCCGCCCGCGCGGACGCCTTCTGACCGGAGCCTGTCATGATCTTTCGCCGCCTTTTGCCGGCCGTCCTCAGTCTCCCGCTGGTCGCCTTGCCCGTCCTGGCCCACGAGCCCGGCGCGGGGGCGAACGGCGGGGTGCGGGTGGATGCCGGCCATTACCACGCGGAGCTGGTGGCCGACGGCACGCCCAATGTCGCGCTTTATCTGAGCGACGGCGCCGACAAGCCGGTGGCGGCCGAGGGCTTCAAGGCCAACGCCATCCTCGTGGTGGACGGCAAGGCCCAGCGCTTTCCCCTCTCGCCCGCCGGCGGCAACCGGCTCGCCGGGACGGCGGCGGTTGCCATCCCAAAGGGCGTGAAGGGCGTGGTCCAGATCTCCGCGCCCGACGGCGCCTCCGCTCAGGCCAAATATTGAAGACCGCCCGAAACCCCTTCGCTTCGCCTCGTCTGCCCGGCGACGAGCCAAAGAGGCCGATCATGACCCGACCCGTGTTCCAATCCGCCCTCTCCCGCCGCGCCGTCCTGACCGGTGGCGCGGCGCTCGGCGCCCTCGCCTTCTCCAGCGGCTGGCAGCGCGCCCTTGCGGCTCCGCTTCTCACGGTGGAAAGCCTCACCCTCGACGTGAACGGCAAGGCGGCGAAGGTGTTCGCCGTTAAGGGCCCTTCCGGCGAGGGCCTCTTCGCCAAGGAGGGAGACCGGCTCACCGGCGCGGTGCTCAACGCCTCGCAGAGCCCTGCGGTGATGCACTGGCACGGCCAGATCTTCGCCCCGCCGGACCAGGACCTCGCCCGTCCCAATGGCGGCGAACTTGCCCCCGGGGGCATCGATCAGGTGGATTTCCGCCTTACCCCGGGCACCCACTGGATGCACTCCCACACCTTGAGCGAGCAGCAATTGCTCGCCGCGCCCCTCGTCACCCGGGAGGCGGACGCGGGCGATGTCCAGGACGTGGTGGTGATGCTGCACGACTTCTCCTTCCGCAGCCCGGAGGAGATCCTGGCCGAACTCGGCGGAGCGAACGCACACGGCGGCCACGGTGGTCACGGCATGGGCCAGCAGATGCAAGGCATGCCGGGAATGGCGATGCCGGGAATGGACCACTCCGGCCACGGCATGGGGGGAATGGGTGCCGGGCCGGGCGCTGGAATGGGCGCCGCGATGCAGGGGGGAGGTATGCAAGGCGGCGGCATGATGGTGCACGCCAACGATGTTGCCTACGACGCCTTCCTTGCCAACCGCCGCACCCTCGCCGATCCCGAGGTGGTGCAGGTGGAGAAGGGCGGTCGGGTGCGGCTCCGCATCATCAATGGCGGCACCGCCACCGCCTTCTTCATAACCGTGCCGGGCCTGAAGGCGACCTGCATCGCGGTCGATGGCACGCCTTGCGCCCCGCTGGTGGCGGATGCCTTTCCGCTCGCCCAGGGACAGCGCATCGACCTCCTCGTGGAGATCCCGGCAGGGGGCGGTGCCTTTCCGGTGCTGGCGCAGGTGGAGGCCTCGCCCCGTCGCACCGGCTTCGTGCTGGCGACGGCCGGTGCTGCCATCGCCCGCCTCGGGGAGACGGCCGACAGACCGCAGGGGCTTCTCGACCTCGCCTTCGAGGGGCGGCTTTCCGCCTTAAATCCTCTCCCGGCGCGGCGGGCGGACAAGGTCTTCCCCATCATGCTGGGCGAGGAGCCGGGCTATCGCTGGACCATCAACGGCCGCATCCACGGGGAGGACGTGCCCTTCAGCGTGCAGCAGGGCGAGCGGGTGGAGATGACCTTCCTGAACCCCACCGGCATGAGCCATCCCATGCACCTGCACGGCCACCATTTCCAGGTGGTGGGCATCGGCGGGCGCCGCTTTGCAGGCGCCCTGCGCGACACGGTGATGGTGCCGCCGCACACGCCCGTGACCATCGCCTTCGATGCCGGGCAGAGGGGCGAGTGGTTCCTGCACTGCCACCACCTCTATCACATGGCCACCGGGATGATGGCGGTGGTGAAGGTGGCTTGACGATCGAGGTGGACAGGAAGCAGCAGGAAGCCTGGCGGGAGGCTGCAGGTCCGCGCCCCGCCATCCCGAGGACCGTCTGGGCCCTCGGCTTCGTCAGCATGTTCATGGAAATCTCGTCCGAGATGATCCACGCGCTGCTGCCGCTCTTCCTCGCCGGCACCCTCGGTGCGAGCGTCGCCATGATGGGCATGATCGAGGGCGTGGGGGAATCCAGCGCGCAGATCGCGAAGGTCTTCTCGGGCTATTTGTCGGACCACTTCGGTCGGCGCAAGCCGCTGATCCTGCTCGGCTACGGGTTCGGCGCCGCATCCAAGCCGTTCTTTGCCCTGGCCGGCGCTCCGGCGATGGTGTTCGCCGCGCGCTTCGCCGACCGCGTCGGCAAGGGCATCCGGGGCGCGCCCTGCGATGCGCTTGCGGCCGACGTCACCCCGCCCGAGATCCGCGGACGCGCCTATGGCCTGCGCCAGGCCCTCGACACGGTGGGCGCCTTCGTCGGGCCGCTGCTTGCCGTCGCGCTGATGGCGCTGTTCGCCGACGACATGCGGGCCGTCTTCTGGGTCGCCCTCGTTCCCGGCGCTCTTGCCGTGCTCTGCGTCGTCCTCGGCGTCGAGGACAGGTCCGTGGGCACGGTTGGAACAGGCCGGCCTCCACCGGTGCGGATCGCGGATCTCAGGCGCCTCGAACGTCCCTTCCTTGTCGTCGTGGCCATCGGTGTCGTCTTCACGCTCGCGCGCTTCAGCGAGGCCTTCCTCGTCCTGAATGCCTACGACGAGGGACTGCCGCTGGCGCTCGCTCCGTTCGTGCTCGTCGCGATGAATGTCGTCTATTCCCTCGGCGCCTAACCCGCCGGCGCCTGGTCGGATCAGGCGCCGCCGGAGCGGCTTTTGCTCAGCGGCCTTGCCGTGCTGGTGGCGGCCGACCTCTCCCTCGCCTTCGTCCCGGGCCTGTGGGGGGCGTTCCTCGGCATCGGCTTGTGGGGCGCGCTCATGGCGCTCACCCAGGGCCTTCTCGCCAAGCTCGTGGCCCAGAACGCCCCGGCGGCGCTGCGCGGATCAGCCTTCGGCCTGTTCAACCTCGCCACTGGCCTCGCGACGCTGGCGGCGAGCCTTGCCGCCGGGCTGCTGTGGGACATCAGTGGCGCCCGGGCGACGTTCATCGTCGGCGCCGTCTTCGCCCTCCTCGCATCCGCGCTCGTGATCACCTTCGATCCCAGCCGGAAGTCCTGAGGCGGTCCCGCCGACCATCGTCGCGGGAGGCGCGCTGGTCCTGTCCGACAGGGGGCGGTGGACAGGCTTGGCCTGCCCACCCCTTTCGTCCCCGGGACGCACTCTCATCGGCCGAGATACTTGAGGAGCGCCGCGATCCCGAGGACGACCAGGACCAGGATCAGGAGGCCGAACAGCCACATCCCCCACATGCCGGAGCCCATCATTCCGTCGAAATTCAGCATGGTTCCCTCCCTGGAGCCGGATCCGTCTCTGCAGTCCAAGAACGAGGACGCCTTAGCCAAGCGGCGTGCGCCGCAGGCGCAGGGCATTGGCGATGACGCTGACCGATGACAGCGCCATGGCCGCGGCGGCGATGATGGGCGACAGCAGAAGCCCGAACAGGGGATAGAGCACGCCCGCCGCCACCGGTATGCCGGCCGCATTGTAGATGAAAGCGAAGAACAGGTTCTGGCGGATGTTGCTCATGGTGGCGTGGCTCAGCTGCCGGGCGCGGGCGATGCCCTGGAGATCGCCCTTCAGCAGCGTCACGCCGGCGCTCTCGATGGCGACGTCCGTCCCGGTACCCATGGCGACGCCGACGTCCGCCGCGGCGAGGGCGGGCGCATCGTTCACGCCGTCGCCGGCCATGGCGACGATCCGCCCTTCCTGGCGCAGCCGCGTCACCACCTGCGCCTTGTTCTCCGGCAGCACCTCTGCTTCCACCTCGTCGATGCCCAGGCGCCGGGCCACCGCCTCGGCGGTCGTCCGATTGTCGCCGGTGAGCATGACGACGCGGACCCCGGCGGCCCGGAGCGCCGCCAAGGCCACGGGGGTGGTCGCCTTGACCGGGTCGGCGATGGCGATGAGGCCGCCGATGCGCCCGTCCATTGCAACGAAGATCACGGTGGCACCATCGGCGCGTAGCGCCTCGGCCTCGGCCGACAGGGGGGAGAGGTCCACGCCTTCCTCGCCCATGATGCGGTGGCTGCCGATGACGAGCTTTTGGCCGTCCACCGTGCCAGTCACGCCCTTGCCCACCGGGCTGTCGAAATCCTGGGCCTCGCCGAGAGGCAGGGCGCGCTCCTCCGCCGCGGCGACGATGGCCGCCGCGAGCGGGTGCTCGCTCGCCCGCTCGAGCGTCGCCGCAAGCCGCAGGAGCGCGTCCTCTTCCAAGGCGCCGGCCGTCTTCAGCGCGACCACCTTCGGCTTGCCTTCCGTCAGGGTGCCGGTCTTGTCCACCACCAGCGTGTCCACCTTCTCGAACCGCTCCAGCGCCTCGGCATTCTTGATGAGCACGCCCATGGATGCGCCGCGACCGACGCCCACCATGATGGACATGGGCGTCGCCAGCCCGAGCGCACAGGGGCAGGCGATGATGAGCACCGCCACGGCGGCGATCAGCCCGTGGGCGAAGCGCGGCTCCGGCCCAAAGATGCCCCACGCCGCAAAGGCAAGGACCGCGATGGCGATCACCACCGGCACGAACCAGCCGGATACCTCGTCGGCGAGGCGCTGGATCGGCGCGCGCGAGCGTTGCGCCTCGGCCACCATGTGGACGATCTGCGCCAGCATGGTGTCCCGCCCCACCTTGCCGGCGCGCATGACGAAGCCGCCGCTCTGGTTGAGCGTGCCGCCGATGACCTTCGCGCCGACGTCCTTGGTGACTGGCATGGATTCGCCGGTGATCATGGATTCGTCCACCGAGGAGCGGCCCTCGACCAGCTTGCCATCCACCGGCACCTTCTCGCCTGGCCGCACGCGCAGGCGGTCGCCCACCACGACCGCCTCCAGCGCCACGTCCTCGTCGCTGCCGTCGTCACGCACGCGCCGGGCGCTCTTGGGGGCGAGGTCGAGCAAGGCGCGGATGGCGCCGCCGGTCTGCTCGCGGGCGCGCAGCTCCAGCACCTGGCCGAGCAGGACCAGCACTGTGATGACGGCAGCGGCCTCGAAATAGATGGCAACCGATCCGTCGGCGGCGCGGAAGGTCGCGGGGAAGATCTGCGGCGCGAAGGTCGCCACCACGCTGTAGGCCCACGCCACGCCCGTGCCCATGGCGATCAGCGTGAACATGTTGAGGCGGCGGGTGACCAGCGACTGCCAGGCGCGGGTGAAGAACGGCCATCCCGCCCACAGCACCACCGGTGTTGCCAACACGAGCTGGGTCCAGTTGGACGCTTGCGCGCCGAGCAGCATGTGGAGATTGGTGAGGTGCCCGCCCATCTCCAGGGCCAGCACCGGCAGCGCCAGCGCAAGGCCGATCCAGAAGCGGCGCGTCATGTCCACGAGCTCGGCGCTGGGACCGGTTTTGCCTGTCGCCACCTCGGGCTCCAGCGTCATGCCGCAGATGGGGCAGTTGCCCGGTCCCAGCTGACGGATCTGCGGGTGCATGGGGCAGGTGTAGATCACGCCTTGAGGCTGACCCTTCGCTGCGGGCGGCGTTTCCGCCGCACCGGCGGTATAGGCAGAAGGGTTTGCGTCGAATTTGTCGTGGCATTTTGCCGAGCAGAAGAAATAGCTCTTGCCGCCGTAGTCCGACCGGAACCCGGCGGTGGCCGGGTTCACCTCCATGCCGCAGACGGGATCCTTGACCATTTCCGTGGGCGCGATCCCGGCGCCTTCGGGCGGGTGAACTGCATGGTCGTGGTGGTGATGGTGGCCGGCGTGCGTGTCGTGCTCAGTCATGAGGGCGGTCTCCGGAGCGAGGGGCTGTCGCGGATGAAATTCCGATACGGGGAAAAAGGCGGGGACGCGGCTGGCATAATCATCCCACGTCGGCCCGAACTCAGTGCGGGCTGCGGCTTCTTCCTGCCGTGCGAGCCGCACATAGACCGAGACGAGAATGGGGAACATGGCGAGCGTGACCAGCGTCGGCCATTGCAGCAGGAAGCCGAACATGATGACGACGAAAGCGGCGTACTGGGGATGCCGCACGCGGGAATAGGGACCTTCGGTCGCGAGGCGGTGATCGCGCTGGGCCGCATAAAGCACGTTCCAGCTCGCGACGAGCAGCCAGAAGCCGCCGAAGATCAGAATATTGCTGAAGATGTGGAACGGCCCGAAATGGGGGTTCACGCGCCATCCGAACAGGGTCTCCAGCAGATGGCCGGCGTCGTGGGACCAGAAATCGACACCGGGAAACTGCCGGCCGAGCCATCCCGACAGGAGATAGATGGTCAGCGGAAAGCCGTACATCTCGGTGAACAGGGCAAGGATGAAGGCCGAGAACGCCCCGAGCGTGCGCCAGTCCCGCGGTGTCTGCAGCCGGGTGAAGCTTGCCGCAAACAGGATGAAGACCGCCGAGTTGATGATCACGAGGCCCCACAGGCCATAAGCGGAGGTCTCGGTCATCGGTTGCCCCCATCGGGACCCGGCGGCCGTTCGCCTGGCTGGTGTCCCGCATGATGGCCGTGGCCGTGATGCATGAACATGTGCATCAGCGGGCAGGCGAGCAGCAGGAGGAAGGGCAGATACCCCAGCGCATGGACGCGGTGCTCCGAGAACAAAAGAAAGGCCACCGCGAGAAGAAAGCCGATGGCGACGATGCCGCCGGGCGAGCGCCAGAAGCTTCGGTGCGGGGCGCGCGTGCCGGTGTCATTGCCGGGCCGCGGCATATGGCCGGTGTCGTCATGCAAGGACATTTGGTCCTCCTCCACCTGAGCGAAGCAGGCCGGCTGCGATCGCCGACCCGCCAGCGAGGTTCGACGCTCACATGGGGCCCATTCCACCCGGCATCATGAGCTGGTCCGCCGTGCGCTTCTGCGCTTCGTCGAACGACGCGTAGAGCGGCCCGAGCGCGGCCTTGAGGCGGCGCACCGCTTCGAGGCGGGCGACGAGCATGCGCTCGTGACCGTCGATCCGCTGCGGCAGGGTCGGCGCCGAGCCGCCCTGCGCGGCCATCATCATCTCCTGCATGTCACCCATCATGGCGCGATTGGCCTTGAGCGCTTCCGTGAATGCGCTCCACAGGGGCTGCTGCGCCTCAGTGATCTTCAGTTCGGCCTTCAGGAAGGCGATGCGCCCTGCGATGCGGTCGGGGTCCATCATCTGGCTCATCCCCATGCCGGCCCCTGCGTTTCCGCCGCCCATCATGCCCATGCCACCCTGGCCCATCATCCCCATCATGCCCGGCCCCATCATGCCTTGAGGGCCACCTGGCGTCGGCGTGGCCTGAGATGGCTGCGGTGCCGGCGCGGCAGCCTGGGGCGCAGCAGGCTGGGCCTCCGGCGGATGGTGCGCGTCCTCGGCGAAGCCCGGCGTCGAGAGCAGCAGCGCGCCGGCGAGCATCAGATTGCGAAACGTCGTCATAGTCAGTTCTCTCCTATCGCTGCGGTCCGGCTGATGCCGGCCGCCTGGAAATCCAAACCGCTCCGTGTATCCTGTGGCCCTGTGCCCTCACTCCTGTGCTGTGGGTCCGCACCGGCTGGGTGGGCACTGCCCACGCCGTCATAGAGACTGTCGAAGAGGCGCTCCCACAGGGCGTCCCGCAGGCGCCGGCCCTGCTCGATCCCCTCGGCGACGCGCGAGACGACGTGCTCCTCCTCGACCTTGAAGGGGTTGTCCGCTGCGGCCGGATGCCGGTCGGCGGCGACCTGCTCCGCGAGCCATCGGACATCGCGCATCCAGGGCATAAAGCCTTCCGACAACAGGTAGCGGCTGGTGCGCATTGGGTGCAGCGTCTCAAGCATCGCCGCCGACCAGGGCGTCGTCAGCGCCCGTACCCAGGGGCTGACGAACGTGCGGTAGAAGGCTTCGTTGCGCTCCGACAGGTCGCGCACGCGCTCGAAGGCAGGGTCCTGCCGGGCGAAGCGGATGTCGGACACCTCGCGCGCCTCGAAGCGGACCTGATAGGCGCCCTCACGGCAATCGGGATCGCCGGACGGATTGTCGATCTTCATCTCGTAGAGGCCGGGCGGGAGCGTCTCGATCCGCGGCAGGCTCTCGAGGATGGCCCGATGCTCCAGCCGCGCAACCTTTGCGGAAACGAAGATGCCGAGGTGACCCACATGGCGGTTGATGAGATAGACGATGCGCTGGCCCGCCGCCTTGAGATCTTCCGTATCCTGGTACACGATCGGTAACCAGCCGAGCGCCTGATGGGGCGGCGTGATGTTGTCGCCATAGGATGCGAAGATCACGAGCGGGTTGCGGATGCGCCTGAGATCCGCATGGCACCCTTCGCAGATCCGGACGCGGCCCTGCTCCAGCCTGTTGCCGACGAAGAAGTTCTCCACGATGGCGAGGATCTCCTCGCGGCTCAGGAAGTAATAGCCGCCCCACCAGCGCTCGAAGGCGAGGAACCGCTCCCGCTCAGTATCCATGTGGGCATAGAGGTTCGCGTACTTCTCCCATACCGCCTCGGGCTTCAGCCCCTCGAAGTTCTGCACCAGAAAGGCGCCGTCGAAGCGTCCGTCCCCGAGGTCGGCGAGAAGGTGTGTCAACCACGCCCCGCCCTCGAAGCCGGCGGCGATGCGCATGGGGTTGATGCCGGTCTCGCCGGCCCAGTAGGACAGAGGGGTCCCGTTCAGCACGGCCGGTCCGGCCAGCCCCGCGCAGTTCGCGGCGAGCAGCGTCACCGCCCAGCCGGCCTGGCAGTTCCCATAGAGCACAGGCGCGGCGCCGGAATGTCGCCATGACACCTCCTCGACGAACCGCCGCAGCACGTGAAGCACGTCGGCGAGCGTCTGCCCCGCGGCGGGCTCTGGATAGAAGGTGACGAAATAGACGGGGTGCCCCTGGTGCAGGGCGATGCCGACCTCGGAGTCCTGCTTGAAGCCACCGATGCCGGGGCCGTGGCCGGCGCGCGGGTCGAGGATCACCACGGGCGGCTTGGCCGCGTCCAGACAATCTTCCAGGCACTCGTCCCCCACGCGGGTCACGCGCAGGAGGGCATAGTTTGCCGGACGCTCGAGCCGGCGGGCATCGAGCAGGACCTCATAGTCGAAGTCGAGCAGAGCCGGCTTACCGGCGCGCTCGTGCGCCAGCATGTTGTCGGCCCGCTGGCGCAGCGTGTCCCAGAACAGGATCCAGCGCTCGGCCACGTCCCTGCCATAGGACAAGAAATCGCGAGCGAACGTTCCGGGATCGCTGGAGAAGGCGCTCCCTTGGGCATTTCGGGTTTGCCGCGGGGTTCCGGTGCCAGTCGGTCCGGATTGTCCAAGCGCAGCCGTGCCGGCCATAGGCTCGGCAAGCGTGTCGCGACCATACATGGAAAGGTCCTCGTTTCGCCATCGGCACGAGGCCGACGCTGATTTCGGGGGCATCTTGCGGCACGTCGACGCGCCGGCGCCCTCAACGGGCGCTGCTTCGCGCGTCCGCCTCACGCCTGAAATGCGTTGAGACCGGTATCAGCTCTGGAAACGCGGGGGATCGAGGCCGGGCAAGACCGCCAAGCCGTCCGCGGCCTGGTTGGCGAGATCAAAGGGCTCTCGAACAAAGGTCAGATCCAGAACGTGCAGGCTCGCGCCGTCGGCCACGGGCACATAGACACTGCAGGAGACGCTGCAGCACTTTCCGTGTTCAGCGGGTTGGGTCGGCTCGTCCGGATGATGATCTGCGGGATCAAGCGAGGCGATCTGGTACGGATGATCCGCCGCAGCTGCGTATGCCGAATCCTCGTCATGGCACGGCGCGGAATAGGCGCTCGCGATGGGTCCGAACAGCATGGCCATTGCCACCAGGATCGCTGGCAGCACCTTCACCCACCCCGCTGCCGACCTGAGCCTGATCATATGCCTCATCGCCTCACCGGCGAACTATGCCTCATCATAGGTGCGCATGAAAGGACCGCCTTGAGCAGGATCAACGCGGGCGCCGACGAGGTCACCTGTTGCACGTGCTGTTCGGCGAGATCATCACGCTGAACACGCTGGGACTGGGCCTGGAGGTGCCGATGTTGGCGTCGATCCGGCCAGCGTCCCTGATCCTCACCCTTGCCGCGCTCAACGCCGTGTTCCGCTTCCACCTCGGCGTGATGACGATTTTGGCAGGCTGTTCAGTGCTCGGACTGCTCTATGGGCTTGCGGGCGGTATCGGGTGAGCCATGAATAATGGCTCTGTTCGACTTGGCGCGTCGACGGACGGATGCCGAACGGGGATGATGGCGGCCTCCGCAACCTCACAGAAGACCGGCCCGATCCTCTTCGGCTTCACGTCCCCCGTTCCGGGCCGGCTCCGTGCACTTCCGCCGCGACGGGTAGGACCAGATAAGATAGCTCCCATCATGCGCTGGTCCGCGACCGACCACGTGGCGTCGTCTCGTCTCAAGTAATCGCGATCGACCGCCGCTTGGGCCTCTGCCACAATCCGGACGGCGCCACCGATCCGCATCCTCGGACAGCATGGATGGCAAGGCTCTTTCGGCTCCGGCCCTGCCGAATGACATGGAGCGTGCTCAGATCTGCGCAAGGTCCCAACTGGACGCGCTGGCCGCGACCCGCAACAGCGTCGTGACGCCGATGGCAATAGCGCCGATGATCGAGAAGACGATCTGCCACGTCTCGGACGGCATGGCGAGCTTCGCGATGCCATGCGTGGCGTGATAGCCGACGATGACGGCCGGGATGACGAAGGCGAGCGCAAAGAGGAGCCGCGCCCACATCGGACGAACGACCGCGAACAGAACCTGGCCGATGCCGAGCGTGATGCCCCCGGCGATCAGGCCAACGACGATCGCACCGAGCCAGCCCGCGCCGGTTTGGTGTGCCCAAGTGCCGGCGCTGACAGCGGCGAAGAACGGCAGCGCGAAGACCGCGAGCGTAAACAGCAGCCAGCAGAATAACGCGATGGCGGCGAGACCAAGCAGGATGCCGAGGAAAATCATGGTGGTATCTCCATAAGGAAAGCTCTGACGGTTGCGCCTTCCACCACCACCACCGCGGCGCGATCACCAGCATAGCAAGGGAAAAAGCCGCCGGAATCCCTGCAATGGGGATGCTCGGGACTTCCGCGCTCCCTCCGCTATCTGGCGAAGGGATCAATCTCCCAGACGATCTGGGAGGCATCGCCGTCGAATTCGTCGGCCGGCACGACCGAGAGGCTGCCGTCGCCGGCGCGAAAGATCACGATGACGACCATCAGGGTCTTGGCAAGGCTGAGGGCGAAGGCCTGCGCATCGGTAGAGGACATGGGGTCCGGCTCCTGCTCGAAGCGGAGGACCATCCCCCGCTGACAGGCGCCCGATTGGTCCGGCCGATGGCCGCAATCACCGCGACGGCGAAGCGGAGCGGCGGCACGCGGTGCGTAGCCGACCCCTTGCGGGTTGATGGCGTCAGGCCCTCGGCCGGACCAAGGATCAGCGCAAAAAAAGCGGGGGTGGATGGTCGCTCGAAGATCGGCAGGTGCGGCCGTCTCCCTGCATAAGCTGACTCTGGAGGCTTTGTTCAGCTACACGTCTGATGAGTACAGGTCCTGCTCGTCAGTCCGGTGAAAATCGATAATGGAGCCAGCACTTTCATGAGAAACGTTCAGGGCTCGTGAAATTCGATTCCGATGGTCGAGAAGGGGGCAGCGCTCATGCGCCGCCTGACCCGAACCGATAGACCGGGATGCCGAGCTTGCGGGCCTTGTCGGCGAGGTTGTCCTGGATGCCCGTGCCGGGGAAGATAATGACCCCGATGGGCATGACCGAGAGCATCTGGTCGTTGCGCTTGAAGGGGGCGGCCTTGGCGTGCCGTGTCCAGTCGGGCTTGAACGCGACCTGCGGCACCTTACGGGCATCGGCCCAGCAGGCGGCGATCCTCTCGGCACCCTTGGGCGAGCCACCGTGCAGCAGCACCATGTCAGGGTGCTTCGCGCGGACCTGATCGAGCTTCGCCCAGATGTGCGTGTGGTCCATCGTGTCGCCGCCGGAAAAGGCGATCTTCGGACCTGTGGGCATCATCACCTCGGTCTCAGCCCGCCTGCGGGCGGCGAGGAAATCGCGGCTGTCGATGAGGGCTGCGGTGAGGTGCCGATGGTTCACCAGGGATCCGGAGCGCGGGCGCCAGGCTGAGCCGGTGTGCCGTTCGAAGGCATCGGCAGCCTCGTCGCGCATCAGCTCGAAGGTGTTGCGGCGTTCCATGAGGCTCTGGCCCTCGGCGATGAGTCGCTCCAGCTCCGCCGAGCGCACCTCGCTGCCGTCCTGTTCCTGCTGGCTGCGGCGCTGGCCTTGCTCGTTGTCGTCAAGGGTGCCCGAGATACGGCCGGCGGCACGGTGGAAGAGATGGACGGTCGACCACAGGAGATCGGGAAGGTCCGGCTCGAGGCGAGTGTCTTGCAGCGTCGCGATGAGGGCATCGAAGATGTCGGCAATTGCGCCGGTGATGCGGTCGGCATCGGGAAGCGGCCGCGGATCCGTTTCGTCGTCCGAGGGACGGTAGCCATAGAGCTGAAGTTCCTGCAGCAGGTGATCGGTGGGAGAGGAAGCGTGGCGGGGTCCGTCGTGCTCGGTGCTCATGGGAGGCTCCGTCGGTTGGACCGCAGCCTTGCGGCCTTCATGGCGACGAAGCCGGCGGGCGGGACGGACCTGCACCCCGCGGGAAGCGCGGGGCCGGAGCGTGAGCGGAGGATGGCGAAGGCCGGGGATTTTGCTTCGCGATGGAACGCCGCGTGTCGGGGCCCTGCGACGCCTGCGTCGTGGGGAAACACCGGCGACGGAAAATCACCGGCCGGAGCCATTGCCGGTCCGGGACGACTGCCGGCCGATCGCCCTCTGGAAGGCCTGGCTGCGGGTTCTCTGTCGGCGGTGGGTATCAGAGCGTGGCGGAAGAGCATTCCCGCTCGCAGCCACTCCAGATCATGGGCTCGTCACGGACAAGCGGGCGACGTCCTCGGGAGCAAGCTGACATCGGAGTTGCGCCCGCAAGGCGTCAACGCCAAAGGCGCGCAGATCTTCGTTGAAGTCGCCAAGCGTCGGCGAGAGCACGATGGCCTCGATCCCGGTGGAGTTCGCTCGTGCAATGAGGCTGTCCCGTGCCCTGTTGCCGGCCGGATCGGTGTCGCGGGCGATGTAGAGCCGCCGTAGCCCGGGTGGAAAGGCGATGGCGGAAAGGTGGGCGGCCGAGAGCGCCGCTGCCGTCGGGAGGCTTGGCAACACGCCGCGGAGGGAAAGGATCGTCTCGATGCCCTCTCCGGCAGCCATCACGTCATCAACTCGGCCGAAGCGAACGGCATGCTCCAGCAGGTGACCTATGGCCCGCCGGGGCGTGGCGATTGCCGCCTTGTCCGATCCGTCCGGAGCGAGCCACGTCCGGTGGATGCCCATGATCCGTCCCCTGAGGTCGGTGACGGCAGCGATCATGGCCGGCAGGGGTTGAATGGGCCCGTGCGCAGCCGGGCGATAGAAGCAGCGAGGATGAAAGCGCAAGCTTCCGGTTTCGTGCAAAGCCGAGATGCCGCGGGTCCGCAGATACGCCTCTACGATTGTGCCCGAAATCGGCTCTGCAGCGGCGAACAGCCGTCGTGCCGAGATGACCGGATCACGTGAGGAACATTGCTTTCCGCCATGAGGAGCTTCCGCGTCTGGTGAGATTGGTGGAAGGCGCAGAAATGCTTGAGCCTCTGCGACCACATCGGTGAAGTTGAGCAGGCCCCGGCTTTCGCGGATCACGTCGAGGAGGTCGCCGTGCTCGCCCGTGGCAGCGTCGGTCCATTTTCCGGCTGGGCCCTTCGCGGTGTCCGTCAGCCGCACGAACATGGAGCGGCCGGGAGAGTTGCGAACATCGCCGACCTGCCAATAGTGCCCCTGCCGTCGGCCCGCGGAGAGATAATGGCGGCAGACTGCCTCCGCCTGCCGCCCCAACTGCCGGGCCAGATCATGGGTCACATCCGTCATGGGGACGCTCCAAGAAAATGGCCCGCCGTCCGGGCCACGCGATAGGGGGGATCGCGGAGCCACAGACGGCGGGCCAGGTTGCCCGGGGAGGATTATTCGGCAGCGATCGAGGAGGAGATCGCTTCGGGCTCCTCAGTGTCGGCGAGGTCTTCGCTGTCGGCCATGGCCGTTTCGCCGTCGGTCTCCGCCGTTTCCTCGCCGACGGTGTCCAAGGGCTGGGTCCGCAGCGCCTCCGGGAGCCAGCCGCTGTCGGCGAGGAGGGTCTCGGCCTCCCGGGCCATGTCGCCCTTCTTGAGGTGGGCGATCCGCTCGGCCGGGCGCTCCCCCTTGGCCTCGGTCACCGCCTGCAGGATGCGGGCCTTGGTGACCCTGCCGAGGAAGGTGTCCACCGTGGGCTTCCATCCGACGGCTGCCATGTCGAGCGACACCGCCTGCGCCAGCCTATCGGCATGGGCGAAGGCGCGGGGACGGCGGTTCCAGGCCTCATGCACCGCATTGACCGAGAGGCTCACCACATGGGCGAACAGTGCGGCCCGGCTGTCGTGGTCCCACCCGCTCAAGGTGTCCCAGAGCGTGCCCGGCTCCTTCGGCAGAGCCTTGGCCCAGCTCTCATGCCGGACACGAATGGACTCGGCGGAGACGCTGTCATTGAGGCCCGGCGCCTGGGCATTGAACGAGACGCTCTTGAGATCGAGCTCAAGGCAGCTGTCCGAGCCATAGGCGTAGAAAGCTTTCAGCGTCAGGGCATGGACCGCGGCAAGGAAGGCGACGTCAGGCTGCTCGCCCAGCGAATGGCGCAGGCCGAGGGTGCGGTGGGTGGTCAGCTCCGTGAGCAGCCGGTCGGAGATGGGGGTGAGGCCGTCCTCCTCCTCGGGCTCGCCAGGAGCATCGCCTGCTGCCGCCTCCTGCCGAGGGGATGAGGCCACGAGGTTGGCACCGTCGGTCTCGATGGAAGGGTCATGGTCCTCCTCGACCGGCACCTCGTCCTCCGGGCGGACGAAACCCCGTTCCACCCGGAGCTTTCCATCCTGTGCGATGCTGACGAAGGCGCCGGCCCGGGCGACCTCCGCCGGATCGAACGCGAGAGGACGCGCTTCGAAGGCCTCCAGCATCGCCTCGAGTGCCCCGAGCCGCGCGTCGACCTCTTCGGGAAGCTCGTCGACATCGGCATGTTCTTCGGACAGACGATCGTATTCCCCCTGGGCTGCCTCCCGCGCAGCCTCCTCCGCTTCGGTCAAATGCATGGGCTCGCCCCGCAATTGGCGTAGGCCATAGGTGTGGCCATAGGCGAAGTCCGGCGCGACCTCGATCCACTTCCAACCCTCGCTCCGGATCACGTCGGCCTCGGCGACGAGCTTCTCGGCCACCATCCGGTCGACGAGGGGCACATCCTGCAGCCAGCCACCGTCATCGCCCTGGAACAGGTCGCGCAGCACCGTGCCGCCGGCCATCTCGTAGGCCTCGATGCCGATGAAGCGGGCCCGCTTGTCGGATGCCCGCACCGCGCCCTCCGTCAGCATGCGCCGGATGACATAGGGCTGCTTGTCGTAAGCTTGGGCGAGACGCTCCAGCACCTGCTCCTGCCGTTCATGGTCGCCCGATACGGTGAAGGCCATGAGCTGGTCGAGGGTGAGGCCATCCTCGGCATAGGTGTCGAGGAGCGTCGGAGAGAGCGAGGCGAGCTTCAGCCGCTGCTTCACCACCGCGACCGAGACGAAGAAGGCGGCGGCGATCTCCTCCTCGGACTGGCCCTTCTCCCGCAGAGCGAGAAAGGCACGGAACTGGTCGAGGGGATGGAGCGGCGCGCGCTGGACATTCTCGGCGAGGGAATCCTCCTCGGCGATGCCGCCCTCACGGACAATGCATGGCACCGGGGCCGTCCTGGCGAGGCGCTTGCGCTTCACCAGCAGCTCCAGCGCCCGATAGCGCCGCCCGCCGGCCGGGATCTCATACATGCCGGTCTCGACGCCGTCGGGATCGACCACGGCTCGGACATTGAGGCCCTGGAGCAGGCCGCGCCGGGCGATGTCCTCGGCGAGTTCCTCGATGGAGACGCCCGCCTTCACCCGGCGGACGTTGGCCTGACTCAGCACCAGCTTGTTGAAAGGGATGTCGCGGGAGGACGAAAGGGTGATCTTCTGAACGGCCGTGGCCATGGGATATTTCTCCGCGACGGGCGGCCAGAGAACCTCTCTCTGGCCTCCAACCCGTCACGAAGGACGGCGCCGCCCTCTTCCTCTGAGGGCAGCGCCGCAGAACCGATGATCCGGAAATCCGGAACAACACGAAGCCGGAGACACGACATTCCGCATCTCCGGCTTCGCGGATCTCAGACGGCGCGGTCGAGGAGTTTCTTCGCCCGCGCCTCCAGATCGAGGCGGGCATCCTGGTGGGGCTTGTCCCGGGCCACGGCCGTGATGCCCTGCACGAAGTCGAAGATGCTCTCCGGCTTGCGACCTTCTTCGGCCAGCACGGTCTCGATCACCTTCTGCGTCTCCGCCTTGGAGAAGCCCTTGCGGCGCAGGAACTCGGTGCGGTCCTCGTCGGTGCGCGCCACGATGCGCTCGCGTGCCGCCTTGATGCCGTTGACGAAGGGCATGGGGGAGGAGTTAGCAAAGCGCTCCAAAGCCGGCGCCGCCTGATGGGCGAACCGAGATGCGGCATACTTGGAGTGCCGGATGGTGATCTCCTCGAAATCCTCGACGCCCCACAGGTTGCGGTTCTGGCAGACGGCCCGCAGGTAGAAGCTGGCGATCCCCAGCGTCTTGGCGCCCACCTCCGAGTTCCAGCAATAGAAGCCCCGAAAAAACAGGTCCGGAGAGCCGTCCGGCAGCCGGCCAGCCTCGATGGGATTGAGATCATCCACCAGGAACAGGAAGACGTCCCGATCCGAGGCGTAGAGCGTGGTGGTGTCCTTGGTGATGTCGACGCGGGGATTGTAGATGCCTGTCGACCAGTCGAGCACACCCGGCACCTTCCAGCGGGTGTCGCCGGTGCCATTGCCGGCGATGCGGCGCACGGCATCCACCAGCTCGTGGTCGTAGATGCGGCCGTAGTCGGGACCGGTCACGGCCCGTAGCTCGACGCGGCCGTCCTCCACCTCCAGCGTCTTCACCTGCTCAGCGCGGTGCGTCAGCAGGCCGTGCTGCAGATTGATGCCGGCGAGCGGAGCCGGGAGTTGCCGCAGGTAGGCCGCCGGCGCGCCGATGAGGCTTGCAAGCTGGCCGAAGCTCCAGTGGGTCGGCGCAACAGGAGCCTCCGTCCCCGGCAGCGCGAGCGTCAGCCGGTCCGGCGCCTCTCGGCTCGCTTTGACGCGGATAGCCGCGCTCTCCACCGTCCGGGTCCGGCTCCGGTCGGACCGGCCGCGCACCGCGCCATACAGCTCCGACAGGGACAGATAGCGTTCGTCCGCCGGCCGGGAGAACCACTCCGACGACACGCGGCCGACGCGCTCGCCGCGATTGACATCCACCTTATACCCGCCGCTCGGATCACCGCGGGCGTCCAGAACCTGTTCGTTCATGGGATCGTTCTCCATGACGGGCGCCGGCAGCCTCTCTCCCGGCAGTCAACCCGTCACGGAAAACCGGTCCACCCTCTGACTCTTGAGGGGCGTTGCGGGGGCTCCCCGCTCGATGGGGTCGGCCGAGACCTGGCTCGGCCGCAGGGGAAGGCTTTCCCCTAGCAGCGTCACATCAGAAGAGCCGGATTCATTCAGGCCGGCTCGGGAACAGGAGATAGATCCAGTCGGCGCAAGCCGCCAGGATCTTCAGCGCCATGCCGGGGGAATGAATTTCAGCGCTGCCGTGGGACAGACCATTACGTAATGCGATAAGCGCCTCGACAGGATCGGCCATCAGCATGCTGCCCTCGACCATTGGCGGCAACGCGCCCGTTTTGCGTGCTCGATCGACCAGATTGCGCAGCGTGCCGCGTGCGTCTCCACCATGCCCACTCAAACGAAATTTGAGCGCTAGCTCGAAAGCTCCGAATGCTTGGATTTCTCCCACCACGAAGAGATCGTAGTCAAAAAAGGCGTAAAGCATGATGCTACGCGCTCTGTCGAAGGCCTTTTGAACCTCTACGGGTGCCGCACCCTTCAAGCCGACATCAACTATTCCGGCATGATGGTCTCGAAGCGTCATTCGACGCGCGACATCTTGCTCAATAACATAGAGGTCAGCGAACCGGGGATCGGGCTCGAGAAGGGAGTCGAATGGCTTGAGAGACATGGGGCAGATGGCTCCTCTGAGCTATGCGCCCCAAGCGTCAATGATTTGGCGCAGAGGAAACGGAGCTCTTTCCTTCGACCATTCGTGGTACGGCGCTGCCGTCTGGCTATAGGGGCCAGGCTCCGGTCGATCGAACTGAACCCGCGCCGGGATATGGAACGCGCTTCCGAAAACGATCGCCTCGCCCGACGACAAAATCGTCACCTGATCGAGCAAACGCCGCGCCTGCATCGGGATGATGCGTCGGAAATGGTCGATGTCGTCCGGGTTCTGCAGACGATGGCTGATGAAGTTGGCACACTGGCTGATAATTGTCTGGCTGATCTCGCTCGGTCGCTGGCTGGCGATGATCAGTGAGAGGCCAAACTTCCGTCCCTCCTTGGCGATACGCTCATAGGCGAGACGTGCGAGGCGATGGCCGCGGTCTTCGTCCGATCGCGCCGGCCGCGCGTAGTTGTGCGCCTCCTCCAGGACGAGCACCCAAGGATGCTTATAGCGTGATGCCGCCGGCAATCGCTCCCTTGCCTCGAGGAGTACGCGCCCGATGACGGCGCAAGCATAAGGGAGAATCTCGTTTCCCAACATGGATAAGTCGAGCACCGACACCTTAGGCCCGCCCGCATTTCCGAGACCAAAACGGGAAAACCACGATGCCAGATCCGGGATGCTAGTTTCGGCGTTCTCATAATTGAGAAACGAATGCCAGCGTTTATCGTCGAGGCGCGTCTTCAACCTCAGTTTCAACGTCGTGAGGTGTGCATCGACCCTTATGGTATCTTCCTTGGACACCGCTCGATTGATCAGGGATGGATCTGTCAACGTCGAACGGGAGATGCGCAACGGTGAATCGGCTGTCCGAACGGCAGTCTCGGCGACATGGCTGCCGCCGATGATCTTTGCGCGGATTTCATCCTGGAGCTTTCGAGCCTCGGCTTCGATCTGAGCAGCATTCGCGAGGACCTCTTGATTGAAACCGGTGATCGCTTTGTGCGATGCGAACAGAGTTTCAAATGAGGCTGTATCGATGTCGGAATTCGCCAGATAGCCTACAATCAGATCGCAATATGAACCAGCCGACTTCCGTTGTATCTTTTGGAGATCGGAAAGCAGCTTTTCGATTGAGCTTAAAGCACTCTGGAATGTATTAAGATTCGAAACCTCATCAGCATTCCCGCCCTTCGCGATCGCCCACCAATCCTTCAGGACCGGCTCCTGCGTTTGTTCGGCAGCGCTCAACCAAGCGCAGATCTCTTCAGCATTGAGAAACCAGAGTGGAAGGCCGAATTCTTCACCGTTGAGGTAGATGCGATCGGGCAATCGTGTGACGGTCTTGCCTGTTGGGAATGCCTTTTCATACTCGCCATTAATGTCGAGGATAAAGACATGCGGCTCCTCGGCGGCACCATCGAGCGCCTTCATCGCCTTCTGGATCAGGCTGGAAACGGAAAAGGACTTGCCCGAGCCGGTGTTGCCGACGATCGCCAGAGGGCGCGAAAACAGATCGTTGTAGGAGGCGCGCACGACATTGCGCGTCTGGCCCGTTGGAAACCCGATTTTCAGGTCGTAGTCGAAGTCCTTGTCATCATAGCCTTCTGGCCTATTGCGCCGCGGCGGAAGCTCGAACACAGCGCGCAGCACGGCCGGCGATCCGATCTCAGCAGGGGTATCGAGGGTTGGCAGAACGGATATGCCCGGGCTGAAGGAGGCGTCGTCATCAATGTTCTCGATCGTGCCCAGCAACTGCACGCTGGCGATCCGGCGAGACTTCATCAACTCAAGGCTGAGGTCGTCGCCACTTGCAGGGTCGAAGCTCTCGCGCGCCTCGAGGTCGGTAATGATGCCGATGACGGTTTCGCCCGCCCCCAATGAAAATGTCAGGTAGGCGTTGATGGCGATCGCGACCT
Source organism: Xanthobacter oligotrophicus (assembly GCF_008364685.1). Taxonomy (GTDB): domain Bacteria; phylum Pseudomonadota; class Alphaproteobacteria; order Rhizobiales; family Xanthobacteraceae; genus Xanthobacter; species Xanthobacter oligotrophicus. The sequence continues at coordinate 20,185 of NZ_VTTL01000010.1, forward strand.
GGACGCCGTCAAGGGTCGCGCGAAGCGCCGAGCGGGTTTCGGGCAAAAGCTCGACTTTCACCCGAAACCCCTGAACAGCGACGATGTGGCCGACAAGTCTAGGATTATCCATGGTCAAGCCCCCGTATCGGGTTCGGCGGGCATTGCAGACGAGGCGATCTGCTTTTCAAAACGACGCAGACGCAAGAAATCGTCGAGCCATTGGACGTCGGGCATCGCTGACCGCGCAAAATCATCAAAGGTCGCGTGCTTGAACGTGGCAGCCGCAAAGGCTGCGTCGGTCGGGCACAACACGAAAGCGCGCTTGCCAAGGTCCTTGTACCGCCGGATGCGCTCGACGACCGGGCTCTCCGGATTGGGCTCCACCACCAGCATAACCAGCGACGGGTTGATCAAGGCACTCTCGATGATTCGGCTGACATGATCGTCGCCGAAGCCGTAGCCGAGGACGAGCAGGAACGTCTGAGGGATGCCGAGGCGCACTTGGAATGATCGGAAGAGATGCGCATACGGCATCGTCAGCGTCTGCGTGAACTTATTCGCGGTCGGCAGAATACCGATCGATGCGGTTCCCTCGGCAAGATCAACGAGTGCGGCTGCCTTCTCCTCCGGCTTCAAGTCCACATAGGCTCGGAACGGCGCGAGGTCGGGGTGCCGCGCCCGCATCTCGCCATCTTGCTCGAACCAGTGAATTGACCCATGCAGCTTGTAAAAATGCAGGAACTTGTCGAAGCGCCGGACTCGGCCTTCGGCGACTTCCCCCGGATAATAGACGTCAAGGCCGTAGACGGAGGGATCGAACCGCGCTGCGGCGCGGCCGGTGAACCCATCGAAATACTGGATGCCGAGCAACTCCAGCGCCTGCTCGAACAGGGTGTCGTAGTTCAACGTGAAAAGATGAGTTCGCCCGAGATTGCTATCTCGGGCGACGAGCTTGGAGAGAAATGCGAGCTGCGGCGGGGTCTCTCTTATCGACTTCGCCATGGCCTTATCGGGCAAGGACAGCGCGCATTCTGCGAAAATCGACATGCGCAGATGGTTTACGAACCACTGGAGATCGTCAAAGCTTGGTGCGGGTGTGCTCGGCCAGGTGACACCGGAGAATGGTGCGTCTTTCGACTGGCCAATGACCAAGGCGTTGGCGACGAAGGATAGCCAAGCTTCGAAACCTAGCGTCGGTTCATCGATAAAATTAGCCAGCCAGACGGCGTCCCTCCGCGCCTTGATGATGGGGCCGATTGAGGCAGGCACATCCGGGAGGGCCTCGATCGTTTCGAAGACAGCGGTTTCAAGATTCGCCATGGTCTTCCCGCCGGCTGAAACCGACGTACCGGAACCCGTCAAAACCACGAGGTTTTCCATGCGTAGCCATTCGGAGATCAGAGCTTGGAGGCGAACTCGCCCCTGTTTCTGGTCAAGCCCAAGCAGGAGATCTCCAGCATTGCCGTCTTCGGTCAGACCGATGAGCTGGTACTCGATGGGTACAGGCGGCGGCGCCATCTTCATTTTTCCCCCTCCAGGCCGCCACGCAACGGATTGATGATCTGGAGCCCGGCGAAGTCCTTCTCGTTGTCAGTCACCACGACGCATTCATTCGCACCGGCGACGGCGGCGATGATCATGTCGAGTCCGCTACGGGGACGACCCGCCACCTTGCCCTCCGCCATCAGCCGCGCCCAGATCAGGCCGGCCTTGGCGTCGAAGGATAAAATGCGGCCCGTGAACAGGGCCTGCGGCCCCTCCGGCCCGACAAACCAGGCGTCGAGCGCATCGCGTTTCTTGCCGCGGGGCTTTTCCAGAATGCCACGTCGAATTTCAGCGACGGTCAATGACGCAATAAACAGGTCCTCGTCGCGCTGTGTTGCCATCCAAGCCAGCAACGACGCCGACGGCTGCGGCTTGACGATATTGCTGATGATGTTGGTATCGAGGAGATAGCGCGTCACAGATCGACCTTACGCCCCTCTTCACGCGGGCGGGAAAGATCAAGCTCCGCGCCCACCAGCGGCGAGCGGCGTAAAGCGGTGAGGATGCCGCCGGGCTTGGGTGGTTCGCCAGCGACGACTGTCTTCACGGCCGCGCGAACCTGCTCCGCTTCCGGCCCTTCCTCAGCCAGACGACGGGCAAGAGCGCGTATCAGCTCGCGATCGGATTCGAGCGCCATGATCTCGAAGCGCGTGAAGCCGCGCTGCGTCAGACGGGCGCGGTAATTCTGGATCGCTCTCTTCTGTGCAGCATTGCCCATGGCCACCCTCCATGCTATATCTGGATATATAGCCCAGATTTGTTGTGCAGACAAGTGAGGACGCGATGGCGAAACGCGTTTCAGACAGGCTTGGCCAGAGAGCGGATCGCCGCGCCATCCGATGCCGGTATTTTCCGTCTGCTGTGATGCGCTTTTCTACGCCGGATGGCGCCAGCACCAGCAACAATATGCCGAATGCCGTCGAATACTCTCCGTTGATTTGCGTTGCTTATACTTCGATTCACAACAATCGTGAAGCCGATCAACTTGCAATCGCTATCGAACGGCGCAACGATGGACCAGGACAAACGCCAGCAGCAAAGGAGCGCGCTTCGGCTCGTCGAGCCGGAACTGTCGCTCGTGCGCCGCGGCGACGGTCCCGACCCGCGCCTGAGCGAGTTGGCTCGCCTGCTCGCCCGTCGTGCTGCGCGGGAGGTGTTCGAAGAGCAGATGAAGGAACGCAGCACGACGCGCTCCTGACACCTCAGGAGAGTGCGCTTTGAAAGTCGCGATCTACGCCCGCTATTCGTCCGACAATCAGCGCGACGCCTCCATCGCCGACCAGCTCCGCATCTGCCGCCTCCATGCCGAGAAGCAGGGTTGGCAGGTGGTCGAGGAATATACCGACCACGCCATTTCCGGCGCCTCCCTTCTTCGTCCCGGTATCCAAGCCCTGATCTCGGACGCAGCGCGCGGCCGTTTCCAGTACGTGCTGGCCGAGGCGATGGATCGTCTTTCGCGCGATCAGGAGGACATTGCCGGCCTCTACAAGCGCATGGCCTATGCGGACGTGAAGATCGTCACGCTCTCCGAGGGCGAAGTCACGCATCTGCATGTCGGTCTGAAGGGCACGATGAACGCCCTGTTCCTCAAGGATCTCGCCGACAAGACGCGCCGAGGCCAGCGCGGGCGCGTCGAGATGGGCAAGTCCGGCGGCGGCAACGCCTATGGCTATGATGTGGTGAAGAAGTTCGACGCCGGCGGCGAGCCCATACGCGGCGACCGGACCATCAACGAGTTTCAGGCGGGGGTCATCCGCCGCATCTTCCGTGACTATTCGGCCGGAAAGTCGGCGAAGCGAATTGCCTTCGAGCTGAACAAGGAGGGCATCTCCGCGCCGGGCGGTGGAGAATGGGGCTTCAGCACGATCAACGGCAATCCGAAGCGCGGCAACGGAATCCTCAACAACGAGATGTACGTTGGCAAGCTGGTCTGGAACCGTCAGCGCTTCATCAAAGACCCGGACACTGGCAAGCGCCAGGCGCGCATAAACCCGGAGGAGGACTGGATCACCCAGGATGTGCCCGAGTTGCGCATCCTTGACGACGAGCTGTGGCGGGCGGTCAAGGATCGCCAGAAAGCGGTCAAACTGAACCGTAGCGACAACGGCGAGACCGAGAACCACTTCCGGGAACGTCGGCGCCCCAAATACCTTTTCTCGGGCCTGACCAAGTGCGCCTGCTGTGGCGGTGGCTATTCGATGATCTCGGCTGACCTGGTTGGCTGCTCGACAGCCCGGAATAAGGGCACTTGCGACAATCGCAGGAACATCCGGCGCGATCAGTTCGAGGCGCGCGTCCTGAACGCGCTGCGCCATCACCTGATGGACCCAGCGCTGTTCAAAGAATTCTGCGAGGAATTCACCCGCGAGATGAATCGGCTGCGCATGGAAGGCCGAGCGTCGATCGATGCGGCCGAGGCCGAGATCAAGCGAATCGACCGGGAACTCGACAAGTTGATGAAGCTCATCCTCGCGTCCGACAGCGACGACGCCCCCACCCGGATGATGAAGCAGATGAAGGAGCTGGAGGCTCGCCAGAAGGAGCTAAAAGCGTTCCTGCAGGACGCCCAGGAGCCGCCGCCCCTCCTGCATCCAAACATGGCGCATCACTACCACGCCCAGGTGGATGAGCTGTATGCGGCGCTTCAGGAGGATTCGGAGGAAAAGCGGATGACGGCGGCCGACCTGATTCGCTCGCTGGTGAAGGAGATCATCCTGACGCCGGCAGGAGGCGAGCTTCGGGTCGACGTGCGAGGTGATCTGGCTGGAATTCTTGCGATTTCGCTCAAAAGCAAACGGCCCGCCAGAGGGGCGGGCCGATCGCAAGTCGAGATGGTTGCGGGGACCTGCTCTGATCAGAACTTGCGAACGCAAAAAAGCCGCCCGGTGGGGGCGGCTGATTTGCGCGATTTGGTATCGCAATTTGAGATGGTTGCGGGGGTAGGATTTGAACCTACGACCTTCAGGTTATGAGCCTGACGAGCTACCGGGCTGCTCCACCCCGCGTCAAATGTCGAGCCGGCGAACCGCCCGTCGACGAGGCGTATGTAGCAACCCTCGTTCCCGATTGAAAGGGCTGGCGCGGAAATAATGCCTGTGAGCGTACCGCCCTGTGGACGACGCGTCTTCCACCGACCCGGCCGCTCCCGCGCCAGCCCTTGCCAGTCCTCGGAAAACGCCCAGGATGGGCGGCAAGCAAAAGCGGGGGAGACGGCCGGTGGGAATTTCAGACATCGATGCGCTGCGCGCGATCCTCGCCGCAAGCCCGCGGCCCCAGACCCTCGCCGAGCGACGCGCGCGGATGGAAGAGGTCACCGCCATCGACCCCATCGATCCCGACATCGTGGTGACGCCCGTGGATGCGGGCGGCGTGCCGGGGGAATGGTCGCTGGCGCCGGGGGCGGATCCGGCGCGGGTGCTGCTGTTCCTGCATGGCGGCGGCTATTCCTCAGGCTCGCTGAAGAGCCATCGCACCATGGTGACGGGGGTGGGCCGGGCGGCCGGCATCCGCACTCTCGCCATCGCCTACCGCCTCGCGCCGGAGCATCCCTTTCCCGCCGCGCTGGACGATGCCGAGGCGGCCTATGGCTTCCTGCTGGCGCAGGGCTATGCGGCGCATCACATCGCCGTCGGCGGCGACAGCGCGGGCGGCGGGTTGACGCTGGCCCTGTTCCAGAGGCTGCGGGCGAAGGGCCTGGACTTGCCGGCGTGCGGCTGGCTAGTCTCGCCCTGGGTGGACCTTCACATGAGTGGGGCCAGCATCGATGCGAAGGATGCGGTGGATCCGCTCATCCACCGGGCCTATCTCGAAATGCTGGCTGAGGCCTATCTTTCGGGTGGTGGAAGCCGGACAGATCCCCTGGTCAGCCCGCTTCAGGCCGAATTTTCCGGCCTGCCGCCCATCCTCATCCAGGTGGGATCGGCGGAAACCCTGCTGGACGACGCGGTGCGCATGGCCGGGCGGCTCGGCGCCTGCGACGGGGAGGTGCGGCTCTCCATCTACCCGCACATGATCCACGCCTGGCCCATCTGGTACCACCGCCTCGCCGACGGGCGCCGCGCGCTGGCCGAGGCCGGCGCCTTCCTGGGCGAACGGCTCGGCGGCTGAGGCTCAGTCGCCCTCGTCCTCGCTCTCGGACGGCGCCGGCGGCGTCTTGCGTGCCGTCGCCTTGCGCGTCTTGTGGATGGCGGCCTCGGCGATGCGTATGGTCTTGCGCGCATCCCGTCCGGCGCGGCCTTCCTCCAGCGCGGTGATGGCGCCGTGCAGGGTGGCCAGGTCCTGCCGCGTCAGGCCGATGCGATGGAAGATGTTGCGCAGGTTGCGGATGGTGGAGGGCGCCTTTTCCGGCGAGCGGAAGAAGCCGGACTGCTCCAGCGCCCCCTCCAGATGATCGAAGAAGGCGAGGAGGTCGCCCTTGTCCGCCAGCGGCGAGCGGTCCGGCGGGGCGAAGGGCAGGGCGCCGCCGGTTTCCGCCTTGAACCACTCGTAGCCGGCCACCGCCACGCACATGGCAAGGTTCAGCGAGGCGAAGGCGGGATTCACCGGCAGGGTGAGGATGGAATCGCACAGCGACACCTCCTCCGTATAGAGGCCGGTGCGCTCGCGGCCGAACACGAGGGCCACGTCCTCGCCGCCGGCAAGGCGGGAGCGGGCCTCCTGCGCCACCGCGTCGGCGCCGAGCACGGGCTTGGCCATGCCGCGCTCCCGCGCGGTGGCGGCGAAGGCATAATTAACGCCGGCAAGGGCCGCGCGCAGGTCGGGATAGAGCGTTGCCTCGGCGAGGATGCGGTCGGCCCCGGCGGAGAAGATGCGCGCCGGCTCGCTGGGCCAGCCCTCGCGCGGGTTCACGATGCGCAGGCGCGAAAGGCCGAAATTGCCCATGGCACGCGCGGCCGAGCCGATATTCTGGCCCAGCTGCGGCTCCACCAGGATCACCACTGGCCCGCCGGCCACCCATGGTTTCGTGCTGTCGGTACCGGCACCCGGCATGTCGTCTCCCGTTTCGCGCTGTTTTGCACGGCACGGGCAGCCAAGTCGAGGGGTGAGGTCAGGCCGAGGTCGAGAGGTAAGGCCGCGCGGTATGCCGAGGCGTGGGAAATCATCTCACACCAAAGCCGGGGTTTGCGGCTGTTGCACTGCGCCACGCCGGTGCTATAGCGGCGACGCTGAAGGATTTCCCGCACGCGAGCGCAGGTCGTCCCTTCTCCGCTTTCCCTTTTGGCTCACAGAGCAGTCCTGAAAGGCCGTCCCATGGCGAAGATCAAGGTGGCAAATCCGGTCGTCGAGCTCGACGGCGACGAGATGACCCGGATCATCTGGCAGTACATCAAGGACAAGCTGATCCACCCCTATCTCGACATCGACCTGGAATATTATGATCTTTCGGTCGAGAACCGGGACGCCACCAGCGACAAGGTCACGGTTGATGCGGCCAATGCCATCAAGAAGCATGGCGTGGGCGTGAAGTGTGCCACCATCACCCCCGACGAGGCCCGCGTCGAGGAATTCAAGCTCAAGGAAATGTGGAAGTCGCCCAACGGCACCATCCGCAACATCCTTGGCGGCGTGATCTTCCGCGAGCCCATCATCTGCAAGAACGTGCCACGCCTGGTGCCGGGTTGGACCAAGCCCATCGTGGTGGGCCGCCATGCCTTCGGCGACCAGTATCGCGCCACCGATTTCAAGGTGCCGGGCAAGGGCACGCTGACCGTCACCTTCGTGGGTGAGGACGGCACGAAGATCGAGAAGGAAGTGTACAAGTTCCCGGGCGCCGGCGTCGCGCTCTCCATGTACAACCTCGACGAATCGATCCGCGAATTCGCCCGCGCCTCGCTGAACTACGGCCTGCTGCGCAACTATCCGGTCTATCTCTCCACGAAGAACACGATCCTGAAGGCCTATGACGGCCGCTTCAAGGACATCTTCCAGGAGGTCTACGAGGCCGAGTTCAAGGCCGAGTTCGACAAGCGCGGCCTCACCTACGAGCACCGCCTGATCGACGACATGGTGGCCTCGGCCCTCAAGTGGTCCGGCGGCTATGTGTGGGCCTGCAAGAACTACGACGGCGACGTGCAGTCGGACATCGTGGCCCAGGGCTTCGGCTCGCTCGGCCTCATGACGTCCGTGCTGATGACGCCGGACGGCCAGACCGTGGAGGCCGAGGCCGCCCACGGCACCGTGACCCGCCACTATCGCGAGCACCAGAAGGGCAAGGAGACCTCCACCAACTCCATCGCCTCCATCTTCGCCTGGACCCGCGGCCTGTCCCACCGCGCCAAGCTCGACGGCAACGACGAACTGGCCAAGTTCGCCGCGACCCTCGAGAAGGTGTGCGTGGACACGGTGGAAGAAGGCTACATGACGAAGGACCTCGCGCTCCTCGTCGGCGCCGACCAGAAGTGGCTCTCCACCACCGGCTTCCTCGACAAGATCGCCGAGAACCTCACCAAGGCCACGGCGGCCTGAGGTAAGGGGAGGGGGCGGCATCGCCCCTGATCGACTGTTCCGGAAGGGGCCGCAGCGCGGCCCCTTTCTTTTTGTCTGAACGGACCTGCCCTCACACCGTCTGGTCCGCCTCCCGGTCTCGCGCGGCGGCGGCGAGGCGGCCCATCACGGCGGGATGGCGCAGCGCCAGCATGTGCAGCTCGTTCTCCTCGATGGCGAGAATCTTGGTCTTGGCCAGGGCGCGCACCTGCAGCGGCTTCGTCTTGGCGTGGCCGGGCAACAGGCCGAACACGTCGCCGGGGCCGAGCCGGCGTATGCCCTCCTCGTCCTCCATCTCCAGCTGGCCCTGCAGCACCACGAACAGGTGGGCGGCGCTCTCGCCCCGGCGCACCACGTGGTGGCCCCGGTCGAAGCTGCGGGAATTGAGCAGGGGCAGGATGTCCCCCAGCACCGGCGCCTCCAGGTCCGAGAACGGCGGCAGCCGCGAGATCATGGAGAAGGTGACCACGAAATTGTGCTTGGAGATCACCTCCGAGAACGAGCTGGCGATGATGGCGATGGGCAGCGCCAGCATCATCAGGCCCGACACCATGGTGATGGCGCCCACCACGCGCCCCAGGTTGGTCACCGGCACCACGTCGCCATAGCCCACCGTGGTGAGGGTGGTGATGGCCCACCACATGGCCTCGGGAATGGAGCCGAACTTGTCCGGCTGCACGTCGCGCTCGATGAGATACATGGCGGTGGCCGCCATCAGCACGCCGGTCCACAGGATGATGAGGCAGGACAAAAGCGCGTAGCGCTCGCGCCGCACTGCGAGGTAGAGCGCGTTGAATCCCGAGGAATAGCGCGCAAGCTTCAGGAAGCGCAGCAGCCGGAGCACCAGCAGCGCGTGCACGTCGAACTCGGTGATGAGCGAGACGAACCAGGGCAGGATGGCGGCAAGATCGATCAGCGCCGGCGCCGTCACCGCATAGCGCGCCCGCGCCACGAGGGGCTTGAGCCGGCGCCGCAGCGGATGCTCCGGCGCCACCCACAGGCGCACGGCATATTCCACCGTGAAGATGACGAGGGCGGCGAACTCGCCCCAGTGGAACCACCATTTGTCCCGCAGTTGCAGGGACGGCACGGTGGCGAGCACCGCGCCGCCCACCGAGAGCAGCACGGTGATGATGAGGAAATAATGGACCGCGTCGGCCATATGGTCGCCGGGCAGGTCCCGCTCCAGGATGTCGAAGACGCGGCGGCGCAGCTTTCCCCACCTCATGCGGTCAGATCCCTTCCGCGCCGGTGCGCCGGTCGATGTCGTCGCGGATGCGCGCCCGCGTCTGCTCGGTGCGGGCGGTCACCGCCTCGTCGGCAAGCCCGAGCGAGGTGAGCAACTGCGCCATGAGCTGGAGGCTCGCCTCCGCCGCTTCCGGAATGACGCCGGCCACCCCGAGGGCGGCGAGGCGCCGGGCGTGCTCGGCATCCTTGGCGCGGGCGATCACCGCCGTGCCGGGCCAGTGCTGGCGCACCGCCGCCACCATGCGCTCGGCGGCGTTGGGCGCGTCGAGGGTTGCCACGAAGGCAAGCGCGCGGTCCGCCCCCAGCCGGTCAAGGATTTCCGCCCGCCCGGCATCGCCGAAGAACACCGGGCGGCCAGCCGCCCGCGCCTCCGCCACCCGCCGGGGATCGGCGTCCACCGCCACATAGGGCACGCCTTCCTCGTCCAGCGCGTCGGCGATGGTGCGGCCCACCCGGCCGAACCCGCCGATGATCACATGGTTGGCCGCCGTGCTGTCCACCGGCGCGAGGGCGTCGTGCAGCCGGGCGTCCAGCGTGCGCCCGAGCCGCGCCGCGATGCGGGCCAGCACCGGCGTCGCCGCAAGGCTGAGGCTGACCACGGCGACGAGGGTGGCCGCATCGTGCGCGCCCAGCACGCCCTTGGCGGCGAGCAGCCCCAGCACCACGAAGGCGAATTCCCCGGTCTGGGACAAAAGCAGGGCGGCCTCGGCGGCGGCGGGCGCGCTCACGCGCAGCAGCCGGGCCGCGCCATAGGTGCAGGCGGCCTTCACCGCGATCAGCGCGGCGACCCCCGCCAGCACCCACAGGGCGCGCGGCAGCACCGCCGCGAAATCAAGGCTCATGCCCACGGTGACGAAGAACACGCCCACCAGCAGGCCCTTGAATGGCTCGAGGTCCACCTCGATCTGGTGGCGATAGGCGGTCTCCGACAGTGCCATGCCGGCGAGGAACGCGCCGAGCGCGCTGGACAGCCCGGCGGCATGGGTCACCGCCGCCGAGCCCACCACCACCACGAGGGTGATGGCCATGATCAGCTCGCGCGAGCGGGTGGAGGCGGCCACCGCCACCAGCGGCGCCAGCACGAACCGCCCGGCCACCAGGATGAGTGCCACCGCGCCCGTGGCCTTGGCCAGCGCCATGGCTGCGAGGGTGAGGACATCGGTGGCCGGCCCGCTCAGCAGCTCGGCTGCGAGCAGGATGGGCACCACCATCAGGTCCTGGAACAGCAGCACGGCGATGACCAGCTGGCCCAGCGGCGCGAGGGAGCGGTGCTGGTCGATGAGCAGCTGGCTGACCAGCGCCGTGGACGACAGGGCGAGGGCGAAACCCAGCACTAGCGCCACCTCAGGCCCCGGCGCCGCCACCAGCGCCAGCCCGAGGGCCAGCGGGACGCCGCAGAACAGCACCTGCAGGGTGCCGACGCCGAACACCTCGCGCCGCAGCTTCCACAGGCGCGGGGCCGAGAATTCCAGGCCCAGCAGGAACAGCAGGAACACCACCCCCAGCTCGCCGAAGGGGGCCGCGCGCTCTGGGCTGGAAATGGTGATGAAGCGCACCAGCGGCAGGCTGTCCGCCAGCCGGCCGAGGCCGTGAGGGCCTATGAGCGCGCCAGCGGCGATGAAACCCACCACGGCGCCGATTCGGGCGCGGTGAAACAGCGGAACGAGGATTCCGGCGGCGAGGAGATAGACGAACGCGTCCTTGAGGAAAGCGTCACTCACCTTCTTCGTCCCCGACCCGGCATCCTTAAGTCCCGCCCGCACGCTTCACCCGGCCGCGCTTCGGCCTGCGATGGTCGCGGGAGATGACCACGCGGAACGGTCGGCGCCAAGCGCCAAGATCACGCACCGGGCAGGAGGATAGCCGAGCGAAGGACCCCCGTTCCCGTTCAGGCCGTCGGAGCGAGCCGGGCGAGGGCGTCGGCGGCGAGCTTGCGGGTCAGGTCGGCGGCCGGGAGGCGGGGGGCGAGGCGCGCGGCTTGCCCGGCCCACAGGTTGGTGAAATCGTCGTGGCCCTCGGCTTCCGCCGCCGCGCGCAGCGGGGCAAGGGCGCCGCCGGCAAGCGGGAAGGCGGGGGCATCGGCGGAGAGGGGACCCACCTCCCGCATCACCCGGTTCATGATGCCGCGCGCCGGACGGCCGGTGAACAGGTTGGTGAGGGCGGTGCTGTCGTCCCCCGCCGCCTCCAGCGCGGCGCGATGCACGGCGGGGATCTTCGCTTCCGGGCAAAGCAGGAAGGCGGTGCCCACCTGCACTGCGGAAGCGCCCAGCGCCAGCGCCGCGACGATGCCCCGCGCGTCGGCGATGCCGCCGGCGGCGATCACCGGCACGCCCACCGCGTCCGCCACCTGCGGCACCAGGGCGAAGGTGCCCACCTGCCGGCTCATGTCGCCGGCCATGTCGCCCGCGACATCGTCGCCGAGGAAAGTGGCGCGATGGCCGCCCGCCTCCAGCCCCATGGCGATGATGGCGTCGCAGCCGCGCGCTTCCAGCCATCGGGCTTCGGCCACGGTGGAGGCGGAAGAGATCACCTTGGCCCCCGTCGCCTTCACCCGTGACAGCAGCGCCGGGTCGGGCAGGCCGAAATGGAAGCTCACCACCTCCGGCCGCAATTCCTCCACCAGGGCGCAGAAGGTGGCGTCGAAGGGCGCGCGCCCGCCGGCCGGCGGCGTCGCCTGCGGGTCGAGGCCGTGCTCCACATAATAGGGCGCGAGCCGGGTCCGCCACCGCATGGCCCGCACCGGATCGGGCGCGGGCGGGGTGTGGCAGAAGAAGTTGACGTTGAGCGGCCGGCCGGGGAGGCCGGCGCGCACCGCCTCGATGGCCGCGCGCAGCTCGTCCGGCTGGTACATGGCGCCGGGCAGGGCGGCGAGGCCGCCCGCCTCGCCCACCGCGATGGCGAGCTTCGGCGTGCCCGCGCCCGCCATGGGCCCCAGCAGGATCGGGTGCGCGATGCCGAACAGGTCGAGGATGCGGCGGTCGGGCCAGCGCGCGGTCTGCGGGATGGCGTCCGGCGGGTGGGTCGCGTGGGTCATGGGCGGGCCTCCTTACGCTCTTTTGCCCATTATGGCCCATGCCAGTTTCATTGAAATTGAAACATTCTGATATTATTGTTCACTTCTGATGATGGATATCCGCGACATCCAGTTCCTCCAGGCGGTGGCCGAGACCGGCAGCATCACCCGCGCGGCGGAGCGGCTTGGCTGCGTGCAGTCCAATGTCACCGCGCGCCTGAAGAAGCTGGAGGACCGCCTCGGCCAGAAGCTGGTGGCGCGCATGGACGGGCGCATGGTGCCCACCGCCGCCGGCAGCCTCGCCCTCGACTATGGCGCGCGCATCGTCAGCCTCTCCACCGAGGCGGAGGCGCGCCTGAAGGCCTCGGCGCAGGAGTGGCCGCCGTTGCGCCTCGGCACCATGGAGACCACCGCCGCCGTCCGCCTGCCGCGGGTGCTGAAGCGCATCCGCGACACCCTCTCCCCCCTGCGCCTGACCCTGAAGACCGGCACCAGCGGCGAGCTGATGGCGGGCCTGCGGCGCGGCGCCTTCGACCTGGTCTTCGTCGCCGAGGATTTGGCGGACGATCGCTTCGCCTCGCAACCGCTCTGGAGCGAGCGGCTGGTGGAGGTGCTGCCCAAGGTGCTGCCCAACGGAGCGCCGCCGGAAAGCGCGGCCATCGTGTTCCGTGAAGGTTGCTGCTACCGGGAACGCTGCCGCGCGGTGCTGGGCGACCTGCCCATGCTGGAACTCGGCACGCTGGACGGCATCATCGGCTGCGTGGCGGCCGGGCTCGGGCGTACTTTGCTGCCGGAAGCGGCGGTGGAGCGCTGGCGTGCCCTGGGCGAGATCGAGACCCGCCCCGTCGCAGGCCCGGACGTACGCACCCTGGCGGTCTGGCACGCCGCGAGCCCGTCCCTGCGCTCCATTGCGGCCGTGGTGGCGCTCGCCGCTACCTGAAGCTTGTCCTCGCGGGATCGTGTTCGGCCGGATGTCACCGCCGGTGCCAATCAAACGGAAATGAACCGTAGAACCAACAGGTGCCCGCCGGCGTTACAGCCTTGGACGCGTGCCGCCCGCAAAGCCGCCCGCCGGCGAGGTGAAATGACGATCCATCACAAGATGCGCGACGATTGCGTGCCGCGCAGCGCCTGGCTGGGCCGGTTCCAGAAGGTGCGGGCGCTGAGCGAGAGCTTGGCGCGCGACCTTCACCCCGAGGACCAGACCGTCCAGTCCATGCCGGACGCGAGCCCCACCAAGTGGCACCTCGCCCATGTCTCGTGGTTTTTCGAGACCTTCGTGCTGGTGCCGCACCTCCCCGGCTACACGGTGGCCCATTCCCAGTTCGCCTATCTGTTCAATTCCTATTACGAGGCCGCCGGCGCCCGCCACGCCCGCTTCGCGCGGGGCCTCATCACTCGGCCCACCGTGGACGAGGTGGCCGCCTATCGGGCGCGGGTGACCGACGCCATGGGCGAGCTGATCGCGACGGCGGGGGAGGCGGCCTTTGCCGCCATCGCGCCGCTGCTGGAGATCGGTATCAACCATGAGCAGCAGCATCAGGAACTGATCCTGATGGACATCCTGAACCTGTTCGCCGCCAACCCGCTGCGCCCGGCCTACCGGCCTTGCGCGAGCGTCCCGGCGGGGACCGCGCCGGACCTGTCCTTCTTCGATTATCCCGGCGGCATCTTCGAGATCGGGCATGACGGCACCGGCTTCGCCTATGACAACGAAGGGCCGCGCCACCAAGTGCTGCTGCGCCCCTTTCGCCTCGCCAGCCGCGCGGTGACCAATGGCGAGTGGATCGCCTTCATGGAGGACGGCGGCTATAGCCGTCCCGACCTGTGGCTTTCGGACGGCTGGGCGCGGGTGCAGGCGGGCGAATATTCGGCGCCGCTCTATTGGGAGAAGGCCGGCGCCGGCTGGGAGGCCATGACGCTTTGCGGCCAGCATCCCGTGGATCCGGCCGCCCCGGTGGTCCATGTGAGCTATTACGAGGCCGATGCCTATGCCCGCTGGGCCGGGCGGCGCCTGCCCACCGAGGCCGAATGGGAGGTGGCGGCGCGTGACATGCCCGTCTCCGGCAATTTCCTGGAGGCCGGCGCGTTGCGCCCTCTGCCCGCCATGCCGGCGGCGGCAGGCCATCCCGCCCAGCTCTATGGCGACGTGTGGGAATGGACCCAGAGCCCCTATGTCGCCTATCCCGGCTACCGGCCGGCGCCGGGGGCGCTCGGGGAATACAACGGCAAGTTCATGTCGTCGCAGATGGTGCTGCGGGGCGGCTGCTGCGCCACGCCGGACGGGCATGCCCGCGCCACCTACCGCAACTTTTTCTACCCCCACCAGCGCTGGCCTTTCGCCGGCCTGAGATTAGCGGAGGATGCCTGATGGAGCCCTTCTCCCTCGCCACGCCCCATGGGGGCGCGCTCGCCACATCCCTCGCCCAATCCCTCCATATGGCCGAGCAACGCCCGGCAGACGAGGCCACCGCCTTGTTCCGCGCGGATGTGCTTTTCGGCCTGTCCCAGTCGCAGAAGGCGGTGCCGCCCAAATATTTCTACGACGAGGCCGGCTCGCTGCTGTTCGATCTCATCTGCCGGCTGCCGGAATATTATCCGACGCGCTGCGAGCTTGCGATCCTCAAGGCCCGCGCCGGCGAGATCGGCGCGCTCGTTGGACCCGGGGCGAGCTTGGTGGAGTTCGGCTCGGGATCGAGCATCAAGGTGCGCCTGCTGCTCGATGCCATGGCAGAGCCCGCGGCTTACGTGCCCATCGACATCTCCGGCCCGCACATGCGCGCGGCGGTGGCGCGGCTGGCCGAGGCCTATCCGGCGGTCGCCATGGTGCCGGTGGAGGCGGACTTCACCCAGGCCGTCCGCCTGCCGCCGCTCGGAGACGGGCGGCGGGTCGGCTTCTTCCCCGGCTCCACCATCGGCAATTTCACGCCGGACGCGGCGACGGCCTTCCTCGCCCATGTGGGCGAGGTTCTGGGCGCGGGGTCCTCCCTCGTCATCGGCTTCGATCTCGCCAAGGACTGGTCGGTGCTGGAAGCCGCCTATGACGACCGGCAGGGCATCACCGCCGCCTTCAACCTCAACCTGCTGGCCCGCATCAACCGGGAGGTGGGCGCGGATTTCGATTCCAGCGCCTTCCGGCACAAGGCCTTCTTCAATGCGGGTGAAAGCCGCATCGAGATGCATCTCGAAAGCGTGAGGGAGCAGGAGGTACGTATAGGCCGCCACCATTTCGCCTTCGCGCGGGGCGAAACTATCCACACGGAGAATTCCTACAAGTTCTCCGCTGACGCGTTCCTCGCCCTGGCCAGGCATGCCGGGTGGCGGATGCGCCGGATGTGGACCGATCCCAAGGGCTGGTTTGCCGTGGCGGCGCTGGAGCGGGACCGGGAGGGGAATTGACACAGGCCGGTGGGCGGGACCCGTCGGCGAGGGACGGATGCTCTGGATGCGGCGCTGCGCGATGCCGCCCAGCCCGATCGTCTCTCTTCAAGGTGTTGCAGCGAGCCGCAAGGCCGGGTCGCTGCAGAGATGTTGGGGGGCCAGGCGGAAGAAGTGTCCGGACGAACCGGAGGCTTCTTCCATGTGATTGAAGGTCACCATGGCGCGACATTGGCAAACCCCGCTCACCCGGCCCATCTGGCTTCCCGATGGCGATGAGCTTTCGACCCTGGCCGATTGCGGCCGCCTGCTGACGCAGCGGTTCGCAGCCGGGGAAGGCGGCCCCGGCCTTGATGCCGCCTTCCAGGCGCTCATCGGCGCCGCCGAGGCGGGCAGGCCGGAGGATGTGGCGTTTGCGGAGCGCAAGGTGCGCCGGTTCTTCCATGTCCGGGCGCTTCTTTGAGCGCCCGGCGGTCACCGCCATCATACCACCGTGATTTGGGGGCTGTTACGTCGGATGATGATCTGCGCCGAATGCGGCCGCTGCGGGCGGCGGTCCATCCTGTCCCAACGCTCTGATACCAGCGAAACCCAGCTTACATCGAGCGAACCGGCCGAGCCGGTCACACTGCGCTGCGACCTGTGCGGCAGCAGGCGGGTGCAGGTGGTTCAGTTCGATTCGCCGTACCTGGCCATGGCCTTCATCGCCAAGCGCGGATCAGGGCGCTGAGGGCGAGGCTTCGCTGCGGCCTGCGGCAATGGCGCCATCCAGCTCGGGCCGGAACCCGGCGCTGAGCGAACCCATGCAGAAGATCGGGCTGCCGGCGACGCAACGGCCGGTCGCGTCGAGCGGGTAGACCCCCGACCACACGCATCGGGTACAATCTTCCGTTGCCATGGCGACGGCCAGATCGCGGTCAAAGCAGATCGTCTCGCTCTCAAGAACGAGACTCCCCCGCGAACGCACCATCGACATGACGAGATACGCTGCGGGAATGCCGGTTAACGACATTTCCTGAACCTTTCCGCCCCCGGATCGGCTTACGGTCCACATCGCAGACGGCCTGACCTCGCGACCGCGACGATCAGAAGCTTACGCCTTCGGCTTCACAGACGCTACTGTTGCGTCTCAATCGCGAAGGGCGGGCGGGTTGGCCCGGCATGTGATGAGTTCCGTCTTCGTTTCCAATCTTGTCCTTCTTGTGGTTGCCGCCCTGGTGGTGGTCGGCACCCTGTCGAGCCTGCTTGCGGCGCGGTTCGGTGCGCCCATCCTTCTGGTGTTCCTCGTCGTCGGCGTCGCGGCGGGGGCGGGCGGCCCCGGTGGCATCCATTTCAACGACTATTGGGCCACCTACATGGTGGGCTCCGCGGCGCTGGCGGTGATCCTGTTCGACGGCGGCCTGCGCATGCGGCTTGCCAGCATGCGCGGCGCCATCATTCCTGCCGTCGGCCTGTCCACCATCGGCGTGGTGATGACGGGGGCGCTGGTGGCGCTGGTGGCGGGGCCGCTGCTCGGCCTCGGCCCGCTGGAGAGCCTGCTGGTGGGCGCCATCGTCGCCTCCACCGACGCTGCGGCGGTGCTGTTCCTGGTGCGGGCGCAGGGCCTTCATCTCGGCCGGCGGGTGGGCTCGGTGATCGAGATCGAATCGGCCACCAACGATCCGGCGGCGGTGTTCCTTACCGTGCTACTGGTGGAATTGCTCACCACCAACATGGGCAATCCCGGCCTCGCCATGGTGTTCGGCGTGCTGCGGGAAATGGCGGTGGGCGCGGTGCTGGGGGTGGCCGGCGGCTATGCCATCGTGGCGCTGCTCAACCGGGTGGACCTGCCCGGCGGGCTGCATCCGGTGATGGTGATGGGCATCGCGGTACTGCTGTTCGCGGTCACCTCGCTGCTGCACGGCTCGGGCTTCCTTGCGGTCTATCTCGCCGGCCTGGTGGTGGGAAACCGGCCGGTGCGGGCCATCGCCTCCATCACCTCGTTCCTCGATACCGTGACCTGGCTGTGCCAGATCGTCATGTTCGTGATGCTGGGCCTCCTGGTCTCGCCCGAGAAAATCCTGCACTACGCGCTGCCCGCGCTGGGGGTCGCCGCCTTCCTCATCCTGGTGGGGCGGCCGGCGGCGGTGTTTTTGTGCCTCGCGCCGTTCCGCTTCTCGCTCAAGGAGAAGCTGTTCATCTCCTGGGCCGGGTTGCGCGGCGCGGTGTCCATCTTCCTCGCCACCATCCCCATGCTGGCGCATTTGCCGCAGGCGGAGGTCTATTTCAACGTGGCCTTCGCGGTGGTGCTGGTCTCGCTCATCCTCCACGGCTGGACCATGGCGACGGTGGCGCGGCGGCTCGACGTGACCTTGTCCGATCCCGCGCCTGCCATCCGCCGCTTCGAGATCGACCTGCCGGGGCAGACCGACATGGAGTTGGTCGCCTATCCGGTGGTGGCCGGCACGCCCGCCACCGGGCAGGCCGCGCTGCCCACCTGGGCCCGGCTGATGATGGTGGTGCGCGCCGGCCAGACCCTGACCCCGGAGGCTGCCGGCGAGCTGAAGGTCGGCGACTATGGCTACGTGCTGGCGCCGCCCAAGCGGGTGCACCAGCTCGACCGCCTGTTCCGTCCGCAGGAGGCGACGCCCATGGACGACGGCGCCGCCTTCCCCTTCGTGGGCGAGGTGCGGCTCGGCGACCTCATGAGCTTCTACGGCCTGGTGGTGCCGGACTCCGAACTCGGCCTCACCATCGCCGAGGCCTTCGCCGACCGCTCGGACGACCATCCCGCGCGGGGCATGCGCATCAAGTACGGGCACGCGGTGATCGAGGTGCGCGAGGTGGTGGACGGCCGCGTCACCTGGGCCGTGCTGCGGCTGGAGGCGGGCCGGCTCAAGCGCTCCATCGCGAAGGTGCGGCGGCTGTTCGGCCTCCAGCCCGAGGGGGAGGACGACGAGGAGTGAAGCGCCGTCATGTTTGCGCCGCGAGGACGGTTCAAAACCCGCGGCAAGATCCATCAGGCAAGATCCATCGAGGAGGCGGGGATGAGGCTGTTCATGCGCCGTCGCGGGGAGGCGGGGCCCGCGCGCGATGCCGCCCGCGCTTTGGCGGACCTCGTGCGCGATACCCTGAAGCTCGATGCCGACGCGACGGTGTCCGTCTCCGAGATCTCCTGCGGCGATCCCGCCTGCGGCGGCTCCGAGACGGTGGTGCTGGTGATGCGGCCCGGCACGCGCACCCAGGCCGCAAAAGTGCTCATGCCCATGGGGCAGGTGACGCCCGAAGCGCTGGTGGCCGCCCTGAAGCCGCTGATGGCCGGGGAGGCCGCGGTCTCCACCGGACTTTCGCCCCACGGCGAGAAGGTCTAAACGGCCGGAGCCTTTTCCCTTTGCCGTGACCGTTCCATGTCCCTTCCTTCCGCCTCCTCCCGCCCCGCGCGGTCGCTCAATCCCCTCTATGCGGAGCTGCCCACCACCATCTTCGAGGTGATGTCGCAGCTGGCCCGCACCCATGAGGCGGTCAATCTCGGCCAGGGCTTCCCGGACGATCCCGGCCCGGAGGACGTGCGGCGCAAGGCGGCCGACGCGGTGGTGAACGGCTGGAACCAGTATCCGCCCATGATGGGCCTGCCCGAGCTGCGCGCCGCCGCCGCCACTCATTATCGCCACTGGCAGGGGCTGGAGCTTGATCCCGACGCCGAGGTGATGGTGACCTCCGGTGCCACCGAGGCGCTGGCCGGCGCGCTCCTCGCTCTCATCGAACCCGGCGACGAGGTGGTGCTGTTCCAGCCGCTGTATGATGCCTACCTGCCGCTGGTGAAGCGGGCCGGCGGCATCCCCAGGCTGGTGCGGCTCGAGCCTCCGTCGTGGGGCATCACGCGGGAGAAGCTGGCGGCCGCCTTCTCCGAGCGCACCAAGCTGATGCTGTTCAACAATCCGCAGAACCCCACCGGCGTCGTCTACAGCCGAGAGGATCTCGCCTTGCTCGCCGAGTTCTGCGTGGCGTTCGACGCCTATGCGGTGTGTGACGAGGTGTGGGAGCACGTGATCTTCGACGGCGTCGCCTTCACCTCGCTCATGGCCCTGCCCGGCATGCGCGAGCGGACGGTGAAGATCTCCTCCGCCGGCAAGATCTTCGGCATGACCGGGTGGAAGGTGGGCCTCGTCTTTGCCGCCCCGCCCCTGATGAAGGTTTTGTCCAAGGCGCACCAGTTCCTCACCTTCACCACGCCGCCCAATTTGCAGGTGGCGGTGGCCTATGGCCTCGGCAAGGCGGACGATTATTTCACCGGCATGCGGGCCGACCTCCAGCGCTCCCGCGACCGGCTGGCGCAGGGGCTCGCCGGCCTCGGCTTCTGCGTGCTGCCCTCGGCGGGCACCTATTTCCTCTCCATTGACCTTGCCGCCCACACCAACGCGGCGGACGACGAGGCTTTCTGCCTCGATCTGGTGCGCACCCATGGGGTCGCGACCATCCCGGTCTCGGCCTTCTATGCGCAGGACGCGGTGAGGAGCGTGGTTCGCTTCTGCTTCGCCAAGCGCGACGAGACCATCGACCGCGCGCTGGAGCGGCTGGCCAAGGTGCCGCTGCTGCGCTGAAGCCGGGGCTTGCATCACGACTGCGTCATGGGGCCATGCCATGCGGAGTGCGGACCTGACCAATCCTTAATTGGACCAAACGATCGATTTAGTGTTGCATCGCGGCGAGAGAGGCCGGGGTCAGGCACCCAGTCCGTTCGGATTGTGTCCCAATCGGAGTGGAAAGACGGTTTCGGGAAGGCGGGGGCGGGCGCGCCGATCGGGTCGAGCGACCCTGATGGCCTCCGGCTTCGGCGTTGGGTCGATCGAGGTTTGCATGTCCGCCGAAACGGGATCGCGTAAACGACGGATTCTAGTGGCTGTCCTGTGTCTTGCCGCGCTCGGCGCGGGCGCCTGGGCGTGGGAGAGGAAGCCGTGGGCCAGCGCCGCGGCGCCAAAGCCGCAGGGCGCGCCGAGCCGCATCGTCGCCGTGCTCGCCGCCAAGGCCGAGCGCACGGAACTTCCGGTGCGGGTGGAGGCGCTGGGCACAGTGGAATCCATGGTCACCGTGCCCATCCGCTCGCGGGTGGCGGCGGCGGTGGAAAAGGTCGGCTTTGCCGACGGCGCCTTCGTGAAGGAGGGGGACCTTCTCTTCGCCCTCGATTCCCGCGTCATCGACGCCGAGATCCGCCAGTCCGAGGCGACGCTGGCCCGCGACAAGGTGCAACTGGAGAAGACCCGGCGCGACGTGGAGCGCTATACCGGCCTTGCCGCGCGCAACGCGGTCTCGCAGGTGCAGGTGGACGACGCCAAGACCACCGCCGACGTGCAGAAGGCCACCGTGGCGCAGGACGAGGCCAACCTGCAGTCCCTCAAGGTCCAGCGCGGCTATTACGACATCCGCTCCCCCGCTTCCGGGCGCATCGGCGTCTCGTCGGCCCGGCCCGGCGCGGTGATCCGCGTGGACGATACCCTGGCCACCGTGCGCCAGCTGAAGCCCATCTATGTCGCCTTCGGCCTTCCTGAACGCTACATCGCCGACCTGCGCGCAGCGCAGGACGCCAAGGTCTCCATCACGCTCCAGGGTTCGGGGGAGACCATTTCCGACGGCAAGGTGGCGGTGATCGACAATACGGTGGACCCGCAGACCGGGACCCTCACCGCCCGCGCCATCTTCGCCAATGCGGACGAGCGGCTGTGGCCGGGAACGCTCGGCGCCGTCACCGTGACGCTCCGGGTGGAGAGCGACATCGTCGCCGTGCCCAGCGAGGCGGTGCAGAACGGGCAGGACGGCACCTTCGTCTTCGTGGTGGAGGACGGCATCGCCAAGGTGCGGCCGGTCACCACCACGCGCACGGTGGAGGGACGCTCCGTCATCACCAAGGGGCTCTCCGGCGGCGAGACGGTGGTCACCGACGGCCAGCTCTCCCTGCGCAACGGCAGCCGCGTGAATGTGCGCGCTCCCGCGCAGCCCGCGGCCGGGAGCTGATCCGCCATGTTCGCCGAGCTGTGCATCCGCCGCCCTGTCATGACGACGCTGATGATGCTGTCGCTGATCGTGGCGGGCCTGTTCGCCTATCGCCAGTTGCCGGTAGCTGCGCTGCCGCGGGTGGATTTTCCCACCATCACCATCACCGCGACCCTGCCCGGCGCCAGCCCCGAGACCATGGCGACGGCGGTGGCGACGCCCATCGAGCGCCAATTGGCCACCATCGCCGGCATCTCCTCGCTCACCTCGTCAAGTACGCAGGGCTCAAGTTCCATCACCGTGCAGTTCGACCTGAACCGCAACATCGACGCCGCCGCCCTCGACGTGCAGTCGGCCCTCTCGGTAGCGCAGCGCCAATTGCCGCAAGAGATGACCACCCCGCCAAGCTTCCGCAAGGTCAATCCGGCCGACGCGCCGGTGCTGCTGCTGGTGATCTCGTCCGATACCCTGCCGCTGTCGGCGGTGAATGAATATGCCGACACCCTCATCGGCCAGCAGATCTCCCAGCTGCCCGGCGTGGCGCAGGTGCAGATCTACGGTACCCAGAAATACGCGGTGCGCATCCGCGTCGATCCCGCCGCCGCTGGCGCGCGCAACATCTCGGCGGACGACATCCAGGGCGCGGTTTCGGCCGCCGCCTCCAACACGCCGCTGGGCATCATCTCCGGCCCCAAGCAGTCGCAGACCATCGACATGGGCTCCACCAAGGCGGATGCGGCCCAGTTCCGGCGCATCGTGGTGGCCTGGCGCAACGGCGCGCCGGTGCGGCTGGAGGAGATCGCCACCATTTCCGACGGTGTCGAGAACGAGCGGGTGGCGAGCTGGTTCAACGACACCCGCGCCATCATCCTCGCCGTGGTGCGCCAGCCCGACGCGAACACCGTGAGCGTGGTGGACGAGGTGCGCGCGCGCCTGCCGTCGTTCCGCGCCCAGCTGCCGGCCTCGGTGAATATCGACACCTTCATGGACCGCTCGGTCTCCATCCGCGATGCGGTGGCCGACGTGCAGAAGACCCTGTTCGAGGCCATCGTCCTGGTGGTGCTGGTGATCTTCCTGTTCCTGCGCAACGTGCGCGCCACCATCATCCCCTCGCTGGCGCTGCCCATCTCCATCGTCTCCACCTTCGCGGTGATGTGGGTGCTGGGCTTCTCCATCAACAACATGACGCTGCTGGCGCTCACGCTCTGCGTGGGCTTCGTGGTGGATGATGCCATCGTGGTGCTGGAGAACATCTACCGCCATGTGGAGAATGGCGAGAAGCCGTTCCGCGCCGCCATCCGCGGCTCGCGGGAAATCGGCTTCACCATCATCTCCATGACCCTGTCGCTGGTGGCGGTGTTCATCCCGGTGCTGTTCATGGGCGGGGTGGTGGGCCGGGTGTTCCGGGAGTTCGCGGTCACCATCTCCGTCGCCATCCTGGTCTCCGGCTTCGTCTCGCTGACGCTGACACCCATGCTGTGCGCCCGCGTGATGAAGGCGCCGAACCATTCTAGGAAGCCGTCGCTCTTCTTCCGTGTCACCGAGCGCATGTTCGACGCCTGGCTCGGCGCCTACCGGGTGAGCCTCGATTTCGTGCTGCGGCACCGCCCGTTCATGCTGGTGGTGACGCTCGCCACCGTGGTGCTCTCGGTCTACCTCTACATCATCATCCCCAAGGGCTTCTTCCCGCAGGAGGACAACGGCTTCATCACCGGCACGGTGGAGGCCGCCACCGACTCATCCTTCGACGCCATGGTGGTGCGGCAGAAGGAGGTGGCCGCCGCCGTGCGCGCCGACCCGGACGTGGACTATGTGGTGGTCACCGCCGGCGCCACCGGGGCAAGCCGCACCACCAATACCGGCCGCCTGTTCATCGCCCTGAAGTCGCGCGACACCCGCCTCGTCTCCGCCGACGGGGTGATCCAGAACCTGCGGCGACGGGTGGCCCAGGTGCCGGGCGTGAACGTGTTCTTCCAGCCGGTGCAGAACATCTCGGTGGGCGGCGTCGTCTCCAAGAGCCAGTTCCAGTACACGCTGCAGAGCGCGGACACCCAGACCCTCTTCACCGTCGCCAAGGACATGGAGCAGCGCCTCGCCGCCCTGCCGGGCCTGCGCGACGTGACCTCCGATCTTCAGATCACCAATCCTCAGCTCACCATCGTCCTCGACAAGGACCGGGCGGCGGCCCTCGGCATTACCGAGCAGCAATTGCGCGACGCGCTCTATACCCAGTTCGGCACCCGCCAGATCGCGACGCTCTACACCCCCACCAACCAGTTCGCCATCATCGCCGAGGTGCAGCCGCGCTTCCAGCGCGAGCCCGGCGACATCGGCCGGGTCTATCTGCGCACCTCATCGGGCGCCGTGGTGCCGCTGGAGACGGTGGCGAACATCACCCGCACGGTGGGGCCGCTTTCCATCCAGCACCAGCAGCAGCAGCCGGCGGTGACCATCTCGTTCAACCTCGCCCCCGGCACGGCGCTGGGCCAGGCGGTGGAGCAGATCGACGCCGCGGCGGTCGAGGCCGCCATGCCGGCCAGCATCACCACCGGCTTTGCCGGCAACGCCCAGGTGTTCCAGGATTCGCTCTCCAACCAGCCGCTGCTCATCCTCGCGGCGGTGGTGGTGATCTATATCGTGCTGGGTGTGCTCTATGAGAGCTTCATCCACCCCATCACCATCCTGTCGGGTCTGCCCTCGGCGGGCATCGGGGCGCTCATCACCCTGATGGTGGCCGGCATGGAATTGTCGGTGATCGCCATCATCGGCATCATCATGCTGGTGGGCATCGTGAAGAAGAACGCCATCATGATGATCGACGTGGCGCTGGAGCGCCGGCGCGCCGGGGCGCTGGCGCAGGATGCCATCCGCGAGGCGGCGCTGCTGCGCTTCCGCCCCATCATGATGACCACGCTCGCCGCCATCTTCGGCGTGCTGCCCATCGCGCTCGGGGCTGGGGCGGGCTCGGAGCTGCGCCAGCCCTTGGGCGTGGCGGTAGTGGGCGGGCTGCTGCTGTCGCAGCTTTTGACGCTCTACATCACGCCGGTGATCTATCTCTATCTCGACCGGCTCGACGGGATCGTGCACCACGCCATCTCCGGCCGCCATGCCGAGCCGGTGGCCAAGCCGGTTCCGGACCGGATCGCGGCGGAGTAGGGGGCGGGCGCTCCCGCTTCCCCTCAGGTCACCGAGCGGGCGGCGCGGCGTTCGCGCAGGGCGAACTGCAGGTTGCGGATATAGATGAAGGTGGACAGCGCCTGCCCGGCGATGAACACCGGATCGCGCCGGTAAAGCGCGTAGACCAGCAGCAGCGTGCCGCCGCCGAGCGAAAAGGTCCAGAAGGCGAACGGGATCACCGAGCGCTGCGCCTTCTCGCTGGCGATCCACTGCACCACGAAGCGCATGGTGAACATGATCTGGGCCACGAGGCCCAGCACCACCCACCAGTCGAACTGGTCGATGAAGACGTCGTGCAGGTAATCGCCGATCTGGCTGAGGTAATAGATCATCAGCCGCGCTCCACCACATGCGGGACCCGCCGCCGCTGCACCAGCCACCACACCCCGCACAGATCCAGGATCCCGACGCCGAAGCGGTTCCAGAAGCCGTACTTGGACACGCCCGACCAGCGCTCGCGGTCCACCACCTTCACGGTGCGGGTCTCGTAGCCCTCGCGCCGCACCAGCGCTGCCATGAAGCGGTGCTGGCCGTCGAACACCGGCAGGCGCAGGTGCAGGTCGCGCCGCACCGCCTTCAGGCCGCATCCGGTATCGCGCGAACCGTCGTTCAGCAGGCCGGCGCGGATGCGGTTGGCGAGGCGCGACTGGTAGCGCTTGAAGCGGGTGTCCTTGCGGCCTTGCCGCTCGCCCTGCACCAGACCGACGCGCGGGCCGCCCTCGTCCATGGCGCGCACCATCTCGGGCAGGTAGGCCGGGTTGTTCTGCCCGTCGCCGTCGAGGAGCAGCAGGATGTCGCCCCGCGCCGCGTGGGCGCCGGTGTCCACGCCCGCGGTCTTGCCGCAGGATGTTTCGTGCACCAGCAGGCGCAGGTAGGGCCGCGTGGCCGCCGCCTTGCGCAAATTGGCGAGGGTGGTGTCGGTGGAGCCGTCGTCCACGAAGATCAGCTCGAACGGCTCGGCGGCGAGGGCGCGGTCGATCTCGTCGATCAGCGGCAGGACGTTGTCCGCCTCGTCTTTCACGGAAATGATCACCGACAGCCGGGGGGCTGCGGACGCATTGGCAATGGGGGAGGTCACGGTCTCGCCTCTTCGACTGGGACGGCGGAGCTGAAAGTGGTGCGGGGCAGAAAGCGGCCGAGCCGACGTGCCGATGGCCCCGCCATGGGCGCGATGGCGCCCGTGCCGTCAACCTTGAACACCAGCCGGCGCGCCGCGAACACGCGGATCATCCACAGGGCGAAGGCGGTGCCGATGGCGGCGCCGGCGATCACGTCGCTGGGGAAATGGGAGCCGAGCACGATGCGGGTCCCCGCCACCGGCAGCGCCAGGGCGATGAGCCACATGCGGGCGCGGGGAAACAGCGCGGCAAAGGCCACCGCCGCCGCGAACGTGGTGGTGGCATGGCCCGAGGGGAAGGACGCGAAGCTCGACTTGAAGGCGAGCAGGTGCAGGCTCTGCTCGGGATTGGGGCCGGGCAGGGCCAGCGCAGCATGGGGCCGCGCCCGGCCGAGCACGTGCTTGAACAGGGAGACCCCCAGCCCCACCGGCGCGATGGCAAGGAACAGGAAGCCGACCCGCGCGGCAAGGCTCGCGGCCATGCGGCGTGTCATGGCACCTGTCATGGCATCGCCCGCATGGGTCAGCAGCAGCGCATAGGCGAGGGCGAGCCCGAGCGGCCACAGCACCACGCCGCTGAAGCCGAGATCGGTGAGGCGTTCGGACACGGTGATAAGCCCGGCCGGCAGCTTCTGGCGCAGGCCCAGCACCAGCGGATCGAGGAGAACCAGCGCCGCCGCCGTCAGCCCCGCCGCGAGCAGGGCGAGGGCGAGCATTTCCCATCGTCCCAGGAAGCCAATGCGGGGCAGGGGGCTGCCGATCCGGCGCCGACCCACATAGGACAGCGCCTGCCCGATGGAGACGAGCAGCAGCCGCACGCCCTCTGCCGCCTGCCGGATGAAGGCGGAACCTGCGGTACCGGGACGGGACGGGGGCACGCCGGGCGCGGCCTCAGCCGTCACGGGGCGGCCTCGTCGGAACGGTAGACGGTGATCGCCACCTGCCGCCCGCCATTGTAGGTGAAGCCGGAAAGGGTGGCGACGGCATGATATTTCAGGCCGATCTCGCTGGCCTTGGTCTCGAACCAGATGTTGAAGCGGGTGTCGATGAAGGCGAGGGCGCAGCCGCCCTGCTTCAGCAGCACCGCCGCCGCGTCGGGCAAGATGTAGTTGATCTTGGTGCCCACCAGGAAGACGAGGCTGGGTTCCTGATAGGGGAAGGAGGCGATCTTCTCCGCCGGGCAGCCTTCCTCCCGCGCCACCTGGGCAAGGCGCTCGGAGATCCACAGCGCCCGCATCTGCGGCAGCATCACCTGATAGACGGCGAAGAACAGCACCAGAGCACCAACCAGCGCGGTGAGGAAGGCGCCCTCCACACCCACTCGCGGCAAGGCCCGCGCCGCGCTCCACAGCAGCACGATGGCGATGGCGAGCAGCGGCCATGCGGCAAGGCCGAAGCCGCTGCCGAACCACAGATAGGCGGCCCCGAGCCCCAGCGACAGCACGATGGCGAGCACCGGCCAGATCCACACCAGGCCGGCGAGCCGGCTGCCCGCCTTGGCCATGGCGCCGCGCTCCATCGCCAGCGCGGTCAGGATGGCGAGGGCCGGATAGAGCGGCAGTACGTAGTGCGGAAGCTTGGTGACGGCGATCTCGAACACCAGCCAGGTGGGCACCAGCCAGCACAGCAGGAAGCGCACCTTCTCCTCGCGCCGGGCGCGCCAGGCAAAGGGCGCGGCCATGGCCACCAGCACCACCGACGGCCAGAAGGTGCCCCATGCGGCGAGGAAATAGGTGCCGGGCGGCCCCCAGTGACCCTCGGCCCCGTCAGCCACCTTGCCCAGCATGTCCACGCCCACGGCGTGCTGGTAGAAGGCGCCGTTGGTGATGAAATAGATGGCGACGAACCACGGCAGCACCAGCAGGAGGCACCAGGCGAGGCCCAGCAGCGGTTTCAGCGGCTTCAGGAAGCCGCCCGAGCGCTCCACGATCGCCAGCGCCAGGATCGGGAGCCCCACGAACAGGGGCGCCATGGGCCCCTTGATCAGGATACCGGCGGCGAGCCCTGTCCAGAAGATGGCGGCAAGCTTCAGGTCGCCCGCGCGCTCCGTCGCCGGGCGCATGTAGGCCCGCGCCAGCGCGCCGAAGGAGGCGATGACGGTGAAGAGCAGCACCGCGTCGGTCTTGGCGAGGCGCGCCTCCACCCCCAGCAGCACGCAACCGGCCATCATAAGGCCGGCGAGCAGCGCGCCGCGGCGGGTGACGAAGGCGAGCGCCGTCCAATAGGTGAGCAGCACCGCGCCGATGGCGGCGAACAAAGACGGCAGGCGATAGAGCCAGATGGAATAGAGCGCGGAGGGGCCGATGACCGCCTCGCCGGCCCTGACCGTCGCGGCCTGGAGCCAGTAGATGCCCACCGGCTTCTTGTGGCGCGCCTGGGTGTGGAAGCGGATGTCCACGTAATTGCCGCTCTCCAGCATCTGCTTGGTGGCCTGCGCGAAGCGGGCCTCGTCGCGATCGATGGGCGAGAGCTGGAAGAAGCCGGGCAGGAAGGCGAGCAGCGCCACGGCCACGAGCATCAGGCTGGCGCGGCCATGGCTCGCGCAGGCACCGTCCAGGAGGCGCACGAGGCGCCGGGGCAGGTCGAGGTCGAACGCCCGGCGCGTGTTGGACGCGGGCTCTGAGATGGCCATGCTTCTGTCTGGATCCGCTGAAATCGGCGCGGACAATAGCAGAAACGCCCGTGCCGAAAAGGGCCGGACGATCGGCGCGCAGCGCGCCTTTCCCCGGGGGCGGCCCTGATGCAGGCCAAACGCGGCAAAGGAAAGGCACGCGCCTTATTCCTATGGCCGCGGTCCTCGACCGGCACGCAGCGGGCGTCGCCGAGGCGCCCGCGCGTTGCTCACGCGGCCTTGCCGTCCCGCCGGGCAGGCCGGCTATTTGGTGAGGATCAGCTTGTTCTGGGCCGTGAGGCGCAACTGGTAGGTATGCTCCCCATGGGTAATGGTGATGAGGCGGCCCGCGGCGAACAGATCGCGGCTGTCGAGCTGCGCATCGGTCATGGGAATGGTGCGACAGGACCCCCGCGCGCCCCGCAAGGCGCCGTCGTCTCCCATCGTCACGCCGAAGACGCCGGCGTTCGCGTGTTCATGCCTGCTCATTTTTGAATCGCTCCAGATCAGCAGGTGCGCCCCTCAGCACAATTGGAACATCGGGGCCAGTTTAGAAGTATTCAATACTCGAATACCACTCCATAGTGCTTGAGTAATACATTGGCGGTGGAAGATCAACTCCCCGCGCGTGTTCAAGCCACCCGTCATGGCCGGGCTGGTCCCACGCGTCGGCTGTTGCCGATTTCGGCCCTCCACGCCCCGCGGCCAGGCGCCCCATGTGGGGTGTCGCGCCGGCTGCACGGCGTGGATACCCGGCACGAGGGTGGGCATGACGGCAGGGTGTGGGAGCAGGGGTGGGGGGAGCGGGAAGGAAGGTTGGCGTGAAGACCTTCCGGCTCGAGCCGCCAGTCATGGCCGGGCTGGTCCCGGGCGTCGGCTGTGGCCGATTTCGGTTTTATGAGCGAAGCCCGGACACGTGCGGGTTCCGGTCATCCACGCCCCGCGGCCGGGTGCCCCCATGGGGGCGTCGCGCCGGCGGCACGGCGTGGGTGCCCGGCACAAGGCCGGGCATGACGGCAGGGCAAGATGGAAGGGCAGGTCGGCCGGGCGTGGTGTCCATAGCCGTTCGGGCACCGCACGGCCGGGAAAACCCCGCCCCGCTCCTCAGTGCAGGATCTGGCTGAGGAACAGCTTGGTGCGCTCGTGCTGCGGGTTGGAGAAGAAGGCGTTGGGCTCGTTCATCTCGATGATCTGGCCGGCGTCCATGAAGATCACCCGGTTGGCCACCTGCCGGGCGAAGCCCATCTCGTGGGTCACGCACAGCATGGTCATGCCGTCCTGGGCGAGGCTCACCATGGTGTCCAGCACCTCCTTCACCATTTCCGGGTCGAGGGCGGAGGTGGGCTCGTCGAACAGCATGATGCGCGGGCGCATGCACAGGGCGCGGGCGATGGCCACGCGCTGCTGCTGGCCGCCGGAGAGCTGGCCGGGATATTTGTGGGCCTGGTGGGGGATCTTCACCTTCTCGAGGAAGTGCATGGCCAGGTCCTCGGCCTCCTTCTTCGGCATCTTGCGCACCCACATGGGGGCGAGCGTGCAATTCTCGAGGATGGTGAGGTGCGGGAACAGGTTGAAGTGCTGGAAGCACATGCCCACCTCGCGGCGCACCTCGTCGATGCGCTTGAGGTCGTCGGTCAGCTCGATGCCGTCCACCACGATGCGGCCTTTCTGGTGCTCCTCCAGCCGGTTGATGCAGCGGATGAGGGTGGACTTGCCCGAGCCCGAGGGCCCGCAGATGACCAGCCGCTCGCCGCGCTCCACCGTGAGGTTCACATCGCGCAGCACGTGGAAATCCCCGTACCACTTGTTCACGCCGGTCATCTCGACGGCGATCTTCGGGGCGGCGGCCTCGGTGGCCGCGATGATGGGATCTGCGCTCATGGGTCGCCCTTTCAATCAGTGCCGCTGGGCCCGGTCGAGGCGCTTTTCCAGCGCCATCGAGTACCGGGACATGCCGAAGCAGAAGACGAAGTAGATGATGCCGGCGAAGCCGAAACCGGTGAACAGGGTGGTGGGGGAGGCCCAGTTGGGATCGGTGAAGGCCGCGCGCATGGAGCCGAGCAGGTCGAAGATCGAGACGATCAGCACCAGCGTCGTATCCTTGAACAGGCCGATGAAGTTGTTGACGATGCCCGGGATCACCAGCTTCAGCGCCTGCGGCAGCACCACGAGCCGCAGCATGAGGGAGGAGGGCAGGCCCACCGCCATGGCGCCCTCATACTGGCCCTTGGGAATGGCCTGCAGGCCGCCGCGCACCACCTCCGCCATATAGGCCGAGGCGAACAGGGCAACACCCACCAAAGCGCGCAGCAGCCCGTCGATGGTGAGGCGCCCGGGCAGGAACAAAGGCAGCATGTAGGTGGCGAAGAACAGCACCGTGATGAGCGGCACGCCGCGCCAGAACTCGATGAAGATGATGGACAGCGCCTTCACCAGCGGCAGCTTGGAGCGCCGTCCCAGCGCCAGCAGGATGCCGAAGGGCAGGGACACGGTGATGCCGGTGACCGCGATGACGAGGGTGACCAGCAGGCCGCCCCACAGCCGGGTTTCCACCTGCGGCAGGCCCACGTCGATATCCATGGCGAAGATGACGAGGCCGAGCAGGAC
Organism: Xanthobacter oligotrophicus; assembly: GCF_008364685.1. Lineage (GTDB taxonomy): Bacteria > Pseudomonadota > Alphaproteobacteria > Rhizobiales > Xanthobacteraceae > Xanthobacter > Xanthobacter oligotrophicus. The sequence continues at coordinate 51,313 of NZ_VTTL01000010.1, forward strand.
GAACACGGAGAGGGTGGTCTTCGCCGCCCCCGGTGCCGCCTCCGGCCCCGCGACGATGCGCGAGACCAGATAGGCGATGCCGGTGACGATGGCGGTGGACAGGACGAAGTCGATCCAGAAGCTGATGCGCATCCCCTGCACGGTGCCGGCGCCGGCGAACAGGTCGCTGCCGCTGAACGAGCCGATCAGGAAGCGCTGCATCTCCAGATTGCCGCCGGTGAGCAGCACAAAGGCCACCACCGGGTAGACGCCGAAGAACAAAATCGCGTTGAGCCGTTTGCCCGGAAGCTTCTGGATCAGCAGGGGCAACAGCAGGATGGCGCCCAGCGCATAGACCAGGTTCACGCGCCAGCGCTCGCTGGCGGGATAGAAGCCGTAGATGAGCTGGTCCAGCTTGGCCCAGACGAAGGGCCAGCAGGCACCCACCGTCCGGCCCACCTTCTCGGGCAGGCAGGCCTCGCGGTTGGTGCCGGTCCACACCGCGTCGATCAGGAAGAATTTGATCATCGGCGGCACGGTCACATAGACCAGCCAGATGCCGAACAGGGTCAACAGCACCTGCGGCACCGAGCCGACGAGGTGTTTGCGCACCCACAGCACGGGGCCGCGGGTGGCGACGGGGGCGGGCTCCGGCTCGCGCAGGATCGGGGAGACATAGGCCTGCGCGGGGGAGACCCGCGGGGCGGAGAGGGGCACGGTGGTGTCGCTCATCTCACCGCTCCACCAGCGCGACGCGCTTGTTGTACCAGCCCATGATCGCCGACGTGAGGATGGAGATGGTGAGGTAGACCGCCATGGTCACCGCGATGATCTCGATGGCCTGTCCGGTCTGGTTCAGCGTGGTGCCGGCGAAGATGGCGAACAGGTCCGGATAGCCCACCGCCACGCCCAAAGACGAGTTCTTGGTGAGGTTGAGATACTGGCTGGTGAGCGGCGGCACGATCACCCGCATGGCCTGCGGGATGATGACGAGGCGTAGGGTCGGCCCGTTCCTGAGGCCGAGGGAGTGCGCCGCCTCGCTCTGGCCCTTGGAGACGGCGAGGATGCCCGAGCGCACGATCTCGGCGATGAAGCCGCCGGTGTAGATGGCAAGAGCCAGCAGCAGCGCGACGAATTCGGGGATGACCTTGAGCCCGCCGACGAAGTTGAAGCCGCGCAGCTCGGGGGTCTCGATGGTGACGGGATTGCCCACGGCGTAGGAGGCCGCCAGCGGCAGGGCGATGAGGAGGGCGAGCCCCGCCCAGAACGACGGGAACGGCTTGCCCGTGGCCTCGCGCCGCTTCTTGGCCCACCGGCCGAGCACAAAGCTCACCACCACCGCCGCGATCAGGGCGTAGAGGATGGCCATGGAGCCGTCTTCGAACACCGGACGCGGCAGCACGAGGCCGCGATTGTTCACGAACACGGACGGCGCCGAAAGGCTGGCCGCGAAGTTCGATATGGGCGTGCCGAGGAAGCCCAGCCCGATGCCCGAGAGCCCGGAGCCGATGGCGCCGAACAGGGGCTGGAGGCCGAAGCCCCAGCTCTGCCGCGGCCCCGGCAGGGTGGAGAGCACCGCCAGATACCAGAACATGATCTGGAACAGGGGCGGCAGGTTGCGGGTGATTTCCACGTAGGCGGAGGCCAGCGCCTTGATCACCACATTCTTCGAGAGGCGCGCGACGCCCATCACGAAGCCGATGAGGGTGGCGAGCACCACGCCGAGGAAGGCCACCAGCAGGGTGTTGAGCAGGCCCACCACGAAGGCGCGGCCGTAGCTCATGGATTCGTTGTAGGGGATGAGCGTCTGGCTGATGGCGAAGCCGGCGCGATTGTCGAGGAAGCCGAAGCCGGAGGCGATGCCGAGGCGGGAGAGGTTGGCCTGCGCATTGGCATAGAAGGACCAGACCAGCCACACCATGATGAGCGCCAGGACGATCTGGATCACCGAGGAGCGCAGCTTGGGATCCGTCCACGACCAGCGACGGCGCGACGCCGCCGGTGGCCCCGAAAGGCGAACATCCGACATGGTACCCCCGAAAGTACGGGCTTTTGAGCCCTTTATCTTTGGTGGTGGCGGGCGCCGCCCCAGGCGTCCGCCACCTTCAGCTTAAGTGTGCAGGCAGAGCTGCGTCAGCGCACGGGCATGCCGTACTGGATGCCGCCCTTCGTCCACAGGTTGTTGAGACCGCGCTCGATGCCGAGCGGGGTGGCGGGGCCGACATTGCGGTCGTAGATCTCGCCGTAATTGCCGGTGGCCTTGATGATGCGCACCGCCCAGTCGGCGGTGAGGCCGATGCCCTCGCCATACTTGCCGTCCGTGCCCAAGAGGCGCTTCACGTCCGGGTTCTGGGAGTTGACCTGCTCGTCCACGTTCTTCTGGGTGATGCCCAGTTCCTCGGCGTTGAGCAGGGCGAAATAGACCCACCGCACCAGATCGCTCCACTGGTCGTCGCCATGGCGCACCAGCGGGCCGAGCGGCTCCTTGGAGATGGTCTCGGGCAGGATCACGTGGTCGGCGGCATTGGTCAGCTTGAGGCGCACGGCGGCGAGCTGGGAGCGGTCGGCGGTGAACACGTCGCAGCGGCCCGATTCATAGGCCTTCACCGTCTCGTCGATGGTGCCGAACGCGATCACCTCGCCGTTCTTCATGTTGTTGGCCCGAAAGAAGTCGGACACGTTGAGCTCGTTGGAGGTGCCGGTCTGCACGCAGATCGAGGCGCCCTGCAGCTCCTTCGCCGACTTCAGGCCCAGCGCCTTGCGCACGAGGAAGCCCTGGCCGTCATAATAGATCACGCCGGCGAAGTTGAACCCCAGCGTGGTGTCGCGCGACATGGTCCAGGTGGTGTTGCGCGACAGAACGTCGATGGCGCCGGAGGTCAGCGCCGTGAAGCGGTCCTTGGCGGAGAGCGGGCTGAACTTCACTTTCGCGGGATCGTTGAAGATCGCCGCCGCGATGGCGCGGCAGAAGTCCACGTCCAGGCCGCCCCACTCGTTCTTGTCGTTCGGGCTCGAGAAGCCCGGCAGGCCCTGCGACACGCCGCAGTTGACCGAGCCGCGCGCCTTGACCTCGTCGAGCGTGGCGGCATTGACGGCACCGGCCAGAGACAAAAGCCCAACTGCTGCGAAGAGGATGCGTTTCACGGAAGGTTCCTTCTCTGAGATGACGCCTCCGTCTCCCTGCCGTCCGGTCGAACCGCCAGGGCGGCGGGTCAGGCTCGACGGGGCGACACAAGACGTCTATCCCGCCCATCACAGCCCCTCGGCGCGGGCGGGTCAATAGTAGGGGCCATGCACCAGCCGACCATCGGCACAGGAGAATTGCATGTCGCATGGGCACGATGATGGAACAGGCAGCGGCAACGGCCTGAGGCCTGCGACGAAAGTCGTACACTCCGGCCGCGATCCCAAGCGTTTCGATGGTTTCGTGAATACGCCCGTGGTGCGCGGATCGACCGTTCTTTCGGCAACCTATGACGATCTCATCCACCATCGCGGCCGCTACAGCTACGGCCGGCGGGGCAATCCCACCACCGAAAGCTTCGAGACGGCGCTGAAGGCGCTGGAGGGCGGCGATGGAATCGCCCTCACCCCGTCCGGGCTTTCGGCCTGCTCCATTTCCCTGCTGTCCGTGCTCGGCGCCGGCGACCACCTGCTGATGGTGGACACCGCCTATCGCCCCACGCGCACCTTCTGCGACCAGGTGCTCAAGCGCCTCGGGGTGGAGACCACCTATTACGATCCGCTGGTGGGCGCCGGCATCGCGCAGCTCATCCGCGACAACACCCGTGCCATCTTCCTCGAATCGCCGGGCTCGCAGAGCTTCGAGATGCAGGACGTGCCTGCAATTACGGCAGTGGCACGGGCGCGGGGCATCACCACGCTGATCGACAACACCTGGGCGACGCCGCTCTTCTTCAAGCCCCATGCCTTCGGGGTCGACATTTCCATCCAGGCCGGCACGAAGTACATCGGCGGCCATGCGGACCTGAACCTGGGCACCATCTCCGCCGTTGGAGCGGCCTGGAAGAAGGTGATCGCCACCCACGGCACCCTTGGCATCACCATCAGCCCGGATGACGCGGCGCTCGGCGCGCGCGGCCTGCGCACCCTCGCGGTGCGGCTGGCGCAGCACCAGCGCTCGGGGCTGGAGATGGCGCAATGGCTGCAGGATCGGCCGGAGGTGTCGCGGGTGCTGCATCCCGCCCTGCCCACCGATCCCGGCTACGAAATCTGGAAGCGCGACTTCACCGGCGCCACCGGCCTGTTCAGCCTGATCCTGAACGAGGTGCCGGAGCGTGCCGTCGCCGCCTTCTTCGATGCGCTGGCCCTGTTCGGCATGGGTTATTCGTGGGGCGGCTACGAGAGCCTCGCCATTCCCTTCGATTGCCGCGACTATCGCACGGCGACCGTATGGGACGTGGAAGGCCCCGGCGTGCGCCTGCACATCGGCCTCGAGGACGTGGCCGACCTGAAGGCCGATCTCGACCAGGCCTTCGCCAGGATGCGGGCGGCGGCCTGACACCATCGCGACATCCGGGACGACATCTCGCAAGACAAGGGAGCGCTTGATCCTTCAGAGTGCCGGCCAACCTGATGGGAGCGTGCACCAGCCATGATCGTGCGGCCGCGACCGGGACTGCTCCGGCTGTTCTTCATCCTGCGGGGATCGGTGCTCCAGCGCATCTTCCCGCAGGTGGTGGTGGTGATGGCGCTGTCGGGCGCCGTTGTGCTGGCCCATCGCACCGATCCCGGCCGCATCCCGAGCTTCGACGGGGCGCCGTTCGCGCTGCTCGGCATCGCCCTGTCGGTGTTTCTCGGCTTCTCCAACAACGCCTGCTACGACCGCTGGTGGGAGGCCCGCAAGGCCTGGGGCCAGCTCATCGCCATGGCGCGGGACCTACTGCGCCAGAGCCTGATTCTGGAGCATCGCGGGCCTGAGGCGGTGGCGGGCCGGCGGCGGCTGGTGGATCTCGCCATCGCCTTCCCCCACGCCCTGGTCGTGCATCTGCGCGAGGGGGCCGCGACGGCCGACCTTTTGCGCGTCCTGCCGGCGGGCCTGTCGCACACGCCGCCGGGCGTGTCGGACCGGTTTCTGCCCGATCGCATCCTGCGCGAGATGGGCGCCGTGCTGGCAACGCTGCGGCAGGCGGGCCACCTCTCCGACAACGAGTTCGTCATGCTCGACGGGGTGCTCAGCCGCACGACTGAGGCGCTCACCACCTGCGAGCGCATCAAGACCACGCCGGTGCCCTTCGGCTACACCCTGCTGCTCCACCGCACGGCGTACCTGTTCTGCTTCCTGCTGCCGTTCGGCTTCGCCGACGTGCTGGGCTGGGGCACGCCGCTGGCGGCGGCATTGGTGGCCTATACCTTCTTCGGCCTGGATGCCCTGGGCAGCGAGCTGGAGGAACCCTTCGGCACGCTGCCCAACGACCTGCCCATCGCGGCGCTGGCTACCGGCATCGAGATCATCCTGAGGGAAGGCATGGGCGAGGGCGATCTGCCGGCGGCGCCGGTACCGGAAGCCTATCTGTTGCTGTAGGTGAAACCGCCGCGCGGGCCGGGCGTTCTTCTCTGGCGGAGGCTGGGCCGCAAGGAGGGCGTCATGCAGAACCCCACCGGAACCGAGGAGGAGCGCGGATTTCGCGATCCCGACGCGCACACGCCGGACGGCGCGCCGGTGAAGAGCGGGGTCCAGGCCCGCCAGGGCGTCATCTCGGGGCGCATCCTGACCGTGCTGACCGTGGGCCTGGTCCTCGTGGTGCTCGCCCTGACCATAAGCTATTGCAGCGCCGGCTAGAGCGTTCTCGAGCGAAGTGGACACCGGTTCGCGTGAGGAAAACGCGATAATACAAGAGTCTGGAGCGATTGCCGTGAGCCAGGGCGAGCGGAAAACGCTCCAGGGCGTCCTCAGACCGGGATATTGTCGATGAGCCGGGTCTCGCCGAGCCACGCCGCCGCCAGCAGGCGGATGGGCTCGGGACCGGCCTCCGGCCCCTCCTTCAGGGGCGCGAGGGTGTCGGCGTTGCGGGCGGCCACATAGTCCACCTTCAGGCCCAGCGCCTCGATCATGCCGCGCGCGACACCGACCGCCGCCTGCGGCGCAGTGCCGGTACGGATCGCCTCGGCGGCGCGGGTGAGGGCGGTGTAGATCACCGGCGCGATGGTGCGCTGCTCCTCGTCCAGATAGGCGTTGCGGGAGGACAGGGCGAGGCCGTCTTCCTCGCGGATGGTGGGCAGGCCCACCACCTCGACCCCCAGGTCCAGGTCCCGCGACAGGCGGGTCACCACCTTGAGCTGCTGGTAGTCCTTCTCGCCGAACATGGCGTAGTCCGGCGCGCACTGGATAAAGAGCTTGCCCACCACGGTGGCGACGCCGCCGAAGAAATGCGGGCGGAAGTCCGTCTCCAGCCCTTCCGAGGGGCCGCCGACCGCAATGCGGGTAACGAAGCCGGACGGGTACATCTCGGTTGGCGTCGGCGCGTAGACGAGGTCCACGCCCACGTCCGCCAGCTTGTAGAGGTCAGCCTCCAGCGCGCGCGGGTATTGCGAGAAGTCCTCGTGCGGGGCGAACTGGGTTGGGTTCACGAAGATGGACACCACGGTGCGCTGCGCCAGTTCGCGCGCCTTTTCCGCCAGCGCCACATGGCCGGCGTGCAGCGCGCCCATGGTGGGCACCAGCGCCACCCGCGCGCCCTCAGCGCGGAATTCCGCCACCCGCGCCCTGAGGTCGCGAACGCGCCCCACCACCTTCGGCAATGTCGCCATGGTCTCAAACCCTCTCCTGCCGCCCGCCGGAGCACTCGTTCAGGCAGATCCTGCCCCACGGCCCCGGCCGCCGGATGGCAGCGCCGGGAGGAGATAGGGTGTCGCCGTCCCGTCATCAACTGCTGAGTTGGCGTTTCCTTGCGCGTTTCCCGGCGCGGCGCCCCCGCCCCTTGGTTCGGCGGGCGGGCCGGCTTATGTGTGGACCAAGAGGCCCCCATGGCGAAAACCGACGACAAGAGCGCGCGCCTGCCCAAGGCGCGGGATACGGCGCGAGACACGGCATCCCCGGTGGTTTCCGGCGCCGACGACGTGGCGCGTTTCCTGGCCGCCGCGCGGGCCATGCCTCCGGCGCGGCCGGCGGACGGGCGCGGGCGCCTCGCCTTCGCCCTCGATGCCACCGGCTCGCGCCAGCCCACCTGGACGCTCGCCTGCGACATCCAGGCCGACATGTTCGCCTCCGCCGCCGCCCATGGCGGGCTCGACATGCAGATCGTCTATTACCGGGGGCAGGGGGAATGCCGGGCCTCGCCCTTCGTGACCGATGCGGCAACGCTCGGCGCCCTCATGCGTCGCATCGCCTGCCAGGGCGGGCTCACCCAGATCCATCGCGTGCTCGCCCACCTGTCGCGGGAGGCGGAGCGTTCCGGCCTCAAGGCGGCGGTGTTCGTCGGCGACGCCATGGAGGAGGACGCCGCCCGGCTCATCGAGGCGGCGGGTCAGCTGGCGCTGCGCGGGGTGCGGCTGTTCATGTTCCAGGAGGGGCGCGACAGCCGGGTGGAGGAGGTGTTCCGCACCCTGGCGGATGTGACCTCCGGCGCCTATTGCCGGTTCGATGCGCACGCCCCTGATGAGTTGCGCCAGCTTCTGTCGGCGGTGGCGGCCTATGCGGCGGGCGGGCGCCTTGCACTTGCCAACCGGCGCGATGCGGGGGCGCGCCTGCTCATCGCCGCGCTCGGCCGCTGAGGCGGATGCATGCGCCCAAGCCTTGAACCCGCTCGACCTGTGAGGTGGTTTTCGTGATCAGCCTGATTGCCGGTGCCCTGTTGCTGATCATCGGCCTCTACGGCCTCAAGATCTGGACCAAGGCCGACCCCAAGGTGCTGATGGCCATCCTCATGCGCTCGCTGGCCTACGCCGCCTTGCTGGGGGCGGCGGGGGCGCTGGCGACTGGGCGATTCGGGGCGGCGATCCCGCTGGCGGCGGTGGGCATCGGCCTGCTGGGCCGGCTCGATCCGCAGGGGGTGGGCGGCTATCTCGGCAGCCTGTTCCGCAAGCGGGGCGCGCCGCAGGTCTCGAAGGTGCGCACCCAGCTGCTGGAGATGGAGCTGGACCTTGCCAGCGGCGAGATGAAGGGCGTCGTCGTTTCAGGCCCCAATGCCGGCACCACGCTTGATGCGCTGGACGTGCCGGCCCTGCTCGCCCTGCGCCGCATCTGCGATGCGCAGTCGCTGGCGCTACTCGAAGCTTATCTCGACCGCCGGGCGCCCGCCTGGCGTGAGCACGCACAGGCGGATGCGGGTGGCGGGAATATGGGCGCGGGTGAGCGCGTCCGCGCGGGCAGCGACGCGATGACCGAAGAGGAAGCCTATGAGATCCTTGGCCTTCAGCCGGGTGCGGAGGCTGAGGCCGTCCGCGCGGCGCACCGCGCCCTCATGAAGAAGCTCCACCCCGACCTGGGTGGATCCAGCTATCTCGCGGCGAGGATAAATCGCGCCAAGGACGTGATCTTGCGCAAGCATGGCTGAGTCCCGTGCATGACTTCAATTCTTGAACGTCATACAGTCGAAGTCATTACGCTTGAGTAAACGGCAGGCTTCGCGGGCGCCCTTTTCGTCCAGCCCGGCAAAGCGGGCGCGGTAGAGTTCGGACGAACCCTTGGTCACCTTCTCCGTATAGGGATCGGCGCTGCCGAGGACCGACTTGGCGCGGGCCTTGGCGGCATCGAGCTTGGCCTTGGCCTCGCGCTCGCCGCCGAAGGCGCCGATCTGGATCTGCCAGCCGGAATGGGCGGAGGCCGGCACCGGGGACTTGGCCGGAGCGGATTTGGCCGTGGCAGAATTGGCCGCCGGCTCGGGGGCGGCCACCGGGCCGAGGGAGGCGGTGCGCACCGGCCGGGCCGGGGCGGCGGCTGCCGGCTGGGGCGCGCTCTGGGTGCGCTGGGTGGCCTTCATGGCCTGGGCATAGGCGTCGTCGGGTTCCATGGCGGCGATGCGGGCGGCGCGCAGGGCCTGCTCGGAGGCGCCGCTGGCCACAGCCGAGGCGAGGCGCGAGGTGTCCTTGCCGGCCGGCGCTGCGGCCTGCGGGGCGGTTGCGGGCTGGAGCGACGCGGTCTGAACCGGGGCCGTCTGGGCCGGAGTGGTCTGCGCCGGAGCTTGCCGCGCGTGGCCCTGGGCCACGGCCTGCACCGCCGAGGCAGCGGGAGAGAGGGTGCCACCGGAGGGGCCGAGATAGCCGAGCACGCCGGCGGGAGCAGAGAAGCTCGCCGGGGAGGGGGCGGCGGTGGTGGTGGTGGCCGCGGCCTGGACCGGACGCTGCACCGCCACAGTCTTCACCGCCACCGGGCGGATGGGCTCGGCGGAGCCGGGCTTCACCGGCTGGGCGGCGGCCTGCTGGTTCTGGCCCTGGCGGCTGGCCGGGGGAATGGAGGCGGTGGTCGCCGGCTCGGCGGCGGCGATCTGCACGGCGGCCGGCTTGGGCAGCGGAGCGACGGCGTGAGGGGTGTCCTCGTCGCGCTGGGCCACCACCGGCATGGGCGCGGCAAACGAGCGGGTGACGGGAATGGCGGCCTCGGCCACCTCGGTGACCTTGGGCGCGGTGCGCCCGCCGGCATAAGCGACGTTGAGGTTCTGGCTGATGAGATTGGTCATGCGCGCATCGCGCGAACCGGCGCTGGAGCCGCCCAGCACCACGCCCACCAGGAAGCGCCCGTCGCGCTTGACCGAGGTGACGAGGTTGAAGCCGGAGGCCTGGGTATAGCCGGTCTTGATGCCGTCCACGCCCTCCACCCGGCCGAGCAGGCGGTTGTGATTGCCGATGGCCTGCCCGCGATAATAGAAGGTGCGGGTGGAGAAGTACTTGTATTGCTTGGGAAACTTGTCCTGGATCGCGCGGCCGAGCACGGACAGGTCGCGCGCCGTGGTCACCTGGTTGGGGTTGGGCAGGCCGGAGGCGTTGCGGAACACGGTGCGGCTCATGCCCAGGGCGCGGGCCTTGCGGGTCATCATCTCCGCGAACTCGGATTCCGAGCCGCCGAGGTTTTCCGCGATCACCACCGCCACGTCGTTGGCCGAGCGCGTCACCAGCGCCTTGATGGCGTCTTCCACCTCGATGGAGGAGCCGGGCTTGACCCCGAGCTTGGAGGGCTGCTGCGAGGCCGCCTTGGCCGAAACCTGAAGATCGCTGTCCAGCTTCAGGTTGCCTGCCTCCAGCTGCTCGAACAGGAGGTAAAGGGTCATGATCTTGGTGACTGAGGCAGGATGTCGCAGGGCGTCCGGATTGTCCTCATAGAGTACCTTGCCGGTATTCGCGTCCACGATGATGGCGGAGGAGCCATAGCGCCAGCGGCTGGCATCCTCGCTGTCCTGGGCGGATGCGGGCTGGGTCGCGCGCTGTGCGGTTCGGGTCTTGGAGCGCTCCTTCGAGCGTTCCACATGGGCCTTCTTGCGCGGCTTTGCGTCGGCCACGGTCGCGGTCAGTGAAAATGCCGCAAGCACCGCGAAAGCAAGGGCTTTCGAGGTCATGGAGAGGCCGGCCGACGATATGCGCATGCACTTTTGTCCCGTGTCGTTGGTCGCAAACCTGATCCAGTTCCCGCGCCCGTTGTGACCCGGAGCCTTGTGTAAGGCTTGTGCGTCGCACCGAGGGTTGGAGGAAGCGACCAAGTGCAGAGCCTAAAAACGCGGAGTTACCAAGGCGTAAACCTGGCAGCGCTGCCATATTGTGCGCTGCACAAAAATCGCTTGACGAGCGTGCTGCAGTGCATAATATTTACAACTGAGCGGAGGCAATAACCACTCTGCGCGGGGCCGGCCGATTTGCCGGCAAAAAGGGGACTCCCAATGGTTCAGACCGCTGAAGAGCTGCAGAAGATCAGCAAGGACAACATCGAATCCGCCCTCAAGAGCTTCGGCACGCTTTCCAAGAGCGCCCAGGCGATCGCGGTGGAAATCGCCGACTACACCAAGTCTTCCTTCGAGCAGGGCACCGCTGCCCTCGAGAAGCTGCTCGGCGCCAAGACCGTTGAGCAGGCCATCGAGATCCAGCAGACCTACCTGAAGTCGGCCTATGAGGGCGCCGTGGCCCAGGCCACCAAGCTCGGCGAGCTCTACACCGAGCTGGCGAAGGAGACCTACAAGCCCTTCGAGTCGACCCTCGGCAAGACCGGCTTCAAGTTCCCCGGCTGAGGCTGGCATTTCGCCCGTAACGGGCATCGCGCCGGAGGCGGCTGTTCTCGCATCCCTCCGGCGTGCCGGCTCCCTCGGGAGCCACGCGTAAGTGCGTCAGGCGTAAGTGCGTAACAAGTTCTGCGTATGCGTTCGGTTGCGTAAGTTGCGTAAAGAAGCGTTGCGTCACAAGGCCCGGCCCAGCGCCGGGCCTTAGTCGTTCTGGCGGCCCGCATGGACCCGTCGTGCCGCCGCGCCCGGCGCGGATGCGGCACTGTGCGGTCCCGGATTCCGCCGCGGCACTGGCGAAGACGCGTCGCTCTTCCTATTATTCTCCTCATTCAGGGAGCTGCGCCAAACTCCGTGCGACGGCCGGAGCAGCGGAACAGGGCGCGACGGACATGATGCATATTTCCATTTCCACTTTTCAGGCGCCGGCCCTGGCCGGCCCCGACACGCCACCCCGCAGGGGCGGCGATGGTCCCGGCACGGCGGTCATTTCCCGCACCAAGCCGCAGACCAAGCGGCCTTCGCTCTACCGGGTGCTGCTGCTGAACGACGACTACACGCCCATGGAGTTCGTGGTGCATGTGCTGGAACGGTTCTTCAACAAGGACCGTGACCAGGCCAACACGATCATGCTCCACGTGCACAATCACGGCGTGGGGGAGTGCGGCGTTTTCACCTATGAGGTCGCCGAGACCAAGGTGACGCAGGTGATGGATTTCGCCCGCAAGCACCAGCATCCGCTCCAGTGCGTGATGGAAAAGAAATAAGCCGGCTCACGCCCTTCGCGAAAAATCGTGATGAACGAATTTCGGGCCGCTGAGGCCCGGAATGCGAGGCGCTGTCTTGTGCTCGCCATGGGCGACAGGCTAAGGGAAGCGTTTTTCCATCGCAGGAGGGGCTTGCGCACTGCGGCATCCGGTACGAAGTTTGTGTGAATGGTGCACGCGCTCCCCAAGCTGGCGGGGTTTCCAAGGGCCGGGAGCGATGCGCGGAAGAGGTGTCGATGCCTACATTCTCACGCAGCCTCGAACAGTCGCTCCATCGCGCTCTGGCCCTCGCCAACGAACGCCACCACGAATACGCGACCCTCGAGCATCTGCTTCTCTCCCTGGTGGACGATCAGGACGCCGCCGCCGTCATGCGGGCCTGCAACGTCGACATGGAGAAGCTCCGTCGCAATCTCATCGAATACGTGGATACGGAGCTGGAGAATCTCGTCCAGTCCGGGTCCGATGATTCCAAGCCCACCGCCGGCTTCCAGCGCGTCATCCAGCGCGCGGTGATCCATGTGCAGTCCTCGGGCCGGGAAGAGGTGACCGGGGCCAACGTGCTCGTCGCCATCTTCGCCGAGCGCGAGAGCCACGCCGCCTATTTCCTGCAGGAGCAGGACATGACGCGGTACGACGCGGTCAACTACATCTCCCACGGCATCGCCAAGCGCTCCGGCATGTCCGAGAGCCGCCCCGTGCGCGGCGCCGAGGAGGAGACCGAGACCAAGTCCGGCGACGACACCAAGAAGAAGGCCGACGCGCTCGACGCCTATTGCGTCAACCTCAACAAGAAGGCGCACGAGGGCAAGATCGATCCCCTCATCGGCCGCGATCCGGAGATCACCCGCACCATCCAGGTGCTGTGCCGCCGGCAGAAGAACAACCCGCTGTTCGTGGGCGACCCGGGCGTGGGCAAGACCGCCATCGCCGAGGGCCTCGCCAAGCGCATCAACGACGGTGACGTGCCGGAGGTGCTGGCCACCGCCACCGTGTTCGCCCTCGACATGGGCGCGCTGCTCGCCGGCACCCGCTATCGCGGCGACTTCGAGGAGCGCCTCAAGCAGGTGGTGAAGGAGATCGAGGCCTACCCCAACGCGATCATGTTCATCGACGAGATCCACACGGTCATCGGCGCCGGTGCGACCTCGGGCGGGGCCATGGACGCCTCCAACCTGCTGAAGCCGGCGCTGGCCTCCGGCAGCCTGCGCTGCATGGGCTCGACCACCTACAAGGAATACCGTCAGTATTTCGAGAAGGATCGGGCCCTGGTGCGCCGGTTTCAGAAGATCGACGTGGCCGAGCCGTCCGTCGCCGATGCCATCGAGATCCTCAAGGGCCTCAAGCCCTGCTTCGAGGACTACCACAAGCTGCGCTACACCAACGAAGCCATCAAGGCGGCGGTGGAGCTGTCGGCCCGCTACATCCACGACCGCAAGCTGCCGGACAAGGCGATCGACGTGATCGACGAGTCGGGTGCGGCGCAGATGCTGCTGCCTGAGGCCAAGCGCAAGAAGACCATCGGCCTGAAGGAGATCGAGGCCACCATCGCCACCATGGCGCGGATCCCACCCAAGACCATCTCGAAGGACGATGCCGAGGTGCTGGCCACCCTGCGCACCACCCTCAAGCGCGTGGTCTACGGGCAGGACAAGGCCATCGACGCGCTTGCCGCCTCCATCAAGCTGGCCCGCGCGGGCCTTCGGGAGCCGGAGAAGCCCATCGGCTCCTACCTGTTCTCCGGCCCCACCGGCGTCGGCAAGACGGAAGTGGCCAAGCAGCTCGCCTCCGTGCTGGGCGTGCAGCTGCTGCGCTTCGACATGTCGGAGTACATGGAGCGCCACACGGTCAGCCGCCTCATCGGCGCGCCTCCCGGCTATGTGGGCTTCGACCAGGGCGGCCTGCTCACCGACGGGGTGGACCAGAACCCGCACTGCGTGCTGCTGCTGGACGAGATCGAGAAGGCCCATCCGGACCTCTTCAACATCCTGCTGCAGGTGATGGACCACGGGAAGCTGACCGACCACAACGGCAAGCAGATCGACTTCCGCAATGTGATCCTCATCATGACCACCAACGCCGGCGCGGCGGACCTGGCGAAGCCCGCCTACGGCTTCACCCGCACCAAGCGCGAGGGCGACGATTCGGAGGCCATCAACCGGACCTTCGCGCCGGAGTTCCGCAACCGTCTCGATGCGGTGATCCCGTTCGGCCACCTGCCGCCCGAGGTCATCACCCAGGTGGTGGAGAAGTTCGTGCTCCAGCTGGAGGCCCAGCTGGCGGACCGCAACGTCACCATCGAGCTGTCCGACGAGGCCGGGACGTGGCTGGTGGATCGCGGCTACGACGAGCAGATGGGGGCGCGGCCCATGGCCCGCGTCATCCAGGAGCACATCAAGACCCCGCTCGCCGACCTCGTCCTGTTCGGCGCGCTGAAGAATGGCGGCCATGTCCGCGTGGTGGTGGAGGGCGAAGGCACGGACTCGAAGCTCGGCTTCGAGTTCCCCGAAGGCCCCGTCACCCCCAAGCCGGACAAGATCGCCCCGGAACCGGCCAAGCGCCGCAAGCCGGCGGCCAAGGCGAAGGCCTCCCGGCCCGGCTCCAAGGGTCCCAAGAGCGGGCCGAAGGGTCCCAAGTCCGGCGGTCCCGCGGGCGGCCCTGGCCGCGGCAGCCCGGTGCCCAAGCTGCCGCTGGTGAAGGCCTGAGCGCCGCACCGGCACCCGATAAAAGAAAGAGGCGGCTTCGGCCGCCTCTTTTCGTTTCCGGGGTGTGGTGCCGGGAACGGGCGAGGGCGATCCCGCCTACTCCGCCGCCTCGTTGTGCTTCAGGCTGCCGCCGTGGAGCTTCTTCAGCTTCGCCTTCAGGTCGGCCGGCGGCGGGGCATAGATGAAGCCGAAGGAGACGCAGCCCTCTTTGCCATCCACCGCATGGTGCAGCCGGTGGGCCTGCACCAAGCGCTTCAGGTAGCCGTTGCGCGGCACGTAGCGGAACGGCCAGCGCTGGTGGGTGATGCCGTCGTGCACGAAGAAATAGAGGAAGCCGTAGACCGTCATCCCCACGCCCACCCACAGCAGCGCGCCGCCATTGCGGAACGCGTAGATGAGGGCGATGGCGATGCCGGCGAACAGCAGCGCATAAAGGTCGTTGCGTTCGAACACGCCCTCGCGCGGCTCATGGTGCGACTTGTGCCAGCCCCAGCCGAAGCCGTGCATGACATATTTGTGCGCGGCCCAGGCCACCCCTTCCATGGCGGCGACCGTGGCGATCACGATGAGCGCATTGACGAGGAAAGCGAGGGTGGTGGACATGATGTTCCCATCGGCTGCGGCCTGCGGGGCATATGAGCGCCCGGCGGCAGGCTGGATATACAGCATCGGCCGGCGCGCCGCGCCCTGTGGCAGATCAATCCTGCGTACGGTTTCTTTCCGTGCCCGGACCATGTCACGCCGGTGGATACCGTTGCGCGCGCAGAAAATGCGACAAACAAACGAGATAGATCAGTTCGGTGAACCGGCCCGGCCGGAACCGCATCGAGGAGACGGCCCATGACCATCGACCGCAAGCACACCTTCGGCCCCGAGGAGATCGAGGCCCGGCTGAAGGCCGACCTTCCCCACTGGCGCTATGAGGACGGCTGGATCCGCCGCAACTATCGCACCAACAGCTGGAAGGGCACGCTGATGGTGATCAACGCCGTGGGCCACCTCGCCGAGGCGGCCTGGCACCATCCCGACCTCACCGCCTCCTACGCCTGGGTGGAGGTGCGCCTCATGTCCCACGACGCCAAGGGCATCACCGTGCGCGACTTCGCCCTGGCGCAGAAGATCGAGGAAATGGTGACGTGGCAGCCGGGCCTTCAGGCCGACGGGCCGCTGGAAGGCACGCCCCAGCACGATTTGCGCTTCTCTTACCTGAAGTACGATTGAGCGGGGTGCCATCACCCCTGGCGGGAGGCGCACGCTGAGAACCAGTGGCATCCGCGCGGCGGGTGCCCCCTCACCCCCGGCTCCTCTCCCGCGAGGGGAGAGGAGGGGCGGCCGGCAAGCGTGGCGCGCGCGCCCTGCGGTGCTGTGACCGGTTGAGGCCGCGCCCTTGCAGGCGCACGCTGATGCGATTGCCGCCGGCCTGTGCCGGCCCTGTGTGTTGCCCCATGTGTTTGTTGCTTGGCCGCCGGCTTTTGTCGGCGCCGGAGGTGCCATGTCCGAACCTGCGCCGGAGCCGCCCGGGGAAAGCGGCGAGACGAGCGGCGAGACATGCCTCGCGCCCCTCGATTTTTCCGGCGCCTGTCTCATCGCGAAAGCCGAGCAGGCGCAGGAGCCTTCGGAAACCGCGCCCGCCCCGGACCCCGCCGCCCTCGCGGACCTCCTCGTCGCCCACTCCTTCGGCGACAGGGCGGTGCTGCTGCCGTCGGCCGCCACCGTCCGGCGCGTGATCCTAGATGCCATCCGCGCCCAGCATCGCATCGCCGGACGGCCCAAGCGGCGGGAACTGCTGGTCTGCGCCGGGGATGCGCCGCTGCCGCCGGAATTTGCCGGCGATGCGGAGGTCAGCCGCATGCCTGATGAGATCGGCGCGGTGCGCGCCGCCATCGGGCCGAAGACGGGCGGCCTGTTCGTCGCCCCGGTGCGGCTTGCGGCGGGCATCGAGATGCTGCCCGGCTCTTTCCTCGCCGAGCTGCGCGAGGCGGCGGACGAATACGGCCTCGCCCTGATCTTCGATGAGACCGACGCGGGCCTGGGGCGCACCGGCATGGCCTTCGCCCATGAATGGACCGGCGTGACGCCGGACCTGATGCTGGTGGGGGAGGGCGCCGGCCTGCCGCTGGCCGCCTTGGTGCTCACCGCCAAATGGGCGCGGGGCCTTCCCGGTACCCTGCCGGTGGCGCCGCAGGATGCGCTGGCCGCGGCCGCCGGCATTCTGGAAACGGCCTTTGCCCCCGGTTTCGAGGGGAGGTTTCAGGCGTTGGGCTGGCAGCTGGAAGACCGCCTCGCGACCCTGCGCTACCGGCGGGCGGACCTATTCAGCAACCTCGTGGGCACGGGCCTGATGCAAGGCCTCGTCTGCACCGGCCCGGCCGAGGCGCTTGCGGAACAGCTGGAACAGCGGGGCGCGAGGTTACGCGCCATGGGCGAGGTGCTGGCTTTCCTGCCGCCCCTCGACGTGACGGCGGCGGAGATCACCGAGGCCGCCGACCGGCTCGACGTGGTGGTGGCCGGGATGGCCCGCGAGCCGGCGTGAGGTGGCGCCGAGGCGCGTCGCGGGAGGACCTGCCCGCTGATCCCAATTGACAACCGGCCTGGTCAGTAGGCCAATCCCGACAGCACCGCCATGGCGTTACCGGGAGCGGAAGGCGAGGGGGCCAGGCCGATGGCATTTCTTGCTGCAATAGCCGAGCAGAGCATGGCCGCTTTCGGGCTGCTGTTGCTCGCGGTCCAACTCGTCGCCCACAGGATCGGCGTCTGGATGGGGCGGCGGGCCAAGGCCCGGGCGACGGTGCAGATGGAGGGCGTGGGCGTGGTCGTCGGCGGCATGCTGGCCCTGATGGCCTTTGTTCTGGCGCTGACCCTGTCCTTCGCCAACGCAAGGTTCAGCGAACGCCGCACGGGAACGCTCGCCGAGGCCAACGCCATCGGCACCGCCTGGCTGCGGGCCAAGGCGGTGGGAACGCCCCGCGCCGAGGCGATCGCGACCCTGCTGGAGCAATACACCAGGGTTCGCTCGGATTTCGTGACGGCCGGCATCGACATGGCCCGGATCGATGCGCTGAACCAGAAGACCGGCGTGCTGCAATCAGCCATATGGGGGCATCTGGCGGCCATCATCCGCGAGCAGCCCGATCCGGTGTCGGCCTCGCTGATGGCAGCGATCAACGACACGTTCGACATGAGCGCCGCCGAGCGGCTCGCCATGGAGACGAGGCTGCCGCCGCAGCTGTTCTGGCTCTTGATCATTATGACGCTGCTGAGCACGGGTTCGGTCGGCTACCAGCTCGGGCTCAGGGACAAGAGCCAGCCCATGCTGGTGGTGGTGCTGATGTTGATGTGGACGGTCGTGATCGTCGACATTCTGGATCTTGGGGCGCCGCGCCTCGGCAATTTCCGCACCAGCGCTGCGCCCTACGAGTGGACGATCCAGGGCTTTTCAGGGGGCGTGGTCATACCGCCCGCGCCGTGACGGCCGTCGCGGGCGGGGCAGGCGCCGGGCAGGTTTCCCGATCAGGTGGCCTTGCTCCGATCGGGTCGGCCCTCAGAACCCGACGGCGGTGCCGGAGAGGTCATAGGGGCCGGCCGCCTCGATCTTCACGGTGGCGATCTCGCCCACGCGCAGGGGGCGGCGGGCAAACACCTTCACGGTGCCGTCGATCTCCGGCGCGTCGCCCTTGGTGCGGCCGATGCCGCCGTCGGCCGTCACCGTATCGATGATCACGCTCTGCCGGGTGCCCACCTTGCGCTTGAGGCGCCGGGCGGACACCTTCTGCTGGGTGCGCATGAAGCGGTCGTAGCGCTCGGCCTTCACCTCGTCGGGCACGGCACCCTCCAGCGCGTTGGCATCCGCCCCGCGCACCGGCTCGAACTTGAAGCAGCCGGCGCGGTCGATCTCCGCCTCTTCGAGGAAGCCGAGCAGCTCCTCGAACTCGGCCTCGGTCTCGCCGGGGAAGCCGACGATGAAGGTGGAGCGCAGGGTGAGGTCCGGCACCGCCGCGCGCCACGCCTGGATGCGGGCCAGTGTCTTTTCCTGCGAGGCCGGGCGCTTCATGCGCTTTAGCACGGTGGGGCTGGCATGCTGGAACGGGATGTCCAGATAGGGCAGCACCTTGCCCGCCGCCATCAGCTCCATCACCGCATCCACGTGCGGGTAGGGGTAGACATAGTGCAGGCGCACCCACGCGCCGAGGTCACCCAGCGCGCCGGCGAGATCGAGGAAGCGGGCGGCGACTTCCTTGTCGCCCCACGGGCTGGTGGCATAGCGCAGGTCCACCCCATAGGCCGAGGTGTCCTGCGAGATGACGAGCAGCTCCTTCACGCCCGCCTTCACCAGCCGCTCGGCCTCGCGCAGCACATCCCCGGCCGGGCGCGAGACCAGGTCGCCGCGCAGCTTGGGGATGATGCAGAAGGTGCAGCGGTTGGAGCAGCCCTCGGAAATCTTGAGATAGGCGTAGTGGCGCGGCGTGAGCTTCACGCCCTCGGCGGGCACGAGGTCGAGGAAGGGATCGTGGGCCGGCGGCACCGCCTCGTGCACGGCGGCCAGCACGCTCTCATATTGCTGCGGGCCGGTGATGGCGAGGACGCTCGGGTGTACCTCGCGGATCTGCTCGGGCTCGGCGCCCATGCAGCCGGTGACCACCACCTTGCCGTTCTCGGCCAGCGCCTCGCCGATGGCGTTGAGGCTTTCGGCCTTGGCGCTGTCGAGGAAGCCGCAGGTGTTCACCACCACGAGGTCGGCGCCCTGATGGGTCTTGGTCAGCTCATAGCCTTCCGCGCGCAGCCGCGTGACGATGCGCTCGCTGTCCACCAGCGCCTTGGGGCAGCCCAGCGAGACGAAGGAGATGCGGGGCGCAGCCTTGGATGGCGCGGAGTTCAGGGCGGTGTCGGCCATGGGGCGAGCGGGTTTCTCTTGGGCAAGTTTGGCGGGGCGATATGGGCTGTGCGAAGGGCTGGCGCGTAACCGAGCGCCCGCGCCCCGTCAATCCCGCGACTTTGTGGCCGAAGGAGGGTGCGGGCGCGTGAGCGGCGCCTCAAGAGGAGAGAGCACCGTCGCCGTCCGGCTTGACCGGACGGCCCATGGCCCGGCTAGGACAAGGCTGCGGGGTTTGGACAAGAGGCGGGATGGGCCCTCCGGTCAAGCCGGAGGGCGACGATGGGGAGACGGGTGGGGAAGCGCCTGCCAGTCGCTCACCCGCCGCTCCAAAATCGGATGTTTCCGGCTTCGGCTCTTGGGAACCGAACGCGGCACCAGCCGAGTTCGGGCGGGAGAGGGGACGAGATTGCGCCCGGGCATGCGTCCGGGGCGCGCGCCCTCACACCGGCTTCAGCAGCACGTGCTTCTTCTTGCCCAGCGACAGCTTCACCACGCCTTCCGGCGTCAGCGCGGACAGATCGATCACAGCCTTCTCGTCGGTGACGGCGGCATCGTTCACCTTCAGGCCGCCGCCCTTGATCTGGCGGCGCGCCTCGCTGGTGGAGGCGACGAGGCCGGCTTCCACGAAGGCGTTGGCGACGCCAAGGCCCGCCTCCAGCGTGGCGCGGGGCACTTCCACCGTGGGCAGGTCCACCGCCAAAGCGCCGTCGGCGAAGGTGGCGCGGGAGGTCTCCTTCGCCTTCTCGGCGGCCTCGCGGCCGTGGAGCAAAGCGGTGGCCTCGGTGGCGAGCACCTCCTTGGCGAGGTTGATCTCCTGCCCCTGAAGGGCGGCGAGGCGGGCGATCTCGTCCAGCGGCACCTCGGTGAAGAGCTTCAGGAAGCGCTCCACGTCGGCGTCGCCGGCATTGCGCCAGTACTGCCAGTATTCGTAAGGGGAAAGCAGGTCGGCATCGAGCCACACCGCGCCGCCGGCGGTCTTGCCCATCTTCGCGCCGGACGAGGTGGTGAGCAGCGGCGTCGTCAGGGCGAAGAGATCCGCGCCGCGCATGCGGCGGCCCAGCTCCATGCCGTTGACGATGTTGCCCCACTGGTCCGAGCCGCCCATCTGCAGGATGCAGCCGTGGCGGGCGTTCAGCTCCACGAAGTCGTAGGCTTGCAGGATCATGTAGTTGAATTCGAGGAAGGTGAGCGGCTGCTCGCGCTCCAGCCGCAGCTTCACCGAATCGAAGGTGAGCATGCGGTTGATGGTGAAGTGCGGCCCCACCTCGCGCAAAAGCGGGATGTATTTCAGCTCGTCGAGCCAGGACGCGTTGTTCTCCATCTTCGCGCCCGCCCCGAAATCGAGGAAGCGCGCGAACACCTTGCGGATGGAGGCGATGTTGTCGTCAATCTGCTGGTCGGTCAGCATCTTGCGGGCCTCGTCCTTGCCGGACGGGTCGCCGATCTTGGTGGTGCCGCCGCCCATGAGCGCGATGGGGTTGTGCCCGGTGCGCTGGAGCGTGCGCAGCATCATGATGGACAGAAGGTGCCCGGCATGGAGGCTGGAGGCGGTGGCGTCGAAGCCGATATAGGCGGTGATCGGCCCTTCCGCGGCCTTGGCGTCGAGGCGCTCAAGGTCCGAGCACTGGTGGATGTAGCCGCGCTCGGAGAGCGTGCGCAGGAAATCGGAGCGGAAGGTCTGGGAGGTCATCGCTGGAATCGGTCTTCTGGATCGGCCTTGAGGCGGGCGCTCACGCGCCGGAAAGGAGCGGTGGTGTATCAGGTCCCGCGCAAGATTGCACAGGGCGAGCGTTTTTGGGGGTGAGCGGATGCGTGTGGTGGGCCTGATGAGCGGCACGTCCATGGACGGCATCGACGCCGCCGTGATCGACACCGACGGCGAGGAGGTCCAGTGGCTCGGAGCCGCGCTCACCTTGCCCTATGACGCGCCGACTCGGGCGCTGCTGGTTCAGGCCATGGAGGATGCGCGCGGCATCAACGCTCGCACCGACCGGCCCGGCGTGCTGCGCGAGGCCGAGATCCGCATCACCGACCTGCATGCGCAGGCGGTGCGCCGGCTCCTCGACCAGATGCGCCTCACCCCGTCCGACATCGACCTCGTGGGCTTCCATGGCCAGACCGTGTTTCACCGGCCCGATGCCCGCCTCACGGTACAGATCGGCCTTGGCCAGCGTCTCGCCGACAGCCTTGGCGTGCCGGTGATGGCGGATTTCCGCGCCGCCGACGTGGCGGCGGGCGGGCAGGGGGCGCCGCTGGTGCCGGTGTTCCACCGCGCGCTGGTGCGGCGCCTCGCGCTGCCCCATCCGGTGGCGGTGCTCAACGTGGGCGGGGTGGCGAATGTCACCGTCATCGACGGCGATGCCCCGCCCGTCGCCTGCGACACCGGGCCGGGCAATGCGCTGATCGACGATTTCCTGTTCGCCCGCACCAAGGTGCCCTTCGACGCCGACGGCCGCACGGCGGCGCGCGGCACCGTGGACGAGGGGCGCATCGCCGAGGTGCTGGAGCATCCCTTCTTCCGCCAGCCGCCGCCCAAATCGCTGGACCGCAACGATTTCCGCCTGTTCGTGGGCGAGCGCATGGGCCTGGCCGGCATGGGGCTGGAGGATGGCGCGGCGACCCTCACCGCCCTCACGGCGGAGACTGTCGCGGCGCTGATTCCGCTGCTGGCACGCCCGCCCGTAAGCTGGATCGTCGCCGGCGGCGGCGCGCGCAACCCGACGCTTCTGGCCATGCTGGCCGCGCGGCTGGGCGCAGACGTGCGCACGGCGGATGCGGTGGGCTGGTCCGCCGACGCACTGGAAGCCCACGCCTTCGGCTATATCGCCGCCCGGGCGCTGCGGGGGCTGCCGCTGACCTATCCCACCACCACGGGGGCGCCGGAGCCCATGACCGGCGGGGTGCTGTTCCAGCCGTGAGCCTGTGGCGGACGCGCTGGGGTTGAGACAACCAGCGCGGTCTTCCGCCACCGACGCCAAGGCCGCGAAATCCTGAGGGACTCCCGTCGCGACAAGGTGCATGCGGCAGCGGTTCAGCTTAGTCTTCCGCAAAACCGGGGCGTCACATCCGGTCGAGGCGGGGGGATCGATGGGCAAGCTGAAGCGCGAGATCGGGCTGATCGGCCTCACCTTCGTGGCCGTGAGCGGCATCATCGGTTCCGGCTGGCTGTTCGCCCCGCTGCTGGCCGCCCAGCACGCGGGCCCCGCCGCTTTGATCGCGTGGGTCATCGGCGGCGCTGCCATGCTGCTGTTTGCCCTTACGTTCGCGGAAATCTCGGCCATGCTGCCGGTGGCCGGCGGCATTGCGCGCGTTCCCCAGTTCAGCCACGGCAATGTGGTGGCCATGGCCATGGGGTGGAGCGCCTGGGTGGGCTACAACACCACCGCCCCCATCGAGGTGGAGGCCATGCTGCGCTACCTCGGCCCGCACCTGAGCTGGCTTTATACCGCTCCGGGCAGCGGCACCCTGTCGTGGGCGGGGGTGGCCGTGGCGGGGCTGATGATGGTCTGCTTCACCGTCATCAATGCCTTCGGCGTGCGCTTCTTCACCCGCGTGAACACCGCCATCACCTGGCTGAAGATCGCCATTCCCCTCGTCGTCATCGTGGCGCTGCTGGCGGCGCGGTTCGAGCCGGCCAACTTCACGCAAGGGAGCGGCGGGTTCGCGCCGTTCGGCGTTGCCGGCGTGCTGGCGGCGGTGTCGTCCGGGGGCATCGCCTTTTCCTTCATCGGCTTTCGCCATGCCATCGACATGGCGGGGGAGGTGAAGAACCCCGGCGTCACCATTCCCATCGCCCTCGTGCTGGCGCTGGCCATTGCCTTCGTGGTCTACGGCGGTATCCAGTTCGCCTTCACCGGCGCGCTGTTGCCGGCGGACCTCGCCCACGGCTGGGGCGCGCTGGCGCTGCCGGGGGATTTCGGGCCCCTGGGGGCGCTCGCCGCGGCGCTGGGGATGCTGTGGCTGGTGAGCCTTCTGAATTTCGGGGCGGTGGTGGGGCCGTTCGCCGGCGGCCTCGTTTCGGTGGGCTCCAATGCCCGCCTTGCCTTCGCGCTGGCGGAGAACGGCTTCTTTCCCGAGCGCTTCGCTGCGCTTTCGGCGCGCGGCGTGCCGGTGGCCGCGCTGCTGCTGAACCTCGTGTTCTCGCTTGCCGCTTTCGTGCTGCTGCCGTTCAGCGAGGTGGTGCAGCTGAATTCCTCCGCCGTCATCCTCTCCTTCGTGGTAGGGCCGGTGGCGGTGGTGGCCCTGCGCCAGCTATTGCCCGATGCGACGCGGCCGTTGCGGGTGCCGGCGGTGAAGCTGGTGGCGCCGGTGGCCTTCATCATCGCCACCTACATCATCTACTGGAGCGGATGGCCCACCGTGTGGCGCCTGGGCCTGTGCCTGCTGGCGGGGCTGGTGCTGTTCCTGTTCCATGCCCGCCATCGCGCCGCCGGCAGCCTGGACCTTGCGGAAGCGGTGTGGCTCGCGCCCTACCTTGGCGGTCTCGGGCTGGTGTCGTTCCTCGGCAGCTTTGGGGGCACGGGTCTCATCCCCTTCGGCTGGGACCTGTTGGTGCTGGCCGCGCTCGGGGGCGGGGCGTTCGCGCTGGCGGTGCGGGCACGGCTAAGCCAGCTGAAGTTCGATCGCTACATGAGCGAGGAACGGGTCCTGGATGCGGCCACGGAGGAGCAGCCGGAGGTCCGGGTCTAGAGCACGTCTTTTAGCAAAAACGGCCGGTCCCCAGGACCGGCCGTTCATGAAAGTCGGGACAGCGATAAGCATCGCCCTCAGGCGGCGCTGTCCTTGCTGTCCTTGCGGGTGCCGGGCAGGCGCTTGTCGAGATAGGTGCCGACCACGCCCATGAGGTCCTCGGTCTTGCCGTCGAAGAAGTGGTTGGCGCCGGGCACCACCTGCTGCTCGATGACGATGCCCTTCTGCGTCTTCAGCTTCTCCACCAGCGTCTGCACCGCGGAGGTGGGCACCACCGCATCCTTGTCGCCATGGACGAACAGGCCGGAGGACGGGCAGGGGGCGAGGAAGGAGAAGTCGTAGAGGTTCGCCGGCGCGGCGATGGAGATGAAGCCCTCCACCTCCGGGCGGCGCATGAGCAGCTGCATGCCGATCCACGCGCCGAAGGAGAAGCCGGCGATCCAGCACGCCCGCGCATCCGGATTGACCGACTGGGCCCAGTCGAGCGCGGCCGCGGCGTCGGACAATTCGCCCGTGCCGTGGTCGAACGACCCCTGGGAGCGGCCGACGCCCCGGAAATTGAAGCGCAGCACCGAGAAGCCGCGGTTCGCGAACTGGTAATACAGGTTGTACACGACAGGATTGTTCATCGTCCCGCCGAACTGCGGGTGCGGATGAAGAATGATGGCGATGGGCGCATTGCGGGTCTTGGCGGGCTGGTAGCGGCCTTCAAGGCGCCCCTTTTCGCCGGGGAAGATCACTTCTGGCATGGAAGTTTTACAACCTCTGGGTGGCAATGACGCACAGGATGAAGCGGAACCCGCCCGGAAAGCGCGACTCTCGGGGACGAACCCGCCAGCATCACCCTAACGACTTGACGCCGAAACGGTAATGCTTGACTTACAGATCGGAACGACCTATCGATTTAGAATAATTCTAATCTGTTCCTGCCGGCTGCGCGAACCGTAGGGCGCTGCAATGCGGGATCGGGTGAAGTTTGAGCTATGACCGAGATTGCCGGCAATTGCAAGTCTGGCGCGGGTCCGGAGCGTGTTTCGCGCAAGGGGCCAGGAGGCGGAGATGAGCGCGGGCGGCATCTTCAGGTCGCATGATCTGGGATCGCAAGATCGGTCTGAGGCCGGGGCAACTGCGCCCACGGCCAATGCTGCCGTGCGCCGCGCCTATCTCGATCACAATGCCACCAGCCCCCTGAAGCGCGAAGCTCGGGACGCCATGCTGGCCGCGCTGGAATGCGTGGGCAACGCATCGTCCGTCCATGCCGATGGCCGCGCCGCCCGGGCGCGCATGGAGGCGGCGCGGGCTCAGGTGGCCCGCCTTGTCGGCGCGTCGCCCCGTGGGGTGGTGTTCACCTCGGGCGCCACGGAAGCGGCCGCGCTGGCGCTGCATCCGGCGGTGGAGATGGCCGGCCGGCCGAAGCCTTGCCATGTGCTGCTCATGAGCGCCGTGGAGCATCCCGCCGTGCTGCGCGGCCATCGCTTTGCCGCCGAGGCGGTGGAGATGCTGCCCGTGGACGGCGCCGGCCGCCTTGATCTCGACGCGCTGGAGGCATCGCTCGCCCGCCATGCCGCCGCCGGCCGCCGCGCTTTGCTGGCGCTGATGGCCGCCAACAACGAGACCGGCGTGGTCCAGCCCGTGGCCGAGGCCGCGCGGCTGGTGAAGGCGCGCGACGGCGTGGTGTTCTGCGATGCCGTGCAGGCCGCCGGGCGCCTGCCGCTGGACATGGCCGCGCTGGGCGTGGATTTCCTCAGCCTCTCCGCCCACAAGATGGGCGGCCCGCAGGGGGCCGGCGCGCTGGTCGCCGCCGGGCC
Organism: Xanthobacter oligotrophicus; assembly: GCF_008364685.1. Taxonomy (GTDB): domain Bacteria; phylum Pseudomonadota; class Alphaproteobacteria; order Rhizobiales; family Xanthobacteraceae; genus Xanthobacter; species Xanthobacter oligotrophicus. The sequence continues at coordinate 77,296 of NZ_VTTL01000010.1, forward strand.
GGATGATCGCACCCCGGCCCTCATCGCCGGTGGCGGGCAGGAGCGCAGCCGCCGCGCGGGCACCGAGAATGGCCCGGCCATCGTCGGCTTCGGCGCCGTCGCCGGCGTGGCGCGCGCCGACCTTGCCGCCGAGGCCACCCGGCTTGCGAGCTTGCGCGATGCGCTGGAACGGGCTGTGCTGGCCGGCGTTCCCGATGCAGAGGTCATCGGCCTTGGGGCGGAGCGGCTGCCCAATACCAGCATGCTCACTTTTGCCGGACTTCGGGCCGAAACACTGGTGATCGCGCTCGACCTTGCCCACGTAAGTGTTAGTGCGGGCTCGGCCTGCTCCTCGGGCAAGGTGGGCGCCTCCCACGTGCTGTCGGCCATGGGTGTTCCCGAAGCACGCGCGGCGGGTGCCATCCGCCTCTCGCTGGGCTGGTCCAGCACCCGGCAGGATGTGGAGGAGGCCGTGGCGGCCTTGCAAAAGGTGGTGCCGCACCTGAGAAGCCGCGCGGTACGCGCGGCATAGAAACAAAAAGAGCTGGAAGCCGCGCGGGGCGCGGCTGAGAGGCAGAGAGTTCAGGACCCGCGCGTTACGCGCGGCATGAGACACAGGACGTGAACTTGACCCGCGGGCCTTGACCCCGCGCGGGAGAGGAGAAGAGAAGATGCCTGCGGTTCAGGAGACGGTTGAACGCGTCCGCGCGCTCGACGTGGACCAGTACAAGTACGGTTTCGTCACGGACATCGAGAGCGAGAAGGCCCCCAAGGGCCTGTCCGAGGATACGATCCGATATATCTCCGCCAAGAAGAACGAGCCCGAATGGATGCTCGAATGGCGGCTTCAAGCCTATCGGCGCTGGCTCACCATGCCGGAGCCCACCTGGGCGCGGGTGAGCTATCCGAAGATCGATTTCCAGGACTATTATTATTATTCGCAGCCCAAGGCGGCGCCGAAGTCCATCGACGAGATCGATCCGGAGATTCTGAAGACCTACGAGAAGCTGGGCATTCCGCTGCGCGAGCGCGACGCCCTGCTGGGCATCGAGAGCTCCGGCGGCTCGAAGGTGGCGGTGGACGCGGTGTTCGACAGCGTGTCGGTGGCCACCACCTTCAAGGCGGAGCTGGCGAGCGCCGGCGTGATCTTCATGCCCATCTCGGAGGCCATCCGCGAGCATCCCGAGCTGGTGAAGACCTATCTCGGCTCGGTGGTTCCGGTGTCCGATAATTTCTACGCCACGCTGAATTCGGCGGTCTTCTCCGACGGGTCGTTCGTGTACATCCCCAAGGGCGTGCGCTGCCCCATGGAGCTGTCCACCTACTTCCGCATCAACGAACGCAACACCGGCCAGTTCGAGCGCACCCTCATCATCGCCGACGAGGGGGCCTATGTGAGCTATCTGGAAGGCTGCACCGCGCCCCAGCGCGACGAGAACCAGCTGCATGCGGCCGTGGTGGAGCTGGTGGCGCTGAAGGATGCGCAGATCAAGTATTCCACCGTCCAGAACTGGTATCCCGGCGACAAGGACGGCAAGGGCGGCATCTATAATTTCGTCACCAAGCGCGGCGACTGCCGGGGCGACAATTCCAAGATCTCGTGGACGCAGGTGGAGACCGGATCGGCCATCACCTGGAAGTATCCAAGCTGCATCCTGCGCGGCGACAACTCCCAGGGCGAGTTCTATTCCATCGCCATCTCCAACGGCTACCAGCAGGTGGATTCTGGCACCAAGATGATCCATCTCGGCAAGAATACGTCGAGCCGCATCATCTCCAAGGGCATCGCCGCCGGCCATTCGGAGAACACCTATCGCGGCCTTGTCTCGGCCCACCGCAAGGCGACCGGCGCGCGCAACTTCACCAATTGCGACTCGCTGCTCATCGGCGACCAGTGCGGCGCGCACACCGTGCCCTACATGGAGGCCAAGAACGCCTCGGCCCAGTTCGAGCACGAGGCCACCACCTCGAAGATCTCCGAGGACCAGCTGTTCTACTGCCTCCAGCGCGGCCTCGGCCCGGAGGAGGCAGTGGCGCTGATCGTCAACGGCTTCGTGCGCGACGTGCTCCAGCAACTGCCCATGGAGTTCGCCGTGGAGGCCCAGAAGCTCATCGCCGTGAGCCTCGAGGGGAGCGTGGGGTGATGGTGGGCGTGCGGATAGCTCTTGCAGTATCCGCGTGGCTGATCGCGGGTGCCGGAGCTGCGGTCGCTTGCTCCTGTTCTCAGCCTCCCGCCCATGTGAAAGGGCGTGAGGCCATTGAGGCATGGCAGCTCGAAGCAGCCGAGACGGTCGTTCGCGGGCGCGTCACCCAGATGACAGCAGGTGCGAACGCCACACTTGATGGCAAGCCGGTTGTTCGGGCCGATTTTGTTGTCGACGAGGTCGTAAAGGGAGAGATCGGCGGCCGACAGCTTCGGCTGGTGACTCTGTTCGGCCTCGGTGACTGCGGCTCCGCTGGCCTGCTGCTCACGGCCATCGGCTGGAACCGGCCGGTCCGCATCGAGGTGAAGGCCCTCCCGGGGGCCGACGACTATTTCATCCATTCCTGCGGCTACGGGGTCGTGGAACCCCCGCAGCGCTGACATTTCCGCCCGGCCCTGCCGTGGCGCACCAACGGACACAGCACATGCTCGAAATCAAGAATCTCCACGCCCGCATTGGCGACAACGAGATCCTCAAGGGCCTCACCCTCACGGTCCCGGCCGGCGAGGTGCACGCCATCATGGGGCCGAACGGCTCCGGCAAGTCCACCTTGTCCTATGTGCTCTCGGGCAAGCCGGACTATGAGGTCACCGAAGGCTCGGCCACCTTCAACGGCCAGGACATCCTGTCCCTCGCGCCGGAAGAGCGGGCGGCGGCCGGCGTGTTCCTCGCCTTCCAGTATCCCATCGAGATCCCCGGCGTCGCCAACATGCAGTTCCTGCGCGCCGCCATGAACGCGCAGAAGAAGGCGCGCGGGGAGGAGGAAATCTCCACCCCCGACTTCCTCAAGCTGGTGCGCGCCAAGGCCCCCGACCTCGGCATCACCCAGGACATGCTCCGGCGCGGGGTTAACGTGGGCTTCTCCGGCGGCGAGAAGAAGCGCAACGAGATCCTCCAGATGGCGTTGCTGGAGCCCAAGCTGTGCATTCTGGACGAGACCGATTCCGGCCTCGACATCGATGCGCTGAAGGTGGTGGCGCAGGGGGTGAACGCCCTGCGCGCGCCCGATCGCGCCATGCTGGTCATCACCCATTACCAGCGCCTGCTCGACCATATCGTGCCGGACGTGGTGCATGTGATGCACAAGGGCCGCATCGTCCGCTCCGGCGGTGCCGATCTGGCGCTGGAGCTGGAGGAATCCGGCTATGCGGCCTACGGGCAGGATGCGGCGTGAGCGCGGCCATGAACATTCCCGTTCGTCCTGCCCGCACACCGGCTGAAGACGCCATCGCCGCCACGCTCCAGGCCCGGCTCGCCGTCGCGGCCGGGCAGGGGGGCCTTGACGGGCGTCTCGGCGAGCTGAGCGCCGATGCCCTCGAGGCCTTCCGCACCCACGGCCTGCCCAACCGGCGCGTGGAGGAGTGGAAATACACCGACCTGCGCGCGGCGGTGCGCGACTTCCCCCCGCTCGCCGGCACCCCCGGCGCGGCGGACGAGGCGGAAGCCGCCGCCCTCGCCCTCGACGTGCCCCATGCGGCGCGCATCCTGTTCGTGAGCGGGGCGCTGGCGCGCGGGGCCTCCAACTTCGCCGGCCTGCCCGCTGGGGTTTCGGCGCTGCCGCTCGACGCGGCCACGGCGGCGAACGATCCGCTGCTGGACCGCATCGGCTCGCTCCAGCCGGATCGCTATGACGGCGCGCTGGCGCTGAACACCGGCTTCCTCGGCGAGGGGCTGGTGGTGAAGGTGGATGCCGGCACCAAGGCGGCAAAGCCGGTGCATCTGGCCCATGTCTTCCCGGCGGCGGAGGCTGTCGCCGGCTTCACCCGCACCGTGGTGGTGGTGGGCGAGGGCGCCGAGCTGACGCTGGTGGAAAGCTTCGCCGGCCGCGATGGCGTCGCCTACCAGGCCAACCACGCCATGGAACTGGTGTTGGGCGATGGCGCCACCGTCAACCTGGTGCGGTTGCAGGAAGAGGGCGCGGCGGCGCTCCATCTCGGCACGCTCATGGTGGAGCTGGGCCGCACGGCGAAGCTCAACGTGTTCTCGCTGGTGCAGGGCGCGGCGCTGTCGCGGCATTCCGTCTACGGCCGCTTCGCCGGCACCGGCACCCATCTGGGGGTGCGGGGCGCCACCCTGCTGAAGGGCCGCCAGCACGCCGACACCACCATGTTCATCGACCATGCGGTGGCGGGCTGCGAGAGCCGGGAACTGTTCAAGACCGTGCTCTCGGACGAGGCCCACGGCGTGTTCCAGGGCAAGATCGTGGTGCGGCGCGATGCCCAGAAGACGGACGGGCGCATGATGAGCCAGTCTCTGCTGCTGAGCGACAACGCGGAGATGGACAACAAGCCCGAGCTTGAGATCTTCGCCGACGACGTGCAGTGCGGCCACGGCGCCACGGTGGGCACGCTGGACGACAAGATGCTGTTCTACCTGCGCTCGCGCGGCCTGCCGCTGAAGGATGCCGAGCGCCTGCTCATCCAGGCCTTCGTGGGCGAGGCCGTGGAATATGTGGAGGACGAGGCCCTGCGCGAGATCCTTCTCGCCCGCATGGTGGCTTGGCTGGAGAAGCGGGCGGCCTGAGGGGGGATAAGGACCATCGCCACTCAGTTTGGGTGATCCCCGTGAAGTGAAACTTCGTCATGGCCGGGCTTGTCCCGGCCATCCACGCGGTGAGGCTGGAAGAGCTTTAGTAGGCCGTTGCGAGCGGCTCGGCGTGGATGCCCGGCACGAGGCCGGGCATGACGGCGGGATTGCAGGAGTGCAGGCCCTGAGTTTTCAAACGAGCTCTTAGCAAGGACGTTTTGCCATGACGCATATTCACCCCGCCGTGCGCAACGGCAGCTTCGACGTGGAGGCCGTGCGCGCCGATTTTCCGGCGCTGTCGCTGGAGGTGAACGGCCATCCGCTCACCTATCTGGACAATGCCGCCTCCGCCCAGAAGCCGCGGCAGGTGATCCAGCGCATGGTCACCGCCTACGAGCGGGAATATTCCAACGTCCACCGCGGCCTGCACTATCTGGCCAACGCCGCCACCGAGGCCTTCGAGCAGGCCCGCGAGAGCGTGCGCGGCTTCCTCAACGCGGCGTCCGTGGACGAGATCATCTTCACCCGCTCGGGCACCGGGGCCATCAACACGGTGGCCAGCTCCCTCGGCCAGTCCATCGAGCCGGGCGACGAAATCGTGCTCTCCATCATGGAGCACCATTCCAACATCGTGCCGTGGCACTTCCTGCGCGAGCGCAAGGGCGCGGTGATCAAGTGGGCGCCGGTGCGCGAGGACGGTTCGTTCGACTTCGAGGCGTTCAAGGGCCTGCTCACCGAGCGCACCAGGATCGTCGCCATCACCCAGATGTCCAACGTGCTGGGCACGGTGACGCCCATCAAGGAAATCGCGGCGGCGGCCCATGCGGTGGGGGCCAAGGTGCTGGTGGACGGCTGCCAGTCCATCGTCCACATGCCCGTGGACGTGCGCGACCTCGATGTGGATTTCTTCGCCGTCACCGGCCACAAGCTCTATGCGCCCACCGGCATCGGCGTGCTCTACGGCAAGCTCGACCTTCTGGCGCAGATGCCGCCCTATGAAGGTGGCGGCGAGATGATCCGCGAGGTCACGGAAGATTACGTGACCTATGGCGTGCCGCCCCACAGATTTGAAGCTGGAACTCCTCCAATTGTTCAGGCCATCGGGCTCGGCGCGGCGGTGGACTATGTGAACTCCATCGGCCGCGAGCGCATCGCCGCCCACGAGCACGACCTTTCCGTCTATGCCCACGAACGCTTGGGAGCGCTCAATTCCCTGCGCATCATCGGCACCGCGCCGGGCAAGGGCGGCATCATTTCCTTCGAGATGAAGGGCGCCCATCCGCACGATGTGGCCACCATCATCGACCGCTACGGTGTTGCAGTGCGAGCCGGCACCCATTGCGCCCAGCCGCTTTTGGCCCGATATGGGACAACAGCGACGTGCCGCGCATCCTTTGCCCTTTACAACACGCGCGCCGACGTGGACCGTCTGGTGGACGCCCTCGTCAAGGCGCAGGATTTGTTCGCATGACCGAGACGAAGACCACCGAGCAGGCGAATATGCCGCAGATCAAGTCCTCCATTGCCGAGGCTGAGCTGGAGCGCCTGACCGACAGCATCGTCAGCGCGCTGAAGACCGTCTATGACCCGGAAATCCCCGTGGACATCTACGAGCTGGGCCTCATCTACAAGGTGGACATCGCCGACGACCACACCGTCGCCGTGGAAATGACCCTGACCACCCCCAACTGCCCCGCCGCCGCCGAGCTGCCGGGCATGGTGGAAAGCGCCGTGGCTTCGGTGCCGGGCATTTCCGACGTGAAGGTGGACATCACCTTCGACCCGCCGTGGGACCAGGGCCGCATGTCCGAGGAAGCCCGCGCCACCCTCAACCTGTGGTGAGATGACGATGGGCGGCGGCGCCTCAAAAGCTCCGCCCCCGCTCGGCCGGGTGGTGGAAACCGGCCTCTACGTGGACGACCTTGCGCGTGCCACCGCCTTCTATGAGGGCGTGCTGGGCCTCAAGCCCATGCTCTCCGACGCGCGCTTCGCCGCTTATCCCGTTGGCGATACGGTGCTGCTGCTGTTCAAGCGTGGCACGGCGGATGAGGCCATAGCGCTGCCGTTCGGCGGCGCTATCCCGCCCCATGACGGCGCCGGCCACCTGCATTTCGCCTTCGCCGTGGCGGCGGACGCCATCGAGCCGTGGCGCGCACACCTTGCGGCCCATGGCGTCGCCATCGAGGGCGAGGTGCATTGGCCCAGGGGCTCCACCAGCCTCTATTTCCGCGATCCGGACGGCAACCTCGCCGAGATCGCCAGCCCGGGGCTCTGGGCGAATTATTGAGCGGGTGTAGCGAGTTGGAGCCCTTTCCCGCCAGCGGGAGAGGGGGGAATCCGAGACACGACCGGTCGTGGCGCCAGCCACCCTCCAACGAAAAAGGCGAGGCCAAAGAAAAAGGCGAGGCCTGGTGGCCTCGCCTTGTTCAATCCACGGCGTCCTGCGCTGCCTGCGGATCTAAGTCCGCTTTCAAAGCCGCGCGGCCAAGCCGCAATGCCAATTCCGTATGCGCCAAGTGGTGTCACCAACGAGTGGCATCCACCAACAGGCGGCCTTCGGTCGGCTTTTCTTCGATTCCTCCCGAGACCCGGACCGCGTTCACCGTCCATCTGGCCGGCCGGTGACGATCCCCTTTCTTGTGCGAGATCAAAATAGAACAAGATTCTGTCGTTTGTCATCCTTGCGCCGCAATAACTCTCTCGCTGCATTGCAATATGGTTCTGGAGTGGGGCGCTTCGTATGCCAAAGGCGCATGGCTACCTCCCGTAGCCGGCGTCGATGGGGTGCCGGAACGGAATGCGGAACCTGTCCCATCGCGATGCAGTGCCGTGAGGGTGGCTACAGGTCGCCGACCCGTGCGCCCTCGCGCCTCTTCCCGCGGAAGTCGCCCGCGCGGCACCATCGCAGAGCCGCTGGCTCTTGTGTTTTGGCTCCCCTTCCGCTTTCACTCGCGCCGACTTCGTTCCCAGGTTTGAGATCCAGAGCCCGCCGATGCGCCTGTCCCGCTATTTTCTCCCCATCCTGCGTGAAGTGCCCAAGGAAGCGGAGATCGTTTCCCACCGCCTGATGCTCCGCGCCGGCATGATCCGGCAGGAATCGGCCGGCATCTATGCGTGGCTGCCGTTCGGCCTGCGGGTGCTCAACAAGGTGTGCAACATCATCCGCGAGGAGCAGAATCGCTCCGGCGCCATCGAGATGCTGATGCCCACCATCCAGTCGGCGGACCTGTGGCGCGAGAGCGGGCGCTATGACGACTACGGCAAGGAGATGCTGCGCATCAAGGACCGCCACGAGCGTGACATGCTGTTCGGCCCCACCAACGAGGAGATGATCACCGAGATCGTCCGGGCCTATGTGAAGTCGTACAAGGCGCTGCCGCTCAACCTCTACCACATCCAGTGGAAGTTCCGGGACGAGGTGCGCCCGCGCTTCGGCGTCTACCGCTCGCGCGAGTTCCTGATGAAGGATGCCTATTCCTTCGACCTCGACGCGGCCGGCGCCCGCCATTCCTACAACAAGATGTTCGTCGCTTATCTGCGCACCTTCGCAAGGATGGGGCTGAAAGCGATTCCCATGGTGGCGGACACCGGTCCCATCGGCGGCAACCTTTCCCACGAATTCATCATCCTCGCCTCCACCGGGGAGAGCGAGGTGTTCTGCCACGGCGACTATCTGGAGATGGCGCCGCCCTCCGCCGATGTGAACTTCGACGACGCGGCCGGCCTGCAGGCGGTGTTCGACCGATGGACTGAGCTTTACGCCGCCACCTCCGAGAAGCACGACGAGGCCGCGTTCGCCGCCATCCCCGAAGCCAGCCGCATGGCTGCGCGGGGCATCGAGGTGGGGCACATCTTCTATTTCGGCACCAAATATTCCGAGCCCTTCGGCGCCAAAGTGCTGGGCTCGGACGGGGCGGAGCACACCATTCACATGGGCTCCTACGGCATCGGCCCCTCGCGTCTCGTCGCCGCCATGGTCGAGGCGAGCCACGACGACAACGGCATCATCTGGCCGGATGCGGTGGCCCCCTTCCAGGTGGGCATCCTGAATCTCAAAGCCGGCGACAGCACCACCGGCGCCGCCTGCGAAAAGCTTTACGCGGAATTGACCGCTGCGGGCTATGACGTGCTGTACGACGACACCGAGGAGCGGGCGGGCGCGAAGTTCGCCACCGCCGATCTCATCGGCCTGCCGTGGCAGATCCTGGTCGGGCCGAAGGGTCTGGCCGACGGCAAGGTGGAACTGAAGCGCCGCGTGGACGGCTCCCGTGAGCTGATCGCGCCCGGCGACATCCTGGAGAGGCTGAAGGCATGAGCGTCACCGGGTCCACGGCGGCGAGGGGCGGACCCAGGGGGGCCAAAAGCGGCGCTCAAAGCGACGGTGAGCCCACCGGGACGCGTCCCTTCTCGGCGTTCGAATGGATGCTGTCGCTGCGGTATCTCCGGGCCCGGCGCAAGGAAGGCTTCATCTCGGTCATCGCCGGCTTCTCCTTCCTCGGCATCATGCTGGGGGTGGCGACCCTCATCATCGTCATGGCGGTGATGAACGGGTTCCGGCAGGAGCTGCTGGGCAAGATCCTCGGCCTCAACGGCCATGTGCTGGTGCAGCCGCTGGAAAGCCCGCTCACCGATTACGTGGCGGTGGCGGAACGTATCGCCAAGCTCAACGGCATCCGCATCGCGGTGCCGCTGGTGGAGGGGCAGGCGCTCGCCTCCTCGCCGTTCGGCGCCTCGGGCGTGCTGGTGCGCGGCCTTGCGGAAAAGGACCTGCGCGAGCTGCCGTCGGTCGCCCACAACATCCGCCAGGGCACGCTGGAGAATTTCGACCAGGGCCAGGGCCTCGCCATCGGCAAGCGCCTCGCCGACCAGCTGTCCCTGCGCGCGGGAGACAACCTCACCCTCGTCGCGCCACGCGGGGCGGTGACGCCCATGGGCACCTCGCCGCGCATCAAGGTGTACAAGGTGGCGGCGGTGTTCGAGGTGGGCATGTCGGAATACGACAGCGCCTTCGTCTTCATGCCGCTGGCCGAGGCGCAGGCCTACTTCAACCGCAACGCCGACGTGAACGCCATCGAGGTCTACCTCAACAATCCCGACGATGTGGGCGAATTGCGCGGCGCCATCCAGAGCGCGGCGGAGCGGCCGGTGTACCTCGTGGACTGGCGGGTGCGCAACGCCACCTTCTTCAACGCGCTGCAGGTGGAACGGAACGTCATGTTCCTCATCCTCACCCTCATCGTGCTGGTGGCGGCGCTGAACATCGTGTCCGGCCTCATCATGCTGGTGAAGGACAAGGGCCACGACATCGCCATCCTGCGCACCATGGGGGCGACGCAGGGCGCCATCATGCGGGTGTTCTTCATCACCGGCGCCGCCATCGGCGTGGTGGGCACCCTCTCCGGGCTGCTCCTGGGGGTGATCGTCTGCCTCAACATCGAGAGCATCCGCCAGTTCATCTCCTGGCTCACCGCCACCGAGCTGTTCTCGCCGGAGCTGTATTACCTGAGCCGCCTGCCGGCGGAGATGAACTTCAGCGAGACCACGTCCGTGGTGGTGATGGCCATGGTGCTGTCCTTCCTCGCCACCCTCTATCCGTCCTGGCGGGCCGCCCGGCTCGATCCGGTGGAAGCCCTGAGATACGAGTGATGGATCAGCGCGCAAATCCCAATGGACGGCCCGAGGGACAACCCGGCCGGCAGGGCGGCCGCCCGCCGCTGGCGCTGGCGCTCACCGGCGTGGTGCGGCGCTATCCCCAGGGCGCGGGGACCATCGAGGTCCTGCGCGGGGCGGACTTCGCCATTTCCCACGGCCAGTCGGTGGCGCTGGTGGCGCCCTCCGGCTCCGGCAAGTCCACCCTGCTGCACATCGCCGGGCTTCTGGAGCATTCGGACGCCGGCGAGGTCTTCATCGACGGCACGCCCACCGCGCGCCTGCCCGATGCGGAGCGCACCCGCATCCGCCGCCTTTCCATCGGCTTCATCTACCAGTTCCACCATCTCCTGCCCGAATTCACGGCGCTGGAGAACGTGGCCATGCCGCAGATGATCCGCGGCCTCTCCCGCAAGGAGGCCGAGGCGCGGTCCAAGGACATGCTGTCCTATCTCGGCCTCGGGGCGCGCCTTGTGCACCGCCCGTCCGAGCTGTCGGGCGGCGAGCAGCAGCGCGTGGCCATCGCCCGCGCGCTCGCCAACGCCCCGCGCCTGCTGCTGGCGGACGAGCCCACCGGCAACCTCGACCCCAAGACCTCCGACCACGTCTTCGGCGCCCTCACCGAGCTGGTGCGCGCCACCGGCGTGGCGGCGCTGATCGCTACCCACAACCTGGAATTGGCCTCCCGCATGGACCGTCGCGTCACCTTGCGGGAGGGCAAGGTGGTGGAACTGGCCTGAACCCGGTTCAGCGCGAGCCATTGTTTCAACGGAGCCTCTGGAACGCCCATGGATTCCTTCTTCACGGCGTCCAAGGTGCTGTGGTTCCTCGCGGTGCCCTCCAACCTGCTGGTCATCCTCGCGGTGCTGGGGCTGGTGCTGCTCGCGGTGCGCCGCAGGGGGCTGGGCATCGGCCTCATGGTGACGGCGGTGGCCGGCTGGCTGGTGTTCGGCTTCTCGCCGGCGGCCCTCTACATGCTCTCCCCGCTGGAGGAGCGCTTCCCGCTGTTCAAGGATGACGGCACTCCCGTCACCGGCATCATCATGCTGGGCGGGTCGGAGCGGCCGGAGATTGGCAATACGCGGGGCGTGCCCACCTTCGGCGAGGCAGGGGAGCGGCCCATCGCCTTCGCGGCGCTGTCGCGGCGCTATCCGCAGGCGCGGCTCGCCTTCGTGGGCGGCAGCGGGCTGCTGTTTCCCAGCGGCGACGCCGTCGAGGCGCACATGATCCGCATGAGCCTGCCGGACCTCGGCATTCCCGAGGCGCGGGTGGAGTTCGAGCCGAAGTCGCGCAACACCGCCGAAAACGCCGAGTTCGCCAAGGCGCTGCTGCAGCCCAAGCCCGGCGAGCGCTGGCTTCTCGTCACCAGCGCCTGGCACATGCCGCGCGCCGTGGGCTGCTTCCGCAAGGTGGGCTTCGACGTGGTGCCCTATCCGGTGGATTTCCAGACCGCGGGGCCGGACCGGCTGGACCAGCCCTTCTCCCGCGCCGCCGACGGTCTCGACAAGACCGACACCGGCGTGCGCGAGTGGATCGGCCTTGTGGCCTACTACCTGTCCGGCAAGACCAGCGCCCTGTTTCCGGCGCCCTGACCCTATTCGTCCCGCGGCGCGCCGATGCGGTAGACGCCGCGCAGCTCGGCGGGGTCGATGGGCTTGCCCTTGCGATAGATGAGCAGGCGCCCTTCCTGGGCCATGCGCACGGCCACACGGCGCACCACCGGCAGGGCGCGCTGCCATTCGGCCTCGGCCATCAGCGCCTGGGCTGCATCCATGGGGCTGATGGACTTGCCCGGACCGCATTCGGCGGTGAGGCGCAGCAGCGCCGCCTCGGTGGAGAGGTCGTCGGGCAGGGGGGTGGGCGCGGCCGCGTCGCGGCGGGAATCGGTGCTCATGGCGGCCTTCATAGAGCATTTTGGCGGGCAGCGGCCATCCAAGCGCGTGGCGAGAAGGGGTGGAAACACACGCCTCGGCTGCGCCCCGGGGTGACGCTTTCCCATGCGCTTTGGACAACCCTGCGAACCATTCGCACCCCCTTGTCCGGACGTTCACAAAACTTTAATCATTGTGCAGTGCGCAACGCACCGCGTGCCGCGGGGGCACGTGAAGAGATCAATGATCCCATCATGAATCTGAGCCAAGGCTATTCCCATCGCCGCTCCTGCTGGGGCGTCGCGCGTACCGCTTTCGCCGTTTTCCTGGTCGCGGTTGCGGTGGTCTATCTGTTCGGCGGCTTCGAGCAGGCCGTCATGCGGGTCGGCTGAGGCCCCCGCTTTTCCGCGCCGGGCAGATCGCCGAAAGGCTTTACCATAGAGAGCACGGATGGCCCGCGCGCGTTGCCTTGCGGGGCGCGCGGGCGGATGATCCGCGCCCGTCTCCGGGGTGGCGCCCGCCGCCCCGGACGGAAAGTCACGCCGGTGAGGAACCGGCAGTCCTGAGGAATGCGGGCGGAGGACGCCGGATGCAGTGGGTCGATCAGCTTCTGGGCGTCCTGAACGCGAGTTTCGCCGTGCCCGGCTGGGTCGCCGTGGCCGCAGCGGTGGCCGGCGTCGTCTTCGTGGCGCTGCTGTTCGCGCGCTCCGAGCCGAACGACCATCCGGTGACCATCCTGGTGCTGCTCGGCATGCTCGCGGGCGGCCTCGCCGTGGGTGGCGCGGTGGTGCGGGCGATCACCGGAACCAGCGCGGGCGGACAGGCGCAGGCGCTGGAGGCGCGCGCCGCCACCCTCGATTCCGCCGCCGCCCAGACCCCGGCGCTGGGCTGCCTCACGGCCGATGCGACCCTTGCCAGCGCGTGCGAGACGGTGCTGTTCGAGCGGCCGGATTCGGTCTCCGCCGCACGCGGGCTGGTGCGCGAGCGCATCGCTCTGGTGGAGGATGCCGCCGACATCCTGAGCAAGGCCGACGTGCCGGGCCTTTCCGCCCGCGTCATGACCTGGCGCCGGCCGCTGGAGCTGGACCCGTTCGGCTTCACGGCGGCGGTGCTGGTGGAGGAGTTCGGCTGCACCCCCTCGTTCTGCCCGCCGGCGGCGGTGCTGGGCGACAGCTCCCGCGTCGTCGCCAACATGACCGAGGGCCGCTACCAGGCGCTGGTGGCCAAATATGCCCCCATCTGGGAGCGCAACGCCCGTAACCGGGGCACGCTCAATCCCGCCCCGCCGGTGCGCTCCGGCCCGTTCGGCTTCTCCGTCGTTCCGCACGACAATGGGACGAGCGGCTCAGGAGCGCCGCAGGAGCGCCCGCCGGTGGCGAACCTGCCGGTGGAAGACGCGCCCGCGCCTCCTACTCCGGCGCCCGCCGCGACCCAGACCAGCCCGACCCCGCTTCCCCCGTCGCGCCCGTCGCGCCCGGCCGCAGCGCCCGCCGCAGCCACGCCCGCGCCCCGGCCTGCCGTTCAGCCCCGTCCGCGTCCGCAGGCGGCGCCCGCCGCGCCTGCGCCGGATGCCGCCGAGCCGGCTGGCGACGAATAGGTCGAGCCGGTACATAGGCGGTCATGACGCTCCATCTCATCAAGCTGTGCGTGGGCGCGACCTCCATCGCGGACCTCGAAGACTGGATCGCCCAGCGGGCCGAGGCGGCGCGCAAGGCGGGCCAGCCGTTCGAGCAGATCCATGTGACGCGCATGGTCCCGACCCGGCGCGAGGAACTGCTGGACGGCGGCGCGCTCTACTGGGTCATCAAGGGCGAGGTGGCGGCGCGCCAGCGCCTTCTGGACCTGCGCCCGTTCGTGGACGGCGACGGGGTGCGCCGCTGCGGCCTCGTGCTCGATCCCACGGTGGTGCCGGTGGAGCCGCGCCCGTCGCGACCGTTCCAGGGCTGGCGCTACCTGAAGGCCAGCGAGGCGCCGCGGGACCTTGCCCGCGCCGAGGACGGCGGCGCGCTGCCCGAGGGCCTCGCCCGGGAGCTGCGCGAGCTGGGGCTGCTGTGAGCGGGGCGGGCCCCTCTCTTCCGGATCTCTGACCTTCCGTCATCTCCCGTTCAGGAACGTTTCGCCACTGTGCGCCCCGCGAAGGACCGGGCAGTTCGAGCCGCGGTTCGACGAGGGGAAGAGACCTATGACCATACGCATCGTGCCGGCCACTCTCGCGTGCGCGGCGAGCCTCCTGGCGGCGGGCGTCGTGACCGGCGCCACCACGGGCACCGCCGCGGCCCAGCAGAGCCAGGCGCTGAAAGAGATTCCCGCCGACAAGGCGAAGCTCACCGGCGCCATGACCGTGGACTACAATTCCCGCTCCGCGCGCTCCACCAGCGGCACCGACAATTACGAGATTTCCGATCTCGCGGTGGCCGACCTCATGATCCTGAAGGGCTCGGTGCAGCGCACGCCGGGCAAGAGCCTCGTCTATTCGGTGAAGTTCGACGTGATCAACCCGTCGAACCCCTCCCAGATCGCGCGTGAGGTGGCGATCCTGCGCGGCGACCTGCAGATCGACAACAACGGGCGCTACATCCCCGACGCGGGCCGGCTGCGCATCGACGTGGTGAAGGGCAACCAGACCACCTCGGCCTTCGGCGGCTCCATCCAGGGCCGCAACGTGGCGCGCTGGTGGGAGGTGGGCGAGCAGTTCCGCAAGGCCCAGAAGGAGGCCACCAAGATCTATTCGCGCGTGGTGGACGGCAAGACCGTGTCGATCCAGGTGAAGAACCCCGACCCGCTGCGCTTCGAGCGCACCCAGCTCGCCGCCGGCCCGTTCTCGTTCCTGCCCGAGACCCGCGTCTCCGGAAACCTCGACTACGACTATGAGCTGGGCAACTGGCTCACCGACGCCAACGGCGTGAGCTTCAGCTATGCTGTGGCCGACCGCTCCTTCACCGACCGGGTGTCCGGCTCCATCCGCTTCGTGGAGGAGAACGGCACTTTCAGTGACAAGGGCGGCAAGAAGAAGCCCTATACCGGCTATTACGAATACAATCTGCGCTGGAACGAGCAGCCGGCGAACACCGACCAGTCGTTCTTCGACGCTGGCGCGGCGCAGGCGCAGTCGGACGCGTTCTTCTCCAGCGCCGACCAGTCGAAGCCGGGGCTCTACGGCCGCGTCTACTACAATGACAGCGAGGACGCCTGCCGGCGCGTGAAGGGCGAGGACGGCAAGGACAAGTGCGTCGGCCCCACCCGCTCCGAGGTGACCTGGGACCTGAAGGCGGAAAAGCTCACCTATGCCCAGCTCGCCAACTGGGTGAAGCTGGAGCAGCTCATCCTCGGCCCGCTGACCGACGAGTGAGCGGGGCAGGGGGGCAATCGGGGGGAGCGGCTGCCGCTCCCCTCACGCCAGCCCTCTCACTCCAGCACGGCGGCCTTCAGCAGGCACACCATGAAGGCGCGGGCGGGGGCATCGGTGCGGTTGCGGATGACGTGGCGGCGGTCGCAGCGATAGCGCACCGTCTCGCCTTCCTTCACGGTCTCGATGACGCCGCCCACCTCCACCTCCAGCGTGCCCTTGAGCACGGTGAGGCATTCCACCGAGCCGCGCTGGTGTCCGTCGGAATCCAGCTCGCCGCGGGGGGCGGCGTCCATGTCGTAATATTGCAGCCACTCCACCGTCTTGATCCAGCCGATGATGGAAAGCCGCACCAGGCCGTCCTCGGACAACAGGATCGGCGTGTCGGCGCGGGTCAGCTTCTCCACGAAGGGGGCGTCGTCGGAGGAGGCGAGCACCCGCTCCACCGTCATGTCCAGCGCCTGTGACAGGCGCCACACGGTGGCCAGCGTCGGGTTGGTCTCGTTGCGCTCGATCTGGCTGATGATGGATTTGGCCACGCCCGACTGCTCGGCGAGGTCGGACAGGGACAGGTTGTAGGCCTTGCGCAGGCGCTGGATGGTTTTGCCGAGCTGGCCGGTGATGACCTGCGCGCCGGTCTCGAGGGTATTCCCGCGCTCCTTGACTGCCATGCCCCGCGATCCTTAATTCCGAACGAACGTTCGCTGCGCCGGACGATACTCAGCAAAGCGGCGCGAGGGAAGCGGCGCCTGCACGGAAAAGGTGGCGCGGTGCAGGTTGCTGCTCATTTCCCCCACAGCGCGAAGAAATGGTGCACCGGGCCGTGGCCTGAGCCGATGTCCAGCTCGTCCGCGGCGGCGATGGCGCCGGAGATGTAGGCCTTGGCCCGGGCGACGGCGGTCTTCAGGTCCGATCCGCCCGCCAGCCCCGCCGTGATGGCGGAGGAGAGGGTGCAGCCGGTGCCGTGGGTGTTGCGCGAGGGGTGGCGGCGGGCGGCAAAGCGCGTCACCTCGCCGGGGGTGACGAGGAGATCCACGCTCTCGGGACCCGAGCCGTGCCCGCCCTTCATCAGCACCGCGCCGGCGCCGAGGGCGAGAAGGGCCTCGCCCTGCCGGCGCATGTCGTCCTCGTTCTCGGCCACCGTCCCGCCCAGCAGCTCCGCCGCCTCCGGCAGGTTGGGGGTGATGAGGTGGGCGAGCGGGATGAGCACGGCCTTGAGGTCGTTGAGCGAATCGTCGGTGAGCAGGCGCGCGCCGGAGGCTGCCACCATCACCGGATCAAGCACCACCGGGCCGGCGCCGTGGCGGGTGAGCCCCTCCGCCACCGTGCGGATGGCGCCCGGGCGCGACAGCATGCCGATCTTCACCGCATTGACGGCGAGGTCGGAGAAGACCGCGTCCATCTGGGCGGCGATGAAGGCGTCGGGCACATCGTGGATGGCGCTGACGCCCCGCGTGTTCTGGGCGGTGAGGGCGGTGATGACGCTGGCCCCGTAGACCCCCAGCGCGGAGAAGGTTTTCAGGTCCGCCTGGATGCCGGCGCCGCCGCTGGAATCCGAGCCGGCGATGGTGAGGGCGATGGGGACCTTCCGCGACATGGGGTGCCTTGCTTGGTTCTCGGGATGAGGCGCGGCCACCCTTGCCAGTCCCGGCGGTTTTGTCCACCTTGGCGCCGCCGGGCTGCCCCGCCGGGCGTGTCGATACCGCTCTAAAGCCTTTGTTTTATCGCAATTCCGGACGCAAAACCGCTTCGCACTTTTGCTGGAATTGCTCAAGCGGAGTTCAGCCGTGGTTCCCTTCTTTGTCCAGATCAAGTGCCAGCTCGGAAAGTCCTACGAGGTGGCCGACGCCATCGCCAATGCGGAGATCGCTTCCGAGATCTATTCCACGGCGGGCGAGTTCGATCTGCTCATCAAGTTCTACGTGGATGAGGGCACGGACATCGGCCACTTCGTGAACCAGAAGGTGCAGACCTTCCCCGGCATCCAGGACACCCGCACCATCATCACCTTCAAGGCGTTCTGAGGGGGCTCGTGTCCCGGCCGACTGGAACGCAGCGGAAGGAGAGCCGGGACCCAGCGCAGGGAACCGCCGCAGGCGCTTCCAAAGCCCAACCGTCCCCTGATTTTGCCTGCTGCGCAGGGCCTTTGCGCCGGACCCCGGCTCGGCGCTCCGGCACCAGGCGGGCTGCTGCCCGCTTGGCTTCGCAAGGGGCGAACTCGCAAACATGCGAGTTCGCATGCCGTCGCTGGGCCGGGGAACGAGCCTCACTTCTCCGTCTCGGTCAGCCCGCGCACGAACAGCCGTTGCAGCGCCGCGATCACCAGCACCGGCGGCACCAGCGCGAGGATGGCGGTGGCCATCACCAGATGCCAGACCGGGTCGGCCTCCGTCGCCGCGCCCACGAGCCGGCGGATGCCCATCACCACCGTGTAGTAGCTCGCATCGGTCGTCACCA
This sequence comes from Xanthobacter oligotrophicus, assembly GCF_008364685.1. Taxonomy (GTDB): domain Bacteria; phylum Pseudomonadota; class Alphaproteobacteria; order Rhizobiales; family Xanthobacteraceae; genus Xanthobacter; species Xanthobacter oligotrophicus. The sequence goes on from NZ_VTTL01000010.1 coordinate 95,328, forward strand.
GCAGTGGCCACAGATACTGGTTCCAGCCGTAGAGGAACAGGATCACGAACAGGGCCGCGATATTGGTGCGCGACAGCGGCAAAAGGATCGACCAGAAGAAGCGCAGCGGCCCCGCGCCGTCGATGAGGGCAGCTTCCGTCAGTTCGTCCGGAATGGTCATGAACACCTGCCGGAACAGGAAGGTGGCCGTGGCACTGGCGATCAGCGGCACCGTGAGGCCAGCGTAGGAATTGAGCAGATCCAGCCGCGCCACCACCTCGAAGGTGGGCAATATGCGCACCTCCACCGGCAGCATCAGCGTCATGAAGATGAGCCAGAACGCCGGCACCCGCAGGGGAAAGCGGAAATAGCAGATGGCGAAGGCGGAGAGGATGGAGATGGAAATCTTCCCCGCCGCGATTACCACCGCCACCACCAGCGAGTTCCACAGCATGGGCCCCACCGGCGGGATGCCCGCCGTGGACGAGCCGGTGGTGAGCGCGAGGCGGTAGTTTTCCACCAGATGCGGGCCGGGCAGGAGGCCCACGCGGCCGGAGAGGAAATCCGTGCCCGCATACGTGGAGGCCACGAACGCCACATAGAGCGGCAGCATCATCACCGCCGCCCCGGCGATGAGCACGAGGTGGGCGAACAGCTGGGACAGGCGCGAGGTGCCGGCCATCAATAGCTCACCTTGCGCTCGATATGGCGGAACTGGAGTGCGGTCAGCGCCACCACGATCACCAGCAGCACCACCGACTGGGCAGACGAGCCGCCGAGGTCCAGCCCCTCGAAGCCGTCGCGGAACACCTTGTAGACGAGGATGGTGGTGGCCCGCCCCGGCCCGCCGCCGGTGGTGGCGTGGATGATGCCGAAGGTGTCGAAGAAGGCGTAGGTGAGGTTCACCACCAGCAGGAAGAAGGTGGTGGGCGCGAGCAGCGGCAGCACGATATGGCGGAAGCGCTGGAACGGCCCTGCGCCATCCAGCGCCGCCGCCTCCAGCGCCCCCTGGGGGATGGCGCGCAGGCCCGCGTAGAAGAACAGGAAGTTGTAGCTCACCTGCTTCCACGCGGCGGCGAGGATGACCAGGGTGAGCGCCTGCCCGCCGTCGAGCACGTGGTTCCACGAGAGGCCCATGGTGCGCAGGGCGCGGGCGACCATGCCCACGGACGGGTCGAACATGAACAGCCACAGCACGCCGGCCACCGCCGGCGCCACCGCATAGGGCCACACCAGCAGCACCTGATAGAGCCCGGCCGCCTTGCCCAGCGCATCCGCCGCCGCCGCGAACAGGAGGCCGAGGCCCATGGCCAGCGCGGTGACGCAGAAGGCGAACAGGAAGGATACGCCCACCGCCTCCAGATAGGCCGGATCACGCAGCAGGGCGGCGAAATTGCCGAGCCCCACGAAGCTGCTGCCGAGCCCGAACGCATCCTGCGTGAACAAAGACGAGACCAGCGCCTCCCCCGCCGGCCATACGAAGAACACGAGCGTCACCGCCACCTGCGGCAACAGCAGCAGATAGGGCGTGATCTTGCCGGGGAAGGTGACGCGCTTGGCTTGCATGGGGGATCACAGTGCCGGCGAAGGGCGAGGGGAAAGACCGCCCGCCGATGCAGGAGTCCGAATCTTCCGCAATCCGCGCGGTAAACCCTCTCCAGCTTGCGGGGGAGGGGAGGGAGGGGGCGGGGGCTCCGCGCACCCCTGCCGTTCGTGTTCTTCCCCAGCGTCTCTGCCCCCACCCCAGCCCTCCCCCGCAAGCGGGAGAGGGGGCGCGTTGTGCAGGGGGCGACAGCTCCGCTTCGCGAGAGCAGCATCCCTCACGGATTGGCCTTCTCGAACGCCCGCAGTTGCTCGTTGCCGCGGGCTTCGGCGGCGGCGAGGGCGGCTTGCGGCGTCTTCTGGCCGGCCAGCGTCGCCTCCAGCTCCTCCTCGATCACGTCGCGGATCTGCAGGAAATTGCCGAAGCGCAGGCCCTTGGAATTGGCCGTGGGCGGATTCAGCGTCATCTGGCGGATGGAGACGTCGGTGCCGGGGTTCTTCTCGTAGAAGCCCTGGGCGCGGGAGAGGTCGTAGGCGGCCTGCGTGATGGGCAGGTAGCCCGTGTTCTGGTGCCACCACGCCTGCACTTCGGGCCGCGACAGGTAGCCGAAGAATTTGGCGACGCCCTTGTATTCCTCCGCCGGACGGCCGGTGAGCACCCACAAGGTGGCGCCGCCGATGATGGCATTCTGCGGCGCGCCCTTAACGTCGGGCCAGTAGGGCATCATGCCGTAGCCCAGCTCGAACTTGGAATTGGCGAGGATGCCGGCCCGCGCCGCCGAGGAGCCGATGCTCATGGCGCACTCGCCGGAGAAGAATTTCGGGTCTGCCTTCGACTGGCGGCCGCCATAGTCGTAGATCCTGGTCTTCTGCCAGCGGGCGAGGGCCTCCCAGTGCTTCTGCGTCAGCGGGTTGGCGATGGTGAGGCGGGTGGCGGTGCCGCCCAGCCCATTCTCCAGCGTGCCCACGGGCACATTGTGCCAGGCAGAGAGATTCTCAAGGTTCACCCAGCTCGGCCACTGGGTGGTGAAGCCGCACGGCACCCCGGCCGCCTGCACCTTCAGCGCCGCCGCCTCCATCTCGGGCCAGGTCCTGGGCGGCGTTTCCGGATCAAGCCCGGCTTTGCGGAACAGGTCCTTGTTCACATAGAGGATGGGCGTCGAGGAATTGAACGGGAACGACAGCATGTTGCCGGCGGTGTCGGTGTAATAGCCCGTGACCGCCGGCAGGTAGGCCTTGGGGTCGAACGGCTCGCCGGCGTCCGTCATCAGCTTGTAGGTGGGATAGATGGCGCCCTTGGCGCTCATCATGGTGGCGGTGCCCACCTCGAACACCTGCACGATGGCCGGGTGCTGCCTGGCGCGGAAGGCGGCGATGGCCCCGGTCATGGCCTCGGGATAGGTGCCCTTGAACACCGGGACGATTCTGTACTCGCCCTGGGTGGCGTTGAAATCGGCGGCGAGCTTTTCCAGCTTCTCCCCCAGCGGGCCGGCCATGGCGTGCCACCACTGGATCTGGGTCTGGGTCTGGGTCTGGGTCTGCGCCGCCGCCGGCTGGGCGAGGGGCGCGGCGAAGGCGGAGACCAGTAGCGCCGTGAGCACGCCGCGTCGGGACGAATGGACCATGTGAGCCTCCACGGAAAGCGGCGGTGCCGTGCGGCCCGCGTCAGGTCCGGATGGATGAAGTCCTAGCGTTACCGTTCCATGACAGGCGACGATCAAAGCGCCAACGACAAGCTGCGACCAGACCGCCCCATCCTGCCGCAGGGCATGCCCCCGGCGCCAGAGGCGGGGGAGCGCCGGACGCTTCTAACCATCGTCACCCTCCGGCTTGACCGGAGGGTCCATCTCGCCGCTTTCCAAGTCCCCGCCGCTTGGTCCCGGCGGCGCCATGGGCCGTCCGGTCAAGCCGGACGGCGACGGGGGGTTCAAACTCCCCCGCCCCGGATTTGCCGGCTCCGACCCGCTGGGCTATGGAAAGCGGGCGGAGAGGACGTGAACGCGTCACGGATCAGGGCGGAATCGGATGGGTTTGGCTTATCGGGCCGACGTGGACGGCTTGCGAGCGGTTGCGGTCGGAAGTGTCGTTCTGTACCACAGTCATATCCCGCCGTTTACAGGCGGCTATATCGGAGTTGACGTCTTTTTCGTCGTTTCCGGTTTTCTGATTACTTCGATCCTTTATCGGGAAATCAAGTCCGGCACCTTTTCACTGCTGGATTTCTATGATCGCCGCATCCGGCGCATCTTCCCCGCCTTGTTCCTGGTGCTGGCGGTGACGACGCTGCTCGCCGCGTACGTCCTCCTGCCGCGGCAGATGGTGCTGTATTCCAAATCGCTGCCGCCCTCGGCGCTGTTCTACGCCAACCTCTATTTCGAGCAGACGCTCAATTATTTCGGGCCGAAGGCCAACGATACGCCCCTGCTGCACCTGTGGTCGCTGGCGGTGGAGGAGCAGTTCTACATCGTCTTCCCGCTGCTGCTGTTCGCCCTGCTGCGGTTCGGCGGGCGGGCCCTGGCGGTGGGCGCCATCGTGGTCATCGCGGTGGCCTCGCTCGCCTATGCGCAGATCGCCGTGACCGAGGCGCCCTCCATGGCGTTCTACATGCCCATGAGCCGGGCCTGGGAGCTGATGGCGGGGTCGATTCTCGCCCTCGTGGCATGGCCGCGCGTGGCGCCGAAGATCGCGGCGTGGGTGGCGCTGGCCGGCATGGCGGCGATCATCGTGCCGGTCTTCGCCTATAATTACCTCACCCCGTTTCCCGGCTTTGCCGCCGCGCCCGCCGTGCTCGGCGCGGTGGCGGTGATCTGGGCCGGGGCCTGCGCGCCGGAGGGCGTGGTCTCGCGCGTGCTGAGCCTGCCCGGCTTCGTCTACATGGGCCGCATCTCCTATTCGCTCTATCTGTGGCATTGGCCGCTGCTGGTGCTTGGTGTGGTGTGGAAGGGGCGCTCCCTGACCTATTTCGAGGCCGGGGGCGTGGTGCTGTTCGCGGTGCTGCTGTCGGCGCTGTCGCTGAAATATGTGGAGACGCCCCTGCGCCGGCCGCAGGCGCTGGGCGGCAACCGGCTGGCGCGCTTCGGCGCGGGCGCCGCCGCGATCCTGGTGGCGGTGGGGGTTTCCGCCGGCATCGCGCAGGCGGGGCGGGGCTTCTGGCCGATCTCCCCGCGCGGCGCCGCGGCGGAGGCGGCGGCCGACGACCAGAGCCGGGTTCAGAAGAACTGCAACAACATGCCCGAGGGCTGGCGCCCCCGTGACCTGACCGCCATCGTGGATTGCGCGCGGGGCGCCAAGGCCGCCGAGGGCCGCTATGACGCGGTGGTGTGGGGCGATTCCCATTCCGGTGCCGCCTTCATCGGCTTCGCCGAGGAACTGGAACGCCTGGGCCTGACCACGCGCATGATGACCATGCCCGGCTGCCCGCCGCTGCTCAGCGCCGCGCGCTCCAGGGGCATCGGCCCGCCCGGCGCCTGCAACGCCTTCAACGAGACGGCGCTGGAAGAGATCCGGCAGGTGAGGCCCAAGCTGGTGATTCTGGTGGCCCGCTGGTCCCTGGTCACGCGCGGGCCGGCGCTCAATGCTGCCCTCATGCGCGGCCGCGGCGGCGAGCCGCCGGAGGTCGAGCAGCTCTTCAAGTCCCTGCTGGAGGGGCTCGATACCACCATCGAGGCCGTCACCGCGCTCGGAGCGCGGGTGCTGCTGGTGGGGCAGGCGCCGGAATATCGCTACGCCCCCAACCACTGCTTCGCGTGGAAGGAATTCTACGGCGGCGATTCGAACGCCTGCCTGTCCCAGTCGCGGGCCGATGCCTTCTTCTACCTCGCCGACGGCAACGCCCTGCTGGCGCGGGCGGCGGCGCGGCATCCGGGCACGGACGTGTTCCTGTTGTCCGACGTGTTCTGCGACCAGGACCGCTGCCGGGCCAGCAAGGGCGAGGATTTCTTCTACGTGGACGGCGACCACCTCTCGGCCACCGGCGCCCGTCTGTTCAGCGTCGACGACCGGCTGCGCGGCATCCTGACGGCGGCCCTGGCCGGCGCCGTCCGCCCCGGCGCGAGCGCGGAATAAGGCGCGCGGAGGCCGGACGCCGGTGTGCGTCCGGCCGCTCGGATTTGCCCGCCCGTGGGCGCTGGGCTATGGAACGTCGGCGGCGAGACGTGAAAACGGATCAGGGCGGTTAAGAATGGGTTTGGCTTACCGGGCCGACGTGGACGGCCTGCGGGCGCTTGCGATCGTGCCCGTCGTGTTGTTCCACATCCACCTGTCGGCCTTCCCGGGCGGCTATGTGGGCGTCGATATCTTCTTCGTGATATCGGGGTACCTCATCACGGCCATCCTGTTCCGGGACATGAAGGCTGGCCGCTTCAGCCTGCTCGATTTCTACGACCGGCGCATCCGCCGCATCTTCCCGGCCCTGTTCGTGGTGCTCGTCGCCACCACGCTGGCTGCCGTCTTCATCATGGTGCCGTCCGATCTGCTGCTCTATGCGCGCAGCCTCAGGGCCACCACGCTGTTCTTCTCGAACATCTATTTCGCGAAGAATCTCAATTACTTCCAGCCTGAGGCCGACCTCAACCCGCTGCTCCATACCTGGTCGCTGGCGGTGGAGGAGCAGTTCTACATCTTCTTCCCGCTCATCCTGTTCGCGCTGATCCGCTGGGTGCGCCCAAACCTGCTGCGGCCCATCATCCTGGCGCTGATCGTGGTGTCGCTGGCCCATGCCGAGATCCGGCTGTCGCGCAATCCCATCGAGAGCTTCTTTTCCCTGCCCACGCGGGCGTGGGAGCTGCTCATCGGCTCCGCCCTCGCTTTGGGACTGGTGCCCTTGGTGACGCCGCGCAAGGGGGCCTGGCTGTCGCTGGCGGGCCTCGCGCTGATCGTGTGCGCCATCGCCTTCTATGATCGGCACACCCGCTTTCCTGGCCTTGCGGCGCTGGCGCCGTGCCTTGGGGCCGCGCTCATCCTCCATGGCGGGGCCTCGGGCGCGAAGGGCGTCGTGCAGCGCCTGCTGGCGTCGCCGGTGCTGGTGTTCTTCGGGCGCATCTCCTATTCGCTGTACCTCTGGCATTGGCCGCTGCTGGTGCTGGTCGGCTACTACCTTGAGCGGCGGCTGTCTCCCACCGAGGGGCTTCTGATCGCGGCCGCGAGCGTGGGCCTTGCCACGCTCTCCCTGTTCTATGTGGAAGCCCCCTTCCGCAAACGCCACCGGGCCGGCACCAGCCGGTGGACGCCGGTGTGGGCGGGGGGCGCGGCCATGGCGCTGGTGGTGGCGTTCGCGGTCACCGCCATCGCCCGCGACGGGCGGTTCTGGCCCATGTCCGCCTTCGCCCAGCAGGCTGATGCGCTGGCCCGCGCGCAGGACCCCTATATGTCCTGGTGCAGCGCGCCGCTGAGCGGCCCCATGCGCATGCCGGCCAAGCCCGAATGCGTGGTCGGCGGGCAGGCGCCTGCGGAGGTATCGTCGGGGGCCGTGGCGGCGGCCGTTTCGCCGCCGTTCGACGTGCTGCTATGGGGCGATTCCCATGCCAGCGCGCTCATGGCCGGGCTCGGCGAGGCCGCCGCGAAGGCCGGCGCCTCCCTCCGCCTGGTGATGCTGCCGGCCTGTCCGCCGCTGGGCGAGGTGGTGACCCTGCACGAGAGCATCAAGGGGCTGGAGCGCCAGTGCCCGGCCTTCAACCGCGGGGTGCTGGAGCTGATCGCCGAGAAGCGGCCGAAGCTCGTGATCATGGCCGGGCGCTGGTCGCCCTGGACCAGCCTGCAGCCGGGCTTCGCCATCCGCGACGGCAACGACCGCTATCTCTCGGCGGAGGAGGCGCGGGCGGAATTTGCCCGAGGGCTCAAGCGCAGCGTGGAGGGGGTGACGCGGCTCGGCATTCCGGTGGTGCTGGTGGGGCAGGTGCCGGAATTCGGCTTCTCGCCGCCCCATTGCATCACCCGCGCCGAGTTCTCCGGCGCCGACACCGCCCGCTGCCTGAAGCAGGACCGGGAGAAGACCCTGGCGGGGCTCGCCGCCTCCAACCAGGTGCTGCTGGATCTTGCCAAAGGCAATCCGCTGGTGACCACGGTGCTGCTCTCCGACCGCTTCTGCGGCAAGGAGACCTGCCCTGCCATGGAGGCCGGCGCGCTGATCTATCGCGATCCCAACCACCTGAGCGTCGAGGGCTCGCGCGCCGCCGCCGGCTTCATCAATCTCGCCGGCATTCTGCGCGCCGCCGCCGGCGGCCAGCAGGCGGCGGGGCAGGGGACAGGACAGGCCTCGCCCCCGGCCATCCGCTGAGGGGCCTCGCCCGCGCGCCGCGCCGGCTCAATCCTGGTCGAGCAGGCCGGCGAGCTTGAGCGCCACGCCCTGGGAGCCTTCCACCTTCAGCCGTCCGGTGGAGAACGCCATCAGCGGCCCGATGCGGCCGGTGATCAGCTTGTCCAGCGTATCGGTGGAGAGCTTGAGCACCGCATCCGCCTCGCCCGAGCCCTCGCCCACCTCCACGCCGCCGCCGGTGGCATCCAGCAGGATGGCCTCGCCGGTGTCGGTGAGGTCGAAGCGCACCTTGTAGCCCAGCTCGGACAGCGCATTCGAGCGCTCGCGCATGGCTTCGACGAGGGAGGAAAGATCGGCCATCCGTGTCACCTCAAAAAAAGCCGCCCCGGAAGCGGGGCGGTGGGAGGAAGTCGAGAATCGGTACGTCTGGTTCCAGGGGGCAGGCCCCCAGAACATGACCCCTCAGAACATGGCCTCGTCGAGGGCCATCATGGAGGCCTTTCCGGCCTTGATGGACCCCCACAGCGCCGCCACGTCCGGCAGCAGCTTCTCGATGAAGAAGCGGGCGGTGGCGATCTTGGCCTCGTAGAAGGCGGCGTCGTCCGGGTTGGAGACGCGCTTCTCAAAGGCCACTTCCGCCATGCGCACCCACATGTAGCCCAGCGCGACCATGCCGAACAGGCGCAGGTACTGGGTCGCCGCCGCGCCCGCTTCCTCCGGGTCCTTCAGCCCCTTCTCGGCGATGTGGGCGGTGGCGAGCTGGAGCGCGCCGAACGCCTTGGACAAGGGGGTGATCAGCGGGCCGAGATTCTCGTCGTCCAGCTTGGCATCCATGTAGTTGAGCACGGGATGGAAGAAGGAGCGCAGGTAGCGCCCCATGTGCGCCGGCAGCTTGCGGCCCACGAGGTCGAGGGCCTGCACCCCGTTGGTGCCCTCGTAGATCATGGCGATGCGGGCATCGCGCACATATTGCTCCATGCCGTGGTCGCGGATGTAGCCGTGGCCGCCATAGACCTGCATGCCCATGGAGGTGGCCTCGAACCCGAGGTCCGTGAACAGCGCCTTCACGATGGGGGTCATCAGCGCCGTGAAGTCCTCCGCCCGCTGGCGCTCCTGCGCATCTTCGGCATGCTCCATGAGGTCGAGCGCCCGGGCCACCCAGCCGGCGAGCGCGCGGCAGCCCTCATTGTAGGCGCGCATGGTCATCAGGGTGCGCCGCACGTCCGGGTGGACGATGATGGGATCGGCCGGCTTGTCCGGGTGCTTGGCGCCGGAGAGCGAACGGCCCTGCAGGCGCTCCTTGGCGTAGGCCACGGCGGCCTGGTAGGCGGCCTCGCCGAGGCCAAGGCCCTGGGTGCCCACCGACAGGCGCTCGGAATTCATCATGGAGAACATGGCGCGCATGCCCTTGTGGGGCTCGCCCACCAGCCATCCGGTGGCCTCGTCGAACGACATCTGGCAGGTGGATGAGCCGTGGATGCCCATCTTGTGCTCGATGCCGGTGCAGGTGACACCGTTGCGCGGACCCACCGAGCCGTCGTCGCGCGGCAGGAATTTCGGCACCAAGAACAGGGAGATGCCCTTGATGCCCTTGGGCGCGTCCGGCAGGCGGGCCAGCACCAGGTGGACGATGTTCTCCGCCATGTCGTGCTCGCCGGCGGAGATGAAGATCTTGTTGCCGGTGATCTTGTAGCTGCCATCCGCCTGCGGCTCGGCCTTGGTGCGTACGAGGCCGAGGTCGGTGCCGCACTGGGGCTCGGTGAGGCACATGGAGCCGGACCACACGCCATCCACCATCTTGGGCAAAAAGCGGTCCTTGAGCTCCTGCGAGGCGTGATTCTTCAGCGCCTCATAGGCGCCGTGGGTGAGGCCGGGGCAGATGCCGAAGGCGAGGTTGCCGGAGCAGAGCATCTCCTCCACCAGCTTGTTCAGGCTCGCCGGCAGGCCCTGGCCGCCATACTGCGGATCGCAGGCGATGCCATTCCAGCCGCCCTCGCAGAACGCCTTGTAGGCTTCCTTGAAGCCCTTGGGGGTGCGCACCACGCCGTTCTCATAGGTACAGCCTTCGAGGTCCGCCGACTGGTTGAGGGGGGCGAGCACCTGCGTGACGAATTTTCCGGCCTCTTCCAGCACGGCGTCGATGAGGTCGGGGGTGACCTCCTCGAGGCCCTTGAGGGTGGAGAGCTCGGCGCTGCCGTGCAACTCGTGGAGGACGAAGCGCATGTCGCGCAGCGGCGGGGTATAGACCTGCATGGCGTTTTGCTCCCGTGTCTGTGTTCCTGCCTCGCCGCTCACCAGCCCTGTGGCCGGGAGCGGGGGCGGAGCGTTTCTAACCATCGTCATGCCCGGGCTTGTCCCGAAGTCGGCTGTTGCCGACTTCGGTTCCCGGGAGCCGGAACTCGGGAACACCCGAGTTCCGGGCATCCACGCCGTGCCGCTGGCGCTCCATTCGGAGCTTTGACCCGGCCTGACCGCGTGGATGGCCGGGTCAAGCCCGGCCATGACGGCCTGAACATTCTTCTCCCCGGCCAAGTGGCCGGGAGCGGTGCGAACCCTCCCCCGCTTGCGGGGGAGGGCAGGGTGGGGGCTGGTGCCTTTCCACCCCGGCGGCGACTCTCTGCGGGGAGGCCCTACCCCTCCCCAACCCTCCCCCGCACGCGGGAGAGGGGGTGGACCGCTTCTGCCCGACCGCCGCCGTCCTCAGTTCCTGAGCGGCCGGCCTGTTTCGAGAATGTGCTCGATGCGGTCCAGCGTGGCGGTGGTGCGGATGAGCTTCATGAAGCCGTCGCGCTCCAGCTCCAGCAGCTTGGCGGCGGGCACCGGCTCGATGTGGTCGGCGCTGCCGCCCGTGAGCACTTCCGCCAGCACGCCGGAGACGACCGTGTCGTGCTTCGTCGCCATGCCGCGCTTGGCGAAGCCCGCCACCGCCATGTCCATGGCCACCTTGCCGGTGGGACCCGGCAGGAAGAACTCCACGGGCTTGGGCGGCGCGTAGCCCTCCACCAGCGCCAGGGCTTTCGCCTTGGCGTCTGCAAGCAGCCGGTCGCGGTTCATGGTGATGCCGTCGCTTTCGCGCAGGAACTTCAGCTCCTTCGCCTCGGCGGCGGATTTCGCCACCGTGGCGGTGGAGACCGTCTCGAACACCTTGGAGGGCGCCGGCATGGGACCCTTGGGGAATTTCGGATCGGTGGCCCAGCGCTCCAGCATGGCGGTGCAGCCGCCCCAGGCGGGCAGCACGCCCACGCCGCACTCGACTAGCCCGATATAGCTCTCCGCATGGGCCTGCACGGCGCTGGCGTGGAGCAGGATCTCGCACCCGCCGCCCAGCGCCAGCCCCGAGGGGGCCGCCACCACCGGGAAGGGGGCGTATTTCATGTCCTGGTAGGTCTTCTGCCCGGTGACCACCAGCTTCTCCACCTCGCCGAAGGCGCCGATGTTGCAGGCAAACAGCGCGAGGCCGAGATTGGCACCCACTGAGAAGTTCGAGCCCTCGTTATAGATGACGAGCGCCTTGTGCTTTTCCTTCACCAGCTTCAGCGCCCTGCCGAGCAAGGTGATGATGCCCTCATCCAGCGAATTGCTCTTGGAGGTGAATTCCAGGCACACCACCCCGTCGCCGATATCCCACAAGGCGGCGGAGCCGTTCTTCAGCAGCGGCTGCGACTTCAGCTTGATGTCGGCCAGCAGCAGCACGCCGTCCGGGCGCACCACGTCCTGGTAGCTGCCGTCGAGGGCGAGATACTGCCGCGTGCCGTTTTCCACCCGGTAGAAGGGGGTGTCGGCGGCCAGCGCGAGCAGGGCCGGCACCTCCTCGCCATCGGCCGCGAGCAGGCCGGCAAGGCGGGCGGCGCCGATCTTGTCGATCAGCTCGAACGGCCCGAATTTCCAGTTGTAGCCAAGGCGCATGGCATCATCGATGGCGACAATGTCGTCCGCCGCCTCGGGCACCAGCCGCGCGGCATACGCCAGCGTCTTCGCCATGACCGAACGGGCATAGCGCCCCGCCGTGCCGGGGGCTTCGAGGAGGGCGAAGATGTCCTTGCTCCCGCCGTCCTCCAGCTCCGGCACACTCGCCTTTTCCTGCGCGCGGTAAGCGCCGGTGGCAAGGTCGATGGCTTCCTTCGCCTTGCCGCCATTGTCGCGATTGAGCCGGTAGAAGCCGCCCTTGCCCTTGCGGCCGGTATAGCCGGTCTCGATCATCTTCGCGATCAGCGGCTCGTCGCGCAGGGTAGCGTGGAACGGGTCGGAGGCCGGCAGGGCGCGCTTCAGCGAGCCCTGCACATGGGGCATGAGGTCGAGGCCCACGAGGTCGATGAGGCCGAACACGCCGGTCTTGGGAAAGCCGAAGGGCCGGCCCATCACCGCGTCCGCCTCCTCCACCTTGAGGCCGAGGCGGAAGGCCTCGCCCACGGCGAGCTGCAGCCAGTAGGTGCCGAGCCGGTTGGCGATGAAGCCGGGGGTGTCCTTGCAGGTCACCACCGTCTTGCCCAGCTTCACGTCGGCGAAGCGGGCGACGGCTTCCACGGTCGCGGGAGCTGTATCGGCGCCGGCCACGATCTCCAGCAGCCGCATGTAGCGCGGCGGGTTGAAGAAGTGGGTGATGAGGAAGTCGCGCCTGAAGCTGTCCGGCAGCCCGGCGGTGAGATCGGCGAGCGGAATGGTGGAGGTGTTGGACGACACCGCCGAGCCGGGTCGGCGGGCGGCCTCGATCTTCGCATAGAGCGCCTGCTTGATGTCGAGGCGCTCGATCACCGCCTCCACGATCCAGTCGCAGGAGGCAAGATCGGCGAGGTTGTCCTCGATGTTGCCGGCGGTCACGAGCTTGGCGGCGCGCTTCGACATGAAGGCGGCGGGATCGGCCTTCAGCAGCTTCTCCACCGCCTTTTCGGCGATGGCGTTGCGGTTGGCGGCGCCCTCCGGGACGATGTCGAGGAGTAATGCCTCAATACCGGCGTTGGCCACATGGGCGGCGATGCCGGCGCCCATGACGCCGGCGCCGATGACGGCCACCTTTTTGATGTCGAAGCCGCCGATGTCGGCGAAGCTCTCGATATGGGTTGCGTTGGTCATGACGCGCCCCCTCAGACGCGTTCGAGGACGGTGGCGATGCCCTGTCCGCCGCCGATGCACTGGGTGGCGAGGGCGTATTTCCCGCCCTCCCGCTTCAGCAACGAGGCGGCTTTGCCGACGATGCGCGCCCCCGTGGCCCCCAGTGGATGGCCGAGCGCGATGGCGCCGCCGTCGATGTTGAGGGTTTCGTCGCGGACGCCGAGTTCGCGTTGACAGGCAAGGGCTTGGGAGGCGAAGGCCTCGTTCAGCTCCACCACGTCGATCTGGGAGATGTCGATGCCGGCGCGGGTCAGCGCCTTCTTCGTCGCCGCGACCGGGCCGATGCCCATGATCTCCGGCGCGCAGCCAGCAACCGCAACGCTTTTCAGGCGGGCGAGGGGCTCCAGGCCATGCTTTTGCGCATAGTCCTCCGAGCACACCAGAACGGCAGAGGCGCCATCGGTGAGGGGGGAGGAAGTGCCGGCGGTGACGGTGCCGTGCTCATCAAAAGCGGGCTTCAGACCGGCCAACTGCTCGGCCGTGGCATCGCGGCGGATGCAGCCATCCTGGGTCGCGCTCTTGCCGTTGATGTGGATGGAAACGATCTCGCCGGCGAACTTGCCGGCGGCCTCGGCCGCAGTCGCTTTCGCATGGCTTTTCAAAGCGAAAGCGTCCTGGTCGGCACGGGTGATCTGCCACTTGGCGGCGACGTTTTCCGCCGTCTCGCCCATGCCCATGTAGGCCTGCGGGAGCTTGGCGTAGAGCGCCGGATTGGGCATGGGATTGAAGCCGGTCATGGGCACGCGACTCATGCTCTCGATGCCGGCGCAGATGAAGACTTCGCCGGCGCCGAGCTGGATCTGTCCCGCCGCCATGTGCACAGACTGCATGGACGAGCCGCAGAAGCGGTTCACCGTGGCCCCGGCGATGCTGTCCGGCAATCCAGCGATCATGCCGATGAGGCGGGCGATGTTAAAGCCTTGCTCTGCCTCGGGAAAAGCGCAGCCGACGATGAGGTCTTCGATGTCCTCGACCTTGACGCCGGTGCGGGTCACCAGCTCCGCCACCACCTGTGCGGCGAGGTCATCCGGGCGCACGCGTGCCAGTTCACCCTTCTTGGCAAGGGCGAAAGGCGAGCGGGCGTACCCCGCAATCACAACGTTTTGCATGGGCTCTCCTGCCTATATATCTTGTTGATCCACGCCTGATCCCGCTTTGATCAGATTGCATTGCAACCAAATCAATAAAACGATCTCATTTTTAAACTTAGAGACGTCATTTCTTCGGATTTACACAACCCGAGTACATCCGACTCTGGCGCGGGGGCCGAATGGGGATTCGGTCAGCCGGCGGCCTTCTTCTGGGCCGCCTCCTGTTCGAGGGCGGACAGGGTCTGCTCCTCGATTTCCTTCAGCTCGACGATGCTTTCCTCGAGCGCAAGGCGCTGGTCTTCCAGCATTTCGAGCCGCACCTGCACCTTCTTGAGGAGCAGGCGCATCTGTTCCGCCTGGGTCGGGTCCATGTCGTAGAGATCGAGGTATTCCTTGATCTCGCGCAGGGAAAAGCCGAGCCGCTTGCCGCGCAGGATGAGGACCATCCGCGCCCGGTCGCGCTTGGTGTAGACACGCATGGTGCCGGCGCGGCGCGGGGTGATGAGGGCCTTGTCCTCGTAGAAGCGGATCGTGCGCGGGGTCACGGACAGGTCCCGAGCCAGCTCGGTGACCGTGAAGAACGTGTCCGTCAGGGCGCTTCCGGCGCCGCGCTTGCCTGTGGATGCCACGGCTTCACCTATACGTCATCTATCCGCCCCGAAGATACATGCTTTGACCCTCGGCGCAAGCCCCGATTCGGCAGGATTTTATCGCGATTGCGTCATCGGCCGGGATAGATGCAGGCGCTGGCGAGGGCGTTGAGAGGGCCTGGGGGAAGGCTTGCCGAAGCGCGCGTCTTCGATCTTAAATTGCAAATGTCCCGGCGTACCCTCACTTCACCCCGGCGGGGAGGTTCAGGTCGGACAACTGTGGCGCATTTACAACGAGTTTGTCTTTCCCTTGCGATCATCTTCCAGGTTAAATGAACTCAGTTGACGCAGATATTCGTTTAGGCATGTTAGGTGACGTGTAGGGCATTGAAAAAACCAATACTGCACTGCAATGTGCCGGGCCCAGAGGAAACTGTCTCAAACGGGGGTAACCCAATGATGATGCGCGACTGGGCCGTGCGGGCGGCTCGAGTGCTTGTTCTTCCCATGGTCGCCGGCGCGGCCGGGCAGGCGCATGCCGGCGGCTTCGGCCTGCGCGAGCAGAGCTCCTATTACCAGGGCACGGCTTTCGCCGGCACTGCGGCGGGGGGCGAGGGCCTCGCCTCCATGTTCTGGAATCCGGCAGCCATCAGCTTCACGCCGGGCCTCAGCGTGGAAGGCAACGTCACCTACATTGCGCCCCACGCGTCCCTCGACGTCTATTCCGCCACCGCCCCCCTCACCGGGGCCTCGCTGGGAACGACAGGCGTCAGCGACATCGTGGGCAACGGCGTGCTGCCGACCACCTACATCTCGTATGCCTGGGAAAAATGGGCGGTGGGCTTCGCGGTCACCTCCCCCTTCGGCCTCGTGACCGACGCGCCCTGCAACTTTTCGGGCCGGTATTACGGTTGCTACAATCGCATCTTTGACATGAACGTGCAGGCCTCCGTGGCCTACAAGGTCAATGAGTGGCTGACCATCGGCGGCGGTTTCAATGTCAATTACATCGATGCCAAGCTGACCAACGCGCAGTTCGCCGGATTTACACCGCCCTTGAACAATCTTTACGCCGAGGTGAACGGCGACGACCTTGGCGTGGGCTTCAATCTCGGCGCGTTGTTCACGCTTGCGCCGGGAACGACGCTCGGCATCGGCTACAAGTCCTCTATCGACCAGAACCTGTCCGGCACCCTCAACCTGTCGGTGGCCAACATCACCACGGTCAATCAGGTGGCCGCCAATGCGGGGCTGACCCTGCCTGACCAGGTGACGGCCTCGTTCCGTTCGCAGCTGACGCCGCAATGGACCGTGCTCGGCACGGTGGAGTGGACCAACTGGTCCACGGTCCAGCAACTGGTGGTGACCTCGCGCGGCATCCCGGTGAGCACGCTGGACCTCAAGTGGAACGACGGCTGGTTCTTCTCCGGCGGCGTCGAATACCAGTGGGATCCCAAGCTCGCGCTCCGCGCCGGCATCGCCTACGAGCTGACCCCGGTGCCGGACGAGACGCGCTCGCCGCGCCTGCCCGATACCAACCGCCTGTGGCTGTCGGGGGGCTTCACCTACAACTTCACCCCGCAATTCTCGTTCGACTTCGCCTACAGCCACATCTTCGGCGAGAACAGCCCCATCGGCCTCTACGCGTCCGATCCCGCGAACGCGCTGCGCGGCTCGCTGGTGGGCGAGGTGAACGATGGCTACGTGGACATCGTCTCGGTGGGCCTGCGCTACAAGTTCGGTGCTCCGGTCACCGCCGCGCTGATCACCAAGTAAGCGCATTTCCGGCCATCCGCTGCAGGGCGGGTGGCCGGAAGCTGCCGCCGGGTGAGTTGCATCCATCGTGATCCGGGCGCAATCGCATCCGATACTGCCTGACCTTGCGTGAGAGGCTTGAGCATGCTGCGGTCCAGCGCGGTGTGAAAGTGCTCCGTTTGGTCGCTTTTTAACGCGAACCGGTGCCCACCCCGCCCAGACATGCTCTGCTGTCGACGAGCGCGCGGGATACAATAAGATGGCACCGGCGGAAGGAGGGACGTCCATGCTCCATCGCACCGATGGCGGGGCCGTGGCCCCCGCGCCCGTGCCCGAGCTTCTCGACACCAGCGTCGCCGAATTCGGCGACCGCCCCGCGCTCAGCTTTTTCGGCCGCAAATGGACCTATGCCCAGCTCGGCAAGCTGGTGGACCAGGTGGCGGCCGGGCTCCAGGCGCAGGGCGTGCACAAGGGCATCAAGGTGGGCCTGTGCCTGCCCAACACGCCCTATTCGGTCATCTTCTTCTTCGCCATCATGAAGGCCGGCGGCACGGTGGTGAATTTCAGCCCGCTCTATGTGGAGCGCGAGCTGCGGCACCAGATCCGCGATTCCGGCACGACCATCATGGTGGTTCCGGACCTGAAGCTGATCCATTCGCGCGTCGCGGCCGTGGCGCAGGAAGCGGGCCTGAAGACCATCATCGTGTGCCCCATGTCCGGCATCCTGCCGTTTCCCAAGGGGCTGCTCTTCAACCTTTTCAAGCGCAAGGAGAAGGCGCAGTTCAGCCTCGGTGACGGACTGCACCTCGCTTATGGCACGCTGCTGCGCCACGGCGATCGGCCGCAGAAGGTGGAGGTGGACGTCGAGAACGACGTGGCGGTGCTGCAATATACCGGCGGCACCACCGGCGTGCCCAAGGGCGCCATGCTCACCCATGCCAACATCTCCGCCAATGCGGAGCAGGTGATCATCCATGCCGATTGCCGGCGCATCGGGGTGAAGCGGGTGCTGGGCGTGCTGCCCCTGTTCCACGTCTTCGCCATGCAGACGGTGATGCTGATTCCCATCTGCCTCGGCGCCGAGATCATCCTGGTGCCGCGCTTCCAGCTCTCCGACCTGCTGGACCGCATCGAGCGGGAAAAGCCCACCATGTTCCCCGGTGTGCCCACCATTTATGCGGCCATCAACGGCGTGGCGGACATCGACAAGCGCGACCTGAAATCCCTGACCCTGTGCATTTCCGGCGGCGCTCCGCTCCCGGCGGAGGTGCGCGAGCGCTTCGAGAATCTCACCAGCTGCAAGCTGGTGGAGGGCTATGGCCTCAGCGAGACCTCGCCGGTGGTGACCGCCAACCAGCCTCTCGGCCGGGTGAAGGACGGGTCGGTGGGCACCGCCCTGCCGCAGACGGTGATCGAGATCCGCGACCTCGAGGACGTGCGGCGCATCGTCCCCCAGGGCCAGAAGGGGGAAGTCTGCGTGCGCGGCCCGCAGGTGATGAAGGGCTATTACAATCGCCCGGAGGAGACCGCCTCAGCCTTCATCGACGGCGCGTTGCGCACCGGCGACGTGGGCTATCTGGACGCGGACGGCTTCCTCTTCCTCGTGGACCGCATCAAGGACGTCATCCTGTGCGGCGGCTACAATGTCTATCCACGGGTCATCGAAGAGGCGCTCTATCTGCATCCGGCGGTGGCGGAGGCGGTGGCCATCGGGGTGCCCGATGCCTATCGCGGCCAGGCGCCCAAGGCCTTCGTCACCCTGCGCGCCGATTCCGAGGCGTCCCCCGGTGAGCTGATGGACTTCCTATCGGCCCAGATCTCCAAGATCGAGATGCCGAAGGCGGTGGAGATTCGCGACAGCCTGCCCAAGAGCGTGGTGGGCAAGCTCTCCAAGAAGGAACTGGTGGAGGAAGAGCGCCAGCGCGAGCAGGGGTAGGGCAGCCGTTTTCAGGGAGGAACAGGATGCCCTGCGCTGCCGCATGGTATCCTGTTCCGGTCATGTGACCGGAAACCCCGCCCGGCTTACCTCTGCCCACACTTGCCTCTGGAAGCCGGCTCGCGTATATGGCCGGCCATCCCACACGCGGACATCAGGCCATCTGGCCATCCGGTGCCCTCTCCCTTTCGGGGGTAGGGGTACGTCCGCGGAGGCTCAACCGGAGAATACCCAAATGGCGCTTCCCGATTATTCGATGCGCCAGCTGCTTGAAGCTGGCGTGCACTTTGGACATCAGTCCCACCGTTGGAACCCGAAGATGGCGCCGTACATCTTCGGCGTGCGCAACAACATCCACATCATCGACCTGTCGCAGACCGTGCCCGCGCTGCATCGCGCGCTGCAGGCCGTCTCCGACACGGTGGCCCAGGGCGGCCGCGTGCTGTTCGTCGGCACCAAGCGCCAGGCCCAGGAGCAGGTGGCCGATGCCGCCCGCCGCTCCGCCCAGTATTATGTGAACTCCCGCTGGCTCGGCGGCATGCTCACCAACTGGAAGACCATCTCCAACTCCATCGCCCGGCTGAAGAAGCTGGAGGAGATGCTGTCCGGTCCCGAGCAGGGCTCCGGCTACACCAAGAAGGAGCGCCTGACGCTGTCCCGTGAAAAGGACAAGCTCGACAAGGCGCTCGGCGGCATCCGCGACATGGGCGGCCTGCCCGACCTGCTGTTCGTCATCGACACGAACAAGGAAGACATCGCCGTGAAGGAGGCCCAGCGCCTCGGCATCCCGGTGGCAGCCATCCTCGACACCAATTGCGATCCGGACGGCATCGCCTTCCCGGTTCCCGGCAATGACGACGCCGGCCGCGCCATCCAGCTCTACTGCGAGCTGGTTGCCCGCGCCGCCATCGACGGCATCGGCCGCGGCCACAGCGATCTCGGCTTCGACACTGGCGCCGAAGAGGCTCCGCTGGTGGAAGACCTGCCGGTGGAAACCAGCGCCTGGTCGTCCTTCGAGCCCCTGTCGGGTCCGCGCGGCGTTGCTGACGACCTGAAGAAGCTCACCGGCGTCAGCCCCGAGATCGAGCAGAAGCTCAACGATCTCGGCGTGTTCCACTTCGGCCAGGTGGCCGGGCTCGACGCGCTCGACGCCCACCGCATCGGCGAAGAAGTGGGACTGCCCGGCCGCGTGGACGGCTGGGTGGCCCAGGCCAAGGAGCTGTCTGCCGAGGTCGAGTGACCTTGTCGCAGATCTGATAGCGAATCGAGAGTAATGGGGCGCCTGGGGCGCCCCCACGGCCGGCTCGGGCACCCCCTGGCCGGCCGTGGCGCGAGAAGAAGGGATTTTTGACATGGCTGCGATCACCGCCGGGCTGGTGAAGGAACTGCGCGACAAGACCGGCGCAGGCATGATGGATTGCAAGTCTGCGCTCACCGAGACGAACGGCGACATCGAGGCCGCCATCGACTGGCTGCGCAAGAAGGGCCTCGCCAAGGCCGCCAAGAAGGCCGGCCGCGTGGCCGCCGAGGGCTTGGTGGCGGTGGAATCCTCCGGTCACTATGCCGCCGCCATCGAAGTGAATGCGGAAACCGACTTTGTCGCCCGCAACCCCGACTTCCAGGCGTTCGTGCGCGAGGCGGCAAAGGTCGCCCTCAACACCGACGGCACCGTGGAAGCGGTGGCCGCCGCCAAGTTCCCCGGCGAGAGCGTCACCGTTGGCGAACGCCTGACCGCGCTCATCGCCACCATCGGCGAGAACATGACGCTGCGCCGCTCCGCCAAGCTCTCCGTGTCGGCCGGCGTCATCGCCAGCTACGTGCACGGCGCGGTGGTGGAAGGCCAGGGCCGCATCGGCGTTCTGGTGGCGCTTGAGTCCACCGGCGACGTGGAGAAGCTCTCCACCCTCGGCCGGCAGATCGCCATGCACATCGCGGCGCTGAACCCGCTGGCGCTTGACGCCTCCGGCATCTCCGAGGAGACCATCGCCCGCGAGAAGGCCATCCTGCTCGAGAAGCACCAGGGCAAGCCCGCCAACGTGCAGGACAAGATCGCCGAGAGCGGCATCAAGAGCTTCTTCAAGGAGGTCACCCTCCTCGACCAGGCCTTCGTGCACGACGGCTCCAAGTCGGTCTCCCAGGTGCTGAAGGAGGCCGAGGGCCAGGTCGGCGCGCCGCTCAAGCTCACCGGCTTCGTGCGCTTCGCCCTGGGCGAGGGCATCGAGAAGGAAGAGACGGACTTCGCGGCCGAGGTGGCTGCCGCCGCCGGCCAGTCCTGATCAAGTTTCGGTTCTGACTAGAGCGCTTTCCGTTCGCACCGGCTCACGGGAAGCGCTCTAGAGGCTCGTGTTGACGCGTTTTCTTCACGCGAACCGATATCCACGTCGCTCGAAAACGCTCTAAAGGGCAAGGGGGGCTCTCATGACCGCTTCCACGGCGGACGACTCGGACTTCCCGGAGCCCCAGGTGCCGTTCGCGGCTCCGGGCCTCCCTTATCCCCGCATCCTGGTGAAGGTCTCCGGCGAAGCCCTGATGGGCTCGGAGCCATTCGGCCTCCATCCGCCCACCGTGGCCCGCATTGCCCGTGACTTGGTCGCGGCCCGTGCGCTTGGCTGCGAGGTGGCGGTGGTGGTGGGCGGCGGCAACATCCTGCGCGGTGCCCGGGTGGCCGGCGAGGACCTCGACCGCGCCACCGCGGACCACATGGGCATGCTGGCCACCGTCATGAACGGTCTCGCGCTTGAGGCCGCCATCGAGGCGGCGGGCGCGCCGGCCCGCACCCTGTCGGCGATTCCCATGCCGACCGTCTGCGAGCCCTACGCCCGCCAGCCGGCCAACCGGCACCTGCGGCGCGGGCGCATCGTCGTGCTCACCGGCGGCACCGGCAACCCGTATTTCACCACGGATACCGGCGCGGTCCTGCGCGCCGCCGAGCTGGATTGCGACGCGGTGCTCAAGGCCACCAATGTGGACGGCGTCTACACCGCCGACCCCAAGAAGGACCCCACCGCCACGCGCTACGACCGCATCACCCACGACGAGGCGCTCGCCCGCGACCTCAAGGTGATGGATGCGGCCGCCTTCGCCCTTGCCCGCGAGGCGTCGTTGCCGATAATCGTGTTCGATATTCGCGAGCCGGGCGCCATCGCCACGGCCGCGAAGGGTGAAGGCCGCGTGACGGTCGTCGCCCCTTGAGCCTGCAGTGCGCGGGGCGATTGGGCTTCCGCGCATTATCGGGTCAAGGGGTGCTGGTCGTTGGCTGGGATCTTGGGTTGGGGTTCAGGCTGGAATCGGGGACTGGGGGCGCATCGGGAGGGCTGGACGGTTAGGAGTGGCGGGCTTTGCCGCACCTCCGCCGGGCGCTCTGCATCGCACCCGCGCGCTGCCATCAAGAAGCCGCACCATCCTGTCATCCGCGCCGGCGCAAGTCTTTTGCCCGGAGCTGCTTTTGCCCGGAGCCCCGCATCCTGACGCGGGGTTCGTCCATTCGCATGGAAACCGAAACGTTTCCATGCGAATGGAGCGGGCCCTGACAACAGACTACAGAGGTTAGCCATGACCACCGG
Source organism: Xanthobacter oligotrophicus (assembly GCF_008364685.1). GTDB lineage: Bacteria > Pseudomonadota > Alphaproteobacteria > Rhizobiales > Xanthobacteraceae > Xanthobacter > Xanthobacter oligotrophicus. The sequence continues at coordinate 117,146 of NZ_VTTL01000010.1, forward strand.
GACCTTCGACATGTCCGATCTGAAGCGCCGCATGCAGGGCGCTGTCGGCGTGCTCAGGGACGAACTGGGCGGGCTGCGCACCGGGCGCGCCTCCGCCAGCCTGCTCGACCCCATCACCGTCGAGGCCTACGGCGCGCGCATGCCGCTGAACCAGGTCGCCACCGTGTCGGTGCCGGAAGCGCGCCTGCTGTCGGTGCAGGTGTGGGACCGCAGCATGGTGAGTGCGGTCGAAAAAGCCATCCGCGACAGCAATCTCGGCCTCAACCCGAATACCGAGGGCCAGGTGCTGCGCCTGCGCATCCCGGAGCTGAACCAGGAGCGCCGCCAGGAGCTGGTGAAGGTCGCCCACAAATATACCGAGGCGGCCCGAGTCGCGGTGCGGCATGTGCGTCGCGACGGCATGGACCACCTGAAGAAGGTGGAAAAGGACGGCGAGATGAGTTCCGATGATCTCGACCGCCTGTCCAAGGACGTGCAGAAGGCCACCGACGAGGCCATCGCCGAGATCGACCAGACGCTCGCCCAGAAGGAAAAGGAAATCCTTTCGGTCTGAGGAGCCGCTCTTGAGCCCGGAGCAAGCCATGTCCCTACGCGCCGCTGCGGGCGAGGCCGCCGTTACCGAACGGTCGCCGGCTGTCGTCCCGGTGCATGTGGGCGTGATCATGGACGGCAACGGACGCTGGGCTACCTCGCGCAAGCTGCCGCGGGTGGAAGGCCACCGGCGCGGGGTGGAGGCGCTGCGCCGCTGCGTGCGCGCCGCCCGCGAGGTGGGCATCCGCTTCCTTACCATCTACAGCTTCTCGTCGGAGAACTGGTCGCGGCCGTTGACCGAGGTGCGGGAGCTGATGGGGCTCCTGAAGCTGTTCCTGCGCCACGACTTGGCCGACCTGCATGCCGACAACGTGCGGGTGAAGGTGATCGGCGAGCGGGACAATCTCGCTCCCGACATCCGTCAGCTGCTGGTGGATGCCGAGGCGCTGACCTGCAACAACACCGGCCTCACCCTGGTGGTGGCGTTCAATTACGGCTCGCGGCAGGAGATCGCAGCCGCGGTCTCGCGCATCGCGGCGGATGTCGCCGCCGGTCGGGTGCGCCCCGAGGACGTGGATGTGGACATGATCTCCCAGCGGCTGGAGACGGCCGGCATCCCTGATCCCGACCTCATCGTGCGCACCTCCGGCGAGCAGCGGCTCTCGAACTTCCTGCTGTGGCAGGCGGCCTATTCCGAGTTCGTGTTCCTGCCCATCTACTGGCCGGATTTCGACAAGGCCGCCCTGCTGTCGGCCATTGACGAATATGCCCGGCGGGATCGCCGCTTCGGCGGCGTCACCAAGTGCCCGGGACCCTGACCCCCGTGAATTTCGGTTCCGATCTGAAGCATCGGACGCTCTCGGCGCTCGTCCTCGTGCCGGTGGTGCTCCTGGCCGCCTATCTCGGCGGCATCCCCTTCGCCATCCTGTGGGTGCTGGCCGGGGGCGCGATTCTCTATGAATGGGCGACCCTGGCGCGGCTGGACAACCGGCCGCTCTATCTCGGCATCGGCGGGCTCACGCTGATCGCCGGCGGGGTCCTCGCCGTGTCGGACATGCCGGCCTACGTCTTCAGCGCCGTTGGCCTTGGGGCGGCGGCTGCGGCGCTGGCGACCCCGCGCCAGAGCGGCTGGGCCATGATCGGCCTCATCGTCGCCGGCAGCGCGGCCCTGCCGGTGGTGATCCTGCGCGGCGAGACGCCGCTCGGCCTCATCGCGGTGCTGTTCCTGTGCGCGGTGGTCTGGGCGACCGACATCTTCGCCTATTTCACCGGTCGCGCCCTGGGCGGGCCCAAGTTGTGGCCGCGCGTTTCCCCCAACAAGACCTGGTCGGGCGCCATCGGCGGAACCCTCGCCGGCATGGCGGCGGGCGTGCTGGTGGCGGCGATCCCCGGCGGGGCCGCGCTGCTGCCGGTGGCCGGGCTCGCGCTGGGGCTCAGCATCATCAGCCAGGCGGGCGATCTGGCCGAATCCGCGCTCAAGCGGCTGTTCGGCGTGAAGGATGCGAGCCGCCTCATTCCCGGCCATGGCGGGCTGCTGGACCGGCTCGACGGATTCGCTGCCGCATCCCTTGCCGCCGTGGTGGTGGCGCTCCTGCGCAGCATGAGCGATCCAGCGGCCGGGCTGCTCTTGTGGTAGGACCTGTTGCATGAAGCGCCTTTCCATCCTCGGGGCCACCGGCTCCATTGGCCACAGCGTCCGGACCCTCCTGGCCGATGCGCCTGGCCTCTACGAGGTGGAAGCGGTGGCCGGCGGCCGGGATGTCGCGGCTCTGGCCGAGACCGCCCGTGCACTCAATGCGCGCTTCGCCGCCATTGCCGATCCGGCGGCGGGCAGGGCGCTGGCCGAGGCGCTGGCCGGCTCCGGCATCGCCAGCGGCGCCGGGCCCTCGGCCCTGATCGAGGCGGCGCAGCGCGAGGCGGACGTGGTGGTGAGCGCCATCGTCGGCGTGGCGGGCCTCGCGCCCACGGTGGCGGCCTTCGCGCCGGGCCGGCGCATCGCGCTGGCCAACAAGGAATGCCTGGTGGCCGCAGGCGCCTTCTTCATGGCCGAAGCGGCGCGGCAGGGCACCGAGATCCTGCCGGTGGACAGCGAGCACAACGCCATCTTCCAGGCGCTGGAGGCGGGCCCCCGCAAGGCGGTGGAGAAGATTACGCTGACGGCCTCGGGCGGCCCGTTCCGGCTCAAGAGCCGGGAGGAGATCGCGCGGGCGGTGCCGAAGGACGCGCTGAAGCACCCCAACTGGTCCATGGGCGCCAAGATCACCATCGATTCGGCGACCCTCATGAACAAGGGCCTCGAACTGATCGAGGCGATGCACCTGTTCGCCCTGCCGCCCGAGCGCTTCGATGCAGTGGTGCATCCCGAGTCGGTGGTCCACGGGCTGGTGTCGTTCGTGGACGGGTCGGTCACCGCCGGCCTTGCCATGCCCGACATGTGCGTGCCCATTGCCCATTGCCTCGCCTTCCCGGATCGAATCGTCACCTCCTGCCGCCGGCTGGATCTGGTTGCCCTGGGCCGCCTCACCTTCGAGGCGCCGGACGAGGCCCGGTTCCCTGCGCTGGCGCTCGCCCGCGCCGCCATGGCCGCCGACGGGGTGGCCGCAACCATCCTCAACGCGGCCAACGAGGTGGCGGTCGCCGCCTATCTTGAAGGGCGGATCGGCTTTTACGGCATCACCGATACCGTTGCCGCGACGCTGGACCGCATCAATGGCGGCCCTGCGCCCGCCAGCGTCGCCGATGCCATGGAGGCGGATGCACAGGCACGACGCGCCGCTGCCGTGCTCTTGCCTAAGTTTTCCGCAAAGGCATCTTAGGATCAGTTTGTCGCCTCGGCTGGCGGCAGGATTGTGTACCGTCCGTTGCGGCGGACGATGGTCTTGATGCCGGGTGGCCCGGCAGTATCAGGTCGGTTCAGGCGCGGGACTTCCCTCGTGCCGGGTGCCGCCCGCGGGAAAAGAGGTTCCGATAATGGATGTGCTTTCCGGTTTCGGCGCGCACCTGGGCAGTCTTTCGTCCTCCCTTCTCGGATATATCGTTCCCTTCCTGTTCGTTCTGACCCTCGTGGTGTTCTTCCACGAGCTCGGTCATTTCTGGGTGGCGCGGCGCGCCGGGGTGAAGGTGCTCACCTTCTCCCTCGGCTTCGGGCCGGAGATTGCCGGCTTCAACGACCGGCACGGCACCCGCTGGCGGCTCGCCGCGGTGCCCCTGGGCGGCTATGTGCGCTTCTTCGGCGATGAGGACGCGGCCTCCACCCCCAATCAGGCGCGCCTCGCCGAGATGACCCCGGCCGAGCGGCGCGAGAGCTTCTTCTTCCAGCCGGTCGCCTGGCGCGCCGCCATCGTGGCCGCCGGGCCGATCGCGAATTTCCTGCTCGCCATCGTCATCTTCGCCTTCGTCTTCATGGTGTTCGGCAAGCAGGTGACGGCGCCACGCGTGGATCAGGTCAATCCCGGCAGCGCGGCCGAGAGCGCCGGCTTCAAGCCTGGCGACCTGGTGCTGGAGATCGACGGCGCCAAGGTGGAGAGCTTCTCCGACATGCAGCGCATCGTCGGCAGCCGTGCGGGGGAGGGGCTCGCCTTCACCATCGAGCGCGGCGACCGGCAGCTCACCCTCACTGCCGTGCCCGAGCTGAAGGAGGTGAAGGACCCCTTCGGCAATGTGCACCGCACCGGCCTGCTCGGCATCTCTCGTTCCCTTGCGGCAGGTGACGTGACCACCCACCGCTACGGGCCGGTCGAGGCCGTTGGCCTGGGTGTCCAGGAAACCTGGTTCGTGGTGACGCGTACCTTCGGTTACCTCGGCGGGCTGATCGCCGGCCGCGAGTCGGCCGACCAGCTGGGCGGGCCCATCCGCATTGCCCAGGTGTCGGGGCAGGTTGCGACCTTTGGTATCGGGGCACTGCTATCTCTGGCAGCAGTGCTGTCCGTTTCCATTGGATTGCTTAACCTCTTTCCCATCCCGCTGTTGGATGGCGGCCACCTTCTGTTCTACGCTTTCGAGGCGATCCGTGGGCGTCCGCTGAGCGCGCGCACACAGGACATCGGCTTCCGTATCGGCCTTGCGCTGGTGCTGATGCTGATGATTTTCGCCACGTGGAATGACGTGCTGCATATTGCTGCAATGTAAGGGTTTTTGATTTGCCGCACCGGGGTCGTGGCGTGAGCGCAACGGTCCTCCGGAAAAGGCAGGCTGGAGGGGCGGTTCGGTTTGCACCGCAGGTAAAAGCCTGTACAAGCGGCAACGCAGGGTGAGAATCCGTCATTGCCCTTCAAAGGCTTTCGGCGGTTTCGAGAACAACGAAATTTCAAGGTTGCGCACCATATGACTGCTTCGCTCCGGGTCTTGAGAAATCTGGCTGCCGCCTTTGGGCTCGCCGCGTGCGTCGCGGGAGTTTCGGTGGCCGGTTCCCTCGTCGTGGCAAGTCCTGCCGCTGCGCAGTCGAGCTCCATCGTCGTCGAGGGCAACCGTCGCGTCGATGCTGAGACTATCCGTTCCTATTTCGGTCCCGGTCCGTACACGGGCGCCAAGATCGACGAAGCTTGGAAGGCGCTCTACGCGACCGGCCTGTTCTCTGACGTGCAGGTGTCCCAGTCTGGCGGTCGCATCATCGTGCGGGTGTCCGAGAACGAGGTGATCAACCGCGTCGTCTTCGAGGGCAACCGCAAGATCAAGGACGAGGTCCTTGAGGGCGAGATTCAGTCCAAGGCCCGCGGCGCCCTCTCCAAGGCCACGGTCCAGGCCGACACCCAACGCATCATCGAGGTCTATCGCCGCTCCGGCCGCTCCGGCGTGCGCGTCAATCCGGTGACCATCGACCGCGGCAACGGCCGCGTGGATCTCGTGTTCGAGGTCACCGAGGGCGACAAGACCGGCATCAAGGACATCAAGTTCGTCGGCAACAAGGCTTTCTCGGACTGGAAGCTGAAGGACGTGATCTCCACGACCGCCACCAACTGGCTGTCGTTCCTCAAGTCCACCGACGTGTATGATCCGGACCGGGTGAACTCGGACCAGGAATTGCTGCGCCGCTTCTACCTGAAGAACGGTTATGCCGACTTCCGCATCATTGGCGCGTCTGCCGAGATGGATCCGGCCGGCGGCGGCTACACCATCACCTTCACCCTGGACGAGGGCGAGCAGTATCGCTTCGGCAAGGTGGATGTGGTCTCCAACATCCGCGATGTCTCCGGTGAGTCCCTGCGCCGCTCGGTGCGCGCCACCGAAGGGCAGGTCTACAACGCGGAGCTGGTCGAGAAGTCGGTCGAGAACCTGACCATCGAGGTGTCGAAGAGCGGCTACGCCTTCGCCCAGGTGCGTCCCCGTGGCGATCGCGACTTCGAGGCCAAGCGCATCAATATCGTGTTCGTGGTCGAGGAAGGCCCGCGGGTCTACATCGAGCGCATCGAGGTGCGCGGCAACACCCGCACCCGCGACTATGTGGTGCGCCGCGAGTTCGATATCGGCGAGGGCGATGCCTACAATCGCGTGCTTGTCGACCGCGCCGAGCGCCGCCTGCGCAACCTCGGCTACTTCAAGACCGTCAAGATCACCACCGAGCCCGGCTCCGCGCCCGATCGCGTGATCCTGGTGGTGGACGTGGAAGACCAGCCCACGGGTGAGTTCGCCATCTCCGGCGGCTACTCCACCGCGGACGGCGTCATCGCCGAGGTCTCGCTGGGCGAGAAGAACTTCCTCGGTCGTGGCCAGTACGTGAAGGTGTCCGGCTCCATGGGTCAGAACGCCCAGGGTGCGGAATTCTCCTTCACCGAGCCCTACTTCCTCGGCTATCGGCTGGCTGCCGGCTTCGACCTGTACTGGAAAGAGACCAGCACCACGAGCTACACGCCGTATGGCACCACCACCATCGGAGGCGGCCTGCGCTTCGGCCTGCCCATCACCGACGAGATCACGTTGGCGCTGCGCTACAATCTCTACCAGCGTGAGATCAATCTCTGCGACAGCTACGTCCAGGGCACGCCTTGGTATGATACCTGCGCGGTGGGTGTGTCGTGGGCCATCCGCGATGCGGCGGCTCAGGGTGCCACCATCACCTCGGCGCTGGGTTACACCCTGTCCTTCAACGGGCTGGACAACAACCTGAACCCGACCCAGGGCCTCTATGCGGAGCTCAAGCAGGACTTCGCCGGTATCGGCGGTGACGTGAACTTCATCCGCACCACCGGCGATATCCGTCACTACACGCCTCTGTGGGGTGACTCGGTGCTCATCCTGCGCACCCAGGCCGGCTATGTGACCTCTTGGGGCGGCGACCAGCTGGATGTGCTCGACAACTTCTACATGGGTCCGAACCTGGTGCGTGGTTTCGCTCCGTCCGGTATCGGTCCGCGTGATGCTGCCCCGTGCGCTGCTACGAACCTGAGTTCACCCATCGGTTACAACTGCTACAATAATTCGTTGAACGCCCTCGGCGGTACCACGTACTGGGGTGTATCGGCTGAAGTCCAGTTCCCCTTCGCCTTCCTGCCCAAGGATATCGGCATGAAGGGCGCGATCTTCGCGGATGCCGGCTCCCTGTTCGACTACGGTGGACCTAATACCTTCCCGAGTGTGTATAATTGGAATGGTAACAACGTCTACGGTAACGCGAATTACGTGACTTGCCCTGCGGGTTCGAAGAACACGGCTGGCAACGTCTGCGTGGTCCAGAACGACGACACGGTCCGTTCCTCCATCGGCGCGAGCTTGATCTGGCAGTCGCCCTTCGGCCCGTTGCGCTTCGACTATGCGTGGGTGCTGTCGCAGGCGAGCTACGACCGGACCCAGGCGTTCCGCTTCTCCGGCGGCACGCGCTTCTGATCCCGATCCTGCAAGGCGGGCGCTGGAGGGTGGTGGCTTTGGCCCCGCCCTCCAGCGCCCGCCGCGTTCTTAGCGCCCGGGCGTATCCTTCCCATGAGCCATGACGTCTTCTTCCCGCTTCCGGCGCCCCTCACCCTCGCGGAGGTGGCGACCCTCAGCGGGGCGCAGCTGGCTGTCGCCGATGAGGCGCAGGCCGCCGAACTGGGCGCGCGCATCATCACCGGCGTCGGCACCCTGGAAACGGCGGGACCGGACGAGCTTGCCTTCTGCGATACCGTCCAGTTCGCCGAGAAGCTCGGTACGGTGCGGGCCGGGGCGGTCATTACCTCCGAGCGGTTCGCCGCAAAGGCGCCGCCTGGCCTGACGCTACTCATTGCGGCGCGGCCCGCGGCAGCCTTTCTCGCCGTCACCCGAACCTTGTTCCCCGCAGCGCTCAAACCGCTGTCCATCTTCGGCCAGGATGGCGTCGCTCCGGGCGCGCAGGTGCATCCCAAGGCGCGGCTGGAGGACGGCGTGACGGTGGATCCCGGCGCCGTGATCGGACCCGGCGCTGAAATCGGCGCGGGAACCGTCGTATGCGCGGGCGCCATCATCGGGCCGAATGTCCGCATTGGCCGCAATTGCGCCATCGGGCCCTGTGCCAGCATCATCCATGCGTTTCTCGGCAACGGCGTGATCATCCATGGCGGCGCGCGCATCGGCTCGGACGGCTTCGGCTATCAGCCGAGCCCCAAGGGCCATGTGAAGGTGCCGCAGATCGGCCGGGTGGTGATCCAGGACGACGTGGAAATCGGCGCTAACACCACCATCGACCGCGGCGCCCTGACCGATACGGTGATCGGCGAGGGCACCAAGATCGACAATCTGGTGCAGATCGCCCACAACGTGGTGACCGGCCGGCATTGCATCATCGTGTCCCAGACCGGTATTTCCGGGTCCACCACGCTCGGGGATTTCGTGATGCTGGGCGGCCAGGTGGGCGTGGTGGGCCATGCCACCATCGGCACGGGAGCGCAGATTGCCGCCTCCAGCAACGTGAAGGGCGATGTGCCGCCCGGCGTGCGCTGGGGCGGTTCGCCGGCCAAGCCCGTGCGCGAATGGTTCCGCGAGGTGACGACCCTCAAGCGTCTTGCCGCGGCCAGCGCCCGGCGGGACGCCAATGACGGGGAAGGGGAAGGATCGGGGGAATGAACGATACGACGCACGCCGCCGAAGGTGCGGCGCCGAAGGTGCTCGCCAGCGCCGACATCCTCAAGGTGCTCACCTGCCTGCCCCACCGCTATCCGTTCCTCATGGTGGACCGGGTGGAGCAGATCGACGGCGACCTCTCCTGCGTCGGCATCAAGAATGTGACGGCCAACGAGCCGCACTTCCAGGGCCATTTCCCCGGCAACCCGGTAATGCCGGGGGTGCTCATCATCGAGGGCATGGCGCAGACCGCGGGCGTCGTCTGTGTGCTCGGCAAGGACAAGGAGAAGCCCTCTCTGGTCTATTTCATGACCATCGACGAGGCGAAGTTCCGCCGTCCGGTCGTTCCGGGTGACGTGCTTGAATATCACATGACGCGCATCTCCCGCCGCCGCAACATGTGGTGGTATCGGGGGGAGGCCAAGGTGCGCGGCGAAATCGTCGCGCAGGCCAAGGTGGGCGCCATGATCATGGAGAACAGCTAGTGGCGAAGATCGACCCCACCGCTCGGGTGGAGAACCCGGCGGGGCTCGCGGATGATGTGGAGATCGGCCCTTACGCAGTTCTCGGTCCGGATGTGGTGCTCAAGGAGGGGGTCAAGCTCCTCGCCCACGTGAACATCCAGGGCGCCACCACCATCGGCGCGCGCACCACGGTCTTTCCTTTTGCCTCCCTCGGCACCGCGCCCCAGTCGGTGCATTACAAGGGCGAGCGCACCGAACTTTTCATCGGCTCGGACTGCATCATCCGCGAGCACGCCACCGCCAGCATCGGCACGGCGGGTGGCGGCGGCGTCACCCACATCGGCAACGGCGTCATGATGATGACCGGCTCCCATGTGGGCCACGACTGCACCGTGGGCGACAGCGTCATCTTCGCCAACAACGCGGTTCTGGGCGGCCATGTGAGCGTCGGCGAGTTCACCTTCCTGGGCGGGCAGTGCGCGGTGCACCAGTTCACCCGCATCGGGGCCCAGTGCATGATTTCCGGCCTCACCGGCGTGCGCGAGGATGTGATCCCCTTCGGCAACGTGCTGGGCCAGGCGGGCAAGCTGGTGGGCCTGAATGTCATCGGCATGAAGCGGCGCGGCTTTTCGAAGTCCGACCTGCATGCGGCGCGGGCGGTCTATCGCGATCTCTTCTTCGGCGAGGGCACGTTCGAGGCCCGGCTCGAAACCGTGCGCGAACAGGCGGAGACTTCGGCCTTCGCCGCCGCCGTGGTGAGCTTCATCGATGCCGACCGCAAGCGGCCGATCTGCCAGCCTTCGCGAGGCGTCATCAAGGAGGAGTGAGGCGTGAGCCTTCCAGGGCAGAACGGGCAGGGTCCGGCGCCCGGCCCGGGCACCCCGAAGGCGGCGGGCAATGGGCCCGTGGGCATCGTCGCTGGCGGCGGCGCCTTTCCTGCGGCGGTTGCCGAGGCGGTCATCGCGCAGGGCCGCGGGGTATTGCTTCTTCTCATCCGCGGTTTTGCCGATCCGGCGCTGGAGCGCTATCCCCACCAGTGGTTCCGCCTGGGTTCGCTGGGTTCCGTCACCGCCATGGCCAAGGCGCGGGGCGTTCGCGACGTGGTGATGGTGGGTGCGCTCACCCGCCCGCGCGTGTCGGACCTTGGCTTCGACTGGACCATGCTGCGCTTGTTGCCGCGTATCGCCCGGCTGTTTCGCGGCGGCGACAACCACCTGTTGTCGGGTGTGCTGGGGCTGGTGGCGGAGCAGGGCTTCAATCTGGTCGGCGCGCACGAGGTGGCCCCCGGCCTGCTGCTGCCGCAGGGCGTGCTCGGCGCGCGGGCGCCCTCGGCGCAGGACCGCCAGGACATGGCCCGCGGGCTCGATGTCATCCGCACCCTCGGGCCGTTCGACGTGGGGCAGGGGGTGATCGTGGTGGACGGCCTGGTCGCGGCCGTGGAGGCAGCGGAAGGCACCGACCAGATGCTTGCGCGCTATGGCGAGATGCGCCGCACCGGCCGCCTGCGGTTTCACGCCGGACGCGGGGTGCTGGTGAAGGCGCCCAAGCCCGGGCAGGATCGGCGGGTGGACCTGCCGTCTCTCGGGCCCGCCACCGTGGCGCGTGCCGCCGAGGTGGGGCTTGGCGGCATCGCCTTCGAGGCGGGCGGCGCCATCGTGCCCGATGTGCAGGCGCTGGTGACGGGGGCCGATGCCGCCGGCCTGTTCATTTTCGGCATGGACCGGAGCGGCGTGGTGAGCAGCCAACCATGAGGGAAGACGGGGAGAAGGCGCTCCGCGTTTTCGTGGTCGCGGGCGAGGAATCCGGCGACCAGCTCGGCGGGGCGCTGATGGAGAACCTCCAGGGCGCGGCGCCGGGCATCGCCTTTCGCGGCGTGGGTGGCAGGCGCATGGAAGCGGCCGGGCTCGCGAGCCTTTTCCCCATGGAGGATATCACCGCCATCGGCATCGCCGCCGTGCTCGGTAAGCTGCCCGCCATCCTGCGGCGACTGCGGGAGACGGTGGCCGCGGTGCTTGCCGATCCGCCCGATGTGCTGGTGCTGGTGGATGCGCCGGATTTCACCCATCGCGTCGCCGCGCGGGTGCGGGCGGCCAATCCCAACATCCCCATCGTGAAATATGTCTCGCCCACGGTATGGATCTGGCGGCCGGGACGGGCGGCGGCCATGCGTCCGCACGTGGATGCACTGCTGGCGCTGCTGCCGTTCGAGCCGGAGGTGCATCGCCGCCTCGGCGGGCCGCCCACCTTCTATGTGGGCCACCCTTTGCTGGAGCGGCTGGCCGAGTTGCGCCCCTCGGAAGCGGAGGCCGAGCGCCGCCGCGAGCTGCCGCCCCTGGTCCTGGTGCTCCCGGGAAGCCGGCGGCGCGAGATCGTCCGGCTCGGGGCGGACTTCGGCGCCGCCCTGGCGCGGGTGGGCCGGAACCGGCCTATGGACCTCGTCCTTCCCACCTTGCCGCGCCTTGAACCGCTGGTGCGCCAGACCATCGCCTCCTGGCCGCTGAAGCCACGCATCGTCACCACGGAGGCGGAGAAATACGCGGCCTTCCGCAGCGCGCGTGCCGCGCTCGCCGCGTCGGGAACGGTCACGCTAGAGCTGGCGCTGGCCGGCATTCCCCATGTGGCGGCCTACCGCGTGGGGTGGCTCGAGGCCCAGATCGCCCGACGCATCTTGCAGGGCACCACGGTCATCCTCGCCAATCTGGTGGCGGGGGAAAATGTGGTGCCGGAATATCTGCAGGAATATCTGACCGTGCCGGTGCTGGCCGACGCGCTCGACAAGGTCATCGGCGACACGCCGGAGCGGGCGCGGCAGGACGCCACCTTCGCACGGTTCGACGCCATTTTTGGCATAACCGGGCCGAGCCCTAGTGCGCGGGCGGCCGAGGTGGTCCTGCGCCTCGCCCAAGGCGGGCGCCCCGGCTCGCTGCCACCCGCCTGATTCTGACGCGATCGTCCGGCAACACCGGCTCCGGCTTCGCGCACCCCAATGTCTTGCACACAAACGAAAAGCGCGGCCCCGGGGCCGCGCTTTCCTCATTTCAACCGACCTTGAGGGGCGGCCTTTTGATCACTTGCGCTTGGACATGGCGACGTAGTCGCGCAGGGCGGCGCCGGTGTAGAGCTGACGGGGGCGGCCAATGCGCTGGCCCGGATCCTCGATCATCTCCTTCCATTGGCCGATCCAGCCCACGGTGCGCGCCAGGGCGAACAGCACGGTGAACATGGTGGTGGGGAAGCCCATCGCCTTCAGGGTGATGCCCGAGTAGAAGTCGATGTTCGGATAGAGCTTCTTCTCGATGAAGTAGTCGTCGGAGAGCGCGATGCGCTCCAGTTCGACGGCCACGTCCAGAAGCGGATCGTCCTTGATACCGAGCTCGCCCAGCACTTCGTGGCAGGTCTGCTGCATGATCTTGGCGCGCGGGTCGTAATTCTTGTAGACCCGGTGGCCGAAGCCCATGAGGCGGAAGGGGTCGTTCTTGTCCTTCGACCGCTTGATGTATTCCGGGATGCGGTCCACATGGCCGATCTCGGTGAGCATCTTGAGGGCCGCCTCGTTGGCGCCGCCATGGGCGGGACCCCACAGGCAGGCGATGCCGGCGGCGATGCAGGCGAAGGGATTGGCACCGGAGGAGCCGGCGAGGCGCACCGTGGAGGTGGAGGCGTTCTGCTCGTGATCGGCGTGGAGGATAAAGATCTTATCCATCGCCTTCGCGAGGATGGGGTTGACCTTGTAATCCTCGCACGGAACGGCGAAGCACATATTCAGGAAGTTCGACGTATAGTCGAGTTCATTCTTGGGGTAAACGAACGGCTGGCCGATGGAATACTTGTAGGCCATGGCCGCCAGCGTCGGCATCTTCGCGATCATGCGGATCGATGCGATCAGGCGCTGGGTGGGGTCGGAAATGTCAGTGGAGTCGTGATAGAAGGCGGAGAGCGCGCCGACGGATGCCACCATGATCGCCATGGGGTGGGCATCGCGGCGGAAGCCCTGGAAGAAGCGCGTCATCTGCTCGTGAACCATCGTGTGACGGGTCACGGAGAGGTCGAACTCGGCCTTCTGGGCCGCGGTCGGCAGTTCGCCGTAGAGCAGGAGATAGCAGGTCTCGAGGAAGTCGCCGTTCTCGGCCAGCTGCTCGATGGGGTAGCCGCGATAGAGCAGCACGCCCTCGTCACCGTCGATATAGGTGATCTTGCTTTCACACGAAGCGGTGGAGGTAAAGCCGGGGTCGTAGGTGAACAGCCCGGTCTGGCCGTAGAGCTTCGAGATATCGACCACGTCGGGGCCGATGGTCCCTCCGTGGATCGGCAGGTCCCAGCTCTTCTCCCCCAAGCTCAGCTTGGCCGCTTTTGCCCCGGTATTGGTGGTGGCGTCCATGGATCCCTCATCCTTTGGGCGGACAAGAACCGGATCTCCACGCGGATCCGGAGGTGGCGATCCGGTTCCTCGAGTGGCAAGTCCGTCCCCGCTCTGGCCTCTTCGCGAATGCGAAGCTGCCGTGGTGCAGTCCTAAACCCTCCCCATTCCTGCCGCAAGCGTGACCATGCTTCATTGCCGGGCAGTCCGGCGAATCTCTGCAATGGCAAGGTCTTCCGGTGTGTTCACATTGAAGAAGGGGTCGTCCGGCTCACTGTCCCACCCCTCTGTTACGGCGTTCAGGGTGTCGAGGAGAAGCCCGACTTTCAGCCGTCCCGCCTCAAGGCTATGCCGCAGCGCGGTGCGAGCCGAGGCGGGCCAAAGGGCGATCACCGGATGGCGCTGCCCGAGCGACCCGGCGCAGACCACGCTCCCCGTCTGGGCCTGCCGCTTCTGAAGGCGCGCGGCAAGGTCGGCGGGCAGGAAGGGGGTGTCGGCCGGGACGGTGAGGAGGCTCGCCTGTGCATCCTCGGCCGCCAGCCGCTCCAGGCCCGCCAGAACGCCCGCCAGCGGGCCGGGATGGCCGGCGATGGTGTCGGGGACCAGTTCGCATCCGAGGCCAGCGTAGTCTTGCGCGTCGCTGTTGGCGTTGATCCAGAGTTCGCCGACCTGCGGCCGCAGCCGCGCGATCACGTGGGCAATCAGCGGCGTGCCGCCGAGCCGCACCAGCGGCTTTTCCGGCGCGCCGTGGGCGGGGGCGTCCATCCGCCGGCCGAGGCCGCCGGCGAGGATCAGGGCATGGGGCGGGGGAAAGAGGCTCATGCGCCTTCATACGGCGTAAGACGTTCGGACGGAATTGCCTCTGCTTTGCACGGCGCCATCGGCCTCGGGCGCCGGTCGCCGAATGCTTGCCCCTGAAACGAAAACGCCCGGCACGGTGCCGGGCGTTTGGATTGGCGAGTGGCCTCGCGCGATGCCAGCCTCAGTCCGCCACGGCGGGCGGGGGCGTCAGGCCGGGGCGGCGCGGGGCCAGCGAGAGCTTGGCGCCCACAGCGCGCCAGAAGGCGAGCTGGTTGAAGCGCGAGGGCTCGAAGGCGCCGATGAGGGCGGCGGCGACGAAGGGCAGGCTCTGCACCATCAGCGCGATGCCGTAGAGGTTGATCTCGCGGATATGGCGCCAGTCGTTCTTGGTCAGCGCAACGCCCGGCCAGTTGTTGATGACCAGCAGCGCGATGCCGGCGACCAGCAGCAGGCCGCCCAGCGTCGCCTCCGGCAGGGCCGGGAAGGACCGGGCCGCACCGGCGAGCCAGTTGTTGCCCTTGGCGGTGCGGGCGAAGGCGAGGTCCTTGTAGCGGAATCCGTCGAGCACCGCCTTGGCCACCGTGTACTGCACCGCGCTCGCCGCCACCGCCGCGCCCAGCATGCGCATGGGCGTGGTCTCCACCCGCAGCCGGTAGAGGCTGACGAAGTGCATCAGGTAGACGAGGAAGGTGATCAGGATCGGCAGCGTCAGCACGTGGGCCGGCACCGACACGCCGAACAGCAGCACGAAGGGCACGAAGGCCAGAGAGGCGATGGCCATCACCGCGCCTACCGATTCCGAGCCGAGCCAGGAAATCCAGCCGAGGACGAAATGGCGCTTCTGGGCCGTGGTCAGGCGCGAACGGTTGGGCAAAAACTTGCGCCAATGCTTCTTGATGATCTGGAAGCCGCCGTAGGCCCAGCGGTGACGCTGCTTCTTGAACGCCTCGAACGAGTCGGGCAGCAGGCCATAGCCGTAGCGCTTGCGGGTATAGTGGGTCTTCCAGCCGTTCTCGGCGATGGTCAGGCCGAGGTCGGTGTCCTCGCAGATGGTATCGGACGACCAGTTGCCGGCCTCCAGCATGGCCGCGCGGCGGATGAGGCACATAGTGCCGTGCACCACGATGGCGTCGTCCTCGTTGCGCTGGACCATGCCGATGTCGAAGAAGCCGGCATATTCCGCGTTCATGGCCTCGTGCAGCAGGCTGCGGTCGGCGTCGCGATGGTCCTGGGGCGCCTGGACGAGACCCACCGTGGGGTCGTCGAACACGGGCACCAGCTCCTTCAGCCAGTCGGGCGTCACCACATAGTCCGCGTCGATCACGCCGATGATCTCGGCGTCCGGGGCGGTGGCATCGAGCGCGATGCGCAGGGCGCCGGCCTTGAAGCCCGCCACCTTCTCCGCATTGATGAACTTGAAGCGCTCGCCCAGCGCCGCGCAATAGTCGCGCACGGGCTCCACCATCGCCGGGTCGGGCGTGTTGTTGATGATGATGATGGCCTCGAAATTGGGATATTCGAGCGCCGCCAGGGCATCGATGGTCTGCTTCAGCATCTCCGGCGGCTCGCGATAGGCGGGCACGTGGATGGAGACCTTGGGGAAGCGCGAGGGCACCGTAGGCACGACGGCCTTCTGCGCGTCGATCAGGCGGCGGGGGCCGCTGCCGAAGGCGATCGCCGCCATCTCCTCGATGCGGTAGAGCAGCACGAACACAAGGGGCACCAGCATCACCACGCTCAGTGCCAGGGTGACGTAGTCGCCGCCGGTCACATAGTGGTTGAGCCAATAATCCACCACCATCGCCAACCAGGCCGCGACGCCGTTGGCGGCGCCTGCGAGCACGAGGCCTTGCGAC
This sequence comes from Xanthobacter oligotrophicus, assembly GCF_008364685.1. Classification (GTDB taxonomy): domain Bacteria; phylum Pseudomonadota; class Alphaproteobacteria; order Rhizobiales; family Xanthobacteraceae; genus Xanthobacter; species Xanthobacter oligotrophicus. The sequence goes on from NZ_VTTL01000010.1 coordinate 133,162, forward strand.
ATGGTCAGCTCACGCATGCGCAGCAGCGGCAGGGTGAACAGCACGCCCAGCAGCAGCGCCAGGATGGTGGTCTGGTTGTAGGTGTGGTCGTAGATCGGGCCGCTGAGCGGGAACTTCAGGTCGCGGTCGGCATCGAACACGCCCCAGTACTGGCCGACCGAGCCTTCGTTCTGCTTCTTGGGCAGGTCGAACGCCTCGATGATGTTGTACTCGATGCCCAGTGCGTCGGCGCGGGCCACGAAATCGCGAATGATCATGGCCTGGGCCAGCGGATCGGGCACCGAGGCGCCGCGATTGTAGCCGTGGGAGGGCCAGCCGAACTCGCCGATCACGATGCGCTTGCCGGGATAGGCGGCGCGCAGGCGGTTGTAGGCGTTGATGGTGTAGTCGACCACCTTGTCCGCCGGCACGTCCTCCCAATAGGGCAGGATGTGGGCGAGGATGAAGTCCACCGAGGAGGCAACCTTCGGGTGGTCGAGCCAGGTGTTCCAGATTTCGCCGGAGGTCACCGGCACGTTCACCTGCCGCTTCACGCTGCGGATCAGCTCGGCAAGCTCGTCGTCGTTCATGTCGCCGCGCAGCAGGGTCTCGTTGCCGACGACCACGGCCTGCACGTTGCGGTTCTGGCGCGCCACCTCGATCACGCCCGCGATCTCGCGGTCGTTGCCGGCCTTGGCCTTGGCGATGATCTCGCCGGTGTCCTTGTCGCTCTGGCGGTTCAGCCACGCGCCGGCGGTCACCCGGATGCCCTGTTCGCCGGCGATGGGGGCGATCAGTTCCTTGCCGTTGGTGGAGGAATAGGTTCGCACGCCCCGCGTGTAGGGCGCCACCACCTGCATGTCGGAGCGAATCTGCGCCGCATTGGTGGGGGCCTCGCCCTCGGGGCTCATGTCCCGGCTGAAGGGCGCGAAGGACAGGCTCTGGAAGCGGTCCGTGATGTTCGGAGCGCTCACCTCGGGACGCAGGGAAAGCCACATTGCGGCGTGGATCGAGGTCACAACCGCAATGACCGCCGCCGCAGCAGCAAGACCGGGACGCATGGCGATGCCCACCCTAGAGGGGAAGTGGAACCGTGAACGCCGGCTGACGGCGAAGGGTTCCGGGAAATGGCTTCGGGGCACCCTTTCGACCTGCCCCCGCGGTCGGCAATGCAGCGTTAACGATAAATTTACGCTGCATTGCGTCGAGACACTAACATGCTCACCGTTGGAGATAAATCCCGATCGTGGCGCCGCTGGGACGCCGTTGCGTCAGCGCCATGATCGCCCGGTGGTCTTATTGTTGCGCCGGTGCGGGCGCCGCGGCGGCGGGCTGCGGGGCCGCAGCGATATAGTCCGGATTGACCCAGCACTGGTGCACCCGGCCGCCGAGCCGCTCCTGTGCCTTCGGATCGATGTTGCCCTGCCGCACCAGGCAGCGGAAGGCAAGCTTCAGGTGCTCGGTGGGGCAGCCGAACTGCTGGTACATCTCCAGATGGCGGCGGGCGGTGTCGATGTCGTCGCGCCACAGCAGTGCGGCGATCCGCCGCCCTGTCCAGACGCATTCCGGCAGGCCGGCGGTTCCCGGCAGCTTGGACGCCTCGGTGAACTCCTCCACCGAGCGGCGCTGGGCTTCGGCGGCGGCTTTCTGCTCCGGCGTCAGCTGTTCCGCGGCGGGCTTCTGGTCGGCCGGCTGATTCTGGGCGGCGGCCGGCGAAAGGCAGGCGAAGACGATGGCGGCCGCGAGGAGCGGAAGTCGAAAGCGTTGCATGAGGGCCATTTTCTCAGAAGGACGCGGAGAGAACCGCGGCGACACGTTAGGAGAAGGGAGTGAATTTGTCAGCATGACGGCGCCCGCCAGCGGACATGCCGCTGCGGTGCCCGCGGCTGCGGGAAGGCTTCACACCGCCGGTGCAAGGCTCTATGTGGCGGCGGGGTCCCTCGTCTCGTCTGGAGTTTCGATGCCTTCCTCCGTGCGGCTGCCCTTGGTGCTCGCGCTCGTGGTGGCCGGCCTCATCGCCGGCCTCTGGACCCTGCTCGGCCGACCCGTGGCCATGCCACCCTCGCCGCTGGCACAGGGCGAGAAGCTGCCGTGCGTGTCCTATGCCCCGTTCCGTGACGGCCAGTCGCCGTTCCAGAAGGGGCTGGTGATATCGGAAGCCCAGATCGACGAGGATTTCGCCCGCCTCGCCAAGATCTCGGCCTGCGTGCGCACCTATTCCATCGAGATGGGGCTCGACAAGGCGCCGGCCATCGCCCGCAAGCACGGCCTCACCATGCTGCTCGGCATCTGGCTGGGGCCGGACGTGGACCGCAACCGCGTCGAGCTCGACACCGGCATCCGCCTTGCCCAGGAAAACCCGGACGTGGTGAAGGCGGTGGTCGTGGGCAATGAGGTGCTGCTGCGCGGCGAGATGTCCGCCACGGAACTCGCCAGCACCATCGCCAGCGTGAAGCGGCAGGTGGCCCCGGTTCCGGTCACCTATGCCGACGTGTGGGAATTCTGGGAGCGCAACAAGGGCCTCACCGAGAACGTGGATTTCGTCACCATCCACATCCTGCCCTATTGGGAGGACCTGCCGGTCTCGGCCTCGGAGGCCGGCCCCCATGTGGACGAGATCCGCCAGCGCATGGCCGAGGCCTTCCCCGGCAAGGAAATCCTGATCGGCGAAACCGGATGGCCCAGCGCCGGCCGCATGCGCGAGGAGGCGCTGCCATCGCCCTCCAACCAGGCGCGGGTGATGCACGACGTGGTGGCGCTGGCCAAGCGCCAGGGCTACCGCGTCAACGTCATCGAGGCCTTCGACCAGCCGTGGAAGCGGCGCAGCGAGGGCACCGTGGGCGGCCACTGGGGCATTATCGACGCCGACGCGCGCATGCCGAAATTCGCCTGGGGACAACCGGTGGAGGATTATCCCGGCTGGCGCATGCACATCGGCGTGGGCCTGGTGGTGGTGGCGGGCGTGTTCGCCAGCGCCTTCGCCGGGGGCCGCAGGCGCGAGGATCAACTTCAGACGCGGGACTGGCTGGCGGTGGCGGGAATCGCCCTGTTCGGCGGCGCGACACTCGGCGCCGCCATTTCCGCCATGCCGCTGGAAAGCCTCGGCTTCTTCGGCTGGCTGCGGAACGGCCTGCTGTTCGCCGTGGCGGTGGCGAGCCTGATCGTGATGCCGGCAGTGATCGGGCAGGGCCAGGGGCTGGCGCCGTTCTCTGTGGCCCTTGATGCCCGTCGCTGGGCGGTGTCATCGGGCGCCGCCATCGCTGCCGCGCTGATGCTGGCCCTCGCCGCCGTGGCCGTGGGGTCGGTGGCGTTCGAGCTGGTGTTCGACCCGCGCTACAAGGATTTCCCGGTGTTTCCGCTCACCGCCATCGTGGCGGCGGTGGCCGCCCCCATGCTGGTGCGCCGCGCCGAGCGGGACGGGGCGGGCCTCGGCGAGGTCATCGCCACCTGGGGCCTCCTGGTGGCGGGCATCTACGTGCCGCTGAACGAGACGCTCTCCAACTGGCAGGCGGCCTGGTTCGGCGCGCTCTGCCTCATTCTTTCCTTCACGCTGTGGCGGGTCCAGGCCGTGCAAAGGAAAGGATGAGCATCATCGCCGCCAGCGCGCCAGCCACCTCGTTGTGGAACACCAGTGCGAAGGCGGAGAACACCATCCCCACCGAAAAGGTGGCGAGGCCCGGCGCGATCAGCTGGATCAGCGCCACCACCAGCGCCACCGTGCCGAACACGTTCCACAGCGACAGCGCCAGCACCGCCGCGCGGCCATAGCAGCCGGCGCTTTCCAGCCCCGCCTCGCAGGCGAGGGAGACGAGCGTCGGCTCCACCACCATGTAGCGCATGTACAGCGCCCACCCCACGGCACCCATGCCCAGGGGGATCAGCCAGTTGAGGGTGTGCGGGCCGGGGCGGAAGAGCGGGCGCTCGGAATAGGGGATGTTTGGCATTCAAGGTCTCTTCGCAGTCTCTTCAGCCACCGGAACGGAGCATGCTCCTTATGAAATGGCGCCGGACGGGTCCAGTGGCAAGCCGGGCGGCAAAGCCGGGATGGCCAAGGCGGGATGGCGCATGCGGCTGAGCCGGGGTAAGGGACAGCGCTTCGCCGAGGAGGGGTGAGAATGAGTGACCGGAGCCTGCTCGTTGTGGTTCTCGCGGCCGGAGAGGGCACCCGCATGGCCTCGCGGCTGCCGAAGGTGCTGCACAAGGTCGCCGGCCGAACCATGCTGCACCACGTGCTGGCCGCCACCCGCGCCGCCGGCGCCACCCGCACCGCGGTCGTGGTCGGTCCCGGCCGGGAAGATGTCGCCGCCGAGGTGCGCAAGATCGTGCCCGACGCGGAGGTCTTCGAGCAGACCGAGCGCCTCGGCACTGCCCATGCCGTCCTTGCCGCCCGCACGGCCCTCGAAAAGGGCGCCGACGATGTGCTGGTGCTCTATGCCGACACGCCCCTGGTGCGGCCGGAAACCCTCGGCCTGCTGCGGGAGCCGCTTGCGGCCGGCGCGGCGGTGGCGGCCCTGGGCTTCGAGCCCGCCGACCCCACCGGCTATGGCCGCCTCGTGACGGCCGGCGAAGAGCTTGTCGCCATCCGCGAGGAGAAGGACGCGAGCGCGGCGGAAAAGGCCATTCGTTTCTGCAATGCCGGCCTCATGGCGCTGGCCGGCACCCAGGCCCTCTCCATCCTGGAGCGCATCGGCAACGCCAATGCCAAGGGCGAATATTACCTCACCGACGCGGTGGAAATCGCCCGCGCGGATGGGCTTTCCGCCGTGGCCGCCCGCGCCGAGGCGGACGAGGTGGCCGGCGTCAATAGCCGGGTCCAGCTCGCCGAGGCGGAAGCCATCCTGCAACGCCGCCTGCGCCTTGCCGCCATGGCTGGCGGCGCCACGCTGGTGGCCCCGGAGACGGTGTTCCTGTGCGCCGACACCGTGCTGGGCCGCGACGTGATCGTGGAGCCCCACGTGGTGTTAGGCCCCGGGGTGAGTGTCGGCGACGACGTGGTCATCCACTCCTTCTGCCACCTGGAGGGGGCGCGGCTGGAATCGGGGGTCACCATCGGCCCCTATGCGCGGTTGCGGCCGGGCACCCAGCTCGATTCGGGGGTGCGCATCGGCAATTTCGTGGAGACCAAGGCCGCCCATATTGAAAGCGGGGCCAAGGTGAACCACCTGTCCTACGTGGGCGATGCCCACGTGGGGGCGGACGCCAACCTCGGCGCCGGGACCATCACTTGCAATTATGACGGTTTCGGTAAGTACCGCACCGAAATCGGGGCAGGGGCCTTTATCGGCGTGAATTCCGCGCTGGTCGCGCCCGTGACCATCGGCAAGGGCGCCTTCGTCGGCACCGGCGCCGTCATCACCTCGGATGTGCCGGACGATGCCCTCGCCATCGCCCGCAGCCGGCAGGTGGTGAAGGAAGGCTGGGCGCGGGAGTTCCGCGCCGCCCGCGCCAAGACCCCTGCCAAACCGAAGGGGTGAGCCTGCTCTTCGGACCTGTCCTGACAGGAAGCGAAAGCGGAAGTGATGCCGTCCGGACTTGAGCGAACGGGCGGGAACGGTCCATTCAGCTTTGGAGTGGACCTTGGGGCCTAAGCGGGCGCCGACCTTTGGCGACCGGAACGAGCGGAGTTTTTGTGCATGTGCGGCATCGTCGGCATTCTCGGGAAGGGCGCTGTCGCGGACAAGGTGGTGGAGGCGCTCCGCCGCCTCGAATATCGCGGCTATGATTCCACCGGCATCGCGACCCTCGAGAACGGCCACCTGGAAGTGTGCCGGGCCGAAGGCAAGCTGAGGCACCTGGAAACCAAGCTCGACAGGCACCCGCTGAACGGCCATTCAGGCATCGGCCACACCCGCTGGGCCACCCACGGCAAGCCCTCCGAGCGCAACGCCCATCCCCACGGCACCAAGCGCGTGGCGGTGGTGCACAACGGCATCATCGAGAATTTCCGCGAGCTGAAGCACGAGCTGGAGGCCCAGGGCGTCAGCTTCAAGAGCGACACCGACACCGAGATCGTCGCCCAGCTGGTGGACCGCGAGCTGCTCGCCGGCCGCGAGCCGGTGGCGGCGGTGGCCGCCGTGCTGCCGCGCCTGAAGGGCGCCTTCGCCCTCGCCTTCCTGTTCGACGGCAAGACTGACCTGTTGATCGGCGCGCGCCGCGGCTCGCCGCTGGCCATCGGCTACGGCAAGGGGGAGATGTTCCTCGGCTCGGACGCCATCGCGCTCGGCCCGTTCACGGACACCATCGCCTATCTGGAGGAGGGCGACTGGGCCGTCCTCACCCGCGAGGGCGTCCAGATCCGCGACGAGACCGGGCGGCTGGTGGAGCGCACCATCCAGAAGGTGCCCGCCGGCGCCATGCTGGTGGACAAGGGCAACCATCGCCACTTCATGGCGAAGGAAATCTACGAGCAGCCGGAGGTCATCTCCCACACCTTCGGCCATTATCTGGACCTCGCTGCCGAGACCGTGACCCTGCCGGAGCTGCCGTTCGATCCCAAGGCGGTGACGAACATCTCCATCACCGCCTGCGGCACGGCGCTCTATGCCGGTGCGGTGGCGGAATACTGGTTCGAGCGGTTCGGGCGGGTGCCGGTCTCCACCGACATCGCCTCCGAATTCCGCTACCGCGAGACGCCGCTGACGCCGGACGGCATCACCATCGTCATCTCCCAGTCGGGCGAGACGGCGGATACGCTGGCCTCCCTGCGCTACGCCAAGGAGTGCGGGCAGAAGGTGGTGGCCGTGGTGAATGTGCCCACCTCCACCATCGCCCGCGAGGCGGATGTGGTGCTGCCCATTCTTGCCGGCCCGGAGATCGGCGTCGCCTCCACCAAGGCCTTCACCTGCCAGCTGGCGACGCTGGCCTGCCTCGCCGTTGCGTTCGGGCGGGCCAAGGGCGTGCTGGGCGAGGATGACGAGCACAAGCTGGTGCGCGCCTTCATGGAGGTGCCGCGCCTGATGACCGAGGCGCTGAAGCTCTCGCCCGAGATCGAGGTGCTGGCGCGCACCCTCGCCAAGGCGCGGGACGTGCTCTATCTCGGCCGCGGCACCAATTACCCGCTGGCCCTTGAGGGCGCGCTGAAGCTCAAGGAAATTTCCTACATCCACGCCGAGGGCTATGCCGGCGGCGAGCTGAAGCACGGACCCATCGCCCTCATCGACGAGAAGATGCCCGTGGTGGTCATCGCCCCCCACGACCGCATCTTCGACAAGACCGTCTCCAACATGGAGGAAGTGGCGGCGCGTGGCGGCCGGATCATCCTCGTCACCGATCCCAGGGGCGCCGCGGCGGTGGACGTGGGCGCGGTGCAGAAGCTGATCCTGCCGGAGATGCCCTCCACCGTGTGCCCCATGGTCTATTCCATCCCGGTGCAGCTGATCGCCTATCACACGGCGGTCATCATGGGCACGGACGTGGACCAGCCGCGCAACCTCGCCAAGTCGGTGACGGTGGAATAGGGGGCGGCGAAAGGCTCAGTGGTTCGGGCGGCTCGCCACGAACACTGCGAGCAGGGTGAACATGACCCCCAGCACCGCCAGCACCGGCACCGGCATCCCGAAATACCATGAGCCGGTAAAGGTGCCGACGAAGCTCGCCAGGGCGAACAGCTTCACCACCGGCGGGATGGCGCCGGTGTCGCGCCAGCGCACCACGCCGGGCCCGAGATAGCGGTGGTTCAACAGCCACGCCTCGAAGCGTGGCGAGGAGCGCGTAAAGCACCACGCGGCGAGGATCAGGAACACCGTGCCCGGCAGCATAGGCACCACCATGCCGATGGCGCCGATGACCAAAAAGATGATGCCCGCCGCAAACAGCAGCTTTCGGTAGATGGCCGCGCGCGACCAGCGCCGCGCCGCCAATTGCTCGCTTGCCGAGTGATGCGGCAGGCCAGAGGGCGGCGGAGCACCGGAGGTGTCTGGATCAGGCATCATGGCCGGACCATGGTCCCTCATCCCGCCGAGAGCAAGCGCATGGCCCCATCGCGCTCGGCCAGATGCAGCAGGGTGTGGAGCGGGGCTGCTTCCAGTGCCGCTAGGTCCGGATCAGCCTTGACGCGCTGGGCCGCTGCGTCCCGCGCCGCCTCCACCTCGCCGGAATGGAATTCGAGCCGCGCGGTGCGGAAGCCCGGCATGCCGCTCTGCCGGGTGCCGAGCACGTCGCCTTCGCCGCGCAGGCGCAGGTCCTCCTCTGCGAGGCGGAAGCCGTCCTGGCTCTCGCGCAGGATGGCGAGGCGCGCCTTCGCCGTCTCCCCCAGCGGCGCGCGATAGAGCAGGAGGCAGACGGACGGCTTGTCGCCGCGCCCCACCCGCCCGCGCAACTGGTGGAGCTGGGCGAGGCCGAAGCGTTCCGCGTGCTCGATGACCATCACGGTGGCCTCGGGCACGTTCACCCCCACCTCGATGACGGTGGTGGCGACCAATAGCCGGGTCTCGCCAGAGGCGAAGCGGGCCATGGCCTCGTCCTTGGCGGCACCAGACATGCGGCCGTGCACCAGCCCCACCTTGTCGCCAAAGATGGATTTCAGCACCTCGAAGCGCTCGGTGGCGGCGGCAAGGTCCGAGGTGTCGGTCTCCTCCACCAGCGGGCAGATCCAGTAGGCCCGGGCGCCGGATGACAAGGCGCGGCCGGCCGCCGCCACCACCTCGTCCAGCCGGTCGAGGGGGATGGCGCGGGTATCGATGGCCTGCCGGCCCGGCGGCTTCTCGCGCAGCTCGCTGGAATCCATGTCGCCGAACAGGGTCAGGACCAGGGTGCGCGGGATGGGGGTGGCGGTCATCACCAGCATGTCCACCGCCTCCCCCTTGCGGGCCAGCGTCAGGCGCTGCTCCACGCCGAAGCGGTGCTGCTCGTCCACTACCACCAGGGCGAGGTCGCGGAAGATCACGTCGTCCTGGATAAGGGCATGGGTGCCGATGACGATGTCGGTGCGGCCATGCTGCAGCTCGGTGAGCACGGCGGTGCGCGCGCGCCCCTTCTCCCGCCCGGTGAGGACGCTGACGGACAGGCCCGCCGCCTCGGCCAAGGGCGCGATGGTCTCGTGATGCTGGCGGGCGAGGATTTCGGTGGGCGCCATGAGGGCGGTCTGGCGGCCGGCCTCGGCCACGGTGGCGGCGGCCATCAGCGCCACCACGGTCTTGCCGGAGCCCACGTCGCCCTGAAGCAGGCGCAGCATGCGGGTATCGGCGGCAAGATCCGCGCGGATGGCCGCCACTGCCTGCTCCTGCCCACCGGTGAGGCGGAAGGGCAGGGCGGAAAGAAGCTGGGCGCTGATGTGCCCGTCGCCCACGGTGGCGCGGCCGCCGGCCTTCTCCTCCTGCGCCCGCAGCAGGGCGAGGGTGATCTGGTGGGCGAACAATTCGTCGAAGGCCAGCCGCCGCCATGGGCCGCCGGCCGGGGTCGCCTCATGGGGATTGGCTGGCCGATGCACGCGGGCGAGGGCTTCCCGGAAGCCGGGCCAGCCGCGTTCGGCCAGGAGGTCCTGAGGGATCCATTCGGGAAGCTCGGGCACGCGCTGGAGCGCTGCCTCGATGGCGCGGCGCACATAGCCGGCGGCTAGGCCCTCCACCAGCGGATAGACCTGCTCCACCGCCGGCAGCTTGGCGAGGCCCGCCGCATCGAGCACCCGGTCGGGATGGGTCATCTGCCGCATGCCGTCATAGAGCGAGATGCGCCCGCACAGCCAGCGGGTCTGCCCCACGGGCAGCATGTGCTCCAGCCGCGCCGGGTCCATCTTGAAATGCACCACCACCATGTCGCCGGAGGCGTCGGACACATAGGTGCGGTGGGGCGCGCGGCTGCCGGGGGGCGGGGACTGGTGGGAGTCCACCCGCACCTCCAGCGTCACGTCGGTCTCGGGGAGAGCCTCGGCGATGGTGGGGCGAGCGCGCCGGTCCACGAAGCCGGACGGCATGTGGAACAAGAGGTCAATGACGCGCGGCATCTCCCGCCCGAGCAGCCGGCCATAGGGCCGCACCAGCTTGGGGCCGATGCCGGGCAGGCTGGTGAGCGGCGCGAACAGGGGGAGGAGGGCATCCGGGCGCATGGCGGCGGAAGGTGTCCTGTTCGCCTGCGCCGTGCAAGCCGCTCCTGCTCCGCTTCAACTGGAGGTCACAAGCGATCTCCTATATCTATCAACATTCAACCCTCAGCGATGAGTGTCCCGCATGAGCACCGGCGAGAGCGAAGGCGAACAGGCGGAACGCATGGCCTTCATCCTCGGCCTGCGGCAGCGGGGGATTCGCGACGTGGGCGTATTGCGCGCCATGGAGCTGGTGCCGCGCCCGCTGTTCGTCGATCCCGCGCTGCGCCGGCATGCCTATGACGACGTGGCCCTGCCCATCGCCTGCGGCCAGACCATGTCCCAGCCCAGCCTCGTCGCCGCCATGACCGAGGCCCTGTCGCTGACCGCCGACCATTCGGTGCTGGAGGTAGGGACGGGATCAGGCTACCATGCCGCCGTGCTTTCCCACCTCGCTGCGCGGGTGGTGACTGTGGATAGATACCGTTCTCTGGTGGCGGAAGCGCAGGCGCGGTTCGAGGTGCTGGGCCTGCGCAATGTCACCGCCTATGTGGGCGACGGCACGCTGGGCATGCCAGCGCGCGCGCCCTTCGACCGCATCCTGGTGACGGCGGCGGCGCCCGACATTCCCTTTGCTCTGATCGACCAGCTCAAGTTCGGCGGCGTCATCGTGATGCCGCTGGGGGCGCCGGAGGAGATCCAGACCCTGGTGCGCTACGTGAAGGAGCAGTCCGGGCGCACCCGCACCGAACTCATGAAGGTGCGGTTCGTGCCGCTGATTCCGGGCGCTGCGGCCACACTTTGATGCAAAGCGCCATGCCGGCGCCCAATTGGTCCCGTCTACGCTGCACTGCGATTGCCGCCCGGGGTCCGGTCAGCTATCGAACCTTTAGGTTTCGTTTCGGGGGATGAACGCAGTGGCGGTTGTCGTGTCGCGCCAAGTGTGGCGGGTTCTGGCGTGCGCGATGCTGCTCGGCGCCCTTTCGGGCTGCGGTGGCCGGCCGGCCGGCGTGCTCATCCCGGTGCCGGACGACGTGCCGGGTACCTCCCGCGTCAACATGGTGGTCGCCACCGTCCGCGAGCGCGCTGACGGGCCGGATATCTTCAATGGCGAGCGCTCGCGCAAGTCGAGCTTCGCGGAGGTCACCGTCTCCATCCCGCCGGCCGGCGCCCGCAAGCCGGGCGACGTGCAGTGGCCGAAGTCGGTCCCCGGCAACCCGGCCACCGACTTCGTCACCACCCAGCTCGACGAGCTGACCCAGGAACAGGCCATCAAGTGGTTCCACCAGCGCATCGGCCGTACGCCGAACCGGCAGGCGCTGGTGTTCGTCCATGGCTTCAACCAGCGCTTCGATGACGCGGTGTTCCGCTTCGCCCAGATCGTCCACGATTCCAACGCCCCGGTGACGCCGGTGCTGTTCACCTGGCCGTCGCGCGGCAGCCTGCTGGCCTATGGCTACGACCGGGAGAGCACCTCCGTCTCGCGCGACGCTCTTGAACGGCTCCTCACCTTCATGGCGAAGGACCCGAACGTGGGCGAGATTTCCATCCTCGCCCACTCCATGGGCAACGTGGTGACGCTGGAAGCGCTGCGGCAGATGGCCATCCGCAATGGCCGCATCCTGCCCAAGATCAAATATGTGATGCTCGCCGCGCCCGACGTGGACGTGGACGTGTTCGCCTCCTTCTTCAACGAGATCGGCCCGGACCGGCCCGCCTTCACCCTGTTCGTCTCCCAGGACGACAAGGCACTGGCGCTCTCCAAGCAGGTGTGGGGCGACGTGCCGCGCGTGGGCGCGGTCAATCCCGAGCTGGAGCCCTATCGCTCCGAGTTCGAGCGCAACAAGATCAACGTCATCGACCTCACCAAGCTGAAGACCGACGACGCGCTGGCCCACGGCAAGTTCGCCGCCAGCCCGCAGGTGGTGCAGGCCATCGGCGCCCGCCTGGCCGAGGGCCAGACCATGACGGATTCCCGCGTGGGCGTGGGTGAGCACATCATCCAGATGACCTCCGGCGCCGCCTCCACCGTGGGTACGGCCGCGGGCCTCGTCATCGCCGCGCCGGTGGCGGTGCTGGACGAGAATACCCGCGCCCATTACGGCCAGCACGTGAACAAGCTGGGCAGTTCGGTGACCGAAACCGCAACCAGCGGCGCCAACGTGGTGACGGCCCCGGCCGCCCACTGATCCTGTCCTGACCCTGCGGTGCGTGCGCGCCCGCCGGTGTTGCTTCCGGGCAACGGGCCAGGTGAAACGTGGATGGCCGTGCGCTGGTTCGGGCTGACTTAAGCCGCCGTTTACGCATGGGACCCTTAACTGCCGCATGTATTTCGTTGCGTGCGAGTTCGATCACATGCGTATTTCCAGCGAGACTCACGGGCATAATGTCTTCGCGCGACTGGCGCTGATCGGGCTTGTGTCCGGTACGGTTGCCGGGTGCAGTGCGGACTCGACCCGGTTCCTGACGGATGGCTTCCCGCCCCAGCAGCAGGCGAATGCCGGCTATAGCGGCGGCTACCAGGGCCAGTCCGGCGGCGGAGATGTCACCGGCTCCCTCGGCGCCGCGCCGTCCGGTCGGGTGGATGCCGTTCAGTTGCCCCCGCCCGGCCAGGGTGGCACGGGCATGCAGCCTTCTTCCTACGCCGCTCCCGGCGCGGCCCAGCCGCTCTATGGCGCGTCGGGCTATGGCGCAACGGCGCCCGCCCCGGTGACCGCCTCCACCCGCCCGGCGGTGCCCGGAACCCACGTGGTGGTCGGTGGCGAGACGCTGGCCTCCGTCGCCCGCATGTATGGCGTGACCCCGGCGGCGCTCGGCGCGGCCAACAATATTGCGCCGGGCAACACGGTGCGCACCGGCCAGACCCTCGTCATTCCCCCCGGCGGCAACGGCGCCTCCCAGTCCCGCGCCGCCCAGGCTGCGGCCCAGCCGGCGCTCGCCGCCAAGCCGCCGCAGGTGGCTGCCGCGCCTAACACCCTGACTGTGCCGGGCAAGCCCGCCAGCCAGCCGGCGACGGTTGCCGCCAAGCCGCTGACGACCGCTCCGGTGCTGTCCCAGAACCTGACGCCGCCTCCGGCGTCGCCGGCTCCGGTCGTGACCGCGTCCGCCAAGCCGGCTCCCGCCACCAAGCCCGGAGCCGCTCCCACCCAGGCGGTCGCCAAGTCCTCCGCGCCCGAGCCCAAGGTGGAAACCGCTGCCAAAGTCACGCCCGCCGACGATGCGGACGACGGCCCCCGCGCTTCGGGCTCCGGTCCCCAGTTCCGCGCCCCGGTGCGCGGCCGCGTCATCGCCTCCTTCGGCCCCAAGCCGGGCGGCGCCCACAATGACGGCGTGAACTTCGCCGTGCCGGAAGGCACCGGCGTCCGCGCCGCCGAAGACGGCACGGTGGCCTATGCCGGCAACGAGCTGAAGGGCTACGGCAACCTCGTGCTGGTGAAGCATGCGGATGGCTATGTGACCGCCTATGCCCACAACAGCGAGCTGAACGTGAAGCGCGGTGACACCGTGCGGCGCGGCCAGATCATCGCCAAGGCGGGCCAGAGCGGCAACGTCAACTCGCCGCAGCTGCACTTCGAGATCCGCAAGGGTTCCACCGCCGTGGACCCGAGCCGCTACGTGGCCGGCCTCTGAGCCGACCGGAAATTCTCCTGACGACGGCCGGGCTTGCCCGGCCGTTTTCATGTCCGGGATCCCGTTTCCGGCATGGACGGACGGGGAGGGGCGTGGTGCCGGCGCGCCTTCCCGAACTTGACGGCGCTTCCCCCCGCTTATAGGCCCAGCATATGACCTCCCGCGCCTTCATCGCCGGCTGCGCCGGTCCGCACCTGACCCCAGACGAGCGCGCCTTCTTCGCGGATGCCGCGCCGTGGGGTTTCATCCTGTTCGCGCGCAATGTGGAGACGCCGGACCAGGTCCGCGCCCTCGTTGCGGATTTGCGCGCGGCGGTGGGCTGGCAGGCGCCGGTGCTGATCGATCAGGAAGGCGGGCGCGTGCAGCGCCTCAGGCCCCCCCACTGGCCGGAATATCCGCCGGCCGAGCCGTTCGGCGCGCTCTACCTGAGCGACCCCGTGGCGGCGCTGGAGGCGGTGCGGCTCAATTCCCGCGCCATCGCGGCCGACCTCTACGCCCTCGGCATCGACGTGGACTGCCTGCCCTGCGCCGACCTGCGGCACCCGGACGGCCACGGCATCATCGGCAACCGGGCCTATGGCACCGCGCCCGAGCCGGTGGCCGCCCTCGCCCGCGCGGCGGCGGTGGGGCTGCTGGAAGGCGGCGTGCTGCCGGTGCTCAAGCACATTCCCGGCCATGGCCGCGCCCCGGCCGACAGCCACGAGCGGCTGCCGGTGGTCACCGCTCCCCGTGCCGAGCTGGAGGCGGCGGACTTCGCCGCCTTCCGTGCGTTGGCCGACCTCCCCCTCGGCATGACCGCTCACGTGGTCTATGCCGACATCGATCCGGATCGGCCCGCCACCACCTCGCCGAAGGTGATGGATGAGGTGATCCGCGGCAGCATCGGATTTACCGGCCTGCTCATGAGCGACGACCTCTCCATGGGGGCGCTCGCCGGCGACATGGCGACCCGTGGCCGCGACGCCCTTGCCGCCGGCTGCGACCTGCTGCTCCATTGCAACGGTCGCCTGGATGAGATGACCATCGTGGCCAGCGTGTCGCCCCGGCTGTCGGGTGTCGCACAGGAGCGGGCGGAGCGCGCCCTGGCCCTGCGCCAGCCTCCGGCGGAGGTGGACGCCGCGGCCCTGCGAGCGACCGTCGCTGCGCGCATCCGGCAGGTTGCCTGACCATGGCGGGCGAGGTCGCACCGGACCCCTTCGAGGCTGGCGCCGACCGCGTCGAGCCCGGGTCCGGCGAGGCCTTCATGGTGGATGTGGACGGCTTCGAGGGTCCCCTCGACCTGCTGCTGGCCCTCGCCCGCACCCAGAAGGTGGACCTCACCCGCATCTCCATCCTGGCGCTGGCGGACCAGTATCTCACCTTCATCGAGGAAGCGCGGCGCGGCCGGCTGGAACTGGCCGCCGACTATCTGGTGATGGCCGCCTGGCTCGCCTACCTCAAATCCCGCCTGCTGCTGCCGGCCCCGCCGCAGGAGGACGGGCCGAGCGCCGAGGAGCTGGCCGCCGCCTTCACCCGGCGGCTGCGGCACCTGGAACGTATCCGCAAGGCGGCGCAGGAGCTGATGGCGCGCCCCCAGATGGGCCGGGACAGTTTTCCCCGCGCCGTGCCGCCGTCCTCGGGCGAGCCGCTCTACACCGTCTGGACCGCCACCATCTACGATCTCCTGTCGGCCTACGCCCGGCAGCGGCAGACGCAGGTGCTGTCCCATGTGACGCTCAAGACGCGGGCCGTCTGGTCGCTGGCCGAGGCGCGTTCGCGTCTCGAGCGGCTGCTGGGCGCGGATGCCGTGGGCGAATGGATGCGGCTCGACCAATTCCTGCTAGATTACATGGCTGAGCCCGAGCAGCGGGCGACCGCGCTCGCGTCGAGCTTTTCCGCCAGCCTGGAGATGGTGCGCGAAGGCATGCTGGACATCCGGCAGGATGCCCCCTTCGCTCCCCTGTGGCTGCGGTCGCGCCCGGCGGCGCCTGTGTTGCCGTTTGAGGCGCCGCATCCGGCGCCCGGAGAGGAGACATGAACCGGCCTGCACCGCGCATCGACCTGTTCGACGTGCGTCCGGAGGATGAGCGTGCCTATGCCTTCGCGCGCGACCTGCGCGTGATCGAGGCGCTGCTCTTCACCTCCTCCGGGCCGGTGGATGCGCGCGCCCTGAAGCCGCATCTCTCCAAGGAGGCCGACCTTGGCGCGCTGATGGAGGCGCTGACGGCCGATTATGCCCGGCGCGGCGTCAACATCCTGAAGGCCGCCGGCGGCTGGATGCTGCGCACCGCGCCGGACCTTGCCCGTGTGGTGGCCGGCCCCGTGCCCGAGGCGCGCAAGCTGTCGCGCGCCGCCGTCGAGGTGCTGGCCATCGTCGCCTATCACCAGCCGGTGACGCGGGCGGAGATCGAGGAGATCCGCGGTGTCTCCACCTCCAAGGGCACGCTGGACGTGCTGCTGGAGACCGGATGGGTGCGCCTGCGTGGCCGCCGCAAGGCGCCCGGCCGCCCGGTGACCTACGGCACCACGCCGGCCTTCCTCGTCCAGTTCGGCCTCGACGCAGTGCAGGACCTGCCGGGGCTCGACGAGATGAAGGGCGCCGGCCTCATCGACGGGCGCCTGCCGGCGGGCTTCGCCATGCCGCTGCCTTCCGATGACCCTTCGCTCAGGGAGGACGAGGAGGCGCTGGAGCCGGAGGCCCTCGATTTCACCCTTTCCCCACCCCCGGACGAGGACGATTCGGACACGCCCGCCGAGGTTTGATACCATCGGCATCGGTCTTCAACCGATGCCGAGTGGGTACGCTCAAGCGCCGCGCGGGCTTGACCAATGCCCGTGAGTCAAGCTCACGGGCATTGGTATGAGAGGAAGAGTTCCGGTGCTGATCGACGACATCGTGGAGACCAATTCCGTGCGCAGCCGCACGCCTGCCGCCATCGCCAAGGGCCTCGCCTTCGATGCCGTGGAACTCGCCTATGGCGGCGTGCCGGCCGTGAAGGGCGTGAGTCTTGCCGTGAAGCCGGGGGAGGTCTTGTGCCTGCTCGGCCAGTCGGGCTGCGGCAAGACCTCGCTGCTGCGCCTCGCCGCCGGCATCGAGCGGCCGGACCGGGGCCGCATCCTCATCGACGGCGAGGCGGTGGCCGGGCAGGGGGCCTTCGTGCCGCCGGAGCGGCGGGGCGTGGGGCTGGTGTTCCAGGACTATGCGCTGTTTCCCCACCTCACCAATCTGGAGAACGTGCTGTTCGGCCTCGGCGGCCTGAAGCGGGCCGAGGCCGAGCGCGAGGCGCGCCTGGCGCTGGCCCGCGTGGACCTCGCCGACCTCGCCGACGCCTATCCCCATGAACTCTCCGGTGGCCAGCAGCAGCGCATCGCGCTCGCCCGCGCCATGGCGCCGCGCCCGGGCATCCTGTTGCTGGACGAACCGTTCTCCGGCCTCGACAAGCGCCTGCGCGACCAGGTCCGCGCCGATACGCTGGCGGTGCTGCGCGACGCGAAGGCCACCGCCATCATCGTCACCCACGATCCGGAAGAGGCCATGCGGCTTGCCGACCGCATCGCGCTGCTCCGCAAGGGCGAGCTGGTGCAGCTTGGCCCGCCGGCGGAGCTGTATCGCCGCCCGGTGGACCTCGGCGTCGCCCGCTTCTTCTGCGAGCTGAACGAGATGGAGGCGGTGGCGCTGGACGGGCAGGTGGATACGCCACTGGGCCGCTTCGCCGCTCCCGTCGGGCAACAGGACGGCGAGGTGGTGGTGGCGGTGCGCCCGCAGGGCATCGCGCTTGCGCCCGCCGGCACCGGCATCGCCGGCCGGGTGGTGGAGCGGCGCTTCCTGGGCGAGCTCGATCTCGTGGAAGTGATCGTGGACGGTCTCGATCGCCCGCTTCTGATCCGCCTTCGGGATGCTGGCGCCGTGCGCAAGGGCGACGAGGTGGGGCTTGTGGTTGACCCCGCCGATGTCCTTGTTTTCGCCGCGGGCGGGGCCTAGTGTCCCCCTCCGAGAAAATCCGTGCGCGAAAATCGCGCGAGGCGCGCTACGGCGCGAAAAGCTTCCTTGGAGGACGTTAAATGGGTTCGCTGAGCATCTGGCACTGGATCGTGGTGCTGGCCGTGGTGCTCCTCCTGTTCGGTCGTGGCAAGATCTCCGATCTCATGGGCGACGTGGCGAAGGGCATCAAGTCCTTCAAGAAGGGCCTGGCGGAGGACGACGAACCGGCGAAGACCCCGGCCGCCCCGCCCGAGGCGCCGCGCCCCCTTCCGCACCAGACATCGAGCGCCGCCGAGGCCGAGAAGAAGCCCGTCTGACGACGGGCTCCCCTTAACCCTTGAGGAGGGCGGCGGCGGGTCCGCCGGGTTCAGGCGCTCATGTTCGAAATCGGCTGGTCCGAGCTGATGCTGATCGGCATTGTCGCGCTGATCGTCATCGGCCCTAAAGAGTTGCCTTCGGTGCTGCGCACCGTCGGCCGCACCGTCACCAAGGTGCGCCGCATGGCCGGCGAGTTCCAGGGCCAGTTCCAGGAGGCCCTGCGCGAGGCCGACCTTGCGGACATGCGCAAGGAAATCTCCGACGTCACCGAGAGCGCCCGCTCCACGCTGGCCACCTCGGAGATGTTCGACCCGTTGCGCTCCATCCGCGAGGAAATCCGCACCACGGTGGAGGGCGGCAATCCGCCGCCCAAGGCGCCCGAGACGCCGGCCGTGGACGCCTCTTCGGCGCCGCTGGAGCTGCCTGCCGCCGCGTCTGAGGCGGTTCCCGATCCTATGGCCGCGATCCGCGACGAAATCCGCCGCATGGTGGAGGCCGGATCGCCGCCTGCGGCACCCGCCGAACCCGTTTCCGCCCCCGCCGCCGGTGAGACCAAGAGCGCGTCATGAGCGACGAGGACGAAATCGACGCCTCCAAGGCCCCGCTCATCGAGCACCTCATTGAACTGCGGTCGCGGCTCATCAAGTCGCTGATCGCGTTCCTGATCGCCTTCTTCATCTGCTTCATGTTTGCCAAGCAGATCTACAATATCCTGTTGTGGCCCTATGAGTTTGCATCCGGCTTCGCGCCGGGCATCAAACTCATCTACACGGCGCCGCAGGAGTTTTTGTTCACCCAGATCAAGCTCGGCATGTTCGGGGCGGCGTTCATCTCGTTCCCGGTTGTGGCGACGCAGGTCTACATGTTCGTGGCGCCAGGCCTCTACAAGCACGAGAAGAACGCCTTCCGGCCCTATCTGGTGGCGACCCCCATCTGCTTCCTCATCGGCGCGGCGTTCGTCTATTTCATCGCCATGCCGCTGGCGATGAAATACTTTCTCGCCATGCAGCAGACCGGCGGCGACGGAAGGGCGGAAATCTCGCTTCTGCCGCGCGTGTCGGAATATCTGTCCCTCATCACCACGCTCATCCTCGCCTTCGGCATCTGCTTTCAGCTTCCGGTCATCCTGACGCTGCTGGGGCAGATCGGGGTGGTGACGCAGGACATGCTGCGCAAGGCCCGCCGCTACGCCATCGTCGGCGTGTTCATCGCGGCGGCGGTGCTCACCCCGCCGGATGTGATCAGCCAGCTCTCCCTTGCCCTGCCGACGCTGCTTCTCTACGAGGTGTCGGTCTATCTGGTGGGCATCGTCGAGAAGCGGCGGCTGGCGGCAGAGGCGGCGCGCAACGCGGCCGACGCCGCGACAGCCGACTGACGGCGGGGCTTCCGGATCGTTGGAATTTTCTGGGCGCGCGGTGGTTCTCCCCCCATGCGTCATGGCCGGGCTTGACCCGGCCATCCACGCGGATGGGCCGGGACGCGCACCGTCAATCTGGTGCAGTCGGCCCGGCGTGGATGCCCGGCACAAGGCCGGGCATGACGGTGGTGCGGGTGGTCCTGCGCTGTCCCCATGCGGAGCCTTGCCATGCACGACATCAAGTGGATCCGGGACGAGCCGGAAGGGCTCATCAACGCGCTGGTGCGGCGCGGCGGCGGGTCCGAGGAGGCGAAGTCGGCGGCTGAGGCGCTGGTGACCAAGCTGCGCGGCCTTGATGAACAGCGCCGCGCCACCCTGACCCAGCTCGAAACCCTGCTCGCCCGCCGCAATGCTGCCTCCAAGGAGATCGGCCAGGCCAAGGCGAAGAAGGACGAGGCCACCGCCTCCGCCCTCATGGCCGAGGTGGCCGAGCTGAAGGAGAAGGTGCCGGCGCTGGAGGCCGAGTCCAAGCGCCTCGAGGCGGAACTGAACGGCGAACTCGCCGCCATCCCCAACGCCCCGCTCGCTGAGGTGCCCGATGGCGCCGACGAGCACGCAAATATCGAACGAAAAGACCATCGATTCGGCATCCAGAAGACTGCCGCTAACATGGGTTTCAGCCCGAAGCAGCATTTTGAGGTGGGCGAAGCCCTCGGCCAGATGGATTTCGAGACCGCCGCCAAGCTCTCCGGCGCCCGCTTCGTGGTGAACAAGGGTCCGCTGGCCCGGCTGGAGCGCGCGCTGGGGCAGTTCTTCCTCGATACGCATACGGCGCCGGAGCAGGACGGCATCGGCGGTTATATGGAGGTCAACCCGCCGTTGCTGGTGCGGGACGAGGCGATGTTCGGGACGGCGCAGTTGCCGAAGTTTGAAGAGGATCAATATCGGGTCGTCCAGCAGCTTGCAAAATTCGAATATTCTCACCTTGAGATTGACAGTTCTGGGCGTATTATAAGCAATAATATTGTTTCATATTCAGATTATGTGAAATACATTAAGCAGCCTAACACCTCTTATGTCTTTCCAGATGCAGGTGCGGAGCGGCGTGGTCGTATCGTGGAAGAGGCCCTCTGGCTCATCCCCACCGCCGAAGTCCCCCTGACCAACCTCGTCCGCGAAAGCATCCTCTCCGAGGAAGAGCTGCCCCTGCGCCTCACCGCCTGCACCCCCTGCTTCCGGGCCGAGGCGGGTGCGGCGGGGCGGGATACAAGGGGGATGATCCGCCAGCACCAGTTCACCAAGGTGGAGCTGGTCTCCATCACCACGCCGGAGAAGTCGGGCGAGGAGCACGAGCGCATGCTCGCCTGCGCCGAGGCGGTGCTGAAGAAGCTGGACCTGCATTATCGCGTGGTCACCCTGTGCACCGGCGACATGGGCTTTGCCTCGCAGAAGACCTACGACATCGAGGTGTGGCTGCCGGGGCAGGGGGCGTTCCGCGAAATCTCCTCCTGCTCGGTGTGCGGCGATTTCCAGGCCCGGCGCATGAATGCCCGCTATCGTCCGGCGGAGGGCAAGGGTCCGCGCTTCGTCCATACGCTGAACGGCTCGGGCGTGGCAGTGGGCCGTGCGCTTGTAGCGGTGCTGGAGACCTACCAGCAGGAGAACGGCGCCGTCACAGTGCCGGATGCACTACTGCCCTATATGGGCGGGCTGAAGACCATCGAGAAGCTGAAGTAGGGGCGGCCCTCGCTTGAGGACGCCCGCGATACCACCGTCGTCCCCCGGCTTGACCGGGGGACCCACCCCTCCGCGACACAAGTGACAGACGCCGAACAGCCTGCGCGTCGGCCCCATGGATCCCCCGGTCAAGCCGGGGGATGACGACGGTTCTGGGCTAGGCGCCGGTTGCGGCGTTCGTCGGCTGCGACATCAAGCTACGGAAAAGGTCCCATGCGCATCCTGGTCACCAATGACGACGGCATCCACGCGGCGGGCCTCGAGGCCTGCGTCCGCATCGCCCAGAGCTTCACCGACGACGTGTGGGTGGTGGCGCCAGAGTTCGACCAGTCCGGCGTCGCCCACTCCCTGTCGCTCAGCGATCCCCTGCGCCTGCGGCAGGTGGAGGAGCGCCGCTACGCGGTGAAGGGCACGCCCACGGACTGCGTGATCATGGCGGTGCGGCACATCCTCGCCGACAATCCGCCCGACCTCGTGCTCTCCGGCGTCAACCGGGGCCAGAACATCGCCGAGGACGTGAGCTATTCCGGCACCGTGGCGGGCGCCATCGAGGGCACCATCCTGGGCATTCCCTCCATCGCCCTGTCGCAGGCCTTCGGCATCAAGACCCGCGAGAATCCCAACTACATCACCGCCGAGACCCACGCGCCCAAGATCATCCGCACCCTTTTGGGCGAGGGCATTCCCCCCGGCATCGTGATGAATGTGAACTTTCCGGATCGCGCGCCGGACGAGATCACCGGCATCGCCGCCACCTTCCAGGGCAAGCGCGACCAGCGCCTCATGCGCATCGACGAGCGGCGCGACGGGCGGGGCAATCCCTATTACTGGATCGCCTTCGAGCGCCGCATCTTCGAGACCTCACCGGGCTCGGACCTGCGGGCGCTGGACGAGGGCCGCATCTCCGTCACGCCGCTGCGCCTCGACATGACCGACGAGCCGCAGATGACGCGGCTCGCGCTGCTGTTCGACGCCAAGTAGGGGCGGGGGCAGGGGCGTTCAGCCCTCAGCCTCGTCCGCGAAGGGCAGGCGGATGGTGGCGCTGGCCATGGCGGCGATGCCTTCCCGCCGGCCGGTGAAGCCGAGCTTCTCGGTAGTGGTGGCCTTCACCGAGACGCGGGCGAGGGGCACGCCGGTGATACGCGAAATGGCGGCGCGGATGGCATCGCGGTGCGGCCCCACCTTCGGCGCCTCGCAGATGAGGGTGAGGTCGAGATGGGCGATGCGCCCGCCCCGTGCCGTCACCTTCTCCACCGCGTGGGCAAGGAAGCGGTCCGAGGACGCGCCCTTCCATTGCGGGTCGGAGGGCGGGAAATGGGCGCCGATGTCGCCGTCGCACAGCGCGCCGAGGAGTGCGTCGGTGAGGGCGTGCAAGCCCACGTCCGCATCCGAATGGCCGACGAGGCCGGCGCTGTGGGGTACCGCGACGCCGCCCAGCATCACATGGTCGCCGGGGCCGAAGGCGTGCACGTCGAAGCCGGTGCCGGTGCGCACGTCGGCGAGGTCAGCGAAGGAGGCGCCGGCGGCGCGGGTCATGTCGTCGGGGGTGGTCAGCTTCACGTTGGTGCTCTCGCCTTCGAAGGTGGCCACTGGATGGCCGGCCCATTCCATCACCGCCGCATCGTCGGTCAGCGTCTCTACCCCGGCCGCGGCGGCGGCGGCATGGGCGGCGCGCAGGGCCGCGAAGCGGAACGCCTGAGGGGTCTGCACCGTGCGCAGCGCCGCGCGGTCCAGGGTTTCGGCGACGATGCCGGCGGTATCCACGCGCTTCACCGTGTCGGTCACGGCGAGCACGGGAATGGCGGCATCCGCCACGCCCGCCGCCGCCACCGCGCGGGCGATGAGGTCCGGCGAGGTGTAGGGGCGTGCCGCATCGTGCACCAGCACGAGGTCCGGCCCCGTGCCCCCTGCGGCGGCAAGGGCTTCCAGCCCTGCGCGAACAGACGCCTGTCGAGTCGCGCCGCCGAAGGCCGGTGCCAAGATCTTGGGCAGATCGCGGGCCGTGTCCGCAAAGCGGACAGAATCATCGCTATGGATGACCGCCAGCACAGCCGTGATCTGTGGATGGGTCGCGAAAAGGCGTAGAGTGCGGCGCAGCACCGGCTCGTCGGCGATGTTTTGATACTGCTTCGGCAGCGGTCCACCGGCACGTGTGCCGCGTCCGGCGGCAACCACGATGGCCACGCATGAGGGATTCGCCACCTCGCTCATGCCCGGCTCCCCTGGTGCGAGCGGGGATGAATCCCGTCCCGGCATGGGTCGGAACACCGGTGCAGGTAGCCGGCGGTGGGGCAAATTCTGCTGCGCTGCACTTCCACGCAGACTGCCCTTGCGTGTGCCGTGCACTTGTCTAAGATGTAGGCAGAAGCGAGGTGGCCTAATTTCTGTGCAAGAGACTGTCGCATTTTCCATTCCGGCGTTGCGGATCGGCTCCCACACGCTGCCCAATGCGGTGATCCTCGCCCCCATGGCGGGAATCACGGATGCACCGGTGCGGCGGATGGCTGTTCGTTACGGCGCCGGCCTCGTCATATCAGAAATGGTGGCGAGCGAAGCGCTGCTGGAAGGCCATCCCGAGATGGTGCTCCGAGCGGAGGGGGAGGGCGTGCCGCTCCACGCCGTGCAGATCGCCGGCAATGATCCCTACCTGATGGGCGAGGCCGCCCGTGTGGCCGAGGCTGCTGGGGCGGGCATTATCGACATCAACATGGGCTGCCCGGCCAAGCGCGTCACCACCGGCGCGGCCGGTGCCGCCCTGCTGCGCGACCTGCCGCTGGCCCGAGCGATTCTGGAGGCGGTGCGCGGCGCGGTCTCCGTCCCGGTCACGGTGAAGACCCGGCTGGGCTGGGACGATGCGGCCTCGACAGCCGTGGATCTGGCGCGCATGGCGCAGGAGAGCGGCCTTGCCATGGTCACCATCCATGGCCGCACCCGCTGCCAGTTCTATACCGGCCGTGCCGACTGGGCCGCCATCCGCGCGGTGAAGGAGGCGGTCTCGATCCCGGTGATCGCCAATGGCGACGTGGTGGCGCCGTCGGACGGCCCCGCCATCCTTAAAGCCTCGGGGGCGGACGGGGTGATGATCGGACGCGGGGCGCAGGGCCGGCCGTGGTTTCCCGGCCGGGTGGCGCACGCCATCGCCGGGCTCCGCGGCACCGCCGATCCGGACCTGGACGAGCAGCGCGCGGTGCTGCTGGAGCTTTATGAGGGCTGGCTCGGGCTTTATGGCCGGGCGGTGGGGGTGCGGCAGGCGCGCAAGCATGTGGGCTGGGCGCTGGATGCGGCGGCCGCCGGCACCGGCGAGGTGCGGGCCAGCATCGTGGCGGGCTGGCGCAAGCGCCTCCTCGTATTGGAGGACCCCGCCCAGGTGAAGGCCGGCATCGCCGCTGCCTTCGACGACATCATGTGGAGGGCCGCGGCATGACGGCCGAAGCCAGAAAGCAAGACACACGGAAGATGGATCAAAAGCGCAAGGCTGAGCAGGAAAACGGCAAGGAGTCGGGGATGACGCGCGCCATCCTGGACGCCGTCCCGCACCCCGTCTTCACTATCGCCGGCAACGGGCATGTGGTGGAAGCGAACGTGGCGGCCGAGGCGTTCTTCGAGGTCAGCGCGCCGCTGCTGCGCCGCCGGCCCCTGAGCGATCTCGTGCCGTTCGGCACGCCACTGCTCGGCCTGATCGAGCAGGTGCGCCAGCGTGGCGCGCCGGTGAACGAATATCGCGTGGACCTCGGCACGCCGCGCAACGGCGGCGAGCGCATCGTGGATATCCATGTGGCGCCGGTGTCGGAGCATCCCGACCAGGTGGTGGTGATGCTCCAGGAGCGGACCATCGCCGACAAGATGGACCGCCAGCTCACCCATCGCGGCGCCGCCCGCTCGGTGAGCGCGCTCGCCTCCATGCTGGCCCACGAGATCAAGAACCCGCTCTCCGGCATCCGTGGCGCGGCCCAGCTGCTGGAGCAGTCGGCGGACGACGACGACCGCGCCCTGACGCGCCTCATCTGCGAGGAAGCCGACCGCATCGTGAAGCTCGTGGACCGCATGGAGGTGTTCTCCGACGAGCGCCCGGTGGAACGCGAGCCGGTGAACATCCACGCGGTGCTGGAGCATGTGCGCACCCTCGCCGCGTCGGGATTCGCGCGGCACATCCGCATCGTGGAGGAATACGACCCCTCCCTGCCGCCGGTCCTCGCCAATCGCGACCAGCTGATCCAGGTGTTCCTGAACCTGGTGAAGAACGCGGCCGAGGCCATCGACAGCGACCAGGACGGCGAGATCCAGCTCACCACGGCGTTCCGGCCGGGTGTGCGCCTGACCGTTCCGGGTGCCTCCACGCGGGTGAGCCTGCCTTTGGAATTCTGCGTCCGCGACAACGGCAAGGGCGTGCCGGACGACCTCATTCCCCACCTGTTCGACCCGTTCGTCACCACCAAGCCCACGGGCTCTGGCCTCGGTCTTGCTTTGGTGGCGAAGATCATCGGCGACCATGGCGGCATCGTCGAATGCGACAGCCAGCCCCGCCGTACAACCTTCCGCGTGCTCCTGCCCATGTATCGCGGCAAGAGCACGGCTCAAGAGGATAACTGAGGTGTCGATGCCTACCGGAAGCATCCTGGTCGCCGACGACGACGCCGCCATCCGCACCGTGCTCAACCAGGCGTTGTCGCGCGCCGGGTATGAGGTTCGGTCCTGCGGCAACGCCGCCACGCTGTGGCGCTGGGTGAGCCAGGGCGATGGCGACCTCGTCATCACCGACGTGGTGATGCCAGACGAGAACGCCTTCGATCTCCTGCCGCGCATCAAGAAGGCGCGGCCGGACCTGCCGGTCATCGTCATGAGTGCGCAGAACACCTTCATGACCGCTATCCGCGCCTCCGAGCGCGGGGCCTATGAATACCTGCCCAAGCCGTTCGACCTGAAGGAGCTGATCTCCATCGTCGGGCGCGCGCTGGCGGAGCCGAAGAAGGGCGACGGCCACCACCACTCCCACGAGGAGCAGGACAATATCCCGCTGGTGGGCCGCTCGCCCGCCATGCAGGAGATCTACCGCCTGCTCGCCCGGCTGATGCAGACCGACCTCACCGTGATGATCGCGGGCGAGAGCGGCACCGGCAAGGAGCTGGTGGCCCGCGCGCTCCATGATTACGGCAAGCGCCGCACCGGTCCGTTCGTCGCCATCAACATGGCGGCGATCCCGCGCGACCTCATCGAATCGGAGCTGTTCGGCCACGAGAAGGGATCGTTCACCGGCGCCACCACGCGCAACCCCGGCCGCTTCGAGCAGGCGGAGGGCGGCACGCTCTTCCTCGACGAGATCGGCGACATGCCCATGGAGGCGCAGACGCGCCTGCTGCGCGTGCTCCAGCAGGGCGAATACACCACCGTTGGCGGGCGCACGCCCATCAAGACCGACGTGCGCATCATCGCCGCCACCAACAAGGATTTGCGCACGCTGATCCAGCAGGGCCTGTTCCGCGAGGACCTGTTCTTCCGCCTGAACGTGGTGCCCCTGCGCCTGCCGCCTTTGCGCGAGCGCTCGGAGGACGTGCCGGACCTGGTGCGCCACTTCTTCCTCCAGGCGGAGCGGGAGGGCCTGCCGGCGAAGCAGATCGACACCGCCGCCCTGGACCGGCTGAAGCGCTACCGCTGGCCCGGCAACGTGCGCGAGCTGGAAAACCTGGTGCGGCGCCTCGCTGCCCTCTATCCGCAGGAAGTCATCACCCCCGCCATCATCGAGGCGGAGCTGTCGGAGCCCATGCCGAGCGCCCTCTCGGAGGAGGGGCCGGTGGACGCGACGCTGGCGGCCTCGGTGGAGCGTCACCTCAACACCTATTTCTCCGGCTTCGGCGAGGACCTGCCGCCCCCCGGCCTCTATCACCGCATCCTGAAGGACGTGGAATATCCCCTGCTTTCGGCGGCGCTGGCGGCCACACGGGGCAACCAGATCAAGGCCGCGGAACTGCTGGGGCTGAACCGCAACACCCTGCGCAAGAAGATCCGGGACCTCGATATCCAGGTGATCCGGACATCCAGATGATCCGGACATCCTGGTAGGGACGGGGAGGGCGGCTTCGGCCGCCTTCCTGACGTTTTCGAATCACGGTTGGCTTCGCCGAGCCTGAATGCGCCAGTGGCTCAAGCCCCACGTGTGCCCGGCCACCCTGTGCACAACACCCGGTAAAATGGACCCCGCTACCGACTGCCGGCATCGATTGGGCGAATTCGGGCCGCGTTAGGTCCTCTGTCACATTTTTGCACCAGTGTCGTTCCACTGCATCACCCCCGTCGCGCGACTCGGCTCGCGGCGGCGGCGGAAGCCTGGGGGACTGTGGCAAGGATGACGGACGCGCCGGTCAAGGACGCAGTGGAAGGCGTTGTGCCACGTCGCGGCATCACCGCCCGCTTGTTTGCGCCAATTGTCGTGGTCCTGTCGCTGGTGCTGGCGGTGGCCACCTTCCTGATCCTGATGGGCCTCACCTCCATCGTGCCGACGCCGCAGGTGGTGGTGGGCGTGCTCACCGCCTCGGGCATCGCGGTGCTGATCCTTCTGGCCATCATCGGCCGGGAGGTGTGGCGCATCCTGCGGGCACGGGCGCGCGGGCGGGCCGCCTCGCGGCTGCATGTGCGCATCGTCGGCCTGTTCGCCGGGGTCGCGGTGGTGCCGGCCATCGTGGTGGCGCTGGTGGCTAGCCTCACCCTCGACCGCAGCCTTGATCGCTACTTCTCCGGCCGGACCCGGGAGATCGTCGGCACCGCCGCTTCGGTGGCGCAGACCTATGTGCGCGAGCATGCGCTCTCCATCCGCGGCGACGTGCTCGCCATGAGCAACGACCTGTCGCGGATGAAGCAACTCTACGACACGGATATCGAGAAATTCCGGCAGATCCTCACCGCCCAGGCGGCGCTGCGCAACGTGCCGGGCGCGCAGATCATCCGGCGCGACCTCTCGGTGGTGGAGCGGGCGAACCTGCGCACCGACCGCGAATATATCGTCCCCACCAACATCGCCATCGCCGAGGCCTCCGCCGATCAGCCCATCATCTATTTGCCGTCGGACGCGGACTTCGTCGGAGCGGTGGCGCCGATCACCGGTTTCGACGACCTGTTTCTTTACGTGGCGCGGCCCGTCGACCCGCGGGTCATCGGCTTTCTCAAGGTGACGCAGGAGACCCTTGCCGATTACCGGTCGCTGGAGGAGCGGCGCTTCAACGTGCAGCTCGCCTTCGCGCTGATGTATTCCATCGTCACGCTCATCGTGCTGCTGTCGGCGGTCTGGCTCGGGATCAACTTCTCCAAGTGGCTGGTGTCGCCCATCCGACGCCTCATGTGGGCGGCGGGCCGGGTGGCGGCAGGCAATCTGGAAGTGCAGGTGCCCGTGAACCGGGCCGAGGGCGACCTCGCCACCCTGGGCGAAACCTTCAACAAGATGACGGTGGAGCTGAAAACCCAGCGCAACGCGCTGGTGACAGCGCGCGACCAGATGGACAGCCGCCGCCGCTTCACCGAGGCGGTGCTCTCGGGCGTGGGCGCGGGCGTCATTGGCCTCGACGCCGAGGCGCAGGTGACCATCCTCAACCGCTCCGCCGAGAAGCTCCTGGGTCTGACCGAGGACGAGGCGCTCGGCCGCAAGCTCGCGGATGTGGTGCCGGAAACCGATGCCCTGGTCGCCGAGGCCATGGGCGCGGGCCAGCGTGCGGTGCAGGGCAACATCACCATCCAGCGGGAGGGCCGGGAGCGGATCTTCGCCGTGCGCGTCACCACCGAGCAGTCGGCGGCCGAGGATCACGGCTGGGTGGTGACGCTGGACGACATCACCGCCCTCGTCTCGGCCCAGCGCACCTCCGCCTGGGCCGACGTGGCCCGGCGCATTGCCCACGAGATCAAGAACCCGCTTACCCCCATCCAGCTCTCAGCGGAGCGGCTGAAGCGCAAGTACGGCCGCCACATCACCCAGGACCGCGACGTGTTCGACCAGTGCACCGACACCATCATCCGCCAGGTGGGCGACATCGGCCGCATGGTGGACGAGTTCTCGTCCTTCGCCCGCATGCCCAAGCCCGTGGTGGACGCGCAGGACCTCGCCGAGACCGTGCGCCAGGGCGTGTTCCTCATGCGCGTCGGCCATCCCGACGTGACCTTCGAGACCGAGCTGCCGCCCTCCATGCCGGCGCGCTTCGACCGTCGCCTGATCTCCCAGGCGCTCACCAACATCCTCAAGAACGCCGCCGAGGCCATCGAGGGGGTGCCCGAGGCCGAGCGCGGCAAGGGCCTCATCCGCGTGCGCGTGGTCGCGGAGGGCGAGGACCGCGTCATCGACGTCATCGACAACGGCGCCGGACTGCCGAAGGAAAAGCGCAGCCGGCTGCTGGAGCCGTATGTGACCACCCGCGAGAAGGGCACCGGGCTCGGCCTCGCCATCGTGGGGAAGATCATGGAAGAGCACGGCGGCTTCATCGAACTCAACGATTCCCCCGAGGGCCGGGGGGCCTGGATCCGGCTTCGGATGCGGGCGGACGGTCAACCACCGGCCGGCGCGGGCGGGGCGCAACCGGTCCCTGAAACAGGGAGGGCCTGACACATGGCCATGGACATTCTCATCGTGGACGATGAGGCCGACATCTGCGAACTGGTGGCCGGCATCCTGGAGGACGAGGGCTATGCCGCCCGTACCGCCCGGGACGCCGATAGTGCGCTCGCGGCCATCTCGGCGCGACGGCCCAACCTGGTCTTCCTGGACATCTGGCTGCAGGGCTCACGGCTCGACGGGTTGGAACTGCTCAACGAGATCAAGGCCCAGCACCCCGAGGTGCCGGTGGTGATGATCTCCGGGCACGGCAACATCGAGACCGCGGTGGCGGCCATCAAGCGCGGCGCCTACGACTTCATCGAGAAGCCGTTTAATGCCGATCGCCTCGTGATGGTGGCCGAGCGCGCGCTCGAGACGCTGCGCCTGAGGCGTGAGCTGAAGGAGCTGAAGCAGCTGGCGCCCCACGGCCATGTGCTGGTGGGCCGTTCCAGCGCCGTCCAGCAGCTGAAGGCCACCATCGACCGGGTGGGCCCCACCAACAGCCGCATCCTGATCGTCGGCCCCTCCGGCTCCGGCAAGGAGCTGACGGCCCGGCTCATCCACACCACCTCCACCCGCGCCCAGGGGCCGTTCGTGGTGCTGAATTCGGCGGCCATCACGCCGGAGCGGCTGGAGTTCGAGCTGTTCGGTGTCGCCGAAGGGGAGGGGCGGGAGCCCAAGCGCGGGGCGCTCGACGAGGCCCACGGAGGCACGCTGTTCCTGGATGAAATCTCTGACATGCCGCGCGAGACCCAGAACCGGGTGCTGCGCGTGCTGGTGGAGCAGACCTTCTCGCGCATCGGCTCCAACGACAAGGTGAGCGTGGACGTGCGCATCATCTCCTCCACCGGCCGCAACCTGGAGGAGGAGATCGCCAAGGGCCGCTTCCGGGAGGACCTCTACCACCGCCTCTCGGTGGTGCCGATCCGGGTGCCGCCACTGGCCGAGCGACGCGACGACATTCCGGACCTGGTGGAATTCTTCGTCGACACCATCTCGCAGACCACCGGGCTGCCGCGCCGGCCCATCGGCGAGGACGCCATGGCGGTGCTCCAGTCCCACGACTGGCCGGGCAACGTGCGCCAGCTGCGCAACAATGTGGAGCGCCTGCTGATTCTCGCCGGCGGCGATCTGGAAGCCACCATCACCGCCGCCATGCTGCCGCCGGACGTGGGCGCGCTGGTGCCCAACCTGCCCAACGGCAATGGTGGCGAGCATCTCATGGGCCTTCCGTTGCGGGAGGCGCGCGAGGTGTTTGAGCGGGAATACCTTGCCGCCCAGATCAACCGCTTCGGCGGCAACATCTCGCGGACGGCGGAATTCGTCGGCATGGAGCGCTCGGCCCTTCATCGAAAGCTTAAGGCTCTCGGGGTAGGCTGATCGACCAGTTGACGGGATACCCGAAAAAGGGGCTGCATCGGAGCTGAGGCTCGGGGTGCGATCGGTTTTGCCGCGATCTTTTAGGTCGCGATTCGCCTGGGCGCCGGGGGAGGGTTCATGAAGGTCGTGATCTGCGGCGCGGGGCAGGTGGGGTTCGGCATCGCCGAGCGCCTCGCCGGTGAGCAGAACGACGTGTCCATCATCGACACGAGCCCGCGGCGCATCCAGATGGTGACCGAGCAGCTGGACGTGCGCGGCGTGGTGGGGCAGGGCTCCCATCCGGACGTGCTGGCGCGCGCCGGCGTCGAGGCGGCCGACATGCTCATCGCCGTGACCCTACACGACGAGGTGAACATGGTGGCCTGCCAGGTGGGCCACGCCCTTTTCAACGTGCCCACCAAGGTCGCCCGCATCCGCGCCCAGACCTATCTCGCGCCGGAATGGCGCGACCTGTTCTCCCGCGACCAGCTGCCCATCGACGTCATCATCTCCCCGGAGATCGAGGTGGGCGAGATGGTGCTGCGGCGCCTGTCCCTGCCCGGCGCCACCGATACGGTGAGCTTCTCCGACGGGGCGGTGCAGGTGGTGGGCGTGCTGTGCGGCGAGGACTGCCCGGTGGTGGATACCCCCCTCAGCCAGCTTACCCAGCTGTTCCCGGACATGCCGGCCACCATCGTGGCGGTGAGCCGGAAGGGCAAGACGCTGGTGCCGCGCTCCAACGACCAGCTTGCGGTCGGCGACAACGTCTATTTCGTGGCCCAGGCGGACCAGGTGCAGCGCGCCCTGTCCCTGTTCGGGCACGACGAGGTGCCGGGCCAGCGCATCGTCATCGCCGGCGGCGGCAACATCGGCTACTACGTGGCGAGCGAGCTGGAGCGGCGCAATGCAGCCGCGCGGGTCAAGCTCATCGAGTTCTCGCGCGAGCGGGCCCAGACCATCGCCGAAGTGCTCTCGCGCACCGTGGTTCTGAACGGCGACACGCTGGAGCGCGCCATCCTCGACGAGGCGGGCGTGCGCGAGGCGGACACCATGATCGCCCTCACCAACGACGACCGCATCAACATCCTGTCCTGCCTTCTGGCCAAGCAGATCGGGGCCAAGCGCATCCTGGCTCTGCTGAACGAGCAGGGCTACGCCACCTTCGCCCGGGGCCTGGGCATCGACGCCCATGTGAACCCGCGCCAGATCACCGTTTCCAAGGTGCTCCAGCATGTGCGGCGGGGGCGCATCCGGGGCGTCCATGCGCTGCTCGACGGCTCGGGCGAGATGATCGAGGCGGAAGCGCTGGAAACCTCGCCGCTGGTGGGCAAGCCGCTGAAAGATCTCGACCTTCTGGAGGGGCTGCGCATCGGCGCCATCGTGCGGAACGGGCAGGTGCTGCTGCCGCGCGGCGATTTCGTGGTGCGGGCTCACGACCGGGTGGTGCTGTTCGCCCTCGCCGATCGCATCAAGCGCGTGGAACAACTGTTCCGCGTGGCGCTAGAATTCTTCTGATCTCCCAAGACCTTCTGGTTCCAGAGTTCTCCTGCTCGCCAAGTTTTCCTGCTCGTAAGGCGCACATGGTCAACGCCGCCCGCCCGCTTGCCGCCGGTCTTTTCGCCGTCGGCCTCCTCGCGCTTCCGCCGGCCGTGGTCGCGGCGCGGGGCGGGGAGGGGCATGTGCCGGTCTTCCTCGCCACCTGCGGCTTCTGCCTGTTCCTCGCCGGGCTGCTGCGCTTCACCACGGATGGCATGGACAAGCGCCTGACCCGGGCGGGCGGCGTGGGGCTGGTGGCCGGCCTTTGGCTGCTGCTGCCGCTGGCGGCGACCCCGGCGGTCGCCATCGTCTCCGGCCTGCCGCCGCTGGCGGCGTGGCTCGAGGCGGTATCCGCCTTCACCACCACCGGGGCGACCGCGCTCAAGCAGGGGCCGGCGAGCCTCTATGTGTGGCTCGCCCTGCTGCAATGGACCGGCGGGCTGCTGACCATCGTCGCGGCGGTGGCGGTGCTTGCGCCGGCGGGCCTCGGCGGTCTGCCGGACCGCACCCCGCGCGGCGGCGCCACCCTCGACGTGGTGGATCTCATCGCCGTGCTGCGCGAGATCGCCCCCGCCTATGTGGGCGCGACCCTGCTTGCCGTGATCGTGCTGCTGGTGAGCGGGGAGAGCCCCTATGTGGCCTTCACCCTGGCCACGGCCGTGGTCTCCGCCGGCGCCCACCTGCCGCCGGAAGCCCAGCTTGCGCTGACCTTGGACGAGAGCCCGAAATGGCTCCTGCTGCCGTTCCTGCTGTGGAGCGCCACCAGCGTGCGCTGGCATCGCGCGCTGCTGACCCGGCGCATCAATGCCGCCCCGGAGCAGACGGAGAGCCTCGTCATCCTCGGCTGGTGGGCGGTGCTCGGCATCGTGCTCGGCGCTATCCTCTACCGCTCGGCCGACGTGCCCACGCTGGATGCAATCCGCGACGGCCTGTTTTCTGCCGCCTCGCTCATCTCCACCAGCGGCATCGGCCCGCGCGAGGGCACCTATATGAGCCTGCCGCTGGGCCTCGTCATCCTGGTGGTGCTGCTGGGCGGCGGGGCGCTGTCGGTGGCGGGTGGGCTGAAGATGCTGCGGCTGCGCGCGATTCTGCTCAACACCCGGGGCGGCCTGATGCGCCTCGTCTACCCGCACCTCGTGCAGCCGGCGGCCTATGAGGGCGGCGTGGGTTCGGTGATGCTGGGCATCTGGGCGGGCGCGGCGAGCCTCGCTCTGGTGTTCGGCATCTGCGTCATCGCGCTGAGCCCCGGCCTGCCCGGCCTCGATGCGGCGCTGGCCGCCGCGGCGGCGGTGGTGACCAATACCGGGCCGGTCTACGACGCCGGAGGCGCCGGCTGGCCGCCGCTGTCCTCGCTGCCGGTGGGTTCCGTCCTCGTGGCCGGGCTTGGCATGGTGGCGGGACGGTTGGAGATGATCGGCCTGCTCGTCGTCATCCATCTCGCCCTCTGGCGCACCTGAAGAAGCGTTCTGCCATGTCCCGCATCGCCTATGTCAACGGCCGCTACCTGCCGCACCGCAACGCCAGCGTGCATGTGGAGGATCGCGGCTACCAGTTCGCCGACGGCGTCTACGAGGTCTGCGAAGTGCTCAACGGCCATCTGGTGGACGAGCGGCGCCACCTCGACCGGCTGGAGCGCTCCCTGCGCGAACTGCTCATCCCCGCGCCCATGAGCCGCATCGCCCTTGCCAATGTGCTGGAGGAGGTGGTGCGGCGGAACGGGGTGCGCGACGGGCTGGTCTATCTCCAGATCACCCGCGGCGTGGCGCGGCGCGACCATG
Organism: Xanthobacter oligotrophicus; assembly: GCF_008364685.1. GTDB lineage: Bacteria > Pseudomonadota > Alphaproteobacteria > Rhizobiales > Xanthobacteraceae > Xanthobacter > Xanthobacter oligotrophicus. Next base: position 167,404 of record NZ_VTTL01000010.1, read on the forward strand.
CCTTCCCGCCGGCCGGCACCAAGCCGGCGGTGGTGGTCACGGCGCGCCGGTCCGACCGCAAGGGTCAGGAGGCGCTGGCCGCCAAGGGCGTCGCGGTCATCACCGTGCCGGAGAACCGCTGGCCGCGGGTGGACATCAAGTCCACCTCGCTGCTGCCCAACGTGCTGGCCAAGCAGCAGGCGAAAGAGGTCGGCGCGCGGGAAGCCTGGTTCGTGGACGGCGCGGGCTTTGTCACCGAGGGCGCCTCCACCAATGCCTGGATCGTGACGGGCGACAAGACCATCGTCACCCGCCCGGCGGAGAGCGGGATCCTGCGCGGAATCACCCGCACGGTGGTGTTTGAGGTGGCGGCGTCCCTCGGCTACGCGGTGGAGGAGCGTCCCTTTACCGTAGCGGAAGCCCTAAACGCAGAAGAAGCCTTCATTACCGCCGCCACCACGGTGGTGATGCCCGTGGTGCGCATCGACGGCCATGCGGTCGGGGCCGGCAAGCCCGGTGTGGTGGCGACCACCTTACGCTTGAAATTTCACGATTTTTCCGAAATTTCCTGAGGTATCCACGGCCGCGCTCATGTTGCGGAGCAAAATAATATTGCGCCGCCATGGAGCTGTGCCATTCTAGGTGGCCAACTCCCGTGGCGGCACGTACAGCATTTTTGTGCGTCCGCGACGGACTTAACGCCCAAAAAAACGGATACGAAAATGGCGGCGGAACGGACACAAAACCTGCAGGACACCTTTCTCAATCACGTCCGCAAGAACAAGACACCCCTCACAATCTTCCTGGTGAACGGGGTGAAGTTGCAGGGCGTCGTCACTTGGTTCGATAATTTCTGCGTACTCTTGCGTCGCGACGGGCATTCCCAGCTTGTTTACAAGCACGCGATTTCCACCATTATGCCGGGTCATCCGGTGCAATTGTTCGATCCCACCGACGACGTGGGCGAGAAGGCTTAAAGCAGCGTGGAGCGTGCCACCGGCAAGGGGTCCAGAACGACGTTGAAGACAGGGTCCAAGCTGGGGTCCAAAGGGGGCACCACCACTCGGGGCGTTCCAACTCGGGGCGCTACCGAAACCCACGGGGCCGTGGCCGATGCTGCGGTTTCCGGCGGTTCCGGGGAGGCACCGGGGGACGTTTCCGCATTTTCACCTGCGCGGGAAGAGGGCCGCGGCGGCATCGACCGCCGTGCGCCGCCGACGCGGTGCGCCGTCATCACGCCAGCGCTGGCGAAGCGTGCTACCCGCGGTGCGCCGGAGCGGCGCAGCCCCCAGTCACGGCTGGAGGAGGCGGTGGGCCTTGCCGCCGCCATCGACCTCGACGTGGTCTATTCCGCCACCATTCCCCTGTCCGAAATCCGTCCCGCTACCTTTCTCGGTTCGGGGAAGGTGGAGGAACTGGAGGGTGTGGTGCGCGCCGAGGCGGTGGACCTCGTCTTCTTCGATGCGGCGCTCTCCCCAGTGCAGCAGCGCAATCTTGAAAAGGCCTGGTCCGCCAAGGTGGTGGACCGCACGGCGCTGATTCTTGAAATCTTCGGCATGCGCGCCCGCACCAAGGAAGGCGCGCTACAGGTGGAGCTTGCCCACCTCAATTACCAGCGCTCGCGCCTGGTGCGCTCCTGGACCCATCTGGAGCGCCAGCGCGGCGGCTTCGGCTTCCTCGGCGGTCCGGGCGAGACACAGATCGAGGCGGACCGCCGGCTCATCGGCGATCGCATCTTGCGCATTGAGAAGGAGCTGGAGCAGGTCAAGCGCACCCGCGGCCTGCACCGCGCCAGCCGCAAGCGCGTGCCGTATCCCATCGTCGCGCTGGTGGGCTACACCAATGCCGGAAAGTCCACGCTCTTCAACCGCCTGACCCGGGCGGAGGTGATGGCCAAGGACCTGCTGTTCGCAACCCTCGACCCGACGCTTCGGGCGGTGGACCTGCCCCACGGCACCCGCATCATCCTCTCCGACACGGTGGGCTTCATCTCCGAACTGCCGACGCAACTCGTCGCCGCCTTCCGCGCCACCCTGGAGGAGGTGCTGGAAGCCGACCTCATCCTGCATGTGCGCGACATCTCCCATCCGGACACCGACGCCCAGGCTGCCGATGTCTCCGACGTGCTGGAGGATCTGGGCGTCGACCCCCAGCCGGGCGGGCGTGTGATCGAGGTCTGGAACAAGATCGACCGGCTGGCGCCGGAAGAGCGCGAGCAGGTGGAAAACCGGGCTGCGCGCGGCGGCGCCGAAGCGCCGGTGCCGGTTTCCGCGCTGACGGGGGAGGGGACCGAAGACCTCCTCGGCCTGATCGAGCGCCGCATCACCGCCGGCCGGGTGACGGTCTCGGTGACGCTGGCGGCGGAGGACGGGGAGGGGCTCGGCTGGCTCTATCGCCACGGCGAGGTGCTGGAGCGCACCACGGACGAGGATGGAGCCATCCACGTGGCCCTGCGCATTCCGCCCGACCGCGCCGGACTTGTCACCCGCCGGTTCGGTGCGCGGCGCGTGCATCCGACCTGAGCCGGCGGTAAGTCACAGCTCAGGCAAAGCGGTTCAGACCGCTTTGCCTATGCGCCCTCGCGCTCCTTCAGCTTCGCCTCCTGCCAGAGAGCTTCCATCTCGTCGAGGCTCGCCTGTTCCGGCCGGCGGCCGGCACCGGCGAGCCGGTCTTCCACATGGCCGAAGCGCCGGGTGAACTTGTCGTTGGTGCCGCGCAAGGCGTCCTCGGGGTCTACGCCCGCATGCCGGGCGAGGTTGACCACGGCGAACAGCAGGTCGCCCATCTCGTCCCTGATGGCCGCGGTGCCGCCTTCCTCCAGCGCCTCGGCGACCTCCTGCGTCTCCTCGCGGATCTTGGCAAGCACCTGCCGCGCATCGTTCCAGTCGAACCCCACGCGGCTGGCTTTCTCCTGAAGCTTCAGCGCGCGGGTGAGGGCAGGCAGCGGCAGGGGCACGCCGGCAAGGGCGCCCTGCTGCGCCTCCTCCTGCGGCAGGCCGGCCGCTGCTCGAGCCTGCGCCCGCTCGCGCTTTTCCTGCGCCTTGATCTCGGCCCACAGGCCCTTCACCGCCTCCGGTGACAGATCCCGCGCGGTGCCGAACACATGGGGGTGCCGGCGGATGAGCTTGGCGGTGATGGCCTCCACCACGCCGCCGAAATCGAAGGCGCCGTCCTCCTGCGCCATCCGGGCGTGGAAAACCACCTGCAGCAGCAGGTCGCCCAGTTCCTCCCTCAGGTCGCCCATGTCGGCGCGGGCGATGGCATCGGCCACCTCGTAGGCTTCCTCCAGCGTGTAGGGCGCGATGGTGGCGAAGCTTTGCTCCAGGTCCCACGGGCAGCCGGTTCCCGGCGTGCGCAAGGCGGCCATGATCTCGATGAGGCGCGCGATGTCGCGGGAGGCGTCCATGAGGTTCTCCATGCTCGAGTGCGATCTTTACCGCAGGCTGCGCCGTCCTATGCTCCGGCCAGCCAGGAAACGTCAAAGGGTTCGGAGGAAGAGACCATGGTCGAGATCGCGCCCGCCGGCCCCATCGATGATGACATGCGGCCGGGCGAAAAGGCCGTGGCGCTGCCGGAGCGCTTCGACGTCGGGCTCTATTTCATCGGCCGCATCCGCACGCCCTGGACCGAGCGCGGCAGTTGCCCCCGTCGCGGCGACGCGGAGGAGGGCCCCGTCTGCACGCTGGAGATCGACCCGCGCTGGGCCGACGCGCTGACCGGCGTTGCCGATTGCCCGCGCCTGCAGGTGCTCTACTGGATGGACCGGGCGCGGCGCGACCTCGTGCTCCAGAGCCCACGGCATGACGGCGACACCCGCGGCACCTTCGCCCTGCGCTCACCGGTGCGGCCCAATCCGGTCGCCTCGTCGGTGGTGCGGCTGGTGAGCGTGGACGGCCTGCGGGTTGAGGTGCGCGGGCTCGACTGCCTCGACGGCACGCCGCTCATCGACCTCAAGGTGCAGCACGGCTGAGCCGACAGCCACCCGCAGCAAGCGGGGCATGGGCGAGGGTTCGGCCGTCGCTCAGGTGCTCAATCCAAAAGTCGCAGAAGAGATATTATGGAACTTATCTCTTGCCCCAGGCAGGGAAGGGCGAAGCCTGAACGCCGCCGCCATCGTCGCTGGACGCTCTTCAGTGCTTCCGAATATTTACAAAAATATCATTCTAAAACAGACGGTTATACGACGAACTGAATCCTTCGCTCGAATCACTTGAGGCATCACATCAGCCGCTCGCAGCCGTGTCGGCAGATGCGGCGGGCGAGCGGATGCGGGACTCGAAGCGCAGGCCGTCATAGGCCGGCACGATGCCGTCCGGCAGGCGTGCTTCCAGCGCGGCATAGTCGAGGTCGGTGTGGAGGTTCGTGAGGATCGTGCGCTTCGGCTTCATGAGCGCCACATGGTCCAGCGCCTCCTGAAGGGTGAAATGAGACGGATGGGGCGTCTCGCGCAGGGCGTCGATGATCCACACATCCAGATTGTGGAGGCGAGCCAGGCTGTTCTCCGAGATCCCGTTGACGTCGCTGGAATAGGCCACGTCGCCGAAGCGAAATCCGAAGGAATCGATGTCGCCGTGCCGCTGGCGGAACGGCAGGGCGCTGATGGCACCCCCCGCCCCTTCCACCACGATCTCCCGCCCCTCGCGGAAGCGATGCTCGGTGAGGATGGGCGGATAGGCGCTGCCGGGCGGCGTGGAGAAGCAGTAGCCGAAGCGTTGATGCAGCATGCGGGAGGTATCTTCATCCGCATAAATATCCACCCGGCTGCGATGGTGGATGGCGAGCGGCCGCAGATCGTCAATGCCGTGGGTGTGGTCGGCGTGCTCGTGGGTGAAGAGCACGGCATCGATATGGGTCACCGCCTCGCCGAGGAGCTGCTCCCGCAAGTCCGGGGAAGTATCGACAAGAACGGTGGTTTTCCCGTTCGGCCCGAAGCGTTCCACCAGCATGGAGCAGCGGCGGCGGCGATTGCGGGGGTTGAGGGGATCGCAGGCGCCCCACCCCTGCCCCACCCGCGGCACGCCGCCGGACGACCCGCATCCCAGGATGGTGAAGGTGAGGCTTGCGCCGGTTTCGCTGGGCAAAGGCATGGTTCTCGCGACCTCGCTGCGTCTGCTGCTCGGGTCAGGGGTCAGGGCGGAATCGGCCCGCAGCCTGATCCAAATTCGCCCCGGAGTCACACCCGAGGGGGCGAAAGATCATTCAGCGCGACTGAAAATCTGCATTTCGAGCCGGAAAAGCCGCCTGGCGCGCGTGCGTTCGCGATCGGACCAAAGCGTCGGGTCTCAAAGCGAATGAGGCTGCTTCTACCGTCGCTTATCGGAAGCGATTCGCTTGTGCTCTCAGGTGAGCAGTTGGCCGTAAGTGGCAAATGGACGTGTCGCCCCGCCCTTCCGGGCGCACGGGTGCGCCAGAAGACATGCTCCCGGAGGCGGTGCGGGCGCAACGGCGGACAGGCGCGGGGAAATTGGTGGGGGCGACGTGGGGCACCCGTTCAGACAGCCCCTCGCGATCGGGAGCCACAACGGCGCACGCCACGGCCGCCGGTGACCGGCGTCGTGGTGGGGAGATGGAATTGGGTGGGGAAGATCGGGGTTTGAATGGTCGGAGCGAGAGGATTTGAACCTCCGACCCCTAGTCCCCCAGACTAGTGCGCTAACCGGGCTGCGCTACGCTCCGACTGAGGATGGGAGGCTTAGACCATCGTTCCGGCGCGGGCAAGCCCCCTCGCGCAGGTATCCCATGCTCTCCCCAGGGACGTGATGGCCAACCCATAATCTTCGGCCAAGCTGCAGCTTGTGATTGTTTTTTCGGCGTCGAATGCCGGCAGGATTGTGGCCGCGACACCCGAATCATCACCTTTTCGCCGGCAAATTGGGACGCTATCGCCCCATTGCGACGCCATTCGGCAATCATCCGAAACTACACGGAAGATTGATTGCATGAAGATACGCGTGGTCCTGTCCTGCTTCGCCCTGTCCCTCTCGGCCGGAATGGCCGTCTCGAACACCGCAAAAGCGGACACCTCCACCGGCGTCGCCTCTTACTATTGGCAAGGCCGCAGCACCGCGAGCGGTGAGCGCTTTAACCCCTCCGCCATGACGGCGGCGCACCGCTCCCTGCCCTTCGGCACCAAGGTGCGTGTCACAAATCTGCGCAACGGACGCACCGTCGTCGTGCGCATCAATGATCGCGGCCCCTTTGTCCGCGGCCGGGTGATCGACGTGTCCCGCGCCGCCGCCTCGGAACTCGGCTTCACCAACTCGGGCATCACCCGCGTTGCCCTCGCCGTGATGGACTGACCCGCGGCAGGGATTTACGCCCAATCAGGCCTCACGAGGCCGCGCGTCTGGATGGAGGCACTCTCCGGCGCGGCCTCGTCGCCTTTCTGTATTGATGACGTGACGCCGCGCGGATCGCGCCTCGCCGGATGGGCTGGGCACCGCGCGGCGGAAACCGCACCGCAGCGGCGGTCCGGTCAATCGCCCGGACGATCGCCATCCCGGGGCGCCAGCACCTCTTCCATCAGCCGCCGGCATTCGCCGAGCTCATAGAGCGCCGATTGCATGCGATGCACGTCGTCGCGTGAGAGCACCGGCGCGGCCATGGGCGGCTGGCCCGCCATCCGCGGCTCCGACCGCAGGTGCGGCGGCAGATATTGCTCGGGCGGACCCGGACGGAGCGGCTCGCGCGGTACTCGCTGCGCCGGCGGCTCCGGTTCCGGGGCATAGGCGGGCGCCTCCCCCCTCGTCGATCCGTCGCGGAAGGATGGATTGGGCAGGTCCAGCGGCGCTTCGGCCCGGCTCCAGGGCGGCGGGCCACGCCGCTGCGCCACATACGGGTCCGGGGCGACGGCCCGGCCGGCCATGCGCTCGGCGATGCGGCGCTGCTCGGCCTCGGGCAGCACGCCCGAGTTCGGGTCATCCTCATCATGGATGGGACCGATGAGTGGCCCGACCCGGGTTGCCCGCGGCAGGGACTGCGGGGCGCCCTCGCCCCAGCCTTCGTCCCAAACCCGCCGCACCTCCTCGTCGGCCCAGCCCGCCGGGGGCCGGGCGTGGGCCGCTGCCGCCGATGCCGCAGCGGCGGGCGCATGGGCCATCGGCGCGCGGCCCGCCGACGAGCCAAAGGGAGGCGCAGTCATGGGAGCCGTGCCCATGGTAGCGGCGCCCTTGGGCGCAGCGCTCATGGAAGGCTCGCGCCGCTCCCCACGGGGCGGCGAAAAGGGGGGCCGGCGCCGCTCCTCGTTCATCATCTCGGTCTCCGGATCGGCGGCCATGGCGCCAGGACGCGGGGCGCGCGACGGCCGTTCGATGGGGCGATAAAGCGGCTCATCGTCTTCGGAGGGGGCGACGGCTTCCGGCAGGCGGGTGCGATCCTCGGCTACACCGTGCCATGTGGCCTCCACCCAGTCGGTCTGCCGCCATTCGCCATCCTGCACGATCCGGCCCTGACGCGGATCCCGGCCTTGATCCTGACGTGTCTCTCGGCGCTGGCCTTGGCGCGGATCTTGGTTCGGCTCCTGGAACCGTGGCGGCTCGGAGCGTGCGGTCGTAGCGGCGCGCCGTTGCGGGGCCGGCGCGGGCGGCTCGTCGTCATCCTGATAGGCTTTGATCTGCGGGCTGCGCCGGGGATGGGGGGCAAACGGGTCGTCGAACCGGTCGTCCTCCAATGGCTCGTCGTCTAATCGCTCATCCTGCAGCCGCTCGTCCTCCTCCCATGCCGGGCGACGGGCCTCGGCGGGTGCGGAGGGACGGCGCGGCGCGGGGCGCATCGCCTCCCCCTCCTCCAATGGCAGGTCCAGCGGCGATGGCGCGCGGCGGGCGCGCGGCGGGATGTCGTCCTCGGGGCCCTCCACGTCCTCCAGGGCCTCGTGCGGGCGCATGGGCCGGCGCTCCTGCGCGCGCAGGCGCTGGATGCGTGCCTCGATGGGCTCGGACACGGCGGAGACCGTCACCGGCATGTCGTCGAGGAATGGCAGCAGCGGGTCGTCGAATGCGGGCGAATGGGACGGTGGCGCCGTGCCGTCGGTATCCCGCTGGGACACACGCGCGGCGGGTCCCCGGCTCGGCCGCTGCGGGGCGAGGATGGGCTCCAGCCGCTCCCGCGTCCGGGGTGGCGCCCCGTGAGGTGCTCCATGAGGTGCTAAATGCGGCGCGCCGGAGGGCGGGTGCGGAAGCTCCTCGCCCAGGGTCGGCTCGCGTCGCTGGCCAGGTGCCTCGAAGGCGGCGGCACGCCGCTCCTCCCGAAGCTGTGGCTCGCGGTCGCGGTGCCGCGCGGCGGGCCTGAAGGCGATGGGGGGCTCGGGCGGCTCGTCCGCAAGATCACGGTCGGCCTCGGCATCAGGGAAGGGCAGGGGCAATTCGGCCGCTTCGGGCAATTCGGGGAGGAGGTCGTCGTCCTCCGCTGCCCTGCCACCCGGCGCCTTGGGTTTGCGGCGCGGCAAAAGGCCCAGCAGACCGCCGAAGGTCACGCCATCCCCGGCCTCGCTCCGCTGGGGCTTGGCCGAGCGCATGACGGCCACCTCGCGCTCGATGCCGAGGTCCTGCACGTAGCGCACGCCCTGATCCTTCAGGATGCGTTGCGCGCCCTTGATGGTGAAGCCGTCGGTATAAAGCAGGTGGCGGATGCCGCGCAGGAGGTCCACGTCCTCCGGCCGGTAGAAGCGCCGGCCGCCGGCCCGCTTGATGGGCTTGATCTGGGGGAAGCGCGTCTCCCAGAACCGCAGGACGTGCTGCGGAAGGGCCAGGTCTTCGGCGACCTCGCTGATGGTCCGGAAGGCGTCCGGAGCTTTCTCCGTGTCGCGCGCGTCCACCGTATCTCCCGCCTCAATCGACCGAATCGCCCCGAAGTCCTGACGGAATCATACGGGTGAACGCGGCGTGCGGGAAGTTGTGGTGGTGCCCTGCGCGGCGGCGCGTCGCGCCTTGTCCCCCGCCCTTTGGGCGGGTCAGTCCTCGTCGAGGCCGTCGCCGACGGTCCCGTTGATGCGGTGCTTGAGGATGCTGGAGGGCTTGAACACCATGACCCGGCGCGGCTCGATCGGCACTTCCTCGCCGGTCTTGGGATTGCGGCCAACCCGCTCACCCTTCTCGCGCACCACGAAGGAGCCGAAGGAAGAGAGCTTCACCGTCTCGCCGCGGGCCAGGCAGTCGGCGATCTCCTTCAGAACCATCTCCACCAGCTGGGCGGATTCGGTGCGAGACAGCCCCACCTGCTGATAGACGGCCTCACACAGATCCGCCCGCGTTACGGTCCGACCAGCCATTTGTCACCCCGGCCCCAGAAAGATGGCGAACCGCTCGAAGCCCCGTTCGAAGGATGCGGATCGCAGAACTTCGGCAATTTTAACAGAGCACGCTTCAGGAATGTGACGGAAACATCGCCGCACGCCGTAAAGCGACCCAGTACTGGCGAAGGATGTGCAACGCAAACTAGCCGCGCTCGCCAAGGTCGGTCAACGACTTAAATCAATTACCAGCGTAGCAGTGCCGATCCCCAGGTGAAGCCTCCGCCCATGGCCTCCAGCAGCACCAGATCGCCCCGCTTGATGCGCCCGTCCTTGACCGCAAGGTCGAAGGCCAGAGGTATGGAGGCGGCAGAGGTATTGCCGTGCTGGTCCACCGTGGTCACCACCTTTTCGGGGGCGATGCCCAGCTTCAGCGCGCTGGCGTCGATGATGCGCCGATTGGCCTGATGGGGCACGAACCAGTCGATGCTCGCGGCGCTTTCACCGGTGGCGGCGAAGGCGTCCTCGATCACGTCGGTGATCATGCCCACGGCATGCTTGAACACCTCGCGGCCTTCCATGCGCAGGTGGCCCACGGTTCCCGTGGTGGAGGGGCCGCCGTCCACGAACAGCTTGGCGCGGTGCCGCCCGTCCGAGCGCAGGTGCGAGGTGAGAAGACCGGCGCCGTGGGCGTCGTCTTCCCGCACCGCTTCCAGCACCATGGCCCCTGCCCCGTCGCCGAACAGCACGCAGGTACCGCGATCCTCCCAGTCGAGGATGCGGGAAAAGGTCTCCGCTCCGATCACCAGCGCCCGCTCGAAGGCGCCGGTCTTCAGATAGGCGTCGGCGGTGGCAAGGCCGAACACGAAGCCGGAGCACACCGCCTGCACGTCGAAGGCCGCGCCGCGGGTGATGCCCAGCTCCGCCTGTACCGTCACCGAGGTGGCGGGGAAGGTCTGGTCCGGGGTCGCGGTGGCGAGGATGATGAGGTCGATGTCGCGCGCGGCAAAGCCCGCGTCGGCGAGCGCCCGCTCTGCGGCCTTCAGCGCGAGATGCGAGGTGAACTCGCCCTCGGCGGCGATATGCCTCTGGCGGATGCCGGTGCGCTGCACGATCCAGTCGTCGGTCGTGTCGATGCGCCGCGCGAGATCGTCGTTCGAGAGCACCCTCTCGGGGAGATAGGACCCGGATCCCCGGGCGACGGACCTGATTCCGCTCACGATTGGCCTTCCACCCCTGCGGCCTGCGGCCGGCATGCTGCAACGTCCGGCGGCTGGCGGCCGACGAGGCTCTTTTCAATACGCGCGAGAAGCTCGTTGCGCACCATGTCGTAGGCGAGATCCACGGCGGCGGCGAATCCCTCCGCGTCGGTCCCGCCGTGGCTCTTGATGACAATGCCGTTGAGGCCCAGGAACACGCCGCCGTTGGCCCGGCGCGGGTCCATCTTCTCCCGCAGCACGCGGAAGGCGTCGCGGGCGAGGAGGTAGCCGATTCGCGCCCTCCAGGTGCGCCCCATGGCCGCGCGCAGGTAGGAGCCGAGCTGCTTGGCCGTGCCTTCCGCCGTCTTCAGCGCGATGTTGCCGGAAAATCCCTCGGTCACCACCACGTCCACGGTGCCGGCGCCGATGTCGTTGCCCTCGACGAAGCCGCGATAGTTCACGCCCACCACCTCCTCGCGGAGAATGCGGGCCGCTTCCTTGACCTCCTCGACGCCCTTGATCTCCTCGACGCCCACATTCAGCAGCCCCACGGTCGGGGCTTCGAGGTCGAACAGCACCCGGGCCATGGCCGAGCCCATGATGGCCATCTCCACCAGGCTCTTGGCGGTGGCGCCGATGGAGGCGCCCACGTCCAGCACCACGCTTTCTCCGCGCAGGGTCGGCCAGATGGCGGCGATGGCCGGGCGGCTGATTCCCGGCATGGTGCGCAGGTTGAAATTGGCCATGGCCATGAGCGCGCCGGTATTGCCGGCGGAGACGGCCACGTCCGCTTCCTTCAGCTTCACCGCGTCGATGGCGCGCCACATGGAGGATTTGTAGCGGCCGCGGCGCAAGGCCTGGCTCGGCTTGTCGTCCATGCCCACCACCACGTCGGTGTGGACGATGCGGGAGACGGCGGCGAGCTTGGGGTGGCTTTTTAGCACCTCGGTCACGCGCGCCGCGTCACCATACAGGACGAAAGAGGTGTCCGGATGGCGCCAGAGGGAGATTTCCGCCCCGGCAAGGACCGTCTCGGGTCCATGGTCGCCGCCCATGGCGTCGAGGGCGATGCGGACGGGTGCGGTCATCTCAGGCAGGTGTCCCTTGGGCTTTCTTGCGGGTTCAAAGGCGGCGCCGTCCGGGGGGTGAAGATCCTCCCCGCATGACGGCCGGCGCTTCGGCGGGCGGACAATAGCGCCTCGCGCCCGCATCGCAACTGTCGGGCGGCGTTCAATGGACGCCGCAGCGAAATTGGCGTCACTCGCTGCCCTTCAGCCGGGACAAGGCGGCGAAGGGCGAGGCGGCGGCATCCTCGGCCGGCGGCTCGAACACCACGCCGGGCTTGCGGGGATAGGGATCGATGCCGAGGATGAGGAATTCGTACACCAGCGCACCGGCGTCGATGTGCCCGTCCACGATCTCGTCCGGCGGGTCGATCTCGTTCTCTTCCTCGGCCACCGGGGGCTTGTAGGTGCCGGGCGGCACGAAATGCACGTCGATCTCTTCCGAGAGCGGCGCGTCGAACGGCTCCAGCGTGACCCCGCAGGTCTGGCGGATGGTGGCCGTGACCCGGCCGGTCACATGGGCCCCTGCCCCGCCCTCGGGCGCCAGATGAAGGGTCGCCCTCACATCTTCCACCGCCAGCACGCCGGCAAGGCGGGCGATGGCGGCGCAGGTGGCGGCGTCAGGGGTGAGCGCCAGGTCGAAGCCGCCGGGGGGCAGATCGAGCACGGAGAAGGGATGGGAATAGGGTAGGTCGGTCATGTCTCGTTCTCCCGCACGGCGGGGTCGGGCAGCTCCAGCACGCCGCGGGCCAGGACCGCGAACGGCGTTGCGTGGAGCTTCGCCGTGGCGGCGCGCACATAGGCGGCGAGCGCAGCGGCTTCAGGCGAGGGCTCAACCTCGCCGGCGGAAAGGATATTGCGGGACACCGCCTGGATCAGGGCGGCATCGTCCGCCTCGGCCAGGGCTGCGTCATAGGCGGCGGCGCGGCCATAGAAGGCCTCGCCGATCTTCTTCATCTTCTTGGGCACGGTCAGGTCGCCGATGCCGATCTCGCGCATGGCGGCGTCCATGTCGGCGGCGAAGGCATCGAAGATGTCCTGCGACATGGAGCGTTCCGGCGTGTCGCCGCCCTTCAGGCGATGGCAGACGAGCACGGTGTGGAGAACCACCATCTCGAACCGGCCTTCGAGCGTATCGGGCACGCCGAAGTCGGTGTAGAAGTCCGCCCGCCGCGACTGTGCCACGATCGCGCCATACAGGCGCTCAATGGTCGCGCGCGACATCGCGCGGGTCTTGGACGAGCGGAACAGGTTGAACATCGCAAATCCGGGGCGAGACGGTCCAGGCGGTGGGACTGGCATTCGGCCAAGCGGCGTAACGCGCCGCCGGCCCTGTGGCAAGGGGCGGCGATACGGCGGTGATGCGGCGGCGGCAGGCGCCGGCCGGTCAGGGCCGGGCGAACGAACATATGGGGAAGCGTGTGGCGTCACATGAGATGAAGGACATGCGGGGCGGCATGAATTCCGAAAACACGGGCTCCGAAAGCCGGATGGCCCGGTCCAGGATCGCCACCACGGGGCTGCTCCTCGCGGCGCTCGGGCTCGCCGGCTGCGGCGACATGGTGGGCGGCAACGGCACCACCATTTCCGGCGTCACCCGCACCTACCAGCGCGGCTACGTGCTGGCCGAGGGCGCGCTGGAGCAGGTTCCGGTGGGATCGAGCCAGGAGCAGGTGCTGTTGGTGCTCGGCACCCCCTCCACCGTCGCGACGGTGAACGGCGAGGCCTTCTTCTATATCTCGCAGACCGCGCAGAAGGTGGCGTTCCTGAAGCCGGAGATCACCGAGCAGAAGGTGCTGGCCATCTATTTCGACAAGAACAAGCGCGTCAGCCGCGTCGCCCAGTATGGGCTGAAGGACGGCAAGGTGTTTGATTTCGTGTCCCAGACCACGCCCACCAGCGGCGAGGAACTGAGCCTCATCAAGCAGATGATCGGCCTCATCACCTTCTGACGGTTTGAAACGGACTCAAGGGCCGGAACCCGGATATCCGGGTTCCGCAAGGACAGATCGCAAAGGGCCTTGGATGCGGCGCGGGCGGGAGACTTCGCGCGCCGCCCCGCCGCCTCTTCTCACCGCGCCGGAGTGGCCCGGGCGATGGCGAGGAAATCCGCCGCCTTCAGGCTGGCGCCACCCACCAGCGCCCCGTCCACATCGGCAACCGCCATCAGGGTCGCCGCATTGTCCGGCTTAACCGAGCCGCCATAGAGGATACGGATACCGTCTGCCTCGACGCCGAACTGCGACTTGAGGACGGAGCGGATGGTGCCGTGGATGTTGGCCACGTCCTCAGGGGTGGGCGTGCGGCCGGTGCCGATGGCCCACACCGGCTCGTAAGCGATGACCAGGTTGGATGCCGTGCAGCCTTCCGGCAGCGACTGGTGCACCTGGCGCGTCACCACCCCCACGGCCTCGCCGGCATCGCGCTCCTCGGCGGTCTCGCCGACGCAGACGATGGGCAGCAGCCCGAAGCACCACGCCGCCTTCACCTTGGCCATCACCACCGCATCGCTCTCCGACAGGTTGGTGCGTCGCTCCGAATGGCCGACGATGACCGACGTGACGCCGGCATCCTTCAGCATCTCGGCGGAAATGCCGCCGGTGTGAGCACCGGCGGGGGCCGGATGGCAATTCTGGCCGCCGAGCTGCACGCCTGAGCCGGCGAGGCGCTCGGCGGCGGAGATCAGAAGCGTCGCCGGCGGGCAGACGAGGAGGTCCAGCTTGGCCTTGAGGTCGCCATCATAGCCCGCGGCCAGGGCCTCGATCTCGGCGAGGGAGCTCTTCAGCCCGTTCATTTTCCAATTGCCGGCGATCAGGACGCGGCGGGAAGCGGGCATGGTTCGGCTCTCCTTTAAGGTTGATCGGGGTTCGCTCTATCAGAGCCCTTTCCCGGCCAAAAGGCATCAAGATGCGCCGTTGCGGGAGCATGGCGGCCTCACTATCATGCGCCGCTTCGCGCCGGACCCGGCCAAAACGAGAACGAACCGTCGATGGTACTTCAGACCCTTCGTAAGGGCGCGTCCGGCTGGATCGCCAAGATCTTCCTCGTCATCCTCACGCTCAGCTTCCTGGTGTGGGGCATCGCGGACGTGTTCCGCGGCATGGGCGCCACCTCGGTGGCGAGCGTCGGCGCAACCGAGATTTCCGCCGATGCGTTCCGCCGCCAGTATCTCGAGCAGCTCCAGCAGATCAGCCGCCGCGCCGGCCGCCCGATCACGCCGGACCAGGCCCGGGCCTTCGGCCTCGACCGGCAGATCCTCAACCAGATGATCGCCGACGCCACGCTGGACGAACAGGCCTCCCGCCTCGCCCTCGCCGTGTCCGACGAGCAGATCGCGCGCGAGATCGCCGAGAATCCCAATTACCGCCGCCCCGGCGCGACCAGCTTCGATCCGGCCTATTTCCAGCAGTTGCTGCGCTCCAACAACCTCACCGAGCAGCGTTTCGTGGCCTCCGAGCGCCAGCGCGCCGTGCGCGACCAGCTGCTGAAGTCGCTGGGCGCGGGCGTGGCGGTGCCGCAGGTGCTCATTGATGCGGTGGGCCGCTTCGAGAACGAGACCCGCGCCGCCGCCTACGTGCGCGTCACCCCGGCCGCCGCCGACCCGCTCAAAGCCCCCACGGACGAGGTGCTGCGGGCCTATTTCGACGCCCACAAGGTCACCTTCCGCGCCCCGGAATACCGCAAGATCAGCGTTTTGGCGCTGACCCCGGCGACGCTCGCCGTCGCCGAGACGGTGACCGACGCCGACGCCAAGGCCGACTACGAGCGCAACCTCTCCCGCTTCGGCACGCCGGAGCGCCGCGAGGTGCAGCAGATCGTCTTCACCTCCGCCGCCGATGCCCAGGCGGCCGACGAGAAGATCAAGGCCGGCTCCAGCTTCGCCGACATCGCCGCCGGGCGCGGCCTGACTGCCAAGGACACCGACCTCGGCCTCGTGGCGAAATCCGACATCCTGGATCCGAAGATCGCCGCCGCCGCCTTCACCCTGCCCGAGGGCGCGGTGAGCGCGGTGGAGGGCCGCTTCGGCACCGTCCTGGTGCACGTCACCAAGGTCGAGCCCAGCGCCCGCCAGCCGTTCGAGGCGGTGAAGGACCAGATCATCGCCGACCTGCGCCTCGATCGCGCCCGCCGCGCCCTGCTCGACAAGCACGATCAGGTGGAGGACGAGCGCGCCTCCGGCTCCACCCTCGCCGAGGTGGCGCAGAAGCTGGGCCTCAAGCTCCAGACCTTCGACGCGGTGGACCGCTCGGGCCGCACCCCGGCCGGTGACCCGGCCGACGTGCCCGGCGGCGCGGACGTGCTGTCCGGCGCCTTCGCCGCCCAGCCGGGGGTGGAGACCGACACCGTCCAGTTGCCGCAGAACGGCGGTTTCGTCTGGTACGAGACCAATGCCATCACCCCGGCTCGCGACCGTACCTTCGACGAGGCCAAGGCTGCAGTCACCGTCCGCTGGACCGAATCCGAGACCGAGAAGGCGGTAGAGGCCAAGGCCACCGCCCTCCTCGACAAGGCCAAGGCCGGCACGCCGCTGGCCCAGGTGGCCGCCGAGGCGGACCTGCCGCTCCAGATCGCCGAAGGTCTGCGTCGCGGCCGCGCCGCCGGGCCGTTCAGCGCCGAGAGCATCGCCAGCGTGTTCGACGTGAAGGAAGGCGGCTTCGGCATCGCGCTCGCCGCCACCGAACCGGACCGCGTCGTCTTCGAGGTGACCAAGATCATGGTGCCGCCGCCGGACATGGACACCTCGCGCGCCTCCGCCGAGCTGTCGCGCCAGATCGAGAACGACGTGCTGCTGCAGTATCTTTCCGCCATCCAGAAGGAGATCGGCGTGAAGATCAACGACAAGCTCTTCGCCCAGGCCACGGGCGCGGGCGCGACCAACTGAAGGTGGGCCACAGCGTGAACGCACCCACCGATTTCGACCTCTTCACCTCGCGCTACCTGAAGGGCGAGGCGCAGGTGGTCTCCACCACCCTGGTGGCCGACCTGGAAACGCCGGTCTCGGCTTTCCTGAAGCTTGCCGGCGACACCCCCAACGCCTTCCTCCTCGAATCGGTGGAGGGCGGGCAGGCGCGCGGGCGCTATTCCATGATCGGTCTCGCGCCCGACCTCATCTTCCGCGCCTCCGGCGACACGGCGGAGATCAACCGCACCCCGGCGACGGACAAGGACGCCTTCGTCCCCTGCGCCGAGCCGCCGCTGAAGGCGCTGCGCACCCTGCTCGCCGAATCGGCCATCGACCTGCCGGCCGGCGCCCCGCCCATGGCGGCGGGCGTGTTCGGCTATCTCGGCTACGACATGGTGCGGCAGATGGAGAAGCTGGCGCCCGCCAAGCCCGATCCCATCGGCGTGCCCGAGGCGCTGCTCATCCGCCCCACCCTCATGGTGGTGTTCGACGCGGTGAAGGACGAGCTGACCGCCGTCACCCCGGTGCGCCCGAAGGAGGGCGTCTCCCCCCGCGCGGCCTATGAGGCGGCGCTGGAGCGGCTCGACCAGGTGGTGGCCGGCCTCGACCGCGCCATCGCCCACCCGGCGCCGGAGCCGTTCCACGGCGAGGTCGTGCCGGTCTCCAACACCGGCGCGGACGAATTCTGCGCCATGGTGGACAAGGCCAAGGATTACATCCGCGCCGGCGACATCTTCCAGGTGGTGCTGTCGCAGCGCTTCGAGAGCCCCTTCACCCTGCCGCCCTTCGCCCTCTACCGGGCGCTGCGGCGGGTGAACCCGGCGCCGTTTCTGGTCTATCTCAACTTCGACGGCTTCTCGGTGGTGTGCTCCTCGCCTGAGATCCTGGTGCGGCTGCGCGGCGGGCAGGTGACCATCCGTCCCATCGCCGGCACCCGCAAGCGCGGCGTGACCCATGTGGAGGACGACGCACTGGCCGCCGAGCTTCTGGCCGATCCCAAGGAGCGCGCCGAGCATCTTATGCTGCTGGATCTCGGCCGCAATGATGCCGGGCGTGTCTCACAGATCGGCACGGTGAAGGTGACTGATTCCTTCTTCATCGAGCGCTACAGTCAGGTGATGCATATCGTCTCCAACGTGGAGGGCACGCTGGACCCGCGCTTCGACGCGGTGGATGCGCTGGCCGCCGGCTTTCCCGCCGGCACCGTCTCCGGCTCGCCCAAGGTGCGCGCCATGGAGATCATCGACGAGCTGGAGAAGGACAAGCGCGGCATCTATGCCGGCGCCATCGGCTATTTTGGCGCCAATGGCGAGATGGACACCTGCATCGTCCTGCGCACCGCCGTGGTGAAGGACGGCCGCATGTATGTGCAGGCCGGCGCCGGCATCGTCTATGACAGCGTGCCCGAGAGCGAGCAGCAGGAATGCGTGAACAAGGCCAAGGCCCTGTTCCGCGCCGGGGAAGAGGCGGTGCGTTTTGCCGCCCGCGCCGGCAAGGGGCAGTGAAGACGATGGCTGCGCGCAAGGTCGATGCACGGACCACTGGCCCGCTGGTTCGGAACGGGCGCGCGAGCATGGCTGGCGTCGTGGCGGCCCGATGGCGTGGGCAGCCCCGCACCCCCTTCGCCGCCCTTGCTTGACCACCCGCCGGGCCACGCATTAAGCCCGGAAATCCCGAGATCCTCGGGGCCTGGAGTGCCCATGACCAACGTCACGCTGATCGATAATTACGACAGCTTCACCTACAACCTCGTGCATTACCTCGGCGAGCTGGGCGCGAACGTCACCGTCCATCGCAACGACAAGGTGACCATCGAGGAGGTGCTGGCCGAGAAGCCCGACGCCATCGTCCTCTCCCCCGGCCCCTGCACCCCCAACGAGGCGGGCATCTGCCTCGATCTCATCGCCAAGGCCGGCGAGAGCGTGCCGATCTTCGGCGTGTGCCTCGGCCACCAGGCCATCGGGCAGGTGTTCGGCGGCGACGTGGTGCGCGCGCCCATCCCCATGCACGGCAAGCTGAGCGAGATCCTGCACGAGGGCAAAAGCGTCTTCCGCGGGCTCAACCATTCCTTCCAGGCAACGCGCTACCACTCCCTCGTCGTCGAGCGCGACACCCTGCCCGACGCGCTGGAGGTGACGGCGCACACGGCGGACGGGCTGATCATGGGCCTCGCCCACAAGAGCCTTCCCATCCACGGCGTGCAGTTCCACCCGGAGAGCATCGCCTCGGAGAACGGCCACGCGCTGATCCGCAATTTCCTCGAGATCGCGGCCGCCTTCAATGCGCAAAAGGCCAAGGGCTGAGCACGAGAGGCTGACCCAAAAAGCCCTCCCCGCAAGCGGGAGAGGCGGATTACTGAACGCCTTGCGATCAAGGGCTGAGGACGAGACATGAACGAGTTCAAACCCCTCCTCGGCAAGGTGGCCACCGGCGCGAGCCTCAGCCGCGACGAGGCCGCCTACGTGTTCGACAAGATGATGTCGGGCGAGGCCACCCCCTCCCAGATGGGCGCGCTGCTCATGGGCCTGCGCGTGCGCGGCGAGACCGTGGAGGAGATCGCCGGCGCGGTCTCCGTCATGCGGTCCAAGATGCTGCCCGTGGAGGCGCCCAATGAGGCGGTGGACGTGGTGGGCACCGGCGGCGATGCCTCCGGCTCCTACAACATCTCCACCTGCGCCTCCTTCATCGTGGCGGGGGCCGGGGTGCCGGTGGCCAAGCACGGCAACCGGGCGCTGTCCTCCAAGTCGGGGGCGGCGGACGTGCTGGCGGCGCTGGGCGTGCGCATCGACCTCGACCCGGCCGGCATCTCCCGCTGCATCGCCGAGGCCGGCATCGGCTTCATGTTCGCCCCCTCCCACCATCCGGCCATGAAGCATGTGGGGCCGACGCGGGTGGAGATGGGCACGCGCACCATCTTCAACCTTTTGGGGCCGCTCTCCAATCCGGCCGGGGTGACGCGGCAGATGGTGGGCGTGTTCGCCAAGTCCTGGATCGTGCCGCTGGCCGAGGTGCTGCGCACGCTCGGGTCGCAAAAGGCCTTCGTGGTGCACGGGTCCGACGGGCTCGACGAGATCACCATCTCCGGCGACACCGACATCGCGGTGCTGGACGAGGGCCGCATCCACACCTTCACCGTGGCGCCGGAGGATGTGGGTCTCAAGCGATATCCGGCGCAGGAGCTGAAAGGCGGCGACGCCGTGCATAATGCGAAGGCGCTCAGGACCGTGCTGGACGGCGCTGACGGCGCTTATCGCGACGTGTCCCTGTTCAATGCCGCCGCCGCCCTCGTGGTGGCGGGCCGGGCGAAGGACCTGAAAGAGGGGGTCGAGATGGCACGGGTCAGCCTCGACACCGGCTCCGCCCGCGCGCGGCTGGAGCACCTCGTGGCCGTATCTGAGAAACTGGCGCCGGAGGCGGCCCAATGACCGACATCCTGAAGAAGATCGAAGCCTACAAGCGCGACGAGATCGCCGTCGCCAAGCATGCCCGCCCGCTGGGAGAGATCGAGGCGGCGGCCCGCGCCGCACCGCGCGTGCGCCCGTTCGCCGAGGCCATCGCCACCAGCCTGGCCGAGGGGCGCACCGCGCTCATCGCCGAGATCAAGAAAGCCAGCCCCTCCAAGGGCCTGATCCGGGCGGACTTCGATCCGCCGGCGCTGGCCCGCGCCTACCAGCGCGGCGGCGCCACCTGCCTGTCCGTGCTCACCGACACCCCCTCCTTCCAGGGCGCGCCGGAGTTCCTTGGCTCCGCCCGCGCGGCGGTGAGCCTGCCGGTGCTGCGCAAGGACTTCATGTACGACACCTACCAGGTGGTGGAGGCCCGCGCCTGGGGGGCTGACTGCATCCTCATCATCATGGCCGGGGTGGACGACCTGCTCGCCCGCGACCTTGCCGATGCCGCCGTTGCCTATGGCATGGATGCCATCGTGGAGGTGCACGACGACGCCGAGCTGGAGCGGGCGCTCGACCTGCCGTGCCGGCTCATCGGCATCAACAACCGGAACCTGCGCACTTTCGAGACCTCGCTCGAAACTTCCGAGCGCCTCGCCCCCCGCGTGCCGAAGGACCGCATCGCCATCGGCGAGAGTGGCATCTTCACGCCGCAGGACGTGGCGCGGCTCGCCAAGGTGGGCATAGGCACCATCCTCGTCGGCGAGAGCCTGATGCGGCAGGAGGATGTCGCTTCCGCCACGTCCCAGCTCCTTGCGGGCTAGACTTGCCGTATACGTAAAGTTCCGCCTTAATGGGCGTGACGGCTCCGCAAGTGGGCCGCACCCATGGGAGGACTTTCATGAGACTGCGCCTGTTCGCCGGCATCGCCATTGCCGGCCTGTTTTGTGCCCCGGCGCTGGCCGCCGATCCCGTCGGCCTGTGGCAGACCCCGTCGCGGGGCGGCCAGGTGGAGATTTCCAAGTGCGGCGCCAGCCTGTGCGGCCGCCTCGTGTCCTCCGAGGGGATCAAGGCCGATCCTGCCCTCAAGGACGTGAACAATGCCAACGCGGCCCTGCGCAGCCGGCCGGTGAAGGGCGTCACCATCCTCACCGGCTTCTCGGGCGGGCCGAAGGAATGGAGCGGCGGCAGCATCTATAATGCCGAGGACGGCAAGACCTATTCCGGCTCCATCACCCTCGACGGCGACGACACATTGAAGCTTCGCGGCTGCGTGGTGGCGCCGCTCTGCAAGACGCAAGTCTGGACCCGCCTGCGCTAAGGCGCACGCCGCTTTCACCGCACGGACGCCCCGGCGATCCCCTGCCAGCCTTGCCAAGGTGGACAGGACCCGCCGCGGGCGCCATCTTCCGTCCCGCACGAAACGATTCCGGGACGCACCGACGGACATGGCGAGCCTGACCCATATCGATGCCGAGGGCTCGGCCCGCATGGTGGACGTGTCCGACAAGGCCGCGACCGCCCGCGAGGCCCTGGCCGAGGGGCGCGTGGCCATGGCGCCCGCGACCCTCGACCTGATTCTCTCCGGCAACGCCAAGAAGGGCGACGTGATGGGCGTCGCGCGCCTCGCCGGCATCATGGCCGCCAAGCGCACCCACGAGCTGATCCCCCTGTGCCACCCGCTGATGCTCACCAAGGTTGAGGTGGAGGTCGTCCCCGATCCCGCCCTGCCCGGCCTCCACGTGACCGCGCGGGCCAAGACCACGGGCCAGACCGGCGTGGAGATGGAAGCGCTGACCGCCGTCTCGGTGGCCTGCCTCACCATCTACGACATGGCCAAGGCGGCCGATCGTGGCATGCGCATTGAAGGCATCCGGCTTCTGGAGAAATCCGGCGGCGCCAGCGGGCATTTCCGCGCGGAACCGCCCACGGACTGAAGAGGCCGAGCCACTGATGGAACCGAGCACGACAGCGGACGCCGGGAAGCCGGCCGGCAAGAAGACCCCCCTCATGACCGTCGAGGAGGCCATCGGCCTGGTCACGGCCGGCGCGTCGGTCCTCGGTGTCGAGCAGGTGCCGGTGGCGCTGGCCGATGGGCGCGTGCTGGCGCAGGACCTGCCCGCCCGCCGCACCCAGCCCCCCGCCGACATGTCCGCCATGGACGGCTATGCCGTGCGTGGCAGCGATATCGCTCAGACGCCTGTCCGCCTCACCGTGATCGGCGAATCAGCGGCCGGCCGACCGTTTCCGGGTGCCGTGGGGCCGGGCCAGGCGGTGCGCATTTTCACCGGCGCGGTGGTGCCGGAGGGCGCCGACACGGTGGTGATCCAGGAGAACACCAGCCGCGACGGCGATGTCATCACCACCACCGCTCCCACCGCCGCCCTGCGCAACGTGCGCAAGAAGGGCTGTGATTTTACCGCCGGCACGCCGGGCCTGTTCGCCGGGCGGCGCCTGACGGGGCGCGACATCATGCTCGCCGCCGCCATGGACCATGCGGTCCTGCCCGTGGCCCGGCGCCCGCGCGTGGCGGTGCTGCAGACCGGCGACGAGTTGGTGCTGCCCGGGCAGGGCACGGGCCAGGACAGCGAGATCGTCGTCTCTAACGCCTTCGGTCTCGCCACCCTCGCCCGCCGCGCCGGCGCGGAGGTGACCGATCTTGGCCTGGTGCGGGATGATCTTGTCGCTATCCGCGCCGTGGTGGAGCACGCGCTTTCTGGCGAATTCGACCTTGTCGTCTCCTCCGGTGGCGCCTCGGTGGGTGATCACGACCTCATGGCGCCCGCGCTGCGCGCGGAGGGGGTGGAACTGTTCGTGCACAAGATCGCCCTGCGCCCCGGCAAGCCGCTGATGTTCGGCGGCAAAAGCGGCGTGCGGGTGCTGGGCCTGCCCGGCAATCCGGTGTCGTCGCACGTCTGCGCCATGGTGTTCCT
Source organism: Xanthobacter oligotrophicus (assembly GCF_008364685.1). Classification (GTDB taxonomy): domain Bacteria; phylum Pseudomonadota; class Alphaproteobacteria; order Rhizobiales; family Xanthobacteraceae; genus Xanthobacter; species Xanthobacter oligotrophicus. Next base: position 190,097 of record NZ_VTTL01000010.1, read on the forward strand.
GGTGCCGCTGCTGCGCGCGCTGCAGGGCGATACCGCGCCCGGCCCCGTAACCGCGCCGGCGCGTCTCGCGGTGGACATCGCGGCCAACGACGTGCGCCGCGACTTCATGCGCGCCCGCATGGATCGCCACGCCGACGGAACGGTGCATGTGACGCCCTGCGCCTCCCAGGACAGCGCCATGCTGAGCATGCTGGCCTCCGCCGACTGCCTGCTCATTCGCCCGCCCTTCGCCCCCGCCGCCACGGCCGGTGACCCCTGCGAGATCATTCCTTTCGACGACTGAGGGGCCTTAACCCTGCCTTCACCACTTGCGGAACACAAAAGGAACAGATAGAAGCTGTTCATGATTTGTTTCGCGGCGCACAGGCTGGCGCTGGAGGGGGCGAGAGATGCTGACGCGCAAGCAATATGACCTGCTTCGCTTCATTCATGAGCGGCTGAAGGAGACCGGCGTGCCCCCCTCCTTCGACGAGATGAAGGAGGCGCTGGACCTGCGGTCCAAGTCCGGCATTCACCGCCTGATCACGGCGCTCGAGGAGCGCGGCTTCATCCGCCGCCTGCCCAACCGGGCGCGTGCCCTTGAGGTGGTGCGTCTGCCGGACAGCGTCGCCCCCGGTCTTGCCACTCCCCGCGCGGCCAGTCGCGGTTTCTCGCCCTCGGTCATCGAAGGCAGTCTCGGCAAGGTGCGGCCGGCCTCGGACGACGACGAAGGCGCGGGCCAGGTGGTCACCGTTCCGGTCATGGGCCGGATCGCGGCGGGTTCGCCCATCTCCGCCATCCAGACCCGCAGCCACACCCTCAATATCCCGCCCGAGATGCTGGGCAGCGGCGAGCATTTCGCTTTGGAAGTGCGCGGCGACAGCATGATCGAGGCCGGCATCCTCGACGGCGACACGGTTCTCATCCGCAAGTGCGATACGGCGGACACCGGCGACATCATCGTTGCCCTCGTGGACGACGAGGAAGCAACGCTGAAGCGCCTGCGCAAGAAGGGCGCCTCCATCGCCCTCGAAGCCGCCAATCCCGCTTACGAGACCCGCATCTTCGGCCCTGACCGGGTGCGCATCCAGGGCCGCCTCATCGGCCTCATGCGCCGCTACTGATTTCCGCTTCCTCCCTCCAGCGGGGAGGCCGCGACGGGGTGAGGGGCGTGGCGGTCACCATGCTCAACGGGGCCCGGCTCTTCTGGAGCGACGCTTCTCACCCCAGCTTTTTGACCCGTCGATGCTTCCGACCGTCCTGAGCCTTTGGGGCTTCCGGCCGCATCACTCCGATGCGGCGTCGGCTTCCGGATCGTCCGTCGGCGGGCGCTGAGGGGTGGGCTCCGGCGGCAAAGGCGGCATCCAGGGGCGCTGGACTTGGGGCCTGCGGGTGGGCTCGACGTGCCAATCCCCTCTGCTGGCTCCCTCGCTTGCCCCATCGCGGAAATGATAGGCGAGCGTTCCAGTCCGCTGGAGCGTCTGCGGCGTTACCACCTGGGCCGGACAGCGTCGGGGCGGCACGTCCCGGGTGACGACGATGCGCGATTCCAGGCAATCCGCCTCCAGGCTTTCCGCCCGCCGCGATACGGCGATGGTGCCGCCGCCCGGCAGGGGCGCGGTGCAGCCGAGCGGATCGCAGGTGAACAGCGCGGCAATCCCTTCGGCGCCAGCCTTTCGCATGTCGCCCTCCCGCGTCATCCACTGCTCCACCACCAGCCGCTGGCTGCGCGCCCCGAGGACCGATAGCCGCCCATCCGGACCGCGCACAGCCACCGTCTGGGCATCGGGCGCGATGAGAATGTCCGGACGCGGTGGTGCGCCGGACATGAGCAGGGCGAGGGCGAACGGCACGATGGCGACCGCCGTGAGCAGCCCGCGCAACAGGCAAAGTGCGGCAAGGCCCAGGCTGAACAGCGCCAGCGTCGGCGCGCCCACCGTATCGACCCGGCCATCCGCGCCTGGCAGAACCGCGACCGCATCGGAGACCGCGACCATGATCTCGATGCCCTTGCCCATCACCGGCCAGGCCAGATGATCGAAGCCGAACGGCATCAGCAGCACACCCAGCAGGCCGAACGGCATCACCAGGAACGACACCGCCGGCATGGCGGCGAGGTTGGCCAGGAGGCCATAGGGCGCCACGCGCTGGAAGTGAAAGATGCCGTAGGGCGCCGTCGCCAGTCCCGCCACCAGGGAGGTCAGCGCCGTGCCGCCCACCAGCACCGCGAGCCAGACCACCCCCTGCCCCACCCATCCGTCGGGCCGCGGCAGGGCGCGCAGGGGCCGCAGGCGCTCATAGGCGGCGACTAGCGCGAGGGTGGCGGCGAACGACATCTGAGTGCCGGGATCCAGCGCCGCCTCGGGGGTGAAGGCGAGCACGCAGATCCCCGCCACGCCCACGGTGCGCAGGGTCAGCGCCGGCCGACCGACCAGCACGCCGCTGAGCACCAGCGCCGTCATTACGAACGAGCGCTGCGCCGGCACGTCATTGCCGGAGAGCACCAGATAGGCCGCGCTGCCGGTGAGGGCGACGATGGCCGCCAGCGACTTGATGGGAAAGCCCAGCGCCAACGCCGGCACCAAAGCGAGACCGCCGCGCACGAACGCGAACAGCGTGCCCGCCACCAGCGCCATGTGCAGGCCGGAAATGGAGAGGATATGCGTGAGCCCGGACACGCGCATGCTCTCCTCCACCTGCGGCGCGATGGCGGAGCGGTCGCCCGCCACCAGAGCCACGGCGATCTCCGCCGGCGTGCCTGCGAGGGAGGCGCGGATACGGCGGGACAGGCTGTCGCGCACCGCCTCCACCGCCATGGCGAGGCGCACCGACAGGGGCGGCTCAGCCGGCTCCGCCAGCTTCGGCTTGCCGAGGCCGTAGCCCACGCCGCCGATGCCGGCGAACCAGGGGTTCCGGCCGAAATCATGGGCGCCGGGCATGGCCGGGCCCAGCGGCGGCAGCAGCTGGGTCAGCTGGGTGACATGGGTGCCCACCGGCGGCGCCCAGCCCTTGCGCAGGGTGAGGCGGACCAGGCGCGGCACCGGGTCCAGCCCCTTCACCGGGCCGGCGTCGAGCCGCAGCAGGATGCGATCCCCCTTCGGGCGATGTTCCACGCGCTCCACGAAGCCGGATAGCCGCACCGGTCCCTTGCCCGGCGTGGCGATCTCGTGCGCTACCAGCGCGGTGCGCACGCTGCCGGTGGTGAAGCCCGCCGTTATGGCGGCAAGGGTCACCACCGCCCCGAACGCCACCGGTCGCGCACGCAGCAGGACCGCGCCCCCGCAGAGGGCGGCCAAAAGCGCCACGGCGATGGAAAGGGACGGCTCCCTCGCCGCGCCGAAATACAACAGGATGCCAAGGGTGAACGCCGCCGGAAGCCAGAGGATCAGCCGGCCGGAGGCGGCCTCGGCTGCAAGGTCAGCGGCAAGGCGGGCGCGCAGCGCATCCAGGAAGCGGGCAAAGCCAGGGGGCATCGCCCGGCGCGCAGCAGTGCGCGCGCCGCCGAGAACGGCCGCCCGTCCGCTGTGCGCCGGACGCTGATCCTGCTGCGTCATGTCGCCCCAGATGCCCCGCTGCGGGCCGTTCCGATCCGAGGGCATCCGGCGCCCGGCCCGCCAGGAATGGCGGCCGTGTTCCTTGTGCCCGGCGCCTATGCTACACGGGCGCCTCCCGCGTGCCAGGGTGCGTGCATTCATGCGCGCTCGGACGTGAGGCTCGCGCTGGAGCCCCTGCCCCGGCCGACCCTGCGTACCACCCGCGCGCTGCCCCGCCCCGTCCACCCCCTGGACCGAGCCTCGTCGAGTTCCCCATGTCGCAGATCGTCACCCGCTTCGCCCCCTCCCCCACCGGCTTCCTGCACATCGGCGGGGCGCGCACGGCCCTGTTCAACTGGCTCTATGCCCGCCACACCGGCGGCAAGATGTTGCTGCGCATCGAGGACACCGACCGCCAGCGCTCCACCAAGGAAGCGATCTCGGCCATCATCGAGGGGCTGGAGTGGCTGGGCATCACCTGGGACGGCGAGCCCATCTACCAGTTCGCCCGCGCCGAGCGGCATCGCGCGGCCGTGGAGGAGATGCTGGCGCAGGGCAACGCCTATCGCTGCTATGCCACGCCCCAGGAGCTGGACGAGATGCGCGAACTGGCCCGCAAGGAGGGCCGCCCGCCGCGCTATGACGGCCGGTGGCGCGACCGCGACCCGTCCGAGGCGCCCAAGGATCGCGACCCCGTCATCCGCCTGCGCGCGCCGCAGGAGGGCGAGACCGTGATCGACGACATGGTGCAAGGCACCGTGACCTTCCCCAACAAGGATCTCGACGACCTCGTCCTGCTGCGCTCGGACGGCAATCCCACCTACATGCTGGCGGTGGTGGTGGACGACCATGACATGGGCGTCACCCATGTGATCCGCGGCGATGACCACCTGACCAATGCGGCGCGCCAGACCCAGATCTACCGCGCGCTGGGCTGGGAGGTGCCGCGCATGGCCCATATTCCGCTCATCCACGGGCCGGATGGCGCCAAGCTCTCCAAGCGCCATGGCGCCCTCGGGGTGGATGCCTATCGCGACATGGGCTACCTGCCGGCGGCGCTGCGCAACTATCTGGTGCGGCTCGGCTGGAGCCACGGCGACCAGGAAGTCTTCTCCACCGAGGAGATGATCGGCTTCTTCGACCTCGACAAGGTGGGCCGCTCCGCCGCCCGCTTCGATTTCCAGAAGCTGGAAAGCCTCAATGGCCACTACATGCGCGCCTCCAGCGACGCCGAGCTGTTGTCCGCCATCGATGCGCTGGTGCCCCACCTGCCCGATGCCGAGCGCCGCCTCGCCCGCATGACGCCGGAGCGCCGCGCCCAGCTCGCCGCCGCCATGCCGGGGCTGAAGGAGCGCGCCAAGACCCTGGTGGAACTGGTGGATAACGCCGAGTTCATCTTCGTCGAGCGCCCGCTGCCGCTGGACGACAAGGCCGCCGCCCTGCTCACGCCCGAGGCCCGCGCCCATCTCGGCCGCCTCCTGCCCGCTCTGGAGCAGGTGGAATGGACCGCCGCCGCCACCGAGGCCGCCGTGCGCGCCTATGCGGAGGCGCAGGGCGTGAAGCTCGGCGCCGTGGCCCAGCCGCTGCGGGCCGCGCTCACCGGCAAGCCCACCTCTCCGCCCATCTTCGACGTGCTTACGGTGCTCGGCCGGGAAGAGAGCCTGGCGCGGCTGAAGGACCAGGCGGCTTGACGGCGCCCGTGCCCGAGACGGTGGAGCTGGATCTCAGGGGGCTGAAATGCCCTCTGCCGGCCCTGCTCACCCGCAAGGCGCTGAAGGCAGCGGCCGCCGGCACGCGCCTCGTGGTGACCTGCACCGATCCCATGGCGGTGATCGATATTCCCCACCTGGCGCAGGAGACCGGCGCCGCGCTGGAAGAGCGCACGGTGGCGGAAGGCCTCCTCACCTTCATTCTGCGCAAGCCGGGCTGACAGCCCGGCAAAATGCCGAAAGGTTCGGGCTGACAGCCCGGCCCCGCCTCAGACCGAGAGCGGCAGCGCCCGTTCCACCAGCCGCACCCAATAGGACGCGCCGAAGGGAATGGCGGCATCCGCGAAGTCGTATTCCGGATGGTGCAGGTCGGCGGACGGGCCGTTGCCGATGAAGATGTAGGCGCCCGGCTTCTCCTCCAGCATGAAGGCGAAATCCTCCGCCGCCATCAGCGGCGGGGCAGAGGCGTCCACCTCCGACAGGCCAGCCACGTCGGCCGCGACCTCGGAGGCGAACGCGGTCTGCGCCGCGTGGTTGCGGGTGACGGGATAGCCCTGGGAAAAGCGCACCGTCGCGGTGGCGCCGTGGGCGGCGGCCACCCCTTCCGCCACCGCCACGATGCGGGCACGCAGGACCTCGCGCACATGGGGGTCCAAGGCCCGCATGGTGCCGGCGAGCCGCGCGCTGGGCGGCAGCACATTGTCCGCCTCTCCCGCATGGAACATGGGAATGGAGATGACCGCGGCGGCGAGCGGATCGAGATTGCGCGACACCACCTGCTGCAGGGCGGTGACGATGCCGGCGCCGGTGAGCACCACGTCCACCCCCTGGTTGGGCCGGGCGGCATGGGCGCCGCGGCCGTCCACCAGGATCTCGATGCGGTCGGACGAGGCCATGATGCCGCCCTGCCGCATGGCGAAGCGGCCCACGGGCAGCCCCGGCAGATTATGCATGCCGTAGACCTCGCTCACCGGGAAGCGGACGAACAGGCCGTCGTCGATCATGGCCTTGGCGCCGGCCCCGCCCTCCTCCGCCGGCTGGAAGATCAGCACGGCGGTGCCGGAGAAGGATCGGGTTTCCGCCAGATGGCGCGCGGCGCCCAGCAGCATGGCGGTGTGCCCGTCATGGCCGCAGGCATGCATGACGCCGGGCGCCTGCGAGGCATAGGCGGCGCCGGTCTGCTCGGTGATGGGCAGCGCGTCCATGTCCGCCCGCAGCCCGATCATGGGTCCGTCCCCGCGTCCGCGCACGATGCCGACCACGCCGGTGCGCCCAAGCCCGGTAATCACCTCGTCGCAGCCGAAGGCGCGCAGCTTCTCGGCCACCGCGGCGCTGGTGCGAGGCAGCTCGTACATGAGCTCGGGATGGCGATGGAAATCCTGGCGCCAGGCCGCGATCTCGTCGGCACCGGAGGCAATGTGATTATGGACGGGCATGGCAATTCCAGGAGCAATGAGGGGCCATGGTGGGCATGGGCCGCCTGCCGGTCAATGGGCTGGGGATATTCACAGCACGGGCCACCCCCGCGCATCTTTCCCAAGGCCCTGCCGCCGCCGGCCTTGACCCTGCCGCCTTGGCATCCTAACCACAGCGTCGAGTGAGCCCGTAGCTCAGCCGGTAGAGCACGTGACTTTTAATCATGGGGTCTCGGGTTCGAATCCCGACGGGCTCACCAACGATATCAAAGACTTAAGGTCTGATGGCTGAGAACAGGAAGAGAACATGAGACGCCTTTGAGACCGTCTCATCGTCTCACGTGCGACGTACCCATGATTTTCGACGCCGCTCAAACAGCGACGCCCGTCTCTTTCATCCACGACAGCAGCTTGCCGATGGCGGCGTTGGCGACGCGCGGCGGAGTGTCTGCCGTCTGGATGACCGTAGCGCGCCGTCGTGGCGGCTGGGGATCAGGACCCTATTGCGAAGACGTCACCGGCCCTGGGTTGCGGCACGACGTTTTGCCGCGCCAAAAAGCCCACAAAGCGGGCATTTGAGCCACGGCTGCGGCGGTAAGGCCGCTTGATGCCGCTACCTGGATCGGCCATTTTTGCGTTAGATCAAATTCCGCATCTGGAATGTGGATCAAGTCAACGCTTATCTGGGTTCGATCATGGAAACAGCTGCGCGCGTCGCTCTTCGTGTTCCCGTCTTCGGGTGGTTCCTGAAGGATGCCATCTATGGAGCGCCCGACGCCAAATATTATTTCATCGCAAACCTTGTGGTTTGCTTCGCGGCGCTCGTCTATTTTTTCGGTTATCCGTTCCTCATCATTTATGCACTGACGATGACCGCCCTGGCCCTGGTGTCGCTCATCATCCTGACCGCGTCGGACATGTTCCGAAAGGGCGAGGATAAGGACGCGGCCCCGAAGCCGGTCGGCCGGACCACCAAGGCGCGCTGAAGCCGCCGCCATCTTTTACCCCGCCTCACGCGGGCGGCCGGCCGAGGTCCAGCTTCAGCTGGTAGATGTTGCGGATGAGGTCGAAGATCTGCCCGATCTCGGCCGAGGAATCGCTCGCCCGGCAGCTCATGATGAGCGGGGACGTGATCCCTGCCTCCAGCAGCGGGCGGTAGGTGACATCGTCGCGGTGCAAGTGGCGCACCGAGTCCGGCACCAGCGTGATGCCGATGCCCGCCGCCACCAGGCCCAGTGCGGTCTGAAGCTCGCGCACCTCCTGTGCGATGACGGGCGTGCAGCCCCGGTCGCTGAAATAGGACAGAACCTGGTCGGCATAGCTCGGCCGCGGCGACTTGGGATAGAGCACCAGCGGCTCCGCCGCGATGTCCTGGAATGATACGCCGTCGGAGGCGAGCAGCCGGTGGTCCGGCGGCAGGGCCACCAGCAGGGGCTCCTCGGCAATCACTTCGCGGCGGATGGCGGGATCGTCGAAGCGGATGCGCCCGAAGCCCACGTCGATGCGCCCCTCCTTCAGGGCGGCGATCTGCTCCACGGTGCTCATCTCTATGAGCGCCACCTCCAGCCCGGCATAGCAGGCGCGAAAGCCCCGGACCACGTCCGGCAGCCCGCCATAGAGCACCGAGCCCACGAACCCGATCAGGAACTGGCGCCGCCCCGCCTCGCCGAAGCGCCGGGTGGTGATGCGCAACTCCTCCGCCCGCTGGAGGATCTGCAACGCATGCTCGTTGAAGAAGCGCCCGGCGGCCGTGAGGCGCACCGGGCGGCTTGGCCGCTCGAACAGGGTTACCCCCAGGTCCTCCTCCAGCTCACGCATCTGCCGGCTCAGGGGGGATTGGGCGATGTGGAGCTTCTCCGCCGCGCGGGTGAAGCTGCGCTCGCGGGCCACGGTTGTGAAATACCTGAGGTGGCGCAATTCCATGTCCAGACCTTTTAGGTATGCAAACCGACCGAGACTGTCTTTGACGCGCGCCCCCTCAGCGTGATTTTCCTTATGCCAAACATAAGGACACTCCGCGGATGCAGACCGGCGTCGCAGTTCGTATCGACCGTATCGAGACCTTTATCGTCGATATCCCAACCATACGCGCCCATCACCTGTCCATGCACACCCTGCGCAGCCAGACGCTGGTGCTGGTGAAGGTGTCGTGCTCGGACGGCACGGTCGGCTTCGGCGAGGGCACCACCATCGGCGGCCTGAGCTATGGCGAGGAGAGCCCGGAAGGCATCAAGCTCACCATCGACACCTACATCGCCCCCCTGCTGCTCGGCGCCGACGCGGCCCGCGTTGCCGCGCTGATGGCGAATGTGAAGCGGGCGGTGAAGGGCAACCGCTTCGCCCGCTGCGCGGTGGAGACCGCCCTGCTCGATGCCCACGGGCGCCGCCTGGGCGTGCCGGTGTCGGAGTTTTTCGGCGGGCGTCAGCGCGATACGCTGGAGGTGGCTTGGACCCTCGCCAGCGGCGACACGGGCAAGGACATCGAGGAGGCCGAGGCCATGCTGGCGGCGCGCCGCCACCGCATCTTCAAGCTGAAAATCGGCAAGCGCGAGGTGCCGGCGGACGTGGCCCATGTGGCCGCCATCAAGGCGGCTTTGGGCGACCGCGCCAGCGTGCGGGTGGACGTGAACATGGCCTGGAGCGAGCATCAGGCCCGCCGGGGCATCGCCGCGCTGGAGGCGGCCGGGGTCGATCTCATCGAGCAGCCGGTCAGCCGGGAGCAACGCGGCGCGTTGGCCCGCCTGACGCGCCGGTTCGACGTGGCCATCATGGCGGATGAAGCGCTTCAGGGCCCGGCCGAGGCCATGGATCTGGCGCGGGACCGCGCCGCCGGGGTGTTCGCGTTGAAGATCGCCCAGTCGGGCGGGCTGTTCGAGGCCCAGCGGGTAGCGGCCATCGCTGATGCGGCGGGCATCGAGCTTTATGGCGGCACCATGCTGGAAGGCGGCATCGGCACGGCGGCATCGGCCCAGCTCTGCGCCACCTTGCCTTCGCTTGCCTGGGGCACGGAGCTGTTCGGCCCCCTGCTATTGGCCGAGGAGATCCTGGCGACGCCCCTCGCCTATGCGGATTTTGCGCTCATCGTTCCGACGGCGCCGGGCCTCGGCGTCGAGCTGGACATGGACCGTGTGGACTTCTTCCGGCGCGACCGCCCGGCTCCACGCCTCAGCCCCGTCCGCCAGACCGTGGGAGCCTGAGACCCCCTACCCTTTCGACGACCGATGCCCCAGCGCACGGCGACCAAAAATCACCCCATAAGGAAAACGCCCATGGAAAAAGCCGCCATCGATACCCTCTTGAAGGAAATGCAGGCGCCCACCCGCGGCGAGCCCACGCCCCGCGTGAAGGCGATCGTGGACCGCATCGTCCGCGACCTGTTCTACGTCATCGACGAATATGACGTGGAGCCGAGCGAGTTCTGGAGCGCGGTGAACTACCTGACGCAGGCGGGCCGCAACGACGAATACGGCCTCATTGCCGCCGGCCTCGGCTTCGAGCGCTTCCTCGACGTGCGGCTCGACGCGGCGGAGGAAGCCGCAGGCCTTACCGGGGGCACGCCGCGCACCATCGAAGGGCCGCTCTATGTGGCTGGCGCGCCTTTGTGCAAGGGCGAGGCGCGGCTCGACGACGGGTCGGAAGAGGGCGAGATCCTCATCATGCACGGGCAGGTGCGCGACACCGACGGCCAGCCGGTGGCCGGCGCCCATGTGGAGGTGTGGCACGCCAACACGCGCGGCAACTATTCCTTCTTCGACAAGAGCCAGAGCCCCTTCAACCTGCGCCGGACCATCGAGACCGACGCCGAGGGCCGCTATCGCTTCCGCACCACCATGCCCTCGGGCTATGCGGTGCCCCCCGAAGGCTCCACCGACACTCTGCTGAAGCAGCTCGGCCGCCACGGGCACCGGCCTGCGCACATCCATTTCTTCGTAAGCGCACCGGGCTTCCGCAAGCTCACCACCCAGATCAACATCGACGGCGATCCCTATCTCCACGACGATTTCGCCTTCGCCACCCGCGATGGGCTGATCCCCGCCGTGGAGCGCAACCAGGATCCCGCCGCCATCGCCGAGGCCGGGCTGAATGCCCCGTTCGCGCGCATCGCCTTCGATTTCGAGCTGCGGTCAGAGGCGGCAGCCCTGCCCTCCGCCGAGGTGCAGCGCCCGCGTGCGGAAGCCGCCTGACCACAAGGCCTCAGCCGCTTCAGAAGGCCCGGCACGGTGCACCCCGTGCCGGGTCGCCCGATCCCGACACAGCCCAGAACCGCAAGATCAAAAACCCCTTGGAGGATAAAATGGCGGGTGGAAAACAAAGCATCCAGGACCTGCTCGATGGCGAGCCCATACGCGGGCGCCAATGGCTGGTCTTTCTCATGTGCTTCTTCGTGGCCGCCCTCGACGGCTTCGACACGCAGTGCATCGCCTATACCGGACCTGCCATCGCCAAGGCGTTCGGCATGGCGCCGGCGGACATGACCTACATCTTCATCTCGGGCACCCTCGGCATGGCCATCGGCGCCATGGCGCTGGGCTCCATCGGCGACAAGATCGGCCGGCGCACCGCCATCCTCGGCGCCATGCTGCTGTTCGGCGTGTTCTCGCTCGCCATCGCGTTCGCCACCTCGCCCACGCAGATCGTCGTTCTGCGCTTCCTCACCGGCCTCGGCATGGGCGGTGCCACCCCGGTGCTGCTGGCGCTGTCCGCCGAATACGCCCCCGGCCGCGCGCGGGGCACCGTGCTCACCGGCGTGCTGCTGGGCCTGCCGCTCGGTGCCGTGCTCGGCGGCCTTCTGGCCTCGGGCTGGATGCCGGTGATCGGCTGGCAGGGCATCTATCTGGTCGGCGGCTCGCTGCCCTTGGTGATGCTGGTGGTCTGCCTCATCGTCCTGCCGGAATCGCCGCAGCTTCTGGTGGCCCGGGGCAAGCCCGGCGACCTGGAGAAGAGCCGGTCGCTGGTGGAGAAGATCCTGAAGCGCCCGGTGCCGGCCGGCACCCAGTTCGTGCCTGCCGACAAGGTGGCCAAGGGCTCGGTGGCGGCGCTGTTCGCCCCCGCCTACCGCATCCGCACCATCGCGGTGTGGGCGACCTACCTGTTCAACTGGATCGCGTGGTTCATGCTGCTTCTGTGGCTGCCCACCGTGCTCACCACCTCCGGCCTGCCGGCCGCCACCGCCGCCTTCGGCACGGTGACCGTGAACACCGCCTTCATCATCTGCGCCATCCCGCTCTCCCTGGTCCTGCCGAAGGTGAACGCGCGGCTGCTGCTGCTGGGCATGTTCGCCCTGGGCATCGCCATCTGCATCGGGCTGGCGCTGGCCGGTACCAACTGGACGGCGGTGTTCATCCTGGTGGCGGCGGCCGGCTTCGGCGTCGGCGGCCAGCAGCTGGCGCTGAACTACCTCATCTCGGGCATCTACCCCACCGAGCTGCGGGCCACTGGCACCGGCTGGGCCATCGGCATCGGCCGCACCGGCGCCATCGTCGGCTCGGCTGCGGGTGGCTGGTTCCTGCAGATGGGCGGGGTGCCCGGCTATTATCTCGGCATCGCCGTGCCGCTTGCCATCGCGGCGCTGGCGGTGGCGCTGATCCGCTCGCGGTCCTCCGCGCAGCCGGAAGGCGCGCTCTCGGCGGCCCACTGAGCCTTCGGGGATAAAAAGCGGCCGCCGGCTTCATCCGGCGGCCGTAGCTTTCTTCAAGAGGAGACGACAGGTGTCAGACAAGCGCTTTGCCGACAAGGTTGCCCTGGTGACCGGCGCGGCGCAGGGCATCGGCCGCGTCACGGCGCTGCGGCTGGCGCGCGAGGGGGCGAAGCTCCTGATCGTGGACCGCTCGGCCGAGCACAATGAGAATGTCCGCGCGGAGATCGAGGCGGCTGGTGGCACCGCCCGCGCCCTCTCCGCCGACCTTGAGACCTTCGAGGGCGCTCAGGCGAGCGTCGCTGCCGCGCTGGAGGCCTATGGCCGGATCGACGTGGCGGTCCACAATGTGGGCGGCACCATCTGGTCCAAGCCCTTCTGGGAATACCAGCCGGAGGAGATGGAGAAGGAAATCCGCCGCTCCCTGTGGCCGACCCTGTGGAGCTGCCGCGCCGTGATCCCGGTGATGATGCGCCAGAAGGCGGGATCCATCGTGAACGTGGGCTCCAACGCCACACGCGGCATCTATCGCGTGCCCTATTCGGCGGCGAAGGGCGGCGTGCACGCCATGACCACCTGCATGGCGCTGGAACTGGCTGAGCACGGCATTCGCGTCAACGCGGTCTCCCCCGGCGCCATCGACAATGGCACCCGCGCCATCCCGCGCAATCCCACGCCCCTGTCCGAGCAAGAAAAGCAGTGGGGCAAGGAGATGTACGAGGACATTCTCGCAGGCACGCCCCTGCGCCGCATGGGCACGCAGGAGGAAGTGGCCGCCACCATCTGCTTCTTCGCCTCGCAGGAGGCAGGCTACATCACCGGCCAGACCTGCTTTGTCGCCGGCGGCACCATCGGCTGAGCGCCCTATCCGCCGCGCGGGGGGCGGCGGATGTCCTCGTAGAGGGTGTGCAGGCGCTCCAGCGATTTCAGGGACCGGTCGGGCTCGGTGGCGGCAAGGCCAATGACCAGCATTTCCAGGCACACGAGCACGAGGCCGTGGAGCGGCACCGTCTCCGACTTGCCGCGCGGCACCTGGATCACCACTTGCGCCTGCCGGCCGAAGGCGGGCGAGGCCGAGCCGGACAGCAGGATCATGGGCACCTCCAGCCGGCGCGCCTCCTCCAGCGTGGCGACGCCCTCGCGGTGCGCGCTGGCCTGGCCCATCATCACCAGCACGTCGCCGCTCCGCATGGCGAGCAACTGCTCGCCCAGGCCGATGCCGGTGCGGTTGAGGGCATAGGCGTGCCGCCCGTTGCGCATCAGCAGACGGGCTGCGTATTCGGCGAGGATGGCCGAGGCGCCGATGCCGAACAGGCCGATGCCGCTTGCCCCGCGCATCAGCTCGATGGCGGCGGAGATGGCCCGCCGGTTCTCCGGCTTGGTCACTTCCGCGATGCCGATCATGTGGCCGTCGCGCACGAAGTCGATGGAGGCGTCGATGTCGCGCTCCAGCTCCTGTGTGGTGGAGGTCATCTTGTCCACGGACGAGATGACTTCGCCCAGATGGCCGGCCAGCGTGCGCTTGAGGTCCTTCAGCCCATCGAAGCCGAGGGCCTGCACGGCGCGGATGACGGTGGCATCGGAGGTCGCGGTCTGCGCCGCGATTTCCAGCGCCGACTGGCCCAGCACGGTGCGGCGGTTCTCGTTGATATAGTCGGCCACCACCTTGAGGCGGGGCGAAAGGGTCGCGCCGCGCTGGCGCAGGCGCTCGCCGAACCGGTCCACCTTGCTCCTGCGGCCTTGCGACGGCGTCGTCATCTCACCCTTTGCTTTCTCCGAGAAAATAATGTCTGGCCATGCTGGCACAGGGGGCGGGCGTTTTTCAAACGCGGTCTTCAGCGCGGCGCCGACGGTTTCAGCTCCTGCCGCAGCACCTGCGCTTCCACCACCGCGACCAGCAGGTTGAGGGTGGCATAGGTGTTGGAGATGGTCTCGTCCCGCGGCAGCAACAGGTAGCGCCCCTCGCGGCAAGCCTTCATCAGGCGGCACCAGCCGGGCATGACTTTCTCCATGGCGGCGATCTCCACCGCCGGGCCGTCGCCGAGGTCGGAACGGAAGGTGCCGAACAGGAAATCGGCTTCAAGGTCCGGCAGGCGCTCGGCGCTCACGTCCATGCGCCCGCCTTCGGGGATGGCCTCCACCAGCTTGGGAAAGCGGAAGCCGGCATCGCGCAGCACCCGCCCCAGCGCCCGGTCGGTGTGGAAAACCGTGATCTTGCCCTGGTTGGCCTGGAAGCTCGCGACACTGATGCGCGAGGTATCCACCAGCGCCCGCAATTGTGCGATCTGCGCCGCATAGCGTGCTTCCAGCGCGGCGAAGCGCGCCTGCGTCCCCGTGAGGGCGGAGAGCTTGCCATAGATGGCGGCCGGGCCGCCCTTCAGGTGCTCGATGCTCACCGTAGGGGCGATGCGTTCCAGCTGGGAGAGGGGCGTGTCGCGGGTGGGCGAGGTGATGATCAGGTCGGGCCTCGCCGCCACCACCGCCTCCAGATCGATGGCATTGGCGCCGATGAAGGCGATGGGGGCGGTGTCGAAATCCACGCCGGTGAGCAGCTTGCCGGCCCGCAGGAAGCGGGTGCCGTCCGGCCGCACCCGCCCGTGGCTCGCCACCGGCACCACGCCCAGCTCGATGAGGGGCAGCGTGAGGTCGAGATCGTGCAGGGAGACGATGCGCTGCGGCCGCTCAGGCACCTCCACCTTACGGCCGAGATCGTCGGTGAAGGGACGCGTCTGGGCCAGGACTGGCGCGGCGCCGGCGAACAGCAGGGCAACGAGCAGGGCGAAGCGGAAGGGGCGGATCATGCGCATGTCTCAGGAAAGGGTCACAGCCGGTCGCGGCGCTGCCACAGCAGCAGAAGGAAGAGGGGCACGCCCGCCAGCGTCATCACCACCCCGGCCGGGATCTGGAGTGGTGCGAACAGGAGGCGGCCCGCCGTATCGGCCGCCAGCACCAGCGCCGCGCCGAGCAGCGCGCTTGCGGTCAGCACCGCCGCCTGCCCGCCGCCTACCAGAAAGCGCGCCATGTGCGGCGCCATCAGCCCGACGAAGCCGAGGCTGCCCACGCACGACACCGCCGCCGCCGTCATCAGCACCGGCGCGGCAAGGCCCAGCGCCTTCATGGTCTTGAGCCGCACGCCAAGGCCCTTTGCGACGCCATCCCCCAGCAGCGCGGCGTCGGCCGCGCGCGCGGTGGCGATCAGCACCAGCGTGCCGAGCCCGCTCCAGAAGGCCAGCGCCGGGATCAGGGCCCAGTCGGCGGCATGCAGGCTGCCGGCGAGCCAGACCAGAGCGGTCTCCACATCGTTGATGTCCGCCGTAGTGATGAAGACCAGCAGCCCAGCCGCCAGCAGCCACGACACGCCGATGCCCACCAGCACGAAGCGCACCCCGGACAGGTCGCGGGCAAGCATGGTAACCACGAAGGCCACCGCGAGCCCGCCGGCCATGCCCACCGGCGGCCGCCACGCCGCATCCACCGCCGGGAAAGCGAGGATGAGGGCCAGCACGGCAACGCTCGCCCCTTCCTTCACGCCCACCAGGCCGGGATCGGCAAGGCCGTTGCGTGTGAGCGCCTGCATGGCGGCGCCGGACAGGCCCAGCGCCGCACCGGCGAGGAGGGCCATGATCACGCGCGGCAGGCGGATTTCGCTCACCACATGAGCCACGTCCGCCCGTGCCCCGCTCCGGGCGAGGGCTGCGAGCACCTCGGCCAGGGTTATGGGCAGGCTACCCGATGCGAGCGCGAACAGGCCGGCGGCCATCAGCACCAGCAGCAGCGCCGCCGAGATCGCCGCCGCGCGCGGGCGAAATCTCAGGGCGAGCGGGCCGGCGGCAAGGCGCCGATAGCCGGCGGCACGGGCGGGCGAGGTCATCGTCCCCTCCGGCTGGCGTTATTCATTTCCGCCTCCGGCTTGCGAGGGCAATGAAGACCGGCACGCCCACCAGCGCCGTCACCGCCCCGGTGGCCAGTTCGCGGGGGGTGAACAGCATGCGGGCGGCAAGGTCCGCCGCGATCAGCAGCACCGCGCCGGCGATGGCGCACAGGGGCAAGGCGAGGCGCATGTCGCGCGCGCCGAGGCCGCGCACCGCATGTGGCACCACCAGCCCGACGAAGCCGATGGGTCCGGCCAGCGACACCGCCGCCCCGCTCAGGAGGCCGGCCGCCGCCAGCCCCGCCAGCCGCGTGCGGCCCACATGCACGCCGAGTCCCCGCGCCACGCCATCGCCCAGCGCCAGCGCATCGAGCCGGCCGGACAAGGCGAAGGCGAGGCCCATGCCGATCAGCGCCGGCACCAGCGCCGCCTGAAGCGCACCATAGGACAGGCCGGAAAGGTCCCCGGCTAGCCACAGCCGAACGGTGGCCAGCGTCTGGTCGTCCAGGATCAGCTGCGCCGAGGTGAGGGACGCCGCGAACGCCGACAACGCAACCCCGCACAGGGTCACCTTCATGGGCGACAGCCCGGTCCGCCCCGCCGACGCGGTGGCGATGACGAGGCCGGACAGCACCGCCGCTCCGAGCGCGGCCACCAGCGGCCGGGTCGCAAGGAGCGCCTCGGCTGGCAGCCATGTGCGCAGCCAGGGTGCGAAGGTGAGGGTGGAGACAACGGCCAGCGCCGCCCCCGCGTTCAGCCCCAGAATGTGGGGCTCGCCCAATGGATTACGGGTGATGCTCTGCAGCAGCGCCCCGGTGATGCCGAGGCCGGCGCCCACCAGCAGGCAGCACAAAAGGCGCAGCAGCCGTAGCTCCACCACCACTTTGTGGTCGAAGCTGTCGGGATCGAACGCCACCAGCGCCTCAATCACGGTGGCCGGCGCGATCGGTCGTGCGCCGACGCCGAGATGGGCGAGCGTGAGGACGCCAAGGAGCACCAGCAGGACCAAGGTCGCCGCAACGGGACGCGCGCGCCGGGCGAAGGTGGGGGCGGGCATGGCGGCCCCTGCCGCCGGCAAGGTCGGCACCAGGCTCACGGTGCAGCCTCCGACACGGCGGCGAGCGGGATGAAGACCGGCTTGCCGGTGCGCGGGTTTTCCACCGCCACCACCTCCACCCCGAACAGGTCGGCGATCTGGGCGCAGGTCAGGCCGGTGCCGTCCTCCACCTGCGCGCGGATGCGCCCGTCCTTCAGGCCCAGCACCGTGTCGGCATAGGCGAGGGCCATGTTCAGGTCGTGCAGCACCGCCACCACGGTGCGCCCGTGCTCGCGAGTGAGGCGGTGCAGCAGGTCCAGCACCTCCACCTGATAGCGCAGGTCGAGAAAGGTGGTGGGCTCGTCCAGCAGGATCACCTTGGTGTCCTGCGCCATGGCCATGGCGATCCAGCAGCGCTGGCGCTGGCCGCCCGACAGGGCCTCCACCGGGGTGCCGGCGAAATCCAGCGTGCCGGTGAGGCGCATGGCGGTCTCCACCGCCGCGTCGTCCCGTGCGCTCCACTGGCTCAGGAAGCCCTGGTGGGGGTAGCGGCCGCGCGAGACGAGGTCGAACACGGTGAGCCCCTCCGGCACCAGCGGGCTCTGCGGCAGGATGCCGAGGTCGCGGGCGAGGGCGCGCGTGGGCAGATGGTGGATGGAGCGCCCGTCGAGGTGCACGGCGCCGCCCAGCGGCTTCAACAGGCGCGCCATGGCCGACAGCAGCGTGGACTTGCCCGAGCCGTTGGGGCCGATAAGCGCCGTCATCCGCCCGGCCCGCACCGTGAACGAAACGTCATCCACCACGACCTTGTGGCCCCAGCCGGCCTTCAGCGCCGTGACCGCGAGGCTGGGCACCGCTTCCGGCGTCGCGTCGCCCGGCGCGGGCTCCGCCGCCGGGCGGCGATCTGTGGTGGCGGGTTCACGGATCGAAGTCTCGAACACTTAAGGTCTTCCTTGACGGGTCCTCAGCGGCACAGAGGCCGTGACAAAGGGCCGTGACACAGGCCAGGCCCACGCTTTTCCATGGGTCTCAGTCGGTCATGGTGCTGTAGCAGTCAAACGGCAGGCGCTCAGAAAAATGCAACAAACCGTCGCGATTATCGCTCTTCCAAACTCGCAGCGCGACCAATTCGACGCACTTTCAAATTATTCCATTTCTGAAAAGACATTGTGCACAATCAGAAAATCCCCGCATGCACGCCATTTTTCGTCGGTAATGTAGCCAACACGCCAGATGACATCTTCAGTTTGTATCTGTTTTGAACGATGATCAATCAGGGTCTGCGGGATTATTAGATCATTTCCAAAATTTACTACTACAGCGAATTTGCAAAACTCAGGGCTGGTTCACGCCGTGGCGGGACCACGGCTTCAGGCCATCGCTTCGGGTAGCGGCCGGGCGATGGCAGGATCAGGTTCGGGGTAAGGGTCAGATGTCTTCACATGCAGCGCCGAGGCTTCGCCGGCATCCTCTTCATCGGCATTGTCTTCGTCGACATCTCTTGGCTTCGGCCATGGGCTTCCTGCAGCTCGCCGCCGCATCCGGCCTCGCCGTAGCCCAGACGGCGCCGCAGGCCGAGGAGCCGGCGCAGGACAACACCGAGCTGCCCACCGTGCAGGTGCAGGCCGAGCACGGCGACGGGGTGATGGTAGGGTATCAGCCGGTGGCCACCTCCACCGCCACGCTCACCCAGATGCCGATCCTCGACATTCCGGCGGCGGTGAACGTGGTGACCCAGGAGGTCATCCAGGACCAGAACGCCCGCACCCTCGACGAGGTGCTGGCCAACATCAGCAACGTCACCCAGGCCAACACGCTGGGCGGCACCCAGGATGCCTTCATCCGCCGCGGCTTCGGCGACAACCGCGACGGCGGCGTGCTCACCAACGGCCTGCGCACGGTGCTGCCGCGCAGCTTCAATGCCACCACGGACCGGGTGGAGGTGCTGAAAGGCCCCGCCTCCACCCTCTACGGCATCCAGGAGCCGGGCGGCATCATCAACGTCATCACCAAGCGGCCGCAGGAGACGTTCAGCGCCAACCTGTTCGGATCGCTCACCAGCTTCGGCGGCAGCTGGGGCGATTTCGATATCACCGGCCCCATCGCCGGGACCAATTTCGCCTACCGTCTCATCGGCGAGATGCAGGACACCAATTACTGGCGCAATTTCGGCGAGACCGAGCAGACGCTGATCTCCCCTGCCCTTGCCTGGTATGGCGACAGCACGGCGGTGAATGTCTCCTACACCCACCGCGACTATTCCGTGCCGTTCGATCGCGGCACCATCTTCGACCTCGGCACCGGCAAGGCCGTGCAGGTGGACCGCCGCACGCGGTTCGACGAGAAATACAACATCACCGATGGCGATTCCGACCTGTTCCTCGCCAGCGTGGAGCATGAGTTCAACGACGCCTGGAAGCTGAAGGTGAACTACGCCTGGAGCCAGGACGCTTATTCCGACAACCAGGCCCGGGTGATTGCCTATGATGCCAAAACCGGCATCCTGACCCGCCGGGCCGATGCCACCCAGGGTTCCACCCAGACCGGCAACAATGCGCGCGCCGACCTCAGCGGCCGGGTGGACATTGCCGGCTTCAAGAACGAACTGCTGTTCGGCGTCGCCTACAACGACTACGACCTGCTGCGCACGGACATGCTGCGCTGCAAGAACCAGAAGGGCTTCAACATCTATGCCCCGGTCTATGGCACGCTGCCCCTGTGCACCACCGTGTCGGCGGCGGACAGCGACCAGACCATCCAGCAGACCCTCTACAATGGCTACGCGCAGGACGCCTTCTACCTGACCGAGCAGTGGATCCTGGTGGCCGGTGCCAGCTACCAGTACTACACGCAGATGGCGGGCAAGGGCCGGCCCTTCAACCTGAACACGGACCAGGAGGGCAGCGCCTTCATGCCCCGGGCGGGCATCGTCTACAAGGCGACGGACAAGCTGTCGCTGTATGCCAACTACTCAACCTCCTTCATGCCGCAAAGCTCCATCGCCGACTATATCGGCGCGCTGGATCCCGAGACCGGCGTGTCCTACGAGGCGGGCGTGAAGTTCGAGCTGATGAAGGGCCTCACCGGCACGGCGGCGCTGTTCAACATCGAGAAGGAGAACGTGCTCTATACCGAGGTGATCAATGGCGAGAGCTATGCCAAGACCGCCGGCAAGGTGCGCTCGCGCGGCCTGGAATTCGACATCGCCGGCGCGGTGACGGACAAGATCAACATCATCGCCAGCTACGGCTATACGGACGCGGTGATCGTCGAAGACGCGCAATATGCCGGCAAGACCCCAGCCAACGTGGCGCGCCACACCTATTCCCTGTTCACCACCTATGATTTCGGCAAGGTATGGGGCGACAACACCTTGAAGGTGGGCGGCGGCTTCCATGGCCGCAGCGCGGCCCCCGGCGTGCCGGCCAATACCTATTGGCTGCCCGCCTACGTGGTGTTCGACGCCATGGTCGCCTACACCATCGCCGCCGAGCGCCCGCTCACGGTACAGCTCAACGTGAAGAACCTGTTCGACACCACCTATTATTCGTCGTCGATTGGAACCAACAATCTCGGCAACACCATCGGCGACCCGCTGGAAGCGACACTCTCCGCCCGCATGACGTTCTGAGCGCGGACCTGACCGAGGTTCGGCCAAGGCCTGCCCTTGCGTCAGTCGCCGTGGGGGGCGGGCGCGTCCGGCGCCGGGTGCACCTTCGGGCGGGAGCCGGGGCGCAGCTTCTCGCGGATGCCCTGGAACAGCACGTAGAGCGGCGGGATGACGAAGATGCCGAGGAAGGACGCGGCGATCATGCCGCCGAACACCGGCGTGCCCACGTTCTGCCGCGCCATCTGCGCCGCGCCCGTCGCCACCACCAGCGGGTAGAGGCCGAGGATGAAGGCGAGCGAGGTCATCATCACCGGGCGGAACCGCAGGCGCGACCCCTCGGTGGCGGCCTGGAGCAGATCCTCCCCGTGCTCGCGCCGCTCCTTGGCGAACTCGACGATGAGGATGCCGTTCTTGGCCGCGAGGCCGATGAGCACGATCATGCCGATCTGCCCGTAGAGGTCGAGGGTGAGCCGGCCGATGACGATGGCCGCGAACGCCCCCAGCATGCCCACGGTGACGGAGAGCAGCACCGGCACCGGGATCGACCAGCTCTCATAGAGCGCCACCAGGAACAGGAAGGCGAACAGCACGGCGAAGGCGAGGATCGTCCCCGTCTTGCCCTCCGCCCGCTTCTCCTGAAACGAGGTGTCGGTCCACGCGCCGGAGAAGCCCTGCGGCAGGGTCTTCGCCGCAACCTCGTCCATGGCGGCGAGCGCCTGGCCGGAGGAGGTGCCTTCCGCCGGCGCGCCCTGCACCGTCACCGCCCGCTTGTTGTTGTAGCGGATCAGCGCCGGCGGGCCGATCTCCACCCGTACCTCCACGATGGAGCGCAGCGGGATCATCTCGCCTTTGTTGTTGCGCACATGGATGCGGTAGATGTCGTCGATGCTCTTGCGATCCTCCGCTTCCGCCTGCACCTGGACCTGCCAGGTGCGGCCGTAGAGGTTCATGTCGTTCACATAGAGCCCGCCGAGCGAGGTCTGGAGCGCCTGGAACACGCTGTCCAGCGGCACGCCCAGCACCTGGGCCTTGTCCCGGTCGATATCGAGCTGGATCGAGGGATTGGACGCGGAATAGGTGGAGAACACGCGGGTCAGGCGCGGGTCCTGGTTGGCCGCTACCAGAAGGCCGCGCAGCACCTGCGCCAGCGCCTTCGGGTCCCCTGCCCGCAGGTCCTGCAGCACGAAGCTGAAGCCGCCGCCGGTACCGAGGCCGACGATGGGCGGCGGTGCCAGCGGCACGACGGAGCCGCCGGAGATGGAGCGCATCTTCGGCCCGAGCCGGGCGAGGATGGCGGCGGTGCCGTTCTCAGCGCCTTTGCGCTCCTCGAACGGCTTCAGCGTCACCACGATGAAGGCGGCGTTGGGCTGGGAATAATTGTCGATGAAGTTGAGGCCGATGACGGAGGTGAAGTCCTCCACCGTGTGCTCTTCCCTCAGCAACGCCTCGGCCTTGCGGATCACCTCGGTGGTGCGGCCCACGGAAGCGCCGCCGGGCAGTTGCACCACCACGAAGAAGGCGCCCTGGTCGTCCTCGGGCAGGAAGCCGGTGGGGGTCATCTTGGACAGGGCGAAGATGCCGCCCGAGGCCACGAACACGCACACCAGCCCGATGAGCGAGAAGCGCACGATGCGTGCCACCGCCGCGCCATAGGCATCGCGCACCTTGTCGATGCCGCGCATCACATAGCCGATGGGCCCCTTCTTCGGCCCGTGGGCGGGCTTCAGCAGGATGGCGCAGAGCGCCGGCGAGAGGGTGAGCGCGTTGATGGCCGACAGGAACATGGCCACCGCCACCGTCACCGCGAACTGCCGGAACAGCTCGCCGGAGATGCCGGGAATGAAGGCCACCGGCACGAACACGGAGAGCAGCACCAGGGTGATGGCGATGATGGGCGCGGTGATTTCCGCCATGGCCCGCTTGGTGGCCTCGGCGGGGGTAAGCTCGGGATGCTCCTCCATCACGCGCTCGACGTTCTCCACCACCACGATGGCGTCATCCACCACGATGCCGATGGCGAGCACGATGGCCAGCAGCGACACCGAGTTCGCCGAATAGCCGATGGCGTTGAGCACGATGAAGGTGCCGATGAGGCTCACCGGCACCGCGAGCGTCGGGATCAGGGTGGCCCGGAAGCTGCCGAGGAAGAGGTAGACCACTAGCACGACGAGGATGAACGCCTCGATCAGGGTCTTCTGCACCTCGTGGATGGTCTCCACCACGAAGGAGGTGGGGTCGTAGGTGACCTTCCAGGCGAGGTCCTCGGGGAAGGCCTTCGACAGCTCATCCATGCGCTTGCGGATGGCGTTGATGGTGGTGATGGCGTTGGCGCCGGGCGACTGGTAGAGCGCCAGAACCGCCGCCGGGCCACCGTTGAACAGGGTCTCGCGGTCAAGGTTGGCCGCGCCCAGCTCCAGCCGCGCCACGTCGCCGAGGCGCAGCACCGAGCCGTCCTCATTGGTGCGCAGGACGATCTTCTCGAATTCCTCGATGCTGGACAGCCGGCCCTTGGTGCGCAGGTTCAGCTGCAGCTGCTGGTCGTCGGAGATGGGCCGCGCGCCGATGCGGCCCACCGCCGCCTGGATGTTCTGCGCCCGGATGGCGGCGACGATGTCCTGGGTGGTGAGGCCGAGGCCGGTGAGCCGGTCGGTCTTCACCCAGGCGCGGACGGCATAGTCCTGCGGCCCCCAGAGGGAGGCGTCGCCCACGCCCGGAATGCTTTTCAGCTCGTCGAGGATGTTGATGGTGACGTAGTTGGAGATATAGAGCGGATCCCAGGTCTTCTTCGGCGAGGAAATGGCCAGCACGCCGAGCAGCGCCGACGACTTCTTCTTCACCACCACGCCCTGGCGCTTCACGTCGTCCGGCAGCTTGGACAGCGCCACCTGGACGCGGTTGTTCATGTTGACGGTGTTGATGTCCGGGTCGGTACCCAGCTCGAACGAGCCGGTGAGCGAATAGCTTCCGTCGTCGCCGGAGACGCTCTTCATGTAGATGAGCTTGTCCACGCCCACCACCTGCGCCTCGATGGGCTGGGCGATGGTGGCATCCACCACTTCGGCGGAGGCGCCGGGATAGGCGGTGGTCACCGACACCTGCGGCGGGATGATATCGGGATACTGCGCCACCGGGATCGCCAGCAGCGAGAGCAGGCCGGCGATGGTCGTGACGATGGCGATGACGATGGCGAGCCGCGGGCGGTCGACGAAGACGGAGGAGAGCATGGCTCAGCCTTTCAGGCCGATGGCCGTCGGGGTTGCGCGCACCGCGACGCCGGGCTTCAGGCTCTCGAAGCCCTCCACGATCACCGGCTCGCCGGCCTTCACCCCATCTGTAACGATGATGTTCGGCCCCTGGGTGCCGCCGGTCTTCACCCGGCGCACCACCGCCTTGCCGTTCTCCACCACGAACACATAGACGCCGGCTTGGTCGGCGATCAGCGCCGCCTGTGGGATCACCACCCGCTCCTCCGGCGTCCCCGCCTTCAGCTCCACGCGGACCAGCTGGCCATCCACCAGCTTGCCGGCGGGGTTGGGCACGTCGGCGCGCAGGATCATGGTGTCGGTGGTGCGATTGACCGACACGTCCACGAAATTCACCCGCCCCACCTCGCCATAGACCCCGCCGTCGGCGAACTTGATGCGCACCTCCACGTTGGAGAGGTCTATCTTCCCCTCGTCCTTCTGCGCCTCCAGATAGTCGCGCTGGCTCACCGGGAAGGTGACGTACATGGGGTCCTGGCTCACCACCGTGGCGAGCACGCCGCTGTCCGGCCCCACGATGTGGCCGCGGGTGACCGCCGAGCGGCCGATGCGGCCGGTGATGGGCGAGACGATATCGGTGTAGCCGAGATTGATCTGCGTGGTGTGGAGGCTGGCTTCAGCAGACAGCAGCGCGCCCTTGGATGATTCCTCGTTCGCCACCGCCTGGTCGCGGGCCACCACCGTGCCGGCATTCTTGGCGACCAGTTCCTCGGCCCGCTCGCGCTGGATCTTGGCGAGGCTGAGGGCGGCCTTGGCCCGCTCCACGTCGCCTTCGGCATTCTCCACATCCGCCTGGAACAGCGGCTTCTCGATGCGGTAGAGCGGCGCGCCCTCCTTCACCGTCTCGCCTTCCTTGAACAGGACGGCTTCCAGCATGCCCTTCACCCGGGCGCGGATCTCCACCCGTTCCGGCGCCTCCACGCGGCCGACGAATTCCATGGCGTCGGAGATGGGCTTGAGCTCGGCTGCAACGACGCCCACCGGAATGCCGCCCGCCGGAACGTCCCCTTGGGCGCGCGCAACGGATGGGGCAAGCAGACCGAGCAACAGCAGCGAAGCGATGCGGACAGCACGGGCGCGCGACATGTCGGTCCTCCCCAGATCTTCGGAACGCCCTAGCGGCGTTTTTCGTCGGACTCTCTTCCCGGATCACGCCATCACACCCGAGGGTGCATGTCGTGTGGGAAGTGTCATCGCCCGCGAAACAGCCGCGGGTGCCGGTGATTTCGTTGGTCTACTTGTGTGAGGTACTTAAATACAGGGGATAGGGCGAACAACAAGACCATAGTCCCGATTCGCCATCTTGGGGAGAGCAACGGATGGCCGAAATCGGGACGCGGGGCGGTTCAGTCGCAGGATCTCAGCCGCGCGCCTTGCCGGCGCGCGAGGCAATGCCGCCGCCCTCGATGCGGCGCAGGGAGATTTCGAGGCGCGCATCGGCGGCCGCGATCTCCGCGATGACGCGCTGGGTGTAGCTCATGTGCGCCTCGGCGCAGCGGCCGGCGGCGTCCGGATCACGGGCCATGATGGCCTCGTAGATGGCCCGGTGCTGGTCGCGCAGCACGTCGCGCACCTCCGGCCGGGCGTAGAGCTTTTCCCGGTTGTGGAAGATGCCCTTGCGCAGCATGCCCGACAGCGCCCGCATGATGTGGAGCAGGACGATATTGTGGCTCGCCTCGTAGACGGCGAGGTGCAGGTCCACGTCGGCTTCCGCCTCGTCGCCGGCATCGGCCTCGCCATGGGCGCTGTCGATGCGCTCCATGGCTTCCCGCAGGATGGCGCGGTCCACGTCGTTGGCGCGGGTCGCGGCGAGCGTCGCCGCCATGCGCTCGAGGGTGGCGCGCAGCTCCAGATAGTCGTCCGTCACCGCCTCGCCGGACGACAGAAGATCGATCAGCGGGTCGGTGAAGCTGGTCCCGAGCGGGGCCACCACCCGGCTGCCGTTGGTGTCGGCGACAAGCAGGCCCTTGTCCTCCAGCATCTTCATGCCCTGCCGCAGGGTGGGGCGCGAGACGTTGAGGCGCACCGCCATCTCCCGTTCCGGAAGCAGCGGTTCCCCCGGGCGCAAGGCGCCCTCCACAATCAGTTCCTCGATATGTCGCGCGGTGCTCTCGGCGGCGCTGGCGCCCTTGATGCCGTCCTTGGTCATCCTGCCCATCTGTTCTGCCGCTTAAGGAGAATCAAGAGTTTAGCGGCCTTCTTGCGATTTGAACTGATTTTAGCCGCCGCCATGTGGCGGTGAAAGAGATTTCTCCAGTTGACATGTATGGTCAAAGTATTTTACCGAAATGAACATACTGGTTCATTAGAAGACCAGGTTGCCATATCCGGAGGAAAAGATTGACCGCGGCCTGTCCGGGGTCGTTTGCCATATTCACATACCTATAAACACCGCTCAGAGGCAGCAAAGATGGCACGGGCCGCATCGCGCGCCCGAACGCCCCCGCTTGTCCTGAAGCTGGAGGGGCACCCGATGATCTGGTCTCAAGTCTATGACCCCATGGGCAGCATGCTGCTGTCCACGTTGCTCGCGGCCGTACCGGTCGTAGTCCTGCTCGGCGCCATCGGCATCTTCGAGATGCGCACCCATCTGGCGGCGCTTTTGGGCCTTGCCAGCGCGCTGGTGGTGGCGGTGTTCGCCTTCGGCATGCCGGTGAAGATGGCCGGGATGTCCGCCCTCTACGGCGCCGGCTTCGGGCTCATGCCCATCGGCTGGATCATCATCAACGTCATCTTTCTCTACCAGCTCACCAGCGAGAAAGGGGAGTTCGACGTTCTCCAGCGCTCCATCCGGGGCATCTCGGATGATCGGCGCCTCCAGCTCCTGTTCATCGCCTTCTCGTTCGGTGCCTTCTTCGAGGGCGCGGCGGGCTTTGGCACCCCGGTGGCGGTCACCGCCGCCATGCTGATCGGCCTCGGCTTTTCGCCGCTCGCCGCCTCCGGCCTTTCGCTCATCGCCAATACCGCGCCGGTGGCCTACGGCGCCCTGGGCACGCCCGTGATCGCGCTTGCCGCCGTCACCGGGCTCGACCTGCAGCAGCTCTCAGGCATGATCGGCCGGCAGCTGCCGTTCTTCTCCCTGATCGTGCCGTTCTGGCTCATCTGGGCCTTTGTCGGCTTCCGCAAGATGCTGGAAGTGTGGCCGGCGCTGCTGGTGGCGGGGCTGTCGTTCGCGGTGCCGCAGTATCTCGTCTCCAACTTCCACGGCCCGTGGCTCGTGGACGTGGTGGCCGCCATCTCCTCCATGGCGGCCCTCGCCCTGTTCCTGCGGGTATGGCAGCCCAAGCGCCCCATGACCGAAGCACCCCGCGACTGGTCCTCCAAGGACCGCGAGGACACCGGCCACACGCCCGCCACCGAGACCCAGAAGCCCGGCGCGGTGTTCAAGGCCTGGCTGCCCTGGATCATCCTCTCGCTCTTCGTGTTCATCTGGGGCGTGCCCGAGGCCAAGGCGTTCTTCGACGGCATCTTTGTGGCCAAGTTCCCGGTGGAAGGCCTGCACCAGCTGGTGCAGAAGGTGCCCCCGGTGGTGGCCGCGCCCCATACCGAGGCTGCGGTGTTCAGCCTCAATCTCGTCTCCGCCACCGGCACCGGCATCCTGCTCGCCGGCATCGTCTCCGGGCTCGTGCTCGGCTACAGCCCGGCAGGCCTGGTGAAGATGTACGGCAAGACGCTGTACATGATCCGCTATTCGCTGCTCACCATCGCCTGCATGCTGGCGCTGGGCTTCGTCACCCGCTATTCGGGCCTCGACGCCACGCTGGGCCTCGCCTTCGCCCATACCGGCTGGTTCTACCCGCTGTTCGGCACCCTGCTCGGCTGGGTCGGCGTGGCGGTGACCGGCTCGGACACCGCGTCCAACGTGCTGTTCGGCGGCCTGCAGAAGATCACCGCGCAGCAGCTCCACCTGAACCCGGTGCTGATGGCGGCAGCCAACTCCTCCGGCGGCGTCATGGGCAAGATGATCGACGCACAGTCCATCGTCGTCGCCTCCACCGCCACCAAGTGGTACGGGCACGAAGGCTCCATCCTGCGCTATGTGTTCTTCCACTCCATCGCGCTGGCGGTGCTGGTGGGCTTGCTGATCATGGCCCAGGCCTATCTGCCGCCCTTCACCAGCATGGTCCCCACCGTCATCGCGCCGGTGGTGGGGCACTGAACCACGCGTTTCCGCCGGCGCGCAGAACGCGCCGGCGGAATGCCGTTCCCGGACGAAGGGACAGGCTTCAAAGGCTTTCCATATCCCGATCGGCGCCAGCGCCGCCACGGGGCGCGGCCTGCAGCCAGGCGAGCACCAGCGTGTAGCCGAGCGCCAGCACCACCGGCCCGACGAACAGGCCGAGCACGCCGGAGGTGAGCAGTCCGCCGATGGCGCCGATGAACACCACCAGCATGGGCACATCCACCCCGCGCGCCAGCATCAGCGGCCGCAGTACGTGCTCGATCAGCGACACGCCCGTGCACCACACCGCGAACACCACGGCGGGGACGGGATCGAGAATGGTGAAGGCGTAGATGACCACCGGCAGCAGCACCAGCACCAGCGGCAGCTGCACGATGGCGATGATCAGGCACAAGAGCGCCAGCAATCCCGCCGCCGGGATATCCGCCGCCAGGAAGCCGAGGCCCGCGAGCAGCGACTGGATGAGGGCGACGCCGATGATGCCCTTGGTGACGCTGCGGATGGTGCGCACCGCAAGGTCCGCATAGCTGCGCCCGCCTTCGCCCGCGAGCCGGATGGCGACATCGCCGGCGATCCGCTGCCCGCTCGCCGCATTGGCCATGAAGGCCGCCGCCACGAAGATGGCGATGATGAATTCAAGGAAGCCCACCAGCACATCCGACACCCCCGAGACCATGGAGCGCCCCATGGAGGTGAGCTCCGGGGTGATCGAGGCGAAGGCCTGGTCGAGATTGGTGGAGGCAAGCAGCCAGAAGCGGTGGATGGGGTCCCCCACCAGGATCCAGGAACGCACCGAATCCGGCGGTGGAGGCACCCGCAGGGTTCCATCCGCGAGGTGATGGGCCAAAAGCTTGAGGCTCACGATCAGCGTATCGGCGAGGAGATAGGCCGGCAGCACCAGCAGCGCGAGGGCGAGCAGCACGTAGAGCGTGGCTGCCACGGCGGTGCGGCCGTGGACCGCCGCCCTGAGCCGGACGAACAGCGGGTGAGACGCAATGGCGATGATGAGCCCCCACAGGATGGGGTTGAGGAACGGCTTCATGATGGTGAAGCACCAGATGAGCAGCAACGCCAGCGTCCCGAACCGCAGCGCCAGGCGGAGCAGCGGTTCGAAGGTCTCCGGGCTTTCCAGCCGCACGCGCATCTCGTCCATCTCGCCCTCCCTCCCCCGACCTGCATCAGTGGTGGCCCCGGCGGAGGCGGGGGTCAAGCCGCCGATCTGCCTGTTCTGGCAGGCCTATTGCATTGGGCTGGCCGGGCGGCGGATGTCCAGTATTGCGCCGCCGCCCGTGAAGCAAACATAGCGCACACAGCGCAGGCGAGGATCGCAGCATGTCCGACCATAAGGTCACCGTGGATCAACTGCCCAACGGCAAGTGGGCCTGTTTCCTGCACGTGACGGGACACGATGAACCCATCAATCTCGGCCGGGAATTCAAGAACGACGAACAGGCGGAAAACTGGCTGAACGTGTCGGAATCCGTGACCGCCATCGAGATGATGCTCCGCAAGTACAAGAAATAAGTTTGGACTGTCGCGGACCGGACAGTTGGTGCGGAGGCCGACACGGGCGGTGTCCGGCGGCCTTCGCACGTCGCGTTGCGCCCGGCCCGCATTCATCCAGACGCGGTTCGCGGCCGAATCCGGCGCGACGAGGCGTCAGGTGCAACCTTTCAACGAGCGGAGCAAGCCGCCCTCCGGCGTGCCCCAGTCGTTGTCCGGCACTTCGGCGAAGGGTGGCCCGAATTCCTGCTTCACCATGGTGAAGGCGGACGGCTGGCCGGTCTGGGCATCGAAATCAATGATCCAGAAATAGTCGTAGGTGTCGCTCGGCCACGTGTACGGCACGCCTTTGAGCCGATCGAGGTGCAGCAGGTCGTAGATGGTGACCCGCTCCACCGGCTCGCTCCGGTCCTTGGCCGCATCGCGGGCGGCGGCCATGTGATCGCGGTCGAGGTCGGTCTTGGCGATGTGGTCGTGCTCCCAGTCCACCACCAGCGTCTGCCCGGCCCATTCGGGGTTGGTTAGCATGTCGCGCACCGCCTCGCGGGTGCGCTGGTTGAGCCGCTCGACGCTCAGGTGGAAGCCGTCGCCCCGCGGCTCGGGCATGGCGCTGTAGAAGGTGACCGGCATCTCCCAGCTCTCGGCGACCGGGAAGATGGTATCCAGCGTGTGCATGGAGATGGCGAGGATCGCCTTCGGCGTTTCCCCGGGCCGGAACAGGGACTTCTGCGCGTTGAACCCGAGATAATAGGCCGCCAGCGCGCGCGCCCGCTCCATCCCCAGCGCGCACAGCTGCCAGGGGCCGGCTTTCTCGCCATGGCGCAACAGGATGATCCGCGCCGGTGCCGCCTGGGTCTCGAAGGCGGTGAGCGTGCTGGTCGCTAGGATCATCCCGGCGAGGAGCCGGGCCACCATATGCCGGGGCCGCACCATGGGAGACCTCCGCAACGGACGCGCCGAACCCGACGCGCCTTCCGAACCCTCAGGCGAAGATGCCGTGCTGCCGCGCCATGGGCAATTGTCTTTGGCGTCTTCCTCCGGTGCCATCGCGATGGCGGCGGCACACCCCTTCACACCCCGGCGGGAACGTGCTTCAAGGCGGCAGCGGGCGGTTTCGCTCGGCGGGATGCGGGACGGTATCATGGCGCATGTGAGCTGGGGAGCGAACGGCACCGCGGGAGCGATGCTGCTGGCGATAATGGCGGCGGCCGCCGTCCAGGCTTCGGCGCAGACTTATTCGTCCGGCCAGCGGATCCAGGTTTCGCCGCGTGTCATCCAGCTGCCGGTCATTCCCCAGGGCAATTATCTCGATCCCGGCCCGGGCCCCGCCATCCGCCCCGACGTGAAGATCGGCAACGACCGCAACAACGACTACGTGTTCCCGCCGGACCTCTCGGGCGGCTACGGTTCCGGCCCGCCCGGCGACCCCACCGTCAACGGCCAGTGGAGCCCCCTCGACGGCGACACCCCGAGCTTCTGATACGCGTTGGCCCTTCCGGGGGCTCGCTTCCATTCTCGATTATTTGCGCATGGCCGGGCTCGTCCCGGCCATTTGCGTTTCGGCGGCGCGGCTTGGAATACCCAGACACCGCATGGCGCACAAAAGAAAACGGCGGGGCCTGAGCCCCGCCGTTCGCATTTTTGCCGAAGCGTTCCGCCCGATCAGCGCTTGGAGAACTGGAACGAACGACGGGCCTTGGCGCGGCCGTACTTCTTGCGCTCGACCACGCGGCTGTCGCGGGTGATGAAGCCGCCCTTCTTGAGGGGGCTGCGCAGCTCGGGCTCGTAATAGGTGAGCGCCTTGGAGATGCCGTGGCGCACTGCGCCGGCCTGACCGGAGAGGCCGCCACCGGAGACGGTGCACACCACGTCGTACTGGCCTTCACGCGCCGCAGCCTGGAAGGGCTGGTTGATCATGAGGCGCAGCACGGGACGGGCGAAATACACCTCGATGTCCCGGTCGTTGACGGTGACCTTGCCGGTACCGGGGCGAACCCACACGCGGGCGACCGCGTTCTTGCGCTTGCCGGTGGCATAGGCGCGGCCGAACTTGTCCAGCTTCTGGACATGCACGGGGGCATCGGGCTGGACGGCGGCAACGCTGGCCGCGCCGAGAGCGTCGAGGGACTGGAGAACCTCGGCCATGTCAGTTCCTCACGTTCTTGCGGTTGAGCGCCGCCACGTCGAGGGCGACCGGCTGCTGGGCCTCGTGCGGGTGGGACGGGCCCTTGTAGACACGCAGGTTGCCCATGATCTTGCGACCCAGCGGGCCGCGGGCGAGCATGCGCTCCACCGCCTTCTCGATGACACGCTCCGGGAAGCGGCCTTCGAGCACGAACTTCGCGGTCCGTTCCTTGATGCCGCCCGGGAAGCCGGTGTGATGGTAATAGACCTTCTGTTCCTTCTTGCGGCCCGTGAACACCGCCTTCTCCGCGTTCACCACGACGATGTTATCGCCGCAGTCCACGTGGGGGGTGTAGATGGGCAGATGCTTGCCCTTCAGGCGCGTGGCGATGATGGTCGCGAGCCGGCCTACGACGAGGCCGCTGGCGTCAATCACCACCCACTTCTTCTCGATTTCGGCAGGCTTGGCCGAATACGTCTTCATGGGATGCTTCCGAATAAGAAGGCCGGTCGCGACGGCCTTGCGGCCAATCGCGATCCGGCGATGAACGGCTTCTAGTGGAGGCTCGCGCATCAGTCAACGCTTCAATTGCAGTAAAAATCATTATAAAACAATGCATTATAAAAATGGTGTTATAACACCGTTAAAAAACGACCTATAATCCCATGACCTTGGCCTATCTGCCGGCATGGCCGAGGGCCTCCATCCGGTCAAGCCAGCGCCGGCGTCTTGCCTCGCCCGCCGCCTCGACGCCGCCGAGCACGGTGGCGCGCACCGGAGAAAAGCCCACGAAGCCCAGGATGTTGCGCGTCAGCGCCGAGATCCCCGCCCCGAGATACCATAGCCTGAAGATGAGCGCCGGCATGCCCATGGTCACCACCACCCGGGCGGACCGACCTTCCAGCAGCATCCGCGTGCCGCCGCCCTCCACATAATCGAAGGCGAAGCCCGGCCGCAGCAGCTGTTCCAGGAAGCCCTTGAGCACGGCGGGCATGCCGCCGAGCCAGAGCGGGAAGAAGAGCGCCACATGCTCCGCCTCCACCAGCGCCGCGCGGGTGGCGGCAAGGGCATGGAGCGGCGGGGCATGGCGGAAATCATGCTGGGTGCGCAGCAACGGGATGTCGAGCCGGCCCACGTCCACCCGCAGCACGGTATGGCCGGCCGCCTGCGCCCCGGCCGCGTAGGCATCCGCCAGCGCGTGGCACAGATGGCCGCCGCCGGGGTCGGGATGCCCCTGGATGATCAGGATGGTCGCCATGGCCGCCTCTCCCCTTGAGCCATCCCTGGAGCGGGTTCCGGCGAGATTGCGTCGCAATCCCATCGGAACACCCGTCTCTAGCGGCTTGGAGGTGCGGCGTCCTTGACGGGGATCAGGATGCCGGCCGATCCGGGATGGAATAGGTGGCGACGCAATGGGCGACCAGTTCGTCGCTGCCCGGCCCCCGCAGCCCCACCTCGCCCACCGCAAGGCGCTTGCCCAGCTTGATCAGCTTGGCGTCGGCGAACACGGGACCTGGCGACGGCTTGCGCAGGAAATTGATGGAGAGGTTGGTGGTCACGGCCAGCCCCACCGGCCCGATCTGGCCAAGCAGGGCCACGTAGATGGCCACATCCGCCAGCGCCATCATGGCCGGGCCGGAAACCGTGCCGCCGGGCCGCAGGTGGCTTTCATCCGCATCGAGGCGGACAGTGGCGACGTTGCGGCCCACGCCTTCCACGTGGTGCGGCTTGCCCGGCCCGAAGGCTTGGGGAAACTCCAGCGTGAGGAAGGCTTCCAGCTCCTTCACCGACATTACCGCACCGCGCGCCGCGTCCATGCCTCTCGTCCCCTGCCCCTGAATGCGCTTTGGCCCGGCTCGCGCCGGGTGCTTCTTGTGAATAGGATAGTACCCCGAAGGTCAAACAGAAGAGGGCGAAAACCCATGTCGGCTGAGCCATCGGCCCACCCCGTCGCCGGCGCGGCGGCCCCCGTCGTGACGACGAGCCGTGACGGCGGTGTCCTGACGCTCACGCTGGCGCGGCCGGAGGTGCGCAACAGCCTCTCCGAGGCGATGATGGCCGCGCTCACCTCCGCCCTCGCGGCCATCGCGGCGGACACCACCGTGCGCGCCGTAGTGCTGGCGGCGGAAGGCCCGGTCTATTCCGCCGGCCACGACCTGAAGGAGATCCAGGCCCATCGCGGCGACGCCGACCGGGGCCGGGCCTATTTCGAGGACGTGCTTGAGCGCTGCGCCACGCTGATGACGGCCATCGTCCGCCTGCCCCAGCCGGTGATTGCCGCCGTGGAAGGCATGGCCACCGCCGCCGGCTGCCAGTTGGTGGCGAGCTGCGACCTCGCCGTGGCGGGGGAGAAGGCGCGCTTCTGCACGCCGGGGGTGAACATCGGCCTGTTCTGCCACACCCCCATGGTGGCGCTCTCGCGCAACCTGGTGCGCAAGCACGCTATGGAAATGCTGCTGCTGGGCGAATGGGTGGAGGCGGAGGAGGCCCGCCGCATGGGCCTCGTCAACCGCGTGGTGCCGGCCGGCGAGGCGCTGGCCGAGGCGCAGGCCCTCGCGCGCCGAATCGCCGAGAAGTCCCAGGTGCCGGTAAAGCTCGGCAAGGCCGCCTTCTACAGCCAGATGGAGATGGGCCTGGACGACGCCTATGCCTATGCCTCCCGCGTCATGGCCGAGAACATGCTGGCCCGCGACGCCGACGAAGGCATTTCCGCGGTCCTCGCCAAGCGTGCACCCAGCTGGGAGGACCGGTGACGGCACCCCCTTGCGGACGGCTCTGACAGCCTCGTTTACCAACCATCAACCATAATCCGCTCAACTCGATGAAGGCTGGTGCGACTCGCGCCGCCTGCGAGGGGCCGTTCCGACCGGGGTGCTTCACGTCCGGTCGGCGAAACGGTCCCTGCCTCGAAGGTTCGGGACGGTCCGGGCGGCTTTTGTGAGCTGCGTCGGGTCCGGCTCCGGGGAGAGCGGCCCAATGGTGCACACGGACGTGGCGCACACGGATGTGGCTGAGGCCCGCACCGCACGGTGGGGAAACGCTCGCGCATGGCGCCCCGGCCTCTGGCAGGTGGCGTGGTTCTCCCTTCTCCTGGCCGTCGTCGCGAGCTTCTTTCCCCTGCGTTTCACCGCCACCACCACCGTTGCCTTCGACGTGGGCACCCAGCCGCCCGCAGCCGCCGCGCGCGGCGTGGCGCAGGTGCTCGCCTCCCGGGAGCTGGCTTATGCGGTCGCCGGCCGGCTCGCGCCCGAGGACCGTGCGCGGCTGGCGGAGGGGCTGTGGCGTCAACTCGGCGGCGCCCGCGCCGAGGCGCAGGATCGTCCGGAAGCGGTGCGCGCCGCCTGGCGGCTGCTCGACGATCTTGCTGTCACCACCATCAACGGCGGGCGCGCCTTGAGCCTGTCCCTGTCGGCGCCGACGCCGGGGCTGGCCCTGCGCGCGGCGGATGCCTATGTGGCCGCCTTCCTCGCCCTGGACGCGACCACGCGGGCCGCAGGGGATGAGCCGGCCGTCCTGCCCGCCCTGCGGCGCGGGGAGCCGGCGCGCGTGGCTTTCCTGCCCGATCCGCCGCGCCTGCTGGCGCTCGGTCTGCTGCTGGCCGCCGCCCTGACCCTGCTGATCGCCCAGCGCAACGCCGCCGCCGCGCCCGAAGTCCAGGGACCGCTGAACGGCACCGACCTGCCGCTGGAACTCAAGGGCAGCCACCGCATCGCATGGCTCGGCGGACCCGATGGCGGGCTTCAGATCGAGCCGGCTGTGGCCCGGCTTGCGGTCCAGATGACGCGGTCCGGCTCCTCGCCCCTCGTCATTGTCAGTTCCGACGACCTGCCGGAGGCCTCGGCCGCCATTGCCATCGCCCTCGCCCGGCGGCTCTCGGAAGAGGCGCGCGTGGCGCTGGTGGCCCTCGACGGCGGCTCCGCGTGCCTCGCCCGGCTCGTGCCCGATTCCTTTGCGCCGGGCATGAGCGAACTGCTGTTCGGCGTGGCCGGCTTCGGCGAGACCATCCACCGCGACGCCCGCTCCCGCGCCCATGTGATCCCGCCCGGTCGCGATGCGCGTGGCGGATCGTTCGTGGTGGGGGCCGAGCGCCTCGCTTTGGTGCTGGGGGCGCTCACACGCACCTATGATTACGTGGTGGTCGCCGCCCCGAGCCTGTCGGGTGCGGAAGGCGGCGACCGCCTGTCCGCCCTCGATCCGCTGGTGGTGTGCCTGACGGCCGACACCGCCCCCTCCACCGCGGCGGTGGAAAGCTTCGACGCTTTGGCGCAGCAGCGCTTCGCCCGCGTGGTGATGCTGTGCCTCGCCACGCCGCAGGACGCGGACGACAAGACCGAAGGTGATGCGTCGCCGTTGCCGACCCTCGACGCACAGGCATTTGCCATGGGCCGCCGCGCTGCACCGCTGCGTTATGCCGGCGCCGCCTGAGGCTGCAACCAAATCAATAGCCGACGAATAATCTTATTAAGCCGACTAATGGTACGACTGAAAGCGGCGCCATTATAATTGTGCAGCGCAGCAAATTACGCCAAACGAGCCTCATGGTTCACTTGAGTGAACTGATGCATCATATTGTAATAGAATGATTTTTATTCAGACCTTACGGTCTGGCCGCTCCATCCAGCGGATCAGCAGGCCGGCGGGGACGATCCAGAACGCCCCCAGCAGGGTGTAGCAGATCATCTGCAGGAACCAGCCGAGCTCGGTGACGCGACCTTGAGCGAAGGCCATGGCGGAGAGCGCCCAGAACACCACGAGCAGGAGCAGCAGCACCGTGCCGATGAGCTTGCGGATGCGTTGGGGCATGGACCTCGTCTCCCTCGTCTCGGCGACGCACAGGGGGCGCACCCGAGGGCATGCGGCACCCGCGCCCTTGCGCGCCATAAGCGCCCTCTATAACGGATCGAACCCGAGGGGCCAGAGCGCATCCCCGCTGGGCCCATGTCCGGCCGGCGGGAACATGCGATCATTCGTCTTGCGCGCATCGCGGGAGCGGACACGGATCGGCCTGCCCGAACCTGAGCCAGCCCCCCGGGATCGCACGGAAACTGAGGGACACATGCCGCACGTCGAGGTCATCACGCTCCCCCGCGACCGACGCGGCCCCGGTCTTGGCGCCGTGCGCCTGTGGCTTTATGCCGTTGCGGCACTCATCATCGCCATGGTGGTGGTGGGGGGCGCGACCCGCCTCACCGAATCGGGCCTCTCCATCACCGAGTGGAAGCCCGTCACCGGTGCCCTGCCCCCGCTCTCGCAGGCCGATTGGCAGGCCGAGTTCGACAAGTACCAGGCCATTCCCCAATACGAGATCCTCAACAAGGGCATGGGGCTGGAGGCGTTTAAGCGGATCTATTGGTGGGAATGGGGCCATCGCCTGCTCGGCCGGCTCATCGGCTTCGCCTTCCTCTTGCCCTTCCTGTGGTTCGCCTGGCGCGGCGTATTGCGGGGGCGGCTGCTGGCGAAGTGCCTGGTCCTGTTCCTGCTGGGTGGCCTTCAGGGCGCGGTCGGCTGGTGGATGGTGGCGTCGGGGCTGACCGCGCGCGTCTCGGTGAGCCAGTACCGTCTCGCCATCCATCTGACGCTGGCCTGCATCATCCTGTCCGCCATCGTGGCAGTCGCCCGCTCCCTGTCGCCGGAGCCGCGGCAGGTGGCGGGTGGACGCCTGCGGGCCACCGCGTGGGCGCTGGTGGTGCTGGTGCTGGTGCAGATCTTCGCCGGCGGGCTGGTGGCGGGACTTGATGCCGGCATGGCCTTTAATACCTGGCCGCTCATGGACGGCCACCTTATCCCCCCGGCCGCCCAGCTGGCGGCGGCGGAGCCGTTCTGGCGCAACCTGTTCGAGAATGCGCTGACGGTGCAGTTCAACCACCGCATGATCGCCTATGCCCTCTGGACGCTCACCCTACTCCATGCCCTCGATGCCCGACGGGCGGGTGGCATCGCGGCGCAGCGGGCGTGGGTGCTGTTCGCCCTCGTCACCGCGCAGGCCTCGCTGGGCATCCTGACGCTGATCCACCAGGTGCCTATCGATCTGGCGCTGGCCCACCAGTTCGGCGCCACCCTGGTGCTGGTGGTGGCCACGCTGCATCTGGGCGGGCTTTCGGGGCCGGTCGAGCCGGCCGCGCCGAAGCTGCGGCTAGTGAAGGGATAGGACCGGGAAAATTCTGTTTTTCCTCAGGATTGTAGCCGGATCCCCTCACGTTGATTCAACCTGTGAGGACCCGGCGCCAACCCTCAGGCCATCAAGGTGGCGACCACGGGCGCCATCAGCACGTTGAACAGGCCCGCGAGCACCATCACCAGGCCGGCGATGGAGCCCTCCTCCCCGCCGATCTGGTGGGCGCGGGCGACGCCGGCGCCGTGGGCACCCATGCCGAACAGGGCGCCGCGCGCCAGCGATGAGCGCAGGGGCATCAGCTTCATCACCAGTTCGCCGAGGGCCGCGCCGCAGATCCCGGTGACGATCACGAACACCGCCGTGAGGTCCGGCAACCCGCCGATGTCGCTGGACACGCTCATGGCGAAGGGGGTGGAGGTGGAGCGCGGCATCAGGCTGAGCTGGAGCGTATGCGACAGGCCCAGAAGGTCTGCCAGCAGGAAGGCGGTAGACATAGCCAGCGTCGAGCCCACCAGCACGCCCACCAGCAGCACCGGCCATTGGCGGCGGATGAGCGCGCGCTGCTCATAGATGGGAATGGCGAAGGCCACCGTCGCCGGGCCCATCATCAGCACCAGCCAGTGGGTGCCGCGGATATAGTCCGCATAGCCGGTATGGAGGCTGAGGGCGACGATGCCCACCGCCACCGGGGTGAGAAGCAGCGGCGAGGTCCACCAGAAGCGCCAGCGCCGGGCGACCAGCCGCGCCGCCGCATAGCAGCCGATGGTGACGGCCGACCAGAACAGCGTGGCGAACAGCGGATCACGCAGCATGGCCCGCCTCCGGCGCCGCTGCGCGCATGCGCCAGCGGTAGCAAAGGTCCACCGCCAGGGCGGTGCCGCCCATCACCGTGACGGTGCCGGTGAGGATCACCGCGGCGATCTTGAGGCCCACGAGGCCCATCAGTTCGCCGTGGTCGAGGATGGCCATCACCGCCGGGACGAAGAACAGCAGCATTTCAGCCAGCAGCCACCCTGCCCCGCGCCGCACCACGGCGGGCCGGATGTGGCCGGTGCCGAGCAGGGTCAGGACCACCACCATGCCGACGATGCCGCCGGGCAAGGGCAGATGAGTGAGCCGCACGGTCGCTTCCCCGAGGGCCCAGAAGCCGGCGAGAACCGCGATCTGAAGGATCATGCTGCGATGCAGCGTAATGCGCATGCTGCGCAGCATGTTGCGCAACAAGGGCAGGCGGGACAAGGAATGGGAAGACATGGGGGCAGACATGGGGCACACACCGTTCGGCACCTGAAGTGCCATTGCCGGCAATATAGTATGCGGTGCAGTATGATGAAAATGAATTGACTGAATTCAGTTCATTCCATAATCGCATAGTATGGAACTTCGCACCCTGAGGGTCTTCGTCGAGGTGGTGCGCCAGGGCGGTTTCTCCCCGGCCGCCAAGGCGCTGTTTTCCACCCAGCCCACCGTTTCCAAGGCGGTGAAGCAGCTGGAGGACGAGCTGGGCGTGCCCCTGCTCGATCGCATCGGCCATCGCAGCCAGCTCACCGCGGCGGGGGAGATCGTCTATCGCCGCGCCCTCACCCTGCTGGCGGAGCGCGAGGGGCTGGTGGCCGAACTGGACGACCTGCGCGGCCTGAGGCGCGGCAGCCTGCGTCTCGGCCTGCCGCCGCTCGGGGCCAGCACGCTGTTCGCGCCGCTGTTCGCCATCTTCCGCGCGCGCTATCCGGGCATCGACATCCGCCTCACCGAGCATGGCTCGAAGCGGCTGGAGGAAATGCTGCTGGAAGGCGAGGTAGAGCTGGCCGGCTCGCTGTTGCCCGCGCACGAGGGGTTCGACGGCCAGCCGGTGCGGCGCGAGCCGCTGATGGCGGTGCTGCCGATGGCGCACCCGCTCGCTGGGGCCGAAAGCACCGGCATCGCGGCGCTGGCCTCATCGCCCTTCATCCTGTTCGAGGGCGGCTTCGCCCTCAATCAGGTGCTGGAGGACGCCTGCGCCCGCAACGGCTTCGCCCCGCAGGTGGCGGCGCGCAGCGGGCAGATCGATTTCATCGTGGAGCTGGCGGGGGCAGGTCTCGGCGTCGCCTTCCTGCCCCGCACCATCGCGGTGCAGAGGGCGACGCCCTCGATCGCCCTCATTCGGCTCGACGAGCCGGGCACCGAATGGTGGATGGGCATCGTCTGGCGGCAGGGCAGCTACCTGTCCCACGCCGCTCGCACGTGGCTGGAGCTCACCCGCGAGGTCTATGGTCCCGAGGGTTCGGGCTGAGGCTGCAGCCTCAGACCTTCGCCAGCGCCTGCTCCAGGTCGCCGATGATGTCGGCCACGTCCTCTATGCCCACCGAGAGGCGCACCACTTCCGGCCCGGCGCCCGCAACCACCTTGGCCTCGTCGGTCAGCTGGCGATGGGTGGTGGAGGCCGGATGGATGATGAGGGAGCGCGTGTCGCCGATATTGGCGAGGTGGGAGAACAGCTCCACGTTCGACACCAGCTTCACACCCGCCTCGTAGCCGCCCTTGAGGCCGAAGGTGAAGACCGCACCGGCGCCCTTGGGCAGGTACTGCTGCGCCAGGGCATGGTAGCGGTCGCTCGCAAGGCCCGGATAGCTCACCCATTCCACCTTGGGGTGGGCGGCGAGATATTCGGCCACCTTCAGGGCATTCTCGCTGTGCCGCTGCATGCGCAGCCCCAGCGTCTCGATGCCGGTGAGGATGAGGAAGGCGTTGAAGGGCGACAGCGCCGGGCCAAGATCGCGCAGGCCCAGCACCCGGGCGGCGATGGCGAAGGCGAAGTTGCCGAAGGTCTCGTGCAGCACCATGCCGGAATATTCCGGCCGCGGCTTGGAGAGGAACGGGTAGCGATCGGTGGCGGACCAATCGAAGGAGCCCGCGTCCACGATCACGCCGCCGATGGAATTGCCGTGGCCGCCCAGGAACTTGGTGGCCGAATGCACGACAATGTCGGCGCCGTGCTTGATGGGCTGCCACAGGTAGGGCGTCGCCAGCGTGTTGTCGACGATGAGCGGCACGCCGGCCTTCTTCGCCACCGCCGAGATGGCGGCGATGTCGGTGACCACGCCGCCGGGATTGGCGATGCTCTCGGTGAAGATGGCCTTGGTCTTCGGCGTCACCGCCTTCTCGAAGGAGGAGATGTCGTCGGGATCGGCCCACACGACGTTCCAGCCGAAGCTCTTGAAGGCGTGGCTGAACTGGTTGATGGAGCCGCCATAGAGCTTGCGGGAGGCGATGAACTCATCCCCCGGCGTCAGCAGCGTATGGAACACCAGGTGCTGTGCCGCATGGCCCGAGGCCACCGCCAGCGCCGCCGTGCCGCCTTCCAGTGCGGCCACGCGCTCTTCCAGCACCGCATTGGTGGGGTTGGTGATGCGCGAATAGATGTTGCCGAAGGTCTGGAGGCCGAACAGGGCAGCGGCATGGTCGACGTCGTCGAAGACGAAGGACGTGGTCTGGTAGATTGGGGTCGCCCGTGCGCCCGTGGTCGGGTCCGGCTGCGCGCCTGCATGGATGGCGAGGGTGGCAAAACCCGGCTCGTGCTCACTCATTTCCGTTTCTCTCCGCTGTCTGTCCGGCCCGCCTTCGGCGACCGTGCCCCTCGGATTTGGTACTCTTCAGGCGGCGCGGCCGATTGTTCGCCGGTCCACCCGAGCCAGGGGCTCGCCAGTTTATCCTCGCCACCCACCGCAAGGCGAGGAGGACGAGGTGCTCCCGCTTCGCTGTCCTCAGCTGTAGAAGGGCGACCAGATGGCCTTGCTCGCCTCGGCGGTGATGTCGCCGTTGAACAGCTTCACCGACAGCGAGCCGCCGAGCGCCTGCGCCGCCTTGGCCAGATAGCCGGTGGCATAGGCCTTCGCATTCTCCAGCGAATCGAACTCGTAGAAGCCGCCGATGGTGTTGTTGTTGATGCCCGAGAGCCAGGTCTTGCTCTTGAGGCCGGGGTTTTCCTTCATCTGGCCGTCGATGGTCTTCCAGTCGATCTCGCCGAACGGGATCGAGACCTGGATCTCGGCATAGAGAAACACCTTGGAAACGCTCATGCGTCTGGCTCCGCAATAGGATCGGGAATGAGGCGCCCGGCCCGCGCGGGCCGGGCTGCGATCAGGGATGGGTGATCTTGAGGATGAAATTGTTCGCGGGCAGGTCGAGCCGCTCCTTCAGCACGAGGCCGTTGCGCTCGGCCGCGGCGGCGATGTCCTTCACGTCCTTCAGGTGCCAGTCGGGGACGCTGGTGGACAGGAGGGTCTTGTCGAACTCCGCGTTGGACTGCGTCGTGTAGCCACCCTCCACCTTGAACGGGCCGTAGATGGCGATGAAGCCGCCGGGGGCCAGCAGTCGTGCGCCCAGGCCCGCGATGCCGTCGGCGATGGAGAGGGGCGCCACCTGGAAGATGTTGATGACGAAGATCACGTCAAAGAGGCCGTTCGCAGGATCGGGCCAGCTGGCCGGATCGGTGAGGTCGATGCGCACCGGCTCGAGTATGTTGGCGTTGCCCTCGCGGGTGCGCTTCTCGTTGATGGCGGGAAAAACATCCGTGTCGTAGTCGGACGGCCGGAAGGTCACATCCGGAAAGTGCGGGGCGAAGGTGTTGATGTGCAGCCCCGATCCGCTGGCGAGTTCCAGCGCCCGGCCGCTCCTGGGAAAAATCCCCTTGAACACGTCGAGGATCGGGCCGCGGTTGCGATGGCCGGCCCAGGAGACATAGGCGCTCAGCGGATGGGGATCGATGGGCGGCTTCTCCGAGATATCCGGCACCCGACCCTCGAAGTTCACCGTCGCGGCGGCCGGCGTCACAATATGCGTGGTCATGGCAATTCACCCCTCGAAATGGCGCGCGCGGAAGAGCGGGCGCAGAAATGCGGTCGCGAAAGTGAAGGCGCCCTTGGCCCGGCCGGACGTGCCGGTCAGGCCAGAAGCTCGGTCAAGATGGCGTCGATGGCGCTGTTGTAGCCGGCGTCCACGCCGAACAAGGCAAGGTGCCCCCAGGTGGAGGACACCCGCTTCAGGCTGCTGCCCGCAATGAGGACCTGCTCGGCTGCAATGTCGGACAGGGGGAAGAACACATCTTCGTCGATGGCGATGACGAAGGTCTTGGCCGTGATGCGGCCGAGGGCGGTGGCGAGATCGAGGCCGGTGCCGCGGGTGACGTCGTTGTCGCGCCACTTTCTCAGCAGCAGCAACAGGTTGTTGGGGTCCTGCGGCAGGAAGTGGTTTTCCACGAAGCCGGTGACGAAATCATCGGTGGTGGTGAAGCCGAGACCGGTCCACCCCTTCGTGTTGAACAGGCTCTGGGTGAAGCCGGAGGCGGCGAACAC
Organism: Xanthobacter oligotrophicus; assembly: GCF_008364685.1. Lineage (GTDB taxonomy): Bacteria > Pseudomonadota > Alphaproteobacteria > Rhizobiales > Xanthobacteraceae > Xanthobacter > Xanthobacter oligotrophicus. Next base: position 233,404 of record NZ_VTTL01000010.1, read on the forward strand.
CCGCGCATGGCGCCGCAAGCCACAATGCACGGCGGCAGCGTCCGCATACGAGCCGCCATCATAGGCCGCATCGGAGACGATGGCGTCAATGAAGGTTTCGACCAGCAGCCGGTTGTGGGCCGTGCCCCTGGCCGTGCCGGCGATGGGCGCCGCGCGGCGCACCTGGTCCGGATAGCGCACCGCCCAGTCATAGGTGATCTGCGCACCCATGGAGCCGCCGAGCACCAGCGCGAGCGTCTCGATCCCGAACTTCTCGGTGACGAGCCGGTGCTGCGCCCGCACGTCGTCTCCGATCGCCACCTGGGGAAAGCGAGCCGCGTTGAACGGCACCGGCGTGTTGCTCGGCGAGGAGGAAAGCCCTGCCCCGAGCTGGTTCACCAGGATGATGAAGTGCCGCTCGGGATCAAGTGCCCGTCCCGGCCCCACATAGGCCAGTTCCAGGATCTTGTTGGAGCCGGAATACCAGCTGGGGAACAGCACGGCATTGGACTTGTCCGCCGCCAGCGTGCCGAAGGTGGCATAGGCGAGCTGCGCGGAACGGATCTTTTCGCCCGAAAGCAGATCGAAATCACCAAGATCAAAGGTCTCAAACGGGCCGTGAACGGCCTGGGAATAATAGCTTCCGCTCACCTTGGCCCCCGCCAGTGTCCGGCTGCGGCGGAAAAGGGCCGCCGTGTCAACTGGCGATAATATGAAGTTTATCGATCAAATTAGTCAACATAAATGATGACTGGTCCTCCGCCGCGCTGCGGGCACGCCCGTTCGGACTGTCCTTCAATCCGCCTTAGGCCCGCGCGGTGCAATGGAAAGCCGCTGCACCCCCTGACCCAGCCTCAGCGGCTTGCGCGAAGAGATGGTGCGCGAATTCACCCCGGTCCAGCCGATCTCCCCGGACAGGCGGCCGTACTCGATCTTGGGGCAGCGGTTCATCACCACCTGGAGCCCGGCCGCCTCGGCCCTGGCGGCGGCCTCGTCATTGCGCACGCCAAGCTGCGTCCACAGCACCTTGGGGCGGGGATCGAGCTTGAGAACCTCGTCCACCACCGCCGGCACATGCTCCGGCGCGCGGAACACGTCCACCATGTCGATGGGCTCGGGCACGTCCGCGAGGGTCGCGACGAAGGTGAGGCCGGCAACCGTCTTGCCCGCCTGCCCCGGATTGACCGGGAACACGCGATAGCCGCGCTCGGACAGGTATTTCATGACGAAATAGGACGGCCGGGCCGCATTGGCGCTGGCGCCCACGATGGCGATGGTCCGCACCTGCGACAGGATGGCGCGTATGTAGGCGTCGTCGTAGCGGTCGTGGTTCACCGGGCGCGTCCTCTTGATGTCAGGGCTGGCTTTTCGCCTTGGAGAACAGGGTGAAGAAGTTCCGCGTGGTGGCTTGCGCGAAGTCCTCGAACGTCTCGTTCCGCGCCTCGGCGAGCACCTTGGCGGTCTCGCGCACGAAGGAGGGCTCGTTGCGCTTGCCGCGGTAGGGCGTAGGCGCGAGGAAGGGGGAATCGGTCTCCACCAGGATGCGGTCGGCCGGCACGCTGGCCGCGATGGCGCGCAGGTCCTCGCTCTTCTTGAAGGTCACCACGCCGGAGAAGGAGACGTAGCCACCCAGCGCCAACGCCCGGCGCGCCAGATCCGGCCCCGCCGTGAAGCAGTGGAGCAGGAAGGGGAAGGCGCCCCTGGCGCTCTCCTCCTCCAGGATGGCGGCCACGTCCTCATCCGCCTCGCGGGCATGGATGACCAGGGGCAGGCCGGTCTCCCGCGCCGCCGCGATATGGGTGCGAAAGCCCTGCTCCTGCGCGGCGCGAGGGCTGGTGTCGTAGTGATAATCGAGCCCCGCCTCGCCGATGGCCACCACTTTGGGGTGGCGGGAGAGAGCGACGATCTCGTCCAAGGTCACGTCCAGCTCTTCCGCCGCCTGGTGGGGATGTGTGCCCACCGAGCAGGAGACCTGGTCGAACCGTTCGGCGATGGCGAGGATCTCAGGAAACCGCCGCACCCGGGTGGAGATGGTGACGAGATGGGACACCCCGGCCGCGCCGGCGCGGGCCACCACGTCCGGCAGCTCGGCGGCGAAATCGGGAAAATCGAGATGGCAATGGCTGTCGACGAGCATGGCATTTCACATTCGAAAGGTCGCCATCACATAAGCGCATCCCCCCGCTACGTCGAGGTGGGCGCGGGTCATGCGAGCGGCCTCGCTCAGGCGCCGCGCGGGCTTGATACCCCGGGGTGACGGCGTTGACGGCGCGCGCCGCTTCGGCCTTTGTGCGGGCGTTGCCGCAACGGGTCTCGCACATGCCATCGCCTGTTCTTCCCTTCCGCCCCGCTCTCGCCCGTCTCGCCGATTATTCCGCCGCCTGGGCGGTAGCCGGGCTCGTTGTGGGCGTCGCCCTGCTGGCCTGGAGCGCGCAGATCTCCATACCCATCCAGCCGGTGCCCATCACGCTGCAGAGCTATGTGCTGATCACCCTCGCTGCGCTGATGGGCTGGCGGTTCGGCGGCTTGACCGTGGCGATCTATCTGTTTGCGGGGCTCATGGGCCTGCCGGTGTTTTCAGGCGGGCGCAGCGGCCTTGCCATGCTCACCGGGCCGTCGGGCGGCTTCATCGTCGGCTTCCTGCTGACCGCGCTGCTGGTGGGCTGGCTGCAGGAGACATGGGCGCGGCTGAAGCCCCTGCCCCTCTTCGGGGTTCTGGCGCTGGGCCATCTGTTGCTGATGGTGCTCGGCGCCGGCTGGCTCGCCACCAAGATGGGGCCGACGGCGGCGCTGGAGAAAGGCTTCCTGCCCTTCATCCCCGGTGCGGTGGTGAAGACGGTGGCGGCGCTCGCCACAGTCATCCTCGTCGAGCGTCTCTCGGGGACCGAGCGGCCGCGCTGAAACCCCTCAGCCGGACGCCGAGATTTCCTGCTTGAGCGCGTCGGCATCGCTGGCCGGCATGGTGATGGGGTGCACCACCTCGCCCGGCCGTCCCGGATTGGTGACGATGGAGGCTTCGAGCGAGACGGTGACGGTGCCGCCGGAGGTGTTGAAGATGTAGTCGAGCCGGAAGGCCGCATCCTGGCTCTGGCCGTTGGTACGCTTCATGGCCTCGTCCGGCGACAGGCGCTTCTCGGCGACGAGCTGGGATGGCTGGTCCACGGTGATGTTGTACTGCCGCGCCCGGCGCGAGGTGGAAATGCGCGCGCGCACCAGGGTCGCATCGGCGTTCGGCAGCCGCACCTCGATGCGCGGAACCGCCGGGCCTTCCGGCAGTGGGGCTTGCTCCGCGGGCATCATCGGGGGCACGGGGTCCAGGGATGCCTGCGGCGGGGCGCGGTCGTACCGTTCGCCGCCACAGCCCGCGAGAAGCAGCACGAGGGCCACCGCCGAGATCCCTTTTGCGCCCGTCATCCGCACGGCTTCCGCTGCCTCCACTGTCGCGCGCACGCGGCGCGCCTGGGGTTGAAAATGCCGGATCTGGTTAAGCCCATGGGGTGCATGAGCGAAATGGATCCCGATCGCATCGGCATGATCAGAATCCCGTATAGGACACTTTAGGGTCCGCCATCTATCCCGTCGCGCGGTTTTGCGCTCACGAGGCCGTTTCCGGCTCCACATAGCGCGGGAACACGCCCACCGGCGCGGGCAGGACGCGGCCGGCGGGCAGCCGGTGGCCGGCGCCCAGCCGGTCGAAGCCGCGCTCGTCCGCCGGCACCACCACGAGGTCGAGCAGCTTGGCGGCGCTTTCGGGCATCACCGGCTGCACCAGGATGCCCACTTCGCGGATCAGCTCGGCGGTCACCCACAGCACGGTCGCCATGCGGGCGGGATCGGTCTTGCGCAGGGCCCACGGGGCCTGGGCGGCGAAATAGCGGTTGGCCTCGGCCACCACATTCCACACTGCGGCGAGGTAGTGGTGGATCGCCTGGCCCTCCATGGCCTCGCGGCTCTTTTCCAGCATGCCGTCGGCCAGGGCGAGGATGGCCTCGTCCTCCGGCGAGAGTCGGCCGGGCTGCGGCACCACGCCGTCGAGGTTCTTGGCGATCATGGAGAGGGAACGCTGGGCGAGGTTGCCGAGGTCGTTGGCAAGGTCCGCGTTCATGCGCGCCACAATGGCCTCGTGGCTGTAGGAACCATCCTGGCCGAACGACACCTCGCGCAGGAAGAAATAGCGGATGGCGTCCACGCCGTAGGTGGCGGCGAGATCGAACGGGTCGATCACGTTGCCCACCGACTTGGACATCTTCTCCCCGCGGTTGAACAGGAAGCCGTGGCCGAACACGCGCCTTGGCGCCTCCAGCCCCGCCGACCACAGGAAGGCCGGCCAGTAGACCGCGTGGAAGCGGATGATGTCCTTGCCGATCACGTGCACGTTCGCCGGCCAGAAACGCTTGAACAACTCCGCCTCAGTGTCCGGATAGCCGAGCGCCGTGATGTAGTTGGTCAGCGCGTCCACCCACACATACATGATGTGCTTGTCGTCGCCGGGCACCGGGATGCCCCAGTCGAAGGTGGTGCGGGAGATGGACAAGTCCGTGAGGCCGCCGGACACGAAGCTCACCACCTCGTTGCGGCGGGCCTCCGGCATGATGAAGCCGGGGTTTTCCGCATAAAAGGCCAGAAGCCGGTCCTGATAGGCGGAGAGGCGGAAGAAATAGCTCTCCTCCTCCACCCACTCCACCGGCGTGCCCTGGGGGCCGAGGCGGACGCCCTGCTCGTTCAGCTGGGTCTCGTCTTCTGCGTAATAGGCCTCGTCGCGCACCGAATACCAGCCGGCATAGGTGGATTTATAGATGTCGCCGTTGGCGGCCATCTTTTCCCAGATGGCCTGGCTGGAGGCGTGGTGCCGCTCCTGGGTGGTGCGGATGAAATCGTCAATGGAGAGATTGAACGCCTCCACCATGGCCTCGAAGCGCGGCACGTTGCGCGCCAGCAGCTCGCGCGGGGTGATCCCGGCCTTCTGGGCGGTCTGGAGCATCTTGATGCCGTGCTCGTCCGTGCCGGTGAGGAACCGCACGTCGTAGCCGTCGAGCCGCTTGAAGCGCGCGATGCAGTCGGTCGCGATCGCCTCATAGGCGTGGCCCATGTGGGGCACGCCGTTGGGGTAGGCAATGGCGGTGGTGATGTAGAAGGGGGGCTTCGCGGACATCGGGCGCTCGGAACAGGCTGGCTCGGAAAAGGGCTCCGGCCCCGCGCGTCGCGGCGGCTTCTCAGCGCACGGCTTCGGCGAGATCGGCAAAGACACGGAACACCAGCGCCTTGCGATCGAGATTGAACACATCCGCCTCGCGCGCGCTGCGCCGCACCTTCTCCCATACCTCGCCGAGGCGGACAAGGCGATGGCGCGGCTCTTCACCCTGCGTCGCACGGGCCGCCACATAGTCGCTCACCGCCTCGATGAAGAGGTCGAGCCCGTCGGAGCGGTCGCCTTGCAGGCGGGCGCCCAGCGCGTGGAGGTCTTCCGGGCGGGGCCGGGGCAGCTGCTCCAGCGCCTTCAGGGTGGCGGAGCGCACCTCCATCCCCTCCCCCCGCGCCAGCACGATGGCCCGGCGCACGCTGCCGCCGCTGGCCTCGGCGGCGGATGGCAAGGTTGCGGCGTCGAGGTCCGCCATCTCCTCCTTGATATGATCGAGGGCGGCGAGCACGTCCGCATTGCCCAGCGGGCGCATCCGCAGCAGGCGGGTGCGCGAGCGGATGGTGGGTAGCACCCGGCCCGGCGCATGGGAGATGAGCAGGAACAGCGCCTTGGGCGGCGGCTCCTCCAGGGTCTTCAGCAGCGCGTTGGCGCCGAACGGGTTGAGTTCGTCCACCGCGTCCACGATGCAGACGCGCCAGCCACCCGCCGCCGCCGTGGCGCTGAAGAAGCTGCGCACCCGCCGCACCATCTCGGCCGGAATGACGGTGGGGATCTTCTCCTCCCCCGCCTCGGGCACACGGTGCAGCACCAAAAGGTCCGGATGGCTCTGCGAGGCCACCTGCCGGAACACGGGATGGCCCGGCGGCAGATCCAGCGAGTGGCTGCCGGCCTGCGGGCCGCCGGACAGCACCATGCGGGCGAGGCGATAGGCCAGCGTCGCCTTACCGATCCCCTCCGGCCCGCCGATGAGCAGGGCATGGGGCAGCCGGCCGGCACGGAAATCGCCGATCAGGTCGGCTTCCACCACGCCATGGCCGAACAGCCGCGCCTGGTCGCGCGGGTGTGGCGCGCCGGGCAGGACGTCGCCCGATACGATATCGCTCATGGGGCGCGTTTCTTTGGGACGCGTTTCATCGGGCTCAGGGCCGGCGCCATCACGATGCCTCGGCCACGGCGTGAAGGCCAAGGCGGGCGGCGACGATGCCGGCGATCTGCGCCGCCACCGCGTCCGGATCCGGCGTGGCATCCACCAGCACGCAGCGTCCCGGCGCCGCCGCCGCGCGGGCCACGAAAGCTTCGCGCACGGCCGCATGATAGGCCGTGCCTTCCTTCTCGAACCGGTCCGGGCTGCCATTGCCCCTTGCGGCGGCGCGGGCAAGGCCGGTTTCGGGCGGCACGTCCAGGATGAGGGTGAGGTCCGGCCGGGTGCCGCCCGTCGCCATCTCCTCCAACGCGTCGAGGAGAGGCGCCGCCACCTGGCCCACGGCGCCCTGGTAGATCCGGGTGGAATCGATGAAGCGGTCGCAGATCACGATGGTGCCCGCCGCCAAGGCCGGGCGGATCAGCGTTTGCACATGGTCTGTCCGGGCGGCGGCGAAGAGCAGCGCCTCGGCCACCGGCCCCAGCGGCTCGGCCGCCCCCGAGAGCAGCACATGGCGCACCGCCTCCGCCCCCGGCGAGCCGCCGGGCTCGCGGGTCTCCACCACGTGGTGGCCGAGGGCGCGCAGATGCGCCGCGAGGCGGCGGGCCTGGGTGGACTTGCCGGTCCCCTCCCCGCCTTCCAGCGTGATGAAGTGTCCGTTGCTCATTTGTGAATCTTCGCCAGCGCGCGCTTGGCGAGGTCGCGCACGCTGTCGCCCATCAGCGTCAGCCCGCCGTCGAGGGCGCGATCCGTCAGCGAACCCACCGGCACGTCCTCCTGCGTATAAAGCGGCATTTCCAGCACCTTGGTCTGGCCGCGGGTGACTTCCAGCCGGCCCACCTGCGTGCCCTTGGTCACCGGCGCCAGCAACGGCCCGTTATAGACCACGCGGGCGGTGATGCGCTCATTGCCGGCGCGCGGGGTCAGCACGGTCACCGGCCGTCCTCCCACCAGGCCGACGCTGCCGGCGGCTCCGCCGAACACCTGGGCGCGAGCCACCTCCTGGTCGGCGGCGAAGATCACCCGCTGGCGGAACGACTGGAAGCCCCATTCCACCAGCTTCTTGGTCTCCTCGAGCCGCTCCTTCTCGGTCTTGGCCGCCAGCACCACCACGATGAGCCGCTGGCCGTTCTGCACCGCCGAGCCGAGGGCATGGTAGCCCACATCCTTCACCCAGCCGATCTGGAGCCCGTCGGCGCCGATGCCCGCATCCAGCAGCACGTTGCGGTTGCGCTGCTTGATGCGGCTCCACTCGATGTTGGGCCGCGCGAACACCGGATAATAGTCGGGATAGGTGCGGGTGATGTGCTGGGCCAGCACGGACAGGTCGCGGGCGGTGGAGAACTGGCCCGGATCGGCGAAGCCCGTGGCATTGCGGAAGTCGGAATTGGCCATGCCGATGGCCTTGGCCCGTTCGGTCATCTGCTGGGAAAACTCGGTCTCGGTGCCACCGACACCCTCGGCCAGAGCGATGGCCGCGTCATTTCCCGAGACCACCAACATGCCGGCGAGAAGCTCGCCCACGGGGGCCGGCTTGTTCACCTCGGCGAACATGGCCGCCCCGCCCGAGGGGCCGCCGCCGCGGCGCCAGGCGTTGACGCTCACGGTGAACGGCGTGTCGAGGGCGATCTTGCCGGCCTTGAGCTGGGAGAACACCACGTCCGCGGTCATCACCTTGGCGAGGGTGCCGGGAGCGATGCGGCGGTCGGCATCCTTCTCGAACAGGATGGTTCCGGTCTCGTAGTCCACCAGGATGGCAGAGGGAGCCTGGGTCTGAAAGCCGTCAGCCGCCCGCGCGCTCGCAGCGCCCGCAAGCGAGGCGAGGGCCGCGAAAAGAACGGCGAAGCGCAGCTTCGGTAGCATGTTGATCCACCTGGCTATCCCGGACCGGCCAAGGCCGCCGCAAACAAGACTCGTCGGACGAGACTCGCCCGCGCCGCCGGCGGTGCGCCGCGATCATCATCCAAGGTCGGGAGACGGGTAAAGCCCCGCCGCGCACTGGGGCAGGAAAATGCGGCTCAGCGCGCGCTTTCGGCGGGCACGCCGGCAAAGCCCAGGCCGCTGACCGGGGCCGGGCCGGAGGACCAGCCCGAGGCGCTGGCCACAGCCACCGAGCCCGCGTTGGAAGCCGGGCTTCCGGACGTGCCGAGGTCATAGGGCCGCGACGGCGGCACCGGCGCCTCGGCGCTGGGCGGGGTGGAGGCTGGAACTGCGCGAACCGACGGCACTTCCGGCACGAAGGGCCGGGCGGACGCCACCATGACCGGCGAGGTGCCCTTCAGGTCGGCGAAGGTGCCGTCCGTGCGCAGGGTGGAGGCCAGCTTGACGTCGTCGTCCTCGTCGATGGGCGCGCGGCCCATGTAGTCCACCCGCACCCGGGCCACGCCGAACTTGGCGAAGCCGAGCATGTCGGCGGCGCGATAGGACACGTCGATCAGCCGGTCGCCCACATAGGGCCCGCGATTGTTCACCCGCACGATGATGGAGCGCTTGTTGGCGAGATTGGTGACGCGCACGTAGGACGGCATGGGCAGCGTCTTGTGGGCCGCCGAGATGGAGCCCATGTCGAAGATCTCGCCATTGGCGGTCTTTCGCCCATGGAAATCCTTGCCGTACCAGGAGGCGAGGCCCTCGGCGGTGTAATTGGGGTTTTCCGCCGGCACATAGGTGCGCCCGGCCACCGTATAGGGCTTGCCCACCTTGTAGCCGCCGCCGCCCCGCGGCACCGGATCGCCCTCAGCCACCACGCGGGGGCTGGCCGAGACGCCGTAGAGCGGGTCGATCTTGCTGCCGAGGGTTTCAACCGAGCCGCAGCCCGCGATGGCAAGGCACCCAACCAGCGCCGCCGCCAGCTTCGCCCCCGCACCGCTCCCGGCCCTTGCCGCTGTTGCCGTGCCCGCCGGTGGCGGACAGGACGGATGCAACGCAGCCGGAATTCGCGGAAGGAAGTGCAACGACGGTCCCCTCTTCATCGATGCCTGGGTCTCCTGCTTGCGCCGAAACCCGGCCGGGATGTCTTCAAGGCGCGCGCCATCCTTGAGCCGGACAACCGCATTCTCCGCCAAAAGCATGGCTAATGACGGCGAAAATGGGGCGAAGCCGCGGCCATGGTTAATCGAATGCATCTTTCGGGGAGGCCTCGACGGGTGCCGGCGGCTGGGCTAGATGAAGGCTTCAGCCGGACTCGGGACCGGGCATGGATGCCCCGGATGCATCTTCGGAAGGGTGGCCGAGTGGTTTAAGGCAGCGGTCTTGAAAACCGCCGTGGGTGGAAGCCCACCGTGGGTTCGAATCCCACCCCTTCCGCCAAAAACTATGTATTATCAATATGTTATGGGAGTCGGAGTGGCATGTATGCCAAGCCGTCTCAGCGAACAAACCGGCACTATTCGGAGCCCAAATGCGCTGTTCGGGACATAAAGTCCCGAAAAAGTCCCGAACGGTGTTCCGGACATATTCATATGGTCTTGAATGGCCGTCGGCCTACGGCCTTCGGACCTGTCGACCGAGAGGTAATACCCCGGCCCGACAGCCTCTTTTCAAGGCGCCGCTGCAGCTGTATTTTCCAAAGATTGCCGTCCACTAACTGCCTGATGGCCGGGCCCTGTGGTGGCGTCCATGCCGAGGTCGATCCTTTCGTGAAAAGTCCGTCCCGGTGGATCGGCTTGCTCGCCAAGCCGGCGATTATTTCCAGTGTCATCGGCTTCCTTTCGTTTTTCGGCGTGGCTGACCAGATTGCCGGGTTCAGCGCGAATCTCGGCGAGAAGGACAGAATTGTGCGCTGGTCGGCCGTTTTGTCCGGCACCACCCGCGATGCCATTCCGGTGACGCTGATCGACATCGATGCCGCGACGATGGCGTTGCTCGGACATCCCCAGCGCGCGCCCCGCGATCTGGTCGCAGGCCTGCTGTCGCTGGCCGCGGCCAAACGGGCGAGCGGCATCTTCCTCGACATGGACACGTCGCAGCAGGGATCGCCGGCGGGCGATCAGGCCCTGCTCGCCTTCGTCTCGGCCTATCCGGGGAATGCGCCGCCGCTCGCGCTCGCACGCCGGCTGGGGCCGGTGGATCAGGCCGGCAGCGGCGAGGAAGCCCTCGCGGAACAGCCCTCCATCCTCGATGCCGCGGTGCGCGCGCATGCCAACATCCTCTGGGCGACGAGCATCAGCCGCATCGACGAGGATCGCGTTGTCCGGCGATGGGAGTTGAGCCAGACGTTCTGCAAGCCGGATGGCGGGCGGACCCTTCCGTCGCCGCAGCTCTTCGCTGCCGCGGTGGCAAGCGCACATCCGCGACCCCTGTCTGATATCCAGGCCTTTCTGGCAGCCCGCACCCAGGCGATCTGTGGTCCGGGCGCGGCCACTGCCCCGGCGGCCCCGCCCTGGCCGCGCAATCCCGACCAACGGGCGGCCATTCCGTTCCTGATCGCCGACGGCCCCGATCTGGCCGCCCCGCAATTCATCAGGCGCGACGGCAGGAACGTGCTTCTGTTCCGCCGCGTTTCAGCGCGCGCGCTGATGACCTCGACCGGGACGGTGGTCGCGGCGCGCGCGGTGGCGGATGATCTCTTGCGCGACCGCTTCGTCATCATCGGCGCCAGCCATGCCGAAAGCATGGACGGGCATCTCACGCCGATCGGCTTCCTTCCCGGGGCGCTGATCGTCGCCAATGCCGTCGCCACGGCTCCAGCCGTGCTTTCGGGGCAGCCTCTCGGCGCGGCCGGCGCGACGCTGATCGCTCTGGCGCTGTTCGGCGCCCTCATGGCGATCACGTCGCGGCTGCGGGCGCTCGCAGCCAGCGTGGTCGTCGCTGTCGCGGTGCTGGGCTCGCTGATGGCGCTCGGCCGCATCTTCGCCCCCTCCACTGCCGGCGACATCGTGCTGGCCGCCCTCGGCATGGTTGCCTTCTTGTCGACCCTTGAAGGCCTTTACACGACTGGCAAGGATTGGCGTGTGCGCGGATGGCGGGCGCTGCTGAAGCCGGAAAAGCCGCGGCCGGCGCAAGGCACGGGGGATGTCGCGTGAGGAGGGTTCCGATGCTGCTTGCCGGATGGCGCCATGGCGTGCTGATCATGACCTTGGTAACGGCATGCGCTGCGAACCTCATGGCGCACGCCGGGGACGCCGCCACGCGCATGCCGGCCGGTTACGTCGTCGGGATGGAAATCCCGGACGCCGATCCCGATACGGCGGCCTATGTCCTGCGCGAGGGGCAGGAAGTCTCCGTCCAGATCGGTGGCGCCCTGTTCGACGGCGACCAGCTGGTGGTGCGCGAAGCAAACGCGGCGGTGACCATCGAGACGGTGAATGATCACCATATGCGCGTGGACGCAGTCCACTCGCCGCACCCCATCAAGGGCGAGCTTCCGGCCGGTGGGCGCTTCAGCGCATTCGCGGCCATGATCGGAGAGCTGTTCCGGGGGCGTCCGGAGGCGCGTACCGTCAATCTCATCGGGCGCAACGACGACGCCCTGCGGTTGCAGATCGGTCGCACTGTTCCCCAGCGCGTGGTGCCCGGGACACGACTGTGGATCGGCTGGCAGGGCGGCGTTAAACCCTACACCGTCGAGATCCGCGACCGTGCCGGCGGCGGGGTGCTGGCTGCCACGAGCGCAACCGGGCGCTCGGTGTTCGTGGGGCTCCCACGAGAGGCATCCGGTCCCCTGGTGCTGGCGGTCAGCGATGCAGCGGGCGCGCAGGTCCAAGTCGACCTCCTCGCAGACCCGACGCCGCCCGCCGTCCCGGCATGGATCAGCGAAGGCGCGCCGACGCCGGCCTTCGGCCAGGTGGCGACTGCGCTCTGGCTGCTCGACCGCAAGCCCGCGGAATGGGATCTGCACGCCGCCGCCATAGCCGCCGAAGCCGGAAACTATGGAGCCGCCGAGGAGTTGCTGCTCCGTCTCGCCGAAGGCAAGAGGCCTTCCCGATGAGCGTGCGCCACGTCCTGCTGGTCACGCTCGCTGCCCTCGGCTGTGCCGTCGCGTCCCCCGCGGCGACCGCCAAAACGCGCGCCCTGCTGGTCGGCGTTTCCGAGTATCCGGGCTTTGCCGCAGAGAAGCAGCTGAAGGCGCCGGCCAATGATGTGCGCCGCATGCAAGGCGCGCTGAAATCCCGTGGCATCGCGGAAGCGGACCTCGTCGTGCTGGCCGATGGCGTTGAGGGCACGGCCGGCTCCCCGACGCGCGCGGCCATCCTCGATGGCATGGAACGCCTCGCGCGGGAGGCGGAGAAGGGCGACCTCGTCATCTTCTATGCCTCCGGCCATGGCACCCGCCAGCCTTCGCGCACCAGCCTCAAGGTGGACGGCCTCGACCAGGTGTTCCTCCCCCGGGATGCATCGCCCCCCGGGGAGGAGGGACCGCGCAACCGGTTCGGCAACGTCATTGCCGGGCCGGATTTCGGAGAACGCCTCGATGCCATCCGCACCCGAGGAGCCGATGTCTGGTTCATTCTCGACAGCTGTTTCTCCGGGTCGGCCTCCCGGGCGATCGGCGAAGGCGTCCACGACAAGAAGATCGAGCTGGAGGACATCGGCCTTGCGGCCTCCACGGCCATGGCGCCCGAGAAGGCAAGCGTGCTCACCGACATGGCGCCGGCCCTGCCGCCCGGCTCCGGCAGGTTGACGGCGTTCTATGCCTCTCAGCCGAACGAGACGGCACGGGAGGTGGCGCTTCCGCCAGGGGCGCCGATGGACAAGCGCGTCTGGGGCTCGATTTTCACCACGGCCCTGACCGACGTGCTCAAGCGTGCTCCGTCACTCACCTATCGCCAGCTGATCGTCGAAACCGGCCGTGTCTTGCGCGCCGATGCCGCCTTCCAGGCCAGGCAGACACCGAGCTTCGAGGGGGACGGCATGGATGGGGCGGTGCCGGGCACGGCCGTTGCCGCCGCCGGCACGACCTGGCGCGTGAGCGCGGGCGTGCTCCACGCCGGGCAGATCGAGGGGGTGGAGGCCGGTGCCGTTGTGGCGCTCTACGACAGCGCGGCGCCTGCCGCCGAAAAGCCCACCGGCTACGCGATGGTGGAGGACGTGGAGGCGACCCGCGCGAGGCTCGCGGCGGTCAAGCCGGGTTGCTTGCCCACGACCACGCGCTGTCCGACGGTGGCAACCTCCCCTATCCTCAAGCAGGCCGCTTACGCACGCCTGGCGCGACCAGCGCCGCCGGCGGCGTTCAGCATCTCTCACCCTCGCCCGTGGCCCGGTGCCGGCGCGCCCGACGCGGCAGCTGAGGCGCGCCTGGGCAAGGGGCTCGAAGCCGCGCTAGCAGGTCCATTGAAGGACCGCGCGCGGTTCGACGACGCTGCCCCCACCCTGGTGGCCTGGATGACAGCGGACGGGTTCCGCTTCATGCCGGACGGCCTCGACCCTCTTGCGGTGGAGGCCGGGCCGCCGGCGGTTATCCCGCCCGATGCGAACCCGGACACGGCCGCCGCCGCCATTGCCCGCGCCGTGCTGCGCGCTCGCCAGCTCTCGCGGCTCCAGGCCCTGGCCTCGGCCACCAGCACCAATGGTGGCCTCGACGTATCAGTCGATGTCCAACGCTTCGGGTTGGATCCGGCGACGCGGCAATGCGCGTTCAAGGGGACCGCGACGGCGGTCGGCGAGGACGCCCTCGTCAAGCTCTGCGACAAGGTGCAGATATCGGTCGAAAACAGGAGCACGCGCCCGTTCCTGGCGGCGATCTTCTTCCTCGACGACGGGTGGAACATGATCGCGCGTCGTCCCACCTGCCCCATCGGGCTCACCGTCTCGGACCGGATGGAGCCCGGCAGGCGGCTGGTGTTCGAGGTGCCCTATCACCCCCGGGCCATCATCGCCGGGCGTGCGCCGACCACCACCAACGGGGTCTTCGTCATGGGCGTTCCCTTCGTCGAAGGCGAAACGGACCTGCCCGCGCTGTGTGCCCTGACGGGGTTCAACGATGCGAGTGGTCAGGCCAGCCGCGGCGACGAGACGGGCGGCCTGGATGACCTGATCGAAGGTTCGACGCGGGGCGGCAGGCTGCCACTCGAAAGCGCCAGCCTGTCACTCGTCTTCTGGCCCATCAGCCAGCCCGTGAAGCCCTGAAGCTCAGGGCGAACCCGCTCAGGGGCGCTTCTGCGGCTTGGCCGGCGTTGCAGGTGCCGGTGTCGGCGGGGCCGGAGGCGTGGCGATGGTCTTCTTCATCCAGTCCGTATAGAGGGCAAGCCGGGTATAGACGCCGGGCAGTTCGGCATGGCCGCAGCCGATGCCGAAGCTGACGATGCCAACCTGGACATAGGAGCCGTCAGCCTTCCGGCTGAGGATCGGGCCACCTGAATCGCCCTGGCACGTATCCACCCCGTCCACGGCCGCGCCCGCGCAGAACATCTGCGGCGTCACCACGCCGCCGATCTGAGGGAGCTGCTGCTCGAGCGCCTTGCGCCCCGCAGGCGACAGGTTGAACACGTAGCTGAGATCTTCGATGGCCCTGCGCGCGTCCGGCGAGTTCACCAGCGCCGAGGTGAGCACGCGGTTGCACTTGTTGCGATCCACGGCATTGAGCGTGGATTCCATCAAGTTGGGCGACGGGCTGCCGCCCTCGGAGGTCGTGCCCCAGCCGATGATGTGCAGCTTGGCCTCGCTCGGAAGCTCTGTGGGTTCGGTGTCCTGCGTGACCACCGTGACCTGCTCCACTTTGACATTGCGCCGGGGGGCGCGCTCGAGCTCGACCAGGGCGATGTCGTTGACGTTGGTGCCGGTCACATATTTCGGATGCGGAATGATGCGCTTGATCGGAATCCAGTCACGCTCGTCGTCCTCGGCGAGGAGGCTGGTGTTGCCCACGTGGACGAACAGGTTCTTGGTGCTGCGCAGTCCGTCGACCTTGCCGCCCTCACCCTCGACGAAACAATGCGCCGCCGACAGGATCCAGCGCGAGGTCAGAACGGTTCCCCCGCACATGGGCGCGAAACTCGTGACCTTCCCGTTGGTGTTGATAACGCGGACGATCCCGGCCTGGAACGGATAGCTGCCCGGCGCAGCCTGCTGTCCGCCGACGATCTTTTCGTTGGCGCCTGTCTTGAGGATCCCGCCCTTCTTGAGCGCGATGCCGGCGGCGGTATAGGGCAGCGCACGCCCATTCTGGGGCGTTCGTGCCGGGTGTCCCGCAGGCAGGTCGGCGGCGCCGGCCTCGTCCGCAGCCGGCAGCGTGGCGGGGCGTGCACCCGCCGTGGCCGGAGCTTGCTGAAGGTGCAGCTCGTCACCCGGAGCGCTGCCTGCTTGACTTGAAGCCGGGGCTGGAGCCTGGGCCTGAGCGGCGAGCGAGCCGCCGGAGAGGCAAGCTGCGAGCGCAAAGAACGGGAGTGTCGGCGTGCGGACGAGCGGTCGAAGCAACGTGAGCATCATGGGTGGCACTCTGTGACGACGGAGGGACTTTCCGGGACAATGCGCCGGGGCGCGCGCCCGCGCGGCTTTGCAGTGTCACCTTGTGAAATGAGGATGGTGCGGCCGTTTGCGGCGGCGTCGCCAAGGGCTTTTCAGCCTGCGCTAGCCACGATGATGAAGGCAGGTCTCATTCTTTTTCCCCCAACTCGCGTTGTCGCGAGAATGTCAGATATTTACGGAAGGTCAAACGGCACCATTACGGCATTTCCGCCGTCCGGCTGCCCAACCAGTCGGCCCCCACGAGGGTCTCGAGCAGCTTGCGATCCTCGCGTGCACTTGTCGTGTCGGTCGCCGGCGGGCGAGCGGTTCGCAGCGCCTCAAGGGCGGCCTCGCGGGCCTTCGCTCCGTCGCCCAGACCGTGATAGGCGAACGCTTGCGCGCGCAGGATACGCTGGCCCAGCTCGCGATCGGCCTTCACCCGGCGTTGTGCGCGATCGAGCAGCGTCGACAGGGTCCGGATGGTCCTGTCGTCAGGCGCGTAATAGGATTCGAGATTGGCCAGCCCGAGCTGATCGGAAATGGCGCTCTCCTCGCCGACCAGGACCGCATCGCTGAGCGGAAAAACATAGGTTTCATAAGTCTTGCGGGCATCGTCCATGCGTCCGAGGGCGGCATAGAGCCCCGCCAGGTTCCTGGCCGGCTCGACGATGGCCCAATTGTCCTTCTTGCCGGCCGCGACGAGGCTGGCGACGGCACCCTCGCCCAATCGAAGGGCCAACGCCCTGTCGCCGTCGTCGAACGCCTGGAACGAGCGTTTCAGGTCGAGCCGTACCTGCGTCGGCAGGCTGACGTCTTTGGTTCCCTCGCGCAGCTTCTGCGCTTCGCCTATGAGCGCCAGCGCCAGCCCCTTGTCGGTCTGGTCGCTGGCCATGTCGAGCAGCAGTTCGATGCGCTCCGTTTCGTGGCCGGGTTGGCCTGCGACGATTTCGTAGGCTTCCCTTGTGTAACGCGCGCTCAGCGCCGGGTTCGATACCTCGACCAGCGAGGCGCGTATCTTCAACAAGGAGACCAGCGCCGCCGATCGTCCCTCCGGCGCGGCGCGGATATCGCGGATCGCTTCATCCGTCATCGCGCCGGCGCGTGCGCTGTCGCCCCACCATGCATCCACAGCGCCGATCCAGGCGACGCGCGCCTCATCGTGGCGGGGATCCTCGACGGGCAGCCGGCGCGCCAATCGTCCCATGAACTCCACGGCCGCGGCATAGGACGGGAACACATATTCCGTCCCGCCCGCGTAGCTGAATACGGTGAGGCGCTCGATCCGTTCGAAATCAGCGAGGTCGATCGCCGCGACCTGGCGGTCGACCTCGCCCCATTCGGCCAAGGCGAGGCGCGGATGGTTGGCCGCCGAGGCGATCTGCGCGCTTTCCAGCCGAATGAGCGCGGCGGCCAGCCGCCGCTCCAGCTGTTCGGGTGAGGCGGCAGCGAGGGGCTCGTCCGCTTCGGAAATGCCAATCAGCGTGACCTCGCGCTGCAGGGCCAGCATGCGGCGCGCCAGCTCCTCCGAGCCATTTCGGGAGGCCCGCCGGGCGATGTGGCCGCACATCTGCGCGATGCGCAGGTCATAGCTGCCGTGGTCGACCGCAGTCCGTGCGACGCGCGCTCCAATCAGCGCGGCGAACGTCACTTCCCCCTTGCTGGCGAGATAGTTGGCAACAAGATCGGCACTCGGCAGCAGGTCGGGATCTTGGGCGCCGCGGTTCAGCTGCCGCAGCACCAGGAGATCCCGCGCAGCCTCGTAGCGCTCCGCGCGCAGCGAACCCATGGGCACGTCGCTCAGGAGATTCGAGAGAATCTTGTCGGCCCCGACGGCATCACCGAACGCGGCGGCGCGGTCCGCGGCATGCCGGCATGCCGCCATGCCAGCCTTGTCCAGCCCGGCGCTTCCCACGCAGTTTTCCGGCCCCGGGAGCTGCGTGTCCGCCAGTGATGCCACCCGCTGCTCGGCCTCGTGGATGACCGCATCGAGCTTTCCGGTGTTCTCGGGGTCGATGCGCCCCTGGCGCGCCAGCACCTGGGCGCGACGGAAAAAGAGAAGCGCGAGCTCGGGGCGGTCGTCGGTCCACAATCGCTGGCCCATCAGGGCGGTAGCCATGGCCTCCAACTTCTCCATGTCATCGGGAAGCGGGCCGGATCGGCGTGCGGCTTCCACCGCCGCCAGGGCATTCATCAGCGTGTAATACTGCCCCTCCCGAACCTCGTGGCGGCGATAAGTTTCCGCGAGCGCAAGTTCGGCGACGACGGTATCGGGATTATTCAAAGGCGCGATGAGGTAGTTCAAGATGACTGACTGGGCATTTCCCCGGATCTCCGCAGCGCGATCCTTCAGCCCTTGGCCGGCATATCCCAACAGATCGTAAGCCGTCAGCAGCAGTTCCGGATCGCCCTCGTCCTCCAGGGCATCGCGCACCGGGAGGAGCATGGCCATGGCCTCCCGGGCCTTGTCGTTCTCCAGCAGCCGGTAGACGGTGTTCAGCCGGTCGAGGAAATCCGACTTGCGCCGGGCCGTGTCGGCGGCCTCGATGGCGGCCGATGGGGTCGGCGCGCCGCTGGTCTGCGCCTGTCCCGGAGCGACGCATGCCAGCATGCCTATAAGGATGGCCAGGCCGATCGCGATCAGCTGCTTCACCGTCCCTCCCCCACCATGACGAAGGGCGCCCAGATCGCCGGATGCGCCAGTGTCGGGTCCGAGGGATCGGCGATCAGCGCGAGTGTCGCGCGGCGAAAGGCTTCCGCCTTGGACAGGGCGGGTTCGGAGCGCAGTGCCGCCAGGGTTCCGGTGGTCAGCCGCGCGGCCGCATCGTCCCGCACCGGCCAGTGCGAGACCAGCAAGGTGCGTGCTCCGGCATAGAAGAATGCACGGGCAAGGCCCGACAGGCCGTCCGCGCCCGGCGTGCCGTCGCCGCCGGCGGTGTTGCAGGCGGACAGGATCACCCAGTCGGCCGCCAGGTTCAGCCGTGCCGCTTCGGAGGCGGTGAGCAGGCCGTCGTCCGGGCCGTCGGCATCCGGCGGGGTGAAGACCAGGGCGGGTTCCGACAGGCCGGGGATATCGCCCGCCAGCAGGCCGTGGGTGGCGAAGGCGAGCACGCGATAAAGCGAGAGGTCGGTCGCCTGGACCGCGCTCTTGGTGGCGGCGGCGCCGGTCCGCACCGAGTCCGGCCCGGCGCCCAGCGTGTCGGCCAGCCGGCGCAATTCCCCCTCGGTCTGCGGCAGCGGCGCGAGGCTGCGCACGGTCTCCAGATTGACCTTGCCGCCGCGCAGCAGCGTGCCTGCGGTGTCCGCGGCATTGCTTGCCACCTGGGCCGGAGAGCGGCGGCCGCCGAGCTGCGGGGCGCCATACCCGCGGAACGGCAACGGGGCGGGCGCGGCAGCGGCGGCCGCCCGCAGCGACTTGAGGCTCGACACCGAGGGTAGCGTCACGATGCCCTGCCGCTTGATCAACCAGGATGTGTCGCGCAGCGCGGAGGGGTCGATATCGTCCCCCGTGGGCTGCTCGGTCACCAGAAGGGCGAAGGGCAGCGAATCGAACGGTCGCTCGGCGACGACGAATATGCGCGCGCGATCCGCCAGCAATCCGTCGAGCGGCGCCAGCATCCGCCGGAAGAGGTCATGGGCGGTGGCGCGGCTGAAGCTCACGCGCAAGCCGGTATCGGCGCCCTCGACATCGGTGTCGCCGAAGTCGCGCAGCGCCGAGCGCATCACCGCGACCGCGCCCGGATCGAGCCCGGCGCGCAGGGATTTCACCTGCGTGATCAGCGCTTCGCGCTCGACAGGCACGCGATGCCAGTCCGCGGCATCGCGCGTCACCGCCCAGACGAAGGTTTCGCGGGTGGCGACAAAGACCAGCACCAGCGCCTCGTCATCCCGCAGCAGGGCCTGCACCGCCGCGATCGGCACGGGCTGGGGCTGCGAGAGTTCGGCATAGGCTGGGAAGCGCGCGACCATGTCGCGGTTACTTTCGCCGATGCGTGCCTGGAGGACATCGACCTCCGCGCGGCGCGCCTCCACCACCGGTTCGTTGCCCGTGCCCACGGCTCCGAGGGCCTGCACGAGCGCCCGGTCGGCACTCTTCCAGGCGGCGACGAGATCCTGGCGCTGGCGCACGAGACGAGCCAGGTCGTCCGAACCGGCGGCGAAGCGCACCCCGAGCTGCGCCAGCGCCATGCTGGCCGAGGTCAGCATGGCGCTCTGCGCCGACCGGAAGGCTTCGTCGCGCAATTGCGCCGGGGGCGGTAAGGGCTCCTGTGCCGTTCCGGGCGCCGCGCGCGACAGGAGAATGCAGAGTACGCCCAACGCAAGCAGGGCGAGGCGGCCGGCCCGGCGCATCAGCGGCTCGCCTCCGGCGGGAGCAGGTCGAGCGTGAACTGCCGCACGACCACGGAGCCTGCTTCTCCCGCCTCCTCCTCGAACGGGTTGGCGGCACGCAGGCTGGCATCGACCAGGGCCGCCCGTCCCAGCAGATCGACGAAGCGGCGGTGGCTGGTGCCGCCGCGCATCGCTGCGGCGCCGGCCGCCGCTGCTTCGACATCGCGCTGCAGCAGATGGCAAAGCGAAGGCGGGATGCCGCCGGTACGGGGCAGGACAAAGACGAGGATGCGGTGCAGGCCGATCTGCGACGGCCCGTTCTTGCCCCAGGTGCGCAAGGTCGTGCGCAGTACCATCGGGCCCGAGGCCTTTGCCGGCAGCGTTGCGATGCAGCCGTTCTGACGCCAGTCACGCACGGGTACGTCGATGCCCGCCAGCGGATCGAGGAAGAAGATGCCGAGATCCACATCGTGTTCGGAGCGGTTGGCGATGGTCAGGCGCACCGTATCGCAATGGGCGACGGCCGCCGCTGTGCCACTGTCCACCGGCAGCGGGGGAGAGGCCCGCGAGACCTGACCGCAACCGCGTCGCGGATCGGCGAGACGCTCGGGATCGGTCTCCCGGATCCGGTCGAGACTGATGTCGATGTCCCCCGCTCCGCCGGCCGCTCCCATTTCGGCGACGCTGGCGATGCGCACGAGATTGGCGGTGCGTGCATAGGCCCACACGGCGTTACGGAGCTGCGGAGCCAGCAGCTCGGCCGGGGTCGCGACCGGGATCGAGACGCTGCGGCCGTAGGCCTGCGGATCGCGCACCAGCAGGCTGCCTTCCGGGACCAGCCAGATCCGCCCATCGGCAAGGTGCAGGCGCAGGTCTGCGGGCTGGCCCGGCGCGACCAGCTCGACGCCGATTGCCGGTACGCCCTCGCGGGGCCGGAAGGCGAGGTCGATCACGCCTGCAACGTCAGGATGGTCGATGCCCGCCACACGGAAGCGGAAGGCGACGCCGGGGCGCTCCATCTGTGCCCAGATGTCGGCGCCGGACCCAGTCCGGCCTGCTGGCTCCGGAAGGTCGGCCACCGCCGCCCGGCTCTCACTGGCTGTGGTGGTCGCGAGCCGAACCATGCCGAGCCGGCGCGCGTCCGGCAGTGGGCCGTCGAAGAGGGCGATTTCCGAGCCTTCGTCGAAACCCTGCAGGGCACCGGCCTCGATCACCAGATCGGTTCCGTCGCGTCGCGCGGCGAAGCGTGGAACCTCTCCCGGCTGGGCGCCGAGCAAGCCGCGGCCGAGGTCGCCCTCGAAGACAGGCAGGGGGGCGTGGGCAACGCGCGCCGCGGCTGCGATGTCGAGGGAGACCATGCGGGCGAGGTCGCGGAAGCTGCGCGCCCGTCCGGTTTCGAGGGCGCGCAGCAAATGCCAGGTGAACACGCCGAATGTGGCCTGCGGGCCGTCGCCGGCGAGCGCTTTGCCGGCGAGTCCTTCCGCCGGTGCCGGATAGGCCCGCTCGATGGCCGGGGTCCAGGAATCGACCGCGAAGAAGGCGATCAGGGAACCCGTGCCGCCGGGGGACGAGCCGTCGAGTACGCGCAGCGTACCGTTACGCTCGGGCGCTTGGGCCGGCGGTAGCAGGGGCGCAAGCCCCCGGATGGCTTCCGATGACTTCTCCGGCCCTGCGGGCGGCACCCCGAGCATCGTGGAATCGACGCCTCGCGTGGCTTCGGCCGAGCGCGTGACCGTTCCGGCATGGCAGGCATCGACCACGACCCATACCGTGGCGCCCTTGGCGCGGATGCGGTCGAGCGCGGCGCCAAGCTCGTTGTCGATGATGGCGTTTCGGATGGTCTTCGCCACCGGATCGTAGAGGCCGGAATCCTTGGGCAACAGAACCTGGTCAAGGCCTCCTGCCTCGGGCTGGGCACCGTCGGTGGCGACTTCCGGCTGGGTGGTGCCGTGACCGGAGAAGTGGAAAAGCACGAAGTCGCCGGGTCCGGCCCGGTCGGCGAGGCGGGCGAGCCCTTCCAGTATGGCGGCCCGCACCGGCGCGGCACGGGGGCGCGGTGTGTCGGCCGCCTCGGGCAGCCCTTCGGCCAGAACCTCGATGTCGGCGGCATCGAATGCATGGCGGGTGAGATACCGCCACAGCAGGATCACGTCGTTGCGCGGCCCGGCGAGGGCGCGGATCTTCGGCTCGTCGTAATCGGCGACGCCCACCAGCAGGGCGAGGTTGCGCGCAAAGGCAAGGTTCGGCAGCACAAGCCCGGCGGCAAGGACCAGGAGACAGGCGAACGCGCCCCTCCCGCGCCGGTTGGGCGCCCCCTTCGCCAGCACGCGCACGATCAAACGGCGCCTCGACTTGTCAGCGAACCGCACATGGCCAGTCCGTCCCCCCTCTTTTGCCCAACTATAGGCTGCGGCCTTACGGTCCGGAAGAGGCTGGAAAAGCCCGTGATTTCAGGTCGCGCGAACGGGTCAGTCCCGGCAGCCGGTGAGCTTCCAGAGACCGTCCGGCGGCACGAAGCGCCGCCCGTCGCGCTTCCAGTTCCAGAACGCCTTCGACAGGCCGGGAAGCTGGAGCAGCGGCGGGGCCTTCGGCATGCCCTCGCCCGGCGGATCGACCCGCTTCAGGTCGTCGCCGAAATAATAGAGGAGCGCGGACGGCGCCGTCGTCGCGTCGAAACCCTTGCGCTTCTTGCCATCCTTGTTGCCATCCTTGCCGCTCTCCGGACTGCCCGGCGGTACCAGCATGAAGACATGCGTGGCGCTGAAGCCGGGCGGATCGGCGATGCCGAACACCGCGGTCAGCTTCTGCCGGTTCTCGGTGAGGCGAATCACCCAGGGCCGATCGGAGGACGCGCCGTCCTTGCGCGGGTGCGTGATCTCCCAGCTGTTGGCGACGCCGTCTGGCGCGCTCCAGTCGTCATCCGCGTCGAGAGGCGTATAGACGGCCTGGTCCAGCGGGCAGTCCAATGCTGCTGCCGGCACCGCAGCACCGACAAGCAGGAAGGCGGCGCAGGCGGCTCGGATCATGGTCGACCTCGCTGGATTTTGGCGCGAGGTTAACCGAGATGATGGGGGCGGCAAGACGGGACATGCGGATGAACGAGGACAGGGGCGCCGGGCCGATGGCGCTCGCAGGGATCCGGGTGGATCGCCATGGCGTGGACCGGCTGGCCGCCCGGGGGCTCATCTCCGATGCAGCCCGGGACGAGGCCCTCGCCTTGATCGAGCCGCCGCGCCGCTGGGGCCTGTGGGCCGGGCGGCTCATCGGCACCGTGGGCGCGGCGCTGGTGCTGTCCGGCATCGTCTATTTCTTCGCCTTCAACTGGAATGCGATCCCGCCCCTGGCAAAGCTCGGGGCCATCGCCGCGCTCATCGCGGCCTCCTGCCTTGCCGTCTTCCCCGGTTTCGGGCGGCAAGCCGTTGAGCCGGCCGCGGCCGCGGCGGTGACGCTGGTGGGCGTGTTTCTCGCCGTGGAGGGCCAGATCTACCAGACCGGCGCCGACGCCTGGACCCTGTTTGCCGCCTGGGCCGGCCTGACCCTGGCATGGGCGCTGCTCGCCTGCTCCGCGGCCACCTGGGCCGTGTGGATCGCCGTCGCCGCAGTGACCATCGTCACCTGGTGGGACCAGACGCAGCCCGCCGATGCCGCATTCCACACCGGCCGCAACCTCAGCCTGATGGCGCTCTTCGGCATCGCGCTGGGCACGCGGGAGGCGCTGGCGGCACGGGGGGTCGTGTGGCCGGCGGCGCGCTGGACGCGGTTCTATCTCGCCCTGCCTCTCCTCGCGGCGGGGACCCAGCTGGCGTTCTTCCTGCTCGAGGAACTGCGCGGCTTCGGCCCCGCGGAATGGACGGCCATGGTGCTGATCGCGCTTACCCTCGCCACCATGGGCGCAGTTTTCAGATACGCGATCCCCGATGTGGTCATGCTGGCGGCCGTGACCCTCGCCGGCTGCGCCATCATTGATTTCGCGTTGTTTCGCCTGCTCGCCAACGGGAGCAGGCGTGCTGACGTCGGCACCTACTTCCTGATGGGGCTGGCGACCCTCGCCTTGTTTGCAGCGGCGGTCGGGTGGCTCCGCGCGGTTTCGCGGCGGATGGAGGCCCGGCCATGACCCGTCCGTCCATCGATGCCGAAACGCTCATGGCTGCCTGGCGAGCCTCGGGCGCTCTGCCGCCGGACGCGCATGCGGCGGTGGTGGAGGCGGTGCGTGCCGCTGCCGCCGAGGAGCACCCGCCGCTTCACCTGAAGATCCTCTCCGCCGTCGGGACCCTGCTGGCGACCCTGTTCTTTCTTGCCTTTCTCATCGTCGCCGACATCATCTCGCTGAACAGCGGCAGCAACCTTCTCGGCTGGGGCCTCGCCTTCCTCGCGGCGGGCGTCGGGCTGTCCTTCGCCCTCCCCCGCACTCCACAGGGCATCGGCCGGGACATCCTCGCCCAGACTGCCTTCACCGCCACGGCGTTGGGCAAGGTGATGAGCGTCTTCGGCATCGTCTCGCTCGCGGGCGCGAGCACGCCCTGGGTGCCGACCGCCGCCATCCTGGCCGTGACCATCGCCACCTACCCGGTCTCCGCCTCCTCCCTGGACCGGGTCCTGTCGCCCTATGCGGTCGCGGCCTCGGTGCTGCTGGAGATTCTGGGGCGCAGGACCCCCGGCGGTGATCCGACCCTTGCCCTCACCGCCATGTTCACCATCGCGACGGCCTGCGCCGGCCTTATCCTGCTCGTGCACCGGGTACCATTGGCGCTGCGGCCGATCGGCATCGCCGCCCTTGCCACCATGGGCACCATCGTCTGCATCCTCGCCGCGGGGCACGACGCCGGCCTTTGGGCGAACCAGAGACCGCTGGATCCGCGGTTCATCGAGGTGGTGCTGACCGTGTCGCTGGTCGGCACCATCGCCTGGGCCGCAGGTGGGATCGGCAAGCTCGTCCGGCCGCCGCTAGCCGCGGCGACGGCCGGCGTTGTGCTCCTGGGCTTGGCTGGCGCTCCGGGCATCAGCTTCGCATTGCTCGTGCTTATAGTGGGCCATGCCCTTCACGACGTGCCGCTGCGGGTCGTCGGCGTGCTGGCGCTGCCGGTCTTTCTGGTGCTCTGGTATTATGGACGCGACATGACCTTCCTGGAAAAGTCGGCCGCCCTGGTGGGAAGCGGCGTGCTGCTGCTCATCGGGCAGGCGGTCATCACCGGCGCTGGCTGGGATCGGGAGGACGCGCCATGAAACCGCTGATGCGGCGCGCGCTGTTCCTTGCCGCCGGCCTCGTGGTGCTTGTCACACTCGGCTGGAGCGTTCGGGATTTCGAGGCGCTGACGGCCTCAGGAGACATGGTCCTGCTGGAACTCGCTCCGGCCGATCCGCGCTCGCTGATCCAGGGCGACTACATGCGGCTTGCCTATGCGGTGGAGCGGCAGGAGATCCACCTCGACGCACCGGCCGGAACCATCATCCTGGGGCTCGACGAGCGGCGGATCGGGCGTTTCCGCCGCCTCGGCAGCACGGTGGCTCACGGCCCCGGCGAGACGGCCTTCCGGGTGCGCCGCACCGCGTCCGGCGACGGGGTGACCGTGGAGCCCCACTCCTTTCTGTTTCAGGAGGGGCAGGCTGACCTTTATGCGAAGGCGAGGTACGGCATCTTCCGCGTCGATGCGGGCGGACGCCACCTGCTGGTCGGTCTCGCCGACGCCGACGCCCGCAAGATCGAGCCGCGCTGACGGGACCGATGGATCAGTCCGCTCGCACCGGGGCCTATTCCGCCATGTTGGTCGAGCCCCGCACGGCAAGTGCCCGGACCGTCCAGGCCGCGCCGAGGATGACTGCCCCACCCGCTGCGGCGAGGAGCCAGGCCGGCATGTCTTGCCAGGGCCGCAGCACACCAGTCTTCGCCGCCGCCACCACCAGGACAGTCACGACCAGATAGGCTACAGCGGCCTGCCAGGTCTTTGCCCGCCCTCCCGCATCCGGCTCGTCATGCGGATCGAGGAAGCGTGGAGCGACAATGACGAGGTAGATGAGCTGCTGCAGCGCCCCGAGCACGAACAGCATGGCTGCCACGTCGACGAGCAGGGCCAGCGCCAGCCCGCCCGCCCCGATCACCACGGAACCGGCGGCGAGCCAGATTTCCCGCGCGCGCTCCGCCGGATGAGGGGGTGCGCCCATGATCGCGGCATGCGCCGCATCCGCCATCGCCGAAATGGCGAGCGATCGCACCACCACCACGCCGCTCAGCACATAGAACAAGCCCAGGGCTCTCAGGCCGGCTTCGACAATGATGCTCATGTGGATTGGCTCGATGGGTTCGCTCGGCATCAAAGCAGGGCGGACGAAAAAGCGGCGATGGACCAGCCGCCCTTGGCATTGCGCAGGAAGCAGAGGCCCCATACGGCCGGGTCGCGCACCTGCGCGTCCTTGACCGCGCCGGCACGGCCCGAAGGCAGGCGCACGCCCCGCCATCCGTCCGGCAGGCCGTCGAGATCGCTCTGCAGATAGATGCGGCCCGGTTTCAAGGTGCCGATCACGGCTGCCTTCGCTGCGGCGGAGGCATGAACCGGCGTCGGGGCGGTCACGTAGATGCCGCGCGAGCCGTCATCGATCGTCGCGCCGGCTCCGGGATCCCAGCGCACGCCGCGATAGGTGCAGACTCCGCCTTTGGCCAAGGGGTCCCGTCCCCATTCGGGATGTTCGGTCGCATCCGCGATCATCGCCAGGGCCTGCGTGATCCGCGCGGCCGCGGGATCCACCGTCCCGCCGACAGGCAGGTCGCCTTCCAGGAAATAGCCGCCGATCTCCGCAAGCGCCGCTTCGGCATGCGGCCACGGCCCCTTCTTCTCCGCGTCGCGCCGCGTAGCCGGAGTGAGGCCCGACGAGATGATGGTCACCCTGTCCCCCATCATCGCGAAAACGGCCTGTGTATCCTTGGCGATAGCTGCCGCGCGCAGTTGTTTCGCCGCGTCAAGAAGGTCTGCGGGAGGCGTGAGGGCCGCGCCGACTTCGGCCGCGAGGGGACGGTACGGCCTTGCGTCATCCTGCGCCCGCTCTCCCGCCATCGCCCCGACCGCACCGAGGCATGCGGCAGCGGCGATGGGCAGGCTCAGCAAGCGGAAGATGGCTCGGCGCATGGACATGAGTTCTCTTCGCATCGGGAGCGCCGAAAACGCCTACGGGAAGTTGCTGATCTTGCAAGCGGGACGACATGAAAACAATCGGCGCCGATCCTTCGCGAACATGCTGAAAGCGGGTTCTGCGGTGCCTCCGTTATTCATCCTCGCCGGCGGGACCAGGGCGAACCACCTGGGAGGAGCTTGAGGCTTCAGAAGGCGCAGCCTCAACGGGGTCGCGCCAATATCTGACGAGAGCTGTTGGACCGAGCTCCCGCGCCAGCGACAGTTTCCCCGGAAGGGCGATATGCGGAACCTTCAAGGATTTTCATTCCGCCCTACGCCGCCTCCAGGGTGCTGTCCGGGACCTGGCCGAAGCTGGCGATGAGCACCGGCGGGTCGGCGTCGTCCGACTCGGGATCGACATCCCGTGAGAAGGCGATGGCGCCGGCATTCACGATCGCCATCCGGCGCGCGATGCGCTCGGCATCGGCGGCGGTGCGGGCTTCCATGGCCCGGCCGGCCTTCAAGGCGCCGTGCTTGCCCAACTCGAACGGCTGGACCACGTAGAATGTCGTCTTCGCCATGGCCGACTCTCCCCCTTGTGACGGCCGGAGGCTGCTCCGGATGGCGGAACAAATCAAGAACTAAATCCCCACACCCCCGGGTGCAGCGCTCCCTGTGCGTTGACATAGATGGCGTAGAGCGAGGTCTGGGCGGTGATGAACAGCCGGTTGCGCTTGCGCCCGCCGAAGCACAGGTTGGAAACGGGCTCGGGGATGGCGAGCGTGCCGATCAGGCTGCCGTCCGGCGCGTAGCAGTGCAGGCCGCCAAAGGCGGAAGTCCACACATGGCCGAAGCTGTCGCAGCGAAACCCGTCGTAGAAGCCGTCCGGCAGGGTGGCGAAGGCGCGCGGATTGGCGACGGTGCCGTCGGGCCGCACGTCATAAGCCACGATCGAGCGGGGATGCTCGGGCACGTGGCTCGCGCCGGTGTCGGCCACATACAGGGTCCGCTCGTCGGGGGAAAAGGCGAGGCCGTTGGGCTGCAGGCGGTCGGTCACCACCGCGGCGAGAGCGCCGGTGCGCGGATCGAGGCGGTAGACATTCTGTCGTCCAAGCTCCGACGGCGCGGCATCGCCCTCGTAATCGCTGTCGATGCCGTAGGTGGGATCGCTGAACCACACGCTGCCGTCGGATTTCACCACGATATCGTTGGGCGAATTGAACCTTTTGCCGTCGAAATGGGTCGCCAGGGCGGTGATGCTTCCATCATGTCCGGTGCGGGTGATGCGGCGTCCCTGCTGCTCGCAGGTCACCAGCCGGCCCTCCAGGTCGACGCTGTTGCCGTTGCCGTTGCCGGAGGGCGCGCGGAACACCGAAACCACGCCGTTGGTCTCGTCGTAGCGCATGAGGCGGTCGTTCGGCACGTCGGAGAAGATGAGGAAGCGCCCGGCGGGAAAATAGGCTGGGCCTTCCAGCCACCGCCCTCCGGTCCACAGCTGCTCGAGCTTCGCCGAGGCGATGACCAGCCTGGTGAAGCGGGGATCGAGAACCCCGAACGCGCCCATGTCCCCCCGCCCCTCCGCCGTGATTGCCGCCCCTTCGGACATCAAATCTCAGACGCCCAGCAGCGCGCCATAGGTCTCAAGCGCATCCGCATGGTTCGCATCGGCCCGAAGGCCCACATGGCCGTCAGGCCGGACGACAAGGAGCGTGATGGCACCGACCCCCAGCCGGTCCGCTACGGCGGGCTCGACGCGCCCATGCCCATCGGCACCGTCCGGGTGCGTCGTCAGCGCAAAGCTGGCTTCGAGCACGGCAAGGCCGGGGCGGGAGCGGATGGCGTCGTGGACCTGCGCCAGTTCCTCCTGCGGTGTCGACGGGCCGCCGATCAGGATGGCGGTGTGTCCCGGCCGATTAGTGAAATCGTTGAGCATGCAGGCCCCGCCGTCGGCGGATCGGGCCGCGATCCGGTCCGGAAGCCTCTGGCCCGGCGCGAGCGCGTCGTGCCGGTCACCCATCACGATGGGCGAGCCGCCATAGTCGATGTCCAGCTCCGCCTCGGCGACCGCCTCGTGGTGGCGAGAGCTGGGGTCGGCGAATACCGCACGGATGGCGGCATCGCGGGCGCGGCGCTCATCGGGATCCTTCACGCTCTGGAGGCTCTCGGCGGCATCGCCCGAGGCCGTCACCAATTGGGCCACCGGGCGCCGTTCCGCGTCATAGCTGTCGAGCAGGGTGTCGGGGCAGATACCCTGGCACACCAGCGCCAGCTTCCAGGACAGGTTGAAGGCATCCTGCAGCCCGCTGTTCATGCCGTGGCCCTGGGCCGGGCTGCAGGTGTGGGCGGCATCCCCGGCCAGCAGCAGGCGCCCGGCCCGGAAGCTGCGCGCGACGGTGGTGTGGCAATGGAAGCGAGTCGGGTTGGCCACATCCTCGAACCGAAGGCCGGGCACGTAGCGTCCGAGGGTGATCGCGGCATCGGCCGTAAGATCGGAAGCGTCGGAACTCGGCCGCAGATAGACGCGCCAGCGCTGGTCCGGCAGCGCGGTCAGGATCACCGGAATGTCGTCGAGATAGGCGTAGTTGGCCTCATAGGATTGCGTCCAGCCGCCCACGGAGGTGTCGAACACCGCCCAGGGCTCGGCGATGTCGTGCCCGTCCCGCGCGATGCCCGCCAGCGTCCGCACCGTGCTGCGGTTGCCATCGCATCCCACCACCCACTGGGCGAGGACCTGTGTGGTTGTGCCCTCGCTCTCCATGGTCGCGAGCACGCCGTCGGTGCGCTCGTCCAGGCCGACGAGGCGGGTCGCGCGGGTGACCGTGCCGCCCAAACGGGTCAGGTAGTCGGTCAGGACGGCTTCCGTGACCTCCTCCGAGACGCCGAGATTGAAGGCATAGCGGCTACCGCAGAGGGCGAGGTCGATATCCCCCAGCACGCTGCCATCGGAATGAATGCGCGCGAGCCGCTGCTTGACGCCGGCCGCCAGCAGCGGCTCGACAATGCCGAGGGCATCGAAGATCTCGAGCGAACGGGGATGCACCACCGTGGCGCGGTCCCAGTCCAGCGGGCTCTCATGGGCGTCGATGAGAAGGCAGTCCACGCCGCGACGCTGGAGTTCCGCAGCCAGCAGAAGCCCGGTCGGGCCGGCACCCACCACGAGGACCGTCACAGCAGCAACCACGGCGCATTCTCCTCGAAAAAACGCGGCCATCATGCCCGGCGGCGCCATAAGAGCAAGGGCTTGGCCGCGGGTTGGAGGCCCGGCTGGTCGCTACGGTTGATACGCCGCCATACGGCGAACGCGCCAGCGCGGCGGGAACGGGTGCCATCCGCCGCGCTCCCGTGTAAATCGGCAAGCGGAACGCTGCGTGCCCATCGCGCGATGTAGAAAGAGCATCGCGTCCTCGGCGCGGCTGAATCGGGTACCGTCATTCACAGGCTCACAGGCCATCGCGAAAGGATAACGGGCGTGGAGATCGTCGCTGTCGATATCGGGGGCACCCATGCCCGCTTCGCCCATGCGGAGGTCGCGGACGGAAGGGTGGTGTCCCTCGGTGAGCCGGTGGTCACCCATGCCGCCGACCATGCCAGCTTCCAGCTCGCCTGGCAGGCGTTCGCCGAGACCGTGGGCACGCCCCTGCCGCGGGCGGCGGCCATCGCCATCGCCTGCCCGGTGGAAGGCGACGTGCTGAAGCTGACCAACAATCCCTGGGTCATCCACAAGCACCTGATCCCCGAGAAGCTGGACGTGGATACCTGGACGCTGGTGAATGATTTCGGCGCCATCGGCCATGCGGTGGCGCAGATCGGAGAGGAGGGGTTCGCGCCCTTCGCCGGGTCCGACGGGCCGCTTCCCGACACCGGGGTCATCAGCATCATCGGTCCCGGCACGGGGCTTGGCGTTGCCCATGTGCTGCGCCAGGGCGGCCGCTATCACGTCATCGAATGCGAGGGTGGCCATATCGACTTCGCCCCGCTGGATTCCCTGGAAGAGGCGATTTTGCATCGCCTGCGCCAGCGCTATCCGCGCGTGTCGGTGGAGCGGATCGTCTCCGGTCCGGGCCTCGTCAACATCTACGAGGCGCTTGCCGCCATCGAGGGGTGCCAGATCGACCAGATGGAGGACAAGGCCCTGTGGGCGCTGGCCACGGAGGGCAAGGATGGGCTCGCCGCCGCCGCCCTCGACCGCTTCTGCCTGAGTTTCGGCGCCGTGGCGGGCGACATCGCGCTGGTGCAGGGCGCCAAGGCGGTGGTGATCGCCGGCGGCATCGCCCCGCGCATCGCACACCTTATCCCGCAATCCGGCTTCGCCAGCCGCTTCTCCGCCAAGGGTCGGTTCGCGCAGCGGATGGAGGACATCCCGGTCCGCCTCATCACCCATCCCCAGCCCGGCCTCTATGGCGCGGCCGCCGCCTTCGCGGAACAGCATACGCGGTGAGGTAAGCGGCCGGTGCCGAGCGGCAAAGGTTATGCTTTGTGGGCCCCTGGCCCGCATCGCAAAAGACGTGTCGCGGCAGCAGCTTGGACGCATGCCGGGGGCGAAGAGAGCTGGCGCTCTAACGCCGCCCCGCCGCCAGGAGCAACGCGGCCCCGCCCACGAGGATGCCGGCGGACACCCGATCCGCAATGCGGGTGAAGCGGCCGGCGAGCGCCGTGCGGGCCTTGTCCGCCACCACCGCCCACAGCACGTCACCCACCAGCGCGATGGCCGCGAACACCGCCGCCAGCAGCGCGATCTGCGGCACGGGATCGGCCCTGTCGGTGATGAACTGGGGCAGGAAAGCCGCGTGGAACAGCAGGGTCTTGGGATTGGCGAAGGCCACCGCCAGCCCTCGCCCGAAGGCGGCGCGGGCCGATGGCATGGGCGCCTCGCGTCCCGCTCCTGCCCCGCGCCATTGGAGCACGGCAAGCCAGACCAAATAGGCCGCGCCCGCATAGCGCACGAGGTCGAAATTGCGGGAGAAGGTCTCCACCACGTAGGCCAAGCCAGCCGCCACGAGCGCGAGCTGAGCGATGAGCCCCACATTGACGCCGGTGGCGGTGAGGATGCCGGCCCGCCGCCCATGCTTGAGGCTGGTGCCGACGATGAGCGCCACGTTCGGCCCCGGCGTGGCGGCAAGCGCGACGCACGCAACCACGAACAAGGCAAGGCTTTCCGCAGATATCATCGCCATCCCCCGATCCGGTGGCAGCCCCATCGCCTATCGGCGCGTTGACCAGATAGGGGCGAGCTTTGCTCCGGCATCGCGCGATGCCGGAGCCGCCGCCGGCTTTACGCCTCGGACGCCTCGCCCGTGTCCTCGCCGTCGCCGGTCTCGGCCCCGGCATCGTCGCTGATATGCTCCACGGAGACGACCCGCTCGCCCTCCGCCGTGTCGAATACGATGACGCCCTGGCTGGCGCGGCCGACGATGCGGATGCCATCCACCGGGCAGCGGATGAGCTGCCCGCCGTCGGTCACCAGCATGATCTGGTCCTGGTCTTCCACCGGGAAGGAGGCGACGAGGCGGCCGTTGCGCTCGTTCACCGCCATGGCGACGATGCCCTTGCCGCCGCGGCCGGTCACCCGATACTCGTAGGACGAGGTGCGCTTGCCATAGCCGTTCTCGGAGACGGTGAGGATGAACTGCTCCTTGGCCCCCATTAAGGCGTAGCGGTCCTGGCCGAGATGGCCGTTGCCGCTGGCGCCCTCCTCCGCCTCCACGTCACCCGCTTCGGTGGCTTCGCCTGCCAGCGCGCGACGGCGCTTGATGTAGGCAAGGCGCTCCTCGGCCGAGGCGTCCACATGGCCGATGATAGCCATGGAGATGATGGTGTCGCCATCCTCCAGCCGGATGCCGCGCACGCCCACGCTGTCACGGCCCTTGAACACGCGCACCTCGGTGACCGGGAAACGGATGCAGGCACCGGCCGCCGTGGTCAGCAGCACGTCGTCGTCTGCCGTGCACAGCCCCACGTCGGCGATAGCCTCGCCCTCGTTGAGCTTCATGGCGATCTTGCCGTTGCGGTTCACCTGCTGGAAATCCGTCAGCGCATTGCGCCGCACAGTGCCGCCGGTGGTCGCGAACATGATCTGCAGGCGCTCGTTCTCGTCCGAATCTTCCGGCAGCAGGACCACCGAAGTGATGCGCTCGTCCTGCGCCAGCGGCAGGATATTGATGAGCGCCTTGCCCCGCGCCTGCGGCGCCGCCAGCGGCAGGCGCCACACCTTCAGTTTGTAGACCTGCCCCTTGGAGGAGAAGAACAGCACCGGCGCGTGGGTAGAGGCCACGAACAGGCGGGTGACGAAATCCTCGTCCCGCGTCTGCATGGCGGAGCGGCCCTTGCCGCCGCGCCGCTGCGCCCGATAGGTGGAGAGCGGAACGCGCTTGATGTATCCGGCGTGGGAGACGGTGACCACCATCTCCTCGCGCTGGATGAGATCCTCGTCCTCAAGGTCGCCGAAACCTTCGACGATCTCCGTGCGCCGCGGCGTGCCGAACTCTTCCTTGATGGCGATGAGCTCGGCACGGATGATGGCGCGCATGCGCGGGCGGCTGGCGAGAATGTCGAGATAGTCGGCGATCTCAACCGCCAGCTTGTCCAGTTCCTCGGCGATCTCGTCGCGGCCCAGCGCCGTGAGGCGCTGCAGGCGCAGGTCGAGAATGGCGCGGGCCTGCTCGAAGGACAGGCGATAGGTGTCGTCGGGGCCGAGTTTGTGGCGCGGATCGGCGATGAGCGCGATGAGGGGCGCCATGTCCTTGGCCGGCCAGTCCCGCGCCATCAGGGATTCGCGCGCGCTCGCCGGATCCGGCGCGGTGCGGATGAGGCGGATCACCTCATCGATATTGGCAACGGCGATGGCAAGGCCCACCAACACGTGGGCCCGGTCGCGCGCCTTGCGCAGCAGGAACTTGGTCCGTCGGCTGATGACCTCCTCGCGGAAGGCGATGAAGGCGGTGAGCACGTCGTGCAGCGTGAGCACGCCCGGCTTGCCGCCGGACAGCGCCACCATGTTCACGCCGAACGAAGTCTGCAGCAGCGTCAAGCGATAGAGGTTGTTGAGTACCACATCGGCCTGGGCGTCGCGCTTGATCTCGATGACCACGCGCATACCGTCGCGGTCGCTCTCGTCGCGGATCTCGGCGATGCCCTCGACGCGCTTGTCGCGCACCAGCTCGGCCATCTTCTCGATCATCGTCGCCTTGTTCACCTGATAGGGAATCTCGGTGACGATGAGCGCCTCGCGCTCTTTGCGGATGGTCTCGATGGCGACCTTGGCTCGCATCAGGATGGAGCCGCGCCCGGTGAGGTAAGCCTGGCGGATGCCGGTGCGGCCCAGGATCAGCGCGCCGGTGGGGAAATCCGGGCCAGGCAGCAGGTCGAGCAGCGCCTCCGGTTCCAGCGTCGGGTCGTCGAGCAGCGCGACGGTGGTGTCGACGATCTCGCCCAGATTGTGCGGCGGGATATTGGTGGCCATGCCCACCGCGATGCCGCCGGCACCGTTGACCAGGAGGTTCGGGAACTTGGCCGGGAGGACGGTCGGCTCGTGCTCGGAATTGTCGTAATTGTCCTGGTAGTCGACGGTGTCCTTGTCGAGGTCGTCGAGAAGGGCGTTCGTCACCTTCTCCAGGCGCACTTCAGTGTAACGCATGGCCGCCGGGGCATCGCCATCCACCGAGCCGAAATTGCCCTGACCATCCACCAATGGCAGGCGCATGGCAAACGTCTGCGCCATGCGCACGAGGGCGTCATAGACCGATTGGTCGCCGTGCGGATGATACTTGCCGATGACATCGCCCACCACGCGGGCGGACTTGCGATAGGACTTGTTCCACTCGTACCCGTTCTCGTGCATGGAGAACAGGATGCGCCGATGCACCGGCTTCAGGCCGTCGCGCACGTCGGGCAACGCCCGGGCGACGATGACGCTCATCGCATAGTCGAGGTAGGAGCGCGACAGCTCCTCCGTGATGGAAACGGGCCTGATGTCGGACGGCGGCTCGCCGCCGGGCTTCGGCGTCTCGGAATCGGCCAAAAGTCAGCACTCTCAATCGTGGAACGCGGTGCTTCCTTCTAGCCGATTCACCCCCGCGACGCCAGAGAAACCCCTGTGGCGCAATGTTTTTTTATCTTTTAATCTCAACAACTTGTCGACGACTTGCTGCGGGACGCGCCGACAATTTGACCCTTTTGCGTCGAACCCACCTTCAGGCACCGCAAACTGATCCTCTCCGGAGAAGCTCCAGAGGCACCATTTTGTAAGCTCGGCCATTCAGAAGACACCGGAAGAATGAGCTTCAACCGCAGCGCATCATGTTGTCGGTCCAATGCTCAGCACCGCTGAGCATTGGACCGCTTCAGAACGGGATTTCGTCGTCGAGATCGGCCGCCGGGCGCCCGCCACCGGCAGCGCCGCCCGAGGAGCCCGCCGAGGCACCCGACACGCGCCGACCGCCCCCTGAACCGCCGCCATACCCCCCGCCCATAGGGCTCGCCGACCCGAAATCGGAACCGCCGGCATAATCGTCGCTTCCCGCACCAGACCCTTCGCTGCGCCCGTCGAGCAGCGTCAGCTCGCCACGATAGGGCCGCAGCACCACCTCGGTGGTGTAAACCTCGCGCCCATCCTTCTCGTACTTGCGGGTCTCAAGCTGGCCCTCAAGATAAACCTTGGACCCCTTTTTTAGATAGCGCTCGGCGATCCCCACAAGGTTATCGGACATGATCACCACGCGGTGCCACTCGGTTTTTTCCCGCCGCTCTCCGGAGGCCTTGTCCCTCCAGTTCTCGGACGTGGCGACCGTAAGATTGCAAACGCGATTACCGCTCTGGAACGACTTCACCTCCGGATCACGGCCGAGGTTGCCGACCAGGATCACCTTGTTGACGCTGCCGGCCATCCCGTTACTCCTCGTTCGTGGTCGCCTATGATCAGCCTGCACCCTACCGCCCGTGGCGCGGCAGGCCAGCCCCAAGCCGACTTTTCCCCATGATGAACCGCGTGAATTCGCGCGCCGCAATGGGCGATTACGAGATGTTCATGTTGTGTTCCTATCGCCTTGGCCGCCCGGATGCAAGCCCCCATCTTCGAATGGGACGTGGGTCAGCTGCTGATTTTTGGCTGGTGGAGCGAAAAAGTTCCTGATATGTTCCCTACCGCATTGCACGCGACCGCCTACATTCGAGCCATGACCATGAGCGAATTCGAAACGCTGCGATCGTGTTTTGCCGCCCTTTCGCCGGAGGTTGAGGGTCTTGGCTTTGAACCATTTGCGGTGATACCGGACCGGCTTGTTGCCCGGCGTGATGCGCGGTTCGACAATAAGCCCAATCCTGGGGTCATCCGTCACGCTGCGGATTGCGTATTCACCCCCGTCGCCCGGTCCCAAGCGACCATCCTTCTGTCCTGATCTTTCCGCGCCTGCGGGCGCCAGCGGAATTCCATGTCTGATCGCGCTTTTCCCACGCGGGCGGCTTCCGCCCCTGATATCGCGGGCCGCCGGGACGCTCGCACCCTCACGGTGCGCGGCGCGCGCGAGCACAACCTCAAGAACGTGGACCTCGAGATCCCGCGCGACAGCCTCGTGGTCTTCACCGGACTCTCGGGCTCGGGCAAGAGTTCGCTGGCCTTCGACACCATCTACGCCGAAGGCCAGCGCCGTTATGTGGAGAGCCTCTCGGCCTACGCCCGGCAGTTCCTGGAGATGATGCAGAAGCCGGACGTGGACCAGATCGACGGCTTGTCGCCGGCCATTTCCATCGAGCAGAAGACCACCTCCAGGAATCCGCGCTCCACCGTGGGCACGGTGACCGAGATCTACGATTACATGCGCCTTTTGTGGGCGCGCACGGGCGTGCCCTATTCCCCGGCCACCGGCCTGCCCATCGAGAGCCAGACCGTCTCGCAGATGGTGGACCGCACGCTGGCCCTTCCCGAAGGCGCGCGGCTCTATCTGCTCGCCCCGGTGATACGTGGACGCAAGGGCGAATATCGCAAGGAACTCGCCGACTGGATGAAGAAGGGCTTCCAGCGGGTCAAGATCGACGGCGCCTTCCACGAGATCGCGGAGGCACCGACCCTCGACAAGAAGTTCAAGCACGATATCGACGTGGTGGTGGACCGTATCGTGGTGCGGCCCGATCTGGCCGCGCGCCTTGCCGACAGTTTCGAGACGGCGCTCGCGCTGGCCGATGGCATCGCGGTGGCCGAATACGCCGATGAGAAGGACGAGGCGGGGGAGCCGCGGCGCATCCTGTTCTCCGAGAAGTTCGCCTGCCCGGTTTCCGGCTTCACCATTTCGGAGATCGAGCCACGGCTGTTCTCCTTCAACAACCCCTTCGGCGCCTGCCCGGCCTGCGACGGGCTTGGCGTGGAGCAGACCATCGATCCCGACCTCGTGGTGCCGGATCGGATGCGCTCGCTCAAGCAGGGGGCCATCGCCCCGTGGGCAAAATCCACCTCCCCCTATTATGGCCAGACGCTGGACGCCCTGGCCAAGCACTATCATTTCAAGCTCAACGTGCCCTTCGCCGACCTGCCGGAACAGGCGAAGGACGTGCTGCTGTTTGGCTCGGGCACCGAAAAGATCACCTTCGCCTATGACGACGGCATGCGCGCCTACGAGACGTCCAAGACCTTCGAGGGCGTGGTGCGCAACCTGGACCGACGCTGGAAGGAGACCGACAGCGACTGGGCGCGGGAGGAGATCTCGAAGTATTTCTCCACCGTCCCGTGCAAGGCCTGTTCAGGCTATCGCCTGAAGCCGGAGGCACTCGCGGTGAAGGTGGCCGGCAAGCACATCGGCGAGGTGGGCGAACTCTCGGTGCGGGCGGCGTCCGCCTGGTTCGAGGCCCTGCCAGGCGCGCTCACCGACAAGCAGAACGAGATCGCCGGCCGGATCCTCAAGGAGATTCGCGAGCGGCTCATCTTCCTGCTGGATGTGGGGCTCGAATATCTTACCCTCGCCCGCGCCTCCGGCACCCTGTCCGGCGGCGAGAGCCAGCGTATCCGTCTCGCCTCGCAGATCGGCTCGGGCCTGACCGGCGTGCTCTATGTGCTGGACGAGCCTTCCATCGGCCTGCACCAGCGCGACAACGCGCGCCTTCTGGACACGCTGAAGCACCTGCGCGACCTCGGCAATACGGTGATCGTGGTGGAGCACGACGAGGACGCCATTCTCGCCGCCGATTATGTGGTGGATGTGGGTCCCGGCGCAGGCATCCATGGCGGCCGCATCGTCGCCCAGGGCACCCCGGCGCAGATCTTGGCCGACCCTAATTCCCTCACTGGCCAGTATCTCACTGGCCAGCTGTCCGTGGGCGTGCCGGCGCGACGCAAGCCCAACCCGAAGCGCGTGCTCAAGCTTTCGGGCGCGCGCGGCAACAATTTGAAGGACGTGACGGCGGAGATCCCCCTTGGCCTGTTCACCTGCATCACCGGCGTGTCAGGGGGCGGCAAATCCACGCTGCTCATCGACACTTTGTACAAGGCGGTGGCGCGGCGGCTGAACGGCGCCAGCGAGGCCCCGGCCCCGTTCGACCGCCTGGAGGGGCTTGAGCACCTCGACAAGGTGATCGATATCGACCAGTCGCCCATCGGCCGCACCCCCCGTTCTAACCCGGCCACATATACGGGCGCCTTCACGCCTATTCGCGAATGGTTCTCCGGCCTGCCGGAGGCCAAAGCGCGCGGCTACGGCGCCGGGCGCTTCTCCTTCAATGTGAAGGGCGGGCGCTGCGAGGCCTGCCAGGGCGACGGCGTCATCAAGATCGAGATGCACTTCCTGCCGGATGTCTATGTCACGTGCGATGTCTGCAAGGGCAAGCGCTACAACCGCGAGACCCTGGAGGTGGCATTCAAGAACAAGTCCATCGCCGACGTGCTGGACATGACGGTGGAAGAGGGCGCGCAATTCTTCAAGGCGGTGCCGTCCGTCCGCGAAAAGCTCGAGACCCTGCATCGCGTGGGGCTCGACTATATCAAGGTGGGCCAGCAGGCGACCACGCTTTCCGGCGGAGAGGCGCAGCGCGTGAAGCTCTCCAAGGAGCTGTCCAAGCGCGCCACCGGACGCACTCTTTACATCCTCGATGAGCCCACCACCGGCCTGCACTTCCACGACGTGAAGAAGCTGCTCGAAGTGCTGCATGAGTTGGTGGAGCAGGGTAATACCGTAGTGGTGATCGAGCACAATCTGGAGGTCATCAAGACCGCCGACTGGATTCTCGATCTCGGCCCGGAAGGGGGCGACGGGGGCGGCGAGATCGTGGTGGCGGGCACGCCCGAGCAGGTGGCGCAGCACCCGCGTTCCCACACCGGCCACTTCCTGGCGGAGGTCCTGGCGCGGCGACCCATGGCCAAGGCTTCGCCAGCGGCGCCAGCGGCGAAGGTGCCTTCGCCGGAAAAGGCAGCGGCGCGAAAGTCTGAAACTCGCAAGACTTCTGCTGGAAAGGCAGCACCGGCAGTTGCGGAACCGGCGGGCGAGGAGGCGGCGGCCGAGATCGCGGAATCCGTCGTCGAAGACAGCGCTGCACCGGCCAAGACGGTGCCCCGTGCCCGTGGTCGGCGGCGGCAGGCCGCGGAGTGAGTTGCTTTGGAAATGGGCTCGGCCTCTTTGTTCCGTAGGGGCGCACGGTCCGGTTCTGCAGGCCTGCGATGCGGGGGCATTCAGCGCCGGAACTTTGGTTAGGCGCCCTGCACAGGTCCGAGCGCGTCCATTGAAGGCGCCTCCTGCCTCCAAAGCAGAGCGCCCGCACGATGACGCTCGTGCAGGCGCCCTCAAGCCTCCGTCGGAGGCGGCGCCCCGGCCCGACCGCATTTCGGACAGCGCGCGGGCCTGCGCCACCCGTCGCTATAAGGCGTGAGAGATGAGGCTTTTCTTGAGGCTTCTCCTGGATCGAACGGTCCTCCCCCTACCTCCCGACGCAGATGCGCGGGGCGGTCGCCCGCAGCAGCTTTCCTCTCACCATCGAGAAAGCTCAGCCGGCCACACTCCATGCACGCCCCGCAATGCTGCAATGCATGATCGGCTCTATGGCGATGCAGCAAAGAGGCGTATTTAGGAGGGGAAAGTCGCGGAAGCAAAGGAGAAGCTTCCGCAAAGTGGAGAAGACCAATGTTGCTCTGGGGTTTCCTGGCTCGCCAGTTCCGCCGGTGGCAGACGTATAATCGCACTGTCACTGAGTTGTCCAAGCTCGATGATCGCAGCCTCGCTGACATCAATGTGTCGCGCAGTGAGATCCGCGCCCTCGCCCGGCACGCCTCCGCCGCCGTTTGATCCGACGACGCTGACATAGCCCGGCCTCTTGGCCGGACGTCGATAGTGGCCCCATTCGGGGCCATTTTCGTTTTCAGGATGCGTATACTGCCCGCCCAATCCGGCGCAGGGGTTGAAGTCATCGGGGAGGCTGTGGCACATGGCACGTCCCGTCGGCACGTCTCTCGCGCCCAAGCCCTCAAGGCCGTTTGCCTTCAAGGCCCCTTCCCCGGCGGAGCGGAGAAATAATGCCTCAGTCAGCCGACCCCGTGCACGTTGTCGGCGGCGGCCTCGCCGGATCCGAGGCGGCTTGGCAGATCGCGAGCCGCGGCGTCCCTGTGGTGCTGCACGAGATGCGGCCTCAGCGCACCACCGACGCCCATCTCACCGATGGCCTTGCCGAGCTGGTCTGCTCCAACTCGTTCCGATCCGATGACCCCGAAGGCAATGCGGTGGGCGTGCTGCATGCCGAGATGCGTCAGGCCGGCTCGCTCATCCTCGCCGCGGCCGACCGCAACCAGGTACCTGCCGGCGGCGCGCTGGCCGTGGACCGGGACGGCTTCTCCCGCGCGGTGACCCAGGCGCTCGAGGACCATCCCCTCATCGAGATCCGGCGCGAGGAACTCACCACCCTGCCGCCGGCCGAGTGGGACAAGGTGATTTTGGCCACCGGCCCCCTCACCTCTCCGGCGCTGGCGGAGGCAGTCCTGTCGCTGACGGGAGAGACGGCGCTGGCCTTCTTTGATGCCATCGCGCCGATCGTGCATTTCGACTCGATCGACATGGGCAAGGCCTGGTTTCAGTCGCGCTACGACAAGCCGGGGCCGGGCGGCACCGGGGCGGACTACATCAACTGCCCGCTGGACGAGGCGCAGTACCACGCCTTCGTGGATGCGCTGATCGCCGGCGAGAAGGCGCCCATGCGCGATTTCGAGGCCAAGACCCCCTATTTCGACGGCTGCCTACCCATCGAGGTGATGGCCGAGCGTGGTCGCGAGACCCTGCGCTTCGGCCCCATGAAGCCCGTGGGCCTCACCAATCCCCATAACCCGACCGTGAAGGCCTATGCCATCGTCCAGCTGCGGCAGGACAACAAGCTTGGCACGCTCTACAACATGGTGGGTTTCCAGACCAAGCTGCGCCATGGCGAGCAAGCACGCGTCTTCCGCACCATTCCCGGGCTGGAGAATGCCGAGTTCGCGCGCCTCGGCGGACTTCACCGCAATACCTACCTCAACTCCCCCCGCCTGCTCGACGGGACGCTGCGGCTGAAGGCCGATCCGCGCCTGCGCTTCGCCGGGCAGATCACTGGCTGCGAGGGCTATGTGGAGAGCGCGGCCGTAGGTCTCATGGCCGGGCGTTTCGCCGCCGCCGAGCGGCATGGCGAGGCGTTGGTGCCGCCGCCGCTCACAACCGCCCATGGCGCGCTGCTCGCCCATATCACCGGCGGGCATGTGGAGGCGGAGGAAGCCGGGGCGCCGCGCTCGTTCCAGCCCATGAACATCAATTTCGGCCTGTTCCCGCCTCTGGAGGAAGCCCCGCGCGCCGAGCCCGGCAAGCGCATGCGCGGCGCGGAAAAGACGCTGGCCAAGAAGAAGGCCATGGCCGCGCGCGCTCTGGCCCACATGGCGGCGTGGCTCGACACGCCGGCCCGGGCGGCTTAAGAGGCGCCGATGCCGCGTATTTCGAGCCCGCCGCCCCTCGTGGAATACCACGCCGATCCGGCCCGCTTCGCCGTGGACACGGTGCTGAAGCGCGACGTGTTCTCCACCGTCGAGCGCGGCGTGTGGACCGACCGTAACGGGCGGGACTGGCCCGCGGTGCGCCGGCGCTGGAACGAGGTGTCATTCTGGCTCGGGCCGCTGGCTCGCCGCCTTGCGGCATTCGAGGTCAAGGCGCTGGAGCGGGTGACCAAAACCGGCGTGACCACGCCGCTGCTGGCCGTGGGCGACCGCTTCCTGGTGCGCGGCTGGGTGGAGGGCGCGCCGCTGCAGATCGCGCGGCCCACCGGTGACCTTCACTTTTTCCACTCGGCCCGCGCGGCGCTGCACACGCTGCATGCGGCCGGCTATGTGCACAACGACCTCGCCAAGCAGCAGAACTGGCTGCGCGGGGCCGATGGCGAAGCCTGGCTCATGGATTTCCAGCTGGCGCTGCCCATCAGCCGGCGCTGGAAGATAGGCCGGGTGCTGGCCTATGAGGACATCCGCCACCTGCTGAAGCACAAGCGCACCTATTGCCCGGAAGCGCTCACGGCGCGCGAGAAGAAGGTGCTGGCCACCAAGAGCCTGCCCACCCGGGTGTGGATGGCCACGGGCAAGAAGGTGTACCGCTTCGTCACCCGGAGGCTCATGTCCTATTCGGATACCGAGGGGCGCGGCCCGCGGGTGACGCAGGTGGCCCCGCGCATCGCGGCGGCGCTCGCCGCCCACCCGGCGGTGGCCGAGGTGCACATGGCCGATTTCCAGACCCTCGGCGGCAAGGTGGGGCTTTACGCCTTTGTCGCCACGCGCGCGCCGGTGACGGTGGAGGCCCTGCGGGCGCATCTGGTTCAGGCGCTGCCGGACCGGCCCCATCTCGACCAGCTCCAGCTGGTGGAGGCCCTGCCCCACGGCGCGGATGGCGCGGTGCGGGACGACCTGCTGCTGCTCATCGCCCGCAACCAGATCGAGATGCTCGACGTGCTGGCGGGATCGGAGGCGGTGCGCCTCCAGGTGGCGGAGATCGCCCGCGGCCGGCTCAACCTGACGGACCGGATCACCCGCCCGGCGGCGTGAGGCGGAAGCTCGCCCACGCCGGGCCGTTCACGCCTCACAACGGGTTCAGAACCACACCTTCCCAGCCGCCGCATGGCGCGCCGCGCGCCAGAGCGCGAACTGGCGGCGGAAGGGCGAAAGCCCGGCCACGGCGCTGAAGGGATCGTTCACCCGCGCCAGCGCCTTGAGATCCCCCGCCACCAGGGCCAGCGGCAGATAGGGCGCAGCGATGGCCGCTGACGGGCCGAGCCGTTCGGCAGCCGCCCGCGCCGCCGCAAGGTGCCGTGCCGCCACGGCACGAAACTCGGCCAGCGCGGCCAGCAGCTGAGGCGAGACCTTGCCGGACACGGCTTCGTCCCGCCCGATGCCGTGGCGGGCGAGAAGGTCGAGGGGCAGGTAGCACTGGCCCCGCGCCGCATGGATGGGGAAGGCGCGCATGAGCCCGGTCATGGCGATGGCGACGCCGCCGTGTCCGGAGAGGTCGCCGGTTCCGGCCGAGGCCTGCGGCGAAAGCACCAGCGCGGACAGCTGGAGCAGCGCGGATGCGGTCTCGCCCGCATAGCCCTCCAGGTCCGCCACCGTGGGCATGGGATCGTCGTAAAGGTCGAAGATGCGCGCATCCACCAGCGCGGTCAGGCTGGCGCGCGGCAGGGCAAAGCGCTCCGCCGTGTCGAGGAGAGCGGCGGCCACGGGGTGGCCTTCGACCTCGCCGCGCCCCTGCCCCTCGATCACCTCCCGCCACCAAGCCAAACGCACCTCGCCGGGCAGCGCCTCGCGCACCACCTCGCGCACCCGCGCCACGTCTAGATTGAAGGCATAGAGGGCGAAGAGGTGGCGGCGCTTATCCTCCGGCGCGAACAGGGCAGCGAGGAAGCGGTCGCGGTCCTGCGCCCGCACCTGCTCGGCGCAATAAGCATAGGCGGCGGCGAGCGCGGTGCCGTCAGGCGGGATCTCGTCCGGCATGGCCGGATCAGACGGCGATGAGGGCTGCG
Source organism: Xanthobacter oligotrophicus (assembly GCF_008364685.1). Classification (GTDB taxonomy): domain Bacteria; phylum Pseudomonadota; class Alphaproteobacteria; order Rhizobiales; family Xanthobacteraceae; genus Xanthobacter; species Xanthobacter oligotrophicus. The sequence goes on from NZ_VTTL01000010.1 coordinate 277,460, forward strand.
CCCACGCGGCGGCCCTCGCCGAGCAGCACATTGTAGGTGGAGGCGGCGCTTGCGGTCGGCATCAGCTCGAAGCGCAGGCCCTTCTCGCGCAGGAGCTGCTTCAGCGGCTCCTTCAGGTGCGCTGGATCGCGGCCGGTGCCCAGGAGCAGCAGCTCGAAGGCCCCCGCCTCGGCGAGGATCGGCGCCAGCGCGGCGGGATCCACCTCGGCCATCCGCGTGGGCGCCCAAGGGCGGATGCCCGAGGGCAGCGCGAGGATGGACCCGGCATGGGACATGCTGGCGAAGTGGAAGAAGCTGTCGCCATAGCCGTCTATGGTGACCTGCCGGGGGAAGAAGGGCGCGCCGGACGGGCTTGCCACCGCATCACGCCTTGGCGGGACGGGCCGGCGGGCGCTTGCCACCCTTCGATCCCTTGCCGGAACCGTTGCCGGCGGTCTTGGTCGGAGCGGGAGGGACCGGTTCTTCCGCGACCTCGGCTTCCACCTCGGAGAGCTTGGCCGCCTCGTCCACGCCCAGCACCGCTTCCGGCTCGCTCTTGGTGGCTCCGGCGACAGTCGACGAGCGCAGGCCCAGGTGGATGAGGATGGGCGCCGCCACGAAGATGGTGGAATAGGTGCCGATCACCACGCCAACCGTCATCGCCAGCGAGAAGCCGCGCAGCACTTCGCCGCCGAAGAAGTAGAGCGCGAGGGTGGCGAAGAAGGTGGTGGTGGAAACGATGATGGTCCGCGAGAAGGTAGCGTTCACCGCGATGTCGAGCAGTTCCGGCATCGGCAGCTTCTTGTAGCGGCGCAGCATCTCGCGGATGCGGTCGTACACCACCACCGTATCGTTGAGCGAATAGCCCATGATGGTGAGGATGGCCGCAATCGACGTGAGATCGAAATCGATGCCGAAGGCCGAATAGATCATCAGGGTGACGAAGATGTCGTGCATCGTCGTCACGATGGCGCCCACGGCGAACTGCCATTCGAAGCGGAACCACAGATAGCCGAGCACCGCCACCGCGCCGAGCACGAGGGCGAGGATGGACTGGCGCACCAGCTCGCCCGACACGCTCGGGCCGACGGTTTCCACGCGGCGCACGGTGTATTCGGCGCCGAGCACGTCACGCACCTTGGTGATGATCGCCTGCTGGGCTTCATCGGTGGCGCCGAACGCGCCGACGCGGATCAGCACGTCGCGGGGCGAGCCGAACTCCTGGATCTGCACGTCGCCCACGTCGAGGTCGGTCAGGTGCTCACGCAGGACACCGATATCGGCCACCTGCTGGCTGGTCTGCGCCTCGATGAGGGTGCCGCCCCGGAAGTCGATGCCCAGGTTGAAGCCATAGGTGGCGAACAGCACCACGGCGATGATGGACAGCGCCGCCGAGAACGGGAACGTCCAGTGGCGCAGGCGCATGAAGTGGATATTGGTCTGCGCCGGAATGTAATCGATCAAGGGCATGTGCGGCGGACCTTCAGATTGGCAGCTTTGCCGGCCGCCGCCACTTCACCCAATAGGCGATCATCAGCCGCGTCAGGGTATAGGCAGTGAACATGGTGGTCAGAAGGCCAAGGATATAGGTGACCGCGAACCCGCGCACGGGGCCGGACCCGCCCATGAGGAACAGGATGACGGCGGTGGCGAGCGAGGTGATGTTGGCGTCCAGAATGGTGCCGAGCGCGTTCACGAACCCCTTGTCGATGGCGGAAATGGCCGATCGGCCTTCCCGCGCCTCGTCGCGCATGCGCTCGAAGATGACGACGTTGGAATCCACCGCCATGCCGATGGTGAGCACCACGCCGGCGATGCCCGGCATGGTCAGCGTCGCCCCCAGGATCGACTGGAGCGAGAACATCAGCATGATGTGGACCGCGAGCGCCACCAGCGCGAACAGGCCGAACAGGCCGTAGACCGCGATCATGAACACCGCCACCAGGGCGGTCGCCACATAGGCGGCGACCTTGCCGGCATGGATGGAGTCGGCGCCGAGGCTCGGGCCCACGGTGCGCTCTTCCACCACCTTGAGCGGGGCGGGCAGCGCGCCGGCGCGCAGCAGGATGGCGAGGTCGTTGGCCTGCTGCACCGTGAAGGAGCCGGAGATCTGGCCCGAGCCGCCGAGGATGGGCTCGCGGATCACCGGGGCGGAGATCACCTGGTTGTCGAGCACGATGGCGAAGGGCCGGCCCACCGCATCCTGGGTGGTGGCGGCGAAGCGCCGGGCGCCGTTGTTGTTGAAGCGGAAGGAGACGATAGGCTCGCGGGAATTGTGGTCGAATCCCGGCTGGGCATCCACCAGGTCCTCACCGGACACGCGCACCTGCTTCTCGACCAGATAGGGCTGGCCGTCCTGGCCCTGCAGCACTTCGGATTCCGGCGGCGGGCGGCCTTCCAGCGCCTGCTGCGGCGACATGGACTGATCCACCATGCGGAACGAGAGCTTGGCAGTCTGGCCCAAAAGGTTCTTGAGCCGCTGCGGGTCCTGAAGGCCGGGCACCTGCACCAGGATCCGGTCCAGACCCTGGCGCTGGATATTGGGTTCCACCGTGCCGAGCTGGTCGATACGGCGGCGGATGATCTCGATGGACTGCTCCACCGCCGAGCGCATGCGGGCGTTCAGCCCGGCTTCGCTCAGCTGCACCGTCACGGCGCCGTCGGCGCCGGAGGAGACCAGAATGTCCATCTCGCCCGAGGAATTGCCGAACAGCGCGTTGGTCACCGGCGCCGCCAGCTTGCGCAATTCTGCAACCGCCTTCTGGGTGTCAGCGGGATCGCGCAGGCGCAGGCTCACCGAGGTGTCGCGCAGCGCGAGGTTGGAATAGCCGATCTTCTGGTCGCGCAGGACGCGGCGGATCTCGTCGCGCACCTGCTCGGTGCGCTCCTTGCGCAGCGCCGAACCATCCACCTCGAGCAGGATGTGCGAGCCGCCCTGCAGGTCGAGGCCCAGCGTCACGCGGCTGGAGGCCAGCCACGAGGGCAGGTACGCCAGCGCGCTCTGGGGCAGGACGTTGGGCAGCGCGAACAAGAGTCCCACGGCGATGGTGAGGAGGATCGCCGTGGTCTTGAGGCGGGAGAAGTGCAGCATGTCGCGCGTTTATCTCAATAAGGAATCAGGCGGCAGCTCACGCCGCGGGCGCTTCGTCCTTGGCCGGCTCGCCCTTGGCGCGGACGGTGGAGATCTGCGAGCGCAGCTGCCGCACACGGACATTGTCGGCGATCTGCAGCTCGATCTCGGCCTCGTCCACCACGCGGGTGACCTTGCCCACGAGGCCGCCGGCGGTGACGATCACGTCGCCGCGACGCAGGGCGCCGACCATTTCCTGGTGGGCCTTGGCGCGCTTCTGCTGCGGCCGCAGGATGAGGAAGTACATCACCACGAAGATGAGCAGGAACGGAGCAAGCTGAATGAGCATGTCGGCCCCGCCGCCGGCTCCCGTGGCGCCTTGGGCGAAAGCGGGCGTAATGAACATTTGCGTCCTCGTTCGGTCGGTGGTGGGAATCCCTGCCGCGCCGGGGTCCGGCGGGGCGGCGGGACTATAGCGGCCGGCCCACCGAATGCAAACGAGGGGCCGGGCCGATCACGGAACTGTTGAAAAGGCGAGGCCCGCGGGCAGGCCGGACCGACATGTCATCAAGCCTCCGGGTAGGCTGATGCCGCCTGCCGGAACCAGCGCACGCAAGGGCGCAACCCAGTTGCTGATCAGCTGAGGCGTCAAGGGAGACCGACCCATGGACGAGGAAACCTACGGCCGTGCCGTCGCCGTGCTCGAAGCCTTTCGCGCCCGCGGCCTCACCCTCGCCACCGCCGAATCCTGCACCGGAGGCCTCGTGGCCGGGGCGCTTACGGAGGTGCCGGGCTCGTCCGACGTGGTGGACCGGGGCTTCGTCACCTATTCCAATGCAGCCAAGACGGCCATGCTCGGCGTTCCCGAGGCGACGCTTTCCGCCCATGGCGCCGTGAGCGAGGAGACTGCCCGCGCCATGGCGCAAGGCGCGCTGAAAGCGGCCGGAGTGGATGCGGCGGTGGCCATCACCGGCATCGCGGGGCCGGGCGGCGGCTCGGCGGAAAAGCCGGTGGGGCTGGTGCATTTCGCCTGCGCCCGCAAGGACGGCACCGTTGAGCACCGGGAAAAGCGCTTCGGTGAAGTCGGGCGCGGGGAGATTCGCCAGCTCTCCGTGCTGGAGGCCCTCGACCTGCTGGCCCGCGCGGCGTCCTGACGCGGACAGTCAGGTTTCGCGCCGGCGCCCTACCCTTCCGCGATCACGGCGAGGAACTGGCTGCCGTAGCGCGTGAGCTTGGCTTCGCCGATGCCGGAAATCATGCCCAGCGCCTTCATGGAATCAGGCTTGAGCTCGGCCAGAGCTATCAGCGTGGTGTCGTGGAAGATCACATAGGGCGGCACACCCTGGGCGCGGGAGATGTCCAGACGCAGCGCCTTGAGCTTGCGGAACAAGGCTTCGTCCGCCGGGTCCGACAGCGCCGGCCCCGCCCCGCGCGAACCGCCGGTGACGCGGGCCGGGCGCGGGCGCGCCTCCGCCTTCAGCTCCACCTTCTCGGCGCCGCGCAGCACGGCGCGGCATTTCTCGGTGAGGCCGAGGCTGCCATGGCCTTCCACATCCACCCAAAGATGGCCCATGGCCACCAGCTGGCGGACGATGGCGCGCCACTCGTCCCGCGAGAAATCCCTGCCGATGCCGAAGGTGGAGAGCTTTTCGTGGCCGAACTTCAGCACCTTCTCGTTAGCCTCGCCCTTGAGCACGTCGATGACGTGCCCGGCGCCGAAACGCTCGCCGGTGCGGTAGACGCAGGACAGAAGCTTCTGCGCCGCCTCGGTTCCATCGAAGGTGCGCGGGGGCGAGAGGCAGGTGTCGCAATTGCCGCAGGGCTCGGCGAGGTCCTCCTCGAAATATTTCAGCAGCACCTGGCGCCGGCAGCTCACGGTCTCGCACAGGCCGAGCAGGGCATCGAGCTTGCCGCGCTCCACGCGCTTGCGGGACTCGGGTGAGTCGGAGGATTCTACGAACTGGATCAGCTTCGCCACATCCTCCACGCCGTAGAGCAGAAGGGCTTCGGAGGGCAGGCCGTCGCGGCCTGCGCGGCCGGTTTCCTGGTAATAGGCCTCGATGCTTTTCGGCAGGTCGAGATGGACCACGAAGCGCACGTCCGGCTTGTCGATGCCCATGCCGAAGGCGACGGTGGCCACCATCACCACCCCCTCCTCCTTCAGGAAGCGGTCCTGGTGGCGGGCGCGCGTGTCGGCGTCGAGGCCGGCATGGTAGGGCAGCGCGGTGCGGCCCTCGGTGGAGAGGATCTCGGCGGTGGCCTCCACCTTCGCCCGGCTCATGCAATAGACGATGCCCGCCTCGTCCGCGTGGGCGTCGAGGAAGGCCCGCAGCTGCGCCCGGGGATTGGCCTTCGGCTCGATGCGGTAGCGGATGTTGGGCCGGTCGAAGGAGGAGAGGAAGACCTTGCCCTCCTCCAGCGCCAGCCGCTCCATGATCTCGCGGCGGGTGGGGCCGTCCGCCGTGGCGGTGAGCGCGAGGCGCGGCACGCCGGGGAAGCGCTCGTGCAGGATCGTGAGCTGGCGGTATTCGGGGCGGAAATCATGCCCCCACTGGGACACGCAGTGGGCCTCGTCGATGGCGAACAGGGCGATGCGCGCACCATCCAGCAGGGTGAGGAAGCTGTCGGTCAAAAGCCGTTCGGGCGCCACATAGAGCAGGTCGAGGTCGCCCATGGCGAGGGCCCGCTCCACCTGCCGCGCCTCGCCGGGAGCGAGCGAGGAATTGAGCATGGCCGCCTTCACGCCCAGCTGGCGCAAGGCCTGCACCTGGTCGTGCATCAGCGCGATGAGTGGCGAGACGACGATGGCAGTGCCGGGCCGCACCAGGGCCGGCACCTGATAGCACAGGGACTTGCCGCCGCCCGTGGGCATCAGCACCAGGGCGTCGCCGCCGGCCGTCACGTGCTCCACGATCTCCTTCTGATGCCCGCGAAAGGCCTCGTAGCCGAAGACATGGCGCAGGACGCGGAGCGGATCGGAATCAGAGGCAGCTTCAAAGGCGGGCATGGCGCCTTATAGACCCGTCGGCCGGCCGGGCAATGCGGGCCAGGGCCGCGCCGCAGCTGATGTCGCTCTATGGCACGGGGTTGTGTCTTCGAAGTGTTATCTTGAGGTCGTAGTCAGCAAGCCTGAAGATCTGGCTCCATCGGCCCGAACGGGCCGTGCCGCCCCATGCGAGCCGGGTTTCCAAGTCGCGGGCCGGATCCGATCCGGCAGGGGAAGGCGGTGCCATGCGAAAAACCCAGATCGTCGAAGAGCTTGGCGAAGGTGAACTGCTGCTCCCCGCCCTCATCGAGGCGGCGCTTCAGGCCAACGACCGGGCGAAGCTGCGCATGACCGCGCTGCAGGAAGCCGTGGCCCACGCCAAGGCACCGCTGCGCCCGGTCCGCCTCATGGCTGCGGAAGCCCGCGCCGCCGGGGCCGCCGAGGACGGGCTGGATGCGACCGTGGCCGGCGCCCGGATTGTGGACGGCGGAGGCTACGCCATCCCAAGCGCCCGCCGGCTGATGGATGGGATCCTCGACGACATCGCCGCCATGGCCGCGCCCCTGAACGCGGCGCAGGTGGCCGCCGCCACCGGTTTTTCCGATCGCCTCGCCGCCTTGCGCGCGGCGTTCGCCGGCATCGCCGGTGACCTGTTGGGCGAGCCGGCCCTGGTGCGCCTCACCTCCGCCAGGCGCGGCAGCGAGGACAGCGCGCACCTCCTCGTCATGGACCTGCACAAGGCGCTCAACCAGCTCTCCGCCACCATCGCTGCCGAGACCATTGCGGGAGCCCGCGCGCTCGGCGTGCTGGCGCAGGACCATGCCCGTATCGAGGCCTTCATGGCCGGGCTCAACCGCACCCGCGGCCTTGCCTTCGGCCATCCCGGGCTCGACACCACGGCCAGCCGCTCCGGCGCGCGCCTGATCCTGCAGAACGACATCGGCACCACCGATGCCCATGTGATCATCCTCGCGGTGGACGGGCTCAACGCCACCGTCACCTACACCGACGTGCACCGCTCGCGGGCCAAGTTCTTCATCTCCCTGTTCCGGGATTTTTCCGCCACCTGGACGCCGCTCGCCGAACGCAGCGTGGAGGGCCTTGCCGAGGGCGGGAGCTTCTTCCTGGTGACGGGGCGCTACGCCGCGCGGGATACGGCCGATCTCGACGCCTTCCTCGAAGCGGTGGGCGGCCACCTCGTCTTCCTCATCGACTGGAACAAGGCGCGCAAGACGCTCCAGACCTTCGTGGACAAGGCCACCGCCATCCGCCTCCTCACCGATGCCGCGCATGCCCGCTTCGGCCACCGGGCGTTCCTGGAGCTGGGTGGGGCGGAGCTGATCTTCGATGCGGTCCGGCGCAGCGCCGAGGGCCGCGTGCCCTATGGCGCGCGCCTCGACCTGGTTCTGGGAGCCGGCGCGGTGGCGCGGCTGCTCGGCGAGGTGCTGCGACTCACCAGCGAGGGGCTGGGCACCCAGCGATCGGTCCGGCTCGTCAAGGATGAGGTGCGGGCGGAACTGGCCCGCAGCTTCGGCTCGGCCGAGCAGGAGGTGCTCACCATGGCGCTCACCCAGCTCGGCCTCGCCCGGATGCTCGCCGCCGAAGTGGCCGAAGCCCTCGACGAACCGGGGGACGGGAGCGATGGCATCCGCGCCGCCTTCCAGCGGCGGGCCAAGCGGCTGGAGGAGAAAGCCGACCGGCAGGTGCTCGCGGCCCGTGATCTGGCCAGCGGTCCCTTCGGCCGGGGTCGGCGCTTCCTGCCACTCGCCGAATGGGTGGAAGAGGCGACCGACTCGTTCGAGGAAGCCGCCTTCCTGCTCGGCACCCATTCAAGGCGCGATGCCACGGACGCCGCCGCGCCGCTCAAGGAACTGGTGAGCGTGGCCATGGCTTGCTGCGGCGACCTGGTACGCGCCGTGGCCGCCGCCTGCGAGGGACCGGCGGGCCGGCGCGAGGACATCACCGACGCGCTGGAAGCGATCGACGCCGTGATGGAAGGCGAGCGCCGCGCCGATGCGGCCCATCGCCGGGTTCTGGCGGCCGTCCTGGGCGACCCGGCTCCGGTGCCCGCGTCCGCGCTGGTGGCAACCATGGAGGTGGCCCGCGCCATGGAGACCGGCACCGACCACCTCGCCCGCGCTGCCCTGGCGCTGCGCGCCTGTGTTCTGGAGGAGGTGGGATCGTGACGACCCTCAGCGCGCGCCTGTCCGACGCGGACGAACCGCACGGCTCCCACGGGGCGGCCTCGTCCCTCATTGGCTTCATCGGTCCTGGCGGCGACACCGTGCCGCTCTCCGCCCACGCCTTCGGCTCCAAGGCGGCGCAGCTGTGGCGCATGAATGCCCTCGGTCTCAACGTGCCGCCGGCCTTCGTGCTGTCCACCGCTCTCTGCGGCAAGGCGCACGGGGAAAAGCGCCTCGGCGCTCTGCTGGACCAGGGCATCGCCTATCTCGAACGGGTCACCGCGCGCGGCTTCGGCGATCGGCGCCGGCCGCTCCTCGTCTCGGTGCGGTCGGGGGCGGAGAAATCCATGCCCGGCATGCTGGAGACGGTGCTGGACGTAGGCATGACCGCTGCGACCACCCGCGGCCTCATGCGCCTTTACGGCAATCCCCGGCTCGCAGCCGATTGCCGGCGCCGCTTCATCGAAGGCTATTGCGAGGTGGTGGCCGGCCTGCCACGTGGACCGTTCGAGGACGTACTGCGCGGCATTCTGGCGGCGGAAGACGTTACATCCGACCGGGAGCTGGATCCCGAAGCGCTGGACCGGCTCGCCGGCCTTTATCTCAATCTCGCCCGCGACCGGTTCGGCACCGCCATCCCCGAGGAGCCCATGGACCAGCTGCGGGCGGCGGCCGAGGCCGTGTTCCGCTCATGGGATGCACCCAAGGCGCAGGACTATCGCCGCCTCAACCACCTGGAGGACCTGTCGGGCACGGCGGTGACGGTGCAGGCGATGGTGTTCGGCAATGCGAGCGCCCGCTCGGGCTCCGGCGTCGCCTTCTCCCGTGATCCCGCCACGGGCGCGACTGGCCTTTATGCGGACATGCTGTTCGAGGCCCAGGGCGAGGACGTGGTCTCCGGCCGCCGCCAGCCGGTGGGGCTGGGCCGGCTCGAGGCCATGCTACCGGATGTGGCGACACAGCTCGCCGATGGCGTCGGCGCGCTGGAAGCTGCCTATCGCGACGTGCAGGACGTGGAATTCACCTTCGAGGACGGCCGGCTGTTCTTCCTCCAGACCCGTTCCGCCAAGCGCACGCCCCGCGCGGCGCTGAAGATCGCGGTGGACCTCGTGGCCGAGGGGGTGCGGACCGAAGCGGAAGGCCTTGCCCTGCTCGACGGCATCGACCTGTCGCAGGTGGGAACCACGCGTTTCACCGGCACGGCGGCGGTAGCAGCGCGGGGCGTGGCCGCCTCTCCGGGCACGGTGAGCGGGCGGGTTGCCTTCGACGGCGAGGCCGCCAAGCGCCTCTCGGAAGGCGGCGAGCCCGTCATCCTGGTGCGGCCGGACGTGGCCACCGACGATATCGCCGGCATGGCGGTGGCGGCCGGCGTGCTCACCCGTGTCGGGGGTCGTACCGCCCATGCGGCGGTGGTGGCGCGTCAGCTCGGACGGGTCTGCGTGGTGGGGTGTGCGGCGCTTGCGATCGATCTCGACCCACGCAGCGCCCGCCTCGGCCCAGCGGAGGTCCGGGAGGGCGACTGGCTGTCGCTGGACGGCGACGAAGGCACGGTCTTCGTCGGCCGCCGCGAAAGTGTCGTGGACCGTCCCGAGGCGGACCTTGCCACAGTGGCAGGCTGGACGGCGCGCGCGCGATAGCGGCCGTTCACCTGTGCCGGTCAGCGCTTGCGTTCGGAGGGACTGAAATTGCTCGCGTGCCCCTCCCGCGCGGCCTGGGCGCGCCACACCTTGGCGGCGGCGGCCAGCTTGCCGTCGGGCGCGATGCGGCCGATCATTCGCTCCATCTTCTGCCCACCGCAGGACGGGCAGACGGGCGTTTCCGACGCGCCCACGAGCAGTTCGGTGTCCTTGTCGCAATCGGGACAATGAAAGTTGTAGAGCGGCACCGCCGTATCTCCGTTCCTGCCATAGTCACGTCCGGCACAATGCCCGCAAATCATTGATCTGACGTGCGATTATTCCAAAGACGCGCGGTCGCGCGCCGCACCGTCGTCGCCCGGTGCGGCTGCGCCTCGTGGGTTACAAGCAGGAAATAGGCCAGATCAGTCCGCGGCTTCGGTCTCGATGCCCAGCACCTGTTCCAGCACGCCGGCGGGGTCGGCGTCCTTCATCATGGCCGTGCCGATGAGGAGGGCCTTGGCCCCGGCGGCGCCCAGCCGCTCGCGGTCGGCGGCGGTGCCAAGGCCGCCTTCCGCCACCACCAGCGCCTTGGTCGCCGGAATGAGCGGGATCAACGTCTCGCAGGTGCCGGGCACCAACTCGAAGGTGTGGATGTTGCGGTTGCTGGCGCAGATGAAATCCGCCCCGGCGGCCAGCGCGGCCTCCACCTCCTGCGGGGTGTGGACCTGCACCAGCGCGTCCATGGCGACGGAGGCCGCCCGCTCGCGGAATTCGGCCAGCTGCGGGCCGAGCAGGGCGGCGGAGAGCACCACCGCGTCGGCGCCGGCGAGGCGCGCCTCGAGGATCTGGTAGACGTCGAAGATGATGTCCTGCGCCAGAAGTGGAATATTCACCGCATCGCGCACCGTGGCAAGGTCCGAATAGGAGCCGCGGAAGGCCTGCCGCTCCACCGCCACCGAGAGCGCCGCGGCCCCGACCGCCTCGAAATCCTCGGCCAGCGCCTTGTAGGGCACCGTGATGCGGAACGAGGGATCGAACGGCGAGCCGCCCTTCAGCTCGGCGATGATGCCCGGCGCGCCGTTGGCCTTGAAGGACGCGGCAAGGGCACCCTGGAAGCCGCGGGTCATGGGCATGTCGCCCACCTTGCCCTGGATCTGGCCGAGGGAGCGGCGGACCTTGGCCTTCGCGAGCTGGTCGCGGCGCTGGAGGAGGAAGGGCTTGAGCGGGCTGGCGTCTGGCAAAATCATGAAGGAACGTCCGTCTCCAAAGGGCAATGGCGCCCCGGCGCGAAAAAAGCCCCTTGAACTTCCCAGATTTTGCCGCGCTTCGCCACCGTCGCGGTCGGGGCGCGGCATGGTTTCCTCTTCCCACGGGCGCCGTCACGAACGATCATGGCTGCTATTCTTCGCCCGAGAGATTTTTTCGAGATGTTCACCCGCGTCTGCAAAGCAGAAACCGTGCCCGAAGGTGGCATGCGGCTCGTGATCGCCGACAGCCACCTCATCGTCCTGGCTTGGCCCGACAATGGGGAGGAGATGAAGGCGTTCCAGGGCGTGTGTCCTCATTCCAACACGCCCCTCAACGAGGCCGAGTTCGACGGCACGATCATCACCTGCCCGCTGCATTACTGGACCTGGGACCTCAACAGCGGCGATCCCGTCGAACCGCAGGAATGCCCGCTCGCGCAGTATCCGGTGAAGGTCGAGGATGGCATCGTCTATATCGATACCGAAGGCGTCACGCCCCTCTTCGCGGCCCCCTGAGCCGCAGCCCGGCCCAGTCGGCTGTAACCGCCGGGCCGCGTGATCCGTAAGCTGATGGATGCAAAGGCCATCCTCCGCCGCGAGCGCACCGCTCCGGGGGGGAGCGGTCGCAAGCCGGAGTTCGACCCGTGACACAGGAAACCGCCGTTATCGTCGGCGCCGGCAAGGGCCTCAGCGCCGCCCTTGCCCGCCGCCTCGCCAAGGATGGCTTTCGCGTCGTGCTCGTGGCCCGCGACGTGGAGAAGCTTGCGCCCCTCGTGGCGGAAACCGGCGGCCATGCCATCTCCGCCGACGCACAGAGCCCGCAGGCCATCGAGGCCATGTTCGCCGAGGTGGACCGGACCTTCGGGCCGCCCGACCTCGTGGTGTTCAATGCCGCCATGCGCTATCGCGGCCCCATCGAGGTGCTGGACCCGGCAGACGTGATGGACGCCTACGCGGTGGGCGCCTTCGCCGGCTTCGTCACCGCCCAGGCGGCAGCGCGGCGCATGCTCCAGCGCGGCAGCGGCTCCATCTTCTTCACCGGCGCTACCGCCAGCGTGAAGGCCCTGCCCCATTCGGTGCCGTTCGCCATGGCCAAGTTCGCCCTGCGCGCCCTCGCCCAGGGCCTTGCCCGGGAACTGGGCCCGCGCGGCATCCATGTGGCCCATTTCATCATCGACGGCGGCATCTCCTCGTCGTGGGCGACGCAGGGGGAGGCCGGGCCGCCGGACAAATGGCTCGATCCCGCCGCCATCGCCGAGACCTATCTGGCCGTGCACCGCCAGCACCGTTCGGCCTGGACGGCGGAGATGGAGCTGCGCCCCTGGGTCGAGAAGTTCTGATCAGCCCACCCGCGCACAGCGCCTTCCGAGCGTTGTGGGCAGCTTGAGGGCGTGCCATCTTTCCCCTCTTGCACGAGATCCCGGACCGGCTGACGCGTCCGGGGCACTCTTGCTCATGCGCCGAACGGGCGCGGCCGGCCAGTGGAACAGCCATCTGGACCGGAGGGAAAGGGGAGAGGACTGTTGCCGTATTCCTTGGTGAGCGGACGCCAGATCAAGGCCGCGCGGGCCCTGCTCGGCTGGTCGCGCAGCGAACTCGCGGACCGCACCGGAGTCACCGCTCCGACGGTCAAGGTGGTGGAGCAGGATTCGGGCGTACTGGATGAGTTGGCCTCGACCCGCACCCGCCTGTGCAACGTGCTGGCGTCGGAGGGCGTGGCGTTCCTGAACGGCGGCGCCATCGGCGTGCAGATCACGCCAAAGGGCGAGGGCCTGCGCACCGAAGACCTCAACGCCTCCAACGACGACTGAGCCGAACCATGATCCTGCACAAAGTCGCCACGCGTCACTGGATCATCGTCGCGATCATCCTGGTCATCGCCACGCTCGCCTATCTCGGAAGCTGGTCCTGAGGACGAGGCGCCGGGGCCAAAGCTTCCGGCGCCTTTCTTAGCTGCTGCGCTCCCTCACTCCACCAGCAGCAGGGCGAAGCCGTCATAGCCCTTGGCGCCCACGGTCTGGACGGCGGTGGCGGACAGGCGCGGGTCGCCGCCGGCCAGATCGAAGAAGCGGCGCACGCCGATGACGTTGGCGTCACTGCTCTCCCCATCCAGCACCTTGCCGCTGCGCACCACATTGTCGCAGATGATGACGGTGCCCGGGCGCGACAGCCTGAGCGCCCAGTGGAGATAGTCCGGATTGCTGGGCTTGTCGGCGTCGATAAAGATGAGGTCGAACGGACCCTGCCCTTCCGCCTCCAGCGTCGGCAGGGTGTCGATGGCGCGGCCCACCCGCAGGTCCACCTTGTCGGAAAGGGCGGCGCGGGCAAGGTTGGCGGCTGCCACCTCAGCATGGCGCGGCTCGAATTCGAGTGTCACCAGCTTGCCGTCCGCAGGCAAAGCGCGGGCGAGGAAGATGGCGCTGTAGCCGCCCAGCGTGCCGATCTCCAGGATGCGCTTCGCCCCGATCATACGGGCGAAGAGATGCAGCATCTGCCCCTGCGCCGCCGACACGGAGATGGCCGGCAGCCCCGCCGCGGTGGACGCTGCGAGCGCCTGTTCCAGCACCGGATCGTCCGGCAGCAGGCGCTCGACGATATAGGCGTCCATCTCGGCCCAGAGGGTCGCGCTCATGGTCCCGTCTCCGTGCGTTCCGGGGATTAGTCCGTCAGTCCTGGTCGCTCTCGCGGGCGGCGCGGATGGAGAGCACCGCATAAGCCACCACCAGGGCCAGTTCCACCAGGGTGAAGAGGAGCAGCCGGGTCATGCCCGCGGGCGCCCAAGCGCCGAACACCACCTGCACCAGCGTGGCGATGAGCCACAGCACCACTGCCCATCCCGCCCTCAGCCACAGCCCGACACCGGCGATGGGATCGACGATGGCGGCCCAGATGATGGCCGCCTGCGCCGCCATGGGCATGGCCTCGAACCGGCTTTCCGGCCCGTCGCCGATGCCGAGGATCACCGCCCAGTGGATGATGCCCTCGATGAGCAGGAAGGCCGCCACGCCGCGCAGGAACAGGAACAGCCGCCGCCGCCAGGGCGTGAGGTTTTCCCACTGGGCGCGGGCGCTGGCATCAATGGGATCGTAATGGCTCATGCACCGGGTGCCAGTAATTCCAGTTCGTTGGGGATGGGATCGAAATGCGCCGCAATGACGGCGCTGTCCACCTCATCGAGCCTTGAGGGCTGCCATTTGGGGGCATTGTCGCGGTCCACCAGCACGGCGCGCACGCCCTCGTAGAAGTCGTGTCCGGCCATGACGCGCGTCACCACCCGCAGTTCCAGCTTCAGGCAGGCACCGAGATCGAGCGCCGCGCCCCGGCGCATCTGCTCCATGGCGATGCACAGGCTGGTGGGGGACCTGAGGCGCATCTCCCGCGCGGTAGCCGCGGCGAACTCCCCATGGGGTCCGCCCGTGGTCGCAGCCTCATCGAGCGCGGCTAGGATGGCGGACACTTCGGGATGGCCGAACGCGTCGGCAATGAAATCGGCGCGGTCGGCGAAGGCGCCCGGCCCCGGATCGATGCGATGGTCGGCAAGAATCTGCTCCACGTCGCCGCCGGCCACGAGGGCGTCCTCCAGCGCGGGGAAGGCGACGGATGGGACCACATCGGTGGCGAGCCCGCAGTCATAAGCCTCGGCGGCGCGGATGCGGGTGCCGGTCAGCGCCAGAAACACGCCGAATGCGCCGTGCAGGCGCGGCAGCACATGGGTGCCGCCCACATCCGGGAACAGGCCGATGTTCACTTCCGGCATGGCGAACAGATAGCGATCGCCCGCCACCCGGTGCGCCCCATGGGCCGAGAGGCCGAAGCCGCCGCCCATGCAGATGCCATCGATCAAAGCCACGTAGGGCTTGGGAAAGCTGCCGATATAGTCGTTGAGGACATATTCCTCGCGGAAGAAGCCGAGCGCCTCCTCGGCGTGGCCGGAGAGGCCCAGGTCGTAGATGGAGCGCACGTCGCCGCCGGCGCAGAAGGCCTTTTCGCCGGAGCCCTTGATGATGACGCGGGTGATGGCGGGATCCTTCGCCCAGGCCCGCAGGCGCGGCAGGATCTCGCGCACCATGGGAAGGTTCAAGGCATTGAGCGCCTTGGGCCGGTTGAGGGTGATGATGCCGGCCGCGCCCTTCTCTTCCAGCAGAACCTCAGGTTCCGTTGTCACTGCGCCTCTCCCCTTTTGCCGCCGTCTTGCCGCTGAGCGGTTCCCCCGGCAGGGTTAGACGCGGCCTTGAGCACCGTCAACGCGACTGCGCGCACCTCCGCCGTGCGCGGCTGCACATGCCGCCCCAGATCGCCCCCAGATCCCCACCCCTCGCGGCTCAGTGCCGGGGCGGGTATAAGGAGCCCAGCGCGCCCGCAGACGGGCGCCCTTGAACAACGAGCACACCATGGCCTTCACCACGCCCCGCATCCGTCCCGTTTCCGAAGCCGAGCTGGCCCGGACCCAAGGTCTCGACCTCCACGGCCTCGACCTGGTCCACCGCCCGCGGCGCAACCGCAAGACCGACTGGGCGCGGCGGCTGGTGCGTGAGAACACCCTCACCGTGGACGACCTGATCTGGCCGATCTTCGTGATGAACGGCACCGCCACCCGCGCCCCCATCCCCTCCATGCCGGGGGTGGAGCGCCTGACCGTGGACGAGGCGGTGCGCGCGG
The DNA here is from genome assembly GCF_008364685.1 of Xanthobacter oligotrophicus. Classification (GTDB taxonomy): domain Bacteria; phylum Pseudomonadota; class Alphaproteobacteria; order Rhizobiales; family Xanthobacteraceae; genus Xanthobacter; species Xanthobacter oligotrophicus. The sequence goes on from NZ_VTTL01000010.1 coordinate 293,203, forward strand.
CCGAGATGGCCGCCAAGCTGAAGATCCCCGCACTCGCCATCTTCCCCTATGTGGACCCGTCCCTGCGCGATCCCCTGGGCAGCGAGGCGCTGAACACCAACAACCTGGTCTGCCAGACCCTGCGCGCCATCAAGGCAGAGATCCCCGAGATCGGGCTCATCACCGACGTGGCGCTCGATCCCTTCACCAGCCACGGCCATGACGGCCTGCTGGAGGACGGGCGCATCCTCAATGACGAGACCGTGGAAATCCTGGTCCGGCAGTCGGTGGTGCAGGCTGAGGCCGGAGCGGACGTGATCGCCCCCTCCGACATGATGGACGGCCGCATCGGCGCCATCCGCGCCGGGCTCGACGCGGCGGGTTTCACCGACGTGCAGATCATGTCCTACGCCGCCAAGTATGCCTCCGCCTTCTACGGCCCGTTCCGCGACGCCATCGGCACCGCCAAGACCCTGTCCGGCGACAAGCGCACCTACCAGATGGACCCCGGCAACGGGCTGGAAGCCATCCGCGAGGCCGCCCTCGACGTGGAGGAAGGCGCCGACATGCTCATGGTGAAGCCGGGCCTGCCCTATCTCGACATCGTTTACCGGCTGAAGGAGGCCTTCGGCCTGCCCACCTTTGCCTACCAGGTGTCCGGCGAGTACGCGATGATCGAGGGCGCCATCCGCAACGGCTGGGTGGATGGCGACCGCATCGTCCCCGAGAGCCTGCTCGCCTTCAAGCGCGCCGGCGCCGACGGCATCCTCACCTATTTCGCGCCGCGCGTCGCCGAGCGGCTGGCCGCGCAGGGCTAGAGCGGTTCCCGCTCCAGATTATTGAGTTTGCGCATTTTCTTCACGCGAACCGGACTCCACTTCGCTTGAAAATGCTCTAAAGCCCGCGCCCGGAGATACAAGATGACAGCCCCCGCCGTCGCAGCCAGCGACCGCATCGTCGACCCGAACGGCGACCTGCCTGTCACCCTCGCGGATGTGGAGGCGGCGCGGTCGCTGGTGAGCGGCGCGGTGCTGCACACGCCCACCCTCCACGCCCCGCGCCTGTCCGCTCTCACCGGCGCGGACGTGTATGTGAAATATGAGAATCTCCAGGTCACCGCCTCGTTCAAGGAGCGGGGCGCGCTGGTGAAGCTGGCGCGCCTCACGCCTGAGGAGGCGCGGCGGGGCGTGGTGGCCATGTCGGCGGGCAACCATGCCCAGGCGGTGGCCTATCACGGCACGCGGCTGAAGATTTCCACTCTCATCGTCATGCCGGAGACCACCCCGCAGGTGAAGGTGGCCGCCACGGAAGCCTTCGGCGCCGAGGTGGTGCTCTTTGGCGAGACCGTGGCCGACGCCTTCGAGGAGGCGACGCGCATCTCCAAGGCGCAGGGTCGCATCTTCGTCCACCCCTATGACGACGTGGACGTGATCGCCGGCCAGGGCTCGCTGGCGTTGGAGATGATTGAGGACGGGCCGGCCTTCGACGCCGTGGTGGTGCCCATCGGCGGCGGCGGGCTCATCGCCGGCATGGCGCTGGCCTTCACCGGGCGCTCTCCGGCGACGCAGGTGGTGGGGGTCGAGACCCAGCTCTATCCCGCCATGTGGTCCGCCATGACCGGCGAGGCACGCCCCTGCGGCGGGCCGACGCTGGCCGAGGGCATCGCGGTGCGCGACGTGGGTGTTATCACGTCGCAGATCGTGCGGCGCCTGGTGCCCCACGTGGTGCTGGTGGACGAGACCGCGCTGGAGCGGGCGGTGAACGCCTTCCTCATGCACCAGAAGACTTTGGCGGAAGGCGCCGGCGCCGCCGGTCTTGCCGCCCTGCTCGCCGAACCCGAGCGCTTCCGCGGCAAGACGGTGGGTCTGGTGGTCTCCGGCGGCAACATCGACCCGCGCATGATCGCCGGCATCCTGTTGCGCGAGCTGGAGCGGGAAGAGCGCATCGTCTCCTTCCGGCTCACCATCCTCGACCGGCCGGGCATGCTGGGGCGCATCGCGACGCTGCTCGGCAAGCTCGGCGCCAACATCCTGGAAGTGCATCACCGCCGCACCTTCCTCGACGTGCCAGCCAAGGGCACGCGCCTCGACCTCACGGTGGAGACCCGCGACCAGGCCCATGCCGAGCTGATCCAGAAGGCGCTGGAGGGCGAGGGCCTGCCGGTGCAGCGGCTGGGCGCCGGCGGCGCAGATTGGTGAGTTGCGCGGGCGGTGCGGACTGGTGATGCCGTGATCTTGCGCCGCAGGGCGGCCCACACCACCTGAAGGTGTCGGAAGGAGTCTTCGACCCATGAGCAACACCCGCGACACGTCCCGCGAACAGCCCCCCTACGGCTATCCGGACGGTGCGCGTCCAAACGCCTACGATCCGGTGGCGCAGCCGGAATATTTCGAGGGCGTGCTCTCCCGCCGCCTCATGGCCTTCCTCGTCGATGCCATGATCGTCGTCGGCGCGGTGGTGCTCTTCTATTTGTTCGTCCTGGTGATGGGGCTGGTGACGTTCGGCCTGAGCTGGATCGCCTTCTTCTTCATCTGGCCGACCTTCGTGATCGTGGCGCTGGCCTACAATGCCATCACCCTCGGCTCGCCGGCCTCGGCGACGCTGGGCATGCGACTCATGGATATCGAGGTGCGCACCTGGTATGGCGCGCCCTGCTATTCCGTGCTGGGCGCAGTGCATGCGGTGTGCTTCTGGGTGTCGGTTTCCCTATTCACCCCGTTCGTGCTGCTGGTCGCCCTGTTCAACGACCGGCGCCGGCTGCTGCACGATTTCCTCGTGGGCACGGTGGTGGTGAACAACGCCATCCGCGCAGACGCCCTGCGATACAGGCGTTGATTTTTGGCCGCAGGCACACCTTCGCCTTTGACCTCGTCCCGCCCAGCGGCGATGCTGTCTTTTCCTGAGGCAAAGACGTCGTGAGCGAGCACCCGCGCGATACACCCCAATTCTATCTGACCGCGCCATCCCCCTGCCCCTACCTGCCGGGACGGGAGGAGCGGAAGGTGTTCACGCACCTTGTGGGCGACAAGGCCGCCAGCCTCAACGACGTGCTCACCCAGGGCGGGTTCCGGCGCAGCCAGTCCATTGCCTACCGCCCGGCGTGCGAGGGCTGCAAGGCTTGCGTTTCAGTGCGGATCTGCGTGGACGACTTCACGCCAAGCCGCAGCTTCCGCCGGGTCCAGGCGGACAATGCCGACCTCATCGGCCAGATCAAGCCGGCGACCCCCACCTCAGAGCAGTACGCCCTGTTCCGCAGCTACGTCACCGGCCGGCATGGCACCGGCGGCATGGCCGACATGAGCGTGCTCGACTACGCCATGATGGTGGAGGACACCCATGTCCACACCCGCCTCGTGGAATACCGCAAGCGCGGGCCGGACAGCCGCATCATCCCCCGCGGCACCGGCGACCTCATGGCCGTGGCGCTGACGGACGTGCTCACCGACGGCCTGTCCATGGTGTATTCCTTCTACAACCCCCAGGTGCACGACCGCTCCCTGGGCACCTTCCTGATCCTCGACCACATCACGCGGGCGCGGCAGATGGGGCTGCCCTATGTCTATCTCGGCTATTGGGTTCAGGGCTCGCGCAAGATGGATTATAAGCGCCGCTACCTGCCCCAGGAGCGCCTGACGCCGCACGGCTGGGAGCGGGTGGAGAAATAGCCCCATCGGGGCGCCGGGGGGCATGCGCGTGGGCTATTTCAGCAATTCCGTCAATATCTTCCTCGCCGTCTTCGCCGCCCTCTTCCCCATTGTGAACCCGCTCGGCGGGGCGCCGATCTTCCTCAATTTCGTGCGCGGCTGCACCTCGCAGACGCGGGAACTGCTGGCCCGCAGCGTCGCCGTGTACGGCTTCCTGCTGCTTTTGGGCTCGCTGATCATCGGCGCGCAGGTGCTCTTGTTCTTCGGCATCACCTTGCCGGTGCTGCGGGTCGCCGGCGGCGTGGTGGTGACCTCGGTGGGCTGGAACCTGCTGCATCAGGGCGACGAGCCGGCTGAGCGCGCCAACGGCACGCCGTTGGACGAGGCCCACGCCAAGGACCAGGCCTTCTATCCCCTGACCCTGCCGCTCACGGTGGGCCCCGGCTCCATCGCCACCACCATCGCGCTGGCCGCCAGCCACAAGTCCACCTTCGAGACCGATCTGGCCATGTCCCTGTCGTCCCTCATCGGGGCGGTGGCGGGGCTCATCGCGGTGGCGCTGACCGTCTATTTCGCCTTCCGGGAAGCGCCCACCATCGAGCGGGTGCTGGGCAAGAACGGCACCAACGTGTTGGTGCGTCTGTTCGCCTTCATCCTGTTCGCCATCGGGGTGCAGATCATCTGGCTCGGCGCCCGCGACCTGCTCGGCGAGATCCCGGGGCGCTGAGGCCGCCGGCCGAACAGGGCAGTCATACCGTCGCAGCTATGCCGCAGTGCCCCGCCCCCTGCTAGAAGACCGGGAATCCCCCGCGCCTCAGGCAGGAGTTCCCATGTCCCAACCGAACCACCCCATCCGCCGCGTCGCCGTGATCGGAGCCGGGACCATCGGCGCGAGCTGGGCCGCGCTGTTCCTGTCGCGCGGGCTCGACGTGGTGGTGAGCGACCCCGCGCCCGGCGCGGCCGAGGCCACCCAGCGCCTCATCTCCGCCGCCTGGCCGATCCTGATGGAACTGGGCGGCGAAGGCGCGATCGATCCCACCAGCTGGCGCTTCGAGCCCGACCCCGTGAAGGCGGTGGCGGGCGTCGACTTCGTGCAGGAGAACGCGCCCGAGCGCTACGAGCTGAAGCAGAAGCTGTTTCCCGCCATCGATGCGGTACTCCCTCCGGAGGTGGTGATCGCGTCATCCTCCTCCGGCCTGCTGGTGAGCCGCATCGCCGAAGGCTGCCGGCATCCAGAGCGCTGCATCATCGGCCACCCCTTCAATCCGCCGCACCTCATTCCTCTGGTGGAGGTGGTTGGCGGCGAGAAGGCGAGCCGCGCCGCCATCGACACCGCAATGGACTTCTACCGGGCCATGGGCAAGCACCCCATCGAGATCCACAAGGAGGTCGCCGGCCACGTGGCCAACCGCCTGCAGGCAGCGCTTTGGCGCGAAGCCATCCATCTGGTGGAGCAGGGCGTGGTCTCGGTGGCGGACGTGGATGCGGCCGTGTCGGAAGGCCCCGGCCTGCGCTGGGCGCTGATGGGCCAGCACATGACCTTCCACCTGGGCGGCGGCGAAGGCGGCCTTGCCCATTTCATGCACCACCTGCTGCCGGCGGTGGAAACCTGGTGGGACGATCTCGGCGCGCCGAACGTCACGCCGGAGCTTCAGGCCAGGCTTGTCGAGGGCGTGAAGGCGGAAGCCGCCGGCCGCTCCATCGCCGAGCTGGCGCAGCGACGCGACACGCTGCTGACGCAGATCGTGTCGCTGAAGCGCGCCCATGACACGGTCGAGGAGAAGCAGGACCTGAGCGAACGGCTCGACGAGGCGCTGGAGGAAAGCTTCCCGGCCAGCGATCCGGTGGCTGTGCATAAGGTGGACTGAGGACAAGCCGGCCCCCCCCCCCCCGGGGGGGGGGGGGGGGCGGGGGGGGGGGGGGGGCCGCGCCCTCCGCCGCGGGCTGGCGCGGGGGCGGGGGGGGGCGGCCCCGGGCTCCCCCGTGCGCGGCCGGTCGGGGGACT
>NZ_VTTL01000011.1 GCF_008364685.1 Xanthobacter oligotrophicus
CCGTGAGGCTCGCATCGTCCGTCTCCGTGATCGACGGACTCTACCCAAATCTGGAGGAGGTTCTGGGGCTCAGGTCACCTTCTACGCAGGCTCCGTCGGCAATGCGGAAGGCCGCATCATGATTGGAGCAGCGCACAAGCGTGCCGTCCGTGCTGACCACGCGCGTGCTGCGATAGGTGAGCGGCAGGTCGCGATGGGGGCACAGGTTGACGAACGCGGCGACGCCCCCCGCCGCATTGACCAGCAGGACGGGAAAGGCGCCCGCCCCGCTGTCGATCTCTACGGCCAGCACGCCCGCGGCATCGAGGTCGGAGGCGGCAGCCAGCGCCGCCCCCGCCGGTGGAGCGCTCCGATAGGCGCGGAAATCACCCATTTGAGCCTCCGGTTCCTCGCTCAGGCCGTCAGCACGCCGCGCTGGATCTGGTCGGCCTCGATGGATTCGAACAGGGCCTTGAAATTGCCCTCGCCGAAGCCGTCATCCCCCTTGCGCTGGATGAATTCGAAGAAGATCGGACCGATGACGGTCTTCGAGAAGATCTGCAGCAGGATGCGCGTCATGCCACCGTCCACCACGCCCTCGCCGTCGATGAGGATGCCGTGGGTCTTCAGCCGGTCGATTGGCTCGCTGTGGCCGATGACGCGGGTATAGGAGCGCTCGTAATAGATATCCGGCGGCCCCGGCATGAATTCCACGCCGCGGGTGGCGATGGCGTCGGTGGAGGCGTAGATGTCGTCCGTGGCGATGGCCACGTGCTGGATGCCTTCACCCTTGTACTGGGCGAGGTATTCCTCGATCTGGCTCCGGTCGTCCGCGCTCTCATTGATGGGGATGCGGATCTTGCCGCAGGGCGAGGTCAAGGCGCGGCTGGTGAGGCCGGTGAGCTTGCCGGCAATGTCGAAATAGCGGATCTCACGGAAATTGAAGGTTTCCGCGTAGAACTTGTACCAGGTGTCCATGTTGCCGCGCCGGACATTGTGCGTCAGATGGTCAAGGTAATAGAAACCGACACCATAGGGCCGGGGATCCGCCGCGCCGAGCCACGCGAAATCGCCGGAATAGGGCGAGCCCTTCGCGCCATAGGTGTCCACGAAATAGAGCAGCGACCCGCCGATGCCGATCACCGCCGGCACGTCGAGGGTCTTGTCGGGGCCGGTATATTCGGTGGCCCCCAGCTCCAGCGCGCGCTTCAAAGCGTGCCGCGAATCCACCACGCGCCAGGCCATGGCCGGGGCGCAGGGGCCGTGGGCCTCCACGAAGCGGCCGGAATGGCCGTCGCGCTCGCGGTTGACCACATAATTGATGTCGCCCTGCCGATAGAGAGAGATGTCCCGGGTTTTGTGGCGGGCCACCTCGGTGAAGCCCATGGTCTCGAAGAGCGGTCCGAGCACGGCGGGATCGGGGTGGGCGAACTCAACGAATTCGAAGCCGTCGGTTCCGGCGGGATTGCTGGCGCTGATGGTGGCCGGCGGTGCGTCGTGCGGGAAAGGTCCCATGGCATCCTCCCTGAAGCGTGGATGGGGCAGAGTGGGGCAAAGTCGCCGCAATGGGCGTGCGAAATTGATCTTGATCAGATATAGATCGTGAGAAACGAGCGTTATTTGCTTATTATGTGCGAGAAGCGTGCATGGACATCTTTGACATCCGCATTCTCTCCGCGCTGCAGGACGACGGGCGCCTGACCAATGCGGAGCTGGGGGAAAAGGCAGGGCTGTCCGCCTCCCAGTGCTCCCGCCGCCGCATGGCGCTTGAGGAGGCCGGCGTCATCGCCAGCTACCGCGCCCATCTGTCCCCCGAAGCACTGGGGCTCGACGTTCTGGTGTTCGTACAGGTGACCCTGGCGACCCATTCGCCGGACAACGCCGAGCGGTTCCTCGCCCTGGTCAGCAGCCTCGACGAGGTTCAGGAAGCCTACTCCCTGACGGGCGAAGCCGACTATCTCGTCAAGCTCACCGTGCCGACGCTGAAGGACCTGGCGCGGCTCCTGTCGGAAGTCTTCCTGGCGCATCCCTCCGTGGCGCATCTGCGCTCCTCCATCGTGCTCGACCGGCTCAAGCAGAGCGCCCGGCTGCCCCTGGCCCATCTGCGCCGGTTCTCCCGGACGGAGGGCTGAGCGTCCGGCGCCCGGCCCTCCGTCCGCGGTCATTGCGAGAGCTTTTCCAGTGCCACGTCCGTGGTGCGGGGGCCGAGCAGGCCGACCGCCAGCATGGTGATGACCATGCAGGTGGAGGTGAAGAGGAAAACGCCCGTCACCCCGGTATGATTCAGTAAGTATTCGAGGATGAAGGCGGTAAAGATCGCCGAGAAGCGGCTCCACGAATATACGAAGCCAACCGCCCGGGCGCGGATGCGCGTGGGATAAAGCTCCGCCTGGTAGGCATGGTAGGTATAGGACAAAGTATTGGCCGCCAGCGTGATGGTGAGGCCGGCGGCGAGAATGCCGGCCATGGCGGTCTGCTGCGAGAAGGCGAGGCCCGCCACCACGATGATGCCCGCCATGGCCAGGATCACGTTCTTGCGCTCGTAGCGGTCGGCGATAATCATTCCAAGCAGCGGGCCGACCGGCGCGGCGATGGCGATGATGCTGGTGTAGCCGAGGCTGGTGGTGACCGTGATGCCCTGTTTGATGAGCAACGAGGGCACCCAGTTGGCGAAGCCGTAATAGGCGACCGTCTGGAAGATGTGGAACAGCAGCATCATGATGGTGCGCTGGCGATAGGGCGGCTTCCAGATGTCGCCGAATCGCTCGTCCTTCACGATGGGCCCGATCTGCTGCGGCTCGGGCGGAGGCAGGTCCTTGCCGGTCTCCTCGCGGACCTTCTTCTCAAGGCGGGTGACGATGACGTCGGCTTCCGCCACCCGGCCCTGCATGGCGAGCCAACGCGGGCTCTCCGGCAGTTGTCGGCGCACCCACCAGATGACCAGCGCGCCGGCGGCCCCGATCAGCACCACCCAGCGCCAGCCGTCAAAGCCCAGCGGTGCCGTCGGCACGAGCAGGTAGGAGAGAAACGCAACCGTCGGCACCGAGAGAAAGCCGATGGCCTGGGAGAGGGCCGAGGCGCGGCCGCGCATGTGCTTGGGCACCAGCTCGGTGATGTAGCTGCCGATGGTGACGATCTCGACGCCGATGCCGATGCCGGCGATGAAGCGCCACAGATTGACGTCGAAGGCCGTCGACTGGAACGCCATGACGGCGTTGGCGGCCGAATACCAGAGCAGCGAATAGGTGAACACCGCCTTGCGTCCGAACCGGTCCGCCAGGAACCCGCAGCACGCCGTACCGATGAACAGCCCAGAGAACAGCGCGGCGATGAAGCTCGCCCGTCCGGAGAACAGCAGCTCGAAGAAGTTCCACAGGGATGTGGCCTCCGACAGCGAGGCGGCCTTGCCGCTCAGAATGCCCGCCTTGACGAGGCCGGGCGTCACATAGCCGGTGAGGAACAGGTCGTAGAGCTCGAAGAACAGGCCGAGGCTGATCAGCACCACCACGCGCCAGACCGGGCGAGAAGCCGGGATGCGATCGAGCCGGGCGGAAATGCTCCCTGCATCGAGTTGCACGCGCGAAACGGCCGCCGCGTCCGCGACCGCCCCCACGTCGAGGGCAGACAAGGCTTTCATGTTTTCCTCCCAAAGAAGCCGGCCTGGGCTGTTCCCGCCCCTTGGCCGTCGCGATGACTTGGATGTGGACGAGGCGTTGGATGTCCGCCCTTCCCGCGGCGGCGCTGAACGCCGTCGCGGGCCGGCGGTCAGGCCGGCTCGATCGCAGGCGCGTCCGGCGCCACCAGCACGCCGGTATCCAGCAGGGTGGCGATTTCGGCTTCGGAGAGCCCCGCCTCGCGGGCCACATCCCGGCCGTGCTCACCCACACGCGGCGGCTGGCGGGTGAGGCCGGGGCGCCCGTCGAACAGGGAGATGGGCAGGGCCGGCAGGCCCGCGGCCGCAACCACCGGATGGAAGGCGTCGTCCTCCCGGGCCCGGGTCAAGTCCGTCGGCAGCAGGCCGCCGGAGGCGAGCAGATGCGGATCGTCGAACAGGTCGCCCGGCCGGTTGATGGGCGAGAACGGCAGGCCGAGCGCCTCGCAGCGCGCCATCAGCTCGTCCTTGGAGAGTGTCTTGAACACGCGTCCCACGCGATCGAGAATGCGCGGGCGCGCGGCGGCGAGATCCGCCATGCGGGCGAGGCCGGGATCCTTGAGGAAATCGTCGAGGCCGAAGGCGGCGCAGAAGCCGCGCCACTGGGTCTCGGTCACCACGCCCACGAACACCTGGCCACCATCCCCGGTGTCGAAGATGTCGTAGAGCGGCCAGGGCTTCTTCATGTCCGGGTCGCCGAAGGGGGTGGGGTCGCGTCCTTCCACGGCGGTGCGCGCCATGTGCTGGGCCACCAGAACCATATTGGTCTCGAACAGGCCGGACTGGACCTGCCCGCCGCGCCCGGTGATGTCCCGCTCGCGCAGGGCGGCGAGCACAGCGAACGCGCCGAACAGGCCGCCCATAATGTCGTTCACCGAGGAGCCGGCCCGCAGGGGGCGGCCGGGCGGGCCGGTCATGTAGGCGAGGCCGCCCATCATCTGCACCACTTCGTCGAGGGCGGCGCGGTGCTCGTAGGGGCCGGGCAGAAAGCCCTTCAACGAGCAGTAGATGAGGCGGGGGTTGGCGGCCTGCAGGGTTTCAAGCCCGAGCCCCATCTTCTCCATGCCGCCGGGCCGGAAATTCTCCACCAGCACGTCGGCGCCGGCAGCAAGCTTTCTCACCAGCGCGAGGCCGGCCGGGGACTTCAGGTCCACGCACAGGCTGCGCTTGTTGCGATTGAAAGTGGGGAAGAAGCCCACCGCAGGCCCGGTGAGCCGGCGGGTATTGTCGCCGCCGGGGGCGGGTTCAATCTTGATCACGTCGGCGCCGAGATCGGCGAGGAACATGCCGCAGCTTGGCCCCATGACCATGTGGCTGAACTCGATCACGCGGATGCCGGCGAGGGGCAGGCGGCCGGCGGTGCCGGGGGCCGACACAGGAGCGTCGATGGCGTTCATTGCACAGCCTCCAGGGCTTCATGGGCGGCGCTTGAATGGCGATAGGTGCGCGGGATACCGGCGGCTGCGACGCGGCCATGGAGCCGTTCCGAGGGCAGCGCCTTAGCGAGCACGGCCCGGGCCGCGATGAGGGCGGCAAGATCGATGCCGGTGTCGAAGCCTTCCTGTTCCAGGAGATACACTAGGTCCTCGGTGGCCGCGTTGCCGACCGAGCCCGGCGCGAACGGGCAGCCGCCGAGGCCTCCGAGGGCGCCGTCAAAGCCGCGCACGCCTTCCTCCAGGCCGGCATAGACATTGGCGAGGGCGGCCCCGAGCGTGTCATGCAGGTGCAGATGGCCGAACCGCGCCGCACCCACCTCCCGGCGCACGCCCCGCACCAGCCGCTTCACCTGGGAGGGCGATGCATATCCGAGCGTATCGGCGAGGCTCACCGTATCTGCGCCCGCCCCGGCGAGGGCGGCCGCGAGGCGCAGCACCTCGGCCTCGGGCACGATGCCCTGGAGCGAACAGCCGAAGGCCGTGGAAATCCCGGCCTCGATCCGCGGGCTGTTCGCTCCGATCGTTGCCGCGAAAGCGGTGATACGCGCCACCTCGGCCACCTGCTCGTCACGGCTGCGCCGTACGTTGGACCGGCTGTGCGCCTCGCTGGCAGAAACCGGCACGACGATGATCTGCGCACCGGCCGCGGCCGCGTTCTGCGCACCCCGCAGGTTCGGCGCGAGCGCCGCCACCTTCAGTGCGGGATGATGCTGTCGCACGGCCGCCGTCACGTCCGCGGCATCGGCCATCTGAGGCAAGGCCGAGGGGGGGACGAAGCTCGCGACCTCCATGTCGCGAACGCCGGCGGCGACCATGGCGTCGATCCAGAAAAGCTTTGAGGCGGTGGGCATGATCGCCTTCGCCATCTGAAGGCCGTCCCTCGGGCCGACCTCGCGGATGGCGAGGACAGGCCGCTTGGCGTCGGGGGCCATGGTTTCCTCGTTTATTTTGATGTGTTGATTGGAAAATACATCCGCATAATGCGGACGAGAATCGCTCATTAGCGCCCCCAGCATCCGCCGTTCACGGATGCTGGGGCGACTCGGCAAGAGGGCGTGCCAGATGGCGGCGCCACCGGATTGGATCACACTGCGGCTGTTCCTGACCGCCATCGAGCTTGGCAGCATCGCCAAGGCCGCCGATCGCTGCGGCATCGCCAATTCGGCGGCGGCCAAACGCATCCAGGTGCTGGAAGCGCAGACCCGCACGGCTTTGGTGGAACGGCACGCCCGCGGCATCGTCCCCACCGCGGCGGGGGAGGCCTTTGCCCGCCATGCCCGCGGCCTCCTCGACCTGGCCCGGCACCTGGAGGACGAGATGGATGCCTTCGCCGCCGGTGGTGCGGGAACGGTCCGTCTGCTGGCGACGGCATCCTGCATCGGCGGGCATGGTCTGGCGCGTGCGCTGGCGGGTTTTACGCGGTTGCATCCTCGCATCGTCGTGGACCTGCGAGAATTGACCAGCGCGGCAATCCTGCAGGACCTGATCGAGGGGCGGGCGGATCTTGGGATTGTCACCACCAATGCCCGCATCCCGGTCGGGCTCGAAGCGCAACCGTGGCGGGAGGATCGCCTGCTCGCCATCGTCTCGGCCGACCACCCGCTGGCGGTCCGCAAGGACGTGAGGTTCAGTGAGGTGCTGGAGTATCCGCTCGTGGATGTGCTGGAGATCGGCGCCCTATCGCTGCTGCTTGCCGAGGCGGCCCAGGGCCTCGGGCGCAAGCCCCATTACCGCTACCGCGTCACATCCATGGACGCGGCCCGCCGGCTGGTTGCGGCCGGCCTCGCCATCAATGTGATGCCGGACGGCATGATCGAGCCTTATGCGCAAAGTCTCGGCGTACGCGGCATTCCCATCGACGAGCCCTGGTCGCTCCGGCGGCTCCGGCTGGTATCGCGGGCTGAAACCATGTCAACGGGACCCGCCCGCCGCCTCGCCAGCCATCTGCTGAACGCTCCGGCGGCAGGCACCAGCGTCGGTTAAATCGTCCCGCTGGTGGTCGGAACGCGAACGGATCACCACCGCCACGGTGGGCTAGCCAAATAAATGGCGGGGCTTTGAATGTCCAAGAGCGGACAGCGTGCCAATGTCCGCTCCTGGCGCAAAGCCTCGGGCGCAGACCCGCGCGCGCGCTCCGTTGAACCGCCCCAGCTTCACCGGAGGCCATTTGGTTCGAGTCACGCCGCCATTTGGTGCTCGTCGAGCACGGCGTAGTAGCGTTCCTCGGCTTCGGCCGGCGTGATGTTGCCGATAGGCTCCAGCAGTCGGCGATTGTTGAACCAGTCAACCCAGGTCGGCGTGGCGAACTCGACAGCCTCGAAGGATCGCCAGTGACCCCGCCGATGGATGACCTCAGCCTTGTAGAGGCCGTTGATCGTCTCGGCCAGGGCGTTGTCATAGATGTCACCGACGCTGCCGACGGAGGGCTCGATGCCGGCCTCAGCCGGGCGTTCGGTGTAGCGAATGCTCAGATATTGCGAGCCGCGGTCGCTATGGTGCACCAAGCCCCCGCGATGAACGGGTCGCCGTTCGTGCATAGCCTGCTCGAGCGCGTCGAGAACGAAGCTCGCATGAGCGGTTCAAGTCGCCGGGCGACATGGGCATGGTAGGTCGATGGGGCGATCGGCAGCAGCTTGCAGATCGGCTCGACCCCATACGCACCGCGGTGATCGTCGATGAACGCGATCATCTCTTCGACCGGCGGTCGAGCTCCGCCAGGGCGAAATACGCGGATGCCTTGCGCAGGATCTCGTTCGCCTGCCGAAGTTCGCGGTTCTCGCGTTCGAGGACCTTCAGCTTTGCGGCCATGTCTGTCGACACGCCAGCCCGCCTAGCGGCGTCGACCTCAGCCTCATGATCCAGCACCATCCGAACCGCGCGAGCGCACACCTCAGGCGAGAACCTGTTCGTCGTCTTGCTCGTCATGGCTCCACCTTCTCAGGAGTTGGAGCCTCCGGCAAACTCGGGGCGTTTCATCTCCGACAGATAAAACTTTGCGGATGCATTATCTTGCGTAGCTATGTTTGAGCCGCCCGTCGGCCCGTAGCATGGCTTCACTGGATCGGTGGCAGCGTGCGGAAAACAGCAGGCGCCCCGCTCCCGACCGCGACGGGAGGCGCGAGACAATGCAATTCAATGCGGCAGTGGTGCGCGCCAAGGGCGGCCCCTTCAAGATCGAGTGTGTGCAGGTCGAGCCGCCTCGGGACGACGAAGTCCTCGTGAAGATTGCCGGCGTTGGCGTCTGTCACACCGACATCGTGGTGCGCGATCAGTATTTTCCGACCCCTCTGCCAGCCATTCTCGGCCACGAGGGCGCGGGCGTCGTGGTGCAGGTGGGCGCCAAGGTCAAGAAGGTCGCAGCCGGCGACCATGTGGTCCTCAGCTTCGCCAGCTGCGGCACCTGCGCCAACTGCATTTCTGGACATTATGGCTACTGCGTCAATCTTTACGGCTGCAACTTCAGCGGAGGCCGCTCGGATGGGACGAGCCCGTGCTGTGATGCCCACGGTCAGCGCCTCAGCAGCGTTTTCTTCTCTCAGTCTTCCTTCGGCGAATATGCGCTGGCGACCGAACGCAACGTCGTCAAGATCGAGAAGGACGTGCCCCTGGAGATAATGGGACCGCTCGGCTGCGGCATCCAGACCGGTGCGGGCGCGGTCATCAATGCGCTGAAGCCCGGCGCGGGCTCAAGCATCGCCGTGTTCGGAGTGGGATCAGTGGGCCTTGCCGCGGTGATGGCGGCCAAGGCAGTAGGCTGTACGACCATCATCGCCGTCGATCTCAACGACACCCGCCTCGCGCTCGCCAAAGAGCTGGGCGCCAGCCACGTGGTGAACGGCGGCCGCGAGGATGCGGTGGCGGAGATCCAGGCGCTCACGACCGGAGAGGGCGTGCAATATTCCCTTGAATGCACCGGCCTGCCGAAGGTTGCCCGTCAGGCGGTGGACGGCCTGCGTCTCACCGGCACCTGCGGCATTATCGGCGTGGCCCCTCTCGGCACCGAAGTGGCGCTGGACATGAACGGCCTGCTGTTCGGCCGCACCGTGCGCGGCATCATCGAGGGTGACAGCGTGCCGGATATCTTCATCCCGCAACTGATCGCGCTGTGGCGGCAGGGCCGCTTCCCATTCGATCGGCTGATCCGAAAATTCCCCCTCTCGGCCATCGACGAAGCCGTTCATCTCTCCGAGACCGGCGAGGTCCTCAAGGCCGTGCTGGTCCCGGAACATGTCGCGTGAGGGGACAGTGATGGTCGAAGCCAAAATCAGCACTCTGGCATTCAAGGCCCGGCAGCGGTTCGGCGCCAAGGTGGCGCTCACCGTGGCAGGCGGCGCCACGCTCAGCTTCGAGGAGATCGACGACAAGGCCGGCCGCATCGCCGGCGCGCTGGCGGCGCGCGGCATCGGCTCTGGCGATCGGGTGGTGCTGCATCTGCCGAATAGCTGGCAATGGGTGGCGGCCTATCACGCCATCGCCCGGCTTGGTGCAGTGGTGGTGCCGGCCAACATCCTGCTCACGTCCGAGGAAGTGGCCTTCATCGCCGAGGACGCGCAGGCCACCGCCCTGATCGTGCCGGGGGAGCGGCGGGGCGCCTTCGGCGGGCAGGCCCGGATCTTCACCCTCGGCAAGGCGGACTGCGCCGAGGAATTCGAGGTGCTGCTCGCGGGGGACTACAGGGCCCCCGTGGAGCGCGCGCCCGACGACCTCTTCACCATCGGCTACACCTCTGGGACCACCGGCAAGCCGAAGGGCGCCACCATGACCCATGCGGGGCTGTTCGCCAGCCTCGCCGGCACCGCGACCATCCATGTCCGCACCCGCGACGATGTGGTTCTGACGTCCCTGCCGTTCCCGCATGTCTACGGCAATATCGTCCTGAACGCAGCGTTCCTGGCCGGATCGCGCATCGTCACCACGCCGCGCTTCGATGCGGGGGAGTCCCTGCGCCTCATCGGGCAGGAGAAGGCGACCCTCTTCGAGGGCGTGCCCACCATGTACTACCAGATGCTGGCTCACCCCGACATGGCCGGCGCCGACCTCTCCAGCCTCACGCGCTGCACGGTGGGTGGTCAGACCATGCCTACCCCCAAGATCGAAGCGGTCACCCGCCGGTTTGGCTGTCCGTTGCTGGAACTCTGGGGCATGACCGAGGTGGCCGGGCCCGCCATCACCCATTCGCCCTACTGGCCGGCGCGGCCGGGATCCATCGGCCTTCCCCTGCCAGGCCTTGAGGTGCGTCTCGCCGAGCTCGCCGATCCGCGGCGCGACGCCGTCCTCGGGGAGGCTGGAGAGCTGATGGTGCGTGGCGCTATGGTCACCAAGGGCTACTGGCGCAACGCCAAGGCTACGGCCGAAACGATCGATGCGGACGGCTGGCTGAGCACCGGCGACATCGCCCGAGCGGACACCGATGGCTATCTCTACGTTGTGGACCGACGCAAGGACATGATTATCACCGCCGGCTACAATGTCTATCCCGCCGAGCTAGAGCAGGTCATCACCATGCATCCCGACGTGGTGATGGTCGCCGTCGCGGGGGTGGCGGACGACGAAAAGGGCGAGCTGGCGCAGGCCTTCGTGGTCCGCCGGAGCGGCTCAGTCCTGAGTGAGGACGACGTGGTCGGCCACTGCCGGCAGCATCTGGCTGCCTACAAGGTGCCACGGCGGGTCGTCTTCGTTGAAGATCTCCCAAGAAACAGCACCGGAAAGATCATGCGTCGCCGCCTTGGCGAAATGAATGCCTGATCTTACGAGCGACTGGATACAAACATAAACACGGGATGAGGAATGCCATGTCGATCGATTTTCTTTCCGCTTACAGCATGACCATCGACGGGATGCCCGCGACTTCTCCGGCGATTTTCGAGGCGATCAACCCGGCGACGGAGGAGATCATCGCCACGGTTCCGGACGCGAGCCGCGACCAACTCGAACTGGCAGTGGCATCCGCCGCCCGCGCATTTCCCGCCTGGTCCGCGCGCCCAGTGGCGGAGCGCCAAGCCCTGGTGGCCCGTATCGGCGACGCCATTGAGGCCCACGCCGAAGACTTCATGCGCCTCCTGACCCTGGAGCAGGGCAAGGCCCGCAAGGGCGCCGAGTGGGAGATCGGCGGCTCCATCGTCTGGTGTCGCGAGATCGCCAAGCAGGACCTGCCCGTCCACACCTTGGAGAAGAGCGAGGCCCGCACCGTGGAAACACGACGGGTTCCCCTTGGCGTCATCGGCGCCATCACGCCGTGGAACTTCCCGGTGCTGCTCGCCATCTGGAAGATCGCGCCGGCGCTGGTGGCCGGCAATACCATGGTGCTCAAGCCCTCGCCCTACACGCCCCTTTGCACCCTGAAGCTTGGCGAGATCCTGCGCGACGTGCTCCCGCCCGGCGTCCTCAACGTCGTCTCCGGTGGCAACGACCTCGGCGCCTGGCTGACCCAGCATCCGGACGTACGCAAGATCAGCTTCACCGGCTCGACCGCGACCGGGCGCAAGATCATGGAATCGGCCTCCGGCAACCTGAAGCGCATCACGCTGGAGCTGGGCGGCAATGACCCGGCCATCGTGATGCCCGACGTCGACGTGAAGGAGACCGCCGAAAAGCTGTTCTGGGCGGCGTTCCAGAACAGCGCGCAATTCTGCGTGGCAGCCAAGCGCCTCTACATTCACGAGGCGATCTACGACCAGTTGGCGCAAGCCCTCGTAGACTATGCCAGGACCATCAAGGTTGCCGACGGCGCACAGCAGGGCACTGACCTGGGGCCGATCCAGAACCGAATGCAGTTCGACAAGCTCAGGAGCCTCCTGGCGGATGCCAAGGCCGATGGCCAGCGCTTCCTGCTTGGCGGCGAGATCGAGGACCGCAAGGGCTATTTTGTCCCCGTCACTATCGTCGACAATCCCCCCGAAGACAGTCGCGTAGTGGTGGAGGAAGCGTTCGGCCCGGTGCTGCCGCTGCTGAAATTCAACGATATCGACGACGTGGTCGCGCGCGCCAATAGGTCGGAATACGGACTGGCCGCATCGGTCTGGAGCAAGGATCTCGATGTGGCGCGCAAGATTGCCGAGCGCATCGAGGCCGGCACGGTGTGGGTGAATGAGATCCACACTTTTTCGCCCCACGTCGCCTTCGGTGGCCACAAGCAGTCCGGCATCGGCATCGAGAATGCGATCGAGGGCCTGTGCGAATACACCAACGCACAGACCCTGGTCGTCACCGCTGCATGAGGCGCACCGGTGGCGGGAGCTGCCCCCACCCCAAGCGGACATGATCTGAGGCCAGGACCGACCGCGGCCGTGGCTTCTCCGTCAAGCTCAGAGGATGATCGAAATGATCCAGGATTGCGACGCCGAATTCCACACGCCGGATATGGACAAGCTGAATTGGGCCGAGACCAATTTCTTCGGCTTCTACAATGTGGAAGAAAAGCTGAACGTGGGCGTCTATGCCCTGTTCCGCACCAACCTGCGCACGGTTAACTCCACCATCTGCATGAACTCGGGTTTCGCCGCGGCGCCCTGGCAGGCCGACTATGTGGACTACCAGTCGGTGATCCCCATGCCCGAAGACTGCAGCCTGCTGGACTACAAGCTCGCGAATGGTCTCAGCGTGCGCTGCATCGAGCCCAACATGGTGTGGGAGATCCGTTTCGACGACGGTGAAGGCACCACCATCGACGTCACCTACCGCTCCCTCATGCCGGCCTTCGACATCCATGACCCGCAAATGGATCCGATGGTCGGCGCCCATGCCGGCAAGTTTGCTTGGGGCACGGCCTATAACGGCCATTTCGATCAGACCGGACACTTTCTGGGCACGGTTACCCTGCGGGGCAAGCGGATTCCCATCGATTGCATCTCCACCATGGACCACAGCTGGGGGCCGCGGCCGGAGCGCGGCGCGCCCAACATGAGCTGGTTGCACGCCCACTTCTCCAAGGATCTCGCAGTCCACGCCATCTTCAGCTTCGATCCCGAGCAGAACGCGCGGGACCTCTCGCTGACCCACGGTTATGTCGTGGAGCGCGGCGAAGTGTTCGGCCTCAAGGCTGGGCGCGGCAACACCGTCCGGCTGCGCGACCGCTTCGCTGATCGGGTGGAACTGGAGCTGACAGACCGCACCGGGCGCGTCTGGACGCTCGCCGCCAAAGGCCTGACCACCTTCCCGTGGCAATGCTGGGCCAACATGGTGGCCTTCAACGTCCTCGCCCGTTGGGAAATGGACGGCCAGACCGGCTATGGAGAGATCCAGGACTTCTTCGAGCTGCCGCAGCTCACCCGCCTGAATGCCCAGGACGCGACGCGCGTCGTCGCGGCGGCCTGAGCGATGGCGCCCCTTCGCGCAGTTCTCTTCGACCTCGACGGAACGCTTGTGCAGGCGCGTGACAGCACGTGGCGGTTGTTTGAGCGCACCAACCGGGCTTTCGACCTGGGCATCGATACGCCCGAGGCGTATTTCGATCTCTTCCGCGACAACATGTTCGAGGCGCTGCCTCGGATCTACGGCGAGGTCAGGGCGGAAGCCGTCATCGCGCACTTCCTGGAGCTGATGCGACAGGAATACGCCCCGCCGTTGGTGCCAGGTATGGTGGACGTGGTGCGCGCCCTGTCCAGCGAATGCGTGCTCGGGATCGTGTCCAGCAACGCGGTCTCCGCCATCCGCCGCATCGTGGTGGATGCCGGGATCGGCAATTGCATCGCGCATATCTTCGGTGGCGATGTCATTCCGGACAAGCGCGTGGCCATCCGCCAGTTCCTTGAGGAACCGAGCTACGCCACTCTGCGCCGCTGCTCGAACGCCTATGAGGAGGTGCCACCGGTGCCCTTCGCTCCGGGCGAGGTTGCCCTGGTCACGGACACGGTGGGCGATGTGCGCCAGGCCCGCGACTGTGGCATCCACACCATCGGCGTCACCTGGGGCCTGCATGAGCCGGGGCGGCTGGAAGACGCGGGCGCCGACTTCGTTGCCCAATGGCCGATGGAGATCGTGTCGTGGGTGCGCAGGCCGATGGCCAAGCTTGTGCCACAGGGAGGCTAAGAACGTCGAAGGGCACGGCAAATTCTAATCACGAACCTCACGGTTCAGCAACAATAACAAGAAATCGTCAAAAAATCACAGGAGGAAGAAAATGAAGATTATTGCCCAAGGATTCAACAGTTTCGAGACGAAAAAGGCGCCGGAGGGGGATGTCATCTATCTTCCAACGCCGCAGTCGGTCATCAAACTCATCCAGAGCGGCAAGCTCAAGCAGCATATCCTGCTGGTGCAGGGCGGGACGACAACTTTCCTTTCACCGGCCCTGTCCATGGGCGCGCTCGGCGTGATCACGCTTTCGGGCGCACCGGAATCCCATCTCGGCATCCTGTCGCGGGAATTCCAGATGCCGTGCGTGATGACCACCTATCTGGTGGATGCCGACACGCGCTACGTCACGAGTGGCGACAATACCCTGCACTTCAACGCCATGATCGAGAAGCTCCAGGGCAAGCGGGTCAAGCTTGACTGCAGCGGCAGCGAGCACGGCAAGGTTCTGGAGGTGGCTTGAGATGAACGAGATCGCGAAAATCGGCACCAGCACCTACAAGCTGCGCTACCAGGACGGCGACAACGGCCTGAGGTTCCAGGACCTCGTCTACCACGGCAACTTCAAGGGCATGGAACCGGTGCGTGACGGCGTCATCGGCGACCGGGTCATGCGCAGCCGGGCCAAGTCCAAGGTGCTCGAGCGCGTCACGCGCGAGGACGTGCTCAAGGACCAGTTCACCCTCGACGAGCTGAACGACCTCAACAACTATCTCGCCTGGAACATCTGGGACGTGCTGGTGATGCGCGCCACGGAAGGCGTGTCGGGCATGATCCCGCGCCAGGAATACGAGATCCTCGCCTTCATGAACGAGTTCTACCGGTGGCCGGAAATCCTTCGGATGACCACCCGCGAGATCGGTGCCGAAGGCGTGATACAGATCGGCGCCACGGCGCGCCGGGAAGTGGGCATCAAGGTCAACGCGGTGCATGACTGGTGCATCGGCGCCGTCGGCTTTGGCATGGGCCGCTGCGGCCTGCTGGCCCTTGAGGCCATCAAGCCCCATGACTACGTGGAGGAGAGCAACGAGATCCTGAAGTTCATGCAGCGCGTGCTCTGGGGCAAGCGTCAGGACGGCTATATCCTGAACTCCCAGGACCGCTACCGCTGCGCGATTCATGATCAGGACGTGATTGATTCCCTCGTTACCCAGATCGAATGGTTCGAGCCCGGCAGCGACGCGCACGAGAACTTCACGCGCTTCAACGCCTCGGCCGAACTCCTTGCATTTCTCGACCATTTCGACAACCGGCTCGGCCTCGGCGACACCGGCCCTTATGAGCTGCCGGACGGCAAGCTTCTCATCATCCGCGACCTGTTCACCAACGAGGAGGCCTACCACTGGAGCGACGTGTGCGACGCGGCCGGCGTGCCCCATTGCTACACGCTGCTGCTGGTGCTCGACGCCGAGGCGATGAAGCTGGAGGAAATCCGCGTCAACGACATCTCCACCACCTTCACCCGGCCGAAAAACTATATCGAGCACATCGTCGGCGGCGCCGTGCTGGTGCGCGAGACCTGGAACACGCCCATGTCGGAGGTGTACCCAGTCAAGATCGCCGATCTCGCGCCCCGCGTGGAAGGCATCCAGCAGGCAACGCTCGGCCTCTACACCAAGCTGTCGCGCATGTCGCGCCGCCAGCTCATCACCAACGGCATGTACACCTACTACATCGACATGATCCTTCCGCACCTGCGGCTGGCCGGAACGTATGAAAAGGCGTGCAAAGATTACGATTTCTGGGAAATCGACCAGCGTGTCGCCAACTATTATTACGAGATCAACAAGAGAGGGTTCGCCCAGACCGTCGTGCCGCAGAAGATTTTCTCAGGCGAGGGCTACCTGCCGTTCCCGGAGGGCACCGACCTCGGTCGCTCCAAGTATTTCTGGGGCTAAGCCATGCAGGCTCCCGCCGATGCCATTCCCACTGAAGCCGGGCGCGACCTCGTCGATGCCCCGTCCTTCGAGGTGCTGAACGCTATCTATCTCCACAAGATGGCGACGCCCTTACACATCGCAGATGTGACGGGCCTGCCGCTCGACCAGGTGTCGGCGGTGCTCAAGGACCAGGCGGACGATGCCGCGGTTCTCGATCTCGAAGGCTCCTTCCTCCTCTTGGAGGAAGGCACCGCCCGCGTTCTTGCGTTCTACCGGGATCGCTACGCGCCCCTGCGCTCGGAAGGCGAGATCATCAGCTGGTACGAGAAATTCGAGAACGGGCTCAACCGCCAGTTCATCAAGGCCGTGAGCGACTGGCAGACATCCGATGGTGATGCCCGCGCCCAGGACAAGATGGCACGCCTCGTGGAGCGGATGATCCGCCACCTCGATGCGGCCATCCCCAAGGTGCCGCGCTACGACCGCTACGCGCAGCGGTTCGAACGCGCCATGGCAAGGGCCGACCGGGGCGAGATGGACTTCGTCTGCAAGCCCACGGTCGATTCCATGCACAACATCTGGTTCGAGTTCCACGAGGACATCCTCGCGGTCGTCGGTCGTCCGCGGGACGTGTGAAAGGTCGGGATGTTCGAGATGGATATGATGGCTCCTCCCTTCGTGTACGACATCCGCGTCCTCGACCCACAGGACGGATACCTGTTCGGCGGCAAAGCTACGGGCCTGTCTCGCATGGCCAGTGCCGGCATCCCGGTTCCACCCGCCTTCGCCATCAGTACCGACGCGTTCCGCGCGTTCCAGGCCGGCGGGCGGCAATTGCCCGCCGACCTGCGGGACGAGGTGGACGTGGCCATGGCTCGTCTCGGAGAGCAGGTCGGGCGGGTGTTCTCCGGCGGCGACACCGCCGATCCACTTTTGGTTTCGGTCCGCTCCGGCGCTCAGGTCAGCATGCCGGGTATGATGGACACGGTGCTCAACCTCGGCCTCGACGCCAGCTCGGCGAGCGCCATGATCGCCCGCGGCCACGACCGGCGCTTCGTCATCGACAGCTGGATGCGCTTCTGGAAGATGTACGTGGAGATTGTGCTCGGGCTCGACAGCGAGGACTTTCTCCATGCCCTGTCCGCTGCACGGGCGGGGGCGGAGGCCGAGGGCGGCAATCTCAACGCGCTGGAGGAGGCGGTTGTCGCCTACATCGAGGATGAAGGTGAGGATGCTCCCACCAAACCGCGCGACCAGCTCGACCGCGCCATAGCCGCCGTCTTCTCATCGTGGAACAGTCCGCGCGCCAAGGCCTACCGGGAGCATCAGGGCATCTCCCATGATCTCGGCACCGCGGTCACCGTCCAGGCCATGGTGTTCGGAAACGCCGACGACAGGTCCGGCTCGGGCGTCGCCTTCTCGCGTGATCCCAACACCGGCGCACCAGTGCTCTATGGTGAATACCTGCCCGGCCGGCAGGGCGAGGACATTGTCGCGGGCACCGCGACACCGATCGACCTCTCATCGCAGTCGGGCCGGCATGGCGATCTGTGCGCGGCACTCGAGGAGCATTCCCGGGTGTTGGAGGTGCTCTATCGCGACGCGGTGGACATCGAGTTCACCGTGGAGAGCGGACGGCTCTATCTGCTGCAGGTTCGCCCTGCCAAGCGCACCGCCGCGGCCGCCGTCCGGATCGCTGCCGACCTCGCTGCCGAAGGCGTCCTGACAAGTGAGGAAGCATTGGAGCGGGTCTCCGCCGAACAGATCAAGCGGCTGTTGCGTCCCGTCTTCGATCCCAGGCAGGTAGCCGACGCGCAGACCATCGCCACTGGCGTCGGCTCATCGCCCGGACAGGCGAGCGGCATCGCCATCCTGGATTCGGACCGTGCCGCCGAGTGCGCCACCGCGGGTGATCCGGTCATCTTGGTGCGGCCCACCACCAGCCCGCTGGACATCCGCGGCATGATCGCGGCGGCGGGCATTCTCACCGCAAAAGGGGGGGCCCTCAGCCACGCGGCGGTCGTATCCCGTGCCCTGGACCGGCCCTGCGTGGTTGGGTGCGAGGTGCTTGATATCGATCTCGACGCGCGCACCTTCAGCGTGGGTGGCCGCGTGTGGCAGGAGGGCGACGCCATTGCCATCGACGGCGCGTCCGGTCGCGTCTTCGACGGGCGGATCGATCTGGTCGAACCGGAAGGCCAGTTCTGCGGCCTTACGCAATTGCTCGAAACGGCGGACCGGCTCTCCGGGGCGTCGGTCTGGACGACGGCGCGCCCCGTCTCCGGCGCAACGCCGGCGGGGGTCGCTGTCGTCAATATGGCGGATGTGGCCATCGCAGAAGGCATCGTCGAACGCTTCGCCGACGGCATGGCAAATCTGGCGCGCGAGCCTGAAGCTGCGGCCGCCGTGCTGGGCGAAGCCGCTGCGGGCGTGGGCGCCGCCGTGCTCGACGCGGTCATGGGTCTGCCGGTCCACGTCCGGCTGCCCCAGCCCGGTTCGCGGCGCGCGCGCTTCGTGGTGCCAGACTGGCTGGAACTGGACCAGCGCCTGTTCCTGCCCCTCGGCAATACCGCCTACCAGAACGCCATCTTCGCCGGCCTCGCCCGCAGCGCCGAAGGGCGCGGCCCGATCACGGTCCTGCTGGGCGGCGTCACGGACGTGGCCGAATGGACCCGCTACCGGCGTGACATCGCCGCCTTCCCTCAGCTGGAGGCCGGCGTGGTGATCCAGAACGTGGCCGGGCTGGAGGCCGTCCCCGCCATGCTGGCCCAGGCTGGCGGGCGGATCTGGATCGACCTCGACGAGGTAATCGACTCCGCCCACGGCTTCCTGCCGAAGGCGTATGCGTCGGCGGCGGTGCTCGATGAATATGTCGCGCAGGGCAAGCTCGGCTCGCATCCGCGTAAGGAGCTCAAGCCGTTCCTCGCGGCCCTGTTCCAGCAGGCGGCGGCCCAGGGGGACGAGCGTGTCGGGGTCCTGTGCCCGGCCGATTGCGACGGCACGCTGCTGGAGTGGCTGCACGCCCATGGCTTCCGCCTCTTCAGCGTCCCATCCGAACAGCGGGACCTCACCCGTGCCCTTCTCGGAAAGGCGGCGGGGCGTCGAGTCCATGCTAGAGTGGACCCGACGTGACATGGGAGGCAGCCGGACATTGCGTCGACGAGAAGGCCATGGATCACCTGCGGTCGGCCAGGTCCCGGACGAGGCCCGGACTGCCTCGCTGCTGCCGCCCGCTGGCGCGGGGAGCGGCTGCGTCGAGACGCTGGCGGCCTTCGTCGCTGGCTTGCCGGCGGCGGCGAACGATGGAAACCCCCGCGTCTTCTCCGAGGCCGAGAGCTGCTTTGCGGACTTGACCTCCGGGACCGCCGAAATCGTCGTCAATTCCGCCGGCCTGTGGCGGCGGTGGCAGCAACTCGATGTGCCGGAGGAGGACCCCGGCCCGCACGTCCTGTCCCTGGCCGAGGCGTTTCCGGGCCGTGTGGTATTTCCAATCCGCACCGGGACGATCGCGGTCCTGCTTGACGACGACGGCGGTCCGGCCCTGAAGGATGCACTCAGCCTTCTGGCCGGCTGCGTCGCCCTGGCACTCGACGTGGGGACAGGGCGCACCACGGTTGCGCGTAGCGTCAGCGAACTGGACGTGATGCGAGCGGTCGCGGCGCGCATCCTCGAAACGCGCGATCTCGATGAGATCCTGCTCCTGGTCAGCCACGAGGCCAAGCGCCTGCTCGACGCCGACATCTGCGGCGTCATGCTGTGCGAAGGCGACCAGGTCGTGATGAAAAGCTGCGTCGGGCATATCTCGCCGACCATGCCGCGGCTGCGTATGCAATCAGGCGTCGGCGTCGCGGGCCAGGTGCTGGCCACCGGCGAGCCCTGCATGGTACGAAATTACGTCGAGAGCGATATCATCACCCGCGATTTCGTGCCGCTTGCGCGGGTGGAGAAGGTGCGCTCGGCCCTTGCTGTACCCATCCTTTCCCGCGATTCGATTATTGGCGTGCTGGAGGTGTGGCGCCGTCGCCCTTCGGTGTTCAATTCCGGAGACACGCCCCTTCTTCTGGCCCTCGCGGGGCTCGCGTCCATCGCCATCGACAACGCGTTGCTGCTGCGCGCCCATGCCGAGGCTGCCGAACGCCTGTCCATCGCCTATGGCGAACTGACAGAACGTTACAGCGTCATCACCAGCGCCGCGAGCTTCCAGGAGCAGATCGCCGGCCTGATGCTGGTCGACCATTCCCTGCCCAAGATCCTCGATCTCACGGCGGAATTCACGGATGCGACGATCCTGTTCTTCGATGCCGACCGGCACCTCGAATGCGCGATGCCCGCCGCCGAGCGTCCAGGCGAGGATCAGATCGCGGTCCTCACGGGCTTGCTACCCAAGGCCAAGCGGGTCGGGGATGCGCCGTTCAGCGCGCCGTTCGAAGGACGGCTGGCCCATGTGCTTCCGGTCACGTCCGGGGTGGAGACGCTCGGCTGGCTGGTGTGGCTCGGCCAGGTCCAGCCGGGGGAGCGGGTGCGGCTTGCGCTTCGGCATGTGTCGCTGGCGGCGGGGCTCTATTGTTTCGAGCGGCGTAGAATCGCGCGCGAGCGCCTGGGCACGCTCGAAAGCGTTATGTGGAGCCTGCTCGAAGGCGAATTGGTCGACCGGACCGTAGCCCACGACCGGGCGCGTGAACTGCGCGTCCACATCCGGGATTCGGTGTTCGTGGCGGTGATCGCACTGCCCACGAACGCGACCGCCCATTCGGCGGACCTTGATCCCATCAGGCACGAACGGATCCTTGCCGCCACCGAGCAATACGGCCTCGGCGCGCTGGTGCTCATGGCTGGTATCCGCGGCAACCAGTTGTGCCTCATCTGCAAGGGCAATCCGGATGCCGCCCGGAGCGCCGCCCTGAACGGCCTGCTCGATCGCCTGAAGGCCGAGCTGCGGGTGCCTGCCATCCCCATGGGTCTCAGCGGTCTCCACAGCGACTGGCGCTCCCTGCCCGCCGCGTTCCGCGAGGCGCTGGTCGCGCTGGAGGTGGCGCGGCATCGGCGCAGCAATCCCGTCGCCCGCTATGGCGAAATCGGCATCATGGGGCTGCTGGTCAATCTGCGAGGCAAGGCGGACATGCGCCGTGTCGGCGAGGAAATCCTCGGGGGCCTGCTGTCGGAACCGGAACCCAGCCGCGGTGTGCTGCTGGAGACGCTGAAGGCCTTCTTCGACTGCGACTGCTCGCAGATCTCCACGGCCGCCCGGCTGCACGTGCATAACAAAACCGTTGCCTATCGCCTTGAAAAGGTCGGCAGCCTTACCGGGCTAAACCTCGCGCGTCACCAGGATCGCGTGCTTGCGGACATCGGTATCCGCCTGATGACGCTCCTTGATGACGGTGCGTGAGCTCGATCCCGCGCGCCGATCATCCGGTTTCTTGACAGCCATACCACACGTGCGCGCCTGATGACGTCGAGCCGTGTCCCGGATCGGAAAGCACGTCAGGGCGCTTTCGAGTGAAGTGGATACCGGTTCGCGTGAAAAAAAACGCGTCAACACAAGAATGCGGGGCGATTCCCGTGAGCCGGGGCGAGCGGAAAGCACGCCAAAGCTAATTTGCGGCGTGCGTTTTTATCTGGTGCGGTGATGGTCCCTCCCGCCTGTTTCCTCAATCCTTCCAGCTCCGTCGACGTGGCTCAACGTCTTCACGGGATAACAAAACAAGGCACGCACCAGCAGTTGCCTTTTGGGGAGGAAGATGATGGCGATGGAAAGATCGGCAAATTGCGCCACCGGTTCTGTCTGGGCGTCGGGCATAAGGGCGATCTGCCTGATCGTCGCGCTTGTTCTCTCACAGCACGGCACGGCTTTCGCGCTCGATTCGGACGCCGATGACTACAGCGCCGGCGCGTTGCCTACCGGCACCAATCTCGCCGCCGCCTATTATCAGTTCGCAACCCGCGACACCCTCTATGCCAACGGCAACGCAACCGCCGGCGGCAACCTCGATTCGAGCGTCGGTATCCTGCGCTATGCCCGCTTCGTCGAAATCGGGGGCTTTCTGGCCGATCCCCAGTTCCTGCTGCCATTCGGTCACCTCTACGGCACCGACACCATGAGCGGGTTGGGCTCGTCGGCCGGCATCGGCGACCTCATCCTCGCCTCGACGGTCTGGCTCTATCGCAATATCGAGAGCGGATACTATTTTGGCGTGACGCCGATCGTCTACATCCCGACCGGTGATTATAACCCGCGCAACAAGGTCAATCTCGGCGAAAACCGGTGGAAGGGCGGCCTCCAGGCGGGCTATGTGATGCCCATCTTTACCAAGGATCTCACGCTTCAGCTCACTGCGGACGTGACCTTTTACGGCGACAATACAGACTATGGATTATATGGGCAGAACCTGAGCCAGGCGCCGCTGGCGCAATTCCAGGCGTGGCTGAAATATAGCGTCACGAAGGATTTCGACGTGCGCCTGGGCGCCAGCTACTTCATCGGCGGTGAGACCAAGGTCGACGGCATCAGCAACAACGACGAAACGCGAACGACGAATATCCGTATAGGATTCGCCTATAATTTCGCACCTAGCTGGAATATCATGGCCGTTTATGGACGGGACGTTGCCGTCGAGAATGGGTTCAGCGAAGCAAATCGCGTCAACCTCCGTATGTATACGCTATTCTGAACGAAAGCGCGCCGATCCCTATAAATGCTCTCCGGATCGCAAGTCATATCCGGTGAGCCTATTCTATTTGACCTAAGCGAGCGAGATGAGGCGCGTAGCCGAACGTCCGCTATCGGACAGCGGGCCAATGACCGCTCCTGGCGGATTGTTAGCGAGAGCTCGATGCTCATCGCCATGACGTTCAGTCCTCGTCAATCAGGCGTTCGCCCTTCGGCGCCTAACCGAGAACGGTAGCATCGCTATCTGAGGAGGGGGCTGCGCGCTGAACCGGCGTCTAGCCCCGCTCCGCCGCTCCTGCCGCCTCATGGTAGAGCAAAGGAGACAGCGTCATGCGCAGGGTGACCCGCAGGCCGCCGAGGTCAGGGCTGCGGTCGAGGACGATTGAAATGTGCAGCAGGTCCGCGATCACCTTCACGATCGAAAGCCCGAGACCGCTGCCGGGCACGTCCGGCCGGTCGGGCGCGCGATAGAAGCGCCGGAACACCTGCTCCCGCTCGGCTTCCGGAATGCCCGGACCGCTGTCCTCGATGGTCACAAGCGCCAAGTGCCCGTCCCGCTCGGCGCACAGCACCACCTGACCGCCCGCGCCGGAATATTTCACTGCATTGTCCAGAAGATTGCCCAGCAGTTCGGACAGCAGAACGGTGTCGGACATCAGCGGCAAGGGGCGATGCCTGATGAGGCAGGAGATCTGGGTGTCGGGCGGGATGCCGGCGATGCGCTCGGCGATGACATACTCGATCACCTCGCCCAGATCGCAGGGCGTGCCGCCCGCTGCCGCGACGGCGCTTTCGTCGGCACGGGCGAGGGTGAGGAGCTGGGTGATGAGCCGCTCAAGCCTCTCTGCTCCCTGATCCAGCTCGGCCAGGACACTGCTGCTCAGCTCGGGATCGGAGCTCTCGCGCCGCAGCAGATCCACATGCATCCTCACGATCGCCAGCGGCGTGCGCATCTGGTGGGAGGCATCGGCCGTGAAGCGCCGCAGAAGCGCCGTCGCCGAGCGCAGGCGCTCGAACATGGCATTGATAGCGGTGGCGGGCGCCATCGCCTCCTGCGGCACGCCGGACAGATCGAGCGGCCGCAGGTCGCGCCAGTCGCTGACGGCGCGGGTGTCGATTTGCCGGCTGAGATCGGCGAGAGGCATCAGCCCGCGCTCGACGGACACCCACGCCAGCACGGCGATGGCCAGGATCAGGCCGGCCTCCGCAACGCCAAGCTTCCGCAGCATTTCGTTGCGCAGCTGATTGCGGGCAAGCCGGGTCTCGGCGACGGCGACGATGACCGGGCGTTCGACGCCATAGACACGGCGTGCCACCGCGGCGAGCCGCACCGCATTGCCGCGATAGGTGTCGTCCCAGTGGGTCGGCTGGCCGGGCTCCGCGGCCGCCATCTTTCCGAGGGGCAGGTCGGGATAGCCCGTCACCGGCCCGGCGTCGGAGGCGACGAGATAATAAACGTTGTCCTGCGTCTTGGTTTCGAGCATGCCCAACGCGACTTGCGGCATGTCCACCACCACCTCGCCGCTCTCCACCGCGAGGCGCTCGGCGATGGCCATCAGCGAGCCGTCGAGGAGGCGATCATGGGAGCTCTCCACCACCGACGTGATCGTGAGATAGCCGCCGGCTCCGATAGCTACAGCCAGCAGCAGTACCGGCGCGAGCAGATTGAGGAGAACCGCGCGCTTCAGCGAGCGGCGGGCGCCGCACATCAGCCCTTCTCCAGCATGTAGCCGAGCCCGCGCACGGTGCGGATGCGCAGCCCGCCGGCCCCGAGCTTCTTGCGCAGGCGGGCGATGTACAGCTCCAGGGCGTTGGGGGCCACCGCATCGTCCAGTCCGAACACCTCCGAGATGAGGCGTGCCTTGGGCACAAGCTTGCCCGCCTGGAGGAGGAGGAGATGCAGGACCGCCAGCTCCCGCCTCCTCAGATCAAGGGGGGAACCCTCCAGCCGAGCGACCAGCTGCGCCGTATCGAACTGCAGCGGCCCGAATTCGAGAACGGCGTCGCTGACGCCGAAGCCCCGGCGCACAAGAGCCCGCACCCGCGCCTCGAACTCGGCGAGGGCAAAGGGCTTGTTCACGTAATCGTCAGCGCCGAGGTCCAGCGCCTTCACCTTCTCATCGACATGGTCGCGAGCGGTGAGGATCATGACCGGCGTATTCAGGCCATTGCGGCGGATCGCCCGCAGCACGTCATATCCGCTTCCGTTTGGAAGGCCGAGATCGAGCACGACCAGATTGTACGCCTCGCGGGTCGCCAGCCCGACCGCATCGGCCGCATCGGCCTCATGGTCGACCGCATAGCCGAGCGAGGTAAGCGAGCGCTTCAGTCCGCTCGCCAGCGCCCGGTCGTCTTCCACGATGAGGATGCGCATCAAGACGACTCCCGGTCGGCTGCAAATGGCCGCAAGGCTAAAGCCCCCCGTTCGGAGCGGGGAGGATGCCCCGGACGTGACCTCATCCGTCGCATCGCATAATGTAGACCGGCTAACGGAAGCAAGTTCAAGAGACGGCTCGGGCGTGCGTGCGGGAGGCGGGTCGATGGCCCCGATGAGCAGGGACGGGGAGGGGATCGCCGAGTGTGTGGCGGGGAGCGTTCGCGCAGTTGCAGGACGCATGACTGGGACCTTCGTGGCCGCAGGGCTCTTCGTCGCGGTGGCCTTGGCAACATCGGCCGGCTCGGCCAGGGCGCAGTTCCTTCGCCCGGACGAAATTTCAGTCGGCACGGGAGCCGCCGGCGCCCTCAGCGTCCTTTCCTCCATCGATCTGGTGGAGATGGGTGAATTGCTCGAGGACTGGCGCGCGCGCTACCCGGACATCAAGCTGACCTATCGGCATAAGAACTCGCTGGATGTGTACTCCGATGTAGTCGAGTGCAACGAGGCGCGGCCGTGTCCCGATCTCGCCTGGAGTTCCGCCATGGATCTCCAAATCAAGCTGGTGAATGACGGTTATGCTGCCCGGCACGAGACGGCGGCCGCCTCGGTGCTGCCGCCGTGGGCGGTGTGGCGGAACGAAGCCTTCGGAGTTACGGCTGAACCTATCGTCCTCGTCTACAACAAGATGCGGGTGCCTCCGGAAGACGTGCCGCGCACCCATGCCGATTTCATCCGCCTCCTGCGGGAGAAGGGCGCTGCCTACCGGGGCAAGGTCGCGGCTTACGACCCCGAACGTAGCGGGACCGGCTTTCTGTTCTGGAACAGCGATGTGCGCATCACCTCGGAGACCTGGCAGTTGGTCCGGGCCTTGGGTCGGACGGGGCCGAAACTCTATTCCTTCGCCCACACCATGCTGGATCGCGTGTCGGATGGAGACCACCTGTTCGCCTACAATATGATCTCGTCCTATGCGCGGGCGCGGGCGATGGAGGAGCCGGCCCTCGGCGTCGTCACCTTCGAGGACTATACGCTGGTGATGACGCGCATCGCCCTCATTCCCAAGCAGGCTCCGCACCCGGAGCAGGCGCATCTTTTCCTGGAGTTTCTCCTGTCCCGCGAAGGCCAGTCCGATCTTGCGCGCCGTGCGTTCGGGGCGGTCCGGCTGGACATGACGACGCCTGGTGATGCCGGTGCCGATCCCGCGAGGCTCCGTCCAATACACGTGGGACCTCAGCTTCTCACCTACCAGGATCAGTCCAAGCGCCGGATATTCTTCCGCGAATGGCGAAAGACCCTTGAGACTGAATGATCTCAGGGCGCATGACCGGCCGTCCGCGTCAGACGACAGTCGCGCGTGACGTGACAGCTTCTTGACAGGTTCTCTCCCCTACGCTCGCGCCGATGCCGCCATGCGATGGGCTGCGCCAAGTCTCTGCAAGGGACCGGCGGGCTGCAGGCGGCTGGACGAAGCAACAACAAGCAGCGCAGGGACGCCGCGTGCGGCTGCGCCGGCATGGGAGACAACGCATGGTCGGGCCTTCGGCAACCGCCGTTCCATCCACCGCGACCGCAGAGGTGCCTGCGATCAAATCGAGAACCGCAGCAATCCTGCGCTCGACCAGCGGAAACTTCCTTGAGCAGTTTGACTTTTTTCTTTTCGGTTTCTACGCGACGTCGATTTCCAAGGCGTTCTTCCCGACCGGAAATGAAGTCACGGAGCTGCTCCTCACCTTCACGACCTTCTGGCTCGGCGCGCTGATGCGGCCGGTGGGCGCGATCGTGCTCGGCGCCTATCTCGATCATATTGGCCGCCGCAAGGGGCTGATCGTGACGCTCGGAATCATGGCCGCCGGCACGGTGCTCATCGCAGTGTGCCCCACCTACGCACAGATCGGCATCGCCGCGCCGCTCATCGTGCTCTTCGGTCGCCTGTTGCAGGGCTTCTCGGCGGGCGTGGAGCTGGGCGGCGTCTCGATCTACCTGTTCGAGATCGCGACGCCCGGCAACAAGGGCTTCTACACCTCGTTCCAGTCGGCCAGCCAGCAGGTTGCCATCTTCTTCGCGGCCATCATCGGCTTCTCGCTGAGCCAGCTGATGCCGTCCGAGACCATCTCCGCGTGGGGCTGGCGCATTCCCTTCTTCATCGGCTGCGCGATCATCCCCTTCATCTTCTTCATCCGCCGCACGCTTGAGGAGACCCCCGAGTTCCTCAAGCAGAAGAAGCACCCGACCCAGCGCGAAGTCTTCGCCGCGATGCTCGCCAACTGGCGGATCGTGCTGCTCGGCATGATGCTGACCGCCATGACCACGGTGACCTTCTACTTCATCACCGTCTACACCCCCACCTTCGGCAAGAACGTGCTGAAGCTGTCCATCACCGACAGTCTTCTGGTCACGCTGCTGGTGGCGACCACCAACTTCATCTGGCTGCCCATCGGCGGCGCGATCTCGGACCGCGTGGGTCGCCGTCCGGTGCTGCTGACCATCGCCATCCTGGCGCTGGCGACGGCCTATCCCGCCCTCGCGTGGCTGGTGGTGGAGCCGACCTTCAACAAGATGCTAATGGTGGAGCTGTGGTTCTCCCTGTGCTTCGGCGTCTATAACGGCGCCATGGTGGCGGCCTTGTCCGAAGAAGTGCCCGCCCATGTGCGCACCACCTGCTTCTCGCTCGCCTTCGCCCTCGCCGTAGCCCTGTTCGGCACGTTCACGCCCCTGGTCTCCACCTGGCTGATCGACATGACGGGCAACCGCGCGGCACCGGGCTTCTGGCTCATGGCCGCGGCCGCCTCGGGCCTGATAGCGACCATCCTCATCTATCGCGGTCGTGGCGCCGCCCCTGCGCGGAGCTGAGCGGATGGACGCGACGCTCGCCAGCATGGACGTCCTCGTCATCGGTGGCGGAAACGCGGGGCTTTGCGCTGCCATCTCAGCGCGACGCTCCGGCGCTTCCGTCCTGGTCGTGGAGGCGGCCCCGAAATTCTACCGTGGCGGCAACACGCGCCACACCCGCAACATGCGCTGTGCCCACGACAGCGCCACGAAGATCCTCTCCGGCCCCTACACGCAGGACGAATTCTTCGAAGACCTCCTGCGGGTCACCCAGGGCCAGACGGACGAGGTCCTCGCCCGGCTGATGATCCGCGAATCCCAGGACATGCTGGGGTGGATCGTGGAACAGGGCGTGCGCTGGCAGCCCTCGCTGGGCGGCACGCTCAGCCTCGGCCGTACCAATTCGTTCTTCCTCGGCGGCGGCCGGGCCATGCTCAATGCGCTCTATCTCACCGCCGAGCGCCTCGGCGTCGAGGTCCTCTACGACACCGAGGTGGTCGAGATGGAGATGGAAGGCGGACGCTGCAGCGGCGTCCTCGTCCGTCGCCCGGATGGCATGCATCGCATTTCCGCCAGGGCCGTCGTCGCCGCCGCCGGCGGCTTCGAGGCCAACATCGACTGGCTGAAGGAGGCCTGGGGCCCCTCCGCCGGCAATTTTCTCATCCGCGGCACGCCCTACAACCGGGGAACCGTGCTGAAGATGCTGATGGACAAGGGTGTGGAGACGATCCGCGATCCCACCCAGTGCCATGCGGTCGCCATCGATGCGCGGGCCCCGAAGTTCGATGGCGGCATCATCACGCGGCTCGACTGCGTGGTCTTCGGTATCGTCGTCAACAACCGGGCCGAGCGCTTTTACGACGAGGGCGAGGACATCTGGCCCAAGCGCTACGCCATCTGGGGCCGTCTCGTGGCCCAGCAGCCCGACCAGATCGCCTACATCCTTTTCGATGCCTCCTCGCTCGAGCTGTTCATGCCCTCCCTGTACCCACCCATCGCGGCACCCACCATCGCCGAGCTGGCGGGCAAGCTCGGCCTCGATTCCGAGGCCCTCACCCGCACCGTGGAGGGCTTCAACGCCGCCGTTCGGCCCGGCACCTTCGACGACAAGATCCTCGACGATTGCCGCACCGATGGCCTGACGCCGCCCAAATCCCACTGGGCGCGCAAGCTCCAGACGGCGCCCTACTACGCCTATCCGGTGCGGCCGGGCATCACCTTCACCTATCTCGGCGTCCGCGTCGGCGCCGATGCGCGCATGCGGACGGCCGACGGGACAGGCGCGGACAATCTGTTCGCCGCCGGGGAGATCATGGCCGGCAACGTGCTCGGCCGCGGCTATGCCGCGGGCATCGGCATGACCATTGGCAGCGTGTTCGGGCGCATCGCGGGACGGGAGGCGGCCGACCATGCACGCCACTGAAGCTTTGAAGGAGGCCGACCGCCTGATGACGGTCTGCAACTCCTGCCGCTATTGCGAAGGCCTGTGCGCGGTGTTTCCCGCCATGGAGATGCGGCGCGCCTTCACCAGCGGCGACCTCAATTACCTCGCCAATCTGTGCCACGCCTGCGGGGCGTGCTACACCGACTGCCAGTTCTCGCCGCCCCACGAATTCAACGTGAATGTGCCGCGGACGCTGGCGACGGTGCGGGCGCAGTCTTACGCGCACTATGCCTGGCCCGGAGCCTTGGCGGTGCTGTTCCGTCGCAACGGGCTGTTCGTGGCGCTGGCGACGGCGGCGAGCGTGGCGCTCTTTATCTTCGCCTTCATGGGGGCGGGCGGCGCGCATTTCGGCGAGGCCGTACAGGGAACCGGCGCGTTCTACCGCATCATGCCCCATGAGCTGATCGCCTGGCTGTTCGGCGGCGTCTTCACGTTCGGCCTGGTCGCGCTGGCCCTGTCGCTGCGCCGCTTCTGGCGGGACATCGGCGATGCCGCCGAGAGCCCGCTTGCGCCGCGCCCGCTCTGGCAGGCCATCAAGGATGCGGGCTCGCTGCGCTATCTCGATGGCGGCGGGGTGGGCTGCTACAACAAGGACGAGAAGCCGGACGACAACCGCCGCTTCTACCATCACCTCACCTTCTACGGCTTCATGCTCTGCTTCGCCGCCACCAGCGTCGGCGCGCTCTACCACTTCCTGTTCGGTTGGGAGGCGCCCTATCCCTGGTGGGACCTGCCGGTGGTGATCGGCACCCTCGGTGGCCTGGGCCTCGTGGTCGGCCCCATCGGCCTCCTGCGCGTCAGGCGCCAGCGCGACCCGGCCCTCCTGAGCGAGGTCGGCGCGGGCATGGACAAGGCTTTCACGGTGATGCTGCTGCTCACCGCCGCGTCGGGTCTGCTGCTGCTCGTCCTGCGGGCGACGCCGGCCATGAATGCGCTGCTGGCGATCCATCTCGGCATCGTGTTCGCCCTGTTCCTGAGCCTGCCCTACGGACGGTTCGTGCACGGGCTCTACCGCTTCGCCGCGCTGGTCCGCTACGCGCAGGAGCGTGCCCGCGACGCCTGATGCCAGGTCCCCGCGCGCACCTGCGGTATGCGCTCGGGCCGAGCCTTTCCGACCCCGGCGGGGTCGGCGGAATAAAGAAAAGATCAATCACGGGAGGATGGGGCATGACGATCGCGAGAGGCTGGCTTTCCGCGCTGCTGGTGGGCGTCACGCTGGCGCTGCCGGCCGCGGTGCAGGCCGAGGAGGTCAGGGTGATGATTTCGGGCGGCTTCTCCGCCGCCTACAAGCAGCTCGTCCCGCAGTTCGAGCGTGCCACGGGCCATACGGTCTCGACGGCCTACGGACCCTCCATGGGCACCACCGAGAACGCCATTCCGGTGCGCCTCGCCCGCGGCGAACCCGTGGACGTGCTCATCATGGTGGGCGAAGCCCTCACCGGCCTGACGGAGCAGGGCAAGGCGGACAAGGCCTCGCGCGTCGATCTCGCCCGCTCGCCCATCGGCATCGCCGTGCGGGCCGGCGCGCCGAAGCCGGATATCTCCTCGGTCGATGGCCTGCGCGCCGCGCTGCTCGCTGCCAAATCGATCGCCTATTCCGACAGCGCGAGCGGCGTCTATGTGGAGAAAGAGCTGTTCAAGCGCCTCGGCATCGAGGAGGAGATGAATGGCAAGGCCCGCATGATTCCGGCAGAACCCGTGGCTGCGGTGGTGGCGCGGGGCGATGCGGAACTCGGCTTCCAGCAGATCAGCGAGCTGCTGCCTGTTGCCGGCGTGGAGGTTGTGGGTCCCATTCCCGAAAGCGTACAGAAGATCACCATCTTCGCGGCAGGCATCTCCACGAAGGCGGTCTCCGCCAAGGCGGGCGCGGACCTCATCGCCTTCCTCGCATCCGCCCAGGCCGCTCCCGTCATCCGCAAGACGGGACTGGACCCCATCGCCCATCCGGCTGGGAAATAGCGGCGACTGCAGACCGCGGCGCCGCCAAGAGAGCGGGACGGGCGTCTCCAGCGTCCGTCTGCCTAAAGACGCCATCTCCGCACCGTCCAAGTGCAGAACATGCCGTTGTCGGGAAGGGTGTTAATGGTTTAGGCCTCTTTGGGGTGCGCAGCTTTGAGGGAACACGAACCTGATCACGCTCAGCCTGGGTAGCGGGGATTTCACCAGAACGATGCTCATGTTGGAGAAGCGATCTGGATCGATAGTTTTGAGATCGAGACGTGGGTCGGGATGCACAGGCCGCTTGCTAAGCGAACGCCCTTGTCGGAACCACATGCTCGCGAGATCAAGCGCTAAAATGTCGACCTTCTTTGATGTCTGCCAATGCGTTTCAAACCAAGACACGACCATTTCGAAAGGGATGACGCGCAGCGAAGAATCCATCAAGGGCCGCGCCAAAACCGATGTAATCGGGATCACCAAGCTCCGTTAAGCCGT
Source organism: Xanthobacter oligotrophicus (assembly GCF_008364685.1). Taxonomy (GTDB): domain Bacteria; phylum Pseudomonadota; class Alphaproteobacteria; order Rhizobiales; family Xanthobacteraceae; genus Xanthobacter; species Xanthobacter oligotrophicus. The sequence continues at coordinate 31,776 of NZ_VTTL01000011.1, forward strand.
GCTCGCGGCACAGCCCCGAGTGCGCGCCCCATGCCTCCCCAGACATTGGCTTTCACGCAGTGCCAAACCAATTTCTGGATTTTCTGGATTTCCAAGCATCCAGAAAGTGACACTTGTAATGCATTGGAAATGCTCAGATCCTGATTTTCTGGATTTCTGGATTTCCGGCATAGAGTCACATTTTTCTATAAGTAGTAGTATTATATTATAGATACACTCCCTATGGCCTATTCCACGGCCACTGGCTGGCAATGGGCCGCCCATGCCGTCATCAGCTCGCGGCGCTTCTCCAAGGCATCACCCCGGCGGTAGGCCCGCTCGGTGGCATCCCCCACGACATGGGAGAGGGCCGCCTCAGCGATCTCCCAAGGGAAGCTCGTCTCCTCTGCGGCCCAGTCCCGGAACGATGAGCGGAAGCCATGGACGGTGATCTCCAGCTTCTGGCGGCGCAGGAGCATTTCCATCGCCATGCCGCTCAAGGGGCGGCCCTTCCGCTGCCCCTTGGCCTTGGTGGCATCCAGCACCCTTTCGATGCGACCTCGGAGCCGCGAGGCCGTCTCGTTCTTCTCCATCCACACCGGTTGCAGGACCGCGAGCACGTCATCGGTGTTGATGTCCGCCAGCTTCCTCTCGCGGATCTTCGCGCAGTAGGCGGGGCCGAGGGTCATTTTCCATTGTGCCGCGTGCTTCTCATTCCTGAAGCCGGGCGTCAGCTTCTCGGCCTACATCTCCGCCATCTACGCGCGCCAAGCCGCTGACGATATAGCCAATTTGCCATGCTGGCAGGGGGCGCCCGCCGCCCCAGGCCTGTCCTTGCGCCAGGTGGCCGGATTCCCCCGCGCCGGCCGAAGTGTCGCACCGAGTGGGGCTCCGGCTGGCGTCACAAAGCGTTAAATATGCGCCAGCCTTGAGGATCGCTGCCGAAATTTCCGGCAGCATTGAGCCGGGCCGCGCCTCCTGTTACGCGGTTCCCGGCCCAGGCCTCATCCATTGCTGAAGGACGCCGCGACCGTGCACGACAGCCATTCCCACACGCCGCACCTCTCCCTGTCCAAGGACAAGATCAAGGTGCTGCTCCTCGAAGGCGTGAACGACAGCGCCGTGGAGCTTCTGACCAATGCCGGCTACACCAACCTCATCCGCCTGCCCAAGGCGCTGGACGGCGAGGCGCTGAAGGAGGCCATCAAGGGCGTCCACATCCTCGGCATCCGCTCGCGCACCCAGATCACGCCCGAGGTGCTGGAGGCCGCGGACCGGCTGATCGCCATCGGCTGCTTCAGCGTGGGCACCAACCAGGTGGACCTCGACGCCTCCCGCATCAGCGGCGTGCCGGTGTTCAACGCGCCCTTCTCCAACACCCGCAGCGTGGCGGAACTGGTGATCGGCGAGATCGTGATGCTGCTGCGCCGCATCCCCACCCGTTCCCACGCGGCGCACGAGGGACGTTGGGACAAGTCCGCTACCAACAGCGTGGAAGTGCGCGGCAAGACCCTGGGCATCGTCGGCTACGGCAATATCGGCTCGCAGCTCTCCATCCTCGCCGAGGCCATGGGCCTCAAGGTGATCTTCTACGATCACACCGACAAGCTGCGCCACGGCCAGGCCGAGCCGGTGCCCACCCTCGACGCGCTGCTGGCCCAGAGCGACATCGTAAGCCTGCACGTGCCGGAGACGGCGGCGACCCACGGCATGATCGGCCGCGCCGAGATCGCCGCCATGAAGCCCGGCGCCTACCTCATCAACAACAGCCGCGGCACGGTGGTGGACCTCGATGCCCTCGCCGAGGCGCTGAAGGACGGCCGCCTGCGCGGCGCGGCGGTGGATGTGTTCCCGGTGGAGCCGGGCTCCAACGCCGAGCGCTTCGTCTCCCCGCTCCAGGGCCTCGACAACGTGATTCTGACGCCGCACATCGGCGGTTCCACCGAGGAGGCGCAGGAGCGCATCGGTGCCGAGGTGGCCCGCAAGCTGGTGGACTATTCCGACACCGGCTCCACCATGGGCGCGGTGAACTTTCCCGAGGTGCAGCTGCCTGCCCGCCCGACGGGGACCCGCTTCATCCAGATTCACCGCAACCTGCCGGGCATGCTGCGGCGGCTCAACGACGTGCTGGCACGCCATTCCGTCAACATTGCCGCGCAGTATCTGGAGACCTACGCGGACGTGGGCTACGTGGTTCTGGACGCCGATGCCTCGACCGCGGACGGCCAGAGCGTGCTTGAGGACATCCGGGCGATCGAGGGCACGATCCGCGCCCGGCTGCTCTACGAACGCAAGATCTGAAGCCGAATCCGATCCGGCGGGCGCATCCTGATGAGATGGTGTGCCCGCCGGCTCATCCCGGCGCGTCGCCCGGTGGGCGCGGGCTCCTGCTGCGTCGGGGGGCGGCACGGCGGGATCCAGGCCCGATACATGACCCGCCGGCTCGCATTGCCCCGGGAGCGAGGGCGAATCGAGTGCATCGCGCCTGGCGCGGGACCCAGGCAGGGGGCACCGCGGCACCGGCCGGTCCGAGGGCTCGACGGTAAATCGATCCTGATTCCCCGAACGGCCAAGCCCTGCAAAATCCGCATGCTACCGCTGCGATAGTTCAGTCACCGCAGCGCTTCGCGGCGAAAATGGCACACTTTCCCCTGTCCAGATTCCGCCACAGGTGAGACTTGGCGACCGGTCCCCCGGGGGAGCCGGTCCGTGAGCCGGCTACCGCCCGGAACATTCGGATGGCGACCTGAGGTGCGGCCCCTGCTGCTGAGGCGAAAATAGATAGGGATCATAACGTTAAATGGGTTAGGGCGCGGCCTGCGCATCTGTGTGTTTTGGTATCTAGGTAGGTCAACTAAACAGTGCCATTCCTGCAACACCCGGCGGGAAAGCGGCCGTTAAGGGGCGTGAACGGTACCGTTTCGATTGATCACGGTTTCGCCTTTTGTATGTTGGCTTGGCGACGAAGGGGGGCAGTCCCCGGTCGCCCACTGCGTGTTCGGGGGGTCTGAGGGCGCAGTGGGAAATCGGGGCAAGAACCCTCTCGGGGTGCAGCCGCACCGGCGAAGCGGAACTCGCTCCCTCGATCAAACTTGGAGGTCTAAAATGAAGATGGTGAAGAGCCTTCTCCTCGGTAGCGCGGCAGGTCTCGTCGCAGTCGCTGGAGCCCAGGCCGCCGATCTGCCTGTCAAGGCGAAGGCAGTCGAATACGTGAAGGTCTGCACCGCTTACGGCGCCGGCTACTACTACATCCCCGGCACCGACACCTGCATCAAGATCGGCGGCTATGCCCGCTTCGATACGTATGTGAATGCGATCGGTACCTTCAACCCGAACATCACCTCGGCCGCCGCTGTGGGCTTCCAGGGGCCTGGCTCCGGCGCGGGTGGTACTACATTCGGCTATCCCTTCAAGGACGCCGACGATCCGGATTATGTGACACGTGTCCGCGGCACGGTCGATTTCGACGCCCGTACCCAGACCGATTACGGCACCTTGCGCTCCTACGTGCGCTTCGGCGCCGAGTGGAACTCCCAGCAGATTGGCACGTCGACTGCGTCCGGCGGTGCTACCTGGGGTACTGGCTCGGGTGTGTACTTCGAGCGCGCGTTCATCCAGTTCTCGGGCTTCACGTTCGGTTACACCCAGTCGTTCTTCGACTCGGGTCTGAACTACATGCTGACCACGCCGCTGTCGGGCTCCAACACCTGGACCACCCTCGCGGCCTACACCGCCCAGTTCGGCAACGGCTTCTCCGCCACCCTGTCGCTGGAAGACGCCGCCAACCGCACCACTGGCGTGCAGCTCGCCACGTCTACTGGGTCGTCGGTCGTCGGTACCTGGTACAACATCTCCACCGGTGCAACCGGCTTGAGCTACGCAAACTATTCGGCTGGTCAGCAGGCGCCCGACATCGTCGCCAATCTGCGTATCGATCAGGCCTGGGGTTCGGCCCAGTTGTCTGGCGCGTTGCATCAAGTCGTGGTTGAGAACCCCGGCTATGCCGGCTTTACTCAGGCTGGTCTAACATCGAGCGACAGCTGGGGTTGGGCGATCGGCGGCACGGTGGAATTCAAGCTCCCCTTCCTCGCCGCGGGTGACAGCATCTTCTTCCAGGCGGGCTACGAAGAGGGCGCCGCCAACTACCTCGGTCTCTCTGGGACTTCTCAGGGCCGCGCTACCGGTGTGGGTTCGATTGACCTGAATCAGGTTGGTCAAAACATTGTTGCTTCGGGCGCATTCTACACCGTGGCTGACGCGGTGGGCGTGAATCAGTTTGGAGATTACAGCCTGACCAAGGGCTGGCAGATCCAGGGTCAGTTCCGCCACTACTGGACCCCCGGCCTGCGTTCGGCGCTCTATGCTGGCTACGTCTCCTACGAGACTCCGGACAACGTTGTTGCGGCCAATAACTTCAATCTGTGGCAGGTCGGTGTGAACACCGTCTGGTCGCCGGTGAAGAACCTCGATATTGCGGCGGAAGCAGTTTACAGCAAGGTCGATGGTTCTGTGCCGCTCGGAAACTATGCAGCGACCAATGCTAGCACCGGCTTGCTGACGAGCAATTCGCTCGTCGGCGGCTCCACCGACATCTGGTCGGGTGGCGTGCGCGTGCAGCGTAACTTCTGATCCTCGCGCTTAGCGAAGATTTCCGAAAGGCCCCGGTGGGAAACCACCGGGGCTTTTCTTTGTCTTGATCTTGAATTACGTTGGGTAAGTATTGGCAATTACTGGAATTGTAATAATCCAATAGTACACGCAGCCTATTTCGTTAGTGGTATTATTCTGCGATTATTGATGCTGACATAGTCGGCGAGTCTCTCCGGCCGGTCTCAGGTTCTGCCTGGGGCACCGGATGAGAGGTTGGGCGCACCGGCGGGATTGGGAAATCCGGGTCGGGTTGCCGCGGTTCGATCGGGGGATCGAATGTGAGGAAGGGATTTGAAATGAGTGCTCCCACGCGATCCTGGACTGCCGGCCGCCGGCTGCGGTCCGCAGCCCTCGGGGCGGGCTCCTTTTTCGCCGTGGCGGCGGCGCTGCTCGGCGGCCCGGTAGCGATGGCTGCCGATGTCGCGACCCCCGCTCCTGCGGCTGCGGAGGCGCCCGCAGCGGAGGCTCCTGCCTCCATCGCGCCGCAACTCGGCTGGCTCGGCGACTGGGGCGGCTACCGCACCAAGCTTGCAGATGCGGGCATTCAGGTCGGCGTCAACTATATCGGCGAGCTCTGGCGCAACACCACCGGCGGCCTCGGCACCGGCACCGCCTATAACGGTCGCTTCCTGTTCACCCTCGATGCCGATCTCGACAAGCTGTTCCAGTGGAAGGGCGCGACTTTCCACGCCAGCGCGCTCCAGATCCAGGGCTCGGGCTTTTCCGGCCAGTATCTCGGCAACATCATGGGCGTCAGCGGCATCGACGCCCTGTCGAGCACCCGCCTGTTCGAGCTCTACATCGAGCAGTCCTTCGCCGACGGCAAGGCGACCTTCCGCTTCGGCCAGCTCGCCGCCGATTCGGAGTTCGGCATCAGCGACAATGCGAGCCTGTTCCTGAACTCCACCTTCGGCTGGCCCGCGCTGTTCGCGGCCGACCTGCCGAGCGGTGGGCCGGCCTATCCGTTGGCCACCCCCGGCGTGCGGTTGAAGCTGCTGCCCACGGATGATTTTTCCATCATGCTCGGCCTCTTCAACGGCAATCCCGCGCCTTGCTGCGGCGATCCGCAGGAGGAGAACCACAACGGCCTGAACTTCCTGGTGGACCAGGGCGTGTTCGTGATCGGCGAAGCGGCCTACAGCTACAACAAGGGCGAAGGTGCGGCATGGCTGCCCGGCACGGTGAAGGTCGGCGCGTGGTATAATTCCAACGCTTTCCCCAACCAGCGCTATGACGTGTTCGGCCTGTCGCTGGCGAACCCGGAAACGGTGGGCATCGCGGCCAACATTCATGGCGACTATGCCGCCTACGCCATCATCGACCAGATGATCTACCGCGTGCCCGGCAGCAAGGATAAGGGCATCAGCGTCTTCGGTCGCATCATGGCGGCGCCGAGCGCCCAGAACCAGATCGGCTTCTATGCCGATGGCGGCATCAACTTCAAAGGCCTGGTGCCCTACCGCGAGGATGATGCGTTCGGCATTGCCTTCGGCACCACGCGGGTCACGTCCGCAGCCCGCGGGCTGGACGCGGACACGGCCTATTACACCGGCTCCTACTACCCGGTTCGCGGCAGCGAAACGGTGCTGGAAGTCACCTATTCCGCGCAGGTCACGCCGGGCTTCACCATCCAGCCGGATTTCCAGTACATCTGGAATCCGGGCGGCGGCGTCCTCAACCCCAACGATCCGCTCGGCCTGACCAAGGTTTCCAATGCCGCCGTGTTCGGCGTGCGGACCACCATCAATTATTGAGGCGGTCTCACCGGCCAGAGGGCGGTCCTGACCAGGGCGCGCTTCTGGCCGGAGGCTCAGATCCTGAACCTTCCTCCGCCCGCGTCGGCTAGCCCGACGCGGGCGGAGGGCTTTCGGGACGTCATCGAAATGTGCTGAACTCCCGTATCGGCGTGAGGCCTCCCTCGGGGGACCCGCAGGCCGGAGCAGCCTGTTGCGAACGAGCCGCGGCGGCCTAAAGTCAATGTCGCCCGTGATTTCACTCACGCGGCAATGGCGAAGCCGGCCCGGCGCCTGAGCATCCCCGACCGGCATCGCGCCGGCATCGACCTGCTGTCGATCTGGCTTCGGTCAACCCCAGGCGGCCGGTGCTATAGTCAGGGCACGACACAGGGGCGGCGGCGGATGGTTCGGAAGAGCGTGGACGGGGCGGGGCCGGTGGCAGGTCGAACGACGCGGCAAAGCCTGCTGCCCCTGGTGCTCGGCCTTTTCGCTTTCGCTCTGCTGTGCGCCTTCACCCTCGCCGCTGGCCGCGGCCCCATCGAGGCTGATCTCGATTCGGCGGCGGCGGACATCCTCGCCCGAACCGGGGAGGGCTGGGCCTTTGCCCATTTCGAGGGGCGCGACGCCACGCTGGAGGGCGAGGCGCTGGCGGAGGAGGCGCGGGCCAAGGTGCGCGGCTCCCTCGCCGGCATGTTCGGCGTTCGGGTGGTGCATGACGCCACCACCATCCTGCCGGTGCGGCGCCCCTTCACCTTCAGCGCGGTGAAGGACGGCCGCGTCATCGCCCTCGACGGCTACGTGCCGTCGGCGGATGCGCTCGCCCGCATCGTCGCGGCCGCCCGCGCCGGCGGCGACCAGGTGGCGGGCCAGGAGCGCCTGGTGCGGGCGCGCGGCGCGCCGCCCGGCGATTTCGCGGCTCTCGTCACATTCGGCCTCGCCCAGCTCAAGAAGCTGCCGTCCGGCCGTATCACCCTCGCCGACGGGGCCATCGGCATCGAGGGCCGCGCCCGCGACCTTGCGAGCTACGATGCTCTCGCCCAGACCATGCTCGGCCCCCTGCCGGACGGCATGGTGCTGGCCCGCTTCGCGGTGCGCCCGCCGGTGGCCTCGCCCTTCTTTTGGTCGGCGGTGCGCGACGGCACGGTGCTGCGCCTGAGCGGCTTCGTGCCGTCGTCGGAGGCGCGCGGCGAGGTGGCCGCGGCTCTGTCCTCCGCCGTGCCCGGCATCGGCATCAAGGACGACACCCGGCTGGCCGATGGCGCACCGGCCACCGAGCTGTGGCTCAAGGCGGTGCGCTTTGCCGGCCAGGTGCTGGCGCAGCTTCCCGAAGGCCGGGTGACGCTCTCCGACAGCACCATCGCGGTGGAGGGGGCGGCTCCCAGCTTCCCCGCCTTCGACCAGTTGCTGGCCCAGCGCCGCGCCCCGCCCGACGGCTTCCAGATCACCCGTTTCGCCGTGGAGCCGCCGCGCGCGGCGCCCTTCACCTGGCGCATCGAGCGGTTCGCCGAGGCGGTGCGGCTATCGGGCTATGCGCCTTCGGAGGAGGCGCGGCGGCTGCTGGTGGATGCCACGCGCGCGGCCTTCCCCGGCGTGCAGGTCTCCGACGACATGCAGCTCGCCTCCGGCGGGCCGGCGCCGGAAGTGTGGGCCAGCGCGGCAAGCTTCGCCGTGGGCCAACTGGTCAAGCTGCGCACCGGGGCGGCCGACGTGGCGGGCACCCAGGTAACCCTCTCCGGCGAGGCGGCCGATTCCGTCACCTTCCTGTCGGTGATGCAGGCGGTGAAGGCGCCGCCGGCGGGGGTGAGCGTGGTGGCGGACGACCTCGAGCCGCCCGCCATCTCGCCCTATGTGTTCTCGGTCCGCCGCGAGGGCGACGAGCTTACCGTCTCCGGCTTCTATCCGGACGCGGCGGCCCACGCCGCCATCCGTGCGGCGCTGGAGCGCGACTTCCTGCGCGAAAAGGTGAATGATGTGTCCGCCGTGGGCGGCGGCGCGCCGGACGGGTTCCTGCCCGCCGTGCTGGCGGCGTTGACCCAGCTGTCGCGGACCGGAACCGGGGAGATCAGCATCGTCGATGGCCAGCTGCGCCTCACCGGCACCGCTTTGACCCCGGCCGCCGCCAGCGAGATGGATGCCGAGCTGAAGCGGGCCGTGCGCCCGCCCTTCATGGTGGAGACCGCCATCGACGCGGCCATCGCCCCGCCGCCGGCGGATACGGCTACCTGCGGCCGGCAGGTGGGGGAGCTTCTGGCGCGCGGCACCATCCGCTTCGCCAGCGGCAGCGCCGAGATCGACCGGCACAGCCGGGGCCTGATCGACCGCCTCGCGGTGGCGCTCAAGCGGTGCCCCACCGCTGTCGTGCGCATCCTGGGTCACACCGACGGGGTGGGGGACGCCGAGTTCAACAAGCGCCTGTCGGAGGCGCGGGCCAATGCGGTGCTCGCCTATCTCGTGACCGCGGGCGTCGCCACCGATCGCCTGAGCGCGGCGGGCTTCGGCGCCGGCCAGCCGCTGGCGCCCAATGATACCGAGGCGGGCAAGGCGCTGAACCGCCGCATCGAGTTCGAGGTGAAGGAGCGCGCACCGTGATCTATCTCACCATCGCCTTGTGGCCTTATCTTCTGGGGGCGGTGGGAATCGGCCTCGCCACCGGCTATGCGCTCGGCCGGCTGAACCCGGGGAGGCGTGCATGACAGCCTTCACCATCGAAGTTCTGCTGCTTCTGGCCCTGGCCTTCCTGCTGGGGCTTGCTGTGGGTTTCAAGCTCGGCCGCCGCGCCGCCCCTTCGGCTGAAAGCGGGGCGCCGCCCGTGGCCGCGTTCACGGGCCGGCTGCCGGTGCACGAGGAAGGCGAGAACGGGGTGGATGAGCGCCGGGCAGGAGAGCGCGGGACAGGGGGCCGCGTGCCGCCGTCGGCGCTGCCCTTCTCCGCCACGCCCTCCGACCCCGGCTCCCATGATAGCGCCCATGACACCGCATCGGACCCTGTGGCTCCGAGTTCGCCGCTTCAAGGAGAGCCGCTCCATCTGCCGCCGCGTCCGGTGCCGGCACCGCGCGAGCTGGACCTGTTCTCCCGGCTCGGGCTGAGCCCGAACCTCGCCTCCCTGCCGCCGGAACCGGAGGACGAGCCCCTGCCATTGCCGCTGCCCCCGCCGGTGGTGCGTGAGAAGGGGCCGGACGGCCATCCCGGCGTGCGACCGCCCACCCTCGACGCGCCGGAGGGGGAGGGGGCGGACGACCTCAAGCTGCTGAAGGGCATCGGCCCGCAGAACGAACGCCGGCTCAACGCGCTCGGCATCTACCATGTCCGCCAGATCGCGGCCTGGACGCCGGATGAGGCGGCCTGGGTGGGCAGCTATCTGGCCTTTCCCGGCCGCATCGAGCGGGAGAACTGGATCGGCCAGGCCCGAGCCCTCGCCGCCGGCGCGCCGCCGCCGGAGAGGGGCGGGCGCCCGCAGGGGTGAGGTGAGGGGGCTTCGGTCGGCACGAAGGGCGACGCTTAGGCGGGGCACCACTTGAACCTGCTTCAAAAGAGCTGGGCTGTTGCCGCGTTCGCCTCTCAGGGATCGAGAGCCTTCTCGGAAATGTTCGATTGCTGAGCCGGGTGTTTCGCCGTCATGCCCGGCCTTGAGCCGGGCATCCACGTCCAACCATCTGAGCATTCGTCAGAAAGCTGCGCCCGGCCGTGCCGCGTGGATGGCCGGAACCCGCATGTTTGCGGGTTCCGCTCTCGGGAACGGAAGTCGGCAACAGCCGACTTCCGGGTCAAGCCCGGCCATGACGACCGATGATCTCGGAAGAGTTTCCACAAGGACCTCGGCCGGACATCCCCGACTTAAGAGGGGTCACTGGCGCCCCCTCTAGCCAGCCCCCCTCAGCGGCCGCCGCGCAGGTCGGCTTCCATCTGCAGCTTGGAGGGGATGTTGAAGCGTACCTTGTAGACTTGGTAGTTCTCCATCACCCGCTGCACATAGTTGCGGGTCTCGGAGAAGGGGATGGATTCCACCCAGTCCACCACGTCCACATCCGGGTCACGCGGGTCGCCGTAGCGCTGGATCCATTTGGCCACGCTGCCGCGTCCGGCATTGTAGGCGGCGAACACCAGCACGTAGTTGCCGCCGTAATTCTGCACCAGCTCGCCCAGCTCGGCGGCGCCGAACTGCACGTTGTAGGACTGGTCGCTCATGAGCCGGGATTCGCTGTAGGGCACCCCGGTCTTCTTGGTGACCTCGCGACCGGCTTCGGGCGTTACCTGCATCAGGCCCATGGCCTTGGCGCTGGAGAGGGTGCGCGCGTTGAACTGGCTTTCCTGCCGCGCCACCGCATAGATCGAGGCCTTGTCCACCGGATTGCCGATGGGGGTGTAGCTGGGCAGGCCGAAAGTGGGGAAGGCTTCCGCCTCCAGGGGATGGCCCTCCGCGAGGCCCTCCTTGCCCACCACCAGGGCGCCGCGGGCGTCGCCGTTGGCCTCGGCGAGGTCGGCCAGCATGGAAAGCTGGGCCGGGTCCTCCATGCGCCAGGCGAGGTCGTAATAGATGGTCAGGGGAATGTCGCGCTCCCCCACGGCATAGAGCATGCGGATGGCCTTCACCGGCTCCAGCCGGGCGAAGGTGTTGCGGCTGTCGAACGAGGGCGAGGGCGAGCGCAGCACCACCGGCGCCATGCCGAGCTTGGTGCGCGAGAGCTGGCCGTAATAGGTGGCCGGGAAACGCGCCGCCGCCTGGAAGCGCTCGCGGGCGCGGCCGCCGTCGCCCATGGCCTCTGCCGCCCGCGCCTGCCAGTAATAGGCGCGCGACAGGGTGATGGGGTGCTTCTGGTCGTCGTCGATCTTGGCGAAATGCTGGGCGGCGGTGCGCGGGTCCTTCAGGAAGCGCAGGGCGATCCAGCCGGCGGTGAAGTGCTGCTCGGCGCGGTAATTGTCGGCCTTGGGCGGCACGCCGGTGGCGGCCACCTTGTAGGCGGTCTGGGCATCACCGGCTTCCAGCAGCTCGCGGGCGACGAGGCGGCGCTCGATCCACCATTCGTCCGGATCAGCCCGGACCTGGTCGGAGGTGGCGCCGGCCAAAAGCGCGCGCGCGGCGTCCTGCGGCTTGTCGGCCCGGCGGGCGAGCTGGGACTTGGCGAAAAGATAGGCCGGATCGCTCGACAAGTTGAACGGCACCTGGGCCAGCAGCTTCTCGCCGTTGGCGTCCTTCTTGGCGATGGCCATGCGCGCCTTGGTGAGGGCGACGATGTCGGAGCCGGCGCGGGCGGCGGCGCGCAGGGCGCGGTCCGGATCGGGCTTGTAGCTGAAGCGGTCGGCCCGCAGCTTGTGGTCGGCGCGGGTGAGGAAGCCGGAGAACTCGTCGATGATCTTCGATTCGAAGCTCTCGTTCAGCTCGTCCTCACGCCAGGCCTCGCGCACCCAGTCGGCCGCGTCCGAGCGGTTGCCGGCGGCGACGAGGTAGCGGGCGAGCGCGATCTTGCCCTCGCCGGAGAGCGGCGGTTGTTCCGCGAAGAAGTCGCGCGCCTTGGCCGGGTCGCGGTTCTCCTGGAACAGCACCCGCTCGGCGCGGCGGCGCAGGGTGTTCTGGGTCGGCCAGCCGGGCTTGTCCTTCAGGAACTGGTTGATGGCGTCGAAGCCGAGGTCGTTGGGGGCGTGGCGGATGACGAGCCAGGTCACGAGCGTGCGCGCCGCCGGATCGTCGAGCTGCTGGGCGGCGCCCATGGCTTCAGCCGCGCGGCCGTTCTTCGCGGCGTTCACCGCCACCTTCAGCGCGGCGAGATCACCGCCGGGAATGTTGGACGAGGCGCCCAATGTCGGCGCCACCTGGGGGGCGGCGGCCGGGGCTCGGGCGGTGGCCGGCTTGCCCGAGGGCTTGGACGCGGCGGGCTTCGATGCGGCAGGCTTGGCCGCATCCTTGTGGGCCTTGGCGTCCTTGCCGGACTTGGCGTCGGCCGACGCCTTGGCATTGCCGGTCGACTTGGGGGCGGCCTTGGCGTCCTTGCTCTTCGAATCCTTGGTCTTGGCGTCGTGGGCCTTGGCGTCCTTCGCCTTCGAATCCTTGGCCTTGGTGTCCTTGGCGGTGTCCTTAGAGGAGGCCGGCTTGGCCGTCGGCGTGGTCTCCGCGAGAGCCGGCATCGCCCCGCTCCACGCGAGGGCGAGCGCAAGCGCGCTCACGGAAATCAGGCTCGAAACAGGCGACATGCAATGTCCTCGCGGCGCGTTCGGTTCGCTTGATGTGATCTTGCGGCTTCCCCCTCCGCCATGTTCCGCCAGCCGTGTTGACGAAACCCTAACCAGATTGATCGCGTAAACAGGGCGAAAACGCGGCTCATGACCCAGCGTCGGTTGCAAGCACAGCGATCCCTCACCGGGGTGCCGCACTTTCGCGAAAGAAAGGCGCATCGGCCTGCGGGCGCGGCGCCCGCGCTGTCGTCAGGGCGCCGGCGGGGGGCCGGACGCGTGGTGTCGTCGCGTGCCCCCTTTCCGGCCGGCCGGCAAAAGGATAAGGGTCAAGGCCCGCCCGCCGCTCATCCGAGCCGGCGTGGCGCCGGGATGTTCGCGCGCGGGCTTAAGGTTCGCGTGCAGACGGTCCCGGCCAATCAACAACCCCCGCGAGGCTGACCTCACCGGCCAGCCGATAAGCCCCAGGAACCCAAGGCGTTCGCCATGTCGCCCATTTCGTCTGCGTCGCGCTTCCGCGGCTCGTTTACCGCTCTCGTCACCCCGTTCCGCGACGGCGCGCTGGATGAAAAGGCGTTCCGCGCCTTCGTGGACTGGCAGATCGCCGAAGGCACCCACGGCCTCGTGCCCGTGGGCACCACCGGAGAGAGCCCGACCCTCTCCCACGAGGAGCACAATCGCGTGGTGGAATGGGCGGTCCAGCAGTCCGCCGGCCGGGTGCCGGTGATGGCGGGCGCCGGATCCAACAACACGGCGGAGGCGGTGGGCCTCGCCCGGCATGCCGAGAAGGTGGGCGCGGACGCCCTGCTGGTGGTGACGCCTTATTACAACAAGCCGACCCAGGAAGGCCTCTACCAGCACTTCAAGGCCATCGCCAACGCGGTGGAGCTGCCGATCTTCATCTACAACATCCCGAGCCGCTCGGTGATCGACATGTCGGTGGAGACCATGGCGCGGCTGTTCGAGATCAAGAACATCGCCGGCGTGAAGGATGCCACCGCCAACCTTGCCCGCGTCTCGCTGCAGCGGCAGGTGCTGGGGCCGGACTTCATCCAGCTTTCGGGCGAGGATGCCACCGCGCTGGGCTTCAACGCCCACGGCGGGCAGGGCTGCATCTCGGTGGCGTCCAATGTCGCCCCGCGCCTGTGCTCGGACTTCCAGCTCGCGTGCCTTGCCGGCGACTACAAGGCGGCGCTGGCCATCCAGGACATCCTCATGCCGCTGCATACGGCGCTGTTCGTGGAGACCAATCCGGCGCCCACCAAGTACGCCCTCTCGCTGCTAGGCAAGATGAGCGAGGAGGCGCGGCTTCCAATGGTGCCGGTCTCCGAGACCACCCGCGCCGTGGTGCGCAGCGCCATGGTGCACGCAGGCCTCATCAACTGAGCGCCGGTCTGCTATCCTTCGCCCATGACCAAGCTGCTGGAACAGGCCATCGCCGAGATCCGCAAGCTCTCCGACGCGGAACAGGACCGCGCCGCCGAGCTGCTTCTCGGCCTCGTCCACCGGGGCGAGGATGGTGCGGGTGAGGGCGGGGGGGCGGATTACCAGCTGACGCCGGAGCAGGTGGCGCGCATCGAAGACACCATGCGCCGCATCGAGGATGGCACCATGACCTTCGCGAGCGAGGAGGAGATGGGCGCCGTCTGGGCGCGCTTCGGCCTGTGAAGCTGCGTTACGCCGCGCCGGCGCAGCGTCATCTCGAGGAGATTTTCGCTTACATCGCCAGCGACAATCCCGCCGCCGCGCGGCGCGTGATGGCTGACCTCCGGGCTGCCGCCACGCTTCTCAAGGCGGCCCCGCACTCGGGTCGGCCGGGTGCGGCGGCCGGTACCCGTGAATGGGTGGTGAGGCGTCGCCCCTATATCGTCGTCTACCGGATCGAGGCTGATGACGAGATGCTCACCATCCTCGGCATCTTCCACACCGCCCGCCTGCGCCCCTGACCCCTCCCGCTTGCCTGAGCGGTGCGTCGAGACCACATTCCCACCATGAGCAGCAAGAAGACCGAAGCCCCGCGCAAGATCGCCGCCGACAACCGGCGCGCGCGGTTTGATTTCGAGATTGGCGAGACCTTCGAGGCCGGTGTCATGCTCACCGGCACCGAGGTGAAGAGCCTGCGCACCGGCAAGGCCACCATCGGCGAGAGCTATGCCGCCCAGAAGGCCGGGGAGATGTGGCTCTACAACGCCTATATCCCGGAATATCTGGAGGCCAACCGCTTCAACCACGAGACCCGCCGGCCCCGCAAGCTGCTGCTGCACAAGCGCCAGATCGCCAAGCTCGGCCACGCGGTGGAGCGCGAAGGCATGACCGTGGTGGCGCTGAAGATCTATTTCAACGATCGCGGCCGCGCCAAGGTGGAGCTGGCCCTCGCCAAGGGCAAGAAGGCCCACGACAAGCGCGAGGCCTCCAAGGAACGCGACTGGGCGCGCGACAAGGCGCGCCTCATGCGCGACCGCGGCTGATCGGGCGGGGAGGGGACAAAGGGAGGGGAGATGGCCGGAAAGATCGCGTTCGACCATTGCGTCGTCCATGTGAGCGACTTTGCGCGCTCCAACGCCTTCTATGCGGCGGTGCTGGGCGCGCAGGTGGTGCCGGCGGGCGCAGGCTTCGCCTATCGCTTCGGCGACCGCCAGCTCAACCTGCACGGGCCGGGAGTGGACCCGGTGCCGGTGGCGCGGCTGCCGGTCCAGCCCGGCAACAGCGACCTGTGCTTCCGCTGGGACGGCCCCATTGCCGAGGCGGCGGCGCATCTTGCCGCCCATGGCATTACTCCGGAGCTGGGCCCGGTGCCGCGCTTCGGCGCGCTGGGGCGGGGCAACAGCCTCTATTTCCGCGATCCCGATGGATCGCTTCTGGAATTCATCTCCTATGACCAAGCGCCGGGGGAGCAGCCATGACGACCTATAACAGCCTGCCGGACAGCCTTCCCGCGCCGGAGGACGACGGCCACGCCGCCCACCTGCCGGGGCTGGAGCTGCCTATCATCCCGCTGCCGTCCACCGACGGGCGGCTGGTCGACCTGTCGGCCCTGTCGGGCCTTGCGGTGGTCTACGCCTATCCCCGCACCGGCGTGCCCGGCGAGCCCTTGCCCACGGGCTGGGACGAGATCCCCGGCGCGCGGGGCTGCACCCCGCAATCCTGCGCCTTCCGCGACCATTTTGCTGACCTCAGGGCGGCGGGGGCGGAGCATGTGTTTGGCCTCTCCCTGCAGGATACGGCCTACCAGCAGGAGGTGGCGGAGCGGCTCCACCTGCCGTTCCCGCTCCTGTCCGACCACCGGCACGAGCTGACCCATTCCATCCGCCTGCCCACCTTCACGGTGGAGGGCACGATGCTGCTGAAGCGCATCACCCTCATCATCGAGGACGGCGCCATCTCCCACGTCTTCTATCCGGTGTTCCCGCCGGACCGGAACGCGGCGGACGTGCTGGCGCACCTTCATGGCAAGCGCGCGCAGGACCAGGAGTAGGATCAGGACGGGGCCGGTTCAGGCGGCGTCGAGATAGGCTCGCACCGCAGCGAAGACGGCGCGGAACATGTCCGGCGTCAGCACCCGCGTGTTGGTGTTGTAGCGCGAACAATGGTAGCTCGCGAACAGCCGCACCGGACCCATGGTTCCATCCGCGATGGTATCGGTGGCGCCGTGGCCGAACTTGAGCCGCGAGGCCTTCTGCCTCAGCGCCGCCAGCGTCGAATCGTGGGCGATCTTGCCCAGCGTCACGATGGCCGACAGGCGCGGCATGGCGGCCATGGGCGCGGACAGGAACGGCCGGCAGGTGCGGATTTCCTCCGGCGTCGGCTTGTTCTGCGGCGGCACGCAGCGCACCGCATTCACGATGCGGGCATCGGTGAGGGAGAGGCCGTCTTCCGGATGGGCGCCATAGGTCCCGGTAGCGAAGCCGTATTCGATCAGCGTCGCGTAGAGCAGGTCGCCGGCATAGTCGCCGGTGAAGGGGCGTCCGGTGCGGTTTGCCCCGCGCAGGCCGGGGGCGAGGCCTACGATGAGCAGGCGCGCATCTTCCGGCCCGAAGGCCGGCACGGGGGCGTTGTGCCAGCCGGGTTCGGCCGCCTGCCACTCATGGCGGAAGTCGGCAAGGCGCGGGCACAGGGGGCAGTCGGCCCCCGGCTCCAGAGCCGCCCGCGCGGGAACCCGGGCAGAAGAGGCCCGGGCAGCGGTAACCTTGGCCATGGTCAGCGATCCGAGGCTCAGGTTTCGCCGGGGTCGCTGGCGGTGGCGGCGGCGCCGCGGCGCTCCAGGAAGCGGGGCGTCTCCGACATGCGGCCCTGCCGCTCGGAGGGGTCGCGCCCGATCTTGGGCTGCAGATCCACCAGGTCGATGAAGACATCGGCCTGGCGGCGCAAATCGTCGGCGATCAGCGGCGGCTGGGTGGAGATGGTGGACACCACCGACACGCGCACGCCCTTGCGCTGGAGCGCCTCCACCAGCGAGCGGAAGTCGCCGTCGCCGGAGAACAAGACGATATGGTCCACGTGCTCCGCCAGTTCCATGGCGTCCACGGCGATCTCGATGTCCATGTTGCCGCGCACGCGCCGGCGACCCTGGGAATCGGTGAATTCGCGGGCGAGCTTCGTGACCACGGCGTAGCCGTTGTAGTCCAGCCAGTCGAGCAGCGGGCGGATCGAGGAGTATTCCTGGTCCTCGATCAGTGTCGTGTAATAGAACGCCCGCAACAGATACCCACGGCTCTGGAATTCCTTCAGGAGCCGCTTGTAGTCAATGTCGAAGCCGAGCGCTTTGGTAGCTGAATATAGATTGGCGCCATCTATCAGAAGAGCGATCTTTTCCAGGCCCTGCATACAAAGGTCCGCCGATGGAATGGGATGGGCGTAACAGGAACGGCTGCAAACCACGTCCTACGTTCGCCTTTCTCCGACGAAGGCCGGCCCAAAGCAAGCGAAAAAGGCAGGACGGTCTTGCCCATCATGGTGAATTGCTGTACTGACCCGCTCTTCCCAAGGCCGATAGTTGCGCCTTATGCGCATGAGGGAGTGACGAGCCCATGGCCCGTGTCACGGTTGAAGATTGCATCGACAAGGTGGACAACCGGTTCGAGCTGGTCCTGCTCGCCGCCCACCGGGCGCGCATGATCTCGTCCGGCGCCCAGATCACCGTTGATCGCGACAACGACAAGAACCCCGTGGTCGCCCTGCGCGAGATCGCCGACGAGCACGTCGGCCCCGAGGATCTGAAGGAAGACCTCATCCACTCGCTGCAGAAATACACCGAGGTGGACGAGCCCGAGCCCGAGGCGGTGCCCATGATCGCTTCCGGCGACAGCTCGGGTGGCGAGGACAGCGACGTGATGCTGGACCGCATGACCGAGGAAGAGCTGCTCGCCGGCCTCCAGGGCCTGGTGCCGCCGGAGCACACCGACGACGACGAGGGCTGATCGGCTGGGCTGATCGAAGCCGCGCGCTCGCGTGCAGCTTTGGTGGCCGTAGCGCTATCCACGGCCGGGCCAGTCCCGGCCGTTTCGTTTTGCGGTCGGCGAACGAGGTTGCCCCTAAACCGATTTATCGGACCCGTTGACGGGTTTGCAGCTGAGTCCTATGGTCCCGCCATGCATTGTTCCGGATACGAGATGCCGGGTTTCCCCCCGGCCCTGCGGCGAATTCCGCGCCCGGTCGACATGGTCGGCCGGGTACTGACGCGCCGTCCGGGACGCTGATTTTACAGGCGCCGCTGCAACAGCAGCCGTGCCGCCTTGTGAAGCCCCCAGATCCGGCACGGCGCGATGACCGCAAGGGCCGCATGACCGCGAAGGTCTCTTGGTCCTTCTCGCACCGCCTGCGGCCGATAAGGCCCGTTTCCGATCCGGATCGTCCCATGTCCCATGCCCAATCCCTGCCCACCGTCGCCGCCGACGGCGCGGACCTCCATCGCCTCGTAGTGGAGGCCGAACCCGAGACCAACCTGCTGCTGCGCCTTCTGGAGCCGTTCGTGATCCACGACGTGCTGCCGTCCCGCGTGGCGTGCGCCGCCACGGGCGATGGCCTCGCGGTGGAGATCGTGTTCGCCGCCTCCGCCGATCTTGCGCAACGTCTCCATGGCCGGCTGTCGGTGATGGTGGGCGTGCGCCATGCGGTGCTTTCGCCGGCCGGCCGTGGCCGGGGCGCCCATTCCCCCGAACATCGCGCGGCGGCCCACCGCGCGGCCTGACGGATCTGCCATGCTGAGCACCCTCGCCGACATCGCCGTCATCGTTCTTCCGGTCTTCGGCATGGTGGCGGTGGGCTACATTGCCGCCAAGGTGAAGCTGGTGAGCGAGCGGGCCAGCGACGGGCTGGCCGAGTTCGTCTTCAGCCTCGCGGTGCCGGCGCTGATCTTTAAGACGCTGAGCGAATCGAGCCTGCCGGAGGCCCAGCCCTGGGGCTATTGGATCTCCTATTTCGCAGGCGCCTTCTTCGCCTTCGGGCTCGCCATGCTGGCGGCGCGCAAGCTGTTCGGCCGCAGCCCGCAGGAGGCGGTGATCCACGGCTTCGCGGCGGGGCAGGCCAACACCGTGTTCGTGGGCGTGCCGCTCATCCTGAAGGCCTACGGGCCGGAGGGGGCGGTGCCGCTGTTCCTGCTCATCGCCATCCACCTGCCGGTGATGCTGGTGGCCGCCACAGTGCTGATGGAGGGCAGCGCCGGCTTCTCCCGCGCCACCGCGATGAAGCTGGTGAAGGCGCTGGCCCTCAATCCCATCCTCATCGGCATCTATGCCGGCGCGCTCGGCCGCGTGCTCGGCATCCAGGCCACCGGCATCCCCAAGCAGATGGTGGACCTGATCGCCGCCGCCGCCACGCCCTGCGCCCTCATCTCGCTGGGCCTGTCGCTGAAGCGCTACGGCATGTCGGGGGGCGACCTCGCGCCGTCCGCGCTCATCAGCGGGCTGAAGCTGCTGGTGCATCCGGCGGCGGTCTACGGGCTCACCTTCCTGTTCCCCATGCCGGCCGTGTGGGCCGGGGTGGCGGTGCTGTTCGCCGCCATGCCCTCGGGCATCAACGGCTATCTTCTGGCCCAGCGCTACGGCATCGGGGTCGGGGCCTCCACCAGCGCCGTGTCCATGTCCACCGGGCTTGCGGTGCTCACGGTCGCGCTCTGGCTCTACGTGCTCGGGGTCGGCTGAGGCGACAGCCGCCGCAACACGTCCTGCGGCGTGGCGCCGGCGGCGCGCAGGGCATTGAGGCTGGTGGCGGAATTGCTCTTGGAGAGCTTGTAGCCGCTGTCGTCCAGGATCAGCCGGTGGTGGTGATAGGCCGGGGTCGGCAGGCCCAGCAGGCGCTGCAGGAGAACATGCACCGAGGTGGCGTGGTAAAGGTCCATGCCGCGGATGACGTGGGTGATGCCCTGCGCGGCGTCGTCCACCACCACCGAGAGGTGGTAGGAGGTGGGCACGTCCTTGCGCGCCAGCACCACGTCGCCCCAGCGGGCGGCATCGGCCTCCACGCTCTTGCGCGGGCCCTCCGGAACCCCTTGCGCCTCTTCCCAGGAAAGCGGCCCGCCGCCCATATCCCTCACCGCCGCGATGGACGCCGCCATGTCGAGCCGCACCACGAAGGGCGCGCCCTGGTCCCTGAGCGCGGCTCGCGCCGCATCGCTCATGGCCGCGCGGAGGAAGGGGTTGAGCGGCGCCCCGTCCGGATCGCGCGGGGCGGGGCGGCCGGTGGCACTTTCCAGCCCGATCACCGCGCCGGCAATCTGGGAGCGGCTCTCAAAGGCGGGATAGACCAGCCCCATGGCTTCGAGCCGGGCGATAGCGGCGGCATAATCGCCAAAATGGTCCGACTGCCAGCGCACCGGCCCATCGGGGAAGATGCCGAGCCAGGCGAGATCGTCGAGGATGCCGCGCGCGTATTCCGGGCGACATCGGGTGGTGTCGATGTCCTCCATGCGCAACAGGAAGGTGCCGCCCATGCGCCGCGCCGCCTCCACGTTCACCAGCGCCGAGAAGGCGTGGCCCAGATGCAGCCGGCCGTTGGGGCTGGGCGCGAAGCGGCAGGTGAAGGGCGCGGGGTTGGACATGGGGCTAGGATTAGAGCGTTTTCGCGCGAAGGGGATACCGGTTCGCGTGAACCACGCGGGTGGACACAGGATTCTCGCGCGCCAAAGAGCTGATGCGCATGGAAGGCATTTTTGCACGAGAGGGAGGCGATGATGAGGGAGCCGCACCTGGCCGACCAGCCGGCTTTTGAGCGGGCGCTGGACGATCTTCTCGCCCTCGACCCGCGCCTCGTGCCGCTGGTGGAGCTGGCCGGCCGGCCCGCCCTGCGCCGGCGCCCGCCGGGCTTTGCCGGGCTGGCGGCGGTGGTGGTGGCCCAGCAGCTTTCGGTGGCCTCGGCGCGGGCCATCCATGGCCGGCTGGAAGCCACCTTGGGCGGCGCGCCGAGCGTGGAGGGAATGCTGGTGGCGCCCCTCGAGGCCCTGCGCGCCGCCGGCCTCTCGGCCCCCAAGATCCGCACCCTCACCGGCATCGCCCGGGCGCTGGCGGAGGGGTCGGTGGACCTCGACGCCGTGGCCCGCATGGAGGCGGACGCCGCCGCCGAGATACTTACGCGCCTGCCCGGCGTGGGGCTGTGGACCGCCGACATCTACCTGTTGTTCTGCCTCGGCCGGGCGGACGCCTTTCCCCACGGCGACCTCGCCTTGCAGGTGGCGCTGGGCGAGGCCTTCGACCTGCCGGGACGGGCGACCCCCAACGGCCTGCGGGCGGTGGCGGAGGACTGGCGGCCGCTGCGCGGCGTGGCGGCGCATCTGCTGTGGGCGTATTATGGCGCGCGGCGGACCCGTCAGGGCGCGCCGGCCTGAGCATTGCTCCTATCGGTATTGCGGCATGACCTTTCCCCTCGACGGCGTTTCCCTCGACGATCCCATCCTCGACGGCCCGCGCCTGCGCCCGCGCAACGGCGGCGCGCCGGATTCCCTCGTGGTGCTGCTGCACGGCTATGGGGCCGACGGCCGCGACCTCATCGACATCGGCAATGCCTGGGCGGACCTTCTGCCCGGCGCCCTGTTCGTCTCGCCCCATGCGCCCGATCCCTGCGCGGGGGCGCCGGTGGGCCGCCAGTGGTTCCCGCTCACCTTCCGCGATCCCCATGAGCTGACCCTCGGCGCCGAGGGTGCCGCGCCCTTGCTGCGCGACTTCCTCGCCGAGGAGCTGGCCAAATACGACCTTCCGCCCGAGCGCCTCGCCTTGGTGGGCTTCAGCCAGGGGGCGATGATGGCGCTGAAGCTCGCCACCACGGCGCAGGTGGCCCCGGCGGCGGTGGTGGCCTATTCCGGCATGTGGGTGGATGCCGGGCGCAGCGACATCCAGCTGCCCGTGCGCCCGCCGGTCCTGCTGGTGCATGGCAGCGAGGACGAGGTGATTCCCGCCCAGGCCCTGTTCGCCTCGGCGCGGGGGTTGGCGGCGGCCGGCGTGCCGGTGGAATGGCACCTGAGCCAGGGCCTCGGCCACGGCATCGACGACGAGGGGCTGTTCCACGGCGGGCAGTTCCTCGCCGAGTTCCTGGGCAAGGCGCGCCCCTGAGCCAAGCCCGCGCGGCATTTGAGCGTAACCCACTTGGCATCGCTCGAAGACCGGGGCCGATGGTATGAGTCGTCACGCCCTATCCAACAGCATCCGGGCGTGGTTTGGCCGCGGCTTCACAAGGATGACACGGAGCATATAGAGTATCGCCCGTGCATCGGGATCGTCAGCGACGACTCGGTTGCGCAGACGAGGAGTTCGGTCCTTGACCACTGCTTTGTCACCAGGTGCCTGGCCAGCGCTCGTGCTCAACGCGGACTATCGTCCCTTGAGCTACTACCCGCTGTCGGTCTGGAGTTGGCAGGACGCCATCAAGGCGGTGTTCCTCGATCGGGTGAATATCGTCGAATATTACGACAAGGCGGTGCGAAGTCCGGGGTTCGAGCTCCGGTTGCCCAGCGTGGTATCGCTCCGCACCTTCGTGAAGCCTACGCGACAACCGGCCTTCACCCGCTTCAACGTCTTCCTGCGCGATCGCTTTTCCTGCCAATATTGCGGCTCGCGCGACGACCTCACCTTCGATCACCTCATCCCGCGCTCCCGGGGCGGGCAGACCACCTGGGAAAACGTCGTCGCCGCCTGCTCCCCCTGCAACCTGCGCAAGGGCAGCCATATGCCGGGCGACCTGGGAATGTGGCCGGCGCAGATGCCGTTCCAGCCCTCCGTGCACGACCTGCACCAGAACGGCCGCCACTTCCCGCCCAACTACCTGCACGAAAGCTGGATGGATTATCTCTACTGGGATACCGAACTGGATCCCTGAGCGTCGTGTGACGCCTTTACGTCACGCTTTGCGACGGGTTGTCGCGCCACCAAAGCCCACCACCGCCAGTCCCGCCGCGATCAGCGCGTTCCATCCCGCCATGGAAACCCCGAACAGCCGCCACGCCGCCTCGTCGCAGCGCGGCACCCGCGCGCCCTTCAGGGCGGACAGGACATTGCCCGTCATCACCGGTGCTCCGGTGCAGGCAGTGGGGCCGGTCCAGAACTTCCATTCGACGCCGGCGTGGAAGATGGCAAGGCCCATGTTGCCCACCATGGCGAGGCCGATGACGCCCAGCAGCACCCGCGCCAGCGTGGTCCGGCCGGAGCGCGCGGCGGCGAAGGCGAGCAGTCCCAACGGGATGGCGGCGTAATAGGGCAGCCGCTGGTCGAGGCAGAGCGGGCAGGGGGCAAGGCCCACCACGAGCTGGAAATACCACGCCGCCGCCAAGGCGAGGGCCGATCCGGTCACCAGCAGCAAGGCTGCCGTTTCGTCGATACGCTGGAGCAAAGTGAACGTCCTGAAAGGGGGCCGACGAGGCCCTTGCCGGAGCGCGATAGACCCGCCGCGCGCCCCTGTCCATGACCCGGCCGGGAGATGACGCGCAAGTGAGCCGGCCGTGGACCGGCCCCCTGCCGGAGCCCTCCGGAGGTGGCCGGTCACCTTGGAATGCTTCTTACTCAGGGGCACCTGTATGGCGCTGCGGTGCAATATGGGGTATAAATTTGCTAGTCGTCTTCGGAGGCATTCGCATTGCGTTTCTCCTTCGGCGGCATATTTTGGTTTTAGCTACACAGATTGCAGCCGAAATGAACGAGATGATCCGCTCCCGCTCCCCATTTGGTGCCCCCTTCGCGCAGGCCGATGCGCAGGACGAGCCGGTTCTTCCCGTCGCCCAGCTCCGCGACATCAACACCACCCGCCGGACCGGATGCCCGTTCCACGACGTGCGCGAGATGCTGAAGGACGTGGGCCTGCGCCCCACCCGACAGCGCCTCGCCCTCGGCTGGCTGCTGTTCGCCAAGGGCGACCGGCACGTGACCGCGGAAATCCTGCACGAGGAAGCCATCAAGGCGCGCTTCCCGGTGTCGCTCGCCACGGTCTACAACACCTTGCACCAGTTCACGGAATCCAGCCTCCTGCGGGAGGTGGCCGTGGACGGCTCCAAGACCTATTTCGACACCAACGCTTCCGACCACCACCACTTCTTCCTCGAGGGGCAGAACGACCTGCTGGATATTCCGGCGCAGGACGTGGCGGTCCAGCTTCTGCCCGAGCCGCCCGAAGGCTACGAGGTGGCCCGCGTGGACGTGGTTGTGCGCCTGCGCCGCAAGAGCACCACGCGCGGCTGAAGCCCTGTCACGGTTGAGTCGGGTTCGGCCGTGGCGGCCGCCGGCTGGTTCCAAACTGATCGATGGAAGCAATGCCCCGGCTGGTCCGGGGCATTTTCGTTTGCGGCAGGGGATCGGCATTCGGGCCGGTGCTGAATCCCGCGCGCAGGCACCTGATTCGCGAACGCGCATCGGCCGGCTTCCATGGCGCCGATCGGCCGGGATGCCTGAGATTGCTTCCCTACCGCCCCTGCCGCAGGGCGTTCAGCACGGCGATGGAGGCGTAGCCGTCCGCCGGATTGATGCCAACCTTCTGCTGGAAGGCACGCACCGCCCGCATGGTGTCGGCGCCCACGCGGCCGTCGGCGCCGCCGGTGTCGAAGCCGGCCGCCGTCAGGCGCTGCTGCACCTCCTGCAGTTCCGCCAAAGTCAGCGCCCGCTCGCCGCCGGGCCAGGAGGCCACGAACGGTCCCTCGCCCATGATTCGGTCGCCCAGATGCACCACGGCGAGGGCGTAGTTGGACGAGGGGTTGTAGGAACGCACCGCATAGAAATTGTGGAGCAGCAGCAGCGCCGGCCCGCCGACGCCGCCCGGCAGCCACAGGCGCGCGGGCTCGTCATAGCCGGAGAGCGACTGGCCCTCCACCGTCACCACCCCCAGCTCGCCCCATTGGGCGAGGGGGCGACGGGTCTTGTTGTCGGCAAGGTCGGTGTTGAAGCCGGCCGGCAGCTTCGATTCGAAGCCCCAGGGCTCGCCGCGACGGTATTTGCCGCGCTGGACCAGATAATTGGCGGTGCCGGCGAGGGCATCGTCTGGCTTGCCGAAGGGCGAGATGCGGCCGTCACCGTCGAAGTCCACCCCCATGTTGAGCCAGACCTCGGGCATCCACTGGGTGTGGCCCATGGCGCCGGCCCATGATCCCCTCATCTCCTGCGGCGTGCCCCAGCCGCGCTCGACGATGACGAGGGCGTTGAGCAGCTCCGCTTCCCAGTATTTGCGCCGGCGCGCATCGCCCCAGGCTAGTGCGGCGAGGGAGGGAAAGATGGGGGTCATGTGCTTGGGATTGTCGAGCACGTCGCCGAAGGCGCTCTCCATGCCCCAATAGCCGAGCATGACCCGGCGATCGACGCCGAACGCCTTCTCGATCCGCTCGAACAGGCCGGCATACTGGCGGGCGCGCTGCTTGCCGGTGGAGATGCGCCAGTCGGAGACGCGGCGGTTGAGATACTGCCAGCTCTGCTCGGTGAACTCGGCCTGGTTGCGGTCCTGCGCATAGACGCCGGTGTCCGGCTTCAGGCCGTTGAAGACGCGGTTGTAGGTGGCATCCGAGACGCCGCGCGCGCGGGCCCTGGCGCGGAAGGTTTCCACCCAGCGCGGGAAGGGCTGCGCCGACTGCTGGGCAAGTGCGGGGGCCGCTGCGAGCAGTCCGGCGCCGGCCAGGGAGCCTGCAAAAGACCCTGCGAGTCCGAGGGAAAAGGCGCGGCGGTTCAGGGCGAGGGGCATTCGGTCTCCAGGCGGGAAATCAGCTGGCGCCGCGCGCCGGCCCGGATGGGTCCAGCACCTGCGGCGGGGCCACGGGACGGCCGACGATGGCGCCGATCCGCACCGCCTCCAGCGGCCGCAGGGTCGAGACCAGCCGCACCGGCGACGGATCGTCCTGCGCCGCCGGTGCGGCGGTCCCGATGAGCTGGGTGACGCGCCGGGCGATGGCCGGGGCGGGATCGATCCAAGTCACCGGCCACGGCGCAAGGCGGGTCAGCCGGTCGAGAATGAGCGGATAATGGGTGCAGGCGAGCACCACCGTGTCGGTGCGCCGGCCGCCGGCATTGACGAAGCAGGGCGCGATCTCGGCCGCGATGTCGGCATCGTCGACCGGATCGCCGGCCATGGCAGCTTCGGCAAGGCCCGCTAGCCTGTCGCTGGGCACCAGCGCCACGTCGCAGCCGGAGGCGAATTCCCGCACCAGCGCGGCGGTATAATCGCGCCGCACCGTGCCGGGGGTGGCGAGCACGCTCACGCGCCTGGTGCGCGAGGCGAGGCAGGCGGGCTTGATGGCCGGCACCGTGCCGATGAAGGGGAGGGTGGGGTGCCCCGCGCGCAGCGACGGCAGGGCCAGGGTGGACGCGGTGTTGCAGGCAATGACAACGAGGTCGGGCCTCACCTCGCCGATCAGGCGGTCCATGACATGGCCGACGCGGGCGACCAGCGTCTCATCCGAGAGGGCGCCATAGGGGAAGGCGGCATCGTCGGCGGCATAGACGAAGTGCGCGTCGGGCCGTACCCGGGCCACCTCGCGGAACACGGAGAGGCCCCCCAGGCCCGAATCGAACACCAATATGGTGGGCGCGCGATCCGCCAGCTCCGAGGCCAGCACGCGGGGAAGCGGAGCAAGGGAGGTCACGTCGGGGCTCTCGGCGGCAGGTGAGACGATGGGCAAACGCTTATCCTCAACGGCGCAGGCGAGATTGTGACGCAGCGCCCGTAAAGGAAGGATGAGCGTGCCGCCGGAGCGGGAAACATCCGGGTTCGGTCTTTGGGAGCCGAAGGGGGCGGCGGGCAGGTTCGGGCTGCCTGTTCACCGCTGCTTCACCGCTGCGACTGGGCGCGGCTGGAACCCTCTCCCACTTGCTGAGGAGGGCAGGGTGGGGGAACAGGCGGTTTTCACCGGTGCCGCCGGTGCCCTTTGGCGCAGGCTTTACCCCCTCCCCCGCACGCGGGAGAGGAAGAGACATGCGGGAGAGGGTGTCCTCGTTTCAAGCCGTGCTCCCCACCTACCCAGCAGATGGGCTCGGCGGGGGTGAGTTCCCTGTCGTCGCCGGTCACGGCTGCCGCCGTCCGCCTGAGGCATCCGCCAGGGCTGCATCTCAGCCCCGCGAGACGGGCGTGAGCAGGCCTGCCAGGGCGCCGATGGCGGTGGAGGCGAGGCCCACGAGGCCATCGGGGATGACCACGCGAAGGTCTTTCGCATCGCCGTGCATGTAAATCGTGTAGGCCGCGATTCCGGCAATGGAGCTGACCGCCAGAACGACGCTGACGCCCAGCGTCTTGACCACGATCTTGTAGACGCTGCCGTCGATGGTGACCCCAGTCCGGTCGGCAACGCGTTTTTCCTCAGCGTCGGACCGCAGCACGGCATCGGCCGCCAGGGTCTTGATCTGCTGGGGATTGTCTTTGAGTTGCTGCACGGCTTCCGGGTCGGTGGCGAGCTTGTCCGTGAGCGCGTTGGCGAGGACGTTGGCCGAGCGCAGTGGTGATTGTTCCATGGTTATGCCCCCATAAGTTGTACAAAAATATAATGCACCACTGTGTTGGGCCGGCAAGCTCCATGTTCGCGCGCCATGTTTCCGCCGCGCTACCCGGCGCCGCGCCTTTCTGCTAAAGCGCTCGCCTGCCCAATATGACGAGCACCCGCACATGATCCCGCGTTACAGCCGGCCGGAAATGGCCGCCATCTGGTCCCCCGAAGCCCGCTTCCGCATCTGGTTCGAGATCGAGGCCCATGCCGCCGACGCCATGGCGGACCTCGGCATCGTGCCGAAGGAGGCCGCGGCCAAGATCTGGGAGCTGGGCGGAAAGGCCGAGTTCAACGTGGAACGCATCGACGCCATCGAGCGGGACGTGAAGCACGATGTCATCGCCTTCCTCACCCATCTCGCCGAGTTCGTGGGGCCGGAAGCCCGCTTCGTGCACCAGGGCATGACCTCGTCCGACGTGCTGGATACCTGCTTCGCGGTACAGCTGGCCCGCGCCAGCGACCTGCTCATCGCCGACGTGGACGCGCTGCTGAAGGTGCTGGAGCGCCGGGCGTTCGAGTTCAAGCTGACCCCCACGGTGGGCCGCTCCCACGGCATCCATGCCGAGCCCACCACCTTCGGCGTGAAGCTGGCCATCGCCGCCGCCGAGTTCCAGCGCGCCCGCGCCCGGCTGGTGGCCGCCCGCGCCGAGGTCGCCACCTGCGCCATCTCCGGGGCGGTGGGCACTTTCGCCCATATCGATCCGGCGGTGGAAGCCCATGTGGCGCAAAAGCTCGGGCTCACCGTGGAGACGGTCTCCACCCAGGTGATCCCGCGCGATCGGCACGCCATGTTCTTCGCGGTGCTGGGCGTGGTGGCGTCTTCCGTGGAGCGGCTCGCCATCGAGGTGCGCCATCTCCAGCGCACCGAGGTGCTGGAGGCGGAGGAGTATTTCTCCCCCGAGCAGAAGGGCTCCTCGGCCATGCCCCACAAGCGCAACCCGGTGCTCACTGAGAACCTCACCGGCCTTGCCCGCATGGTGCGCGCCTATGCCCTGCCGGCCATGGAGAACGTGGCCCTGTGGCACGAGCGGGACATCTCCCACTCCTCCGTGGAGCGCATGATTGGCCCCGACGCCACGGTGACGCTGGACTTCGCCCTGGCGCGCCTCACCGGCGTCATGGACAAGCTGGTGGTCCACACCGACAACATGCAGAAGAACATGGACAAGCTGGGCGGCCTCATCCACTCCCAGCGGGTGCTGCTGGCGCTGACCCAGAAGGGGGCGAGCCGCGAGGACAGCTACCGCCTGGTCCAGCGCAACGCCATGCGGGTGTGGCGCGGGGAGGGCGACTTCCGCACCTTCCTCCTCGCCGACGATGACGTGCGTAAGTATCTCTCGGAAGACGACATCAACGAGAAGTTCGATCTCGGCTACCACCTGAAGAACGTGGACACCATCTTCACGCGGGTGTTCGGCCGGGCCTGACAAAGTCCCGAACCGCCGTCATGGCCGGGCTTGTCCCGGCCATCCACGCCCTGCGGCCGGGAGCGACTTCAGGACGGTGCGCAGGCGGCGCCGCGTGGATGCCCGGTACAAGGCCGGGCATGACGTTACGACAAGCCCTCAGTCGTTTCTGGCCTCGCAGAAACGCTCCCCCTCAGATCGCCTTCAGCGGCTTTTCCAATACGGCGAGGACGCGCGGCAGCTCGTGGCCGCGCTTCAGGATGTGGCCGGTCTGGGAGATCACCGCATACATGCCCTGGCGCCGGGCGAGGCGCGGGTCCTTCTCGATGCGGTAGAGAGGCATGTCCATGGCGCGGCGGAAGATGGCGAACACCGCCTTGTCGCGCGTGAAGTCGATGGCGTAGTCGCGCCATTCGCCCTGCGCCACCATGCGCCCGTAAAGGTCGAGGATGCGGTCGAGTTCCCGCCGGTCGAAGGTGATCTTCAACGGGGCGGGGGATGAGGCCGCGGGCTGGACCGGAACGGCGCCGCGGCGCGACAGGATTATGGGTTCAGCGTCTCCCATCGGGCCTCCTCTGTCGCGGCCTCACCCGGGATGCCCGATCCGCCGGGGCGCTCTCCACAAGATGCGCCAATGGCGGGCGGGATGGTGCAGGCCCTTGTCCTGAACCATGATCGCCCCCGGCGGGGCGCCTTTCAAGGCCAATTGGTAGCCGGCTGTCGCATTTGCGAAAGCGGTATGTTGGTGCCGATCACGGCAACGTCAATGAAATCACAGTCTCGCCGAAATTCGGTCAATCGCGCGCCGCGGGCCGGCGGGATCTTCAATCGCGTAGCAGGGCCGGTTCGCGAGGCGCTCCGGCTATCCCAGCCCCCCAGCCCCCCGGGGTGTGCGTGAACCGGCCACTGCTACGCACCGACATCATTAGACCCCCAATAGGCCGCCTTCCGGGCGGCCTTCTTTTTTGCGCGCGCGTCTGGTTCGGGCGCCTGCGGGATTGCGTGGACGTGATGGCGAAGGCCACGGCCGCCGCCGACGCGAGCGACGCATGGCGGAGCGGCTGCACCGGCCGCCCACGCGGGGGCCGAAGACCGCAGTCTCCGGCGTGCCGCGCCGGCGTGCGGGCAAAGGGGGTCGGGGATCAGTTGCCGAGCGGCAGGAAGGCGGCGCCGATGATGGGGCCGGGCATGTTCGGGCTGCCGGTCTGCACCAGCACCGCCACGGAATCCACGCCGTCCCGGCTGACATCCTTGAGCGCCACGCGATAGCGCCGGGCATCGCCCTGCCAGATGGCGACACGGGTCCAGCCGCGCACCACGTTGGAATAGGTCACGTTGCGCCCGCCGTTCTCGCCGCGGCCGATGGCCACCGTCTGGCTGCGCGTGACCGGGCACAGCCACAGGTCCGCGCCCTCGGCGGCGGCCTTGCTCTCGGGCAAGGTGATCTCGATGGCATCGCCGTCCCGCGTCACCGACACCGGCACCGTGAGCCCGCCATTGCTACGCGCGGCGAACAGGGCGCGCTGCAGCGCGGCGCGGTCACTGCCCTTGGCGGACAGGGTGCCGTCCACCACCACCTGCGGCGTGAAGATCTTCCGGTCCGGGCGCTGGTCGGCATAGGCCTTCTGGCGCAGGGAATGGCCGTGCAGCGCCAGCGTGTCCTTCCAGCCCACATAGTCCCAATAGTCCACCGCCAGCGTGAGGGCGAGCACCTGCGGGTCCTTGGCGATCTCGGTGAGGAGGGCGTCGGCGGGGGGGCAGGAGGCGCAGCCCTGGCTGGTGAACAGCTCCACCACGGTCTTCGGCTGGCTCTGCCCCAGGGCCGGGCTGGCGGCGAGGGCGAGCAGAAGCGCGAGGGTGGTGCGAGCGAAGGTCATGATGGGCAATAGGAGCTTTCGGCAAGGGGGACGGCTTCGGGAATAACTGAGGCGGGGGACCGGCACCAGTCACAATGGGGTGTCACGGCGGGCTGGAGAAAACGTCCTGGAAACGTCCCGCAAGGGCAGCAAAAAGCGACACGTGCGCGGGGCCCGCAATCTGCACCCCGCATGAAAAGGCCGGCCCGGAGGAAACCGGGCCGGCCGTTGTTCGTCAGCAGCGCGAGCCGGCGCCGATCACGCCGCGAGCGAGCGCAGCACGTAGGGCAGGATGCCGCCGTTGCGGAAGTAGTCGAGCTCGTCCAGCGTATCGATACGGCAGATGAGGTCCACGTTCTTCACCGAGCCGTCGGCGAACTTGATCTCGGCGGTCAGGGTCTGGCGGGGCTTGAGGTCGCCCTCGATGCCCTTGAGGGTGACGATCTCGTCGCCCTTGATGCCCAGCGTCTGCCAGCTCTCGCCGTCCTTGAACACCAGCGGCACGATGCCCATGCCCACCAGGTTCGAGCGATGGATGCGCTCGAAGGACTGGGCCACCACGGCGCGCACGCCGAGCAGCTTGGTGCCCTTCGCCGCCCAGTCGCGGGACGAGCCGGTGCCGTATTCCTTGCCGGCGAACACCACCAGCGGCACGCCCTCGGAGCGGTACAGCATGGCCGCGTCGTAGATGGGCAGGTTGGCGCCGTCCGGATAATGGATGGTCACGCCGCCTTCCACGCCCGGCACCATCTGGTTCTTGATGCGGATGTTGGCAAAGGTGCCGCGCATCATCACTTCATGGTTGCCGCGGCGGGTGCCGTACTGGTTGAAGTCCACCGGGCGCACCTGATGCTCGATCAGGTACTGGCCCGCCGGGGACGCCTGCTTGATGGAGCCGGCCGGCGAGATGTGGTCGGTGGTGATGGAGTCGAGGAACAGGCCCATGATCCGGGCATCGATGATGTCGGTGACCGGAACCGGATCCTTCGTCATGCCGACGAAGTAGGGCGGGTTCTGCACATAGGTGGAGGCATCCTGCCAGGCATAGGTCTGGCCGGTGGGAATGGCGATCTTCTGCCAGTTCTCGTCGCCCTTGAAGACGTCGGAATACTTTTCCTTGAACATCTTCTTGGTGACGTTCTCGCGGATATACTGGGCCACTTCCTTGTTGGAAGGCCAGATGTCCTTGAGATAGACGGGCTTGCCGTCCTTGTCGGTGCCGAGCGGCTCGGTGGTGAGGTCGATCTGCAGGGAGCCGGCCAGCGCGTAGGCCACCACCAGCGGCGGGGAGGCGAGATAGTTCGCCTTCACGTCCGGGTTCACGCGGCCCTCGAAGTTGCGGTTGCCGGAGATGACGGCGCCGGCCACGAGGTCGTTCTTGTTGATGGCCTCGGAGATGGCTTCCGGGAGCGGGCCGGAATTGCCGATGCAGGTGGTGCAGCCGAAGCCCACCAGGTTGAAGCCGATCTCGTCCAGATATTCCTGGAGGCCGGCGGCCTTGAGATAGCCTTCCACCACCTGGGATCCGGGCGCCAGGGAGGTCTTCACCCACGGCTTGGACTTCAGGCCCTTCTTCACCGCGGCCTTGGCGAGCAGGCCGGCGGCGATGAGCACCGAGGGATTGGAGGTGTTGGTACAGGAGGTGATGGCGGCGATCACCACGTCGCCATGGCCGACGCTGTAGTCGGTGCCGGCGACGGCGACGCGCTTGGCGGCCTCACCGGGCTTCTTGAACTCGCCTTCCAGGGCGGTGAGGAAGCCGGCCTTGCTCTCGGAGAGCAGCACGCGGTCCTGCGGGCGCTTGGGGCCGGCCATGGACGGCAGCACGGTGTCGAGGTCGAGTTCCAGCGTGTCGGTGAAGACCGGGTCGGGCGTGTCCTTCTTGCGCCACATGCCCTGGGCCTTGGAATACTTTTCCACCAGCTCCACGCGGCTGTCCTTGCGGCCGGTCTCGTCGAGATAGTCGATGGTCTCGCGGTCCACCGGGAAGAAGCCGCAGGTGGCGCCGTATTCCGGGGCCATGTTGGCGATGGTGGCGCGGTCGGCGAGGGACAGGTGCTCCAGGCCCGAGCCGTAGAACTCCACGAACTTGCCCACCACGCCCTTCTTGCGCAGCATCTGGGTGACGGTGAGCACGAGGTCGGTGGCGGTGATGCCTTCCTTCAGCTTGCCGGAAAGCTTGAAGCCGATCACCTCGGGGATGAGCATGGAGATGGGCTGGCCGAGCATGGCCGCCTCGGCCTCGATGCCGCCCACGCCCCAGCCCAGCACGCCCAGGCCGTTGACCATGGTGGTGTGCGAGTCGGTGCCCACCAGGGTGTCGGGATAGGCGACGGTGACCGTCTTGCCGTCCAGCTCTTCCTTGCGGGTCCACACGGTCTGCGCCAGGTATTCAAGGTTCACCTGGTGGCAGATGCCGGTGCCCGGGGGCACGACGCGGAAATTGTCGAACGCGCTCTGGCCCCACTTCAGGAAGCGGTAGCGCTCCTGGTTCTGCTTGTATTCCTCGTCAACGTTCTTCTTCAGCGCGCTGTCGCTGCCGAAGAAGTTCACGATCACCGAGTGATCGATGACGAGGTCCACGGGGACCAGCGGGTTGATCTTGGCCGGATCGCCGCCGAGCGCCACCATGGCGTCGCGCATGGCGGCAAGATCCACCACCGCGGGGACGCCGGTGAAGTCCTGCATCAGCACGCGCGCGGGGCGGTAGGCGATTTCCTTTTCCGCCTTGCCGCGGTTGTTCAGCCAGTCGGCGACGGAGATCACGTCGTCCTTCGTGACGGACCGGCCGTCCTCGAAGCGCAGCATGTTCTCCAGAAGAACCTTCATGGAGAACGGCAGGGCGGACACGCCTGTGAGCCCGTTCTTCTCCGCCAGCTCAAGGCTGTAATAGACGTATTCCTTGTCGTCTACCGTCAAGGTTGTACGGGACTTGAAGCTGTCGAGAGAAGTCACGTGCGATAACTCCGGTTCGATGATCGACCGAGGTAGCGTCGCCGAAGACGGGGAAGCAGGCTTTCCCATCTTGGACGGCGCGGTTCGGGGGCTTTATAGAGCCATTTCAAAGCGCGGTCATGCGATAACAGCATTCAATGTGCAATGCACCATAAGCAGGGGGCGCGGGGCAATGGCGGTGTCGGCTCTGGTGGGTGAAAAGCTGGCCTGCCGCAGGGGGTTCAAGCTGCTGTTCGAGCATCTGGACGTGACCGCGCGCTCCGGCCGGGCGCTGCTGGTGGTTGGGCCCAACGGAGCCGGCAAGTCGTCCCTGCTGCGCATCCTTTCCGGCCTGCTCGGGGCGACGGAGGGGAAGGTGCGCCTCGACGGGCCGAGCCTTGAGGCCGCCGACTCGGGGGTGGGCGAGCACATCCACTATCTCGGCCACGAGGATGCGGTGAAGGGCGCGCTCACCGTGCGGGCCAACCTCGCCTTCTGGCGCACCGTGCTCGGGCCTACCGGCCTTCCGGTGGAGGACGCGCTGGAGGAGGTGGGCCTCGGCGGCCTCGGCGGCCTGCGGGCGCAGGTGCTCTCCGCCGGGCAGAAGCGGCGGCTCGCCATCGCCCGGCTGCTGGTGTCGCGGCGGCCGGTCTGGGTGCTGGACGAGCCGACCACGGCGCTCGACGTGAAAGCGCAGGCGCGCTTTGCCGCCTTCGGCCGGGGCCATCTGGCGGAAGGCGGTATCCTGATCGCCGCCACCCACGCCCCGCTCGACCTTGGCGACGTGGACGAACTCAGGCTGGGGGGCGTTAGCTGATGCGCAGCGTGGATGTGGAACTGCTGCGTGGGGTTGGCGGGCGGCGGCTTCGGGATGCCCTGCGGCTTTTCCCTTCCAACTTTCGGCGCCCGCCCCCTCCCAACCCTCCCCCGCAAGCGGGAGAGGGCTTCGACCGTGCGCGTGCCGGACACGGTGTTCGAATTTGCCCCGTCCTGCCCCCTCTCCCGCTTGCGGGGGAGGGCTGGGGAGGGGGCAACGGCGGAGGGGTGGGAGGGCGGCGCACCGCCTCCCTCTTCAGGAACCTGCGCCCATGATGGCCGCCTTTTTCGCCATCGTGCGGCGTGATCTGGCTCTGTCCCTCGGCTCCGGAGGCGGGGCGGGGCTCGGGGTGGTGTTCTTCCTCAGCGTGGTCACGGTGATGCCGTTCGCGGTGGGGCCGGATCTGGTGCTGCTGGCCCGCATCGGCCCGGCCATCCTTTGGATCGGGGCGCTGCTGGCGAGCCTCATCGGTCTGGAGCGCCTGTTCGCCGCCGATGCCGAGGACGGCTCGCTGGATGCTCTCACCTTGTCCGCCCTGCCGCTGGAGCTGGCGGCGGCGGCCAAGGGCCTCGCCCACTGGCTCGCCACCGGCCTGCCGCTGGTGCTCGCCGCCCCGGTGCTGGCGCTGATGCTGAATCTCGAGCCCGCAGCCATCGGCGCGGTGGTGCTGACCCTGCTGGTGGGCACCCCCGCGGTCACCTTCCTCGGGCTGATCGGCGCGGCGTTTGCCGGCGCGTTCCGGCGGGGCGGGCTTTTGATCGCCGTGCTGGTGATTCCCCTCGCCATCCCCGTGCTGATTTTTGCCGTGTCGGCCACACAGGCGGCGGTGGTGGGGCCGGTGCCGTTCGGCACGCCGTTCCGCGTGCTGCTGGGCCTCGCCCTGTTCGCGCTGGTGCTGGGGCCGGTGGCCGCCGCCGCCGCGCTCAGGGCGGCGCGGGCGTGAGACCTATTCCGCCGCCGTGCTGAGGGAGGACAGCTCGGCCTCCAGCGCCGCCATTTGCTGGCGAGTGGCCTCGGTGGCGTCGTGCTCGATGGTGCGATAGGCCGCCACCACCGCATGGCCGAGCGGGGTCAGCTGGGTGCCGCCGCCCTGCTTGCCGCCGGTGCGGGGCGTCACCACCGGCCCGGTGAAGAGGCCGTTCATCTCCTCCACCAGCTCCCAGGCGCGGCGATAGGACATGTCCATGGCGCGCCCGGCGGCGGAAATGGAGCCGAGCGCCTCGATCTTCTCCAGAAGCTCGATCTTGCCGGGGCCGATGCGCTTGGGCCCGAGGTCGATTCTCACGCTGAGCGAGGCCATGAACAAACCTGAAGCGGAGCCGCCCTTTTGCAGGCGGCGCGGGGCAATGGCCCAAGTCTAGCAGGCGCGCCGGATGCTGTCGCGCGGGGCGCACAGACAGTTTGGCCCCGGGCACGGGGTGCGTGTCCGGGGCCTCCGTTCGACATGCCACGAGAGAGGGGGATGGGGAGCCAGGAAGAAAAAACGGGCCGCCACCGGGAGGCCGGCGGCCCGGAGAGATCAGTTGAACCGTGTGGCCTTCGCCGCCTGCGCCTCCTGCACGCGGGGCAGGGCCGCCTCGGCCGCCACCAGCGATTTCAGCTGCGGCCCGGCGAGGGCGAAGGACACCTCGAAGCCATCGGGCGTCGCAAGGGTGAGGATCAGGGTCTGCGGGTCGGAGGCCTGCTCGATGCGCACCCTATGGGCGGGATAGACGAGGCGCAGGCTGTCGTCCTTGTGCCGGGCGCGCAGCACCTCGGTCATCATCTTGGGCAGGGTCATCACCATGGCCTTGAGGCAATCGGACGGCAGGTTGAGGGCCGTCGCCGACCCGTCCGGCCGGCTGAAGCTCATGCGGATGCGGCTGCCGTCCACCGCCACGTCGAAGGCGAGGAGATCCTCGCCCATGATGTCGTCCCGCTCCATGAAGGGGCCTCCCGCCGCGGTGCCTGCGTGTAAGCTATATTCATTTAGATATAGCGTAAGTCAAGCGGGCGGTGCTGTCATGCGGACTTACTTGCGTTTGCGCCGGTCGGTGGTGGCGTCCAGCAGGATGCCGCGGGTGAGGGCGCCGCGGCCGAATCGGGCACGCAGCTCGTCCATGGCGCTTTCCGTCGCCTTCAGGCGTTCCGTGCTGGTGTCCACGAGGTCCGCCGGGTCGGCGTCGGCGATGGGGCAGAGGTCCGAGACCCCTACGCCGATGAGGCGGAACAAGGAGCCGTCCACCTCCTTCGCCAGCAGCTCCCGCGCCGCCCCGTTGATGCGCGCCACAAGGCAGGTGGGCGCCTCCAGCGTGCGCGAGCGGGTGCGCAGGCGGAAATCGGCGCTCTTCAGCTTCAAGGTCACGGCGCGGCCGGCGATGCCCGCATGCTTCAGGCGGTCGCTGACCTCTTCCGAGAGGGCGTAGAGGGTCTGTTCCAGCGGGCGCAGGGCACCCACGTCGCGCTCGAAGGTGGTTTCCGCCGAGACGCTTTTGGCCTCCCGCTCCG
Organism: Xanthobacter oligotrophicus; assembly: GCF_008364685.1. Lineage (GTDB taxonomy): Bacteria > Pseudomonadota > Alphaproteobacteria > Rhizobiales > Xanthobacteraceae > Xanthobacter > Xanthobacter oligotrophicus. The sequence continues at coordinate 68,735 of NZ_VTTL01000011.1, forward strand.
GCTCCACCGCGCGGGTGTCGAGGCCGAAGGCGAGGCGCGACAGGCGCAGCCCTTCCGCACCGTAGCGCCGGGCAAGGTCGGCGGGGGCGGCGCGCTGCAGGTCGGCGATGGTGTGGAAGCCGTCCTTCGCCAGCTTGCCCCCGAATGCTGCCCCCACGCCCCAGATGAAGGTGACGGGGCGCGGCGCGAGGAAGCCCGCCGCCTCCGCCTGCCCGAGCACGCTGAAGCCCCGCGGCTTGTCGAGGTCGGAGGCGATCTTGGCGAGGAACTTGTTGGCCGCGAGCCCCACCGAGACGGTGATTCCCACCTCCCGCTCCACCGCCCGCGCGAAGCGGGCCAGGGTGCGGGCGGGGCTGGCGCCGTGCAGCGCCTGGGTGCCCGAAAGGTCGAGGAAGGCCTCGTCGATGGACAGCGGCTCCACCAGCGGCGTGAGCTGCTGCATCATGGCCCGCACCTGCCGGCCCACGGTGCGGTATTTCTCCATGTTCGGCTTCACCACCACCGCCTCGGGGCAGAGCGCCAGCGCCTTGAACATGGGCATGGCCGAGCGCACGCCCTTGATGCGGGCGATGTAGCAGGCGGTGGAGACCACCCCGCGCTTGCCGCCGCCGATGATGAGCGGCACGTCGGCAAGGCTGGGGTCGTCGCGCTTTTCCACGGCGGCGAAGAAGGCGTCGCAATCCACATGGGCGACGCTGAGGGTGTCCAGCTCGCGATGGCGCAGGAGGCGTGGGCTGCCGCAGGCCGGGCAGCGGTCGCCGGCAAGGCCACCTGTCTGGGGCGCATCGGACAGGCAGTCGCGGCAGAAGCCGGGGGCATTCATGACGGCTGTCCCGGGCGCGCGATGCGCGACTCTCTTGCTGTAGAGCGACCGCAGGTCGCCCTACATGGGCCGGCGCACGACGGCATCGGGGTCCGCCTGGGGCGCGAGGATTTCCAGCGCGCCCACCACGTGCCGGGGATCGAGCCCCTTCTCGGCGGCGAAGGCCACCAGCATGGCCTCGTCGGAAATGACGAAGGCCAGCACTCCGGCGCCGAAGCCGCGCTTTGCCGCCGCGTCGCGCAAGGTGGCCGGGGAGAGGCCGGTCTCGGCGAGGAATCGCACCAGCCGCTCGCCGTCGGCGGCGATGAAGGCGAGGGCGGAGGTCGCCACCTCCTGCGCCGCATCGCGCTGCGCCTTGAGGCCTCTTGGTTTGTCCTGAATGGGCATTTGCGCTTCCGCAAGGAATGAGGTCTAGGTGTCTCCCCATTCCAGCACGTTCCGCGCGGGCTGCGAAGGGTGGACGGCGCAGGGCGGGTCCGGGGGATGGGGATGGCCAAGACGGTAATGATCGTGGAGGACAACGAGCTCAACATGAAGCTCTTCCACGATCTGCTCGAAGCCCACGGCTACCGCACGGTGGAGACGCGCTCGGGGGTCGAGGCCGTGGAACTGGCCCGCGCCCACCGGCCCGACCTCATCATCATGGACATCCAGCTGCCGGAGATTTCCGGCCTCGACGTGACCCGTAAGCTGAAGGCCGACCCGGAGCTGAGAGCTATTCCCGTGGTGGCGGTGACCGCCTTCGCCATGAAGGGCGACGAGGAGCGAATCCGCGCCGGAGGCTGCGAGGCCTATCTCTCCAAGCCCATCTCGGTGGCGAAATTCCTCCAGACCGTGCGCCAGTTCGCCGGCGGCTGAAGCCGGAAAATGGTGAGCCGGCGGCCCACCGATTCGGCGGCTTTCGCTTTTGTCGCGATGTGCTAGTCTTCGGTCTTCGGCGAGATACAGGCGGGAATGTCACGGTCGAACACGGCCGCTCAGATGGTGTTGTGCCAGCATGGCACCGCCATTCCCGCCATCAGGACAACCCTGCGGAGTGCTCAGGTCCGCCGCATCTCCTGGGTCCGTGGGGTTTGGCCGGTGGGTGAGCATGCGGGAGGCCTCCCCGCTTCCTCCCCACCGGCCAGCCTATCTTCAACTTCCGTCCGGAACTGCCCCGTCCTGTCATGAGCCTCGTTCACAACGAGCAGACCAAGCTCACCGCAAATGCGCTCGATCGCGCGTCCACCGCCTGCCTGACCGTTGGCGTACTCGGACCCAGCGCGGCTGCTCTCTATGGGCTCGGGGGCAATGCCGCGGCAGGGCACTGGATTGTGCTCGGGGCTGTGCTTTGGCTGGTGGCGGCCAGCCTGCTACACTCCATGGCGAGAAGAACTCTCAGGAGGCTTCGATGACCGGGCTCTGGATCTTCGCCTATGTGGTGTTGCCCGTCGTGGTGGTCGCCATGGGGTATGCCGCCATGCGCCTGAACGAGCACGAAACGCACGGCTTCCATCCCGGCGAATGAACCGCTCCGACGCGGCGAATAGCTGACCGGCCGGGAATCACCCGGGAACATGGGCGCCTTGCGGCGTGGCCTCCGCGCCAAAAGAAAAGGGCGCCTTGCGGCGCCCTGGTCGGTCAGATGAAGTCCATCGCGATGTGCGATCAGGCCCGGCGGCGCGAATGGGCGCCGCCAAGGACCAAAGAATCAATCACTTGATCTTGGTCTCGCGGAATTCCACGTGCTTGCGCACCACCGGGTCGTACTTCTTGAGCACGATCTTGTCGGTCTTGGTGCGGGAGTTCTTCTTGGTCACATAGAACACGCCCGTGTCCGCGCTGGACAGGAGCTTGATCTTGATGGTTGCAGCCTTGGCCATGTCTTGATCCCTGGGTGCCGCATGCGGCGCGCGACCGTCTGGTTTGCGAAAACCGTGAGGTTGCGAAAAGAAAAACGGACGCGCTGCCGGTCCCGGCGGCTCGTGGGGGCGGAAACTCTCCCACGACGCCCGAAATGTCAAGGCCGGGGCGGGAAGCCCGCTCCCGGAACGGCAATCACCGCCCGCCGTCAGCGCGCGCGCAGGGCGAGCCGGCTGGCCACCACCGCCGCATACATGGCGAGCATGCCGCAGATGACGAAGGCGAAGCCGTAGGGGTTGTAGAGCCGCATGCCCAGCCCCGCCACCGGCGGGCCGATGATGAGGCCCACCGAGTACAGCATCACGAAGGCCGCATTGGCCGCCGCGAGGTCCGCGCCGTGGTAGCGCTCGCCCAGATGCGCGAGTCCCACCGTGTAGAGCGAGCCCACGATGCCGGTGGCGAGGAAGATCATGGCCAGGAACAGCGGGCTGGAGACTGCCACGAACGGCAGGGTCAGCGCGCCCGCCGAACCCACCAGCGCGCAGACGAGGAGCAGGATGCGCCGGTCCACCTTGTCGCTGACGAGGCCGATGGGGATCTGGAAGGCCACGTTGCCCAGCACCGCCGCCGTCAGCAGCAGCGAGGCGCTGGTCTCGCTGAGGCCGAGGCGCAGGCCGTAGAGCGGGAGGAAGGTCATCACCGCCGTCTCGATGGCGCCGAACACCAGAGCGGCCAGCACCGCCGAGGGCGAGTGGCGCACGAAGGTGAGCACGCCGTGATGGTCGTCGTTATGGATGCGCGGGGTGATTCCCCGCGCCAGCAGGATGGGAATGGCGCCAAGGCACAGCACTGCCGCCCCCGCGAGGTAGGGCGCCCAGCCCGAGGCGCCAAGCACGCTTAGGATCGCCGGCCCCAGCGCCGCCCCCATGGACAGGGCGGTGGCGTAGACGCCCATGATCAGCCCGCGCCGGTTGGGCGGCGCCAGGGCATTGATCCAGAACTCGCTCACCGCGAACAGGATGCACAGGGCCGCGCCGAAGGTGAAGCGCAGCGGAAACCACATGAGGAAGGAGGGCGCCGCCTTGAAGCCCACGAGGCTGGCGGCTGCGAGCGCGATGGCGCCCACCAGCAGCGCCCGCAGCCCCACCTTGCGCACCAGCATCGGCACGAAGGGGGCGGTGATAATGGTCGCCACCCCGGCCACCGCCGTGTTCACGCCGATCCAGGTGCTGGAGATGCCGCGCACCTCCAGTTCCAGCGCCAGCAGCGGAATGGAGAGGCTGATGCCGACGCCGACGACGGTGATGGCGGAAATGGCGGCAGCGATGGAGGCCGTGCGGCTCATATGGCCCAGCGGCCGGTCGGGTGCATGCATAAGATAAGGATCAATCAAGCAGGGTGCGGACGAACTGCCCACGGTGCATGGCATAGAAGGGCACCGGCAGGCGCGGGCTCGATCCGGCCTCGATGCGCTGGGCCACTTCCTCCAGCACCACGCGGGTGACGGTGGGCAGCTCCTGCGCGGCGGTTTCCGCAAAGGTGAGCCAGGCGAGTTCCACCAGCTCTGAGTCGTCGCCCACCAGTCCCTTCACCTCGTCGCACACGGCGCGGGCGTCGGCGGCGAAGAAGCGGGTGTCGAAGCGCTTGGGCCGGCGCGGCGGGGTGATGGCGCGCGCCACATAGGTGAGGGCGCCGAGATCGGGAAACACCCCGCGCTCCTCGAACACGCGCCAGTCGTCGCTGGGGGCCTCAGGGGCGCCGAGGTCCCTGGTGCCCACCAAAAGGCCGGTCTCCTCGTACATCTCGCGGATGGCGGCGGCGGCAAGGCCCCGGGCGCGGGTGAGGGTGGGGCGCTGCACTTTGGTCATCAAGCGCCGCTCGCTGTCGGCGTCGAGCACGCCGTAGACCGGCATGGTCCGGTCGGCCTTCTCCAGCCGTCCGCCGGGAAAGACGAAGACGCCAGGCAGGAATTTCAGCTTGGGATGGCGCCGGCCCATGAGCACGCGGGGCTTCTTGCCCTTGTGGTCGATGAGGATGAGGGTGGCGGCGTCGCGCGGGCGGACGTTGGGCCAGTCCTGGCGGCGCTCGGCCTGGGTCAGCCGCGTGGCGAAGTCGGTCATGGCGCGTCAGTGCTCATCGGGCATTCTTTTGGGGCGTTCTTTTGGGGCGTTCTTCCGGAGTGTCAATGTGCCGAGCCTCAGCGGACGGGGCGGACGGCGCGCACCACGGGCACCACCCCGTCGGGCGGGCCTTCCCGCTCTGGGCTCTGGGGATCGAAGCCGTGCATGCGCAGGGCCCATTGCAGGTTCACCAGCATGCCCTTCAGCGGCGGCAGCAGGGTGAGGCACAGCGCCAGCGTCAAGGGCAGCCACAGCACGAGATGCACCCACACTTCGGGACGGTACACCTCCTCCACCAGCACCATCAGCGGCACCACGATGTGGCCCACCAGCAGGATGGTGGCATAGGGCGGGGCATCGTCCGCGCGGTGGTGGTACAGCTCCTCGTCGCAGTCCGGGCAGTAGGGCGAGACCTTGAGATAGCTGGAGAACAGGCGCCCGGCACCGCAGGCGGGGCACAGGCCGCGCGCGCCGCGCAGCAGCGCCTCTGGAACGGCGCGGGGACGGGCAGGAGGGGGGGCATTGGGCCGGACAGGGGGGTCCTGCGGCGCACGGTCCCGCGCATCGCCGGGCTCGGAGCCGGCGAGCGTGTTCGTCACCGTCATGGTCGCAGGCGTGTCCACCGTCGAACCCCCTTCAGGTCGCGATTTACGGGCGCGACCGCCCTGTTCCCCGTGGTCCCTTGCCCTGCGGGCCCTTACCCGGATGGCCACTGCCGGCATGGCGTCCGGCCGGACCCTGCCGGGCGCCCGCCTTTGGGGCACCGCCCGGAGAGCCACCCTTCGGTCCGCCGCCCCGCCGGAGCGGGCCGGGACGCCCGCGCGGCCCCTTTACATAGGAGCCTTCGGTCAGAAGCTCAAACCGCAGCGCGCCGGCCACCGGTGCCGCTTCCACCAGCTTCACCTCCACCCGGTCGCCGATGCGGTGCATTTCGCCGGTCCGGTCGCCCACCAGGGCCTGCCGGGTTTCGTCGTAGCGGTAATAATCCTGCCCCAGCGTCGAGGCGGGAATGAAGCCGTCCGCGCCGGTGACATCGAGCGCGACGAAGAGTCCCGCCTTGGTGGCCCCGGTGATGCGGGCGTTGAAGGTGGCGCCGATCTGGTCGGCGAGGTGATGGGCGATGAGCCGGTCCACCGTCTCCCGCTCGGCCGCCATGGCGCGGCGCTCGGTGACGGAGATGGCGGCCGCCACCTCGCCCAGCGTTGCGGTGGTGGCGTCCTGCGGCAGGCCGTCCGAGCCGAAATCCATGGCGCGCACCAGGCCGCGATGCACCACGAGATCCGCATAGCGGCGGATCGGCGAGGTGAAATGGGCATAGCGGCGCAGGTTCAGGCCGAAATGCCCGTAATTCTCCGAGGCATATTCCGCCTGGCTCTGGCTGCGCAGGATCACCTGGTTGACCAGGGGAGCCGCGTCCGTGTCCTTCACCTGCGCCAGGATACGGTTGAAGTGGGACGGCCGCACCTGGTCGATCTTGGCCAGGGCGATGTCCAGCGTCTTCAGGAACTCGCGCAGGTTGGAGAGCTTCTCCAGCGAGGGGCCGTCATGGACGCGGTAGACGAGGGGGGTCTTCTTCTCCTCCAGCGTCTCGGCGGCGGCCACGTTGGCGAGGATCATGAATTCCTCGATGAGCCGGTGGGCGTCGAGCCGCTCGGGCACCACCACGCGGTCCACCGTGCCGTCTTCCTTCAGCACGATCTTGCGCTCGGGCAAGTCGAGGTCGAGGGGCTGGCGGGCGTCGCGGGCTTTCTTCACGCAGTCATAGGCGGCGTAGAGCGGCTTCAGCACGCCGTTCAGCAGCGGGTCGGTGATGTCGTCGGTGCGGCCCTCGATGGCGTTCTGGGCCTGGGCATAGGCGAGCTTGCCGGCCGAGCGCATGAGGATGCGGTGGAACGTGTGGTGGCGCTTCCTCCCGTCCGCGCCGATCACCATGCGCACCGCCAGCGCCGGGCGGTCCTCCCTGGGGCGCAGGGAGCACAGATCGTTGGAGATGCGCTCCGGCAGCATGGGCACCACGCGGTCGGGGAAATACACCGAATTGCCGCGGATCAGCGCCTCGCGGTCCAGCGGCGAGCCGGGGCGCACATAGGCCGACACGTCGGCGATGGCCACGGTGACGACGAAGCCACCTTCATTGGCCGCATCGTCGTCGGCCACGGCGTGGACGGCGTCGTCATGGTCCTTGGCGTCGGGCGGGTCGATGGTGACAAGCGGCACGTCGCGCCAGTCCTCGCGGCCGCGCGGGGTGACGGGCTTCGCCGCCTCGGCCTCCTTCAGCACCGCCTCGGGGAAGACGTGGGGGATGGCATGGGCGTGCAGCGCGATCAGGCTCACCGCCTTCTCGGAGCTCAGCGAACCCAGCTTCTCCTTCACCCGCGCGGTGGGCAGGCCGAACACGCGCTGCCGCATCAGCTCCACGGTGACGAGGTCGCCGTCCTTGGCCTCGTGCTCGGCGCCGGGGGGCACCTGAAGCTCGCGGCCGAGCTGCTTCTTGTCGATGGGGATGATGCGCCCGCCGCCTTCCCCGCCGGGGGCGGCGCGGAAGATGCCGATGGTCTGCTTGCGCGCCTTCTCCAGCACCTTGATGACGCGACCCACGTGGGGAACGCCATGCTCGATGGAGCCTTCCACGATGCGCAGCAGCACCCGGTCGGCAAGGCCGGGGGCGGGGCCGACCGCGCGGCGCGGCACCTGGACGAGGATGGGCGGGGCATCGCCCTGGGTCTCGGTGTCCCATTCCACCGGCACTGCGATCAGCTCGCCGTCGGCGTCGCGGGAGACGATGTCGGCCAGCACCACGCCGGGCAGGGCGCCGGGCACGTGCAGGCGGCGCCGGCTGCGCTCCACGGTGCCGGTCTCGGAGAGGTCGCGCAGCAGGCTTTTCAGCTCGATCTTCTGTGCCGCGTTGAGGCCGAAGGCGCGGGCGATCTCGCGCTTGCCCACCTCGCCGCTCTGGGTGGCGATGAAGGCCAGCACCTGCTCTTTCGTGGGCATCTCGCCGGTGGCGTGGCGGGCGACCACCAAGGCCTCCACCCGAGCATGCTCGGCGGCCGCCTGCTTGCGCGTGGCGCGGGATTTACCCGCGCGCGCCTTGGGCGGGCGGGTGGCGGAAGGGGAAGATGGGGGCTTGGTGGGGCGCTTGGGCAACGGGTCCGTCCGGTTTCCCGCGACGCTACCCGGAACCGGCGCCGTGGGCTAGAGCACGCGGCGCCGACCGGCCCCGCGTGCTGGTCTTGCAGCATCCCTCATGCGCGGCGCGGGACTGGGCTTTCGGCCGATGAGGCAGGCTCACCGCCAGCCCATCACTGCCCCACTGCCGCTTTGTAGACGAAGCCGCGCTTGTCGCCGGATGACACCTCGCACCAGGACTTGCAGGAATAGAGGGTTACCTTGGTGCCCTCGTCCAGCGTGGTTATTGCGGAGGCGGAGCGCTTCGGCCCGGAACGCAGCGTGACGGCGGAGCGGATGCGGACGGTGCGGCCGTCGTCATCGGCAGCGGCCTTGCCAGCCTCCGCCGAGGCCAGCGCGACGGCGCGGGGCTTGGCCTTGGGAAGCGGCGCTCCCGCCGCCGGTGCGGAATCGGCAACGGTCTGGGTGGCGGCCTCGGGCAGGATGGCGTCGTCGCCCGCTTCGTCGCCGCTGACCGGTTCAAGGAAGGCGGGACGGGCGAAATCGGCGGCGGTGGGGGCCGGTTCCGCCGGTGCCGAGGCGGGATTTGTGGCGGGATTTGCAGCAGGGCTTGCTGCCGCCACCTGGAGCGCGTTGGCGCGCTCCGGCTGGGCCGGCGCGGCCGCGGGGGCGCCGAGGATGGAGGCGACCTTGGTGGACATCTGCGCGTGCCCGCCATCGGCGGTCTTGAGAACCGGGGTCTGCTGCGGGCGGGTGTCGCTCGCGGTCTTCGCAGCGGGGGCCGTCGCCGCCGTGGCTTTCGCGGCCGCGCCATCGGGGGCAGGGCGGTCGGGACCCATGGCGTGGTAGGCGACCACGCCCCCCATGCCGAGGATCAGGACCGAAGCGGAAAGGGCGAGGGCACGCCAGAGCACAAGCCCGTCCCGCGCCTTGCGGCGGGGTGGGCGAGCGCGGGTGCTTGAACCGATGCGGGGGCGGGCCGTGTCCCGCCGGTCATTGGGAACGTCGAAGCCGCCCTCCGAACCATAGTCCCGGAAGGTGTCTTCCATACCGCCTGAGCGGCGCTGGGCGCGTCCAAGGCCAGCCATATATATACCTCCTGCCAAGCCGTCTGCGCCGGAAGAGGCAGAGGCTCGAGGATCCATTTCTTTGGGCCTATCGACCGCGCGAGGAGCCGGATGCTTTCAGGGGGATCGCCTTGCGATGCCACCTTGAGACGCAACCCGTCCTGTTCCAAACCGCTGGCGCGCGGACCGTGGCCTTCTTCCTCCCTCGTTCCGGCAAGACCGCCCGAAAAGGCGGCTCCTGAAAAGATGCCCCTGCAACGGTAACATCTGAACAACAGGGCCTGCAAACCATACCGCCTGCTGGGCTCGGCGGAGCGTGGCGACAAAATGCGGCCGATATGTGCCCGTGCGGTAGCCGGGGAAAACACTTAGGGATCGCTTGGAAATTCGCCCCGAGGAGCGCCTGCAGGGATGGCCGGAAGGTAGCGAGGCCCCGCGACCCATGTCGGCGCCTATCCTGCAATACGGAGGCGCGGCGGACTGCTAAGCTCGGCCACCCTTAGAGCATTTTCGAGCGAAATGGATACCGGTTCGCGTGAAGAAAATGCGTCAAAACAATAGTCTAGAGCGATTGCCGTGAGCCGGGGCGAACGGAAAATGCTCTAGGGAGCGCCAGCCATGTTCGACCCGACGACTTTGACCGGCATCCATACCTATATCAGCCTCTTCGCCATCGCCGCCGGCATCGCGGTGGTGGCGGCCCTGGTCCGGGGCCGCGACAGGCCCACCACGGCGGCCACCTTCCTGGCCCTCGCCTTCCTCACCAGCGCCACGGGATTCCTGTTTTCCTTCAATGGGGTACTGCCTTCCCACGTGGTCGGCGCGGTGGCCATCCTCGTGCTCCTGCCCGCGATTTTCGCGCGCTACGGCGCCGGCCTTTCCGGCCGCTGGCACGGTATCTATGCGGCCACGGCGGTGGCGAGCCTCTATTTCCTGGTGTTCGTGGCGGTTGCCCAGGCCTTTGCCAAAGTGCCCGCGCTCCAGGCCGTGGCACCCACCCAGGGCGCGCCGGCCTTCGCCGTGACCCAAGGGGTGGTGCTGATCGCCTTCATCGGCCTCGGCTTCGCCTCCGTGCGAGCGCGGCCGGCGGTGTGACCCGGCCTTACTTGCCGGGCACGCGCCACCAGGTCTCGGGCAGGGTGCCGTAGAGCGAGGCACGCTGGGGCCGCTCGATCCGTGTCCAGCGGGCGAGCCACTGGCCCGGCGTGTGGAACAGCGGCACCCCATAGGCGCCGGACACCAGCACCCGGTCGAGGGCGCGGGCGGCGGACACATACTCATCCTCGTCGCGGGCCGCCAGCAAAGCGGCGATGGCGGCATCGATGGCGGGGGACTTGGCACCCATATAGTTGCGCGAGCCCGGCGTGTCGGCGGCGGCGGAGCCGAAATAGAAGGCCTGCTCGTTGCCGGGGGAGAGCGACTGGCTCCAGGCATAGGGCATCATGTCGAACTCATAGGCACCCCGCCGGGAATCGAACTGCACGGCATCCACATACCGTACCAACGCCGCGATGCCCGCCCGTTTGAGCTGGCTCTGGTAGGCGAGGGCGAGGCGCTCCTGCTCGCGGGCGGCCACCATGATCTCGAAGGCGAAGGGCCGTCCGGTCTCCCGGTTCACCAGCGCCCCCTGCCGCAGCATCCACCCCGCCTTGTCGAGAAGCTGGAGTGCGGACTTCAGCCGCTCCCGGTCGCGACCGGAGCCGTCGGAGACCGGCGGGCGGAAGGTGCCGGCCAGCACGTCCGGCACCACGGCATCAGGGTAGGGGTCGAGCAGCGCCCGCTCGCGGGCGTCGGCTGGCACGCCCGAACTTGAAAGCACCGAACCTTCGAAGAAGCTCGCCGTGCGCCGGTAGAGGCCGTGGTAGAAATTCTTGTCCAGCCACTCGAAATCGAACAGCTCGATGAGCGCCTGGCGGACGCGGCGATCGGCGAACAACGGGCGGCGCGTGTTGAAGACGAAAGCCGAGTAAGGCTTTGGCGTTCCAGTAGGTATCAGTTCCTTGACCACATCGCCGGAGCGCGCGGCGGGAAAGTCGTACCCGGTCTCCCAGCGGCCGGGGTCGGTCTCGAAGCGGGCATCGATGAGCCCCTTCTTGAAGGCCTCGAACTCGGTGTTGGCGTCCCTGAAGTAGAAGAAGCGGATCCTGTCGAAGTTATAGAGACCTCGGTTGAACGGAACGGTGCGTCCCCAATAGTCCGGGTTGCGCTCCAGCGTCACAGACGCCCCCGCATCCACCGCCCCGACCCGGTAGGGACCGGAGCCGGTGAGGGGGGTGAGGGTAGTCTCCTCGAAGCGGTCGCGGTCGATGCTGGCCTGCTTGAACACGGGCATGAGGCCCATGATGAGAGGCAGCTCGGGGTCCGGCTCGGCGAAGGTGAAGCGGACCGTGTGGGCATCAGGCGCCTCGGCCTTGGCGATTTTTCCGTAATAAAGACGGTGGTTTGGCCGGCCCATGTCGCGCATGAGCGCGAACGAGAACAGCACGTCGTCGGCGGTGACGGGGGTGCCGTCGGAGAAGCGGGCGGCGGGGTTGAGGGCGAAGGCGACGAAGCTGCGCTCCGCATCGGTGGTCACGCTCTGCGCCAGCAGCGGGTAGAGCGTGAACGGCTCGTCGAGGGAGCGCGCCATCAGGCTCTCGGTCACGTAATTGCGCATGACGAGAGGCGCAGAACCCTTGACGATGAAGGGGTTGAGGCTGTCGAAGGTGCCTAGCAGCGATAGGTCCAGGTGCCCACCCTTGGGCGCTTGCGGGTCGGCATAGGGCAGGGCGGCGAAGGTCGCCGGCAGGTCCGGGTTGCCACGCATGGCGATGGCCGCCGCCCGGTCCAGCGCCTGGGCGGATGCCTGTGCCGGCGCGCCAAGGAGCAGGGCGGCAAGGAGCCATGGCCTGGCGCCTCTCCCCATCCCCGGCCATCGCGAACGCTGGCTGAAACCGCTCCCCATGACGCCTTCCCAGCTTGCCGCCGCCTGCCGCCCGCCAGCATGCACGCCGGCCGGTTCACGAATCGTATGGATCGCCTTGTATCCTTGCGGTACCGCCGCGGCACATTTGACTGTTCAAACCAGCCTGTCGGCCGTTTGTTGGCCTTATTCCTCGGCAAGGTAGCATACGCTGTCCCGACGCCAGGAGCGGGTGTGGGCGTGCGCGTTCCCCGTGCGGTTGCCCCGAGCGGCTTTGGCCCGTCACCTTCTCGCCTCAATTGGGCTGGAGAGAGCCGGTGTCCGAGAGAGGGGGGTGCGGCGCCCCGGCCTCAGCGCGTGCGCGGCCGGAGCCCCGGCGGCTCAGACCACAAGAAAGGCCACGATGACCATGACCAAATTCAACGCGCGGCTCACGGCCGGGGTTGCCGCCACGCTGCTCGCTGTGGCGTTCGCCGGCCCGGCCTTTTCCCAGACCCCGCCGGCCCAGCCCGCGCCTGCGGCCAAGCCAGCCCCCAAGCCCGCAGCTCCCGCTGCCAAGCCCGCAGCTCCCGCCGCCCAGGCGCCCGCCGCCGCGCCCCAGCAGGGCCAGGCTGCCCCCGGCCAGCCCCAGGGCGAAGCAGATGTGAAGTTCTCCGCCTCCCCGTGGCAGAAGATCTGCCAGGAGATCCCGGAGCGGAAGAAGCAGGTTTGCGTGCTCACCCAGGTGCTCGGCGTCGAGAATCAGGCCATCGCCAAGCTCGACATCGTCGAAATGCAGGACGAGCCCAAGAAGCGCATCAACGTCTCTGTGCCCCTCGGTATGCGCCTCCAGCCCGGCCTGCGCATCACCCTCGACAAGGATCCGGTGAACGTCCCGTTCGTGCTGTGCCAGCCCATCCAGGGCGGCGGCGCCACCTGCATCGGCGACCTCGAGGTTGACGGCAGCTTCATCGCCAAGTTCCGCAAGGCCAATGCCGTGTACCTGCAGATGGTGAACGGTACCGGCCGCACCCTCAGCCTGCCCATCTCCAATGCCGATTTCGGCAAGGCCTACGACGGCCCTGGCATGGACGCCAAGGTGGCCATGGAGCAGGAGCGCAAGCGCATGGAAGAGGCCCGCACCGCGGCCCAGCAGCAGGAAGAGCAGGGCAAGGCCGCTCTCCTGAAGAAGGGCCAGGAGCTCGAGCGCGCCAAGGCGCAGGGCGCCCAGTGAACCTGACGTGAATGCTGGGCGGCGCGCCGCCCTGCCAGCGTTCAACAAAAAGGGCCGGCATGAAGATGCCGGCCCTTTTTCGTGTCTGCGGACCTGTGTGGTCTGTGCCGGTCGCGGGACAGGCCTTCAGTTGATGAGGTCGCGCCGCACCCGCCAGCCGCCGGCGCCGTCGTCCGTCAGGGCTTCGTTCACCTTGGGGTGGCGCACCGGCTCCTCGGAGAAATCCCGCTCCAGGTTCTGCTCGGAGACGTAGGCCACATACTCGCTGTCCGCGTTCTCGGCGAGCAGGTGGTAGAAGGGCTGGTCCTTGTGGGGGCGGATCTCCTCGGGGATGGAGAGCCACCATTCCTCGGTGTTGTCGAACACCGGGTCCACGTCGAAGACGACGCCGCGGAACGGGAAGTGCTTGTGCCGCACCACCTCTCCGATGCGGAACTTCGCCTCGCGCATGGTGGACTGGAAATCCGCCGCCGCGCCCGAGAGCGACAAGGTGGCTGCCCCTTCAGGGGCCGCGGCGATGCCCTTGCCCTCGGCCGCTCCGGCCTTGGCGTCCTGCGTCACCGCGCCGGCCTCGGGGGCCGACGCGATGGAATTACCATCCGGCGCAGGCGCGCCGGTGGCGGGTTTCGCGCGCGCTTTGTCGTGACTGCCCATGTCCCGCCTCTTCACTGTGCCGTCGCGATTGACCTTCCGTTACGGCAATGTACTGCAAGGTTAATCAATTCTGTCACAGTCCGTAGGCTTTGCCCATTTCCGGATCCTTGGCTGCGACAATACGGGCAAGGTCCACGATCACCTTGGCCTGCTTCCAGGTGGCGTCGTCCTGCATCTTGCCGTCGATCATCACCGCGCCGGCGCCGTCGGGCATGGCTTCCAGGATCTTGAGGGCGAAGGCCACCTCGCCCGGATCGGGGGAGAACACGCGCTTGGCGATGTCGATCTGGGTGGGGTGCAGCGACCAGGCGCCGACGCAGCCCTGCAGGAAGGCGTTGCGGAACTGGCTCTCGCAGGCCGCGAGGTCCGAGAAGTCGCCGAACGGGCCGTAGAACGGCTTGATGCCGTTGGCGGCGCAGGCGTCCACCATCTTGCCGACGGTGTAGTGCCACAGGTCCTGCTGGTAGCCGGCACGGGGCTTGTCGCCGTCCGCGTCCGCCAGCACCTTGTAGTCCGGATGCCCGCCGCCGACGCGGGTGGTCTTCATGGCGCGGGAGGCTGCAAGGTCTGCCGGGCCAAGGCTCATGCCGTGCATGCGCGGGGAGGCGCTGGCGATCTCCTCCACGTTCTTCACGCCTTCGGCGGTCTCTAGGATGGCGTGGATCAGGATCGGCTTGCCGATGGCGTGCTTGGCCTCCAGCTGGGCCAGCAGCTGGTCGAGATAATGCACGTCCCAGGCGCCTTCCACCTTGGGCAGCATGATCACGTCCAGCTTGCCGCCGATCTCGCTGACGATCTCCACGATGTCGTCCAGCACCCAGGGGCTGTTTAGACAGTTGATGCGGGTCCACAGGCCGGTGGAGCCGAAATCGGTGGCCTTGGCCATCTCGATGAAGCCGCGGCGGGCGGCTTCCTTGGCGTCGGAGGGGATGGCGTCCTCAAGATTGCCGAGCACCACGTCCACCTGCTTGGCGATGTCCGGCACCTTGTTGCGCATCTTTTCCAGGTGCGGCGGCACGAAATGGATCATGCGCTCAAGCTGCACCGGCAGCTCGCGGTAAGGTGCGGGCGCACCGATGGCCAGCGGCTTGAAGAATTGGCGCGGCAGCTTCATTTGTCCCCCCATGGATCCGGCGGCATGGCCTCGTGCCTGGGCCGCCAACCTCTTGAATGCAATGCAGCATAGGTGGCGGGCCGGTGCAACACGACTTCATGGCAGGACGATCGGACGGCCCGCCCGGGGGTGAGGTCCGTCGCGGACGTGGATCGCCGTCGCGGCGGGATGTGTTGCTCGGGTTCGCGGGCCTTGCGGGTCTTGCCGCGGGGGGCGCCCCGGCGCGCGCGCGTGACTTCTGGGGCGAGGGGCTGCCCGACCAGCCGGCGGATTTCCTGTTCGGCTATGGCACGCTCATCAGCGAGCCGTCGCGCACCGCCACCTCGCGACGGCGGGTGGTGGCGGTTCCAGCGCGGGTCTCCGCGCGGTTCGGCCTGGTACGGGCCTTCGTATCCCGTGGCGGGGCGCGGTCGGGGGCAGGCTTCACCGCGCTGGGGCTGCGCCATCCGCGCGACGGTGAAGAGCCGTCCTCCATCAACGGCGTGGTCTTCCCCGTGCGGGACGCCGAGGAGATGGCCGCCTTCGACCGGCGCGAGGGTGGCTACCAGCGGGTGGAGGTGGATCCGGTCTTGGTGGAGGCGGTGGGCTGGCAGGGCCTGCCGCACGCCGGCCGGGTGTGGATCTATGTGCCGAAGGGCATCGACCTGGGTCGGGAGGCCGGCGCGCCGGACAATGGCGTCCTGCCCGACGCGGCGTTCCCGCTGGTCCAGTCCTATGTCGACGTGGTGCTGCAGGGCGCGCTGGCGGAAGGCGGCGCCTTCGCACGAGAGCTGATCGAAACCACGTTCGACTGGAGCCCGTTCTGGCTCGACGACCGGCCCACGCCCCGCCGCCCGTGGGCCGCGACCGAGCAGGCCGGCGCCATCGATCGCTTGCTGGCAAGCGTCGAGCCGGCGGCGAGCCAGTTCCGCAACCGGCTCTATCCGGAACTCTATGCGGCACGGCATCTCATGGATGCGACGGCACCGCGCTAGAAAGGCGGCAGCCTACGGCAGCAGCAGGGTGGAACCCGTAGTCTTGCGCGATTCGAGATCCTTGTGGGCCTTCTGCACGTCTTTCAGCGCATAGGTCTGGTGGACCGGGATCTTCACCGCCCCGGTCAGCACCGCCTCGAACAGGTCGTTGGCGGTGGCGACCAGGTCGTGGCGCTTGGCCACGAAGGTGGCGAGGGTCGGTCGGGTGGCGAACAGCGAGCCCTTCTGCGAGAGCTGGAGCAGGTCGAAATTCTTGATGGCGCCGGAGGCGTTGCCGAAGCTGACCCACAGGCCCAGCGGCTTGAGGCAGTCGAGGGAGGCGGGATAGGTCGCCTGTCCCACCCCGTCATAGACCACGTCGCACAGCTTGCCGGCGGTGATCTCCTTCACCCGGTGCACGAAATCCTCGTCCCGGTAGAGAATCACCTCGTCGCAGCCGTGGGACAGGGCCAGCTCCGCCTTGTCCTTGGAGCCCACGGTGCCGATGACGGTGGCGCCCAGATTCTTGGCCCACTGGCACAGGATGAGCCCGACGCCGCCGGCCGCCGCCTGTACCAGAATCACGTCCCCCGGCTTGATGTGATGGGTGCGGCGCACGAGATACTGCGCCGTCATGCCCTTCAGCATCATGGCGGCGGCGGTCTGGTCGTCGATGGAGGCCGGCAGGTGCAGCAGCACGGCGGCCGGCACGTTGCGCACTTCGGCATAGGCGCCGATGGCCATGGCATAGGCGACGCGATCACCGGGGTGGAAGTCGTTCACGTCCGGCCCCACGGCCTCCACCACGCCGGCGCCCTCGTTGCCGGGGATGAAGGGCAGGCTCGCGGCCTTGTAGAGGCCGGTGCGGAAATAGACGTCGATGAAGTTGAGGCCGATGGCGGTCTGGCGAATCTGCACCTCGCCGCGCCCGGGGGGAGGCACCTCGACCGCCTCATAGGTCAGCACCTCGGGACCGCCCGTCTGATGCACCCGAACCGCATGAACCATGACGCCAGACCCCTTTTCCGCCGCGACGCCGGGGATCATAGGCCGGCGCCCGGCGCCCGCAAGCACCCTCAGCGCCCGCCGGAGACCTTGAGGATGGCGCCGGTGGTGTAGCTCGCCGCACCCGAGAGCAGGTGCAGCACCGCGTCGGCCACCTCGTCGGCGGTTCCGGCGCGGCCCATGGGCGTGGTGGGCACCAGCCGGTCCAGCCGGCCGGTGACGCCGCTGGTGTCGTGGATGTCGGTGGCGATGAGGCCCGGCGCCACCCCGTTCACCCGCACGCCCTCCCGCGCCAGCTCGCGGCCGAGGCCGATGGTGAAGCTGTCGATGGCGCCCTTGCTCGCGGCGTACCAGACATATTCGCCGGGGGAGCCCAGGATCGCCGCCATGGAGGAGATGTTGACGATGGCGCCGCCCTTGCCCCCGCGCGCCGTGGACATGCGCTTCACCGCCGCCTGCGCCACCAGCAGCGCGCCGGTGACGTTGAGGTCGATGACTCGGGCGATCTCGGCGGGATCGGCATCGGCAAAGGGTCCTGCGCGGCCGGTGATGCCGGCGTTGTTGACAAGATGGGTCACCGGGCCGAGGCGGGCGTCGGTCTCTGCGAACAGGCGGGCAATGTCGGCAGGGACGGCCATGTCGCCCTTGATCACCGCCACCTCGGCGCCGTGGGAGCGGGCGGCGGCGGCGGTAGCTTCGGCGGCGGCGGCATCGCTGGTGTAGTTGAGCGCGATCCTGCCATAGCCCGCCTGGGCGGCCTTGATCACGCAGGCGGCGCCGATGCCCCGGCTGCCGCCCGTCACCACGAGCACCTTGTCCGTCATTGCTGCTCTCCCGCGTGCCGCGCCGCGATCCGCCGCCGGCGCCGGCCGGAGGCGGCGACGTTCAGCATCTCCACCATCACCGAGAAGGCCATGGCCGCATAGATATAGCCCTTCGAGATGTGGGCGCCGAAGCCGTCCGCCACCAGCGTGACGCCGATAAGCACGAGGAAGGCCAGCGCCAGCATCTTGGTGGTGGGATGGGCGGCGATGAAGGCCGAGAGCGGGCCCGAGGCGGCGAACATGATGGACACGGCGATGATCACCGCCAGCACCATGATGGCGAGATGCTCCGCCATGCCGATGGCTGTGAGAATGGAGTCCACCGAGAACACGAGGTCGAGCAGGATCACCTGCACCACCACCGCCATGAAGGCCCGCTGCGCGTAGGCGCCAGGGCCGTCGTCGGCCTCCGGCTCGTCCTCGCCTTCCAGCGCGCCGTGCATCTCCTGGGTGGCCTTGGCGATGAGGAAGGCGCCGCCGGCCATGAGGATGATGTCGCGCCAGGAGAAATCGTGGCCGAAGGCGGAGAACAGGGTCTGCTGCAGGCCGATGAGCCAGGTGAGCGCGAACAGGAGCGCGATTCGCAGGACGAGCGCGGCGGAAAGCCCCACCTGCCGAGCCCGCAGCGCCTGGGCCGGGGGCAGCTTCTGCACCACCAGGGAGATGAACACCACGTTGTCGATGCCGAGGATGATCTCCATGGCCGTGAGCGTCACGAGTGCCGCCCAGGCTTCCGGCGACGTAATCCAGTCCAGCATCCGATCCCCCAGCACTCAAGTCCGCGCCAGAATGGGGGAACCCGCGCGCACCGCAAGACGTCCGGTGTCGATCAGCGCGCAAAAGGCGCCGCGCGTGCCGATGGGGCAACACGCCGCGCCGCCCCATCGTGCCGGATCCTACGCCAAAGCCTTGCGGCGTGGCATCTTGTGGCCCTGACTCGGAGCCGCGCGGCCTTTTCTCGGCCCCAAGCTGGTTCTAGTGTGCGCTGCGCCGGAGACACGGCGGCGGGGAGGCTGCGATGGCGCAAGAGGACATCCACCACGGCGACATCCAGCAAGGCGATATGCACCACGCCGAGATGCACCACGACCCTGTCCACGAGGTGATCGTGGTGGGCGCAGGTCCGGCCGGGCTTGCCACCGCCCTCGGGCTGGCCGCGCGGGGCGTGCCCACGGCCCTCGTCACCGGTCCTGATCGCGGGGCAGACCACCGCACCACGGCGTTGCTGGAAGGCTCGGTTCGCATCCTCGAGGATTTCGGCCTGTGGGCGGATCTGGAGCCGCGCGCGGCGCCACTGCGCGACATGCGCATTGCCGATGCGACGCGCCGCCTCGTGCGCGCGCCGGAAGTGACGTTCCGGTCGGCGGAGATCGGCCTGTCCACCTTCGGCTACAACATCGAGAACGACGCCCTGCGCAACAGCCTGCTCGCCAAGGCCATGCAGCAGCCGAACCTTCACATCGTGCGCACCGCGCTGGAGCGCATCGACTTTGCGCCCGACGCCCTCACGCTGCATCTCGCCGACGGCTCGACCCTGCGCGCCCGCCTCGTGGTGGGAGCGGATGGACGGCAGTCGCGGGTACGGGCGGCGGCGGGCATCCAGATGCGCTCCCGGGCCTATCCGCAGGTGGCCTTCACCGCCACCGTGCGCCACACCCGCTCGCACGAGGACACCTCCACCGAATTCCACACCGAGAGCGGCCCCTTTACCCTGGTGCCGTTGACGGGGGATCGCTCGTCCATCGTCTGCGTGGTCACGGAGCGGGAGGCGATCCGGCTCCTCGGCCTCGACGACATGGCGCTGGCGCGGGAGCTGGAGGCACGGGCCTCCTCCGTGCTCGGCCGGTTCGAGATGGAGGGCGGCCGCGGCGCCTTCCCGCTGGCGGCGGAGACGGCGGAGCGGCTGGTGGCGGATCGCATCGCCCTCATCAGCGAGGCGGCCCACATCATGCCGCCCATCGGCGCGCAGGGGCTCAATCTCGGCCTGCGGGACGCGGGCGCGCTGGTGGCCTTCGTGGCAGACGCCTTCGCCGGGGGCGAGGATGTGGGCGGGGAGGCGCTGCTGTCGCGCTATGCGGCGGCGCGCCAGCGCGACGTGTTCGGCCGCATGCGGGCGGTGGACCTGCTCAACCGCTCGCTCCTCTCGGACCTGCTGCCGATCCAGGGCGTGCGGGGCTTCGGCCTCTACCTGCTCGACCGCGTGGGGCCGCTCCGCCGCACCCTGATGCGGCTCGGCATCGGCGACAAGGCGGCCTGACGCACCGGCCCCGGGGGCTCAGAACAGGCTGAGCGGGATGAGGTGCCCGCGCAGCAGGAAGAGCATGCCGGTCACCGTCACCACCGAGAATAGGGTGCCGAGGAGGACGGCGGCGGACGCCTCCTCCATGAAGACGTGGTACTGCCGCGCCAGCACGAACACGTTCAGCGCCGGCGGCAGCGCCGCCATCAACAGCAGCGTCTCGGTCCAGACCTGCGAGAACGGCCCGAACAGGCTGAGCGACACCAACGCGATCATCGGGTGCAGCACCAGCTTCAGCACCAGCAGCGGACCCAGCTCCACCGGCACGCGCTTCAGGGGCCTGAGCGCCACGGTGACGCCCAGCGCGAACAGTGCGCAGGGGGCTGCGGCGTTGCGCAGGAAATCCAGCATGCGCGACAGCGGCTCCGGCTCGCGGAACTCCAGCGCGGCGGCGATGACCCCCAGCATGGTCGCGATGTTGAAGGGGTGGGTGAAGACCCGTTTCGCGATGAGGCCAAGGGTGTGGAGCAGGCTCTCGCCCCGCCCGCGCATGGTCATCAGCAGCGGCACCACGGTGAAGAACAGCAGGCTGTCGCAGGCGAAGATCAGCGCCGCAGGCGTCGCCGCCGCCTGCCCGAGGGCGGCCAGCGTCAAGCCCGGCCCCATGTAGCCCACATTGGCATAGGCGCCGATGGTGAGGGCGATGGCGGCCTCGCCCACATGCCCGCGGCGGAAGAACAGGCCGATGCCAAGCGCGATGATGGAGGTGGTCGCCGTGGACGCCACCACCGCCAGGATGAAGGCGGGATTCGCCAGCTCATGGATCGGCGTCTGCGCCACGATGCGATAGAACAGCGCCGGCAGCGCCACATAGATGACGAAGAAGGTGAGCCAGGCGAGCCCGCTTTCCGGCAGCCGGACCCGCCAGCCGCAGAAATAGCCGAGGAAGATCAGCCCGAAGAAGGGAAAGGCGAGGCCGAACAGGTCGCTCATGGCGGCGCGCTCATGGGTGCGGGCTCACTGGTGCGTGCTCATGGGTGTGCTCTTGGGGCTACGGCAGGAGGCCGGAAGCATCTTGGGCGGGCGGCGCCTGTGGCGCGTTGCCTCATCCATAATCGGCGGGCGCCCAGATGAAAAGCGGTAGCCGCGCGCGGTTATCTTCCCGCGCTGGTGCCCCGGTCGCCGCCATCAGTGCGGGCGTGCGCGAGGGTCAACGCCGTCGTGCCGCAGCGTTTTTCCGCGAACAAGCGCCATGAGCGCCTTGCGCGTTGCCCCCCTCGCCATGATATCAAGGATCAAACAAGGATGGGGCGGGCGCGCTGAACCTGCCCCGCCCGTGCTGCGACGGATCGTTCCCGGCCATGATGCGCCAATACGAACTCGTCGAGCGCGTTCGACGGTATAATCCCAACACCGACGAGGCGCTGCTCGACCGCGCCTATGTGTATGCCATGCGCGCGCACGGCAGCCAGCTGCGCGCGTCCGGCGATCCCTATTTCTCCCATCCCCTCGAAGTGGCGGCGATCCTCACCGATCTCAAGCTCGACGATGCCACCATCGTCGCGGCGCTGCTGCACGACACCATCGAGGACACCAGCGCCACCAAGTCCGAGATCGAGCGCCTGTTCGGCATGCAGATCGCGACGCTGGTGGAGGGCCTCACCAAGATCAAGAAGCTGGACCTCGTCTCCAAGCAGGCCAAGCAGGCGGAAAACCTGCGCAAGCTGCTCCTCGCCATCGCCGACGACGTGCGGGTGCTCCTGGTCAAGCTCGCCGACCGCCTCCACAACATGCGCACGCTGAAATGGGTGCCGCCCGAAAAGCGTGATCGCGTGGCGCAGGAGACGCTGGACATCTACGCGCCGCTGGCCGCCCGCATGGGCATGCAGGACATGCGCGAGGAGCTGGAGGACCTCTCCTTCCGCCAGCTCTCGCCGGAGGCCTACGAATCCATCGCCGTCCGCGTCTCCGAGCTGCGCCAGGGCAACGGCGCCGTGGTGCAGGAGATCGAGCGCGAGCTGAAGGACGAGCTGGAACGGCGCGGCATCGCGGCCGAGGTGAAGGGGCGAGAGAAGCGGCCTTACTCCATCTGGGGCAAGATGGAGCGCAAGGCCATCGGCTTCGAGCAATTGTCGGACCTCTACGGCTTCCGCGTCATCGTCGGCTCGGTGGAGGACTGTTATCGCGCGCTGGGGGTGATCCACACCAAGTGGGCCATCGTGCCCGGCCGCTTCAAGGACTACATCTCCACCCCCAAGCCCAACGACTACCGCTCGCTTCACACCACGGTGGTCGGTCCGCGCCGGCAGCGGGTCGAGATGCAGATCCGCACCCGGGACATGGAGGAGATCGCCGAATACGGCATCGCCGCCCACGCCCTCTACAAAGATGCGTCCGGGGCGCCGGGGGCCATGCTCTCCTATGAGAGCCGCGCCTATGCCTGGCTGCGCAAGACCATCGAGAACCTGTCGCAGGGCCTCTCACCTGAAGAGTTCCTCGAGCACACCAAGCTCGAGTTGTTCCACGATCAGGTGTTCTGCTTCACGCCGAAGGGTCGCCTCATTGCCCTGCCGCGCAAGGCGACGCCCATCGATTTCGCCTATGCGGTCCACACCGACGTGGGCAATACGGCGGTGGGCTGCAAGATCAACGGCTCCATCGCCCCGCTGGTGTCGGAGCTGAAGAACGGCGACGAGGTGGAGATCATCACCTCCAAGGCGCAGACCCCGCCCGGCGCGTGGGAGACCATCGCCGTCACCGGCAAGGCCCGCGCCGCCGTGCGCCGTGCGACCCGCACCGCCGTGCGCGCCCAATATGCCGGCCTCGGCCGCAAGATCGCCGAACGGGCCTTTGCCAAGGCGGGCAAGGTGTTCTCGGAAGACGCCGTGGCCAAGGGAACACCGCGCCTCGCCCGCACCGCCGCCGAGGACGTGTTCGCTGCCGTCGGGCGGGGCGAGATCAAGACCGAGGATCTGATCCGCGCCGTTTATCCCGACTGGCAGCCGCCGCGCGCAGACGATCGCACCGACCGGCAGATCAACGGCGAGGGCTGGTTCGAGCTGAAGCGCGGCCACAACCTGAAGTTCAAGATCCCCGAGGGCGCCAAGCCGCGTGACGGGGAGGATGCGGAGCGCCTCGACGCCATTCCCATCCGCGGCATCAACGGCGAGCTTCCCGTGCGCTTCGCGCCGGAGGGCGGCGCGGTGCCGGGCGACCGCATCGTCGGCATTTTGACGCCGGGGGAGGGGATCACCATCTATCCGATCCAGTCGCCGTCCCTGCAGAGTTTCGAGGATGCGCCCGAGCGCTGGCTCGACGTGCGCTGGGACGTGGACGAACTCTCGGAAGGTCGCTTCCCCGCCCGCATCATCGTGACCGCCCGCAACGCGCCCGGCTCGCTGGCCCAGGTGGCGGGCGCCATCGGCGATCGCGGCGGCAATATCGACGGCTTGCAGATGCGCTCCCGCTCGGCGGATTTCCACGAGATGGTGATCGACATCGAGGTGTTCGACCTCAGGCACCTCAACACCATCATGGCGGACCTGAAGGCCCGCGAGGTGGTAGCCCAGGTGGAGCGCGTGAACGGCTGACCCCGCTGGCGTGCGGGAGACCAGCAAAGAGCCGCAGCGAGCAAGGAGCAGGGACGATGGCGGTGCTGAAGCCGGTGCGGCTCGGAGTGAACGTCGATCACGTGGCGACGGTGCGCAACGCGCGCGGCGGCGCCCTTCCCGACCCGGTGCGCGCCGCAGCCCTCGCCAAGGCCGCGGGAGCCCACGGAATCACCGCCCACCTGCGCGAAGACCGCCGACATATTCGCGATGCGGACATGGAGCGGCTGAAGGCCGAGGTCGACCTGCCGCTCAATTTCGAGATGGCGGCGACGCAAGAGATGGTGGACATCGCCTGCCGCGTCCGCCCCAACGCCTGCTGCCTGGTGCCCGAGCGGCGCGAGGAGCGCACCACCGAGGGCGGGCTCGACGCGAGCGGCCAGCGCGCGGAGCTGGCGCCCCGCATCGCCCGGTTGAAGGCGGCCGGCATCCGCGTCTCCCTGTTTATCGCCGCGGATCCAGCCCAGATCGCGGCGGCGGCCGAGCTCGACGCGGATATCGTGGAACTGCACACCGGCGCCTGGTGTGACGCCGCAACGGAGGGCCGGCACGCGGAGGCCGAGGCCGAGTTCGTGCGGCTGAAGGCCGGGGCGCGGCAGGCGGCGGGTCTGGGCCTGGAGGTCCATGCGGGCCACGGCCTCGATTATGCCACCGCCGAGCGCATCGCCGCCTTCCCGGAGATCGTGGAGCTGAACATCGGCCACTTCCTCATCGGCGAGGCCATTTTCGTGGGGCTCGACGCGGCCATCGCGCGCATGCGGGCGGCCATCGCGGCGGGGCGGTCGTCCGTCGGGGACGGCGCGGCGGCATGATCATCGGTATCGGCTCGGATTTTTCGGACGCCCGGCGCATCGCCCGCTCCATCGAGCGGTTCGGCGACCGGTTCCTCGATCGGGTGTTCACGCCCGAAGAGCGCCGCAAGGCCGACCAGCGCAAGCTGCGCGCCGAGACCTACGCCAAGCGCTTTGCCGCCAAGGAAGCCTGCTCCAAGGCGCTGGGCACCGGCCTCAGCCACGGGGTGTTCTGGCGCGACATGGGGGTGGTGAACCTGCCGTCCGGCCAGCCGACGCTGGTCCTGACCGGGGGCGCTGCCCGGCGTCTCGCCGCACTGGTGCCGGAAGGCTATGAGCCGCACATCCACCTTTCGCTGACCGACGAGGGGCCGCTGACGGCGGCCTATGTGATCATATCGGCGGTACCCAAGACGGGTGTCTGACCCAGCGAGAGGCTCCAGCACGTGCGTTGCCGGGAGCCGACGAAGCCTCTATAGGGGCCATCAAGCGACCTTGGCCCTGTGGACACGGGCGCCGATCCGGCGTCTCTCCTCAGTTTCGGCGCAGTTTCATCTACCCTGCGCCTCACCCGGGATTTTTTGGACAACAGATGACCGCGACCAGCGACTCCAAGAAGGACGGCGGTTTCCTCGAAACCGTCCGCGTGATCGTCCATGCGCTTCTGATTGCGCTGGTGATCCGGACCTTCCTGTTCCAGCCTTTCAACATCCCGTCCGGGTCCATGAAGGATACGCTGCTGATCGGCGACTATCTCTTCGTCTCCAAGTACAGCTACGGCTATTCGCGCTTCTCGATTCCCTTCTCGCCCAACCTGTTCTCCGGCCGCGTCTTCGGCTCGGAGCCCACGCGCGGCGACGTGGTGGTGTTCAAGCTGCCGCGCGACAACGAGACGGACTACATCAAGCGCGTCGTCGGCATGCCCGGCGACAAGATCCAGATGATCGGCGGCCTGCTGCACATCAACGGCACACCGGTGCAGCGCGAGCGCCTTCCCGACGTGTCCGAGGATGACGGCTCCGGCCGCAAGGTGCCGGTGAAGCGCTGGCGCGAGACCCTGCCCAACGGGGTCTCCTTCGAGACCCTCGATCTGGTGGACAACGGCTTCTACGACAATACCCCCGTCTATGAGGTGCCTCTCGGGCATTACTTCATGATGGGCGACAATCGTGATAATTCTGCGGACAGCCGGGTTTTGAGCCAGGTCGGCTATGTTCCCTTCGAGAATCTCATCGGCAAGGCGCAGGTGATCTTCTTCTCGATCGACGAGGGTGCTTCTGCGTGGCAGGTTTGGACGTGGCCTTGGACGGTGCGATGGGATCGGCTGTTCTCCCGGGTACATTGAACGCGGTGGGCTCTGACCTCGCGTCCGTAGAAGAGCGGATCGGCTATCGCTTCCGCGACCGGTCGGTCCTTGAGCTTGCGCTCTCCCACATCAGCGCCGTGAAGGGCGAGGCCCCGCGCCTTCGGTCCTACCAGCGCATGGAGTTCCTGGGCGACCACGTGCTCGGCTCCGTGGTGTCGCACATGCTCTATCTCGCCTTCCCGGAGGGGGAGGAGGGGGAACTCTCGCGTCGGCTCGCCGAGCTGGTGCGCGAGGAGGCCTGCGCCGAGGTGGCGCAGGACATGGATCTTGGCCCCTTCATCCGCCTCGGGCCCGGCGAGAGCCAGTCCGGCGCCCACAAGCGGCGGGCGATCCTCGCTGATGTCGCGGAAGGCGTGGTGGCGGCCGTGTTCCTCGACGGCGGCTACGAGGCAGCCCATCAGGTGGTGGAGCGCTTCTGGCGGCCCCGCCTTGAGACGCCGCGCCGCCCCCTGCGCGACGCCAAGACGGTGTTGCAGGAATGGGCGCAGGCCCGCGGCCTGCCGCCGCCCTCCTATCGCGAGGTGATCCGCTCTGGTCCGGACCATGCCCCCCGGTTCACGGTGGCGGTGGATCTTCCGGGCCTTAAGTCCGAACAGGCGGACGGGGCCTCCAAGCAGAATGCGCAGAAGGCGGCAGCCGCCGCTTTCCTCGTCCGCGAGGGCGTGTGGAAAAAGGACGAGTCGTGATGGCACCGGCAGGGAAGGGTCCCAAGGACCCCAAGAACGGACCGGATGAAAACGGCCCGGATGAGAGTGG
Source organism: Xanthobacter oligotrophicus (assembly GCF_008364685.1). GTDB lineage: Bacteria > Pseudomonadota > Alphaproteobacteria > Rhizobiales > Xanthobacteraceae > Xanthobacter > Xanthobacter oligotrophicus. The sequence goes on from NZ_VTTL01000011.1 coordinate 95,141, forward strand.
CCCCGGCAACGGCGCACCGGCCAGGGATGCGTTGAGCGCGGTCGAAGGGTCGCCGCAGGATATCGAGCACGAGCTGCCTGAGGACGAACTGCCGGACGGCGCCCTGTCCGACGAGGACTTCGACGACGAGGACGACGATTTCGACGAGGAGCACGATGCCGCGCCGCGTGTCCTGCCGCCCTTGGAGGGCCCGACCCGCTGCGGCTTCGTCGCGCTGCTGGGCGCGCCCAATGCGGGCAAGTCCACGCTGACCAACCAGCTGGTGGGCACCAAGGTATCCATCGTGTCCCACAAGGTGCAGACCACCCGCGCCATCGTGCGCGGCATCGCGCTGGATGGCGCGGCCCAGCTGGTGCTGGTGGACACCCCCGGTATCTTCTCCCCCAAGCGCCGGCTGGAGCGCGCCATGGTGTCCAGCGCCTGGACCCACGCCGCCGACGCTGACGTGATCGCGCTGCTGGTGGATGCGAAGCGTGGCCTCGACGAGGACATCGAGGCCCTGCTCGCCCCGCTCTCGCAGATCCGCAAGCCGCGGGCGCTGATTCTCAACAAGATCGACATCATCCGCCGCGACACGCTGCTGGCGCTTGCCGCGCAGATCAACGAGAAGCTGGCGTTCGATCGGGTGTTCATGGTCTCCGCCCTGACCGGGGACGGCGTCGCCGACGTGCGCCGTTGGTTCGCCGAGCAGGTGCCGCTCAGCCCCTGGCTTTATCCCGAGGACCAGGTGTCGGATGCGCCCATGCGCATGCTGGCGGCGGAAATCACCCGGGAAAAGATGTTCCTGCGCCTCCACGACGAGCTGCCCTACCGCTCCACGGTGGAAACCGAGAGCTGGAAGGAATTGCGCAACGGCTCCGTGCGCATCGAGCAGACCATCTATGTCGAGCGCGAAAGCCAGCGCAAGATCGTGCTCGGCAAGGGCGGCAACACCATCAAGACCATCTCCTCGGAATCCCGCGCGGAGATCGCCGGGATCATCGAGCAGCCGGTGCACCTCTTCCTGTTCGTGAAGGTGCGCGAGAGCTGGGCGGATGACCCCGAGCGCTATCGCGAGATGGGGCTGGAATTTCCCAAGGGCGGCTGAAGTCTGGCGGCTGAAGACGGGTTTCTCCGGCCGCTATGTCTTCACACCTCGGCACCGAGGCCCTGCCGGGCCTTGTCCAACTCCTCGGCGTAGCGCCGCAGGACGTGGGCCTCGCCCAGCAGGCCCATGAGGCGACGGGTGGCGGGGTCGTCCACCACGGCGAGGTCCTCGGCCTTTGTCGCATCGAAGGCCAGCGCCGCCTCCTGCACGTTCATGGCCGGAAGCAGCACGTCATCGCGATGGGTGGCGAGCCGGGAAACAGCTTCGTCGGGGTCGCGCTCGGCCGCATGGGCCTCCACGACCCGTACCAGCCCGGCATAGGCGCCCGACCCGTCCACCAGCACCACCATCCGCCGCGCACCCAGCGGGAAGGCCGTGCGCAGGGCACCGATGGTGCCGTGCTCGGGGAAGGTGGCCATGTCGGTGCGCATCATGCGGGCGACGGTCAATTCGCGCATCCAGCCCACGTCCTGCGCGCTGCGGATGCTTTCGCCGCGCAAATGGAAGCGCCAGGTTGAGAAGGAGTAGCCGAACGTCTCCCGCACCGCGAGGGAGGTTACCACCGCGGCCGCCAGCACATAGCCGGACAAGGCGAGGTCCCGCGTCATCTCCAGCACCAGGAAGGTCATGGTGAGCGGCCCGCCGATGATGCCTACCGCCAGCGCCCCCATGCCGGCCACAGCGCAGACCGCCGGATCGAGCTGGAGCGACGGCCACAGCATTGCGAGGGCGCCGCCGTAGAGCTTGCCCATCAGCGCCCCGAGAAACAGCGAGGCGAAGAACAGGCCGCCGCGAAAGCCCGAGCCGATGGACAGGGCCGAGGCCAGGATTTTCAGGCCGAAGATGATCGCCACCGAGAGCACCACCGGGCTGTCCACCTGCAGGTGCAGCGCGCCATGGCCATCGGAGAGCACCTGCGGGCTGTAGAGCGCCAGCGCGCCGACGCCGAGCCCGGCGATCGCCGGCCGCAGCGGCGCGGGGATGCCGCTCTTGCCGAACAGCATCTCCACCCCGGTGACCAGGCGCATGATGAGGATGGCGATGCCCGCCGCCAGCAGCCCGAGCAGCGCGATGGGCAGGATGTCGAGGGGCTGCACCACCACGTCGAGCGGGATGTTCAACGGGTCCACATGGACCCCGAGCAGCCGCGCCACCATCACCGCCGAGACGGTTGCCGCCAGCACCGGGGCGGCAGCGGGGATGGAATAGCTGCCGATGATGATCTCGAAGCCGTAGAAGGCGCCCATGAGCGGCGCATCGAAGGCGGCGCCGATGCCGGCCGCCGCGCCCGCGCCCACCAGGATGCGCAGGTCGTTGCGCCGCAGGTGGAAGGCCCGGCCGAGGCGGGCGGCAATGCCTCCGCCGATCTGCGAATAGCCAGCTTCCAGCCCGAGCGAGGCGCCGAAGCCGTTGGAGACCATGGTCTGAACTGAGACGATGATGCTGTCGGTCAGCGACATGCGCCCGCCGTGCAGCGCATTGGCCTCGATGGGGTCCACGAAATTGCGCCGGCGCCAGCGCTTCAGGGCGAGGGCGATGAGCCCCATGGCCAGCCCGCCCGCCGCTGGAACAAGAAGCAGCCAGGGCGAGGCCAGTGCCGGCGCAGCGCTGAGCCGGTCGCCGGGGGCGAGCTGGAACAGCGCCTCGTGCATCCATTGGGTAATCTGGCTCATGGCGCTGGCCGCGAGCCCGGCGAGGATCCCCATCACCGCCGCGATCACCACCAGGGCGGCTTCCCGCTCGCGCACGCTGGCCCGGACGGAGGCGATGAGGCCGCCAAAAGCGGAAGCCGTCGCTCCGCTGCCGGCCGGAGCGGAATCGGCCGGCTCGGAATCGGTGGGCGGGACGGCCATCAGCTCAGCTGAAGGTGTTGCTGCGGGGGAAGCCCTTGGGCGGCAGGCGACCGGCCGAAGCGCGCTCGCCCTGCCATTCCAGCAGGTCGGTCACGGTCCAGGTGCGGCCGGAGGTGTCCTCCCAAGTGAGGCCCGAGGCCATGGAGAAGGCCTTCAGGTCGGACAGCCCGCCCTCGCGGTAGCGCTGGAGGCGCACGCCGCGCCCGCGGGTCATTTCCGGCACCTGGTTGAGCGGGAACAGCAGCAGCTTGCGGTTGTCGCCGATCACCGCCACCCAGTCGCCCTCCACGAACCGCACCGCCAGCGCCGCGTCCGGCGGATCGGTGACGAGCACCTGCTTGCCCTTGCGGGTGTTGGCGAGGCAGTCGTCCTCGCCCACCACGAAGCCGCGCCCCTCCTTGGAGGCCAACAGCAGCTTGCGGCCGGGCTGATAGGCGAAGACGGAGACGATCTCCGCCTCCTGCTCCAGGTCGATCATGAGGCGCACCGGCTCGCCATGGCCGCGCCCGCCGGGCAGCTTGGCGGCCTCTAGCGTGTAGAAGCGCCCGTTGGAGGCGAACACCATGACCTTGGAGGTGGTCTCGGCGAAGAAGGCGTGGCCCAGGCTGTCGTCGCCCTTGAACTGGAGGTTGGAGAGGTCCTGCACATGGCCCTTGAGGGCGCGGATCCAGCCCTTGGCGGACACCACGATGGTGACCGGCTCGCGCTCCACCAGCGCCTCGGTGAAGGCGTCCTCGTGGAAGGTAGGGGGCGCAGCGAAGGTGGTGCGGCGGCGGCCGATAGCAGTCTCGGGGCCGTAGGTCTTGCGGGTCTCGCGGATTTCCTTGGCGATGTTCTTCCACTGCGCCGCCTCGGAGGCGACCAGCTTGTTCAGGCCGTCCTGTTCCTTGGTGAGGGCGTCGTGCTCCTTGCGGATCTCCATCTCCTCCAGCCGGCGCAGGGAGCGCAGGCGCATGTTGAGGATGGCTTCCGTCTGCACGTCGGTCAGCTCGAACGTGCGCATCAATTCCTGCTTGGGCTCGTCCTCCTCGCGGATGATGCGGATCACCTCGTCGAGGTTGAGATAGGCGATGAGGTAGCCGCCCAGCACCTCCAGGCGATGGGCAATCTGCTCCAGCCGATAGCGCGAGCGGCGCAGCAACACGTCGCGGCGGTGGTCGAGCCATTCCCGCAACGCCTCCGACAGGGAGAGCACCTTGGGGACCTGCCCGCGCACCAGCACGTTCATATTCAGCGGGATGCGGGCCTCAAGCTCGGTGAGCTTGAACAGGCTCTCCATGAGCACCTCGGCATCCACCGTGCGGGCGCGCGGCTCCAGCACCAGGCGGATGTCCTCGGCGCTCTCGTCGCGCACGTCGGCCAGCAGCGGCAGCTTCTTGTCGGTGAGCAGCTCCGCGATCTTTTCCACGAGGCGGGACTTGGCGACGCCGTAGGGGATCTCGGTGACCACCACCACATAGGTGCCGCGCCCGGTCTCCTCCTTCTCCCAGCGCGCCCGCACGCGGAACGAGCCGCGGCCGGTGGCATAGGCCTCGGCGACGCCCACCGGATCCTCCACCAGCACGCCGCCGGTGGGGAAATCCGGGCCGGGGACGAACTGGAGCAGGTCGAAGGCCGGTGCCTCCGGGTGGTCGATGAGATGGAGGGCAGCGTCCAGCAGTTCGGCGGCGTTATGGGGCGGGATGGAGGTGGCCATGCCCACCGCGATGCCCTGCGAGCCGTTGGCGAGCAGGTTCGGGAAGGCCGCCGGCAGCACCACCGGCTCTTCTTCCGAGCCGTCATAGGTGGGGCGGAAGTCCACCGCGTCCTCGTCGATGCCGTCCAGCAGCAGGCGGGCGGTCTCGGTGAGGCGAGCCTCGGTGTATCGCATGGCGGCGGCGTTATCGCCGTCCACGTTGCCGAAATTGCCCTGGCCATCCACCAGCGGGTAGCGCTGGGCGAAATCCTGGGCGAGACGCACCAGCGCGTCATAGACCGACTGGTCGCCGTGGGGGTGGAACTTGCCGATCACGTCGCCCACCACGCGGGCGGACTTCTTGAAGCCCTGGCCGGGATCAAGCTTCAACTGGCGCATGGCGTGGAGGATGCGCCGGTGAACCGGCTTCAGGCCGTCGCGCGCGTCGGGCAGGGCGCGGTGCATGATGGTCGAGAGGGCGTAAGCCAGGTAGCGCTCTTCCAGCGCCTCCTTGAGCGTGACTTTCTCGATGTGCCCGTCGCCGGGCGGAAGTGTGCGCGTGGCCATGCCTGCCAGTACCGCGCGCGCGAGCGAGCCACAAGCCGCCTTTGGGCGCCGGTGGCATCATCGGGGCGTCCCACAAGCGCCCGATCAAAAGCGTGCCACCGCCCGAATGCTGAACGGGAGATGAATTCGTCGCCATTCCCCAAGGTAAATCATGGCGAAATTTCGTGGTGGACGCGGCATCAACTGTTGCTGAAAGATGTGAAATTCCAAGGATGGAACAAAATCGCGCCCCAGCGACGTTACAGCATCATAAGGCCGGGCGGTGAGTACGCTCGTGCCATGAGGAGGTCCGAAAATGAAGACGGCAGCTCTTGCGGCGGGAGGTATTATCGCATTGGCGCTTCTTGGTGCCGTGCCTTCGGCGTCGGCCGGATCGCTGGCAGGCAGCGGTTCCACCTTCGCCGGCCAGGCGCCGGCCCAGGCCCAGGTCGAGGACGTGCGCTGGGTTCGGCGCTGCTGGCAGGAACGCCGCTGGTGGAACGGGCGCCCCCATTGGGTCACCAGATGCCGGAGCGTGTGGGTCGGGCCGCGCCGCTGGTGATGGCCTCAGCCGGGCGCCGTGCTCCGGCGCCAGGATGAAACAAAAGCCGCGCGCGCATCGGAAAGGCCGAGCCCGCGCGGCTCAAGCACCCGCGTCAGCAGAAAGTGCCCGGTGAGGCGCAGCGCGTCCTCCACGTCCCCCGGCACGGGCGGGGCGCCGCCGTCCAGCAGAAAGCCGGGCAGGGCGAAGAGCCGGTCCGCATAGGGCGCGCCCGCCTCCCCGCAGACCGCCCGCCCGCTTTTCGGCGAGACATAGACCAGGTCCTCCCGGCGCCCCGTCGCGGCGCAGGTTTCCAGTTCGAGACCGAAGCCCAGTTCCGCCAGCAGTGCCAGTTCGAAGCGGGCAAGCAGCCGGCCGGCCGACTCGCGGTCCTCGAAGGCGTCGAGGATGGCGCCGAGGGTGAGGAACAGGCCCTCGTGCGGATCGCGCTCCGGCAACAGGTGCAGCATCTGCGCCATGTGGGTGAAGCCAAAGGCGGCGTGCGGCGCGCGCATGAGAACCTCGGTGCGCACCACCGCGGGCTCCAGCGCATAATTGCCCATGTGCTCGTCGAGGCGCGCCCGCCAGGTGGCGCTCACCGTGTTGCCGGGCTGGAGCAGGGGCGCCTGCCGCCGCGAGGCCCCGCCCCGCACCATGCCGAGGTGTCGCCCGCGCAGGCGGGTCAGCAATTCCACGATGGCATTGCCCTCGCCGTGCCGTCGCACCCCCAGCACGATGCCCTCGTCGGTCCATTCCACGGCGCTGCCTGTCCGGCTCTGAAACGTTGAGAAAAGCGATAGCGTGCGCGCGGCCTGCCATGCGGGCCGACGGGCGCAGGCGCTTGCGGGCAATGAACGCCCTCCGGCGCGAAGACGCAACAGGGTGCTCTCGCCTTAAGACGACGGAAACCCGAAGCGGCGAGGATGCGGCCATGCAAAGCCGCTCGCGCCTTCAATCCATCCTCGCCACGCTCGCCCTCCATCTGGGAGCGGCGGCGCTCATCGGCTATTTCGCCTACCACGCCTACAATGGCGACCATGGGCTCGTGGCCAAGCGCAATTACGAGCAGGAGATGAAGGCCCTGGAGTCCGAGCTTGCCGGGCTCAAGGCTCAGCGCCGGGCGATGGAGAACAAGGTGTCCCTGCTCGCCCCCAACCAGCTCGATCCGGACATGCTGGACGAGGAGGCGCGGCGTCAATTGAACTTCATAAATGGCAAGGATCTGGTGCTGCTTCGCAGCAAATGAACTTTATTTCAGTTCATGAGTTAAATGAACCATTTTCAAGTTCATTGCAGCAAAATCAAGAGTTTGCAACGTGTTGCAGCGCACAAAGGAAAAATTGGCGCTTTGAGGGCACGGGGAGCTGAGTTAGGAAGGCGCAGTTCCAGCGCTTCCTGAGGATGCCGATGGCCAAAAAGCCTACTGCCCGTGTCGCCGATGCTTCGGCCCCGGCCCCCTTCACAAAAGACCAGGACCTTCTCGCCTATCGCGAGATGCTGCTCATCCGCCGCTTCGAGGAGAAGGCCGGCCAGATGTACGGCATGGGCCTCATTGGCGGCTTCTGCCATCTCTACATCGGCCAGGAGGCCGTGGTGGTGGGCATGCAGATGGCCATGAAGCCGGGTGACCAGGTCATCACCGGCTATCGCGATCACGGCCACATGCTGTCCACCGGCATGGCCGCCCGCGGCGTCATGGCCGAGCTGACCGGCCGCCGCGGCGGCCTGTCCAAGGGCAAGGGCGGCTCGATGCATATGTTCAGCATCGAGAAGCAGTTCTTCGGCGGCCACGGCATCGTCGGCGCCCAGGTCTCGCTCGGCACCGGCCTCGCCTTCGCCGATCGCTACCGCAATAATGGTGCGGTCTCGGTCACCTATTTCGGCGACGGCGCGGCCAACCAGGGCCAGGTCTACGAGAGCTTCAACATGGCCGAGCTATGGAAGCTCCCGGTCGTGTACGTGATCGAGAACAACAAGTACGCCATGGGCACCTCGGTGTCCCGCGCCTCGGCCCAGCAGGATTTCTCCAAGCGGGGCACCTCCTTCAACATCCCCGGCGAGCAGGTGGATGGCATGGATGTGCAGGCGGTGAAGGCTGCCAGCGAGCGGGCGCTCGCCTTCGCCCGCGAGGGCAACGGCCCCTACATCCTGGAAATGCAGACCTACCGCTATCGCGGTCACTCCATGTCGGACCCGGCCAAGTACCGGTCCAAGGAGGAGGTCCAGAAGATGCGCACCGAGCACGACCCCATCGAGCAGGTCCGCAACCGTCTCCTCGAAACCCACGGGGCGACCGAGGACGAGCTGAAGAAGTTCGATGCCGAGGTCCGCGAGATCGTGAACGAGGCGGCGGACTTCGCCACCAACGATCCCGAGCCCGACGTGTCGGAGCTGTACACGGACATCCTGCGCTGAGCGGCGGGCCGTGGCCGCGCTGTTCCATATCCTCGCCGGCCTCGCGCTCCTGGCGGCGTTGATTGCCTGGGCCGTCGCCGTGCGCGGCGGCCTGAAGGCCATCGCCGCCAACCGTGCGGCCGGGCAGGGGGGCGGCGCGGCAAGCTACGCCCTTCTCGCGCTCTGGCCCTTCGCCGTACAGCGGCGGGGCCGCGAGGCTGATATCGACGCGGTGCGGACCGGCAAGGCGGCCATCGCCTTCTTCGTGTCCGTGACCGTCGCGGTCGCCGCCATCTCCGCCTACACCAATCTCACCTACAAGCCCCCCGTGGCCCCGGCCGGCTCCTCGCCGGCCGCCCCCACGGGCGCGCCGAGCAAGAGCTGACAGCCATGGCCATCGAAGTCCTCATGCCGGCCCTGTCTCCCACCATGGAGAAGGGCAGTCTCACCAAGTGGCTCAAGAAGGAAGGCGACACCGTCAAATCCGGTGACGTGCTTGCCGAGATCGAGACCGACAAGGCCACCATGGAGGTGGAGTCCATCGACGAAGGCATCCTCGGCCGCATCCTCGTACCCGAGGGCGCCCAGGACGTGGCGGTGAACACCCCCATCGCCACCATCCTCGCCGACGGCGAAGATGCGAACGCCGCCCCGGCTCCCGCCCCCAAGGCGGCCGAGAGCGCCCCGGCCCCGGCCGCAGCGCCGGCCCCCGCGGCGCCGGCCGTGATCGCCCCGCAGGTGGTGGCCCAGCCCGATCCGGAAGTGCCCGCCGGCACCGAATTCGTCACCCAGACCGTGCGCGAGGCCCTGCGCGACGCCATGGCCGAGGAAATGCGCCGCGACGGCGATGTCTTCGTCATGGGCGAGGAAGTGGCCGAGTATCAGGGCGCCTACAAGATCACCCAGGGCCTGCTGCAGGAGTTCGGCGAGCGCCGCGTCATCGACACCCCCATCACCGAGCACGGCTTCGCCGGCGTCGGCGTGGGTGCGGCCATGGCGGGCCTGAAGCCGATCATCGAGTTCATGACCTTCAACTTCGCCATGCAGGCCATCGACCACATCATCAACTCGGCGGCGAAGACCCTCTACATGTCGGGCGGGCAGATGCACTGCTCCGTCGTGTTCCGCGGCCCCAACGGCGCCGCCGCCCGCGTCGCCGCCCAGCACAGCCAGGACTACACCTCCTGGTATTCCAACGTGCCCGGCCTTCGGGTGATCGCGCCCTATACCGCGGCCGACGCCAAGGGGCTGCTGAAGGCCGCCATCCGCGACCCCAACCCGGTCATCTTCCTTGAGAACGAGATCCTCTACGGCCAGTCCTTCGAGGTGCCGAAGCTGGATGATTTCGTGCTGCCCATCGGCAAGGCGCGCATCGCCCGCACCGGCAAGGACGTGACCCTGGTCTCCTTCTCCATCGGCATGACCTACGCGCTGAAGGCGGCGGACGAACTGGCCAAGCAGGGCATCGAGGCGGAGGTCATCGACCTGCGCACCATCCGCCCCATGGACGTGGACACCATCATCGCCTCGGTGAAGAAGACCGGCCGCTGCGTGAGCGTGGAAGAGGGCTGGCCGCAGTCCGGCGTCGGCGCCGAGATCGTCGCCCAGCTCATGGACAAGGCCTTCGACTATCTCGACGCCCCGGTGCTGCGCGTCACCGGCAAGGACGTGCCCATGCCGTACGCCGCCAACCTCGAGAAGCTGGCCCTGCCGACGGTCGCCGATGTGATCGCGGCAGTCCACGCCGTGACCTATCGCTGAGGAGAGAGACCAATGCCCATCGAGATCCTGATGCCGGCCCTCTCCCCCACCATGGAGAAGGGCAACCTCGCCAAGTGGCTCAAGAAGGAAGGCGATGCCGTCAAGTCCGGTGACGTGCTTGCCGAGATCGAGACCGACAAGGCCACCATGGAAGTCGAGTCCATCGACGAAGGCATCCTCGCCAAGATCCTGGTGCCGGAAGGCTCCCAGGACGTGCCGGTGAACCAGCTCATCGCCGTCCTCGCCGGCGAGGGCGAGGACGTCGCCGCCGCTGCCTCCGGTGCCGGCGGGGCCAAGCCAGCTGCAGCTCCCACCGCTGCAGCTTCCGCGCCTGCCGCTGCAGCGCCCGCCGCTGCGGCTCCGGCGCCTGCCGCCGCTCCCGCCGCCAACGGCCAGGGCGGACGCGTGTTCGCCTCGCCGCTCGCGCGCCGGATCGCCAAGGACAAGGGCATCGCCCTTGCCGCCCTCGCCGGCTCCGGCCCGCACGGCCGCATCGTCGCCCGCGACCTGGAAGGCGCCAAACCCGGTGCCAAGCCCGCCGCAGCGCCCGCCGCTGCCGCCGCTCCCGCTCCCGCCGCTGCGCCCGCCCCCAAGGCGGCTGTCGCCAGCGCGCCCGGCGCCGAGCAGGTCAAGGCCATGTTCGAGGCCGGCAGCTACGAGGAAGTGCAGCTCGACGGCATGCGCAAGACCATCGCGCGCCGCCTGGTCGAGAGCGAGCAGGTGACCCCCACCTTCTTCCTCACCGTGGACTGCGACCTCGACGACCTCATGTCCCTGCGCGAGCAGGTGAATGCCAACGCGGGCAAGGACAAGGACGGCAAGCCGACCTATCGCGTCTCGGTCAACGACTTCATCATCAAGGCCATGGCGCTGGCGCTCCAGAAGGTGCCCGCCGCCAATGCGGTGTGGGCCGAGGACCGCATCCTGCGCATGAAGCACTCGGACGTGGGCGTGGCGGTGGCCATCGACGGCGGCCTTTATGCCCCCATCGTGAAGAAGGCGGAGCAGAAGACCCTCTCCACCATCTCCAACGAGATGCGCGACCTCGCCGGCCGCGCCCGTACCAAGAAGCTGAAGCCGGACGAATATTCCGGCGGCTCCACCTCGGTGTCGAACCTCGGCATGATGGGGATCCGCAACTTCACCGCCATCATCAACGCGCCGCAGTCCTCCATCCTCGCGGTGGGCACTTCGGAGCAGCGCGCCGTGGTCCGCAATGGCGAGATCAAGGCCGTGATGCAGATGACCGTCACCATGACCTGCGACCACCGGGTGATGGATGGTGCGCTCGGCGCCGAGCTGCTCAGCGCGTTCAAGGGCTTCATCGAGAAGCCCATGAGCATGCTGGTGTGATGCATGCTGGTGTGATGCATGCTGGTGTGATGCATGCTGGTGTGAGCGTGCCGGCGTGAGGCTCGCCCCGGGGCTGCGGCAGATCAAATCCTGCCGCGGCCACCCGGTGTAGCTGCGGGGCAACGGTGTTTTCCGCCGTTGTACCAAGGAAGGTTGAGATCATGAGCCACACGCCCCACGAGCTTGCCGCCGACTTCCCCGACCACGCCGAGAAGATCCAGGCGCTCAAGCTGTCCGACGCCCATTTCGCCAAGCTCAGCGAGGCTTATCACGAGGTGAACCGCCAGGTGCATCGCGCCGAGACCGACGTGGAGCCTACCGGCGACGCCGAGATCGAGGCCCTGCGCCGCGAGCGCGTGCGGCTCAAGGACGAACTCTTCGCCCTCCTGTCCAAGTGACCGGACTGGCGTGACAAAAATCGGAGCGCCTTGTCACGAGGCGCTCCGCACGGCCGGCTCCAACCGGGAGCCGTGGAAAAGGACCCGCCCGGCGCCGGCCGAAGACCGGGGCCGATGCCATCATGGAGACGGGCAAGCCTGATGAAGCTCTACCTCGCCGGCCCCGAAGTGTTCCTCGACGACGCGCGCGAGATCGGCCGGCGCAAGGTGGAGCTGTGCACCCGCTTCGGCTTTACCGGACTTTATCCGCTGGATGGCGACCCGCTGCTGGATGCGGCGGCGGGGGCCGCAAGCCGCGCCATCTTCGCCGCCAATCTGGCCCTCATGCGCTCCGCCGACGCGCTGGTCGCCAATCTCACGCCGTTCCGCGGCATCAGCGCCGATCCGGGCACCGCGTTCGAGGTGGGCTTCGCCTTCGCGTTGGGCAAGCCGGTGGCGGCCTATTCCAACCTGCCGGGTGAGCTGAAGCACCGCGCCCATTCCACCATCGGCCGCGCCGGCGGCGAGGGTAGTGCCCCCACGCTCCTGGCCGATGGCCTGCACGTGGAGGACTTCGGCCATTTCGACAATCTCATGCTGGCGGAAGCGCTCGCCGCCTCCCGGCTGCCGGTGATCCAGGCGCCGGCGCCGGCCGCCGACCCGTTCCGCGATCTCACCCAGTTCGAGCAGGCGCTCGCCCTCATGGCCGAGGCCCGGTCCGCCGGCCGCCTCGGCACGACCGCATCCCCTTCCCATCCAGAACCCGCCGGACAGGCGCACGGCGAGGAGACCTTCCATGGCTGACACTTACGACATCATCGTCATCGGCGGCGGGCCCGGCGGCTACGTGGCCGCCATCCGCGCCGCCCAGCTCGGCTTCAAGGTGGCCGTGGTGGAGAAGAGCCATCTCGGCGGCATCTGCCTGAACTGGGGCTGTATCCCCACCAAGGCGCTGCTGCGCTCGGCCGAGATCTACCACTACATGGAGCACGCCAAGGACTATGGCCTCTCCGCCGAGAAGATCGGCTTCGATGCGGCTGCCGTGGTGAAGCGCTCGCGCGGGGTCTCGGCCCAGCTGGCCGGCGGCGTGGCCTTCCTGCTCAACAAGAACAAGGTGGACGTGATCTGGGGCAAGGCGACCTTCACCGCCCCCGGCAAGATCAAGGTGGAAGCCGCCCAGAATCCGCCCAAGGGCGCCAAGGGCGGCGGCGACTACGCCGCCAAGCACATCATCGTCGCCACCGGCGCCCGTCCGCGCGCGCTGCCCGGCCTTGAGCCCGACAAGAAGCTGATCTGGACCTATTTCGACGCCATGGTGCCGGAAAAGATGCCCAAGAGCCTGCTGGTCATGGGCTCGGGCGCCATCGGCATCGAGTTCGCCTCCTTCTATCGCACCATGGGCACCGAGGTGACCGTGGTAGAGGTGCTGCCGCAGATCCTCCCCGTGGAGGACGAGGAGATCGCCGCCGTCGCCCGCAAGCGCTTCGAGAAGCTGGGCATGAAGATCCTGTCCGGAGCGAAGGTGACCGGCGTCACCAAGCATGCCGACAGCATCACCGCCCATGTGGAGGATTCCAAGGGCGCCAAGCACGACATCACGGTGGAGCGCATGATCTCCGCCGTGGGCGTGGTGGGCAACGTGGAAGGCCTCGGCCTTGAGGCGATCGGCGTGAAGATCGAGCGCGGCTGCGTGGTCATCGACGGCTATGGCCGCACCAACGTGCCCGGCGTCTATGCCATCGGCGACATCGCCGGCCCGCCCATGCTGGCCCACAAGGCGGAGCACGAGGGCGTGATCTGCGTGGAAACCATCAAGGGCCTCCACACCCACCCCATGGACAAGAACAAGATCCCCGGCTGCACCTATTGCACGCCGCAGATCGCCTCCGTGGGCCTCACCGAGAAGAAGGCCAAGGAAGCCGGCCGCGAGATCAAGGTGGGTCGCTTCTCCTTCATCGGCAACGGCAAGGCCATCGCGCTGGGCGAGCCGGACGGCCTGGTGAAGACCATCTTCGACGCCAAGACCGGCGAACTGCTGGGCGCCCACATGGTGGGCGCGGAAGTGACCGAGCTGATCCAGGGCTTCGTGGTGGCCATGAATCTCGAGACCACCGAGGAAGACCTGATCCACACTGTATTCCCGCACCCGACCCTGTCGGAGATGATGCACGAGAGCGTCATGTCCGCTTATGGGCGCGCCATCCACTCCTGAGCAGGGCGACGAGGCGCGGGACTTTGCTCCCGCGCCTCTCGCCAAAGGGCCGTGGCGGCGGCATGATCCGCCACCACCCGCCGGCGGTCCTCGCCGGATAAAGGTGGCAAGGGGGCCGCAATGAACAACGAGACCTATGCGTTTCTGAGCCAGCCCGGCGTCGGCTTCTTCTCGCTCATCATCATCGGCCTCATTGCGGGCTGGGTGGCCGAGCGGGTGACGGCGAGCAATCACGGCCTGCTGACGAACCTTCTCGTCGGCGTCGCCGGCGCCTTCATCGGCGACAAGCTGGCCGGGGTGCTCAACGTGCCGGTATTCGGCTTCTTCCGCACGCTGATCGCGGCCATCGTCGGTGCCATCCTGCTGCTGTGGATCTGGCGCGCGATCCGGTCGCGCTGAGGGAGGACGACATGCTGGTTTCCATCCTCGTCGGCATCATTGCCGGCTTCCTTGCCGAAAAGCTCATGAAGTCCTCCGGCGGGCTCCTCACCAATCTGGTGGTGGGGCTTGTGGGCGGCATGCTCGGCGGCTGGGTGGCGGGGGCGCTCGGCCTCAACTACATCGGCGACGGCATGCTCGACCGCATCGTCATCTCCACCTGCGGGGCAGTGCTGCTGCTCGCCATCTGGCGGGCGGTGACAGGCAGGCGGCCGGCCTGAAAACGCATTGCCGCAGCGCGCGCCGCGTGGCTTCCGGCCAAGGGTGGCGCGCGTTATGGTGAAATGAATTCCATGCCCGGTCCGGCGCCTTGTCCGGGGCGGGCTTCGCCCGGCAAGGGCATTGCCCCGCGGGGCGTGCATCTTCCTGCCGGGAGTTGAGAGACGAAACGCATGGTCACGGTCATCGACACCCTCGCCCGCCCGCGCCACCCGGAAAAGGCCAACCGCCCGGAAACCGAGGTGCTGCGCAAGCCCGACTGGATCCGCGTGAAGGCGCCGGGATCGGCCGGCTGGTCGCAGACGGCGGAGATCGTGCGCGCCAACGGCCTGCACACCGTGTGCGAGGAGGCAGGCTGCCCCAATATCGGTGAGTGCTGGGAGAAGAAGCACGCCACCTTCATGATCATGGGCGACACCTGCACGCGCGCCTGCGCTTTCTGCAACGTGCGCACCGGCCTGCCGGAAGCGCTCGACCGGGGCGAGCCGCAGAAGGTGGGCGACGCGGTGGCCAAGCTCGGCCTCTCCCACGTGGTCATCACCTCCGTGGACCGGGACGACCTCGCCGACGGCGGGGCGGAGCACTTCGCCCGCACCATCGCCGCCATCCGCAAGGCGAGCCCCGGCACCACCATCGAGATCCTCACCCCGGACTTCCTGCGCAAGGACGGGGCGCTTGAGGTGGTGGTGGCGGCCAGGCCCGACGTGTTCAACCACAATCTGGAGACGGTGCCGGCCAAGTATCTCTCGGTGCGGCCCGGCGCGCGCTATTTCCACTCCCTGCGCCTGCTGCAGAAGGTGAAGGAACTCGACGCTTCCATCTTCACCAAGTCCGGCATCATGGTGGGCCTCGGCGAGGAGCGGCCCGAAGTGCTCCAGCTGATGGACGACCTGCGCTCGGCGGAGGTGGATTTCATCACCATCGGCCAGTATCTCCAGCCCACCCGCAAGCACCACAAGGTGGAGCGCTTCGTGACGCCGGACGAGTTCAAGGCCTATGAGACCGTGGCCTATGCCAAGGGCTTCCTGATGGTCTCGGCGAGCCCGCTGACGCGCTCGTCCCACCATGCGGGCGATGATTTCGCGAAGTTGCGCGCGGCCCGGGCGGCGCGTCTCGGCCGGTCCTGATCGTGCCATCCTTCTCCAACGCCCGGCAGGTGAGGCACGGGGCGCGGGACATGTTCGACCTCGTGGCCGACGTGGAACGCTACCCCGAGTTCGTGCCTTTGTGCCAGTCGCTGCGGGTGAAAAGGCGCATGAAGTCCGACGATGGCGTGGAGATCCTGGTGGCGGACATGACCGTCGCCTACAAGCTGATCCGCGAGACCTTCACCTCGCGGGTGACGCTGGACCGGCCGCGCCTCACCATCCATGTGGAATATCTCGACGGCCCCTTCAGCCGGCTCGACAACCGCTGGGAATTCATCGGGCGCGGCGACGATGCGAGCGAGGTGAAGTTCTTCATCTCCTACGAATTCCGGTCGCGCACGCTGGCCATGCTCATGGGCGCCATGTTCGAGGCCGCCTTCCGCCGCTTCGCCGATGCGTTCGAGGCGCGCGCCGATCAGGTCTACGGCACGGTAGGGTAGGGCGTCTTAGACCATCGGCCCCGGTCTTCGACCGGTGCCATGTGGGTTACGCTCCGCAGCTCGGGTGTTCCCGAACTGCGAGCCTTAAGACCGGTTCCGGCAATGGCCGGATCCGGGTGCCGCGCGGGCTTGACCAAAGGCCCATGAGCCAAGCTTACGGGCCTTTGGTATTAGCCTTCCGCTGGCCCGCCCGCTTCCTTCCAGGCCTTGAAGCCGCCGCCCACATGGGCCACGGGCTTCAGACCCATGTCCTGCGCCGTGGCCGCCGAGAGGGCCGAGCGCCAGCCCCCCGCGCACATGAAAATGAAGGCCCGGTCCTCGCCGAAGGCCGGCTTGAAATAGGGGCTCTCGGGGTCGATCCAGAATTCCAACATGCCGCGCGGACAGTGGAATGCGCCGGGAATGCGCCCCTCGCGCTCCAGCTCGCGCGGGTCGCGCACATCCACCAGCAGCGCCCCCTCGGCGATCCGGCGCTGGGCGACCTGCGGCGTCAGCGTTTCGACGCGGGCGTTGGCTTCCTCGAGGAGCAGCTTGAAGCCTCTGGTGATGGTCTGGGGCATGGCCTCTCCTCCGGCGCGATGGACTGATTGGTGGGGAGGAGGCGGCAGGAGCGGAAGCCGTGTCAAGCCGGCTCGCTCCGCAGATCTGCCCTCGCCGACGGGCGCGCGCCCGGCCCGGCGCAATTGTCTCGACGGGCAGGGCGGGTTATGAGTCGGAAAAGGAGGCAGCGCACAATCGTCGGGCACGATGATAAAATAAGCGCGCCGACCAGACAGAGGGGTTCAGCGGCGGATGGAAGTGTTCCTCCAGCAGCTCATCAACGGATTGACCCTCGGGTCGATCTACGGATTGATCGCCATCGGCTACACGATGGTGTTCGGCATCATCGGAATGGTGAACTTCGCCCACGGCGACGTGTTCATGGTGAGCGCCTTCATCGGCCTCATCTGCGTTCTGCTGCTCACCACCGTGGTGGGGATGAGCTCTATCTTTCTCATCCTCGCCATCACGCTGGTGGTGGCCATGGTGTTCACCGGGCTGGTGAGCTGGGCCATCGAGCGGGTGGCCTACCGGCCCCTGCGGGGCTCCTTCCGCCTCGCGCCCATGATCTCGGCCATCGGCATGTCCATCCTGCTCTCCAATTTCGTGCAGGTGGCCCAGGGCCCGCGCAACAAGCCGCTGCCGCCCATGGTACCCGACGTGATCGTGGTGATGGAGCGCAACGGCTACGAGGTCACCCTCGCCTACAAGCAGATCATCATCATGGTGGTCACCGCGACGCTGCTCGCCGGCTTCTGGTGGCTGGTGCAGAAGACCTCGCTGGGCCGGGCCCAGCGCGCCTGCGAGCAGGACCGCAAGATGGCGGCGCTCCTGGGCGTGAACGTGGACCGCACCATCTCGCTCACCTTCGTCATCGGCGCCGCGCTCGCCGCCGTGGCCGGGGTCATGTACCTCATGTATTACGGCGTGGTGAACTTCGCCGACGGCTTCGTGCCGGGCGTGAAGGCCTTCACTGCCGCCGTGCTGGGCGGTATCGGCTCGCTGCCGGGGGCGGTTCTGGGCGGGCTGCTCATCGGCCTCATCGAGACCCTGTGGTCGGCCTATTTCTCCATTGAATACAAGGATGTGGCGGCGTTCTCCATCCTTGTGGTCACGCTCATCTTCCTGCCTCAGGGCCTGCTGGGCCGGCCGGAAGTGGAGAAGGTCTGATGACGCATCCGCCCGTCGCCGACCTGAAGCCGGAAGCCCTGCCCAAAGGCGATCTTCCGGCCCCCGGCCTGCCAGGCGCTCCGTCCCTTCCGCCGCCGGCCCCGCACCAGGGGCCGGCCTCCGTCATCGGCAGCGCATTTACGGATGCGATCGTGAGCGGCCTGCTCACGGGCCTGCTTCTGCTGCCGCTGGTGGGTTTCCGCGCCACCGAGTCGGGCAGCGGGCCGCTGGGCCTCACCTATCGCTTCGGTCTGGTGGCCGTGTTCGCCGGCATCGTCGCGGTGCTGCGGCTGGTGCTGAACCTCACGGTCTGGCGGCGCGGCCGGAAGATGAAGGTGAGCGCGGGGCCTTCCGCCTTCGCCTCCCTGGCGCAGAAGGCGTCGCCGGCCCTGAAGCCGGCCTTCTTCAGCTTCGCCATCGCCTATCCCTTCCTCGCCATCCTGCTGTCGGGAGGCTTGAGCCCCAGCCGCTACTGGGTGGACCTTGGCATCTATGTGCTCACCTATGTGATGCTGGGCTGGGGCCTCAACATCGTGGTGGGCCTCGCCGGGCTGCTGGATCTCGGCTACGTGGCCTTCTACGCGGTGGGCGCCTACACCTTCGCCCTGCTCTCCACCAGCGTGCCGGTGAACGACTTCTTCGCCGGCCATCTGGGGGAGGGGTTCTGGACCGCCTGGTCGTTCTGGCTGTGCCTGCCGGTGTCCGGGCTGCTGGCCGCCTTGTGGGGCGTTATCCTCGGCTTCCCGGTGCTGCGGCTGCGGGGCGATTATCTCGCCATCGTCACGCTGGCGTTCGGCGAGATCATCCGCCTCGTGCTCATCAACTGGGTGTCGCTCACCAACGGCGGGGCGGGCATTTCCTCCATCCCGCCCATCTCCTTCTTCGGCGTGCCGTTCAACGCCACCGACGAGGGCTTCGCGGCCAAATACGGCCTCGACTTCGATTCCATGCACCGGATCATCTTCCTGTATTTCGTGATCCTGGCCCTGGCCGCGCTCACCGCTCTGGTCACCATCCGGCTGCGGCAAATGCCGGTGGGCCGCGCCTGGGAGGCGCTGCGCGAGGATGAGATCGCCTGCCGCTCGCTGGGCATCAACACCACCCTCACCAAGCTCACGGCGTTCGCCACCGGCGCCATGTTCGGCGGCTTCGCCGGGGCCTTCTTCGCGGTGCGGGTGCGCTTCGTCTCGCCGGAGAGCTTCACCTTCATGGAATCGGCGGTGATCCTCGCCATCGTGGTACTCGGCGGCATGGGATCGCAGATGGGGGTCGCGGCCGCCGCCATCCTGCTCATCGGCGGCATGGAAATGCTGCGCAACCTCTCCTTCCTGAAGGCCAGCTTCCTGTTCGGGCCGGATTTCGATCCCTCGCTCTATCGCATGCTCATCTTCGGCTTCGCCATGGTGGCGGTGATGGTGTGGCGCCCGCGCGGGCTCGTCTCCTCGCGCCTGCCCACCATCTTCCTGAAGGAGCGCAAGGCGGTGTCCGCCACCCTCGTCAAGGAGGGCCACGGCTGATGGCGAGCCTTGATCCCGTGGCCGGCGCGCGGGCGCCGATCCTTGCGGTGGACCACCTGTCCATGCGCTTCGGCGGCCTCATCGCGGTGAACGACGTGTCCTTCGTCGCCGCCCGTGGCGAGGTGACGGCGGTGATCGGCCCCAACGGCGCCGGCAAGACCACCGTGTTCAACTGCATCACCGGCTTCTACAAGCCCTCCGCCGGCCGCCTCGCCCTGTTCCACGGCGGCGCGGCAACGCCTCAGGAACTCGACGCCGTCACCGCTTCCGGCCTGTCCTGGGGGCGCACGGGCGCCGGCGCGCTCTATCTCTTGGAGCGGCTGCCCGACCACAAGGTGGCGTCCTGGGCGCGGGTCGCCCGCACCTTCCAGAACATCCGCCTGTTCTCCGGCATGACCGTGCTGGAAAACCTGCTGGTGGCGCAGCACATGTCGCTCACCAGCGCCGGCCTGCTCAATCCCGCCGCGATCCTCAACCTGCCGTCCTGGAAGCGCCAGCAGAAGGGCGCCATGGACAAGGCGCTCTACTGGCTCAACCAGATCGGCCTCATGGAGCGCGCCGACGACCCGGCCGGCGATTTGCCCTATGGCGACCAGCGGCGGCTGGAGATCGCCCGCGCCATGTGCACCAACCCGGTGCTGCTCTGCCTCGACGAGCCGGCCGCCGGCCTCAACCCGCGCGAATCGGCCGCCCTCAACGAATTGCTGCTCTCCATCCGGCGCGACCACGACACCTCCATCCTGCTCATCGAGCACGACATGTCGGTGGTGATGGAGATTTCCGACCACGTGGTCGTGCTGGAGTATGGCTGCAAGATCGCCGACGGCACGCCCCAGGAGGTCCGCACCGATCCCAAGGTCATCGCCTCCTACCTCGGCGTCGAGGAGGAAGAGGCGGCCGTGGTGGAAGCGCAGGTGGGCGCATGACGACCCAGACCCTCGCCCCTGGGGCCGTGGCGACCCAGCCGGCACCGAAAGGCACGCCGCTGCTTTCGGTCAGCGGCGTCACCGCCTATTACGGCAAAATCATCGCGCTGAAGGGCGTGGACATCGCGGTGAACGAGGGGGAGATCGTTACCCTTATCGGCGCCAACGGGGCCGGCAAGTCCACGCTGATGATGACCATCTGCGGCAGCCCGCGGGCGCGGGACGGCCGCATCGTCTTCGCCGGGCGCGACATCACCGGCCTGCCCACCCACGAGATCATGCGGCTCAACATCGCCCAGTCCCCCGAGGGGCGGCGCATCTTCCCGCGTATGAGCGTCTACGAGAACCTGCAGATGGGCGCCGCCGTCACCGGCAATGCCCATTTCGCGCAGGATCTGGACCGCATGTTCGAGATGTTCCCGCGCCTGAAGGAGCGCATCGACCAGCGCGGCGGCACCCTGTCGGGCGGCGAGCAGCAGATGCTCTCCATCGCCCGCGCGCTCATGAGCCGGCCGCGCCTGCTGCTGCTGGACGAGCCGTCGCTGGGCCTCGCGCCGCTGGTGGTGAAGCAGATCTTCGACGCCATCAAGCTCTTGAACGAGACCGAGGGGCTCACCGTGTTCCTGGTGGAACAGAACGCCTACCACGCCCTCAAGCTGGCCCACCGCGGCTATGTGATGGTCAACGGGCGCGTCACCATGTCGGGCACGGGAGCGGAGCTGCTGGCCCGGCCCGAGGTGCGCGCCGCCTATCTGGAGGGAGGCCGCTGATGGCGTCGAAAGCGGATCCGGGGCGCGCCTCATCCCCCCTGCTCATCGGCCCGCTGGCGGTGATCGCCGTGCTGGTGGTGCTGATCGCCCTCTGGCCGCAGGAGTTGATCGGCGCCTCGCTCGGCGATTTCCTGCTGGTGACCTTGTTCCTCGGTGGCGCCGCCGCCTGGCGGACCGGCAAGGCGGTGGCGCACGGCTGGGCGCCCTTTCTGCAGCTCGTGTTCTACTGCCTGCTGCTGGCCGGCGCGGTGCGCTTCTGCCACTTCGCCCTGTTCGAGGACGAGCTGTTCTCGATCGAGCCGTTCGCGGTGGAGTTCGTGCTGCTCACGGCCATCGCGACCTTGGGCTTCCGTGCCCACCGCAAGCGGCAAATGACCGTGCAGTACGGCTGGATGTACGAGCCGGCGGGCAAGCTCGCCTGGCGGCCCAAAACCTTCGGTTGAAACCGGCGCGAGGTGCCGCGCGCGGCATCGACAGGCCGGCGAATTGCGGCACAATGCGCCGCGGAGTTTCACTGGGAGGCGGACCGGTGTTCCGCTCCCGGACGAAAGGGAGAGACCTGATGAAGAAGCTCTTGATGGCGTCGCTCGCTCTGGGCGCCAGCCTTCTGCTTGCGGCCCAGGCCCAGGCCCAGGCGCAGGTGAAGATGGGCGTCGGCGGTCCCATGACCGGCTCGAATGCCGCCTTCGGCGCCCAGCTGAAGACCGGCGCCGAGCAGGCCGTGGCCGATATCAATGCCGCCGGCGGCATCCTCGGCCAGAAGATCCAGCTCTCGGTCGGCGACGACGGCGGCAAGCCCGAGCAGGGCAAGTCGGCGGCCAACAAGTTCATCTCCGATGGCGTGAAATTCGTAGTGGGCCACTTCAACTCCGGCGTGTCGATCCCGACCTCGCAGGATTATGAGGAAGCTGGCGTCCTCCAGATCAGCCCCGCCTCCACCAACCCGACCTTCACCGAGCGCAAGATGTGGAACACGTTCCGCACCTGCGGCCGTGACGACCAGCAGGGCGCGGTGGCCGGCGCCTATATCGTCAAGAACTTCAAGGGCAAGAAGGTCGCCATCGTCCACGACAAGACCCCCTACGGCAAGGGTCTGGCGGACGAGACGCAGAAGACCATCAACAAGGGCGGCGTGAAGGAAGTCCTCTATGAGGGCATCAATCCCGGCGAGAAGGACTATTCGGCCCTCGTGTCCAAGCTGAAGGCCAATGGCGTCGACCTGCTCTACTACGGCGGCCTGCATCCTGAGGCCGGCCTGCTGGTGCGCCAGATGCGCGACCAGGGCATGAAGACCGTGCTGTTCTCCGGCGACGGCATCACCGACAAGGAATACTGGACCATCGCCGGCCCCGGCGCCGAAGGCACGCTGATGACCTTCGGCCCCGATCCGCGCAACAACCCGGCGGCCAAGGACATCGTGGCCGCATTCAAGGCCAAGGGCGTCGATCCGGAAGGCTACGTGCTTTATTCCTACGCCGCGGTGCAGGTGATGAAGCAGGCGGCCGAGGCGGCCAAATCCCTCGACCCCAAGAAGGTGGCCGCCGAGATCCACTCCGGCAAGACCTTCAATACCGTGCTCGGCCCGCTCTCCTTCGACAAGAAGGGCGACATCACCAAGCTCGACTATGTGGTCTACGTCTGGAAGGACGGCGCCTACACCCAGCTTTGACACATTCACCCTGCTGACAGGAAGGCCCGCCCTCGCGCGGGCCTTTTTGTTGCGCAAATCGAATAGGGCCGGCGCGGCCTATTCCATGCGGGTGCGGCCTGGCACGTCGTGTCGCGCCCCTGACCACATATTTACCGCCGCAGCCGGTTGACCCGGCGGGTCACAGGTCGCAGTCTGGGTATATTGTCGACATGAAGATCGGCGAAGGCTGGCGCAGACCGTTTCAGGCGGGATGAGCTTGGCGCATAAGCGCACGTAAGGGGGCCTCAGGCGCCCGGATGGGCGACGGGGCAGGGAACGGTCGCGGAAGGGCAGGTCTCACGCCTCTCTCACGCCTTGCCGTTCTGCCCATGTTGTCACGACTGAAGCTCGATCCGTTCGTCGTCGCCCTCGCCCTCACCGTCTCCCTGGCCCTCGTCTGGCCGCAGCCCGGCGTCACGGGCGGCGTGCTCCATGCCGACAAGGCCGCGAGCTGGGGCGTCGCGGTGATCTTCTTCCTCTACGGCATTTCGCTGTCGCCGAAGCGGCTGCTGGAAAGCGCCGCCCGCTGGGAATTGCACCTTGTGGTGCAGCTCGGCACTTTCCTGCTGTTTCCCGCGGTGGTGATGGTGGTGCTGGCCCTGATGGGCGACTGCCTGCCCGAGGCCGTGGCGACGGGATTCTTCTTCCTCGCCGCCTTGCCGTCTACAGTCTCTTCATCGGTGGCCATGACCTCGCTGGCGCGGGGCAACGTGCCGGTGGCCATCTTCAACGCCTCCATCTCCAGCCTCATCGGCGTGTTCGCGACGCCCGTGCTCATGGCCTGGTACCTGCACACGGTGGGCGGGGGCATGAATCTGGGGCCGGTGATCCTCAAGCTGATCATCCTGGTGATCCTGCCGCTGGCGGTGGGGCAGGCGGCGCGGCCGCTGCTGCTGAAGCTGGTGGAGCGCCATCGCCAGGTGGTGCGCATCGCCGACCGGGCGGTGATCCTCGCTATCGTCTACAATTCGTTCTGCGACAGCGTGGCCGCCGGCGTGTGGAAGGGCCAGAGCCCGGTCCTGCTGCTGGAGATCGTGGCCGGGGTGCTGGTGCTGTTCACCGTGGTCTACTTGCTGATCGGGGTCGCCTGCCGCGCATCGGGATTCTCGCGGGCGGACACCATCGCGGTGGTGTTCTGCGCCTCGAAGAAGTCGCTCGCCACCGGGCTGCCCATGGCGCAGGTGATGTTCAACGGGTACCCGGACCTGTCGCTGATCATCACCCCGATCATGCTCTACCACTTCCTCCAGCTGGTCATCGTCGGCATCATCGCCGGTCGCAGCGGAGCGCTGGAGGCGGAGGAGACCGAGCCCGCCGTCCTCGCCGAGGACAACGACGACCTCGTGCCCGACGCCGTGCCGCAGCACCGGCAGGCGTCCTCGACGGCCTCTTGAAGGGGCGCTCAGGCGGTGGGGATCTCCTCCACCGCCAGCTCGAAGGTGATGAGCACCGGATTGGCGCCCCGCACCAGCCGGCCCTCGGCCATGGCGCCGGTGAGGCTGACGAGGGCGAGGTCGATCTGCGCCGCCAACGCGCCGGAGGCATCCGGCGTCACGGTGCCTGAGGTCACGAACACCTCGGTGGCGTAGTCGTCCACCGGCGCAGCATCGACAAAGCGGGCGCCGATGAGGCTGCCCACCCCGCCGCGCAGCCGTCCGGCGGCAAAGCCGTGGCGGCGGCACAATTCCTCCACCGCCGCGCCGATCTCCACGTTCGGCCGGATACGCGCGAAGGCGATACGCGGGCCGCCGTCCGCCGGCGCGATGCGGGCATTGGGGGTTAAATGAGGGGTGAAGAGGGGGAAGTTGGTTTCGCCATCGAAATCGGCGGTGGTCTCCACCTCGGCGGCACCATAGGCGCGGGCGCGGATGGGGGCGGCCACCACCGTCTCGTGGGGCATGATGTGGCCGCCGTGGCGGCTGCCGTCCGGCTCGATCCAGAAGGCGTGGCAATGGATGAAGGGCGCCCCCTCCTTGCGCCCGAAGGTGACGTTGCCGCGATCAAGGCGCGTCTCGCCCGCGGGGGTAAAGGGCGCGCTGTACCAGGCAGCGTGGGTGGCGTCGGAGGACGCGGCCGGCATCACATAGGTGAAGGGGCCGAAGCCGCCGCCGGAGATTTCCACCTGCGCCGCGCCCATGCCCGCCGCGATGAGCGGCCCGGTGATGGCGGCATTGAGGGTGAGGCCCGGTTCCAGCGTGAAGTCGAGCACCTGCAGCCGGCCCACGGCACTCTCGATGCGCTCCTGCGGCGCCGGCCCCGGCTGTGCAATCCGGCGCATCTCCCCCATGGCGTCCTCCCTTATTTGCCCTGTGCGATAGCACGGGCGGACGCCGCCATCACCCCTCCGGCGGATAGAGATGGACGCCGCCGCAATTGTCGGAGACCGCGAGGCGCGTACCGGCGGGCGCAAGGTGGCCCGGGGTCAGCGGCACCTTGCCGGCGCCGCCGGGAATATCGAGCACATAGGTGGGCAGCGCGATGCCCGAGAGCCGCCCGCGCAGGGCGCGCATCAGCTCTTGTCCCCGCGCGATGTCGAGCCGGAAATGGGCGGTACCGGGGGCAAGGTCGGGATGATGGAGGTAATAGGGCTTCACCCGGCATTCCACCAGGCTGCGGAACAGGGCGGCGAGGGTGTCCGCATCATCGTTCACCCCCCGCAGCAGCACCGACTGGGCCAGGAGCGGAATGCCAGCATCGGCCATGCGGGCGAGGGCGGAGCGGGCATCAGGCGTCAGCTCGCGGGCATGGTTCACATGCACCGCCACGTAGGAGGTGAGGCCCGGCGCCTTGAGCGCGGCGACCAAGGCATCCGACACCCGCTCCGGCGCGGCGATGGGCACGCGGGTGTGGAAGCGGACGATCTTCACATGGGGAATGGCGGCAAGGCGCGCCATCACCTCGCCCATGCGGCGGGGGGAGAGCATGAAGGGGTCGCCGCCGGTGAGGATCACCTCCCAGATCTCGGGATGAGCGGCCAGGTAGGCAAAGGCCCGCTCCAGCGCTTCGGGCGACAGGGCGGCGGCCGCGCCCGGCCCCACCATCTCGCGGCGGAAGCAGAAGCGGCAATAGACGGCGCACACGCCCACGATCTTCAGCAGTGCCCTGTCGGGATAGCGGTGGACGATGCCCGGCACCGGGCTGTGGGCATCATCGCCGATGGGGTCGGCCAGCTCCTCCGGCCGCACCTCCAGCTCGGCGGGATGGGGAACGAACTGGCGGGCGATGGGGTCGGTGGGGTCGGCGCGGTCGATAGCGTCGGCGAGTGTCGGCGTCACCGCCACTGCATAGCGTTCGGCCACGCGGGCCAGCGCCTCACGGTCGCGTGCATCGGCAAGGCCGGCGGCGACGAGGTCGCCGCCCGAGCGCAGGGTGCCTTGATCGCGGGCGGGCAGAG
This sequence comes from Xanthobacter oligotrophicus, assembly GCF_008364685.1. Classification (GTDB taxonomy): domain Bacteria; phylum Pseudomonadota; class Alphaproteobacteria; order Rhizobiales; family Xanthobacteraceae; genus Xanthobacter; species Xanthobacter oligotrophicus. Next base: position 121,192 of record NZ_VTTL01000011.1, read on the forward strand.
GCAGAAGGTTTGGCAGCAGAAGGTTTGGCATGGGCGTTCGGGCACCTATATGGGATGCGTCTGGCCTTGCCAATTCACGAGCCCCGCCGGAAGGAGCGATGCCGATGAGCGATGCCATGGACGTGACCGAAAGCGACGTTCTGGCGGCCGCCGAGCGCTGGCGCCGCGAGGGGCGGGGCGTCGCGCTGGCGACCGTGCTGGAAACCTGGGGCTCGGCCCCCCGCCCGGTGGGTAGCCGGCTCGTGATCGATGCCGACGGCAATTTCCTGGGCTCGGTTTCCGGCGGTTGCGTGGAGGGCGCGGTGGTGGGCGAGGCTGCGGATGTGATCGCCTCCGGCGTGCCGCGGACCCTTGAATTCGGCGTGGCGGATGAGGCCGCCTGGAAGGTAGGCCTGTCCTGCGGCGGCAAGATCGCGGTCTTTGTCGAGCGTGTGGATTGAGAAGGTCGCCGATGACGTGGCGCGTCCGGCGTTATATTCATCGGGGAAGATGATGCAGCCGGCCCGGCCGGCCGTTCCCTCAGGGAGGATGCCCACTCATGCGCCTCGACCTTCTGGCGGCCCTCAACGCGGAACGCGCCGCGCGCCGGGCCTGCGTGGTGGTGACGGAGCTGGAGAGCGGCGCCCAGCGTCTGGTGGCGCGTGACCATGTGGACGCCGACCTGCTCGCCGGCGCCATCCGTGAAGCGCTCGCCGTCCGGCGCAGCCGCCTGGTGGGGGAGGGGGCAAAGCGGGCCTTCATCGCCGTGGAAGTACCACCGCCGCGCATGCTGGTGATCGGCGCGGTGCATATCTCCCAGGCGCTGGCGCCCATGGCGCGCCTGGCCGGTTTCGACCTGACCATCATCGACCCGCGCACCGCCTTCGCCACGCCCGAGCGCTTCGGCGACGTGCCGGTGATCGCGGAATGGCCGGAAGTGGCCCTGCCGGCCTATGGCCTCGATCCTTTCACCGCCCTTGTCGCCTTGACCCACGACCCGAAGGTGGACGAGCCGGCCCTCGTTGCCGGGCTAAAGGCAGGCTGCTTCTACGTGGGGGTGCTGGGCTCGCGCCGCACCCACGCCCGACGGGTGGAGCGGCTTCAGGCCGCGGGACTGTCGCCCGACGTTATCGGCCGCATCCACGCGCCCATCGGCATCGACATCGGCGCCGCCAGCCCCGCGGAGATCGCCGTGGCGGTGCTCGCCGAGGTGATCCGGGCCCTGCGCTCTGGCACGGCGCATGCGGAAGGAGTTGCGGCGTGAAGTTCGGCTCCCTGCCCCTGTCCGAGGCCGAGGGTGCCATCGCCGCCCATTCGGTGCGGCTCGACGGCGGCGCCCTCAAGAAGGGCACGCGGCTCGGCCCGGCCGAGATCGCACGGCTCAAAGCCGCCGGCTTCCGCGAAGTGGTGGCAGCGCGCATGGAGCCCGGCGACATGGCGGAAGACGCCGCCGCCCGGCTTTTGGCGGAAGCGGTGGCCGGCCCCCACGTGCGGGCAGATGCCGCCTTCACCGGCCGCGCCAACCTGTTCGCCGCGGCCGCCGGCGTGCTGCGGGTCTCGGAAGCGGCCCTCGACGCCTTCAACGACGTGGACGAGGCCATCACCCTTGCCACCCTGCGTGATTTTTCGTCGGTGGCGGCGGGCGACATGGTGGGGACGGTGAAGATCATCCCCTATGCGGTGCCGGCGGGCCTCGTCAGCGCGGCGCAGCGGGCGTCGGAGGGGCTGTTGTCGGTGTCGCCGTTCCGGGTGAAGCGCGTGGCGGTTATCTCCACCCTGTTGCCAGGCTTTGCCGACAAGGTGGTGGCGAAGACCCTGGCCGTCACCCGCGCGCGCCTTGCGCCCACCGGGGCGCAGATGGTTTCCGCCGACACTGTAGCCCACGACACGGCGGCGCTGGCGCAGGCCCTCGGGCGCGCGGCGCAGGAGGGGGCAGAGCTTGTCATCGTCTTCGGCGCCTCGGCCATCGCCGACCGCAACGATGTGATTCCCGCGGCGGTGGTCGCCGCCGGGGGCGAGGTGGTGCGGCTCGGCATGCCGGTGGATCCCGGCAACCTGCTGATGCTCGGCCGGCTCGGCGCGATGCCGGTGCTGGGCGCGCCCGGCTGCGCCCGCAGCCCGAAGGAGAACGGCTTCGATTTCGTGCTCATGCGTCTCCTCGCCGGCCTTGAGGTGACGGGACGCGACATCGCCCGGCTCGGGGCGGGCGGGCTGTTGTCCGACATCGCGGTCCGGCCCCATCCCAGGGCGGAGGGCGACGCAAGGCAGGGCTTCGCCGCCGTCATCCTGGCCGCCGGGCGCAGCGCGCGCATGGGGCAGGGCATCAACAAGCTGATGGAAGAGGTGGGCGGGGTGCCGGTCATCCGGCGGGTGGTGCAGGCGGCGCTCGCCTCGATGGCACGGCCGGTCATCGTGGTCACCGGGCATGAGCGCGGACGCATCGCTGCCGCGCTCGAAGGCCTGGATGTGAGCTTCGCGCACAATGCCGATCATGCCACCGGCATGGCCTCGTCGCTGCGCGCCGGCATCTCCGCCGTTCCGGAGACGGCGGCGGGAGCGCTGGTGGTGCTCGGCGACATGCCGCTCCTTGGCGCGGATGTCATCGACCGGCTGATCGCCGCCCATGCGCCCGACGAGGGCCGGCTCATCTGCGTTCCGGTGGAGGACGGGCAACGGGGCCATCCGGTGCTGTGGTCGCGGCGCTATTTCGCCGATCTCGGCGCGCTGGAGGGCGACGTGGGCGCCCGGCACATCCTTGCCGCCAATCAGGATGTGGTGGCGGAAGTGGCCATCGCCGGCGCCGGCGCCTTCCTCGACGTGGACACGCCCCAGCTCCTTGCCCAGGCGCGGGCGGCGGCGGACGAGGAGAAAGCGGTCAGAACGGAGCCGGTATGAGGTGGGTGGCGCCGATGTCCAGGCGCTCGCACATCCATTGCGCCAGCCGCAGGCGGTGGCAGCCCTCCACGTGTCGCTCATAGCACAGCAGGCAGATGCGCCGGCCTTGGGCGAGGGAGGCCAGTTCCTCCAGCGCCGCCTGCGCCGGGGCGGTGGCGAGGTGGGCGTCATAGATGCGCATGAGGGCGTCGTGGTCGCCGCCACGCGCCGCGAGTCGGCCTTCCTTGGGCGTGCCCAGCGCCCGCAGATGCACATAGGCGACGCCTTGCTCGGCGATGCCAGCCGCCAGTGCCGTCTTGGAAAAGCCGGGCCGGCGGGAGGCCGCGACCGCCCGCACGTCCACCAGAAGGTCCACCTTGGCGTCGTCCAGCGCCGCCTGGAAGGCGGAGGGGGTGCTCTGCTCGTAGCCGATGGTGAAGAGGTGGGTTGTGCTCATGGGCTGATCTTGCCCCGCGCGGCGGCCGCCGTCACGCCTGCGGCCGTGCGATGGTAACAACCGGGGGACTTGTCCCGGCCGGCCCCAGACGGCCATGGACTTAAGCGTAGGACGTGAGAAATTGACGCGCCGCCGGTGCGGAATGGGAACCTCCCATGCCTCAGGGGGTTCTCAGGGCGCCGGCCGCACAGAATGCGTGCCCGAAGCACCGCGACCGCCCCTGGGAGATGAAGATGCGTTTGTTCCGCTGCGCCGTCTGCGACCAGCTTCTCTATTTTGAGAACCGCCGCTGCGAAAAGTGCGGCCACGAACTCGGCTATATCCCCGAGGCCAACGAGATCACCCCCCTCGAGGCGGATGGGGATGCCTATCGCTCGGTCGGCCATGTCGAGGCGCGTTACAAGTTCTGCGCAAATGCGGCCCACGACGCCTGCAACTGGCTGATGCCGGCGGACCAGGAAGAGGAATATTGCCTCGCCTGCCGCCACAACCGCACCGTGCCGGACCTGACGGTGCCGGAAAACCTGCGCAAATGGCGCAGGATGGAAGTGGCCAAGCACCGGCTGGTCTATTCGTTGCTGCGCCTCAACCTGCCGCTGGAGAGCAACAAGGACCGCGAGGGCGGGCTGTGCTTCGACTTCCTCGCCGACATGCCCGACACCCAGGCCCCCAACGTGATGACCGGGCACGACGAGGGCCTGATCACCATCGCCCTCGTCGAGGCCGACGATGCCGAGCGCGAGCAGCGCAAGAACGAGCTGGGCGAGCTCTACCGCACCGTGCTCGGGCATTTCCGCCACGAGGTGGGCCATTATTACTGGAACCGCCTGGTGCGCGATGCCGGCCGGCTCAACGCCTTCCGCGCCGTATTCGGAGATGAGACCGCCGATTACGGGGAGGCTCTGAAGATCTATTACAGCTCCACCCCGCCAGCCGACTGGCAGATGAATTATGTCTCGGCCTACGCTACCGCGCATCCGTGGGAAGACTTCGCAGAGACCTTCAAGCATTACATCCACATCGTGGACACGCTGGAGATGGCGGCGGCGTTCGGCGTGGAGGTGCATCCAGGCCTCGACAACACGGGGGAACTGGACGCCCAGGTGGATTTCAACCCCTACCAGGCCTGCCCGGTGCAGCAGATGGTGGATTCCTGGCTGCCCATCGCCTTCGCGCTCAACAATCTCAATCGCTGCCTCGGCATGTCGGATGCCTATCCGTTCATCCTCGGCCCCGGCGTGATCGCGAAGCTGGGCTTCATCCATGATCTCGCCCACCGTCAGGTGGCGGCGGACCCTGCGGCGCCTGTGTCGGAGGACATGGAGATCCCGAAGGGGCGCGGGGAGAATCCCGAGGATGCGCCCGAGGGCAAGCCTGAGCCGGCTGCGGCCTGACTGTTCGGTAGCCAGGCGGAGGCCTCAACGGCCTTCTGCCTGATGAGAAGAAAGGGCGAGCGCGCCGGAGCCCGGTGCGCTCGCCCTTTCCGTTTATGACGCCGCCAGATGCGCGGCCTATTCGGGCGCGGCCTATTCGGCTGCCTTCGGCCCCTTGCTGGCACTCTTCGTCGTCTTCTTCGCGGCGGGCTTCTTGGCAGCGGATTTCGCCGCCGGCTTCTTTGCCGCCGTCTTCGTCGCTGTCTTGGCCGCTGTCCTGGCCGGGGCATCGTCACCTGAATCGGCCGACTTGGAGGCCGCCTTGCGGGGCGCCTTCGCCTTGCTGGGCGACAGGGCCGCCTTGGCGTCGATGAGCGTCACCGCCTCGGCGAGGGTGAGGGCCTCCGGGTCCACGGACTTGGGCAGGGTGGCGTTGACCTTGCCGTGGTTCACATAAGGCCCGAACCGGCCCGGCCGCACCGTGATCGGCCCGCCGTGGGTGGGATGATCGCCCAGCGTGCGCCCCGGCGTCGCCGCCCCGCGCCCGCCCCGGCCCTTGGACTGCTTCTCGGCGATCAGCACCACCGCCCGGTTGAGGCCGACGGCGAGAATGTCGTCGCCGTCCTCGATGTTGGCGTAGGTGCGCCCGTGCTGCACATAGGGGCCATAGCGCCCGATGCCGGCGAGGATCGGCTCGCCGTCCTCCGGGTGCTTGCCCACCTCGCGCGGCAGGGCCAGCAGCTTCAGTGCGGTTTCCAGGTCCACGTCCGCCGGGGCGAGGCCCTTGGGCAGGGAGGAGCGCTTGGGTTTCTCCCCGTCCTTGCCCTCGCCGAGCTGGAGATAGGTGCCGAAGCGCCCGGCGCGGATGGTCACTTCCTCGCCGCTCTCCGGATCGATGCCCAGCTCGCGCTTGCCGTCGCCCTCGGGGGCACCGTCGCCGGTGAGGGGGCGGGTGTGGCGGCACTCGGGATAGTTGGAGCAGCCGATGAAGGCGCCGAACTTGCCCATCTTCAGCGACAGCCGCCCGTTGCCGCAGGTGGGGCACAGGCGCGGGTCGGTGCCGTCCTGGGTGGGCGGGAAGATGTGGGCGGTGAGCATCTCGTCCAGGGCGTCGAGCACCTGGGAGACGCGCAGGTCCTTGGTGGCCTCCACGGCGGTGTGGAAGTCCTGCCAGAAGGCGCGCAGCACGTCCTTCCAGTCGAGCTCGGCGGCGGAGACCTCGTCCAGCTTCTCTTCGAGATCGGCGGTGAAGTCGTATTCCACGTAGCGCTTGAAGAAGCTTTCCAGGAAGGCAGTGACGAGCCGGCCCTTATCCTCTGGCACGAGGCGCTTCTTCTCGAGCTTCACATATTCGCGGTCGCGCAGCACGGCGAGCACGGCGGCATAGGTGGAGGGCCGGCCGATGCCCAGCTCCTCCATGCGCTTCACCAGGGAGGCTTCCGAATAGCGCGGCGGCGGCTCGGTGAAATGCTGGGTGGTGAGGATATCGCGCCGGTCGAGCTTTTCGTTGGCGCTCATGGCCGGCAGGCGGCGGCTCTCCTCGTCGTCGTCCTCGTCGTCCTTGCCCTCGCGGTAGAGGGTGAGGAAGCCGTCGAACTTCACCACGGTGCCGGTGGCGGTCAGGTCGAGGGTGCGCGCCCCGGCTTTCGCCTCGATGTCGGCGGTGGTGCGCTCCAGCTCCGCCGATTCCATCTGGCTCGCCACGGTGCGGATCCAGATCAGCTCGTAGAGCTTGGCCTGCTCGGCATCGAGATGGCGCGCCGCCTCGCGGGGGTGCCGGGAGGGATCGGTGGGGCGGATGGCCTCGTGGGCCTCCTGGGCGTTCTTGGCCTTGGTGGTGTATTTGCGCGGCACGCCGGGCAGATATTTGGGGCCGAACTGCTTGCCGATGGCGCTGCGGGTGGCGGCCACCGCCTCGGGCGCCATGTCCACGCCGTCGGTTCGCATATAGGTGATGAGGCCCACCGTTTCACCGCCCACGTCCACGCCTTCGTAGAGGCGCTGGGCGATCTGCATGGTGCGGGCGGGGGCGAGGCCCAGCTTGCGGCTCGCCTCCTGCTGCAGGGTGGAGGTGGTGAAGGGCGGCTGCGGATGGCGCCGCATGGGCTTCGCCTCCACCGAGCGCACGCGGAAATCGGCCGCCTCCAGCGCCGCGCGGAAGGCCTTCGCCTCCTCGGCCGTGCCCACGGAGAGGCGGGTGATCTTCTTGCCGTCCGCGCCCGACAGGCGGGCCTCGAACTCCTCGGCGCGGGGCGTCGCGAGCTTGGCGACGATGGACCAGTATTCCTTCTGGACGAAGGTCTCGATCTCACGCTCGCGGTCGCAGACGAGGCGCAGCGCCACCGACTGCACGCGGCCGGCCGAGCGGGCGCCGGGGAGCTTGCGCCACAGCACCGGGGAGAGCGTGAAGCCCACGAGATAGTCGAGGGCGCGGCGGGCGAGGTAGGCATCCACCAGCGCCACGTCGATGGCGCGGGGCGCCTTCATGGCGTCCAGAACGGCCTGCTTGGTGATGGCGTTGAAGACGACGCGCTCGACCTTCTGGCCCTTGAGCGCCTTCTTCTGCTTCAGCACCTCCAGTACGTGCCAGGAAATGGCCTCGCCCTCGCGATCCGGGTCGGTGGCGAGGATGAGGCCGTCGGCCCCCTTCACGGCGGTGGCGATCTCGTTCAGCCGCTTCTGCGCCTTGGGGTCCACCTCCCACAGCATGCGGAAATCCGCATCCGGGTCGACGGAGCCATCCTTGGAGGGCAGGTCGCGCACGTGGCCGTAGGAGGCGATCACCTCGTAGCCGGGACCGAGATATTTGTTGATCGTCTTCGCCTTCGCGGGCGATTCGACGATGACGACCTGCATGACGGACCGTGTCTTTCATAGGGCCGCCGCCCCAATGCGCGGCCTCAATTGGAATGGCTTCGCCGGCGAAACGATCCGCGTGCGCGCATCGTATTCCGCCGTGGGACTGCCGGCTTCCGCAACGCGATCCTGAACCCCCGCCGGCCGGATCGCGACACCGGGAAGCGGCCGCAACATGGGGAGCGGATCGGCGCGTGTCAAATTCTGCCCCCGCCTCCAGGCGGTGGCCACATCCGGCGAACTTACAACCTAAGGTATGTTTTAATATGCATCTCAATCTATAAGACGTGAAGGGCTATCAGTTTTGCCGATGGACGGGCCATGACCGACGTGTCCTCCTCTCGCCCACGGGGCGACCCCGCCTCTACGGCCGCCTACATTGCGACCATCACCACGGAATTGGCCCGTCTGGCGGAGAACTACGGGCTCACCACCCTTGCCTATATTCTCGAAATGGCGCGGCTCGAGGCCAAGAGCCTGGCCGACGATCCGCTCGCGGGCTCCGAAGGCGGCCTGCCGCGCCGGGACGGCAGGACCTGATCCCGCCCGCGTGCGCGCGTGCTATTTGAGCGCCACGCGCCCTGTGCCGGGCCGGTCCAGCCGGCCGGCGAGATCGAGTTCCAGAAGCACGATCTGCACCTCCGCCACGCTGCAGCCGGACAGGCGCACCAGATCGTCGATGAGCGTCGGGACCGGCCCGAGCAAGCCGACGATGCGCGCGCGGGCATCCTCCTCCGGCATGGCCGGCTCCATGGTCGGGCCTTCCGCCTCGATGGCATCCGGACCCTGCCGCCCGGCCATGGGGGTGAGGACGGCGATGACATCGGCGGCCTCGGTGACGAGGGTGGCCCCCTGCTTCAGCAGGCGGTTGGTGCCACCGGCTCGGGGATCGAGGGGGGAGCCCGGAACGGCGAACACCTCGCGGCCTTGCTCGCCGGCGAGGCGCGCCGTGATCAGCGAGCCCGAGCGCTCGGCTGCCTCCACCACCACCACGCCCAGCGCCATGCCCGACACCAGCCGGTTGCGGCGCGGGAAATCGCGCGCCCGCGGTTCCCAGTTGACCGGCATTTCCGAGACGATGGCGCCGGTCGCCGCGACTTTCTCGATCAGGCCCAGGTTCTCCGGCGGATAGGGGCGGGCGAGGCCGCCTGCGAACACACCCACTGTGCCGCCATCGAGGCTCGCCTCATGGGCCGCTGCATCGATGCCGCGGGCAAGGCCCGAGACCACCACCCAGCCGGCGCCCGCCAGATCCCGCGCCAGCCGTGCGGCGAAGGAGCGGCCGGCGGCGGAGGCGTTGCGGGCACCCACGATGGCCACCATGGGGCGTTGCAGCACCTCGCCGCGTCCCCTCACGCAGATCAGCGGCGGGGCATCGTCGAGCTGGCGCAGGGCGATTGGGTAGTCGGCCTCGCCGGTGGCCACCAGCCGCGCGCCGAGGCGGGCGAGGGCGGCGACTTCGGCCTCGGCTTCGGCCATGTCGGGCATGCGAGGCGGCAGCAGCCGGCCGCCGCGGCGGGCCAGCGTCGGCAGGGCCTCCAGTGCCGCGGCGGCGCCGCCGAACTGGTTGATGAGGGCACGGAAGGTGCGCGGCCCCACATTCTCGGTGCGGATGAGGCGCAGCCAGTCGAGCCGCTGCGCCGGCGAGAGCAGTTCGCCCGGTCCGGGGCAAACCGATTTCTTGCCCCGTGCCATGCGGCGCCCTAGCCCTTCGCGCCGATCTTGCCCTCGCTCCCGTCGAGGAGGCGGCGGATGTTGGCGTGGTGCTTGATCCACAGCAGGATGGCGAGAAGCGCCAGCAGCAGCGCCAGCCGGTCGTTGACGATGGCGGCGGAGGCCGCGACGGTGGCTACCGAGGCGGTGAGGGCGGCCAGCGAGGAATAGCGGGTGAAATAGGCCGTTGCCAGCCACACCACCGCGAACACCAGCGCCACCGGCCAGGCCAGGCCCAGCGTGACCCCCAGGAAGGTGGCGACGCCCTTGCCGCCCTGAAAGCGCAGCCACACCGGGGCGATATGGCCGAGAAAGGCGCCGAAGGCCGCTGCCATGGCGGCCGGCGCCCCGAGGAAGTGGCTGGCGATCACCACGGCTGCCGTGCCCTTCAGGGCATCGAGCAGCAGCGTCGCGGCGGCGAGGTCCTTGCGGCCGGTGCGCAGCACGTTGGTGGCGCCGATATTGCCGGAGCCGATGGAGCGGATGTCGCGGGTGCCGGCGAGGCGGGTGAGCAGCAGCCCGAACGGGATCGAGCCGAGCAGGTAGCCCAGCGCCAGCGCCAGGAGCAGCACCGGGGCGGACGACGGGGCATCAGGCATGAAGACCTCGGAGGCGGACCATGGAGCAAGAGCACTTTCGCGCGCAGCGGAAACCGGTAAGCGTGACCACGGCGCGCCGAAGCAGAGCGCCCGGGCACCGTCGCGAGTCGGAACCCGCGACGCTGCGTGAGCCCATCAAACGTATTCGTACACGGTCGCCCCGGCAACGATGGTGCGTACCACGCGACCGTCGAGCCGGGCTTCGTCGAACGGGGTGTTGCGGCAGCGCGACTTGAGCATGGACGGTTCCAGCACATAGGGCATGCCGGGGTCGAACACGATCACGTCCGCCGGCGCGCCGGGGCGCAGCGTGCCGGCATCGAGGCCGAGGATCGCCGCCGGGCGGGTGGAGAGGGCTGCCAGCAGGGTCACCAGGTCCACCTGGTCCGCATGCACGAGGCGCAAGGCGGCGGACAGCAGGGTTTCAAGGCCGATGGCGCCGGGCTCGGCCTCGGAGAACGGCAGGCGCTTGCCTTCCACGTCCTGCGGCAGATGGTCGGAGACCACCACGTCGATGAGGCCAGAGGCGATGGCGCGGATCAGCGCCTGGCGGTCCTCCTCCGCGCGCAGCGGCGGGGCGAGGCGGAAATAGGTGCGGTAGGCACCGATATCCAGCTCGTTGAAGGAGAGATGGTTGATGGTGGCCGACGCCGTCACCGGAAGTCCGGATTCCTTGGCGCGCTCCAGCACGGCAAGGGATTCGGCGCAGGTGAGCGCCGCCGCGTGGTAGCGCCCGCGCGCTCCAGCCACGAGCCGCACGTCGCGCTCCAGCACGATGGTCTCGGCGGCCTTGGGATTGCCGGAGAGGCCGAGGCGGGCGGCGAAGGCGCCCTCGTTCATGGCCCCCTGCGACATGCTCGCATCCTCGGTGTGGTGCACCAGCAGGGCGTCGAAATCGCGGGCGTAGGTCAGGGTCCGGCGCAGCACCTGGGCGCTGGCCACGGAACGGTGGCCATCGGTGAAGGCGACGGCGCCGGCGGCCTGGAGCAGGCCGATCTCGGTCATCTCCTCGCCATTCAGGCCCTTGGTGATGGCCGCCATGGGGTGCACCCGCACCACCGCCGTGTCCCGCGCCCGGCGCAGGATGAAGTCGACGATGGCCGGGTCGTCCACCACCGGATCGGTGTTGGGCTGGCAGATGATGGTGGTGACGCCGCCGGCCGCCGCCGCGTGGCTGGCGGAGGCTAGCGTCTCGCGGTGCTCGGCACCGGGCTCGCCCACGAAGGCGCACATGTCCACGAGGCCGGGCGCGACCACCGCGCCCTTGCAGTCCACCACCTCGGCGCCGTCGGGCACGCCCGAAGCGGCGATGCCGAAGCCGGCATCCTTGATGACGCCATCGGCGAGATAGACATCGCCGTGGAAATCCGAGCCGCGGGACGGGTCGATGACCCGCGCGTTGGCGAGCAGCAGCGGGCGCGGATCGCGGGAAATGAGGCGGCCGTCACGCATTGGGCAGCTTCCGGGCGAGGGTGTCGAGCACGGCCATGCGCACGGCCACTCCCATTTCCACCTGTTCGCGGATGAGGGAGCGAGGCCCGTCGGCCACCGCCGAATCGATCTCCACGCCCCGGTTCATGGGGCCGGGATGCATCACCAGCGCATCGGGCGCGGCGTGGCGCAGCTTGGCCTCGTCGAGGCCGAAATAGTGGAAATATTCCTTCACCGAGGGGATGAAGGAGCCGGCCATGCGCTCGCGCTGGAGGCGCAGCATCATCACGATGTCCGCGCCCTTGAGGCCCTCTTCCATGGTGCGGAACACCTCGACGCCGAGGCTCTCGATGCCCGCCGGCAGCAGGGTGGAGGGCGCCACCACCCGCACCTTCGCGCCGAGGGTGTGGAGCAGGATGATATTGGAGCGCGCGACCCGCGAATGCAGCACGTCGCCGCAGATGGCGACGGTGAGGCCGGCGATGCGGCCCTTGTTGCGGCGGATGGTGAGGGCATCCAGCAGCGCCTGCGTGGGGTGCTCATGGGCGCCGTCGCCGGCATTCACCACGCAGCAGTCCACCTTGCGCGCCAGAAGCGCCACCGCGCCGGACGCATGATGCCGCACCACCAATATGTCGGGGTGCATGGCATTCAGCGTGATGGCGGTGTCGATCAGCGTCTCGCCCTTCTTCACGGAGGACGAGCCCACCGACATGTTCATCACGTCCGCCCCGAGCCGCTTTCCGGCGATCTCGAAGGAGGACTGGGTGCGGGTGGAGGCCTCGAAGAACAGGTTGATCTGGGTGCGGCCGCGAAGCGTGGTGCGCTTCTTCTCGATCTGCCGGTTGAGTTCGACGAACTCCTCGGCAAGGTCGAGCAGACCTGTGATCTCGCTGGCGATGAGGCCTTCGATGCCGAGAAGATCCCGGCCGGAGAGGGTGAAGGCGGAAGCAGCATGCATGGCAAGCGGCAGGCATAGACGCACCCGGCCCGCCCGGCAAGGGAGCTGGGCAAGGGAAGCGCGGCAGGAGCCGGTCGCTTTTAAGATCGCCAGTCCGATCGCCGCCCCATCCCGCCACCGCGCGGGGCCTTCAGGGATCGTTCATCATTCGAGCACAAGTCTCCCCGGAAACACCCGCGCGGCGCCACACTTTGGGACGAAGTCTCGCCGAGCCTGAGATGGAATCGGGGATGCCGGTTCCAGAGTTTATTGTCTTGGGGCCTTCAGGGCCTGCGACGTTTGGGAGTTGCTGTCATGTCTTCTCTCCTCCGGGCGAAGCTCGTGGCGCTGGCCGTGGCGGCTGCGGCCGTCTCCGGCGCGGCGGTGCCGGGCCATGCCGCCGCCATCGGCACGGGTGCGCTGGCGCTCGCGCCGGGCCATGCCGCCTCCGTCACCGATGTCGGCTATTGGCATCGTGGCCGTTATTACAACGGCCCTTACCGTGGCTACGGCGGTCCCTACCGCGGTGGCTGCTGGAATTGCGGCCGCAACAATGGCGCCGCCGTGGGTGCGGGCGTCGCCCTCGGCATTCTGGGCGCGGCGGCCATTGCCGGCGCTGCGTCCGCTCCGCCGCCTCCGGTCTATTACGAGGAAGAGCCGGAGGTCTATTACCAGCCCGCGCCGCGCGTCTATCTGGAGCCGGCCCCGCAGCCGCGCAGCTGCTGGGTCACCACGGGTCCGGGCGGCTCCGGCTACTGGTCGCCCTGCTGAGGCGAGAGGGCTTGAATCGGCAAGATTGGAAAGGGCGGCTTCGGCTGCCCTTTTGCTTTTCGGCGCCGGCCGCTCAGGCGAGCAGCTTCGCCACCGCCACCACCAGCGGGAGCGTCAGCGCTGCGGCGACGATCTGGAGGGTGAGGATTTCCGCCAGCAAGGGCGCATCGCCGCCCATCTGGCGGGCCAGCACGTAGCCGTTGGGCGCGGAAGGAACCGCAGCGGTGATGGCCACCACCATCAACTCCGTTCCCGCAAGGCCGAAGGCCCGCGCCAGCAGGAGTGCGATGGCCGGCTTCACCAGAAGCTTCAGCGCGAGGCTCGCCAGCACGATGGGACGCGGTCGCGCCAGCCGGTCCAGCAGCAGCCCGCCGCCCACCACCAGCAGTCCCAGGGCCAGGGAGGCGCGCCCCAGCACGTCGCCGAACTCCAGCAGCACCGCGGGCACGGGGAAATGGGTGGCATTGAGCGCCGCCCCTGCCGCGCAGGCCCAGATATAGGGATTGCGCGCGAGTTGCTCGGCCACATAGGCGAAAGTGGGCGGATGGCGGCCCGAGAAGCTGGCCAGCACCAGCACGGCAATCACGTTGACCACCGGGATCATGGCCACCAGCGCCAGCGCCGCTATGGTGATGCCCGCCGGGCCGTAGAGCCCGCCCGCGACCGCGAGCACGATATAGGTGTTCCAGCGCACCGCCCCCTGGAACAGGGAGGTGAAGCCCGGCCCGTCCGCCGCCAGCGCCGCGATCAGCGGCCGGTGGACGAGGAGAATCAGGCTCGAGAGCACCACCACCGAGCCGATGAGCGCCCCGCCGACCGCCAGCACGTTCACCTTGCTGAGGTCGGCCTTCACGGCCGAGACCACGAGCAGGGCGGGGAACAGCACGAAATAGGTGAGCTTTTCCAGCGCCGCCCAGTGGGCGGGATCCTTCAGCAGGATCCGGCGCAGCACGGCGCCGAGGGCGATGACGAGGAAGACGGGCGCGAGTGCGCTGAAGATGAGGTCCATGGGCCGACGCATAGCGTGCCTGCCGTTGGGTGGCAGGCAATTAGTCCCTCTCGGGCGCGCACGGGCCGCCGGGGCGCCCCACCTTTAGGCGGGCGCATCGGGGAAATCCACCGTCCCGAACCGGGAAAGAGGCATCGCCGAACCGGAACACCGGGGAACAGGCGGTGACCGAATCAGTCTCGGGGGGCGGTTTCGGATTCGTTCCCGGCCGGGCGAAGCACGTGGCGGGAGAGGAAGCCCAGCGCCCCTTCCAGGATGAAGGCGGCGGCGTGCTGGTCCACCACGGCGGCGCGGCGGGCACGGCTGACGTCGGCGGAGATCAGGGCCCGCTCCACCGCCGCGGTGGACAGGCGCTCGTCCCACAGGGCGATGGGCAGCGCCGTGAGGCGGGCGAGGTTGCGGGCGAAGGCGCGGCTCGCCTGCGCGCGGGGGCCTTCGGAGGCGTCCATGTTCAGCGGCAGGCCGAGCACGAATCCCACCGCCCGCCGTTCCGCCGCCAGGGCCAGCAGCCGCTGGGCATCGGCGGTGAACTTGGTGCGCTGCACCGTCTCCACCACGGTGGCCACCCGGCGATCAGGATCGCAGGAGGCGACGCCGATGGTCTTGGTGCCGAGATCGAGCCCGAGCAGCGCGCCGCGCGGCGGCAGTATCGGCGCGATGTCGGCCAGCGGACCGACGGGGGCAGGGGAGGTGGGCTGCGTCATTGCGTATGGCTAAAGCATTTTCGGGCGGGGGTGAATGCGGATCGCGTGCCGCTTCAAGGGGACGGTCGCTTCAGGGGGAAATGTCGAGGCCCAGCTCGGCCGCGACGACGCCAAGCCGGCGGTCCCTGGTCCAAAGGCGCGTATCGGGCGTCAGGCGCACCGAGGCGATGAGATGGGCATCCACAAAGCCAATGCCGCGACCGTGCAGGCTCGCGGCCTCGATCAGCCCGAGCACCTCCGCGTCGTTCGCCACGATGGCGCGCGGCAGGTCAGCGAGGGCACCCAAAATGGTGCCGCGGTTGCGGAAATTTCCCAGCGCCAGTTCGCCGATGACGAAGGGATGGGTGAGAATCTCTCCGGCTTCGAGCAACTGCACGAGGCGCGTCTCGCCTGTGCGGAAATGATCGATCCAGATCGACGTATCGACGAGAATCATGCCTCGCCGGAGCGGCGACGGCGCACCGGTTCGAGTTGCGGCTCGCTTCCTCCGAGCCGAGCCAGGCGCCGCGCGCTCTCCCTGGCGATGAGCGCCTTCAGGGCTTCGCGGACCAAGGCGGATTTTTCCGTCATGCCTGTCAGCGCCTGGGCCTTCGCAAGAAGTTCGTCGTCGATGGCGAGGGTGGTCCGCATGGCAAAGGCGTTCCCGCAGGCTACTTGAACACCAATCATAGCATCATCTGATGCGAAAATCCGTGCGCCTGCGGCAGTGCGCGCCAGAAGTGCCCAGCCCCCCTTTCGCCGCAAACCCTTCCACCGCGGCATACCCCTTGCTATAGCGGCGGTCAGCTTTTGGGAGCGTATCATGTCCGTCGATCAGGCGACCGTCCGCCGGGTGGCCCATCTTGCGCGCATCTCGGTGCGCGAGGAAGAACTCGGCCATCTTCAGAATGAGCTTAACGCCATCCTCGAATTCGTGGAGCAACTGGCCGATCTCGACGTTTCCGGCGTCGAGCCGCTGACCAGCGTGGTGCCCGTGGAACTGCCCATGCGCGAGGATGTGGTCACCGACGGCCACTGCCCCGAAAAGGTGCTCGCCAATGCCCCCGACGCCGAGGGCGGCTTCTTTACCGTGCCGAAGGTGGTGGAATGACCAAGCTCACACAGCTCACCCTCACCCAGGCCCGCGAAGGCCTTGCGCAGGGCGAATTCACCTCCGTCGAGCTGACGCAGGCCTATCTGAAGGCCATGGAGCAGGCCCGTCCCCTCAACGCCTATGTGCTGGAGACGCCCGACATCGCCCTTGAGATGGCGAAGGAGAGCGACCGGCGCATCGCCGCCGGCGAGACCGGGCCGCTGGAGGGTATTCCCCTCGGTATCAAGGACATGTTCGCCACGCAGGGCGTGCGCACCACCGCCTGCGCGAAGATTCTCGACAATTTCATCCCGCAGTACGAATCCACCGTCACCTCCCACCTGTGGCGGGACGGCGCGGTGCTGCTGGGCAAGCTCAACAATGACGAGTTCGCCATGGGCTCGTCCAACGAGACCTCGGCGTTCGGCCCGGTGGTCTCGCCGTGGCGGCGCGACGGGGACGAGACCCCGCTGGTGCCCGGGGGCTCGTCCGGCGGCTCGGCGGCGGCGGTGGCGGCGTTCCTGTGCGCGGGGGCGACCGGCACCGACACCGGCGGCTCCATCCGCCAGCCGGCGGCCTTCACCGGCACGGTCGGCATCAAGCCCACCTACGGGCGCTGCTCGCGTTGGGGCATCGTGGCCTTCGCCTCGTCCCTCGACCAGGCGGGCCCGTTCGCCCGCACGGTGAACGACGCCGCGGTGCTGCTGAAATCCATGGCGGGCTATGACCCCAAGGATTCCACCTGCGTCAACCGGCCGGTGCCGGATTATGAGGAGGCGGTGGGCGCCTCCATCAAGGGCAAGAAGATCGGCATTCCGCGCGAGTACCGCATGGACGGCATGGCCGACGAGATCGACGCCCTCTGGACCGAAGGCGCCCGCTTCCTGAAGGACGCGGGAGCGGAGATCGTCGACATCTCGCTGCCTCACACCCAATATGCCCTGCCGGCCTATTACATCGTGGCGCCGGCGGAGGCCTCGTCCAACCTCGCCCGCTATGACGGCGTGCGCTACGGCGAGCGCGTTCCGGGTCGCGACGTGGTGGAGATGTATGAGAACACCCGCGCCGCCGGCTTCGGCCCGGAGGTGCGGCGCCGCATCATGATTGGCACCTATGTGCTCTCGGCCGGCTATTACGACGCCTATTACCTGCGCGCGCAGAAGGTGCGCAGCCTGATCAAGCGCGACTTCGACCAGGTGTTCGCCCAGGGCGTGGATGCGGTGCTGACACCTGCGACACCGTCGCCTGCCTTCGGCATCGGCGAGAAGCTGAAGGCCGATCCGGTGGAGATGTATCTCAACGACGTCTTCACCGTGACCGTGAACATGGCGGGCCTGCCCGGCATCGCCGTCCCCGCCGGCCTTTCGGCGGACGGGTTGCCGCTCGGCCTCCAGCTCATCGGCCGCCCGTTCGAGGAGGAGACCCTGTTCTCCCTCGCCGAGGTGATCGAGGAAGCGGCCGGCCGCTTCCCGGTGGACAAGCAGTGGTGGCGCGGCTGATCTGAGCAAACCTCCAGGCCCGCGCTTCGGCGCGGGCTTTCAGGCTTGTTTCGGTCTCTGGCGCGGCCTGATTGGCGCTTCAGCCCAGCCGCTTCCTGATGGAGCGGCTGAGGCGGCGGACGGTGCCGTCCCATTCCGCCTTGAGGGTGGTGTGGCCGCCGCGCAGCGCCCGCCAGCGCCCCACCAGGGACTTGGACAGGAACTTCGCAAGGCCGCTTTCCGCCGCCTGCCGGGAGGCCGCGCCGCCCGCCTCAAGACGGCCCAGGGCGGCGATGACCGTATCGACCGCTGAAGCTGCCTTGTCATAGGGGCGGATGGCGGCGAGGGCATCATGGCGCCGTGGGCCGCCCAGCCGCTCGAACGGACGCTGCACCGTATCGTCGGGGCCGGTGGCTCCCATGTAGCAGGCGGTGATGGTGTCCAGGCTTTCGAGCCTCAGGCCGGGGCTCGCCCGCAGCAGCGCCATGGCGCCCATGGGGCCGAGCGCCGTGGTGGCGGGGTCGTAGTCCGGCCGCGTGCGCCAGCGGCAATAGGCCACCAGCGTCTTCGAGACGATCTGGTCGTGGCTGCGCACCGGGAAATGGGCGAGGGCGACCGACAGCAATTGGTGCACCACCACCTTGCGCCTGAAGCAGAAGGCGGCGTGGTTGCCGTCCTCGATCTTCAGCTCCTCATTCGCGGCGACGCTCGCCGGCAGCATCACCTTGGCGCTGAAGCCGGTGAGCTTCTGGGTGCGGTCCGAGAAGAAGCTGAAGGGGTCGGGGATCTCATTCAGCGGGCGGGGCAGGTAGTTCCACATGCGCAGCCCGCCGGCCTGGGACTCGGGCAGGCTGGCGAGTTCCGCTTCGAGGCTGGCGCGGTCCTGCGTGGCGAGGAATTCGTCGCCGTCCAGCAGGAAGGCGAAATCCCACCGCTCCACCGCATAGGCGCGCTGAAGCAGGCCCTTGGTGCGCGCCGCCTGGAAATAGGCGGCCTCCTGAGGGCCGTCGAACACGCTCACCGCCAGCCCTTCCGCCGCGAGGGCGTCGAGGATGGCGCGGGTGCCGTCGCGGCTGTGGTCGTCCTCGATGAAGAGGTGATCGACCACCGCGAGATTGTGCCGCACGAACGCCTCGATCACGTCCGCCTCGTCGCGGACGATGGCGACGGCGGCGAGCCGCAGGCCCTTCGGCGCGGACGGGGAGGGCGATGGGACGCCGGATGTTGACACGGTCATGCAGGGGAGGGCGATGGGGGTTCTCGTTTGCGCCTGCTATAGCACCGGCCGCGCGGCGAGGCGAGGCGGCAAAGCACGGCCTCTAAACTTAAGCAAAAAGAATGCGTTACCCGAACAGATTGCGGTGCAATCTGCTCGGGGCGTGCTCCAGCGTTGCGCGCACGCCCCGTTGGGGAGTAGTGACGTATGAGAACGCTCGTCGAAACGCTTTTCGCCCGCGCGCCGACGCGGCGGCCAGTCCCGGGACCTTTCATGACCGTACATGTTCGCCCTACCGAACCCAAGAAGCTCATTTCCGGCGCCACCGGCGACTGGGAGGTGGTGATCGGCCTGGAGGTGCATGCCCAGGTGGCCTCCAACGCCAAGCTGTTCTCCGGCGCCTCCACCGCTTTCGGCGGCCCGCCCAATGACCATGTGTCGCTGGTGGACGCGGCCATGCCCGGTATGCTGCCGGTCATCAACCAGGAATGCGTGGCCCAGGCGGTGCGCACCGGCCTCGGCCTGAAGGCGCAGATCCACCTGACCTCGGTGTTCGACCGGAAGAATTATTTCTATCCGGACCTGCCGCAGGGCTACCAGATCAGCCAGTACAAGCAACCCGTGGTGGGCGAGGGCGAGGTGATCGTGGACCTGCCCGACGGGGAGAGCATTCCCGTCGGTATCGAGCGCCTGCACCTGGAGCAGGACGCCGGCAAGTCCATCCATGACCTGTCGCCCACCCAGTCCTTCGTGGACCTCAACCGTTCCGGCGTGGCGCTGATGGAGATCGTCTCCCGGCCCGACCTGCGTTCGGCGGAGGAGGCGAAGGCCTATGTGACCAAGCTGCGCACCATCCTGCGCTATCTCGGCACCTGCGACGGCGACATGGAGAAGGGCAATTTGCGGGCGGACGTGAACGTCTCCGTGCGCCGCCCCGGCGCGCCTTTCGGCACCCGCTGCGAGATCAAGAACGTTAATTCCATCCGCTTCATCGGCCAGGCCATCGAGGTGGAAGCCCGCCGGCAGATCGAGATCCTGGAGGATGGCGGCTCCATCTCGCAGGAGACGCGCCTGTTCGACCCCACCAAGGGCGAGACGCGCTCCATGCGCTCGAAGGAAGAGGCGCACGACTACCGTTACTTCCCCGATCCCGACCTGCTGCCGCTGGTGCTGAAGCCCGAATGGGTTGAAGACCTTAAGTCCCGCCTGCCCGAGCTGCCGGACGAGAAGAAGGCCCGCTTCATCGCCACCTACGGCCTCAGCCCCTATGACGCGGGCGTGCTCGTGGCCGAGCGCGAGACCGCCGCCTATTTCGAGCAGGTGGCGGAAGGCGGCGGCGTCACGCGCGACGGCAAGGCAGCGGCGAACTTCGTCATCAACGAGCTGTTCGGCCGCCTGAACAAGGAGGGGAAGGATGTCACCTCCTCCCCCGTCAGCCCGCAGCAGATTGGCGCCATCCTCGACCTGATCGCGGAAGGCACCATCTCCTCCAAGATCGCCAAGGACCTGTTCGAGATCGTCTTCACCGAGGGCGGCGACCCGCGCGTGGTCGTGGAAGCTCGCGGCCTGAAGCAGGTGACCGACCTCGGCGCCATCGAGAAGGTGGTGGACGAGATCATCGCCAAGAACCCGGACAAGGTGGCGCAGGTCCTGGCCAAGCCCACCATGCTGGGCTGGTTCGTGGGCCAAGCCATGAAGGCCTCCGGCGGCAAGGCCAACCCTCAGGCCCTCAACGACATCCTGAAGGCGAAGCTCGGGATCTGAGACGGCCCGCGCCTATCCGCCTGCGACGGTTTGAAATGCCCGGCCTCGTGCCGGGCATTTTCGTTTCTGCCCTCCGCGCACAGACGCGCAGCGGCGGGTTGACGAATTTGGACGATCGCCCTATTCCTGCTTAGGACAATCGTCCAAATCGCCGCCGTCGTCCGGGCGGCTTCCGGTGCAGCGAGGGCAGTGGCATGGCGGGTGGGAGCACGCGTGCCGAGATCGTGGCAGCGGCCGATAGGCTGTTCTACGAGCAGGGCTACGAACACACGTCATTTGCAGACATCGCCGGGGCGGTGCAGATCTCGCGTGGCAACTTCTATTATTATTTCAAGACCAAGGACGAGATCCTCGACGCTGTCATCGCGGTTCGCCTGGAAAATACCGGCCGCATGCTCGATGCCTGGGCCGCGGACAGCGCCGCACCGGCGGATCGCATTCGCAGTTTCATTGATATTCTCATCATGAACCGGGTGAAGATCCAGGCTCATGGCTGCCCGGTGGGCACGCTCTGCAACGAACTCGCCAAACTCGACCATCCCGCACTGGGCGCTGCGCGCGCACTCTTGCTCCTGTTTCAGGATTGGCTCGCGCGGCAGTTCGTGGCGCTCGGCTGCGCGGACGAAGCCGATGCGCTCGCGCTCCATCTCCTCGCGCGGACCCAGGGCGTGGCGACGCTCGCGAACGCGCTTAAGGACGAAGCCTTCCTGAGGCGGGAGGTGGGGGAGATGAACCTCTGGCTCAGTCTGCGATGTGAGGAGATAGCGGCATGTTCGTCGTCACGTTGACCTTTGGCACCAACAAGTCCCGCGCCAACGAACTGATGCAGGGCCACAACGACTGGATCAGGCGCGGCTTCGAGGAGGGCGTCTTCCTCCTCGCCGGCAGCCTGAAGCCCGCCGCCGGCGGTGCCATTGTCGCCCACAACACCTCGCGGGCCGAGCTGGAGCTGAGGATCCAGGACGATCCGTTCGTGGCCGAGGAGGTGGTGCGGGCCGACATTATCGAGATCGCGCCCGGGCGTGCCGACGCGCGGCTCTCCTTCCTGGTGGCCTGAGGCCGCAGGCGTCGGGCTGACGGCGTCCGGTCGTTCTCGCCCGACGCCGTTCCGGCCAAAGGCCTCACTGCGCCGCGCGGGCGAGCGGCCGCTCGATCTCCCGCACCAGGCTGTCGCGGGAGATGTCGGAGATGGCGCGGGCGCCGGTGAGGGTCATGGCCACCCTCATTTCCTTGGCGATGATGTCGAGCAGGTTCTCCACCCCGGCGCCGCCCGCCGCCGCCAGCGCATAGACGAAGGCGCGGCCGAGCAGCACGCCATCGGCGCCCTGTGCCAGCATGCGCACCACGTCGAGCCCTGAGCGGATGCCGGAATCGGCCAGAAGCGTCATCTCGCCCTTCACCGCATCGGCTATGGCCGGCATGGCGCGGGCGGACGAGAGCACGCCGTCGAGCTGGCGTCCGCCATGGTTCGACACGATGATGCCGTCGGCGCCGAAGCGCACCGCGTCGCGGGCGTCCTCCGGGTCCAGGATGCCCTTGATGATCATGGGGCCCTTCCAGAACTCGCGGATCCACTCCAGGTCCTTCCAGCCGATGGACGGATCGAAATTGTTGCCGAGCCAGCCCACGTAATCCTCAAGGCTGGTCTTCTCCTTGCGATAGGCGGAGACGTTGCCGAGATCGTGCGGGGTGCCCATCAGGCCCACGTCATAGGCCCAGAATGGGTGCAGCACGGCTTGCGCCATGCGCCGGAACGCGGCGTTCGGGCCGGACATTCCTGAGTGGGCATCGCGATAGCGCGCGCCGGGCACCGGCATGTCCACGGTGAAGACCAGGGTGCGGATGCCCGCCGCCCAGGCGCGCTCCAGCGCGTTCTGCATGAAGCCGCGGTCCTTCAGCACGTAGAGCTGGAACCAGATGGGCTTGCCCACCTGGCTCTGGACTTCCTCGATGGGGCAGACCGAGACGGTGGAGAGGGTGAAGGGAATGCCCTTCTTCGTGGCCGCCTGCGCCGCCTGCACCTCGCCGCGGCGGGCGAACATGCCGCACAGCCCGATCGGGGCGAGGCCCACGGGCATGGCGAGGGGTTGGTCGAACAGGGTGGTGGCGAGGTCCACCTCGCCCACGCTCTTCAGCACGCGCTGGCGCAGGGCGAGGTCGGAAAGGTCCTCCACGTTCCGGCGCAGGGTCGCCTCGGCATAGGCGCCGCCGTCGATGTAGTGGAACAGGAAGGGCGGCAGGCGGCGCCGGGCGGCTTCCCGGTAGTCGGAGGACGACGAGATGATCATGATCTTGCTTCCTTCTGTATCGCCGCCCGGGAAAGGGCGCGCACGGAGCGTCGCTCGCGCGCTGCGGCGTCTTCGATGAGCCGCAGGCTGTCCTCCACGAAATCGAGATGGCGCAGGGCGGCGTCGCGCGCGTCGTCGGCGCGGCCTTCCACGACGGCTTCGAAGATCAGGCGATGCTGGTCTTCCAGCGCGTGCGCCGTGCGCGGCAGGCGGTAGAGCTTTTCGAGGCTGGCGGAAATGGAGTGCTGCAGCAGGTCGAACAGCCCCGCCATCACCTGGCGCAGCACCGCATTGTGGGAGGCCTCCGCCACCGCCATGTGGAAGGCGGCGTCGGCGCGGGCCTGGGTCGCCTCGTCCGCGCCCTCGGCCTTGCGGAGCCGCTCGAAGGCGGCGGTGAGCCGCGCCCGGTCCTCGTCGCCGGCGCGCAGGGCCGCGCAATAGGCGGTGTCGCCGTCCAGCGACTTGCGGATCTCCATCACATCCTGCCAGTAGCCCGGCTCCATGCGAGCGAGCGACGACAGGGGGGAGAGCGCCTTGTCCAGGGACGATGTCGAGAGCGGGGCGGCCACGAAGGTGCCGCCGCCCTGGCGCGCGGTGAGGATGCCGCGACTGGAGAGCTGCTGGATGGCTTCGCGCAGCCGGGAGCGGGACACGCCGAAATCGGCGGCGAGCTTGCGTTCCGAGGGCAGGCGCGCGCCGGCCTCAAGGCCGCCCTCGGCGATCAACGCCTCGATCTCGTCCGACAGCTTTCGCACCCGCCCCTCCCAGTCGGGAAAATTGGCACCTATGGTGCCACCTTGTCGCGCCGTTGCCGTGATAATTGGTCGGACCAATTTTGGGTAAACCAAACGCGATGGCTTGCTATTTTCGTCAGATAAAGCAAATCTGGCGCAAGTCAACGGAATAAGTGGTCTGACCAATTTTGCTCCGGCTGGCGACGTTCGCAGGCGCATGGGAGTGACGATCGACACATGAGTGGCATGATCGGGGACCGCGCCGGGCGGGACGCAAATGCCGATCCGGCGCAGCCGGGATGGGTGGCCACCCTGCGCCGGGCGGCGCGATGGATGGAACTGCGCTCCTTCGGCCTCACGCCGGAGCACTTCACCCTTGCCGAGGGGCTGCGCGCCGCGTTCGCGGTGGCAGTGCCCCTGGTGCTGGTGCTGGCAAGCGGGCGGTACCAATATGGCTGGGCGATCTTCGGCGCCTACTGGACCTGCCTGTGCGACACGCCGGGGCCGCACCGGCTGCGGCGCGCGCTGCTCGCCTTGTTCGTGATCCTCGGCACTCCTGTCGCCTTCATAGGGTCGTGGTTGGCCTCGTTCGGCATCGTGGCGGCGCTGGTCACCGCGCCGCTGATCGTGGTGCTCTCGGCCCTTTTGCCCGTGCGCCTCGCTTATGCCGGCCTGTTGTCGGCGCTTGTGGGCGGCGTCGGCGTGGTGGCGGTGGGCTTCCCCTATCCGGCGGGGCAGGCGGGGGACCTGGCGCTCTCCTTCATGGGCGGCAGCTTCTGGGCCTATCTGCTGGTCAATGTGCTGTGGCGCGTGGATGCCTGGCGCCCGGCGCGGCAGATGAGCGTTGCCGTATTCACCCGGCTGACCGACATGCTGGCCGACATGGTCGCCACGCGAGACGCCCCTCACCGCGATGCGACGTGGCATCCCGGCCATTCCGAGCATCGCCGCGCGGTGCGCTTCGCATTGGAGCGGCTGCGCGCCCTCATCGCCCGTTATGAGCGTGAACCGGAGGCGGACCTGCGCCCCTTCCTGTTGCTGCAGGAGGCGGCGGAGCAATTGTTCAGCGCCGCCATTGCCCTGGAGCACGATTTCATCCTGCGCGAAGGGCCGGCGTGGGAACGCATGGCGGCGGCGGACGCCATGCTGGAGGCTGTGCTTGCTTGCCGCGCGGCGGTCGCGGAGGGTCCACGCGTGGGCGATATCCTCGCCTTGCAGACGGACGCGCTGCGGCAGGTCCGTGCCGCCATGCCGGAGGGACTCGCCGCCGGCTGCCTCCTCGCCACGCAGCAGGCGGTGGGGCTGGTGGCCGCCGCGCAATCCGGCGCAGCTGTCGCATCCGTCCTCCCAACGGTGGCGGCGGATGGCCGCATTCGCTGGCAGGATGCGCTGAAGCAGGGCGTGCGGCAGGCCGCGGCCGTGGTGGTGGTGCTCTACGTCGCCATCGTGTTCCAGTTCGGCTACCCGTACTGGGCGACGCTGGCGGTGGTCATGGTCATGCAGGGTGCGGCGCGGGTTGCCTGGACGCGGGGGCTGGAGCGCATCTTCGGCAGCCTGCTGGGCGGCCTTGCGGCCCTGTGCCTGCTGCTCGTAAGCGACACGCCCGCAACGCTCGCCGGTGCCGCCGTGCTGCTGGCGGGGGTGTCCATCGCGCTGCGCAGCGTCAATTACGCGGTGTTCGTGGTGTTCCTCACCATGCTCTTCATCATCGTGACGGAGCTGGTGCAGCCGGGAGCGGGGATCGGCTCGGCCCGCATCCTCGACAATACGGTGGGGAGCCTGACGGCCGTGCTTGCCGTGCTGCTGCTGTGGCCGGATTTCGGGCCTCCGGTCACCCGCCTGATCGAGGACGGGCTGAAGACCAACCGCGCCTATATCGACGCCGTCCGCGCCGGGCGCGACGAGGGGACCATCGCCGCCGCGCGCCGGGCGGCGGGCCTCGCCAGCATCGCCGCCGAAGTGGCGCTGCACGCCCTCGGCGGTCTGCTGCGCCGCTGGCAGCGCCTGTCCCATGCGGATGCGGCGGCCTTGCGCGAGCTGAGGATGCTCGCTGGCGAGGCGGCTGCCGCCTGGCACCGCCGCCTTGCCTTGGGCTCGCGTCATGACGCGTAGCGCGGCTGGGAGTGGTATTTGGGCTCGTATTCGTCCGGGAAGGTGTGGAGCGAGCTTTCCACCACCGTCACTGCCCCGTCGATGAGCGCGCAGCGCCCGCTGCCCGGTAGGATGCGGCACAGATGGTCCAGCGCCTGACGGTCGGCCGCGACGCCCCGGCCGGTGGCGATGCGGTCCAAAAGACGGGCCATCTGGAAGGTGCCGCACTTGCACGACGGGCATTGCCCGCACGAGCCGTTGGCGAAGAAGGCGACATATTCCGCCACCTTGCGCACGATGCTGGTGCCTTCCGAGATGACGATCATGGCCCCGGTGCCGAGCCGCGACTTGCGGGTCTTCACGCTGTCGAAATCGAGCGCCACGTCGAGGTCGCGGGCGGTGAGCAGGGTGTTGGACGGTCCGCCGGTGAACACCGCCTTGAAGGCGCGGCCATCCAGCATGCCGCCGCCATGGACGAAGACCAGCTCTTCAAGGCTCGTGCCCATGGGCAGCTCGTAGAGGCCGGGATTGAGCACGTCGCCCGACAGCGAAAACAGCTTGGTGCCCGCCGCCGCCCCGATGCCGAGCGCGCGGTACCACGCGGCCCCGTTCTTCAGGATGTGCGGCACGTTGGCGAGGGTCTCGGTGTTGTTGATCAGCGTCGGATGGCCGTCCACCCCGCTCTCGAACGGAAACGGCGGCTTGCGGCGCGGGAAGGGGAAGCCGCCGTCGAGCCAGGACACGATGGCCGTCTCCTCGCCGCCGATATAGCGGCCGGAGCTGGGCGCGACCGTGAGCGTCACCGGCCGGCCCACCGCCTGCGACACCCCGGCGAGGAGGTCGCTGGCGGCCCATTCGTCCACTGCCGAGCGCATCTGGTCGATGCCCTCGGCCTGGTGGGGATTGACGTAGAACACCACGCGGTTTGCCTTCACCGCGATGGCGGCGATGAGCGCGCCCTCGATCACCTGGTGGGGGGTCCAGCGCAGCAGATAGCGGTCCTTGAAGGTGCCGGGCTCGTCCTCGTTGCCGTTGCAGACCACGACTTTCTCGTCGCCGGGCGAGGCCGCGGCGGCGGTCCACTTGCGCCAGGTGGGAAAGCCGGCCCCGCCCATGCCGCGCAGGTCGGCCTCCTTCAGCGTGTCGATGATGGCGTCGGGCCGCGCGATGGCGGCGGCAAGGCCTGCGCCACCGCCGGCGCGGCGCCAAAGCGGCAGGTTGGCACCCAGCTTCAAGGCCGGGTCGAGCAGGACCGTGTTGGCTTTGGTGAGGGGTTCGGGGCTTGTCATGGGGGTCAGCCCTTGTTGGTGCCGGCCATGTGGCCGCGCAGGTCGAAATTTCCGTAGGTGGGATAGAGGATCGGCGAGCGCGGGCCGTCGATCATGCCGGCGTGGCTGAGCTCACGCTGCCAGCGCTGCACATGGTCGAGGCCGAAGCGGCCGGGCAGGACGCCGCCCGCATGGTCCGCCGCCGCCGTGCCGGCCCGCCGGCCGAACACGAAGATGTCCAGCAGGGCATTGCCCATCAGCCGGTTGCGGCCGTGGATGCCGCCCGTCACCTCGCCGGCGCAGTAGAGGCCGGGCACGCTGGATGCGCCGTCGCGGTCGATGGCCACGCCGCCGTTCTGATAGTGCAGGGTGGGATAGATCATCAGCGGCTCGCGGGCCGAATCGACCCCGGCGCGATGGGCCAGATGCGCCAGCGAGACCAGCTGCTTTTTCAGCAGGTCGGGCTGGGTGGCCAGCAGCGCCGGGGTGTCGAGGAATACGCCGAGCCCACCGTCGCGCGACACCCCGCGCCCCTCGGCGCATTCACACAGGATGGCGGCCGTCACCACGTCGCGCGGGGCCAACTCATCGATGAAGCGCTCGCCGAGCCCGTTCAGCAGCTTGGCGCCCACCGAGCGCACAGCCTCCGAGATCAGCCCGCCGGCCAGATGCGGCGGCCAGGCGATGCCGGTGGGGTGATACTGGAAGGAATCCACGTCGCGCAGCCGCGCGCCCATGCGATAGGCGAGGGCGAGGCCGTCCGCCGTGGCGCCGTAATGGTTCGAGGTGGCAAATCCGGTGAGGTGCAGCCGCCCGGCGCCGCCGGTGGCCAGCACCACGGCGCCGGCGCGCACCACGCGGAAGGTGCGGTGCTCCAGATCATAGAGCACGGCACCCGCGCAGCGGCCGCGCTCGTCGGAGAGGAGTTCCACCACGGGCGAGCGATTGAGCACGGTGACGCCGCGATCCAGCTCCACCGCCTCGCGCAGCACCCGCATCATTTCAAGGCCGGTGAAGTCATGGTGGCTGAGGATGCGCGCCGCCGTGGTGCCGCCGGCCCGCTTGCGCATCAGCCGCGCGGCGGGGGCGGGGCCGTCCGCCAGATCGAAGCCAACGCCGAGGCCGATGAGCCAGCGGATCACGTCCGGCGCGTCGCTCACCAACTGGGCCACCAACGGGGGAAAGCCGGCGCCGTGGCCGCCCTTCATGGTGTCGTCGAAGTGGCGGCGGAGGCTGTCGTCCTCGCCGATGGCGGCCTGGATGCCGCCTTCGGCCATCACCGTGTTGCTGTCGCCGATGCGCAGCTTGGCGGCGAGGATGACCTCGGTGCCGGCCGCGCGTGCCGCCAGCGTCGCGGCAGTGCCTGCGCCGCCGCCGCCGATCACCAGCACGTCGGTGGCGATGGGATCGACCGCCACCAGGTCCACGTCGCCGATGAGCGCATTGCCCTCGATGATGCGGGCGAGGGCCGGATGGCACGGCTCGCCGCGATTGGCGCCCACCCGCAGCGGCACGCGGGCGTCCGCGCCGTGGTCCGGGTGGTAGGCTTCAAGCAGCTGTTCGCGCGAGAGGGCCTGCGGGCGCATCACCGGCTCGGCGTCGGGGGTGAGGCGGGCGAGGGCGTCGGCATAGGGGATGGCAAAAGTCGCTGAGTGGGTCATGGCATCACCTCCGCGCCGGGTCGGAGGCGGGTTCGACCTCGGTCCCGGTCAGATCAAGGCAGGCCTCGCCCAGCTCCAGTTCGTTGAGGCGGCGGATGAGGTCGGAGGGGCGCAGGGTCAGCGCGTTCAGGGCGCGGCGGACCATGAGGCCGAGATGGTTGGGCCAGATGCGCTCGGGGCAGGCGAGGGTGCACAGGTTGCACATGACGCACTGGTCGAACACCTGCGCCACGCCGGCGAAATCGCCCGCCACCGCCAGCTCGACCCCGCGCTGCACCTCAAGCCCCTTCGGGCAGGCCCGGTCGCAGCCGCTGCAATGGCGGCAATGGGCGGCCTCGGGAAAGATGTCGGCGACCGCGTCCGACAGGCGCCAGCTGTCGGTGATGGCGGCGATGTCATAGACGTGCGGCTTGTCCGGCGTGAAATAGTCGATGAAGCTCACCTGCATGCCGTCTTCCGCCGGGGTTTCGCAGGCCAGCACTGTGGACACCTGCCGCTCCCCGGCCCGGCGGACCATGCAGCGGCAGGCCCCGCAGACGCCTTGGCCGAGACAGCCCACATTGGCGGTGAGCGGCGTGCCATCGGCGGTGGTGGCCTGGAGGATGGAGACCGGCGCCTCCACCTCCAGCTCGCGCCCGTCGATGCTCAAGCGAATGCGATCACCCATCGGAACCTGCTCCTGTCTCGCTCTTGTTGGGGGCAGGCGCGCGGTTGCCTCTCCCCGGTGGCCCTTGGCACTACAAGGGCCGTGCCAGCCGGGGTGGGCTGAACCAACAGACTGAAATCACACCGACTTCAAAGGGCTGCCACAGGTGTCGGCTGCCAATTTCGTTCGCTCGACCGACGATCCAAGGGTGGCGTCATTCGGAAAGGCGAACACGGCGCCACCGGAACGCGCCGCGGGGGGCTCCGAGGATAGCGGGTGGCGTCGTGGAGGGTCGGAAATCCGGATTTGCGGTCTCTCCAGGTTCGGGTTTCCGAACGTTGGAGGCGCCATGAAATTTGGATCACATCATATAAATCAATAGGTTAATTGCCGACACCCCCATGGCATGGCGCTTGCGAAGCAGGTGTTCGGAAATCCGGCCGAACTGATCCAGATCATGGTGCGCCGCACTCGCCGGCCTAAAACTTTCGTCGCAAACGGGAAGGACGGCTCAGCCGTGTCCATGGCAACAGCAACCATCGAGAAGACGATCGGCGCCGAGAGCGGTATCCGCACCATTCCCTGCCGCTATGCCGGGCGGTGTGGCGGTGCGTGCCGGGAATCGCGCGGGGATGTGCTGGACCCCGCCATCTTCGCCGAACTCGATTGCGTGGCATACCATCGCCGGCGCGGATTTCTCGTGTTTCTGCTGGTGGCCTTCGCTGCCGCGGCCCTGGGCTTCTGGCTCGCCTTCGCCTTCGACCAGCGGCAGGGTCTCGGCGAGCTGAAGACGTTCGGCGACGAGCAATTGCACCGCTGGAGCACGCGGCTGGAGCGGGAGATCGACAAGTTCGGCATCCTGCCGCTCACGGTGGCCATGGACCGGGATGTCACCTCCTTCCTCACCGCGCCCGACCAAAGCGAAAAGCGGGACGCCTTGAGTGCCTATCTCGCCCGCCTGAATGCGGCCGCAGGTACTCAGCAGGTCTTCGTCATCGACACCAAGGGAGAGGTGGTTGCATCGAGCAACTGGCAGGATGCCAAGAGCTTCGTCGGCCGCAACATCTCCTACCGCCCCTATTTCCGGGATGCTCAGACGGGAAAGCTGACCGGTTATTACGCCATCGGCACCACCGGAAACGCTCCCGGATACTATCTGGCGACGGCGGTCGAGGAGAACGGGCGTCGCATCGGCGTGGTGGCGGTGAAGATCGATCTCGAACAGCTTGAGTTCGACTGGCTGAACGGCACCGACGAGCCCATCCTGATGACGGATGCCAATGACATCGTCGTCCTGTCCTCCCGCGAGGACTGGAAGTATCGTAGCCTCGGCCCCCTCGATCCCAAGAAGATCGAGCAGATGAACGAGACCCAGCAATACAACCGCCACATCGTGGAACCGCTGGTCTGGCAGGTCTCGAGCAAAGAGGGCGACGGCCGCGCTTTCATTGTCGCCGGTGACCGGGGCGGCACGCGCACCTATCTCGCCGACAGCCGCTACGTGCCGAGCGTCGCCATGACCCTGACCGTGCTTTCCGACACCACGGGCGTGACCGTCCGGGCCGCCGAACGGGCGACGGTGGCTGCCGTTCTCATCCTGCTCGCGGCGCTGTCTGTGCGCATCGTCAACCAGCGCCGGCTCGCCACCCGGGAGCG
The DNA here is from genome assembly GCF_008364685.1 of Xanthobacter oligotrophicus. Taxonomy (GTDB): domain Bacteria; phylum Pseudomonadota; class Alphaproteobacteria; order Rhizobiales; family Xanthobacteraceae; genus Xanthobacter; species Xanthobacter oligotrophicus. The sequence continues at coordinate 151,772 of NZ_VTTL01000011.1, forward strand.
GCTCTTGGCCCGCGATGCGCTGCAGGAGGCCTACAATTATCTGGAACGACAGTTCGAGGAGCGCAATCGGCAGCTTCGTTCCGCCAATGAAGAATTACGCCATGAAGTGGTCGAACGCATCAAGGCGGCGCGCCGGCTCCAGTCGTTCCAGGACGAAATGATCCGCACCGAGAATCTGGCGGTGATCGGCCAGCTTTCGGCGGGCCTTGCCCATGAGATCAACCAGCCCCTCGCGGCGCTGTCCACCCTGTCGGAAAACGCGGTGCGGTTCCTGGAGCTGAATGACACCAGCACGGTGCGCCACAATCTGGAGCGCATCTGCGACCTGGTGCGACGCATGGGCGTGCTCACCGGGCAGCTGCGCTCGTTTGCCCGGCGGACCGATGGCGAACTGGGGCCGGTGGATCTTCATCATTCCATCGAAAGTGCGGTGGCGCTGCTGGGCCACCGCATCAAAAAGGAGAAAGTGGATCTCGTGATCCACAAGCCGGAGCGCCCGATCAAGGCGATGGGCGACACCGTGCGCCTGGAGCAGGTGCTGGTGAACCTCATCAGCAATGCCATGGACGCGCTCCACGGCAATGGCGAGCCGCGGATCGAGATCGCCGCCGGCGTTGAGGGCGAGTGGGCGGTGATCGACGTGGTGGACAACGGGCATGGCCTCAGCCGCATCGTGATGGAGAAGCTGTTCGAGCCGTTCTTCACCACCAAGAAGACCAGCGGGCTGGGGCTGGGCCTCGCCATTTCCCAGGACATCGTCCGCCGCTTCGGCGGCGATCTCACCGCCGCCAATACCGACGCGGGCGGCGCCCGTTTCCGCGTCAGCCTGCGCCCCGTCGCCGCTTCGGAGAAAGAACATGGTTGATGCCGATGCCATCGTCATCGAGGATGACGAGGACGTGAAGCTCGGCTGCCTGCAGGCGCTGGCGCTGGAGGGCATCAAGGCCATCGGCTACGATAGCGTCGAGGCGGTGCCCAAGCCCCTGTCGCGGGATTTTCGCGGCGTCATCATCTCCGACATCCGGCTGCCCGGCATGGACGGCATGAGCTTCCTCGCCAAGCTCACCAACCACGATCCCGACCTGCCCGTCATCATGATCACCGGCCATGGCGACGTGGCGACCGCCGTGCAGGCCATGCGCGACGGCGCCTATGACTTCATCCAGAAGCCGTTCGCCTCCCAGCAGCTGGTGAGCGTGGTTCAGCGGGCGCTGGAGAAGCGCCGGCTCGCCATGGAGGTGCGCCGGCTGCGCCGCCAGCTCGCCGCCAAGGGCGATCTGGAAAGCCGCATCGTCGGCCATTCCCCCGCCATCGTGGAGTTGCGGGAACTGGTGCAGAACGTGGCGGCGGTGCCCACCGACGTGATGATCTTCGGCGAGACCGGCACCGGCAAGGAGCTGATCGCCCGCTGCCTGCATGACCTGTCCGGCCGGCGCGGGCCGTTCGTGGCGCTCAATTGCGGCGGGCTGCCGGAAACCCTGTTCGAGAGTGAGATCTTCGGCCACGAGGCCGGCTCCTTCTCGGGCGCCACCAAGCAGCGTATCGGCAAGATCGAATATGCCAATGGCGGCACGCTGTTCCTCGACGAGATCGAGAGCATGCCTATGGCCATGCAGGTGAAATTCCTGCGCGTGCTGCAGGAGCGGGTGGTGGAGCGGCTCGGCTCGAACAAGGTCATCCCGGTGGACTTCCGGGTGATCGCCGCCACCAAGGCGGATCTACTGGAGCTGTCCAAGGAAGGCCATTTCCGGAGCGACCTGCATTTCCGCCTGAACATCGTGACCATCGATTTGCCGGCGCTGCGCAACCGGCGCGAGGACATCCCCCTCCTGTTCGAATATTTCGTCAACCAGGCCGCGACCCGCCTCAACCGCGACCCGCCGCCCATCCGCGAGCAGGTGGTGCGTGAGCTGATCGCCCACAATTGGCCGGGCAATGTGCGCGAGCTGCGCAACCAGGCCGAACGTTACGCGCTGGGGCTGAAATCCGCGCCGGGCCAAGAGGCGGCGGACGGGCCGGTGCCGCTGGCCACCACGGTGGAGAATTTCGAGCGCAGCCTCATCGCCGAGGAGCTGAAGCGCAACGACGGCAACATCTCCCGGACCGCCGAAGCCATGGCCATCGCCAAGACCACGCTGTTCGACAAGATTCGCAAATACGATATCCGGGTGAAGGAGGGCTGAAGGCATATTCTCTGCCCGGCATCTGATCGCAAAAAATAAAACCGCGTTACCGTGACCCGGTAACGCGGTTTTTTGTTTGGGCGCGTGCCGATGGCTCCCGGCCTGCGGGCGAAGCCCGACTGCTTGAACGCCGCGTCCACCAAGGCCTCGCGATGTCCTATCGAATGGATCAAAAAATTAGAAAATATAGATGCTTATGCCAAGGAGGGCAGGGCGTTCCAACTCCGTTCGGGCGGCCGAACGGAGTTTCGGGGCGACGTTCGGAAAACCGGGAAGATAGGCCATTTCCGGCATCATCTTGAATCCAAAAAATCTTTATAATTCAATATATTGAAATGATTATCCGTCCTTGGCACGCCGTTTGCGAAGTCCTTTGCGTAGGCCAGATGGCGTTTTGCCTTCCGGCTCGACATTGCAAGCAAGGACAATCTAAAATGGCCACCAATAACCTCGCGAAGATCGAGAAGGCTCCCAAGAGCAACCTGTCCGGACTGAACCTGTTGCATGATCCGGTCCGCAACAAGGGCACGGCCTACACCCGCGACGATCGCCGCCAGCTGGGCCTCGAAGGCCTGCTGCCCCACGCTGTCGAGACCCTCGACCGCCAGGTGGAGCGCGTGCTCGAGCACCTCGACCACGTGAAGGACGAACTGGACCAGTACAGCTACCTGATGGACCTGGAAGCCCGCAACGAGACGGTCTTCTACAAGGCTGTCATGTCGGATCCCAAGCGCTTCATCCCGATCCTCTATGATCCCACTGTGGCGGATGCCTGCGAAGCCTTCGGCAACCTGTATCGCCGCCCGCGCGGCATGTACATCACCCGCCACATGAAGGGCCGCATGGCCGAAGTGCTGCGCAACTGGCCGCAGAAGGACATCCGCTTCGTGTGCGTCTCCACCGGCGGCCGCATCCTCGGCCTCGGCGACATCGGCGCCAACGGCATGGGCATCCCGATCGGCAAGCTGCAGCTTTACACCGCCTGCGCCGCCGTGCCCCCCGACGTGCTGCTGCCGGTCCTGTTCGACATCGGCACCTCCAACGAGCACCTGCGCGCCGACCCCTTCTATCTTGGCACCCGCGAGGCGCCGGTGTCTGAAGCAGAACTCGACGAGCTGACTGAAGAGTTCGTGCAGGCCGTTGCCGAAGTCTTCCCCGGCTGCTGCGTCCACTTCGAGGACTGGAAGGGCACCGACGCCATCCGCATGCTGGACCGCTACAAGGACAAGATCCTCTGCTACAACGACGACATCCAGGGCACGGCTTCGGTGGCGCTCGCCGGCATCGCTGCGGCCATGAAGCAGACGGGCGGCAAGCTCAAGGACCAGCGCATCCTGTTCCTGGGTGCGGGTTCCGCGGGCCTCGGCATCTCCAAGCTGATCGCCGCCGAGCTGCAGACCCTGGGCCTCTCAGCTGATGAAGCCCGCCAGCGCGTCCGCCTGTTCGACGTGAACGGCCTCGTCGAATCCTCGCGTTCGGACCTGACTGAAACCCAGAAGCTGTGGGCGCAGAACGAGAAGCCCACGAACAACTTCCTGGAGGTGATCGAGAACTTCAAGCCCACCATCCTGATCGGCGTCTCCACCAAGCCGCGCGCCTTCACCAAGGAGGTGATCGAGGCCATGAGCCGGCTCAACGACCGTCCGGTGATCTTCGCCCTGTCCAACCCGACCCACAAGGCCGAGTGCACCGCCGAGCAGGCCTACACCTGGTCGAAGGGCAAGGCGCTGTTCGCCGCCGGCGTCCAGTTCGATGAAGTGGCTTACGACGGCAAGACCTATCGTCCCGGCCAGGCCAACAACTTCTACATCTACCCGGCCATCGGCCTTGCCACCTACGCCGCCCGCCCCAAGCTGCTGAACGACGAGTGCTTCATCGTCGCCGCCCATGCCACGGCAGACCAGGTGGGTCCCTCGCTCCAGGCCAAGGGCATGCTGTTCCCGAGCCAGGAGCACATCCTGGAGGTTGAGGTCACCACCGCGACCCGCGTCGTCGAATACATGTTCGACTCCGGCCTCGCGACCGTCGAGCGCCCGCGCGAGATCCGCTCCTGGATCGAGAGCCTGCTCTACGCCCCGGCCTACTGAGACGCGCCCTCTCCTACGGTCGAGACGGGAAGAAAGCCACTCCGCTCAGGTTGTCACAGCCTGAGCGGGGCGTGCTCCGGGCTGCCTTGGCCGGAACATCGGACATGCCATCATGAACTACTTCGTCGGAACGCTCCAAAAGTATCCGGAGATTGCGCTTTTCCTGACCATCGGCATCGGATTCTGGATCGGGAACCTGAAGCTTGGAAAGTTCAATCTCGGCGTCGTCACCAGCACCTTGCTGGCCGGCCTTCTGGTCGGGCAGATCGGCATCAAGCTGCCCAGCGTCATGCAGTCCACCTTCTTCGCCATGTTCCTGTTCTCGGTGGGCTACGCGGTGGGGCCGCAGTTCATCCGCGCGCTGAAGAGCGACGGCCTGCCCCAGGTGGTGTTCGCCATCCTCATCTGTCTTGCCGGCACGGCGACGGCGATCGTGCTGGGCAAGCTGCTCGGCTACAACGCCGCGCTCACCGCCGGCCTGCTCTCGGGCGGCTACACCAACTCGACCGTGCTCGGGGTGGCGGCCGACCTCATGAACCAGACCGGCCTGCAGCCTGACGAGCTGAAGGCGGCGCTGGCGCTGCTGCCGGTGGCCTATGCGGTGACCTACCCGTTCGGCACCATCGGCTCGGCCTTCATGCTCGCCAACATCGCGCCCAAGGTGCTCGGCTTCGACCTCGTGAAGGTGTGCCAGGACTATGAGCGCGAGCACGGCGGCAACAAGATCGGCACGACGGCCTATCGCGAGTTCTCGGCCCGCGCCGTGAAGCTTGCCAACACCGGCCTGGTGGGCAAGACGGTCGAGGACGTGGAGAAGATGTTCCACAACGAAATCTTCGTCCGCCGCATGCGCACCTCTGCCGAGGGCCCGATCGTCGACTGCAAGCGTGACACGGTGCTGACGGAAGGTGCGATCCTCGCCGTCTCCGGCGGCCTGTCGGCTCTGCTCGCCTACGCCGATGAGTTCGGCCCCGAGCTGAAGGACGTGCCGCTGCTCGACTTCTCGACCGAGCTGCTCGACCTCGTGGTCACCAACAAGGCCTATGCGGGCAAGACCCTGGGCGAGCTGATCCATACCCTGTTCGGGGAGCCCGGGCGCGGCGTGTTCCTCACCAAGTTCACCCGCTCGGATGTGGCCATGGCCATGGGCGAACAGGTGAAGGTGCAGCGGGGCGATGTGCTCACCATCCTCGGCGCCAAGGCGGACGTGGCCAAGGTCGCCAAGGTGCTGGGCTATGCCGACCGTCCCGTGGAAGGCTCGGACATGGCGTTCATGGCCTTCGGCATCGTGTTCGGTAGCCTCATCGGGGCCTTCACGATCCGTATCGGCGGCATCCCGCTGTCGCTGGGCACCGCCGTGGGCGCCATCGTGGCCGGCATCATCTGCGGCTACCTGCGCTCCACCATGCGCACCTTCGGCCACATCCCCGGGCCGGCCATCTGGGTGTTCAACAACGTGGGTCTCAACGGCTTCATCGCCTGCATCGGCCTCAACGCGGCGCTGGGCTTCGTGGGCGGCATCCAGAACTACGGCCTCACCCTGTTCCTGGCCGGTACCCTCGTTACCCTGGTTCCGATCATCGTCGGCCTGCTGCTGGGACACTTCGTGTTCAAGTTCCACCCCGGCATCATGCTCGGCGCCGTGGCCGGTGCCCGCTCCACCACAGCCGCCCTCGGCGCGCTGCAGGAAGCCTCCAAGAGCAACGTCCCGGTGGTGGGCTATGCCACCGGCTATGCGGTCTCCCGGCTGGTGATGGCGCTTTTGACCATCGTGGTGGTCAACGCCTTCTGAAGGCTGCCCGGGACTGACCCTCGATGCCGCCGTCCCTTAGGGAGGGCGGCATCCGGGCCTTCAAGGATTGATCCCTTCTCCAACACGATACGGGGCTCGCCATGGAATTCCGCCCGCTGCGCTCGTTCGTGGAGGTCGTTCGCAAGGGCGGCTTCTCGCAGGCCGCCAAGGCCGTGTTCACCAGCCAGTCAGCGGTCAGCAAGGCGGTGAAGCAGCTGGAGGCGGAGGTGGGCGTGCCGCTGCTCGACCGAATGGGGCACCGCAGCGTACTGACCCCGGCGGGCGAGGTGGTCTATCGCCGCGGCGTGAAGCTGCTGGCCGACCGCGCCGACCTGCTCGCCGAGCTGGACGAGATCCGCGGACTGCGGCGCGGCGTGCTGCGGCTGGGCCTGTTGCCGGCCTGCAGCAGCGCGCTGTTCACGCCGCTCCTCGCGATCTATCGCCAGCGCTTTCCCGACATCGAGGTCCGCCTCGTCGAGCGCGACAGCGCGCAGCTTGAGGACGACCTTCGGACCGGCGATATCGACATGGCCGGCACCCTGCTTCCGATTTCGTCGGATTTCGAGTGCGAGCCGCTCAGCCGCGAGCCTCTGGTGGCGGTGCTGCCATCGGGCCATCCGCTGGCGACGCAAGCAACCATCCGGCTCGCCGACCTCAAGGACACGCCGTTCATCGTGCTGGAGAGCGGCCTTGCGCTGCACCGGATCGTGCTCGACGCCAGCCGCCGCGCCGGCTTTGTGCCGAGCGTCGCGGCGCGCAGCAGCCAGATCGACTTCACCATGGAACTGGTGGCAGCGGGGCTGGGCGTCGCCTTCCTGCCGCGCATGATCGCGGCGCAGAGGCATGACGGCGCGGTCTGTCAGGTGGCGCTTGCCGAGCCGGAGCTGGAATGGAGCATGGCGGTGGCCTGGCGGCGCGGTGCCTACCTGTCCGATGCCGCCAGCGCCTGGCTCGACCTCGTCCGCGAGCGCCGCGGCAAGGCCTGAGCCGGGAGGTGCCGGCTTCTCCGGTGGAACCGCCCCCGACCGACGCCGGGGGCGCTTGCGTTCACAGCGCGGGCGCCGGCTCGGGCTCGGCGACTTCCACCTGTAGGATATCGTTGAAGCGGTTGAAGGCGCCGCACAGGGCGGTGCGCCAGGTGAGTTCCACGATCTGGGCCTGCGTGAAATGGGCCTTGAGCCGGTCGAAGATCTCGTCGCGGGTCCGGCTCCAGTTGGTGGTGACGGCGATGGCGTATTCCACCACCAGCTTGTCCACCGCATCCAGCTCGGGATGGGTCTCATAGTCGAGCAGGCGTTGCGCGCCCTCGGGTGAAATGCCCTGGATTTCCAGCTTCGGCGTGTGGTGGGCCACGCAATAGGTGCACTGGTTCAGCAGCGACACGGTGACGATGGCCAGTTCTAGGTAGCGCTTGTTCAGCACCGCCTCGTCGGAGAGCTGGGTGAGCTGGCGCCAGGTGTGCTCGAAGATGGGCAGCCGGTGCGCCATGACGCCGGCCTGGTCGGCGAAATCGCCATAGCTCGCCATCTTGTCCCAGAGCGGGTGGAGCGTCTCGGGCAGGTCGTTGCGGCCCTTGAGGGTAATGCGGGACATGTTTTTCTCCTGTCAGGACGCGCCGGAGCGCAGCCGATATTCGCGCACGAGGCCGCCCGGCCTGTAGATGAGGATGGCGATCAGGCCAATACCCACGAGCATGAGCCGCAGCGATGCGAGCTGCGCGCCGTCGAGGAAGCCGATCACGTCGGAAAGGAAGCGGCTGCCCTCAAGCAGCAGCACCACGGTGAAGCCGGCGACCAGCACGCCGACATGGCTGCCGCGCCCACCGATGATGACCGCCATGAAGGCATAGGCGGTGAGGGTGGTGCCGAACTGGGTGGGGTCGATATAGGTGTAGTAGAACGCATGCAGGCTGCCGGCGACGCCGAGCAGGGCGCCGCCGATGGCGAACACCTTGGCCCGCACCACCAGCACGTTCTTGCCCAGTGCCTCCGCCACGGCCGCGTCATCCCGCGTCGCCCGCACCAGCCGGCCGAAGGGGGCGCGGGTGATCCGTCGCAGCAGCACGAAGGCGAGGGCGAGCCAGGCATAGGAAAAGGCGAGGAAAACGGCGTCCGACCATGCCGGCGGCACCCATCCGGTGAACGGCCGCACGATGCCCGGCACGCCGAGAGTGCCGTGGGTCAGCCAGTCCTCGTAGCTGATGAACAGCCGCACGCATTCGGCAAAGCCCAACGTGACGATGGCGAGGTAATCCTCCGACAGGCGCACCGAGATGAGGCTTACCGCCGCGCTCACCGCCGCCGTCGCAAGGATGGCCGCCGCCATGGCGGCAAGCGGCGGCACGCCCCGTGTGTCCAGCAGCGCGCACACATAGGCGCCCAGCATGTAGAAGCCGAACAGGCCGAAGTTCACAAGCCCGCCGAGGCCCCATTGCAGGTTCAGTGCGAGAGCCGCGATGGTGGCGATGGCGACCAGCACCAGGGTGGCGACGAGATAGGAGATCATCTGGCCGCTCCCTGCGCGCCGAAGAGGCCGCCGGGGCGCACCAGCAGCAATATCGCCATCACAGCGAAGGCCACCATGGTGCGGTAGTGCGGGGCAAGCACCAGGGTCGCCAGTTCCTCGGTGATGCCGAGCAGGACGGCCCCGGCCACCGCTGCCATGGGATTGCCGATGCCGCCAAGGATGGCGGCGGTGAAGACCGGCAGGATGTAGTTCCAGCCCATCTGCGGGTCCACATTGCCGTCGAGGCCGATGAGCACGCCGGCGAGCGTCGCCAGCGCCGAGGAGATCACCCACACCGCCGTCACCACCCGCTGCCGCGAGATGCCGCGCACGGCGGCAAGGTCGGCATTGTCCGCCACCGCGCGCATGGCCCGCCCAAGCCGGGTGAAGCGGAACACAATCCACACCAGGGCCAGCGCGAGGAGCACGGCGGCGATGGTGGTGATCTGCTCGTGATTGATGCGCAGGCCGAGGATGCGGATGGGTCGCGCCACCTCCACCACGAAGCCGCGCGTGGAGCTGCCGGCGATGAAGCGCACCGCATTTTCCAGCACCAGTCCCACGCCGATGGAGGCGACCAGCAGGGTCACGCCGCCGCGCCCCTTCAGCGGCTCGTAGACGGCGCGGTCGATGGCGAGCGCCAGCCCCGCGCTCGCTGCCATGCCGGCGAGGGCGGCAAGGGGCAGGGGCCAGCCGAGGCCGAAGTTGAAGGCGTAGACGAGATAGGCGCCCGCCGTCAGCGTCGAGCCGATGGCGTAGTTGGCGAAGCGCAGCACGCTGAAGACCAGGGCGAGGGAGAGCGCCGGCAGGGCGATCAGAAGGCCGGTAACGAGGCCGTTGAAGATGAGCTGAGCCATCATCGGCCCCCGAGATAGAGGCTCTGCATGAGCGTGTCCGACAGCAGCGCCTCGGCCGGCGCTTCGGCTTTCACCTGGCCGGCCACGAGGACAAGGCCGCGGGCGGCGACGGACAGGCCGAGCCGGGTGTTTTGCTCGATCATCAGCAGCGTGACGCCCGCCGCCGCGATGCGGGCGATGGCGGCGAACAGCAGCTCGGCATTCTTCGGCGAGAGGCCGGCAGAGGGCTCGTCGAGAGCCAGCACGGTGGGCTCGGGCATGAGGGCCGCGGCCATGGCCACCATCTGCCGCTGCCCGCCGGAGAGATGGCTGGCGGCGGTCCGCAGCTTCGGCCGGATCTCGGGGAACAGCTCCAGCACGGCGTCGATGCGGGCGGCAAGGCCGGCGCCGCTGCGGGGTGGGGTGAACTCGAACGCCACCTTCAGGTTCTCCAGCACGCTCATGGAGCGGAAGACATTGGCCTCCTGCGGCACGTAGCCGAGGCCGCGACGGGCGCGCTCGGGGGGATCGAGGCGGGTGATGTCCTCGCCCTCCAGCAGGACCCGGCCCTTGTCGGGGCGCAGGAGGCCGACCACGGTCTTCATGAGGGTGGACTTGCCGGAGCCGTTCGGCCCCACCACCGTGAGGCTGCCGCGCGCGGGAACCGCAAGGCTCACGTCGTGCAGCACCGGCCGGCCGCGATAGCCGGCAATGACGTTTTCAAGCTTGAGGCCGCTCACGCGACGCCTCCGAGATAGGCTTCGGTGACGCGGGTGTTGGCAGCGATCTCCCTGAAGCTGCCGTGGGTCAGGACGCGGCCTTCCACCAGAACGTAGATCGGATCGCACAGGGCGGCGATGAGGTCCATGTTGTGCTCGACGATGCCGAAGCCCATGCCCTCGCCCTGAAGGGTGCGGATGAAGTCGCCGATCTCGCCCACCAGCACCGGGTTTACGCCCGCCGCCGGTTCGTCCAGCAGCAGGAAGCGGGGCTCCAGCATCAGCGCGCGGCACAGTTCCAGCAGCTTCTTCTGGCCGCCGGAGAGCGCATCGGCCGGCGCGTCCGCGAGCCGCCACAGGCCGACGCGGTCGAGCAGCGCGCGGGCCCGTGCGATGGCCTCCTCTTCCGCCCGGCGCACGCGTGGCTTCTGGAACAGGGCCGGCAGCACGCCTTCGCCTGGCTGGCGCGGGAAGGCGAGCAGCAGGTTCTCCAGCACGGTGAGGGCCCCCAGCTCGCGGGAGATCTGGAAGGTGCGGGTGAGGCCGAGGCGGGCGCGGCCGTGGGCGGGCAGGGAGGTGATGTCTGTCCCGTCGAAGCGCACCGTGCCGGTTCCCGCCCGGGCCTGTCCGCCCAGCACGTTGAACAAGGTGGTCTTGCCGGCCCCGTTGGGGCCGACGATGCCGGTGATGCCGCCCCGGCGGAAAGCGAGGCTCACCCCGTCGAGGGCGACGAAATCCCCGAACCTGACGCCGATGCCGTCCGCTTCCAGGATGGCGTCGCGCCCCACGCTCATTTGGTCGAGCCAACCAGCTTGCTGGTGCCGTCCACGACTCGGAAGTGGCCGTAGTCGAGGTCGATCTGGTCGCCGTTGGGGGCGAACCTGAAGTCGGAGGTCGCGCCCGAATAGCGGAAGGGCTTGCCCTCGCGGATCAGCTTCAGGCCTTCAACGGGATCGGAGACGGCCGGCCCGGACCCGTTCACCACGGCGGGGATCTCCTTCACGAAATCGGCCGCCTTGTCGCTCTTGGCCTTCTCGATGGCGAGGGCCAGCACGTTGATCTCGTCGAACACGTTGGCGCCGAAGGCGACGAGGGTGTCGGGCTTCTGGCCGGTGAGCTTCAGGTAGAGCTGGTAGGTGGCGCTGGTGCCCACGGGCACGGCCTGGACATGGTTGATGCCCTCGGCGGCCTGCTTGCCCACGTTCTGCACGAACTTGCCCTGGCTGTCTGCGGCGTGGCTGAAGGTGTAGAGCTTGCTCTCGTAGCCCGAGCGATAGACTTCCTTGGCGATGGCGCTGAATTCCGGAATGTAGCTCGGCACGAACACCGCATCCGGCTTCCTGCCGAACACCTTCTCCACCTCGGTGCGGTAGGAGGGCTGGTTGGGGTTGAAATAGACCACGTCGAGCACCTGCCCGCCGCCGGCCTTGAAGGTGTCCACGAAGGGCTGCACGGTGCTCAGGGTGAAGGGCGTCTGCAGCACCAGGATGGAGGCGGTCTTGGCGCCGTCCTTCAGCGCCACGTTGGCGAAGGCGCGGCCCCAGTCCTTGCCGTTGGTCTGGAAACGCCAGACCAGGCCCTTGGTGTCGCCCTGGGTGAGTTCGTCCGCCGAGCCGTTGGGCAGCAGGGCGACGCCCTTCTCGATGGCGAGGGGCCGCACCGCCAGTGACACGGCGCTGCTCCACAGGCCGGTAATGGCGGAGACCCCGTTCACGTCGATGAGCTTGCGCGCGGCGGCAACGCCGGCGGTGGGGGCGGTCTCGTCGTCGGCGACGAACAGCTCCAGCTTGCGGCCGAGCACGCCGCCCGCCGCATTGATGTGGGCAACCGCCGCCTTCGCCGCGTCCTCCTCCTCCTTGCCGTAGGGCCCACCGGTGCCGGTGAGCGGGGCGAGCAGGCCGATCTTGATGGTCTCGTCCGCAGCCAGGGCCGGCGCGGCGGCCGTGAGCGTGACCACCCCGCCCGCGACACCCGCCGCGAGGCCGAGGAGGGAAGCAGCGAGGAAGGATCGGCGGCCCAGGGGCAGGAAGGACATGGCGTGCTCCAGAAAACTGCGGCTCTTGTCCGCGACGGGATGACGGCTGCGGCCGGCGCGCCGCGGCAACCGATGGCGGGGAGGACGGCTCGTTACCGGCGGCGGTGCAGGCCACGCCGCATGACGCTTAGTGACTATCTTATATCCATTGATCTAATAAACTTATTATCCCACATATCCACCGTCAAATGACAAAAGTCACATTGAAATATAGGTTAATTCAATTTCCGCGTGCAAGGCCTTGCCATCGCACGATTGTGCTGGCCGCTGGCGCGATCCCGCGATCCCGCGATCCCGCGATCCCGCGATCCCGCGACACCAGGCGCAGGACACCAAGCTGGAGCATTGGACGCCGATGGCGATGGCGGTCCAGCGCGGCCCGCTCGATTTCGCGCCCGCTGGAGCGCAGGCGCCGATCTGCATCGGGTCCCGGTAGGACGTGGCGGACGAGATGCCGTCTTTGGTCGAGCCACGGGCATCGACGGCGCCCCCCCCCCCCCCCCGTGCATGCCGCGATGCCGGAGCTGCAGTCGCGCGGTGCGTGGACGCACGATCGGCACGGCACCTTGCGCGAGAAGCTGTTCCCCGGACGGTCGGCACGGCTTGATGCCGAGCATCCGGGCGCGTCGTTCAGGGGCCTCCGAGCGGCAGTCCCGACGCGTTGGCATCGATCCGGCGCGGGAGAGCAGACGAGGGAGGCAGGTGAGGCGGCCGGAGCGGCCGCCTCACCTGTGAAGCAGGGGCCCCGACCGTCAGTCGTGCCGGGTCTTGAGGTGGGCGCGCAGGTCCTTCTCGGCCCGCACCTTGGCCACCTTGCGCAGGGGCAGGAGGCCGTTGCCGAGGGCGAGCAGGCCGCCGATCTGGTTGAACACCATGGAGTGCATCACCCCGAACCCGCCGAAGAAGGCGCCGCCGATGCAGATGATGTTGGGCACCAGGATCAGGCCCCAGCTGCGGTCGATGTTGCTCTGAAGCTCTTCCGAGACATCGCGCAGCTGCAGCAGCTTGGTCAGGCTGTCTTCCATGAACACCACCTGGGCGGTGTCGGTGGCGATGCTGGAGGCGCCGCGCAGGGAGATGGAGACATTGGCCTTCTTCAGCGCGATGGAATCGTTCACGCCATCGCCGATGAAGCAGACCGTGCGGCCTTCCTTCTGCAGAAGTTCCACGTAGGCCGCCTTGTCCTGCGGCAGCACCTCGGCGAAGTAGCGGTCCATGCCCAGCTTCTCCGCGAGCTTGCGGGTGGGCTGCTCATGGTCGCCGGAGATGATGGCGAGGTGCTTGGCGCCCCGCGCCCTGAGGCCGGCGATCACCGCTGCGGCTTCGGGACGTTCCGCCGCGCGCAGCTCGATGGCGCCGCCGAGGGCGTCGTCCACGCCCACGAGGACCAGCGAATTGCCATCGTCGTGCACCGCCTTGAGTTCGCGGTCGATCTCGCGGGGCAGCTTGATGCCCTCGTGCTTCATGAAGCGGGCGCTGCCGACGCGCACGGTGTGCCCGTCCACCACCACCGAGATGCCGTAGCCCACGTGGTATTTGGAATCGTCGATGTCCGGCAGGGTGAGGCCCCGGGCGCGGGCCTTGTCGAGGATGGCCTTGGCGATGGGGTGGCTGAACTTCCGCTCGGCGGCGGCCGCCCATTTCAGGATCTCGTCCTCGCCGTGCCCGCCGAAGGTGAGGATGCGCCCCACCTCGGGGCGCTCGCGGGTGAGCGTCCCGGTCTTGTCGAACAGGAAGGTGTCGACGTTGCGGATCAGCTCCAGCGCGCGACCGTCCTTCACCAGGATGCCGTGCTCGGCACACAGGGTCAGCGAGGTGAGCATGCCGATGGGCGCGGCCATGCGGATGCCGGTGCCGAGATCGCAATTGACGATGGCGACCGCGCTGTTGATGCCCCGCGTGGCAAGGCCGAGCGCGCCGAGCGCCAGGGTGGGCACCACCGCCTTGTCGGCCAGCTCCTCGCCCTGCGACTGGGACCTCAGCTTGTAGCCGGCGGTGTCGGTGAGGATCTGGGCGAGCTTCGCGGAGGTGGTGTCGTTGCCGGCGCTGGTCACCGACACGCGGATCTTGCCGGCCACCAGGGTGGTGGAGGCGAAGACTTCATCGCCCTCCACCTTCTCGGCGGGCGCGGATTCGCCCGTGAGCGTGTGCTGGTCGATCATGGCCATGCCATGGACCACCTTGCCGTCCACGGGGACGGTCTCGCCGGTGTTCACGACGATGATGTCGCCCACCTGCAGCTTCTCCAGCGCGGTCTCCACCTCGACGCCGTCCACGTACAGCCACACGAAGCGCGGCTGCTTGCCGAAGACGTTGAGGAGCATCTTCTTGGAATCGTCCTCGGTCTTCTTCACCAGCCGGCGCGCCACCGCGAGCGTCCACGACAGGACGGTACCCGCGAGCACCTGGTTGGTCAGGAGGCAGACCGTGACCACGATGGCGTCCAGCACGTCCACGCCGAGCCGGCGTTCCTTGAACAGCACCTCGTAGGCGCTCTTGAAGCTCGGGATGACGGACCACAGGAAGACGGCCGCGCTCACCGGCGCCAGCGCCGGCACCAGGAAGGTGCTGACCGCGGCAAGGCCCGCCGACGCGGTGCAGATGGGCAGGTCGAGATCGACGGGGGTGGCAGGTGCGTCCAGCGACTTCACCAGCGCGTCGTCCAGCAGCTCGATGAGCTGGTGCTTCTGGATCTGGCGGGCGTCGTAGCGGATGAGGACTGTGGCCGTGACCTCGCTGTAGGAATAGCGGTCGACGCCCAGCGCGTTCATCAGCTCGCGCTCAACCGCCTGGCCGACCTCGGGGCGGCGGAACAGTGCCGGATTGTGGAACCGGATCCGGCCCTCGATCTCATGCTTCACGGCCCAGCTGGAGAGGCGCTGGCCATGGCGGCACAGCCTGACCTGCGGCGTGCGGGACTGGTCGAAGTCGTCGGGGAAGATCAGCGCCGGTGAACGGTCGGAGCGCGCCCGGTTCTGGGAGAGGGCGCGCGAGATGCGCTGCACGATGGCACGGTCGGGCTCGCCGGTGCCGCGGAAGTAGATTTCCGCCCGGTTCCGGCCGGCGTCAATGTCCACCTGATGGACTTCCGGACTGGTGAAGGCCCGCTCGATGAACTGGCGGGCAAAGGCGCCCCGGGCGTCGGCGAACAGGTCGCGGCTGGCCAGGGCGATGCGGCCGGGGCCGGGAAAGGTGATGTCGAGATCGGGCCGGGCGCGCGTCGAGCCGCGCCGGATATCGGCGGCAGAGGTGGAGCGGGATTTTGCGGCGGAGGTCTTCGGACGGGAGGATCTTGCGGCAGGCATAATGTCACGCACCGGTTCCGGGGGAG
Source organism: Xanthobacter oligotrophicus (assembly GCF_008364685.1). Taxonomy (GTDB): domain Bacteria; phylum Pseudomonadota; class Alphaproteobacteria; order Rhizobiales; family Xanthobacteraceae; genus Xanthobacter; species Xanthobacter oligotrophicus. Next base: position 167,260 of record NZ_VTTL01000011.1, read on the forward strand.
GTCTTACGACGGGCCGGGCGGCGGGCCGACGCGGGCTTCTTGGCAGGCTTATCGGCGGGCGGCCCCTCGATCAGCCTGGAGGCCGGGGCGGGACGGGGTTGCGCCACGCCGGCCTGCCGCCGCAGCGCGGTCTGTTCCGCGCGCTTGTCTTCGAAGGTTTCGACGCGATCAAGCACGGACCGGGCCGCCACGAGGTAGACGTTACCAAGGGCATTCTGCGCCGCGGAGATGATTGGTTCGGCCCCGGCGCGCAACTTTGCCCACAGGCCTTCGCCGTGGCTCTGCGTCTCGTATTCGATCTCGAATCGCGGCTCGGACACAGTCTTGCGGCGGGAGGGCTTGCGTGCGGGCTCGCCTGGCTTTTGCTTCGACATCGGTTTGAGAAAATCCGGTGATACGGGGCCGATCATACGGGCGTTTAGTCCCGCCGCACGGCGAGTGACAGATTTGTGTCATGCTCGGGGAAACCCCTGCTTAAGTCAACTATCTCGCGTGAATTTATGGAATTACCAAATCGACAAAGTTGAAATGTTATTTTGGGGCGCGCCGGTCTCGGTGCCGCCGTTGCAGGCGCCTGCGATCCCGATCTGGAAGCGGCACGTGTTGTCTCACCGGGGCTCGGCTTGACCCCCCGAGAATACGGATGTTAGAGAAAAATCGTAAGAAAGATCATATGGCCGGCTGAATACGACAGAAATTTTCTGTTCTTCCCGCCGGCTTCACTTTCGATCGGGCCGCTCGGTCATGCAGGATCGGACTATTGTGCGCATCGCTCCACGATCAGACGGCGTTTCGATTTGGAGTGCGGCCCTTTTCGGTGACGATAATCCAGATCTAATCCGTGAATTTCTGGCGCGCAGCTTCTCGGTGCTCGACGTCACGTCGGTGGAGCTGCGCCGGGCCGAGCATTTCGGCCGCATCCGCTATGCCAGCACGGACCGGGCGCCGGAGATCTGGCGCCAGCTCAGCCGGGTTCTTCGGGCCGGCACCGGCGTGCAGGCGCGTTCGGGCGGCGAGGGGCGCGCGCAGCCGCTGGTGGATCTCCATCTCGACTGGCCCGAAGCCCAGCATGTCACCATTCATCGCGTCGGCGAGGCCTTCACCAACTGGCAGGCCCGCCTGACGGAGGCGGGCCGCGTGCGCCTGTTCCATCCGGCGCTGCTGCGGCGGCGCGACGTGGCGTTCCGCCTCCGGGAGCGGCTCTCGACCGTGGTCGGCTGCGACAAGGTCGGCGTCAACACCTTCCTCGGCGAGCTTTCGGTGCGGTTCCGGCCGGAGGTCATCGCCCTGGAGCAGGTGGTCCGCGAGCTTGAACGCGCGTGGGATTATGTCCTCCATGGCGCCGATGCACCGCTTCAGCGGGGCCGCCTTCTGGCCGCATCTAGCCTGCTGGGCGTTGCCTATGCCGGGCAGTTTCTCGTTCCCGCCCTGCGGCCGGTGGCCATGCTGGGCGTTGCGCTCTACGGCCTGCCGAACGTGATTGCGACCCTGCGCGAACTGCGGGAGCTGAAGGTCGGCCTGCCGGCGCTCTATGCCACCGGCCTCGTCCTGACGCTGCTGCGCGGGCTGCCGTTCCACACCTCGGTGATGGCGCTGCTGCTGCAGATCTGGCCGCGGCTGGCCTTCCTCGCCTTCACCCGAAGCCAGCGGCGCCTGTTCGGGCCGATCCGCCGGAGGGTGCTCGCCGTGCGCGTCATCGGCGACGATGGCAAGCCGGCCCTGCGCGACATCAGCGCCGTCCAGCCGGGCGACCTCATCATCGTCGGGGAGGGCGAGATCGTCCCCGTCGACGGCACGGTGGCGGAGGGCCATGCCACGGTCGACGAGACCGTCCTGACCGGCCGTCCCTCTCTCGCCGACGCAGTGCAGGGCACCCGCGTTCTTGCGGCAACCGAGATCCTGTCGGGCGAGATCCGCATCCGGGCCGAGCGCGTGGGGGCCGGCACGGTGTCCGCCACCATCGCGGCCGGCCTGCCGACGACGCACTTCTCCGGCCTTCCCTCCGCCGCCTCGGCCGAGCACATCGCCACGCGCAACGCGCGCCCGGCCTTGGCCCTGGGTTTTGCCAGCCTGCTGCTGACCCGCCAGATCCGGCCGGCGCAGGTCCTCCTGCGGCCCGATTTCGCCACCGAGCCCCGCCTCGCCGCGCAGCTCGGCGCGCTGCACGATGTCGCCGCGGGCCTGCTGTCGGGCATCTTTTTCCGCACGCCGGCGGCGATCGACCGGCTGGCCGTGGCGGACGTGCTGATCTTCGACGACAGCGTCGGCATCGACCGGCGCCGGCTGGAGGTGGCCGACGTGGTGTGCGCCGGCAGCCTCGCCCCGGATGCGCTGCTGGCGCTGGCGGCAGCGGGCTTCGGCGCCGAGGCCGGAGAGGCGGGGGAGGCTTTGCAGCGCGCCTGCGCCGAGCGCGACGTGGCCCCCAACCCCGCTGAGAAGCTGTCGCGCACCGCTGGCCTTGCACGCTTTCGCGCCGCCGACGGGGCATGGGTGGACGTGGCGACAGCGGAACGGGCGGTCGATGCCGGCTGGCGCCTTCCGGCCAGCCTGCTGGCGCCAAAGCCTGCGTCCCCGCGCACCGGCCGGCGGCGCACGGAGCAGGCCGGCGATGCCGAACATCGCCTGGTCGTGCGCCGAGCCGGGGTCGTGGCCGGTGCCGTGACACTTTTGCCGCGCGGCGACCTGCTCGCGACCACCGTCATCGCCGCGCTGCGGACGCGTCGGCCTGACGCCCGCATCGTCTATTTGTCGAGCCGCGCCCAGGCGCAGGCGGAAACCGCGGCGAACCGGGTCGGGATCTCCATGGTTCATGGCGGCCTGAGGGACGAGGAAAAGGCCGCGGTGGTGGCGACCTACGGCGCGCGGACGGTCTTCGTCGGCGACGGCGCCTCCCGCCGCTGCGCGGCCGCCATGGCCGAAGCGATGGTTTCCGTCTCGGTGGGCGGGCTCGGCTCGGTTCCGACGGATGTCGCCGACGTGGTCCTGCTCCACGGCGGGCTTCCGCAATTGCCAGCCCTCTGGCAGATCGGCGCGGGTCACCGCGCCCGGATCGATACCGACTACCGCGCCATCTACGCCGCCAATCTCTCCGCCGTGGCGGGGGCGCTTGTGGCTGGCCTCGGCAGCTTCGAGGTGGGGCTCGCCTCGAACGCGATCACCGCTGTCCTCCTGGGCCGGCATTGGGCGCGGCTGGCCGCACTGCAGGTGGCGGCGGGCGTGCCGGGATCGCCTGTCGCCGGCGGGGAGCCGGCTTTCGGCCCCGAAGGGTTCGACGTGCCGGACCTTCCCGGCTTCGACCTGCCCGGTTTTGACCTGCCGGAAGCGCCGGACTCGCCCGAAGCATTCGACGCGGCCGACGGGGACGGCGGTGGAGAATGAGCGTGCGCCCCGCGGCCCAGGTCGCGGGCGTGTTCCGCGGCATCGGGTGACGGCTGTCGCCGTGACATGCGGCGTGAATGGCTGCGAGCCCGCACAACGCCTGAGCACAGCCGTCTCGGCGCCAATCGGCGCCAAGACTTAAGACCATAGTATCAGGCCATTGCGGCATCCCCCGAGTACACGCCAATCCACTTGCGCGGCAAGTTGATTGGTCAATGCATACTTTGGCCAGAAGGTGAGAGACGGATAATCCGCTCTAGCTGATCAAGCTGGCCGGATCCGGCCCTCAAGGCGCGCAGGATCAATGCGCGTTCAAAATACAGATGACGATCGTATATAAAAGTTATTCTATCAAAATTATTGTTTTATTGTTGACGCCCTCCGGATGCGATGCAATCGTTGGTCACAGAGCCGTCTAAGGTTCTGACGCATGGAGGTTCCATGAGCTCGCAGCAGAGCCAGCTTCCGCCAGGCGCAGAAGCAGTCTTGCGCCCCCAGATTCCGATCACGGGCAAGCGGTGTATTGAATATCCCGGGCGTTCAACTCGGACTTTTCATGGATTCGGCGTTGCTGCGCTCCATGGCGCTCCGGATCCACGGTGTCGTCATCGTCGTGGGCGCTCGCAGGGCGCTCATGTTTTTGACGAGCGGCCGATGGTCCCCGCGTCCACGGAGCGTGGAAGCGGGCGCGCCCGGCTTCCCGGCGCCGTCCTGTGCGACTGCGGCACCCCCGAAAGCGTCTGAACCAGGCCTTTTCCGCCACCCTCAATTTCCCTACCGCCGGGATGCCCCGACATGTCAACACAAGCCGTCTCCCTGAGAACACTTCGACCAAGGACAGTCATTCCCGGGTTTGGCCTTACGCTCGGCCTGACCCTGGCATGGCTGAGCCTGATCGTGCTGCTGCCCCTCGTTGGCCTTTTCATCAAGACATCGGAACTCACCTTCGCGCGCTTCATCGCCGTCATCACCTCCGAGCGCACGCTGCATGCGCTGCAGATCTCGTTCGGTCTCGCTCTCGTCGCGGCGCTCATCAATGCCGTCCTGGGGCTCATCGTCGTCTGGGTGCTGGTGCGGTACGAATTCCCCTTCCGGCGCGTCGTGGACGCCATCGTGGATATCCCCTTCGCGTTGCCCACCGCAGTCGCGGGCATCGCGCTCACGGCCATCTATGCCGAGAACGGCTGGGTGGGATCGCTGCTGAAGCCGTTCGGCATCCAGGTGTCCTTCACGCCGCTGGGCATTCTCGTCGCGCTCATCTTCATCGGCCTGCCCTTCGTGGTGCGCACGGTGCAGCCGGTGCTGGCCGACCTCAATGCCGAGCTGGAGGAGGCCTCGGCCAGCCTCGGCGCCTCGCGCTGGCAAACCATCTGGCGGGTGGTGCTGCCCTCCATCGGTCCGTCGGTGCTCACCGGCTTCGCCCTCGCCTTCGCCCGCGCGGTGGGCGAGTACGGCTCGGTCATCTTCATCGCCGGCAACCTGCCGGGCATTTCCGAGATCGCGCCGCTGCTGATCGTGATCCGCCTCGAGGAATTCCGCTACGCCGACGCCACCGCCATCGCGCTGGTGATGCTGCTCGCGTCCTTCCTCCTGCTCATCCTCATCAACTGGCTCCAGCGCTGGACCGAAGGCCACGGGAGAACCGCATGACCGTAACCGATGCTCCGTTCGGACCGCCGCCCATCGCCGGCACCCTGCCCAAGGTCCGCGTCGGGAAGGGCAAGACGGTGCGCACCGAGCCGCCACTGGTGCGCTACCTGCTCATCGCGCTGGCGCTGCTCTTCCTTGGCCTGTTCATCGGCCTGCCGCTGATCATCGTCTTTGTTGAAGCCTTCCGCCGCGGCTGGGAAGCCTATCTCGCGGCGCTGGTCACCCCGGACACCTGGTCATCCATCAAGCTGACGCTGCTGGTCACAGCCATCAGCGTTGTGACGAACCTCGTCTTCGGCCTCGCGGCGGCCTGGGCGGTCGCAAAGTTCGAGTTCCCCGGCAAGAGCCTGCTCATTACGCTCATCGACCTGCCATTCTCCGTGTCCCCGGTGGTGGTCGGCCTGATGTTCGTGCTGCTGTTCGGCGCCTACGGCTTTCTTGGGCCGGCAGTGCGGGCGCTCGACATCCAGATCATCTTCGCGACGCCGGGCATTGTCCTTGCCACCATCTTCGTCACTTTCCCCTTCGTGGCGCGAGAACTGATCCCGCTCATGCAGGAGCAGGGCACGGCGGAGGAGGAGGCGGCCATCTCGCTCGGCGCGTCGGGCCTGTCGACCTTCTTCCGCGTGACGCTGCCCAACGTGAAATGGGCGCTGCTCTACGGCGTGCTGCTTTCCAACGCCCGCGCCATGGGCGAGTTCGGCGCGGTATCGGTGGTCTCCGGGCATATTCGCGGCGAGACCAACACCATGCCGCTGCATATCGAGATCCTCTACAACGAGTACCAGTTCGGCGCGTCGTTCGCGGTCGCCTCGCTGCTGGCGCTTCTCGCCCTGGTGACCCTCGTCGCCAAGACCATCCTTGAAAATCGCCTTGAGGGAGCTCCGAAATGAGCATCGACATCGTTGGCGTCACCAAGCGCTTCAAGACTTTCACCGCCCTCGACAATGTGGGCCTGCATATCAATGGCGGCGAGTTGATCGCACTGCTCGGCCCATCCGGCTCGGGCAAGACCACGCTGCTGCGCATCATCGCCGGGCTCGACTGGCCGGATGCCGGCGAGGTCCGCTTCGACGGCGAGGATGCGCTGTCGCGCTCCGTGCGCGAGCGCAACGTGGGCTTCGTGTTCCAGCATTACGCCCTGTTCCGGCATCTCTCGGTGTACGAGAACGTCGCCTTCGGGCTGCGCGTCCGCCGTGGTGCCAGCAAGCTGCCCGAGACGCGGATCAAGGAGCGCGTCAACGAGCTGTTGAACCTCGTCCAGATCGACTGGCTCGCCGAGCGCTATCCCGCCCAGCTCTCGGGCGGCCAGCGCCAGCGCGTCGCCCTTGCCCGTGCCCTCGCCATCTCGCCGAAGGTGCTCCTGCTCGACGAGCCGTTCGGCGCGCTCGACGCCAAGGTGCGCAAGGAGCTGCGTCGCTGGCTGCGCCACCTGCACGAAGAAGTGCCGGTGACCTCGGTGCTCGTCACCCACGACCAGGAAGAAGCGCTGGAGCTGGCCGACCGCGTCGTGGTGATGGGGCGCGGCAAGATCGAGCAGGTGGGCTCCCCGGCGGATGTCTACCAGAACCCGGCCACCGCCTTCGTCCACGACTTCATCGGCGAGACGGTGGCGCTGCCTGGCGAGGCGCGGGGCGGCGCGCTCTTCCTGCGCGACGTGCCGCTCGGCCTCGATGCCCAGGGTGTCGCGGATGGTCCGGCTCGCATCCTGGCCCGCCCGCACGAGGTGGAACTGGCGCCGCCCGGAAGCGCGCCCTTCTCTGGCAAGGTGCTGGCACTGCGGACCTTCGGCCCGATCCGCCGGGCCGACGTGCAGATCGCGGCTGCCGGCGAGCCGCTGGTGGTGGAGGCTTCGGTCTCGCTCGATCAGCAGATCGAGGTCGGCGCCCATGTGGGGCTGCTGCCGCACCGCTACAAGGTGTTCTCCGCGCGCGCATAAAGCGGGTGCCGGGGATGCCACACGACAGTTGAACCACCTTCGGACTTGCACGAGGCGAGGGCGGTTTGGCAGGGGAAGGCAACGGGACGCCTTCCCCTGAAGAGACGGTATGCCGGGCCGGATTCGGTCCGGCGCCGTGGGTCCCGGCAGTCCGCCTCCTTTTTGGCGGGCTACAGGGACAGTGGAGTGTTGCTCTGGGGGTAAATTGGCCCGGTGGATCCCAAACGATCCATCGGGCTTTTTTTGCCTAGGCCCGGTTTTGCGGGGAGGGCGCGCAGGCCAGAGGGGCTATGACGCCGAAGTTTACGCAGCCAAAGTCGCGGGAGGAGTGTTGGCGGGAGGAGGCCGGGCTTTCCGAAGCCGCCACGCCGCCCTAATCGCAGGCTGGCTGAACAGAGGCCATGCAGAGTGGCTGGCGGCGGAGCAGGGGCTGTCGCCTCTCCTGCAATCCTTGCTCGTGGCGGAGGGAGCCCAGCGCACCGTCACGCCGCCCCCGGGAGCAACTGACGCCGTCCCTGGGGTCCCGATCCTTGGCCCGAGCGAGGGACCCTCAGCCGGCAGCGCGGGCTGTGATGAACTTCGCTTCAAACAGCAGGGCTTCGATCTGCTGCTTCAGCTCGGTCTTCTTCTTTTCCGTGAACAGCAGGCGCGCCCAGAGCGGGGCTGCAGCGTGAAGCTCCACGATGCTTTTCTGGAAGCGCACCTGGACCACAACAGGGGAAGCCGAGATGTGGAGGATGCCACTGTCATCCTCGTCCCAGTTGTAGACAAGCTCCTGGTCCGCGAGTTCGGCCTGGGCGGAGATATATTTCTCGACAGCCTTGCGCCGCTGGGCGGTGAGCGGCTTTTCGATGGGGAACTCGTAGATTTTTTCCATCTTCATCTTGAATCACACCGGGACAAGAGAGGGGGCCAGGGCCCGCGAGCGCGCCACGGTGCCAACCACCGCAGGAGCCGGAGAGGGCAAGGGCTGCGCTTTGCGCCGGCCGGCCCCCTTCACTTCAGCAGCCTTACCGCGGCTGCGCTCCGGGTTCCAGAGCAGCAGCAATTGGCTCCAGTCGAAGCCGATGAGGCTGGCCCAGTTGAAGCCGAGCTTCTTCAGCACCGAACCGGTGAACTTCCGCGCCAGGCCCCGCATCCATTTCCAGGCCTTGGTGCGCAGGGCGGTAAAGGTGAGGTCGCGGCCGCTGACGAGAACCAGCGCCGCGATGCCGGCCGCCACGCCAAGCAGGATGGCGAGGCCGTCCTGCTCGGCCACGCCGAGGGTGATGGTGAACATGGCGGCCGCGTGCGGCAGCGTGAAGCCGACGAGGGGGAAGGCGACGGTCACCGCCAGCACGAACAGCAGCACGCCGAGCATGCGCTGGGCGATGGGGTGGCTCACCCACAGCCAGCGCCGCTTGGTGGCCTTCTCGAGCCGCTCCAGAACGGGGAGCACCGAATGGATGGCCACCGCCAGGGAACGCCGCGGCACCGTGCGCTCGCGGATGAACTGGGGCAGCTCGATTTTGTGCCGCCCGATGATCATGTGCCCGGCGATCGCGCTGGCGGGAAGGCCGGTGAGGGTCGAGGTCTCCGGCACCGGAAGCATTCCCGGCACGGAGAACAGCAGAAGCGGCTGGGCCAGCCCGCCTTCGCTCATGGATTCGACGATGTGTTCGATGGTGAACGTTTCCATCGTCGGGTTCTTGGTCAGGATCTGGCGCAGCAACCGGGAGGTCGTCACGCGCTGCGGGGCGCGCTCGCCGGCCCGCCTTCCAGATGAAGTGCCGCCGGTTGTCCGGCGCGCGCCGGCGGCCTCGCCGGAGACATGCGCCTGATCGGTCTTGCGGGATCGGGTCCCCCTGGTGGCTGGCTTGGCGGATTTGGCGGACTTGGGGGGCATTGCGGCGGGGCGGGGCGCCGTGGCCTTGCGGGATTGGCCTGCGCTGGATTTGCCTGCGTGCCCGGTTTCGGTCGCCGGCCGCGCGGTCTGCTTCGGTGTTTCCAACCCAGGCTCCCATGTCCCGATGGAGGCGCGATACTGGCTGCTGCGGCTCGGTGAAGCGGATTCGGTCGCTGCGATGTTAGTCACGTCCCGTCTCACTTTTGTCACAGCGTCCCGGAGCCAAAAAAATCTTCACTGCCTGGGTGAAGCCGCTACCGAAATGCCAGAATTCAGAGTAAATTTAAGCCGGCTAGCAATAAATACACAAACACATCCTGTGTTTTGTTGCGTGGACTGGAGATCGATCATTCCCGGGCAAATTCCGCATCAGATCTACTTGCGCTGTGGAATAGCGCGGGTTGGTGCTCGCGCGATGGGATTTCGCGCGCCGTTCGATGCCGATGCGTCGGGCTGGGAAAGTGGGTGTCATCCTGTTGACATCATTTGGCAAAGACTCATTATGTGACGATAGTTGATCGACTTAGTGGATTTTAAAAGTCCCCGCTTCGTCTGTCAATTCCAAGTTCCGCTGGTCCTGGAGAGCTGCTGCCGCCCCGGCGCTGCCGCAGGCCTTGATCCTGTTTTCCCAGCGTCGACCACGGTTCCCGTGGTCAGGCGCCGAGCAGTTATTCACTGGTTGGAGGTCAAAGCTGAAATGAAATCACAGGGTGCTCCTGGAGAAGCTTCGGTCGATCCGAATAATGGATTTAGCGGGCATGGCGGCGGCCTCAAGCAGAACTGCCTGTCCTACGCGGAGGTTCTTGCCCAGTCGGTATCCGTGATCGCGCCATCTACTGTGCCCGCCGCCATTTTCGGCCTGATCTTCGCGTCAGCGGGCAACGGCATGTGGCTGAGCTTCCTGTTCGGCATGGTCGGCATGGTCCTGGTCAGCCTGAACATCAACCAGTTCGCACGTCGCTCGGCTTCTCCCGGCTCGCTTTACAGCTACATCGTCAAGGGCCTGGGGCCCACGGCCGGCGTGCTCGGCGGCTGGGCGCTCCTGTTCGGCTACATCATGACGGGCATGTCCACCCTGTGCGGCTTCGCCATCTTCGCCAACGTTCTGCTGGAGCCGCTGGGGATCCACCTGCCGATCCTGCTGTCGTTTGCCATCGGCGCCACCGGGGCCTGCCTCGTGGCCTATCGCGACATCCAGTTGTCGGCCAAGACGATGCTGGTGATCGAGGGGGTGGTGCTGTCGGCCATCCTCATTCTCGGCATCCTGATCTGGAGCGACAAGGGCTTTGCCATCGACACGGCGCAGCTCACCCTCAGCGGGGTCACGCCCAGTGGCGTGCTCACCGGCGTCGTGCTCGTGGTGTTCGGCTTCTCGGGCTTCGAAAGCTCGACCTCGCTCGGCCATGAGGCCAAGGAGCCGCTCCGCACCATCCCGCGCTCGGTCACCCAGAGCGTTCTGCTCTCGGGCCTCGTCTTCATCTTCATGTCGTATGTGGTGGTGCTCGGCTTCCAGGGATCGGCGGAGAGCCTGCGCAACACCGAGGCGCCGCTCGACGTGCTCGCCCGCGATTCGGGGCGGGGATTCCTGAGCACGCTGATCAATATCGGCATCTTCCTCAGCTTCTTCGCCTGCACCCTCGCCTGCGTGAACTCGACCGCGCGCATCGTCTTCTCCATGGCGCGGCACGGCCTGATGATGGATGTCCTCGGCGAGGCGCACGAGAAGAACCGCACCCCCTATACGGCGGTGCTCCTGGCGGCGCTGGTCACCTTCCTGCTTCCGGCGGGGCTATATGTGGCGGGTGCGAGCCCGTTCGACAGCCAGGGCTATTTCGGCACCCTGTGCAGCTTCGGCTTCCTCCTCACCTACATCCTCATCTCCCTCGCGGCACCGAGCTATCTGCGCAGCATCGGCAAGCTCACGAGAGGCGCTGTGGTGTGGTCGGTGCTGGCCATCGGCTTCATGGCGCTGCCCATGCTGAGCACCATCGGCATCCCCGGGAGCGAGATGTTCCCGCCGCAGGGCTTTCCGGAAAACCTGCTGTTCTTGTTGTTCATTCTCTATATGGGCATCGGGCTCGCATGGATGATGCTGCAGCGGGCGCGCCGGCCCGACCTGCTCGCCAACCTGCGCCACGCCATCGACGACATCGAGCTGAAGCTGGCCAAGGTTACCGTATCGGTGCCAAAGCGCCCCATCGAGTAGAGGCGGGATGCGGCGGCGGGGATCTGCCCGCCGTTCCGCGCCGGCGTTCGCCTGCGGGAGCCGGTGTGTCCGAAGGTGTTGGGCGACACACTTCGGGCAGAGCCGAAGCAAGCCGAAATCCAGCCAGGGGATATTAGGTGCAAGACCTTGAGCGTTTCGGACGGCTGGAAGGATCGCGCGGCGGTTCTGCTATTATCTTGGTTAAATATGTGGAACTAATGTGTAATTTGTTTTTGCAGAAGAGGCCGCTATGAAATAGCGTTATCTTGTGTCGATCGAGAAATCGACAATTCCTGATCAAAGGTTCGCCGGGCCGCCTTCAGCCAAGTTTCGAAGGTGGTCCGAAATGGAGATGGCACTCGCTGAGTGCCGAGGCTAGATAACACGACAGGTCGATCCATGAGCACCAAGGCTGAAGCCATCGATACAGATCCCTTCTCTGCCCTCGGCGAGGCATTGGAGACCGCAGCGGACACGCTTGGCGGAGCAGCCGCGAGCGCCAGCGCATCCGCCAAGGTGGCGGCGAAGAAGGTCCAGCACGGCTTCGGCTCGGCGGTCTACAATGCGGCTTACGGAGTGTCGTATGGCGTTGTCTTCGGTGCCGTGTTCCTGAAGGAACTGCTCCCCGAGGAAAGCACCCTGCGTCGCGGCTTCGAGGAAGGCGCGGAAGCCGGTCGCGATGCGGCTCATCCGCCGAAGGCTCCCCCGCCGCGCAAGCCGTCGTCCCGCAAGAAGGCCGAGGTCGCCGTAGCCGAGGAAGCTCCGGTCGAGGTGGAAGCCGCGGCAGAGGAAGCGCCCGCTCCGAAGGCGAAGCGCGGCCGTGCGCGGCCGGCGGTCAAGGCCAAGCCCGTCCGTGCCGCTGCGAAGCCGCGCGCCACGAAGAAGGCTGCGGCCGCCGGCGAAGAGCCGACCGAGGCCTGAGGCCGGGCGTCGCGCCATCGCTTTCCGTCCGGCGTCTCTGGCGCCGGACGGCTTGGCGGTACGCGTTATTCGAGGGCGGTACCCCTTTTCGCCCCCGACTTCGGATGGCACCGAGAGGGGCGTGCTCCGAGCGCCACGTGGGCCTGGCCGAGGGCTGATGCGCAAGGCTCTCGAACGAATTTCCCGCCCGCCCGCAGCCGGACCGCTCTTGCGGCTAACGGCAGAGGCGGGCCGCGACGCCTGAGCCTCGGGCCGGCCGGCGCGCCTTCGCTCCCACATAATTCTGCGTCGCAAATCAGCCGCCCTGAACCGCACGGGAAGCCGGCCGGCGATGATGTTCTGGTGCGGACGGAAGCAATAGCTCGCATTCAATGCGTGGCGCTTGACATGTCACTTTAATTACATAAAGTCGATAGACTGAATAGAAAATGGAGCCGCGACTGTGGCTGAAGGCAGCAAGCGGCTCGGTTTCCGGCGCATTCCTTGGCTCAATATCGGCGCCGTCGTCGCGATCGCGGTTGCTGGCCTCGTTCTGGTGACGAAGAACAGCCAGGGCTTTGTTGCCCATTACATCCTGAATGTCTCCTACGACCCCACGCGGGAACTCTATCAGGCCCTCAATCCGCAATTCATCAAGCAGTATGAAGCGCAAAGCGGATCGTCTGTTGCGGTCCGGCAGTCCCATGCGGGCTCGTCCTATCAGGCCCGGCTGGTGGCGAAGGGCGAGCTCAAGGCGGATGTGGTGACGCTGGGCCTGCCGTCCGACGTGGATGCGCTCCGCAACAAGGGCCTTATTCCCGACGGGTGGGAGAAAAGACTTCCCAACAATTCGCGCCCCTATGAATCGACCATTGTCTTCGTGGTGCGGAAAGGTAATCCGCACGCTATTCACGACTGGCCGGACCTTGCGAAGGGTGGCGTGGAGGTGATCGTCCCGGACCCGAAGACGTCCGGCAACGGCAAGCTCGCGGCCCTCGCCGCCTGGGGGTCCGTGGTGGTGCGTGGCGGCGACGAGCGCGAGGCGCGCGCTCTGCTGAAGGCCATCTACGACCACGCGCCGTTTCTCGATCCGGCGGCGCGGTCCGCCGGCGTCGCGTTCGCGGTGGAGAAGAAGGGCGATGTCCATCTCGCGTGGGAGAACGAGGCCCTGCGTGAAGCGAAGGAATCGAAGGGCGCGCTGGAGGTGGTCTATCCGCCCATCAGCATTCGTGCCGAGCCCACCGTGGCCTGGGTCGATGCCAATGTGGTCAAGCACGGCAGCGAGGTGCAGGCGAAGGCCTACCTGAACTTCCTCTTCACCGACGAGGCGCAGGAGATCATCGCGCGCGAGGGCTATCGGCCGTTCAACGCGCAGATCCTCGCCCGTCACGCAGATCGCCTGCCGGACATCCGCCTGTTCCCGATCACCGCCATCGCGCGGGACTGGGTCGATGCGCAGAACCGCTTCTTCGCCGAGAACGGGATCATCGATGCCGTCTATTCGCCGAAGCCCCGTATCGACTGAACGCGGCCACGGTTTTTCCCGCTTTTTCTTTCTGCTGCCCGCGCCGCAAGGATAGGACATGACCGACGCAGCCAAAGCCATCCCCGCTCCAAAAGCTGCAGGCGGTGTCGCGCGCACGCTGGGCATCGTGCGTGCCGATTTGGTGGCCGGCCTGACCGTCGCGGCGCTGTCCCTGCCGCAGAGCATGGCCTACGCGCTGGTGGCGGGGGTCGATCCGCGCTTCGGCCTCTACACGGCTATCGTGTTCACGGCGGTGGCGGCGATCTTCGGCTCGTCGCGCCATCTCATCAATGGTCCGACCGGGGCCGTGTCCCTCGTGGTGTTCAGCGCGCTCGCCATCTTCGATCCCCAGGCGCAGCTTGATTCCTTCGAGGCCATGTTCCTCCTCGCCATCATGATCGGCGCCATCCAGATCCTGATCGCCGTCACCCGCCTCGGCGACCTCACGCGCTACATCTCCGAATCGGTAGTCACCGGCTTCATCATCGGCGCGGCGACGCTCACCATCATCGGGCAGGTGGCGAACGCGCTCGGGATCAAGGCGCAGGGAACCGGCCACCAGCACGTGCTGGAGCGGCTCTATCTCACCCTGACCCAGGATGCGCCCTGGAACTGGAAGGCGGTGACCGTCAGCGTCGGCGCCGTCATCCTCGCCATCGCGTCGCGCAAGCTCGTGCGGCGCTATCGGCTGCCCCAGCTCGACATGCTGTTCGTCTTCATCTTCGGCGCCGGGGCCGCCTATCTGGCAGGATGGTCGACTGCGGCCCCGGGCGCGAAACCCGCCATCGCGCTGATCGAGGCGATCCCCTCCAGCCTGCCGTCGCTGCATGTGCCGGAGGTGAAAGCCAGCTGGGCCATCGATCTCAGCGCCAGCGCGGCGGCCATCGCCATCCTCGGCCTGCTGGAGGCCTTGGCCATCGCCAAGGCCATCGCCCACAAGTCAGGCCAGAAGCTCGACTATAATCGCCAGATCCTCGCCGAGGGCATCGGCAATCTGGCCGGTGGCTTCTTCCGCTGCATGCCGGGAGCCGGATCGCTCTCGCGCACGGCCATCAATTACCAGGCCGGCGCCGCGACGCGCTTTTCGGGCCTGGTCACGGCGGGCTTCGTCGCCATCACAGTGCTGGCATTTGCGCCGCTCGCCTCCTACGTGCCCAAGGCGCTGCTCTCCGGCCTGCTCATGGTGGCGGCGGCGCGGCTCTTCGATTTCGAGCGGCTGCGCTACATCCTGCGCGGATCGCGTTACGACGCCGCGCTGCTCGTCGCCACCGCCTTTGCCGCGATCGCCATCAACATCGAGTTCGCGATCCTCATCGGCGCCGCCATCTCCATCGCCTGGTACGTGACTCGCGCGTCCCGGCTGAAGGCGGCCGAACTGGTGGTGACACCCGAGCGGGTGGTGCGGGCGCGCGTGGCGACGGATCCGCCGGCCCAGGGCGTGCTGATCTATGACTTCGAGGGGGAACTCTTCTTCGGCGCCGCGCCCGACCTTGAGCGTTTCCTGGAGCAGGCGACCCACGATGCCGACCGGCAGGGCATCCGCTACATCGTGCTGCGACTGAAGCGGGTGCGCAATCCGGACGTGGTGGGCCTCGAGGTGCTCGACATCTTCCTCAAGGATGCGCAGGAGCGCGGGCTCACGGTGCTGCTTGCCGGCGTGCGGCCGGATCTTCTGGCCGCCTTGGAGCGGATCGGCATTGCCGATCGCCTGCCCGCTGACCGTATCTTCCTTGAGGAATCGGAAGACTTCTCGGCGACCTTGAAGGCCATCCGTCGCGCCTATGCGCTGGCGGCCATCGATGTCCGCTCCGACCCGGCCCGGCGCGGCCTGCGCGGCGACTGGGAAGACCTCAGCAGCGCGAAGCTCGCTTACTATCTGGTCTGATGCCGCGCGCAACCACGCCTTGCCATCCGTTGATGACGGGCGCTCAGCGCTGAGGCGCGGGCGCGGAAAACCACGACGGTGTGGTGGTCAAGCTCTTGCCGAGTTCTTGCAACGTGTCGGCGCTCAGCACCACCTCGGGGCCAGCATGGAAGGCTCCGCAGTCAGGGGCCGTGAAATGGCAGGCGCCCCGGTGGTCCGGGCGCTCCAGAACGGAGCGCCGGCCGCCCACGAGGCCGAAGGTGCCGGCGGGCTCGATGGCAAAGGATACGCCCGGCACCGATGGCGCGCGGCGCGGACGCGGCCCAGGACACCAAGGGTTGGGACATCAAGGGTCAGGACAGGGCGCGCCCGCCGCCGTCCACGAATAGGTTGGCGCCGGTGATGAAGCGGGCTTCGTCGGAGAGCAGGAAGGCCACCGCATCGGCGACGTCCGTGGGCAGTCCCGGGCCGGGAATGGGCGTCTGCGACGGCTTTCCCGTTCCGGCGGCATTCAGGGCGTCGAGGCGCGGGGACTTGATGGGGCCGGGGGACACGGCATTCACGCGCACGCCCTTCGGCCCGTAGACGGCGCCGAGGCCGTGCACCAGCAGGATCAATGCGGCATTGACGGACGAGCCGGGCAAATGCTGCGGCGAGGGATCGATGCCGCCGCGCCCGCTCAGGACGACCACGCTGCCCTTGCCCGCGGCGATGAAGTGCGGCAGCGCCGCACGCACCAGCCGGACCGTGCCGAGCAGCTTGGCGTCGATCACCTGCTGCCAGGCCGCATCGTCCAGCTCCAGGAAATCGCCGAAGACCGGCACGTTGGTGCTGGTCACGAGCCCGTCGAGGCGTCCGAACCGGGCGACGATCTCCTGCGCCGCCGCGTCCGTCGCCGCCGAGGAGGTGACGTCGAGGGGCAGGGGCACGATGCGCTCGCTCTCCGGCAGGGTCTCGCGGCGCCGGGAGGAGGCGATGACGGTCGCGCCCGCGGCGGCGAGCCGTTCGGCGCTCGCCCGCCCGAGCGCACCGGAGGCGCCGGTAATCCAGATGACCTTGCCCTCGAAGCCCGCTCTCATCTCTTGCTCTCCTTGTCGGCTTGCATGCGTTTGCCGGGTCAGCGCACCAGGTCGAACAGCGCGGAAATGTCATCCACGCCTTCCAGCCGCCCGATGCGCTGGATCAGCGCGTCCGCCTGCGCCTTGGCGAGGGCGCTGGGGCCGAAGGTGAGACTGCCGACGAGCTTGGCGTAGATCTCCTCTTCGGAGAGAGGCGCCGCTGGGCTGCCGGGCAGGGTTTCGACACGCTGATGAAGGCGGCGTCCGTCATGGGTCTCGAAGGTCACGTCCGCCGGGGCGAAGGTGCCGGTGCGGGTCTCGTCCACGCGCACGGACAGGCGATCCACGATGGGCCGGATGGCGGGATCGAGCACCGCCAACGGCTCGATGTCGGCGAGGCCGAATGCGCCGCGCAGCAGGGTGGCGGCGACGCCGTAGCGCACGTTGAACTGCCCCGCGACCTGCGGGTTCGCCTCCGGCGTGAACGCCCCACCCACGAGACGGTCCATGTAGGGAGTAATGACAATCTCGCCCCGCGCCACATCGTCGGCGCCGATGCCGTGGCGTTCCACCAGTTCGCTTGCCGCCTGGAGCGCCGCGTGGCTGCAGCCGCAGGCGGGGAAGCGCTTCAGTGCTGTCTCCAGCAGCAGGTAGCGGCTGCCGAAGCCGTCGAGCACGTCCGCCGCCGCGCCGTCCTCGAACAGCGCGAACAGGCCGAACGGTCCCTCGAACGCCGCCTTCGGGCCGGTGACGCCGAGGGCCGCGAGGTCTGCTGAGATGACGCCGTCGCGGGCGGCGAAGGCCGATTGCAGGCGCTTCGTCAGGCGCTGCTCCACATGGCTCTGCTGGGTGCCGCCGGCCTGGCACAAAGCGATGCCGAGCGCGTTGTGGGTGCGGCTCACGTCGAGGCCGCGCAGCCGGGCTGAGGCCAGCGTGGCGCCGAAGATGCCGGCGATGGAGGTGTGAAACCAGCCCCTGTTGGAGGTGGTGGCGGCGGCGAGGCGGATGGTCAGTTCGTTGCCCAGCGCCAGCGCGGCGATGAGCTCGCGGCCGCTGCGGCGCTGCTGCTCCGCCACGGCGATGGCAGCGGGCACGACGATGACATCCGCATGCACCTGCCCCGCGAGGCTGTCGAAATCGAGGGCGGCGCCCAGCGTGCCGTTGAAGAAGGCGGCGGCCGAAGGTTCGCGCCGCGTGCCGCGATGGCCCCACAGGCTGGCATGGCCCGGGGCGCCGCGCAGCGCCATGGCGCGCGCCGCATTCACCCCGCCCGCCTCGCCCGCCGCCCACGCCACGGCGAGGGTGTCCAGCAGCACGCGCTTGGTGGTGGCCACGACGCTGGCGGGCAGGTCGTCATAGCCGATGCGCGCAGCGGACTGGACCACGGCCGCGGTGACATCGGGGCGAGCGGCGGCGTCGGACGGGTGCTTCACGGAGATGAACATGGCGGTGCCCTGAAAAGGTTCGCCGCTCAATCGACGGCGGTGGTGGCGTTGAAAGTGGTGTTGAACTCGACGCCGACGTCGATCTTCCGTGCGATCGCGCCGGCCTCGAACAGGGTGTCGGCGATCTTCTGCTCGCGGCGGATCAGGTCGGCGTCGATGGGGCGGAAGCGGGCCTTGCCGAATTCCACATAATAGCGGGCGCGCGCCGCGCTCTGCTTCACCCGGTCCACATAGATGCGCTCGACCGTGTCGAGGTTGGCCGAATACCAGGCGAAGTAGCGCCCGAGCCGGCCGAGGAAATCGTCGAGCACGGCGCGCCGGGCGGGATCGGCGATGGCCTCGCCACGGGCGGCGAACACACCGAGGGTCGGCACGTCGAGGTCGTCGCTGGTGAGCACGATGCGGGCCTGGCCCTTCTCCACCGCCTCGCCCACCAGTGCGCCGACGCCGGAATAGACATCCACGTGGTCGGCATTGAAGGCGGTGGCGGCCGCATTGCCGTCGCCGAACTGGACCGGCTCGATCTCGGAGGCAGTCAGGCCGGCTTTCTTCAGGGCGAGGAGATACTGGACATAGTTGAGGCCGCCGAAATTGAAGGCCCACTTGCGGCCCTTGAGGTCTTCCGGCCGCTCTGCGTTGGTGCGGGTGCGAGCGGCGGTGACGATGCGGGGATAGCGCGCGTCGGTGTTGCGCCAGCCGGCGATGATCTGGAGCGGGGGCACCTTCTGCGCCCAGGCGTCCGGCGCCTTGGCCTGCTCGATGATGAGGGAGGTGTCGCCGAGATGGGCAAGGTCGATGGCCTTGGAATAGACCGCCGAGAGCTGCGCCGCCGGCCCTGGAAGCACCACCCACTCCACGCCATAGGGTGCGTCGTCGAAGACGCCGGAGGCGCGGGCCAGCTCCGGCAGGGTGGAATCCTGGTAGCCCACCTTCAGCCTGGCATCCGCCGCCTGCGTCGTGGCGCAGGACAGCGCCGCCAGCGCGCCGGCGAGGAACAGGGCTCCCCACCGCTGGAAGGGCGTGGCAAAGGCGGTCTTCGCCGAGGCACGATTTGCGGACGTCATGGCGTTCTCCCTGCCGGCCCGGCTGCTCAGTTGCCGCCGACTGTGGCGGCGTTGAAGCTGCGGTTGAACTCGACGTTCACGTCGATCTTCTTGGGGACCGCCCCGGCCTCGAACAGCACGTCGGCGATGTGCTGCTCGCGCTTCACCAGATCGTCGTCGAGCGGGCGGAAATTGGCCTTCTGGTAGACCGTGGTTAGCTTGGCGCGGGCGGGGGTCTGCTTGACCTTGTCGATGTAGAGCTTTTCCACCGTGTCAAGGTTGTTGGCGTACCAGGTCCAATGGGTGCGCACCCGGGCGAGGAAGTCGGCGATGGCCGCCTTCTTGGCGGGATCCTTCAGCACGTCACCGCGCGCGGTGAAGACGTTGAGCGCCGGGATGTCCAGCTCGTCGCTGTTGACGATGACGCGCGCCGCGCCCTTCTCGATGGCTTCGCCCACCGGCGCGATGGAGCCGGAATAGGCGTCCACGCGGCCCGAGTTGAACGCCGCCGCCGTGGCATTCTGGTCGCCGAGCTGCACCGGCTCGTAGTCCTTCGGCGTCAGGCCCGCCTTCAGGCCGGACAGGACGTATTGCAGGTAGTTGAAGCCACCGAAATTGTACGCCCACTTCTTGCCGCGCAGCTCCGCCAGCGTGTTGATATTGGCATCCGTGCGCACCACCGTGACGATGGGCGGATACTTCGCATCATTGGCCCGCCAGCCGGCGACGATCTGCAACGGCGGGTTGGCGGCGGACCAGTCGTCCTTCGCCTTGCCCTGTTCGATGATGAGCGAGGTGTCGCCCATGTGGCCCACATCGATGTTCTTCGAGTAGAGGGCCGAGAGCTGGGCCGCCGGGCCGGGCAGGATCACCCATTCGACCTCGTAGGGCGCGCCTTCCAGGACTTTGGAGGCGTCCACCGTGGAGGGCACCGTGAGGTCCTGGTAGCCCACCAGCAGCTTCACCTTTTCGCCCTGCGCGGCGGCAGGCGCCATGGCCGAGAGCGAGGACAGGACAAGGCCGGTGCCGGCGGCGAGCACGAGACGGCGGGAGGGGAGGCGGGAGAAGGTCACGCAAGGAACTCCGGGGGTGAATCAAGGGGCTGGGTCGGGTCGCCTCAGGCGAGGGCGAGCGGGGTCTGGGGCAGCGTGCCGTTTGCGGGCGTGTCGGAGGTGACGACACCCAGCTCGGCCAGCAGGCGCATGCGCAGGGCGGTGAATCCGGCATCGCCGCGCTGGCGGGGGCGCGGCAGGCCGACGCGGGTGTCGAACCGCACCTGGCCGCCGTTCAGCACGATGACGCGGTCGGACATGAGGATGGCCTCGTCCACGTCATGGGTGACCAGCACCACGGCCGGCAGATGCCGCCGCCAGAGCTGGGCCACCAGATCGTGCATGCGGATGCGCGTGAGGGCGTCCAGCGCCGCGAACGGCTCGTCCAGCAGCAGGAGATCGGGCTCCTTGGCCAGCGCCCGGGCCAGCGCCACCCGCTGGGCCTCGCCGCCGGACAGG
Source organism: Xanthobacter oligotrophicus (assembly GCF_008364685.1). Taxonomy (GTDB): domain Bacteria; phylum Pseudomonadota; class Alphaproteobacteria; order Rhizobiales; family Xanthobacteraceae; genus Xanthobacter; species Xanthobacter oligotrophicus. The sequence goes on from NZ_VTTL01000011.1 coordinate 187,664, forward strand.
GTTTTCGGCCAAACGTCCGTGTGCCGGCCGAGGCCGACCTCTTCCAGCGCGGCGGCGGCCTGGCGGCGGGTGGCGGCATTCTGCTTGTGGCCGATGACCACGTTCTGCCACACCCGCTTCGCCGGCACGAGGCGCGGCTCCTGGAACACCACCGAGCGGGCGGCGGCCACCTCGACACGGCCGCCGTCGGCGGTGTCGAGCCCGGCGAGGATGCGCAGGAGCGTAGTCTTGCCGGTGCCGGACGGCCCCAGCAGCGAGACGAACTCGCCGCGCCGCACATCAAGATCGATGCCGTCGAGGACGGCGCGCGCGCCGAACACCCGGCGCACGCCGGAAAGGCGCACGGCCAGCGGCTGGTCCGCCAGGGCCGACGCGGCAAGGGCGTCCGCGGGAGCGGCGGTGGGAATGTAGGGGGCCGCGGCCGGGGCGGGGCTAAGCAAGGACAAGGCTGGGCCTCCAGGGCAGGGCGAGGCGTTCCACCACGCGCATGATCAGGTCGATGACGATGCCCAGCAGCGCGTAGACGATGATGCCGGCGATGATGATGTCGGTGCGCTGGTTCTGGTTGGCGTTTATGAGGATGTAGCCGATGCCCGAGCGGGCATTGATCTGCTCGGCCGCCACCAGCGCCAGCAGGGAGACGCCGGCGGCGTAGCGCAGGCCCACCAGGATCGAGGGCAGGGCGGTGGGGATGATGACCCGGACCGCGATGAGCCGATGGGAGAGGCCGAACACCTTGGCCGCCTCGATCAGCTTCTGGTCCACGCCGCGCACGCCGGCATAGGTGTTGAGATAGACCGGGAAGATGGTGGCGCCGTAGATGAGGGCGATCTTGGCCTGCTCGCCGATGCCGAACCAGATGATGAAGAGCGGGATCATGGCGATGAAGGGGATGGTCCGCAGCATCTGCAGCGGCGCATCGAACAACTCCTCGCCGATACGCCACAGGCCGGCGAACAGGCCCAGCAGCAGCCCCGTGGCGGCGCCGAGGGCAAGGCCCACCAAAGCGCGGGCGAGCGAGGTGGGAATGGCGCTCTGCAACTCACCGGTGCGAATCAGCTCGGCGAAGGCCGCGCCGATTTCGGTAGGCGCTGGAAGGGTTTCCGGCGCCACGATGCCGAAATGCGAGGCGGCCTGCCAGACGCCGAGCAGCAGCGCCGGCACCAAGGCGCGGGAAAGCAGCCGGGAGGACAGGGCGAAGCGCGAACGGGTTCGGCTGGCCTGCGGCGGCCTGCTCAGATCGACCAGGACCGGGCCTTTGGGCGGGGTCGGGTTGGGTGGCTCGAACGGGGGAATGTCGGCGCGGGACGGCTGGGCCATGGTCAGGCCGCACCGATGTTGGAGAGGGAGGCGACAGGTCCTGCCGGGTGCGGATGCGGGTGGACGCGAACCACGATGCCTTCTCCTGGGACTGTGTTGTGACGGTGCTGGCCCGCTGCAGGCAAAGCCCTGCGGTCGCGGCGCGTCCATAAATTCATTAATTCAATTGAATAAGTCAACTAAAAGTCGGCTGGTCCTGGCGAAAGGGCCGGAAGGGCTGGGACGTGTGGAGCGCCAGATCGGGTGTGTCCTTGGAGCGAGCCGCACTTTCTTCTGTTTTGGCAAGGGGATGGTAGGCCATGCGCGCCGTGGTGAGGGCGGGGACGCCAGGCCGGGAGAGAGCGGCCGTCCGGCTGGTGCTGCGGCTTTTCAGTGTCGGGTCAATGTGATAAAATTTAATCAATAGAATTAATATAAAAATAGAAAGACTAACGCCTTGCCGCCTTTCACCGCCCACATCATCGACGTGCCCCAGCTACGCAAGGTATTGGAAGAGCAGGGAGAATTAGCGCTGCTCGATGTCCGGGAGGAGGGTGAATTCGGGGAGGGGCACCTCTTCTTCTCGGTCAATGCGCCCTACAGCCGGCTGGAATTGCAGGTGGTCGCGCTGGTGCCGCGCCGGGCCACGCCGGTGGTCTTGGTGGATGACGGCGATGGCCTGGCGCAGCTTGCGGCGCGGCGGCTTGGGGCGCTTGGCTACGGCGATGTCGCGGTTCTGGAGGGCGGCATTCCCGCCTGGATTTCTACGAAAAATCAAATGTTTAAGAGCGTGAACAGCCGCAGCAAGGCGTTTGCGGAGGTGGTGGAGCATGCCTTCCACACCCCCGCCATCGAGGCCGCCGAGCTTGACCGGCTGCGGCGCGGTGAGGCCGATGTGGTGGTGCTGGACAGCCGCACGCCGGAGGAGTTCGAGCGCTTCCACGTGCCCGACGCGGTGAGCTGTCCGGGGGCCGATCTGGTGCTGAAGTTCGACACCTTCGTCACACATCAAGATCAACTGGTGGTGGTGTCCTGTGCCGGGCGGACGCGGGGCATCATCGGCGCGCAATCCCTTATAGACGCTGGCGTTCCCAATCGCGTGCTGGCGCTGAAGGGCGGTACCCAGGGCTGGCGGCTCGCCGGGCTCGATCTTGAACACGGCACCATCGGCGACTTCGAGTTCGAGACCACCTCGGCGGCGCGCGGGCGGGCCGAGGCGGTGCGTCGGCGCTTCGGCGTTCCGGTCGTCGACCAGGACCGCCTCGCCCTCTGGCTGACCGACGCGGCGGCCACGCGCACCACCTATGTCTTCGACCTGCGCGATGAGGCGGAGCGGCAGGCCGATCCGCTGCCCGGCGCCGTCCCCGCGCCCGGCGGGCAGCTCGTACAGGCCCTCGACCGCTGGGTGGGGGTGCAGCGGGCCCGCATCGCGCTGGTGGACGACGACGGGGTGCGCGCCCGCATGACGGGGCACTGGCTGATCCAGCTGGGCGAGGATGTCCATGTGCTGGAGGGGCCGCGCGACCGGCTGCGCATCCCGCCGCCGCCCGCCACCCTCCTCGCGCCGGTTGCGACCGTGTCCGCCGTGGAGGCCGCCGCCCTGATCGCCGCCGGCGGACGGGCGGTGTCGCTGGAGGCCAGCGCCGCGTTCAGGGCCGGCCATGCGGCCGGGGCGGTGTGGAGCATCCGCCCGCGCCTTGCCGGCCTGCCGCCGGCGGTGCTCGGAGCGCCGGTCATCGTGCTGTTCGCGGACGAGACGGTGGCGGCGCTGGCGGCGCTCGACCTGAAAGAGATCACCCCGGCCCGCATCGTCGCGGTGGCGGGTGGTCTTGCGGCCTGGAGTGCCGCCGGTCTGCCGGTGGAGGCACCCCCCCACAGCCCGCCGGATGCCGAGCGCATCGACTATCTGTTCTGGGCCCACGACCGCCACGACGGCAATGCCGAGGCGATGCGCACGTATCTGGGATGGGAGGAGCAGCTACCCCAGCAGGTTGCGGCCGAGGGCGGCGGCGGTTTCCGGCTGGTATCCGGGCTCTAAGAGCCCATTTGAAACTTCTCCCAGTTGGGCGCTGTCAGCCCTCACAGGCGCTTTACCATCGTCATGGCCGGGCTTGACCCGGAAGTCGGCTGTTGCCGACTTCCGTCCCTGAGAACGGAACCCGCAAACATGCGGGTTCCGGCCATCCACGCGGTAAGGCTGGGAACCATTTTCGCACGCTGCCTCAAGCGGTTCGGCGTGGATACCCGGGACAAGCCCGGGCATGACGGGCGGGATTGCGGTTTTGCCCTTTTGAATTCCTAAACAGGCTCTGACGGCGTCGCAGTAACGGGCCGGCGGCGCGAAAGCGCAGCCGTTTGGCCCAGCCGCCCCCCTAAATCCGCAGGCCGGCCTGCTTCAGCAGTGGAAGCACCGCTTCGCCGAAGTAATCGAGGTCCGGCTGGAAGTCGAAGAAGGCGAGCTGCACGCCGTCCACGCCCGCCTGCTTCAGGCGCAGCAGCTTGTCCGCCACCTGCTCGGGCGAGCCGATGATCTGGATGTTGCCGCCCAGCACCCGGTGCTCGCTCTTGTGGTTCTTCCAGGCCTGGCTGTCGCCGACGGCGTGGTGGGCGATGAAGCCGTCCACCGCCTGTGTGTCGGCGTGGGCGAGGATGGCGGCGTGGTAGGCCTTCGCCTCCTGCTCGGTGGGCCGGCACACGATCATGGGATTGATGATGGCGCGCACCTCGCGCCCCGCCGCCTTGGCGCGGGCCTTGAGGTTGGCCACGTGATCCGGCAGCGCCGCGAGCGCCGCCTCGATCTCCGCCCCCGCCGGGCTGGTGATGAAGACGAGGTCGGAATGCTGCGCGGCATAGTCGAAGCCGGCGGGCGAGCCGGTGGCGTTGACGAGGATGGGCCGGCCGTATTTCGGGCGGGGCGAGACGAAGGCCTCCTCCAGCTTCCAGAATTCACCGTCGATGGTGACGTTCTCGGTGGAGGCCCACAGCCGCTCCACGATGCCGATGAACTCGGCGGCCCGCGCATAGCGCGCATCGTGCTCGATCTGGGTAGTGCCGAACATCCTCGGCTCGCGCGGGGCGTAGCCGGTGACCATGTTGATGCCGAAGCGCCCGCCCGAGATGTGGTCGAGGGTCGCCGCGAACTTGGCGAGGTGCAGCGGGTGCCACGGGCCGTAGAGGATGTGGATGGTGGAGATGAGCACGATGCGCTGCGTCACCGCGGCGAGCGCCGCCACCGTCACGAACGGGTCGATGGTCTGCTCGCGATACTTCAGCGCGCCGCCATAGCCGTCCTTGCCGATCCACTGGGCGAGGCCGAAGGCAAGGTCGAAGCCCAGCGCCTCGGCCTTCAGCGTGAGGGCCTTGTTGTACTCGAAGCTCCAGTCGGTGGTGCGCGGCAGGGTCGAGGGCGACCAGCCGCCGTTCTGGATGGGCAGGAACAGGCCGAGCAGCAAAGGCTGCTTCAGCGCCTGCGCCAGCGGACTGTCGGGGTAGTCGGCGGGCGAGATGGTGATCCGTGCGGTCATGTGCGGCCTGTCGGCTCGGGCGCGGGGGGAGGCGTGAAGAGGCGGGCGCGAAACGGGAAGCACTTGGAGGTGGGCACCGGGAGCCGGCGGCAAGATCGCTCCCGCCACCGGCTCCCGGCGTCCGGGGGGTCAGAAGAAGCTGGAGGCGGGCAGGGGGGTGCCGTCCACTTCGAAGCGGCCCAGCAGGCGCGCCTTGTAGGCCCGCGGATTGTGCGAGGCGAGGGTGCGCGCGTTGCGCCAGTGCCGGTCGAGATTGAGCGCGCGGTGCGCGGCCGAGGCTCCGCCCACGTCGAACAATTGCGAGGCCGAGCGCAACACCAGGTCGTCGATGACCACCTTCGAGCGCGCGGCCCGCAGGGCGGCCTCGTGGGCGGCCTCGGTCACCGCCTCGGTGGGAGCACCTGACGTGCGCAGGCGGTCCGCCACGTCGAGCGCGTCCGCCGTGGCCAGCACCAGCGTCTCGGCGGCGAAGGCGTTGCTGGCGATCTCGCCGATGGTCTGCTGCAGCAGCGGGTCTTCGGTCGGCACCTCGGCGGGGGCGAAGAAGAAGGTGTGGGTGCGGCGCTTCAGCACCGCCTTCGCGTCGGCGAGTACCGCGCGCAGGATGCCGGCGTTCACCGTGGTGAGATAGAGCTGGGGCAGGGTGCTGGAATAGGCGGTGCCGTAGCCGACGGTCTCGCCGTCGCGCACCACCTCGTCCGGCTCCACGCGCACGTTGTCGAACACGGTGGTGCCGCTGCCGGTGAGGCGCTGGCCGATGCCGTCCCAGTCATCCACCAGCTGGATGCCGGCGCGCGCCACCGGCAGGATCACCGAGGCGAGCTTGCCCTCGGGCGTGGCCACGCGCACCAGCACCAGGTCCGAGAACAGGGTGCCGGTGCTGTAGTATTTCTGGCCGGAGATGCGATAGCCGTCGCCGTCCGGCTGGAGGACGGTGGTGAAGATGCCGCCGCCCACCACCTTGGCGTTGGTCTCGGTGTTGGCGAGGCCCACGATGGCGCCCGCCGCCACCTCACGCCGCCACCGCTTCTGGGTCTCGTCCTTGGGGATGCGGGCGTAGCGCTCCACGAAGGTGAAGTGATTGCGCAGGATGTGGGCCACGTTGGCATCCGCCGCCGCAAGGCGCAGCGTCACCGAGAACAGGTCGCGGAACGAGGCGCCGGCGCCGCCCGCCTCCACCGGCAGGCGCAGCGCGCCGAGCTTCGCCTTGCGAATGAGGGCCAAGGGCTCGTGGGGCAGGATGCGCTCGAACTCACGATGCGCCGCGCCCTCGCCGATGACACCGAACAGGGCCTCCAGCGCCGGCGAGGCCGGGTCCAGCGGACCGGTGAAATCGAGGGCAGGCGGGGTGACGATTTCGTTCATGGGACAATCCAGTGGCAGGATCAGGGTGGCGGGATCAGGATGCGATCGGGGCAGCCGGGCCGACGACACGCTGTGCCAGCCTATCCACACAAACTATAAAAACCATCGATTAAGTCAATTTTTAATGCCCACGCGTTCACGGCGGGGGCGGCCGACCTGCGGCTCGGGCCGGTGCGGACCAGGTCCGAAACGCAAAAAGGCCGCCTTGCGGCGACCCTTGCGAAATCCCTGGTATTTAAGGATTTTTGGTTGCGGGGGCACGCAACCATCTCAAATTGCTATTTCGAGCCGCAGCATAGATATCCGCTCCGAGGTCGAGGGTGAGGGTTCAATTCCCCCTGATTTCGAGAAGCCCTGCGTTCCCAGTGACAAGCTAATTATAAAATGCGCTTGAACGCATATGCGCATTAAAGTAAAAGAAGCGTATGCAGTCCGCCCTCACCCTTCTGTCGGCCCTGGCCGAACCCACCCGCCTCGCGGCGGTCCACCTCCTGTGGGATGGGCACGAGCATTGCGTCTGCGAACTCGTGCGCGTCCTCGGCGTCACCCAATCCCGCATGTCGCGCCATATGGCGGTGCTCAAGCAGGCTGGCGTCGTGGTGGATCGGCGGGACGCCCAATGGGTGCGCTACCGTCGCAATCCCGAACTGCCGGCCGAGCAGGCAACCATCATCAATGCTGTCCTCACCACCCTGGACGCTTCATCGAACAGGAGAGCCGCATGAGCGCCGACCTGTCATTGACCGGGCGCAAGCCACCGAGGGATGCATCGTCACTGACCTGGGCGGCGGTGACGGCCGCGGCGATCGCCCTCTGGTTCGTGGTCTATGCCCAGCTCGCGCCGTTCTCCCAATGGCTAGTGGCCCGCCTGCCGGTGGAGCAAGGCAGCCATCTCGCTGAAGCGGTCGCGTTCTTCATCTACGACACGCCCAAGGTGCTGATGCTGCTGACGCTGGTGGTCTTCGCCATGGGCGTGGTGCGCAGCTTCTTCTCCGCCGAGCGCACCCGCGCCCTGCTCGCTGGAAAACGCGAGGGGCTCGGCAACATTGCGGCCGCCGGCCTCGGCATCGTCACGCCCTTCTGCTCCTGCTCGGCGGTGCCGCTGTTCGTCGGCTTCGTCTCCGCCGGGGTGCCCCTGGGCGTCACCTTCTCCTTCCTCATCGCCGCGCCCATGGTCAACGAGGTGGCGCTGGGCCTCCTGTTCGCGCTGGTCGGCTGGAAGGTGGCGCTCACCTATCTGGCATTCGGCCTCTCCATCGCCATTATCGCCGGCTGGGTCATCGGACGCCTGCACCTGGAGGGCTGGCTGGAAGACTGGGTGCGCAACGTGCGTGCCAGTCCGGTCGAGCTGCCGCCAAACGGTATGACGCTGGTGGATCGCATCAGGGCCGGCCTCGACGCGGTGCGCGACATCGTCGGCAAGGTCTGGATGTGGATCATCGCCGGCATCGCAGCGGGCGCCTTCATCCACGGCTATGTGCCGGAAGATCTCCTCGCCTCCATCATGGGGCGGGATGCGTGGTGGTCGGTTCCGGCTGCGGTGCTGCTGGGCATTCCCATGTATTCCAATGCCGCGGGCATCATCCCGGTGGTCGAGGCCCTGCTGGCGAAGGGGGCAGCGCTGGGCACCGTGCTCGCCTTCATGATGGCGGTCATCGCCCTGTCGCTGCCGGAAATGATCATCCTGCGCAAAGTCCTAAGCCTCAAGCTGATTGCCGTGTTTGTGGGCGTGGTCGGCATCGGCATCCTCGCCGTGGGCTTCCTGTTCAACGCGCTGTTTTCTTAAAACAAGAAAGGCAAAAGCCATGAAAGACGTGAAGGTGCTGGGCCCCGGCTGCTCTCGCTGCGAGGCAACGGCGCAGATGGTGCGGGATGAGGCGGCCAAGCTCGGGCTCGACGTCACGGTGGAAAAGGTCACCGACTATGCGGTGATCGCCGGATACGGCATCGCCTCGACGCCGGGCATCGTCATCGACGGCAAGGTGGTGCACGCCGGCGGCCTGCCGAAGCCGGACGATCTCGCCCGCTGGCTCGCGGCGTGAGCGCCGCCATGCTGGAATACAAGGTTCACGCGTCGCGCATCGACGTACACGGCAGCCTCGCCCGCACCAAAGAGGCCGAGATCACCCTCGACACCGACATTGGCGGGCGCGCCGATGCTTTCAACCCGGCGGAACTGTTCCTTGCCGCCATCGCGGCCTGCATGATCAAGGGCATCGAGCGGGTGACCCCGATGCTGAATTTCGAGCTGCGCGGGGTGGATGTCACGCTCCACGCCGTTCGGCAGGACGCGCCGCCGAAGATCATCTCGGTGGATTACGAGCTGATCATCGATACGGACGAGACGGAGCAGCGCCTGGCTTTGCTCCACACCAACGTCCGCAAGTACGGCACGATTTCGAACACCGTGGCGGAAGCGACCCGATTGGACGGGACGATCCGAAGGAAGGCATGAGGCGCATCAAGGCGCTGCGCGCACCCGCGCGAATGCGATCTGTCGTTATCCATGAAAGGCCAAGTCCATGACGAAACGAGACGTGGTCATCTGCGCGCCGGTGCGCACGGCGATCGGCACTTATAATGGCGCTCTGAAGGCGGTCCCCGCGACCGAGCTGGGTGCGACAGTCGTGCGCGAGACGCTCCGTCGCTCGGGCCTCGATGCAGCCAAGCTGTCGAGCCTCATCATGGGCAATGTGGTCCAGGCCGGCAACAAGATGAACCCCGCCCGCCAGGCGGCCGTCCATGGCGGCGTACCGGTGGAGGTGCCGGCCATGACTGTGAACCGGGTCTGCGGCTCCGGCGCCCAGGCCGTTGCCTCGGTCGCCCAGGAGATCTGGCTGGGCTTCGCCGATGCGGCGATCGCCGGCGGCATGGAGAACATGGACGCCGCGCCCTACCTCATGAGCGGCGGGCGCTGGGGCTATCGCATGGGCGATGCGCAGATCTACGATTCCATGCTGCGCGACGGCTTGAACGACGCCTTCTCGGGCGAGCATTCCGGTTGGCACACCGAAGACCTCGTGACCAAATGTGGTGTCTCCCGCGAGGATCAGGACCGTTGGGCGGCGCGCTCGCAACAGCGCTTTTCCCAGGCGCAGGCCGCCGGAAAATTCGATGCCGAGATCGTCGGTGTCGAAATCAAGGGCCGCAAGGGGCCGGAGATCTTCGCTCGCGACGAGCACAATCGGCCGGACACCACGATCGAATCCCTCACCAAGCTGAAGCCGGCCTTCCGTAAGGACGGCACCATCACCGCCGGAAACGCGCCCGGTCTCAATACCGGCGCCGCGGCGATGATCCTCGCCGAACGCGATTTCGCCGCGGCGAACGGCCTTGAGCCGCTGGCGCGGCTCGTCGCCTTCGGCGTCGGCGCGGTGGAGCCAGGCATGTTCGGCATCGGTCCGGTACCAGCCGTGCGCCAGGCGCTGGGGCGTGCGGGCTGGACGATCGCGGAGGTCGAGCGGGTGGAAATCAACGAGGCCTTCGCGGCGATCGCCCTCGCCGTTACCCGCGAGCTCGGCCTTGCCGAAGAGGTCGTCAATGTTGAAGGCGGGGCCATCGCCCATGGCCATCCCATCGGCGCGAGCGGGGCGATCCTGACCACGCGGCTCATCCATTCGATGCGGCGCGACGGCCTCAAGCGTGGCATCGTTACCCTCTGCATCGGCGGCGGCCAGGGCATCGCGCTGGCGATCGAAACACTGGCCTGACAGGCAGGTCAGACGCCCGTGCGGGCTGCCGGCTTCGGCCGCGATCCCGCGCGGGTTCTTTGAAAGTGGCCCTCGCGCCGCCAATTGATTCCACGGCAGAAGAACAAGCCTCCTGGCGGGGGCACTGCGCAAATTGTCGTTTCTCACGCCGACACGGATGCCCGTTTGCCTTTCAGGCCATCCGCGTTATTCTTCGATTTAAGAAGAATTACAAAGCGGGAGGCCCTAGCAAATGGGCGCCGGTTCGCGCATCGACCGCAGGGCGGTCCTTGCTGCCGCTGCTTCCATGGTCGGCGCGACGCTCGTGCCCCTGTTGGCGCGCGCCTCGGCCGGCATCATCCGTTTTGGCCTGACCCCCGTCTTCCTGACCTCCGACCTCGAACTGCTCGGCCGGCTTCAGATTTACCTGCGGCGGGCCACCGGCTTACCGGTCGAACTCGTCAGCCGGCGGACCTATCAGGAGATCACCGCGCTGCTGGTCTCGGGTCAGCTCGATGCCGCGTGGATCTGCGGCTATCCGTTCGTCGCCCATCGTGACGCGCTCCAGCTGGTCGCGGTTCCGCTGTGGCGCGGGCAGCCGCTCTATCAGTCCTGCCTCATCGTCGACCGGGACCGTGACGCACGGGACTTCCAGGACCTCAAGGGCGATATCCACGCCTTCTCGGACCCCGATTCCAATTCCGGCTTCCTCGTCACCCGCGCGCTTCTCGCGGAGCACGGCCTGAAGCCCCCGTCCTTCTTCGCCCGCACCTTCTTCACCTACGGCCATCGCAACGTGATCCGTGCCGTGGCCTCGGGCCTCGCCCAATCCGGTTCCGTGGACGGCTACGTCCTGGACGTTATGCGGGAGATCGAGCCGGAGCTGACGTCGCGCGTCGCCATCCTGCGCCGGTCCGAATGGCTCGGCTTCCCGCCCATCGCTGCCCCGCGCCATCCGCCAGACCCGCAGGCGCTCGCCGCGCTGACGGAGGCGCTTGCGCGCATGAACGAGGACGAGGATGGCAAGGCGGTGCTCGCCATGCTGCGGCTCGATGGTTTCGCGCCGCAGGAGGCGAGCCTCTTCGACCCCATCGCCGCAAAGGCGGCGCTCGTCGCGGGCACCGGGTGACGCCCATGATCGCGCGCCTTGACCCCCGCCAGTGGCCCGTCACCCTCAAGGTGCCCCTAGCGGTTGCGGCGCTCATGGTGCTGGTGGGGCTTGCACTCTCCGAGCGCGTGCTGAGCCGGCTGGGGGAGACGCAGGAGCGCCAGTTGCGCGCCTTGGCGCAGACCTATCTGGACAGCCTCTCCTCCGCGGTCGCACCCGCGATCCTAAGAGACGATGTCTGGGAAGTTTATGACGCCATCATGCGGGCACAGGCCCTCAACAAGAGCCTGCATCCGTTGAGCGCCGTGATCACCGACGCGGAGGGCCTCGTGATCGCGGCGTCCGATCCCCGTCGCTTCCCCATTGGGGTGCGTCTCCCGTCCGATCTCGCTCCGCTCGCAACCGGCCGGGATTTCAGATTCGAGGCGGGCGCCAGATCCGCCACCGCGACGCGCGTGCTTTCCTATCCTGGACGCATCGTCGGAATCATCCACGCCACTTTCGACACCAGCCATCTGGCTTTGGAGCGGCGCGACGTCGTCCTCGCGCTCGCGGCCACGAACGGGATGGTCACGCTGCTGCTCGCCGTGGCCGGCTGGTTGCTCGTCGCCCGCATGATGGCGCCGGTGCGCACGCTCTCGCGCTATCTGGGCGCTGCGAGCGAAGGGCGGGCGACGCCCGTTCCCCCGGAGGCGGTCGCGCGCAACGGCGCTGAATTCGCCCGCCTGTTCCTAGCCTACAATGCGCTGGTCCGGTCCATGTACGAGCGGGAGGACCTAGCCCGACAATTGGCGGACGAGCATCGGCTCGGCAGCCTCGGGCGGCTCACCTCGGCGCTCGCCCACGAGATCAACAACCCGCTGGGCGGCCTTTTTAACGCGCTGGCGACGCTGAAGACCCATGGACACCATGCGGCGGTCCGAAAATCGTCCCTCGGCCTTCTCGAACGAGGCCTCGTCGGTATCCGCGACGTGGTGCGCACCACCCTCGCTTTGTATCGGCCGGAGCAGGCGCCGCGACCCCTCGCCATGGCCGATTTCGAGGACCTGCAGCTACTGATTGCCCCCGCGGCGCGCCGGAAGGGTGTCGATCTGAGGTTCTCCGGTCCCGTCGACGTGTTGCTTCCTCTGCCCAGCACCCCGGTGCGCCAGGCCGTGCTGAACCTGCTGCTGAATGCGGTTTCCGCCGCCCCGCCGGGAAGCGAAGTGGCGGTGGATGCGTCGCTCACGCCGACGGCCCTGCATGTAATCGTGTCGGATCGAGGCAGCGGCCTGCCCGAGCCTGCGGGGTGCCTTCTTGCGGCTGGCGGGGAAACGGGTGGCCCACCCTGGGGCGGCGGCCTCGGCTTGTGGACCACCCGGCGCATCCTGGACGACCTCGGTGCCTCGGCCGAGGTCGAGCGGCCTGAAACGGGGGGAACGCGGATCCGTCTTCTCTTCCCTTTCATCGCCCCAATGGAGCTCGCCCATGTCGCATGAGCCTCCCGTCATCGGCCTCGTGGAGGACGATCCCATCATGGGCGAGAGCCTCGCGCAGCGGCTCGGCCTGGAGGGAATGAGGGTGCATTGGTGGCGGACCGGCTGCGCAGCGGTGGCGGATATCCGGAAGATTCGCTTCGAGGCTATCGTATGCGACATCCGCCTTCCGGATCTCGATGGGGAGGCTGTGTTCCGGGAAGCGGCGCACGTGCCTCGGACGCCGCCTTTCCTGTTCGTGACCGGCCATGGCGACATCGACCAAGCGGTGCGCCTGATGCGGTCCGGCGCGGCGGACTACGTCACCAAGCCCTTCGAGATGGAGGACTTCCTGGCGCGGCTCACCGACTTGCTGATGCCGCATGGAACCACGGAAGGCGGCACGTTGGGCGTCTCACCCGCCATCCGGCAGGTGGAGGCTCTGTTGTGCAGGATGGCTCGCCTGTCCTCCAATCTGCTCATCACGGGGGAGACAGGGACAGGTAAGGATGTAGCCGCCCGCTTCATCCATGCGCAATCGCGGCACGCGACCGCGCCGTTTATCGCGGTCAACTGCGCCGCCATTCCCGCCGACTTGATGGAAAGCGAGCTGTTCGGCCACGAGCGAGGCGCGTTCACCGGTGCCGCGCAGCGCCATCTCGGCTATGTGGAGCGCGCCGGCGACGGCACGCTGTTTCTCGACGAGATCGGGGAATTGCGTCCGGAGTTGCAGGCAAAACTCCTGCGGCTGATCGAGAGCAAGACGTTTCAGAGGGTCGGCGGTGAGCGCGAGATCGCCTTCGGCGGCCGTATCGTGACGGCCACCAACGCCGATCTGGCGCTGCGAGTTGTCGAGCGACAATTCCGCGAGGATCTCCTTTACCGCATCAACGCGGTCAGCATTCGCCTGCCATCTCTGCGGGAGCGCCCCGATGACATCCCATGGCTCATGGAGCGCTTCTTTACGGAATATAGCGCGGACACCGAGACCAACCTGAAAGGGATCAGCGCCCTCGCCGAGGAGGCCGCGATGCAGCATCCTTGGCCCGGGAATGTGCGGGAGCTGCGGAACCGGATGGAGCGTGCGGTCGCTCTTGCCTTGGGCCCCTGGCTGATGCCCGGGGATCTCTTTCCCGAGATCGTTCGCGAAGGCGCTGACGCCGGCCTACGGATCGGCTCACTGGAATCCGCGCGCCAGGAGGCGGAGAAGCGTCACATCCTCCGGGCGCTGTCCGCGACCGCGGGCGAACTCTCCGCCGCCGCCCGGCTCCTCGGCGTTGGGCGCACCACCCTGTGGGAGAAGATGCGCCGCCTCGGTTTGGGTAGCGACGGCTGACGGCGCGTTCGGGTTTCCGGACAGACGGCGCCGCAGCATGTTCGGGACGGCGGACGTGCTCGCCTCATCTCGCTCGTTAAATCATTGAATTCTCTACTCAGCTCCGCATGGCGCAGCTTCTGCAGGACGTCTTGCGTCCGAAAGGACCAATACGCTCTGGGAGGAGCTTTCATGAAAAGATGTCCCAGCCTCGTCGATGCCGGCCGCCGCAGCTTCCTGACCGGCGCCGGCCTTGCGACCGCAGGCGCCGCCGTCGCCTCCGTTCTGCCGGCCCAAGCCAAGGCGGCCCCTGCGGTCGCGTTGGTGAGATATCCAGCGAACCGCCTCGCCAATGTGAAGGACCTGAAAGTTAATGAGCCGCTGGACGTGGCCTATCCCGATGACGACGCGCCCGGCGTCCTTCTGAAGCTCGGGACACGCGTGGCCGGAGGCGCCGGACCCGACGGCGACATCGTCGGCTTCACCACCGTCTGCCCGCACAAGGGATTTCCCCTTTCTTACAGCACGACGGACAAGACGCTGAACTGCCCCGGCCATTATTCCCGCTTCGATTGCGAGAAAGGCGGCCAGCAGATCTGGGGCCAGGCGACGCAGAACCTGCCGCAATACGCGCTGCGTGTGGACGCGAAGGGCGACATCTATGCCGAAGGCGTGGATGAGCTGCTCTACGGCCGCCTCTCCAACGTGCTCTGAGGGAGGACACCATGGCTTACAAGCGCCAGATCGGCCAATTGCCCATCATTCCCGCCAATGCGACCGTCCACAACGTCGTCTGCCACTATTGCATCGTCGGCTGCGGCTACAAGGCCTATAGTTGGGACGCCCGATACGAGGGCGGCACGGCGCCGGGCGAGAACGCCTTCGGCGTCGATCTCTCCAGGCAACAGCCGGCAGAGACCGCAGCCTGGTATGCGCCGTCCATGTACAACATCGTCAGGCAGAACGGGCGAGACGTGCACATCGTCATCAAGCCCGACAAGGCGTGCGTGGTGAATTCCGGCCTCGGCTCCGTGCGCGGCGCGCGGATCGCCGAGATGAGCTATTCGCGCCAGCGCAACACCCAGCTCCAGCGCCTCACCGATCCCCAGGTCTGGCGCTACGGACAGCTCCAGCCCACGAGCTGGGACGACGCCCTCGACCTCGTCGCCCGCGTCACCGCAGCGGTGATCGCTGAGCAGGGCGAGGACGGCCTGTTCGTGTCCGCCTTCGACCACGGCGGCGCGGGCGGCGGATACGAGAACACCTGGGGCACCGGAAAGCTCTATTTCGGCGCCATGAAGGTAAAGAACATCCGCATCCACAATCGCCCGGCCTACAATTCGGAGGTCCACGGCTCGCGCGACATGGGGGTGGGCGAGCTCAACAATTGCTACGAGGACGCGGAGCTCGCCGACACCCTCGTAGCGGTGGGCACGAACGCGCTGGAAACCCAGACCAACTATTTCCTGAACCACTGGGTGCCCAACCTGCGCGGAACCTCCCTCGACAAGAAGAAGGCGGAGTTCGGCAGCGAGCCGGTGGCCAAGGCGCGCATCGTCATCGTCGATCCGCGCCGCACCGTCACCGTGAATGCCAGCGAGGTGGAGGCGGGCAAGGAGAACGTGCTCCATCTCGCCCTCAATTCCGGCACCGACCTGATCCTGTTCAACGCCTGGCTCACCTACGCGGCGGAGAAGGGGTGGATCGACAAGGGTTTCATCGCGGCCTCCACGAAGGACTTCGACAAGGCCCTGGCGGCCAACAAGGTGAGCGTGGCGGAAGCCGCTCGCGCCACCGGCCTCAGCGAGGCGGACATCGTCAAGGCGGTCACCTGGATCGGCGAGCCCAAGGCCGGCGGGGCACGTCGGCGGACCATGTTCGCCTATGAGAAGGGCCTCATCTGGGGCAATGACAACTACCGCACCAACCAGGCGCTGGTGAATCTCGCCCTCGCTACCGGCAATATCGGCCGTCCGGGCGGCGGCTGCGTGCGCATGGGCGGCCACCAGGAGGGTTATTGCCGCCCGTCCGACGCCCATGTGGGCCGGCCCGCAGCCTATGTGGACAAGCTGCTGATCGAGGGCAAGGGCGGCGTGCACCACATCTGGGGCTGCGACCACTACAAGACCACGCTCAACGCCATGGCTTTCAAGCGCGCCTACAAGATGCGCACGGACCTCGTGAAGGACGCCATGGCCAGCGTGCCCTACGGCGACCGCGATGCCATGGTGGCCGCCATCTTGGGCGCCATCCGCAAGGGTGGGCTGTTCAGCGTCGACGTGGACATCGTGCCGACCCATATCGGCGAGGCCGCCCATGTGATGCTGCCCGCCGCGACATCCGGCGAGATGAACCTCACCTCCATGAACGGCGAGCGGCGCATGCGCCTTACCGAGCGCTACATGGACCCGCCGGGCCAGGCCATGCCCGATTGCCTCATCGCCGCGCGGATCGCCAATCACATGGAGCGGGTGCTGCGCGCCATGGGCAAAACGGAGGTGGCGGACAAGTTCAAGGGCTTCGACTGGAAGAGCGAGGAAGACGCCTTCATGGACGGCTACGCCAAGAACGAAAAGGGCGGCGCGTTCGTCACCTACGATCGCCTGCGGACCATGGGCACTAACGGCTTCCAGGAGCCCGCCACGGCCTTCGCAGACGGCAAGATCGTCGGCACCAAGCGGCTGTTCGCCGATGGCAAGTTCAACAAGCCGGACGGCAAGGCGGTGTTCGCCGAAACCCGGTGGCGCGGCCTCCAGGCCCCCGGCAAACAGGCGGAGAAGGACAAGTTCGCCTTCCTCATCAATAACGGGCGGGCGAACCTCGTCTGGCAGAGCGCCTATCTTGACGTGGAGAATGAGCTGGTCATGGATCGCTGGCCCTATCCCTTCATCGAGATGAACCCGCAGGACATGGGCGAGCTTGGCCTCAAGAGCGGCGATCTCGTGGAGGTCTACAACGAGAACGGCTCCACCCAGGCCATGGCCTATCCCACCCCCACGGCGAAGCGGAAGGAGACTTTCATGCTGTTCGGCTTCCCGACCGGCGTGCAGGGCAATGTGGTGTCCGCGGGGGTCAACGAGGACATCATCCCCAACTACAAGCAGACGTGGGGCAACATCCGCAAGATCGCCGACGCGCCGGAAGGCGTGCGGCACCTGACCTTCAAGTCGAAGGAGTATCCGGCCTGACGGCGGGCACCATCGGCCGGCGTTCTGGCGCCGGCCGAGACCGCACCCTCATCCGTGGCGCCACACTTTCACCGATGACACGACGAGGATCAGCGCCAGGATGGGAAGCAAGACCTGCTCGGGCACAAGCCCAAGGAGGTGCCCGCCGATGAAGGCGCCCACGATGGAGCCCACCGCCATCACGGCCACGAACACCTTGTTCTGCGCGACGGTGGCGAAGGCGTTGTCGCGGCTGTAGCGGGTGAAGCCGACGATCATGGTGGGCAGGCTCACCGCCAGCGACAGGCTGCCGGCGAGCTTGATGTCCGCGCCGAAGAGAAGCACCAGCGTCGGAATCAGCAGCTCACCGCCGGCCACGCCCATCAGCGAGGCGACCACGCCAATGGCGAATCCCGCAATGACGCCGGCCACGATCAGCCAGGGTCCCGAAAGCAGCGCGGACGCTGCGGTCGATCCGTGTCCGAACAGGAGGGCGACGGCGATCAGCACCAGCAGGACTGCCAAGACCCGGTAGAGGGTGCGGGAGCTGAGCCGGGTGGCCCAGCCGGCGCCGAACCAGGCGCCAACGAGGCTACCCGCCAATAGGTTGAGGATGATCGGCCAGTTGGTCGCGATCGCGCTGAAGGGCACCGTCGCCGCCCTGAACGGCAGCGCGCTAGCGACGACGACCAGGCTCATGGCCTTGTTGAGGATGACCGCTTCGAGCGCCCGGAAGCGGAATGGGCCGATCAGCAGCGGCAGGCGGAACTCTGCGCCACCAAGCCCGATGAGACCGCCGAGCATGCCGATGAGGGCGCCCCCGGCGAAGGCCGGCACCGGCGGGGGGCCAGGGTTGGACCCCCGCTCGTCCCGTGTGTTGGCACGCTCGGACGACAGTGGAATGGACTGCTGGGACATGGATGAGCCTCCGGCCATGATCGTTCGGACGGAGCCGCCATCATGGTATGAAATGATATGAATTGATACGAAAACAAACGATTTGACGGGTATATTGCTGGTTTAATGAGCCGAGCGTGGCGAATAGATGTTGTTTTGTAAAGATAGAATGGTCAGGACGGCTGGCCGAAGGCCGAGCTATATGCCAAATGATATGAAATTAGATGAATTGAGATGCCGGACATTCCATGGATACGCCTAACGCCCTGACTGTCGAAGATGTGGCCGAGCGGCTGCACGTCAGCCGGAGCGGCATTTATGCTCTGATCAAGGCAGGCGGGATCGGCTTCTACAAGGTCGGCCGTAAGATCCGCTTCACCGAGGCGAACGTGCGCGACTATATCGAGCGCTCCGGCAGGGCCGCGCGCGCGCCCGAGCTGGCAGGCCGCCCGGCATTCGACGAGAACCGGTATTTTGACCTGAAGGCGGAGCGTCGGGCCGGGGACGGCTTCATCATCTGCGGCCAGGACCTCATCCTCGACATCCTGTCCAACTTCATGCGCATGCACGGCGTCATGGCGCTCAGGGCCTATATCGGCAGCTACGACAGCCTCGTCTCGCTCTATTACGGCAAGGTCTCCGTCGCGAGCGCACATCTGTGGGACAGCGCCGGCGACGACTACAACGTGCCCTATGTCCGTGCCTTACTGCCTGGCGTGCGCTGCGCGGTGGTCAACGTCACCTACCGCATGCAGGGCCTCTACGTCGCCAAAGGCAACCCGAAGGCCATCCGAACATGGCAGGACTTCGCCCGCGACGACATCACCATGATCAACCGCGAGAAGGGGGCGGGATCGCGGGTGCTGCTCGACGAGAACCTGAAGCTCCTCGATCTCTACGCCAGCCGGATTAAGGGCTACGATAGCGAGAACCAATCCCATCTCGCCGTGGCGAGCGCAGTGGGCCGTGGCGACGCCGACGTGGCGGTGGGGATGGAAAAGGTCGCCCGCCAAGTAGATAATGTGGACTTCGTCCCACTGAAGAGGGAACGCTACGACCTTGTGGTCCGTAAAGAGCATCTCGACACACCGGAGGTCGCGACGATGCTCAAGATCCTGCGCTCGGAGCGGTTCCAGAACGAGTTCAAGAGCATCGGCGGATATGACATCACCGACATCGGGAAGATCGTGGCTGAGACGTGAGGCCGAATCTACTGCCGTCGCTGAAGCGCCCGAATGCCAAGTCCACGAGCGAACTTCCCGCCGCCTCCCACCGAGCCGAACGCCTCAGCCGAACCGGCCGGTGATATAGGAGCGCGTGCGCTCCTCGGTTGGGTTGGTGAAGATCAGGCTGGCCACGTCGTATTCCACCATGTGGCCGAGATGCATGAAGGCGGTGAAATCCGAGATGCGCGCCGCCTGCTGCATGTTGTGGGTGACGATCACGATGGTGTAGGCGCCCCGCAACTCGTCCATCAGTTCCTCGATCTTCGCCGTGGCGATGGGGTCGAGGGCCGAAGTGGGTTCGTCGAGCAGGATGAGCTCCGGATCTGGGGCGAGGGTGCGGGCGATGCACAGGCGCTGCTGCTGGCCGCCCGACAATCCATAGGCGGATTCCTGGAGGCGGTCCTTCACCTCGTCCCATAGGGCGGCTTGGCGTAGCGCGGCTTCCACGCGCCCATCCACTTCGGAGCGATTCCGGATGCCCCGGATGTGGAGGCCGGATGCCACATTCTCATAGACCGATTTCGGAAACGGGTTGGGCTTCTGGAACACCATGCCGATGCGCAAACGCGCGAGCATTGGATCTACTTCCGGCGCCACGATGTTGATCCCCTCCGGATAGAGGATGATCTCGCCCTGATACCGGTTGCCCGGATATAGGTCATGCATGCGGTTGAAGCAGCGCAGGAGCGTGGACTTTCCACATCCCGACGGCCCAATGAGGGCGGTGACCTTACCCTCGACGATCGGAAGCTCCACCCCCTTGAGCGCCTGGTTGTCGCCGTAGAAGAAATTGAGGTTGCGAACAGAAGCGCGCAGGGGGGCGGGCTCCTTGCTGGCCACGGCGTCCAATGCTGGGGTCACGGCGGTCATCTCGTTCTCCGAAAGGCCGGGCTGCAGCATCAGCGCATGCTCCGGCGGATCTTGTAGCGCAGCCAGATGGCGATCGCATTCATCAGCAGCGTCATAAGCAGCAGAATGAGACCGGTTGCTGCTGCGTTCACGTGGAACGCCGCCTGGGGACGTGAAACCCAGTTGAACATCTGGATCGGCATCACCGTGAACGGCGAGTTGAGCCAGTTGAAATTGATGAACGGAAAGGTGTCCTGGACCGGTGAAGGCGGCAGGAAGGCGATGAAGGTGAGCGCGCCGATGGTGATGATGGGCGCGGTCTCGCCGATGGCCCGTGACATACCGACGATGGCACCCGTGAGGATGCCGGGACGCGCGGTGGGCAGGATGTAGCCGCTCACCGTCTGCCATTTGTCGGCGCCAAGCGCATAGGCGCCCTCGCGGATCTCGAGCGGGATGGAGCGCACCGCCTCGCGTGTGGCGACTATGATGATGGGCAGGATGAGAAGCGCCAGCGTGATGCCCGCAACTAGAATCGTCTGGCCCATGGCGAAGCTCTGCACGAACAGGCCGAGGGCGAGCAGCCCATAGATGATGGAGGGCACGCCCGCGAGATTGGTCACATTGATTTCGATGAGATGGGTGATCCAGTTCCGCGGCGCATATTCCTCAAGATAGAGGCCTGCTGCGACGCCGAGCGGCACCGCCAGCGCCGTCGTCACCAGCATCACCAGCGTGGTGCCGACCCAGGCGGACAGAATGCCGGCCTCCGAAGCGCGTCGGGAGGGGAAGCTCGTCAGGAAATCAAGATCAATGCGGCCAAGCCCGTCCACCATGAAGTCCACGATGAGCGACAGCAGAACGATCATGGAAATGACGAGCACGCTGAGGCCCAGGATCGCGAAATTGCGGTCGGACCGATGCGCCCGAGCGACGATTTCCGCGTCGGAGAGGCGGCGGGAGGGTTGAGCGGCGAGCGGCTTCACGGCCATCCCCTCAATAGACTTCACGGTATTTCTGGCGGAGCCAGAAGGCGAGAATGTTGAAGGCGAAAGTCATGAGGAACAGCGTCATGCCCGCCGCGAAGATGGTGAGATAAGCGATGGAGCCATGTGGCACGTCGCCGAGGCTGATCTGGACGATATAGGAGGTGATCGTGGCTGCGCCCTCCAGAGGGTTCAGGGCGAGCTTCGCCTGCTGGCCCGCAGCAATGGCCACCACCATGGTCTCGCCCACCGCCCGCGACATGCCGAGGATGTAGGCCGCCGTCACCCCGGAGAAGGCGCCGGGGATCACCACCCGCGTCGCCGTCTGGAGCCGCGTGAAGCCCAGCGCATAGGCCCCCTCCCTCAGTTCCGCAGGGACCGCGCGCATGGCGTCCTCGCTCACGGAAACGATGTAGGGCAGGATCATGATGCCCATGACGATGCCCGGCACGAGCAGGTTGAAGCCCGCCAGCCCGGGAATGAAGATCTGGAAGATGGGCGTGAGGAACAAAAGAGCGAAATAGCCGAATGCCACAGTGGGCACGCCTGCGATAAGCTCCAGAAACGGCTTGATGGTCTCGCGCACCTGTGGCCGCGCGAACTCCGACAGATAGATTGCGAGCACGGTACCGGCTGGAATCGCGACGAGCAGGGCGATGAGCGAACTCACCAAAGTACCGGATACCAGAGTCATGATGCCGAAGTGCTTGTCCTGAAACACCGGCGTCCATTGTGTGTCGGTCAGGAAGGAGATGATCGACACCTGTGCGAAGAATTTCAGGCTTTCGGACAGGAGGACGTAGACGATGCCCGCCGTGACCAGGACAGAGAGTGCGGCACTGAGAAACAGGACAACGCGCATGATGCGGTCCACCACCCGGCGTCGCGCCAGGAAGACCGGAGAAACCGTCAGGCGCAACCGGCCTGTTCTTGAGTCTGGAGACACCGGTGCGACCACGTCCAACCCTCACCTGAATGGAGGGAGGCGCCGGAGCACCTCCCTCAGGTCCCTCAAGATCACCTGTCAGTAGACGAGCTTTTCCTTGACGAGATCCTCGACGGAGACGCCGACCTTGGACCCGGTGAAGCCGGTGCCGATCTCACGCTTCTTGAAGCGCTCCTGGAACACCTTCAGGGCGGCCTCGGGCAGCGGCACATAGCCGACTTCCTTGACCAGCTCGACCGCGTGCTTCGGGTCCTGGTAGAACTCAACGAACTTCGCCACCTCCGGACGGGTTTCGGCCGCCTTCTTGTTCACGTAGATGAAGATCGGCCGCGACAGAGGCTGGTACTTGCCGGTGCGGGCGTTCTCGACCGACGGCTCCACGGCGGGCGCGGCGTCATCGACCTTGATCTTCACCGCCTTCAGCTTGCCGGTGTTCTCTTCATAGTAAGCAAGGCCGAAAAAGCCGAGGGCGTTGGGATCGCCCGCCACGCCCTGGACCAGCACGTTGTCATCCTCCGATGCGGTGAAGTCGCCGCGGCTGGAATGCTCCTTGCCGACGATGGCGGCGGTGAAATAGTCGTAAGTGCCTGAGTCGACGCCCGCGCCGTAGAGCACCAGCGGCCGATCCGGGTAGCTGTCGCGGACCTGCTTCCAGTTGGTGATCTTGCCCTGGGCCTCGGGCTCCCAGATCTTCTTCAGATCCGCAACCGTCATCTCGCTCGCCCAGGTGTTGGACGGGTGGACGATGACCGTGAGCGCATCAAGGGCGACCGGCAATTCGATATACTCGATGCCGGCTTCCTTGCAGGCCTTCTGCTCGGCGGAGGTGATGGGGCGCGAGGCGTCAGAGATGTCGATCTCTCCGCGGCAGAACTTCTTGAAGCCGCCGCCGGTACCGGAGATGCCGACCGTCACCTTGATATCCTTGTTCGCCTTCTGGAATTCCTCCGCCATGGCTTCGGTCACGGGGAATACCGTGGACGACCCGTCGACCTTGACCAGTGCCTGGGCAGCGGCGCCGTTGAAGGCCGCGCCGGTAGCGAGCAGCGCGAGGGCGCTCGCGAGAGTGATGATCTTCATGAGGATGCCGTCTCCCTGGACAGTGCCGCTAGGGCTTCTGATGCTCACCTAGCCTCACGGGCTCTAAGCATGTTATGTAACAAATTCATGACAATTTGTGTATATCGAGCGATATTCCTGAATCAACAGAGATTTTATCGAATATGACGCAACGTAGTTCTAGGCTATGGTTGGCTTTATTTCATGTAAATCATATGGACATCGTGGCAATTTTCCATGGTTGATTGCAATTTTTGAGAGGCTATCCGACTTCGATTGACGTATATTACTTATATAAAGTCCATATGAAGCGCCTATTATTCATTTCTCCTCCCGAACAAATTTGCCTCTCAACCTCGCGAGCATTCCGTCTCTACATTACATCATTTCCATTTGTATCGACATATCGATAATTTATACTATCGCTGCGATTGGCGCGACGTAAATGGCGTCACAAGAGTGACATGAAGGCCATATAGCGATCTGTCCACTCCTATCGACATAATGACTCGTATGGAGCTATCTGTTTCCAGCGATATGTCGCTAGGACCCAAGGGAGGCCAGCCGTGAATCGCATTCTTGTCTGGACAGCTGCGGCGACGCTCGCGGCCCTGTCGATGTTCGCGCCTCCGGCGCGCGCCGCGGAGGTGCGGGGTGCCGGCTCCACCTTCGCCTATCCGATCATCTGGAAATGGGCGGAGGCGTTTCGTGAGCGCACAGGCCACATCGTAGGATACCAGTCGGTGGGTTCGTCGGCCGGCGTCAACCGTATTAAGGACGGGGTGGTGGATTTCGGCGCGTCCGACAAGCCGCTGAAGCCGGAAGAACTGGAGAAATATGGCCTCGGCCAGTTCCCCATCGTGTTCGGTGGCGTCGTTCCGGTGTTCAACGTGGACGGCGTGGGGCCCGGCCAGCTCCGCTTCACCGGCGCCCTTCTCGCTGACATCTATCTCGGCAAGGTCACGACCTGGTCCGATCCCGCCATCAGGGCCCTCAATCCCGACGTCAAGCTGCCCAACGCGAAGATCGTGGTGGTGCACCGTTCCGATGGATCTGGAACCACGTTCAACTGGGTGTCCTACCTTGCCAAGGCGAGCCCGGAGTGGAAGCAGCAGGTCGGCGAAGGCAGCGCAGTCGCCTGGCCGGTGGGGTATGGCGCGCGCGGTAACGAAGGGGTCTCGACCGAGGTCAAGCGGGTCCCGAATGCCATCGGCTATGTCGAATACACCTATGTGGTGCAGGTGAAGCTGGCCTATGGCCTCGTCCAGAACCGTGCTGGCAAGTTCATCGCACCCAGCGCGGCGGCGTTCCAGGCGGCGGCGCTGAGCTTCGATTGGGCCGGCGCCAAGGACTTTTTCGTCGTCATCACCGATTCCCCCGCCGAGGATGCCTATCCTATTGCGGCGACCACCTTCGCTCTCATGTACCGCGAGCCGAAGGTGCCGGCGAACAGCCAAGCCGCCTTCGAGTTCTGGCGTTTCGCCCTGGGCGAGGGCGAGAAATTTGCGTCCGAGCTCGGCTATGTTCCCTTGCCGCCGGCTCTGGTCCAGCAGGTCAAGGACTATTGGGCCAGGACCTTCAAGGGCGGCGCCTGAGGCACTTGGGCTGACGCGTGAGCAGCATTCGAACGGTGAGACAAGATGGACGAGACGAAGCTGAATGGGGAAGACGCCACGCGGATCTTCGATGCGCTGTCCCAAGGCACGCGCTTCGAGACTTATCGTCTTCTGCTGCGCTATGTGCCCTATGGCCTTCAGGCGGGCGACATCGCCCGCCTGCTGGCGGTAGCGCACAATACCATGTCGGTGCACCTCGGCGTGCTGGAGCGTGCCGGCCTTGTCACGTCGCGGCGCGAGGGACGGTCCATCATCTATGCCGTCAGCTTGTCCACAGCGGGCCCTGTGCTGAGCCAACTGATGGCGGAGATGGGTTTTGCCGTCTCCCCCCGGTGCGGGACCGGCCCCGCGGCCTTTCCACAGCTGCGTCCTGCCGCTGGGAATGATCGCGTCTACAATGTTCTGCTGGTCTGCTCGGCCAACTCGGCACGGTCGCTGATCGCGGAGGCGTTGCTCAACCGCGAGGGGCGAGGCCGCTTCAAGGCCTACTCGGCCGGCAGTCGGCCGAAGCTCAAGCCGCACTCGATGGCTATCGATCTGCTCGACTCGCTCGGCTACGACACGACGAACCTCGCCTCCAAGAGCTGGGATGGGTTCGCCAGGCCGGATGCGCCCCAGATGGATTTCGTCATCACTACCTGCGACGCCGCAGCTGGGGAAATCTGCCCTGCCTTCCCCGGTCATCCGCTACAGGCCCATTGGGGTCTGCCCGACCCGATCCGGGTGAAGGGAACCGAAGCTGAGCAGAAGGCTGCCTTCGTTGCCACCTACCGTCGGCTCGCCGGGCGTATCTCCGCCTTCGTCAACCTGCCATTTGAGCAGCTCGATCTTGCTTCGCTCAAGGAGCGCATCGGCGAGATCGGGAAAATGGAGGGAGCGACGGACCTCACACTCTCGGGACAGGCCGCGTGAACTGTCGTCGTCCTGAAACAGACCGCGCCCACGCTCTCGCCGCAATCGGCCGCAGCTGGCGGCCTTGGGAGATCCCGCACCGTGTCCGTGTTTGAACGCTATCTCACTCTCTGGGTGTTCCTGTGCATCATCGCCGGCGTCGCGCTTGGCGCGCTGGCGCCGTCCGTGTTCCAGACCATCGGGGCGCTGGAAGTGGCGCGGGTCAACCTGCCGGTAGCCATCCTCATATGGCTGATGATCGTGCCCATGCTGGTCAAGATCGACTTTGCCGCGCTCAAGGAGGTCGGCCGGCACTGGCGCGGAATCTCGGTGACGCTGCTGGTGAACTGGGCGGTGAAGCCGTTCTCCATGGCGTTCCTCGGCTGGCTGTTCATCGGCTATCTGTTCCGACCCTACCTGCCAGCCGACCAGATCGATAGCTATATCGCCGGCCTCATCCTTCTGGCGGCGGCGCCCTGCACGGCCATGGTGTTCGTCTGGTCAAATCTCACCAAGGGTGAGCCCCACTTTACCTTGTCCCAGGTGGCGCTGAACGACGCCATCATGATCGTCGCCTTCGCGCCCGTCGTGGGGCTGTTGCTCGGGCTCTCCTCCATCACCGTGCCGTGGGACACACTCTTCCTGTCGGTGATGCTCTACATCGTCGTCCCGGTGATCGCGGCGCAGCTCCTCCGCGGGCGCATCCTGGCGACCGGTGGACAGGCCGGGCTCGATCGCCTGCTCGGCGTGCTCCAGCCGCTCTCCCTGGTGGCGCTGCTCGCCACCCTGGTGCTGCTGTTCGCCTTCCAGGGCGAGCAGATCCTCGCCCAGCCGCTGGTGATTGCGCTGCTGGCCGTGCCGATCTTGATCCAGGTCTATTTCAACTCGGGCCTTGCCTATCTCCTGAACCGGCTGTCCGGCGAAGCCCACTGCGTGGCCGGCCCCTCTGCCCTCATTGGGGCCTCCAATTTCTTCGAGCTGGCGGTGGCTGCCGCCATCAGCCTGTTCGGATTCAAGTCGGGTGCGGCTCTCGCCACCGTGGTGGGTGTGCTCATCGAGGTTCCGGTGATGCTCTCGGTGGTGTGGATCGTGAACCATACCAAGGACTGGTACGAAGCCGGCGGCGTGAGGGTGACGGACGCCGGCGACCGCACCAAAGCCTGAGATCATCGCGGCAACGCCGCACCTTTTCAAAGTTTGCGAGGATGACGGTGCCATGAGAGTAGGGATCAACGGCCTCGGCCGCATTGGACGGCTTTCGCTTCGCGCGGCCATGGGGGCGGCCTACCGCCCGGACAATGATCCGCGCGGCAACAACCGGCTCGAGATCGTTCATCTCAACGAGATCAAGGGTGGGGCGGAAGCCATCGCCCATCTCCTCGAATTCGACAGCGTACAGGGGCGCTGGCGTGCGCCCATCGCAGCCGAGGGCGCGGATAGTGTGCGCATCGGCGAGAAGAGCTTGTCTTTCTCCTCTCACGCGACGCCGGGCGATATCCCCTGGGGCGATCTCGGCGTGGACCTCGTACTGGAGTCCACCGGCAAGTTTCTCACCCCCGCCGTGCTCGAAGGTCACCTGAAGCGCGGCGCCAAGCGCGTAATCGTCGCCGCGCCGGTGAAAGACCCGTCCGTGCTGAACGTTGTGGTGGGGGTGAACGAGCAGCTCTACGACCGAGAGACGCATCCCATCGTCACCGCTGCCTCCTGCACCACCAACTGCCTCGCCCCGGTGGTGAAGGTGGTGCACGAGGCCATCGGCATCCGCCACGGCCAGATCACCACCATCCACGATCCCACCAACACCAACGTGGTGGTGGACGCGCCCCACAAGGACCTGCGCCGCGCCCGCTCGGCCATGCTCTCGCTGCAGCCTACTACCACCGGCAGCGCCACCGCCATCGCCCTCATCTATCCCGAGCTGAAGGGCAAGCTGAACGGCCATGCGGTGCGCGCCCCGGTGCTCAACGCCTCGCTCACCGACTGCGTGTTCGAGCTCAACCGCGAGACCACGGCGGACGAGGTGAACGCGTTGTTCGCCAAGGCCGCCGCGGGTGCGCTCAACGGTATCCTCGGCTTCGAGCCGCGCCCTTTGGTGTCGGCGGACTACGCCCGCGACACCCGCTCCGCAATCGTTGATGGGCCGTCCACCCTCGTCACCGACGGCACCTTGCTCAAGGTCTATGCCTGGTACGATAACGAGATGGGCTATGCCTGCCGCATGGTGGACCTTGCCTGCCACCTCGAACGCGTGGGGCTGTGAGATGGCGGCGTCATCCTCCGCGGGCCTGCGCAACTACGCCATCGTCACCGCGGCCTATTGGGGCTTCACGCTGACCGACGGCGCCTTGCGCATGCTGGTGCTGTTCACCTTCTTCAAGCTCGGCTACTCGCCCTTCACCCTCGCCTTCCTGTTCTTGCTCTACGAGGCGGCGGGCATCGGGGCGAACTTCATCGGCGGCTGGCTCGCCGCCCGCTTCGGCATCACCCGTATGCTGACAGTCGGGCTCACGACCCAGATCGCCGGCTTCCTGCTGCTCTCCGCCATGTCGCCCACCTGGGAAACGGCCGTTCTTGTTGCCTGGGTGGTGGCGGCGCAGGGCGTGTGCGGCGTGGCGAAGGACCTCACCAAGACCGCCTCCAAGTCCGCCATCAAGGTGACGGAGGCCGAGGCCAAGGGTAACGCCGAGGGGCGCCTGTTTCGCTGGGTGGCGTGGTTCACCGGTTCCAAGAATGCCATGAAGGGCTTCGGCTTCTTTCTTGGCGGCGTGCTCCTGGAGGCGTTCGGCTTTCGCTTGTCGCTGTGGCTCATGGCTGCCGTGCTGGCGCTGGTGCTTCTCGGCGTGCTGCTGTCCCTGCCGCCTATGATGGGCAAGGCCAAGGCGAGTAGTTCGGCAAGAGAATTGTTCGGCAAGAGCCGGGGTGTGAACCTGCTCGCTGCTGCCCGCGTCGCCTTGTTCGGCGCGCGGGACGTGTGGTTCGTGGTGGGCGTGCCGGTCTTCCTCTATGGGATGGGCTGGACCTTTCCCATGGTGGGCGGCTTCCTCGCGCTGTGGACCATCGGCTACGGCATCGTGCAGGCATCCGCGCCCGCCGTGGTGAGCCGCAGCCCGGACGGCCTGTCCAAGGAAGTGCCAGCGGCGCGCTGGTGGGCGCTCGGCCTCGCTCTGGTGCCGGTGGCCATCGCCGTGCTCCTCGCCGTGACACCCCTGCGGCCGGACATCATCGTCGTGATCGGGCTCGCCATCTTCGGCGCCGCCTTCGCCGTGAACTCCTCCCTGCATTCCTACCTGATCCTGGCCTATGCCGGATCGGAGAAGGCAGCCGAGGACGTGGGTTTCTATTACGCCGCCAATGCAGCGGGGCGCTTCATCGGCACCCTCCTGTCCGGCCTGCTCTATCAGGTGGGTGGGATCTATGCCTGCCTCGGGGGGTCGGCCCTGATGCTCGCCGTCTGTTTTGGCACCACCCTCCTGCTGCCGCTTCATTCCCAGCCGATGGGAACGCCGGCACCGAGCAGATAAGGCTCCGGCTTCGAGTTCGCGTACCAGCATCGTCCGATTGAACTACACCGTCACTGGAGAGAAGAGATGACGCTACCGCGCTTTCTCGCACGCACCCTCTTGCTTGCCGCCATGTGCCTGGGGCCAAGCATCGCCCATGCCGACTTCAAGCTCGACCCACGCTTCACGGACGCGAATGGCGACATGGTCGCGGACGCGCCGACTGATCCTTCCAAGCAGATCGACCCGGACACGCTGATCTTCTCCTACACCCCCGTTGAGGATCCGGCCGTCTACGCCAAGGTGTGGCAGGAATTCACCGACCATCTCGCGAAGGTGACCGGCAAGAAGGTGCAGTTCTTCCCCGTGCAGTCCAACGCCGCCCAACTCGAAGCTATGCGCGCCGGGCGCCTGCATGTGGCCGGCTTCAACACCGGCTCCAATCCCATCGCCGTCGCCTGCTCCGGCTTCGTGCCGTTCGCCATGATGGCCTCGAAGGACGGTGCCTACGGCTACGAGATGGAGATCATCACCTATCCCGGCTCCGGCATCACCAAGGTCGAGGACATCAAGGGGAAGAAGATGGCCTTCACCTCGGAGACCTCCAATTCCGGCTACAAGGCGCCGTCCGCGCTGCTGCGCTCGCAGTTCGGCATGGAGGCGGGCAAGGATTACGAACCCGCCTTCTCCGGCAAGCACGACAATTCCATCATCGGCGTCGCCAACAAGGATTATCCGGCAGCGGCCGTCGCCAATTCGGTGATGAAGCGCATGATCGCCCGCGGCGTGATCAAACCCGAGCAGGTGGTGACGATCTACAAGTCGCAGACCTTCCCCACCACCGGCTATGGCTATGCCTACAATCTGAAGCCCGAGCTCGCCGCCAAGGTGAAAGAGGCGTTCTTCAGCTTCAATTGGGATGGCACTGCTCTCCTGAAGGAGTTCCAGTCGGCCGAGCCGCCGCAGGAGAAATTCATTCCCATCACCTTCAAGGAGACCTGGGCGGTGGTGCGCCAGGTCGATGACGCCATGGGCGTCAGCTACGCCTGCAAGTAAACTCTGGAGAGAGGGACTGTGGGATGCTGACCATCGCCGGTCTGTCCAAGCGCTACGCCAAGGGGGACAAGGCCCTCGATGATGTTTCGCTCAGCATCCCCGCCGGCCAGGTGGTGGGCCTGATCGGTCCGTCGGGGGCAGGCAAGTCCACCCTCATCCGCTGCATGAACCGGCTGGTGGAGCCCACGTCCGGCTCCATCCGCCTCGGCGACACCGAGATCACCCGCCTCGGAGGCATGGGCCTGCGGCGCGCGCGGCGGCGCATGGGCATGATCTTCCAGGAATATGCCCTGGTGGAGCGCCTCACGGTGATGGAGAACGTGCTCTCCGGCCGGCTCGGATACGTGGGCTTCTGGCGCGCCTTCCTGCGCCGGTTTCCCCAGGCCGACGTTGACCGGGCCTTCGCCGTGCTCGACCGCGTTGGCCTGATGGATCACGTGGACAAGAGGGCGGACGAGCTGTCCGGCGGCCAGCGCCAGCGCGTCGGCATCGCCCGCGCTCTGGTGCAGGAGCCGGACATCATGCTAGTGGACGAGCCCACCGCCAGCCTCGACCCCAAGACCTCGCGCCAGATCATGCGCCTCATCGTCGAGGTGTGCGCCGAGCGCCGGCTCGCCGCCATCGTCAACATCCACGACGTGGCGCTGGCGCAGATGTTCGTCCAGCGCATCATCGGCCTCAAGGCCGGGCGCACCGTGTTCGACGGCCCTCCGGAGGCACTCGACACCGATGTGCTCACCGCCATCTATGGCGAGGAGGACTGGTCGCGCACCATCCGCGAGGCGGAGGATGATGCGGTGGAAGAAGCCGCCGCCGAGGATGCGGTCCGTGTCCTGCGGGTCCAGGCCACGCCATCCGCCGTGGCGAGGACGCTGTGAGCGCTGTGTCCGTTCCGGCGCACCGCTGGCGGCCGCCGCCGCTCGTCGCCAATCCCTGGCTGCGCTATGCACTCATCGGCGGCGCGGCGCTCTATCTGGCGCTCGCCCTCGGCAGCGTCGAGGTCAACTGGGCACGCCTGTCGGACGGCTGGGCGCGCGGGTTGCGCTTCATCTCCGGCTTCCTGGAGCCGAACTTCTCCCGGCGCTGGGACGACATCATCCAGGGCATGATCGAGAGCCTGACCATGACGGTGACCTCCACCGTGGTGGGCATCGCCATCTCGGTTCCCATCGGCATCGGCGCCGCCCGCAACGTGGTGCCGCGCGGGGTCTATTTCGCTTGCCGGGCCATCATCGCCGTGTCGCGGTCCCTGCAGGAGATCATCGTCGCCATATTGCTGGTGGCCATGGTGGGCTTCGGGCCGTTCGCGGGCTTCCTCACCCTGTCGTTCGCCACCATCGGCTTCCTCTCCAAGCTGCTGGCCGAGGACATCGAGGACATCGACCCCGCCCCTGTGGAGGCGATCCGCGCCACCGGGGCGCCCTGGCCATCGCTGATCGCCTTTGGGGTGCTGCCGCAGGTGGCGCCGCGCCTCCTCGGGCTTTCGCTCTACCGGCTCGACATCAATTTCCGCGAATCCGCGGTGGTGGGCATCGTCGGCGCGGGCGGCATCGGTGCCACGCTCAACACCGCTATCGATCGTTACGAGTTCGACAGCGCCGCCGCCATCCTCATCCTCATCATCGCCATCGTGATGGCGAGCGAATATGTCTCCGGCCTCGTGCGCGGGCCGGTGAAATAATGCCGGTCATAGCCCTCCCCGAAGGCCGCCGGTCCTGGCAACGGCGCACTTCGCGCGGCCAGATCGCCGTGTGGTTCGGCTGGCTTCTCGCCGTGGCCTTCACCGTGTTCTGCTGGCGGGTGATGACGGAAGGCACCATCTGGGCCTTCGTCTGGGATGCCCCCACCCAGGCCGCCGACATCGGCGCGCGCATGGTCCCGCCGCGCTGGTCCTATTTCCCGGCACTGCTCAAGCCGCTTTGGGACACGCTCAACATTGCCACCCTCGGCACGCTCATCGCCATCGTGCTGTCGGTGCCGGTGGCCTTCCTCGCGGCACGCAACACCACGCCTAGCGCCGCCTTCGTGCGGCCGCTGGCGCTGTTCGTCATCGTCGCCTCGCGCTCCATTAATTCCATCATCTGGGCGCTGCTGCTGGTGGCGATCCTGGGTCCGGGCGTGCTGGCCGGCATCATCGCCATCGCGCTCAGGTCCATCGGCTTCATCGGCAAGCTGCTCTACGAGGCCATCGAGGAAATCGACGAGAGCCAGGTGGAGGCGATCCGCGCTACCGGCGCCTCGGGCGCCCAGACCCTCGCCTACGGGATCGTGCCGCAGATCATGCCCGCCTTCGCCGGCATCAGCGTGTTTCGCTGGGACATCAACATCCGCGAATCCACGGTGCTCGGCCTGGTTGGCGCGGGCGGGATAGGACTCAACCTGGAAAGCTCGCTCAATACGCTGGCGTGGCCGCAGGTGACGCTGATCCTCATGGTGATCCTCGCCACCGTGGTGGTGAGCGAATGGGTGTCCGCCAAGGTCCGCCACGCCATCATCTGATCTTCGGAGCCTGAACGATGACTGAGCATTCCCTTGTCACCATCTGGCACAATCCGGCCTGCGGCACATCGCGCAACACGCTCGCCCTGATCCGCAACGCCGGTATCGAGCCGACGATCGTCGAATATCTCAAGACCCCGCCCGCGCGGGAAGAGGTCGCCGCCGCCATCGCCGCGGCGGGCCTCACGGTGCGCGCCGCGACCCGCCAGAAGGGCACACCCTATGCCGAACTCGGCCTCGACGATCCCGCCCTCACCGACGACACTCTGCTCGATGCCATGATGGCCCACCCCATCCTCATTAACCGGCCGTTCGTCTTCACCCCGCTCGGGGCGCGGCTGTGCCGGCCGTCGGAAAGGGTCCTGGACATCCTGCCCGCGCCGCAGAAAGGGCCGTTTACGAAGGAGGATGGAGAGGTGGTGATCGATGCCGAGGGACGGCGCGTTTGCTGACGCGGGGAGCGCTTTCAAGTATGCCTTGATGATTGACACATTGATGATCGATGTATAGCCTTCCTGCATGTCTCGAACCTCTCCATCGGCCACCCCATCCGTTCCGCCGTCGCCCGCCCCGGTGCCGAAGCCCGGGCCCGATTTCCTGAGCCGTGCCTACTGGAACGGCACCATCAAGATGAGCCTGTCCAAATTCTTCATTCTGTGCGTGCTGCATCAGCGGCCCATGCACGGATACGACGTGGCAAGGGCAGTCGAGGCAACGACGAACGGCTGCTGTTCCCCTGCAGAGGGCACCATCTATCCGGTGCTGCGGGAGTTCGAGGAGGGCGGATACGTCACCGCTGCAAGCGAGGTGGTCTCGGGCCGCGAGCGCAAGGTCTACACCCTCACGGACAAGGGCCGCGCCGCCTTCAAGGTGGCGGTGGAGGCCTGGATGGACGTAACGCGCTGTCTGGTCGACGCGGAGAAGATGATCGCCGGCGCGCCGGACAAAGTCGGGAGCACTCCGGGATGCTGCCCCTGACCCGCATTCATTTGCCCTTAAGCATCGCTCGTCAATGGATCGACCATCGGAGTCTCCCGTCATGACCGGATCGCTACCCGTCGCTATCATCGGAGCCGGCCCCGTGGGGCTTGCCGCCGCGGCGCATCTGCTGGCCCGCGGCCTCGCGCCTCTCGTCTTCGAGCGCGGCGCCGGCGTCGGCACCTCGCTCAAGGCCTGGGGCCACGTGCGGGTGTTCTCGCCCTGGGGCTACAACATCGACGCGGCCGCCCGCACGCTGCTGGAGGAAACCGGCTGGAGCGCGCCGAACCCCAAGGCCCTGCCGCTCGGCGGGGAGATCGTGCGGCACTATCTCGAGCCGCTGGCGGCTCATCCCGCCCTTGCGCCCCACCTGCGGTTCGGGGCACAGGTGAGCGCCATCGCCCGCCACGGCCTCGACAAGATGTCATCCGAGGGGCGCGCGGACACGCCGTTCGCGATCTGCTGGCGCGACGCGAACGGCGCTGAGCACCGTTCGCTCGCCCGTGCCGTCATCGACGCCTCCGGCACCTGGAGCCAGCCCAACCCCATGGGCGCGGACGGCCTGCCGGTGCCCGGCGAGGAAGAGGCAGCCGCGCATGTCGCCTATGGCATTCCCGACGTGTCCGGCGCTGAGCGCGAGACCTATTCCGGCCGGCGCGTGCTGGTGGTGGGCTCCGGCCATTCGGCCATCAATGTGGTGCTCGATCTTCTCCGCCTGCAGGAGGCGGCGCCAACGACCCGCGTCACCTGGGCGCTTCGGCGCAACCGCATGGAGAAGCTGCTGGGCGGCGGCCTCAACGACGCGCTGCCCGCCCGCGGTGCCCTCGGCCTTGCGGCGACGCAGGCCATCGCCGCCGGCCGGCTCGATGTCCTCGCGCCGTTCGCGGCGGAGCGGATTGTCGGCGGCGCGGCGGGGCTGGACGTGTCCGGCCGTCTCGGCACGGAGCCCTGGACCAGGACCGTGGACCGGATCGTGGTGGCCACCGGCTTTCGCCCCGACCTTGCCGTGCTGCGCGAGGTGCGCGTCGCCCTCGATCCCGCCGTCGAGGCACCGCCGGCCCTCGCGCCGCTGATCGACCCGAACCTGCATTCGTGCGGCACCGTCCCGCCCCATGGCGCGGCGGAGCTGGCCCACCCCGAGCCGGGCTTCTACATCGTCGGCTCCAAGTCCTACGGCCGCGCCCCCACCTTCCTGATGGCCACGGGCTATGAGCAGGTCCGCTCCATCGCGGCGGAGATCGCCGGCGATCACGACGCGGCGCGCAGTGTCCATCTGGTGCTGCCGGAGACCGGCGTCTGCAGCGCCGCACCGGTGACGGCAGGGGCATCCGGCTGTTGTGGTGGGCCTGCGCCTCGGGACGCCGATGCCTGCTGCGCGGACGATGCCCAGGCCAAGGCGGAAGGCAAGGACGGCTGCGGCTGCGATACCGCCGCGCCGCAGGCCGAGGCGCCACCCCGCCGCGGGACGGCCGCGTGACCAGCGGCCTGAGCGGCGAACTCGCGCAACCGGCGCCAGCGCGCCCGCTTTCCGGCCGCAGCCTGTTCATCACCGGCCTCGGCATTGGCCAGATCTGCTCCTGGGGATCGCTCTACTACAGCTTTCCCCTGATAGCGGAGGCCATGGAGCGCGACCTCGGCTGGTCGAAGCCGGATCTGTTCGGCGCCGCGACGCTCGGCCTCGCCCTCGGGGGCATGGCCGCCTTCCCCGTGGGCGCCGCCGTCGACAAAGGCCACGGCAGGTGGGTGATGGCGGCGGGAGCCGGCCTCGCCGGCCTCTGCCTCCTTGCCTGGTCGCAGGTGCAGCAGCTCTGGCTGTTCTATAGCCTGATGGCCGCCATCGGCGTCCTCCAGGCGGCAACCCTTTATGAGCCGGCGTTCGCGGTGGTGGCGCGCAGGACCGGAGCGGCCGGCGCCCGGGCCGGCATTACCGCGCTCACCCTATGGGGCGGATTTGCCTCCACGGTCTTCATTCCGCTGATCCAGATCCTGCTGGATCTGGCGGGCTGGCGTGGCGCACTGGTGGCGCTCGGCGCCGTGAACCTCGTGGTGTGCGCGCCGCTCTATGCCGCGGTGATCCGGCCCGCGGCCGACCACGCGGCATCGCCGGTCCACGCTCTTGCACTGTCGGGAGCGGGCACCCTGCGGCAGGTCATGGGGCGCGTTGCCCGCCGGCCCACCTTCTGGGCCCTGGCGGTGGCGTTCACCGCCTATGCCGCCACCTTCTCCGCCTTCACCTTCCACCTCTATCCCCTGCTGCTGGAGCGCGGCTTCACGGCGGGCAGCGTGGTGCTGGCCATGGCCATCATCGGCCCAACCCAGGTGGCGGGTCGGATCGCCGTCTCGGTGTTCGCGCCGCGCGCTCCGGTGCGACTCATCGGCAGCTGTGCCGTGCTAGCCTTTCCGGTCGCCATACTCGCCTTGGCGTGGCTGCCACCCAGCTTTGCCCTGGTGGCGGCCATCGTGGCGCTCTACGGCAGCGCCAACGGCATCATGACCATCGTGCGTGGGCTCGCCGTGCCGGAGATGCTGACCCGGCAGGCCTATGGCGCCGTGAACGGCGCGCTGGCGGCGCCCTCGATGCTCGCCCGCGCTTTGGCACCCGCCGGTGCCGCGCTCCTCTGGGCGCAATCCCAGTCTTACGGCGCGGTCCTCTCTGCCATGGCTGCGGGAGGCGTCCTGCTGGCGGGCGCCTTCTGGGCCGCAGCAGCCTTTTCGCGGAACGAGGACATGGAGCGCCACGAGAGGGCTCCTTCTATGCCGGACCGCCGCTAAGCCCCCGCCGCAACACACCCTTCCTGAAAAGAATTAAAGCGGAACAACGCATCCAACACCATCCGGCTTATCAGCGCTCGGCGGCTCACTGCATACGCGCTAAAGCTGCAGGAAACTGATGTGCTCCTCATTTCCCCTGCCAGTTACAAGTTTAGGTCTGGCGGGGTTTGGGTCCTCGTGGGACTGGTTGGCGAACGTCGACGATGGGAGGCCACCGAGGCTCATGTGAAGTCTGACGATATTGTAGTCGATTGCCCGAGCCTCGATGATCCGCCTCACCTCTACAAGTGAGGATGTTTGAAGCGTTCAGATCTTTACGAGCATCGCGGTCACGTACATCAGGCCCGCGCCGGTGGCGAGCCCCGTCATTGCGGCTGGCGTGAAGAACGAAACATGAGTCTCGCCGCTTCTGCGCACTAGTAGCGATCCGACTTCCGCAATCACCTGAAGGATAGCCCCGGCACCGACCGCCAGCGCTAGCGCCGACCACTGCGGCGCGTAGGCAAGGCTGCCGATCCACAGACCTGCGACGGCTGGTCCGCCCGCAAGCAGCGTCAACCCGGCGAAGGTCCAAAGTGGTGGGCGTACTTTCAGTATCGGCGCGGCAATGCCGATGCCTTCCGTGATGTTGTGCAACGTAAAGCCGAGCACCAGAAAAATACCGAGATCCGCCGCTCCGGAGGCGAAAGAAGCGCCGATGGCAAGGCCTTCGCCGAGATTGTGCAATCCTATCCCCAGCGCAATGAAGGTCGATAGGGCCAGCCCGGTCGGTGTGCCACGGCTGCGGCCGACAGCCATCAGCAAGAGGAAACTCCCCATAGTGGTGAGGATGACCATCACCGGTCCCTGGAACAAGGCGGCGGCCTCGCCGGCAAGTTCGAGCGCTTCAGCAACTGCATCAATCACGAGGAAAGCGAGAAGCCCCACCGTCAATGCGAGTAGGAAGTCCATGCCGTTGCGGCCAACGCCACGGAGAACTGGGTAGAACATGAGGCCGATAGCGACGGGAAGGATGCCGACAAAGACGCCAAGGGCAGCCTGGGATACGAAGCTCATCGAATCCACGGTCGGTGTCGCAACCGCGACGGGGATCTCACGCTTGAACGTGGCGCCGGTGTTGGTGAGGATTTTCACGCCGTGCGCCTCGCCGACCACCCAAGGGAACGGCAACTGAACCCAGGCGGTCGCGCCGCGGGCGATCGGACCCGGCGGTGTCTGCGTAAACTGCCAATAGGCGTC
Organism: Xanthobacter oligotrophicus; assembly: GCF_008364685.1. Classification (GTDB taxonomy): domain Bacteria; phylum Pseudomonadota; class Alphaproteobacteria; order Rhizobiales; family Xanthobacteraceae; genus Xanthobacter; species Xanthobacter oligotrophicus. Next base: position 225,099 of record NZ_VTTL01000011.1, read on the forward strand.
ATCGACCTGGACCTGGGCGATCGTCATGGGTTGCGAGCCGCCGGCACGGACCAGTAGGCGAACTCCATCGGAACCTAGGATCGTCCGCTCGAAGGTCAGCTTCTCGACCGGCGGTGCGCCGTTGCGAAAGCTCGATAACGGATCGGTCCCAATCAACCACGCCATCGCGAGACCAAGCACGGTAAACGGGATAGCGATCCAGAACAACGAGGCTCGACCCGGACGCCCGACTGGAAGTGTTGTCGCAGCATTGGAAGGGGGCCGCCCAGCTTGGTTCATGATACGGTCTCCACGACATCGAACATGCCCACCCAACCGAGTTCGGTGAACTCCGACTGATGCGGGTGGAACATGTAGAGACCGGGCTCGTGCTCCGTGAAATGGAACTCAAGGATGCCGCGCTCGGCTTGGCATTGGGTGATGAGGTCGACGGTCTTCAGGGTCGGGGTCAAGGTCGTGCCTTGATTGAAGTATTCAAAGAAATTAGCATGCAAATGAAAAGAATTTATCGGATCGAACTCGATCACATTGATAAGGTAGACGCGAACCGGTTTGTCTCTAAGGATCTTGATGGGTTTTTTTGCATAGGCATGGGCTACCGTATTGACAGCATAGACCTCGTTCTTGCCGTCGAAATTGGTATCGAATGCATTCATAACCATTACGAGTTCTTGCCACTCGGCATTCTCCGCCGTGCCGAGCAGGCGTGAGCGGGCAACTGCCTCATATTCGGGATGGCGAGTGGGATCCGGGTCGATGACGAAGGCTCCGTACATGCCCTTGTGAATATGCCGCTTCAGCGGCAGAGCGTGACAGTGATAGAGGTGACATCCGAAAGGCAGTGCATCAAACTCGTAGACAAACTCCTCGCCCGGAGCGACTAGCCCTGCGCCTGGAACGCCATCCATCCGCGCCGCATGGATGCCATGAAAATGCATCGAATGAGGATGCGAGCCGTAGTTTTTGAAGACGATCCTCAGCCGCTCACCTTCGGTCGCGCGCAGTGACGGGCCGGGCACCCGGCCATTATAGGTCCAGGCCAGAAACATGATGCCGGGGGCGATCTCGATCTCCTTGTCCTCGGCGGTGATCTCGAAGGTTCTTAGCGTCCGCCCATCCGGAAGCTGGGACACAGTGCCTCTATCCCAGTCGGTCAGAAGCTTGGTCGGATCGAAGCCATTACGAGCTTCGTCGACCTCGCCCACCGTGATCATCGCACCATGGGGTCCGCTGTGGGCTGAGGCCAGCTTTGCTTCAGCGCCGACAGTTCCTGCATGCGAAGCGTGTCCTGACTGCGCTAGAGCACCAGTCATACCTATCGCTGCGCCGCTGGCAGCCGCTAGCCCGCCTCCCAGCACCACGCGCCGGCTCAGCCGTTTACGTAACCAAGCTGGCACTTTGATCATATGCATCGCTTTCTGCAAATGCGAATTAGTCGCATATAAATAGCATAAGCTACAATTGGTGGCCATTGCCAATTGACGTCGAGAAGGGCTTCCTCCTCTCCGCAACATGGGCGCCAACTTCCGCCATATCGCAGAAGATCAGGCAATCGGGGCATGCCGAGTCTAGCCTTGAGGGGCGCGAGGTTGGCTGCCTCGATCAGGTCCGGAAATCCGACTGCCCTCACATAGGCAAGCCAACCGCTACGATGGCCACAGTTCGGATCGCGGGTCACGGTCATCTTGTGCGATGTCTCGGCCGCCCAGAGGCGCGATAGCACGAGCATAGAAGTCGCCTATGTGGCGCCGATCACCAACTCACGGTGTGCTGCGAAAAGCTCGGCTGTCACGGCGCTTCTCCTTTCGCTGGCTGTTTCCTCGCGTCCGGCTTCCGATCGAAGCTGCGCATGACGCTCCTCACCGAAAGAAGACGTATTTCGTGAGGGCGGCGATCACCAGCACCAAGACGAGGATGCCGATCAGGCCGGCAAGGCCCATGCCCCATCCCATGGATCCGATCATGTCGTGCATCATTGGAACCTCCTCTCATTTGGCGGCAGCCTTGAGGCCGGCTGGCCCCTGTTCGATTGCCCTCTCGTCGGCGGTGACGGTCCGCGGCAACCGCCAGCCTTTGATCAGTCCATAGACAGCGGGGATCACGACCAGCGTCAGCACCGTCGACGAGACCATGCCGCCGATCATCGGCACCGCGATGCGCTGCATCACCTCCGAACCGGTGCCGGTGCTCCACAGGATTGGGACGAGGCCGGCCGTGATGGCGATGACCGTCATCATCTTCGGCCGCACCCGCTCGACGGCACCGAGCATGATCGCCTGGTGGAGGTCGATCCGAGTGAAAGGCCGCCCTTCCGCCTCCCGCTCGGCCTTCAGTTCCGCCATCGCCTGCTCGAGATAGATCAGCATGATGACGCCGGTCTCGGCGGCGACGCCGGCGAGCGCGATGAAGCCGACCGCCACGGCAACCGACATGTTGAAGCCAAGCCACCACATCAGCCAGATGCCGCCCACCAGTGCGAAGGGCAGCGACAGCATGACGATGAGCGTTTCCGTCAGGGCCCGGAAGTTGAGGTAGAGGAGCAGGAAAATGACCAGCAACGTCACCGGCACGACGATCTTCAGCCGCGCTTCGGCGCGCTGCAGATATTCGAACTGGCCGCTCCACGAGACGTAGGTGCCTTGCGGCAGCTTCACCTCGTTCGCCACCGCCGCTTGAGCCTCCGCGACATAGCCGCCAAGGTCGCGGCCGGCGATGTCGACGAAGACATAGACCGCGAGCTGGCCGTTCTCGGTACGGATCGAGGTCGCGCCGCGCGTGAGCTCGACCTTGGCGACTTCGCCGAGCGGCACCGTGCCGCCGCCCGGCAGCGGCACCTGCACGTCGCGGGCGATTGATTGCGGATCGCTCCGGAAGTCGCGCGGATAGCGGATGGTGACGCCATAGCGCTCGCGCCCCTCCACCGTGGTCGTCACCGTCTCGGCCCCGAGCGCGGTCGCGATCACGCTCTGGACGTCGCCGACGGCCAGGCCGTAGCGGCCGAGCGTTTCCCGGTCCGGCACGATGTCGAGATAGTAGCCGCCGATCACGCGCTCGGCATAGGCGCTGGACGTGCCCGGCACGGACCGCAGCACCCGCTCGATCTCGCGGGCGCTCTGCTCCATCTGGGCGAGATCGGTGCCGAACACCTTGACCCCGACCGGAGTGCGGATGCCGGTCGCCAGCATGTCGATGCGGGCGCGGATCGGCATGGTCCAGGCGTTCGACACGCCGGGGAATTGCAGCGCCTGGTCCATCTCGGCCTTCAGGCTGTCGATGGTGACGCCCGGCCGCCATTCGCCCTTCGGCTTCAGATTGATGATGGTCTCGAACATCTCAGTCGGCGCCGGATCGGTCGCGGTCAGTGCTCGCCCGGCCTTGCCATAGACCGAAGCCACCTCCGGGAAGCTCTTGATGATGCGGTCCTGCACCTGCAGCAGCTCGGCGGCCTTGGTGATGGAGATGCCCGGCAAGGTGGTCGGCATGTACATCAACGTGCCCTCGTCGAGGCTCGGCATGAACTCCGAACCGAGCTGGCGTGCCGGCCAGAGCGTCACCCCGAGCACGACAAGCGCGACGAGGATGGTGAGCGTCTTGGCCTTCAGGACGCCGCGGATGACCGGGCGGTAGACCCAGATCAGGAACCGGTTGATCGGGTTCCGGTGCTCCGGAATGATCCGGCCGCGCACGAAGACCACCATGAGCGCGGGCACCAGCGTCACCGATAGAAGGGCCGCGGCCGCCATGGCGAAGGTCTTGGTGAAGGCGAGCGGGCCGAACATCCGGCCTTCCTGCGATTCCAGCGTGAAGATCGGCAGGAAGGAGACGGTGATGACCAGCAGGCTGAAGAACAGCGCCGGACCGACCTGGCTCGCCGCCTCGATCAGGATCTCGACCCGCGGCTTGTCCGGTGGCGCGCGCTCCAGATGCTTGTGGGCGTTCTCGATCATCACGATGGCGGCGTCGATCATGGCGCCCACCGCGATGGCGATGCCCCCCAGGCTCATGATGTTGGAGCCGAGCCCGATCGCCTTCATCGCCGCGAACGCCATCAGGATGCCGACCGGCAGCATCAATATGGCGACCAGCGCGCTGCGCAGATGCAGCAGGAACACCACGCAGACCAGCGCGACGATGATGCTTTCCTCGATCAGCGTGCCCTTCAGCGTCTCGATCGCCCGGCCGATCAGCTCGGATCGGTCATAGACCGGCACGATTTCGGCGCCCTTGGGGAGGCTGGAGGCGATCTCGGCAAGCCGCGCCTTGACGTTCTCGATCACGGTCAGCGCATTGGCACCGAAGCGCTGCAGCACGATGCCGCTGGTGACTTCGCCCTCGCCATTGAGCTCGGTGATGCCGCGTCGCTCATCCGGCCCGATCTCTACGCGGGCCACATCCTTTATCCGCAGCGGCACGCCACGATCGGTCTTCAGCACCACATTCTCGATGTCGGCAATGCCTCGGAGATAACCGCGGCCGCGCACCATGAACTCGAACTCGGAGAGCTCGACGGTGCGGCCGCCGACATCGTTGTTGCTCGCCTTGACGGCGTCGCGCACCCGGTCGAGCGGGATGCCCAGCGCCCGCAACCGGTTCGGATCGACCACGATCGCATACTGCTTGACGAAGCCGCCGACGCTGGCGACCTCGGCGACGCCCTCCGCCTTGGAGGCACCGAAGCGGACCACCCAGTCCTGCAGCGAGCGCAGCTCGGCGAGCGTCATCTCCTTGGCGACGACGGCGTATTGGTAGACCCAGCCGACGCCGGTCGCATCCGGCCCCAGCGTCGGCGTCACCCCCGCCGGCAGGCGCTGCGCGGCGGCATTGAGATATTCCAGCACGCGCGAGCGCGCCCAATAGGGATCGGTGCCGTCCTCGAAGATCACATAGACGAAGGAGACGCCGAAGAAGGAGAAGCCGCGCACCACCTTCGATTTCGGCACCGTCAGCATCGCCGTGGTGAGCGGATAGGTGACCTGGTCCTCGACCACCTGCGGCGCCTGGCCGGGATAGTCGGTGTAGACGATCACCTGCACGTCCGAGAGGTCGGGAATGGCGTCGAGCGGCAGCGTCTTCAGCGCATAAAGCCCGGCGGCGACGGCGAACACCGTACCGACAAAGACCAGCACGAGGTTGCGGGCGGACCAGCCGATGAGGCGGGCGATCATGGCTGCACCTGCGGCGGTGTCAGGCCGCGCAATGCCGCCTTCAGATTGCTTTCGGCGTCGATCAGGAAGTTCGCCGCGACGACGACACGGTCGCCTTCCGCAATGCCCTCGCGGATCTCGGTGAAGCCTTCGCCGCACAGGCCGATCTTCACCTCGCGCGGTTCGAACCGGCCCTCTCCACGATCAATGATCACGACCTGCCGCGTGCCGGTGTCGATCACCGCGCTATCGGGGACAGCAACCACCGGCGCGGCATCGCCTGTGCCGATCTCCACTTCGGCATACATATTGGGAAGCAGAACACCGCCGGGATTGGCGATCTCAATCCGCACTCGCGTGGCCCGCGTTGCTTCACCGACCTGCGGATAGATCAGCGACACACGTCCTTCGAAGGTGCGTCCCGGCAGGCTTCGAGCCCGGATCGTCACCGGCGCGCCGAGCCGGACGGCCCCAAGATCGAACTCCGGCACATCTGCCAGTACCCAGATGGTCGAAATGTCCGCGAGGCGGAACAGCACATCACCCGGCGCTGCCTTCATGCCGTCGACGACATTGCGTTCGAGCACGACGCCATCGCGCGGCGCACGCCACGTCATCGACAGCGGCACCTTGCGCGTCCGCTCGATCTCGGCGATCGCCTCGGGTGGCAGGCCAAGATTCTCCAGGCGCTGGCGGGCGCCTCCGAGAGCACTGTCGCGGCCGCCAATGTTGAGATCGGTGAGGAGCTGGGCGCCGGCGGTGGCAATGTCCGGCGCATAGAGCCGGAGCAGCATCTGGCCCTTCGTCACCCGGTCGCCCGTGGTGACGTTCGCCACCTCGTTGATGAAAGCGTCGCTCCGGGTGGCGACCACGGAGATGCGCCGCTCGTCGAGCTGGACGGTTCCCGGCACCCGCACCAGCCTGCCGACGACACGCTGCGCTGCCAGCTCGGATCGCACGCCGGTCCGCTGGAGTTTTCCAAGCGACACCCGCACGACCGAGCCGCCATCATCCTCGCCTTCATAGACGGGGATGTAGTCCATCCCCATCGAATCCTTCTTCGGCACCGGCGAGGTGTCCGGCAGACCCATCGGATTGCGGTAGTAGAGGATGCGTCGCGGGCCTGCCTGCCCGGTCGCCTCGGCCGTCGCCGGCGGCCTGTCCTCGAAGCTGACATCCTCGCCGGCGCGGACGGCACGGAAAGCCCGGCCATCCCCGGTCCGGCGTGGCGTTGCCGAATAGGCGGGCTCGCGGTCGGGATCCTGATAATAGATCACCGCTCCGGTGCCGGTCGGCTCAGCCGCCGCAAGGGTCGCCTCGACACCAAGCCATTCGCGCAGGCCGGCCACCGGAAGACCCCGGATGCCAGCCCAGTAGCCTCCGGCCCCCGCCGCCACAACGGCGGCGAGGGCGAGGCCCGTAAGGGCGACCCGTTTCACGGTACGGCCTTCAGGACCAGCTTGTTCTCGATCGTGCCGGTCTCACCCTGGATCTTGGCACCGAGCGAAAGCCGCCAGCCGCCAGCCATCATCAGATTGGTCTTGAAGCGATAGACACCCGGCTCGGTCGACGGCAGAGCCTCGATCGGCGCTGCCATCGTCTCCATGCCGTCAGGCGCCATGTCGATCCGGGTCGCGAAGATGACGGCGTCGGGGACCGCCTTGCCGGATCGCTTGTCGACGAGTCGGACTGCGACGATGGCGCCGTTGCCCTGCTTGATGTCCGTCTGAACGAGCCGGAACTCGTAGTCCGTGATGTCGGCACGCGCCGATGAGAGAGCCGCGACGGAAAGCGCGGCCACGAGCGCCGCCGCAGCGGCGCGCTTCATAGAAGAGGTCGTCATAGTTTGAAAATCCTAGATTCATCGGAGCGCCGTGCGCATGGCCCGGCGTTGCGCGGCCTACGGCCACGCGCTCTCGGCCGCCCGAGCCTCGCGGGGGCGGCACGAACCGGCGCGCAAACGCCGGCGATGTTCTAGGTTCGCGGAGGTCGGGCTGGGGGCTCTATCGCGAGCGCGTCGCCCATGACGTCACTGCCCGGGCGGAGGGCATCGCCCTCGGCCCGCAGAACGAAGGCCAGGCGTGAAAGCATTGGTGCCACCGAGAAGCACTTGGCCATGCACAATGCCATCAATGGGCAGGTCTTCTGGCAGTCGGGAATCGCCGGCGTCTCATGCGGACAACACGGCATGTCGTCCGCCATTTCGGGCATGGACATATCAACGGCGGCCGCCATGGCGGCCCCGTTCACCGGTGCGGTGAACGATCCGGCAACAAGCCCTACGATCGCAAGGATCGGGAGCAGCCTGTGGAGCCAAGTGGCGACCTTCATGCAGCGCAACATGTCATAGGCGAGGCGTTCTGGGAATGCGAGCAGCGGTACGAAGCTGTCACAGGTTCGTGGCAAATGGACGTCGCTGCCCTTCTCAGGATGAGTGAGTGCGTCGCGCACGCACGCACCCGGCGAAGGAAAGGCATCGGAACTGCCGTCGCCGGATCACATCTCGGGGATGGTCACGCGGCGCCAAGCAGGATCACCTCCAGCGGTAGCCTCAAGCGCAAAGAGACCACGCCATACGAAGAGAGCTCGGGGCGTGGCCGCTCGATGGAATCCGCGACACTTCCGGGCTCAATCACGGAACTAGCCGGAGAGATGAACCACCGACGGATGGCGGATTCACATCGCCGGTAAGCCCGAACAGCAGATTGTCGAGTTCTGCCTCGGGGATATCCAGGCGGGCCGCAACGTGCCGGCGTGTCACGCCTTCCCGCCAAAGCTCCGTGAGGACACGGTGCCATATTGCAGATCGCTCCGACGGGAGACCGTCAGGTTCGTTTGTGCCGAACCGCTTGTTTATCTGGATGCAGAAGGTCCGGTAGTTCCAATCGGAGATCCGGCCGATCCGGTGAAGCCGGTGCGCGAGTGCCGCTACGGACACGCCCCACCGCTTCTTTGCGAGCACCAATTGATCGAGACTTCGGACGAATGGGATCGTCGCCACGACGTCGTCGTGAGGCATCAGGAACGACGATGCAAACCCATGTGCCTCGAGCTCGGCAGCGCGCCCTTGATTGGGACCGCCGTGCTTGTGCAGGACGAGGTGAGCCAGCTCATGAGCGGCGTCGAACCGGCTGCGCTCTGTGGTCTTGAAGGTGTTGAGGAAGACATACGGCTCGCCATCATGCCAACAGGAAAAGGCATCCACATTCTTCGTGTTCTCGGCCAGCGAGAAGACGCGAACGCCCTTCGTCTCAAGCAGCTTGATCATATGCGAGATCGGCCGCTCGCCGATCGCCCAATGCTGGCGCAGCGCACGTGCGGCTCCAGCGGGATCGCGTTCATGGCTGAGGTCGAGCAGGTCTGGCTGAGGCAGAACGAACCTTTCCCGCACCCAGGCTGACATCTCGAAGGCCAGTGAGCCGGCGGCGAGCGCCGCATCGCGCTCTCGCGCCGACATCGCCGTGAGGCTCCGGAAGCTGGCGGCATCAGCGCTGATCGGAGCCGCGTCGTCCCGGAAGAAGAACTCCCGCGGGAATCCCAGCGCGCGCACCAAGCCGTCGACCGTGTCTTCATCCGGAATCTGCTGCCCGTTGACGACACGCGACAAGGTGACCGGCGATATGCCAGCCCGCTCGGCGAGAGCCTTGGCGGTCAACCGTTGCCGCTTTCGCGCGAGCTCCATTCTGCCAATGTTGAACATGGCCTAGCGACGCAAAACAGCAGGCTCGAACTCGATGCCATCCGGACGATCGCTATCAACGATGACATCCGCCGGCCATTCACCACCACCGAGGATGAAGATGCGCTCGATAAAGCCCTCGAAATTGCCGCCGGAAATGCCCGAAGGCAGCGACAGCTCGGCACGGACATCACCACCTTGAACCGACACGCAGAAGAACCATACGCCGGTCTGGAGCTCCGCGAGGCTCTGATCCTGCGCCGCTGACATCTCCTCCTCCGGGAACAGTCCCGCCTGTCCCACCGCAATGATGCGGTCAGCACCGGAACCTTTTCCGGACACTGCCTGCGGCTTGTGCAGCGTGTCGGCCGCGAGATCGACGCTCTGGTACACGACCTTCAGCGGCCGGTCGGGATGTTTGACCGATTCGACGTTGTTCTCGCGGTAGCGGACCCATTCGTGGGCCAGGAAGACCTGCCGCACATAGCGGGTGCCATAGATATACGCTAGCAGCCCTTCGGCCGAGGCGGGATCGTCCAACGTCGCGTCCGAGCGAGCAGCGACCACGCCGCGCACGACCTCAAGCAGTTCCTGACGCGTGACGCCGAACTCGGCGAGGCGAGCGTCAACTTCAGGATGATCGGCAAGCACGCGAACCGCAGCCATCGAATCGCTCCCACGATAATTTTCTTACCCTCATTTGTGGAGGAAAAAATTATCGCGAGCAACTGTCTTGGTTGGGTGGTCGGGGGCGGCGAAGGATCGAAGAAGAGTTCTAGTGTGAAGGTATACTCCGCCATCGCCGGCCACCGAGCGCAATAGCGGGCCTGATCTTCGCGGGCAGCCTCATATTCGTAACCGCCGTGCTCAAAAAGATCTGAAGCAAGAGACTCGCGCGCGTTGAGCTATCAAGGTCTGGAATGAAGAGCCGGGCTTCGCTGCGAATTGCCCGCCCTGTCACCCACGCCCCCAGGAGAGGAGCCGCAGCGCGTTCAGGGTCACCAGCACGGTGGCGCCGGTGTCGGCCAAAATCGCGGGCCACAGCCCGGTGATGCCGGCAATGGTGGTGACGAGGAATACCGCCTTCAGCCCCAGCGAGATGGCGATGTTCTGGTGAATGTTGCCCATGGTGCGCCGGGACAGGGCGATCATGGAGGCAACGTCCTTCACCCGGCCATGGAGGGCGGCGGCATCCGCCGTTTCCAGCGCCACGTCGGTGCCGCCGCCCATGGCGATGCCGATGTCGGCGGCGGCCAGCGCCGGGGCGTCGTTGATGCCGTCGCCCACCTTGGCCACCACCGCGCCTTCTTGCTGCAGCTCGCCGACGATGCGCAGCTTGTCCTGCGGCAGCAGCTCGGCACGCACCTCGATGCCCAGCTGCCGGCCGATAGCCTCCGCCGTGCGCCGGTTGTCGCCGGTGAGCATCAGCGTGCGGATGCCCTCCCGCTTCAGCGCGGCAAGGCCCTCGGGGGCGTCGGGGCGGGGCTCGTCGCGCATGGCGATGGCCCCGGCGATGGCGCCGTCGGCCACCAGCAGGGACACGGTCTTGCCGGCGTCGTTCAATGCCGCGATCCGGTCGGCCTGCTCTTGCGACAGGGCCGCGCGCGCGGCGGCGGCCTGGGGCGAGCCGAGGAACACCTCGCGTCCTTCCACCTGCGCCGACACGCCCTTGCCGCCCAGCGCCTGCGCGGCTTCCGCCACGGGAATGGCGATGGCGTCCGCTGCCGCGCGATCAAGGATGGCCTTGGCGAGGGGGTGGCTCGAACCGGTCTCCAGCGCTGCCGCGAGGCGCAGCACCTCGGCGTCCGGCAGGGCGAAGGCGATCACGTCCGTCACTTGCGGCTTTCCTGCGGTGAGGGTGCCGGTCTTGTCGAAGCAGACGGTGGTGACCTTGCCCGCCGTCTCCAGCACGGCGCCGCCCTTCAGCAGCAGCCCGCGCCGCGCCCCGGCGGAGAGGCCGGCTGCGATGGCGGCCGGGGTCGAGATCACCAGCGCGCAGGGGCAGCCGATGAGGAGGATGGCAAGGCCCTTGTAGATCCAGGCATCCCACGCCCCGCCGAACAGCAGCGGCGGGATGACCGCCACCAGCGCCGCCACCACCACCACGCCGGGGGTGTAGTAGCGCGAGAAGCGATCGATGAGCCGCTCGGTGGGCGCGCGCTTTTCCTGCGCCTCCTCCACCAGCTTCACCACCCGGGCGATGGTGTTGTCCTCGGCGGTGGCGGTGACGCGCACGCGCAGCGCCGCCTCCCCGTTCACGGTGCCGGCGAAGACGGTGGCGTCGGGCCCCTTGCGCACCGGCACGCTCTCGCCGGTCACCGGGCTCTCGTCGATGCCGCTCTCGCCGGCGACGATGAGGCCGTCAGCGGAAATCCGGTCGCCGGGCCGCACCAGGATCACCTCGCCCACGACGAGGCTGGCGGCGGGCACCTCGACCGTGGCGCCGTCGCGCTCCACCAATGCGGTCTTTGGCACCAGCGCGGTGAGCGCGCGGATGCTGGCGCGCGCCCGGCCGGCGGCGACGCCTTCCAGCAATTCGCCCACCAGGAACAGGAACACCACCGCCGCCGCCTCCTCGGCCGCGCCGATGACCACGGCGCCCGCCGCTGCGATGGTCATCAGCATCTCGATGGTGAAGGGCATGCCGTTCGCGGCGGCCGCGATGGCGCGCCGGGCGATGGGCACGAGGCCCACCAGCATGGCGGCGAGGAACAGCCACGATTGCACCGCCGGGACGAAGGTCCCGATGCCGGAGGCCGCAACCAAAGCGAGGCCGCTCAGGAGGGTGAGGCGCGCCTTGCCGGTGGACCACCATCTGCCTTCGGCGGCGGGGACAGCACCATGGTCGTGGCCGCCGGTTTCGGCGTGGTCGTGCTTTGCGTGATCGTGGCCGGTGTGGTCGTGGCCCGCATGGTCGTGGTCGGAATGATCGTGCCCCGCGCAGCTCTCTCCATGGTCGTGTGCCTTGCGCTGCCCGCCGCCGGCCGCGAGCGGAGCGAGGGCGTAGCCCATGGGGGAAAGGCGCCCGGCGAGGGGCGCAAGGTCGGCGTCCGGGGCGTGGCGGATCACCAGCGTGCCGGCCGCCACCGAGACCTCGGCTTCCGCCACGCCGGCGATGCGCAGCGTGGTGCCCTCGATCTTCGCGGCGCAGGAGGCGCAGTCCATCCCGGTCACCCGGAACCGGCTTTGAACGAGAGGAGCGGTCATGATGCGGCCTTTCTTTGCGTCACGCTGCGGATCCTAGATGCTCTAGTCACTAGAGGAGCAAGCCCCAATGTCCGGCCCGTCGTCCGAAAATTTTCCCGACCTCCTGCCCATCGGCGCGGCGGCGCGCTTAAGCGGGGTGAAGGTGCCCACCATCCGCTTCTATGAGGAGATCGGCCTGATGCCGGCGCTGCCGCGCACCGAGGGCAACCGCCGCCTCTACAGCGCCACCCACCTGCAGCGGCTGGCCTTCATCCGCCATGCGTGCGAGCTGGGCTTTGACATCGAGGCTATCCGCACCCTGCTGACGCTGCAGGACCGGCCCGAGCAGTCGTGCGCGGCGGCGGACGAGATCGCCAGCGCGCGGCTGATCGAGGTGCGCAGCCGCATCGCCGCGCTAAGGGCGCTGGAGGCGGAGCTTCAACGCATGGTCGACGGCTGCGCCCACGGCCACGTGGCACAGTGCAGGGTGATCGAGACGCTTTCCGATCACGGACAATGTCAATTTCATAACGGCCAGGGCGAAAACCTTGGGATCGGCCGAAATTCAAGCGATCTCCCAAGCTTTTCGGGTACGCTGACGCAGCGCTTCCGAAAGACTTGACACATCGCGGCTCTTGGGGTCTCTCATGGTCCATGCTTCGCGTCTTGGCAAAAGTCCTCATGTCGATCACCGGTCCGGCGTTCCGCCGCGCCGTGTCGGTCGTCGTGGTGGCATGCCTTGTGGCCGGGCCGTTCGCAAGCGCACTGGCAGCGCATCACATCTTTGATGTGGACGGCGCTCTGGGAGAGTTGGCTGGGACCTCAGTTACGCTGACGGGCGTCGGTGTGTCGAGCACCGACCTGTCGCCCGTCGAGGCATCCGTTGCGGACCCCTCCCTCGCCGCTACGGATGCCAAGGTGTTCGGCGCCGCGCATGACCCGGCCCAGCCCCAGCCTGCCTCGGACCATGACTGCCATGGCTGCTCCATGGTGGTGCCATATACTCCGGCAGCAAGCGAGGCCCTGCGTCTGCCATCCACGTCGGAGGTAGCGCCCACGCGCCTGAGCGCCGGCCGCTCCGTTCCCGCAGACATCCGCCCCCCGCGCGCCTGATCCGACTTCTGCTCGCGCGCTGACGCCCCGCGTCGGCGATCCGCCATCAGACTTTGGATCAGATCATGTCGCCTCGTGCCCTCGCGCTTGCGCTTGGGGCAGCGCTCGCGCTGCTTCACGCGTCGCAGACGCGCGCCGAAACCGCCCGTCCGCTGACCCTCACAAGCGCCCTCGCCAGCGCCCTTGCCGCCAATCCGCGCCTCACGGCGGCGGAACGCGACATCGGCATCGCAGCCGGCCGCAATACCCAGGCCGGGGCCCTGCCCAACCCCAACCTCTCCCTAGAGGTGGACAATGCGGCGGGCTCGGGCTCCTACCAGGGGCTGGACCTTGCCGAGCAGACGATCCAGATCAGCCAACTGGTAGAGCTGGGCGGCAAGCGCGAGGCGCGGCTGGCGGCCGCCGGCGCCGGGGTCGGCGTGGCGCGCTGGGAGCGGGAGGCGATCCGCCTGCAGGTGCTGGCGGATACCGCCGCCGCCTTCGCCGCCGTGCTCGGGGCGCAGCAGCGCGCCCAGATTCTTGAGACGCAGGTGGCGGCGATCCAGCGGCTCGCTCCCTTGCTGCAGAACCGCGTCCAGGCCGGCGCTTCCTCCCCGGCCGAGATTTCCCGCGCCCGTGTCGCCGCCGATTTCGCCCGGGTGGAGCTGGACCGAGCCCGCGCTGCGCTCGGCACCGCGCGGCGGGAACTCGCGCTGCTCATGGGCCTTCAGGAGGCAAGGTTCGGGCGGGCGACCGGCAACCTGCTGAAGGTCAGCGCCCCCCCGCCACTGCCGGGGCTTGTCAAGCAGGCGCTGGGCAATCCGCAGCTCACCCGCTTCACCGCCCTGCGCGCCCAGCGGCAGGCGGACCTGCGCTCGGCACAGGCCAAGTCGGTGCCGGACGTGACCCTGGGGGTCGGCTACCGGCATTACAACGAGACCGCTGACAGCGGCATGCGCTTCTCATTGTCCATGCCGATCCCCCTGTTCGACCGCAATGACGGCGGCATCGCCGAGGCGAACGAACAGATGCTGCGGGCCGAAGCGGAGGAAGCCATCGCCCGCAATGCCCTCATCTCCCAGCTTGGCCGGGCCCATGACGGGATGAGGGCGGCCTTCGACGAAATAGCGCTATTGCGCGGCAGCACCATTCCAGGCGCGCGGACTGCCTTCGAGGGGGTAGAGACCGGCTATTCCGAAGGCCGCTACACGCTCCTGGAACTGCTTGACGCCCAGTCCACCCTCACCGACGCCGCCCTGCGCGAGCTCGATGCGCTGGTTTCGTTCCACACCGCACTCGCCACCCTCGAAGGGCTGACGGGTCGGCCGGTGAATCTCAACAAAGGAAAAGCCAAATGAGCCGCACGGCGCGACGCGACGTGGCGATGCTCCTCATCGGCCTGCTGGCCGGCGCGGGGGCGCTGTACGCATTCCAGGACCGCAACGCTCCCGTTTCGGGCAGCCTAGCCGCTGAGCGCGGACATGGTGCGGAGGGTGGGCATGGAGAAGAGGGAGGCGGACATGCCGAGGGCGGGGTGGAACTGGACGACACCAGGCTTGCTGCTGCCGGCATCGGCCTGGAGACGGCCAGCCCCGGGACGCTTCGCCAGAAGCTACGCCTAAATGGCTTGGTCCAGCCCAATCAGGAAAACGTGGTCCAGGTAACCCCGCGCTTTCCCGGCATCGTCCGGGAGATCCGCAAGCGGATCGGCGACAAGGTGGCCAAGGGCGACGTTCTCGCGGTCGTCGAAAGCAACCAGAGCCTCACCACCTACGACATGAAGGCGCCGATCTCCGGCACGGTGGTGGACCGGCAAGTCGGGCTTGGCGAATACGCCTCCGAACAGAAGCCGGCTTTCGTGGTGGCCGACCTTTCGACTCTATGGGTGGATCTCTCCGTCTATCGCCGCGATTTTCCACGGGTGCGTGCCGGCGATAAGGTCGCCATCGATCCGGAGGACGGTGGGCAGGTCATCGACGGCCGAGTGGCTTATGTCTCGCCCATCGGATCAGCCGACACCCAGACCGCGCTGGCGCGGGCGGTCATTCCCAACGACGGCATGCGGCTGCGGCCCGGCCTGTTCGCCGTGGGCACCATCACCCTGACTGAGAAGCCGGTGGATCTCGCGGTCCGAACCAGCGCGCTTCAGACCATCGACAACCGCACCGTCGTGTTCGTGCGCGACGGTGACGCGTTCGCCCCCCGCGATGTGGAGATCGGTGATCGCGATGCGGAATGGGCCGAGGTGCTGTTCGGGCTCATGCCCGGTGATGTCTACGCCGCGCGAAACAGCTTCGTGGTGAAGGCGGAACTCGCCAAAGGGAGCGCTAGCCATGAGCACTGAGGCGTCCCCCGGCGCGATGGACGACGGCCTGCGGCTCGTCACTGCCTTCATTCATCCTCATCTTGAAGGGCGCGTGGTGCGAGCCCTGCACGAGCTACCTGAATTCCCGGGATTTACCTTCACCGAAGCGCGCGGCCAAGGTCGCGGCCGCGGTGCCGGCGGCACCTATGTGGCGAGCGAATACGACCTCACCTACCAGCGCCATCTCCAGTTGCAGATCGTCTGCCGTGCCGGCGTCGTGGAGGCAGTGATCTCGACCCTCACGCGCGCTGGGTGGACCGGACACCGCGGTGACGGAGTGGTTTTCGTTACGCCGGTGGAGCGCTTCGCCCGCATCCGTGAGGCAGGCAAAGCTCAGGCTCAGGAGGGGGCGCGATGATCGACGCCATCCTCGCCTTCTCCATCCGCCAGCGTTGGCTGGTGGTCATGTTCTGCCTCGCCATCGGCGCCTTCGGGGCCTGGAACTTCACGCGCCTCCCCATCGACGCGGTGCCCGACATCACCAACGTGCAGGTGCAGATCAACACCTCGGCGCCCGGCTTCTCGCCGCTGGAGACCGAGCAGCGCATCACCTTTCCCATCGAGACCTCCATGGGCGGCCTGCCCGGCCTGCAATACACCCGCTCGCTGTCCCGCTATGGCCTCAGCCAGGTGACGGTCGTGTTCCGCGATGGCACCGACATCTACTTCGCCCGCCAGTTGGTGAACGAGCGCATCCAGCAGGCGAAGGACCAGCTTCCGCTGGGGGTGGAGACCGCCATGGGGCCGGTGTCCACGGGCCTTGGCGAGATCTACATGTACACGGTGGAGGCCAGGGACGGGGCGAAGAAGCCTGACGGCCAGCCCTTCAGCCCCACCGACCTACGCACCATCCAGGACTGGATCATCAAGCCGCAGTTGCGCACCGTGCCGGGGGTGGTGGAGGTGAACACCATCGGAGGTTTCGAGCGGCAGTTCCATGTGCTGCCCGATCCGGCGCGGTTGATGGCCAATCGCATTTCGTTCCGCGAGGTGATGACGGCGCTGGCCGCCAACAACGCCAACGTGGGCGCCGGCTATATCGAGCGCAACGGCGAGCAGTATCTGGTGCGCACGCCGGGCCAGGTGGCGGACGCCGCCGAGATCCGCGAGATCGTCATCGGCAGCCGGGGCGGCACGCCGCTGCGGATAGGCGATATTGCCGAGGTGCGCGAGGGGCGTGAGCTGCGCACCGGCGCGGCGACCCTGAACGGAGAAGAGGTGGTGCTGGGCACCACCATGCTCCTCATCGGCGAGAACAGTCGCACCGTGGCCCAGCGTGTCGCCGCGCGATTGGAGGAGATTTCCCGCTCGCTGCCGGAAGGCGTCATCGCCCGTGCCGTCTACGACCGCTCACACCTGGTGGAAGCCACCATCGCCACGGTGGAGAAGAACCTTCTGGAAGGCGCGCTGCTGGTGGTGGTGGTGCTGTTCGTGCTGCTCGGCAATTTCCGCGCGGCGCTGGTGACGGCCTTCGTCATTCCGCTCGCCATGCTCTTCACCATCACCGGCATGGTGGAGAACCGTGTCAGCGCCAACCTCATGAGCCTTGGTGCCATCGACTTCGGAATCATCATCGACGGGGCGGTCATCATCGTCGAGAACTGCCTACGCCTGCTGGCGGAAGAGCAGCATCGGCGCGGCCGGCTCCTGACCCGCGCCGAGCGGTTCGAGACCATCCTCGCCGGCTCCAAGGAGGTGATCCGGCCGAGCCTGTTCGGCACCATGATCATTGCCGTGGTCTACCTGCCGGTGCTCACCCTAACGGGGGTGGAGGGCAAGATGTTCACGCCCATGGCCATCACCGTCCTGATGGCGCTGGCCGGCGCGGCTCTGTTCTCCATGACCTTCATCCCGGCGGCCATCGCGCTGCTGGTAACGGGCAAGGTCTCCGAGCACGAGAACGTCATCATGCGCGGGGCGCGGCGCTTCTATACGCCGTTGCTCGATGCCGCCATCAACTACCGCGCCGTGGTGGCGGTGGCCGCGGCCGGCCTCGTGGTTGCGAGTGGCCTTGCCGCCTCCCGCATGGGCGGCGAGTTCATTCCGAGCCTCGACGAGGGCGATGCGGCGATCCAGGCGCTCAGGGTGCCGGGCACCAGCCTTACCCAGTCGCTGGAGATGCAGCAGGCGCTGGAGAAGAGCCTGCTGAAGGTGCCGGAAGTGAAGGAGGTGTTCGCCCGCACCGGTACGGCGGAAGTTGCCACCGACCCAATGCCGCCCTCCATCTCCGACGGTTACGTGATGCTGAAGCCACGCGCCGAATGGCCGGACCCCGGCAAGTCCAAGAGCGCGGTGATGACCGACATCGAGAAGGCGGCGGAGGGCGTGGCGGGGAGTAATTACGAACTCTCCCAGCCGATCCAGCTGCGCTTCAACGAGCTGATCTCCGGCATCCGCAGCGATGTGGGCGTCAAGATCTTCGGCGACGACCTCGACATGCTGCTGCAGGTGGCCGGGCAGGTGCAGAGCGTGCTCCAGGCGGTGCCGGGCGCCGCCGACGTGAAGACCGAGCAGGTCTCCGGCCTGCCCATGCTGACGGTCGCCCTCAATAGAGCGGCCATGGCCCGTTACGGGGTAAGCGTCGCCGACGTGCAGGAACTGGTGGAGATCGCGGTGGGCGGCCGCGAGGCCGGCGCCCTGTTCGAGGGCGATCGCCGCTTCGACATCGTGGTGCGCCTGCCGGAGGAATTGCGCACCGACATCGAGGCCCTGCGCGCGCTGCCGGTGCCGCTTCCCCCTGCGGCGAGCGATGAGGCCAAGCCAGTCCAGGCCGCTTGGGTCCCCGGATCTGGCGGGCAGATCCGCTACGTGCCGCTGTCCGCCATCGCCAACCTCACGGTCTCCCCTGGCCCGAACCAGATCAGCCGGGAGAACGGCAAAAGGCGCATCGTGGTGAGCGCCAACGTGCGCGACCGCGACCTCGGCTCCTTCGTCACCGACGCCCAGCGCCAGGTGGCAGATAAGGTGAAGCTGCCCGAAGGCTACTGGATCGGCTGGGGCGGCCAGTTCGAACAGCTGGTTTCGGCCACACAGCGCCTTGCCATCGTGGTGCCCATCGCGCTGTTGCTCATCTTCCTGCTGCTGTTCATGAGCTTCGGCTCGGTAGCGGATGCGCTGCTGGTGTTCTCCGGCGTGCCGCTGGCGCTCACGGGGGGCATCGCGGCGCTAATCTTGCGCGACCTGCCGCTCTCCATCAGCGCCGGCATCGGCTTCATCGCGCTCTCGGGCGTGGCGGTGCTGAACGGCCTCGTCATTATCGCCTTCATCCAGCGCCTGCGGGCGGAAGGGCGGGACGTGGTGACGGCGGTGCGCGACGGCGCCCTGACACGCCTGCGCCCGGTGCTGATGACGGCGCTGGTCGCTTCGCTCGGCTTCGTGCCAATGGCCATCGCCACCGGCCCGGGCGCGGAGGTGCAGCGGCCGCTCGCCACCGTGGTCATCGGCGGCATCATCTCCTCCACCATCCTCACCTTGCTCGTGCTGCCAGCGCTCTACGTGCTGTTCCGGCGCGAGACCAGGCCAGCGGCCTCCCCCGAGGCGCAGGCCGAAGCCCCATCCCCCTAGCCCCAAAATCGGAGAAAGACCCGTGCTTAAGAGCCTGATCGTCGCTTTCAGCCTGCTTGCCGCTGGGCCCGCCCTCGCCCAGCATGCCCATGGTGCGCAGAAGGGTCCCAATGGCGGCCCCTTGGAAGACGTCGCCGGCGTCCATGCCGAACTTGTCGTCTCGGGCGAGACCTTGACCTTCCACGTAGTCGATGAGGCAGGCAAGCCGGTCGATACCGCCGGCTTTACCGGTTCTGCCATGCTGGCCTCCGGCGCCGATCGCAAGACTATCCAGCTTACCGCAGGCGGTCAGACCCTGGCCGGCAAGGCGCCCTCAACCATCGTCAAGGGCACGGCGGTCACGCTGCTCATTAAAACCCCGGCCGGCAAGTCCGGTCAGGCCAAGTTCACCACCCCATAAGGAAGTGTGTCATGAAAAGTACTGTGTGGAACTACGTTGCCCGTGGCACCTTGTGCGTGCTCGTGTTCGGCATCGCGTCGCCGGCACTGGCACTCGATCCGCGACCGAAGACATATCGTGAGAAGCAGAGGCACGATTTTCGAGACGTCCAACTCGGGGTTACTCACCCGTTGCCCCATGGTCGCAGCACATCTATCCGTTCCGGCCAGACGCGCGATGTTCCGTCCGAGCAACGCACTATGGAATCCAGCCGGTGAATTCAATATTCGGTCGTTTCGATCAAGAGGGAGAGGCGGTGTGAGAGGCTTTCTCCGAAGCATTTTGCTAAGTCTCATGCTGATCGTAGTCTTGTGTATTCCGGGGTATTCCTGGAACGCGAGCGCGATGTCATTAGAAGCGAGCGCATTAACGGATGAAAACCACCATCAGAGTGACGAAGACACCCGCAATCCGGCCTGCGCTGCGGTGCGGTGCGAGTGCCACGCTTGCCCGCACGTCTCCCCCTTCGATGAAGGTGCGTCGTCGGGGCCCCCAGGGTGGAGAGTGTGCGGGCAATGGGCGAACGAGACCCGTAGTGGTGTCGGCCTAGGCGTAGAAATCCCCCCTCCTCGCTACGCGAATGTTGAAAACAAATGAAATAAATCAAGTTTAATTCGACATTCGAGGTTAAATCATGAAGATTTATGTCGTTGCTCTTAGTTTCATCCTCCCTCCGCTTACGGCTTTCGCAGAGCCGTATCCGTCGACGCTCGGCGTGGAGGAGCAAGAGCGACATGAATTCCTTGACGTGCAGCAGGAAAGTTATCCCGGCGGCCGTCTTTCTGGGACAACGAGCGGCTCGCCTAAGGTGCAGATGAGCCGCCCTCAGGCGCCTACCCCAGGGACCTTCATTCCCTCGCCCTCGCCGTGGCTTAACGATCGCGCGGTGCGCTAAGCCGAGTCATTAAGAAGGAAGAGGGACGAATATTCGCCCCTCTTCATCCATCTAAATTCCAATTTTTGGAGGTAAAATCATGAATAAGGCGATTTTTACAGCGTGCATTTGCATCGCGTTAAATAGCATTTGCATCGGAGCGGCTTTCGCCGCGGGCACGCAATTCACCCCATTTTATCTGCCTGCGCAAACTTCACAAACGTCGGCAATAGGCTGTGAACATTCAAATGTCGGAGAGCATAAATTGTTTTGTGCAAAGAATAAATCTTCATGTTACGACAAAAATAGGTCTTTCAGGCCGCACGAGCTTACTCATTGCAAAATTCAATATGATCAATGCATGCGAGCTTGGGACTAACGCAATGATACAAATAGTGAAAGAAAAATTATCTATATGTGCATTTGTCGCATGTATTTATATGTTATGCATCGATATCAGATTCGCTAATGGAAACGAAATATTGGAAACAATATTGACTAGATCTTTTTTTATACAGAATATTACAATATATTGCTCTCAGTTTATACCAGATGTAACCGAGAGGTCGTCAGGAAAATATGGTGATATATCTCGATTGACCTATCATATACGCCAAGAGGTGGTTGGTGAGTTGCCCGCTGACCAATCGATCTTTGTAGTCCGCCGTTCAGCTGACATGGCGCGAGCGGGTGCGCTGCAGGCAATTCGGCAACTTTATGAATTCGACCGAGATCGTGAGCAAGCACGTATCGTAGAGTGGTGCGAACAGTCCGCGGCAGTCGAGATTGCCGAATACGTCCGCGACCATGATGGAAGACACGATGAATTCGTTGCAATCATTGCTGCAGCCAAGAAGGGCGGCGATAGATCCAAGTCAGAATTAAAACCCTAAGGTGTCTTTATTGTCAGATGTCGGGTTGGGCGATGCTGGTGAATCTGGGGAGCTTACAAAGATGATCGAGAAGCTTCGACTGGACATTCCAATCCTTCTGCCAAACGTGCCCGACGCTGTAGACTCCTGTGTGAGTCGGCTCGTTTCGGAGCTTCAGGAGCGCGCGGGCATTGAGTATGTGCACGTCGCTGGCGGCGAGTCGGCGCAGCTCTGCCTCCACTATGACCCGACGGTAATCGGCTTACCTCGCATCCGGGAACTTGCCCAAAGCGTTGGCGCGCAGATTACCGAGCGGTTCGGTCACGCGATTTGGCAGGTGGAAGGGATCACCCATGAACGGCGTGCGCGCACCGTTGCCGAGAAACTGCGTAAGCTTTCCGGGGTATTGGAGGCCGAAGCCAGTGCATCTGGTCTCGTACGCGTCGAATTCGACCGCGAGGCGGTAACAGAGCAGGAAATCCGAAACGCCCTCGTTCAAATGGGGGCTATCGCCGCGAGGGATGCGGCCGCGCTACGGCTGGATAGGCTGCCCTCTCACGCTTGATATGATCATCGGTCAGTCATGTTTACGCATGCCAGGTCAGAACATAAGGACGGAAAAGGGGAGCACGATCATGCCCATGGCAGGATCCTCGGACCGAACACTGAGCTAATCTTCTCTCTTGCCTGCGGCGCGCTGCTCGTCGTCGGTTTTGCCATCGAGAAGCTATTACCGGCCGCACCCGGCTGGCTGCCTATCGTGTGTTTCGTTGGAGCATATTTCTTTGGCGGCTTCTACACGGTCCGCGAAGCGATAGACAATCTGCGCCTGCGCAGGTTCGAGATCGATACGCTGATGCTGGTAGCGGCTGCGGGCGCGGCTTCGCTTGGCGCATGGGCGGAAGGCGCGCTGCTGCTCTTCCTGTTCAGCCTAGGCCACGCATTGGAACACTATGCCATGGGCCGCGCCAAGCAGGCGATCGAGGCCCTGGCCAAGCTCGCTCCACGCACGGCCACGGTGCGCCGCGCTGATGGCACCTTGGAGGTTCCCGTGGAGGAACTTGTGATCGGCGACGTGGTGCTGGTCCGCCCTAACGAGCGTCTACCTGCCGACGGCTTCCTGGTGAAGGGCTCCTCCGCCATCGATCAGGCTCCTGTCACCGGCGAGAGTATCCCGGTGGACAAGCGCCCGGTTGACGACGTTGCTGAGGCACGGGCGCGGCCCGACACGGTTGGCTCTGCCTCGCGGGTCTTTGCGGGAACAATCAACGGTGCCGGCGCCATTGAGGTGGAGGCGACGCGCTTGTCGAGCGACACGGCGCTGGCAAAGGTCGTGAAAATGGTGAGCGAGGCGGAAACGCAGAAATCACCGACCCAGCGGTTCACTGAGACGTTCGAACGTATCTTCGTGCCCGTGGTACTGGCGCTCGCGATCCTCCTTCTGTTCGCCTGGGTGGTGGTGGACGAGCCATTCAGCTCAAGCTTCTATCGCGCCATGGCGGTACTGGTCGCCGCAAGCCCGTGCGCTTTAGCCATCGCTACACCGAGCGCGGTGTTGTCAGGCGTCGCGCGAGCGGCACGTGGCGGCGTGCTGGTGAAGGGCGGCGCGCCACTGGAGAATCTGGGCTCGCTGAGCGCTATCGCATTCGACAAGACGGGAACGCTGACGGAGGGCAAACCGCGTATCACCGACGTCTTGCCGGCCGACGGGGTTCCGGAACATGAGCTCCTCTCAGTAGCGGTTGCGGTAGAGGCGCTCAGCGATCACCCGCTAGCCGCCGCAATCGTTCGCGACGGGCGAGCCCGGCTGGGAGGACGAGAAATAGAGGAGGCGACTGAACTCAAAAGCCTCACCGGGCGAGGCGTGGTCGCTACATTTGCCGGGCAGCCGGTCTGGCTCGGGAAGGCCGAGATGTTTGGGCAAGACGGCATTACCCAGCTGAATCCAGCTGTGAAGGCGTCGATCGCGAAGCTGCGGGACGCCGGGCGCACTACGATGGCTGTGCGGATTGGTGAGCGAGATCTCGGAGCCATCGGCCTTATGGACACTCCGCGGGCTGCCGCTCGCGACGCGCTCAAGCGGCTGCGCGATCTTGGCATCACTCGGATGCTCATGATCTCGGGCGATCACCAGAAGGTGGCCGACGCCATCGCCAAAGATTTAGGACTAGACGAAGCTTGGGGCGACCTGCTCCCCGAGGACAAAGTTGCGGCGATTCAAAAGCTGAGGAAGGAAGCCAAGGTTGCGATGGTCGGCGATGGGGTCAATGATGCGCCGGCCATGGCGAACGCCACGGTCGGCATCGCTATGGGAGCCGCGGGTTCCGATGTGGCGCTAGAGACCGCAGACGTCGCACTCATGGCGGATGACCTGCGACATTTGCCGTTCGCGGTCGGACTAAGCCGCCGCACGCGCTTCATCATCCTTCAGAACGTGTTCATAAGCTTGGGTGTGGTGGCGTTGCTGGTTCCGGCGACGATATTTGGCCTCGGCATCGGCCCGGCCGTGGCGGCGCACGAGGGGTCCACGCTGGTGGTAGTGTTCAATGCACTACGTTTGCTTGGCTACCGCGATGGGCAGGCATGACGTGATAGTGAATGTAGAATCGCAACCTATCAAAAACAGCTCGGTGCGGGAATATGACATGAAGAAAACGTCAATTGCAATATTTGCTTGGATTATAATTTGTGTGTCTTTTACAGACTCTGCCTTTTCAGAGGTTGAACAGTCAACTAATTCTACTATTTCCGATTTGAGAGGGCAAGCCGTTAGTCATTTGAAGTTTATGTATGGTATGTATTTCGCGATTAGGGGATGTTTAGAAGCATATAATGATCAATCTGAACCTAATTTCAAGCCGACAGTTACTTTATCCGAGGCGCAGCAGGTTCTGCGTGCGGCGGATGCTGCTGCTAGATCAGTCGGCATCGATGTTGACAAGGCATGGCTTGAAATGAGCTCCATTGGACAAGCAGCGGGAGAAGCGCTTAAAATTAAGACAGACGATAATTTTAAAAAATGTCAACAAAGTGGAATGTTTTTCCGCACAGTTACATCTCGCCTTCAGATGACAATTCGTAAATTAGATGGAAATATTCCTATAATAAGAAAGGATTTTTGATATGTATAATTCTTCATAAATAACATAAATTTATCTGATTTGTTGAAATATATAGCTAATTTTAGTGATAACAAATTCGACTTGGCGCAGCAGATGGCACAAATCACGGTTCCTAAATTGTCATTCCTATGTCGTTTATATTATCAAAAATTATACTATCAATTTCTATCTAACATTTCATAAGTGTGGCATGAAATTTGAGGCGGGCGATGTGAATCCAGCTTAATGGTGACAATTCCGTCGCTTGGAATAGCGGAAGAAGGTCGTTGGGCGCGAACAGACAACGAGCTTACTTAGAAGGAGACTTTCATTAGCATGGTTTGGTCTAAATCATCTATTTTATGAAATGGCCGCGCCCTCTCTCGATCTAATCTCTAATGTCCAAGTTACTGATGGTAAAATATCTCAAAAATATGATGTATTATGTAAAAGTTATGCATTAATGTACGTTATAATCCGACGATATAATTTTAATATTTCGCATACTTGCACATAAAATACAAACATTTGATGCGTAATATTTGTGATATCATGTAATTCATACTGAATTATATGCCGTTATTGAAATGGAGAACGTTTCCAATGTCGAATAACAGTACGGAAATTGAAATCCGCTACCTCAGGTATTTAATCGCTGCTTCCGAATATGGAAGCTTTCGGAAGGCAGCAGCGGCACTCGGTGTGCAGGAGTCCTCCGTTAGTCGGCGGATCCGGGACATCGAGGATCAGGTCGGGGCCTCCCTGTTCTTGCGACACCCCGGGGGGATCAACCTGACCATAGCCGGACAACGCTTCCTGCATCGGGTCCGCCATGCGTTGGACCACATTCGCGACGCGGCGGCGGAGGTGGCCGCCATTGGTCGTGCCGAGGACGGATACGTCAAAGTGGGACTATTTTCTTCACTTTCATCGGGTTTTTTGTCGGACTTATTTCGAGAATATGACGCAAAATATGGATCTGTTCATATCGATTTCGTCGACGGCGAAGCACACGATCACATCAACTCCATTCGGAAATTTCAGCTTGATATTGCTTTTGTCATCGGATTGGGCGATTGGCCGGAATGCGATACAACTTATCTTTGGTCGGAACAGGTTCTTGTGGCATTGCCCGAAGGCCATCCGCTTTCCACCGAGGACGCGTTGACATGGCGAGATCTCAGTTCTGAAAAAATTCTTATCCGAGACACTGCGGCTGGGATGAGAATCCAAGACTATGTCATTCGCAAAATCCGGGAAGTCGAATGCGAGCCCCGTGTCGAGGCTCAGCGGGTTGGGCGATATAAGCTTCTCAATCTCGTCGCGTCCGGCCGCGGAATAACGTTGGTCATAGAATCCGAAAATTTGGTCAAGGTCCCCGGCGTTATCTATCGTTCTCTGCGCGGCGAGGTGCTCCAGTTCTATGCTGCATGGTCGCCGAAAAACGACAATCCCGCGTTTCGGACATTGCTCAGCCTTGCTCGATCGATGGCTCGCTCTTCAGCACCCCAGACGTCATCCCCCGTGCAGGATCTGGATGGGGTGCTTGCCGAGCCTTCGCGAAAACGCGATCTGTCGCGATGAAGCGCTCCAGCATGGGCGCGATCAGCCTGACGGGATCGGTGATCGGATTCCCCGTCTCGCCACCCAGCACCTGCGCATAGGCGACAAGATCGCGGTGCAGCTTCGCTGGCAGTTCCACGGTCACCTTCACCGGCTTGTCGTCGAGGATCTCGCTGAGCTTCAGCTTCGGCATTTCAACCTCCATAGGATTCAAGAACGAGGTCGCGCGTGACGATGATCCGCACCGGGAATCCCGGCCGGATCGTGAGGGTCGGCGCAATGTTGAGCTGGCGCTGGACGAGCTGCCGGCCGGTCTGGCTGATGCTGTCGGATGCGCCTTCCCGCAAAGCACTCACGAGGTCGCTATCGCTGCCGGACGTTCCTGCGCTCGCCCCGACGCTGAGGATGGTCGAGAGCACCGCCGCCTTGAACAGCTCGCCCCAATGGTAGTCGATGCCATCCTCAAGGCCAGCGTAGCCTTCCGCGTCGGCTCCGGTCTGGCGCTCCAGCACGATGGACCGGCCATTGGGGAAGATCAGGCGGTTCCAGACGAGGAGCACCCGGCGCTGCCCGAAGCCGACGCCATTGTCATACTGGCCAATGATGCGGGTGCCCTGGGGGATCAGGAGGATCCGCCCGGTCGGGCTATCGTGGACATTCTCGGTCACCTGGGCGGTGATCTGGCCCGGCAGGTCCGAGCGGATGCCGGTGATCAGCGCCGCGGGGATGACGGCGCCGGCCTGCAGGATGTTGGCGGAGGCAGGAGCCGCCACGCGGTCGGGCGACACGGTGCGCCGGTCCACGGCCTGGCTCAGGAAGGCAAGCTGGCGCTCCTGGGCCGTCGGCGTCGCCGCCTGCGGCGCAAGGCCGAGGCTGGTGAGATCGGCGGCCGGCGCCGCTGACGCTGAAGTGACTCCCGCCTGCTGGGTCACCGCCGGGCTTGCCGACCGGGTATTGGTCTGAGCGAACAGCCGTCCGGTCCGGGCGTCTTCGCTTTCCCGCTGCTGGCGTTGCTCCTCGGGGCTCAAGGCGGGATTTGGCATGCCTCCCATTGTCGGCACCGTCGGCTGCACTGCCGTCTGCGCATTGAGGATCGGCCGGCCGAGGTCGCCGGGCAGCGGAGGCCCGAGCTTGGGGATGCCGGTGTAATCCTTGGGTAGGCCGGCGAGCCCGTCCGGCGTCGCCTTGACGTCGGTGGCGTAGAGTTCCTGGCCGTGTCCGTGGTCCTTTCGCGCTTGCAGGGCGTAGATCAGCGCCCCGCCGATCCCAAGGCCGGCAACGAGCCCCAGCCCGGCTAATACCTTTCGGGACAGGCGGGTCACCCGCGGCGGTTCCGGCCGCAGCCGCATGGCCGACACAGTCTCCCCCGTCAGTGGCCGAGCGCCGTCATCACCGCTCAGCTCCGGCCCTGTCTCCTTCCCGGGTTCGATGCCGCTCATAGGACCGGCCTCCCGTCGGTGCGGGAGATGCGCACGCGCTTCTGGTCCTTGTCGGCGCCGAAGCGCAGCTCGGCGGCTGCGAAGAGCCGGTCCACGATCATATAGGTGCCGCGCACGCGATAGTTCACGAGTTCGGAGGTGTCGCCTTGCGGCCCGACCACGAACAGCGGCGGCATCTCGCCATGGGCGATCCCGCGGGGAAACTCGATGAAGACCTGCTGCCCATCATCGAAGGCGCGCAGCGGCCGCCACGGTGCCCGGTCGCCGCTCACCTCGTAGCGGAAGTTCACCTTTGCCAGGTCGATGCCCGTGGCGACGGGCTGCACCGCCTGCGCTTCCGCGTTCTGGCGCCTGAGGGCGATGAGCTGGTCTTGGGGATATTGCCAGGAGACCGAGGCCATGTAGGTCTTCTCGGTGGAGCGCAGCTCCATGTGGTAGGTGCGCAAATTGGTGTTGATGACGAGGTTGGTGGTGAGGTCCGGCCGTGTCGGTTTCACCAGGATGTGGACTTGCTTTGCCCCGCCCGCCCCGCTCTCGGTGTCGCCGATGATCCAGCGCACCGTGTCGCCGGCAGCGACCGGCCCCGTGCCCACCAGTTGCTCGCCGGGTTGCAGGGCGACGTCGGTGATCTGACCGGGCGAAGCGTAGACCTGATAGAGCGCGCCATCCACGAAGGGATAGACCTGCATGGAGTTGATGAAGCCGTTGCGCACCGGCTGAACGCGCGCGGCAGCATTGGCCTGGTTCACTCGGGCCGTCGGGTCCGCGGACTCGGGCTCGGCCTTGCCGTCCTTGCCCACCGGCTTCAGCTGGCCGGGCAGCGGCAAGGGCTTCGGCAGCTCAACGATGCGCACCGGCCCCGGCGGCTCAGCCTTGAAGACGGCGGGCGGGGCATCGTCATATTCGATCTCCGGGGGCTTCTCGAAGGTGGCGCAGCCCGCCAGGGCCGATGTGCAAAGCAGGAGAAGCGGCAAGCCGGACTTCCGGAAAGACGGAAAGGAGAGGACGCGGAAAGCCGGCCTCCCGGATGTGCGGATGGCAGGCATCATTGTGCGAGTTCCTTCGACCAGTTGATGGCGTTGACGTAGATCCCCAGCGGATTGGCCCGGAGCCGATCCGCATCCCGCGGCGCCTGCACCGCGACGGTGAGGATGGCGCTCCAGCGGGAGGTGTCGGCGAGGCTGCCGTCCTGGAAGCGGCGCTCGGTCCAGGCGATGCGGAAGGAGTCCGGCGAGGCCCGGATCACGCTGGAGACCTCCACCGCCACCTGCTGCTTGCCGACCCGGGCGAAAGGATCATTGGCGCGGGCATAGTCGTTGAGGGCGATTGCTCCGGCCAGGGTCGTGTAGGCGTAGGCCCTGAGCCAGTTCTGGCGGACGATCACGGGATCGGCAGAGATGCTGCGGACCTCTTCAATGAAGCGGGCGAGGTGGAAGGCGATCTGGGGATCGGAGGGGCGATAGTCCGAGGCGGCCGGCGCGACCGCCTGCGCCTGACCGAGCTTGTCCACCTGAACCACCCACGGAACCACCGAGCCGCTCAGGGCCTGCCACGCCAGGGCGCAGGAGAGGCCGGCCGACAGGGCGAGGCAGCCGAAGGCCATGAGGCGCCAGTTCTTCGCCTGGACCCGGGCCGAGCCGATGCGGTCATCCCAGACCTGGGCCGCGCGCTGATACGGCGTCTCAGGCTCGGGGGAGCGGCCGTAATGGACCGACGGGCGCTTGAAGGGGGTCATGGGCGATCGCTTTCGGAGAGGGAGATGGACGACCCGCCGCCATGGCTGTCGCCGGATCGGACGGCATGGGTCGCGGTCTGGATGCCGTGGGCGACCTGCTGGGAGCGGCGCATGCGCCGGGCCCAATCGGGGGCATCGCCGGAGGAGGCCGGGTTGCTCGACGGGGCTGGGCCGGAGCTGCTGGCCGCCGCTTCGCCTGATGTGTCGGCCGAGCGCTGCAAGGGAGATGTCGCGGCCGCGCCGGCTGCTCTCGCCACGCCACCCAAACCGCTCCCGACACCGGAAAGGCCGGACTGGCCAGCGGCTCCCGCGCTGTAGGCGGATGCAGCACCCCCGGCGAGGCTCGCGCCCGCACGCGCCGCAGCGGCGGCTCCCGAGAACACGGCACCGGCTCCACGCACGGCAAGGCCCGCGGCGCCGGCTCCGGCGAGTGCCATGCCGCCGGCGGCAAGGCCCGTACCCACGGCGGCTCCGGCGCCGAGCTGCGGCGCGCCCGTGATCAGTCCCGTGGCGATTCCCGGCCCGAAGATGCCGAGCCCGAGGAGCGCGAGCGCGGCCAGCACCGCGGCTAGCGCCTGGCTGATGGTGGGCTGGGCATCGCCGTAGGAGGTGGTGAACTGGGAGAAGAGCCCCGAGCCGATGCCGATGATGACAGCGAGCACCATCACCTTCACGCCCGACGCCACGATGTTGCCGAGCACCTTCTCGGCGAGGAACGCGGTCTTGCCGAAGAAAGCGAAGGGGATGAGCACAAAGCCGGCGAGCGTCGTCAGCTTGAACTCGATGAGGGTGACGAAGAGCTGCACCGCCAGGATGAAGAAGGCGATCAGGATCAGCAGCCAGGAGACCAGCAGCACGGCGATCTGCACGGCATTGACGAAGATCGCCACCGGCCCGGCGAGCTGGCTTGCGGCGTCGAGCAGCGGCTGGGCGGCGGTGAGCCCCACTTCCGCAAGTCGCCCCGGCCGCAGGAATTCCGCCGTGCTGATGGCGGAGCCGCCGGCCTTGAGGCCGAGCCCGGCGAAGCTCTCGAACACGATCTTCGAGAGCGAGTTGAAGTTGCCGATGATCCAGGCGAAGAAGCCGATGGCGAGGGTTTTGCGCACCAGCCGGCGCATCACGTCCTCGTCGGCGCCCCAGGCCCAGAACAGGCCGGCGAGCGTGATGTCGAGTGCGATCAGGATGGAGGAGAGGCCCGTCACCTCGCCCTTGATCAGGCCGAAGCCGGAATCGATGTAGCTGGTGAAGGTGTTGAGGAAGGTGTCGATGACGCCCACGTCGTTCATGGCGTTGCTCCTTCCACGGGCTTGCCGAAGAAGCGGCGGCGGTTCGCCTCCCAGAGCGCGGCGCAGCGCGGATCGATGGGATTGGCCATCTCCAGCGTGGCGCAGCTCTTGAGGTCGGCCGAGGAGACGTTCCCTGCCTTCACGCTGCTGATAGTGACAGTCGGCTCGTGAGGCCTGCCTGAGGCGATGGCGAGGGCTGCGATCACCGCGCCCACAAGGCCGGCGACGACGAGGGTCCTGAGTGCAGTGCCCTGATCCATGGCCGCCCCTCAATTGCCGCGGAACATGGTGACGGCGGAGGACTGGTAGCTCGACCGGGTGGAGAAGCGCCGGTAGTGCTCCTGCCCCTCAGACACCGCCGTGGCACGCTCAGCTTCGGACAGCGCCTGCGCCCGGCCATTGGCGACCACCACCGCGGTGAGATCGGAGAGCTGCTGCGCCTGGAGCGCCTGGAGCTGGTTCCCTGCCTGCATGGCCTGCAACGCGCCGGTCGCCGCCTGGCTCTGGCCGACCAGTGTTGAGGCCTGGGTCCGGCCAATGTCGAGATTGCCGACGACGCCCGCCTGCACCCGCAGCGCATCCTGAAGACCGGCGACCGTGGTCTCCCAGCGGGTCTTAGCCTGGGTGACAAGAGCAGCGTCCGAGGTGCTCAGGGAAACCGAGCCGTACTGACCTTGGAACGCCCGGTCGATGGCGCCGACGTCATAAGCGATCTTCTGCGCCTGCCCGAGCAACTGCTGGGTCTGCTGGGCGGATTGCTGGAGCGCGCTGAGGGAGGAATACGGCAGGCTTGCGAGGTTGCGGGCCTGGTTGATCAGCATCTGTGCTTCATTCTGAAGCGAGGTGATCTGGTTGGTGACCTGCTGCAAGGCCCGCGCCGCCTGGAGGACGTTCTGGGCATAGTTGGAGGGGTCAAAGACCACGGCCTGTGCCGCGGCCGGCGCGAGAGGGCACATGAGGAGCGGCGCAGCGACGAGCGCCGCCCGCAGCATCAGGCGGATCATGAGCGTGTCTCCAGAAGGTCGAGGGTGGGGATGAGGTCGGCGGCCCAGCCGAGGCCCCGATGCCGTAGCCAGGCGGCGAGGAAACCATCGCGCCCATGCTCGGCGAGGATCAGCGAGAGCGCAGCCTGATCGGTCTTGGACCCGGCGGCGCACAAGGCGAGCGCCACCTGCGACAGCCCGAGCTCGAACAGGCGGCTGCCGCGTCGGGACTGGCAGTAATAGTCCCGCTTCGGGGTGGCCCGTGCGAGGATCTCGATCTGCCGGTCGTTGAGGCCGAAGCGCCGGTAGATGGCGGTGATCTGGGGCTCGACGGCCCGCTCGTTGGGGAGCAGCAGCCGCGTCTGGCAGCTCTCGATGATGGCCGGGGCGATGGCCGAGCCGTCGATGTCGGAGAGGGACTGCGTGGCGAAGACGACGCTGGCGTTCTTCTTCCGCAGCGTCTTAAGCCACTCGCGGAGCTGGCCGGCAAAGCCCTGGTCATCAAGGGCGAGCCATCCCTCATCGATGATGATGAGGGTCGGAGACCCGTTGAGCCGGTCCTCGATGCGGTGGAACAGATAGGACAGCACGGCCGGTGCCGCGGTGGTGCCGATCAGCCCTTCGGTCTCGAAGGCCTGGACGAAGGCCTGCCCCAGGTGCTCCGCCTCGGCATCGAGCAGCCGGCCATGGGCGCCACCGATACAATAGGGGCGTAGCGCCTGTTTGAGATCGTTGGACTGGAGCAGGACGGCGAGGCCGGTGAGGGTCCGTTCCTCGACGGGAGCGGAGGCAAGGGAGGTGAGGGTCGACCAGATGTGCTCCTTCACCTCCGGGGCGATGGAAACGCCCTCGCGGGAGAGGATCGCCGTGATCCAGTCGGCGGCCCATGAGCGTTCGGCGAGATCATCCACACGGGAAAGAGGCTGGAGCGCGACGCTGTCCTCGCTCCCATCGGACAGGCTCCCGCCGAGGTCGTGCCAGTCGCCGCCCATGGCGAGGGCGGCCGCCCGGATGCTGCCGCCGAAGTCGAAAGCGAACACCTGGGATCCAGCGTAGCGCCGGAACTGCAATGCCATCAGCGCCAGCAGCACCGACTTGCCGGCGCCCGTCGGCCCGATCACGAGGGTGTGGCCCACATCGCCAACGTGGAGGGAAAAACGGAACGGGGTCGCCCCCTCGGTCTTGCCGTAGAACAACGGCGGCCCGCCGAAATGCGCGTCCTGTGCCTCGCCCGCCCACACCGCCGACAGCGGGATCATATGGGCGAGGTTGAGGGTGGAAATGGGCGGTTGGCGGACATTGGCGTAGACGTGCCCCGGCAAGCTGCCGAGCCAGGCATCCACGGCATTGATCGTCTCGACCATGGCCGTGAAGTCCCGGCCCTGGATTGCCTTCTCCACCAGCCGGAGCTTCTCGTCAGCGATGCGGGGATCGGCGTCCCAGACGGTCACCGTCGCGGTAAGATAGGCGATGCCGGCATGGTCGGCGCCGAGCTCCTGCAAAGCGAGGTCGGCATCCACCGCCTTGTTGGCGGCATCTGAATCCACCAGTACCGAGGCCTCGTTGGTCATCACCTCCTTCAGGATGGCGGCGATGGACTTGCGCTTGGCGAACCACTGCCGGCGGATCCTGGTGAGGAGCCGGGTGGCGTCGGTTTTGTCGAGGAGAATGGCGCGGGTGGACCAGCGATAGGGAAAGGCGAGCCGGTTGAGGTCGTCGAGGATCCCCGGCGTCGTCGCCGTCGGGAAGCCGACGATGGTGAGGACGCGTAGATGCTCGGACCCCAGCATCGGCTCGAGCCCGCCGGTGAGCGGCTGGTCTGCCAGCAGGGCGTCGAGATACATGGGCGTCTCGGGAACGCGGACCCGCTGGCGCTTGGTCGAGACGCAACCGTGCAGATATGTGAGGGTCTCGGCATCGTCGAGCCAGCGGCACTCGGGCATGAAGGCCTCGACGAGCCGCAGGACTCGGTCCGTGCGGTCGACGAAGGCGCCGAGCGCCTCATAGGGATCGACGCCACCACGCGCGCGGCCTTCATAGAGCCAGCTCTCCGCCCGTGCAGCGTCCTCCGCCGGCGGCAGCCAGGTGAAGGTGAGGAAATAGCTGGATTCGAAATGGCTGCCGGCTTCCGCGAAGTCGGCCTTGCGCTCGGCTTCGACCAGCGCGGAGGCGGGATCGGGAAAGACACTCGCCGGATAGGCACCCGCCGGGTGTCGCTGGGCCTCCACAAAGAGTGCCCAGCCGGAGCCGAGGCGGCGAAAGGCGCTGTTGAGGCGACCCGCCGCCGCCACCAGTTCGGCCGGCACCGCGGAATCAAGGTCCGGCCCACGGAAGCGTGCCGTCCGCTGGACGCTGCCATCCTTGTTGAGGACGACGCCAGAGCCGACCAGTGCCGCCCAGGGCAGGTAGTCGGCGAGCCGGCTGGCGTGACGCCGGTATTCCGCGAGGTTCATCATGATGCGCCCCTCAGACCGACAGATGACCGGGGATGCGCAGATGGCGGCGCACCACATCGACGAAGAGCGGATCGCGCTTGGCGGCCCAGACGGCGGCGAGATGGCCCACGGCCCCGACCGCGAGCCCCACAAGCCAGAGCCTCAGCCCCAGCCCGACAGCACCGGCGAGGGTACCGTTGAAGATGGCGATTGCCCGCGGCGCGCCGCCGAGCAGGATCGGCTCGCTCAAGGCCCGATGGACCGGGACGGAGAAGCCCGGCACCCCGCCAATATCGCCCGGCATCAGACCAGCGCTCCGCCGCTGAAGGAGAAGAAGGAGAGGAAGAAGCTCGAAGCGGCGAAGGCGATGGAGAGGCCGAATACGATCTGGATCAGCCGCCGGAATCCGCCAGAGGTGTCGCCGAAGGCGAGCGCGAGGCCGGTGGAGATAATGACGATCACCGCGATGATCTTGGCGACTGGCCCCTGGATCGAATCCAGGATCGACTGCAGCGGCGTTTCCCACGGCATGGAGGAGCCGGAGGCGTGGGCCGCGGAGACAACACACACGCAGGCGGTGGCACCGGCCACGGCCTGCAGCAATCGGCGGTAGAATGGAGGGAGCGTGAAAGTCACAGGGAGGTTCCTTCTTCGGATGGAGCGGTGATGGGGATGACGCGGTAGTCGCCGTCGGGCCCGAGACCTTCGACGTGAGAGAGCTCGGAAAGGCGGGGCGCGGAGCCGCGGCCCGACAGCACGGCGATGAGGTCGATGGTCTCGGCGATCAGGGCCCGAGGTACGGTGACGACGGCTTCCTGGATGAGTTGCTCGAGACGCCTCAAGGCCCCGATGGCGCTGCCGGCGTGGATGGTGCCGATGCCCCCAGGGTGGCCTGTGCCCCAGGCCTTCAGGAGGTCAAGGGCTTCGGCACCTCGGACCTCGCCGATGGGGATGCGATCCGGCCGCAGGCGCAGCGATGAGCGGACGAGGTCCGAGAGCGAGGCGACGCCGTCCTTGGTGCGCATCGCTACAAGGTTGGGGGCTGCGCATTGGAGTTCTCGTGTGTCCTCGATGAGGACGACGCGTTCGGAGGTCTTGGTCACCTCGGCGAGCAGCGCGTTGGTGAGCGTGGTCTTGCCGGTGGAGGTGCCGCCGGCGACCAGGATGTTGGCGCGGGAGGCGACGCCATGGCGCAGGGCTTCGGCCTGCGGCGCAGACATGATGCCGGCGGCGACATAGTCGTCGAGCGTGAAGACGGCGGCGGCCGGTTTGCGGATGGCGAAGGTCGGGGAGGCCACGACGGGCGGGAGCAGGCCTTCGAACCGCTCTCCCGTTCCCGGCAGTTCGGCTGACACCCGCGGGGCGCCGGCATGGACCTCGGCGCCGATATGGTGCGCAACGAGGCGGACGATGCGTTCGCCATCGGCGGCGGCTAATCGCTCGCCTGTATCGCGAAGCCCCTCGGACAGCCGGTCGACCCACAGGCGCCCGTCCGGATTGAGCATGACCTCGACGACGGCCGGGTCTTCAAGAAGGCGGGTGATCATCGGGCCAAGCGCGGTGCGCAACATGCGTTCGCCGCGTGTCAGGCCTTCCGAACTGTGAGGTGAAGTCGCCATCTCATCCCCGCCCATGCCGGGGATGATTAAAAGAGCCGGAAATTGGGAGGTTTCAACAAGCCAATGCGGCCGTCGCGGTCTGGCGTGCAGATACTTAAGAACGGCGGGATGCTGCTATTGTACCTGAGGACCGAAGACTCGGAGCAGAGGACATCGCAGACGACGAGAGCGCAGCATGCTGCTGTTGGAGCCTAATCGGCATTCACGTGGAGCGGTTCAAAATGCCCCCCGCCAGTTTCTAGCCGGGGGTCGGAATTGACCTGTCGCACATGTCCGCTCGCAGGGATTCTGGTAAGTCATCCGGGTTGCTAAATGCTGCCCATTGTCTCCAATAGCCGGAACGCTTCGCGTAACATTGCAGGGAGCCTGGCTCGCGCATTCTCCAAGTTTATAGCAACCAATTCGCCTGGGCGAGGCGTGGACGTGAAGGTTGGCTGGCATCTAACGTATGATTATTGCACTTATAAATCATGAACTTGAATGAGATGGTCCCGTGCGATGGGGAAGATCGAACCGAAGAGAACGCTTAGAAATGTCGTCGATCTGGACTCGATGCAAACGATCTCGAGTGATCAGCTCTTGAGCCTGCATCCGGACGACTATCAGGTCATCCGGAGATCGGCGACCCGGGCACGTTTGGATCGAAAGTCCCGATATGTGTGCGGGCAATGCGGATATGCGGTCTATGCGCCGAGGGAAGGACGTACCGGCCAGCCATACTGGAAGCATCATCCCGGCGCCCCTGAGGATTGTCCGTGGTGGACTGGCACCCCATTGGGAGTGGACGAAGTCAGTCGCAGGCAGTTTCAGGGTGCGCAGGAGAGCCCGCTCCACGTCGCGATAAAAACCGTTGTCGGAGAACTGCTGCGTCTGGATATCCGCACCGCGCCCGACAGCGTGGTCATCGATGAATATTTAATCATGAAGGACGGGAAACGTCGTCCCGACATTCGAGCCATTTATGGCGGTGTACCACTTGTCGTGGAGGTGCAACTCGCGGCCACCCAGATTCCAATCATCGTTCAGCGCGAAGATTTCTACGATGAACTAGCCTATCGGCTATTGTGGCTGACGTGGAATTTCCAGCCTCCGTTGACTGAGGGGCGCCTTCTAAGTTCGTTCGAGGATATTTTCTACTCGCACAATAAGAATCTGTTTTCGATGGATGACGAGACCGTCAGTTTGTCGCGACAGATAGGCGAGGTAATCCTTCGAGTGTTTTGGAAAGGCGGCGACGGATGGCTTTCCAGGCTCGTCAAGCTGTCGGAGCTAAACTGGCTATCTAGCGGCCGGGCATTCGCGGTCGCGCCAGTGCCACACTGGAACGAGGATTTTCTCGTGAGATGGCGCGCGGCGACCGGCGGGCATGGAACCCAATGGCCCGAGCGCGGGGTGCTTCTTGCCGAACTCGCCGCCCAACTGACGTCCCCGGATATAGATAGCCGTGAGCTTAAGGACACTGACGATCTGATCAACTGCCTTCTTTCGTTGCTGGACGGCCGGCCAGTGGGATCTCAGCAGAAGAACATCGTCGAGTTGCTGAACACGTTCCTCGGTGTCGAGCCCCGGTATCGTTTCGCCCGCGTTGTCCGGCGGTTCGCCGAGCTTTGCGGACGACAAGAGGCACTCAGCACTAGGAGTGTCCAGACCAAACTTAGAACGGCGTTGGCAGCCCCTCAGGACGATCCGGCAAGTCTCACCGGCCGTATCGTGCTGAGGCTGTTTCCCGACATTTTTGCGCGACGCGCCATCGACGCGGACAACGCGTCGGCGTCTTGAACACAGCATGAATGGGAGAGCATATTGCCGGGACCATCAGAGAAGACGATCCGACGACTGTTCGCAATGTCGGGAAACATGTGCACATTTCCGGGATGCTCATCCCGAATATTCGAAGCGACGGGAACAGTGACCGGCGAGGTCTGCCATATTCGGGCTCAAAGCTCAGGTGGCCCTCGGTTTGATAGCACGCAGACAGAGGACGCACGGCACGCCTTCGCGAATTTGATCCTGCTATGCCGCCGGCACCATAAGATCATTGACGCGGAGCCCGGACTCTATTCGGTCGACACTTTGGAGGAGATCAAGACGATCCAGGAAGAACATCTCGGCCGCCCCAAGCAGGAAACGGATGGTTTCTTTGCCAAGGTTCTGCTTAATGCGATGTCGCGTATTGAGACCAGAAACAATACGGGCAATGTGGTCATCGGTAGCCTTGGCGCAATCGTGGCCGGAACCCTGAATTTCAAGGGTTCGGGAAAAGCTCCTAGGTTCCAGACCGCGGCCGGGACAATCGGTGCCGATCAGGAAGCAAGCCGATATGTCCAATATCTGATCAGGCAATACAATCAATTCGCCTCGGCCGACACCTCGCGGGCGACGAAATTCAACCATGCCGTGATTTCGAAGAATATCGAGTCCAGGTTCCGCTCCTCCTGGCGGGACACGGCGATGGAGAGGTTCGCCGAGGTCTGCGTGTATCTCCAGGAGCGGATCAGGAAGACTCGAGTCGCCAAGTCAAACTCGGTGAAAGGGCACCGATCATTCTCAACATTCGAAGATTACACACGAGAGACCAAGCGCGCGCCATAGGAGGGCTTTCCAAGCTTGGCTCTGACCTGAGCCCCAGAACCTCCTCCAGATTTGGGTAGAGTCCGTCGATCACGGAGACGGACGATGCGAGCCTCACGG
>NZ_VTTL01000012.1 GCF_008364685.1 Xanthobacter oligotrophicus
TGAAAGCATCTAAGCGGGAAACCCACCTCAAAACGAGTAATCCCTTGAGAGCCGTGGAAGACCACCACGTTGATAGGTCGGGTGTGTAAGCGTGGCGACACGTTCAGCTTACCGGTACTAATAGCTCGATTGGCTTGATCGTTCTCATCCTCAATGTTCACCACTGAACAGAGACGACAGTCATCTTTGACAAAAACCAGCTTCGTTTGCCCGATATGTGCTTTGCCGGCCTGGTGGCTATGGCGAGGAGCCTGAACCCGATCCCATCCCGAACTCGGCCGTTAAACTCCTCAGCGCCAATGGTACTTCGTCTCAAGACGCGGGAGAGTAGGTCGCTGCCAGGCCTGCAAAGCACATATCGCGCAATGCCCATATCCACTTCCCAAAACCCCCGTCGCTTCCATGCGGCGGGGGTTTTGTGCGTCCAAAGCCCGAAAGCCGAACGCCCCAAGCCGCTCGTCGGGCGCGTGGTCGCGCCGTCCATCGGCCGCCCTCACGCCTCCACCCACAATGCGATATCGCCGTGGCGGTCAAGCACCGAAAGCGCGGGGGATCCGCCGGCCCGCTGGATGCGCACGTCCAGCATCTCGCCGCCCAGGGTCAGGCGCCGAAGCACCAGTTCGTCCAGGAATTTGGGAAGCTCGGGCCTGGCGAAGGTGACGCGGCGGGCGTCGATGTCGAAGCCCAGCCCCAATGTCGCCTGAAGCAGCGCCAGCGGGGCGGCCGCCGCCCAGGCCTGGGGTGCGCAGGCGACGGGATAGGACACCGGCCCCTGGCTGCGCTGGCGGGCGAAGCCGCAGAACAGTTCGGG
The DNA here is from genome assembly GCF_008364685.1 of Xanthobacter oligotrophicus. Lineage (GTDB taxonomy): Bacteria > Pseudomonadota > Alphaproteobacteria > Rhizobiales > Xanthobacteraceae > Xanthobacter > Xanthobacter oligotrophicus. Next base: position 812 of record NZ_VTTL01000012.1, read on the forward strand.
CAGGCGCCGCAGGTCGAACGAGATGGCTGCCCGCAGCAGGCCCTCGAAGATGCGCGCGGCCTCCCGGCGGAAGCCGGAACGGGCAAGACCCATGGCGATGACCGCATTGTCGTGGGGCCACACCGAACCGTTGTGATAGCTCATGGGGTTGTAGCGCGCTTCGCCCGCGGCGATGGTGCGCACGCCCCAGCCGGAAAAGGATGCGCCGTCCATGAGCTGGGCCGCTACCGCCGCCGCCCGCCCGGGCAAAGCGATGCCGGCGAACAGCGCGTGACCGGCATTGGAGCTCTTGACCCGGCATGGTCGCTTTTCGCCATCCAGGGCGAGCACGTAAGTGCCTAAACGCGCATCGAAAAAGGCGGCATCGAAGGCATCGCGCAGCCGCTCGGCATTACGCTCGAACACCGCCGCGTCAGGCGCGTACCCAAGGCGGCGCGCGATGGACGCCGCCGCGCGCCAGGCGCCGAACACATAGGCCTGCACCTCCACCAGCGCGATGGGGCCGCGGGCCAGCCGGCCGTCGGCGTGGAAGACCGAATCGTGGCTGTCCTTCCAGCCCTGGTTCACGAGGCCGTCGCCGCTCCTGCGGCCATATTCCACGAAGCCGTCGCCGTCGCGGTCGCCGTAATCGGTGATCCAGCCCAGCGCCGCCGCCACCGCGGGCCACAACAGGCGCGCGGTGTCGAGATCGCCGGTGCGCTCCACGTAGGCGCCGACGAGCATCACGAACAAAGGCGTGGAATCCACGCTGCCGTAATAGCGTCGGAACGGCACCTCGCCGAGTTCCGCCATCTCGCCGAAGCGCACCTCGTGGAGGATCTTGCCCGGCTCGGCGTCGGCGGCAGGGTCCAGCGCCTCGGCCTGGTTGGCGGCAAGGTGGAGCAGCACGCCACGGGCGATGGCCGGGTCCATCCACAAGGTCTCGAACGCGGTGATCAGCGCGTCGCGCCCGAACACGGTGCTGAACCACGGCACCCCCGCATAGGGATAGGCGCCCTCCGGCGTGTCGGTGATGAGGATGGCCAGGTCGCTCACCGCGCGCTTCATGGCGTCGTTGAAATGCTGGTTGGAGGAGGTCACTTCCGCCGCTCGCGCCACCCGCGCCCGCAGCGTCGCGCGGGATGCGTGCAGCGCCCGGCGGAAGGTGAGCTTGGCGCCACCATGGGGCTCGGCCCCGTCGCAGCGGATCTCCATGTAGATCACCTGCGTGGCGCCGGGGGCAAGGTCGAGCCGGTAGCGGGCCTGCGACCCCTCCAGCTCCGAGGGGACCGGCTGGAAATGCAGGCCGGTGCGCCGCACCTTGCCGTCGAGGCCGGTATAGGAGAGGCGCACGCCGTCGTGGGCGAGCAGCGGGGCGTGGCGCACGCCGCGCCGGCTGCGCCTGGCACCGCGCACCTCGAACAGGTCGGCGAAATCGGCGTCGAAGGAAAAGGCGATCTCCACCCGCCGCGGCACCACGTCGAAATTGTGCAGGGACACGCATTCGTGGCAGGCCGAGCGATAAAGGAAGCGGGAGCGGCGGATGTGGATGAGGTCGTGCAGCAGCGCCTCGCCGCCGTCCCGGCCGGGAAGGTCGGGATTGGTGAGGTCGCAGGTGAGGGTGGCATTGTCCTCCCGCACCGTGGAGCTGAGCAGCAGCGGCCGCACCCCCTCGATAGTGAGGAAGAAGTGCGAGAGGTGGCGGGTGTCGCGATGGAACAGGCCGTGGTTGCTGGCCAGCCCCGGCACGGCGTCGCCATGGGCGTCGAACACGGCGAAGGTGTCGTCGTGCTTCAGGGTGCGCGGCGTGGTCTCGATCTGCGAGGCGCTGGCGGCGATGACATAGTCCGGCTCGCGACCTTCCGGCTCGGCCACCGCCACGGCTTCAACGGATGGCGTCATGGACAGCATCGTTTCCGACAAGGCGGAGCTCAGGTTTGGGCGCGCGCCGGATCGCAGGGGTGGTCTCCTGTGCGGCAGCGAGCCGCTGGTAGACGGCCACATAATCCTTCGCCATGCGCTCCGCCGAGAAACGCCGCTCGAACGTGCGGCGGATGGCCGAGCGGTCGAGGCGGGAGAGTTCGCCCACCCGCGCCACCGCTTCCTCTACGCTGTTGACCAGATGGCCGGTGACGCCCTCGTCCAGCACCTCGGGCACCGAGCCGCGGGAAAAGGCGATGACCGGCGTGCCGCAGCTCATGGCCTCGATCATCACCAGCCCGAACGGTTCGGGCCAGTCGATGGGGAAGAGCAGGGCGGCCGCCTTGCCGAGGAAGTCCGCCTTCTGCCGCTCGTCGATCTCGCCGATGAACTCCACATTGGGATTGGCCTCCACCATGGGGCGGATCATGTCCTCCCAGTAGGTCTGGTCGGCGCGGTCCACCTTGGCGGCGATCTTCAGCGGCATGCCGGCGCGCACCGCGATCGCGATGGCGCGGTCCGGCCGCTTCTCCGGCGAGATGCGGCCGAGGAAGGCGAGATAGTCCCCGCCCTTCGGGTTGAAGGGCAGAAGGTCCTTCGGCAGTCCGTGATGGATGGTGGCGGCCCAGTTCACCGGCGGCATGGGCGTGCGCTGGTGATCGGAGATGGAGATCAGCGGATAGTCGGCGAAATTGGCATAGAGCCGGTGCGCGGCAGGCAGGTCGAGCCGGCCGTGCAGGGTGGTGAGGCACTGGGCGCGGTAATCGCGCAGCACCGGATAGTGCAACAGGTCCACATGCACGTGGATCACGTCGAAATCGTCGGCGCGCTTGCGCACCTCCTCCAGCATGAGCAGGTGGTAGAGCAGCGGGTCCACCGGACCGGGGGTGAGGCGCAGACCGGTGTCGCACATGGCTTCCAGCGTGGCGGAGGTGAGCGAATCGCCGCTGGCGAACAGGGTCACCTCGTGGCCCGCGCGCACCAGCTCCTCGGTGAGATAGGACACGATGCGCTCGGTGCCGCCATAGCGGCGGGGTGGAACGCTTTCGATCAGCGGGGCGACCTGGGCGATGCGCATGGATGTCTCCTGCGGCCATGGGGGTACCCCCGCCAAGGCCAGGCGTTGAAACGAAAATTTCGGGTTCTGTGGAAAGAACGTGCGAGCGGCCCGCAAGGTTTCCCGCGGTGCGGAAAAAGTGTGGAAGGATCGCCTTCGGACCGGCCGCGCGGGCGTATCCGGATCCGGCTCAACCCCGCCGCGTATGACGCCGCCAGCGTTCATCACGACCGGGCGATTCAGGGCCGGGAGGGCGGCAGAAGCGCTTCCGTCGGAGCGGGTCGCGCTCTAGGATGGTTAGCGAGCGTACGCTCGTCGGTTTCGCCGGCAGTGTCCCGCGCCCCACCTGAACCGCTGAACCGGATGTCCCGCACCGATGCCTTCCCTGCCTTGCGCATCCGTGCGCGGACCGTTGGCGCCAAGCCGGGCATCGCCTTAAAGCGTTTTCGAGCGAAGTGGATACCGGTTCGCGTGAAGAAAACGCGTCAACGCAAGAATCTGGAGCGATTGCCGTGAGCCAAGGCGAGCGGAAATTGCTCCAGAAGCTTCGAACTAAATCGATACAAATCGCGCTGTCGGCTGCCCCGGCCGCGCCGTGCCGCAATTCGCACAGGTCTTGAGGAGGCTCCCCATGAGTTCCGACGTCACCTATCCCGACGTTCAGCTGCACATCGACGGCGTCTGGCGCGACGCCGATGGCGGCAAGCGCATTCCCGTCATCAATCCGGCCACCGAGGAAGAGATCGGCACGGTTGCCCATTGCTCCATCGCCGACCTCGACGAAGCGCTCGCCGCCACCGAGCGTGGCTTTGCCACCTGGAGCCGCACCTCCGCCTTCGAGCGCTCCAAGCTCATGCGCAAGGCGGCCGACATCCTGCGCGAGCGTGCCAATTCCATCGCCCGCCTGATGACTCTTGAGCAGGGCAAGCCCCTGCCCGAGGCGCGCATGGAGACGCTGGCTGCCGCCGATGTCATCGACTGGTTCGCGGAAGAAGCGCGCCGCGCCTACGGCCGCGTTATCCCCGCCCGCGCGCCCGGCGTGTATCAGCTGGTCATCAAGGAGCCGGTGGGTCCGGTGGCGGCGTTCACGCCGTGGAACTTCCCCATCAACCAGGTGGTGCGCAAGCTGTGCGGCGCGCTGGCGGCGGGCTGCTCCATCATCGTGAAGGCGCCGGAAGAGACCCCGGCCTCCCCCGCCGAGCTGATCCGCGCCTTCGTGGATGCGGGCGTGCCCAAGGGCGTCATCGCCCTCGTCTATGGCGTGCCGGCGGAAGTGAGCGAATATCTCATCCCGCACCCGACCATCCGCAAGATCACCTTCACCGGCTCCACCCCCGTGGGCAAGAAGCTGGCGGCGCTGGCCGGCGCGCACATGAAGCGCGTGACCATGGAACTGGGCGGCCACTCCCCGGTCATCGTGTTCGACGATGCGGACGTGCAGGCGGCAGCCAAGCAGATCGCCACCGCCAAGTTCCGCAATGCCGGCCAGGTGTGCGTGTCGCCCACGCGCTTCCTGGTGCAGGAGAAGGTCTATGAGCAGTTCGTGGACACCTTCGTCACCGTCGCCAAGGCGGTGAAGGTGGGCAACGGGCTGGACGAGGGCACCACTATGGGCCCGCTCGCCAACGACCGTCGCATCCCGGCCATGGAGGCGCTCATCGCCGACGCCCGGCAGAAGGGCGCGGACGTGAAGACCGGCGGCTCGCGCATCGGCAACAAGGGCTATTTCTTCGAGCCCACGGTGGTCACCGGCGTGACCCGCGAGATGCGGATGATGAACGAGGAGCCGTTCGGCCCGCTCGCCATGCTGCTGCCCTTCTCCGACTTCGACGAGGCCATCACCGAGGCCAACCGGCTGCCCTACGGCCTTGCCTCCTATGCCTACACCAGCTCGGCCAAGACCGCGCAGGCGGTGGCGCATCAGGTGCAGGCGGGCATGATGACCATCAACCACCTGGGCCTCGCCCTGCCGGAAGTGCCGTTCGGCGGCGTGCGTGATTCCGGCTACGGCTCGGAAGGCGGCTCGGAGGCCATCGAGGCCTATCTCAACCCGAAGTTCGTCTCCCAGGCCGGGGTCTGAACGGATGGTGCCGGCGTCTGCGCCGTCATCCCCGATGGCGGGGCTTGCGGTTTCCACCGCCGTCAGTCTCTGGCGGCAGACCCCGGTCCCCACCCCCGTCATCCCCCGGCTTGACCGGGGGATCCACGGTGCGGCCGGGCCGGCGCCATGGCCCTTGCACCGCGCATGCGGCTTGGTGGATGCCCCGGTCAAGCCGGGGCATGACGCTGTGAAGAGGTGGGGGCGGGGCGTGTTTACGGCGTGAAGCCGTTCGGCGGGTGCTCTACCGCTCGGTGAGGAAGGTCATCAGCACCTTGTCGTCCTCGCCCACGAGGCAGAGGAAGCGGTGGGCCTTGTCGGAGCGGTCGCGCTGGATATAGGCCTCGCCCATCAGCACCCCGGTCACGCGCGTGCTGCCCACTGATACGTCGGCCTTGGCGATGGTGAGCCCGTCCATGTCGATGGAAATGTCCGAGATCGAGGGCGAGCGCGCCTTCAGCCGCTCCAGCGCGTGGGCCTTGCAGGCCACCGCCCGCTCCGCATCCTCCGGCGCCTCGGCTTCCGCCTCCTTCACCGCCTGTTCGCTCGCCGCGGCCGGGGCCGCCGGCACGGCGGGAACCGGGACGGGCGGGGGAAGCGGCGCCGCCTGCCCCGGACCGGCCGGGCGCGACGGCACCGGATCAGCCACCTGCTGCGCGGCGGCGGGGGTGGTCAGGGCAAGGTCGATGGCAAAGCTTGCGCCAAGCGCAAGCGCCAGCGCGGCCGTGAGGACAAGAGGGGCGCGTGAACCGCTTCGCATCAGGTGTCTCCGGAACAGGTGTTGCGGAGACAACGCCAGCGCGGCCGTTTGGTGCCAACCTGAGCTTCAGCTTCTTGAGGTTTTAGCCCCTCAGCGCACGTGGCGGCCGGTGAGGGCGAAGCAGAAGGCGTCGAGCAGCTCGGCTTCCTGCTCCTTCAGCACCCCGTCGGCGCTGATGACGCGCATGCCCGCGCGCAAAAGGGTGGCGATGGCCTCGGTGCCGCTCTCGAACAGGGTGTCGAGGGCGAAATCCACCGCCTCCGCCGTGGGGCGCAGGCGGGCCACGTAGGCCGCGAGCCGCTCACGCTCGGCGCCGGTGAGGTCGAGGTCTTCCGCCGCGCAGGCGCGCTCGCAGAAGAACACGATCTCCTCCACCTCGGCCGCGCCCACCTCGCGGTCGGCACGGGCCAGCGCCGCCAGCAGCGTCACCCCCGCCTTGCGGATGATGGCGCGGATGCGATCCCAGCGCACGTCAGCGTCTTCCTCGGCCGGCGCCAGGATGGCGTCCTTGGGCCAGAGGAAGCCGAAGGTCTCGTAGAAGAAGCGCACCAGCGGCTCGCGCCTCACCCCGTCGAGGTCGGTGACGGCGGTGATGCGATCCACCCGGAAGGCGCGCGCCGCCTGCCGCTCGTGGCACTTGGCGATGAGGATGGGCACGCCCTCCACATTGCGCTGCACCGCCCAGACCGAGATGCGGCGATGGCTGGCATTGCCCGCATGGTCCACATAATCGATAGCGAAGGCCTGCCCGTCCGCCGGGTCGTGGTCCTCCGGCGCCTCGGCGGCCAGCGCGTCGTGCGGGTCGTCGTGGGGCACGGCGAGCCGGTCCGCGTGCGCATAGAAGGGCGCGCCCAGAAGCTCCACGCGATCGAGGAGGAAGGACTTGAGCGAGGTGATGGCGTTCATGGGCGGCTCGCGGATTCCGGCCGGACGTTCCGTGTCCGCATCCTTGATAGCCGGCAGACGAGCGCCGATAAAGCGCCATTGCGCATTCCGCCGCGCGCTGGACCTACCCGCGTAGGGAAGGGGAGGCCGAAGCCTCCGCCTTTGGCCATCCCTCGCTCAGGCGCCGCGGGCTTGGCGCCCGCTCAGTCCCATTTGGGCGCCAACCCCTCGGGGCTGACGATGCGCCCGTCCGGCCGGGCGAGGGCGGAGATGGCGGCCATTTCGGCATCGGTGAGCGCGAAGTCGAAGATGGCGGCGTTCTCGGCGGCGCGGGCCTCGCTCACGGTCTTGGACAGGACGACGAAGCCCTCCTGCTGCACCACCCAGCGCAGCACCACCTGCGCCACCGTGCGCTTGTGGGCGGCGGCGATGTCCTTCAGCACCGGCTCGGCGAAGACCTTGCCGTCGGCCATGGCATAATAGGCGGTGATGGAGAGCCCTGCGGCGCGGGCGGCGGCGATCACCTTCGACTGGTCGATATAGGGGTGCAGCTCGATCTGGTTGGTCACGAGCGGCCCCTCGGACAGGGCAATCGCCTCTGCCATCAGCGCGGTGTTGAAATTGGACACGCCCATGTGGCGCACCTTGCCGGCCGCCCGCACCGCATTGAGCGCGCCGATCTGCTCGGCCAGGGGCACGGCCGGGTTGGGCCAGTGCAGCAGCAGCAGGTCCACATAATCGGTCTTCAGCTTCGTCAGGCTCTCGTTCACGGAGGCGAGGAAGGCGTCGTGGGAATAGTTGGTCACCCACACCTTGGTGGTGAGGAAGATTTCGCCCCGCTTCACGCCGGAAGCGGCGATGCCTTCGCCCACCTCCGCCTCGTTGCCGTAGATCTGCGCGGTATCGATGTGGCGGAAGCCGAGCTTCAGCGCGGCCGGCACCATGCGCAGGGTGTCGGCCGCCGAGACGCGGAAGGTGCCGAAGCCGAGGGCGGGGATCTCAGCCCCATTGGCGGTGACTTTATGCATGGTCTTTCCTTTGTTCAGACGGGGCAGGCGACGGCACGGGCGCGGTTGTCCAGTGCGGCGCTCCACACCGTCAGCCCCAGCGCGCCGGCCACCATGAGCGCGCCCACCACCGGCGTGGCGCCGAGGCCGAGAGGCGAGGCCACCACCAGCCCGCCGATCCAGGCCCCGAGCGCGATGCCGAGGTTGAACGCGGCGATGTTGAGGGCGGACGCGGTATCCACCGCGCCCGGACGATAGCGCCTGGCCAGCTCCACCACATAGATCTGCAGCCCCGGCACATTGGCGAACGACAGGAAGCCGAGAGCCGCCAGCGTTACCAGCGTAAGCACCGGCGAGGGCGCCGTGAAGAAGAAGGCCGCCAGCACCAGCGCCTGAAGCGTGAACAGGATGGTGAGCGCCTTCACCGGATCGCGGTCGGCGATGCGGCCGCCGGAGAGATTCCCCACCGCGATGGCAAGGCCGTAGAGGATGAGGATGAGGCTTACCTGCGCGGCGGCAAAGCCGGTGACGGTCTCAAGAATCGCGGCCAGATAGGTGAAGGCCACGAAGGTGCCGCCATAGCCCAGCGCCGTCATGCCGAACACCAGCAGCAGCCGACCCGAGCTCAGCACCCGCACCTGATCGAGCAGGGAGGCGGCGGGCGCCTTGCGGATATTGGACGGCAGCAGCAGGGCGATGGCGGCGAAGGCGATGATGCCGAGCAGCGCCACGCCCCAGAAGGTGGCACGCCAGCCGAAGCTCTGGCCGATGAAGGTGCCGAGCGGCACGCCGGTGACGATGGCCACCGTGAGCCCCATGAACATCAGGGCGATGGCCGAGGCGCGGCGGTTCTCCGGCACGAGGTCCGCGGCGATGGTGGCGCCCACCGAGAAGAACACGCCGTGGGCGAAGGCGGACAGCACCCGCGCTACCAGCAGCCATTCATAGGTCGGGCTGAGCGCGGCGGCGGTGTTGCCGGCGATGAACAGGGCCATGAGGGAGAGCAGCAGCGGCTTGCGCGCCATGCCGCCGGTGAGCGCCGTGAGCACCGGCGCGCCGAAGGTGACGCCCAGCGCATAGACGCTGACGATCAATCCGGCGATGGGCAGGGTGATGCCGAGGTCGGTGGCTACCGTGGGCAACAGTCCGACGATGACGAATTCCGTGGTGCCGATGGCATAGGCGGCGATGGTGAGGGCATAGAGCGCAAGGGGCATGGCGACATCCTTAGAGCCCGCGCCGATGAGATCGCATGGCGATCTCATCGGATAACGCGGTCTCTATCTTAGAGTTTGAGGGCGATCCGATCGGATCGCGCTCCAGGGGCCGGCGGCGGCTTGATGGAAACCGGCGCCGGAGCCGGCACCGCTTGCACTGCAACATGAGCGCCCTTGCGCTTTTACTGAACCGCCTATTATGTAAAAGCGGCTTTGAATTTCATTCATAGGTCGAGACGAGGCGGGCCCCTTGGACAATCGCGCGGGCGAGATGGTGGTGTTCGTGGCTGCGGCGGAAACGCAGGGCTTCTCGGCCGCCGGCCGCAAGCTCGGCCTGTCGCCGTCCGCCGTGAGCAAGCTGGTGACGCGGCTGGAGGACCGGCTGGGCACGCCCCTGTTCGTGCGCTCCACCCGGCAATTGCAGCTCACCGCCGAGGGCGCGCTCTATCTGGAGCGGGCGCGGCGCATCCTCGCCGAGATCGACGACACGGAACGCCTGATCGCCACCGGCGCCGGCGCGGTGCCGCGCGGGCGGCTGCGCATCAGCGCCTCGGTGGCGTTCGGCGAAATGTGCGTGCTGCCGCGCGTGCCGCGCTTTCTAGAGCTCTACCCGCAGGTGGAGCTGGACATTTCCCTGAGCGACGCCGTCATCGACCTGGTGGACGAGCGCACCGACATCGCCATCCGCACCGGGCGGCTGCGCGATTCCACCCTGAAGGCGAGGAAGCTGTTCGAGATCGGCCGGGTCATCGTGGCTTCGCCCGCCTATCTGGAACGCTATGGCGTGCCAAAGCATCCCGAAGACCTCGCCCGGCACCTGTGCCTGTGCTTCAACTTCCGCCGCTCGCCGGAGGACTGGCCGTTCCGCGACCCCGAGAGCGGAAAGCCCTTCACCCAGGCGGTGTCGGGCACGGCGCTGGGCAACAGCGGCGTGGTGCTGCGCCGGCTGGCGCTGGATGGGGCGGGGCTGGCGCGCCTCGGCCGCTATCACGTGCGGGGCGACATGGCGGCCGGAACGCTGGTGAGCGTGCTGGAGGATTTCAACGCCGGCGACATCGAGCCCATCCACGCGGTCTATGTGGGCCACGCCCACCTCGCCGCCCGCATCCGCGCCTTCGTGGACTTCCTCGCCGACGCCATCCGGCAGGAGACGGAAACGACGGAAGGTTCAGGCGGGCGTTAAATCCAGCGCATCCCGCAAAAGCAGGGCGATGTGGCGGGCCTTGCGGCCGGAGCCGTGCTCGATCTGGTGGCGGCAGGAAAAGCCGTTGGCGATGAGCGGGGCATCCTGTGGCGCCGCGCGCATGGCGGGCAGCAAGGCGAGTTCCGCCATCTGCATGGAGGCGTCGTAATGCTCCGCCTCCAGCCCGAAGCTGCCGGCCATGCCGCAGCAACTGGTCTCCACCACGTCGTAGGAGAAGCCGGGGATGAAGCCGAGCACCTTGCGCGTCGCCTTCATCACCCCGAACGCCTTCTGGTGGCAGTGGCCGCGCAGCACCGCCTTTGGGCCGGGCAGGGGCTTCAGCCGCATGCGCAGGCCCTTGTTCTGGTGCTCACGGGCGAGGAACTCCTCCAGCAGGAACAATTGCTTGCCCAGCGCCCCCACCTCCGGCCCGAGGCCGAGGCTGTAGAGCTCGTCGCGCAGGGAGAGCAGGCATGAGGGTTCCAGCCCGATGATCGGCGTCTGCGCCGCGATCTCTTTGCGGAAGGCCGCGAGCACGCGCAGGCCCTCGCCGCGCGCCTTCTCCACCATGCCGGTGGTGAGATACGTGCGGCCGCAGCACAGGGGCCGGCCGGGCTCGGCGTCGGCGGGATCGGGCTTGGCGATGCGCACGGCGTAGCCGGCGTGGGTCAGCACCGCATGGGCGGCCTCAGCCACCTCCGGCTCGAAATGGTGGCAGAAGGTGTCCACGAACAGGATCACCTCGCCGCGTGGGGCCGGGGCCTGCGTGGGCACGGCGGCGGGCGGCGCATAGGGCCGGGCCGCCGGCTCGGGGATGGCGCGGCGGGCGCTGATGCCCAGCAGCTTTTCGGCGGCCCGGGTCAGCAGGCGCGAGCGGTTGCGCAGCATGATGGCGAGGCGCAGCAGGCGGCGGTGGCGGCCGGTCCATTCCGGCACCCCGCCGAACAGCCGGGTGCGCCGGGGCACGCCTTTGATCTCGTGGCGCTGGGCGAGGTACTCGGTCTTGATCAGCGTCATGTCCACGGCGCTGGGGCATTCCTTCTTGCAGGCCTTGCAGGACACGCACAGGTCCATGGCCGCGTCGAGCCTTGGATCGGCGAAGGAGTTGGCGTCGGTGCCGTCGTTCAGCGCGGCCTTGAAGGCGGCGACGCGGGCTTCGGTGGAATGGTCCTTGTCGCCGGTGATGCGGTAGCTCGGGCACATGACGCCCTTGCCGGTATTGCGACAATCGCGGCTGTGCATGCACACGGCCACCGCTTTCGCGTAGTTCCCGCCGGTGGCGGGAATGCCGGAATAGGCGTCGCCGATGCCATATGTGTCGTAAGCCGACCAGTCGAGGAAGGTTTTCATGCCGCGCGCCCCGTTCGCGCCCGGCGAAGCAAGATGCGTACCCCAACACGCATATCCGGGGCACGGCGGCCGCGCCCCGTTCACACGGCAGCGCCTTTCCGGTAGATGAGCGTGAGGCGCCGCCCGCGCTCCCTCTTTGCGTTTCGAGGCGGATTTGCCGCCGGGGCTGTCGAAGCCCTGGCGGATCCGGCTCTGGCTGGCTCGAAAGGTGTGTTCCGTGACCGATCAGGTGAAGCTCGTGCTTGCTTCAGGCTCGCCCCGCCGGCTGGCGCTGCTCAATCAGGCGGGCATCGAGCCGGACCTGCTCATGCCCGCCGACGTGGACGAGACCCCCGAGCGTGGCGAGCTGCCGCGCCGGCTCGCCCAGCGCCTGTCGGAAGCCAAGGGCAAGCTAGTGGCCCAGCGCGCGAAGGACGCCGAGATGAACGCGCTGGTGCTGTCCGCCGACACGGTGGTGGCGGTGGGCCGGCGCATCCTGCCCAAGCCCGACCTTGAGGATGAGGCGGAGGCCTGCCTGCGCCTGCTGTCGGGCCGCACCCATCGGGTCTATACCGGGGTGTGCCTGGTGGATCTGAAGGGCCGCGCCCACACACGGCTGGTGGAAAGCCGGGTGCGCTTCAAGCGCCTGTCGCGGGACGAGATCACCGATTACCTCGCCTGCGGTGAATGGCGGGGCAAGGCCGGCGGCTACGCCATCCAGGGCATCGCCGGCTCGTTCGTGGTGAAGCTGGTGGGCTCCTACAGCAATGTGGTGGGCCTGCCCCTCTCGGAAGCCATCGGCCTGTTGTCCGGCCAGGGCTATGACGTGCGTGCCGGCTGGGTGGAGCGCGCGGCATGAGCGCGGGCAAGGACGGCGACGACAAGCCCAAGGGTGGGAAGGCCGGGGCAGGGAAGGCGAAGAGCGGGCCGGCCAAAACCGCCCTGCCCAAAAAGGCCGCCTCTCAAAAGACTGCCGCCCCGGACACAGGCGCACCCGACGCAGCCGCCAGCACCCCTTCCGCCTCCACCTATTCGTCCAAGCCGTGCCCGATCTGCTCCAAGCCCTCGGCGGAGCGCTTCCACCCCTTCTGCTCCAAGCGCTGCGCCGACGTGGACCTGCACCGCTGGCTCTCCGGCTCCTACGCCATCCCCGGCCGCCCGGAAGAGGAAGAGGACGGCGAGGCCCAGGGCGAGGGGTAAGGGGTTACTCCGGAAACAGCAGCGGCTCGTAGTCCATGGCCCCGTGCAGGATGCGCAGGATCACGACGGCGTCCGCGTCCACCCGGTAGAAGATGAGATAGCGCCCGTGGACACAGCGCCGGATCCCGGTAGCCTCGTATCGCGGGATCAGCGGGTGCGCCTTTGGCATGTTCAGCAGGCGCATGGCATGGGCCGCAATCTCGTGAACGAACGACAGCGCACGCTCCGGGCTGTCCATGGCGATGTGGTCGCCGATCCCTTCAAGGTCGTCCTCGGCGGCCGCGGTGAAGACGAGCCTCATTCCGCCTCGCCGGGCGCGCGACGGCGATACTTGCCTTCGAGGCGCCGGAACACATCCTCCGCTGGCCGGGTGCGGCCGGCATCGGCATCGGCGAGGCCCCTGGCAAGGGCGGCGTCGAGGGTTTCGAGCCGGGTCTCCCGCTCCTGGATGAGGCGGACGCCCTCGCGCAGGACCTCGCTCTTGGAGTGGTAGCGTCCGGTGGCCACGAGCTTCGCCACATAGGCTTCCAGCTGCTTGCCGAGATCGGCGCTGATGGGCATGGCAGGCTCCTTTCGCCGGGAAGATTAGGCACGCCAATAACTATTATCAAGAATGCGGCAGGCGGGTGCCTCTCCCGCCCCCCATCTTGACGGCCCCCCGAGCGCCGCGCGAGGTTGCTCGCCCAAGAAGTCGAGGAGCGCATCATGGCGGCGGCGGAACGGACGGCGGAACATTACCCTTCCTTCCGCACGCAGGCGCTCATCGACGGCGTGTTCGCGCCGGCAGCATCCGGGCGCACCTTCGATGCCGTCAATCCGGCCACCGGCAAGGTCCTCGCGCAGGTGGCGGCGTGCGACAGTGCCGATGTGGACCGCGCGGTGAAGGCCGCCCGCGCCGCCTTCGAGGATCGCCGCTGGGCGGGGCTGCGGCCGGTGGAGCGCAAGCGCATCCTCCAGCGCTTCGCCGAGCTGATCCGAGCCCATCGCGACGAACTGGCGCTCACCGAAACCCTCAACATGGGCAAGCCCATCGCCGATGCCCGCTCTATCGACGTGCGCGCGGCGGCGGACTGCTTCGCCTATTACGGGGAGTGCTGCGACAAGGTCTATGGCGAGGTGGCGCCGACCACCGCCGATAATCTCGCTTTGGTGCTGCGCGAGCCGCTGGGCGTGGTGGGCTGCGTGACGCCGTGGAACTTCCCCATGATCATGGCCGCCTGGAAGGTGGCCCCGGCGCTGGCCATGGGCAATTCCGTGGTGCTGAAGCCGGCGGAGGAAAGCCCCCTCACGGCGCTGCGCCTCGGCGAGCTGGCGCTGGAGGCGGGGGTGCCGGCGGGGGTGTTTAACGTGGTGCCGGGCCTTGGCGTGGAGGCGGGCAAGGCGCTGGGCCTGCACATGGACGTGGACGCCATCGCCTTCACCGGCTCCACCGAGGTGGGGCGCTATTTCCTGCGCTATTCCTCCGACAGCAACCTGAAGCGCGTGTTCCTCGAGCTGGGCGGCAAGACCGCCTTCGTGGTGGCCCACGACGTGGCCGACCTCGACGAGGTGGCGCAAGCGGTGGCCTCCGGCATCTTCTTCAACCAGGGCGAGATGTGCACGGCGGCCTCGCGGCTGCTGGTGGACAACCGCATCCGCGAAGAGCTTGTCGCCCGCGTGGCGGCGCTGGCCCCGCGCTGGATGCCGGGCGATCCGCAGGACCCCGCGGCCCGCGCCGGCGCGGTGGTGAGCGTCGAGCATCAGGGGCGCATTCTTGCCGCCATCGAGGAGGGCGTCGCCTCCGGCGCGCGGCTGGTCACCGGCGGCACGGCGGTGCGGCAGGACACCGGCGGCGCCTTCGTGGCGCCCACCGTGTTCGACGGCGTTTCGCCCGCATCCGCGCTGGCGCAGAAGGAGATCTTCGGCCCGGTGCTCTCGGTGATCGGCTTCGACGGGCTGGAGGAGGCGGTGAGCATCGCCAACGGCACCGTCTACGGCCTCGGCGCGGCGGTCTGGAGCGGCGATCTTGCCGCCGCGCACAGGATCGCGCGGCGCTTCAAGGCCGGCATCGTCTATGTGAACTGCTTCGACGCCGACGATATCACCACCCCCTTCGGCGGCGTGAAGCAATCCGGCTTCGGGCGCGACAAGTCCCTGCACGCGCTGGATAAATATTGCGATCTGAAGACGGTTTGGACGCGGCTTTAGGGGCTGCTTCCCACGCCCGCCGTTCCCCGGACCAGCGACACTGCAGGTGGAGCGCCGATCCGGGGCCCAGCGCAAGACTTCTGCGCAGCAGGCAAAAGCCAAGGATGCTGCGGGAAAGAGCCGCCTTCGGCGCAGCCTTGCGCTGGGCCCCGGCTCTCCTTCAACTGCGCTGCGCTCCGTTTCCGTCGGCCGGGGCGCCGCCCCTTCAAACCCGCTCCAGCAGAAAGACATGCTCCACTGCCTCGCACTGGCCCTTGAGGCCGCCGGGCACCGGCGCCGCCTCGATCTCCGCCACCATGTAGTCGGCGCCATAGAGCGTGCGGGTCTCTTCCGGCGGGACGCTGAAGGGTGGGCCCGCCAGCAGGGACTGGTCATACTCGAAGCAGACAAGCAATTGCGGGGCGGCGTCCGTCAGGGCCACGAGGTGCGGGGCGTAGCGGGCGCGCATGTCTTTCGGCAGGGCCACAAGGGCGGCGCGGTCCCACACCGCATCCACCGGGCCGAGGGTGTCGCGGGTGAGCGCGAAAATGTCGCCTTGCAGGATGTCGAGGCCGGGGGCGCTGAAGCGCGTGAGCGCGCCTTCCGTCGTCACCTCAGGCACAACGGCCAGTTCCGCGAACAATTCCTCCACCGCGATGCGGCTCAGCTCCGCGCCGGCCACCCGCAGGCCCTGCCCGAGCAGCCAGGCGATGTCCCGCGTCTTGCCGCACAAGGGCACGAACACGCGCGCGCCCGGCGCCACGGGAAGGCGGGAAAAATGCTTCACCAGGAAGGCATTGGCCTTGCCCTCGTGAAAGGGGATCTGCTTGCCCTGCCACCGTGCGTGCCAGAAATCCGGTTCCATCCGCGCCCTCCCTCGGCGTCGTCGCCTTGCCCCGTCCTTGCTCCATCCTTGCCCATGCCGAGCAGGACATGCACCAGCACATATGGGCGCGGCCGCGCTTTCGCGATATGACTTTCCACACAGTCCTTGCGTGGTCCTCATCGGAGCAGCCCATCGTGACATCCGCCCCCCTCTCGAACTCGACGGCTCACTGGCGCGCGCTGGATGCGGCGCACCACCTCCACCCCTTCTCCGATACCAAGGCGCTGAACGCCGAGGGGGTCCGGGTCATCACGCGGGCGGAAGGGGTCTATGTGTTCGACAGCGAGGGCAATAGGATCCTCGACGGCATGTCGGGCCTGTGGTGCTCGCAGGTGGGACACGGGCGGCGCGCCATCGTGGATGCCATCGCCAACCAGCTCCACCAGCTCGATTATTACAACACCTTCTTCAAGACCACCCATCCCGGCGCGGCGGAGCTGGCGGCCGCCATCTCGGACGTGGCGCCCGCGCACATGAACCATGTGTTCTTCACCTCCGGCGGGTCGGAGGCGGTGGATACGGTGCTGCGCATGGTGCGCCACTACTGGGCGGCCATGGGCAAGCCGGAGAAGTCCATCTTCATCTCGCGGCGCAACGGCTATCACGGCTCCACCCTGGGCGGGGCCTCGCTGGGCGGCATGAAGCCCATGCATGCCCAGGGCGGCCTGCCCATTCCCGGCATCATCCATGTGGCGCAGCCCTATTGGTGGGCCGAGGGCGGTGAGATGGGCCGCGAGGAGTTCGGCCTCTACGCCGCCCGCGAGGTGGCCCGGGCCATCGACGAGGCGGGGCCGGAGAACGTGGCCGCCTTCATCGGTGAGCCGATCCAGGGGGCGGGCGGCGTCATCATTCCGCCGGCGAACTACTGGCCGGAGGTGGAGAAGATCTGCCGCGAGCGTGATGTTCTTCTGGTGTGCGACGAGGTCATCTGCGGTTTCGGCCGCACCGGGCGGTGGTTCGGCGCCGATTTCATGGGGGTGAAGCCGGACCTCATCACCTTCGCCAAGGGCATCACCTCCGGATATTTCCCCCTCGGCGGCGTCATCGTGGGCGACAGGGTGGCGGAAGGCTTCATCGAGCATGGTGGTGACTTCAACCACGGCTTCACCTATTCGGGCCATCCCGGCGGCTGCGCGGCGGCTCTCGCCAACCTCAGGATCATGCACGAGGAAAAGCTGGTGGAGCGGGTGCGCACCGATATCGGGCCCTACCTGCAGGAGCGCTGGCTGAAGCTGGCCGAGCATCCGCTGGTGGGCGAGGCGCGCATGGTGGGCCTCATCGGCGCGCTGGAGCTGACGCCGCAAAAGGCCACGCGCGCGGCGTTCGCAGCGGAAGAGGGCACGGTGGGCCTGATCTGCCGTGATTTCTCGTTCCGCGAGGGGCTGGTGATGCGCGCGGTGCGCGACGGCATGATCCTCGCCCCGCCCTTCACCTTGTCCCACGAGGAAGCGGACGAACTGGTGGCCATCACCTGGCGGGTGCTGGATCTCACCTACGCGGAACTGCATAAACGCGGCATGATGGTTCCGGTTCCGCGTGTACCGGCGCGCCCGGCCCAAGCTTCGGCTTGATCAGGCCCAAGGACAGAAGTCAGTTTCGCGGTGGTGGGCGTGACAACAGGTAAAGTCGTTCCCCGCCGCCGCGACTTTCTGGATTTACCGCCATCGCTTAAAATCTCAGGCGTTTGGAACGAAAGCGCGTGGAAGCCTGTTTCTGCTGCGACCAGAACGCAGCAGGAGAGGTAACATGCGCAACAAGATTATCATCGGATCGTTCGTGCTCGGCCTTCTCGCCCCCGCCGCCGCCTTCGCACAGGCATCCACCGCGACGGGTGCGATCGGGGGTGCGGCCGTGGGCGCCGTGGTGGGTGGACCCGTGGGCGCGGTGGTGGGCGGCGCGGTCGGCGCCACCGTCGGCGCGGCCGCCGAGCCGCCCCAGGAGGTGCGCACCTATGTGATGAAGGAGCGCCGCGCCTCGGTCCGCCTGGAGCGCGAGGTGGTGGTGGGCGAGCCGCTGCCGCCCAACGTGGTGCTCTACGAAATCCCGAGCAATAACGAGTATGAGTATTCCGTGGTCAACGACCGCCGGGTGATCGTGGATCCGCGCACCCGCAAGGTGGTCTACATCGTGGAGTGACCTCAAGCGCGTTCCGGGCAGATTGAATCAATCTGCCCGGCGCGTGCTCTGGACGTGCGTCATGCCCCGGCATCCCGGGGCATGATGCCGCGAATGGCCCTCAGGCCGCCGGCTTGCTCTGCGCGAAGTGGGGGCAGGCGGCGGCGAAGGCCTCGTACCAGGCGACGAGCTTGGGACGATCCGCCCGCCACTTGCCCTCGAAGCGGAAATCGAACCAGCCCAGCGCGCAGCCAAGCGCGATGTCGCCCACCGTGATGGTGCCGTCGAACGGGGCGGCATCGGCCTCGAAGGCGTCGAGGGCGCGGGTCCGCTTGCCATCCTGATGCTCCAGCCACTTGGGCTCGTGCTTCTCCGCCGGACGGAAGCGGGCCTCATAGAGTTGCAGGATGCCGGCATCCATCATGCCGTCCGCCAGCGCTTCCTTGCGCAGGGCGGCGATGCGCGCCTTGGGGTCGGAAGGCAGGATGCGGCCGCCGCCGGCGAGCATGTCGAGATAGGCGAGGATCACGGAGGAATCGAACAGCACCTGCCCATCGTCTGCGAGCAGCGCCGGCACCTTGCCGAGGGGGTTCTGGCTGCGCAGGGTATCGTTGGGGTCCAGCGTGTCGGCGGGCTCGATCTCGAGCGTCTGGCCGAGGATCGCGGCGGCGACGCGCACCTTGCGCACGAACGGCGAGGTCGGGGAAAAGCGCAGCAGCATGGGGTGGGTCCGAGGCTGAGGAAGGACCTTCCAGATAGCGCGCGCGCCGCCGCGCCGGAAGTCAAAACGCCGGCGCAACTCATCAACCGCGGGAATGGATCACCCGCCCGTCGTCAGCCAGGAGACGCGGGCGCGGCCCTGTCCGTCGCGGGCCAGCAGCGGGGCGAGGGCGTTGAGGATCGTGCGCATCTCATCCGCCAGCGTGAACGGTGGATTGACGATGATGAGCCCGGAGCCCGACAGGGTGTCGAGGCTGCGCACGGTGGCGAAATCCAGCTCCACCCGCAGCGTCTTGGGCAGGCCGAGGCGGGCCACGTCGCGGCGGAAGGCATCCACGGCCTTGAGGTCCTTGATGGGATACCACAGCATGATGATGCCGGTGGCGAAGCGCTGATAAGCGGCCTCCAGCCCCGCCACCAGGCGCTGGAACTCGCCCGGCTCCTCGAACGGCGGGTCCACCAGAACCAGGCCGCGCCGCTCGCGCGGCGGCAGATGGGCGGTGATGCCCTGCCAGCCGTCCTGGGGCAGGATCTTCACCCGGTGATCCTCGCCCACGCGCTTTTCCAGCTTGGCCCGCTCTTCTTTGTGTGTCTCGCAGAACAGGAAGCGGTCCTGCGGCCGCGACAGGGCCAGCGCCAGCGCCGGGGAGCCGGGATAAAGCCTGCGGCCACCGGCGCGGGTGGCGCGCACCGCATCGAGATAGGGCGCGAGCAGGGCGGCGGCGGGCTTGGGCAGGGTGCCGGCGAGGTCGGCGGCCAGCACCGCCTCGATGCCGGCATCGGCCTCCAGCGTGCGCTGGGCATTGGCGCCGTCGAGATCGTAGAGGCCCGCCCCCGCGTGGGTGTCGAGCACCCGGTAGGCGTTTTCCTTCTTGTTGAGATAGGCGAGCACGCGGGCAAGGGCGGCGTGCTTCATCACGTCGGCGGGGTTCCCCGCATGGAACGAATGACGGTAATTCATGGCTTTATCGGCCTGTCTCGCCTCACCGACCGCCGCGCACGGGCGGCATCACCATGCGCGACAGGCGGCAGGCGCGGCGGTCCACGTCGGGGCAGGCGCGGAAGGCGAGATCCTGGCTGAGGCAGATGCGCACTTCCGTGAGCCGGCGCCGGTCGCACTGCACCGAGAACATGTCCGGCGACAGGCCGGGGTTGGCAGCACGGAAGGCGCTTTCCACGTCCGACGGCGACACCATGCGATAGTCGTCGAGCCGGGTGAACTCGGCGGGGATGGCCACCTTGTCCCGCGCCGCGCGCATGAGGTCGAAATAGGCCTGGGGCGAGAGGCCCGAGCAGGTGCCGTGCTTCTTCCACTCATAGATGACGAGCCCCCGGCTCGGCATCACGTCCAGCATGCTCCTCACCAGCGGGTTGGGCACGTAGGGCGGCGGGCGCTGGCAGTCCTGCGGAAAGCCACGCTCATATTGCGGCCACAGGCCGTGCACCACGAAGGCGTAGGGACGGGTGAGGTTGCACTGGGGCTCGTTGGCCGCCTTGGGGCCCTTGTCCTCGCAATAGGTGGGCGACCAGGACAGGGACAGCACGTAGAAGTCGAACCGGCCGGGCTCATGCCCCTGCGCCGCCGCCGGCAAGGCCGCGACGAGAAGAGCCGTGACGAGCAGGCCAGCGAACAGGGCGAAGGCTGCGAGGGCGCGCCTCACGGACCCGCCATCTTGCAGGACGGGGCATAGGCATAATTGCGGTCGAGGCCGACCACGCACCAGTCCACACCCCAGCTGGCGCCGATGAAGCCGCCGTCCTCGATGATGGAATAATAGATGGCGCGCTTGCGGGCGTCGGTGGTGAAGACCGTGCCCTTGCAGAAGCGGCGCGGCTGGTATTCCGGACCCCACGGGCGGAACGCGATCTCGTGGACCTTCTCAAAGCCGGTGATGGTCAGCTCGGAGGCCCAGAACCGCCGCTCGGTCTCGGCGAATCGGCTGGCGATGAGGTCGAGGGCCTGCTGGTCCTCGCAGGCGGGCACCACGCCGGAATAATTGGGGCCGGAGAGCCAGAAATTCAGCTCAAGCAGGTTCGCCGCCTTGGCACCCGAGGCACCACCCATGGACACGAGCGCAAGCCCTGCCACGACCGCCGCAGCCTTCACTGCGTGCGATACCGTCGCGAGGGACATCGCGCGCTTCGCCTTCGCCGCTGCGCTCCGCGCCCGAATAACCATGGTCCACTCCACTTCAGGCCCCCCGCCCGTGTCGGGCGAACTTGACGGGGGACGATGCGGCGGCGCTTTCGCCCGGTCAAGGACACGGCGGCAACACCTTGCGAGAAAATTAACGCGGATGTCCCGTCGTGCTCTCGCCGGAAAAGCGCGGCATGCTTGATATCCGACTCACCATCCGTCGGCCGACCGGGAGGGTTCATGTCGCAGTCCCGCTTCGCCAGCGCGCTTCCACCCACAGCTACCGCCGCCGTCGCGACGCCCCGCTTCGCCTCCGGCCGGGAGGCGGCGCTGGAGCTGCGGCCGGACCAGCCGGTCTATTGCTTCCGCCCCCAGGTGCTGGCCGCCGACGCCAGGGCCTTCGTTGAGGCCTTCCCCGGCAAGACCGCCTATGCGGTGAAGACCAATGGCGAGCCCATGGTGCTGGACGTGCTGGCCAAAGCCGGCATTGCCGCCTTCGACGTGGCCAGCCCCGCCGAGTTCGCCGCCGCCCGTGCCGCAGCGCCCGGGGCGGAGCTGCTCTACATGCATCCGGTGAAGGCCCAGTCCGACATCCGCCTCGCGCTGGAGCACTACCGCATCCGGGCCACCGCCCTCGACCATGAGGACGAGGTGGCGAAGATCGTGCGCATCGTGCGCGCGCTGGACCTCGACCCGGAAGACCTCACCCTGTTCGTGCGCATCGCCTCCAAGGGGGATGCGGCCTACGAGCTGTCCAAGAAATTCGGCGCGGCGCCGGGCCATGCGGCGGAACTGCTCCAGCGCATCCACGGCATCGGCATCAAGTGCGGCCTGTGCTTCCACGTGGGCAGCCAGGTGGAGGACCCGGACACCTATGCCCGCGCGGTGGCGGTGGCGGCGGAGGTGCGGGCGGCGGCGGGGGTGCCCATCGTCGCCCTCGACGTGGGCGGCGGCTTTCCCGCGACCTATGCCCGGAACCCGCGTCGCCCGGCGCCACCCATGCCGCCGCTGGACCAGATCATCTCAGGCCTCATGGGCGCGGTGGAGCGCAACGGCTTTGCCGGCACCCCGCTGGTGGCCGAGCCGGGGCGGGTGATCGTGGCGCGCGCCTTCTCGGTCATCGTGCGGGTGCTGCTGAAGAAGGGGCAGCGGCTCTATATCAATGACGGGATCTGGTCCTCCCTGTCGGATTCGTGGACGGGCAAGATCCTCCTGCCGGTGCGGCATATCCCGGATTCCGCCCGCCGCCGCCGGCCGGGGCGGGGAGCGCAGGGGGCGCAGGCGGGCGGGCGCATCGAGCCGTTCCGCATCTATGGCGCCACCTGCGACAGCGTGGACGTGCTCTCGCGCCCCTTCTACCTGCCCGAGAGCGTGGACACCGGCGACTGGATCGAGATCGGCCACATCGGCGCCTATTCCCTGTCCCTGCGCACCCGCTTCAACGGATTTTACCCGGATACCTTCGTGGAGGTGGAGACCCCCTTCGAGGCCGGCGACGCGCCGGAGGGCTTCGCTGAGCCGGAGCGGCGCGGCGGGGTGGAGGCTTAAATCCGAACTTGAACGCGCCGATGTCGGCGAACCTCTTGAACCCGAAACGGTGATCGAGAACACGCCCGTTTGAATTGCCCCGAGGCGGCGCCGCCGCGATCCTCCGCCGCCATTGGAGGACACAGCATGCATATTCGACGCAGGCGGGGCTGGGAAATTCCCGAATCAGCGGCGACGCCGGAGGGCATCTACCTTTCCCGTCGGGAGCTGATGGGTGCCGGCGCCATGCTGGCGGCGGCCAGCCTTGCGGGCCCGGCGGCGGCCCAGCGCGTCGGCGATCTGCCGGACCCGTCCGCGGGCCTCTACCCGGCCCGCCAGAACCCGCGCTACACCCTGGACCGGCCGGTGACGCCCGAGGCTAAGTCCAGCACCGTCAACAATTATTACGAGTTCAGCTACGGCAAGAACGTGGCCCCCTCCATGAGCCGCTTCGAGCGCCGGCCATGGCTGGTGAAGATCGACGGGCTGGTGGACAACCCCCAGGAGCTGGGCATCGACGACCTGCTGAAGAAGGTGCAGCTGGAGGAGCGGCTCTACCGCCACCGTTGCGTGGAGGCCTGGTCCATGGCCGTGCCGTGGACCGGCTTTCCCATGAAGGACCTGGTGGCGCTGGCAGGTCCCAAGGCGGGCGCGAAATATGTGCGGATGGAGACGTTCCTGAACCCGAAAGTCGCGTCAAATCAAAGAGATTTCCGCTATCCGTGGCCCTATGTGGAGGGCCTGACCCTGGCCGAGGCCACCAACGATCTGGCCTTCCTCGTCACCGGCGTCTACGGCAAGCCGGCGCCGGGCCAGTTCGGTGCCCCGCTGCGTCTGGTAACGCCTTGGAAATATGGATTTAAATCCATCAAGGGCATCGTGCGCTTCTCCTTCACGGACAAGCAGCCCCTGAGCTTTTGGGAGGAGGTCCAGGGCGCCGAGTACGGCTTCTGGGCCAATGTGAACCCCAAGGTGCCGCATCCACGCTGGAGCCAGGCGAGCGAGGAAGACATCGCCACCGGCAACCGCCGTCCCACCGAGCTGTTCAACGGCTACGGCGAATACGTCGCCGGCCTCTATGCCGGCCGCGAGGCGGAAAAGATCTGGTTTTGACGTGGGTTAGTCCCCATCCCGCGCTATTGCGGGGTGGGGCCCGAAGGGGCGAGCGTCAGGGTCGCGCCGGTGATGGAAACGCTGAGGCCGCTGTCGGAGGAGACGCTGATGGGCTGCAGCGTCACCTGCCGGGTGGCATCCTGCGAGGCCAGCATGTTGGCCGAGAAGCCCGGACCCAGGGAGAAGCCGGTGGACAGGCCCACATAGGTGCCGGCCAGCGCCCCCACCGCCACCTGCGGCGAGGTGGCGAGCACCGCCCACAGCATGCTGGCCTGGTCGGAAATGCCGAAATCGAGGCCCACCCGATCGAGGGTGCCGGCATAATAATGGTTCATCCCCATGGAGGGGCGAAACTCGCAGCGCACCTTCCGGGACGAACCGAAGCCGTAGCCGGTGGCGAATTCGCCCCGGCATTCCAGCAGCCCGGCGGAGACCTGGGGCATGGTGGCGCCGGCCAAGGCACCAGCTGAGACAGCGACAGAGGCAACGGCAACAGCGCCCGGGATCAACAGCCGGGCGAATAAGTGGGACATTCCGGACCCCCGCAACAAGGCCGACGCATCAGACCGCCTGCACGATCCGAGCAAAGGTGATTCTGGCACCCAAGATCCGGCTTTTTCATGAAGCGGAGCAGGCGCGGCCAAAAAGGACGGCACCCTTGGCGGAAGGTCTGGGGAAACATGGCTGGCCGCAGCGCCAGCGGGAGGTCGGCGACGTCCGCCCTCACGCTGCCATCCGCTCTGAAGGCGTTGGGGCGCCTTGAAAACACATGCGCCCCCGACCATCGGCCGGGGGCGCAGTGAACGAGACTGAGGCAGCATGAGTGCCGCTGCGGAATCAGCCTCTGGAGCTACTCCGCCGCAGGCACGGCCGAATCAGCGCAGGGTCAGGTCGGACACGCCGAGGGCGAGGTTGACGCCGGTCTGGCCTTCGACGGAGAGCGGCTGCAGCGCGATGGTGTTGGACGAACCGCCCACCAGCACGTTGGCGCCGAGGCCCACGCCGAACGAGGCGTTGGTGGAGGCGCCCACATAGGTGCCGCGCAGGGCGCCGCGACCGACCACGGCGGTGGGGGCGAACACGGCCCACACCATGCGGCCGGAGGTGCTGAAGCCCAGGTCGATGCCGAAGCGGCGGGTCACGCCCTGATAGGTGCCGGCCTTGGCGCTGCGCGAGGACGGCAGGAAGGAGCAGCTCATCTCACGCACGGAGCCGAGGACGAAGCTCACGTTCGGCGCGAGGTTGCAGCTCAGCGTGCCCACCTGGACGCGAGACTGGGCGGAAGCGGGCATGGCGCCGGCGACGAGCAGGGCAGCAGCCGCGAGGCCGGCCTTGAAAACAGTCTTCATGATGTCGTTCCTCCTATGGGAAGCGGGCGGGTTGATCCCTGCACCCGACGACAGCGAAGCCTTAGCCCAGACTTCACTGCTGCGCCAACGCTTCAAAGGGCCACAAGTTCCTTTTTTCCGGGCGCTGTGCCCGGATCAGCTCAGGGAGCCGCAGAAGCGCTGGATGCGCCGGCAGGCTTCCTCAAGGTCCGTCGTGGCGGTGGCATAGGAAATCCGGAATGCCGGGCCCAGGCCGAACGCCGAGCCATGCACCACGGCAACGCCTTCCGCCTCCAGCAACTGGGTGGCGAAGTCCTCGTCGTTGGAGATGGTGACGCCGCCGGGCGTGGTCTTGCCGATGGTGCCGGCGCAGGACGGGAAGACGTAGAACGCGCCCTCGGGCTTGGGGCAGTGAAGGCCCTTCGCCTGGTTCAGCATGGACACCACCAGGTCGCGGCGCTCCTTGAACACGGCGTTGTTGGCGGCGATGAAGTCCTGCGGCCCGTCCAGCGCCTCCAGCGCCGCCCACTGGGCGATGGAGGAGGGGTTGGAGGTGGACTGGGACTGCAGCGTGCCCATGGCCTTGATGAGCGCCTCGGGACCGGCCGCATAGCCGATGCGCCAGCCGGTCATGCAATAGGCCTTCGACACGCCGTTCATGGTCAGCGTGCGGTTGTAGAGCTTGGGCTCCACCTGGGCCGGGGTCACGAACTTGAAGTCGTCGTAGACCAGGTGCTCGTACATGTCGTCGGTGAGGACCCACACCTGGGGATACTTCACCAGCACGTCGGTTATGGCCTTCAGCTCGTCGAAGGAATAGGCCGCGCCCGAGGGGTTGGAGGGCGAGTTGAAGATCAGCCACTTGGTCTTGGGGGTGATGGCGGCTTCCAGCACGTCGGGACGCAGCTTGAAGTTGTCCTCGATGGTGGTCATCACCGGCACCGGCTTGCCACCGCAGAATTCCACGATATCCGGATAGCTCACCCAATAGGGGGCGGGGATCAGCACCTCGTCGCCGGCGTCCACCGTCGCGACCAGAGCGTTGAACAGCACCTGCTTGCCGCCGGTGCCCACCGTGACCTGCGCGGGCTTGTAGTCGAGGTCGTTCTCGCGCTTGAACTTGCGGCAGATGGCGGCCTTCAGCTCCGGGATGCCGTCCACGGCCGTGTACTTGGTCTCACCCCGGCGGATGGCGGCGATGGCCGCTTCCTTGATGTTCTCGGGGGTGTCGAAGTCCGGCTCGCCGGCGGAGAGCGCGATGATGTCCCGCCCGGCCGCCTTGAGCTCCCGCGCCTTGTTGGAGATGGCGATGGTCTGGGAGGGCTTGATGCGCTTCAGGGCGGACGAGATGAGGCTCATGGCCTTTGGGCTCCGGACGCGCCCGGCCGCACGAGGCAAAGGCGGCGCGGGCTGGGCATTTGGCAGGATCTGCGGCCGGCTCCTGCCGACGCGGCGCGGACACTAGTTCAGCCGCCGCCCGCAAACAAGCAACGATCTTGAATATCGCGGCACGCGGGTGTGATGAATTGCCATGGATCGGGCGTGGCCCTTGCGGCAACGCAACCCACGGGCCACATGAAGGCGCAACAGCCAAGCTCGGCCGGTGCGCGTCATGCGGCGATCCCATTGGGATGCCTTGGACTTCGGGGAGGGGACGGGTGCTGACGCTCTATTCCACCCAGGCCTCGGGCAATTCCTACAAGGTCCGGCTCATGCTGGCGAAGCTTGCCCGCCCGTTCCGCCTGGAGGAAGTGGACATCTTCGCCGGCGAGAACCGCACCCCGGAATTCCTCGCCCGCAACCCCGAAGGCCGGGTCCCGCTGCTGGACCTCGACGGACGGTTCCTCGCCGAATCAAACGCCATCCTCTTCTATCTGGCGGAAGGCACGCGCTTCCTGCCCGCCGACGCCTTCGACCGGGCGGAGACACTGCGCTGGATGTTCTTCGAGCAGCACAGCCACGAGCCCGGCATCGCCGCAGCCCGCTTCTGGCTCAAGCAGGTGCGGGGCGGCCGGGACCTGCGCACCCACGACGTGGACCGCTGGATGGAGGAGGGCTACGCCGCCCTCAAGGTGATGGAGCGCCATCTCGCCGGCCGGAGCTTCTTCGTGGGCGAGGCCCTCACCATCGCGGACATGGCGCTCTATGCCCACACCCATGTGGCCGAGGAGGGCGACTTCTCGCTCAACGGCTTCCCCGCCGTGCGCGCCTGGCTGGAGCGGGTGGCGGCGGAGCCCGGCCATGTGGACATGGAGTGGCGGCCGTCTGTCGCGGAAGCATAGCGGGGATGGATCGCGGTTCCGTGAGCGCTCGACATCATCTTGCCATGATGTGCAAAGGCCAAGCCGCGGTGGCGCCACGATTCCTTTCCACTCTCGCTTGTGTCGGCGGAACTGATTCGCAGGCGTCGACGTTGGTTGGTTGCGTTCTACTGAGCGAGATCATCATGTCCGGACGGTGTGACATGGAAGTTGGGCACTTCACCCTGGGGCGGCTTGATCGTCCGGGCGCGGGCGTCTCGTCCGCTGATCCGGAACTGCTGGCCCGTGCGGTGCGCGACCACAAGGTGGGCGACGCGCTCGCCCAGGCGGCCCTCACCTTCGCCCTCATGCTCGCCATCGGCGCCGTCGCTTTCGTGCTGAGCGCGGAGCACGCGGCAGCGGCCAGCCAGCTCATCGTCAATGGCATGATCGACTATTCCGGCGTCCTGCTCGGCCTGGCCATGGCCGGCAGCGTCCTGCTCGTCGGCCGCCGTGCCGCGCAACGCCTCGTCCGTGCCAGGTCACGGGTTGCCCGTGATGCCGAGTTCTCCCGCCGGCCGCGCTGAGCCGGCGATGCAACTGCGCCCCGATCCCCGTCTCCGTACCCTGCCGCGTGAGGTGGCTGCGGTGCTCGCCCGGCGCGATCACCGGCGGCGCTCCTCTTTTCCCCGTCCCGGCAGCCGCACCGCCATCGCCGCGCTTGCGCTGCTCGGCCTGTTCGTTGCCGGCGCCTTCGCCTTCGCGGCCGATGATGCCGGCGCCGTGAGGCGCTTCGCCGGGGAAGAGGTGCGCGTCGTGCCCTTCGCTTCGGGGCTGGAGCATCCCTGGAGCATGGCCTTCCTGCCCGATGGCCGCCTCCTCGTCACCGAGCGGGAGGGGCGGCTGCGCGTGGTCGATGCCGCCGGAAAACTCGGCGCGCCCATTTCCGGGGTGCCGCAGGTGGCGGCGCGGGGGCAGGGCGGCTTGCTGGACGTGGCGCTGGACCCCGCCTTCGCCACCAACCGCCTGATCTATCTGAGCTATGCCGAGCCACGCCCGGACGGCGCCGGCACCTCCGTGGCGCGCGGGCGCCTCTCGGAGGACCTCACCCGGCTGAGCGACCTGCAGGTGATTTTCCGCCAGCAGCCCGGCTATTCCGGCGGCAACCATTTCGGCTCGCGCCTGGTGTTCGCGCCCGATGGCATGCTGTTCGTGACGCTCGGCGAGCGCTTCGACCTGATGGACAAGGCCCAGGATCTCTCCACCACCCTGGGCAAGGTGGTGCGCATCGCGCCGGACGGCTCGATCCCGGCGGACAATCCCTTCCGAGATCGCCCCGGCGCGCGGCCGGAAATCTTCAGCTATGGCCATCGCAACGTGCAGGCCGGCGTCATCGAGCCCGCCACCGGCCGGCTGTGGACCGTGGAGCACGGCCCGCGCGGCGGCGACGAGGTGAACCGGCCGGAGGCGGGCAAGAATTACGGCTGGCCGGTCATCAGCTACGGCCGGCATTATTCCGGCGCCAAGATCGGCGTCGGCACGCGCAAGGAGGGGATGGAGCAGCCCCTGTTCTACTGGGACCCCTCCATCGCGCCCTCCGGCGCCGCCTTCTATTCCGCCGACCTGCTGCCCGCCTTCAAGGGCCAGCTCTTCGTCGGCGCGCTGGCGGGGCAGGCGCTGGTGGAGGTGAAGGTCCGCGACGGCGCCGTCACCGGCGAGGAGCAGCTGTCGCTCGGCAAGCGCATCCGCGACGTCCGGCAGGGTCCGGACGGGGCGCTGTGGCTCGCCACCGACGACACCGGCGAGATCCTGCGCGTGGTGCCCGCCGCCGCCAAGTGAGGGCCCAAATGAGGGCATCTGACGGGATTCCATTGGGTCCCCATCGCCCCTAACATCGGGTCGCCGATGGCGTCTGGCTTCTCATGCCGGGCGCCCTGTTCCGCGGAGACCCCATGGCCCAGACGCTGCTCGCCCGCAACGCCCTCGTCCTCGTCACCATGGATGGAGAGCGCCGGGAGATCCCGGGCGGCGGGCTCTATGCGGAAGACGGGCGCATCGTCGCGGTGGGGCGCGCCGCCGACCTGCCGGCGCAGGCGGACGAGATCATCGATCTTGCCGGCCATGTGGTGATCCCCGGCCTCGTCAACACCCACCACCACATGGTGCAGAGCCTGACCCGCGCGGTGCCGGCGGCGCAGGATGGCGAGCTGTTCGACTGGCTGCGCGCGCTTTATCCGCTGTGGGCCGGGCTGACCGGCGAGATGGTGGAGACGGCGACCCTGACCGCCATGGCGGAGCTGATCCTCTCCGGCTGCACCACCTCATCGGACCATCTCTACATCTATCCCAATGGGGTGCAGCTCGATGATTCCATCCGTGCCGCGCGGCAGATCGGCATGCGCTTCCACGCCGCCCGCGGGTCCATGAGCGTGGGCGAGAGCAAGGGCGGCTTGCCTCCCGACCGGGTGGTGGAGGACGAGGGCTTCGTGATGAAGGACGCCGAGCGTCTCATCGGCGCCTATCACGACCCCGCCCGCTTCTCCATGCTGCGGGTGGTGCTGGCGCCCTGCTCGCCCTTTACCGTGAGCCACGACCTGATGCGGGACACGGCCCGCCTCGCCCGCGCCAACGGCCTGACACTGCACACGCACCTCGCCGAGAACGATTCGGATATCGCCTTCTCCCACAGGACCTTCGGCATGGGCCCCACCGAATATGTGCGCGAGCTGGGCTGGGTGGGGCCGGACGTGTGGCACGCCCATTGCGTGAAGCTGGACGAGGCGGGCATCGCCTTGTTCGCCCGCACGGGCACCGGCATCGCCCATTGCCCGTGTTCCAACATGCGGCTTGCCTCGGGCATCGCGCCGGTGAAGCGGTTCCGCGCGGAAGGCATCCCGGTGGGCCTCGGCGTGGACGGCTCGGCCTCCAACGACAGCGGCCATCTGCTGGCCGAGGCACGCCAGGCCATGCTGCTCCAGCGCGTGGCGTGCGGGCCGGATGCCATGAGCGCGCGCACGGCGCTGGAACTGGCGACGCTGGGCGGCGCGCGCGTTCTGGGGCGAGCCGACATCGGCGCGCTGGCCCCGGACATGGCGGCGGATTTCGTCGCCTTCGACATGTCGGCGCTGGCCTACGCCGGGGCACTGCACGATCCGGTGGCGGCGCTCCTGTTCTGCGCGCCGCAGCAGGTGAGCGTGAGCGTCATCAACGGCCGCGTGGTGGTGCGCGACGGCCGCCTCCTCACCATCGACGTGCCGGCGACCGTGCGGCGGCACAACGCCTTTGCTGCCGAGCTGGCGGCGCTGGCGCCGTCGTGATTCTGGGACCGTCCCCGCTCAGAATTTGTGGAAGATGAAAAAGGCCCCGGCCGAGATGAAGGCGAACCCCACAAGGTGGTTCCAGCCCAGCGGCTCCTTCAGGTAGAGCACCGAGAAGCCGGCGAAGACGAGGAGGGTGATGACCTCCTGCATGGTCTTCAGCTGGGCCGTGGAATAGACCTCTGACCCGAAGCGGTTGGCCGGAACGGCGAGGCAATACTCGAAAAAAGCGATACCCCAGCTCACGACGATCGCGATTACGAGCGGCGAAGACTTGTGCTTGAGGTGCCCGTACCACGCGAACGTCATGAAGACGTTAGAGGCGACGAGCATCACGATGGGCAGGATCTGAGGCGGCAGGAGGGTGGTCAGGGAGGGCATTCAAACGCTCTGCTGTGCTGTTGTTGAACGTGCCGTTCCGCGCCTCGCCCGCGTTCCGCGCGAAGCCCGAACGAAGCTTGCTTCGAGTGCGATCGATATCGCTCCCAGCCAGACCGTGCGCAAGCGAAATGCCAGCGGCTCGAGATCTGGCATCTCGTCCGCTGGAATCCACCGGCCCATGCCTGCCCAAGTCCGATCGGCGACGGTCAAGATCGAGGCTTGGGTAAAACGCACCGATCCGTCGGATGGTTGCCTGCCTGTTTGCGGAGTCGATTGACGATGATTGTATATTGAACAATTATAAATCTAGGGTTGTGATTCAGGGGGGCTTTCATGGTGGGGAAAATCTGGGTTACCGCAGGCCTTTGCCTCGCTTTGGCTGGCTGCGCGACGAGTCGCAGGCTGGAGATCGGCGCGCGGGAACTGGTGCCGCCGCAGCGTGGCATCTACGTCGGCTCGCTGTATTACGCTCAGGAGCCACCGACCACACATCTGGAGGTGCCGACCGCCCTTGAGCTGTTGTGCGACGCCCAGCCGGACCTCACCATCTTCGGTGTGGCCAATCCTCAGCCGGAGATCGTGGCCGACATCAACCTGCTCTACGACACGCGCCTTCAGGCCTCGCTAAGCGGGATCCAGACCAAACTGATTTCCGTGGGCCTGTCGGGCAACGTGTCCGATTATTACGAATACAAGCTGACCAAGGTCACCAAATACACCATCTCCGAATCTGCGGCCCAGACCGTGTTCGAAGGCATGAGCCAGAAGCGCGCCTGCTATCGGGCGTTGCAGCGTCAGGCCGCGTTCGGCATCTATCAGGTGAAGGCGACCTATGTGGGTGACATCGTCTTCCAGCGGAAGCAGGCCATCGGGGCGGATGGATCGGTGGCGCTGAAGCTCAATCAGGTCGAGCCTGCGATCAAGGCCACCTTCTCCCAGACGCTCAACCTGGGCTTCTCCGGGCAGGGGCTGGTTTTCTCATTCGTGCCGATCGTGCGCAACGTTCCGCGCAGCTAATCTTCTCACGGGAGCGACGGCGGGGCTTTTCGGGAGCGCCGCCGCCGCCCATATTCCCCCCATGGCCAAAGCATCCCGTCCCGGTAAGCTCGGAGAGCGCTCCCAGCGTCATTTCGAGCCGGCGCCCCAGCAGGCGCTTGATCCTGAACTCGCACAGTCCCTCGGTCTCGCACCCGGGGACCTGAACCTCGATTTCGCGTCCGCCGGGGCCTCCGCCACGGTGCAGGCGTTGTCGCAGCTCATCGAGAACGGGCGGCCGGAGGTCAACGGCCAGACCTGGGTGCCCCATCGCCCGCCGCGCCCGGAGAAGTCCGAGGGCGGCGTCAGCTTCATCATGAAGAGCGATTTCGAGCCCGCCGGCGACCAGCCGCAGGCCATCGCCGAGCTGTGCGCGCAGGCGCAGGCCGGGGAGCGCGACCAGGTGCTGCTGGGCGTCACCGGCTCGGGCAAGACCTTCACCATGGCCAAGGTGATCGAGCAGCTCCAGCGCCCCGCCATCGTGCTCGCGCCCAACAAAACGCTGGCGGCCCAGCTCTACGGCGAGTTCAAGAGCTTTTTCCCCGACAATGCGGTGGAATATTTCGTCTCCTACTACGATTATTACCAGCCGGAAGCCTATGTGCCCCGGACCGATACCTATATCGAGAAGGAATCGTCCATCAACGAGCAGATCGACCGCATGCGCCATGCGGCGACCCGCGCCCTGCTGGAGCGCGACGACGTGATCATCGTCGCCTCGGTGTCGTGCATCTACGGCATCGGCTCGGTCGAGACCTATTCGGCCATGACCTTCGACATCAAGGTGGGCGAGCGCATCGACCAGCGCGGCCTGCTCGCCGATCTCGTGGCCCTGCAATACAAACGCATCCAGTCGGATTTCGCCCGCGGCACCTTCCGGGTGCGCGGCGACAGCGTGGAGATCTTCCCCGCCCATTATGAGGACCGCGCCTGGCGCGTCTCCCTGTTCGGCGACGAGGTGGAGAGCATCGCCGAGTTCGACCCGCTCACCGGGCACAAGAGCGGCGACATGAAGAGCGTGCGTGTCTACGCCGCCTCCCATTACGTCACCCCGCGCCCGACCCTGATCCAGGCCATTACCGGCATCAAGGCCGAGCTGAAGATGCGGCTCGACGAGTTGTACAAGATGGGTCGCCTCTTGGAGGCGCAGCGGCTGGAGCAGCGCACCCGCTACGACCTGGAGATGATGGAGGCGACCGGAAGCTGCGCCGGCATCGAGAATTATTCGCGCTGGCTCACCGGCAGGAAGCCCGGCGAGCCGCCGCCCACCCTGTTCGAGTACGTGCCCGACAATTCCCTCGTCTTCATCGACGAGAGCCATGTGACCGTGCCGCAGATTGGCGCCATGTATCGCGGCGACTTCCGCCGCAAGGCGACGCTGGCGGAATACGGCTTCCGCCTGCCCAGCTGCATGGACAACCGCCCGTTGCGCTTCGAGGAATGGGAGGCCATGCGGCCGCAGACCGTCCATGTCTCCGCCACCCCCGGCACCTGGGAGATGGAGAAGACCGGCGGCGTGTTCGTGGAGCAGGTGATCCGGCCCACCGGCCTCATCGATCCGCCGGTGGAGGTGCGTCCGGCCCGCACCCAGGTGGACGATCTTCTGGGGGAGGTGCGCGCCTTCGCGGCCCAGGGCTACCGGACGTTGGTCACCGTGCTCACCAAGCGCATGGCCGAGGACCTTACCGAATATCTGCACGAGCACGGTATCCGCGTGCGCTACATGCATTCCGATATCGACACCATCGAGCGCATCGAGATCATCCGCGACCTCAGGCTCGGGGCATTCGACGCGCTCATCGGCATCAACCTGCTGCGCGAGGGCCTCGACATCCCCGAATGCGGGCTGGTCGCCATCCTGGATGCGGACAAGGAGGGCTTCCTGCGCTCGGAGACCTCCCTGGTGCAGACCATCGGCCGCGCCGCCCGCAACGTGGACGGGCGCGTCATCCTCTATGCCGACCGGGTCACCGGCTCCATGGAGCGGGCCATGGCGGAGACCTCCCGCCGGCGCGAGAAGCAGATGGCCTACAACATCGAGCACGGCATCACGCCGGAGAGCGTGAAGAAGGCCATCGGCGACATCCTCAATTCCGTCTACGAGCGCGACCACGTGCAGGTGGATGCGGGCCTGGCGGAGGAGGGTGCGGCCTTCGGGCACAACCTCAAGGCGGTGATGGCGGACCTGGAGAAGCGCATGCGCGCCGCCGCCGCCGACCTCGACTTCGAGACCGCCGCGCGCCTGCGCGACGAGATCCGCCGGCTGGAGGCCACCGAGCTTGCGGTGGCGGACGATCCCCTCGCCCGGCAGGAGGCGGTGGAGGACAAGTCCGGCGGCTTCCGGGGGCCGCGCAAATACGGCAAGGCGGCCAACATGCCGCCCAAGGAAGACGCCGGCAAGCTGTTGCCGCGCGGTCGCGGGGTGGCCCGCAAGCCGCGTGCGGGAGCCGACGAGGAGGGCATGGGCGAGGAGCAGGCGGCCTATGCCGCGCCGGTCACCCGCGCCCACAAGCCCTCCCTCGACGACATGGGTCCCGGCTCCGACCGCGCCGTGCCGATCACGGAAGACACCTTCCGCCCCGGCCCGCGCCCCGATCCCGGAACCAAAGGCTACAGGAAGGGCGGCCGGCGCAAGGGATAAGGCGCGCCGCTCGCCCGTCCCGCGGCACCCGTGCTACGCCCTGCGGATCGTGGGGCGCGGAGGCGGGTATGGAGACGGCGGATCTTCTCAAGGTGCTCTACATCGTCGCCATCGTGGCGGAGGCGATGACGGCCGCGCTGGCGGCGGGACGGCGGGAGATGGACTGGGTGGGCGTGTGCCTGCTCGGCTCGGTCACGGCGCTCGGCGGCGGCTCGGTGCGCGACGTGCTGCTGGGCCGGCATCCCCTGTCCTGGGTGCAGCATCCGGAATACCTGCTCATCACCTGCGGCGCGGCGCTGGCGACCATCATGGTGGCGCGCTACATGCGCCACCTGCGGTACGTCTTCCTGTTCCTCGATGCGGTGGGACTGGTGGTGTTCACCGTCATCGGCTGCAACGTGGCCATGAGCCTCGACATGCCGGTGGTGGTGGTGATCGCCGCCGGGATGATCACCGGCTGCGTCGGTGGGGTCCTGCGCGACGTGCTGTGCGCGGACGTCCCGTTGCTGTTCCGGGCCGAACTCTACGGCACCGTGTCCATCGTCACCGGCGGCCTTTACATGGCGGGCAAGGCGCTGGATCTGCCACACGATCCCCTCACCATCGGCGTCATGGCGTTCGGGTTGGGGATGCGGATGCTTGCCCTGCGGTTCGGCTGGCGCATGCCCAAGTTCGTCTATACCGAAACGATCCACTGAGGACACGTTGCGGTCGTTTAAGGCCGAAAACCCTACGGCACCAGCGAGTGCGCCGACCATTCGTCGCGGGGCACTTCCTCGCCCAGGGTGTAGCTGAAGGTGTCCACGTCCATGCCGTCGGCGCTGGTGTGGCAGGTGTAGGAGAGGTGGTACCAGTGCCCGTGGCTGCGGATGGCGGCGCCCGGCGCGGTGATGGAGGCGTCACCCAACATGGGGTCGGCGAAGGCATAGGCCACGGTTTCCTCGGGCTGCATGTCGGCATGCTCGCGCCCCACCGTGCCCATGGCGCGGGCGTTGCAGCGCTGCTCGATGCGGGTGGGCAAATCCACGTGCAGCATCGCCGCGTCCCGCTTCGGCTGGCCGTTCTCGGGCTGGGCGGTGTGGGAATGGCTCTTTTTGGAATGGGCGTGCTTGTGCGCCGCCTCGGCCGTCGCCGGCATGGCGGCGAGCGACAGGGCAACGAAGGCTGGCAAAAGCAGCGTCGGCAAGAGGAACGTTGGCAAAAGGCGCTTCACGAGGGTTCACATCCACGGCTGACAGTCCCGAAGCCGTGGGCATAATAGGATGTCGTGGCAGGGGTGGGACGCACCGCGCGAAGATGTGACCCGTTTCCCACGCTGCGCGTCGTGTTATGCTGATTGTGATATAGCTTTGGCGGCGGCGCGGGTGGCGCGGCCGGTGCTATAAGGTCCCGCCAGGGGTGAACCGCAGGAATGGATTTGGGGATGGCGGCTGAGCGGGCGATGATCCTCGCCTTGCAGGGGGCGGACCGGGAGAAGATCCAGTCCCTCCTGATCGAGGCGGCAGAAGGGCTGCGGGCGTCCGGCGTGCGCGTCCTGGGCGTGGTGGAGCATCTGCCACCCGGCTGCGCCCACGAGGATGTGCTGCTGCTGGACCTCGTCTCCGGCGAGGCCAATCGCCTGCACCAGAATCTTGGCCCCGGTGCGTCCGGGTGCAGCCTCGATCCGGCAGGGCTCGCGGCCGCCTCCGCGGGTGTGGAGCGGGCTATCGCCGCGCGCCTCGATGAGGGCGGCGACCTCTCCGACACGGTGGTGATCCTCTCCAAGTTCGGCCGGCAGGAGGCGGAGGGCCGCGGGCTCACCAGCGCCTTCCACGCGGCGGTTGCGGCGGAAATCAGCGTGCTCACCTCGGTTTCGCCCACCGTCCGCGACCAGTGGGACGGCTTTGTCGGCGATCTCGCCCGCCTCGCCCCGGCCAGCCTGCGCGAGGTCGAGGACTGGTGGGGCTGCCTGACGCGCGAACTGGCGGAGTGAGGTGGGGGCGTCGGTGCCTTTCCTCGCCGCCGCCGGTGCCGATGGCGGTTCTTGCCCCCTTGCCCTGATCCCTTGCCCCGCAAGCGGGTGAGGGAGCGTCGGCGTTTCGCATCGAGTTGAGACACGCCGTCCCCGCACGCCCCTTTCCCTTCGCAGGAGCGCCCGGAAAATGCTCCGCAGGCGCGGGTTGAGGCATTTTCTTCATGCCGGCGGGTATCCCCTTGGCTCGAAAACGCTCTAAGAAGGGCGTTCGGCAGAGGCGTTCCATGGCGTTTTGCGCGGCGGCACCGCGGCAGGCCGGGGACGACCAGCCCTTCCTCGTCCCGTCCAGAAGGCAGTCATGGCCCAGCGTCGTCCCCTTGCCCGTCCTGCCGCGCCCGGCATCTTCTCCGCTGCGGCCCTTGCTGCGGCTCTGGCCCTGACGGCCTGCC
This sequence comes from Xanthobacter oligotrophicus, assembly GCF_008364685.1. GTDB lineage: Bacteria > Pseudomonadota > Alphaproteobacteria > Rhizobiales > Xanthobacteraceae > Xanthobacter > Xanthobacter oligotrophicus. The sequence goes on from NZ_VTTL01000012.1 coordinate 37,456, forward strand.
AGGGCAATCCGGACAGCTGGGGTACGGGCGTGGTGAAGCAGTCCGACGCGTTCGGCGATTATTCGGAGACGGTGGTGGCGATCCCACGGCCCACCGCCGGGCCGCGCCAGTTCCAGTGCGCCGGTCCGTTCGCGCCCAACACAACCGCCATCAACATCGCCGCCGATTTCGGCCAGGCCAATGTGGTGACCGGCAACGTCATCTCCCCCGACGGCAGCACCTCGCCCGGCCTCGTGGTGCTGCCCAACGATCCGGCGCTGAGCCTGGAGATCGCCTGGAAGGACGCCATCGACATGGTGGGCCCGCGCCGGGTGGCCTTCACCGAATCCTCCGCCTGGAGCGTGAACGGCATCGCCATCGGCTCCACGCTGGCCGACCTGGAGAAGGCCAACGGCAAGCCGTTCCGGGTCCAGGGCTTCGGCGGCAATGGCGGTGGCGTGGTGGCGGACTGGCGGGGCGGGCGGCTCGGCAATCTGGGCGGCGGCTGCACCCTCGGCGTCCAGCTGGCGCTTTCGGCGACCGCTTCGGATCAGGCCCAGGCGCGGCTTTCGGGTCAAAGGGCCATCGCCTCCAGCGACCCGGCCCTGCGCTCCGCCGCCCCCACAGTTGGCGTGTTCTGGGTAACCTACCGATAGTCGATCCGCGCCGGTACTGGTAATAGAAGGCGTCGCTCTTCGATCCGACGCCTCGTCACGGAAGGACCCCTGCCATGGCCGACAAGACTTCTTCCCGGCGCATCGCGCTGCTCGCCTTCGCCGCTGGTGCCGGGGTGGCACTCGCCTCTTCCGGCCTGATCCAGGGCGCGCTGGCCAACCAGCCCAACATGTGGCGCGCCATGGGCGCCCTGCAGAACGCCCGCGCCGCGCTGATGGAAGCCGAGCCCAACAAGGGTGGTCATCGGGAACGGGCCATCGAACTGGTGGACAAGGCCATCGAGGAGACGCGGGCGGGCATCGAGTTCGCCCGCTGACCGGACGGCGCCTGCGCCCCAACTGCGGGCGCGGGCGTTTCGGCGGCTTTGCTCATACCATCGGCCCCGGTTTTCGACCGGTGCCAATTGGGGTGCCAAGTGGGTGACGCTCAAGCGCCGCGCGGGCTTGCCAAAGACCCATGGGCAAAGCTCACGGGCCTTTGGTATCAGGCCTGCCGGGCGCCGGTGCGGTGGGCGAAGGCCCACACGCGATAGCCGGAGAAGGTCCACAGCATGGTGATGCCGGTGGTGATGGACTGGGCCAAAAGGTAGTAAACCCCCAGCTCGTGCACCAGAAGGCCCATGATGAGGCCGTTCAGCACGAAGGCCACCCCCGCCACCACCATGAAGCGCGGCACCGCCCCGGCGTGGGAACGGGTGGATTCGAAGGTGAAGCGGCGGTTGAGGCTGTAGGACACGATCCCGCCCACCACGAACCCGACGCCGGACCCCGCCACCGGGCCGGTGAGGCCGTTTTCCACCAGCAGCGTCAGCGCCGCGAAATGGGCGGCGGTGGCGGTGAGGCCCACGCCCACGAAGGTGGCCAGCTGCCGGATGAGGGCGCGGTATCTGACGACCAGTTCGGCGAAGGTGGTTGGCACCGCGTCTGTCTCCGGCGGGAGTGAGCCGTCAACGTCGGCGTCATGGCTTCCGTCGCCGCAAATTATGGTCTAAGGAAGCCCATCAGCGCGCAGGGTGAAAGAGAATTCCCGAGGTGTGACCTCCTCGCACTTCCTCCGCCCCCATGCGCGCACGCTTCCGGGACTGCCCGGGGCGGTGCTCGATCCTTTCGGGGGGCGCGTGACCCGCGGCCCTTTTTTTGCGCCCGGAGCGCGATAGGAAAGGCGCGAGTGCCCCTGAGGCAACCCTGCCCGGAAGCATCGACGAAACGGATCCCGCGGTCCGCTCCCGTGTCTACCCGGGAGCGGGCGGCGACGGTGGAGAGCGCCAGACAGAAATGCCGAAACGCACCGATATCGAAACCATCCTCATCATTGGCGCCGGTCCCATCGTGATCGGGCAGGCCTGCGAGTTTGACTATTCCGGCACGCAGGCGGTGAAGGCGCTCAAGGAGGAAGGATACCGGGTCGTCCTCGTCAACTCGAACCCCGCCACCATCATGACCGACCCGGACATGGCGGACGCGACCTATATCGAGCCCATCACCGCCGAGATCGTCACCAAGATCATCGAGAAGGAGCGCGGCGACCGCTCCAAGGGCTTTGCGCTTCTGCCCACCATGGGCGGCCAGACGGCGCTCAACTGCGCCCTGTCGCTCAAGAAGATGGGCACGCTCGACACCTATGACGTGGAGATGATCGGCGCCACCGCCGAGGCCATCGACAAGGCCGAGGACCGCGAGCTGTTCCGCGAGGCCATGACCAAGATCGGCCTGTCCACCCCCACCTCGCGCCAGATCAAGACCCTGTCCCAGGCGCTGGATGCTCTGGAAATCGTGGGTCTGCCCGCCATCATCCGCCCGTCCTTCACCATGGGCGGCACCGGCGGCGGCATCGCCTACAACAAGGCGGAGTTCATCGAGATCGTGGAGCGCGGCATCGACGCCTCGCCCACCAACGAGGTGCTCATCGAGGAGAGCGTGCTCGGCTGGAAGGAGTATGAGATGGAGGTGGTCCGCGACAAGGCGGACAATTGCATCATCATCTGCTCCATCGAGAACATCGACCCCATGGGGGTGCACACCGGCGATTCCATCACGGTGGCGCCGGCGCTGACGCTGACCGACAAGGAATACCAGATCATGCGCGACGCATCGCTTGCGGTGCTGCGCGAGATCGGGGTGGAGACCGGCGGCTCCAACGTGCAGTTCGCGGTGAACCCGGCCGATGGCCGCCTCATCGTCATCGAGATGAACCCGCGGGTGTCGCGCTCCTCGGCGCTGGCCTCCAAGGCCACGGGCTTTCCCATCGCCAAGGTCGCGGCGCGCCTCGCGGTGGGCTACACGCTGGACGAGATCGAGAACGACATCACCGGCGGCGCGACGCCGGCCTCCTTCGAGCCCACCATCGACTATGTGGTGACGAAGGTGCCGCGCTTCGCCTTCGAGAAGTTCCCCGGCGCCGATCCGGTGCTCACCACCGCCATGAAGTCGGTGGGCGAGGCCATGGCCATCGGCCGCACCTTCCAGGAATCGCTCCAGAAGGCCCTGCGCTCGCTGGAGACCGGCCTCACCGGCCTCGACGAGATCGAGATCGAGGGGCTGGGGCAGGGCGACGACAAGAACGCCATCCGCGCCGCGCTGGGCACCCCGACGCCGGACCGCCTGCTCTATGTGGCGCAGGCCATGCGCCTCGGCCTGACCGACGAGCAGATCCATTCCGCCTGCAAGATCGACCCCTGGTTCCTCGCCGAGATCCGCGGCATCGTGGAGACCGAGGCGAAGGTGCGCCGGCTCGGCCTGCCGGTCACCGCCGGCGCCTTCCGCCGGCTGAAGGCCATGGGCTTTGCCGACGCGCGCCTCGCGACGCTGGCTGGCCTGTCCGAGGCCGAGGTGCGGGAGCGCCGGCAGGGGCTCGACGTGCGGCCGGCCTACAAGCGCATCGACACCTGCGCGGCCGAGTTCGCCTCGCCCACCGCCTACATGTATTCCACCTACGAGACGCCCTTCGCCGGCGCGGTGGCCGATGAGGCACGGCCGTCCAACCGCCAGAAGGTGATCATCCTCGGCGGCGGCCCGAACCGGATCGGGCAGGGCATCGAGTTCGACTATTGCTGCTGCCATGCGGCCTTCGCCCTGAAGGACGCCGGCTATGAAGCCATCATGGTCAACTGCAACCCGGAGACGGTCTCCACCGACTACGATACCTCGGACCGGCTCTATTTCGAGCCGCTGACCGCCGAGGACGTGCTGGAGCTGATCGCCCGCGAGAAGACCAACGGCACGCTGAAGGGCGTGATCGTGCAGTTTGGCGGCCAGACGCCGCTGAAGCTCGCCAAGGCGCTTGAGGACGCCGAGGTGCCGATCCTGGGCACCTCGCCGGACGCCATCGACCTCGCCGAGGACCGCGACCGCTTCAAGACCCTGCTGGACCGCCTCAAGATCCGCCAGCCGGCCAACGGCATCGCCTACAGCGTGGAGCAGGCGCGCCTGGTGGCGGGCGACCTTGGCTATCCCATGGTTGTGCGCCCCTCCTACGTGCTGGGCGGCCGGGCCATGCAGATCATCCGCGAGGAGAGCCAGCTCGGCGACTATCTGCTGGAGACCCTGCCGGGCCTGGTGCCGCAGGAGGTCAAGGCCCGCTATCCCAACGACAAGACCGGCCAGATCAACACGGTGCTGGGCAAGAACCCGCTGCTGTTCGATCGCTATCTGTCCGACGCCATCGAGGTGGACGTGGACGCCTTGTGCGACGGCACCGACGTGTTCATTGCCGGCATCATGGAGCATATCGAGGAGGCGGGCATCCATTCGGGTGACAGCGCCTGCTCGCTGCCGTCCTATTCGCTCTCGCCGCAGATCCTCGCCGCGCTGGAGAAGCAGACCGCCGCCATGGCGCTGGCGCTCGGTGTCGTCGGCCTGATGAACGTGCAGTATGCCATCAAGGGCGATGTCATCTATGTGCTGGAGGTCAATCCGCGCGCCTCGCGCACGGTGCCCTTCGTGGCCAAGGTCATCGGCCTGCCCATCGCCAAGATCGCGGCGCGGGTGATGGCGGGGGAGAAGCTCGCCGCCTTCGACCTCAAGCGGCCGCAGGTGGCGCACATCGCCATCAAGGAGGCGGTGTTCCCCTTCGCCCGCTTCCCCGGCGTGGATACGGTGCTGGGGCCGGAGATGCGCTCCACCGGCGAGGTGATGGGCCTCGATACCGATTTCGGCGTCGCTTTCGCCAAGAGCCAGCTGGGCGGCGGCACCAAGGTGCCGAAGTCCGGCACCGTCTTCGTGTCGCTGAAGGAAGGCGACAAGGAACGCATCCTGCCCTCCATCAAGATGCTGCTGGATATCGGCTTCAAGGTGATCGCCACCTCCGGCACCCAACGCTTCCTGGAGGAGCACGGGGTGACGGCGGCCAAGATCAACAAGGTGCTCGAAGGCCGTCCCCATATCGTGGACGCCATCAAGAACGGCGAGGTCCAGCTCGTCTTCAACACCACCGAGGGGGCTCAGGCCCTCGCCGACAGCCGGTCCCTGAGGCGGGCGGCCCTCTTGCAGAAAGTGCCGTATTACACCACGCTGTCGGGAGCCATTGCGGCGGCGCAGGGGGTCAAGGCCTATGCCGGCGGAGATCTCAAGGTGCGCCCGTTGCAGGACTATTTCGAAGCCAGCGGGCAAGAGGCGCGGGGCAAGGCCTCCGTCGCCTGATTCTGCGTCCGCTGGTCGGGGCGCGCGTGGGCCCGGGTTTCCCTGGGCTGTTTGCCTCCACGAGCGTTTTCGTCATGCCTGCCCAGCGTATCCGCGCCGGGTAGGTGGAGCCTTCGCCGCCGTGCGGCTCCGGTCGGTCGTTTGCCGTCGGGAGTTTGCCGCCGGGCGGGGGCAGCCGCCGCAACCGTGGGCCAACGCCGCGCGGTGCGGCTTTCTTTTCTTGCGCCGGATGCGCCCCCTCCAGGGGTGTCCGGCGCAGTGACCTGTTTCAGGAGGTCTGAAGAAGGACCCATGGAGAAGATTCCCATGACGGCGGGGGGCTACGCCGCCCTCGCGCAAGAGTTGAAGCAGCGCCAGCAGGTGGAGCGTCCGCGCATCATCGCCGCCATTTCCGAGGCCCGCGCCCATGGCGACCTCTCCGAGAATGCGGAATATCACGCCGCCAAGGAGCAGCAGTCGCTGAACGAGGGGCGCGTCGCCGATCTCGAGGACAAGCTGTCCCGGGCCGAGGTGATCGACGTTTCCAAGCTGTCGGGCGACATCGTGAAGTTCGGCGCCACCGTGACCCTCGTGGACGAGGACACGGAGGAGGAGAAGGTCTGGCAGATCGTCGGCGACAGCGAAGCCGACGCCAAGGCGGGCCGCATCTCCATCTCCTCACCGGTGGCCCGCGCGCTCATCGGCAAGAAGAAGGGCGCTACCGTCGAGGTGGTGACCCCGAAGGGCGCGCGCTCGTTCGAGATTGTCGGCGTGCGCTGGGCCTGAGCCCCTTTGCACCCTCTCCCGCACGCGGGAGAGGGTTCGCGGGCGGCGTCGGCATGCGCCGCCTTACGCCCTGAATTCACGACGCCCTGAATTCTCGTCCTGAAATTCACGCTCCCTTGGGCAACCCGGCTTCCAGCGGCACCACCGGGGCGTTCTTGGACTGCTTCAGGGTGAGCGCGGTCTTCACGTTGCGCACGTTGGGCGCTGCGGTGATGTCCAGCACCAGGTTCTGGAAGCTGCGCAGGTCCGGGGTCACGCACAGCATCAGGAAGTCCACGTCGCCGGAGAGCATCCAGGCGCTGCGCACCTGCGGCCACTGGGCGATCATGTCCTGGAAGGCGTCGAGGTCCACCTCGGCCTGGCTGATGAGATGCACCATGGCGAAGGCCATGAGGTCATAGCCCAGGCTCTTCTCGTCGAGCAGCGCGCGGTAGCCCTCGATGATGCCGGCCTCTTCCAGCGCCCGCACCCGGCGCAGGCAGGGCGGCGCGGAAATGCCGACGCGGCGGGACAGCTCCACATTGGTCATGCGCCCATCCCGCTGCAGTTCGTCGAGGATTTTCCAGTCGACTGCATCAAGGCGAACGGTCAAGGCACAACTCCCTACGGCAACGTCACGGCACCTTAGTGCGCGCTTGTGGCAACGCAACGAAATAATCTTGCGCCGCTGTCGCGGTCCAAAGCGTCGCAGAGCGCGCCGCCCCATGTCGGCGGATGCTGTGTTCGCGCGCCTTCCGGCCTGCGGCCCGGTGCGGGGCGCCCTGTGGACGCTCCGCCCAGCCTTGTGAGCTTGGGGGGCAGCCCCTACATTCGAGCATAGCTCACGCTGCGGCCGGGAGCGCCGGCCCTCTCGGCCGTCGCCGCTCCACATCCTGCCGCGGCATCGCACGGATTTCGGGGACACTCATGACTGCCCACACCGTCAAGGTCGTCATCATCGGCTCGGGGCCGGCCGGCTACACCGCGGCCATCTATGCAGCGCGTGCAATGCTGGAGCCGGTCTTGTTCGAGGGCATCCAGCCCGGCGGCCAGCTCACCATCACCACGGACGTGGAGAATTATCCCGGCTTTGCCGACCCCATCCAGGGGCCGTGGCTGATGGAGCAGATGCGCGCCCAGGCCGCGCATGTGGGCACCACCATCGTCACCGACCATGTGGCGAGCCTCGACCTGTCGCACCGGCCGTTCCGCATGGTGACCGAATCGGGCGACACCTATGTGGCGGATGTGGTGATCCTGGCCACCGGCGCCCAGGCGCGCTGGCTGGGGCTCGAATCGGAGGCTGCCTATCGCGGCTCCGGCGTTTCCGCCTGCGCCACCTGCGACGGCTTCTTCTATCGGGGCAAGGATGTGGTGGTGGTGGGCGGCGGCAACACGGCGGTGGAAGAGGCGCTTTTCCTCACCAATTTCGCCTCCAATGTCACCGTCGTGCATCGCCGCGACAGCTTCCGCTCGGAGAAGATCCTGCAGGAGCGGCTGTTCGCCCATCCCAAGGTCAAGGTGGTGTGGAACGCGGAGCTGGCCGAAGTGGTGGGTGCGGACGACCCCTTCACCAAGGTCACCGGCGCCCGCCTGAAGGATGTGCGCACCGGAGCCCTCACCGAGCTACCCGCTGACGGCATATTTATCGCAATCGGCCATGCGCCTGCCACAGAGCTGGTAAAAGACCAGCTGAAGCTCAAGGAGAGCGGGTATGTGTGGACCGCGCCCGATTCGACGGCAACGTCGGTGCCGGGCGTGTTCGCGGCCGGCGACGTGGCGGACGACGTCTATCGTCAGGCAGTGACCGCCGCGGGCCGGGGCTGCATGGCCGCTCTCGAGGCGGAGCGCTTCCTGGCCCACCAGGGCGTGGCGAAGGCGGCGGAATAGTCCGTCCCTCGCCCGCGCCGGCGCCTCGCGGCGTTTCCGTTTGGTGAGGAGGGCCGGCTGGCGGGGTGGTCCCTCGGATAGCGCGTTCTTCCACATTGAACCGATTGAAGACAGTAACGTCGTCCGGTCCCTCGATGGGCTGGCGACGCGGGGGCCGGACCTGAGCCGGGCGGGTCGCTCAGCGAGCCACCCAACGGGCGCGATCCGTCCCTCTTGAAGGGTGAGTGGGCGATTCTGCGTTCAGACGGACGCCGGCGCGCTCCAAAGGGGCTCGGGCCTGATGGATTGGGACAAGCTTAAGGTCTTCCACGTCGCCGCCGAAGCGGGTTCGTTTACCCATGCGGGCGAGACGCTCGGCCTCTCCCAGTCGGCCGTGAGCCGGCAGGTCTCAGCCCTGGAGACGGAGCTGAAGGTTCCGCTGTTCCACCGCCACGCGCGCGGGCTGATCCTCACCGAGCAGGGCGAGCTGCTGTACCGGACCGCCCACGAGGTGTTCCTGAAGCTGGAATCGGCCCGCGCCCAGCTCACCGACAGCCGCGAGAAGCCCAACGGCGAATTGCGCGTCACCACCACGGTGGGGCTCGGCACCCACTGGCTGACGGCGCGGGTGGGCGAGTTCGTGGAGCTGTTCCCGGACATCCGCATCCAGCTCATCCTCACCGACGAGGAACTGGATCTTGCCATGCGCGAGGCGGACGTGGCCATCCGCATGCGCCAGCCGGTGCAGCCGGACCTGGTGCAGCGCCGCCTGTTCACGGTGCATTTCCACGCTTACGCCTCGGCCGATTATCTCAAGCGGCACGGCCATCCCCGCTCCATCGAGGAACTGGACAAGCACCGCATCCTTTTGCTCGGCGGGCCGATCCCGCCCTATTTCCAGGGGCTGAACTGGCTGGAGCATGCCGGGCGCGACGGCTCGACGCCGCGTGTACCCGCCTTCGAGGTCAACAGCGTGCTGGGCCTGAAGCGGGCGGTTGAGCGCGGGGTGGGCATCGGCACGCTGCCCGACTACCTCTCGGATGATGCCTCGTCCCTGGTGCAGCTGTTCACGGATCGCGAAACGCCCAAGCTTGAGGCATACTTTACCTATGCTCAGGAAATGCGCTCGGTGGCCCGCATTCAGGTCTTCCGAGACTTTCTGATCTCCAAGGCACAGCGGTGGAATTACTGATTTATGACGTGTGGTGGTAAAATGATAGCGATACCGTATGCCAGCCAAGCGCTGGGCACATGCCTGATATGCAGTCATTCTCCGTTGCAAACTGCCTAAGGGGCGGGCATCTTGGTCCTGCGCTGATTGCACCTTGTGCGGTGCCTCAGCTGTTCCCCTCTGGAAGGTTCGCCGCTCTGCGGCGATACTTGCCGGGTCCCTCATCGGACCCGGCATTTTTCTTTTCCAGGCACCTTTTTGCGCCTGTGCCGTTGTCACGCTTGACGCCTATATTCAGGCTGTCGGCCCTCTCTTTCTGACGACGGGAAAATCAAACATGGCACTTCTGAAGCGCGGACTCTCCGGCGAGCCGGTGAAAATCCTTCAGGCCAAGCTCGGCGTCGCCGCCGACGGCCAGTTCGGGCCGGGAACGGAGGAGGCCCTGAAGGCCTACCAGACCAAGCACGGTCTTTCCGCGGATGGCATCGCGGGCCCGGACACTTTCGCCGACCTCGGCCTCCCCGAGCTCATCCTGCTCACCCAGGGCAGCAAGGGTGAGACGGTGAAGAAGCTCCAGACCGCCCTCGGCATCGCCGCGGACGGCGCCTACGGTCCGGGCACCGCCAAGGCGGTTGAGGCCTTCCAGGCCAAGAACGGCCTGGAGGCCGACGGCATGGCCGGCCCGGTGACCCTCGCCAAGATCGATGTCTTCGCCAGCATCTTCACACCCGAAGCGGTGGCGAAATCGCAGGCCGGCACCGTCTCTGCCGACGCCAAGCCGGCGGAAGCCTCCGTCGCCGGAGCGCCGAAGAAGAGCATCTGGCAGTCCATCACCGGGTTCTTCTCCTGACCTCACAGGGCAGAACACCCTAAGACAGGACATCCTAAGACAGGGTACCCTAGGACAGGGCACTTGCGCGCCGGCCGGAACAGGCCGGCGCGCCGCCGCGTTCCGGCTTGAGAGAGGAACGCCGCATGATGTTCGCCCGAGTGAGGCCGGAACCTGAGGTCGCATCGCCGATCAGTCCGGTTCCCGAACCCGGCCGGTCGCCGGACCCTCCAGTCCAGCCGCCTGGTCCGATCGAGGACCCACCCGCGCCGCCGGTTCCCGGCCCCGATCTGCCGCCGCTTCCGGATGACGACCCCTCCCGGGAGCCGCGCCGCGAGCCGTTCCCCGAGCCCCCACCGCTGGATGATCCCCCGCCCTTGCCGCAGGAGCCGGTGCGACTGGCGCGATGCTGCTATTGGACGCGGCACTCAGGCGAGTTAGAGCGCTTTCAAGCGAAGTGGATACCGGTTCGCGTAAAGAAAGCGCGCAAACTCAATAATCTAGAGCGTATGCCGCAAGCCTGTGCGAGCGGAAAGCGCTCTAGCTCCTACCTGAACCAGGCGCCTGATCGCACCGCCGCCAGAATGGTCAGGCCGAACGCGGCAAGGCCGAGGCCAAGCGCCGCGAACAGGGCGTTGAGAGATCCGGTGAGCCGTAGGGCGACATAGCCGCCCCCGAGGGCGATGGCCACGCGCAGGAAGCCGCTGGCGAGCGGCCAGAACAGGCGTCCCACGCCCTGCGACGCGAAATAGAGCGCCATGCCGAGCCCGAAGAAGCCGTAGAACGGCCCGACCATGCGCAGATAGGCGCTGCCTGCCGCGATCATGTCCGGGTCGGCGCTAAACAGGGCCAGCCAGGCCTGCGGATAAAGCGCCGCCGCCACCCCGATAACTTCTGTGACGAGGAAGGCAAGGCCGCCGCCGACCAGCGCGATCTGTAGCGCGCGGGCGCCCTGTCCCGCTCCGATATTGGTGCCGACCAGCGCCACCAGCGGCGCGCCGATGCCGAAGACGAGCGGAATAAGCAGATATTCGAGCCGCGCCCCGGTGCCGAAGCCCGCCACGGCCCCCACGCCCGCCACCGAGGCCACCAGCGCCGTGGCGCCGGCGATGGTGACATTGGTCTGGATCGAGGTGATGGCCGAGACCGCACCCACCTTCAATATGCCGTTGAACAGGGGCCACTTGAGCGGCACGCGGATGAACCGCACCGGCGTCCGCCCTTTGAGGATGTACCACGCCATCACCGCCGCGCCCGCCGCGTAGAACAGCAGGAGGGCCACCCCGCCGCCGACGATGCCGAGCGCCGGCACCGGGCCGAAGCCGAAGATGAGCAGCGGCGACACCGGCACCAGGAACGCGACGCCGCCGCAGATGACGAGGGCCGGGAACAGCATGTTGCCGGTGCCGCGGATGACGCTGGCGAGCCCGTTCATCAGCCAGATCAGCACCGCCCCGGCGAACACCGTGTTGGAATAGGCGAGGGCGGCCTGAAGCTCCCCGCCCGCGCCGCCCAGCAGCCGGTAGAGCGGCGCGCCGAACAGCAGGAACAGCGCCGAGAAGCCGGCGCCAGCGATCACATTGATCACCACCGCGTGGAGCACCAGCGCATCGGCTTCCCCCTTGCGCCCGGCCCCGAGGGCGCGGGCAACGGCGGAGGAGATGCCGCCGCCCATCGCGCCGGCGGAAATCATGGTCATGAGCATCACCGGCGGGAACACCAGCGCCATGCCGGCCAGCGCATCGGTGCCGAGCTTGGAGATCCACCAGGTCTCGATCAGCCCGGTGGAGGCCTGCGCCACCATGATCAGCATGTTGGGCCACGCCATGCGCAGCAGCAGCGGCAGCACGGGCGCTTCCAGAAGGTGGCGCGTGCGCCCGTCGATGGCGGCCAGCCGCACCCCGGCGGGCGGGGCGATGGTCTGCGCGGTGTCGGTCATTGGCCCTCGTCCGGCGTGGGGTGGGGGGCGGTGCTGTAGCGTCGGCGCGTGCGCTCGCTCGCGGCGGGTCCCGCGACGGTGCGAAAGACGGGATCGGTGATGGGCAGGCCGCTCACTGCGTCGATCACGATGGGCCGCGCTTCGTGCCCGGTCCGGGTGTTCACGGTGAGGACGCTCTTGCCCTCGGGGGCAAAATGAGTGTTGCCCCACGCCTGCAGCATCACCAGGATCGGGCGGAAGTCCCGCGCGCGGTCGGTCAGGATGTAGTCGTGGCGCACCGGGCGCTCGCTGTAGCGCCGCTTTTCCAGAAGTCCGGCCTCCACCAGCGCCTTGAGGCGCCGGGTGAGCATGTTCGGCGCGATGCCGAGACTGTCCTGGAATTCGTCGAAGCGGGTGCGGCCGTTGAAGGCATCCCGCAGGATCAGGATGCTCCACCACTCGCCGACCCGCTCCAGTCCCCGGGCGATGGGGCATTCCATGGCGCTGAAGCTCGTATGCTTCATCTGAAAGGGTCCTGTTGAACGGTCGCCCACGACCTTCTATGAGTTACTTTCATTATGCAAGTTAATAAGGGGAGAGCGGGCGCCATGGCTCAGGACAACGGCCCGGAGCAACTGTTTCTCGACGACCTCGCGGTGGGCCAGATATTCCTCAGCGGGCAGTACGCGCTCACGCGGGACGAGATCACGGCCTTTGCCGCGACCTTCGATCCGCAGCCCTTTCACCTGGATGATGAAGCCGCCCGTGCCACCCTGTTTGCCGGCCTCGCCGCCAGTGGCTGGCACACGGCGGCCGTGACCATGCGCCTGCTGGTGGGCGGCGGGGCGCCGCTTGCAGGCGGGATCATCGGCGCAGGCGGCGAGATCGAGTGGCCCCGTCCAACCCGCCCCGACGATGTGCTGCAGGTGGAGAGCGAGGTGCTGGAGATCATTCCCTCCCGCTCGAAGCCCGACCGCGGCATGGTGCGCCTGCGCAGCCGGACGCGGAACCAGAACGGCGAGGTCGTCCAGGTTCTCACCGCCCGGCTCATCGTGCCGCGCCGACAGGTGGATCCGTGAGTTCGGGCCCGCCCCCCTCAGGCGACGGCGGCGGGAAAGGCCTGCGCGGCCAGGGTCTCGGTGAGGAAGGTGACCAGCGGGCGCACCAGGTCCGCTTCCGCCCGCTCCTCGCCCACCAGCACCACCTCGGTCATGGGCAGGGCGGGCCAGTGGTCCGGCGCGCGCAGGGCCTGCATGTCGGGGCCGATGAAGGAGCGCCCCAGCACGGTCACGCCAAGCCCGCCGGCCACCGCTGCGCGGATGCCGGTGAGGCTGGACGCCGTGCAGGCGGCGAACCAGGGCCGGCGCACCGCGTCCAGCGCCTGGATCATCACCTCGCGATAGGTGCAGGGCGGCGGCAGCAGCACCAGCGGCGCGGGCCGCTCGAAGTCCGGCTGGTAGTCGACGGAGGCCATCCACACCAGCTGCTCGCGCCAGATCACGCGGCCGCGCTGGGCGGTGCCGTCCTTCTTGGCGATGACCGCGTCGAGCTGTCCGGCATCGTAGGCGGCCAGCAACTCGCAGCTGAGGGCGGTGCGCAATTCCATGTGCAGGCCCGGATAGAGCCGCTGGAAGCGCGCCAGCATACCGGGCAGGAGGTTCGGCATGAAGTCCTCGGACACGCCGAGGCGCAGGCTGCCCACGGTGGGCTCCAGCAGGGAGCGCACCGCCAGATCGTTCAGTTCCAGGATGCGCCGGGCCATGCCCAAAAGCTTCTCGCCCTCGCGGGTGAGGGTGAGGGACCGGCTGGTGCGCTCGAACACACGGCGCCCCAGAAGATCCTCCAGCTTGAGGATTTTCTGGCTCACCGCCGATTGCGAGCGGCCGACCACCTCGGCGGCGGCGGTGAAGCCGCCGGTCTCGGCCACGGCCACGAAGGCGCGCAGCAGGTCGAGTTCAAGATCGGGAAAGCGCATGGGGGTCTATTTGTATTTCGTTTTCCTGTGATCAGAATTATGCGTTTTGCTTCTTGAAAACAATGGGCGATCTTGCACCCACATCTCCCCACGAGGTTGCGTGCCCGGTCGTCCGAGGCCGCCCCGGCCGCACAGAGGTTCCGCGATGAAAGCTATTGGATTTTATGCGTCGCTTCCCATCGAGGACGCGTCGTCTCTGGTCGATATGGAGATCCCCACGCCGGAACTGCGCCCGCATGATCTGCTGGTGCGGGTGCGTGCCGTCTCGGTCAATCCGGTGGATGTGAAGGTCCGCGCCCGGACGACGCCGGCTGAGGGCACGGCGCACATCCTCGGCTACGACGCGGTCGGAACCGTCGAGGCAGTGGGTCCGCAGGTGACCCTGTTCCGCCCCGGCGACGAGGTGTTCTACGCCGGCAGCATCGACCGGCCCGGCACCAATTCTGAGCTGCACGCCGTGGACGAGCGCATCGTCGGCCGCAAGCCCGCGACCCTGAGCGATGCCGAGGCGGCCGCGTTGCCGCTCACCGCAATCACCGCCTGGGAATTGCTGTTCGATCGCCTTCGCGTGCCCTACGGGGTGAAGACACAGGACGGCGCCATCCTGATCGTGAACGGGGCGGGCGGCGTCGGCTCCATCCTCATCCAGCTGGCGCGGCGGCTCACCGGCCTCACGGTGATCGCCACCGCCTCCCGTCCCGAAACCGTCCAGTGGTGCAGGGACATGGGCGCGCACCATGTGATCGACCATCGCCAGCCCCTGGACGAGGGCCTAAAGGCCATCGGCATCCCGCAGGTGGAGTATGTGGCGAGCCTCACCGCCACCGACCAGCATCTGCCGGCCATCGCCAATGCCCTGGCGCCGCAGGGCGCGCTGGCGCTGATCGACGATCCCAAGACGCTCGACATCGTGCCCTTCAAGCGCAAGAGCCTGTCGGTGCATTGGGAGCTCATGTTCACCCGTCCGCTGTTCGACACGCCGGATCTCATCCGCCAGCACCAGTTGCTGAACGAGGTGTCGGCGCTGGTGGATGCCGGCCTGCTGCGCACCACCCTGCGCGAGGAGCTGGGCGCCATCACCGCCGCCAACCTGCGCAAGGCGCATGCGCTGGTGGAGAGCGGCCGCAGCATCGGGAAGGCGGTTCTGGTGGGGTTCTAGACCGCGATCTGCCCCTTCTCGGTGCGCACCTGCGCCAGCAGTGCCCCGTCGCCGGCGCGGCGCAGGTGCGCGCGCAGCAGCCATCGACCGGGGCCGGAGGGCGCCTCTACGGTCGCCACCTCGATGCGCTCTCCTGGGTCCATGTTGCCGTGATAGGTGATGGTGCGCGCCTGCGTGACGAAGGCGCCCGCCCGTCGGGGATTGAGCGTGAACGCCGCCCGCTCGGCGATGGCGAGGTAGCTGGCGAAGTAGAGAAATCCCGCGCCGTTGAAGTCCTCGCTGGGGCAGGGCGTGAAGGCGAAGTGGCCCTGCGCCTCCCCGGGCTCAAACGGCGCCTCGACGGGCTCCGGCCTCGGTCCGGCCTCAAGCGGCAGCGCGGCGAGGCCGGGCACCTCCACCCGGCAGACCCGGCGGTTGGAGGAGCCGTCGCGGCGGATGAAGGCGGACAGCAGGCTCACCGTGCCCATGGCGCGGCCGTCCACATTCAGCTCATGCCGGCTCGCGAGCTGGGTACGGGAGGCGCGCCACAGGGTGGAGCGGATGACGAGGCAATCGCCCTCCCGGGCCTCGGCGAAGCGGGCCTGTTCGATCCGTACCTGCCGGAACGCGGCATAGACGCGCCGGCCGTCGCGGTCCTCGATGTGGGCGGCGGGCCGGCCGATCTGCCTGGCGATCTGCTGCCAATGTACGTCGCCCAGATGCTTCAGCAGCCATGTCTCGGACAGGCCGGCGGGCGTCAGGTGCGGCATGCCCAGGCACACGCTGCCGAGGTGGCCGAGATCCGATGCGAAGGGCGGATTGGGGCTGAGAAGGCTCACGACACCTCCTCCGCTTGCGCGAACTGGGCAGCCGCCAGGGTGCCGGCGAGCTTGCCCACCACATGCTCGGCATCGCGTCCCACGCTCAGGAAGCGGCCTGAGCCCCAGGTCCAAAGCCACGGCAGGCCCAGCACATAGAGCCCCGAAACGTCGGTGACGCCGCGCCGGTGCACCGGATAGCCGGTGCCGTCGAAGATGGGCAGGCCGACGAAGGCCCAGTTGGGCCGGAAGCCGGTGGCCCAGACCACGCTGGTGATGCCGGCGGCCTCAAGATCCAGCGCGGTGGTCTCCTGCTCGGGCTCCCACTCTGGGGTGTAGACGGAGGGTGGCGGCGCAGCGATGCCACGCTCGGCGATGTAGCGGTCGATGAGGGCGTTGATGCCGTTGTAGACGCGGTCGGCGGCGTCGAGATTGGCCTTCAGGTTTGGCTCGAACAGCATCTTGCCGCCGGAGACGCCGCGCACGCGGCCGTAGAGCGCCATGCCCTGCCGGGCGAAGGCGCGCAGATCGATGTCGCGCCCGCCGTCGCGGCCGGTGAGATAGTGGTTGGTGTCGTGCTTTTTCTTGCCCATGCCGTCGTCGGCGACGGTGATGTCGTACTGGCCCACGTCCCACAGCCAGTCCACCACGTCGCGGCCGCGATAGAAGCGGGCGCAGCGCGGGGCGTTGCCGGTGGCGAGGTGGACCTTGCGGCCGGCGAGGTGCAGGTCCTCGGCGATCTGCGCCCCGGACTGGCCCGAGCCCACCACCATCACCGCGCCCTCGGGCAGCTGGCCAGCATTGCGATAGGCGGCGGTGTGGACCTGCACGATGTCCTCCGGCAGGCGCTCGCCGGCGCGGGGGATCTCGGGCTCGCCATAGAGGCTGGTGGCAAGGATCACGGCGTCGGCGGTGATCCTGCCGGCGGAGGTCTCGATGCGGAACACGTCGCCGCGCTTCTCCAGCGCCGTGACCGTGGTGTGCTCCAGCACCGGGGCATTCACCTTGGCGGCGAAGCGGTCGAGATAGGCGACGATCTGCTCCTTCACCATGAAGCCGTTGGGATCGTCCCCGTCATAGGGATGGTCGGGCAGCTGGCACTGCCAGTTGGGCGTGACGAGGCAGAACGCGTCCCAGCGCTCGTTCCGCCACTTGTTCATCACGGTGTTCTTCTCGACCACCACATGGTCGATGCCGGCGCGGGACAGGTAATGGCTGGCGGAAAGGCCGGCCTGGCCGCCGCCCACCACGACGGCGGCATAGTGGGACTTGAGCTGTGTCATCGAGATGATCCTTGATCGGGCGTGAGGAGGGCAAGGCAGGTGACTTCGCAGGTGACTTCCGCGCGCGGCGCGTCGCGAAAGCAGGCGGCGCGCGCCTCCAGCCGCGCCAGCTGGCCGAGGGCGAGGGAGCAGGGCGGCCGTATTTCGCGGCGACGCGGTTTGAAGCGGTGGTGAGGGCGGCGCGCGCCCGGCCCATGAAGTCGTCGAGCGGGTAGGCCACCCCTTCGGCGAAGTATTCGCGGACGACGAGGGAGGGCGAATAGCACTCCTCCTCGCTGCCATCTGGCCAGGCGATCCGGAAGCGCATCTCAGGCATGGGCGGCCTCCGCGAGGCGGTGGTAGAGGGGTAGGTGCGCGCGGGCGACGGCGGGCCAGCCGTGCCGTGCCGCGACGGTGATGCCGGCCTGGGCGAAGCGCTCGCGCGCGGCGGGCTGCAACGAGATCGCCATGGCGTCGGCGATGGAGGCGGGCCGCAGCGGGTCGCACCACAGGGCGTCGCCGTCGCCAAGATATTCGGTGAAGGGGGCGATCCAGGAGACGATCACCGGCACGCTGCAGGCCATGGCCTCCAGCACACACAGGCCGAAGCCCTCCTTCACCGAGGCGAACACCAGCCCATGGGCAAGGCGGTAGAGCGGCGCCATGTCCGCATCGTCGAGCGGGCCGGTGACGTGCACGCCGGCCGCCCCGCCACGGGCGAGGGTCGCCCTGAACTGCGCCTGGCAGGCGCCGTGATCGAGCAGGGATGCGCCCCCGGCGATCACCAGCTGGATGTCCGGCCGCAGCGCGCGCAGCTGGAGGAAGGCCTCGAGGATACGCACCGAATTTTTGCGCTCCTCCACGCCGCCGACGCTGAGGAAGACCGGTCCGGGCCCAAGGCCGAGGCGGGCGCGCAGCGCGGCGTCGCTTCTGCCCGGCTCGGGGCGGAAGCGGACGGTGTCCACGCCGTTGCCGCAGAGGTCGGCGGCGATGCCGAACTCGACGGAAAGGTGCGCCTGCCAGGTGCGGCTCACCACCATCCAGCCGTCAGCCTCGCGGATCGCCCGCTCTTGGAGCGCTGAAAGCCGAGGGTCGGCGAAGCTGTCCACGTGGTGGACTGTGCGCACGAAGCCGGGGATCCTGCCCCGCGCCTTCAGGGTCGCCAGCGCATTGCCGGAGATGCCGTCATGGGCGTGGAACAGGTCGTAGCCGTCGGTGCCCGTCCTCTCGAAATGGCGCACGTAGTCGGCGATGCGCTGCTTCACCATCGCCGTCATGCCGGCGACGGCGGGCGCCACCGGGAAGGCCTCGACAGGGCAGGGCGGGGCGCGGAAGAAGCCGGTGCCGCGGGCATCGGGCGCATGCAGCACCGGGGCGTGGCCGAGATCGGCCAGCGCTTCGCAGAGCTTCATGGCATGGACCACGCCGCCGCGCGGATTGGTGGAATGGGTGAGCACGGCGATGCGCAGGGGCCGGACCATCACGCCGCCTCCCCGCGGGCGCCAAGGCCCATGAGCCGGCGCGCCCGATAGTCCCGCACGAGGGCCCGGCGCGGGCCGCTGGAGACCGTCACCGCATGGCCGGCCTCCACCGTGCCGATGGCCGCCGCCGTGATGTCGCGGGCGGCGAACAGGGCGAGGATGGCGTCAACGTGCGCCGCATCGGCGGACAGCAGGAAGCCGTAGCTCGGGAAGCTGTTGAGCCAGCGGGGCAGGGGCACGCCGGCCGGAACGGGAATGGCGTCGAGGTCGATGTCGATGGCGACGTTCGAGCATTCCGCCAGCATGATCGCCGTGCCGACGAGGCCGGCTTGGCTGATGTCCTTGGCGGCGCGGCAGAGGCCGCGTTCGGCGATCTGCGGCAGCAGCGCGAGGTCGCCGCGCAGCCGCGCGGGCGGGGCGTCGAGGGCCGCCTGCCAGTTGTCGAACGGCGCGCGATAGGCGCCGCGATGGTCGATGGCGGCGATCAGCGTATCGCCGGGGCGGGCATCGGAGCTGGTCAGAAGGTGCGGCCCGGCCCGCCCCAGCACTGCCACGGCGAGCTGGCCTTGCGATGCGTTGAGGTTGGAATGCCCGCCGACCACGGGGACCCCATAGGCGGCGGAGGCGGCCCTGAGGCCGTCGAGGATGGGCGCGCCATCGGCGGCGTCCCGCGCCCACAGGGCATCCACCACGGCCAGCGGCCGGCCGCCCATGGCGGCGATGTCGGAGAGGTTCACCATCACCCCGCACCAGCCGGCGAACCAGGGGTCGGCGGCGACGAAGCCGGCGATGAAGCCCTCGATGGCGAACAGGATATGGCCGTCGCCATCGGGGATGGCGGCGCAGTCGTCGCCCACCGGCACGGGGGCTCCGGCAAGGTGGGAGCCCGCAAGACCGAGGCGGGCGGCCACCACGCCGATGTCGGCCTTGGCGGCGATGCCGGGGCTGGCGGCGAGGCCCTCGGCGAGGGCGAGGAAGGCGGCGTCGTCCATCTCACGCGGCCTTTCTCGGCAGGGCCGTGAAGCCCCACTCGGGCGAGAAGCAGGGCGGGTAGTGGGCAAGGTCCGCCTGCATCTTCAGGTGCCGGCGGCCGTGCAGCTCCATTTCCCCCACCACGTGCCAGTGCAGGCGGCGGAACAGCACGCCGTTCTGCTCCTGCACATGGGCGAGGAAGGTGTGGCAGCCCATGGCGTGGGCGGAGGAGACCGCGAGGCGGATCAGCGTCGCCCCGAGCGCGCCGATGCGCCGGTAGTCGCGGTCCACGGCGAGGCGGGAGCCCCAGAACACGCCCTTGTCCTCCTCGTGGATGCGCACGGTGCCCACCACCTGGTCGGCGGCCACCCCCAGCATTGCGAGGGCGACGAGAGGGATGGCGTAGTCGTCGATGGCGTCGTGGTCGTCGCCCGCAAACAGCCCCTGCTCGCCGCAGAACACGGCATGGCGCAGGGCATGGGCGCCCTCGCGCTCCCAGCGGGAAGCGGCGAACTTCACCTGGTAGGCGCTGGCGATGAAGGGCGGGATGGGTTCCATCATCATGGCGCCAGCCTCCGCTCGTAGGTGGAGAGCGCCGAGCAGGCGCCGCACTTGCCGCAGCCGGCCTTGATGTCCACCGCCTTCAGCCCGCTCTCCACCAGCATGCGGGCGAGCGGCGCGAGGATGGAGTCCATGAAGGCCGGCGACGGCGTCGGGTGGCTTTCCAGCGGCGTGCCGGAGATGGGCACGAACGGCACCACGAACGGGTAGACGCCCAGCGCCACCAGCCGCGCGCACATGTCGAGGATGGCGTCCCGGGTGTCGCCGAGACCGGCGAGGATGTAGGTGGAGACCTGCCCGCGCCCGAACACCGGCACCGCCGCCGCAAATGCCGACATGTACTTGTCCAGCGGCACCTGCGCCTTGCCCGGCATGATGCGGGCGCGCACCTGCGGGGTGACGGCTTCCAGATGCAGGCCGAGGGCATCCACGCCGGCGTCGCGCAGACGCTCGAACCAGGCGTCGTCCTCCGGCGGCTCGCACTGGGCCTGGATCGGCAGGTCCACCGCCGCCTTCACCGCCCGCGCGCTGTCGGCCAGCACGGCGGCGCCCCGGTCGTCGCCCTTCGGCGTGCCGGTGGTCATCACCATGTGCCGGACGCCGTCCAGCTCCACCGCCGCCCTGGCCACTTCGGCGAGCTGGGCCGGGGTCTTGTGGGCGATGGTGCGGCCGGCCGCCAGCGACTGGCCGATGGCGCAGAACTGGCAGGTCCTGGTGCGGCTCTGGTAGCGGATGCAGGTCTGCAGCACCGTGGTGGCGAGCACGTCGCGGCCGTGCAGGGTGGCGATGTGGGAATAGGGGATGCCGTCCGCCGTGGTGCGATCGTAGAAGCGCGGGCGCAGCGGGAAGGCCACTTCGCCGACCACCCGGCCGTCCCGGCGGATGCGGCTGGTGCCGAGGGCGTCGGGCTGCTCCACCAGATAGGGGCTCTGGAAGGCGGGCGCGGTGTGCACCGGCACCATCACCGTCATGCCGTCGATGGTGAGGGCCTTGTGGTCGGAGGGACCGGCACCGCCGCGCCGGCTCTGCGCGCCCGCGGTGGGATCAGACAGGCGCGCGCCGAAGGACTGCAGCTCGCTGATCAGAAGCTCGGTCGGCAGCGTCGTCGAATGGTCCATGGGAAGGGCTCCTTAATTCGGTGCCGGCCGTGAGCGGGCTGTCGGTGTGGAGCGGCTGCGCCGGCCGCGGATCGAGGACGAGGTGGAGCAGCTCGGGCCGGGCGTAGTGGCCGACCGAGTCCATCATCCGCTTGCGCTTGACGATGAGGCCGAGGTCGAGGTCGGCCACCAGCAGCCCTTCGCCCTCCGTGAGGGGCGGCACCACGTGCTTGCCCTCGGGCGAGACGATGGCGCTCATGCAGCCGCCGCGCAGGGCGTTCTGCAGGCCGGCGTCGGGGGTGACGGAAGCGATCTGTTCTTCCGAGAGCCAGCCGGTGGCGTTCACCACGAAGCATCCGCTCTCCAGCGCATGGTGGCGGATGGTGACCTCGATCTGCTCGGCGAAGATGGGACCCACCAGGGAGCCGGGGAACTGCGCCGCGTGGATCTCCTCGTGCTGAGCCATGAGGGCGTAGCGGGCCAGCGGGTTGTAGTGCTCCCAGCAGGCCAGCGCCCCGACGCGGCCCGCCGCCGTCTCCACCACCTTCAGGCCGGCGCCGTCGCCCTGGCCCCAGATCATGCGCTCGTGGAAGGTGGGGGTGATCTTGCGCCGCCTGAGCTTCAGCGTGCCGTCGGCGTCGAAGACGAGCTGGGTGTTGTAGAGCGAGCCGTGGTCGCGCTCGTTGATGCCGAGCACCACCACCATGCCGGCGCGCCGGGCGGCGGCGGCCACTGCCTCGGTCTCCGGACCGGGCACGGCGATGGCCTCGTCATAGAGGCGCAGGTGCTCGCGGCCGGACAGCACCGGCGGCAGCACGAAGGAGAAATAGGGATACCAGGGCACGAAGGTCTCGGGGAAGACGATGAGCTTCACCCC
The DNA here is from genome assembly GCF_008364685.1 of Xanthobacter oligotrophicus. Lineage (GTDB taxonomy): Bacteria > Pseudomonadota > Alphaproteobacteria > Rhizobiales > Xanthobacteraceae > Xanthobacter > Xanthobacter oligotrophicus. The sequence continues at coordinate 59,459 of NZ_VTTL01000012.1, forward strand.
TTTCGCCGCCGCGTCGGCGATGGCGTTGAGCACCTTCTGCATGGTCCCGGTGCGGGAGGTGAGATCAGGGGCGATCTGCACCGCCGCAACACGGACGGTCGGGCTGTGTGTCATCTGGGCTCCTCTTTCCGGGGCGGGCCGGCGGGGCATGTCCCGGCCGGCCCGCTGCGCTGGCTTCGATCAGAGGGTCCAGGTGTCGAGGATGAAGGCGTTGTCGCGCCGGTGGAGTAGCACCAGGTCGAGCACGTCCAGCGGGCTGATGGGCGTGATGCCCTCGATGAGCGAGGGCTCGCCATGGCCGTAAAGGGCCTGGAGCGCGAAGCGGCAGGCATAGACCTTGCCGCCCTCGGCGATGAACTTCTTGATCTGGTTGTTGAAGTTCAGGTGGCCGGGGAAGGCTTCGTCGCCGAGCTTGGGGAAGCCGCGCTGGATGCCCAGGGTCACGCCCGGGCCGTAGAGCAGGATGGAGGTCTCGAAGCCCTTGCGCTGCAGCCGGGTGGCCTGCAGCAGGTTCACAAAGCCGATGGACCCCTCGAAGGCGACGGTGTGGAAGGTGACGAGGGCCTTCTCGCCAGCCTGCGCCTTCACGTCCTCGAACAGCTTCTGCTCGTAATCGACGAAAAAGTCACCGGTCTGGTGGGGCGGGTGGGTCACGGCGGGCATGGATGTCTCCTGATGGCTGCGTCACCCCGTCGGGGCGCACACCACAGGTCAGCAATCCGCGTGCCAACAATGAGGCAATCAAATATCCTATCAATTATGATATTTAAGTGGCATGTATGCATTCAATATGAGGGTTGGTGCGGTCATTCTACCATTTGGCCTGCTGGGAGGCGTGGCCAGAGTGGCGGCAGGCAGGACAAGTTTCTCGCAGGCCATCCTGCAACAATCTGAGGTCAATATCGCTCCGGCCGATTACGCCAGGGTGACAGGCTGTCCTGCAACAATATACAGTCAATGCCCAATGGAGAGTCGCAGATGAAGGACTGGGTGCCCCGGATCGAGCGCATCGACGGGCCGCGCTACCGCGCCATCGCCGATGCCATCGCTGCCGACATCGCGGCCGGCGTGCTCGTGCCGGGCGACCAGCTTCCGCCTCAGCGCCGGCTCGCGACGACGCTGGGCGTCGACTTCACCACCGTGGCGCGGGGCTATGTGGAGGCGGGCAAGCGCGGCCTCATCGAATCCACCGTCGGCCGGGGCAGCTTTGTGCGCCGGTCGGCGAGCGCCCGCCCGGCCGCCGACCCGCAGCGGGCGCGGACCTCCGACTTTTCCATGAACATGCCGCCCGAGCCGGAGGATCCCGAGCTGGTCGCCCGCATGCAGGAGGGCTTCGCCAGCGTCGCGCGGGACCTGCTGCCGCTGTTGCGCTACCAGGGTTTCGGCGGCTCGCCGCAGGACAAGGATGCGGCCTCGGCCTGGCTGGGCCGGCGGGCGCTGGTGCCGGCGCAGGAGCGCATCTTCATCTCGCCGGGCGCCCATCCGGCGCTGGTGGGCATCTTCTCGCTGCTGGCGAAGGCCGGCGAGACGGTGCTGGCGGAACAGATCACCTATCCCGGCGTGCGCGCCATCGCCGCCCAGCTCGGCCTTACGCTCGTCGGCATCGAGATGGACCAGGACGGCGTCCTGCCAGAGGCGCTGGAAGAGGCGGTGCGCCGCCATGCGCCGAAGGCGATCTATCTCAACCCGACGCTCCAGAACCCCATGACCATCACCACCTCGGAGCGCCGCCGCGCCGCCATCTGCGCCATCGCCCGGCGCACCGGCGTGCCCATCGTCGAGGACGACGCCTATGGCTTCATCGCCAGCCACGGACCGCCGCCGCTGGCCGCCATCGCGCCGGACATCTGCTGGCATATCGCCGGCCTTGCCAAGTGCATCGGCGCCGGCCTGCGGCTCGCCTATGTGGTGGCGCCGGATGCGCGGGCGGGCTGGTCGTTCACCGGGGCCATGCGCGCCATTTCCGTCATGGCCTCGCCCCTGACGGCGGCGGTGGTGACCCGCTGGATCGATGACGGGACGGCGGACACCATCCTGCGCTTCATCCGCGCCGAGGCGGCCGCGCGCCAGAAGATCGCGGCCCGCCACTTCGAGCCCGGCACCTATCTGTCCGATCCGCTGAGCTTCAACGTCTGGCTGCCGCTCACCAACGGCTGGAACCGGTCCGCCTTCGCCGGCCATGCGCGGGCAACCGGCGTCGGCATCGTGCCGAGCGATGCCTTCACCGTGAGCGGCCCGCCGCCGGAGGCGGTGCGGGTGGGGCTCGGCGGGCCCATCGGCCGGGCCCAGCTGGAGCGCGGGCTGGAATTCATGGCCCACGCGCTAGAAGGGCCCGCGCAGATCACGGCGGGTCTTTACTGAGCCGCCGTTGCGGTTGGCCTCAGCCGTTGCGGCGGGCGCCGCGCAGGGTGGGCAGGCCGATGCCGGCGGCGTCGAAGCCGCCATCCACCGCCAGTTCCTGGCCGGTGATGTAGCTGGCGCGGTCGCTACACAGGAAGAAGATGGCTTCCGCCAGCTCCTGCTCCAGCCCGTAGCGATTGAGCGGGATGCTGTCGTGATAATCGGCGCGGATCTCGGGGGAGTGCACCGCCTTGGCCATGGCGGTTTCCACCGGGCCGGGCGCCACCGCATTGACGCGGATGCCGAGGCTGGCGAGCTCCACCGCAAGCTGCTTCGTCAGGTGCGCGAGGGCGGCCTTGCTGGTGCCGTAGGCGGTGCGCAGCGTCGAGGCGCGCAGGCCGGAGATGGAGGTGATGTTGACGATCGCCCCGCCGCCCTGCTCGCGCATCAGCGGCGCGGCGGCCCGGGTGCAGATGAACGGGCCGCTAAGGTTCACGTCGAACACCCGGCTCCATTCCGCGTCTTCGATCTCCAGCAGCGGCTTGAACACCGCGACGCCGGCATTGTTGACCAGCGCATCGAGCCGGCCGAACCGCGCGACGAGGGCGTCCACTGCGGCGGCGACGCCCTTGGCGTCGGAAACGTCGCAGGTCAGGGCCAGGGTGCGGTCGGGCGCGCCGAGGCTAGCGACGGCGGCCTCAAGCAGCGGGCCCTGGATGTCGAGCAGCGCAACGCGCCAGCCCTCCGCGAGGAATTTCTGCGCCACTGCGAGCCCGATGCCGCGCGCGGCGCCGGTGACGAGGGCGACTTTCTGATCTGTGGACATGAGCGTTTCGATTCCCGGATTTTGGTTGGTCTTATCCCGGTGCGCGGCGAAACGAAATGCCCTTGTGCGCGGCGCGCTTGCCCCTCGTTCGGTTCAAGCGGAGCCACGGTCGGGGTGCGATTGGCGCTGGCGGAGATCGGGCATCATGCGACGGGGCACGCCCCGGCCTGGAACGGCGGTAGGTCACCACGCCGGGATCATAATCCATTAATTCCGTAGAAAATATTGACTAACATCAAATCGGCGCATATCGTTTCAAATAGCGAATTTGAAATGTATTATGTGGGGTCCGAAGATGGGTCATCTGGCGCGGTGGAAAGCGGGTGCTGTGCTCGCGGCGGCGGCGGTTCTGGCGGCGGGGACCGCCGGGGCGCAGCAGGCGGGGGAAACGCCGAAGCGCGGCGGCACGCTCTCCGCCATCATCCAGCCGGAACCCGTCATTCTCACCGCCGCGCTCAACACGGCGGCCCCCACCGGCATCGTCACCGGCTCCATCTTCGACGGTCTCGTGGATTATGATTCCAACCTCAAGCCGGTGCCGGCCCTGGCCGAGAGCTGGGAAACCTCGAAGGACGGCCTGACCTTCACCCTGCACCTGCGCGACGGGGTGAAGTGGCACGACGGCAAGCCCTTCACCTCCGCCGACGTGAAGTGGACGCTGGAGGAGGTGTGGAAGAAGATCCATCCCCGCAACCAGGCGATCTTCGCCAAGGTCACCTCGGTGGACACGCCGGACGACCGCACCGTGGTGCTGCACCTGAGCCAGCCCTCGGTTGCCATCCTGTCCTCGCTGAATTCCAACGGCGCCCAGGTGCTGCCCAAGCATCTCTACGAGGGCACCGACATCCTCAATAATCCCTACAATAACAAGCCCGTGGGCACCGGGCCGTTCGTCTTCAAGGAATGGAGCCGCGGCAACCATATCGTGCTTGAGCGCAATCCCGAATACTGGGACAAGGGCAAGCCCTACCTCGACCGCGTCGTCTTCCGCGTGATCCCGGACGCCGCCGCGCGCTCCGCCGCGCTGGAGAAGGGCGAAGTGCAGTGGGGCGTGCTGAGCCCGGTGCCGCTGAAGGATGCCGAGCGCCTCGCCAAGCTGCCCAACCTGCGCGTCTCCACCGAAGGCTATGAGTGGCTGTCGCCCTGGCTGTTCGCCGACTTCAACGTGGAGCGCGGCCCCCTCAAGGACGTGAAGGTGCGCCAGGCGCTGGCGCAGGCCGTCGACCGCAACGCCATCTCCAAGGTGGTGTGGTTCGGCTTCGCCAAGCCCGCGACCAGCCCCATCCCCTCCACCCTCGCTGCCTTCCACGATGCCGGCGGCATCGCCTATGACTACGATCCCAAGAAGGCCGAGGCGCTGCTGGATGCGGCCGGCTACAAGCGCGGCCCGGACGGCACCCGCTTCACCCTCGATATCGACTACATCCCCTATGGCGACGACTTCAAGCGCACCGCCGAATACCTGAAGCAGGCGCTGAAGCGCGTGGGCGTCGAGGTCAGTGTCCGCTCGCAGGATACTGCCGCCTTCACCCGCCGGGTCTATGGTGACCGCGACTTCGACATCTCCATCACCTGGTTCGCGGCCTTTTCCGATCCGCAGGTGGGCGTGAACCGCGCCTACTGGTCCGGCTCCATCGGCAAGAACATTCCCTGGACCAACGGCTCGGGCTATCGCAACGACAAGGTGGACGCGCTGATTTCCGCCACCCAGGGCGAGGCCGATCCGGAAAAGCGCATCCAGCTGTTCAAGGACCTGCAGAAGACCGTGCTGACCGATCTTCCCACCCTGCCACTGGTCGAGCTGAAGTTCTTCACGGTGGAGGCGGCCAACCTCAAGCATCCGAAGGTTCGTGGCGACCAGGTGTATGGCTCGTTCCGCGACTTCTGGATCGACGACGCCAAGGCGAGCGAAGCGAAGGCCGACACCCCCAAGTCCAACTGAGTTTCTCCCGAAACTTGGCCGTCCGGTTCGTCCGGACGGCCGCTTCTTTTCATGTCCGAGACACCGCCATGGCCTCCTTCTCCCGCCGCCAATTCCTTGCCGCCGCCTCGGCCCTCGCGCTCGCCGCGGCGGTCGACCCGACGCACCTTCAGGCTGCCGCGGTAGCCGACGGCCCGGTGCGGGGCGGAGCCCTGTCCATCATCCTCCAGCCCGAGCCGGTGACCCTGACGCCGGTGGCGAATGTCGCCCAGCCGACCCAGGTGGTGGCGGGCAATGTCTTCGACGGCCTCGTCACCTACGGCTTCGACCTGAAGCCTGCGCCCCAACTGGCGGAAAGCTGGGAGGTGGCGCCGGATGGCCTCACCATCAGCTTCCACCTGCGCAAGGGTGTCACGTGGCACGACGGCAAGCCGTTCACGGCGAGCGACGTGAAATGGTCGCTGGAGAATGTGTGGAAGACCATCCACCCGCGCAACAAGGCGCTGTTCGAGAACGTCTCCGCGGTGGAAACGCCGGACGACCACACGGTGGTTCTGAAATTCTCGAAGCCGTCCCTGCCGATCTTCTCCGTGCTCAACGGCGTCGGCGCACCGATCCTGCCCCGGCATCTTTACGAGGGCACGGACATCCTCAACAATCCCTACAACAACAAGCCCGTGGGCACCGGGCCGTTCGTGTTCAAGGAGTGGCGCAAGGGCGAATATCTCGTGCTCGAGCGCAACCCTGCCTATTGGGATGCCGGCAAGCCCTATCTCGACAAGCTGGTGTTCCGCGTCATTCCCGATGCGGCGGCCCGCGCGGCGGCCATCGAGAAGGGTGAGGTGCAGTATGCGCCGTTCAATCCCGTGCCGTTCCGCGACGTGGAACGCCTCGCTGCCCTGCCCAACCTGAAGGTGGAGACGCGCGGCTATGAATGGCTGTCGCCGGTGCTCTATTTCGACCTCAACGTGGAAAACCCCTACCTGAAGGATGTGCGGGTGCGCCAGGCCATTGCCCATGCGGTGGACAAGGCGGCGCTGGCCAAGGTGGTGTGGTTCGGCTACGGCAAGCCCGCCGTCAGCCCCATCCCCTCCACCCTCACGGCGTTCCATGACCCGAGCGTGCCGACCTATCCGTTCGATCCCAAGAAGGCCGAGGCCCTGCTGGATGAGGCCGGCTTCAAGCGCGGGACGGACGGGGTGCGCTTCGCGCTCACCCACGATTTCCTGCCCTATGGCGACGATTATCGCCGCACCGGCGAGTTCCTGAAGCAGGCGCTGAAGCGCGTGGGCATCGAGGTGGCGATCCGCGCCCAGGACAGCGGCGCCTTCATCAAGCGCGTCTATGCTGACCGCGACTTCGACATCTCCTCCTCCTACAACGCCGCCTTCCCTGATCCGCAGATCGGCGTCGTGCGCGAATACTGGTCCGGCTGGCTGGGCACCAAGACGCCGTGGACCAACGGCTCGGGCTATCGCAACGCCGAGGTGGATGCGCTCATCGAAAAGGCGGCAGTGGAGGGCAACCCGCAGGCCCGCGCCGCCGCGTTCCGCGCCTTCCAGCAGATCGTGCAGCGCGATGTGCCGACCCTGCCGTTGCTGGAGCTGAAGTTCTTCACCGTGCATGCCGCCAACCTGAAGGGCGCGGTGGAGCAGGGCGACCAGGTCTATTCCTCGCTCCGCAACGCCTGGTTCGAAGCGCCGAACCCCGACGCGCCGAAGGGGAACTGAGGCGTGGCACGGTACCTGAAGCGGTCGCTGGGGCAGATCGCCTTCGTGATCATCGGCATCGCCGTCATTAACTTCTTCCTGCTCCGCCTCGCGCCCGGCGATGCGGCCCAGGTGATGGCGGGGGAGGCGGGCTCGGCCACGCCCGAATACATGGCGGCCCTGCGCCGGCAGTTCGGCCTCGACCAGCCGCTCTATGTGCAGTTCCTGTCCTATCTGAAGAATGTGCTGACGCTCAACCTCGGCTATTCCTTCCGGCAGGGCATGCCGGTGTCGGAGTTGATCGCGCTGCGCCTGCCGGCGACGTTGCTGCTCATGGGCACGTCCATCGCCTTTGCGGTCAGCGTCGGAGGCACGCTCGGCTTCCTGGCGGCGCGCCATGCGGGCAAGCTATTGGATACGGTCATTTCGTCTGTCGCGCTGGTGTTTTACGCCACGCCGGTGTTCTGGATCGGCGTGATGTTCGTGGTGGTGTTCTCGGTGCTGCTCGACTGGCTGCCCGTGGGCGGCATGGCCAGCATCGAATCCGGCCTCACCGGCCTTGGCTATGCCGCCGACGTGGCGCAGCACCTCATCCTGCCGGCCCTGACGCTGGGCCTGTTCTACCTTGCCATCTACACCCGCCTCATGCGCGCCTCCATGCTGGAGGTCTACGGGCAGGATTTCGTGCGCACGGCACGGGCGAAGGGGGTGCGGCCCCGGCGCATCGCCCTGCGCCACGTGCTGCGCAACGCGCTGCTGCCCATCGTGACGACGCTGGGCGTTCAGCTCGGCTCCATCCTCGGCGGGGCGATCCTGGTGGAGACGGTGTTCGCCTGGCCGGGGCTCGGCCGGCTCGCCTTCGAGGCCCTGTTCCAGCGCGACCTCAACCTGCTGCTGGGCATCCTGTTCTGCTCGTCGGTGGTGGTCGTCGTCGTCAATCTCGTGGTGGATCTCGCCTATACGGTGCTCGATCCGCGCATCGAGTTGAGCTGAGGAGCGCGCTCAATCATGGCTCTCCTCGATCTCGCCTCACCACCCGGATCGTCCCAGACGGCCGCCGCGGCGCCCCGCGACACACTGCTGCGTCGCCTGCTGCGGCGTCCGTCGGCGGTGGTGGGGCTGATCTTCTTCGTGCTCATCATCGGCATGGCGGCGTCGGCCGACATCGTATATCCCGACGACCCGCTGGACATGGTGGCCCAGCCCTTCCTCTGGCCGGGGCAGGACGCGGCCTATCCCCTCGGCACCGACATGCTGGGGCGCGACATCGCCTCCGGCATCTTCCACGGCGCGCGGGTGTCGCTGCTGATCGGCGCGGTGGCGACGCTGGTGTCGCTGGTGATTGGAGTCACCACCGGCGCGGTCTCGGGCTATTACGGCGGGCGCCTCGACGCCGGCCTCATGCGCGTCACCGAGCTGTTCCAGACGGTGCCGCCGTTCCTGTTCGCGCTCGCCATCGTGGCGATCCTCCAGCCGTCCATTCCCACCATCACCTTCGCCATCGGCATCACCGCATGGCCGAGCCTGGCGCGGCTGGTGCGCGCGGAGGTGCTGAAGCTGCGGCACGGGGAGATGGTTGCGGCCTCCATCGCGCTCGGGGCATCGGACGGCCGCATCATTCTCCTCCACATCCTGCCCAACACGCTGGCACCGGTGATCGTCTCCGCCTCCATCCTGGTGGCGAGCGCCATCCTCACCGAATCCTCCCTCGCCTTCCTCGGCCTCGGCGATCCCAACGTGGTGAGCTGGGGCGGCATGGTGGGATCCGGGCGCGAGGTGCTGCGCACCGACTGGTATGTGGCGACCCTGCCGGGGCTCGCCATCGTTGCCGCGGTGCTGGCGCTGAACCTGCTCGGCGACGGCCTCAACGATGCCCTGAACCCCAAGGGGGCACGGCGATGAGCGATCCCGTTCTGGCGGTGGAGAACCTGTCCATCGCCTTTGCCAGCGGCCGCACCACGCGCCGCGCGGTCCATGACCTATCCTTCGCCGTCGCGCGCGGCGAGACGCTGGCCATCGTCGGCGAGAGTGGCTGCGGCAAGTCCATCACCGCCTTGTCCCTGCTCGGCCTGGTGCCGCCGCCGGGGCGGATCGACGGCGGCCGCGTGCGGCTGGAGGGGCGCGATCTCGTGGCGCTGTCGGAGGCGGAGCTGCGCAAGGTGCGCGGCGCCCGCATCGCCATGATCTTCCAGGAGCCAATGACCGCGCTGAACCCGGTGCTCACCATCGGCGAGCAGATCATGGAGGCGATCCTCGAGCACGAGAAGGTCGGCCGCGCCGCTGCCCGCGACCGGGCCATCGCCCTGCTGGAGCGCGTCCACATTCCCGACGCCCGCCGCCGCTTCTCGGATTTCCCGCACCGGCTGTCCGGTGGCATGCGCCAGCGGGTGATGATCGCCATGGCGCTGGCGCTCTCGCCCGCCGTGCTGGTGGCGGACGAGCCCACCACCGCCCTCGACGTGACCATCCAGGCGCAGATCCTCGCCCTCATGGACGAGCTGAAGCGCGAGCACGGCACGGCGGTGGTGCTCATCACCCACGACCTCGGCGTGGTGGCGCAGCATTCCGACCGGGTGCTGGTGATGTATGCCGGCCGCAAGGTGGAGGCCCGCGACACGGCGGACCTGTTCGCCCGCCCGCTGCACCCCTACACGCGCGGCCTCATCGCCGCCCGGCCCCAGCTCGGCGCGAGCGCGGCGCGGGGGCGGCTCGCCGAGATCCCGGGCACCGTGCCCAGCCTTGCCGCCATGCCGGACGGCTGCGCCTTCGCGCCCCGTTGCGCCCATGCGGAGGCCGCCTGCCGGGCGGCAATTCCCCCTCTCATGACCGTGGAGGGGGGCGCCGTCGCCTGCCTGCGCGCCGGAGACCTTTATGTTGCAGAGCATCGGCTTGAACCGCTCTCAGCCTGAGCCCGTGCTCCAGGTGGAGGACCTCTCCGTCCGCTTCCAGACCGGACGGGGAACGGTGCAGGCGGTGAGCGGGGTTTCGCTCGCCCTCGCGCCGGGCGAGACGCTGGGCCTCGTGGGCGAGAGCGGCTGCGGCAAGTCCACCCTGGGCCGCGCCATCGTGCGCTTGATCGAGCCGGCGGGCGGCCGCATTCATCTCGCCGGACAGGACATCACCCATGTGCCGCGCCACCGGCTGCGCACGGCGCGGCGCAAGGTGCAGATGGTGTTCCAGGATCCCTTCGCTTCGCTTGATCCGCGCTGGACCGTGGGCGAACTGATCGCCGAGCCGCTGCATATCCATGGCATCGGCACGCGGGAGGAACGGCGCGCCCGCGTCCGCGACCTGCTGCGCAAGGTGGGCCTGCCGCCGGATGCGGCCGAGCGCACGCCGCACCAGTTCTCCGGCGGCCAGCGCCAGCGCATCGGCATCGCCCGCGCGCTGGCGCTTGATCCCGCCGTGGTGGTGCTGGACGAGCCGGTGTCCGCCCTCGACGTGTCGGTGCAGGCGCAGATCCTGAACCTGCTGTCGGATCTCCAGGAGGCGCTGGGCGTCGCCTTCCTGTTCATCAGCCACGATCTGTCGGTGGTGGAATATGTGAGCGACCGGGTGGCGGTGATGTATCTCGGCCGCATCGTCGAGCTGGCCGACCGCGAGACCCTGTTCCGCGCGCCGGGCCATCCCTATACCCGCGCGCTGCTCGACGCGGTGCCGCAGATCGGCGGGCCGCGGAAGGCCACGGTGCCGCTCTCGGGCGACCTGCCGAGCCCCTATGCGCCGCCGCCCGGCTGTGCCTTCCACACCCGCTGCCCGCTCGCGCAGGCACGTTGCCGTAGCGAGGCGCCGGTCCTGCGCGATGTCGGGCCGGGCCAAGTCGGGGCAAGCCATGTGGTGGCCTGCCATCTCACCGAAGGGGTTCCCGCGCCGGCCTGAGCCGGCACGGGGAAGCGATCCGCCTCAGCCCGCCGCCGTCCGGCGGTTCCAGGGGGCGCGGGCGAGCAGGAGGCCCATGCCGCAGAAATCGGTGACGCCGGCGAAGACGAGGCCGGCGCCCACGAAGCCCGAGAGCGCGATGAAGGCCGGGTGCACCAGCCACGCCAGCAGCACGCCGAGAACGACGAGCGAGCCGGCGCCGATCCGCACCTGCCGCTCCAGGCTGATGACCTTCACCGCCCCCCGCGTCACCGGATAGCCCGCCGCCTCCCACGCCGTGGTGCCGCCGTCCACGATCACCACCTGCCCGAAGCCGGCCTTCTCGAAGGCTGCGGCGCCGAGCTTGGCCCGGTTCTGCGTGCGGCAGATGACGTGGACCGGCCGGTCGCGGGCGGCGACGCCGGCCGCCGCGAGGGCGGCCGGGTCGAGGCTGTCGAGGGGCACGCTGCGCGCCTGCGGCACGTGCACTTCGCCATATTCGGCCGGGGTGCGCACGTCCACCAGCAGCAGGCCGGGGTCGCCGGCGATGCGCGCCTTGAGGGTTCCGATGGAGATGGTCTCGGCCATGGTTAGGCGTCCTTCAGCTTTTTGGCAGGGCGTGGAGCGCGGTCACCAGCGCGTCCACGTCCTCGCGGGTGTTGTAGAAGGCGAGCGAGGCCCGCACCGTTGTCTCCACGCCGAAGCGGCGCAGGGCGGGCTGGGCGCAATGGTGCCCCGAGCGCACGGCAATGCCGCGCCGGTCGAGAAACTTCGCCACCTCCTGCGGGTCCTTGTCCTTCACCACGAAGGATAGCACGCTGGCCTTGTGCTGCGCGGTGCCGATGAGCCGCAGGCCGGCGATCTCCTCCAGCCCCGCCGTGGCGTATTCCAGCAAGGCATGCTCGTAGGCGGCGATGGCGGGCAGGCCCACCTGCTGGAGATAGTCCACTGCCGCGCCGAGGCCCACCGCCCCGGCAATGTCCGGCGTGCCCGCCTCGAACCGCTCCGGCAGGCCCTGGTAGGTGGTCTTGGCGAAGGTCACGTCCTTGATCATGTGGCCACCGCCCTGCCACGGCGGCAGGCTCTCCAGCAGGTCGGCCTTGCCGTAGAGGATGCCGATGCCGGTAGGCCCGAAGATCTTGTGGCCGGACAGCACCAGGAAGTCGGCATCCAGCGCCTTCACGTCGATGGGCACGTGCGGGGCCGACTGGGCGGCGTCCACCAGCACCGGCACGCCATGGGCGTGGGCGATGGCGATGATCTCCTCCACCGGCACCACCGTGCCCAGCGCGTTGGCGACGTGGGTCACCGAGACCAGCTTGGTCCGCCCGGTGAGCAAAGCGGCGAACTGTTCGAGGATCACCTCGCCCCGGTCGTTCACCGGCACCACCTTCAGCACCGCACCGGTGGCCTGCGACAGCAGCTGCCAGGGCACGATGTTGGCGTGGTGCTCGATGGCGGTGACGATGATCTCGTCGCCGTTGCCGATGCGGGTGCGGCCGAAGGTGTTGGCCACCAGGTTGATGGCTTCCGTGGTGCCGCGCAGGAACACGATCTCGCGCGGCTCGGCGGCGCCGATGAAGCGGGCGATCTTCTCCCGCGCGCCCTCGAACAGGTCGGTGGAGCGCGCCGCCAGGGTGTGGGCGGCGCGATGGATGTTGGAATTGTCGTGGGCGTAGAAGTGCGAGGTGGCGTCGATGACGCTCTGCGGCTTCTGCGTGGTGGCGGCGTTGTCGAGCCATACCAGCGGGTGGCCGTTGACGTTCTGGTGCAGGGCAGGAAAATCCGTCCGCACCCGGTAGGGATCGAACCCGGTGATGCCGCCGTGCGTCGCCGCCGGGGACGCCTGATGGGCCGGCTTGCCCTGTCCCGGCACGAAGCGCGAGGTGCCGGGGGTGAGGAAATAGAAGTCCGGCGAGGCGAAGGGATCGTCCCGGCCGATGCCGGCCGGTGTGTCCACCACCGAGATCCGCCGCCAGCCCGCGTCGGCTGATGCCGGCGAGGGGGACGGCGCAGCAGGCCCTTCAGCCAACGGCTCTATCACCGGATGGACCGGCGGCGCCCGGCCGACATCGGGCGCGGAACCCGCCGGCGCAAAACCCCGGGCGGCGCGAATGCCTTCCGCGCCGCCGCTGGTGATGCCCGGCAGGCCCTGCGTCGGATATCCGGGCGCGGCGGAGGCCGGTTCCGCAAATCCGGGAAAGGCCGGGACGTGCGGGGCGGGCGCATGTGCCGGGAGGGCGGACGGCGCCGCGCGGTCCCCCTCGCGATAGAGTTCGTTGGCGAGCCGTGAGATGAGGGCTGTGTGAAAGCCATCGCCCTCCGGGAGGCTGAACGCGGCCAGCCCCGGAAAAGCGCGGTCAGGCGTAGTCATGGTAGCGCCCGATCAGAACGTTATCGAGGCGGGCGATGGCATCCTCGATCAGCACCGCCGCCGAGAAATAGCGGGTGACGAGGTGCGAGGCGATGGAGTGCTCGTTGGTGCCCGAATATCGCACCGACAGGCCAGGCTCTACCTCGCCGGTGACACCCACTTTCTGCAGGCCGACCACGCCCTGTTCCGCCTCGCCGACGCGCAGCAGCAGGATGGAGGAGGAGGCGACGCCGGTCGCCGGGTCCACATGGATAGGCAGCTTGTCGGAGGGCACCAGCGGCACGCCGCGCCAGGTGAGGAAGGGCGAGCCGTAGAGGTGGATCACCACCGGCGGCACGCCGCGCCGGGTCGCCTCGCGGCCGAAGGCGGCGATGGTGCGCGGATGGGCGACGAAGAAGGCCGGCCGCTTCCACACCAGGCTCAGAAGCTCGTCGAGGTCGTCCGGGGTCGGCGCGCCGGAGCGGGTGGGGATGCGGAAGCGCGGCGACACCTCGTTCAGCAGGCCGAAATCGGGATTGTTGATGATCTCCCATTCCTCCCGCTCCTTCACCGCGTCCACGGTGAGGCGGATCTGCTCGCGCAGCTGGTCGATCTCGTTGGAATACAGGTCGGTGATGCGGGTGTGGGTGTGCAGCACCGTCTGGATGGTGGAAAGGTGGTATTCGCGCGGGTGCTCGGAATAATCCACGAAGGTCGTGGGCAGGCGTGGTTCGCCGCTGTGGCCGGCGAGCAGGCTGATCTTGGGTTCACCGTGGCCGTTGGTGATCTCGGCGAGGGCCTTGAGCTTGTCGGCGGTGGCCGTGATGGAATCGCGCACCGCGTTGAGCTGGGCGAGGTCGGCGATGTCGAAGGTGAGCAGGGTCACGTCCGAGAGCGCCTTCACCCCCGGCACATGGCGCGCCTCGCCGGTGAGGGCGTGGTCGCCGAAATAATCGCCGGTGGTGGCAAGGCCCTGCCGCAGCACCCCGCCGAAGGGGCCGGTGAGGAAATACTCAACGGTGCCGTTCGCCACCACGAAAAGCTTCTGCCCGCCGGCGGCAGGCTCGGCGATGACTTCGCCGGCCTTGTGCCGGCTTTCCTGGAACCTTTCGGCCAGACTTGCCGCCGCCGCCCCATCGAGGCCGCTGAGGAGCGGGATGGCGGCAAGGCTCTGCGGCACGATGCGCGCGGTCCCGCCATCGTGCGAAACGGCGATGCGGCCGGGCTTGGGCACCAGCACCGAGCGCCGGTTGACGCGATAGACGCCGCCCGCAACATCGACCCAGGGCAGAAGGCGGTGGAGCCAGCGCGGCGTGCGTTCGGAATTCTGCACCACCGTGACGCTGGCCGTCGCAAGATTGCGTGCGGAGGCCGCGCTGACACTCAGTCTCTGGGAGGTCATGTCTGGTCCTTGTGTTGTACTTCCGTGAAGAAGCCGGGCATTCAGATGCCGTCGCCGAACATCTGGTCCATGCTGAAGGCGGGCCGTTGGGTGCTGGAATGGCCGATCACCTTGGCCGGCACGCCGGCGACGGTGGAGAAGGGCGGCACGTCGTGCAGCACGACGGCGGCGGCAGCCACCCGCGCGCCTTCTCCCACCTTGATGTTGCCGAGCACCTTGGCGCCCACGGAGAGCAATACGCCCCGTCCGATCTTGGGATGGCGGTCGCCCCGGTCCTTGCCGTTGCCGCCGAGGGTGACTGACTGGAGGATGGAGACATCGTCCGCCACCACGGCGGTCTCGCCGATCACCACCGCCGTGGCGTGATCGATGAAGACGCCGGAGCCGATGCGGGCCGCGGGGTGGATATCGGCCTGGAACACCTCGGAGATGCGGCTCTGGAAGTTAAGCGCGAGCGTGGTGCGGCCATCGCTCCACAGCCAGTGGGCGACGCGGTAAGCCTCCAGCGCGGCAAGGCCCTTGTAGTAGAGGAACGGGTCGAGAAAGCGCCGGCAGGTGGGATCGCGCTCATAGATGGCGGTGAGGTCGTCGGTGAAGGCGGAGCGCAACGAGGGCCGGGCCCGCAGCGCCGACATGAAGATGTCGCGCACTGCGAGGCGGCTCAGGTCGCCGCCGCCCAGGCGATGGGCAAGGCGATAGGCGAAGGCGCTGCCGAGGTCCGGCTGGTCGAGCACCGTCGACTGGAGCACGCCGGCGAGCAACGGTTCCTCGTGGAGCGCCGCCGAGGCCTCCTGCCGCATGCGCGACCAGATGAGGTTTTCGCCGGTGCCCTTGACCACTTCCATGGCGACGCTCATGGCCGTCTCCCGCTTGCCGATGGCGCGGCGCGCGCGGATGGAGGGGCTCATGCCGCGGCTCCGATCTTGGTGGGGTCGCGCCGGCCGGCCGCCGGATGGGTGGCTTTCACGCCGTCCGCGCCGGTGAGCTTGGCCCTGAGCGTGCCGGGGACGTAGTCCTGCTTGTAGATGCCGCGGCGCTGCAGCTCCGGCACCACGAGCGTGACGAAATCGGCGAAGGTCTCCGGCACGAAGGCGTAGGACAGGTTGAAGCCGTCCACGTCCGCCTCGGCGACCCAGGCTTCCATCTCGTCGGCGATGTCCGCCGGCGTGCCGACGAAGAGCGGGCCGCGCCCGCCGATGCCGTTGTGGGTGATCACCTCGCGCAGGGCCCACACCCGGTCGGGATCGGCGCTGGTGAAGCTGTCGATCACCGATTGCACCGCGTTCTCGCGGCGCTCGCCACGGATTAGCGGCGCATCGAGATCGAAGCGCGAGAAGTCAACGCCGGTCCATCCGGAGAACAGGGCCAGGACGCCGTCGGGGTCGGTGTAGCGGCGGTAGTCCTCAAGCTTTGCTTCCGCCTCGGCGCGGGTCGGGGCGGCGATGGCGGTGGCCAGCGTGAACACGGCGATGTCGCGCGGATCGCGGCCCAGCGCTGCGGCGCGGGAGCGGATGTCGGCCACGCCGGGGGCGACGCTGGCCTTGGTGGGGCCGCCCACGAACACCGCTTCCGCATGACGGGCCGCGAATTCCCGCCCGCGCGGCGAGGCGCCGGCCTGGAACAGGAAGGGCGTGCGCTGGGGCGAGGGCTCGGTGAGGTGGATGGTGTCGAGGTCGAAATGGGCGCCCTGGTGGCGGACACGATGCACCTTCTCGGGGTCGGCGAAAGTGCCGCTGGCGCGGTCGCGCACCACGGCACCGTCCTCCCAGGAGCCTTCCCAGAGCTTGTAGGCGATCTCCAGGAATTCGTCGGCGCGGTCGTAGCGATCGTCATGGGCGAGCACCGCCTCGCGGCCGACCGCCCTGGCACCGCTGTCCGAATAGCCGGTGACGATGTTCCAGCCGATGCGGCCCTTGGTGAAATGATCCAAGGTGGAGAAGCGCCGCGCCAGCACCGCCGGCACCTCGTGGGTGGTGGAGGCGGTGATGCCGAAGCCAAGCTGGCTGGTCTCAAAGGCGAGCGCGGAGACCAACATCAGCGGATCGAGCTTGGGAAACTGCGCGCCAGCGCGGATCGTGGCGTCGGCGGAGCCGTCGTAGACATCGTGGATGCCGATGCCGTCGGCGACGAACAGGGCATCGAACTTGCCCCGCTCCAGGATCTGCGCCAGCTCCACCCAGTAGTCGAGGCTGTTGTAGTCGGCGCCGCGGCTGCGCGGATGGGCCCACAGGCCCGGCGAGAGGTGGACGGGACTGAAGCCGATGAAGCCGTTGAGGCGGATCTGCCGGGTCATGGTCGCAAGCCTTTCATGCCAGCTTGTGCTGCTGGTTTTTCTCGCCAGCGGTCGATGACGGACGCTCGACGCTGAAGGATGGAAACGAACGCCGTTCCGGCGGCCTGGTGCCTGCGGATCCGGTTCAGGCGGTCGCTGGTCAGCGTCCCCACCCGCCGACGCGCGTTGCGAGGCGGGACAGCAGGGGACGCCGCGCCGTGACGGGTCCCTCATGGCGCGGCGCACTGGCGGCAGGGCTGCATGCGCCGTGCCCGTCGGTGCCGCCGCAAGGGATGGGCGCGGCCTCAAGCGGCAGGGCTCCGAAGAGCAGGGTCACGGCCGCGAAGGCGTCGGTGGACGTGGTCATAGCTGGTCCTGTCTTTGGGCT
The DNA here is from genome assembly GCF_008364685.1 of Xanthobacter oligotrophicus. Taxonomy (GTDB): domain Bacteria; phylum Pseudomonadota; class Alphaproteobacteria; order Rhizobiales; family Xanthobacteraceae; genus Xanthobacter; species Xanthobacter oligotrophicus. The sequence continues at coordinate 76,528 of NZ_VTTL01000012.1, forward strand.
GGCGGCATCAGACCGCGTGGCGTTGCACGCCATCCGTGGCTCCGGGCCGGAACCCGGCGGCGGGATGGGTGTCGGGCAGGCGGGCGCGCCCGGCGCCATAGATCTTCTCGCGCAGGGTGCCGGGTGCGTAGTCCGCCTTGAACCGGCCACGGCGCTGAAGTTCGGGGACCACATAGGTGCCGAAATCGGCGAAGCCGCCGGGCGTCACCGCATAGCTGAGGTTGAGGCCGTCCACGTCGGTGGCCTCCACCCAGGCTTCGATCTGGTCGGCCACCTGCTCGGCCGAGCCCACGAACACCGGCCCGCGCCCGCCGATGGCATTGTGCTCGGCCAGCTCGCGCACGGTCCACACGCGGTCGGGATCGGCGATGGAGAAGGCCTCCAGCGCCGAGACGAGGCCCTGCGCGCGGTCGTCGAAGCGGATGGGGGCATCGAGATCCCAGGTTGAGAAATCGATGCCGGTCCACCCGGAGAACAGGATGAGGGCTGCCTCCGGATTGATGTAGCGGCGATAATCCTCAAGCTTGGCCCGCGCCTCGTCCTCGGTCGCGCCGACGATGACGGTGGCCATGGAGAAGAACAGGATTTCCTTCGGGTGCCGCCCGAGCGCCGCGGCGCGGCGGCGGGTGTCCGCCACTACCGGGGCGATCACGGTGGGGGTCGGTCCGCTGACGAAGATGCATTCGGCATGGCGGGCGGCGAAGGCCCTTCCCCGCGTGGAGGCGCCGGCCTGGAACAGCACCGGCGTGCGCTGGGGCGAGGGCTCGGCGAGGTGGATCGCCTCCACCTGGAAGTGCTGGCCGCGATGGACGATGGGTCGGATTTTCGCCGGGTCGGCGAAGACGAGGTGCTCGCGGTCGCGCACCGCGGCGTCGTCGTCCCAGCTGCCCTCCCACAGGGCGTAGACGGCATCGAGATATTCGTCGGCGATGTCATAGCGCTGGTCGTGGGGCGTCAGCGCCTTTTCGCCCACTGCGCGGGCGCCGGAGGTGGTGTGGCCGGTGACGATGTTCCAGCCGATGCGGCCCTTGGTGAGGTGGTCCAGCGTGCTCATGCGCCGCGCGAATGGGTAGGGCGGCTCGTAGAGGGCGTTGCTGGTGATGCCGAAGCCCAGATGCGTGGTCACCCGCGCCATGGCCGCCACCGCGACGATGGGATCGAGCTTGGGGAGCTGGGCGCCGACCTTGAGCGCCGCATGGTAGGAGCCGCCATAGACATCGTTGGACGCCATGCTGTCGGCGATGAAGAGCGCGTCAAACTTTCCCCGCTCCAGGATCTGCGCGAGGTCGGTCCAGTATTCGAGGCTGGTATAGGCGAGCGAGCGGTCGTCCGGGTGGCGCCACAGGCCGGGCGAGTGGTGCACCGGGGTTGCCATGGCGAAGGCGTTGACGCGGATCTCTTTGCGCGGGGTCGTGTTCGGCATGGGGGAGCCTTGATGTTCAGGCCGCGCTGGCGCGGGACAGGGCGCTTGGAGGCGGTGCCACGGGACGGCGGACAAGGTGGCGTTCCGCCACCAGGTCGGCGAAGGCCGTGGCCTGGGCCACGATCTCCACGATGGTGGTGGCTTCCCAGCGGGTGCCGCGCAGGATGGGGCCGATGCCGAACAGGCGGTTGGAAGCCGCGCCCGAGCGGTCGATGACCGCCGCGTCGGCATCAATGTCGATGCCGTAGCCGAGGCCTCCGGGGCGCACCGTGCCACGGCCGAGCAGGTTGGTGACGAGGGGCCGGTCGGTGATGCGGTCCCACGCATATTGGGCGCCGGTGGTATTCACCACGAGATCGGCGCGGACCTGTTCGCTCTCCCCTGCGCCACGCAGGCGCAGGCGCACCTCGGCGCCGCCCGCGTCGGCGGAAACGGCCTCGATCCGGCCGGCGCGCGTGGTGAGGCGCCCTTCGGCCAGCACGCGGGTCAACGTGTCGTAGGACGGCCCCGGCGCGCGGTGCAGGGCGAGTTCCCAATAGCGGCGCAGGTGCCGGTTGAAGCGGGCGCGCTCTGCGGCGCTGGCGCCGGCCCACAGGCTCGCGAGCCGGCCCCGGATGACCGGTACCACCGACTGCCAGTCGCCGCCATCCGCCGCGATGGCGTCAAGCTCGTGCTTGACCAGGGCGAGGAGGGCGCGGGCGGTTCCGGGATGCGTATCGCCGAGGAAATCGCGGGCCGGACCCGGCTCCCGCCGCTGGTTGATGAGAAGGCCATGGCGGGAAACGCTGACATAGCGGCCCTTGAAGCCCGCGCGCTCCAGCGTCACCAGGGCGTCGAGCATGGTCAGCCCGCCGCCGATGAACAGTACTGTGCCGTCGCTGGGCAGCTCGCCTGTCAGCTCGCGGCCGGCCAGCGCCCAGGGATCGGCCAGATAGCGCCCGCTCTCGGCGACGCCCTCGCCGATGGCGAAATTGGGTCGGTTGCCGGCGAAGCCGGTGGCGAGCAGGGCGAGGTCCGCGCTCACCACGCGACCGTCCGACAGGGTGATGCGGACACCACCGGCGCCGGTCTCCTCGATGTCCACCGCTTCCGCCCGCAGGTGCTCGACGAAGCCGTTGATGCCGGCTTCCGCCTCGGCCCGCGCCAGCTCGGCGCGCACATAGGCGCCGTAGAGGTGGCGCGGCACGAAGGCCTCGGCCATCTGGCCTGAGGCTTGCGCGGCAAGGCGGGCGCCCTCTTCCTGGACCGTGAGCCAGTTGATGAGATGGTCCGGCCGGTCCGGATGGATGCTGAAGAGCTTGGCCGGCGCGTTCAGGTAGTGGGCCGGGTCCTGCGTGGAAAAGGCGAGGCCTCGGCCGGGCTCGGGCCGCGGCTCGATGATGCGGATGCGCAAGGGCCGCCCGCCAGCGGTGTCGAGGAGCTTGATCGCCGCCACAGCCCCCGAGAAACCGCCGCCGACAATGGCGACCGTGAACGGCCTGACACCCATGACACCCGCTCCTCCGCCTGTTGCGTCGCCTGAGCAGAGCAGCCTTGAATTTAATAGTCAACAAATTCAATTGAATTTATGGAAAATAAGAGGGAGGCTATCGCCCCCGGAGTGTCGGAAGGAACTGCCATGACCACCACCGCTTTGCGCCAACCCCGTGCCGCCGCGCCGGCGGAGCCCTTCACCCCCGCGGAGCCCTTCGCCTTGGTGTCGGTCAGTCACCTGCGCGACCTGCTGGCGGCGGGCGGGGAGCTGGCCTTCGTCGACGTGCGCGAGGAGGGCGTCCGCTCCCGCGACGGGCACATCCTCCACTCCGTGCCGCTGCCGCTGAGCCGCATCGAGCTACGCGCCGCCGCCCTGCTGCCACGCCTTGCCGCCCCTGTGGTGGTGACCGACGCGGGCGACGGGCAACTCGCGGCGCTGGCCGCGCAGCGCCTGGGCGGACTCGGCTATGAGGACGTGCGCCTGCTCGACGGTGGCGTCGCCGCCTGGGCGGCCGCGGGCGGCGAAGTCTATACCGGCGCGAACGTGTATTCGAAGGCCTTCGGCGAGTTCGTGGAGCACGCCTACGGCACCCCCCATCTGTCGGCGGCCGAGGTAAAGCAGCGGCTGGAGCGGGGTGACGACGTGGTGATCGTCGACGGGCGCACCGTCGAGGAGTTCGAGAATTTCCACATCCCCGGCGCCTATGCGGTGCCCAATGCGGAGCTGCCCTATCGGGTGCCCGATCTGGTGCGGTCCGACGACACGCTGGTGGTGGTGAACTGCGCCGGTCGCACCCGCTCCATCATCGGGGCGCAGGCGCTCATCAATGCCGGCCTTCCCAATCCGGTGGTGGCGCTGGAAAACGGCACCATGGCGTGGCTCTTCGCCGGCCTGCCACTCGCCCATGGCAACCGGCCCGCGCCGCATACGCCGGGACCGGAAGGGCTGGATAAGGCGCGGGCCTCGGTGGCGCGGCTGACCCGCCGCTTCGGCATCCGGACCCTGGATCGCGAGGGCCTTGCCCGCTTCGAGGCCACCCGTGGCGAGCGCACCCTCTACCTGCTGGATGTGCGTACCCGCGAGGAGTACGAGGCGGGCCATCTTCCCGGCGCCCTCTGGGCGGAGGGCGGGCAGTTGGTGCAGGCCACCGATCGCTGGATCGGCACCCGCAACGCCCGCATCGTCGTCATTGATGACGAGAACGCCGTGCGTTCCAGCATCACGGCGTCGTGGCTGATCCAGCTCGGCATCGGCGAGGTCTTTGTCTTCGGCATCGATCCGGCGTCCGCCGAACTGGAACGGGGGCCGGAGCCGACCCGCGTGCTGGGGGCGCTGCCGGCGGTGCCGGCCGTGACGCCCGTGGAGCTTCAGGCCCTCATCGCCGGCGACGGGGTGGTGGTGCTCGATCTCGACACCAGCCTTGCCTATGCGGCCGGCCATGTGCCCGGCGCCCACTTCGTGGTGCGGGCGCGGCTTCCCGAGGGGCTCGACCGCCTGCCGGTGCGCCCGCTCGTGCTCACCTCGGCCGACGGCCGCCTCGCGGCCCTTGCTGCCGCCGAACTGGCGGCGGGCGGACGGCAGGTCTCGGTGCTGGCCGGCGGCACCAGCGCGTGGCGCGGGGCCGGGTTGCCGCTGGAGGCCGGCGAAACCAGCCTGCTCCATGCGGCGGATGATGTCTGGCGCTCGCCCTACCAGGAGGCGGGCGACCGCCACGGCGCCTTCCGCCGCTATCTCGACTGGGAGATCGACCTGATCCGCCAGATCGACCGCGACGACACCGTGGCGTTCAAGGTCTTCCCCTGAGATCGGCGAGACGACTGACGAAAAAAGACCCCGGGATGCTTCGGCATTCCGGGGTCTTTTGCTGAGAGCGACGCGAGGGCATTAGCCCGCGGCCGCCTCCGCGGTCTCGGTGGCGAGGGCGGAGGCATAGGCCGCGCGGGGCAGGTCCTCGCCCAGGGGCGCGAGGAAGCGGCCAAGGTGCACCGCGCGATCCTTCAGGAACAGGTCGCGGCCGATGGCGGCGACGAGGCGCGGCACGTTGTGGCGCAGGCTGGCGATGTCGCCCACCGGCCGCCCCGTGCTGGTCATGGCCGAGAAGGCGAGGAAGTGGATGTCGGCGAGGAACGGCGGGGCGTCCGCATCGCGGCCGACCAATTCGAAGGCGGGGCCGAGATAGGGCGCGGCGGCGAGCGCCTCGTCTTCCGCGCCGGCCACCGTCACACGGTCCGACCAGCGGGCGATAGCGGGGGCAAAGTCGGCGAAGGCTGGCGTCAGGCGGGCATCGGTGAGATAGCCGGTCCCGGTGACGACGAAATCGGGTTCATGGACCTCCCCCGACGCGGTGGTGATGCGCACCCCGTCGCCATGGGGCGCCACCTTGCGCCAGCCGGCATCGAGGTGGATGCGGAAATTGGGGAAGGCCACCGCCCGGCGCACCGCCGGCAGGGGCGGGAACGAGGCGCGGCGGCGGAAGTGCTGCATCACCTGCCAGCGCTCGTCGTCCGCCAGCGCGTAGAAATGCTCCCAGGCGCCGAAGAAGGAGAACGGCTTCATGGCGGAGCCGCGGGCGAGATCGGAGCCCCTTGAGAACAGGTCCACCGCACGGGCGCCGGCCTCCAGCAGCGCGCCCGCCGCATCGAATGCGGATGCCGCCGAGCCGAGGATGGCGACCCTTTTCCCCGCCAGCGCGGCCGGATCGAGCGTGTGGGTGTGGGCGTAGAGATGGGGCGGCAGGCTCTCGCGAATGACCGCCGGGACGAACGGCCCGCCCGAGCCTGCGATGCCGGTCGCGATCACCAGCTTGCGGGTGGTTTCCGTGAAGGTCCGCCCGCCTTCAGCGAAGTGCAGCCTGAGATGCCCCTCCTGCGGCTCCACCCGCACCAGCGCGACGCCGTTGCGCACCTCAATGGCGGTGGCGGAGCGGAACCAGTCCACATAGTCCGCCCACACCGTGCGGGGAATCTCGCGCAGCTCCGCATACGCCTCGACGTCGTAGGCGGCCTCGTAATAGGCCTGGAAGGAGAGGCTCGGCAGGCCGAGCTCGGGTCCCGGCGGCACCCTTGGGGTGCGCAGCACATTCATGCGCGCCGGGCCGCGCCAGATGCCTTCCGCGCCGCGCGGGGCGGCGTCCACCACGCTGACGCGGCCGATGCCGGCCCGCCGCAAGCCGAAGGCGATGGAAAGCCCGCTCTGGCCGGCGCCCACCACGACCACGTTGTGATCGGTGCCCGGCGCGGGCGGGACCCAATCGGTGCCGCTCTCGCCGATGAATTCCAGATCGCGCCGGGCCGACAGAGCAAGGCGTGTCAGGGCGTCGTGGGGGTTGGACATGGCGGGTTCCTTGAATGGCCGGAGCAGCTTTATGCTCCAGAGCACGCGCCGATCTGCCTGCATTGGCGGGCAGAAACGGAAAACGCGTTCTCCTGTCTGACGGAGAGAGGATGAGAAGGTTTGGGACAGGCGCGGCGGCGCCGTTCCGCTCAGGGCGTGCCGATGCGGTAGGGGCCGGGCGGCCAAGTGCCGTTCACGGCGAAGTCGCCGACGATGCGCTCGCGGTAGATGCGCGGATTGTGGGAGGACAAGGTGCGCGCGTTGCGCCAGTGCCGGTCGAGGCCGACGCCGCGCTTCGCCGCCGAGGCGCCCAGCGCGTCGAACAGCAAGGTCGTCGCGTCGAGGATGAGGGAGGTGACCACGGTCACGCCCTGGTTCACCTCCAGGTCCGCCACGGCGACGGAGAGATCCTGGGTTTCGGCGGCCTGGGTGTCACGGGCCTCAAAGACCCGCTGGAGCGCCTCGGCGGCCTTCAGCACGGTGGCGCCGGCGCCATAGGCGTTGGCCCGCACCTTGCCCACCACCTGGAGGATCTGCGGATCGGCCCCGACGCGGTCGGCATTGCCGTGGCTGAACACCCGCTTGCGCGCGCTGACGAGCTGGGCCACGTCCGCCGCCGCCGCGCGGCCGATGCCGGCGAGCGTCGCCAGATGCACCAGCTGGTAGAAGGCGACCGAATAGCGGAAGCGCTTGCGCTGCGGATTGACGAGGTCGTCGGAGATGGTGACGCCGTCGAACTTGGCCGTGCCGGAGGCGGTGAGCTGCTGGCCGAACCCGTCCCAGTCATCGACGATGGTCACGCCCGGCGCGTCGGTGGGCACCTGCACCAGGATGAACTCGCCGTTCTCGTCATCGGCGCCGAGATTGATCCAGTCGGCGAAGAGGGAGCCGGTGGTGTAGTATTTCTCGCCGTCGATGCGCCATTTGTCGCCGTCGCGCACCACGCGGGTGGAGAAATGGCCGACCTTGGTGTCGCCGGCCTCCGAGAAGCCGCTGCCCGAGGTCTGCCTGGCGGCGATGCGCTTCACCCAGCGGTCGCGATAATCCTTGGAGGGGGAGTTCAGAACTTCCTCGGTGAAGCCGAAATGGGCCCGCAGCGCATTGGTCACGTTGGGGTCGGCGGCCGAGAGCTCGATCAGCAGGTTGAACAGCTCCGGCAGGCTGGCGCCGAAGCCGCCCTCGTCCTGCGGCAGGCGCAGGGTGGTGAAGCCAGCATCCTTGAGCCAGGAAATCTCCTCGCGCGGGAGGCGGTGCGCCAGTTCGCGCTCCACGGCGCTCTCGCGGATGCGGCGAAAGACGGGCCGGAAACGGTGTGCCAGCTCTTCGTAGCGGGCGGTGGGGCCGGCGCCCCAGGCGTCGTCGATCTGGGTCATGACTTCGTCCTCATGATCGGGTCCTTTTGCAATCGGTCCCGCCGGGCGGGGCGGATGGCGTTCAATGGGGAAAGGGCACGCCGTGGCGCGCGGCGATGAGTTGCAGGATGCGGCGGGTGTCGGTCACGAACCGCTGCGCCCCGTGGGTGAGCGCATCGTCGGGCGCGGGCGCCGTGTCGCCGAGGATGAGCACCGGCAGGCTCTGGTTCTCTTCGCCCAGCACCGCGATGACCGGCACGCGGGGGCGGGCGAACGGCACCCGCACCACCTCGATCCGTTCGGCAAGGCCGGGGTTGGAGGCGAGCACGCCTTCCACCTGGTTGCAGTCCGGGCAGAAGAAGGTGCGCCCGGGAGAGGCGGGGTCCTCAAATCCCGGGGCGATGAGAAACAGACGGTCACGGCTCATGGATGGGGGCTCGGAGACAGGGGCTTAAGGGCAAGGACTGAAAGGGGGCGACTTGGAAACAAGGGGGCGGGCCTGCGCGGTGGCGCAGGCCCGTCAAGGCGGGAGAAAGGGCGAGTGGCGCGCTCAGGCGGTCCCGGCCGAGAACGCCTCGATGGGCTCGCCCTCGATGATGGTGGAGGGCCGCCCGTCCACGCCCACCGGCACGTCGCCCTTGAGGGTGATGCGGTAGAGCTGGCGGTCGAAATCGAGGGCGTAGATGTCGCGCGGGGCGAGGTGGGCGGTGGTGCGATTGTCCCAGAAGGCGATGGAGCCCGGCTGCCAGCGGAACCGCACCGTGTATTCCGGCCGAGTGATGTGCTCGAACAGCAATTCCAGGATCTGCTGGCTCTCGCGCGGGGTGAGGCCGGTGACGCGCTTGAGGAACGACGGGCTGACGAACAGCACCCGCTCGCCGGTCTCGGGGATGACGCGCACCAGGGGATGCTCGCTCACCAGCGGCCGCCGCTTGTTCTTCTCCCTGAAGTCCTCGGTCGCGCCCTGGCCCTCGGGCGCCGTGAAGGCATGGACGCCGCGCAGGGTGTCCACGAAGCCGCGAAGCGGGGCGGACAGGCCCTCGTAGGCCACGGCGAGATTGGTCCAGAAGGTGTCGCCGCCGTAGGGCGGAATGACATCGCCCCGCAGGATGGAGGCGGCCGGCGGATTGACCGCGGCGGTCACGTCCGTGTGCCATCCGGTCCAGGGCCGGATGAGGGGCTCGCCCACATGGCGCGTCGCGAAGCGGTCGCGGCCGACGGAATAGACCTCGGGATGCCCGTCCACGAAGCCGAACACCGGATGACCGATGGTGGGCGCGCCAAAGGCCCGGGCCAGCGCCACATGCTGGGCATGGGTGAGGGGCTGGTCGCGGAAGAACACCACCTTCCACTTGAGAAGCGCGGCGCGGATCTCGTCCACCACCTCGGGCGCGAGCGGGCGTGAGAGGTCGCCTGCCTCGATCTCCGCGCCGATATGGCCGGTGAGCGGATGGATGGCGATATGCCGGGGCGGGGCGTTTGACGCCGGATCCGTGGCGAGGGCGGAAGCCGCGCTGCTCATATATTGTCCTTTCGTCTGCGCATCCGGGACCGGGCTGGGGCATGACCCGTCGGTTCACTAATCTACTTAATGCATCGATTTTATATAAAATCAATTGACGAAATGGGCGCTCCCCCTATCGTTGCCTCGAACCTGTCGCGATGGAGACCCGGGCATGCCCCTGCACACGCCTCACCTGAAATCTCCCGCGCGCACCCGAACGGCCCGGCGGACGTTCGCCGCTGCCCTGTGCGTGGCGCTGCTTTTGGGTGCCGGCGGCGGGGCTTCGCTGGCGGGGGAGCCGGTGCGCGGCGGGGTGCTGCGCTTCCTGGTGGAGCACGAGCCTTCGACCCTGGTCTCCATTGCCCACACGGCCGGGCCGACGCAGCGGGTGTCGCCCAAGGTGACGGAGGGGCTCCTCGCCTACGACCTCGATTTCAACCCCAGGCCGGCGCTTGCCACCCAATGGAGCGTGAGCCCGCACGGGCTGGTCTACACCTTCACCTTGCGCGACGGTGTGAAGTGGCATGACGGCAAGGATTTCACGTCCGAAGACGTGGCCTATTCCATCAAGCTGCTGAAGGAGAACCATCCGCGCGGCCGCGGCACCTTCGCGGCCGTGACGGCCGTGGACACGCCCGACCCGCGCACGGCCATCATCCGCCTGTCGAAGCCCGCGCCCTATCTTCTCACCGCGCTGGATGCGAGCGAATCGCCCATCGTCGCCAAGCACGTCTATGAGGGCACCGACCCGCTCACCAACAAGAACGCCTCCGCGCCCATCGGAACCGGCCCCTTCGTCTTCAAGGAATGGGTGAAGGGCAGCCACGTCATCCTGGAGCGCAATCCGGACTACTGGGACAAGGGCAAGCCCTATCTCGACCGGGTGGTCATCCGCTTCATCGCCGACCAGAGCGCCCGCTCGGCGGCGTTCGAGACCGGCGAGCTGGACCTCGCCGGCGGCCCGCCGGTGCCGCGCTCGGACCTGGCGCGGGTGCAGGCGCTGCCGAGCATCGGTTCGGAAACGCGCGGCTACGAATACAACGGCAACATGACGCAGCTCTATTTCAACTTCGATACCCCGCAGTTGAAAGACAAGCGCGTGCGCCTCGCCATCGCCCATGCCATCGACCTCAGCCGGCTGCTGGAGGTGGTCTATTTCGGCTACGGCACCATCGCGCCCTCGCCGGTGGGGCCGGACCTGAAGAAATTCGTCAATCCCGCCATCGAGCCCTATGGCTTCGACCTGAAGGCCGCCAACCGCCTGCTCGACGAGGCCGGCTATCCGCGCAAGGCCGATGGCACGCGCTTTCCCCTGCGGCTCTATGCCAATCCGTTCAACGGCCGGGACTCGGGCGACTTCGTGAAGCAGGCCCTGGCCAAGGTCGGCATTCCGGTGGATTTCCAGTTCTTCGATTTTTCCACCTACATCCAGAAGGCCTATACCGGCCGCGAATTCGACCTCACCCTTGAATCCCTGTCGAATACCTTTGATCCCACGCCCGGGGTACAGCGCATCTTCTGGTCGAAGAATTTCAAGGTCGGCCTGCCCTTCTCCAACGCCTCCCACTACGACAACCCGCAGGTGGACGCGCTCCTGGAGGCGGCGGCCGTGGAGAGCGATCCGGCCAAGCGACGCCAGCTCTGGTTCACCTTCCAGCAGGCCATCTACGATGACGTGGCGGCGGTGCATCTCATCGCGCCACAGGGCGTCACCTTGTTCAACAAGAAGGTGAAGAACCACACCCTCGGCGTCACCGGGCCGAATGCCAGCTTCGCCGACGTCTACATCGAGAAGTGACCATGCGCGGCGAAGTCCTTTTCCGGCGTCGGCCGATGATCACCGTCTTCTTCACCTTCAAGATGTGCGACAGGCGGCCATGAGGAGCCTGCCGCGCATCCTGAAAGCCCTGCGCCGCACGGCGGTGCAGGCGGTGCCGACCATCATCGGCATCGTCATCCTCAATTTCTTCCTGCTGCGTCTGACCCCCGGCGACGCCGCCGACGTGCTCGCGGGGGAAGCGGGGGCGGCTACGGTGGAGACGCTGGCGGCGCTGAAGGCCAAGTTCGGCTTCGATTTGCCGGCGCTCCAGCAGCTCGTCGCCTACCTGAACAACCTCGCCCATTTCAGCCTCGGCGTCTCGCCGCGCTACAACCAGCCGGTGTCGGACCTCATCGCCGCGCGCCTGCCCAATACATTGAGCCTCATGGGACTGGCCCTGGGATTTGCGCTGGTCATCGGCATCACCTTCGGCGCGGTGATGGCAAGCTTCGTCGGCCGCGTTCCGGACAAGGTGCTGAGCGTGCTCTCGCTGTTGTTCTATTCCATCCCGAGCTTCTGGATCGGGCTCATGCTCATCGTATTGTTCTCGGTGAAGCTGGGCTGGCTGCCCAGCGGCGGGGCGGAGAGCATCGGCGCCAGCCTCACCGGGTGGGAGGCGATCCTCGACCGCGTCCGCCACCAGGTGCTGCCCGCCATCTCGCTGGCGCTGTTCTATGTGGCCATCTATGCCCGGCTGACCCGTGGCGACATGCTGGAGGTGAAGGCGCAGGACCATGTGCGCACCGCCCGCGCCAAGGGGCTGTCGCCCTTCGCCGTCACAAGGGGCCATGTGCTGCGCAACGCGCTCATCCCCGTCACCACCATGGCCGGCATCCACCTCGCCGGCCTCATGGGCGGGGCCGTGGTGGTGGAGACGGTCTATAGCTGGCCGGGCCTCGGCCGCCTCGCCTACGAGGCGGTGATGGGGCGCGACTTCAACGTGCTGCTGGGCATCCTGCTGTTGTCGTCGCTGCTGGTGGTGGTCACCAACGCGCTGATCGACATTCTTCAGGCGTGGCTCGACCCGCGCATCGAGGTGCGCTGATGCACGGCACCGACACCTTCGCCTCCGCCTCCGCCTCCGCCCGGCTGCCCGCCCGCGCCGATGGCGCGGCGTCGCCGCCCGTCGCGGCCGAAGCCGAGCCCTGGCCCAACGTCCATGCCCCCGATGCCGCCCGCGTGGCGACGCAGGAGGTGCAGAAGCTGGCACCGGCCGGCGGGCGGCGGGCGCTCGGGGCGTTTCTCGCCAATCCCACGGCGGTTGCGGGGCTGCTCATCCTCACCATCGTCATCGCGGCGGCGCTGCTCGCCCCGGTCCTTTTTCCCGATGACCCGCTGGACATGGCGGGGCGCCCGTTGCAATGGCCGGGGCAGAACCCGCGCTTTCCGCTGGGTACCGACGCGCTCGGTCGTGACGTGCTCGCCGGCCTCGTGCAAGGGGCGCAGGTGAGCCTTCTGGTGGGGGCGGCGGCGACGCTGGTGGGCCTCCTCGCCGGCATTCTCGTGGGTGCGACGGCAGGCTATTTCGGCGGATGGGTGGACGATGTGCTGGTGAAGATCATCGAGATCTTCCAGACCGTGCCGGGCTTCATCCTGCTCATCGTGCTGGTGGCCATCGCCCAGCCGTCCGTACCGGCCATCACGCTGGCCATCGGGGCGGTGTCGTGGCCGCAGGTGGCGCGGCTGGTGCGCGCCCAGTTCCGCGCGCTGAAGGAGAAGGAATTCGTCGCGGCGGCGCGGGCGCTCGGCTACGGCCACGGCCGCATCATCTTCCGCGAGATCCTGCCCAATGCACTGCCGCCGGTCATCGTGCTCGCCTCGGTGACGGTGGCCACCGCCATCCTCATGGAGAGCGCGCTCTCCTTCATGGGCCTCGGCGATCCCAACGTGGTGAGCTGGGGCTCCATGATCGGCACCGGGCGCGACATGCTGCGCACCGCCTGGTACCTGTCCGCCGTGCCTGGCCTTGCCATCGTCTTCACCGTGCTTGCGCTGAACCTGATCGGCGATGGCCTCACCGACGCGCTCAATCCGCGCCTGTCCGGGGAGGCCTGAGATGGCGCTGCTCGACGTGGTCGGCCTTACCATCGCGTTTCCCCGCGCCACCCCGGTGCGCGGCCTGTCGCTCAGCGTGGAGGCGGGCGAGACGGTGGCGCTGGTGGGCGAGAGCGGCTCCGGCAAATCGCTCACCGCCCTGGCGCTGCTGCGGCTTCTGCCCGAGCGGGCGCGCATCGCCGCCGGCGAGATCCGCTTCAACGGCCGCGACCTCGCAAGGCTCGACGACCGCGACCTGCGGCAGGTGCGGGGGCGGGACATGGCCATGGTGTTCCAGGAGCCCATGACCTCGCTCAATCCGGTGCTGTCGGTGGGCGACCAGATCATCGAGGTGGTGCGCCTGCATCAGGGCCTGTCGCGCCGCGCGGCCCGCGCCCGCGCCGTGGAACTCCTCGACCTCGTGCGCATCCCCGAGCCGCAGCGGCGGGTGGACGAATATCCCCACGAATTGTCCGGCGGCATCCGCCAGCGGGTGATGATCGCCATCGCGGTGGCCTGCTCGCCGCGCCTGCTGATTGCCGACGAGCCGACCACGGCGCTGGACGTGACCATCCAGGCTCAGGTGCTCGACCTGCTGGACGCGCTGCGCCGCGACCTGTCCATGGGGCTGCTGCTGATCACCCACGACCTCGGCGTGGTGGCCGAATGGGCCGACCGGGTGGTGGTGATGTATGCCGGCCGCAAGGTGGAAGAGGCACCCTACGAGACCTTGTTCGGCACGCCGCTCCACCCCTACACCAACGGCCTGCTGGAAGCCTCGCCTCGCCTTGATGCCGGCCAGCATTATTCGGCCGGGCCGCTGGCCGAGATCCGCGGCTCCATCGGATCGGCACTCACCGAGCCGGGCTGTGCCTTCGCGCCGCGCTGCACCCTCGCCCGCGCCGCCTGCCGCAGCGCCGAGCCGGAGACCGAGGCAGTCGCGCCCGGCCATCTGGTGGCCTGCCCGGTGGCCACGGCTGCGGCCTTCAATCTGAAGGAGGCTGGCCATGTCGCTGCTGTCGGTTGAGGAACTCCATGTGGGCTACACCGCCGGCGGCAGCGTGCTGCGCGCGGTGGACGGGGTCTCCTTCACCGTGGAGGCGGGGGAGACGGTCGGCCTCGTGGGCGAGAGCGGCTGCGGCAAGTCCACCCTCGCCAAGGTGCTGCTGCGCCTTGTGGATCCCAGCGCCGGCCGCGTCGTGTTCGACGGCACCGACGTGGGCGGCCTGAAGGGCGCGCCGCTCAAAGCCTATCGCCGCCAGGCCCAGATGGTGTTCCAGGACCCGTTCGCCTCCCTGAATCCGCGCCATACGGTGGGCGAGATCCTGAGAGGCCCGCTGGACGTGCACGGCATCGGCGCACGCCAGGAGCGGGAGGCGGCGGCCGGCGCCGCGCTGGAGCGGGTGGGCCTGCCACGGGAGGCGCTGCGGCGCTATCCGCATGAATTCTCCGGAGGGCAGCGCCAGCGCCTCGGCATCGCCCGCGCGCTGATCCTTTCGCCGCGCCTCGTCATCTGCGACGAGCCGGTCTCGGCCCTCGACCTGTCCATCCAGGCGCAGATCCTCAACCTCTTGTCGCGGATGAAGGCGGACCTGGGGCTCTCCTACCTCTTCATCTCCCACGACCTGTCGGTGGTGCGCTATTTCGCCGACCGGGTGCTGGTGATGTATCTCGGCCGCATCGTGGAAAGCGGGTCGTGGCAGGCCATCTTCAACCGGCCGCTCCATCCCTACACCCGCGCCCTCATGGAGGCGGTGCCCACCCCCGGCCGGCGCCGCCATGCGGCCCCGCTCTCCGGCGATTTGCCCAGCGCGCGCAACGTGCCGTCCGGCTGCCGCTTCCACCCGCGTTGCCCGCTCTCCACGCCCATCTGCACCGAGGCCGATCCGGTCCTGCGCCCCGCCGGCGCGGGCCAGCGGGTGGCCTGCCATCACGCACCGGATGGTGTTCTCCAATAGACCGTTTCAACAGGACCAAACTCATGACCGAATACCGCTATCTCGGCAAAAGCGGCCTCAAGGTGCCGAAACTGGCGCTGGGCACCATGATGTTCGGCGGTGCCACCGACGAGGCCACCTCCCATCGCATCATCCGCAAGGCCAAGGACCAGGGCTTCACCTTCATCGACACGGCGGACGCCTACCAGCAGGGCAGGACCGAGGAGGTGGTGGGCCGCGCCATCACCACCGACCGCGACGACTTCGTGCTGGCCACCAAGTTCGCTAATCCCGTTGGCGAGGGGCCGAACCGCTCCGGCATCTCGCGCAAATGGGTGATCGAGGCGGTAGAGGGCAGCCTGCGTCGGCTCGGCACCGACTATATCGACATCCTCTATTTCCACCGCGCCATTTTCGACGCGCCGCTGGGCGAGGCGGTGCGGGCGGTGGCGGACCTCATCCGCGCCGGCAAGCTGCGCTATTTCGCGCTCTCCAATTTCCGTGGCTGGCGCATCGCCGAGGTGGCGCATCTGGCCGACCAGCTCGGCATCGACCGGCCCATCGCCAGCCAGCCCCTCTACAACATCGTCGACCGCACGGCGGAGGTGGAGCAACTGCCCGCCGCTCATCATTACGGCCTCGGCGTCGTCACCTACTCGCCGCTGGCGCGGGGCGTGCTCACGGGCAAATACGTGCCCGGCACCGCGCCCGCTCCCGACAGCCGCGCGGGCCGGGCCGACCGGCGCATCCTGGAGACCGAATGGCGGCCGGAATCCCTTGCCATCGCCGAAAAGATTGCCCGCCATGCGCAGGCGCGGGGCATCACGCCCACCACCTTCGCCCTGTCCTGGGTGCTCAACAATACGCTGGTGAGCGCCGCTATCGCGGGGCCGCGCACGGAAGAGCAGTGGGACAGTTACGTGGCCGCCCTCGACTACGCCTTCACGGCAGAGGACGAGGCGCTGGTGGACGCTTTGGTGGTGGAAGGCCACGCCTCGACCCCCGGCTACAACGATCCCAGCCACCCGGTGGAAGGCCGCGTACCACTGACCGGCGGCGGCGGTGCGGCCGGCCGGGTCGCTGCGCGGGCACAGGCGCGGGTGGCAGGGCTGCGGCCGGTGGAGACCGTCACCGCCAAGGCGGGCTGAACAGGGCGGCCTTGGCGCAAGCCGGCGTGCGTCGCCCCTTCATCGCAGGCGCGGCGACCATCGAATTCCGATCGCGGGAATGCCGGTCTCCGGTGGACTCGCGGTCCGATCCCTCCCCTGGTCGCTCGGGGGAGGGATCGGAACCCTCTGCGAGCCGGCCGCCGCGGGCGGTCGGCTCTGACCCTCGATGGCCCGGTGCCATTCCTCTGTCCGGAGTTCCGCCATGTCCAATGCCGGTTCCACCGCCGTCCGCCAGAATATCGGCCCCGTTGCCCGCGGACCGCTGGATTTTCCCGACAGCCCGCTGTCGCGCTCGGCCCGGCAGCCGCTGATGCTGGGCCTGTTCCTGAATTTGCAGGACATCCATTTCTCGGACCACCCCACCACCAACAGCTGGACCTACGACTACAACGCCGCCCTGGTGCAGAAGGCCGATGCGCTGGGCTTCGACATCGCCTTCTCGCGCACCCAGTGGCTGCCCAAGGGCGGCTATGACGGGGAGGCCTCGCTGGACAGCTTCGTGGCGCTGGGGGCCATGGCGGCAACCACGAAGAACATCCTGCTCATCTCCACCCTGCATGTGCTCTACGGGCCGTGGCATCCGCTGCACATCGCCAAGATCGGCGCCACCTTCGACCACATCTCCAAGGGGCGCTGGGGCATCAACATCGTCACCGGCCACCGCGCCATCGAGCACGAGATGTTCGGCTGGAACCGCATCGACCACGACCGGCGCTACGAGATGACGGCGGAGCTGTTCGAGGTCCTGCAGCGGCTGTGGACCGACACGGAGAACTATTCCCACGAGGGCCGGCTCAATCCGTGGAAGGTGGTGAACGGCTACATCACGCCGAAGCCGAACTACGGGCGGCCCATCCTCGTCACCGCCACGGGTTCGGAGGCCGGGATCGATTTCGCCGCGGGCCATTCGGACCTGCTGTTCATCACCTCGCCGGGCGGGGCGCACATCGACAGCGCGCTGGAGACGCTGCCCGCCCACATCGCCGCCATCAAGGCCCGCGCCCGTGCGAAGGGGCGGGAGGTGAAGACCATCATCAACCCCGTGGTGGTGAGCCGCGACACGGAGGACGAGGCCCACGCCTATGCCCGCGCCATCGCGGCGGGTGTTCCCGCGCCGACCCACACCTCCTTCGGCCATCGCGGCTATGACAGCGATGCGCAGGCCTGGAAGGGCCGCAATGACTCGAAGCACAAGCAGGGCCTCGGCCTCGGCGGCAATATCGAGATCATCGGCACGCCCGAGCAGGTGGTGGAGCAACTCGCCGCACTGAAGGCGGCAGGCATCGACGGGGTCCAGTTCAACTTCTATGATTTTGCTCCTGACTTCGATCATTTCGCCGAAACCACTCTGCCGCTGCTGAAGCAGGCGGGCCTGAGGCTTTGACCCGAATTTTTTCATCCCCTCCGAGGAGACCCAAGCCATGACCATTGCCGTCAATCCGCGCCAGGCCGAGCACCCCGTCGACCCCATCTTCGTGGAGCGCTGGTCGCCCCGCGCCTTCACCGGCGAGGAGATTTCGCAGGCCGATCTGGATTCCCTGTTCGAGGCGGCGCGCTGGGCGCCCTCCAGCTACAATTCCCAGCCGTGGCGCTTCCTTTATGGGCGGCGCGGCACGCCGGCCTTCGAGACGTTCCTCGGCCTGCTCAACCCCTACAACCAGCAATGGGCGAAGAACGCCGCGGTTATCATCATCGCCCTGTCGGCGCGCACCTTCGTGCGGCCGGGGACCACGGAGGTCCTGGTCTCGCGCAGCCATGGCTTCGATACCGGGGCGGCCTGGGCGAACCTTGCGCTCCAGGCCTCCAAGCTCGGCTGGCATGCCCATGGCATCGGCGGCTTCGACGTGGAGCGCACCCGCGTGGAGCTGAAGGTGCCCGACGATTATGAGGTGCAGGCCGCCATCGCCGTCGGCCGGCGCGGCGACAAGTCCATCCTGCCGGAGAGCTTCCATGGCGGCGAGACGCCCAACGGTCGCCGCCCTGTGAAGGAAACGGCCTTCGAGGGCGCCTTCCCCGCCGCCTGACGCCGGGCGCGGAACGCCAAGCGTTGAGCAAAAAGGGCGGGGCCGACAGTCATGTTGGCCCCGCATCCCATCACACCCGCACCAAGCGCCGGCGCAGGGGGAGGCCGGCGAGCATCCCTGCGAACGCTGCGGCGAGGAATACCCAGCCGGACAGGGCGCCGGCGTGGATGCCCGAGAGCAGCACGCCCACGGTGCAGCCGAGCGCCGTCATGGCACCCCAGCCCATCAACAGCCCGCCGCCGAGGCCGGCCACCACGTCCGAAAGGCGGGGCCGGCGCGGTGCGAAATCCCCTGACACCAGGGAGGACGCAAGGCTCGCGCCTATGAGACCGAGCACGAAGACGCCGTTCTTCGACAGGATCGCCGTCTTCACCGCCGTGGCGCAGCCGCGAAAGCCGTCGAGGCCGTAGAGGGTCGCGGGCAGGAGATCGAGCCGGTCGGCGGTGCTGCGGGCGAGGCTGCCGATTTCCGCCGTCACGCCCAGCGGCCCGATGCGCAGGTAGCTCGCCGCCGAGATGATGCCCACCACCGCCCCGCCCACCAGCGCCGGCCAGCGCGACACGAACACCGCCCGCGCCGCGCGTCTCACATCGAGCGGCGCGGCGGCGGAGGCGGGCAACGGCGTGCGGCGTCCTCGGTACAGCGCGAGGAGGGCGAGGGCGCCCAGCACCGCGAGGGAGAGGCCGAGGGTTCCCGCATAGCCCAGGTGATGGGGCAGCCACACCACCGGCGCCTCGGAGATCAGCGCGAGATAAAGCCGGTTCCAGCTGAGGAAGCCCAGCACGAAGCCGAGCCCCGTGCCGAGGAGGGCGAAGGGCGCGGTGGGGGAGCCTTCGCCCAGGCGATAGAGATGGGCCGAGATACACGAGCCCGACACCGCCATGCCGAGGCCGAACACGAAGGCGGCCAGCGCCAGAACCGAACTCACCGGCCCGATATGGGCATCGGGCGGCAGGCGCTCCGCCACCGGGACCGGCAGCCAGGATCCGATCACCAGCATGTAGCCGGCGATGCCGACGGCGAGCGCCAGCAGGATGGCGAGCACCCCGCGCGGGTCGCCGCCTTCGATGAGGTCGCGGGTGTGGCAGAAGAAGCAGAAGCGGGAGCGTTGCAGCACCACGCCGAACATCGCGCCCAGCGCCAGTGACAGGCCCAGCGTGCGGCTCGCCGGGTCCCCGCCGGACAGATTAAGGACCGCCCAGATCAGCACGAGGGCAAGGGCCAGCGCGGTGAGGAGGGAGATGGCGCGGGAAGGGGAGCGCAAAGTCGTGGCTGAAGTCGAGGTTGGCATGGCACGCGCCATCAAAAGAAAAGGGCGCGGGCAGTGCGCCCGCGCCAGTTGGCCACAGAGAGAACGAAAGGAAGCGGAAGGCTCGATTAGCGGCCCTGCCACACGGTTCCGGACAGGTTGGCGATGGGCACGCCCACCGAATTTCCGTATTCGGTCCACGAGCCGTCGTAATTCTTCACCTGATAGCCGAGGATGCGGGACAGCGCGTACCAGGTGTGGCTGGAGCGCTCGCCGATCCGGCAATAGACGATGATCGGCTTGGAGCCGTCCACGCCCGCGTCCGCATAGAGCTTCTTCAGCTCGTCCTTGGACTTGAACTTGCCGGTCTCCGGATCCACCGCCTTCGACCAGGTCACGTTCTTGGCTCCCGGCACATGGCCGGCGCGGATGGACAGTTCTTTCGAGCCTTCGGGGGCGAAGAGCTTGCCCGAGAACTCGTCCGGCGAGCGGATGTCCACCACGACGGTGCCGTTCTTGCCGTCGGCCGCGGCCAGCACGTCGGAGAGGCGGGCGCGCAGCTCCGTCTTCGGCCCGCTGAGGGTGAGGTCGGATACGGCGGGGGCGGGCGTCCTGGTGTCGAGGGGAAGCGCCAGCTTCTCCCAATACTTGCGGCCGCCGTCCAGCAGCTTCACTTGGTCGCCGAGGCCGTAGATGTCGAACACCCAGCCGCCCCAGGCGGCGAACCAGTTGTTGTTGTCGCCATAGAGCACGATGGTCGTGTCCTTGGTGACGCCGGCCTTCTCCAGCAGCGCCTCGAACTTCTCCTTAGAGACGATGTCGCGCTTCACCGTGTCCACGAGGTCGGTGTGCCAGTTGAGGTTCACCGCGCCGGGAATGTGCCCGCGCTCGTAGAGCCCGGGATCGACGCTGACCTCGAACACGCGAACCTTCGGATTGTCGAGGTTCTTGGAGAGCCATTCCGCCTCGACGAGGGGGCCCGGCGCGGGCGTTCCCTGCTGGGCCAAGGCTGCCGTGCTGAGGGCGGCCGTGCTCAGGGTGGCGACAACGATGCCTCGCGCCACGGCGCGGCGCAAAGAGGAAATGAACGTCATGGAGGATCCCTGCATGGTTCAGCGATGAGGGTGAAGCCCGTCCGCGTCTGATGGGGAAGGGAGTGCAGGGATGATGACGTAACGGCAGAATATATGTCAATTATTTTGATTGAATTTATCATCTATGTATTGCACCTTGCCGATCCGCTTCGGGTGCCGGAACCGGCGCCGTCGAATTGTCTTGGCAGCGCCGCTGGGCCCTGCACCTGCGGCGGGGGACCTCGCGCCCGTTCTCCAGCCTGACCGCCTTGTGGTGGACCTGCCTCGCCAGCCACGACCCGGAACGACCTCGCCTGAATGGAGGCGACACATGACAAAAGCCCGACAGATCAAGCTCGGCGCCTTCCTGATGACGGACGGCCACCACATCGCCGGCTGGCGCCACGAGCGCTCGCCCGCCAACGCGAATGTGCGCGTCGATCATTTCCTGCGCCTCGCCCGGATCGCTGAGGCCGCCAAGTTCGACGCGCTCTTCCTGTCCGACGCCCTCGGCGTGCGCGACACCAACCTGGATTCCGTGAGCCGCACCTCGCGCAACGTGGGTTTCGAGCCGCTCACGCTTTTGTCGGCGCTGTCAGTGGTGACGCACCATATCGGGTTGATCGGCACCGCTTCGACCAGCTTCAACGAGCCGTTCCACATCGCCCGCAAGTTCGCCTCCCTCGACCTCATGAGTGGCGGGCGCGCGGGCTGGAACCTCGTCACCTCCTCGGGCGAGGAGGAGGCGCGCAACTTCAACCTCGACCGCCACGTGCCCCACGCCGAGCGCTACGACCGCGCCCGCGAGTTTGTGGACGTGGTGAAGGGCCTTTGGAGCAGCTGGGAGGACGACGCCTTCATCCGCGACAAGGTGACGGGTGAGTTTTTCGACCCCGACAAGCTCCACGTGCTGAACCATCGCGGCAGGCACTTCAAGGTGACCGGGCCGCTCAACGTGGCGCGCTCGCCGCAGGGCCATCCGGTGATCGTCCAGGCGGGAGCCTCCGAGGACGGGCGGGACCTCGCCGGGGCGAGTGCCGAGGCCATCTTCTGCGCCCACCGCACGCTGGCGGAGGCCCGCGCCTTCTATGCCGACATCAAGGCGCGCGCGGTGAAGGCCGGTCGCGACCCGGACCATGTGAAGGTGATGCCCGGCGTGTTCCCGGTCATCGGCCGCACCGAGGCGGAAGCGCAGGAGAAGTTCGAAGAATTGCAGTCCCTCATCCACCCGGCGGTGGGGCTCCAGCTGTTGTCCACGGTGATGGGGGTCGGCGACCTGTCCGGCTACGACGTGGACGGGCCGCTGCCGGACCTGCCCGAGACCAACGGGCCGAAGAGCCGCCAGCAGCTGGTTCTCGACGCCGCCCGGCGCGACAATCTCACCATCCGCCAGCTCTATCTTTCCATCGCCGGGGCGCGCGGCCACTGGCAGGTGGTGGGAACCGCCGAGCAGATCGCCGACCAGCTGGAAGAGCGCTTCGTGAAGGAAGGGGCGGACGGCTTCAACATCATGGCGCCGCACCTGCCGGGCGGGCTCGAGGACTTCATCGAGCAGGTGGTGCCGCTGCTGCGCAAGCGCGGGCTGTTCCGCACGGAGTACGAGGGGACGACCCTGCGCGAGAACCTGGGCCTGCCTTTCCCCGAGCATCCTGCGAAGCTGCGGGAGCACGCGGCCGTGGCGGCCGAATAGGGGCGGGGCAGGGCCTGCATTGCCTTTGGTATGGGGAAACAAAAAGGGCCGGAGCGCGGCACGCTCCGGCCCTTTGCTTTTGTGGCGCTTGTCTTTCCTGCCGATCTTGCTCCGGCCCTGCTCCAGCCGCATGGGCGGAGCGGGACCGGCCACGTCCGTCAGCTCAGCACGTCCGCATAGACCTTCTCGGCGAAGCGCTGGGTGTTGGTGTTGGGCTTGAACACCTGCACCAGCTTCAGCTCGTCCGCATAGAGGGCGATCTGCTTGGTGAGGTCGCCGCCGATGGGGCTGTGGTGGTGATCCTGGCTCGTGAGCATGGCGACAAGGTCGTCCACCGAGCCCTTGCCGCCGTAGCCGGAGAAGACACGGGCCGCGAGCGCGGGGTCGACGCCCACCTGATGGGCGCCTTCCAGGATGGCGCGGGTGAGGGCCGCGGCCACCGGCCGCTCGTCGCGGATGAGGCTGCCCCGCACGCCGATGATGCAGCAGGTGCGGTCGGCGTATTTCTCCGAGAGGTTGGTGGCCAGCTCCACCAGCTTGCCCTTGGATTCCTTGATCCAGATCCAGGTGCGTGGATCGGCGTCGGCCAGGGCATGGGCCTCGCCCTTGTCGATGGCCAGCGGCAGCGCCTCCAGCGGATACTGGCGCCACTCCACGTCCTTGAACGGGTCGATGCCGTTCTGGGCGAGATAGATGGAGAAGAAGTTCTTGCCCGGGGAGGCCTGGTCCGAGACCGCGATGGTCTTGCCCTTGAGCGATGCGATGCTGGTGATGCCGGCTCCGGCATCGCCGAGCAGGCGCAGGCAGCCGCCGTGGACGCCGGCGGTGATCTTCACGTCGAAGCCCTGCTCCAGTGGCTTGAGCCAGCGCAGGGCCATGCCGATGCCCGCATCCGCCTTGCCGGTGGCAATGGCCTCCAGCAACTGCTCCGTGGAGCTGCCGAAATTCACGAACTCCACGTCGAGGCCGTGTTTTGCGAAGATGCCGGTTTCCTTCGCCACGGGGGCGGCGGCGGTGCAGATGGCGCTGGCGTTCCAGGCGAGCTTCAGCGGCCGCAGCGGGCCGGTGGGCGCGGCGCCGTCGGCGGCGGTGAGGCAGAGGGGAAACTGCGCGTCCACCGCTGCGCCGATGGGCGCCGGTGCACCGAGCAGATTGGCGGCGAGCACCCGTCCGCCCAGGCCGCCGAAGGCGGTGGCGGCGGCGCCGGCAAGGCCGTAGCGCAGGAATGTGCGACGGCCGGACCGGGCGTCGGCCGTGTCGTCGTTCCGGGATGTGGTCATGGTGGGAAGCTCCTGAAAGAACCGGGACTTGAAAAGGAATGGGGCGCTGGGCGATGGCCGGCCCGTTCGGGCTCTGGCCGTCCTGCGCATGCGGCCGGAACCGGGTTTCCCCGGTCCCGGCCGCATCGTTCGGGGGGAGGCGGGTGGTCCGCCCCGTCACCAGGTGGCGTCGAGCCCCAGCAGGCCGAGCAGATGGTGGCGCAGCTCGGCGAGGCGTGGGTCGCCGCGGTGGCGCGGGTAGGGTACGTCCACCTTCACATCTGCCTTGATGCGGGCAGGCCGATCGCTGAACACGATGACGCGCTCGGCGAGGAAGAGGGCTTCCTCCACGTCGTGGGTCACCAGCAGGGCGGTGAAGCGGGCGTCCTGCCACAGCTTCAGGATTTCCGCCTGCATGGTGATGCGGGTGAGCGAATCCAGCTTGCCCAAGGGTTCGTCGAGCAGCAGCAGACGCGGGTCGTTCACCAGCGCGCGGGCGAGCGCCACGCGCTGGGCCATGCCGCCGGAGAGCTGGCGCGGATAGGCGCTGGCGAAGTTCGCCAGCCCCACCAGCTCCAGCACGTCCTGGACCCGCCCCCTCAGCCGGCGCTGGAGGCCCCGGGCCTCGAGCCCGAGCGCCACGTTCGCCCCCACCGTGCGCCACGGATAGAGGGTGGGGTCCTGGAACACGAGGATGCGCGAGGGATCGGGATCGACGATCGCCGCGCCGTCTGCCGCCACCCGGCCTTCGGTCGGGTGATCAAGGCCGGCCACCAGCCGCAGCAGGGTGGACTTGCCGCAGCCCGAGGGGCCGAGCAGGGCGACGAACTCGCCCGGTGCGGCCTTGAAGCTCACCTGCCGCAGTACTGGCAGGGGCGCGCCCTCCAGGCTGAAGGCGTGGCTCACATTCTCCACGTCGAGGCGGATGCCGGGACCGCGGTCGATGGCAGTGTCGCTTGACGGCGCGCCGGTGGGGGAGAGGGCTTCGATCACCACCGCACCAGCTCCTTCTGCCAGGAGAGAAGATGGTCGCGGACCTTGAACAGCAAGGTGACGAGGCCCGAGCACATGAGCGCCATGACGATGAGGGCGGCATACATGTTGGCATAGGCGGCCCAGCCCTGCGCCCATTGCAGGTACCAGCCGAGCCCGGCCTTCACGCCCAGCATCTCCGCCACCACCAGCACCGCGAAGGAGGTGCCGAGGCCCATGAACAGGCCCACGAACACGTGGGGCAAAGCGGCGGGAATGGCCACCTTGAGCACCAGGAAGCGCTGGCTGGCGCCCAGCGTGCGGGCGATGTCGTAATAGTCCTTGTTCACGCTGGCGATGCCCGACCAGGTGAGGATGGTGACAGGAAAGCCTGTCGCCAGTGCCAGCAGGAACACGCTGGCGCTCCAGCTGGAGGGGAACAGGAAGAACGCCACCGGTAGCCACGCGGTGGCGGGGAGCGGGCCGATGAAGCGCAGCACCGGATGCGCCCAGTAGCCGGCGGTGCGCCACCAGCCGATGGCGACCCCGAGGGTGACGCCCACGGCGGCGCCGATGCCGTAGCCCCAGGCCAGCAGCTTCAGCGAAGCCACCGTGCTGAGGCCGAGCTTGGGCCAGTCGTCCAGATAGACCTCGATCAGGGACTGGGGAGGCACGAAGAACGGGCGGGGCAAGAGTTCGAGCTTGGCGGTCACCGCCTCCCAGGCGAACAGGCCGAGGGGCACCACGATCAGCCACGGTCCCCAATAGCGAAGTGCCTTGAGGTGCAGGCCGGCCACCGGGCCGGACAGGCTGAGGACGACGAGCAAGGCGCCGATGGCGGCAAGGCCTCCGGCGAAATACTGCGTGTAGGCGAAGTCGTCCGCGTCCGGCACGAACTGGCTGTAGGCGGCGGCCGCGAGCCAGGCTGCGCCGGCGATGAGGCCGGTGGCCCACACCGAGGGGCGGGCGGTGGTTCGCGATTTGCTCGGGCTTCTGGATTTGCTTGGGGCTACAGGCCCGGCATGGCTGCCGGCGGTCTCGACGAGCTGGTCGGTCATCTCATTCTCCTCAGCTCAGGACGTCCGCATAGACTTTTTCAGCGAAGCGCTGGGCGTTGGTTCCCGGCTTGAAGACCTGGACCACCTTCAGTTCCTCGGCGTAGGCTGCGATCTCCTCCTTCAGCGCGCCACCCACCGGACTGTGGTTGTGGGTGTGGCTCCTCAGCATGTTGGCGATGTCGTCCGTGGACCCCTTGCCGCCATAGGCGGCGAAGATCTCGGCCGCCCGCTTCGGGTCGCGATAGACCTCGTGGCCGCCTTCGAGGACGGCGCGTGTCAGGGCCGCCGCCACCGGGCGCTCGTTGCGGATGAGGCTGCCGCTGACACCGATGATGCAGCAGGAACGGGTGGCGTATTTCTCCGAGAGGTTGGAGGCGATCTCCACGTACTTGTCCTTGCCGTCCTTCAGGAACAGCCAGGTCAGCGGGTCCCAGTGGGCGATGGCCTGGGCTTCGCCCTTGTCCACTGCCAGGGTCAGGGCCTCGCCGGGATACTGGCGCCACTCCACTTCCTTGAAGGGGTCGATGCCGCGCTCGGCCAGATAGATGGAGAAGAAGTTCTTGGCCGGCCCCGCCTGATCGGCGATGGCGATGGTCTTGCCCTTGAGCGAGGCGATGTCCGTGACGCCGGCCGACGGCACGCCGAGCAGGCGCATGCAGCCGCCATGGACGCCGGCGGTGATCTTCACGTCGAAGCCCTGTTCCAGCGGCTTCAGCCAGCGCAGGGCCATGCCGAGCCCGGCTTCCGCCTTGCCGGTGGCCAGCGCCTCCAGCAGCATTTCGGTGGAGGCGCCGAAATTGACGAACTCCACGTCGAGGCCATGCTTCGCGAAGATACCCGTCTCCTTGGCGACCGGCGCGGCGGCGGTGCAGATGCCGGCGGAGGTCCAGGCGAGCTTCAGCGGCCGCAGCGGGCCGGTGGGCGCCGATCCGTCGGCTGCGGTCAGGCAGAGGGGAAACGCCGCGTCCACCGCGCCGCCCACCGGCGCCGGGGCGCTCAGCAGGTTCGCGGCCAGCACGCGCCCGCCGAGGCCGCCAATCACGCTCGCGGCACCGGCCGCAAGGCCGTAGCGAAGGAGGGTCCTGCGCGTCTGTCCGGGTGTCTTGTGGTCCGGCACGTCGGGCGTGCCGTCGTCGGAAAGAGTCGGCATGGCAATCCTCGGATCGGTTGCAAATTGAATATCATAAAATTTATCGATTTTATGGAAAAAGAGTCAACCCGCGGATCTGATGATGCGCCTTTTGCCGCGGCGGCTCGGCCCGCGCGGGGGGCTGGGGGAGGCCGCGTGGCTTGCGTGTGGCGGAGTCTCAAAGATGGGCGGCGCCTGTCCTCCCTTGTCCGCTCGCCATGGCTTGCGGGCGGTCGATCTGCATTTGCGAATGCATTGCATCGATCCGGCCTATGCACTATTTTGTGAGAATTGATTGGATGGTCTGATGATTGGAATTAAAGCGTTGCCCGCTTTTTCCAATGCCGACAGGAAGTTTCGGGTTGTGGAGCCGAAAAATAGAATATTTCTATTAAGCGCCTTCGCGCGGCATTACGACGAGTTGCTGCGTCATGTCGCGCGTCGGATCGGCAATCCGGCTGCGGCGAACGACGTGGTGCAGGACACTTTCCTGCGGATTCATGCCTGCGCACCCACCGCCGAGATCGCAAGTCCGGCGGCCTATCTCTTTCGCGTCGCCGACAATATCGCCATCGACCATCTGCGGCATGAAGCCGTGCGTTCGCGGCTGGTTTCGGCGGACACCGAATATGAGGGCGTCGCTGCGAGCGAGCCGTCTCCCGAGCACACCCTCGACTACAAGCAGCGCCTGCGGGCGCTGGATGCCGCCATCGCCGAACTGCCACCGAAGTGCCGCGAGGTGTTCCTGCTGCACAAGTTCGACGGCCTGAGCCATGGCGAGATCGCCGAGCGCCTCGGCATCAGCCGCAGCATGGTCGAGAAGCATGTGATGAAGGCGCTCGTCCACTGCCGCGACCGGCTCGCGGACCTGCTCGATTAGGCCTCTTCCAACGAAATCGGCGGTGTTCAGGGCGGCGTTCCCGCGGCCAGATGCGGATTCGCGGGAACCGCAGGGCATCGCAAACCCCGGGGATCGAAGCCCCGGAAACACGGCTTTCGTACCCAGGGACGATTTCTGGAAAATTTCTAAATCTTGAGGTGAGGTGCCGGCCGGTCTATTTCGTCAGGAGAGGCAGAGCGGTGAAAAACGGTTCTTCGCCGCAAGGTTCGCTCCACAGGTGCCGGTGTGCGCAAATCGCAAGTTCGAGACACGACAGTCCGACCCACGGCCCGCGATGCAGCGCTCGGCTGGTTCGTCAAGATGCGCTCCGGCGAGGCGACGCCGGCGGAGGTCGCCGATTTCCAGCGCTGGATCGCCGCTGCCGCCGACAACCGCCGGGAATATGACGCGCTGGAGATGCTCTGGGGCGACCTCGACCAAGTGGGCGATCCGCGGCGGGCGGCTGTGTCCGCGGTCCCGGCATCGCGCGCCATGATCTCGCGGCGTGGCGTGTTCCTCGGGGCGGCGGGCGTGGCGGCGGCGGTTGTGGCGGGCGTGGCGCTGGGCGTGCCGGACTGGTTCGACGGCGCCATCCGCACCGGCGTCGGCGAGCAGCGGCAGCTGACCCTCGCGGACGGCTCGCGCGTGGAGCTCGATGCCGATTCCGCCCTGTCGCTCCAGTTCACGCCGCAGGCGCGCCGGCTCACCCTGCAGCGCGGCCGCGCCTTCTTCGATGTGGCACCCGATCCGGCGCGGGCGTTTTCGGTGAGTGCGGCGGGCGGGGTCACCACGGCCACCGGCACCCAGTTCTCCGTACACCTGTGGTCGAACG
Organism: Xanthobacter oligotrophicus; assembly: GCF_008364685.1. Classification (GTDB taxonomy): domain Bacteria; phylum Pseudomonadota; class Alphaproteobacteria; order Rhizobiales; family Xanthobacteraceae; genus Xanthobacter; species Xanthobacter oligotrophicus. The sequence continues at coordinate 104,739 of NZ_VTTL01000012.1, forward strand.
AAGTAACGGTGGCGGTGAGCGAGAGTGCGGTATCGATCCGCGCGGGCGCTGCCGCGCTGGCCCAGCTCAGGGCGGGGCAAGCGGTGAGCTACGACGCCTCCGGCATCGGCGAGACGGAACAGGTGAGCGATGCCCAGGCCTCCGCCTGGCGGCGCGGCAAGCTGATCTTCGAGGATCGCCCGCTTCGGCAGGTGATCGCGGACGTCAACCGCTACCGGCCCGGCACCATCATGGTCGCCGACAGCACCCTGCTGCGGCTGCGGGTCTCCGGCATTTTCGACATCCGCCAGCCGGACGGCGTCCTGGAGGCCATCACCCGCAGCTTGCCGGTGCGCTCCATGGCGCTCACGCGCTATCTCGTGCTGCTCTACCCCGCCTGACGACGGCGACAAGTCCAGCCGCCGATTTTTTCTCGCCACCAAGGTGAGGTCCCGGCCACCCCCGTCCGTCTCTTGAGATATCGCGGTGATCGGTCCGGACTTTCCGGGTCGGCGCCGCCGCGCAGCTCATCGGGCTTTCGGGGTGCCATGCTGGACTATCGCTGTCGTCGGCCGTCGCGCGTGAGCGGCAAGGCCATCCGTCTCGGCCTGGGCCTCGCCCTTCTGGCCAGCACGGCCATTTCGTCTGGCTTCACCGGTTCGGCCGCCATGGCGCAGCAGGCGGCGGCCATCGCCTTTGCCATCCCGCCGTCCTCCCTCACCTCGGCCCTCACCGCGTTCGGCGATCGCGCCAATCTTCAGGTGCTCTACGCGGCGGATCTGGCGCGCGGCGTCCAGTCGCCGGGCGTGTCTGGTAATCTCCCGCCCGCGCAGGCCCTGTCCCGCCTGCTGGCCGGCACCGGCCTCACCTATCGGTTCACCAGCGCCAACACGGTCACCATCGCCCGGCCGGGGGCGAGCGGCGGCGGCGCGCTGCCGGACGGCGGCGTCCAGCTCGACACCGTGACGGTGGAGGCGGACGGGGTGGCAGGTCCCTTCGTGGCCGTCGATACCTCCACCGGCATGAAGATGGATGTGCCGCTGCGCGAGGTTCCGCAATCGATCTCGGTGGTGACGCGCCAGCAGATGGATGATCGCGGGGTGCAGACCCTGCGCGATGCCATCAGCTATTCCGCGGGCGTCTCGGCCTCGCCCTACGGGCAGGACAACCGCTTCGAGCAGTTCGTCATTCGCGGCTTCGACGAGAACCTGCTCGGCATCTATCGCGACGGCATGCGCATGCCCACGGCGGGCTTCGCCGGCTTCCGCCAGGAGCCCTACGGCATTGCCCGGGTGGATGTGCTGCGCGGGCCGACCTCCACCCTTTATGGCCTCAACAATCCCGGCGGCCTCGTCAACCTGGTCTCCAAGCTTCCGGTGGTGGGGTCGCAGTTCGGCGAGATCTGGGCGTCCTATGGGTCGTTCGACAATATGCAGACGGGTTTCGACATCAATGGCGCCGGTGTCGACGGTTCCAACATCACCTATCGCTTCACGGGGCTGGTGCGGGGCGCCGACACGCAGGTCGACTATGTCTCGAACGACCGCATCTACATCGCTCCGACACTGACCTGGACGCCCAACGCGGACACCACCTTCACCGTGTTCGCCAATCTGCAGCAGGACCGCACCGGCGACACCTACCAGTTGCTGCCGGCGGAAGGCACGCTCTACCCCAGTGTCTACGGGAAGATCCCGCCCTCGCGCTTCCTCGGCGTGCCGGACTGGTCGAAATATGATGGCACCCAGTATTCGGGCGGCTATTTCTTCGAGCACCGCAACGACAATGGCTGGACGCTGCGGCAGAACCTGCGCTACGCCTCGGTGGACGTGGACTATCGCACCGCCTATCCCATCGCAGCCTATGGCGACACAACGACCCTGCTGCGCACCGCCCAGGAAAATAACCAGACGCTGGGCGTCTTCACCATCGACAACCAAGCCCAGTACGACAGCGATCTGGGGTTCGCCAAGAACCAGGTGGTGTTCGGCCTCGATTATTCCAACACCCAGCAGGATGGCACCCAATATGGCGGCACACTGCAGAGCCTGAAAACGGGCTTCTCGCCGGTGGGGCCGATCAATCCCTATTTCCCCGTCTACGACAGCACCGTCGCGCCACTGATCAATACCTTGAACACATCCCAGGAGCTGAGCCAGACCGGCCTCTATGCCCAGGATATGTTCAAGCTTCACGACAAATGGGTGTTCACCTTCGGCGGCCGCTACGACTGGGTGCAGACCGAAAGCTCGACGCAGAGCCCCGTGCTGGCGTACCTCGCGCCGATTCTGAACACCTTTTACGGCGTCAACGTTCCGAGCACGTTCCAGACCAGCGCCAACAACGGTGCCTTCAGCGGCCGGGTCGGCCTGTCCTACCTGTTCGACAATGGCCTGACGCCCTACGCCAGCTATTCCAGCTCTTTCAATGTGATGCCGGGCTTCACCCAGTCCAGCGTGACGGTGGATACGGACTATGGCCCGCTGCCCATCAGCTACAGCATGCAGCCGCTGAAGCCGGAAACCGGCGAGCAGTATGAAGTGGGCCTGAAATACCAGCCCAACAACGGCAAGAGCTATATCCAGACTTCGCTCTACCAGCTTACCAAGCAGAATGCGGTGAGCTTCGACACCACCGACCCCATGCAGCAGGCCTATTACCAGACCGGCGAGGTCCAGGTGCGGGGCTTCGAGGTGGAAGGCGCGGTGGACTTCGAAAACGGCTTCAAGGTCCTCGCCGCCTACACCTATCTGCATGCCGAGGTGACGGCGGACATTCCCCCGGTGGGCGAGCCGAGCATCGTGGGTAACACGCCGGAGCGCGTGCCGGCGCACCTGGCCTCGGCCTGGCTCGACTATACGTTCCAGGACGGCGCGCTGAAGGGCTTCGGCCTGGGCGCGGGCGTGCGTTACGTGGGCTCCACCTGGGGCGATCGCGAGAACACCATCTACGTGCCGAGCTATACGCTGGTGGACGCGGCGGTGCGTTACGCCAAGGACAGCTGGCTGTTCTCGCTCACCGCCAAGAATCTGTTCGACAATGCTTATGTGGGCACCTGCTCCAGCATCGCGAACACTTATATCGGCTGCTCCTACGGGCAGACCCGCACCATCACGGCGCAGGTGACCTACAAATGGTAGGCGCGCTGCGGGCGGAAACGGTGGAGCCGAAGGGCTTTGCGCTGGAAGGAGTTGGCTTTGCCGCCGAAGGCCGTCCGCTGCTGCGCGATGTGTCCTTCACCCTCACGCCCGGCAAGGTGGTGGGCATCATCGGCCACAATGGCTCCGGCAAGAGCACGCTGCTGAAGCTTCTGGCGCGGCAGCAGGCGCCGAGCGCGGGGGCGTTGTTCCTCGACGGGCAAAGCCTGTCGTCGTGGAGCAGCCGGGCGTTCGCCCGCATGGTCGCCTACCTGCCGCAGACGCCGCCGTCCGCCGGCGCGCTCAAGGTGCGCGAGCTGGTGGCGTGCGGCCGCTATCCCTGGCACGGCGCCCTCGGCCGCAAGACCGCGCGCGACGGCGAGGCGGTGGAGACGGCGCTGGCGCTGGCGGACGTGGGTGGTTTCGCCGACCGGCTGGTGGAGACCCTTTCCGGCGGCGAGCGGCAGCGGGCGTGGCTCGCCATGCTGGTGGCGCAGGAGGCGCGCTACCTGCTGCTGGACGAGCCCACCGCTGCCCTCGACGTGGCCCATCAGGTGGAAGTGATGGCGCTGGCCCGAAGGCTGGGCCACGAGCACGGGCTCGGCGTGGCGCTGGTGCTGCACGACGTCAACATGGCCGCGCGCTATTGCGACGAACTGGTGGCGCTGCGCGGCGGGCGGCTGCTGATGCGCGGTCCGCCAGAGGAGGTGGTGACCGCCGACGCGCTCGCCGAAATCTACGGCATTCCCATGGCGGTGATGGCCCACCCGGACGGTGGGTGGCCGATGAGTTTCGTTCGCTGAGCTTCCCCACGACTTAAAGGCGGGGGCTGGACGTGCCGGGTTGCGCGGAGGATGCCGCCGGCCGGCGGAAAGGGGTTCCCATGACTGCGCCGCTGCGCCATCCCTCTGCCTGTTCGGCCTCTGCTTATGCCGCGCTTCCGGGCGCGACGGCGGGCGCGCCTTTGTTCGACACCCTCCTCGCCCACCGCGCCCGGCTGGTGCGGATGGCGTTCCGGATCGTCCAGTCTCGGCACCTGGCGGAGGACGTGGTGGAGGACGTGGCGGTCAAGCTCTGCGAGGGCGAAGGGGTGATCGCGGCGGACCATCCGGCGCCGTTCCTCTACCGCCTGGTGCGCAACCTTGCCATCGACCGGGCACGCCGCCTGAAGCGCGAGCGCAGCCTTGCCGGCAGCGCGGAGGAGGCCGCCCATGTGGCCATGCCTTGCGCCTGCCCGCTGGAGCGCCTGGAGCAGCGCGAGATGCTGGCGGCGGTGATCCGCGCCCTCGACACCCTGCCGCCGCGCACCCGCCTCGCCTTCCTGCGCCACCGCATCGACGGCATGGCGCAGAAGGACATCGCCGAGCACCTCGGGGTGTCGCGCACGCTGGTGAACTTCATGGTGCGCGACGCCACCAAGGTCTGTCGCGACAGCATCGACGCCTATTGCGGGCGCACCACCGCCCGTTGTCCCAAGGCAAGCTGCCCCAAGGCGCGCGCGGCCAAGACGGCTAACCCCGATAAGGCGCAACCGGCCAAGATGCAGCCAGCCAAGACGCATCGTCCCGCCACGCGCTGCCCGGTGGCGGGGCAGCAGTCCAGTGCCCGCCGTGCGCCGCCGAAAGCGGTCGCATGAGGAATATCATCTTCTCCCGCCGCGCGCTGATGGCGGGTACGGCGGCGTTGCTCGCCGGCCGGGCGATGGCCGCTCCCGTGCCACGGGTGGTGGCGTTCGACTGGGGCATCGTGGAGACCCTGCTTGGCCTTGGTGTGGTGCCCGCGGGAGTCGTGGAAGGCGATGGCTATGCGGAATGGGTGCGCGAGCCGGCGCTGCCGCCGGGCGCCCCTGATCTGGGGCTGAGGCTTGAACCCAATCTGGAGGCAGTGGCGCGGCTGAGGCCGGACCTCATCGTCATCACCCCGCAGCTGGCTTCGTTCGAGCCCATGCTGGCACGGATCGCGCCCACCCTCAGCCTCGCCATCTTCGACGAGGACGGCGATGTGTGGATGCGGGCGCGGCAGGTGGCGCTGGCGCTCGCCGCCGCCACTGGGCGTGAGGAGGCCGGTGCGCGCCTTCTGGCGCAGGCCGATGCCGTGCTGGAGGCGGCCCGGCCGAAGGTTGAGCCGCTGACCGCCCGGCCGCTCTATCTCGCCAGCTTCGTGGATGCCCGGCACGTGCGCGTCTATGGCCGCGGCTCCCTGTTCGATGCGGTGCTGACCCGGCTCGGCATCGCCAACGCCTTCACCGGTCCCACCAGCTTCTGGGGCTTTGTCACCTTCGGGCTGGAGCATCTGGCCACCGCGCAGGATGCGGCGCTTCTGGTGTTCGAGCCGGTGCCGCCGGAGGCCCGCGCCACCATGGCGCACGGGCCGCTGTGGCAGCGCCTGCCCATGGTGGAGGCCGGCCGCGTCGGCCTGCTGCCAACCGTGTGGTCGTTCGGCGGCCTCGTCTCCGCCATGCGCTTTGCCCGCGTGCTGGCCGACCATCCCGCTGCGCCCGCCGTCTCCGGCGCGGGGAGGGGGGATGCCCGTGGCTGAACGCTCCGTCCGCCTGTTCCGTCCCGCCGCGCTGGTGCTGGTTCTGGCGGTGTTCGCCGCCGCCCTGAGCGCGGAGAGCCTCTCCGCCCGCATCGGCAGTGGCTCGTTGGTGCAGGCCGTAGTCCGCCCCGGCGCCATGGGCGAGGTTGTGGTGCATTTCAGCTGGCTGCCGCGGCTGCTGGTGTCGTGGCTGTGCGGGGCGGCGCTGGGTCTTTCGGGGGTGTTGATGCAGCAGGTGCTGCGCAATCCGCTGGCCTCGCCAACGACGCTGGGCGTATCCGCCGGTGCCCATCTTGCGCTTGTGGTGGCGACCCTCGCAGTGCCGGGCCTTGCCGGGTTCGGGCGCGAGGTGGTGGCACTGGCGGGCAGCGGCGTTGCCGCCGTGCTGGTGTTCTCGCTGGCCTGGAACAAGGGGCTGGCGCCGCTGGCGGTGGTGCTGGCAGGCATGGTGGTGAGCCTCTATTTCGGCGCCCTCGGCGCCACTCTGGTGCTGTTCAACCAGAATTATCTCGCCGGCCTGTTCATCTGGGGCGCGGGCTCCCTCGCCCAGCAGGATTGGAGCGTGGTGCTGCATCTGGCGCCGCTGGTGGCGGCGGCGGGCCTCGGTGCCGCCCTGATGGTGCGGCCGTTGGCATTGCTGGACCTCGATGAAGAGGGCGCGCGCAGCCTCGGCGTGCCGCTGGTGGGGCTGCGCCTCGCGGCGCTCGCGGTGGCCGTGGTGCTGGCGGCGGCGGTGGTGAGCGCGGTGGGCGTCGTGGGCTTCATCGGCCTCGCCGCGCCGGCGCTGGCGACGCTGGCGGGCGCGCGCACCTTCGGCGCCCGGCTGGTGTGGGGGCCGCTCATCGGCGCGGCGCTGCTATGGTTCACCGACCAGCTGGTGCAGCTTCTGGCCGGGCTCTACGGCGATCTGGTGCCCACCGGCGCGCTCACCGCTTTGTTCGGCACGCCGCTGCTGCTGTGGCTGCTGCCCCGCCTTCAACGGGATGTCCGGCCGCCGCGCATGGCCGCCCCGGTGCTGGAGCCGCGCCTCGACCGGCCGGGGCTGGCGCTTGGCCAGGCGGGCGTCGTACTGGCCGTGCTGCTGGTGCCGGCGCTGCTGCTGTCGCACGATGCAAGCGGTTGGACTCTCGACCTGTCGGGCGATTTCCTCGCCTGGCGCTGGCCGCGGGTGGCGGCAGCGCTTGCCGCCGGCGGACTGCTCGCCATGGCGGGCACCGTCACCCAGCGCGTCACCGGCAATCCCATGGCGAGCCCGGAAGTGCTGGGCCTCACCTCGGGCGCGGCGCTGGCCCTCATCGTGGTGGTGATGGCGCTGTCCGGCGCCGATCGCGCCACCGAGATCGCGGCGGGTGCAGCGGGGGCGGCGCTCACCACCTTCGGCCTGCTGGCGCTGACCCGGCGGGCCGCGTTTGCGCCGGACAGCATCCTGCTCGCCGGCATCGCGCTGGGCGCTTTGTTCGATGCGCTGGTGGTGGCGGTGACGGCCTCCGGCGATCCGCGCGCCATGACGCTGCTGGCCTGGCTCGCCGGCTCCACGGTGCGGGTGGGCGAATCCGAAGCGATCACCGGGCTTGTCGCCCTCGCCGTGCTGGGGGTGGCGGCGGTGCCGTTCACCCGCTGGCTCGATCTGTTGCCGCTCGGCGCGGTCACCGCCGGCGCCGTGGGGGTGGACGTGAAGCTGGCGCGCCTGCTGCTGCTGCTGCTCACGGCGGTGATGACCGCAACTGCCACGCTGATCGTGGGGCCGCTGACCTTCGTGGGCCTGCTGGCGCCGCACCTCGCGCGGCTCGCGGGCTTTTCCCGCGCGCTGCCCCATCTCATCGCGGCGGCCTTGATCGGGGCCCTGGTGATGGTCAGCGCCGATGTCCTGGGGCGCACGCTGATCTATCCCCGGCAGATCCCCACCGGCCTCCTCGCCACGCTCATCGGCGCGCCCTATCTGCTGTGGCGGATCCGGCGGCTGTGAGGGACACTCCATGATCCCCGTCCTCGCCCCCATCTTCCACGGCCCGCTCGAGCCCTATGCGGACACGCTGGTGCTGCCCGGCGACAAGCCCGGCGCCTTTCCGCTGCCCGAGTTGCTCGACCCTGCGCGGCTCGACGCGGCGCTGGACCTTGTGGCCGCCCATTTCGGCGGCGAGGACCGGCGCGCCCTCGCGTCCCTGTTCTCCATCCACTACGTGCACATCCTGATGCCGGTGGTGGTGGTCGCGAACCTGGTGCTCGGCCACCACCTGCCGGTGGCGCTCGATGACCTTGCTTTGGTGCTGGACGAGGAGGGCCTGCCCGACCATTTCGTGCTGCCCCACGACGGGCACGCGGATGGCGAGGTCGACCCGTTCGTGCGCTTCAAGCAGTTGGTCTTCGATCATCTGGAGCCGGTGTTCGCGGCACTGGCGGCGCGCTCTGGTCTCTCCACCAAGGTGCTGTGGACCAATGCGGCCAACCTGTTCGAGGCCATCCTGCGGGAGCTGGAGGGCACGGGGCAGGTCCCGGCCGCCGTGGCGGCGGGCGATCTATTGGTGGCGGCGCCGCGCTGGCCGGGCGGCGCGCGCAATCCCTTCCACGCCCCGGTGCGCTACGAGCCGGGGCCGGGCGGAGAGGGGCGCTGGCGGCGCGTGTGCTGCGTGCGCTACCTGCTGCCGGAGCGCGGCTATTGCAGTAATTGTCCCCACGTGCTTGCGGGCGACAAAACCTCAAAAGGCAAGGCAATGCGTGGGGCGACCGTGCCCTGAGCGCGTGCTGGAGGAGAAACGCGAAGGCCGGATAGGTGGGACGGGCGGTCCCACATCCATGTTCAGGACGCTCGACCAGCCATCAAGCGTATGTCCCGGCGGACAGGCGTGGATGCCCGGCACAAGGCCGGGCATGACGGTATGACTGCGGCTCGGCCTTTCAATGCCCACCGGATCGCGGGCACCACCCTCATTCCGCAGCCCCCGCCAGAGCGGCACAGCTGGGGGCGTCCCAGGCCTTGGCGAGGCTGCGGGCGAAGCTATCGTGGAAGCGCGCGCTGTCCACGATCTCGCGGTGGGTGACGCCGGGGATGACTTCCACCTGGTCCACGCGGGGCGAATAGCGGCTCCAGTCCACGAGATCGAGCCCGCGCGCCACCGAGTTTTCCGCCAGCCACACCCGCACCGGCACGTCGAACGGCGCCATGCGATAGCGCCGGTAAAGCAGGGTGTTGTCGATGAAGGTCCACAGCTCGTATTCCCGGCTGCCGAGGCCCGGCCCGTCCGTGGGCAGGTCGCCGCCGATGGTCTCCACATAGCGCAGGAACTGGGTGAACAGGGTGTCGTCCATGCGGGCGAACAGGTTCTCCCACTCGGCCCGCATGGGGGCGCGGTCGAGCCAGCTTGCGACCTGTCCGGCAAGGCGGGTGCGGTCGGCGGATGCGATGTCGGCGAGCCGGCCCACGGCGAAGTTCACGTCGAGATTGCATACGTCCAGCATGCCGACGAAGCCGATGTCCACCTCGCCGGCCAAAAGGCGCGCGGCCTCGAAGGCCAGTACCCCGCCCCACGACCAGCCGAGCAGCGTGGCGCTGCCGCCGGCGCATTCGGCGCGGATATGGGCGGCGTAGCGCGCGGCGATGTCCTCCACCGACACCACGCTCTTGCGCTCCTCCGTGAGGGAGTAGCACACGAAGCCTGTCACCGGCTGGTCTGGCCCCAGCCTACGCACCAGCGGGGCATACTCGCGGGTGTTCACCATGAGGCCCGGGAAGCAGTAGAGTTTCGGCAAACTGCCGCGCGGGTTCAGCCGCACCACCTGGGTGGCGCCCACCGCATCGGCATCGATGGCGGCGGCAAGGCTTGCCACGTCCTGGTGGCTGAACAGCAGCGGCACGCCGATGGTCTTGTCCGGGAAGCGCGTCCTGAGGGCGTTCAGCACCCTGAGCGCTGCGAGGGAATTGCCGCCGAGGTCGAAGAAATTCTGGTTGGCGCCCACACTGGCGCGTCCCAGCAGGTCGCACCAGATGGCGGCGATGGCCTGCTGCGTCTCGCCCTCGGGCGCGATGATGATGTCCTGCGTTTCAGGCGGGGCGGGCAAAGCGGCGCGGTCCAGCTTGCCGTTGGGGGTCACGGGAAAGGTGTCGAGAACCACGATGCGGCCCGGCACCATGTAGTCGGGCAGGCGGCGCAGCAGAGCGGCACGCAGCGGTTGTTCCTCGGCCACGGCGCCCTCGGCGGGAGTGACGTAGGCGACGAGCCGGGGGGCCGCGCCATCGGTGCGCAGCATCACCAGCGCCTCGCGCACCGTCTCCTCCTGCCTCAGCTGAGCCTCGATCTCGCCGGGCTCGATGCGGAAGCCGCGCAGCTTGATCTGCTGGTCGGCACGGCCGAGATACTCCACCGTGCCGTCGGCGAGCCAGCGGACCCGGTCGCCGGTGCGGTACATGCGCCCGCCTGTGGGGCTGAACGGGTCCGGCAGGAAGCGCTCGGCGGTAGCTCCGGGGCGGCCGAGATAGCCCCGCGCCAGCCCCTCTCCGCCAAGATAAAGCTCGCCCGCGACCCCGATGGGCACCGGCTGGAGCGCGCCGTCGAGCACATAGGCGCGGCGCAGGCCCACCGCCCGGCCGATGGGGGCATAGGACCCGTCGAAGCTCTCGGAGGCCGGCACCCGCCAGGCCATGGGCGAGATCACCGCCTCGGTGGGGCCGTAGCCGTTGATGAGCACCTGCGGGCGCAATGACCGCTTCACCGCCTCGAAGCCGGCGCGGGGCATGGCCTCGCCACCGAAGGAATAGACCTGCACCGGCGGCGGATCCCCCGCGCTCTCCACCCATTCGGCGAGCTGGGTGAGATAGGCGGGCGGGAAGCCGGCGTGGGTGACGCGGTGGCGGGCCAGGGCGTCGCGCGTCTCCTCGGCGCTCCACAGGCCCTGGTCGCGCAGCACGATGGCGCCGCCGAAGGCCAGCGGCACCATCCAGCGCTCGTGGGCGCCGTCGAAGGCGAAGGAGAGGAAGTGCAGCTCCCGCGTCTCCTCGCCGGTACCATAGAGCGCCCCGGTGGCGCGCGCGTGCATGGCGAGGGCGCCGTGGGGCACGCCGACGCCCTTCGGCCGCCCGGTGGAGCCGGAGGTGTAGATGACATAGGCGAGTTGCTGGGGATGAATCGCCAAGTCCGGCACGGTCTCTGGCAGGGCGTCGAGATCGAGCCGCTCCGGCACCAGGGCAGTCACGGCCTGCGGCAGCGCCGGCCCGTCCGCGTCCACAATGGCGAAGGCGGCCCCGGAATCCGTGACCACATCCGCGATGCGCTCGGCCGGATGGTCGGGATCGAACGGCACGAAGGCCGCGCCAGCCTTCAGTACGCCGAGGAAGGCCGCCACCGCGCGCGGCCCACGCCTGAGGCCCACCGCCACCCGCGTCTCCGACCCCGCGCCAAGGCCAAGTAGATGATGGGCGATGCGGTTCGCGCTCCGCTCAAGGTCGATGAAGGACAGGGTTTCGTCGCCGCAGATGACGGCGGGCGCATCGGGACGGCGCCGTGCTGACTCGGCGATCAGGTGGGGCACCAGATCATCGGCGAGGGGCAGGTCGCCGGGCCAGGGCGCCGAGATCTGGTCGAGGGTCGCCGCATCCACCAGCGAGAAGTCGCCGATGGTGGCATCGGGCACGGCAAGGCAGCGCGCCGCGAGGGCCAGGAAAAGCTCCGCCATGCGCGCGACGCTCTGCGACCGGAACAGGTCGCGGGCATAGCCGAAGGCGGCGACGATGGTGCCGTCCGGCTGCTCGGTGGTTTCCAGCACCAGGTCGAAGGCGATGGCGCCGGTGTCGCGCGCCACGGGGGCGAGGGTGAGGCCGGCCATGCGGGCGGGGCGCTCGTCCACCAGATGGCTGTGCATCACCTGGAACAGCGGGCTGCGCGCAAGGCTGCGCTCGGGCTGGAGCGCCTCCACCACCTCCTCGAAAGGCGCATCCTGAAGCGTCTGGGCATCGAGCACAGCGGCGCGGGCGGCATTGAGCAGTGCGCGGTAGCTGGTGGCGCCGGTAACTTCGGCGCGGATCACCAGCGTGTTCACCAGCAGGCCGACGAGGTCCTGCGTCTCCGGCCGGTCGCGGTTGGAGGCGGGGATGCCGAGGCACAGGTCGCGCTCTCCGGTCAGGCGGAACAGCAGGGCCAGCAGCACGGCCATCAGCCCCATGGCGGTGCTGGCACCGGCTTGCTGCGTCACGCTGCGCAGGCGCGCGGCGAGGTCCGGTGGCAGGGTGACGGCGTGGCGCCCGCCGCGATGGCTCTGGGTGGCCGGGCGCGGCCGGTCCGTGGGTAGGGCGAGGAGCGCGCCGCCGTCGCCGAGGCGGGCGCGCCAGCCCTCGATCTGCCGCGCCATCTCGCCCACCTCGAGCCAGTTGCGCTGCCAGGTTGCATAGTCGGCATAGTGCAGGGCCGGCGGGGCGAGCGGGGAGGGCGTGCCGGTCCGCCGGGCGGCGTAGAGCGCCATGAGATTCCTGAGCAGCACGGCGAGGGACGCACCATCGGAGACGATGTGATGCTGGGTCAGCAGCAACACATGGGCTTCCGGCGCAAGGCGCACCAGCGTGGCGCGGGTGAGGGGGCCGGCGAGAAGATCGAACGGCAGGGCGGCGTCGGCGTCAGAAAGGGCCTTCAGCCGGGCCTGCGGGTCGGCGGCGCCAGAGAGGTCCATGTTTTCGAGGGCGATGGGCGCCGTCTCATGGATCACCTGCTCGGGCACGCCTTCCGGCGTCAGGGCGAAGGTGGTGCGCAGGGCCTCGTGGCGGGCCGCGAGGTCGGCGAAGGTGGCGGCGAGGGCATCGGCATCCAGCGCGCCGTCGAGGCGTAGGCCGCCGGCGATGGTGTTGAGGGCGCCGTTGCCGCCCATCTGCTGGGCCACCCACATGCGGTTCTGCGCGAAGGACAGCGGCGCTCGCCCCTGCGGCCGGGGCATAGCCGGGATCGGCAGCAGGCGGAAGTCCACGCCGGCCGCCGCGAGGGCGTCCAGGAACTGGCGGCGCTTCTCCGGCGCCAGCTGGGCGAAGCGGCGGGCGAGGTCGTGAGGCGACGGGGCCATGCTCATCCCTCCAGTTCGCCGAGCAGCGCATCCATCTGCGCCAGCGCATCGGCGCCGAGCGCCTGCCCGGGCGCAGACTCGGTGGCGGGAGCCCCTGTGTCGCGGGTCTCGGCCAGCACCAAAGCGAGGCTGCGCAGGGTCTGGCATTCGAACAGGCGTCGCACCGGAACCTCCACGCCGAGCCGTTCGCGGATTTCAAGCCGCACCTGCGTCGCCGAAAGGGAATGACCGCCGAGGGCGAAGAAATTGTCCTCGCGGCCGATCTCTCCGGCGCCCAGCACGTCGCGCCAGATGGCGGCGAGGGCCTCCTCGTCAGCACCTTCCGGGGGGGCGGAGGTGATGGCGGTGGCGCGCGGCTCGGGCAGGGCCGCGCGGTCCAGCTTGCCGTTGGCGGTGAGGGGCAGCACGTTGAGGGCCACCACATGGGCCGGCACCATATAATCCGGTAATCCCGCCTGAAGCCGCGCGCGCACGGCGGCCGGGTCCACCGGTCCGCCGGCCACCACATAGGCAACCAGCGCCGGCCCGCCGGGAAGCTCCCGCACCACCACGGCGGCGTCGGTTACGGCGGCATCGTCGCGCAGGCGGGCCTCGATCTCGCCCAGCTCGATGCGGAAGCCGCGGATCTTCACTTGTCCGTCGCCGCGGCCGAGATAGTCGAGGGTTCCGTCCGGCCGTCGCACGGCCTTGTCGCCGCTGAGATAGAGCCGGCTGCCGGGCGGCCCGAACGGGTCCGGCACGAAGCGCGCGGCGGTGAGGCCCGGCCGCTTCAGATAGCCCGATGCGAGGCCCGCGCCGCCGACGCACAGTTCGCCGGGAACGCCGATGGGCACAGGGTCCAGCAGGTCGTCGAGGAGATGCAGCGTGAGGTCGGGGATGGGGCCGCCGATGGGGCTGCGGCTCGCGCCCGCAACGTCGCCGGGGCCGAGCGGGCGGTAGGTGACGTGCACGGTGGTCTCGGTGATGCCGTACATGTTGACCAGCCGGGCCTTGATGCCGAAGCGCTCATACCAGGGGCCGAGCACGCCCACATCCAGCGCCTCGCCGCCGAAGATGACGTGGCGCAGGGCAAGGTCCGGCTTCTCGGCCCGTGCCAGCGCCGCCTGCAGGAAGGGGCGGAAGGCAGAGGGGGTCTGGTTCAGCACGGTGACGCGCTCGCGCACCACGAGGTCCAGGACCTCCTCCGGCGCGCGGCTCACCGCTTGGGGCACCACCACCAACCGCCCGCCAAAGCTGAGGGCGCCGAAGATCTCCCACACTGAGAAGTCGAAGCCATAGGCGTGGAACAGGGTCCACACGTCGTCCGGCCCGAAGCCGAACCATGGCGCGGTGGCGGTGAGCAGGCGCGCCACATTCCCATGGTTCACCACCACGCCCTTGGGCGCGCCGGTGGAGCCGGACGTGTAGATGACATAGGCGGGTTGGTCCGGGTGCGGCGACGGCCAGTGGCGCATCGCCGCCGCATCCTCCTCGGCCTCCCCATAGAGGTCGAGGGGGATGTGTCGCAGCCCGGTCTGCGGCAGATCGGCAGCATTGGTGGTGTCGGCGAGGATGCAGCGCACCCCGGCATCGCCGATCATGTAGGCGCGGCGCGCCTGTGGGTAGATCGGATCGAGGGGCAAATAGGCCGCCCCGGTCTTCAGGATGGCGAGAAGCCCGGCGATCAGAGCCGGCGCGCGCTCGGCGCTGATGCCGACGATGTCGCCCGGCCCCACGCCTGCATCCGCGAGACGCCGGGCGAGGCGCTCGGCGTGGCGGTCGAGATCGCCATAGGTCAGGGCGTCCGCGCCGCAGGTGACGGCGATGGCATCCGGCCGCAGGCGGGCCTGCGCGGCGATCAGCTCATGCACCGGCGAGAGTTCCGCGACCGGTGCGGCGGCGATGCCGTGGGCGCGGGCAGCGGCGATCTCCTGCGGCAAGGCGAGGGAGAGGGCGGAGAGGTCCGCCTCCGGCTGCCCGGCCAGGAGATCGAGTGCCAGCAGCAGGCGGCTGGAGAGTTGCTCCATCGCGGCTGGCGAAAAGCGCGCGGCATCGTAGCTCCAGGCCAGGCGCGGCTCGGCGTCGGTGATGACGCTGAGGGTGAGGGGGAAGTTGGTGGCCTCCTGCGAGACCACCGGGCCGAAGGCGAGCCCGTCCACAGTGCGCGCCTTCAGGGCGGCATCCATGGGGTAGTTCTCGAACACCAGCAGGCTGTCGAACAGGGCCTGCCCGCTGCGTCCGGCCCAGCGCAGGATGTCCACCAGCGGCGTGTCCGCATGGGCGGTGGTCGCCACGCTCTCCGCCTGAACGTGGCGCACGAAATCCGCCGCCTGCCCGGACCCCGGAACGGTGAGGATCGTCGGCACGGTGGCGATGAACAGGCCGAGCACGCTTTCCATGCGCGGGTCGTCGTCCGGCCGGCCGGAGACGGTGGTTCCGAACGCCACGGCGGGGCGACCGGTCATGTGCTTCAGCACCAGCGCCCAGGCCGCCTGGAACAGGCTGGCGAGGGTCACCCGCTGCGCCTTCGCGGCTGTGCCCAGTCGGTCCCAGCGCTCCGCCGCCAGTGGCACCGTGAGGTGCCGGTGAACGGCCGGGCCAGTGGTGGTGGCGGCGAGGAGGGACGGCTCCTCAAGTTGCGCCAGCCGCGTGCGCCAGAAGGCCTCGCCGTCGCCGCGCGGGGTGGCGAGGGCCGCCACATGATCGCGGAAGCGTGCCGGGGGCGGGGGCATGGGGGCGTCCGCATAGTCGGCAAGGACTTCCGCCATGAGGCGGGCGGAACTCCAGCCGTCCAGCAGCAGATGGTGGGCGGTCCAGATGAAATGGTGCGCTTCGGATCCGAGGGGCACGAGGCGGACGCGCATGAGCGGCGCCGCATCCAGCGCGAAGCCGCGGGCCCGGTCGTCCTGCGCGATGGCGTCGAGTGCGGCCGTATCCGCCGCGTCCATGGGCGGATGGTGCTGCACGCCGAACGGTACATGGCGCCGGACCGCCTGCAAGGGCGCGCCGAGGTCGGCGGTCCACAGGAAGGCGCTCCGCAGGATGTCGTGGCGCGCCACCGCGCGTGCCCAGGCGGCGGCGAAGCGCTGCGCGTCCAGACCGGCGATGGTGACGCGGAGCTGGTTCACATATGCGCCTTCCCCGGACCCCTCCAGGGCGTGGAAGAGGATGCCCTGCTGGGTCGGCGTCAGCGGGTAGAGGTCCTCGATCTCGCGCCAGGGCAGGGCGAGGCGGTCCAGCGCCGACTGGGCGAGGCCGGCGAGGGGGAAGTCGGAGGGCGAGGCGCCGTCGCCGTCGAGGATCGCCATGCGGGCGAGGTCGGCGGCGATGGCCTCATTGAGGCGGGCGAGGGTCGCCTCGTCCCAGCGCGCGGCGGAGGTGGTGAGGCGCAACTCGGCGCCGGCTTCCGTCTCGCTGGCGTCCACGATCAGTTCGGCGCCGAGGGGCAGGTCCGGGTCGGTCGAGAGGTCCATGGCGTCGAGAGCGAATAGGGAGCTGCCGCGGCCCGCATCCACCCGTCCGAGATGGTTGAAAATGAGCCCCGGCGGCGGGGCCTCCGCATCCGCGACGGCGCGGCGAGCCGCCTCCTTGGTGGCGAGGAGGGCGCGGCGCAGGTCGTCTTCCAGCGGCAGCGCCGCCATTGAGAGGGCGGTGAACCAGCCCACGGTGCGGCTGAAATCAGCGCCCGGCACCAGGTCCCGCCCGTGCCCTTCAATACCGACGGTGAGCTGGGGCAGTCCGCGCAGGCGTCCGGTGGCGCGGACCACGGCGGCCAGCAGCAGGTCGTCGAGCCGGGCATGGTGGGCGAGGGCGACCTGCCGCAGCGCCTCCACCTGCGTCGCATCGACGGCGAGCCGGGGCACGCGGCGATGAGCGAAGGTGTTTGGCCCGTCCGGATGGTCGCAGGGCAGAGCGGTGGCGACCACCGGGCCGGTTGACGCCGGCCGGTGCGTGGTGCGGACGGCGAAAGGCGTGCCGGGGTCGGGTGAGGCGAGGGGGCGGCCCTGTTCCAGACCGAGATAGGTGCTCTCGATCTCGTCCAGCAGGATCCGCCAGGAGACGGCATCCACCACCAGGTGATGGGCGGTGAGGAACAACTGCTGGGCGCCGTCTTCGAGGTTCGCCAGGAGCGCGCGGAACAGCGGGCCTGCGGCAATATCGAGCGCGCTTTCGAGGGCGGCGAAGAGAGTAGCGGCCGCTGCGCTATCCGCCGCCGCGACGACGGCGAGGGGCGGTGTCGTGGCCACCTCAGCCTCCTCCTGCCGCCAGTTGCCGTCCGGTCGCCGCGTGAAGCGCAGGTGGAGGGCGCCGTGCTGGCGGGTCACATGGTCGATGGCTGCCGCGAGATGCGCGGCGTCGAGCGGCCGGGTGGGGGAGAGGACCAGCGTCTGGTTGAAGTGGTGGAGGCGCGGGGCGCCGCTGTCGAGGAAGGCGCGCTGGAGCGGGGTGAGGGGCAGGGGACCGCGCGGGGCTGCAGGCGCCGCCGGCGTCTCCTCCCGCCGGGCAGCACCGGCGAGGCGGGCGATGGTCTGGTGCTCGAACAGGTCGCGGGCGGACAGCACCAGCCCGGCGCGGCGGGCACGGGCGACGATCTGCAGGCTCAGGATGGAATCCCCGCCCAGCTCGAAGAAGTTGGCGTCGAGGTCGGGATCCTCCGGCAGGCGCAGCACCTCCGCCCAGACGAGGGCGAGCAGCCGTTCGTCTTCCGTCTGCGGCGGGCGGCTCTCGGGCGCCGGGGCGGGGCGCTCGGGAACGGGCAGGGCGGCGTAGTCCACCTTGCCGTTGGGGGTCAGCGGCAGGGCGTCCAGCACCATCAGGCGGGCTGGCACCATGTGGTCGGGCAAGCGCCGGGTGAGGGCTTCGCGCAATGCGGTGGGATCGGGAACGGTTCCCGCGGTCGCCACCACATAGCCCACGAGTTGGGCCGAGGCGCCCATGGTCTTGAGCGCCACGGCGGCAGCACCGACATCGGGCAGCGCCCGCAGCGCTGCCTCCACCTCGCCCGGCTCGATGCGGAAGCCGCGCAGCTTGATCTGCCGGTCGGTGCGGCCGAGATACTCCGCCGTTCCATCGGCGCGCCAGCGGGCGCGGTCGCCGGTGCGATACATGCGCCCGCCCGGCGGCCCGAAGGGATCGGGCAAAAAGCGCTCGGCGGTGGCGCCGGGCATGCCCTGGTAGCCGCGCGCGAGGCCTTCGCCGGCCACGTAAAGTTCGCCCGGAACACCCACGGGCAGGGGATTGAGGGCGCCATCCAGCACATAGGCGCGCCTCATCCCCACCGCGCGGCCGATGGGGACGTGCGGGGTGTCGAGGACGGTCGCCGCCGGCACCTTCCAGGCGAGGGGCGAGATCACCGCCTCGGTGGGGCCGTAGCCGTTGATGAGCAGGCGTGGCTTCAGCGCGCCCGCGATGCGCGCGAAGCTCTCCGCCGGCATCGCCTCGCCGCCGAAGGACAGGATATCCACGCCCGGCGCCTCACCGCGCGCCTGCGCGGTCTCGGCCAGCGCATCGAGATAGGCCGGCGGGAAGCCGCCGTGGGTCGCGTGATGGCGGGTGAGGGTGTCGAGCGTGTCGGCTGTGGCCCAGGGGGTGCGGTCGGTGAGGATGATGGCGCCGCCGTGGATGAGCGGCACCATCCAGCGCTCATGGGCGCCGTCGAAGCTCATGGAGAGGAAATGGAATTCCCGCGTGCGCTCGGAGGTCTCGTAGAGCGCGCCGGTGGCGCGGCAATGCCCGGAGAGGGCCCCGTGGGCCACCATCACCCCCTTGGGGCGGCCTGTGGAGCCGGAGGTGTAGACCAGATAGGCGAGTTGGTCGGGATGTGTCGTCCTGCCCACCGGGGACGCCGGCTGGGACGACAGGTCGAGACGTTCCGGGTCAAGATTTGGCACGCCCGGGGCCACGCCCTCGCGCGCCAGCACCAGCTTTGTGCCGGCATCGGCAAGAATGTGGGCGATGCGCTCGGCCGGGTGGTCGGGATCGAACGGCACGAAGGCGCCGCCCGCCTTCCACACGGCAAGCAAGGCGGCGATGAGGTCCGGCCCCCGTGGCAGGCCGACGCCCACCCGCGTTTCCGGCCCGACCCCTTGGGCGACGAGCACATGGGCGAGGCGGTTGGCCTCAGCCTCCAGCGTGGCGAAGGATGTGACCGTGTCGCCGAAGATCACCGCCGGCGCGTCAGGCCGCAGCTGTGCTTGCAAGGCGATGAGGTCCGGCACCGGGACGTCGGGCAGGGCGCTTTGGTCCGGCCAGGGGGCGGCGTGGGCGGCGAGCGCCGCCTTATCCACCAGCGCGAGCAGATCGAGCCGCGTATCGGGTGCGGCGACGGCGGCCCGGCCGAGGGTCGCGAAGGCCTCGGCGAAGCGGCCCACGGTGGCCGGCTCGAACAGGTCCAGCGCATAGCCGAAGGCCAGCACGAGGCCGCCATCGGCGGTCTCCGTGGTCTCCAGCGCCAGGTCGAACTGCTGGCCGCCGCTGTCGCGGGTGAAGGCGTCCACGCGCGCTCCAGCCCGGCGCGGCAAGTGGGTGTAGAGGGTCTGGAACAGCGGGTGCCGGCTGAGGCTGCGGGCGGTGCCGAGGGCGTCCAGCACCCGATCCAGCGGCACGTGCTGGTGAGCCTGCGCCTCCACCACGCCGTCGCGGGCGCGGCGCAGCACCTCTCCGAACGCCGCCGCGCCGTCCACCCGGAGGCGCACTGGTAGGGTGTTCACGAACAGGCCCATGGTCTCGTGGTCGCCGGCCGCTGCACGGTTGGCGAAGGCGAGGCCTACGCACAGGTCATCGGCGCCCGAGAGGCGGTGGAGCAGCACGTTGAACAGGGCGATGAGCGCTATGGGCAAGGTGGCGTCGGCGGACGCGGCGAGCGCCCGTAGGTTGGCCGTCAGGGCCGGGTCGAAAGTGATTTCGAGGCGCCCGCCGCGATGGCTCGCCTCGGCCGGCCGGGGATGGTCGGCGGGCAGGGTGGTGAGCGCGGGTGCATCCGTGAGGCGGGCGCGCCAGAAGGCGAGGCCGGCTTCGTCCGGGGCTTCCGCCGCCTGCCGGTGGGCATAAGCAAGGTAGGACCCGGTAGGCGGTAGGGCGGGTGCCGATCCTGCAGCGCGCGCAGCATAGGCGGCGGAGAGTTCCTCGCTCAAAAGGTCCAGGGACCAGCCGTCGCAGATCAGGTGGTGAAGGGTGACGAGCAGTTCGTCCTGCCCATCCGGCCGGCGTACCAGCAGGGCGCGAGCGAGGGGCGCCGCTGCAAGGTCGAACGGTGCTTCCGCATGGGTCTTTGCGAGGGCGGCATAGGCGGCGCCGTCCGCGTCATCGCCAAGGTCTGCGACGGCGAGCGGAAGGTCGGCGGCCAGTTCCTCCTGCACCGCATCACCGACCTCGGTGCGCAGGAAGCGCGTGCGCAGCGCCCCGTGGCGGGCCACGAGGTCCGTGAGCGCGTGGGCGAGCGCGTCTGGGTCGACCGGCGCGGGAAAGCGGATGCCGCCGGCGACGTGATAGGCGGCCCGGCTCGCCGCACCCGCAGCCACCTCGGAGAGGAACCACATGCGCCGCTGCGCGGGGGTGAGCGGCGCCGGGCCGTCCGGCGTGGTCACGGGCGCGGCGAGTTCGGGTGCTGCCGCCTCGATCTGCTCCAGCGCGGCGGCGAGGCGGCCGAGGGTGGGGTGGCGGAACAGCTCCGCCACGGGCACGTCCAGCCCGAGCGCGGCGAGGCGTGCCCGCACCCGCATGGCCTCCACCGAATTGCCGCCGAGGGCGAAGAAATGGCTGTCGGCCGTGATGTCCTGCCGCCCCAGCACCTCGGACCAGATGACGGCGAGCTTCTCGGCCATGGCGCTGGCCGCGGGTGCGGGCGCAACCGGGGCGGAAACGGAGGCAGTTGCACCCGCCCGGTCCTCCAGTACGCCGTCGCGCAGGATGGCGAAGGCGTCGAGGGTGTTGTCTCCATAACCGCGCGCCACCGCACTGCGCTGCAGCTTGCCGCTGGAGGTGCGCGGCAGCGCGCCGGGCTCCAGCAGCACCACGACCCGCGCCGGTTCGAGGAAGGCGTCGCCCACCACCTCCGATACCAGCGCCGCGATGCTTTCCGCCGACGCGGTCTTGCGGGTGCGACGGGAGATTTCCACGGCGATGCCGATGCCCTCGCCATCGTTGCAGGCCACCGGGAAAGCGGCGATGCGGCCCTGCCGCACCAGGTCCACCTCCCGCTCGATCACCTCCTCGATGTCGTGGGGGTAAAGGTTCTGGCCGCGGATGATGATGAGGTCCTTGGCCCGGCCCGCGAGATAAAGCTGCCCACCGGACAGGAAGCCGAGATCGCCGGTGCGCAGCATGCGCACGCCGCCGATGTCGGGGAAGGTGGCTGCGGTGGCGGCGGGGTTGTTCCAATAGCCCTGGGCGATGCTGGGGCCGAAGGCGACCACGTCGCCCACCCGGCCGTCCGCCATCGGCGCGCCGGTGGCGGGATCAAGGATGCGCACGCCGTGGTCGGCGGCCGGAACGCCGCACGCGACCACGCGCACGGCCTCGGGTCCCTCACCCGGCTGTGCTTCTCCCGCGGCGAGGCGGGGGGCATCGAAGCCGGGCGCCATCAGGCCCTCGCCCCGCCGCTGGGCGGTGACAAACAAGGTCGCCTCGGCAAGGCCGTAGCAGGGGTGGACGGCCCGTGCGTCGAAACCGAGCGGCGCGAAGCGAGCGGCGAACGCTTCCATGGTGGAGGCCCGCACCGGCTCGGAGCCGGAATAGGCGACTTTCCAGCTGGACAGGTCGAGCCCCTCCGCCTGTGCCGGATCGATGCGCTCGACGCACATGCGATAGGCGAAGTCCGGCCCGCCGCTGACCTCGGAGCGGAAGCGCGACAGGGCCTCCAGCCAGCGCACCGGCCGGGCGAGGAAATGACGCGGCGACATGAGGATGCAGGCGCCACCATTGAACAGCGGCTGCAGCAGCCCGCCGATGAGGCCCATGTCGTGATAGAGCGGCAGCCAGCTCAGGATGGTCTTTTCGGGATCGATCGAGAAGCCCGCGCGGATGGCGATTTCGTTGGAGATGAGGTTGCCGTGGCTCACCATCACGCCCTTGGGGGTGGAGGTCGAGCCGGAGGTGTATTGCAGGAAGGCGATGTCGGACGGCCGGGACCGTCGCATGGCGAAGCCGTCACTATCGCCGTCCTCTACGTCCTCCACGCAGAGCACCGCCGTGCCCGGCTGGGCGGCCAGAAGGCTCTCGGCCGCTGAGCGGTCGTTGGCATGGATGAGGGCGACGGATGCGCCGCAATCGCGGGCCATGGAGGCAAGGCGCGCTTGGTGCTGCGGCCGGTTGGCCTCGGGCGGGAACGCCGGAACGGCGATGAGCCCGGCATAGAGGCAGCCGAAGAAGGCGCCCACATAGTCAAGGCCGGTTTCGAGCAGCAGCAGTACCCGCGCGCCCGGCTCCGCATGGTCCGCCAGTCGCGCGGCAAAGGCCCGTGCCCGCGCGTCGAGGGCGGCGTAGCTCACCGTGCGCTCGCCGGCCCGCGGATCGTCCAGCAGGTGGAGCGCCAGCGCCTCCCCCTGGCGGGCCGCCAGATCGGCAAGATGGGTCGCGATGTCGGTGGGCGAGGCGGCGGAGGCGAGGAGCACGGGCGGCTGCGGCAGATGGTTCACCGGGCGGCTCCGTTGCCGTCCGCGTCTGCGGCCTTTTCGCCGTCCATGGCCCGGCGCAGGCTCAGGGGGCGCATGTCGGTCCAGACCTGCTCCACATGCGCGAGGCAGGTGGCCTTGGTGCCGGTGAAGCCCGCGTCACTCCAGCCGGCGGGCACGGGCCGGTGCAGCGGCCAGATGGAGTACATGTCTTCATCGTTGCGGACCACGCGGAACACCGCGTTCTCGTCATCGAATGCCATGGCAACCTTCGCGCCCGCTCTGGGCGGATCATGGCCTGCGCCCTGCCGATGGGTGGGTGCGCCGGGCCTTAAGTGGGGG
This sequence comes from Xanthobacter oligotrophicus, assembly GCF_008364685.1. Classification (GTDB taxonomy): domain Bacteria; phylum Pseudomonadota; class Alphaproteobacteria; order Rhizobiales; family Xanthobacteraceae; genus Xanthobacter; species Xanthobacter oligotrophicus. Next base: position 127,363 of record NZ_VTTL01000012.1, read on the forward strand.
CCTCAAATGGGGGTCGACTGGAAGACGAATGGCGCGTCGCGAAATTTAGGGTCCTCGCGTGGCGCATCGCCATCGGTGCCGGTGCGCGCATCGGCGGTGATCTGGCCGTTCTCCATGTGCACGATGCGGTCGCCACAATCGAAATAACGGTCGTCGTGGGAGATCACGAGCACGCTCTTGCCCAGCGCCTTCAACTCCGGCAGCAGCTCGCGATAGAACACGCCCTTGAAGGCGGGGTCCTGATCCGCCGCCCATTCGTCGAACACCAGGAAGGGGCGGTCCTCCAGCACGGCGGCGACGAGGGCGAGGCGCTTGCGCTGCCCGGTGGAGAGGTCGCGGGTGGAGAAATGCCCGTCTTCCACGCGCACCTTGTGGGTCAGGGCGAGGCGCGAGATCAGCCGGTTGGCGCGGGCATCGAGGTCCGGCGCGCCCGAGAGGCCGACCAGGCTCTCGAACAGGTGGAAGTCGCCGAACACGGCCGAGAACAGGGCACGCTGCGCGCTCCGGCTGGTGTCGTCCACGATGGCGCCATTGAGCCGGACGGTGCCACTCTCCGGCGCGTAGAGGCCGGTGATGAGCTTGGCGAGGGTGGTCTTGCCGGAGCCGTTGCCACCCACCAGGAACACGATCTCCCCCGGCGCGAAGGCGATGTCCACCGGGCCGAGGCGGAACATCTCCGCCGTCCGCTCGTCCCAATAGGCGTGGGTGACGGCCTCGAAGGTGATGCCTTTGAATGGCGCGGACGGGGAAGGCTCCGTGTCGCGGGTGGCAAGCGCCGCCTCGGTTTCGGCAAGGCGCTGGCCGGCGACGCGGGCCAGCGCCAGCCGGGGCAGGTCCTCCATCACGGCGGCGAGCGGCCCGATGAGGAACAGCAGCACCACCGCATAGCCCGTCGCCACCGTTCCGCCGCCGGTGAACACGAACAGCACGAGGCCGATGAAGCCGAACACGATCAGGCTGCCCCAGGCGGAGCCGAGGGCCAGCAAAGTGATGCCGTGGGTGCGCGCCCGCCGCACGGTCTCGATGGCCGCGCCCAGATGGCGGGTGCGGAAATCCTCGGCCTTGGCGCGGTTGAGCTTCAGCTCCTTGGTGCCGAGCACCAGCGCCGAGAGGTGGGCAAACAGGGTGTCCTGCCGCCCGCCCGCATGTTCGAGATGGTGTCGCGCTCGCCCCGCCACCAGCATGTAGCCGGCGACGCCGAGCCCCATCATACCCGCCGCGCCGAGGAACAGCGGCAGGGACAGCCAGGCGAGATAGCCGAGGCACCCCGAGATGGCGACGGCATTGGTGAACAGCACCGGCAGCCGCACCACCACGGTGGCGAGGGTGAAGACATCGTCGGTGATGAGGGCCTGCAGCCGCGCCGGCCCCACCTGCTCCAAGGCGCGCAAAGGCGCGGCCTCTACCCGCTCGGCGATGCGACTGCGCAGGCGGGCCAGCACTTCCTGCCCCAGCCGGCCGAACAGGATGCCCGAAGCCGTTTGCAACGCAACGGTCAGCACCGCGACCGCCGCAAAGGCAAGCCCGAGGGTCGCAAGGTCCGACCCGTCAGGGGCCAGTGCCATGTTGATGAGGATGATGAGGGCGACGGCGGCGACACCGCTCAGCAGGCTGGTGGCCACGGCGGCCGAGAACTCCACCGGGTTCTGCCCGAACACGAAGCCCAGAAGCGAAAAGCCGCTGTCCTGCGGGGGCCGCGGTGCGGTGGTGGCGGCGTCCGCGGCGACGGGCGCGGGTGACGGGCCCATGGTGTGTTCGGCTCCCTCGATGGCTCTGGAGCGCGATCCGGGCAAATTGAATCAATCTGCTCGGTGAATCGCCCTCCAAACTTGATGTCTGGAGCCCGGACGCGACCGGGCTTGAAGCTACAGACGCTCGGGGAGCGCAGAAATTTAGGGGCGCCGGGCGCGTGCCGCGGGCGCGCCGGACAAGTTGCGAGATGTTCCTAAATCGGTGCCCGGCGCATTCGTCTTAACTCCCGAAACCCGTTCGCCGACCGCAGGGACAGGACGCCATGGCCGCTGGAGAGATCGTCGCCGAGCATCGCGAGGGCGAAGGCATCGTGGCCTGCTCTGGGGATGGATCGCGCCTTGAAACGCGCCTTGTCCTGGCACCGGACGCGGCGACGGGCGGCTTTGCCCTGTCGGATGTCCGCGCGGCGGATGGTGCAACGGCCTTCAGCCTGCTGCTGCGCGCCCTGGAGCAGGCCACCGCCATGCGCACCGCGCCGGTGCCGCTGTCCCTTCTGGGGCTGGATGCGGACAAGGGCGCGCTTGTGGGGGCGCTGCGTTCGCGCCTTCTCGCCGAAGGGCTCGCAGCCGTGGGTGGCGCGGGGCTCGACGTGTTCCCGGAGGTGCTCTGGCAGCAGGCCGACCTGTGGCTGCCGCAGGCGCGCCCGCCGTTCGCGCAGCGCTTTGCCCTGACCCAGGGCCGGCGTCACCCGGTGCGCCCGCCGAAGCCGGAAGGCGTTGTCTACACACGCTTTATTCCCTGGCTCGGCGCCCGCTTCGAGCTGCGCACGGTGGACGTTGCCACCGACCTTGCGCGCTTCAACCGGTGGATGAACGATCCCCGCGTCGCCGAGATCTGGGACGAGGCCGGCGACCTCGACAAGCATCGCGCCTATCTCGAAGGGCTTAGCGCCGATCCTCACATGCTGCCACTGATGGGGGCGGTGGATGGCGTTCCGTTCGCCTATTTCGAGGTCTACTGGGCCAAGGAAAACCGCATCGCCCCGTTCTACAATGCCGGCGATCATGATCGCGGCTGGCATGTTCTGGTGGGGGAAGATGCCTTCCGCGGGCGGGCCTATGTGGCGACCTGGCTGCCCTCGCTCATGCACTTCATTTTTCTCGATGATCCGCGCACCCAGCGCATCGTCGGCGAGCCGCGGGCGGATCATCACCAGCAGTTGCGCAACCTTGAGCGCTCAGGGTTTGCGCGGGTGAGCACGTTCGATTTCCCGCACAAGCGCGCCGCCCTGGTGATGCTGCTGCGCGAGCGCTTCTTCGGCGATCGCCTGTTCGTGCCCGATGGCGGCCTGCCGGTTCCGGCCCCGCGCGCCGCCCCCGCGCCGGCAAGAGAGGCGCCGCCCGTCCGTACTTTTGCCGAGGTATGACAGGCCTTTAAGCCCGTCGTCGTTGCGGCGCCGGGACCGTTTTTGAATTCGCATTTCGCATCAGGAAACGCACCATGACCTATAGCGAGAGCTGTCCATTGCCCGCCACCCGTCGTCCCGCCGGACCGAAATCCGAAGGCGAGGACTGGATTTACGACCTCGTCGGCGTCGGCTTCGGCCCGTCGAACCTTGCCATCGCCATTGCGCTGGCTGGAGTGGGGGAGGTCGGGCTCTCGACCCATTTTATCGAGAAACAGCAAAGCTTTGTCTGGCATGGTGGCATGCTGCTGCCGGGCAGCGACATGCAGATCTCCTTCCTGAAGGATCTGGCGCTGCCGCGCGATCCCTCCAGCCCCTTCACCTTTCTCGCCTATCTGCACGAGAAGGGCCGGCTAATGGACTTCATCAACCAGAAGACGTTCTTCCCCAGCCGCCTGGAATTTAACGATTATCTGCGCTGGGCGGCACGCCGGTTCGACGCTTGCGTGAGCTATGGCGAGGAGGTGGTGGCGCTGGAGCCGGAGGTGTCCGGCGGCGCGGTGGAGGTGGTGCGGGTGGTCTCGCGGGGAGCGGACGGGCGCACGCAGGTGCGGCGGGCGCGCAATGTGGCGCTCGCCACCGGCGGCACCCCGCGGGTGCCGGAGCTGTTCGCGCCGTTCCGCAACGTCCCGCGCATCTTCCATTCGGCCGCATACCTCTCGAACATCGACAGCTTCGGGTTCGGAAATCACCCGGCGCCGCGCATCGCGGTGGTGGGGGCGGCACAGAGCGCGGCGGAGATCTTCCTCGACCTGTCCGCCCGCTTTCCCAATGGGCATGTGGACATGATCGTGCGCGGCCACGCCCTGCGCCCCTCCGACGACACCCCCTTCGTGAATGAGATCTTCAATCCCGACTTCACCGACTACATCTTCCACCAGAGCGAACCCCGGCGGCGGGCGCTGATCGCCGACTTCAAGAGCACGAATTACTCGGTGGTGGACCAAGATCTCATCGCCCGGATCTACAGCCTGCTCTACCAGCAGAAGGTGAGCGGCGAGGAGCGCCACCAGGTCCGCCGCCTCACCCAGGTGACGCGGGTGGCGGAGGCGGATGGGGCCATCGTGCTCGACCTGTCCATCGGTCCCGATGGCACGCCGGGGCGGGTCGTCTATGACGCCGTGGTGCTCGCCACCGGCTATGCCCGCGACAGCGGGCGGGCGCTGCTCGCCGGGCTGGATCCTTATGTCACCGTCGGCGCGGTGGGGCGAGACTACCAGCTCGCCACCGCCCCCGGGTTCCGGCCTTCGGTGTTCATCCAGGGCACCAATGAGAGCACCCACGGCCTCAGCGACACCCTGCTCTCTGTCCTCGCCACCCGGGGCCAGGAGATTGCTGATGCGGTGCTGGCCGCCCACTCGGCTTCGGGGGTTTCTGCGGCGCCGGTGCGGCGGCAGCTCGGGCGGGCATAGGGCATCCATCCCCTCGGCCGGCCCCATGCCGTGGGCCCGCCGCATCCGGGCTGCGGAAATCCGGGCGTGGGGCGGATCAACCGCGCACGAGGTGGGCGCAGCGCCACTGGACGGGGGCGCTGACGAAGCGGCGGAAGACTGCGGTGCAATGGGCCAGGGCCGGGAGCCCTGCCGCCCGCGCGACCCTGCACCCGCAGCTCGCGCGTTTTCTGCAGCAGTTCTTGTGCCCGTGCGATACGCCGACCGCCCCCGGGGCGGCGGTCGGCTGTAGTCCCGCCGGCTCTTCGGGCCTTTTCCCTCGGAGGTGTGCTCTCCTGAGGCCCGGTGGCCTGAAGTCGGCCGCAATTGGCCCTGATCGTCGCCGCGCATGTCGCAGATCGCCCCGCCCACCCGCCGCAGTCCCAGGAACCCGGTCGTCGCCGCGCTGCGGTTTGCCTTCCGCGTCGTGTGCGGCGTGGTCATCCTGCTCGATGAGCTGGTGCGGCCGCTCTACCGCCCGCTCATCCGCCGCATCGCCCAGCTGCGTCTCATGCAAGCCTTCGAGGGATGGGTCGCGCGCCGCTCGCCCTATGCGGTCCTCGTCCTCATCGGCGTGCCCTATATCGTGGTGGAGCCGCTGAAATTCCTAGCGCTGATCGGCATCGCCAACGGCCACGGGAAGACGGGCCTGCTCGCCTTCCTCCTCGCCCACCTGGTGAGCTTCGTCCTCATCGAGCGCATCTTCACCGCTGGGAAGGCCCAGCTCATGACCCTGCGGCCCATGGCCTGGCTCATCGCGACCGCGGGCGCCGTGCGCGCCTCCGTGGTGAGCTGGCTGCGCCTTGCCGAGCTGAAGGCGCGGCTGCGCGTGCTGGCACGCTGGGCCCGCATGCATCTGCGCTGAAGCCGCCCCGCGTCTTCGTCGCCTTCGACGACAACGCCGGGCCGGCGCGCAAGCGGGGCGGAGCGACGCCGCGCTCCATGGCTCCCATCCTCGGGCTCCAGCCGCGCGCCGCCAACGCGGCGGATGATGTGACGCCGTAGGACATGCGCGCCGGGCTGGCCGAGGACAAGAGTCGCCTCGTCACCGTCCTAAGGGAGGTTCGTGCCTGCGGGAGGTTCATGCCTGCGGGTGGTTCACGCCGCGTCCGACAGGCACTATGACGTGGCCACGGCGCGCCCTGTCGAAGTGTGGATCGACGAGGCTTGGCGCCGGGCGCGGCCCCCTTCGAGAGCACGCGCACCCGCCGAGCGGTGGTCTCAGCAAGAAGCCCGCCGGTTTGCGTCGGCGGGCTTTCGCGTGTCCGGGGCGCACCGGCACACATGAAGAAGCCGGGCGCAGGGGGTGCGTCCGGCTTCTTCGGATTGCGAGCTGTGGGGCGGGGATGCGCCGGCCGGGTCAGGCCTTCTTGAGGGCGGCGAGGACCTTGTCGATGCCGACGATGGCCACCTTCACGTTCACCTGCCGGCCGTCCGCCAGATAGAAGCCCACCGTCGCCTCCTTGGCGGCGGAAAGGTCGTTGGCGAAGGCCTGGTCATAGGCGATGGAAGCCTCGCACTCGGCCTGGCCGCAGGTCTGGAAGGCGAGGCGCCGCACGTTCTGCCCCAGCGTGATGTCCACGCCCTCGCGCACGATCACGCCGGTGGGGGTGGTGATGGCGAGGGTCGGCACATCCTTGCCGTCGCGGCCGACCTTGAGCACCAGCACGGCGCGGTTGGTCTTGGCGTCGGTGACGCGCATGGTGGCCCAGCAGGTCTTCTTGGCGGTCTTGGCGCCGGCCGCCGGGGGAAGTTCCTGGCAGGTCAGGATCCAGCTGTCGAAGCGTTGGGTCTCGGTCTTCACCGGCCCGGTCGGGGCGGCAGGGGCGGCGGGCGCCGCCGGCTGGGCCGTACGCTGCTGCTGTTGCTGCTGGGCCTCGGCTGCCGACATGGCCACCAGCCAGGTGGCGGCCAGGATGACGGCGGCGGCGGCGCCGAGCACCGCGCCGATACGAAGGGAAAAGGATCTGGGGGAAAAGGATCTGGAAGGGGTCACGGACGTCTCCGACATCTCGCACTCAGGCGAAGTGGATCGCGGTTCGCGTGAAGAAAAAGCGTAGTCCGATCAGCCTGCGACAGGGCCGATCGACCTGCCCTTGAGGTGGGAAAGGCGGCGTGCCGGAGCACGCCGCCTCATTTCGACCCGGAAGGGCGATCTCACCACTGGTAGCGAACGCCACCCTTCGCGCTGCCGGCGACGTAGCTCTCGCCGAACTTGATGTCGGCGTTGGTGAAGCCGTTCCACCCGCTGTCCTTGGCGAAGTAGTTCAGGCCGACGCCCACCTCGCCGAACAGACCGTTGAAGCTGTCCACGGTGTTGAAGGGCAGGCCGGGGTTGTAGATCGTGACCGCATTGTCGCCGAGGAACTCGTACCACAGGCGACCGGTGAGGCTGGCCTCGATCCGGTAGGTGGCCGCGTCGTAGGCGGTGGCCCCGACCCGGGCACCGATGGCACCCCGCAGGCTGTCGTTGTTTCCGAAGTCCACCAGCGTGCCGGTCCCGATGGCGAGGTTGGAAATGTTGGTGTTCACGTAGCTGAGGGTGGCCAGGCCATCCACGAAGCCGGTCGCGCCCCACTTGTAGAAGCGATAGCCGGTATCGACCACGAAGCCGTAGTTCCTGGCATCCGGGGACTGACCGTAGTAGCCCGCCCCGACGAGGGTGGGTGCCTGATAGTCCATGGACAGGAAGTCAGCCTTGAACAGGGCGTCGAGGAACCAGTTGTTGTTGATGTAGGTGGCGTAGACGCCGACCGTGCCGCCCGTGTAGTCCGCCGTGGAGGGCGAGCCCGAGAAGGACAGGTCGGAGGCCACATAGCCGCCGAGAACACCGAACACCACCGCGTCGTTGGGACCGAACACGCCTTCCTTGCCGAAGTCGGCGCCGGCCATGAACCCGTAGATGTTCTGGTTGTAGCCGGTGTCGAAGCCGTAGGCGCGGCCGTAGGCGGCGTAGTTGTCGGACGCGTCACGCGAGCCCCAGCTGCCGATCACCTTACCCCAGACACCGGGGGTGACGGAGCTTGGCGCACCGTTGACGGTCTTGATGCCTTCCTTGGTGACGAGGGTCGTGGTCGTGCCCTGCAGGTAGGTGCGCAGGTCGGCCTGGCGATCGAGCCACACGCCGGTGGTCTCGTGCCAGATGGCCTGGGCGCCGGTGACCAGCTTCGGCAGTTCGAACACTTCCTGGTCGGGCATGCCGACGAGGTACTGGTCGTTGCCGATGGCCACGAGGTCGTAGAAGAACAGGCCCTTGTCGATCACGCCGCCGAACTTGGCGCTGTAGTTGGTCGACGCCGAAGAGATCACGAAGCTCGCGGTCTCGCCGGGGGTGTTCTTGCCGTAGGTGACGCCGGTCGGATCGACCACGTCCACCACCTTGATGCCCGCGAGGTTCCACGCGCCGGCGCCGGTGTTGACGTCGTGGATCAGCAGCTGGGTCTGGCCGGGGGTGACGAGGCCGACGATGTCGTTCCCGTTCACGTCGCGACCGCCCACCTGCAGGATGTCCGAGGTGGAGCCGGCGGCGCCGACGAAGGTGTCGAGGCCCACCGTGCTGTTGCCGACGCCGCGGAAGATGCCGCTCACGTAGGTCACGTCGCGGGTGCCGTTCCAGGCGATCTGGCCGGGGGTTTCGTCCCGAAGGTCGAGCAGGCCCGCGCCCACATAACCGGCATCGCCGTTGTTGAAGGTCTCGAGGCTGTAGAACGAGGTGGTCTCAGCCACGGCGCCCTGGAGCGCGGTGACGATCCGGCCCGGGTTGTTGACCGTGTCATTGCCGCCGCCGAAGTAGTTGTTGCCGACGGTGACCCAGGTGTTGGAGCTGAAGTTGTTGAACACGTCGTCCTTGCCGGTGAGGCCGACGCGGCCGACGATGGTGCCGTAATTGTCGATGGTGGTGGCGCCGCCGTCGGTGTCGATGACGATCTGGCTCGCCGCCGTCACGATATCTCCGTGGAAGGCGTAGGCCCAGGAGCTCACCAGCGAGTCCGCGCCCACCGTGATGTTGGTGGCGTCGTCGCTGCGCACCGAGATCACCGCGTTGGACCAGGTCTGGCCCGAGCCGGACACGACGTTGTTGGCGCCGATGCTCACGGTGGCGATATCGGCGTCCGAGATGCGGATCGCGTTGCCGACACCGTTCTCGTCGGCGTCGCCGATGATCCGGGCATAGGAGCCGGTGGTGACGTTGACGTTGTCCCAGCCGTGGGCGTGGATCGCGTCGTCGCCGGCGACAACCTGCGTCGACTTCACGGAGGTCCCGCCGAGCACGTTCACGTAGATGTCGCCGGCCCCGAAGGAGCGGTTGGACACCCGGATGCCGTCGTCGCCCGCTTCCACGGAGGCGGTGGAGCCGACCGTGACGGTCAGATCGCCCGAGCCGCCGAACTTGTGGGCGACGATGCCGTCATCAGCAGCGCTGACCAGGCTGTTGGTGCCGGTGGTGACGTTGGTGGCGCCGGTCGTGAACAGGGACGTGGCGTAGATGCCGTCGTTGCCGGCCAGGATGGCGGAATTCTCGCCGGTGGTGACGCTGTTGTCACCGGTGCCGAAGAGGTGGCCCGACGTGATGCCGTTGGTCAGAGCATAGATCTTGCTGCCGAGACCGGTGGTGGTGGTGAGGTTGCCGTCGCCGAAAGCCTTGCCGGCGACGATGCCCGCGAAGGTCGGCGTCGCGAGGCTGCCGATGGTCGAGCCTTCGCCGGTGGTGACGACCACGTTGCCGTCGCCGAAGGCCTGGCCGGCGGTGATGCCGATGCCCGCGGTGTTGATGGCGCTGTTCTTGCCGGTGGTCACGGTCACGGCGTCGCCGCCCACGGTGGCGCTGTCGCCGAAGAGCTTCAGGGCCACGATGCCGCCGAGGCCGGCATTGATGGTGCTGCTTTCGCCGGTGGCCACGCTGACGTTGCCGTCGCCGAACGACTTGGAGGCGATAATGCCGATGTCAGCCGCGGTGATGGTGGTGGAGGCGAGCTGCGTCACCGTCACGTTGCCGTCGCCAAAAAGGGCGTTGGCCTCGATGCCGTTGCCGGTGGTGGCGGTGATGTTGGCGTTGGCGTTCACCGCCACGTCGCCGTTGCCACCCTTCAGGATGAAGATGCCGTTGTCGCCGGCGTTGATGGCGGTGTTGTTGGTCACCGTCACGTTGCCGGTGGACAGGGCGATGCTGCGCACCTGGATGCCGTCGTCGCCCGCGGTGACGATGGCGTTGGTGGTGACGTTGACGTCGCCGCCGCCCAGCAGGTTCACCGAGATGCCGTCATCGCCGGCATTGATGGTGCCGTTGGCGGTGGTGTTGACGGTGATGGGGGTGTTGGCCGTGGGCGAGAGGCTGATGGCCACCGCCGTGATGCCGTCGCCGCCGGTCGCTCCGCCCGGGTAGCCGCCGATCGCCGAGTCCACGTCGATGGTGGTGGCGCCGGAATCTCCGAGCTTGAAGGTGGCGATGCCGATGCCCGCCGACTGGATCGGGGCGCCGGCATTGATGTTCACGTCGATGTCGCCGGTGCCGACATTGCCGGCCAGGATGCCGATGCCGGTGGCCTGAACGTTGGCGTTCACGTTGGCCTGGGCGAGGCCGGAACCGAAGGTCACGGCCGCACCGCCGATGAGCGGCGGGTCGATCACGGCATTGACGTTCAGGACGGCACTGCCGGTGCCGCCGGCGAAGGCGGCCGCGCCGAACAGGCCGTCGGCCGAGATCTTCTGGTCGACGTTCACCGTGGTGTTGCCACCGGTGTTGAAGGCGATGATGCCGGAGCCGCCCGCGTCGATCTCGGCCTTGTTGGTCACCGTCACGGTGCCGCCGTCGCCGATGATGCCGGCCACGATGCCCTGCGAGCCGGCCGTGATCTTGGCGTTGGTGGTCACGTCCAGCGTGCCCTTGTCACCGAGGATGCCAGCCGCGATGCCCTGGGAGCCAGCGTCGATGGTGTCGTTGGTGACGACGGTGACCTTGCCGCGGTCTCCGGAGAGGCCGGCAATGATGCCCTGGCTGCCGGCGGTGATCGCGGCGTTGGTGGTCACGTCGACGGTGAAGTCATTGCCGGACGCGCCGGCGAGAATGCCGAAGGTGCCCGCGTTGATGGCGCCGTTGGCGGTGGTTTCCACCTTCACCGAGCCGGACTTGCCGGACGCAAGGGCGGTGACGCCGAAGCCGGTGACGTCGATGGTGTTGTCCACCTTCACACTGGTGGTCGCGACGTTGTTGGCGTTGGCCGAGGCCAGGATGCCGGCCGCCGAGTTGTTGATGACGCCGTACTGCTCGACCGTGCTGGTGGCGTTCTTGCCGCCGCCCTGCGCCGTGGCGAGGCCGGTGATGGCGACGCCCGAGCCGCCGCTCACCGGGCCGTAGGTGTCGATGGTGCTCGTGGCGTTGCCGAAGACGCTTTCGGTCGAAGCAAAGATGCCGCCCAGGCCGCCGCTGGTGGTGCCCGCGGAGGTGATGCTGGTGGTGGTCGACTGGTCGATGACCGCGTGGACACCGATGCCCACGCCGGAGGCGCTGCTGACGGTGCCGTTGGTATTGACCGTGACGTTGCCACCGATGCTGGTCTTGTTGATCGCGATGCCGGCGAGGCCGCCGGAAACGGTGGTGCCGCCGGCCGTGTTCACGTCGACGTTGCCGGTGGCTTGATACTGGCTGTTGACGAGGACGCCAAAGCCGAGCGGGCCGCCGGTGGCCTGCGTGGTACCGCCGAGCGTGACGTTTACGTCATCGCCGCGCTGGACCAGGTTGATGCCGGCAAGGGCGCCGGACAGGCTGGCCGCGCCAGTGGTGCTGACGTTGATCTTCTCATCGGCCGAGCCGTAGAGGCCGGAACTCACCAGCGGCAAGGTGCCCTGCGCCGTGCCGGAGAAGTTGGTGACGGTGAGGTCGCCGTTGTCGGTGGTCAGGGCGAGGCCGGCGAGGCCGCCGGTCGCCGAGCCGGAGAAGTTGTTGACGTTGATGTCGCCCTGGGCGGTCTGGGCCAGGATGCCCGCGCCCAGCGTGCCCTTCGCGTTGCCCGCGAAATTGTTCACAGAGATATTGCCGACGACGCTGGCCGAGAGGTCAAGGCCATTCACAAGGCCGGTCACCGAGGCGTTGGTGCCGAAATTGTTGGCGGTAATGTTGCCGCTCGCCGTCTGGGCCTGGATGCCGTCGTACAGCACGCCGTTCGACGAGCCGTTGAAGCCGGTCAGGTTGATGTTGCCAACCTGGGTCGAGGCACTGATGCCCGTGACGCCGCCCTGGGCCGAGCTGGCGAAATTCTTGACGCTGATGTCGCCGAGATCGCTTTCGAGCTTCAGGCCGTTGACCAAGCCGGAAATATAGGGGGCCGAACCCGAGGCGGGCGCGGTGAAGTTGTCAGCGATGATGTTACCGCTGAAGGTCGTCGCCGAAATGCCGCTCGTACCCCCCGAAGCCGTGCCCTTGAAGCCGGTCAGGTCGATCTTGCCGTTGCCCGCCGTGGTATCGATAACGATGCCGCTGCCCGCAACGCCCGTCGCCTTGCCGTCGAAATTCGTGACGGTCACGTTACCGGGCGCCGTGATGCTGATGCCGTTGCCGAGAAGACCACCGGTGAAAGTGGTTCCGTTCGACACATTGAGCGTAACGGTCTGGCCCGACAGGGTCGCGGCGTTGCCAAGGACGGATGAGTACTGACCGCCGCTCGTCGTGACATTGACCGTGCCGCCAGCGTCCACACTCAGACCACCGGCGGTACCGGAGACGTTGGCGCTGGAATTGGACGAGAAGGTGATGTTGTGATCGGCCGTCAGTACAACGCCGGTCCCCAATGGGGCGGACACCGTCGCGGCGAACCCGGAAACGTTGATGTTGCCGTCTGCATCGAAATTGATGCCATCGCCGGCTACGGTGCTGAACGATCCGGCGATTTGGGTCGAAGTGATATTACGGTCCGGCGTCCCGCTTGCCGTGACATAGAGCCCTAATAGGGTTGAGTTTGTCGAAGGCTGGGTAGTGACCGTGACGTCTTTGTTGGTGCTGAAAAGACCGCCGTTTGAGTTGCCTGAGCAATTGATGGCCGTCGGGTTAATGAAAGGGCTACCCGAGCAAGCCGCTTCAGCCGCGGTCGGCACCAGGAGTGCGCCCACGGCGAGGGCCGGAACCAGTGCGGTGCTGAGGAGGAGGGCGCGGGTGCGCCGGTGGCGCAGGGAGATTTCCCCAGAAGCGCCCGAAAGGATGGTGCCGCCCGTATTGGCCATCTGAACCCCCAGTAATCGGCCGGTGCCCTGAACCAGCCGGAAAAACATTGCTTCGGTCGCGGCGCGACGCTTTGTCCGCGTTGCGACCCTTGGATGCAGATGCGCTTCAGGCACCATGCAACTCCAGCGAACTTATCCAGCGCACGCAATCGCCGCTCCGCAGCCTGCGAATCTTCGCTACTCAAAATGCGAACTTCGTCATATTCGCCGCGGGTGTTGCAGTTTTGCACGAAATGGCAAAAATTATTTATATTACAATATGATAATTGGGTTTTTACGAGGCTCTTCCGGTGCATGGTACCTTGGGTCAGTTTCGCTGACGCAAGTTAAATGGAGGTATGAAGATACATCTATTTGCATTTACTCTCTGTTTGTATTGTTCTCCGCTGCGGTACGGGGAGCGACCGCCGAGTGATGAACAGCACAACCAAAGCGGGAAAGCATTACAAGATAAGTATTGGTGCAAATGCGGCGCAGAATACGGCGCTTGCATTCCCTTTAGTTGCCTTGGGTGTGACTGGTCGCAACACGGATGGTGAGCATTCCGAGGTGGAGACGGCTTCCCCGTTCCAGGCCGCGGCCCTGCATACAGTTGCGATTATTGGTGGAAAGTCAGAGGTTCCCGGCGATTTTCAAGTCGCCTCGTCGCCGGAGCCGGGGGTCTTCATCGGCAGGTGTTCCGAATCTGCCACGGTGCGTATCGATGACATGCAACCGGTCGCCATCGAGGCCGGCCGGGCCTTCCTCGGAGTGGTCGCGCGGGAGGCGGAGCTGCATTATGCGGCCGGCGAGGTGACCCTGGTGCTGCTCCCCCGTCAGGTGCTGAAGCTTGCCGACGCGCTCAAGGCGGCGCCGTTCGGGGTTTCGGCCGGGCCGGACCCGGCGCTGGATATCCTGATGTCGCACGCCGCGGGGCTTCTCGGCCGCCGGCTGCCGCCCGCTTTGGCCCTGTTCTGCGAAAGCGCGCTGCTCGGCCTCCTCGCCTTTGCCGCCGGACCCGGCGGGAGCGCCGCCGCGCGCGGGCCGGACGGCCGGGATGCGCTCTATCAGGAGATCCTGCTCGACATCGCCGCCAATTGCAGCCGGCACGATTTCGGCGTGTCGCAGGTGGCGCAGCGCCACAAGATCAATGTGCGCACGCTCCAGAAGATGTTCCAGCAGCACGGCGTCACGCTGAAAGAGCACCTCACCTGGTCGCGCCTGCAGCTCGCCCGCAACGCCCTGGCCGACCCCGCCAATGCGAACAAGAAGGTGTCCGACATCGCGTTTGAGGCCGGCTTCAACGATATCGCCACCTTCAACCGCTTGTTCCGCAGGAGCTTCGGGCGGACGCCCTCGTCCCTGCGCCATGGCGACGGCGCGGTGTGAGGCCGGGGGTGGTTCCGGGGCGCTTCCGTTCGCATCGGCTCCGGGCAGCCGCGCGGGAGCCGCGTTCCCTAGCGGCGGCCGGCGAGGTGATCGGCGATCTTCTCCGCGATCATGATCACCGGGATATTGGTATTGGCTGTCGGCAGGCGCGGCATCACCGAGGCATCCGCCACATGGATGTTGTCGGTGCCGATGATGCGGCCTTCGGGATCGACCACCGCGTGGGGGTCCGCCGCATCGCCCATCCGGCAGGTACCGGCGGCGTGCCAGACGCCGAAGACATTGGCCCGTAAGAAGTCCTCCAGCCGGGCATCGTCGTCGACGATCCCGGCAAGGGAGGAGCCCGAGGACATGAAGCGGCGCAGGGCCGGCTGGCGCAGCGCCGCCGGCAGGTCGAGCAGCGCGCCGAGCCCCGCCGTGACCAGGGCGTTGGCGCGCGACACCCGGCTCAGGCGCTTGATGGCCGGCGAGAAGGCGGCGGGGAAGAGGTCTTCGGGGTCGGGATTGAGCGCCGCGCTCGCAAGCAAGGGAAGGAGGGCGCGGGTACCCGCCATCATGCGCGCGAGGTCGGAAGGATCGCTCAGGAGATTGAGGTCGGCCTCCGGATAGATCGCCGGATCGGGGGAGACGAGGCGGACACGGCCGTTCGATTTCGGGCGGTTGCACCACAGGAAATAGAGTCCGAGCCGTTGCCCCAGCTTATGCCAGCCGGCCCGGGCCGAGGCCGTGGCATACATGTCGGACGCCTCGCCCCCCGCAATGCCGGATGAAAAGCGCAGCGCGGCGAAGCCGGCGCGCCGGTGGGCGGCCGGCAGGCGCAGATGGGGCGGCAGATATTGGCAGATGGTGAGGGCGGGGTGGTCGCGCAGGTTCTGCCCCACCCCCGGCCGGTGCACGGCGACGGGGATGCCGAGCGCCGCCAGCGCGGCGCCATCGCCGATGCCGGCGCGCATCAGGATGGCGGGGGTCTGGAGCGCGCCGGCCGTCACCACCACCCGGCCGGCCGAGACCCGGAGCCTTTCCCCGCCACGCTCAAATTCAATGCCCGTTGCCCGCGTCCCCTCCATGAGGAGCCGCAGAAGCAGGGTCTGCGGCCAGATGGCGAGGTTCGGCCGCGTCCGCGTCGCCGCGTCGAGATAGGCGACGGCAGTGGAAATCCGCTGGTCGTTCTCGGCATTGAAGGCGGTGGGGAAGACGCCGTCCTCGAATTCGCCGTTCTGGTCCATCCGGCGCGGCAGGCCCCCCGAGGTGAAGGCTGCCGTCGCCGCCTCGGCGAAGGCCGGCCAGTGCGGCGGCAGGATGCGGCGGATGGGAATGGGCCCGTCCCGGCCATGGAGCGGGCCGTCGAAGTCCTGGTCCCGCTCCAGCTTGCGGAAATAGGGCAGCACGTCCGCCCACGCCCAGCCGGTGGCGCCCAGCGCCGCCCATTCGTCATAGTCGCGGGGCAGGCCGCGATTGGCCGACTGCACGTTGATGCTGGAGCCGCCGCCCATGATGCGCCCCTGCTCGTAGGCGCGGGTGCCGCGGCTGCCGTCGGCGCGGCGGGTGGTGAAGGCGCGCAGGCCGGGCCAGATGAAGCGGTCGCCGTGGAACAGGCCCATGGGATAGGCATCGGCGATAGCGGCCGGGACGGCACCGGGCGGGGTGTCGGCTCCGGCCTCCACCAGCAGCACGCGATGGCCGGGGTCGGCGGACAGGCGGTTCGCCAGCACGCAGCCGGCCGAGCCGCCGCCGATGATCACCGTATCGAAGAAGAGCGAGGCGGGGCCGGTCATCGCGGGGAGGGACATGACGCACGGTGTCCTTCGGCCCTGAAGGCCGTGGCTGGGAACGATGCTGGCAGGGATGGGGCGGGCGGTGAACCCACGGCCCCGGCTTTCGACCGGTGCCGCCGATCGCGGATCAGACGACGCCGGCGTCCTGGTAGATGTGTTTGATCTCCATGAAGTCGATCAGGGCGTCATAGCCGTGCAGGCGGCCGAGGCCGCTCTTGCGATAGCCGCCGGTCTCGGCTTCGGCGAACAGTTTGTTGTGGTCGTTGATCCACACCGTGCCGTTGCGCAGTGCCCGCGCCACCCGCATGGCCCGCGCGCCGTCGCGGGTCCACACCGAGGCGGAGAGGCCATAGTCGGAATGGTTGGCGCGGCGCACCGCGTCGGCCTCGTCGGCGAAGCGCTCGAGGACCACGAGGGGGCCGAAGATCTCCTCCTGGACGAAGAAGGCGCCAGTGTCCTCGTGGGCGAGGAGGGTGGGGGTGAGGAAGGCGCCGGCCTGAAGCGCCCCGCCGGGGCGGGTGCCGGCGAGCACCACCTCGTCTGCCGCGTCCATGGCCTCGACGATGCGCCGGTCCACATGGTCGCGTGCCGCGGCATCCACCAGCGGGCCGATCTGGGCGCCGTCGGCATCGCCGGGCGCCACCTTGAGGGCGGCGAGGGCGGCCTTCAGCGCGGCTTTCATGGCCTCGTAGCGGCTTTCGTGTACCAGCACGCGCCGGGCGGCGGTGCATTGCTGGCCGGAGATGATGGTGGCGGCGGCGGCGAGCTTCGGCGCCACCTCGGCCACGTCCGCATCCTCGAACACGAGGCAGGCGGACTTGCCGCCCAGCTCCAGCGACAGCTTCTTCATGGTGGGGGCGGCATCGGCCATGATGCGGGCGCCGGTGGCGTTGGAGCCGGTGAACGAGATCACGTCCACCTCCGGCGCGGTGACGAGGACCTGCGCCACCGCGTGGCCGGTCTCGGTGACGAGGTTGACCACGCCCTTCGGCAGCCCATCCGCCTCGACGAGGGTGCGGATGATCTCGGCGGTGACGAGAGCGGTCTGCGGGGCGGGCTTCACCACGACGGTGCAGCCGGCCGCCAGCGCCGGGGTGAGCGCGCGGATGAGCAGCACCGCCGGCGCGTTCCACGGGATGATGAGGCCGGCCACCCCCGCCGGCTCCTTCAGCAGGGTGGAATAGGCGCCGGGCTCCACCTCGAACACATGGCCGGGAATGAAGCGGGCGAGCCCCGCATAATAGCGGATCTCGGAGATAGAGCCGGCGATCTCGCCCCGCGACTGGGCCAGCGTCTTGCCGTTCTCCGCCGTGAGCAGGCGGGCGAGGTCTTCCGCCCGCCGTTCCATGGCGTCCGCCCAGCGCAGCATCACCATCTGCCGCAGCCGCGGCGCCTGCGCCCAGTCCGGCCGCTCGAAGGCCCGGCGGGCGGCCGCGATGGCGGCGTCCGCGTCCGCCTTGCCGCCGGCGGCGAACTGACCGAGCGCGGCGCCAGTGGCCGGATCGAAGCTCACGGCAGTCTCGCCCGAGGCGGCGCCCTGCCAGGCGCCGTCGATGAAATTCTGCGCCCGGATGGTGGTGATGACGTTCATGCGTGTTCCTCCCCGCCGTTGGCCGGCGTCATGTCGTGCCGTGGCCGGCCTTCAGCGCGGCCGCGCGCAGGCCGGTGAGGGTGGCGGACGGCGTGATGGCTTCGGGATCGATCACCAGCTCCAGCAGGGCCGGCTTGTTCTGGTCCGCCGCGAAGGCGCGGGCGCGATTGAATGCGTCGGCGAAGGCCGCCGTCTCCTCCACCCGTTCGCCAAAGGCGCCATAAGCCCGCGCCAGGGCTGGAAAGTCGGGGTTATCCAGCGTGGTGGCGAACACCCGGCCGGGATATTCCTTCTCCTGGTGCATGCGAATGGAGCCGTAGATGCCGTTGTTCACCACCATCACCACTACGCCGGCGCCATGCTGGCAGGCGGTGGCCAGTTCCTGCCCGCTCATCTGGAAGCAGCCGTCGCCGGCAAAGCAGATCACGTCCCGCGCGGGCAGGTGCAGCTTTGCGGCGATGGCGGCCGGCAGGCCGTAGCCCATGGCGCCGGAGGTGGGGGCAAGCTGGGTGCGGAAGCCGCCGTAGCGGTGGAACTTGTGCACCCAGATGGCGTAGTTGCCGGCGCCATTGGTGAGGATGGCATCCTTGGGCAGGGTCTGCCGCAGGTGCACCATCACCGCGCCGAGATCGAGCCGGCCGGGCATGGGGCCGGGGGTCTGGTCGGCGAGATAGTCGGCGCGGGCAGCCTTCACGGCGGCGCTCCACGGCGCGGGCGCGTGCCAGCCGGCGGGACCCTTGGGCTTCAGCCCGGCGGCAGCGGCGGCGAACTCGCGCATGCCGGCGTTGATGGGCAGGTCGGCCTGATAGACCCGGCCCAGCTCCGCCGGGTCGGCATGGACATGGACGAAGCGCTGCGCCGGGCGCGGCAGCTCGAACAGGGTGTAGCCGGCGGTGGTGGTCTCGCCGAGGCGCGGACCCACCGCGAGGATCAGGTCGGCGGCGCGGATGCGGGCCACCAGCTTGGGGTTCGGCCCCAGCCCGGCATGGCCCACATAATTGGGATGGTGGTTGTCGAGGATGTCCTGCCGGCGGAAGGCCGCTGCCACCGGCAGGTCGAAGGCCTCCACGAAGCGCTGGAAGTCGCGGCAGGCCGTGGCGTCCCAGCCGCCGCCACCGACGATAATGAAGGGGCGCTCGCTCGCCTCCAGCATGGCGGTGAGGCGGGCAAGGTCGTCCGCGCCGGGATGGGCGGCGACGCGTTTGTAGGGCTGGGCGTCCTGAACCTCGACCGAGGCGCCCAGCACGTCCTCGGGCAGGGCCACCACCACCGGGCCGGGGCGGCCGGAGACCGCCACATGGAAGGCGCGGGAGACCAGCTCGGGCAGGCGCTCCGGCCGGTCCACCTCCACCACCCACTTGGCCATGCCGCCGAACATGGCGGGATAGTCCACCTCCTGCCACGCCTCGCGGCCGCGCATGGCCGTGCCCACCTGCCCGATGAAGAGGATGAGCGGGGTGGAATCCTGCGAGGCCGTATGCACGCCGATGGCGGCATGGCTCGCGCCCGGCCCGCGGGTGACGAAGCACACCCCCGGCCGCCCGGTGAGCTTGCCGTAGGCTTCCGCCATGTTGGCCGCCGCCGCCTCGTGGCGCGTGACGATGGTGCGGATGGTGTCCGTAGCTCCGGCGAGGGCGTCGATGGCGGGCAGGAAGCTCTCGCCTGGCAGGCAGTAGACGGTATCGACGCCGTGGATCTTCAGGGCGTCCACCAGGATCTCGCCGCCGGAGCGGATGTGCGCGGAATGCTGCATTTTCTGGCCCGTGCAGGGAAGGGGTAGCCTGCGCCGGATAAGGGACACCGGCGCAGGCTTCAACTTTAGCGGAAATTGCCCTTGGTCTCCGGCACGATGAGCGTGCCCACGAGGTAGAGCGCGAACACGCCGACCGCGAAGATGGAGAGCGACAGGGGGATGTCGGCGGGCGTCGGGCTGGCCAGCGACACGAACGTGGGCATCATGCCGCCGATGGCGAAGCCGATGTTCCAGGAGAGCCCGGTGCCGGTGGCCCGCATGGCGGTGGGAAAGCGCTCGTTCAGGAAGATCAGCACCGGCGCGTAGCCCGCATTGCCGATGAAGGCGATGCTGAGGGCATAGAACACGATGGTGGAAAGATCGCTCGTCTTCGCCATGCCCAGGTAAAAGGTGGGCAGAAGGACGATGGCGAGGACGCCCACGATGAAGAACGTCTTCTTGCGGCCGATGATGTCACTCAGCGTCCCTACCAGCACCGCCGCCACCAGGGCCGACAGCGAGCAGGCCATCAGGATGAAGGAGGATGTGGTGTTCGGCAGCTGGTTGATGAGCTTCAGGAAGGTGGGCATGTAGCCGGAGGTGAGGTAATAGCCCGCGCCGCCGCCGATGGTGATGAGAAGGTTCACCAGCAGCACGTTGCGGTAGCCGCCTGCGAACAGCTGCTTGAGCGGGGTGGTCTGCCCCTTGTTCTGCGCCTTCTTCTTCTGTGCTTCCTTCCAGAACGGGGATTCTTCCAGGTTGCGGAAGATGAACCAGCCGAGGAAGGAGGAGAAGATGCCGGAGAAGAACATCACCCGCCATCCCATCTGCGCGAAGGCTTCGCCCGGGAACAGGGTGGAGGTGACGAGGAACACGAAGGAGGCCAAAAGCGCGCCGATGCCGGCGCCGCCGCCGCCCACCAGCCCCGACATGAAGCCGCGCCAGTTGGCGGGCACCGATTCCGTGCCGATGGTGTGGGTGGAAGCCACCACGCCGCCCACGAACACGCCCTGCACCAGCCGCAGCAGGATGAACAGCACCGGCGCTATCGCCCCGACCTGATGGATGGTCGGCAGCAGCCCGAACGCGGCCGTGGCGACGCCCACGCCCACGATGGCCACCATCATGGCGCCCTTGCGGCCATACACGTCAGCATAATGCCCGAAGATGGCCGAGCCGATGGGCCGCATCAGCAGCGTCACCGCGAAGGAGGCGTAGACCGCCGCCAGCGACCATGTGGGATGGGTGGAGGGGAAGAACAGCTGCCCCACCACGGGCGCCACGTAGAGCAGGATGAACAGGTCGAACAGGTCGAGGGACCAGCCGAGGACCGAGGCGATGATCGCGCTCGTCCTCTGCCTTGTGCTTATGGCCATGGCGGCGGGCGTTCCGGGCGCCTGGGCTGCGGGGACATCACTTGTGGCCATCTTTGTTTCCTCCCTGAGGGGTTTTCTTTTGGCTCAGAGGCCCGTGAACGCAGGCTTGCGCTTCTCGTGGAAGGCTTCGACACCTTCCTGGAAGTCGTGGGACTGCCGCAGCCGGCTGTAGCAGTGGCCTTCCAGCTCGATGGCGATGGTGAGGGGGCTGTCCTCGGTGTCGTTGAGCAGCTTCTTGGCCGTGCGCTGGGCGATGGGGGAGAAGGCGACCAATTCCGCCACCAGCGCGTCGGTGGCCTTCTCGAGGTCGGCGTCGGCCACCTTTTCGGTGGCGATGCCCCAGTCGAGGGCCTGCTGGGCGGAGATGCGCTTGGACCGCATCACGATGTCCTTGGTGCGGGTGATGCCGACCATCTTCTGCAGCCGCGCCGAGCCGCCGGAGCCGGGGATCTGGCCCAGCTTCTGCTCGGGCAGGGCGTACTGGGTGGTGTCGGTGACAATGCGGAAATCGCAGGCCAGCGACAGCTCGAAGCCGACGCCGAAGCAATAGCCGCGATTGGCCGCGATCACCGGCTTGGCGGCGCGGGCGGGGGCGGCGATGTTCCAGGCGAGCTTGGAGACGTGCTCGGGGGTCGCCTCCATGAAGCCCTTGATATTGCCGCCGGAGGAGAAATGCTCGCCGATGGCGCGCACCACGATGACGCGCACGCGGGCATCCTCGTCCAGCGCCTCGAACACCAGGCGCAGCTGGTCGCGCTGCGGCATGGCGACGATGTTGAAGGGCGGGCGGTCGAGGACGATGTCGGCGCGCGCGGCCGCCTCGTCGATCTCGACGCGGAAGCCGTCCAGGGCCGCGAGGCGGGGATCGGCGAAGGTCATCACGGAAGGCATAGGGGTCTCCTCGGTATGGAAATGGGGGCGGGATGGGGCGAGGGGCCGATCGAGCGGGCGGTCATGCGGCGCCGCGTGCGGAATTGGCCTCGGGCGTGTAGTCACCGGCCACCAGATGGCGGCGCAGCAGCTTGCCCACGGGGGATTTCGGGATGTCCTCGACGAACACGAAGCGGCGCGGCCGCTTGAAGTTGGAAAGGCCGGATTCGCGGCAGTAGCGGTCGAGTTCGTCGGTCTCCACCTCGCCCTTGCGCTTGATGAAGGCGACGACGATCTTGCCCCACTTCTCGTCGGGCAGGCCCACCACCGCCACCTCGGACACGGCGGGGTGCAGCGACAGGCAGCTCTCGATCTCCACGGGGGAGACGTTCTCGCCGCCGGTGATGATCATGTCGTCCACCCTGCCGGTGACAAACAGGTCGCCGTCGGCATCGACGAAGCCGGTGTCGCCGGTGAAGTACCAGCCCTCGCGCAGGGCCTTGGCGTCCGCCTCGGGCCGGCGCCAGTAGCCCTCGAAGGCCTCGTCGCCGGCCAGAAGCGCGATAATCTCGCCTTCCTCGCCCGGCGCGGCGCATTCGTCCGCGGCGCGGGCGCCGAGGCGCACCACGCGCACCATCTGGTTGATGCCGGCGCGCCCGGCCGACCCCGGCTTCCGGATCGCATTCGGGTCGATGCTGAAGGTGTAGATTTCCGAGGAGCCGTAATGGTTCACGAACAATTCTGGGTGGAACGCCGCGTCGAGCTTCTGCAGCAATCCGTCGGTCATTGAGGCGCCGGCAAAGCCGAGCTTGCGCACGCTCGTCACGTCGGTGCCGGCGAAGGCGGGATCGTGGACGAGGTCGTGGTAGAGGGTGGGGACCAGATAGAGGTTGGTGATGCGCTCGCGTTCGATGAGGGCGAGGGCGGTCTTCGTATCGTAGCGCGGCAGGCACACGAAGGTGCCGCCGATGAGCGACATGGCGATGAGGGAGCGCACCCCCATGGTGTGATAGAGCGGCATGACGCCCAGCGTCACCTCGCCCCGACGATAAAGGTTCTGCGCCACATGGGCGACGCCGGCGGCCCGTTCCGCCCGGTGGCGACGCGGCACGCCCTTGGGACGCGAGGTGGTGCCGGAGGTGTAGAGCATGATGGACCAGGCATCCGCGCCCACCCGCGCCTCGGGTTCTGCACCATCGCCCGCCACCAGATCCGCGAACGCAATTGCCCCTTCCATCCCGCTGCCGCCCACGGCAATGCGCGTCAGGGCGCCCGCAAGGCGGCTTTCCCGCATGGCCGCCGCGGATACTTCCTCGAAAACCAGGGCCTTGGCCTCCGCATTCTCGATGCAGAAGTCGATTTCGTCGCCCTTGGCGCGCCAGTTGATGGGGGTGATGACCAGCCCCGCGAACTGGCAGGCCCAGTGCAGCGTCGCGGCCTCCCAGCGGTTCTGGAGCACGCTGACGATGTGGTCGCCGGGCTTGAGGCCGAGCCGGTCGAAGGACATCACCAGCGCCCCGATCCTGCCGAGCCACGCGCGGTAGGTGAGCCGCAGATCGCCGTCCACCACTGCGACGGCGCCGGGATCGCGCGCCACGCTGGCGAGGAAGCTGGTGCCGAGATCAAGCATGGGTGGTTTCCTCTTTGCTTTTGCGCAGCTCCGCTGCCGCTTCCAGCGCAGCGCGGACGATGGGCGTGTAGCCGGTGCAGCGACACAGATGGCCGGAGAGCAGGTCGCGCACCTGCGCCTCGTCGGGCTCCGGCGTCTCCCGCAGGAAGGTGTCCAGCGACATCAGGATGCCGGCGGTGCAGAAGCCGCATTGCAGGGCGTGATGGCGCCGGAAGGCGGCCTGGAGGATGGAGAGACGATCCGGCGCCGGGGCGAGGCCCTCCACGGTGCGCACCGTCGCGCCTTCCACCTGCACCGCCAGCATCAGGCAGGCGCGGGTAAGCATGCCGTCCACCACGATGGTGCAGGCGCCGCACACGCCGTGCTCGCAGCCCACATGGGTGCCGGTGGCGCCGATCTCGTGGCGCAGGAAATCCGACAGCAGCAGGCGTGGGCTGGCGAGGCCCTTCACCGGCCGTCCGTTGAGGGTGAACGCCACAAGGTGGCGTGCGTCGGCGCTCAGGCGCGGCATCGGGCGGCATCCTCGATGGTGGAACGGCCGATGCGGCGCACCAGCTCGCGGCGATAGCGCGCGCTCGCATGCACGTCGTCGCGGGCATCGAGTTCGTAGGCGAAGGCGTTGAGCGCATCGTCGAGGGCCGCGCCCTCCAGATGCGGCCAGTCCCGCGCCACCGCCGTGTCGGCGACCCCGCCCACGGCGAGGCGGATGCCGTGGTCACAGACGAGGGCCGCGCAGGCGACGATGGCGAAATCGCCATGCCGGCGGGCGATCTCGCGGAAGGCGGTGCCGTCCCCGTTCGCCACCGGGAAGGAGACCGCCTCGATCATCTCGTCGTCGGCCTTCGCCGTGGCCATCATGCCGGTGAAGAAATCCGCCGCCGCCACTTTCCGCCGGCTCTTGGCGGCACGCAGGTGCACGTGGCCCTTCAGCGCCACGAGGCACAGCGGCAGCTCGGCACTGGGGTCGGCATGGGCGATGGAGCCGCATACGGTGCCGCGGCTGCGGGTCTGGGCATGGCCGGTGAAGGGCAGGGCCTGCGCCACCAGCGGCAGGGTTCGGTCGAGCCCCGGCATGGTGAGAAGCCGCGCCTGTCGCACTCCCGCGCCCACCACCAGCTCGCCCTTGTGCTCGGCCAGTTCGCAGAGCGCCGGCACGCGCATGATGTCGATGAGCACTTTGGGCCGGGCGAGGCGCATGTTCAGCATGGCCATGAAGGATTGCCCGCCGGCGAGGATGCGGGCCTCCGAGCCCTCGTTCCCCAGCACGCTCAGCGCCTCGTCCAGGCTGTCGGCGCGCACATAGTCGAAGGATGCGGGCTTCATGGGGCGCGGCCTCCCACGAGCGCGGCCAGCCGGGCCACGAGCCGTGCGAGGAAGCCCGGCGCCGCCGCTCCGCCGCCGCCGGCCTTGCGGGCCAGCGCCGCGAAGAACTGGCCGATGATGACCTTGGCCGCGCCATCCAGCAGCCGCCCGCCGACGCTCGCCACCTTGCCCCCCACGAAGGCCTCGTAGGTGTAGGCGAGGTCGGTGCCGCCCGTGCCGTCCGGCGTTAGCGTGATACGGCCCGAGCCGCCGCCGAAGCCGAGGTTTCCGTCCACCCGGCCGCCCAGCGTCACCGCCTTTGGCGGGTCGAGGTCGGACAGGGCGACCTGCGCCTTGTAGCGGCCCTTCACCGGGCCGATGCCCAGCGTCACGTCGGCGCGGAACTGGGTGTCCGAGACCTTCATGACCCCGTGGGCGCCGGGAATGATGGATTCCAGTGTCCTCGGGTCCAGCAGCATGGCCCAGAGCGCTTCGGGCGTTGCCTTCACATGGGCCTTGCCCGCCCCGCGCATGAGCTTCTCGCCCTTCGCCCCGCCGGCGTGCGGAGCCGCAGGGGCACGCGCGCCGGCGGGGGCCGGGGCCTCCGGACCGTGGATCAGGGCAGCGATGGCGGAGGGCACCAGGGGGAGGCGCACGTCGGCGACGCCGAGGGCGTCCGCCACCGCATTGGCGAGGCAGACGGGAGTGGACATGCAATTGCCTTCGCCCACCCCCTTGGCGCCGAGCGGGGTGAAGGGCGAGGGCGTCTGCGTATGGACGATGACCGGCTCGGGCACCTCCATGGCGGTGGGCACGAGATAGTCGGCGAAGGTGCCGGTCAGGAAGCTGCCGTCGGGGCCGTAGGCATATTCTTCCAGCAGCGCCGCGCCGAGCGCGTGGGCGAAGCCGCCGCGGATCTGCCCGTCCACCATGCCGGGATGCAGGATGGTGCCGCAATCATGCGCCGTGACGTAGCGGTCGATGCGGACTTCGCCGGTGTCGCGGTCGATCTCGATGCCGCAATAATCGAAGATGAAGCCGTGGCAGAGCGAGGAATTGATGTGGTCCTCGTCGTCGGCGGCGGTCAGCTCCGGCGGTGTCCAGAACACGGTTTCGCGGATGGTGGCGGTGGTGCCGTCCGGCAACTGGCCGGGGGACCAGTGGGAGAGGGCGGCGACGCGCGAGAACGGCAGCGCATTGGCGAGATTGTCCCGTGCGCAGAGCTTGCCGCCCGCGAACACGACCTCTTCCACAGGCACGTTCAGCTGGGCCGCTGCGACGCGGGCGAGGCGCCCGGCGAGCTTGTCCGCCGCGAGCTTCGCCGCCCCCGCCACCGCGGCGGCGAAGCGGCTCGCATAATTGCCGGAAGCGATGGACCAGGCGTCCTTTGCCGTGTCCATCTCCGCATTCACCTTGATGTCGGCCGGCGTGAGGCCGAACACGTCCGCCACCACCTGCGACAGCACGGTGCGGTGGCCCTGGCCCTGGGGCACGGAGGCCACATGCACGCTCACCGAGCCCACCGGATCGATGGCGATGGTGGCGGTGGCCTGGGCACCGTTCTTGGGACCCGCCTTGCGTCGCTCCTCCGCCGTGAGGACGGTGGCGATGTAGCCCATGTTGGAGACCGAGGGCTCCACCACCGCCGCGAAGCCGATGCCGTAGAGCCGGCCATCTGCGCGGGCCTTGTCGCGGCGGGTGCGGAGGTCGGCGAGCGTCCCGGCGGCAAGGCCCGCTTCCAGCGTGCTCTGGTAGTCCCCGGAATCGAGCAGCGCGCCGGGGGCCGTGCGATAGGGGAAGGCGCCCGCCGGGATGAGATTGCGGCGGATCACCTCCAGCGGATCGAGGCCAAGTTCGACCGCGATGCGCTGCATCAGCCGCTCAAGGGCGAAATAGACCTGCGGCCCGCCGAAGCCCCGGTTGAGGCCGGTGGGGCATTTGTTGGTTACCACCACGCGGTTGCGTACGGCGAGGTTGCGGATGTCGTAGGCGCCGGTGAGGTTGCCGTGCATGCGGTAGAGGGTGGCCGGCTCCGGCGCGCGCAGATGGGCGCCGCAATCCTCCACCTGGTCGAAATCGAGCGCCGTGATGCGCCCGTCCGCCGTCACGGCGGCGGTGAGCGTCGTGGCGCGGTTGGTGGCGCTGACCGAGGCGGACAGATGTTCCAGCCGGTCCTCGATCCACTTCACCGGCGCTCCTGCCACCCGCGCCGCCACGGCGCCCAGCACGATGTAGGGGAAGATGCCCTGCTTGATGCCGAACGATCCGCCGCTGTCGCGCGGGGTGCGCAGGCGCAGGCGATTGCCGGGCACCTTCAGCGCCCGCGCGATCACCGCATGGATGGAGAACGGCCCCTGGAAATTGGCGAGGACATCATAGGCGTCCTCGTGCGGGTCGTATTCGGCAACAAGGCCATAAGTCTCGATGGGGGTGCAGGAATTGCGCGGATAGCGGATCGCGATGGAGACGCTCTGGGCGGCTTGCGCGAAAGCGCTCTCGGGGTCGCCATAGCGGAAGCTGCGATCGGAGGCGAGGTTGCGCGGGAAGCCCTCGTGCAGCAGCGGCGCGCCCTCGTCCAGCGCCGCCAGCGGATCCACCACCGCGGGGCGGCTCTGGTAGCTGACCTCGATGAGGTCGAGGGCGTCTTCCGCCACATAGCGATCCTGCGCGACCACCAGCGCCACCGGCTCGCCCACGAAGCGCACGCGCTCCACCGCCATGGGCCAGCACTGCACCGGCGCCTTCACCCCCACCACCAGCGAGGTGGTGAGGCGCGCCACATCCGCGCCGGTGAGCACGGCGGCGACGCCGGGCAGCGCCTGCGCCGCCGAGGTGTCGATGGCGGTGATATCCGCATGGGCGTGGGGGGAACGCAGGATCGCCATGTGGAGCGTGCCCGGCTTCACCCCGAGATCGTCCAGATAGCGGCCGCGCCCGGTCAGGAGGGCGGCATCCTCCACGCGCTCGATGGCGCGGCCGACCCATCCGTCCGCCGTGTCGCGGGGCATGTCGAGCATTCCGGCGCTTCCCTGTTGCGCACCGCTTCGGCGGTTGCGCTGTGTTGGCGGGAAGGTGCCGGCTGGACGCGACCCGGACCATGCCGAGCCGTCTCATCATTTACCCGGGAGTCTCATTTCCCATGGTGCGCTGCGGCGGAAACGGCGTCTCCAGGCCGGTCGGCGCGACCGCCGCGGGAGAGCGGCCCAGCCCTCACAGCGCCATGCGGGAAATGGTGCGGAAGGCGCTGGGCGTCACGCCCGTATGATCGCGGAAGAAGCGGGTGAAATGGGAGGGAGCAGCAAAGCCCAGGCGCTCGCCGATGTCGGTGAAGCTCTTGTCCTCGGAGGTCACCGCCGCCACCGCCGCCTCCACCCGCATCACGTTGAGAAAGATGCGCGGCGGCACATTGGTGGAGGCCTCGAACAGGCGGAAGAAGTGGGCGCGCGACAGGCCTGCCCCCTTCGCCATGGCGGTTGTGTCCACATCGTCGGCGAGGTTGGCGCGCATGCCCTCCACCACGCGGCGGATGCGCCAGTCCATGCGCCTTTGGTCGTCGAGGGCGCGGATGGAGAAGGTGCGCCACGGCGTGAAGCGCTCCACCACGGCGATCATGAGATCGGCGAGCAGCGCCTCGTGCGTCGCATTCGCATCCGGGCGCGCCATCATCTCCTCCGCCAGGTCGTGGGCGAGGCGGTGGATGCGCGGCGAGACTTCCCCGCACGGCTGCTCGAAGAAGCCGGGAATGCCGGAGGCGCCCCAGCCCGGTCGGAAGGTCTTCAGCCACTCCGGCTCGATATAGAGGGCAAGGATGACCGTCTTCGGCTGCTCGGGATCGTGAACATAGGCATGGGGCTCCCAGCCGCTCACCAGAACGGCGGTGCGGTCGGTGAGGGGGACGATGCCCTCGCCGACCGCGAACGTGGTGTCCGCGCCTTCCACCTTCAGCAACACGTGGCAGTGGGGGTGGGCATGGCGCACCAGCGAGCGGTCCATGTCCAGGAGCGCCACCCGTCCGAATGCGCCGTGCGCGATCCTCAAAGCATTGGACATGCGGCGCTCCCGTGCGTCAGGTCCTTGCCTTCCATGGGATCAGCAAACGCTCCACCTCGTCAAGGATGGCGGAAAAGATGAAGCCGAGCAGGGCGATGACGAGCAGTCCCACATACATGGTATCCACGGTGAGGACCTGCCACGCATTCCAGATCATGTAGCCGATGCCGTCGGAGGCGGCCACCATCTCGGAGATGGCGATGAGGATGAGACCCATGCCCATGGCCAGCTTCACCCCCGCCATGATGGAGGGCAGCGCCCCCGGCAGCGCGATGGTGCGGAACACCTGCCAGCGGCTGGCGCGGAAATTGTGGCCCACGTCCAGGTAGATCTTGTCGATATTGGCGACCCCCATCACCGTATTGATGAGGATGGGATAGAAGGCGCCGAGCGCCACCATCACCACCTTCGAGGTCTCGCCCAGCCCGAAGATGAGCAGCACCAAAGGCAGGATTGCGCTTTTCGGGATCGGATAGGTGGCCGAGATCAGCGGGTCGATGGCGGCGCGCAGGGGCCGGGAGATGCCCATGGCGAGGCCGAGGAACAGGGCCGGCACCCCGCCCACCAGCATGCCGAGCAGGAGCCGGCGCAGGCTGGCGGCGAGGTTGGTCCACAATTCGCCCGACGCGACGAGCGCGCCGAAGGTGTGCACGATGCTCGACGGCGCGGGGAAGAAGCGCGCG
Source organism: Xanthobacter oligotrophicus (assembly GCF_008364685.1). Taxonomy (GTDB): domain Bacteria; phylum Pseudomonadota; class Alphaproteobacteria; order Rhizobiales; family Xanthobacteraceae; genus Xanthobacter; species Xanthobacter oligotrophicus. Next base: position 156,541 of record NZ_VTTL01000012.1, read on the forward strand.
TCGATGAGCCCGGTGCGGGCGGCGGCTTCCCACAGGCCCAGCAGGGCAAGGGGCGTCAGGAAGCCGATGAACCGCTCCGCGCCGTGGAAGCTCCTGTGCTTCGCCATCACTTGCCTCCCTCGGAATTCAGTCGCGCGCGCTGCACCTCGTCGCGCAGCTGCTCCCAGATGTGGAACACGAGGTCGCCGTAGGCCGGATCGTGGCGCAGTTCCAGCACGTTGCGCGGGCGGGCGAAGGGGACGTCGATGATCGCCTTCTCCCGTCCCGGATTGGCGGTCATGATCATGATGCGGTCGCCCAGTGTCACCGCTTCGTCCACCGAGTGCGTGATGAAGACCACGGTCTTCTTGGTGGCCTCCCAGATGCGCAGCAATTCTTCGTGCAGCAGCATCTTGTTCTGCTCGTCGAGGGCCGAGAATGGCTCGTCCATGAGCAGGATTTCCGGATCGTTGGCGAAGGCGCGCACGATGGAGACGCGCTGGCGCATGCCGCCGGAGAGCTGGTTGGGGTAGCGGTCGCGGAAACGCCACAGGCCGATGCGTTCCAGCCACAGCTGCACGCTGTCCGCCACGTCCTTCTCGCGCACGCCGCGCATGCGCAGGCCGTAGGCCGCGTTGTCGTAGACGCTCATCCAGGGAAACAGGCTGTCCCCCTGGAATACCATGGAGTTCTCTGGCCGGCTGGGATCGGTCCGGTTGATGGCCATGGTGCCTTCGCTGATGCTCTCCAGCCCCGCAAGCATGCGCAAGAGTGTGGTCTTGCCGCAGCCGGACGGGCCGACGATGACAAAGAACTGGCCTTGGGGGATGTCGATGTCGATGCCGTCCACCGCGACAAAGCTGGACGACCCGAAATATTTGCGCACGCCCCGCAGAGAGATCTGAACCGGCACCTGCTCCGGACTGGCATTGGGCTTCGGGCTCAACATGCTGACAACGGCCATGGTCCTTGTTCCTCCCGCTCGCGCTTGACGCCCCATTGCCATTTCGAGGGACCGGGGTCTTGTGGTTGATGCCAGGATGGGGCTCCGGATCGCCCGGCGCCCCGCGCGTCAGTTCTGTGCGACCTTGTAGGGGCCCAGAACCTTCACCGCCGCGGTGGCGAACGAGGCATCCACCACGTCCTCCACCTTGGCGGGACGTTCGAGATAGCCGTTCTCGGTGAAGAACTTGAGGTCGGCCGCAAGGCTCGGCATGTCCACCGCGCCGTCGGGGTTGATGCCGTTCGGGATCATCTTCGCGAACAGCTCGGCGTCCTTGAGGCCGGTGGTGCGCATGATGGTCTTGATGACCTCGGGGGCACCCTTGCCGTCGAACCTGCCGCCGGCGGTGGCATCGTTGAAGATGCGGGCCGCCTTCACGTAAGCCACCATGAAGCGCTGGGCCACATCGCGCCGCTTGGCGATGAAGTCGCCGCCGTAGAGCAGCACGGCCACCTGCTGGTTGGGATAGCCGTCCACCACGAAACGCACCGCCACGCCATTGTTCACCGCCTGGGTGGCCGAGGGCTCGGTGGTGATGGCGGCATCGATGGCGCCGGTGGTGAAGGCGGCGATCTGTTGCGGATAGCCGATATAGATGTGGTTGACGTCCTTGTAGGTGAGGCCGTGCTTTCCAAGGATGTGGGCAAGCTTGGCATTGGTCGCCGCACCCGGTCCCACGGAGCCAATCTTCAGGCCCTTCAGGTCGGCGATGCTCTTCACCTTGCCGCTGTCCACCAGATCCTTGCGGACCAGCAGCGGCATGTAGTCGTAATGGACCGGGGTCGAGCCCTTGTCCGCCACCACCTTGATGTCGATGCCCCGTGCCGAGGCGTTGTACAGGCCGGCGGAGGAGGCGCCCGCGCCCACGTCGATCTGGCCGGCGCCCAGCGGCGCGATCATCTTCGGGCCGGAATCGAAGGTGACCAGTTCCACCTCCAGACCCTGCTCGGCGAAGAAGCCGCGCTCGACGCCGAGGTGAAAGACCACGTCGGACACCACGTTGTTGATGCCCACCTTGACCTTGTCCGCGGCATGGGCGGCGGCGGCGCCGAACAGGGCCGCGGCCAGTGCCCCTGCGGCCACCAGGCTGCGTGTCGTCTTCAGGAACATTCCATCCTCCCGGTGTGGACCGCGCGCCGATCGGCCTGCATCGCAGGCGTACCGGGCCGTGCGGCCTCTTTTGCTGTCCGGTCCACCTGGGGCGGCCGGCTTCTAGCGAATTTTACACGAGGCTCTTCTTGCAAGCCCCCATCGCCACCGCCCAGCGGGCGGTCCGTTGCACAACACGCTCACGAAGCCTTCTTCACGATGTCGACTTCACGATAATTGGGCGACGATGCGGGCGAAGGCGGCGTTGGGATCCTTCACCAGCACCTCGGAGAGGTCCACGTCCTCCTCGCCCTTCACATGGATGCGGCGGAAGGCGAGGGGATCGTCGGAGAGCGGGGCGGTGGCATCAAGGCCCAGCTTCGCGCTGATACCGTCCTGCGTCGACGGATCGAGCTTGGAGCCTTGCGCGCCGGCCACCACCACCATGTCGCGGTCCGCCTGGAAGCGGGTCGCGATCGCCCATTCGATCTCGTCGGGGCTGGAAATGTCCACGTCCTTGTCCACCACCACCACCTGCTTGATGTCGTAGTGGCCGCCGAACGCGCCCATGATGATGTTCTTGGGCTCGCCCTCGCTCACCTTGTCGATCTTCACCACCAGATGATAGCGGCAGGTTCCGCCGCGGGTGAGCCGCACGTCGAGCACGTTGGGGAATGAGCGCTTGAGATGCTGGAGCAAGGTTGCCTCGCGGGGCACGCCGCCGAGCACCAGATGCTCGAAGCTGCCGCCGACGATGGTGTGGAAGATGGGATGCCGGCGATGGGTGATGGCGTCCACCTGGATCACCTCGCGGGCGGCGCGCGGGCCGTAATATTGCGGGAACTCGCCGAACGGGCCCTCAGGCTCGCGGACCCTGGGCAGGATGCGGCCTTCCACCACGATCTCGGCGCAGGCCGGCACCCGCACCGCATTGGTCTTGCACTTCACCACCTCCACCGGGCGGCCGAGGAGCGCGCCGGCGATCTCCATCTCGTCCTCGTCGAGGGCGCAGATGGCCTGGGAGGCCAAAAGCAGCGCTGGGTGCACGCCGATGACGATGGCGATTTCCAGCCCCTCGCCCGCCTGCTCCGCCATGCGGTAGTAAGCGAGGGTGTGGCGGGGCAAAAGCAGCACGCCGATGCGGTCCGGCCCGCTGATCTGGCAGCGGTGGATGGAGACATTCTGGATGCCGGTGACCGGGTTGCGCGCGATGAGCAGTCCGGCGGTGATGTAGGGGCCGCTGTCCAATGCGTTGTGCTTGGGAATGGGCAACTGCCTCAGCAGGTCTACGTCGGTGTGCACGACGTCCTGTGCTGCTGCCGAAGTGACTTCCACGCACGGCAGCGGGTCGCGGGCGGCGGCGAGGAAGTGGGCGAGCAACTCGTCCTCGCCCACCCCCAGGGCGTCGGCCACCCAGGCGCGCTGGGTGAAGAGATTGACCACCACCGGGATGTCGTGACCGTCGGGTCGGGGAAACAGCACCGCCTTGTCCCGCTCCGTGCGCTTGGCGACGGCGGCGAGTTCGTCGATGAGGGAGATGTTCTCCTTCGCCACCGCCAGTTCCCCCCGCGCCGCGAGGGCGGCGAGCCAGGCGCGCAGATCGGCGGATGCCTGGGCTGGAACAGGGCGGGGACGGGGCTCGCTGCGCATGGTCGTCATCTTTCGGTCGGCTGGACGGCGTGTGGCGTGGAAACAGGGTCGGCCGGTTGTTGCTTGGCCTCAGGTTTTCACCTGCCGAAGCGGCGGCGTGCGGCGCTTGAGGCCGGCGTCCTCGCCCCAGCGGCGCACGATGCCGAGGTCGATGTCGAACAGGTCGAGCACGCGCCCGACCGTGTGGTCGATGAGGTCTTCCAGGCTCGCCGGCTTGGCGTAGAAGGCCGGCACCGGCGGGGCGATGATGGCGCCCATCTCGGACAGTGCCGTCATGGTGCGCAGGTGGCCGGTGTGCAACGGGGTTTCCCGCGCCATCAGCACCAGGCGCCGGCGCTCCTTCAACACCACGTCGGCGGCGCGGGTGAGCAGGGTGGAGGTGACACCCGAGCAGATCTCGGACATGGAGCGCATGGAGCAGGGGGCCACCACCATGCCCATGGTGCGGAACGAGCCGGAGGAAATGGCGGAGGCCATGTCTTCGATGGAATGGGTGACGTTCGCCATCGCCTTCACGTCGGCGATCTTCAGGTCGGTCTCGTAGGCGAAGGTGATTTCCGCCGTCTTCGACATGACGAGGTGCGTCTCCACCCCGGCATTGCGCAGGAGCTGGAGCATGCGCACGCCGTACATCACGCCTGAAGCGCCGGAAATGCCGATGATGAGCCGCTTCTGATCCAGCATGACGAGACCTCTGCGTGCCGACGGGCGGCGACGGGGGAACGGTTCAGCATGCGGGACGAGCGACGGCGCGGAGCGCCCCGGGGCATCCGAGCGCCTTGGCCTGCGTGCTGCCTCCTCCCGCGCCGACGTGCAGTTTCTGCCTTCTTGGCGCCGGGCCCTGACGCACAGGAAAGAGCCCGTTGATCAAGTCATAGATGACATGGATAATCACTTCAAATAATGAATGATTATCGAGATCATCAGTCTTGATGATCGCTGCGGCCGCAATGCCGCTTCGCTCGGGGGGGAACGCCATGGATCTCAGGCAGATGCAGTATTTTCTCTGCCTCGCGGAAACGCGCAACGTGACCCGCGCCGCACGCCAGCTCAACATCGTGCAGCCGGCGCTCAGCATGCAGGTGGCGAAGTTGGAAGCCGAATTCGGGCAGAAGCTTTTCGATCGCAGCGCCCACGGCGTCACCACCACGGTGGCCGGGGAGGCGCTGGTGCGGCTCGTTTCCCCCATCGTGCGGGATGTGGAGCACGCCATGCAGGAGATGGCGCGGTTCGATGGCCGGGTTGCCGGCCGGGTGGTGGTGGGGCTCATCACCTCGGTGGCGCAGAGCACGCTGGCCAGCTCTTCCGCCCGCATCGCGGAGAATTATCCCGAGGTCGAGCTGTCCGCCTGCGAGGGCTATACCGAGACGCTCATGGACTGGGTGACCACCGGCCAGCTGGACCTCGCCATCATCAACGTGCCGCGCCACATGCGCGGTCTGGCGGCCCACCATGTGCTCGACGAGGAGATGGTGTTCGCCTGCCGGAAAGAATCCCCCGTCGCCGTGCCGGCGGACCTCACCTTCGCCCACCTTGCCGGATGCGATCTGGTGATGCCCTCCAAGCGCCACGGCCTGCGCATGATCCTGGAGGAGCAGGCGGCGAAGGCGGGTGTTGAGCTGAAGCCACGTATCGAGATCGACACCCTCTCCGCCATCTGCGAGGTGGTGGCGACCACCGGCCTCGTCACCGTCCTGCCCACCATCGCGCTGCATCAGGCGCTCGCCGCCGGCCGGGTGCGCGCCCACCATTTCGCCACGCCACGGCTCGCGCGGTCCATCGCCGTGGTGCACCATCCAAGGCGGGCGGTGTCAGCGGCGGCCGATGCGGTGGTCGAGGTGATCCGTCGCGACTTGGTGGATGCGGCAACCTCCGCCAGTGCCTTCGTGCATCGGTCCCCGACGGGCCGCACGCGCCAGCCCCGCGGACGCAGACGTGAAATCACACCAAGTGATCTTTGCGATAAGGCGTAATTATTTGCAGTGATGGCGGGCCCGATCTACCAAGGGGGCAATCAGAACAGAACGAGGAAGCGCCGCCATGACGCAGACGCCTTCGGGAGCGCTCCGGCAAGGCCCGGAGGCGCCGGCCCCAACCCGGCCCGCGGCGCAGGCGTGGGGCGCGGGCTCCGGCACCAGCGCTGCCGCCCGGTTGAAGCAGAAGATGCCGACCCTCGATTATCTGGAGCGGGCGGCGCGGCGGCGCATTCCGCGCTTCGCGTTCGATTTCCTGGAGGGCGGCACCGGCGCGGACAAGGGCGTCGCGCGCAACCGCGCGGCGCTCGATGCTGTAGAACTGGTGCCGCGCTATGGCGCGCCCGGGCCGGTTGAGACGCAGGTGGAGCTGTTCGGCACGCGCTACAGCGCCCCCATCGGCATCTCGCCGGTGGGCATGGACACGCTGGTCTGGCCCGATGCCACCCGGCTGCTCGCGAAGGCCGCGGGCAAGGCGCGCATTCCCTACATCACCGGCACCCTGGCCGGAGCCTCCATCGAGGAGGTGGCGGCGCTGGCGGGCGACTGCACGTGGTTCCAGCTCTACGGCCTGCCGGGGCGGGACCATCTGGTGACCTTCGATCTGGTCCGCCGCGCGGAGGCGGCCGGCGCGCAGGCGCTGGTGGCGACGCTGGACGCGCCGGTGCGGTCCAAGCGCCCGCGCGACCTCGCCAACGGCCTCGTGGTGCCGTTCCGCACCACGGCGCGCACGATACGGGACGTGGCGCTCGCCTGGCCGTGGGCGCTGGCGTTGCTGAAGGCCGGCATGCCCGCCTTCGCCAACATGACGCCCTATGTGGAGCCGCCCGCCACTCAGGCGAGGACCGCCGGCTTCGTGCAGAACGAGATCAAGGGCACCTTCTCGTGGGAGGTGGTGAAGCGCCTGCGGGATGCCTGGCCGCGCGCCCTGGTGATGAAGGGCATCCTGCATCCCGCCGATGCGGAACAGGCGATCGCCATCGGCGTGGACGGCATTCTGGTCTCCAACCACGGCGGCCGCCAGCTCGATGCCGCGCCTGCCGCCATCGACGTGCTACCAGCCATCGCCGCCGTGGCGGGCAGCCGCGCCACCGTGCTCTACGACAGCGGCATCCGCTCCGGCCTCGACGTGGCGCGGGCAATGGCTCTGGGCGCCCACGGCACCTTCTGCGGCCGCGCCTTCCTCATGGGTCTTGCGGCGCTGGGGGAGGGCGGTGCGGATTATGTGGCGGAGATGCTCACGGAAGAGCTTCAGGTGGCCATGGGCCAGCTCGGCGCGCCCCGCCTGGGCGATCTTCTCGCCGTAGCCCGGCGGCATGCCGGCGCCTTCGCCTTCGACGCGCCGGGAGAAGTGCGGTGACGGGGGCGTCCGCTCCTTTTGTCGCCTCCACCCTGTCCTTCGAAGACGCCCTGAACCGCCTCAAAGAGATTGTCGGACCCGCCGGCGTCCGTGAGGGGGCCGAAGACACTCTGCCGTTTCGCGTCGGCTTCGGCGGCGCCTTCCGGGGCGAGGCGGCGCTCGTGCTCCGCCCGGCCTCCACGGCACAGGTGGCGCAGGTGGTGGCCACCTGCGCGCAGGCGCGCATCCCCATGGTTCCGCAGGGCGGCAATACCGGCCTTGCCGGCGGCGCGCAGCCCGACAACTCGGGCCGGGCCGTCATCATCGCCCTTGATCGCATGCGGCGCGTGCGGGCCGTGGATGCGGCCAACGACACCCTCACCGTGGAGGCTGGCGCCACCCTATTAGAGGTGCAGCAGGCGGCACAGGCCGTCGACCGGCTCTTTCCTCTCTCCCTCGCCTCGGAGGGCTCGTGCCGCATCGGCGGGAACCTCGCCACCAATGCGGGCGGGACGCAAGTCCTGCGCTACGGCACCATGCGCGCGCTGACCCTCGGAATCGAGGCGGTACTGCCGGACGGCCGCGTCTTCGACGCCCTGCGTGCCCTGCGCAAGGACACCGCCGGTTACGACATGAAGCAGGTGTTCGTCGGGTCGGAAGGCACCCTCGGCATCATCACCGCGGCTGTCCTGCGGCTGTTTCCGCGCCCGCGGGCGGTGGAGACCGCCATGGCGGGGATCGGCGACGTGACCGCCGCTATCCGCCTCCTCTGCCTGGCCCGGGCGCGGCTCGGCGACGGCCTGTCGGCGTTCGAGCTGATGCGCGCCCCGAGCGTTGAGTTCGCGGTGGCGGCGGTGCCGGGCCTGTCCTCCCCCTTCGCCGGGCGGCACGCCTGGTATCTTCTGATCGAGGCGAGCGGGCAGGCGGAGGGCGACGGGCTTCGGCAGGCGCTGGAAGGCCTGCTGGAAGCCGGGCTGGAGGAGGGGCTGGTGGAGGATGCGGTGGTCGCCGCCTCGGGCGACCAGCGCCGCCGGCTCTGGGCGCTGCGCGAGGCGCAGGCGGAGGCGCAGAAGCACGCCGGGCGCGGGGTGAAGCACGACATCAGCGTGCCGGTCTCGGCGATCCCCGAGTTCATCGCCCGCGCCGATGCGGCGCTCCAACGGGCCTTTCCCGGCATCCTGCCCTTCACCTTCGGCCATGTGGGCGATGGCAACCTCCACTACAATCCAGTCGTTCCGCGCGACTGGAGCGAGGCGACGCGGGTGGCGCGGCAGGGCGAGATCAATCGCGTCGTCCATGATGTGGTCGTCACGCTGGGTGGCTCCATCAGCGCCGAGCACGGCCTTGGCCAACTGCGCGTCGCTGAGGCGGAGCACTACAAGTCGGCGGTGGAGTTGGACCTGATGCGGGCGGTGAAGGCCGCGCTTGATCCCCTGGGCCTGATGAACCCGGGCAAGGTGCTGCGGGCACGGACATAGGGCGTCGCGGGCGGCACAAATCCCATGGTTGAGCGGGCGCGGCCGGGCTGGTCCCGGGCGCGGGACGACGGTGCATGCGCCCTTGACAAGCCTGTGCGGGGGTGAGACCGTTTGTCCGACAAAGCGGAAAAACGCTGTCATGTCCGACACGATTGCTGACCGTTTCGATCGCATCCGGGTGCCTTCGGCCTACGAGATGGTCGCCGAGGCCATCGAGGCCGAGATCGTGTCCGGCCGCCTGCGTCCGGGGGACGAGATCGGCACCGAGGCGGCGCTGGTGCGGCAGTTCGGCGTCAACCGCTCCACCGTGCGCGAGGGCATCCGCGTGCTGGAGCAGGGCGGGCTGGTGCGGCGGGAGGCGGGGCGCAAGCTCTATGTCTGCGAGCCGCGCTACGACGCGCTCTCCAGCCGCATGAGCCGCGCGCTGGTGCTGCAGGATGTCACCTTCCGCGAATTGTTCGACACTGCGCTCATCCTGGAGGTGGGGGCGGTGGAAGGGGCGGTGGCCCATGCGGACGAGGAGGTTCTCGCGGCGCTTGAGGCCAACCAGTCCCGCATCGAGCAGGCCATCGGCAATCCGGTCCTGCTGTCGGAAATCGACACCGAATTCCACGCGCTGGTGGCCCATGCCTCCCGGAACCGGGTGCTGGAGCTGGCGCGCGAGCCGGCGGCGCTCCTGTTCTTTCCCTCGTCCGAGATGATCTGCCGGCGGGTGCCGGAGGGCGGGCCGCGCATGGTGGAGGCGCACCGCAGGATCATCGACGCCATCGCCGCGCGCGACCTCGAGGGCGCGCGGCTGTGGATGCGCCGGCATCTGGTGGACTGGCGCAAGGGCTTCGTGCGCGCCGGCCGTGAGATCGACGCGCCGGTGGAACGCATCTTTGCGCGTTACGCCTTGAGCCGCTCCGCCATCTGAGGCGGCGGCGAACGTTTGTCAAAGATCCCCGGACAAGAACCGGGGACGGGTCGCAACAGACCATGTTGGGTACCCTTGGGAGGGGAAACGCCTTGACCACGCTGAACTCGGCCGTTCGCGCCGGGCCGCGCGCCCGCGCCGCCATGCCATATGGGGAGCGGCCATGACGCGCCCCGCGCCCGGCACCCTCGCGCCCGCTCATCTGGCCGTATCCGGCCTCAGCCTGTCGTTCGGCGGGCTCAAGGCGCTCACCGACGTGTCGTTCGAGGTGCGTCCCGGCACCATCACCGCCCTCATCGGGCCGAACGGCGCCGGCAAGACCTCGCTGTTCAATTGCATCTCCGGCTTCTATCGGCCGCGCGAGGGGCATATCCGCCTCGACGGGCAGGATATCACCCATACCCATCCGCCGGCGCGGGCGCGGGCGGGGCTGGCGCGCACCTTCCAGAACATCGCGTTGTTCAAGGGCATGACGGTGCTCGACAACATCAAGCTCGGCCGCCACGCCCACATGCGCACCAACCTGCTTCAGGCCCTGGCCTACTGGGGCGCCGCCCGGCGCGAGGAGATGGAGCTGCGGGCCGAGGTGGAGCGGCAGATCATCGATTTCCTCGAGATCGACCACATCCGCAACAAGCCGGTCGCCTCCCTGTCCTACGGCCTGCAGAAGCGGGTGGAACTGGCCCGGGCGCTGGCCATGCGGCCGCGCCTGCTCATGCTCGACGAGCCGGTGGCGGGCATGAACCGGGAGGAGACCGAGGACATGGCCCGCTTCATCCTCGACGTGAAGGAGGAGTGGGGCATCTCCATCCTCATGGTGGAGCACGACATGGGCATGGTGATGGACATCTCCGACCATGTGGTGGTGCTCAATTTCGGCAAGGTGATCGCACAGGGGCCGCCGGCGCAGGTGCAGGGCGATCCGCAGGTGGCCGCCGCCTATCTCGGCAGCGGTAACCCGGCCGAGCTGATGCGGCGCCTTTCCGCCATCGGGGAGGCCGCCTGATGGACTGGCTGTTCTTCGCCGAGGTGACGCTGGCGGGCCTCGGCTCCGGGGCGCTGCTGGCGCTCACTGCGCTGGCCTTCGTGCTGATCTACAAGGCGACGCGGGTCATCAACCTTGCGGTCGGCGAGATCCTCATGCTCGGCGGCTACCTGTTCTTCGCCTTTTCGGCCGGCTTCGGCCTGCCGGTGTGGGCGGCGATCCCGCTTGCCATCGCCGGCGGCGGCGTGGTGGGGGCGCTGGTGGAACGGGCGCTGATCCGGCCCATGCTGGGGGAGGCCCCCATCTCCGTCTTCATGGTCACGGTGGGGCTCGGCTCGGTGCTCATGGGCGTGGCGGAGCTGGTGTGGAATACCGATCCGCGCGCGCTGCCGGACTTCATGGGCGCGACGCCGGTGTTCATCGGCGAGGCCTATGTCTCGCGCAAGATCGCCATCGGCTTCGCCGTGGCGGGGGTGGTCATCGCCCTGTTCCTGCTGCTGTTCCGCTTCTGGCGCGGCGGCGTGGCGCTCAGGGCCACCGCCAGCGACCAGGCGGCGGCCTATTCCTGCGGCATCAATGTGCCCGGCGTGTTTTCGCTGGCCTGGATCGTCGCCTGCGCCACGGCGGCGGGGGCGGGCATCCTTGTCGGCGCCATCGGCGGCATCTCGCCCACCATGGGGGTGTTCGGCCTCTCGGCGCTGGTGGTGGTGATCATCGGCGGGCTGGATTCCGTGCTCGGGGCGCTGGTGGGCGGCCTGCTCATCGGCCTCGTGGAGGCATGGGCGGGCACCTTCCTCGGCGGCGAGTTCAAGCTCGTCACCACCTTTTCCCTCCTCATCGCGGCGCTGATGATCCGGCCCTACGGCCTGTTCGGCACCGTTGAAATCGAGCGGCTCTGATGCGCATCGCCACCGCCAAGGAAACCTACATCGCCGACGAGGGGCTGCTGACCACGCGGACGCAGCGGGCGTGGATGATCATCCTCGCCCTCGTTCTGGTACTGGCGCCGTTCGTGCTCAACGCCTACTGGCTGTATCTGGCCTGCCTCGTCGCCATCAATGTGGCGAGCGCCACCGGGCTCAATATCCTCACCGGCTATACCGGCCTCGTGAGTCTCGGGCAGGCCGCCTTCATGGCGGTGGGCGCCTATGCGGTGGCGTTCCTCGACGGGCATCTGGGCACGCCCTTCCTCCTCAACATCTTCGTGGCGGGTCTCGTCGCGGCGCTGGTGGGCGTACTGGTGGGGGTGCCGAGCCTGAGGGTGAAGGGGCTTTATCTCGCCATCGCCACCATCGCTGCCTCCTTCATCCTGCATTTCGTCTTCACCAACTGGGTGTCGGTGACCGGCGGCATGAGCGGGGTGAACGTGGCGCCGGCGCGCCTCTTCGGCATCGAGCTGGCCTCGCCGTTCGCGCTCTATTTCGTCGTCGTGCCTGTCACGGCGCTGATGGTGCTCGCCGCGGCGAACCTGTTCCGCACCCGCATCGGCCGCGCCTTCATCGCCATCCGCGACCGCGACATCTCGGCCGAGGTGCTGGGCATTCCGCTTTTACAATACAAGCTCATGAGCTTTGCCCTGTCGTCCTTCTACGCCGGGGTGGCGGGGGGCATGTGGGCCTATTTCTTCCGCGTGGTGACGCCGGAAAGCTTTCCGTTCGCCACCTCCATCTTCTTCCTCGCGGCGGTGATCGTGGGCGGGCTCGGCACCATCCTCGGTCCCATTCTCGGCGCCGCCTTCATGACGCTGGTGCCAGAGCTGCTGAAATACGTGGTGGAGTGGCTCGGCCCCGTCTTCCCCAATGCGGGGGCGGCGCTGTCGCCGGTGCGCACCATCGTGTTCGGCGTGCTCATCATCTTCTTCCTGGTGTTCGAGCCGCAGGGGCTGGCGGAGATCGTGCGCCGCATCCGCCGCTTCTTCCATTTGTGGCCGTTCAAGACCTGACCCAAGCGCTGCAACGCCAAAGCAAAACACAATAACGAACAAGACTACGGAGGAAATGCCAATGACGGACCTGAACCGACGCCACGTCCTCGGCCTCGCCACGGCGGGCCTCGCATCCACGTTCTTTTCGCCGCTTTCCGCCTTTGCTGACGAGAAGGAACTGGTGATCGGCGGCTCCATCCCGCTCACCGGGGTGTTCGCCTTTGCCGGCGTCGCCATCGAGGCGGGCATCTCGGATTTCGTGAAGATCACCAACGAGGCGGGGGGCGTCGCCGGCCGCAAGCTGCGTCTTGCCTACGAGGACACCGCCTACAAGGTGGACCAGTCGGTGGCGGTCTTCAACAAGCTCACCACCCAGAACGACATCCACCTCTATTACGGGGACAGTACGGGCTTCGCGAAGACCATCAACGAGGAGCTGAACCGCCGCGGCTCCATCCTGATGGCGGGCGCCTCCTTCGGCAGCGAGCTGAACAATCCGGAAAAGTATCCGTTCCAGTTCATGGCCGGTCCCGATTACGTGGAGATGATCGCCATCCTGCTCGAATACATCGCGAAAGAGCAGAAGGGCGCGAAAATCGTCTTCGTGAACTCGGACACCGAGTTCGGCCGCGACCCCATCGAGGCCAGCGTGAAGCGCGCCAAAGAGATGGGGCTGGAGGTGGTCGGCCAGATCGTCACCCCGCCCACGGCGGTGGACGTCTCCACCGAGATCCTGAAGCTGCGCCGCGCCAATCCGGACTTCACCATCTTCCACGGCTATGTGCTGGCGCCGCTGCCGGAATTCTTGTCGCAAGCCAAGCAGCTGGGGCTGAAGAGCCGGTTCATGGGCACCTTCTGGTCCATGGACAATTCCCTGTGGGCCAATGTGGGCGCGCCGGCCGACGGCTACATGGGCGTGATGCCCTATCGCTATTATTACGACACCGCCCCCGACGCGCCCATTCTGGAGAAGATCCGCAAGCTGCGGCCCACCTACCAGGCCACGGGCTACATGCAGGGCTTCCTCACCGCCATGCTGATGACCGAGGCGGCGAAGCGCACGCTGGAGGCGGGCAAGGACCTGACCGCGAAAAACCTCAAGGCATCGCTCAACACCATCAAGGATTTCGACACCGGCGGCATCATCGGCGTGCCCATCTCCATCCCCGGTAATTCGGTGCCGGTGGGGCGGATCTATTCCTACAGCGCCGCCGACAAGCAGATGAAGCCGGCCTCCGACTGGATCAGCCTGAAGAAGTGATGAAGATGACCGCGAAGCCCATACTGGAAATCAGCAATATCGAGGTCGTCTACAATAGGACGGTCCAGGTGCTTCGCGGCCTCTCCCTGCGCGTTCAGGAAGGGCAGGTGGTGGCCCTGCTCGGCTCCAACGGGGCCGGCAAGTCCACCACGCTGAAGGCCGTGTCCAACCTGCTCCAGCTGGAGGACGGCGCGGTGACGGCGGGCGCCATCTCGTTCGACGGCGCGCCGCTCGCCGCGCTCACGCCCCATGGGCTGGTGCGGCGCGGGCTGTTCCACGTCATGGAAGGCCGGCGCATCTTCGAGGACCTCACGGTGGAGGAAAACCTCGTCGCCGCCACCTATGCCCTCACCGGGCGGGCGGGCAAGCCCGCCTCGTTCGATGCCGTCTATGCCTATTTCCCCCGCCTCTATGAGCGGCGGAGCGGGCGGGCGGGCTATCTCTCCGGCGGCGAGCAGCAGATGCTGGCCATCGGCCGCGCGCTGGTGGCCGAGCCCAAGCTCATCCTGCTGGACGAGCCGTCGCTGGGCCTGTCGCCCAAGCTGGTGGAGGAGATCTTCACCATCATCGCCCGCATCAACCGGGAGCGCGGCGTCTCCATGCTGCTGGTGGAGCAGAACGCCGCCGTGGCGCTCGCGGTCTCCCACTACGGCTACATCATGGAGACCGGCAAGATCGTGCTCGACGGCCCCACGCAGCGGCTGATGGCGGACGAGGACGTGCGCGAATTCTATCTCGGCATGGCCGGGGAGCGGGGCGAAAAAAGCTACCGCGACATCAAGCACTACAAGCGCCGCAAGCGCTGGCTTTCGTGAGAGGCGCGTCATGAACCCCGCGATGACCGCACCCAATTTTCCCGACCTGACCCTGCCGCAGATGCTACGCCTCCACGCCCAGCGCCAGGGGGAGCGCACCGCGATCCGCCAGAAGGATTTCGGCATCTGGAACCCGGTCTCGTTCCAGGATTATTTCGCGCGCGCCGCCGCTGTCGGCCACGGCCTGCGCGCGCTCGGGCTCGGCGCAGGCGGCCATGTGGCGGTGCTCTCGGAAAACCGCATCGAATGGGTGCTGGCCCAGCTCGGTGCCGGCCTTGTGGGGGCGGTGACGGTGGGGGTCTATCCCACCAGCCCGGCCAATGAGGTGGCCTATGTGCTCGGCCATTCGGACACCCAGGTCGTGGTGTGCGAGGACCAGGAGCAGGTGGACAAGGTGCTGGAGCGGCGGGACGAATTGCCCCTGCTCAAGTCCATCGTGGTGATGGAGCGGAAGGGCCTGCGTGCCTATGCGCCGGGCACGGTGCTGTCGTTCGACGACCTCGTCGCGGCCGGCGAGCAGCACCTCAAGGCGCATCCCGGCCTGTTGGACGAGGTGCTGGCGCGCCAGTCCCTCACCGATATCGCGCTGATGATCTACACCTCCGGCTCCACCGGCAAGCCGAAGGGGGCCATGCTCACCTACGGCAACCTGCGGGCGCAGGCCATCGCCATCGCCGAGCGGCTGGGGCTCGATGCCGATACCACCCACGTCTCCTATCTGCCCCTGTGCCATGTGGCCGAGCAGATGCTCACCACCATGACGCCGCTCTATCTCGGCTCGCAGGTGAATTTCGGCGAGTCCATCCGCACCATCCAGGAGGACCTGCGCGAGGTGGCGCCGAGCATGTTCCTCGGCGTGCCGCGCATCTGGGAGAAGCTGCACGCCTCCATCTACATCAAGATGCTGGAGGTGGGCGGCGTGCGCCGCGCCCTGTTCGAGCGCCTCATGGCGGCGTGCCAGCCCTTCGCCGAGACCGCGCCGGAGAAAAGGACGCCCTATCAGCGGGCAGTGTTCTTCATCGGCTGGCTGCTGTTCTTCCGGGCTTTGCAGAATTTCATCGGCCTCGGCAAGGTGAGGGTGGCCATGACGGGGGCGGCGCCCATCTCGCCCCACATCGTGCGCTTCTTCCGCACCATCGGCGTGCCGCTCATCGAGGTCTATGGCGCCACCGAGACCAGCGGCATGGCCACCGGGCAAAGGCTGTCCAACCTCGTGCCCGGCTGCGTGGGACCGGCGGCGGAGGGGGTGAGCCTTGCCCGCGGCGATCACGGCGAACTGCTGGTGAAGGGCGGCATCGTGTTCGCCGGCTACTACAAGAGCGAGGAGGCCACCGCGAGCGCTCTGCGCGACGGCTGGCTCCACACCGGCGACGTGGTGGAGTTCGTGGATGGCCAGGTAAAGATCGTCGATCGCCTGAAGGACATCATGATCACGGCGGGGGGCAAGAATTTGAGCCCGTCCGAGATCGAGAACGTGGCCAAGGGCAGCGCCTTCATCAAGGAATGCATCGTCATCGGCGAGGCGCGCAAATATGTCTCGGCGCTGATCCAGATCGATTTCGAGACGGTGGGCAAATGGGCCGAGGAGAACGCCGTTTCCTACACCAATTTCCGCAACCTCGCGGAGAATCCCAAGGTGCGCGCGCTGATCGAGGGCGAGGTCGCGAAAGCCAACGGGCAACTGGCGCAGGTCTCCCACATCCGGCGCTTCCACCTCCTCACCAAGGAACTGGACCACGACGACGACGAGGTGACCGCCACCATGAAGGTGCGGCGCTCCAACATCCAGAAGAAGTATGCGGCGGAGATCGAGGGCCTCTACGCCACCGCCTGACCGTCGCGAGCGGCCGTTCAGCCCACGGGCGTGAAGGTGACGGCCAGCGCGGTCATGTCGTCGAATTGCGGGGCCTCGCCCGAATGCGCGGCGGCGGTGTCGAGCAATGTGGCGAGGAAAGCCTCGGCCGGCAGGTGCAGCGCGCGCACCGCCGCCGCTTCCAGCCGCGCGTCGCCGAAGGAGATTTCGTCCAGGTTGATGGCGTCCGTCAGCCCGTCGGAGAACAGGAACAGCCGGTCGCCGGGGGCAAGCCGGCCACGGACGGCGCGGGGCTTCATCCCCTCCAGGATGGCAAGCGCCATGCCGGTGGCGGCGGGGCGCTCGATGGCGCCGTCCGCGCGCAGGATCATCGCGTCGGTGTGGCCGCAATTGCAGTAGGTGAGATCGCCGCTCTCAAGGTCGATCACGGCGCAGAACAGGGTGACGAACATGTCCTCCCCGTTGGTGGCGCACAAAAGGTCGTTCACGGTTGCCACCGCGGTGGAGAGGTCCGCCTCCCGCCGCAGCACCATGCGCAGGGCGGTCTGGGTGGCGCTCATGAACAGGGCGGCGGGGGTGCCCTTGCCGGCCACGTCCCCAAGGCTGACCACCAGATGGCGGGCGTCGATGAGGAAATAATCGTAGAAGTCGCCGCCAACGTCCTTGGCGGGGCGCATGGCGGCGCCGATGTCGGCGCGTTCGCCGAGCACGTCCGCCGAAAGCGGCAGCGGCAGCATGGAGCGCTGGATGGCCGCGGCATTGGCCATCTCGCGGCGCTCCGCCACCCGCGTCATGATGGCCTCGGCGAGGCGGCGGAAGGAGTGGGAGAAATCCACCAGCTCGGGCAGGGGATTGCGCAGCTCGTCCAGCAGCTTCAGGTCGAACTCGCGGCGCTCCAGTGCGTTGAGCGCATTGGCATAGAAGCCGAAGACCCGGTTGAAGGTCTCGAACCGGCTGCCGAACTGGCGCATCACCGCCGAAAGCAGGGCGGGATGGGCGCGGCCCGCCGCCTCCAGCGCCTCGGCCGAAAGCCGCACGGCGGTCAATTCCGTTGCGGCATCCACGTGGGCGGTGCGGGCAACGCCGGTGAAGGCCGCGATCTCGCCGATCACCGCCGGTGCCGCCAGATGGGCCAGTTCCACGTGGGCATAGGGCGTGTCGATGGTAACGACGGCCGTGCCCTCCACCACCAGCAGCGCGAACGTGTCAGTCTCGCCCCGCTGGATGAGGCGGGTGCCCGGCGCCACCGTCATCTTCTCGCCGCCGGCGATGAGGGCGGCCAGCACGGAGAGCGGGAAGTCGGCAAAATAGGGATGCCGCGCCATCACCGCCGTAGCGGCGGCGACCTCGTCCGGGCCGAGGCGGGGCACCTCATCCTGTCGTAACGTTAGTGGCGGCATGGGTTTTCCTTGGGCGCGACCACTATAGCCCAGGTCCGGCCGGTGGCCTTAACCCAAACGCAGGATGCGCAGCGCCCGCGACAGCACCGCGAACAGCACCGCCGTGGACCAGCCGAACAGCAGCATGCCGTTCGCCGCCGTGATGGGCGCGAGCACCCGCCACCGGTGCTCGGGCAGGATGTCGCCGTAGCCCAGGGTGGTGAAATTCACGAAGGCGAAATAATAGGCATCCTTGTCCTGGCTCACGCCCACCAGCTCATACAAGGCGGCCCAGACCGCCACTTCCATGAAATGCGCGAGCATGAGCAGCGTCCCCGACGCACCCATGATGATGGTCAGGGTCACGATCCTGCGGCGCGGGGACAGGTGGCGCGCGGAGATGCGTCCGATCTTGATGACGAGCACGGTCACCAGCGCCTGGATGGTGATGGTGGCGACGCTGACCAGCCCACCGACCAGGAACTCTCCGTCCAGGAACCAATACACGGCACCATTCTCCCGTTCAGGCTCGCTTGTCCATCGCACCGCTTTTTCTCAAGCCCAGAGCCGGCGCGCGGGCAAGAGATGCGCGCCAATTCCGGCCGGTTTCGGCAGCGCGCATTGATCTTGATCGGTTTGTGTGTATTTTGCGCCGCAATAATCCCTTTCCCGGCGGGCCCGAGTTATTCGGACCCGCGTTTTCGTGCTGGACGACCATGAAGCTTCGCAACATCGCCATCATCGCCCACGTCGACCACGGCAAGACCACGCTGGTGGACGAGTTGCTCAAGCAGTCGGGCTCCTACCGCGAGAACCAGCGCGTGGCCGAGCGCGTGATGGATTCCAACGATCTGGAAAAGGAGCGCGGCATCACCATCCTCGCCAAGGCCACCTCGGTGGTCTGGAAGGACACGCGCATCAACATCGTGGACACCCCCGGCCACGCCGACTTCGGCGGCGAGGTGGAGCGCATCCTGAACATGGTGGACGGTGCCATCGTGCTGGTGGACGCCGCCGAGGGCCCCATGCCCCAGACCAAGTTCGTGGTGGGCAAGGCGCTGAAGGTGGGCCTGAAGCCCATCGTGGCCATCAATAAGGTGGACCGCTCCGACGCCCGCATCACGGAAGTGGTGAACGAGGTGTTCGACCTGTTCGCGGCGCTGGACGCCACCGACGAGCAGCTCGACTTCCCCATCCTCTACGGTTCCGGCCGCAACGGCTGGATGGCCGAGAGCCCGGAAGGCCCGTCGGACCAGGGCATGGCGCCCTTGTTCGACCTGGTGCTGAAGCACGTGCCCGAGCCCACCGTGGATGACGGCCCGTTCCGCATGATCGGCACGCTGCTGGAAGCCAACCCCTTCCTCGGCCGCATGATCACCGGGCGCATCACCTCCGGCTCCATCAAGCCGAACCAGCCCATCAAGGTGCTGGCGCAGGACGGCTCGTTGGTGGAGCAGGGCCGGGTCTCCAAGATCCTGGCGTTCCGCGGCATCGAGCGCCAGCCCATCGAGGAAGGCGTGCAGGGCGACATCGTCGCCATCGCCGGCCTCTCCAAGGGCACGGTGGCCGACACCTTCTGCGCGCTCGAAGTGACCGAGCCGCTGGCGGCCCAGCCCATCGATCCGCCCACCGTCACCATGACCTTCATCGTGAACGACTCGCCGCTGGCCGGCACCGAGGGCGACAAGGTGACGAGCCGCGTCATCCGCGACCGCCTGCTGCGCGAGGCGGAAGGCAACGTGGCGCTCAAGATCGAGGAATCCACCGAGAAGGATTCCTTCTTCGTCTCCGGCCGCGGCGAACTTCAGCTTGCCGTGCTGATCGAGACCATGCGCCGCGAGGGCTTCGAGCTCGCCGTGTCGCGTCCCCGCGTGGTGTTCCAGAAGGATGAGGCCACCGGCCAGGCGCTGGAGCCCATCGAGGAAGTCCTCATCGACGTGGACGAGGAATATTCCGGCACCGTCGTGCAGAAGATGAGCGAGCGCCGCGCCGAGATGGTGGAGATGCGCCCCTCCGGCGGCAATCGCCAGCGCCTGGTGTTCTACGCTCCCACCCGCGGCCTCATCGGCTACCAGTCGGAGCTGCTCACCGACACCCGCGGCACCGCCATCATGAACCGGCTGTTCCATGAATACGCCCCCTACAAGGGCGAGATCGCCGGCCGGGTGAACGGCGTGCTCATCTCCAACGAGCAGGGCGAGGCGGTGGCCTATGCTCTGTGGAACCTCGAAGACCGCGGCCCGATGATCATCGAGCCGGGCTGGAAGGTGTACCAGGGCATGCTGGTGGGCGTCCACAACCGGGACAACGACCTGGAAGTGAACGTGCTCAAGGGCAAGAAGCTCACCAACATCCGCACCACCTCCAAGGACGAGGCGGTGCGCCTGACGCCGCCGATCCGCATGACGCTGGAGCGCGCGCTGGCCTGGATCCAGGACGACGAGCTGGTGGAGGTGACCCCCAAGTCCATCCGCCTGCGCAAGCGCTACCTCGATCCCAACGAGCGCAAGCGCGAGGAGCGCAAGAAGGAGACCGAGCTGGCCTGAGGCCGGATCGGTTCAGCGCTGCTGAAGTTTAGGGCCGCCCCGAAGGGCGGCCCTTATTTTTGCGCCACCTCCAGCACCTTGTCCGCGATGGCGAGGCAACTGGTGAGGCCGGGCGATTCGATGCCGAACAGGTTCACCAGCCCGGCGATGCCATGCACCACCGGCCCCTGGATGACGAAATCCTGCGGCCCGCCGTTTGGCCCGGGGATCTTGGGACGGATGCCGGCATAGCCGGGGGCAAGGTCCTCCTCCCGCACATCCGGCCAGTAGCGGCGGATGGAGGCCATCATGGACGCCTTGCGGGCCGGGTCCACCCCGTAGTCCCGCTCGCGCACCCATTCCACGTCCGGCCCGAACCGGCCCTGGCCGCCGAGGTCGAGGGTGAGGTGGGTGCCCAGTCCGCCCGGCTCCGGCACCGGATAGATGAGGCGGCTGAACGGCACTTTGCGCCCGCACGTGAAGTAATTGCCCTTCGCCAGCGTCTGCTCGGGCACGAGATGTGCCGGCATGCCGGCGATCCGGCGGGCGAGGTCCGGCGCATCGAGGCCGGCGGCATTCACCAGCAGGCGGCAGCCCAGCACCATGGGCGCGTCACCCCCGGTGCGAACCGTCAGCCCGTCCGGCCCCGGCTCCGCCCCGGCGAACGGAGCGCCGAGGGCCAGCACGCCGCCGGCGGCCTCCATGTCGCCCTCAAGGGCCAGCATCAGGCCATGGGAATCCACGATGCCGGTGGAAGGCGAGAACAAGGCGGCATGAACATCCAGCGCCGGCTCCAGCGTGCGCGCGCCCGCGCCGTCCAGCATCTCAAGGTCGCTGACCCCGTTGGCCGCGCCATGGGCGGCGAGCTTTTCCAGATACGCCACCTCGGCCGCGCTGGCGGCGACGATGAGCTTGCCGATACGGCAATGGCCGACCCCATGGCTTGCGCAGAAGGCATAGAGCGCGTCGCGCCCCTTCACGCACAGCTCGGCCTTCAGGCTTCCCGGTTCGTAATAGATGCCGGCATGGATGACCTCGGAATTGCGCGCGGAGATGCCGGTGCCGATGGCTCCCGCCGCCTCGATCAGCACCACCTCGTGGCCCGCCCGGGCCAGCGCGCGGGTGACGGCGAGGCCGACCACGCCGGCGCCGATGACGATGGCTTCCACCTGATCCGTGTCCACCTGATCCATGAGGGATTCGCCCGTTGCTGCGGCGGGCACCATAGCGCAGGCGGCGCCGGGAGGCAGGACCCCGAGGCGCAGCGCGCCGGCCTCCCTGGAAGTGCTCCAGCCAGCAACTAGTTGCTATCGGCTGGGGCGGCCGCGATGTCCAATCGCCCTCATGATGACGTCTACCCCCCAGCCCCTTCCGGCGCCGTCGGAGCCTTTTCCCGATATCGAGGAGATCCGCCTCGATCGTGATCGGCGCCACCTGCACCTCGCGTTTTCCGGCGGGCGGGCGGCGGCCGACACCCTTAGCGCCAGTCTCAGTGCCCCGGCGCTTCGCGCCGCCCTTAGTGCCCCGGCGCTCCGCGCCAGCCTCAGTGCCCCGGCGCTTCGCGCTGCTTGCCGCTGCGCGGCCTGCGTCGCCGACCGGGCGCGGGGAAAGTTTTCCGCCGACTTTGCCGGCGTCACCTTCACCCATGTGGCCCCGTTCGGGGCGCACGGGCTCAACCTGTCCTTCTCCGATGGCCATGCGCGCGGGGTCTACCCCTTCGCCTATCTCGCCGCCCTCGCGGCGGATGCGGCCGGCCCCGACCTTCCAGAGGTGAAACCATGAGCGAGATCAAGACCGAGATCGTCGAAACCGACATCCTCGTCATCGGCGGCGGCACCGGTGGCCCCATGGCCGCCATCAAGGCCAAGGAGAAGAATCCCGGCCTCAAGGTGGTGCTCATGGAGAAGGCCAATGTGAAGCGCTCCGGCGCGGTCTCCATGGGCATGGACGGGCTGAACAACGCGGTCATCCCCGGCTACGCGACGCCCGAGCAATATGTGAAGGAGATCACCGTCGCCAATGACGGCATCGTCCACCAGAAGGCGGTGATGGCCTATGCCACCGGCTCCTACCCGATGATCCAGTATCTGGATTCCATCGGCGTGAAATTCGAGAAGGATGGCTCCGGCGAATACAATGTCCGCAAGGTGCACCACATGGGCACCTACGTATTGCCCATGCCGGAGGGCCATCACGTCAAGAAGGCGCTCTATCGCCAGCTGCGCAAACACCAGGTGCTGGTCACCAACCGTTACATGGCCACCCGCCTGCTGAACGCCCCGGACGGCCGCATCGCCGGCGCCATGGGGGTGAACACCCGCACCGGCGAGTTCCTGGTGGTGCGCGCCAAGTCGGTCATCCTCGCCTGCGGCGCCGCCGGGCGCCTCGGCCTGCCGGCGTCGGGCTATCTGTTCGGCACCTACGAGAACCCGGCCAATTGCGGCGACGGCTATGCCATGGCCTATCATGCAGGGGCGGGGCTCGCGAACCTCGAGTGCTACCAGATCAACCCGCTGATCAAGGATTATAATGGCCCGGCCTGCGCCTATGTCACCGGCCCGTTCGGCGGATACACCGCCAACAACAAGGGCGAGCGCTTCATCGAGTGCGATTACTGGTCCGGCCAGATGATGAAGGAGTTCTATTCGGAGCTCCAGAGCGGCAACGGCCCGGTCTTCCTCAACATGACCCATCTGGCCGAGGAGACCATCTCCGAGATCGAGACCATCCTGCACTCCAACGAGCGGCCCTCGCGCGGGCGCTTCCACGAGAATCGCGGCACCAATTATCGCGAGAAGATGGTGGAGATGCATATCTCCGAGATCGGATTCTGCTCCGGCCATTCGGCCTCGGGCGTGTGGGTGGACGAGAACGCCCGCACCACGGTCGCCGGCCTCTATGCCGCCGGTGACATGGCGAGCGTGCCGCACAATTACATGCTCGGTGCTTTCGTGAACGGCGGCATCTCCGGCCAGGACGCGGCCGATTACTGCGCCTCCACCGACCTGCCGGCCTATGACGAAGCCGATGTCGCCCGCGAGCAGGAGCGCGTGCTCGCCCCCACCCGCCGCGATGATGGCCTGACCCCCCACGAGATGGAGTTCAAGACCCGCCGCCTGGTGAATGATTATCTCCAGCCGCCGAAGGTTACCGCCAAGTATCGCATCGCCCAGGCGCGGTTCGCCGAGATCCGCGAGGACCTCAATGCCCTGTGCGTGAAGGATCCCCATGAATTGATGCGGGCGCTGGAGCTGCAATCCATCCTCGATTGCGCCGACATGGCCGCCGCCGCCTCGCTCTACCGCACAGAAAGCCGCTGGGGCCTCTATCACTGGCGGGTGGACCACCCGGCCACGGACAACGAGAACTGGTTCTGCCACACGCTGCTCTACAAGGACGAGATGGGCCGCATGGCCCACAGGAAGCGCGCTGTGGACCCCTATGTGGTCGACATCCCCGAGGAGGAGATGGGCGCCTACCACCAGCTGCGCACCCCGGCGCTCGCCGCCGAGTGACCTCACAGAATTCGAGAATCCGGAGCCTGCCCCATGCCGTTCGCCAACCACCCCACCTCCGTGCCGGTCACGGTCGATGACGAGAAATGTATCGCCGAGAAGGGCTGCCGCGTCTGCATCGACGTGTGCCCCCTCGACGTGCTCGCCATCAACCCCGCCTCCGGCAAGGCGCACATGAAGTATGACGAGTGCTGGTACTGCATGCCCTGCGAGGTGGACTGCCCCACCGGGGCGGTGAAGGTCGAAATCCCCTATCTCCTGCGCTGAGGTGAGCCATGGCCCTGTTCGATGATTTCGACGACGACATGGATGCCGTGGCGGAGCGCGCCCGCGACGCCGATCCCGGCATCCGCCGCGTCGCCATGCTCAACCTCGCCGAGAGCGTGGATCCGCAGGCGGTGGAGCTGCTGCTCGCCGGCCTGAAGGACGAGGATGCCGGCGTGCGCGAGGCCGCCGCCAAATCCCTCGACGAGCATGCCGGCCTGCCCGCCGCCCTCGGCCTGATCGAGGCGCTCGACGATGCGGTGGAGGCGGTGCGCCTCGCCGCCATCGAGAGCCTCGCCGACAAGAAGGAGCCCGGCTCCGCGCCCTGCCTCATCGCGCGGGTGCAGGCGGAAAGCGCCTTCGTGCGCGCCGCCGCGCTCCGGGCCCTGCGCGACATGCAGGACCCCGCCGCCATGCCGGTGGCGCTGTCGGCGCTCTCCGATCCCGATATGGCCGTGCGGCGCGAGGCGCTGGGCGTGCTCGGCTATCTGAAGGCCGATGCGGCGCTGCCAGCGCTGCTGCTGGCCGCCACCGATCCCGAGCCGGCGGTGCGCCGGGCGGTGATGGCGGCCCTCGTGTTCGTGCGCAGCGGCACGCCGGGGGTGCCCGCCCTCGTGGCCGGGCTGAAGGATGCCCATTGGCAGGTGCGCGAGGAAGCCGCCTTTTCCATCGGCAAGGCCAAGCTGCCGGAGGCGGTGGACCCGCTGATGGTCGCGGCCAATGACGACAGCTGGCAGGTGCAGGCCAAGGCGGTGAATGCGCTGGGCAAGCTGAAGGCCAAGAGCGCGGTGCCGGTGGTGGCGGAGGCGCTGTCCCACGGTTCCAGCAACGTGCGCAAGGAAGCCGCCGCCGCCCTGGGCGAGATCGCCGATCCCGCCGCCGTTGGCGCGCTGGAAGCCGCCTTCGACGATCCGGACCCGGACGTGCGCAAGCTGGTGCGCTGGGCGCTGGAGCGCTGCCACGCCGCGGCGTGAAGAAGGGCTCAGTCTGCCATTGAGCGCTGCAGAGCCCTCAACCCGCGTGCGGGGGAGGGCAGGGAGGGGGAGGCTGCTTCCGCCTTCCTCCGGCTGGCGTTCTGCCCCTTCTCCCGCTTGCGGTGGAGGGGCACGGCACTTCCCCACATCGTCGCCGTCCGGCTTGACCGGAGGGTCCATCTTACCGCTGGTCCAGTCCCCGCCACTTTGTCCCGGCCGGGCCATGGGCCGTCCGGTCAAGCCGGACGGCGACGATGTGCAATCTCCTTACACCAACGGCCCCGGTCTTTGACCGGTGCCGAGAGGGTCGCGCTCAAGCGCCGCGCGGGCTTGACCAAAGGCCCGTGAGTCAAGCTCAAGGGCCTTTGGTATTAGGGCCCCGCCCCCATCCTTTCGCGAAGGCGAACCGCCGCCCTCAGGACAGCTTGCCGGTGTAGCTCTCCAGGATGGACCAGGCCTCGTCGCCGAACTTGCCCTTCCACTCGGAATAGAAGCCGGCCTTGCGCAGCTGGTCGCGGAAGCTGTCCACCTTGGGCTCGTTGAAGACGAGGCCCTTTGCGCTCAGCTCCTTGCGCAGGGTGCCGTTGAGCGCCAGCACGTCCTCGCGCTCCTTCAGGCCGGCGGCGTTGATGTTCTTCGCCACGATGGCGCGCAGGTCGTCGGGCAGCTGCTCGAAGGCGCGGCGGTTGGCCAGGAACCAGAAGCCGTCCCACATGTGGTTGGTGAGGGAGCAGTATTTCTGCACCTCGTAGAGCTTCGCCGTGGCGATGATGGCGAGCGGGTTCTCCTGCGCGTCCACGATGCGGGTCTGGAGCGCGCTGTAGACCTCGGCGAAGTTGAGGCTCGCGGGGGCGCTGTCGAAGGCCTTGAACATGGAGGTCCACAGCGGCGACACCGGCACCCGGATCTTCAGGCCCTTGAGGTCGGCGGCGGTCTCGATGGGCCGGGTGGAGGTGGTGATCTGCCGGAAGCCGTTGTCCCAGATATTGTCCATGGCGATGATGCCGGCCTTGGAGATCTGGCCGCGCACATAGGCGCCGAGCCCGCCGTCCATGGCCTTCCACACGGTGGCGTAATCCGGGAAGGCGAAGCCGATGCCGCTCACCGAGGCGTTCGGGATCAGGGTGGAGAGGATGAGCGGGGAGAGGGTGAAGAACTCGATGCCCCCCGAGCGCAGCTGGCTCAGCATGTCGGTGTCGCCGCCGAGCTGGCTGGAGGGGAACACCTTGATCTCGACGCGGCCCTGGGTCTCGGCCTTGATCTTGTCCACCATCTCGCCCGCGCGCACGTTCATGGGGTGCGTGACCGGCAGGTTGTTGGCGTATTTGTAGGAAAATTCCGCGCTCTGCGCCCGCGCGACGAAGGGGGCGAACACGCCGCCCGCCACGCCGCCCGCAAGGGCTCCGGCCGCGCCGGCCTTGAAAAGGGTGCGACGGGTCAACATCATGCTGGCAGCTCCTCCTGGCGGTCCATTCGGACCGGTTTCCTCTGGGTCCAGTATATGGACCTCGTATCCCTGCGGCCCATGCTGGCCCGCTTGTGGGATTTTCGCAAGCCCATTATGGTCGTTGAAGACGCTGCGCTGCGGTGGTCTCAACGATATCAAGATCTAGGTCCACATACTGGATCATGGGAGAGCGCGTGGGACGGGCACACAAGCCCCCCGCCGTCCGGCCCGGCCCCGAGCCGGCGCGCGCCGGCGGCTTATCTTCCGGCGAAACCGCCGGCGGGGGAACGCAGAGCATCGAGCGGGCGGTGGCGCTGCTTCTGACGGTGGGCCGCGCAGCCCCCGAGGGCGCGCGGCTGTCCGATCTGGTGCGGCTGTGC
The DNA here is from genome assembly GCF_008364685.1 of Xanthobacter oligotrophicus. Classification (GTDB taxonomy): domain Bacteria; phylum Pseudomonadota; class Alphaproteobacteria; order Rhizobiales; family Xanthobacteraceae; genus Xanthobacter; species Xanthobacter oligotrophicus. The sequence goes on from NZ_VTTL01000012.1 coordinate 183,250, forward strand.
GGCCTGCCCAAGCCCACCGTGCGGCGGGTGCTGCTGGCGCTGGTGCGCACCGGCCTGCTCGACCAGGACGAGGTGACGCGGCGCTATCATGTGGGGCCGGAAGCCTATGTGCTCGGCACCCTCGCCGGCACCCGCTTTGGCATCCATGCCCTGGCGCTGGACGGCCTTGCCCGCCTCGCCCGCACCAGCGGCGACTGCGCCTTCCTCTCCGTCCCGCGCGGGGCCTTCAGCGTATGCCTGCACCGGGAGGAGGGCACCTGGCCCATCCGCACCCACGTGCTGCAGGCCGGCGACCGGCACCCGCTGGGCATCGGCGCCGGCGGGCTCGCGCTGCTCGCCGCTTTGCCGGATGCGGAGGTGGAGCGCATGCTCGCCGCCAATGCGCAGGCGCTGGCGGCCCATTATCCCGGCTATGGGGTCGAGGTGATGCGCGCGCAGGTGGCCGATGCCCGCGCTCGTGGCTATGCGCTCAATCCCGGCCTTTATGTCGCCGGCTCCTGGGGCATTGCCGTGCCGGTGCTGGGGCCGGACGGGCGCCCCTTGGGCGCGCTGTCGCTTGCCGCCATCGACAGCCGGCTCTCGCCTGAGCGGCAGGCCGAGCTGGTGCCGCTGCTGAAGCGCGAGGCGCAGGCGCTGGAATCCGCCCTCGGCCACCGCACGGCCGGTGAGCCCGCCGTCGCGGTGCAGCCCAACGGGCGCGCCATTGCCAAGGGGATGCCGTGATGGCGCCTGCCGATAGGTCCTTGTCTTTCCGCGCGCGCCCTGCGCGCGCCTCCTGCCCGGAGTGATCCCATGTCCCCTGAACCTGTCGAAATGCCCGCCGTCGCCGAGGGCGCACCCAAGGGCGGTGTCGCCCGCTCCAGTCGGCGAGTGATGAACCTGTCCCATGTGCTGCGCCAGGCGGCGCGGCGCTTCCCCGGCGAGATCGGCTTCGTGGACGGCGCCCGCACGCTCACCTGGGGCGAGATGGAGGCGCGGGTGGACGCCATGGCCGTGGAACTCGCCCATCGCGGGGTGGGCAAGGGCGACCGCATCCTGGTGCAGTCCAAGAACTGCCTTGAAATGTTCGAGAGCATGTTCGCCGCCTTCCGCGTCGGCGCGGTGTGGGTGCCCACCAATTTCCGCCAGACCCCGGGGGAGGTGGCCTATCTCGCCTCCGCTTCGGGGGCGCGGCTGATGATCTGCCACGCCGATTTCCCCGAGCATGTGCCCGCCGTGCTGGCCGAGGCGCCGTCCGTCGAGGCGGTGATCGCCATCGGCGCCGCCGATTTCGGGCCGGACTATGCCGACCTCGTCGCCGCCCGCCTCGGGGAAAGGGCGAAGGTGGCGGACGTGGAGCACGATGACCCGTGCTGGTTCTTCTTCACCTCCGGCACCACGGGGCGGCCCAAGGCGGCGGTGCTCACCCACGGCCAGATGGCCTTCGTCATCACCAACCATCTGTGCGACCTGATGCCCGGCACCACGAATGCCGACGCCTCCCTGGTGGTGGCGCCGCTCTCCCACGGGGCGGGCGTGCACCAATTGGTGCAGGTGGCGCGGGCGGTGAAGACCATCCTCATGCCGTCCGAGAAGTTCGACGCGGCCGAGGCGTGGCGGCTGGTGGAGGAATGGCGCGTCACCAACATGTTCACCGTGCCCACCATCACCAAGCTGCTGGCCGAGCATCCCTCGGTGAAGACTTACGATCATTCCTCCCTGCGCTACGTCATCTATGCCGGCGCGCCCATGTATCGGGAGGACCAGAAGCGGGCGCTGAAGGCGCTGGGCAAGGTTCTGGTGCAGTATTTCGGGCTGGGCGAGGTCACCGGCAACATCACCGTGCTGCCGCCGGCGCTGCATGATCCCGAGGACGGCCCGGACCTGAAGCTCGGCACCTGCGGCTTCGAGCGCACGGGCATCCAGGTCCAGATCCAGAACGATGCGGGGGAGGAGGCGCAGCCCTTCGAGACCGGGGAAATCTGCGTCTGCGGCCCCGCCGTGTTCGCCGGCTATTACGACAACCCGGAAGCCAACGCCAAGGCGTTCCGCGACGGCTGGTTCCGCACCGGCGACCTCGGCCACATGGACAACGAGGGCTTCGTCTACATCACCGGCCGCGCTTCCGACATGTACATATCGGGCGGCTCCAACGTCTATCCGCGCGAGGTGGAGGAGAAGGTGCTCACCCATCCGGCGGTGGCGGAGGTGGCGATCCTCGGCGTGCCCGATCCCATGTGGGGCGAGGTGGGTGTGGCGGTGTGCGTGCTGCGCGAGGGGGCAAGCCTCGCCGAGGACGAGCTGATCGCGTTCCTCGACGGCAAGGTCGCCCGCTACAAGATGCCCCGCCGCATCCATTTCTGGGATGCGCTGCCGAAATCCGCCTACGGCAAGATCACCAAGAAGATGGTGCGCGAGGCCTTGGCCGAACGCGGCCTGCTGGAGCCGGCGCCCGCCACGCGCTCCGCCTGAAGAGCGCCGCAGCACCGGAAACAAAAGCCCAAAGGGAGAGACGTGATGAGCAGGACGCGAAGCGTGATCGTGACGGGAGGCGCCTCCGGCATCGGCCTCGCCGCGGTGGAGGCGCTTCTGGTGGAAGGCTGGCGCGTGGTCGCGGCCGATATCGATGCGGTGGCGGTGGAGAAGGCGCGGGCGCAGCTTGCCGGCCATGGCGACCGCGTGCGCGTCGAGGTGGCGGACATCTCCGACGAGGCGCAGGTGGTGGACCTCGTCACCCGCACGAGCCTTGAGTTCGGCCCGCTTTGGGGCGTGGTGAATTCCGCCGGCATCGCCCGCGATGTGCCGGCGCTGGACACCTCGGTGTCGCTGTTCCGCGAGATCCTCGACGTGAACCTCGTCGGCACCTTCCTGGTGGCGCGCGAGGCGGCGCGGGTGATGAAGGAGAATGGCGGCGGCGCCATCGTCAACATCGCCTCGGTTTCCGGCATAAGGGGCAATCTCGGCCGCTCGGCCTATGGCGCCTCTAAGGGCGGCGTACTGGTGCTGACGCAGATCCTCGCCGTGGAGTTCGCGCCCTTCAACATCCGCGTGAACGGCATCGCCCCCGGTCCCATCGAGACGCCCATGGTGAAGGCCATGCACACGCCGGAAGCCCGTGCCGGCTGGATGAAGACCGTGCCCATGCGCCGCTATGCCAGCCCCTCCGAGGTGGCCGGCGGCATCGCCTTCCTGCTGGACGAGACCAAGTCCTCCTTCATCACCGGCCAGACCCTCAACGTGGACGGCGGCTTCACCGCCGGCGGGCTGATCGGGCTTTAGCTTTCGTAACCTTGGCGTCTGGATATGGGCATTGCCTGATGCGCAGGAGTCTTGCGCTGGGTCCCGGCTCGGCGCTCCGGCTCCGCCGTCGCTGGTCCGGGAAACCGTCGCGCCCCAGTTGACGCCGCCGCCCGGCGCGGCATCGTCTGGGGGGAGGGCGCGGTGAGTCCGGCGCGATGATGCACGCAGCCGAGAGGCCGGAGGTGGAGGCGGGGATGGAGGAAACCACGCGCGTCTTCGACCTCGCCATCATCGGCGGCGGCATCAATGGCGCTGGCATCGCCCGCGATGCGGCGGGGCGCGGCCTGTCGGTGGTGCTGTTCGAAAAGGCGGACCTGGCCTCCGGTACCTCGTCCGCCTCCACCAAGCTCATCCATGGCGGGCTGCGCTACCTGGAACATTACGCCTTCCGCCTGGTGAGGGAGGCGCTGGCCGAGCGCGAGGTGCTGTGGGGCATCGCCCCGCACATCATCTGGCCGCTGCGCTTCGTGCTGCCGCACCATCGCGGCCTGCGCCCGGCGTGGATGCTGTGGCTGGGCCTGTTTCTCTACGACCATATGGGCGGCCGCCGCCTGCTGCCGCCCACGCGCACGCTGGACCTGAGGCACGACCCCGCCGGTCTCCCGCTGCGCCACGACCTTGGCACGGCATTCGAATATTCCGACTGCTGGGTGGAGGATGCCCGCCTCGTGGTGCTCAATGCCCGCGATGCGGCGGACCGGGGCGCCTCCATCCGTCCGCGTACCAGGGTGGTGGGCGCGCATCGCGCCGATGGCCTGTGGGAGATCGCGGTGGAAGGCGCGGCGGGGCGGCAGAGCGTGCGCGCCCGCGCGCTGGTGGATGCCGCTGGCCCCTGGGCCGGGCAGGTGCTGGACGTGTTGCAGGTGAAGGCGAGCGCGCGCCTGCGCCTCGTCAAGGGTAGCCACATCGTGGTGCACCGCCTGTTCGCGCACGATCGCTGCTACCTGTTCCAGAATGGCGACGGGCGCATCGTGTTCGCCATCCCCTATGAGGGCGACTTCACCCTCATCGGCACCACCGACCTCGACTATGACGGCCGGCCGGAGGACGTGGCGGCGAGCCCCGAGGAGGTGGCCTATCTGTGCGCGGCGGCCAGCGACTATTTCGCCGCCTCGCTCGCGCCGGAGCAGGTGGTGTGGGCCTATTCCGGCGTGCGCGCCCTGTACGACGAAGGCGCGGGCAAGGCGCAGGAAGCGACCCGCGACTATGTGCTGGCCCTCGACGCACCGGAGGGCGCGGCGCCGCTTCTGTCCGTGTTCGGCGGCAAGATCACCACCTATCGCCGCCTGGCCGAGGCCGCGCTGGCGCGGCTCGTGCCCCATTTGGCGCCGCACCTGCCGGTGCTGGGTCCGGCCTTTACGGGCAGGGTGCCGCTGCCGGGCGGGGATTTCCCGCGGCAGGGGTTCGAGCATCTGCTGAAAAGCCTGCGCCGCACCTTTCCCGCCCTCGATCCGGCCCTGCTCAAGCGCCTCGCGCGGGCCTATGGCACCTCCAGCTTCCGCCTGCTGGAGGGGGTGATGCACGAGGACGACCTCGGCGACTGGTTCGGCGCCCATCTGTGCCGCCGCGAGGTGGACTGGCTGATGGACCAGGAATGGGCCATGACCGCCGAGGATGTGCTGTGGCGCCGCTCCAAGCTCGGCCTGCGGACCTGCCATGAGGAAGCGCGGGCGCTCGACGCCTACATGGCCGCCCGGCGCGGCGGCTGAAACAAATCCGGGAGGAGCCTTTGGCCGCCTACATCCTCGCCATCGACCAGGGCACCACCTCCTCGCGCGCCTTGCTGGTGCGCCGCGACGGCACCATCGCGGCGCTGGCGCAGGAAGAACTGCCCCAGCATTTCCCCGCGTCCGGCGAGGTGGAGCAGGAGGCGGAGGACATCTGGACCACGGTGCTGGCCTGCTGCCGCGCGGTGCTGAAGCAGGCGGGGGCGGGTGCATCCGACATCGCCGCCATCGGCATCACCAACCAGCGCGAGACGACGCTGGTGTGGGAGCGCGCCACCGGACAGGCCATTCACCGCGCCATCGTCTGGCAGGACCGGCGCACGGCGGACACCTGCGCGCGCCTTGAGGGCGAGGGGCATGGCGCGCTGGTGCGCGCCCGCACCGGCCTGCTCATCGATCCCTATTTTTCCGCCACCAAGATCGCCCACATCCTCGATAAGGTGCCGGACGCCCGGGCGCGGGCGGAGAAGGGCGAACTGGCCTTCGGCACGGTGGACAGTTTCCTGCTGTTCCGCCTCACCGGCGGGCGGGTGCATGCCACCGACGCCACCAATGCCTCGCGCACCATGCTGTTCGACATCCACACCGGCGCCTGGGACGACGAATTGCTCGCCCTGTTCGGCGTGCCGCGCGCGCTGCTGCCGGAGGTGCGCGATTGCGCGGCGGAGTTCGGCGCCACCGATCCGGAGCTGTTCGGCGCGCCCATTCCCATCCGCGGCATGGCGGGGGATCAGCAGGCGGCCATGGTGGGGCAGGCGTGCTTTCAGCCGGGCATGGTGAAGTCCACCTACGGCACCGGCTGCTTCGCCTTGCTCAATACCGGGGCAACGCCGGTGGCCTCGCGCCATCGCCTCATCACCACCATTGCCTATCAGATCGAGGGCCGGCGCACCTATGCGCTGGAAGGCTCCATCTTCGTGGCCGGCGCGGCGGTGCAATGGCTGCGCGACGGGCTGAAGATCATCTCCCATGCCGCAGAGAGCGACCGTCTCGCCGCCGAGGCGGACGAGGGGCAGGACGTGATCCTGGTGCCGGCCTTCGTGGGGCTCGGCGCGCCCTATTGGCGGCCACAGGTGCGCGGGGCGCTGTTCGGCCTCACCCGCGCCACCGGGCCGGCCGAGCTGGCGCGGGCGGCGCTGGAGGCGGTGTGCTTCCAGACCTGCGACCTCATCGAAGCCATGCATGCGGACTGGCCGGGGCAGGGCGGTGCCACCGTGTTGCGGGTGGACGGCGGCATGACCCGTTCCGATTTCACCATGCAGCGCCTCGCCGACCTCCTCGGCGCGGCGGTGGATCGGCCGGCGGAGGCGGAAGCGACCGTTCTCGGCGCCGCCTATCTCGCCGGCCTCCAGTGCGGCTTCTTCCCGCCGCCGGATATCTTCGCGCAGGGCTGGCGGCTGGAGCGGCGGTTCGTGCCGGCCATGCCGGCGCAGGTGCGCGCCGCGCGACTCGCAGCCTGGCGCTCCGCCGTGGGATGCCTCATCGGCAGGGATTGACCTCGGAGCCCGCTTGCCGCCCACTGGCCGTCAATGGCCAGCGCGCGCCGTCGAATGCCGCGAAGCCAAGAAGGGGAGGGCGCCCGGATGATGGAGGAAGACAACTTCTCGCCGGAAGAGCGCGCCGCCATCTACCGCTGCATCCGCGAGCGGCGGGACGTGCGGCGCAATTTCCTGCCCGATCCGGTGCCGCCCGACGTGCTTGCCCGCGTGCTGGCGGCGGGCCATGCGGCACCCTCGGTGGGGTTCCTGCAGCCGTGGAATTTCATCGTCATCCGCGAGCGCGCCACCAAGGAGGCACTGCACGCCGCCTTCACCCGCGCCAATGCGGAGGCCGCCTGCATGTTCGAGGGCGAGCGGGCGGACCTCTACCGTTCGCTCAAGCTCGAAGGCCTGCGCGAGGCACCGCTTCTGCTGTGCGTGACCTGCGAGCGGGAGCGGGCCGGGCCGGTGGTGCTCGGGCGCACCCACCAGAGCGAGATGGATATCTATTCCACTGTCTGCGCGGTGCAGAACATCTGGCTGGCGGCGCGGGCGGAAAATCTCGGGGTGGGCTGGGTCTCCATCCTCGCCCTGGCGGACCTGCACCGCATCCTCGCCATTCCCGATGCCATCGTGCCCATCGCGCTGCTGTGCATGGGCTATGTGGACCAGTTCGCGCAAACGCCGGACCTGGAGCGCGCGGGCTGGCGCAAAAGGCTGGCGCTGGAAGACCTGGTGTTCGAGGAGCGCTTCGGCGAACGGGAGAAGACCCCCGCCGGCGGGTGAGCCTCAGCGGCCGAAAGTCAGCGACCGAAAATCACCGGCTGAGCGTGACCTTCTGGTTGCTCTCGGAGATGAGGCCCACATAATGGTTGGGGCCGGACGGCTGGAGCCGGGCGGTGACCTTGCCCTGATGGTTCTGCAGCACGATGTCCGAGCCCATCATGTCCCATCCCTTAGTCATGAAGATCTCGCTGGGGCAGGACACGTCGGCCTGGGCCGAGAGGCCGGAAAGGCCGCGATCGGTGCTGAGCTTGAGCGGGCAGGAGTTGCGCCCGTCGTCCCAGGCAAAGGTCCAGGCACCCGACAGCTGGCCCTGGGCGGGGCTCGCCGCATAAGCGGTGCCGCCGGGATTGGCGGCGGGCGGTGTGAGGGGCACGTTGGACGCGGTGGTGCGCGGCGTGATGGCGCCGGTGGCGGTCTCCGCCGTGGAGGCCGAGACGTTCGCGGGCGCCGGCGCGCTCTCCACCGATCCGGTGGGCGCCGTCAGAACCCGATTGCTCGCCACGGCGGACGGCTTCGCCCCGAAGCCGTCAAGCTCTGTGCTGCAACCGCCGAGTGCAAATGCACCAAGGGTCAGCGACAGGGCCGCCGATACCTGAACCACCTTCATTCAACGCACTCCGGACGTGCCCGCAAACCCTAGCGCGTCTCCCAAGCCTCCGCTACCTGCGGAAAAGCCCGGAAGGGCGCCATCAACGTTCGGATCGCCGCCGGCTCGAAAGCGAACTGTGTTGCCGGCTGCGACAGCGGGCACCCTCTCGGCAGAACATGGCAGCACCAAGGCCGTGACCTCACCTTGATACCGTTGTAGGGTGGCGGATGGACGCGATGGTTAAGGCAGGTTAATCAGCAGGCCCCTACCTTTCCGCCAGATTCATCCTGTTCTTTGCTTGCCGGAGCCTGCCCATGTCCCAGCTCGATCCCAGCACCCTGACCCTTCTTGTCACCGGCGCCACCTCCGGCATCGGCTTGGCTACGGTGCGCCGCTTCGCCAGCGTCGGCGCGCGGGTGGTGGCGGTGGGCCGCCGGGCGGAGCGGCTGGAGGCGCTGAAGGCCGAGTTCGGCGACCTCATCCACCCCCTGGTGCTGGACGTGCGCGACGAGAAGGCCACCTTCGAGGCCTTCGCCAGCCTGCCGGCGCCGTTCAACGCCTATAACGTGGTGTTCGCCAATGCCGGCCTCGCCCTCGGCCTCGAGCCCGCCTATGCGGCGGATCTGGAGGAGTGGAAGACCATGGTGGACACCAACATCACCGGCCTTCTGGTGACCGTGCGGGCGAGCCTGCCGGCGATGATCGAGCGCAAGCAGGGGCACCTGGTGTTCACCGGCTCCATCGCCGGCGACTATTCCTATCCCGGCGCCAACGTCTACGGCGCCACCAAGGCCTTCGTGAAGCAGTTCTCGCTGAATGTGTGGGCGGATGTGGCCGGCACCGGCGTGCGCGTCACCAACATCGAGCCAGGCCTGACCGAGACCGAATTCTCCGTGGTCCGCTTCGGCGGCGACAAGGAGCGGGCCGACAAGGTCTATGCCGGCGCCACCCCCATGACCGGGGAGGACATCGCCGAGCAGGTGTTCTTCGCCTGCACCCTGCCGCGGCATGTGAACATCAACCGCATCCAGTCCATGTCGTCCCAGCAGACCTTCGGCCCGCTGGCCATCAAGCGCGACCCGGTGTGAGCAGCGGGCCGGGGCGACTGCTGTAAAGAGAAAAAGATACCGTCGAAATCACCACCGTCATGCCCGGCCTTGTGCCGGGCATCCACGCCGAGCCGCTTGGCACAGCGTGCGAATGTCGTTCCCAGCCTTCCCGCGTGGATGGCCGGAACCCGCATGTTTGCGGGTTCCGTTCGCAAGGGCGGAAGTCTGCAACAGCCGACTTCCGGGGCAAGCCCGGCCATGACGGAGCGGATGTGTCGGAGGGGCAGCGATCGCCCAACTGGTCGAGCTTTCCACATAGTCCCTCGGTCAGGGCCGGCGGGCGGCGGAATCGGGTGGGCGCGGTTTGCCGGCTCTGGTCAGATGGGCCACGCTCGACCTGAAGGAGATGCCCCGTGCTGGCGCTCGATTGCCCCGCCCTCGATCTGTCCGCTCCCGATTTGTCCATTCCCGGAGGTCGGATGACCGCGACGCCGGCCACCCCGCTCGCCATCGCCGCCCGCGACTATGACGTGGTGCGGCGGGCGGTGGAGTATATTTCCCGCCATGTGCGCCAGCAGCCGGAGGTGGAGGAGATCGCCGCCGCCGCCGGCGTCTCCGCCCGCGCGCTCACGGACCTGTTCCGCCGCTGGTGCGGGCTGACGCCCAAGGCTTTCCTCCAGGCGGTGACGTTGGACCGGGCCCGCCGCATCGTCTCCGAATGCCCCAACGTGCTGGATGCGGCCTTCGAGCTGGGCCTGTCCGGCCCCGGCCGGCTGCATGACCTGTTCGTGGTGCACGAGGCAATGTCGCCGGGCGAATGGAAGACCGGCGGGGCAGGGCTGGTGGTGCGCTTCGGCTTCCATCCCTCGCCGTTCGGTCTGGCGCTGGCCATGTCCACGCCGCGCGGCCTGTGCGGCCTCGCCTTCGCCGACGTGGGGGAGGAGGCGGCGGCGCTGGCCGACATGCGCGCCCGCTGGCCCAACGCCACCTATGTGGAAGACCCCACCGCCACCGCGCCTCTGGTGGCGCGCATATTCGATCCCACGTCCTGGCAGGGGGACCAGCCGCTGCGGATCGTGTTCATCGGCACGGATTTTGAGATCAAGGTGTGGGAGACGCTGCTGCGCATCCCCATGGGCCTTGCCACCACCTATTCCACCATCGCCGAGCATGTGGGCCGGCCGAAGGCGGCGCGGGCGGTGGGCGCGGCGGTGGGCAAGAACCCCATTTCCTTCGTGGTGCCCTGCCACCGGGTCATCGGCAAGAGCGGCGACCTCACCGGCTACCACTGGGGCCTGACCCGCAAGCGCGCCATACTCGGTTGGGAGGCCGGCAAGGTGGAGCCTGCGGGGGAGTAGCGCCCTCAGCCCTTGCGGGTGGTCTTGCGGGAAATCAGCGCGCGGGGGTCGATCTTCTGCATGGGGCCGGTGCGCCGGGCACTGATGCAGCGCGAGCCCGCGGGGACGTAGACGATTTCGCTGCGCTGCGCCATTTCGCGGACCTGCGCCAGACAGGCGCGCCGCAGGGTAATCTCGCTCATTTGCGTCCTTCCAAAGGGTTGCGCGCCTTTTAGCGGAGTGGAAGCCGTTTGGCTCCTGCTTTGTTGAGAAAAGGCGCGGTCCCGTGGAGGTTTCTCTTCGTATGGTGGGTGCCTACCCCACCCAGCCCTTCAGCTCCCGCTCCACCACGTGGGCGAGCACGCGCATGCCCTCGGCGTCGGAATTCAGGCAGGGGATGGCGGCGAATTTCTCGCCGCCATGGTGCTCGAAGATCTCGCGGTTCTCCACGCCGATCTCCTCCAGCGTCTCCAGGCAGTCGGCGACGAAGCCGGGGTTGACCACGGCGAGCCGCTTCACCCCGCTTTCGGCGAGCGCCTTCACCGTCTCGTCGGTGTAGGGGCGCAGCCATTCCTCGCGGCCGAAACGGGACTGGAAGGTGAGGCGGAAGCGTTTGTCATCCATGCCCAGCCGCGCACGCAGCAGGCGGGCGGTCTTGGCGCACTGGCAATGATATGGGTCGCCCTTCAGCAAATAGGATTTCGGCACCCCGTGGAACGAGGCGAGGATCACCTCCGGCTCGAAATCGAGGGCCGCCAGATGCCGCTCCAGCGATGTGGCGAGCGCATCGATATAGACGGCATCGTCGTGCCAGGGCGGGGCGACGCGCAGGGTCGGCTGCCAGCGCATCTGTTTCAGTGCATCGAAGGCCTTGTCGCAGACGGTGGCGGAGGTGGCGGCAGAATATTGCGGATAGAGCGGCACCAGAAGAATGCGCTCGCAGCCCTGGGCCTGGAGCGCGGCGAGGCGCTCGGCGATGGGCGGCTTGCCGTAGCGCATGGCGAAATCCACCACGATGCGCGAATCAAGGCCAGCGAGCTGCGCCGCGAGCTTTTCCGCCTGGTCGCGGGTGATGGTCTTCAGCGGGCCCTCGTTGCGCTCTTTGTTCCAGATGCTGGCATAGTCGCGGCCCTTGGGGCCGGGGCGCTTGGTGAGGATGATGGCGTTGAGGACGAACCACCATAGGGCGCGGTTCACCTCGATCACCCGCCGGTCGGAGAGGAATTCCTTCAAGTAAGCCCGCATGGACCAGTAGTCGGTGGCCTCGGGCGTGCCGAGATTGACGATGAGCACGCCGATGCGGCCGAAGGCGACCTTCGGGTGGTCGGGGGGCAGGTGCGTCGTGTCGGGGGAGAACGCGGGCACGTTTGCGGACACGTTTGCAGTCATGGGTTCCTCGAAGATGTCCCGGCGAGATGGCGCCTCACCGCCCGCGCGTCAATCTTTGGCACGTCGATGCGGCGCTTCAGGTCCGGCCAGACCCATACGCAGCGGCGGCGGTGCCGGATGGCCGGCCGACTTATCTCATGGGGCGCGAGGCGGTCCGCGCGGTGCGGGTTCTGCGGCGACCTGAAGGAGCCGGCCCCGGGATGACAGGGACGCATCCTGCAATGCAGAATGGCGGTGACCTCATAATGCGGCCTTGTGTTGCGGCCGCCGGGGCGGAAGGATACAGCCCCCTGATACCAGACCTGCCGCCAGTTCGGCCCACAAGAAGGAGACGTTCCATGTTGCGCTCGTTGTTTCGCCTGGGAGCCGCCGCGGCGCTGACCGGCTTCATCTCGCTCGGCGCGATGGTGTCCGCCTCTGCGGCGACCTCCGGCAAGGACGCCCTTGCCCTGCTCAACAAGGATGGCGACGACACGCTCGAACTCGTCGAGGTGATCGACCTCGGCTCAAAGCTGTTCGTCGCCATCAATGCCGACGGCGACACCACCCTTGAGAAGGACGAGACCAAGGGCCGGCTCACCGATATCGACTGGAAGTCCATCAACAAGGATGCCGACCAGACGCTGGAGCTGGACGAGTTTCTGGCGGTGGTCCGCGCCCGCTTCAAGGCGGCCGATGCCAACAAGGACGGCAAGCTGACGGCGAAGGAACTGGATGCTCCCGCCGGCCAGAAGCTGCTTCTGCTGCTGGTGAAGTAAGGGCAGGCCGGGACCCGCAGGCGACGGAACTGGCCGGTCCGTTGTCCGGCTCCCGTCGCTATTCCCGCTCGAAACCCCGTTCTCCGGCTTCTTCAACCCGCCGCGCAATGAACTGGCAGCCCGTAGGCGTGCGGGCCGGGACCGGGATCGTGTCCCGGCCCGCGACGGTCGCGGCGCGGGTCAAATCTACTTAGCCGCACAAATAATTGCCGAACCGCACCATAAGGTGCAACATGATCCTAACCCTCTTTGATAGCTGCTCTTTTGGGTATGCGAATAGGGGGAGGCAAACATGTCGGCTGGTTCGGACAAGTCCGTCTCGTTGAAGCGGTCGCATCTGAAGTCCCTGCGTGGTTCGAAAGGCGAGGTGAACAGCTCCGTCAGCCCGGCATCGGGCGAGTTGGTTCAAATCGCTTCACTTGCTGCAAGGATGCAGGCGGGCAAGGGCCTGCGCGACGCTGTCCCTCGCACGAGGCACGGCAAATGGAAAAAGGACGCAAACCGTCCCGATCCGATCGACATCCTGCAGGCTGGCGATGCAGACCGGATCCAAGAACTCGTTCCCATCCGATACGAGCGCATGCTGCAGTCGCCCTTCGCATTCTATCGTGGATCGGCCGGCATCATGGCCGCGGACCTCAACACCACGCCGAACAGCGGGATCTGCGTGCAGGCTTGTGGCGACTGCCACCTGATGAATTTCGGCGGCTTTGCTACGCCGGAGCGCAACATCTTCTTCGACATCAATGACTTCGACGAGACGCTGCCGGCGCCCTGGGAATGGGACATCAAGCGGCTCGCGGCGTCGTTCGTGCTTGCGGCGCGGTCGACCGGCCTCTCGGACGACACGGCACGGGATACGGCGATTGCTTGCGCGCGCAGCTATCGCAAGCATCTGGCGGATTTCGCCCAGATGCATCCGCTCGATGTCTGGTACGCGCGGGTCACCGCGGAGGACATGATCTCTATCGCGCCGGCCCGTGACCGGGCGCGGATCCAGAAGCGGGTTGCAAAAATCGCCCAGCAAGACGGGTCGGAGGCGGATTTTCCGAAGATCACCGACATCGTCGGCGGAAGGCTGGGCATCCGCGATACGCCGCCGCTGATCTACCACCCCGAAACGGCCCATGGTCCCGAGTTCGCGGAGGCGGTGAAGAATATCTTCGCCAGGTATCGGGAGACCCTCGCCGAGGATCGCCGCATTCTGCTGGACCAGTACCATTTCGTGGATGCCGCCATCAAAGTGGTCGGCGTTGGCAGCGTCGGGCGCAGGTGCTGGATCGCGCTGATGATGTCGGCGTCCAACGATCCGCTGTTCCTGCAATTCAAGGAGGCGGCTCCGTCCGTGCTGGAAGCCTATGCCGGCAAGAGTGCCTATGCCCACCATGGCCAGCGGGTGGTCATGGGGCAGCGCCTGATGCAGCCGGCCTCCGACCTGTTCCTCGGCTGGGTCATGGGCGAGTTCACGGACAAGTACTTTTATGTCAGGCAATTGCGCGACGCGAAGATCAAGCCGCTGGTAGAGACCTTCGATCGCGATCTGTTCATGTGCTTCGCAAAGGCCTGTGGTTGGGTGCTCGCGCGCGCCCACGCCAAATCCGGCGATGCGGCCAGGATCAGCGGTTATCTCGGATCGAGCGACCAGTTCGAGGAGGCGATCGGGGATTTCTCGACGACTTACGCGGATCAGGCCGAACGCGACCATGCGGCCCTCAAGGCTGCGGTGCGTAGCGGCAAGGTCGCGGTCTATCAGGAAGCCTGACAGGTCGCGCGCCGAAGGGCTTGAAGACGGCCCGATACGAAGTTGGGGAAAACCCTTGGCCGTACCGAATGCGCCCCGGCGGGCTGGCGCCAAAGCGCGGTGCCGGAATCTTGTGCCGGTTGGCTCATCCGAAGGGGTTCCCGGCAGCGCCGGAAACCGCGCGAGATGCTCGCCGGGCAATACCCCAGCGCAGCGCCGAGGTCAGGGTGAGGGATGGTGGGCGCGACAGGGATCGAACCTGTGACCCCTACGATGTCAACGTAGTGCTCTCCCGCTGAGCTACGCGCCCCCTCGCAGGAGCCGCCTCTATATCGGCCGGTTTCGCCGGAGGCAAGGCCCCTGAGTGAGGATCAGGCGGCTGCCAACATCTTTCCCACCTCGGAGACGAGATCGCGCAGGTGGAAGGGCTTGGAGAGCACCTTCGCCTCGCTGGGCGCCTCGTTGTCGGCGTTCAGCGCCACGGCGGCGAAGCCGGTGATGAACATGACCTTGAGGTCGGGATCGAGTTCGGTCGCCCGGCGGGCGAGTTCGATGCCGTCCATCTCGGGCATGACGATGTCGGTGAGCAAGAGCTCGAAGGGTTCCTCGCGCATGCGTTCATAGGCGGACCGGCCATTGTCGCACGAGGCGACGGAATAGCCCGCGTTCTGAAGCGCCTTCACAAGAAAGCGCCGCATGTCGTTGTCATCTTCGGCGAGCAGGATCTTGGGCACGCCACTTCCCCTGATGTCGTGATCGGTCCTTCCCCGGTGCGGGGCCGGGGGCCATATGACTTGTCTGACCCAATCGGGTAAATTCGAAGTGAAGGTCGCAGCGCCTCTTCACAAGCGGCCACCGGCCGGGCCATCATGCGGTTCGGTCCGGGGGATTTTTCTGGAACGATTCCAATCCATTGGGTTCCTGATGACCGCTTGCCTCGCCGACGCCATAGACCCCGCCTTCGAGGTGCTCGCGCCGGCCGGTACAGCCGCGCCGTTCGTTTTCAATTCGCCGCACTCCGGTCGGATCTACCCGCGCAGCTTCGTTGCGCAGACCCGGCTCGACTTTGCCACGCTGCGGCGCTCGGAGGATACCTTCGTGGACGAATTGTTCGTCCATGCGGTGTCGGAGGGGGCGCCGCTGATGCGGGCGCTGTTCCCGCGTTCCTTCCTCGATCTCAACCGCGAGCCCTATGAGCTGGACCCGCGCATGTTCGACGGCCGGTTGCCGCCCTTTGCCAATACGCGGTCGATCCGTGTGTCCGGCGGGCTCGGCACCATCGCGCGGGTGGTGGGGGATGCCCAGGAGATCTATCCGCGCCGCCTCGCCGTGAGCGAGGCGCTGGAGCGGATCGAGACCTATTACAAGCCGTACCATCAGGCCCTGCGCCGGCTCATCGGCCGGGTGCAGCGCCAGTGGGGCCTGGCGGTGCTGGTGGATTGCCATTCCATGCCCTCGGCGTCCAACCGCGAGGATGTGGCCCGCGCCGATTTCGTCATCGGCGACCGCTACGGCACCAGTTGCAGCGAGATCGTGACCGAGGCCATCGAGGCGGGTCTGACCGCGCGCGGCTACAGGGTGGTGCGCAACAAGCCCTATGCCGGCGGCTATATCACCGAGCATTACGGCAATCCCTCCGCCGGCCTGCATGCGGTGCAGATCGAACTCAACCGCAGCCTCTACATGGACGAGGCCGCCTACGAGCGGCATGCGGGATTCGAGCGTGTGCGTTCCGACATCGCCGCGCTCCTGCCGGAGCTGTTTGCCGCCGTCACCGACCGGCTTGCGCCATCGCGCGCAGCAGCCGAGTGAGCGAGCATTGCATTTTTTAAACTGGTGCCTTGCGTTTTTCGAATGGCACGGCTACCAATTCCACCACGGCTGATGGCTTGAGCATCATTATACCGGTTGCGGACATCAACGCGGACGCGTTGGTGTCGGAATGGTATTTGATGAGGGGAGAAGGTGGCAGCAGACCACTTCCTGCAAGCCTGCTAGACGGCCGTTCAGGCTTCCGGCGCATGACTATGCGTATCCGGCAGGCCCAAAAAGAAAGGGGCCGTCCGCGTGAGCGAACGGCCCAAGTCTAGGGAGGAAACGCCCAAGGAGGGCAGCGACACAGCGACGCCAATCGCCATGTCGCACTGCACAAATAGCCCAGTGCGGTGCCATAAATCAAGTCCCCTTTTGTCGCAGTCTGAGACTCTGCGATAAGCCTTTGATTTCAGGGGAGTTGCAGAGCACCGCCAAGTGGGCTTGCGCAGGTGTCTGGCCATGTGCGGGCAAAAGTTTTTGCCGAGAGCTTTCCTTCGAGCCCCTTCGCTTCGAGTCGCAATCGATCAGTCCGACGCGACGTCAGGGCCTGTGGTGGGTCGCCAAGCCCCCCATAGCTGGTCTTGCGGGCAAATGTGCGATTGATGGGGCAAGGAAGCGCGCGCCATAAGCGCCGGTCCCATAAGAGCCGGTCCAGGTGATCCCGGAAGAAGGATCCCGGAAGAGGCCTTCCCGCGCAGGGCAGGCCCAAAAAGAAAGGGACCGCTCACGTTGCCGGAGCGGTCCAAGTCTAGGGAGGAAACGCCCAAGGAGGGCAGCGGCACTGCAACAAGCATTGCCGCGCTGCAACAATATGCTCCTGCGCCCCCTTCGCATCAAGCCCATGGCCGGCGGATTGTTTGGGCAGCTTGACATCAATTAAAACCATTCGTTTGCAGCGCTTTGTTCGTCGGCTGCCTATTTGGTGCGCGATTGCACACGTGCGATGCCCGCCGTTCGCCCAATGGCAGGGCGAATCCGCGACGGCGAACTCCAAAGATGATCTTTTCCCTTGGCAGGGGCGGGGCCGCGCGCTTTTTTGGTTGCGCGCCGTCTCGGCCGTGCGCTTTTTGGCGCTGACCGCCGCGACCCCGGCGCCGCATGCCGGCGCGGGATGCGTGGCTCGCTCATCGCTTTCATTCTGCCATTCTGCGGAGCCGTCATGACCGCCGTCGATTTCGACGCATTCGTCCACAAGCTCGCGACCGTCTCCGGCGAGGCCATCCTGCCCTTCTTCCGCACCGCCCTCGGCGTCGAGGACAAGGGCGCCGGCCGTGGCTTCGATCCGGTCACCGAGGCGGATCGCGCCGCCGAGCAGGCCATGCGCAGGCTCATCCGCGACACCTTCCCGGCCCACGGCATCATCGGCGAGGAATTCGACAACGTGGCCAGCGATGCGCCCTATGTATGGGCGCTGGACCCCATCGACGGCACCAAGTCGTTCATCGCCGGCCTGCCGGCCTGGGGCACGCTCATCGGCCTGCTGAAGGACGGCGATCCGGTCTACGGCATGATGCACCAGCCCTTCATCGGCGAGCGATTCTTCGGCGACGGCGGCGTCGCGCGCTACCGTGGCCCCGCGGGCGAACGCATCCTGTCGGCGCGTGATTGCGGGCGGCTCGAGGACGCCATCCTGTTCACCACCAGCCCGCGCCTGATGAACACCACCGACCGCGCCGCCTTCGAGACCGTGGAGGAGCGCGCGCGCCTCTCCCGCTACGGCGGCGACTGCTATGCCTATTGCATGGTGGCGGCGGGGCTCGTGGATCTCGTCATCGAGACCGAGCTGAAGGACCACGACATCATTGCCCTGGTCCCCATCATCGAGGGGGCGGGGGGCATCGTCACCAGTTGGGAAGGCGGCTCGCCGGTGCATGGCGGGCGCGTGGTGGCGGCGGGCAGCCGAAAGGTTCATGAGGAAGCGTTGCGCCTCCTCACAGCCTGAGGGCGCGGGCTCTCACAGGATCGGCGTGCCGGGGATGAAGGCGTCGAACGCGGCCCAGAACTGGGCGCGGAAGATGTCCCGCTCCATCATCAGCTCGTGGCGGCTGGCCGGCACCACCACATGGGCGCCGGCGATGAGCCGGGCCGAGAAATGCTCGATGGCCTTGTTCGAGACCAGCCGCTCGCCCCCGGCGGCGATGATGAGCAGGGGCTGGCGGATGCGGCTGATGGTGTCCGGATGGGTCAGTTCGGCCATGAGAGCCTCGGCTCCGGCGAGCCAGCCCAGGGTCGGCGCGCCGAGGTCCAGCTCCGGGAAGGCCTTGGCGAGGGCCTGGGTGCGCTCGAACCGGGCGCGGTCCGAGGTCAGGAGATTGCCTTCGAAGCGCATGCGCGACAGCGCGCGGCCGTGCCCGCCCGGCACATAGGCGCGGGCGAAGCCCGCATGGGCGAGCAGCGACGACAGCGGGCGCACGATGCCCTCGAACGGCACCGCATCCAGCCCCAGCATGGGGGCGGTGAGCACCATGCGGTCGAACCAGCGCTGGCCGTCCAGCACCGAGGACAAAAGGATAGTGCCGCCCATGGAATGGCCCAGCGCGAAGTGGGGCGGCGGGCAATCGGGCAGCATCACCTCGCGGGCGAACACCTCGAGGTCCAGGAGATAATCCGAGAAGCGGGGCACGTGCCCCTTCAGCCGGTTGCGCAGCAGGCGCTGGGAGCCGCCCTGGCCGCGCCAGTCCACCATAGCCACGGCAAAGCCTCGGGAGCGCAGCTCGCGCACCACCTCGAAATATTTCTCGATGAATTCGCAGCGCCCGCCGAACAGAGCGACGGTGCCCTTCACGCTGCCGCTCTCGGGCGCCCAGCGGGCAAACCGCAGCTTCACGCCGTCTTCGGCGACGAGTTCGCCGGTGACGCAGCCGTCTGGCACCGGATGGTTCGGAAGGGCGAACAGGGTCATGCGCGGCTTCGGCTGGCTCTGCTTCGTCGCAGGCCGGAACGCCCGGCCCGGATCGGTGCGCGAGGGTTACACGCTCGGGCGGGCCTTCACAATCGCGGCCTTCGCCGGCCGGCCTTATGGCGTGGCGGGTCGGAAGCCGATCACCTGCATGCCGTTGATCTCGCCGCTGTCCGCATCCAGCACCAGGCGCACCCTTTCGCCGCGCGGCCCGGTGGCCTCGGCGAGGAAGCTGCGCCCGCGCTGGCGCACCGCGCTCACGTCAATGAAGCCACGGGCCTTCAGGTTCGCGGCCACCTCGTCGGATTTCAGCGGCGGCGCGCCGGGCGGGCGGGTCTGATAGGGTCGGTAGGGATCGGGACGGCTCCGGGCGAGGGGGGAGGCGGCATGGGCGGCGAACGCCTCCGACACGGGGCTGAGATGGAGGCCCGGCGCGCCTGCGCTATTTGCCTCCCCTTGCCCCGGCGCGGCGCCGGCCAGCCCGGCGCTGCCTAGCTCTGCGCTCAAGTTGGCGACCGCATCGGCCTTGCCGCGCGCCGCGTCGAGACCGGACGCGAGATCGCGCTCGAGATCGCGCTCCTGCCGCACGTCGAGCGTGCACTGGGCGGCGACCGGTGGCGCCGGCATCGCCAACAGGGCGAACAGGAAGGCTGAAATGGCAGCCGGGCCGGCGCGCATCGCCTGCTCCTCCCTTTCCGCCGCTTGGCGGATGGAGCTTCACGTATGGTCATCAGTTTACTGGTGGCGCTTGAACGAAATCCGACGCGGGTGTTCATCCACCGTTCAGGAAAGCGACCTGCGCCGGCGGCCCCTTGACGCCCGAAAATGGCCTCCCCACATCCTCCACAGGCGCCGGGCACTCGTGGCGGCGCCGGAACCGGACCCGGCTTCGGAGGGTCCTGCATGTCGCTTCAAAGGAGGATATGCCATGCGTACTTTTGATCTGTCTCCGCTGTACCGCAACACCGTTGGATTCGACCGGCTGTTCTCGCTGCTCGATTCCGTCGGCGGCGTGGATGCGGCGCCCACTTACCCGCCCTACAACATCGAGCGAACCGGCGAGAATGCCTATCGCATCACGGTGGCTGTGGCGGGCTTCACCGAGGCCGAGCTGGGCATCGAGGTGAAGGAGAATACCCTCACCCTCAAGGGCGAGAAGAAAGCGGCTGAAACCACCGAGGCCGGCCAGATGCTCTATCGCGGCATCGCGGCCCGTGCTTTCGAGCGCCGCTTCCAGCTCGCCGATCATGTGGAGGTGAAGGGCGCCGCCCTTGAGAATGGCCTGCTGCACGTGGATCTCGTGCGCAGCATTCCCGAGGCCAAGAAGCCCCGTGTCATCCCCATTGCCACCGCTGCGGGCGCCGAGGCGCCGAAAAGCATCGAGGGGGCGGTGGGATCGGCTCAGGCCGCCTGAAGAGGGCTGCCTGAATAAAGCCCGCCGGGCCGGCGGGCTTCGGGGGCGAACCGGTTTCGCCCCCTTCCTTTCAAGGCGGTGCCGACGGCGCCGCCTTTTGCATGTGAGGGTTGATTTTCGCGGGGTTGATCTTGGCGGCGCGGAAGGAGAGGAGAGGGGGCCCTCCGCCTGAAAGGTCCGCTCCGTTGCCAGCCTCCCGCCCCAGAATTCTCGTCACCACCCGCCTGTTCGATGAGGCCTCCACCCGCTTCCTGGAGGCGCAGGGCTTCGAGGTGGTGCCCTCCGGCCTGCCCGGTGACGCCCTCGACACCAATATCCCGGATGCCGATCTCAACGCGCTGCTGGACGGCGCGGCCGGCTGGATCGTGGGCCAGCGGGCGGTGACGCGCGAGGTCCTGGCGGCCCATCCGCAGCTGAAGGTGATCGCCCGGCGGGGCGTCGGCTACGACCGGGTGGACCTGGACGCGGCGCGCGATCTCGGCCGGGTGGTCACCATCGCGGCTGGGGCCAACGATCCGGCGGTGGCGGACCATACCCTCGCCCTCATTCTCGCGGTGCTGCGCCGCCTGAAGGCCAATGCCGCCGCCATCGCGCGCGGCGATTGGCGGGTGGTCAGCGGGGCCGACCTTACCGGCAAGACGGTGGGCCTCATCGGCTTCGGCCGCATCGGCCGGCAGGTGGCGCGCCGCCTGTCCGGCTTCGACGTGACGGTGCTGGTCACCTCGCGCACGCCGGATCCCGAGGCTTCCGGCGTCACCTTCGTGCCGCTGGACGAGCTGATCGCGAGGAGCGACGTGGTGAGCCTTCACGCCCCGCTGGTGCCGGAAACCCGCCACGTCATCAATGCCGCGACGCTGAAGGCCATGAAGAGCGGCGCGGTGGTGGTGAACACCTCCCGCGGCGGCCTCATCGACGACGCGGCCCTCTTCGCCGCGCTCGAACAGGGCGAGATCGCCGGCGCCGGCCTCGACGTGTTCGAGGCGGAGGCTGACCCGGACCGGCAGGCGGTCGCCGAAGCCCTGGCGGCCCGTGAGGACGTGGTGGCCACCGCCCATGCGGCGGGATCGAGCCACGAGGCGCTGGCCCGCGGCAACCTCATTTCCGCGCAGTGCGTGGCGGCAGCCCTTGCCGGCACGCCTTTCCCGCCCGGCTGCCTGATTGCCGACGGGCGCGTGAAGTAGTTCGTTTACCCTATTGAAAACAAAGCGACCCTCCCCGGCAGGCGCCCGCGCGGGGAGGGCAGTGGGACGGGGCTTTGGGGCCGGAGGCTGGGACAAGCTTGAGCTTTCGCCTCAACAGCCGGTGATAATTAACTGAATCTTAACATTTTATCCGCGTCGCCGCGGGGTGGCCCGCAGGGCTCAGCCGCCGCTGATGGCGGTGAGGACGAAGACGTCTGCCCCGGGCGCGAGCGGCGTGTCGAGCCGTGCCCGGCGGCCGTCCACGAACACGTTGATGTGCCGGCGGATGGCCGGGCGCTTGTCGCAGAGCCGGCCGCGCATGCCGGGCCAGCGCGCTTCCAGCGCGTCCATGAGCTGCCGGACATCGCCGGCCGCCACCTCCACCAGCGTCTCGCCATCCGGGAACAGCCGCACCAGATGGGCCGGCAGCCGCACCCGCACGGGAGCGGGGAGCGGCGATTGCGGATCGGCGGGCATGCTCATGCCTCCACGACGAGGGTCTCCACCGACGATATGGCCGGCAGGTGCTCGGCGATGCGGCTCCAGCTCTCGCCCTCGTCGGCGCTCACATAAAGCTCGCCCGAGCCGGTGCCGAAATAGACGCCTGCCGGCTCCAATGTATCGGTGGCCATGGCCTGGCGCAGCACGTTGAAGAAAGCGTTCTGCTGCGGCAGGCCCGTGCGCAGGGCGGTCCAATTGGCACCGCCGTCGCGGGTGCGCCAGACGGCGGCCTTGGCATCGGGCATGAAGCGGCCCGCAGTGTCGCCGTTCAGCGGGACCAGAAAGAGCGTGTCCGGATCGCGGGGATGGGTGGCGGCGGGAAAGCCGAAGCTGGAGGGCAGGCCTTGCTCGATGCTGGACCAGCTCGCGCCGCCATCATCCGAGCGGTACATGCCGCAGTGGTTCTGCTGGTAGAGCCGATGGCGCATGCCCGGCGCCTTCACCACGCAATGCACGCACTGGCCGTGCTCGGGGTAATTCTGGCCCTCGGGCAGGTAATCGGCGCGGGTGCCGCGATTGCGGGCGTCCCAGGTCTTGCCGCCATCGGCGCTGTGGAACACGCCGGCGGCGGAGATGCCCACCCACACCCCGTCCGGATCTTCCGGGTCCAGAACGAGGGAATGCAGGATCAGCCCGGCCCCGCCGGGATTCCATTCGGCGCGGGAGGGGTGCTGCTGGAGCCCGTCCAGGTGGGTGAAGCTCTCCCCGCCATCGTCGGAGCGGAACAGGCCGGCCGGCTCCACCCCGGCATAGAGCGCGCCGCCGGACCCTGCGGCGAGGCTCCACACGGTTTTCACCGGCGTCTCGCCCTCGGCATAGGCAAGGCCCCGGCTGGAATGGCGCCAGGAGGCGCCGAGATCGTCCGACTGCCACACGGCGGGGCCGAACCATTCGTTGCCGCCGCCCGCATAGATGCGTCCCGTGGCCGGATCGCCGACCACATGGTTCATGGGCCAGGTCTCGCAATAGGGGCCGCGCAGGGTCCATGCGCTGCGGCCCCCGTCGCTTTCGAGGATGAAGGCCCCCTTCCTGGTTCCCACCAGCACCAGCACCGTTCGCGCCATTTGCTCCTCCCTCGCGCCAGCCGGCCCCGCCCGGTCTCCTCCCGAGGACGCAGGCGCCGGGCGCGCTCCGACAGGGTCGCCGGAATTTTCCATCGGGCTCTTGGAATTTTAGAACTGATGATTTATGATATTCGTCAGTTCTGATGGAGATGGCCTTGAACATCCGGGTGAAGGAGACGGCGGACGAGACCCGCGAGCGCATCGCGCGGACGGCGGAGGAGCTGTTCCGCCGCATGGGTTTCGCCAAGACAGCGGTGGCGGACATCGCCGCCGAGTTGGGCATGTCGGCCGCCAACGTCTATCGCTTCTTCCCGTCCAAGACCGCCATCGTCGCCACCATCTGCACCCGCACCCTGCTTGAGAACGAGGCGCAGATCGCCGCCGTGCTCGTGGGAGAGGGCACCCCGCAGGAGCGGATCATTGAAGGCTTCGTGACCATCCTGCGCTACCACAAGGAGAATTTCCTTGAGGAGCGCCGTGTGCACGACATGGTGCTGGTGGCCATGGAGAACAATTGGGATGCCATCGAGGCCCACAAGGCGCGCATCGGCGGCATGATCGCCAAGGTGCTGGGCGAGGGCATCGAGAGCGGCGTCTTCGTGCCCCACGATCCGGGGATGGCGAGCCTGATCATCCTCGGCGCGACCGTGCGCTATTGCCACCCGGTGCTGGTGGTCCAGCATATCGACGAGGACCTGGAGGCCGGCCTACGGGCCAGCCTCAGCTTCATTCTGCGGAGCATCGAGGTGGAACGGACGCCGCTCCCCTGAACGGGGGTGATCCGCGCGCCTTCGTGCGCCCTAAAAGTGATGAAAGACGAATTTCGTCAGCGTTGAGCTGTTACTCGACATTTGACAGGACCGTGCCATGCCCATCGCTGCCCCCGAACCCCATATGACACCCCATGTGCCTTCCGGTGCGCCCCGCCTCTTGCGTGCTGGCCTTTTCGCCATGTCCCTTGCTGCCGTCGCCGCCCTTCTGACCGGCTGCGGCGAGTCCGCGCCCGCTCAGACCCAGGCGGATGCGCCTCAGGTCGTGGCCCGGCCGGTGCAGGTCACCACGGTCGCCTTCAAGCCGCGGGATGCGGAGAAGACCTTCGTCGGCGTGGTCCGGGCGCGGCGGGAGATCGACCTCGCCTTCCGCGTGGGCGGCAAGATGGTGCAGCGCAAGGTGGAGGTGGGCGACCTCGTGGCGCCGGGCGACGTGGTCGCCCGCATGGATCCCGAAGACCTGAGGCTGGAGCTGGAGAGCGCCCGGGCGGAGCTTGCCGCAGCCACCGCCAATCTCAACCAGACCTCCGCCGAGGATGGCCGCTACCGCTCGCTCACCGCCAAGGGCTACTCATCCACCGCCGACCTTGACCGAAAGTCCCTCGCCAAGGAAGAGGCGGTAGGGCGCATCGAGCGGGCGAAGCGGTCGCTTGAGCTGGCCGAGAACCGGCTCTCCTACGCCGAGCTCGTGGCCGACGCCGCCGGCGTGGTGGTGGCCACCGCCGCCGAGCCGGGGCAGGTGGTGTCCTCCGGCCAGACCATCGTCCGCGTGGCGCGTCTGGACGAGAAGGAGGCCGTGGTCTCCCTGCCCGAGACGGCGCTGGCCGATGCCCGCGCCTCCGACGCCTTCGTGACGCTGTGGGCCGAGCCGGGCCGGCGCATTCCCGCCAATTTGCGCGAGCTTTCGCCCCAGGCCGATGCCACCTCGCGTACCTATCCCGCCCGCTTCACCTTGACCGGCGCGGACGCCAGCGTCGCCCTCGGCATGACCGCCACCGTCACCCTGCGCCCGAAGGACCAGCAGGCGGTGGCGCGACTGCCCTTGTCCGCCGTCATCGATCGGGGCCATGGTCCGCAGGTGTTCGTGGTGGACGGGGCCAGCCGCACCCTCGCCGCCCGGCCCGTCACCATCGCCGCTTATACGGAGGACCAGGTGCTGGTGGCCGCCGGCGTCGCGCCCGGCGACGAGGTGGTGACGCTGGGCGTGCAGACGCTGCTGCCGGGCCAGAAGGTACGTACCTCCCGGCTGCCCGGCTCCACCGACATGGCCGCCGCCGGCCTCAAGGAGATCCGGCCGTGAGCCCCGCCGACCATACTCCCGCGAGCGGCCCCGATGATGCGGGCTCAGGCTTCAACCTGTCGCGCTGGGCCATCACCCACCGCGCCCTGACCCTGTTCGCCATCCTGCTGCTGGCGGCGGCGGGTGCCTATTCCTACCTCAACCTCGGCCGCGCCGAGGATCCCTCCTTCACCATCAAGGTCATGGTGGTGCAGGCGGCGTGGCCGGGGGCCACCGCTTCCGAAATGCAGGCCCAGGTGGCCGACCCCATCGAGAAGAAGCTGCAATCCCTGCCGCATCTCGACCGGGTGGAGAGCTATTCCCGGCCCGGCGTCTCCTTCGTGCAGATTTTCCTGGCGGATTCCACTCCGGCGCGGGAGGTGAAGGACCTCTGGTACCAGGTGCGCAAGAAGGTCGCCGACATGCGCGGCGACCTGCCGGCAGGCGTCATCGGCCCCGGCTTCGACGACGAATATGGCGACGTCTATTCCGCCCTCTACATGCTGAGCGGGGAGGGCGCCGCCCCGGCCGAGCTGAAGCGGCAGGCCGAGATCATCCGCCAGCGCCTCCTGCGCGTGAAGGACGTGGAGAAGGTCGACCTCATCGGCGAGCGGCCCGAGCGCATCTATATCGAGTTCTCCCACGCCCGCCTCGCCAACCTGGGCGTCACCCCGGCGCAGGTGTTCGACAGCGTCGCCCGGCAGAATGCCGTGGTGGCGGGCGGCGCGGTGGATACCCGCTCCGACCGCATCAACCTGCGCCTGTCTGGCGCGTTCAGCGGCGTGGAGGCCATCGCCGAAGTTCCGGTGGCTGTGAACGGCTCGCTGGTGCGCCTCGGCGACATCGCCACCGTGAAGCGCGGCTATGAGGACCCGCCCGCCTTCCTGGTGCGCCAGCATGGCCGCCCGGCCATTGGCATCGGCGTGTCCATGGCGGCGGGCACCAACATTATTACCCTCGGCAACGAGCTGAAGGCGGCCATGGCGGAGGCCACCGCCGAGCTGCCCGTGGGCATCGACGTGACCCAGGTGGCCGACCAGCCGCACATCGTCGGCGACTCGGTGGGAGAGTTCCTGAAGACCTTCGTGGAAGCCCTCGTCATCGTGCTGGTGGTGAGCTTCCTGTCGCTGGGCTTCCGCACCGGCATCGTGGTGGCGCTCTCCGTGCCGCTGGTGCTGGCCATCGTGTTCCTGGTGATGTTCGCCACCGGCATGGACCTGCACCGCATCACGCTGGGCGCGCTCATCATCGCGTTGGGCCTTTTGGTGGACGATGCCATCATCGCCATCGAGATGATGGTGGTGAAGATGGAGGAAGGCTGGGACCGCATGCGCGCGGCCACCTTCGCCTGGACCTCCACCGCCTTCCCCATGCTTACCGGCACGCTGGTGACGGCCGCCGGCTTCCTGCCCGTGGGCTTCGCCAAGTCGTCCTCCGGCGAATATGCCGGCGGCATATTCTGGGTGGTGGGCTTCGCCCTCATCGCATCGTGGTTCGTGGCGGTGATCTTCACGCCCTATCTCGGCACGGTGCTTTTGCCCGACATGAAGAAGGGCCACGCCCACGAGATGCACGACGGCCGGCTCTACCGCGCCTTCCGCCGGCTGCTGGAAGCAAGCCTGCGGCACCGCTTCAAGGTGATCGGAGCCACGGTGGCTCTGTTCGCCGGCTCCATCGTCGCCTTCGGCCTGGTGCAGCAGCAGTTCTTCCCCACCTCCACCCGGCCCGAGCTGTTCCTGGAGATGCGCCTGCCCGAGGGCACGTCCATCACCGTCACCGAGGCCACCGCGAAGAAGGCCGAGGCCCTGATCGGCGACGATGCTGACGTGGCGACGGCGACGACTTACGTGGGCCGCGGCGCCCCGCGCTTCTGGCTCGGCCTCAACCCCGTGCTGCCGAACCCGAATTTCGCGCAGATCGTCATCGTGGCAAAGGACATCGAGGCCCGCGAGCGGCTCAAGGCCCGCCTTGACACCGCCCTCGCCGAGGGCGCGCTCTCGGAAGCCCGGGTGCGGGTGGACCGCTTCGTGTTCGGCCCGCCGGTGGGCTTCCCGGTGCAGTTCCGCGTGGTGGGGCCGGACCCCATCGCGGTGCGCGACATCGCCGAGAAGGTGCGCGTGGTCATGGCCGCCGACAAGGACATGATCGACCCGCACCTCAATTGGGGCGAGCAGGTCAAGTCCATCACCCTCGCCGTGGACCAGGACCGCGCCCGCGCCCTCGGCACCACCCCGCGCGATCTCGCCGAGACCCTGCAGACCCTGCTCTCCGGCTATACCGTGACCCAGCACCGCGAGGGCAACCTGCTCATCGACGTGGTGGCCCGCGCCGTGCCCGAGGAGCGGGTGGACCTTGAGCACCTCGCCGCCCTCACGGTGACCACCCGCAACGGGCTCGCCGTGCCGCTGGGGCAGGTGGCGCGCATCGCCTATGCCCATGAGGAGCCCATCCTCTGGCGGCGCGACCGCGACCTTGTGCTCACCGTGCGCGGCGACGTGAAGGACGGGGTGCAACCGCCGGACGTGACCACCCGCATCCTGCCCCGGCTCGCCGCCATCAAGGCGGAGCTTTCGCCCGCATACCGCATCGAGACGGGCGGCTCCATCGAGGAGAGCGCCAAGGCCAATGCCTCGCTGGCGGCGGTGTTCCCGGTGATGATCATCGTGATGCTGACGCTGCTGATGATCCAGCTGCAGAGCTTCTCGCGCCTGGCGCTGGTGCTGGCCACGGCGCCGCTCGGGCTCATCGGCGCGGCGGCGGGGCTGCTCATCGCCCACAAGCCGTTCGGCTTCGTGGCGCTGCTGGGGCTCATCGCGCTCGCCGGCATGATCATGCGCAACACGGTGATCCTGGTGGACCAGATCGACCATGACATCCGCGACGGCCACACCCCCCACCGCGCCATCGTGGATGCGACGGTCCGCCGGGCGCGGCCGGTGGTGCTCACCGCGCTGGCAGCGGTGCTGGGCATGATCCCGCTCGCGGAAAGCGTGTTCTGGGGCCCCATGGCGGTGACCATCATGGGCGGCCTGCTGGTGGCAACCGTGCTCACCCTGCTGGTGGTGCCGGCGCTCTACGCCACCTGGTTCCGCGTGAAGGTGACGGACGACGAACCCGTGCCGGCGGCCCTGCCGCAGCCGGCCGAATGAATGCGCCACCCGGGCGTCGCGCTCGGGTGGACACAAGCTGTCCCGGCGCCCCCCGGGACGGTCCTCCTCGCCCGGTCGCGGCTATTGCCCCCGGCCGTGGCCGGGCAGGAGGATATATGGGGTCGGCAGCACTCCGACCGGTGGTCCGGGCCGCCTCAGCCCTTCTTCTCGCGCAGGGCGAGGCCGAACATCAGCGTGCCGACGCCGTTGACGATGAGGTCCACGCCCAGGAACAGGCCGAGGATGTAGACCGAGTTCACCGGCCAGCGGGCGATGATGATGGCGCCAAGCAGCAAGGTGACGATGCCCGACACCACGATGAAGCCCCAGCCCTTGGCGGGACGGGAGCCGACGCCGGCGAAGATGCGGAAGATGCCTTCCACCGCCAGCGCCACGCCGATCATCAGGGTCAGCACGCCGGCGCCGAGCAGCGGGTTGTTGATCATGAGGCCGCCGGCTACCACGTAGAGCACGCCGGCCAGCAGCCAGTAAAAGAACCGGCCCCAGCCCTGGACCCGGAAGGCGTGGATGACCTGGACCACGCCGCCCACGAGAACGAGCGCGCCCACCCACAGCACCGTGACGAAGGTGGAGGCGAGCACATGGGCGAGGGCCACGAACCCGAGCACGATAAAGGCGATGCCCAGCACCGCGAACCAGCCCCAGCTGGCGCGCACGGCGTGAAGCTGGTCGGTGACCGTGGATGCGGGAGTCTGCGCAGGCATTGTCATTTTGCCGTCTCCGGATGCGACGGGCATGGCGCCCTCGCCGGTTGGGGTGAGTCGTTCCACCCGCTGTGATCATACAGGAGGAACCGGCAGCTCACAGCGCGGGGTGTAGCGGAGTTGGGGTGCAATCCGGTGCCCTGGCCGGCACGCGCAGGACCAGCCCCGGCATCGGGGGCAAGACCTCAGGATCGTGATGGGTGGTGCGAAGGGCGCCTGTCCGCCGCCGGAGCGATTCGCACGCCGGAGCTGTACGGAGCGGGAGGCGGGCTGGAAAAGAGCCTATGGGGCGGGCTCAGGCATTGCCGTCATCGCGTCGGCCCGGATTGAGACCGGGGAGGCATCCCGCGCGGGGGGATGTTCGGGCGCGTGGCGACTTAGCGGAGGCAGGCGACGCAGGCAGGAAAACCCGGCCGGCGCAAGGCGCCGACCGGGTTTGAAGAATCAGCGCTGGGCCGGGACCACCGGCTTGCCGGCAGACGCGGTGGAGACCGGGGCGGGGGCGCCGGCATTGGCCTGCGGGGTGCCGGTCTTCGGCAGGATCACCACCTTGGTGCCCACGCCGGCGCGGTCGAACAAATCTTCGATGTCGGCGTTCAGCAGGCGGAAGCAGCCGGACGACACGAACTTGCCGATGGTCTGGGGCTCGTTGGTGCCGTGGATGCGGTATTCGGTGCTGCCCAGATAGAGCGCGCGGGCACCCATGGGATTGCCCGGGCCGCCGGCCATGAAGCGCGGCAGGTAGGGCTGGCGCTGGATCATCTCCGACGGCGGGCGCCAATCGGGCCATTCCGCCTTGCGGGAAATCTTCTGGGTGCCGGCCCAGGTGAAGCCCTCGCGGCCCACGCCGATGCCGTAGCGGATCGCCTTGCCGCCGCCCACCACGTAATAGAGGTAGGTGTTAGGCGTATCGATGATGATGGTGCCGGCCGGCTGGGTGGTCACATAGTCCACCGTCTGGCGGCGGAAACGCTCCGGCACCGGCTCGGTGGGGTCCACGTTCTCGATGCGCGGGCCGGACGGCGCCTCGGTGGTGCCGGGCACCACGGCGGAGTTCGTCGCATAGGCGCCGGCGGGCGGCGGCCCGGCGTTGATGCTGGCGTAAAGGGCGTCCTGGTCCACCGCGCCGCGGCCGGAACCGCCGTAGGTGGCCTGCGCCGGGGGCTCATAGGCGGGGGCCTGCTGGCCGTAGACACCGGCCGGCGGCGCGCCGGCCTGGGGCGCGGCATAGGTCTGCTGGCTGTAGCCCTGGTTGCCGTAGGGCTGATTTCCGTAAGCCTGGCCCTGGGGCACGACCGCGCCCGGCTGCGGGCCGCCCTGGGGGGCGACGGCGCTCGGCGCGGCGGAATAGTTCGGCTGCACCGGCTGCGGATAGCCCTGCTGGGGGTAGGCCTGCTGCGGATAAGGCTGCGCCGCGGGCGCGCCATAGCCCGGCGCTGCCTGCTGGCCGGGGGGCGGCAGCTCGGTGCGCTCCAACTGGTCGCGGCGCACGGGCGCCTGGCGGGCATAGGGATCGGAATAGCCGGGCGGCGGCGCGCCATAGCCCCCCACGGAGCCGGGCGGCAGCGTGCCCGTTTCCTCTTCGTCCGCCCCGTTGGCGGGCAGGCTGTAGCTCGTGCCATTGGCAGGCTGGCCGAAGGCCGGCGCGGTGAGAACCGATGCCCCGAAGGCGGCGAGGAGAAGTTTGTGGCGCAGGGTCATATGAGAGGGTTAACCGTGAAACGTGACGAAATTGGAAACGGAGCGCGGAAAATTTCGCACGCCGCATCGGTAATATCGTACGGAAGCGCCGGGCGCTCCCTCACCTCCGCCGATCTGTGACAAAAGCGTGTATGCCCGCCGTTGTGTGGGCGCAACGGCCCTTCTCGCAGCGCCGCTGATCGTGATCGGCATGGCTGATAACGGCCCGCGCGCCCCCGCGTCATGGTGCAGCGGAGGCGCTTGAATGTGGCGACGTTAGGATATAAAGATATCTTTATGTCAA
Organism: Xanthobacter oligotrophicus; assembly: GCF_008364685.1. Taxonomy (GTDB): domain Bacteria; phylum Pseudomonadota; class Alphaproteobacteria; order Rhizobiales; family Xanthobacteraceae; genus Xanthobacter; species Xanthobacter oligotrophicus. Next base: position 214,164 of record NZ_VTTL01000012.1, read on the forward strand.
ATCCGAAGGTCCGCCCGTCCCTGTCGTTCCCCGCCGTGCTCGAAAGCCTGAAGGCGGCGGGCGAGGACACGCGCCTGCGCTTGATCGCGGTGCTGGGCGAGGCGGAGCTGACCGTTTCGGACCTCACCGAGATCCTGGGCCAGTCCCAGCCGCGCATCTCCCGCCATCTCAAGCTCCTGGCCGAGGCCGGGCTGGTGGAGCGGCACCGGGAGGCAAGCTGGATCTTCTATCGCCGGGCAGCGGACGGGGCGGGCGGGCGAATCGGCGCCGCGCTTCTTGAGCTGCTGGATCGCGACGACCCGGTGCTGGTGGGCGACCGGGCGCGCCTCGTGGCGGTGCGGGCGGCCCGCGCCGCGGCGGCGCAGGCCTATTTTGCCGCCCACGCCCGCGAGTGGGATGAGATTCGCCGGCTCCACGTGCCCGAGGCGGCGGTGGAAGCGGCGGTGCGACAGGTGCTGGGCGCCACGCCGATCCAGTCGCTGCTGGATCTCGGCACCGGCACCGGCCGCATGCTGGAGGTGTTCGCCCCCGATATCGAGCGCGGCATGGGCATCGACCTGTCGCCGGACATGCTGGGCGTTGCCCGCACCCATCTGGAGCGCGCCGGCATCCGCCATTGCCTGCTGCGCCAAAGCGACATCTATGCCGTGCCGGCGCCGCGCGATTCGTTCGATGCGGTGATCGTGCATCAGGTGCTGCATTATCTCGACGACGGCGGCCGCGCCCTGAAGGAGGCGGCGCGGGTGCTGCGCCCCGGCGGGCGCCTGCTGGTGGTGGATTTCGCCCCCCACGGCCTCGAATTCCTGCGCGACGCCCATGCCCACCGCCATCTCGGCTTCCCGCGCGAGACGGTGGAGGGCTGGCTGGCCGACGCCGGGCTCGACCTCGTCACATTCCGCACCCTCGCGCCCGACGGCAAGGCGGGGGACGGGCTCACCGTTTCGCTCTGGCTGGCGCGCGATCCGCGCGTGCTCATGGCCGAGGCCGACCTTGCCGACAGGGAGATTGCCTGATGACCACGCCTGCCCTTGCTCCTGCTCCCGCCCCGGTCCGGGCGAGCCGGGAGATGGACCGGCCGCCGGTGAAGGTCTCCTTCGAGTTCTTCCCGCCGAAGTCGCCGGAGATGGAAAAGACCCTGTGGTCGTCCATTGCCCGCCTCGCGCCGCTGTCGCCCGATTTCGTCTCGGTCACCTACGGCGCCGGCGGCTCCACCCGCGAGCGCACCCACGCCACCGTGGAGCGCATCGCCAAGGAGACCGACCTTGCCCCCGCCGCCCACCTCACCTGCGTGGCCGCGACCCGGGACGAGATCGACGCCGTGGTGCGCGCCTATGGCGAGGCGGGCGTGAAACATATCGTGGCTCTGCGCGGCGATCCGGTGACCGGAGTGGGCACGGCCTACGAGCCCCATCCCGGCGGCTATGCCTATGCCAATGACCTGGTGGCCGGCATCAAGCGCCTGGGCGATTTCGAGGTGTCGGTGTCCGCCTATCCCGAAAAGCACCCCGAGAGCGCCAGCCTCGATGCCGACATCGATGTGCTCAAAGCCAAGGTGGATGCGGGCGCTACCCGCGCCATCACCCAGTTCTTCTTCGAGAACGACGTGTATTTCCGCTATCTGGACAAGGTGCGGGCGCGGGGCATCGACATTCCCATCGTGCCCGGCATCCTGCCGGTGACCAACTTCAAGCAGGCCTCCAGCTTCGCCACCCGCACTGGCGCCAGCGTGCCGGCCTGGCTGCTGCGGCGGTTCGAGGGGCTCGACGACGACGTGGAGACGCGCAAGCTCATCGCCGCCGCCGTGGCCGCTGAGCAGGTGACGGACCTCGTTGATCGCGGCGTCACCGATATCCATTTCTATACGCTGAACCGCGCCGACCTGGTCTACGCCATCTGCCACCTGCTGGGCCTGCGGCCCAAGGCGGCGGGCGTGCTGGCGGATGCGCCAAAAGCTGTCGCCGTCTGAGCGCTAAAAGCCCTCTCCCGCTTGCGGGGGAGGGAGAGGGAGCCACATTCCCATCGGCGCCGGCAAAATTGGCGACGATGTCGTGTTTTCGTCCGGCGACGGACGCCCATCTGTTTCACCGAGGCTGTCCCAAGCCCCGAGCCCGAGAACTTCAGCCATGACCGAAACCCGCGCCGCCGACACCTTCTCAGCCCTCGCCAAGGCCGCGTCCGAGCGCATTCTCGTGCTCGACGGCGCCATGGGCACCATGATCCAGGGGCTGAAGCTGGACGAGGCCGGCTATCGCGGGGCGCGATTTGCCGATTGGCCGCGCGACGTGAAGGGCAACAACGACCTTCTCAGTCTCACCCAGCCCGACGCGGTGCGGGCCATCCACCTTGAATATTTCCGCGCCGGCGCGGACATGGTGGAGACCAACACCTTCTCCGGCACCTCCATCGCCCAGGCCGACTACGGCATGGAAGAGCTGGTCTACGAGCTGAATTTCGAGAGCGCGCGCCTTGCCCGGGAGGCCGGTGACATCGCCCAGGCCGAGGACGGCCGCCCGCGCTTCGTCGCCGGCGCCTTCGGCCCAACCAACCGCACCGCCTCCATTTCGCCTGACGTGAACGACCCCGGCTTCCGCGCCGTGACCTTCGACGACCTCGCCCGCGCCTATCACGAGCAGGCACGCGGCTTGGTCGACGGCGGGGCGGACATCCTGCTGGTGGAGACCATCTTCGACACGCTGAACGCGAAGGCGGCCATCTTCGCCATCGAGCAGCTGTTCGCCGAGCGCGGTACCCGCCTGCCGGTGATGATCTCCGGCACCATCACCGACCTGTCCGGCCGCACCTTGTCGGGCCAGACGCCCGCCGCCTTCTGGTATTCGCTCCAGCACGCCCGGCCGTTCTCCATCGGCCTCAATTGCGCGCTGGGAGCGCGGGAGATGCGCGCCCATGTGGCCGAGATCGGCCGGGTGGCGGACACGCTGGTGTGTGCCTATCCCAATGCCGGCCTGCCCAACGAATTCGGCATGTATGACGAGAGCCCGCAGGCCATGGCGGAACTGGTGGGCGAGTTCGCCGTCTCCGGTCTCGTGAACATCGTGGGCGGCTGCTGCGGCACCACGCCCGCCCACATCCGCGCCATCGCGGAAGCCGTGAAGGGCAAGGCGCCGCGCATGGTGCCGCAGATCGAGCCGCGCCTGCGCCTCGCCGGCCTCGAGCCGTTCGAGCTGACGCCGCAAATTCCCTTCGTGAACGTGGGCGAGCGCACCAACGTCACCGGCTCCGCCCGCTTCCGCAAGCTCGTCACCAACGGCGACTTCGCCGCGGCCCTCGCGGTGGCGCGCGACCAGGTGGAGAGCGGCGCCCAGGTCATCGACATCAACATGGACGAAGGCCTCCTCGACAGCGAGGCGGCCATGATCACCTTCCTCAATCTCGTCGCCGCCGAGCCGGACATCGCCAAGGTGCCGGTGATGGTGGATAGTTCCAAGTGGGAGATCATCGAGCAGGGGCTGAAGCGCCTCCAGGGCAAGGGCATCGTCAATTCCATCTCCATGAAGGAGGGCGAGGACGCCTTCCGCGAGAAGGCGCGGCTGGTGCGCTCCTATGGCGCCGCCGTGGTGGTGATGGCCTTCGACGAGGAGGGCCAGGCCGACAGCTTCGAGCGCAAGACCCAGATCTGTGCCCGGGCCTATCGCATCCTCACGGAAGAGCTGGGCTTCCCGCCGGAAGACATCATCTTCGATCCCAACATCTTCGCGGTGGCCACCGGCATCGAGGAGCATTCCGGCTATGGCGTCGCCTTCATTGAGGCGACCCGCTGGATCCGGCAGAACCTGCCCCACGCGCACGTGTCGGGCGGCGTCTCCAACCTGTCGTTCTCGTTCCGCGGCAACGAGCCGGTGCGCGAGGCCATGCACGCGGTGTTCCTCTATCACGCCATCCAGGCGGGTATGGACATGGGCATCGTCAATGCCGGCCAGCTCGCCGTCTATGACGAGATCGAGCCCGGCCTGCGCGAGGCCTGCGAGGACGTGGTGCTGAACCGCCGTCCCGATGCCACCGAGCGCCTTTTGGAGATCGCGGAAGGCTTCAAGGGCACGGCCGGCAAGGAGAAGAAGGAGGCGGATCTCGCCTGGCGCACCTGGCCGGTGGACAAGCGCCTCGCCCATGCCCTCGTCAACGGCATCACCGACTTCGTGGAGGTGGACACCGAGGAGGCGCGCCAATCCGTCGCCCGCCCGCTCCACGTCATCGAGGGTCCGCTGATGGCGGGCATGAACGTGGTGGGCGACCTGTTCGGCGCCGGCAAGATGTTCCTGCCCCAGGTGGTGAAGTCCGCCCGCGTGATGAAGCAGGCGGTGGCCTATCTCATGCCCTTCATGGAGACGGAAAAGGCGGAGATGGGCGTCACCTCCGCCTCGGCCGCCGGCAAGGTGCTGATGGCGACCGTGAAGGGCGACGTGCACGACATCGGCAAGAACATCGTGGGCGTCGTGCTCCAGTGCAACAATTACGAGGTCATCGACCTCGGCGTCATGGTGCCCATGGCCAAGATCCTCGAAACCGCCAAGGCGCAGAAGGTGGACGTGATCGGCCTTAGCGGCCTCATCACCCCGTCTCTGGACGAGATGGTGAATGTGGCCGCCGAGATGGAGCGCGAGGGCTTTTCCCTGCCGCTGCTCATCGGCGGGGCCACCACCTCGCGCGTCCATACCGCAGTGAAGATCTCGCCCCGCTACGAGCGCGGGCAGGCGGTCTATGTCACCGATGCCAGCCGGGCGGTGGGCGTGGTTTCCAACCTGCTCAATCAGGAGACGCGCGGGGCCTATGTGGCCGACATCCGTGCTGAGTACAAGAAGCTCGCCGAGGCCCATGCGCGGGCGGACGCCAACAAGCAGCGCGTGCCCCTCGCCAAGGCGCGGGAGAACGGCTTGAAGCTGGACTTCTCCGCCTATGAGGCACCCCGGCCCGGCTTCCTCGGCACCCAGGTGTTCGAGGACCACGACCTCGCGGACCTTGTGCCCTTCATCGACTGGACGCCCTTCTTCCAGTCCTGGGAACTGACCGGACGATACCCGGCCATCCTTGAGGACCCTGTGGTGGGCGAGCCGGCCCGCGCGCTGTTTTCCGACGCTCAGGCGATGCTGGAGAAGATGGTCGAGGAGAAGTGGGTGAGCGCCCGCGCCGTGGTGGGCTTCTGGCCCGCCAACGCCATGGGCGACGACATCGTCCTGTTCCGCGACGACACCCGCAAGACGCCGCTCGCCACCCTCCACACCCTGCGCCAGCAGCTCGCCAAGCGGGACGGGCGCTTCAACCTGGCGCTTTCGGACTTCGTCGCGCCGCTGGAGACCGGGGTCGCCGACTATGTGGGCGGCTTCGCGGTGACCACCGGCATAGGCGAGGAGGAGCGGGTGGCGGCCTTCAAGGCGGCCAACGACGATTATTCCGCCATTCTGCTCAAGGCCCTGTGCGACCGCCTCGCCGAGGCCTTCGCCGAGCGCCTGCACCATCTGGTGCGCACCGGGCTTTGGGGCTATGCGGCGGACGAGGCGCTGGCCAACGACGACCTCATCGCCGAGCGCTATCGCGGCATCCGCCCCGCGCCCGGCTATCCGGCCCAGCCCGACCACACGGAAAAGGCGACGATTTTCCGCCTGCTCGACGCCACCCACAAGGCGGGCATCCAGCTGACGGAGAGCTTCGCCATGTGGCCGGGAGCGGCGGTGTCGGGGCTGTATTTCGCCCACCCCGAGAGCGCCTATTTCGGCGTCGGCCGCATCGAGCGCGACCAGGTGGAGGACTACGCCGCCCGCAAGGGCTGGAGCGTGGAGGAGGCCGAGAAGTGGCTCGCCCCCATCCTCAATTACGATCCGGCGCGGGTGGAGGCGGCGGAGTAGGGGGCATAAAAAAACGCGCCGCAGGTGCGCGGCGCGTTGGTCCAGATCTGAATGTCGATCAGCTCAAAAGGCGATCAGCGAGGACGCAATACGGCCGCTCGTGCACCAGCGACATCGGTTTGAACTGGTGCATCCTCACCGGACGTGCCTGCGAGCAGACGCTTGACGCGGGCAACATGCTTGGCCGCAGCTTCGGCGTCCTTGGCTCGAACGCCGTCGAACACGCGATTGCTGACGTAGCAATCCGCATCCTTGGACTTCAGAGCGAGAGCCATAACACCTACTCCTAATTAAGTGTGTGATTATTCACACACAACGCCCGGTGTCAAACGTGACGCTTGTGCAGGCCTGATTTCATACCAAAGCCATGAGCCAATAAGTCCGGCCGTACGGGTCTGTTCCCGACTCGTAGAGGGTGTACCCCAGTTCGCGCAACCGGGATGTGATGAGTTGGTGCTTGACCAGCGCCTTCGTCGTCGGGCGACGCATTTTCGTCACCCTATAAAGGGATCTCGGCCGAACGCGCTGAATGAGTACCGTGCAGCTCTGGACGACAATAGGCATGACAAGTGGCCTTATGGAGGCCGGAATATAACGCCGCGCGGTTTGCGGGTCCTGCGTGGAGAATGGGAGCTCGCCGCCATCCAATGGCGTACAGGTGATCGAAAACGAAAATTCGTGGAACCACCTGCTCGCCGGCGCCTCATGAGTATTGGTCGTATAATCCAGCGCACATTCGATGGAAACGACGCGATCCGTCTGCAGGCAACGCGCTATGGGTACGACGGCTGAATAATCGCATCCCTCCGCTTCGAGGTCGATGTCCGTCGGCACGCGATCGAGAAGGGGCTCAAACATTGGATGGGCGGCCAAAGGGAGACGCATCCTATGCGTGTAGCACCGACAACAGAGATTCGTCCCGCCTTTGCACGGCGTTGAGCTATCACGCCGCCGCGCCCGCCTTTAGCTGCGCGAACACATTCGCCAGCCGGACGAAGCCGTCCACATCGATCTCCTCGGCCCGCGCCGTCTCCTCGACGCCGGTGGCGGCGAGCAGGGCGGCGGTGTCCACGCCAAGGGATTTCAGGCTCTGGCGCAGCATCTTGCGGCGCTGGCCGAAGGCGGCTTCGGTCACCTTCTCCAAGGCCGAGAGGGCGCAGGGCAGGGGCTCCGCCCGCGGCACCAGATGCACCACGGAGGAGGTCACCTTCGGCGGCGGCACGAAGGCGGAGGGGGCCACATCGAAGGCGATGCGCGCCGTGGTCCGCCAGCCCGCCAGCACCGCGAGCCGGCCATAGGCCTTCGAGCCCGGCGCGGCCACGATGCGCTCCGCCACCTCCTTCTGGAACATGAGGGTGAGGGAGGAGAACCAGGGCGGCCAGGGATCGGTGGAGAGCCAGCCGATGAGCAGCAGCGTCGCGATATTGTAGGGCAGGTTCGCCACCACCCGCACCTCGCCGTCGCCCACGAGGGGGCGCACGTCCACCTTCAGGGCGTCGCCGGAGATCACCTCCAGCCGGCCGGGATAATGGTCGCTGACTTCGGCCAGGGCATCCAGGCAGCGCTGATCGCGCTCGATGGCGATGACGCGCCGGGCGCCCAGGGCCAGCAGCGCCCGCGTCAGCCCGCCCGGCCCGGGACCCACCTCCACCACGGTCGCCCCTTCAAGGGGGCCGGAGGCGCGGGCGATGCGGCCGGTGAGGTTCAGGTCCAGAAGGAAGTTCTGGCCCAGCGATTTCTGTGCCGAGAGGCCGTGCCGCCGGATGACGTCGCGCAGCGGCGGCAGGTCGTCGAGGGCGCTCACGCGGGGATTGCCGCGCGGTGGCCTTCGCGTACGGCAAGGGCTGATTCTGCATCCGCGAGGCGGCGGGCGAGCCGGAGCGCCGCCACCAGGCTGGAGGGGTTGGCGCGGCCGGTTCCGGCGATGTCGAAGGCGGTGCCGTGATCGGGCGAGGTGCGGATGAACGGCAGGCCCAGGGTCACGTTCACCCCGTCGTGGAAGGCCAGGGTCTTGGCCGGGATCAGCACCTGGTCGTGATACATGCCCACCGCCACGTCGTAGCCGGCCCGCGCCTCGGGGTGGAACAGGGTGTCGGCGGGAAGCGGCCCGCGGGCGTCGATGCCCTCGCGCTTGAGGGCGTCCACCGCGGGGCGCACGATGGCCTCGTCCTCGGTGCCGAGGGTGCCCTCCTCGCCCGCATGGGGGTTGAGGCCGCAGAACACGAGGCGAGGCCGGGCGAGGCCGAAGCGCCGGGCCATGTCGCCGGCGACGATGCGGCCGGTCTCCACCAGCAGCTCGACGGTGAGATGGCCGGGCACGTCCGCATAGGGCAGGTGGATGGTGGCCGGCACCACGGCCAGCTGCTCCGACCAGATCATCATCACCGGATGGGGCGCGGGACGGCCGGGGCGCGCGGCGCGGGCGGCCAGGAACTCGGTGTGGCCGGGAAAGGGAAAGCCGCCCGCATACATGACCGACTTCGCCAGCGGATTGGTGACCAGCGCCGCCGCGCGGCCGGCCTGGACGAGGCCGAGGGCCGCCTCAAGGCTTGCCACCACGCAGGGCGCGCTGGAGGCATCGGGCTTGCCGGACGAAGCGGTGGAGGCGGGACCTGCGGGCATCACCGGCAGCGCCTCGGCGAAGCGGCCGGCGGCGTCTTCCGGACCGGTCTCGGCCAGCGGCACGGTAAGGCCGAGTTGGTGTGCGCGGGCTTTCAGCGCTCCGGAATCGCCAGCGACGAGGAAGGCGGGCAGGCCCAGGTCCCGGCGCTGCGCCCAGGCCTTGAGCGTGATGTCGGGGCCGATGCCGGCGGGATCGCCGAGGGAAAGGACGAGGGGGGCGGGCGCGACCATCACAGCGTTTTCCGCAAAAGTTGAAACCGGTTTTGCGTCATGAAAACGCGTTGAACGGCGGAAGGGCCGGCTCGCCGGAGCCGCCCCAATGGCTATCAAGGTCGGATCGAAGGCCCGGGATTGCAACCCGTAAGCGCTTCAGCGGCGGCGGTACTCGATCAGCGACTGCTTCCTCAGCTCCGCCATGAACTTCTTGGATTCGGCGGTGAACTGGGCGTTGGACAGCTCGTCCTTGATTTCCTTCTTCTGCGAGCTCTCGCCGCGCACTTCGCGCTTGCCGCAGACGGCAAAGGTCTCGACCCCCGACTGGGCCACTTCCGGTGGGGTGAGACGGCCGATCTCGGTCTTGTCGAGGATCTGACGGAGCTGGGGCGGCATCTCGGAGGACAGGCGCGTCACCTTGGGGCGCACCACCACCTCCTTCAACGACTTCACCGTTTCCGCACCTGCATCGCAGTCGGTGAAGCGGCCGCGCAGGGCATTGGCCTCGGCGAGACGCGCGCCGTAGTTGGCGGCGGTGCGCGGCACCACGAAGACGATGGGCATGAGCGTGTATTCGGTGGCGATCATCTGGGTCTCGCCGCGCTTCTGCAGGGCGGCGACCACGTCCGCGTCGCGCACGTTCACCGTGCCCGAGCGGGCGCGCACATATTGGCCCCAGACATAATCGGCGAACAGCTTCTGCTTGAAGGTGCGATCGTTGAGGCCCTGCTGCTTGAAGCCTTCGCTGAGCTGCTCGGCGGTGCGGCCGGACCGCTCGGCCACGGACGCGTACAGGCGATCCACGTCCTTCTGCTCCACCTCCATCTTGAGGCGGATGGCTTGCTGGATCTTGATGCGCTCGTCGATGAGGTCTTCGAGGGCCTGCTGCGCTGTCACGCTCTTGCGCTCGATCATCTGGTGCATCAGCTGGCGCTGCGACACGTCAAACGTGGTGATGGGATCCCCGTTCACCATCACGATGATCTGCTGGGCCTGTGCGGGCGCGCCGGTGCCGAGGGCGAGGAAGGCCAGCGCAAGGGCTGTGAGGAAAAAATGACGAAGCAGCATGGTCCTGTCCGAAGGTCAGACGGCGACTTGTGTCCCCTTCCTGTGGCGGCATTGCGGCCCGACTGGCGGACCACAGCCCAGGCTGCGGCCGGCTCAGCCGGCGCGCCGCCTCACTGGTTGGTTTCGCTGCTGGAGCCGAACGAGGTGGAGAACCCGCCCTCGCCAAGCGTTCTCAGCCCGATGCGGAACATCACCTTGTTCACCGGCGCCGCGTTGGGGCCGTTCAGGGTGTAGTCGGTGACGTAGTTGAGGGCGAGGGTGAAGCAATCGTCGATATAGCTCAGGCCCACCAGCGTGTAGTCGAACTCGCCGGCGGCGAAATCGTAGCGCACCGCGCCACGGATGGCCCAATTGTCGTTCAGCTTGTACGAGGCGTTGGTGTAGATGCCCTCGCGCTTGTCGTAATAGCCCAGCAGCGGCTGGGCCTCGTAGCGGCCGTAGGTGACGGCCACGTTGAACCGGTCCAGCTCCGCCCGCCCCTGCAGCTCGAAGCGCTGCATGGAGAGGTTGTCGTTGTCGAACCGGAAGCGGGTCACGAATTCGAGATACTTGGTGGGCGAGTAGCCGAACTTGGCGATGTAGTCTGACGCCGTGGTCTCGAGGCCCGACTCAAGGCCGGTATTGGCCATGTCGCCATAGGCGAACGAGTTCCGGCCGAACAGGTTGTAGGACTGGCCGACCATGGCGGTGACAAGGCCGGCGCCGTTGATGGCGGCGGTGTAGGTCACGCCGAGATTGAGGCGGCTGCCGCCCTCGACCCGGTCGTAGCCCGAATATTTGTTCACCTCGAACAGGTTGGTGTCGTCGAACACCAGGCTCTGGGCATCCTCGTTCGGGAACTTGCCGATGTCGGTCTCGTTGGGCCGAATGATGACCTGGGCCCGCGGCTCGATGGTCTGGGTGCCCCAGCTCTCGGCGGAGATGAAGGGATACTTATAGTCGAGGCCCACCGCCGGCATGCCGCGGATCAGGTCGTCGGCGCCGGACTGGAGCGGGTTCTGGCCCGGCAGGGTGGCGCCATACATGTAGCTGTAGGGCAGGTAGCCGGTGTCCACGGAGGCGACGTCCACCCGCGCGGTCACGAACGGCGTCCAGATCTGGCCCATCGGATCGGTGATGGCCTTCTTCCAGTACAGCTCCGCCGACAGGCGCGTGTAGTCGCCCGGCGCGCCGCGCAGCAGGCACTGCTCCGGATTGGGGTTCATGAGCGCGCAGGAGCCGGTGGGGATACCCACGGCGCCGATGTTGGAGGTGAGCGCCGAGGTGCCGATAAAGTCGGCCTCCTGGCGGGTCAGGCTGGTGAGGTTGACCTTGATGCCGGATTCACCGCCCCACAGGGGCTTATCGAACACCTTGTTGTAATTGAGCGTGCCGACGATGGGCTGGATGTCCTGGTTGTCGGTCACCGACAGGCCGAGGAAATAAAGCCCGCGCACGTCGAAGAAGGAGCGGTCGCCCTGGCCGGTGAGGTAGACGGTGGAGGTCTTGGTGGTGACCCCGTCGCTGATCAGGTTGTAGTCCTGCAGGAAGGTGCGGTCGGAGACCAGCGTGCCATCCCAGCCGAAGGTCCAGAACTTGTTCAGCGCGAACGCGCCCGTGCTCTGGATGGCGCCGCGGTTGTCGCGATAGCCCGGCAGATATTCGGTCACCCCGTTGGAGGTGGTGGTGAAGGCGTCCTTGTCCTGCTGCAGGATGCCCGCGGCGCGGATGGTGTAGGCGCCGTTCATCAGGCGCTGGCGCCACTCGCCCTGCATCAGCACGCCCTGCTTGGTGGTGAAGGCGGGCGTCAGGGTCAGGTCGCGGTCGGGCGCGATGTTCCAGAAGAACGGCGTGCCGACGCCATAGCCGATCTGGCTCGACGAGAAGAATTCCGGAATGAGGAAGCCGGTCTTGCGCTTCACCGTGGGGTCGGGCGACGACAGGTACGGGAAATAAGCAACCGGAAACCCGAAGAACTCTACCCAGGCATCCTGGTAGTAGATCATCTTCTCGTCTTCGTTGTGGACGATCTTCTTGGCCTTGATCTGCCACAGCGGAGGCTTGCTCGGGTCGTCCTTGCACGGTTCGCAGGCGGTGTAGACGCCGTTCTGGAACACGGTCACGTTGCCGTCCGTGCGGTCGGCGCGGGTGGCGGCGAAGTGGGTCTTGTCCGGGGTGTCGAGGCGCAGGGAATCGATGAAGCCCTGCTTGAAGTCCTGCGTCAGCTCCAGGTTGTCGGCGGTGACGATCTTGCCGTCCTTGTCCTTCAGCCGGACGTTGCCCTGGGCGAACAGGGTGTTCGCCTTGCGGTCGAGCACCACCCGGTTCGCCTCCAGGGTCGAGCCGTCATAATAGATCTGGACCGTGCCGACGGCGGAGACCGTTTCCTTCTGGTAGTCGTATTCGAGCTGGTCGGCCGTCACCAGCATCTTCTGGTTCGGGTCGAGCTTGCGCGTGCCGGAAAAGCCCGAGCCGAGCGCGCTGGAGGTGATGTTGGGCTGCTGGCCGCTCTGCGTCTGCGCAACCGCGGGAGCGGTGGCGAGGAGGCTCGCTGCCATCAGGAAGAGGCTCGCCGCGGACGCAAGCATCCCCGTCCGGCGCGAAGTGCGGCGCCGGTCCCCGGTGATGCTGCCTACGGCGGGGGGAAGCCCGACCGTCATCCGTCCTCCCGATGCAACAGAATGAGGACCCCCAGAAGAATCCCGGTCACCGCAGGAAACCATGCTGCAGCAACGGGATGAACGAAACCCGCCTCGCCGAGATCCTCAGCGAGCTTGGTCCCCACATAAAGCAGAAAGCCCGCCAGCACGCCACCGAGAATCGTCTGTCCCACCCCGCCGAAGCGGAACACCCGCAGCCCCACCACCGCGGCAATGAGTACCATTGCCACCAGGAGAAACGGCCGCGCCAGAAGACTCTGGAGCTGAAGGCGGTATCTTTCGGCGCCGAAGCCGGATTGTTCTGCACTGCGGATGGCCGCGGGAAGTTGCCAAAACGACACGGTTTCCGGGGCGATCAGCGACTCCTGGATCTGCTTGGGGTCGAGATTCGTGGCGATGACGTAGGTATCATAGCGCTGGTGATCGAGGCCCGGAACCAGCACCTTGGCGTCGGTAAGAATCCATGCACCATCTCCCAAGGTTGCAGATCGGGCTTCCACACGCTCCACGAGACGGTCGGCCTTGTCGAACTCGAACACCACCACGCCGGACAGCGCCCGCCCGCCCTGGCGGGTGGCCTGGGCCTGGATGATGGACTGGCCGTCCACGCTCTGCTGGCGCACCCAGAACTCCTTCTTGCCCTGGGGCAGGAGGCCCGACGAGGAGGAGCCGAAGATCTCGCCCTCGATCTGGTTCGCGCGCTCCTTGAAGTCGGCGGAGACGGGGTTGAACACGGTGGTGGAGAAGATCCCGATGAGGAACGCCACCAGCACCGGCGGCGTGATGAACTGCCAGACCGAGAGCCCCACCGCCCGCGCCACCACCAGCTCCAGCCGCCGCGACAGCAGGACGAAGGTGGAGATGGCGCCGAACAGCACCGCGAACGGCATGAGCTGCTCGGTGAAGGAGGGGGCGCGGTAGAGGGTGACGAGGGCGAGCAGGCCCACCGTCACCTGCTCGCGGTCGGCGGTACGGCGCGCCATCTCCAGGAAGTCCACGAGCACGATGAGCGTGACGCAGGACAGGAAGATGAGCACCACCGCGCTCGCGAACCGCCGCGCGAAATAGAAGCCGAGAATGCGTCCGATCATGGGGCTCAGGCCGCCGCGCGCCGCGTGAAGCGCTGCTTCAGCCAATCCGCCAGGGCGACCAGAGCCGCCGGCGGGGAGAGGCGGATCCAGCCCTGGACCACCATGGCGCAGAGGGCCACGGTGACGATGGGCAGAAGATAGATGAGCGGCACCGCCCAGGCCTGGGTCTTCAACTGGCCGGCGATGGCGAAATTGCCGATCTGCACCAGGCCCATGGCCGGGATGATGGCGCCGAGCGCCGCGACCTGGCTCTGGCGGGTGGTGCGGGGACTGGCCAGCGCGGCGGCGGCAATGGCGAAGAAGGCCATGGGATAGAGCCCGGCGGACAGGCGCTTGTGCAGCTCCTCCCGGTAGCGGCCGGGGAAGAAGCGCAGGTAGAGGTCGTCCTGCGGCGGGTTCAGCACATAGGACAGGGGCCGCTCCATGGGCTTCACGTCCTGGCCCTGGGAATTGGGCGCGAGGGACGACAGGTCGAAGGCGTAGCGCTGGAATTCCACCACCGAGGAATTGGACGACTTGCCCTTGTCCTTGCTGGTGTCCTTGTTCGCCTCGCTCCCTTGGTTCGCGTCCTTCTCGGCATCCTTGGCCGCGCCGCCGCGGCGCTGGATGGAGCCGCTTTCCAGTACCAGGAAGATACCGGCGTCGCTCTCGATGATCTGGCCGCGGTCGGCGAGGTAGGTGGAGACACCGTCATCGCGCGCGTCGTTGATGAAGATGCCGCGCATCACTCCGTTGGGCGCGCGCTCGCGCACATGGAAGACGAGGCCCTGCGACAGGTTCACGAACCGTCCCGGCTGGGCGACGAAGGACACCACGTCCGCGCGCACCTTGGTGACCTGCTCGCGGAAGGTGGCAAGGCTGGCCGGCACCACCTTGATGGCGAGCAGCGCGCAGAAGGCCGAGACGAGCAAGGCAAGGACGATGAGCGGCCGCAGCAGCCGCCATGGGCCCATGCCGGCGGAGGCCATCACCACGATCTCGCTGTCGCCGTTGAGCTTGAGCAGGGTGTAGGCGGTGGCGATGAACAAAGCCGCCGGGGCGATCACCAGCACCAGCGTGGGCATGGTGAGGCTGGTGATGGCGACGAACGCAATGATGGTCTGGCCCTGGCTGGTGACGAGGTCGAGCTGGCGCAGGGCCTGCGTCGCCCAGATCATGCCGGCGAGCACCACCACGACGCCCAGGAACGCCACCGCGGCGGTCGAGAAAATGTAACGATCCAGACGGCCCATCAAAGCGTGCCTCAATGCGCGGAGCCGCCCCTCTCTCGCATTCCCCCAATCGAGCGCGCTCTGGATAACCGGAAGCTGCGCCCGGCGCAAATGCCGCCGGGGCAGGCTTCCGTCGTCCGGAGCGATCTTCAGTCCCCGGCCAGAACGCCGAAGTCGCCGCCAACATCAAGGAAAGAGGCCGGTTTACCGCCCGGATCGTCGTGCAATCCGGGCCGGCACCATGCCCCGGCATCCTCAGGTTGCGTGGCCCACCGTCTTCAAGGCGAACAGATAGACGAGCGCAACCTCGTCCAGCTTGTCGAATCGCCCCGCGGCGCCGCCATGCCCCGCATCCATGTTGGTGCGCAGCAGGATGGGCCGCCCGCCGGTGTCCGCCGCCCGCAGCCGCGCGACCCATTTCGCCGGCTCCCAATAGGTGACGCGGGGATCGGTCAGCCCGGCGAGGGCGAAGATGGAGGGATAGGCCTGGGGCCGCACGTTATCCACGGGCGAATAGGCCAGGATGCGCCGGAACGCCGCCTCGTCGGTGATGGGATTGCCCCATTCGGGCCATTCGGGCGGGGTCAGTGGCAGGGTGTCGTCCAGCATGGTGGTGAGCACGTCCACGAACGGGACCTCGGCCACGATGCCGGCGAACAGGTCCGGCCGCAGGTTGGCCACCGCCCCCATCAGCATGCCCCCCGCCGACCCGCCCTGGGCGACGATGCGGTCGGGCCTGGTGAAGCCCTCGGCCACCAGATGCTCGGCGCAGGCGATGAAGTCGGTGAAGGTGTTGGTCTTCCCCGAAAGCTTGCCGTCGGCGTACCAGCGCCAGCCCTTGTCCGTGCCGCCGCGCACATGGGCGATGGCATAGATGAAGCCGCGATCCACCAGCGACAGGCGGCTGGTGGAGAAGCCCGCCGGAATGGTGATGCCGTAGGCGCCATAGCCATAGAGCAGGAGCGGGGCGGAACCGTCCAGCGGAGTTCCCTTGCGGTAGAGCAGGGAGACCGGGACGCTTTCCCCGTCCGGTGCGGAGGCATAGAGGCGCCGGGTCACATAGTCCGCCGGATCATGGCCGGAGGGGACTTCCTGGCGCTTCAGCATCTCCCGGCGGCGGCTCGCCATGTCATAGTCCCACACCTCGGACGGGGTGGTCATGGAGGCGTAGGTGAAGCGCACCGCGCTGGTGTCGAAGCCGAAGCCGGGGTGAAGCCCCAGCGCATAGGCCTCTTCGTCGAAGGCAATGGCGTGCTCGTCCCCGGAAACGAGGTCGCGAATGATGATGCGCGGCAGCCCCGCCTCCCGCTCCAGCCGGGCCATGTGGCCGGCGAAGACGGTGTGGCTCAGGATCATCCGCCCGGCGCGGTGGGGCACGAGATCGCGCCAGTGGGCGCGGTCCGGTGTGGCGGTGGGGGCCGTGACGATCTTGAAATCCTCCGCCCCGTCCGCGTTGGTGAGGAGGATCAGGCTGTCGGTGCCGGCGAGGCTTGGGTGGTGCTCCACCTCGTAGCGCACGCCGGCCTCGCGCGGGGCGATGCAGCGGGGCAGGGGAGCCGGCTCGGCAAGGTCCAGCAGGTGGACCTCCGAGGTGTCGTGGTCGCCGCAGGCGATGAGGCCGTAGCGGTGGGACTGGGTTTCGCCGAGCGAGACGAAGAAGCCCTTGTCCGGCTCGTCATAGATGAGGGTGTCGGCGGCCGGATCGGTGCCCAGGACGTGGCGGAACACCTTCGACGGCCGGTGCTCGGCATCGCGGCGAATGTAATAAAGCACGGTCCCGTCGGCGCTCCAGAGCAGGTCGCCGGTGGTCTCCTCGATCACGTCGGGCAGGTCGACACCGCTCGACAGGTCGCGGATGTGGATGGCGTAAAGCTCCGAGCCCGAGGTGTCCGCCGCGAAGGCGAGGCGGGCGTGGTCGCTGGTGTGGCGCCAATGGCCGAAATGGAAATAGGCCTTGCCTTCGGCCTCCTTGTCGCCGTCCAGCAGGATGGCCTCGGGACCGTCAGGCAGGGGCTTGCGGCAATAGAGCGGATGCTGGCCGCCCTCCCGGTGCCGGGAGAAATAGGCAAATGACCCATCCGGTGCGGGAACGGAGGAATCATCCTCTTTGATGCGCCCGCGCATCTCGGCGACGAGGGCGGCCTTGGCCTCGCCCATGGGGGCGAAATAGGCCTCGGCGAAGGCGTTCTCCGCCTCCAGGTAGGTGCGGATGTCTGCGTCCAGCACGGACGGGTCACGCATGACGGCGCGCCAGTTTTCGGCGCGCAGCCAAGCATAGTCGTCGGTGAGGGTCACGCCTTGGACAGTGCGCTCACTCGGTCGGCGCGGCGCGCGCGGCGGCTCAGGCGCCACGGGTGTCTCCGTCGTCGGGCGCAAGCTTGAGGGCGGTGCCGTTCAGGCAGAAGCGCAGGCCCGTGGGGGCCGGTCCGTCCGGAAAGACGTGGCCCAGGTGGCTCTCGCAGCTGGCGCAGCGCACCTCTATGCGGCGCATGCCGTGGGAGGTATCTTCGTGCGTCACCACCGCATCGGGGGAGACCGGAGAAAAGAAGCTCGGCCAGCCGGTACCCGAATCATACTTGGCTTCGGAGCGGAACAGGGGGGTTCCGCAGGCGACGCAGGAATAGAGGCCCGCCCGCTTCTCGTCCCAGTAGGGGCCGGTGAAGGCGCGCTCGGTGCCGTGCTCACGGGTGATTCGAAACTGCTCGGGCGTCAGGCAGGAGCGCCATTCGCTCTCGCTTTTCACCACCTTGGCATCGCTGTCGCCGTGGGCGGTGGGAGATGGGGCGGCGGGAGACGGGGCAGGATTGGGCATGAGAGACCCCTGGTTCGATTTTCATGAGAGGTAGGCATTCGAGGTGGCAACGGCAAGGCGGTGGCGCGTGCGGCCGGGCCTTTTTGGAGGCGGATGGCCTTGCAGGTCGCGAGGCCCCGCGGCCCATCACGGCCGGGAGCTTAGTCCACTCTCATGTATACAAGAACAGCAAACGTTTTCGCGAAATACAGGTTGCAAAGGTGAAGTCGCGAAATTAACAAATATAGAGCACCTTCTTCGTCGGATTGCAGCGGGGCGGCTGAACGGGGAAGGAGCGCAAGGTTCGCCGCCGGTGAGGCTGCGTCAGTGGAGGTTTCAATGGCCACCGATGCAGGTTCGACCCTGGCCCAAAGCTGCCGCAGTTCAAGATCAACTTCGCGCGCAAGATCCTGTGGCGCGTGCAGTTGGCCGCCAGACGTCGGGCGCGCGGACCCATTTTGAATTTCATCCATTCGATGCCAGGAAAACCAACCACGAAGAAGGTCCCATGAGCGAAACCACGGATACGACCACCTATATCGAGCTCGCGACGGACATCGTTTCGGCCTATGTCAGCAACAATACGGTGGCCCTCACCGATCTGCCGTCCCTCATCCATGAGGTCTATGGCACGCTCCAGCGCCTCTCCAGCGGCGAGGAGGAGCCCGTCTCCGAGCCGGCGAAGCCCGCCGTGGCGGTGAAGAAATCCGTCCATCCGGACTTCATCATCTGCCTGGAGGACGGCAAGAAGTTCAAGTCCCTGAAGCGCCACCTGCGCACCCGCTACGACATGACGCCCGAGCAGTACCGTGAGAAGTGGGGCCTGCCGGCCGACTATCCCATGGTGGCGCCGAACTATGCGGCCGCCCGCTCGGAGCTTGCCAAGCAGATGGGCCTGGGCCAGCAGCGCCGCCGCGACGCCTGACTGCCCGCAAGAGCCTTTGAACAACAAGGCCCGGCGCAATGACGCCGGGCCTTTGCATTTTGAGAATGAGCGGCGGGACGCTGCCGTCCCGCTTCAGGGCCTATTCCGCGGCGATGCGCACGTGGGGCTGGGCGTCGCGCACGGCGGCATCCACGTGGTTCTCGAACCTTGTGAAATTCTCCCGGAACATCTCCACCAGCCGGCGCGCGGTGGCGTCGAACTCCGCCTTGTCCGCCCAGGTCTTGGACGGATAGAGCACGTGCGGCTCGATGCCGGGCACGGAGGTGGGCACCTCAAACCCGAAATAGGGATCGGTGCGGAAGGAGGCGCCCTTCAGCGAGCCGTCCAGCACCGCGGTGAGCAAAGTGCGCGTGACCTTGATGGGCATGCGCCGCCCGGTGCCGAACTTGCCGCCGGTCCAGCCGGTGTTCACCAGCCAGCAGTCCACCTGGTGCTCGGCGATGAGGTCGCGCAGCAAATTGCCGTAGACCGAGGGGTGGCGCGGCATGAAGGGGGCGCCGAAGCAGGTGGAGAAGGTGGCTTCCGGATCCTTCACCCCCTTCTCGGTGCCGGCCACCTTGGCGGTGTAGCCCGACAGGAAGTGATACATGGCCTGCGCCGGGGTCAGCCGGGCGATGGGCGGCAGCACGCCGAAGGCGTCGCAGGTGAGCATCACCACGTTCTTCGGCATGCCCGCGACGCTGGTGGCGCTGGCATTGGGAATGAACGACAGGGGATAGCAGGAGCGGGTGTTCTCGGTCAGGCTGCCGTCGTCGAAGTCGGGGACGTGGGTGACCTTGTCCAGCACCACGTTCTCCAGCACCGTGCCGAAGCGGTTGGAGGCGGCGAAGATCTCCGGCTCGGCCTCGGCCGAGAGGCGGATGGTCTTGGCATAGCAGCCGCCCTCGAAATTGAAGACGCCGCGCTGGCTCCAGCCGTGCTCGTCATCGCCCAGGAGGGTGCGGTTGGGATCGGCGGAGAGGGTGGTCTTGCCGGTGCCGGACAGGCCGAAGAACAGGCAGACGTCGCCGTCCGCCCCCACGTTCGCCGAGCAGTGCATGGGCATGATGCCCTTTTTCGGCAGGATGTAGTTCAGCGCCGTGAACACCGACTTCTTCATCTCGCCCGCGTAGGACGAATTGCCGATCAGCACGATGCCGCGGGTGAAGTTCACCGCGATCACCGTCTCGGAACGTACCCCGTGACGCGCCGGATCCGCCTTGAAGGACGGCAAGTCGATGATGGTGAGTTCGGGCACGAAGCTGTCCAGCTCGGCCTGCTCGGGCCGGCGCAGCATGGTGCGGATGAACGCCGAGTGCCAGGCGAACTCGGTATAGACGCGCACCTTGATGCGGCAGGAGGGATCGGCGCCGCCGTAGAGGTCCTGGGCGTAGAGGGTCTTGTCCTCGGCCGCGGTGAGGAAGTCCTGGTAGAGCGTCTCGAACTGCTCGGGCGAGATGGCGCCGTTGTTGTCCCACCACACCTCGGCCTCGGTGTCGGCGTCGCGGACCACGAACTTGTCCTTGGGGCTGCGGCCGGTATGGGCGCCCGTCTCCGCCACCAGCGCGCCGCCGGAGGACAGGCGGGCTTCCCGGTTCGCCAAGGCGTGCTCGTAGAGCGCGGGTTCCAGCAGGTTCCAATGAACCGCGGTGAGGTGTTTCAGACCGAAGCTGGCGGCGCCGCAGGCGCTGTTCCGGTGACCGGTTTCGAGCAAGGACTCGTCCTCCTGATGTTCCCGCCGGCTTGAAGCCGGCCCTGCGCTGCGCATGGACGCCATCCTGCGTCCTTGGTGATGCTGCGCCTCCTCAGCGTATAAGGAGATGTCGCTAAAAGAAACACAGCCAAACGTGTACCTTCACAATGCGATCCGCGCAGATGGAAGCACTCTCTAACCGATTGAATGCGGACGGCTCCGGCATTTCGACCGTATCGTTCGGCGTTTCCATAGAAACGCCGCCGTTCAGGCCGCGGTTCCCTGCCGCGCCTTCTGGACGAGGGTCACGAGTTCTTGCCGCACTGCGGCAAGGTCAGTGACGCGTTGCGAAAAGTCTAGCCGCCGGACCAACTCGCCGCTGGAAATCTCGCAGCCCTCCGGGTCCACCGCCACCATGCGCCACGCCCCCTCGGGTGCGCCGAGGAGCGCCGTGGCATAGAGGCCGACCGCATCCGAGTGGTCGGCATTCATGTGGGCGATGACGCCGTCGGCGCCGGCCGCCAGCGCCTCGGCTCCGGTCCAGTCGGTGAGAAGGGCGGCGCCCGGCACATCCACGATGCGGCCGAAGCCCTCCACCAGGTGCGCCTCGTCCACATGGATGGCGTGGAAGGCGAAGTCGGCGAAGTCCACATAGCCGGCCGCGGCGGGGTGGCGGGCCAGGTACCGGGTGCGCACCTCGACCTGCGGCGCCGGCACGATGCGGCCGATGAGGCTGGCCCGCGGCGCATTCAGCGGGTCGATCGCGCCAGCCGCCGAGATCAGCAGGGAGACCCGCGCATCGCCCGCGATGTTGCGGGTATGCCGGGCGAGGCGGGAGATGAGCAGGGTGGGGCGGCCTTCCGGATCGGTGGCGACGGCCACCAGCGAGGCATAGGGTCCGCCCGCGGCCTCCAGCGTCGCCAGCGCGCCGAAGCGCGCTTCGCGGATGAGCCGGCGGACGGTGGCGGCGGCAGATTCGGCCATGAAACCATGCTCCCTTCAAACCGGTTCAGGATGAGGCGGTCGGCTCGCCGTGCGCAAGCGGCAGCGCTGCCGCAGGGGAGGCAGGGTGAACACGGCTGGCGACGTTTGGCGAGCGGCGTTTGAAAGGTGACGTTTGGCGTCAGTGGAGAATCCCGCTATTTTGCGGCAGTCGACTCTTGTGTGTCACATTTCGGCCACGCGAACGGGGTTCACCCCTCGCGCAAGGCCGCAGTTGAGGCCGCTGTATCCAGACGGCTGAAAAGAGGTGTCATGCCCACCATCGCCCTCGTCGACGACGACCGCAACATTCTGACCTCGGTTTCCATCGCACTGGAGGCGGAAGGCTATCGCATCGACACCTACACCGATGGCGCCTCGGCCCTGGACGGATTCAAGACCAACCCGCCGGACCTCGCCATCCTCGACATCAAGATGCCGCGCATGGACGGCATGGAACTGCTGCGCCGCCTGCGCCAGAAGACCGACATGCCGGTTATCTTCCTCACCTCCAAGGATGAGGAGATCGACGAATTGTTCGGCCTCAAGATGGGCGCCGACGACTTCATCAAGAAGCCGTTCTCCCAGCGCCTGCTGGTGGAGCGGGTGAAGGCCGTGCTGCGCCGGGTCGGCGCCAAGGACGGTGCCGCCCCGCGCGAGACCGACAGCGCCAAGGTGCTGGAGCGCGGCAACCTGCGCATGGACCCCGAGCGCCACACCTGCACCTGGAAGGGCGAGCCGGTGACCCTCACGGTCACGGAATTCCTCATCCTGCAGGCGCTGGCCCAACGTCCCGGCGTGGTCAAGAGCCGCAACGCGCTCATGGACGCGGCCTATGACGACCAGGTCTATGTGGACGACCGCACCATCGACAGCCACATCAAGCGGCTGCGCAAGAAGTTCAAGTCGGTGGACGACAGCTTCGAGATGATCGAGACCCTGTACGGCGTCGGCTACCGGTTCAAGGAGTGAGCGCCACGGCACCGCGCCGGGGGCTCTGGACGACATGACGGCGCACACCGACGAGGCACGGGCCGACGAGATGGTACCGGGTGGGCCCGGCGGTTCCGGCGGCCGGGCGGAGCGGGGGCGCGAGCCGCGCGGCGGTATCATCGCGTGGCTGAAGCGCGTGCGCCGCTTCGTGGCATTCAAGGGCTTCTCATCGCTCACCCGGCGCATCGTGCTGCTCAACCTCGCCGGGCTGTGCGCCCTGGTGTCGGGCATCCTCTATCTGTCGGAGTTCCGCTCCGGCCTCATCGACGCGCGCATCCAGAGCCTGCTGGTGCAGGGCGAGATCATCGCCGCCGCCATCGCCTCCTCGGCGCAGGTGGAGACCAATGCCATCACGCTCGATCCCGAGCGGCTGCTGGAATTGCAGGCGGGGGAGAGCTACGGCCCCGACGACGGCTTTGCGCCGCTGGAATTCCCCATCAATCCCGAGCGCGTCGCCCCGGTGCTGCGCCGCCTGGTGGGGCCGACCCGCACCCGCGCCCGCATCTACGACCGCGAGGGCCAGCTTTTGCTGGATTCCCGCTCGCTCTATTCGCGCGGCGAGATCCTGCGCTACGACCTGCCGTCCCCCAACGAGCCCAAGCCCGGCGTCATGGAGCGGGCCTGGCAGGCGGTGCAGCTGTGGTTCGGCCGCGGCGACCTGCCGCTCTACAAGGAATTCGGCCCCCAGGCCGGCAAGAATTACCCCGAGGTCGCCTCCGCCGCGCTGGGCGCCAAGGCCAGCGAGGTGCGGGTGGACGAGCGCGGGCAGGTGGTGGTTTCCGTCGCCGTGCCGGTCCAGCGCTTCCGCGCCATCCTCGGCGTGCTGCTGTTGTCCACCCAGAGCGGCGAGATCGACGCGGCGGTGAAGGCCGAGCGCTTCGTCATCGTGCGTGTGTTCCTGGTGGCGGCGGTGGTGATGGTGCTGCTCTCGGTGCTGCTCGCCGGCACCATCGCCGATCCGGTGCGCAAGCTCGCGGCGGCGGCGGAACGGGTACGCCGGCGTATCAAGTCGCGGGTGGAGATCCCCGATTTCACCGCCCGCTCCGACGAGATCGGCCATCTCTCCGGCGCCCTGCGCGACATGACGGGCGCCCTCTACAACCGCATCGAGGCCATCGAGAGCTTTGCCGCGGACGTGGCCCACGAGTTGAAAAACCCGCTCACCTCCCTGCGCAGCGCGGTGGAGACGCTGCCGCTGGCCAAGACCGACACCTCGCGCAATCGCCTGATGGAGGTGATCCAGCACGACGTGAAGCGGCTCGATCGCCTCATCTCCGACATTTCCGACGCCAGCCGGCTCGATGCCGAACTGCAGCGGCAGGAGGCGGCGAATGTCGATCTCAAGCAATTGCTGGAGATGGTGGTGGGCCTCGCCCAGGACGTGCGCAAGGACGACGGGGTCTGCGTTTCGCTCACCTTCGAGCGGGCGCACGGCGCGCCGGCCGACTTCCTGGTGGCGGGCCACGCCTCGCGCCTGGGACAGGTTGTGGATAACCTTGTCTCCAACGCCCGTTCCTTCTCGCCCAAGGGCGGGTCGGTGCGCGTCACCTGCCGCCGCCTGAAGGATGGCGCCGAGATCGTGGTGGACGACGACGGCCCCGGCATTCGCCCCGATGCGCTCGGGCGCATCTTCGAGCGCTTCTATACGGACCGGCCGCACCAGGGCTTCGGGCAGAATTCCGGCCTCGGCCTCTCCATCTCGCGACAGATCGCCGAGGCTCATGGCGGCACCATCTGGGCCGAAAATCGCATGACGACCGGAGCCGACGGCACGCCGCAGGTGGCCGGCGCCCGCTTCGTCGTGCGCCTCCCGACGGCCTGAGCCGTGGACGCGCCCGCCAGCATCCACGCCAGTTGCATCGCCATCGGCGACCTCGGGGTGCTGATCCGCGGCCCGTCCGGCTCGGGCAAGTCGAGCCTCGCGCTGCGGCTCATCCTCGACGCGCCGCGCAGCCTGCCCCCCGCCGAGCTGGTGGCCGACGACCGGGTGCTGCTGTCGCCGGAGGACGGTGTTCTGGTGGCGCGGCCGGTCCCCACGCTTGCCGGTTTGATCGAGATGCGGGGCCTCGGCATCCGCCGGCTACCGTATCGTCCCATGGTCGCAGTGCGGCATGTGGTCGATCTTGCGGCACCCGACGCGGCCCGGATGCCGGCCCTCGAGGCCCGGCGGATCGTCCTACAAGGCATTGAAGTTAAACGCACTCCCTTGGGTGAGTGGGGCCAGGCGCAACTGGTTCTCGCTTGCATTATCGGAACGCGTGACCACGATGATTAAATGTGCTTTTGTGCGTTGCACCCCTTGCGTAATTTTTGAGCCGATCTGAATATGGCCGTCCCGCAACGCGGGAGGCCTTCATCCAAGGGTGGTGGAGGCGGAGGAAGCATGATCGGTCTCGTCCTCGTCACACATGGCCGCCTTGCCGACGAATTCTGCTCCGCCCTGGAGCACGTCATGGGTCCGCAGACCCAGATGGCTACCGTTACCATTGGTCCCGAGGACGATATGGAGCGGCGGCGGCAGGACATCATCGAAGCCGTGGACCGGGTGCGCACCGGCGACGGGGTGGTGATCCTCACCGACATGTTCGGCGGCACCCCCTCCAATCTCGCCATCTCGGTGATGAACACGCCGGATGTGGAAGTGGTGGCGGGCATCAACCTGCCCATGCTGGTGAAGCTCGCCAAGGTGCGCGGAGAGCTGCCGCTGGAACAGGCCGTCGATGTGGCGCAGGAAGCCGGTAGGAAATACATCAATGTCGCAAGCCGTGTCCTCTCCGGTAAATGACGCCTTCGTCCCGCGGGCGGACGCGGAAGAGGCGGAGCTGCACGACGTCGAGTCGCCCGAGGCGGCGTGCGGCCGCCCCATCGCCCCCGAGGCCCTGGTGCGTGCCCTGCCGATCGTGAACAAGCGCGGCCTGCACGCACGGGCCTCTGCCAAGTTCGTGCAGACGGTGGAGCGGTTCGACGCCTACGTGACCGTATGTCGCAACGGCGAGGCGGTGGGCGGCAATTCCATCATGGGCCTGATGATGCTGGCCGCCGGCCCCGGCACCAGCGTGACCGTGACCGCCACCGGCAACGAGGCCGCCGCGGTGCTCGAGGCCCTCGATACCCTGGTGGCGGACCGCTTCGGCGAGGAAGAATAACGCCGCAGCCGGAACAATCGCGCCGCTGGCCGCCTGCCGGGCCAAAGGCCTGGCTTTCCGGGCCCCGCTTGTGCCCGGCGTTTACCTCAATCTCAAGTCGCTCTGGCCGGTGACCGATTGGTTGCCTATTTCTTAATATCGATCGCTCGCGCGCTGGGCGCGGGGATCCGGGACGGGCCTTCCCCCCGTATCATGGCCATGTTGGAGCCGACGAGCCATCAGCCGGACACCCGGCCGGCGCCCAGGGGCGCACGGTGGAGCCTCGGGCTGTCCACCAAGCTCCTCGCCTTGACCGTCGCCGTGGTGGCCATGGCCGAGATCGCCGTGCTGGTGCCCACCATCGCCAACTATCGCATCGCCTGGCTCTCCGACCGGCTGGCGGCGGCCCGCACCGCCGCCCTCGTGCTCGATGCCGCCCCGCTGGAGGGCATTTCGCCCGATCTCACCCGCCAGCTGCTGGAGAGCGTGGGCGCCAAGGTAATCGTGGTGAAGCGGGAGGACACCCGCCGGCTGCTTGCCGCCTCCGACATGCCGCCTATGGCCAACGTGCACATCGACATGCGCGAGACCACCCTGTGGACTGCGGTCCACGACGCCTTCGACACGCTGATGGCGCCCGACGGGCGCATCCTGCGCGTGGTGGGTGACCCGCCCCGCGGCGCGGATTTCATCGAGATCGTCCTCAGCGGCACGCCCCTGCGCGCGGCGCTGCTGCGATTCGCCGCCACAGTGCTGCTGGTGTCGCTGGCGGTGGCGGTGGCGGCGGGCGTGCTGGTCTATGTGAGCCTCAACTGGCTGTTCGTGCGGCCCATGCGGCGGCTCACCGAGCGCATTTCCGCCTTCCGGGAGAATCCGGAGGATGCCTCCCGCATCATCGTGCCCTCCGGCCGCTCCGACGAGATCGGCACCGCCGAGGAGGCTCTGGAGGAGATGCAGCGCGAGCTGTCCCAGACGCTGCACCAGAAGAGTCACCTCGCGGCGCTCGGCCTCGCTGTCTCAAAGATCAACCACGATCTGCGCAACCTGCTGTCGTCCGCGCAGCTGCTCTCCGACCGTTTGGCAACTGTGCCGGACCCGACCGTGCAGCGGTTCGCGCCGAAACTGCTGGCTGCCCTAGACCGTGCCATCACCTATTGCGAGCAGACCCTTTCCTACGGCCGCGCCAAGGAGCCGCTGCCCGAGCGGCGGGACGTGGCGCTCGCCCACCTCTTCGACGAGGTGCGCGAGACCCTCGGCCTGCAAAGCGGCTCGGGGATCGGCTGGGTGGTGGATATCGAGCGCGGGCTCGTGGCCGATGCGGACCCGGACCAGCTGTTCCGCGTGATCCTGAACATCGCCCGCAACGCCGTGCAGGCGCTGGAGGTGCGCGCGCCGGTGGATCCCGAGCGCGACCAGATCCGCATCAAGGCCCGGCGCAAGGGGGCGGTGGTGGAGATCGAGATGGGCGACACCGGGCCGGGCATTCCGGCGGCGCGGCGTGAGCACCTGTTCGAGGCCTTCGTGTCCTCGGCGCGGCGCGGCGGCACCGGGCTGGGCCTGCCCATCGCCGACGAGCTGGTGCGGGCCCATGGCGGCGAGATCCGCCTTCTGGACACGCAGGTGGGCACCACCTTCCGCATCACCATTCCCGACCAGCCGGAAAGCCGCCACCACCGGCGCGAGCGCATCCGCGCCTGAGGTTTTGGCGTACCGTGCAGTTTTCCACATGGGAAGCGGGCCGCGCGGTTTTTCTCAAGCATCCGGTCTTGCGTGGTCTGCAGGAAGGGTGTAGCTCACGGGTCCTCGCGGCGCTCCAACGCCGCGTTGCCCCGGAAGGGCTTCCCTTCCAGGCCGGTTCCCACCGGTTTCGGGCGCAGGCGCCGGTAGCTCAGCTGGATAGAGCACCAGACTACGAATCTGGGGGTCGGGAGTTCGAATCTTCCCCGGCGCGCCACTTCCGTACAAAACCGCGAACACCCGGCTGGGTGGCGCGGTCGGCAAACACGGCTCTTTCAAGCACCGTCCTTGATCCGTGGATCCGCACGACGTGCTGGTCGACCTCGACAGCGTCGATCAGCGAGCGAAGATAGGCTTTGCGGAACGGTACCTCGCCCTCGGTGATGTTTGAGCGCATGAGCTGCCCGAAGCGGGCGAGCTTGTCCGGATCAAGCCGGCTGGCGGCAGCCCCCTGATTCTCGATCCGCTCCAGCGCTGAATGCGCCCGATCCCGATCCGCCTTGAGCTTCGCAATCTGTTCCTTGAGCATCTCGTCCGGCTCAGCGATGCCGTCGGCGACAAGCTGGTAGAGCCGCCGGAGCTTGTCTTCCGCCGTCGTTCTTTCGCGCGAGAGTTCATCGATCCGCACCTGGACCTCGGCATCGGCTTTCACTCGCCGGTCAACGACGGACTGCAGCAGCGCCTCCAATCGCTCGGGCATCAGGACGCGTTCAGCGACATGGCGTGTGACCAGATGGTCGAGCTTCTCCATCGGCACCGTCCGCCCCTTGCAGGCCGACTTGCCGACTCGGCCGGAGGTGGAGCAGCTGTAATAACGATAGATCCTGCGGCTCTTCGATGTGCCGGTGCGCAGCGTCATGGCGCTGCCGCAACAGGCGCAGTAGGCAAGCCCCGTCAGCAGGATCGGACCCGAGATCACCCGTGGCGGGCTGTTGTGCGGACTCTTCGCCCTGAGAGCCTTCTGCACCTTGTCGAAAGTTCGGCGATCGAGGATGGCCGGCACCGAGATCGGGATAATTTCGTGCTGAGGCTTCACCTGCCCCGTCTTGGAACTGCGCTTGTTGAAGCTCCACTCCCCGACATAAACGGGGTTGGTCAGGATGCCGTGGATGGTGCCGACACCGTAGCGGGCTCCGAGACGGGTACGGTAGCCCTTGGCGTTGAGGTGCTTGGTTATCTCCTTGATGCCCATGGGGCCGGATGTGCCATCTCCTTTCAGGTAGAGATCGAACATCAGCCGCACGAGCTCGGCTTCCACCGGATCGACGACAATTCGCTTCTTGATGCGATGGCCACGCTTCTCAACCTCTTCGAGGGTGAAGCCGAGCGGCAGGCGGGAGCCGTTATAGAAACCCTGCCGGGCGTTCTCTTTCATAGCCCGCAGCACATGCTTGGCATTCTCGCGGGACTGGTACTCGTCAAACAGGGCGATGACCTGCCGCATCATGACCTGAGCCGGATCGTCTCCGAGCTCCTGGGTGATGGAGACGAGTCGCACGCCGTGCTTCGCGAGGCGGCGGATGTACATCTCCAGCCCAAAGGCATCGCGGAAGAACCGGCTGAAGCTATGGACGACGATGACATCGAATGGGCGATC
This sequence comes from Xanthobacter oligotrophicus, assembly GCF_008364685.1. Classification (GTDB taxonomy): domain Bacteria; phylum Pseudomonadota; class Alphaproteobacteria; order Rhizobiales; family Xanthobacteraceae; genus Xanthobacter; species Xanthobacter oligotrophicus. The sequence continues at coordinate 242,708 of NZ_VTTL01000012.1, forward strand.
GTCATCGGATGCCCGTTCAATCATCCGCTGGAACTCGTGCCGGCTGTCGTCCATCGCCGACGCACCCGGCTCCACATACTCCGCCACAACGGACCAGCCCTGCCGCTCGCAATAGGCGGCGGTCTGGAGGCGCTGGTCTGGGATGGACAGGTCAACGTCGGCCTGCCGCGTGGTGGAAACGCGGAGATAGAGGGCGGCCCGGCTGGTGATCGGCAAGGTTACGTTCATGGCCCAATCGCCTCCATCAGGTCCCTTCAGCAGCACCGTCACCTCAGCAGCGCATCAATCTCCCGCCTGAGGAAGGCTTCGACAACATCGACCTCGTCAGGTGTGATCGGAACGTTCGACGGCCAGTCGTCGGTGACATGCACGACCTTGGAATCATGCTCGACGGAGTCAGCGGGCGCAAGGTTTTGCTCAGCATCTCGAATGACGCGCGCATCGCGGCGCGGGATCTTTGAGAGTGGTGCGCCAGCCAAGCTCGCAGCTGGCGATGGAGCATCGCTGCCCACACCGAGTATTTTCTTCGGACGAAACGGACGCGAGTGGCACATGCGCGGAGGATCAAGGGCATCCCCCCACTCGCCAAGGGACCGATTCTACCCCGCAGAGCAACCGCGTGCAGCGGCGTAAAAATACTTGTCAGCTGCGGCGCGCGAGCCTTTCCCAGGATACGGTTGGTGGAGCGCTCTGGCGGCAATGACACCAACTTGGCGTTCTACCGCCCTTGCAGCGACGTCTGTTTTGCGCCCCGATTCTGGACGTTCAAGCTGCCATTTCGATTTCCCAAAAGCGGTCGGTCCGCTCTGGTCCTAGCGACATCGAGAACGGGTTGGGTTGGGACGGGAGGTAGCAGCAACTCATGTAGCCTTTGCGCCGGGTTCCGAGCCCCGGTGTGCGTGAAAGTCGGGGCCTTGACCGGGGCCCGCAACAGCTGGCTTGCTTGATACCGCGAATATGCTTTCTTAACGGCAGCGTTGTGCCGACATCCCGACCAGCACACCCTGCGTTATGAGGACGTTTGTTGGCCCCGCGGCTCGAAAAGAACCTGCTCACATTTCTGCAGTATGGCGTGTCAGACGATCTAGGACGACGCGCCGTCGCTGCTGGATTGACGGTCACGAAAGTGCGGGTCCTCAATCAGCAGGACCTTATCCATAAGGGGCTGTCCGAGGGCGAAGCGAAGATTCTAAAAAATGCGGCGTCGCGGGCACCGATCGACGAGGACGTGCTGCTCGAGTTGCTCGACCGGAGCAACTATCTCTGCAACTGCTGCAAAGGGGACAAGGGCAAGTCCTTCATCGTCCATCATATCGAGGAATATTCGGTCTCCCAGGACAACAGTTACGACAATCTCGTGGTGCTGTTGACGTTGCCCCCTGAAGCGCCCTCAGTTTGAATTGGACTCCGTCGGAAGGAGACGGAGATGAAGAAGAGCCGGT
>NZ_VTTL01000013.1 GCF_008364685.1 Xanthobacter oligotrophicus
ATAGCGCTGTCTCTGGTCGCGGCTACGCTGCGCGATCCGCTCCGTCACCTCCCCCACGCGGGCATTGAGGGGGGCGGTGGGGGCAGTGGTGGTGGCGGGCATGACGGTCTCCTGCGGGCGAGGAAGCGATCTTCAGGATAAAGCATTTAGGCCATTTGGTGCCGAAGCGCACGCGCCGCTCAAATCGATTTGATCCCAGCCGCCGCGCTGACGCTGGCCGCAGATCGTGCCCGCCAACGCGGAATGCCCGCCCCCTAATGCAATGGCGGAACGGCTGCGCCGGTGCCGGCCAGACCGGCAATGCGCACCAGCTTGTCGGGATTGCGGGTGATGTAGATGGCGACGATGCGCCCGTCGCGGATGTCGAGGGCGGTGGTCTGCAAGGCGTCGTCCCGCTCGCGACTGACATAGCCCGGCAGGCCGTCGATCCAGACCGGACGGATCAGCACGGCCGGCTGCCGCGTGAGCTTGCGATAGAGGCCGGCGAACAGGCGAAGCACGCGATCGAAACCCTCAATGGCATTGGGGAAGGCATGGGCCTTGCCCCCGCCATCGGACATGATGACCACGTCCTGCGCCAGCAGGGCGCGCAGGGCCGCCATGTCGCCGTTGGACGAGGCGAGGAAGAAGGCGCGGGCGATGCGGTCGCCCTCCTCGCGCGCCACCTTGAAGCGGGGACGGTCGTCGCGCACATGCTTGCGCGCCCGCGCCGCAAGCTGGCGCACGGCGGCACCGTCACGCTCCAAAGTGGTTGCTACCTCGTCGAGGGGCACGCCGAACACGTCGTGCAGCAGGAAGGCCGCGCGCTCCAGTGGCGACAGGCGCTCCAGGGCGAGCATGAGGGTCAGCGTCAGCTCGTCGAAGCGCATGTCCTCGTCCTCCGGCTCGACCATGGGCTCGGGCAGCCACGAGCCGAAATAGGTCTCGCGCCGCGCCCGCGCCGACATCATGGCGTCGAGGCACAGGCGGGTGACGATCCGCGTGAGATAGGCCGCCGGCTCGCGCACCTGCGCCTGGTCGACCGCCTGCCAGCGCAGCCAGGCGTCCTGCACCATGTCCTCGGCCTCGGCCATGGAGCCAAGCATGCGATAGGCGAGGCGTACCAGCCTTGGCCGCTGCGCCTCGAACCGGTCGACGGTGGCGTCAGGCGACGGCACGGACGTCCACCGGATGGGCGACGCGGAAGCCCACCTGAAGCCGGTTCCAGGCATTGATGGCGCCGATGGCCAGCGTCAGGCTCACCTGCTCCGCCTCCGTGAATGCAGCCTCAACCAGCGCATAGTCCGCATCGGGCGCACCGGTTTCGGCGAGGCGGGTGAGCGCCTCGGTCCAGGCGAGGGCGGCCCGCTCCCGCGCGCTGTAGAGGGAGGATTCGCGCCAAGCGCTCAGCATGTAAAGGCGCATCTCGGTTTCGCCGTGCTTGCGCAGGTCGCTGGCATGCATGTGGATGCAATAGGCGCAGCCGTTGATCTGCGAGGCGCGCAGCTTCACCAGCTCGAGCAGATTGTGCTCCAGCCCGCTGGCAGCGAGAGCGGCCTCCAGCGCCATCATGGCCTTGATGGCGGCGGGGGCGGCCTTGAAGGGTTCGGCAATACGCACGGTCATCATGGTCTCCTGTCACAGGGATTGTGCCTCCATGACGAGACGGCACGCTGGAATGTGACATGGCGGTGCTATGGCCCGCGAAAAAATCGCCGAGACCCCATCCCAAAGCCGCGCGGGACATCCGTTCGCTGCTGCACAAAACCCGGCACCAAGACCTGCCTTGCCCCGCTGATCATCCATCCCTAGTCTTTTCGGTAGCGGGCCGATACGAGCCCGGTGGGAGGAAAAGGGATGTCCGATGCCGCATTGGACCTGAAGCTGTGCCTTCTTCGGGGTGAGACACCAAGTCCGCTCGATCTCGACAGCTTTGCCGGCGCCGACCGCATCCGCCTGCGGACCCAGACCAAGTCGGCGGTCTCCGACCGCCTCGCCGTGCGCCTCCTCACCCTGATGGCATCGGGACGGCTGCCCCCCGGCGCCCGCCTGCCGCCGGAGCGGCAGATCGCCGAAACCGTGTCGGTGAGCCGGGTATGCGTGCGCACCGCGCTGGAACGCCTGAAGAGCGCCGGCTACCTGCGCTCCATCCAGGGTTCGGGCACCCGCGTGAGCGAGTGTCATGCAGGCAGCAGCCTCCACCGGCTGATCGCGGCGAACTCCACCAATCTGCACGACCTGATGGAGATCTGCGGCCACCTGGATTCCTGGGCCCTGGTACGCGCCATGCGCCACGGCGCCAGCGAGCCGAGAGACCGGCTGGTGGCATTGCTGACGCAGCCCGTCTCCTCCGCCGATTTCGCCCAGCGCGAGGCACAGGTGCGCTTCGCCTTGGCCGAGGCGACCCAGAGCGAGGTGTTCCTGTGGCTCATGCGCCACCTGTCGCGCGGCCTAGAGCGCGCCCAGGCGAGCCCGGCCAGCGAGACCGAGCGGGCGCTCCAGGTTGCCTCCCACCGGCTGGCGCGGGCATTGCGCCATGACGACCTGCCGGCGGCAAGCGTCGCCCTGGCGGAGCGCTCCGCCGCCCTGCTCCAGTGCAACTTCCATGACGGCTCGACGCCCCGGCGCGGCATGGGCGATTTGCTGGAAGGCGACGCCTTGCTCGCGGCCCTCACCATCGCCCAGCCCGACCAGCTGCGCGCGCGCCTCGTGGCGGAAATCGGCGTGCTCATGTCGGAGGCCAAGCTTTCCGACGGCGCCAAGCTGCCGAGCGAGCGCCAGCTCGCCGACCTGTTCGGCGTCAGCCGCATGTCGGTGCGCGAGGCCCTCGGCGCGCTCAAGGACCAAGGGCTGGTGCGGGCCAGCGCGCGCACCGGCACCCATGTGTGGCAGGCGCCGCTGGCGGAGAGCGGGCAGGAGCTGCGCTGCATCGTCCAGCGCAGCGAAGCCAACCTCATGGATGTCTGCGCCCTGCGGCATTATCTGGAGGCGTGGTCGTCCCGGCGCGCCGCCGCCTGCGCGAGCGTGGACGACCTCTCCGATATGCGCCGCATCATCGGCGAGATGCGCCGGCCGATCCCGGCGCTGCGGCGCAAGATCGACCTCGACTTCCGCCTGCACCTCACCATCACCCGCGCGACGGGAAGCGCGGTGGCGCTCTACATCACCGAGGTGCTGCGCGACGTCTACTCGGTCTATTTCGACTATACGCTCACGGAACTGTTTTCACCGCAGCGCGACAGCCTGTTGCTGGAACAGCATGTGGAGATCGTCGACGCCATCATGGCCCGCGATCCCGATCGCGCCGGGCGGGCCATGGAGGCGCACTGCCACATCTTCCGCAACCTCTACGGCCTGCTGCACGACACCGAGCCGCCCACCGCGCACGCGCTGCATTGAGCGGCGCGTGCCGCGCCCGAGCAACCCTCAGCGGCCGGAGAAGCCGGGTTTGCGCTTGTCGCGGAAGGCGTTCACCGCCTCCTGGTGATCGGCGGTGATGTTGGACAGGGCCTCATAGGCGAGGCTCGCGTCCATGACGCCGTGGACAATGCGCTTCAGCTCGATGTTGGTGGCCACCTTCGACCAGCGGATGGCCTTGGTGGCGCCCGCCAGCAGCTTGCCCACATAGGCCTCCACCGCCGCATCCAGATCGGCGGCGGGAACGGCGTGGTTGATGAGGCCGATCTCGGCTGCGCGCGGGGCGGTCAAAAGGTCGCCGCTCATGAGGAATTCCTTGGCCCGCGCATAGCCGATGAGCTGCGGCCAGATGGCCGCGCCGCCATCGCCGGCGACGAAGCCCACCGCCACATGGGGATCGCCGATCTTGGCTTCCGACGCGGCGAAGACCACGTCGCACATCAGGGCCAGCGTCGCCCCAAGGCCGGTGGCGTGGCCGTTGACGCGGGCGATGAGCGGCTTCTCCAGATCCAGCATGGAAAAGACGATGCGCTTGGCCTCCCGCGCCGTCTGCTCGAAGGTGTGGGGATGGTCGATCATCTCCTGCATCCAGTTGATGTCGCCGCCGGAGGAGAAGGCCCGCCCCGCCCCGGTGAACACCACCACGTCGCTGCCGGGATCGCTGGCGATGTCGTAGAACACCTCGGACAATTCCTCATGCATGACCTTGTCGGCGGCGTTGAGGAAATCGGGGCGGTTCATGGTGAGGGTCAAGAGCCGGCCCTTGCGCTCGATCTTCAGGGTCTCGTAGCGCTCTTCCAGGGGGATCCGCTTCATGGGAGAGAGGTCTTTCTTCGTCTTGAAGTTTAGTTCAATAAATCACGCCGCCGCGCCGAAGCGGGCGAGGTGTTCCTGCGTGGAGCCGAACAGCGCCGCATGGGTCTGGAGGCGCTTGTAGACGTGGCCGATGCGGTATTCCTGCGTGACGCCGATGCCACCGCTGACCTGGATGCACCGGGCCACCGCCCTGAGGCCCTGCACGCCGGCATAGGCCTTCAGCGCTGACGCCGCCCGCCCACGCTCCCCGGCCGGCCCGGCAAGGGCATCCGCCGCCCACATGAGCAGGGAACGCATCTGCGCGATCTCGCAGAAGCTCTCGGCCATCATGTGCTGCACCGCCTGGAACGAGGCCAAAGGCGCGCCGAACTGGGTGCGGTCCTTGAGATAGGACACGGTGAGGGCAAGCCCGGCATCGGCCGCGCCGAGGGCTTCCGCAGAGGCCCCCACCGCCGCCGCATCGGCGATGAGCGCGGCAAGGTCGAAGGCCGCTTCCCCCCGCGCCACAATGACGTCCGGGGCCACCGGCAGGTCGGCGAAGGTGAGCGCGGCGGCGGTGCGACCGTCCATCAGCACCGTCTCGTCCCGCGCCGCCGCAGCCGATGCCGGCAACAACAGCAGGGCGGCGCCATTGGCCGAGCCGGAGCCCACGGGCACGATCCAGTGAGTGGCGAGATCGATGCCGAGGGCCAGCCGGCTGCGCCCGGACAACAGCGTCGCGCCTTCGCCGAGCCGCAGGCCGGCGTCGGGGACATAGGCGAAGCGCACACTGCCCGCCTGAAGGCCCTCCGCCAGCGGCTGCGCTGCCTCAAGCGGCAGGGCCGCGAGCACGGGCGCGGCCAGAAGGAGGCTCGCCAGCAGCGGCGCGTCATCCAGCACGCGGCCGGCCTCCTCCAGGATCACCATGCATTGGGCCGGATCGCCGCCGATGCCGCCCAGCGCGTCCGGCAGGCCGAGGGCGAACCAGCCCAGCTCCGCCATGGCGCGCCAGCGCGCCTCTGGATCCCCCGTGCGGGTGTGCGACCAGGCGTTGGTGTCTTCGAGGAAGCGGCGCGCGCTGTCGCGCAGCAGCGCATCCTCCTCGCGTCGGTGTTCGGATCTGCGCATGGCTCCTCACATCCCCAGCACGGTGCGGGCAATGATGGTCTTCTGGATCTCGTTGGCGCCGGCATAGATGGTCACCACGCGGCGGAAGAGGTGACGCTCGGCCCAGCCCGCCGCCTCCGTGGCGGCCGGCCGCGCGTCCCCATCCGCGCTCCCATGGCTCTGCCGGATGCCCTCTTCCCCGAGCACGTCCATGGCCAGCTCGCTGATGCGCTGCTGCAATTCGGAGCCGATGACCTTGAGGATGGAAGCTTCCGGCCCCGGCTCGCGGCCGTCCGTCTGGTCGGCGAGGATGCGCAGGACCGTCACTTCCAGGGCGCTCAATTCCACGTCGAGGGCCGCGAAGCGCCGCTGGAACACCGGATCGTCGAGGACGCTCCCGCCCGCCGGCCCGTTCACCTGCCGCGCGAGGTCCCTGAGCCGCGTGAACTCGCGCCGCGAGCGGTGCACCTGGGCGTTGTTGGTGCGCTCGTGGCTGAGCAGGAACTTGGCATAGGTCCAGCCCTTGTCGATCTCGCCGACGAGGGCATCGTCGGGCACGAAGACGGCGTCGAGGAAGGTGGTGTTCACCGAGTGGGCGCCGTCGATAGTGATGACCGGCTGCAGCGACACCCCCTTAGCCTTCATGTCGACGATGAACAGCGACAGCCCGGCCTGGGGCTTCACCTGCGGATTGGTCCGCGCGAGGCAGATCATGTAGTCCGCGAAATGGCCCTCCGTGGTCCAGGCCTTGGCGCCGTCGATGACATAGCCGCCCTCCACCTTGCGCGCCGTGGTCTTCAGGCTGGCGAGATCGGAGCCGGCATTGGGCTCGCTGTAGCCCTGGCACCAGAAGGTGGCGCCGGAGCGGATGCCCGGCAGGTAGGCCGCCTTCTGCGCGTCCGAGCCGAAGGTGTAGAGGGTGGGGCCGACGAGATAGACGCCGAACACGCTCAGCGGCGGGGCATCGGCGTCCGCGCATTCGGCCTCGAACAGGAAGCGCTCGATGGGGGTCCAGCCCGGCCCGCCATAGGCCTGCGGCCAGTGGTGCGCGGCCCAGCCCTTGGCATCGAGAATGGCGTTCCAGCGGGCCATGTCGGCGCGCGACAGATGGATGCCGGCCCGGACCCTGGCGGCAAGGTCCGCGGGCAGGTTGGCGCGGATGAAGGCGCGCACCTCGGCGCGAAACGCCTGTTCCGCATCGCTGAAGAAAGTGTCCATGGCGGCCTCTCAGGGGATCAGGATGAGCGAGCCGGTGGTGGTGCCGGCTTCAAGGCGGCGATGGGCCTCGCCTGCATCCGCCAGCGGCAGGCTGAGGCCCACAGTGGGGGCGACGGCGCCGGAGGTGACCATGGCGAACATCTCGTCCGCGCCGGCCTGAAGGTCCGGCAGGGTGCGCAGATGGGCGAACACGCCGGGCACCGCTACCGACAGCGAGCGCTGCGGCCCGAGGCGCGCCAGCTCCACCGCGCCCAGCGGCTCGCCCACCTGGCCCAGATTGACCGCGAGGCCGAACGGCTTCAGGCAGTCCAGCGACTTCAGGAGCACGTCGCCCCCGAGCCCCTCATAGACCACGTCCACACCCGCCCCATCGGTGAGGCGGCGGGTCTCGGTCGCGAAATCCTGCTCCTTGTAGAGGATCACGTCGCAGCAGCCGGCCCGGAGCGCGTGCTCGGCCTTCGCCGGTGACCCCACGGTGCCGATCACCCGCGCGCCCAGCGCCCTCGCCCATTGCACGAGGAGGAGGCCGAGGCCCCCGGCCGCCGCGTGCACCAGCACGGTGTCGCCGGCCGAAACCCGCCGCACGCGGGTGAACAGCATGTGGGCCGTCATGCCCTGGAGCATGAGGGCGGCCGCCGCCTCGAACGAAATGGCGTCGGGCAGCTTCACTAACGCGGCCTCTGGCAACACGCGGGCGCTGGCATAGGAGCCCACCGGAGGCCCGGCATAGGCCACCCGGTCGCCGGCCTTGAGGCGCACCACGCCCGGCCCCACCGCCTCGACCACGCCGGCGGCTTCCACCCCGATGGCGCCCGGCAGGCGGGGAATGGGGAACACGCCCCTGCGATGGTAGATATCGATGAAATTGATACCCACCGCATGCTGGCGCACCAGCACCTCACCGGCCCCCGGCGCCGGCAGCTCGACCTCCTGAAGGACGAGGGCATCTGCCGCCCCGTAGGCGGCGATCCGGACCTCGTGCGCACGGACACTCACGCTGATGCCTCCCACTGGCCTCTTGAGGCAAACGCGCGGCGGCGATGCACCGCTTTGCCTGTTGCGCCTCAGGGAACGGGAGAAGCCGTCCGCAAACAACGTGCTCATTGGTCCGTCCGGAAGACCAAAGCGGGTTTTGACGGCGGGCCGGCGGCCCTGCGAAATCGATCCCGATCCGCGCCGCCCACCGGTGGCGCCCGAGCGAGCGTGCCCATGTCCCGTTCCACCTCCCCCGTGCCCGCCACCTCCGCGCCTACAGCCGTGCTCGACCTCACCGTGCCGGACCTGTTGCGCCTGCAGGCGCGGGAGGCGCCGAACCGCCTCGCCCTCTCCGCCCATTCCGCTAGCGGCCATCGCGACCGGCTCACCTATGCCCAGCTGGTGGAACGCATGGAGGCCATGGCGCGGGGGCTGGCGCGGCGCGGACTGGGCAGGGGGGACCGCATCGCCGTGCTGCTCGGCAACGAGGCCGGGCGCGAATGCATCCTCACCGCCATGGGGGCACTGCGCCTCGGCGCCGCCGTGGTGCCGCTGAACACCCGCTATGCAGACGAAGAACTGGCCCACGCGCTGGCTCTGGTGGAGCCGGCGGCGGTGGTGACGACCGTCGAGGGGGCAGCTCGCCTTGCGCGGCTGGCGCCCGCTCTGCACACCCTTGCCGTAGACGGGACGACGATCGGGGCGGACGCCTGGCCGGAGCCTGAGCGCGAGCCGCCGGGTCCTCTTCCACACGACCCCGCCGACGGGAGCCAGCTGGCCTGCCTGCTCTTCACCTCGGGCACCACAGCGCGCGCCAAGGCGGTGATGCACGATCACCGCTCCATGATCGGCGCCGGCCTCAGTTGCAGCGCCGCGCTGGGCCTCACCGAGGCCGATCTCTACCAGGGCGGCTGGCCGTTCTTCACCTCGTCGGGGCTTAATCTGGGCTGCATGTCGAGCTGGGTGGCAGGCGGCGGCTTCGTGTTCGAGGAGCCACTGGACAATGGCGGACGGCTGCGCCTCGTCGCCCGCGAGCGCTCCACCTTCCTGCACGGCGTGCCCTCGGTGATCCATTTCATGATCGAGGAATATGCCAAGGGTGGCTACGATGTCTCCAGCCTGCGCCGGGTGGGCTATGGCGGCTCCGCCATGCCGGCGGAAGTCATCCGCAAGATCGACGCGGCCTGGCCCGGCGTGGAGCAGGTGCAGATCTACGGCATGACCGAGAGCGGCCCGGCCGGCGCGCGCCTTGAGCCCGCCGACATGTGGCGCAAGCACGGCTCCGTCGGCGTCGCCATGCCCCATTGCGAGATCGCCATCGTGGACGAGGACGCCGCCCCCCTGCCCGCCGGCGCGACGGGGGAAATCCTCATCCGCGGGCCGGGGGTGGGCAAGGGCTACTTCCGCAATCTCGAGGCGACGCAGGCGGCGTTCCGGGCCGGTGGCATCCTCACCGGCGATGTCGGCCACCTCGATCCGGAGGGCTATCTCTCCTTCACCGACCGCAAGAAGGACGTCATCAACCGCGGCGGGCTGAAGATCTCCTCGGTGGCGGTGGAGCAGGTGCTCTACCGGTTTCCCGGCGTGCTGGAGGCGGCGGTGGTGGCCATCGCCCATCCCCATCTCGGCGAGGATGTGGCCGCCTGTATCGTGCCGCAGCCGGGCGTGCGCCTCGACCTCGACGAGATCGCCCGCTTCTGCGCCGACAAGCTGGCGGACTATGAGCGCCCGCGCCGCTGGCTGATCCTTGATGCCCTGCCCAAGAACCCCATGGGCAAGGTGCTGAAGACCGAGCTGCGGCAGCGGTTCGAGCCGACGCCGGCGTGAGGGGTCAGGCAGCTTCGCTCAGGCGCCGCGCGGGCTCTATAACACGCGGCGGAAGAAGGCCCGCACCTCGGCGGCGGCCCGGTCCGGATCCTCGTAGTGGACGAAATGGCCGAGGCCCTCGGCAACCGAGGCGTCGAGATCGAGGAAATAGTCCGGCAACCTGTCCATCCACGCCGACTTGAGCACCGGGTCGCGATCGCCCCAGAACACCCGCGTGGGCACGGCGATGGGCGCCACCGGTGGCGCCTCCCCCTTCATGATGGCGAGGCGGCCCGCGCGCATGCTCAAATACCAGTTGAAGCCGCCCTGCAAATTGCCCGGCTTCATGAAATTATCCACCCAGCGCTCCAGCGCGTCATCGAAGGTGTGGGGATCGGCGGACCAGTGGCGCAGGAAGTGCGAGAAATACTGCCGGCAGGTCTCGCGCGATGACCCCACCATGGCCGCCGCCCACGGCAGGCAGTGGAAGCTGTGGTACCAGATCTCGCGGATATGGTCCGGCGACGCCCAGCGCTTGCCGATGCCCGGATAGGGACAGTTGAAGAAGAACAGGCCGGAGAGCCGCTCCGGGTGGCTGCGGCCCGTGGACTGGGCCACCGAGGCCCCCACGTCATGGGAGACGAGGCCCACCGGTCCCTCAAGCCCGAGCCCGTCGAGAAGGGCGAGAAGATCCGCGGCGAGCAGGTCCGCGCTCACCGCCTCACTGGGGCCGACATCGGGCTTCTGGGTATCGCCGAAGCCGCGCAGGTCCGGGGCGATGACATCGAAGTCGGGCGCGAGCCGCGCCATCATCGGCTCCCACACCCCGCTGAATTCCGGCCAGCCGTGCAAGAGGACGAGGGGCCGCCCCCGCCCCGCCCGCAGATAGTGGATGTCCAGCCCGCCGGCCTGGATGCGATGGGATGCGGGCGAAGCAGATGGAGACGAAGCAGATTTTGGCATGGCCTCAGCCTGTCCGCGCCGCGCGCTCGGCCAGGATGGCCTCCACCGACTTTCCAGCCACGGCGAAGTCCGCGTTGGCGAAATCCTGGACCATGATGCGCACCTGATCGGGCCGGCACTCCAGCGTGCGGCACAGGGCGTCGGTCACTTCCTTGTACATGTCATCCTTCTGGGCCTGCGTGCGGCCTTCCAGCAAAACCACGTTGACGATGGGCATGGGGCACCTCCGTCCCGGAGTTCACAGTTTCCGGGCCGGGTCGGACAAGCCGGCTGCTGGTCTGGCGAGGAGACATCTGCCCGCGCCCGGGCGCGCCAATGCCCGAGGTAACGCGGGCGGGAGGCGAAGTGGTCTTATCCGTGGCCCAGCCAATCCCTTGCCCGCCGGGCGCCACGTGACATCGTTGGCAAAAGACATGCGAGCCCCGGACGGCGCCAACCGCCGGGGCATCGCCAGAAAACACGACTCCACGTGTCATCATCCGGGAGGAAACCCATGCCTAGCGACGGACTTCGCCGCCCGCCTTCCTGTTCACGCCGGGGACTTCTCGCGTTCGCCGCCGTGCTGTTCAGCGCCGGGACCGCGCTGGCCCAAACACCTGCACCGACACCTGCGCCGACCACCGTATCCATCGGCTGCGTGCTGCCGCTGTCCGGCGGCTCGGCCTCGGTGGGCAACCAGATCAAGGCCGGCACCCAGATCGCGGTGGACCAGATCAACCGCGAGGGCGGCATCAAGTCCATGGGCGGGGCCAAGCTCGCGGTGCTGTTCGGCGACAGCCAGTCCAAGGCCGACATCGGCGTGACGGAGACCGAACGCCTGATCACCCGCGAGAATGTCGCGGCCCTGTGCGGCGCGTTCAACTCGGCGGTCACCTTCCCGGCCACCGAGGTGGCGGAGCGCTACAAGACGCCCTGGGTGGTGCTCGGCGCGGTGAAGGACGAGATCACCGAGCGCAACTTCAAATATGTCTTCCGCATCAACAACAAGGCGAACTACGACGCACGCGAGCAGATCGACGCCATCGACCTGCTCGCCCAGGAGAGCGGCAAGAAGCCGAAGACCATCGCGCTCATCTATGAAGGCTCCGACTGGGGCCGCTCCCACGCCGCCAACGTGAAGAAGTTCGCCGCCGAGCGCGGCTATAGCGTGGTGCTGGACGAAGCCGCCCCGCCCAACCAGGTGGATTTCTCCAACCAGCTGCTGAAGGTGCGCGCGAGCCGCCCCGACGTGCTCATCGTCGCCTTCTACACCCCTGATCACCTGATCCTGTCGCGCCAATTGATGGACCAGCGCCTCGACATCCCCTTCGGCGTGCATTCCGTAGGCGGCGGCACCGAGGACCCGGCTTTCTACAAGGCCATCGCACCCCGCGCCGTGGATTATTACTTCGTGCAGGAAGACTTCCAGATCGACATCGTCGAGGCCACCAAGGATCCGGCCATCCTCGATGCCGACAAACGCTCCAAGGAAATGCTGGGCTACGGCCTCACCGCCTATTCGGCCCAGGGCCTTGCCACCATCCATGTGATCCGGGATGCCCTGGAGCGCGCCGGCAGCGCCGATCGCGAGAAGCTGCGCGACGCCCTCGCCGCCACCGACATCGCCGCAGGTCCCGCCCTTGCCGCCGGCTACCAGCGCGTCAAGTTCGATGCCCAGGGCCAGAACACCTTCGCTCACGGCGTGATTTCGGAGAACCTCGGCGGCAAGCGCCGCACCGTATGGCCGAAGGACAACCGCCTGCCCGACACCAAGCCCGTGTGGCCGGTGCCGGAGTGGTCGAAGCGGCCCAATTCCTGACGTCCGGGCTCCCTCGACGGCGTAGCCCGGGCCAAGCGTCCGGTGCTGCGCCGCCCTTTTCCCCGCGCTTGGAGCGTCACGCGTCCATGGATCCCCTCATCCTGTCTTTCGCCGTGGTCAACGGGCTGCTGCAGGGCGGCATCTACGGCGGCATCGCGCTGGGCCTCAGCCTCATCTTCGGCGTGCTCCGCGTCGTGAACTTCGCCCACGGCTCGTTCCTGATGCTGTCGCTCTACCTGTCCTTCTGGTGCTGGTCGCTTCTCGGCATGGACCCGTACCTGAGCGCGCTCGTCACCGTCCCGGCCATGTTCGCCCTCGGCTACCTGGTGCAGCGCCTCATCATCTCGCCGCTCATCGTGCGCGAGCGGGCGCTGGTGGTGGAGCCCCTGTCCGCGCTGCTGCTCACCTGCGGCATCTTCCTCGTCGTCGATAATCTTGCGCTCATGGCCTTCGGGCCGGACGTACGCTCGGTTCAACTGTCCTATTACATGCCCTCGCTGATGCTGGGGCCGATCCCGGTGGACACGCCCCGGCTGATCGCGGCCGCCTCGTCCATCGGCGTCGCGGTGGGCGTGTCGGCCTGGCTGCGCTATTCCCACCTCGGCCGGGCCATCCGCGCCACGGCGCAGAACCGCGATGCCGCCGCCTTGTCCGGCATCGACGTGCCGCAGGTCTATGCGGTCACCTTCGGCCTCGGCTGCGCCATCCTCGGCCTGTTCGGGGCGCTGATCGCGCCCTTCATCCCGGTCAATCCGCAGATCGGGGTCGCCTTCGGCATCAAGAGCTTCATCGTGGTGGTGCTGGGCGGCATGGGCTCGCTGCCGGGCTCCATCATCGGCGGGCTGGTGATCGGCGTGTTCGAGGCGGTCGCCTCGCAATTCGTCACCGCCACCTCCGCCGCCATCTTCTCCCTCGGCCTCTTCATCCTCGTCCTGCTGGTGCGCCCGGCGGGCATCATGGGCAGAGCATGAGCGTCACCCCCCATCCCCATCCCCATCCCGTTCCCCTCACCCGGACGACATCCCCCATGGGCTTCTCCCGCGGCGGCATCGCCCTCGCAGTGCTGTGCGCCGCCGCGGCCCTGCTGCCGCTGGTGACGGCCGACAGCTTCCTCATCCATTCCGCCATCATGGTGCTGTTCTTCGCCTACATGGCCACGTCCTGGAACTTCCTGTGCGGCTATGTGGGACAATTGTCCCTCGGCCACGCCATGTTCAGCGGCGTGGGCGGCTATGTCTCGGTGCTGCTGTTCACCACCTACGGCCTGTCGCCGTGGATCGGCATGCTGGTGGGCGGGCTGGTGGCGGCCGCGCTCTCCGTGCTCATCGGCTACCCCACCTTTCGCCTCAAGGGGCCGTATTTCGCGCTGACCACCATCGCGTTCGCCGAGATCGTGCGCATCTGGGTGGAGAATACGGACAGCTTCCTCGGCTTCCGTATCAAGGGCGCGGAAGGTCTGGTGGTGCCCGCCGTCGGTGGCGACAGCTTCTGGGCGTTCCAGTTCTCGGGCAAGGCGCCTTATTACTACATCATCCTTGCCATGCTGGCGCTCGCCATCCTCGCCACCATGGTGATGGAACGCTCCAAGCTCGGCTATTACCTGAAGGCGATCCGCGGCGATCGCGACGCGGCGGAGGCGCTGGGCATCTCGCCGACCCGCTACACCCAGGCGGCCTTCGCCATCAGTGCCTTCATGACGGCGCTGGGCGGCAGCTTCTATGCGCAGTTCTTCCGCTACATCAATCCGGAGCGGAACATGGGGCTCGAACTGTCCATCGACATGGCGCTGATGAGCATCATCGGCGGCCAGGGCACCCCCTTCGGCCCCCTCGTCGGCGCGCTGCTGCTGATGCCGCTCGGCGAGATCAGCCGCGGCTATCTGGGCGGCCAGTTCCTTGGCCTTCACCTCGTCATCTACGGCGTCGTCCTGATGATTACCGTGCTTTACTTCCCCAAGGGCCTGATTGCCCCCATCACCGCGCTGGCGAACCGCCTGTTCGGACGCGGGAGCCGCCCATGAGCGCACCCATGAGCGCGCCCCTGCTCTCGGTGGAGGCCATCTCCAAGCGCTTCGGCGGCCTGCAGGCGGTCAAGGACCTGTCTTTCCGGCTGGAGGAGGGCGAGATCCTCGGCCTGCTCGGCCCCAACGGCGCCGGCAAGACCACCGCCTTCAACATGATCGCCGGCTTCTTCCGACCGGACGAGGGGCGCGTGCTCTTACGCGGCAGGAATGTCGCGGGGCTCAAGCCCTGGGACATCTGCAAGGCCGGCATCGGCCGCACCTTCCAGCTCTCCAAGCCCTTCGGCGACCTCAGCGTGGTGGAAAACCTGATGGTGGGCGGCTTCGCCCGCTCCTCCGACCGCCGCCGCATCCGCACCAAGGCGGAGGAGATCGCGGTCTTCCTCGGCCTCGAAGCCAAGGCTGAAACCGAGGCCCACAACCTCACCGCCTTCGACCGGCGCAAGCTGGAACTGGGACGAGCCCTCTCCACCGAGCCGCGCCTGCTGCTCATGGACGAGGTGGTGGCCGGCGCGACGCCCAGCGAGGCGGTGGAGATGGTGGCGCTGGTGCGCCGCGTGCGCGAACGCGGCGTCAGCGTGCTCATCGTGGAGCATGTCATGAAGGTCATCATGGCCCTGTCGGACCGCGTGCTGGTGATGGATCGCGGCGCGCTCATCGCCGACGGGCGCCCGCAAGAGGTGGTGACGTCGCCGGAGGTGCTCAAGGCCTATTTCGGAGAGCGCTATGTCGTCCCCCGCGCTTAAGGTCAAAGGCCTGCATTCGGGCTATGGCGACATCCGCGTGCTGCGCGGCGTGGACATCGAGCTGCCACCGGGCGCCGTGGTGGCGCTCATCGGCGCCAACGGCGCGGGCAAGACCACTCTGTTGCGCACCATCTCCGGCCTCGTGCCGGTCTCAGCCGGCAGCGTGGAGATCGGAGGAACGCCCATCACCGCTTTGCCGTCCCACCGGGTGGTGGAGGCGGGCTTCGTGCAGTCGCCGGAAGGCAAGCAGCTGTTCTCCGCCATGAGCGTGATGGAGAATTTGATGGTGGGCGCCCACGGGCGCCGGGCCCATGCGCGGCGCCACGAGACGCTGGAGGAGGTGTTCGACCTCTTCCCCATCCTGAAGGAGCGGCGCAACCAGATCGCCTCCACCCTCTCCGGCGGGCAGCAGCAGATGGTGGCGGTGGGCCGCGCGCTCATGGCCCTGCCGCGCGTGCTGGCGCTGGACGAGCCCTCCCTCGGCCTTGCCCCCATCATGGTGGATCGCCTGTTCGAGAGCATTGCCCGCATCAAGGCGCGCGACCTCTCCATCCTCATTATCGAGCAGAACGTGTTCCAGGTGCTGGAAATGGCTGACTACGGCTACGTGCTTGAAAACGGACAGATCTCCCTGTCCGGCACCGGCCCGGACCTGCTCGCCGACGCGCACCTGCGCGCCACCTATCTCGGACTGTGAGCGAGGCGTTTCCATGAGCATGCAGAACGGCCACCAGGGCGGCCAAAAGGGCAAGGTGGCGGTGGTGACGGGGGGCGGCTCGGGGCTTGGCCTCGCCTGCGCGCTTCGCCTCGCCGGCCAGGGCTTCCGCGTCCATGCCCTCGGCAAGGATCTTGAGATCGACCTGGAGAGCGAGCCGGCGGCCGCAGGCAACGATGCCGCCTTCACCTTCACCGATTTCGACGTGACGGACGAGGCCGCCGTCGTGTCCTTTGCCTCCCGGCTCGACGGCGTGGACGTGCTCATCAACGCCGCCGGCATCATCCTGCACGACATGGCGGAATATGCCCCCGCCGGCTTTCGCCGGGTGATCGACGTGAACCTCAACGGCAGCCAGCTGATGGCCTGGTCGCTGCACGATCACCTCAAGGCCCGCAAGGGCTGCGTGGTGAACTTCGCCTCCATGTGGTCCACCTTCGGATCGGGCCGCAACCCGGCCTATTCGGCCAGCAAGGGCGCGGTGCTCCAGCTCACCCGGTCGCTGGCGGTGGGCTGGGCGGCGGACGGCATCCGCGTCAACGCCGTGGCGCCGGGCTGGATCAAGACCCGCATGTCGGTGAACGCCATGAGCGATCCCGTCCGCGCCGAGCCCATTATGCGCCGCATCCCGCTCGGCCAGTGGGGCGAGCCGGAGGACATCGCCGCGGCGGTCAGCTTCCTGGTCTCGCCCGAGGCCCGCTACGTCACCGGCGCCATGCTGCCGGTGGACGGCGGCTATTCCATCTCCTGAACACCAGCGAGGGTTTCGCCATGCCATCGCCCAATGAGACGCCGTCCTTCGCCCATCTGCGGGAAAAAGCCCTGCAGCTGCGCCGCAACATGCTGATCCAGGCCGCCGGCAAGGGGCAGGGATATCTCGGACAGGGGTTCGGCCTCGCCGAATTCTTTGCCGCGCTCTATTTCCACGAACTGAACTTCGATCCGCACCACCCGCAGGCGCCGGACCGCGACCGTTTCTACATGTCCACCGGCCATTACTCGATCGCGCTGTGGGCAGTGTTCGCCGAGATCGGCCTCATCCCGCACGACATGCTCACCACCTACGGTGCCGACGAGAGCCCGCTGGAAATGAGCGCCATCGAAGGCCACGTGCCGGGGGTGGAGATGACCGGCGGCTCCCTCGGCCACGGCCTCGGCATCGCGGCGGGGGCGGCGCTCGGCCTGCGGATCCAGCACAATCCGGCGCGGGTGTTCGTGGAGATTTCCGACGGCGAATTGCAGGAGGGCTCCACCTGGGAGGCCGCCACGGCGGCCAGCGCCTTCCGCCTCGACAATCTGGTCTGCTTCAACGACTGCAACGGCATCCAGGCCGACGGCGCACTGGTGGTGCCTATGGAGCCAGTGGCCGACAAATGGCGCGCCTTCGGCTGGGACGTGCAGGAGGTGGACGGCAACGCGCTGGAGGAACTGGTCGGCGCCATGCACTGGGCCCGCGCCCGCCGCGGCAAGCCGAAAGTCATCGTCATGCGCACCCGGCCGGGCCGGGGCATCGCCCGCCTCGAAGCCCGCGAGCAGGCCCATTTCATCCGGGTGGAGGGCAACGAATGGGACGTGCTCGGGCGTGAACTGGAGCTTGAAAATGCTTAAGGGCCGCACTTTGGGCATGGGCGAGCTGGAAGCGGTGGAGAACCGCGCATCCCAGCTCGCCCCCTTCGCCACCGGCGCCATCGCCGCCCAGGAGGCCCACGGCGACGTGGTGCTGCTCACCGCCGACCTCGGCAAATACACCGACACCTACCCGTTCCGCGACCGCTTCCCGGATCGCTTCTACAATGTGGGCATGGCGGAGCAGGCCTTGGTGATGGTGGCCGCCGGGCTCGCCCGCACCGGCCTTTCGGCCTATTGCACCACCTATGGCGCCTTCGCGACCCGGCGCGCCCACGATTTCCTCGCCATCGCCTGCGCCCATGGCGGCGCGAACGTGAAGATGTTCGCCGGCAATCCCGGCCTCACCACCGGCTATGGCGGCACCCACCAGGCCATCGAGGACCTCGCCCTCATGCGGGCGGTGCCCGACATGACGGTGATCGACCCGTGCGATGCCACCGAGATGCAACAGATCGCCGAGCAGGCGCGCGAGATGGAGGGCACGGTCTATTGCCGCCTGCTGCGCGGCAACGTGCCGGTGGTGTTCGATCCCGCCACCCACCGCTTCGAGCTGGGCAAGGCGAAGCGCATCGGGTCGGGCACGGATATCGGCTTCATCTCCACCGGCTTCATGACCGAGCGCTGCCTCGACGCCGCCGCCGGCCTCGCGGCGCTGGGCATCAATGCCTCCATCCTCCACTGCGCCACCATCAAGCCGTTCGATAGCGAAGCGGTGGCCGCCTTCGCCGCCTCGGTGGACAAGGTGGTGACCGCCGAGAACCATGTGCTCGTGGGCGGGCTTGCCTCCCTCGTGCTCGATGCCCTCTACGCCAACGGGGTGATGAAGCCCCTGCTCAAGATCGGCATTCCCGACCGCTTCATCGAATGCGGTTCCATCCCCTATCTCCAGACCCGCTACGGCCTCACCGCCGCGCGGGTGCGCGAGCAGGTGGCGCACTGGCTCGGCGCCGATGCCCGGGCGGCGGAGTAGCACCATGCGCGACCTCAAGGTATTCGGCGCCCCCGGCCTCTATGTGCAGGGCCCCGGCGCGCTGCGCGAACTCGGCCGCCTCATCGCCCCGGTGGGCACGCGTGCCCTGCTGGTGTCGGACCGCGTGATGAGCGGCATGCTCGCGCCGCGCATCGCCCCGCTGCTGGCGGCGGAGAACATCGCCTTCGCCGCCACAGGCTTCGACGGCGATGTCACCCACGCCAATGTGGATCGCATGGTGGCGGACGGCACGCCGCTGGCGCCGGACGTGGTCATCGCCGCCGGCGGCGGCAAGGGCATGGATGCGGGCAAGGCGGTGTGCCGCGCCTTCGGCGCCCGGCTGGTGAGCCTGCCCACCGCCGCCTCCAACGACGGCCCCACCAGCCGCAATTTCGTGTTCTATGACGACCATCACAGGCTGCTCTCGGTGGAGAAGCTGGTCCGCAATCCAGACCTCGTGCTGGTGGACACCGACCTCATCATCAAGGCGCCGGCCGCCTTGCTGGTCTCCGGCATCGGCGATGCGCTGGTGAAGCGCTTCGAGGCCGAGCAGGCGGTGGGCGCCGATGGCCCCAACATGTTCGGCGCACGGGCGACGCTCGCCTCCCTCTCCCTCGCGCAACGCTGCGACGAGGTGCTGCGGGCGGATGCCGTGGCGGCCCTCGCCGCCGTGCGGGCAGGCCAGCCGGGACCGGCCTTCGAACGGGTGATCGAGGCCTGCTTCCTGCTCGCCGGTCTCGGCTTCGAGGGGTCGGGCCTGTCCATCGCCCACGCCATGACGCGCGGCCTCTCCGCGATCCCTGCCACGGCGGCCGCCCTGCACGGCTGCCAGGTCGCCTACGCGCTGCTGGTGCAGTTCATGCTGGAGCGCCGGCCACCCGACTTCATGGCCGGGCAGTTCGCCTTCTACCGCGCGGTGGGCCTTCCCGTCAGCCTGCGCGACCTCGGGCTGGCATCCGCCGCCCGTGCCGACCTGGAGGTGATCGCCGAGCTGAGCCACCGGGCGCCGCACACCCGCAATTTCGAGCGCGCCCTCACGCCCGTCGACTTCGTCGCGGCGATGGAGCAGCTGGAAGCCATTGGTATTCTTTGATCGCCCCGATCAATCGCGGTGGGGATGCCCCGTCGCCGCGGTCGCGGCAAGGTCCGGCGGGAAGAGGCCGGCCTGGAAGCAGGTGCTCATGTGCTCCACCTTGGCGATGGCCCGCGCGGCCGCCACCGGCTCCAGCACATGGGTCGCGGTGTCCTTGAACAGGGCGACCCAGCGCACGAAATGCTCGGGCTTGAGCTGCAGCGCAATGTGCGACGCGAAGGGCATGCCGGAATAGCGCGTGGTGCCGAGCAGCGTTCGCGACCAGAAATTCTGGACGATCTGGTAATGGCCTTCCCAATCCGGGATGGCGCGGGCGAAGACCGGCCCCAGCACCGGATCGGCGGAGGCCTTCGAATAGAAGTCCTTCACCAGGCGCATGAGGTCGTCTTCGGAGACCGTCATGTCGGCGCCGGGCTGCTCGCCATGGCCTGAAAAGCCTTCGGCCCGATCGGCGACGAGCGCCGCGATCTCGGGCGCGGCCTGGGCCGTGCGGTTCTCCACATTCAGCGGCGGATTGAACCGGCCAACGATGTCGCTCAGCGTATGGGCGCGCACCCTGGCCAGCGACCGCTCCATGATGAACAGCGTATCGACCAGCGCCGCCTCGTTCGGATTGGCGGCGCCAAACACGGCGATGGCCTCGGCTAGGTCCGTCCCCTCGCCGGCATAGACGGGATAGAGGCTGGCGCCGACGCGCTTCGTCAGGATGAAAAGGCCGGGCCTGTCCGGCGCCGCATCGACCGCCACGAAGGCATAGCCGCCGAAATCGGCCGTGCCGGCACCGGCGGCCGGGAGCTTCAGCGCCGAGACCATGTCGGGGCGGCTGCCGGCTTTGTGGCCGGCGGGTGGCGTGGGGGCCGGGGCGGTCATGGGGACGGATCCTCTCGAAGGGCGTGCGTTGTAACGGCGTCGAGACGGGACACTGTTGCGCAGGGGGGCATTGCATGGGCGGCCGGCCGTGCGCGCTCCGGCTTTGAGCCGCCCCGAGACAGGCTACGCGCGACGACCGCAGACGACCTTTCAGGCCTTGTCCTCGCCTTCGGATGGCTTCGGCGTTGCCACGAGGCGCAGCGTCGGGCCGCCGCGCCGCGCCGAAGCGGAAGGGCGCTGCGACACCGTCTTCTGCCATGGCGGGCGGATGCGGATGGTGGTGCCTGGCACAATGCGCGCCATGATCGGCGTGTTGCCCTTATCCCATTTCATGCGACAGCCTCACGAGCAGGGCCTTGGAACGGCGCCGCGCAGTCGCGCCTCCCCAGGATCGGGCCGGACCACTGCCTTCGTCGCCATATGGATACAGCTATATTCCAAAGGTACGAACGCTATCGAGCCATTGCAAGTTTGAACGCGGTCGCAAGGCGCTCGATCTTTAGCCTTGGCTACATTTTCAGCATCTTGAGGCCGTGACCCATGCCACATGGAGCGAGCGGCCCCCTCTGGAGCGAAGCGGTCGAAGACCGCGACAGCGTGAAGAGAAGACAATGGTGCGCTCTGGCGGACCGGTTTCGAACCCGCAGGGTTCGCAAGGCCGAATGGCCGTCGCCGACGTTTCGGCGCTCCCTCTGGAGCGAAGCGGTCGAAGACCGCGACAGCGTGAAGAGAAGACAATGGTGCGGGCGGTCGGACTCGAACCGACATATCCGTAAGGACGGCGGATTTTGAGTCCGCTGCGTCTACCAGTTCCGCCACGCCCGCACGGCGACCCGGCGAAGGCTCAGGCGCCTCCGCGGCAGGCTTGGCCGCTCGCGTTGCTATAGCGGCAAGGCGCCCGCGCGGCAACCGGGCACCAAGGCCACCAACGCAAGGCCACGGACCGCAAGGCCCGGCCGCGATCCGTTCACACCCCGCGCGGCACGAGGTCGGACCGCCAGGCGCCGGGCAGGCGCACCACGCTGCGGATGGCGGCCCTTGGCAGGCTCACGCCGCGCCGTTCCACCGTCGCGGTCTCCGGCGCTAGCGCGGCGAGATAGTCCGCCGCCCAGCGGTCGATGTCGCGCGCCTCCAGCACCTGCATCATCCGCGCGTAGCGCTCGCGCCGCTCGGCGAGCGGCATCTCCAGCGCCCGGCGCAGGGCATTGGCCATGCCTTCCGTGTCATGCGGGTTTACGATGAGCGCGCCCGTGCCCATCTCCGCCGCCGCCCCGGCGAACTGGGACAGGATGAGAACGCCGGGATCGGCGGGGTCCTGCGCCGCCACATATTCCTTGGCGACAAGGTTCATGCCGTCGCGCAGCGGCGTCACCATGGCCACGTGGGCGGCACGGTAGAAGCCCGCCAGCGCCGAGCGGGAATAGGTCCGGTTCACATAGCGCAGCGGGGTCCACGACACGTCGGAATAGGCGCCGTTGATCTGCCCGGCCTTGTGGGAGACGTAGCGGTCCATCTCCTGGTATTCCGGCACGTCGGTGCGACTCTTGGGCGTGATCTGCACGAAGGTGACCCGCTCGTGCCAGTCGGGCCGGGTCTTCAGGAAATGCTCGTAAGCCTCGAGCCGGTTGGGGATGCCCTTGGAATAATCCAGCCGGTCCACGCCGATGATGAGCTTCTTGCCCACCAAGCTGTCGCGGAACGACTTCACGAAGGCGGCGCGGCTGGCATGCCGCGCCCGCCGGGCGAAGGCCGCGGTCTCGATACCCACCGGGAAGGTGCCGAGCCTGACCCGCCGCCCGCCGATGTCGACGCCGGTGCCGTCGGGCGTCATCTGGCCGCCGCGGGTTTCCAGGTAATGGGCGAAATTGTCCCGGTCGCCCTCGGTCTGGAAGCCGACGAGATCGTAATAGGCGAGCGCGCCCACGGTCTCGCCGTGCTGCGGCAGGGCCTGGACGATATCCGACGGCGGCATGGGAATGTGCAGGAAGAAGCCGATGCGGTTCTTGTGGCCGCGCTCGCGCAGGTATTTGGCGAGCGGCATCATGTGGTAGTCGTGGATCCACAGGATGTCGTCGGGGCGGATGATCTTCTCCAGGTGATCCGCGAACATGCGATTGACGCGGATATAGCCCGACAGGTCGGACCGGAAGAATTCGGAGAGATCCACCCGGTAGTGCAGCACCGGCCACAGCACCCGGTTGGCGAAGCCGTTGTAATATTCCTGGTGGTCCTCGGCCTTCAGGTCGACCACCGCATAGGTGATGCCGGCCTTGCGCGTCACTTCCGGGATTTCCGACGGTTCCGGGCAGATGCGCCCGCTCCAGCCGAACCAGATCCCGCCCTTGTCCTTGAGCGCGGCATTGACCGCCACCGCCAGCCCGCCGGCGGTGACCCCAGAGCGCTGGGGGACCGCCACACGATTGGATACGACCACGATGCGAGACACGAGGGTCACCTCCGTCGTTGCCGCGGCGCCGCCGCGAGGTGGGTGAGGAAAGCCCGGACCGACCGGGGATCGGCAAGCACCCCATGAGTGCCCGGTCGTGGCGTACCGACCGCAAGGGCGAGGCCCCCGCGCGCGGCGACGGCGCTAAAGCCGGCCTCGTCGGTGAAATCGTCACCGATGAACAGCGGGATGCGCCCGGCAAACGGAGCGCGACCCATGAAGTCCGCCACCGCCGTGCCCTTGTCGAGGCTTGCGGGCTTCACCTCGAACACGCAGTGGCCCGGCATCAGGCGCACGTCCTGCCGCGCGCCGAGGATGTCCAGCAGCGCGCGCTTGAGGGACGGCGCGGCATCGGGCGCGGCGCGGTAATGAACGGCGATGGCGGTGCCCTTGTCCTCGGCGAACACGCCGTCGAACCCGTCCGCCACGTCCTTCACCGCGTAGGCAAGCTCGGGGTCCAGCGCCGGCGCGGACAGGACCTTGCCATCGGGCGAAAGCCGCATCTGCGCACCATGGCTGCCCGCAGCGGCGAAGCCGAACGGGTGCAGCAACGCATCGAGGGCCTGGATGGTGCGCCCGCTGACGAGGGCCAGCGCCCCGTCCGCCTGCTCCGCCAGCGCGGCCAGAACCTGCGGGAGATCTTCGGGAACCTCGACCGCGTCGGGATGGTCGGCGATGTCGATCAGGCTGCCGTCCACATCGAGGAAAAAGGCGTGGGTGTCGGCGCGCACGTCCGCGCAAACCGGCGGAAACGGCGCGTCGGGCCGGTGCCCATCGAACGCTTTTCCGGAGGTATTTTCGGAGGTCGCGGACGGGTGCAGCTGGGTCAGCACGAACCATCTCCTTATCCCATTACAGTCTTGTCAACGCCCGCGGCCTCGCCATGGTTCCCCCGCATGTTTGACGCAATGCCGCCATGCCTGCGCAAACCGCGGCAGAACAACGGAACCGGAACCGTCGCAGGGCGTTCGATCTAGGGCTCAGGAGGACGCTCGATGCTCGGATGGCACAGGCAGACGACCGCTGACAGGATCAGCAGCCGGATCGCGGCGCTGAAGGACGAGCTGGATGATCTCCAGTCCGCCCTGTGGCCCAGGCCTGGCGGATTGCAGCGGATGGCGTCGCAAGCCCAGGACTGGATTTCCGAACGGGCCGAGGATCTGCACAAGACCCATTTGCCCAAGGCCCATCTGCCCAAGGTCCATTTGCCGGACGTTGATCTGCCCCGGCTGAATTTGCCGGACGTGCGGCGGCACATGCCGACGCCGTCTGCCTCGGTGGCGGTGATCGCCACTGCCGTGGTAGTGGGCGCTGGCGTGGGCTGCGTGCTATATGCCCTAACGTCGAGCGGCAAACGCCGCCCGGCATCCTTCGCGCCGAAGGGCAAGCCTCGCTCGGCGTCGGGGGTGGTAAAGTGATTTGGACCGAGATTCGGCGCGATGCCGGGATCAGGCAAGGGAGAACATGATGAAAGCGGCTCTCATTGTGTGCGCGCTGGCGCTGGGGCTGGCCGGCTGCAGCGAATATTCGCGGCAGGACCGGGCCGTCGGCGGCGCGGCGATCGGCGCCGGCACGGGCGCGCTCATCGGCGCCGCGGCGACGGGCACGGGTACGGGCGCCCTGGTGGGCGGCCTGATCGGCGCCGGCACCGGCGCCATCATCGGCGCCGAGACCACCCCGCGGGCCTGCTGGGCGCGCGACGCCTACGGCAACCGCTACCGGGTGCAGTGCCCCTGAGACGGGGCCGGGTCCGGGACGGGTTTTCGTCCGCGTGATGAAAGGGGCGCCTCGAGCGCCCCTTTTTTTGTCTCCCTTTTTTGGTCTTGGGCCAGCCGGCGACTGTGGACGAAGGCGGCGGATCAACGCGTCATTTACCTTAAGGCGTCACAAGAAAGGCACTCCAAGCAACTTCAGGGCGGGCCCGCACCAGCGGACCCGCCCTTCCTTTTTGACAGTCCTGACGCGCGCCGAGGACGCCTGTATCAGGGCGCGCGCCCCCGGCGCATCAGGCCCATCACGGCGGAAATCAGGAACAGCACGATCGCGACGAAGAAGATGATCTTCGCAATCTCGATGGCCGTTCCGGCAATGCCGCCGAAGCCAAGAACCGCCGCGATCAGCGCGACGACAAGAAATGTAACCGCCCAGCTCAGCATTTGAGTTCTCCATGTCTGGCGAGATACCGCACTTGATCATCTGGCAACGAATGTGAGCGAATATCCGCCTGGATCTCGCCCCGTCTTCGCGCTCCACTTTCGTCAACCACTTGCCCATCCAACGGTAGAGCTGGGCAGTGGGTTCCCACCGGGACGCGAAAGTGAAGCCGCGACCTGCTGGAACCAAAGGCGTGATGGCGCGTTTCAGGACAGACCGAGAGACATCAGTGGAGGAGCGGCATGAGCGAACCGCAGAACAGCTGGCCTGCCAGCGCGGCGCCCCACGGCTATGACCGAACGGAGTTCCGCCCCGGCGAAAGTCGCAGGGATTATCCGCGTCGGCCCCGCGTGCCGGATGAAGAACGCCGCCTGCTGCGCGAGGCCGAAGCCGCCCTGGCGGGTCCCGATCGCCGGCTCGATATCGACATCGACCTGGCGGGCAGCGACGGCGAAGGCGACCGGTCTCCGGACGGCAAGGAGCGCCCGTCCCGCCTCTATCGGGAATAGGGACGCGCCGGCCATATCCCCCGCCTGCGGCCACGCGGGCCGGGTTCGACCATCCATTCGGATCAATTGTCATATTGCAACGCACGCGGGCGGATGTCAGATGTGGAAACCGCCCGCGTCTGTCCAGAAGAACCGCCATGCGAACGGCACGCCCTGAAGGCCCCCTCGATACCCCCATGACGACGCAGCACCAGAAAGAGGCCAGCGGCATGCGAACGCCTCACCGTCGCGACATCTCCGCACGGCAGGACCTGTTGGGCCGTGAGCTTCGCCAATTGTTCGACGACTACACCCAGGAAGACATGCCCGACGACCTGCAAAAGCTCGCCGAGCAGCTTCAGGCCGCGTTCGAAGGGCGCGGCGAGGACGAGCCCGAGCCGGTGCAGAACGGCAAGGACAAAGCCGAGTCCGAGGCCGGCAAGCCCGGGCCGGACGGCGCGGAAGGCTGACCCCGGTTGGCCCCGCTGGCGGTGGCCGGCGCCGAAAGGGCGCCACCCCGCCGCACAACGGTTGGGCACCCTATGTGTGAACTACAACTCTAAAGACTGGTGTCGAGTCCCGGCGTTTGCTACGTCCCGCTAGGTCAACGTGCACTGTCCGCCTGGGGAAGATGGGACCAAGGATCAACTTTTTCTGGATGGGCGACCGTCTCGGGCCTGTCCACGCCGCCTGCATCCGCTCCTTCATGCGGCACGGGCACGATGTGGTCCTGCACAGCTACGGCCGGCCCGTGGATACGCCGGACGGCGTGGCCATGTTCGATGCCTCGGCCCTGATGAGGCCCGATGAGATCATCCGCCACAGAGCCACCGGGAGCCTGGCGCTTGCCTCGGACCGCTATCGTTTCCGCCTGCTGAAAGCCGGCATGGGGGTTTATGTCGATTGCGACATGTTCTGCCTCCAGCCCTTTCCCGATGAGTCCTACCTGTATGGCCTTGAACAGGACGCGCAGGTGAATGGCGCGGTGCTGGCCATGCCGGCCGACAGCAAGCTGTTGCAGGATATTATGTCCGCGACGGAAGATGACTTTTTCATACCGCCATGGTCACGCAATACCGTCCGCCGGCTCTGGAGCCTGCGCAAGGCGGTTGGATTTCCGCGCCATGTGGCCGACCAGCCGTGGGGAACATTCGGCCCTCAGCTGGTGACGTACATGATCCAGAAGAACACCCTGATGGAAACGGCTCAGCCGATCGACATCTTCTATCCGCTTCATTTTCAGCAGACCTCCCTGCTGGCCCAGCCCGGCCTGCGGATCGCGGACATCGTCACGCCCCGCACCCTCGGCCTGCACCTCTACAACCAGAGCCTCAAGGGATTGCAGCCCGCCGCCGGCAGCCCGCTGCACGAGATCATCCAGTCGTAGAGCATGTTCGGACGCAAAACCGCTTCGCACTTTTGCTGGAATTGCTCTAGCGGCGCGACCTGACGCGCGGCGCGCCAATTTTCCACCGCGCTTTTCTGATCGCTGCGGCGCACTTTAACCCGTTCGCAACGCCGCCCTCGGCAAGGTGCGGCGCATGTCGCGCGTCTCCTTGTGGTTCCTTTTCCCTGCGCTGCTCCTCGCGGGTGCGCTCACCGGCTGTCGTTTCGGGCTCGAAACGCGCGATCCCTGGCGCGTGGAAGCCGAGGAGCAATGCATTGCCCAGAAGGGCGTCGTCGCCTCCGCCTTCATGGAACCTATCCCGGCCATCGACGGGCCGGGCATGTGCGGCATGGAGCATCCCTTCCGCGTCACCGCCCTCGCCGAGGGCAACGTGGTGCTGGAACCGGCGGGCAAGCTCGCCTGCCCGGTGATCCATCAGGTGGACATGTGGGTGCAGGACGTGGTGCAGCCCGCCGCATTGGCATGGTTCGGCCAGCCGGTGGTGGCCATCAGCCAGATGTCGGCCTATTCCTGCCGCGGCATGAACGGGCAGGCCGGCGCCAAGATTTCCGAGCACGCCTTCGGCAACGCCCTGGATGTGGGCGCCTTCCGCATCGCCGACGGACGATGGGTCACCGTGAAGAACGGCTGGAAGGGCACGCAGGAGGAGCGCGGCTTCCTGCTCCAGGTCCAGGCCGGGGCCTGCGAGCGCTTCACCACGGTGCTGGCGCCGGGCTCCAACGTCTTCCATTACGACCACATCCATGTGGACCTGATGCGCCACGAGAAGGGCCGCACCATCTGCAAGCCGGCGCCCCGGCCCATGCCCGCGCCGCTCATCGCCAAGGCGCCGCAACAGGGGGGCCCGCAACCGGAATTCGCGCCGGCCGCCGGCCCAGCCGAGGCGCCCTCCTACACCCCGGCGGGCTACACGCCCCAGCCCCAGGCCGCCCCGCCGCCGCCCGCGCCGGAGCAGAAGCCCTCCTTCCTGTCGACCCTGTTCGCGCCGCGCCCTGCGGCGCCGGTGGAGGAGCCGCCGCCACCGCCGCCGCCGGTCGCGACCATGCAGCGGCCGGCCGGTGTCATCACCTCGTCGCCGCTGCCACCGCCCCCGTCCTCCCTACCGCCCGCAACCGTATCCTCGGGCCGAGCGCCGCAGCCCTATCCCGCCGCGCAGCAGCCCCCGGCACCGCAGGGCGTGCCCCCCGGCTGGCAGGTGGGACCGCAGGGCGTGCCCATGTCCTATGCGCCGTCCAGCAACCCCGAGACCGGCTCGGTGAAGCGCAAATATTACACCGCGCCCATCCCCCAGGCCTCCACCCTCCCCCTGCCCAAGGCGAAGGCGGGAGAGGATTGAGGTGACGCCGGCCCTGCCGTTCGCCGGCATCGACGGGTGTCGCGGCGGCTGGATCGTGGCGCGGTGGGATGGGGCGGATATCCTGCGCCTGACCCGCGTCGCGACCATAGCGCCCCTATTCGAGACCTCGGACGCGCCCAGCACCACCGCCATCGACATGCCCATCGGCCTGCCTGAACGGGTTGGCGCCGGTGGGCGCACGCCCGAGCGGCTGGTGCGCCCGCTGCTGGGCATGCGGCAATCCTCCGTCTTCTCGGTGCCGGCGCGGGCCGCCGTGATGGCGGGCGTGGGGCCGGGCGACGAGACCACCCGCTACCGTGCCGCCTGCACCGCCGCCCTCGCCACCTCCGATCCGCCGCGGGCGGTGGCCAAGCAATGCTTCCACTTATTTCCCAAGATGGCGGAGGTCGACCATCTGCTGCGCAGCCAGCCGGAGCTGCGCGCCCGGCTGGTGGAATGCCATCCGGAGGTGGCCTTCTGGGCCATGAACGGGCAAGCCGCCCTCGACATGCCCAAGAAGGTGATGAACCGGCCCCATGCGCCGGGCCTCGACCTTCGGCTTAGGCTCTTGGCCGCATCGGGCGTGCCGATTGATCTGCTGAACGCGCAGACCGCCCGCGCGCTCGGCGCAGGGCTGGACGACCTCATCGATGCCGCCGCCTGCGCCGTCACCGCCAAAAGAGTGGCCGAGGGCAAGGCCTTGCGCTTTCCGGAGCCTGCGGAAGCGGACGCCTTCGGCCTGCCGGTAGTCATCGTCGCCTGATAGAGGTTTTCTCTTAAGTCGAATTCCAGCCATAGGCTCCCTCTCGCTATGCGCGATGGGATGGGCTCATGACAGGGACGGCCTCTCCATGCCTCACGCGCGTATCCGCCTCTCTTCCCTCGCCGACAAGATCGTCTCCGCCGAGGAAGCGGCCGACCACATCCAGGACGGGATGATCGTGGGCATGAGCGGGTTCACCCGCGCGGGAGAGGCCAAGGCGGTGCCCATGGCGCTGGCCGCACGGGCCAAGGTGGCCCACGCCGCCGGCCAGCCCCTGAAGATCACGCTCATCACCGGCGCCTCGCTGGGCAACGACCTCGACAAGCAGATGGCGGAAGCCCACCTGCTCTCGCGCCGCATCCCGTTCCAGTCCGACCCCGCGCTGCGCAAGGCCATCAATGCCGGCGAGGTCATGTTCGTGGACCAGCACCTGTCGGAGACGGTGGAGCACCTGCGCACCAACCAGCTCGGCCCGGTGGACGTGGCGGTGATCGAGGCGGTGGGCATCACCGCGCAGGGCGGCATCATTCCCACCACCTCGGTGGGTAATTCGGCCACCTTCGCCATCCTCGCCAAGAAGGTGATCGTCGAGATCAACCTGACCCAGCCCATGGAGCTGGAGGGGCTGCACGACATCTACATCCCCACCCGCCGGCCGTTCCGCGAGCCGATCCCGGTGGTGGCGCCCGAAAGCCGGGTGGGCCTGCCCTTCATCCCGATCCCGGCCGAGAAGATCGCGGCCATCGTCATCACCCAGAAGCTGGACAGCGCCTCCAACGTCCTGCCGCCGGACGACGAGACGGCGGCCATCGCCTCCCACCTCATGGAGTTCCTGAAGCACGAGGTGAAGATCGGCCGGCTCACCAACCGCCTGCAGCCGCTGCAGGCCGGCATCGGTACCATCGCCAATGCGGTGATGCACGGCTTCATCGACAGCCCGTTTTCCGACCTCACCATGTATTCGGAGGTGCTGCAGGATTCCACCTTCGACCTGTTCGACGCCGGCAAGCTGAACTTCGCCTCGGGCTCGTCCATCACCCTGTCCAAGACCAAGCACGACCAGGTGATGCCGCGCATCGCCGATTATAAATCCCGGCTCATCCTGCGCCCGCAGGAGATTTCCAACCATCCGGAGATCATCCGCCGGCTCGGCCTCATCGGCATCAACACGGCGCTGGAATTCGACATCTTCGGCAATGTGAACTCCACCCACGTGGGCGGCACCAGCATGATGAATGGCATCGGCGGCTCGGGGGATTTCGCCCGCAACGCCTATCTGTCGGTGTTCGTGACGAAATCCATCGCCAAGGGCGGCGCGCTCTCCTCCGTGGTGCCCATGGTGAGCCATGTGGACCACACCGAGCACGACGTGGACATCCTCGTCACCGAGGTGGGCCTCGCCGACCTGCGGGAACTGGCGCCCCGCGAGCGGGCGCGGGTGATCATCGACAACTGCGTCCACCCGCTCTACCGCGACGCGCTGGACGATTATTTCGCGCGGGGATGCGCGCGGGGCGGCCACACCCCGCACATCATCGAGGAGGCGCTCTCCTGGCACGTGAAGGCGCGGGAGACCGGCTCCATGCTGCCGGAGCAGGAACTGAGGATCGCCTGAACGGGCGATCCTGCGGCGGCGTCCGGCTATTTCAACCGGAAGAAGCGGGACGGGTGCTCGTCACAGGGAAATTGCACCGCGGTCTGGTTGAGCCCCGTCGATCCGCCCGCGATGGTCAGGCACAGCCCGCTGTTGACATTGACCAGCCGGAACAGGCCGCCGTCAAACGGCGCGTAGACCCAGCGGCGGGACGGGTGGTCGTCGCAACTGTACTGCACCGAAGGCGTATTGCGATCGCTGTTCCCGCCCGCGACCGTCAGGCACAGATTGCTGTTCACATTCCGTATCTTGACGATGTTGCCCTCGATGGGCTCGATGACCCAGGCCCGCGAGGGGTGCGTGTCGCAGTGGTACTGGACGGTCTGCTCGTTCTGGTTATCGGTCCCGCCGGCAGGGCTCAGGCACAGATTGCTATTCGCATTGGCGATCTGGACCCGACCGGAGGGAGGTGGAGCCGCCCCGGCCGGTGCGATGAGCGCGGCCATGCAAACGGCGGTCGTACAAACGGAAGCGGCGCACCTGAAGGCGCCATGCCAGTTGAGCATTGTGCCATTCCTTCTGCTCAGCCAAGAATGACCCCCATGGGTCTCTTCTAAACATGACAACCGGCAAGGGCGCATCCGCCATTTGAGGGACGAGACGATCCCAATACCTTTAGTGAAGAAGAAGAGGTCCGGGCTTTTCTAGCAGTCCTCTGCTACACCCTGCGCGAGGCGTGGAACGCCCTTCGGGGCTCTTTGGGATCCGGCCTCCCCTCCCACGCCCGCCCGCGACGGCGGGAGGCAGGGCTTCACAGCGCACAGCGTTCAAGCCTCCGCCATGCCGCCCCTCCATACCGGCCATGCCCTCAGGCCGGGCCTGCCGGCTGGCTCTGGCCGCCCAATGGTGATAGGCGAGCGGCAATCTCATCACCGGAGCCGCTCTATGACCGCCGATATCCGTCCCGTGACCCGCGCCCTCCTCTCGGTGTCGGACAAGACGGGTCTCGTGCCGTTCGCCACGGCGCTGGTCGCCCACGGGGTGGAGCTGGTTTCCACCGGCGGTACCGCCAAGGCCATCGCCGAGGCCGGCCTGCCGGTGAAGGACGTGTCCGACCTCACCGGCTTTCCCGAGATGATGGACGGCCGGGTGAAGACCCTGCACCCCAAGGTGCACGGCGGCATCCTCGCCATCCGCGCCGACAAAGGCCACCAGGCGTCCCTCGCCGAGCACGCCATCGCCCCCATCGACCTCGTGGTGGTGAACCTCTATCCGTTCGAGGCCACCGTCGCCCGCAAGGCGAATTTCGACGAGACCATCGAGAACATCGACATCGGCGGCCCGGCCCTCATCCGCGGCGCGGCCAAGAACCATGGCGACGTGGCCGTGGTGGTGGAAGCCGCCGACTATGAGGCGGTGCTGAACGAGATCGCCGCGCACGGCGGCACCGCCCTGCCCCTGCGCCGCAAGCTCGCCCAGAAGGCCTATGCCCGCACCGCGGCCTACGACGCGGCCATCTCCAACTGGTTCGCCCGCGAGCTGAAGGAGGAGGCCCCGGCCTTCCGCGCCTTCGGCGGCAAGCTCATCGAGGCCCTGCGCTACGGCGAGAACCCGCACCAGTCCGCCGCCTTCTACGCCTCCGACGAGATCCGTCCCGGCGTCGCCACGGCGCGGCAGGTGCAGGGCAAGCAGCTGTCCTACAACAACATCAACGACACCGACGCCGCCTTCGAGGCGGTGGCCGAGTTCCACCCCGCCCGCACCGCGGCGGTGGTGATCGTGAAGCACGCCAACCCCTGCGGCGTGGCGGAAGGCGCCTCCCTCGCGGAGGCCTATGCCAAGGCGCTGGCCTGCGATCCGGTCTCGGCCTTCGGCGGCATCATCGCGGTCAACCGCACCCTGGATGCGGCCTCGGCCCGCGCCATGGTGGAGATCTTCACCGAGGTGATCGTCGCCCCCGACGCCACGGAGGAAGCCATCGCCGTGGTGGCGTCCAAGAAGAACCTGCGCCTGCTGCTCACCGGCGGCCTGCCCGACCCGCGCGCTCCCGGCCTCACGGTGAAGACCGTGGCTGGCGGCCTGCTGGTGCAGGGCCGCGACAATGCCAGCGCCGACGACCTCGACCTGAAGGTGGTCACCAAGCGCGCCCCCACGGACCGGGAGCTGACCGACCTGCGCTTCGCCTTCCGCGTGGCGAAGCACGTGAAGTCCAACACCATCATCTATGCCAAGGACCTCGCCACCGTTGGCATCGGCGCCGGCCAGATGAGCCGCGTGGACTCAGCCCGCATCGCCGCCCGCAAGGCGCTGGACGCGGCCGAAGCCCTGGGCCTCGCGGCGCCGCTCACCAAGGGCTCGGTGGTGGCCTCCGACGCCTTCTTCCCCTTCGCCGACGGCCTGCTGGCGGCGGTGGAGGCGGGCGCTACGGCGGTGATCCAGCCCGGCGGCTCCATGCGCGACAACGAGGTGATCGCGGCGGCGGATGCGGCGGGCCTCGCCATGGTGTTCACCGGCGTGCGCCACTTCCGCCACTGAGGCGAGGGCGCGGAGGAAAAGGGGCGCCCGCCCCTACCCCGCCAGCAGCTTCTTCACCAGCAGGCGGTCCACATAATGCGGGCCGTCGAACACGAATACCTCGAAGCCCTCGTAGGCGCGCAGCTGGGGCAGCAACTCCGCCGCCGTGGCGGCGCGCAAAAGGTCGCCGCCCGCCGGGCGGAAGGCCTCGGCGATCAGCCTGAAGCGCTCGCTGCCCAGTCGCTGCGTCAGCACCTGCGCATAGGAGCGCGCCGCCTCCGGACTGCGGGTATAGACCCCCACCCCGTCCTGGAAGAGCAGCCCCACGTCACTGGGCAGCCAGCCCTCGACCCAGTCGGCGAAGGCCTTGGCGCCCACGTTGGAATTGTCATAGGCACTCACCCACAGCGGCCGGGGAATGTCGGCGATGGCCGCCGCCATCTGGCCGACCCCGGTCCAGGTCGGGTCCGCCTCCACCGGGAAATAGAAGCCCGCGGGCGTGAACGGCAGGCTTTGCCGCGCAACCCGTGCCGACAGCGCACCGAGCGCCAGCACGTCGCGCCGCGCCTCCGGCTCCTTGAAGCGGCCGGCGAGGCCGGCGATGATGGTCTGCGCCCACGGCTCGCGGGCGATGCGGGTCCAGTTGGGCGCGTCGGCGATCAGCGGCAGGCCGAGGTCGGGCAGCGGCACGAAGGCGGTGCCATCGGCCACCAGCCATTGCACCAGCAGGCTGCGGGCGCCGATCTCGTTCCAGTCGCCGCGCGGATCCAGCAGGCCGCCATGGACCTGCCAGACGATGCCCTCCATCAGGCGCGGCGCGCGGCCGAGCCGCCGTACCGCCAGATCGAGCCCAACGAGGCCGGCCCCGGCCAAAGCCGTGGCGCCGATGGCGAGCGCGGCGCGGCGGCTCAGCACGGCCATGGCCTGCGCCGACTGACGCCGGGCCCGGCTGGCTGAAACCGGCCCGCCCGCCCGCTCACAGGGCGGCGACAGTGAGCCGGCGCTCCTGCTCGCGGACGGTGGCCTCGATGGCCTCTTCCTTCACGATGCCGCAGCGCACGAGATATTCGCCGATGCGCCCGTCCACGTCCGGGCGGTAATGCTCCATGGCCGCCTCGAACGCCTCGCGCTGCATCAGGCCCTTTTCCAGCAGCAGCTCGCCCAGCAGCGGCGGCGCCCGGTGGCCCTCGATGCCGGGGGTGACGCCGCGCAGCAGGCGCAGGCCGCCGTTGATCTCGCTCTCGCGGGCGATGCGCTGGACCGGCAGGTCGCCCACCGCCTCGCGCACCTCCTCGCGGGCCTTCTCGCCGAGGGGGGACGAGACCGCCACCACCAGGCGCCCGGTCTCGTCGCGGCCCACGGGCAGCAGGCGCCGGCGCACCATCAGGTCGAGGGGCAGCAGATCGTGGAACTGGCGCACCATCTGCTCGGTCACGTGGGTGCGCGGCAGGCCGGACTGGAAGGCGATGGCCTCTGCCAGGGTCTCCTCGTCCAGCCAGCCGCGGGAGACGAGGATGCGGCCGAGGGGCTGCTGGCGC
The DNA here is from genome assembly GCF_008364685.1 of Xanthobacter oligotrophicus. Lineage (GTDB taxonomy): Bacteria > Pseudomonadota > Alphaproteobacteria > Rhizobiales > Xanthobacteraceae > Xanthobacter > Xanthobacter oligotrophicus. The sequence continues at coordinate 34,343 of NZ_VTTL01000013.1, forward strand.
TCGTCCTGCGCGGCCAGCGCCGCGTCCACGTGCTCCGGCAGCACCGCCTGCCAGGTGAGCAGCAGCTCGCCCAGCCGCTGGCGCTGCTGGCCCAGCTCCGCCTGGTCGGGAAAATCATGCATCGTCTTGTCCCAGACGATGCGGCGGCCGAACAGGGCATTTGCGAGGAACAGCCGCCACGCCCGCACGGTGGCGGCGAAATTGACGAAATTGCCCATCACCACCCGCGGCACGGACATGAGCCCCTGCTCCCAGCCATAGACCCGGGCGACGAAATAGAAGCGCTGGACCAGCCGCAGGGCGAAGGCCACCGCATTGGCGGTGAGCACAGCCAGCAGCCAGCCTTCCGTGGCGAAGATGGAGGGGTAGCGCGCCGGCAGCCAGCCGAGCTTCTCGGCGGCGAGGAAGATGAGGAAGTGCGCCGCCACCACATAGGCCAGCACCGCCACGATGGAGGTGACGATGCCCTTGCGGTCGCGGAACAGGAAATATTTGGTGGCGAGGCTCCCGCGCCAGCCCATGTAGCCCCAGCCCTGGAAGGCGATGCCCAGCCCCCAGCGCGCCTTCTGCCGGTAGGAGGTGCGAAAGGTGTCGGGGAAGAATTCGCGCACGCACAGGGGCATGCGGATGACGCGCTCGATCTCGGGCCCAAAGCCGAAGAAGGTCTCGCGCGTCACCCGGTAGTCGACCGGCAGGCGGGCGATGATGGATTGCATGCGCGCCTCGGCGAGGCGCGCGCTGATGTCGTAATCCTCGGTGAGGCTGCCGGTGTTGAAGACCTCGCCGTTGCCGTCGGCGAGAAGATGCAGCATGGCCCTGCGCGAGAAGCAGGTGCCCACCCCGGCGGAGGGCACCGAGCCGGCGATGCTCTCGCGCACCACCAGGTCCTTGGCGTGCCACTCGGCGAACTCGTCCATGTAGATGCCGGCCACCAGCTCCGACCAGTGGCGCTCCAGCGACAGCACCGGGATCTGGATCAGGTCCTTGCGCGGCAGGAGATAGTTGAAGAAGCGCAGCTCGAGGGGGTGCAGCACGTCCTCGGCGTCGTGCAGGACGAGGCCGGCGAACTCGGTGCCGGTCATCTCCTCGTGCTGGAAGATGGCGCGCACCACGGCGTTGAGGCAATCGGCCTTGTTGGTGGGGCCGGGGTTCTTCACCTCCACCCGCACCAGCTGCTTGTAGCGCCGGCGCATGCGCTCCACCTCGGCGATGGTGTCGGGATCGTTGGGGTAGGTGCCCACGAAGATCACGTAGCGCCGGTAGTCGAGTACGCTCACCATGTTCTCGATCATGGCCGCGATCACGCCGGATTCGAGCCAGGCGGGAATCATGATGGCGAGCGGCTGCTCGTCCCGCTGGTAGAGGGCGGCGGGTGTGAGCGGGCGGATGAACGGCTCGATGACGAAGCGGCGGTAGATCCGCCGCCCCCAGTACCAGGCATCGACGAACAGGTCGTCGATGGAGGAGATCAGGATGATCACCGCCACCACCGCCGCGGCGTATTCCACCACGCGGATGTAATCGGCCAGCAGGAATGGCCAATAGAGGGACAGCCCGTCGAGGGACATGGCGGTGATCCTTCCTGCGTCAGTTGCCGCGACGACGCACGTAGGAGGCGCGGATCAGCAGCAGGAAGAACAGGGCGGCGGCGCCGACGCCGAGCGGCAGGCCCCACTCCGACGACTTCTGCCACAGGCGCTGGAGGGTGCCGGCCGGCCCGTCGGTGTCGGCCACCCGCACCGTGCCCGGCGCGGCGCCCGAGGCGCTGAGCTCGGTGAGCGTGCCATCCACGCCCACCAGGGCCACGTCGCCACGGGAGAGGCGCACCGGCTTTTCCGGCGTCATGGCCACCGGGCCGATGCTCTGCCAGACGATGCCGCGGGCCTCATCCGCGCGCAGGGCCTGCACCAGCGCCACGTTCTTCAGCCCGGAGATGTCGAGCAGGCGCGCCTTGTCGTCGGTGCCGACGATGAGACGGTCGCCCTCTACCCGGGCCTTGGGGGTGATGCCCTGCACCGGTACGTCGAGGGCGAGGAAGGCCCCGGCGGCGCGGAAGGAAGCGCCGGGACCGGCCACCTCGAAGCTGCTGGAGCGGGCCGGGACGCCGGCAGCGGCCGCCGCCCGCACCACGCGGGGCAGGCTCGCCCTGGCGCTGGCGAGATAGGTGTCGGGCACCACGAGACGGCCACCGGAGGCCATGGCCGCGATCACGCCGAGGAAATCGCCGCCGGGGGCCGCGCCACCCAATTCGAAATGGCTGGTGGGCAGCACCGAGACCGGGAACGCCTGGGGCGTCTCGCGGCAGCGGTCGCTCACCGGCTGGCGTTGGAAAGTCACGCGCAGCACGTTGCGGGCGGCCAGCGCATAGGGCGGCACGGCGGCCGTCAGGTGCTCGGGATGGCCGGTGGCCTCCAGCCGCTTGGCGGCCAGCAGCACGTCGTTGAGGAACACCGCCACCACCGGCTCGGAGGTGGAGGCGCCGGGGGCGGCTGCCACGTCGAGGTTGAGCCGGCTCGGCAGGGAATGACCGCCGGTGGCGGCGGCGAGATCGAAGCTGACCACGAAGTCGCCGCGGGCCAGCACGTCGAGGTTGCCCTCGGCCGGGCCGAGGCTGGCGAGGGAAACCGCCGATGGCTTCTGCGGCACCGCGTCCACCGCGCGGATGGTCACCGCGCCGGAGGCCAGCGACGTGCGCCAGAAGCTGTCGAACAGCGCCGTCGCCTTGCCGCCGGCAGCGCCGCCCACCGCGATCACCGGCCGGCCGGCGAGAGACTGCAGGCTCACCTCGTCCGCCGCCACGGTGGCCGCGCCGAGGCTCGCCGCCTTGGCGCGCCACTCGGTGAAGGCGGCCGAGGCCGGGCCGAGGCGGGCGCCGAGAGCATCCAGCGCCCCCTTGATGGAGGTGAGGAGGCCGGCGTCCGCCACCGCCACGTCGGCGCCCAGCGGCGAGCCGGGCAGCACGAGGAGGGCGCCCAGATCCGCCGCGTCCTTGATGCGATATGTGCCGATACCGACGAAGTTCGAGAACGGCGCCACCACGCGCAGCGAGGCTGGAACGTCGAGGCCGGAGAGGTCCACTTCGTCGCCGATGGCGGGCAGTGTCTTCACCACCAAGCGCTTGCCGGCGGCTTCCAGCGCCAGCCCGAGCCGCCAGGCGGTGTCATAGGTGTCCTTGGTCAGGGTGCCCCCCGCCACCAGCAGGCTGCCCGATCCGGGCATGCCGCTCCAGGCGGTGGCAAGGTCGCGTACTGCGCCGGCCTCAAAGGAATAGGTGAAGCGGCTTTTGGGGCTGATCTTCAAGACGTTGCCGATGCCGCGCTCGTCCGCGCACAGATATTCGCCGATCACCGACGACCAGGCGGTACCGAGGCGCACGAAGCCGGTGGGGCGGGGCTTGCCATCCACCGCGACGGTCGCCGACGCGCTGCCGCTGTCCCCTTCCAGCCGGCGGGAATAGACCGGGGTTCCGTCCACCGAGAGCACCAGGGTGGTGCGCCCGCCGTCGCCGCGCAGATACTCGCCGTCGAGGGCGATGGCCGCATCGCTCAGCGGCACGCCGGCCGGCACAGGCAGGTAGAGGTCGCGGCGCGCATCCATGCCCTGAAGCACCACCGGCCCGTCGATGCCGAGATCGGACAGGGTATAGGAGCGCGTCACCCGCGTGTCCGCCGCCCGTTCCTGGATGGCGGAGACGATCGGATCCGCCGTCTGCGCCACCGCAGGCGCGACACCAAACAGGCCAGCGATGAGGCCGGCCGGCAGCAGCGCCGCCGCGAGCCGGGCGGCGAGTGGTCGTGCGGCCCTTCCGGCAGCCATGGCGCGGCCGCGCGCCAGGAGGACGGCGGGCGGGAGAGCCGGCGCGAAAGCGGGATGGTGTCTCATGTCAGTCTCTCACGAGCATGGCGGCAAGACCGGCCGGACGCCGGGGCGCGGGCACGGCGGAAGGGAAGGCGGGGGCAACGGACAGCGGTGAGAATTCCTCCACCGGCCGTCCGCACAGGCAGTCGAGGATGCGGCGACAGGCCTGCCCGTCGCCGTAAGGATTGATGCGGCCGCCATAGGCGGCATAGGCGTGCGGATCGTCGAGCAACCGCGTGACGGCGGCGATAATGGCGGCGCGGGAGGTGCCGACCAGCTCCACCGTTCCCGCCTCCACCGCTTCCGGCCGCTCGGTCACTTCGCGCATGACCAGAACCGGCTTGCCCAGCGCCGGCGCCTCCTCCTGCACGCCACCGGAATCGGTGAGCACCAAGTGGGCACGCTGCAGCAGCCGCTGGAACGGCAGATAGTCGAGGGGCGGCACCAGATGGATGTTGGCCCGTCCGGCCAACTCCTCGGTGACAGGCCCGCGCACATTGGGGTTGAGGTGCACCGGATAGACGATCTCCACGTCGGACCGGCCGGCGATCTCAGCCAGCGCCGCGCAGATGGAGCGGAAACCGTCGCCGAAATTCTCCCGGCGATGGCCGGTGACGAGCAGGATGCGCTTGCGGGGATCGAGCGCCGGCAGCCCCCGGTCGAGGGCGGCGGCAAGCTCCGGGTCGCCATCAATCCGGGACTGGGTCGCCTGGAGGGCGTCGATCACGGTATTGCCGGTGACCACCACCCGGCCGGCGAGCCGCTCGGCGGCAAGGTTCGCCCCGGCGCCGGCGGTGGGCGCGAACAGGAGGTCGCTGACCAGATCCACCACCCGGCGGTTCATCTCCTCCGGGAAGGGCTGGGCGAGATCATAGGTGCGCAGGCCCGCTTCCACATGGCCCACCGGGATGCGGCGATGGAAGGCGGCCAGCGCCGCCGCCATGGCGGTGGTGGTGTCGCCATGCACCAGCACGCGATCGGGCTGGACCTGCGCCAGCACCTGGTCGAGGCCGGTGAGCGCGCCGGCGGCAAGGCCGTTGAGCCCCTGGTTGTGGGCCATGAGGCCGAGATCGAAATCGGGGCGGATGTCGAACAGGTGCAGCACCGGGTCCAGCATCTCGCGGTGCTGGCCGGTGACGCAGACCACGGACGCGACCTCAGGCGCCCCCGCGAGGGTGCGAACCAGCGGCGCCATCTTGATGGCCTCCGGGCGCGTGCCGAAGATCGACAGAATTCTCAAGGCGCGTCCCCGGTGATTCGATTTTGGCCGTTGCACGAGCCATTATTGTCAAGGTCAAGTTTTTAGCACTGACGGAGCGTGGAACGCAATTTACCGTTGAACGGGGCTTCGTGTGGTAGGCTTGCGGGCATGCGACGGCCCCTGCACGGCCTCCGCCTTCCATGGTCACGCACTGTGAACAGAGAAGGTTGAGCGACACTTAAGCCCAAAATCCTTTTTTCGCAAAATGCGAATTTTGCGCCCGCACGGTGTTACCGCACCGGCGATGGAACCGCGCCTGTCGCCAGCGCCGCGCGCACCAGGGCCTCGGCCTCGGCGCCACCCCATTCGGCGGGTCCCGCAAGGAAACCCATCTCGCAGCCGTCGCGGTCCACGATGAGCGTGGTGGGCAGGCCGAAACCTCGTCCAACCCCGCGCAGGGCCTGAAAAGTCCTGGTCGCGGGGTCGGCGTAGAAGGCGAGGTGCTTCACCCCGATTTCGTTAAGGAAGGCGCGGGGCTTCTCGGGATCGCGGGTGTCGAGATTGACCGCCACCACCTCGAAATCCGGCCCGCCGAGGGTCGCCTGCAGGCGGTCGAGGTCCGGCATCTCCTTGCGGCAGGGCACGCACCAGGTCGCCCAAAGATTCAGCAGCACCACCCGGCCCTTGAAGTCAGCCAGCGTCACCTCCTTGCCGGTGCCGTCGGTAAAGGCGAGGGGCGGCAGGCGGCGGGGCTCGGTGGCGGGGGCGAAGGCGGCAAGGCCGCCCTTGACCAGCGGAGCGAACGCGCGCGCACGTTCCACGGTGCCCTGGCAGGCCGCATCCGCCACCTTGGACGAAGCCGGCTCCGCGGCCGGCGCGGAGGTGACCTGAGGCGCCTGTGCATTGCCGGGGAGGCGGTTCATCCCGTATAGGGCGAGCGCGCCGGCAACGGCGCCCGCCAGCGTCGCCAGCGCGACGATCGCGACGGTCCGCACGCCGGAGCCGCGCGCCCCCTTGGGAGGCGTCGCTGCCGGCCCGGTCGCCGTCTCGTCGGTTTCGGTCGCGCGGGGCTGGTCGGCTTCGGTCATCACGAGGGGATCCGTCATGAGCAACAAGATGTGGGGCGGGCGCTTTACCTCCGCCCCCGACGCCATCATGGAGGAGATCAACGCCTCCATCGGCTTCGACCAGCGTCTTTATGCGCAGGACATCGCCGGATCCAAGGCCCATGCGAAGATGCTCGCGGCCCAAGGCATCGTGGCGGCGCAAGATGCCGACAAGATCACGGAGGGTCTAGACACGATCCTGTCAGAGATCGAGGCCGGCAATTTCACCTTCAGGCGCGAGCTGGAGGACATCCACATGAACGTGGAGAGCCGCCTCGCCGAGCTGATCGGGGCCTCCGCCGGCCGCCTCCACACCGCCCGCTCGCGCAACGACCAGGTGGCCACCGACTTCCGCCTCTATGTGCGCGACACATTGGATGCCCTCGACGCCCAGCTCGCCGACCTGCAGCGGGCGCTGGCCGAGAAGGCGCTGGCCCATGCCGCCACCGTCATGCCCGGCTTCACCCATTTGCAGACCGCCCAGCCGGTGACCTTCGGCCACCATCTGATGGCCTATGTGGAGATGGTGGCGCGCGACCGCGGCCGCCTCGCCGATGCGCGCAAGCGCCTGAACGAATGCCCGCTGGGCTCCGCGGCGCTCGCCGGCACCTCCTTCCCCATCGACCGGGAGGCCACGGCGAAAGCCCTCGGCTTCGATCGGCCCACCGCCAATTCGCTGGACGCCGTCTCCGACCGCGACTTCGTCATGGAGACGCTTGCCGCCGCCTCTATCTGCGCGGTCCATCTCTCCCGCTTCGCCGAGGAGGTGGTGATCTGGACCTCGCCGTCCTTCGCTTTGGTGAAGCTCTCGGACAAGTTCACCACCGGCTCGTCCATCATGCCGCAGAAGCGCAATCCGGACGCGGCCGAGCTGGTGCGGGCCAAGGCCGGGCGCATCATCGGCGCGCTCACCGGCATCCTGGTGGTGATGAAGGGCCTGCCCTTGGCCTATGCCAAGGACATGCAGGAGGACAAGGAAGGCGCCTTCGACGCCTTCTCCGCCCTCTCGCTGGTGGTGGCGGCCTCGGCCGGCATGGTGCGTGACATCGTCCCGGACGAGAAGCGCATGGAGAAGGCGGCGGGCCAGGGCTATTCCACTGCCACCGACCTTGCCGACTGGCTGGTGCGCGCCCTCAACATCCCGTTCCGGGAGGCCCACCACATCACCGGGCGCATCGTGGGGCTTGCTTCCGACCGCGGCATTGCGCTGCACAAGCTGTCCCTCGACGACATGCAGGGGGTGGACCCGCGGATCACGCAGGATGTGTTCTCGGTGCTGTCCGTGGTGCGCTCCGTGCGCAGCCGGGTGAGCTATGGCGGCACCGCGCCGACCCGGGTGCGGGCGCAGGCCAAGCGCTGGCTGAAGAAGCTCGGGGTCCCGGCGTGACGCACCCTCCCCGCCCCGTGTCGCGCCCCGCGCCGTCGCCCAACTTGCAGCCCATCCTGCAGCGCGGGAGGCGGGGGCTCGCCTTTGGCGCGGCGCGGGCTATAGTGGCGGCCACCTTTTCCGGAACGGCCCAATCCGCCATGCGCCCTCTTCTCGTCCCCCTCGCCCTCTGCGGCACCCTCGCCCTTGCGGCGTGTGGCGTGAAGGGACCGCTTGAGCCGCCGCCCGGCGCCCATGCCACCCCCGCGGCCACCAAGCCGGCGGTTCAGCAGGCGGCAGTCACCTCGGCCAAGCCCGGAACCAAGCCGGGCGCGGCGGCCGATGCCCCCTATATCGCCCCCACCTCGGACGGCGAGATCCTCGAAAGCGCCACCCCCCACGCGGAGTGGCAGAAAAAGAAAGCGGCCCCCGGCGCCACCACCGGCGAATCGCCGCTGCTGAAGGGCGTCACCAAGCCCGACCAGCCCTTCATCCTCGACAGCCTGCTCTGAGAGCAGGCCAAAAGAGGTAAAGCCTTCGCGCCCGGCGGACGGACCCCGACCGTCCCGGCCCGAACGACAGCGCGCACGGACCGCCCCCTCTCCATGCACCATTTCGACTACCGCAACGGCTGCCTCTTCGCCGAGGACGTGGACATCACCCCCCTCGCCGGCGAGGTGCACACCCCCTTCTACTGCTATTCCAGCGCCACGCTGGAGCGCCACTACCGGGTGTTCATGGAGGCGTTCAGCGGCCGCGACGTGCTGCTGTGCTATGCCCTGAAGGCCAATTCCAACCAGTCGGTCATCGCCACCCTGGCCCGGCTGGGCGCGGGGGCGGACATCGTCTCGGCTGGCGAGCTGGCGCGCGCCCGCGCCGCCGGCGTGCCCAGCGAGCGCATCGTCTTCTCCGGCGTGGGCAAGACCCGCGAGGAAATGGCGGCGGCGCTGGACGGCGGCATCCTGTGCTTCAACGTGGAGAGCGAGCCGGAGCTTGACGCCCTCTCCGAGGTGGCGACGGCCATGGGGGTGAGCGCCCCGGTCTCCATCCGCGTCAATCCGGACGTGGACGCCAAGACCCACAAGAAAATCTCCACCGGCAAGTCCGCCACCAAGTTCGGCATTCCCATCTCGCGGGCCCGCGAGGTTTACGACTATGCCGCGCGCCTGCCCGGCCTCGCCATCACCGGCGTGGACATGCACATCGGCAGCCAGATCACCGACATGGCGCCCTTCGACAATGCGGTGACGCTGCTGGCGGAGCTGGCGCGCGACCTGCTGGCGGCGGGCCACAAGCTGCATCACATGGATCTCGGCGGCGGGCTCGGCGTGCCCTACGCGGCGTCCGATCCAGTGCCGCCGCCGCCCAGCGCCTATGCGGAGGTGGTCAGGCGCGCCCTCGGCGACCTGAAGCTGCCCCTGGTGTTCGAGATGGGCCGCATGCTGGTGGCCAACGCCGGCATCCTCGTCACCAAGGTGATTTACGTTAAGGAAGGCGAGGGCAAGACCTTCGTGGTGGTGGACGCCGCCATGAACGACCTCATCCGCCCCACCCTCTACGAGGCCCACCACGACATCATTCCCGTCGTCGAGCCGGCGGCCGATGCGCCGCTGGTGGTGGCGGACGTGGTGGGACCGGTGTGCGAGACCGGCGATTTCCTAGCCCTCGACCGTCCGTTGCCGCGCCTGAAGGCCGGCGACCTGCTGGCGGTGATGACCGCCGGCGCCTATGGCGCAGTGCAGGCCGGCACCTACAATACCCGTCCGCTGGTGCCGGAAGTGCTGGTGCGCGGCGCGGCGGCGGCGGTGGTGCGACCGCGCCTCGAGGTGGCAGACCTCATCGCCCTCGACCGCCCCGCGCCCTGGCTGGCCTGATCCGGGCGGGCGTGGTTACGGCCGGCCCGGAAACGCCCTGAACCGAAAGCAAGGCCCGGCGGGCGTTCAGCTCGCCAGCCGGCGGTCGGCGATAAAGGCGAGCAGCGCCTCTTCCGTCATGGGACGACCGAGGAAGAAGCCCTGCACCTCGTCGCAGGTGTCGGCCCTGAGAATGGCGAGCTGGCTCTCCGTCTCCACCCCTTCCGCCACCACCTGCATGCCAAGCGCGCGGCCGAGCCCGAGGATGGCCTGGACGATGGCCAGGGCTTCCTTGGAATGGTCCAGGTCGCCGACGAAGCGCCGGTCGATCTTGAGGGCGTCGAACGGGAAGGTCCGCAGGTAGCCCAGCGACGAATAGCCGGTGCCGAAATCGTCCATGGACAGGCGCACGCCAAGCTTCTTCAGCCCCGCCAGCACCTCAAGCGCCTTCTCGGCATTTTCGATCAGCACGCTCTCGGTGATCTCAAGCTCAAGCCGCTCCGGCGCCACGCGGGTGCTTTTGAGCACCGCATCCACCGTGTCGACAAGCGCGTCATTGCGGAACTGCACCACCGAGACGTTGACGGAGACGTTCAGGTCCGGCAGGCGGGAGATGGTGTCGCATGCCTTGCGTAGCACCCATTCGCCGATGGGAATGACAAGACCGCTCTTCTCCGCGATGGGGACGAACGCATCGGGGGCGAGCAGCCCAAGCTGGGGATGGTCCCAGCGGATCAGGGCCTCCACCCCGAGCAGCTTCAGCGTCCGCGCGTCGCAGCGCGGCTGGAACAACAGCACGAACTCGTCGGACACGATGGCCCGCCTGAGGTCGCCTTCCAGCGTCCGCCGGCCACTCATCTCGTCGTTCATGTCGTCGGCGAAGTAGGAGCAGGTGCCGGGACCTTCGGCCTTGGCCTGCTCCAGCGCCAGCTCGGCGCAGCGCACGAGGCCGTCGGCATCCTCCGCATCGAGCGGAGCAAGGGCGATGCCCATGTTGACCAACGGATAGGCCACCGCGCCGGACGACAGGCCGATGGGCGCGTTCAGCGCCGACTGAAGCCGCCGGGTCAGGCCGTCCACCGCCTTCGCATCCCCGACGCCGGTGGCGACGACGATGAAGGTGTCGGCGTCCACCCGCGCCACCAGATCATGGTCGCGCACGCAGCGGCGGATGCGCCGCGCAGTCTCGGCGAGGATCAGGTCACCCGCGCTCGGGCCGAACATCTCATTGAAATGGCGGAAATTATCGAGGTCGAGGCAGAAAACGGCCAGCACCCGCCGGGCTTCCTGCGGCGAGCTGAGCGCACCGGCGAGGAACTCGGTCATCAAGAGGCGATTGGGCAGGCTGGTCACCGGGTCGTGCAGGGCAAGATATTCCGATTCCCAGGGTCCACGCGCTCCATCGTCGGCGTCGCTCACAAGTCACCCAATGCCGATCGTTGCGATGGCCCACCCGCGACCGGGACGCCCCTGGGGGCCGGCCCTTTCGACGATCGGCGCATCCACTCGTCCCCCGGCCCTGCCCGATCATCATCCTTGTCGGGTAGCTACCGTCTGCTCCCGGCATGGTGATCCCCGCCCGGCCGGGTGGCAAGAGCGATATCGCCGCCAAGCCCGCTCCCGTCAAGGTCGCGCTTGACGTCAGGGGCGGTATCCACTTCGCGCGAAACCACTCTAGACACCGGCACCGGCGCCCGCACCGGCGGCCGCGGGGGTGGCGCTCAGGTCGAGGACCACCCGCATCACGGTGGGATCGTCGCTGCCGGCCGTGACCTTGAACCCCAGGTCCTCGGCCAGGTGCAGCATGGGTCCGTTCTCGCGGAGCACGTCGCCGAACACCGTGTTCAGCCCGCGCTTGCGCGCATGGGCGAGGATCTCGGTCATCAGCTGGTAGCCGAGGCCTTTGCCCTTCATGTCCGAGCGCACCATGATGGCGTATTCGGCGGCCTCGTTGTCGGGATCGGAGATGATGCGCACGACGCCGCACGTATCCCCGTTCGGCTCGATGGCCACGAACGCCATCTCCCGGTCGTAGTCGATCTGGGAGAGGCGGGCGGCCATCAGGTGGGGAAAATCCTTCACCGAGCCCAGGAAGCGCATGCGCACGTCCTGCGGATCGGAGCGATGGACAAGCTCCACCAGGGAGGGCTCGTCCTCGGGCCGGATCGGCCGGAGCGCCACCTTGGACCCGTCGGTCAACGCCAGCTCGGACACCTCGCTGGAGGGATAGGGCTTGATGGCAAAGCGGTCGGTGCCCTCCACCCGCGTCTCGTGCACCACGATACGGGCGTCGAGGGCGATGACACCGTTCTCGTCGGCAAGCAACGGGTTGATGTCGAGTTCCGCGATCTGGGGAAGATCGGCGAGCAGCTCGGCGAGCTTCACCAGGGTCCCGGCCACCGCGCTCATGTCGGCGGGCGGATGGTCGCGGTAGCCGGCGAGCAGCTTGGCGACGCGGGTGCGCTCGATCATCTCGCGGGCGAGGACGCCGTTGAGGGGAGGCAGGGCGACGGCCCGGTCGCCGATCACCTCCACCGCCGTGCCGCCCTGGCCGAACAGCACCACCGGGCCGAAGGTCTTGTCATAGGCGATGCCGGCGATCAGCTCCTGGGCGTTGGGTCGGCGCACCATGGCCTGCACCGTGAAGCCGGCGATGGACGCTCCGGGCCGCTTCTCGGCCACCGAGGCGATGATGGCGCGGCAGGCATCCTCCACCGCGGCGGCACTGCGCAGGTCGAGCCGCACGCCGCCCACGTCGGACTTGTGGGTGAGGTCGTGGGACAGCACCTTCACCACCACCGGCCAGCCGATCTCGGCGGCGCACCGGCCGGCATCCTCTGGGGTCGCGGCCACCCGCGTCTCCACCACCGGGATGTCGTAGGCGGAGAGCACCGCCTTCGCCTCCACTTCGGTGAGGGCGCTGCGGCCTTCGCCCAGAACCTTCTCCACCAGTTCGCGTGCCTTGGCCCGGTCGGGATCCTCGAAGGTGCGCGCCGGCGGCGTCTCCATGAGCTGGGTCTGGTTGCGCTGGTAAGAGACCAGGTGGCCGAAGGCTCGCACCGCCTCGTCCGGGGTCTCGTAGGTGGGGATCCGGCGGGCGGCGAAGCGCCGCCGGGCGCCGGCCGCCGCCGTCTCGCCGAGCCAGCAGGTGAGCACCGGCGCGCGCATGCGCGTCTCCAGCACGGTGATCACCGCGTCGGCGGCCTGGCTGCTGTCGGCCACCGACGACGGGCAGTTCAGCACCAGCACGGCATCCGACCCCTTGTCGGCGAGCAGCGCCTTCAGGGCGGCGCCGTAGCGGGCGCCGTCTGCGTCGTCCACGATGTCCACCGGGTTGGCCCCCGCCCATGGCACGGGAATGATCTTGTCGAGCGCCTCCACCGTCTCCGGCTTCAGGATGCCGAGACGGCCGGGAATGCCTTCCACCGCATCCACCGCCACCACGCCCGCGCCGCCGCCATTGGTGAGGATGGCGAGCCGGTCGCCGGTGAGCTTGATGCCGGCCGCGAGGGTGGACACCGCCTCGAACAGCTCGCGCAGCTCGTGCACGCGGAGCATGCCGGCGCGGCGGAAGGCCGCGTCATAGACTAGGTCGCTGCCGGCCAGAACCCCGGTGTGGGACAGCGCCGCCCGGGCGCCGGCGGCGCCACGCCCGGCCTTGATGACGATGACCGGCTTGGAGCGCGCCGCGATGCGTCCCGCCGACATGAACTTGCGGGCATCCTTCACATGCTCGACATAGAGCAGGATGGCGCGGGTGGTGTTGTCCAGGGCGAGATAGTCGAGCATGTCGCCGAAATCCACGTCAGCGCTCTCGCCCAGCGAGACGACGTGGGAAAAGCCGAAGCCGCGGGTGTGGGCCCAGTCCAGCACCGCCGAGGTCATCGCCCCGGACTGGCTGACAAAGGCCACGTCGCCCTTGGCCGGCATCAGGTGGGCGATGCTCGCGTTGATGTGGGGCCGGGTGGAGATGAAGCCGAGCCCGTTCGGCCCCAGCACGCGCAGGAGGTAAGGCCGCGCCGCGTCCAGCATCGCCTGGCGCTGCTCGGGGGTCTCGATCTGCTCGCCCGGGCCGTAGCCGGCGCGCAGCACCACCGCGGCGCGGCAGCCCTTCTCGCCCAGCTGGGCGATGGTGGCGGGCACGCTGTCCGGCGGGGCGGCCACCACGGCGAGGTCCACCGCAATGGGCAGGTCCGCCACCGAGGCGTAGTTGAGGGAGGAGCGGATGGCGCGCTCCTTCGGATTGACCGTGAGGATCGGCCCCTCGAACCCCGCCTCGAACAGGTTGCGCGCGATCACCGCGCCGATGCTGCCGGGTCGGTTGCTGGCGCCCACGAGGGCGATGGCACGGGGGTGGAACAAGGCGTCGAGATTGCGCGTGGTCATGAACGGCCTCGCTGCTGGTGCCCGTCGGCCCTCAAGATGCGACCGACCGTGGTCCGTAACCGGGACAAGTTACGCACGGGAACACCGCAAGAGCACGTCCCGATCATACCGCACTGCAATATGATCGGCAAAACGGTCTCTTTTTCAGGTTTGAAGCCGGATTCACCGATCGGGTTGGGTCAACCGGACCGGATCCGGCTCCGGGGAGAGGCAGGCAGAGCGGAGGCGAACCTTGTTCAGCACAGGCCGGAGCGCGCGAAACTGTCGCGCACGGCCTCGCTGAGCTGGTTGCCGAGGAGGGGTTTCTCGATGATGGCCACACCCTGGGCGGTGGCGCGGCTGCGCACATGAAGGGCGGGATTGCTGGTGATGAGGAAGGCCGGAAGGTGCACGTCGCGCCGGTCCAGCTCGCGCAGCAGGTCGAGGCCGTTCAGGCCGGGCAGATTGTAGTCCACGATCATGCAGCCGCCGCGCGACAGCTCGGCCGCGAGCACGTCCTCCGAGCGGGCATAGGTCCGCACGTTGAAGCCATCGACTTCAAGCGCGAACTTCAGCGCGTTGCAGACGGCCGGATCGTCATCCACCACATGGACGACGAAGCCAGGCGCCTCGTTGGACACGATCATTTCCCAGGTCCTTCCCACGACCGGCTCGTGGGTCCACGCCGCCGAGGGGCGCACGTGGTCAGTTGGTTTCCAGCCTACTTTGGGAGGAGGCGTCCGGCGTTGCGTTAGATCAAGCGGCAGTGGCCCGATCGAGCGCCCCCTTATGCCGCCTTGGGCGAGATGCCCGCCAGCAGCGCCATACGCACCAGCTCGGACAGGCTCTGCGCCTTCATCTTGGTCATCACATTGGCGCGGTAGACCTCCACCGTGCGCGGGCTGATGCCCAGCTCGTAGGCGATGGTCTTGTTGGCCTGGCCCGCCACCAGGCATTCCAGCACCTGGCGCTCGCGCTGGGACAAAGCGGCGATGCGCTCCGCCACCTGATCGCGCAGGGCGTCGTGCTGGTAGGCCTTCTCCCGGCGCGCCAGCGCGGACTTCACGGTGTCGAGGATGGCCACGTCGTCGAACGGCTTCTCCAGGAAATCGGCGGCGCCGAGCTTCATGGCCTCCACCGCCAAGGGTACGTCGCCATGGCCGGTGACCACGATCACCGGAACGGTGGAGCCCTTCTCCTGCAGATGCTGGAGCAGGTCGATGCCGGTCATGTCCGGCATGCGCACATCGGTGATGATGCAGCTCATGGACGGGTCGGCCGCCGGCATGCCCGCATCCAGGAAATGCCGGGCCGAGGCATGGGTGTGCACCGCGTGGCCGGCGGTGGCGAGCAGGAAAGCCAGCGACTCGCGCACGGCCTCGTCGTCATCGATGACGTGGATCACCGCGGACATCCGTGGGTCAGTCATGAAGCGCCGCCTCCTCGCCGACCGCGCGCAGGGTGAAGCGGAACACCGCGCCGCCCTGCGGGTTGGGCTCGGCCCAGATGCGGCCGCCGTGGCCCTCGATGATGGTGCGGGAGATGGACAGCCCCACCCCCATGCCGTGCTGCTTGGTGGTGACAAAGGGTGTGAACAGCTGCGGCGCAACCTCGGTCGAGATGCCGTGGCCCGTATCCGAGACGCTGATCATCACCATGTCGTCCTCCGCCGCCTCGGTCTTCACCACAAGCTGGCGCCGCGGCGCCTCCATCATTGCCTCCAGGGCGTTGCGCATCAAGTTCAGCAATACCTGCTGGACCTGCACTTTGTCGGCAAGCACGAGGTCGCACCTGGGATCATAGTGAAAACGCACCTGGATACCGTGCTCCTTGGCGCCGACGAGGGCGAGGGCGCTCGCCTCCTCCACCAGCTTGGAGAGGCTCTCCACCCGCCGCTCGCTCTCCCCGCGGGAGACGAAGTCCCGCAGCCGGCGGATGATCTGGCCGGCGCGCAGGGCCTGCTCCCCGGCCTTCTCCAGCGCGCCCTGCAACATCTCCACTTTGAAGGTGCCGGCATCCAGCAGGCGGCGCGAGCCCTTGATGTAGTTGGCGATGGCCGACAGCGGCTGGTTCAGCTCGTGGGCCAGCGTGGAGGCCATCTCGCCCATGGCGGTGAGGCGGGAGATGTGGACCAGCTCGGCCTGCAGCTCCTGCAGGCGCGCCTCGGTCTCCTGCCGCTCGGTCAGGTCGCGGATGAAGCCGGTGAAGAAGCGCTCGGAGGTGGAACGCATCTCGCCCACCGCCAGCTCCATGGGGAAGGTGGAGCCGTCCTTGCGCTCGCCCACCACCACCCGGCCGACGCCGATGATGCGCCGCTCCCCGGTGGTGAGGTAGCGCACCAGATAGCCGTCGTGGGCCTCCCGGTGGGGCGTGGGCATGAGGATCGAGACATTGCGTCCCACCGCCTCGGCCGCCGTATAGCCGAACAGGCGCTCGGCCGCGCTGGAGAAGGAGCGCATGATGCCGCGCTCGTCGATCACCACCATGGCGTCCGGCACGGTGTCGAGGATGGAGGAGAGGTGCGCCTCGCGGGCCAGCAGGTCGCGATTGCGGGCGGCGGCATCCAGCCTTGTGCGGCGCAGCCGCTCGCCGAGCACGGCGATGCCGAGCCCCACGGCGATGAACAAAGCCAGCGTCGCCGGATCGAAGGCGCCCCCGAGGCTGCGCGCGCCGGTGGCGAGGGCGAGCACCCCCCCGCCCGCGATGGCCACCGCCAGGGCGCTGCCGCCGGCGACCAGCCCCCGCCCGCTCACCAGCATCACGCCGGCGAGCTGGAGCATCAGCCCCTCGGCCCGGAACGGCGGGAAACCGACCACGACGCCGAGCCCGAGGACGAGAAGCGCCACGGCGCCGCCGACCAGGGCATCGGGCCATGCGGCGCGCCCCGCCGGGCGCCTTGCGGCCGTATCGCTCACCACGCTGTCCATCCCGCCTGCCACGCCGTCCCTTGTCACGCGTTCCCTGCCAAAACGTCCTTGGAGCACCGCCCCTTCAGTCGATTCCGGCCTCCGTAAAACTACTTAAGGGCACCGACTTAAGTGTTCGATCCGAATTTTGCGATGTGTCAATGCCGGTTATCCCTTTCTGCAACGTGATGGAAGGGTAAACCGATGCCGAGCCCCGCTGCAGCGATCGCCCAGAAGGCCTACGCTCATCCCATGACCGCTCCGCGCTGGGGCGACGAGGCCGAGAGCCGCTCCCCCATCGATGTGGTGGCCCGCCTCGGCATCGTGGCTTCTTATGTCCGCAACGGCGAGATCTTCGGTGAAGATCAGGCTGCCGACCATCTCTACATCGTTCTGTCGGGTGCCGTGCGCATCTGCAAGCTGCTCGGCGACGGCCGCCGCCAGATCGAGACCTTCTGCCTTGCCGGCGACGTGTTCGGCTGGGAGATGGAGCCCCGTCACCGCTTCTCCGCCGAGGCCGTGAGCGAATGCAAGGTGGTGCGCATCAAGCGGACCATCCTGTTCTCCCGCGCCGCCGACGATGCCGAGCTGGCCCATGCCCTGTGGGCGCTCACCGCCTCCGAGCTCGGCCGGGCGCAGTCCCACCTGCTGGTGCTCGGTCGCAAGACCGCCCAGGAGCGGGTCGCTACCTTCCTGCTCGACATGGCGGCGCGCGCCGGCTCCGGCCAGGGCACCAGCGGCATCGAGGTGACACTGCCCATGTCGCGCCAGGACATCGCCGACTTCCTCGGCCTCACCATTGAGACGGTGTCGCGGACCCTGACCCATCTCGAAGAGATTTCGGCCATCGCCCTGCCCTCGTCCCGCCGCGTGGTGCTGCGCGACGGAGCGGCGCTGCGGCGCCTGAATTCCTGATCGATTTTTCCCCCGGCGTGCCGCACTCTTCATCTGCGGCATACCTCCTTCGGCACGCGCTTCCGGGCGCGTGCCTTTTTCTTTTGGGGGTGGAAGAGCGAGCCGCGCTGCGGCCCGCTCATGGTTGACCTTCAGACCGCCGCCGCGTGACGCTTCTGCTCGGGGGCCGCGGCGCGGCTTGCCACCAGGCGCGTGTCGAACACCGCGCAGACCACGCGGGTGAAGGGGCGGCTCGCCTCCGGCACCTCCACCACCGCGCCGTGGCGCCAGGCGAGGCCGTCGGCGATCAAAGGCTCCAAAGCGTGGATCTCGTCGGCGAAGAAGCCGCGCGGAAAACCGTATTGCGCGCAGGCTACATCCAGATCCACCGACAGGTCGCACATGAGCCGCTCGATGACGTGGCGGCGCAGCCGGTCCTCGTCTGTCAGCGCGATACCGCGCGCGATGGGAAGGGCGCCGGCCTCCACCGCCTTGTGCCATTGGGGCGTGGCGGGCAGGTTCTGCACATAGCCCTGCGGCAGCGCGCCGATGGCCGACGCGCCGAAGCCGATGAGCACCGGCGCGTCGTCGGTGGTGTAGCCCTGGAAGTTGCGCTTCAGCGTCCCCGCCGCCGCCCGCTCCGCCATGGCATCCGACGCGCGGGCGAAATGGTCGAGCCCCACCGGCACATAGCCATGGGCGGCGAGCACGTCCGCCACCAGTTCCGCCTGCGCCAAGCGTTCGCTGGCGCCGGGCAATGCCGCTTCCGGGATCAGGGCCTGATGCTTCTTCATCCACGGCACATGGGCATAGCCGAACACGGCGATGCGGTCCGGATCAAGGCCGAGGGCCGCCTCCACCGTGCGGCGGACCGAGGCCTCGTCCTGGAGCGGCAGTCCGTACATGAGGTCGAGGTTGAGGGCGGTGATGCCGGCGGCGCGCAGGGCATCCGCCACCGCCTGCGTCTCCTCGCACGACTGGTGACGGCCGATCGCCTGCTGCACGGCGGGATCGAAATCCTGCACGCCGAGGCTGGCGCGGTTGAAGCCCTCGCGGGCCAGCGTCGCCACCTTGTCCGCGTCCATCACCCGCGGGTCGATCTCGATGGCGATCTCGGCGTCGGGGGCAAAATCGAAGGTCTCGCGCAGCGCGCCCAGGATGGCGGCGAAGTCCTCGTCCGCCAGCATGG
Organism: Xanthobacter oligotrophicus; assembly: GCF_008364685.1. Classification (GTDB taxonomy): domain Bacteria; phylum Pseudomonadota; class Alphaproteobacteria; order Rhizobiales; family Xanthobacteraceae; genus Xanthobacter; species Xanthobacter oligotrophicus. The sequence goes on from NZ_VTTL01000013.1 coordinate 53,081, forward strand.
TGGGCGTGCCTCCGCCGAAATGCAGGTGTGACAGCTTCAGCCGGCCCGGCAGGTGGCGGGCCACGAGGCCGATCTCCTCCACCAGGCGCTCCGCATAGGCCTTCACCGGGGTGCGGCTGCGGGCCACCGCCGTCTGGCAGCCGCAATAGAGGCACAGCTCGGCGCAGAACGGCACGTGCACATAGGCCGACACGCGGGCATCCCCCGGCACGGCGGCGAGCCACGAAGCGTAGGTCGCAGCATCGACGGCGGGGGAGAAATGGGGCGCGGTGGGGTAGCTCGTATAGCGCGGCACCGGCTGCCCGTAGCGGGCAAGGAGGGTGGGCGCATCAAGCTTGGGGGCGGGGCAGAAAGAAGCTTGGGTCATGGCCGCGACCATGGGGCGCCGGCCCTTGCGGCGCCTTGATGTGGCGCAAGGGGGCGAGCCCTGCGGCCGCCCCTTTCGACGCCTCGATGTCGCACCCTCAATAGGACAGGAAGGCCCCGGCGAAGATGCCCTCGGCCCGCTCGTCCCCCGCCAGCTTGAAGCGATATTGCAGCGTCAGGTCGAGATAGGAGCGGGGCGCCGTGTATTCGTCCTCGTTGAACCAGTAGCGCAGGGTCGCGCCCGGTCCCGCGCCGAGGGCGAACGGCGTGGCATAGCCGGTGTCGTAGCCGCCGCCGATGGCGAGATAGGGCCACAGCACCAGCCGGTCGGAGAGGGCGTCGAGCCGCCAGGCATGGCCGTAGCGCGCCTCGAAGGTGGCCACCGTCTGCGGCTCCATAACGAAGTAATTGTAGTCGGCATAGATCTGCCAGGCCCGCCAATTGTCCACGTCGACCCGCAGGTCTGTGCCCTCGCTCTTGGAATAGGCGGCGCGCAGCAGCACGTCGTCGCGGGCATACTGGCCCACCGGGAACAGGTAGGACACCTCGAACACCAGGTTCTCGCTCTTGAACGGCTTCCACCGCGCCCCCGCGCCGCCCTGGATGGTGTCGAAGCCGGTGGGGCCGCCGGCATCGCTGTAGAGCGTGCCGAAGCCGCGCACGAACAATTCGAAGATGGAGCCGTCACGATAGCCGATGCCCGGGGGGCGCCAGTAGATCTCGCCGCCCGCACCGATGGTGTGGTTGGCGCCCGGCGAGGGCGGGGCCAGATAGGAGCCGGGGGCGACGCCCACCGCGCCGTAGCTCACCGAGGCATAGGCGCCCCAGGTCCGCGACAGCTCCGCCACCTCGCGGCGCAGGCCGAACAGATATTGCGGATCAAGCTGGAGCTTGCCCTCGCGCGCCTCGTCGATGGCGGACTTGAAGTAATCCACCGCTTCCGCGTTGTGATAGGTGTGCCGCGCCGCATAGCCGGCATTGATCAGGTTGGTGCCGCGCAATTGCCAGCGGCTGTTGGCTTCGGAGAAGTATTCGTAGGCGAGATCATCCTCGCCCGCCTGGCTCGCCAGCACCGCGAGGTCCACAGCCTTCATGCCGCGCAGGGCACCGGAATTATAGGCGGACAGGAACAGCTGGCGCGCCTCCTCCTTGCGTCCGAGCTGGGACAGGACACCGATGCGCGCCGTGAGCATGGCCATGCGCTCCTGCCCGCTGCGCGCGCTGGCGGCGGCCAGGGTGAAGGCCTGAAGCGCCGCTTCCTTGTCGTCGAGGGCCAGCGTGGCGAAGCCGACCCGCGCCTGCACCTCGTAGCTCGCCTCGCCCCGGTAGGGCGCGAGGGCATCCAAGGCGATGGCCGGCTGCTTGGCCGAAAGGCCGGCGTCGGCAAGGCCCAGGCGCACCTGACGCACCTGCCCGGCCGGTAGGCGGCCAGAGGCGAGGGCGGCCCGGAAATCCTGGATGGCGCCCGAGAAATCCCGCGCCCGCATGCGCAAATTGGCCCGCTGCACCAGCAGCGTCACATCGCGCGGGTTGCCGGCGAGCAGGCGGTTGGCCACTGCCTCGGCCTCCTGGTAGCGGCCCGCCGAGGTAAGGGCGTTGAGCAGCAGCACCTGATAGGTGGTGTTGCCCGGCTCGGCATCCACCGCGCGGCGCGCTTCGGTGATGGCGGTTGAGTAGTCGCGCTTGGCGAAGGCCGCATAGGCGGCGCTAGCGGCGGCATAGCCCGGCGCGGCCGGGTTCAGGCCCGCCCCCGCCACCTGCATGGACTGGCCGGCGAACACCGAGCAGATGACCCCGTAGGACGTGGGCTGGCACAGCACCACCGGCTGCACCAGGGCCGGACGCGGGCCGCCCGGCGCCTTCATCAGCGCCTCCGCCTGCTTGTGCAGCGGCACGATTTCCTTATTTCTGCCCGCGTCGAGGGGCTCCAGCAGCTTCAGAGCGTCAGCGGCCTGCCCGGCGGCGAGCGCCGCATTGGCGGCGATGAGGCGGAAGTTCAGGTCCTCAAGGTCGGTCAGAACGGGACTGGCGAGCGCCGTGTCGAATTCCTTGATCGCCTCGTCGCGCTGGCCGAGCTTCTGCACCAGATAGCCGCGCAGCACGTGGGGCAAGGGCTCGCTGGGATTGTCGGCGACCGCGCCGGCGGCGGCGGCCTCGGCCTCCTTGACCTGTCCTGCCGCCATCAGGGCGTTGACGAGCACGATGCGGAACACCAGCGCGTCCGGCGCCCGGTCCACCGCCTGCCGGGCGAGGGTGACGGCGGCCTGCGCCTTGCCGCGCGCCAGCTCCTTGATGGCCTGTTCCGCCAGCGGCTCGGCGAGGCGCTTCTCGTTGGCGGCGCGCAGGGCGAGCAGGGTCGGATCGGTGTCGCCCTGGGCGATGGCGTCGTGGATGGCGACGTCCAGGTCCTTGAACTTCTTGGCGCGCTCCAGCGTATCCACCAGCAGGCGGCGCCAGGTGGGATTGCCGGGATTGTCCTTCAGCGCTTCGCGGATGCGCGTCTCGGCGAGGGCATCGTTGCCGTCGCGATAGGCGTTGAAGGCTTCGAGCGCCGCGTCATAGCCGGGGGTGTCGGAGACCCCGCCGCCGGGGGGCGTGGTGGCGGGCACGAGGCTGCACGACGGCCCATAGGGCGTGTCCACGCACTTCTGGTAGGGCACGGGGAGGCTCTGGAACGCCTTGTCGGGCACCAGCCTCGGGTTCTTCTCCTGCGCCCGGGCCACGCGAAGGCGCCCGACGATCGCCGCGTCCTGCGGCTGCACGGGCTCCAGCAGCTTGATGGCGCGCTGGGGGTGGCCGGCGGCGATGGCGGCATCGGCCATCACCAGGCGCACGTCGCGCGCGGTGGCCCCGCTCAATACCTCGTCCTTGAGCGCGGTGTCGAAATCCTGCTCGGCCTCGGCGATGCGGCCGAGCCGCTCGCGCAGATACCCGCGCAGGGTGCGGGGCAGGAAGGATTGGGGATCCACATCCACTGCCTCGCCAGCGGCCTTCTCCGCTGCCTCGATCTGCCCGTCGGCGATGAGGGCGTAGATCAGCAGCATGCGATAGCTGAGATCGTCCGGCACCAGCGCGATGGCCTTCCTCGCCGCCTCCACCGCCGCCTTTGGATTGGAGGCCTCCAGCGCCTTGTTGGCGGCAAGCGAAGGCGCCTGCGCCAAGATCCTGCTCTGTGCCCGCACCCTCGCGACCAGCGCCTGGTCGGTGATGCCGGCGGCGATGGCCTGGTTGCCGGCGGCCACCGCCTCGGCGGTCTTGCCCTGGGCCTCCAGCGCATCCATCAGCAGCAGCCACAGGCGCGGCACGTCGGGCCGCAGCTTCAGGGCCTCGCGGGCATAGGTGACCGTCTCCGAATACTTCTTGTCGCGCTGGGCCGCATAGGCCCGGTCCGCCGCGGCCCAGGCCGCACCGGTGAGTTCCGGCGGCTCGGCGCGGGCCGGCATCGCCCCGGCGAGAGACCCGGCTGCCACCGAGGCGGCCAGCATCACGCCGAGGACCATGCGCCGACGGCGCCGAGGGTCCCGGAAGGCATGGAGGGAAAGGGCCGTGCAGAGAGGAATCGCGGTGGTCATGGGGCCACCGTCTCAGGGATTATTTAAGCCGGGGTTAACCTTAAGAGATACGGTGAACAGAATACTTCCATAAATACTCTGTTTACCATATTGGCCGGCATGCCCCCCATGCGCGCACAAGAAACGCGCCACTTCGGCCAATGGTGCAGCGCGGCGCGGAGGCATTCTTAACTTGCTGTTTACTTTCCGATCGCTGCCAGCATGCGCTCGCGCCAGGTCTGCGCGCTCATGATGGAGGGCGCATCCCATTGGTCGGTGGCCTGCGGGCCGCTGTGGAACGGCCCCTCGTTGAACTGCCACACCATCACCTGCGGCGGCGCCTTGGCGAAGTCCGGCGTGCCTACAGCCTGGAGGAAGGTGACCCACGGCCCCACATTGCCGGGGTTCCAGGTGAGGGAGACCGGGCGGTCGAGCACGTTGGAGAGCTTCTGCGGGAAGCCGAGATAGGGCTGCACGAAGCTGTTGCCCACCACATGGACGGGGGCCGGCCCGCCATCGAGCAGGGACGCCTTGGCGGCGGGCGGGGTGCGCACCGTGTAGAGGTCCGGCCCCACCTGCTTCTGCTGGTCGGGCGGCAGGAAGCGCTCGGCAAGGTCCCCCAGATGGCGCTGGGTGACCCATTCCCCCAGCTTGTCGCCGCCCGGCGCGCCGGCGATCTTGGCGACCTTGCCCTTGATGAAGGTGGCCACCGCGTCCGCCGCCGCCTCAGCCGACCATGCGGTCCAGTGGTAGTCGGCCCGGTAGAAGCTGGTCTGCCGGCCGGTCTCCACCGATTTCTGGGCGGGACGCAGGTCCAGCGTGTCGATACCGGCCTTCTTCAGTTCATCGAGGATGAAGTCGTACTGGCCCGCCACGTCCGCCGACAGGCTGGTGCCGTCCGGCAGGCGCGGCGCGTAGAAGCGCGCCTTCAGCGGCACCACGAGGGTGACGAGGGTGACGCCCCGCGCCGCGAGGGCCGCCTTGGCGTCCTTGATCAGCCCCACATTGGCGGTGATGCCGGCGCGGTCCAGAACGGTGAGGCTTTCCCAGCCCGGAAACAGCCAGCCGTCCCTGCCGATGATGAGGGAAGTGCCGCCAGGTGCGCCCTGCGCCGCCGCCGGAGCCGCACCCATGGGGGCGACAGACATCACCGCGAGCGACATGAGGCCGCCGACGATGATCCGGCGTCGGTTCAAGAAGGGGCGAAGCCTCATGTCCTCTCTCCCAGATAGCGGCGCTCGGTTTCGGTAAGAGGCTGTGTCAGGACCCGCAGGGGAAATTCCCACACCACCAGACGCACGCCGTCGAGCATCTGCGGTGTCGCATCGAGAATGTCCAGAAGGGCGCCGGCAAACCCCCCGCCATCCCGACTCCTCTGCGCCACCTCGCGGCCCAGCGCGGCCTGGAGGCGGTCGGCAAAACCCGAATTCAGGGAAAAGGACGAGCCGGCGAGAAGCACCGAGGGCACCGGAACGTCATCAAGCAGGCCGCCGGAGCGGGCAATGGCCGCATGCACCGCTCTTACCTCGTCCGGCGCAGGACCCGACCAGGGCCAGGAGCGCGACAACCCTGCAAGGCGCATGAGGTCGCCTACGCGGGGGGCGGGCGCGCTCTCGCCAAGCGACACCCGCGTGTCGCCCGGCCCCAGCCGCCGGGTGATCGCTTCCGCGAGGCGGCTGGCAGCGAAGCTGGCGCCCGTACCGCTCCAATGAGTGTCGGTGCGCAGGGAACCGCCCTTCGGCCAGTCCTTTGCGACATAAACCTGGTCGAGACCGAGGGACGCGCTCGTCGCCTGCCACGCCCCGCGCCGCCCTCGTGCCTGACCGGAGACAGCAAGCCCGCACAGGCTATCGGCCGCCAGTTCCGCTTTGTCCGGCACCGGCAGCACCACAAGCGCGATGTTGCGCCTGGCCATCTCGTCGCGGATGCGGACAGCAAGCTGTGCGCGGGCGACGAGGTTCTTTTCCCCGCCCTTGTACTCAACCAGTTCCTCGGCGAGGAAGAGCCAGCCCGGACAGCCGGCGCGCACCTGCGCCCCCGCATCCCCGAACAGGCGATAGGCGAGGCCGGAGGAGATATCGTCCAGGGCGGTGGTCTTCGGCATCGCCTCCACCACCGCCTTGTCCAGCACTGCGGCGAAGCGGCCGTTCTTGAGATTGCGGCCGGTGAGCGCCGCCGCAACGTTCGCACCGCCCGCTCCCGCAAGATGCGCCACGACGAAGCCGAGGCCGGCCAGCATCAGCGCCAGGAAGGCCAGGGTGGCGAGGGTGCGGGCGAGGGTCGTCATGGCGCGTCAGAACTGGAAATAGAGGAAGGGCACGACGATCCGCCCCTGCAGCACGAACACTGCGAACAGGAACAGGGGCAGCGCCGTCCACGCCCGCAGCGCATGGCCCGGATTGGGCGCGGAAGGGTCGATGCGCATCAGCTTGGGCAGATAGATGAGGCCGATGCCGAGGGCGAGGGTGACCAGCTCCAACGGCCGGATCGCCGCCCCCATGGCAGGCGACAGGCCGAGCCCGTGGGCGCCCACGAGGCCGGAGAAGATGCGCCCCGCCTCATCCCAGCTCGCGGCGCGGAACAGCGCCCAGCCGACCATGACGAAGGCCAGCGTGAGCACATGGCCCAGCACCGCCCCGGTGCCGGGCAGGCGCGCGGCCTTCCACACCCGCCCCACCATCAGGCCGAAGCCGTGCCACAGGCCCCAGATCAGGAAGGTCCAGCTCGCCCCGTGCCACAGGCCGCCGAGGCCCATGGTGACGAGCAGGTTCATGGAGACGCGGCCGGTGGCGCCCCGGTTGCCGCCCAGCGGAATGTAGAGATAGTCGCGTAGCCAGGTGGACAGCGAGATATGCCAGCGCCGCCAGAAATCGGAAAGCGAGGTGGCAAGATAGGGATTGTCGAAATTCTCCGGGAATTTCAGCCCCACCATCAGCCCGAGGCCAATGGCCATGGCGCTGTAGCCGGAAAAGTCGAAATAGAGCTGCAGCGTATAGCCGGCGACCGCCAGCGCCACGTCCGCCGTGGTGGGCTCGGCGATGGCGTAGCCCGCATCCACCATGGGGGCCAGCGTGTCGGCGATAAGCACTTTCTGGGCGAAGCCGAGCATGAAGCGCTCCACCGCGAACATGAACTCGGCGCGGTGGAAGGTGCGCGCCTTCAGCCGCTGCGCCACCCATTCGTAGCGCACCACGGGGCCGGCCACGAGGTGGCCGAACATGGACTGGTAGGTGGCATAGTTCACGAACGAGGGCTCTGCCGCGACCGTGCCGCGGAACACGTCGGTGGAATAGGAGATGGCGCCGAACACGAAGAAACTGAGGCCGATGGGCAGAAGCACGTCGTGCCAGCCCCACACCGAGGCCCCCAGCGCCCCGGCCGAATGGACGAACATGTTGGCGTATTTGAACCAAGCCAGGGACGCCAGCGGCCACGCGATCCCCACCACCAGCGCCCGCCGCCTTCCTGCGCCGTCCGCACGGGCGATCCACAGGCCCGTGGCCCAGGACCACACGGCGATGGAGACGATGAGCGGCAGGAAGTCCGCCCGCCACCAGGCATAGAACAGCCAGGAGAAGGCGAGGATGGCAAGGTTCCGCGCCGCCCCCGGCGTCAGCGCGTAGACGATGAGGAACACCGGCAGGAACAGGAACAGGAAGCTGTCGGAGGCGAAGACCATGGACCCCGCCCGACTAGTTGGCGGCGCCGCGATAGGGCTCGGTCTCGTCGCGTTGGCCGGTGAGCACCGGACCGGAGGCGCCGGGCAGCAGGAACAGGCTGTAATGGTCCCCGGCCTTCAGCGGCGGCAGGGTCAGGGGGCCGGAGGCCGCCGCCCCGCAGGTCGCCGCAAGGATCGCCTCGATGGGATTGATGGCGCGCTGGCGGGTGGCGTTGGGCGCCACCGCCTCGAACACGGTGGGTCCGCCATCGGCCACGGTCACCGCGCCCTCGCACCCGGGCACGAGATTGTAGAAGCGCAGTTGGGCCTTCAGGTCGTTGCGGCCCTCGGTGGAATCGGCGATGACCACCGCCGGGCCGCTCGACGGCACCACCACGGTTGAGAAGGCGTCGGCCGCCGGCACGATCTCCCCTGCCACCGGCCGGCCATCGATGCTGAGGGCAAGCGGCGCCCCGCCCTTCACCACGCGGTAGATGGTGGCCGTGTCGCCCGGTGGCACCGGCGCCGCCGGTCCGCTTCCGAAAGCGATGGGCGCGCCACTGCGGGCCAGGTCGATCACGCGCACATAGGCCGAGCCGGCCGGGGGCTTAGGCGCATAGAGCCGGGTCAGCTCCTGCCCCTGTGCGCCGAGGCCCGCCATGGTGAGCGCCAGGACGCCGAAGCCGGCGACGACATGGCGTGCGGCGGCACGCGTGACACGGATGGAGACAGGCATGCGCGGACCCCTGACCAGCCTGAAGACGGCTCAAGCCTTCGGCACCGCCCCGGAGCAAGTCCCGGGATCGTGCCGCGATCGAACGCTAGACAGTTAGGCCCTGAGCCGGCCGCAGACAACCAAGCCGCGCCGCCCATCACCCTCTATGGTTACGTGGTGACCGAGGCTGGCGCGCCAGCGCTCACCCCTCGTACTTCTCCAGGAAGCCCTCGATGGGCAGAGCGCGGAAGTCCGGCAGGGCGGCCCGAAGTCGCTCGTGGCTCCAGTCCCACCAGCCCAGCGCCTGGAGGCGCGTGGCGATATCCGCCGGGAAGCGCTCCTTCACCACCCGCGCCGGCACCCCGGCGACGATGGCGTAGGCCGGCACATCCTTGGTCACCACAGCCCCCGCCGCCACCACAGCGCCGGTGCCCACGTTGCGCCCGGCGAGCACCACGGAGGCATGGCCGATCCACACGTCATGGCCGAGGGTCAGGCGCTGGTCGCGGCGCCACTGGAAGAAGTCCGCCTCGTCCTCCTCGCCGGGAAAATAGGCGGAGGCGCGATAGGTGAAATGCGCCTGCGAGGCCCGCCACGTGGGATGATTGCCCGGATTGAGCCGCGTCATGGCGGCGATGGAGCAGAACTTGCCGATGCGCGCATAGGCGATGTCGGCGTCGTTCATCACGTAGGAATAGTCGCCCATCTCCACTTCGAGCAGCTTGGTGCGGGCACCCACCTCCGTATAGCGGCCAAGGGTGGAGGCCTTCACCTGCGCGGTGGGATCGATGAGGGGGACTTCGCCCAGCACCTTCACAGAAGCCCCCCGCAAGGCTCACCTCCGAACGGCAGGCGCTTGAGGATGCGGAAGCGCGCGCCGGGCGTCTCCTGCACATAGAGGGCGATATCGCCAACGCTCACCGGCACGTCGGCCCCGCTGGCCCGGTAGGCGTCGGCAAGGGCGTTCATGGCGTGGCTCCGCTCGCCCTCGCCCAACGGGCCGGTCAGCGTCATGTGGAAGCGGAACTCGTCCAGCACATAGGGATAGCCGTAGGTTTCGAGATATCCCGTCTGCCGCGCCGACAGGCGATCCGGCTTGCGACGCGCCATGTCCGCCGGTGAAAGCTGCGCCCGCATCCCCTCGAGCTCCAGCACGCAGGAGGCCGCGAGGTGTTCGAGCTTGGGTGCCGCCACCGCCGGTACCAGCGCCACGAACGGGCCGATGGCGCGCACTTCCAGGGGCGGCATCTCGAACGGATGGTGGCCGGCGGCGCAGACGGCGACCGCATCCACGAGGTCCCGTTCCGTCTTCCCCTCCGCGAGGCGGAACGGCGCCTTCAGCGTGCCGTGGAAGCCGTAGCGCCGGGGCTCGGCGGTGGCCGCATGCCAGACCTCGGCATCGAAACCGGGCAGGTCGGGACAGGCCGGCTCGGCGCCGGTCTGCGCGTCATAGCCGAGCACGCACGAGCCGAACCGCCACAGGGCGCTTTCGGCGGGCGGGGCAAGATAGAGGGCATAGCGCGGGGCGGTCACGGTGGCAGCGCCTCCTTGCGCGTCACGAGCGAAAGATCAGGGGGCAGAGGTCAGCGCGGCAAAAGTCAGCGCGGAAGGAACGGGTTGTGGGCCTTTTCGTCGCCGATGCTGGTGACAGGACCATGACCGGGCAGGCAGACCACAGTGTCCCCCAGCGGCAGCAGCTTGCCGACGATGCCCGCGATCAGCAGGTCCGGGTCGCCATAGGGAAAGTCGGTGCGACCCACCGAGCCCCGGAACAGGGTGTCGCCCACGATGGCGATGCCGACGCCCTTGTGCACGAAGACGAGATGGCCCGGCGTGTGCCCCGGCACATGCAGGATATCGAGGGTGAGATCGCCCACGCTCACCGTTTCGCCCTCGCTGAGGTAGCGGTCCGGCGTCACCGCCCGGGCATTGGGAATGCCATACTTGGCGGCGGCGGCGGGGATGTCGTCCATGATGAACTGGTCCGCCTCCCCCGGCCCCTCCACCTTCACGCCGAGGGTTTCGGCAAGCTCGGCGGCGCCGGCGGCGTGGTCCACATGGCCGTGGGTCAGAAGGATCTTGTCCACCGTGATCCCGGTCTCGGCGATGGCCGAGCGGATCTTGTCGAGGTCACCGCCGGGATCGATCACCACGCCCTTCATGGTCCTGGTGCACCACAACAGCGAGCAGTTCTGCTCGAACGGCGTGACGGGAACGACGGCGATCTGGATCGGCTGCATGAAGGGCTCCGCGTGAGCACGTTTGGCGCCGGCGGCGGGCATGGCCCGTCTCCGGTGAGGTTGTAAAGGGTCCGGCAGGATGGGCGCGGACGCAAGATGGCGGATGGTCCGCGATGGGCGAAAGGCCGCCGGCCTCAGTCGCTGTCGCCGTGGGACCGGCGGATTCGCCGCACCACCGACCACACGCCGAGCACCGCCACGGGCACCGCCAGCGCCGTCGCGAGCCCCACGTCCAGGTGGATGCCGAAGGTCCGCGCGTCGATCCCGCTCTCGTGGATGCCCTCGGCCATGTGGTGGAACAGGCTGACCACATAATAGGAGATGGCCGCCACCGAGAGGCCTTCCACCGTGCGCTGCAGGCGCAGTTGCAGGCGGGTGCGCTCATTCATGGAGGTGAGCAGGTCGCGGTTCTGCTGCTCCAGCTCCACGTCCACGCGGGTGCGCAGCAAATCGGCGGCATTGGAAAGCTTGCGGGCGATCTTCTCCTGCCGCTCCTCCACCGCGAAGCAGGTGCGCATGGCCGGCTGCATGCGGCGATCGAGGAATTGCTGCCAGGTGGGAAAGCCCGTCACCGGCACCTCGCGGATGGTGGCAAGACGCAGCCGCACGATCTCCATATAGGCCCGGCTGGCGCCGAAGCGGAACAGGGCGCCGGCCGCCCCCGCCTCCAGCTCGGCCGCGAGGCCGACCAGCTGGTTCAGGAGGTTGTTGTTGTCCACCAGTCCCTTGGCGGAGGTCATGGCGGTCGCCGCCGTGGCGAGCCGCGCCTCGATGCGCGCCACCTCCGGCGACAGGCGCTGCGCCTCCGGCAGGCCGAGCAAAGCCAGGGTGCGGTAGGTTTCGATCTCCAGCAGGCGCTGTACCAGCGCGCCGGCCGATTCCGCCCCCAGGCCCCGGTTGCGCACCAGGATGCGCACAAAGCCGGAGGGGTCGGGCATGAAGTCGGTGGCGATCTCGGCCAGGCCGTCGTTCACGTCGGCACGGGCGAGGCTCGAGCGGTCGAACACCTGGTCGAGGAAGAAATCCTCGGCAGTGTCGGGCACGAGGTGGAGATCCACCGCCACCAGCAGCGGGCCGGGCTGCGGCACTTCTCCGAAGGGGCTCGCCAGCGTCGCCGCCGGGGGCTGGAACGGCAGGCCGCCGGGCTGGATGCCGCTGGAGGGCAGATCCCAGGTATAGGTGCAGAATTCGGCGTGGCTCTCCCAGCGCAGCTCGGCGCCGCCGAACGAGACGTGATGATACTTGGCGCTCGATGCCGGCGTGGGAAGCCCCCGCGCGTGGCACAGGGCCGCCACGGCGGCGCGGTCGGCCTGGGCCGTGGCCGCATCCAGCAGGAAGGCGGCATGCAGCATGCGCCGGGGCGCCTGCACCGGCGCGAACGGGCGCGCGTGCAGTTCGCGCAAGACCTGCGCGCGCAAGGGATGGGCGTGAAGCGCCCGCCCTTCGCCGATGACGAGATCCGCCTCGCCCCCCGAGCGCTCATTGGCCATTGCGTCCGCTCCCCTGTGTGTTTTCTCCGTGCTGGCACGGCAACGACGCGCGATCAAGGCGCATGGCCCGTCGCAAGCGTCGCACCGGACCGGGCGGGAGAGGCGCGGACTGTCGGGGAAAACACCGCCCCTCCTCCCTCACAGATGCCGCAGCACCCGCGCCGGCGGCACGGACAGCGCCCGCAGGGTGCCGGCCAGCCCGACGCCCACGGTGACCACCAGCGCGCCGATGACCGCGCCAACAGCGGCCGGCAGAGAGAAGCTGAAGCCGATGTCCATCACCTGCGTCACCACCGCGAAGGCGGCAAGGCTGCCCGCCGCCACGGCCACCAGCGCGGTAGCAAGCCCCAGCCCGGCATATTCGAGGCCGTAGGCGAACATCAGTCGACCCCGCGTTGCCCCCAAAGTCTTCAGGATCACCGCGTCATAGATGCGGCCCTCGCGCCCCGCCGCCAGCGCCCCGGCCAGCACCAGCACCGAGGTGACGAGGGTGACGAGGCTCGCCGCGCGGATGCCGAGCGACAGGTTGTCCAACATGCGCTGGGCCTCCTCCAGCGTCTCCTTCACCCGCACCGTGGTGATGGCCGGAAAGCGCCCTGCCACGGCCTTCAGCAGCGCGACTTCCCGCGCCGTGTCGCCGCCGTCGGGAAAGGTGAGGGTGGCGAGCACCGTGTGGGGCGCCCCGGCGAAGGTGGCCGGCGAGAACACCATGACGAAATTGATGCCGAGCCGTTCCCACTTCACCTCGCGCAAATTGGCGATGCGGGCGGTGATGGGGCGGCCGAGCACGTTCACCGTCACACTGTCCCCCAGCGCGAGGCCGAGGCCCTTGGCCAGCTCGGCGTCGAAGGAGACCAGCGGCTCTTTCTCGTCGCCGCTCCACCACTGGCCCGCCACCACCCGCGAGCCTTCCGGCACCTCGGCGGCGCTGGAGATGCCGCGATCGCTCTGCAGCACCCAGGCGGCGGCGGCGCGCGGCTTCACCTCCTCGGCGGGGGTGTCCTTCACCTTGGTGATGCGCCCGCGCAGCATGGGCACCGCCTTCACCTCGGCGCCGGGGGCCGTCGCGGCCAGGAAGGCGCGGAACTCCGCCTCCTCGCCGCTGGGCACATCCACGAAGAAAAAGCTCGGAGCCGCCTGCCGCAGCGGGCCAGCCAGCTCCCGGCTCAGGCTCGCATCGATGAGGGCGATGCCCACCATCAGCGACAGGCCGAGCCCCAGGGACAGCACCACGGACGGTGTGAGCGCCCCCGGCCGGTACACATTGGCCAGCGCAAGGCGCACCATGGCGTCGCGCGGCCGGGGCGCCCGACGGGCCAGCGCCATCAGGCCGGCGGCGACGCCGCGCAGCAGCAGGAACACCAGCGCCGCCGCCCCGAGGAAAACCGCAGCTGCGCGCCGGTCCTCGGACGTGGCCATCGCCAGCACGACCAGCGCCGCGCCCACCACCGCCACCGCGAAAAAAGTGCCGAGGCCGACCTTCACCGCCGGCTCGCCGATACCATCCCGGAACAAGGCGGAGACCCGCGCCTGCTGCGCCCGCGCCAGCGGCAGCAGCGAGAACAGGGCCGACACCAGCACCCCGTAGAGCGCGGCCAACGCCAGCGCCGCCGGATCGATGCGCGGTTGCAGCGGAAACGGCACCAGGGCGCCGATGGCCGCGCTCGCCGCGAACGGCAGCGCCGCCCCCAGCACCAGCCCGATGCCGATGCCCAGCGCCGCGATGAGCCCGATCTCGGCGGCATAGGTGAGGAAGATGTCGCGCCGCGTGGCGCCCACCGCCTTCAGGGTGGCGATGACCTCGCGCTTGGCCGCCAGATGGCTCGACACCGCATTGGCGACCCCTACCCCGCCCACCATGAGCGCGGTGAGCGCCACCAGCGCCAGGAACTGGCTGATGCGCCGCACGTTGCGGGCAAGCTGCGGGGTGGCGCCGTCGCGGGTGCGCATCTCGAAGCCCGCCGCGCCGAAGCGCTCACGCGTGGCATCCATGAAGGCGGTGAGCGCCGCCGGCGCGGGATCGGCCAGCGCCACGCGATAGCTCCAGCGCACCAGGCTTCCGGGCTGGATCAGCCGGGTCTGCGGCAGCACCGCCTGCGAGACCAGAAGCCGCGCGCCAAAGCCGACGCCGGAGGAGAGCTTGTCCGGCTCGCTGTCGAGCACGGCGCGCACCTCCACCGTGGCGTCGCCCAACAGCAGGCGGTCGCCCACCTTCAGGCCGAGCCGGCCAAGCAGCACCGGATCGGCCGCCGCGCCGTAAAAGCCGCCCTTTTCGCCCAGCACGTCGGCGAGCGGCGCCGGCGGGCTGAGGGTCACCTGCCCCACCAGCGGATAAAGGCCATCCACTGCCTTCACCTCGGCCAGCGCCGCGTCGCCGCCGGCGGTGCGGGCCATGACCCGCAGCAGGGCGGTGGTGCCGAGGGTGCCGGCGCTTTCGAGCACCGCGCGTTCGTCGGCGCTCGCCTCCCGCTGCACCAGGGTGAAGGCGGCATCGCCGCCGAGGATGGCGCGGCCCTCTCGCTCCAGCCCCTGGGTGAGCGCCCCGGCAAAGGAGCCGATGCCGGCAATGGCCATCACGCCCAACACCAGGCAGCCGAGGAACACGCCGAAGCCTCGCCGCGCCCCGCGCAATTCACGCAGGGCGAAGCGCAGGGACCGGGGCAACTGCGGCGCGGCGGCGACGAACGCCCCCATCACAGCGCCTCCGCGCCGGCGCGGGGCATCATCGCGCTGTCGTCCTTCACCACCCCGGAATGCAGGGAGAGCACCCGCTGGCAGCGCCGCGCCAGGGCGGTGTCGTGGGTGACGAGCACCAGCGTCGTGCCCCGCGCCCGATGGACTGAAAAGATGAGGTCCATGATCTGCCGGCCGGTGGCCTCGTCCAGATTGCCGGTGGGCTCGTCGGCGACGAGGATGGGCGGCTCGGGGGCCAGCGCGCGGGCCAGCGCCACCCGCTGCTGCTCGCCGCCGGAGAGCTGCCCCGGATAATGCTGCGCGCGGGCGGAAAGTCCCACCGCCTCCAGCTCCTGCGCGGCGCGGGCGAAGGCGTCGGCGCGGCCCATCAGCTCCAGCGGCACGGCCACGTTCTCCAGCGCCGTCATGGTGGGGATGAGGTGGAACGACTGGAACACGATGCCGATGTGCCGGCCGCGGAACCGCGCCAGCGCATCCTCGCCGAGCCTTGTGATGTCGGTGCCGGCCACGGTGACACGGCCCTTGTCGGCGCGCTCGAGGCCCGCCATCACCATGAGCAAGGTGGACTTGCCGGAGCCCGAGGGGCCCACCAGACCCACGGCCTGCCCCGCCCCGATCTCGACAGAGATGTCCTTCAGGACGTGGACCCGGGCCGCCCCGGTTCCCAGGGAGAGGTCCACGTGCGACAGCGCAATGGTGGAACGCGGAGAGGACACATCATCCATGCCTGAAAATGCCGTGGCTCGAAAAAAGGGATCTGCGACGAGCGCCGCCGGGGAACGCCGGCGCGCCCGCCCATGGGAGACGGCATTTAAGGCACTGGCGGGGCTGATGGCCGCGCTCGCCCTGTTCACGTTCGCGTCAGGGATTGGCGCGTCAAGGATTTCCGCATCGGCGGCTGAGGCGCGCACCGTGCGCATCGTCGCCCTCGGCGACAGTCTCACCGCCGGCTACGGCCTGCCCGCCAGCGCCGCCTTCCCGGTCCAATTGGAAGCGGCGCTGAAGGCGAAGGGCCTCGATGTGAGCGTGGAGAATGCCGGCGTCTCCGGCGAGACCGCATCCCAGGGCCTCGCCCGGCTCGACTGGTCCATTCGCGAGGGCACCGATGCGGTGATCGTGGAACTGGGCGCCAACGACATGCTGCGCGGCCTCCCTCCCGCCACCACGCGCAAGGCGCTGACCGAGATCGTCCAGCGGCTGAAGGGGCGCAGCATCACCGTGCTGCTGGCCGGCATGAAGGCCGCGCCCAACCTGGGCAAGCCCTATCAGGAGACGTTCGACGCCATCTTCCCCGAACTGGCGGCGGCGGAGGGGGTGCTGCTCTATCCCTTCTTCCTTGACGGCGTGGCCGGCGAGCGCAGCCTGGTCCAGCCGGACGGGCTCCACCCCACTGCGGAAGGCGTCAAGCGCATCGTCTCCGGCATCCTGCCCAAGGCCGAGGAGCTGGTGGCGCAGGTTCAAGCCAAGGGGAGATAGGCGGGGAAGACAGGCCGGAGCGGGCGATGGGCCAGCTTGACTGACTAATTTTTCATCATTTTCCGCATCACCCATCAGCACTTGACCAATCCATAATCATTCATCTAAATTCCGCCGCTTTCCGGGAGGGATCGCCCTGCCCATTCGTTGCGTTTGCGTCCCCATTTTGCTTGAAACAACAGTGAGAATGACAATGGTTCGGGAATTCGAGTATCAGGGCGAGACCTTCCGCGTCACGGCCCACGGTGTTCATGGCCACGAAGAAATTTTCATCGTGCATATTGAAGAAGACGGCGTGGAGGGCGCGGAAATCTCCATCGACCGCATGACCGAAGAGAACGACACCAGCGCCCCCATCGAGGCCATCCTGGTGATGCTCTGCGACAAGCTCATCCCCCAGAGCGAGATCACCGTGCAGAACCCCGCCGCCCCCTTCGCGTGGCGCGAGGGCAACGTGGTGTTCCAGGTCCACGACGGCCTACAGGACATCAAGCACGACTGATCGGCGATCGGGTGCGCGCGGGCGGTTCGCGCGGCGCCCCATTGGAACGAAAGCGGCCGTCCCGGAGCCTCCGGGACGGCCGTTTCATGTGAAACATCGTTAACGGAACCTTGCACCGTGGCTTGAACCCAAGCCGCGGTGCAATCGTACTATTTTTTCTGGGCAGGCGCGGGCGCCGGAGCCGCCGGCTTGGCCGGAACCTCCACCACCACCTTGCGCGGCGGCAGCAGCTGCAGCGCCTGCACCGCCTGACCGGCGAAGCCGTTCAGCAGCTCGTTCTGGTCGGCCACCGTGGTGCTGGGCTGGACTGCCACCACCCGGCAATAGGCCGCGATCAGTGCATTGGCCACATCGGCGGGGCGCGCCTTGGGGTTCTGCTGATACAGGGTCGTGGCCAGGGTGGAGATGGCGTCCGCAGCGAGGGGCGGCTTGGGCGTGCCGAGGAGCTTGGTGGCGGCGGCGGACAGGTCAGCCGGCACCGCCTTGCCGTCGTCCGCCGGGCAGGCGAGCTTGCCCACCAGGCTCTTCGGCTCCTTCAGCACCAGGCCCGGCCCCAGCGGCAGCGCCCAGGCGATAGGCTGGCTGTCCACCGGGCCGGTGACGGTCCGCCGCGACACCTCCAGCGCCGTCTGCAGGGTGAAGCGGCGCAGCTCCGCATATTTCTGCCAGATGGGCGCGTCGCTCTTGGCCACCACCGGGCAATAGGCGGCGGTGAGCGCATCCACCACCGTGCCGCTGCCGGCACTGCCGGAGGCGGCCTTGTAGGCATCCACCATCATGGGAATGGAGCGCTGGCCGCCGGCCATCATGGCGGAGAGCGCCGCCACCGCCTTCGGGTCCGACCCATCCGAGCCGGGGGCGCCGCCCACGTCGGGGCAGGTGAAGGCGGAGGCTGCCTGCGTGCCATAGTCCGGCACATGGGCGGTGGCGCGCCAGGAGGCGACCATGGAAGAGGTCACATTCGGCGCGGCGGCGTTGCCCCAGGAGGAGCGCACATAATTGGCGAGGTCGGCGATCTGCTGGTCGTCGAGCCGGCCGGCGAAGGAGGGCATGGCGCCATAGGTGCCGCCCGTGGGCAGGCCGCCGAGCACGGCCATGATGATGTTGTAGGGCTCGGCCGCCACCACCGCCGGATTGCCGGCCAGCGCCGGCACCGTGTCGCCGCGGCCGGCGCCCTTGTCCATGTGGCAGACGGCGCAATTGTCCACGTACAGCGCGGAGGCGCGGGCGTAGACCGCCGCCGGGAGCGGAGAGGCCGCCTGCGGGGCCGGCACGTCCGCCGGCCGGGGCGAATCGAACAGATAGGTGACGATGGCGGCGCGGTCCGCATCAGTGAGGAAGCCGAGGGAGTCATGCACCACCTCGGCCATGGGGCCGAACACGGAGGTCTTGGCGGGCGCCGAGCCGGTCTTGAGGAACACCGAGAGGGTGTCCACCGTCCAGCCGTCTTTCTTCAGCGCGTCGGCGGCAATGTCCGGCGCCCAGAAACCGTCCACGTCGGCGCCGAGGAAATGGGCCTTGCCCTTGGTGGCGCCCATGATGTTGCGCGGGGTGTGACAATCCGAGCAGTGGCCCAGCGCGTTCACCAGATAGGCGCCGCGATTCCATTCCGCGCTCTTGGCTGCGTCGGGAATGAAGCGGGCGTTCTGGAAGAACAGCTCCCGCCACGCCAGCATGCCGAGGCGCACGTTGAAGGGGAATTCGAGACCGTTGGCCGGCGGGGTGTTGGGAATGGGCGGAATGCGCCGCACAAAGGCCCACAGGGCCTTCATGTCGTCGTCGCTGATTTCCGTATAGGCGTCGAACGGCATGGCCGGATAGAGATAGGCGCCGTCCTTGCGGATGCCGTTGCGCACCGCATTCACGAACTCGTCGTAGGTCCACAAGCCGATGCCGGTGGAGCGGTCCGAGGTGATGTTGGGCGAATAGATCACGCCGAACGGGGTGTTCAGCCCCAGCCCGCCGGCGAAGGGCTTGGCCTTGTCGCCGGTGTGGCAGGGCATGCAGTCCGCCGCCTTGGCGAGATATTCGCCGCGCCCCACGAGGTCGGCGTCCTTGGCCGCGTCAGCCACCGGGTAAGTGGCCATCTGCGCCACCGCCGGCGCCCCGGCGCACAGGAAGGTGGCGGCCGCCAGCGCGGCGATCCTGCGGGAAAATCCTGAAGCCCTGGCCATTCTGTCCCCCGTCGAATCTTGTTCTGATGCTCTAGCTTGGACATCTTACAAGATAGCGACATGGATACAGCCCGGTCTTTCCCGGAGGCAGCACCGGCGCGGCCGGCGAGTTGCCCCCGGAGACATGCTTTGCCAAAAAGGGGCGCCAGAGAGTGAGCGCGACCGATCCGACGGATCGCGCCCGTTGGGGACCCCCATGACAGTGCCCAAATCGACCGCGCCCGCATCGACCGCCGCCACCTTCCGCGCCATCCCGGTCGAAGACCTCTCCCCGGCCGAGGCCGCGAGCGAGCACAAGGCCCTGGCGCAGGAGATCACCGGCCACGACGCCGCCTATTACCGCGAGGACGCCCCCGTCGTCTCCGACGCCGAATACGACGCCCTGCGGCAGCGCTACGAGGCCATCGAGGAGCGCTTTCCGGGGCTGAAGGGCGAGGACAGCCTGTCGGAGAAGGTGGGCGCGGCGCCATCGGAAAAGTTCGGCAAGGTCGCCCACAAGGTGCCCATGCTGTCCCTCTCCAACTGCTTCTCCGACGAAGAGGTGGTGGAGTTCGTGGCGCGGGTGAAGCGCTTTCTCAACCTCGGGGCCGAGGACGAGGTGGCCTTCACCTCCGAGCCCAAGATCGACGGCCTGTCCTGCTCCCTGCACTACGAGAACGGGCGCCTCACCGTCGCCGCCACCCGGGGTGACGGCAGCCAGGGCGAGGACGTGACGCAGAACGTGCGCACCATCGCCGACATCCCGGAGCGCCTCGCGGGCGCGGACGTGCCGGACACCATCGACGTGCGCGGCGAGGTCTATATGGCGGGGGCCGATTTCGAGGCGCTGAATGCCCGGCAGGCGGCGGCGGAGGACAAGGTATTCGCCAATCCGCGCAACGCGGCCGCGGGCTCCCTGCGCCAGCTCGACCCGACCATCACCGCGTCCCGGCCGCTGAAATTCTTCGCCTATGCCTGGGGCGAGGCTTCGTCCCTGCCCGCCGAAACCCAGTTCGGCGTGGTGGAGGCGTTCGCCCGCTGGGGGTTCACCACCAACCCGCTCATGGTGGTGGCGAAAGACGCCGCCGGGCTGATCGCCCATTATCGCTCCATCGAGGCGCAGCGCGCGCTGCTGGGCTACGACATCGACGGCGTGGTCTACAAGGTGAACAGCCTGGAGCTGCAGCGCCGGCTCGGCTTCGTCTCCCGCTCGCCGCGCTGGGCCATCGCCCACAAGTTCCCGGCCGAGCAGGCCACCACCGTGCTGGAGGACATCGAGATCCAGGTGGGCCGCACCGGCGCCCTCACCCCGGTGGCCAAGCTCACCCCGGTGACGGTGGGCGGCGTGGTGGTGTCCTCCGCCACCCTGCACAACGAGGACGAGATCGCCCGCAAGGACGTGCGCATCGGCGACACGGTGGTGGTGCAGCGCGCCGGCGACGTGATCCCCCAGGTGGTGCGGGCGATCGAGGACAAGCGGCCGGCCGGATCGAAGCCGTATGAGTTCCCCATCCTGTGCCCCGCCTGCGGCTCCCACGCGGTGCGCGAGACAGATACCAGGACCGGCAAGATGGACGCGGTGCGCCGCTGCACCGGCGGCCTCATCTGCCCGGCGCAGATGGTGGAGCGGCTGCGCCACTTCGTGTCGCGCAACGCCTTCGACATCGAGGGGCTGGGCGAGAAGCAGGTGCGTGCCTTCTACGAATGGGACCTCATCAAGTCCCCCGCCGACATCTTCACGCTGGAGACGCGCAACAAGGAAGGCCTGCAGCGGCTGGAGAATCGCGAGGGCTGGGGCAAGACCTCCGCCACCAACCTGTTCGCCGCCATCGCGGAGCGGCGCACGGTGGCGGTGGACCGCTTCGTCTTTGCCCTCGGCATCCGCCATGTGGGCGAGACCAACGCCAAGCGCCTCATGCGCCACTACAGCACCGTGGAGGCCCTGGAAGCCGGCGCGCTGGCGGCGGTGATCCCCGGCGAGGACCACCCCAAGGGCAACGATGCGTGGCAGGAAATGCTCGGCATCGACGGCATCGGCGACGTGGTGGCGGAAGCCGTCATCGAGTTCTTCGGCGAGCCCCGCAACCGCGAGGTGGTGGCCGCCCTGCTGAAGGAGGTGACGCCCGAGCCCATGGAGCAGGTGGCGGCGGCAAGCCCCGTCTCCGGCAAGACCGTGGTGTTCACCGGATCCCTGGAGAAGATGACCCGCGACGAGGCGAAAGCCATGGCGGAACGCCTCGGCGCCAAGGTGGCGGGCTCGGTGTCCGCCAAGACCAGTCTCGTGGTGGCCGGCCCCGGCGCCGGCTCCAAGCTGGAGAAGGCGCAGGCGCTCGGGGTTCAGGTGATCACCGAGGACGAATGGTTCGAGCTGGTGCAAGCCGCCCCCGCCCCTTGACGCGTCCGCTCCCAGCGCCCATTGCTCCCCCCACCAGCCGGCCGGGCGGCCGCGGTGTGGGACCTTGCGTCCGCATCGAGGAAAGTCCGGGCTCCACTCAGACACGGTGCCGGATAACGTCCGGCGGGGGCGACCCTAGGGAAAGTGCCACAGAAAACAAACCACCCGTGAAGGACTTTCGGGTCCGCGCGGGCCAGGGTGAAACGGTGGGGTAAGAGCCCACCGCGCGACCGGCAACGGGAGCGGCACGGCAAACCCCACCGGGAGCAAAGTCGAATAGGGACGGCACGGGAAACCACCCCTGTCTGCGGGGCGCCGTCCGGGTTGACTGCTAGAGGCGCCGGGCAACCGGCGTCCCAGAGGAATGGTCGCCACGCGGGCGCGAGCCCGCCGTACAGAACCCGGCTTACAGGCCGGCTGGTGCATACCCCTCCCCAAGGTGATGGGTCATGCCGTCACCCTTCATCAGCCATGCATCTGACGCATGGCAAGCGCCGGGGCCCCCGGGGGAAAACGGGTTGGCCTTCCGCCGGGCTACGGCCATAAGGCTTCAATCCCACCGTTTCGGTGTTGATTACCCCTGCCCCGCACTGCCCCTGCCCCATGACCAAGCCGCCCCCCGTACCCCTCACCTTGCACGGCATGCTGCACGGCGCGCGCGAGACCCTTCCGCTCATGCCGGGGCTCGCCGCCTTCGGCATGGCGTTCGGCGCCGCCTCGGTGCAGAAGGGCTTCTCCATGCTGGAGGCTGTCCTTTCCAGCGGCCTCGTCTTTGCCGGCCTCGCCCAGATGGTGGCACTTGAAGGCTGGCGGGAGCAGTGGACGCCGGCCGCCCTGCTCGCCCTCGGCCTGCTGACCATGACCGTCAACATGCGCCATGTGCTCATGGGGGCGTCCATGCGGCCCTGGCTGTGGTCCATGCCGGCCTGGAAGACCTACCCCTCCCTGCTGCTGATGGCGGACAACAACTGGGCCGCCGCCATGCGCTACCACCAGGAGGGCGGTAACGACGCCGGCTATTTCGTCGGCTCGGGGCTCGTCACCTGGGTGCTGTGGGTGGTCTCCACTGCGGCCGGGCACGCCATCGGCGGCGGCATTCCCGATCCCAAGGCGGTGGGCATCGACCTGGTGGTGCCGGCCTTCTTCGTGGCCATGCTGCTGCCCAACTGGAAGGGCCGGCGCGAGGCGGTGGGCTGGGGCGTGGCCGCCGCGGTCTCCATCGCAGTGTCGTTCGTGCTGGCAGGGTGGTGGTTCATCGTCATCGGCGCCTTGGCCGGCGCGTTCGCAGGCGGGTTCACCGACGATGAGCGTTGATCCGCAAACCCTCGCCGCCATCTGCGTGATGGCGCTCGCCACCGCCTTCAACCGATCGGCGGGCTTCTTCCTGATGCGCCTCATCCCGGTGACACCGCGGGTGCGGCGGGTGCTGGACTGCCTGCCGGGGGCGGTGCTGGTGGCGCTGCTGGCGCCCGGCGCGGTCCATGGCGATGCCGCCATGCTGGCGGGCCTTTGCGCCGCCTTCCTCGCCGCGAAGTTCACGCGCAGCGACCTTCTCGCCGTGGTGGCCGCCATGGCAACGGCGGCGGGCCTGCGCGCTTTGGGGGTCTGACACTGCCCAAACAGAACGCCGGCGCGGCGAGGAGCCGGCCGGCGTCTTAAGTGTCCGAATACGTCCCTTGAAACCCGTGGCCTCGAACCGGGCTCAGCCCGGCGCGCCGGGCCGGGCCGCCGCCTGGGTGCCGGGCACAGACGGGGTAGCGGAGGGGACCGCCGGCGCCGCGGGTGCCGCAGGCTTCGGCTTGGGCTTCGGCTTGTTGGTGAAGGACCGCACCTGGGTGATGACCTCGTCGTGCAGCCGCGGCGACTTCTCGATGTTGAAATGATCGATGGAGCCGATGGCGTCGAGGTTGCGGTTCACGATGTTGCCGCGGAAGCCGCGCGCGGCGGTCAGGCGCTTACCGTAGCCGTTGTTGGACTGGTAGTAATTGACGAAATAGCCGAGCGACGGCCCCACCTGGGTGACACCCACCGGATCGAAGGTCACCACCAGCTTGGGCGGAACGCCGAGGGCGGTGAGGCGCTCGGCCATCTCGATGGCGGCGTCCGCTCCCAGCGAATGGCCGACAATGACGATGGGCGCATTGCCGGCAGCCCGGCTCTCGGCCGCCGCCGCGTCGGCGAGCTGCTGCCACTGGCCATACTCGTGAACCGTGGCGGGGATGCCGCGCGCATTCATCTTCGCGGCGAGGTCGTCCATGCCCAGCGAAAAGACGTTGGCGAGGCCGCGCAGCAAATAGACGTGACCGCGATTCTGCTGGGCCAGCGCGGGCTGGGCGGCACAGAATATGACGAGCGCTGCGAGCAGCGCCTGGGCGAAGCGCAAGCCAGACTTCATGATGGCACCGTCCTTGATAGTGACCGAGTTCTGCCGCCAAAAAACAGGCTGGGCAACTGCGGATCGGTTATCCGGCGCACAACCTCGGGCAAGGGCTGCACTTTTCACCACCTGCGTGGCCCGCCTGCATCAGGCCGCTGCGGCAGGGGACGTAAGGTAAATTTGGATTGTAGGTACGGCCACACTACCCACCACGTATATAGGTTGTATAACGTTAAACTTCGACTTAGATTGCCTCCCAGTGAGGGCAAGAGCGTGAACGCACATCTCACAGGCTTGATCGTCCAGCGCGACGGGCGCGGCTTTCCTCCGGACCTCCAGGTTCTCGCGAACCTGAGGTTGGACACGGAGTTGAAGCGTGCGCGTCAGGCGCAGCGGCCGGAACCGGAGGCGCCCGATTCGCGTCCCCCGGGCAGCGTGCTCATCGTGGCCGCCTTGTCGGCCATCTCCGGCGCGGTCATGGGCCTCGTCTTCGGCGGACACTTCACCATCGCGACCGCCGTCCTCGTCAGCATCCCCATCGGGGTCGCCGTGGGCATGTGGGTGCGCGGGCTGGCGGGCTGAGCAATTTCAGCAGAAGCGTGAAGCGGTTTTGCGGTCGAAATTTCATTAAAACAACAGGCTAAAACCTATTTCGCGAACCGGAGTTCGCGAAATAGTTCGAGACTCTTCCGCCCCGAGCCGTCCCCCGATCTTCTGGGTCAAGCCCCGCCCACCAGCAGCACGTGCAGGCTGCGCGGCCCGTGGGCACCCAGAAGCAGCGTCTGCTCGATGTCCGCGGAGCGCGACGGCCCGGTGATCCAGTTCACCGTGCGCGGCATCTCCCCCGGCCCGAAGCGATCGCGGACACGCGTCCACACGGTCTCGTAGTCGCCAGCCACGTCGGAGGCGTCCACCACCACCAGGTGATGATCGGGCAGCAAGTTCAGCGTGCTGGGATTGTCCGGGCCCGAGAGCATCACCAGCGTGCCCGATTCCGCCACGCCCGCGAACGCATGGGACAGGCCGGCCAGCTGGCGCCCGTCGGAGGCGCCGATCCACACATCGAGGTTGGGCTCGCGGCTCCAGGGCAGCGACGCCAGCCGGGCATCGCCCCCGCGCAGGATGGTGGGCGGCAGGTTGCGACCGCGCAGATAGGCTGCGACCGCGCCCGGCACATCGTCCGCGCTCGGCAGATGATCGATGCTGGCCGCAGCAGCCACCACCATGTCCTTGAACAGGGCGAGCCGCTCCCCCGCCGGAAGCTGGGCGCGGGCGGGCACGAGGCCGCGCGGATGGCCGGCGAGCCGCCCCTCCACCTCCTGCCGGCGCGGCGCCTCCTGGGAGGTGACGCCCAGCGCGCGGCGGACCGAGGCGAAGACGGTGTCGCGGGAAGAGGTCATGGGCGGGCGTCCCTGTTGGCGTGCCGGCTATTGCGCGCGGCCCGCTGGGCGCGCCACTGGGCCTGGAAGGTGCCGCCCTCGGGCGCGGGGAAATCGCGGTGGCCGGTCCAGCCGCCGGCGAGCGGCAGGGCGGAAAAGCGCCCCTTCTTGCGGCCGAGAACCGAAAGCAGCCTCATGGCGACGCCCGTCGCCGGCCGGTACAGCCAGCCGCGCCGCGCGAAGAAACCCCACACCTTCAGCCCGTAGCGCTGGGGCGCGGGAGTGAGGTGCCGCTCGAATTCCTTCTCCCGCCAATGCCGCATGAGCTTGGGCAGGGGGATGCGCACCGGGCACACCTCCTCGCAGCGGCCGCAGAAGGTGGAGGCGTTGGGCAGGTTGGCGCCTTTCTCGATGCCGATGAGCGACGGCGTCAGCACCGACCCCATGGGGCCGGGATAGACCCAGCCGTACGCATGCCCGCCCACCGCGTGATAGACCGGGCAATGGTTCATGCAGGCGCCGCAGCGGATGCAGCGCAGCATCTCCTTCAGCGGACCACCGAGCATGCCGGAGCGGCCGTTGTCGAGGATCACCACGTGATATTCGCCCGGCCCGTCCGGATCGCCGGGGCGGCGGGGGCCGGTGGAGAAGGTGGTGTAGACGCTCATCTCCTGCCCGGTGGCCGAGCGGGCAAGCACGCGCAAGAGCTGGCTCACGTCCTCCAGGGTCGGCACCAGCTTTTCCAGCGAGGCCAGCACGATGTGCGCCTTGGGCAGGGTCTGGGTGAGGTCGCCGTTGCCCTCGTTGGTGACGATGATGGAAGTGCCGGTCTCCGCCACCAGGAAGTTGGCGCCGGTGATGCCTACGTCCGCCATGAGGAACTTCTGGCGCAGCTCGCCCCGCGCCTCGGCGAGCAGCGCGGTGGGCTCGGAGAGATTGCGCTCGGGGGCGAGGTGGGCGTGGACGCGGCGGAAGTCCTCCTCCACCTGCTCCTTGTTGAGGTGGATGGCGGGGGCGATGATGTGGGACGGCGCCTCGCCGCGGATCTGGATGAGATATTCGCCGAGATCCGTCTCCACCGGCTCGATGCCGGCGGCGGAGAGGTGATCGTTGAGGCCGATCTCCTCCGAGATCATGCTCTTGCCCTTGGTCACCGTCCTGGCGCCAAGGTCGCGGCAGATCTTGGTGACGATGTCCCGCGCCTCGGCCGCGTCCACGGCGAAATGCACGTGGCCGCCGGCCGCCTTCACCTTCTCCTCGAAGCGCTCCAGATAGAGGTCGAGGTGGGCCAGCGTGTGGTTCTTGATGTCCCGCGCGCTGTCGCGCAGGGCGTCGAACTCGGGCAGCTTGTCCGCGGCCGCCGTCCGCTTGCCGATGAAGCCGGGCCCGACCTTGGACAGCGCCGCCTGCAGCGGCCCGTCGGCGAGGGCGCGCTTCGCATTGTCCTTGAAGTGGGGCGAGGTGATCTCGACGCTCATGGGGTTTTCTCCGGAGCGGGCTCGCCGAGGGCGGGGGCGTCGCCCATGCCGGCGAGCACCTCGGCCACGTGGCGCGCCACCACGGGTCGACCCTGGCGCTGGAGCTTGCCGGCCATGTTCATGAGGCAGCCCAGATCTCCCGCCAGAAGCGTGTCCGCCCCCGAGGCGACGATGTTGGCCGCCTTCTTCTCCACAATGGCGTTGGAGACGTCCGGATATTTCACGCAGAAAGTGCCGCCGAAGCCGCAGCAGGTGTCGGCATCCGCCATCTCGGCGAGGGTCAGCCCTTCCACCGAGGCGAGCAGCGCGCGCGGCTGATCCTTCACCCCCAGTTCGCGCAGGCCGGAGCAGCTGTCGTGATAGGTGACGGTGCCGTCATAGGCGGCCTCCACCCGCCTCACTCCGCGCACGTCCACCAGGAAGGACACCAGCTCGTGGACCTTGGCGCAGAAGCGGTCCACCCGCGCCATCCAGTCCGGCTCGCCGGCGAACAGCTCGGGATAATGGGCCTTGATCATGCCGGCGCAGGAGCCGGACGGCGCCACCACGTAATCGAAATTCTCGAACGCCGCGATCACCTGCTCGGCCAGCGCGCGGGCGGTGACCCGGTCGCCGGAATTGAAGGCGGGCTGGCCGCAGCAGGTCTGCGCCGGCACGTCCACGTCGCAGCCGGCATCCTCCAGCAGCTTGGCCGCCGCGAACCCGATGGAGGGCCGGATCATGTCCACGAGGCAGGTGCAGAACAGGCCGACCCGCGGCGGCGACAGGTCCGCAGTGCGTGGCGAGGAGAAGGGCATGGCATCCCGGGCGTTGTGGGGGGTGCGCGCGGCGCGGTTGAGCTGTCGCGCTTTTTTAGAACGATTCATATAGCACCCAGTCCGACGCCCCGGAAAGGCGCTCACGCCTCGATCAGCAGCCGGGGCGCGCGGGACAGCCGGGCCAGGAGCCGCAGCATGTCGGCCCGCCTCAAGGCCACGCAGCCCTCGGTGGGCCGCAAGCCGGGACGCGCCAAATGGACGAACACCGCCGAGCCTCGCCCCGCCACCCGCGGGCGGCTGTTGTGATCGAGCACCAGCACCAGATCGTAGAGCCCATCCTCCCGCCACATGCGCTCATGGGAGATTTTTCGGGCGCCGCCCAAGGGCAGCGCGACGGGGCGGTTGTAGCGCCGGTCGGAGGCGTCATCGCACCAGCCGTCGCTCGGCTTCAGCGGCCGGCAGGGCAGGCGCGTCACCGGGCGCGGGCCGTGGTCCGGCCGGTAGAGGAGGCGCAGGATCCGCCAATGCCCGGCGGGGGTCCGCCCATCGCCCTCGCGCTTGTCGAAGGCGACCCCGGAGCGGCCCAGCGCCACCGGAAGGGTGAGGCCGCCGCAGCGCAAAATGCCGTCATGGCGGGCGCCGGGGCGCCGCCTGACGCTCATTTGGGAGATGCCCACAGGATATCGCTCAATCATGACGTAGTGTAATACCCCTCGACGCCCGTCCATGGATGGAAATTTGCGTCAAGCCATGGGCATGCTCTACTTGCGCGATTCGCGCGCCTGCAAGGGCGCAGGAGGAATTGAATGCCCAATGCGTGGAAAATCCTGGTGGTCGAAGACGACCCGGAACTGCGCGACGCCCTGATCGAGCAGCTCGCGCTCCAGGACGAGTTCGAGCCGGTGCCCGCCGAGACCGCCGCCGGCGCTATGGAACTGGCGAAGAACGGCGCCATCGATCTCGTCATCATGGACGTGGGCCTGCCCGACATGGACGGGCGCGAGGCGGTGCGCCTGATGCGGCGCTCAGGCTTCAAGGCGCCTATTCTCATGCTCACCGGCCACGATACCGACAGCGACACCATCCTGGGCCTCGAGGCCGGGGCCAACGACTATATCATCAAGCCGTTCCGCTTCGCCGTGCTGCTGGCGCGCCTGCGGGCGCAGATGCGCTCCCACGAGGCGAGCGAGGACGCGGTGTTCGCCATCGGCCCCTATTCCTTCCGGCCCGGCGCAAAGCTGCTGCTCACCGAGCGCGGCTCGAAGATCCGCCTGACCGAGAAGGAGACGGCGATCCTGCGCTATCTCTACCGCGCCGGAAAGACGCCGGTGCCGCGCGAGACCCTGCTGCAGGAAGTGTGGGGCTACAATTCCGGGGTAACCACCCATACTCTGGAAACCCACATCTACCGCCTGCGCCAGAAGATCGAGCCCGATCCCTCCAACCCCACCCTGCTCGCAACCCAGGCCGGCGGCTACAAGCTGGTGCCCTGAGCCATGGGGATGCGCGTCCAGCATCCCAAAGGCTCCAATGAAGTGAGGAAACCCCGTCGGTGAGCATTGAGAGGGACATCGCGCTGCTTCGGTCAGTCGCCACCTTCGACATGCTGAACAGCGAGGCGCTGCGCCTGCTGGCGGCCGATGCACGGACCGAGACCCTGGCCAAGGGCGACATCCTGTTCCGCATGGGAGAGATTGCCGACTGCGCCTACGTGGTCGCCGCCGGCCGCATCCGCCTCGTGGACGACCGCAAGGCGGACGCGCCGCGCCCCCTGAAAGAAGTCGGCCCAGGCACCCTCATCGGCGAGACCGCCCTGATCGTGCCGACGCCCCGTCCGGTGACGGCGGTGGCCGACGACGAGGTCCAGGTGCTGAGGATATCCCGCACCGCCTTCGTCGCCATGCTGGAGCGCTTCCCGGATGCCACCGCCAAGATGCGGCGCGCCATCGCCAAGCGGTTGGAAGACACCATCCGCGCCCTCGACACGGTGCGCCTGAAGCTTGAGGACCAGCGCGCACGCCAGCGTCGCCGCCGCTGAGCGGACCATAACCTTTATGCCGGAATTCTTCCGGCAGAGGGCTCAGACGAGGAAGACCCCAGCACCCGCGAGCAGCACAACCACCGCCAGCGGCGGCACCCGCCACACGGTCAGCAGCAGGAAGCCGGCCACCGCCGCCACGAAGTCGGGCGCGTCGAACACAGCGCCGGTGAAGACGGGGCTGTACAGCGCCGCCCCGATGAGGCCCACCACCGCCGCATTGGCGCCGCGCATGGCGGCCTGGGCGCGGGTGCGGCGCCTCAGCTGGTCCCAGAACGGCAGCATGCCGGTCACCAGCAGCAGGCCCGGCAGGAAGATGGCGATGAGCGCGATGGCCGCTCCCGCGATGCCGTTGGGCGCCGGCCCCATGGCGGCGCCGAGATAGGCGGCGAAGGTGAAGAGGGGGCCGGGCACCGCCTGCGCGAGGCCATAGCCGGCGAGGAAGGTGGAGGCGGACACCCAGCCGGGCGCCACCACCTCGGCCTGGAGCAGGGGCAGCACCACGTGGCCGCCGCCGAACACCAGCGCGCCGGAGCGGTAGAAGGCATCGAACAGGGCCAGGCCCTGGACGCCGGTCGCCGCCGCGACCACCGGCGGCACCACCAGCAGCGCCGCAAACAGCGCCAGCAGGAGCGCGCCCGTGCGTCGGGAGAGCGGAACCGCCAGGGTCGGCTCCGGGCCCGGCACATCCCCACGCGCGGGGGCCGCCTCGGCGCACAGGACGAGCCCGGCGAGAGCGCCCAGGGCGATGGCCGCCACCTGCCCCAGGGCACTGCCGGCGAACACCACGAGGGCAAGGGCGGCAAGGGCGATGCCGGCGCGGGCGCGATCCGGAGTCAGGGTGCGGGTCATCCCCCACACCGCCTGCGCCACCACCGCGACAGCCACCAGCTTGAGGCCATGCAGCACGCCGTCGGTGCCGGCAAGGCTCGCCGCACCCAGAGCACAGGCGGTCAACGCAATGGCCGAGGGCAGGGTGAAGCCGGCCCAGGCGGCGAGCCCGCCGAGCAATCCGCCGCCGCGCAGCAGGCCCAGCGCGAAGCCGAGCTGGCTGGAGGCGGGGCCGGGCAGGAACTGGCACAGGGCGACGAGATCGCCATAGGCGGCGTCGTCCATCCAGCGCCGGCGCAGCACCAGCTCGTCGCGGAAATAGCCGAGATGGGCGACAGGGCCGCCGAACGAGGTGAGGCCAAGCTTGAGGAAGGCGCCGAAGACTTCGCCGGGCGAGCCGGGGGGTGCGTCTGTTCCTCGAGGACCCGTATCCCGAGGGCCTGCATCCCTCGCGCGCGAGGCGTCCTGATCCGTCATGGCGTACGGCCCCCTTGTGTCGGAGCCTTCGATGTCATCGGGACGGGCAGGCGGTCAAGGCGGCGCGGCGCCACCCCAAAAAACAAACCGCCTCCCCTAAGGGGAGGCGGTTGCAGACCTTGCGGTCCAGATCCGGCGGACCCCCGCCCGCCTCTCCGGGGAGAGGCGGAGCCCGCCGAATGGCTTCGACTGGAGCCGGTTCAGGCCGCCACGGCCGGGGCGCTGGTCTCCAGCTCATCCTCCAGCGAGAAGTGCTCACCGTTAAGGGCGCGGTTGAGCTGGTCCTTGTTGAGCTCGCCTTCCCAGCGGGCGACCACGATGGTGGCCACCGCATTGCCGATGAAGTTGGTGATGGCCCGGCACTCGGACATGAAGCGGTCGATGCCGAGGATGAGGGCGAGGCCCGCCACCGGCACGCTCGGCACCACCGAGAGGGTCGCGGCGAGGGTGATGAAGCCGGCGCCGGTGATACCCGCCGCGCCCTTGGACGAGAGCATGGCCACCAGCAGCAGCAGGATCTGTTCTTCAAACGACAGGTGGATGCCGGTGGCCTGGGCGATGAACAGGGCGGCCAGCGTCATGTAGATGTTGGTGCCGTCGAGGTTGAACGAGTAGCCCGTGGGGATCACGAGGCCCACCACCGACTTGGCGCAGCCGGCACGCTCCATCTTCAGCATCAGGCCCGGCAGGGCGGCTTCCGAGGAGGAGGTGCCGAGCACGAGGAGCAGTTCCTCGCGGATGTAGCGCAGCAGCTTCAACAGGGAGAAGCCATTGTAGCGCGCCACCAGGCCCAGGACCACGAAGATGAACAGCGCTGCGGTGATGTAGAAGGTGACGATCAGCATGGCGAGGTTCGCCACCGAGCCGATGCCGTATTTGCCGATGGTGAAGGCCATGGCGCCGAACGCGCCGACGGGGGCCGCCTTCATCAGGATCGCCACCAGGCGGAACATGGCCGCCGAGGCCGAGTTCAGGATCTTCATCACCGGCTCGCCGGCCTCGCCGACGCCGCCCAGCGCGATGCCGAACAGCACGGCAAAGAACAGCACCTGCAGGATGTCGCCCGAAGCGAGCGCCGAGATGGGCGTCGTCGGGATGATGTTCATCAGGAAGCCGATGATGGTGGAATCATGGGCCTGCGCCGCATAGCCGGCCACCGCCTTGGGGTCCAGCGACTTGGGATCGATGTTGAGGCCCGAGCCGGGCTGCACCACGTTCGCCACCACGAGGCCGATGAACAGCGCCAGGGTGGAGAAGGTGAGGAAGTAGATCATCGCCTTGCCGGCCACGCGCCCGACCTTGGCGAGGTCCCGCATGCCGGCGATACCGGTGACCACGGTGAGGAAGATGACCGGGGCAATCACCATCTTGACGAGCTTGATGAATGCGTCGCCGAGCGGCTTCAGGCTGGCGCCCACATCCGGGTAGAAATGGCCGAGCAGGATGCCTGCGATAATGGCGATGATCACCTGGAAATACAGGTGGTGGTAGAACTTACGGGGATGCGCCGGCACCGCCGCGGCGGGAATTGCATGGGCCATTGGAGAGTTCCTCCGCCGGGGCCGGGGTGCCTCTTGCGATGGGCACTGCGGACTCCGGATGCTTCGTTGACAGGGTGGCGCAGGACGCCGGGTACGCCCCCTCTTGCGCAAGCCGCATGCCAGTCCCGCGTCCCACGCGTATCTTTGTTAGACCCTTGCAAGCCATAGATAATTTCCATGAGGCCGGGAATCGGGCTCGACTTCGCGTGCGGATGGATGCACTCTCGCCCTCAATAGCGTGCGGAAAATCGCACAGTTCGAGAGCAGGAAACGGGAGTGGAGGCGTCCCTCAGCGTGGATCGTCCGGCGACGCGCCGGCGGCCCATCCTCATGGCGGCAGGGGTGGTGGCGGTGGTCGCCCTCGCCCTGCTGGGGCTCGACCGGGCGGCCGACTATGCCGCGCGCCGCTGGGCCGTCGCCCAGGTGGAGGCCAGCGCGGCCACGGCCGCCGCCCTGCGCGTGGCGGTGCTGCGCTCCGAGATCGAGAAGCAGCGCTCCCTGCCCCTCGCCCTGGCCCAGGACCCGGACGTGCGCCGCGCGCTGGAAACCGGCAATGCGGCGCGCATCGACGCCCTGAACAAGAGGTTCGAGCAGCTGGCGGCCGGCACACGCACCGGCGTCATCTATCTCATCGATGCCGACGGCCACACCATCGTGGCGAGCAACTACCGCTCCCCCGAGAGCTTCCTCAACGCCGACTACGGCTTCCGCCCCTATTTCCGCCTCGCCCTCGCGCAGGGCCGGGCCGAGCATTTCGCCTTCGGCACCGTCAGCCGCCGCCCCGGCCTCTATCTGGCCCAGCGGGTGGAGGCGGACGGCGTGCCCATCGGCGTGCTGGTGCTGAAGGCCGAGTTCGACGCGCTGGAAGACGAGTGGCGGCGCTTCGCCGAGCCCACCTTCGTCACCGATACCCGCCACATCGTGCTCATCTCCAGCGTGCCCGGCTTCCGCTTCCGCACCACCCGGCCCCTCGACCAGGTGGAGCGCGAGGCCATCCGCGAGAGCCTGCAGTTCGGCGACGCGCCCCTCGACCTCCTCGACCTCGACCCCACCGCCGCCGATCCGGCGGTGAAGCGGGTGCGGCTGCCCGGCCAGGCCAAGCGGGAGGATTTCCTCGAATCTTCCCTGCCCGTGCCAACCACCGACTGGACCCTGTCCGTGCTGGCGCCCACCGCCGCCACCACCAACCTTGCCGCCACCGCGGCGCGCACCTCCGCCGCCCTCCTCGGGGTCGTCGCCATCGGCTCGGCGGGGCTGTGGCGCACCCGCCGCCGCCGCCGCGCGCGCGCCGAAGCGCAGGAGGCGGAGGCCCGGCGCGAGCTGGAGGCCCGGGTCGCCGACCGCACCGCCGAGCTGAGCGCCGCCAACGCCCAGCTGCGCACCGAGATGGAGGAGCGCCGCAGCGCCCGTCTTGCCATCGACGCCCTGCAGGACGAGCTGGTGCAGGCCTCTAAGCTCGCGGTGCTGGGCCAGATCGCCGCTGGCGTCGCCCACGAGGTGAACCAGCCGGTGGCGGCCATCCGCACCTTCGCCGAGAATTCCCGCGCCTTCCTGGCGCAGGGCCAGACCGGCCCGGCGGTGGAGAATCTTCAAACCATCGCCGCGCTCACCGAGCGCATCGGCGCCATCACCGGGGAATTGCGCGCCTTCGCCCGCAAGTCCGCCGCGCGCCTCGAGCCGGTGGGGCTGGGCACGGTGGTGGACGGGGCGCTGCTGCTGCTGCGCTACCGGCTGCTGCAGAACGACATCTCCCTGAAGGTCGACCTCGATGTGCCGGAGGTGCAGGTGACCGGCGACCGTGTCCGCCTGGAGCAGGTGTTCGTCAACCTCATCCAGAACGCCGCCGAGGCCCTCGACACCCGCCGCGACGGCGAGATCCGCATCGCCTCCGCCACGGGCGCAGACAAGGTGGTGGTCACGGTGGCCGACAACGGCCCCGGCCTGCCGCCGGAAGTGCTGGGGGCGCTGTTCCTGCCCTTCACCACCACCAAGCCCCAGGGGCTGGGGCTGGGGCTGGTCATCTCCAAGGACATCATCACCGAATCGGGCGGCACGCTGGCCGTGGCCAATGTGGGCGGCGCCGTCTTCACCATCACCCTACCGAGGGCTTCCGAGGCAACCTCATGAGCGATGTCGCCTTCATCGACGACGACGACCTGCTGCGCGCCGCCAATGAGCAGGCGCTGATGCTGGCCGGCCTCACCGTCACCGGCTACGGATCGGCGCTGGCCGCGCTGGAGGAGATCGGCGCCGATTTTCCCGGCATCGTGGTCAGCGACGTGCGCATGCCGGGGGTCGACGGGCTGGAGCTGTTCCGGCGGCTGCGGCGCATCGATCCGGACCTGCCGGTCATCCTCATCACCGGTCACGGCGACATCGCCATGGCGGTGGATGCCATGCGCGAAGGCGCCTACGACTTCCTCGCCAAGCCCTATGCCAACGACCGGCTCCTCACCAGCGTGCGCCACGCCCTCGACCGCCGCCGCCTGGTGCTGGAGAACCGCGACCTGAAACGCTCGGTGGAGGCGGCGAGCGAGGACATGCCCCTTTTGGGCGCCACCCCTGTCATGGCGCGCATGCGCCAGATGCTGCGCCAGATCGCCGATGCCGACGTGGACGTGCTGGTGGAGGGCGAGACCGGATCCGGCAAGGAAGTGGTGGCGAATGCGCTCCACCGCTGGAGCCGCCGCGCCTCAAGGCCGTTCGTGGCGGTCAATTGCGGCGCGCTGCCGGAAACCGTCATCGAGAGCGAATTGTTCGGCTACGAGGCCGGCGCCTTCACCGGCGCGCTCAAGAAGCGGGTCGGGCGCATCGAGCACGCCAATGGCGGCACCCTCTTCCTCGACGAGATCGAGGCCATGTCGCCGGCCCTGCAGGTGAAGCTGCTGCGGGTGCTGGAAGCCCGCGAGATCGCCCCGCTGGGCACCAACGAGACCCGGCGCGTGGACATCCGCGTGGTCGCCGCCTCCAAGGTGGACCTGCCGGCGCTGGTGCGGCAGGGCACATTCCGCGAGGACCTCTATTATCGCCTGCACGTGGCCGGCGTGCGCATTCCCGCCCTGCGCGAGCGGCGGGCGGACGTGCCGCTGCTGTTCGGCCATTTCCTCGCCCGCGCGGCGGAGCGCTTCAACCGGCCGCCGCCGGAGCTGGACGCCGCCGTGCGCAAGCATCTCGCCGAGCACGACTGGCCGGGCAATGTGCGCGAGCTGGTGCATTATGCCGAGCGCGTGGCGCTGGGGCTGGTGGACGACCTGCGGGAGGACCTCGGCACGCCGGGCGAACCCACGGATGGCACCCTGCCGGAGCGGGTGGACCGCTTCGAGGCCGGCGAGATCCGCGCCGCGCTGGAAGCCAGCCAGGGCGACATCCAGGCCACGGTGGCGGCCCTCGGCATTCCGCGCAAGACCTTCTACGACAAGCTGCGCCGCCACGGCATCGACCAGTCCGCCTACCGCCCCACCCGCCAGACCGCGCGGTGAGGGTGGGTGGGGAGACATACCCCTCAGCTGCCCCCGCCCGGGAAGGTGCGGGTGAAGACCTTGCCTTCCGTGTCCTCGGCGCGGACGCTCACCTGGTCCGATGAGGGCGTGTAGCTGAAGCGGAAGGTGGGGTCCTCGCTGATGGAGATGCCGCCCTCCATGGCGAAGATCAACTTCTCGCCCTGCTTCACCTCCACCTCGCGCACGAACCAGGCCGGGGTGTAGCCGCGCGTCTCCGGATCGATCTGGAGGCCGGAGAAATTGGGGTGGCGGATCTGCACCTGGGCTTCCGGCCGGCCAGTGGCGGCAAACGAGCGGAAACGCATCTCGCCCACATGGGCGATGGAATCCGCCGTGTCCTTGGTGGCGGGAGCGGAGCAGCCGCCCGCCGCCTTCACATAGGCCTTGGTCATCAGCAGCGCGCCGTCACTGGTCTCAGCCACTGCGCGCACGAAGGAATAGGAATTCACCCGCACCCGCAGCGACAGGGAAAAGTCCCGCGTGCCCTCGGCCAGGGTGAAGCGGCCGGCCATGGGCGCGGGGTTCTCGTCCACCACGAGCGTGACCGCCTTCAGCGTGCGCGGATCGCCCGCGGGCAGCGCCAGCTGGATGGTGATGGGGACGAGGGCGGCATCCTCCGCCCGGCCCGGCGCGTCGAGCTGCACGATGGCGCCGGCCTCGGCGATGGCCTTGCCCGGGAAGAGATCGGGCCGGATGGAGGCCCAGGTGGACTCGCGGTTCGGTTCGGTGACGGTCCCCTGGACGGCTTCGGGGGCCTGCGCCAGGGCCGGGCCGACAAGGGGCAGCGCGGCGCACAGCGCCAGCGCGACGAGCCCCGCCCGGCCGGCGGTGCGGGATGGAGAGCGGCGCATCATGGCGGTTCCTCCTAGACCGGCTTCCGCTCGCCTTGGCTCACGGAAGCTGCTCCAGACTATCGAGATTGCGCATTTTCTTCACGCGAACCGGTACCCACTTCGCTCGAAAATGCTGTTGTGCCGGATCAGGGCCGCGG
The DNA here is from genome assembly GCF_008364685.1 of Xanthobacter oligotrophicus. Classification (GTDB taxonomy): domain Bacteria; phylum Pseudomonadota; class Alphaproteobacteria; order Rhizobiales; family Xanthobacteraceae; genus Xanthobacter; species Xanthobacter oligotrophicus. Next base: position 89,691 of record NZ_VTTL01000013.1, read on the forward strand.
CGTTGCGGGCGTGAGCGGAAGGCCCGCCTGCGCCCAGCCGTCGGTTCCGTCCGGAAACCAGGCGACGTTGCGATAGCCGTGTTCCAGCACCCGCTTCGCCGCGTTCCACGACATCCAGCACTGACGCTGGCAGAAGATGACGAGGGGTGCGTTCACATCGCCGCGACTGGCGGCTTCAAGCCCGGCGCGAAAATAAGCCTCGGTATCGGCATTGAGGGCGCCGAAGCCCACATTCGGCAGCCAGATGGCGCCGGGAATGCTGTCATGGGGCGCATCGCGCCACACCGTGCCCTCGGGCAGGCCGGCGGGCCGGGGCGGACGCGGCAGCACGTCGATGAAGGCGGCGGTGCCGGCGCGCCAGATTTCGGCGGCGGCATCCGTATCCAGCACCTTGGCGCCGGCAAGGGTCGCCGGAGTCGGCGCGCGATAGGCCTCGAGGCGATAGCCGCCCGGTTCCGGTGGCGCGTCTTCGGCGGCGGCGATGGAACCGGAAAGGCACGCCGCGAGGCAGAGGGCGGCGAACGCAGCACGGGCAGCGGTTGCCGCGCCTCCCGCCATCACTGGCCGATCCTCGTGTCCCCGGCAGGCGCTGCGGCGGTGATGAGGGCGCCGTCCTCGTCGACGAGGGGCACGTGGGCGGCGAGCAGCACCTTCTCGATGTCCGCGGCGCGCTTGCGCAGCACGGTGTTCAGCGTCTGCTTCCAGGCGTGGTCGGTGGGCCGCACGCCCATGGTGATGCGATAGGTCATGGAGGGACGCTCGGCCTCCTTCAGCAGCGGCACCACCTTGAGCGGCGTCGGCGGCTTCGCGGCGAAGGCGCCGGCGGTGGGGCCCCACAGCAGCGCGCCGTCGATCTCGCCCCTGGCGAGGTCGTCCAGCATGTCCTGCGCGGGCGAGGCGAAGCGGCGGTCCACCAGGAGCGAATAGGTCCGCGCCTTGGGCAGCAGGCCGTATTCCAGCAGGTGATCCGCCGGCGGCGTCGCCGCCATGACGCCGAGGCGCGCTTCCTTCAGGCGCGGATCGGACAGCTGCTCCACGCCGTCGAAGGGGCCGCCGGCCTTCACCACCAGCACATAGACCGACTGGTAATAGGGATTGGTATGCAGCACCGGATCGGCGCCGGCGGCATAGCCGATGACCACGTCGCACAGCCGCCGGCCGAGGGTGTTGCGCACGAAGCCCGGCCCCTGCGGCATGAAATAGGTGCGCACCGGGACCTTCAGCTCGTCCGCCACGATGGCGGCGATCTGGTTCTCGAAACCCTCTCCCGCCATGTTGGAATAGGGCATGTTCGCCGGATCGGCACATACGCGCAGGGCGTCCGCCGATACCTGGTCGGGGATCTGCTGGCCGCGCGCCCCCGAGGCGCTCAGCAGCAGGATCGCGGCCAGCGCACCGGTGGCGAAGGAGGCGAGGAGCGCGGCGAAACGCTCCTTGGTCGCCGGAGGTCGACTACTCGCCGAGGCAGGCTTTTTCCGCATCGGTGGTTCCCTGCGTCTTGTCATCCCGCTTGGCGGGACGCACGCGGCCCAGTGCATCATTTGAACGGGCGCGCAGGTAGACGTAGATGTCGTCCAGGTAGCACATCACGTTCTTGTTCAGGCCGAAGGACGGCATGACCTTGTCGTTACCGCTGCTGATATTCTGCCGGCCGCCAACCACCACTTCGCTGAACTGGTCGAAGTTCATGACCTTGACCGAATCGATGAGGGCCGGCGCATAGGTGGAGCCCATGCCGTCGGGGCCGTGGCACACATGGCATTCGGCGTGATAGCGCCGGTAGCCGGAATAGGTGAACCAATCCACCGTGCCGTCCGGCTTGATGTTGTAGGTGGGCGCGCCGGATGCGTCGAAATATTTGCCATCCTCGTCCTTCACCGGCTTCGGGTCACCCGGAGGGGTGGTTTCCGCGAACGCGGGCAGGCTGGCGCCGACCACTTGAAAGCTGAACGCCGCGAAGAAGAAAACGCCGGCGCGCTTCAGATTGACTGTTGAAACCACACGATCTCTCCAAAAGGGCAGACGAAGGGCTCGAGCCGGCGCCGCTGCGGCGGCCCGTCCCTCGCTCTCCAATGCAAAGGCGCCAAGGCACGCGCGGGATGGCAGATCGGCGCGCTCGAGCACGCGCCGATGCGCTTGCACCGCAAGCTGATCGGAAAACGCGTTCTCGTTCCTAAAGTTAGAGGGCGATTCACTGATCAGATTGTTTCAATCTGATCAGATCGCGCTCTAGCGCGTCCGACTGAGGCCCAATCTTGAATGCGGTGCCGATTTCAGGGCCGGCACGCCGCCTGAGATGAGGGGGCGTGCCGGTCCTTCTGGGGACGCGCCGGAGATCCTGTCATCCGGAACGCGTCAGTCGCGGTTCAGGCCGTCCGTCCCGTCACGGGACGGCGAACACCGTGAGCTGGCCGCCGAGGGCGGTGTAGTTGCTCAGGGCCGCATAGCCGCCCACAGCGCCGAGGCCGGCGTTGGGGTCGTTGAGGCCGGCCGCGAGGCCGATGCCGGCCCAGCCGCCGACGCCCGAGAGCACGGCCACATACTGCTTGCCCTGGTGGGTGTAGGTCATCACGTTGCCGATGATGCCGGACGGGGTCTTGAACTTGTAGAGTTCCTTGCCCGTCTTGGCGTCGACCGCCTTCAGGTAGCCCTCGAGGGTGCCGTAGAAGACCACGCCGCCAGCGGTGGCGAGCGCGCCGGACCACACGGAGAACTGCTCCTTGTTGGACCACACGATCTTGCCCTGGCGGGCATCCCACGCGATGAAGTTGCCCATGCCACCGTGGCTGTTCGGCGCCGGGAACATGGAGAGCGTGGCGCCCACATAGGGCTGGCCCGGGGTGTAGCTCACGCGGAACGGCTCGTAGTCCATGCACACATGGTTGGTGGGCACATAGAACAGGCCGGTGTCAGGCGAGAAGGCCGCGGGCTGCTGGTCCTTGGTGCCAAGCGCCGCCGGGCAGATGCCGGTGGTGTTGGTGTCCTCGCCGCCCTTCTCGGTAGAGTAGCGGCCCACAACCTGCGGACGACCGAAGGTCGGGCTGTTGCGGTCCATGTCCACCTTGGTGGCCCAGTTCACAGCGGGGTCGTACTTTTCGGCCACCAGCAGTTCGCCGGTCTTGCGGTCCAGCGTGTAGCCGAAGCCGTTGCGGTCGAAATGGACGAGGAGCGGACGATCCTTGCCGCCGATCTGCTGATCGACCAGGATCATCTCGTTGACGCCGTCATAGTCCCACTCGTCGTGGGGGGTCATCTGGTAGACCCACTTGGCGATGCCCGTGTCGGCATCGCGGGCGAACACGGTCATGGACCACTTGTTGTCGCCGGGACGCTGCTTGGGGTTCCAGGTGGAGGGGTTGCCGGAGCCGTAATAGACGAGGTTGGTCTGGGGGTCGTAGGAATACCAGCCCCAGGTGCAGCCGCCGCCGGTCTTCCACTGGTCGCCCTGCCAGGTCTTCAGCGAAGAGTCCTTGCCGACCGGCTTGCCGAGCTCCGTGGTCTTCTCCGGATCGACGAGGATGTCGCTGTCCGGGCCGATGGAGTAGGCACGCCAGATCTGCTTGCCGCTGGCGAGATCATACGCCGTCATGTGACAGCGCACGCCGAACTCGCCGCCGGAGATGCCGACCAGCAGCTTGTCCTTCACCGGGATGACGGTGGCGGTGTTGGTCTCGCCCTTCTTGGGATCGCCGTTCACCGCCGACCACAGCACCTTGCCGTTTTGGGCGTCGAGGGCCACCACCTTGGTGTCGGCCTGATGCAGGAACACCTTGCCGTCGGCATAGGCGAGACCGCGATTGACCGTATCGCAGCACATCACCGGGATCACGTTGGGATCCTGCTTGGGCTCGTACTTCCAGATGATCTTGCCCTCGTTCTTCAGATCGAGCGCATAGACGATGTTCGGGAAGGGCGTGTGCACGTACATCACGTCGCCCACCACGAGCGGCGAGCCTTCATGGCCGCGCAGCACGCCGGTGGAGAAGGTCCAGGAGACCTGGAGCTTGCCGACGTTGTCCGTGGTGATCTGCTTCAGCTTGGAATAACGCGTGTTGGCGTAATCTCCGGTCTGGAGCGCCCACTGGTTGGGATCTTGAGTGAGTTTCAGAACACTATCGTTGGCGCGGGCTGGCGCGCCGGCAAATGCCGTGACCACCGCCGCGGCGGTCAGAACCAAAAGACGTCTCATCCGGGCTTCCTCCGATGGATGCGCGCCCGCCTCCACACACGTGGATCGGGTAACGCACTGAGCGCGTTGTTTTCGCCTTGGGGGACTCCATCTACTTCGGCAGCGTGTCACGACCGGCGTGATGCCATGAAGCCATGCGGTGACTGGCGTCCCGCAGGCCTGCGAACCAACCCCGCGTTCCCCGCACGGAGTTGTTGAAGCCGAAGCTGAGAGGAACGTAAGCAATGTTCTCTCCGGACGCAATACGCCAAATGTCTGCCCCGCCCAGAGTTTTGTTCTGCACCTGCGAAGTAACCATACGTAGTTTTTGCACTGCAATAATGGCTGCGCTGCCACTGGAAAAAATTATTCCCACTCCAGCTCATGGAACGTGGTGGTGGCGTTGCGGGCGTTGAAATCGTCGAACAGCTGCCAGTTTCCGGCCTCGCTCCGGCCGGCCTCCCGGGCTGCCTCCGAGAGGGTGCGTCCCTCCCGCACCATGCCGCGCACATCGGCCACCAGCCGCCTGAGATAGCGCTCCGTGGGCTCGGCCGCCTGCGGCCACGCCACAGAGGCCGGGCCATGGCCGGGCACCGCGCGCGCGGCGGGGCGGCGCTTCAGCTCCTCGATCAGCGCGATCCATCCCGCCGCCTTGCCGTCCAGCGCCGGCACGTGGCCGAGGAACAGCAGGTCGCCGAGGAACCAGGTTCCGGTGGCCACGTCGAGCACGGTGAGGTCGGTGGCGGTGTGGGCGGTGGGCCAGGCTTCCAGGCGCAGCACGCGGTCGCCGAGGTCGATGTCGCGCACGTCGGCCACGGTCTCGTCGGGCAGCACCACGCGGGTGCCGGCCGCCGCCGGACCCACCAGGCGCTCGGTGGCGGACACATAGGCCTCGGCGCGGGCGGCGAGCGCCTCCGGCAGGTTCCTGTGGCCGATGAAGGTCACGCCGGGGCCGGCGAACGCGGCATTGCCGAGCACGTGGTCGGGATGCATGTGGGTGTTGATGACATAGCGTACCGGCAGCGCCGTCTGCTGCCGGATCGCAGCCTTCAATTGCTCCCCAGCCTGAAGGCTGCCGCCGGTGTCGATCACCGCCACGCCGTCGCGCCCGATGATGAAGCCGGCATTGCCGACGAAGCCGAGATTGCGCGGTAGCGCAAGGGCATAGGGAGCTTGATGGACGAACACGCCGCCCGCCACCTCGCTCACCGTGAAAGGCTCCGCTTCAGGTTGCGCTGCAGCATGAACGGGCACGGCGAAGAGGAGGAGTGCGGCGAGCCGCCGCAAGGGGCGAAGGGTCAGCCGCAGGGTCATGAGCCGTCTCCCGGAGCGCTTGCGTTGTTTCTCAATTTGCGAGGGATTTGTGGGGCTTACACCTCGCTCAGAACCGGGAAGCGGGCGGCGAGGGCTGCACGCTCGGCTTCGATCCAGTCCGGCGATCGTGCCGCGCGCGGCACGTCAAGGCGCACCTCCTCAAGGATATAAGTAGGGCGCGGTGCCAGCAGCACCAGACGGTCGGCGAGCTGCAGCGCCTCGCGCACATTGTGCGTCACCATCAATACGCCCATTCGGCCGGCCGCGCCCTTCTGTTCGCGTTCGGCGGCCAGCGTCACGCAGCGCCGCAACTCCACCGCCGCCTGCGCGTCGAGGGAGACGAAGGGCTCGTCCAGCACCAGGAGATCCGGCTCCACCGCCAGCGCCCGTGCCAGCGACACCCGCCGCGCCAGCCCCAGCGACAGCTCGCCGGGATAGCGGGCGCGGTGCACCGTCAGGCCGAAGCTCTCCAGCAGGCCGGACAGGTCCATGCCACGCCGCGCCGGCGGCAGGACGATGCGGATGTTCTCCTCCACCGTCCGCCACGGCAGGAGCCGGGGCTCCTGGAAGGCGATGCCGATGGAAAGCTGCGCCGGATCGGGCGCCAGCGTGCCCTCAAAGTCCCGGTCGAGGCCGGTGAGAATGCGCAGCGTCGTGGTCTTGCCGCAGCCCGACGGGCCGATGAGGCACACGAATTCCCCGCGCGCGAGGGAAAGGGAGAGCTCGCGCACCGCCTCCATAGCGACGCCATCGGGCCGCCGGTAGGTCTTCCCCGTGATGCGGGCTTCAAGGAGGCTGGTGGCGGCGCTCACCTGTCGCACCTCATTTCAGCGGGCCTCAAGGCGCCAGCGCCGGGCATGGGCTTCAAACGGTTGCAGCACGCCGTATTCGATTGTCAGCATCACGGCCATGAAGGCCAGCGAATAGCCGAGCACGGCGGCCACATCGAACAGCTGGAAATAGACGGAGATGGCATAGCCCACCCCGTTCGGCCGCCCCAGTAATTCCACCACCAGCACAATCTTCCACACCAGGGCGAGCCCGGAGCGCGCCGCGCCCGCAAGGTGCGGCTCAAGCTGCGGCAGCACCACATGGCGCATGCGGTCGAGGAAGGACAGGCGGAAGGCACCGGCCATCTCGTCCAGCTCCGGCGACAGGGCCCGCGCGCCCTCCCGCAGCAGCACGGCGACGGTGGGGATCTTGTTGAGCGCCACCGCCAGCACCGCCGCCGTCTCGGTGAGGCCGAGCCAGATGTAGCAGAGCACGGTGATGACGAGGGCCGGCGTGTTCAGCAGCACCACCAGCCAGGTGTCGAGCGCCCGGTCCAGGCGCCGCATGCGACCGAACGCAACCCCGATCACCGCCCCCACCGCCATGGCCAGCACGAAGGACACCGCCACCCGCGCCAGCGTCACCGCGAGGTTGGAAAACAGGTCACCCGCCGCTGCCTCCTTCGACAGGAAGGCCAGCACCGCCTCGGGCGTGGGCAATGCGCGGCTGTGGGCAAGGCTTGCCGCCCCCTGCCACAGCACCAGCAGAGCGAGGAGGGAGCCGACCCGCACCAGGGCGCCGGACCAAGGGAACCTCATGAACCGCATCTCATCAAACGCATCTCATGGCGCCCCGCGCTCCGGCGCGAAGAAGAGGCCGGGCGGCAGGGCGGCTGCCGGCCCCACCAGGCGCTCGCCGCCCAGCTTTGCCAGCACCGCATAAAGCTGCGCCGCCGCCGCTTCGTCCTCCGCCAGCGACAACCGCGGTACGCCGGCGATGAAGCCGGCCTTGAGGGCGGCGAAGGTGGCTTCATCCGGCGCCTGCATCTCCCGCCGCGCGGCGGCCCAGGCGGCCTCGGTCCGGGCCGGATCATCGCCTGCGAGTGCCGCCTTGGTGGCGCGGGAGGCGCGGGCGAAGGCGGCCACGACGGCGGGATTGGCGCGGGCGAAGGCGCCGTCGAACACATAGCCCACCAGGGTCGGCTCGCGCGGCACGCCGAAGCCGCGCACCAGCTCCTCCACGCTGATGAGCGGGCGGAAGCCCTTGGGCGCCAGCCGTGCGCAGAAGGTCCAGTAGAGCAGCGCGGCGTCGAGATTGCCCTGCTCCAGCTCTGCCGCCAGCAGGGGTGGGGCGGCGAACACGGGGCGGGCCGCGCTCTGGAGGTCGAGGCCCGCCTGCGCCTGCGCATGGGCCTTCAGCATCAGCCAGCTCTTGTCGAGGGCGCCACCCGCCACCCCCAGCCGCTTGCCGGCCAAGTCCGCCACGGTCCTGAGGGGCGAATCGGAGCGCACCATCACCGCGCCCTCGGCGGAGGAGAAGGGCAGATAGACGAGGTCGCGCCCCTCCGCCTTCACCCGCGCGGCCCACAGCAGGTCGGAGAGGATGGCATCCACCGCGCCGGCCTGGAAGGCGATGCGGCCGGCATCATTGGTGGCGAAGCGCTGCGGGGCGAGGCTGACGCCGTGGGCGGCATCCAGCCCCAGCGCCGTCATGGCGGCGATCTCCCACGCCCCGGTGCCGAACTGCAGCAGGCCGAGGCGCAGCACGGGAGGACCGCTGGCAGACGGGCCGGCGGCGGCGGGCGGCATCGGGAGCGCGGCGGCACCCGACAGCACGCCCGTGGTGAGCGCGAGCATGCGGCGGCGGGTCAGCATCCCCTGTCCTCCCTTGTTTCCCACGGGGTGCACGAAACCGCAGGCTTGATTGGAGCGCAGTCTGGAGAAGTTCCAGTTTGCTGTCCACGACAACCCGACGCGCCACCAATTCTGAGAGAAAAATGAGAGATCATCTACCGTGTTCGCATCTGCACTTGGCCCATGACCGCACAGGCGGCCCATCTTTGCACCCGCGGTGTTCTCAAAGATCTCTAAAGATTTGAGGAGATTGACTGAACACCTGAAATCACTATCCTGCCACAATCAAGAGATGGCGGTGATACTGCTGCACACTCACCGGAGCGCAGGTTCTGCGTCCGGATAGAAAAGCAGGGGACGGGGCGATGAGGGCGGAAACTTCCTGGCGGGCCATTGCCGTGGCGCTCGGCCTTTCGGGAGCCACCCTGCCGGCGATGCTGGTCGTGTCGGGCACGGCGCTGGCCCAGTCGGCATCGACCCAGCCGGCCCCGGCAGCCGGCGGCGCGATCGAGCTGCCCACGGTGGAGGTGGTCGCCACCACGCCGCTCAGCGGAACCGGCATCGATGCGGACCGGGTGCCCGGCGCGGTCACGACCATCTCGGCGGAGGAGTTCAACCGGCTGCAGTCCTTCTCCACCATCGACGCCTTGGTCCAGTACACGCCCAGCGCCACCTCCACCGACGTCCAGGGCAACGCCTTCTTCCAGGATTTCCGCTTCCGCGGCTTCTCGGCCTCGCCGCTGCAGGGCACGCCGCAGGGCATCGCGGTCTACCAGAACGGCATCCGCGTCAACGAGGCGTTCGGCGACACGGTGAACTGGGACCTCATTCCCGAGGTCGCCATCGACCGCGCCGAGGTGTTCTCCAACAATCCGGCGTTCGGCCTCAACGCGCTCGGCGGCGCCGTCTCCATCCAGATGAAGAACGGCTTCACCTATCACGGCTTCGAGGGCTCGGTGCAGGGCGGCTCGTTCGGCCAGATCGGCGGCTCGATCCAGTATGGCGGCGAGAAGGACGGCGTCGGTCTCTACATCGCCGCCGACGGGGTGCGCAACGACGGCTGGCGCAAGCAGTCCCCCTCCGAGCTGGCGCGGTTCTACGGCGACCTCGGCTGGAAGGGCGACAAGGGCGAATTGCACCTCATCGCCAGCGGCGCCAGCAATTCCCTGGGCGTGGTGGGCCCCACCCCGGTGGAGATGCTCGCCGCCGACTACAACTCGGTCTACACGTGGCCGCAGACCACCCAGAACGACATGGGCATGCTGGCCCTCAACGGCCGCTACGACCTCAGCGACACCTGGCAGCTGCAGAGCAATCTCTACGTCCGCCGCTTCAAGCAGGCCCACGTGGACGGCAACGACGCCGACCTCGAGAACTGCAGCAACAAGTGGAACCCCGGCGTCGGCAACACCAAGATGTGCCTGGAGGAGGACCAGTTCACCGGTCCCGCCGGCGGCGGCAACCCCCTCTCCAATCCGCAGTATGCCGCCTTCCGCAGCCAGATGGTGCTCTACGACCAGGGCGGCAACACCATCCCGTTCAACGAGCTGGGCTCAAACCAGCTCTATGGCGTGATCAACCGCACCTGGACCGACACCACCACCTATGGCGGCTCTGTGCAGGCGGTGAGCACCGACAAGCTGATCGGCCACGACAATTATTTCGTGGTCGGCGGCAGCGTCGACTACAGCACGGTCAATTTCAAATCGACCACCGAGCTGGGCATCACCGACATCAACACCCTGGGCGTGGCCGGCACCGGCATCTACCTGCAAAACAAGCCGAATTATTCGCTGCCGGACGAATACCAGGTGTTCTACCTGCCGGTGAACCTGGACGCCACCACCACCTATTACGGCCTCTACGCCACCAACGCCTTCGACATGACCGACCGCGCCACCCTGACCATGGGCGCGCGCCTCAACATCGCGAAGATCACCATGCAGGACGCCAGCGGCACCAGCCCGCAGCTCAATGGCGACTACACCTTCGCGCGCATCAATCCCATCATCGGCCTCACCTACAAGATCACGTCCGATGTCACCGCCTACGGCGGCTATTCGGAATCCAACCGCGCCCCGACCCCGCTGGAGCTGAACTGCGCCGACCCCAACCGGCCGTGCCTGCTGGAGAATTCGCTGGTGGCCGATCCGCCGCTGGAGCAGGTGGTGTCGCACACCTACGAGGCCGGCCTGCGCGGCGCCAGCAAGCTGTTCGGCGGCAACATGAGCTGGAAGCTTGGCCTCTACCGGGTGGACAGCGACAACGACATCATCGCCCTCGCCAGCGAGCAGACCGGCTACGGCTATTATACCAACGTGCCCGCCACCCGCCGGCAGGGCTTCGAGGCCGGGCTGCAATACGTCAACGGCCCGTGGAAGCTCTACGCCAACTACGCCTATATCGATGCCACCTTCCAGTTCACGGGGACGCTCGCCTCGCCCAACAATCCGCTGGCCACAGACGGCGAGATCTTCGTGACCCCGGGCGATCATATTCCCGCCATCCCGGCCCAGACCCTGAAGTTCGGCCTCGACTACATGGTGACGGACAAGTGGAAGGTGGGCGGCGATGTCATCGCCGTGTCGAGCCAGTATTATGCGGGCGATGAATCCAACATCAACCCGATGCTGCCGGGCTATTGGGTGGCCAATGTGCGCACCAGCTACCAGGTGACGCCCAACATCCAGGTGTTCGGCCTGATCAACAATCTCTTCAACCAGAAGTACGCCTCCTACGGCACCTTCTTCGACACCGGCTATCTCGGCCTCAACAACGCCCAGATGCAGACCCCCGGCCAGCCTTTGTCCGCCTATGCCGGGATGAAGGCGACCTTCTGAGGGCGGGTTTGAAGAGGCGGCGGGATGGCCCTTACGGCCCCAGCGGGCGCTTTACCATCGTCATGCCCGGCCCTGTGGCGACCATAACGTCGGGAAAGATCCCGGACGCCCCCGTCCCACCCGTGCACCGCAGCATTCCGCGGTGTTTTCCTACTGTTATCGACTGTCCGTTTTTTCGCAGTGCAAGGAAAAGGTATCCTGCGGCAAAGACACGCCAAGGATAGCTTCAAACGCCCTTGCGCGGCGCGCGGCGTTGGTTCAAGAGTCTCACCCATTCGACTGCGTGCGGGGAAACAACCGCCGAGTTCCGGAGCGATCCGGGGCAAAGCCACCCGCTAATGTTTCCCTCGACACGGAGCTGCGCCATGGCGGAATCCGCCCCCATTCTCCACATCATCACGCCCCTCAGCCACGTCAGCCCGTTTGACGTGAACATGGCGGTGGATGCTGGCTACACCACCATCGCCCCCTATTCCCGCGTCGCCCTGAGCGAGGTGCGGGACCTGACGCAGGACATGATGTTCTCCCGCGCGCCCCAGTCGGCGCCGCGCACAGGCCTGTTCATCGGCGGCAAGGATGCCGCCCTTGCCCTCGACATGGCGGCGGAGGCGAAGGCCTCCATCTTCCCGCCCTTCGAGATTTCCATCTTTCCCGATCCCGCCGGCTCCTTCACCACCGCCGCCGCCATGATCGCAAAGGTGGAACAGGCGCTGCTGAAGACCCGGCCCAAGGGCCTGGAAGGTGTCGCCGTGCAGGTCTATGGCGCCACCGGCGTGGTGGGCTCCATCGCCGCCGTCATCGCGGCGCAGGCGGGGGCGAACGTCACCCTCGTCAGCCATCGCGAGGTCGCCGCGGTGGACGAGAAGGCGAAGGACCTGAAAGCCCGCTTCGGCGTGGAGCTGGCCACCACCGCCGCCGTGACCGACGACGAGAAGGCGAAGCTGGTCCCCGAGGCGGAAGTGGTGCTCGCCGCCGGCAAGGCGGGCGTGGAAATCCTCACCGCCGCGCACCTTCAGGCCGCGACCCGGCTGCTTGTGGCGGCCGACGTGAACGCCGTGCCGCCTGCCGGCATCGCCGGCATCGGCGCCCATGATGCGGCGGCGGTGCTGCCCCACGGCATCGGCATCGGCGCGCTGGCCATCGGCAATCTCAAATACGCCGTGCAGCACACCCTGCTGAAACAGATGTGCGTTACCGACACCCCGCTGTTCTTCGATCTTCCCGCCATCTTCAAGCTCGCCCGCGAGCTCGACGCGTAGGAAGGCCACCATGCAGATCCGTATGTCCTCCCCCGCCCGGCCCCGCGCCCGCCGCGCGGGGCTTGCCCGCGTTCGCCCGCTCCGGGAGACCCGGCCATGACGTCACCCCTGCCCCTCACCACCGCCGTGGAAGCCGCTCCGCAGATCAGCCTCGCCACCTGCGTGGCGCCGCTGGTGGACGCCCTCATCCGCGATGCCGACGCTTTGCGCCTCAAGGTGTCGCGCGGCCCCCGCGATGCCCTCATCGTGGATGCCGGCATCACCGCCGCTGGCGGGCTGGAAGCCGGCCGCCGCATTGCCGAGATCTGCCTCGGCGGCCTCGGCCGGGTGGCGCTGGTGCCCGCCGGCCGCTTCTCGCCCTGGGACACGCTGGCGAGCGTCTCCACCACCGACCCGGTGCTGGCCTGCCTCGGCAGCCAGTATGCCGGCTGGAGCCTTGCCGCCGGAGACTTCTTCGCCCTCGGCTCCGGACCCGGCCGCGCCATCGCGGCGGTGGAGACCCTGTATGGGGAGCTGGGCTACCGCGATCGGGGCGAGAAGGTTACCCTGGTGCTGGAAACTTCTGTAGTGCCCCCGGTCGAGGTGGTGGACGAGATCGCCGCGCGCTGCGCCGTGGCGCCGTCCGACATCACCTTGATCCTCACCCCCACCAGCTCGCTCGCCGGCACGGTGCAGATCGTGGCGCGGGTGCTGGAAGTGGCGCTGCACAAGGCGCACGCCCTGCATTTCCCGCTGGAGCACATCGCCGATGGCATCGGCTCCGCGCCCATCTGCCCGCCCTCCCCGGATTTCCTCACCGCCATGGGCCGCACCAACGATGCGGTGCTCTATGGCGGCGACGTGCACCTCTTCGTGCACGGACCGGCGGAGGCGGCGAAAGACCTCGCCACGCGGCTGCCCTCGCTCGCCTCCCGCGACTATGGCCGGCCGTTCGGCGAGATTTTCGCCGGCTATGACTGCGACTTCTACAAGGTGGATCCGCTGCTGTTCTCCCCCGCGCGGGTGACGGTGACCGCCATCGACCACGGGGAGAGCTTCACCGCCGGCGGCTTCGATCCCATCCTCATCGCCCGGTCGTTCGGGGGCTGAGGTGGCGGGCCTCGTCCTCTTCGCCGAGCGGGTGGATTGGCACACCCGTTCTCTCATGGCCGCCATCAAGGCCCGCGGACACACCGCGCGGGTGATCTCGCTGAAGACCTGCGGCTTCGCCGTAGGGGAGACCGCCCACGGCCTGCTGCTGCCGGGCTTCGCCGACGATCTGCCGGACGCCTGCTTCGTGCGCTCGGTGCCCGCCGGCACGCTGGAGCAGGTCACCGCCCGGCTCGGCGTGCTCCACGCCCTGCGCGAGATGGGGGTGCGGGTGATGAACGACGCCCGCGCCATCGAGCGCTGCGTGGACAAGAGCGCCACCACCTTCCTGCTGGCCCGCGCCGGCCTGCCCACCCCGCGCACCCTGGTGCTGGAAGATCGCGCGGCGGCGCAGATGATCATCGATGCCGCCCCCGGCGACAGCGTGCTCAAGCCCATGTTCGGCGCCCAGGGCCGCGGCCTCATGCGCCTTGCGCCCAAGGCCCGGCTGCCCGAGGCCGAGGAGGTGGGCGGGGTCTATTACCTGCAGGATTTCGTTTCCGCGCCGTCCGGCACCGGGCCGTCCGCGACCCACGAGGATTTCCGCGTGTTCGTGGTGGGCGGACGGGCCGAGGCCGCCATGGCGCGGCGTGGCACGTCCTGGATCACCAATATCCACCAGGGCGCCACCGGTGTGGAAGTGGCCGCCGAGGGCGCGCTGGCCGACCTCGCCGTGCGCGCGGCGGCGGCGGTGGGGGCGTCCTATGCCGGGGTGGACCTCATCGCCGATGCGGAAGGGCGCCTCACGGTGCTGGAGGTGAATTCCATGCCGGCCTGGCGCGGCCTTCATGACGCCACCGGCCGTAACATGGCCGAGCCGCTGGCCGCCCACCTCGTCGCCGAGCCGGTGGCGGCGTAGGCTCGCGACCGGGACCTTCGGCATTTAAGGAAAACCGCGCATGCGCGTCTTCGTCTGCGAGTTCGTCACCGGCGGCGGCCTGCGCGACGCGGCGCTGCCGGAGAGCCTGGCGCGGGAAGCCGCCCTCATCCGCGATGCCATGCGGCGCGACCTTGCCGCCCTGCCGCAGGTGAACGAGATCCTGCTGGCCGCCGACGACCGTCTGCCCGTGCCCGGCGCCGTTGCGGTGACGGCGGGGGCGGATGCCTGGGCCATCTGGCGCACCCTCGCCCAACAAGCCGACGTGGTGTGGCCGGTGGCGCCGGAGACCGACGGCGTGCTGGCCCGGCTGGTGGAGATGCTGCGCGAGCATTGTGTCCGCGTCCTCGCCTGCGATCCCGAGGCCATTGCTGTCGCCACCAGCAAGCTGGAGACTGCACGCCGCCTCGCCGCCGCCGGCGTGCCGCACATCTCCACTTTCCCGTTGGCGCAGGCGCCGGACCTGCCCGGCCCGCGCATAACCAAGCCGGACGATGGCGCCGGCTGCGAGGACACCCTGTTCTGGCCGGAGGAGGTGCCGGCAACGCCGGCCCGCCGCGATGGACTGGTGATCCAGCCGTTCGTGGCGGGGGAAGCGGCGAGCCTCACGGTGCTCGCCGGACCTGAAGGGCTGCGGCTCCTCACCGTGAACCGCCAGCACATCGCCGTGGAGGACGGCCGCGTCTTCCTCGCCGGGCTCACCGTGGGGGCGCTCGGCGACGGGGATGGGCGCCTTGCCGCGCTGGCGGGGGAGGTCGTGCGCGCCATGCCGGGCCTGGAAGGCATCTTCGGCATCGACATCCTGTTGACCGACGCCGGGCCGGTGGTGGTGGAGGTCAACCCGCGCCTCACCACGGCCTATGCCGGCCTCGGCGCGGCCCTCGGCCTCAATCCGGCGACGCTGCTGCCGCCCTTCGCGGACGCCGGCGCAACGCCCCGCACGAGCAACCGCACCCCGGTGGAGCTGGCGCTGGCATGAGCACTCCGAGCGATCTCATCCTCGGCTGGGACGTGGGCGGCGCCCATTTGAAGCGCGCCGTGCTGGCGCCGGACGGCACCCTTCTGTCCGTGGAGATGGCCGCCTGCCCGCTGTGGCAGGGCCTCGACAAGCTCGATGCCGCCATGGCCGCGCTCTCGCCCGCCACCGGCCGCTCGGTGGTGACCATGACCGGCGAGCTGACCGACCTGTGGCCGGATCGCGCCACCGGTGTCGCCGGCCTTTCTAAGGCGCTGGCGGAACGGCTGGGGGCGGACACGCTCATCTATGCCGGCCGCGCCGGCTTCGTCCCGGCCGCCGATGCGCCGGATCATGCGGTGGACGTGGCCTCTGCCAACTGGCACGCCACCGCCGCGGCACTGGCCCGCATATGCGGTGACGGCGTTCTGGTGGATATTGGCTCGACGACCACAGACATCATCAAGTTTGCCGGCGCACAAATTCATTTTGCCGGCTATAGCGATGCTGAGCGGATGGAGGCCGGCGAGCTGGTCTACAGCGGCGCGGCGCGCACGCCGGTGATGGCGCTGGCCGCCGCCCTGCCCTTCCGGGGTCGGCAGGTGCCGCTGATGGCGGAGCATTTCGCCACCACCGCCGACGTCCATCGCCTCACCGGCGACCTGCCCGAAGGCGCCGACCTGCACCCGGCAGCGGACGGCGGCGAAAAGACTCGCGAAGCCAGTGCCCGCCGGCTGTTGCGCATGGTGGGGCGCGACCTCGGACCCTGCTCCCTCGCCGAGGCACAAGCGCTGGCCGCCTTCGCCGCGGAGGTGCAGTTGCACCGGCTGCATGGGGCGCTCGCGCAGGTGCTTTCAACCGGGGGCGTGGCGGTGGATGCGCCGCTGGTGGGAGCGGGTGTCGGGCGGTTTCTGGCCGAACGGCTGGCGGCGCGCACTGGGCGGCCCTACCTGGATGCGGGAGATGTGCTGGCTGGCGATCCCGCACTCGCGGCTGCCGCGGCGGACTGCGCGCCGGCCGTGGCCGTGGCCCGGCTATCAGCTTTTTAGCCGGCGCAGTTTATCGACGTGAGCTTCGATCGCGTCGGCCCGCCCGGTCAATCATCCCGCCCAGACGGAGAGATGGATGCCCCGGTCAAGCCGGGGCATGACGGTGGTGCGGGATCACGCGACCCCGCGCGCGCCTACTTCTTGCTGCCGTCGGCGTTGAACTGGGCGAGGAAGGCGATGAGATCCTTGCGCTCGTCCTCGTTCTTGATGCCGGCAAAGGCCATCTTGCCCTTGGGGGCGAGCACCTTGGGGTTGGTGATGTAATTGTCCAGCGTCGCCTCGTCCCACACCTTGCCGGCGGCGGCGCCGTCCTTGATGTCGGCGGAATAGGCATAGCCCTCGAAGTGCGCCCACTTGGCGCCGACGATGCCGTTCAGGGGCGGCCCCACCTTCACCTTGGCGTCGGGGCCGATGGCGTGGCAGGCCATGCACTTCTTGAAGGCGGTCTCGCCCTTGGCCACGTCCGGGTCCGCGAGCGCGGAGCCGGTGGCGGCGGCCAGGAGCAGGGCGGAAACAAACACGGCGCGAATCATCAGGCGTTCCTCTCGTTGATCTTGATTTCTACGAAGGGCGGGCCAGCCCGGCCCACCCTCTTGGTCCATCACTGAAGGACGAGAATCTCGCCCGTGCCGCCGGCAATGCGGTTGCCCACCAGGCGCTCGGCCCGGCCGGTGAGACGACCGCCAAACAGGCCGGCAAGGTCCGGCACGCGGCGGGCGAGCAGCGCCAGCATCACCAGATCATGCGGGCCGGTGGAGACAAAGCCCGGAGCCGGCGCGTCTGGCGCGGTGGCGACGAGGATCGTGCCCCGCTTCATGCCGCGTCCGGCGCCGGCAGCGAGGCGTCCCGCCACCGCAAGCGTGCCGGCGATGAGACCGTCCGCCGCGCGGGGGCCGGCATCGCCGCCCACCAGGATGAGCCCGCCGCGCATACGCGCGCCAAGGCTTGGCCCCACGGAACCGGCCACGGCCACGATACCGTCCTTCATGCCCTGCCGGTCGCCGGTGAGGGCCCCGCCCACCCCGGCGCCGGCCGAGCCGGTTACCTCGATGCGCCCGCCCTCAAGGCCCGCCGCAAGGCCGTCCCCGGCATCGCCGCGAATGAGGAGGCGGCCGCCGATCATGCCCGATCCGGCGAGGACACCCACCGGGCCGTCCACCTCGATGGCGCCCTCGGCCATCTGCGCGCCCACGAAATCGAGGCGGGGATCGCCGCCGATGATCAGGGCACCACCCTCCACCTCGGACACCTCGAACAGGTCGCCGAGCTGAACGGCGCCGTTGCCATAGGGCACCGTGAGCCAGCCCACCGCCTGGGCGGAGAGGCCGGCCAGCGTCGCCGGGTTGATACCGGAAAGGTCCGCGCGGGCGGTGAGCGGCGCGCGCAGGGTCAGGCGATAGGCGCTCATACGGTCGTCTCCCCTGCGACAGGAGCCATCAACTGGCGCAGCTTGAAATGGAAGGGGCCGAGATTGCCGCCATAATTGCCGGCATCCACCGCCACCACGCCGGCCGCGGCGCCAAGACCGCAGACGGCCGTGATGCCGGCCTGCATGCTGGCGGCCACGTCCTGCTCGCTCAGCCCGTCGATGACGATCTCCAGCACGCTCTCCACCTCCGGCGGCAGCGCGCTCTGGGAGACGCCCCGCAGGGTCGGGCAATAGGCGTCGTTGGTGGAGGCGATCATGCCGGCATATTTGGCGCCCACCTTGGAGCCGGAGCGAACCACACCGCCGGGAAACGGCATGATGGCGCCGCGCACCTTGCCCATGGCCTCAACCGCCGCCTCGGCAGCGGTAAGAGCCGCAGGCCGCGAGCGGGCGAGGATGAGGAAGTTGCCGCCGCCCACGGCCGCAGTGGTGGAGCCCACCACCTCGTCGCAGACGAACTCGCCTTCCATCACCGGGATGCGCCAGAAGCGGCGCCCCTCGATGGACTTGGCGATCTGGTAGCCGTCGCCGAAATAGCGCAGCGCCCGCCCCAGCGCGATAGCGGCCCCGCCCTCCAGCCCCGAATAGCAGGCGGAGGTGGGCGAGGTGAGCACGCATTGCCCGGCCCGGAGCGGCACCACCTTCTTCAGGTCCTTCAAGGACATGGCGAAGATGAGCACGGCATAGCCCGGCCGCCCGTCCGGGGTCTCGTCGGGGTTGAGCTGCCGCTCGATGGCGGCCTCGCAGCCGCAGCCGATGACCGAGGTGGCGAAGCCAGTGAGGCTGGCGGCGGCGGTGTGGGCCCAGCGCTCCGTGTCGGCGGTGATGATGAGGCGCGTTCCCGCCATGGGAAACGCCTCGGCGAAGCTGTCGCGGATCTCGACGCCGTTGATGATCATGGGAGCTTCGGTCACGGCATCAGCTCCACGATTTCGGGACCCTGGCCGTCGCGGATCTCGCCGTCGGCGATCTTGTAGTGGCTCGCCTTCAGGCCCACCGCCTCGTCGAACCAGCGCTCCAGCCGCTTGTCCATGAGCGGGTCGGAGGGCGGGTGCACCGCATAGGTACGTCCCTGCGTGAGGGCCACCACCTCGCCGTTCACCACCACCACCTCGCCGTCCTTCATGACCAGGCGCGGGGCTGCAAACATGGCCTCGCGGTCGGCCTGCTCCTCATAGAGCACCACGTCCGCCCGGGCGCCGCGGCCGAGATGGCCGCGATCCCGAAGGCCGAGGGTGCGGGCCGGCGCGGCGCGGGTCACCACCGCGATCTCCTCCAGCGTGTATTCGCGGGAAATCTCGGCGAGCCTGGTATGGGCGCGCGCCGCCTTGTGGATGCGCGAGAGATGGTCGTCGCGGAACGGCTTGTCCATCAGCAGGCGGATGAGGTGCGGGTAGGAGGTGAACGGACCGCCGTTGGGATGATCGGTGGTCAGGTACACCCGCCACGGGTCCTCGATGAGCAGGAACAGTTCCAGCCCGATGGCCCATTGCAGCGCGTTCACGAAGGAGGTGTCGCGGTAATTGAACGGCACCACCCCGCAGGCCGCGTCCATCTCGATGTCCATGCCGATCCACTTCTTGGGATCGGCGATGTTGTGGTTGCGATACTGGGACATGAGGTCGGCCGAGGCGGTCACCGTCTGGCCGAACATGATCTGGCCCACGTCCACCGAGATGTGCGGATTGGCGTTCACCGCCTCCGCGATCTCGGCCGAGCCGGAGGAGAAGTGCCGGTCGCCCTCGGTGCCGTAGGAGTGGAACTGGATGTGGGTGAGATGGAGGGGGAAGCCCTCGGTCGCGCCGATGGTGGCGAGCGTCGTCTTGACGTTGCCGGGCACCCCCAGGTTGCAGCCGTGGAGGTGGATGGGGTGCGGCACCCCCAGTTCCGATACGGCGCGCTGAAGTGTGTTCAGAACTCGCCGCGGGGTGAGGCCGTAAAACGGCCCCGTCTCGTCAAGATCGAGGGCGCGCCCGTTGAACTTGAAGGCGTTGATACCGCCGGGGTTCACGATCTTGATGGCGCAGCACTGGGTGGCCTTGAGCATCCAGGCCACATAGTCGTTGATGGCCTGCTGGCCCTCGCCCTGGGCGATGAGGCGCAACAGGAAATCATCGTTCCCCAACACCAGGAAGCCGCCGGTGTCGATGTTGGGGATGTCCGCCATCTCCAGGTGCGCGTGGCGGGCATTGGCCCCCACCACCGCCGGCTCGAACACGGCGGTGTAGCCCATTTGCGAGTAGCGGCAACCGGTTGCATGGGTGGTGGGCGCCGCCCGCCCGCCGCCACAGCCGCAGAAATCGCCGAACGGCTCGGGGAACAGCGCCCGGTCCTCGTTCATCAGCAGGCGGCCGAGACTGACCTTGCCGCCGGCGATATGGCTGTGCAGGTCGATGCCGCCCGCGAGCACGATTGTGCCTGAGGCATCAACCACTTGCTCGCCATTGACCGGCGGCGCGTCGGCGATGACGCGGCCGTCTTCCAGGAGGATATCGCGGACCTGGTCGATGATAGTGTTGGCGGGGTCGAACACGCGCCCACCGGTGATGCGCGTCCTCATGCACCCCTCCCGAACGACACAAGAATAGCCGCCGCCGCCTCGGCGACGCTGGGCAGTTCGGCAGGCCTAAGGGCCTGAAGCGGCAGGCAAACCACCGAGTCCATGCGGAAGACATGGCCGCCATAGTCCACCCCCGGCGTCCCCACCGGAATGAACACCTCCGGCTCCCGCGCGAACACCGTGTCGGGATGGGCGATGGCGATCACCGGACCCCGGTCGAAGTCGGGCGGCGCATCGGGACGGAAGGCGCTGGTGTGGAGCAGCAGGTCGGCATCGTAAAGCGCTGCCGCCGTTGAATAAAGCTCGGGCACATGGCGCGACGTGCCCGCCCCCACCGCCGTGCGCAGGGGATAGCCGAAGCGCCACAGGGCGAGCTGGTGCGCCCCGGTCACATTGTCCCGACCGCCCAAGGGAAACACCGCCGCGCGGGTGGTGACGGAGAGGATATCCACCGCCTCCGACGCCGCGCCGGCAACCACCGGCGCATCCTCTGCCGGCAGGCTGGCGGCGTTCCAGGTGAAGACGGCATAGCGCGCCGCCTTGAGCTGTTCCGCCAGCGCCGCGAGGGCCGCCACCGTCGTCTCCGGCAGGCCGCTGAGCCCGTCCACCACACGCCCGGCGACCAGTGCCGTCAGCACGGATGCGGCAGTGGCAACATCCTGTTCAGCAACGGCAATTTCCGTCACCTCATGGGCGGCGAGCACCCGGCGCGATGCCTCCGACAGCGGCCCGCCGACGACGGCGATCTGCCGCCGGCCGGGCGCGGTGACGAAGAGCGGGGCGGCATCCCCGTCCGCCCCCTCCCCGCGCACCGGAACGGCGCGGGAGAAGAAGCGGCTGAAGGCGGAGGCAGGGTCTTCGCCGAACACCACCATCACGTCGCAGCGGTTGCGCACCTCGGCGAGGGTGGCGGCGATCCAGCCCTTGCGGGCGAGGCGCTCCAGATTGGCGAACAGGCCGCCGGACGCCGCATGGTCGAGGCTGGCGCCCGAGGCCATGGCGAGGTCGAACAGGCGGCGCAGGCCTTCCAAGTCCGCGCCCAGGCCGCTGAAGGCGGCGGAACGGGCGACTTTGAGATGCCCCGCGGCGGCGGCGGCGGCTTCCTCGAAGCTCGCCGGAACGCCATTGACGCGCGGCGACGGCGGCGGCGCGTCGCTGCGGGCGAGAAGGCGCGCGGCCTCGGGGCATGCGGTGCGCGGCGTGATGGCGCGGCCGGCGACCGTCACCTCCAGGTCATCGCAGCCGAGGCCGCAGAAACCGCAGACGATGTCTCGGACGGTGCGAGGGGCACCGCCGGTGATCGACTCTCCCGATGTCATGGCGTCACCCGAAGGCGATGGTGGCGGGGCGCGCTGCGCCAGGCCCACGCAGGAGCGTGTAGCTGGCGCCGGAACCGGCCCGCGGAGGTGAAAATGGGACGAAATGGACAGACGCAGAGCGTTGGGATGCCATGGCATTGCCTTGGGGGTTGATGGTCCCGATCAAGACGCCGCGGCGGTTGCCCGCTTGTCGTTGCAGTGCGCTTCGGAAAACTCCGTGCGCCATGCGTCTGTTCTTGGGGAGGAAGCTAACATAGCCGCACGGGGCAGAAAACCCGTCATCTATGCGGCAGATGCGAGCAGGTGTTGTGCAGCGCGGTATCGGATTCTACTTGAAGCAGCGGACCTCGGCTTCCGCCTGGGCCCGGCGCAATTCGGCAATGTTGTCCTCGTATTGGGGCGTATTGCGGAAAATGCTCGCCGCTTGCCCCACCCCCTGCCGCATGGACAGGATGGTCTCCGCCGCCACGTAGCGGTCATAGGGCAGGATGGAGGCCAGCGTATCCACCGAGCAGGAACAGCGGGTCATGGCCTCGCGCGACTGCCCGTTCGCCGCCATGCAGGCGATGACGTAGTCAACGCGCGCGGAGGTGGGATAGTCGTTATCGACGGCGGTGGCGGCAAGCGCCGCGCCGGCTGACGCAAGCAGCAGCCCCGCCGCCTCAAGAACCTTTCGGATCATAGGCGATCGTCTCCTCCCAGAGCCGGCCGCCGGGGGCTTCGGCCGCGATCTCGATGCGCGCGATTTCCCCCGGCAGGTCCGGTGCCACGCCGAATGTGTAGGTCAGGCTGTCCAGCCCCCGCATGCGGGTGGCATTGGCGTCGCCCTCGAAGGGCTTCACCGTGATGCGCCAGCCCTTGAGGGTGCGGCCATCCACCGTGATGTCGGCAACCTCCACCCGCGCCCGGTCGCGCAGGGCGGAGCGGATGGCGTTCTTGAGATAGCGCGGATTGCCCTTGAGCCGCCCGGACAGATCCACCAGGTGATTCTCCAGGAACAGCATCAGCACCGGATTGGTGGTGACGCCCTCGAACGGGCCGGCGGCATGGTGGCGCTCGGGCGAAAAGAAATCGACCCGCACGTCGCGGGCATCCCCGCCCGGCCCCTGATCGATCATCAGGCGGATGCGGTCGTCGAAGGAGGGGCCGAGCTCCGCGTCGGTCACCTTGCGCGTGTAGGCATAGGCGAGCGTGTCGCCGGGCTTGGTGCCGGCGAGCTGATGGCGCTCGAACAGGATGTCGGCCGCTTCCGGCGGCGCGATTTCGGTGGCGGCCTGCGCCTCGGCGGCGCGCGCGGGCAGCGGCTCCACCAGGAAGCCGGCGGCGAACAGCGCGGCGGTGAGCACGAGACAAAGGCCGATGATCCTGCGGGCGCTCACGGTTTTGCTCCTTCCCGCCGGCCCGCCGGCATTCCGCCGATGGTGCGGTAGATGAAATCGGGCGCGGTGCCCGCCGCCTCGGCGGTGGCCAGTGCCTCCACCTTGGCATGGAACGGGGATTTCGAGCAGGCCGGATCGGTCAGGCTGGCATCTCCCGCCAGCGCCATGGCCTGGCAGCGGCAGCCGCCGAAATCCATCTCCCGCCGGTCGCAGCTGCGGCACGGCTCGCGCATCCAGTCGGTGCCGCGATAGGCGTTGAAGGCCGGCGAGGCGCGCCAGATATCGCCCAGCGCGTGATCGCGCACCGACCAGAACTCAAGGCCCGGAATGCTCTCAGCCGCATGACAGGGCAGCACCCGGCCGGTGGGCGTGACATTCAGCGTGCGCCGGCCCCAGCCGCCGGAACAGGGCTTGGGATAGCGGGCGTAATAGTCCGGGATCACCATGTCGATGACCAGCACGCCTTCGAGCCGCTTGCGCGCCTCTTCCACGATGGCGACCGAGCGGTCCACGTCGGGGCGCGCCGGCATCAGCGCCGCGCGGTTGGCATAGGCCCAGCCGTAATATTGGGTGTGCGCCACCTCCAGCCGCCGCGCCTTCAGCGCGATGGCCAGTTCGATCATGTCCTCCACCTCGTGGATGTTGGCGCGATGGAACACCGCGTTCACGGTGAGCGGCAGGCCGAGGTCAGTCACCTGCGCGGCGAAGGCGAGCTTGGCGGCATGGCCGCCCGCATAGCCGCCGACGCGATCGGTGGTTTCAGCCTTGGCGCCCTGGAAGGAGAGCTGCACATGGTCCAGCCCCGCCTCGGACAGGGCAGGCAGCATGGCCCCGGCCCGGCCGACGCCGGAGGTGATGAGATTGGTGTAGAGCCCCTCGGCCGCGCAATGGGCGGTCAGTTCCACGAGGTCCGCCCGCGCCGTGGGCTCGCCGCCGGAGAGGTGGACGTGCAGCACACCAAGGGCCGCCGCCTCGCTCAGCACACGCTTCCAGGTGGCGGTGTCCAGCTCCGCCTCGCGGCGCTCCAGCTCCAGCGGATTGGAGCAATAGGGGCAGCGCAGGGGGCAGCGATGGGTCAGCTCGGCGAGGATGCCGATGGGATGGCCGACAGGATGCACCGCCGCCGGGCGGGGCGCCGTCTCCAGATTCAGTTCGGCCGTGGCATTGGTCATCGCTCGATCACCCGCCGCGCAATGAGATCGCCGATCATGTCGCGCACGTCGTCGGCGATCACCTCGCGCTTTTCGTCGAAGCGCAGCGCCAGCTCATCCACGATCTGGCCGCAGGTGCGCTGGCCGTCCACCAGCTCCAACACCGCGGCGGCGGTCTCGTCGATGTCGAAGGCCCGCTCCGGGGCGAGCAGCACGTGGCGCTCGCGGACCTGATCATACTTCAGTTTCACCCCGCGCGGCAGGCGCGGCACGTCGGTCTCTTCCGCCCGCATGGCTCAGCCGGCCTCGACCAGAGCGATGCCCGGCCGCCACGCACCGGGCGCCGGCCAGCCGGGCTCCACATAGGCGAAGTAAAGCGCATCGAGCTGCGCCCAGAGAACTTCGGTCTTGAAAGTCAAGGCGCGGATGACGGCGCGCTGCTCGGCAACCGTGCGCGCGTTCTTCTTCACATAGTCGAGGGCGAAGTCGGCATCCTTCGGCGCCTGGTCGAGGCGGCGGCGGAAATAGGCGACGACGCGCTCGTTGATGAAATCGTAATTGGCCAGCATGCCCGAGATGCGCTCGGCATGGATGCCCGGCGCGAACAGCTCGGTGAGGGAAGAGGCCACCGCCTCCAGCAGCGAATGGTCGGCGACGAAGCGCACATAGGCTTCCACCGCGAATTTGGTGGCCGGCAGCGCGCCCTCCTTGGACACCACATAATCGCGGTCGAGGCCGAGGCCGTCAGTGAGCACCAGCCAGCGCTCGATGCCGCCGGTGTCGCCCTCGAATCCGTCATGGTCAGTGATGCGGTGGAGCCATTCGCGGCGCAGCTCACGATCGTCGCAGCGGCTCATGAGCGCCGCATCCTTGCGGGGAATGGCGGACTGGTAGCAGTAGCGGTTAAGCGCCCAGGCGCGCACCTGGTCCCGGCTCAGCTTGCCGGAATGCAGCAGCTTATGGAACGGGTGGAGATTGTGGTAGCGCGTGGCTCCCACCTCACGCAGCGCCGCTTCCAGCCCTTCGGGCGACAAAGGCTCGGACGGCGCGGGCAAGGGCGGGAACACCGGCGGCTCGGCAAGGGCGAGGAAGGTCATAACGAGAACTCCATTCCGTCGCGGGCCACCGTCCAGCCGGCCTGCTCCACGGCGTGGCGCTCCTGCGAGCCATCCACCAGCGCCGGGTTGGTATTGTTGATGTGGATGAACACGCGCCGCGCCACCGGCACGTCCTTGAGCAGCGCCACGGTGCCGTCGTCGCCGGACATGGAGAGGTGCCCCATGCGCGCACCGGTCTTGGTGCCGACGCCGGCCTCGATCATCTCGTCGTCGCGATAGAGCGTGCCGTCGAAGAACAGGAGATCGGCCCCGACGATCCGCTCGCGCACCGCCGGCGTCACCGCCGCGCAGCCGGGAATGTAGACGAGGCGCTTGTCCGCGCAGGTGATAGTGACGCCCACGGTGGAGCCGGTCTCCTCGCCGATGACGAGGCTGGCGTCCTCGCGCCAGAGCGGCACCTTTCCGGGCACGGTGAAGAATTCCATCGTAAGCCCCGGCGCCGGTGAGAACGCCTCGCCGAACACGGCGGCGGTGCGGCTGACGAAGGCCCGCGCCACCACGTTGAACACCTGGTTCTCTTTCAGCAGCCCGAGGGTCTCCGCCGTGCCAAAGAGGGCAAACGGCTGGGATTCGCGGAGCGAGAGCAGGCCAGCAATGTGGTCCACGTCCCCGTTGGTGAGGACAACCGCGCGAATGGGGCTGTCGCGCTCGCCCGTTCGCGGCTTGAGCGCGGGCGTGGCCGAAATCTGCGCCCGAAGGTCGGGCGAGGCATTGAGCAGGACCCAATCTGAGCCGTCTGCGGAGACGGCAATGCTCGACTGGGTGCGCGGCGTGACGCGAGGGTCTCCCGACCAGGCCATGCGGCACACCGGACAGCGGCAATTCCATTGGGGAACGCCGCCGCCGGCCGCCGAACCGAGAACGATCACCTGCATGATGCGTCGAACGCTCCTGCCTTATCGCTCCCGGCCACCGACCTCATTCGGATCAGAAATCGGCCGGCAGATAAGCGGTGACTTCCATGCCAACGCAGACTTCGCAGACCTGAGGCTTGTTCCAACGCATGTTGCTTCCTCCGGTTATGTGCTCCAGATCTTTCTAAGAAGATCATAAGAACACTCTGCAATGATGAAGTTCATCGCATTGAGATCAAATATTGGCGTTAGATTTGGTTCCCGCAAGCAAAATGTGATGCTGCGCCGCAACAGATCATTGGGCGGCGGCGGGCGCCGAGAGGTCCAGCATGAAGCCGCGGCCGCGCACCGTGGACACCTGCGGGCCGCCGGCTCGGCTCACCGGCGCCAGCTTGGTGCGCAGGTAGCCCACATAGACATCCACCACGTTGAGCGAGGCGCCGCCCTGGTTGGCCCAGAGCCGGTCGAAGATTTCGCCGCGTGGCACCGGCCGGTTGGGGGTCGCCATCAACAGGGCCAGCAGCTCCGCCTCCCGCTCCGTCAGGCGTGCATGGATCTCGCCGAACAGCACGGTGCGGGTGGACTGGTCGAGCACCAGGCGCCCTGCGACAATCCGGCCCGCGTGGTTGTCGCCGAGGCGGTGCAGCAGGTGGGCACGCAGCCGCGCCACCAGCTCGGCGAACTCGAACGGCTTCACGATGTAGTCGTCGGCGCCGGCGCCAAGGCCCTCGGCCCGGTCGCGCACCTCGTCCTTGGCGGACAGGAACAGGATGGGGCCGGAGTGCCCGGTCTCGCGCAGCGCCCGGCACACCTCGATCCCCGAGCCGTCGGGCAGCATGATGTCGAGCACCACGGCGCAGGGATTGTACTGGCGCGCCGCCTCCAGCGCCTCGTCGGCGCGGCCTACCACGGTCACGTCGAAGCCTTCGGCCGAGAGCCCGCGGCTCAGCATCGCGCCGATGTCGCTGTCATCCTCGACCACCAGAATGTTCATGTGTCCTCCTCGCCGGGCGGGTTCGCTCAGGCGCCGCGTGTCTCCACAGCCTCTTGAAGGGCCTGCGACCGGGGCAGCGCGATGACCACGCGGGTACCGCCCCCTTCTCCCTCTTCCAGTGTGATCCGTCCACCGTGCCGCGTCACCACCCATTCCGCCAGCGCGAGGCCGAGGCCGAATCCTGTCCCCTCGCCCAACCGCTCACCCCGCTCGAAGCGCTTGAACAGCCCGGCCCGCGCCTCCGGCGGGATGCCGCGGCCGTCGTCGCTCACCGTGATCTCATCCGCCACCACCCCGCCGGCTCCGGCCACGGTGGCGACCGCGAGCGTGATGCGCGTCACCTTGCCGCCATGGCGCAGGGCATTGTCGATGAGGCCTTCCACCACCTGCCGCAGCCATTCGCGGTCGGCATGGACGAGAGGGCCGGGCGCCTCTCCCTCCAGCGTGAGACTCACCCCCTGCCGGCGCGCCACGGTCTCGAAGCCGGCGACGGCGTCGGCCAGAAGCGGCACCAGCGGCACGTCCTGGAACACCAGCTCGATCTCCCCGCTTTCCGAGCGGGCGACGCGCAGCAGGTCCTCGATCCGCCGGTGCAGGCGCCCGGCCCGCTTGCGGATGGTGGCGAGCACCGTGCGGCTGAGATCCTCGGGAATGGCGGGGGCACGCTGGGTCACGTCGCATTCGCCGATGATGACGGTGAGCGGCGTGCGCAACTCATGGCTCACATCGGTGAAGAAGCGCCGGCGGGAGGCGTCGATGGCGGCGAGCCGGGCATTGGCCGCCGTGAGGTCGGCAGTACGCTCGGAAATGGTCTTCTCCAGCAGGGCGCGGTCCTCGACCACCTGCCGCTCACGGCGGCCGAGGCGCGCGGCCATGCGGTTGAAGCGCGCCGTCAGCACGCCCAGCTCGTCGCGCGGGCCGATGGTGAGGCGGGTATCGAGGTCGCCCCGACCGATGGCGGCGGCGGCCCGGTCCATCTCCCGGAGCCGGGTCAGCAGCGGCCGGGCCAGCGCGCGATAGAGGATCACCGCCGCGGCGAGCACGAGGGCGGCGAGCGCCACCGCGCCCAACCGGAGGCGGAAGGAGAGGCCCAGCGCCTCCTCCCGCGCGCTCGTCACGGCGCGGCGCTCGCTCTCGACCAGCAGCGAGAGGGTGGGACCGGCGGAGGCGGCAAAGCCGTTGAGCGCGCCGCGCACCCGATCGCCGCGGCTGCGGGCATCCACATCGGCCACGGCTCCGGAGATCTGGCGGTCGAGCACGGTGAAATCGGCCCGCAGGTGGGCGAGCATGCGCTCGCGCGGGCGCACCCCGGTCTCAAGCGCGGGACTGGTCTCCGCCGCGCGCACGGTCGCGGCTTCCAGCACGGCGGCCACGCGGGCGCCGGCATCCTCCATGCGGCCCAGATCCGCACGTCCCATCTCCGCGCCGGGGCTTTCGGCGACGGCCACGGCGGCAAGGCCGAAATCGGAAAGGCGGGCGGAGATTTCGGTGAGCAGGTCCAGTCGCTGCTGGGCCGAGACTGTCGCCTCCAGGGCGCGATCCGCCGCCCCGGCCGCAAGGAGAACCCCCACGGCGGCCAGGATGGCAAAGGAAGCCGCTGCCCCGCTCAAGGCGGCGAGCTTGAAGCGGATGGATCGCATTGCCCGCGCCGGTCTTCCTCCCGGGGACACCCGGTCGTTCTGATTATCCGTCTTTATACCATCGGCCTCGGTCTTCGACCGATGCCAAGTGGGTCCGCTCAAACGCCGCGCGGGCTCGGCCGATGGCCCGTAAGCAAAGCTCACGAGCCATCGGCAATAGATACACGAAAACAGCGGACACCAAAGGAAACGCCGCCGAACGCACAAAGCATCCGGCGGCGTTCTGTCGGTCAGGTTTGCGTCAGCGCTCAGGCCTGGAGGCGCCCGCCTTCCTGCTGGATGCGCTGCTGGAACAGCGCGGCGAAATCCACCGGATCGATCATCAGGGGCGGGAAGCCGCCGTTGCGCACCGCGTCGGCGATGATCTGACGGGCGAAGGGGAAGAGCAGGCGCGGGCACTCGATGAGCGCCACCGGCTGCAGGCTCTCTTCCGGCACGTTCAGGATGCGGAACACGCCAGCATAGACCAGCTCGAAGGCGAACAGGGTGTTGCCCTCGATGCTGGCGCCGCCTTCGATCTTCAGCTCCACCTCGAACTCGCCATTACCGCCGGGGCGGGCGTTGACGTGGATCTGGATGTTGACGTCGGGCTGGCTGGGCGGAGCGGCGAGGGAGCGCGGCGCGTTGGGATTCTCGAAGGAGAAATCCTTGATGTACTGCGCGAGCACGTTCAGCGACGGCGCCGCATTCTGGGTGGGGCCGCCATTCTGCGTGGCCATGCGCATCTCCGTTTGGTATCGATGGTGTCCAGACGCGCCCCGATCCGAGGCGCGGCGTCCGCTACCACGCTTGGAGCCAAGCGGCAAGGTTGCGTGCCCCTGCCGGCGTATCGCGAAGTGCAACAGGGTGCCGTTTGGCCAGACCTTGCGGTTCGGCGCGATGCACCAAGGGAGCAGATCCATGCCCGACGCATCGGCTCTTCTTGGCACCTGGCGGATGGTGTCGTGGACACGCACGGTCGTCGCGACCGGGGTCACGACCGACGCCATGGGCGCCAATCCCAATGGATATATTGCCTATCATGCGGACGGCCGGATGATGGCTCTCGTGGTCAGCAGCCAGCGGAAGAAGCTCGGCGCCCCGACTCCGACCGACCCGGAGAAGGTGGCGCTGTTCGATTCCATGCTTGCTTATGCGGCGACCTATGAGATCAAGGGCAACGTGGTCATCCACCACGTGGATGCGACCTGGAACCCGGCCTGGGGTCCCGATCTGGTCCGGCCCTTCACGCTCGACGGGGACACGCTGGTGATCAGCGGCGCCCCCGGCCGGGATCCGGTTTCCGGCGAGGACGTGGTTTACCGGATGGAGTTTCGCAGGGTGGCGCAGCCCTAGAGCACGCGGGAAAAGAGCACGTGCGTCGCGCGCCCATGACGTAAGGAGCACATCATGTCCGATGAAACCCCCGCGCCGCAGCGCAAGCCCCTGAGCGAGGCCGCGCAGCGCGCGCTCGCCGAGGCTCAGGCCCGCCGCGCCGCCATTGATGCGGCCACCAAAGAGCGGCCGAAGGAGATCAACGGCCGCGACGGCCTCGAGCCGGTGCGCTACGGCGACTGGGAAGTGGGAGGCATCGCCTCCGACTTCTGAGCGGCGATGCCTCTTCCGTTACGGGAGTGGGCGGAGCCCTCAGCCCACCAGCGCGAGGCCGATGAGCCCGGCGACGCCGACGACGATGCGCCACCAGCCGAACGGCGCGTAGCCGTGCTTGGCGACGAAATCGAGCAGGGTCCGCACCACCAGCACCGCCGCGCAGAACGCCGCGATGAAACCGATGACGATGAGCAGGCCATCGTCCATGGAGAGGTTGTTGCGGTTCTTGAAGAGGTCGTAGGCGAACGCCCCGGCCATGGTGGGCAAGGCGAGGAAGAACGAGAATTCCGCCGCCGCCCTCTTGTCGACGCCCATCAGCATGGCGCCGACGATGGTGGAGCCCGAGCGCGACATGCCGGGGATCATGGCCAGGCACTGGAAGAAGCCGATCTTCAGCGCCAGCAGCAGCGGCAGACCCATGGCGTTGTTGTAGCGCGGCTCCGGCACCACCTTGTCGATGAACAGAAGCACGATGCCGCCGAGAATCAGCGTCACGCAGATCAGGGCCGGCGTCTCGAACAGCACGCTCTTGATGAAGCCGTGGGCCAGCGCCCCGATGACCGCCGCCGGCAGGAAGGCGACGAGGATGCCAATCACGAAGCGCCGCGCGCCCGGATTGGTGGGCAGCTGCTGCGCCACCTTGAGGAAGCGCTGGAAATAGACGGTGAGGATGGCGAGCACCGCGCCGAGCTGGATCAGCACCTCGAAGGTGTGGCCGGCGCTCTCGAACCTCAGGAAATGCCCCAGGAGCAGGATGTGGGCGGTGGAGGAGACGGGAATGAACTCCGTCAGCCCCTCCACAAGGCCGAGAACGAGGGCTTCGAGCATGGCGCCGAGGGTCATGAGTGAGGTCATCCGGAAGGCGGGTAGGGATGGCGCATCCTGTTCCGTCCCCTTCGCAGGTGCAATCGCGCGTCCGTGACCGGAGGCGTCGCGCACCCTGCCGCCGCGTCATTTCCTCACGGCATGTGGCCCGCCCGCCACAGGCCAGATTGCCGCAACGGCAAGTTCTAAGCCTTGAGCTGCCAAGAGAATCCGCTCACGGCGGCGTTCTCATCTTGTCGTTCTGTTAACCCTGTTTCGCCGGGCCGCCCGGCCGCCCCATGCCCAGCGCAAAATGCTGCACTGCGGTGGAACCAATCGGAAAGAATCGCGCTCTAAAACTGATGGGAGCCGGTGACTGGCCTTCTCCCCACCTGACCCCCGGCGAAAATTGCATCATGTATCTGCATCACCATCCCTTTTGCCCGCATTCACGGTTTGTCCGCCTCCTGCTCTCCGAATACGGGCTCGAACCGGAGCTCGTCGAGGAACGGGTGTGGGAGCGCAGGCCCGGCTTCCTGGCCCTCAACCCGTCCGGCGAGACGCCGGTGATCGTAGAGGAGATGGCGGCTTCGGTGCCCGGCGCCAGCATCATCGCCGAATGGCTCGACGAGACGCGCGGCCTTGCCCTCGGCGACCACCGCCTGCTGCCGGATTCCCCGGCGGCGCGGGTGGAGGTGCGCCGGCTCACCCAATGGTTCAACGAGAAGATGTATGTGGAGGCCACCGAGCCCCTGGTGCGCGAGCGCATCCACAAGCGCTACATGACGCGCGAGCAAGGCGGCGGCTCGCCGGATGCGACCTCGCTTCGCATGGGCCGCAGCAATCTGCGCTATCATCTGAAATATATCGGCTGGCTGGCCAAGGCGCGCAAATGGCTCGCCGGGGAGAAGCTGAGCCAGGCCGACCTTGCCGCCGCAGCCCATCTCTCGGTGGCCGACTATCTGGGCGACGTGCCGTGGGACGAGGACGATCACGCGAGGGACTGGTACGCGCGGATCAAGTCGCGCCCGACCTTCCGTGCCCTGCTGACCGAGAGCATTCCGGGGATGCCGCCCTCCAAGACCTACGCGGACCTCGATTTCTGAACGAAGCGGCCGGCGGCGCCCTCGAGGAGATCATCGCCGGCATCGCCCGTTCGGAAGGCTTCGATACCGTCGGCATCGCCCGCGCGGAGGCGATCCCTCAGGCCGGCGTCCGGCTGAAAGAGTGGGTCGCCGGCGGCGCCCATGGCGATATGGGCTGGATGGCCGAGACCCTGGAGCGCCGGGCCGATCCCGCTGTGCTGTGGCCGCAGATGCGCTCCGTCATCATGCTGGGGCTCAATTACGGCCCAGCGGACGACCCGCGCGCGGTGCTGGCGCAGCGGTCGGCGGGCGCTATCTCCGTCTATGCGCGGGCGGAGGATTACCACGACATCATCAAGCCCAAGCTGAAGCGCGTCGCCCGCGCCCTGCTCGTCGAGGCGCAGCGGCGCGGGCTTGAGGGCGACGTTAAAGTGTTTGTGGATACCGCCCCGCTCATGGAGAAGCCATTGGCTGCGGCGGCAGGGCTCGGCTGGCAGGGCCGGCACACCAACCTGGTCTCGCGGGATTTCGGCTCCTGGATGTTCCTCGGTGCCATCGCCACCACGCTGGAGCTGAAGCCGTCCGCGCCCGAAAAGGACCATTGCGGCTCCTGCCGCGCCTGCCTTGAGGCCTGCCCCACGGCGGCCTTTCCCGCTCCCTACGTCATCGATGCGCGGCGCTGCGTCTCCTATCTCACCATCGAGCACAAGGGTCCGATCCCGCGCGACCTGCGCCCGCTCATGGGCAACCGCATCTATGGCTGCGACGATTGCCTCGCCGCCTGCCCATGGAACAAGTTCGCCGAACTCGGGCGCGAAATGAGGCTTGCGGCGCGGGCGGAGAATGACGCCCCGCCCTTGGCCGAGCTCGTTGGGCTGGACGATGCCGCCTTCCGCGCCCGCTTCCCGAAAAGCCCCATCAAGCGGGTGGGACGCGACCGCTTCGTGCGCAACGTGCTGGTGGCCATCGGCAATTCGGCCGACCCGAGCCTGCTGCCCCAGGTGGAGGCACGGCTTGGCGATGCGTCGGCGCTGGTACGCGGGGCGGCGGTGTGGGCGCTGGGGCGGTTGGCTGATCCTGATACCGTCATCGCCCACGCACGTGAGGCCCTGCCGCAGGAAGTGGACGCGACGGTGCGGGCGGAATGGGATGCCGCGTCGGCCCAACCGCTCTAAGTTCCGTCGCAGTTGGTGCCGGCGCTGTTTCCAACCGGCGCGTTTGCCGGTAGGATTGCCACCTCACGAACCATGAAGGGGGCGACAAGAGCTGGCGTCACGATCGCGTCGCGCCCACGCGCGATGATCGACGGCGACAGAACAGGCAACATGCACGAGCCCCGCAAGCTTTATGTGAAGTCATTCGGCTGCCAGATGAACGTCTACGATTCCCATCGTATGGCGGACACGCTGGCACGCGAGGGCTTCGTGGAGACGCAGGACCCGGCCGAGGCCGATCTTGTCATCCTGAACACCTGCCATATCCGCGAGAAGGCCGCCGAGAAGGTCTATTCGGAGCTGGGACGCCTGCGCAAACAGAAGCAGGAGGCTGGCTCCGACACCATGATCGCGGTGGCGGGCTGCGTCGCCCAGGCCGAAGGCGCCGAGATCATGCGCCGCGCGCCGGTGGTGGACCTCGTGGTCGGCCCCCAGAGCTACCACCGCCTGCCCGAGCTTCTGGCTGAAGCCAAGGCCGGCAAGCGGGTGGTGGACACCGAATTCCCGGCCGAAGACAAGTTCGACCACCTGCCAGCCCCGACACGGGCGGCGACCCGCTCCCGCGGGCCGGCGGCCTTCGTCACCGTGCAGGAAGGCTGCGACAAGTTCTGCACCTTCTGCGTGGTGCCCTATACCCGCGGCGCGGAGGTGTCCCGCCCGGTCGCGAAGATCATGGATGAGGCGGCGCGACTGGTGGACCAGGGGGTCCGCGAGATCAGCCTCATCGGCCAGAACGTCAACGCCTTCCATGGCATCGGGCCGGACGGCACCAGCTGGAGCCTCGCCCGGCTCATGGAGCGCATGGCCGGCATCGAAGGCCTCGCGCGGCTGCGCTACACCACCTCCCACCCCCGCGACATGGACGACGACCTCATCGCCGCCCACCGCGACCTGCCCCAGCTGATGCCCTACCTGCACCTGCCGGTGCAGTCGGGCTCCGACCGCATCCTCGCTGCCATGAACCGCAAGCATGGCCGGGACGACTTCTTCGCCATCATCGAGAAGATGCGGAAGGCGCGCCCGGACATGGCCCTGTCGTCTGATTTCATCGTGGGCTTCCCCGGCGAGAGCGAGCAGGATTTCGAGGACACCCTCGACCTGGTGCGCCGGGTGGGCTTCGCCAGCGCCTATTCCTTCAAGTACAGCCCTCGCCCCGGAACCCCGGCCGCCGACCATGAGGCGCAGGTGCCGGAGGAGGCGAAGGCCGAGCGCCTTGCCGAGCTTCAGCGGCTGCTGGAAGCCTCCAAGGCCGCCTTTGACGAGAGCTGCCGCGGCCGCACCTTCGACATCCTGCTGGAAAAGCCCGGCCGCCAGACCGGCCAGCTCATCGGCCGCTCGCCCTATCTGCAGAGCGTGGTGGTGAACGATCCGCCCGCCGCCATCGGCGACCTCCTCACCGTGACCATCACCGACGTGGGCCCCAACAGCCTCGCGGGTGTTCCGGCGGAGGCGAACGACACTTCCGTTTCCCAGTCCCCAGCTTCTTCCGCCCGATCCCGGCCGCTTGCGGCCATGGAGGCTTGAGCTTGCGCAGATCCGGCAGCGACCGCGACCGTCCCCTCGATCGTTCTTCGGAACGCCAATCCGAACGCCCTTTGCCGCCCTCCGGCCCCGCCCGCGCGGCGGTGACGGCGCCGTGGGCGAGCCCGGACGACGAAGGCCCCGCCCATGTGGTGCTGGCCTTCGACGACAACCGGCTCGCCACCCTCCTGTTCGGCCATTACGGGCGCAACCTCGCCGTGATCGAGCGCAAGCTCGGGGTGAAGGCCGATTCGCGCGGCAACCACGTGACGCTGGAAGGCGCGCGCGATGCCTGCGAGCAAGCTAGAGCCGTGCTGGAGCACCTCTACGAGGCCTTGCGCAAGGGCCGCGACATCAGCCAGGGCGACGTGGACGGGGCCATCCGCGAGGTGACCTCGCAGGGCTCCCTGTTCGATTTCGATCCGGCCGAGAACCGACAGTCGTTCGATGAGATCCAGCTGCGCCGCCGCCCGGTGCGGGCGCGCACCGCCGCCCAGGACGCCTATATAAGGGCGCTGAAGCGCCACACCCTCGTGTTCGGCTCGGGTCCCGCCGGCACCGGCAAGACGTGGCTCGCGGTGGCCTATGCGGTGCACCTGCTGGAACGGCGCATGGTGGACCGCATCATCCTGTCGCGGCCAGCGGTGGAGGCGGGCGAGCGGCTCGGCTTCCTGCCCGGCGACATGAAGGACAAGGTGGACCCCTACCTGCGCCCCATCTACGACGCGCTCTATGACCTCATGGACCGCCCCTTCGTGGAGCGGGCGCTGCAATCGGGCGAGATCGAGATCGCCCCGCTGGCCTTCATGCGCGGACGCACCCTCTCCAACGCTGCGGTCATCCTGGACGAGGCGCAGAACGCCACCTCCATGCAGATGAAGATGTTCCTCACCCGCCTGGGCGAGAACTCGCACATGATCGTCACCGGCGACGCCAGCCAGACCGACCTGCCCCAGGGCCAGATCTCCGGCCTTGCCGAAGCGGTGCGGCTGCTGGAGGGCATCGAGGGGGTGGGCGTGTGCGTCTTCAAGGCCGAGGACGTGGTGCGCCACGAGATGGTCGGGCGCATCGTCTCGGCCTACGAGAAGCTTGACGCGGCCAAGCTCGAGGCCGCTTCCGCCCGCCTCGGCAAGGCCGGAGCCTGATCCCATGGCCGCCCTGAAGCTTGTCGCCACGAGCGTCCCCCCCGAGGAGGACCCCGTCGCCATCGACGTGCTGGTGGAGGCGGAGGGCTGGTCTGCCGTCCCCGACGCCGAAGCCATCTGCGTGCGGGCCGCGCAGGCAGCGCTCGCGGCCTGCGGCGACGAGGTGCCGGAGCCCTGCGAGGTCGCCATCACCCTCACCGACGACGCGCGCATCCGCGTGCTGAACCGGGAGTGGCGCGGCAAGGACAAGGCCACCAACGTGCTGTCCTTCCCCCAGCCGGACCTGCCCGACGACGTGGACGCGCCCCAGCCGCTGGGCGACATCATCGTCGCGCTGGAAACCCTCACCGGCGAAGCCCAGGCAGAAGACAAGACGGCGGGGCACCACCTCGCCCATCTGGTGGTGCACGGCACGCTGCATCTTCTGGGCTACGACCACATAGACGAAACCGAAGCAGAGGAAATGGAGGCGCTGGAACGGCGGATCCTCGCGGGGCTCGGGATCGACGATCCCTATGCCCTGCCCCAGGACTGACGTTCCAAGGCGAAAATCAGGCCATGTCCAACATCGACCAGCCAACGACCGAGACCAGCGCGGAACCGCAAAGTTTTCTCGATCGATTGCGTGCCCTCCTCGGCACGTTCCGTCCGCACGGCTCGCTCCGCACCGACCTCGTGGAGGTGCTGGACGCGGCGGAAGCGCCCGAGGAGGAAGGGGAATTCACCCCATCCGAGCGCAAGATGCTGCGCAACATCCTCCATCTCAAGGAGGTGGGCATCGGCGACATCATGGTGCCCCGCGCCGAGATCGTCGCCGTGCGCAAGGATGTCTCCCTCGGCGAGCTGCTGAAGCTGTTCGTCGGCGTCGGCCATTCGCGCCTCGTGGTCTATGACGACACGCTGGACGACCCCGTGGGCATGGTCCACATCCGCGACCTCATCGCCTTCCTTGCCGGCGACCTCACCAGCCAGCCGGGCAACAAGCTCGATCTCGGGGCGGTCAATCTCGACGGCTCGCTGGAGGATGCCGGGCTCATCCGCCGCATCCTCTATGTTCCGCCCTCCATGCCGGCGGTGGACCTTCTGGTCGCCATGCAGGCGGCGCGCACCCATCTCGCCCTCGTCATCGACGAATATGGCGGCACCGACGGCCTCGTCTCCATCGAGGACGTGGTGGAGGAGATCGTCGGCGAGATCGAGGACGAGCACGACGAGGCGGCCGAAACCCTGCTCATCCGCCAGCCGGACGGCAGCTTCCTCGCCGATGCGCGCACGCCTCTGGAAGCCGCCGTGGAGGTGCTCGGCCCCACCTTCGCCTCCGAGGAGGCCATGGAAGAGGTGGACAGTCTGGGCGGCCTCCTGGTCATGGTGGCCTCGCGGGTGCCAAAGCAGGGGGAAGTGATCGCCCTGCCCGGCGGCTTCGAGGTAGAGGTGCTGGAGGCGGATCCGCGCCGGGTGAAGAAGCTGCGCGTCATTCCCCCGCGCGAGAACACACCGGTGCCCGCCACCGAATCCAGCGCATCCGACCTGTAGCGACCCCCGCGTGCTCCCATCCTCCTCCCCGACCGCGCGGCTGCGCGGGCGCCTGCTGGCGCTGCGCTTCCTCTCCGGCTGGCGCCGGCGCCTTGTCGCGTTCGTTGCCGGCGCGATCGGCGCCCTGGCCATGCCCCCGTTCGGCCTGTGGCCTGTGCTGGTGCTCAGCTTCGGCGTGCTCGTGCTGCTCATCGACGGCTGCCGCGGCGGGCTGAAGCGCCGCCTGTGGGGCGCCGCCGGCGTCGGCTGGTGGTTCGGCTTCGGCTATTTCCTCGCCTCCCTGTGGTGGATCGGCGACGCCTTCCTGGTGGAGGCGGACGTGTTCGGCTGGCTGCTGCCCTTCGCGGTGCTGGCCATGCCCACGGGGCTCGCCCTGTTCACCGCGCTGGGCGCGGTGCTGGCGCGCCTCCTGTGGTCGAAGGGGGGCGCGCGCCTGTTCGCCCTCGCCTTCGGCCTCACCGTGTCGGAGTGGCTGCGCGGCCATGTGCTCACGGGCTTTCCCTGGAACACCTTCGGCTATGCCTTCGCGCAGTCGGACCTGCTGATGCAGAGTGCCGCGCTGGTGGGCATCTGGGGCCTCACCTTCTTCGCCGTGCTGTTGCTGTCGAGCCCGGTACTGCTGCTGGTGCCGGGCCGGCGCAACCTTGCCGCCGTCGCCTGTGCGGCGCTGCTGCTGGCCGGGGCTACGGCCTGGGGCGGCTGGCGGCTGGCGGCAACGCCCTCCGCGGTGGTTCCGGGCGTCCACCTGCGGGTGATGCAGCCCAACGTGCCGCAGGACAAGAAGTTCGCCTATGACCGGCGGCGCGAGATCCTGACCGACTATCTCGCCCTGAGCGCCCGCCCGAGCCCCACCTATCCAGCGGGCCTCGCCGATGTGACGCTTCTCATCTGGCCCGAATCGGCCTTCCCCTTCATCTACGAGCGCGAGCCCTGGGCGGCAGAGGACATCGCCGCCGCGCTGCCGCCCAACGTGACACTGGTGACCGGGGCGGTGCGCATCGACCTGCCCCCGCCCGGACAGCACGCGCCGTTCTTCAATGCGATCCGCGTTATCGATGCGAAGGGCCACGTGTTGCGCAATACCGACAAGGTGCACCTCGTGCCCTTCGGGGAATACTTGCCGTTCCAGTCGTTCCTCGAATCCATCGGCATCGAGCAATTGACGCGGGTGAGGGGCGGCTTCTCGTCCGGCAGCATGCTCACCGGGCTCGAAGTGCCCGGCGCCGGCCTTGCCGCACCGCTGGTATGTTATGAAATTATCTTTCCTGGAAAGGTAATTCCGGGCGGACCCCGCCCCACCTGGCTCCTCAACGTCACCAACGACGCCTGGTTCGGAACCACGCCCGGCCCCTACCAGCACTTTGTGCAGGCTCGCTTGCGCGCCGTTGAGGAAGGCCTTCCCCTGGTGCGCGCAGCCAATACGGGCATCTCGGCCATCATCGACCCTATGGGTCGTATTGTCGCAGCATCGCGCCTCGGCGAAACGAGCCTCGTCGATGGTCCTTTGCCGCAGCCGCTGGAAACAGTTCCGGTAGCGGCGCGTTTCAACCTTGCTGTCCTTGCGGGCCTGCTGATGGCTGCACTGGCACTTGCGGTGGCGCCTTCAAGCGGCTGGATTACACGCAAAGGTTGATCGACGCTCGTAGATTGTATGCCTATGTTCGCCGGCAATCAGGGCAGCCTTCGCACCGCGAAGTAATGATTAATCTTTTCCGACATAGCCGGAGAGACCATGGCCAAGAAGGCGCCGAACCCTATTGACAAGCACGTCGGCTCGCGCGTCCGCATGCGGCGGATGATGGTCAGCATGAGCCAGGAGAAGCTCGGCGAGCATCTCGGAATTACCTTTCAACAAATCCAAAAATATGAAAAGGGCACAAATCGCATAGGAGCAAGCCGGCTTCAGCAGATCTCGATCGTGCTCGGCGTTCCCGTGGCGTTCTTCTTCGAAGGCGCTCCGACCGTGGGACCCGAGGGAGAAGGCTTCTCTGAAGACCAGTCGCCCGCCTACGTCTCCGACTTCCTCGCGACCTCGGACGGGCTGACGCTCACCCGCAACTTCATGCGCATCGCCGACCCGAAGGTTCGCCGTCGGATCGTGGAACTGGTCATTGCCATCGCCGGAGAAGCCGAGACGCCGACCTGAACCGTTCTTTTTGACGAACGATTTCGTACAACCGACCTTGACCGCTCGCTGCCGCGTTGCCACAAGAAGGGACCGCAACGCGGCGCGGGCGCAAGAGGGTCGGAGAAGAGGGTCGGAGACATGGCGCGTCAGTCCTATCTGTTCACCAGTGAGTCGGTTTCCGAAGGCCATCCTGACAAGGTCTGCGACCGCATTTCCGACGAGGTGGTGGATACCTTCTTCCGCACCGCCGCCGTCGAAGGCTGGGACCCCAGCCAGATCCGCGTCGCCTGCGAGACGCTCGCCACCACCAACAAGGTGGTGATTGCGGGCGAGACGCGCGGCCCCTCCACCATCACCCGCGACCTGCTCACCCACGTCGCACGCCTCGCCATCAGGGACATCGGCTACGAGCAGGATGGCTTCCACTGGCAGAAGGCGGACATCGACGTGCGGCTGCACGCCCAGTCGGCCGACATCGCCCAGGGCGTGGACATCGCGGGGAACAAGGACGAGGGCGCGGGCGACCAGGGCATCATGTTCGGCTACGCCGTGCGCGAGACGCCGGAGCTGATGCCGGCGCCCCTCTATTACGCCCACAAGATCCTGAAGACGCTGGCGGAAGCGCGCCGGTCCGGCGAGACCCACGCCCTCGGCCCCGACGCCAAGAGCCAGGTTACCGTCCAGTACGAGAACGGCAAGCCGGTGGGTGTCACCCAGATCGTGCTGTCCACCCAGCACCTCGACGAGAACCTGTCGTCCCACGACGTGAAGTCCATCGTCGAGCCCTATATCCGCGCCACCCTGCCCGAGGGCTGGATCTCCAAGGACACGGTCTGGCACGTCAATCCGACCGGCAAGTTCGTGATCGGCGGACCGGACGGCGACACCGGCCTGACCGGGCGCAAGATCATCGTGGACACCTACGGCGGAGCCGCGCCCCACGGCGGCGGCGCCTTCTCCGGCAAGGATCCCACCAAGGTGGACCGCTCGGCCGCCTATGCCGCGCGCTATCTGGCCAAGAACGTGGTTGCAGCGGACCTCGCGGACCGCGCCACCATCCAGCTGGCCTACGCCATCGGCGTGTCCGATCCGCTGTCGGTCTATGTGGACCTGCACGGCACCGGCAAGGTGGACGAAGCCAAGCTCGAGACCGTGCTGCGCGAGGTCATCAACCTGCGCCCCCGTGGCATCCGCGAGCATCTGGGCCTCACCAAGCCCATCTATGCCCGCACCGCCGCCTATGGCCATTTCGGCCGCGCGCCGGAAGCGGACGGCGGCTTCTCCTGGGAGAAGACCGACCTCGTGGACGCTCTCAAGTCCGCCGTGGCCTGACAGCACAATTCCCTTGGTCGCCGCGCCCGGACCTGCGGGCGGACGGCCGAACGGGATGGCGCGGCGACGGAGCGAAGGGATCCCGGATGCCACCGCATCGTCGGGATCCGTCATGACATGCAGGACATGACCGAAGAAACGGAACGTCACGGCGCCTTCTACGGCCGGCGCATCGGCAAGTCGCTGCGCGGCGCCCAGCAGGACGCCATGGTGCGCCTCCTGCCCACGTGGCGCTTCGCCCTCGAAGAGGTGCGAACCCCGGCCGCCCTGTTCCCCCACGACATCAGTGGCCTGTGGCTGGAGATCGGCTTCGGCGGCGGCGAGCATCTCATCTCCCACGCCGCGCGCCGGCCCGACATGGGCTTCATCGGCGCCGAACCGTTCGTGAACGGCATGGCGCGGATGCTGGTGGACCTGGAAAAGGCCGGGCTCACCAACATCCGCCTGTTTGGCGAGGACGCGGCATTGCTGCTGGATCGCCTTCCGGAGGCGAGCCTCGACGGCGCCGACCTGTTCTATCCCGACCCCTGGCCCAAGCGTCGCCACTGGAAGCGCCGGTTCGTCCGAGCGGACAATCTGGACCGTCTCGCCCGCGCCATCCGACCGGGCGGACTGTTCCGCTTCGCATCCGACGTGCCCCATTATGTAGGCTGGACCCTAGCCGAAGTGCGCGCCCACGGTGCCTTCCGCTGGACCGCGGAGCGGGCCGACGACTGGCGCCAGCCCTATCCCCACTGGCCGGGCACCCGCTACGAAGCGAAGGCTTTGGAGGAGGGACGCAGTCCCACCTACCTGACGTTCGAGCGGATCTGATCCGGTCTGGCTCAGGTCGCGCCGATGGCCTCAGGCGCCCGAATCGTGAAGCGCCGTAAGGCCCTCGCGATAGGTGGGATAGGCAAGGCTCACACCCAGCTCGTCCTTGAGCCGACGGTTGGCCACGCGCTTGTTGGCGGCCCAGAAGGTCAGCGCCATGGGGCTCATGTCCTGCGCCGCTTCATCGAACGGGATGGCCGGCGGCACCGGCAGGCCGAGAAGCCCGGCCGCATAGGCGATGGGATCGCCGGGCGGGGCGGGCAGGTCGTCGGTGACGTTGAGGATGCCATCGAAGCGCCGGTCCACCACCGCGCTGATGGTCCGGGCGATGTCCGCCACATGGATGCGGTTGAACACCTGGCCCGGTTTGTCGATGCGCCGCGCCTCTCCCGCCCTGAGCTGCTCCAGCGCATTCCGCCCGGGCCCATAGATGCCGGCGAGGCGCAACACCGAAACCGGAATGCCGCGCTTCTGCCCGAAGGCGAACCACTCGTCTTCCGCCGCGAGCCGCCGTTCCAGGCGCGGGCTACCGGCGCGCGGGGGGGTCGTCTCATCCACCCAGCCGCCGCCATGGTCGCCATAGACGCCGAGGGTGGTGAGATAGACCACCTGGCTGAGTCGTCCTGCCTCCAGCACGGTGCCGGCGCAGCGCAGAATCGGATCGCCCCGCGCATCCGGGGGCGCTGACGCGATGATCAGGTCGGTGCCGGCGAGGGCATCGGCGAGAACGGCGGACAGGCTCTCCCCATCGAACAGGAAGGGCTCCACCCCGGTGGGCAGCGCGACAAGGCGCTCCTCGGTCCGAGCGGTGCCGATGACACGGGAAAAGGCCGCAGGCTCACCCGCCACCAGATGACGGACGCAATAGCCGAAGCCCAGAGCCGCAAGCGTCGTCATGGAGCAGGGGACACGTGAACCGCAGGGGCGTGAGATGTGCCCTCGTCCGTCTCGGGCGGCCGGCCGGTGAGGGCGTGGACGCTCATGAGCCGCACCGCCTCCTCGCACTGGCGGGTGACGGTCTTGCGATCATGAGCTTCGTCGAGCCGCACCGGTTCGCCGAAGGAGACCTCCACGTCGATGGAGCCGTGGCGCAGCACCTCCAGCAGGTGCGGCGCCAGGTCCATGTCGCCATACCAGGCGGCGATGTGACGGTGGAGACGCCCCATGGGCAGGCCCTGGAGGCGTACATAGGACACGGCGAGAGGCTGCACCGTCACCTCGGCGCCATCGGCGATGGCTTCGCGCACCGCACCCACCAGCGCCGTGCGGAACGGCAGCACTCGGTTGCCGTCGCTGGAGGTGCCCTCCGCGAACAGCACCACCGGGTCGCCGTCCTGCAGGCGCTCGGCGATGGTGCGGTTGACTTCGCCGGTGGCGTGCCGGCGCTGGCGATCCACGAACACCGTGCGCTGGAACTTGGCCAGAAGCCCGATGAGCGGCCAGCGCCCCACCTCGCTCTTCGCCACGAACACCAGCGGCGTAAGCGACCCGATCACCGGAATATCGATCCAGGAGGAATGGTTGGCGAGGATGAGCAAGGGCCGGTCGGCCGCCGGCGCCCCCTTCACCGTCACCCGTACCCCGAGGAACTTCAGGAGGATGCGGTGGTAAAGCTGCGGGATGCTGCGGCGGGTGGGCAGCGAGAGCTTCAGCGACAGCCATTGCAGCGGAATGCCGACCGCCGTCACCAGTCCCACCGGAACCAGCACGGCCGCCGCTCTCAGGCGATCGAGAAACCGCGAGACCGCCGGCTGCTCAGGCCCCAGGGGCTCCAGGCCGCCGAATTCGAGGGGGAGGCGCGTGGCCTCGCCCGCCGGCTCGCGGGCGGGC
This sequence comes from Xanthobacter oligotrophicus, assembly GCF_008364685.1. Lineage (GTDB taxonomy): Bacteria > Pseudomonadota > Alphaproteobacteria > Rhizobiales > Xanthobacteraceae > Xanthobacter > Xanthobacter oligotrophicus. Next base: position 133,344 of record NZ_VTTL01000013.1, read on the forward strand.
GTCACGATTTCTCGTCCTCTTCGAGGGGAACGGCATAAAGCTCGAGACGATGGCCGCGCAGCTTGAAGCCGAGGCGGCGGGCGATCGCCTCCTGCAGCGCCTCGATCTCCTCCGAGCGGAATTCGATCACGCGGCCGGATCTCAGGTCGATGAGATGGTCGTGGTGCTCGTCCGGCATCTGCTCGTAGCGGGCACGACCGTCGCCGAAATCGTGGCGCTCGATGATGCCGGCATCTTCCAGCATCTTCACCGTGCGATAGACGGTGGAGATGGAGATGTTGTCGTCGATGGCGACGGCACGGCGGTGCAGTTCCTCCACGTCAGGATGGTCCTGCGCGCCGGACAGCACGCGGGCGATGATCCGGCGCTGCTCCGTCATCCTCATGCCCTTGGCCAGGCACGCTTCCTCGATGACGCTCATGTTGCTGCCGCTCAAGCGGAACCTCCGCGATCCAACGGGACAGACGCCTTATCGCCCCCCGGCCCGATCCCTGCAAGGGGGCGGATGTGCCTCAAAAATCCCGCCGCAGCAGCAGGGCGTCCGCGCCACCGGCATAATAGCCCCGCCGGCGCCCCACTTCGCGGTAGCCAAGATGCTCGTAAAGGGTGCGCGCGGCCAAATTGCCCTCCTCCACCTCCAGGAACGAGGTGGAAACCCCCTCGGCGGCGAGGCGCGCCAGATGGTGGGACACCAGCGCCCGGCCGATGCCCCGGCGGCGGCGATCGGTCACCACGGCAACGGTGAGCACCTCGGCTTCCGGCGGCACCACGTGGGACAGGATGAAACCCACCGGCGGGCGCCGGGTGCCGAGCGTCGCCACATGGGCGCGCACCGCCCGGTCGGACAACAGGCGCTCGAACTCGTCCGTCCCCCAGCCGCGGGCGAAGGCGCGGCCGTGGATGGCGGCCAGATGCGGCATGTCGGCCGCAACCGCATCCCGCAGCAGCGGCGGGCGGGGCGGGAAGAAGCGTTCGAGAAGGCCGATCATCGGCGGGCGACGCGCGCCTTGTCCTGCGGCTTGGCGTCGGGCGAGCGCAGATAGAGCGGGCGGGGCTCAGCGGCTTCCGGATCGGCCACGGCGCCGAGCCGCGCCACCCAGGCCACATCCGGGGCGGGGGTTTCGTCCACCAGCAGGGGCGGCTGCTCGGCCGGCGGCCAGGCCTCCGCCACCAGGGCCGCGCCCGAGCCCACGAGGCGCACCGCGCCGATGGCAACCGAGCGCGCGGCCTCCCGGACGCTGGTGACGCGCGGGGCGATCAGGGTGCGGGCACCGACGCCGAACATCTGGAGAAAAACGTGGCCGTGCCGGGCATCGATGGCGGTGACCACCGGAACCGCATCATCCTGGGCAAGATAGGGGGCAGCCAGAGCGGCCAGCGTCGTCACCCCAACCACCGGCCGGTTGGAGGTGAGCCCGAAGCCGCGGGCGGCCGAAAGCCCGACCCGGAGCCCGGTGAAGCTGCCGGGCCCGATGGTGACGGCGATGCGTGACAAATGCTCGAAATCAAGGCCTGCCGCCGCCATCACCTGCTCCACGAGCGGGATCAGCGTCTCGGCGTGGCCGCGCTCCATGAGCAGCGAATCGCCGGCGACAATGCTGTCCGTCTCGGTGTCGAGCACCGCGGCGGAGCAGGCGGCAAGCGCCGTATCTATGGCTAGAACGAACATGAAACCGGGTGCCCCACTCCTCGCCACGATCAACCGAAACCGTGGCGAGGGGAAGCGACCCCGAACGCTCACCTTACAGAAAGGTTAACGGCAATTGACCTTTATACCGCCTGGACCTCGGCAACCTCCGGCACGAAGTGCTTGAGAAGGTTCTCGATACCGTTCTTCAGGGTGGCGGTGGAGGACGGGCAGCCGGAGCACGAGCCCTTCATGTTCAGGAACACGATACCGTCCTTGAAGCCGCGGAAGGTGATGTCGCCGCCGTCATTGGCCACCGCCGGGCGCACCCGCGTGTCGAGCAGTTCCTTGATGGTGGCGACGATCTCGGCGTCCTTCGCCTCGTAGAACTCGTCAGCATCGGCGGCTTCGGGTTTCACGCCATCGGACAGCACCGGGGCGCCGGACATGAAGTGTTCCATGATGGCGCCGAGGATGGCCGGCTTGATCTGCGGCCATTCCGCCTCCGCCTTGGTGACGGTGACGAAATCCGACCCCAGGAACACGCCCGCGACACCGCGCACATCGAACAGGCGCTGGGCGAGGGGGGAAAGGTCCGCATCCTCGTGGGAGCGCAGGTCGAGGGTGCCTTCCCCAAGCACCGAACGGCCGGGCAGGAACTTGAGGGTTGCCGGGTTCGGCGTGGTTTCGGTCTGAATGAACATGGCTCAATCCTCAAAAGAAAAGCTGCGGGTGGGGCCGCGCGTTTCCTTGAAGATAGGAGTTCGGGCGCGAAACGGAAAGGGCGCCTCGGGAAAGGTCCCGAATTGACACAGGCCGCCGCTCATGGGGGAACGCGACCGGAACAGACAGGGCGCGAATCGGATGAGGCGGCCAGTTGCACGCCTGTTCCCCCGCGAGGGCCTCCCATCCCTTATCGGGACAGATCAGCGCCGGCAGGCGAACAGCACCGGAACACAAGCGGGGCGAATCGGCCGAACGGTCCTGTTGGCGCTTTGTTCAGGCCCCCGAAACGGCACAGCCGCCACGCCCCGGGGGGCATGACGACTGCATCTTGCACCAACCATGGAGGGCGCAGGCGCCCCCCTCAGGTGTTCATGGAATCGAAGAAGTCCGCGTTGGTCTTGGTCTGGCGCAGCTTGTCGAGCAGGAACTCGATGGCGTCCACCGTGCCCATGGGATTGAGGATGCGGCGCAGCACGTACATCTTCTTGAGCGTGTCGGCCGGCACCAGAAGCTCTTCCTTGCGGGTTCCCGAGCGGGTGATGTCGATGGCCGGGAACACGCGTTTGTCCGAGACCTTGCGGTCGAGGATGACTTCCGAGTTACCGGTGCCCTTGAACTCCTCGAAGATCACCTCGTCCATGCGCGAGCCGGTCTCGATGAGCGCGGTGGCGATGATGGTCAGCGAACCGCCTTCCTCGATGTTGCGCGCCGCGCCGAAGAAGCGCTTGGGGCGCTGCAGGGCGTTGGCGTCCACGCCGCCGGTGAGCACCTTTCCGGAGGACGGCACCACGGTATTGTAGGCGCGGCCGAGGCGGGTGATGGAATCCAGCAGGATCACCACGTCGCGCCCGTGCTCCACCAGGCGCTTGGCCTTCTCGATCACCATCTCGGCGACCTGCACATGGCGGGTGGCCGGCTCGTCGAAGGTAGAGGAGACCACCTCGCCCTTCACCGAGCGCTGCATGTCCGTGACTTCTTCCGGCCGCTCGTCGATGAGCAGCACGATGAGGAAGCATTCGGGATGATTGGCAGTGATGGACTTGGCGATGTTCTGCAGCAGCACCGTCTTGCCGGTGCGGGGCGGAGCCACGATGAGACCGCGCTGGCCCTTGCCGATGGGCGCCACGATATCGATGATTCGCGGCGAGAAATCCTTCTTTCCGACGGTTTCCTCATGCTCCAGCTTGAGGCGCTCGTCGGGATAGAGCGGCGTCAGATTGTCGAAGTTGATCTTGTGGCGCGTCTTCTCGGGGTCTTCGAAATTGATCGTATTGACCTTGAGAAGCGCGAAATAGCGCTCGCCTTCTTTCGGCGAGCGGATCTGTCCTTCCACCGTGTCGCCGGTGCGCAGGCCGAAGCGCCGGATCTGGGACGGGGAGACATAGATGTCGTCCGGTCCCGGCAGATAGTTCGCCTCGGGCGACCGCAGGAAGCCGAAGCCGTCCTGGAGCACCTCGACGACGCCTTCGCCAATGATCTCGGTTTCGGTGGCCGCCAGCTGCTTCAGAATGGCAAACATGAGCTCCTGCTTGCGCAGGGTGCTGGCGTTCTCCACCTGGCTCTCCTCGGCAAAGGCGAGGAGCTCGACGGGGGTCTTGGACTTAAGGTCTTGAAGTTTCACTTCCCGCATAAGGGAAAGCCTCGATAAATCTTGAGTGTGCCGAAGCCGATCGCAACGATCAGGCACGGCCGGCGGGGGGAGGGACGGGGTCGCAGGTCTTCAGGGGAAGCCGGGGCACGCAGCCTGCCGCCTGACACGCCGGCCGGGCTAATGACAGCACCGGACTGAAGGAAGCGCGTTCGCCTGCGTTTAGGAAAGCGCCCCCAAGATAAGCGGGTGAGGAAGGCGGCGCAAGTCCTCCTTCCGGTCAAGGGTGCATCAAAACGGTTTGACCACCACGAGAATGACGATGCCGACCATCAGCAATGTCGGCACCTCATTGGCAATGCGATAGAAACGGGCCGGGCGGGTATTTTTGTCCTCGCCGAAGTCGCGCACCCAGCGCGACAGGGCGCCATGGAAGCCGGACAGGACGAGGACCAGGGCGAACTTGGCGTGAAACCAGCCGGCCACATACCAGCCGCCGGCATAGGCCAGATAAAGCCCGGCGAGCCAGGTGACGATCATGGCGGGGTTGATGATGGCCTTCAGCAGCCGCCGTTCCATCACCTTGAAGGTCTCGGATTGCACCGAGCCGGCTTCGGCGGCGCAGTGATAGACCATGAGGCGCGGCAGATAGAGCATCCCCGCCATCCAGGAGATGACGGCGATGACGTGCAGCGCCTTGATCCAGCTATATAAATCGTGAGCCATCAGGGTCCTGACCTTGAGATGGATCAGCGCGCCCGGCGCACCGCTTCCACCAGCTTTTCCACATGGTCGAGCGGCGTTTCGGGGCGAATGCCGTGGCCGAGATTGAAGATGTGCCGCGCGCCGGAGAAATCGTCGCGAATCCGCGCCACTTCGTCCTCCAGCGCCGTACCGCCGGCGATGAGACGCAGCGGGTCCAGATTGCCCTGGAGCGCCACGCGGCCGGACAACCGCCGCCGGGCCGCTTGCCGATCCGCCGACCAGTCCAGGCCGATGGCATTGATGCCCGTATCGGCCAGCCGTTCCAGCGCCTCCAGCGTCGCCCCCTTTGGGAAGGCGATGACCCGCACATGAGGATACAGCGCCTTCAATCCCGCGACGATACGGCGCAGGGGTTCGGCGCACCAGCGCTCGAACGAAGAGGGATCGAGCACGCCGGCCCAGGTATCGAAGATCTGCACCACGTCGGCTCCGGCCGCCACCTGCCCCGCCAGATGGACGATTGAAGCCTCCACCAGCCGGTCGATGAGGCTCTGGAACAAAGCTTCGTCGCGCAGGGCCAGCATGCGGGCGGGGGCCTGATCGTCGGTGCCCTGGCCCGCCACCATGTAGGTGGCCACGGTCCAGGGCGCGCCGCAAAAGCCGATCAGCGCCACTTCGGCCGGAAGGGTGGCGCGCACGGAGGCGATGGCCTCGTAGACCGGGTCCACCTTGTCAGGGTCCAGCCGGTCTTTGAGGGCGGCAACGCCTTCCCGGTCCGTCACCGGGGTCAGCCGAGGGCCCTCGCCGGCCTCGAAGGTGAGGCCGACGCCGAGGGCGTGGGGCACCACCAGGATGTCCGAAAAGATGATGGCCGCATCAAAGCCATAGCGGCGGATGGGCTGGAGCGTCACCTCGGCGGCGAGCTTCGGCGTGTAGCACAGGGTGAGGAAGTCACCGGCCTCAGCCCGTACCGCGCGATATTCGGGAAGATAGCGCCCCGCCTGCCGCATCATCCAGAGCGGCGGGGGATCGAGCGGGGTGCCGTCGAGCACCCGCAGGAAGGGGGATCGTGTCTCGAGCGCGGCGGTCATCCCGGTCCTTCAATCTAACTAGATTCTTTTAAAGAGAGAGAGTCTTTGGAGTCTTAACGGTTGATTAACGATGTGAGCGGCTCTCGACAACCGATCCACAGGCATCCCCATTTCCGAAGGCCCACTTGCCGCAGGTGCGAAGCCGGCGAAAGGCCGGTTAACAAAGGATTAACGCGGGGGTCGGCGAACGGTGTCCACATGGACGCACAGGGGGTGCATGGAATCCGTCCCGGACGGGTTGGGTGTGGATGGATTTCAGGGTTATCCAGAGCCCGCACTTGCACGGCGTCATCGGGCGTGCCTTTTTCAACAGTGTTCCACAGGAGCGGTGGATAATTGTGACTGTGAAAACGCCCAGCGAGAGTTTCTTCCATCTCCACCTCGTTTCCGATGCCACGGGCGAGACCCTCATCAATGTGGGGCGGGCGGCCTGCGCGCAGTATGCGAACGTGCTGCCCATCGAGCACGTCTACCCGCTCATTCGCTCCATGAAGCAGTTGGAGCGGGTGCTCAACGAGGTGGAGAATAATCCCGGCATCGTGCTCTACACGCTCGTGGACAAGGAGATCCGCGAGCGGCTGAAGGAGCGCTGCCGCGAGCTGGGCGTGCCCTACATGTCGGTGCTGGCGCCGGTGGTGCAGCTGTTCCAGTCCTATCTCGGCGGCAGCCCGACCCCGCGCGTCGGCGGGCAGCACTCGCTGGATGCCAATTATTTCAAGCGCATCGATGCGCTGAACTACACCGTCATGCACGACGACGGGCACATGACGGACGACCTCGAAAGCGCCGACGTGGTGCTGCTCGGGGTGTCCCGGACCTCCAAGACGCCCACCTCCATCTATCTCGCCAATCGCGGCATCAAGACCGCCAATATCCCGCTGGTGCCCAGCGTGCCCTTGCCGCCGGGGGTGGAGAAGCTGAAGAAGCCGCTCGTGGTCGGCCTGGTGGCGAGCCCGGAGCGCATCGTCGAGATCCGCCAGAACCGCCTGCTCGGGCTCAATGCGGCGGATCTGGGCGCGTCCTACATCGACCGGGAGGCGGTGAACGAGGAGATCATCCTGTCGCGGCGCCTATGCGCCCGCAACGGCTGGCCCCTCATCGACGTCACCCGCCGGTCGGTGGAAGAGACTGCGGCCACCATCTACGCGCTCTACAGCGAACGCCGGCGCCGGGCCATCGCCGAGACCTGAGACCGTCAGCCTCGGTCTTCGACCGATGCCAAGTGGGTCGCGCCACAACTCGGGTGTTCCCGAGTTGTGGATGTTAATGCCGGATCCGGCAATGGCCGGAGCCGGGCGCCGCGCGGGCTTGACCAATGGCTTTGAGCAAAGCTCATGCGCCATTGGTATGAGACGAGAGCACAGCTTGCACCCCGGCCGCCTTTGGGGGAAACCCGAACAGGCATCGGTTCCGGCCGGCGCGGAGCAGCAGAGGAGAGAGCTTGTGTGGCGTGATGAACAGCCGCTCGTCCTGGCATCCAAGAGCGCGACGCGCCTGACCCTTCTCGTCCATGCCGGCGTGCCTGTGGAAACCGTGGCCGCCGAGGTGGACGAACGCTCCATCCAGGCGGAGGCGGGCGCGGTGGATCCCGCCGGCATCGCGGTGATCCTGGCCCGGGCGAAGGCGCTCGCCGGATCGCGCGCAGCGCCGGGGCGCCTGGTGCTGGGGGCGGACCAGACCCTGGCGCTGGGGCCGAAGATCTACCACAAGCCCGCCAGCCTCGAGGCGGCGCGCCTGCAGCTTCAGGAACTGGCAGGCCAGACCCATGCCCTGCATTCGGCGGTGGCGGTGGCCCGCGACGGCGCGATCCTGTTCGAGACGGTGGTCAGCGCCTTTCTCACCATGCGGCCTTTGAGCGACGAGGCACTGAATACCTACATCACGGCCGCCGGGCCGCGGGTGCTCACCTCCGTGGGCGCTTACCAGCTGGAATCGGTGGGCGTGCACCTGTTCACCCGGGTGGACGGGGACCATTTCACCATCCTCGGCTTGCCGCTGCTGCAGCTTCTGCCGTTCTTCCGGGAACAGGGGCTTTTGCCGTGACGGTGCGCGTGTGCATCACCGGCTCGCCGGTCAGCTATTCCAGGTCGCCGCTGCTCCACGACTATTGGCTGAAGGCCTATGGCATTGATGGTGAGTATGGCCGGGAGGAAGTGCCTCCGGCGCAGGCGGCGGAATTCTACCGCAGCCTTGCCGCGCGCGGCTATGCCGGCTGCAATGTCACCGCCCCCAACAAGGAAATCGCCTTCTCCGTCCTCGACGAGGCGGACGAGAGCGCGGCGATCTTGGGCTCCGCCAATACCCTGTGGCTCGACGGCGGCCGGCTGTGCGGAGCCAGCACCGACGGCTACGGCTTCATCGCCAATCTGGATGCCACCGTTCCGGGCTGGGACGGCGCGCGCAAACTGGCGCTGGTGCTGGGGGCAGGCGGTGCCTCGCGGGCCATCGTCCATGCGCTGGTTGAGCGCGGGTTCGAGCGGGTGGTCTTGGCCAATCGCACGCTGGAGCGGGCCGAGGCCATCGCGGCGGCGTTCGGCAAAAAGGTCGTTCCGCTGGCCTTCGACAAAGCCTCCGACGTGATGGCGGATGCCGACATCCTGGTGAACTGCACGTCGCTCGGCATGAAGGGCGCCTCCGCGCTCACCATCGACCTGTCGCGTCTCAAGCCCGAGGCGGTGGTGAGCGACATCGTCTATGTGCCGCTCCTCACGCCCTTGCTGACGGCGGCGGCGGCGCGTGGACTGCGCACCGTGGACGGCCTCGGCATGCTGCTGCACCAGGGGGTGCCGGGCTTCGAGCGCTGGTTCGGCGTGCGCCCGGAAGTGACCCCCGAATTGCGCGAGGTGTTGATCGCGGATCTCCGGGCCAAAGGCCAGTTGGCGGCCTGAACCATGTGGATCCTCGGCCTCACCGGTTCCATCGGCATGGGAAAGTCGGCCACGGCGGGCCTGTTCCGCGCCATGGGCGTGCCGGTGCATGACGCCGATGCCTCCGTGCACGCACTCTATCGCGGGGCGGCGGTTGAGCCGGTGGAGGCGGCCTTTCCCGGCGTGACACGGGACGGTGCCATCGACCGCGCCGCGCTGGGCGTCCGCGTGCTGGCGGACCCCGAGGCCATGAAACGGCTGGAAGCCATCGTCCATCCCCTGGTCCGCGCCGAGGAGGAAGCCTTCCTTGCCAAGGCCCGTGGAGCTGGGGCGCGGCTGGTGGTGCTGGACATTCCGCTGCTGTTCGAGACCGGTGGCGCCGGGCGCGTGGATGCGGTGGCTGTGGTCAGCGCGTCGAAAGCTGTGCAGCACGCCCGCGTGCTGGAGCGGGCCGGCATGACGGAAGAAAAATTCGAGACCATTGTGGCCAAGCAGATGCCGGACGCGGAAAAGCGTCGCCGCGCCCATTTCGTCATCGACACTGGCCGGGGCTTCCCGGCGGCGGCCCACCAGGTGGCTGGGATCGTGCGGGCGCTGTCGGGACCGGGACGCCGCGTGGCCGGCTGAGGAAGAGGGGACCCCATGCGGGAGATCGTGCTCGACACCGAGACCACCGGCCTCGAGGCCTATGGCGGCGACCGGCTGGTGGAGATCGGCTGCGTGGAGATGGTCAACCGCATCCTCACCGGCACGGTGTTCCACGTCTATATCAATCCCGAGCGGGACATGCCGGTGGAGGCGTTCAACGTCCACGGCCTGTCCGCCGAATTCTTGTCCGACAAGCCGAAATTCAAGGACGTTGCCGACGAATTCCTGAACTTCATCGCCGAAGATACTTTGGTGATCCACAATGCGGCGTTCGATATCGGCTTCCTGAATGCGGAGCTGGAGCGCCTCAGCCGCCCCACCATCGCCCGCGACCGGGTGGTGGACACGCTGGCGCTGGCGCGGCGCAAGCATCCCGGCGGCGGCAACCGCCTCGACGACCTCATGAACCGCTACGGCATCGACAGCTCGCGCCGCGTGAAGCACGGGGCGCTGCTGGATGCCGAGCTTCTGGCCGAGGTCTATGGCGAACTGCTCGGCGGCAAGCAGGCAAGCCTCATCGGCCTGGTGGAGGATGCCAGCGAGGCGCCGCGTCTGGTGGTCGCCGCGCAGGCTGCCCATCCCCGCCCCGTTCCGCTCGCGTCGCGCCTGACGGCTGACGAAGCGGAAGCCCATGCGGCCTTCGTCGCCAGCATGGGCGAGAAGGCGCTCTGGCTGAAATATGCCGACGCGCCGGAGGCGGAGAAGGCGAGCAGCTGAGCGGGCCCGGCGACACTCGTTTTGCGGTATTATAACTTTAAATCAACCAAAAGTTGATCGATTGGGAAGCCCGTGAGCGGCAAAGCGGCCTCCGGTCCGATCCATTCTTCATCCGCAGAAAGTCACCCGCAGGTGGCTTTCTGACGCGATCTGAAGGGGTATCGGTTCGCTCGCCCGGAAAATTTCCGCCTCAAGAGATCATTTCGCCCACCGCCGCCGCAATCTGGGCCGGATCGCTCACCGGCAGCGAACAGCGCTCCCCGACGCAGACAAAAGCCGCCCCTTCCGCCGGCGCGGAGGCGATGCGGGCCGCCATCACGCTGCCGGGCGCCACCCCACCGCTCGCCCGCGCCACCACGCGCAGCGGGAACGGCACCTTGAGCGCGGCCGCGGTAAGCGCCTCGCGGTTGGCTCCAACCGCCACGATCTCGGCGAGGCCGAGGCGGGTGTCGATGGCGTTCAGCGTGGCGCCATGGGACAGCACATTCTTCGCCGTCGCGCCGGAGATGCCGGCCAGCACCCGGTCCGCCCGCGCCCTCAGCCCGTCGTTTCCGGTGAGCGCGGCGAGGCGGATGAGGGCATCGGCTGCCACCGCGTTGGAGTTGGGCACCGCCTCGTCGTGGGTCGCGAGCGGCCGCAGGATGAGGCTGTCGCCATCGTCGGCCGTGAGGAAATAGGCGCCGGTGTCAGGGTCGCGATGGTGGGTTTCCAGCACCTCCAGGAAGTGCACGGCGTGGGCCAGCGGCTCGGCTGCGCCCGTCGCCTCATGGAGCGCGATGCCGGCGCGGGCCATGGCGGCAAGGTCGGACGCAAGGCCCGGCAGCACGATCTTGGCGCCGCACCAGGAGTGGGCGAGACGCCCTTCCACCACCATGTGCGTCACCACGGCGTCGAACGCGCGCTGTGCCAGCGCCACCCATTCGGCCTCGCCGAGGAAACCACCGGCCCGCGCCAGCGCCGCGATCATCAATCCGTTCCAGTCGGCCAGCACCTTGTCGTCCCGGCCCGGACGCACCCTTTTTTCCCGCACCAGAAGCAGCTTTTCGCGCAGGGGCTGAAGGCGCGCCTCGTCCTCGGCGCTCACCACGCCGGCCTCGGTGCGGTTGAGGATGTTGCCCACCTCCCAGTTTCCGGCCCGGGTCACGTCATAGAAGCGGTTGAAGAAGACGGCGTCCTCCGCCCCCAGCACGGCCGTGATCTCGGCCTCGCTCCACACATAGAAGCGGCCTTCGTGGCCCTCGCTGTCGGCGTCGAGGCTCGCAGCGAAGGCGCCCTCGGGGGTCAGCATCTCCCGCTTCAGCCAGCCCACCGTCTCCCGCGCGCGGGTAAGGAAGAGCGCGTCGCCGGTGTCGGAATAGGCCAGCGCCAGCAGCTCCATGAGCAGCGCATTGTCGTAGAGCATCTTCTCGAAGTGCGGGACGAACCAGATCTCATCCACCGAATAGCGGGCAAATCCCCCGCCCAGATGATCATAGATGCCGCCCTCGCACATGCGGTTGAGGGTGAGGGCGACGATGGCCTTCAACGCGTCGTCCTTGCGCCGCGTGCCCACCCGCCACAGGAATTCCAGGAGCCCCGACTGGGGGAATTTCGGCGCGCCCTTCAGCCCGCCATGGACCGGATCGAACATCGCCGGCAGGCGCGCGGCGGCGTCATCCAGATCCTCCCGGCCGATAGCGTTGCCGGCCACGGGCGTGGCGGCCTTCTTGAGCCGGGCGAGGATGGTGGCGGTGTTCTTCTCCACCTTGTCCTTGTTCTGGGTGAAGACGGTAGAGACCTGCTGCAGCACGTCGGTGAAGCCGGGGCGCCCGTAGCTCGCGGCGGGGGGGAAATAGGTGCCGCCCCAGAACGGCTTTCCCTCCGGATCGAGGAACATGGTGAGCGGCCAGCCGCCACTCTGGCCCAGCTGCTGGAGCGCGGACATGTAGATCTGGTCCACGTCTGGCCGCTCCTCGCGGTCCACCTTGATGTTCACGAACAGGGCGTTCATGAGCCCCGCCACGTCCGCATTCTCGAAGCTCTCGTGGGCCATCACATGGCACCAGTGGCACGCCGCATAGCCCACCGAGAGAAGGATGGGCTTGCCGGTGGCCTGCGCCTCCGCAAACGCCTCCGGCCCCCACGGCCACCAATGCACCGGATTGTCCTTGTGCTGGAGCAGATAGGGGCTGGTCTCGCGGGAGAGGCGGTTCTCGCTCATGATCTGAAAATCCCTCGGCTGACGCCGGCTTTGGTGGCAATGGAAAGGGCGACGAAAGGTTCAGGCAATGAATGGCGCATGGTCCGCCATCTGTCGGCGCCGTGCAAATCCGTCGCCAGTTTGGGAGACGACGCCATGATCGACACCCTCTTCGCCCTCTCGTCGGGCCGCCTGCCGGCCGGTGTGGCGGTGCTGCGCATCAGCGGCCCCGAGGCGGCGGCGGCTGTCCTCGCCCTTGCGGGCGTGCTCCCCCCGCCCCGCGTCGCCCGCTACGGCGCCTTGAGCGATCCCCGGACCGGGGAGGAGCTGGACCGGGGCCTCATCCTGTTCTTCCCCGGCCCCGCCAGCGCCACGGGGGAGGATGTGGCCGAGCTTCATCTCCATGGCGGTCGCGCGGTGGTGGCGGCGGTGCTGCGGGCCTTGTCCGCCCTGCCCGGCCTGCGACCGGCGGAAGCGGGCGAATTCACCCGCCGTGCCCATGCCAACGGCAAGCTGGATCTGGCGGAGGTGGAGGGCCTGGCCGACCTCGTGGCGGCGGAGAGCGAGGCCCAGCGCAGGCAGGCTCTGGCGCTGGCCTCGGGTGCCCTCTCCCGCCGGGTGGAGGACTGGCGCGTGGGGCTGGTCTCCGCCCTGGCGCTGATCGAGGCCGGCATCGACTTCTCCGACGAGAGCGATGTGTCCGGAGAGGTCACGACGGATGCCGTCGCCCGCCTCGCCCGGCTGAAGGACGAGCTGCTTGCCGCCCTCACGGACGCGGCGCGGGGCGAGCGGGTGCGGGACGGGCTGGTGGTGGCCATCTCCGGTCCGCCCAATGCCGGCAAGTCCACCCTGCTGAACCGCCTTGCGGGGCGCGAGGCGGCCATCGTCTCCGCCCTTCCCGGCACCACCCGCGACGTGCTGGAGGTGCATCTGGAGCTGGCCGGCCAGGCCGTGACCCTACTGGACACGGCCGGCCTGCGCGAGACCTCGGACCTAGTGGAAGCCGAAGGCGTGCGCCGCGCGCTGGCGCGAGCCGAGGGGGCGGACGTGGTGCTCTGGCTTTGCGATGCCGGGTCCGAGCCGCCCCCTGCCCTTGCCCACGCGGTGAAGGTGCGCACCAAGACCGACCGAGACGCGGCCACCCCCGAAGGCTGGATGGGCATTTCCGCCGCCACCGGAGCGGGTGTAGACGCCCTCATCGCCCGGCTGGAACGGGAGGCGGACCGCCTCGGCGGTCGCGAGCCGGCGCTCATCACCCGCGAGCGGCAACGGCGGGCGCTGGAGATCGCCACGCTCCATCTGGAACGGGCGCTGGGCGACTTCGGGGGCCACGAGGAATTGCGCGCCGAGGATGTGCGCCTGGCGGTGCGGGCGCTGGACCAGCTTATCGGCCGGGTGGATGTGGAGGATGTGCTGGACGCCCTGTTCAGTACCTTCTGCATCGGAAAATGAGGCGCGCGCTCGCTCCGGAACGTGTTTCACGTGAAACATCCGGGGCTGCGGCCTTGACGGCGCCGGAAAGAGGGCGTTTCCAGAAGGGGCGGCGCGGGCCGCCTTTCTGCCCCGGATAAGAATGACCCAAACCCTGTCAGCGAATGCCTTCGACGTGATCGTGGTGGGCGGTGGCCATGCGGGCTGCGAGGCCGCCGCTGCGTCCGCACGCACCGGCGCGCGCACGGCGCTGCTCACCCATTCCGGTGCCACCATCGGCGCCATGTCCTGCAATCCCGCCATCGGCGGGCTGGGCAAGGGCCACCTGGTGCGGGAGATCGATGCGCTGGACGGCCTCATGGGCCGGGTGGCGGACCAGGGTGGCATCCAGTTCCGCGTGCTAAACCGCCGCAAGGGTCCCGCCGTGCGCGGGCCGCGCGCCCAGGCCGACCGCAAGCTCTATGCCCGCGCCATGCAGGCGGCGTTGGCCGCGCAGGAGGGCCTCGCCATCGTCGAGGGCGAGGCGGACGATCTGCTGGTCGCCGGCGGCCGCATCACCGGCGTGCGCCTTGCCGATGGGCGCGATCTGTCCTGCGGCGCGGTGGTGCTCACCACCGGTACCTTTCTCAACGGCCTCATCCATATGGGCGAGGTGAGCTATCCTGCCGGGCGCATGGGCGAGAAGCCGGCGCTCGGCCTCTCCCCTGCCCTCGCCCGCCTCGGCTTTGCCCTCGGCCGGCTGAAGACCGGCACGCCCGCCCGCCTCGATGGTCGCACCATCGATTGGACGAGCCTGGAGATGCAGCCCGGGGATGATCGGCCCGAGCCGTTCTCGGCCCTCACCACTTTCCTGCCCAACCCGCAGGTAGAGTGCGGCATCACCCGCACCACGGATGCGACCCACGACCTGATCCGGGCCAACCTCTCCCGCTCGGCCATGTATTCCGGCCGCATCGAGAGCAGCGGCCCGCGCTATTGCCCGTCCATCGAGGACAAGATCGTTCGCTTCGGCGATCGCGACGGCCACCAGATCTTCCTGGAGCCCGAGGGGCTCGACGATCCCACCGTTTATCCCAACGGCCTGTCCACCTCCCTGCCCGCCGAGGTGCAGACCGCCTTCCTGCGCACCATTCCGGGGCTGGAGCAGGTAGAGGTGCTGCGGCCGGGCTATGCCATCGAGTACGACCATGTGGATCCGCGCGAGCTCTCCCCCACGCTGGAGGCCAAGCGCGTCAACGGGCTGTTCCTCGCCGGCCAGATCAACGGCACCACCGGCTATGAGGAAGCCGGGGCCCAGGGGCTGCTGGCCGGCCTCAACGCGGCGCGGCGCGCCGGCGGGGCGGACGGGACGATCTTTGACCGGGCGGAGGCCTATCTCGGGGTGATGGTGGACGATCTCGTCACACGCGGGGTGAGCGAGCCCTATCGCATGTTCACCTCCCGCGCCGAATATCGCCTGACGCTCCGCGCCGACAATGCGGACCAGCGCCTCACCCGGCGGGGTGAAGCCCTCGGCCTCGTGGGCGCCGAGCGCTCGGCCCATTTCGCCCGTCGCAGCGCGGCGCTGGACGAAGCGCGGGCGCTGGCGGAAAGCCTCAGCCTGACGCCGACGGAAGGGGCGCGGCACGGCCTCAGCGTCAATCGCGACGGCCAGCGGCGCACGGCCTTCGATCTCCTGGCTTATCCGGACATCGATGTGGCGCGCCTTGGCGCCATCTGGCCGGAACTGGCCGAGCTCGACACGGCGGTGGCGGAGCAGGTTGAGATCGACGCCAAGTACGCCGTCTATCTCAACCGGCAGGCGGCGGACATTTCCATGCTGCGTCGGGACGAGCAGCTCAACCTGCCTGAGGACCTGCCTTACGCCGACCTGCCGGGCCTCTCCAACGAACTGAAGCAGAAGCTCGCCCGCATCCGCCCGCGCACGGTGGGGCAGGCGGGGCGCATGGAGGGCATGACCCCGGCGGCACTCGCCTTGCTCGCCACCCATGCGCGACGGGCCGGGGCGGCCTGTTGATGGCTGGCCTGTGGATCATGGGGATAGTGGCGGCGGAGCAAGGGACCCGATGAAGGGCGGCAAGCGGGAAAGCGGGAGCGCGGCGCGCGAGGCCATAGCGGCCATGGTTTCACGTGAAACACTGGGCCGGCTCACCATCATCGCCGATCTGCTGGTGAAGTGGCAGAAGACCATCAACCTCGTCGCCCCCGCCACCCTGCCCGATCTGTGGGCGCGGCACATGGGTGATTCGCTCCAGCTCGTTCACCATGTTCCGCAGACGCCCTTGCGCTGGGTGGATCTGGGGTCCGGCGGCGGCTTTCCCGGCCTGGTGGTGGCTGCTGTGCTGGCGGAGCGCGACGGCGCCCACATGCATCTTGTGGAAAGCGACACCCGCAAGGCCGCCTTCCTGCGGGAAGCGGCGCGGGTGGCGCAACTGCCTGTCACCGTTCATGCCGCGCGCATCGAGCAGGTGGCGCAACTGCTGGCGCCGGGGACGGATGTGGTCTCCGCCCGCGCGCTGGCGCCTTTGCCGAAACTATTGGATCTGGCCGCGCCCTTCCTCGCCGCAGGGGCCATTGGCCTATTTCCCAAGGGCCGCGATGCGGAACGCGAATTGACCGACGCGGCAAGAAGCTGGACACTCGACTGTGACCTGCGCCCCAGTACGAGCGATCCCGAAGGCCGGATCCTCCTGGTAATGGGCGCCAGGCGCGGGACCGACACCATCGAACCCCAGTCCGGCGCGCGCTCCCCCGGGGAGCCGGATGCCGGTGGCGGGCCGCCCGAATGCGACGCGTCGAGGATGAAGGCGCCATGATCGATCAAGAGACCCCTTCCCCCGCCGGTGGCACCCCCGCCGCGCCGCGCGTGCTCGCCCTTGCCAACCAGAAGGGCGGGGTGGGCAAGACCACCACGGCCATCAACCTGGGCACGGCCCTCGCCGCCATCGGCGAGACGGTGCTGGTGGTGGATCTCGACCCCCAGGGCAATGCCTCCACCGGCCTCGGCATCGAGCGCCGCTCGCGCAACCTCTCCACCTATGACGTGCTGACCGGCGAGGCCAGCATGCGCGAGACGGTGATGGAAACCGGCGTGCCGCAGCTTTATGTGGCGCCCTCCACCCTCGACCTGTCGGGCCTGGAGCTGGAGATCGCGGCCGAGCGCGACCGGGCCTTCCGGCTGCGCAGCGCGCTGAAGGCGCTGGCGGCGGACAGCGCCGCGCCCCGCTTCACCTATGTGCTGGTGGACTGCCCGCCCTCGCTCTCGCTGCTGACGGTGAACGCCATGGCGGCGGCGGACGCCATCGTGGTGCCGCTGCAGTGCGAGTTTTTCGCGCTGGAGGGCCTGTCCCAGCTGCTGAAGACGGTGGAGCAGGTGCGGGTCAGCCTCAATCCGGCACTCACCATCCACGGCATCGTGCTGACCATGTATGACGGCCGCAACAACCTGTCCGAGCAGGTGGTGCAGGACGTGCGCCAATTCATGGGCGACAAGGTCTATGAGACCGTGATCCCGCGCAATGTGCGGGTGTCGGAGGCGCCGTCCTATGGCAAGCCGGTGCTGCTCTATGATCTCAAGTGTGTGGGATCACAAGCTTATCTGCGCCTCGCCTCGGAGGTGATCCAGCGCGAGCGCGCGGCGCGGGCGGATGCTGCGGCCTGATCGCCGCGTGCTTAAGGGAACGGGACACGGTCATGGCGGATGAACAGCGCTCGCGGCTCGGCCGCGGTCTTGCGGCGCTCATCGGGGAGATGGAGCCTCAGGCGGCCCCGGCGGCGCGATCGGGGGCAGGGCGCGGCGGGCCGCGCCGGGTGCCCATCGAGCATGTGCGGCCCAATCCGCGCAACCCGCGCCGCACCTTCCTGGAGGAGGGGCTGGAAGACCTCACCGCCTCCATCCGCGAAAAAGGCATCATCCAGCCCATCGTGGTGCGCCAGTTGAACGGCAGCGACAGCTTCGAGATCGTCGCCGGCGAGCGGCGCTGGCGCGCGGCCCAGCGCGCGGCGTTGCACGAAGTACCGGTGGTGGTGCTGGAGCTGTCCGACCGGGAGGCGCTGGAAGTCGCCATCATCGAGAACGTGCAGCGCGCCGACCTCAACCCGGTGGAAGAGGCCCAGGGCTATGAGTCCCTCATGGGGGAATTCGACTACAATCAGAATGACTTGGCCCGTATCATCGGCAAGAGCCGCAGCCATATCGCCAACACCCTGCGCCTGCTGAAGCTGCCGGCCGGGGTGAAGACCTATCTCGCCGACGGGCGCCTGAGCGCCGGCCACGCCCGCGCGCTGCTGGCCTGCGCCGATCCCGAGCGCATGGCGAAGGACGTGGTGGAGAAGGGGCTGACCGTGCGCGACGTGGAGGCCCTGTCCAAGGCCCGCACCGCGCTCACCGCGGCGCCGGTGAAGGGCCAGGTGGCGCCGACGGGGAAGGCGAGCAAGGGCGGTGCGCCTGAGCGCAAGAGCGCGGACAGCCGGGCACTGGAAAAGCGTCTCGGGGATGTGCTGGGTCTCAGTGTGGACATCGAGGGCAAGGGCGAGGCGGGCGAATTGCGTATCCGCTACAAGAGCCTCGATCAACTCGATGAAGTCTGTCGACGCCTCGGGCTCGACTGAGTTTTTCTCTCGAATATAGAAATAGGACAGCGAAAGGGTGCTGTCCGTCAATAAAGGGCCGCGCCGGGATTGCCCCGGGCGCGGCCGCTTTTTTGGATCAGGCCGCGGCCTTGGCGCGGCGGGCGGGCTTCTTGGCCGGGGCGACGGGCGCCTTCTTGCGGGTCTGGCCGAGGCCCATGTTCTTGGCCAGCTCGGAGCGGGCGGCAGCATAGGCCGGGGCGACCATGGGATAGTCCTTCGGCAGGCCCCACTTCTCGCGGTAGACTTCGGGGGTCATGCCGTAGCTGGTGCGCAGGTGACGCTTCAGCGACTTGAACTTCTTCCCGTCTTCCAGGCAGATGATGTATTCGGGGGTCACCGACTTCTTCACCGGCACGGCGGGCTTCTGCTCTTCCACCACGGGCGCGGCCGGGGTGCCGAGCTGGCCGAGGGCGCGGTAGACGGATTCGATGAGAGCCGGCAGCTCGGTCGCCGAAACACTGTTGTTGCTCACGTAGGCAGCGACAATTTCAGTGGCGAAGTCGATGTAGCTCGGCGATGTGGAATTGGAGTCGGAGTCGCTCACGTGGGGTCCCTTTCTGTTTGTTCGTGGCGATGGGCGTTGCGGGAGCACCGCCCTCGGGCCAGAACGCGATCCAATCAGAGGGGCTCAATCTGATCGGATCGCGTTCTAACTTTAAGAAGCGAGAACGCGTTCTCCGATCAGCTTGCACCGCAAGCTGATCCGCGCGTGCTCGAGCACCACATCGGCTTCTGAACTTTTCGCAAATAATCTATAGCACCAGCCGGAAGAAATACAATCCTGCCTGTGAAAACTCTTGAAGATCGAGCAATAATGCGGGTTTGCGCCTGCCATCGGGCGTGGCGAGAGGCACGGAAAGGCCGCATTTGATCCTTGGGACATCAGCGAATCGCCCCCTTCTCAGATGAAAACATCGGGGCGGGGAAGTGTTGGCGTCCGGCATCCGCATCGCGCCTTGGAGCGGTCGCCCGCGAGATGGTGCTCAGGCCTTCCAGACGGCGCTTCTTCTTGTTTCCTGTGAGGAAGTACAGCGCGTCACGGTGCGCAACTTTCGGTCGCAATGCGATGTGGGCAAACCTTCAGGCGGGCATGACCTGCCGAGATCCGGCCGCAAAGAAGAGGCGCGTACGGCAAAGCTGTAGACCACGCAGTGCGCGATGTCTCTGCGGTACAGGTCTGCATGTCGCGTTGCACTGGCGCGCGCCGGCAGGCCGCGTGACCTGAGCGCGCGCGGATCGGCGGCCGTGTTGGCCTTTCGGGGGCGTGTTGGCGTATTGCGGGTCTTGTGGCAGCACAGGTTCCACAGGGGCCGGATATGTTCCGGCGCGCCGGAAGCACTTATACCATCGGCCTCGGTCTTCGCCCGATGCCGAGCGGGTTTCGCTCAATCCGCGCCGCTGTTGGCGTCTTTGTTCAGCGTGCGCCAAGTCTGTAGTAGACCGGCGCCAGCAACTTGACGCAAGAGAGCGGCTGGCTGCCCGATTGCGATCCGACCGAACCTGTTCCAGGAGACCTCATGCCCCGCGCCGTCGCCGGTCCCGAGATCGAGCGCCTGATCCAGCTCATCGCCCGCCTTCCGGGGCTGGGCCCGCGCTCGGCGCGCCGGGTGGCGCTGCACCTCATCAAGAAGCGCGAGGCGCTGATGGCACCGCTCGCCGCCGCCATGACGGACGCGCTGGGCAAGATCGTGGAATGCCGCCGCTGCGGCAATGTGGATGTGTGCGACCCCTGTACCATCTGCACGGACACGTCGCGCGACCGGCGCACCCTGGTGGTGGTGGCGGACGTGGGCGACCTGTGGGCGCTGGAACGGGCGGGCGTGCTGAATGCGCCCTATCACGTGCTCGGTGGTGTGCTCTCGCCCCTCGACGGGGTGGGGCCGGAAGACCTCAACCTCGCGAAATTGGTCACGCGGGTGCATGAAGACGAGGTGGGGGAGGTCATCCTGGCCCTCGGCGCCACCGTGGACGGCCAGACCACCGCCCATTACATCACCGATCTGCTGCGGGAGGCCCATGTGCGGGTCACCCGCCTCGCCCAGGGCGTGCCGGTGGGCGGCGAGCTCGACTATCTGGACGAGGGCACCTTGTCCGCCGCCATCCGCGCCCGCACGCAGATGTGAACAGCTGAACCGGGTCCCATCGCCTTTTGTTACTGAAGCATCCGCTCGAAATTGATCACGAACAGCTTCGGGTCGGGCTTCTTGTTCACCTGCACGTTGGAAAGGGTCACCTGGGTGTCGTAGCCCTGCGGATCGGTGATGATCCACTGTTTCAGGGCCGAGGTCTTGGCGTCGAACAGGATGAGCAGGCGATAGGTCCCCATCATGGGCACCTGCTCCTGGATGATCACCGAGATGAACTTGTCGTCCTGGAACACGCCGGCCACGTGCGGGTCGGTGGCAAGGTCGATGCGCTCGGCCAGAAGGAAGCGCAGGGGCGTCTGCGACAGGGGCGTGATGTCCTGGGTGTTCAGCTTGCGGTCGCGCACCGCCACCGACTGGCCGTTGGCGATCAGCTCCACCGGGCTCGGCGCATCATATTCGAAGCGCACGCGGCCGGGCTTCTGCATGTAGACATCGCCAGTGCGGCGGGTGCCGTCCGGGTCGATCTGGGTGAAGTTGCCAGTCAGCGACTGTACCGAATTGTAGTAATTGGTGACCCGATCGACAGTGGCGCGGGGCGCCCGTCCGTCCGGGTTGGCGGCGGCCGCCTGCACCTGCGGCCCTGCCGCCTGGGCCGTCCCCTGGGCGACCGAGAAAGAGGGCGCGCCGGGCTTCTGCGCCGGCAGGGGGGCGGCGTTGGGCGCGCTCTGCTTGGCTTGGGGCTTCATCAGGTCGCCGGGGGGCAGGATGGTCTGGGCCGAGGCGACGGCGCCCGACAGCACGGCGAAGGTCGCGGCCAGGGTCGCGGCCAGGCAGCCTGCGTTGGCGAAGCTGCGCGCGAACGGCGACAGGCAGCGGCGGACGCGGGACGAGGCGGGTGGGCGGCTCGGCATCATTGAGGGTCTCTGGCGCGCGGCGTTCGGGACGGGAAGTGCGTAACCCTGGAACTGGTTCCGACCCCGCCCCGGCGCAGGCTGATCGGAAGTACATAAGGTCAATATAGACCCTGCCCAAGGCGTATGGCGATCCTGTGGCCTGGCATTGCGTGCGCAATACCCAACGGGCGGTGAGCTTGTCTCATGGACCATTGGTCAAGCCCGCGCGGCGATTGAGCGTAACCCCTCGGCATCGGTCGAAGGCCGAGGTCGATGGTATAGTTGAACCGGCGAATGCCGCTGCCGGCACCGAGTGTAGAGCGCGAGGGATTTATACCAACTGCCCCGGTCTTTGACCGGTGCCGAGGGGGTTTTACTCCGCCGCCTCTTCCGGCATCAGGATTTCGCGCTTGCCGGCGTGGTTGGGGGCGGCGACAAGGCCTTCCTTCTCCATGCGCTCCACCAGCGAGGCGGCGCGGTTGTAGCCGATTTGCAGCCGGCGCTGGATGTAGGAGGTGGAGCATTTGCGGTCGCGCATGACCACGGCGACCGCCTGCGAATAGAGGTCCTGCCCCTCCTCGCCGAAGCCGCCCTTGTCGAACACCGCGCCGTCCGCGTCTTCCTCGTCGGTTTCGGCGGTCACCGCCTCCACATAGGAGGGCACGCCCTGGGCCTTGAGGTGCTTCACCACGCTCTCCACCTCCTCGTCGGAGACGAAGGGGCCGTGCACGCGGGAGATGCGCCCGCCGCCGGCCATGTAGAGCATGTCGCCCTGGCCGAGCAACTGCTCGGCGCCCATCTCGCCGAGGATGGTGCGGCTGTCGATCTTGGAGGTGACCTGGAACGAGATGCGGGTGGGGAAATTGGCCTTGATGGTGCCGGTGATGACATCCACCGAGGGGCGCTGGGTGGCCATCACCAGATGGATGCCCGCCGCGCGCGCCATCTGGGCGAGGCGCTGGATGGCGCCTTCGATGTCCTTGCCGGCCACCAGCATCAAATCGGCCATCTCGTCGACGATGACGACGATATAGGGCAGGGGCTCGAGGTTCATCTCCTCGCGCTCGTAGATGGCCTCGCCCGTGTCGTGGTCGAAGCCGGTCTGCACGGTGCGGGCCAAAGTCTCGCCCTTGTCGGTGGAATCCTTTACCCGCGCGTTGAAGCCGTCGATGTTGCGCACGCCCAGCTTCGACATCTTCTTGTAGCGGTCTTCCATCTCCTTCACCGCCCACTTGAGCGCCACCACCGCCTTCTTGGGATCGGTGACCACGGGGGCGAGCAGGTGCGGGATGCCGTCATAGACGGAGAGCTCCAGCATCTTGGGGTCCACCATGATCAGCCGGCACTGCTCCGGCTTCAGCCGGTAGAGCAGGGACAAGATCATGGTATTGATGGCCACCGACTTGCCGGAGCCGGTGGTGCCGGCCACCAGCAGGTGGGGCATGCGGGCGAGGTCCACGATCACCGGATCGCCGCCGATGGTCTTGCCGAGCGCGATGGCGAGCTTGTGGCCGGAATCGCCGAAATCCTTGGTGGCGAGCAACTCGCGCAGCAGCACCTTCTCGCGCTTCTGGTTGGGCAGCTCGATGCCGATGGCGTTGCGGCCGGGAACCACCGCCACGCGCGCCGACACCGCGCTCATGGAACGGGCGATGTCGTCGGCAAGGCCGATGACGCGGGAGGACTTGATGCCCGGCGCGGGCTCCAGCTCGTAGAGGGTGACCACGGGGCCGGGGCGCACCTGGCCGATCTCGCCGCGCACGCCGAAATCCTCCAGCGTGCCCTTCAGTTCCTTGGCGGTGTCGGCCAGGGCCTCCGGGCTCATGGCCGGGGCCTTGGTCTGCACCGCCGGGGTCAGGAGATCGAGGGCCGGGTGCTGGTAGCCGCCCCTGCGGGACCCGCGTCGTCCGCCGGTATCGCGCTTTGCGGAGCGGCCGCGCGGCTCGCTGGTGCCGAGATCCTGCGCGGCCTCGGCTTTCGGTTCCAGGGCCGTACCGGCGCCGCCGATGCGGGGTTCCATGCGCTCGCCGCCGCGCCGCGCCACCGGGCCGGCCGCGTCCGCGCCACGGGGCGCCGCTTCGCGCTTGTGGCCGAGGAGGCCGGCGACGTTCAGGCGTGCCTTCCAGGACAGAAGCGTGTGGGTGAGCGCGCCGAGGGACACGGCGGCGCCATCGTCCTCCTCATCCTCGTCGCCCATCTCGCCGGGCAGCTCGGTGTCGGGGGCGACCCTGAGCGGCGTGCGCCGTCCCCCGCTCACCGCGAAGAACAGGCCGGTGGTGCCGAAGGCAAGGCCCGCCGCGCCGATCACCAGCGCATCGATGATGGAGGCCGCTGTGCCGCGAACCACGCCCAGGGCCCGGGGAAACAGGTCGCCCAGCGCCCCGCCCATGCCGGTGAGGCCGGGCCAGGTGTCGGGACGGGGCAGGGCACCGAGGAAGGCGGTGGCCCCCAGCACGCCGATGAGCCAGCAGGTGGTGCGCATGCGCTCGCGGCTGAAGGGGCGGTGGGTCACCAGCCGCCAGCCGTAATAGAGCGGCGGCAGCAGCACCGCGAGGGCGGCAAGGCCGAACAGCTGCACCAGCAGGTCCGCCACCACCGCGCCGGGCCAGCCCAGCAAATTGGTGACCGGGGCATGGGTGGCGTTGGACAGGCTGGGATCCGAGGCCGACCAGGAGCCCAGCGCGACGAAAGACGTCAGTGTCGCGATGATCAGGCTGGTGCCGACGATCTCGCGGCCGCGCCGCCGCACGGCGAGCCGCACGCCCTCGGGGATGAGGTCGAAGCGTGGGGCGGCAGGCGGCATGCGGGTGTTCAGCACGGCATCGGCGGTGGAGGAACGGCTTCTGGCCCTCGGCATCGGCGCTGCTCTCCTTCAGGTGAGGGCGGCGACGAGGCGGGTCAGCACCTCCTCGCAGGTGGGAAGATCCTGGACCAAGGCGACGCGCAGGAAGTTCGCGGCGGGGTTAGCTCCGGTCAGGTCGCGGCGGGCGAGGTAGCCGCCGGGAACCGTGCGCAGGCCCTGTTCGCGCCACAGCTTCACCGCCGCCGCCTCGCCCCCCGAAAGGGTGTCGGAGGCGAGGTGCGACACATCGAGCCACAGGAAGAAGCCGCCGCCCGGCCGCTCATAGCCCAGGCGGCCTTCGAGCATGCGGTCGGCGAGGTCGAACTTGGCGCGGTAGAGGTCGCGGGAGGCGGTCACATGGGCCTCGTCCTCCAGCGCCGCCACCGCCACCGCCTGCAACGGCTCCGGCACCTGCGGCGCCGCGACCCAGCGGAAGGCGAGGAAATCCTTCAGGAAGGCCGGGTCGCCGGCGCAGAAGCCGCAGCGCAGGCCGGGCAAAGACGAGCGCTTCGACAGGGAGTTGAAGGCCACCGCCCGGCTGAAGTCGCCGCCCGCCACTTCCAGGATGCCGGCGGGCTTTTCCGCGCCCAGATAGATTTCCGAATAGCACTCGTCCGAGAACAGGAACGCCCCGTGGCGTCGCGCCAGCTCCAGCGCCCGGCCGAGATAGGCGGCGGAAGCGATGGAGCCCTGCGGATTGGCGGGCGAGGCGATGTAGAGCGCCACCGTGCGCTCCAGCAGCTCGGTGTCGAGGGCGTCGAGGTCGGGCAGCCAGCCGCTGTCGCGGGAGGTGGGCACCACCACCGCCTCGCAGCCTGCCGCCTCCGCGCCGGCGGCATAGGCGGCATAGAAGGGGTTGGGCAGCAGCATGGCGGGGCGGCCCTTGGCGCCCTTCTTGGGATCGGTCAGCCGCCGCGCCACGATGGCGGCGGAGAACAGGCCCTCGCGCGACCCGTTGAGCGCCAGCACCTCGCGGTCGGCATCGATGGGGCGGGCGAGGGCGTAGCGCTGCGCCAGCCAGCGGGCGGCGGCGGCGCGGAAGGTGGGGGTGCCCTCGGCGCGGGGATAGCGGCCGAAGCCGGGCAGCGCCTGCGCCAGCACCGGGCCGACGAAATCCGGCATGGCATGTTGCGGCTCGCCCACGGCCGCGCTCAAAGGCTGGCGGCCGGGATCGATCCCCGCCAACAGGTCGGCGAGGCGGATGAAGGGCGAGCGGCGGTCCTCGGGAGGCGCGACGGGGGAGGCTGGCACGGCGGAGCGGTCTTTTCTCGCGGCGATCATGGTTGCCGCGAGAATGGGGCCGTGTCGGTTAAGGTGCGGCTAACTCAGATCGCACGGTGGCGCCGGGCGCGCTCAAATCCGGGCGAGAACGTCGCGGGCCTGCCGCGCATCGGCCGCGATCTGGGCGATGAGGGCGTCAATGCCGTCGAACTTCAGCTCCGGCCGCAGATAGGCGTGGAATTCCACTTCCAGCGTGGCGCCGTAGAGATCGCCGGAAAAATCGAACAGGTGCACTTCCAGCAGCGGGCGGCCATTGTCGAAGGTGGGCCGGCGGCCGTAATTGGCCACCCCGTCGAAGCGGCCCAGCGGCGTCAGCGCGCGCACCGCATAGATGCCGAAGGCCAGCTCCATGTCCTCGGCGAGGGCGAGGTTGGCGGTGGGAAAGCCGATGGTGCGGCCGCGCTTGTCGCCGTGCAGGACTTCCGCCGCTACCGCGAACGGCCGGCCCAGCATGTGCGCCGCATGGCCCACCTGCCCGGAGGCCAGCGCGCTGCGGATGGCGGTGGAGGAGATGGCGTCGTCCTCGTCCCGCATGGGGGGCACCACCGTGACGTTGAAGCCGTGCCGCCGCCCCGCCTCCTCAAGGAAAGCCGGGGAGCCGGCGCGGGCGCGGCCGAAATGGAAGTCGAAGCCCACCGCCACGCCGGTGACATTGTAGCGGCCCACCAGGATCTCGCGCACGAAATCCTCCGCCTCCATGGCGGCGAGCTGGGCGTCGAAGGGCAGCACGACGGCGCCTTGCAGCCCGCTTTCGGCGATGTGGCGCAGCTTGCGCGCCTCGGGGGTGAGGCGGAACGGCGCCGAGGCCGGATTGAAGAAGGTGCGTGGATGGGGTTCGAAGGTGACGGCGATGGCCGGCACGCCGGCCTCGGCGGCCATGGCGCGGGCGGTGTCGAACACGGCCCGGTGGCCGCGATGCACCCCGTCGAAATTGCCGATGGCCACCACCGGCCTCGCCAAAGCGGGCGGAAGCTGTGCGTTGCCGCGCACCAGGAGAAAGTCGGAGGAGAGATCACCTGTCATCGGCGGGCTGCGGCCTTGCCTTGTCTTTTCGTCATTCGGCGAAACCGGGCGGCACCCGGCGCGCCAGCGGCGACGGTGATAGGTGCTCTAGGCGCCGGGAGGCGTCAAGGGCGCCTTACCAGGCGAGGCGAGGCATGACGCCCCGCGGATGGGCATGACCGGTGAACAGCTCGGCAAGGCTTTCGGTGTCCGGGATGGCGCCGTCGACCGATTTCAGCTCCTGGGCATGGATGCCGCCGGAGATGAACAGGCTGTCGAAGCCGGCATCGTTGGCGCCGGCGATGTCGGTGCGCAGGGCATCGCCGATGCCGAGCACGCGGGCGCGCTCGATGGCGCCGCCGCGGATCACCTCGGCATGGGCGAAGGCGGTGTCGTAGATGGGCCGGTAGGGCTTGCCGCACCAGATGGCCTTGCCGTCCAGCTCCTCATAGGCCTTGGCGATGGCGCCGGAGCAGAAGATGAGCTGGTCGCCCCGCTCCACCACGAGGTCCGGATTGGCGCAGATCATCGGCAGGTCGCGGGCCTTCATGGCCTTGAGCGCTTCGGCGTAATCGTCCGGGGTTTCCACGTCGTCGTTGAACAGGCCGGTGACCACGACCAGGTCGGCGCCGGCAAGGTCGGTGAGGGTGAGGTCCAGCCCCTGGAACAGGCTCAGGTCCCGCTCGGGGCCCAGGTGATAGGTGCGCGCGCCGCTGCGGGCGGCCAGCATCTCGCGGGTGACATCGCCGGAGGTGACGATGCCATCATAGGCGGTGCGCGGCACGCCGAAGCCGTCCAGCATCTCCATGACGAAGCGGTTGGGCCGCGGCGCGTTGGAGACGAGGATCACGCTGGCCCCGCCGGCGCGGGCACGGGTCAGGGCGTCATGGGCGCTTTCGAAGGCGGCGACGCCGTTATGCAGCACGCCCCACACGTCGCAGAGGATGAGATCGTACTGGCCCGCGTAGGCGGACAGGCCGGACACCAGAGGCGGTGCGTGGGGGTGTGTCCTCTGCGTGCTGTCGGAGCGCTCGGCCATAAGTCGTCTTTCTCTTGTGCAGCGCACAAGTGCCACGACGAAAGGCGGACCACAAGGGCGGGTCGCTGGGGGTGACCGGTGGGGGTGGCCGGTCTCAGTTCGAAAAGACGCGCCGTGCAACCATCGTGTCCCGACGGAAGAGGGGAGGGGGCAGGCGCCGGGGCTTAATACGAGTGCTGGCGAGGGGCGCCGTCGGCTCCAGCCGGAAGGCCTCCCCTCAAAGCCCGATCAGGGGTGCCCCTTGCCGGGATGGCCGCTGCCATGGGGGTTGCCCATGCCGTGAGGGTGTCCGCCACCCATGCCATGGGGCGCGCCACCGGGATGACCTCCGGGATGTCCGCCCGGATGCCCGCCTTTCGGCTGCTCCTTCTGGGCCACCGGCGTGGTGGAGCGCGTGCGCGCCTCCACCCCCGGCACCTGCCGCACCAACTCGCGGAAGGCGTCGCCGCGCACCTCGAAATTGGGGAACTGGTCGAAGCTGGCGCAGGCCGGCGACAGCAGCACCACCGGCTCCTTCAGCCCGGAGGCCTCGGCGTCCCGCGTGGCGGCTTCCACCGCCTTGTCGAGGGTGCCGACGATCTCGTGGGCCACCGTGCCGCCCAGGGTCGCGGCGAAATCCGCGGCCGCCTCGCCGATCAGATAGGCCTTGGCGACACGATCGAAGAACGGCGCCAGCGGGGCGATGCCGCCCGCCTTGGGCTTGCCGCCGGCGATCCAGAAGATGTCGGTGAAGCTTGCCAGTGCCCGCTCGGCGGCGTCCGCATTGGTGGCCTTGGAATCGTTGACGAAGAGGACCGGCCCCTTGTTCCCCACCTCTTCCATGCGGTGGGCAAGGCCGGGGAAGCGCTTCATGGCGATGGTGATGATCTCGGGCGCGACCCCCACGCCGCGGCAGGCGGCAAACGCCGCGGCTGCGTTCTGCGCATTGTGCGTGCCGCGCAGGGAGCCGATGCCGCCGAGCGGCAGGCGGAAGCGCTCGGCCCCGCCTTCGGATGCCACCAGTGTCTCGCCATCGAGCCAGACGCCGTCGGGCAGGGGGCGCTTCACCGAGATGCGAACCACATACTTGCCCGACTGCTCCGCCCGGTCGGCCATGGCGGCGGAGAAATCGTCGTCCACCCCCACCACGGCAGCGCCGCCGCCCTCGACGCCGGTGACGAGGCGTTCCTTGACCGCCGCGTACTGCTCCAGCGTGCCGTGCCGGTCGAGATGGTCGGGGGTGACGTTCAGCATCACGCCCACGGAAGGGTCGAGGCTGGGGGCGAGGTCGATCTGGTAGGACGAGCACTCCACCACATGCACCCGGCCCGGCTTGGGCGGGGCGAGGGAGAGGATGGCGGTGCCGATATTGCCGCCCATCTGCACGTCGCGCCCGGCCACCCGCAGGATGTGGGTGATGAGGGCCGTGGTGGTGGACTTGCCGTTGGTGCCGGTGATGGCGATGAAGGGCGAGCGCCGGGCGATGGCGTGCCGCTCCCGGCAGAACAGCTCGATGTCGCCGATCACTTCCGCGCCGGCGTCACGCGCCAGCTTCACCGACCAGTGCGGCTGCGGATGGGTGAGCGGCACGCCGGGCGAGAGCACGAGGGCGGCCACGATCGTCCAGTCGATGGACCTCAGGTCCTGGACGAGGATGCCGGCCTCGCCGGCCTTGCGGCGGGAGGGTTCGGCATCGTCGAAAGCGACGACATGGGCGCCGCCGGCCTTGAGCGCTTCGGCGGTGGCGAGCCCGGAGCCGCCGAGCCCGAAAAGGGCGACGGTCCGGTCCTTGAAGACGGTGACGGGGATCATGGCTTTGCGAAAATTCCGGTGCGGCAATGGTCGTCTCATTTCCGTCTAGAGCAAGACGGCCAAAAGTGCGAATGCCTTTCGCAACCACAGAAGTCTTACGGGAAATCCCGTGGTTGACCGCCGACAACATTCGGAACATTGAATGTTGAACGAGGGGAGCCGGATCGGTTCGGGAGGATCTGCCTGAACGGCAAATCCGTATCTCTGATCAACAGGCGAGACCGTGCTGCCGCTCGGGACGCAGGAGGTGGGCATGGCCAATGTGGGTGGAATAGACCGCGTGCTGCGGTTCGTCTTCGGAGTGGTGCTGATCCTGGTGCCGTTCGTGGCGCCTTCGATCCCGGCGCTGGCGGGGCTCGGCAACTGGGGCTGGCTGATCGGCGCCTGGGGCCTCGGCATGCTACTCACCGCCATCTTCCGCTTCTGCCCGGCCTATGTGCCGTTCGGGGTCAGGACGTGCGGGCGGGAGTGAGGGCCAGCCTGCGGCCATGAAAAAGGCCCGGGGAGATCCTCCCGCGGGCCTTTTTTCGTCGGGCTGAAGCCGCCCCTCACCGAAGCTTCAGCGTCGCCAGTCCAGCCAGCGCCAGCACCACGGCGACGATCCAGAAGCGGATCACCACCTGCGGCTCGGTCCAGCCGAGCTGCTCGAAATGGTGGTGGATGGGCGCCATCTTGAACACGCGCTTGCCGGTGAGCTTGAACGACACCACCTGCACGATCACCGACACCGCCTCCAGCACGAATAGGCCGCCGATGACCGCCAGCACGATCTCGTGCTTGGTCGCCACCGCCACCGTGCCGAGCAGGCCACCCAGCGCCAGCGAGCCGGTGTCGCCCATGAACACCTGGGCCGGCGGCGCGTTGAACCACAGGAAGCCGAGGCCCGCCCCCATCAGCGCCCCGCAGATGACCGCGAGCTCGCCGACGCCGGCCACGTAGTGGATCTGCAGATAGTCGGCGAACACCACGTTGCCGGCGAGATAGGCGATGAAGCCGAACGAGCCCGCCGCGATCATCACCGGCACGATGGCCAGGCCGTCGAGTCCGTCGGTGAGGTTCACCGCATTGCCCGCCGCCACGATCACGAACAGTCCGAAGATGGCGAAGAAGGTGCCGAGGTTGAGCAGCAGGTCCTTGAAGAAGGGGAAGGCTACCGAGGTGGAGAGCCCCGGCTTGCCCACGGTCATGATGATGACCACGGCGACACCGGCGATCACCGCCTCGATGCCGAGGCGCGCCTTGCCGGACAGGCCGTTGTGGGTCTGCTTCGTCACCTTCAGATAGTCGTCGTAGAAGCCGATGAGGCCGAAGCCCAGCGTCACCAGCAGCACCACCCAGACATAGGGATTGGAGAGGTTCGCCCACAACAGGGTGGCGACCACGATGCCCGACAGGATCATGAGCCCGCCCATGGTGGGCGTGCCCTTCTTGGTGAGCAGGTGCGACTGCGGCCCGTCGGTGCGGATCGGCTGGCCCTTGCCCTGCTTCAGGCGGAGCGTGGAGATCATGCCCGGGCCGAACAGGAACACGAACAAGAGCGCCGTCATCACTGCCCCGCCGGTGCGGAAGGTGATGTAGCGGAAGACGTTGAAGGCGGGGAACGACGCGTGGAATTCGGCAAGCCACTGGAGCATTGAAAAATTATCCTTCGAGCAGCGCGTCCTCGCCGGCGCGGAAGCGCTCGGCGAGTTTCTTGACCAGGGGTCCCATGCGGCTGCCGTTGGATCCCTTCACCATGAGCGTGTCGCCGGCGCGGATGGCGGCGGCCACCATGGGTTCGAGGTGGGTGGCGTGGATGGCATAGCCGCCCCGCCGATCCGAGGGGAGAGCCTGCCACAGGGCGTGCATCTGGGGGCCGCAGCAATAGACCTGGTCGATCTTGGCCGCGACGATGGCCTCGGCGAGGCCGGCATGGTGCGCCTCCCCGTCCGGACCCAGTTCCAGCATGTCGCCGAGCACCGCGATGCGTCGGCCGCGCGGCCCCACCGGGGTGCGGCTGAGCACGTCGAGGGCGGCGCGCATGGAGGCGGGATTGGCGTTGTAGCTCTCGTCCAGCAGGGTGGCCTGACCGCTCTTCACCTGCAGGCGAAGGGGCACGCCGCGCCCCGGCGGCGGCTTGAGGTGCGACAATGCGAGGGCGGCAAGGGCCATGTCGGCGCCGGCGAGCTTGGCGGCGGCGAGCACCGCCAGCATGTTCTGCACGATGTGGCGGCCGGGCATGCCCACCTTGAAGGTGACCGGCGTGCCCATCACGTCCGCCACCACGACCGAGCAGTAGGATTTCAGCGCCGCATCCTTGAGCCGCACGTCCGCCCCTTCGCCGGAGCCGAAGCTGACGATGCGGGAGATGCCGCGCGCCTCGGCCGCCGCCTTCAGGCGGTCGAACAGCGGGTTGTCCAGGTTCAGCACCGCCGCGCCGCCCGGCTCCACCCCGTCGAAGATCTCCGCCTTGGCGTCGGCGATCTCCTCGATGGAGGCGAACTGGGCGATGTGCACCGGCTCCACCGTGGTGACGATGGCGACGTGCGGGCGCACCAGCCGCACCAGGGGCGTGATCTCGCCCGGATGGTTCATGCCGATCTCGAACACGCCGTAGCGCGCCTCCCGCGGGAAGCGGGCGAGCGACAGGGGCACGCCCCAGTGATTGTTGTAGGAGGCGGCGGAGGCGTGGGTCTCCCCATCGGCGCCCAGCGCGATGCGCAGGGCCTCCTTGGTTGTGGTCTTGCCCACCGATCCGGTCACCGCCACGATCTGCGCCGTTGAGCGCGCGCGGGCGGAGCGGGCCACGTCGGTGAGGGCGGCGAGCACGTCGTCCACCACCAGCAGCGGCGCATCGTCGGGGAAGCCGTCCACCCTGTCGCGGGCGACGACGGCCAGGGCCGCGCCGGCGCCGAGGGCCTTCTCCACATAGGCGTGGCCGTCGCTGTTCTCGCCGGTGATGGCGAAGAAGGCGTCGCCGGGGACAAGGGTGCGGCTGTCGATGGAGATGCCGGTGACATCGCGGGGTGTGCCGCGCACGGCGGCACCCGTGGCCTCCACCATTTCGGCGACGGTGTGCAGGACCCGACCGCTCATGCCAGCGCTCATGTTCATGCCGCTACCTCCTGCGAAGCTCGCGCCCATCGTCCCGCTCCGCGCGGCGATCGGATGACGCGTCCTTCTTACCCCAAGTTGAGAGACGGATTCGCCGAACCTGACCCGAGAGCGGCGAGGACTTCCGCCGCGTCCGAGAACGGATATGTCCGGTCGCCGATGATTTGGCCGGTTTCGTGACCCTTGCCGGCAACAATGAGCGCATCCCCAGGCTGGAGCAGCGCCACGGCCGCCTTGATGGCCTCCGCCCGGTCGCCGATTTCCCTGGCCCCGTGGGCACCTTCGAGGATTTCGGCGCGGATGGTGGCGGGGTCCTCGCTGCGCGGATTATCGTCGGTGACGATCACCACGTCCGCCTTGGAGGCGGCGATGGCGCCCATGAGCGGGCGCTTGCCCTTGTCCCGGTCGCCGCCACAGCCGAACACCACCATGAGGCGCCCCGGCACCGCCGCGCGCAGGGTATCGAGCACGGTGGCCAGCGCCTCCGGCTTGTGGGCGTAGTCCACGAACACCGGCCGGCGCGGGTCGTCGCCGATACGCTCCAGCCGGCCGGGCACGCCGGTGAGATGGGCGAGGGCCTCGAGCGCCGCCGCGCGCTCCGCCCCGCAGGCGATGGCAAGGCCGGCGGCGAGCAAGGCGTTGTCGAGCTGGAAGCGGCCCACCAGCGGCACGATGGCGTTTGTGCCGTCCGCGAACATCACCTTCTGCCCGGTGCCGGACCCGGTGGTGCCGAAGATGTCGAGGCCGCCCGATTGTCCCTCGCCGATGGGCAGCAGCTTCAGGCCGCGCGTCTGCGCCCACGCCAGGGCATTGGCAGCGAACGGCGCGCCCGTCACCGCCACGGCGGTAGCTTCCTCCGGCATCACCTGGGTGAACAGGCGGAGCTTCGCCCGGAAATAGGCATCGATGGTGGGGTGATAGTCCAGATGGTCGCGGCCGAGATTGGTGAAGCCGCCGGCGGCGAAGCGCACGCCGTCGAGGCGCTTCTGGTCCAGCCCGTGGGAGGAAGCCTCCAGCGCCATGTGGGTCACGCCCTCGCCGGCGAGGCGGTCGAGGGTGGCGTGCAGTTCCACCGGATCGGGGGTGGTGAGGCTGCCATAGGTGGAGCCGTCCGGCGCGACCAGGCCAATGGTGCCGAGATACGCCGCCTTGTGGCCGAGCCGCTCCCAGATCTGCCGCAGGAAGAAGGCGACGGAGGTCTTGCCCGCCGTCCCCGTCACCGCCGCGATGGTGGTCGGCTGGCGCGGATAGAAGCGCGCCGCCGCCAGCGACAGGGAGCGCCGCACGTCGAGGGAGAAGGCAAGCGCCACCTGGGGCGGCAGGACCGGACGGGGCGCGGTGGGCTCCATCAGCACCGCGCCGGCGCCCCGCGCCACCGCATCGGCGATGAAGCGGCTGCCGTCCGCATGGGTGCCGGGGATGGCGACGAAGAGGTCGCCGGGCGTGATCCTGCGGCTGTCGGCGGAGAGGCCGAAGACAGGGTCGTTGCCCGCGCCGGCGGAAAGGATGCGGGCGTGGCCGTCGAGGAGCTGTCCGAGGGAAAGGCTGGTCATCGGACCTCTTTTGGCATCCACCCGCGCCGGTTGTCACCCTCGACCTGAGGACGCGTCCCGCGGGTGGTATTCATGTGCGGCCGAGGACTATTCCAAGAGCCGGCGCGCTTTTCTCACCGACCAGGGGTCAAGCCCGCGCGGCGCTTGAGCGAAGCTCCTCAATGCCGGTCGGCGACCTTGAGCGGCATGCGCAGCAGCTGTTCCGCATTGGGCAGGTTCTGCCGCGGCGCGATGTTCAGGAGGGGCGCGATGCGCTCCACGATCTTGCCGGCGGTGGGCGCTGCGTTCCAGCCGGAGGTGGCGAAGCCGTAGGTCTCCGAGGTCGCCTTGGGCTCGTCCAGCATCACCAGGATGAGGTAGCGCGGCTTGTCCATGGGGAACACGGCGGTGAAGGAGGTGAGCAGCTTGTTCTTGGCGTAGCGCCCGTTCACCACCTTCTCGGCGGTGCCGGTCTTGCCGCCCACCAGATAGCCGGGAACCTCGGCCTTGGTGGCGGTGCCCTTCTCGGCGTTGAGGCGCATGATGTAGCGCATCTTGTCCGAGGTCTCGGGCTTCAGCACCCGCACCGCCACCTTCTGCGCCTCCTCGGGGGTGCGCTTGATGAAGGTGGGGGTGATGAGCCAGCCGCCGTTCACCATGGAATTCACCGCCATCACCGCCTGCAGCGGGGCGACGGAGAGGCCGTGGCCGAAGGCGATG
Organism: Xanthobacter oligotrophicus; assembly: GCF_008364685.1. Classification (GTDB taxonomy): domain Bacteria; phylum Pseudomonadota; class Alphaproteobacteria; order Rhizobiales; family Xanthobacteraceae; genus Xanthobacter; species Xanthobacter oligotrophicus. Next base: position 167,835 of record NZ_VTTL01000013.1, read on the forward strand.
GTGGCCGAGTTCAGTTCGCCCCAGCGCCGGGGCACGATGGGCTCGGCGCTTTCCGGCAGCTCGGTGCGCAACCGGTCGAGCTGGCCCATCTTCTTCAGGAACGCCTTGTGGGCCTCGACCCCGAGGGAGAGCACCATCTTCGCCGTGCCCACGTTGGATGAGACCAGGAAGATCTCGGGCACCGTCAGCACGCGGTTTTCCGCGTGGTAGTCGGAAATCTTGAAGCGGCCGAAATGCATGGCGCCGCGGGCGTCGAACGACGAGTTCAGGCCGATCTTGCCGGAATCCAGCGCCATGGCGAAGGACAGGGCCTTGAAGGTGGAGCCCATCTCGAACACGCCGGTGGTGAGCCGGTTGAGATAGGCGTCGTCCTTCGGGTTGCCGGGCACGTTGGGGTCGAAGTCCGGCAGCGAGACCATGGAGATGATCTCGCCGGTGTTGACCTCGGTCACCACCGCCATGGCGTGGAGCGCGGAGAACTTGTTCTTGGCCCGGATCAGCTCGTCGCGCACGGCGTGCTGCACCCGCATGTCCATGGACAGCTCCACCGGCTCCTGCTGGAGATCGGTGGCGAAGCCCGCCTGATGCAGCTCGGCAAGGCCCCGGCCGTCGATGTATTTTTCGAGGCCCGAGATGCCTTGGTTGTCCACGTTCACGCCGCCCATGACGTGGGACAGGATGGGCCCATCCGGATAGATGCGGCGGTTTTCCTTCAGGAAGCCGATGCCCGGCAAGCCGAGGCGGTGGATGGCCCGCATCTGCGCCGGAGTGATCTCGCGCTTCAGCCAGGCAAAGCCCTTGCCGGAATTCAGCCGCTTGCGGCTCTCCTCCACGTCGAGGTCGGGCAGCACCTTGAGCAGGCCTTCCAGCGCCTCGTCGGGATCGATGAGACGGCGTGGCTCGGCGAACAGGGACGGCGACTTCACGTCGATGGCGATGATGTCGCCGTTGCGGTCGATGATGTCGGGGCGCGCCGAGCTCACCGCGTCCGAGCTGCGCCCGCGGGTGGCGCCGGGATCGGAGATGATGGCGAGGTGGGACAGTTGCACGCCAATGGCGACGAACACCGCGCAGAAGGCGAGCATGATCAGCTTGATGCGTCCGCGCGCGACCGTCTCCATGTCGCCCCGGTCGAGGCCGAACAGGCCGCGCACCACATGCCGGCCGGCGCGCCAGCTGAGATGGCCCAGGCGCACCGCGATGGCCGAGGCCAGGGTCCAGGTGGCGATGGCGGCACGACGCAGCCCGCGCAGCAGGGCGCGGCCGGCGGCAGCGGCATAGCGGCCGACATGATCCAGCAGCACCGCGCAGGCGGCGTCGGCCTTCTGGATCTCGGGACCCAGGGCGGCCGCCGTGTCGGCGGCGAAACGGGCGATGCGGGCGGAAAAGGGCGTCTTCTCGACCATGGCGACCTCTTCAGCGTTGCCCGGAGAACAGGCGCTTGAGCCCTTCGATGAGGTCCGGCCCCGGATCGGGACGGGCCTCAGGGGCCGCAGGCGGCGCAGCGGGGGCATTCTGGACAATGGGGGCAGTCGCGCGGGGCGGCCGGGGCGGCGCGCTCGCCGACGCGGTGCTCGCGGCGGGCTTGGGCGGAGTGGCGGGGCGCAGGGCCGAGGTGGCCGGCACCGAGGCGCCGCCCGTGCCGGTGGGGGCGGTGGGCGAGGCCGACGGCTTCGACGACGCGGAAGAGGTGACCAGCGGCGCATCCACCAGCGCCTCGAGCAGGCCGCCGATGCCGTCCGCGCTGTTGGCGGGCTTCTCGGGCAGGTCGTCGAGGCTGGAGATGGAATCGATGTCCAGCCGCTTCATGTCGAGGTGTCGCTCGGCAAGGCCCTGGATATAGATGGGCGAGGTGCGGCGCGCCCATTCGGCCCGCATCATGGAGATGGAGTCGCGTTCCTTGCGGATTTGCGTGCGCAGGGTGGCGAGGCGTTCGGCTTCGGCGGTGGACGCGTATTTCAGCTGGTAGACCACCGCGGCGGTCACCAGAAGCGCGACGACCATCACGACATTGGCGACCCGGAACATGTCTTCTAGCGTCTCCGCCCGTGGCGTTGCGGTGACGGGGCTGGAAGCAACCCCATCAGGTCACCGCCCGGATGCGCCGGGGCCTCCGTGCGCTCGGCCGCGCGAAGCTTCGCGGACCTTGCGCGCGGATTGCCTGCTACTTCGTCGGGACCGGGTTCCACCGCGCCTTTCGCCACGAGGCGGAAGGACGGCTCCGGCCCTTCCGCTTGTGGCATATGGCGCGAGGCGGAGGGTGCCTTTGCCCGGTTTGACAGAAAAGTCTTAACGATCCTGTCCTCTAGGGAATGGAAGGTGACCACCACCAGCCGCCCGCCCGGGGCAAGCGCCCGCTCGGCCGCCACAAGGGCTTGCACTAGCTCGGATAATTCCTCGTTCACGGCGATGCGCAGGGCCTGGAAGGTGCGGGTCGCCGGGTGCATCTCGCCGGGCTTTTGCCAGACGATGCGGGACACGATCTCCGCCAGCTGGGCGGTGCGGGTGATGGGCGATTCGCCCCGCGCCTTCACGATGGCGCGGGCGATGGGGCGCGAGTGCCGCTCTTCCCCCAGGCTCCAGATGAGATGGGCGAGCTGCACCTCGTCCAAAGTCGCCACGAGGTCGGCGGCGGAGGGGCCGGTGTCGCCCATGCGCATGTCGAGGGGGCCGTCGCGGCGGAACGAGAAGCCGCGCTCCGCCTGGTCGAGCTGCATGGAGGAGACGCCGATGTCCAGCACCACGCCGTCGAGGGGCGAGAAATCGTGCTCCTGCGCCACCGCGTCGAGCCGGGAGAAGCGGTCGTTCACCAGGCTGAGCCGCCCGGCGGCCTCGGCCACGAGGTCCGCGCCCGCGGCGATGGCGGTGGGATCGCGGTCGATGGCCAGCACCCGGCAATCGGCGGCGTTCAGGATGCCCCGCGTGTAACCTCCCGCGCCGAAGGTGCCGTCCACATAGCGGCCGGCGTCCTTCGGCGCGAGGTGCGCGAGAACCTCGGCGAGCATCACAGGCAGGTGACGGGCCGGTCCGCCAGCGGCGTCGGCGGGGCCGACCCCGTGGCCCGTCGTCATGCCTTGGTGCTCCTCGGGTTCTCCGCTCGGGAGCCGATGGCCTGGCGCAGCGCGCGCACCCGTTGGGTGGCCTCCGCGAGATGCGCCTTCAGCCGCTCCGGTTCCCAGATCCGGAATTTGTGCCCCAGCCCCACGAACGCCACCTGGTCGGTGATCGCCGCATGGGCCTTCAAGGTATCGCTCAGCACCACCCGGCCTTCCGGGTCGATGCGCAGGGTCTCGCTGGTGCCGTAGAGGGCGGCGGCCAGCTCCTCGCGCGCCTCGGAATAGGGCGGGTAGCTCTCGATCAGCGTGTCGATCTCGCCGATCAGGCGGTTTCCGCCCGCGTCCAGCGCGGGTTCGGCAAGGCTCGGATGGCAATGGAGGCCGTCCGTGCCGTCCTTGGCCAGCACCGTGCGGAAGGGCGCGGGGATGGAAACCCGGCCCTTGGCGTCGAGCCGCATCGTGTAGGTGGACACGAAGCGGTCCATGGCGCCCGGGTGCCCCTCTCTTCCGGCAGGCAGCGCTCAAAGCCGCCTGCGCGACGGCGAAGGCCGTCCATCGTGTTCATGGGTAACAATGGGCTAACATGGGATTTCATGGGCGTCAACGGAATGGCATGGGCGCATGCATGCGGAGGCGCCCCCTGTCCGGCTCGGGAAGGGGGTGCGGGGTTTCGTGGCCTGTTCGGGAGTTTGTGCGCGCGGCACGGCGTGGATGCCCGGGACGAGCCCGGGCATGACGCGGTTGCTACCGGCGAGCGCGCGGTGGTTTGGAACGAACGAGGACGGCGAAGCGCACGCGTGTCCGCCTTGCGGACTGGGCTGCGTCCCGCCTCACCCGGCCTTGGCGGCGAGCGCCTGTGCCACCTTCGAGGCGGGCGTGCGGCCCAAAGCGGCGGTGATGGCGCGGCCGGCGCCCGCGAGGGCGTTAAGGTCCACGCCGGTGTCCACGCCGAGGCCGTCCAGCATGTAGACGAGGTCCTCGGTGGCGAGATTTCCCGAGGCGCCCTTGGCGTAGGGGCAGCCGCCGAGGCCGGCTACCGCCGCGTCCACCGTGGCGATGCCCAGCTCCAGGCAGGCCAGCACATTGGCCAGCGCCTGCCCGTAGGTGTCGTGGAAATGCAGCGCCGTGCGCTCCACCCCGATCACGCCGGCCACCGCCCGCGCCATGGCCTTCGCCTTGTCCGGGGTGCCGACGCCGATGGTGTCGCCCAGCGAGACCTCATAGCAGCCCATGGCGATGAGGCGCTCGGACACCTCCACCACCTTGGCCACCGGCACCTCGCCCTGATAGGGGCAGCCCAGCACGCAGCTCACATAGCCGCGCACCGCCACGCCTTGCGCCTTCGCGAGGTCGAGCACAGGCGCGAAGCGCTCCAGGCTCTCGGCGATGGAGCAATTGATGTTTTTCTGGCTGAAGGCTTCCGACGCGGCGGCGAACACCGCCACCTCCTCCACGCCGGAGGCGAGCGCCAGCTCCAGCCCCTTCAGGTTGGGGGTGAGAACCGGATAGCGCACGCCGTCGCGCCGATCGATCTCAGCCAGCACGTGCGCCGTGTCCGCCATCTGCGGCACCCATTTGGGTGAGACGAAGGAGCCGCTCTCGATCATCGTCAGCCCGGCGCCGGCGAGGGCGTCGATGAGCGCCACCTTGGCGGCGACGGGGACGAGGCCGGGCTCGTTCTGGAGCCCATCGCGCGGCCCTACCTCGACGATGCGCACCGATGCCGGGCGGGTCATCACGCGTCCTCCAGAACCAGAAGCTCGGCGCCCTCGTCCACGAGGTCGCCCACGGCGAATTTCAGCGTCTTCACCTTGCCGTCGCGCGGCGCGGCGACGGTGTGCTCCATCTTCATGGCCTCCACCACCACGAGGGCGGCGCCCTTCGCCACCTCCTGGCCTTCCTCCACCGCGATGCGGATGATGGTGCCGGGCATGGGCGCCACCAGCCGGCCGGCGGTGCCGGTGGCGGCCTGGGAGGCAAGGCGCGGGTCGATGAACTCGACGCCATATTCCCCGCCCCGCACGAACACGGTGAGATGCGCGCCGGTGCGGATGACCCGCGCCGACAGGGCGACGCCGTCGAGCCGGGCGCGCAGGGTGCCATCGGCCTCCGTGTCGCCTTCCACGCTCATGTCGCCGCCCGGCAGGCTGAGGACGAAGCCGGAGGGCCGGAAATGGGCGCGCACGGCGATGCGTCGTTCGCGGTCGGCGAAGGTCAGGTCCACATGGGCGTCGCGGTTCAGCCGCCAGCCCGGCGCGAGGCCCCACGGCGAGAACGGGTCGGCCGCATCCACCGCCTCGGCGGACTGGCGCGCTTCCTCCTTCAGGATGGAGAGGGCGGCGAGCGCCAGCACCGTATCGTCCACCGGCTGGGGCGGGGGCAAAAGCTGGTCCTGGTGGCGGGCGATGAAGTTGGTGTCCAGCTCCGCCGCCGCGAAAGCGGGATGGGTGGCGATGGCCTTCAGGAACACCCGGTTGGTGGCAAGGCCCACCACTTCCGTGGCCGCGAGGGCGGCGTCCAGCCGGCGCACCGCCTCGGTGCGGTCGGCGCCGGAGACGATGATCTTGGCGATCATGGGATCGTAATGGATGGAGACCGTGTCGCCTGAACGCACGCCCGTATCCACCCGCGTGCCCTGGAGATGGAAGGGCAGCACCAGATGGTCGAGACGGCCCACCTGCGGCAGGAAATCCCGCGCCGGGTCCTCCGCATAGAGCCGCACCTCGATGGCGTGGCCCTTGAGCGGGATGTCGGCCTGGGCGAGGGGCAGCTTTTCGCCCTGCGCCACCTTGATCTGCCACTCCACCAGATCCTGCCCGGTGATGCTCTCGGTGACCGGATGCTCCACCTGGAGGCGGGTGTTCATCTCCATGAAGTAGAAGTGCTCGCCCTCGGCGATGAATTCCACCGTGCCGGCGCCCACATAGCCCACCGCCTTGGCGGCATCCACCGCCGCCTTGCCCATGGCGGCGCGGCGCTCCGGTGTCATGCCGGGGGCGGGGGCTTCCTCCACCACCTTCTGGTGGCGGCGCTGGATGGAGCAGTCGCGCTCGTGCAGATAGACCGCGTTGCCGTGGCTGTCGGCGAAGACCTGCACCTCGATATGGCGGGGGGTGGTGAGATATTTCTCCACCAGCACCCGGTCGTCGCCGAAGGCGCTTTTTGCCTCGCGCTGGGCCGAGGCGAGGGCATCCGGAAATTCTTCCGCCGACCGCACCACCTTCATGCCCTTGCCGCCGCCGCCGGCGGACGCCTTGATGAGCACGGGAAAGCCGATGCGTTCGGCTTCCCGGGCGAGCAGGTCCGGATCCTGGTCCTCGCCGTGATAGCCGGGCACCAGCGGCACGCCGGCCTTCTCCATCAGCGCCTTGGCCGCGCTCTTGGAACCCATGGCGCGGATGGCGGAAGCCGGCGGGCCGACGAAGACGATGCCCGCCTTCTCGCAGGCCTCGGCGAAGGCGGCGTTTTCCGACAGGAAGCCGTAGCCGGGATGGATGGCATCCGCCCCGCTCTTCCGCGCCGCGTCGAGGATGGCGTCGATTCGCAGGTAGCTCTCGCGGGCGGGTGCCGGGCCGATGGGATAGGCCTCGTCCGCGCTCGCCACGTGGAGCGCATGGGCGTCCGCCTGCGAATAGACGGCGACGGTGCGCAGGCCCAAGGCCTTGGCGGTGCGCATGACGCGCACGGCGATCTCGCCGCGATTGGCGACGAGCAGGGTGCGGATCGCTTTGGTCATGCGGCCCCCCGGTTCATGCGGTCCCCCATTTGGGTTTTCTTTTTTCGAGGAAGGCGGAAACGCCCTCGCGCCCGTCGGCGCTCACGCGCTGGTCGGCGATGCGGCGGGCGGTGTCCTGCAGCACGGTCTGGTCGAAGGGCCGGTCCACGGCGGCGATCAGCGCCTTGGTGGCAGCCATGGCGCCGGGGCTTGCCGCCTTCAGCGCCTTGAGATGCCGGGCGATGGCGGCGTCCAGTTCCTCGGCCGGCACAACCTCGTGCACGAGGCCCAGGGCGAGCGCGGTTTCGGCGGAGAAGCGCTCGGCGGTGAGGAAATAGCGCCGCGCCTGCCGCGCCCCCATGGCCCGCACCAGATAGGGGCTGATGACCGAGGGAATGAGGCCGATGCGCACCTCGGTGACGGCGAATTCCGCTTCCGGCACCGCCACCACGATGTCGCTCGCGGCGATCAGCCCGGTGGCGCCGGCGAAGGCCGAGCCGTGCACCCGCACCAGCGTCGGCTTGGGGCACAGGTCGATGGTGCGCATGAGCGTCGCCAGCGCCATGGCGTCGGCGAGGTTCTCCTGCCGCGAATAGGCGGCCATGCGGCGCATCCAGTTGAGGTCCGCGCCGGCGCAGAAGGTGGGGCCGTTGGCCCGGAGCAGGACGGCGTAGACCTCCGGATCGATGGTGGCGGCGTCATAGGCGCGGGTGAGCGCGGCGATGAGCGCATCGTCGAAGGCGTTGCGCACCTGCGGCCGATCCAGGGTGATGATGGCGACGCCATCCTCGACGGTGGTGATGAGGCTCATGGAGCGGTCCTCCGGACCCGGCCGTGAACGCGGGTGGCGCGCGCCATCACATGCGGAACACGCCGAAGCGCGTCTCCTGCTCGGGGGCGTTCAGTGCGGCGGAGAGGGCGAGGGCCAGCACCATGCGGGTGTCGGCGGGGTCGATGACGCCGTCGTCCCACAGCCGCGCCGAGGAATAATAGGGATGGCCCTGCACCTCGTACTGGGCGCGGATGGGGGCCTTGAAGGCCTCCTCCTCGTCGGCCGACCAGGTGCCGCCGCGGGCCTCGATGCCGTCGCGCTTCACCTGGCCGAGCACGCCGGCCGCCTGCTCGCCGCCCATCACCGAGATGCGGGCGTTGGGCCACATCCACAGGAAGCGGGGATCGAAGGCGCGCCCGCACATGCCGTAATTGCCGGCGCCGAAGGAATTGCCGATCACCACCGTGAACTTGGGCACGGCGGCGCAGGACACGGCAGTGACGAACTTCGCCCCGTCCTTGGCAATGCCGCCGGCCTCGTACTTCCGGCCGACCATGAAGCCAGTGATGTTCTGCAGGAACACGAGGGGAATATTGCGCTGGCAGCACAGTTCCACGAAGTGGGCGCCCTTCAGCGCGCTCTCGGAGAACAGGATGCCGTTGTTGGCGATGATGCCCACGGGATAACCGAAGATGCGGGCGAAGCCGGTCACCAGCGTCTGGCCATAGAGCGGCTTGAACTCGTCGAACTCCGACCCGTCCACGATGCGGGCGATGATCTGCCTCACGTCGAAGGGCTGCTTGGGGTCGGCTGAGACGATGCCGTAGATGTCCTTCGTATCGTAGAGCGGCGCGCGCGGCTCGCGGATGTCGAGGGAATGGGCCTTGGTGGCGTTGAGATCGGCCACGATGGAGCGGGCGATGCCCAGTGCGTGGGCGTCGTTCTCCGCCATGTGGTCGGCAACGCCGGAGGTGCGGGTGTGCACGTCGGCCCCGCCCAGCTCCTCGGCGGTGACCACCTCGCCGGTGGCGGCCTTCACCAGCGGCGGCCCGCCGAGGAAGATGGTGGCCTGGTTCTTCACCATGATGGACTGGTCGGCCATGGCCGGCACATAGGCGCCGCCCGCCGTGCACGAGCCCATGACCACGGCGATCTGCGGGATGCCGTCCGCCGACATGTGGGCCTGGTTGAAGAAGATGCGGCCGAAATGCTCGCGGTCGGGAAAGACCTCGTCCTGATTCGGCAGGTTGGCACCGCCGGAATCCACAAGGTAGATGCAGGGCAGGTGGTTTTCCCGGGCGATGGCCTGGGCCCGCAGGTGCTTCTTCACCGTGACGGGATAATAGGTGCCGCCCTTCACGGTGGCGTCGTTGGCGACGATGACGCATTCGCGGCCCGAGACCCGGCCGATGCCGGTGATGATGCCGGCGGCGGGCACCTCGTCGCCATACATGCCGTGGGCGGCGAGCTGCGACAGTTCGAGGAACGGCGAGCCGGTGTCGAGCAGAGTGCGGATGCGGTCCCGCGGCAGCAGCTTGCCGCGCTTCAGGTGTCGCTCGCGCGCCACTTCCCCGCCGCCCTCGGCGACGCGCTCCACCGTGGTGCGCAGGTCGGCGACGGAGGCCTCAAGGGCCTGACTGTTGCGGCGGAAGGTGTCGGAGCGGCGGTCCACCGCGTCCTCAATGATCGCCATGAGCGCTCTCGCCCCCGAAAAGACGGGCCGATGACCCCGGCCCAACTGCGATTGACCGAACGGAGAAGGACGCGCGCCCGTCGCCTCGATGGGCGGGCGGCAGGTGGGCGCGTCATCCTCCGGTGCCGGTCATTGCCGGCTTGGAAACGATCGTACGTTTTTTTCCGGGGCGCGCAAGGGCCATGGCGGCATGAAAAGGGCTTTTACGCGCGCGCCGTTTTGGGCCGTGCGACGCGGGGCTTGGCGCGCGTGCCGCTGTCGCGGGGCTGGGCGGCGACGGCTTCCAGCGGTTTGGCGCGGGCGGCGGTTGCCGGGCCGGGTCCGGTGGCGCCGTCCACCACGAGGCCGGTGTAGATCTCCACCAGCTCGTCCTGGGAGAGCCGCCCGCCGGGGCGGTACCACATGCAGATGCCGGTGAGCATGGAGATGATGGCGTAGGTGGCGACCTTGGGCTCGCTCACCTGGAACACGCCGTCCTGCGCACCCTGCCGCAGGATCTCCTCCAGCAGTCCTTCGTAGCGCCGGCGCAGGGCGACCACCACGGCGCGATGCTCGTCCTCCAGGCTGCGGATCTCCATGTTGGCGATGAAGACATGGGCCATGCGCGTCATGTGGTAGCGCAAATGGAAGGCGGAGAAGGTCTTCAGCTGCGCCAAGGGGTCGGTGATGCCCTCGAGGTCCGCCTCGGCCTTGCCGAGCAGGTCCTCCATGTGGTCGCGCACGATGTCGAACAGCAGGTTCTGCTTGTTCGCGAAATATTTGTAGAGCGAGCCGGACTGCAGCCCCACCTCGGCGGCGAGCTGCCGGAGGCTCATGGCCTCGTAGCCGTGCTTGTAGATGAGCTTGACGCCCGCCTGGCGGATGGCTTCGGCGGTACGGGCGCCGTTGGAACCGATGGTGCGCGCCATGGCCTTCTGGAACTTTTGTGCGCCCGGCCGCCGGGCGGTCGGAAGCGGGTGGGACATGCGGATCGAGGATCCGGCCCGGAGGGCGACTTTAGTCTGACGTGCGCCGCCCCCGCTCGGCAATGGCATCCTGCGACAAGAATTGCCGCTTGACCACAATAAAAAAGAACGCTTGATTGTTTATTGAACTCGGCAAAACGACCGGGCATGCGCCAAGCCAGCCGCATCAAGCGGGGCGCAAAGAACGAAGGGAGACGCAGACATGGCGACCGACAGGGCGCGACATCAATCCTTGTGCATCGAGATGGCGTGGGATGCCTGCCCGCTGTAGTGGACGCAGCCGTCGGCATCCATGTGGCCGGTATCCCCGATGATGTAATAGGCGCTTCCGAACCTGAATCTGGCTTTCGTTGCGGCCTCGTCCTTCCTGTAGGCACGAAACCAGAAAAGCGGCGAGCGCCGGACGTGGATCGCCAGTATTCCTTCGGTGCCCACGCCCAGTTCTGCACCATTGTCGTCGAGGACGACCAGGGAAAAGCCGGGCGCGACCTGGCCGACGGAAACCCGGTTCAGGGAGCGGGGGTCATGCGGGTCATGCTTCATGCCTATGATCATCCCCGCCTCGCGGTGTCCGTACTGGTTGATCAGGGGCACGCCGAGCTTCTGCGTCACCCAGGCGATGATGTCCCGAGGCAACGGCTCGCCGCCGACGGTCACCACGCGCAGCGCGAGCTGGTGCGAGGCCGCGCTGGGATCGCCGCGCCACCAGGCCTTGATCTGGGAGGGTGCGGCGGTGAGGTTGGTGACACGGAATTTCGACAGGACGCGATAGCCCTGCGAGACATCGTAGGGTCCATCGCAGAACAGGATGGAGCTGCCGATCAGGAGCGGGCCGACGAGACCGTAGAAGATCCCGTATTCCCAGCCCTGGTCGGTCATGTTCCAGAACACGTCCTCGTCCCGGACATCAAGCCCGAGACGCATGTATTGCTCGATTGCGGCCAGGGCGCGGACGGGGGTGAACAGGCCGTACCTGGGTTCGACCGTCTTCGTTGAATAGGTCATGATGAAAGGGTCGTCTGCCGCATAGGTCGCGGCTTCGGCCAACGGCTCGGCCTCGTAGATCGATGACCAGAACTGGGTGACCCGGCCTTCTATGCGGTTGATGTGGTCCCCTTCCACGAGAAAGACCGGCGTTGATGGCTTGATGTATTTGCGGGCGCGCTCCACCAGCACCCGATCTGCAACGATGGCCTTGACGCCGCTCGTTTCCAGGCGGGCGTTCACCGCCGAGGCGGAATAGGTGGAGAACAGCGGCATGTAGACGGCGCCGACCCGCCAGATGGCGAGCGCGGCGATGATCAGTTCGACGCCCTTGGGCAGCATGACGGCAACGCAATCGCCTTTCCTGATGCCGATGGTCGCCAATACACGGGCAAAGCGTGATGAATAGTCGGCAAGCCTGCCAAAGCTCAGTTCCGAAGTCTGGCCCGAGACGGATTCATGGATCATGGCCGGATGCGAGCGCTTGCCGGGCAGATGCCGGTCGCAGAGCAGATGAGCGAGGGCAATGGCGTCTCCACGATACTCCGGCCGTTGGTACAGGCTCGGAACCGATGCGGCATCGCTCTCCGTCGCGGTCTCCGCCGGCATCGTGCCCGCGCGGCGGCCGAGGCTCAGGCAGAAGGCGCCGAGCGTGTAGAGGCGGGTCGCCGGATCATAGGCGAGAAGGCCCTCGTGAACGAGCGTCGCAGCCAGGCGGTGGGTCGTGGGCTTCGACAGGCCGGTGCTCGCCGTGAGGTCGGCTAGCCGCGCGCCATGGGTCGGCGCGTCGGCCACCGCCCGCAGAACGGCAACGGCACGGGACAAGCTTTGAGCCCCCTTGGGGGAGGTAGAGTCGGGATCCAAAGGCTCAGTCATGTCTCATAATGTGAGACTAACAGGGGGTGTTGGCAATATTTTTTCGAAGTTGTCCGGATGCTCTTGAAACATTCGAGATGCCGCTGGATAATGATGATTAATACCGTCTCACAATATGAGACGATGGCTCAGAGAAGCCGCCCCGTGTACGGGAATGAGGGAGGGGAATATGTCGCTACCCGCAGCTTCGGCTGGGGCTGATCCGGGCACGGCTGCCCTCTTGAGTATCGAGAACATTTCGCTCCGGTTCGGCGGCCTCAAGGCGCTGTCCGATGTGAGCTTCCATGTGCGCCACGGCGAGCTGTTCTCCATCATCGGGCCGAACGGCGCCGGCAAGACCTCCATGCTCAACTGCATCTCCGGGCGCTACACGCCGAGCGAGGGGCGGGTGGTGTTCGACGGCGAGAATGTGACCCGGCTGAAGCCCAACCGCCGCGCCGCCATCGGCATCGGCCGCACCTTCCAGAATCTGGCGCTGTTCAGCCACATGAGCGTGCTCGACAACATCATGGTCGGCCGCCACCATCTGTTGAAGAACAACTTCCTCACCGGCGCGCTCTACTGGATCGGCGGGGCGCAGAAGGAAGAGCTGGAGCATCGCCGCAAGGTGGAGGAAGTGATCGACTTCCTCGACATCCAGCATGTGCGCAAGGCCGCCGCCGGCACTCTCTCCTACGGCCTCCGGAAGCGGGTGGAGCTGGCCCGCGCGGTGGCGCTGGAACCCAAGCTCATCCTGCTCGACGAGCCCATGGCGGGCATGAACCTGGAAGAGAAGGAGGACATGGCCCGCTACATCGTCGACCTCAACGAGGAGTGGGGCATGACCATCATCATGATCGAGCACGACATGGGGGTGGTGATGGACATTTCCCACCGCGTCATGGTGCTGGATTTCGGCAAGAAGCTGGTGGAGGGCGAGCCCGCCGAGGTGCTGGCCGATCCGCATGTGCGCAAGGCCTATCTGGGCGAGGACGATCTCGACGAGGCGGCCCCCGCCGCCATGACCGCGTGAGGTCCGCCATGTCCGATATCACCGCCGCCCCCCTTGCAGCCTATCCGGACGTTGCCGTCCACGACACCATGCCGAAGCTGCTGGCGCTCAACGCCCGCACCCACCCGAACGACACCTGGCTGCGCGAGAAGGACCTCGGCATCTGGATCTCTTACACCTGGGCGCAGGTGGCCGAGCGGGTGCGCAACATCACCCTCGGCTTCACCACGCTGGGGGTGGCCCGCGGCGACGTGATTGGGCTGCTGGGCGACAACCGCCCCGAATGGCTGATGGGCGAGATCGCCACCCACGCGCTGGGCGGCATGAGCCTCGGCATCTATCGCGACGCCCTCGGGGACGAGGTGGCCTATCTCATCACCTATGCGGACGTGGCGGTGGTGTTCGCCGAGGACGAGGAGCAGGTGGACAAGCTGCTCTCCCTCGAGGAGAAGATCCCCACCGTCCGCCACATCGTCTATGCGGACCCGCGCGGCATCCGCAAATATGACGACCCGCGCCTGATCTCCCTGAAGGATCTGGAAGCGCGCGGCGCGGCGGAGGCGGCGCGCGATCCCGCCGCCTATGACCGGCTGGTGGCGCAGGGCAAGGCTGACGACGTGGCCATCCTGTGCACCACCTCGGGCACCACGTCCCATCCCAAGCTCGCCATGCTCACCGGCGGCGCGCTGCTGCGCCACTGCCGCGCCTATCTGGACATGGACCCGCGCACCAGCGCCGACGAATATGTCAGCGTGCTGCAGATGCCGTGGATCATGGAGCAGATCTACGCCTTCGGCCAGGCGCTCATCTCCCGCATGAAGGTGAACTTCGTGGAGGAGCAGGAGACGCTCATGGCCGACATGCGCGAGATCGGCCCCTCCTTCGTGCTGTTCGCCCCCCGGGTGTGGGAGCAGATCGCCGCCGACGTGCGCTCCCGCATGATGGATTCTTCGGCCCTGAAGCGCGGCATGTTCGAGCTGGGCATGAAGCTGGGGCTGAAGGCGCTGGACCAGGGCCGGCGCTCGCCTTTGGCGGACTTCATCCTGTTCCGGGCGCTGCGCGACCGGCTCGGCTTCTCGCACCTGAAATCCGCCGCCACCGGAGGCGCTGCGCTGGGGCCGGACACCTTCCGCTTCTTCCTGGCGCTCGGCGTGCCCATGCGCCAGCTCTACGGCCAGACCGAGCTGCTCGGCGCCTATACGCTGCACAAGGCGCAGGACGTGGATTTCGACACCGTGGGCGTGCCCTTCGACGGCGTGGAGATCCGCATCGACGATCCCGATCCCAACGGCCTCGGTGAGGTGGTGACGCGCCACGGCAACGCCTTCACCGGCTACTTCCGCAATGACGAGGAGACCGCGAAATCCTTCGTGGACGGCGGCTGGATGCGCACCGGCGATGCCGGCTTCTTCAACACGCGCGGCCACCTCGTGGTCATCGACCGCATCCGCGACATGGCGCAGACGGCGCATGGCGATCGCTTCTCGCCGCAATACATCGAGAACAAGCTGAAGTTCTCGCCCTATGTGGCCGAGGCGGTGGTGCTGGGCGATGGGCGTGACAGCCTCGCCGCGCTCATTTGCATCCGCTTCTCCATCGTCTCCAAATGGGCGGAGAAGAACCGCATCTCGTTCACCACCTATACGGACCTCTCGGCCCGGCCCGAGGTCATCGCGCTGTTGCGCAAGGAAGTGGAGGCGGTGAACCGCACCCTGCCGGAGAAGCAGCGCATCGGCCGCTTCCTCCTGCTCTACAAGGAGCTGGACGCCGACGACGGCGAGCTGACGCGCACCCGCAAGGTGCGCCGGGGCGTCATCAACGAGCGCTACGGCACCATCATCGACGCCATGTACGCGGGCGAGAAGGTGATCGACGTGGACACCACCATCACCTTCCAGGACGGCACCCGCCAGCGCATCCAGACCAAGCTCGATGTCATCGACCTCGGCGCGCCATCGCCCCGCAAGGACGACGGGAAGAGGAGGGCGGCATGATGGTCTGTTCCGTTTCGCTCCGGCTTTCGCCCTCTGCGTGCAGAACCATTGCCGGTGCGGCATCCCGCCGCCCCTTCCCCCTCCCAACCCTCCCCCGCAAGCGGGAGAGGGCTTTTGACGGGAGCCTCTGATGCAATCCCAGCTCCTTCTCCAGCTCATCATCAACGGGCTCATCATCGGCACGCTCTATGGCGTGGTGGGCATGTGCTTCGTGCTCATCTACAAGGCGTCGCAGGTGGTGAACTTCGCCCAGGGCGAGTTCCTGCTCATCGGCGCCTGGACCTGCTGGTGGCTGCTGACGGCGTGGAACATCCCCTTCTTCTGGGGTTTCCTCATCGCCGTGTGCTTCATGATGGTGTTCGGCATCGTGGTGCAGATGGTGGTGCTGCGCCCGCTCATCGGCGAGCCGATCATCTCGGTGATCATGGTCACCATCGGCATGTCCATCTTCTTCCAGGCGCTGATGAAGTGGATGTTCGGCACCTTCGCCCAGCCGTTCCCGCCCATCTTCAGCGTGGACAAGGTGAACATCCTCGGCCTGCAGGTGCAGACCGCTTACCTGATGTCCACCGGCGTCAGCCTTGCCATCATGGCCGGCTTTGCGTGGTTCTTTAAGTATTCGCGGCTGGGGCTCGCCATGCGCGCCACCGCCTTTTCCCAGCAGGTGGCGCAGTCGCTGGGCATCTCGGTGCGCCAGGTGTTCGCCCTGTCCTGGGGCATCTCGGCGGCGGTGTCGGCGGTGGCCGGCGTGGTGGTGGGCATCGTGAACGGGGTGTCCTCCGCGCTGTCCTATTTCGGCATCAAGGTGTTCCCGGCGGTGATCCTCGGCGGTCTCGACAGCGTGTTCGGCGCGGTGGTGGGCGGCCTCATCATGGGCTTGCTGGAAAACCTCGCCCAGTTCGTCGACAGCCAGTACCTGAAATGGGGCAACCTCTATGAGATCGTCCCGTTCTACGCGCTCATCATCATCCTGATGATCAAGCCCTACGGGCTGTTCGGCACCCGCGACATCGAGAGGGTCTGATCCATGGCCATCGACACCCTGCGCCCGTGCGGCGACTACCGCACCAGCTACAAGGCCGACCAGACCATCTTCGCGACCCGCCTCACCATGCTGTTCTGCGTGGCGGGCGTGGTGCTGGCCTGTTTCGCGCCCTTCTTCTTCTCGCGCTACATTCTGAGCCTGATGATCCAGATCGGCTATCTGGGCATCGCCGCGCTGGGGCTGAACATCCTCGTCGGCTTCTCCGGGCAGATCTCGGTGGGCCACGCGGTGTTCTTCGGCTTCGGCGGCTTCGCCTCCGCCTTCCTCGCCGACAAGGGCGTGCCGGTGCCGCTGGCCATCGTGCTGGCGGGGCTGTGGACGACCGCGGTGGGCCTTCTGTTCGGCCTGCCGGCGGCGCGGGTGAAGGGGCTGTATCTCGCCATCGCCACGCTCGCCGCCCAGTTCATTCTGCAGGATTTCTTCGTGCGGGCGGAATGGTTCACCGGCGGCACACACGGCGCCATGGCCGCGCCCTTCACCCTGTTCGGCTACGACCTGTCCGGCGACGATCGTTATTTCTACGTGGTGCTGTTCTTCGTGGTGGTCATGTATCTGGGCGCCGCCAACCTCATGCGCTCGCGCGATGGCCGGGCGCTGATCGCGGTGCGCGACCATTATCTCTCCGCCGAGATGATGGGCGTGAACCTCACCAAGTACCGCACCATGGCGTTCGGCATCTCCTCCTTCTATGCCGGCATCGGTGGCGCGCTCTATGCGCACTATGTGGGCTTCATGTCGGTGGAGGGGCTGGATATCCTGTTCTCCATCCAGTTCCTCGGCATGATCATCATCGGCGGGCTCGGCTCCATCATGGGCTCGCTCATGGGCACCATCTTCATGGTGCTTTTGCCCGAGGCCACCGGCTGGCTCGCCTCGGCCCTGTCGGGTAGCGTCATCGACCAGGTGCTGCACCTGAAGGACGGCCTCACCTACATGCGCGAGATGCTGATCGGCCTCACCATCATCCTGTTCCTGATCTTCGAGCCGGACGGCCTCGCCCACCGCTGGCGCCTCATCAAGGCCTATTGGAAACTCTATCCCTTCTCTTACTGATCAAAAGCCCGCGCGGCGCTTGAGCGGTTCAAGGTGCGGATGCGTCAGCATCCTCGCACCTTGGTGAAAGACCCTGGACAGAGGCCACGCAGAACGGCCCGTCCAAAACGGAAACCCAAGGAGAGAACAAGATGAAGAAGATCGCTTTGTCCCTCGTCTCGGCGCTGGCGCTCACGGCCGCCGCGCCGGCTCTGGCCCAGTCCATCAACATCGGCCATCTCGCCGATTATTCCGGCGGCACCTCGGACGTGGGCCAGCCCTATGGGCAGGCCGTCCAGGACACCATCGCCTGGATCAACGCCAATGGCGGCGTCAACGGCAAGAAGATCGATTCCGACTTCAACGAATACGGCTACCAGGTGCCGCGCGCGCTGGCCGCCTTCAAGAAGTGGGTCGGCACCAACAAGGTGGTGGCCATCCAGGGCTGGGGCACGGCGGATACCGAGGCCCTCGTGGGCATGGTGACCAAGGAAGAGATTCCCTATTATTCCGGCTCCTATTCCGCCTCCCTCACCGACCCCAAGGGCAAGGTGAACGAGAAGAGCGAGCGCGCCGCGCCGTTCAACTTCTTCTACGGCCCGTCCTATTCGGACGCCGCCCGCGCCATGGTGAAGTGGGCCGCCGACGACTGGAAGGCCAAGGGCAAGCCCGGCAAGCCCAAGTGGGTGCACATGGGCGCCAACCATCCCTTCCCCAACTCGCCCAAGGCGGCCGCCGATGCTTATGCGAAGGAGCTGGGCTTCGAGGTTCTGGACCCCATCACCTTCGCCCTCACGCCGGGTGACTACACCCCCCAGTGCCTGACCTTGAAGCAGTCGGGCGCCAACTACGCCTATCTCGGCAACACCGCCGGCTCCAACATCTCGGTGCTGAAGGCCTGCAAGACGGCGGGCGTGGACGTGCAGTTCTTCGGCAATGTCTGGGGCATGGACGAGAACGCCGCCAAGGCCGCCGGCGAGGCGGCGAACGGCGTCGTGTTCCCGGTGCGCACCGGCGTCACCTGGGCCGGCAGCGCGCCGGGCATGGCGACCATGAAGGAGATTTCCAAGATCTCCGATCCCTCCGGCACCGCCTATCGGCCAGTGCACTACCTCGCCGCCGTCTGCACCGCCCTCTACATGAAGGAGGCCATGGAGTGGGCGGACAAGAACGGCGGCGTGACCGGCGTGAAGATCCGCGACGGCATGTACCAGAAGAGCGACTGGGTGCCGAAGGGCACCGAGGGCGTGTGCAATCCCTCCACCTGGACCGCCACCGACCACCGCCCCACCACCCGTGTCGACCTCTACCGCTCGGTGGTGAACGGCCCCACCGACGCCTCCGTGGCGGACCTGGTGAAGAGCGGCGTCATCAAGCTGGAGAAGGTCGCCACCATCGACCTGCCGCGCAAGACGGAATTGCAAGGCTGGTGAACGGAACAGCGAGCGTCATGGCCGGGCTTGTCCCGGCCATCCACGCCCGGCGGCCGGGCACCACGCCTCAATGTCGTGCAAGCGGCACGGCGTGGATGCCCGGGACAAGCCCGGGCATGACGGTTCGACAGGGATGAATGCCATGGCAGAGGCCGCACTGAAGTTCGAAACACCCGCCGATCCTTCGGCCGAGACCGCGCCGCCGCTGTTGGCGGTGGACAATATCGAGGTGGTCTACAACGACGTTATCCTGGTGCTGCGCGGGCTTTCGCTGAAGGTGCCCAAGGGCCAGATCGTCGCCCTGCTCGGCTCCAACGGCGCCGGCAAGTCCACCACGCTGAAAGCCATCTCCGGCCTGCTCAAGACCGAGGACGGCGAGATCACCCGCGGCGACGTCACCTTCCTCGGCGAGAAGATCAACGGCATCGAGCCGGACAAGATCGTCCGGCGCGGCATCTTCCAGGTGATGGAGGGCCGGCGCATCATCGCCGACATGACGTGCCTGGAAAACCTGCGCCTCGGCGCCTTCACCCGGCGCGACAACGAGGTGAAGAGCGACATCGAGCGCGTCTACGAATACTTCCCGCGCCTTCGGGAGCGCACCGGGCTCGCCGGCTATCTCTCCGGCGGCGAGCAGCAGATGCTGGCCATCGGCCGCGCCATCATGTCCCGCCCCAAGCTCATCCTCATGGACGAGCCCTCCATGGGCCTGTCGCCGCTGCTGGTGAAGGAGGTGTTCTCCATCATCAAGAAGCTCAACCAGGAGCTGGGCGTGACCATCCTTCTGGTGGAGCAGAACGCGCGGGTGGCGCTCTCGGTGGCGGACTACGGCTACATCATGGAGCAGGGCAAGATCGTGCTCGACGGCACGGCGGACATGCTGCGCTCCAACGAGGACGTGAAGGAATTCTACCTCGGCCAGGGCGGCGGCGAAGAGCGCAAGTCGTTCAAGAACCTGAAGAGCTTCAAGCGCCGGAAGCGGTGGCTGTGACGGCTTGAACATGGCTTTCGGCCCCGCCGGCTCCGCCCCCACCCAATCCTCCGCCGCAAGCGGGAGAAGGCTTTTCCCGCTTGCTCCGCCGTGGCCCCCCTCCCGCCCGAGGACGGATGTTTCCGGCCTCGGCTCATGGGAACCGAACTCGGCAACAGCCGAGTTCGGGCGGGGGAGGGCTGGGGAGGGGGCAAGGGCGTGCGGTTTCCAACGTGTCCCGCGGCAATAGAGACTGTCAGATGACCGATCCGAACCGCCATTACGATGCCTGCGAGATCCGCGATCCCGAAGCCCGCGAACAGGCGCTGATGGCGGCGCTTGCCGCCCAGGTCGCCCACGCCAGGGCGAAGGCGCCTTACTTCGCGAGCCTCTTCAAGGACGTGGACCCGCAGGCGGTGAACACCCGCGCCGCTCTCGCAAAGCTCCCGGTCACCCGCAAGTCGGACCTGCTGGAGATCCAGCCGAAGAGCTACCCCTTCGGCGGGCTCAATGCGACGGCGCCGGGCAAGCTGGCGCGCATCTTCATGTCGCCGGGGCCGATCTATGATGCGGAAGGCCATGGCGCCGATTTCTGGCGGTTCGCGCGCGGCCTGTTCGCCGCCGGCTTCCGCGCCGGCGACATCGTCCACAATTGCTTTTCCTATCACCTCACCCCCGCCGGCTCGATGGTCGAGAGCGGCGCCCATGCGCTCGGCTGCGCGGTGGTGCCGGCGGGGGTCGGTCAGACCGACCTGCAATTGCGCGCCATCGCCGACATCCGCCCCCAGGGCTATGGCGGCACGCCGTCCTTCCTGAAGATCCTGGTGGACAAGGCGCGCGAGACCGGCACCGACATCTCCTCGCTCAAGAAGGCGCTGGTGTCTGGGGAGGCCTTCCTGCCGCCCCATCGCGCCGAGTTGAAAGCCGCCGGTATCGCCGCCCGCCAGTGCTACGGCACGGCGGACCTCGGCCTCGTGGCCTACGAGAGCGAGGCGGAGGAGGGCATGATCGTGGACGAGGGCTGCCTCATCGAAATCCTGCGCCCCGGCACCGGCGATCCGGTGGAGGCGGAAGGCGAGGTGGGCGAGGTGGTCGTCACCCTGTTCGAGCCCGACTATCCCCTCGTGCGCTTCGCCACCGGGGACCTCTCCGCCGTGCTGCCGGGCCTCAGCCCATGCGGGCGCACCAACATCCGCCTTAAGGGCTGGATGGGTCGGGCCGACCAGGTGACCAAGATCCGCGGCATGTTCGTCCACCCGGTGCAGGTGAGCGCGGCGGTGAAGAAGCATCCGGCCGTGGCGAAGGCCCGCCTCGTGGTGGATCGCATGGGCGATCAGGACGACATGCTGCTTGAAGTGGAAGTCGCCGATGTCGGTGAACTTTCCGAAGCCGCGCTGCTGGAGGACCTGCGCGCCACCACCAAGCTGCGCGGCCGCGTGGCCCTGCTGGCGCCCGGCACCCTGCCGGCCGACGCCAAGACCATCGAGGATCGCCGGCCGGTGTGAAGCCCGCGCCGCCTCAGCCGAAGTCGGTAACGTCTCAGCGCGCGGCTGCGACAGCCGCTTTCAGCGCCCGGGCGGCCTGCTCGGGATCGCTGGCCGCGCAGATGGCGGAAACCACCGCCACCCCGTCCGCCCCGGCGCGGATCACGTCAGCCACGTCTGCCGTTCCAAGACCGCCGATGCCGACGATGGGCAGGCGCGTCAGCGCCCGGATGGCCGCCACCCCGGCGGCTCCGATGGCGCCACCCGCGTCGGCCTTGGTGCCGGTGGCTTTCACCGGGCCGACGCCGAGATAATCCACGCTGCCAAGGTCCGACGCGGCATATTCCGCCGGATTGCCCACCGACAAGCCGAGGATGCGCGACGGCCCCAGCACGGTGCGGGCGTCGGCGGGGGTCATGTCGTCCTGGCCCAGATGCACCCCGTCCGCATCCGCCGCCACCGCCACGTCCACCCGGTCATTGATGATGAGCGGGATGCCGAGCGGCGCGAGCAGCGCCTTCAGCGCGCGGGCCTGCTCCACCAGTGCCCGGCCGTGGGCGTCGGGATCGCGCAGCTGGACGATGGTGGCGCCGCCTCTCACCGCCGCATCCACCGTCGCCAGCAGGCCGCGTGTCGCAACCAGGCGCGGGTCAGTGACGAGATAGAGGGTGAGGTCGAAGGGCTTGGGCATCCTGGATCCTGCGTGGGTGAATTATTGCCAGCGATCCGGGATCGCCGGCGACCGCGTTCCGTACGCTCACGCCGCCTTGGCGGTTCCGGAAAACCCCGCCGGCGCCGGGCCGCCCATGGCCCAGTCCAGCAGCTCCACCGTGTGCGCCACCGGCACGCCGGTTCCGGAGCCGATCTGCGCCATGCAGCCGATGTTGCCGGCGGCGATGATGTCGGGCGAAAGCGCCTCCAGCGTCCCCACCTTCTTCCCCTTGAGCTGATCGGCGATCTCGCTCTGGAGCATGTTGTAGGTGCCCGCCGAGCCGCAGCACAGGTGCGGGTCGAACGGCTCGGCCACCTCGAAGCCCACCGCGCGCAGCAGTTCCACCGGCGGGCCCTTCACCTTCTGCCCGTGCTGGAGCGAGCAGGCCGAATGATAGGCCACCCGGCGGCCCAGCGGCGCCGGAGCCTTCGGCAGGCCGAGGCCGTAGAGGAACTCGCTGATGTCGCGGGTGATGGCCGAGACCCGCGCCGCCTTGTCCTTGTAGGCGGCATCGAGGCGCAGCATGTGGCCGTAATCCTTGATGGGCGTGCCGCAGCCGGAGGTGGTGACGAGGATGGCGTCGAGCCCCGGCCCGTCCATCTCGCGGGTCCAGGCGTCCACATTGGTGCGGGCGAAGGCGTGGGCCTCCTCCTCGCGCCCCATGTGGTGGACCAGGGCACCGCAGCAGCCTTCACCCTGCACCCGCACCACCTCGACCCCGAGCCGGGTGAGCAGGCGGATGGCGGCATCGTCGATCTCGGGGCGCAGCACCGGCTGGGCGCAGCCGCGCAACAGCGCCACCCGCGCCCGCCGCTCGCCTTGGGCCGGGAAGGTGCCCGGCGCCTCGTGGTGGGAGCGGCCGTTGGGCATGCCGGGCGACAGCCGGAGCATGGCGGCGAGCGGCTTCAGGCCGGGGATCTTCGCCAGCAGGGGCGCGAACGGCTTGCCCACCATGGCGCCCATGAGGGCGAGGCGGAAGCGGTCCGGATAGGGCAGCACCTTGGCGAGCATGGCCCGCATGAGCCGGTCGCCGGACGGCCGCACATAGGTCTTCTCGATGTGGACGCGGGCCTGGTCCACCAGGTGCATATAGTTCACGCCCGAGGGGCAGGTGGTCATGCACGACAGGCAGGAGAGGCAGCGGTCGATGTGCTTGACCTCCTGCTCTGTGGCCGGCCGGTCGTTCTCCAGCATGTCCTTGATGAGGTAGATGCGCCCGCGCGGGGAATCGAGTTCATCGCCGAGCAGCACGTAGGTGGGACAGGTGGCGGTGCAGAAGCCGCAATGCACGCAGGTGCGCAGGATCTTTTCCGCCTCCGCCACATGCGGATCGGCGAGCTGGGCGAGGGAGAAATGGGTCTGCATGGTCGCTCAGCCGTGAAAGGGAGGCAGGGAACGGGAAGGACGGGGACGGCTTGCCATCTCACATCCCCGCATGCATGCGGCCCGGGTTCAGCACCAGGCCGGGGTCGAAGCTTTCCTTGACCCTTTTGGTGAGGGCCGCCAGCGGCCCGTCGAGGGGCTGGAACACCGAAGTACGGGCGCGCTCGGCGGCGGTGGCGCGGATCAGCGTCGCATGGCCGCCATGGGGAGCGAGGGCAGCGCGCACTTCATCCGCGTGGGCGCTTTCTCCGGGCAGGCACAGCCAGATGAGGCCACCGGCCCAGTCGCAATAGGCCTCGCCACCAAGATCGGCCGCAAGGCGCGTGGCCAGGGCCGGCCCGGCCATGGGCTGGGTGGAAAGGCGCCACACCGCCCGCTCGCCGAGGCCGCAGAAGGGTGCCACATCGCGCACGCCCAGCCATAGGGCGCGGGAGGCGTCGGTTTCCAGCACATCCGCCGCGCCGAAGGGGGCGAGCACCGCGCGCAGCATGGCCCGCCGCGCGGTGACCGAAGGCGCGACGCCCTCAAGGCGCAGCGCCACCACGGCGGGCGAGCCGGACAGCCCCGGCAGGCGCCCGGCCACCCCCTCGGGCAGGAAGCCGGCGCCGGACACCTCGCAGGACGAGCCCATGGCCGCCGACAGCGCGGCCGCCGCCGCCTCGGGAGAGGCGACCTTCGCCACCAAGGTCTCTTCCATGGGCGGGCGGGGCAGCACCTTCAGGGTGATCTCGGTGGCGACGCAGAGCGTGCCGAAAGCGCCGGCCATGAGGCGCGGCAGGTCGTAGCCGGTGACGTTCTTCACCACCCGGCCGCCGGACTTGAACGGCTCGCCGCGGCCGGACACCGCCTTGATGCCGAGGGCATGGTCGCGCACCGCCCCATGGCTGATGCGGCGGGGACCCGACAGATTGACCGCGAACAGGCCGCCAAGGGTACCGGAGGTCGTGCCGGCCCCGGCCGGGCTGCCGAGGAGGGGGGCAGGATCCATGGGCTCGAAGGCGAGCATCTGTCCGCTCGCCGCCAGCATGTCCTCGATGTCCGCGCGCGGGGTGGCGGCGCGGGCGGAGAGCACCAGCTCCTCCGGCTCGTAGAGGGTGACGCCGGTGAGGGCGGACAGATCGAGGGTGAGGTCGGTCTGGCTCGGGCGGCCCACGGTGCGCTTGGAGCCGTGGCCGCGGATCTCAAGCGTCTTGCCGGCGGAAAGCGCGGTGCGGACCGCGTCCGCGACCTCGCCGTCGTCGCGCGCTGCGATGATGTCGCTCATCGGATGGCCTTAGGCTGTTGGCGCGCCCTAGAAGCGCGGCAGGTCCGGGAAGGGCAGGGCGCCGCCGCTCACATGCATGCGGCCGAACTCGGCGCAGCGGTGGAGGGTGGGGAACACCTTGCCGGGATTGAGCAGGCTCTTGTCGTCGAACGCGCATTTCATGCGCTGCTGCTGGGCGAGGTCGACCTCGTTGAACATGGTGTCCATGAGGTCGCGCTTCTCCACCCCCACCCCGTGCTCGCCGGTGAGCACGCCGCCCACCTCCACGCACAGGCGCAGGATGTCGGCGCCGAAGCTCTCGGCCGCGTGCAGTTCGCCCGGCGCGTTCGCGTCATAGAGAATGAGCGGGTGCAGGTTGCCGTCGCCGGCATGGAACACGTTGGCGCAGCGCAGGCCGTATTTCGCGCCAAGCTCCCGCATGCGGGCGAGCACGAAGGGCAATTGCCGGCGCGGGATGGTGCCGTCCATGCACAGATAATCGGGCGACAGGCGCCCCACCGCCGGGAAGGCGGCCTTGCGCCCGGCCCAGAAGCCGAGCCGCTCGGCCTCGCTGGTGGAAACCCGCAGGGTGACGCAATTGCAGGCCTGCGCGATGCGCGTCACCTCTTCCAGCAGGTGGGCGCACTCCGCCTCCGGCCCGTCCAGCTCGACGATGAGCAGGGCTTCCACGTCGAGGGGATAGCCCACGTTCACGAAGGCCTCGGCGGCGGCAATGGCATCCTTGTCCATCATCTCGATGCCGGCCGGGATGATGCCGGCGGCGATGATCCGGGCGACGCATTCGCCGGCGTCTTCCGAGGTGGGGAAGCCCACGAGCACGGCCCGGGCGGTGTCCGGCTTCTTCAGCAGGCGCACGGTGACTTCCGTCACCACGCCCAGCAGCCCCTCCGAGCCGATGACGACGGAGAGCAGATCGAGCCCGCCGGCGTCGAGATGCTTGCCGCCGAGGCGCACGATCTCGCCGGTGATGAGCACCAGCTCGGCGCCGAGCACATTGTTGGTGGTGAGGCCGTATTTCAGGCAGTGCACGCCGCCGGAATTCTCCGCCACATTGCCGCCGATGGTGCAGGCGATCTGGGAGGAGGGGTCGGGCGCGTAATAGAAGCCGAGATGGTCCACCGCCTTGGAGATGCCGAGGTTGGTCACCCCCGGCTGCACCACGGCGCAGCGGTTGGGGGTGTCGATCTCCAGAATCTTGTTGAACTTGCCCATGCCGAGCAGCACCGCATCTTCCAGCGGCAGCGCGCCGCCGGAGAGCGAGGTGCCGGCGCCGCGGGGCACCACGCGGATCTCGTTGTCGTGGCAATATTTGAGCACCGCCGCCACCTGCGCGGTGGTGGAGGGCAGCACCACCACGAGGGGCAGCTGCTTGTAGGCGGTGAGGGCATCCGATTCGTAAGGGCGCATCTCCCGCTCGTGGGCGATGACGCCCTCGCCGGGGACGATGGCCCTGAGGTCGGCGATGATGTCACTGCGGCGGGCGAGCACCCGCGCGTCTGCGTCCGGCATCCTGAGGCCCGGAGCTGTTCCCGTCATGTGGCGGTCCCTCTTTGAGCCCGTTCTCTTTAGGGGGAACTATAATCGGTTCATCGGGAAAAAACGTCGCAGATTGTTTCCGTGGCGGATAAAGTCGTCGTCGCGATCCAAAACAATCGGTCCCTCAGGCGGACGGAGGCGGGCCGGCGCATGATCGGCAATCTGGGCGATCTTGAAATCTTCGCGCGCATCGTCACCGCGGGCAGCCTGTCGGCGGCCGGGCGGGAGATGGGCCTGTCCCCGCCGGTGGTGTCCAAGAGGGTGCAGCGGCTGGAGGAGCGCCTCGGCGCGCGGCTGTTCCAGCGTACCACCCGCAAGGTGACCCTCACCGAGGCCGGCCAAGGCTTCTACGAGCGGGTGGTGGCGATCCTTGCCTCCATCGAGGAGGCGGAGAGCCAGCTCGCCCGCAAGTCGTCGGAGGCGCGGGGGCTCCTGCGTGTATCGGCCCCCACCTCGTTCGGGCGGCTGCACATCGCGCCCCATCTGCGCCCGCTGCTCGACGCCAATCCGGACCTCACCATCGACCTCGAGCTGTCGGATTCCTTCGTGGACATCGTGGGCGAGGGCTTCGACGTGGCGGTGCGCATCGCCGATCTCGACGATTCGAGCCTGGTCGCCCGCCGCCTCGCCTCGGTCCACCGGGTGCTGTGCGCCACGCCGGACTATCTGGCGCGGGTCGGGGAGCCCCGGCACATTTCCGAACTCTCCGGCCATGTGCTGCTCGCCACCCACGGGCAGGACCCGTGGCGGCTGGAGGGGCCTGACGGGCCGGTGACGCTGCGGGTGCATTCCCAATTGCGCACCAATTCCAACGAGGTGGTGCGCGAGGCGGTGCTGGCCTCGGTGGGCATCGCCCTGCGCTCCACCTGGGACGTGGGGCCGGAACTGCGCTCGGGCGCGCTGAAAGTGGTGCTGCCGCGCTGGCGGGCCTCGCACCGGGTGGGGCTGTTCGCGGTCTATCCCTCGCGGCGCTTTCTGCCGCAGAAGGTCCGGGTGTTCATCGACCACCTCGCCGCGCTCTACGGCCAGGTGCCGCCTTGGGACGAAGGCCTTGACCAGCTTCTGGAGCAGCAGCAGGCGGCCTAATACCATCGGCCTCGGTCTTCGACCGATGCGAAGTGGGTACGCTCAAGTGCCGCGCGGGCTTGACCAATACCCCTTGAGCCAAGCTCAAGGGGTATTGGTATGGGCGGGCGACGCGCCCCCTTCCGCATTCCTCCGGAATGTCGCCGCTTGGTCCCCCATGGTACCCGGATCGCTTCACGCGAAGCGGTGACAGCCATGAAAATTGCGATTCCCACCGGGGACTGGGCCAGCGTCGCCGGCCATGCGGGCAAGGCGCGGCGCTGGTTCATCTATGATCTGGCAGGTGTTGCCGCCGGCGATGCCCTGCCGGCGCCGGCGCGGGTGGAACTTGGCAAGGAGGAAGTCCTCCACCATTTCACCGACGATCGCCCGCATCCCCTCGACGGGGTGGCCCTGGTGGTGGCGGGCAGCGCGGGCGATGGCTTCCTGCGTCACATGAAGAAGCGGGGCACGGCCGTGCTGCTCACCGGAGAGAGCGATCCGGCCACCGCGCTGGCCAAGATCCTCGCCGGCGAGGCGCTGCCCGACCAGCGCTTCGACGTGACGACCACCTTATGCAAGGTGCGCGACCTGTTCTCGCGGCACTGAGGCGCCCGCTCCCCGGTACCGCCGGGATCACACGTCCACGCTGGCGCGCAGGGCGTTTTCCTGGATGAACTCGCGCCGCGGTTCCACCGTGTCGCCCATGAGGCGGTTGAAGAGGTCGTCGGCGGCGTCCACTTCCTTCACCCGCACCTGAAGCAGCGAGCGGGCGTTCTTGTCGAGGGTGGTTTCCCAGAGCTGCTCCGGATTCATCTCGCCAAGGCCTTTGTAGCGCTGGAGCGAGAGGCCCTTGCGGCCGGTGTCGGTGACCGCGTCGAACAGGTCAACCGCGCCGAACAGCACCTGCTCGTCATTCTTGCGCTTGAGCACGGAGGCGGCGGTGAACACGCCTTCCAGGTCCCGCGCAAGATTGTCCAGCCGCCGCGCCTCGGGCGAGGCGACGAAGGCGTGGTCGATGCGCGCCACCTCGGCGACCCCGCGCACGGTGCGGGAGAAGGTGTAGCCGGCGTCGTCGAACAGGCCGGTCCAGCCCCGCTCTGTCTCGTCCGCCAGAGCGTCGAGCCGCATGGCGACCTCGGCGGCGGCGGCGATGCCGGCGGCTTCATCCTGCAATGCCGCCGCGCCGAACGCGCCCGCAAGCGCGGCCTGCTCCGCCACCGCACGGTTGTAGCGCGGGTGCATGGCGCCGAGCGCCGCGCGCATCTGGCGTGACACCTCCACCACATGGGCGAGGTCCGAGCCCGTGCGTACCTCGCCGGAGGCCAGGTGCAGGGAGGCCTCGTCGAGCCCGGCGGTGATGAGATAGTCCTCGAGCGCCTTTTCGTCCTTGAGGTAGGTCTCGGACTTGCCGCGCGTCACCTTGTAGAGCGGCGGCTGGGCGATGAAGAGGTGCCCGGCATCCACCAGCTCTGGCATCTGCCGGAAGAAGAAGGTCAGCAGCAGGGTGCGGATATGGGCGCCGTCCACGTCGGCGTCGGTCATGATGATGATCTTGTGGTAGCGCAGTTTGGCGAGATCGAAGCCGCCCGAATAGCCGTCGTCCCGCCCGATGCCGGTGCCGAGCGCGGTGATCAGGGTGCCGATCTGCTCGGACGACAGCATCTTGTCGAAGCGCGCGCGCTCCACGTTCAGGATCTTGCCGCGCAGGGGCAGCACCGCCTGGAAGGCGCGGTCGCGGCCCTGCTTGGCGGAGCCGCCGGCCGAGTCACCCTCGACGATGAAGATCTCGGACTTGGCCGGGTCGCGCTCCTGGCAGTCGGCAAGCTTGCCGGGCAGGGAGGCCACGTCCAGCGGGCTCTTGCGGCGGGTGAGGTCGCGGGCCTTGCGGGCAGCCTCGCGGGCGGCGGCTGCTTCCACCACCTTGCCGATCACGTTCTTGGCTTCCGCCGGGTTTTCCTCGAACCAGACCGACAGCGCCTCGCTCACGAGGGATTCCACCACCGGGCGGACCTCGGAGGAGACCAGCTTGTCCTTGGTCTGGGACGAGAACTTGGGGTCCGGCACCTTCACGGAGAGCACGGCGGTGAGGCCTTCACGGCAATCCTCGCCGGTGGGGTCCACCTTCTCCTTCTTGGCGATGCCGGAGGAATTGGCATAGCCGATCACCTGCCGGGTCAGCGCTGCCGCAAAGCCGGTGAAATGGGTGCCGCGATCCCGCTGGGGAATGTTGTTGGTAAAGCACAGGATATTTTCGTGGTAGCCGTCGTTCCACGACAGGGCGGCTTCCACGGTCATGCCGTCCTTCTCGGCGCGGATCACTACCGGCTTCTGGAGCAGGGCGGACTTGGAGCGGTCGAGGTACTTCACGAAGGCTTCCACGCCGCCCTCGTAATGCAGCTCCTCGCGCTTCACGTCGGCGGTGCGGGCGTCGGTGAGGATGATGAGCACGCCGGAATTCAGGAATGCCAGCTCGCGCAGCCGGTGCTCCAGGGTGGCGTAGTCGAACTCGATCTTGGTGAAGGTCTCGGGGCTCGGAGTGAACGTTACCCGTGTGCCGCGCTTGTCGGCGGGGGCGTCGCCCACCACCTTCAGCGGGGCTTCCGCGTCGCCATGGCGGAAGCGCATGAAGTGCTCCTTGCCATCGCGCCAGACGGTGAGGTCGAGGGTGGTGGACAAAGCGTTCACCACCGAGACGCCCACCCCGTGCAGGCCACCGGAGACCTTGTACGAGTTCTGGTTGAACTTACCGCCGGCGTGCAGCTGGGTCATGATGACCTCGGCCGCCGAGACGCCCTCTTCCTTGTGGATGTCGGTGGGGATGCCGCGCCCGTCGTCGGTCACCGTCACCGAGCCGTCGGCGTTCAGGGTGACCGTGACTTCCTTGGCCCAGCCGGCGAGCGCCTCGTCGATGGCGTTGTCCACCACCTCGTACACCATGTGGTGGAGGCCCGAGCCGTCATCCGTATCGCCGATGTACATGCCGGGTCGCTTGCGCACGGCATCGAGGCCCTTGAGGACCTGGATGGACTGGGCGCCGTAATCGTCGGGGGACGCGGCAGGCACGGGTTCGGCCATGATTGATCTCGAATCGTTGAGCGACTTGTTGCAAATCTAGCGCAAAGTGGCGGTTATTTGGTGGCGGCTGCGCGTCTTTCCACGCCTTGGCCGGCGCGATAGCGTGCAAAGCCGTCCGCGCGCAACTTGCAGGCGGGGCATTCGCCGCAGCCGTAGCCCCAGGCGTGGCGCTTGCCGCGCTCGCCCAGGTAGCAGGTGTGGGTGTCCTCCACGATCAGGTCCACGAGGGCCGTGCCCCCGAGCCGTTCCGCAAGGCCCCACGTCTCGGCCTTGTCGATCCACATGAGCGGGGTGTGGAGGACGAAGCGCTTCTCCATGCCGAGGTTCAGCGCCACCTGCATGGCCTTGACGGTGTCGTCCCGGCAGTCCGGGTAGCCGGAAAAATCGGTCTCGCACATGCCGCCGATGATGTGCCGCAGACCCCGCCGGTAGGCCAGCGCCGCGGCGAAGGTGAGGAACACCAGGTTGCGGCCGGGCACGAAGGTGTTGGGCAGGCCGCCTTCCGCCATCTCCACCGCCACGTCGCGGGTCAGGGCGGTCTCGGAGATCTGGCCGAGCACCGGCATGTCCAGCATGTGGTCGGCGCCGAGCCTTGAGGCCCATTCCGGCTTCAGGGCGGCGAAGGCGTTGCGCAGCACGGGGCGGCGCTCCAGCTCCACCGCGTGGCGCTGGCCGTAATGGAAGCCGAGGGTCTCCACCCGCCCGAAACGCTCCAGCGCATAGGCAAGGCAGGTGGCCGAATCCTGCCCGCCGGAGAAGAGCACCAGCGCGCCCTCCTCCTTCTGGGCCTGTGCCTCAGTCATTCAGGATCGGTCCCCCGATGCTGCGCCCGCACTCATTCACGCTGCTCATTCCCCCGGGGCCTTGGCATCGATGGAGATCGCATGCAGGCCCTTGGCGATCTCGCCCTGGAGCAGGCCGTTGACGATGCGGTGGCGCTCGATACGGCTCTTGCCGGTGAATTCGGGGGAAATGACGCGGACGCGCAGGTGCGTCACTCCGCCATCCTCGCGGTGCTCGGCACCCTTGTGCTGGTGGCTCACGCCCGCATGGCCGGCGTGCTTGTGGCTCTCGTCCTCAAGCTCGAGAACTGAAGCGCTAAGGCCCTGTTCGAGGGTCTGGCGGATGGCGGAAAGGGAGGTCTGCGACATGGAAAATCCAATAGCTGAAATGGAACACGCAAAAGGCGCGGCGCCCAAGTGGCGCTCTGCCGGAGGGCGCATTATATGGGGATTGTCGCAGCCCGCCTAATCGTCACGCGGGCGGGGTGCCAAGGCTCAGCCGGCAGCCGCGACGATGCATCCGTTACCGCCCCTTCCGTGGGTCTTCTCCACCACGTTTCTTGCCGCGCCGCGGGACGGCGCTCATAATCGCCGCGCCATGAAATTGAATTCCCCCCTCTTCGACCGAATCCGGGTGAAGCCCGCGGAGGACCGGCGCACCCGCCGGTTCCTCCAGGGCTGCCAATGGCCCGGCTGTGCGGCGGAGGGAAGCCACAAGGCGCCCAAGGGTCGGCACCAGGAAGGCCAGTACTGGCACTACTGCATCGACCACGTGAAGGCCTACAACCAGTCGTACAATTATTTCGCCGGCATGACCGACGACGCCGTCTACGCCTACCAGAAGGATGCGCTGACCGGCCATCGCCCCACCTGGAAGATGGGCGCGAAGGGCGACGGCCAGCCCGGCGCCTCCGCCAATGGCCCCCCCGACCCGGACGGCATGCGCGACCCCTTCGGCTTCACCGCCGAGATGGGCGGCGCCTTCCGCGCCGACCGGCCGGAGCCCGACGGGCGCATCGTGCGCACCACCGAGCGCCGGGCGCTGGAGCTGATGGGGCTGGAGATGTCCGCTGAGCCGGCGGAGATCAAGGCCCGCTACAAGGCGCTGGTGAAGCTGCACCACCCGGACGCCAACGGCGGCGACCGCTCGTCCGAGGACCGGCTGCGCAGCGTCATTCAGGCCTATAACAGCCTCAAGCAGGCGGGTTTCTGCTGACCGATCCGAAGGATGGCCGGCTTCACGCGGCTGCGGACCTCAACGGCCCCGCACCGGAACGAACACAGGGAAGAGGCGCGCCGCGCGCGTCGACGGAGGAGTTATGAGCGTCACGGAGACCATTGCCCCGACCCCGGACATGAAGGTGTCGGTTCGCCAGACGTTCGGCATCGACATCGACATGGATGTTCCGGCCTTCTCCGAGGCGGACTCCCACGTGCCGGAGCTCGATCCCGATTATCTGTTCGATCGGCCCACCACCCTCGCCATTCTCGCCGGCTTCGCCCGTAATCGTCGCGTGATGGTTACCGGATACCATGGAACCGGCAAGTCCACCCATATCGAGCAGGTGGCGGCGCGGCTGAACTGGCCGTGCGTGCGCATCAACCTCGACAGCCACATCTCGCGCATCGACCTCATCGGCAAGGATGCGATCGTGGTGAAGGACGGCCTGCAGGTCACCGAATTCCGCGACGGCATCCTGCCCTGGGCCTACCAGAACAATGTCGCCCTGGTGTTCGACGAATATGACGCCGGCCGCCCGGACGTGATGTTCGTGATCCAGCGCGTGCTGGAATCCTCCGGCCGGCTCACCCTGCTCGACCAGAGCCGGGTCATCCGCCCCCATCCCGCCTTCCGGCTGTTCGCCACCGCCAACACCATCGGCCTCGGCGACACCACCGGCCTCTATCATGGCACCCAGCAGATCAACCAGGCGCAGATGGACCGCTGGTCCATCGTCACCTCGCTGAACTATCTGGCCCACGACAAGGAAGTGGACATCGTGCTCGCCAAGGCGAAGCACTTCCAGAACACCGAGGGACGCGACACGGTGAACCGCATGGTGCGCCTCGCCGACCTCACCCGGCAGGCCTTCATGAACGGCGATCTCTCCACCGTCATGAGCCCGCGCACGGTGATCACCTGGGCCGAGAATGCGGACATCTTCCGCGATATCGCCTTCGCGCTCCGGGTCACCTTCCTCAACAAGTGCGACGAGCTGGAGCGGCCGCTGGTGGCCGAGTTCTTCCAGCGCTGCTTCGGCCAGGAGCTGACCGAGAGCACCGTGAACGTCGCCTTGTCCTGAGCCGGGATCTCCCGGCTCCCTCCATCCTGACTTGCGAGACGCCGCCATGGCCCCGACCAACCGCACCCCCGGAAAGGCGCCGAAGGAAGCCCCCGCCGAGCCCTTCAAGCGGGCGGTGGCGGGCTGCTTCAAGGCCATCGCCGGTGTCTCCGAGTTCGAGGTGACCTTCGCCTCGGAGCGGCCGGCGCTGGCGCCCGACCGGGTGCGCCTGCCCGAGCCGCCCCGCCGCTTCACCCTGCAGGACGCCGCCATCGTGCGCGGCCATGCGGACAGCCTCGCCCTGCGCCGGGCGTGCCATGACCCCAAGGTCCATCGCAAGATGCTGCCCCAGGGCGAGGTCGCCCGCGCCGTGTTCGAGGCGGTGGAGCAGGCCCGGGTGGAGGCCATCGGCGGCATCCGCATGCCGGGGGTGAAGCGCAACCTCGCGGCCATGCTGCAGGACCGCTACCACCGCGGCAGCTTCGCCGACATCACCGAGCGTTCGGAAGCGCCCATCGAGGACGCCATCGCCCTCATGGTGCGCGAGCGCCTCACCGGCGAGCCCCCGCCGCCTGATGCGCGCAAGATCGTGGAGCTGTGGCGCTCCTATATCGAGGACCGCGGCTCCGCCGACCTCGCCCGCCTGTCCGACAGCATCGAGAACCAGAAGCGCTTCGGCGAGATCGCCCGCGATCTCCTCGCCTCCCTGGACATGGGCGAGGAAAGCGGCCTCGACACCGATCAGGAGCCCGACGATTCCGACAGTGAGGGCGGCTCGCAGGAAGAGGGCGGCGAGAGCGGCGACGCCAAGGAGGACGACAGCCAGCAGGGCGCTACCGAGGTCGAGGCCGAACTGTCCGAGGAGGACATGCCCGACAGCGCCGCCGAGAGCGATGCCGCCCCGCCCGCCGAGGCGCCGGACGGCACCGAGATGGGCGACAGCGATGAGCCGGCGGAGCCCTGGCAGCCGCGCCCGCCCATCACCCATGACAATCGCGGGCCGGAATACCACGCCTTCACCACCAAGTTCGACGAGGAGACCACGGCGGAGGACCTGTGCGACCCCGAGGAGCTGACGCGGCTGCGGTCCTATCTGGACAAGCAGCTCGCCCATCTCCAGGGCGTGGTGGCGCGCCTCGCCAACCGCTTGCAGCGGCGCCTGATGGCCCAGCAGAACCGGGCCTGGGAGTTCGACCTGGAGGAGGGCGTGCTCGATCCGGCGCGGCTCGCCCGCGTCATCATGGATCCCACCGCCGCCCTGTCCTTCAAGCGCGAGCGCGACACCGACTTCCGCGACACGGTGGTGACGCTGCTCATCGACAATTCCGGCTCCATGCGCGGCCGGCCCATCACGGTGGCTGCCACCTGCGCCGACATCCTCGCCCGCACGCTGGAGCGCTGCGGGGTGAAGGTGGAGGTGCTGGGCTTCACCACCAAGGCGTGGAAGGGCGGGCAATCCCGCGAGGGGTGGCTCGCCGCCGGCAAGCCGGTGGGTCCCGGCCGGCTGAACGACCTGCGCCACATCATCTACAAGTCGGCCGACGCTCCCTGGCGGCGGGCGCGGCGCAACCTCGGCCTGATGATGCGCGAGGGCCTGCTGAAGGAGAATATCGACGGCGAGGCGCTGGACTGGGCCCACAAGCGCCTTCTGGCCCGCACCGAATCGCGTCGCATCCTGATGATGATCTCCGATGGCGCGCCGGTGGACGACAGCACCCTCTCGGTGAACGCCGGCAACTACCTGGAACGCCACCTGCGGCACATCATCTCCGAGATCGAGACCCGCTCGCCGGTGGAGCTGATCGCCATCGGCATCGGCCATGACGTGACGCGCTATTATCGCCGCGCCGTCACCATCGTGGATGCCGAGGAGCTGGGCGGGGTGATGACCGAGAAGTTGGCCGAGCTGTTCGAGGACGAACCGAAGGCCGCCCCCAAGGCCGCATCGCGCGGTCGGCTTCATTGAGGAGGCGCACCCGCTTCGCCTTCGGTTTTGCGGCGGCGGGGCTGGGCCTTGCCGCCGTGGTCGCGGTGGCGACCTCCGGGCTACTGGCCAAGCCGCTGGCGCTGCCGGTCACGCCGGAGGCGATCACGGTTGCGGCCCGTCCCATCGCCAGCTTCCGCTCGGGCGAGGATAAAAGCCGCTTCGGCGCCCTCGATTTCCGCGGCGGTCTGGTGCTGTCCTCCGACTTTGCCGGGTTCGGCGGCATTTCCGGCTTCTCGCTGGGTCCGGATGGCCGCTTCCTCGCCGTCACCGACGCCGGCCTGTTCCTCTCCGGCCATCTTGACACCGACGGCGACCGGCCCACCGGCCTGTCCGATGTTCAGGCCGCGGCGCTGCTCGACGGGCAGGGCCGGGTGCAGGCCACCCGCGGGCGCGGCGATGTGGAAGCGGTCACGGTGGCGCCCGACGCCGTCTATGTCGGCATGGAAACCATCAACGAGATCTGGCGCTATCCGCGCGATCCCCTGGGCCAGAAGGGCACGCAGGTGCCGGCGCCGGCCATTCGCGGCCTGCGCATGAATCTCGGCGTGGAAAGCCTCGCCTATGTTCCGACCGGCGCGCTGAAGGGGACGCTGGTCGCCATCGGCGAGCAGGGCGCGGACAAGGCGGCGGACCTGCCCGGCTTCCTCATCGGCGGGCCGAAGCCCGGCACCTTCACCGTGGCGAAGAGCGGCCCCTTCAGCGCCACCGATCTCGCCCTCGGCCCCGAGGGCGAGATGTATCTGCTGGAGCGCCACTTCTCGCCCCTCACGGGGGTTAAGATGCAGCTCCGCCGCTTCGCCCTGGCCGATGTGCAGCCGGGCGCGCGGCTGGAGGGCGAGGTGCTGGGCACCTTCGACATGGGCTATGAGATCGACAACATGGAAGGGCTCGCGGTGACCCGCAACGCCGCCGGCGAGACCCTGTTGACCCTGGTTTCCGACGACAATTTCAGCATGCTCCAGCGCACCATCCTGCTGCGCTTCGCCGTGGTTCGGGACTGAGGCGGCCTCGCGTCCCGAAACGGGACGGTGGTCCTGCGTCCGGCGGAACCGGCCGGGAACGAAAGGCGCGCGAATCGCGAGCCGGTTTAAAAACCGCCTTTGTTCTTCCCGTCCCGTTTCCGCACGGCCTTAGCTCCCTTGCCGTCCAACGCCGGCACACATGGGGAACGGAGCCGGACCGAATCGGCTGCGGTCCGCAGGTCCGGTTCCGTTCCGCGTTGCGCCGTCCGTTCCCGCCCGCGTTCCCGGCTCCCTTGCCGCGCAGGGCGCCCCATGCCCATATGCGCCCGGCCCAGAGGGCCGAACGAAAGGGCGTTCCATGCTGCTGACCGGACCGAACGTGTTCGTGCTCGTCCTGCTCGTGCTCGCGGTGGCGGTGGTCTTCTCCGGGGTGAAGACGGTGCCGCAGGGCTACCAGTACACGGTGGAGCGCTTCCGCCGATACACCAAGACGCTCCAGCCGGGCCTCAACCTCATCGTCCCGTTCATCGACCGCATCGGCAACAAGGTGAACGTGATGGAGCAGGTGCTCCCGGTGCCGACCCAGGAGGTCATCACCAAGGACAACGCCACCGTCGCGGTGGACGGGGTCGCCTTCTACCAGGTGTTCGACGCGGCGCGCGCGTCCTACGAGGTGGCCCGGCTCGACACCGCCATCCTCGCCCTGACCATGACCAACATCCGTACCGTCATGGGCTCCATGGACCTCGACCAGCTCTTGTCCCACCGCGACGAGATCAATGTGCGCCTGCTGCGGGTGGTGGATGCCGCCGCCTCGCCATGGGGCATCAAGATCACCCGGGTGGAGATCAAGGACATCGTGCCGCCGGCGGACCTGGTCAACGCCATGGGCCGGCAGATGAAGGCGGAGCGCGAGAAGCGCGCCATCATCCTGGAGGCCGAGGGCCAGCGGCAGTCCGAGATCCTGAAGGCGGAAGGCCAGAAGCAGGGCCAGATCCTCCAGGCCGAGGGCCGCCGCGAGGCTGCCTTCCGCGATGCCGAGGCGCGCGAGCGCCTGGCCGAGGCCGACGCCAAGGCCACCCAGATGCTCTCCGCCGCGGTGGAGAGCGGCGATCCGGCGGCGCTGAACTATTACATCGCCGAGAAATACGTGAAGGCGTTCGAGGCCATGGGCACAGCGCCCAACCAGAAGGTGGTGCTGGTGCCCTATGAGGGCACGGCGCTCCTCGGCTCGCTCACCGGCATCGGCGAGATCGCCCGCGCTGCGTTCGGCGGCGATGGGCCGGCGGGGGCGCGGCCGCCGCTTTCCGGCAGCCGGCGGCCCACCGGTCCCGCCACGGTGCCGCCCCCGGCCCACGGCTGAGGGCGCACCATGCTCGCCGATCTCGGACCACTGCTTGGAACGGTTCTTGGACCTTGGACCTGGTTCATCCTGGGCGGCCTGCTGCTGGTGGCGGAGATCGCCGCGCCGGGGGCCTTCCTGCTCTGGCTGGGCCTCGCGGCGCTGGCCACCGGGGCATTGTCCTACGTGGTGGGCCTGAGCTGGCAGGGCGAAGTGCTGGCCTTCGCTGCGCTGGCGGTGGTCGCGGTGCTCATCGGCCGCAGGATCAGCCCGGCGCCGGGCCGGGCCTCGGACAGGCCGTTCCTGAACCGGCGGTCGGAAGGCTTCGTCGGCCGCGTGTTCACGCTGGATGAGCCCATCCTGGGCGGCGTCGGCCGGGTGCGGATCGACGATTCGGTCTGGCGCATCGAAGGACCGGACCTTGCGGCCGGCCGGGACGTGAAGGTGGTGGCCGCCGATGGCGCCATCCTGAAGGTGGAAGCGGTGGAGGGCTGAGAGGCCGTCTGGTAACTTAAAACGCCTTGCCCCGTTCCCCCCTTCATGCCCAGGCGTGTCCCACGCATCTACGCCGAACCGCTTGCGATAACGCGCGAAAGCCCTTCCCAGCGCCCGCATGGATGGCCGGGACAAGCCCGGCCATGCCAGTCCCTCCGGCCGGCTCTCAGTTCAGCCCGCGCAGCAGGCGATCGAGATAGTCGAGTTCGAGCTGCGGCCGCGTCGGCTCTTCCAGGCGCCTGCGCAGTTCCTCCAGCACACGGCGGGCGCGCTGGGCGTCCACCTCGTCGGGCACCTTCACCGAGAAGTCGTCGCCATAATCCTGGCTGCGCAGGGGCCGGCCCATGGGGTCGGTGCGCTGGGCGGCTTCCTCACCGGGTCCGCCGGGGCCTTGGCCGTCCTGGTTGCCGCGCTGGCCCTCGGCCATGGCCTGCGCGCCCTGGCGCAGGGACTGGAGCGCCCGGCCTTCGGCGTCGAGCGCGCCCTGGCCTTCGCCACGGCCCAGCGCCTCCTCGGCCTCGCGCATGGCGTCGCCGGCGCGGCCCAGCGCATCGCCGGCCCGGTCCATGGCCTCGTTGCCCTCGCCGTTCTGGCCCTGCTGGCCGGGGCCGCCCTGTTGACCTTGCTGGCCCTGCTGCATGCGGCGCATCTCGTCCAGCATGCGGCCGAGGCGGCGGCGCAGCTCCTGCTGGTTCTGCTGGAGATCGCCGAAGCCGTTCTCCCCCTGCTGGCCTTGCTCGCCCTTCTGACCTTGCTGTCCGCGCTGTCCCTGTTGACCCTGCTGGCCGTTCTGCTGGCCCTGCCGGTTCTGGCGCCAGGTGCGGTCGCGCAGGCGCTGCTGCTCCTGGATCATCTTGCCCAGCTCGTTCTGCTGCTGGTTCTGGCGCCCGGCCTGCTGGCGTCCGCCGGGCTTCATGTTCTCCATCATGGCCTGCATCTCGTCGAGCAGGGCCTTGGCGGCGTCGCGATTGCCGGAGCGGGCGAGATTCTCGATGCGGTCCAGCATGCGCTGGAGATCCTGCGGGCGCACGATGCGGGTGTTGGGATCGAGCGGGCGCGCATCGGTGTTGCCGTCCCGCTGCGCCTGCTCGGCCAGCTGGCGCATCATCTTGTCCATGGCGGTGCGCAGGTCCTGGGTGAGGCGCTTGATCTCCTCCTCGCTCGCCCCGCGCTCCAGCGCCTCGCGCAGCGCCTCCTGCGCGGCCTTCAGCTCGCGCTCAGCCTCCGACAAGGTGCCGTCCTCGATCAGGACCGCCACCTCCCACAGATAGTCCACCAGCGCGCGCAAATCGTCGTCGTTGCGGGCGGTCCTGGCACGGGCGAGAGCGGTGGTGAGGCCGAGATATTCGCCCGCCGCCGGCGTGAACTGCTCGGGGGCGGTGGTGAGCGCATTGAGCACCGCCACCAGTCGCTTGCGGTTGGCGGGATCGAAGGCGAGGCGCCGCCGCTCGTCGATGAGGGCGCGGGCCAGCGGCTTGGAGAAGGTGCGCGCGGGCAGGCGCACGGTCTTGGTCTCGCTCAGCCCTTCGTTGCCCGCCTCGTCGCGAGCCTTGAGGGTCACGCTCACCCGGGCGCCGGCCCAGGGATGGGCGATCAGATCCTTGGAGGTCTGCGCCGCGCCGCTCTTGCCGCCGGCGGGCAGGGACAGCTTTAAGTCAGGCGCCGGCACCAGCGGCTGCGCCAGCTTGGGCGGCGTCGCGCCGGGGCGCGGGAATAGGGGCGGCTCGGGTGGCAGCGGGGCGAACACGGCCTCGGCCTCCTTCACCCCGTAGTCGTCCTCCATGCGGTAGGCCAGCACAAGCGCGTTGCGCGGCCCGGTCTGCGGGTCCTTGGCGAAGGCGATGGAGGGGGCCATGTCCGGCAACGCCTTGAAATGCCACATGAGGCGGCGCTGGTCGGGACCCAGGAAGGTGACGTCCGCATCGGTCTTGATCACATAGCGCCGCTCACCGCCGGTAGCGGGGGCATCGCCTTCGGGCTTCACCTCGGAGACGCCGCCTTCCAGTTTCAGGGAGGCGGCATCGATGCCCGCGCCGCGCACCACCAGCACGCTGCCGGTGGGTACCTGCAGCGCCGCGGCGTTCAGGGAGGAGGGATCGTCCGAGCGCAGGCCCGGCAGAACCACGGGCGGGCGTCCGGTATAGCCCGGCGGATCGACCCAGGCATCGAGCCGGTAGGGGGTGGGCGGGGTCAGGGCCTTCCAGTCGAAGGCGGCGCCGATGCGCGACAGGTGCGCGCCGGGCGCCATGAAGAAGGTCGCGATCAGCGCCAGCACTGCCAGCGCCCGCACCGCGCGGGGATCGAGCCGGGCAAGTCCGGGCTCGGGGGGCCCGGCGCGCAGGGTGCGGGCGGCGTCGAGCGCGCGGGCGAGGTGGGCGCGCCACAGGGCGGCGCCCACCGGATCGTCGGGCTTGGTGGCGAGGCTGTCGGAAATGGCGGTGGCGGGCCGGTGGGCGAGGGCGCTCCTGCGGTCGAGCCGGGCGACGCCGTCATCCTCGCTGGGCCAGCGCAGGGTCAAGAGCGGGCGGGCGGCGAGCACGAGCAGGAGGGCGAAGGCGACGACGCCGGCGATGCGCACCGCCACCGGAACCGAGAGCCACAGGCCGGCGAAGGAGAGGGCGAGGAAGGCGGCCGCGACAATGCCCACCCGCGCGAGGCCCGGCCAGGCGCGTTCCCAGAACAAAGCGAGGCGGGCGCGGCTGACGGCGCGGGCCAGAAGGAAGCGCGCGTCGCCTTCCGGCGTGCGCGGGAGCTTTCCGTCGCGAGGTGCGCTCACACTCTCTCCCTTCTTCCCGCCGGCGGCCGGGATCGGACGCGGCACACGCAAAGCCAGCTTAAAACGAGCCTAGCATGACGCAAGGAGCGGGCCAGCGCACGCCCTTCGCGTCGGCTTCACAACTCGTTCATGCGCTGCAACATGGCGCTGTGGAGGCCAGCAGCTACCGCTGCTTGGCATCCCACTGCACCGCATCCGCCGCGCGGCCGATCTCGTCCGGGGAAAGGCCCAAGGCTGAAAGCGTCTCGCAGATATGCGGCGGCAAAGGGGCGCTGGCCTCCACCGGCGGGCCGTTCGGCTTCAACGGCACCACGATGCGGCGGGAATGCAGATGCAGCTTCGGCCCGCCCGGCAGGCGCGAGGCGCCGCCATAGATGGCATCTCCGAAGATGGGGTGGCCAAGGTTGGACAAATGCGCCCGCAACTGGTGGGTGCGGCCGGTGACCGGGCTGAGCGCCATCACGGCGAAGCCGCCGGCGCGGTGGAGCACGCGATAGTCGGTGATCGCCTCCTGCGCGCCTGGCGTGCCCTTGGGCACCGCCTGCATCCACCAGCCGCGATGGGGCGAGCGCTTGGCCAGAGGCTGGTCGATGCGGCCTGCATCCTCCGCCGGCGCGCCCTGGGTCACCGCCACATAGGTCTTGCCCACGCTCCCGTTGGCGAACATTTTTCCCAGTAATGCCAGCGCCTTGGCGTGACGCCCGAGGACCAGGCAGCCGGAGGTGTCCTTGTCGAGCCGGTGGGCCAGCTCCGGCGCGCGGGGCAGGCCGAAGCGCAGGGCGTCGAGATGGTCGGCCAGCGTCTCCCCGCCCTTGGGGCCGGCATGGACCGGCAGGCCATGGGGCTTGTCGATGATCAGCAT
This sequence comes from Xanthobacter oligotrophicus, assembly GCF_008364685.1. GTDB lineage: Bacteria > Pseudomonadota > Alphaproteobacteria > Rhizobiales > Xanthobacteraceae > Xanthobacter > Xanthobacter oligotrophicus. The sequence continues at coordinate 209,371 of NZ_VTTL01000013.1, forward strand.
CATGCCGTTGCGGTAGAGCACCGGCAGGTCGGGGGCGGGCTCAGGCGGACGGGGTGATGCCGTGGGCGCGGAAGGCGTCATGATGAAGGTCGGCGGCCTCATGGGAGAAGCAGCAGAACACCACGCGGGTGACACTGCCGGGTGCCCCAAGATGGGCCAGCACGGCGCCGACCGCCAGTGGCGCCGCGCGATCGGCGGGAAATCCATAGATGCCGGTGGAGATGGCGGGGAAGGCGATGGAGGCAAGCCCTGCCCCATCCGCCAGCCTCAGGCTCTCGCGGTAGCAGGAGGCCAGAAGCTCTTCCTCTCCCGCTCCGCCGCCGCGCCACACCGGACCCACAGTATGGATCACATGGGCCGCCGGCAGGCGAAAGCCCGGCGTCAGGCGCGCCTCGCCGGTGGGGCAGCCGCCGAGGGTGCGGCAATAGGCGAGAAGCTCCGGCCCCGCCGCCCGGTGGATCGCCCCGTCCACCCCGCCACCGCCGAGCAGGCTGGAATTGGCCGCGTTGACGATGGCGTCGAGGGCGAGGCGGGTGATGTCGCCCACCACGATGTCGAGCCTCGCCTGCCGTCGCGCGGCAACAGCGCCGGACGCAATGGGCTGGGCCATGGCAAGGTCCCTCCAAAGCTGGGTGTTGCGCCCATCACATGGGTGTCAACCTCTTCGTATTTACACGTTTTCCGATTATGCCTGCAGTCCCGTAAAGAAGGACGAGCACCATGGCACATACGCGCAAGAACGAGCGCCGGCTTCTGACCGGCGACGAAATGGAGTTCGTTGAAAAGGCCCGTCACCCGGTGCTGGGCGCGCTCTCCGACGACGACCTGCACCACCTCGTCGGCTATCTGAGTGATCGCCGCGCGCGGGCGCTCACCATCGCCAACAACCAGCGCCGGGCGTTGCGCGGCAAGGGCGGCCGGGGCGAGGTGACGTTCGAGAAGGCGGATTCCGGCAACCGCCAGAAGGCTGCCGTGCTCACCGACGCCCTCACCCGCGCCCGGCGCGAGGCGAGCCGCCGGGCCGCCGAGGCGGCGCGGGACGAGCTGATGGCCAATGCGCAGCGCGCCCTCGAGCTGAAGCGCGATTCCAAGCGCGCCAAGCGCCCGGCCAATCTGCCCCGCCCCAACCAGGGCATGCGCGCCAAGGCGCGGACCCGCATCGATCCCATCGGTGCGGCGGGCGAGGCCGGCCGGGTCACCAAGTTCGTGGCAGTGGCGCAGGCCAAGAAGGATTCGCGCGGCTGAGGATTCGCGCGGCTGAGGCTGCGGGCAGACGTGTTTTGAAGTGGGAGGGCAGGCCGACGGCCTGCCTTTTCACGTTTTCGTCAGATCACTCCGGTCAGTCCGCCAGCTCCAGCTTGAGGTCCAGGGTGGAGCGGCGGCCGAGATCGTCGAAATGGGCCTCCAGGAAGACCTCGGCGGCCTCCCGGCCGAGGTCGCGCAGGTGCTGGAGGAAGGTCCATTCCGCATTCATCTTCGAGGTGGCGTCCAGCGCCATCAGCTGGTCCTCGCCGCCGATGCGGTGCAGCCGCACCCGCCGGAAGCTCGACCCGCCCAGGGTCCAGCGGCTGAGCAGCCCCTGGTCGATGAGCTTGGCCGCATGGTCGATGGCGCGCAGCTGGGCCAGCAGCGAGGCGTTGAAGGTGATCTCGTTGATGCGGTTCTGGATTTCAGCCGCGGTGCGCGGCGTGGTCTCGCGCATCACCGGGTTGATCTGGACCAGGATGATGTCGTCCGCGTCCGCCTTCTCGTAGAGCGGGAACAGCGGCGGGTTTCCCATGTAGCCGCCGTCCCAATAGGGCACGCCGTCGATCTCCACCGCCTGGAACAGGAACGGCAGGCAGGCCGAGGCCATCACCGCGTCGGCGGTCATCTCGTCGTGGCCGAAGATGCGGGCGCGGCCGGTGTGAACGTTGGTGGCGGAGATGAAGATCTTTACCTGCGAGCGGCGCAGGGCCTCGAAATCCACGTGCGCTTCCAGGATCTCGCGCAGCGGATTGATGTTCAGCGGGTTGAAGTCGTAGGGCGAGAAGAAGCGCGAGGCCACCTCGAAGGCGAGATAGGCGGGATTGCGGGCCAGCGACCAGTTGCCCATCACCCGGTCGAACGCGGTACGCTGGAGCGGCGACATGCGCCCGTCGCGGGACACGTCGCGCCAGAACTGGGTCAAGGCGTGGCGGGCCTCTTCCGGGTCGCCCTTGGCGAGGCCCGAGGCCAGCACCACCGCATTCATGGCGCCGGCGCTGGTGCCGGTGATGCCGGAGACGACCAGCCGGTCGTCTTGCAGCAGGCGGTCCAGCACGCCCCAGGTGAAGGCGCCATGGGCGCCTCCCCCCTGGAGCGCGAGGCTCACCGGCTTGGCGCCTTCGCGGCGACTCACGGTGCGCGTCCGGGTCGGGCCGCGCTCACGCAGCGGTCCAGCCGCCGTCGATCACCTGCATGGCGCCGGTGATGGAGCGGGCGTTGTCGGAGGCGAGGAACACCGCGTAGGCCGCGACCTCTTCCACCGTCACGAATTCCTTCGTGGGCTGGGCGGCCAGGATCACTTCCTTCTTCACCTGCTCCTCGGTCATGCCGCGGGCCTTGGCGGTGTCGGGGATCTGCTTCTCGACAAGAGGCGTCCACACATAGCCAGGGCAGATGGCGTTGACGGTGATGCCGAATTCCGCCGTCTCCAGCGCCGCGGTCTTGGTCAGGCCGGCGATGCCGTGCTTGGCCGAGACGTAGGCCGACTTGAAGGGCGAGGCCACCAGCGCATGGGCGGAGGCGGTGTTGATGATGCGGCCCCACTTGCGCGCCTTCATGCCGGGAATGGCCGCGCGCATGGCGAAGAAGGCCGCCGACAGGTTGATGGCGATGATGGTGTTCCAGGTGTCGATCGGGAACTCCTCGATGGGCGCCACGTGCTGGATGCCCGCATTGTTCACGAGGATGTCGCAGGCGCCCAGCTCAGTCTCGGCCAGCTGCACCATGCCGGCGATTTCATCGGGCTTCAGCATGTTGGCGGGCGAATAGAGGGCCTTCACGCCAAAATCGCTCTCGATCGCGGCACGCTCCTTCTCGATGGCGGCGGCGTCACCGAGGCCGTTGATCACGATATTCGCACCTTCCTTGGCGAAGGCCCGGGCATAGGCAAGCCCGATTCCGCTGGTGGACCCGGTGACGACGGCGACTTTACCCTTGAGCATGGCTGTTCCCCAACAAAGGCGCGACGCGGCCCGGCCTGTGGCCGAGGCTCACGGTTTAGCGAAGCGGTGTGACGGTGCTGTCACGCGCACAGGCGAACCTGTGGCCGGCAGATTGCAACGCTCCTCCCTGCGGCGCAACGCGACGTTGGAGTGGCTGCCTTGCACCTGCGGATGGCAGGAGCCGATGGCAGGAGTTGCGCCGATGTATTAGATATGGAGCGTGACCCATCCTGCCGACCATCCTAGTGACCATGATCACGGCCAATGCGTGGCCGGCGCCTTGGCGCGCATGGAAAAGTGCTGCGCGGAGAAAGGCCTCCGCCTGACGCCCCTGCGCCGCAGCGTCATGAAGGCGCTGGCGCAGACCCATGTGCCGCTCGGCGCCTACGAGATCGTGGAGCGCCTGGGTGCCGGCGGTGAGCCGACGCCGCCCATGTCGGTCTACCGGGTGCTGGATTTCCTGGTGGCCGAGGGGCTCGCCCACCGCATCGAGAGCCGTAACGCGTTTCTCGCCTGCGGCCATCCCCATGATGCCGAAGAGGTTGTGGTGTTCCTCATCTGCGAGCGTTGCGGCCTCACCAGGGAAGTGGCCTCCCACGCGGTGGGACGTGACCTTGCCTGGGCGGCGCGGGCCGCCGGCTTCGAGCCGCGCCAGCGGGTGCTGGAGGTGGCGGGCGCCTGTGCCGGTTGCCGGGAACTCGCTGCGGCCGGTGTGGCCGGGAGCGCCGGCGCTGGTTGACGCTCGACGCCACGGGGCCTACTCGAACCCGTCCGTGCCCCGTCCCGCCCCGTATCAGGGCTGGACACGCCCCTTGAAGTGTTGCCGCGCGGACGATCTGCCGAGGATGGAATGCCCATGACCACCCTTCAGTCCACCCTTCAGTCCCCCGATCTCCAGTCCGCCGCGACCACCCCCGTGGTCCCCGCCGAGCTGCTTCAGGCAGGTCCCGCCGCGCGGCGTCCGACGGTGGGAGTGCCGGTGGGCCGGGTGATGGTGGGCGGCGGCGCGCCGGTGGTGGTGCAGTCCATGACCAACACCGACACCGCCGACATCGAGGGCACGGTGCGCCAGGTGGCGGCGCTGGCCCGCGCCGGATCGGAGATCGTGCGCATCACGGTGGACCGCAACGAGGCCGCCGCCGCCGTGCCGCACATCAAGGAGAAGCTGCTGGCGCAGGGCATCGACGTGCCGCTGGTGGGCGATTTCCATTACATCGGCCACAAGCTGCTGGCCGACTACCCGGCCTGCGCCGAGGCGCTGGATAAATACCGCATCAACCCCGGCAACGTGGGCTTCGGCGACAAGAAGGACCGGCAGTTCGCCGCCATCGTCGAGACCGCCATCCGCCACGACAAGCCGGTGCGCATCGGCGCCAACTGGGGCTCCCTCGACGGCGAGCTGCTGACCCGCCTCATGGACGAGAACGCCTTGCTGCCGCAGCCGGCGGAGGCCCGCGCGGTGACCCGCGAGGCCCTGGTGCGCTCGGCCCTGCTGTCGGCGGGGCTGGCGGAGGAGATCGGCCTTCCCCGCAACCGCATCATCCTCTCCGCCAAGGTCTCGGCGGTGCAGGACCTCATCGCCGTTTATGGCGAAATGTCCCGCCGCGCCGACTATGCGCTGCATCTCGGCCTCACCGAGGCGGGCATGGGCTCGAAGGGCATCGTCGCCTCCACGGCGGCCATGGGGGTGGTGCTGCAGGCCGGCATCGGCGACACCATCCGCGTCTCGCTGACCCCCGAGCCCAACGGCGACCGCACCCGCGAGGTGCAGGTGGCGCAGGAAATCCTGCAGACCATGGGCCTGCGCACCTTCGTGCCGCTGGTGGCCGCCTGCCCCGGCTGCGGGCGCACCACCTCCACCGTGTTCCAGGAGCTGGCGCAGGGCGTGCAGGACATGATCCGCGCCCGCATGCCGGTGTGGAAGGCCAAGTATCCCGGCGTCGAGACCCTGAACGTGGCGGTGATGGGCTGCATCGTGAACGGGCCGGGCGAGAGCAAGCACGCCGACATCGGCATCTCCCTGCCCGGCACCGGCGAGACCCCGTCCGCCCCCGTCTTCATCGACGGTAAGAAGGTGGCGACCCTGCGCGGCGCCAACATCCAGGATGAGTTCCGCCAGATGGTGGAGACCTATGTGGAGCAGCGGTTCGGCGTCGGCGGCACGGCGTCGGCAGGGGCCTCCCCGGCGGACGCGGCGGAGTAGGGCGCAGCCTCTCGGGGCAGTTCCAAGACCGGGGCCGATGCTCCAGTCGCTTCCGCTACCTCTGTCGTTACCAAAATTTCATGGAGCCCCGCCCTTCCTGCGCCATGGCCGGCTGCTCATATGCGTGTCGTCCAACCCAGTGGAGACGGATATGACTCCCGAGGAACGTGCCCTGATCGACGGCTTGTTCGACCGCATGCGCGGTGTCGCGAACCAGCCGCGTGACGCGGAAGCCGAGGCGCTGATCGCGCGCCGCGTCGCTGAGGCACCCCATGCCACCTACGCCCTCGCGCAGAGCGTGCTGGTGCAGGAGCATGCGCTCCAGCAGTCCTATGCTCACATCCAGGATCTGGAAGCCCAGCTTCAGGATGCCCAGGCCCGCGCTGCGGAGGCGCAGTCGCGTCCGGCCGGCGGCTTTCTCGGCGGCCTGTTCGGCGGCGGCTCCCGCAGTTCCGTGCCCTCGGCTGGCGCGCGCACGGCCGATGCTCCCATGGGGGTTCCGCCCGGATACGCCCAGCAGGGCTACGGGCAGCAGGGCTATCCCCAGCAGGGCGGCGGTTATCAGCAACAGGGATACCCACAACAGGGCTATCCGCAGCAAGGCGGCTACCCCCAGCAAGGCTATCCCCAGCCGCAGCAGGGCGGCCCGTGGGGCCAGCAGCCCCCGCAGCAGCGCGGCGGTTTCGGTGGCGGCGGTGGTGGCGGCTTCCTCCAGGGCGCGCTGGCGACTGCGGCCGGCGTGGCCGGTGGTGCGCTGCTGTTCGACGGCATCAAGGGCATGATGTCCGGCGGCTCCGGCCCCGTGGCCTCTGCGGCGGCGGCCGAACTCGGCAAGCCGGCGGCTGAACCCTCCAGCGGCAATCTCGGCCATGACGCCCAGAACGCGCTGGGCGGCGGTGATCCGAGCCAGGGCGCCGGTCAGGATGACGGCTGGAACGCCGACCCCCAGGACGTCAATTTCGACGACGGCGGCGACTGGGGCAGCGACGACAGCTCGGACGATGGGTCCTGGACCTGAGGGTCTGGCTCCGGTCCTACGTGATCAAAGTGTCGAACGGCGGTGCATGGCACCGCCGTTTTCGTTTGGCGGCCTGCCTGTCCGGCGTCTCATGATCAGCCGGCTTTCGTTTCCCGTCCCGACATTCTAGCTTCTGCGCCAATGCCCCGGTGCACGGGGGCGGCAGGGATACACGATGACGCCGTTCGGAAGCCGGGTGCGCGACCTGCGCGCAGACCGGGGCGTGACACTCACCGAAATGGCCCGTGCCATCGGGGTCACGCCCACCTACCTGTCGGCGCTGGAAACCGGCAAGAGGGGCAAGCCCACCTGGGCGCTGGTGCAGCGAATCATCGCCTATTTCAACGTGATCTGGGATGAGGCGGAGGATCTCCAGCGCCTCGCCGAACTGTCCCAGCCCCGGGTGGTGGTGGACACCGCAGACCTGAGCCCGCAGGCCACTGAACTCGCCAACCTGCTTGCCCGCGAGATCAGCCACCTGCCGCCGGAGGCGGTGGCCGAACTTCTGGGACGCCTCAAGATCCTGCGCCGGCGCGGCTGAAGGCGCGCTTCGGGCCGCCGGGGCAAAATCACCCTCTCGCTTTCACCAGGGCTTGTGTGGTCTCCTGCAGGCGGAAGGCGAGGTCGCGCAGCACCGAGCGGGCCAGCGACGGGGTCTTGTCCAACAGGTTCAGGAACAGGTCGGTCTCCATGCGCAGCACGCTCATGGGCTCGCCGGCCCGCACCGTGGCGGTGCGCGGCTCGCCGGTGAGCACGCCCATCTCGCCCACCACCGTGTCGCGGCCCAGCCGCGCCACCTCATGGGCCGTGCCGCCCGCCGCCACCTCGATCACTGCGGTGCCCTCGAGCACCACATAGGCGGCGTCCGGCGCCTCGCCCTGGGTGAACAGCACGTCGCCCGGCGCCACGTCGAGCCGCGCCGCCGAGAAAGCAAGCAGCCGCAGCTGGCTTGGCTCCAGGTCGCGGAACATGGGGATGCGCGCGAGCGTCCGCGCCTCGTCTTCGATACTCATGGGCCTATGATGCCCCCGTGCCTTGCGGGCACTTGCGGCATCCCTCCTGCAACGGGATCTCGCCCCCACATGGGGCGCCCTGGATGTCGACACGTCCTGATGAAACGTGAAAACCTCCGGGGCCGGCATTTTAGCGCGTTTTCGTTACGTGAAACTCTATTCCTTCCAGGCTCATGCGCCAGTGGCGGCCAGCCCCGCGCCGGCCTCCACAACCCCGGCCTCCACCCGCTCCACCTGTCCGTGGGCGAGGATGATCACCTGCGCGAACAGGTCGAGCGGCTCCCCCGCGTCCAGCACCACCAGGGTGGTGCGTCCCGTGCGCCCCGCGAGCACCGAGCCGATGAGATGGCTCTGCTCGGCCGGAGACAGGGGCACCAGCGCATCGTCGATGACGAGGATGGCGGGATCGGCCAGCAGGCAGCGCGCCAGCGTGAGCTTGCCGCGCTCGGCCGCCGACAGGGGCAGGCCGCCTTCCCCCACCGCCACGTCGAGGCTGAGGCGCTCCACCTGGCCGATCAGGGCATCGAGCGCCAGGCATTCGCGGACGATCTCGTCCACCACCGCCGCGGCACCGGCGCGGTCGGCGGCGATGCGGCCGAACAGCAGGTTGTCGCGCACCGTCAGCGCCCGGCAATAGCTATCGGGCTGGTAGCGGGCCAGCGCGATGCCCGACACGTCCTTGAGGTGCGCGAGCTGGGCGCGGCCGGCCAGCGCCCGCTCCTGCCAGTCTTCGTCGATGAGGCCGAAGCGGTGGCGCGGCTCGCAATAGCGGCCGGCGATGCGCAGCAGCAGCGCCCGCTCGTCGGGAGAGGGGTCATCCTCGATGCGGGTGGCGAGCGCGCGGGCCTCGCCCATCTCCTCCGCGCGCAGCAGGCCCTTGGTGTCGATGCCGGCCAGATCCTCGGGACCGCCGGCCAGCTCGGACAGGGTGCGCAGGGCGGAGCGGCCCAGCGCGATCAGGTCGGCGGCGAGCCCTGCCTTCTCCAGCAGCGGCAGCAGCCCCGGCTCGGCCAGCAGGGAGGCGGCGCCGCGGGTGTCGTTCAGCGGGGTCGCGAACAGGATGTTCTCGGCTAGCGTCATCCAGCGGTTGAAGGCGGCGAAACGGAACGGCTCGATGAGCACCCGCCCGCTCTGCGCCTGCCGCTGGGCGACGGCATCGGTGACCGCTGCGCGCAGGGACACGATGCGCTCCGCCAGCGCCGGGGCCTGGTCCGGATCCAGCCGGCGCTCCAGGCCAAGCCGCACCACGAGATCCCCGAGCCCCGCCCCGGCGAGGGCGGCAAGCGCCTTGCGGTCCAGGGCCGCCTCGTCGGCGAGGCCGAGGGCGGAAAGGTCGATGGCCTCGGCGAGGGCGCGGCCGGGCCGGCGCTCCAGCGCGAACAGCAGGTTGGTCCGCAGCGTGCCGGTGATGACGATGGGGTCGCCCCCCGCATAGGCCACGTGCCGCCCCACCACGGCCTCGGGGACATGGGCGAGATCGTGCCCGCCCACGCGGACGGTGCCGCTGTAGAGCGAGATGGCGCGGCCGCAGACGCGGGCGACCGCATGCTTGCCGCCGGCATCAGGTCCCTTCAGCGCCACCGCCGTGCCGGGGGGTACCTCGAAGCTCACCCCTTCCAGCAGCAGGCTGCCGGCCGGGTCCACCACGCCGAGGTCCGCCACCTTTATGCTGCCGTCGAACGCCGGTTCCGGGCCCGGCGGCATCTCCTGCGAGTGCTCGGGCCAGACCTCGCGGGTTTCGAGGTAATAGCGGGCGAAATCGTAGCGCACCTGGGCGATGAGGCGCTTCTCGTCCCAGTCGATCAGTTCCTTCAGCGGCTCGGGGATCTGGCCATAGGCCGCCACCACCGCCACCAGCTGGCCGATATTGATGGCCCCCGACAAGGCAAGCCAGCCGCCGACCGAATAAAAGACCAGCGTCGGCACGTCCGACATCAGCAGGTTGAGGACCCGGTCGGTGAAATTCTGCCGCTTCAGGTCGAGGCTGGCCTCGGAGACGACGCCGAGGCGGTGGTCCACCGCGCCGCGCTCGAACGGGCTGGTGGCGAAGCCGTGGACGAGGGGCAGGCGGTCGATGCCCGCCATCACCCTTTTGCCCAGCGCCACCGCCTCGCGCTGGTAGACCTGCAGCTTGCGCGCATTGTCCGCCCGCTGGATGCCCAAGAGCACGTAGTTCAGCACCAGGATGCCGATGGCGAAGCCGCCGAGCACGGCATTCTGGGTGAAGATGAGCAGGGTCGCCGAGCCGATCAGGCCGGCCGACTTCAGCGGCTGGGCGAAGGCCATGCCGGCGAAGGGGGAGATGGGCCCCACCTCGAACCGCATCATGTTGCCCACTTCCAGCGCCTTGCTTTTCATGGGCGCTTCGGGCCGCAGCCGCTGGATCACGTCGAACAGCTGGCGCCTGAGGCCGACGATGATGCGCTCGCCAAGCCGCGCCTTCGCCATCTCGATGAGGCGGGTGATGTGCTGCTGGATCAGCTGGAGCGCGAACAGCACCAGTGCGAGCCCGGCGAGCAGCCCGAAGGCGCTCACCTCGAAGCCCTTCGAGCGGAACAGCACGAAGCCGCCCAGCGCATCGGGCAGGCCGATGTCGAGTTCGAGCAGGCGCGGAACCGTGCCGCCGATGGCATCCGTCACGCCGTTGACGATCAGGCGCGGCAGTTCCAGCGAGGCATAGTTGAAGGGCAGCAGCATGAGGACGAGGGCGAACAGCTTGATATGGCTCGCCGGAGCCGCCCGCCAGAGGTAGCCGAGCACGTCGCGGGGCAGTGCGCCATCGGATGCCGCACCCTGCCGGGCCGGAGCGTGTGTCTTGCTGTCAGGAGGGGTGGAAGGCACGCCGCTCATGAAACCGTTTTGCTGACGCAGCGGCCGCTTTGCAAGTGCGAAGCGGCCTAAGGATAAGCTCTAGCTGGCGCTTCCGGCAGGCGTCGGGACGGTGGAGGCATCTTGGCACCTCTCGGCATAGAGGGTGTAGAAGCGCGACAGCCGCTCGGGGCCTTCGCCGGCGAGGGCCTCGGCCATGGGGCGGGCCTCCTCGAAGCGGCCGGCGCCATAGGCCGACATGAGCGCCGCATGGCGCCGCGCCAGCGCGTCGAAGCCATCGCAGCTGGCGAAGGCGACATCTCCCGCCAACAGGTAGAGCTGGCTTGCCCGCGACTTGCCCTTCAGCATCAGGAGATCGGCCTCGAGGAAGGGCAGGTCGGCCACGGCGGCGCGCGTCGCCTCGGAGACCAGGATGTCCACGCGCATGGACTTGGTCGCCCCCTCGATGCGCGAGGCGAGGTTCACGTCATCCCCGAGGCAGGAATATTCGAGCCGCTGGTCGGAGCCCAGATTGCCCACGCAGCACGGCCCCGTGGCCAGCCCGATGCCGCAGCGCACCGGCGAGAACGGCCGCCCCGCCGCCTCCGCATCCCGTCGCCATTCCACGTTCAGCGCATCGAGCCGGGCCGACATGGCCAGCGCGCACAGGGCGGCGTTGCGGGCGTGGGCCGGATCGTCCATGGGCGCGTTCCAGAACGCCATGATGGCATCGCCGATATATTTGTCGATGGTGCCGCCATGGGCGAGCACCACCTGCGTCATGGGCGTGAGATAGGCGTTCATGAAGCGGGTGAGCGCCTGCGCGTCCATGGTCTCCGACAGGGAGGTGAAATCGCGCAGGTCGCAGAACAGGATGGTGATCTCCCGCGTCTCGCCGCCGAGCACCAGGCGCTCGGGATTTTCCGCCAGCTTCTCCACCACCTGCGGCGAGACGAAGCGCCCGAACACCGAGCGCACCCACTTCTTCTGCTGCTGCTCGTCGCGATAGAGCGCCAGCACCCCCATGAGATAGACGCCGAGCACCGCCCAGCCCGGCCCCATGGGGTCGAGCAGCAGGTCGAGCCGGGTGAAGGCGAACCACGCCCCCGCCGCCAGCGCCGCCACCACCACCAGTCCGGCCACCCCCGCCGCCAGCGCCGAGACACGGGGCAGCACCAGCGCCAGCAGCAGGCCCAGCACCGCCGTGAGCACCATTTCCGCCCCGCGCGCCCAGTCCGGCCGCACCAGATTGGCTCCCGTCACCATGTGCTCGATGAGCTGGGCCTGGATCTCCACCCCCGCCACCGCCGCGTCGATGGGGGTCGCCCGCGTGTCCATGAGGCCGGCGGCGCTGGTGCCCACCAGCACGATGCGCCCCTCCAGCTCCTCCCTTGGAACCGTGCCGTCGAGCACCGCGGCGGCGGAGAGGAAGCGGCGCGGGTCGGTGGGGGTAAAGCGCACCCGCACCTCCCCCTGCGCATCGGTGGGCACGTCGAGGGCGCCGATCTTCACCGCGGTGATGCCGGACTTGGTGCCGAAGCCCTCATCGCCGCTGGCGTTGGAGGCGCGCACCACATAGGTGGTCGCCCCCTGCGCCACCCGCAGAGCCTCGGCACCGAGGCCGGGCACGAGCTTGCCGTCGAACGCGAGCAGCAGCGGCACGCGGCGCACCACCTGGTCGCGATCGGGCAGCCAGTTCAGCGCGCCGATGCCTCTTGCCGCCGCCGCGAGGCCCGGCAAGGGCGCCACCGCGCCGGCAAAGCGTGGCGCGAAGGCGAGCGGATCGTCCCCGGCGGCGGCGATGCCCCATTTCGCCGGATAGGTCGTGCCGGTACGGGCACCCGTGAGCACCGCGCCCAGCACGGACGGGCTTTCGCGCAGCGCGCGGGCGAGGATCTCGTCGTTGCTCTCGCGGCCGGCCAGCGCGGTCTGGACCGGCGCGCGCACGTCCTCGGGCAACAGGCCCACCACGGCGGCGGGGTCGAGCCGATCCGGCTCGGAAAACACCATGTCGAAGGCGATGGCCCCGGCGCCCGATGCGGCCAGCGTCTCCACCAGCCGGGCCACGGTGGCGCGGGGCCACGGCCACTGGCCGATGCGGGCGAGGGAGGCGTCGTCCACGTCCACCACGCGCACCGGCAGGTCCGGGTCGTAGGCGCGGGGCGCGGCGCGCTGGTAGAGGTCGAACAGACCATTGCGCGCGTCCGCCAGCGGGCCGGGATCGGCGCCCATGACCAGAAGGCCGGCGGCGAGGGGGCCGCCCACGGCGAGCCAATAGAGGCGGGACCACATGCGGCCGGCGCGCTTTCGCTGGATCGAACGGGTGGATCGAACGGGGCGAGCCTAGAGCAAATCGGCGCCGACCGGAATCGGGGGGCGGGCGGAGGGGACGTGGACGCGGGGACTTGGAGGCGGGCCGGAAGCCCCCTCCCGCTTGCGGGCAGGGTTGGGAGGGGGAAGCGGCCTCCGCAGTTCTGGCTTAACGGGACAAGGCCGCGTCCCACTTCGGCACACCCTCCGCTCCAAGGCCTGCACGCAGCGGGAACACAGCATGACCGAATCGGTTGCGGCTGGATTTTCCCGGTTCGTTCCTTCAAGGGTGGGCCTCGATCCTGCGTGCAGGCTCCCTCTCCGGCCCTCCCTCGCAACCGGGCGCACGACCGGCGGATGGGCCGTCTCTCCCCTTTGCCGGCGATCGGTGCTATCCAGTCGCCATGATGCGTTCTCCGGTGAATAAAGTCCCGGCCGACGACGGGCCGCATGTGCATCCCGCCTCGGTGGTCTCCGCGCTTGCAACCCTCGATGCGGAAAAGGCGGGCCTCGCGGCTCTGGCCGAAGCCATGGCCGGCCCGCTGGGCGCGGCCTTCGACGTGGCCGTGGCCACCATCCAGAATTCCCACGGCCGGGTCATTGTCACCGGCATGGGCAAGAGCGGGCACGTGGCGCGCAAGATCGCCGCGACGCTCGCCTCGACCGGCACGCCGGCCCATTATGTCCACCCCGCCGAGGCCAGCCACGGCGACCTCGGCATGATCACCACCGACGACGTGATCGTGGCCCTCTCCTGGTCCGGCGAGACGGTGGAACTGCACGATATCGTGGACTATTCGCGCCGCTTCGACGTGCCGCTCATCGCCTTCACCTCCAACACCGAGAGTGCGCTAGCCTCCAGCGCCAGCGTGGTGCTGAGCCTGCCGGTGGCGCAGGAGGCCTGCCCCCACGGGCTCGCCCCCACCACCTCCACCCTCATGCAGCTGGCGCTGGGCGACGCGCTGGCTGTGGCATTGCTGCAGAGCCGGGGCTTCACCGCCCTCGATTTTCGCCAGTTCCACCCCGGCGGCAAGCTGGGCGCGAGCCTGAAGTTCGTGCGCGACGTGATGCGCCAGGGCGATGCGGTGCCGGTGGTGCCGGCCGGCACCCTCATGGGCGCCGCGCTGGTGGAGATGAGCACCAAGGGCCTCGGCTGCGTGGGCGTGGTGGGGCCGGACGGCGCCCTGACCGGCATCGTCACCGACGGCGACCTGCGCCGCCACATGGCCAACGACCTCCCCGCCCGCAAGGTGGAGGAGATCATGACCCTCGCGCCCAAGACGGTGCGGCCGGACCAGCTCGCTTCCGAAGCCCTGAACATTCTCAACAGCCGTAAGATCACGGCGCTGCTGGTGGTGGACGGCAAGGCGCCCGTGGGCGTGCTGCACATCCACGACCTGCTGCTGACCGGCATCGCCTGAGGGTCAGGCGCGGCTCAGGCCACGGCGGGCGCGTCCCCCGGCCGTGTCGCGATCAGGTCGCGCAGGGTGAGAATGGTGGCGGCGTCCGCCACTCCGTCCACCTTGGCAGGGCGGAAATGGCGCTGGAAGGCGGCCACCACGTCGGCGGTTTCGGTATCGTAGGCATCGGTCAGCGCGATGCCGTAGCCGTAGAGCGCGAGCATGGCCTTCAGAGCCGCCACCGGCTCCCCCGCATCCCCCAGCATGAAGAAGCGCCCGCCCTCGGCCCGCGATGGCGGCACCAGATGGCCGATGCCGGCGGCATAGAGCGTCGCCCATGGGAAGTTCTCCCCCGGATCGCGCTTGCGGGCGGGGGCCACGTCCGAATGGGCGAGCACCCGGTCGGCTCGGATGCCGTGGCGGGCGACGATATCGGCTGAAAGGGCGATCACCGCCGCGATCTGCTCCGCCGGAAAGTCCGGTAGGCCGAAATCATGGCCGCCATTGACGATCTCGATGCCGATGGAGCGGGAATTGGTGTCGGTCACGCCCTCCCAGGACGAGCGGCCGGCATGCCACGCCCGCGCCGCCTCCGCCACCATCTGCACCACGCTGCCGTCCTCGCGCACCACATAGTGGCAGGACACTTCGGAGGCGGGGGTACGCAGCAGGTCGATGGCGGCATCCGCGCTCGCCATGCCGGTATAGTGCAGCACCAGCATGTCCACCTTCGCCCGGCGCGCCCCGAAATTGGGCGAGGGCACGAGGCTGTCCACGCATGGGCTGTCGGCGGCGGACAGAAGCGCGGGAATGGGCATATCCGGCAAGCTCATGCCAGCCTCCGCTGCCGGGTGATGACCGAATAGGCGGCATTGAGCGCCGCGACCCGGTCATTGGCGAGCTTGATGGCGGCAGGCGGCAGGCCGCGCCCGGCGATCTTGTCGGGGTGGTGGCTCGCCACCAGTGCCCGCCAGCGCGCCTTCACCTCCTCGTCCGAGGCGCCCGGGTCGAGGTCGAGCACGGCATAGGGATCGCCCGGCCGGCGCACGTGGCGCGCCTCGATGCGCGCATAAGCGGCACCGGTGAAGCCGAGGATGCGGCCGACCTCCTCCAGGAACACCAGTTCCTTCTCGTGCAGGGCATGGTCGGCCTTCGCCACATGGAACAAGGCGTCGAGCAGGTCCTCGCGGGTGTCGGGATCGTCGGCGAACATCTGCGCCACCTGCCGGGCGTAGGAGTCGAAGCCGGCAGTGTCCTGCTTGGCGAGATTGAACAGGCGGGCCACGGCGTCGAGGTCCTCGGGCGGGATGTCGAACACCTCGCGGAAGGCCTCAACCTCCGCCGGCACCACCACCCCGTCGGCCTTGGCCATCTTGGCCGACAGCGCGATGAGCGCCACCGAGAAGGCGGCCGGCTTTTCCGCCGGCGCGAGCAGCAGCCGGTCGAGGGCGTGCCCCGCCAGCGCGCCGAGCAAGGCGCCGAGCGGCCCGCCTAGCGCAAATCCCACACCCGCTCCCCCGATCAGACCGTAAGCCACGCGTCCCTCCGCCGTTGCTGCGTTGCAGCTAATGCGGCGGCGCGGCGCTCTCAAGGCGGATCAGCCCAATTCGAAGCTGGTGATGCCGAAAATCCGTGCGAGCGGCAGGTCCGGGGCGGGGCCGCGATACATGCGTGCGGTCTCGAACACTGGCGCGAGCCCCGCCCCTTCGGCGAGGGCGCGAGCGGTGGCATTCGGCTCGGGCACGTCGAGGAACACCGGCCCGCCCTGCGCGGTGGCCACCAGCGTGCCGAACAGGGCGGCGGCCGCCTCCGCGTCGTCGGCGAACAGGGGGCCGATCTTGTGGCCCTCGCGGCAGCGGCGGATGACGCCGTAGCCCTTAACCGCGCCCTCCGCGACGAACGCGCAGGCGCGGCCGAAGGGAGGGGCAAGCCAGGCCTTCAGGAATTCGGGGCGGGCAAAGCCGAAGCAGGCGGCATCCATCGCCGCCACGCCGTCGCGATGGGCCGTCGCGATGTCCACCACGCGGGGATCGCTCGCGCCGGCCGGCGCCGTCCCGCCATAGCGGATGTTGCGATGGGCGAGGACGAAGCCCGAGCGGGCGTAATTCTCCTGCTGCGTCAGCACCCCGTCGAGGCCGACCGTGCCCTGAAGGCCGGTGAAGGTGTCCTGCCACAGGGCATAGCCAAGCCCCCGGCCGCGCAGGTCCGGCCGGCAGATATAGAAGCCGACGAAGGCGAAGCCACCCTGATAGGCGGTGGAGGAGATGACCGCCGCCAGCGCGCCGTCGCGGAACAGGCCGCGGAAGGCGTTTCTGTCCTGGGCGAGGAAGGCGTTCGCATCGGAAAGGCCGGGGTTCCAGCCCTCCCGCGCGGCCCAGTCCACCGCGGTTTCGACCTCGGCGGGATCGAGGGTGCGGATGGTGGTGGTCATGGCCTCCCCTCTGCCTTCAAGGTCCCGTGCCCTGTTCCTAACCCTGCTCGCTCACCGGCGGCGGGGCTTGCCGCGCAACGGTTTCGAGGAAGCCGGCGAGGTCCTCGGTGATGTGGTCCACATAGGCGTCCTCGCGGCCCTCGAACTCCCAGCTCTCGCGGGCGGCGATGGTCTCGTCCGGTGGCACCACCAGCACGGTGACCATGCCCAGCCGGTGCGGCACCTCCAGGTTGCGGGCGAGGTCCTCGAACATGGCCGAGCGGGTCGGGTCCACGCCATGGGCCCTCAGGAAGCGCAGATAGGCTTCCTCGGTGGGCTTGGGGTGGAATTCGGCGGCCACGATGTCATGCACGGCGGCGAAATGGGCGTCGATGCCGAGCTTTTCCAGCACGTTGCGGGCGTGGCGCTCCGAGCCGTTGGTGTAGACGATCTTCGCCCCTGGCAGTGCCTCGATGGCGGCGGCAAGGCGCGGCGAGGCGTCGAGCCCCGACAGGTCCACGTCGTGCACATGGGCGAGGAAGGCGTCCGGCTCCACCCCGTGCTCGATCATCAGCCCGCGCAGGGAGGTGCCGTAGCGGCGGTAATACTCCTTCTGGATGCGGAAGGCGTCATCCGGCGGAATGCCCAAGAGGTCCGAGATGTAGCCCTTCATCCGGGCGTCGATCTGGAACCACAAATCGTGGTGGGCGGGGTAGAGGGTGTTGTCGAGGTCGAACACCCAGGTGTCCACCGCGTCGAAGGCTACGGAAGGCTTGCCGGGAAAAGGGCTCAGGAGAGGAATTGTCATGGGGTGCCGCGACTTGATCGTCTTCGAGCTGCGCGGATACACGCGCGGGCAGAAGACGCGTTGAAACGGACGAGGCGCCCCGCGACCGCGCGAAACACTCTCGTGGACGGATCGCCGCACCCGCTCGGCGGGCCACAGAATGCCTCAGAAGGGGCCGCGGGAATAGATCTCGCCCAGCGTGGCTTCCAGTTGCCCGATCCGGCTCCTGTAGGCCCCGGAGAGGCAGGAGGTATCGCCGCCGCAGGTGGAGCGCTGGGCCAGCCAGGCCCGCTGCGCGTCCTGGATCATGCCGCGCTGGCCCATGGCGACCAGCTTCGTGAGGACGCCGTAGAGGGTGGACATCTTCACATCGAGTTGGGCGAGGTCGCAGCTGTCGCACACCGCCTTTTCGTCGGCCGCGCGGGCGGTGGCGCAGTCGAAGCTTGCCGCCCCGGCCGGGGCGAGCGCGAGGAATGTCGCGGCAAGCACTGCGGGGGCGACGGCGGGGGTGGAGGACAGGCGGACGGGCAGCAGTGACATGAGCGAGAGCGACATGGCGTTTTCCTCTCCTTGGATGGGATTTGGTCGGTGTGGCCCCATCAGGCGAGGGCAACGGTGTCGCCCACGGCCACCCGCCCGGAGCGCACCACCTTGGCATAGATGCCGCAATCCGTGTGGCCGTAGGCGGCCATCAGCCCCTTCACCATGTTGAGGTCGCGGGCGGCGGTCCCGGGGTTCACGTTCACGGCGGCGCAGCGCTCGGTGCGCTTGAGCACGGCGATCTCGGCCGCGCCCACCTTCAGGCGCTGGCCCGCGAGCGTCAGCTCCGCACCGGTGGGCCAACCCTCCAGATGCAGGTTCATACGGAAACGGCGGGGATCGAGCGTTGCGCCCATGCGGGCTTCCAGATCGCGCACACTGTCGAGGTTGAGTAGGGACAGGAAGCCCGAGCGCAGGGAATCGGTGAAGCGGAAGCCGTCCGGCGCGGTGAGCAGCCTCAGCGGCCCGCGCGCCTCCTCGCCCATATAGAAGGTGAGGAAGGCTTCCACCTCCGCCCGGCCATCCTCCGTGGAGAGATCGGCGCTGACCGCCTCGTGGCCGTCGAGGGCGAGCGTGAGCTTTGCCGTTTCCGGTTCATAGCGGGAAGCGAGGCCGGCGAGGCGGGCGTCACGCATCAGCATGAGAAAGGCGGTCTTGGGCCGATAGGCGGGGGCGTCGGGGGCGAAGCCGCTGGGGCCGTTCTCCACTGCATACAGCCGGTCGTTCGGGAAGAAGGCGCCGGCCTCAAGCGTCACCGCCTCAAGGGCTTCCGGCGACAGGCCCTTCACCGGATGGCGGTAGATGGCCTTGAGGGTGGCGGCGGGCAGGGCCTGCGGTGACGCGGCGCCGGCGGCGGGCGAGACGGGCGCTGGGGGCGCAGGCGCGGGCATGGCGATCTCTCCGGTTCGGGCTCGCCCGTCCCATGCCCGGCAATGAGCGTCAAGGCCATGGGAATTTCGCCTGGATCAAGGCGGCGGGCGGGGATCGGTCCAAGCTGCCGGTCGGCACGAAAGGGGGCCTGAGCCTTGTGTGCGCAGCATCCGCGCGAAATCAGCCATCGACCCCTTCCGTTGCCGCCGGGCCACACCCACATGAGGCACGGCATAGGTTTGTTCTACCTGTGCGGCGGTAGCCGGGGATGCCGGGACCGTGTCCCACCGTGCCCCCTATGCTTCCTGAGAAGGTACCGGGCGCGAGAAGGAGGAGAGACATGAATTTTGAGATCTATACCGAGCGCGCGCGCGGCTTCGTCCAGTCGGCCCAGTCGCTGGCGACCCGGGAGGGCAACCAGCAGTTCACGCCCGAGCACCTGCTCAAGGTGCTCATGGACGATCCCGAAGGCCTGTGCTCGGGCCTGATCCAGCGCGCGGGCGGCAATCCCGTGCTGGTGCGGGCCGAGGTGGAAGCGGCGCTGAAGAAGCTGCCGAAGGTGGAAGGCGGCTCCGGCCAGGTCTATCTCAGCCAGCAGCTGGCCAAGGTGTTCGAGACCGCCGAGCAGGCGGCCAAGAAGGCCGGCGACGGCTATGTCACCGTCGAGCGGATGCTGCTCGCCCTGACCATAGAAAAGGACACCGAGGCGGGCCGCATCCTGGTGAAGGCCGGCGTCACGCCGCAGACCCTGAACGCGGCTATCGAGGCCCTGCGCAAGGGCCGCACCGCGGACAGCGCCACCGCCGAGAACGCCTATGACGCCCTGAAGAAATACGCCCGCGACCTGACCCAGGCCGTGCGGGACGGCAAGCTTGACCCGGTCATCGGCCGCGACGAGGAGATCCGCCGCACCATCCAGGTGCTGGCGCGCCGCACCAAGAACAATCCCGTGCTCATCGGCGAGCCCGGCGTCGGCAAGACCGCAATCGTGGAGGGCCTTGCCCGCCGCATCGTGGACGGAGACGTGCCCGAGAGCCTGAAGAACAAGAGCCTGCTCGCCCTCGACATGGGCTCCCTGATTGCCGGCGCGAAATATCGCGGCGAGTTCGAGGAGCGCCTGAAGAGCGTGCTCTCCGAGGTGGAGAGCGCGGAAGGCGGCATCATCCTGTTCATCGACGAGATGCACACCCTGGTGGGCGCCGGCAAGACCGATGGCGCCATGGATGCGTCCAACCTGCTGAAGCCGGCGCTGGCCCGCGGCGAGCTGCACTGCGTCGGCGCCACCACGCTGGATGAATACCGCAAGCACGTGGAGAAGGACGCGGCGCTGGCTCGTCGTTTCCAGCCCGTTTTCGTCTCCGAGCCCACGGTGGAGGACACCGTCTCCATCCTGCGCGGGCTGAAGGAGAAGTACGAGCTGCACCACGGCGTGCGCATCACCGATTCGGCGCTGGTGTCGGCGGCGGTTCTCTCCAACCGCTACATCACCGACCGCTTCCTGCCCGACAAGGCCATCGACCTGATGGACGAGGCGGCCTCCCGCTTGCGCATGCAGGTGGATTCGAAGCCCGAGGAGCTGGACAGCCTCGACCGCGAGATTATGCGGCGCAAGATCGAGCAGGAGGCCCTCAAGAAGGAGACCGACACCGCCTCCAAGGACCGCCTGAAGCGGTCTGAGAAGGAATTGGCCGATCTTGAGGAGAAGGCCTCCGTCCTCACCTCCAAGTGGAAGGCAGAGAAGGAGAAGCTGGGCGCCGCGACCACGCTGAAGTCGAAGCTCGACCAGGCGCGGGCGGACCTTGCCACCGCGCAGCGCCACGGCGAATACCAGAAGGCCGGCGAGCTGACCTATTCGGTCATCCCCGAGTTGGAGAAGAAGCTCGCCGAGGTCGAGAAGGCGGGCGCGGCCGGGCAGATGGTGGAAGAGGCGGTGACGCCGAACCACATCGCCGGCGTCGTCTCCCGCTGGACCGGCGTGCCGGTGGACAAGATGCTGGAAGGTGAACGCGAGAAGCTGCTGCGCATGGAGCTGGAGCTGGCCAAGCGCGTGGTGGGCCAGTCGGAGGCCGTGGCCGCCGTCTCCACCGCCGTGCGCCGGGCCCGCGCAGGCCTCCAGGACCCGAATCGGCCCATCGGCTCGTTCCTGTTCCTCGGCCCCACCGGCGTCGGCAAGACCGAGCTGACCAAGGCGCTCGCCGAATTCCTGTTCGACGACGAGACCGCCATGGTCCGCATCGACATGTCGGAATACATGGAGAAGCACTCCGTGAGCCGCCTCATCGGCGCGCCTCCCGGCTACGTGGGCTATGACGAGGGCGGTGCCCTCACCGAGGCGGTCCGCCGCCGGCCCTACCAGGTGGTGCTGTTCGACGAGGTGGAGAAGGCCCATCCGGACGTGTTCAACGTCCTCCTGCAGGTGCTCGACGACGGGCGGCTGACGGACGGGCAGGGCCGCACGGTGGATTTCCGCAACGTGCTCATCGTCATGACCTCCAACCTCGGCGCCGAATATCTGGCGGACCCCCGCCACCCCATCGGCTTCAAGGTGCCGGGCCACGAAGGCGACCAGGTGGTGTCCGACGAGGAGGCCTACGAGATGGTGATGGGAGCGGTGCGGCGTCACTTCCGCCCTGAATTCATCAACCGCATCGACGAGATCGTCATGTTCCACCGCCTGAAGCGGGATCAGATGGACACCATCGTGGACATCCAGATGGGCCGGCTGCGCAAGCTGCTGGAGGATCGCAAGATCACCATCGAGCTGTCGCCCGAGGCGCGGGCCTTCCTCGCCGAGAAGGGCTACGACCCGGCCTATGGCGCGCGTCCCCTGAAGCGCACCATCCAGAAGCTGGTGCAGGACCCGCTGGCCGAGAAGATCCTCGCCGGCGACATCCTGGACGGGGCGTTGGTGAAGGTGGGCCTGGAGAACGGCCACCTCACCTTCCACCGCGAGGCGGCCCCGGTGGACCAGGCCGCCTGAGGGCGGTCCGGTCCTGAGCGGCTGAGAACAGAAGGGCCCTCCCCATCGGGAGGGCCTTTTTCATTGGTAGATCCGTTTCGCTTCAGTTGCCGCGCGCGGTCTGGAGCAGGGCTTCGGCGCGCGCCACGGCGGCGGCGAAGAAGGGCTGGGTCTTGGCCTCCCTCGCGAAGCAGGCGCGATAGGCGGCCGAGCCTTCGTCCTCGGCCCTTGAGGCGTCGTCCCAGCGCGGATCGTCGTCCTTCTTCGACTTCTGCGCGGCGGCGCGCAGCGTCTTGGCCTTGGCGGCATAGGTCTTCCAGACCTGGTCGCAGGCGGGAATCGACTTGATGGCCACCTTCGCCTCGCTGGTGCCGATGATCACGCGGCCGCTGGCGATGCGGGTGATGACGATGCTGTCGGGCACCTGGTTCGCCGCCACATCCTGGCTGAAGAGGCCGAGGGCGGCATAGGCCGTCTCGCCCTCGGCGGGCGCCACCGGAAGCTGCGCATAGATGGCGAAGGCGGCGTCGCTGCTGATGGCGTAGGTGTAAAAGAGGTCGGTCTCCATGGCGGCCTTGATGCCGCCCGCCAGCGCCGGCGGCGCGTTCTCCTCCTTGGCGCGCCCGGCGAGCCACGAGGTGAACACCGGCTCGGGCGAGACCAGCAGGCGGGTGGTGAAGTCGGCGTCGGAAAACCGCAGTCCGTCGGGCTCGCCCGATTCGATCTGGCCATCCAGCAGCGTGCCCGGCGAGAAGGTGGGCGGGGCGTTGAGGCCCTTGAATTTGAGCGGGCCTAGGAGTGCCGCCATGCGCTTTTCCAGCGCCGCAAGGGCCGTCTCGTCGCGCTTGTAAAGGTCGTCCGGGTTTGCTCCCGCCTTCTCCGCGGCGGCGAGCGCCGCCACGGCCTTGTCGCGGGCGGCGATATAGTCGTCGTCCGCTTGTCCCGCCACGGCGGCAAGGGGCAGGCTGGCGGCGAGAAGGACGGCGCCGGCGGTCTGCAGGGCAAGGCGGCGGGCGAAGCGGATCATGAGCGGTGCTCGCGGTGGTCGAAGATTGGCAGCGCATACTGGCGCGGTCCCGATGGGACCGGAACATCCGCCGCTGTCGCAGTCGCGTGTGGTCGTGCACCCGTTCTCGGCGCGGAGATTTGCCTTCAGGTCGGCCCGGCCTGAAGGCTCTCAAAATCGGCACTCAGTTGCTGGCGGCCTTCTTGGCGCCGGCGCTGGCGGCGGCCACCTTGGGCGGCACCGGTGCGTGGCTCAGCAGCGCCTCGATGCGCTCGCGCTCGCGCTTGAACTCGGCGAGGAAGCGACCGTCCAAGGCACGGCCGCGCGGCAGCTTGATGCGCATGGGATCCACGAAATTGCCGTTGATCTTCACCTCGTAATGGAGGTGGGGGCCGGTGGAGAGGCCGGTGGTGCCGATATAGCCGATGAGCTGGCCCTGGCGCACCGTCATGCCCTCGCGGATGCCGCGGGCAAATCCGGACTGGTGGGAATAGGTGCTGACATAGCCGTTGGCGTGCTGGATCTCGGTATGCTTGCCGTAGCCGGATTTCCAGTTGGCATAGATGATGGTGCCGTTGCCCGCCGCATAGATGGGGGTGCCGATGGCGTCGGCCCAGTCCACGCCGGTGTGCAGCTTGGAGTAGCCGAGGATCGGGTGGCGGCGATAGCCGAACGGTGAGCGCATGATGCCGCCGGCGAGCGGCTTTCGGACCAGGAACTTCTTCGCGCTCTTGCCGTCGTCGTCGTAATAGTCGACCACGCCGTCATCGGCGGTCTGGAAGCGGTAATAGCGGCGGGTTTCCTTGTTCACCGTCAGCGCGGCGTAGAGCACGTCATTGGCGGCGCCGGGGTCGTCGGAGAACAGGATTTCAAAATTGTCGCCCGGCCGCACCCGGCGCTGGAAGTCCACGTCGAAGGAATAGACGCGGATGATGTCGGCGATGACGGCGCGCGGCACCTCGTTGCGCAGGCAGGTCTCGTACACGCTCTCGTAGAGGCGGATGCCGGGCCCGCTGTCGTCGTCGTCCGTATCCTCGGAGATGCCGGCGATCTCGGTCTCCGACGGCTCGGGTACGTTCACGAACTCGTCCTTGTCGGACAAGGCGACCGTGCCCTCGTGGCCGAGATCGCTGAAGATCGACACCCGCAGCGGGCGAACCCTCTTGTTCTCCTCCTGGAGCAGCATGCGCATGCGCAGGCCGTCCTTCACCTGGCCGTCGCGGCCCCGGCCGAAGGCGGCGGCGGCGGCGCGCGCGTCTTCCTTGGAGACGCCGTTGTCGATGAGGATGGAGGCGATGGTGTCGCCTTTCTTCACCACCACGGCGGTGTCGGACCAGTCGTTGCCGCCGGAGGTCTCGTCCGAGGTCTTGGGCACGAAGCTGATGTTGCCCGGCATGGCCTGCTGGGGCGGCAGGCCGGGCGCATGAGCGCCGGGCACCGCGCTTCCCGGCAGGCCGGCTCCGTTGCCCAGGGCGTCGCCGATGCTGGCGTAGGACAGATAGGGCGTGGGGGACGCCGCGGGGGCAAAGCCCGGCCCACCGACGATGGCGTGCGGCAGGGCGCCTGGGTTGCCCTGGCTCGGCTGGGCGCGGCTGAGTTCCGCCACCTCGCGCACCTTGACCAGCACGTTCTCCATGGGGGTCCCGGCACCGAGCTTGGTGCTCTGCGGCAGGCTCGACAGGTCGCGCATCACCAGGGTGACTTCGCCGGTGGGCTCGGCCTGGGGCGCCGCCTCTTCCTTGGAGACCGATTCAGCCACCACCTGGGCCGGGTTGAAGCGCGGAATATTGGCCGAGACCGAGGTGGTGCTCATGGCGAGGTTGGCGGCGACACGCGTGAAGGGGCGCACCTTGATGATCTCGCGGTCGCCCACCTTGGTGGCGGTGGAGACGCGGAAGGTCTGGCGGGCCGAGGCGCTGTCGCCGAGCAGGGACATGCGGTCGCCCTTGCGGGCGGCATTAACCGGACGCTCGCCCAGGGCGAGGGCGCCGCGGATGGTGTTGCGCACCTTTTCGGGCATCAGGGCGAAGCGGTGCTCGCCGTCGAGCGCTGCATAGACGGCCCCGCCCATGAGGAACGAGCCGCACAGGGCAGTCAGAAGCGTCGCCGCGAACCAGCGCACGGAAACCCGGCGACGGTCGATGTCTTCCTCATCTCCGTCCACCCCGAGCGGGGGGTCGTCGCCGAGCCCGGCTGCGCTTGTGGCATCGCGCCAGGCTCCGGCAGATCGTCGATGCTGCAAAATCCGTCCCTTCAGCTGAGCGCGCGCCGGCAGCGCAAAGGCTTAACTTTCCCTAAGACGTAAAGCGGACCATGCCTTTCGCCTTGCGACCCGTCAATGTCGGGCCGCATGTGAAGGGCAGGTCGCGGCGAAAGCATGGCAAGTCCGCCCTTGGCGAGCCGGTACGCATCGCACGCGCGCGAACTAATACATGAAGAGGAGACGGGTCGCGCCTGCCCGGGGGGCATCCGTGTGGCGGCGGCGCCGAACCGGGCGGGTGGGCTTTCCCGTTTTCGGTGCCGACAAGCGAAATCCGCCGACTCGCGAGAACTCCGAATCTCTTTTTTGCGTCGCCCGGGTACGGGCGGGCGCCCGGCCGTTTACCGCAGTGCAAGTTATGCACAGGCATAAAACCATTGCACTGCAACATTTCGCGGCGAATAGCCGGCCAACATTTCCACAGCGTCACACCGGTGCAATTATCTGCTGGAGGCACCCTGTTGACACGTCGGGGGGGCCTCCTTATAACACGGCCATCGACGACGCGCTGCCGCCGCCCACTGGACGGATGACGGCGCGTCTCCGACGCTCCTCACGACAGATTGTTGTGAAGCCGCCGGTTTAGAAGCCGGAGGACGAGGTGTCGGTTCCTGCTCCTCGGAGTAGGGTGAGGACTTCGGTTCTCGTGCTGTTTGACAGGTTGAATGGAAGAAAGAGAAACGTGGACGGCGGAGTCCTTGCGGGCTGCGACTGATCGCAAGATTGGTTTGCAGTCGAGTAAGACTTGGCGGTCATACGGAACTCCGGACGTTTGGTTCATCATGTGAATGATGCTGAACTGTCCGACCTCGTCAAAGATGAGTGTAAGTTCGTAGAGACTTAGCCTGATCAAGCTCATATAACTTGAGAGTTTGATC
>NZ_VTTL01000014.1 GCF_008364685.1 Xanthobacter oligotrophicus
ATAGCGCTGTCTCTGGTCGCGGCTACGCTGCGCGATCCGCTCCGTCACCTCCCCCACGCGGGCATTGAGGGGGGCGGAGGGGGCAGTGGTGGACGGGGTTTCGGCGGACATTGGCGGTCTCCTCCCGGAGGGCATCCGCCAATCGTGTGGCGGCTCTTCCGGCAATTGGTCTCTTATGGTCGGCTCTTATACGCGCATCTTGCGACCATCTGTTGGCGCGAGCCAGCTTTTGGCGCGACCCTGCCGGGCGATGCCGGTAGGGGAACCCGTCAACACAGAGTTGTCAGTCGTCGCCGGACCAGGTGCGGCCGTCGCGCTCGATGAGGGCGATGGCGGCGGCGGGACCCCAGGTTCCGGCGGTATAGGGCTTGGGCGGCTCGCGGGAGGCGCGCCACGCGTCGAGGATCGGGTCCACCCAGCGCCAGGCCGCCTCCACCTCGTCGCGGCGCATGAACAGGGTCTGGTTGCCGCGCACCACGTCCATGAGCAGGCGCTCGTAAGCGTCGGGATTGCGCACGCCGAACACGCTGGCGAAGCTCATGTCGAGCGGCACATGCTCAAGCCGCATGCCGCCGGGACCGGGATCCTTGATCATCAGCCACAGCTTCACGCCCTCCTCCGGCTGGAGCCGCAGCACCAGCACGTTAGCCCGCAGCGTACCGGCGGAGGCGTCGAACACCGAATGGGGCACCGGGCGGAAGGTGATGACGATCTCCGACACCCGCGAGGCCAGCCTCTTGCCGGTGCGCAGGTAGAACGGCACGCCGGACCAGCGCCAGTTGCCGATTTCCGCCTTCAAGGCCACGAAGGTCTCGGTCTCGGACGTGGAAGAGCCCAGTTCCTCCAGATAGCCCGGCACCGCCCCGCCCGCCGAGGCGCCGGCGCGATACTGGCCGCGCACGGTGGACTGGGCGGCATTGGCCTCGGTGATGGGCAGGAGGGCTTTCAGCACCTTCAGCTTCTCGTCGCGCACCGCATCCGCGTCCAGCGACACCGGAGGTTCCATGGCAACGAGGCAGAGCAGCTGGAGAATGTGGTTCTGCACCATGTCGCGCAGTGCGCCGGCGGTATCGTAGTAACCGGCGCGGCCGGCGGTGCCGATGTCTTCCGCGACCGTGATTTGCACATGGTCGACGTGGGCATTGTTCCACACCGGCTCGAACAGGGTGTTGGCGAACCTGAGCGCCATCAGGTTCTGCACCGTCTCCTTGCCGAGATAATGATCGATGCGGTAGACGTTGCGCTCCTCGAATACCTCGCCGATGGCCTTGTTGAGGGCGACGGCGCTCTCCAGGCTCTTGCCTAGCGGCTTCTCCACCACCACCCGCGCGCCATCGACGGCGATGCCGTGGGCGCCGAGGCGGGTGCAGATGGGGCCGAACAGGGCCGGCCCGGTGGCGAGATAGAACACCCGGATCATGTCCGTATGGGCGGCGATGAGGGCCGCAAGCTCCGGCCATCCGCCCTCGCCTTCGGCCTCCACCGGCACATAGGTGAGGCGGGCAAGGAAGCGGGCCACGTCCGCATCCTCCAGATCGCCGGCCGGCACATATTCGGTGATGGCGGCGCGGGCGAAGGCGACGAACGCCTCCGGCGTCATCTGCTGGCGCGAGGCACCGACGATGGCGGCGCGCTCGGGCAATTGGCCGGCCCGGTCGCGCTGGTAGAGCGCGGGCAGAAGCTTGCGGCGGGCAAGGTCCCCGGTGGCGCCGAACACCGTGAGGACGAAGGGTTGCACCGGAATGACGCGACTCGACATCACAAATTCGCCTTGCAGTGAGGCCCGCCAGGCCGGAACTGCGGGTCCGACGCCTGGGTGGCGGCACGAGCCGGGGAGGCTCGGCGAGATTTATGCGGCTGACCCCGCCTGCGTCAATTAATAACTTCATATGATTTATATATTGGCGTCGAATCGCATGGGAATCGGCCGCGCCGGAACGTGGGCACAGCCGGCCTCTGGGCTGCGGCAACCGCCGCGATCAGATGATACCGCCGTTGGCCCGCAGGGTCTGGCCGTTGATCCAGGCGCCGTCCGGCCCCACCAGGAAGCCGACGGCGGCAGCGATATCCTCGGGCTGGCCGAGACGTTCCAGCGGCGCGAGCCTGGCGAGGCGGTCCACCACCTCCTGCGGCTTGCCGTCGAGAAACAGCCGCGTCGCCGTGGGCCCCGGCGCGATGGCGTTGACCGTAATGCTGCGGCCGCGCAGCTCCTTGGCGAGGATGCTGGTCATGGCCTCCACGGCAGCCTTAGTGGCGGCGTAAACGCCGTACGTGGGCTGCAGCAGGCCGACCACGCTGGACGAGAAGTTCACGATCCGCCCGCCATCGCGCAGCCGCCGCGCCGCTTCGCGCAGGGTGTTGAAGGTGCCCTTCAGGTTGACCGCAATATGGCGGTCGAACAGCGCATCGTCGCTGTCGGCGATGGGCGCGAGGGCCATGATGCCGGCCGTGTTGATCAGCACGTCGACGCCGCCAAAGGCGGTTTCCGCGCTGTCGAACATGCGGCGCACGGAATCTGCATTGGAAACATCGGCCTGGGCGGTGAGGGCATGGCCGCCCGCCGCCACGATTTTCGCCACCAGGGCGTCGGCCGGCGCGGTCTTGCCCGCATAGTTCACCACCACGGTGAAGCCGTCGCGCGCGAGGCGCTCGGCCACCGCCGCACCGATGCCGCCCGCGGCTCCGGTCACGATCGCAACCTTGCTGGTGTGAGAGGTCATGGTCTTCGCTCCTGTGCCGACCGCCGGTGTGGCGGCGCGTTGGTGGAGACAATGCCCATTTCCCTGCACCAGATAATCACCCATGATCCGGCATCATTATTCGAGACTGCGAACAATGGATCGTTTCGATGCCATGCGGGTCTTCACCCGGATTGTCGAACGCCGGAGCTTCACCCAGGCGGCCGAGGATCTCGGCCTGCCGCGCTCCTCGGTCACCGACGCGGTGAAGGGACTGGAGGCGCGGCTGGGGGTGCGGCTGCTGCAGCGGACCACGCGGCATGTCAGCCCGACTTTGGATGGCGAGGCCTATTACCAGCGCTGCGTCAGCCTGCTCGCCGACCTCGAGGATGCCGAGGGCGCCTTCGTCGGCGCCAGGCCCTCGGGCCTCATCCGCATGGATGTCCACGGCACCCAGGCGCGGCATTTCCTGCTGCCCGGCCTGCCGCGCTTCCTCGCCGCCTATCCCGGCATCCGGCTGCACATGAGCGAGACCCACCAACCGCTGGACCTGATCCGCGAGGGCTTCGACTGCATCCTGCGCGCCGGCGAACTCGCCGACAGCCCGTTGATCCGGCGGCGCCTGGCGACCCTTGAGCGGGGTACCTTCGCGAGCCCCGGTTATCTCCGGCGCTTCGGCACGCCGCGCACGCCGGAGGAGCTTGAAGGGCACGAGATGGTCGGCCTCCTGGCCACCGATACCGCCAAGATCTCGCCCCTGCTGTTCACGGTGGCTGGAAAAGTGCGACAGCTGACGTTGCCCGCCCCGCTCACGGTGACAGGGCCCGAGACCAACGTGGCCGCCGCCTGCCTCGGCATCGGACTGATCCAGGTGCCGCGCTACCGCGTCGCCGCAGAGCTTGCGGGCGGCGCCCTGGTGGAGGTCCTCGCGGACTTCCCGCCCGCCGCCCTGCCGGTCCATGTGCTGTATTCGCACACCCGCCAGCTCTCGCCGCGGCTGCGCGTGCTCATCGACTGGATGGCCGCCCAGTTCAGGGAACGGGCCGGGCCGGCGCTCTGACACCACCCGCGCAAGGGAGAACACTCTCGATCGGCATCAGCCGCCAGGCCACCGGTCCCGGGGCACGCGCGGCGACGGCCAGAATATGGTCCGGGCCAAGGTCGCATTGGTGGAGGTGCCAGTAGCCGGCAGCCCCGAACTGCCCGGCCAGATGGGCGACAACCGGGGCCCCATCGCCGGCGGGGCCTTCCCCGGCGAGGCGGAAGGACACGTCGTTGCGCGGCAGCGACAGGCCCAGGCCCACCGCCTTGGCGAAGGCCTCGCGCAGGGTCCAGTAGGCGAACGCCTTGCGCCGGGCGACCCCGCCGGAGGCGGCGAGGTCCGCGACCTCCGCATCGGCCATGACCATGGCCATGGCCTCCAGCGGAACCTCGCGGGCATGCGCCTCCACATCGACGCCCACCAGCGACGCGCCGGCGATGGCGATGGCAACGGCCTCCCCGGAGTGCGACAGGCTGAACCCCGGCGCGGCCTGAAAGGGGCCGGCGAGGAAAGGCTTGCCATAGGCATCGCGGGTGAAGGCGAGATCGAGCGGACCAACCCCCATGGCGCGGCCGAGCGCCAGACGCATCACCGCATGGGCCAGAAGAAACATGTCGCGGTCGCGGGGGAAGGCGAAGGCCTGGCGACGGGCTTCCTCCTCCGGGCTGAGGCAGGCCATCAGGCGCGGGCGCACATCCTCCTGCGCCAGCACGCGGGTGAAGCCGTGCAGAACCAGCACCTCGCCGGGCGCAGGCCCGTGGCCGGACGCTCCGTCCTCAAGCCCCATCGCGATCTCTCCCCACGCGCGCCGGCCGTGCCTTACGACACCGAGCGGATGAAGGCGATGATCGCCTGCTGGGCGGGCGCGTCCCACAGCAGCGGCGCATGGCCCTGCTCCGCCACCTCATGGATCACGAGGCCCGGATGGCGGGCCGCCATGTCCGCCACCGTCTTGGCCGAGAGCACGTCCGACAGCGCGCCGCGCACCACCATGGCCGGGACTTGCGCGAGGGCATCGAAGCCGGGCCACAGGTCCGGCAGGGGCTTGCCGGGGTCGATGGCCTTGAACGCCTCGCCCAAGGCCGGATCATAGGAGAGGCACGGCTTGCCGCCGGCATCGCCATGAATCTGGCGGGCGAAGCGTTCCCACTCCGCATCGCTCAGGGCCGGGAACATGAAGCCCTGTGTCGCCTTCAGGTCAGCGACGGCCTCCGGCCAGCTCGCCCGCAGCGGCGCGCCCACATAGCTGCCGATGCGCAGGATGCCGGCCACTTCCACCACCGGACCGATGTCGTTGAAGATGGCGCCGGCGAACAGGTCGGGTCGCAGGATGGCCAGCACGAACATGACGAGGCCGCCGCGCGAGGTGCCGGCCAGCACCGCCCGGGAGATGCCCAGCACGGCGAGGCCGGCGAGGATGTCCTGCGCCTCCTGGATGGGCGTGTAGGTGGTGTAGGGCGCATGGCCCGAGCCGCCGCGCCCGCGATAATCGAACGCCACCACGCGGGTGGGATGGGAAACATCGGCCACCAGCGCCTGCGCCAGGGCCTCATAGTCCCGCGAATTGCGGGTGAGGCCGGACAGAAGCACCACCGGCAAGGGCGCGGCAGGATCGCCCCATTCGCGCCCGAACAGGGCGACGCCGTCCGCGCTCGGATAGGCGAAGAAGCGGGCCGGGGCCGCGCTTGTCTGTTCCTCGAAGGCCTGTTCCCCGCCGCCCTGTTTCCCGTCTGGCTGGTCCATGCTTCCCCCTTCCGGCCGTCCATTGCCGGCATCCCTTGACGCCGGCTCCCCTCAGCGGCTGCCGCCGGGCTGCGAACCGCTCCGGCACCGCCGTGAAGCTCCCGTCACGAGACGGGAGCGGCGGGCGCCTTCACGGCGGCGGCGGGATCGTTCCAGCCGTGGGCGTTGAGCCAGTCCACCGTGGTGTCCAGCACCACATTGGTCTCCGGCGCATCCCACGCCGGCCCGGTGAACACCGGCGGATCGACGCGCTGGAAGCGCGAGCCCAGAAGCTGGGCACACTGGGCGCTGGTGGCGGCGGCGCCCGCCTGCAGGAACAGGTCCACCAGCACCAGCGGGTTGAACGGATCCAGCAGCCACTGGCGATAGCCCCAGTCGGCGCTGCCCTCGGAGAGGCCGGGCGTCAGATAACGGGACTGACCGGCGAGGTTGCGCGGCGTTCCGATGGACAGCAGGGCGATGTCCTCCAGCGCCTTCTGCTGGCCCAGCGCGCCGGTGATCGCCGTCAGCGCCGGATTGTTGGAGGCGACCGCCCCGTCCACATAGGCCGGACCAGTCTGCGCCCCGCTCTGGTAGATGGGATATTGCAGCGGCATGGCCATGGTGCGCAGCACCACGTCCGCGATCAACTCCACCCGGCCGAGATCGCCGGGAAAATTGGAGAAGGTGCGCGGCAGCCAGCTGCGCTGCCCGTCGGAAAGGGCATTGTCGAGCTGCACCGTGTTGACCAGCACCGGCCGCTTCACGTCGGCGAGGATGGCGCCGGCGCCGAACACCTCGTCGCAGAACGCCTTGATGCGCCCGGTGGTCATGGCGGCATTGTTGCCCAGCACGGTGCCGGCGATGGACCACGGCGTCTGGCTTTCGCGCACCTCGTCATCGAAGCGCAGCACCGCCTCGAAGGCCAGCACCGGATCGTCGAACCACGCCATCAGCAGGGCGTTGACGGCGCCGTTCGAGGTGCCGGCGAACAGGTCGATCTGGCGCAGGACGCTGAAGCCGAGCACCTCGGCCCGGCGCTCCAGCGTCGAGAGGAACACGCCGGCCTTGCCGCCGTTGCCGCCGTCCAAAGACAGGATGCGATACGTCATACCCCTTCTCCCTTTCGTGCTCCGGCCTCACCATCGAGAAACGGCTTCAAGCGGGCGGCAAGTGCCGCTGCCCCCTCGGGATCGAGAATGATCGACATGTGGTTGCCCGGAAGATCCACGCGCACCACACCGCCGGCAACATGGGTCCGCAACTCCGCCTCCAGCGGATCGTCCGCCCCTTGCGAGGAACCCGCGCGGAACAGCACCGCGCCTGCGGCGATGCGGGAGGGACAATAGCGGTATCCCATCGTCGTGTTGAGATTGAAGATGCGCAGGGAGCGCCCGACCCCCGTCCAGAAGGCACGGTCGAGCCTGAGGTCGCGGAAGCTGGCCGGCAGGCTCAGCCCGATGAGGCGCGCGAGGGCCGCAAGGTCGCCATAGGAGCGCGGCAGGCGCACCTGCGTCACGAACGTGCCCATGCGCCACAGCGCCTTCACATGGCGCAGGGGATCGCGCGAGCGCACGAAATTCTCGGTTTCCATCACCGCGCAGTCGAGGAAGGCCAGCGTCGCCACGCATTCGCCGCCCTCTTCCAGCAGCCGCGCCATCTCGAACACCACCGGCCCGCCGGAGGACCATGCGGCAACGTGGTAGGGCCCCGCGGGCTGGCGCAGCCGCATGGCCTCCACATAAAGCCGCGCCATCTCCTCCACGGTGGACAAGGGCGGCGTATCGTCGATCAGCCCCGGCGCCTGGAAGCCGTAGAGCGGCTGGTCGCGGCCAAGGTGATCGGCGAGGAACAGGTAGCACCACGGGCTGCCGCCTGCGGGATGGACGCAGAACAGGGGCGGCCGCCCGCCTTCCGGCTGCACCGGCACCAGGCAATCCGGCAGCGGCCGGCGATCCGCCTCAGCGGACGCGTTGGCGGCGATCCAGCGGGCCATGCCGCGCAGGGTGGGGGCCTCGAACAGGATGCGCAGGGGCAGGTCCATCCCGAACGCCTCGCGGACCCGGTGGACAAGGCCGGCCGCCACCAGCGAATGGCCACCGGAGGTGAAGAAATTGTCGTCCGGGGCAATGGCAGGGCGCTTCAGCAGCGCACTCCAGATGGTGGCCAGCTGCGCCTCCACCCCGTCCTGTCCACCCTCGACGGCCAGCGCGGTTCCGTCATGGCGCGACAGGGCTTCGGTGTCGAGGGTGCCGTCCGCCGACCGGGGCAAGGCATCGAGCACGCGCAGCGGGCACGGGATCGGCGTGCCGAAGCGGTCGGCCACATCGTCGTTCGCGGGCGCCGTCGGGACGGCGCCGGGGCGCGGCACCACGAAGCCCGCCAACCCGTGCAGCGGCCGAACCGGCTGGCGCACTCGTGGGCGGACAAAAGGCGAGGCACCGTCGAGGCCGATGGACAGCGGTGAAGTCCCCAGCGCCAGCGCCGCCTCAAAGCTGGCGAGAGCGTCCTCCACCGGCAGGGTGCGGAAGCCGCGCGCGGCGGCAAATTCCGCCGCGCCGCTGTCGCCGCCCGCCGGCGCGCTCATGCCGAGGTCTTGCCAGCGGCTCCAGTGGAGGCAGAGCACGCGTGTTCCTTCCCCCGCCATCCCCGCGAGCGCGGCATTGGCGGCGGCATAGGCCCCCGCCTCGGCACCGCCGAAGATGGCATTCACCGACGACCACAGCACGACGAACCCGCCGGGCCGGCGCCCCATGGCCTCAACCACCACCCGCGCGCCCACCGCCTTCGGCGCGAAGGCCGCCGCCAGCCCCTCGGCCGTCTCCTGCGCCAGCGCTCCGGCCGGGGCGATGCCGGCGAGGTGGAAGGCGCCATCGAGGGGGCCACCGAAGCGCGCCTCCGCCTCGACGACGGCGGCTTCCAGCGCGTCGGCGTCGGTGACATCCACGGCGCGGGTGAGCAGGTCCGGGCTATCCCGTTCGCCACCCGCAGCGGAGCGCCCGACGACGAGGAGCTTGGCCCGGCAGCGCGCCGCCAGATGTTTCACCAGCGCTCGCCCGATGCCGCCGGTACCGCCGGTGACGAGATAGCGCCCGCCGGTCTTCAGCCGGAGTGCGGGATCGCGGGGCGAGCGGCTTGGGTCCACCGCCTCCAGCCGGGGCACGAAGCGGCCGGCGGGCCGCAGCGCAACCTCGGCCTCGCCATCGGGCGCGCGGATCTCGGGGGCCAGCCGGGCCATCAGGTCGGGGGCGGCATCCAGTCCGCCGACATCGATCTGCCGGCAAGAGAGGCCGGGCATCTCCTGCGCGGCGGTGCGCAGCAGGCCGCGCAGGGCGGCGCGGGCGGGGTCGATCCCCTCCCCGCTCCCGGCCCCGCCGCGCGTCACCAGCGTGAGCGTCACCGGCCGCCCCTCCCGCCCCATCTGCTGGAGCAAAGCGAAGGTGGCCGCCAGTTCGGAGCCGGCCCGCGTCCGGAACGCATCCAGCGTCTCGCCGGCGGGAGCAGGAACAAGCGGGCGCAGGTCCACTACCATGTCCGCCCGCGCGCCGTGCTCGGCACCGGCCTCGCCAAGAGCCGCCGGAACAGCTCCGCACGCCTCGGCACCCGCCGACACCACCGGCACCCCCTCCCGTTCCAGCGCCTGCACCAGCGCGGCGGCGAGCGCATCCGGCCCGCCCAGAAGCACCACGCCGCGTGGCGGCGCCGGCTCCGCATCCAGTTCGCGCCGCACCCAGGCTTCCGCATGGAACCACGCCGGCACGGTGCGCGCGCCCGCGCCCTGCGCCAGTTGCGCCATGAGACCCGCGCGCAGCTGCATGCGCTGGATCTTGCCGCTGGTGGTCTTGGGAAAATCCGGCTGGGGGATTGCCGTCACATGCGCCGGGGCGATACCGAGCCGGCCCGTCACCGCCGCGCGGATGGCATCGGCCACCGCCGGTGCGTCCGCCTCCGGCCGGGGGGAGAAGAACAGGGCCAGCGCCTCGCTGCCGGTGGCGGCATCCGGCACGGCGCAGGCCGCCGCGAAAGTGGGCTGGACGCCGTCCACCGCATTCACCAGATCCTCGATCTCGTAGCAGTAGAAATTGGCGCCGTTGACGATGATCAGCTCTTTCTCGCGGCCGGTGAGGGCGAGGTTGCCGTCGCGGATGAAGCCGAGGTCGCCGCTGTTAAACCAGCCGTCGCCCACGAAGGCCTCGGCGTTGGCGGCGGCGTTGCGCAGATAGCCGGGGGTGATCACGCCGCCCTTGATCTGGAACCGCCCGATGACGCCCTCCGGCACCAGCGCGCCGGCGCTGTCCACGATGCGGATGGCCACCCCCGGCACCGGCGGGCCGAGCCTGATGAAGCTCACCGCCTCGGGCACGTCCGCCGCAACCGGCCGCAACCGGCCGCCGAGGGAGCCCTTGTGGATCCAGTGCACCGAGCGGGCGGGGTCAAAGCCGGTCTCGTAGGTCATGCAGGTGCAGGCCTCGGCCATGCCGAAGGCCGGCTGCATCACCTCCGGCCGGATGCCGAAGGGCGCCGCGAGGGCGAGGAATTCGGCGATCACCGGCAGTGTCGCCTGCTCCCCCGCATTCATGAGGGTCCGCACATGACCGAGCGCGAAGCGGCGGCCGGGGTCTTGCCGCAGTGCGTCCGACACCAGCTTGAAGCCGAAATTCGGCGACCAGCTGCGGGTCACGCGGTGGCGGTCCATCAGGTCGAGCCACAGCAGCGGATCGGTCAGCACCGCCGCCGTCTCCACCTGGATCTGGGCGCACCCCAGATACACGTCGCGCAGGTGCCAGGTCAGCATGGGCACCACATGGTCCATGGGCAGCCAGTTCAGCGCCACGTCGTCGGCACCGTAGCCGTTAACGCGCACCGTGGCATGGATGTGCGCCACCACCCCGCCATGGGTGATCTGGATGCATTTCGGCGTGCCGGTGCTGCCGGAGCTGAGCTGGAGGAACAGCACGTCCTCCGGCGCCCCCGCATGCACCGTTTCGAGGGGCGCGTGGTCCGTGAGTTGTTCCAGCGCCAGCACATGGGGCGCGGCATCGGCAAAGCGCGCCAGCCCCGCAAGCGGCGCCGCTAGGGCGGCCGGCGCCAGCACCACCGGGCGCCCCAGCAATTCCCAGGCATTGATAAGCTTGGCCACCAGCGCGGTGCGTTCCGCGAAGGTGGCGCTCACCGCCACCGTCACCGGCTGCACCCCGGCCAGCACGCAACCCCAGAAGGTCGGCAGGTGCGCCCGCAGGTCCGGCACCTGCAGGATGGCGGTGTCGCCGGGCTCAAGCCCCGCCGCCCTGAGCCCGCCGGCGATGCGCCGCGCCTCCTCGAACAGCGCTACATAAGTCAGCTGCCGGGAAGGTCCCGAGCCGTGGAACAGGATGCCCTTGTCGCCGGCCCGCTCCGCCGTGCGCAGCAGGGCGTCGGTGAGGGTGCGGGGAGCGTCGGCCGGCAAGTCCAGAGGTCCGCCATCCGCCAGCGCCCACGGGCCTTCGGGGGCGGGCGGCGACTCTGGCAGGGCAGTCGCGGAGGGCGGGAGCAGCGCCACCGGCGGCAGCGTGACGAATGCCGGCTCCGGCGCCAGCGTATGCACCACCACGGCGGCTTCCGCGATACCGTCCATATGTTCCAGCCGCTGGCGCCACAGCGCGGCGGCAAAGGCATCGGGCACCGGCAGGCGGGCCAGCGCCGCGTCGTCCACCGCCCCGGCCTCGGTGAGCGGCAGGGCCGCCACGGCAACGAAGGCCGCCGGCCGCTGCCACAGCGGCAGCACGCTGGCAGAATAAGGCGCCCATGCCTCCGGCGTCGCATGGCCCTGCGGCGCGATGTAAGCAACGAGGCGGGGTGCGCCCGCCGTATCCACCCGTTCCAGAACCCGGCATTCGGCGATGCCGGCCTGCCCGCGCAGCTCCGCCTCGATGGCGGCGAGGCTGAAGCGCAGGCCGCCCGCCTCCACGCGACGCCCGCCATCGAGCCGGCGCTCGAAGCGGCCATCGGCGCGCTGCCGTGCCCGCGCGCCCGGCATCACCTCCGGCAGTCCCGGCGCGGGGGTCACCGCGAGATTGCCCACACCGCCCAGCGGCACCGGCTGACCATGGCGATCGAGGATGCGCAGGGGCGCACCCGTCAGCGGCGCACCCTCGCCCACCGGCTGCGCCAGCACCGGGCCGCCGGCTTCGGCGACCTGCCACAGGGTGAAGGTATCGGCCCCCGCCGGGCCGGCGATACCGGGGGGCGGATCGCCGTCGAGGAACAGCAGCCGCAGCGCGGTTTCGTCCAGCAGCGGCAGGGCGGCGGCCGGCAGCAGCGCGCACGTTGCTCCCGTGGCGTGCGCAAGCGCCGCCAGCGCGGCCGGCTCACGCTCCACCGGCGCCAGCGCCACCTTCGCGCCAACCGTCAGCGGCCAGAACAGGCTGGTGACGGCCGATATATCGTGGAGGGAGGCAGCGCAGAGGCTGACATCGCCAGCCCCGAGCCGGAACGCCTGCCGCAGCCACGCCAACCGCTCCGCCACCGCCCGCTCCGGCACGGCGAGGAGCGCCCGTTCCGGCGCGATCAGGGCAAAGGCGGATGTGTCGGCGGAGGCGGTACCAGCCTTTGCAAGATCTCCCGCTGCGAGACCTTCCGCCGCGAGACTTGCCTCAACCAGACTTGCCTCTGTGCCCCCCTCCTGCGTCAGCACGAACCGGGCCGATGCCCGCAAGCGGTCGAGCCGCGCCGGCGCATCCTCCGGTTCCAGCGGCAGGAAAGCGCAGCCGGCCTTCAGGATGCCGATGAGGCCGGCGACAAGCGCGGGGCCGCGCGCAAGGGCGAGCCCCACCCCATTCCCCGGCCTTGCGCCGCACGCACGCAGGGCCTGCTCCCACTCCGTCGCGCGGGCGTTCAGTTCGCTATAGGTCAGCCCGTCGCTGCCATCGGACACCGCCGGGGCGTCGGGAGTCAGCCCCGCCTGGCGCTCGAACAGCGCCACGAAGCCCTCGGCCCGGGCGACGGCACGGCCTTTCCCTTCCGCCATCAGCCGCGCCAGCAAAGCGCGCTTCTGGGCGGCGGAAAGGCCGGTGCCGGCCCCAGCGGGGCCATCGTCCCGGGCGATGCTCATGCGGCCTGCCTCATGGCGCCTGTCTCATAAAACCTGTCTCATGGTGTGTCGCCGACGCCCTCGTCCATCATCTCGCGCAAGAGCGCATCCACCTCGGCGTCGCTGAGGTTTTCGATCTGCTGGAGCGTCTGCGCCAGCGCATCTCCCCCATCCGGCGCGGCCGACGCCAAGGGCAGCCGCGACACCGGCAGGTCGGGGGCCTCCACCATGGCCGCGAGCACCGCCGCGAACTGGCGCTCCAGCTGCTCCACGCTGGCGGCGTCGAACAGGTCGGCGTTGTAGATGAAGGAGGTGGAGAGGCCCTGGTCGGTCTCCCAGACATGCACCTCCAGGTCGAAGCGCACGGTGCCGTTGTCGAGGTCCCACACCGGTCCGATCTTCAGATCCCGCGCATCGAGGTCGGGCTTCGGCACGCCGCGCTGGAGCACGAGGATCACGTCGCAGAGGGGATTGCGGCCGCTCTGGCGCTCCGGCTTCAGCTCCTCCACCAGCTTCTCGAACGGCACGTCCTGGTGGGCAAGGCCGCCGCGCACGGTCTCCGCCTCGCGGGCGAGGGCCGCGCGCACGGTGGGGTCGCCCGAAAGATCGCCGCGGAACACCACCATGTTGGCGAAGAAACCGATGAGCCCCTCGATCTCCGGCCGGTCGCGATTGGCCACCAGCGAGCCCACGACAATATCCTGCGCCTCGGTGAGGCGGTGCAGCAGGATCCGGAAGCCGGCCAAAAGCGTGGCGAACAGGCCCGCCCCGGCGCTGCGGCCCAGCGCTTTGAGGCCATCCGCCAGCTCCTTCGGTAGCATCACCGTGAAGGCGCCGCCGCGGTGCATGACGGCGCTGGTGCGCGGCCGGTCGGTGGGCAGGTCCAGCACCGGCAAGGGCGCCGCGAGCTGCCCGCGCCAATAGTCCAGCTCCGCCGCAAGGCGCGGCCCGCTGAGCCAGTCGCGCTGCCACACGGAAAAGTCGGTGTATTGCACCGGCAGCTCGGGCAGGGGAGTGGCCTCGCCCCGGGAGAAGGCCCGGTAGAGCGCCCCCAGCTCCTGGATGAACACCACCGCCGACCAACCGTCGGTGACGATGTGGTGGATGGCGACGATGGCCCGCTGCAGCTCAGCGCCCAGCTTCAGCACCGTGAGCTTGAACAGCGGCCCTTCGGCGAGATCGAAGGTGCGGCGGGATTCCTCCTCCACCCGGCGCGCCATCTGGCGCTCGCGCTCCGCCTCGTTCAGACCGGAGAGATCCACCCACTCCAGCGGCAGCGCAAGATCATCGCGGATGCGCTGCACCGGCGCGCCGTCCACCTCCGGGAAAGAGGTGCGCAGCGCACCGTGGCGGCGGACGATCTCCGCCACGGCGCGGCCAAAGGCGTCGGGCTCGAACGGCCCTTCCAGGAACAGGGAGAAGGTGACGGTGTAGAAGGCCGACCCCGGATCAAGCCGCGACAGGAACCACAGGCGCTGCTGCGCGAACGAGGCCGGCGCCTCGGCCAGGTGAAGCGGCACGATGCCGGCGGGTGGCGCCGCGCCCTCCCCCGCCACCGGCGCGATCTTGCCGGAGGCCACCGCCACCAGCTGGGCGAGGCTGCCCGCCTCCATCATCTCTGCCACCGGCAGGTCGATCTCCAGCTCGGAACGGATGCGGTTGCGCAGCTGGATGCTGACGAGGGAATCCAGCCCCAATTCCTGCAGCGGCTGGGTCTCGGACAGCACCTCCCCACCCTCCAGCCGCAGCAGGCGGCCGACGACGCCGCGCAGGTAATCCAGCAGCAGGCCGTCGCGGCGGGCGGCATCGGCGCTGCGCAGGGCGGTGCGCAAAACGGCGAAGGTTTCCGCGGCAGCGGCCGCCTGCTCCAGCTCCCGCTCCACATGGGCGAGCACCGAGAGGCGGCGCGGCAAGCCCTCGAAATAAAGCCGCCAGTCGAAGGGGGCGACGCCCACCTCGGCGGCGCTCTCCCGCATCAGCTGGCCGAGGATCGTCAGCCCCTTCAGCGGCGGGATGCTGCCGCCATAGGCAAGGCTGGCGGCCACCGCGCCGCCGGCGGTCATGCCGGTGTCCTGCCAGCCGCCCCAGTTGATGGCGAGGGCGGGCAGGCCCTTGGCACGACGGGCGTGGGCCAGCCGGTCGAGGAAGGCGTTTGCGGCGGCATAATTGGCCTGCCCCGGCGCGCCGAGCACGGAGCCGAGGGAGGAGAACATCACGAACAGGTCCAGCGGGCGATGCGCCGTGGCCCGGTGCAAAGCGAAGGCGCCGCGCACCTTGGCGGCGAACACGCTTGAAAGCCGCGCCGGATCGAGCGCGGTGAGAACGCCGTCATCCAGCACCCCGGCGGCATGAATGACGCCGCGCAGCGCCGGCATGCCGGCATCCAAGGCGGCGAGCACTTGCGCGAGCGCGGCCTCGTCCCCCACGTCGGCGGCAAACACCTCCACCCGTGCCCCGGCGGCCCGCAGCGCCGCGATGGCAGCCTCGGCCTCCCGGTCCGGCGGGCGGCGGCCGACGAGGGCGAGATTGCGGGCGCCGCGCTCCACCATCCAGCCCGCCACCAGCCGGCCGATGCCGCCGAAAGCGCCGGTGACCAGATAGGTGGCGTCGGCGGCAAAATCGCCCCGGCGGGCGCCTGCGGCAGGCGTCGCCAGCACCAGCTTGCCGGTGTGCCGCGCCTTCTGCATGGCCGCCATGGCGTCGAGCGCGTCCTCCACCCCATAGACGGTGGTGACGGGCTGGCCCAGCGCGCCGGAGGACATCAGCTCCAGCGCCTCGGCGAGCAGCGCGCGCACCAGCTCGGGTTCTTCCACGGCGGTGATGTCGAAATTGACGATGGAATAGGAGATGTCGCCCCGCGCCGCGCGGGCCTCGTCCACGCTCCAGATGTCGCGCTTGCCGATCTCGATGAAATGCCCGCCCGGCGTCACCACCGAGAGGCTGGCGGGAATGGCTTCGCCACCGAGGCTGTTGAGCACCATGTCCACGCCGCGCCCGCCGGTCAGCCGCATGATTTCGTCGGCGAAGGCAGTGTCGCGCGAGTTCATGACGTGGGTGACACCCAGCGCGCGCAGGAAATCGTGCTTGTGGGGGCTGGCGGTGGCGAAGATCTCCGCGCCCACCATCTGCGCGACGCGAATGGCGGCGATGCCCACACCCCCCGAGGCGGAATGGATCAGCACCCTGTCCCCGGCCTTGATGCCGGCGAGGTG
Source organism: Xanthobacter oligotrophicus (assembly GCF_008364685.1). Lineage (GTDB taxonomy): Bacteria > Pseudomonadota > Alphaproteobacteria > Rhizobiales > Xanthobacteraceae > Xanthobacter > Xanthobacter oligotrophicus. The sequence goes on from NZ_VTTL01000014.1 coordinate 15,724, forward strand.
GTGAAGCCCGTACCAGGTGGTGAGATAGACGATGGGCAGGCCCGCCGCCTCCACCACCGGCATGCCCTGCGGCACCTTGAAGACCACCGCCGCCGGCAGGGTGACGTGGCTGGCGAAGGTGCCGAAATGCATGGCGACCACCTCGTCGCCGGGCGCAAGGCCGGTGACGCCCGGCCCCACCCGCAGCACCCGCCCGGAGCACTCGCCGCCGAACGGGCCGGCCTCGCCGGGATAAAGGCCCATGGCGTTGAGCACGTCGCGGAAGTTGAGGCCCATGCCCAGCACTTCCAGCTCCACCTCCCCGGCCTGCGGGCGTCGGCGGGCATGGGGCACCACCAGCAGCCGGTCGAGGCCGCCCTCGGGCGTCCGGTCGATGCGATAGGGGGTATCGGGGATCTCCAGCCGGTTCTGCGCCGCCGTGCTCTGGTGGCGCTTCAACCGCGCCACGAAGCGGGCGCCGGCACGATAGGCCACCTGCTGCTCGCCATCGCCGCCGGTGAGCTCGGCGGCGATGGTCTCCGCTTCATCCGCCGCAGCTTCGGGAGCAAGGTCGAGGACGGTGGCGGGCAGGTCGGGATATTCGTGCCACACGGTGCGCACCAGGCCCCAGAGCGGGGCGGCGGCCAGGCCCTCATCGGCCGGCGCCTCCTCCGGCACGACGCCGCCCTGGGCGCCACGCGTGAGCACGACCAGCGGCAGATCGCTTGTGCGGCCGGCGGCGATCATGGCCTGCACGAGGGCCAGGAGGTCGGCGCCGGCGCGCTCCGCCGCTTCGGGGATATCGGCATCACTTGAAGCGAGCGCGCGCAGGTCCAGAGCGCGCAGATCCACAAGGCCGGCAACGGTGCCGGTGGCGAGAAGGTCCGGCAGGCGTCCCACCTCCCCCGCCGGCAGAAGCAGCGCGGACCCGCCCAGCACTTCCAGCCGCGCGGCGACGGCGCTCGCCAACCCGTCGCCGCCGACAAGAAGCCACGGCCCCGCCCCGGGCCCCTCGACGCCCGAAGGCGTTTCGGCGGGCTCCCACGCGAGGTCATAGAGCCAGGTGTCGATGCCGCCGGCATCCTGCGGCAGCACCACGTCGCGGGTGACGCGGCGCGACTTCAGCCCCACCGCCTCCGCCGCCACCGCGCCCTGCGCGTCGAACAGGCGCAGCGTCGAGATGTGGTCGGCGACGCCTTCCCCCTCCCCGCCGTGCAGGCGGGAATGGCTGAAGATGTCGCCCGGCACGACGCCGTGCACGGTGAGGCGGTCGAGGCTCACCGGCAGATAGGTGTCGGCGTCGTTCATGGCGCCGAAGGCGGCGCCCAGCGCCTGGAAGCAGGCATCCATCAGCGCCGGATGCAGGCGGTAGGTGTCGCTCCCGTCCCGCGCCGCGTCGGGCAGCACGATATGGGCCAGCGTCTCCCCCTCCCCGGCGGAAAGCGCGGCGATGCCGCGGAAGGCGGGGCCGTAGGCGAGCCCGCGCTTGAGATAATTCTCATAGACCGCGGCCACCGGCACCGGCGCGTCGCACCGGCTGCGGGCGGCTTCAAGGGTCTCGTCATCGGCGGGCAGGTCGACGTCGTCCGCCGCCGGCTTCACGGTGCCGGAACAGTGGAGCGTCCACTCTTCCCCCGCCGCATCGCCGCCGAAGATCTCGAAGGCATAAGCCTTTGCAGAAGAGGGCACGAACACCGCCTGCACGATGCGTTCGCCCGCATCCGGCAGGGTCATTACCTGCTTGAAGGAAATGTCCTCCAGCGTCAGCTCGTCGGTGGCGAACAGGTGCGCGCCGCCGGCCAGCGCCATCTCCAGATAGCCGGTGGCCGGCAACACCACCGCATCGAACACCCGATGGTCGGTGAGGAAGGCGGGATCGGTGGCGTTCAGCGCCGCCTCGAACCGCACCTCGCGGGTGCCGGCCTGCCGCAGCCGCTGGCCCAGCAGCGGATGGTCGGCGCCGGTGGCGACGCCGCGCACCTTGCCGCCGGCAGCGCCGCCGGGCCGGGGCGCGGCCCAGAAGCTGCGGCGTTGGAAGGCATAGCCCGGCAGCCGCAAGCGGCGGCGCGCATAGTCCGCGTCGAACCCGGCCCAGTCGATCTCGACGCCGGCCACATGAAGCCGGCCGAGGCTGTCGAGCATGGTGCGCCAGTCGGTGCCGGGCCGGCGCAGGCTCGCCAGCCACTGCCGGCCGTCCGCGTCAGGCGCCCCATCCAGCGTCTCGCGGCCGAGGGCGCACAGAACCGGGCGCGGCCCGATCTCCACGAACAGGCTTATGCCCCGCGCGGCGGCGGCGCTGATGCCATCGAGAAAGCGCACCGGCGCCAGCACGTGGCGGCACCAATAGTCGGCGCTCGCCAGCGCGGTGGTCTCCAGCCGGCCGGTGAGATTGGAGAGGATGGGAATGTTCGGCGCGCCATAGGCGATGCTTTCCGCCAGCGCGCGGAATGCCGCCATCATGGGCTGCATCAGGGGCGAGTGGAACGCATGGGACGTGGTGAGCGCCCGCGCCTTCACACCCTTCGCCTCGAAGCCGGCGGCGATGGCCTCCACGGCGGTGCGCCGGCCGGAAATCACCGTGCTGCGCGGGGCGTTGACGGCGGCGATGGAGACCTCGGACGCATAAGGCGCCACCGCCGCCGCCACCTCGGCCTCGGCGGCGAAAATGGTCATCATCACCCCGTCGCGGGGCAGCGCCTGCATGAGGCGGCCGCGGGCGGCGATGAGCTTCAGCCCCTCTTCCAGCGTGAACACGCCGGCGAGCGTCGCGGCGGCATATTCGCCGACGCTGTGGCCCAGCATCACCGAGGGCTTCACGCCCCATGAGCGCCACAGGTCCCCCAGCGCATAGCCGAGGCTGAACAGGGCCGGTTGGGTGTAGATGGTCTCGTCGATCAGCCCCTCGTCGCCGGTTGCGGGAAACAGCACGCTGAGCAGCGGCCGGTCCATGAGCGGCCGGAGGATGGCGTCGCACCGATCCAGCGTGCGGCGGAAGCGCGGCGAGGCCTCGTACAGCGCGCGGCCCATGCCGGCATATTGGGAGCCCTGGCCGGAGAACAGGAACGCCACCTCGGGCGCCGCCCCTGCCGCCTCGCCGGACATGTCCGGCGCGCCGCCATCGGCGAAGGCGGCAAGCTGCACGGCCAGTTCCTCCGCCGCGCGCGCCGTCACAGCCAGCCGGTGCGGAAAGTGCCGCCGCGCGGTGGCGGCGGTGAAAGCGATATCTCCCAGTTGCCCGGCGCCCGCCTCCGCCACGGCCCCGGCATAGGACCGCGCCAGATCACGCAGGGCGGCCGCGCTGCGAGCGGAGAGGACGAGGAGATGCTCGGGCCGCTCCACCTGCCGCTCCACCGCCGGCACGGCGGGGGCCTGCTCCAGCACCATGTGCACATTGGTGCCGCCCATGCCGAAGGAATTCACCCCGGCACGGCGGGGATGGCCTTCCGCTGGCCACCGCGTCAGCTGGTCCACCACCCGGAACGGGGTGGCGGGGAAGTCGATCTCGGGATTGGGCGTCTCGAAATTCAGGCTTGGCGGGATCACCCCGTGCTTCACCGCCAGCGCCGCCTTGATGAGGCCGGTGATGCCCGCCGCCGATTCCAGGTGGCCCACATTGGTCTTCACCGAGCCGATGCCGCACTTGTCGGCGCGCCGTGCCCCCGAACCATAGGCGCGGGTGAGCGCCCGCACCTCTATTGGGTCGCCAAGCGGCGTGCCGGTGCCGTGGGCCTCCACATAGGAGATGGTGTCCGGCGCAATGCCCGCCTGCGCCAGCGCGGTGGCGATGACGCGAGCCTGCCCGTCCACGCTGGGGGCGGAGAAGCCCACCTTGTGGTCGCCATCATTGTTGATACCCCAGCCGCGGATCACCGCATGGATGGGATCGCCATCGGCCACCGCATCCTCCAGCCGCTTCAGCGCCACCACGCCCACGCCGCTGCCGAAGATGGTGCCCCGCGCCTTGGCGTCGAACGCCCGGCAATGGCCATCCGGTGACAGGATGCTGCCGTCCTCGAACAGATAGCCGCTCTTCAGCGGCAGCTTCACCGTGACGCCGCCCGCCAGCGCCACGTCCGCCTGCAGATTCAAGAGGCTGTCGCAGGCCATGGCCACGGCGGTGAGCGAGGTGGAGCAGGCGGTCTGCACGCTCACGCTCGGGCCCCTGAGGCCCAGCTTGTAGGAGACGCGGGTGGCCAGATAATCCTTGTCGTTGCCCAGCACGGTCTCAAGGCTGCCCACCGAGCCGATCTCCGCGCGCAGGTGCAGCAGGCCGTAGGTGGAGAAGCTGGCGCCGCCGAACACCGCGATCTCGCCGGCAAAGCGCTCCGGCACGATGCCGGCGTCTTCCAGCGCCAGCCACGCATGCTCCAGGAACAGGCGCTGCTGCGGGTCCATCAGCTCCGCCTCGCGGGGGCTGATGCCGAAGAAGGCGGCGTCGAACAGGTCGATGGCGTCGAGATAGGAGCCGGCCTTCACATAATTGGGCTGGCGCAGAACGGCGGCGGGAATGCCCGCCTCCAGAAGCTCCTCATCGGTGAAGCGCGTGATGCACTCGCGGCCTTCCACCAGCGCGCGCCAGAAGGCGGCGATGTCGCCGCTGCCGGGAAACCGCCCGCTCATGCCGATGATAGCGATGCCGTCCAAGGGGGCGCTGAGGGACGCGTTGCTCATGATGCCGCTTCCGCTTCTGTCGATGTACCGCCGGTGCGCCGGCGGGCGAGCCGTCTCGCGCGGTCCTGCTTCGCGCGCTCGACGCGCGCGACGATGTCGTCGGTCTCAAGCGCCACCGCGCCGCCGTCGAGGAACAGGGCGAGGCGACGGATGGAGGGGTTCTGGAACAGGTCCACCAGCGGGAAGGTGCGCTCCAGCTGCTCCTGCAGCCGGCGGTGGATCTGCACCAGATGCACCGAATTGGCGCCGAGGTCGAAGAAGTTGCTGTCGAGCCCCAGCGCCGGCAGTTGCAGCACCGCCTCCACCACTTGCGCGATGGTCTTCTCCACGTCGGTGGCGGGCGCCGCGCCCGCGTCCGCCACGGGCAGGATGGCGTCGGGCGACGGCAGGGCGTCGCGGTCGACCTTGCCGTTGGCGCTCAAGGGCAGGGCATCCAGCAGGATGATGCTCGACGGCAGCATGTAGTCGGGCAGCTTGCGGCGCAGGTGGGCGCGCAGCTCGTCCACGGGGCTTGGCTGCTGGGGCACCTCCTCTGGCGACCAGCTTTCCAGCTGGGCCTCGGTGATGGCCCCGCCGGCGAAGCTGTGCAGCACCACGTCCGCCTCATCGAGCCCGAGCAGCGCGTGCGCCGGCCCCTCGGCGAGGAAGCCCAGTGGGCACAGGCCGAGCTTCTGCTCGGGCGCGGCGGCGCAGAGCAGCTGGCCCATGTAGCCGGCCTCCAGCAGGCAGAAGTCGCGCCACAGCGGGCCATAAAGGGGCTCCACCGCCGCCCGCCGCCCCACCAGCACGAGGGAGAAGGCCGAGGCCTCCACCAAAGGCCGGTTGGGGCCGGGATAAAGCTTTGTCATCTCCGCCCCCGGCCCCACCGCGACGAGGCGATGGCTTCTCGGGTCGTAATAATAGGCCCCGCCCGCAAGGCCGGCGACGCGGCCGGGCTTTGCCACCACATAGGCCTGCACGGGATAGAGGCTGCCGGCCGAGGGATAGCGGAACTTCGGCAGCGGCGCGCCCTCCATGGGCAGCTCCTGCAACGCCCCCAGGAGCGCGCCGAGCCGCTCCATGGCGACGGTCCCGCCCTGGAAATGGCGGAAGCTCTGGCGCGCCAGCCATGCCGCGCGGCGCGCCGCATCGAAGCTGCCGCCGGGCAGCGGCACGGTCTGCGCATCCGCCTCCTCCGGGCGAAGGCCGTGGCGATCGAGCTTGAAGGCGACCCGCGCCATGGGATCGGCGAGCACATTGTCCGTGCTCAGGTCCCCGCCCGGCTCCTCCTCGGCGTCAGCCTGCGGCTTGAGCACCACATAGGCCACCAGCCGGCGATGGCCGAGCCCATCCCCCGGCGCCGCCGCCACCGCATGCTCCACGTTGGGATGCTGCGCCAGAACGGCCTCGATCTCGCCCAGCTCGATGCGGTGGCCGTTCACCTTGATCTGGGTGTCGCGCCGGCCGAGAAACTCGATGTTGCCATCGGGCAGGACGCGCCCGTAATCGCCGGTGCGGTAGAGCCGCTCGCCGGTGCGGGGATGGCGGATGAAGGCGGCGCGTGTCTTCGCCTCGTCCTTCCAATAGCCGTCCGCAAGGCCGGTGCCGCCGATGTACAGCTCGCCGGGCACGTAGTCCGGGGCGGGCTCCAGCTGGGCGTTGAGAATGTGGGCGGTCTGGTTGGCGAAGGGCTTGCCGTAGGGAATGGAGCGCCACGCCGGGTCCACCGCGCCGATGGGATAGACCACCGCATTGATGGAGGTTTCCGTCGCGCCGCCCTGGCCGTGGAGCGCGATGGCGGGATCGAAGGCGCGGATGCGATCGGGCAGGGACACCGGGATCCAGTCGCCGCTCATGACCACGCAGCGCAGGGACGCCGGCCACAGGTCGCGGCGCGGCTCCAGCGCCTCCACCATCATCTGCATCAGCACCGGCACCGACTGCCAGACCGTGACGGTGTGGCGGCGGGCAAGGTCCGCCCAATGCTCGGGATCGCGCAGCCGATCCGCGTCCGGCAGTACGATGGCGCCGCCGGCGGAGAGCGGGCAGAACATGTCGAACACCGAGAGGTCGAAGCCCAGCGCCGAAAGGCCGAGCGTGCGATCGCGGGGGCCAAAGCCGTAGCGGCGGGTGAAGTCCGCGATGGAATTGGCGATGGCCCGCTGGCTGATCATCACGCCCTTCGGCACCCCGGTGGAGCCGGAGGTGAAGAGCACATAGGCGAGATCGTCGAGGGAGAGGTCACCAAGGGAGAGGTCGTCGAGGGAGAGCGCGCTGGCGTCTCCGCCCGTCCCCTCCAGCAGGTCCACGGCGATGCGCGCGATGCCGTCCGGCCAGTCCAGCGCCGCGTCCACGGCGGACTGGGTGAGGGCGGTGGTGACATCGCAATGGGTCAAGAGATAGGCCCGGCGCTCACCCGGCAGGTCGGGATCCACCGGCAGATAGGCCGCGCCCGCCATGAGGATGCCGAGCACGGCGGCCACCTGCTCCCAGTCCTTGCGCATCACCACGGCGACGAGGCGGCCCGGCCCTTCGCCCCGCGCCCGCAACAGGCCGGCGATCTCGGCGGCGCGCCGGTGCAATTCGCCATAGCTCACGGCGCGGCGGCTGGTGAGGACGGCCACGGCTTCGGGATGAGCGGCGGCGTGGGCGCGGAAGGCCGCTTCCAGCCGGCGCGGCGGAAAGTCCTCATGGGTGCGGTTGATGGCGGCGCGGCGGGCGATCTGGTCGGCGGGGGCAAGGCTGCCCTGCGCTTCGCTCCACGCGCTGTCGGAGGTGGCGAGGCGTTCCACCAGATCGCCATGGGCGGTGGCGAAATCATCCAGCAGGCCGGGCGGGAAGATGGCCTCCACCGCGTCCCAGTTGAGCACCAGCGCGCCGTTCCACTCCATCACCTGATGGTCGAGCCAGACCTGCGGGGTCTGCGACACGCTCTCCACCACCTCGCCGAAGCGCTGGGCCTTCTGGCCGGCGGGGTCGATGTCGAGGGCGCTGGTGAACACCACCGGCATCAGCGCCGAGACGCCGCTGCGGCGGCGTTGCGCCAGCGCGCGCAGCACGTCGATGCCGCTGATGGTGCGATGCTCCAGATCGTCCCACAGCCGGGCCTGCAGCGCCCGCGCCCGATCGAGGAACGAGGCCGGCTGGCTGTGGTCCGCCTCCAGCAAGGTGAGGGTGGTGAAGTCGCCCATCAGGCCGGTCACGTCGGGGTGCAGCGGCAGGCGGTTGAAGGTGGTGAGGTTCAGGGTGAAGCGCGGGCTCGCGCTCCAATCGCCCAGCGCCTGCGCATAGGCGGCGATGAGCACCAGCGACGGCGTCAGCCCGGCCGTGGCGGCGCGCTCCTTCAGCGCCTGCCACAGGGCGGGGGAGAGCCGGCGGGTGCGGCGCACGAAATGCGGCTTGTCCAGCGCGGCGGCCGCTGCCCGGTCCACCGGCAGCTCCGGCGCCGGCGGCAGGGTATCCAGCCGGTCGAACCAGTAGCGCTGCGCGGCCTGGTAGAGCACGCCCTGGTGCAGGCCGCGCTCGGCCAGCACATAGTCGCGGAAGCCAATGGAAAGCGGCGGGCGGGTGTCGCCGTCCGCCTCGTAACTCCGGCGCCATTCGTCGAACAGCAGGAACAGGCTGGCGGCATCGGCGATCAGCGCGTCCACGCCCACATGCAGCCGCACCTTGCCTCCGTCCATGAGGGTGGCGCGGATCTGGAACAGGGGCCAGCGATCGGCCGGCAGGGTCTGCCCACTCATGGCCTCGCGCACCGCCGCGAGATGGCGCGCCACCGCGTCGGCGGGGCGGCCGCGCTGGTCCTCGAAGGCGATGGGATAATAGGGAACGTCCGCCAGCACCTGCTGGCGATCCTCGCTGAGGATGATTGCGCGCAGCATGTCGTGGCGCTTCACCAGCCGGTTCCACGCCGCCTCGATCCGCGGCAGGTCCCAGCCCACCTGCTCCAGCTCCAGATAGATCTGGGTCGCCGCCTGCCCCAGCTCGAAGGTGGCGGTGCGCCCCATCCAATAGGCTTCCTGGATGGGGGTGAGCGGGAACGGCTCATGCCACGCCGCCGGGTCCGGCGTCAGCTGCGGCAGGCCGGCGACGGCGTCCGCGCCATCCGCCACCGCCGGCTCGGCATCGATGCGCGCGGCGAGCCGCGCCACCGTGGGCGCCTCGAACAAAGCGCGCAGCGGCAGGGCCACGTCGAAGCGGGCACGCAGCTGCGCCATCAGCAGGGTGGCCAGTAGCGAATGCCCGCCGATACGGAAGAAATCATCGTTTATGTCCACGGCCTCGCGGTGCAGCACCTCGGCCCACAGGGCGGCGAGGCGCCGCTCGGTCTCAGTGCGCGGGGCGGCGGCCTCCGGCGCGGCGGGGGCTAAGGGCGCGGGCAGTGCGCGCGTGTCCAGCTTGCCGTTCGGGGTGAGAGGCAGCGCATCGAGGAACACCATGTCGGCCGGCACCATGTAGTCCGGCAGGCGGCGGGCGAGCGCCGAGCGCAGCCCTTCGGCATCGAGCATGGGAGGGATGGCGGCGCGGGGCGGGCGGGGGCCGGGACGCGGGACGCGATGGGCGTAGAGGTAGTAATTGGTCTTGGCGCTCTCCTCCAGCCGCCAGTCCTGCTCCACGCTCACGGTGAAGCCCTGCGCCTTCAGCAGCGCCACTACTGCGTCCAGCCGCCCGTCCATGTCGTGCAGCTCCAGCGCCACCTGCCGGATCTTCGGCCAGTCTTCGGCGCGGATGCCGGCAAGGACCTGCGCCTCGCTCTTCTCCACATTGATCTTCAGGAGGTCGATGGTCTCAACCCTCTCCCGCGCCATGACATCCGAGAGGGTGTCCAGCGCCACATCAAGAGTGCGGCTGGCGAGGCGGTCCTCCAGCAATTCCTCCAGCAGGGCGGGGGCAAAGCCCGCCCCGCCCTCGCCCTCATGCTTGCGCACGAAGGAGCGCACCACGTCCGCATCCGCCGCCCGGTCGGCATGAAGGCCGGAGAGGAAGGAGAAGCCGGGATAGAAGGTGAAGGCGGCCCGCCCCGGCGCGGCGGCGAGCCCCGTATTGTGGAGGGTCGCGGCGACGCCATAGAGCGCCGCATTGGCCCGCGCCAGCGCGCAGACGGTGGGGTTGGGCTCGAAGGCATGCACCCGCACATCCGGCGCGGCGAGATGGGCCGCGAGGGTGAAGAGGCCGATATTGGCCCCCACGTCGAACACCGTGTCGCCGGCGCGCAGCTCCACCCCGTGGCGGAAATAGGCTTCCAGCTCGAACATTTCCTCATAGAGGAAGTCGGTCTCGTTGCGGTTGAGATGAGCCACCGCAAGGCCGTTGGGCAGCACATGGCGCGGCGCGCCGTTCACCAGAGGCGCGCGGGCGGGATCGGCCACCACATAGGCCACCAGCCGCTGCACTGCGCCCTCCCCGTGCAGCACCACGGCGGCATCGCGCACGCCCGCCACCGCCTTCAGCGCGGCGGCGATCTCTCCCGGCTCGATGCGATAGCCGCGCAGCTTCACCTGCGCGTCGGCCCGGCCGAGGAAGACGAGGCTGCCGTCGGCCCGGCGGCGCACGAGATCGCCGGTGCGATAGACCGGTCCGTCATCGAACGGCAGCGAAACGAAGCGCCGGGCAGTCAGCTCCGGCTCGCCCAGATAGCCCCGCGCCACCCCGGCGCCGCCGATATAAAGCTCCCCCGCCATGCCCTGCGGCACCGGGCGGCCGGCGCCGTCCAGCACATAGGTGCGCACGTTCGGCAGGGCCCGGCCCATGTGGGGCACCGGGCCGGTGATCTCGGTGGCCGTGGCATCGACGGTGCACTCCGTCGGCCCGTAGAGGTTGAAGAAGCACACGCCGGACTGCGCCGCAAGCTGCGCCCACAGGGCCCCGTCGATGGGCTCACCGCCCACCAGCACCGCCTTCGGCCGCAAGTGGCTGGGCGCCAGCAGGCCTTCGGCCAGCAGCATGGAGAGATGGGTGGGCGTCACGTCCAGCACGTCGATGGCCTGGGCGCGCAGATAGGCGACCAACGCCGCCGGGTCCTCCCGCGCAGCATCGGGGATCACGTCCAGCGTGTGGCCGCCGAGCAGTTGGATGATCTGCTTGACCGAGGTGTCGAACACCACCGGCCCGTTCACCGCCACCCGCAGCGGCCCGGCGCCGAGGCCGGCATGGACGCTGGCATTGAGCGCGTAGAACAGGTTCACCACCGCGCCATGGGACACCACCACCCCGCGCGGGCGCCCCGTGGAGCCGGAGGTGTAGAGGATATAGGCCGGGTCGTCCGGCCCCTCTGCCATGTCGGGCGCCACGTCGGGCGCCGTGGAAGGCTCATCGGAAATGACGGGGTCGCACAGGGCGATCCCCTCCCCCAATTCGCCATCCGCCACACGCGCCACCGCGATGCGGGCGCCGCTCTGGGCGAGGATTTCCGCCTGCCGCGCCGGCGGCCAATGGGGATCCAGCGGCACATAGGCCGCCCCGGCCTTCAGGACGCCGAGGAGGCCCACCATCAGTTCCACCGAGCGCTGCATCCGCAGCGCCACCGCCTGCCCCGGCCCGGCGCCGAGCCTGGCGAGGCGGTGGGCCAGCCGGTTGGCGGCGGCGTCCAGCGCGCCATAGGTGAGGCTCTCCGCCCCGCAGGTGACGGCGATGGCCTCCGGCTGGCGCGCGGCCACGGCGGCGAAGCGAACATGCAGCCGCCGCTCGGCGCCGATCTCCAGCCGTGGGCCGAGGCCGGCGGCCAGCGCCTTCCGCGCCTCTTCCCCGGACATGAGGGCGAGGTCGGCCAGCGCCGCCTCCGGCCGGGCGGCGATATCCGCCAGCAGCGCCTGGAACTGCCGCGCCATGGCCTCCACGCTCGCACGGTCGAACAGGTCGGCTGAATACTCGAAGGTGCCCACCAGATCGGCGCCGTCATCCTTGATGGAGAGGCCGAGATCGAACTTGCTGGTGCCGGGGTCCACGTCGAGATAGTCGACATCAAGCCCCTCCGGCGCGATGCCCGCCGGCAGCTTCTGCACGTCGAACATCAGCGCCGTCAGCGGCACCGGACCCAGATCGCGCTCCCGGCGCAGATGCTCCACCAGCCGCTCGTGGGGATAAAGCTGGTGCGCCCGCGCCTGGGTCGCCACCGCGCTCACAGCGCCCAGCGCAGCCTTGAACGAGGCCTGTCCGTCCAGCTTCAGGCGCAGCACCAGCGTGTTGATGAACAGGCCCACCGCGCTTTCCAGCTCCGGCAGGTCGCGGGTGGTAGAGGGCACGGCGAGGAGCACGTCGTCGGTGCCGCCATGGCGCGACAAGAGCACGCCATAGGCGGCCGCCAGCGTCGCAAACACCGTGGTCTCGCAGCTCTGGGCCAGCGCGCGCAGCGCCGCGCTTAAGTCCACATCGCAGCGGAACACCACGCGCCCGCCGGCGGTGCCGCGCAGGGCCGGGCGCGGCCGGTCCAGCGGCAGGGCGGGGGGCGGCGGCGCATGGGCCAGCGTCCGCGTCCAGTACGCGCGCTCGGTATCCAGCGCGCCGCTGGCAAAGCGCGCGCGCTCCCACACCGCATAATCGGCATATTGCATCGGCGCCGCGGGGGCCGGCACTCGCTCGCCCCGCTGGCGGGCGCCATAGGCGGCGAAGATCTCCCGGAACAGGCCGGCGGCGGACCAGCCGTCGAGCACGATGTGGTGGACCACGAACACCAGCACCTGCTCATTCGGCCCCAGCGCCAGCGCCGAAAGCCGCAGCAGCGGCGGCGTGGCGAGGGCGAACGGGCGGCGGATGGCCTCGCGGATCGCCTCGTCCAGCGCCTCTTCGCCCTGCCCCGCAAGATCGCGCCGCTCCAGCGGCAGCGGCGCCGGCGGGGCGATGACCTGCTCCGCCGTGCCACCGGCCGGGACGATGCCGGTGCGCAGGATCTCGTGCCGGGTGATCAGGTCGTCGAGGGCCTCGCCGATGAAGTCGAGCCGGAGCGGGCCGCGCACGCGCAGCACCACCGCCTCGTTATAGGCCGGGCTCGAAGGGTCGATCTGGTGCTCGAACCACAGCCGCTCCTGCGCGAACGACAGGGGAAAGCCCCGCCCGTCGCGCGGCTGGGGCGGGATGCGCGGCGCGGCCGGGGCCTGCGCCCGCTGCTCCAGCCGGCGCGCCAGCAATTCCCGCTGCTGGGGGGACAATTGGGCGAGGCGCTCTTCGATATTCATGGGTTACGCCACCTTCTGCCCGGACGCGAGCAGCGCCTCGACTTCCGCTTCCGGCAGGTCCTCGATCTCGTCCAGCAGCGCCTTGAGGCGGTCGTCGGCGGCCAGTTCCCCGTCCAGCCAGTCCGCAAGGCGCGCCACCGAGCCGGTGAACAGGTCCACGATGCTGGGCGTCAGGTCGAACTGCCGCTTGATGCGGTTGCGGATTTCCACCGCCATGATGGAATCCATGCCCAAGGTGGTCAGCGCCCGCCGGTGGTCGAGCTTGTCCGCATCGAAGCGCAGCACGGCGGCGACGATGGCGCCGAGGCGCGCGCGCAGCTCGGCCTTGCGCTCGGCGGGGGCCATCAGCAGCAGGTCGGCGATGCCGGCGGTGGAGGGGGCGTCGGGCGCGGCCGCCGCCTGAAGCAGCTCCAGCCGCGCCGAGGCGGGCACCAGCGCCCAGTCGGCGTTCAGCACCAGCGCCTGCGTCTCCCCCCGGGCCATGAGGTGGTCGAGGGCCGCCATGCCCTGTTCCGGAGCGATGGGCTCCACGCCCGAAAGCCCCGCCCGCTCGGCAAGGCCAAGGCGTGCGAACAGGCCGATGTCCGCCCATGGCCCCCAATTGATGGCGGTGGCCGGCAGGCCCGCCGCGCGGCGATGAGCGGCCAGCGCATCCTCGAAGGCGTTGGCGGCGCCATAGCCGGCCTGCCCCACCTGCCCCAGCACCGAGGAGGCGGAGGAGAACAGCACGAAATGATCGAGCGGCAGGTCTGCCGTCTGCCGGTGCAGCGCGAGGGCGCCGGCCACCTTTGGCCGCATGACGGCGGCGATGTCGTCGCCGGTCATGCGCAGCAGCAGGGCGTCCTGGATCACCCCCGCCGCATGCACCACGCCGCGGATGGGCGGGTGCGCCTCGGCCCGATAGGCGGCGAGGAAGGCGGCGAGGCGCGCCTCATCCGCCACGTCGAACGCCTCCACACGCACGGAGGCGCCCAGCTGTTCCAGCCCCCGCACGGCGGCGACGCGCTGGCCGGCCTCGCTTTCGGGGGGCAGCGCCGCCCAGTCCGCGCGCGGCGGCAAGGGCGTGCGGCCGATGAGGATCAGCCGCCGGGCGCCACGCGCCACCAGGAAGCGCGCCGTCTCCAGCCCGAGGCCGGTGAGGCCGCCGGTGACGAGATAGCTCGCATCCGGCCGCAGCAGGACCGGCCCGGCCGCAACCGCCGGCTTCGGCAGGCGCGCAAGGCGGCTGACCCACCGCCGGTCGTCGCGCAAGGTGATCTCCCGGTCGTCGGCAAGGTCCAGCATCTCGTCTGCCGCCGCCGGGCAGGAGCCGGCGGGGTCGGCGGGATCAAGGTCGATCTGCGCGCCCCAGATCTCGGCATGCTCCATGCCCACCACCCGGCCGAAGCCCCAGAGCGGCGCCGCGACCAGATCGGGGGCCGGGTCCGCCACATCGCAGGCGACCGCCCCGCCCGTGACGATGAACAGCCGCGCACCCGCCGCCCCTTCCGCCAGCGCCTTCACGGCCGGAAGGGCGCGTCCCGCCACCGCCTCGAATACGGCGTCGGGCACATCCGTGCCGCCCGCCCCGGCCTCCAGCAGCAGCACGCCGCGCAGGGCGGCGCCGGCGGCAGTTATCCCGGCCGCAAGGTCTGCACCGGGCGCGAGCAATCGCACCTCCCCTCCGCGCTGGCGCAGGGCCTCGGCGAGGCTGTCGGGAACGGCGCCCGGCGCCCCTGAAAGCAGCCACAGGCCGGCGGCATCCGCCGGCGCCACGCGGGGCACGCGCGGGCGCTCGTGCCACTCCAGATGATAGAGGCTGTCGCGCAGGGACGCGCTGGCTCTCGGCCGCATCTCGTCCACCCGGCGCAGGGCAAGGCCGGTGACGCGCGCCACCACCGTGCCGTCGGCATCGCTCAGGGTGAGGTCGGCGGCAAGACGCGGCGCGCCGGGCACCGCATCGGCAGCGAGCCGCGCATGGACGAACACCCGCGCCGGCACCGCCGCAAGCTGCGCCAGCACGCCCACCCCTTGCGGCAGGTAGACCGGCCGCGCGCCGTCCCCCTCTGTCCCGATGGCGGCCACCACCTGGAACGCCCCGTCGAGCAGGGCGGGATGGAGGCCGAAGGCGGTATCTGACGGGCCCTCGGGCAGCGCCACTTCCGCCCACGCATCGGTGGCACCGGCCCGCAGCGCCCGCACGCCCCGGAACGCCGGGCCGTAGTCGAGCCCCCCGGCGGCAAACTGGCCGTAGAAGCCGGCGAGATCGACGGGCGCAGCGCCCTCATCCACCGCCGGCACAGGCCCGTCCGGCGCCTCCGGAACAGCCTTCCGCACGCCGATGCGGGCGTGCAGCGTCCAGTCATCCTCGCCCTGAACCGGGCGGCTCAGCACGTCCACCTGTGCCCCATCCCCGCCGGTACGGGTCAGCATCACCTGCAGGCGGCGCGCCTCGCCCTCGGGCAACAGCAGCATCTTCTCGAAGCGGGCGTCTTCCAGCACGAGGCCCTGCCCCGGCAGCGCCTCTCGCGCCATCACTTGCCGCGCCGCCGCCAGCGCCATCTCCAGATAGGCCGCGCCGGGCAATACGGGCACGCCGGAGAGGGCATGGTCGCGCAGCCACGGCAGGCTCGAAATGTCGATCTCCCCGTCCCAGAAGTGCGCGCCGCCCTGCGCCGCCGCGAACGGCGCGCCGAGCAGGGGATGGCTGCCCGCCTTGCGCGCGCCGGCCGAACCGCCGGTGGTGGCGGCGATCTGGTCCACCCAGAAATGCACGCGCTGCCAGGGATAGGCCGGCAGGGACACGCAGCGCCCCGCCGGCAGCACGCGCCGCCAGTCCACCGCGAAACCGTTTGCCCACAGGCCGCCGAGCGCGGTGGCGAGATCGAGGGCGCCGTCCCCCTCCCGTGTCAGGCTGTCCAGTGCGACGCCATCGGCGCCCACATGCTGGAGGATCTGGCGCAGCGCCCCCGCCAGCACCGGATGGGGGCTGATTTCGAGGAACAGATGCGCCCGCTCGCGGGAAAGCTTCGCCACCGCATCGGCCACGCGGAACGGGTCGCGCAGGTTGCGGCTCCAATAGGCGGCATCGAGATTCGGGCCGGGCTCGTCCTTGAGCGTCACGGTGGAGAGGAAGCGCAGTTGCGCCGGCCGTGGCGCGATCGCGGCGAGGGCTGACTCCAGCGCCGGGCGCAGGCTGTCCATGGCCGGGCTGTGGGCCGGTACGTCCACATTCTCCAGCAGCCGGGCAAAGATGCCCGCCGCCTCCAGCTCCGCCAGATAGGCCTTGAGCGGCTCGCTCTCCCCCGCGATGAGGGTGGAGGCGAAGCTGGTGATGCCGGCCACGGCGAGCCTGTCGGCCTGCGGCGCCAGCGCGGCTTCCACCTCCGCCGCCGGCAGGCCCACCACGGCGGTGGCGCCCACCCCGCGCTTGGTGCGCAAAAGCCGGCTGCGGGCGAGGATGACCCGCGCCGCATCCTCCAGCGAGAGGATGCCGGCGGCGAAGGCCGCGGGGATCTCGCCCATGCTCTGGCCGATCACCACGTTCGGCACCACGCCAAGCTCCCGCCACAGGGCCACAAGGCCGGCCTGCATGGCGAAGAGGACGGGCTGCACCACGTCGATGTCGTCGAGGCGCGAGGCGTCGGTTGCCGCGTTCAGCTCCTCGATCAGCGACCAGCCGGCCTCGGCGCGCACCAGCCCGTCCAGCCGGTCGATCACAGCGCGGAAGGCGGGCGCGATGGCATAAAGGTCGCGGCCCATGCCCAGCCAGTGGGAGCCCTGCCCGGAGAAGACGAAGGCCAGCGACATCCCCGCCTCGCCATCCAGCGCGGTACCGGTGGCCACATGGCGCGCGTCGTCGCCCGCGAGATGCGCCTCCAGCCGGGCGGCCATCTCCTCCCGGCTGGTGCCGGCCACCGCGAGGCGAAAGGCGTGGGGCGTGCGGCGCAGGGTAGCGGTGGCGCAGATGTCGGCGAGCCCCGGCGCATCGGGCGCGCGCAGGAAGGCCGCATAGGACCGGGCAAGCGCCGTGAGCGCATCCGGAGATTTCGCCGACAGGGGCAGCACATAAGCGGCCGCGCCTGCGGCGGAGGCTGCGACGGCAGGTGAGGAGACGGAGGGCGGGGCGATGGCGGCCGGCGCCTGCTCCAGCACCACATGCACATTGGCCCCGCCGAACGAGAAGGCGCTCACCCCGGCGACGATCGGTTCCTCCGGCGCGGGAAACGGTCCGGCGGCGGTGCGCACCTCCAGCGCGAAGGGCGCTTCCGACAGGGCCGGATGGGGGGTCTCGAAATGCAGGTTTCCCGGCAGCAGCCGATGCTTCAGGGCCAGCGCGGTCTTGATGATGCCGGCGATGCCGGCGGCGGATTCGGTGTGGCCGATATTGCTCTTCACCGAGCCCACCACGCAGCCGCGCCCCGGCGCGCGATCGGTGCCCAGCACCTGCGCGAGGGCCTGAAGCTCGATGCGGTCGCCGACGATGGTGCCGGTGCCGTGGGCCTCCACATATTGCACCCGGCCGGGCGCGATGCCGGCCTTGCCATAGGCCTCGCGCAGCAGCTTCTCCTGCGCCTGCCCATTGGGCGCGGCGATGCCGTTGCTGCGCCCGTCGTGATTGACCGCGCTGGCGCGGATCAGGGCATAGATGCGGTCGCCGTCCGCCTCAGCCTGCGACAGCAGCTTCAGCACCACCATGCCAGCGCCCTCCGACCGCGCCATGCCGTCGGAAGCGGCATCGAAGGTATGGCAGCGTCCGCGCGGCGACAGCGCGCCCATGCGCGAGAAGCAGATGTCCGGCGCCGGCACCAGATTCACCGCCACCCCGCCGCACAAAGCGAGCGTCGCCTCTCCGGTGCGCAGGGTCTGGCAGGCGAGGTGCAGCGCCAGCAGCGAGCCCGAGCAGGCGGTGTCCACCGTCAGGCTGGGGCCGTGGAGGTCCAGCACATAGGACAGGCGATTGGCGATGATGGAATTCGACGTGCCGGTGCCGGTGGCGGCGGACACCCAGCGGTCGTCCGCCGTGATCAGCTGGTTGTAGTCGTTGGTCAGCGTGCCCACCACCACGGAGGTGGGCGAGCCGGCGATGCGGTCGGCCGGAATGCCGGCGTCCTCCAGCGCCTCCCAGGCGGTTTCCAGCACCAGCCGCTGGCGCGGATCGATGAACGGCGCCTCGCGCGGGGTGATGCCGAAGAAGTCGGCGTCGAACCTGTCGAGGTTCGGCAGATAGCCGCCCTCGCGGCTCACCGTCTTGCCGCGCGCCTGAGGGTCGGGATTGTAGAGGCTGTCGATGTTCCAGCGGTCCTGCGGCACCGGGCCGAGGGGATCTTCGCCCCGAACCAGAAGGTCCCAGAACCCGGAGAGGTCTGCGGCGCCGGGGAAGCGGCATCCCATGCCCACGATGGCCACCGGCTCGCCCTGGCGGCGCTCCAGCACATCCACCTTGGCGCGCAGGTCGCGGATCGCGCGCAACGCCCGTTCGGTGGTGGTCGCAGAGCTGCCGGCGGTGCGGTCGGGCATGGATGAAGCCTCAATATTTCAACGCGTTGAGCTCGGCGAGGAGCGCGCTTTCGGCATCGTCCTGCGGCTCGGCGGGGGGCGCGGCGGAGGCCTCCTCGCGCCAGGCCAGCACCTCCTCGGCAAGGTGGCGCACCAGGGCGTCGATGCTCGGATAATCGTAGGCAAGGGTGGCCTTGAGCAAGACGCCCAGATCCTTCTCCAGCGCCGCCTTGAGTTCCATGTTCATGAGGGAATCAAAGCCCATGTCCTCCAGCGGCCGCGCCGGGTCCACCGCCTCTGGCGCGGGAAATTCGAGTGCTGTGGCAACAAGTTGCCGGACATGAGCGCGCAGCAGGCGCGCCCGTTCCTCCGTCCCCGCCGCCTCCAGCCGGGCGCGGAACGGCGGGGCCGCCGGCCCCCCATCCTGTGCCGGCATGGCGGCGGCGAACCCTGCCAAAAGTCCTGTTGGAGCAAGGCCTTTCCTCAGCCCGGCCTGCCAGCCGGTGGGCAGCACCGCCACATGCCCGGGGCGGCGTGCCATGAGCTGCCCCAGCACCGCCGCCCCGGCGGCGGGCGAGATCCGGCCCATGCCGTCGGAATCCAGCGTTTGAGCCATTCCCGCCCCCTCCCACGGCCCCCAGTCGATGGCTTGCGCGGGCAGGCCAAGGCTGGCGCGATGCTCGGCGAGGGCGTCCAGGGCGGTGTTGGCGGCGGCGTAATTGGCCTGCCCCGGCAGCCCCAGCAGGCCGGACGCAGAAGCATAGAGAATGAACATTTCCAGGGGCTCGTCGAGGGTCGCCCGGTGCAGCAGCCACGCCGCCCGCAGCTTGGGCGGGAGCACGCGAGCGAAATGCGCCGGGCTCTGGTTCACCAGCAAGGCGTCGTCGAGCACGCCGGCGGCATGGATAAGTCCGCGCAGGGGCGGCATTTTTTCCCGCACGGCCGCCAGCAGACGGTCCACCTCTGCCGGCTCACCCACGTCCGCCCGGAAGACCTCCACCCGCGCCCCGGTCCGGCGCAACGCCTCCACGGCCTCCCGCGCCGCCTCGCCCGGCGCGCTGCGGCCCACCAGGGCGATGCTGCGCGCGCCATGGCGCACCAGCCAGGACGCCGCATGAAGGCCAAGTGCGCCAAGCCCACCGGTGACGAGGAAGGTCGCGTCACCCCGCACCATGTCGCCGGCCGGCGCCGCCGCCTGCCACAGCACGATCTTGCCCATGTGCCGCGCCCGGGCCATGTGCTGGAACGCCGCGCCGGCATCCTCAATACCGAACAGCTCGGAGCGCAGCGGCACCAGCGTGCCATCGGCAAGGCGAGCGAGCATCTCACCCATCATCTGCGCGATAAGGCCTTGGTCCTGCTTGATATCCCATAGGTCGAAGGGGTGGTAGGCGATGTTCCGGCCGAGCGCCGCCACATCGGCCGCGTTCCAGATGCCCATCTTGCCGATCTCGACGAAGCGGCCGCCATCGGCCAGCGCCGCGAAACTCTCGGCGATGGCTTCGCCGGAAAGGCTGTTCAGCACCACGTCCACGCCCCGCCCGCCGGTGCGACGGCGGATCTCATCGGCGAAGTCGGCGGTGCGCGAGTTGAACAGGTGGGTCACGCCATGGCGGCGCAGATGGCCCCATTTGGCGGGGCTGGCGGTGGCGAAGATTTCCGCCCCGGCCCGTTGCGCCACCTGGATCGCCGCCTGCCCGACGCCACCCGCCGCCGCGTGGATCAGCACCCGCTCGCCGCGCTTCAGCCCGGCCAGGCGGTCGAGGGCGTAATGGGCCGTGAGGAAGGCCAGCGGCAAGGTGGCCGCATCGCGGAACGACAGGCTCTCCGGCTTCGGCACCACGAACGCCGCCGGCACCCGCACACGCCCGGCAAGGCTGCCCACGGTGAGGCCGGCCATCACCGGCATGTTCACGGCAAGGCCATCGACGCCCGGCCCCACGGCGGCGATGACGCCGGCGCATTCCAGCCCATAGGGCATGTTGTCGGCGCTGTCGGGCAACAGGCCCATGCCGTGCAGCACGTCGCGGAAATTGAGACCGCTCGCCACCACGTCGATGATGACTTCGCCGTCGCCGGGCGGACGGCCGTCGAACTGCGGGAGTTCAATGGGATGCTCCGGCTCGGCCGGGCGATCGGCCACCAGCCGTGCCGTGAAGCACGCGCCCCGGCGCAGAGCCAGGTCCTCGCCCGGCGGCGCGGCGACGAGGCAGGCGGCGAGATCGGCAAGCTCCGCCTCCCCCGCCTCGGGGTCGAGATCGATGCGGGTCTGGCCGAGGTCGGGATATTCCGCCGCCGCCACCCGCGACAGGCCCCACAGGCCGGCCTCCGCCACGCCGGTCACCGGCTCTCCCGCCACGCGCTGGGTGCCGTACGTCACCACATCCAACCGCAGCGTGGCGCGATGGACCGAGCGGCCCGCCGCCTGAACCAACCGCAGCAGGCCGATGTGGGAGGCCGGCACCTCCGCCGCGCCGGGATCGGCCGGCGTGGTCGCGAGATAGACCATATGGCAGCAGCCGTCCGGCGCCCTTGCCCGTACGTCGGAAATCCAGCCGGCGAGGGCATCCGCGCTGGAGGCCCATGGGGTTGGATGATCCGCCACCACCTGCCCACGTGCCGCCAGCGCATCCGCCAGTTGGCGCACCAGCGCCGCATCGTCGCCCATAAGCGCGAACAGGCGCGGCGCAGGCATGCCGGACAGGTCCGCCCGTTGCCAGCGCAGGCGCAGCAGTTCCGGTTGGGTGGCGAGGCCTTCGTCCTCCACGGCGGCGCCATGGGCGATCCGGGCGAAAGCCACACCGTCGAGCTGCGCTACCAGTTGCCCCGCGCCATCGCGCAGGATCAGATCCACATGGCAGGTCCGCGCGGCGGGATCATCTCTCAAGCGCAGCGTCGAGGTAACCGCAGCGCCGGCCGGGGCGAACACCGCCACCCGCCCGATGCCCCTCGGCATCCAGGTCACGCCCGGCCCCAGTTGCGGCAGGATCGCGCTTGAGGCGACGAGGCACGCATCGAGAAGCGCGGGGTGGATGAGATAGTCGGCGGCGCTGCCGCTTTCCTTCGGCAGCTCCGCATGGGCAATGACGCCCTCCGCGATCATCGCGAGGTCCTTCAGGCCGCGAAAGGCCGGGCGATAGTCGAAGCCGAACTGCGTCAGCCCGCCATAGATGGCCGCGCCCGGCGTGGGGGCGGTGGAGGCGGACAGGCCGGCGTCCCATGCCGGTTCAGGCGTCGGCGCGGAGGCGATGTTTGCAGTTGCATGAAGGGTCCAGACGCCGTCCGGGTCGCGCGCGAACACCTGCCATGCCCCATCGGCGCCGACGACAGTCTGCACCTCCACCCCGCCCCGGTCGGGCAGCAGCAGCGGCCGAAGGATCGCCAGATCCTCTACCCCGGCGCCGGACCCCAGAGCGGCCCACCCGTTCTGCAGCGCGACCTCGGCGAAGGCGGCCATGGGGAAGGTCGCCCGGCCGCCGAACCGGTGGTCGAGCAGGAAGCACAGCCGTTCGCCGCCGAGGGTAAGATTGAAGCGCACCTCGTCGCGTCCGGCGAGGTCAACGCGGCTGCCGGCAAGGCCGCGTGGCGCATGCGCCGAAACCGTATCAGGGCGGGGGATGAAACAGGTGGCGCGCTCGAACGGATATGTGGGCAGCGACAGCCGCCGGAGCGGCGCGTCCACCGCCGCCCAATCCGGATCGAGCCCCGCCAGATGCGCGGCGGCAAGACGCGGGGCAATGTCCGCCCAAACGGCTCCGGAGGGCGCGATGGGGATCACGAACGTGTCCGGCGCCGCTTCCGCCGCCTGGGCGGGGGCGCTCGTCAGCTGGGCCCACCAGTAAGCAGGGCTGGTGACCTCGGCGGCAACCTCGCGGCCGAGCAGGCCCGACACCAGGGGCACCGTGGGCGGCTTCAGGGCGAGGCCGCGCGCGGCGGCGATGAAATCGAGCCGCCCTGCCTCCACATCGGCGCGCCCCAGCGCCGCCTGCCGGGCGCGCAGCAGGACGCCGGCATCTGCCAGCGAGAGGACGTCAGCAAGGCATGCGGCGACCACCTCGCCGGCCCCCTGTCCGACGATGCGGTCGGGAACCACGCCCCAGCTGCGCCACAGGGCAGCCAGCGCATAGGCCCTCACGAAAGCCGCCACCGGGCCGGACGGCGCAGGCGGAAGGCCCGCTTCAGTGCAGGACGCGACCGCGGCGGCGAAGGCCGGATCGCTCGCCATCAGGGCGCGAGCGCCATCGGAAGGCAGGCCGTCGCCATCGGCGCAGGCAAACAGCACCTGCGGCCGGCGCGCCGGCGCGATGGCGATGTCCGCCAAATGCTCCAGCTTGCCGGCCAGTTCTCCAATGCCGGCGAACGCCACGGCGGCGCGCACCGGAAAGCGGCCGCGCCCGGCATTCAGGGTCAGCGCCACCGCGCCGGGATCGGCCTCAGGCCGCCTCGCGAGACCCTGCGCCTGCCGGGCCGCCAGCGCCCGCAGCGCCGACTCGCTCTTGGCGGACAGGGCGGCGATGTAGCCGGACCGGCGCGGTACGGGCGCTTCCGCCAACGCCGGCGCGGCTTCCAGGATCACATGGGCATTGGTGCCGCTCATGCCGAAGGCGCTCACCGCGCCGCGCAACGGCCCATCGGCCGAGAAAGCGACGGGTGCGGTGGGCACGCAGAGGCCGAGGGCGTCCCACGGGACATAAGGGTTGGGGGCCGAGAAATGCAGGTTCGGCGGCACTTCCCCATGACACAGCGCCAGTACCACCTTGAGGAAGCCCGCCACCCCGGCGGCCGCTTCCAGATGGCCGAAATTGGTCTTCGCCGATCCCACCAGCAACGGCGCGGCGCGATCCGCCCCATAGACGGCGCCCAGCGCGCGCAATTCGATAGGGTCGCCCAGAATGGTCCCGGTGCCGTGGGCCTCCACGAAGCCGACCGAGCGGGCGGGGATGCCGGCGTCTGCCAGCGCGGCGCGGATCACCGCCTGCTGTGCGGCACCGTTGGGCGCGGAAATGCCGTTGCTGCGCCCGTCATGATTCACCGCCGAGCCCCGGATCACCGCCAGGACAGGATCGCCGTCGCGCACCGCGTCATCAAGCCGGCGCAGGGCCACCACGCCACAGCCCTCGCCCCGCACGAAGCCATCGGCATCGGCGCTGAAGGTACGGCAGCGCCCGGTGGGCGAGAGCGCCTTCATCTGGCACAGCCCCAGCGTGATCTGTGGCGACAGGATGAGGTTGACCCCGCCCGCCAGCGCCCGGTCGCACTCCCCCGCCCGCAGGCTGCGGCAGGCAAGATGGATGGCGAGCAAGGAGGAAGCGCAGGCCGCATCCAGCGCCATGGCGGGGCCGTGAAGGTCCAGCGCATAGGCGATGCGGCCGGCGGCGAGGCTGCGCATCATGGCAAGGCCGGCATGGCCGTCGATCTGGTCCGCCGCGCGGCGATAGAGCCGCTCCTGGGTATAATCGTCGGAATAGATGCCGACGAACACGCCGGTGCTCGACCCGGCCAAAGCCTGCGGCGACCAGGCGGCGCGCTCCACCGCCTCCCATGCCACTTCCAGCAGCAAGCGGTGCTGCGGGTCCATGGACGCCGCCTCGCGCGGTGAGATGCCGAAGAAGCTGGCGTCGAAGCCCGCGATGTCGTCGAGGCTGGCCATGTCCCGCGCATAGGCCCGGCCGGCACTGGGATCGTCCACGTCCCAGCGGTCGGCGGGCACGGGGCGCACCGCGTCGCGCCCCTCGTGCAGCAGACGCCAGTAAGCGTCCAGATCGTTGGCGCCACCGGGAAAACGGCAGCCGGCGGCGACAATGGCGATAGGCTCCCCCTGGGCGGAAGCCCGAGCCTGCGAGAGGCCGTCGCGCAATGTCAGGGGCTCCGCCATGGCCTGGCTATGTCGCCACGGGAACGGCGCAGGCCCCGGCGGAGGCGGCGACGGGTTCGCTCAGGCGCGCCAGTAGCCCGGCGAGGGTGGACGCCTCCCACACCACGGTCAGGTCCACGGGACGACCGAGCGGCGCGGCCAGCTCCCGCGCCAGCGCGACGCCCAGCACCGAATCCAGCCCGTATTCGGCGAAAGCGCGATCGCGCTCGATGGCGCCGGGGGACAGGTTGAGATGACGGCCGAGCCAGTCGCGCACCCAGGCTTCAAGGCGGAACCCTTCGAGATCCGCGCCGCGCGCCTGGTCTTGAGCCGCCGGCCGGGCGGCGGCGGCGCGCAGCTCGCGCTTCAGGATCTTGCCCGTGGGGTTGCGCGGCAGGGCATCCACAAAGGCGAAGGCGGTGGGCACTTTGTAGGCTGCGAGGGTGCGCCGGCAGATCGCCTCCAGCTCCTGCGCGCCGACAGCGGCGCCGGGCTTCAGGACCACATTGGCCCAGACCTCCTCGCCGAGGAACGGGTCGGCGACGCCATACACCGCCGCCTCGGCCACGGCGGGGTGGCTGTACAGCGCATTCTCCACCTCGGCGGGATAGACATTGCGGCCGCCGACGATGATGAGGTCCGTCAGCCGGTCCTCCACTGAGAGATAGCCGTCGGCATCCAGCCGGCCGATGTCGCCGGTGTGCAGCCAGCCCTGACGGATGGCCTTCGCAGTATCCTCCGGTCGGTTCAGGTAGCCCAGCATGACGTTGCGGCCGCGCAGCACGATCTCCCCCGCCTCGCCCGGCGGCAGCTCGCGGCCATCGGCGGGATCGACGATGCGCAGGTCCACGCCTTCGATGGCGGTGCCGACCTTGCCGCGCCGCAGATTGTGGGTGTGGTTGTAGGTGGCGAAGGGCGAGCACTCGGTCTGGCCGTAGCCTTGATGGATGGGTAGGCCCATGTGCCGGTGCCAGCGCCCCTCCACCTCCAGCGGCAGGGGGGCGGCGGCGGAAAACCAGTAGCGCACGGCGGGACAGTCGGCCGGCGTGATGCGGCCTTCCAGCGCGAGGAAGGTGGTGGGGACGCCGAACACCATGGTCACGCCATCCGTGCGCAGCGATTGAAGCACCGCCGCGCGGTCGAACCGGCGCTGGAGCACCACGCAGGCGCCGGCGAAGAGGCCCGGCAAAAGGATGGCGTTCTGACCGAAGCAATGGTGCAGCGGCAGGAACAAGAGCAGCCGGTCGGCGCCGGTGACACCCATGTAGCGCACCTTGGAGCGGGCGGTGAACGCCACGTTGCCGTGCGACAGCATCACCCCCTTGGGCCGCCCCGATGTGCCGGAGGAATAGACGACGACGGCGGGATGCTCGTCCGCCACATCCTCCACCGCCCATGCCCCGGCGGCGGCGGTCCCGGCATCGAGCACGGGCAGGCCGCTGAGGGACAGCCGCGCGGCCACATCCCCCTCCGCCAGGGCAAGCCGGCATGCGCTGTCGGCGAGGATGAAGGCGGTTTCGGCTTCCGCGAGCATGGGATTGATGCAGACCGCCACGGCCCCGAGGCTCAGCACGCCAAGGTAGCTGGCGACGAAGTCTGGCCCATTGGGCAGCACCAGCGCGACGAAATCCCCGCGCCCGATGCCTTCGGCCTGAAGCCGGGCGCGCACGCCGGCGGCCCGGGCCCGGACATGGGCATAGGACTGAGTCGCGCCGTCGAACAACAGGCAGGGCCTGTCGCCGGGCATGTGGGCGAAAATGCTGGCGACGTTCAAGAAATCGCCCCCGATCTAGACGTTCGATCCCAAGAAAATGTCTTTTAACTCAAGTTGTTATCATTTTACAGCAACGCTACAAACCGGCCACGCCGGCGTCAAGCGACACACATCGTGCACAGACCGCACCACGCCTGTTCCATCCTGGCGGACCAGCTCTGTCTACCCCGCCCGTGCCCCCTTTGGGATGAGGACGAATGTCAAGGCGTGGGCGCGCCATCGACACGCCCCGGCGGGTCAAGACAGGGCTTCCCCATGAGTCGCTCGATGGGTCATCTGACACACAGATTCCAGGGCCCGCAGCAGCGGCATGCGATGGTCATTCAAATAAAAATGATCACCCGCATACATCCTCAGGCTGAACCCGGAGGTCGAGTGTCGCGACCAAGCCCGCAAATCCTCTTCCGGGATCGAATCCCCCACGCCGCCGAAGGCATGGATGGGACAATCGAAAGCCTGCGCCTCCCGGAAACGGTAGGTTTCAACCGCCTTGAGATCGGCTCGGATCACCGGCAGCAGCAGGTCCAGCAGTTCGCGATCCCCCAGCACCACGTCGGGCGTCCCGTTCAGGGCGCGCAGTTCGCCGATGAGCTCGGCCTCGGACAGCAGGTGCAGCGGTGGACGGGACGGCGGCAAATGGGGCGCGCGGCGCGCCGACACGAACAGCGCCGCCGGCATCAAGGCCCCCCGCGCCCTCAGCCGCCGCAGGGTTTCAAAGGCGAGGAGCGCGCCCATGCTGTGGCCGAACAAGGCGTAAGGCAAATCGAGCCGACGCACCATCGCATCGGCCAGCCCCTGCGCCATCTCGTCCATGGTCTGGAACGGCGCCTCGCGGATCCGCCCGCCGTGGCCCGGCAGTTGGACCGGCACCACCTCGATGGCGGGATCGATGGCCGCCTGCCATGAAGAATAAGCGCTTGCATTGCCGCCCGCGAAGGGAAGGCAGAACAGGCGAAGCCGACGCACGCCCCGCGTCGTGCCCCCCAGAAACCAGGGTGACGGTTCGGCAGTCATCTGACGGCAACAGAAGGGAGGGTGACGGCGGTATAATATTGCAACGCGAGCCCCTGGCTTTCCGGACGGTCATCGCAAATCCTGCGGCTCGGACGGCCCTTCGGTGCCACCGATTTGCCCACAGATGAACAGATATCCCCGCCGCCGATCACACCGCAACGCAATCTTGGCCCCGGCCGCCCGATGTCGCGTTCTCCATCTCTGATTTAGAGCGCGATTCACCGCGCAAACTGGTTCAATTTGCTCGGATCGCGCTCTAGTCTCGCGCCCCAGGCCGCGCCGCATCGAGTGAATCAAGCCCTATGAACGTTCACCGGACCCCTGTGATCCTCGTCGGCGCGCAGCGCCTTTCGCCGGCTGATGTCTGGGCGGTGGCCCAGGGCACGAGCCGCGTTACGCTGGATGGCTCTGCTGCATTCCGCCAGCGCATCGAGGCCGGCTCCGACCTGCTCCGGCAGCGGATCGCCTCGGGCGAACGGATCTACGGCGTGACGACGGGATTTGGCGAATCGGTGGTCACCGAGGTGCCGGTGCACCTGACCGATGAATTGTCGTTGAACCTCGTGCGCTTCCACGGCTGCGGCACCGGGGCCCTGTTCTCGGAAACCGAGGCGGCGGCCGTACTGCTGGCGCGCATCGCCTCCTTGTCCGCGGGCTGGTCGGGGGTGCGGTTCGAGGTGGTGGAGCGCCTCGCGACCCTGCTCGACCACCGCATTCTCCCGGTCATCCCCAGCGAGGGCTCGGTGGGGGCGAGCGGCGACCTGACCCCCCTCTCCTATGTGGCGGCCATGGTCATGGGCGAGCGCGAGGTCTACAGCGGCGCCCAGATCGTTCCGGCGGCCGAGGCCATGCGCGCGGCGGGCATCACCCCCATCGCGCTGGCGCCCAAGGAAAGCCTCGCCATCATGAACGGCACCAGCGTCTCGGTGGCGCTGACGGCCCTCGCCTTCGAGCGCGCCCGCTGGCTGGCCCGGCTGGCGGCGGCGCTCACCGCGCTCGCCAGCGACGTGACGCAAGGCAACCCCGCCCATTTCGATCCGCGCATCTTCGCCGCCAAGCCCCATCCCGGCCAGATGCTGTGCGCCTCCTGGATCGCCCAGGATATCGAGTACCAGCCCGGCACAGTGCACCAGGGCCGGCTGCAGGATCGCTATTCCATCCGCTGCGCGCCCCATGTGGTGGGGGTGCTGATCGACGCGCTGGACTGGATGAAGCCCTGGATCGAGACCGAGCTGAACGGCGCCTCAGACAACCCGCTGATCGATCCGGAGACCGGCGACCCGCTGTTCGGCGGCAATTTCTATGGCGGCCACGCCTGCTTCGTGGCCGATGGTCTGAAGAACGCCACCGCCAACATCGCCGATCTCCTGGACCGCCAGCTCGCGCTCATCTGTTCCGCCGTCACCAGCAACGGGCTGCCGGAAAACCTGGTGGGCGCCGACGGCGATGGGCACCGGGCGCACCATGGCTTCAAGGCTATGCAGATCGCGGCGTCCGCATTGACCGCGGAAGCGTTGAAGGCAACCATGCCGGCCAGCGTCTTCAGCCGCAGCACCGAGAACCACAACCAGGACAAGGTCAGCATGAGCACGATCGCTGCCCGTGACAGCCTGCGCGTGCTGGAGCTGACCGAGACGGTGGCGGCCATCTGCCTCTTGGCGCTGGTGCAGGCGGTGGACCTGCGCCGGGGCGAGGGCTGCCATGTCCGCAGCCGGCTGCTGCGCGACGCGGTGCGGGCAAAGGTGTCCTTCAACGATCGCGACCGGCGGCAGGACGGCGACATCGCCATGGTCAAGGAGATGATCCAGCGGCGCACCCTGCCCCTGGACTTCAACTGATGCCCCAGCCGACGCTGTCCCCGGCCGCGCCCGCCTTGACCAACCAGCAGCGGGCCCGCGCGGTCCGGCGGCTGTTCCTGCGCATCGCGCTCCACATCTTCTTCTGGGACATCGTGATGACGCGGGGACCGCTGAAGCGGTTCCGCCGCCCGCCGGCCCCACGCTGGGCCGCCCTCGCCCGCCAATATCGCCGCGAGGCCGAGCGCCTCGGCGGCGTGCTCATCAAGCTCGGCCAGTATGTCAGCGCCCGCGTCGACCTCCTGCCCGAGGAGGTCACCCACGTGATGGCGGACCTGCGCGACGCGGTGCCCCCCGTGCCCGGCCCTCAGATCATCGCGCAGATCGAGGCGGACTTTCTCCTCCCCATCACCGGCCTCTACCGCAGCTTCGAGCCGGTACCCATCGGCGCGGCCTCGCTCGGCCAGGCGCACCGGGCGGTGCTGCCGGAGGGCCAGCCGGTGGTGGTGAAGGTGCTGCGGCCGGGCATCGAGGCCATCGTCGCCAGCGACCTGGAAATCGTCGGCCAGTTCATCCGCCAGTTGAAGCGGCTGGAGAGCATCCGCCGCCGGGTGGATCTCGACCTTCTGGCCAGCGAATTCTCGGCGGTGACCTATCGCGAGCTGGACCTCGTCGCGGAGGCCCGCAACTGCGAGCGCTTCGCCCGCGAGTTCGCCCACGACCCCGCCATCCACACCCCCACCATCTACTGGTCCCGCAGCGGCCGGCGCACCCTGACCATGGAGGATGTGTCCTATTTCCCTATCCACGACGTGCTGGGCTTTGAGGCCGCCGGCATCGACCGCCGTCGCGTCGCCAGCAAGCTGATGGATTGCTATCTCGACCAGGTGTTCCGGCACGGCTTCGTCCATGCCGATCCGCACCCGGGCAATTTGTTCGTGCGGCCGCTGGCGGCAGACGGCGAGAGCGCGGCGCACTGGTCGCCCTCCAGCCTCGCCTCGGGGCGGGTGCACATTCCGCACGTCACCAACCGGCCGTTCCAGGTGGTGTTCATCGATTTCGGCATGGCGGTGGAGATCCCCGCGCGGCTGCGCCAGTCGCTCACCACCTATGCCACCGGCATGGTGGCGCGCGACGCCTACACCATCGTCCAGTCCTATGTGGAGGGCGACCTGCTGTTGCCCGACACCGACCTCGACGAACTGGAGCGCATGACCGCGGCGCTGATCAACAAGTTTCCCCACGCCTTGGTGGGGCAGGTGCGCAAGCGCGACCTGACGCCGTTCGCCGAGCTGTCCGAGGAATACCAGACCCTGCTCTATAACTCGCCCATGAAGATGAAGGCGGAGCTTTTGTTCGTCTTCCGCGCCATGGGCATCTGCTCGGGGACGGTGGCGGGCATCGATGCCGCCTTCGATCCCGCCGAGCGCTTCATGCCGCTGGCCCAGCGGCTGGTGGCGGACGAACTGAAGCCGGATTCAGACCGGCTCAAGCGCCTCGTCTCGGCCACCGTCCGGCTGCCCATGCGGCTCGACAATCTTCTGACCGCGCTGGAGCGCGGCAAGCTGCGCATCCGCACCGACGGCGCAGACCGCCGCCGCGACGACATCCGCCAGCTCACCCGCGCAGCCAACCGGCTGGGCGTCGCGGTGCTGGCCGGCAGCGCCATGATCTGCGCGGTGCTGCTGGGACGGCAGGGCGAGATCGTCACCACCCCCACCGGGCTCGCGGTGCTGGCCATCGCCGTGGTGGCGGCCGGGGTGCTGATCAGCCAGCGTTCCTAGAGCAACTTCCGTTCGTCTCAGCTCACGGAAGCCGCTCTTGAGTCTTGCGTTGACGCGTCTTCTTCACGCGGACCGGTCCCCACTTCGCTCGAAAACGCTTTGAGCGGCGCCGCCAGAATCTCCCCTACGAAGGCTACGAAATTCGCCTTGGCATCATAGCGGGCGAAATCCTGCTTCAGGCGCTGGGCCGCCTCGCGGTATCCCGGCGCCGCCAGCATGCGCGCCACCGTCTCGCGCACGCGCTCGGCGGTCACCTCGTCTTCCCGCAGGTTTTCCGCTGCGCCGGTCTTGGCCACCATCTTGCAATAGGACAATTGATCGGTGTTGCTGGCGATGCCGAGGAAGGGCGTGCCCGCCACCAGGGCCTGGCATCCGCTGGAGGCGCCGCCGTTGCAGATCACCAGCGCCGCACGGGCGGCCGCCGTATCCCCCGGCAGATAGTCGGCGACGAAGGTATTGGCCGGCACGGCCAGCGCGGCGCCGGGGTGGGCGGTCGCCGCGATCACCGTCACCGGAAGGTCGGCAAGCCCGGCCAGGATGGCCTCCAAGAGGGCCGGCTCGCCCGAGCTGCCGAGATTGACATAGATGATCGGCTTGTCGTCCGGCACCGTCTCCCACCACGGCGGCGGCGCGATCTGCGGGCTGAAGTCGAGGGGGCCGATGTAGCGGTGGTTCGGCGGCAGGGCGCGGGTGGGGCTCAGCTCCGGAATGTCGGGATAGACCACATAGTCCCCGGCGCAGAAGGTCTCCCTGAGCCCCGCCCCGATGGGGGTGACCCCGTTGTTGAGGGCGGCGATGTTGATTGGCAGCGCCATCATCAGGGAGCCGACGGGCGTCAGCAGCGACAGCAGCCGGTCCCCGGTCTCGCGGCCCAGCACCTTGTAGAGCGGATGGTTCACCAGGGCGAACGGCTCGTCCGACCACGGGCTCCAGTGGGCGTTGATGATGTTCACATAAGGCACCTTGGTGAGCTGCGCGCTGATGGCGAGGGACTGGCGCATGTCACCGACCACCAGTTGCGGCTGCACCAGCCGCATCAGGCGCACGTCCTCGCGCACATAGGCGTTGAAGGTCTCGACGCTGAACAGCGGCTGGTTCTGCTTCAGCAGCGCGGTGCTGGTCGTGGGATCGATGGAGGATTTCAGGGCAATGGTGCGGTAGGGGCGCGGGCCTATGAGGGCGTTGAAGCGCGGATCGCACGCCAGCGTCACCCCATAGCCGGCAGCATGGAGCGCATCGGCGAGCAAGGTGGGGCGGACCACATGGGTCAGAGTCACTGCCTCACCCATCAGCAGAATATGCGGCGTCATCTCCCCCTCCCCGCTCCAGCCCCTGTCCGCAGCACATGACGCCGCGGCGCCCCCCGAACCCACCTTGAGAAAGCGGCCCAACTGGTGTGACTATAGCAACCACCCTAGCCCCGACATCATCGCTGCCGGCGAGATCCTGACAATGGCTGATTTTCTCCTCGTCCACGGTGCCTGGCACGGCGGATGGTGCTGGCGGCGCGTGGTCGCGATCCTGGCCGGCCAGGGGCACTGCGTGTTCGCGCCCTCCCTCACCGGCCTCGGCGACCGTGCCCACCTGCTCTCACCCGACGTGGGCCTCGCCACCCATGTGGCCGACGTGCTGGCGGTGATCGAGGCCGAGGAGCTGAGCCGCGTCATCCTGTGCGCCCACAGCTATGGCGGCGCGGTGGCGACACAGGTGGCGGACCGTGTGCCGGAAAAGATCGGCGCCCTCGTCTTCCTTGATGCCCTGCTGCCGCAGGATGGCCGCTCGCTGCTCGATCTCGATAGCCCCGAACGCCGCGAGGCCATCGTCTCCCGCGTGGTGGAGACGCCGCGCGGCCCGGTGCTGCCCCCGGCCCCCGCCGCCCTCTATGCCCTGGCCGCGCCCGAGGACGTGGCCTGGGTCGACCGGCGCTGTGTGCCCCAGGCCCTACGCACCTATACCGAGCCGGCGGTGCTGACCGGCGCCTGGATGCAGATCGAGGTGCTGGCCTATGCCTGCACCCTGCGCTTCCCGGCGCCCGACTTCCGGGACCTGGCGGCACAGCTCGCCAAGGACCCGCGCTTCACCATCCGGGAACTGGCGAGCGGGCATGATGCCATGATCGACGTTCCGCAGGATGTCGCCGGCCTGCTCCTCGCATGCGCCGAGGCGGCGGATGCTGCGGCAGCGGACGGTGCCGCCTGCGACGGGTCCTCTCCCGCCCCCGGCGCAACGGCGCCGACCGAGGTGGCGGGATCGCCCACAGGATCATTCTCGTGAGCGGCCCGCCTTACGCTGCAAGCGACGACGCCGCCATCGCGCTGCCGCCGGAAAAATTCCACCGCGTGCTGGCCGGGCTGCTGCTGGTGCTGGCACTGAGTTCGCTCGACGCCAACATCGTCGGGCCCGCCCTGCCGCTGATCTCCAGCGAGTTCGGCGCCCTCGACAGCCTGACCTGGGTGCTGACCATCTTCCTTCTCACCAGTACCGCCGCGACCCCGCTCTACGGCAAGCTGAGCGACATGTATGGCCGCCGGCCCCTGCTCACCGTCGCGGTGCTGCTGTTCCTCGCCGGATCGGCCTTCAGCGGGCTCGCCCAGAGCATGAACCAGCTGATCCTCGGCCGCGCCATCCAGGGCATCGGCGCCGGCGGGCTGATGACGCTCACCCAGATCACCATGTCGGACCTGGTGTCGCCGCGGCGGCGCGGCAGCTACCAGGGCCTGTTCGGCGCGGTGTTCACCATCGCCAGCCTCGCCGGCCCGCCGCTGGGCGGCGTCATCGCCGAATTCTGGTCCTGGCGCTGGATCTTCTACGTGAACCTGCCGCTGGGCGCCGCCGCCCTGACCCTGTTGTGGATGGGCCTGCCGCCGGGCGTACGCACCACCAGCCACCGCATCGATGTTCTCGGCTTCGTCGTCATCATGGCCGCCACCAGCTGCGTGCTGCTGGCGCTGAACCAGGGCAGCCACGGCAGCTGGACCTCCCCCCTTGTCATCGGCCTCGCCGTCGCCGCCGTGGTGCTGGCGCTGCTGCTGGGGCCGATCGAAGCCAAGGTGAAGGAGCCCCTCATCCCCCTTGCCATGGTGCGCAACAGGGTCTGGCTGATCGCCACCAGCGTCGCAACGCTGGTCACCATCGCGGTGTTCGGCGCGCTCGCCTTCATGCCCCTGTACCTGCAACTCGCCGGTGGCCTCTCGCCCACCGCCTCCGGCATCGCCATGGTGCCCTCGGCCGCCGGGCTGATGCTGTCGCTGCTGTATGGCGGCCGGGCCATCACGCGCACCGGGCGCTACAAGGTGTTCGCGGTCACCGGCGTCGGCGTCGCGACCGTGACGCTGTTCGCGCTGGCGCTCGCGGCCTATGCCCTGCCCTCCCCCTACCTCCTTGGCGCGCTTTTGTTCCCCCTCGGCACCGGGCTCGGGCTGCTGATGCCCGGCCTGACGGTGGCCTACCAGAACGCGGTGGCCCACGAGGACATCGGCACCGCCACCTCCACCGCGGGCTTCTTCCGCTCCCTCGGAGGCGCCTTCGGCATCGCGGTGGCAGGCGCCATCCTCGCCATGCAGGCGGGTGGACTATTGCCGACCGGCGGCGGGCGGCAGGACATGGACAATATCGGGCTCGGGCAATTGTCCCAGCTAAGCGTGGCGGAGCAGTTGGTCGTGCTTTCGGACTACCAGTCCGCCATGGTCACCATCTTCGCCGCCGCCGGCGTGGTGGCTACCCTGGCGTTCGCGCTCATCCGGCTGCTGCCGGAGCAGGAATTGTCCGACGTGGCCAACCGGCTGGGGGCCAACCTGCCCGGGCCCAAGTCATGAACCGGGCCCGCCGGCCCCCGGCGCTGCCGTTTCAGCCGGCCCCGGAGCCTCGATCCAGCCGATCTCCTCCAGTTGCGCAAGCGCGGCGGTGATATCGGCCTGTTCCGCCATCTCCTCCTGCCGCTGGTTGAAGATCTCGGGCGGGACGGAGGCCTCCGGCTCCAGGTCGGTGGCGAGAAACGGATCGAGGCGCACGAACCGGTCTTCCAGGATCCGGCTGGCCTGGTAGGTGGTGGCCTGCAGATTGGCTTCCATCACCAGCTTGATGAGGGCGAGCGGCCGCTCCATGTTCAGCAGCCAGCCCCCGTATCCCACGTCGCCGCCGGGCAGCGCCATGTAGCTGTTGGCCTGCCCCTGGCCGACCGAGAGGATCATGGTGGTGGCGATGTCGGCGGTCAGGAAGTCCATGGCCATGGTGAGGGCGCACATGCTGGGATTGTTGGCATAAAGGCCGCCGTCCACCCGCCCCTGGAACACCGGATGCAGCACCGGGATGGAACTGGAGTGAAGCGCGATGTCGGCCAGCAGCGGCGAAACCGGCAGCTCCTGCGCCCCGAGATTGTGATGAATCTCGATGGACCAGTGGCGATATTCCTTCAGCCCTACCTTGTTGTCGATGGCCACCGCCGGCATCAGCAGTCGGCGCCGGACATCGCGCAGGCGCACCTCGCCCAGAAGCTCCCGCAGGTGCTGGTAGAGCTTCTCGTGGGTCAGGAAGGCGGACAGGCCGGACATGGCCGCCAATGTGCGCGGGCTGAACGGCCCGGCCCCCTCGAACGGGTGCCAGAGCTGCCAGAATGCGATGGCGCGCTCGATCCCCTCGCGGACCGTATCGGACACGCCGATGATGGCGCAGGTGACGGCGCCGGCGGAGGTCCCGGCGAAGGCATCCACGTCCTCCAGCAATCCGGGCTGCTGGTCCAGCAGCCGCCGCAGCAGGTGGCAGGTGATCAGCGGCCGGGTCCCGCCATCGAGCGAAAGGATCTTGAGAGGCGCCATGGAGCCGAGAAACCCCGTCTGTGCTAACAACCCCCGGAGGCTGGCCTGAACCTGCCGATTCCGTGTCGGTTCACGTTAGCATGTCATGGAGCGGGAGCGATTTGGGATGGGCCATCCTGCGAGGTGTCATGGCTCCAAGGTGGCGCAAGGTGACAGGGACGAAATGAGGATGGGCCTGCGCAACGGTGTATCGCTACGGCCCACGCCCTCGCTTGGCTTGTATCCGGGCAAGGAGGACCAGGCCTGATGCTCGACATCAAGCATGCCACCCTCGGCGACATCCTGACCGTGAACCTGACTGGCCAGCTGAACACGCTGGGCTGCGGCCAGCTGGGCGAGGTGCTCGACGGCTGGCTCGCGACCGGCGGAAGCAACACGCTGATCGACTTTGCCGGCGTCACCTACATCAACAGCTCCGGCCTCAGGCTGCTGTGGCGCCACCACAGCCTCGTCACCGGCAAGAATGGGCAGGTGGTATTTTCCTCCGTCCACTACACCATCTTTCAGGTCTTCGACATCAGCGGACTGGCGCACCTGTTCCAGTTCGCCAACACCTTCGACGAAGCCCTCGGCCGCTTCCAGCCGCCGCCTGCGGACGGACCCGCCCAGACCGCATAAGGCAAGCGCCGGGCGTCCTCATCATCACGCACTTTTGCGGATCGCCGGGAAATTTTCCCGATGGGACGGCCGCCGCGCGCACGGCGGAAAGGCCGCGTGCGGAGGATTGCACTGCGCCCAAGCAGGATGGAAGAGGTAGCACAGTCTATTTTTCGCGTCGATGAAGTGACCATCGCCTCCTATTCTTCCGATAACGCCGCATTTCACCTCAGTCCTAGGACCAGTCCTAGGGTCTCAGTCCAGCTTTACAAGCTTGACCCTGCATCTCGTAGGCTGCGGCCGTGGCCAGTGCGCAAGGCGCCTGCGGACCATTCTTGTCTGCGTAAGCAATGGCCTTGGCCGAGGGTGTCATCTCGCCGTTTCGGCGGAGCCCGGCCCGGCATACAGGAAAGGGGGGCAGCATGAGCGCGGCATCCATCGACCGGATCATCATCCGGCATCTGTCCGGCTCCAAGGCCAATCAGATCGAGCAGATCCCGGTCCAGGACCTTCAGGAGGTGACCATCGGGCGCGATCCGGCCTCGACCATCGCCTTCGACGCCAAGCGCGACGACGTGGTCAGCCGCCACCATGCCGCTATCCGCATCCCGGCCAACGACGACAGCGCGTTCCGGCTGGTGGATCTCAACTCCAGCAACGGCACGCTCCTCAACGGCCAGCCGGTGAAGGAGGATGCCGAACTCCTGCCCGAGGACACCATAGAGCTCGGCAAGAACGGGCCGAAATTCGTGTTCGACGTGCAGCCCCGCCCGCCGGCCATGAGCGCGCGCACCCGTGTCATCAGCGCCGTTGACACCACCGCGACGCGGGTGGTGAACGCGGTGGGCGCCACCGGGCAGATCGACGGCGACAGGACCGGACAGGTGACGGCGAGCACCGCCGCGACCGCTGAGCCGCCCAAATCCGGCGTCGGTAAGGAAACGGTGATGCGCATGCTCGGCGAGGAGCGGCGCAGCACCAGCCGGGTCTGGGCGGCCTCGCTCGCCGGCGTGGTCGCCTTCGTGGCGCTGGTAGGCGGCGCCTTCTACTGGCGCCACCTCAACGAACTCGGCGAAATCCGCGAGGCCCAGGCCCGCGACAACGCGCGCGTGGCGACCGAAGCCTCCACCAACCTGTCCCAGCAGCTCGGCATGTCGGCGCAGCAGATCGTCAGCCGGTATGGCGATGCCGTGCTGAAGATCTACCTGCAATGGCGCGTCTTCGACCAGGAGACCGGCAAGCCCATCTTCCACAAGACGGTGGTCTATGACGGGCGGACCTATCCCGCCTATGTGCGCCTCCCCGGCGACCTCGGCGTGGTGCGCTGGCTGACGCTGGACGACGAGAACCGCAGCAATCCGAGCATCGGCGAGGCCGGCGAGGGCAGCGGCTTCGTGGTCAGCGAGCAGGGCTTCATCCTCACCAACAAGCACGTGGCCGCCGGCTGGATGGTTCCCTACGACGCCTCCGTCGGCCAGTACGGCATCGTGTTCGACCTCAAGCAGCCGGCCGCCTTCAAGAAGCGCGACAAGGCGACCATGATCAATCTCGAGGGAGCCTCCGACGAAGCCTCCCGGCTGCGGCGCTGGGTGCCGGAGGCGGGAGGCGTGGTGTTCCACCCTAACGTGGCCATCCCCATCGGCTCCATCGACGGCCTCGACAATTCCATCGCCAAGCGCGTGTTCATCGGCCGCAACGAGTATCTGGAGGCGCGCTTCGCCGGCAGCCGGCTGAGCATCAACGCCAGCCTGGTGCGGCCCTCGTCCGACGCCGACGCGGCGCTCATCAAGATCGATTCCCCGCAGCCCCTGAACAAGATCGACATCTCCGCCAACGACGAGCTGCGGGTGGGCCAGAAGGTGATCGACCTCGGCTATCCGGCGGTGTCGGTGGAGACCTACACCCAGTTCACCACCCGCGAAGCCGGCGGGCCCTCGCGGGTC
Source organism: Xanthobacter oligotrophicus (assembly GCF_008364685.1). Classification (GTDB taxonomy): domain Bacteria; phylum Pseudomonadota; class Alphaproteobacteria; order Rhizobiales; family Xanthobacteraceae; genus Xanthobacter; species Xanthobacter oligotrophicus. The sequence continues at coordinate 53,578 of NZ_VTTL01000014.1, forward strand.
CATGACGAGTTGGTGCCGCAGCCCAGCGTGAACGAGGGCATCATCTCCGCCCTCGGCAGCGCCTCGCGGCGGGAGGGCGACCAGACCACGCGCTCCAGCGGCGGCGACGTGTTCCAGATGAGCATCAACACCAGCGGCCCCGGCAACAGCGGCGGGCCGGTGTTCAATGCCGAGGGCAAGGTGATCGGGCTGCACACCTACGGCCGCAAGGTCGGCGATGCGCGGGTGACCCTCGGCGTTCCGATCCGCTATGGCCGCGACCTGCTCCAGCCGCAGCGCGCCGCGCAGTGACGGGAGGCGCGCCATGACTGCCCGCGTCGATGCCGCCCCAGCCCTGCGCGCGCGCGGCGCCATGCTGACCCATGTGGGCCGGGTGCGCAGCAGCAACGAGGACAGCGTCGTCTTCGTCTCGTCGCCGGAGGAGCGCTCGTCGGACCAATGGGGCACGCTGGCCCTTGTCGCCGACGGAATGGGCGGCCATGCGGCGGGCGAGGTGGCGAGCGCGCTCGCGGCCGAAGTGGTGCGGCGCATCTATTGCGGCAGCAGCCTGCCGGTGCCGGAAACCCTGCGCATGGCGTTCGAGGCCGCCAACACGGCGGTGATCGAGCACGCGGACGCCCATCCTGAATGCCGCGGCATGGGCACCACCTGCACCGCCGTGGCCATGGTGGGCGGCAAGCTCTACCTCGCCCATGCGGGGGACAGCCGCGCCTACCTCCTGCGCGGCGACGTACTCACCCAGCTCAGCGAGGACCATTCCCTCAACGCCCAGCTGGTGCGCGAGGGCGTGATGACGAAGGAGGAAGCCGAGACCAGTCCCAACGGCAACGTCATCGTCAAGGCGCTCGGCTCGCGGGCGGAACTCGATCCGGCGGTCTGGAGCGAGGGGCTGCCGCTGGCGGACGGCGACCGGGTGCTGCTGTGCTCGGACGGGCTGTCGAACCTCGTCTCCGATAGCGAGATCGCCGCCGTGCTGCAGCGCCTGCCCCCCACCGACGCCTGCGACGCTCTGGTGGAACAGGCGCTGGCAGCGGGTGGCTACGACAATATCTCGGTCGGCGTCTTCGCCATCGAGGCCCCGGCGGCGTCGGATCGCGCAGGTGCGGATCGCGGAGGCTCGGCCCGCACCACGCGGCGCATCGTGCCGCAGGAGATCCTGGCGGAAGACAGCGACGCACGAGGAGCCACGCGGCGCATCAAGCTGTGAGGGCACCATGACCACGGCGACCACCGAACACATCGGCCACTACGAAATCACCGCGCTGCTCGGATCGGGCGGCAATGGCCGCGTCCATGCCGCCCGCGACACCATGCTGGGCCGCGAGGTGGCCATCAAGTCGCTGCGCCCGGAGCTGATGAACGACGCGAGCTTCCTCGATCGCTTCCGCGCCGAGGCCAGCAGCCTCGCCCGGCTCAACCACCCCAATATCGCGACGCTCTATGCCCTCCATCCGGAGGGCAGCAACCTCTACATGATCATGGAGCTGGTGCGCGGGCGCACCCTGGAGAGCATGCTCCAGCAGCGCGGTGGTCCGCTGCCGGTCCAGGAATGCCTCGCCATCGTGGCGCAGGTGGCGGACGGCCTCGCCTATGCCCATTCCATGGGCGTGATCCATCGCGACATCAAGCCGTCCAACCTCATGATCACCGATGACGGCCGGGTGAAGATCATGGATTTCGGCATCGCCCGGGTGGCCGGCAGCCAGCGGCTGACGCGCGACGGCTCCATCATCGGCACCCTGGCCTATATCGCGCCCGAGCAATTGCGCGGCAGCCCCGGCGACGAGCGCTCCGACCTCTACAGCCTGGCCATCGTGATCTACGAAATACTTTCCGGCGCCCCGCCGTTCGCGGCGGACACCGACTACGATTTGATCCAGGCGCATGTGAATACCAAGCCGCAGCGCCTCATCCCCAAGGTGCCCGGCCTTTCGGTGAAGGCCGAGGGCGCCATCCTGCAGGCGCTCGCCAAGAAGCCGGAACAGCGCTTCCCGACCGTCCGGGCGTTCAGCGATGCATTAGGCGCCACCAGCCTGCGCGCCGAAGCCACCGGGGTGATCCAGAACTATACGCGCCTCATCTCCAGCACCTCTGGCGGCGCCTCCAAGACCATCGCGCCATATCCGCTTCCCGCGCCCGGCCCCATGGGCCGCCTGCGGGCGGCGCTCAACGCCGCATGGCTTCGCTTCAAGGCCATGCCGATCGAACTGCGCGGGCTCGCCATCGGCGGCGTGGCGGCCATCGCAGTGGCGGGCGTGGTGGTCGCGGACATCTTCCGCGACCCCACGCCGGTCCCCGCCCCGCGCACCGATATGGCACGCCCGACCGGCGAACGGCGTGCCACGACGGGAAATGCCGCGACCGGCGCCGCCGCCAGCAATGCCGCGCGGATCGAGAACATGTATTTCGATCGCAACACGCGATCTTCGACCACTGCCGCGACCACCACCACGGAGGCCAAGGTCGCCACGGCGCCACCGGCCATGACGCCGGCGGACCTGCGGTCCGCCATGGGCGAGGCCATGGAGCGCCGCGACTACGGCCGGGCCTATGAACTCGCCTCCCGCCTCGCCGAAACCGGTAATGCGGAGGCGCTGTACACGCTGGGCTTCCTGCTGGAGAAGGGCGAAGGCGTCGGCCAGAGCTTCGTTTCCGCCGCCTACAAGTATCGCCAGGCGGCGGAAAAGGACTTGGCGAAGGCCCAGTGGCGCCTCGGCAACCTCTATTATACGGGCAAGGGGTTCGGCGCCCCCGACTACAAGGAGGCGCGGGCTTGGTATCTCAAGGCCGCGCAGCAAGGCATCGCGGAAGCCCAATACAATCTCGGCGTGATCTTCGAGAACGGCCAGGGCATCGATCCGGACCGCAACGCCGCGCGCTATTGGTATGACCTCGCTGCCGCGCAGGGCAATGCCCGCGCCCGGCAGGCGCTGGAAGCTTTGGGCGGTCCCGCCAAATGATGGGGGCCGACCCACGTCCGTCATGACGGTGAAGACCATCCACCCCTGACACCAGGCAGGGCGAGTATCCAGCTCAATAGTCGCCGTCGGTGATCACCTGGCGGCCACCCGTCGCGGCGGCTGCCGCGCCGCCCGCACCGGCTCCGGCAGCAGCCGGGACCCCGCCACCGGCGATCTGCGGCGGACCGGAGGACGGCGATCCTCCGCCAGCGGGACCAGGACCCGCGCTTGGACCCGATGGGCCGGTCGAGACACTCGCGCCTCCGCTTGCCGCGGGCTCCGTGGTCCGGGCCGCCGGTGCCTTGGGATCGCGAGCACCCGCGCCGGGTTCGCGCGCCGCCGTATCGCTGGGGGCGTCCTGATCCTTCCTGTTCTTGCGCGAGCCCGAGCCCGATTTCTTCGACGCGCTCCCCGATCCGCCGCTCGACCGGCTGCGCCCGGAACTCGATCCGCCCGAGGGCGCGCGGCGCGAGGGCGCGGGAATGCGCAGCATGCCCGGCACCATCATCAGGCCACGCGGAATGCGCAGGGCCTGCGCCGTCTCTGGGACAAGAGCCGCCAGCGCGAGAACCACCCCACCGCCCAGCAGGGCCCGCCGGGAGACCGGCCGCAAGCTCTCCTGAAGCAGCTCTTCTTCAGCGGAAGGAGGCGATTGTGGCGCCGGGCCGGGGGTGTGGTCGGTCATGTTCATCCTCGATGCGACCTTGCCTGGGGTGTCGGGCCCTGACTTGAGGGAAGCCCACCCGGGAACCGGCTTGTGCCTCTTGCGGCTGACAAGGGAGCGTTTGAGAAAGGAGCGTTCGAGATGAGAGCCACGAAACCGGTCGCCACCCGCTCGGGCTGACTTCCGTCGACATCCGCGCCGGCGGCAGCGCCTCCTGCACCGTTCGCGCGCATAGAGTAGACCTTGACGCGCCGGCAGCAATCCGCCCGATCGTCCTACGACCTGTCCTATGACCTTCCATGCTGAAACCATCGGCCCGGCCGAAAGCGAATAGAGCACCGTATTATGGTGCCTCTATTTTCGCGATGGCGTTCGTTTTCAGACGATGATTCGCCCCGATCCATCACGATTATTCATCCAGTACGCGCAGCACTGATCCTTTACTTGATGCATGTGTGCTATAAACGGCAACGTCTCAGCAGATCCGAGGCGACGGTGACGCTCCTGAGGTCGACATTGTCCCTGTCCCCCGGCGCGGCACCGCTCGCGAGCGGAAGGACGGACCTGCGCGAGCGCGCTCCGGAGCCTGTGGGTGCCCACGACCGGGTCCAGTCCGAGCAGCTCAAAGTCCTGTTCCGGAATACCCCCGTCGGCGTGCTGGGCGCCATGATCGGCGGCCTCATCCTCGCCTATGTGCTGCTGCTGCATGACGGCGTGGCCTTCGACACCGTGGTCACATGGTCCGCCGTGCTCGTCGCCGTCGCGCTCGGCCACCTTGTCCTGTGCTGGGTCTACTGGCGCGTCGCGCTCCCCGCCCGCCTGCCGATGCTCGCCACGATCTTCATTTTGATAAGCCTGCTGGAAGGTATCACCTGGGGCGCGGGATCGGTTCTCCTGGTATCTCCCGGCCGCATCGAGCTTCAGCTCTGGGTGATGATCGTCACCTCGGCGGTGGCGTCCGGCGCCGCCTCGGCGTTCGGCAGCTACCTGCCGGCCTTCTATGCGCTGCTGTTTCCCGCCATGCTGCCTTATCCGGTATGGGCGGTGCTGCATGGCGGCATCCTCTCCCATGCCTTGATGCTGCTGGATCTGCTCTATGTGGTCGCCATGGCCACGCTCGGCTGGCGCTCCAACCGGGGCCTGGTGGAGGCCCTGCGCCTGCGGTTCGAGAACATCGACCTGCTGGTGGAGGTCCGGAACGAGAAGGAACGCGCCGAGCAGGCCAGCCGGGACAAGTCGCGCTTTCTCGCCGCCGCGAGCCACGACCTGCGCCAGCCGGTGCACGCGCTCACCATGTTTCTCGGCGCCATGCAGAACTGCAGCCTGGATGCACCGGCCCGGCAGATCCTGGGGCACATCGACGAATCCGTCTCCGCCCTCGACGGCCTCTTCACCTCGCTGCTCGACATCTCGCGCCTCGACGCCGGTGTGGTGCAATCGGATTCCCGCGCCTTCCACATCCACCCGCTGGTGGAACGGATCGTGCGCGACTACGACGAGGAAGCCGCGCGCAAGGGGATCGCACTTGTGGTGCAGCCCTGCTCGCTTGCGGTGGTTGCCGACCCGATCCTGCTGGAGCGCGTGCTGCGCAATCTGGTCTCCAATGCCGTGCGCTACACGGACCGGGGCCGCGTCGTCATCGGCTGCCGGCGGGGTCGGCGCCTGTCCATCGAGGTCTGGGATACGGGCAAGGGTATCCCGGGCGAGGAACAGCAGCGGATCTTCCAGGAATACTACCAGCTCGGCAATGCGGAGCGGGATCGGGCCATGGGCCTCGGGCTGGGGCTCGCCATCGTGAAGCGGCTCGCCGAACTCATGGCCTGCCCGCTTGCGCTGAGGTCGCGACCGGGCAAGGGATCGGTGTTCGCGATCTCCGTGCCCATCGCGGCCACGGCGCCGGAACAGCCCGCCGCCAGCGCCGGGCCTGCCCGCGGCGCCATGGTGTCTGGCCTCATCCTCGTGGTGGACGACGAGGCCGCCATCCAGTCCGCCATGCAGAGCCTGCTCGCAAGTTGGGGACACGAGGTCATCGTCGCCGAGTCGGTGACGCAGATGCTGGAAAAGGTCGCCACCTGCCCGCGGCAGCCGGACCTCATCATCTGCGATTATCGCCTACGCCAGGGCGAGAACGGCATCGCGACCATCCAGCGGCTGCAGTCCGAATACAACGAGGACATTCCAGCCCTGCTGATCACCGGCGACACCGCGCCCGACCGGCTCAAGGAAGCCCGCGAAAGCGGCTTCCTGCTGCTCCACAAGCCGCTTCACAACAGCAAGCTCAGGGCGGCCATCACCAACCTGCTGGCCCAGGGCGCGCGAACGCTGCCCTCGGAGGCGGATACACGGGTCAGATAAGATTGCCCTGGCGTGCGGCGCTCGCCGCCTGGGTGCGGTTGATCACGTGCAACGACCTGAAAATGCTGGTGATATGCACCTTCACCGTCTTCTCGGACAGGTCGAGGGTGTTGCCGATCTCCTTGTTGGAGAGGCCGCGCGAGAGCAGCTTCAGCACCTCCAGCTGCCGGGTCGTGAGGTGGGGCGCCGGTTCCTCCACCGCCTCGCTCGCGGCCACCGGCGCGGTATCGGGCAAAAGGGTGAAGGGCGGCACATAGACGTGCCCCTTCAGCACGAACTCCATGGCATCGAGCAGGGTCTGGCGGCTGGCCGATTTGGGGACATAGCCGAGCGCTCCCAGCGCCAGCGCCTCCTTCACGTCGTGGGCATTCTCGGACGAGGACAGGACGATTACCGGCAGCGCTGGCCGGCGCCGGCCGAATTCGGGAATGGCGGACATGCCGCCCATACCGGGCAGGCCAAGGTCCAGCACCACGATGTCGAGGTCCGGGTGTTCGTCCACGATGTCGAGGCCGCGGGCGCAATCGTGGGCCTCCAGCACGCACGACCCGGCAAAGCCGCTCAGGAGCAGGGCGGCGACGCCCTCACGCACGACGGAGTGATCATCTACGATGAGTATTTTCATGGCCGGCAACCACCGAACGCCCCGGACTTCGAGCGGCTGGCGCGAAAATCGCTGGACCACAATCTATATCTTGACGGCAATGCCCGGCAAGATGGGCCAATGGGCCTAGGACGGCGCCGCAGGTGATGCGGCCACGGGGCTTGGCTTCAAGCCGTTTGCTTCAGCCGCGCGGCCACCGCGTCGATGAACAGGCGCACCTTGGCCGGAACCATGCGGCGCGTGGGATAGACCGCCCAGATGCCCAGCGCCTCGGGGACGGCATCGGCCAGGGTGACCTGCCGCAGAAGGCCAGAGGCAAGGTCCTCCCGCACGTTCCAGCCGGAGAGGTTGGCGATGCCGAGGCCGCCACGGCAGACCTCGTGCAGGGCGTCGATGGAATTGGCGGTGAAGCGCCCCGCCACCTTCACCCGGCGAATTTCGCCGCCGGCGCGGAAGCTCCAGTGCGGCGCCGCGCTCACCGTAAGGCAGGCGTGATGCTGAAGCGCCGCGAGGTCGTGCGGCGACCCATGCCGTTCGAGATAGGCCGGGGATGCCACCAGCACCCGCGGGCTGTCCTCGATGCGGCGGCCGACGAGGCTGCTGTCGCTGGGCGTGGCGATGCGGATGGCGAGGTCCATGCCCTCGGCGACGATGTCCACCACGCTGTCGGTCAACTGAAGGTCCACCTGCACCTGCGGATTGGCCTGCATGAAGTCCGCCACCATGGGCGCGACCATCTGGCGGCCGAAGGCGAGCGAGGTGGTTACGCGCAGAAGCCCGCTCGCGCCTGCACCCTCGCCCTTCACGCTCGCCAGCCCGGCGGCGTGCTCCTCCAGGATGGCCCGCGCATGGGGTAGCAGGGCGAGGCCCTCGTCGGTCAGCGACAGGGCGCGCGTCGTGCGATGCATCAGCCGCACGTCGAGTTCCCGCTCCAGGCTCGCCAGAAGCCGGCTCGCCGCCATGGGCGACAACCGCAGCCGGCGGGCCGCCGCAGCAAGGCTGCCCGCTGAAGCAGTCTCCACGAGGAGGGTGAGGGCGCCAAGGTCCATCATAACGAAATCCGATATGATTGTGCATCAATGGACAGCACTATATCCCAGATCGCAACAGCCTATCTTCCATCGCGACAGACGCCGGCCGGCCCCCGAGGACGCGTGCCGGCGAGCCGAAACGGGAGATGGAGATGACGACCCACGAGATCACGGCCGGGGAAGCCACCGCCGGCCCCGGCGCCACATTCGCCATGGCGGCTGCGGCGGGGATCGCGGTTGCCAACATCTATTACAACCAGCCCATGCTGGCGGTGATCGGGCAGGACCTGCCCGGACGCCTCACGGTCGCCATCCCCACCGCCACTCAGCTCGGCTATGCGCTGGGCCTGTTCCTGCTGGTGCCGCTGGGCGACCTGGTGGAGCGGCGGCGGCTCATCGTGGCGCAGTTCGTCGTGCTCGCCGGCGCGCTGGCGCTGGCCGCCCTCGCCCCGAGCGCGCTGGTGATCGTGCTCGCCTCCTTCGCTGTCGGCCTTGCCTCCACGGTGGCGCAGCAGATCGTGCCGCTGGCGGCGCACCTCGCCGCCCCCGCGCGGCGCGGCGCCACGGTGGGCATGGTGATGGCCGGCGTGCTCAGCGGCATCCTGCTCAGCCGGACGCTTGCCGGCGTCGTCGCCACCCATGCGGGCTGGCGGGAGATGTTCTGGCTCGCGGTGCCCATGTCGCTTGGGGCAGCGGCGCTCATGGCCGCCATCCTGCCCCGCAGCGCGCCGGATTCCGCCATGGGCTACGGCCGGCTCATGGGCTCCATCGTGGAGCTGTGGCGCGAATTCCCGGCGCTGCGGCTGGCGGCGGTCACCCAGGGCCTGCTCTTCGCCGCCTTCACGGTGTTCTGGACCATCCTGGCCTTCCGGCTGGAAACCCCTGAGTTCGGCCTTGGCCCCGACATTGCCGGCCTGTTCGGCCTCGTCGGCACCGTGGGCATCCTGGCGGCGCCCATCGCTGGCCGCTTTGCCGACCGCCATGGCCCCACCGGCGCCGTGGTGTTGGGAACGGCGGTGACCCTCCTCGCCTGGGTCGTGTTCGGCGCCTGGGGGTCCATCGCCGGCCTCGTGGTGGGATGCGTGCTGCTGGACTTCGGCATGCAGAGCGCGCTGGTCTCGCACCAGCACATTGTCTTCGCCCTGCGGCCGGCGGCGCGGGCCCGGCTGAACACCTTGTTCATGGGCGCCATGTTCCTCGGCGGCGCGGCGGGCTCAGCCCTTGCGACGGCCGCCTGGACGAGCGGCGGATGGGCGCTGGTGAGCGCGCTCGGCATCGGCATCGGCACGGTGGCCACCGCCCTGCAGGTGCGGGCCCGGCTGACGCGTCACCGAGCCTGAGCGAAGGGGCCGCGACACGGGAGGGCGAGTGCCCCGCCCTCATACGAAGATTTCGCCCGCCCCATATCCATGAAATAGACTGCAATCTGAACGAAAAACTTCACATAAATCGTCATGATCACAGCTTAATCCTGTATTTAATACCGAATTATGGCCGTGAACGCCCATCTCAAGATCTTCGATATCATCGGAACACTGGCCATCATCGGCACCGTCAATAACGCCTATTCTGATGAATACAGCGCCAAGAAAATGAACAACAATACCAGATCTTCGCGAAAGACTATGCCAACGGGTACGATCGCCCCCTCTTCTCCCTCAACCGGCCGCAGGCGGTTCGCATGCCAAACGGACTGCGCCACCCGGCACCGGCATCGTGCTCGTCAGCTCCCGGAACCCGCACTGGGGCCCGGCCGAGGATGCCGCCTCCCAGGGCTCCTGATGGCGCCGCTCCGGCCCGGCCAGCTCCAGCACAACAGGCGACGGTCTCACCACCGCCTGTTGCCCCCGGCCTGCATCGCGCGAACCCGCGCCCCGTCTCGCAAGGACCGGCGCGGGGAGCGTCGATTGTCGAAAACACCGGTCTCGCATCTCGCCCAGTGCATCACAGGCGGGCTTGGCATGCGGGCGATCAAGACACCGCAGGGCGACCGATGGCTCATTCCATCCGCCGCCGCCGGCAGCTATGGTACGCCGCGACTGCAGCGGCGCACCCGGCGCACCCATTTTTCGAGGATATCAGCGTGGACAAGCGCACGCTTGGCACCTCCGGCATCAGCATCGCGCCCCTTGCCCTCGGCGGGAACGTCTTCGGCTGGACCGCGGACGAGGCCACCTCCTTCTCCATCATCGATGCCTTCGTGGCGCGCGGCTTCTCGCTGATCGACACCGCCGACGTCTATTCCATCTGGCTGCCCGGACACACCGGCGGGGAATCGGAGCGCATCATCGGCGCCTGGCTGAAGCGCGGCGGACGGCGCGAGGCGGTCCACCTCGCAACCAAGGTGGGCATGGACATGAAGGCCGCCGGCAAGGGCCTCTCCAGGGCCCACATCATCGCCGCGGCTGAGGCTTCGCTGCGCCGGCTCGGCACCGACTACATCGACCTCTACCAGGCGCACATCGACGACAACACCGTGCCGCTCGAGGAGACCCTGGAAGCATTCGCCCGCCTGGTGGAGGCCGGCAAGGTGCGCGCGGTGGGCGCCTCCAACTACACCGCTCCCCGCCTCGCCGAAGCCCTCGCCACGAGCGACGCCAAGGGCTATCCCCGTTTCAGCGTGCTGCAGCCACACTACAATCTCGTCAACCGCGCCCTGTTCGAGGGCGCGCTACAGAAGCTCTGCCTGATGGAAAACATCGGCGTCATTCCCTATTACGCGCTCGCGGCAGGCTTTCTCACCGGCAAATATCGCAGGCCCGAAGACCTCGAGGGCAAGGCGCGGGCCGGCACCGTCGCCCATTATCTCGATCCACGCGGCCTCGACCTCCTCGCCGAGATGGACAAGATCGCCGCGCGCCTCGGCGCAACGACGGCACAGGTCGCCCTCGCCTGGCTCATCGCCCAGCCGGGCGTCACCGCCCCCATCGTCAGCGCCTCCAGCCTCGCCCAGCTCGACGACATCATGGCGGCGCCCGGCCTCGCCCTCGATGCGGCGGCCCTGAGCCGTCTCGACCGCGCCAGCATCTGAGGCCGGCAACATGCTCGTCACCGCCATCGCGGTACGCGAACGGCGGGTCCGGCCCGGATCCTGAAGCCCGTGTCGTCCGCAGTCGCGGTGAGAAGATCTGAAATGGCTTCACAGATAGCTGGAGGAAGGAATGTGGACGCCGGTGATCTTCCCGATCTCGTCGGCGACGCGCGCCTGCCAGTCGCCGCTGTGCATGAAGCTCACGGTGTCCTGCCGCGCGCGCCCTGCCGCCGTGTCACGCACACCCAGCTCATCGGACGAATAATTGGCCTTGTAGAGCCGCGGCGCGTCGGTGACCTCGTGGTCGAACCAGATGTTGCATTGGCCGTTGAAGCTCCAGTCGGCCACGAGCCCGCGCTGGCCCACGCGCAGCAGGAGCACGGTGTGGCCCTCGGCGAGCGGCTTCCCCCCGCCCCGCGATAAGCGGCCGAAGCTGGCAGTCTCGCCGAGAAGCCGCTTCGCGAGGTCAACGCCCAAAGGACTGAAGACCACCCAGGCTTCGCTCACCACGCCCGCATCGTACACTGCTTCCCAGAACCGGCGTCGGGCCGGCCACATGGATCCGAAATCGTGCGCCCCCGCCGCCCGGTCCGCCACGTCCAGGAACTGGCGCAGCGACTGCTCCGTCAGCCAGTGACGGACCATCTCGCCCTCCTCCACCATCCGCGCCCAGGCGGCGGGGCGCAGCCGGGGGTCGCCGAACAGCATCAGCAGCAGGTCGAGATAGGCATCGCGAACCGCACGGTCCGGCAGGGCCTCCCGGAAGGGGCGAAGCAGGGCGCAGCAGGTCTGGGGTCCGAGCTCCTGAAACACGAGACGCCCGTCGGGCCGCACGGCGACATCGCGCACCCGCTTCAGCCGCTCCATGGGGTCGCGCACCTGTCCCGCCTCGATCATGCCGAGCAGCAGGGCGAGGCAGGCCTTGGCATAGCCGCTGGTCGCGTCGAGGCTGCCTATGCCGCCCTGCTTCAGAACCGCCACGGGGGTCACCCGTCCCGAAAGCGCGGCCTCCGCAACCCGGCGCGGCCCTTCCGCCTCATGGAACAGGCCAAAGCTGGCCGAGAGCCTGTCCCAAGGACTGCCCATCATCGATGCGCTGTCGCGCAGCAGCCGGGCCGCCTCCGCCATGCCCGGCTGGCCGGGTTCGAAGCTCATCATCCAGGCCGAGGCCAGGCTCCTGAGCGGCCGGCGCCGCGGGCTGGCGGCAACCGCGCCGAGCACGGCCGCGAGGCAGCGCGGGTCCTGCGCCAGCGCCGGTCGGGTCTGCCACAGGCACCAGGGCGCATCCCGCAAGCCCCGGCGATCCAGCGGACGGCCGGCGTGACAGGCCTCCGCAATCGCCTCGGCAATGTGCTTGTAGTTCCGCCCCCGGGCGGGCGCGGAGAAGCCGAGCATGTCGGCCGGGAGCCGCGCGAGCGCCCTGGCGACCGCCGGCTCCCTGGGAAGAAGCGCCGTCGGCGCGGCCCTGCGCCCGACCGCCCTCAGGGCATCCTTGAGACGGGTTGGGACCTCGTTCACGGTGCGCCCTTGCCCGACCGCGCGGCGCTTGCGGCAGTGAGGCGATCGATCTGCTGCTTCATCTCGTCGGTGAGCGTGCGGATCTCCTCCAGGCGGCGCCGGCTGTCCACCTCCATCACGAAGCGCAGGTCGATGCGACGGTTTCGCGCCCAAGCCTCCCGGCTTTCGGTGGCGTCTATAGGCCGGGTCCAGGCATAGCCGGAGACCGACAGGATCTCCTCGCCGCGCAGGTTACGCAGGCTGCGCAGGTCAGGCGCACCCGCGACGATGGCGCGATAGGTGTTCACCGCCCGCTCGGTGGAAAGCTGCCAGTTGGCGCCGTCCTCGCCGGTGCTGTCGGTGTGGCCCTCGATGAAGACCGTCTCCAGGGAGGGACCCGCCCCCGGCCGGCAGGCTGGGCCGGCTGCCGGTGCTGCGGCCACGCGGCAGGCGGTGTAGGCCGGAAGCACCCGGTCGAGGACCCGGGCGATCTTGTCGACATTTGACCGCGCCCGCCCGGCGAGGTCCGACCGGCTCGGCTCGAACCGCACAGCATCCTCGGTCAGGCGGAGCACGCCGTTCTGCTCGTCGATCTGCACGTTGAGGCCCTCTGCGCGCAGCTGGCTCTCGATGTCCTGCAGCAGTTGGCGACGCACCTGCTGGGAGGCATCCACCGTGGCGATGGCCGAACGCACCTGCCCGCTCAGGGCATCGAGCTTGCGCGCCACCTCGCGAGTGACCTCGATGGCATCCTCCTGCACATCGGTCTTGGTGCGGAAGTCCAGTGCGAACACCATGAGCATGATGATGAAGATGAACAGCACCCCCACCATCATGTCGGTCATGGAGATGAAATAGTTCTCACCTTCCTCGGATCCGGCCTGTTCGGCGTCGTCAGTGATGGCCATGGTGCGCTCCGGTCATTGCGCGGCCTCGACGCGCAGCGCCCGTCTCAGGTCGTCCATCGCTTCCACCATCTCCTCGGTATTGTCCTTCAGGCCGCCGATGCAGCCGGCCAGCGTGTCCACCGCTTCCTTGAAGGTCTGGTCCACGTCGCGAACGAAAGTGGCGATCCGGTCCTGCTGCTCGTCGGTTCCGCGCGTCAGGCGCTCGAACGCCTTGCCCAGCGCCTCGTCGACCGCTTCGAAACGGGCCGAATAGCTGCGCCAGACCTGATCGAGGTTGGAAACATGGCCGGTCAGCGCCTGGGACAGCCGCCGCGCCTCCTCCTGGCTCTTGTCGAGCACCGCCACCGACCGGCCGGCGGCCTCGCCGAGCTTCTCGGTCGCGCCCGCGATGCGCTCGCCCGACTGGGCCAGCGGCAGGCTCGCCGCGCGCACCTCCTGCGCGGTGCGGCTGAAGGCATCAGCCACCTGGCGCGACTTGTCGGTGGCGTCCAGCATCGCCTTGGCCTGCGCCGCGAGCGTCACCTCGCTGGCCCGCATGGCGACGACGAAACGTTCGATCTCGCCATTGATGCGCATTAGCGCATCCGCAAGCCCGTCCTGGAGCGCGCGCGCCGCCTGGGCCGACGCCTGTGCGACGGCATCGGTCGCCTCCGCCTGGGCCGCGGAGACGCGGACCCGGGTCTCATCGAGCTGGCCGGCCATCCGCTCCTGGAAGCCGGACAGGCTCTCGCGAAAGCCGCCGACCTGGGCTTCGAGGCTGCCGAGCACCCGCCCCATGGCCTCCTCCAGCCGTGCCGAAGCACCACCCGCTGCGGCGCCCAAGCCCTCGTCCACCTTGCGGTTCGCCTGCTCGAAGGTCTCCCGCATGGCGGTGACCGCCTCCATGAGGACCGCACGGCTCTGGTCCGTGCCTTCACCCAGCCGTGCGCCGGCATCGGTGACGAGGCGGTTGAGGCTTTCGGCGGCTTCCGACATGCGGCGGCCGAAATCCTCGCCGGAACCGGTCAGCCCCTGCTGCACCCCCTCCATGGCGTTCTGCATGCCCCGGAGCGTCTCGGCGAGTTCGCGCAGCTCGGCTCCCGCCCCGTTCTGGACCGAAGCGGAGAAACGCGTCAGCATCTCGGACATGCCGCTCTGGCTGCTGTCGGCAAGCTTGTGGACCGCCTCGCCGATGCTGGTGGCCACCGGCGCCATGACTTTGTCGAGCGCCGTCTCGAACACGCGGGACATGCCCGGCGTCAGCTCCTGCCCCATGCGCACGAAGAAGTCGGCGCTGTTGATGGACTTCAGCTCATTGACCTGTTGGGCGGCGAGATCCCGGCTCTCGGCCGCGATCTGCTGCGCGGACAGATATCGCACCCGGCTTTCCACCACCTCGCAGAAGCTGTTGAAGAAGCCTTCCATGAGAATGGTATAGATGCGGAACACCAGGGAGAGCGCGATGGAGGCGCCAAGGCCTGCGATGGAGGTGGCAAACTTGAAGGTCGCCACCTGAAGCAGTTCGCGCGTCGCGCCCTGCATTCCGGCAGCATCCGAGCTGTTGACAGCCATGGCCGCCTTGTTGAGGGCCAGCACGAGGCCCGCGAAAGTGAGCAGAAGACCGATACCGACGAAATAACCCGGCAGCGCGCCCATCATCTTCAAGCCGAAATACTTCTCCCGCGCCATGCCCAGATTGAAGAAGGCGTGGGCGCGGGCCGTGCTGCGGATGATGCGTTCGTCCGGCCGATGAACGAGCACGGTGTCGAACTGCTTCCACGCATGGCTGACCAGTGGATCGCGCTCCAGGACAGCGCGCGTCGCGTCATAGGCTCTGGCGAAGCCTTCCATGTCTCCCGTGCCTGCGACGTGCAATCGCAGACGCCGCAGTGTCACCCCAATCAGGCCCACGTGCAGGATGAGGAAGGCGGCGGCGAAGCCGGCCGCCGTGGCGATCAGGCAGAAAGCCAGGGCGAAAGCATAGGGCTGAGTGCCGACGGTGGAAAAATCGCCGCTGAACGCGCGCGCGGTCCCGCCCCAGAGCGCGCTCATGTCGACAACAGGAAAGAGCCAGTACAAGACGCCAAAGATACCGAATGCGATTGTCCAAAAAAGAACGCAGCGCCCCAAGCCCTTCAAGATCGTCATCCCTTCCCCGCTCCCGCCGGTCGCGCTTCCGCGCGCGACGCGGTCCCACCGCGACACTACCCGGCACAATGGCGTGCGGGACGACCGGGGAGCAAGCCCCGGATTGTGCCCGAGGGACCAACACGAGCGGACCCGTCGCAACCCACAGGTTGATGCGATTCAGGCGTCCGCTGCGCAGGGCGTCCTTCGCGTCCACATAGGTCGGGTCGCCGCTGATGATGGCGAGGGCACCGGAGGTTTGCACGGGTCACGCGGGAACCCATTCGGACAGGCCCGCAAACCTATCCACCGCTTGTTAAAGCGCCGAGTGGTCGCGCACCGCCTCGGCCAGTGCCGGTTTGAGATCGGCGAAGCGTCGGTCGAGGACGGTGGGGTCGGAGCGATTGAGGGCGATCATCTGTGCCCGCGCCTCGCCGCCGCGCACCACCTCGAATCCATCCCCTTCGATGGCGACGACGACCGCATCCGCAACTGCCTCCGCCGGCTCCTTGGTGAAACCCACCTCGGCGCCGGCCCGGCTGGTGCGCATCATCGGAGTGTCCGTCGCACCGGGATAGATGGTCAGCACACGCACGCCCTCACCCACCAGTTCCCGCCGAAGCGCCTCGTCGAAGCGAGCAAGACCTGCCTTGGTGGCAGCATAGGTGGCGTAGAAGGGCATGCCGATGAGCGCGATGGCTGAGGTGACGTCGGCAATCAGCCCCTCGCCGCTGGCCCGGAGCGCCGGCAGGGCCGCTCGGGTGAGCAGGATGGGGGCGATAAGGTCCACCTCCACCATGGCACGGATTTCGGCCTCGCTCGTCTCCTCCAGGCGGCCGGCGCGCACGCCGCCCGCATTGTTGACGAGGATATCGAGCCCACCCAGGTAGACCAGCGCGCCATCGAGGGTGACCTTCCGCCCTGCCGTCTCGGTCACATCCGCACAGATGCCATGGACGTCGCCGCCCTTGGCCTTAAGACCCGCGACGGCTGCGTCGAGGGCATCCTGCCTGCGGCCGCTGATCACCACCCGCGCGCCCTTCTCAAGAAGAGCGGCGGTGATGGCCCGGCCGATGCCGCTTGAGCCCCCGGTGACGAGGACCCGCTTGCCTTCGATCTTCATGGCTTCTTCCTTGAAGAGACCACCAGCGCCAGCCGGCTCACTCTGCGGCCGCGGGCGGGTAGTTGGAGGGGAAGAGGGCGCGGAGGGCCTCCTCGTCGCGGGTGGCCTTGAAGCTGTGGTCCGTGCCCACCGCGCGGGCACGCGCCACCGCCGCGCGGCCGTCGATCTCCGCGAACCAGCGCTTCAGGTTGGGGAAGCCGGACAGGGGATCGCTCTCCACCTTCAACACCCGCGCGGCGCGGTCGAGCCAGCCCCAGGCCGACATGTCGGCGATGGTGTAGGTCTCGCCCACGACGAAGCGGCGGGTCGCGAGATGGTCGTCGAGCACCTTGTAGTGCCGCACCACCTCCCGCCGGTAGCGGTTCACGGCATAGTCGAGGCCCTGCGGCGCCGCATGCTGGAAATGCACCGCCTGCCCCGAGAACGGGCCGAGCCCGCTGGCAAGGAAGAGCAGCCAGGACAGAAGCTCCGGCCGATCCTCCGGCACCCCCAGGAACTGGCCGGTCTTCTCGGCGAGATAGAGCAGGATGGCGGTGGAATCGAACACCCGCGCCTCGCGCCCGCCCGGACCCTCGGTATCGACGATGGCCGGAACCTTGCCGTTGGGATTGATGGCGCGGAACGCCGGCAGGTGCTGCTCGCCCTTGGCCGTGTCGATGGGCACCACCTCGTAGGAAAGGCCCGCCTCCTCCAGGAACAGGGCGACCTTGGCGGGATTGGGCGTGGGATGGAAGTAGAAGCGGATCAAGGGAGCACCTTTGCCAGGGCGGTCCGAACCTTGGGGCGGGACCGCATTTGCATTTTAGATCGACTGATATAGAATGCACGGCGACGTGGGGACCGCAAGATCCCATCCGCGAATTTTATGTGACGCCGGCGGCTCCGCGTGGCGTTCAGCGCATCAAAGGCTCTGAGAATGATCGATCTTTATTATTGGCCAACACCGAACGGCCACAAGATCACGCTCTTTCTGGAAGAGGCCGGGCTCGATTACCGGATTATCCCGGTGGATATCAGCTCCGGAGACCAGTTCAAGCCGGATTTTCTTGCCATTGCACCGAACAACCGTATGCCGGCCATAGTAGATCATGCTCCGAGTGATAAGGGTGCCCCGATCTCGGTGTTCGAATCCGGCGCCATCCTGCTCTATCTCGCCGAGAAGACGGGGCGCTTCATCCCCGCCGACTTGCGCGGTCGCACCAGCGTCACCCAGTGGCTGTTCTGGCAGATGGGCGGGCTTGGCCCCATGGCCGGGCAGAATCACCATTTCAGCCAGTATGCGCCGGAGAAAATCCCCTATGCCATCGAGCGCTACGTGAAGGAGACGAACCGGCTCTACGGCGTGCTCGACCGCCGGCTGGCCGCGAACGCCGAGACCGGCGCGGCATATGTGGCGGGCGCGGACTATTCCATCGCCGACATGGCCATCTATCCCTGGATCGTGCCCCACCAGCGCCAGAGCCAGGATCTCGCCGATTTCCCCCATCTCAAGCGGTGGTTCGAGGCCGTGGCGACGCGGCCGGCGACCATTGCCGCCTATGCCAGGGGCGAGCCCTATTCCAGCCGACCGGCGGTGACCGAGGAAGGCAAGAAGATCCTCTTCGGCCAGACCGCGCGCCGCGCCGGATGACTGAAACGCGGGCGGGCATTAGGTTCGCCTGCCTTCCCCAACGAAGAAAGACCATCCGAGACATGGCACGGCCAAGGGCGTTCGACGAAAACGAGGTTCTTGACGCGGCGATCCGCTGCTTCTGGACGCGCGGCTATGAGGCCACTTCCGTGCGCGACCTCGCGTCCAGCATGGGGCTGACCGGCGCCAGCCTCTACAACGCCTTCGGCGACAAGCACGCGCTCTATGAACGTGCGCTCCAACGCTACGTGGACGAGAGCGTGGCCGACCGCATCCGGCGCCTCGAGGATCCCGCCATCGCCCCGCGTGCGGCCATCGGCGCCTTCTTCGACGAGGTCATGGAGCGCTCGCTGAACGATCCGGATATGAAGGGCTGCATGGTGGTTAACGCCGCCGTGGAACTCGGCCCGCACGATCCCGATATGCGGGCCGCCGCAGGCCGCACCCTCGGCGAGATCGAGGCCTTCTTCCGCCGTCGCGTGGCGGCGGGCCAGAACGACAGCACCATCGACGCAACCCAGCCAGCAGAGGATCTCGCCCGCATGTTGCTCGGCGTGCTGCTGGGCATCCGGGTCCTGTCCCGCATCCACCCCGAACGGGCGCTGCTGGAAGGCGTGCTGCGTCCGGCGCTTGCGGCACTGGAGCCGCGCTGAGCGTACCGGACGTGTTCAGCACAGCAGTGCATCCAAGACCGATCCGGAGGGAAACATGCCCATGATCAAGGCTTTCGTATTCGACGCCTACGGCACGCTCTTCGACGTGCAGTCCGTCGCCGACGTGACCGACCGGGCGTTTCCCGGTCATGGCGAGATCATCACCCAGATCTGGCGCATGAAGCAGCTGGAATACAGCTGGCTGCGCTCGCTCATGAACGACTACCGCGACTTCTGGACGGTGACACGGGAGGCACTGGCCTACACGCTCGGCGTGCTCGGCCTCACGCCCACCGATACCCTCTTCGACGATATCGCCGAGACCTATAACCGCCTTGCGCCCTATCCGGATGCCGTAGCGGCACTTGGCGGCCTGCCCGGCGTGCGCCGCGCCATCCTGTCCAACGGCAGCCCGCAGATGCTTGAGGCGCTGGTGGGCGGCTCTGCCCTGCGCGACCTGATCGAAGCCACCATCAGCGTGGACGAAAAGCGCGCGTTCAAGCCCGATCCGCGTGCCTACGAGCTGGTGGAGGAGCGGCTCGGAGTGAAGCCGCACGAGGTGGTCTTCGTCTCCTCGAACGGCTTCGACATCGCCGGCGCCAAGCGCTTCGGTTTCCGCGTTGCCCGTATTGTGCGCGTCCCCCAGGCTGCGCTCGCCCAGGAGCTCGCCGAAGAAATGACTGGCGCGCCCGGCGCGCTGCGGCCGGTGACGCTCTACAAGGCTTTGCGCACTCAAGAGGAAGCACTCGGCTACGCGCCCGACTTCGTGGTCTCCTCGCTCGCCGACCTGTCGCGCCTCGCCGTCGCCGCCTGAGCCCTATTTCGGCAGCGCCTCCAGGAAGTCCTCCTGAAATTCCTTCAGTTCCACGGTGTTGAGGTCGGAAATGGCCCAATAGGTCAGGCCGGCCTCGGACCAGTTGAGAAGGGTGTAGCCCTCATGGGCGCGCGCCATGAATGCCTTGGCCAGGTGCGCGTCGGAACCGGCGGGCCAGATGAAGACGTTGATGACATGCCCGTTGCGGCGATAGACGAGGGCCGCCACCACCCGCCCACCGATATAGTCGAGCCGTCCTCCCGCCAGTGGAAAGCCGCGCGCCGCGAGATCCACCACCGGGGGCGAGAAATCGATTTTGCCGCCGAACCAGGGCTTCACCGTGTGCTGGTTTGAGCTTGCCACGTCGGTGAGATGCTCCGCCAGCAGGGAGCGGACATGGCCGGCGACCAGTTCCTCCTCCAGCGACGCCCCGCCCCTCGGCGGCAGCACCACCAGGAGCAGCGCCGCCGCAAGCACCGCCAGCGAGGGAATGATGCTCCAGCGCCGGAGCAAAGGCAGCATGGCGCGCAGCCTGTCGGCCAGACCGGCCATTCCGGAAGGCCAGGCCAAAGGCGGGGCCGTCGCCGCGCCGCGCTCCCGCGCCAGGGCTGCGATCACGCTGTCGCGCAGGGCCGGCGGCGCGCGCCAGCGCACGTCATCCTGGGTGATGCGCTGCCGGACCAGCATCATGCGTTGGAGAGCGCCCGCACATGCGGGGCAACCGGCGATGTGGCGTTCCACGTCCATCACATGGGCGGCATCCAGCTCGCCATCGAGGTAGCCGTTCAGCAGCCCCTCCCATGCGGCGCAGGGCCCGGCTTCTGGAATAGGCGTGCTCATGGGGTCGCCTCCCCGCCCGGCGTGGCGCGCGACCAGAGGTCAGCGAACAGCCGGCGCGCACGGGACAGGCGCGACATCACCGTGCCCACCGGCACCCCCGCAACCTCCGCGATCTCGCGGTAGGACAACTCATCCAGCTCGCGCAGCACCAGCGCCTCGCGCAGCGGCTCGGGAAGGTGTTCCAGCAGCGCGCGCACGGCTTCCGCCTCGGTGCGGCGTAGGAGAAGGCTCTCGGGCGTGTCCCCATCAACAAGGAGAGCGGTCGCATCGTCCGGCTCCTCTCCTTCGCCATGGGGCAGGGGGGCGGCCTGCGGCGCCCGCCGACGCTGCATCCGCCACGTTGCGTGGCAATTGCGCACGATGGCGAGCAGCCATGCCCGCGGGCTCAGGCCCCGGAAATCGGCAAAGCTGCGATAGGCGCGCAGGAAGGCGTCCTGCACGATGTCCTGCGCCGCATCCGGATCCCGGCTCAGATAACGCGCGAGGTTATAGGCCGCGTCGAGGTGCGGCAGGATCAGCGCGTCGAACCGCGCCGCCCCGGCCGCATCGAGCCCGCGATCGGCAGCAGGCGCAGCGTGCCCATGGCGGGCCGAAAGTTCCGCCATGGGATGGGCACGGGCGGAGCGGATGCAGGCGACCCCGCGCACCAGGGCGGCAAGGCCGAGGACAAAAGCCCGCCATTCGCCGGGCCGGACGAAAAATGCGCCCGTCCCTCCCGCCTCCCCGGAGGGATACCACGGCGCGTATCCCGAACCTGTTGCCAGCATCGACCTGCCCCGCTTCCTCGAGCTCTATCGCAGCGGAACCCCGTGCTCCGCTGCGAGTCTTATTCGTTGAAATCAGCCCGCAGGTTTCACCACCACCTTGCCAGTCATGTGGGGATGCAGCGAACAGAAATACGTGAAGTCGCCGGCCGTGTTGAAGGTGAAGGAGTACTTGCCTTCCGTATCGAGAACCTTGGACCGGAAGGCCTGCTTCTTGTCGACCACCGTGTGCGGAATGTCGTCATTGTTCACAAAGGTCACGGTGGTACCGGGCACGATCGTCACCTCGGCGGGGGTAAAGGTGAAATTGTCGATTGAGACCGTCACCTCCTCGCCGGCGGCGGCCGGCCGTGCCGCAAGGCCGAGGACAAGCGCGAGGAGGGTTGCGGCGAAGATGGCCGTGGCGGGACTGGACCGCAAGGCGGGGACCTGGGCGAAGGACTGACGCACGGAAAACTCCTTTCAGGACAGCTGGAAGAGGCGTGGGCGCGCTCAGCCTTCGAGGGGCTGGTCGATGATGGCGAGGGGCTGCGAGCCACGAACGAAGTTCACCGTGGCGATGCCGAGATTCTTGCGCAGCTCCCCCGCCGGCAGCTTCAGCGGGCCGGGCGACGGCGCGCTGCCCGGCGCCGGCTGGGGGAAGGCAGTGGAGCGAGCGGTGTGGAAGGTCACGTTGCCCTCCACCTTCTGCATCACCTGGTGGATGTGGCCGTTCAGCACCGTCACCGAGCCGAAGCGCTTGAGATAGGCCAGCGCCTGCAGCCCGTCCGACGTACCCCACCCCCATTCGGGATAGACGGTCCAGAGCGGGATGTGGGCAAACACCACGATGGGCGTGGAGGATGGCAGGCCCGCCACGTCGCTCTCCAGCCATTCGAGCTGCTCGGTGCCGAGATTGCCGAGGCCGCCGGCCTTCAGCTCCACCACGTTCACGAGGGCGATGAAGTGGACGCCGTCATGGTCATAGCTGTACCAGCCGGCGCCCTTCGAGCCCTTGCCGTAGCGCTCCAGATAGGCCTTGCCCTGCCCATCATCGAGCAGGTCATGCTCGCCCGGCACGTAGAAGACCGGGAGGCCGGCTTCCTTGATGATCTGGTCGGCGTCGTCGAATTCCTTCTCCCGCGACAGATGGCTGATGTCGCCGGTGTGGATCATGAACGCCGGCTTCTCCTTCAGCGTCCTGATGCGCGCCACCGCCTCGCGCAGCGTCGAAAGGGCGTCGGGGTTGGCGGGCTTGTCGAAGCCCACATGGCTGTCGCTGATCTGGAGGAAGGTAAAGGCCTTGGCCGGTTCCGCCGCTAAGGCAGAGCCAAGGCCGAGGCCGCTCGGCAGGCCGCCGGACAGGGTCCACAGGATGCCGGTGCCGGCCCAGGTCATGCATTCCAGGAAGCCGCGGCGGTGGATGCCATCCGCATCGGGGGCGGGTGTGGTGGTGTCGGATTTGGTCATGGGTCTCTCCGGGTGGGCCGGACACGTCCGGCGCGGGAGAGCGGCGCCCCGAGGGAGCGGCCGCTTCGGCTGGCGTGGGCGGACCCACACCAGCCAAGACCACGGAGCGTTCCGTTTTATTCGTGCGCCCGGCGATTTTTCGTCGGGAATTTTCAGGCCACGAGCGACGGCAGGCGCTCGATGGTCTTGAGCGCTGCATCAAGTGCGGCAGCGGCAGCGCCTTCCTCGCCATTGGTGCATTCCACGCCCACCACTTCGATGTCGCGAAAACCGATGAAGCCAAGCACGTGGGTGAGATAGGGCCTGGCATAGTCGAAGGGGGCAAGCGCCCCGCCCGGCTCGTAGCTCCCCGCGCCATAGGCGAACGCCACATAGGCCGCCTTGCCGGTGACGAGGCCGCGGAAGGTGACGCCGTCATAGGCGACGGTGCGGCGGATGCGCACCACGTGGTCGATCCACGCCTTCAACGCCGAAGGCAGGCCGAAATTGTACATGGGCGCGGTGATGAGCAGGGCATCCGCCGCCTCCACCTCCCCGATGAGGCGGTCGGAAAGCGCGGTAGCGGCCCGCATCGCGTCGGTGATCTGGTCCGCCGGAGTGAAGAAGCCGGCAATGGTGGTGGCGTCGATGTGTGGAACGGGATCGACCGCGAGGTCCCGCCGGACCACCACGCCGCCGGGGATGCCGGCACGCCAGCGTACCTCCAGCGCATCGCCGAGCTGCCGCGAACGCGAGCCCTCGTCACGTGCGCTGGAATCGATGCGAAGCAAAGTCTTCATGCCAAGATGCCTCCAAAAGCAGAGGCAAGATGGCGCGTGCTTACGGCGGGGAAAAATGGTGGCTGCGACAGTACAATCGTGCATAAGCTGCACGAATGGACACGGCCCAGCTGCGCATTTTCGTCCACGTGGCGAGACGGGGCAGCTTCGCAGCCGCCGCCCGCGATCTCGACATGGACGCTTCCGCCGTCTCCCGTGCCGTAGCGGCTCTGGAAGCGGAGCTTGATGCCCGGCTGATGCACCGGACCACGCGCACCATGTCACTCACCGAGGCGGGGCTCGCCTATCTCGCCCGGGTGGAGCCCATCCTCGACGAACTCGACCGCGCCCGCGACGAGGTGGCATCCGCGCGCGCGGAGCCGGTGGGCACGCTCCGGCTGACAGCCTCCGTCGCCTTCGGGGAGGCCTGCCTGATGCCGCTGCTGCCGGAGATGCGCATGCGCTTTCCCCGCCTCAAGCTCGATCTCATCCTCACCGACGCGAACCTCGACCTTGCCGCCGAGCGCATCGACATGGCGCTCAGGCTGGCGCCGGACATGCGGGCAGACGTGATCGGCGTGAAGCTGTTCGCCACCCGATACCGGGTGGTGGCGAGCCCCGATTATTGCGCGCGGGAGGGCACCCCGCGCATGCCGCAGGAGGTGGAAAAGCATTCCGCCATCGTGTTCGGCCTGCCGGACTTCCGCCTGCGCTGGCTGTTTCGCCGCGACGGCCAGGTGGAGGAGGTGCCGGTGCGCGGCGATATCGCCATATCGAGCGGCCTCGCCATCCGCCACGCGGCCCGCGACGGGCTGGGGCTGGCGCTGCTGCCGGACTGGCTGGTGGGGCCGGACCTTGCCGCCGGAAGGCTCATCGACCTTTTTCCCGACCACGACATCACCGCCACCTCGTTCGACACCGCAGCGTGGCTCATCTATGCGAGCCGGCGCTACACCCCGCAGAAGGTGCGGCTCGTGACGAAGTTCCTGCGCGAGCGCCTCGGCAGGCCCGGTTGAGCATCACGCCCTTCAGGCCCGCCCCGAAGAGACCGGCAGGTCTGCGAGCCGCGCTCTCAGGCGGGGCACCGCGAAATCCACGAACGCACGCAGCTTCGCCGCCTGCAGGCGTGCGCCCGGATAGACCACGTGCACAGGCAGCGGCTCGCCCTCGAAATCCTCCAGCACCAGGCGCAGGCGCCCGGCGGCCACCGCCTCCTCCACCTGATAGGACAGCACACGGGTGATGCCGCGCCCCCGCGCCGCCGCCGCGATGGCCGCATCGGCGCTGTTGACGGTGAAGCACGCCGCAACGCTCACCTGCTTGCGCGCCCCGCCCGAAGGCCCCGCCGCGAAGGTCCACACTGCATTCTCGGTGATCTGCGAGAACGAGATGATCCGATGCGTCGACAGGTCCGCCGGCACGGTGGGCGTGCCACGAACGGCAAGATAATCCGGGCTCGCGCACACCACGCGCCGCACCTCCCCGACCCGCGTCGCGACAAGGCTCGAGTCCGGCAGATGGCCGATGCGCACCGCCGCGTCATGGCCTTCGTCAACCAGGTTCACCACCCGGTCCACCAGCAGTAGCCGCGCCTCGAGCGCCGGATGCGCCTCGATGAGATCCTCGATCACGGGCGCCACGTGCAGGCGGCCGAACGTGGCCGGCGCGGTGACGGATAGCACGCCCCTGGGATCGGTGCGCTCGCCGGCGGCAAGCAGGTCCGCCTCGGCAAGATCGGCGAGGATGGCCCGGCAGGAGGCGAGATACAGCTCGCCCGCCTGGGTCAGGTGCAGGGCGCGCGTGGTGCGGTGGAGGAGGCGCGTACCGAGATGCTCCTCCAGCTGCGCCACCGCCCGCGTGATCGCTGCCGGCGAGCGGCCAAGCCGGCGGGCGGCGCGGGCAAGGCTGCCCTCGTCCAGTGCCGTGACGAAGGCGGTCATGGCGTCGATGCGGTCCATGCCGTGATTTCACTTTTCGAAATAATAGCTTTCAAACTCTACTCATTCTGCACAACGACTGGAAGCCCTAGCTTTCCCTCACGGCGCCCCATGACGAGCCGGACACGACGCGGCCGCAGCGGCTTCGTCGCCCCTCCGCCTCAGCCCCCTCCTGTGCGGGGACGCCGAAGGAAGGATCAGTCCCATGAGCCGCATTCCCGCCCTCGATCCCGCCACCGCAACTGGCAAGGCGAAGGATCTTCTCGCCGCCGTCGCAGCCAAGTTCGGCTCGACCCCCAACCTGTTCAAGGTTGCGGCCCGCTCGCCCGCTTCCCTCGAAGCCCTCATTGGTCTGTCCGGCGCCCTCGGCGGCGGCGCGCTCCCGGCCAAGATCCGCGAGAGCCTCGCCATCGCCGTGGCCGAGGTGAACGGCT
Source organism: Xanthobacter oligotrophicus (assembly GCF_008364685.1). Classification (GTDB taxonomy): domain Bacteria; phylum Pseudomonadota; class Alphaproteobacteria; order Rhizobiales; family Xanthobacteraceae; genus Xanthobacter; species Xanthobacter oligotrophicus. The sequence goes on from NZ_VTTL01000014.1 coordinate 79,136, forward strand.
GCGACTATTGCCTCTCCGCCCATTCGCTCATCGGCAAGGGCGCCGGCCTCAGCGACGCCGACATCAACCAGGCCCGCTCCGGCCGCGCCGCCGACGGCAAGGCCGAGGCCGCCCTCGCCTTTGCCCGCGCGGTGGTCGCGAGCCGCGGCAAGGTGAGCGATGGGGACCTCGCCCATGCCCGCCAGGCCGGGCTCGGCGACGGCGATATCGTGGAGATCGTGGCGCAGGTCGCCATGAACATTTTCACCAACTACCTCAACAGCGTCGCGGAAACCGAGATCGACTTCCCGGTGGTGCGCTCCGGCGCCCCGCGCGCGGCCTGACATCCCATCGGCCGGGACCGTCGTGCGGTCCCGGCCCCCCTCTGGAGGATTTGCCATGCCCGATCCGTCAGACCCGCTTCATCCGGTTCCCGCCAGCGACATCGCCTTCACGCCAGCCGTGAAGGCGGCGCAGGCCGAACGCGGCTCGCGCGCCATGTATGCCCGCGTCGAGGCCCGCGGCGGCTTCCGCACCCGCATCACGCCCGATCTCGTCGCCTTCCTCGGCGAGCTGGACACGGCCTACCTTGCCACCGCCAACGCGACGGGACAGCCCTATGTGCAGCATCGCGGCGGACCGAAGGGCTTTATCCGCGTCGTTGACGAAGAGACGCTGGGCTTCGCCGATTTCAGCGGCAACCGCCAGTATGTGACGCTGGGAAACCTGAGCGAGAACAGCAAGGCCTTCCTGTTCCTCATGGATTACGCCCATCGCCGCCGCATCAAGATCTGGGGCGAGCTTCGCGCGGTGGAGAACGACCCGGATCTCGTCGCCCGCCTGATGCCGGAAGACTACAGCGCCCTGCCGGAGCGCGCGCTGCTGTTTCGGGTGCGCGCCTGGGACATCAACTGCCCGCAGCACATCCCGCAGAAGATCGACGCACCCCTCGTCGCCTCCGCGCTGAAGGAGCGCGACGACAGCATCGCGGCACTGGAGGCGGAGGTCAGGGATTTGCGCGCGCGGCTCGGCGCGCGCGCAGACAGCAACGGGACAGGCGGCGACCGCAAGGGCTGAAGGCGGTGCGTTCACTCCTTCGTGAGGCGTGTAACGCGCGGCCTGCGGCGAGCGAATTCCACACCAATGACACACCAGAGCGGGGGCTTGCGATGATTGAAGGACCAGGCGGCGGTTCCACTTCCGGCGTGTCCAATCCCGGCATTTCCTCCTGCGCCATTGCCGTCATGGCGAAAGCCTCAGCGGCGGGGCGCACCAAGACGCGGCTCTGCCCGCCGCTTTCGCCCCACGAGGCCGCCGCCTTCAATACCGCTTTCGTGCAGGATATCGTCGGCAACGTCTTCGCCGCCGGCGCGGTGTCACGGGTTACGCCTTATGTGGCCTATGGGCCGGCGGGCGCCGGCCACTTCTTCGATGCCCTGCTGCCGCCCGGCGTCGGCCGCATCGAGGCGGCGCTGCCCGGCTTCGGCGCCTGCCTGCGGGCCACCATGGGCCACCTCTTCGCCCTCGGGCATCCAGCGGCGGCGGTGCTCAATTCCGACAGCCCCACCCTGCCCCCTGCCCTCCTGTCCGAGATGGCCGAGGTGCTGGCACGTCCCGGCGAGCGGGCCGTGCTCGGCCCTTCCACCGACGGTGGCTATTACGTGCTGGCCCTCAAGACTCCGCGCTGGCGGCTGTTCGAGGACATCGACTGGAGCACGGAGCGGGTCTGCCAGCAGACGCTGGAGCGTGCATCCGAAATCGGCCTCGACGTTCACCTGCTGCCGCCCTGGTACGACGTGGACGATGCTGCCGCGCTGCGGCTGCTGCATGGCGAGGTCATCGAGGCCGTGCCCTTCGGTAAGTCGGGCCTTCAGCGCGGCGCTGCCCGTCATACGGAACGGCTGATGCGCCGCCTCCTCGCCACGCAGGACCTCGCCGAACGCCTCGGCCTGCCCACTGAGATACCCGCAGACGTGGTGCCCCGCGATCTCCCACAACGCCGCGCCTCGTGAGTGCTCCCATCCCCTTGACGGACAACGCGCCATGAATGTGATCACCACCGGCAGCTCCCTCGATGCCCGCCGCTATTTCGAGCGGGCGGAGGCGAGCCGCACCAGTGTCCCGATGAAGAAACCGGTGTGCCTCTATCTGGAGACCACCAACCGCTGCAACCTTTTGTGTACCACCTGCCCGCGCACCTATGAGGAGCTGGAGCCCCCCGCCGACATGAGCTGGGAGCTGTTCACCTCCATCGTGGACCAGATCCCGGACCTGGAGCGCTGCGTCCTGCACGGGATCGGCGAGCCCATGCTGGTGCCGGACCTCGACCGCATGGTGCGCTATCTCAAGGACCGCGGAACCTATGTGCTGTTCAACACCAATGGCACGGTGCTGAACGAGAAGAACGGCCGCGCCATGATCGCCGCCGGCCTCGACGAATTGCGCGTCTCCCTGGACGCGTCCAACGCCGCCTCCTATCGCGCCATTCGCGGCAAGAACTACTTTGACCGCATCCTGAAGAACGTGCGCGCCTTCCGCGAATTGCAGGAGCGCGAGGGCCACGCCAACCCGCGCGTGTCCGCCTGGCTTACCGGGCTGAAGGAAACCATTTCCGAACTGCCGGCCTTCGTGAAGGTGGCCGCCGAGCTGGGCGTCAAGGAAGTTTATCTCCAGCGCCTCGTCTTCTTCGAACAGGAGGCCATCGGCCTCGCCCGGCCGGACCAGGCGCTCTACGAGCAGATCAATTCCGACGAGGCCCGCTATATCGCGGAGGCGAGCGAGATCGCCCACGCGCTGGGCATGGTCTTCTCCGCGTCCGGCGCCGCCGCCGAGCCGGGCATGAGCCTGAAGCGGGCAGAGAATGGGTCTCCCTGGTCCATGTGCCGGCGCCCTTGGACAGTGATGTATTTCACCGCCAACGGCCGCGCCCTGCCCTGCTGCATCGCGCCCTTCTCCCAGCGCGGCTACGAGAATTACACGCTCGGCGACGCAACCCGTCAAAGCCTGTCCGAAATCTGGGAGGGCGAAGCCTATCGCTGCTTCCGCGACGGGCTGCTCTCCGAGGCGCCGCCCGCCGCCTGCGCCAATTGCGGCCTGCGATGGAGCCTGTGATGGCCGAAACCGCAGCCCATCGCATCGCCCTCGTCATTCCGGCGCTGAACGAGGCGCAGGCCATCGGCGCAACCCTCGCCGAGATCCCCGTGGGCGTGGTGGACGAGGTGATCGTGGCCGATGGCGGCTCGACCGACGCCACCCGCGAGATCGCCATCGCCGCCGGTGCCACCGTGCTCGCGTCCGGCCGCGGCTTCGGCCGTGCCTGCCTTGAGGGCGTGTGCGAGGCGCGCGGCGCCGACATCATCGCCTTCATGGATGCCGACGGCGCGGACGACCCAGCCTTCCTGCCCGCGCTTTTGACGCCGCTGAAGGCGGGAACGGCGGACTTCGCCATCGCCTCGCGCACCCGCGGCGTGCGGGAGCCGGGCAGCATGGCCTGGCACCAGGTGGCGGCAGGGCGCGCGGCGGGCCTCGGCATGCGGGCGCTCTACGGCGTCGCCTATTCCGACATGTGCACCTTCCGCGCCATCCGCCGCGATGCGCTCGTGGGCCTCGGGATGCGCGAGCTGACCTACGGCTGGAACATCGAGATGCAGATGCGCGCGGCCCGCGCCGGCCTCGCCATCGTGGAGATCCCTGTCGCCTACCGCCGACGACGGGGCGGCGTCTCCAAGGTCGCCGGCAACCTGGGAACCACGCTCACCGCCGGCACCCGCATCGTCTCCACCTTCCTGCGGGTGGCGACGAAGATGTCCGGGCCCGCCTAGAGGGCTTTCGAGCGAAGTGACTACCGGTTCGCGTGAAGACCGCCCTGGCCGAACAAGATGTGAGACCCTTCCATGCTGCTAAAGCCTTTGCACGAGCCCGACGACACCAGATGGCCGGTGCGCTCGCCACTTCCATCCGGATTTCTGCCGCTGATCGAGCGGGCCGACCATCGCGCCCCATCGGTCTTCCGGCCTGAAAACATGATGCGCGAGGCGCGCCGGCAGAAGGGCCTGGCGGCCGGGCCGGTGCCGCGCATCGTCCTGCTCGATCCCGATGGCGACATGGTGGATTATGTGCGCACCCACCGTGCCGCGCGCCGCTCGTCGGTCTGGGCCTGCTACCACACCGACATGTGGGAGTGGGAGGAAGAGGGGCTAGCCTTCGGCGTCGTCGGCTATGCGGTGGGCTCGTCCTTTTCCGTGCTGGTGGCCGAGCAGGCCTTCGTCTGCGGCTGCGAGCTTCTGATCTCCATCGCCTCCGCCGGCCAGATCGCCGACCACGCGCCGCCCTCCTACCATGTCCTCATCGACCGGGCGCTGCGCGACGAGGGCACGAGCTATCACTACCTGCCGGCCGCGCCTTTCGCGGCGGCGGATCCCGATCTCATCGCCATGGCCCGGCGGGCCTTCGCCCATGCCGATGGCCCGGTGCTGACCGGCGCTACCTGGACCACCGACGCCCCCTTCCGCGAGACGGAGGCAGCCATCGCCCGCCGCAAGGCCGAGGGGCTGCTGGCGGTGGAGATGGAGGCGGCCGCCCTCTACGCCTTCGCCCGCGCCCAGAGCCGGCCGGTGCTGTGCCTCGCCCATGTCACCAACCAGCTCGGCTGCGTGGATGGCGACTTCGAGAAGGGCGACCACAACGGCGCCTGCCGCTCCATCGCGCTGGCCGCCGCATTCGCATTGGCGTGGGACGCGCACGCCGTCCTGCCCACCGCCCGCTGACAGGGGGAGAAAACCGCCATGCTCGAGCGCATCTCCTACCGCCCCATCGATTGCGAGAGCCTGCCGTTGCGCCTCGGCGAGCGGGCGGAACTGCTCGCCCCCCTTGGCCCGGCCACCGGATGGCGGGTGCGCGAGGTGGGCGACGGCAACCTCAACCTCGTCTTCATCGTGGAGAGCGACAAAGGCTCGCTGGTGGTGAAGCAAGCCCTGCCCTACGCCCGCGTGGTGGGTGAAAGCTGGCCCATGTCGCTCGACCGCGCCTTCTTCGAGCATGAAGCCCTGAAGCGGCTCGGCGCGCGCGATCCCGGCCGGGTGCCGGACCTCAAGCTGTTCGACCCCGCCCAGGCGCTCCTGGTGATGGAGCATTTGACGCCCCACAAGGTGGTGCGCCGCGCGCTGATCGAAGGCGAGGAACTGCCCCGCCTCGGCGAGCATCTCGGCCTTTATCTCGCCCGCACCCTGTTCCGCGGCTCCGACTGGTCCATGCCCACCGCCGCGCGCAAGGCGGACCTCGCCCTGTTTTCCGGCAACGTGGAGCTGGCCGGCATCACCGAGGAGCTGGTGTTCTCGGACCCGTTCAAGGACGCACCGCTCAACCGCCACACGCCGGGACTTGAGGCAGTGGCGCAGGCGGTGCATGCCGACCGGGCCCTGAAGATCGCCGCGCAGGAGATGAAGGCGCGCTTCGCCACCTGCGCGCAAACCCTGCTGCACGGCGACCTTCATACCGGCTCGGTCATGGCGACGGCGGACGACACCCGCGTCATCGACGCCGAATTCGCCCTCTACGGCCCCATGGGGTTCGATGTGGGCGTGCTGCTGGCGCACCTGTGGATGGCCTTCTTCACCCGCAAGGCCCACCGCCCCGACATGCGCGCCGCGGCCCGGACTGGCGATCAGCTGCTGGCCACGGCGGAGACCTGCTGGCGGGTGTTTGCGGCGGAATTCTCCCGCCTGTGGCGCACCGAGCGCACCGGCATCCTCGGCGGGCGCGACCTGTTCGAGGACCAGGGCGATGCGGTGGGCAGCGAAGCTGTACTCGCCCGTCACCTCGACACCGTATGGCGTGATGCGCTCGGCTTTGCCGGCATCGAGATTCATCGCCGCATCCTGGGGCTTGCCCATGTGGCGGAGTTCGAGGTCATCGCAGATCTCGGCCTGCGCGCGGCGCTGGAGCGCACCGCGCTCGCCTTCGGCCGCCACCTGGCGGTGAACCGGCGCGACGTGAACACGGTGGAATTGGACACGGTGGATGCGGTGAACCGCGTCGCCCGGGACATGGAGCGGCAGTGATGGGCCGCCCCCTGCCCACGCCGGCTTCACCTGCGGGTGATGGCAATCCGGATGCTCTCGTCGCCGGCGATGGGCGCGCCGTCCTGCGCCGCCCAGCTGGCGCGCTGGGGCAACTCGGCACGGGGAATGTCGAGCAGGGCGATCTGGCGGCCGAGAATGGCCACGGTCTCGATGGGCACCGCCACCGGACGGCCGCCGTGGCCGAACCAGCCGCCCACGGGCACCACCAGCACGATGCCGCCCTCGGGCGTGCGCGCCACCTCGCGCACATAGCCCAGCGTGCGGTCATCGAAATCAAGCAGCGGCAGCCCGACGAGGTCGCCAACGCGGACCTTCTGGGGGAAGCGCTCGGCCATGCGCTCGGCGGGGGTGAGGTTGTCGTCCGCCGGGCCGGCCTGGGTGTTGGCGTGGGGCGGCCCGCCCGCGATGGCGGAAGAGACGGGCGCCGCGCCGACGAGGGCAAGAGCGAAGAGCAAGGGGGCCGCACGCATGACTCTGATCCTCCGAACACGCCAACTTTCGACGCCACAATACATCAAAACTACAATAGTAAAATCATGAAATGCGAAAATATCGAAAATAAATACATAAATTATAATTGGAGGCGACCATGAAATCAATCTCATCTCACACAAGACGCATGCATCCGATTCCAATCCGGATCATGCACTGGACCAATGCCCTATCCATGGTCATCATGATCGGCAGCGGCTGGAAGATCTACAATGACGAAGTGATCTTCGGTTTCCTGCACTTCCCGCAGGAGATCGTGCTCGGCATCTGGGCGCAGCACGCCCTGCAGTGGCACTTCTTCGGCATGTGGATCCTGGTCTTCAACGGCCTGTTCTATCTCGCCTACGGGGTCGCCACCGGGCGCTTCGCCCGCTTGTTCTTCCCCATCCGCCCCCGCGAGGTGGTGGCCGAGATGGTGGCGGCGCTGACCTTCCGCCTGAAGCACGCGGACCTGACGCACTATAATGCGGTGCAGAAGGTGCTCTACGTGGGCGTCATCGGGATCATCATCCTGCAAGTGACGACCGGGCTCGCGATCTGGAAACCGGTGCAATTTTCCTTTCTCGTCAGCCCGTTCGGCGGCTTCCAGGGAGCGCGGCTCGCCCATTTCCTGGGCATGGCTGCCATCGTGGGGTTCATGGTGGTGCATGTGGCGCTGGCGCTGCTCGTGCCGCGCACCATTCTCGCCATGCTCACCGGCGGGCCGGCCGTGCCCGCCGAAGATCCGCATCCCGAGGGCGCCCCCGCGCCCACCACTCCCCATTGACCGGAGGCGAAAATGGCATTCCGCAATCCCTTCGCCGCGCGGCGTCCCCCGGTCATCTCGCCGGACAAGAGCCTGCTCGTCGAGAACCGCAAGCTGGTCGAGGCCATCGATCGCCGCAAAGTGCTGCGCGGCACCTTCAGCCTCGGCGCCCTCTCGCTGCTCGCCGGCTGCGACATCTCCGATCGCGGCGCGGTGCAGAACGTGCTGAAGACCGTCTCGGACTTCAACGACGGCGTGCAGGCGGCCCTGTTCAACCCGCACAAGCTCGCTCCCACCTATTCCCCCGACCTCGTGGTGAAGCCGCCGCGCTTCAACGCCTATTACGAGATCGACGAGGTGAAGCCGGTGGACGTTTCCACCTGGAAGCTGGAACTCTCCGGCCTCATCAAGGACAAGCGCCCCTGGACACTGGACCAGATCTACGCCCTGCCCGAGCAGGAGGAGATCATCCGCCACATATGCGTGGAGGGCTGGGATTATATCGGCCAGTGGTCCGGGCCGAACCTGAAGGATTTCCTGACCCGTATCGGCGCCGACCTCTCGGCGAAATACATCGCCTTCTACGGCAACGACGACTACATGGAAAGCATCGACATGGCCTCGGCGCTCCATCCCCAGACCATCCTTGCCACCAAATACGCCGGCGAACCCATCACCGATCCCTTCGGCTTCCCGCTGCGCCTGCGCACGGCGGTGAAGCTCGGCTACAAGAATCCCAAATGGATCCGCGCCATCGAGGTCACCAACACCTACCCGCTCGGCTTCTGGGAAAAGCAGGGCTTCAATTGGTTCGCCGGCCTGTGAGGGCCGTCGATGGGGCCGGGCTTCGGGGCTGACCGGTGATGGTCTCGACCGCGCATATCCTGTTTTCGATCCTCGCCGGGCTCGCGCTGTGGTGCGGCCCCGGCTGGCTCGTCGCCCGCGCCGTGATGATCCGCGGCGTCCCGGCCATTGCGCTGGCACCCGCACTCGGCTGGGCGGTGCAGAACATGGCCCTCCTCGCCCTCGCCCCGGTCATAGGACTATCGCGAAGCACGATCCTGCTGGTCACCGCTCTTGTGTGCGTCAGCGCGCCACTCCTGCGCCGGGAACGGGAAACGCGTCCCACAGCACACACCGGAGCCCGCCTTCTCCTGCCCGCCTTGGCGGCCGCCGCGCTGCTCGCCTGCATTCCCGCAGCCGCCGTCCTCCCCAAGGTGGGTGCGGACAGCGCCATCGCGCTGGCGACCCCCATCTACGATCACGCCAAGATCGCGCTCATCGACGAGATCGCGCTCCACGGGGTGGTGCCGCCGGGCAATCCGGTGTTCGGCGCCGGCGGCGCACCAGGGGTGATATCCTATTATTATCTCTGGCATTTCGGCGCGGCCCAACTCGCCATCCTCACCGGCGTGACGGGATGGGAGGCGGATGCCGCGGTCACCTTTCTCTCGGCCTTCGCTGCATTGGCGCTGGTGGCCGGCATCGCCTTCCGGCTCCGCCCCTCCGCAATGGCACCGCTGCTGGCACTGGCAGCCGCGGCCTCCGGCTCCCTTAGGCCGCTCCTGGCGTCCCTGTTCGGCGCGGCGCGCATCGACCAGCTCGTCGAGCCGGCGACGGGGCTCGCGGGCATGCTGTATCAGGCGAGCTGGAGCCCGCACCATGTGGCGTCTGCCTCATGCGTTGTGCTCGCCGTCTGGCTGCTGGCGCAGATGCGCGACCGGCCCTCCCCCGGAGCGGCGGTGGTGCTCGCGTTCCTGGTCGCGGCGGGGTTCGACAGCTCCCTGTGGGTGGGCGGCGTCACCTTCGCGCTGGCGGGCGGAGCTGCCGTTCTGATGCTCGCCGCGCGCCGTCCCTCCGAGGGGCGCGGGCGCTTCCTGGCGCTGGTGGCGGCTGTCGCCCTCGGCGCCGGCGTGCTGGTGGCGCCGATCCTGCTCGCGCAGTTGCACGTCGCGGCGGCGCGCGGGGGCGGGCCACCGATCCGGATCGAGCCGTTTGCCGTGCTCGGCCCCGCCGTTCCGCCTGGGCTGCGGATAATCCTCGACATCCCGGCCTATTGGCTGGTCCTGCTGCCCATTGAATTTCCCGCCATCGCCTTCGCCGGATCCGTCGGCCTCATCATGGCACTTCGCGGGCGACACGGCAGGCAGCCCGGCACGAACCGCCTCGCGTCCGCGCTCGGCACCCTGACCCTCGGCGCCCTGGCCATCAGTGCTTTTCTCGTGAGCACGGCGGGCGAGAACAACGATCTCGGCTGGCGCGCTGTGTTACCGGCAATGCTGGTGCTTTCCGGTTTCGCAGGCGCTGCCATCGCAGATGTCGTGCAAAGCCGGCGATGGCTTGCGATGGGAGTGGCGGCGCTGCTCATTGCCGCCGGCCTGCCGGATAGCGTGGTGCTCGCGACCGGCAATTTGCGCGGCATGCGCAGCATCGATGGCGGAACTTTTGCAGGTGACCCGGCCCTGTGGGCCGCCGTGCGCCGCGAGGTGGCGGCGGAGGTACGCATCGCCAGCAATCCGGGCCGGTTGGAACAGCTCACGCCCTGGCCCATCAACCTGTCCTGGGCGCTTCTGGCGCGGCGGCGTTCCTGCTTTGCGGGATCCGAAATGGCCCTCGCCTTCGCGCCGCTGACACCGCAGCAGCGCTCGGAAGCTGCAGAGTTGTTCGCACGGGTCTTCGACGGAGCTGGAATGCCCGCCGACCTCGCCCAGATGCGCCTCAGCTTCGGTTGTGGGGCGGCGGTGGTGACGGCGCAGGACGGGGCGTGGCGTAACGATCCCTTCGCGGCAAGCCCCCTCTTCCGTCTGGCGCAGGAGGAAGAGGGCCGCTGGCGCATCTATGTCGCGGTGGCGAGCCAGCCCGGCACGCCGCCGTAGCGCCCGGCATCAGACCAATCCAGCACAGAAAGCCGGATCTGTTCAGGTTTCGCCAACCTGAGCAGATCCGGCCTCGAATGGAAGCCCCGGCCGTAGCGGACCTGCCGCTGCGGCCGGGCTGCGGTCAGTTGTGGCCCAGACCGCGATCGCCGAGTTCGAAGAGGAAGGCATCGTTGGCGGAGATGCCGGCCGTTCCGTGCTCAGCGCCGGCGAACCCGCCGGTGTGCACCTGGTTGCCATAGCCGAGAGCGCGCTGGGCGCCGCCATCGTGGACGGCGGTGACGCCCCGCGCCACGCGGATGCTCTCGCGGTTGGCGTCCGTCACGCTGTCGTCGGCTCGGGCAGCGGCAGTGAAGGCAAGAGCCCCGGCGAGGATCGCGAGGGAAAGGATCGACTTACGCATGATGTAATCTCCATGTTCAAAGCGTTGACATGGAGGTTTCCGCAAATATTGCCGCTCAGGTTACAGATGATCATTTTTCATCTAGTCAACTGTTTTTGACCAGAGCCTCGGGAAATAAGTCCAGAAAAAGGGAATAAAACGAGCCACGGGGAAGTCTTCCCTCTCATCTGATGCTTCCGGCCGACGCGCTCGCAGTCTCGTGATCCGACGCGACGTAACACACCACCGCCCCGGGGCGAAGACGTCCGCATGAGGGGGAACTTCATGACAAGTCCTGAACCTGATCTCGAGGCGCTGATGCGGGCGAGCCAGACCGGCGACGCCGCAGCGCACCGGGCGCTGCTGCACCACGTGTCCGGCCGCCTGCGCAGCTATTTCCGCAACAGGCTCCGCCGCTCCGGCGCGGGCATGGACGAGGCCGAGGACCTGGTGCAGGACACGCTTCTCGTGCTCCACACCAAGCGCCACACCTATGACGGCTCTTCGCCGGTGCTGGCCTGGACCTACGGCATCGCGCGCTACAAGCTCATCGATTATCTCAGGGCCAATGCCCGGGCCCTGCGCCACGTCCAGATCGACGAGTTGGATGATCTCGCCGACGAGCATGACGGGTTCTCCGCCGTGGATACATCGCGCGAGCTGCATCGGGCGCTGGCGACACTGCCGCGGCATTTCCGCCTTCCCATCGAATACGTGAAGATCGAGGGCCTCAGCATCTCGGAAGCGGCCGCGCGGATCGGCATGTCCGATGCGGCGGTGAAGATCGGAATACATCGCGGCATGAAGCGGCTCTCCGCCGTGCTTTCGGAGGCACGCTCATGAATACCGATGACCTCATCGATTTCCTCTCGACCCGCGTCGAGGCCGTGGATCCCCGCCGGCAAGACCGCATCGTGGCGCTTGCCGTGTTCGGATCGCTGGCGGCGGCAGCGCTGGTGTGCATGCTCACCCTCGGCCTGCGTCCCGACATCGTGGAGGCGATCCGCACGCCGGGCTTCTTCCTGAAGATCGGCTTTCTCGCCACCGTGGTCGCGATTGCGTTCTACGGGCTGCGCCGCGCCGCACGCGCAGGCAACACCCGGTCGGGCACGCTGCTGTTTGTGCTGGTGCCTTTGGGGCTGGTCTGGTTCGCGGCAGGCGTTGAGCTCGCGTCGCTGTCTCCGTCCCGGTGGTACGAGGTGGTCATGTTCCGCGAATGGCGGCTGTGCGTGGTGGCCATCCCGCTGCTCTCAGCCATCCCGCTGGTGCTGCTGACCCTGGTCCTGCGCGAGGCGGCGCCGACAGAACTGCCCTATTGCGGGGCGCTTCTGGGACTGGTAGCGGGCGGCATCGGCGCCCTCGCCTATGCCGGCTATTGCCTCAACGACACGCCGGTCTATGTGGGCGTGTGGTACGCCACCGGCATCGCCCTCGTCACCGTGTTCGGCTGGGCCATGGGGCCGAAGCTGCTGCGCTGGTGAGGTCGCTCAGCTGAACTCAAAGGGCCGCCTTCACACCCAGTGCAGGCGGCCCTTGTCGGGTGGCTCAGCGTGCGGCCGGCCGGTCTCCCTTCACCGGCAGGGAGCGGGCGATAAAATCACGCATCAGCGACGCGATTTCGGAGCCCTTGTCCTCCAGAGCGAAATGCCCACTGTCGAGCAGATGCAGTTCCGCCTTGGGCAGGTCTTTCAGATAGGCCTGCGCCCCGGCGGGGGGAAAGATCTCGTCGTTGGCGCCCCACACGATGAGGGTGGGTGGGTGACGGTCGCGGAAGTAGGCGTGGAAGGCGGGGTAGAGCGCCACATTGCTCGCGTAGTCCTTGAATAGGTCGAGCATGATCTCGTCCACCCCCGGCCGGTCGAGGAGGGCCTGGTCTACCAGCCAGGTATCGAGATCGACCCTTGAAACATCCGAGACGCCGTTGACGTATTGTGCGCGTGTCGCCTCTCGCGTCAGCCCCGCACGCAGGGCATTGCGGTTCGCATGCGAGCCGTCCGCCCAATAGGCCTTCAGCGGCGTCCAGAAGGGGCTGAGGCCCTCTTCGTAGGCGTTGCCGTTCTGCACCACCAGCGCGGTCACCCGCTCGGGATGCATGAGGGCCAGCCGGTAGCCGACGGGAGCGCCGTAATCCATCACATAGAGGGCATACGAACTGGCGTGGAGCGCACCCATCAGCCGGTCCACGAGTCCGGCATAGGCGGCGAACCCATAGGAAAAGCGGGTGCGGTCCGGTACGGCGCTGTGGCCGAAGCCGGGATAGTCGGGCGCGATCACCCGGTAGCGGTCCGCCAGCAACGGGATGAGGTTGCGGAACATGTGCGAGGACGAGGGAAAGCCATGCAGCAGCAGGAGCACCGGCGCGTCAGCAGGTCCCGCCTCGCGATAGAAGACGTCGATGCCGTCGATGGTCTTCGACCGATAATGGATCGTGGGCGAAAGAACAGGCTGCGACGCTCCCGGCGCGCCAGCCGGTGGGGCGGAACGGGCGGCAGGGAGCGGCAGGCCGAGACAGAGCGCCGTCGCCCCGATGGCGAGCAGTGTGCGGGACAGGGAAGGCATCGGAAGACTCCGCGAGAGGCAGGGGGCCGCCGCGCCGGGATCGGCGAGCGCGGCGGCAGGCGATGTGTGAGGGCGTTTGCGAACGGCGTCAGGCCGCCGGCGCCACGCGGGCGAGGAAGGCGCGGATGGCGCCGGCGATCTCCGGCCCGTGGGTCTCCAGCGCGAAATGGCCGGCGTCGTAGGAGTGCACCTCGGTGGCCGGCACCAGCGCCTTGAACAGGTCGCGGCCGGCAGCGGTGAAGAAGGGGTCGTTGTCACCCCAGGTCACGAGGATGCTCGGCTGGTAGGCGCGCAGATAGGCCTGCCACTGCGGATAGGCGCCCACATTGTCCTGGTAGCGGTAGAGCAGCTCCAACTGGATCCGGTCGTTGCCGGGGCGGTCCAGCAGCGCCTGGTCATGCTGCCAGGCATCCGGGCTGACGCGATCCGCGCGGGCGGAAGAGCCATGCTCATACTGGAAGCGCGTGGTCTCGGCGGTGAGGAAGCCGCGGACGGGCTTTTCCGTCTCGCTATTGCGGTCGGCCCAATAGGGCGCGAAGGCGCCTGCCGCGCTGGTGGCGAAGCCTTCCAGGTTCGCCACCGCATTCTGCACGATCAGGCCGATGACCCGCTCCGGATGATGGGCAGCGATGCGGAAGCCCACGGGTCCGCCAAAGTCCTGCATGTAAAGCACGTAACGGCGCACGCCGAGGTCGGCGAGCAGCTGCTCCACCACGTCCGCGAGGGCATCGAAGCTGTAGGCGAAATCCTCGGGCGCCGGCGCACTGGAATAGCCGAAGCCCGGATAGTCCGGCGCGATCACGCGATAGCGGTCGGCCAGCGCGGGAATGAGATCGCGGAACATGTGGGAGGAGGACGGGAAGCCGTGCAGCAGCACGATCACCGGCGCGTCGGCCGGTCCCGCATCCCGATAGAAGATGTCGAGGCCGCCGATCGCCGCCCGGCGATAGGACACCTCGGCCACCGGTAGAGACCCGGCCGCAGCGGGACGGACGGCCTGGAGAAACGCATTCAACATGGGGAACCTTTCGTAACTGGCTTGATGCCGCGAAACGAGTTACACGTCATTTGTAACCTGTCAAATTATTTTTAATAGTTTCAGTCTCGCTCACTCCGGCCTTGCGCCAAACCTGTGACGAACTATCTTCCCGGTTACGGCGACCCTTGAGGCGCCTGTTGAGGAAGGGCGCGGGCCTTGACCACACCGCAGGACAGCGATTTCCGGGATGGCATGCCCTTTCTGGGCAGCCGCCTCTGGATCGATTTCGCAAACTCCGCGCCGGTGGCTCTGGGGGATTTTCTGGCGACACCTGAGGGATGGGCGAGATGGCTCGCCGCTGCCGGCCTGAAGGCGGGGGCGGGACGCAAAGGCACGGCTGGCGTCGACCTGGCGGAAGTGCATGCCTTACGGGCAGCCCTCTCGCGCCTGTTCGACGCGTTGCAGACAGGCAGCCGTCCCGCCGCCTCGGACCTGGATCTGGTCAATCAATATCTGGCAGCGGGCGCGACGCCGCCACGGCTCTCCTGGCGCGACGGCGGACTTCGGGTGGAGCAGCAAGAGGCGGGCGACATGGACCCGCTGGCGGCCATCGCTACGGACTTCGCGGACTTCGCGGCCCAGCACGAGAGCACGCGCCTGCGGCACTGCGCCAACCCGGAATGCAGCCTGATCTTCTACGACACCGCGCGGAACGGGACCCGGCGCTGGTGCTCCATGTCCGCCTGCGGCAACCGGCACAAGGTGCGCAGCCACCGCATGCGCGCCGCGAAGCTGGAATGCTCCTGATTTTGTCAGCGCATCTCGACGGGCCGGTCCTTGCTTTCGCCGCACCCCGGATGGATGATTTGACATGATTTTCGCTTTGGTGCGTGGCTTGAGGGACTCATCGATGGGCGTTCTTCATCAGCCGCGGGTCTGAACTGGAAGGCGGGTTCACGATGCGCGACGGCGTGCGCTTCGCTGGAGGGCAACAGGGCATCTCGACGGATGCGCTGATCGACGCTCTCGCGGGGGATCTTTCGGCCACACCCGTCCCATCCGTGCGCCGCACGCTCGCCCTGGCGTTCGCCGTCGGAAGCGCGGTGTCCGCGGCGGCCATGCTGGCGCTGCTCGGCTTGCGCCCGGACATGGCCTCGGCCCTCGCCACCGCGTCGTTCTGGATCAAGCTCATCTTCCCGTTCGGCCTCGCGGTGGCCGGGCTGATGGTGATGGCTGTCGACCGTCTGGGCCGGCCGGGCGCCGCGGCCGGTCGCGGCTATGCGGTGGGGATCGCCGTTGCAGGCACCATGGCCCTGCTCGCGAGCGTCCAGCTCGCCACCGCGCCGCGGGACGCCATGCGGCCGCTCCTCCTCGGGCACACGCTGGACCATTGCACCGCCCTCATCATGCTGCTCGCGCTGCCCATCCTGGCCGCCGGCATGTATGCCATGCGCCAGATGGCCCCCACACGGCTGCGCCTTGCGGGCGCCGCCGTCGGCGTGACGGCTGGTGCGCTTTCGGCCGCCATCTACGCGATCGCCTGCGATGAGACGGCGCTGCCCTTCGTCACCTTGTGGTACGGCGCGGGCATTGCTCT
The DNA here is from genome assembly GCF_008364685.1 of Xanthobacter oligotrophicus. Lineage (GTDB taxonomy): Bacteria > Pseudomonadota > Alphaproteobacteria > Rhizobiales > Xanthobacteraceae > Xanthobacter > Xanthobacter oligotrophicus. The sequence goes on from NZ_VTTL01000014.1 coordinate 94,825, forward strand.
CACGGGTGTGCTCGGTGCGCTTCTGGGGCCTCGCCTGCTGCGGTGGTAAGGCCCGACCGCGCCTTTCATTGGCCATGGCCCGCTTGTGTTTTAGGGCGATCGATCTAGAATAAGTTCGATCGTTGGGCCAAGCGACAATCTCCTGCGGCCCGGAGGCTGCAGGGGTCTCGTCGTACGCGGATCTGAAGCGGAGATGGACGTGTCGGCGCCAAACCCGCCACTCGACGCCCTGATGATCGCCGCCCAAGCGGGCGACGAGGCAGCCTATCGCGCCCTCCTGAAGGCCTTGGCGGCGACCCTCCGCAGCTATTTCGCGCGCCGACTCGGCCGGGATGCGTCAGTGGAAGATCTGGTTCAGGACACGCTGATCGCCATCCACGAACGCCGCGCCACCTATGATCCGCTTCGGCCGTTTGCGGCCTGGTTCTTCGCCATCGCCCGCTACAAGCTCATTGACCATCTCCGGGCTGCGCGCCGGAGCGCGTCGAGCCCGGTGGAGGATATCGAGGACCTCGCCGGAGCGGACGAGGAGGCACCTGCCAGCGCGCGGCTCGACCTGGAGCGACTCCTGGACGGCCTGCCCCAACGCTCCCGCGACATCGTGCGCACGGTGAAGATCGAAGGGCAGTCGGTGGCCGAAGTCTCGCTGCGCTCGGGCCTGTCCCCCATCGCGATCCGCGTGCTCCTGCACCGCGCGGTCAAGGCCATGTCGGCAAAGGTGGGCAATTCCCGCCGATGATCGCACCCTGGCCGGCTCCGGCGAGAACGCGATCACGGCTCGGACAGCCTGTTCCGGCGATACGACATCGCTGGCCTCAGAAGAAGGCGGCGTTGGGCAGGGGGACGCCATTCAGCAGGCGGTTTCCAATGGCGCGGGCCTTGTAGGACACCGGATTGTGCGCGGTGATGGTGCGGATGTTGCGCCAGTGCCGGTCGAGCCGTTCGCGCTGACGGGCCGCCGAGGCGCCGCCGACCTCGAACAGCTGCGTCGCGGCGCCGAGGGCTAGGTCGTCGATCACCACCTTCGCCTTCGCGGCGCGTAGGGCCGCTTCCTCGAAGAGATCCGCATCGGGCTCCCCGTCGATTGCGCTCTGGTATGCGGCGCCCAGTGCTTCGGCAGCGCGCAGAACCGCAGCCTCCGCGACGTAGGCGATGCTGGCCAGCCGGCCGATGGATTGCTGCAGGAGCGGATCGGCAGCCGGTTGCGCCTCGACGGCATGGTAGAAATTGCGGTCGCGCCGCTTCACCAGCGCGGCGGCATCATCCACCACGTTGCGGACGATGCCGGCGACGATGGCGGTGAGATAGAGCTGTTGGAATGTGGCGAAGTACGGCAGCTTGAGGTCTTCCTCAGCAGTGAAGATCACCGCGTCCCGATCCACCGCCACATCCTTGAACACACTGGTGCCGCTCGCGGTGCGCTGCTGGCCGATGCCGTCCCAGTCGTCATCCACGCTCACACCGGGCGCATCGGTGGGCACCAGCGCCGAGACCGGCCGGCCATCGGGCGTCGATGCGTTCACGAAGATGAAATCCGAATAGAAATTGCCCGTGCTGTAATATTTCGTGCCATTGAGGACGAATTGCCCGTCGCGCTCCTCAAGCCGTGTCTCGCCCCGCCCGCTGCCGATGTTGGGGATGCCGAGTTCGCTGGCGCCCAGGCCGACGAAGCGGCCGGCGCGCACATGGTCGAGCCAGCGGCTGTATTTGACATTGCGCCGGGTACGCAGCGCGGTTTCCACGAAGGCGAAGTGATTGCGCAGGATGTGGGGGACGTTCGGGTCGGCCTGCGCGAGATCGATCACCAGCGCGAACAGATCCGGCAGCGAGGCGCCGCCCCCGCCCTCCTCCCGTCCGAGGCGCAGGGCGCCGAGACGAATGCCGCGGGCTCGGTCGATCACTTCGCGAGTGGGCAGCTCGCCGGCATCGCGGGCCGCGGTTCCCTTGGCCACGGCCACGATGAAGGCCTGCAGCTCAGGAGAGCCGATGCTCGCCGCCGGCGTCGCGGTGGAGGCGTCCGGTGTCCGTTCAATCTTGCCCATCATTGTTTCTCCCATGTCAGACGAAGTGGTTGGCCCACTCAGCCGGCGCCACCGGATGCGCGGTGACGGTGGAAGCCGGAGAGCGCAGATGGTCATTTAGCCGAGATCGGTCACCTTTTATATATTATTTTTATCGATATTATTGATTAATGGCAAAACGGTCGTCAGCTTGAGCACTCAAGGCGTGAAACGTCGAAGGCGAAAGGGGCGCCACCGTGCCTCGGCACCCGTCTGCGGGCGCAGGCTCCGGGGCGCATCGCATCAAGCCGCGGCGCTTCAGATCCCGGATCGTGCGCTCGTCGAGAACGTGGAACTCCGCCAGCCGCCGCTCGCCCAACGTGAGAGCCCATGACCGTCGAAACCTTCACCGACGCGCGACATCCCGCACCGGGACGCCTCGCCCTGAAGCTCACGCCCAAGCCGCGCGAAGGCCGGATCCGGCTGGTGAGCGCCGATGCCTCGCGCCTGCTCCTGCCCATCGTGCTGCTGCTGATCTGGCAGGGGGCGTGCTCGTTCGGCTTCGTCGGTCCGCGCACGCTGGAATCCCCGCTCACCGTGGCGCAGACGCTGGTGGAACTGACGGCCTCGGGCGTGCTGTGGGAAAGCCTCGTCGCCTCCTTCAAGCGCGCCGGCCTGGGCTTCCTCCTCGGCGGCGGCCTCGGGCTGCTGCTCGGCGTGGTCGCCGGGCTCTCGCGGGCCGGCGAGCGGGCCTATGACGCCCTGCTGCAGATGTTGCGGATGGTGCCGTTCCTGGCGGTCATCCCGCTGTTCGTCATCTGGTTCGGCGTGGACGAGGAGCCGAAGATCCTGCTCATCGCCCTCGCCTGCATATTTCCGGTCTATCTCAACACCTTCTCCGGCGTGCGCAACGTCGACCCCAAGATCATCGAGGCGGCGACGGTGTTCGGCATGAGCCGCTCGGCCATCGCGACGCAGATCGTCGCGCCGCTGGCGCTGCCGTCCATCATGGTGGGCATCCGCTATGCCATGGGCGTGGCGCTGCTGTCGCTGGTGGCGGCCGAGCAGGTGAACGCCACATCGGGCATCGGCTATCTCGCGCTCAATCCCCGCGCCTCGCTGCGCACCGACATCATCCTCGGCGTGGTGCTGCTCTATTCGGTGCTGGGGCTGTTCGTGGATTTCCTGATCCGCACCGCGCAGGACCGCCTTTTGCCCTGGCACCGCACCATCCTCGAGAAGGCGCGCTGAGCCATGAACCAGGCCGTCGTCACGCCCCTCACTTCACCCCTCGCGCCAACCTCTGTGCACCGCGAGGACGCAGTCGTCATAAGCGGCGCCACCAAAGGCTTCGGCGGGCGCCTGTTGTTCGAGAACGTGGACCTGTCCATCCGCCGCGGCGAATTCGTGGCCCTGCTCGGCGCCTCGGGCTCCGGCAAGACGACCCTGCTGCGCATCCTTCTCGGCCTCGACACCCTCGACGCCGGCGCGGGCGAGGTGGCGACGCCGCGGGCGGCGGTGTTCCAGGAGCCGCGTCTGGTGCCCTCCCAGCCGGTGTGGCGCAACGTGCTCATGGGCATACCGCGCCGCCGCCAGCACCGGCAGGTCGCTCTCGACGCCCTTGCCGAGGTGGGCCTTGCCGCCCATGCCGATGCCTGGCCGGTAACCCTCTCCGGCGGCGAGGCGCAACGCGTGGCCCTCGCCCGCGCGCTGGTCCTGGAGCCGGCCCTGCTGCTGCTCGACGAGCCGTTCGCCGCCCTCGATGCGCTGACGCGCCTCAAGATGCAGGACCTGGTGCGGCGCCTGTGCGGACGCCATCACCCCGGCACGCTCCTCGTCACCCACGACGTGGACGAGGCCGTCCGCCTCGCCGACCGCGTCCTCGTGCTGCGCGAACGCCGGCTGACCCTCGACGTCATCGTCGGCGAGGCCCGCGACAGCACAATTGCGGCCGGCGCTCGCCTCAGGTCCCGCCTCTATGCCGAGCTGGGCGTGGATCCGCTCGGCCGCGAGCAGGCCCCGCATCCGAGCGCGGGCCCCCGCGCAGTCTGATTCACCCGCCCCCTTCGTCCCTCACTGCCCACAAGGACCGATCCATGAGCACCGCGTCTTCCCGGCCCATCCGCGTCTCGCGCCGCCGCGTTCTGGCTGTCGCCCTTGCCGGCGTTTTCGCCGGCAGCCTCACGGCTCCCCTCTCTTCCGCCAAAGCCGCCGAGCCGCTGGATCTCTCCAGCGTCACGCTGCGCATCGGCATCTTCGAGGACGTGACCCGCGATGCGATCGAGGCCACCGACTTCCTCAAAGGCACGCCCTACAAGATCCAGTGGGCGCGCCTCAACGGGGCGGGGCCGACCGTGCAGGCGCTGGGCGGCAACGCCATCGACATTTCGTGGGGCCTCAGCGACACCGCGCCGGCCAAGGCATCCGCCGAGGACCGGCAGAACTGGACCGCGCAGAACGCCCCCATCAAGGTGATCGCGCTTCTGAAGCCGCTGGACGAGGAGAAATTCTCCAACAGCTTGATCGCCGCCCATAAGGACGCCGGCATCAAGACGCTCGCGGACCTCAAGGGCAAGACATACGCCTACAACGAAGGCGGCAACATCAATGCGCTGGCCCTGCTCGGCCTGCATGCTGCGGGCCTGACGACGAAAGACGTGCAGGTGCGCCTGCTCACCTATGACGCCACCTCCACGGCTCTTATCGCCGGAGCGGTGAACGCCGCTCCGGTCACCCGCGCGCGGGTGGCGGACGCGCTCGCCGACGGAACGCTGGTGGAGATCGCCCGCGACATCGACGTGGGCTTCCCCGGCTATGTCTCGGTGACCGGCCGCACGGCGGCCATCGAGGACCCCAAGCTCGGCGCCGCCATCGGCGACTTCCTCAACCGGCTGGCGAAGTATCTGCGGTGGGCGTCCGCCCGCCCCGAGGATGTGGCCAAATCCTATGTGAAGACCCAGCAATTGTCGCAGAAGGACGCGCTGAACGCGGCCCGCGCCAAGGCGGTGACGCTGATCCCGGTCAATCCCGGCAGCCCTGGCTTCGACAAGGAGATCGTGGCCACCGGAAAGCTGGTGACGGCTGGCTTCTATCCTCGTCCCGTGGACTTCGCGACCGTGGTCGACGGCCACTTCGCCGAGCAGATCGTGAGCGGCGACAAGGCCCCGACGAACTGACGCGGCGCCGGCGCGCGAGCCAAGCCGCGTGCCGGCCCTCGGTCCCGGTCCTTATGCCGAACCGGCGCGTCACGTCCGGGCTCCGGCTTCCACCGTCTGCCCTGCCCTGAAAGGAGACCTCCATGTCCGTGCAAGCTCTCGCTTCATCGCCCGCCCAGGATGCCGGCACCGCCCTCACCCCGTCGGAGCGCGATCGCTACGACGCCAACTACATCGCCCTGTTCGGCGACGTTTCGGAAAACGCGCACCGGCGCTGGGAGGTGACGGACCGCCTCGGCCGCACCGATCTGGTGCGACTCATCGAGGATCTGCGGATCAAGGCGATCCACGAGAACAGCCTCGGCATCAAGGTGCAGCAGCTGGTCCAGTTCGGGCAGTTGGTCGCGCTCGGCAAGAAGCCCGCGGCGGAGCACCATGCCCAGGCCGCCCTCAAGGCCGGCGCGACCGTCGATGAACTGCTCGGCGTGGTCGAGACGGCCTTCATCACCGGTGGCGTGCCCGCCTATTCACTGGGCATCGAAATCATCGCCGCCCTGGAGCCAGCCCCGGCGCGGTGAAGACATGGCGGCGCCGGGTTCACCGGAAAGGGTCACTCTTCCGCAGGCAGGAAGCGGGGATCGTCGCCGAGATAGGCGCGGTGGAGTTCCGGGTCGGCCAGCAGTTCCGCCGCCGGTGCCGAGCGCACGAGGCGGCCGGAGGCGAGCACGTGGCCGTCGCCGGCGAGCGACAGGGCGAGGCGGGAATTCTGCTCCACCAGCACCACCGTCACCCCCTCCTCGGCGATGGCGCGGATCGCCCGGGCCATGTCCTGGACGATGGCCGGCGCAAGTCCGAGGGAAGGCTCATCCAGCAGCAGGAGGCGCGGGCGCGCCATGAGCGCCCGCCCGATGGCGCACATCTGCTGCTCGCCGCCGGACAGGGTGCGCGCGATGCTGTTTCGGCGCCGCCCGATCTGGGGAAACAGGTCATAGACCCGCGCGAGGTCGGCGCCGATGCCCCCCCGGTCGCGCCGGCCATAAGCGCCGGTGCGCAGGTTGTCGTGGACGCTCATCTCGCCGAACAGGCGGCGGCCTTCCGGCGAGAGCGCCATGCCCAGCCCCACCCGCGCCTCGGTGGCGAGGGCATCCACCGGCCTGTCGTCCACGAGGATGCGACCGGCAGCGAGGGTTGTGAGGCCCATGACGGCACGCAGCAGCGTGGACTTGCCAGCCCCGTTCGCGCCGATGATCGCCGCCACGGAGGCCGAGCGCACGGTGAGGGAGACCTCGCTCAGGGCCGCTATGCCGCCATAGCGCACGCTGACGCCGGAGAGTTCAAGCCGCATGGGCGTCGCTCCCGAGATAGGCGGCGATGAAGGCGGGGTCGTGCCGCACCGCGCCGGGCGGCCCGTCCGCGATCACCTCTCCCTGGGCGAGAACGACGATGCGCTCGCACAGGCGCATCACCATGGGCAGATCGTGCTCGATGACCACCAGCGAAACGCCGCGCTCGGCGCGGATCGCCCGCAGCAGGGTTTCCATATGGGCGGTCTCGGCGCCATTGAGGCCGGCGGCGGGCTCATCGGCCAGCAGCAGGCGGGGGCGGGCCGCAAGCGCCATGGCGAGGCCCAGCACTTTCTGGAGGCCGTAGGCGAGGGCGCTGGCCTCCTGCGCCGCGTGGGCACCGAGCCCGCAGAAGGCGAGAAGCTCCTCGGTGAGGGTATCGGCGGCCGCCTCGGCCGCGCGCTGACTGCGACGGCGCAGCAGGTCGCGGGGGCGACCAGCCGCATGGAACAGGGCGGCGCGGCGCAGATGCCCGGCCACCGTGAGGCCGGGCAGCACCATGGGCGACTGGAAGCTGCGCACGAGGCCGCGCCGCGCCACATCCCCCGGGTCGCGGCCGTCGATGCGCGCGCCGCCGAAATGAATTTGCCCCGATGTGGGACGCAGCGTGCCGGTGACCAGGTTGAACAGCGTGGTCTTGCCGGCACCGTTGGGGCCGATGAGGCCGGTGATCTGGCCCTCCGGGATCACCAAAGATACATCACTGACCGCGGCGAGGCCGCCGAAACGGCGGCTGATGTTGGATAGGCGCAGCTCCGCACGCAGCTCCACACTCAAGGCTGCCTCCGCCGCACGAGGCCGGCGAGCCCGTGGCGGAAGAACACCATCAGGCCGAGCAGCGCGAGGCCGTTCAGGAGCTGCTGGTAGAGCACCGCGGAGCGGAACAACTCCGGCAAGGGCACCAGCAGCACCGCGCCCAATATCGGCCCCGCCAGCACGCTCACTCCGCCCACCACGTTCATGGTGAGGGCGTTCACGGCCGTGGAGACGTTGAAGGCCTCCGGCGAGATGTAGGAGAGGTAGTGGGCATAGAGGCAGCCCGCCGCCCCAGCGATGCCACCGGCGACGGAGAAGATCAGCCGGCGCCAGCTGAGGACATCGATGCCCAGGGACTGCACCAGCGGCTCATTGTGGAGGAGGCCATGGATGACCTCCCCGGAACGCCCGCCGAGGAGGCGCTGGGAGACGAGCAGAGCACCCGCCAGCACCGCCACCACCAGCGCGTAATACGCCGGACGCGCCTTGAGGAGGAACGGGCCGATGGCGGCGGCCGGGATTTTCATCAGCCCGTTGTTGCCGCCGAACGGGACCACGAACTCGACGAAGACCAGCACGATGGCCTCGCCGAGCACGAAGGTGAGGAGGGCGAAATGCACCCCCTTGATACGCAACGCCACCGTGCCGACGGCCGCCGCCGCCAGGGCCGGGGCGAGCACGGCGGCGAGCAGGCCGACAAGGAACGGCGCGCCGAGATCCCGCGTCAGCAGCGCGGACGCATAGGCCCCGAGCCCCATGAGACCCGCCTGGGCAAGGGAAAGCTGGCCGATCCGCAGCATGAGATGGATGCTGAGCGCCAGCAGCCCCTCGATACCGACGAGGATCGCCACGTGATAGACGAAGGAATTGCCCGCCATCACCGGGATCGCGGCAAGAAGCGCGAAGCCGGCCCAGGTCACGGCTGCAGAGACCACGGGCGCGGATATCCCTGCCGGGAGCGGCAATGCCATCAGGCCCGCCCCATGAGGCCAGCGGGCCGGACCAGCAGCAGCAGGATCACCGCAACGAAGGAGGCGAGCGCCGCCGCCGTCGCGTCGTAGAGCAGTGAGATGCCGGCATCGATGGCGCCGAGCAGGAGGGCGGCGACGATGGCGCCCGGGATGCTGCCGAGCCCGCCCAGCACCACCACCACGAACGCCTTCATGAGCGCGCTGTCGCCCATATAGGGCTCCACCGAATACAGCGGGGCGATGAGGGCGCCGGCAAAGCCCGCCAGAAGGCATCCGATGCCGAAGGCGGCGGGATAGATGCGCCAGGGTGCGATGCCCTGGAGGCGCGCGTTTTCCGGCTCCTGCGCCACCGCCCGCATGGCGAGCCCGAGGCGGGAGTGGTGGAGCAGGAGATAGGTGGCGAGGACCAGGAGGAAGGCGGCGCCGGCGGCGAAGAGCTGGTCCTTGGGCAGCACGGCGGAGCCGAGGCGGATCGCGCCCGAGATGGGCCGGTTGATGGGAGGCCCCTCAACCCCGAAGATCACGGTCACGGCGCCCTTGATGATCACCGCCAGCGCCAGCGCCGCAATCATGCCGCCAAGCTCGTCGCCGCCGAACCGGCGGAAGATGGCCCGCTCGCTCGCAACCCCCAGGAGACCGGCGCCGAGCGCCGCCAGGGGCAGTGCCGCGAAGTAGTTCAGGCCCAGCAGAGCCTGGCCCACATAGACACCATAGGCGCCGATCATGACGAACTCGCCGTGGGCGAAGTTCACCACCCGCATGATGCCGAAAATGAGCGTGAATCCAAGTGCAACGAGCATCAGGATCGCCGCCGAGAGCATCGACATCACGAGGAACTGCTGGAACATCGCGGGGCTCGTACTCGGGCGGGTGCCCCGCGGCGGCGGGAGCGGGATGATCTGTGTGTAATGGCAGGGGATCTGCCGCGCCCGGTCCGGCGCGCGGCCTCAGGACAGAGCGGCCTTGCCGATCACCCGGCCGCTACCGTTGGCGATCTCGAGGAAGAACAAGGGCGTGTAGAGCTGGTGGGCCACGCCGTAGGTTTCGCGTCCGCCCCAGTGCAGCTCGCCCACCGTGCCTGGGAACGGTGATTGGGCGGCGAGCGCTGCGACGACGGCATCGGCGTCGGTGCGGCCGGCCTTCTCCAGGGCGGAGAACAGCAGCCGCGCGGCGTCGTAGAACAGGAACGTGTAGTCGCCCATCTCATTCCTATGGAACTGGGCGAAGGCGGTCTTGAGCCGCGCCCACTCGGGGCTCTCCGGGTCGGCCTGGAGGATGCCGACCACGCCCTCCACATTCTCCGCCCCGCCGGTGCGGACGATCTCGGCCACGTCGAAGCCGCCGAACTTGGTGAAGATCCCGCGATAGCCCTGTTCGCGCGCCTGCCGGATGATGAGGCCCGAGGTGGCGGGCGGCGTGGTGTCCAGCTCGATGCTGTCGGGATTGGCCGCGAGCAGCTTGGTGACGAGCGGGCGGAAGTCGGTCTGCTGGCGCTCGAAATGCTCGGCGGCGACGATCTCGAAGCCGGCCTTGGTGTAGGCTTCCTTCTGCACCCGCTGGCTGTTCCAGCCGGTCTCGTCATTGGCCGAGATGGTGGCGACCCGCTTCACCTGCGGCCGGTTGGCCTTGACCCAGGCCACGGTGGCCGAGGCGAACTCCTGCGTGGTCGGCCCCACCCGGTAGACATAGTCGGCGTCCTTCAGGATGGCGCTGGACCAGCTCGCCGTGAACAGCAGCACCTTCTCCTTCTCGGTGAGCGACTTGATGGCGAGGGTGGAGGCCGAGGCGATGGGGCCGAGGATGAACCGCACCCCGTCCACCTCGATCAGGCGGTTCACCGCCGTGACCGCATTGGCCGCCTTGTACTGGTCGTCATAGGCGACGATCTCGATGGCGTAGTACTTGTCACCGATCTTCAGCCCGCCCCTGTCGTTCACTTCCTTCGCCGCGATGCGCGCGCCACCGTCGATGGCAAGCCCCCACGGTGCGCCGGGACCGGTGAGGGTGCCGAGCACGCCGATCTTCAAGGTCTCCTGGGCGAAGGCGCGTGGGGCAAGCGCCGCGGCGCCGAGCGCTGCGGTGCCGGCCAGAACGACCCGGCGGGAAAGCGGTGGCATCTGGGGCATCTCCATCGACTATTTAATCTACTAAAACTATAAATAAACTATAGTCAAGCTGGACCCGGCGGTTTTCAGCCACCGCCGGCAGCCGTTCCGGAGATCGCGAATGAGTAATGGATTCACTGAGTTGCAAAGTAAGGACGGACACCCGTTCGAGGCATTCCTGGCACCTCCCGACCAGCCGAATGGGGCGGGGCTGGTGATTCTGCCCGAGGTCTACAACGTCAATGCGTGGGTGCAGGGCATCGCCGCTCGCTACGCCAAGGCCGGCTACACCGTGCTGGTGCCCGACCTGTTCTGGCGCCAGCAGCCGGGCGTGCATCTCGACTACGACCAGGTCGAGCGCGCCCGGGCGCAGGGCGAGGCGGTCGATGTCGATGGGGTCGTCAGCGATGTGGGGCCGGCGGCACGGGCATTGCGCGAGCGTCTCGGCGAGGGCGCGAAGGTGGGCGTCATCGGCTTCTGCCTCGGCGGACGCCTCGCCCTGCTCGCCGGCATCCGCGAGCCGGTTGACGGGGTATCGGCCTTCTATGCGGTGAAGCTCGAACGCCATCTCGACGAACTGCCGAAGCTCGCCGTACCGACCACTATTCATTTCGGCGCCACCGATCCGTGGGTCCCGACCGAAACCGTTGCCGCCGTCGAGCAGATCTATGCGCAGGTGCCGCACGTCGGCTTCCACCGCTATGCGGACACCGGCCACGGCTTCGCCCGCAACGGTTATCCGCCCCATGTGGAAGATGCCGCCGAACGCGCCCACGCGCGCACCCTGGCGCTGTTCGAGGCAGCGTTGCTGCCGCCCGCTCCCGCTGCGGGCTGAGCCGGAGCATCGGTGCGGCGAGCCTGCGCGCACCTCGCGGATGCTGGCCGGGCGGGAGCGTCACCGCGCGCCCGGTCGCAACCACCGGGGATTGGTGAAAGCCGATTTCACTACCAGATCGCGGGGATTGACACATTAAACATAATATCTATAGGTTTTATTGAATTGTGGCGACATCGAATCCACCGCCGCAGTCTCCAGCGCCATTCTCACGTCGAGCGTCCCGGCCGGATGTCCGCCCGTTCGCCTCGGCGTCTCTTCAAATCAGGAGATGGACCAGATGAAATTTGCGGTTCTCGCCGCCGTGGCGGCCCTGTCCGTGGTGACGGCGGCACAGGCTCAGGAGGTGCTCAGGATCGGCGCCCCGCTTCCGGTCACCGGAGCGCTGGCGCCTGAGGGCGCGAAGCTGCGCCAGGGCTACGAGCTGTGGCAGGAGAAGGTGAACGCCGCCGGCGGCGTCAAGGCTGGCGACAAGCGCCTCAAGGTGGAGCTGGTCTATTACGATTACCAGTCGGCCACCCCCAAGGCGGTGCAGCTTGCCGAGAAGCTGATTGCCGACGACAAGGTGGACTTCCTGTTCTCGCCCTTCGGCTCCGGCGCCACCAAGGCGGTGAGCGCAGTGGCGGAGAAGAACCAGATCCCGCTCATCGCCTCCTCCGCCTCTTCAGCCGAGGTGTTCGACCAGGGCTACAAGAACCTGTTCGGCGTCTACACCGACAACTCCACCTTCTCCGAGCCTCTCGCGGAACTGGTGAAGACCAAGGTGCCGGAGGTGAAGCGCGTCGCCATCCTCGCCCGCAACGACCTCTACCCGCTCTCCCTCGCCAACGAGTTCGAGAAGAGTGCGAAGAAACGCGGCTTCGAGGTGGTGTTCTTCGAGAAATACCCCATTGGCACCCTCGACCATTCGGCCGCCCTCGCCCAGCTGCGCGCGGCCAAGCCCGACTGGATCATCGCCACCGGCTACATCAACGACCTGATCCTGGTGCGCAAGCAGGCCGGCGACCTGCGGATCGGCGCCAAGGTGCTCACCCTCATCAACGGCCCGGCCTACAAGGAGTGGATCGAGGCGGTGGGGCCGCTGGCCGAGAATGTCACCACCGCGAGCTGGTTCCACCCCGCCGTGAACTACCAGAGCGAGGACGTGTTCGGCTCCAGCAAGGCCTTCGTGGACGCCTTCAAGGCGAAGTACGGCAGCGAGCCGGACTTCACCCAGGCCTCGGGCGCCGCGGTGGGCGTGGTGCTGCAGTCCGCCATCGAGCGCGCCGGCTCCACTGATCGCGCCAAGGTGCGGGCGGAGCTTCAGAAGGGTGGCTTCAAGACCTTCTTTGCCCCCATCTCCTTCTCGCCCACCGGCATCGCCGACAGCTATGTGCCGCCGGTGCTGCAGATCCAGAACGGCAAGGTGGAAGTGGTGCTGCCCGAGAGCCTCGCCTCCGCTCCCTTCAACACCGGCATCCGCGACTGACGGGGCCGCCCGCGCCCGGCCCGACGCGCCAGCCCCCTGCTTGCCAGGGCCGGCGCGTCGAGCAGCGCAGTCGCAATGTGTTTTCAGGCGATACGGGCATCGGCCGGCGTGAAACCGCCGGTGCCCGTGACGCCCTCCCCTTTCCGGATCGAACCCATGCTCTGGCTTCAGGTCCTCGCCAACGGGCTCGCCCTCGGCGGGCTCTATGCGTGCATCGCGGCCGGCTTCTCGCTGGTCTGGGGCGTGCTCAACGTCATCAACATCCTGCACGGATCGCTGGTGGTCCTGGGCGCGTACCTTGCCTTCTTCGCCCATGCCGCCTTCGGCATCAGCCCGTTCGTGTTCGCCCCGGTGGCGGGGCTGGCGCTGTTCGGCCTCGGCTTCCTCATCCAGACCGCGGTGGTGAACCGCGTGATGGGCCGCCCGGTGCTCATGAGCCTGCTGCTCACCTTCGGCCTCAACCTGTTCCTCGACAATCTGATGATCGAGCTGTTCAGCGCCGACTATAAGAAGGTCATACTCACCCCGCCCGCCGGCCTGCTCGACCTCGGCCCGGTGATCGTGCCGAAGGACCGCCTCTATGCCACCGGCCTCGGCCTGCTGGTGGTGGCCGGCCTGTGGGTGCTGCTGCGGACCACCCAGCTCGGCCGCGCCATCGTGGCGGTGCGCATGGATCGCGGCGCCGCCGAGCTGATGGGCATCGACGTGCGCGCCACCTATGCGGTGGCCTTCGGCCTCGGCGCCTTCATGGCCGGGGTGGCGGGGGCGCTGCTCAGCGCCATCTTCCCCATCTCGCCGCTCGCGTCGGGGGTCTATCTCGGCAAGGCCTTCGTCATCTGCGTGCTGGGCGGGCTCGGCAGCGTGCCGGGGGTGATCGTCGGCGGCTTCTCCCTCGGGCTGCTGGAGAGCTTCGGCGCGCTCACCCTCGGGCCGGAGCATGCCGGCACCCTCTCCTTCGTCGCTCTCATCCTGCTGCTCATGGTGCGCCCGCAGGGCCTCATCGGGCGAAGGGGCTTTGAATGAACCCGCGTCTTCTCGGCGGCATTGCCGCCGGCGTGGCGGCCCTCGCGGCGGTCGGCCTGTTCGCAGACACCTACCTGCTGCGGCTTGCCACCACCTTCGCCATGTATTGCGCCCTCGGCCTCTCCTGGAACCTGGTGGGCGGCTATACCGGCTATCCCTCCTTCGCCACGGCCGCCTTCTTCGGCCTCGGCGCCTATGCCACCGCCATCGCCCAGACCTCCGGCCTGCCGCTGCCGCTTGCCTGGGCGACGGGCGGCCTCGTGCCCTTCCTGTTCGCCGGCCTCCTGGGCCTCGCCATCCTGCACCTGCGCGGGCATTACTTCGCCATCGCCAGCCTCGTGGTGGCCGACGTGCTGCGCGAGGTCACCAATTCCTGGACCAGCCTCACCGGCGGCGGCATGGGGCTGAACCTGCCGCTGGTCGGCGGCAGCGTGGCGGCGCAGGCCCAGTTCTATTTCTGGGTCATGGTGGGGCTTGCACTGATCGCGCTCGGCATCACCGTCGCCGTGGACCGCTCCCGCCTCGGTGTCGCCGTGCGCTGCATCGCCCAGAACGAGGATGCGGCGCAGATCATCGGCATCGATACCCGGCGCGCGAAGGTCGCGGCCTTCGCCTTGTCCGGGCTGCTGGCCGGGGCAGCCGGCGGCGTCTACGCCTCCTGGGTCACCTATATCGATCCGAGCGACGTCTACGACGTTTCCCTGTCGGTGAAGCCCATCCTGATGGCGCTGCTGGGTGGGGCGGGAACGGTGATGGGGCCGGTGGTGGGCGCCTTTGTCTTCCTCGCGTCCGAAGAGCTGCTGTGGCGTAACCTGCTCTCCTTCCATGCCGGCCTCCTCGGCCTGCTGGTGGTGGCGCTGGTGCTGTTCCTGCCGGATGGGCTGAAATCCATCCGCTGGCGCGGGATCATCGCACCGCGCGCCGCACCGGGGACGCGAAGCTGATGGCGCTCCTCGAAATCACCAATATCCGCAAGAGCTTCCGCGGTCTCGTGGCGCTCGATGACGTATCGCTCCGGCTTGATCCGGGTGAGGTGGTCGGCCTCATCGGCCCCAACGGCGCCGGCAAGACCACCCTCGTCAACGTGGTCAGCGGCGTGCTGAAGCCGGATGCCGGCAGCCTCGCCTTCGACGGACGGCGGATCGACGGGCTGACGCCGGACCGCATCGCCCGGCGGGGGCTGGCGCGCACCTTCCAGATCGTGCAGCCCTTCCCACAGATGACCGTGCTGGAGAACGTGGCGGCCGCCGCGCTATTCGCCGGCGGCGCCCCCTCCCTGCGCGCGGCACGGGACGGCGCGCGGGAGGCGCTCGCCTTCTGCGGGCTCACCGCCGAGGCGGACAAGCAGGCCTCCACCCTGACGCTCGCCAGCCGCAAGCGGCTGGAGCTGGCCAAGAGCCTCGCCCAGCGCCCGCGCCTGCTGCTGCTCGACGAGGTGAATGCCGGCCTCAACCCGGCGGAGATCGACCACGCCCTCGACCTCATCCGCGCCATCGCCGCCCGGGGCATCACCGTCCTCGTCATCGAGCACCTGATGAAGGTGGTGACGCAGGCCTGCCACCGCGTGGTGGTGCTGCACCAGGGCCGGCTGATCGCTGACGGTCCGGTGGATCACGTCCTGGCCGACCGCACGGTGGTGGAGGCCTATCTCGGCCGCGGCTATGCGGACCGGCTGCGGGAGGTGGGGCCATGAGCGCAGGCCAAGACGCTCCTATGCCCCTCGCCGCTCCCCTGCTGCTGGACGCGCGCGACCTTGCGGTGTCCTACGGCGACGTGGCGGTGATCTGGCAGGCCCATATCACGGTGCCGGCCGGCAGCATCGTCGCCCTCGTGGGGTCGAACGGCGCGGGGAAGACCACCTTGCTCAAGACCCTGGCGGGCACGCTCCGGCCGCGCCGCGGCACCATCCTCCTGGACGGGCAGGACGTGACCGCGGACGATGCCCGCGGCCGTGTCGCGCGCGGCCTCGTGCTGGTGCCGGAAGGCCGGCGCCTGTTCGCCGGGCTCTCGGTCTACGACAACCTGCTGCTCGGCGCCTATGCGCGCACGGACCGGCGGCAGGTGCGCGCGGACGTGGAGCGCATATACGCGCTCTTTCCCCGCCTCGCCGAGCGGCGCCGGCAGGATGCATCCACCCTTTCCGGCGGCGAGCAGCAGATGTGCGCCATCGCCCGAGGCCTGATGGCCGATCCGCGCCTGCTGCTCATCGACGAGCTGTCCCTGGGCCTCGCTCCGGCCGTGGTGGAGGAACTGGTGGCGGCGCTGAAGACCATCAACGCGGCCGGCACCAGCCTGCTGGTGGTGGAGCAGGACGTGGCCATCGCCTTCGGCCTCGCCGACTACGCGCACGTGCTGGACCAGGGGTGCTCCGGCATCAGCGGGCCGGTGGGTGAGATCGCCGCCGACCCGGCGGTCCGCCGCGCCTATCTCGGCATCTGAAAAACGGCTCCAGAGAGGAACAACCATGTCCGGCCCCAAGCGCAAGGTCGAATACTATTTCTCCTTCATCTCGCTGTGGTCCTATGTGGGCAGCCTGGCCTTCCAGGACCTGGTGAAGCGCCACGACATCGAAGTTGACTACAAGCCTATCGACCTGCTTGCGGTGTTCGCCTCGGGCGGGGGCAAGCCGGTGAAGCAGCGCCCGCTGCAGCGGCAGGCCTACCGCATCGTGGAGATGAAGCGCTGGCGCGACATCCGCGGCATCCCCCTGGTCATCCATCCGAAATTCTATCCCGCCGATCCGGCCCGCGGGCACCGGCTCTTCCTCGCGGCGCAGGAGGTGGTGAAAGCCGGCGGCGCCGGCGACCTTGCCACCTTCGCCCACCTGGGCCTCAGGGCCGTCTGGGCGGACGAGTTCAACGTCGAAGATCCCGACACCCTGGTCGGGCTCGCCGACCGGGCCGGCTTCGACGGCCGCGCGCTGCTGGCCGCAGCCGACGACAAGGCTCACGCCGACCGCGCTGCGGCTCTCACGAAGGAGGCCATCGACCGCGACCTGTTCGGCGCGCCGTTCTATTTCTACAACGGCGAACCCTTCTGGGGGCAGGACCGGCTCGACCTGCTGGACGCCGCCATCGCCTCCGGCCGTCCTCCGGTGCCGCCGACGTCGCCCTCGGAACTCTGAGGATCTGCGCGACACGACCTGCCTGAGCCGTTCACCCGCCCATCGGCGGTCGTCATTTTTCAAGCGGTGGGCGCGGTTGAGGCATGCGCGTCGCGCCACCCAGATGCGGCAAATTAACAACACTTTTTCTATAGACAATATATGTAAATTGGCAATCTTAGGATCGCGGCGCCTGTTTCCAGGCCTGGTTCCACCGCCGCGCCCATTGTCACTTGTCACCATTGTTACCTGTCAAGGCATTGCGCGAGATGGCGTCTCCCTTCACCCAGACGAGCCCCGATGGATCGCAGGAGCGGCTTCCGCCGCTGCCGTCCCGCCCGCATCTGATCACCTGCGATGCCGAGGCCATCGAGATCGCCCATGCGCTCGCCCCGCGACTGGCCGAAGGCGCCTCCGCGCGGGATCGCGGCCGGATCCTGCCCTGGGAGGAGATCGAGCTTTTCACCGCGAGCGGCCTCGGCGCGTTAACCGTGCCGCGCCAGTTCGGGGGGCCGGAGGTCTCGAATGAGACGCTGGCCCGCGTCTTCGCCATCCTCGCTGCGGCCGACGCGTCGGTGGCCCAGATCCCGCAGAACCAGTTCGGCGTCCTCGGCCTGGTGCGCGAGGCCGCGAGCCCCGGCCAGCAGGCGCGCATCTACGCCGACATCCTGGCCGGCCACCGGATCGGCAACGCCGGGCCGGAACGGCACGGCCGCGCCATCACCCACGTGACCACGCAGCTGGCACGCACCGACGCGGGCCTGAGGCTCACCGGCCAGCGCTATTATTCGACCGGATCAATGTTCGCCCACTGGATCCCGACCCGTGCCGTGGACGAGGCGGGGCGGCCGGTGTTCGTCTGGGTGCGACGCGACGCGCCGGGCGTTCGGGTCGTGGACGACTGGGAAGGCTTCGGCCAGACCACCACCGCAAGCGGCACGGTGATCTTCGAGGCGGCCCCCGTCGACGCGGAACTGCTGATCGATCTGACGCCCCTCGCCACGCGGCCGGGCCTTGCCGGGCCGCAGTCCCAGCTCATCCAGGCCGCCATCGATGCGGGGATCGCGGCCGGCGCGGTGGCCGCCGCCCTCGACTTCGTGCGCACGAAGACCCGGGCCTGGCCCTTCACGGTCGAGACCGCGACGCAGGATCCCTACATCATCGGCGAGGTGGGTCGGCTGGAGATTGACCTGCACGCCGCCGAGGAGGTGCTGGCGCGCGCCGGCCGCACGCTCGACCGGATCGCGGCGGCGCCGGTGACGGCCGAAAGCTCGGCCGAAGCCTCGGTCGCCGTGGCGGAGGCCAAGATCCTGACCACCGAGATCGCGCTGGAGGCCTCGGAGCGGCTGCTCGAACTCGCCGGATCCTCGGCCACGCGCGAGGGCTACAACCTCGGGCGGTTCTGGCGCGATGCGCGGGTGCACACGCTCCATGACCCGGTGCGCTGGAAATACCATCTGCTCGGCAATTACACGCTGAACGGCGCCCTGCCCCCGCGCCACCAATGGAACTGAGAGGCAGGCCGATGACCCTTCCCGCCACACCTGCCACCATATCTGCCACCACGCCGATCACCCGCATCGCCCCACCGCCAAGCCCGGTGCCGCGGATCGCCTCCGATGCCGAGGCGCTGGAGGCCGCCCGGGCACTCGCCGCGGACTTCGCCGCCGGCGCGGCCGGGCGCGATCTGGAGCGGCGGCTGCCCTGGGAGGAGATCGAACGCTTCACGCAGACCGGCCTGTGGGCCATCACCGTGCCGAAGGAGTACGGCGGCGCGGGCGTGAAAGCCGCGACCGTGGCGCAGGTGATCGCCCTCATCTCGGCGGCGGACGGGTCGCTGGGCCAGATCCCGCAGAACCATTATTACGCCCTCGAGGTGCTGCGGAACGGCGGCTCCGAGGCGCAGAAGCACTTCCTCTACGAGCGGGTCCTGGCCGGCGAGCGCTTCGGCAATGCCCTCGCAGAGATCGGCGCGCGCGACTACACCCGGCGCACGCGGCTCGTCCGCGATCCCGCCGGCTGGTACGTGGAAGGGCGCAAATACTATTGCACCGGCTCGCTCTTCGCCCATCGCATCCCCACACTGGTGAACGCCGAGGAGCACGGCCGCGAGGTCGCCTATCTCGTCTTCATCCCGCGCGATGCGGCGGGGGTAAGCGTCATCGACGACTGGGACGGCTTCGGCCAGCGCGTCACCGGCTCCGGCTCGATCCTGTTCGAGCGGGTGAAGGTGGAGCCCGAATGGGTGGTGCCGTTCCAGGCGTCCCTCGACCGGCCGACCGCCATCGGTCCCTTCGCCCAGATCCTGCACGCCGGCATCGACCTCGGCATCGGACAGGGGGCTTTCGCGGCGACGCTGCCCTTCGTGCGCGAACGTGCACGGGCCTGGATCGACGCCAAGGTCGAACGCGCCAGCGAGGATCCCCTGACGCTCCATGCCATCGGCGATGTGCGCGTGCGGCTCGCCGCCGCCGATGCCCTGCTGGAACGCGCGGGGCGCTACGTGGACGCCGCGCAGGCAGCGCCCGACGAGGCCAGCGTCGCCGCCGCCTCCATCGCGGTGGCCGAGGCGCGGGCGGGAAGCCACCGGGCGGGGCTTTTGGCCGCCAACAAGCTGCTGGAACTCGGCGGCACGTCGGCCACCGGCCGGGCGGACGATCTCGACCGCTACTGGCGCAATGTCCGGACCCATACGCTGCATGATCCGGTACGCTGGAAGTATCACTGGATCGGTGCCTACCACCTCAACGGGCGCCTTCCGCCCCGGCACGGGGCGCTATGATGGCCGCGAAGAAACAGATCCTGCTCAACGCCTTCAACATGAACTGCGTCGGGCACATCAACCACGGGCTCTGGACCCACCCGCGCGACCGCTCGCCCGACTACAACACCCTCGCCTATTGGACGGATCAGGCCAAGCTGCTGGAACGCGGGCTGTTCGACGGGCTCTTCATCGCCGACATCATCGGCGTTTACGACGTCTATGGCGGCGGCATCGACGTGACGGCGCGGGAAAGCGTGCAGCTTCCGGTGAACGACCCGATCCTGCTCGTCTCCGCCATGGCGGCGGTGACGCAGAACCTCGGCTTCGGCATCACGGTGAACGTGCACAACGAGGCGCCCTACACCTTCGCCCGGCGCTTCTCGACCCTCGACCATCTGACCCAGGGCCGCATCGGCTGGAACATCGTCACCGGCTATCTGGAGAGCGCCCATCGCGGCAAGGGCGACGGACAGCTTCCCGAGCATGACCGGCGCTATGACTATGCCGAGGAATATCTCGAGGTGCTGTACAAGCTCTGGGAGGGCAGCTGGGACGACGATGCCGTCCGCCGCGACCGCGCCGCCCGCGTGTTCGCCGATGCGGCGAAGATCCGGCCTGTCGACCACCACGGCGAGTTCTTCGATATCGGCGGATATCACCTCGCGGAGCCCTCGCTCCAGCGCACGCCAGTGCTCTACCAGGCCGGAACCTCGCTACGCGGCCGCGCCTTCGCGGGCCGGCATGCGGAATGCGTCTTCATCTCCGCCCGCGACAAGGCGACGGCGCGGACCGCCGTGCGCGCCATCCGCGCGGAGGCCGAGCGTGCCGGAAGGCGGCCCGAGGACGTCAAGGTTTTCGTGGGCATCGCCGTGGTGCCGGGCCGCACCAAGGCCGAGGCGGAGGAGAAGCGCGACGAGTACCTGCGCTATTCCAGCCCGGAGGCGGGGTTGGCCCATTTCTCCGCCACCACCGGCATCGATTTCGCCCGCTACGGGCTCGACACGCCCATTCCCTATGCCCCCGGCAACGCCATCCAGTCGGCGACGGCCGCTGCCGCCCAGAGGGGCCTCACCAAGCGCGACCTCCTGTCCGAACTCGCCCTCGGCGGGCGCTATGCAGCGATCACCGGAGACGGCCCAGCCATTGCGGACGAACTGCAAAGCTGGATCGAGGAGGGCGAGGTCGACGGCTTCAACCTCACCCGCATCGTGGTGCCGGAGAGCTACGCGGATTTCATCGACATCGTGATCCCCGAGCTTCAGGACCGCGGCCTTTACAAGACCGCCTACGCGGAAGGCGCGCTGCGCCACAAGCTCTTTGGCCATGGCGACCGTCTGCCCGACCGCCACGCGGCCGGGGCGTTCCGGCCGGCCGCACGCCGCGCCGAGGCCGTGTGAAAGGAAAGACCCATGTCCTACGAAGTCTTCTGGTTCCTGCCGACCTCGGGCGACACGCGCTATCTCGGCAAGTCGGATTTCGGCCGGGCCCCCACCAACGCCTACATGCGCCAGATCGCCGAGACCGCCGAGCGGCTGGGCTATGACGGGCTCCTGATCCCGACCGGGGCAAGCTGCACCGACCCCTGGGTCACCGCCGCCTCGCTGGTGCCGGTGACGCGGCGGATCAAGCTTCTCGTCGCGCTCCGCACCTCGGTCACCGGACCCACGGCGGGCGCCCGGCAGGCGGCGGCGCTGGACGAGGCGCTCGGCGGGCGCCTCCTGCTCAATGTGGTTCCCGGCGGCGATGCGACGGAGCTTGCCGCCGACGGCGTGTTCCTCGCCCACGACCAGCGCTACGAGGCGGCGGACGAATATCTCTCCGTCTGGAAGCGGCTGCTCGCCGGCGAGAAGGTGGACTTCGCCGGCCGCCACATCCGGGTCGAGGGCGCCCAGAACTTCCACGATCCCGTCCAGAAGCCGTGGCCGCCGCTCTATTTCGGCGGCTCCTCGCCGGCCGCGCACGACCTCGCGGCCAAGCATGTGGATGCCTATCTGACCTGGGGCGAGCCGGTGGCGGCCGTCGCCGCCAAGATCGCCGACGTACGGGAGAAGGCGGCGCGGCAGGGGCGCACCGTGCGTTTCGGCGTGCGCCTCCATGTCATCGTGCGGGAGACCGAGAAGGAAGCCTGGGCCGACGCCGAACGGCTCATCAGCCACCTGACCGACGACGACATCGCCCGCGCCCAGGCCAACTATGCGCGGATGGATTCGGTGGGCCAATCGCAGATGACGGCGCTGCACCAGGGCCGGCGGGACCGGCTCGTGGTCGGACCAAACCTCTGGGCGGGCGTTGGTCTCGTGCGCGGCGGCGCCGGCACCGCGCTGGTCGGATCGCCGGAACAGGTGGTCGAGCGGCTCGAGGAATACGCCGCGCTCGGGGTCGATACCTTCGTGCTCTCGGGCTATCCGCATCTCGAGGAGGCGATCCGCTTCGCGGAACTGGCTTTTCCGCTGATCGCCGGCAAGGGGCCGGTGACGCTGCGCGATTCCGCCCAGACCGGCGGCGCCTTCGACATCCGCGCCACCGCGGCGAGCTGACCTAAAGCATTTTCGAGCGAAGCGGATACCGGTTCGCGTGAAGAAAATGCGTCAAAGCAAGACTCTAGAGCGAATTCCGTGAGCCAAGGCGAGCGGAAAACGCTCTAGCGATCCGCTGGAAAAATCATGACCGTCATCGATCTGCGCTGCCGCCCGGCCTATCTCCACGACTTCTTCGGCGCCACGCCCGGTAGCCCGGAATTCGAGACCGCGCGGTGGCTGAACCGCCGCGTCGGCACCCGGGGGGACGATGCCCATTTCGTCCGCTCGCTGACCCAGGAGGGCTTCCTCGCCGAAATCCGCGATGCGGGCCTGTCGCGCGCCGTGGTGGTGGGGCGCCACACGCCCTCTCAGCACCTGCCGAACGATCGCATCCACGAGATCGTCTCCGGCCACGAGGCGCTGATCGGCATCGGCTCGGTGGATCCGGTGCTCCAGGGCGAACGGGGCGCCATAGAGGAGATCGAACGCGCGACGGGCGTGCTCGGGCTCAGGGGCATCGACATCGAGCCCGGCTTCGGCGCGCCGCCGCGCCATCCCGACGATCGCCTCTACTGGCCGATCTACGAGCGGCTGCAAGAGCTGGGCGTGCCCCTGTTCCTGATGACGGGCCCGACGACGCCGGACCCCCGCTTCAACGATCCCGCCGGCGTGGCGGTGGTGGCGGCTGCCTTCCCGCGCCTCTCCATCGCTGTCTACCATGGCTATTGGCCACGGGTTCAGGAGATCATCGGCGTCGCGTTCCGTCACGCCAATGTCCACCTCATCCCGGACATGTATCTCTTCCAGCCGGGCCAGGACGCCTATGTGAAGGCGGCCAACAGCTTCCTCGCCGACCAGTTCCTGTTCGGCTCCTCCTATCCGTTCCGGCCGATCCGGCAATCCATCGACGACTACGCCGCCGCGGGGTTCCGCGACGACGTTCTGGAGAGGGTGTTCCACACCAACGCCACGCGCCTGCTGCGGCTGTGAAACCAATGGCCCGTGAGCTTGGCTCATGGGCCATTGGTCAAGCCCGCGCGGCGCTTGAGCGTCACCCACTCGGCATCGGTCGAAGACCGAGGCCGATGGTATGAGAGACCCTCGCCGCGACCCCTGACCTCGATCTCCGTCAAGGCCGAGGGCCGTCTCGTGCCGGTCGAGAAGATGGTTCAGGGCCTTGCGCACTGCCGGCAGCATCTCCGCCTCACTACGTCGCCTTACTGGGCCGCTTCGAGACTTTGCGCGACCTCGTCGCGGCTGAGGCGCGCCGGATCGATGGCCGCCAGCTCCCGGCGGGTGCGCTCCTTGATCACGTCGGCCATGGCGAAGGACTGGTCGTTGCTGCGCCACACATCGACGATGGTGTGGGCATAGCGCTCCATGGAGCGCCGGCCGCCGTCAGGGCCGCAGACGAGGAGTTGAAGGCCCAGTTCCTGGCTGAACGCGACCATCTGCAGCCGCACCTTCTCGTCGAGCTTGGAGAAGGCCTCGTCGAAGGCCGCGAGGCACAGGCCATCCACATCCTCGCCGTTGCGTGCGCGGGCCCCGCCGTAATAGACCGAGGACAGCGCGGACAGCAGGGCCACGTAATAGGGCGTCTGCGTCTCCCCGCCGGAGGCCGTGCCCTTGCGCGCCGCCCACGACACCGTCCGGTTGGAAGCAACGTCGGTGATCTCCAGCTCGAACTTGAAGTAGCGCCGGTAGTCCTCGTAGGCCTCGATGTCGATGTCGTCATCCAGCAGCACGTTCTCGACGATACGCATGTCCTCGGCGAAGGGGTTGTCATCGTCGATGGCACCCCGGAAAAGAGGCATGCTGCCGGCCTCCCGCTCCAGCTCCTTCTGCTTGTCCACGATGCGGTGGAACGCCTCGTAGCCCGGTGCCTGGCTGCTTCTGAACGTGTAGCGCTCGCCGAGGAATTCGTAGCGCCTGAGCACGTCGCGGATGGCGCGCAGCTCTTCCTCCACCCCGGCGAAGCGGGCGATCAGCACGTTGACGAAGCTGTTGCGGAAGATGTCGTTGGTCTTCGCGCGGGCCTCCTCCAGTTCGCGGCGATAGGTGACGAGGGTTTCGTTCTCGATCTCCTCCGCCAGTTGCTGCGCCCAGGGACGGATATCTTTTTCGAGATCCGGCCGCGGGCCGAACTGCTCGCTCTGCTTCAGCGCGGAAAGGCAGGCGCGCGCTTCTTCGGCGCAGTCCCGTTCCAGCTCGACGATCTCATCCCTTGCATCATCCGCCGCCGCCTGCGCAGCTTTCTCCAGAGCCGACAGGGACTTCGATGCAGCGAGGCCCGCCACGTAGGCCTTCATCGGCTCCACCACCAGATGCCGGCGCATGTCGGAGCGGCAGCGGTCGCGAACAAACTTCGCATGCAGGTAGGAACCAACCGCCTGGGGGCCATTGCCGAGCGTTGCCTTGGCGATGCTCGCTGCCGCATGAAGCTGGTCCACCTCCTTGCGAAGCGCCTGCTTTTCCTCGGTGGAGTCCTTCAGCGCCTGTGCGAGGAAGGCGATGTCCGCGTCGAGCCCGCCAACATCGGCGTCGGCGAGGCGGTCGATCTCGTCCTGCGCCTCCCTGCGGCGGGCAAGGAGCGCCGCAACCTCGGCCGATCCGGTCGCGAAGGGCGCCGCCGGCCCGTCCGCGCCGGCATGGGCGGCGAGCCAGCGCAGCAACGCCTCCACCGTCTCCAGATGGCGCCGCTCCGCCTCGGCGGTGGACTGCGCGGCCTTGAGTTCCCCCGCAAGCGCGGCGAGCCGCTCCCCTGCCGCCCGCGCGGCGCTCTCCAGCGCACGGGACCCGATCTTGAGGCCGCCGTGGGGCTCCCGCACGTCGATGGCGACGCCGTCGTCATAGGTGCCGTCGGCCAGGATCCAGCGGCCCTGGCGGTCGAAATCCGTCTTCGAAGCGGCAAGCCCCACGCGCCCGGTGCGATGGACGACATAGGCCATGGCGAGCGGGTCAGAGCCAGAGAAGACGCTGGCCAGCATGCCGCGCTGCGGCCGGTGATCCATGGTCTGGAGCTTGCGGGTGTTGGCGATGCGCGCGCCCCGGAAGTCAAACCGCTCCCGCGAGCGGATGTCGATGGCCTCGTGGCAATGGGCGGGTGAAACGAAGATGGCCTCGCGATCGGCGCCGAGAAAGCCCTCGGCGGCGAACCGCCAGTCGTCGTCCACGATATCGACCAGCTCGGCGAGGACGCGCGGACCCATACCAGCCGCGCGCAGCCGGCGCATCATGGCCTCCACCTGGGGGCTCAGCGAGATGCGGCCGGCCTGCGCCTCGCTGACGATGCGCTCCAGATCCCGGCGCTCCGCCTGCAGCCGCCCGAGGCGCGCGGCCGCATCCGCATGGCGTCCGGCGACGACGTCGCGCAAGTGCGGCGCCATGGAGCCCACCTCGGCTGCGATGGCATCAAGGCGTTCGGGAGCCGATGACATGGCGTTGCGGTCGAGACCGCCGGGCAACAAAGCGGCGGCGTCCCGCGCCAGCATCTTCAGCGTGCCGAAGACCGCATCGCCCTCGGGGATCTGCGCCACCTCCTCCAGCCGGGACAGGAGCCGGCCGCCGCCCTCCGGCCCGAAGAGCGGCCGGCGGATGGCATCGACCTCACCGTCGATCAGCGCCATGTCTTTGCGCAGCAACTCCTGGCGGTCCATGGAAAGGGCTTCGCGCCGCCGCATGCGGGCCTCGTTCAGCTCTTCATTGATCCGCCCGATCTCGGCTTCGCACTGCGTCTCCTCCCGCAGCTTGTCCCGGTGCTTTTTCGAAACCGCGGCATGTTTGCGCCGGGTATCGATATACGCCCTCAGCGCCGCGGAGATGCGGGCGCGCAGCACGATCCACATCTCCCGGTCGAGGTCCTCCCGTGCGATGCGCAGTTCGTCGAGGTGCCCCAACAGGTGATTGAGAGCCGCGAGGTTGCCGGACAGCTCCTTCACCTGCTCGGCCGCGTCCCGGTAGAGCTGGATCGAACGACGGAGCGCGCTCACCTGGATCGGCCGGTCCTCCAGCAGGTAGGTGCGCACGAACTCGTCCGCACTCGCCATCTCCTTGAAGGTGATCGCGTTTATGAGGTTGCGGATGTAGGGGCCGGCGAGCGCCGAACGGCGCCGCGCAAACAGCACGTAGGTGTATTCGCGCACGAACTCCTTTGCCGTATCCCGCCATTCGTCGAGCCGGCCGCCGGCCTTCTCCACCAGATCCTTGATGCGGGCGCGATTTTCGGCCCAGGGCGCGACGACGACTGAGCCGTCAGGCCCGGGGACCACCATGTCGGAGGCCGTCAGCTCGCATCCCGTCGCCACGAAGCGCGTCGCAACGTGGACCGAGCTCTCGGACACCTTTGCCTCCAGCGCCACCCCCAGGGTCACGGACGGCTTCACGCCCTTCGGATCGCGAAAGACGACGAGGATGTAGGAGCTGGAGGCCTGCCGCAGCACGCCGTCCACATCGCTCGACAGGCGCCCGAGGCAATAGGCCTGCACCGTCCGGCGGTGCGTGCCGCGGCCACCCTTCTCGGCCGCGACGCGGTTGAGATCCATCTGTCCCTGGTCGCAGCCGGTCATCACCGTCTGGAGCGCGTCGAGCAGCGTGCTCTTGCCGCTCTTGTTCTCGCCGCTGATGCCGATGACGGGCCCTGTCAGGGGAATGTCCATGAGGGGAAACAGGTGCCAATTGACGAGGCCCATATGCACGAGATGCATGTCAGCCGGCCTCCCTTTCGTCCGCGTCCGGCGCCTGCGCACCTGAGGCGGCCTCCTCCTCCCGCCTCAAGGCGAGGTCCTCCCCGTCGAGATAATTGGCAAGGCGCATCAGCGCGTCCTCCCCGGCGAGGAAGCGGACGAAGGGGCGAATCAGCATGGGCGCATCCCCGGCCTCGGGATCGAACGGCCCCACCGAGACGATCTCTTTCGGCTCGAACTCGCTCTTCAGGATGTCGAGGAAGCGGTCGACATCGAGGGCGGGCCCCTTGCCGGCGATCAGCTTTTCCTCGAGTTGTTCCCACACCGCGGTCACGCCGGTGACCGCATTGGCACGGGCGTCCACCTCGCCGCTCTCCATCGACCGTTGCCAGTGCAGCGCCAGCGCCAGCAGCACCAGCGTGTTGGTGGGCGACATCTTCCGCACCACGGCCTCGTCGGGGCGCGGCAGGATGCCGTACCAGCCCTCCTCGTCATTGAACTGGAAGTCGTATCCCGCAAGGTCGAAATGCGCCCGCACAACCTCGCGCAGGCGGGGATTGTCGAACACCCGGCGGACCGCGCCCGCGCCGACGGAAACCAGGAAGAACTGCCTGTGCATCAGATGGTGGATGGCGCGCCTCACGTCCGCGAGGCGCTCCGGGGAGAGATCGCGCAGGGTCTCATGCAGCATCCTGTTCGGCTCCCTTGCGCGCGATAACGAAGTCGTCGCACGCCATGTAAGGGTTGTCGACACGCCCCCCGCCGGGCCGTTCCCGAAGCTCGAAGGCCTCGGCGATCACAACCGGCAGAGCCTTGCGCCGCAACATCAGATGGAGGGCGTCGAAGGCGAGGAAGTCGTCGATCGTCTCCAGGACCAGCTCCGACGCGTGCACCATCCGCCGGCCCTCCAGCCGCTCGTCGAGAAAGGCCCGGATTCGTCCCTCGCTCGGATGCAGCCGCCTGAGATAGGCCTTCTTGAGGCGCTGCAGCTGCAGGTCGACGGGATCCGGCAACCGGACCGCCACCGCCGCGGCGCCCACTGGCTGTCGCTCGCGCGCGGGCCGCGCATGCAGGTGCACCGCGAACGGACGCTCGTAATGATCGAGATAGCCCACGATGCGTTCCTGATCCAGCGTCTCCGGCCGGCGCCCCGAAACAGCGACGAGACGGTCGAGCGCCGCCTCCAGCCGGTCAGCGAAATTGCGTCTGCCGCGGCTCTTGTAGCGCAGCATGTTGCGCAGCCGACCCTCCAGCTTCTCCTGGAAGTCGCGAATCCGCTCGAACATCACATCCACATGGCTCAGCATGCCATGGACCGCCTCGAAGTCGGCGACGACGCGGGCCTCCGCCGCCTCGATCAGGGCCTCCCGCTCCGGATCATCGTCCCCCTGCCTTACCAGCATCTCCGCATCGTCATGCTCCGCATAGGTCTCGGCCATGGCGCGGAGCACGTCGCGATCGGATGCGAGGCGCGCCGCCTTGGCAAGGGTCTCGGCCTTGTAGCGATAGGGATGGTTGGTGGTATGGATGGCGGCGAAGTCCTTGAGCAGCAGACGTTTCACGAACCTCTCGAAGAAGATCGCCGTGCGCGCGCGCTGCCCCTCGCCCTCGATCATCTCGGACCGGATGCGCTTCAGGTCGGCCAATATGGCACGCAGGTGCCGCACGAAACTCTCGAGATCCCGCCGCACGTGCGAGAGCGAGGGGGCGTTGCGGCGCGGATCCGACCGGATTCCGTCGAGAGCGAGATTGAGCTGGACGAGGGTGCCGGAAAACGCGAGCGCGAAGCCATCCCGGATTCGATAAAGCGTCTCCATGACGGCGAGGCCACCCGGCGACATATCCACCGTCACGACGATCCCGAACTTCTCCTCCTCGAGCCAGCCCCAGGCGATGAGGTTCTCATAGGTGCGCACCGCCATGTTGCGGGCGGCATCGACCACCTCCTGCCGCGCCCCGCCCATGTTCCGGCCGATGCTGGCGCGCCGCCGCCCACGTGTCTTCATCTCGGGCAGGTCGGCGAGGTCCTCTGCGGTGGTGGAGAGGAAATCCGGATTTTCCCGCAGTGTCTCGTAGATCTCTGCGATCACCTCGCTGTTGCGGGGAAAGCGGGGTGTTTCCTTGTAGAAACGCTCATAGATCCGGATGAGGCACGCTTCATGGAAATGCTTGTTCGCACGGCTGAACGGCAGGAAGAAATTGTCGTCGAGATGAGCGAACAGGGCCATTTGGCCGGAACCCCTTTTTCAGGCGTGAACCAGATGACGAAGAGATGACGGGAACATTGATGATGATCGCGCCATTCTGCAAGCCGTAGAGACGCGCGTTTGCGCCCGTCGTGAATGACGAGGCGTCGAAACGGCTCAGATCCATGGGAAGGTGCGTTCGGCCCCGCCAACCGTGATCGCCAAAGATGATCGGAACTACCGACGCTGCAATGGGCTATGCGGCGGGTGAGGATGCGCATGACGATGGGCTTGCGCATGTCCGGCGTCAGAGCATGCCGCAACACCCTCGGCGCCATGCGTCGGGTTGAAGCCCTGTTGCGCATCCGAAAGCGAGATGCCTTCGGCGCCTCGTGTTCCTCCTCGCCAAAGGGTGCTGGGAGGAAAACGCGAACTCCGAAGCGCCGGCCTGCCGCACTCGAATCAAATCGCTCGTATGCTCACAAGGTCATGCGATCATTTGCTCATTGCTGATCGGCCGGGACCGCGATGGCTTCCCAAGGTGCGTCCCATGCGCGCCATCCGCGACGCCGGACGGGATCGAGTCCAGCAGCAACCGGGTATAGGGCTGCCGGGGGTTGTCGAAGATGTCGGCGACGGTCCCGTGTTCGACGATGCGGCCCCGGTGCATCACCGAGACGGTATGGGCGAGTTGGCGCACCAGGGCCAGGTCGTGGGAGACGAAGACATAGGTCAGGCCCAGATTAGCCTGCAGCGTGAGCAGCACCTCGACGATGTCGGCCTGGACGGTGACGTCGAGCGCGGAGGTGGGCTCGTCGAGCACGATCACGTCCGGCCTGAGGACCAGCGACCGGGCGATGGCCACGCGCTGGCGCTGGCCGCCGGACAGGGCGGCCGGCCTGCGGGAGAGCAGGTGCGGGCCCAGCCCCACATCGGCCAGAGCCTCGCGGACCCGCTCATCCCGCTCCTTGCGGGTGCCGATCTTGAACCGGTCGAGCGGCTCGCGCACCAGCTGCTCGATCGTCCAGGTCGGGTCGAGGGAGGTGAACGGGTTCTGGTAGACCAGCTGAAGGTGGCGCCACACCGCGCGCAACGCGCCCGGCGCGCGACCGGTGAGCCGTTCGCCAGCCACAGAGATGGTCCCGGTATCCGGCGCCTCCAGCCCGAGCAGCAGCCGGATCGTCGTCGTCTTGCCCGAGCCAGATTCGCCCACCAGCGCATGCGTGGTGCCGGCCGGGACGGTGAACGACACGTCATCGACGGCCGTCAGCGCCTTGCCATCGACTGTGAAGGTCTTCGTGACGGCGCTGACCTCGATCTTCAGCGCGGTGCCGGCGCTGGTCCCGAGACGACGAAAGCCGGGATCGCGCAAATCGGCGTAGCGGTCGGGGTTGAGGGCCGGAACGTCGGCATGCAGCTTCCTGGCGTATGCCGACGCTGGCGCGGAGAAGACGGTCGCGGTACTGCCGGCCTCCTGGATGACGCCGTCCTTGAGCACCACCAGCGTGTCCGCCCGCTCGGCGGCAATCGCCAAATCGTGGGTGATGAGCAGCAGGCTGATATGAAGCTCGTGCTGCAGCCGCGAGAGCAGGTCGAGGATCCGCTTCTGGATCGTCACGTCGAGCGCCGAGGTCGGCTCGTCGGCGACCAGCAGCGCCGGCCGTGGCAGGACCGCAAGGCCGATCAGCACCCGTTGCAGCATGCCGCCGGACAATTGGTGCGGGTAGGAGTCATACACCCGCTGGGGATTGTCGAGGCCGACCTGGACGAAGGTCTCCAGGATCAGCGCCTTGCGGACCGCCTTGTCGGTTTCGTCGAGGAGCGCGGCGGCCTCCTGCGCCTGGGCGCCGATGGTCCGCACCGGGTTGAGCGCATTGCCGGGGTCCTGCGGCACGAAGCCGACGGCCCGTCCCCTGAGCGGCCGGAACCGGCGCTCGGAGAGCCCCAGCACCTCCTCGCCGTCGAACTCGACGCGGCCGGTGGCGTGCGCCCCGCCGGGAAGCAGCCGCAGCACCGCGCGGGCGATGGTCGACTTGCCCGAGCCGGACTCCCCGATGAGGGCAAGGCTCCTGCCACGGCCGAGATCGAACCCGACATTGGTCACCACCTCCTGCGGCCCGTAGGAGACCGACAGGCCATCGACCCGGAGCAGGGAGGCCGACCGCTGCGGCGGCGGCGCGGTGGTCCCGACGCGGCCGGAGATCGCAGTCAGTCTGTCTTGCGGAGCCATCGGCTGATCCTGTTCACGGAGAGGACGGTCGCGATCGTGACGAGGGCGGGCGCATAAACCAGCCACGGCCATTTCAGGTAGTCCTTGCCGATGGAGATCAGCAGGCCCCAGTCGGAGGCGGGCGGCGGATCGCCGTAGCCGAGGAAAGCGAGACTGGCGATTACCAGGATCGACAGGCCGAACTGCAGCACCGCAAGCGGCAGCACCGAGCGCGAGGCGTTC
The DNA here is from genome assembly GCF_008364685.1 of Xanthobacter oligotrophicus. Taxonomy (GTDB): domain Bacteria; phylum Pseudomonadota; class Alphaproteobacteria; order Rhizobiales; family Xanthobacteraceae; genus Xanthobacter; species Xanthobacter oligotrophicus. Next base: position 126,187 of record NZ_VTTL01000014.1, read on the forward strand.
GGCAGCACGTGCCGCAACAGGATGTGCCAGCGCGAGCCGCCAAAGAGGAACGACGCCTCGACGAAGGTCGCCTGCCGGGTCTTGATGACCTCCGCGCGCATCACCCGGGCAAAGACGGCCACCGCCGAGACGCCGGTGGCGATGGCGGCGTTGGTGGTGTCGAACCCGATGGCGGTGACCACGATGACGGCCAGCAGGAAGTTCGGGATCGCCAGCAGCACGTCGACCAGTCGCGCGAACACGATGTCCACCCAGCCACCGAGGAAGCCGGCGACGAGGCCGATCAGGCCGCCGGCGAGGACACCGATGACCACGGCGATGAGCGCGCTCGTCACCGAGGAGGCCGTGCCGTAGACGACGCGGGCATAAAGATCGCGGCCGAGGTGGTCGGTGCCGAACCAGTGCGCGGCGCTGGGGCCGAGCAGCTTGTCGGCGGGGACGCCGTTGACCGGGTCGTGGTTCGTGAAGAGGCCCGGGGCGAGCGACCAGGCGATCACGAGCGCGATGATGACGAACGCGAGCACGACGGTCGGGGGCACCCGAAGGGCTGCCAGCCGGCGGGTCGCCGTGGCGCGGCGGGCGGAGGACAGGGAAGCGAGGCTCATGCGGTCATCGCCCGGGACGAGTCCGCCGCGCTTTCGTCGGCGACGGTCGGGCGGGGCCTGCCGGCGCCGACGAGCTTCACGCGCGGGTCGAGCAGCGGATAGACGAGATCGGCGAGCAGGTTGACCAGCACGAACACCACGGCCGCCAGCGAGACGACCGCCTGCAGCACGGGCAAATCCTGCGTGGTCACCGAACGCTGCACCAGGCTGCCGATGCCGGTGCGCCCGAACACCGTCTCGGTGATCAGCGAGCCGCCGAGCAGTTCGCCGATGGTGAGCGCGATGACGGTGACGACCGGGAGCGAAGAGGGCTTGAGCAGGTGCCTGGCAAAGAGGCGCACCTGCCCGAGGCCGCGGCCGCGCGCCACGGCGGCATATTCCTGCCGGGACTCATGGTCGAGGTTCGCGATGAGCACCTCGGCGATCTGTGCGGAGACGGGGATGCCGAGCGCCATCGCCGCGAACAGTGTCGCCCAGAAGCTGTCGGGCTCGATCACCCGGAAGAGTCCGAGCTGGAAGCCGAAGACGTGGATCAGCACCAGGCCGATCACGAAATTGGGCACCGACAGGAACAACGACGGGAAGCCCCGAAGGGCGCCCTGGCCGAACCTTCTGGGCAGGAACTGGGTGCCGTAGGCGATCGTCGCAGCGAGCAGCAACGCGACGACGAAACCGGCGGACGCGAGGGTGAGCGTCGAGGGCAGCACTTCGGCGATCAGGGTGGTCACGGGCCGGCTGGACCGCATGGACAGGCCCAGATCGCCGGTCAGGAAGTGGGACAGGGATGTCCACAACTGGACCGCGATCGGCCGGTCGAGGCCCTGGGCGGCGATGATCTCCCGGATCTCGTCCTCGGTGAACCCGTTCTGGGGGTCATGCAGCACATTGGTGATGGGATCGCCCGGCAGGATGCTGACGACGACGAAGGTGAAGACGTAAGCCAGCAGGATGACGACCACCGCCTGGGCGATGCGTTTTGCGGCGTAGGTCAGGTAGGCGGTCCTCATGCCGGTCACCTCCGCGCGTTGCCCGGTTCTGCTACGACCTACTCGCCTTTCGAGGCCGTGTAGTAGCTGGCGTAGGCAATGCCATTGTAGACTTCGCCCCTGAGCTTCGGCGACTGCACATAGATCCGCTGGACGATCTGCGTGCGTGGGATGAAATAGCCCTGCTCGAGGACGTATTTCTGCAACGCGTCGAGAAGCGGGGCCCGGATTTCGGCAGAGCCGGCGCTGGCGATCTTGTCGCGCAGTTCGTTGAGCTTGGGATCGCTCTCGCCGAGGGCGAACCAGTTCTCGCCGTTGTTGGCGTTGGTGAGGATACTGGCCACGGTGCCGGCATCGATGAAGCTGCGCGTCACTTCGTAGGCCGGCACGGCCGGGCCGCCGAACCTGACCTTCTCGCCGAACGTCACCACGTCGTAGGCCCGGATGGAGACCTTCCAGCCGATCTTGCCGAGTTGCTGGGCAATGAGCTCGTCGATCGCCTTGGAGGTCGCAAGATAGGGGTTGGAGTGGAGCGTCAGCGTGAGGGGCTTACCGTCCTTGGTGCGGATGCCGTCGGCGCCTCGGGTCCAGCCCGCCTCGTCGAGAAGCTTCCCGGCCTTGTCGGGGTTGTAGGCCAAAAGGTCGCCGTGGTCGGTCGCGCCGGGCACGTTGCTCTGGATGAAGGACGTGGCCAGCTTCCAGTCGGGCGTGTAGACGGTGTCGATGATTTCCCGGCGGTTGATGACGGCCTGAAGGGCCTGGCGGACCTTCACATCGTCATAGGGCGCCAGCCTGGTGTTGATCGCCAGGCCATTGACGAAGCCGAGATAGCGCGGCGTGGCGACGGTGAAGCCCGCCTCCTTGAGGGACTTCAGCTCCTGCGGCGAGGCGCTGTAGGCGATGTCGGCCTGGCCGGACTGGACGGCGGCGACCCGCAGCGATGGCTCGGACACCAGCTTGTAGGTGATCGTATCGAGATAGGCCGGGCCGGTGTGGCCGACCGCGGGGGGGCCCCAGTTGTAGTCCTTGCGCTTGACCAGCCTGACGAAGTCGCCCTCCTTCCAGGCCTCGACCACATAGGGGCCGCTGCCGGAGGTCTTGCCCAGGTCCGCCTGCTGGGAGGCGGGCTGCGCGATGGTCCTGGGAGAGATGAGGATCGAGCCGTGGTAGCCGAGCGTCGGGATGAAGCCGAGCGTCGGCGCCTTGAAGAAGACCTTCACCGTGGTGGCGTCCACCGCCTCGGCGCGGTCGTAGGTCTTGGGGAAGAGGCCGATCGGGTTGATGCCCTCGGCCTTGCGGCCGGCGTACCAGATGTCGAGGTTGGCGACGACAGCCGCCGCGTCGAGCGGGGTGCCGTCGGAGAAGGTCACGCCCTTCTTGAGATGGAGGGTGAACGCGGTGGCGTTGTCGTTCTGCTCCCAGCGCTCGGCGATCCAGGGGCTGACCTTGCCGTCAGCATCCACGTAGACGAGCTTGTCGGTCACGTGACCCCAGATGTGGCCCTGAAAGCTGGAGATCGCGCTGTTGTTGGGAATCCAGGTGCCGCCCAGCGAGTCGATGAGGAAGGTGATGCCGCCGCCATTGCGCGGGCCGTCGGCGCTCCGGGCCGGAGCAAGACCCGCCATCGCCACCAGGGCGGCGGTCGCCAGCGCCGAAGTTGTGAGCAGCACACGGCGCCGGGACAGGGAAATCAAAGATGAAATCTCGATCATGAAAATATCCTGATGGCTCGAATCGTGTCCTTGCGGCAGCGATGACCATCTACGGTCTTCGCTTTGCTGCATTCGATGTCATTGAACCGGCCGTCTAGCGTGGAGAAGCTTGCGTGGAAAAAGGAAAGCAAAGCGCGCCGGGCTCCGTCGCGCCGTCCGCCTCGAGAATGAGGACGTTGAGATGCTGGCGGCACTTCGCCACGACTTGCCCCTTGGTCGATGCGATGGGCGGCTGAAACCGCGATGCCGGGCCAGTCTATGGCTTAATAATATTTTGTCTATTTATTTTATCAAATAAAGACCCGATAGAAGTGGTCAGCGGTGTCCGCAGGCCAAGCGCAGATGGCATATTTAATTCAGCTCGGCGTATCGACAGGGTCGCCTGGATTGGCGCCCCCGTCGATGCGCAAGGCGCCAGGATCAGTCATGTCCGCCATCTCCAACGCTCTTGAGGACGTGGTCCACATGAGCGCGTGCCGGCAAATCTCAGCGTGCGCGGCGCGCAGACCAAGCGCTGCGCCGCCGATCTCACAATTCAACTCGTGAGGTGACGAACGTGTCTCCCGTCTGCCCGGCCCACCTGCGTGGCCTGCGTCTCCCCCGTCGCTCCGTCCTCTTCGGCGGCCTCGCGGCCGGACTTCTGGCCGGTCTCGCGCTGACCAAAGCGGCGGCGGCGCAGACGCCGGAAAAAGTGCGCATCGGCTACCAGCGCTCCTCCACCCTCATCACCGTGCTGAAGACCAACGGCACGCTCGAGAAGGCCCTCGCTCCCCTCGGCGTGGAGGTGTCCTGGCACGAGTTCACCAGCGGCCTGCCGCTGCTCGAAGCCGTGAACGTGGGGTCCATCGATTTTTCCGCCGACGTGGCCGACACCGTGCCCATCTTCGCCCAGGCCGCAGGAGCGCGGCTCGTCTACGTTGCGGACGAGGCGCCCTCTCCCTCAGCGCAGGCCATCCTGGTGCCCGCGGGCTCGCCCATCGCCACGCTGGAACAGTTGAAAGGCAAGAAGATCGGCGTCACCAAAGGCGCCGGAAGTCACTACCTTCTGCTGGCCGCGCTGGCGAAGGCCGGCCTTGCCATCCGCGATGTGACGCCGGCCTACCTCACGCCGGCCGATGCCCGCGCCGCCTTCGTCAGCGGCAACCTGGACGCCTGGGTTGCATGGGATCCGTTCCTGGCCAGCACGCAGAGCCAGTCCGGCGCGCGTGTCCTCGCCGACGGCACCGGGCTTGCGAGCTACAAGCGCTATTATCTCGCCACCGAGGACTTCTCGAAGCGTGGCGACAAGGTGCTCCAGGTGCTGTTCGAGCGCCTCAAGGCCACCGGTGACTGGGTGAAGGCCAATCCCGGCCCGGCCGCCGAGACTCTCGCCGGCCTGTGGGGCATCGATGCTGCAACAGTGGAGAAGGCCAATGCGCGCCGCTCCTACAAGGTCGGCGCAGTGACACCGGCAGGGCTCGCCGAGCAGCAGAAGATCGCCGATACCTTCTTCGCCGAAGGCGTGCTGCCGAAGAAGGTGGACGCGTCCGACGCCGCTACCTGGAAACCCGCCACCCCCTGACCGGCCAAGGGCAGGTCCCGCCCCTGCTTTCACCGTGCCATCGAGAGACCCGATGTCCCCTCCGCGCCGCCTGCACCTGGGTGCCTTCATGCGCCCGGTGAGCATCCATACGGGCGCCTGGCGCTATCCCGGCGCCTTCCCGGATGCCAACTTCAACATCGCGCACCTGCGCCGCTTCATCCGCAAGCTGGAGGAAGGCAAGTTCGACGCCTTCTTCATGGCGGATCACCTCGCCGTGCTCAACATGCCCATCGAGGCGCTGAAGCGCAGCCACACGGTGACCTCGTTCGAGCCGTTCACGCTGCTCTCCGCCCTCGCCGGGGCGACAGAGCACATCGGCCTCGTGGGCACCGCCTCCACCACCTTCGATGCGCCGTTCCACATCGCCCGCCGCTTCGCCTCGCTCGATCACATCTCCGGCGGGCGGGCGGGATGGAACATCGTCACCACCTCAAATCCCGACGCCGCGCTCAATTTCGGCTTCGACGAGCAGATGGAGCATGCCGCGCGCTATCGCCGCGCACGCGAATTCTATGACGTGGTCACCGGCCTGTGGGACAGCTTCGCCGACGACGCCTTCGTTCGCGACACGGCATCGGGCCTCTATTTCGATCCCGGGCGCATGCACGTGCTCGACCACAGGGGCGAACACTTCACGGTCCGTGGACCGCTCAACATCGCCCGCCCGGTGCAGGGCTGGCCGGTGATCGTGCAGGCCGGCGCCTCCGACGACGGACGACAGCTGGCGGCGGAGACGGCGGAGGTCGTGTTCACGGCCGTGAACTCCATCGAGGCGGGCCGCGCCTTCTATGCGGATGTAAAGGGGCGGGTGGAACAGGCGGGCCGCAGCCGCGACCACCTGAAGATCCTGCCCGGTGCGCTGGTGGTGGTTGGCGACAGCATCGAGGAAGCGCGCGAGACCCGCGCCCGGCTCGATTCGCTGGTGCACGAGGCAAGCGCAATCGCCTCCCTCTCCATCGCTCTCGGGGTGGATGCCTCGCGCTTCGATCCGGACGGGCCGCTGCCCGAGATCCCGCAGACCAACGCCGGCAAGAGCGGACGCGAGCGCGCCATTGCCTTGGCCCGGGCGGAGAATCTCACGGTGCGCCAGCTTGCCCAGCGGCTCGGCGGACACGGCGGGCTCGCCTTCGTGGGCACCCCCCAATCCATCGCCGACACGATGGAAGAATGGCTCGTCACCGAGGCATCCGACGGGTTCAACATCATGTTCCCGTTCGTCCCGGACGGGCTGGACGCCTTCGTGGACAAGGTGGTGCCGGAGCTCCAGCGCCGCGGCATCTTCCGACGCGACTATGAAGGCACCACGTTGCGCGAGCACCTCGGGCTGCCGCGCCCGGAGAACCGCTTCTTCCCCCGCGCCTGATTGGGATCATCGCTCGCCGGACTGGCCCACCAGCAAGACCTCCACCGGAACCGTAGAACGGCTACAACGCCTGTCATCCCGCCTGTCCCGCGGCCCTCCCCTGCTCGACCAGCCATCGCTCGAGCGCATCCACGTGCCGCTGGTTGCGCGACACCTTGCGGCGGACGAAATAGTTTCCTGTGTCCAGCTCCACCGCCGGCCCCAATACCTGCAGGCGGCCGGATGCCACATGAGCCCCGATGTAGCGCGCATCGGTGAGCACGACGCCCCCGCCAGCCAAGGCTGCTTCGAGGGCCTGTGCCCTGTTCTCCACCACGATACTGCTCCCGGGCACCGTGCCGCCTTGCCCCGCCCCCTGCCACCACAGCGGCCAATCGCGATACCGGGCGCGGGCGCGGATGACCGGCCAGGAGGACGCAAGCCCGAGCGCAAGGCCCGGCGCCGCGACGGGCACCAGCGTCTCGCGGAACAGCAGCGTCGCCGCGACATCCGGCCAGGCGCCCGACCCGTTGCGGATGGCGCAGTCGACATCTTCCTCATCGAGGCTCACCACCCTCTGCGTCGTGAGCACCGCGATCTCGATGCCGGGATGCGCGCGCTGGAAATCCGGCAGGCGCGGCAGCAGCCAGTTGGCAGCCAAGGTGTTCACCGTGGAGAGCCGGATCTGCCGGCGGCGCCGCTGCAACGGCGCGACCGCCGCCTCGATCCGCTCGATCGCGTCTCCCATGGCGGCGAGGAGGGCGGTGCCGTCATCGGTCAGCACCGAGACCCGGCCCTCGGTCCGGATCAGCCGCGCCCCGAGTTCCGCCTCCAGGTCGGCAATGCGGTGGGAGAGCGCCGACCGCGAGATGCCGAGGGCCTCCGCAGCAGCCCCTTGCCGCGTGTGGCGGGCCAGGGCATCAAGGGCGGCAAGGCCACGCAGCGAAGGCAGGCTGGAAGACATGGCGGCTCCGCTCATCGCGCCCGGACCGGCGATCGGGCAAAAGAGTGAGAACTTCTCACCCATTTGAGCGCAGACATCCGCTAGTTTCCAGCCCTTGACGTTCAAGTGACGGAGCCCTTCATGACCCCCCCTGTGCGGACGCCGCTTGCAGCCAAGGATGTGCCGCCGCGCCGCAAACCCTCGAACTACCCCGCGCCGTTCGCGGCGCGCATGTCCGGGCGCGAAAAGCGCCAGCTCGGCGACGCCTTCGGCCTCTCCCGCTTCGGGGTGAACCTCACCGCCCTCGCGCCCGGTGCGCAATCCGCTCTGCTCCACCGGCATACGCGGCAGGAGGAGTTCGTCTACATCCTCGCCGGCACGCCGACGCTGCGCACGGACGAGGGCGAGTTTGCGCTCGGCCCCGGCATGTGCATCGGCTTCCCGGCGAACGGGCTGGCGCACCACCTCATCAACCGGACGGGCGAGGAGGTGCGCTACCTAGAGATCGGCGACCGGGACCCAGAGGATGCGGGCACCTATCCCGAGGACGATCTGGTGGCCCAGTTTTCCGCCCAGGGCTGGTCCTTCACCCGCAAGGACGGGACGCCATGGTGAGGCGGCGATGATCTCCCACATCCATATCGGCACCAACGACCTGATGGCGGCGAAGCGCTTCTACCAGCCGTTGATGGTTCGCCTCGGCTGGCGCCTGCGCTTCTGCGACCTCGACCGCGGCTGGGCCGGCTGGGAGCCGGCGGAAGGCGGCCGGCCGCTGTTCTTGCTGGGCAGGCCCCAGGATGGCGGCATCGCCGCGGCGGGCAACGGCACCATGGTCGCCCTCCTCGCGCTGGACCGCACGACGGTGGACGACATCCATCGCATGGCGATCGGTGCCGGCGCCGCGAACGAGGGCGATCCGGGCCTGCGACCGCACTACCATCCCGACTATTACGGCGCCTATTTCCGTGACCTCGACGGCAACAAGATCTGCGTCTGCTGCCATGCCGCGCCCATCGACTAGAGCAATTCCAGCAAAAGTGCGAAGCGGTTTTGCGTCCGGAATTGCGATGAAACAAAGCTTTAGAGCATGTTCGGCGAACCGGTGTTTGCCGAACATGCTCTAGCCCTTTCGCCAGGACCGTCCGCGCCTCAGGCGAACTGGAGGCCGTGGCCGACGGACCAGTTCTCCTTCGGGGCATCGGCGATGACGACGAACACGTCCTCGGGCCGGATGCCGGGGCTTTCGCCGAGTAGGTCCGCGATGCGCCGGAACAGCGCCTTCTTCTGCTCCGGCGTGCGGGTGTTGAACACGGTGATGGTGATATAGACGAGATCGTCGCCCCGCTTCACGCCATAGGCAGTGCCATGGCGGAAGTTGCCGGGCGCGTGCTCGGAGATGGTCATGAACTGGTCGTCCTCGGGAACGTTGAGCGCCTCCCGCAGCGCTCGGTAAAGACTGTCCAGAATGGCCTGCCGGTAGGCTTCGGGCTTGCCTGCGCGCAGGGAGACATGAATGAGCGGCATGTGCGGGTCCTTTCCTCGTATGGCCTGCTGCGACGTTAGACGCCGTCTCGTCATTTTGATAAGCTATGGCTGCTCATATCAGTGATAACATTTCATAATGATGGACCATCCTCTCGACCTTGACGCGGTGCGGGCCTTCGTCCGCACCGCCGAGCTGGGCAGCTTCACGCGCGCGGCGGAAGCCCTGCAGACCACGCAGGCCGCGGTCAGCCTGAAGCTGAAGCGGCTGGAAGAGAGGCTCGGCTGCAGACTCCTTGAGCGCACGCCCCGCTATGTGGAACTGTCGGCGCGCGGCGAGGTCTTCCTGAAGGACGCACGCGACCTCCTGGAGATGCACGACCGCGCGCTGGCCGCCTTCGCGCGGGCCCGGCAGCGCCTCGCCATCGGCATCAGCGATCATGTGGCGGGGCCGGAGCTGCCGGCCCTGATTGCCCGCATGAACGCGCAGGACCCGCAGTTGCTCATCGAGATCCGCATCGGATCGTCGGGTGACCTGCTGCAGAGCTTCGACCGGCGGGAGCTCGATACGGTGATCGTCCGCCTGCATGCCGGGCGTAGCGACGGGGAGCTGGTGACCGAGGAAAAGTTCGGATGGTTCGCCGCCCCGCACTGGCAGCACCGCGCGGGTGAGCCCTTGCCGCTCGCCACCATGGCCGAGCCCTGCGGCGTGCGGGCATTGGCCGGGCAGATCCTCGACGCGGCCGGCGTGCCCTGGACGGAAATCTTCGTCGGAGGCGGCGTCGCCGCGGTCGCGGCGGCGGTGACGGCCGGGCTCGGCGTCGCCGCATTGGCCCCGCGCATGCTGCCCTTCGGCGCCGTCGACGTCGGCCGCAGGCTCGACCTGCCAGAGCTGCCGCGCCTGCCGGTGCTGCTCCACACCCGGATCAAGGACGGACGCCCGCGCGACGCGCTCGCCGCGCTTTCCGCCGCCTTCAGGGGCGCCGTGCGGGGCTAGAGCGCGATCCGATCAGATTGAACCAATCTGATCGGTGAATCGCCCTCTAACTCTAAGATAGAGAACGCGTTATCCGATTAGATCGCGATGCGATCTGATCGGCGCGTGCTCTAGACAGAATGTCTGCCACCGTAATGCCCGCCAGCAGTTCCGCCCGCGCAACCCACGTCCTTTGCCTCCGCATCAAAGGATCACTCCGGGATATGATGCGTCTGGGGCGCCGACCAGCCCCTGCCTGTGGCCACCCGTTCCGGACCTACCACCAGCGCGAGGGCCAGCTGCCCCGCCGCGCCAGATTGTGCCAACCGAACGCATACAGCGACAAGAGCACGGCTCCGAGGCCCACCGGCACCAGCAAGAAGCCGGGCTTCATGGCCTCCATCACCACGATGATCGGATTGATGGCGGCCGGGGGATGCATGGTTCCGCTGGCCCGCATGGCCACCATGGCGAGCCCCACCGCCGCCGCGGCAGCGGGCTCGGAACGCCCAAAGGCGGCGAGCATGGCCAGGCCCACCAGCGTCGAGACCAGATGGCCTCCCACCAGCGCCCGCGGCTGGGCGGCCTCGGCTTCGGGCATGCCCAGAACCAGGACGATGGAGGTGGCGAACGGAATGAGGGCCAGAGGCGTCTCGCCGAAATAGGCCGCGATCTCCATGGCCGCGACCGCCAGCGCCCCACCCAGCCCCTGCCAGCACCAGAGCAGAAGCGTGCGCCCATCTTTGCCGAAGAAGGTACGCGTGGGAGCGCGTCTATCGGATGAGGCGCGGGACTGTGGAGCGGAAGAAGGCATGCCTGATTTTGCATCAATGCGCGGCCCATTCGCAAATACGAATTCCGCAGATCAGCAAACCGGGACGGGCCGAGACTCCAAGGTCGCATCCCGTGCGCTTTACCGATGGAAACCGCACCCATGCCTCCCCACCGGAGGGAACCGCTCGGCCGCCGAAGCGGCATGGCATCATCCCCGAACACCATCGTGGGGGTCTTCATCGATGGCGTCGATGATCTCGCGATCGGACAGGTCCGCAGGAGGCAGCGCGTTGAGGGGGGCGGCGAGCAGCCGGTCGATCTGGGCGTAGGTCTCATCCAGCAGCGTCTTGCCCACGGCCTCCTCGATGAGCCGGTAGCGCTCCTCGATGAGCGGCGCCATGTCGGTCACGATCTTTCGGCTGCGCGCCGTCAAGCTCACCAGCATGCGCCGCTGGTCCCCCTCCATCCGATGGCGCTCCACGAGGCCCATCTGCTCCATGCGCACCAGCACCCCGGTGAGGCTGGGGCTGAGGATCTGGCACACCTCGCAGATCTGCCGCGGCTCCAGCGCGCCGAGTTCGCTCAGCGCGCGGATGATCCGCCACTGCGGTTCGGTCAGGCCGAAATGCGTGATGATCGGTCGGAAATGGGCGAGCAGCGCCTCCCGCGCCTTGAGCAACAGCTGGGGCAGGTTCCGATGCGCAATCAACGGGCTCGTGCGCGATCCGGGGCGCGGTACGTGCGGCTTCATCGCAGGTCTCCTCAAGGCGATTTGTAGCACTTGACTTGCGAATATGTTAGTGATTTATGTCGCTAACATGTTAGTAAACAGCCGCGCCAAGCTGCCCAAGGGAGGAAAAGTTGAATAAAAACATTGCCCTGATTGCATTCGCGCTCAGCTTCCCGCAGGCCGCCGCGGCCCAGGAGGTCGTGCTCAAGATCGCGCATTTCCTGCCTGCTGGAGCGCCGGCGCAGCAGAAGGTGTTTCAGCCCTGGTGCGACACGCTGAAGGCCGATTCGGGTGGCCGCATCACCTGCCAGTTCTATCCGGCCATGCAGCTCGGCGGCACGCCGGCTCAGCTTGTCGACCAGGTGCGCAACGGCGTCGCCGACGTGGTGTGGACGGCCCCGGGCTATTCCACCGGCCGCTTCCCCCGCATCGAGGCGTTCGAGCTGCCGTTCGTCGTCGCCGATGCGGCCTCGGGCAGCCGTGCTGTGTGGCAATACTACAAGGCCCATGCCGAGGCCGAGTTCGCGGCCTTCAAGGTCCTCGCCTTCCACGTGGATGGAGGCCAGGCGATCCACACTGCCGGGCGCGGCGTCGCCAAGGTCGAGGACTGGAAGGGCCTGAAGCTGCGCGCCTCCACGCGCCTCGGCGCCAAGACGGTGATGGCCCTGGGCGGAGCCCCGGTGGCGATGCCGCCGTCGCAGCTCACCGAAGCCATCTCCAAGGGCGTCGTCGATGGCGCCATGGGCTCCTGGGAACTGGTGGTGCCGCTCAAGCTGGACGAGGTGACGCGATATCACGCCCAGCCACGCAAGGGCGAGCCCTACCCTTCCGCCACGGTGCTCATGGTGCTGATGAACAAGGACAAATACGAGAAGCTCCCGGCTGATCTCAAGGCCATCATTGACCGCACCACCGGCCTGCCCATGACCGAGACGCTCGGCGCGGTGTTCGATGCGGAGAACGCGCATGCCCATGAGGTGGTCGCCGCCAGCGGTGGCACCGTGACCGATTTCTCCCCAGAATTCGCCGCCGCGATGAAAGAGGCCTCAGCCCCGGTCGAGGCCGAGTGGCTCAAAACCCTCGCCGACCGGGGCATCGACGGCAAGCCGCTGGCGCAGGCGGCCCGGGAGCTCGCAACCACGAAGTAAGCCCGCGGCGGAGCCCGTCTCCGCCGCTCACCCTCGACCATCTGTCGAGACAACCGGCGAACGCGACGACGCCCGTGGCGGCGAAGATCGCGGCCGAAAGATCAGGGAGGTCTAGATGTCCGCTCCGAAGGAGGCTAGCGAGGTTCCGCTTCTCGGCCACAGCCGCGCCCTGCTGCGGCTGAGCGAGGTGTTCGCCTTGTCCGGCGGTGCGCTGTTCATCGCCATGGTCGGCTTGTCGATCGTCTCCATTGTCGGGCGCAAGCTCTGGAGCGCGCCGGTGAATGGCGACATCGAGCTGCTGCAGATGGGGACCGGCATCGCCGCCGCCGCCTTCTTCCCCTACTGCACCATGAAGAACGAGCATCTGCGGGTGGAGTTCTTCACCGAAGGCCTCTCGCCACGGCTGCGCGCCGGCCTCGACGCCCTCGCCAATGTCATGCTGGCAGCCGCCATGGCGTTGCTCGCCTGGCGCAGCGCCGTCCAGGCCCATGAACTTCACGAGGCCGGAGAAGTAACGGTGATGCGGAACATCGCCGTCTGGATCCCCGTGGCCTGCCTCGTTCCGTCCCTTGCCTTGACCGCCATCTGCAGCCTTGACCGCGCGGTCGACTGCCTCACCTCCCGGAGCGCTGCGTCATGAGCGGCATCACCATCGGCCTTGCCGGGTTCGGCTTCATGCTGGTCCTCATGGCCCTGCGGATCCACATCGGCATCGCCATGTTCACCGCGGGCTCGGCCATCTATCTCGTGATGAACCAGGGCAATCTCAACGCCTGGCTGTTCACCCTGAACGACCTCGCCTATGCGCGCCTGTCCAACTACAATCTCTCGGTCATTCCCCTGTGCATGCTGATGGGCCAGTTCGCCACCCATGGCGGCCTGTCGCGCTCCCTGTTCCGTGCCGCAGGCTCGCTGATCGGCCACTGGCGCGGTGGACTTGCCATGTCGAGCTCGCTCGCCTGCATCGGCTTTGGCGCCATCAGCGGCTCATCGCTCGCCACCGCCGCCACCATGGGTCAGGTGGCGTTGCCCGAACTGTTGCAGAAGGGCTATTCCGGGCGCCTCGCCACCGCGACCCTCGCCGCTTCCGGAACCCTCGGCATCCTGGTGCCGCCCTCGGTGCCGCTGGTGGTCTATGCGGTGCTGACCCAGGAATCCATCGGCAAGCTGTTCGCGGCGGCCGTCATTCCCGGCATCATCGCCCTGTGCGGCTACCTGCTGGTGATCCGCATCATCGTCTCCCGCGATCCCGACGCCGGTCCAGCCAGCGCCAAGGCCAGCTGGCGCGAGCGCATCGAGGCCCAGTTCCGGGTCCTGCCCGTGGTCGGCCTGTTCCTCGTCATCGTCGTCGGCATCTATGGCGGCTGGGCGAGCCCGACCGAGGCCACCTCCATCGGCGCCGCAGGCACCGGGCTGATCGCCCTCGTCACCGGCGGGCTGCGGCTGCCACAGCTGCTGACCAGCATCTACCGCACCGCCATCGCCACCGCGATGATCTTCCTGGTGCTGCTCGGCGCGGACCTGCTCAACTCCGGGCTCGCCCTCTCCCAGCTTCCGGTGGAGCTTGCCGACTGGGTGAAGCATTCGGGCCTGCCGCCGCTGCTGGTGCTGGCCTGCATCCTCGGCATCTACATCCTGCTCGGATGCGTGATGGACTCGCTGGCGATGCTCTTCCTCACCGTCCCCATCTTCTATCCGGTGATCATGGGCCTCGACTTCTACGGCATGTCGGCGACCGACAAGTCGGTGTGGTTCGGCATCCTGGTGCTGATGGTGGTGGAGATCGGCCTCGTCCATCCGCCGGTGGGCATGAACCTCTACATTATCAACAAGCTCGCCAAGGGGGTTCCCATGCGGGAGACGGCCTTGGGCGTGATGCCCTTCCTCGCCTCCGACTTTGCCCGGATCGTGCTGCTGGTGCTGTTCCCCGCCATTCCGCTGTTCCTCGTGCGGTTGCCGCACGCCTGAGGGCGCAGGAGAGACTTCATGTATTACGGCGTCATCCTCAACGACACCGCCTCGCTCGAAAGGATCGGACCGCTCGACGCGGCCCCCTACAAGGGCGCGCCGAAGGCCCCGGTGCTCTACATCAAGCCCGCCAATACCGTTGCAGCCGACGGCAGCGCCGTGCGGCTGCCGGCGGGCGAGACCGCGGCGGAGGTGGGGGCGAGCGTCGGCATCGTCATCGGCGCGCCGGCGGCGCGGCTCGACGCGGCCGAGGCCCTGAAGGTGGTCGCCGGCTACGTGCTGGTGGCCGACCTCAGCCTGCCCCATGCCAGCTACTACCGGCCTGCCATCCGCGAGAAATGCTTCGACGGCGCGCTGCCGGTAGCCTCCCGCGTGGTGCCGGTGGCGGAGGCGGGCGATCCCGCGGCCTTCGTGCTCAGGACCTTCATCGACGACGCTCCGGTCGGCGTGCGCAAACTCTCCGACCTGATCCGCGACGTTCCCCGCCTGCTGGCCGACGTAACGGAATTCATGACGCTCCACACCGGCGATGTCCTCCTGACGGGGGTCGAATATCTCGCGCCCACGGCCGGCCTCGGCCAGCACGTGCGCATCGAGGGTGGCGTGCTCGGCACCCTCGGCTTCACCCTGGCGCAGGAGACGGCGCAATGAAGCGGGCCCGCATCGCCTGGCAGGGCGCCATCCACGACGCCGCCCCTCACGGTGCCGACGCACTGCGCCTCGCCGACGGCCGCATCGTCGCGCAGGATCAGGTGGTCTGGCTGCCGCCGGTGGCGCCGCGCACGGTGTTCGCCCTCGGCCTCAATTATGCCGACCACGCCCGGGAGCTGGCCTTCAAGGCGCCGGAGGCGCCGCTGGTGTTCCTGAAGGGCCCCAACGCCTTCACCGGGCACTGCAGCTTCAGCCGCCGCCCGGCGGACGTGGCCTACATGCATTACGAGTGCGAGCTGGCGGTGGTGATCGGCAAGGCCGGCACCCGCATCGCCAAGGACGACGCCTACGCCCATGTGGCCGGCTACACGGTGGCCAACGACTATGCCATCCGCGACTATCTGGAGAACTGGTATCGGCCAAACCTGCGGGTGAAGAACCGCGATGGGCTGACCCCGCTCGGCCCGTTCCTGGTGGACGCCGCGGACGTGCCCGATCCGCACGCCCTGCGCCTCACCACCCGCGTGAACGGCGTCACCACCCAGGAGGGCACGACGGCGGACATGATCTTCAACGTGCCGACGCTCATCGCCTACCTGTCCTCGTTCATGACGCTTTCGCCGGGCGACGTGATCCTCACCGGCACACCGGAGGGCCTCGCCGACGTCAGGCCCGGCGACCGGGTCGAGACTGAGATCGAGGGCATCGGCTGCCTCGTCAACACCATCATCGATGACGCTGACTGGTCCGCCGGCAGCGCCCAGGGAGCGTGAAGCCATGAACACGGTGCAGCATCTCATCGGCGGCCGCGATGTCGCCAGCGCCGCCACCTTCGAGACCATCAACCCGGCCACCGGGCAGGTTCTCGCCGAGGTAGCGAGCGGCGGGCAGGCCGAGGTGGACGCCGCGGTCGCGGCCGCGAAGGCCGCCTTCCCCGGCTGGGCGGCGACGCCGGTGAAGGAACGCGCCCGCCTGCTGCGCCGCCTCGGCGACCTCATCGCCGCCCATGTGCCGGAGATCTCCGAGCTGGAGACGCGGGATTGCGGGCAGGTGATCGGCCAGACCAGGAAGGCGCTGATCCCGCGTGCCGCGGACAATTTCTATTATTTCTCCGAGTTCATCCAGCACCAGCACGGCGAGACCTACGATTCCGATACCGGCCACCTCAACTATACCCTGTGGCAGCCGGTGGGGGTGGTCGCCCTCATCTCGCCGTGGAACGTGCCGTTCATGACGGCAACCTGGAAGACCGCGCCGTGCCTCGCCTTCGGCAACACGGCGGTGATGAAGATGTCGGAGCTCTCCCCGCTCACTGCGAACTATCTCGGCAAGCTGGTGCTGGAAGCCGGCATCCCGCCGGGCGTGTTCAACCTGGTGCACGGCTACGGCCATAGCGCCGGTGAGGCCCTGGTGAGCCACAAGGACGTTCGTGCCATCTCCTTCACCGGCTCCACCGCCACCGGCGACCGCATCGTGCGTTCCGCGGGGCTCAAGAAGTTCTCCATGGAGCTGGGCGGAAAGTCGCCCTTCGTCATCTTCGACGACGCCGACTACGACCGCGCGCTCGATGCGGCGCTTTTCATGATCTTCTCCAACAACGGCGAGCGCTGCACCGCGGGCAGCCGGATCCTGGTGCAGAAGACCATCTACGAGCGCTTCGTCGCCGACTTCACGGCCCGCGCGGCCCGCCTGAAGGTGGGCGATCCACTCGATCCCGAAACCATCATCGGGCCGATGATCTCGCCTGCCCACCGCGAGAAGGTGTTGCGCTATATCGGCATCGGCCAGGAAGAGGGCGCGCGCCTCGTGCTCGGCGGCGGCACCCCGCAGGTTGCGGCCCATCTTGCCGGCGGCAACTGGGTGGAGCCCACGGTGTTCGCCGACGTCGACAACAAGATGAAGATCGCCCAGGACGAGATCTTCGGCCCGGTGCCGTGCCTCATCCCCTTCGCCACCGAGGAGGAGGCCATCTCCATCGCCAACGACACCGCCTACGGCCTGTCCTCGTATCTATGGACCGAAAATACCGGACGCGTGCTGCGCATGGCCAAGGCGATCGAGGCCGGCATGACTTTCGTGAACAGCCAGAACGTCCGCGACCTGCGCCAGCCGTTCGGCGGCACCAAGGGCTCAGGCGTCGGCCGCGAGGGCAACCACTACAGCTACGAGGTATTCTGCGAGCCGAAGAACGTGGCCGTCTCCTACGGCAGCCACCCGATCCCGCGTTGGGGCTCCTGAGGCCGGCCGGACCCGGCGGCCTTGAGTCCCTTACCCCAGAGCACGTTGTGCCGCGCGTGACCACAAGACCCCCTGCCAGTTCTTGGCAGGCCAACACAAGAAGAGGAAAAATCCATGGGCAAACTCGCACTCGCCGCCAAGATCACCCACGTGCCGTCCATGTACCTGTCGGAGATGGACGGGCCGCACAAGGACTGCCGGAAATCTGCCATCGACGGCCATGTCGAGATCGGCCGGCGCTGCCGCGCGCTGGGGGTGGACACCATCGTGGTGTTCGATACCCACTGGCTGGTGAATTCCGGCTATCACGTGAATTGCGCGCCGCATTTCGAGGGTGTCTACACCAGCAACGAGCTGCCGCACTTCATCCGGAACATGCCGTATGCCTATCCGGGCAATCCGGAGCTCGGCAAGATCCTCGCGGAAGGAGCCACCGCCGGAGGGGTGTTCACCCGGGCCCATGACGCCACCACGCTCGCGCTGGAATACGGCACGCTGGTGCCCATGCGCTACATGAACGCGGACCAGCACTTCAAGGTGGTCTCGGTGTCGGCGCTCTGCACGGTGCACAACCTCGCCGATTCCGCCAAGCTCGGCGCCGCCATGCGCAAGGCGGTGGAGGAGAATTACGACGGCTCCGTCGCGTTCCTGGCCTCCGGCTCCCTGTCCCACCGCTTTGCCCAGAACGGCGTCGCCGAAGAGTTCATGCACAAGATGTGGAGCCCGTTCCTGGAGGCCACCGACCACGAGGTGGTGGGCATGTGGGAGCGCGGCGAGTGGGCGACTTTCTGCGGGATGCTTCCCGAATATGCCGACAAGTGCCACGGCGAGGGCTTCATGCACGACACGGCCATGCTGCTCGGCGCCCTCGGCTGGGATGCCTACAAGGGCAAGGTGGAAGTGGTGACGCCCTTCTTCCCCTCCTCCGGCACTGGCCAGATCAACGCCATCTTCCCGGTCTGAGCAGCACCACTGCCGCCCGCTCCGAGCCAACCCGCGAGAGCCGCCCGATGCCTCATCTCATCTTCGAATATACTGCCAACCTGCGCGCGGAAGGCGACATCGCCGGCCTGCTGCGCAAGGCCAATGCGGTGATGATCGCGCAAGGCGTCTACCCCATCGGGGGCATCCGCTCGCGCGCCATCGAGCTTGCCGACTATTGCGTCGCCGACGGCACCGCCGACGACGCCTTCGTACACGCCAGCGTCAAGATCGGCGCCGGTCGCACCGCCGAGCAGCGCCAGAAGACCGGCGACGACCTTTTCGCGATGATGAAGGCGCACTTCGCCGAGATCTTTGGCCGGCGCGGCCTCGCCTTGTCGCTGGAACTCGAGGAATTCTCCGAAGCCGGCACCTGGAAGCTCAACAACATTCATGCCCGATATCGCGTGGCGTGACCTCGCACCGGAACTCACTGCCATGCTGCGACCCGACGACATCACCGCCATCGCCCAGCGCCTGCACCAGGCGGAGAAGACCCGCGAGCAGGTGCGCGCGCCGTCCCTCGATCACCCGCAGATCACCATCGCCGATGCCTATGAAGTGCAACGGGAAGGCATCCGCCTGAAGCTGTCCGAAGGGCGGAGCGTGAAGGGGCACAAGATCGGCCTCACCTCCCGCGCCATGCAGCAGTCGTCGCAGATCAGCGAGCCGGATTACGGCACGCTGCTCGACGACATGTTCTACGGTGAGGGCGCCGACATCCCGCTTGCCCGCTTCATCGCGCCAATGGTGGAGGTGGAGCTGGCGTTCATCCTCAAGGACCGCCTCGAAGGCGAGGACGTGACCGTGTTCGACGTGCTCTCGGCGACGGACTATGTGATCCCGGCCATCGAGATCATCGATGCCCGCTGCCACCGCGTGGATCCCGAGACCAAGCGGCCACGCAAGGTGATGGACACCATCTCCGACAATGCGGCCAACGCCGGCATCGTCATGGGCGGGCGCGCCATCAAGCCCATGGATACCGATCTGCGCTGGGTCTCCGCGCTGCTCTACCGCAACAGCGTCATCGAGGAGACCGGGGTCGCCGCCGGCGTGCTCAACCATCCCGCCAACGGCATCGTCTGGCTGGCCCGGAAGTTCGCGCCCCACGGCGTCGCGCTGGAGGCCGGGCAAGTGATCCTCGCCGGCTCCTTCACCCGGCCGGTGGCAGTGCGCGCGGGCGACACCTTCCACGTGGACTACGGCCCGCTCGGGTCCATCGCCTGCCGCTTCAGCTGAGGACGCACCATGAAATTGCACAGGAACACCTTCAAGCAGGCTTTGCTTGCGCCAGCGGGAGCTGAGGTGAAGCCGCAATTCGGCCTGTTCCTCGGCCTCGCCCACGCGATCAGCGCCGAGATCGTGGCCGATGCCGGCTTCGACTGGCTGCTGATCGACAACGAGCACGGCCCCAACGACCTCGCCACCACGCTGGCCCAGCTCCAGGCCCTCGCCGCCTATCCGGTGGCGCCCGTGGTGCGTACCGCCAACCACGATCCGGCCGCCATCAAGAAGCTCCTCGATATCGGCGTGCAGAGCTTCCTCGTGCCCATGGTGGAAACCGGGGAACAGGCCAGGGCGCTGGTCCGCGCCACCCGCTATCCGCCGGCCGGCATCCGCGGCGTCGGCACCGCGCTCGCCCGCGCCGCCCACTGGAACGGCGTGACCGATTACTTCGCCGAGGCCGACGGCGAGATCTGCCTGACCCTGCAGGTGGAGAGCCGCGCCGGCCTCGACGCCATCGAGGACATAGCCGCGGTGGAGGGGGTCGACGGCATCTTCGTCGGCCCCTCCGACCTGGCCGCCTCCCTCGGCCATCTCGGCCGGCCGGGCCATCCCGACGTGGTGGCGACGGTGGGCGATGCCCTCGCGCGCATCGCCGCCACCGGCAAGGCGGCGGGGGTGTTCGCCACCGATCCGGAGGCGGCGCGGGCCTATTGCGCCAAGGGAGCGCGCTTCGCTGCCGTGGGCGTGGACACCCTGCTCCTGCGCAATGCCGCGGTGCGCCTCGCCCAGTCCTTCAACGACACCACCCGCGCCGTCGCCGGCGCCGCCTATTGAACGCTCCGGGCCCGTCACGCCCGGCCGCAGTGAAAGGCCCGATGATGTTTCAGCTCACCACCGCCTCCCTGCTGCGCGAGGCCTGCTTCATCGACGGCACCTGGGTCGCCGCCGATGACGGCCGCACGCTTGCCGTGGCGGATCCGGCCACCGGGGTAGCCATCGCCCGGGTGCCCCTGTGCGGCGCTGCGGAGACCGCGCGCGCCATCGCCGCGGCGGACCGCGCCCTCGACCCGTGGCGGGCCACCTCCGCCGCCGAGCGCAGCCTGATCCTGAAGCGCTGGTTCGAGCTGATGATGGCGCACCAGGAGGACCTCGCCCGCCTGCTCACCGCAGAGCAGGGCAAGCCGCTGGCGGAGGCACGCGGCGAGATCGCCTATGCCGCCTCCTTCCTGGAATGGTTCGCCGAGGAGGGCAAGCGCGTCTGCGGCGAGGTCATCCCCTCGCCCTTCCCGGCCACCCGCATCGTGGTGACCAGGGAGCCGGTGGGCGTATGCGCGGCGATTACGCCCTGGAACTTCCCGGCGGCCATGATCACCCGCAAGGTGGGACCCGCTTTGGCCGCCGGCTGCACCATGGTGCTGAAGCCGGCCGAGCAGACCCCGCTTTCCGCCCTGGCCCTGGCCGCGTTGGCGGAACAGGCGGGGGTGCCGGCGGGTGTCTTCAACGTGGTCACCGGCGATCCTGTTGCCATCGGCGGCGCCCTCACGTCCAGCCCGGTGGTGCGCAAGCTCACCTTCACCGGCTCTACCGAGATCGGCCGCCTGCTGATGCGCCAATGCGCGCCGACCATCAAGAAGCTCTCGCTGGAACTGGGCGGCAACGCCCCCTTCATCGTGTTCGACGATGCCGACCTCGACGCCGCCGTCGCCGGTGCCATCATCTCCAAATATCGCAATGCCGGGCAGACCTGCGTGTGCACCAACCGCATCCTGGTGCAGGACGCCGTCTATGGAGCATTCGCCGAAAAGCTCGCCCGCGCGGTCGCCGACCTCACCATGGGCAACGGCTTCGAGGAGGGTGTGACCCAGGGGCCGCTGATCGACGGGGAGGCCGTGGCGAAGGTCAAGGAACTGGTGGCCGACGCCGTCGCGCACGGGGCGAAGGTGGCGGTTGGCGGCGAGGCGCCCGGCGGCAACTGGTATGCGCCATCCATCCTGCTTGACGTGACGCCGCAGATGCGCCTCGCCCGCGAGGAGATCTTCGGCCCGGTGGCGCCGCTGTTGCGCTTTGCCGACGAGGATGAGGCCATCCGCATCGCCAATGACACCGAATACGGCCTTGCCGCCTATTTCTACGCCCGCGACATAGGGCGGGTGTGGCGGGTCTCGTCCCGGCTGGACTACGGCATGGTCGGCATCAACACCGGGGTGATCTCGACATCGGTTGCGCCCTTCGGCGGCGTCAAGCAGTCCGGCCTCGGCCGAGAGGGATCGAGCCACGGCATCGAGGAGTATCTGGAGATCAAATATCTTGCCATGGGCGGCATCTAGAGTGTTTTCGAGCGAAATGGATACCGGTTCGCATGAAGAAACCGCGTCAACACAAGAAGCGAGATCGATTGCGGTGAGCCAAGGCGAGCGGAAAACGCTCTAGAGACCGCCCCTTTCGCGAAGACCTGGGCGAGGGAAACGATTTTCCCTTGCTTCGCGACCTTTGAGGGGCACCCCGTGCATTCTGCAAGCACAGCAGCTCTCGACCAGTGCGGCGTGGACGACCTTGATCGCCCGGCACGAAGGACCCTTGGACAGCGTTTCCAGACGCCTCGGCAGGAACTGATGCACAAGTGTCAGCTACCCCGGGAGGGGGGATTTTGGGGGACGGCCCGGCGCGCTGCCCGCCGCCGGGCCGGCGGAGGCGCGGCGGCCCCGGCGGCATCGACCACCCCTTCCGGCGCCGCCGGTGACGCCATGAGCCCGCCGAACACATGGTCGGCGAGTGCCGCCGCCCATTCGCGGCTGAGCGGTGCATGCGGTACCAGGATGCGATACCAGATGGGGCCGTAGAGCGCATCGATGACCACGTCGAAATCGATGCCCGCCCGCAGCTCCCCATTGGCCACGCCGCGCGCCAACACCTTCTTCGCCTCGTCGCGGCGGGGCAGCACGTAGCCTTCAAGCAGCGCCTTGAGCGCCTCCGGATCGCTCTGGCCCTGGGCCACCAGAGCGGAAATGGTGCGCCCCACCTTCTGCCCGTACACCTCGGCCACCCGCATGAGCTGGCTCTTGATGTCCGCCACCGCCGAGCCGGTGGCGGGATAGGCGATCTTTTGAGCAGTCTCCGCCAGGAAACCGGCAATGGCCAGGGCGCCGCGATTGGGCCACCAGCGATAGATGGACGAGCGCGCCGCGCCGGAGCGGGTGGCCACCGCATCGATGGTGAAGCCGGAAAGACCTTGCTCTTCCAGCAACTCGTTTGCGGCCTTCAGGATTGCGATCTTGACTTCGTCACCTTGCGGGCGACCGCGGCGGCGCTGAGTTGATTTGGTATTGCTCAAAATTTGCCGCCCAAATGGAAGATTATGCCCAGATTATCGCCAGCCGCTCTGCTTGACAATCCGCCGCCACGATTAAAACTACACAGTGTCGCTTTTATCGGAAATCCGGAGAGCGAAAGAGGGCTGAAGCCGCGCTGCGGCCTGCCCTCGCCAGTGACCGTCCGACCAGGCAGAAACCCTCCAGCCCCAAGGGATTTCGTGATGACAGGTGTGCTTTCCCCGGCCCAGGTCGCCCACTTCGAGGACGAGGGCTATCTCTGCCCCGTCCGCGCCATCAGCGCCGACGAGGCGCAGCTCTATCGCCGCAGGATCGAAGACTTCGAGCAAAAAACCGGAGAAGAAGTCAATAAGCGCCTGAAGATCAAGGCGCATCTCGCCTTCCCCTGGCTGGTCGATCTGGCGCGCCACCCGCGCATCGTCTCCGCCGTGCAGGACATCATCGGCCCGGACGTGCTGCTCTTCGGCTGCTCCGCCTTCGCCAAGAATGCGCGCGATCCGCGCTTCGTCTCCTGGCACCAGGATTCCGCCTACTACGGCCTCGACCCTCATGAAGAGGTCACCGTGTGGCTCGCCCTGTCGCGGGCCAACGCCCTCAGCGGCTGCATGAAGGTGATCCCGCGGAGTCATCGCGGGCCGGACCTCGTGCACGAGGAGACCTACGATACCCACAACCTTCTGGCCCGCGGCCAGAAAGTGACGGTGGACGAGAGCCTGGCGGTGGAGATGCCGCTGGAGCCGGGCGAGTTCTCCATGCATCACGAGCGCACCGTCCACGGCTCGCCCGCCAACATGTCCGACGACCGGCGCATCGGCATCGCCTTCTTCTACATGCCGGCCCATGCACGCTCGACGCTGGGTCGCCGCTCCGCGCTGCTGGTGGCCGGCGAGGACCGCCACGGCCACTGGGACAAGGACCCCGAGCCGAAGTTCGACCTCGACCCCGACAGCCTCGCCTTCATGGAGAGCGTCTGGGCCACCTATCGCGACGAGGCCACCACCAGGCAGTCGGCCCGCATCGCCTGAGCTCCCGCGCGGCACCGTCCGGCGCCAGGCCCCTCCTCCGCGTGGAAGCCCCGCCGCCGGCCTCGGGACCCCATCTGGACGCTGCCTCAGCCTTCTGCCCCCTTCGAACCGAGAGCGCATTCCATGCAAGCCGCCGTCCGCCTCAGCACAGCCCTCTGCCTCCTTCTCGCCACCCCTGTCCTCGCCACGACGGCCCTCGCTGATCCGGTGAAGGTCGGCGTCATCCTGCCCCAGACCGGGGTGGGCGCGGTCCTCGCCAAACAGATGCAGGCGGCCATCGATCTCGCAATCGTCCACCAGGGCGGCAAGCTCGGCGGCCAGGAGGTGGAGTTCGTGTGGGGCGACAGCCAGGGCAAGGCGGATGTGGCCAAGCAGCTCGCCGACGAGATGGTGAAGTCGAAGAAGGTGGAGTTCCTGGTCGGCCCGCTGTTCTCCTCGGAGATGATGGCGGTTCACGGCGGCCTCGCGCGCACCGACGCCTTCGTCATCTCCCCCATCTCCGGGCCCGCGCCCATCGCGGGCAAGTCCTGCTCGGCGAACTTCTTCAACGTCTCCTCGCAGAACGACCAGCAGGCGGAGGCTCTCGGCGCCTATCTGGAGAAGCAGGGCGTCAAGCGCGTCTATGTGATGACGGTGAACAACCAGGCCGGCAAGGACATGGTCTCCGGCTTCAAGCGCCACTTCAAGGGCGAGCTGGTCGGAGAGGTCTACACCCGCTTCGGCCAGGTGGACTTTGCCGCCGAGCTATCCGCCCTGCGCACGACCACGCCCGAAGCCACCTTCATCTTCTATCCCGGAGACATGGGCGTCCAGTATGTGAAGCAATATGCCCAGGCTGGGCTCACCAGGTCGGTGCCGCTCTACACGGTCTGGACCGTGGACCAGGCGACGCTTCCCGCCGTCGGCGACGACGCCATCGGCGTGCGCTCCGGCAATGTGTGGAGCATCGATTTGCCCAACCCGGCGAACGCCCGCTTCGTCGCCGACTTCAAGCAGAAGAACGGCTTCCTGCCCAACGACTACGCCGCGCACGCCTATGATTCCATTCTTCTGATCGGCAGCGCGGTGCAGGCGGTGGGCGGCGACATGAGCCGCAAGGACGACATCCGCAAGGCCCTGGAGAAGGCGGACTTCGCCTCCAACCGCGGCAAGTTCTCCTACAACACCAACCACTTCCCCATCGAGGATTACTATGTGCGCGAGGTGGTGAAGGGCAAGGACGGCGTGCTCGTGACCCGCACGGTCGAGAAGATCATGAGCGACGCCAAGGACGCCTATTCCCAGGAGTGCCCGCTCGGCAAGTAGGTCCGTTGCGCATCTGACGAAAGGCGCCCCGCACATGCATCTCCTGTTCGTGGAGCAGCTCCTCAACGGGCTGCAGCTCGGCATCATCCTGTTCCTGATGGCGGCGGGGCTCACGCTCACCTTCGGCATCATGAACCTCGTGAACCTCGCGCACGGTTCGCTCTTCATGCTGGGCGCCTATCTGGGCGTCACCTTCGCCCTGTGGACCGGCTCGTTCGTCGCCGGCTTCCTCCTGTCGGGGGTGGCGACCTTCGGCGTCGGCCTGGTGATGGAGCATCTCGTCATCCGTCACCTCTACCGGCGCGACCATCTCGACCAGGTGCTGTGCACGGTGGGCCTCGTCTATGTGTTCAACGAGGCGACGCGCATGGTCTTCGGCCCGGAGCCGCTCCACGCCCCCGTGCCCGCCATCCTGACGGGCACTGTGGAGCTGATCCCGGGGGCGCCCTACCCCGCCTACCGCCTCGCCATCATTGCAGCGGGGCTGGCCATCGCGGCGGCGCTCTATGTCCTTATCGCCCGCACCCGCACCGGCATGCTCATCCGAGCCGGCGCCAGCAACCGTACCATGGCGAGCGTGCTCGGGGTGAACATCGGCGCGGTCTTTGCCGTGGTTTTCGCCATCGGCGCGGCGCTCGCCGGCCTTGCCGGCTTCATCGCCGCCCCCATCCTCACCGTCTATCCCGGCATGGGCGACAACATCCTCATCCTCGCCCTGGTGGTCCTTGTGGTGGGCGGCATGGGCTCGGTGAAGGGGGCGTTCGTCGCGGCCCTGCTGGTGGGGGTCATCGACACGATGGGGCGGGCCTACCTGAAGAGCCTCGTCGGGCTGGTGCTGCCACCGGTGGCGGCCAACACCGTGGCCCCGGCGCTCGCCTCCATGCTGATCTATATCCTCATGGCGGTGGTGCTGTTCTTCCGCCCCGAGGGGCTCGTGCCCGCCACCGGCCTCAAGCGTCCCGATGCCGTCGCCACGGCGCCGGAGCCGCACCGCACCACGGGCGGCCCGCTGGCCCGCTGGCGGGTGCCGGCGCTGGGCCTGCTGGGCGGAGCGCTGCTGCTGCTCCCGGTCATCGCCCACATGGCCGGCGCCCCCTTCTGGGTGGATCTCGGCACGCGAATGCTGATCTTCGCCATCGCCGCCCTGAGCCTCGACCTCATCCTGGGCCAGGCGGGCCTCGTGAGCTTCGGACACGCGCTCTATCTCGGCCTCGGGGCCTATGCGGTGGGCATCCTCGCCGATGCGGGCATCGAGAGCGGCTTCATCCAGTGGCCGCTCGCCATGCTGGTCTCGGCAGCGGTGGCGGCGGGGCTTTCCGTGGTGGCGCTGCGCACCTCGGGCACCTTCTTCATCATGATCACCCTCGCCTTCGCGCAGATGATGTATTACGGCGCCTCCAGCCTCTACGACTACGGCGGCGACGACGGCATGCACCTTGCCGTCCGCAGCACCTTCGCGGGGCTGATCGACCTCTATGAGAGCGACCAGTTCTATTATCTGGTGCTGGCGCTGCTCGCCCTCCTCACCGGCCTCTACGCACGCCTGTCCGGCGCACGCTTCGGGCAGGTGCTGCGGGGCATTCGGGTCAACGAGCGGCGGATGCAGGCGGTCGGCTTCCCCACCTTCCGCTACAAGCTCGCGGCCTGCGTCATCTCGGCGGCGGTGTGCGGGCTTGCCGGCGCGCTGCTTGCCAATGCGGCCGAGTTCGTTGGTCCCCAGTTCATGGATTGGACGCGCTCGGCGGAGCTGATGATCATGGTGGTCGCGGGCGGGCTTGCGACACCGCTGGGGCCCGTCGTGGGCGCGCTCGCCTATCTCGGGCTCGAGAAATATCTTTCCGATCTCACCATCCACTGGCGCCTCGCCTTCGGCGGGCTGCTGATCCTGGTCGTCTTCCTCGGCCGGGGCGGCCTTGCCGCCCTGTTCGCGGCGACGCCGGGGCGGGCCGAGGCCGAAGAACCAAGGGGAGCGATGCGATGGGCCCGGCCCTTCTTGAAACCCAAGGCGTGATGAAGCGCTTCGGCGGGCTGAACGCGGTCGACCGGGTCGACTTCGCCCTCGCCCCCGGAGAGCTCGTGGCAGTCATCGGCCCCAACGGCGCCGGCAAGACCACCTTCGTGAACCTGCTCTCCGGCGCCCTCATCCCCGATGCCGGGACGGTACGCTTCGAGGGGCGGGACATCTCGCGCCTGCCCATCGATGCGCGGGCGCGGCTCGGCATCGCCCGCTCGTTCCAGATCGCCAGCATCTTTCCGGATCTGTCGGCGGTCGAGAACGTGGCCCTTGCGGCCCAGGCCCATGCAGGGCACAGCTTCGGCTTCTGGCGTCCGGTGCGGGCGGAGACCGCCCTCCTGGCCGCCGCCGAGGCCGAACTTGCCGGCATCGGCCTTGCCGAGGCGGCGCACCGGCCCGCCGGCCAGCTGTCCCACGGCGAGAAGCGCCTCGTGGAGATCGCCATGGCGCTGGTGACGAAGCCCCGCGTGCTGCTGCTCGACGAGCCCATGGCCGGGCTCGGCGTCGCCGAGGCGCGACGCATGGTGTCGTTCCTCGCCTCGCTCAAGGGGCGCTTCACCATCCTTCTGGTGGAGCACGACATGGACGCGGTGTTCGCGCTGGCGGACCGGGTGTTCGTGCTCGCCTCCGGCGCCCGGGTCGCCGATGCCCCGCCCGACGCGGTGCGCGCCGACCCCAGGGTCCAGCTCGCCTATCTCGGCGACGACGCGGACGCCGGCTGATGCGTAGAACCATGCGACACAAGAGGTCATGCGATGCTTGAACTGAGACAGGTGGGCGCGGCCTATGGATCGAGCCACGTGCTGTTCGGGATCGACCTCTCCATCTGCGAGGGGGAGGTGGTGACCCTCATGGGGCGCAACGGCATGGGCAAGACCTCCACGGTCAACAGCATCATGGGCCTGCTGCCGCTCACCCAGGGCGAGATCCGCTTCGCCGGCGATCGCATCTCCGGCCTGCCGCCCCACCGCATCGCACGCGCTGGCCTCGCGTTGGTGCCCGAGGGCCGGCAAGTGTTTCCGAACCTGACGGTGGAGGAAAATCTCATTGCCACGGCCGCCAACCGCGGCGGCGCCGCCTCGCCCTGGACGCTGAAGGCCGTCTACGACCTCTTCCCCGCCCTCGCGCCTCTGGCCCGACGGGGCGCCGGACTGCTCTCCGGAGGGGAGCAGCAGATGCTCGCCGTCGGCCGCGCGCTGATGACCAATCCGCGGCTCATCATCTTCGACGAGGCCACCGAAGGCCTCGCCCCGAAGATCCGCGCCCAGATCTGGGCCGCGCTGCAGAAGATCCGCAGCCATGGCCAATCGGTGCTGGTGATCGACAAGAACATCCGGATGCTGAGCCGCTTCGCCGATCGCCACGTGATCCTGGAGAAGGGCCGCGTGGTGTGGTCCGGCACCTCCGGCGAGCTGGACGCGGACGAGGGCATCAGCGCCCGCTTCCTGAGCGCCTGAAGCATCCTGCCTTAAGGCAATTTCCGTCCCAACCGGCCGCGCGCCTACAGGACCGGACCAAGCATGGCGATGGCATTGTTCCAGAGCTGCCGCCCCGGGCTGCAGGCGTCCACCTGGGCCTTCGTCACCGGTGTTGCGGCCTCGAGGAACACCTGCTGGCGCGCCCGGACCACGCGGGTGAAGGCTTCGTCGTGGAGGAGGATGTTGTTCTCCGCGTTCAGCTCGAAGCTGCGACGGTCGATATTGGCGGAGCCGATCAGGGTCACCTCGCCGTCGAGGGTGAGTGTCTTGGCGTGCAGCAGGCCGCCGACATATTCGCGGATCTCGACGCCCGCCTCCAGCAGGTCGCGATAATAGCTGCGGCTGGCGGCCGCCACGATCCAGGAATCGTTGCGCCGGGGAAAGACGATGGTGGTCGCCACCCCGCGCCGGGCGCTGGCGCACAAAGCGGCCTGGATCGGCTCGTCCGGGACGTAATAGGGTGTGGTGATCACCAGTTCGCGCCGGGCGGCGTTCATCAGCGCGACGAACGTCTCCGGCATGGCCGAATAGCGCACGCCAGCGCCGGAGCCGATCACCTGCGCCACGAAGCCTTGCACCGGCGCAGGCAGCGGCTCGGCGAACAGGGGCGCGAGATCCTCGTCGGTCTGCGCCATCCAGTTGCTGGCGAACAGATACTGGTTCTGCCGCACCACCGGCCCTTCGAAGCGGGCCATCACATCGACCCAGGGCGCGAACCGCGCCTTCACCGCGAAGGCGGCGTCGGCGCAATTCTGGCTGCCGCAATAGGTGATGGCATTGTCGATCACCACGATCTTGCGGTGATTGCGCATGTCGATCCGGCCCTTGAAGAGGCGCAGCAGGGGATTGCCCACCGGCAGGGCCGCCGCCAGCCTCACCCCGCTTGCAGCCATGTCGCGCCAATGGGCGGAGCGGATCAGCGCCCGCGAGCCGAGATCATCGGCCATGGCCCGGCAGATCACGCCGCGCGCGGCCGCGCGTTTCAGCGCCTCCATCACCTTCAGGCCGCTCTCGTCGGCGAGCCAGATATAGAACAGCACATGCACACTCTGCCGCGCGGCATCGATGTCCGCGACCATGGCGGCGATGGCTGCCGCGGAATCGGGCAGCAGCACCGCCCGGTTGCCGGCGACCGGCACGAAGTGGTTCACCGAATAGCCGACCCGGAACAGGGGCACGCAGCGTTCGGGGATCATCGCCTCGGCGGAGGCTCCGGCCACATCCGGGGCGGGCGGCAGGGCCTTCAGCGCCGCGCGCAGCCGTTCGATGGGCTTGCGCCCCAGATTGACCTCGCCGAACAGGATATAGGCCAGGACGCCGACCACGGGCGCGAGGACGATCACCAGCACCCAGGCGAACCGCGAGGCGGGTTCCCGGTGGGGGCGCAGCAGCGCGCGGACGACGAAGACAAGCTGGAGGCTCACGTGGGCGGCAAACAGCATCCAGGCGAGGACGGCGGAATCAGGCATGTCGCGGCACGCGTTCGAACGAAGCAGCCCGCATTAAACCACGTTCGGCGCTCGTGCGAACGCCGTCCCGGCGGTGGCGCGTTTCGAGGCGGCCCGATGAGCTGGGCAAGCCGGAGCCGGGCGATCGCCAAAGCAGGCGCCAACCATGGCGACAAACGTCCGGCCAACCTGCCCATTGCCCAGGCCCGCGCCTGCGCCATGATGGAGGGCGCGGGTCATCCGACCGTCCTCCCCCGTCCTGGGCTTCCCATGCAGCACATCCTCACGGCCTTTTCCGCCCTCGATCCGCTCATCGCGCTCGGCGTGTTCGTCGCCACGGCGGCGACAGATGCCTGCTACGTGGCCTTCACCTCGGCCGTGGTGGCGCGCAAGCGGCTCTCCGCCGCCAACTGGTCGAGCGTCTGGTACATGCTCTCGTCCTTCGCCGTGATCAGCTACACCGAGAACTGGGTGTATGTGGTCTTCGCTGCGGTGGGGTCCTGGGTCGGCGCATTCCTATCGCTGACCCTGCTGCATCGGCCCGGAACGGCGCCGGCGCCCATCGGCTCCTCCCCGCCGGAGTAATGCGGCTTTTGAGGCGAAAGGCTTCACAAGGCGCAACGGACACGCGGCCCCTTTCCTCCATTCTCCAGCCTCGGCTGGAGCTACGCTTCGCGTTGTTCGCAAGGTACTGCAGTCCGGCGATGATCGCGTCGTCCGACGCCTGGCGGAGGCAGGAGGCCACCAAGCGTAGCGGGAAGCCCATTGCGTCGTCCGTGCGCCAATCGGGCCAACAGCCCCAGGGCTCCAGGCACGGTGAGTTGAATTCGCCGCGGTGGAGCCTTATGCGTGGACGCCATGGACACCCACGCCGACGCCGCAAAACCCTTGAGCTCCTTGTCCCGCCACCGGCCGCAGTCCGGCACGGCGGCGCCGTTCCTGCCCATGAGCCGTGCCGAGATGGCGGCGCTCGGCTGGGACGCGTGCGACATCGTGCTGGTGACCGGCGACGCCTATGTGGATCATCCAAGCTTCGGCATGGCCATCATCGGCAGGCTGCTGGAGGCCCAGGGCTTCCGGGTCGGCATCATCGCGCAGCCAGACTGGCAGTCGGCGGAGCCGTTCAAGGCGCTGGGCAAGCCCAAGCTGTTCTTCGGCGTCACCGGCGGCAACATGGATTCGATGGTCAACCGCTACACGTCCGACCGCCGGCTGCGCCACGACGACGCCTATACGGCCGGCGGCGAAGGCGGCAAGCGGCCGGACCGCTGTACCATCGTCTACACGCAACGCTGCCGCGAGGCGTACAAGGACGTGCCGATCGTGCTCGGCGGCATCGAGGCCTCGCTTCGCCGCATCGCCCATTACGACTACTGGTCCGAAAAGGTGCGCCGCTCGATCCTGGCGGACGCCAAGGCGGATCTGCTGCTCTATGGCAATGCCGAGCGCGCCGTGGTCGAGGTGGCGAACCGGCTCGCCGCAGGCGAGGCGCCGCGCGATCTGGAGTCCATCAGGGGCGTCGCGCTGTTCCGCCGCGTGCCGGAGACTTACACCGAGCTGCACGCCGACGATCTCGATTCCGCCGATGAGGGAGCGGCCCGCCGCCCCGGCGACGTGGTGATCCGGCTGCCGGCCTATGAGCAGGTCGAACAGGACAAGGAAGCCTATGCCCGCGCCTCGCGCGTGCTGCACCGGGAGAGCAATCCCGGCAATGCGCGCCCGCTGGTCCAGCGCCACGGCGACCGGGACCTGTGGCTGAACCCGCCGCCGATCCCGCTGACCTCCGACGAGATGGACGCGGTCTACGACCTGCCCTATGCCCGCGCCCCGCATCCCGCCTACGGCGATGCGAAGATCCCGGCCTGGGACATGATCAAGTTCTCGGTGACCATCATGCGCGGCTGCTTCGGCGGCTGCACCTTCTGCTCCATCACCGAGCACGAGGGCCGCATCATCCAGAACCGCTCGGAAGGCTCGATCCTGCGCGAGATCGAGCTGATCCGGGACAAGACACCAGGGTTCACGGGCGTGATCTCGGACATCGGCGGGCCCACCGCCAACATGTACCGGATGGCCTGCAAGGACCCGAAGATCGAGGCGGCCTGCCGGCTGCCGTCGTGCGTCTTTCCCGACATCTGCCCGAACCTGAACACCTCCCACGACGAACTGATCCGGCTCTATCGCAAGGTGCGCGAGACCGAGGGCGTCAAGAAGGTGATGGTGGCGTCCGGCGTGCGCTATGACCTAGCGGTGAAGAGCCCCGAATATATCCAGGAGCTGGTGACCCATCACGTCGGCGGCTATCTGAAGATCGCGCCCGAGCACACCGAGCGCGGCCCCCTCGACAAGATGATGAAGCCGGGCATCGGTACCTATGACCGCTTCAAGGAGATGTTCGAAGCCGCGGTGAAGCAGGCGGGCAAGAAATATTACCTCATTCCGTATTTCATTGCCGCCCATCCGGGCACGACCGACGAGGACATGATGAACCTCGCGCTCTGGCTCAAGAAGAACCGCTATCGCGCCGATCAGGTACAGACGTTCCTGCCCTCTCCCATGGCCACGGCCACCGCCATGTACCATACCGGCATCAATCCGCTGCGTGGGGTGCGGCACGGGGGGAGCGACAAGGTGGTGACGGTCACGGGGCTGCGGCAGCGCCGTCTGCACAAGGCGTTCCTGCGCTACCACGATCCCGACAATTGGCCGCTGCTGCGCGAGGCGCTGAAGCAGATGGGCCGCGCCGACCTGATCGGCCCGCGCCCCGACCAGTTGGTGCCGGCCCACCAGCCGCCCGGCACAGGCAAGGCCGCCGGCACGCGGCGACCCGTGCGCGGCACCGGAGGGACGCAGCGCTTCACCACCAAGGGCGTTCCCATCCGCAAGTAAACGGTCCCATAGGCAGGCGGGGTTCTCCGCGTCGCCCGGCGGCGACTTTTACTCGGGCGTTGCCGTGGACTCGCGCTGCAGGACAGCGGCAAAAAAGCCATCCGTATCGTGACGCGCGGGCGTCAGCGACAAGTGGTCCGGATGCGCCGAACCGGTCAGCTGCGGCGCAGCCTCGTGCAGCGGCGTGACATGAAAGGCGGGATAGGCCGCAAGGAAGGCGGCCACCTGGGCCTCGTTCTCCTCGGGCAGCATGGAGCAGGTTGCGTAGACGAGCCGTCCGCCGGGCTTCACTAGCCGCGCGGCGCTTGCAAGAATACGGGCCTGCAGCGGCAAGAGATGATCGAGCCCGGCTTCCTGCTGACGCCACCGTGCATCCGGATTGCGCCGCCACGTCCCGGTGCCGCTGCATGGCGCATCGACCAGCACGCGATCGAAACTGCCCTTGTGACGCTTCACCCAGCGATCGGTTTCGCTAGCCAGGGGCCGGGTCTCGATATTGTGGAGGCCTGCGCGCCGGAACCGCTCGGCGGCGCGCTTCAGGCGGCCGTCCAAGACATCGCAGGCAATGACGTGGCCCTTGTTTGCCATCTGCGCGGCAATGGCCAGCGTCTTGCCGCCGGCTCCGGCGCAGAAATCGACCACGCGTTCGCCCGGCCGCGCGTCGACCAGCATGGCGACTAGCTGCGAGCCCTCGTCCTGAATCTCCACCTCGCCGCTTTTCAGCATGGGCAGGCTGGCCAGCGAGGGACGCTCCCGCACGCGAATGCCGAACGGTGCCAGGGGAGACGCCTCGGCCTTCAGGCCAAGATCGCGCAGCGCGCGCAGCATCACCTCGCGCGTGGACTTGACCGGATTGACACGCAGATCGAGCGGAGCGGGGGTCAGAAGCGCGGCCATCTCGCGCCCGAACGAGGCGTCGAAACGCCGCCGCAAGGGCTCGACCGCCCAGGACGGACATTCAAAGCGCACCTCGTCCGGCATGGCCGGATGATCGATCGTACAGCCCTGCAATTTGACCAGCAGCGCACGCTCGCGATCCGTCAAGGCGGCAGGCGCGAACTTGCCACCGGTGAACAGGCCATGGACCTGGTCCGGCGTCTTGCTCCCCGAGGTCCTGCCCCCCAAGGCGTTGCCCCCCAAGGTCTTGCCTCCATCGAGCGCAAGCCATGCCAAAAGCCGGTTGCGCGGCACGTCCGGGCGCCCGTGTTTTGCCAACCACCAGACTATTCGTGCGTGATGCCTCAGTAGCGCGTAGAGCAGATCACAGATATGGCCGCGATCCCTGTCGCCGATATGGCGGTGGGCTCGAAACCACGCCGAGACGACAGCATCGGCGGGACGCGCGACACTGTCGACTTCATGCATCAGTTCGAGAGTAGCTTGCAGACGGGCGGCGGGAGTCACGGGAGAGACGATCAGGCTGGAAAATGGCGCGGCACCATAGATGAAGGCGCTGGCGTTGACCATTGATTCGCACGCCTCTCGGGCGGCCCCGTGTTGGGGCCGCGGTGTCGCTGGCGCAATGGCCGCCCTTCCCGACCTGGGGTCGCGTGTCGCCTCAGCTCCCGCGATAGGTGGTGTAGGCGCCCGGCGAGAGCAGCAGGGGCACGTGGAAATGTTCCTCGGGATTCCACACGGTGAAGGCCACGCGCACCTTGCCGAGATAGGCGCGGGCGGGGGTGGAATAGCCGTGGCGAGCGAAATAGGTGGGGGTGTCGTAGCGCCACTCGTAGGTGCCGGCGCAAAGGGCCCCGCCATCCAGCAGGGCGCCGTCGCAGGCGCCGTTGTCATTGGTGACGAAAGCGAGGATGCGGGTCGTGGCGCCGTCGCCGTCGCGCCGCCACAGCTCCACGCCGAGCCCGCCGGCCGGGGCGGCGCGCACCGTGTCGAGAACGTGGGTGGACACGCTGCCCGTGGGCGCGGCCCGCACCCGGTCCAGAAGGCGCATCCAGGAGATGGCCGAGATCTCCGCCAGCGCTTCGGCGCGCTCCGCCTCCGGGCTCGCCGCGAGGCGCCGCTCGAAGGTAGCGAACAGGGTCGCCAGCGACGCCTTGCGCACCGCCAGGATGAAGGGATAGCCGAACCGTGCCTCATAGGCTGCGTTCAGCCGCTCCAGCCGCGCGCTGAGGTCCGCGTCCAGCGCGTCGAGGCCAAGGGCGGTCTGCTCCACGGTGGACTCAGCCGTGGTGCCACGCCGCAGCGTCTCGGCAGAGAGGCGTGGATGCCCGCGCAGGAAGCCGAGCAGCGCCTCCGGCGGCAAGGCCCCGATGGCATCGAGCATGGCCTTGTGCAGGGCCGTCAGGCTGGCGAAGGGCCGCGCGGCTGCGGCCTGCTGCGCCACCCAGGGCGCGTTCTCGAACACCGGGCCGAGGCTTGCCGCAAACTCGGCAGCCGGCATGGCGTTCAGGGCGTCGAGGCTGATCAAGTCGCTCGGCACATCCATCTCCCGGTCATTTCATGAAGCGTGAGAAGCCGGCGACGCGCTCCATCAGCACCATCAGCAGCACGGTGGCGATGATGATGACGCCGCACGCCGAGGCGGCGCGGCTGTCGAGCTGGTTCTGGATGATGTCCCACAGATAGATGGGCAGCACCTGGGTGCGTGCATCCTGTAGGAACAGCGAGACCGGCACGTTGTCGAAGGAGGCCATGAAGGCGATGAAGGCGCCGGACGCCACGCCCGGGCTGATGAGCGGCAGCGTCACCGTCCGGAACGTGTGCAGGCCCGAGGCGCCCAGGCTGCGCGACGCATCGATCAAGGCGGGGTCGAGCTGCATCAGGCTCGCCAGCGTAGTGCGCAGCACGAAGGGCACGCACACCACGATATGGCCGATGGCGAGGGTGAGGATGGAAGGCCGCATCCCCAGAATGGAGAACAACATCAGCGACGCAAAGCCGAAGGCCAGCGCCGGCAGGATGAGCGGCGACATGAAGAGCGTTTCCAGCGCCCGCGCGACCGCCCCTTTGCTGCGGGCGATGGCGAGCGCGGCGCCGACGCCGAGCACCACGCAGGCCGTCACGCTGATCACCGCCACCTTCAGGCTCACCCACAGGGCGGACTGGAGCTCATTGGCGTCGACGAGCGCCGCATACCACCGCAGGGAATAGCTGGAAGGCGGAAAGTGCAGCGCCTCCTCCCCCGTGAAGGAGAGGATGAGGATGACCAGGGTCGGCCCCGCCAGCACGATGACCGAGATCAGGGAGATAAGGCCGAACACGGCGGTGAAGGACAGGGATTGCCAGTCGCGGGGCATGGGTGCCTCCCAGAGCGTTTTCGAGCGAAGTGGATACCGGTTCGCGTGAAGAAAACGCGTCAACACAAGAATCTAGAGCGACTTCTGCGAGCCAGGGCGCGCGGAGGTCGCTCTAGCCGTAGAGCCGGGCCGCGCGGCTGCGCGAGAGCGCGACCAGCATGGCGACGATGAGGAGGACGGAGGCCATGAAGATCACCGAGACCGCGGCGGCGAATGGCCAGTTCTGGAGGTCCATGGCCTGCTGGAAGATCAGCATGGGCATGTAGAGCAGGCGCGAGCCGCCGATGAGGGACTGGGTGACGAAGGCGGTCACGCACGCGGTATAGGTGAGGATTGTACCGGCGATGATGCCCGGCAGGGACAGGGGCAGCGTGACCTTGAAGAAGGTGCGCCATGCCCCGGCGCCCAGCGCCTGCGAGGCGCTCTCCAGGTTCGGGTCGATGCGCTGGAGCGTGGTGATGAGCGGCAGCACCATGAGCGGCATCTGCACCTGCGCCAGCACGATGACGACGCCGGTCTCGCTGAACAGCAGGCGCAGCGGCTGGGCCGAGAGGCCGAGCGCCAGGATCGCCTCGTTGACGATGCCGTTGCGCCCCAGGATGACGATCCAGGCGAAGGTCCGCACCACCACGCTGGTGACGATGGGCAGCACGACGAGGAAGATGAGCGCCGCCTGCCAGCGGGCAGACACGCGGGTGCACAGCCATGCCAGCGGATAGCCGAAGAGGAGGCACAAGGCGGTCGCCTTCGCTCCCACCAGCAGCGTGTCGCGCAGCACCGCAAGGTTCAGCGCGTCGGTGAGGAAAGCGGCGTACTGGCCAAGGCCCAGCGCTCCGGTCATCTGACGCTCGGCCTGGAAGCTGATGGAGACCAGCAGGCCCAGCGGCGCGATGAAGAACAGGGCGAAGAAGGCCGCGAGCGGCAGCGCGAGCGCCCAGTCTTTAGAGAGGGTGGGCGCTCTGGAGGGGGTGGACACGGCGCCCGCCATGGTCACACCCGGATCTCGCGATTGAACTGCTGGGTCCAGGCGGCGCGGTTCTGGTTCACCGCCTTCCAGTCGAAAAACACCATCTTGTCGAGGTCCGCGGGGGTCCTGGCGATCTTTTCCGCCACAAGGCCGGAGAACGGCACCTTGCTGCTGGTGGGGATAACGTTCCAGGGCGATTTCTGCATCTCGCCCTGCACGTCGGCAGAGATCTGGCTGTCCACATAGGCATAGGCGAGGTCCGGCTTCAGGGCGCCGGCCACCACGTGCATGGTGGTCTTCCAGGCGGGGGTGCCGGTGTCCACCCGCACGAACTCGATGGGCACGCCCTTGGCCTTGAGTTCCTCGGCGAAGTTGAAGTTCTGCACGCCGATGTCGATCTCGCCCTGCTGGAACAGCGCGCCATGGGCGCCGAAATTAGCGGAGACGGCGGCAAGGTTCGGCAGCAGGGTCTTCAGCCGCTTGAATCCCGGCTCCATGTTCGCCTCGGTGCCGCCGGCGAGCCGGTTGATCTCCAGCAGGAAGGCGAGGCCGAGGGTGGAGGCCAGCGAGGTGATGCCCACCCGGCCCTTGAACTCCGGCTTCCAGAGGTCCTCCCACGAGGTGGGCGGGGTCTTCACGGTCTTCGGGTTATAGGCGATGCCGATGGCCTGCATGGTGATGGCAGGGCCGTAGGCGCCCTGGAACTGCGGGTTCAGCGCCGCGAAATTGGGCGATTTGGCGGGATCGTACTTGGCGATCAGGCCAGCATCGATGGCCTCCAGCGCCGGGCCCTCGTCCAGCATGGCGATATCGAAGGGCGGCTGGTTGCCCCGGGCGGCGGTGAGCTTGGCGATCTGCTCGGTGGCCAGCATGGGCGACTGCACCACGCTCGCCCCCGTGCGCCTGGTGAAATAGGGCACGAGGATCTGCTTCTGCACGTTGGCCCAGGTGCCGCCGAAGGTTGCGGCCACCAGTTCGTCAGCGGCGAGGGCGCCGCGCGGCAGCAGGGCGAGGCCGGCGGCGGCCGAGGCGGAGGCGAGGAAACCTCGCCGGGACATCTCGAACGTCATGGTCAATTCCCCTTCTTGTGGGTGTCGCCTGGAAGGTCCGGGAACAGCCCGCTGATGCGATTTGGCTTGAGGTGGAGGAAGACGGCGCCGGAGAGCGGCGCGGCCTCGTCCCGCTCCTGCACCACCTTCACCGCGGTGCCGTCGGCGAGCCTCACCTCGTAGATGAAGGAGGGGCCGATGGGCATGACGGCGGTGACCTGCGCCCCCAGCGCGCCGGGGCCGCCTTCGGCGCGCACGCGCAGCCCTTCCGGCCGCACCGCCACCAGCACGCGGGCGCCCGGCACAAGGGCCGTCTCACGGCCGGTCTCGATCACCGCTCCGCCCTCAAGCCGCACCGCCGCGCCGGCGGGAGAGGAGCCCACGACCTCACCCTTGAGGAAGTTGGCGGTGCCCACGAAGGTGTTGACGAACAGGGAGGCCGGCCGGTCGTAGATGTCGGAGGGCGGGGCGAACTGCTCCAGATTGCCACGCGAGAGCACGGCGATGCGGTCGGACATGCCCAGCGCCTCTTCCTGGTCATGGGTCACCATCACGGTGGTGATGCCCGAATGCCGCTGCAGGCGCTTGATCTCGATCTGCATGTCGAGGCGCAGGTTCTTGTCGAGCGCGCTGAAGGGCTCATCCAGCAGCAGGATCTTGGGGCGGATGGCCAGGCAGCGGGCGAGCGCGACGCGCTGCTGCTGGCCGCCGGACAATTCCCGCGGCAGCCGGTCGCGCAGAGCACCCATCTGCACCACGTCCAGCATCTCGGCGACGACCGCCGCGATCTCCGCCTTCGGCCGGCCCGCCGCCGCCGGGCCATAGGCGATGTTCTGGGCGACGCTCATGTGCGGGAACAGGGCATAGTTCTGGAACACGATGCCGATGCGCCGCCGGTTGGTGGGCAGGCGCGTGATGGAGGCCCCGTCCACCAGCACGTCACCGGAGGTCTGGCGCAGGAAGCCGGCGATGATCTTTAGCAAGGTGGTCTTGCCGCAGCCCGACGGGCCAAGCAGGGAGACCAGCTCGCCGGGGCGGATGTCCAGGTCGATGGCGTTGGCGGCCACCATCTGGCCGAACGAATGGGAAATCGTCCGAAGGGTCAGCGCATGCCCGGCGGATTGGCTCATGGTCCCAGCCTCGCAAGGGGCGCCCGATCGCGCTCATGGGGACGATAGTCACCGGGCGGGGCATTGCCGTCCATCGCAGATTTGATACTTTTCCATACGCAAAATGCGCATGGAGGCTGGGATGCCGGCATCGCTCGTTCCCGCCGCCCTGCGCTATGCCGAGCAGGTGGCCCGCTCCGGCTCGATCCAACGCGCGGCCAAGGACCTCAACGTCGCCGCCTCCGCCATCAACCGGCAGGTGCTCCAGCTTGAGGAGACGCTGGGCGTGCCCTTGTTCGAGCGGGTGGCGAAGGGCATGCGCCTCACCCCGGCGGGGGACGCCATCGTGACCCTGGCGCGCCGCTGGCTGGCGGACGAGCGCCGGGCGGCGGCGGAGCTACGCCAGCTCCAGGGCGTCAACCAGGGCCATGTGCGGGTGATGGCCATGGACAGCCATGTGAACGGCATCCTACCCGCCTTGATTGCCGACCTCGACGCCCGCCACCCGCGCATCTCGCTGGATCTGGAGGTGGCGAGCACCGACGCAGCGGTGGCGGCGCTCACCGCCGGGGAAGCCGACATCGCCGCCGTGTTCAATCTCTCGCCGCGGCGGGACATCCATGTGCTCTGGTCGGCGGAGCTGCCCTTCGGCTGCGTGATCGCGCCGGACCATCCCTTGGCGCAGCGCGCCTCCCTCAGCCTGCAGGAGGTGGTGGCCCACCCCATCGTGCTCCAGAGCCGCGCCTTGATGATCCGCCGCTATCTGGAAGCGCACCACGGCTGGCTGTTCACCCAGGACCGCAAGACGGTGGAGACCAATTCGCTCCAGCTGGTGAAGATCCTGGCCTGCGAGAAGGGCTATGTGGCCTTCACCTCGGAGCTGGACGCTGCACCCGAGCTGATCGCGGGCACCCTGGTCTTTCGCCCGGTCCGCGACAAGGGCGCCGAGCCGCAGATGGTGAGCATCGCCATCGACGGGCGCAAGCCGCTGACGCGGGTGGGTCGCATCGTCGCGGAGGCGCTGGAAAGGCTGATCGACACTACCATCGCCGAGGTGCGGCGCGCCGCCGGCCAGCCCCCGCCGGGCTGACCCTTCCCTCCCCTCACCTCAGAGGCTACTCGTCCATGCCGTTCTCCGCTTAGGCGCGGGCCCTGCGCTCCTGTTTCGTTCCCGTGGCGCTGGACATGCTGGTGCCGGCCGACGACGGCCGCTTCGCCGAGCCTTCTCGAACAGGCATCAAGCCCTTACCCGCACATGTTGCCTCTGGGTGCCCAGCTTTTCGATGCCCAGTTCCATCACGTCGCCGGCCTTCAGGTAGATCGGCTCCGGCTTCTGCCCCATGCCCACGCCCGGCGGCGTGCCGGTGGTGATCACATCGCCCGGGAACAAGGTCATGATGCGGCTGATGTAGCTCACCAGCGTCTCGACATCGAAGATCATGGTGCGGGTGTTGCCGCTCTGCATCCGGCGCCCGTTGACATCGAGCCACAGGTCCAGCGCCTGCGGATCTTGAACCTCATCGGCGGTGACGAGATAGGGCCCGATCGGCCCGAAGGTGTCGAAGCCCTTGCCTTTGTCCCAGGTGCCGCCCCGTTCCAGCTGATATTCGCGTTCCGAAACATCATTCACCAGGCAATATCCCGCCACGTGGCCCAGCGCCTTTTCCTGCGGCACGTATTGCGCGGTCTTTCCGATGACGATGCCCAGTTCGACTTCCCAATCGCCCTTTTTGGAAGCCGGGGGAAGGACCACATCGTCATTGGGTCCCACGATGCAGCTGGTCGCCTTGGAGAAGATGACGGGTTCGCTCGGCAGCGGCATGTTGGCCTCGGCCGCGTGATCGGCATAGTTCAGGCCGACCGCGATGAACTTGCCCACCTGGGCGACCGGACACCCCAGCCGGGGCTTTCCTTCCACGATGGGCAGGGCGGAAAGATCGAGGGTGGACAGGCGGGCGATGCTGGCGGGTGAAAGGACATCTCCCGTGATGTCCAAGACTTCCCCGGAGAGGTCGCGAATGCGGCCGTCGCCATCAAGGACGCCGGGCTTTTCCTGCCCGGCGGACCCAAAACGCAAGAATTTCATATCACGTTTCCTTTTTCGGGCATTTGCCACCCTCCACCCGCCCTGCGACCCGGCGCCCCCGGCATCGCCGGGGGCGAGGCACGCGGTTCAGGCAAGGGCGGGGCGAAACCGCCGGGCCACCAGGGCAAGGGTGCCCAAGCCGCAAGCCAGGATGATGGGCACCAGCAGCAGCATCACGTCCGCCGGCGTGCTGCCCTGCGCCACCAGCACCCCCGCCAGCAGCGGGCCGGCCATGGAGCCAAGACGCCCGACGGCCACCACGACGCCGACGCCGGTGCCCCGGATCTCCGAGGGGTAGCATTGCGGGGCGATGCCGTAGAGGATCGACTGCACGCACAGCACGCCCACGCCCACCAGGGTGACGGTGACGAGCATGGTCGCCTGCGCCGGCGGGAGCAGGCCCAGCATCGCAAGGGCGGCGGCCACGAAGGCGAAGCTGGCGCCGATGGCCACCACGCGCTGGCTGCCGTCGAGGACCCGCCCGCCGATGAGGCTGCCCACGGTGCCGCCAAGACTGTAGAGGATCAGCGCCAAGGACGCCTCGCTGCGCGAGAAGCCCTGCGCCACCAGGAGTTGCGGCAGCCAGTTCATCAGCAGGTACACCACCATCAGGCCGAGGAAGAAGGCACTCCACAACAGCACCGTGGTGACCATGGCGTCGGGACGGAACACCTCGGTCCACGGCGTCTTCCGCTCCGATGTGCTCGTGGTCGTCTTCAGCGGCGGCAGACCAGCATAAATGAAGGGCACGAGGAGCAGCGGCAGGATGCCGCCCACGAGGAAGATGGAGCGCCAGTCGCCGCCATGGAGATCGAGCAGGGCGACGAGGCTCGCCACCGCGGCGCCCAGCGGCATGCCGGCATACATGATGGCCACCGCGCGCCCCTTGCGGTCCGGGCCGACGGCCTCCGAGGCGATGGACACGAGGTTCGGCAGCGCGCCGCCAAGCCCGACGCCGGTGATGAAGCGCAGCGCGATCAGCATCTCCACCGAAGTCGCCAGGACGGT
This sequence comes from Xanthobacter oligotrophicus, assembly GCF_008364685.1. Taxonomy (GTDB): domain Bacteria; phylum Pseudomonadota; class Alphaproteobacteria; order Rhizobiales; family Xanthobacteraceae; genus Xanthobacter; species Xanthobacter oligotrophicus. Next base: position 168,496 of record NZ_VTTL01000014.1, read on the forward strand.
GGCGATGGAAGCGATACCGAAAGCCACCAGTGCAATGACGAGCCCGGCGCGCCGCCCCCAGCGATCGGCCGTATAGCCGCCCGCGAGCGCGCCGAACATCAGCCCGAAGGTGGCCGAGGAAAAGAACAGCCCCATCTGCTGGGGCGTCATGTGGAACGCCGGCCCGATCTTGGGCGCGGCGATGCCGGCTGCCTGCAGGTCAAAGCCTTCGATCACGGCGGCAAGAGAGACGTAGAGAAGCGCCCTGCTTCCTGCAGAAGCCGATTTCAATGCGATCGTCATTTTCATTTTCCTCCCGTCTGGGTGCGGCCTGTTGCGGCCCGCGTTCATGCGTCCGCCGATGATCCCCGGCGGTTCGAAGTTGGATCGCGGGCGCGGCAGGGCGCGTCCCCCACGTGGGTGCGCCCTGCCAGACTTGCGATGCGGTTGTCAGGCGACGGCGACCTTCGCCTCGGCGAGGTCGAGGGCGACGTCGACGATCATGTCTTCCTGCCCGCCCACCATGCGGCGGCGGCCGAGTTCGGACAGGATTTCCCGCGTGTCCACGCCGTAGGTCTGCGCGGCGTTCTCCGCATGGCGCAGGAAGCTCGAATAGACCCCGGCATAGCCCAGCGAGAGGCTCTCCCGGTCCACCCGCACCGGGCGGTCCTGCAGCGGCCGCACCAGGTCGTCGGCGGCGTCCATCAGCGCGTAGAGGTCGCAGCCGGTGTCGATGCCCTTCCGGTTCAGCACCGCGATGAGCGCCTCCAGCGGTGCATTGCCCGCCCCGGCGCCCATGCCGGCAAGGGAGGCATCCACGCGCACGGCGCCGGCCTCGATCCCCGCCACCGC
>NZ_VTTL01000015.1 GCF_008364685.1 Xanthobacter oligotrophicus
TCTCAAGACGCGGGAGAGTAGGTCGCTGCCAGGCCTGCAAAGCACATATCGCGCAATGCCCATATCCACATCCAACAAAACCCCCGTCGCTTCCATGCGACGGGGGTTTTGTGCGTCCAAAGCCCGAAAATCCGAAAACCCGAACGCCCGAAGACGCCGCGCCCGGCCAGGCGCCACCTCGCCAACGAGCCAGTTGGCAATCTCCAGCGTCCGAAACTCCCGCGCGATCACCGCGCCGTCGATCCCATGCCGCCACGCAAAAGAAGCGTTGCCGGGTTCGCGCTCGAAATGCTCGAGGTCGGCGATGAAGGCTTCTTCCTCGTCCTCGTCCGTGAAGAAGCCTCCGCCACCAGCGACGGGCGCAGGCGCCTGAAGATCGCTGCCATCTCCCGGAACGGATATTCGGGGTGATATTGCACTCCCCGCCAGGACGCGCGACCGGCCTGGAGCGCCACTGCCTGCACGTTTGAATGGTCATTGGTGGCAAGGAGTTGCGCACCTTCCGGCAGGGTTTCCGCCTCGTCGAGGTGCACCGTCATGGCCTCGAATACGGCGGGTTTGCCGGCGTACATGGGATGCCGTGCGCCCTCCGGTGTGGCGCGGATGCGCCGGCCGAAGCCCACCTCGCGGCGCCTGGGATTGCGCCGTACCACGCCGCCCGCCGCCACCGTAAGCAGTTGCAGCCCCCAGCAGCTGCCGAAGATCGGGACATCCGTGGTGAAGGCCGTGCGCAGAAGCCCGATCTGCTGCGCGATCTCGATGCCGCCGTGATAAATGATCAGCGATGAGCCTGTGATGGCGATGCCGTCATAGCCGTCGATGCCGCCGGCGTCGGGCTGGTTGGCGCCGGGATCGGCCGGATAGCAGATGTCCACGGTCACTTGGTGGGGAAAAAGCTCCCGCAGCACCTGCGCATAGCCCTCGCTCGCGGCCTGTCCGCCGAATGCAATCTGACGGGCGCGAGCTTTGGCGGTGTTTCCTTCGACGACGAGAAGGCGGGCGACAGGCATGGGCATCCCTGGGGCATCGGGGCGGGAGCACCCAAGGATAAGCGGCATTTTTACCAAGCCGAGAAACACCGCCCGTTTCCGCGGACCTTGGCCAAGCCTCCACGGACCTGGACGGCGCTTGCTCGAAGGTCTCGGTCGCGCCACTCAGACGCGGCGGCTGCGGGATTCCATCACCAGAAGATAGGCGCCCGAGGCGATGACGACGCCGGCGCCGGCCAAGGTCCAGGCGCTCGGCACCTGGCCGAACACCAGCCAGCCGAGCGCGATCATGGCGATGATCTGCGTGTAGATATATGGCGCAAGCGTTGCCGCGGGCGCCCGGGCGTGGGCGAGAATCAGCAGGAAATGGCCGACGCCGGCGACCATGCCCAGCTCCAGCATGGCGCCGATGACCAGGGGATCGCGCGGCGTCTCCCATACGAACGGCAACGGCAGGCTCGCCGCCACCGAGCCGACGAGGGAGGAATAGAACAGCGTCGTGGCGCTTGAATCGCTCTTGGCCAGCATGCGGGTGGTGATGGCGTAGAGCGCATAGGTGGCCGCCGCGCCCAGGGACAGGATGGCGGCCGGATGGATGCCGCCGGCCCCCGGCCGCACCACCAGCAGGATGCCGGCGAAGCCCACCAGGATGGCGCACCAGCGCCGCACGTCCACCCGCTCGCCCAGCATGGGTCCGGCGAACAGGGCGACGAAGAACGGCACCGAGAACATGATGGACACGGTCTGGTCCAGCTGCAGCACCTGCAGCGCCGTGAAGTTGAGCGCCGTGGTCAGGAACAGCATGGCCGAGCGGCCGATCTGCAGCAGCGGCCGGCGCGTCTTCAGAAGGCCCGGCACGGTCCAGGGATTGAACACCACCAGCGAGCAGGCGAAGTGGATGACGTAGCGGGCCCACACCACGACGAACACATTGATGTGTCCGCTCAGCCACTTGGCCGTGGTGTCGGTGACCGCGAAGCTCGCCACCGCGACGCACATGAGCGCGATGCCGGCATAAGGGGCCGGAGTCGCGGCGGGGGAGGGGGCGTGCGCCGGAGCGGCTGGGTGGTCTTCCGGCGCACGCATGGCAAATTCGGTCTCAATACGTGGCGCGGCCGCCCGACAGGTCGAACACGGCGCCGGTGGTGAAGGAGCAATCGGCCGAGGCGGCAAAGGCGATGGTGGCCGCCGCCTCCTCCACGGCCAGGAATCGCCCGCGCGGAATCTTCGACAGCATATAGTCGATGTGCTGCTGGCTGAGCTGGTCGAAAATGGCGGTCTTTGCCGCAGCCGGCGTCACGCAGTTCACCGCGATGTCGTATTCCGCCAGTTCCTTGCCCAGCGACTTGGTGAGGGCGATGACGGCGGCCTTGGAGGCCGAATAGGCGGAGGCGTTGGGATTGCCTTCCTTGCCGGCGATGGAGGCCACGTTGACGATGCGGCCGTAGCCCTTCGCGATCATGTGCGGCGCCACGGCGCGGCAGCAGAAGAAGGGGCCGTCCACATTGATGGCCATCACCTGGTGCCAGGCGTCCTCGGGGTAGTCCCACAGCTTCAGGTTGGGTCCGGCGATGCCGGCGTTGTTGACGAGGATGTCGATCTTGCCGAACGCGGCGATCACCTCGGCGACGCCCTGCTCCACGTTTTCGCGGCTGGTCACGTCGACGGTCACGGGCATGACGCGGGCGCGGCCGAGTTCGTCGGCGGTCTTCACGGCAAGCTCCGTGTCGCGGTCGAAGATGGCAACGCGGGCGCCGGAGGCGATGAAGCGCTCCACCACGGCGCGGCCGATGCCCTGCGCGCCGCCGGTGACGATGGCGATGCGGTCCTTGAGGTCGATGGCGTTGGGCATGTTTCCCCCGTCTTGAGCGGCCGTGCCGGCCGTTGTTGGTGATGGAAGGCGGGATCCGCCGGGATTTCACCCCCGCGAAGATCAGCCTCCCAACTCGAACACGACGCAGCCGGTCGCCTGTCCTGTTGCGGAAAGGGCGAAGGTCAGGTGCGTCGCAGTCCATCCTGAACGCCCCTGCGAGCGTTGGATGCCTCGGCGCGCAGTTTGTCTCTAATCGATTGAAATAGCCAGACCGTCTGTGCCGGTTTCAGGAAAGACCCCATCCGATGTCCGGAGCGGAACCGCCTGACAGCGATGGCGGAACGCCGCAAAGCAACACCGGCGAAACACCGGGGCTGTCAGCCTTCAAAGGGCCGGGGGCGGACGCTTCCGGGTGGAAAACCCACGGCATCCCTCCCGGTCCGCCAGTTCCCCTGAAAATGCCTGCGGGGCCGGGCCCTCAATTGTCGTCGTCGTCCTCGCCGAGGTCGGGCTCGTCGTCGATGCCGCCGTCGGCGCCGAGGCGGTGGGCGAGGTTCTTCTCCACCTTGCGCAGCAGCTTGCGCAGGCGCTTCTTTTCCTTGTTGTCGAGCCCAGCCACCATCTCGCCCTCGAGCTGCTCCCACACGCTGTCGATGGAGGCGCCGCGCTCGCGGCCGGCTTCGCTGAGGAACACCCGCACCAGCCGGCCGTCGCCGTCGGTGGTGCGGCGTTCCACCAGGCCCTGGGTGGTGAGGCGGGCGATGGTCTTCGACGCCGTGGGCGGACGCACGCGCAGGGCTCCGGCGAGGTCACCCATGGTGCGGCCGTCCTGTTCGCACAAAAGCTTGAGTACCGCTTCCTGGCCCGGAAACAGGCCCAGCGTCGCCAGCAGCCGCGCGGACAGCGCCTTCTGCAACCGCGCGGTATGGGTCAGCCGGTAGCCGATGGTCTTCTGAACCGGATCCTTCATATCGTCCCCCACCCGCCGACCCCGAACTCCAGCCAGGAGCGCGTCCGCCACCGCCCTTGGCTTGAGGCGACAGGATGCTCCAGCCGTCTCTGCGGCGGACTACTTATCCACACGCCGGCTTACAATTTTGCGAAGGTTGCCCATCTATCTGGAGCGCTGCACGGCTTTCTGCCGCGCGCGGCCTGTTCCGCTCCGCTCCCGCGGCGTGCGTGCCTGCGCTTGACAGGTGCGCGCCCGCGTCGCTTGGTTCGCCCATGACTTCTTTCGTCCAACAGGACGCCACCCTCCAAGATGCCACCGGAGCATCCGCCCTCCAGGCCCGGCGCGAGGCGGACGATCCTCGCTCCCCGGTGGCGCGCTTCGGCGCCCGCAACCCGCTGAAGCTCGACGCGGGGGTGGAGCTGTCGCACCTGCAGATCGCCTACCAGACCTATGGCGAGCCCAACGCGGCGCGCTCCAACGCCATCCTGGTGTGCCATGCGCTGACCGGCGACCAGCACGCGGCAAGCCTCAATCCCGTCACCGGCAAGCCGGGTTGGTGGGAAACGCTGGTGGGTCCCGGCAAGCCCATCGATACGGAGCGCTTCTACGTCATCTGCGCCAACGTGCTCGGCGGCTGCATGGGCTCGACCGGGCCGGCCTCCACCAATCCCCTGACCGGCCAGCCCTATGGGCTCGACATGCCGGTGGTGACCATCCGCGATATGGTCAACGCCCAGGCCATGCTGCTCGACCATCTGGGCATCGACAAGCTGCTGTGCGTGGCCGGCGGCTCCATGGGCGGCATGCAGGTGCTGCAATGGGCGGCGAGCTATCCCGAGCGGGTGTTCTCGGCCCTGCCCATCGCCACCGGCGCGCGTCATTCGGCGCAGAACATCGCCTTCCACGAGGTCGGCCGGCAGGCGGTGATGGCCGATCCCGACTGGCGCGGCGGGCACTATCTCGCGGATGGGGTGACGCCCCATCGCGGGCTCGCCGTGGCGCGCATGGCGGCCCACATCACCTACATGTCGGACCAGTCCCTGCACAACAAGTTCGGCCGGCGCCTGCAGAACCGCGAGATGCCCACCTTCGGCTTCGACGCCGACTTCCAGGTGGAAAGCTATCTGCGGCACCAGGGCGAAAGCTTCGTGCAGCGCTTCGATCCCAATTCCTATCTCTACGTGACCCGCGCCATGGATTATTTCGACCTCGCCGCCGACCATGGCGGCGTGCTGGCCAACGCCTTCCGGGGCTCGAAGACGCGCTTCTGCGTGGTCTCCTTCACCTCGGACTGGCTGTTTCCCACGGAGGATTCGCGCGCCATCGTCCATGCGCTCAACGCCTCGGGGGCGAACGTGTCCTTCACCGAGATCGACAGCGACAAGGGCCACGACGCCTTCCTGCTGCACGAGCCGGAGCTGACCGCCATCACCCGCGGCTTCCTCGACAGCGCGGCGCGGGCCTTCGGCCTGCCGGCCACACGGCAGGCCTGAGATGGCGCCAAGGGAAGCAGTCTTCGGCGAACCGGTGCTGGACGAGGGCGTGGTGCGCCTGCAGGGTGGGCGCGTCGATCTCGTGGTCGTGGCGGAGATGGTGGCGCCGGGCTCGCGCGTGCTCGACGTGGGCGCGGGCGACGGCGAGCTGCTGGAGCTGCTCGCCACCACGCGGGGCTGCGATGCGCGCGGCATCGAATTGTCTCGCGAGGGGGTGAATGCGGGGGTGGCGCGTGGCCTTGCCGTGGTGCAGGGCGACGCGGATGTCGACCTTGCCCATTATCCCGACGACGCCTTCGATTATGTGATTCTCAGCCAGACCCTGCAGGCCACCCGCCGCCCGCGCTGGGTGCTGGAGCAGATGCTGCGCATCGGCCGCCGCGCCGTGGTGTCCTTCCCCAATTTCGGCCACTGGCGCTCGCGGCTCGACCTCATGGTCAATGGCCGCATGCCGGTGACCGACAACATGCCCATGTCCTGGTACGAGACCCCCAACATCCACTTCTGCACCATCCGCGATTTCGTGGCGCTGGCGGAGCTGCTGGACGCGCGCATCGAGCGGGCGGTGGCGCTGGATTCTTCCGGCCACCGGGTGCGGGTAAACATGCCGTGGTGGGTGTGGAACCTGCTCGGCGAGCAGGCGGTGTTCCTGCTGACGCGGAAGGGCTGAGGGGGGGGGCTGCTATTTCGCGCGGAGGCGAGGGCATAAGCGTGCCATACCTGCGCCGATTCTTCGTCGTTTTCTCACTGCGTCATGCCCGGGCTCGTCCCGGGCATCCACGCCTTACCGCTTACCGCAACATCTGAAGTTTGTTCCGGCCCCTCGGCGTGGATGGCCGGGACGAGCCCGGCCATGACGGTGCGTTTTCAATCAGAACAGGCGAGGGCCTGCGCTGCCGGCAATCCTCACGCCGCGGCGGCGGTTCCCGTCGCGCTGGCGATCTCGCGCTTCATGGCGGCGATGGTGGCGCCATAATCCTTGGCGCCGTAGATGGCGCTGCCGGCCACGAAGGTGTCGGCCCCGGCCGCCGCGATGGCGCCGATATTGTCCACCTTCACGCCGCCATCTACTTCCAGGCGAATGTCGCGGCCGGAGGCATCGATGCGTTCGCGGATGGCCTTCAGCTTGTCCAGCGCGCCGGGAATGAAGGCCTGCCCGCCGAAGCCGGGGTTCACCGACATCACCAGCACCAGGTCGAGATGCTCCAGCGTGTAGTCGAGCACGCTGAGCGGCGTCGCCGGATTGAGCACCAGCCCGGACTTTACCCCCTTGGAGCGGATGAGCTGGAGCGAGCGGTCCACATGCTCGCTCGCCTCCGGATGGAAGGAGATGAGGTCGGCGCCGGCGGCCGCGAACGCCTCGATCATGCCGTCCACCGGCTTCACCATCAGGTGCACGTCCACGAAGGCCTTCGTGACCTTGCGCAGGGATTGCAGCACCAGCGGGCCGATGGTGAGGTTGGGGACGTAATGATTGTCCATCACGTCGAAGTGAATCCATTCCGCGCCGCCCTCAAGCACCGCGTCCACCTCGGCACCGAGGCGGGTGAAATCGGCCGAGAGGATGGACGGGGCGATGATGGGATAAGCGCGGGCCATGGGGGTCTCCTGCAATATCTTGGTGGACGGGTCGCAGCGAGCCGCGCGCGTCTTCGCACAGGGCTGTCATGGCCGGGCTTGTCCCGGTCATCCACGCCCCGCAGCCTCGCGCACATTCCGGAACGGCGCGCGGGCGGCTCGGCGTGGATGCCCGGCACGAGGCCGGGCATGACGGCTTTCTCTTCGAACTCCTATACGTCACGGCGCCGCGTTGGCGCCAGCGGCACTCAGTGCACCACCTGCTTGAGCTCGCCGGAGGCGTAGCGCTTGGCCATGTCGTCCAGCTCGATGGGGCGGATCTTGTCCGCCTTGCCGGCGGCCCCGAACGCCTCGAAGCGATTGATGCACACCTTCCTGGCCTCTTCCATGGCGGCGGCGAGGAACTTGCGCGGGTCGAACTCCGACTTGTTCTTCGCGCCCACGCGGCGCATGCCGGCGGTCATGGCGAGGCGGATGTCGGTGTCGATGTTCACCTTGCGCACGCCGTAGCGGATGCCCTCCTGGATCTCCTCCACCGGCACGCCATAGGTCTCCGGGATGTCGCCGCCATAGGTGCGGATCTCCTCCAGCAGCTCCTGCGGCACCGAGGACGAGCCGTGCATCACCAGATGGGTGGTGGGAATGCGCTGGTGGATGGCCTTGACGCGGTCGATGGCAAGGATGTCGCCGGTAGGCTTGCGGGTGAACTTGTAGGCGCCGTGGGAGGTGCCGATGGCGATGGCCAGTGCGTCGCACTGGGTCGCCTTCACGAACTGGGCCGCCTCTTCCGGATCGGTCAGCAGCTTGTCGTGGTCGAGGGCCCCTTCGGCGCCGTGGCCGTCCTCGGCCTCGCCCTTGCCGGTCTCCAGCGAGCCGAGACAGCCCAGCTCCCCTTCCACCGAGACGCCCACCGCATGGGCCAGCTCCACCACCTTGGCGGTGACGGCGGCGTTGTAGTCATAGTCGGCGGGGGTCTTGCCGTCCTCCTTCAGGGAGCCGTCCATCATCACCGAGGAGAAGCCGGATTTGATGGCGCCCATGCACACGGCGGGGGAGGCGCCGTGGTCCTGGTGCATCACCACCGGGATCTCGGGATAGGCCTCCACGGCGGCGGCGATGAGGTGGCGCAGGAAGGCCTCGCCGGCATATTTGCGGGCGCCGGCCGAGCCCTGGAGGATGACGGGGGAGGACGTGGCGCGGGCCGCGTCCATGATCGCCTTCACCTGCTCCATGTTGTTCACGTTGAAGGCCGGCAGGCCGTAGGAAAGCTCCGCCGCATGGTCGAGCAGCTGGCGCATGGAAACGAGGGCCATTGTCCTCTCCTCTCGGGTTCGCAAAATCGTTCGTTCATGGGCCGCCCCTCTCTCGGGAGGGGGGCTGACCTTCACCCCACCGCGCGGCGCACCGCCTCGGCCACCTTCTCGACGGTGAAGCCGAACAGGGGCCACAGATCCTTCTCCGGGGCGGATTCGCCGAAGCGGTCGATGCCGATGACGGTCACGCCCTCCTCTCGGGTGCCGGTCAGGCCGCGCCAGCCGCGGGTGACGCCCGCTTCCACCGCCACCACCGGCACACCCTTCGGGAACAGCGCCGCGCGCTCGGTCTCGGTCAGCGCCTCGAAGCGCTCACGGCAGGGCATGGAGACGATGCGGGTCGCAATGCCCGCCGTGTCCAGCGCCTCGGCTGCCGCCACCGCCAGCTTCACCTCGGAGCCGGTGGCCACCAGGATGGCGCGGGGCACCCCCTCGCTCTCGCGCAGCACATAGCCGCCGCCGGCAATGGCCTCCACCTGCGCGTCCGAGCGCGGCCACACCGGCAGGTTCTGGCGCGACAGGATGAGGGCGGAAGGGCCGTCGGTGCGGGTCAGCGCCGCATGCCAGGCGGCGAGCGTTTCCACCGTGTCGCAGGGGCGCCACACGTCGAGGTTGGGGATGAGGCGCAGACTCTCCACGTGCTCCACCGGCTGGTGGGTCGGGCCATCCTCGCCGAGGCCGATGGAATCGTGGGTGAGGATGTAGATCACTCTTTGGCCCATGAGCGCGCTCATGCGCATGGCGTTGCGGGCATAGTCCGAGAACACCAGGAAGGTGGCCACGAACGGGATGAAGCCGCCGTGCAGAGCGATGCCGTTGGCCATGGCCGACATGCCGAACTCGCGCACGCCGTAATAGATCTGGTTGCCGGCCGGATCGCGCGTCACCGGCACCGCGCCGGGAAAGGTGGTGAGGTTGGAATGGGCAAGGTCCGCCGAGCCGCCGAGAAATTCCGGCACCGCCGGGGCGAGCGCGGCCAGGGCCTGCTGGCTCGCCTTGCGGGTCGCCACCGTCTCGGCCTTCTCAAGGGTGGTCTTCAGCACCGTCGCATAGGTGTCGGCGAACACGGGGGAGAGGTCACCCTTGAGGCGGCGGCGGAACTCGGCCGCCTCCTTGGGATAGGCGCGCTCGTAGGCCACCATGCGGGCCTCCCACGCCTGCTGGCGCGCGGCACCCACCTTGCGGGCGTCCCACTGGGCATAGATGTCTTCCGGGATCTCGAAGGGGGCATGATCCCAGCCCATGGCGGTGCGGGTGCGGGCGATCTCGTCCGGTCCGAGCGGGGCGCCGTGGGTGTCCTGGTGGCCCTGCTTCGTGGGCGCGCCGCGGCCGATGACGGTCTTGCAGCAGATGAGGGAAGGCTTGCCCTGCGCCAGCGCCGCCTCGGTGGCGGCGCGCACGGCGGCGGGATCGTGGCCGTCCACGTTGCGCACCACATGCCAGCCATAGGCCTCGAAGCGGGCAGGGGTGTCGTCCGCGAACCACTCCTCCACCTTGCCGTCGATGGAGATGCCGTTGTCGTCATAATAGGCGACGAGCTTGCCGAGGCCGAGCCGGCCGGCGAGCGAACAGGCCTCGTGGCTCACGCCCTCCATCAGGCAGCCGTCGCCGAGGAAGACGAAGGTGCGGTGATCGACGATCGCAAGGCCCGGCCGGTTGAACTGGGCGGCCAGCGTCTTCTCGGCGAGCGCCATGCCCACCGCATTGGCGAGGCCCTGGCCCAGGGGGCCGGTGGTGGTCTCCACGCCGGGGGTCATGCCGTATTCGGGATGGCCGGGGGTGCGCGAATGGACCTGCCGAAAGCGCTTCAGCTCCGCCACCGGCAGGTCGTAGCCGGTGAGATGGAGCAGCGCGTAGATCAGCATGGAGCCGTGCCCGTTGGACAGCACGAAGCGGTCGCGGTCGGGCCACGCGGGGTCGGCGGGATTGTGGCGCAGGTGCTCGCGCCACAGCACGGCGGAGATGTCCGCCATGCCCAGCGGCGCGCCGGGATGGCCGGATTTCGCCTGCTCCACGCCATCCATGGCGAGCGCGCGCAGGGCCGCCGTCACCGGCCAGGCGAGGGAGCCGGGGCTGCGGTCCAGCGTCGGGACGGCGTCTGCCGTGGTGGCCTGTGTGGCGGTGGCCTGCGTGGTCCTGGCGTGAGCAGTCATGGCTCGTCTCCCTTCAACCTTCATTGCCCCTTCGCGGTCGTCCCGCCTTCCCCGGCGCGGGGGAGGGGTGGGAAAGGGGGGTGCCATGGCCATAGGTCCGGGATCGCGAAGGTGGCGGCACCAGACCCCCTCGCGTGTCTCCCCTGCGCGGGGAGGAAAATCATGTCGCCGCAAAAGGGAGGCGGGGAGGGCGGCAGCCACGCGTCCGAAACACCCCTAAGGCTGGGCTCCCGGACGTGCCGCCCTCCCCCTCACCCTTCCCCCGGCGCGGGGAAGGGGAAGCGTGCGCGCCTCAGCCGGCGCGGCGTTTCCTGTCGATCAGCTTCATGATCAGCGGCGTCAGCAGCAGCTGCATGGCGAGATCCTGCTTGTTGCCGGGGATGACGATGGAGTTCGCCCGCGACATGAAGCTGTCGTGGATCATCGACAGCAGGTACGGAAAATCGATGCCGTGGGGGTCGCGGAAGCGGATGACGACCATCGATTCGTCCGGCGTCGGGATCCAGCGCGCGGCGAACGGGTTGGAGGTGTCCACCGTCGGCACGCGCTGGAAGTTGATGTCGGTCTCGGTGAATTGCGGGCAGATGTAGCGCACGTAATCGGGCATGCGCCGCAGGATGGTGTCGGTGACATCTTCCGTGGAATAGCCGCGGGTGGACTTGTCGCGATGGATCTTCTGGATCCACTCGAGATTGATCACCGGCACCACGCCGATCTTCAGGTCGGCATGCTGGGCAAGGTTGATGTCGTCGGTCACCACCGCGCCGTGCAGGCCTTCGTAGAACAACAGGTCGGTACCGGCGCCCACGTCCTCCCAGTCGGTGAAGTTGCCGGGCTCGGCGCCGTAGAGCTTGGCCTCCTGGGCGTCGTGGACATAGTGGCGGGTGCGGCCGGCGCCGGTGGCGCCATAGTCCTTGAACAGGGTGCCCAGCTCGTCGAGCAGGTTGGTGTCGGGCGAGAAATGGCTGAAGTGGCGGTTGCCCTTGGTCGCCTCGGCGGCCATCAGCTCACGCATTTCCAGGCGGTTGTAGCGGTGGAAGGCGTCGCCCTCCACGAAGGCGGCCTTGACCTTCTCACGGTAGAAGATCTGCTCGAAGGTGCGCTTCACGGAAGTCGTCCCGGCGCCCGACGAACCGGTGACGACGATGATGGGATGCTTGATGGACATGGAGTGCTCGGCTCTTCTGTGTCTTGGCTGCCGGGATCAGATGAACAGGCCGCGCCGCGCGAACAGCGGCGAGCGCTCGCCGTGGCCCGAGGGCTCCAGGTGATAGCGGGCGGCGCGGGCCACCTCGTCGCGCGAGCCGAAGATGAAGGGCACGCGCTGGTGCACGCCGGTGGCCGACAGGTCGAGGATCGAGCCGCGCCCGTCGATGGCCGAGCCCTGGGCCTGTTCCATCAGGAAGGCCACCGGGAAGGCTTCGTAGAGCAGGCGCAGGCGGCCGTGGGTGTAGCCCTTGCGGCCGTCGCCGGGATACAGATAGATGCCGCCGCGCTGGAAGATGCGGTGCGCATCCGCCACCATGGACGCCACCCACCGCATGTTGAACTCGCGCTCGCGCGGGCCCTTCTTGCCGGCCAGGCAATCGTCCACATAGGCGCGGATCGGATCGTCCCAGTGGTGGTAGTTCGACATGTTGATGGCGAACTCGGCCGCGCCTTCCTTCACCCGCACCGCCGCGTTCACGAGACGGAAGGTGCCTTCCTGATCAAGGGCGAAGTGCCAGGTGCCGGCGCCCACCGTGAGCATCAGCGCGGTGTGCGGCCCGTAGATCACATAGCCGCCGGCGAGCATGGCGCGCCCGTTCTGCAGGAAGGCGGCGACGCTGGCGGCGTCGGTGCCGTCCTGGTGCGGGAACACGGCGAAGATGGTGCCCACCGAGATGCAAGTGTCGATGTTGGACGAGCCGTCCAGCGGGTCGATGGCCACCAGCAGCGGGGCTGCGGGATCGAGCAGCACCGGCGCGTCGTTCTCCTCGGAGGCGACGGCGGCGACGGGCGCCTTGCGCAGGGCGTTGATGACCATGTCGTTGGAGATGATGTCGAGCGCCTTCTGGCCCTCGCCGGCTTCGCCGGACGAGAGGGTGCGCGCGAGGTCGCCGGCGAGCGGCCCCTCGGCGATGGCGCGGGCGAGCTGGATGGTGCCTGCGGCGAGCGCGTCGAGGGTCGCGGCGACATCGCGGCGGCGGGCGTCCTCGCCCGCCCATTCCTCGAGGGCGCAGGCAAGCGTGATTCCGGGTGCGGCGGCGCGATGATCGGCGGTTGGCATGGCGGTCGTCTCCCTCGAGCCCGCTTTGGAACGCGATTGCTGCGCAACCGGGTCGCCAGGCGGTCTCTGTCCTTGGTTCTGGAGGGGATTCACCGATCAGGCCGTGACAGCATGACCGGATCCGGCTCCAAGGGTCCTCTCCGCGCGGCCCGTTCGGCGGGCCGTCATCGGTGTTTTTGGTCCCGCAGCCTGTTTCAGGCGTTGCGGGGCTTGTAGTCGGGGGCATCGATGCCCCCCGAGAACACACGGCTGGCGCGCACGTCGCCTTCGGTGATGGTCGAGAGCGCGGCGCGGTCGGCGAGGCCCCCGTCCTCGAACAGGCGCAGCGACAGGCGCAGGCGCATGCGGTCGAGGGCGTTGCGGATGGACCGCGCATTGGCGAAATTGGGCTGTGCCCGGCGCTTGGTGACATACTCCTCCAGCGCCACCTCGGCCTCGGGGCTGAAGGTGTAGTCGGCCGCCTCCGCCATGGTCCTGGCGATGGAGACCAGCTCGGCGTCCTCGTAGTCGGGGAAGTCGATGTGGTGGGCGATGCGCGAGCGAAAGCCGGGATTGCTCTCGAAGAAGCGATCCATGCGGTCCTTGTAGCCGGCGAGGATCACGACCAGATCGTCCCGCTGGTTTTCCATGACCTGGAGCAGGATCTCGATGGCTTCCTGCCCGTAATCCCGCTCGTTTTCGGGCCGGTACAGATAATAAGCCTCGTCTATGAAGAGGACCCCGCCCATGGCTTTCTTAAGAATCTCTTTTGTTTTCGGTGCCGTGTGGCCGATATATTGACCCACGAGATCGTCCCGCGTCACCGAGACAAGATGACCACGTCGCACATATCCCAGGCGATGGAGGATCTGCGCCATCTTGAGGGCGACGGTGGTCTTGCCGGTGCCGGGGTTGCCGGTGAAGGCCATGTGCAGGGTCGGCGCGCCGGAGGTCAGGCCCAGCGTTTCCCGGGCGCGGCCGATGACGAGGTGGGCCGCGATCTCGCGGATGCGACGCTTGACCGGCTTGAGACCGATGAGATCGGCCTCCAGTTCGGCCAGGAATTCAGGCACTTCGCTCTCGGTAAAGAGAGCGCCGAGGTCGAGCCTGCCCTCGGCGGCCTCGGCCGGCAACGCGGCGGTCGGTGCGGAAAAGGCTGTGTTGAGCATCGCTCGAACCTCGGCTTAAGTTGCGCGGTGGGAACGGCCGCGCTGGTGAAGTGGCAAGACGTTGAAGCATTTTCAAGCGAAGTGGGAACCGGTTCGCGTGAAGAAAATGCGTAAAGACAATATTTTAGAGCGATTTCCGTGAGCAAGGGCGAGAGGAAATCGCTCTAATCGGTTCGATCAGCCGGCGGAATACTGCCGGTGCTGCATGGAGTAGTGCTGGCTGCGGCCGGGGCCTTCGGTGCGCTCCAGGCGGAAGCCGTCTTCCACCGGCGGGCGCTGGACGATGAAGGACAGGCGCACGGTCTCCCACCCGCGGGTGGAGTCGAAGGCATTGACCCGCACATAGCGCGTGGGGAAGGCGGAGCGGCAGCCGTCGATCTCGCCGACGACGCCGGCGGCGTCGCGCAGGTCGAACATGGGCGGGCCCCACATTTCCCAATAGGTGTTGCGCGGGTGCGGGTCGTCCGTGTGTTCGACCGAGACCGCCCAGCCCTGGTCCAGGCAGTATTGCACCTGGGCGCGGACCTGGGCCGGCGTGAGATCCGGCAGGAAGGAGAAGGTGCCTTGGGTGATGCGCATGTTTCCTCTCCTCAGGCCACGGACGCGGTGGGAACGAAGTCGGACGTGTCGGTGGAGGCGTAGTTGAAGGTCACCTCGCCCCAGGTATCGAGGGCGGCGCGCAGCGGACGGCACCACTTGGCGGCCTCGATGAGGATTTCGGGACCCTCGTTCTTGATGTCCCGGCCTTCGTTGCGGGCCAGGATCATGGTTTCCAGCGCGACGCGGTTGGCGATGGCGCCGGCCTGGATGCCGTCGGGATGGCCGATGGTGCCGCCGCCGAACTGAAGCACCACATCCTCGCCGAACAGGTCGATGAGCTGGTGCATCTGGCCGGCATGGATGCCGCCGGAGGCCACCGGCATCACCTTGCGCAGGCCGGCCCAGTCCTGGTCGAAGAAGAGGCCGCGGGTGTAGTCGGTCTTGGTCACGGTCTCGCGGCAGACGTTGTAGTAGCCCTGCACGGTCATGGGATCGCCTTCCAGCTTGCCCACCGCGGTGCCGGTGTGGAGATGGTCGACGCCGGCGAGGCGCAGCCATTTCGCGATGACGCGGAACGAGATGCCGTGGCCCTTCTGGCGCGTGTAGGTGCCATGGCCGGCGCGGTGCATGTGCAGCAGCACGTCGTTTTCGCGGCACCAGTTGGAGATGGACTGGATCGCGGTCCAGCCCACGATGAGGTCCACCATCACCACCACTGAGCCGAGATCCTTGGCGAACTGCGCGCGGCGGTACATCTCTTCCATGGTGCCGGCGGTGATGTTGAGGTAGTGCCCCTTCACCTCGCCGGTCTCGGCCTGGGCCTTGTTGACGGCTTCCATGCAATAGAGGAAGCGGTCGCGCCAGTGCATGAAGGGCTGCGAGTTGATGTTCTCGTCGTCCTTCACGAAGTCGAGGCCGCCCTTGAGCCCCTCATAGACCACGCGGCCGTAATTCTTGCCGGAAAGGCCGAGCTTGGGCTTGGTGGTGGCGCCCAGAAGGGGCCGGCCGAACTTGTCGAGGCGCTCGCGCTCCACCACGATGCCGGTGGGCGGGCCGCGGAAGGTCTTCACATAGGCCACCGGCAGGCGCATGTCTTCCAGGCGGCAGGCCTTGAGCGGCTTGAACGAGAAGACGTTGCCGATGATCGACGCGGTCAGGTTGGCGATGGAGCCTTCCTCGAACAGGTCGAGGTCGTAGGCGACCCAGCAGAAATACTGCCCCGGCTGGTTCGGCACCGGCTCCACCTTGTAGGCCTTGGCGCGGTACATGTCGGCGGCGGTGAGGCGGTCGGTCCACACCACGGTCCAGGTGGCGGTGGAGCTTTCGCCCGCGACCGCCGCAGCGGCTTCCACCGCGTCCACGCCGTCCTGCGGCGTGATGCGGAACAGGGCCAGGACATCGGTGTCCTTCGGCTGGTAGTCGCCGTCCCAGTAGCCCATCTGGGCGTACTTGAGCACGCCGGCGGCGTACCTCTTCTTGGCGTCCTTGATCTGCCCGATGGCGGCGTCGGCACCCATGATGGCGGCCCTCCTTGCTTGTTGGAGGGACCTTGCCCCATGACCCGATTTAGGTAAATTTGAATGATATGAACTAAGCATTCAGGAAATCTGAAATGGCCTCCCACTGGACCCTGAAGCAGCTGCGCCTGGTGGCCCTTGCCGCGGCCTCCGGCTCCTACGCCAAAGCGGCGCAGGACATGGGTTTGAGCCCGCCGGCGGTGACCGCGCAGATGAAGGCGCTGGAGGAGGACCTCGGCGTTCCCGTGTTCGAGCGCGTCGACGGCCGGCTGCGACCGACCGCCGCTGGCGCGGAGCTTCTGGCCGCCCAGCAGCGCATCGCCCATGCCCTCCAGGAGGCGGAGCGGGCGATTTCGGCGCTCAAAAGCCCCGACCGCGGCTCGGTGGTGGTGGGGGTGGTCTCCACCGCGAAATATTTCGCGCCCATGGCGCTGGCGGCGTTCCGTAAGCGCCGGCCTGCGATCGAGCTGAAGCTGATGATCGGCAACCGGGAGGAGATCATCTCCGGCCTCATGAGTCTCGACCTCGACGTGGCGGTCATGGGCCGTCCACCGGCGGAGCTTGAGGCGGAGACCCAGATCCTCGGCGACCACCCCCACGTGGTCATCGCGCCGCCCGCACACCGCCTCATCGGCCGGCGCATCTCGCCCACGGAGCTTGCGAAGGAGCCCTTGCTGGTGCGCGAGCCGGGATCGGGCACCCGCATCCTCATGGAGCGGGTGTTCGAGGAGGCGGGCGTGGCCCAGCCGGCCATCGCCATGGAGATCGGCTCCAACGAGACCATCAAGCAGGCGGTGATGGCGGGGCTGGGCCTCTCCTTCATCTCCGCCCACACGGTGGCGGCGGAGGTGGCGGACGGGCGCCTCAAGGTGCTGGAGGTGCAGGGCCTGCCGGTGGTGCGCCAGTGGCTGGTGGTGCGGGCGAAGGAAAAGCGCCTGCTGCCGGCGGGGCGGGCGCTGCTGGATTTCCTTGCCCGGGAGGGCGGCAGCTTCCTGCCGCAGATGCCGGAAGGCGAGGGCGGCCGCTGCTTCCTGCCGCAGAAGAAGCCGGCGGCGTAAGGGGCCCAAGCCCGCGCGGCGCCTGAGCGAAGGCCCCTAAAGCCCGCGCGGCGCCTGAGCGACGCCCGCTCGGGGCTGGTCACAAAAGAAAAGCGCCGCGCTCGAGGGGAGCGCGGCGCCTTGTGTCGGGTCTGGAAGGCCGAGACCCTCGGCCTTCCGCCTCAGCCCTTGGCCGGCTGCTTCTTCTTGAAGGCCGACTTGATGTTGTCCCACAGCTCGATCTTCACGCCGTTGCGCTTCATGATCATGGCCTGCTGGCTGACCGAGAGCGTGTTGTTCCACGCCCAGTAGATCACCAGGCCGGCGGCGAAATGGGCCAGCATGAAGGTGAAGATGATGGGCATCCAGTTGAAGATCATCTGCTGGGTGGGGTCCGGCGGGGCCGGGTTCAGCTTCATCTGCACCCACATGGTGATGCCCATGATGATGGGCCACGCGCCCAGCATCAGGTAGCCACCGATGACCGGGACCGAGGACGGATCCCACGGGATGAGCCCGAACAGGTTGAAGATGGTGGTGGGGTCGGGCGCCGAGAGGTCGCGGATCCAGCCGAAGAACGGCGCGTGCCGCATCTCGATGGTCACGAACAGCACCTTGTACAGGGCGAAGAAGACCGGAATCTGGATCAGGATGGGCAGGCAGCCCGCCACCGGATTGATCTTCTCCTTCTTGTACAGCTCCATCAGCGCCTGCTGCTGCTTCACCTTGTCGTCGGCGTAGCGCTCGCGGATGGTGGTCACCTCCGGCTGCACCGCCTTCATCTTCGCCATGGAGGCGTAGGATTTGTTGGCGAGCGGGAAGAACAGGCCCTTCAGCGCCACCGTGATGATCAGGATGGCGACGCCGAAATTGCCCACCAGGCGATACAGCCAGTCGATGGCGAGGAACAGCGGCTTGGTGATGAAGTAGAACCAGCCCCAGTCGATGAGCAGGTCGAAGCGGTCGATGCCGTAGCGCGTCTTGTAGCCGTCCACCACCTGCACCACCTTGGCGCCGGCGAAGAGCTGGCCCTTAGCCGCGACGGTCGCGCCGGGCTCCACGGTGAGCGGGGCGGCGAGATAGTCGGCCTGGAAGGTCTGGGTGCCGGCGAAGGTGGAGGTGGAGAACTTGGCATCCACCTTCACGCTCTGGTCGGGGATGACGGTGGCCGCCCAATATTTGTCGGTGATGCCCAGCCAGCCGCCGGTGGCGGAGAAGGTGTGGGGCTTCTCCTTGTCCATCTTGGCGTAGGTGATCTCCTGCAGGCCGCTTTCGCCCAGCACGCCGATGAGGCCTTCGTGCAGGATGTAGAAGCCGGCCACGTGCGGGATGCCGTGGCGGGAGACGAGGGCGTAGGGATAGAGCGTCACCGCCGCGCCGGTCTTGTTCTCCACCTCGTCCTTCACCGCGAACATGTAATGGTCGTCGATGGTGTAGGTGCGGTGGAAGATCAGGCCCGCGCCGTTGTCCCAGCTGAGGGTCAGCGGGGTCTTCTCGGTCAGGGTGCCGCTGGTGGTCCACACGGTGTCGGGGCCGGGCACCTTCACGCCGGTGCCGGCGGCCGCGGTCCAGCCGAATTCCGCATAGAACGGATTGGGCGCGCCGGAGGGGGACAGGAGCACGATGTTCGGGCTCTTGGGGTCCACCGTCTCGTGATACTCGGTGAGCAGCAGGTCGTCCACGCGACCGCCCTTGAGCGCGATGGAGCCCTTGAGGCGCGGGGTCTCGATGGCGGTGCGGGGGGTCAGGGCGAGGGCTTCCTCGCGGGTCAGGGGCCGCGCCGGGACGGGGCTGCCCGCCTGCGGTACGCCGGCGGAGCCGGGGGTGGCCCCAGCTGTCGTGCCGGGTGTCGCACCCGGCGTCTGCTGCTGCGCCTGCTGGGCGATGCGCTGCTGCTCGGCCGCCTGGCGCTGGCGCTCGGCCTGTGGAATGCCGAAGAAGAATTGCCAGCCAATGAGGATCGCCAGCGACAGGCCGATGGCGATGAACATGTTGCGGTTGTCAGTCATGCCGGAAGGCTCCGTCGGCGGGCGTCGGCTTCATGTCGTCGGATGGGGGGATAGGTGTGCCGGCCGCGGCGCCGGCCCCTCCGGTGGACGCGGGGTGCTCCGGCCGGCCTTCCGCCTTGCGGGCGCCGTGCGGAGCATTGGGGTCAGCCGCGTTGGGCTCGGATGCGCTGGTCTTCGGCGCACCGGTCTTTCGGATGTGCGTCTTGGCCCCCGGAACCTTGGGCGTGTGGACCTTGCGCACGCTGCGCTCGATCTCCCGTAC
This sequence comes from Xanthobacter oligotrophicus, assembly GCF_008364685.1. Classification (GTDB taxonomy): domain Bacteria; phylum Pseudomonadota; class Alphaproteobacteria; order Rhizobiales; family Xanthobacteraceae; genus Xanthobacter; species Xanthobacter oligotrophicus. The sequence goes on from NZ_VTTL01000015.1 coordinate 19,074, forward strand.
CAGGGTCTCGAAGGGGGTGCGCAGCGCGGCTTCGCGCGCCACCAGCACGTAGTCGAAGCCGGGCCGGCCCGTTTCGGGCAGCACGCGGCGCACGGCCTCGCGCAGACGGCGGCGGATGCGATTGCGCACCACCGAGTTGCCGGTCTTCTTGGTGACCGTGAAGCCCACGCGCACCGTTCCGGCATCGCCGCGATCGCGGCCCTGCATCAGGAACGAGGTCGCCCCGGCCCGTTCGGCCTTGGCGGCTGCGAGGAAGTCACGGCGTTTGCGGAGATGATCCAAGCTGGGCAGCTCCGCGAATGTCCACCCCTCAGGCGGACAGGCGCTGGCGGCCGTGGTTGCGGCGGGCGGCGATGATCTTGCGGCCGTTGCGGGTCGCCATGCGCGCACGGAAGCCGTGGCGGCGCTTGCGCACGAGCTTGCTGGGTTGATAGGTGCGCTTCACGGTCAAATCTCCGGGTATCTTGCGTGGCTTGAGGCATCGGACCCCGGCAGCGAAGCTGCGCCGGCGCTTGTGGCCGGCCCCCGTTCGCGGCTCGAAACCAGGTTTGATACCGAGTTCGACGCACGCAATGAGGTCTGGGCTCCGGCCGCCGCAGCCGCCTGAGTTCGGGGTCGGCTTATAGGGGCGGGAAGCCCGCGCGTCAATCCGGAGCGTGCGGGTTGGTATCGGAAGGTGACCGCGTCCGGTACCTGGGGCTTGGCACACGACCATCGCTGCTCTCTTCCGCAAGCCCCCCGCTTTGATCCACCCCCTTGCGCCCGCGCCTGCGCTTCGCTCTTGTGGCGGGACACTGGCACGGGAAGCCCGCGACCATGAGCCTTTTTCGCGTCTATGCCCGCACCATCGGCCTGTTGGGACCTGAAGCCAGGCTTGGGGCGCTGCTGGTGGTGTCCAACCTGATGCTGGCCATCGCCCAGTTCGCCGAGCCCATCCTGTTCGGCCGCATCGTGGATACGCTGGCCGCCACGAAGGCCGCCTCCCGCCTGCCCACCTTCGACGATCTCACCCCCCTGCTCGCCGCCTGGGTGGGCTTCGGGCTGTTCAACATCGGCGCCGGGGTGCTGATCTCGCTGCATGCGGACCGGCTCTCCCACCGCCGCCGCCTCGGCATCCTGACGCAATATTTCGAGCACGTGCTGCAACTGCCCCTCAGCTTCCACGGCGAGACCCATTCCGGCCGCCTGCTGAAGGTGATGCTGGAGGGCGTGGACTCCCTGTGGGGCCTGTGGCTCTCCTTCTTCCGGGAGGATTGCGCCGCCATCATCTCGCTGGTGGTGCTGGTGCCGGTGGGTATCTGGATCAACTGGCGGCTGGGCCTGGTGCTGATCGTGCTGATGGCGGTGTTCGGCATCGTCACCGGCTATGTCATCCGCCGCACCGAGGCCATGCAGCGGGAGGTGGAGGAATATAATTCCGACCTCGCCGAGCAGACCTCCGACGCGCTGGGCAATGTGGCGGTGATCCAGAGCTACACCCGCACCGAGGCCGAGGTGTCCGGCCTCAAGGCCACGGTGAACCGGGTGCTGGCGGTGCAGATCCCGGTGCTGTCGTGGTGGGCCATGGTGTCCATGGCCACCAAGGCGGCGACCACGCTCACCATCCTCGCCATCCTGCTCATCGGCACCTGGCTCTATCTGCACAACATGGCCGCCATCGGCGACATCGTCACCTACGTGGCCTTCGCCAACATGCTCATCGGCCGGCTCGACCATACGGTGAGCTTCTTCAACCAGCTGCTCATGTCCGCCCCGCAGCTCGCCCAGTTCTTCGAGGTGCTGGACACGGTGGGCTCGGTGCGCGACCGGCCGGGCGCGAAGCCCTTGCCGCAGGTGGTGGGCGACGTGGTGTTCGACGACGTCTCCTTCTCCTACGACGGCAAGCGCACGGCGGTGGAGGATGTCACCTTCCATGCGGCGCCGGGCCAGACGTTTGCCTTCGTGGGCACCACCGGGGCGGGCAAGTCCACCGCGCTGGCGTTGCTGCACCGGGTGTTCGACCCCCAGTCGGGCTCGATCCGTATCGACGGCGTGGACATCCGCGACGTGACGCTGTCGTCCCTGCGCCATGCCATCGGCGTGGTGTTCCAGGAGCCGCTTTTGTTCAACCGCTCCATTGAGGACAACCTCAGGGTCGGCAAGCCCGACGCCACCGAGGCGGAGATGCGCGAGGCGCTGTCCCGCGCCCAGGCGCTGGAGCTGGTGGAGCGCAATCCCCTTGGCCTCAAGGCGGTGGTGGGCGAGCGCGGGCGGGCGCTGTCCGGCGGCGAGCGCCAGCGCCTGTCCATCGCCCGCGCGTTGCTGAAGAACCCGCCCATCCTCATCCTCGACGAGGCCACGAGCGCGCTGGATGCCGCCACGGAAGTAAAGGTGCAGGCCGCCCTCGACGAGGTGATGAAGGACCGCACCACCCTGGTCATCGCCCATCGCCTCGCCACCGTGCGCAATGCCGACCGTATCCTGGTGTTCGAGCGCGGCTGCGTGGTGGAGGCCGGTACCTTCGACGAGCTGGTGAACCTCGGCGGCCGGTTCGCCGCCCTAGCCCGCGCCCAGTTCATGACCGGCGCGGCGGATGCGGCCCATCCGGTCGTGGCGCACCCCATCGTGGAAACGTAACGCGGCGGAAAGGTTTTCTGGAGCCCAATTCCGGCATTCCCCGGACTGGGGCAAGAATGTGGCAAACAGAACCTGTCCTTTGGCGCCATTGCTCGCCTTGCGCCGCCCTATTGCGGCTTTCGCGGCGGGGCGAAAGCGGGTAATGAAGGAACTATAGGGTGATGAGCTATTCTGGCTGACACGGGAGCTGAGCGGTTGGCGCGCACGAAATCCAGTCCCGGCGCCCGGGCGACTTCCATGGGCGATGCCGGCCGTGGACTTTGTCTCGGTCTTGGTCGTGGTCTTGCCGCTGCGGTGCTCGGCCTCGCGCTCGCCGGCTCGCTCCTCGTCCATCCCGCGCAGGCCAATCCGGTGCTCCTGGTGGAAGCCGACACCGGCCGGGTGATCGAGCAGAAGGAAGCCGGCCGGCCCTGGCATCCCGCCTCCGTCACCAAGCTGATGACCATCTATGTGGCGCTCAACGCGGTGAAGAACGGGCGTCTCACCCTCGACACGCCGCTTACCGTCTCGGCCGCCGCCGCCTCCCAGCAGCCCTCCAAGATGGGCTTCAAGCCGGGCACCGTGGTCACCCTCGACAACGCCATGAAGATGGTGCTGGTGAAGTCCGCCAACGACATGGCCTGGGTGGTGGGCGAAGGCGTCGCCGGCTCCATGCCCGCCTTCGTTTCGGAGATGAACACCACGGCCGCTCATCTCGGCATGAGCGGCACCCATTTCGAAAATCCCAACGGCCTGCCGGACCCGGACCAGATCACCACCGCCCGTGACCTCGCCATCCTGGCGCGGGCCATCATCTATCATTTCCCCGAGCACGAGGCCCTGTTCCGCATCCCGGCCATCAAGATCGGCAAGGCGGTGCTGCGCAACTACAACCGCCTGATCGACCGCTATCCCGGCGCCGACGGCATGAAGACCGGCTTCGTCTGCGGCTCCGGCTACAATCTCGTCGCCACCGCCACCCGCGGCAACAAGCGCCTCATCGCCGTGATCCTGGGCGCCCGCTCGGGCACCGCCCGCACCGAGCAGGCGGCGCTGATGTTCGAGAAGGGCTTCCAGTCGTCCTGGGGCGTGTTCGGGGCGGCGCAGCCGCTTCTGTCCAACATTTCCAACACCGGCGGCCCGGCCTACGACATGAAGCCCGAGGTCTGCGGCGGCAAGCGTGCCGTGACCGCCTCCGAGGCCGACGACGAGTCCGAAGGCGGCAGCGGCGGTTTCGCCTTTGCCGCGCCGGTGCTGCCCAAGTCCGGCGCCGAGCTGCTCCAGACCCTGCCGCCCTCCATGCCGCCGGTGGTGGTCTATGTGGGCACCCGCGGCGCGCCGCAGGATCTCGCCACGGCCTATCCCGAGGAGGAGAAGCCGAAGAAGAAGCCGGGCGCCAAGGACACCAAGCAGGCCAAGGCGTCCGCCGGCTCTGAGAGCGCGTCCGCCGAAAGCGGCGATGGGACGAAGCCGGCTGCCAAGGACGCCTCGAAACCGAAGCCCAAGACCGCCGGCAGCAAGCCGACGACCGCAACTGCCAGTGCTGGCGACGAGCCCAAGGCTGCGGCCAAGCCCAAGAGCGCGACCGCCAGCACCTCCGGCGACAAGCCGGCGAGCGGCACCGCCCAGAAGAAGCAGGTGCAGCCCCAGGCGCCGGTCACCGCCGGCTCGGTTCCCGCGCCGAAGCCCAAGCCCAAGCCGAAGCCCGCCGATACCCCGGCCGAGACCGCCGCTCCCGCTCCCAAGCCCGCCACCTGAGGCGGGCGCCTCGGTGGACGGCGGTGTTCAAACCGTCTCCAGCCGAAAGAAAGCCGCATCCAGCCCGTGCCACAGGCGCACCGGCGGGCGGTGCATCCGCGACGCTCCGTGCGTGACGAAGATCCATCGCCCTTGACCCGGCACGCGGGGTGATGGAGGCAGGGAGAAGAGACTTCCCCTTCGTCCTGTGGAGACATCGCCATGCCGGGCAACGTGCCCGCCCCAGAGGCGCCCGCCCAAAACGCGCCGGCCGACACCGCGCCCGCCCCCCGTCGCGGACCGCCGGAGCCCATTCCCGTCACCGTGCTGACCGGCTTCCTCGGCGCCGGCAAGACCACGCTGCTCAATGCGCTGCTCGCCGATCCGGGCCTTGCCGACACCGCCGTGCTCATCAACGAGTTCGGCGAGGTGGGGCTCGACCACCTGTTCGTGCGGCCGGTGGAGGAGGGCATCGTCATGCTCGCCTCGGGCTGCCTGTGCTGCACGGTGCGGGGCGACCTCGTGGCGGCGCTGGAGGACCTGCTGCGCGGGCGCGACAACGACCGCCTGCCGCCGTTTGCCCGCGTCATCATCGAGACCACGGGCCTCGCCGATCCGGCGCCGGTGATCCACACCCTGATGACCCACCCCTATCTCGGCCTGCGCTACCGGCTCGACGGGCTGGTCTGCGTGGTGGATGCGGTGAATGCCGACGCCACGCTGGATGCCCACGAGGAGGCGGTGAAGCAGGCGGCCATGGCCGACCGTATTGTGCTTACCAAGACCGACCTGGTGGCGGAAGCGGACCGCCCGCAGCTCGAGGCGCTGAAGGCACGGCTGAAAAGCCTCGCTCCCGGCGCCCGGCTGCTGGACGCGGCGGCAGGGGAGGCGGAGGCCGCCGCCATCCTCGGCGCCGGGCTCTATGTCGCCGCCGGCAAGGCGCCGGACGTGGCGCGCTGGCTCGCGGCGGAAGATGTGGCGGCGGCGGAGCCGGATGGGGCAAATCTTGATCCCAACCGCCACGATGCCCGCATCCGCGCCTTCACCCTGGCCACCGACGCCGCTATTCCGGCCGGGACGCTGGACCTGTTCCTGGAGCTGCTGCGCGCCACCCATGGGGGCAACGTGCTGCGCATGAAGGGCATCGTGAAGGTGGCCGAGGAGCCGGAGACGCCCGTCGTGATCCACGCTGTGCAGCATGTGATGCACCCGCCCGCGCGCCTGCCCGCGTGGCCGGATGACGACCATCGCACCCGGCTGGTGATGATCGTGCGCGACCTCGACCCGAAGGTCATCGCCCGCCTGTTCAACGCCTTCCTCGGCGTGCCGCAGGTGGATACGCCGGACCGCGCCGCGCTCACGGACAATCCCCTCGCCCCGCCGGGGCTGCGGTGATGCTCAAGGACATGACACCGGCGGATGTGCTCGTCTTCTGGCTGGCGGCGGGCCGGGAAAAGTGGTTCGGCGGCGGCGCGGCCTTCGACGACGCGGTGCGCGCCGCCTTGCTGCCGGCCCATGAGGCCGCCGTGGCCGGTGCGCTCGACACTTGGCGGGAGACGCCCGAGGGGGCGCTGGCGTGGATCATCCTGATGGATCAGGTGCCGCGCAACGTGTTCCGCGGCACCCCGCGGGCCTTCGCCACCGACGCCCGCGCGTTGGCTGCCGCCGAGCAGGCGATTGCGCGGGGCTTTGACGGGGCGCCGCAGATCGCGCCGGGGCTGCACACCTTCTTCTACCTGCCCTTCACGCATGCGGAGGACAAGGCCGCGCAGGCGCGCGGCGTGGAGCTCTATCGCGCGCTGGGACAGGAGGAGGGGATGGCCTTCGCCCTGGTCCACAAGGAGATCATCGACCGCTTCGGCCGCTTCCCCCACCGCAACCCCATCCTCGGCCGCCAGATGTCAGCGGAAGAGCAGGCCTATCTGGATGGTGGCGGCTTCAGCGGGTGAGGGCAGGCTGGGGCCGATGATGGGGCGGTTTCGGTGGTACCCGCCTTGCCCCCTCCCCAGCCCTCCCCGCAAACGGGAGAGGGAGCGACGGCGCCTCTCGTCAAAAATTCAGCCGCGCCTTGATGCCCGCCGCCGCCGCGCGGCCGGTGGAGAAGCAGGCCTGCAGCAAATAGCCGCCCGTGGGGGCTTCCCAATCCAGCATCTCGCCGGCCGCGAACACCGGGGGCAGGTGGGCCGGCAGGCCGGCGAGGGCGTAGTCGTCGCCCACATGGCTCCAGGCGATGCCGCCGGCGGTGGAGATGGCGCGCTCCAGCCCGGCATGGCCGGTCACTTCCAGCGGCAGCGCCTTGATGAGACGGGCGAGGGCCTGCGCATCGGGCCGGACCGGGCCGGTGACCTCGCGCACGAGGTTCGCCGCCACCGGGGCAAGGCCGCCATTCTTGCCCAGAACGGTGGAGAAGGAGGCCTTCTGCGGGGCGGCGGTGAGCCGGGCGGCGAGGGCTTTTTCGTCCACGTCCGGCCGCAGGTCGAGATGGAGGGTGATGGAGCGGTGGCCCAGCGCCCGGCGCAGGTCGGTGGAGAGGGCATAGATGGCGCCGCCCTCCAGCCCCGAGGCCGTCACCACCGCTTCCCCGCGCACCACGGTCTTGCCGAAGCGCAGGGCGATGCGCTTCAGCGGCGTGCCGGCGAAGCGGGTGCGGAACAACTCCGACCAGGCGATGGTCACGCCCATGTTGGAGGGCGCCAGCGCATTCACCGGGACGCCTAAGGCCCGCAGCCCCTCCACCCATCCCCCGTCCGAGCCGAGGCGCGGCCAGGAGGCGCCGCCCAGCGCCAGCAGGACGGCATCCGCCGTCACTTCCGCCGGACCCTGCGGCGTGTCGAACAGCACGGCGCCCGACGCGTTCCAGCCCCGGAAGGCGTGGCGCGGGTGGAAGGCGACGCCCTGCGCCGTGAGCCGTGCCAGCCAGGCGCGCAGCAAGGGCGAGGCCTTGAAGCTCAAGGGAAATACCCGCCCGCTGGAGCCGACGAAGGTCTCCTCGCCCAGATCCAGGGCCCATTGGCGCAGGGCCTCCGGCGGAAACGCCTCCAGCGCCGGGGCAAGGCGGCCCTCGGCCGCGCCGTAGCGGTTCAGGAAGCGCGGCAGCGGTTCGGAATGGGTGAGGTTGAGCCCGCCGCGCCCGGCCATGAGGAATTTGCGGGCGACGGACGGCATGCGGTCATAGACCGCGACGCGCGCGCCGGACGCGGAGAGCATTTCCGCGGCGGCGAGGCCTGCCGGGCCGGCGCCGACGATGGCGATGAAGGGCGCGTCGAGGGTCAATCTGTTGCCTTATGCCAGGGGCCGGGCGGGGATGGGCCGGGCCCTGAAACGAGAAACCCTCCGCCGGACGACGGCGGAGGGTCGAAGATTCGCAAAGCTAAACGGCCCGCGCGCCGAAAAAGAGGCGGCGGGCCGCCCCGCTCAGATGGTCTGGTTGTACTCGCCCACTTCCGGGAAGGTGCGCAGCACGCCGTCGATTTCCTTGAACATCTCGCGCATGCGGGCGTCGGAGACCGGGCTCTCCACCACCACCACAAGCTCAGGCTTGTTGGAGGAGGCGCGCACCAGGCCCCAGGAGCCGTCCTCGCAGGTGACGCGCACGCCGTTCACCGTCACGAGGTCGCGGATCTTCTGGCCGGTCACGAGGGCGCCGTCCTTGGCCAGCTTCTCGTAATGCTCCACCACCTTGGCGACGATGCCGTACTTGGCCTCGTCGGTGCAGTGGGGCGACATGGTGGGCGAGGACCAGGTCTTGGGCAGGGCCTCGCGCAGGTCGGAGAGCTTCCGGCCGGGGTTGCGGTCCAGCATGTCGAGCACGGCGATGGCGGAGACGAGGCCGTCGTCATAGCCGCGGCCGATGGGCTTGTTGAAGAAATAGTGGCCGCTCTTCTCGAAGCCGACCAGGGCGCCGGTCTCGTTCACCCGGCGCTTCATGTAGGAGTGGCCGGTCTTCCAGTAGTCCGCCTTCACGCCGAGCTTGATCAGCTCGGGGTCGGTGGCGAACAGGCCGGTGGACTTCACGTCCACCACGAAGGTGGGGTTGGGGTAGATCTTGGCGAGGTCGCGGGCGAGCAGCACGCCCACCTTGTCGGCGAAGATCTCCTCGCCGGTGTTGTCCACCACGCCGCAGCGGTCGCCGTCGCCGTCGAAGCCCAGCGCCACGTCCGCCTTGTGCTCCAGCACCGCGTCCCGCATGGCATGGAGCATCTCCATGTCCTCGGGGTTCGGGTTGTACTTGGGAAAGGTGTGGTCGAGCTCGGTATCGAGCGGGATGACCTCCACGCCCAGCGCCTCGAGGATCTTCGGGGCGAAGGCGCCCGCCGTGCCGTTGCCGCAGGCCACCACCGCCTTGATGGGGGTCTTCAGCTTGGGACGGTCGGTGAGGTCCTTGATGTAGACGTCCGGGAAGTTCTCCACGAACACGTAGGAGCCGCCACCCTTCAGGTCGAACTTGGCGCCGAGGACGATCTCCTTGAGCTTCGTCATCTCGTCGGGGCCGAAGGTGAGGGGGCGGTTGACGCCCATCTTCACGCCGGTCCAGCCGTTGTCGTTGTGGGAAGCGGTCACCATGGCCACCGCCGGCACGTCGAGGGCGAACTGGGCGAAATAGGCCATGGGCGACATGGCGAGGCCGATGTCGTGCACCTTGATGCCCGCTGCCATGAGGCCGGAGACCAGCGCCAGCTTGATGGAGGACGAATAGCTGCGGAAATCGTGGCCGGTCACGATCTCCGGCTTCACGCCCATCTCGTGCATCAGGGTGCCGAGGCCCATGCCCAGCGCCTGCACGCCCATCAGGTTGATTTCCTTCTGGAACAACCAGCGGGCGTCATACTCCCGGAAGCCGGTCGGCTTCACCATGGGCTCGGACTCGTAGGCATAGGTGTTGGGGGTCAAGACCGGCTTGGGTGTGGGGAACATGCAGACAGCTCCTGCGGGCCTGAATTTCGCAACTGCGAGATAGCACGGTTTCGTGACTGAACGAACGCCGGAAGCTTGAGAATAGCTCCCGAGACGGCAAAAAGTAGCATATAAGTGGTATTATAATAACTAAATCGGTCCTTCTACGGACCGCGGTGCGATTTTTGGGGCGGGCCCGAAGGCCCTTTCCCGCCCTTTCGCAAATTGCATTCGCGGCGGTGCAGCATAAGCGCCGCCGCGAATGGGATCGGAGTGCAGGTCAGGCCCGGAGCGTCGCGCCGGTCTTCTTGGTGACCTCCGCCACGATGCGGCCCGCCACCTCCTCGATGTCCTTGTCGGTGAGGGTGCGCTCGCGCGGCTGGAGGGTGACCTCCACCGCCACCGACTTCTTGTCGGGGTCGATGCCCTTGCCCTCATAGAGGTCGAACAGGCCCACGGCGGCGACCAGCTTCTTGTCCGCGCCCTGCGCGGCCTTGAGGATGTCCGCCGCCGCCACCTCGCGGCCCACCACGAAGGCGAAGTCGCGCTTCACCGCCTGGAAGGTGGAGAGGTCGAGATTGGGCTTCACCCGCGTCGCCTTGGCCTTGGGCTCGGGGATCTTGTCGAGGATGATCTCGAACGCCACCAGCGGGCCGCTCACGTCCAGCGCTTCCAGCACGGCGGGATGGATCTCGCCGAAATGGGCCGTGGCGTTGGAGCCGAGCCGCAGGGTGCCCGAGCGGCCGGGATGGTACCAGCCCGGCGCATCGGTGGTGACCTGGAGGTTCGCCACCGGCGCCCCGCAGGCGGCGAGCGCCGCGAAGGCATCGGCCTTGGCATCGAACACGTCCACCGCCCCGGCGGTTCCGGACCAGTGGCGGCCGGCACCCGAGGGCTTGGCCGTGCCGCGCCGCAGGCCCGTGGCCGCCTGACGCTGGCCGGTAGGGGTGTCGTCAAGGAAGATCTGGCCCACCTCGAACAGGGCCACGTCGGCAAAGCCGCGCGCCGCATTGGTGCCGGCCGACTTGATGAGGCCGGGCAACAGGCTCGGCCGCATGTCCGACAGCTCGGCGGCGATGGGGTTGGACAGCGCCAGCGGCGGCGCGCCGCCGCCAAACATCTTGGCGGCCTCCTGCGAGACGAAGGACCAGGTGATGGCCTCCACCATGCCGCGCGCGGCCAGCGCCCGGCGCGCCTTGCGGCTGCGCAGCTGGAGCGGGGTCAGCACCGCCTTGCGGGCATCCTCCCCACGCGGCAGCTCGGTGGCGGGCACGCGGTCGAGGCCGAGGATGCGCACCACCTCTTCCACCAGGTCCGCCTTGCCCTCGATGTCGCCGCGCCAGGAGGGCGGCACCACGTCGAGCACCGGCGCCGCGCCGGAAACGGCGAAGCCCAGCGCTTCGAGCACGTCGCGGATCTCCTGCTCGGAGGCTTCCAGCCCGGCGAGGCGCTTCACCTCGGAGAGGGGGAAGGCGATGGTGCGGGTGGTGTCCGGGATGGCGCCAGCGAGCACCACCTCGGAGGCCTCGCCGCCGCAGATCTCCTGGATGAGATGGGTGGCCAGCTCCAGCCCCGGCACGGTGAAGTCCGGATCCACGCCGCGCTCGAAACGGAAGCGGGCATCGGAATTGATACCGAGCTTGCGCCCGGTCTGGGCGATGGTGATGGCGTCCCACAAGGCGGATTCGATCACCACGTCGGTGGTGCTCTCGTCGCAGCCGGAGGCCTCCCCGCCCATGATGCCGGCAAGGCTCTCCACGCCGTTCTCGTCGGCGATGACGCACATGGTCTCATCCAGCGCGTAGGTCTTGCCGTCCAGCGCCAGCAGGGTCTCCCCCGGCCGGCCCCGGCGCACCACCAGATTGCCCTTCACCTTGGCGAGGTCGAAGACGTGGAGCGGCCGGTTGCGGTCGAACGTCATGAAATTGGTGACGTCCACCAGCGCGTTGATGGGGCGCAGGCCGATGGCGCGCAGGCGGTCCTGCATCCATTGCGGCGAGGGGCCGTTCTTCACGCCCTTCACCACCCGCAGGGCGAAGGCCGGGCAGAGCGAGCCGCTCTCGCCGAATTCCAGCGTCACGCCAAGGGGCGCGGGGAAGGTGCCGTCCACGGGCTTCACCTTCGGCGCCATCAGCTCGCCGAGGCCGGCGGCGGCAAGATCCCGCGCGACGCCCGCGACGCCGAGGCAGTCGGCGCGATTGGGGGTCACGGCGATTTCCACCACCGGATCGTTGAGGCCCAACACCTGCGCGAAGGGCGCGCCGACGGTGGCGTCCTCCGGCAGCTCCAGGATGCCGTCATGCTCTTCCGACAGGCCCAGCTCGCGGGCCGAGCACAGCATGCCGCGGCTTTCCACGTCGCGGATCTTGCCGATCTTCAGCTCGAGCCCGGAGGTTGGAATGACCGTGCCCGGCGCCGCGAACACGGTCTTCAGCCCCGCCCGCGCATTGGGCGCGCCGCACACCACCTGGATGGGGTCGCCTTTCCCGATGGAGACGGTGCAGACCTTCAGCTTGTCGGCGTTGGGGTGCTTCTCGGCGGTCAGCACCTCGCCCACCACGAAGGGCGCGAGCTGCTTCGCCTTGTCCTCCACTCCCTCGACCTCGAGGCCGATGAGGGACAGGCGCTCGACGATCTCGTCGAAGGAGGCGGTGGGCTCGAGGTGGTCCTGGAGCCAGGAGAAGGTGAATTTCATGGGTCCTGCTCCTTACGCGCTCAGGCCGCCGGCGAGGGTCGGGAAATCCAGCGGGCGGAAGCCGTAGTGGGAGAGCCAGCGCACGTCGGCCTCGAAGAAGGCGCGCAGGTCGCTCATGCCGTATTTCAGCATGGCGATGCGGTCGATGCCCATGCCCCAGGCAAAGCCCTGGTATTCATCCGGGTCGAGCCCGCAATTGCGCAGCACGTTGGGGTGCACCATGCCGCAGCCGAGGATTTCCAGCCAGTCGGTGCCCTCGCCGAAGCGGATCTCGCCGGGGCGGGAGCGGTCGCACTGGATGTCCACTTCCATGGACGGCTCGGTGAAGGGGAAGAAGGACGGGCGGAAGCGCATCTTCACGCCCTCCACCTCGAAGAAGGACTTGCAGAATTCCTCCAGGATCCACTTCAGGTGGCCGAGGTGCGCGCCCTTGTCGATCACCAGCCCCTCGACCTGGTGGAACATGGGGGTGTGGGTCTGGTCACTGTCGCAGCGATAGGTGCGGCCGGGGCAGATGACGCGGATGGGCGGCGTCTTGGTCTGCATGGTGCGCACCTGCACCGGGGAGGTGTGAGTGCGCAGCACCTTGCGCTGCCCGTCCGCGCCGGGGGGCAGGAAGAAGGTGTCGTGCATCTCCCGCGCCGGATGGCCGGGGGGGAAGTTCAACGCGGTGAAATTGTGGAAATCGTCCTCGATGTCCGGGCCTTCCGCCACCGAGAAGCCCATGTCGGCGAAGATGGCGGTCAGCTCCTCCATCACCTGGGCGATGGGGTGGACGCGCCCGGTCTCGGCGGCGGCCTCGCGGACGGGCAGGGTGACGTCCACCGTCTCGGTGGCGAGGCGGGCTTCCAGCGCCCTGGTCTTCAGCGCCGAGCGGCGATGGGTGAGAAGGCCGGTCACCCGGTCGCGCAGGCCGTTGATGGCCGGGCCCATCACCTTGCGCTCGTCCGGGCTCATGGCGCCCAGCGACTTGAGCAGCTCCGAGACCGAGCCCTTCTTGCCGAGGGCGGCGATGCGCACCTCCTCGAGGCCGGCTTCATCCTCGGCGCGCAGGATGGCGCCCGCGATGTCTTGCTCCAGGTCCGCGATGGCGCTCTGGTCGGTCACGTCGATGTCGGACATGTCGATGCTCATGAAGTTCTGGAACACCCGCGGGGTCGGGCGGGCGCGGGTCCTGGACGGTTGCGCCGCTTATAGACGGGGGCCGACCAAACGCAAAAGCCCCGGACGGATGACCGCACGGGGCTCTTGAAGGTCTCGCAAAGACGGGATGGAAGCTCAGGCCAGAGCGGCCTTGGCCTTTTCCACCAAGGCCTTGAACGCGTCGGGCTCGTGGATGGCGATATCCGAGAGCACCTTGCGGTCGACCTCGATCCCAGCCTTGCTGAGACCATCGATAAATCGCGAATAGGTCAGGTCGAGATCGAGCGCGCGCACACCGGCGTTGATGCGCTGGATCCAGAGCGCACGGAAGTTGCGCTTCTTAACCTTGCGATCGCGGTAAGCATACTGCATCGACCGTTCGACGGCCGACTTGGCAGCGCGGATGGTATTCTTGCGACGGCCGTAAAAGCCCTTGGCGGCTTCGAAGACCTTCTTGTGCTTGGCGTGTGAGGTAACGCCACGTTTGACGCGGGCCATGGAAAAACTCCTTCAGATCGCGGTGCGGCGTCAGCCGTTCGGCAGGAACGACTTGCGGATCACGCGGCCGTCGCTCTCGCTCAGGATCGTGGTGCCGCGCTGGTTGCGGATCTGGCTGTTGGTCCGCTTGATCATGCCGTGGCGCTTGCCGGCCTGGGCCGCGATCACTTTTCCCGTACCCGTCAGACGGAAGCGTTTCTTGGCTCCCGACTTGGTCTTCATCTTGGGCATTTGGCTCTCCGTGGCATGGGTTCGCCACGCCTTGCGGCGGGGAACGCTCAGCCTCTTGTTGCTGTTGAGCGATATGAGCCAGCGCGGCAGCCCTTGTTCGCCGGCCGGCTCGAAGGCGGAAGTCGTTACAGGAGGATGGCGGGAAAGGCAAGCGCCTGCGACCGGACCCGCCGTGGCCGGGCGCTGCGGTGCGAACGAATTTGTGTGCCGCACTGTCACGCAGGCTTGAACGCGCACCGGCCGAATTTGAGCATCAGCAACAACTTCGCCGCGTTGTCGCCGTAGGTTGTCAACGGTCCGGCGAAACAAACGACACAAATTCAGCCGAGCCTGTATCGCGTTGAGGGAGTGAGCATCATGTTCGGAACGAAAAGAGTGGCACTGCTCGCGGCCGCCATGGTCGCTGGTAGCATGCTCTCGTTTTCTGGAAGCCCCGCCGGCGCGCAGGCGCTGCGCCTCGGTCTCGTGAACGCAGACATGCAGCGCGCCGCGGCCACGGCGGATACCGTCGCCTACCGCGGAGGCGGTGGCTATCGCGGCGGTGGCGTGCGCATGGGCGGTCCCCGCTATGGCGGCGGGCCTCGCATGGTGGGACCGCGCTATGGCGGCGGCGCCCGGTACATGGGCGGCCCGCGCTATGGTGGCGCGCGTTATGTGGGGCCGCGCGCCGTCGCTCCCCGCTACGTGGGTGGCTATCGACCCGGCTATGGTCCGGGACCCGTGCGCCCCGGCTGGGGTCCGGGGCGTCCCGGCTGGGGGCCCGGCGGCGGCCCGGGCTGGGGGCATCCGGGCTGGCGTCCGCCGCCGGGCGCCTGGGGTCCGGGGGCGTGGCGTCCGGGCTGGGGCTGGTACCGGCCCGGTTGGGGCTGGGGCTACTATAACAATAACGGCGGGTGGATCGCGCTCGGCGTTGCCAGCGGCCTTGCCCTGGGTGCGGTCGCCGCAACTGCGGAACCGGTCTACGGCGACGATGCGTCGGCCTATTGCGCCCAGCGCTTCCGCTCCTACAACCCGGCCACCGGCACCTACACCGGCTATGACGGGTACCAGCATCCCTGCCCCTGAGCGGGGAAGGGCTTGAGGACAAGAGGCCCGGCGTCCTGCGCCGGGCTTTTATTTGCCGGGGCAAGCCTTTGGACCGACTTGAGAGTCGATCGACGGTGCCCGAAGTGGCGGTATGGTTCCGTCGGCGTGATCGGGGCCGATGGTCAGGTCCGGAGGTTTGGTGTTGCGGTCGGCCTTTCGGGGCCCTTCGGCTGCGCTGGTTCGGGCGAAGCGGCCAGCGCGGCAGCGGCGACCGGTAGCACCGTCCCGATGAAGGGCACATCCAGCCACACGCGGCCGACGATGTCGCGCTCGTAGTGGAATACGCTCAGGGCCTTCAATCGACGCCCCCAGCGGAAGATTTCGCGAAGGCACTTTTCCGGGAGCGAGCGCTTGACCTTCGCGGGGCGTTCCGGCCTCGGCGTTCGCGGCTGGGCGCCACGTTCTGTCTCGAGGTCCG
The DNA here is from genome assembly GCF_008364685.1 of Xanthobacter oligotrophicus. Lineage (GTDB taxonomy): Bacteria > Pseudomonadota > Alphaproteobacteria > Rhizobiales > Xanthobacteraceae > Xanthobacter > Xanthobacter oligotrophicus. The sequence goes on from NZ_VTTL01000015.1 coordinate 34,370, forward strand.
ACATGGCGAGGCCGACGCCCCGCGCCGGTTCGTAAAATTCGGCCTGGAGGCACAAGCCGGGACGCAGTTGGTAGGTGACCGCTGGATAGTAGTTCTTGCTCGCCGGCTCGAACATCATAACGTCGATGGGCTCAGCGAAGTCGGTGATATCCCGCAGGGCGCGTTCCGCGTAGGCGCGGGTGATCACGTAGGCGGCGGTGCCGTGCTGCTTGGAATGGAGGCGATGCGCCCTGACGCCCCGTGGCCCGCAGCGCCGGCCACGGCCGAGGGTCGAGTGCTGCGGGGTCGCCTCCAGCCGCAGGATGTCCGCATCCGCCGGAAATTTGCGAGGGTTCTCGATGAAGAGCTTCGCTTCCGGAGCGATCAGCGCATCGTCCTCAAGGACGAGACAGAGGCGCTCGTCACTTGCCAGAAACCGCTTCCACGCCTTGCGGTGGCTCAGGGCGCACGCGATCTCGAGGGGGGTGATCAGGTGCCTGCCCGGCCCGACGTCCTCCTGGCGGCCATCGACGGCCTCGACACGCTCGAATTCCAGCCCGAGAGCATCGAGCTGGCTGCGCATGAAGGCGAGGCGATCAGTTCGACGGGCAAGGTTGACGACGAGAATCAGCATGAGCCTGCGGAGGGGTGTCTTTCGATTTTCTGCAACCTTTTAATACGGATATGCTGCGGTTCAACGTTTTTCTCAGGCTACGTAAAGATGCCGGCGGTTCGGCTTGAAAGCCGTTTCCTTGGGCGAGGCTGGCGTTTCCGCATGCGCCGGCCTCGGACCGCAGAAGCCCCCCTGCCGCGCCTCGCCATTCAGGGCAAAGGTCGTTCGGTGAAGCGGGCGACCGCCTGGATGCCCGACATGATCTTCCAGGTGAGGTCGCTGGCGATCCCGAGATCGGGTCGCACGGGATCGGCATTGGCCTGGTGGTCGAGCATCTTCTGCCGGCCTGCGATGGTGCTGCTCTCGCGCTTCACCGAATGGCTGATGCCGCAGAACTGGTTGCAGGAGCGCATCAGCTTGCGAATGTTGTCGGCGCCGAGCCAGAAGCGCTTCAGGTCGCCGGAGCGTTCCAGCGTCTTGCCCGGAAACTGGCCGGAGAAGCACAGGCGGGCCACGCCGTAATGGTTCACCATGATGTTGCGGTCGTAGGAATTGCAGATGTGGTCCTGCGTCGCGGTCTTGGAATGCCAGCCGCGGTCGAGGTCCGGCGCGCCATAGAGCGAGCGGAAGTACATGCCCACCTGCTCCACCCACAGCGGGTTGTAGCCGAGGCCGTACTTGGCGTTGCACTGGTTCAGGATGGCGACGAGCTCGTCCGGGTCCACCTTTGTCTGGGCGGCGAAGAAGGGGTCGTGCTCGCCGGCCTGGCCGAAGCTGGGCTGGAGGAAGTTCAGCTTCAGCTTGTCGGCGCCGATGTCGTTTAGCACCAGATCGTAGAAGGCGTCGATGGACTGGTAATTGTCGCCGAAGATGAGCCCCATGACATAGATGCGGGTCTTGTCCTGCGCGTTCAGGCGCTGGCGCGCCGCCACCAGCAGCCGCAGGGCGCGCACCGCCTTGGCGAAGGCGCCGGGCACGCCGCGGGTCTCGTCATGCTGGCCGGGGAAGGGGCTGTTGAGCGAGATGGAAATCTCGTGCGGCCCTTCGAGGATCATGCGCTCGGCCAGCTTGTCCTCGCGGATGCGCGTGCCATTGACCACCGACAGGGCGTTGACGCCGTTGCTGCGGCAGGCCTTGGCCAGGGTGAAGTAATCTTCCAGGTCGAGCATGGGCTCGCCGCCGCAGATCACCACGTTGCCCTTGGGATTGAGCTGGGAGAATTCCGCGATCAGCTGGGAGCGGCCGGCGACCGAGAGATAGTTCGCCCGGTCGTCATCGGTCCGTTGCCAGAAATCGCAATGCTTGCACTTCAGGTTGCAGCGCTTGTTCACTTCCAGAAACAGAAAGCGCGGCGGCAGCAGCCGGGAGGGTCCCGCCGGCGAAGGGGACGTCGCGCAGGACGCGTCCGACAATGAACCGTGCATGGAGAAACTCCGCCTTGGCTTTGGTTCGGCGCCACCAGCGGGCAGCCTCGCGCAGACATTTTTCCGGTAACGAACGCTGCACCCTGATCCGGGGGGCCGGCTCGTGCCGGGGAAAGCGGACGCGGCGGTCCATCTCCAGATCGGACCTGGCGATGGCGGTGCTTTGCGCCGGTTCATACAGCTCCGCCTGAAGGCAGACGCCCGGGCGCAGCTGGAAGGAGACGTTGGGATAATAGTTCGGGCTCTTGGGCTCGAACAGCACTTCGTCCACCGGCTCGACGAACGCGGTGAGGTCGCGCACCGCGCGCTCGGCGAAAGCGCGGGTGATGATATAGCCGGCGCAGCCATGGTGCCGCGACAGCAGCGGGTGCGCCCTGAAGCCGGGCGGTCCGCAGCGCCGGCCGCGTCCCAGAACGCACTCCTGCAATCGCGTCTCCAGCCGAAGGATTTCGGTTCCCGCGGGGAAGGCGCGCGGATCTTCGACAAAGCGCTTCATCTGCGGCGCGATGAGCACGTCGTCCTCAAGGATGAGGCAATGGCTTGCGTCGCTGTCGAGGAAGCGCATCCACGCCTTGCGGTGGCTGAGGGCGCAGGCCCGCTCGACCGGGGAGATCAGGTCCGTGCCCGGCCCCACATCCACGGCCCTGCCGTCGATGGCATCGATGCGCTCGAATGCAATTCCCAGCGCATCCAGCTGGTTGCGCACGAAGGCGAGGTGATCCGGGCGCCGGGCAAGGTTGATGAGCAGAACCAGCATTCAGGCCGTAAGCACGAATTGGAATAGGTCGTGTCTAGCAAACTGCCCTTGCGTCGCAACTCTATTTCAAATGGCACATCGGCCGGGGCGGTATCAAAATGCAGGTTGCGGTCATTCTGTCCGCGTCGTGTGCGAAAGATGTCGCACAACCCATCCCAAGCCGGCGCCGCGAAAAGCGATGCTTCCGCTCGATTGCGAGCCCATGACGGATGAATAAAAAAGAGCCGTTCGGATCAGATCGCGGTGCAATCTGATCCGAACGGCTCTTGGGTGCTTGAAGTGGGACAGCGTCCGCAACAGGTCCAGCCCGGTCGAAATGCCCTCGCGCTTCGGCGAGGATCACTTCGTGGGAAGGATCACCTGGGCGACACGATCACCTGGGCGACAGGATCATGATCATCTGCCGGCCTTCCAGCATGGGCTCGGCCTCCACCTTGGCGATGGCGGCGACATCCTCCTTCAGCTTTTGAAGCAGCTTGAAGCCGATGTCCTGGTGCGCCATCTCGCGGCCGCGGAAGCGCAGGGTGACCTTCACCTTGTCGCCTTCCTCGAAGAAGCGCTCCATGGAGCGCATCTTCACCTCGTAATCGTGGGTGTCGATGCCGGGGCGGAGCTTGATTTCCTTGACCTCCACCACCTTCTGCTTCTTGCGGGCCTCGCTCGCCTTCTTCTGGTTCTGGTATTTGAACCGGCCGTAGTCGAGGATCTTGCAGACGGGGGGCGCGGAGTTCGGCGAGATCTCGACAAGGTCGAGGCCGGCTTCCTGCGCAAGGGTGAGAGCATCGCGAATGGCCACCACGCCGCGGTTTTGCCCATCCTGGTCGATCAGCTGGACTTCGCGGATGCGGATTTCCTCGTTGACGCGCGGACCATCCTTCTCCGGCGCTACGGGTCTCATGGGGCGACGAATGGCTTTTCACTCCTCAGACATTGACGAAATACCCGAGGCGAATGGGCCACGGCGCCGGCTCCTGCCGTCGTCTGCGTGACCCGCGTCTCAGGGTAGGCTGGAAAGATCGTGACAAACGGTCGTAAAGTCAATGACCCATGAGGATTCGCAGGGCGTTCTTGCGGCACTGGGGCGCGGTTTTCCTGAGCGGGAGGCGAGCCACAGTTCAGCCGCCTTCCCTGCGCATCAGTAACGATGCCGCCGATCCGCGGGCCTTTCCCGTGGGCAACCGGCCTTCCCGGCCACGGACGCACCTGATGACCAACGCCCGTTCCGCCTTCCTGTCCGCGCGCTCCTTCGCGGCGGTCGGTGCCCTGCTTGCCGGCACTCTTCTGGCCGGGTCCGACGCGGCCCGCGCCGATGGGCGCCTCGAAGCCAAATACACGCTCACGGTGGGCAGTGTGGAACTGGGGCGCGGCTCCATCGTGGTGGAGGCGGGGGATGCGGCCTACGAAATCACCGGCGCCGCCCGCGTCACCGGCGTGCTGCGCGCGGTGTCGTCGGGCAAGGGCGTCGCCGCCTCGCGCGGTGCGCTGTCGGGCGGCAAGATGGTGCCGCGCATCTATGCCATGAATGCCGAGGCCGACGGCAAGGCCGAGACCGCCCGCATCGCCATCGCCGGCGGCGCGGTCAAGGAGATGGACGTGGAGCCGCCGCTGAAGCCGGTGCCCGACCGGGTGCCGCTGACGCCCGATACGCTCCAGAACATCATCGATCCCATGAGCGGGGCCTTCATCTACCTGCCCGGCACCGCCGACCTCCTCTCCGCCGCCGCCTGCGACCGCTCGATCCCGGTGTTCGACGGCCGCCAGCGCTACGATCTGAAGCTCTCGTACCTGCGCACGGAAAAGGTGAAGACCGAGGGCTATGCCGGCCCCGCCGTGGTGTGTGGCGTGCGCTACAGCCCCATCGCCGGCCATCGGCCGACCCGGTCCACCGTCAAATACATGGAAGAGAACAAGGACATGCAGGTGTGGCTGGTGCCCGTCGCCGGCACCCGCCTTTTGGCGCCGTTCAAGGTCTCGGTGGCCACCATGATCGGCACCGCCGTGCTGGCGGCCTCCTCGTTCGAGACGCAGGAGAAGTCCGGCACCGTCCCGGTGAGCGCCCCCCGCCCCTGAATCGCCATGGCTTGAATCCGCCTTGCGGCCTGTCGCACCCCCACAGGTCGTAGGGGGAGAAGCGGGAACTTGGTGGTTGGTTCGATTCGGTCGCGATTCGTTCGATGCCTGTTCTCTCCCAGTCCCGGAACGGGACATGCCTCGGGGTGCAACGGGAGCGCAGCTGTTACGCAGTCGCGTTGACACCCGCCATGGCGCAGGTGTTCCCTCATCGGGCGTGAGCGGTTCACGCGTGAGGGCATCATGGCGAAACGCAGCAAGGGCGCGCAGAAGATTCCGGTGACGGCGCCGCGGGGTGTCAACTCCCTCGCCGAGGCCAAGGCCTGGATGGCCAGCCGGGGCATCACCGAGATCGAGTGCACCGTTCCCGATCTTGCGGGCGTTGCCCGCGGCAAGATCATGCCGGCCTCGAAATTCTTCTCCTCCCCGGTGATGAACCTGCCCCTGTCGGTCTTCTTCCAGACCATTTCGGGCGAGTATCCGGACTATGAGGGGCTGGTGGATTCGGTTGTCGCCGACAGCGACCTGGTGATGGAGCCGGACCTTGCCACCCTGTGCTCGGTGCCGTGGGCGCAGGACCCCACTGCCCAGGTGATCCACGACGCCTACCATCGCGACGGACGCCCGGTGGAGCTGGCGCCGCGCCAGGTGCTGCGCCACGTCATCTCGCTCTACGAGAAGAAGGGCTGGAAGCCGGTGGTGGCGCCGGAGATCGAATTCTACCTGGTGGAGACCAACACCGATCCCGACTATCCGCTGAAGCCGCCGGTGGGCCGCTCGGGGCGCCCCGAGATCGGCCGCCAATCCTATTCCATCCAGGCGGTGAACGAGTTCGATGCCCTGTTCGAGGACATCTACGATTATTCCGAAGCCCAGGGGCTGGAGATCGACACGCTGATCCACGAGGACGGCGCCGCGCAGATGGAAATCAACCTGCGCCACGGCGATCCGCTCACGCTGGCCGACCAGGTGTTCCTGTTCAAGCGCACCATCCGCGAGGCGGCGCTGGCGCACAAGATCTACGCCACCTTCATGGCCAAGCCCATCGCCAACGAGCCGGGCAGCGCCATGCACATCCACCAGTCGGTGATCTCGGCGCAGACCGGCAAGAACATCTTCTCGGACGACGACGGCGACCCGACGCCGGAATTCTTCTCCTTCATCGCCGGGCACCAGAAATACCTGCCGTCCGTCATGTGCATCATGGCGCCCTATGTGAATTCCTACCGGCGGCTGACGCGCGATTCCATGGCGCCCATCAACCTGCAATGGGGCTACGACAACCGCACCGCGGGCCTGCGCGTGCCCCCCTCCACCCCCGAGGCGCGGCGGCTGGAGAACCGGGTTCCGTCCTCCGACGCCAATCCTTATCTCGTCATCGCCGCCTCGCTGGCCTGCGGCTATCTCGGCCTCACCGAGAACCTGCGCGCCACCGATCCGCTGGAAGGCGATGCCAAGAATCTCGATTTCGACCTGCCGCGCGGCCTCTTGGAGGCGGTGGCGGCCTTCTCGGACAGCGAGCCCCTCGCCGAGGTGCTCGGCCATCGCTTCGTTGCTGCCTATGCCGCGGTGAAGCAGGCGGAGTTCGAGACCTTCATGCGGGTCATCTCGCCGTGGGAGCGGGAATATCTGCTGCTGAACGTCTGAAGGCGCGCATGGTGGGCGAGGCTCAATCCAGGCCACCGGCGGGGCTCGATCCCGCCGGGCATGCCGCATCCTGGTACGCGGCGACGGCCATCGCCTGTCCCGCCTTTCCCCCGCTTGCGGGCGAGGTGAAGGCGGACGTGTGCATCCTCGGCAGCGGCTACACCGGCCTGTCCGCCGCGTTGCATCTGGCGGATTGGGGCTTCGACGTGGTGGTGCTGGAGGCGGCGCGCGTCGGCTCGGGGGCGTCGGGCCGCAATGGCGGGCAGCTCCATTCCGGCCAGCGCCACGGCCAGGACGTGCTCGAAAAGGCGGTGGGCCTCGACGATGCGAAGAAGCTGTGGCACCTCGCCGAGGAGGGCAAGGCGCTGGTCCATGGCCTCATCGCGCGCCACGGCATGGAATGCGACCTGAAGAGCGGCCTGATCCATGCCGACCACAAGCCCCACTTCGTGAAGGAGAGCCACGCTTACGCCCGCCTGCTGCGGGACCGCTACGGCTACGACGCGGTCGACCCGCTGACCCGCGAGGAGATCCGCGCCCTGGTGGGCAGCGATGCCTATCATGGCGGGGTGATCGACCGGAAGGCCGGCCACCTCCACCCGCTCAACTTCGCCCTCAGTCTCGCCAAAGCGGCGGCCGGGGCCGGCGCGCGGATCTTCGAGGGCACCCGTGCCGTCGGCGTGAAGGAGGAGGGCGCGGGGGTCACCGTCACCACAGAAGGGGGCGCCATCGTGCGTGCCGGCTTCCTGCTGGAATGCGGCAACGGCCTCATGGACGGCTTCGACCGGCGGGTGGACAGCCATGTCATGCCCATCTGCAACTACATCATCGCCACCGAGCCTCTGGGGGCGCGGGCGCGGGAGATCATCGCCAATGACGCGGCGGTGGCGGACAGCCGCTTCGTCATCAATTATTTCCGCCTGAGCGGTGACGGCCGGCTGCTGTTCGGCGGCGGCGAGAGCTACCGTCGGGGTCTGAGGACCGACGTGGCCGGCTTCGTGCGGCCCTACATGCTGCGGATCTTCCCGCAGCTTCAGGACGTGCACATCGACTATGCGTGGGGCGGGGTGCTCGCCATCACCCTCAACCGCATGCCGTTCGTGCGCCGGCTGTCGGACAAGGTGCTGGTCTCGGCCGGCTACAGCGGGCAGGGGGTGGCGCTGGCGCCCCTGTTCGGCAAGATCCTGGCCGAGGCGGTCAAGGGACAGCTGGAGCATTTCGACCTGCTCCAGCGCCTGCCGGTGCCACCGTTTCCCGGCGGCAGGCTCATGCGATACCCGCTCTTGGTGGCGGGCCTCAGCTATTACGCCATGCGCGACCGGCTCTGACGCGAACCGGTCCACCCTGCGCCTGAAAAGTTCCGGTCGGGCTCAGTTCAGCCCGCCGAGCCGCCGCGCCTCTGCGAGAGCCTTGAGGCAGCCCGCCTCGTCGCCGCCGGCCTGGAGGTTGATGGCCTGGTTGAGCGCGCCATAGGCGCCGCTGTCGGGTGGCGTGAGGCCGGCGGCGGCCAGCGAGCCGGGGGTCGGCTGCTGGTCGGTCTGCGCGCCGATGGTCTGCTCCTGCGGCGGCGGCTTCTTGGGCGCGGGCTCGCGCGCCTTGAGCTGGGCTTGCACGGTGACGATCTGCTCCAGGCAGGCCTGGGCACGGGCGGGTGCCGACCAGGCGGCGAGGGCTAGCGCCGCGGTGAGTGCGCAGGCGGTGCGGAGCACCGCGGGACGAGCGCAAGCGGGGCGGGATGCAAACAGGGCGATCATTCTCGACCTCGAAGACTTAAATCGGGCCGGCCGGGCCGGCCCGAAGCGAGCATAGAGAGGCGCGCGCCGCCTTGCCATTGGCCTTGCGCAAATGGCAGCGGAAGACGGCTGCCATCTGTCCGCAAAGCACGGGCGGGCGTCCCCGCTCAATGCCCGCCGGAGGCCGGGCGGCGCCGGCGGGACAGCATGTTGAGCGCCTCGATAGCGGCAGAAAAGGCCATGGCCGCATAGATGTAGCCCTTGGGCACATGGGCGCCGAAGCCTTCCGCGATCAGCGTCATGCCGATCATGATGAGGAAGCCCAGCGCCAGCATCACCACGGTGGGGTTGGCCTCGATGAACTTCGCCAGCGGGTCGGCGGCGAGCAGCATGCAGGTCACGGCCGCGATCACCGCGATGATCATGATGGGGATGTGCTCGGTCATGCCCACGGCGGTGATGATGCTGTCGATGGAGAACACGAGGTCCAGCATCAGGATCTGGGCGATGGCGGCGGCAAAGCCGATGGTGACCTTTGCGTCCTGCACGTCCTCGGCATGGGTGCGCGGGTCCACATTGTGGTGGATCTCCGTGGTCGCCTTCCACACCAGGAACAGGCCGCCGGCGATGAGGATGAGGTCGCGCCAGGAGAAGCCGTGCCCGAACACCTCGAAGATGGGGGCGGTCAGCTTCACGATGATGGCGATGGTGCCGAGCAGCGCCAGCCGCATGACCAGCGCAAGGCCGATGCCGATGCGCCGGGCCTTGGTGCGGTACTGGGGCGGCAGCTTGTTGGTGAGGATGGAGATGAAGATGAGGTTGTCGATGCCGAGCACCACTTCCATGGCCACCAGCGTCACCAGGGCCACCCACGCGGCGGGGTCGGCGGCGAGTTGAAGGAGGTAGTCCATCTAGGCAGAACCTTCGGCTAGGGGGATGGGGGAGGGGACAGAGGAAAGGGCAGGGGCCGGCGCATAAACGTGGATCGCGCCCGGCCGGATCCGGAAATGGGCCGGGGTAAAGGTGACGAGCTCGCCGTCGGTGTTCACCGGGCGCGGCCGGCTGGTGCGCACCACCACCTCTGTGGTGCGGAAGGCGCGCACGTCGTCCCACGCGCCCTGGGTGCCGCGTCGCAGTGCCGGCAGCAGCGCGAGCAGGCGCCACCAATGGTCCACTTCGAGGCTGTAGAAATCGAGCCGGCCGTCGTCGGCGGTGGCGGTGGCCTCCACCGTCATGCCGCCACCATAGTGTCGGCCGTTGCCCACTGAGACTTGCAGGGTGCGCACCTGCTCCACCGTGCCGTCATGTTCGATGAAGGCGGTGAACAGGCGCGACTGCATCAGCAGGCGCGCAGCGATGATGCCGTAGCCGAGCACGCCGAAGCGGCGCTTGGCCTCCTGCGTCAGAGCGCGGGCGAGATCGGCGGAAAAGCCGATGCTGGCCACGTTGAGGAAGGGATGGCCGTTCACCTCGCCGAGGTCGATGGGCCGCGGCGCGCCGGCCAGGACCACGTCGGCGGCGGCCGCAAGGTCGGTGGGGATGGCGAGGGTGCGCGCGAAATCGTTGGCGGTGCCCAGCGGCAGCACGCCGAGCGGCAGCTGGGTGTCGAACAGGCCGGAGGCGGCCGCATTCAGCGTGCCGTCGCCGCCGCCGAGGACGATGAGATCGGCGTCGCCGGCACGGGCGCGGATGGTGTCGGAGATGGCGGCGGCGCCGGGCCAGCCGACATCGGTGAGGTCGAGCTCGCGCGCCAGAAGGTCACGCACCGCGCCGAGGGATGCAGTGCCCTGGCGCGCGCCGGGATTGACCAGGAACAGCGCGCGGCGCCGGTGGGGAGGGCGCGGGACTGTCATGTCCAGTGGGGTGCGATCATGGGCCAGGTTTCCGGTGAGTGCTGAGCACGCGGTGATCCGACATCGCGCAGCGGAACTGCGCCAGAGGGGCCCGGATCGGTTTCGGTAAGGTAAGGTGTAGCGCGCGACAGCCAAGGTAATGTGGCGGAATGTCGCAATACGCTGCGCTCGGTCCGGTCCGGGCGGAATTCCGGAGCGGCACGGGGCGCGAAGGGATCTGAGGAGAAGCCGAAAAATTTGGGGGAGGAGAGCGGGGGCGTTGCTCTCCTCCCCCTGGTTCGATCAAGACGCGGGTTGCGGTACCGCGGCATTGACCGAACGGTTCGGTTCGGTGCTTATGGTTTAGCGCAGCATGAATGGCATTGCAAGAGAGAACTGAACGGTTCGGTCGGTTTTCGGTGGTGCCGGCCTGTTGCGGCGATGTCACCTCGTTCGCGCGTATCGCGGCGACGCCTGATCGGTGCTTGCGCGCCGGTGCTGCGATCCCGCAAGAACGTAGGGCTGGAAAGAAAGAGACGTGGGAGTATGACCGACATCGGTGGCGCCGACCTCAAGCCGCGCAGCCCGGAGCTGCGGGACGCGGGCGTGCGGGACACGGCACATGGCGCGGGCCAGGACCCGGAAAAGCGCAGCCAGATCCTGTCCGGCGCGCGCCGGGTGTTCTTCGAGCGCGGCTTCGATGCGGCCAGCATGGGCGACATCGCGCGCGCGGCAGGGGTCTCCAAGGGCACGCTCTACGTCTATTTCGAGAATAAGGAGGACCTCTTCGCCGCCCTCGTGGGGAGCGAGTGCGAGGAGACCGCCGAGCGCATGTTCGTGCTCGATGGCGAGGAGGAGGACGTGGAAACCGTCCTCACCAAGCTCGGCTATTCCTTCGTCCACGCCATCCTGCGGCCGAGCAGCATCGCACTGCTGCGCACGGTGATCGCCATCTCCGCCAAGTTTCCCGACATCGGCCGCCGCTTCTTCGAGGCGGGCCCCTGCGAGGGGATCTCGCGCCTGTCGGTCTATCTCGCCGCCAAGGTGGAGCAGGGCGTGCTCGACATCGACGACGTGGAGCAGGCGGCGAGCCAGTTCCTCACCCTCTGCAAGGACGGGGTGACCATTCCCGCCCTGGTGGGCGCGCCCGGTGCGCCCGATCCCGAGGCGGTGGAGAAATCGGTGAAGGGGGCGGTTCGCGTCTTCATGCGGGCCTATGGCGCCAGTTGCCCTCGGCCGCAAGGCGCGTAGCGCGAGGGCTCGTAGCAAGGCGCTGCCGCGTTCGAACATGTGCCGTCACGAGGCGGCCCGCTGCGGCACCGTGAGCCGGCCTTCGGCATCGAACGGGAAGAAGGGGTTGTGCGCCACTTCCCACAGATGCCCGTCGGGATCGGCGAAATAGCCGCTGGTGCCGCCCCAGAACACCTTCTGCGCCGGCTTCACCCGTGTGCCACCGGCCGCCACGGCGCGGGCGATCACGAGCGCGACTTCGTCTTCCTGCGCCACGTTGCAGGCGAGGGTCTGGCCGCAGAAGGGTTGCGGCGGCGTATCCGCCAGCATGGCGTCGTCGGCCAGGCGGTCGCGCGGATACAGGCTCAGCACCACGTGCCCGGCGAGGAAGAAGGCGACGCCCTGCGTGTCCAGGTCGCGCCGCTCCAGTCCCATCGCAGTGTAGAAGGCGATGGCGCGGCCAAGGTCGCCGACCCCCAAGGTGACAAGATGCAGGCGAAGCGCGGGTGCCGGCGGCGTGGGCGTCTCCATGGGGATCTTCAATCGAACAGGCTGAGCTGCACGCCCGCCGGCTTGGGGCGGCGGAAATGGGCGGTGGTCAACTTCAGCCCGCGCCCGGCAAGGCCGAGCCGTCGCGCCGCGATCTCGAAGCGGCGGCCCACGGTCCAGGCATAGGGGCCGTCCCCCCGCATCCGCTTGCCGAACGCGGCATCGTAGTCCTTGCCGCCGTGCATCTGGCGGATCAGGCCGAGCACGTGCCGCGCCTTGTCGGGGAAGTGGGTCACCAGCCATTCGCGGAACAGGTCGGCGATCTCCAGCGGCAGGCGCAGCATGACATAGCCCGCCTCGCTGGCGCCGGCGGCTTTGGCGGCATCGAGGATGCGCTCCACCTCCATGTCGTTGAGCGCCGGGATGAGCGGGGCGGTGAGCACCGCCGTGGGAATGCCCGCATCGGCGAGGCGGCGGATGGTGCCGAGCCGCACGTGGGGGCTCGCCGCCCGCGGCTCCATGGTGCGGGCCAGGTGCGGATCGAGGGTGGTGATGGAGATGGCCACCTTGACGAGGCCGCGCTCGGCCATGGGAGCGAGGATGTCGATGTCGCGCGCCACCAGCCCTGACTTGGTGACGATGCCCACCGGATGGCCGAATTCGGAGAGTACCTCCAGCAGGCGGCGGGTGACCTCGTAGCGCTTTTCGATGGGCTGGTAGGGGTCGGTGTTGGTGCCCATGGCGATGACGCGGGGCTGGTAGGAGGATTGGGACAGTTCCCGCGCCAGCAGCTCAGGCGCGTCCGGCTTCACGAACAGCTTGGTCTCGAAGTCGAGGCCCGCTGAAAGGCCGTGATAGGCGTGGGTCGGCCGGGCGAAGCAATAGACGCAGCCGTGCTCGCAGCCCCGATAGGCATTGATGGAGCGATCGAAGGCGATATCCGGCGACTGGTTGCGGGTGATGACCGTGCGCGCGCGCTCTTCCGTCACCTGCGTGCGCAGGGGCGGCAGGTCCTCCAGGCTCTGCCATCCGTCGTCGAACAGGATGCGGGCGGCCGGCTCGAAGCGCCCGGCGGCGTTGGAGACCGCCCCCCTCCCGCGCCGGCGCTCCCCGTCCACGGCGCTCCCGACCTCCCCGTCGAGGGCGGGCGGCACCACGGGGGGCGGAGCCGCCTTTTCTTCGGCAAGGCGCCCGAGGATGCGATTGGCGCGCGGCTCGCTCACCGCGAGGGCCGCCGCCTTGGCCTTGGGTCCAGCAGCCTTGGTGCCGTCCGAGCGCGTGCCACGTACGGCACGCCCGGCAGCGCGGGTGGTGGGGCCCGCAGGATCGAAGAGGGAATCGCGCTCGAGGCTCATGGGAAAAAAGGTAGCACCCGAAACGGAACAAAACAAGAACTTCGGGTTGCCGCTGAAGCCTTTCCCATTGCCTTCAGGTGGTTGCCGGATGAGGCAGATGACTCAACGGCTTGGATTTGGCATATTGTACACCACAACCCGGTTGCCAGACATTCGCATCTCCGCTAAAGCCCTAATTGAGGCCTGAAAAGGGGGAAAAGATGGCTGAACACGCCACGACCGAATACGCCATTGCGGACGGTAACGACTACGCTGAGCACGAGAGCACCTATGTGCTCTTCACCGCCCTGACCAAATGGGGCGCGATCGCTGTCGCCGTCCTCCTCACCCTCATGTGGATCTTCCTCCTCTGACCCCCTGACGGGTTGGAGCACCGGAGACATTTCTGATGAAAATCGCTGTCCCCGCCGAGGTTGATCTCGGCGAGCCGCGGGTCGCTGCGACCCCGGATACGGTGAAGCGTCTGGTCGCGCTCGGCGCCAGCGTGGCGGTCGAGACGGGCGCGGGCCTCAAGTCGGGCATTCTGGATGCCGACTTCGAAGCCGCCGGCGCCACCATCGCGCCCACCGCCGCCGATGCCCTGTACGGCGCTGAAGTGGTACTGAAAGTCCGCCGTCCGACGGAAGCCGAACTTTCGTCGTACAAGCCCGGCGCGCTGCTGCTGGCCATCGTCGATCCCTATGGCAACGACGAGGCCCTGGCCACGCTGGCGCGCTACAACGTCAACGCCTTCGCCATGGAGCTGATGCCCCGCATCACCCGCGCGCAGGTGATGGACGTTCTGTCCTCCCAGGCGAATCTCGCCGGCTATCGCGCCGTCATCGACGCCGCGGCCGAGTTCAACCGCGCCCTGCCGCAGATGATGACCGCCGCCGGCACCGTGCCCGCCGCGCGCGTCTTCGTCATGGGCGCCGGCGTGGCGGGCCTCCAGGCCATCGCCACCGCGCGCCGCCTCGGCGCCATCGTGACCGCCACCGACGTGCGCCCCGCCGCCAAGGAACAGGTCGCCTCGCTGGGCGCCAAGTTCGTCGCGGTGGAGGACGATGAGTTCAAGCAGGCGGAAACCGCCGCCGGCTACGCCAAGCCCATGTCGGCCGAGTACCAGGCCAAGCAGGCGGCCCTCGTCGCCGAGCACGTCAAGAAGCAGGACATCGTCATCACCACCGCCCTGATCCCCGGCCGGCCCGCGCCGCGCCTGATCACGGCCCAGATGGTGGCCTCCATGAAGCCCGGCTCGGTCATCGTCGACCTGGCGGTGGAGCGCGGCGGCAACGTGGAAGGCGCCGTGCCCGGCCAGGTGGCGTGGGTCGGCAACGTCAAGATCGTCGGCCACCTCAACGTGCCCGGACGCATCGCGGCGTCGTCCTCGCCGCTCTACGCCAAGAACCTCTTCAACTTCTTCGAGACGATGGTGGACAAGGCGACCAAGTCCCTCGCCGTGAAGTGGGACGACGAGTTGGTCAAGGCCACCCTCCTCACCCGCGACGGCGCCGTCGTGCATCCTAACTTCGCACCCAAGATCGAGGGAGCGGCCTGATGAATCCCGCCTCAGCCCAGACCGCGACGGACGCCGCCTCCCAGGCCCGCGCCGCTGCAGAGATCGCGCGCCAGGCGGCGGAAGCTGCCCAGCTCTACGCCGACCAGGCCGGCGCCGCCCTCGGCGCGGTGGCCCACGGCGCGACCGGAGGGGCCATCGACCCCTTCGTGTTCCGCCTCTCCATCTTCGTGCTCGCGGTGTTCGTGGGCTATTACGTGGTGTGGTCGGTGACCCCGGCGCTGCACACCCCGCTCATGAGCGTCACCAACGCCATCTCCTCGGTGATCGTGGTGGGCGCGCTGCTGGCGGTGGGCGTCACCACGGTTGGCGATTCAAGCCATGCCTGGGGCGCGCGCATCTTCGGCTTCGTCGCGCTCGTCTTCGCCTCGGTGAACATCTTCGGCGGGTTCCTCGTGACCAGCCGCATGCTCGCCATGTACTCCAAGAAGAAGTGAGGCGGAGCACATGAACGCGAATTTCGCTGCCCTGCTCTACCTGGTCGCAGGCATTCTCTTCGTCCTGGCCCTGCGTGGCCTCAGCCATCCCACCACCTCGCGGCAGGGCAACCTGTACGGCATGGTGGGCATGGGCATCGCCGTCCTCACCACGCTGGCGCTCTCGCCGCCGTCGGACCTCATCGGCTGGGTGCTGGTGCTGGCCGGCATCGGCATCGGCGGCGGTGTCGGCGCGGTGGTGGCCAAGCGCATCGCCATGACCCAGATGCCGCAGCTGGTCGCCGCCTTCCACTCGCTGGTGGGCATGGCCGCGGTGCTGGTGGCGGCTGCCGCCCTCTACGCGCCGCGCGCCTTCGGCATCGGCGATCCGGGGCACCTCCACGGCGCCAGCCTGGTGGAGATGTCGCTGGGCGTCGCCATCGGCGCCATCACCTTCACTGGCTCCATCATCGCCTTCGCCAAGCTCAACGGCAACATGAGCGGCAAGCCGATCATGCTGCCGTCGCGCCACTTCATCAACGCCGGCCTCGGCATCCTGCTGCTGGTCCTGATCATCGCCTTCGTGCTCACCGGCTCGATCACGCTGTTCTGGATCATCACTGTGGTCTCGCTCATCCTCGGCGGGCTGCTCATCATCCCCATCGGCGGAGCGGACATGCCCGTCGTGGTGTCGATGCTGAACTCCTACTCGGGCTGGGCGGCGGCGGGCATCGGCTTCACCCTGGGCAACACCGCGCTGATCATCACCGGCGCGCTGGTGGGCTCCTCGGGCGCCATCCTGTCCTACATCATGTGCAAGGGCATGAACCGCTCCTTCATCTCCGTCATCCTCGGCGGCTTCGGCGGTGACGCCGCGGCGGCCGGCGGCGGCGCCCAGGTGGAAGCCCGCCCGGTGAAGAAGGGCTCGGCGGACGATGCGGCCTACATCATGAAGAACGCCGAGAAGGTCATCATCGTGCCGGGCTACGGCATGGCGGTGGCCCAGGCCCAGCACGCCCTGCGCGAAATGGCGGACATGCTGAAGGAGGAAGGCGTCGAGGTGAAGTACGCCATCCATCCGGTGGCGGGCCGCATGCCGGGCCACATGAACGTGCTGCTGGCCGAGGCCCAGGTGCCCTACGACGAGGTGTTCGAGCTGGAGGACATCAACTCCGAGTTCGCCCAGGCCGACGTGGCCTTCGTCATCGGCGCCAACGACGTGACCAACCCGGCGGCCAAGACCGATCCGCAGTCGCCCATCTTCGGCATGCCGATCCTGGACGTGGAGAAGGCGAAGACCGTCCTCTTCATCAAGCGCGGCATGGCGGCGGGCTATGCCGGCGTGGAGAACGAGCTGTTCTTCAAGGACAATACCATGATGCTCTTCGGCGACGCCAAGAAGGTGACCGAAGAGGTGGTCAAGGCCTTCGGCCACTGACCTGAGGCCTTGCGGGCCGTAATCCTCGAACGAGCCGCGCGGCGTGAGCCGGGCGGCTCTTTTCATTTGTACACATGTGGTGCCTTCCCCAGCTTGACTGCCAACGGCTTCTTCAGCAGAACGAATCCCGGTCGCGGCTCGGCTCCACGAGATCGAGCGCGTTCTGCCGGCAGGGATTGGCGCGATGACACGTTGGACCCACGGGCTCGTCAACCGCCTCGTCCTGTTGTGTGATGTCGCCATGGCGGCGTTGGCCGCCATCATCGCGCACGGGCGCTGGGATTTCCTGTCCTGGAGCCAGATGGCCATCCTCTGGGCCATCGGCGTCTTCGCCTTCGTCCAGATCCTGCAGACCGGCCGCGCCTATCGGGTCGAGCATTATACGCGCCCGCTGCGCCAGCTCGGTCACCTCGCGGTGGCCGGGGTGCCGGCCGGCGCGCTGCTGGCGATCTGCTACTACGCCATCATCCCCATCGGCTCGACCAACCTCGTTGCGCTGCTCGGCTGGGGCATCCTCACCGCGGTGACGCTGATCTTCGGCCGCTTCGTGCTGGTGCGTACGGGCGTGGCGCTGGTGAAGACCCGCGGGGTGCTGCGGCGCAATGCGGTGATCATCGGGGATCCGGCCCGGGCCCGCGACCTCGTGCGCCGCTACCGCGAGGAGGAGGGCGCGAACGGCCTCATCACCTTTGTAGGCATGTTCGACGAGGGGCACCTTCCGGGCGAGATGGCCCCGCCGCCGCCCGCGCCCGAGGGCGTTCCCCTGATGGGCGGGCTGGCCGAGCTGCTGGAATATGTGAAGCACAATCCGGTGGACATCGTGGTCGTCACCAAGAGCTGGGACGATCCCGCATCCATCAGCACCATTGCCAACCAGATGTACCAGATCGCCGCCGACGTCATCGTCGAGCTGGATCCCGAGCGCTTCATGCTCAACGACGCCCGGCTCACGCGCATCGCCGGCGAGCCCGCGCTCCAGGTGCAGCAGCAGCCGCTCAAGGGCTCGCTCGGGCTGTTGAAGGGCGTCGAGGACTACGTGGTGGCCACCATCGGCCTCATCCTCACCGCCCCCATCCTGCTGGTCGCCGCCGCCGCCATCAAGCTGGATTCCCCCGGGCCCATCCTGTTCCGCCAGCCGCGCGTGGGCCTCAACAACCGCGTCTTCTCCTGCTTCAAGCTGCGGACCATGCGGGTCGATCTGTCGGACGACGGCTCCAGGGGCACCTCCAAGGACGATCCGCGCATCACCCGCATCGGCGCCTTCCTGCGCTCCACCTCCATCGACGAGCTGCCCCAGCTGATCAATGTACTCCGGGGCGAGATGTCGGTGGTGGGGCCGCGGCCCCATGTGCCCAACATGCAGGTCGCCACCAACGTGCGCTACGAGGCGATCCGCCAATATGTGGCGCGCTACCGGATGAAGCCCGGCATCACCGGCTGGGCCCAGATCAACGGAATGCGCGGCGGCATCAACACCCTCGAAAAGGCCGAGCGGGGCGTGGAGCTCGACCTTTTCTACATCGAGCACTGGTCCATATGGTTCGACATCAGAATCATGCTGCTCACCATCACCAAGGGCATGGCCGGGCCGGCGGTCTTCTGATCGTCCTGGTGGTTTTGGTCCTGGGACTGTCGCCCGGCCGTGCCGGCGCGGCGGAGGGAGAGCAACGCCCGTTCCTCGCCTATCTCGCCTCCTGGGCCGAAGTCGCGACGCAGGACCCGGCCAAGACCCTGCTGGCCCGGCTGCCCGGCGCCATCTCCCACGTGGCGCTGGGCTTCGTGAAGCCGGACCTCGCCTATGCCGGGGACCTCGACCTGTCGGGCACCGGCCTCGCCTTTCCCTTTTCCGGCGCCGTCCTGAAAGCGGCCATCGCCGCGCTGAAAGCTGATCACCCGGACACCAAGGTGCTGCTGGCGGTGGGCGGCTGGGGCTATTTCGGCTGGGATGCGCGGGATTTCCGCGCGCTGGCGCAATTGGTGACGGATCTCGGCGCCGATGGCGTCGATCTCGACTATGAGACGGCGGATTCGGGCTGCGCCCGCACGCCGGACGGTCGCATCGCCTGCGCCGACGATGCCCGCGCCATCGCGGTGCTGGCCGATCTTCGGGCGGTGCTGCCCCGGCCCCATGTGGTGAGCCTCGCCGGCTGGAGCGTCGGCGCCTATGGCGAGGGCGCTTTCGCTGCCTCGCAGCCGCGCTACGGCCCCTATGTGGGCATGATGCGGGCGCTGCTGAAGTCGGAGGCGGCGCGGGGGCTCGATCTGGTCTCGGTCATGTCCTACGACGCCGGGCCCGCCTACCAGCCGCTTGAAGCTTTCCGCGCCTATCGCAGCCTGTGGCCGGGGCCGCTGGCGCTGGGGATCCAGGTCATGCCCTCGGATGCCGGCGGGCCGCGCTTCACCGTGGCGCGGACGGTGAACCTGCTTCAGGACGTCCTGTCCGATCCGAAGGCGGGCGCCATGCTCTACGGCCTCGGCCTGGTGCCGCCCGGCCCAACGGGGCCGGACAATCCCGACTATCGCAGCCTCACGCGCGCCATCTGCGTCAGCCTCGGCCTTGCCGGGTGCGACGCGCCGGTGCCCTGAGCGGGGCACTTTGTGCCAATGGCTCACGGGCCATTGGCCGAGCCCGCGCGGCATCTGAGCGTTACCCACTTGGCATCGGTCGGAGACAAAAGGCCGATGGTATTAAACCCGCGCGGAGCGCAGGCCGCGGGCGAAGGCGAGGAGATCGCCGCCGGGAAACAGATGGCCGGCGATGCCCGCCGCCGCCGCCGCTGCCATGTCGGAGGGCTGGTCGCCGATGAGCAGGCTGCGGTCGCGCGCCACCGGCCAGTGGTCCATGAGGTCGAGGATCATGCCCGGCGCCGGCTTGCGCCAGGGATGGACCGCGCGATAGGCCGGCACCGCCGCGTCCGGATGGAACGGGCAATAGCGCCAGTCGTCCACATGGGCGCCGACGGCCGCAAGCTCGCCCGCCATCCAGCCATGCAGGGCCGCGACCTCCGCTTCCCCATAATAGCCCCGGGCGACGCCCGACTGGTTGGTCACCACGAAGACGAGGTGGCCGAGCGTATTGAAGTGCCGCACCGCCTCGCGGGCCCCGTCCACCCAGCGGAAGTCCTTAGGGGCGTGGACATAGCCGGTATCCACGTTGAGGACGCCGTCCCGGTCGAAAAACACCGCCGGGCGGGGCGCGCGTGGGGCGTTCAATGCAACTTCTCCTGCGCTGTCGGGCGCGACCATAGAAAAAGCTGTCCTCTCCCGCCAGCCCATCAGGGGAGGCTTCCTCCCGCCAGGCGATGACGGGCGCCGAAGCCCGACCCGCCCGGATCAAAACCGTGCGTTAAAGCGTCGCCGAAGCCGGGCCTGCCTGCCGTCGCGCGCCGGCCGAAATCAAGGCCGGCCCCTTGCCTGTGCCTCCATTGTCTTCCCTCCCGCCTCTGCTATGAGAGGTCGATAGAGTGGCGAGAACGCCTTCCGGCGCGGCGGGGCGGCATCCGCAGGGAGCGCATGCTGAAATCCTTGAAGGCCATCCTCGAACGCCGCATGCCACGGGTCTTCGCACTGCTGTGCCCGCTGGTGGATGCGCGCGCCGCCCATGACCCCGACAGCGAAGTCCGGCTTCTGCCGCTGCTGGTGGCGCCCGGCGACACCGTCTGCGACATCGGCGCCAACCGCGGGCTCTTCACCTACTGGCTGCTCAGGCACGGCGCGCGGGTGCTGGCCTTCGAGCCCAACCCCTCCCTCGTGCGCATCCTGAAGCTGCGGTTTCCCGGCGAGATCCGCTCCGGTGCGCTGACCCTGTTCGAGACCGCGTTGAGCGCCGACGCGGGCGCGGCGGTGCTGCACATTCCGCGCGACCTGTCGCCGCTCGCCACCCTCGACGGCGACCTCGCGGCGGGTCCGACCGAGGACGTGCATGTCCCCATGGCGCGGCTCGATGCCTGCGTGACGGCGGATGTGAGCTTCATCAAGCTCGACGTGGAGGGCCACGAGGTGAAGGTGCTCCAAGGCGCGCGGGGGCTCGTCGCGGCGAGCCGCCCCACATTCCTGATCGAGGCGGAGGAGCGCCACCGGCCCGGCGCCGTGGCGGCGGTCCGGCAGGTGCTGGACCCCTTCGGCTATCGCGGCTTCTTCCGGCTGGGGCAGAAGATGCGGCCCATCGCCGAGTTCGATCCGGCCGTTCACCAGTCGGTCGCGGCGCTGGAGCCGGACGGCACGCGCCCCCGCAAGGGCGCGCTTTACGTGAACGATTTCTATTTCGCGGCGCGGCCCGACATCATCGCACGCCTGGAGCGCTGGCAGGGCTGAGCCCCCCGCTCTCCAGCTTATACCAACGGCCCGTGAGCTTGACTCACGGGCCGTTGGCCAAGCCCGCGCGGCGCTTGAGCGAACCCACTTGGCATCGGTCAAGGACCGAGGCCGATGGTATTAAGCGAGAGGCCGGCCCTGGGGGTGGAGCGCCACATAGTTCCCGAAACGGGTGGGGCGGGTTGCCAGCGGGGTCAGCGTGCCGTCGTCCTGGAGCTGGAAGAAGCCGTAGCCGAGCGCGCCGAGCGCCACCCAGGCCGCCGCCGGATCGCCGCCGTCCTTGAGCAGGGTGGGGCAGTTCATCTCGAAGATGACGGCAGGGTGGAACCGGCCCAGCGTCCCGGCGGCGCCCTTGATCACCCGGTCCTCCGCGCCCTCCACGTCGATCTTGAGGCAATCCACGCGGGACAGGCCGAGGTCGGCGGCGAGGCGGTCGAGGGTGGTGATCACCACTTCCTCGCTCTCGCTGCTGGTGCCGTCATTGATGAGGGAGAAGGCCTGCGGGTCATCGCCGAGGGGATTGTGGAACAGCACCGCCTTGCCCTCCGTGTCCGAGATGGCCTTGGGCACGATGGTGACGTTCCTGAAGCCGTTGAGGGCGAGGTTGTCGGCGAGCTGCCGGCCGGCGACGGCGCCCGGCTCGGCCGCCACCACCCGGCTGGCGAAACTGGCCGCCTTCAGGGTGAACAGGCCGATATTGGCGCCCACGTCCACGAACACGTCGCCGGGGCGCAGGAACTTCTCAAGGTAGCGCACCTCCGGCTCCACCTTGTCGCGCAGCAGGAACACGCTGGTGGTGGTGAAGCGCAGGTCCGCCGGCAGCTTCAAGCGGGCGCCGCCGGGGGTGATCTGCGCCACCGGGCTGCGGCCGAGGGCCACGTGGGCCGCGAGCGAGATGGCCCGGCCCGTGACAGTGAGCGGTGCCTCGCGGAAGGCCGGCTCGTTCACGAGCTTTTTCACGCGTCTCCACATGTCACTGCCCCCTTGGCTTCATCATCGCACGGCCCGCATGGCGCGTGCTCCGGCCGGACGCCGGGAATAGACAGCCCCGGCAACGCTTCGGCAAGCGCGTGCAACCGCTTTTTTGCGTACCTGTCGCCGTCGGACTTTGGTTCAGCCCGCGCAGCGCTTGAGCGAAACCCTCTCGGCTCCGGTCGAAGGCCGGGGCGGTTGGCATCATGTCGCGGCCCGGCTGGCCCGGGGCCGCGCGCTCATGAGCCGCAGCAGCGGCTTCTCGACCACCAGATGCACCGCGATGGCGACGACAATGGCCGCGCCCACGCCGGCGATGGCGCAGGCGACGAAGGCGAGCGGCGACGGCTGCGGAAGGTGCACGAAGACCTGTCCCACGGCCGAAAGCACCATGCCGTGCACCAGATAGAGCGCATAGGAGGCATCGCCCAGCAGCACGAACGCGCCGATGCGCTTCACCGGCCGCGCCCGCTCCAGCACGAGGGCGCCGGCCACCACCATGGCGGCGGGGATGCCCCACTGGATCACGCGCGTTTCAAGCGCCACATCGCCCTGCGCCAGCAGCGACACGAAGCCGGCGGCAATGAAGACAAAGCCCCACCCCCGCGCCAGCGCCGGCCCTTCCAGATACCAGAGGCCCAAAGCGAGGCCGAAGACGAACTCCAGCATGATGGGCGCGGTGTAGAAGGCGAGGAAGGCATTCTCGCTGGGCACTGCCCGGCCGAGGACGGCGAGCCCCGAGAGGAAGAGGGCGATGGCCGGCAGGCGCGCGCGCCCGGGCAGCAGCAGCGCCACGCCCCACAGCAGATAGAAGAACATCTCGTAGTTCAGCGTCCATCCCGGAACCACCAGCGGCTCCAGGGTGCCGAGCACCGGATGGCGCGCCGGGAGGAACAGGTAGGAGGCGAGGATGTGCCAGGCGTCCGCCTTGCCGCTCTTCACCAGTTGCGGCGCCACCAGCAGCAGCGCGAGGCTCGCCGTGGTCACGATCCAGTAGAGCGGGACGATGCGGATGATGCGCTTGACGTAGAAGCTCAAAGTGTAGCTGTCCCGGCCGCGGGTCGTGACCAGCATCAGGAAGCCGCTGAGAACGAAGAAGATGTCGACGCCCGCCGCGCCAGATTGCGGCCATGGCGCTGTGAGCCCGAGGCGCGACAGCGGCGCCCCGAGGTGGAACACCACCACCATGAGGCTGGCCACCGCCCGCAGATATTGCAGGGATTCAAGCATGCCGCATCCCTGCGGTGTGCTGGGCGCGGTCAGCCGGCACGTGCGGTTGCTCCCGAGCGTCCGAGGGTCACGCGGCGGATTCCCACGGGTCGGCCGAGGCCGAAATGGCGGGGTTCGCCCGGCGGCGGACCGGGCGGCAGCGCGCGCCGGCGCCGGTCGAGATAGATGGTGAGCGCCATGACGACGCCAAGCTCTCCGGGCGTGAACACCACCGAATACACGGCGGAGCTTATGATCAGATACAGCACGTAGTCGCTGAGGGCGAGGGCGAAGGGGTCGTCGAGGCCCCGCGTCAGCCGGAACGCCGTGGCGAAGCACCAGAAGTGCAGCACCGCGAGCAGGACGGCGCCGATGATGCCGTATTCGAAGACGACGCCGATCCATCCCAGGTCCGCGATGAAGAACTGGTCGTTGCCGAAGATGTCGTTGAGCGTCACCGTGCTGAAGCGCGTGGTGGCGCCGACCCCGAAGATCCAGCGCAGCGGATCATCGCCCAGAAAGGCGAAGGCCAGCGCCGAGGAATTCTGCCGCACCGAGAGCGAGGCGCCGAACGCGTCCTGCGCATCGCCGGAGCCGCCGCCGGGCAACAGGCCGAGCTTGCGCCCCACCAGGAACAGCCCCACCGCCGTCGCCGCCAGAGCGAGCCCGATGACGATCCGGCGCGCCCGCTGCGGCAGCGACATGGCCATGCCGAACGCCACCACCACCAGCGCGGCGGCGATGGCGGCGCGTTGCTTGTAGATGAGCAGCATGGGTGCGAAGGCCAACGCGACGCCGAGCCCGTAGAGGATGTTGCGCCGGAGCACGAAGGCGCGGGACAGGAAGAACACCAGGATCATGCCGAAGAACATGGGCATGTAGACCCGGTAGCCGCGCTCCAGGTCGAACAACAGCAGCTTGCTGTCGGCGGGATTGTCCGCATACCAGGATGTGGGCGCGACCAGATAGATGATCACCATCAGGAAGAAGGTCGCCGCCCCGAGACCCAGCACTGCCTTGCGGATGCTCTCCGGCGGCACGGCGAGCAGCGCCAGCACGGCCGACAGGCTGAAATAATAGGTGAAGGGCCACGCCTTGATGGTGGTGGTCAGCGCGTCGAGGAAGCCGTTGCCGAGCTGGATCACCGAAACCATGGGCGTGAAGCCGAGCCCATAGGCCAGCACCACCAGGAACATGCGTCCCACCGGGAGCTTCAGCCGGACCATGCCGTAGAGCGCCAGCGGCAGGGTCAGGAACGGCCAGGCCTTCGACAGCAGGTAGGGCGCCGGATACTCGTTGAGATAGTAGAAGACCTGCGCGAACAGCGGCAGCGTCGCCGCGAAGGCGAGCTTGGCGAGCACGTGCGTGCCAGTGTCGAGAGCCGGCGCCATGCCCGAGGCGCTGCGGCGCAGGGGGATGACCACGCGGCGGCTCGGTGGATCCCGGGGCGGATCCCGGCTCGCGGGCTGGTCGGTCACGGTTCTCCGTCCCCGCCGCGCCGCATGCCGTAGGCGGCGGGATCGCGCTTTGCCTTGGCGGCGATGAGGAAGATAGGCAGGGAATCCACGAACACCCGCTCGAAATGGGTGCTGGGGCTCTGCGCCAGCCGGTACAGCCATTCAAGGCCCAGCCGGCGGAAGGCGGGGCTGGCGCGCTGGACCAGGCCCGTGAGGAAATTGAGCGCGCTGCCCACGCACAGCCCCGTGCCCACGGCGCCGCCGCGCCGGGCGATCATGTGGGCGAGATATTCCGAGCGCGGCGCCCCCACCACCAGGAACACGTAGCGCGCGGGATGGTCGATGACGAACTGGATGGCCGCTTCCACCGCGGCCGGATCGTCGATGAAGCCCATGGGCGGCACGTGAAGATGGAGCGTGCGGATGCCGTAGCGCGCCATCAGCCGGCGCTTCATCTCCTCGCTGCCGCCGATCACCGTCACCGGGTCGTCGGGCTGGATGACGTGCTCGAACAGCTCGGCGGTGAGGTCGCTGCCGGGACACAGCGGGATGTCGAGGCCGAACAGGCGTTCCGCCAGCAGGTGGGGCACCGCGCCGTCGAGCACGTTGAGGCCGGCATCCGCCAGCGCGGCGGCGAAGCGCTCGTCCTTGCGGGCGTTGAGCCGCACCAGATGGGAGGCGTTGGAGGTGATCACATAGCTGAAGGCTGCGCCCAGGGGTCGCGCGCCGATGACGCGCGCGGCGCCGGGCACGTCGAGGCAGGCGAACGGTGCGCCGAGGAAGGTCTCGGTGCGGAACTGCGTGTCCATTTCAGATGCCGCGCGCATGCGTGATCGACGCCTCTGGTCGGCGCCCTCCCGGCGCCGGACTGTCATGAAACCCGGCGCGGGGGCAGGCGCGCCCGATCAGTCTACAGCGCGAGCCGAGCGAAGGGACGACCGGCTCGCGTGAAAAAGACATCAACTTAAGAGGTTACGGCAGGATCGAGGTTCCGCCGCCGGTGGTGGAATAGGAGCCGATCGTATAGCTGAACTGGCGCTGGAACGGCACCACCTTGTTGATGAACTGGTCGATCCACAGATTGACCTCGGCGATGGACGAGCGCGGCACATAGATGATGTCGCCGCTCACCAGCGGCACGTCGTTGGCGTCGAACCCGGTCTGGATCACGTCGCGCACATTGACGAGGCGCAGCATGGGCTCGTTGTTGGGGCCGCGGCGGATGAGCGCCACCTGCCCGGTGCGCGAATCTTCCGTGAAGCCGCCGGCGAGCAGGATGCCCTGGAGCACGCTGGTGCCCATGTCCGCGAGCTTGAAGGCGCCGGGATGGGCCACCATGCCGCCCACATAGACGCGGGCGGAGGAGGCCTCCTCCAGCGCAACCACCACCTTCTGGTCGGCCAGCTCCTTGCGTGATTCGCGGCGCACATAATCCTGCACGCCCGAGAGGGTGGAGCCTTCCACCCGGATCTGGCCGATGGCGCGGGGCGCGATGGACCCGTCAGGGCTCACGGTCAGGTCCTCGTCCATCTCGCGGGTGATGAAATACTTGATCTTGATCTTGTCGCCCGGTCCCAGCCGATAGCTCGGCACCTGGTCGTTCCAGGGCTTGAAGCGCTCCGCGTTCACCTCGGTGAAGCGCAGCTCGTGCCCGGTGGTGAAAGGCTCGGTGCCGGTGCTCTGGGAACTGGCGATGGCGGCGCAGCCATTGAGCGCGAGGCCCAATCCCAGCAGGGCGAGCGCTGCCCTGCGCCTTGCCCCCCGCGCCCGAAGTCGGTCGTCCCGGGCCGGGCCGCGAGCGGTGTTCACCACGCCGCATTCTGGCAAGACCATCGACCAACTCCCGCGCCTAATCGTATTCAAAAGGTTAATGCGGAGATTTTCCGGCATGGGCGGACCGCTCTGGACGGCGCGCAAATGGCAAATCTCCGGCGAAAACCCTCGAACGTGGTAAAGCGACCCTAAAGCGGCGTGGTTAACGAAATGCTTAACGATGGTGCCTCGAAACCGATGGCGGATGATGCGGCGGTGACGATGCGCCCACGCCACGGCGGCCCGCATCCGCGCATGGCGGGCGGAAGCGGGCACTGCGGTCGTCGCAACGGGAAGGCGTGCGGTCAGGCGCGGTGATAGAGCCAGTTCGGCAGGTAATAGCGCCGGCCGAGGAAGACGAGGCCGATGGTGAGGCCCCCGCTCTCGGCCACCTGGTCACGCAGGCGGAGCACCGCCGGCTGGCGCGACTTCTCCGCCTGCACCGCCAGGATGTTGGCATCCACCAGCTGGCAGAAACGCTGGGTGACAAGCGAGGCGCCGGGCAGGTCCGACGAGATGACGACGCAGTCGAAGGCGCGGCGCAGCTCGGCCATCATCAGTTCCGCCTCGGCGATGGGCAGGCGGAAGTCGAGCAGCGGCGAGCGCTCCGCGTCGGCGGCGGCCCACAGCAGGGGCACCGGCGTGCCGGTGACCGCGATGCCGCCGCGCACGTCGCCGCCGCCGGCGGCGAGCGGGTAGGGCGCTGCGCTGGAGAGGTCGATCAGCAGCGTGCGCAGCTGGCGCCGGGCGGCGAACTCCTCCGCCAGCCGCCGGGCGAGCCAGGGCAGGGCGTCATCGGCATCGGGGGCGAGGAAATGCAGGACCCGCAGCGGCTCCTCGTCGATGCGGGTATCGAGCAGCAGGGTGGCGCAACTGCCGATGGCTTCATCCGTGCCGGCATTGCCGGGCCGTTCCGCCTCGGCATCGAACACCGCGAGCACCGGCAGGCCGAGCGCGCGCTCGGCCTCGGCGGGGGTGACGAATGAGGTGCGCAGGCTCGAGGCGAGAGCCCCGGCCGCGCCACCGAACAGGATCGCGGCGAACAGCCCCGCCGCCACCAGCGGCAGTGCCAGCGACCGCTTGGTGACCGCCGAGCCGGCCTCCTGCACCACGCGCACCGCGGACTGGCGGGACTGGGCCGCCGCCTCCTCGATGGCGGCGGCCACGGCCCGGCGCTGATATTCGCGGAAGCCTTCGCCCAGCGAATCGCGCTTGCGGTTCAGCTCGATCAGCGGCGTCTCGGCGGCGCGCAGGGCGGCGAGGCGCTCCTCGGCGAGGCGCTGCTGCTGCACCAGCTCGCCTTTCTGCCGGCCGAGGGAATCCTGCTCCACCTTGAGGCTCAGGATCATGTTCTGGATGTAGTTGACCTGCGGGTTGCGCACTGCCCGGTCGGTGGAATAGCGCCGCTCCGAGCGGGTCTTGATGCGCGCCCGGATGGTGGCGATCTGGCGATCGAGGTCGCGCAGCAGCTGGCTGCCCGGGGCATATTGGGACGCCACCCGGTCGCGCTCCAGCAGCAGCTTGGAGAGGGTGTTGTTGTCCTCGTCGCCGGGCAGGGCGTCGGTCTTCTCGGCGAAGTCGAACACCGAATCAGGCAGGGCCGCGAACTGCTTCTCGGCCTCGGTCACCTGGGCGGCGACGGCCACCTCGCGCTCGGCCACCTGCCGGCGGCGCTGGAGGATGCTGTCCACCTGGTTGGAGGCGAGAATGGCGTCCTGGGCGAAATCGATGATGCCGGCCTTGACCTTGAGCTGCTCGATCTCCCGGTCCACGGCGGTGAGGTCGCTCTGGAAGCGGTTCACCTCCAGCATCAGGATCTTGGCGGTGGGGTTCTCGAACAGGCGGCGGCGGGCGGCGAGATAATTCTTCACCAGCGCGTCGGCGGCGGCGATGGCCACGTCGCGGTCGGGATTGGTGAAGCTCACCTTGATCACGTTGGAGCCGGATTGCACCGAGGCGCGCAGGCTGGCCTGGAAGCGCTCGACGGCCTTGTCCATCAGGTCCTTGTCGGAGCTGAACAGGCGGGTGATGGCGGCGAGCCGTCCCGGTGGGAACAGCCGGTCCACGCCGATCTCGACCACCGTGGCGCGGGCGACGTCCGCGCTCTCGATGATCTGCACTTCCGATTCGACCTGCTTCAGGCCCTCGATGCTGAGCACGGCGGGGCCGGTGTCGGTCACGTTCTGGGCGTTGGACACCTCGCGGCTCACGATCACCATGAGCAGGCTGGAGGCGGTGTATTCGGTGCGGCTGGTCGCGGCCACCGCCAGCGCCACCACGAGCGGGATCAGCCCCGCCAGCAGCACGATGCGGATGTGGTAGAAGGCGGCGATCAGGAAATCGCGCAGGGTGAAGGCGGGCGGCGTGGATCCCGTGGCCGGTTCCGTGGCGCCGGTCTGGGCCGCCTGCGGCATCAACATGCGTCCCCCTGCTTCACGCCCGGCTCCCGTGTCCGACCCTTGCTGCGGCGCGGACGGGAGGCTTTCCCCACCGTGCAACGCCGCGCTTACTTTACCGTTAAGAGAGGGTTGCGTCCGGCGTGAGGCGCGACCGCTCTCGTGGTGGATCAGAACGCCTGCGGCATCAGCCTGCGCACCATGAGGCTGGCGCCGATGGCGAGCTGAGCCGCGAACACCGCCGTGGCAATGGCCGCCCCGATCATGCCGAAGGGCGGGATGAGCAGCACGCACAGCGCGCCGCAGACCACGGTCTGCCCCAGCGTGAGCCAGCGCAGCACGCTGCCGTGGCCGGCCATGGCCAGCACGATCTCCTGGCACGGCAGCAGGCAATAGACCAGCTGGCCGACGCCGAGGATGACCAGCGCCGTGGCCGCGATCTCGAATCCCGGTCCCACCAGATGCAGCACCTGCGCCGGCGCCAACACCATCACCGCCACCACGGGCGTGCCGAAGACCGCCACCGCCAGCCGCACCCGGCGGTTGAGCTGGCGCAGCTCGGTCCATTGCCCCTGCCGGTGCCGGGCGGCAAACGAGGGGGCGGCGACGCTGCCGATGGAGGTGCTCACCACCCACACCAGCATGGAGATGCGGTTCGCCACGCTGAAGGCGCCCACCTGGGACGGCAGGCCGAAGGTGGCAAGCAGCAGCACCGGCAGGGACGGCAGCAGGATCTGCACGATCTCCACCACCGAAAGCGGCGCCGCCGTGCGCCACAGTGCCGGCAGGGGCGTGCCCGGCGGCGTATCCGTGTGGGTGTCCACGAAGCGGTGGCGCTCGCGGAAGAGCAGCACTGCGCCCACCACCGTGGCCGCCACATTGGCCCCGGCCAGGGCATACAGCAGCCCGTCGAGGGAGGTGACGCCCGCGACCACCGCCGCCAGTGTCAGCACCGGCCACAGGCCGTTCTGCACCAATTGGCCCGCTGCGCCCTTGTGGAGGCCGAGCAGCGCGTTGCCGATGAAATAGCAGGCGGCCTGGGGCAGGATGACCAGGGTGGAGAGCAGCAGCGGACGGGCGGCATCGGGATCGCGGAACACATAGTCCGCCAGCGGCTGGGCGAAGGCGGCGGTGAGCGCCGTCACGGCAAGGCCGAGCCCTAGCACCGCGCCAAGGCCGACGAGGAAGGCATGCCCCGCCGCCCGGCCCTTGCCCACGGCCAGCTCGGCGGCGAGATGGCGCACCACCGCCCGCTCGAACCCGCCCCGCGACACCGTGGCCAGCACCCCCACCACCGTGAGGCAGAGGAAGAAATAGCCCGAATCGTGCACCCCCAGCGCCCGTGCCCCGAGCATGTAGAGCCCGAGCTTGCCCACGAGTTCGAGGCCGCGGGCCATCATGGCTCCGGCATAGGTGCCGTAGGTCCGGAGAAGGGTGACGAAGGAGGGGGACGGCGTCGCGGTCACGGCTGTGTCCGGCCAGCGGCGATGGTTCGCCGCGCGTCGGGCGGGCAGTTCCGGGTGAGCTCGGCTTGGGATGGTTTCGTGATCATACCGGCCTTGCTCACCCCTGTTCCCCGTCCGTGGCCTTGATCTGGAGCATGTTGGCGCGAAATGCACGCCGGCTCGGGTGACGAACGTGCGATGAAGGCAGAGATAGAGCATGTCCCACGAACCGGCGTGAACGGAAAATGCGCGCGCGGCGCTCTACACTGCGGCCTACGCCTTCGCGCCGGACAGGGCTTGGCGCAGGCGGTGATTTCCCCGCGCCGGGTCCGGCTCTCTCATGGGAGCCATAATGCCCGCGGGCGGCGGAGGAAAGCGGCCGGGCCGGGATTGTTGATCGTGGTGCAGCAGGGGAGCGGGGCCTGGAATGGTCGTGGGGATCGGGATCGGCACAGGGCACAAGAGCGGAAGCGCGGCAGGTCCGCGCGGCCCGGTGCGCCGGCGCGTGGGGCGGGCCATCGTGACGTGGGCGCTGATGATGCTGACGCTTGTGACCGCGCTGGTCGGGGCTGGTGGGGCCATCGCCCAGCAGGCCCCCATGCAGAGCCTTGAGGGCCTGCCGGCGCGACCGCCGGTTGATCCGGACGTGGACCCCTATCCGTTCGACCCGTTCCTGTCGCTGCGCAGCTATCTCAGGCAGCGCCTGCTGGCGGGCTGGTGGGCCCGCGACCCGTCCTATGAGGCCGGTGTCTTCGCGGTGGTGGTGCATATTCCCGAAAGCTGGCGGGGCAACCCCACCTCGGCCATGCTGCGCCTGTGCCCGGAACCGTCCAGCACCCTGTGGGAGCGCATCCAGGTGGTGGAGCTGCGGCCCTTCTATCGCCAGAGCCCGTGGCCAGCGGCCACCTGCCGGCGCTGAAGAACCCGGCCGCTTCAGACTTCGTCGCGCAGGGAGCGGTGGATGTGGACCGGCGCGGCCGGCGCCAGATGGCGGCCGGAGTGACGCTCCAGCCCGATCAGGGCGGCGATGGCCACGAAGCCGAAGAAGACGATGCTGCTGGCGGTGGTGAGGGTAAGCACGGCGCTGCCGAGGACCACGACCGTCTCCGACGGGCGGGCGATCAGAGCTGCGAGGAGCGCGAGGCCGAGGATCGCCAGCACAAGAACGCGAATGACCGACATCTCGCCTCCTCCGGCAATCTCAAGGTTGACGGGGAATTTTTAACACGGAATGCGCGGGGTTGAGAAGCGGTGTCCGTTTGGCGCCGGATGCGGTGTGCCGCCGGTCCCACCTTGCGAGGCGCCAGCCAAGCAAAAGGCCGCCACGCCAGAGGCGGGCGGCCTTTCGAAAAGGCGTGATCGCGATCGCGTGCCGTCAGATCTGGCGCTCGACCATCATCTTCTTGATTTCGGCGATGGCCTTGGCCGGGTTGAGGCTCTTCGGGCACGCCTGGGCGCAGTTCATGATGGTGTGGCAGCGATACAGCCGGAAGGGATCTTCCAGATAATCGAGCCGGGAGCCGGTGCGCTCGTCGCGGCTGTCCTTCAGCCAGCGGGTGGCCTGGAGCAGGGCCGCCGGGCCGAGGTAGCGGTCGCCGTTCCACCAGTAGCTCGGGCAGGAGGTGGAGCAGCAGGCGCACAGGATGCACTCGTAGAGGCCGTCCAGCTTCTCGCGATCATCCTTGGCCTGGCGCCACTCCTTCTCGGGGGGCGGGCTGTCGGTCTGCAGCCACGGCTCGATGGAGGCGTGCTGGGCGTAGAAATGGGTGAGGTCCGGCACCAGGTCCTTCACCACCGGCATGTGCGGCAGCGGGTAGACGTTGACCACGCCCTTCACCAGCACCTCGTCCATGCCCTTGGTGCAGGCCAGCGTGTTGGTGCCGCCGATGTTCATGGCGCACGAGCCGCACACGCCTTCGCGGCAGGAGCGGCGGAAGGTGAGGGTGGGGTCGACGGTGTTCTTGATCCAGATCAGGCCGTCGAGGACCATGGGGCCGCAATCCTCGCGGTCGACATAATAGGTGTCGACGCGCGGGTTGCGGCCATCGTCCGGGTTCCAGCGATAGATGCGGAACTCGGTCAGCGTCTTGGCGCCCTGCGGCTTCGGCCACACCTTGCCGGGCGTGATCTGGGAGTTCTTCGGGAGGGTGAGCTCAACCATGGGACGTCCTGGAACGCTGGAGCGGTAACCGCCCGCAGGATTTCTGGCCATGGCCGCGCGCGGTGGGCGTTTCCGCCCGTGCCGCGCGCGGTCGCGATGACACGATCAGTACACGCGCTTCTTGGGCTCGATGTACTGGATGTCGTTGGACAGCGTGTAGGTGTGCACCGGCCGGTCATCGAGCCGCACGTTGCCGGATGCGGTATCGAAGTAAGCGAGGGTGTGCTTCATCCAGTTCACGTCGTCGCGATCCGGGAAGTCCTCGCGGGCGTGGCCGCCGCGGCTTTCCTGGCGGGCGTTGGCGCCCTCCATGGTGACGATGGCCTGGGCGATGAGGTTCTCGAACTCGAGCGTCTCGATGAGGTCCGAGTTCCACACCAGCGAACGGTCGGTGACGCCGATGTCGCTCGCGCCCTTGTAGACGTCGTGGATCAGCTTGCAGCCTTCCTCCAGCACCTCGCCGGTGCGGAAGACGGCGCAGTTGCTCTGCATCACCTTCTGCATGGCCAGCCGCAGCTCGGCGGTGGGGGTGCCGCCGGAGGCGTAGCGGGCCGCGTCCAGGCGGGACAGGGCGAGGTCGGCGCTGCCGGCCGGCAGCTCGCGGTGCTTCTCGCCGGGCTTCACCAGCTCGGCGGCGCGCAGGCCGGCCGCGCGGCCGAACACCACGAGGTCGATGAGCGAGTTGGAGCCAAGGCGGTTGGCGCCGTGCACCGAGACGCAGGCGGCCTCGCCGATGGCCATGAGGCCGGGCACCACCGTGTCGGGATCGCCCGAGCGCTTGTCCAGCACCTCGCCGTAATAGTTCGTGGGGATGCCGCCCATGTTGTAGTGCACGGTCGGGATCACCGGGATCGGCTCGCGGGTCAGGTCCACGCCGGCGAAGATCTTCGCGCTCTCCGAGATGCCGGGCAGGCGCTCGTGGAGGATGGCGGGGTCGAGATGGTCGAGGTGCAGGAAGATGTGGTCCTTGTTCTTGCCGACGCCGCGGCCCTCGCGGATCTCCATGGTCATGGAGCGGGAGACCACGTCGCGGGAGGCAAGGTCCTTGGCCGAGGGGGCATAGCGCTCCATGAAGCGCTCGCCCGCGGAATTGGTGAGGTAGCCGCCCTCGCCGCGGGCGCCCTCGGTGATGAGGCAGCCCGAGCCGTAGATGCCGGTGGGATGGAACTGCACGAATTCCATGTCCTGCAGCGGCAGGCCGGCGCGCAGCACCATGCCGCCGCCGTCACCGGTGCAGGTGTGGGCGGAGGTGGCGGAGAAATAGGCGCGGCCGTAGCCGCCGGTGGCGAGCACCACGAGATGGGCGCGGAAGCGGTGGATGGTGCCGTCGTCGAGCTTGATGGCGATGACGCCGCGGCAGCGGCCATCCTCATCCATGATGAGGTCGATGGCGAAGTATTCGACGAAGAATTCCGCGTGGTGCTTCAGCGCCGCCCCATAGAGCGTGTGCAGCATGGCGTGGCCGGTGCGGTCCGCCGCGGCGCAGGTGCGCTGGGCGGTGCCCTTGCCGTAATGGGTGGTCATGCCGCCGAACGGGCGCTGGTAGATCTTGCCGTCCTCGGTGCGGGAGAAGGGCACGCCCCAGTGCTCCAGCTCGTAGACCGCGGCCGGCGCGTTGCGCACCATGTATTCGATGGCGTCCTGGTCGCCCAGCCAGTCCGACCCCTTCACGGTGTCGTACATGTGCCATTCCCACTTGTCCTCGCCCATGTTGGCGAGGGAGGCGGCGACGCCGCCCTGGGCCGCCACGGTGTGGGAGCGGGTGGGGAACACCTTGGTGATGCAGGCGGTGCGCAGGCCGGCTTCCGAGCAGCCCACCACGGCGCGCAGGCCGGCGCCGCCGGCGCCCACCACGAGCACGTCGTAGGTGTGGTCCTCGATGGGGTAGGCAGCGCCGTTGATGCCGGGCGCGGCGGCCCCGTTGGTTGCGGTGTCGGCCATGTCAGCCTCCCAGGCTGATCTTGAGCACGGCGAAGGCGCCGGCGAGGGCAATGGCGATGCTGAAGAAGGTGTTGGCCACGATGAGCAGCACCTTGAGCGCCTCGCCGTGGATGTAGTCCTCGATCACCACCTGCATGCCGATGCGCATGTGCGTGGTGACCGACAGCAGCGTCAGCAGGATGACCACCGCCACGAACGGATGGCCGAGGGTGGCGCGCGTCGCCGCGTAGCTGGAGCCGGCGAGGCTGATGACGATCGCGATGAAGGCAATCATCAGGATCAGGTTGGCGAGGCCGGTGACGCGCTGCTTGAAGAAGTGGTCGGTGCCGGAGCGGGCGGAGCCGAGGCCGCGCACGCGGCCGAGGGCCGTGCGCATGGGGGCGTGTCCGGAGGACGGGGTGTTGCTCATGTGATCCTCCTCAGCCCTTCACGGCCAGGCCGACGACCCACAGGATCACGGTCAGCGCCACGGAGGCGGCCAGGCTGGCCTTGGCGAGGAGCACGCGCTCCTGCGGGCCGAAGCCGTGGATGAAATCCCAGATGAAGTGGCGCACGCCGCCGAAGGCGTGGTGCAGCAGGGCCCAGGTGTAGCCGAACAGCACGAGGAGGCCGATGGGCGAGCCCGCCACCGAGCGGAAGCTCTCGAAGGCCGAGGGGGAGGTGGCGGCGGCGAGCAGCCACCAGACCAGGATCGCCGTCCCGAAATAGAGCCCGACGCCGGTGATGCGATGCACAATGGACATCATCATCGTAAACAGCGGGCGGTAGATCTGTAGGTGGGGCGAAAGGGGGCGATCAATGCGCTGAGGGCTGTCGGCCATGGGGCCTCCTCCAAAAAATCGACCGATCAGGTATCTCAATCGTCGACACTTCGCAACGATTCCAAAGCACCTTGGCGGGGCTTTAAAACCGGATACGAGGCGTACCGCAATTGGATGATCGTTGCATGCCGCTTTTGCGTCGCGGCGGATTGCTGCGCTGCCAACGTTTCGGGCGCGCGCGTGGGTGCGCTGCACGCGCGAAAAAAAACAGCGCCGGAAGACCGGCGCTGTTCTGGAGGTCAGGTCTGGAAGGACCGATCAGAAGCGGTAGGTGACGCCCGTACCGAAGATCCAGGGGTTCAGGTCGGCGCCGCCGGTGAGGTAGCTGCCGCCGACGGTCTGCAGGGTGAAGGAGGGCTCCAGGAAGAGCTTCTTCACGTCCACGTTGATGCCCCAGTGACGGTCGATCATCCAGTCGAAGCCGGCCTGCAGGGCGAGGCCCCAGGTGTCGTGCACGTCGACGCTGGCGAACGCGGGGTTCTTGGCGTCCTGATTGAAGAACACGGTGTAGTTCACGCCCGCCCCGATATAGGGCTTGAACGGCCCGAAATCGGTGAAGTGGTACTGCAGGGTGAGGGTCGGGGGCAGCAGCCACACCTTGCCCACCTGGCCGAGGCTGCTGATGGTGCCCGAGCCGTTGATGTCGTGGGGGGTGACGCCGAGGATGAGTTCGGCCGCGATGTTCTTGGTGAAGTAGTAGGTGATGTCGAGTTCCGGCACCACCGAGTCGGAATAGGTGAGGCTGGAGCCGAGGACGCCGTTCACGGACCCGCCGTTCTCCGGCATCACGTACAGCGCGCGAACGCGGATCTGCCAGGGGCTCAGGGCCTCCTCGACAACCGGGGCCGCCTTGTAGACCGGCGTCGACAGGTCCGCCGCCACCGCGCCGCCCATCGAAAAGGCGGCGAAGCCCGCCGCAACAATGGCACCCAGACCGAACTTCTTCATTGCCCCGCTCCCGCGAACTTGATCAACAAAACCATAGGTCAACACATCGCGCTGCCGATCATCCGAAAGTTTGATTTATGTCAATTTCGGGTCTGTCGCGGCGAAACTGTGGCGCTGAAGCCACAGGACGGCCGCCCGCCCGCCGCATTTGCCGGGCATGGCTCAGGCTGGTACGCCGTGCCGGCTCCGGGTGCCGATTCCTCTTGTTCGTGAATGGCTTCCTCTCTCATGTCCTGTTCTGCCGCGGCTCTGCCGCCCCGTTTGGCGGGCGTCCGCTCGACTTTCGGCCTGCGTCAATCGCAACCAGGTCGCGTATGGCAGGCGATCTTCGTGCTTGCCGGTGTTCTCGTGTTGTTCGAAGCGATGTTCACGATTCTCCCCGCGCGGGCGGACACCGTGCGCGATCTGCGGCTCTCGGTGAACGGCGAGGACCGGCGCTTCGTGGTGGTCACGCCCGAGGGGGTGAGCGGGCCGGCGCCGGTGGTGATCGCGCTCCACGGCGCGGCGCAGACCCCCGAAAGCTTCCGCGCCTATTTCGGGCTCGATGCGGCGGCTGCGGCCCACGGCTTCGTGGCGGTCTATCCGGAAGGCGAGGGGCGGGTGTGGAACGACGGGCGGCCCGCCGCCATGCGCCTCAAGATGATGCTGCGGCCCGGCGACGACGTGGCCTTCCTGGTGGCGCTCGCCCAGCGGCTGGCGCAGGACGGCATCGCCGATCCGGCGCGCATCTATCTCACCGGCATTTCCAACGGCGGCTTCATGGTGCAGCGCATGGCCTGCGAGCATGCGGAGCTGTTCGCCGCGTATTCGTCGATCATGGCTACCGCGCCGGCCAATTATCGTGAAGAGTGTAAGCCCGACCGGCCGGTCCCCATCCAGTTCATCCACGGCACGGCGGATTCCGTCATCGCCTATGCCGGCTTCTGGACCCCGGTGGGGGCGACCCTGTCGGCGCCCGAGAGCGCGCGCCTGTTCGCCCGCATCAACGGGTGCGGCGCCTCGACCCAGCGCGAGCTGCCCGATCTCGACCAGGCCGACGGCACCACGGCGGTGCTGCGCCGCTGGGACGGTTGCCGGGATGGATCGGCGGTGGAACTCATCAGCATCGAGCGCGGTGGCCACCAGTCGCCGGCGCGGGTGGACACCAAGCCGGACCTCGCCACCCCCTTCCTCGGCCTGCGCAGCCGCGACGTGGATTCAGGCGAGGAAATCTGGCGCTTCATGTCCGCCTTCGGCGGTGGAGCCACCCCCTCGTCGCGGCCGGTCGCGGTACCGTTGCCGCCGCCGTCCCCGCTGCGGGGCAGCCGCACGGGCGCCGTGGTGCGCCCGGCGGCGGCCGCCGATCAGCGCGGGATCAGCGCCCAGTAGTCGAGGTCGAGGATCACGCTCGGGTCATAGTCCTCGCCGGTCTCGGTGGCGACCTTGGCGGGGAAGTCGCCGGTGAGGCGGTCCTTGGTGGCGATGGTGCGCAGGCGCAGCGCGCCCACGTCCTCGCGGCCGGGCAGGGGCTGGGCGTCGAGCACCTCGGTCCAGGCGTGCACGGTGAGGCCCGCGAACAAAGGCGCCACATGGCGCCCGCCATTGATGGCGGCCACGTGGAACACGTTGGCGAGGCCGTTGAAGGACAGCGCGCGGGCGATCGAGATGACGTGCCCGCCATAGATCAGTCGCCGGCCGAACCGGCCCTGGCCCTCGGTGAACTGGTTGAAATGCACCTTGGCGGTGTTTTGGTAGAGGCGGGTGGCGATCATGTGCTCCGCCTCCTCCACCGTCATGCCGTCCACATGGTCGATGCGCTCACCCACCTGATAATCGGCGAAGCGGGCCTGCGAGCCGGAAAGGTCGTTGCGCCAGCCCTCGATGTCGAGCAGCGGCACGGCGCCGCCCAGCGCGTCGGGGGCCAGCGCCGCCGGCAGCTTGGGCACCACCGGCTCGGGGGCGGGGCGGGAGGTGTCGGCCTTGCGCACCATTACCCAGCGCACATAGTCCAGGACCTCGGTGCCGTCCTGGTTGAAGCCCACCGAGCGCACATAGACGACGCCGCTCTGGCCGTTGGAATTTTCCCGCAGGCCGATCACTTCCGACACGGCGGTCAGCGTGTCGCCGGGATAGACCGGGGCGAGGAAGCGCCCGCCGGCATAGCCCAGATTGGCCACCGCATTGAGGGAGATGTCCGGCACCGTCTTGCCGAACACCACGTGGAAGACCAGCAGGTCGTCGACGGGCGCGCGCGGATAGCCGATGGCCTGCGCGAAGCTGTCGGCCGACTGCACGGCGAAGCGGGTGCCGTAGAGCGCGCTGTAGAGGCTCACGTCGCCGACCGTGACGGTGCGCGGCGTCGCGTGGCGGATCACCTGGCCGACGCTGAAGTCCTCGAAGAAATTGCCCCGGTTGGTCTTGCTCATCTTCATCCCCCCGTGTCCCGCCATGTTGCAGAGCGGCGCGGTGCGACGCAACAGCCGTGCGGATCCGGCGCCGCGCTGCTTGACGCGGCGTGCCTGATGGTCCTCATGGGGGTAAGGCGCTGCGGGCGGCGCCGCCATTCGACAAAGGGGGCAGGGGTGTCGGGTTCGGCGAGCCAGAAATTGTCGTTTCAGGCCATGATCTTCACGGCCTGCCTGTTTCCCTTCTACATTCTCGCTGCGACGCTCACCAATTCGGCGGCGATCCTCACCGACCTGTTGGCGACCTCCTTCGACCTCACCGCGCTCACCGCCTGCTGGCTGGTGCTGCGGCTCGCCCACAATTCCCATTCGGGCAAATATGCCTACGGCCTCGGCAAGCTGGAAAACCTCGCCGAGCTGATGATTGCGCTGCTGCAGACGGTGCTGGTCTTCATCGCCGGCTCCAACGCCATCATGCGCATCTTCCATCCGGAAGGGGTGAGCGGGGCGGAGCTGGGCCTGTTCGTCACCGCCGCCGCGGTGATCGGCAATTGGATCTTGAACCGCAAGGCCACGCGCCTCGCCCATGAGACGCGCTCGCCGGTGCTGGCGGCGCAGGCGCGGGTGCACCTGGTGTCGGCCATCTCCTCGGGCTCGGTGTTCATCGTCACGGTGGTGCTGTCGATCTTCAACAACGTGACCTGGATGTATTATCTCGATCCGGTGGCGTCGTTCGTCGTCATCGGCTTCATGATCTACAACATCTTTGCCATGCTCTCGAGCTCGGTCGCCTCGCTCCTTGACCAGGCCATCGACGAGGCCGGCCAGCTGCGC
The DNA here is from genome assembly GCF_008364685.1 of Xanthobacter oligotrophicus. Classification (GTDB taxonomy): domain Bacteria; phylum Pseudomonadota; class Alphaproteobacteria; order Rhizobiales; family Xanthobacteraceae; genus Xanthobacter; species Xanthobacter oligotrophicus. Next base: position 73,602 of record NZ_VTTL01000015.1, read on the forward strand.
ATCCTCAAGGTGCTCACCAGTCACTTCGACGATTTCGACGAACTGGGCGACATCCGCACCCGGCAGTTCGGCGGCAAGATGTTCGTGGAGTTGCACCTCGGCTTCGAGGGCGACTGGACGGTTACGAAGACGCGCGCCGTCGTCGCCCGGCTGACCGATGCGGTGCGGCAGGAATTCAAGCAGGCGGGCGACGAGGTGGACGTGGCCGTGGTGCTCATTCCCGCCCATGGAGCCGAGGCTGCCTGACGTCGAAGGCCAGGGCAGGAGGGGCCGCCTGAGGCGCCCTCTCAATCAGAGATAGAGAAGGCCCGCGCCCGGCGCCGGGATCAGTGCTCGGACAGCACCACGTCGTCGGACCACTCGCCCTCCACCTCCTTGACGATGGCCTGGCCGCAGATGACGCGGCCCTGCACCGTATCGAAGGTGAGGGTGGGGGCGCCGTGCAACTGCCAGCCCTTGTTGAGGGCGGCGGACACGCGCTTGCAGAAGGCCGCATCGTCGGGGCCGGTGAGGTAGCGGTAGAGCTTCATGGGTCTTGTCCTGGGACGATCGAGCGTTTTCGAGCGAAGTGGATACCGGTTCGCGTGAAGAAAACGCGAAAACTCAATAATCCAGAGCGCTTTCCGTGAGCCTGGGCGAGCGGAAAACGCTCTGGCGGGTCGCTTTGGAGCGGTCGCGTCAGAGCCGCGCGGCGGCGCGGCGGGCAGCCGCCACGCGCTTTTCCTGGAAGGCGCGGGTCTTCTCCCGCACCTCGGCGACGAGGCGGGGGTCCTCCCGGTCGCGGGGCGGAAAGGCGGGCGCCGGCTGGTATTCGATGGCGAGGGCGATGCGCCGCGCCTCGTCCTCCCCGGCGATCTCGGCGGCCAGCGCCAGCGCGAGGTCGATGCCGGAGGAGACCCCGGCGCCGGTGAAGCGGTTGCGATCCACCACCACCCGCTCCTCCACCGGAATGGCGCCGAGCAGGGCCAACTGGTCCAGCGACAGCCAGTGGCTGGTGGCGCGATAGCCGGTGAGCAGGCCGGCCGCGCCAAGAATCAGCGAGCCGGTGCACACCGAGGTGACGTAGCGCGCCTGGACCGCCATGCGGCGCAAGAAATCCAGCGCCGGCCCGTCATCCATCAGCTCCAGCTGGCCGGGGCCGCCGGGCACGAACAGCAGTTCGCAGCCGGCGACCTCGTTGAAGCTGGAATTGGCCATGATGGCGAGGCCCGCCACATCCACCACCGGCCGCTTGCAGCTCTCGGCCACGATCTCCAGCCGCGCTCCGGGCAGGCGCGCGAACACCTCGAACGGGCCGGTGAGATCGAGCTGGGTCATGCGCGGATAGGCGAACATGACAATGCGGAACGGGGCCGTGACGGGCTGGGACATGCTGGCTACGACCTCAGGCGCGGGCGGCGATGGCGTCGGCGAGGGCCACCGTGCGCTTGGCCATCTCGGCGTGGAGCAGTTCCACCATGCGCCCGTCGAGGGTGATGACGCCCTTGCCCGCATTCTCCGGCAGCGCGAACGCGGCGATGATGGCGCGGGCGCGGGCCACTTCCGCCTCGGGGGGCGAGAAGGCGATGTTGCAGGGCTCGATCTGGCTCGGATGGATCAAGGTCTTGCCGTCCATGCCGAATTCCACGGCCTGCGCGGATTCGGCCTTGAAGCCTTCGAGGTCCTGGAACTGGTTCCACACCCCGTCGAGCACGTCCACGCCATAGACCCGCGCGGCCGCCACCACCAGGCTCAGCCAGCCCACCATGGGCGCGCGGCCGGGCACCAGGGCCGCCCGCGTCTCCTTGGCGAGGTCGTTGGTGCCGAGCACGAACACCGTGAGCCGGGTCAGCGGGTCCTGCGCCGCCTGGGCGATGGCCTTGATGTCGAGGATGGCGAGCGGCGTCTCGATCATGGCCCAGACCCGCGTGGTCTGCGGCACCTTCAGCGCCTCCAGCCGGCGGCCCACCGTGACCAGTTGCTCCACGGTCTGCACCTTGGGCACCAGGATGGCGTCGGGCGCGGCGCCGGCGGCGGCCTCCAGGTCGTCCGAGCCCCAGGGCGTGTCGAGGCCGTTGATGCGGATCACCACCTCGCGCGGGCCGAAGCCGCCAGCCTTCACCGTATCCACGATGCGGGCGCGGGCTTCCGCCTTGGCGTCGGGCGCCACGGCGTCCTCGAGATCCAGGATCACCGCATCCGCGGGCAGGGTGCGGGACTTTTCCAGCGCGCGGGCATTGGAGCCCGGCATGTACAGCACGCTGCGGCGCGGGCGGATGGCAATGGCGGCTCCAGCTTCGGCACCCATGGGGACTCCCTTCGCACGTCGATGCGGATCTTATCGCACCGAATCGGTAAAGCGACGCCCGTGCTTTGAAAAGGGGTGCCGCTGCACTGCCGCATGCGACCTTGGACGGCAACGGGGCGGGCCGGCCTCCCCGCCCGCAGGCGATTCTAGCGCGGTGCGGGGGCGGCGGCGGGCTCGCTGCCGGGCGGGGGCCAGGAGAAATCGTCGGCCCGGCCACGCACGGGGGCGGGGGCGATGCCGTCCTTCAACACCCGGGAGGCGGCCTTGGCACTGGCCGATACCGCCATGGGGTCCGCCGTCTTGGCCGGCACCGGGGGGCCGGCGAGCGCGGCCGGCCGGGAGCTTGAGGGGGTGGCGAGGTCGGGCCCGGGCTGGGCCTTGCCCGGCTCCTCCAGCATGCGGTTGATGTCCTTCTGCACGAAGAAGGCAAGCTTGCGCCCGCCGGCACGGGTGAAGCGGACACCGTCATTGAAGCGCAGGCGGCGGCGCTGGCCGTCCACCGCCGGGCCGTTGGCGAGATACTTGCCGTCCTCGTCCACGAAGCCGTCCCACACATTGGCGAAGGCGAGGCCCGCCCGCGCGGCGCGGGCGCGCAGGAATTCGTTGAGCTTGGCGTAATCGTCGGAGAGCGCCGTGTTTGCCACCGGCGCGAGGCCGGTGACGATCACCCGCCCGGCCTTGTCGCGCAGCGCGGTCAGCACCTCGTCCACGCGCTTGCCGTAAAGCTCCAGCCAGCGCTCGGTGAGGGGCTGGACGAAGGCCTCTCCGTCCTTGATGGGCTGGAGATCCTCGGAGCCGAGGGCGACCACCGTCACCGAGGGGCGCGCGGCGGCGATGGCATCGGGCGCGCGGGTGATCCAGTCCACCGGCGCGGGCAGATAGCCGCTGTCGTCGGCGGTGTTGTCGATCACCGCGATGCGGGCGCGGTCGGGCGCGTAGGAATCGGCGAGGCCCTGGGCGAGCTGGGCGGCGAGCCGGTCGCCGATTACCAGGATGAACTGGTTGGGCGCGGCGCGCTTGCCCTGCACGGCGGCATCGGCGGAACCGTAGACGACGCCCTCCGGCTCGGCCGGGGCGGCTGGCTTCTTGGGCTGCTGCTGCGGCAGCTGTTGGGGCTGTTCGTACTGGGGCTGGGGCTGGAACGGCCACCAGCCGGAATTCTGGGCCGGCCGCTGCGGCTTGGGGGCGGCGCGCGGGACCGTGGCGGGGGGGCGCAGGAAGGAAAAGAAATCGGCCTGCGCCAGGGCTGGCCGTCTGGCGTCGGTGGCGAGGGCAAGGCCCAGGGTGAGGAGCGCGAGCAGAACGCCGAGGCCTGCGCGCAGCGCCCCCGATCGCGCGGGCGCACGGGTCGCCGTCAGCGCCTCTCGGCGGCAGGACTTGGGCGCCGGACGCAACGCCGGGCGGTCAATGGATGCGATCTGAACCTGACGGCACATGGCCTAGCAATGGACCAGCCGGGCGTCGGTTTCAAGGCGCGGTGCAGCAGGTGGGCGATTGCGCGGCATGTCTCAGCCATCGCGTCTCAGCCATCGCGAATGTGCGGGATCGCTGGCGGCCGGAAATTCCGGCCGCCAGCGGGAGGCGCCGGACGACCACGGCTGCGGATCCCCCACCCCAAACGAAAAGGGCCGCCCGAAGGCGGCCCGCATGTCGGCTGGGATGGCAGCAGGCGCTCAGTTCAGCTTGGTCTTCACTTCGCCGATGGCGTTGGAGATGAGGCGGTCGCCCACATCGCCACGGGCGGCGGAGCCCAGCAGGGCCTCGGCGGCCTTGGCGGCGGCTTCGGCGGCGATGGCCTTCACGTCGGCCACGGCCTGAAGCTCGGCCTGGGCGATCTTGTCTTCCGCCATCTTGGTGCGGCGGGTGACGAAATCCTCAAGCTTGGCCTTGGCCTCGGAGGCGAGGCGCTCGGCTTCCGCCTTGGCGGCGGTGACGATGGATTCGGCCTCGGCCTCGGCCTCGCGCTGCTTGCGCTTGAACTCGGCCACCAGCTTCTGGGCCTCTTCCTTGAGGCGGCGGGCTTCCTCGAGCTCGGCGGCGATGCGCTGGCCGCGGCTGTCGAGGGCGGACCCGATGGCGCGGTGGGCGCCCGCATAGATCAGGATGCCGACGAAGAGCAGAAAGGCGACGGCGACCCAAAGCTCGGCCAGACTCATCTCGTTCATCGCAGGGTCCTCAGATCCGTCGGCGGCCACACGGCCGCATCTGCGGGGCAACGCCCCTTACGTGCTGGTCCACCGGAGCCGCGAAGGCCGGCGGAAAATTCGAACGGCCGCGCGATGGGAGCGCGGCCGGGGAGCGGCCCGATCAGGCCGCGTCCTTCTTGACAAGCGCGCCGTCCACGGCCTGTTCCACGTCGGCCTGCGCAGGGCTGGTGCCGATGAGGGTCGAGACGATGGCGTGGGTGGCGTCCACCGCGATGCCCCGCACATGGGTGAGGGCCTCGGTCTTGGTGGAGGCGATGCTCTGCTCGGCGGTCGCCAGCTTGGCGGCGAGGCCGGCTTCGAGCGACTTGCGGTTGGCTTCGGCATCGGCGGCGAGCCGGTTGCGGGTTTCGCCGGCGATGGCATTGGCCTTGGCGCGAGCCTCGGCGAGGGCCTTCTCATAGGAGGCCTGGGCGGCCTCGCTCTCGGCCTTGTGCTTCGCCGCTTCCTCGAGGTCGTCGGCGATGCGGTCGTGGCGCTCCTCCAGGATGCGGCCGATGCGCGGCAGGGCCACGCGGCTCATCAGGAGGTAGAGGAGGCCGAAGCTCAGGACGAGCCAGAGCAGCTGGGAGGCGAAGGTGGTGGCGTCGAAGGGCGGGAAATGGCTCTTCTTGCCATGCCCTTCTTCCGCAGCACCCGCGGCAGCGCCGTGAGCTGCCGGGGCCGCCTCATGGGTGCCCTGGCCTGCGGTTCCGGCCGGCGGGGCCGCCTGCGCGACCACGGCCGCCGGAGCGGTAGGGTGGTCGCTCGCTGCGGAGAGGGGGGCGCCCCAGAGGGCCGCACCCGTCATCGCCAGCGCGACAGTCATTTTCCACGACTTCATCATGGCTTGCCCGCCTTCGCACCTGACCTTGCAATCACAGCACCCGGGCGCTGATCGCCCGGGAACCTCGTTCGTCCGGGCGATCAGGCCACGAACAGGAGGACGAGGGCGACGACGAGCGCGAAGATGCCGAGACCTTCCGCGAGCGCCGCGCCGATGAAGGCGCGGGCGAACTGGCCGTCGGCCGCCGACGGGTTGCGCAGGGCGCCGGAGAGGAAGTTGCCGAAGATGTTACCGACGCCGACGGCGGCGAGACCCATACCGAGGCAGGCGAGACCGGCACCGATGAACTTTCCAGCTGCGGGATCCATGGGACTGCTCCTTGAGAACGCTTTGGATTTGGGGATTTGAGATGCGCCTCCCGGTCAGTGACCGGGATGGATCGCGTCGTTGAGGTAGATCGAGGTGAGCACCGCGAACACGTAGGCCTGCAGCATCGCGACCAGCAGTTCGAGGGCGTAGAGCGCCACGATCATGAAGAAGGGCAGGGTGGCGCCGAACCAGCCGACCACGCCGGCCGAGGCCAAGCCGACCACGAAGAAGGCGAACACCTTCAGGGCGATATGGCCCGCCAGCATGTTGGCGAACAGACGCAGCGACAGGCTGATAGGACGCGAGAGGAAGGACACCACCTCGATCACCACCAGGAACGGCAGCAGGAAGGCCGGCACGCCCGACGGCACGAACAGGTGCAGGAAGTGGGTGCCGTGGCGCACGAAGCCGTAGACGATGACCGTGCCGATCACCAGCAGCGCCATGGCGGCGGTGACGATGAGATGGGCGGTGACGGTGAAGGTGTAGGGAATGAGCCCCACCACGTTCGACACCAGCACGAAGGTGAAGAGCGAGAACACCAGCGGGAAGAACACCATGCCTTCCGAGCCGGCCGAATCACGCACCATCTTGGCGATGAATTCGTAGCTCATCTCCGCCGCCGACTGGGCCCGGCCCGGCACCAGGGTGCGGCCGCGCGTGGCGAAGGTGAGGAAGAAGAAGATGATGGCTACGATGCCGAACATGAACAGCGCGGCGTTCGTGAAGGAGAACTGCACGCCGCCGAAATTCAGCAGGTCCACGTAGCGCTTGATCTCGAACTGGTGGATCGGATCGACGGTCATCCGAACGCGCCCCCTGCCAATGCGGCCAAGCCGCTGGAACCAAAGATCACGGCCAGAAGCCGCGACGGCCAAATCGACGAGACGACCGGAACGGTCGCCAAAGTGTCCAACCGGCACGGGCCGCATGAACGGATCCGGCCGCAAACAAAAGGCGGCATTTCGCCGCGAATATCTCGTCCGGAACCGCCGCGCCTTGAAATCCTTGAAGGATCTGGCGCCCGTCAGGTTCCGGTCTTGCCACGGTTCCGGCCTTCGCCGGAGGCCCGCAGCATATTGGTCACACCGGCGGCGAAGCCGAACAGCGTGAAAACGATCATGCCCCAGGGCGCGATCGAGAAGAAACGGTCGATGCCGTAGCCGATGAGCGAGCCCACCAGAACGCCAGACACGAATTCCGCACCCAACCGGAAGGCAAGCGCGGCGCCCGAGGATGACGAGGTGTCCCGGCCTTTCGGTGCGGGGACCTCGGTCTTCGAGCGAACCTGGCCCAACGAGGTGTTGAGCTGCTCGAGCCTTGCGGAAAGCTCGGTGTCGCTGGGCCGGGAGCCGTCCGCCCCGCCGGGTCCTTTGTTCCCCCCGCGGGAGGCATCGTCAGGTCCGGACATGGCGCAAAACCCCGGCTTCGGTGAAAGGCGTGCTGCCCTCCCCCTTGAAACCGCGGCGCACCATAGTTGCGTCAAAATTGAGTGTCAAGGCGCGCGGCGCTCATATTAAACAATTGAAACAAAAAGAAAAAATTGTGGCTGCGACATCGTGCTTCGCCATGATCGCCCGCCGCATTCCGTTTGGGTGCCCCCGCGTTCGCTCCTGCGCCGGTCGCGCCGGTGCCCGGATGGGGCAGGGTCAGACCGCTTCCAGCAGGCGCTCGGCGCGTTGCAGGTCCACCGAGACGAGGCGCGAGATGCCCCGTTCCGCCATGGTCACGCCGAACAACCGGTTCTGGTGGGCCATGGTGATGGGGTTGTGGGTGATGGTGAGGAAGCGCGTGTCGGTGAGCTTCGTCATCTCCTCCAGCAGGGTGCAGAAGCGCTCCACGTTGGCGTCGTCGAGGGGCGCGTCCACCTCGTCCAGCACGCAGATGGGCGCGGGATTGGTCAGGAACACCGCGAAGATCAGCGCCATGGCGGTCAACGCCTGCTCGCCGCCCGACAGCAGCGACAGGGTCTGCGGCTTTTTGCCCGGCGGCTTGGCGATGATATCGAGGCCGGCTTCCAGCGGGTCGTCGGCCTCGGTGAGCACCAGTTGGGCCTCGCCGCCGCCGAACAGGGTGTCGAACAGCTTCTTGAAATGGCCGTCCACCACCACGAAGGAGGCCTGAAGCCGTTCGCGGGCCTCGCGGTTGAGGCTGAGGATGGCGCCGCGCAGGCGCTTGATGGCCTCGACCAGGTCGTCGCGCTCGCCCACCAGCTTGACGTGCTGGCCCTCGGTCTCCTCCAGCTCCACGTCAGCACGCAGATTTACGGCGCCGAGGCGCTCGCGGTCGCGCTTGGCCCGCTCCAGCGTCGCCTCGATGGCGGCGACATTCGGTGCCGGCGCGTCGGGGTCGAGGCCGGCCTGTTCGCGGGCCAGCTCCGGCGGACCTTCCAGAATGTCCGAGATTTCGCGCAGCAGGTCGTCGCGGCGCTGCCGGGCGGCTTCCAGCCGTGCGTCGGAGCGCGCCGCCTCGGCTCGCGAGCCGGACATGGCTTCCAGCGCATCGCGGGCGGCGCGGTCGGCGGCGGCAAGGGCCGCCTCGCCTTCCGCCAGACGGTCGGCGGCGTCGCGGCGGGCCCCCTCAGCCGCTTCCAGCGCATTCATGAGCGCCCGGCGGCGGCGGATGAATTCGGAAGGGGCGTCCTCCAGCGCGTCCAGCTCGGTCCTGGCCTCGGCCTCGCGGGCGGCGACGGCGGCGAGGCGGTCGCCGGCCCCGCCGGCGCGCTGCCGCCACGAGCGCTCTTCGCCGATGATGGCCTCCAGCCGGCGCTGGCGCTGGCTGTTGTCTCGGCGCACCGCGTCGAGCCGGGTGCGGGCTTCGGACACCGCGGCGCGGCGCTCGGCGGTCTCGGCGCGGGCGCGGGCCATCTCCGCTTCCAGGATCTGCGGGGTGTCGAGGGCGAGGAGCTGGCCCTGGGCCTCTTCCATGCGCGCCTCCCCGTCCTCGCGCACGGCGGCAAGGCGGGTGCGCGCCTCGGCCAGCGCCGAGAGGCGGGCAAGGTGCTGGGCGGCGCGGCGTTCGGCCGCCTCCAGCGCGCTGCGGCTCGCCTCGGCGGCGCGCTGGGCGGCGCGGCGGGCCTCGCGGGATGTGTTTTCGGCTTCCGCGGCGTGGCGCAGCGCGCTGTCGCGATCGGCAAGGGCGGCGCGGATCTCGTCCAGATGGGCCTCGGCCACCGCCGCTTCCGCCTCGATGTCGGCGAGGCGGTTGCGCTCGGCGAGGCGGCGGGCGGCGGCGGTGGGGGCATCGGCCGCCGCGACCACGCCGTCCCAGCGCCAGAGATCGCCTTCCACCGAGACCAGCCGCTGCCCGGCCTTGAGCCGCGCGACAAGCCCCGCCCCCAGGGCACGCGGCACGATGCCCACCTGCGCCAGCCGGCGATTGAGCGCCGGGGCGCCGGAAACGAAGCGGGACAAAGGCTCGGCACCCTCGGGCAGGGCCGGGTCGGCGGGATCGGACGGGGCGCCCGCCCAGCGGGCCGGGGCGGCGGCGTCCACCGGCAGGTCGAGGTCGTCGCCCAGCGCCGCGCCCAACGCGGTCTCATAGCCCTTGGCGACGGAGACGAGGTCGGCCACCGGCGGGAAGCGATGGTCAGTGGATTGCAGCAGCTTGGCGAGGGTGCGCGCCTCGGTGTCGAGGCGGCCGAAGCGCGATTGCGCCTCCGACAGGGCCGGGCGCAACTCCTCCATGGCGCGGCGGGCGGCCTGATGGGCGGCCTCGGCCTCGATGCTCGATTCCTCGGCCTCGGCGAGGGCGTCGCGGGCGGCTTCCGCCTCCATGCGGATGCCTTCCAGCGCCTCGGTGCCGGCCTGCTGCTTGAGGCGGGACTCTTCCGCCTCCACCGAGGCGCGCTCGGCGGCGTTGCGCACCAGCCGGTCGCGGATCTCGCGCACGGCCTGTTCAAGGCTGGCGCGCCGCGCGCCAAGGTCGGCAAAATGCGCGGTCTTCTCCTCCAGCGCCCGTTCGGCCTCTTCCAGATGGGCGGCGGCCTCTTCCAGCCGGTCGGCGGCGATGGCTTCCAGCTCCGCCGCCTCCTCCTGCTCGAAGCGCAGGGTCTCGGCCTCGGTGGCGAGGCGCTCCAGCACCCCTTCGGCGTCGGCGGACAGGGCCCGCTCGCGCTCGGTATCCTGGGCGAGCTGGATCAGGCGGCGCTCTAGCTCGTCCTTGCGGGCGGAGAGCCGGGCCTCCTCGGCATCCAGCTCCGAGCGGGCATGGGTGAGGCGCTGGAGCGCGGCGGCGGCCTCCGCCTCCTTCTGCCGAAGGGCGGGGAGGGCGTGGGCGGCCAGCGCCTGGAGGCGCGCCGCCTCGGCCTGCATGCGGGTGTGCTCGGCGCCGTCGCGGTGGGCAGCTTCCACCGCCTGCTCGGCTTCGGCCAGCGCGCGGGTGACCTCGCCCCAGCGCAGCCACAGCAGGGTGGCCTCGCACTGGCGGATCTCGGCGGCCAGCGCCTTGTAGCGCACGGTCTGGCGCGATTGGCGGCGCAGGCTCTCCACCTGCCCGCCGAGCTGGGTGATGACATCTTCCAGCCGCAGCAGGTTCTGCTCGGCGGCCTTCAGGCGGGTCTCGGCCTCGTGGCGGCGGGCGTGGAGGCCGGCGACGCCGGCGGCTTCCTCCAGGATGCGGCGCCGCGCATTGGGCTTGGCGCCGACGATCTCGCCGATCTGCCCCTGCCGCACCAAAGCCGGGGAGCGCGCGCCGGTGGAGGCGTCGGCGAAGATGAGCTGCACGTCGCGGGCGCGCACATCCTTGCCGTTGATGCGGTAGCTGGATCCGGAGCCGCGCTCGATGCGGCGGACGATCTCCAGATGGTCCCATTCGTTGAAGGCGGCGGGGGCGGTGCGGTCGGAATTGTCGAGGCTGAGCACCACCTCGGCGGAATTGCGCGCCGGCCGGCCCGTGGTGCCGGAGAAGATGACGTCCTCCATGTCGTTGGCGCGCATGGCCTTGTAGGAGCTTTCGCCCATCACCCAGCGCAGCGCCTCGACGAGGTTGGACTTGCCGCACCCGTTCGGCCCCACGACGCCGGTGAGGCCGGGCTCGATCATGAGGTCGGTCGGCTCGACGAAGGTCTTGAAGCCCACGAGCCGCAGGCGGTCGAACTTCATGCGATCGCGCGCGTCCTCAGGGGCATTTTGGGGGGCGAAAGGGGGGAAAGGGTCATCAGCGCGGGGTGTGCCAGCCTTTGGAGGGTTTGGTCAAATCAGCCTGCCCCCCCTTGGGGAACCGCGCAAGCCTCGGTGGGGCAACGATCCACAGAGGGGCGCGGGCGGGGCGGCTTGTGGATGGGTCGTTATGCGATTCAGAGTTGTGCTGGCGACTCACCTTAACTTGGGCAGCCGAAAGCGCTAGAAGGCGGGACTCATGCCAACGGCTCCGGTCTGTAACCGGAGCCGAGAGGGCCTCGCTCAAGCGCCGCGCGGGCTGAACCAAACAGCGGTGAGTGAGGCTCATCGCTGTTTGGTAAAATGCCGATTGCAAGCGCGCGGCGAACGCCCATCTATGGGCTGTCCGCCCCGGCCGAGGCGCCGGGCGGGCTGACGTTTTCGGGGATTGCGACACATGCTGTTGAACCAGGCGGGCGCCAAGGGCGCGGCGGGAACGGGCGCAGGAACGAGCGCTGGCGCTGGCAACGGGGCGGCCGGCGGCGACATCATCGATACCACCACCCAGACCTTCATGGCCGAGGTGATGGAGGAATCCAAGCGGCGCCCGGTGCTGGTGGATTTCTGGGCGCCGTGGTGCGGGCCGTGCAAGACCCTCACCCCGGTGATCGAGAAGGTGGTGAAGGCCGCCAAGGGCAAGGTGCGCCTCGCCAAGCTCAACATCGACGACCACCCGGTCATCCCCGGCAAGCTCGGCATCCAGTCCGTGCCCACGGTCTATGCCTTCGTGAACGGCCAGCCGGTGGACGGCTTCCAGGGCGCGCTGCCGGAAGGTCAGGTGAAGGCCTTCATCGATCGCCTCATCGGCCCCGCCGACGATGGCCTGGAGGAAGCGCTGGCCGCCGCCGACGCGGCGCTGGCCCAGGGCGACCTCACCGCCGCCGCCGAGATCTTCGTCGGCGTGCTGGGCGAGGAGCCGGACAATCTCAAGGCCCTCACCGGCCTCGTGCGCACCCAGGTGGCCGCCGGCGCGCTGGAGCAGGCCAGGGCCACCCTTGCCCTGGTACCGGCCGACAAGCAGAACGACCCGCTGGTGAACGCCGCCCGCGCGGCGCTGGATGTGGCCGAGCAGGCCGCCGCCCTCGGCGACCTCGCGACGCTCGAAGCCCGGCTGGACCTCGACCCCGCCGATCACCAGGCCCGCTTCGACCTCGCCTTGGCGCTCAACGGCAAGGGCCGGCGCGAGCAGGCGCTGATCCATCTCCTCGATATCGTGAAGCGCGACCGCGTGTGGAACGAGGATGCGGCCCGCAAGCAGCTGGTGCAGCTGTTCGAGGCGTGGGGCCCCACCGATCCGCTCACCATTTCAGGCCGTAAGAAATTGTCGGCGATCATGTTCGCCTGAAGGGCGTTGTTTTTAAGGATTGTTCGTCTTGGCTGCCAATCGCACCTATCTGTCGCCGACGGAAATTCCGCCGGTGATACCGGTTTTTCCGCTCACCGGCGCGCTGCTGCTGCCGCGGGCCGACCTGCCGCTCAACATCTTCGAGCCGCGCTATCTCGCCATGGTGGACGACGCGCTCGGTGGCGCGCGCCTCATCGGCATGGTCCAGCCTGACGAGCAGGCACCGGTCTCGGCGCATGGTCCCGGCGTGTACAAGGTGGGATGCCTTGGCCGTCTCACCCAGTTCAGCGAGACCGGGGACGGGCGCTACCTGATCACGCTCACCGGCATCTGCCGCTTCCGCATCGTGGAAGAGCTTGATACCACCACGCCCTACCGCCAGTTCAAGGTGGACGCCACGGCCTTCGCCCATGATTTCGAGGCTGAGGCCGGCGAGGCGGAAGTGGACCGTGACGCGCTGCTGTCCGCGCTGGCCGCGTTTCTCGACGCCAACAAGCTCGAGGCGGACTGGGACGGCATCCGCGAGGCCGGCACCGAGACGCTGGTGAACGCCCTGTCGGTGATGTCGCCCTATGGCGCGCTGGAGAAGCAGGCGCTGCTGGAGGCGGAAAATCTGAAGGCCCGCGCCGACATGCTGGTGGCCATCACCCAGATGATGCTGGCCCGCATGCCAGGCGACGGCGAAGGCTCGCTGCAATAGGGGCGGGGCTGGGCGAAGGGCGCCGCGCGTCGGCGCCGACTGAAAGCCGCTTTCGCTCATCGCTCATGGATGTCGAAGGCGTGCGCGGACCTGTTGCCGCCACAAACGTGATGAACTGGTGCGCCTGAGCGCCCCGGCGTCCGCTCACGGCTCCTCGGCGAACCTCAGGCGGCCGGCGGGGGCGAGGGTGCGGGCGTCGAAGGTGCGGATTTCGACCGCGCCGCCCACGTCGAGGGTCAGCACCACCACGTCGCCGGACACGGCGGTGGCGGTGATCTTCGCGCCCTTGGGCAGAAGCGCGGTCATTTCGCCGGTCGCCATGGGCTTTGCCCGTATCATGCGATAGCCGATGACGCCGAAGACCGCGGCCACCCCCAGCACCATGACCAGCATGGACAGGCTGGAGAAGCGGCGAAACCGCTGGATGATGCGCTCCTGCTCCGGGGTCAGCGCCTCTTCCGGGGTTTCGGTGGGGGACGGGCGATGAAACATGAAGGGGCCGTGGCTCCTGACGGATCGAGAATGGACGCGACCATGACCCAGGCCCAGGTGAACCAGGCCGAGATGAACCAGGCCGAGACCGGCCTAGAGGACCTGGACGAGGGCTTCACCCTCACGGTCCAGATCGCGGCGGAAGACGCCGGCGAGCGGCTGGACCGTGTCCTGGCGCGCCGGCTGGCGCTTGAGGCACCGGAACTCAGCCGCACCCGCATCCAGCGTCTCGTAACGGAAGGCCGGGTCTCCGTCAGCGGGCGTGTGGTAGGGGACGCGGCGGGCCGGGTCAATGCCGCAGATGTCTATACCCTGTTCCTGCCGCCCCCGGAGGCGGCCGAGCCGGTGGCGGAGAACCTGCCGCTCACCATCGTGTTCGAGGATGCCCATCTCGTGGTCGTCGACAAGCCGGCCGGGCTGGTGGTGCATCCGGCGCCGGGCCATGCCTCCGGCACGCTGGTGAACGCACTCCTGTACCATTGCGGCGACAGCCTCTCCGGCATCGGCGGGGTGCGCCGGCCGGGCATCGTCCATCGCATCGACAAGGATACCTCCGGCCTGCTGGTGGTGGCCAAGTCCGACGTGGCCCACAAGGGCCTCGCCGCCCAGTTCGCCGACCATGGCCGCACCGGGCCGCTGGAGCGGGCCTATCTCGCCTTCGTCTGGGGCGTGCCGGAGGCCCACGGCAGCGTGGATGCGCCCATCGACCGGCATCCCAGCCACCGCCAGAAGATGGCGGTGCGCCTCTCCGGTCGTCATGCCATCACCCATTGGGAGGTGCAGGACGCCTATCTCGGCCATGGCCGCACCAGCCTGCGCAACAAGGGGCAGGTGAAGGGCGAGGTGAAGATGGAGGAGGGGGTGGCCAGCCTCATCGAATGCCAGCTGGAGACCGGCCGCACCCACCAGATCCGCGTCCACATGGCCCATGTGGGCCATCCGCTGCTGGGGGACGAGGTCTATGGCCAGGGTTTCCGCACCAAGGAGACGCTGTTGCCGGAGGCCGCCCGCGAACACCTCGCGCGCCTCGGCCGGCAGGCGCTGCATGCGGCCCGGCTCGGCTTCGCCCATCCGGTGACGGGGGAGACGCTGTCGTTCGAAAGCCCTCTACCGGAAGACCTTGCCGCCCTCGCCGAGGTGCTGGGCGGGCGTGCATCCGCGTAAATTTCTCTCGCATCGACGTGAGAGGATGAAACCTATCCGCATTCCGCTCGTATCTATATCATGATGCGTCGCGGTCGGCGTCATGCGGCCGCTGAGGCGGTCGCCCGGACGGGGGCCGCGGGAGAAGGAGGCCTCGTCATGGCCCAGCCGAAGTCCATGTCCATTCCGTCCGCCGAAGGCGGACTCTCCCGGTATCTCGAAGAGATCCGGCGGTTTCCCATGCTGGAGCCGCAGGAGGAATATATGCTCGCCAAGAGCTGGCGCGAGCACGGGGACCGCGATGCCGCGCACAGGCTGGTGACGAGCCACCTGCGCCTCGTGGCGAAGATCGCCATGGGCTACCGCGGCTATGGGCTGCCCATCTCCGAAGTGATTTCCGAGGGCAACGTGGGCCTCATGCAGGCGGTGAAAAGGTTCGAGCCCGAGAAGGGCTTCCGCCTCGCCACCTATGCCATGTGGTGGATCCGCGCCTCCATCCAGGAATATATCCTGCGCTCGTGGAGCCTCGTGAAGATGGGCACCACGGCGGCGCAGAAGAAGCTGTTCTTCAACCTGCGCAAGGCCAAGAGCCAGATTTCCGCGCTGGAAGAGGGCGACCTGCGTCCCGAGCATGTGAAGCAGATCGCCACCAAGCTCGGCGTCACCGAGCAGGACGTGGTGGACATGAACCGCCGCCTCTCCGGCGACGCCTCCCTGAACTCCCCCATCCGCGAGGATTCCGAGGGCGGGGAGTGGCAGGACTGGCTGGTGGACGAGCGCCTCGACCAGGAGGAGCAGCTCGCCGAGAGCGAGGAGCTGGACAACCGCCGCGCGGCGCTGTCCGGCGCGCTCTCCGTGCTGAACGACCGCGAGCGCCGTATTTTCGAGGCCCGCCGCCTCTCCGAGGACCCCATGACCCTGGAGGACCTCGCCTCCGAGTTCGGCGTCTCCCGCGAGCGGGTGCGCCAGATCGAGGTGCGCGCCTTCGAGAAGGTGCAGAAGGCGGTCATGGACAAGGTCCGCCAGGTCGAGGCCCCCACGGCGGAGGCGGTGGGGGCGTGAGACTTTGCCGGGCGGGAGGAGGCTGAAGCCGCCTCCGCCCCTCACCCCGCCCGGCCGCGGCCGAAGGGGTGTGCCCCGCGCTCGGGGCGGGCGGCGTGCAGCATCATCAGCTCGCCCACATTCTCCGGCGTCAGCAGGCCGACCAGCTTTCCGGACACATCCACCACGCCCACGGCTGGGACCTGGGCGGAGGTGATGAGCTTGAGCGCCGCATCGAGCTTCGAGCGGGCCTCCACCACCGGAATGTCGGCCTGCATCACCTCGATCACGGCGGTCTGCGGCCCCTGGTCCTTCATGGCGCGGATCATGGCGTCGCGGGTGAGCACCCCGCGCAGGTGACCGGCGCCGTCCACCACCGGGAATTCCTTCTGGGTGGAGCGGATGAGGGCGTCGGCCGCGTCGTCCACGGTGGATTGCGGCCCGAGCGTCTCGAAATGGGTGATCATGGCGTCCGAGACCAGGAGCCCGCGCGAGGCTTCCTTCAGCTGCACCTGACCGGCCTCCCCGGACGCGGCGAGGAACACGAACACGCCGATGATCATCAGCATGGGATTGGTGAAGATGCCCAGAAGGCCCATGCCGATGGCAAGGCCCTGGCCGATGGAGGCGGCGGTGGCGGTGGCCTTGGCGTGGCCCATCTTCATGGCCAGCAGCGCCCGCAGCACCCGCCCACCATCCATGGGGAAGGCCGGGATGAGGTTGAACACCACCAGGAAGATGTTGGCGCCGGCCAGCTTCACCAGGATCGAGGTGCGCGGGTCCTCGATCTTGGCGAGGCTGTCCGCCGTCAGGTCGGTGCCGCCGAGGGTGGCGCTCAGGATGACCAGCAGCACCAGCGCAATCACCACGTTCACCAGCGGCCCGGCGATGGCCACCACCAGCTCCTGCGACGGCTTCTCCGGAATCCGCTCCAGATTGGCGATGCCGCCGAACGGCCACAGGGTGATGTCCGGGGTCTTCACCCCGTAGCGGCGGGCGGCGAAGACGTGCCCCAATTCATGCAGCAGCACGCAGGCGAAGAGCAGCGCCACGAACAGCACGCCTTCCCACGCCGCCGAAGACCCGCCGGAGCGGTAATAGGCCGCCCAGATCCACACCAGGAACAACAGGAACGTGACGTGGATGCGGATCGCAGTCTCGCCGAGCCGGCCGATGGTGAGGGACCAGGGCATGGGATCTCCTTGGGCGTGACGACGCACAGTGCCCGCGTCGCGGGCGGATGGAAACGGTCCGCTTCGGTCTAGACCGGGAATGGCGCGGGGACACGTCAAAAGCTGCGGATCGGAAAGCGGCGGCGTCCGCCTTTTGTCGGCAAGGATGCCTCTTAGGGACGCCTCTGAGGCGAGGTGCACCGGCCTGGCGGCCGGAATTCAGGGCTTCATCGGGGCGTCACCCACTTGATAATAAGGTTAGCTTACTATATTGTCCCCTTATTATGACCGTTCCAGCCCCCAGTCCCATCGCCTCCCCTCGTCCTGCGCCGAGCGAGCCGCCCCTCGGCTTCGTCCTGGTGGATGCGGCGCGGCTCTATCGCGCGCGCATCGACCGGGCCTTCGAGGGCGCCGGGCTCGGCCTCACGGCCGGGGAGGCGCGCACGCTGGCCTATGTGGATTTCCATCCGGGCCTCAGGCAATCGGCGCTGGCCGAGAAGATGAACGTGGAGCCCATGACCCTGGTGGGCTTCCTCGACCGGCTCGAGGCCGCCGGCCTGGTCACGCGCGAAACCGACCCCAGGGACCGCCGCGCCAAGATCGTGACGCTCACGCCCGAGGCGACGCCTTACCTCGCCGGGGTGCTCTCGGCGGCGGCCACCGCGCGCCGGGAGGCCACCTGCGGCTTCTCGGAGGCCGAGCAGGCGCTGCTGCGGGACCTTCTCCTGCGGCTGCGCGACAACCTCGCGCGGGAGCATCGGTCGAGGGACGAGAAATGACCGCCGTCGAGCACTCAACGTCTCCCGCGCCGGGCGCCGGCGTTTCGGCCGCGCCGTTCATGAGCGAACGGGAAGTGTCCGTCATCGGCGGGCTCATGGTGATGCTCGGGCCCATCAGCCTTGCCATGTACACGCCGGCCCTGCCGACGCTGGTCGTGGCCTTCGGCACCAGCATCGCCACGGTGAAGCTCACCCTCACCGTGTTCTTCATGGGCTTCGCCTTTTCCCAGCTGGTCTGCGGGCCGCTCTCGGATGGCTACGGGCGGCGCCCGGTGGCGCTGGGCTTCTTCGGCATCTATCTCGCCGGCAGTGTCGTCGCCATGCTGGCGCCCACCATCGGCTGGCTCATTGCCGGCCGCGCGTTGCAGGGCATCGGCTGCGCCGCCGGCATCGCCCTGTCCCGCGCGCTGGTGCGCGATCAATATACCGGCCAGGCGTCGGCGCGGGTGATGAACCTCATCGGCACCATGCTGGCCATCGGCCCGGCGGTTTCGCCCACCCTGGGTGGGCTCATTCTCGGCACGGCGGGCTGGCATGTGATCTTCATCGCCATGGCGGCCTACGGCCTCGTGCTGGTGGCGGTCCTCGCCCTTCGGGTGCCGGAGACCAACCGGACGCCGGACCGTGCGCTGGCCTCCCCCCGCGGGGTGGCGACGAGCTACCGCCGGCTCCTGACCGACCGCGTGTTCATGCGCGCGGCGCTCACCGCCGGCCTCAGCCTCGGCGGCATCTATACGTTGTCGGCGCTGCTGCCCTTCATCCTCATCGAGCGGGTGGGGCTCTCGCCCACCGGCTTCGGCCTTGCCATGCTGCTGCAGACCGGCGCCTTCATGTCCGGCACCCTCATCGCCCGGCCGCTGCTGAAGCGACACAGCGCCCACGCCCTGATCCTGCCCGGCCTGCTGCTGGTGCTTGTCGGCGCGGTGGGGCTGGCGCTCGGCCCGTTCGTGCTGCCGTTGACCACCGCGACCGTCATGCTGCCCATCTCTCTGTGGGCCTGCGGCATCGCTTTGCTGCTGCCGGGCTGCACCACCGCCGGCCTCGCCGGGTTCGCGCCCATCGCTGGGGCCGCCTCGGCGCTGATGGGCTTCCTTCAGATCGGCAACGGCTTCCTTGGCACCTCGCTCGCGGTGCTGTTTCCCTCGCCGCTGGCAGCGATGATGACGCTGCTGCCGGCCTTTGCCGCCGCGGCGGCCAGCGCGCACCTGCTGCTGGCGCCGCGCCGCGAGCCGGTCGTCTCCACCGGGGCCGCTCCCATTGAGTCCACCGATCTGGAGCTGGCCGCCGATCCGCTCGGCGTGGTGGGCGCCGCCGGCGACGAGATTGAGGCCGGAACCTACGACAAGGCCTCCTGAGGCACGAGGTTGCTCCCGCGCGATACTGTTCGCGCCACCGAAGTGATGTCACAGGTTGACCCCGGCCAATCGGCGGTGGTCAACTCCCGCGCGCCCGAAGCATCGGGCCGCTGGGGGGACATCGTATGAGATTTGCGGGACTAGCTCTGGCCGCCGTGCTGGCGCTTGCCGGGGGGCAGCTTACCGTGGGACCGGCCAAGGCCCAGACCGTCAGCTACGCGCAGGCGGCCGGCCTCCTCGCGCAGCATTGCGGCGGGGACATCATGAAGCACTGCCGTGGCATCAACCTCGGCAACAATGCCATCCACAACTGCCTTGCCCAGAACGTCGCGCAGCTGACGCCGGCCTGCGCTGCCAACCACGCCGGAATCCGCGAGATGACCGAGGCGCGGGCCGCGGCCCAGAAGCAGGTCTACAAGGCCTGTGACCGCGATGCCGCGCAGTTCTGCCCCGGCCTCGTGCCCGGCGATGGCAACATCGTCTCGTGCCTGCTGGAGGCGTCCAAGGTGGTGAGCGCCACCTGCACGGCCTCGCTCGTCAATGCCGGCTACGGCCAGTGAAGGGAGGGCTGAGCATGACCTTGTTCCGTTTCGCCACCACCCGCCTTGGCGCGGCCCTGCTCCTCGCCGGCACCGCTGTGGTCCCCGCGCTCGTGGGCGTGCAGCCCGCTGCGGCCCAGGTGTTCACCCCCAACGCCCAGATCGTCCAGGGTCTGCAAACCTCCGTGGATGACGTGCCGCAGGTGTCGGCCGAGGCGCTGCGCGGCCTCGCCCAGGCGCACATGAAGTACACCGGCCCGCCGGAAAGCCGCCCGCCGCTCGCGGTCCAGCTCGACCAGCTGGCCCAGATCAACGTGGAGATCGTGTTCGACCTCAACTCCGCGATGATCAAGCCAGAATCCTACCGCACCCTCGGTTCCATCGCGGATGCCATGCATAATCCGGTACTGCTCGGCTACAAGTTCCTGGTGGTCGGCAACACCGATGCCACCGGCACCCGCGAGCACAACATGAAGCTCAGCCAGGAGCGCTCCGACGCGGTGGTCGAGGCGCTCTCCACCACCTTCCGGGTGGACCCGCGCCGGCTCCAGTCCGTGGGCCTCGGCGAGGAGGCGCTTCAGGATCCCAAGCATCCCGACGCCGCCATCAACCGCCGGGTGCAGATCTACAACGTCGGCCGTGCCGGTGCGCTCGCCCAGCAGTAATACCAAAGGCCCGTGAGCGTGACTCACGGGCCTTTGGTCAAGCCGGCGCGGCGCCTGAGCGCAACCCTCTCGGCACCGGTCAAAGACCGGGGCCGTTGGTATAACGCGGCCTGACCCCGAAAACAGCGCCGCCGCCCGGACCAAGGTCGGGGCGGGGGGGCCTTGCGTTTTGGGTCGGTGGTGGCGCTGGCTCAGGGCGCGGTCCCGTCAGATTGGAGCAAACTGGTCGGCGCGTGCTCTCTGC
>NZ_VTTL01000016.1 GCF_008364685.1 Xanthobacter oligotrophicus
TGCAACCCGGTCCAGGACGGACCATATCGAGAACAGAGTCCAGTTATGAACGAGGGCAAATAGGGGGCAACGTCAGGATCTCCCGCAGCGATGACCGCAATGGCGTGGGAAGCGGACTGGCGGGTTCTGGAAGAAAAACGGAAAATACTGTCCAGCACGTGGCTCTGCCCGAAAAGGCGCGGCGACGTCAGCCCGGTATTGCGCTTTCCGAAGAACCTCCCTGCGCTATCGGGACCAGTCAATTTTATTGAAGTCTTCATAAAGGCGAGCCGCGTATGGCTTATCGGCAGCGTGCGCAAAAGCTATAAGCCCAGCCACATGCCGTTTTAAACCTGTCACTGACCGGAAGCCTCTTGCAGCGCAGTGAGCCTTTGCGCCCAGCTTAGGATGGCGAAGCGCGAAAATATGTGTCTCAATATTGTTTCGATACTTCTTGGTAAGCCTTGGTTGATCGCGGTCCACCAAAAGTCCAAGTAGAACCTTACGGTTTCCAGGTGGGGTGACTGTGGTCTTTGCTGGGTTCTCTCGTAGACCAAAATCGCGCACTTCGCGTTCCACCCGCTTGACCAATGCAATCGCGGCCCCTCGCCCGGTATGGTCCTTCGTTGAGAAGGCAAGGTCATCGGCATAGCGAGAGTAGACCCAGCCAGATTTCAGCCCAACGTTTTCAAGCCTGCGGTCCAGTGCCCTAACGACCAGATTTGCCAGCATGGGGCTGCTCGGGGCACCTTGAGGAAGATGTCCAGCTCCTCGAGATCGGTACCATGTTGATGGTGCCTCGAAATTCTGGGGCTCCGCGATATAGGCGCCTGGAAGTCGAGTGCACAGGCGTGCCATCTCGAAGGACAGAAGGGAGCTATACCCCAACGACCTGAAGACGAGATAGACCTGTCGCTCATCGATCGATTCGAAGAAGTCCTGGAGGTCCATCTTAATGAGCCACCGACAGCCCGCATGGCGTTCAGCCGCTTGGACTAGACTGCGATGTGGTGCAAACGCGTAACTGCGAGGGTGGGGTTTTTCTGCATTCAGTACATTTTGAGCAATCCAACGCTGGACGCGCATGAGGCTGGGCTCAGGTACACAGATTGTACGATGTCTCCGCGGCGCGTTCATTCCAACTCGGTGCTTTTTGACCTGGAAAACGCGATATGGATCATCTGATCTCTCGACGTAGTTTCGCAGCACAGGCAATCCAACGTCTACCAAATGTGCGAGATGCCCTAGTGACAGTATCACCGGCAAATCTATGTTAGCTTTTTTTATGCTGTCAGCGGCAGCGAGAGCATTGGCAATTGTTTCGTCAGATCGCCCAGCGTTCTTGGCGCCTTCGATAAAAGCCTGAGAGTCCCAAGGGTGTAGCATCTACCTTACACCCCTGTGGGGTGACCCATCCGGCGGGGCAATTTCGACGCAAGCCGAATGTGTCGCTCGCGACTGACCTGCCGGATGGGATACCAGTATGCGACAGCTCCATCTACGGCGACCGGAAACCCTGCCGCCACGGCGACCCGCCTTAAGCGGATCACCTTGGCCGCCTCGTAAGGCGGCGGTTACTAGATGACACCCTCGGGTCTCTCAGTTGCCATGGATAGTACGGATTTACGTTCGTGGGAATATCCGGACGTCGCCAAGGCGTCCGAAGTCCCTTGATTGCAGCCTGACCTGCTTCGGTTAGGTGACCGTCAATTGCCACCAATGCTCTAGCTTTGGCCCGGGCAATTGCGATGCGCACCTGATCGGAAGTGAGCCCTGTTCGTTCGCTGATCTCTTCCTCCGCGCCTTGTCGCCACTTTCCGCGAATTTGAGACAAGACCAAGTGCATCGTCGCTAAGTCGCTTCCTATGGTTAGGTCGATCGCAAGCCCGGCGCGTTCGATTGCATTCTCTGCTCGCTCCCCATCTGTGAGCGGATGGAAGGCGTGCTTGCTGTTAGGCGGAATTGAGCCTTGATACAAGGCCTGCCATCCGCCGCCGGTACCATGCACGATCAAGGGTGTGTTGTTCGGCAAGCCATACGTGAAGGCGACAAGAGCAGCACTACCCTTATAGCCACTTTTATCCTCAGCGGTCGCACCAGGAGGTCCGTAACGCGTCATGATATCGGTCCAACGTGCAACGAGATCGGCTTCGAAGTCACCCACTGATGGCACGGTAAATGCCGATTTCACTTCTGGATTGACCCTATGCCGCATGACCTCCTGAATTCCGCGTCGTGTGCCACAGGCGGTCACGATCGCGAACCTAATCCATCCTAACTGCCACCAAGAGCGTACCGAGGGTGACTTCCAGAACAGGTCCAACATCTTGTTGATGCGCGTGCCGGACCCAATAAAGTCGGTTACAATACAGATCAATCTGACCCCGGTTTGCCTGACAATGTCAGGACCAGGATGACTGGTGAAAGACCTTTGATTGCCCTTAATTATCTGAGCGATCACATTTGCTGTGGGCCCTTCACTTCCGACTCGACTAGAGCCCCGACGAGGCGCAATCGGTGCGACGCGCTTGGGGCCGGTGGACCGTTCCGTTAGTTTGCCGTGGCGGCCAGCGACCCATTCTTCGGTGAATATCCTGCCTGCAGCGAACTCTCGCTCGGCGTAAAGCCCGATCCGACTTTTAATGAATGGTCTGTGATGAGGCATTGTTTGCATGGCGATCAGTCCAGCCCGCTGTGCAGCGGCAACCTCTTCGTGATCCA
Source organism: Xanthobacter oligotrophicus (assembly GCF_008364685.1). Lineage (GTDB taxonomy): Bacteria > Pseudomonadota > Alphaproteobacteria > Rhizobiales > Xanthobacteraceae > Xanthobacter > Xanthobacter oligotrophicus. The sequence continues at coordinate 2,701 of NZ_VTTL01000016.1, forward strand.
ACAGCACCATCGCGTCCAGCATCGCCGTAGCGGCTGCATGGTCGGCTCCCGTAGCGAACTGATGCAGCCATGACTGGCCGACTGCCGTCTCGGAGAGTGCCGGAACCCGCTTCAATTCTATCTCCCGCGTTGGGCCCTAAATCCTAAAGCAGCAGATGCTGAAAGAACGACAGCCTTCAGGTTACGACGAAACCAGCCAGAATGGCCATAATGGGTCGGTTGCAGAACGGCTGCAATCTGCATAGCGGCAGCCACAACCGGTCAGTCCGCTTCCGGCCCCGATTGCACCGTTCCCCTCCTGAGTGAGCGGCTCGTCAATCTGCCCCTACGGCACTTCCGGCCCTGCTGCTGAAGCGGATTGCCAACGTGGGAACACGCCATCGCGTAGCGCGGGCGGCGAGAGATTCGCGCATGGGGCGTTCTACTCTCACGCCGCCTCCCACACCTTGTTGAGAATCTGGGCCGCGAGAGCCGCCTTGTCCTGCGGCAGAAATCGCCCGTAGTGCTTGGCGACCATCTCCGGCGTATCCTGGATGGCGTAGCTCGCCTGCTCATAGGAGCCGGTCTTCTTCAGGATATGCGTCGCCAGCACGTCGCGGACATTGTGCGGCCCGTGAGGCAGCAGGCCCTTGATGGCGCCGCGGCCGGTGTAAGGGTTGTGGATGCCATAGCGCTGGATCGCTAGGCGCCAGGCCTCATAGAAGGTGTTCTGGCAGTAGGCGGCATCCTTGCTGGTCAACTTCACCGTCTTGACGAACAGCGTGCCAGGATCAGCGGCATGCTTGAGCAGCACCCGGCGGTGCCGGTCGATATAGGCCTCGAGATAGTGATAGAAGCCGCCGAGGTCCGGCAGGATCAGCCGGAATGGCTTGCTGCCAAAGAAGGACGAGTTCGCGTTCTTGAAGGCGACCGAAGGGATGAGCACCTCCCATCCATGATCGCGCTCGCTCCAGCGCAGCTCGCCGCGCTTCATCTCCGCGAGGCGGCGCTCCGAGGTTGGTAGCCGGCCGCGCGGACAGACGAGTAGCTGACGCAGGTTCTTCTGCCGCAGCCCGAGATGCAGGCCGAGCCGCAGCATGAGGAAGGCCCGCACCGCCTCGGCGGCCGCGCGCGGGTAGCGCTTCTCGTCCGGCATCAGCCGCAGGATCTCCTCAGTGATCTTGCGATACTCGGCGACCGGACTGTCCGCCTCCAGAACCGCGATGATCGGCTCGAAGGGGTCACGATGGATACGGGCTACGCGCTGCACTTCCCGTGCGCGGGCGAGGCCATGGCGATGCATCTGCTCGCAGGCTGCGTCCCAGTCAGCACGGGCAGCGGCAACGTCGCGCTCGGTGATCAGATTGGGAATAGGACGGATGCGTTCGGCCAACTGCGGGTTCTGCCGCAGCCAGCCTGTCTCGGCGCGAGTGAGCGCGGCAGCGATCCGCAGCATGTCGACCTCCCACGCGGTGTAGAAGCCGCGCCGACGCTCCCGCCATTGGATGTACCAGTCCCAAACGATCGGGAAGACCAGCAGACTGAAGCTCAGATTCTCCAGCGGCACGCCGAAGCCATGGACCGCGCCGCTGGGTGAGGCTGCCAGCGCACCGAACATCAGACCGAGATGCTCGACCTTCTGGGATGCCGTCTCCTCACCCCAGACGCCATTGCGCTGATAACCGAAGGCCGTCAGCGTCGCCGTCTTGAACCGGACGAGATCGGCCATCTCCTCGGCCAGCTGGGGCGGCGCATCGAGCGCCGCACTTGCAAGGTCCGGATCCGGCAGCGATCCATCTTCCTCCCGGCAAAACCGATAGAGACCACGCGGACGGGAGGACTGGTCGAGCAGGCCTGGAAAGCGGATCGAGTAGCGCTGCTTCATGGCGGCGGCCTGGAAGCGACGATAGTCGGTCGTTCCCGAGATCACCACGCGCTGTACCCACTCAAGGATCTCCTCCCGCTCCTTCAATGGGCGGCGATCAAAATCATGCGGCAGGTGCCAGGCGAGGCGTCGCCGCTCGGCTCGACTGATGCCGGCAATGGTTCCCGCCGAGGTGCAGCGGTCTCCATTCGGCAGCTTCGAGCGGAAGTAGCCCGGCGGGAGGCGGTAGCGCTGCTCGATGAGCTCCAGCGCCGCGAGACTTCGGGAGGCGCGCGGCACCTTCACGCCGCGGCGCCACAGGTTAAGTGCCGTGGCATCGACCTGGGCCGCGCTTGCTTGAAGGGCGCGGGCGAGGTGGTTTGCGGTGTCGCCATGGCGGCGCATGTGAAGATCGAGCGCATCGGCGAATGAGGGCGGGTCCGTCCAAGACCGGCCGTCGCTCTCAGGGAACTCGATAATGGGCTTCGCCCGAGTGCCGCGTCGGCGCGGCGCAACGTCGAGCCGCTCAGCATCACGCTGAAGCGTGCCCCTCTCCAAGCGGGACGGTGCCTGGCGCGCCGCGGCACGCTTCACCGTGACGTGGCCGCGGCGCGCCAGTTCACGGCGCAACGCATCAAGGCCGGGCGCAAGCACGGGGCCTGCGCGCTGCAGATCGGCATGATCCACATCGCAGGCATGAGCGATTGCGTGCCAGTCGTAGTCGCGCTCCGTCAGGGGCGGTGGCATGCGCACGGCGAGGAGATCAAGGAGCCAGTGCTGGAAGAGATCGGCGTCGCGGGGCGATAGGACGGTCGTGGCACGCTGCTGGCAGAATTTCACCAACATGCGCGCGAAGCTCGTACGGGGCATCGGCGGTCAGTGCAGGCACATTATGGAGAGGCGACTCGCCTCGATCAGGGGCGGCGTTTCTGCCGAGAAGCCCTCCTCTCGGCCACAATCCAGAAGTGGCAGGCCCCGCGATCCAAAACCGAGGGGTGATGGTCCTCAGGCCGGCATCAGACGGCAACAATGTGCGGCTAAGCGTTCAAGCAACAAGATTCCCGAGAAGCGCGCACATTGCAGGCGAGCAGCGCAATGTGTCTAGATCCACCAAATATTCTACGAAATCAACCATCCGACCGCCGCGCAATGTGCGCGCTTTTATCCTGCCATCAAGTTGCCCCGCCCCGTCGGGTCCAAACGAGATCACGTCACATCGCTGCGATACTATGACGGAGTGGCAGAAGACACGCCATGGACGCCGATCGCTACTGGCAGTCCGTCAAACCGTCCAGAAATACGCTACCAGACTGGTGCAGGGAGCCGCCAAGTGCGCGGCGAGTTCGCCATGGATCGTCATGCCCGACGCCACGCGGCTGTCGGTTACGCGCAACCGACCCGCGTAAGACCGTCGATCTTCGGTGCACAGAAACTGCAAAGGAACTGCGGCCGAACCGCGCTGAAGCCGCAGCGATCTTGCGCAGGAATTACGGACGAGGGCTATTCCGGCGCTGACGGCTTGCGGAAGCGCACACCTGCGCCGCCGCCATTCTCCGGAATGAACTCAATGCCGGCGCCTTCGAGAGCCGCTTGAATACGCTCAACCGTTGCCGCTTTTAATGCCTCACCGCGCTCGAAACGGGTCACGGTTTGTGTGGAAACGGCAGCCTGGTTCGCCAAATCGCGCACGCCCAAACCGAGAGCGGCGCGGGCCATTTTGCATTGCGCAGCATTCATATGAATCACGACACTGTAGTGATTTTTGATTGCTGTTGATTCATGTCGTCGCTATCCTTCTGCGCCTTAGGCGGCCGGACACGTGTTTGCCCCACGTATCCGGCCTGACCACAACCCAAGCTGCGTGGAGCTCGGATCATGGCTGATTCTGAGATTAGCATGAGTCTGTCCCAGCCATCCCGGAGGGACGTTCTCTCTGCCGCCCTGGTTACGATCGGCGGCACCTCCTTCAACAGTGCGGCTGCAGCCGCGCCGCAGGATGGCGGCGCAACGGATGCGGCTGTCCTTGCATGGAAGGCGTGGCGCGCCGCGCATCGGCGCACGCTCGCTCTGTGCCGGAAACAGCAGAGATTGGAATCCGAACTGGCGCGGACGGTTGGGTTTCCGCAGGCGGTTCTTGCTGCAGACGAATTGCCGTCACCAATGCGGATCGCCTCCCTGCGGCAATTCGATGAGCTTGCGGCCGATCTGCCGTCGCTTTGCGCGCGCCGTGACGAAGTGGTCGCCGCGCTGCGCACTCATCAACGGCTCTGGGACGACGCGGACCGCGCCATCGGCTACTCGGCCACACGACAGGAAGAGGCGGCGGCATCCGTCGATGAAGAGCGACTGATCGCGAGGCTCTTCGCGGCAGACGCCGCGTCACTGCGCGGTCTTTCAGGGAAGCTCGACGTGCTGATTGCCGTTGGCGCGGATGGCGCAGAGGGGCGGCATTTCCCGTGGCCGGAGCTGCGGCGCATCCGCCGGGATGTTGCGCGCTTGATGCAGCTGCAGCGTCACGATTCAATCGGCCTCACTGCTTGAAGCAGTACTCGCGATGCCAACGCAGAAAGTACGGACGCGGACGCTCAAACGCCCGTTGCTGGGCGATGGCGCGTCCGCTCCGATTGATGAAAGCACGCACGCCATCGGGATCTGGCGTGCCGGGAGATCAGCACGTCGAGATCGTCCGTCGGATTGATCAGCCCCCGGTCGAACATGCAGTGCGCGGCACGTGAATCGCGTCGGCCGGGCGATGGCTGCTGAGCGCGGACTTTTCCTACGCCCCTAGCGAAACGGGCGAGTATGCGACCGGCCGGCTCGCCGGCTCGGTCAACCTCCCAGCGGGCGCTTCGCCATGATCGACGAAGGCCTTGGCTTCCAGCTCGTGCCCTGGCAGCTCGTGCTGGAGAAGCAAATCGGCCGTCACATCTCGGCGGTCTCTCGCGACGGCAGCGTCGAGTGGAGCCTTGGCCGGAACCGTGCAATGGGGCTGTCGACCCACTAGCGGCGCCTTAGGCTGAGCCTAACGGGCCTTACGAGTTTTCAGAGTTGTCTAACGCGCCCCGCCGTAGAAGCATCGCGCCAATCTTAAAAACAAAGTTCTGGGAGGATGCGTATGGGTCGGGATCAGCTCTTCATCGATGGCCGGTGGGTGGAGGCAGCGTCGGGGACGTTTCTGCCGGTCGTCAATCCGAGCACGGGCGAGACCATCGGCCGGATCGCCGCCGGCGGCGCCGCCGACATCGATCGCGCGGTGACGGCGGCCCGCCACGCCTTCGAGACGGTGTGGAGTTCCATGGCGGCGCTGGAGCGCGGGCGCCTGCTCAGCAAGCTCGGCCTGCTCATCCTCGACCGGCTGGAGGAACTCGCACAGCTTGAAGCCGCCGATACCGGCAAGCCGATGAAGCTGGCGCGCAACGACATCCGGGTAACCGCCCGCTATTTCGAATATTACGGCGGCGCCGCCGACAAGATCCACGGCGACACCATCCCCTTCCTGCCCGGCTACCAGGTCATCGTGCTGCGCGAGCCGCGCGGCGTCACCGGCCACATCATTCCGTGGAACTACCCCGCCTCGATGTTCGGCCGCACGCTCGGCGCCGCGCTGGCGGCCGGCAACACCTCGATCCTCAAGCCGGCGGAAGAGGCCTCGCTCTCCTGCCTGCGCTTCACGGAACTCGCCGAGGAAGTGGGCTTCCCCGCCGGCGTCATCAATGTGGTGACCGGGCTCGGCGAGGAGGCCGGCGCCGCGCTGTCGAGCCATCCCGGGCTCGACTTCCTGTCCTTCACCGGCTCGCCGGAGGTCGGCACGCTGGTGCAGACCGCCGCCGCGAAGAACCATGTTCCCTGCGTGCTCGAACTCGGCGGCAAGTCGCCGCAGATCGTCTTCGCCGACGCTGACCAGGAGAAGGCCTGCGAGGTCATCATCGGCGCCATCGTGCAGAATGCCGGGCAGACCTGCTCGGCCGGCTCGCGCGTGCTGATCGAGCGCGCCATTTATGAGCCCTTTATGCGGAAACTCGCGGAGCGCATGGCCACGGTCCGCGTGGGCTTTCCCGAGCAGGATTTCGAATGCGGCCCGGTCATAAACCAGGTGCAGCGCGACCGGGTGATGGGCTTCCTCGAGCGCGCCTTCACCGACAGGGTCGAGGTCGTGGCGCAGGGCAAGATCCATCCCGAGGCGTCGAAGGCCGGCTATTTCGTGCCGCCGACGCTGTTTGGGCTGGTGCCGCGCGAGCATGAGCTGGCGCGCGAGGAGGTTTTCGGTCCGGTGCTCGCCGCCCTCCCGTTCGACGACGAGGACGACGTGCTGCGCATCGCCAACGGCACGGATTACGGTCTGATTGCCGGCGTATGGACCCGCGACGGCGGGCGCCAGATGCGCATGGCCAAGGGCATCCGCGCCGGCCAGATCTATATCAACGGCTATGGCGCAGGCGGCGGCGTCGAGCTGCCCTTCGGCGGCTTCCGCAAGAGTGGCCACGGCCGCGAGAAGGGCTTCGAGGCCCTCAAGGAATACACGGTCGCCAAAACCGTGGTCATCGACCACTCAAGCTGACGCAAAGTCGGCACCGACAACAAAAACAAATTCATCTCTAGGGAGAAAATCATGAAGAACTTCATCGTGGCGGCTCTGGCCGCCGTGACGCTGGCTGCCCTGCCGCAGGTGGCGTCGGCCGAAAAGGCCCGCCTCGGGCACGTCTTCGCCCAGGGCAATGCGGCGGACGAGGCGAGCCAGATCTTCGCCCGCCTGGTCAAGGAGCGCACCGACGGTAAGATCGACATCACCGTCTTCCCCAACAGCCAGCTCGGCGGTGACGAGGCGCTGGGGCGCGATCTCAGCCGCGGCGCGGTCGAGTTCGCCTTCCTGAACATCGGCTCGCTGACCGGCCTCGATCCGCTGCTCGACATCCACTATCTGCCCTACATCGCCACCGACTACGCGCAGGTCGACAAGATCTTCTACAACCCGCAGGGCATCCTCCAGCGCACGCTCTCCGACACGCTGGCCAAGCACAACATGGTCGCGCTCGCCTATTTCGAGCTGGATTTCCGCGCGGTGACCAACTCCAACCGCCCGGTGAACAATGCCGAGGACCTCAAGGGCCTCAAGCTGCGCGTGCCGGGCTCGGCCTCCATCCGCTCCTTCTTCGAGGCGGCGGGCGCGCAGACCGTGACCATGCCGATGCCGAACCTGTTCGTGGCGCTCCAGCAGGGAACGGTGGACGGCCAGGATAACGGCGCCAGCATCACCTATAATTCGCGCCTGTTCGAAGCCCAGAAATACATGACCCTGACCAATCATGTGTACGCCATGGGCGCGATCACGGTCAGCAAGCGCTTCTGGGACGGGCTCGACGAGGCCCAGCGCAAGATCGTGACTGAAGCCGCGCAGGAAGCCGCGCGCGAGGGCATCGCCCGCAATCGCGCCGCCACCAGCGCCTTCCTCGACAAGATCAAGGCCGGCGGCGTCGCCGTCATCACCCCCACGCCGGAAGCGATGGCGGAATTCGCCAAGATCGGCCAGATCGGCTGGGAGAAGCTGACGCCGATCTATGGCGCGGAGCGCATCGCCGAGCTGAAGAAGGAAATCGCCGCGGCTCGGGGCGAGTGAGGCCATGGCCCGCGACGGGACGGCCGCCATGAGCGGTCACGAACCGGCCTCCGCCGAGGCCGCGCCCCGGCGGTACGCGGTGCTCGACGCGCTGATGCGTGTCGAGCGGGTGCTGGCCCGGATGGAGAATGCCGTCGTCATCACGGCGATGGTCGTCGCCATCCTTGCCGTGGGTGCGTCGGTGGCGATCCGCACCTTCGACCTGCCCTTCTCCGACACCGGGGAATGGGCGATGGTGGCGATGTCGCCGCTCACCTTCATCGGCGCGGCGCTGTGCAGCCATCTGCACAAGCACCTCACCGCCGACATCGTCGAGATGCTGCCGCCGGGCCCGCTGCACCGCGGCCTCGACGCCATCGCCGCCGTGCTGTGCCTGGTGTTCGGCCTGTTCTTCATCGCCCTGGCCTGGGACCTGTTCGACTACGCCCGCTCCTCCGGCGAGACGTTGATCGACCTCGGCACTCCCGTCGCCATTCCCGCCGGCTTCATGCTCGCCGGCGCCGCCCTGATGACCTTCCACTCGGCGCTCGACATCTGGCGGGCGCTGGTGGGACGCGAGCCGGGAGGGTTCAACCCGTGGCACTGACCTTCGGCCTCATGGCCCTGTTCCTGGTGCTCGGCGCGCCGCTCGCCGTCACCTTCGGACTTGTCATCTTCCTGCAGATGGGCAGCTACGGCCTGTCCATCGCCGGGCTGAGCAACATTCCCTATGAGGAAATCTCCAGCTACCCGCTGGTGGCGATCCCGCTCTTCATGCTCACCGGCGAGCTGATGAACCGCAGCGGCATGGCGGCGGAACTGATCGCGCTCGCCGACCTGCTGCTGCGCCGCATCCGCGCCGCCTTCGGCTACATCACCGTCGCGGCCTCGGCGATGATGGGGGCCATCACCGGCTCCTCCGTCGCCACCGTCGCGGCGGTCGGCGGCATCGTCTCGCCGGAAATGATCAAGCGCGGCTATCCCAAGGGCTATGTCGCCTCGCTCACCGCCTCCGCCGGGCTGCTCGGCGTGCTGGTGCCGCCCTCCATCCCGCTGATCCTCTATGGCGCGACGGTCGGCGTCTCGATCTCCCAGCTCTTCATCGCCACCATGGTCCCGGCGCTGCTGATGGGCGCGCTGTTCCTGTTCGTGCACAACCGCCTGTCGCGCAAGGTCCTGCGCGGCGGCGTCGAGGGACGCCCCGAAACCGACGGGGTGCTCGATCCCCGCAAATCGCCGGCCCGGGTCGTGTTCGACGCCACCTCGGCACTGCTGCTGCCAGTGGTCATCCTCGGCGGCATCTATGGGGGGATCATGACCCCTACGGAGGCCGCCGCCATCGGCTGCCTCTACGCGATCGGCGTCTCGGTCGGGCGCCGGCTGATCAGCCGGGAGGGCTTCACCCGCTCCTTCCGCGCGGCTGCGATCACAGGCTCGGGCATCCTCATCATCATCGCCATGACCGGCATCTTCAACCGCGCCATGGTGCTGAACCAGGTGCCGCAGGACATCGCCATCTGGGTCGCGACCTATATCGAGAGCCCGGTCGCCTTCCTGCTGATGGTCAATGTGGTGCTGCTTCTGGTCGGCACCTTCATGGAGACCAACGCCTCCATCCTGCTGATGGGGCCGCTGCTGGCACCGGCCGCCGAACGCTTCGGCATCGATCCGGTGCATTTCGGCATCGTCCTCGCCACCAATCTGGAAATCGGCCTGCTCACCCCGCCCATGGCCGCCAATCTCTATGTCGCCGCCCGCGCCGCCAATGCCCGGCTGGCCGACATGATGCCCTATCTCGGCTGGTTCTTCGGCGCGGCGCTGCTGGGCCAGGCGATCATCACCTTCGTCCCGTTTGCCACGCTGTGGTTCCGCTACCTCTAGCCTCGTGTGACTCATGCCCTTGTCCGGTGACACAACCGACCTCGCCACGCTTCCTGAATTCTCCCGCGCCGCGGTCGTCCGGCGGTTCGGCGAGCCGGTGAAGATCGAATGCGTGCCCGTCCCTACGGCCCCGGAACCGGGCGCGCTGATCGTGCGCACCACCGCCTGCTCGATCTGCGGCACCGACGTGCACCTCTCGCGCGGCAACCTCTCGCTCGCCGTCGACCTGCCGATCATCCTCGGCCATGAGATGGTGGGGCGCGTGGTTGCCATCGGCGCGGGAGCGGAGCGCGACAGCGTCGGCCAGAAGCTCGCCATCGGCGACCGCATCCTGTGGACCCACACCGCTTGCGGCAAGTGCTTCTTCTGCACCGTCGCCCGCCAGCCGACGCTGTGCGAGAACCGCCGCGCCTATATGTACGAGAACATCGAGAAGCCGCCCTATCTGCTCGGCGGCTTTTCGGAATACGGCTATGTCCTGCCGGAATCCGGCCGCGTGCGGGTGCCGGATAATCTCGACGACGGCGTCGCCAGCCTGTGCAGCTGCGCCTTCCGCTCGGTGATGAACGCCTTCGACAATCTCGGCCCCATCGACCCGTCCGAGCATGTCGCGATCCAGGGCGCGGGTCCGCTCGGCATATTAGCCGCGGCTGTCGCCCGCGTCGCCGGCGCGCGCACGGTCAGCGTCATCGGCGCGCCGGAAGCCCGCCTCACCCTCGCCCGCGATTTCGGCGCCACCCACACCTTCACCATCGAAGGCACCACCCATGACGAGCGGGTGGCGGGACTGCGCGCGCTCACCGACGGGCGCGGGCCTGATATCGTGATGGAGTTCACCGGCTTTCCCGACGCCTTCGGGCAGGGGCTGGACATCGTGCGCAAGGGCGGGCGCTACCTCACCGTCGGCCAGCTCGGCACCGGCACGACCACCTTCAGCCCCTCCACCATCGTGAAGAAGAACATCCGCGTGCTCGGCTCCTTCTCGGGCGATGTGAAGTCCTACTGGAAAGCGCTGCAATTCGCCTCCGCCCATATCGACCACATCCCCTTCGGCAAGATGATTACCGGCCGCTACACGCTCGACGAGGTGAACGTGGCGCTCGAGCGCATGCATCGGCTCGAAGAGATTAAGCCGCTCATCGTGATGGCGTGAGGAGGGGGTGATGGCACACACGCATCCCTTCACCCCCGACCGGCGCGGCCCGCTCGACGGCGTGCGCATCGTCGACATGTCCCGGCTGGTCGCCGGCAACATGACCACGCACGTCCTCGCCGACTATGGTGCGGACGTCATCAAGATCGAGCGGCCCGGCAAGGGCGACGACCTGCGCAACTGGCGGGTCGACGGCGTCGAGGTGTTCTGGAAGGTCTATGCCCGCAATAAGCGCAGCATGGCGCTCGACATCCACGACGCGGAAGGCCGCGAGGTGCTGCTGCGCCTCATCGACACCGCGCAGGTGCTGGTCGAGAACTTCGTGCCCGGCACGCTGGAGCGATGGGGCATCGGCCCGGAGGCGCTGCACGCCCGCAATCCCGGCCTCGTCATCCTGCGGGTCTCCGGCTGGGGACAGACCGGGCCGTGGCGCCTGCGGCCGGGCTTTGGCACGCTGGTCGAGGCGATGTCGGGCTGGGCCTTCATGAACGGCCATGCCGACAAGCCGCCCACCCTGCCGCCGCTGGCGCTGGCCGACATGATCGCCGGCCTCTACGGCTCCGCCGCCATCCTCGCCGCGCTGCGCTCGGTCGAGCAGGGCGGCGGCAAGGGACAGGTGATCGACCTGTCGCTGTTCGAGCCGATCCACGCCATGATCGGCGCCGAGGCCGCGCAGATCCGCCTCACCGGCGCGCCGACCCCGCGCGCGGGCAACCAGTCGTCCCACACCGCGCCGCGCAATGTTTACCAGTGCTCGGACGACGCCTATGTCGCCATGTCCGGCTCGATGCAGTCCATGGCGGAGCGCATCTTCGAGACCATCGGCCATCCCGAGCTGAAGGCGGACCCGCGCTTCGTCGACAATGCCGCCCGCGTCGCCAACCGCGATGCGCTCGACGCCATCATCGCCGCCTTCATCGCGACGCGGACCCAGGCCGAAAATCTCGCTCTGTTCGAGGCCGCCGGCGTCACGGTGGGGCCGGTCTGCTCGGTCGCCGACCTGCTCGAACACCCCTATGTGCTCGGCCGCGAGGCCATCGTCGAGGTCGCGGACCGCGATCTCGGCTCGCTGCCGATGCACAACATCATTCCCCGCTTCTCCGCCACGCCGGGCGCCTTCCGCCGGCCGGCCCCCGATATCGGCGAGCACAATGAGGAAATCCGGCGCGAGCTGGGCCTCGGTGCCCGTCCCAAGGCTGTCGAGGTCTCTTCATGAATGCCCCCGCCTGGCGCTCCATGCTGTTCGTTCCCGTGCTCAATGAGCGCTTCCTCGCCCGTGCCGCCGAGCGCGGCGCCGACGCGATCCAGCTCGACCTCGAGGACGCCATCCCCCCAAGCCAGAAGGAAGAGGCCCGAAGCGCCGTTCCCGCCGCCGCCGCGCGCCTTGCGCGGCAGGGGCTGGACGTGGTCGTGCGCATCAACCGCCCCTGGCGGCAGGCGCTGGCCGATATTGAGGCCTCGGTCGGGCCGGATGTGTGCTGCCTGACCCTGCCCAAGGTGCCCGACGCCTCGCATGTGCGCACCATCGCCGAGATCCTCGACGAGCTGGAGCGCGAGCGCGGACTGCCCGTGGGCCATACGCGCCTCGTCGTCATGATCGAGACGGCGGAGGGGCTGCTCAACATGGCCGCGATCGCCGCCGCCCATCCCCGCATCGCCGGCCTGATCGTCGGTGCCGAGGACCTCGCTTTGTCGCTCGGCGCCGCGCCAACCTATGACACGCTGTACATCCACAACGCCCAGGCGGTGGTGGCCGCGCGCGCGGCCGGCATCCACCCCATCGGCTTCGTCGGCACGGTGGCCGATTATGCCGATACCGAGAAGTTCCGGCGCACCATCACCCAGGCACGCGAAATGGGCTTCACCGGCGGCTTCTGCATCCATCCGAGCCAGGTGCCGATCATGAACGAGGTGTTTGCGCCCTCGCCGGCGGAAGTGGACTGGGCCCGCGGCGCGCTGGAGGTGTTCGACGAGGCGCTCGCCAAGGGGCTCGGCGCCGTGACCTATCGCGGCGCCATGCTCGACCTGCCGGTGGCCGATCGCGCCCGCGCCATCCTTGCCCGCAGCGACGCGGTGGCGCAGATGAGGGCGAACAGGGCGGAGGTCGCCCTGCAGGCCTGACGGTGCCATGGACCTACGCGATCTCCGGGTCTTCGTGACCATTGCCGAAACCGGCTCGCTCGCTGCGGCCGGCAAGGTGCTGCATATGAGCTCGCCCTCGCTTAGCGCGCGGCTGAAGGACCTTGAGGACGAGCTGGGCACCGTGCTGTTCGAGCGCTGGGCGCGCGGGCTGATGCCGACCGAGCAGGGCCGTGAGTTCCAGACCCACGCCTATGCTATCCTGAAGCAGGCGGAGGATGCCAAGGCCAGCATGCTCAGCCGCGACAAGCCGCCAATCGGCACGGTCCGGTTCGGCGTACCCGGCTCGCTGGTCGGGCTCCTAACGGTGCGGCTGATCGAATCCTGCCTAGATCGCCTGCCCCAGGTGCGGCTGCGGGTCGTGGAGAGTATGTCGGGCTACATCGCCAATTGGCTGCGCGAAGGCACGCTGGACGCGGCGATCATCTTCGGCGGTGGCGCTGCTAATGACCGGAGCGCCTCGCTGCAGGCGATCGCCGAAGAGGACCTTTATATCGGCACCTATGATGTGCCGTCCATTGCCCCGTATCTGACCGACAAGGGCGAGATTCGGATGCGCGATGTCCGACATCTGCGTCTCGTCATGCCAGGTCCGGAGCATGGGCTTCGGCTTCTGGTTGAGGCCACGGCGCGACGCCATTCCGTGCCGCTCAACGTGGTGATGGAAGTCGATGCATCGCCACAGATCTTCGCGCTCATCCGTCGCGGGCATGGCGCCACGATCTGCTCGCTGGCGGCCCGGCATCCCGGTTCGATGGTGAGTTCGGCGGATAACGGGCAACTCCACACCTTCCGGGTCGTCGAACCCGGCTTCAGGCGCACCGTGTATCTTGCCACGCCCCTCAACCGCCCCTCGTCGCGCGCCACCCTCGCCGTAGCCCAGCTGGCGGTGGAAACACTCTTGGCGTCCGCCGCATCCGACGAATGGAAAGCCCGGCGCATACCGAACGGCGCTTCAGGCTTTTAGAGCAGCCCTGGGAAGACACTTATGTGTTGGGCCGCCGAGAGGCTTTGCCTCTTCTCCGCCCTTATGCAGGTCGTTGCACTTGGGGCAGGCGACCGCAATTGACGGCGGCACCCTGGAGATCCACGCTGAGCGTATCCGCCTGCACGGGATCGATGCGCCAGAGAGTAGCCAAGTCTGCCAGCGAGCCAACGGCACGGAGTACCGCTGTGGCCAGGTCGCAGCTCTCGCCCTGGCAGATTGGCTCGCCCGCGCGGCGGTCTCCTGCCGACAGACAGACGTTGACCGATGGAAGCGGGCGATAGCAGTCTGCACCGCTCGCGGGGAGGACGTGGCGCATGGCTCGTCACGTCTGGGCACGCGCTAGCCTTCAGGCGTTACAGTCTCGAGTATGTCGCGGATGAAGGGGCCGCGAGAGTGGCGGGGCGCGGCGTCTGGCAGGGCCGTTTTGTGATGCCTTGGGAATGGCGCCAGGGGGCGCGTTAGCAATGCCGAGCGGATACGAGAATTCCGACGACTATGGTGGTCCCGAACCGGGGTGGAGCGGCATGCGGGCTGTTGTCCTGCTGGTAGCCCTCATAGTGGTTGCCGCTTTCGTGGTGCGTCAGTGGCAATGACTGGTGCCGGCTCTTCGGTCCATGTTGGAGCACTGGCCTGGCGGCGAGCCTTTCCGGCAGCCGCCCCCGTGCGCGGCGGCGACCTGCATCAGCGCCAACATTATTCCGACGTTCAACAGGATGCGTATCGCCATCTTCCCCAAAGGCAACTTCGCCTACTCATAGCACCTCGACTCTCGATTGCAGATAGGTCAGCATCTCGCTCGGGTTGGGGAGAGTTCGATGAGATTTGCGTTCGTGCTGGCGGCACCGCTGGCGCTGTTGGGGTGCGTCACTACCGAGAAGGCTTACTTCAAGCCCTCGGTTGGTCAAGAGGCGATTGTTAGGGATGGCAACGCCGCTATCGTTTCAAAGAAGCCCCGTTCCATTGTGATGGTTCGACCGGCGCAGCGCGAGATGACCCCAGGTGGTCGGCCGGTTTATGTCGTCGCGGCATATAATGACGGTCCAAATTCGACCTTGTTGTCTGTGAGCGGTATCACGGTCGAGCAGATGGCCAACGGCCAACCAATCGGGGAACTTAAAGTCTTCACCTACGAGGATTTGGTACGTGAAGAGCAGGCGCGCCAAGTCATGGCGGCGATCCTGGTAGGTGTGGCCGCTGGCGCAAACTCAGCGGCTGCTTCCAATGCCGGCTATTACAATAGTCAGTCGACGGTCTACACGCCGCGCGGAACGGCGACGGTCTACACATCGGGATATAGCCCCGCTGCCGCATCGATTGCTCGCACCACTGCGGCCTACGAAAACGCGGCGATGACATCCGCTGTGATCGAGCGCGGTCAGCAGAACATGGCAGCCCTTGAGAACCAAGTGTTGAAGGACAACACCGTCATGCCAGGCGAATGGGTCGGCGGACAGGTGCACATCGCTCCTCCCGCCAACAACGAGGCCGGGAAAGAGTACCGAATGACCGTCGTGGTGGGGTCGGACGTGCATCAGATCGACGTCGCCCAGAAGGCCTCGGGAAGCTAGCCACCGGTGGCGGCGCGCGTGCGAAGAGGGCTGGCGCGAAGCCAAGCTCCGCTGACCCTACGGTCGTGGCATTCACCGGAGCTTGGCGATCCCTATGCCATCGAGCTTCGCGCGGTCCTTGATGGATTCTTCGCTACGCGTCATCGCTTTTGAAATCGCCCTGAGCGCCATGCCTTTCTTGGCAAGGAGCTTCAGCTTTTCCAACTCCTCATAGGTCCAAGGCTGACGGTGCCGTTCAAATCGTTCGGCCATAGGTGCTCCTATTCCGCCGGGCCCGACCTCGGCGATTCGGCCAACTTATACCAGCGTTGGCAGCGAACATGTCGCGCGTCCGTCGCCCACAGCTCATCGAGAACGTCGCCGAGGATCTGATGCTCCTTCTCGAAGAAACTGGCAGGGATACGGACGTGGGAGCGTTCGGGACGACCGCCTACGCGATGCTGAATTCAGAACCCCTGCGCAATCTTGCGCAGGGTGCCGCCTTTGATTTCTTTTGATTAAATTCAAAGCTCCGAATCGCAGTGCGCCAGATGAAACGCCGCGAACTGCTGCCTTCCGAGGTCACACCTTATAAATACATTTATAGAATTCTTGTTGCTATCGATGTCGGAAATATAATCTCCAGATTTCTGCATATTTGCAATCACACGTTATGGACATTTATAAAGTTGTTGGCGGCCCTGCGGATTTCGTCCAGGCATCTCGCGGCGATAACCATTCGTTCAACGTGAGGGTGTAACAACAGGTTCAACCATGCACTGCCGGACAAAGCCGTGAAGCCAGTCGCGTAGTGCCGAGATGGCCGAGTCATTCCATCGGCGGGCTGGTGCGATGAAATAGTAAGCGCCCAGCCGGACATCGGCCCGGCATACCTCGACCAACTCGCCGGACGCGAGCAACTCGCCGGCCATGAGATCGCTCACCAGAGCCACGCCTTGCCCTAGCCTTGCCGCCTCCACGGCGAGATGCCCGTGCCACAGCTTTGGCCCCTTCAGTGGGGGAACGCTGACGACCCCGGCATGCTCCAGCAGTACAGGGGACTGTACGGCGGGTAGGGGCGGGCGAAGTCAGCGTGTGTTGATGCTGTTTTGTGCCAGCCCATTTCGCTATCTTGACGTCTATCACGATCGTTGGCCGGCGATGTAGCAGCTGCGGCTGTGGCGTGCGTCACAAAAATTGCCTGCACTTCCGAGGCCTACTAAAACCATTCGAACTCAATAACATAGGTGTTCGCAGTTTCGCCTTGGTCGGCGCGCCATCACTTAGGCCTAAATCGTGGCCGAAAGTTCCCCATCAAATTCCCCATCCCGTTCCCGGCTGGGTTCATGCCTCGTTCTTGCGGCTCGCGACTCGCAGCTGGGCGACGCGGGCGGTTTTCTTGAGCATCCCCCGGTCATAGCCTTGCGTCGTCGATAGCTGCGTGTGCCCAGCGGCGTTCATCACGTCGTTTGGCTGGGCCCCGGCGTCGAGAGCTTCCGTAACGGCGCTGGCCCGCGCATCCATGTTCCACACCTCGTCTGGTATGCCGGCCTTCCGCGCAAGGATGCGGTACCACTTCGTGTAGACCCGTCGCTTGTAGGGCAGGCCGGTTTCCTCGTTGATCACGAGAGGACCGATGCGACGGCCGGCGGGAATGCGCTCCAACTCGGCGCGCGTATCGGGGAGCTGTGCCAGATCGTGCTCTACGACCTTCCCGGTCTTGCTGGTCTTCTTCCGCAACACCGTGCCGGAGATGTGGCTGAAGGCGAGCCCATCGCTCCAGCGATGGGGCGATGCGCTTCCAGTCGCTCACGCGGCCGGGGCCGAGCACGGCGCGCGCGATATCCACCTCGTCCGGGAACAGTGGCATGTCAGCGCGTGGGCCATATCTCACCTCATCGACTTGAGCGCGCCATGGATCGCCGCTTGCACCTCTTCGGCGCCCTGGCGGTAGGCTGCAGATCCGTGTGGCGGGACGAACCGCCCGTCGCAGAGCGCGCGGGCCTCAGCGAAGGCCGCCGCACGGCCGCGAGCCTCTGCCGACGCCAGCTCCTTGCCGCGCAGCTGTGGACCTCGGCCCAACGTGTGGATCCGCGAGCCCAGCCGCGGCGATCCGTGATGCGCTCGGCCGCGAGGGCGGAGGTAGGGGCCGCTGCCATCACGCAGTGCTTTCGGCGGGGACGGCTTCCCGCCCGGCTTCGGTCGCGATGAAGGCCTTCCCCGCTCGCTCGACGTAGCCATGCGCCTCCAAGCGCTTGGCGCATTCGTACATCCATGGCCCGGCGGTCATGGGGGAGCCGTCTGCATTGGTCGTTGTGCCGTGCACGAGGTGGCGCAGAAGGTCGCTTTCGGGTTGGGTGAGATCATCGCTCATGATTAGCCCCGGTCCTCGGAGTAGATGTCGAGGATGGCGGAGAGATCGAGGCCCTCGCGCACCGTGTCCCGAACGAAATGCGCCTGGTGACCCGACGGCACGAAATCATGCACCGAAGCCGGCAGAAGCCAGCTTTGGTCAAGCTCCCACGAGCGAAACGTCTTGGCCATGTGTCAATGAATCAAGAGATGACGCCCCCGTCGATCCCATTACTCGGACAGGATCCTAGCTATTGCGGCCGCGGGATATTGGAGCTTCCGGCGGTCGGCAGGCGTCGGCCGTGGCGTGGACCGCCATCTTGCCGTGCGATTACCGCTCTGTCGCCGATGGTCCAGGACGGCCGCCGTACTTTTGTCGGGGGCAGAGTCCCGCGGCAGCTGCGACACTCTCTTGTCCATCCAGTTGCGGCCCGAAGTGGCGTCCCCGGGTGGTCGGGGAGCGGATCTTTAAATCGGGTCGGCCGGCCGCAGGCATCTGGTGGGCGATCGCAAAAAGAAGCTTGGAGGAATAATGCGCTCGCTATTCTCGATTGTTCTGGCAGCAATAGGCGTGATGCTCATCGCGGCCTGGTATTTCGGGCAGTATGTCGGCAACCCCTATTTGGGCGATGATGGGCTGTTCGCGACCAATGCGGCCCACGATATTCTTCATCTCGGTGTCGGGGCCGTGCTGTTGCTGCTCGGCATACTTGGGCGGCCGCTCGCGGGCTTCGCCCTCGGCATTCTGATCTTCGCGATGCTGGCCCTGGCGGGTGCGCTGACCAATGGCAGTATGATCTTCGAGGCCATCCATGTGAACGATCTCTCCCGGCTCATCCACGTGGTGGCGGCCGTGGCGTTCGTCTTCCTCATGGGGGTAGCGATGCGCCTCATCCCTCAAGATCAGCGGGCGTGAACGGGGGCGGGGCGTGCGGCATGCGCTGGGCATGCGGTCACCTAGAGCGTTTTCGAGCGAAGTGGACACCGGTTCGCGTGAAAAAATGCGTCAACACAAGGTTCTAGAGCGATTGTCGTGAGCCAAGGCGAACGGAAAACGCTCTAGGTCAACTAACAGGGGGGAAGCATGAGTCTTGTGCAGATCGCATTCTATATCTTTTGTGCCATCGCCTTCGGCGGCGCCAGCATCGCAACCGCCATTTGGTTGAAAATCCGCCTGCCTTCCGTTCTACCCATTCTGCACGGCCTCGGGGGCCTGGTTGCCATCGGCCTCCTGGCCTATGCACTCGCCGGGATGCCGAGCGAAACCCCAAATCTTTGGTGGCCTCTCATTATCCTGGGTGCAGGCCTTCTCGGCGGGGTGTTGTTCTTCCGCGTACTCTATCCCCGCAAGGCCCCTCATTTTCTCATCGCCGGCCACGGATTGGTCGGTTTGATCGGATTGTTCCTGCTCTACCGTATCGCGTTCTGATAGCGAAGATTGTGCAATCGGTGGGTGCGCCATGGACACGCCAATGGGAGACCGCGCCTGCATTGGAGGACCGGCTTCCGATCCGCTTGTGTGGTGTAACAACTCAAGTATACGTCAAGTTGCCGCGCTGGTGGGTCGGATCCGCTCGGGGCTGAGCCGGCCGGCGCGGAGAGCCCGATTCCAAACGGCCGACACAGAATAACAATGAAACCGTTTGCGGCGCATGTCGGCTTCCATAAGAGCAGGATGGCGTTGTGGGGTTGAGTTCACAATGGGGCGGGCTGTTTCGAAGCAACTGCGGCTCGGATTTCTTGTCCACGACGTAAGCCGCATGCGCCGCAGCATGGTTGATCGGGCTTTGAAGCCGATGGGGCTGACCCGATCCAAATGGTGGGTTCTCGCCTTTCTCTCGCGGCGAGATGGGATGCCCCAGGTGGTGCTGGCCGACCAGCTCGATATCGGAAAGGTCGCTGTCGGCGCACTGATCGATCGGCTCGAGGCGCATGGGCTGGTGGAGCGCCAGCACGATCCGGGCGATCGCCGGGTCAAGCGCATCTATCTCACACAGGTCGGCGACAAGCTCATTCGCGACATCCGCGCCAATGTCGCGGAAGTCGAGCGGAGCATCATCGAAGGAATTGGTGATACGGACATCGATGCTGCCGTTCGCGCGCTGAGGAGCATGAAGTCCAATCTTCTCGCTCTTCTCAGCACCAGCAAAGCGGATCAGGACGATGGCGCGGGCATTTTCGACACGCCCATCGAGTGATTTGAAGGTGCCTCCCAACTCGGGGCGAGAAGTCCGGTGCGAGCCGGCCTTCTCGCCCCGCTCCCTTGGGACGGGACCTGCGCTGTTGCCGGCCGGCTGGCGGTTCAGAGGTCCCGGGAGATCAGTTCGCGCATGATTTCGGAAGTGCCGCCATAGATCCGCTGGACGCGGGCATCGGCATAGAGCCGGCAGATCTCATATTCGCGCATGAAGCCATACCCGCCGAACATCTGCAGGCATTTGTCGACGACGCGGCCGTGCATCTCGGTGACCCACAGCTTCGCCATGGAGGCGTCGTAGGTGCTCAGCTGGTTCGTCATATGCTGGGCCAGGCACTGGTCGATGAAAGCCCATCCGACCGCAAGCTCGGTCTTCAGGTCGGCCAGCACGAAGCGGGTGTTCTGCATGTCTGCCACCGCCTTGCCGAACACCTTGCGCTCACGCACATAGTCCCGGCTGATGTCGTAGGCGCGCTGGGCCGAAGCCATGGATTGCAGGGCAATGGTGAGCCGCTCCTGCGGCAGCTCGCTCATCAATGCTGCCATGGCGCCGCCTTCCGACCCCAGCAGGTTTTCGGCGGGCACGTCCACCCCGTCGAAAAAAAGTTCCGACGTGTCTGCGGACAGGTGGCCAAGCTTGTGAAGATTGCGCCCGCGGCGGAAGCCGGGACGATCCGCCTCCACCAGGATCAGGCTCATGCCCCTTGAGCCCGCGGTCGCGTCGGTGCGTGTCACCATGATGATGAGATCGCAGTGTTGGCCATTGGAAATGAAGGTCTTCTGGCCAGTGATACGGTATCCATCGACGGTCCGGTCCGCGCGGGTGCGGATGCCCTGCAGGTCGCTGCCGGTCCCGGGCTCCGTCATGGCGATGGCGCAGATGGCCTCTCCGGAAATCATCCGGGGAAGCCATTTCTCCTTCTGCGCGCGGGTCCCGTATTTCAGCAGGTAGCCGCAGCACACGTCGCTATGGACGGAATAGTCGGCGGCAGGGCCGGCGAAACCGGCGTACCAGAGTTCCTCGATGACGATGGCGTTCAGGCGGAAGTCTCCGCCGGCGCCGCCGAAGTCCTCCGGAACCTGCGGACACAGCAGGCCTGCCTCGGCGCCCTTCGTCCAATAGCTGCGGTCGACGATGCCGGCGTGCTCCCAGCCGTCGAAATGGGGCGCGATTTCCTTTTGCGCGAAGCGGCGCGCGGTCTCGCGGAACAGAAGGTGCTCTTCGTCGTAGACGGAACGATGGGGGAGCATGGCGGAGCTTCCGGTGTTCGGGGTTGAAGCAAGGGCCGGAGGCGTCGCGGGTGACGCCTCCGGAAAGCGCTCTATCGCTTTGAATAGAGACGGACCCGGCTCTAAAGGGCCTTCGTCAGCTCCGGCACGGCCTCGAACAGGTCTGCGACGAGGCCGTAATCGGCGATCTGGAAGATCGGAGCGTCCTCGTCCTTGTTGATGGCGACGATGACCTTGGAATCCTTCATGCCCGCCAGATGCTGGATGGCGCCGGAGATGCCAACCGCGATGTAGAGCTGCGGCGCGACGATCTTGCCGGTCTGGCCGACCTGGAGGTCGTTGGGGGCGAACCCCGCGTCCACCGCCGCCCGGGAGGCGCCCACGGCCGCGCCGAGCTTGTCCGCGAGAGCCTCCAGCAGGCGAAAGTTCTCGCCCGACTGCAGCCCGCGTCCGCCGGACACCACCACCCGCGCGGCGTTGAGGTCCGGCCGCTCGGACTTGGCCTCTTCAGCAGATACGAAGCGGGAGAGGCCGGCCGGGGCCACGGCCGGGCGGGGGGTGATGGACGCGGCGCCTCCGGTGGCGGCTACCGCGTCGAACGCCGTCGTGCGTACCGTCGCGACCTTGACGGGATCGCTTGAGCGCACGGTCGAGATGGCGTTGCCGGCATAGATGGGGCGCTCGAACGTGTCGGCGTCCACCACGCCGATGATGTCGGAGATGGCCGCCACGTCCAGCAGCGCCGCCAGGCGCGGCAGGAGGTTCTTGCACGCGGAGGTGGCGCCGGCGAGCACGTGCGTGTAGCCCTCGCGCACCAGCGGAACGAGGAGCGCCGCGAGGTCTTCAGGCAGCTGATGGGCATAGGCCGGGTCATCTACCGCAAGCACCTGCTCGATGCCCGGCACCATGGAGGCGGCCGCGGCCACCGGGCCGACGCCGGCGCCGGCGACCAGGACGTGGATCGGCCCGCCGATGCGGGATGCGGCAGCCACGGCGTTCAGCGTGGAGGTCTTGAGCACGAAGCCATCATGCTCCGCGACGACGAGGGTCAGTGGCATCTCAGATCACCCGTGCTTCGGTCTTCAGCTTTTCGACGAGGGCGGCGATATCGGCCACCTTGATCCCGCCGCCGCGGCGGCGCGGCTCGGTGACCTTGAGGGTCTGAAGGCGGGGTGCCATGTCGACCCCGAGATCGGACGCCGTCACCACAGTGAGCGGCTTCTTCTTCGCCTTCATGATGTTCGGCAGTGAGGCGTAGCGCGGCTCGTTGAGGCGCAGGTCGGCGGTGAGGATCACCGGCAGGGCGAGTTCGACTGTCTCCAGCCCGGCGTCGGTCTCGCGCGTCACCACCACCGTGCCGCTGGAGACGGAGATCTTGGAGGCGAAGGTGCCCTGGCCCCAGCCCAGCAGTCCCGCGAGCATCTGGCCGGTCTGGTTGCAGTCGTCATCGATGGCTTGCTTGCCCAGCACCACGAGGCGAGCGGCTTCCCGCTCGACCACGGCGCGCAACGCCTTGGCGACGCCGAGGGGCTGGGTTTCCTCGGCGGTCTCCACCAGGATTGCCCGGTCGGCGCCCATGGCCAGAGCTGTGCGCAGGGTCTCCTGGCATGCCGAGGTTCCGACGGAAACCGCGATCACCTCTTCGGCGGCTCCGGCTTCCCTCAGCCGCAGGGCCTCCTCGACGGCGATCTCGTCGAAGGGGTTCATGCTCATCTTGACGTTGGCCGTCTCGACGCCCGAACCGTCCGCTTTCACGCGGACCTTGACGTTATAGTCCACGACCCGCTTCACGGGTACGATCACTTTCATTTGGTCCTCCCTGATCGATAATCCGGGCCGCTCAAGGCGTAGGGGGCCGATGGCCCATCAGGCGCCTTGCCAGCGAGAGCGGCCCCCCGGTGTAGGCGGGGAAGCCGAGCTGCGTGATGGCCGCGTAGTCGATGATCCGCTCGGCTTCGCCATCCACCAGCGTGAGGTAGGGCCTGGTGGCCAGTGCCGCGGCCTTGAGAATCTCGGCAGCCCGCGCAAGCTCGCCCCCAAGACCCGGCGCCTCGAACCAGAAGCCTTCGGCGGCGGTTCGAGCGGACGGCGGAGCTGACGGCGTGGACGAGGGCGTGAAGCCGGCGAAAGCCTTGGCTTCGGAGATCTGCGCTTCGTTCGCGCCTCTGCCACGCGCAGCCGCCTCGGCGCTTTCCAGGGCGTCTCGCACGGCGGTGAGGACCAGCGGCAGCAGCTGCGGCAACGCATCCTTCCTCTGGCGCTTCTCGAATTCCACGCGGCCGACGAAGAGGCTGCGGATCATGGCACGCGGCTCAGGCCGCTGGACCAGGCGGGAGAAGATGTCCATCTCCTTCGCCAGAGCGTCCTCGATGGGCAGCGGCAGGCCTTCCTCAACGCAGTCGAGAATGGCGGTTATGGCCGGGACGTGGCCATGCGTTTCCGCCATGCGCCGCGCGCGCTGGGGGGCAATGGCCGCCGAAACGGCGGTCGTCTCCATGGGTTGCCAGTCGGGCCGATCCCAGGGCTGGCGCGGATCCGGCGCGCCGAGGATCCAGCGCTCGGCGGCGGCCACCTCCTCACCGGGCAGCACCAGCTCATGGGCCGCGCCGGCGGCGACGGCTGCGGCGCCATCGAAGCGGGCGCCGTCGAGCAGGACTGGCAGGGCTTTGTGCGCACCCACCAAACGTGGCATGCGCTGGGTTCCACCGGCACCCGGAAGCAGGCCCACCAGGGATTCCGGCAGGCCAAGCACGCTGGCAGGCGCCGTCGTCATCACACGGAAGTGGCAGGCCAGGGCGAGCTCGCAGCCGCCGCCCAACGCGAGGCCGGCGATGGCTGCCGCCACCGGCTTGCCGCTCGTCTCCAGCGCCCTGAGGCCCTGGCTGAGGCGGAAAAAGTGGTCGAACGTCACCTTGATCCGCTCCTCCACCGGGGTGGCGCGGATGGTGTCGAGCATGGCCTCGATTTCCGGCAGGTCGGCGCCGGCGCAGAAGGCCGAGGCCTTGCCTGAACGCACCACGCAGCCGCGCACGTCGCTCGTCGCCAGCCAGCGGGCGAAGGTGCCGATGTCGTCGATGGCCGCGTTGGAGAACACGTTCATGGATCGTCCCGGCATGTCGAAGACCAGGTGGACGATCCCCTCGCGCCCGTCCTCGATGCGGAATTGGGTGAGCTTCGGCCGCTCCGTCATGTTTCTCCCCGGCGATGGTCCCTTGCGGACGCGTTCTGATGGGTTCGGCCCTCCCGCGGGTCGCGGCGGAAGGGGCTTCAACGATGGGCCGTTCAGGCGTTGAGCCGGGCGGCGAAGGCCGCGCGCGCGGCCGCATAGTCGCGGGCGAGCTCCGCGATGAAGGCGGCCGCCGGCTCGGACCGCCTCACCGCTCCGATGCCCTGGCCCGCGCTCCAGATGTCGCGCCACGCCTTCGCGTTCGATCCGCCGTCCTTGATGCTGACGGCGTCTCCGGCCCGGCGGACCAACTGGTCCGGATCAAGGCCGTTGGCTTTCAGCGACGGCCGCAGGAAGGTGGCATCGACCCCGGTGAAGCAGTTGGTGACGATTACGTCCTTGGCGGCGCTGTCGACCACCATCTGCTTGAAGCCGGGTTGCGTGTTCGCCTCCTCCGAAGCGAGGAAGGGCGAGCCGATGGTGGCGAAATCCGCCCCCATGGCCTCCGCCGCGAGGATGGAGGAGCCGGTGGCGATGCAGCCGGCGAGGGAGAGCGGTCCCTGCCACCACTCCCGCACCTCCTGGACGAAGGCGAAGGGCGAGAGGCGGCCGGTGTGCCCACCGGCCCCGGCACAGACCGCCACCAGCCCGTCAACTCCCGCATCCGCGCATTTGCGGGCGTGGCGGTCGGCTGCCACGTCGCAGAAGACGAGGCCGCCATAGGCGTGGACGCGGGCGACCACATCATCGGGAGCGGCGAGGCTGACGATGAGCACCGGCACCTCGTGGCGCAGGATCACCTCCAGGTCCGCATGGCGGCGGTCGTTGCTGGGATGGGCGACGAGGTTCACCGCGAAGGGGGTGGCGGGGCGCTCCGGGTGGGCCGCATCATGGGCCGCCAGGGCCGACTTGATGTCGGATATCGCGGCGTCGAGCGCCGCGCTGGAGCGCAGGTTGAGCGCGGGTATGGCGCCGAGGACGCCGGCGGTGCACTGGGCGATCACCAGAGCGGGCGTCGAGGCGATGAACATGGGGCCGCCGAAGACCGGCAGGCTGAGGCGTGCCTTCAACTTCGCACCAAGTGTGGCGTCGCCGATCATGGATTGTCCTCCCAGGTCGCATGTCCCTTGCCGAGGACGACCCGGTCGTCCACGCAGGCTTCGAAGTGTGTCGTGGAGCCGTGATGCCAGATGGCGAAGCACAGCGTGTCGCCCGGCACCACCACGCCGGTGAAGCGCATTGCGAGGCTGCGGAGGGCTTCGGACCTGCGCCCGAGGGCGCGGCAGAGGGCGACCCCCGCCATCCCGTAGGAGGCGAGACCGTGCAGGATCGGCCGCTCGAAGCCCGCTTTGCGAGCCACGGCCGGATCGGCGTGAAGCGGATTCCAGTCCCCCGACAGGCGGTAGATGAGGGCGGATCGCGGCGAGGTCGGCAGCTCGATCAGCACATTCGGGGCAGCTTCGGGGCGGGCCGGCTCGTCTTCCTTCGTGGGCGGCGGGCCGCCGTAGCCGCCGTCGCCGCGCAGCAGCAGCGTCTGTGCAAGGGTGCAGTAGAGGTCCTGCGAGGTGGTATCGCGGATCTCCCGCTCCACCACCAACACGGCGCCGCGCCCCGCGCCGCGATCCGCCAGCGCGGCGATGCGCGCCCGGCCTACCACCTCGGCCTTTGGGGGCAAGGGCCGGTGGAAGGTGGCGGCCTGCGCCGAATGCACCAGCTTCACCACATCGATGCCAAGGGCCGGATCGCGCACCCACATGCCCGGGGAAGCGAGGGTGGCCGCCATGGTGGGCAGCACCTTCAGCCGCGTTTCCAACAGGTGGTCGAGGTCTTTTTCGTTCAGCGGATCGGTCCCAAGGCCAAGGCCGAGGGCGTAAAGGATCGCGTCACGTTCCACATAAGCGTGGCGGACCTCGGGGAACGAATGGGCAAGGATCCGCTCGGGCACGATTGCCATGGCGTCACACCGGGTCCCAGGTGAACACGTCGCCGGAACGATCGAGGGGAAAGAAATTCTTCTCGAACATGGGGAAGACGCGCTCGGCGATGCTCTCCGGCGTCCAGCCCTCGGCGGTGTGGGCGGAGCGGATCGGGCGGGGCTGGGAGAACAGGAAGATCTCGTTGTTGCGCACACCGAAGACCTGCCCGGTCACCCCCGCCCCGGCATCGCTGGCAAGAGCCACCACGAACGGGGCGATGCGCTCGGGCACCAGCTTCTTCAGCCCCTCCACACGCCTTTGCTGTTCCGGCGTGTCGGTGGGGATGGAATCGATCATGCGCGTCCAGGCGAATGGCGCCACGGCGTTGGAGCGGACGTTGAAGCGCTGCATGTCGAGGGCGATGGACTTGGACAGGGCCGTGATGCCGAGCTTGGCCGCCGCGTAGTTGGCCTGGCCGAAATTCCCGATCAGGCCGGAGGTGGAAGTCATGTGGATGTAGGCGCCCGAATTCTGCGCCCTGAAGTGGGGCGCGGCAGCGCGGCTGACGTTGAAGGTGCCCTTCAGGTGCACGGCGACCACGGCATCGAACTCATCTTCGGTCATCTTGTGAAACAGGGCGTCGCGCAGGTTGCCGGCATTGTTCACCACCGCATCGATGCGTCCGAACGCCTTTACGGCGGCATCGATCATGGCATGGGCGCCATCCCACGAGGCGACCGAATCCGTGTTGGCCACCGCCTGCCCACCGGTGGAACGGATCTCCGTCGCCACCTGCTCGGCCGGACTGTCCGCGGTGTCGCCGCCGGAGAGCGAAACCCCGAGATCGTTGATCACCACCGCCGCTCCGGCCGCCGCGAACTCCAGCGCGATGCCGCGGCCGATGCCGCGCCCCGCGCCGGTCACCAGCGCGACCTTGCCATCCATGACACCCATGGCGTTGTCCTCTCCTCGATTACGTCTGGGCTGGCCGGCTCGGTGCGCCCGGCTCAGCGGCATCTGCGCTCAGTAGCTCTTGGGCAGGTCGAGCACCTTCTCGCCGATGAAGCTCATGATGAGCTGCTCGGTGATGGGCGCGAGGCGCGTCACCGCCACTTCGCGGTAGAGGCGCTCCACGTGATATTCCTTGGCGTAGCCGAAGCCCCCGTGGGTGGCGATGGCCTGCCAGGCGGCGTCGTGCCCGGCGCGGGCGCCGAGGAACTTGGCCGCATTGGCTTCCGCTCCACAGGGCCGGCCCGCGTCGTAGAGCTCGGCCGCCCGCATGGCCATGAGCCAGGCGGATTCCAGATACATCCAACGCTCTGCGAGCGGATGCTGGATGCCCTGGTTCTGGCCGATGGGACGACCGAACACCACGCGTTCCCTGGCATATTTCGTTGCCCGCCGCAGCGCGTCCTGGCCGATGCCGATGGCCTCCGCGGCGATAAGCACGCGCTCGGGGTTCAGGCTGTGCAGGATGGTGGCGAAGCCCTTGCCCTCCTCGCCGATCCGGTCCTCCTCGGGGATGAACAGGTCGTCGATGAAGATGGCGTTGGAATCCACCGCCTTGCGGCCCATCTTCGGGATCCGGCGCACGTCGATATGGGTGCGGTCGAGGTCGGTGTAGAAGATGGAGATGCCGTCCGTGGGCTTGGCGCAGTCCTCGTAGCGGGTGGTGCGCGTGAGCAGCATGATCTTGTTGGCCACCTGCGCGGTGGAGGTCCACACCTTCTGCCCGTTCACCCGGTAGCCGCCGTCCACCTTCCGGGCGAAGGTCTTGATGCGGGTGGTGTCGAGGCCGGCATCCGGCTCGGTGAAGCCGAAGCACACCTGGTCCTGGCCGGCGATGAGCCGTGGCACCCAGCGCGCCTTCTGCTCCGGCGTGCCCTTCACCACGATGGGATGGGGCCCGAACAGGTTGATGTGCACCGCGGACGTGGCGCTCATGCCGCCGCCGTGGCTTGCCACCTCGTGCATCATCACCGCCGCCTCGGTCACGCCGAGGCCGGCGCCGCCGAACTCCTCCGGCATGGTGATGCCGAGCCAGCCGCCCTCGGCCATGGCACGGTGGAATTCGAAGGGGAACTTTCCGTCTTCGTCGCGGGCGAGCCAGTATTCGTCGTCGAACCGGCTGACCACGGCGCGGACGCCTTCGCGGATGGCGTCGAGGTCCGCTTCGCGCGGGGACTTGGCGGGTGAATGCGCGTTCATGCCGGTGTCCTCGGATGGGCGATGCGGTCGTAGATGTCAGGGGCGCGCCACAGCAGCCAGGCCGCGGCGATCATGTTGCCCGTCCAGCACATGATGAAGAAGATCAGAAGCGTCAGGCCGAGGTGGCGCTCGTAGGCATAGATCAGCGTGGCCATCAGGATGAAGCCGTAATAGACATCCAGCCAGACGTATATGCCCCACGGCACCTGCCATGTATACACAGCATTGCCCAATGCCTCACCGAATATCCAACAGTAAATGTAGTAAATGGTGAGGGTGACGATAATAAAAATACAGGCGACACGTGCAGACGTATTCATAGATGTTCCCTCGCCTCCTGGGCGGAAAGCATCACGGGCGCTTTCCTTCCATTCTGAGAATCATACTGCCCTCGAGGGACTAGAACCGTCCTTTAGTTCGGGTCCGCTCCGAAAGCCCGTTCCTCAGCCGAGGCGACCGAGGATGGAGACCGCCGCAACGCTGCTGTAAGGAGCGCCGCCGAGATTGTGGGTGAGGCCGAAATCCACCTTGCCGAGCTGCCGCGCTCCGGCCCGGCCGAGCAGCTGGTTGTAGACCTCATAGGCCATGCGCAGCCCGGAGGCGCCGACGGGGTGGCCGAAGCACTTCAGCCCGCCGTCCACCTGGCAGGGAATGGCGCCGGAGCCGTCGAACCTGCCGTCGAGAATATCGGCGGGGGCACGGCCCTCCTCGGACAGGCCGAGGTCTTCCATGGTGACGAGTTCGGTTACCGAGAAGCAGTCATGCACTTCCGTGAGGCTGATCTCGCCGCGGGGATCGCGCACCCCGGCCTCGGCATAGGCCCGGCGCGCCGCCTCGCGGGTGTTGCGCACATAGGAGCCGTCCCACTCGCCGTACTGGCTTTCCCAGCCGTTGCTGGCGGAGAGCTGGATGGCCTTGACGGTGACGAGGCCGCTCTTTCCAAGCCCCTTTCCAAGCCCCCGGGCGATATCCGGCGTGGTGACGATGGCGCAGGCGGCGCCGTCCGACACCCCGCAGCAGTCGAACAGGCCGAGGGGATCGGCGATGAGCGGCGCCTTGAGGATGGTCTCCATGGAGACCTCCTTGCGCAGGTGCGCTTTGGGGCTCTTCGCGCCGTTCACATGGCTCTTCCACGAGACGTGGGCCATGGCCCGCTTGAGGTCTGCGGCATCGATGCCGTGCTTCGCCGCATAGGCGCCGGCGAGTTGCGCGAAGGTGCCGGGCGCCGAGCCGTAGGGCATCCACAGGTCGTTGGCGACGCCCTTGGTGCGCAGCGGCAGGCCGCCATAGCCCGTGTCCTTCAGCTTCTCCACGCCAAGCGCCAGCGCCACGTCGCACGCGCCCGCCGCTACCGCATAGACCGCGGCGCGCAGCGCCTCCGTTCCCGTGGCGCACATGTTCTCGACCCGGGTGACGGGAATGGTCTTCAGCCTGAGGGCGAAGGCCAGCGGCAGGGCGCTGTTGCCCACGTTGATGTCGTCGAGTGCATTGCCGATCCACGCGGCCTCGATGGCCTCGCGGTCGATTCCCGCATCGGCCACCGCTTCCTCGAAGGCTTCGACCATGAGGTCTTCGGCCCCCTTGTTCCAGTGCTCGCCGAAGGTGGTGCAGCCCATGCCGGCGATCACCACGCGATCACGGATTCCGCTTGCCATCACTGAATCTCCATGGTGGGACGCGCGGTGGGCACCGCCTTCCAGAAATAGGTGCGGAAGCCGCGTCGCCGGTCGATGGCCTTGATGCGGAAGCGCGTTGCGACGGGGTCGCCGACCGCCGGGGGCGGGCCCTCGATATCAGTGAACTCCATCATCACCCGCGCCCCGTTCTCGAACTGCACGAGGCCGAAGACGAAGGGTGGGTCGGGGCAATAATTCAGCCGGTCGGAGGTGAGGGAGACGATGCGGGCGGGCACGTCCGCGAGCCGCACGTCGGCAAGGGGCTCAGGGCCGTGGGCGTGCGGCGACACGGGGATCCGGCTTTTCGGAAACTGCACGTTACCCTCGGCGTCGCGGCCGCCCACGAAGCCCATCATGTCGCGCCCGTAGCGCTCCAGCACCGGCGCGGCGACCTTCTGGTCGAATTCGGAGCGCGGGCCCCAGTCGAGATCGACGGCACCGGACAGGTTCAGGAAGCGGACATAGTCGGAGAACGGGGCGCCGTGGGTGAGGGCTTCAGCCACTGCCCGGGCGCCCGGCACCTCCCGCTCCACCTGGAACAGCAGCGCGTCGCAGCCACTGCCGAAGCCGGCGAGGAGGACAATATCGCCGGGCTTCGCGCGGTCGAAGGCGAGGGCCAGCGCGAAGAGCGGATGAGCGGCACCGAGATCCCCCGCTTGCGCGGCGAGATCCGTCGCCACGTTCGGGGCGGTGAGTCCGAGTCGTCCCGCGAGGGCCTTGTAGGCGCCGGAGGCGGGTTCAACGACGGCGCTCAGCGCGATTTCTCCAGCCGCGATCTTCGCCTTGCGGCAGGCCTCGCGCACCACTGGGGCGATCAGCTCCGCCACCGCTACGTCGCGGACGAAGCGCTCCTCGGCGGCATAGGGGGTGGGATGCTCGCGCGAGGCGTAGATGTCCGCGAAATCATGGGAGAGGCTGGCAGCGGCGAGAAGCCGGGCTGCGCCCTTGTCTGCCACGATGCACGCCGCACCGCCGTCGCCATAGGCGAGCTGAGCGCCGCTGCCCGCTTGCGTCGGGCGCCGTTCACCCGCGGTGACGAGGCCGGTACCTGTGCCTTCGAGCGCCATCAGGAGTGCGGAAACCGCGCCACGGCGGGAGCCGGCGACGTCGAAGGCGACGGTCGAGCGGGACAGCGACAACGCATCCACGAGCATGGCCGCATGGCTCCGCTCGAAGAAGGGGGCGGAGGTGGAGGCGAAGATCACCTTGTCGGGTGCCGGTGCGCCGTCGAGGGCCACGCGTGCCGCCTCGACGGCGAGCGTCACCGGATCCTCGTCCCAGCGGGCGACGGCGCGGAAGCCCTCCCGCGGGCCGGACAGGCCGGACCATTTCAAAGCTGCATTGGCCGCCTTGCGGCTCAGCCGGAGCAGGGGCAGGTAGCCCCCGACGCCGGCGATTGACCGACCCATCATTCCGAGACGAACCTCCCCTAAGCCTGCTGTTCCGCTGGATTGCCGAGGACGATAGGCCGCCATAGGACGGTATGCAAGAAAATAGTTCGATAGCATACGATATGCTAACGTAATTTTTTCCTTGCCACGCTGAGGGAGGCTGATTAGCGTGGGCCTGCGCATCACCTCAGCGCCTCGAGCGAGGTCCATAATGATCGAAAGAACCCTGTTCGGGGAGGATCACAATATTTTCCGCGAGACGGTCCGTCGTTTCGTAGAAAGAGAGATCGTTCCGTTTCACGAAAAATGGGAAAAGGATGGAATCGTTCCGCGTGAGCTTTGGCTCAAGGCGGGCAAGGAAGGACTTCTGTGCTGCACGGTTCCCGAAGAATACGGTGGATTGGGTGCTGATTACATTTTTGACGTGATCGTGTTCGAGGAGCTTTGGCGGGTGGGCGCGAGCGGCCCCGGCTTTCTAATCCATACGGATCTTGTGGCCACCTACATCCTGTCCTTTGGGACGGAGGAACAGAAAAAGACCTGGCTGCCGAAGATGGTGCGTGGCGAGGCCATCGGGTCCCTCGGCATGACCGAGCCGCATGCCGGCAGCGACCTCAAGGCCATTCGCACCCGCGCGGTCCGGGACGGCGACGACTTCGTCATCAACGGCCAGAAGGTATTCATTTCCAACGGCCAGCTGTGCGACGTTCTGGTCCTCGCCACCAAAACGGATTCGGAGGCGGGCGCCAAGGGCGTCACCCTGTTCCTGGTGGAGGGCGATCGCCCCGGCTTCACCCGCGGCCGCAACCTCGACAAGCTCGGCATGAAGGCGCAGGACACCTCCGAGCTCTTCTTTGACAACGTGCGGATTCCAGCCACCAACATTTTGGGGCAGGAGGGGCGCGGCTTCGAGCTCATGATGACGAAGCTGCCGCAGGAGCGCCTCGCGCAGGCGATCCGCTCCGCCATGGTGACCGAGACGGTGATCGACTACACCGTCGCCTATACCGCGGAGCGCAAGGCGTTCGGCCAGACCATCGCCGATTTCCAGAACACCCAGTTCAAGCTTGCTGACCTGAAGACCAAGGCGACGCTGGCGCGCGTCTTCACCGACAAGTGCATCGAGCTGTTCATGGAAGGGCGGCTCGATGCCGTCGATGCGGCCATGGCCAAGATGTACACGGCCAACCTGCATTGCGAGACCGTGGACGAGTGCCTGCAGCTCTTCGGCGGCTGGGGCTACATGTGGGAATACCCCATCGCCCGGGCCTATGCGGATGCGCGCATCGTCAAGATCGCCGGCGGGTCCATCGAGATCATGAAGCTCATCATCTCGCGGCAGATGTTCGCCGAATATCGCCGGACCCATCCCAAAGGACATTGACCTCGCTGCGCCGAACGCTCAGCGATCCGGAAAAAGAAGCGACGGTGCCGATAAGGCGCCGACGATCCAAGATCACGAAGGGAGACATTCTCATGGTTGAGGCAACGGGACTGCGCGGCCTGTCCGGAAAGGTCGCGCTGGTGACCGGCGGCGGACAGGGTATCGGGCGCGCATTGGCGCTGCGGCTCGCAGCGGAGGGGTGCAAGCTCGCGCTGTTCGACATCAATCCGGCCGCCGCCGAGGAGACCGCCAGGCTCGCCGGCGACGCGGTGGTGAAGATTTATTCCGTCGATGTGGGTGATTATGGCGCCGTCCAGTCCGCGGTCGCCGCGGTCGAGCAGGATCTCGGTCCGATCTGGGTGCTGGTGAACAACGCCGGCTGGGATCGCCCCATGCCGTTCCTGAAAACCGATACCGCCTTGTGGGAGAAGATCATCCGGATCAACCTTCACGGGCCTTTGAACCTGCACCATGCCGTGTGCGCCCGCATGTCGGAGCGTGGCGAAGGTCGCGTGGTCAACATCGCCTCGGACGCCGCACGCGTGGGCACCAGCGATGAGGCGGTTTATTCCGCGTGCAAGGGCGGGCTCATCTCCTTCACCAAGTCTGTGGCCCGCGAACTCGCCCGTAAGAACGTGCTGCTCAACGTGGTGTGCCCCGGCCCCACCAACACCCCCATGATGGCGGCGGTGCTGGGAGAAGGAGACCAGGCCGTGAAGTGGAAGGACGCCATGGTGCGGGGCATTCCGCTGAAACGCATGGGCGAGCCCGAGGACTATGCCGGCATCGTCGCCTTCCTGGCGTCGGAGGATGCCGCCTACATCACCGGCCAGACCATTTCGGTCTCCGGCGGCATGAACATGATCTGACGCATGGCACCGCAATTGCCCGCTCCGCCGAACGGTTACGAGCCCCTGTTTGCCGGCCATCTCGGCTTCAGTGGGCTCACCGGACCCTATTTCGTCCGCATGGGCGAAGGTGCGCCTGTGCTCGGGTTCCGGGTGGAGGAGCGGCACCTCAACCCGTCCGGCGTCTGCCATGGCGGCGCGCTCGCGGCCTTTGCCGATTATCTCGCCGTGATCGTCCGGCACGTTGCTGGCGCGACCGACTTTTCCACGCCGACCGTGACGCTGTCCATCGACTATCTCGCCCCTGTGCCCCTCGGGTCGTGGGTGGAACTCAATGGGCGGCTGCTGCGCCGGACGAAGAGCCTCCTGTTCGGCGACGGGATCATGCAGGTGGACGGGGCGGTAGTCACCCGCGTCGACGCGATCTTCACGCTGGGCCGGCCGCGGGCCGATCTCGGCTTCGACATTCCCCCGGGTGTGGTCTCGGCCGTCTGAGCCGGGTCGCCCACCCAAAAACCGGAACGTGACAGATGAGCATTCCCTTCGAAGACGTGATCTACGAGGTGCGCGATCGGGCGGCCTGGATCATCATCAATCGTCCCAAGGTCTACAACGCGTTCCGCGGCCAGACTTTGGAAGAGTTGATCAAGGCCTTCCACCTCGCCGCCAACGACCGCGGCGTCTCCAGCATCGTGCTGACCGGCGCCGGCGACAAGGCGTTCTGCACCGGCGGTGACCAGTCCGCCCATTCGGGTCAGTATGACGGGCGCGGTGTGGTGGGCCTTCCCATCGACGAGCTGCAGGCCCTGATCCGCGACGTGCCGAAGCCGGTCATCGCCCGGGTGAACGGCTTCGCCATCGGCGGCGGCAACGTGCTCGCCACCTTGTGTGACCTCACCATCGCAGCCGACACGGCGCAGTTCGGCCAGGTTGGCCCCAAGGTCGGATCGGTGGACGCCGGCTGGGGCACCGCCTTCCTCGCCCGTCACATCGGCGACAAGCGCGCCCGCGAGATGTGGTTCATCAATGATCGCTACACCGCCCAGCAGGCGCACGAGATGGGGCTTGTCAACAAGGTGGTGCCGGCGGCGGAACTCGACGCAGCGGTGAAGGACTGGACCGACAAGCTGGCCCAGCGCTCGCCCACGGCGCTGGCGCTGGCCAAGCGCTCGTTCAACGCGGATTCCGACAACATCCGCGGCATCAGCAACTTCGCGCTGCATGCGGTGAAGCTCTACTACGACACGCCGGAATCCAAGGAAGGCGTCGCCGCCTTCAACGAGAAGCGCGTGCCGGACTTCCACAAGTTCAC
Source organism: Xanthobacter oligotrophicus (assembly GCF_008364685.1). Classification (GTDB taxonomy): domain Bacteria; phylum Pseudomonadota; class Alphaproteobacteria; order Rhizobiales; family Xanthobacteraceae; genus Xanthobacter; species Xanthobacter oligotrophicus. The sequence continues at coordinate 37,525 of NZ_VTTL01000016.1, forward strand.
CTGAGGCCTCCTCACCCCGTCCCCCTCCTTTGGGGACGGGGTGCCATTTTCGGCACGGGTGAGGCGGGCGGGGGAAGCGGCCGCCACGGACGGACAACAAGAAGACCAGTACAATCGGGAGGAGCGGCATGTCCGCGAAAGTCGTCATTTCCTGTGCGGTGACGGGATCGATCCATACCCCATCCATGTCGCCCTATCTTCCCGTGACGGCAGCGGAAATTGCCGAATCCGCCATTGGTGCGGCTGAGGCGGGGGCGGCCATCGTCCATCTGCATGCGCGAAACCCGCAGGACGGGCGGCCCGACCAGTCGCCGGAGGCGTTCGAGCCCTTCCTGCGCGCCATCAAGCAGGCCTCGAACGTGGTGGTGAACCTCACCACCGGCGGCTCGCCCTATATGAGCGTGGAAGAGCGGGTGCGCCCCGCGGCCGTGTGGAAGCCGGAAGTGGCGAGCCTCAACATGGGCTCCATGAACTTCGGCCTCTTCCCCATGCTGAAGCGCTACAAGGACTTCAAGCACGCATGGGAGCCGGCCATGCTGGAAGGCTCCCACGACCTCGTCTTCCGCAATTCGTTCAAGGACATCCGCTACGCGCTGGAGACCTTGAACGAGACCGGCACCCGCTACGAGTTTGAGTGCTACGACACCAGCCATCTCTACAACCTGCATTATTTCTGGACCGAGGGCCTGGTGAAGGCGCCGCTCTTCATCCAGACCTGCTTCGGCCTTCTGGGCGGCATCGGCTCCCATCCGGACGACGTGATGCACATGAAGCGCACCGCCGACCGCCTCTTCGGGGACAATTACCGCTGGTCGGTGCTTGCCGCCGGCCGTGCCCAGATGCCGGTTGCCGCCATGGCGGCCGCCATGGGCGGCCACGTTCGGGTGGGCCTCGAGGACAGCCTGTGGCTCGGCCGCAGCAAGCTCGCAGAGAGCAACGCCGAGCAGGTGCGGCAGGTGCGGCAGATCATCGAAGGGCTGGGACTCGAGATCGCCACCCCCGACGAGGCGCGCGAGATCCTGAAGCTCAAGGGCGGCGACAAGGTGGCCTTCTGACCCGGCATTGCACGCTCCGTTGGACGTGCCCGGTGAGAAAAAAGGCCGGGCGCCGCGGCCCGCACTGTCGCGGAGGGGAGGAAAGAATGACGACACCGTTCCGATCAGGCGTGCTCGACGGCAAGCGCATCCTCGTGACCGGAGGAGGCACGGGCCTTGGCCGCGCCATTTCCGAGGCCCTCGTGTCCCACGGGGCCGCCGTCTATATCTGCGGTCGGCGCGAAGCGGTGCTCACCGAGGCCGCCGATGCCATTCGCGCGGTTCATGGCGGCACCATCGTTCCCATGGTCTGCAATCTGCGCGAGCCGGCGCAGATCGAAACCATGCTCGACGAGATCTGGCGCGACGGCCCGCTCACCGGGCTTCTCAACAACGCCGCCGCGAACTTCATCGCGCCCACCAAGGATCTGTCGCCGCGCGGCTATGAGGCCATCCGCTCCACCGTCATGGATGGCAGCTTCTATACCACCTTGGAGCTGGGGAAGCGCTGGATCGCCCAGGGGCTCGGCGGTTCCATCGTCAGCAATCTTGTCACCTGGGTGTGGACCGGCTCGGCCTATGTGGTGCCCTCCGCCATGTCCAAGGCGGCGCTCCACGCCATGACCATGTCGCTGGCGGTGGAATGGGCGCCCTACGGCATCCGTCTCAATGCCACTGCGCCTGGTCCCTTCCCCACTGAAGGAGCGTGGGAGAAGCTGAACCCCATCCCCGAAGCCTCGGTGGGCGCGACCCAGGCGGACGAGATTCCCATGGGGCGACACGGTGCCATCCACGAACTGCAGAACCTCGTCGCCTTCCTGATGGCGGACGGCTGCGACTTCCTCACTGGCCAGACCATCGCCATCGATGGTGGGCACCATCTGGCGGCGCCGAGCACCTTCGCCGGGCTGAGTAAGCTCACCCCCGAACAGTGGGAGCGGGCTCGCACCTCCATCCGCGCCGCGTCCGATCGTGACAAGCAGCAACGCACGGCCTGATGCAGCGGGAGAACCTGTCATGAGCTTTTCGGCCTTCGGTTTTGAAATTCAGGACGGCGTGGCGCACATCACGCTGAACCAGCCCGAACGGGGCAATCCGCTCGACGAGCGCTTCTGCGCGGAATTCAACGCGATTGCCACGGCGTGCGCGAGCGACCCCGCTGTTCGCGCAGTGCTCATCGACGCCAAGGGACGCTTCTTCAGTGTCGGCGGCGACCTGCAATCCCTGACGCGGGACCGGGCCGACCTGCCGCGCTTCGTTCTCTCCGCCACGGCGAACCTGCACATGGGGGTCGCACGCTTCGCCCGCATGCGCGCGCCGGTGGTCATGGCCGTGCATGCCCTGGCAGCCGGCGGGGCCGTGGCGCTGGCGGCGGCGGCCGACTTCGTGCTCGCGGCGCCGGGGGCCGCCTTCTATGCCGCCTTCACCGGGATCGGTATCTGCGGCGACTCAGGCACTTCCCACTACCTGCCGCGGCGCGTCGGCCCCCGGCGGGCGGCGGAATTTCTGATGCTGAACGAGACCTGGAGCGCACAGGCCGCACGAGAAGCCGGTCTCATAACCCGCGTGGTCGAGGAGGACAGGCTTCAAATAGAGGCGCTCGCTCTGGCACAGAAGCTGGCTGATGGACCGACCCGGGCCTTTGGCGAGATCAGGGCGCTGCTGCTCGACAGCCCGACCCGGAGTCTGGAGGCCCAGCTGGAGCAGGAGGCGCACGCGATGGTGCGCTGCGTGCAGACGGAGGATGCCTGGAACGGCATGGGCGCGGTGAAGGGGAAGACGAAGCCAGCCTTCGAAGGGCGCTGAAGACGCCCGCCACAGATAAAGGGGAGTAGACATGTCCGATCCATCGAGCACAGACCCCGTCGGGGAGGCGCCGGTCCTCGTCGCGCGCGACGGGCGCGTCGCGTTGATCCGCCTCAACCGGCCCAAGGCGCTCAATGCGCTCAACTCGGAGGTGATGCGGATCCTGGCGGCGACCGTCACCGCGCTCGACCGCGACATCGAGGTGGGCGCCATCGTCATCACCGGGTCGGAGAAGGCGTTCGCGGCCGGCGCCGACATCAAGGAGATGGCCGAGCGCAGCGCCGTCGAGATGCTGCTTGAAGACTGGTTCGCCGGATGGGACGCGGTGGGCCGCTGCCGCACGCCCCTCATTGCTGCGGTGTCCGGTTTCGCGCTTGGCGGGGGATGCGAACTCGCATTGATGTGCGACCTCATCATTGCCAGCGAGACGGCGAAGTTCGGCCAGCCGGAGATCAAGCTCGGCGTCATTCCAGGCATGGGCGGCTCGCAGCGCCTCACCCGTGCCATTGGCAAATACAAGGCCATGGACCTCATCCTCACCGGCCGCATGATCACCGCCGGGGAAGCCGATCAGGCGGGTCTGGTGTCGCGCGTGGTGCCCGTGGAGCGCCACCTCGCGGAGGCGATGGAGGCGGCACGGACCATCGCCAGCTACGGCAAGCCGTCTCTCCTGGCGGCGAAGGAGAGCGTCAACCGTGCCTTCGAGGTCGGGCTTTCGGACGGGCTTCTGTTCGAGCGCCGGGTGTTCCATGCTTTGTTCGCCACCGCGGACCAGAAGGAAGGCATGCTGGCGTTTAGCGAGAAGCGGCCGGCGCGTTTCCGTCACGCCTGAAGCGCTTTCCACCTCTTTGATGAGAGACGGATTCGCCGTTCCAGCCGTACTTAGGTCCGGGGCTGAATTCCCCCGCGCCCCGTCATAATTCCCTATCGCCGGGCGCTTCGAGTTCGGTCGCCGGCCCCCTCGGGAGGGCGGAGGTTTGCGCGCGCCCGGCAAGGCGATGCCGCACGCCGGGCGAAAGGGGCGATGCTGAGCTTTCGCCGCCAAGGTTTGGAGGGTCATCACAGGCCGGGTGGGGATTTTCAGACAGCCAATAATTCGAGCGAGGGAAGAAAGATGAACGTACTCGCCACGTTGGGGAATGGAACGCTGATGGATGTGCATGAAAACATGCGGCGACTTCTTGAGCGTCAGCGCGCCGCGCATCTCGCGGCGGGCGCGCTGAGCGCCGCGCAGAGGGTGGACTGGCTTGACCGGCTCATCGGGCTGATGGTGGACTTCCAGTCCGAGATCGCTGATGCGGTGAACGAGGACTTCGGCGGTCGCAGTCGCGAAGCAACCCTGATGGCGGATGTCTTCGCCGTCGTCAGCTCCCTAAAGCTCGCCAAGGCCGGCGTCGCCGAATGGATGCGGCCCGAGCTCCATGAAGGCATTTTCCCCGATGCCGAGGCCCGCGTGGAGCACGTTCCGCTTGGTGTGGTGGGCCTGATGAGCCCTTGGAATTTTCCTTTCAACCTGACCTTCGCTCCGCTCGCCGGCATCGTTTCGGCGGGAAACCGCTGCCTGATCAAGCCGTCCGAGTTCACCCCCGTCTCGTCGGCGCTGATGGCTCGCATGGTGGCGTCCGCCTTTGACCCGTCCGAGATCGCGGTGGTGACGGGTGGCGCCGACGTGGCACAGGCCTTCGCCAGCCTCCCGTTCGACCACCTGCTCTTTACCGGCGGTGGTTCGGTGGCCAAGCACATCATGCGCGCGGCGGCCGACAATCTGGTGCCGGTGACCCTGGAGCTGGGCGGCAAGTGCCCGGTGATCGTCTCCGCCGACGCGTCGATCGCCGATGCCGCGGCGCGCATCATGACCATCAAGAGCCTGAATGCCGGCCAGATCTGTCTTGCGCCGGATTATGTGCTTCTGCCGGATGGCCGCGTCGACAGCTTCGTCGAGGAGGCTTCCAAGGCGATCGCGGCCATGTACCCGACGCTCGCAGCCAATCCGGACTACACCTCGATCATCAATGCGCGTCACTTCGACCGCCTGCAGGGCTATCTGGCCGATGCCCGGGCGAAAGGCGCGTCTCTCGTCGAGCTGAATCCCGCGGGCGAATCCTTCGACGTGAATTCCTACCGGATACCGCCCACGCTGGTAATCGGCGCCACCGACGACATGAAGATCATGCAGGACGAGATCTTCGGACCGCTGCTTCCGGTGCGTACCTATGGGGCGATCGACGAGGCGATTTCCTACGTCAACGGCAAGCCCACGCCGCTCGCCCTCTATTATTTCGGTGGCGGCGAGGAAGAGCAGCGCGTCCTCGACCGCACCCGCTCCGGCGGCGTGACGGTGAACGACGTGATGACCCACGCCTTCGCCGAAAACCTCCCCTTCGGCGGGGTCGGCCCGTCTGGGAGCGGGGCCTATCACGGCAAGGCGGGTTTCCTGAACTTCAGCCACGCCCGCTCCATCTACCGCCAGAGCAAGATGATCGAAGCTGAATACATGATCCGCCCGCCGTTCGGCGAGGCCATGCGGCAGTTCCTCTCCGCAGCCATCTCCCGCTAGAGCCGGATCCGATCGGGTTGGATCGGGCCTGATCGGTGAATCCGTCTCTCAACTCTAAGAAAGAGAACACGCTATCCGATCAGCTTGCGATGCAAGCTGATCGGCGCGTGGCCAAGAGACATTGTTGCCATGGCCGGTTTCTGGAAAAAATGGTTCGGGGCTGCCGAGGCGAAGACTGCAAGGCTTCTTCCCTTCGGTATCGATGTCGAGGTACCGCCGCAGCAGACACTCCTGGAGGCGGCCCTCGCGGCGGGTTTAGCCTTCCCGCACAGCTGTACCGTGGGAACCTGCGCATCGTGCAAGTGTCGCCTGGTGTCGGGCACCATCAAGCCGGCCATGAACTTCGGCTACACGCTCTCGAAGGAGGAGCTGGATGCGGGCTATATCCTCGCATGCCAGACCAAGCTGACCTCGGATGCCGTGCTTGAGGTGGACGCTGCGGGTGCCGATGCGCCCCCTCCGGAAACCTTCAATGGCAAAGTGACGGCGAGGACGCCTCTCACCCAAGACATTCTCGCCGTAACGGTAGCGCTCGACCGGCCCATGCGCTATGTGGCCGGGCAGTTCGCGACCCTGCGTGTCGGCGACGTGCCACCCCGTTCCTATTCCTTTGCGGACCCGCCCGAGCGCGCGGGGCGCTCGGAGGTGTCGTTCTTCATCCGGCGGACGCCGGGCGGCGCCTTCACCGAACCCCTGTTCGCGGGTGCGTTTGATGCGCTTCCCATTGAAGTGGAAGGGCCGCACGGAGGTTTCTTTCTCCGCCCTGGAGACGGACCCATGGTTTGCGTCGCCGGCGGCAGCGGCCTCGCTCCGTTGATGAGTTTGTTGCTGGATGCGCGCAAGAACAACATCCGGCGACCCTGCGTTCTGCTGTTCGGCGCGAGGACTCGTGCCGACCTCTACAAAACGGTGGAGATTGAGACGTTGGCGCAGACCTGGCTCGCCGATTTTCGGTTCGTCCCCGTGCTGAGCGCCGAACCGGAGGAGTCGACTTGGTCCGGGCACCGCGGCTTCGTCACCGATGTGCTGGAGGGCGTTCTCCCCTCCGTCCTGGGCGAGGATAGCCCGCGCGCCCATGCCTACATGTGCGGCCCCCCGCCCATGATCGACCATGCGGTGACGGTGCTCACGAAAGCGGGGGTCGACATCGGTAACGTCCACTATGACAAGTTCACCGATTCTCGCCCGCATCCGACGTCCAGTGGGGAGCCAACTCTGGCGCAGGCCCGCTGACGCGTTTCCGCTGGAGCGGGTACTGCGTCGCGTGAAGCAATGGCGCCGACATGGGAGGACGTCTTCGCCTGTGAGCGGAACCCGGCAACTCCTGGGGTCCACATGGGCACGGCATTTGAAGACATCCCGTGGGGCCTCGCCATGGCGAGGCGTGTGGAGGCATTGTCGTGATCGGCGCGGCCACCTGCTCGCCTCGTCGGTTCCTTGATCCGTGGCGCGACCCTGTACTTTAGTCCGGGCTGGGCCTAACATTTCAGGCAGATAATTGATTAAACGGCAAAAAGCCGGATAACGAGGAAACGCGCCGATGAGGGATATCGCCTTCCGGCGGGAGAGCATCGCTCTACCGCAGGGCGAAAGGCCGCCTATTGCCTCTTCCCGCCAGAGTTCGAAGCTGGAAGTGGACGCCCGGCGGGTTGGCACCACGAAGGGCGCATCCCGGGCGCCGATCTATACATTCGTGCCCGTCGAAACGTCGCTGTATCGCTCGCTGTCTTCGCCATGGGAACAAAGGAAGATCACGACCCTGGTGGCGCCACCAGGGTATGGCAAGACTGTTCTTTTATCTCAACTGTATCACCACTATAGCGGTCTGGGCATAGAGTGCATCTGGATCGGTCTGGAGGAACGGGACACCAGTCTCGGTGCCGTGCTGAGTAAGATGGAAGCGGCTGTCGGCGTTCTCACTCCCGGGTGGGTGTTGACTGCGTCGCTGCCGGCAACCGATGCGGTTGATCGCATGGACGGCATTCGCGCTCATCTGGAGCAGCAGGTCGACAACGTTGCTATCTTTATCGACAATATTGACTTCTGCCACGACAATGTGGGGGATTTCATCGACCACCTGGTGTTCCACACACCGGAAAACGTCATCCTTCTCGTATCCTCGGCCTCGACGCCGGTGCCCTTCAATACTGCCAGGGGTCAACTGGAAGGTCTGGTGCGGACGATCAAGACCGCCGACCTGACCTTTGATCGTTGCGCCACTGCGCAGTTGTTCGCTCAGGCAGGTCTCCCCCCCATTGATACGCCCGCCCTCGAGGCCGTGGTGCGGCGCACCGAGGGGTGGCCGGCGGCGGTGCGGTTGCTTCAACTCATCGTCGACAATGAAAAGCAGCTCGACCGTGGCATCGAGCTGCTGTCGGGCGACGATGTGCACGTGGCCGACCTGCTCTCGCGTCGGCTGATGGCCTCCCTCGAGCCGGATCTCGTCCAGTTCCTCTACGAGATCTGTGGGTTCCGCCGCTTTTCGCGGGCTCTGGCGTTCCAGGCGACTGCTGACGAAAGGGCGCCGTTGTGGATCGACTTTCTGGTGGAACGCAATTTCCTCATCATCCCTCTCGACGAGCGGCGCGAGTGGTACCGCTTCCACACGCTGCTCCGGGAATTCCTCATCAAGGAGGCTCGGCGACATTTGCCAGCGTCGCGTCGGGTGGAGGTCCATCTGTCTGCCGCCCGATGGCTCGCCAAGAAGGGGGATTGCATCGGGGCCCTGGAACTCGCCATCGGCGCAAATGATCTTGGTATGGCCAGCGGATTGCTGGATCAGGTGGCCTGCCTGCTGGTGCGCGACCAAGGTGATACCTCGGCCTTCCTTGAATGGTTGGAGCGCAGCGATCAGGCGGGGGTCGTCCGGGGCGTTCACGCCACCTTCTGGTATGTCTGGTCGCTGCTGTTCGAGCAGCGGTACGAGGCGGCGCGCGACGAGGCCAAGCGTGCGCTGCAGCAGGTCGAACTCGGTCCCCCGAGTGACCTCGCCCGCGACCTCGCGGCACGGCTCGATCTCGTGACGGTCCTCGCGGCCCTGCATCTCGATTCGCTTGGTGTCGTGCTTTCGGATGCGGAGGCGTGGCTGAAGGCCCATGCGGATGGCGATCCGTTTGACGTCTCGGCGGCGGCTGGAGCCTGCGCGCTCGCCCTGCTGCCGGCCTTCCAGTTTGCCGAGGCACGCAACATCCTTCTCACGGCGCACAGCACGATCGCTCGTTCCCCCACCGTTTACGGGCGGTGCTGGGTGGAAACGATCGCGGCGATGACCGACCTCGCCCAGGGCAACCCGGCGGCTACGGAAGAGCGGATGCTGGAGCTGGAGGGCATCGCGCGGCGAGAAATCGCCCCGACAGCCAGCATCGCATCCATCGTCGCGGTGGTGCGGGCTGCGGCCCTCTACGACCTCGGCCGCTTCGATGAAGCCAGGGAGGCGGTGGCTATCAATCTGGAGCGTGCTGCGCGCAACGGGATTCCCGACACCAGCAGACTTGCCCTTGAAGTTGCAGCAACCTTTGCGGTCGCGGGCGACTCCGCATTCTCGGTGGGCGACCTCAGGAAGATCGCGCGCACTTTTCCCAAGCGCATCGGTCTTATGCTCGAACTGCAGTTCGTCCGCCAGTATCTGCTCCGCGAGGATCTCGAAGAGGCGGTGGAACTGGCGAGCAGTCTCGGATGGGATGTGCGAAGCGGTTGGCCGCGTTCTCTCCTGGCTTCGGCCACGGAGGTGGAGAAGGCGGCGGCCGCCTTTACCACTGGTTGCCTGCTGACCGCCCTGGGCCATCTGGCGGCCGCTGCGGAACTCGTCCAGGCGGAGTTGCGCCAGGCGCAGGAAAAAGGGCGGCGCAAGGCACAGGTCGAACTGCTGCTGCTCGCCGCCGAGATCCATATGCGGATGAACGCACGGGGCTCGGCCTTGCGTTACCTGTCGCGGGCCATCTGCGCGGCGGCCAAGCGCAACCTGCTCGGTCCGTTTCTCGAGCGCCGGGTAGTCCTGGCGCATCTGATCGGGAATGCGCGGCCGAAGGAACTCGGGTTGACCAGTCGCGAGGAACTGGCCCTGTACGTGGAGATCCAGCGCCTCGTCAGCGGGACGCCATCGGAAGAATCGTCCGGAGATCTCCTGGAGGGTCTGGTTGAACCGCTGACGCCGCGGGAGATCGAACTCCTGCACCTGCTCGAGGCGGGGTACGACAATACTCAGATCGCCGAGCGGCTGGTCGTGACAGTACGTACTATCAAATGGCACCTGTCGAACCTTTACGCCAAGCTCGGCGTGAAAAGCCGCACTGCCGCCGTGGCGAAGGCGCGCGCCCTGAGACTGCTTCAGCAGTAGGCTGCGGTTCAGCCGCAGGAGAAAGGGGAAGCCGTCATGCGGCTTCCCCTTTCGGCGAGCTTTACACGTCGGAGACCTTGAGCAGCGGCTTGATGGCCTTGCCGTGCTCCACGTCCTCGAACGCCTGGTTGATGGCATCGAACGGATAGATCGACAGCAGCCGATCGAACGGCAGGCGCCCGGCTAGGTGATGCTGGACGAGTTCCGGGATGAAGGCCCGGGGGTCGCTGTCGCCCTCGATGATCGACTTGATCGTGATGCCCCGCGCCAGCACCGACATGATGTTGAACTGGAGCATGGCATCTGGCGCGGCGAAGCCGAGCATGCCGGCGACGCCCTTCGGCAGCAGCGCATCGAGAGCGCCGGCGATCACGACCGGCAGGCCGGTGGTGTCGAGCACATGCGTCATGCCTCCGGCGACCCGGCCGATTTCCGCGGCCACGTCGGGGATCGCCTTCGGGTCGATCACGTGCGTGGCGCCGAACTCCAGCCCGAGTTCGCGTCGCCCGGCCTGCGGCTCGACGAGGACGATTTTGGCTGCGCCGGTGATCTTCGCCGCCATCACCGCGCTCAGGCCCACCGCGCCACCGCCAAAGATTGCCACCGAATCACCACGCCCGACGGCAAGGGAGTTCATGATGGCGCCAGCTCCGGTCTGGATGCCGCAACCGAGTGGGCCGAGGCGCTCCAGGGGGGCCTCTTTCGGCACCACCACCGTGTCGCGCTCCTTGGCGATGGCGTGAGTGGCGAAGGAGGATTGGCCGAAGAATCGGGCGTTGATGCTTCGAGCGTCCGTGCTCATGGGCGTGGAGCCGTCGGCGCGCTGCGCAGAGAAGTTCTCACGCATGAAATTGTAGCAGTTGGCGGGGGCAAACTTGCCGCAATTGGGACATTCGCCGCACGAGGCGAAGGAGAGCACCACGTGGTCGCCCACCTTCACGTTCTTCACCGCGGCACCGATGGCCTCCACCACGCCCGAACCCTCGTGGCCGAGCACCACCGGCAAGGGCAACGGGAAGGCGCCCTTGCAGACCACGTCGGTGTGGCAGACCCCGACCCCGACGATGCGAACCAGCACCTCGTCGGCACGGGGCGCCTGCAGCGTCACGTCGGCGATGTCGAAGGGCGCATTCGGTTCCGAGAGAAGTGCCGCCCGTGCTGCGATCCCGGGCGCAACCTGAGGCGCGTCCTTGAACAAGATATCCGTGTCACCCATTTGCATTCCTCACCTTGATTCTGGTTCGTGGGGACGGCTGCCTCACTCGGCGGCCACTCCTGCGGCACCGCTGGTGGGGGCGTCGAACCAGTCCGGCCAGCCGGCGGTGCGATTCTGCTCCCGGGCGAGGCGGCGCTCTTCGGGCGAAGCCTTGGTGAGATCCCACTCGCGCAATGCCGGCTTGGCGATGAAATGCTCCCACACCGGGGGCACCAGCGCGGCGGCGAAGCACACGAACACGCTCGGCATCTTCACGGCGGTGGCATCCGGGACCAGCGCGTAATACGGCTTGTAGGCGTCGAGGTGGTGGTCGGCGTGGTTGGTGATCTCCCAGCCGAAGATGCGGCTCAGCGGGTGCAGGTGGTTCCATACGTGGCGCCTCTGAATCGGAGCGCCCGGCAGGCGAATCAAGCCATAGTGCTGGAAGTAATTGAAGGACTCGGCCCAGATACGGCCCACGATCATGGCGACGAGGCAGGCGAACACCGCCTTCCAGCCCCCTACCAGGAAGATGGCCCCCTGCATGATCGCTTGGCCGAGGATCATCTTGTAGATGCGGTGGCCGATGGACCAGCGGCCCTTGCCCTGCTTCGCGAGCGCATCGCTCTCCGCCCGCAGCGAGGTATGGGTGCTTTCCAGCAGTGCGCCGGCCGTGAAGCTGTAGAGGTTCGCGCCGCGCAGCGCGGTGTCGGAATCGGGATCCGTTGCCACGTCGATGTGGTGGCCGATGACATGGGCGATGTCACGCGTGAGGTCGAAATAACAGATCTGCGCTACACGGCCGACGAAGCGCGAAAGCGCCCCGCGCTGATGGTAGAGTTCATGCGAGACCGGAACCATCGGCACCACCGAGAGCCAGGCGAGGCCGACAACCGAGCCGAGCATCTCCCATCCCGTCATGCCCTGGGACACGCGCCAGGCGAAGATGAAATAGAGCGAAATGCCGGCGATGGTCGAGACATAGAGCGGGACGAGCGCGAAGAAGTGGTTCTTGATCTTCCGCGCCGCGAGATCCCGAGGAAGGCACATGTCGATGACCATCAGGATCGGGAAGCTGAGGATGGCCGCATAAACCCAATCACCGCCCATGTAGAAGCCATATCCGGCGATGAGTTGGACCATGAATGGAAGGTAATAAAGAAGATACGACATGACGCCTCCTCCGCGATATTCAGGTTATATTTGAGCCCGTCGCCCAGGTGCGAGGGAGGAGGCGGCATAGGCCTCCCTCGATCCGGCACACTGCGGACGGGTGCAGTCTAGGAAGATGGGCGGGGAGGCCGACTGTACGAAAGTTTGGCCGAAGAGAATTTGAATCGCGCCCACCGCCTTTCTTCGTCCTGAAATCTATTCGCTTGGGTGGGCGGCGACGCCTGTGGCCAGGACAACACGGAGCGCTTTTCCTGCTCCGACCCATCCCAAAGTACAGGGCAAGAGCCGGGGACTTGTGGCGTGTTCCAGGGTGCGGAGCCGCGCATCGCTTGTCCTGCCCTTCCCGGAAAGATGACCCCATCAAGAGGGTTCGGGGCATGTGGGCCGAGATCGAGGCCATTGCGCGCGATCTCGGCGACACATGGGCGGACCTGTCCGCCACAATGAAAATGGGAATGGGGGGAATGGGAAATGGGCGTTAAACTAATTTATTCTCGTGCCGGCATTGCTGCGGCGACGATGTTGGTAAGTGTATCCCTGTCGTGCGCTGCCGATTTGCTGGAGCCCGCCCCTCTCGCTGAGGCGTCTTCTCCGTGGTTCATCAGGCTCGGCGCGGCCGGGGTCTTCTTCGATTCGAGTGCATCGTTGAAACTTGCCGCTCAACCCGTTCCGGGCGCGACTGCTTTTGCCGATGACAACTACACAGCCATGTTTGAGGTGGGTTGGTATCTCAACAAAAACATTTCCTTCACCATCACGGGGGGCTACCCGCCCACCGCGAGCCTCCATGGGGCCGGAACTGCTGCGCCGTTCGGCGTGATCGGCCAAGCGACTTACGGGCCCGCCGTCCTGGCGGCGCAGTACCACTTCACCGATTTCGGCAACTTCCAGCCCTATGTCGGTGGTGGTCTCACCTATGCGATCATCTTCAATTCCATGGATGGCGCGGTGTCCGGCCTGAAGGTCACGGGCGCTCCGGGGCTCGCGGTGCATGCCGGCTTCGACTACATGATTGATCGCCACTGGGGCCTGTTCGTCGACGTGAAGAAGCTTTGGCTGACGGTCGATGCATCGGGCTTGTTGCTGGGGTTTCCCGCGACGGCCGACGTCAAGCTGGACCCTCTGATCGTCTCGACGGGCATCACCTACCGCTTCTGAGCGACCCGGCGGGGGCGTGCCCGGCATCCCCCGCCAGGTATGGCGCCGTTTCGCCGATTCGGTTCTGGCCCAGGCGGTCCATCGAGAAATTTGGGAATGGACGGTCGTCGCGTTGACTTTTTCCGTCCATATAGTATGGTAGCATACTATAATACTTAGAACGATATCGTGCCTGTTCCCGGCCAATGCGCGGCGTCAGCCAACAGCCGGACGGAACGAACAAAAGCCGCGGGGAGGCGGGACGATGTGGGTTTACCCGGAAATCCGAACCCTGGGCGATCTTCCGAGCTACTACGCGCGGAGGCGGCCCGAGGCGCTTGCTCTGGTGTTCGAAGGGCACGGAACCAGCTGGGTCGAACTCGAGTCAAGATCCGCACGCTTTGCCGCTTTTCTTGTTGCGGAAGGAATTGGCCGAGGGGACTGTGTCGCCTACCTTGGCAAGAATTCGGATGATTTCTTCATCGCCATGTTCGGCGCCGCGAAGGCGGGTGCTGCGTTCCTGCCGCTGAACTGGCGTCTTGCCGCACCGGAAATCGACGAGGTGATCCAGGACGGAAGGCCGCGTCTCATCATCTTCGAAGAGGATCTGGCGCCACTTCTGCCACCGGTCGCGCCGGGCTCCTGCGCAATCCCCATTGGCGAGGGTCGGCGGATCGACGCCTACCAGGCCGGGAGCGGCAAAGACGGGCCCTTGCCACGAGTGGGCGAGGACGACGTCGCGATCCTGCTCTACACCTCGGGGACGACTGGTCATCCCAAGGGGGTGCTTCTGACCCATGGCAGCTTAAACCGTATGCGCCTGTGCGAGCATCTTGAGCCCGCTTTCCTGTGGGAGGAGGGCGACAGCTTCCTTTTTAACCTGCCGAACTTTCATCTGCTTGGCATCGGGCTGTCGCTGCAGTGCCTCTATAACGGGCTAACCCTCTTCATCCAGCGTCGTTTCGACCCGGCGGCGACGCTCGCTGCCCTCGGGGTTGTCCGCCCGACCTTGCTCGTGCTGACCCCGGTCATGATCCAGATGCTGCTGGATCACCCCGATGCGGCGAAGGCCGATTTTAGCTCCGTGCGCCTGACCATGTACGCGGGGTCGCCGATTTCCCTTGGCCTCATCAAGCGCGCCATTGCGGTGATGCCCTGCCGGTTCATGCAATTCTATGGCGCGACGGAAGTTGCGGGCGCGCTCTCGCTGCTGCGGCCAGAGGAACATGACCTGTCCGACGAGAGCAAGCTCAAGTCGTGCGGACGACCGCTTCCCCTCATCGAATTCCGCATCGTCGATCCTTCGGGGCGTGAGATGCCTGTGGGCGAGCCGGGGGAGCTTTTGATTCGCACCCCTGCCATTTCCGCAGGTTATCTGAACAAGCCGGAGCCGACGGCGGCGGTCTTCCGGGAGGGCTGGTATGCCACGGGGGACGTTGCCTACCGCGACGAGGCGGGACTTTATTACATCGTGGACCGTGTGAAGGACATGATCATCACCGGTGGCGAGAACGTCTATTCCGCGGAGGTGGAGCATGCTCTCTCCACCCATCCTGCCGTCTCGGCAACGGCGGTGATCGGCGTGCCGGACGAAAAATGGGGGGAAGCGATCAAGGCTGTCGTCGTTCTGAAGGAAGGGGCGAGCGCGGATGTACAGGAATTGACCCACCACTGCCGCTCGAGGCTTGCCGGATACAAGGTTCCGAAGAGCTTCGACATCGTCGCGGAACTGCCCTGTACCAGCACCGGCAAGATCGCGAAGAAGGAGTTGCGGGCGAAATACTGGAACGAGCAGCAACGATCGATTGCCTGATCGGAGATGCGCTATTCGGTCGTCGCCATGAAGCGCTGAACGAACCGCGCGCTCTGGCGGAATAACATAATCCTATGAGTTAGGTCGTCCGTGCGTCGCTCAGGCTCACGAACGGAAAAAAGTCACGCGCGGCGAGCGGCGGACAGTGGGAGATGCGTGTCGATGGCGGGAAAATGGTTCGATGAGCTGGCTGTTGGCCAAGTGTTTCACCATCCGATCCGGCGGACTCTGACGGAGACGGACAATGTCCTGTTCAGTGCCATGACACATAATCCGGCGCAATTGCATCTCGACGAGGAATACTGCCGCACCGAGACCGAGTTTGGCAGGCGTCTCGTCAACAGCGCCTTCACCTTGGGCCTCATGGTGGGCATATCGGTCGGCGACACGACGTTGGGTACGGCGGTGGCGAACCTCGGATGGGACGAGGTGAGGTTTCCCAGGCCGCTCTTCCACGGAGATACCATTCGCGTGGAAACCGAGGTGCTCGAACTGCGCGAAAGCCGCTCGCGCCCGGACCAGGGCGTCGTCACCTTCATTCATCGCGCCTATAACCAGCACGGTGAACTGGTGGCGCACTGCCGCCGGTCCGGTCTGCAACGAAAGCGGCCGGTGTCGGCATGAGCCCGCGCTCCTACCTCTTCATCCCGGGCGACAGCGACAAGAAGCTTGCCAAGGCGGACGGTGCCGGCGCGGATGCGCTCATCCTTGATCTCGAAGACGCGGTGGCCCCGGCCAACAAAGCGGCGGCCCGCGGGAAGGTCGCCGCATTCCTGGCGGAACGTCCCGCCGACAAGCGGACCTGCGCACTTTGGGTGAGGATCAACCCGCTCGACACGAGCGCTGCGCTCGCCGACCTCGCAGCAATCGTCGCCGGCGCGCCGGACGGCATTATGCTGCCCAAGGCGAATGGACCCGCCGATGTCGTCAAGCTCGGTCATTATCTCGATGCCCTCGAAGCGGGCGCGGGATTGCCGCCCGGCGCTATCGGCATATTGCCCGTGGCGACCGAGACCGCCATCGCGCCGTTTCGGCTTGGCGCATACGCGGAGGCCCCGCCACCGCGCCTGTCCGGCCTCACCTGGGGAGCCGAGGACCTGTCCGCCGCCATCGGCGCAAGCACGAATCTCGGCGAGGACGGCCGCTGGGCCCTCACCTTCCGAATGGTGCGCTCGATGATGCTGCTCGCCGCCCATGCCGCGGGCGTCGCGGCCATCGAGACACTCTATGTGGATTTCCGGGATGACGCCGGACTTGCCGCTTCGTGCCGCGCGGCGCGCGCGGAAGGCTTTTCCGGCCGCATTGCCATCCACCCCGCCCAGGTGCCGGTCATCAACGCGGCCTTCACGCCGTCCGAGGAAGAGGTGGCCTTCGCCCGCCGCGTGGTGCAGGCGTTCGCCGATGCGGGCGGCGCCGGCACGGTGGGCATGGACGGGAAGATGCTGGACATGCCCCACCTGAAGCAGGCCCGCCAGGTGCTCGTCGCGGCAGAGGTTCGTGGCGCGTCATGAGTGGCATCCGCGCTGTTCTCGACCGGATCCGGCCGGGAAATCGCGTTTTCGTCGCTGGGTCCGGAGGGGAGCCTTCCGCGCTGCTCGCCGCATGGAACGCGGACCCGGACCGCACGCGCGATCTCCATATCGTCACCAGCGCCGTGCCCGGCATCAACGGCCTCGACCTGGAGAGCCTTCATCCCACCGCGCGTGTCACCGGCCTGTTCATGCAGCCGGCGTTTGCCAACGCCCAGCGCGCGGGCCGATACCGCCATCTGCCGGTCTCCTACGCCGGCTTCGCCCGCATGCTTGCCGAGGACCTGACTTTCGACGTGTGCGTCGCGCAGGTCGCCCCCGCGGAAAAGGGACGGTGCTCCATGGGGCCGGCGGTGGAATTTCTTCCCCTGGCCCTGCGCCGTTCCCGGGAAGTGGTGGGGCTGGCCAATGCGGGGACGCCGGTGCTTTCCGCCTCGAAAAGCGTGGCCGCGGATGATTTTGTCGCCATCGCGGAAGTCGACACTCCACTGCCTACCTATGATACCGGTGCGATCGACGACGCCTCTCGCCGCGTTGCGGAGCACATTGCACCCTTCATTCCGGATGGGGCCACGTTACAGGTTGGGCTCGGCAAGACTCCCGCGGCGCTGATGCAGGCCCTCACCCGCCGCCGCGGCCTTCGCCTCCACGGTGGCATGTTCGGTGATGGCGTCGTCGAACTCGTGCGCGCCGGAGCGCTCGACACGGATTGGCCGCACCGGGCCTGCGTATTCGTCGGGCAGCCGGAACTCTATCGTTGGGCTGGGCAGCAGAACCGCCTCGGCCTCGCCGGATGCGAGATCACGCACGGGGCAGAGACGCTCGCCGGGCTAACGGCCTTTTTTGCCGTCAATTCCGCCGTCGAGGTGGACCTCTGGGGGCAGGCGGCGCTGGAGCATGCGGGCGGCGCGGCCATCAGCGGAGCGGGCGGGGCGCCTGATTTCGCCCGGGCGGCACGGATGAGCCCGCACGGCGCCAGCATGGTCGCGCTGCCGGCGACTGCCGCCCGCGGCACGCGCTCCCGCATCGTGCCGGCCCTCTCCGCTCCAGGGGTCGCCACCCTGCCGCGGACCGACATCGATATCGTCGTCACCGAATTCGGCGCAGCAGATCTGCGCGGCTGTTCTGTTGTCGAAAAAGGGGGCGCCCTTGCCTCCATCGCCGCACCGCAGTTCCGCGAGGAACTGGAGGCGTCTTGGCACAAGATGCTCGAGCGGCTGTAGTCTTGAGGCCCCGGGCGCCTTACGAAATACGGTAAGTATTACTTCATTTTTCCTCGTCGCGCGCGTAAAAAATGGGCTTAGAGCCGAAACGCTGGCGTATATTATTCACGATATATTCGAAGTGATGGAAATTCGCCACCTGCGTTATTTCGTGGCCATGGCCGAGACGGGCAGCCTGATGAAGGCTGCTGAACGGCTCCATGTCGCGCAACCAGCCCTCAGCGTGCACCTGTCCAACCTTGATGCAGACATGCGTGGCATCATGTCGGTGGCGAGCCTGAACAGCCGCCCGCTCGGGCCGACCCAGAAGGCGGTACGCGACATTCTCGTGGAGGTCGCCCGCCAGATCGGGGGGATGCAGGATACCGCACCGGTGCAAGGTGCCCTCGCCGAGGTGCGGCGCGTCACCCCCTCCACCCTGCTCCCGGGGCAGGACGGGCGGCACCGGCGCCTGAGGGTGGTCTGAGGGGACCTGCATCCCGGCAGCGGGGATCAGGCCGGGACCAGCCGGATCAGCCGCTTGCCCTCGTTCTCGCCGCGATAGAGGCCGGCGAGCGCGTCCGGGCACGCCTCCATCCCCTCCAGAATGTCCTCACGATAGGTGAGACGGCCGTCGCGGACCCATCCGGCGAGGCGCGCGACGGCGCCCTCATAGTCGGCCGCATGGTCGAAGATAATGAAGCCTTCCATGCGCGCGCGCTGCGTCAGCAGGATACGCTCCACGCGTGGCCCGCTCGGCCAGTCGGTCCAGTCGGCGACGGAGGCAGTGCCGCATACCACGACGCGGGCGCGCAGCGCGAGCTGACGATAGACGGCATCGCTGATGGCGCCGGCGACGTTGTCGAAATAGACATCGATACCGGACGGGCAGGCTGCCTCAAGCGCGGCATCGATGGGACCGGCCTTATAGTCGATGGCCGCATCGAAGCCGAAGTCCTCGATGCACGCGCGCACCTTCCGCGCGCCACCGGCTATCCCCACCGTGCGGCACCCGAGGATCTTGGCGATCTGCCCCACGGCTGAGCCGACGGCGCCGGCAGCCGTCGAAACCACCACCGTGTCTCCGGCCTTCGGCTGGCCGACCTTGGTGAGGGCGAGGAGGGCGGTGACCCCGTTGATGCCGAGGATGCCGAGAGAGGCCGAAAGCGGCAGATCGCTTTCCCTCACCTTGCGCACGACCTTGCTGGCGGGAACCGTCGCAATCTCCTGCCAGCCGAACCAGCCGGTGACCCAGTCGCCCGGGCGGTAGTCAGGGTGGCGGGATGTGATGACCTCGCCCGCCGCCAGCGCCCGCATCACCTCGCCGATGCCCACCGGCGCGGAATAATTGCCAGTGTCCGCGATCCAGCCACGCATGGCGGGCTCGACCGAGAGAAAATGGTTGCGCACCTGGATCTCGCCTTCGGCCGGATCGGGCATATCGCCCGCGACCAGCTTGAAGTCCTGCGCCTGCGCGACGCCCTTGGGGCGATTGACCAGCACGCATTGCACGTTCGCTTGATCCGTCACGAGAGTTCTCCCTTATGGATGCGGCCCGCGAGGCCCGGCCGCATCGCGTTCGATGGGGGCTCCACCTTGATGACGCGGGCTCCGCCGAGCGCCATCAGATAGGTGGCGTAGGGACTGTTGTAGATCTGGATCAGATCGAGAACGGTGATGTCTTCGAGCGGGTAGGTCATCGGTCCGATGCAATCGGGTTTTGAAAGGGTTTCTTCTCGGAAATGAAGGAGCCGACGTTCGGATCACGATGATACACAGCCGGGCCGATGCTCCATAGACATGGATTTCCTATGGCAGCATAAAGCGGCGATATGGACGTTTCACCATAAGGGTCTGCCCGTTCGCCGTTAGATCTTGAAGCTGGCGCTCACGCCGGCCGCAAACGGCGCGGGGCGCGGTCAGTCTTCCTCGCTGTCCTCGTCGCCCTGCGCAAGCCCGGCGAGGGCATCCTTGACGCGCTCTAATAGAAGGAGAAGCTGGTCACGGTCCGCTTCGCTCAGTTCGCGCAGGATCAGATCGTTGTACTCGCGCTCCGCAGCCTGCATCTGCGATACGAGGTCTCGAGCCTTCTGCGTCATGAAGATCGACTTCGCCCGGCGATCGGAAGGATGTGGGCGTCGTTCGATGAGGCCCGACTTTTCCAGACGGTCGATCACCGCGCCGAGGCTGGCTTTGCCAACGTCGAGGATTGTGGCCAGCTCCGTCTGCACCATTCCGTCCCGGCGGGAGAGGTGGGCGATGACCCACCATTGTGCGCGGGTGACGCCCAGCGGTTTCATATATTCGTCGAAGGCCCGGCGGCGCATCCGGGAAACGTCGTGCATCAGGAAGCCGAGGCGCAGGTCGCGATTGCTGCGCTGCGACAGGCGTGTCGCAGCCCCGCGGGAGGCCCGCTGTTCCTTCGCGGCTCCGCCGGCCGGGGCATCTTCCTGGTGGCGCGCGCCGGGCAGTGATGATTTCGATGGATTCCGCATGGTTTTTCACTCTGGGAAAGGCCAGCACCGGCGTCAAGCACGGTGCCGCTCCTCGTTACGTGGGCGAAGGCACGCATGTGAAGCCGGTCCGCCGCCTGCAGCTGGGAGACCGCCCTCGGATCGCTTTATGCCATCAGGTCTCAGTCGGAGCCGGCGAGCGCTGGTTCGGAAGGGTCGTATCGGTCGCATGATCAGGAAAGTCCCGGTGGACCACTTCCCCGTCGAGGCGCAACGCGTGGCAGCGGCCGAGCGCATTGGCGCGGCGCACATGCGCCGGCTGGTTGCCTTCATCCGCCTCCGCATGGAGAGCCGATGAGGCCTGAAACACGGTGGTGGCCACCACGGGCAGCAGTTCGGTGATGTGGGTACAGCCCAGCGGGCCGCGGAGCATCTTGCGGGCCTCCTGGAGGAAACCGGGTCCGATCCGCATGCCGACGAGCGCCCCGTAAGAGGGCGTGATTCCACCACACACGCGGTAGGGAGAGTGGATCGTCTGCGCCTGCGCCTCGTGCACCATGAAGTCCGCGTCCACGGCAATGCGCAGTCTCATCTGGTGGAGCGGTTGACCTGCTTCCAGGTGGCCCTCGGTCAGGTGGACGGTGTAGGGCTTGGTGTCCTGCAGCGTTGCCTCGACCTCGAGCAGTCCGTCGTCGCGGATGAAAGCTTCGCAGAGAATCGTCCGCTCATGCACCTTGCGGCGTGTCATCGCGCCCATATCCGTCTCCCGCACCGCTTGGCGCCGACGCATCGGCCCGGTCTCCGGGATGCCCCGATGCGGGCAAACCCTTCGCCCTCCGCCGCGACCACCGGACCTGCAGAGTGCCTGCATCGATATCCATACTATATGGACACATACCACAAGGCCTAGCCAAAAAAAGGCGCCGGACCCTGCCACCCCGAACAAAAGTACAGTGACCCGGACACCCGCCCGGGTCTTTGATCACCACACAGCGCTCTTGGCCGGCGCAGGTTGATCTGAGTTCCGGCCGGCGATCTGACAGAGGTTTGATGTCGTCGCGGGCTGCAAGAAGTTACTTCTCCTACTTTTTCTTCGGCCTGAAAAACAAACCGTATGTACGTCATTTAAGTTATGCAACCCACCGGCTTCCCCCGGTGGCGCCAAAGAAAAAGAGTGTCAGGGAGGCGTGATATGCCGCTTGAGGCAGAGGCTTTTTCGGGAGAGAGCCGGGACGGCGGGTTGGCCACGGACAGTGATCGGATCGTCATCGTGGGCGCGGGCCAGGCCGGCGCGCGCGCCGCGGAGGCGCTTCGGACGGCGGGTCACAAGGGGGCCATCACTCTGGTGGGCGACGAGCCGCACCTGCCTTACGAGCGGCCGCAGCTCTCCAAGGAAGTCCTGCTCGCGCCGAAGGGGGAGGTCGCTTTCGTCAAGACGGCTGAAGCCTGGCACGACCTCGGCGTGGAACTCTGCTCCGGCGTGAGGGTGGCCGAGTGCGACGTGGAGCGGCGCACCGCGACCCTGGAAAGCGGGCGCACTCTCATCTACGACAAGCTTCTTCTTGCCACCGGCACGTCCGCGCGGCGGCTGCCGGCCCTTGAGACCGGGCAGGTCCCGGTGCGCTACCTGCGCACGATCGACGACGCGATGGCATTGCGGACGCACCTTGCGCCCGGCGCAGCGGTGGTTCTCGTCGGCGGTGGCGTCATCGGGCTCGAGGTCGCGGCGGCTGCGGTGGCGGCGGGTGCCAGTGCCACTGTTATCGAAGCCGGGCACAGTCTCCTCGTCCGAGCCCTGCCAACCGTCGCCAGCGATTTCCTGCTGCGCCGTCATCGCGTCGCCGGGGTCGAGTTTCGCTTCGGTGTCACGGTTTCGAGCGTCGAGGACGGCGTCCTGCTGTTGTCGGATGGCGCTCGTATTTCCGCATCCGTCGTCGTCGTAGGCGTCGGCGCCGATCCACACGCCGGGCTTGCGGCGCAGATGGGGCTTGCGGGCGAAGGCGGAATCGAAGTCGATCCGTTCGGCCGGACTTCGGCCGAGGGCGTGTTCGCCGCGGGTGACATCACCCTTCAGCGCTGTCCCCGCACCAGCCGGTGGCGACGGGTGGAGACCTGGGCCAATGCGCAGAACCAGGCCATCGCGGTGGCCCGGACCATGGCCGGCGTGCCGACCGCCTACACCGATCCGACCTGGTTCTGGAGTGACCAGTACGATGTGAATCTTCAGGTCGTCGGCGAACTGGGCGTTGGCGACCTGGTTGCCCGCGGCGATGTGGGCGCAGACCGCTTTACGCTCGTTGCCCTCGACGAGGGCATTGTTCGCGGCGCGGTGACCGTGAACCGCCGCCCCGACATGGCGGCCTTGCGCAAGCTCGTCGCGAGCGGCGTGCGTGTGGATCGGGCCAATATCGAAAACCCGAGCTTCGATCTCAGAAAAGCTCTCGCCTGATAATATAGGGAGGCCAGGAATGTTGACGCCAACCGAGGCAGACATTGTCAGAAACGATCCGGCAGCGCGCAGTTTCACTGTATCACGCAGGGCGTTCGCGGATCAGGATATTCTCGAGCTGGAGCGCGAGAGGATCTTCGATACCTGTTGGCTTTATCTCGCTCACGAGAGTGAGCTGAAGAAGCCCGGTGATTTTCTCACCCGCTCCGTGGGCGGGCGAACGATCCTGCTGACGCGGGATGCCAAGGGCGTGCTTCATGCTCTCCTGAACACGTGTCCCCACCGTGGCGCGCGCGTATGCCGCGAGCGCAGCGGCAACGCCAAGTCCTTCCAGTGTTTCTACCACGGCTGGGTGTTCGGTTCGGATGGGCACCTGCGCAACCTCCCGGGAGAGGAGGGATACCCCGAGGGCTTTGCGCAACGTCCCACCTCGCGCCTCAAGCCGGTGCCGCGGTTCGAGAGTTACCGGGGTTTCCTGTTCATCTGCTTCGATCAGAACGCGGTCTCGCTTCCCGATTATCTCGGCAACGCGAAAGAATATATCGACCTGGTGGCGGACCAGTCCGAGGTCGCCATGGCCGTCGTCGGCGGAACGCAGGAATATTCCATCCGGGCCAACTGGAAGCTGCTCGCGGAGAACAGCTTCGACGGCTATCACGCGTCCACCAACCACGCGACCTACCTCGACTATCTCAGGAGCACGACGGGCGGCCTCGTGCCGGTGAAGCTCGAAGGCATCGCCCGGGACCTCGGCAACGGCCATGGTGTCGCGGAATATAGCGGCCCGTGGGGGAGGCCCATCGCCCAGTGGATCCCGGCTTGGGGAGAAGAGGGCAAGCAGCGCCTCGACGCCATCTACCAGAAACTGGTGGCAAGGTTCGGCACCGAGCGCGCGGATCGCATCGCGTTCACCAACCGCAACCTGCACATTTTCCCGAACCTCGTGATCAACGACATCATGGCGATCACGGTGCGCACCTTCTATCCCACCGCGCCGGACTTCATGAGCATCAACGCCTGGGCTTTCGCGCCGGTGGATGAGGCCCCGGCGGAACGGCAGGCGCGCCTGTTCAATTTCCTCGAATTTCTCGGGCCCGGCGGATTTGCCACCCCCGACGACATCGAGGCCCTCGAACAGTGCCAGGCGGGCTTCGCCAATCGCAGCGAAGTGGCCTGGAACGATATCTCCAAGGGAATGGGCAAGGCGGTGCCCTCCTATGACGATGAAGCGCAGATGCGCGGCTACTGGACGGAATGGAACCGGCGCATGTTCGGGGGGCAGGCATGAATACGATGGAACTGAACCGCCCGCTGACGCCGGCGACCGTCTCTCGCTCGGATGTGGAGGAATTCCTCTTCCTGGAAGCCGATCTCATCGACACCTGGCAACTGCCGGCCTGGCTGGAGCTGTTCACGGACGATGGCGTTTATTACGTGCCATCCACGGACGTGGACGCCGACGCGAGCCCCGATAACAATCTCTTCTATGTGGCCGACGACCACTTCCGCCTCGGCGAGCGCGTGAAGCGCCTGATGAAGCGCACGGCGCACGCGGAATTTCCCCGCTCGCGGCTGCGTCATCTCGTGAGCAACGTGCGGGTCACCGGGCGCAGCGAGGATGAACTGCGCGTCAGTTGCGCCTTCATCACCTATCGCTCCAAGGACGGGATTACCGACAGCTATGTCGGTACCGGCCTCTACCGGCTCGCGGTCAGGGACGGGCAGCTTCGCATCAAGGAGAAGCGCTCGATCCTGAGTTCCGACGGGCTGCGCCCCCAGGGGCGCGTCAGTTTCATCCTCTGACGCGGGCGAGGCCAGGCGTACCTATGTCGAAGAGCTTTCAGAACAAGGTCGTGCTGGTGACCGGCGCGGCCCGGGGCATCGGCTTCGCCATCGCGGAGCGCTTTGCCCGCGAGGGGGCGTCGCTGGTGGTGTCCGATGTCGATGCGGATTCCCTCGCGGCGGCCAGGGCACGGCTGTCACAGATCTGCGAGGTGGAGCCGGTGGCTGTGCCAGGCGATCTCTCCCGTCAGGAGGACAGCGCCCGGCTGATCGAGGTCGCGAGCGCGGCCTCCGGCACGATCCACGTCCTCGTCAACAATGCTGGGGGCGGGATCATCCGCCCCTTCCTGAGCCACACGCCGGAGACATTGAAGGCGACGGTGGAGCGCAATCTCTGGACCACCCTGTGGGCGTGCTGGCACGTGCTGCCCGTCATGCAGCGTCAGGGCTATGGGCGCATCGTCAATCTCGGCGCGGATTCGGTCCGCAATGGACTGTGGGACCATGCTGTCTACAACGCGGCCAAGGGCGGCGTGCACGCCTTGACCACTGGTTTGGCACGCGAGTTCGCCACCTCCGGCATCACCATCAACACGGTCTCGCCGTGCGCGGTGAACACGGAGCAGTTGCAGGTCTTCGTGCAAAAGGCGCCGGAACTCGCGGCGAAGTTTCTGAGCGTCATTCCCATGGGCCGGGCCGCGGAGGCGGAAGAGGTGGCGTCCATGGTGAGTTATCTCGCTTCGGAGGAAGCGAGCTTCGTTACGGGACAGGTCATCAGCGTCAATGGCGGCAGCACAATGCTGTGACCGATCGCGGTCTGTCCAATCGAGCCGCCGCGGCGCGAACGGGCTGACCCTGGTGATGGTCTGGGCCTTCGCCGCCCCGCAGGGCGACAGTTGGGGCTTTTTGCAGAGGCAACAGTTGAAATGGCTGAACGGGTCGCTTTTTTTCCGGCCGAGGAGCTTGAGGTGGGGGAGATGCGCCAGGCGCATCTGCCCGACGGGACGGCGATCGCGCTCTACAATGTGGAGGGTCGCATTTATGCGACGGACGATTGCTGCTCGCACGGCGCGGTGTCCCTCAGCGAGGAGGGGAGCCTCACCGGCGCGGTCGTTGAGTGCAGCTGGCACTTCGGCACCTTCGACGTAACCACCGGAGCGGCGATGGGCATGCCGTGCGAGCTTCCGCTGAAGACTTACCCTGTCCACATCGAGAATGGCATCATCCATGTCGAAGTCTGAGGCAATGGAGGCCCCACTTTCCGCGAGCGTCGAGGCTGACGCGCCTGCGGACGGGCGTTCGCGTCGCGGGCCTGCCCGTCGCGGCCAGGCCGAACGAAGTGACGCAACCAGGCGCCGGATCCTGGACGCTGCGGCGCAGCTCATCGTCCGAAAGGGCTATGCGGAACTGCGGGTGGCCGACGTGGCGCGCGAAGCTCAAGTGTCGGTGGGCGCGCAGCTGCATCACTTCCCCAGCAAGGATGCGCTGGTGGTCGCTCTGATCGAGCACGCGTTTTCGCAGGCGGCCAGCGCCGGGCGTCAAAGGGCGGCATCGCACAACGCAGCGCGGGAGGTTCTCGGCGATCTCATCGAGGATGCAAAGGCGTTCTTCTTCAGCGAAGCCTTTCTCGTTGCCATTAATATTGTGTTTTCAACGCAATCGTCTCAGGTTCGCGATGAGGTTCTTCAGATTTCGCGGGCCTCGCGGCTGCCGCTCGAGGATGCCTGGCGGGATGCGATGGTCGCCGCCGGTATTCCCGATGATCTCAATGGCGAGCTTTTGACGCTGACGCTGTGCATCATCCGCGGCTTCACGGTGCGCCGCCTGTGGGATGACCAGCCGGACTGGCAGAACAAGTGTATCGAGCTGTGGCAGGACATGGTGCTGCTCCTGCTCCAGTCGCGGGCCGAGGGCCAGGTAGAGGGCACGGTCCGTGCGCGCAAGGGGAGCGCAGGGTCATGAGCGCGCCGCTCGTTCACTGCATCGCTTATGTGCGCCTGCCCACCGGCGAGCCCGCCGCCAGTGCGCATTTTGCGTCGGAAATCTGCGGCCTCGAACGCAATGACACACCGCAGGGCGATCCTGGGTTTCGCATCGACGCGCGCTTTCGCGCGCTGGTTTTTCTCCCTCAGCCGGATGCCGAGGCGAGCCTCGGCGTCGAGCTTCGTGACGAGGCCGCCTTTGAGCGGGCTGTAGAGGCCCTAAGGAGCGCCGGCATTGCTTATGCCATCGCTGATGCGGACGCATGTGCCGCACGGGAGGTGCGTGGCGCGATCCTGACACGCGATCCTTCCGGCAACGCCATCGAACTGGTGCTGGGGCCGCGCCTGACCGCGCGCCGCTTCTTTCCCACCCGGGACTGCGGCGTCGTCGGTCTTCAGGGCGCCGGACTGCGCAGCACGGACTTGAGCGCCGACACCCGATTCTGGTGCGACCTGTTCGGAGCCAGCGTGGCGGATCGGGTGGGCGACATCACCTATATTCGTATGGATGAGATGCACCACCGGCTGGCACTTTATCCTTCGGCCAGCGCCGGAATTATGAATGTGGTTCTGGAAGTGGAATCCCTCGATCTTCTGATGCAGAATTATTACTTCATGGGTCAGCGCCAGGTGCGAGTTCTCCAGGGTCCGGGACGGAACGTCGCCTCAGGGGAGGCGTTCCTGCATCTCGCCGGCCCAGAGGGGCTGATCATCACGTTTGCGACCGAGATGATCCGCGATGGCGCGGCGCCCCGTCGGGCGCGGCAGTTCGCCCCCAACCCGGAAGGCTTGTGCGCATGGGGCAGCACCTGCCCGGATGTCGCCGAGTTCTCCGGCGCCACCCCATCGCACTGAAAAAAGGAGGTCGTTATGATCCAGTTGAGGGACCTGACATATGTCCGTCTCGGGACGCGAGACCTTGCTCAGGCAGAGGAATTCTCGACTCGCGTCATCGGCCTGGATGTGGGCGCGCGGACCAGGGGGGCCCTCTATTTGCGTTCCGACCAGCGTGCCCATTCGCTGTGCTATTTCGAGGGCGACCCCGGCGAGCAGGTCGTGGGTTTCGAGGTGGACGACGAGGACGCCTTGACCGGCGCGGCAGACGCGCTCGATCGCATGGGTCATCCGGTGCGCCGCGGCACCGCGGAGGAGGCGGAGCAGCGCTGCGTCAGGTCCTTCATCGCGTTCCAGGATCCCACCGGCAACCGTGTCGAGCTGGTCACCCGACCGGCGCTGAGCGGGCGGCGCTACTTCCCCGGTCGTGACGCGGGCATCACCGGCTTCAACCATGTGGGGCTCTACTCGACCGACGTGGTGCGGGACGAGTTATTCTGGACCAATGTGTGCAATGCGCGTGTCAGCGACAGGATCAGCGATATCCCCCTGATGCGCATCAATGCCATCCATCACACGCTGGCCTTGGTGAAGTCGCAGCGCGCTGGCATTCAGCATATTAATCATCAGGTGGAAACCATCGATGATGTTCAGAAGTCTTTTTATCATCTCAGCAATTTGAAGGTGCCCATCGTCTTCGGCCCGGGCCGCCACCCCACGTCCGGGGCGCGGTTTCTCTATTTCAAGGGGCCGGACGACATGGTGTTCGAATATTCCTGCGGCGTCGGCAAGATCGAGGACGAGGCGACCCACCGCCCGCGCCAGTTCGGTCTCGAGCCGACGAGCTTCTGCATGTGGGGTGCGCGGCCGGGCGGCCTGATCCCGGGGACCTGACCTGATCGGCGGCGATTTTCGTCGGTCGTCCCGGGAGGATTTCGAGCGCGGAGAACGAACCTTCCCGGCAGGCCGGCGAAGAGCGGGAGAATTTTGTCTGTCTTGGCTCATCCAGGCGCCGCCACGCGCCCCGAGGAGCCGCCACCGATGAGGAGGAATGCTTTGACGGTCCATACTCCGGAAATGGCCTCGTTCGTAAAGACGGGGGCCTTCAACACCAATTGCCATGATGTCGGCGCCGGCAGGCCCGTTGTCCTCATTCACGGGTCAGGTCCCGGCGTCACTGCCTGGGCCAACTGGCGGCTTGTCATTCCGGAGTTCGGAAAGTCGATGCGCGTCATCGCCCCGGACATGGCTGGTTTTGGCTACACCGACCGGCCGGACGGCATCAGCTACACCAAGGACATCTGGGTGCAGCAGGTTGCCGACCTGTTGGATGCACTCGGCATCTCGCGGGCGGATTTCATCGGCAATTCTTTCGGCGGGGCCATCTCGCTCGCCTTCGCGCTGCGCCATCCCGATCGAGTCGGCAAGATCGTGCTCATGGGCAGCGCCGGCCTGAGCTGGCCGGTCACCGAGGGACTGGAAGCGGTGTGGGCCTATGACCCCTCCATCGAGGCCATGAAGGGCCTGCTCGACATCTTCGCCTACGACCGCACGCTGGTGACCGACGAACTGGCCAAGCTGCGCTACGAGGCCAGCATCCGCCCCGGCTTTCAGGAGGCGTTTTCCGCCATGTTCCCGGCGCCACGCCAGCGCTGGCTCGACGCGCTGGCGACGCCGGAGGAGGAACTGCAAAAGCTGCCGAACGAGACCCTCATCATCCACGGGCGGGAAGATCTTGTGGTTCCGCTCGAATCCTCACTGCGGCTGCACCAGCTCATCCTCAGGTCCCAGCTCCACGTCTTCGGCCAGTGCGGCCACTGGACCCAGATCGAGAAGACAAAGGACTTCATCCGTCTCGTCCAGGACTTCTTCGCAGCCTAACCGGGGGCAGACCATGACCACATCCCTTCAGGAGGTCGCCGACCTCCTTCATGCGGCCGGCGAAAGCTGCCGTCCCCTGGAGCCGGTCCACAGCCGCATCGGCACGGGTGACCTAGACAAGGCCTATGCGGTCCAGGACATCAACGTGCGGCGGCGCGAGGCGGCCGGCAGCCGGGTGGTGGGGCGCAAGATCGGCCTCACCTCTGTGGCGGTGCAGAAGCAGCTCGGCGTCGACCAGCCCGATTATGGCGTCCTGCTCGACGACATGGCGGTGCCCGACGGCGGCGAGGTGCGGCCGGGCAGGCTCATCCAGCCGAAAGCGGAGGCGGAAGTCGCCTTCGTCCTCGGCCGGGATCTGACGGACGAGCACATCACCGTCGCCGACATGATCCGCGCGGTGGAGTTCGCTCTGCCGGCCATCGAGATCGTGGATTCCCGCATTGTCGACTGGCGCATCAGCATCGTCGACACCATCGCCGACAACGCCTCGTCTGCGCTCTACGTGCTCGGGTCGTCGCCGCGCAAGCTCGATGCGTTCGATGTCTCCGGCTGCGAGATGACGTTCGAGGCGGACGGCCAGAAGGTCTCGTCCGGCGCGGGCCATGCCTGCCTCGGCAGTCCCATATCCGCCGCGCTCTGGCTGGCGCGGACCATGGCCCGAATGGGCCGCCCCCTCAAGGCAGGGGACACGATCCTGTCCGGGGCCCTCGGCCCCATGGTGCGGGTTGAGTGGGGCCGTCGGATGGAAGCCCACATCGCTGGCCTCGGCTCGGTCCGGGTGTCGTTTGCCGCGGAGACCAATTCATGAAGAAGATTTCCTGCGCCATCATCGGGTCGGGCAATATCGGCACCGACCTGATGATCAAGATCATGCGCACGTCGAGGCACCTGGAGATGGGGGCCATGGTGGGCATCGATCCCAAGTCCGACGGCCTCGCCCGCGCGGCGCGGCTCAACGTGCCGGTGACCCACGAGGGCATCGAAGGGCTGCGCCGCCTGCCCAATTACGCCGAGATCGGCGTGGTGTTCGACGCCACCTCCGCCAAGGCCCACATCACCAACAATGCGCTGCTCCAGAAGGACGGCAAGAAGGTGATCGACCTCACCCCGGCGGCCATCGGTCCCTTCACCATCCCGGCCATCAATGGCGATGCCAATCTCGAAGAGCCCAACGTGAACATGGTCACGTGCGGCGGCCAGGCCACCATTCCCATGGTCTATGCCGTGAAGCGCGCGGTGAAGCGCCTCGTCTACGGGGAGATCGTCGCCTCCATCTCCTCGAAGTCCGCCGGCCCGGGCACGCGTGCGAA
>NZ_VTTL01000017.1 GCF_008364685.1 Xanthobacter oligotrophicus
GAGAACGCCGCGCAGACCTACGGCGTGGACACGCGGGAAATCCTGTCCGAACTCGGCCGCCGCCGCATGGTGGGCGGCCAGGAGGACATGATCGTCGATGTGGCGCTGGATATGCGGGCGGGCGCCGGGCAATGACCGGCGCCGTAGACATTCACGCCCACGTGGTGCCGGCCGATTTTCCCCGCTATGCCGGCCGGCACGCGGATCACGCCTGGCCGTCCATGTGCCCCGTGGGGTGCGGTCACCGGCACATCATGATCCGCGGCAACGTCTTCCGCACGGTGTCGGAAGCCTCCTGGGACGCGGCGCGGCGGATCGCCGACATGGACGCCGCCGGCATCGCGGTGCAGGCGCTGTCCCCCATGCCGGAACTGTTGTCCTACTGGTTCGAGGCGGATGACGCGGTGGCTATGGCCGAGGTGGTCAACGGCTCCATCGCCGATATGGTGGACGCCCGGCCCGGTCGTTTTGTCGGGCTCGGCATGGTGCCGCTTCAGGCGCCGGATCGCGCCGTGGAGGTTCTGCAAGCCCTGATGCGCGATGGCCGCTTTCGAGGCATCGAGATCGGCACGAACGTGAACGGCGTTCCCATCGGCGACGCACGCTTCGCGCCGCTCTTCGCCGAGGCGGAGCGCCTCGGGGCGGCGGTGTTCGTCCATGCGCTTCATCCGGTGGGCGACGAGCGGCTGGTGGGACCGGCCCTGCTCAAGGCCGTCGTCTCCTTTCCCTGCGAGACGGCCTTCGCGGTGGCGAGCCTGATGACGGGAGGCATCCTCTCGCGTCACCCCCGGCTGAAGATCGCCTTCAGCCACGGCGGCGGCGCATTCGCCTCCCTCCTTCCGCGCCTGCAATACGGCTGGGAGACCCTGAAGCCCATCGGCGCGCTGATGGCGGAGGCGCCGAGAGAGATCGCGCGGCGGCTCTATTTTGACACCCTGGTCTATGACGCGCCGACGCTGCGCCATCTCGCCGAGGTGTTCGGCCCGGACCGCCTGCTCATCGGTACTGACCACCCCTTCGACATCCAGGATTGCGATCCCCTTGGCAGCCTCGCCGCAGCGGGCTTTTCCGATGAGGTCCGCGATCTCGTCACGCGCCGGAACCCGGCCCGCTTCCTCGGGACCGACGCGTGATCCGTCCAGCATAGAAGAACCACAGAGGGACGCCCCATGGACAGCCGATACCAAGAGGTCTATGCGCGCTGGCGCGCCTGGCCGGAAGCCTTTTGGCGGGAGGCGAGCGGGGAGGTGGCCTGGATCAAGCCGCCTCGGACCATTTTCGATCCCGCCTCTGGTGTCTACGGGACGTGGTTTCCGGACGCGACCTGCAACACCTGCTTCAATGCCCTCGACCGGCATGTGGAGGCCGGGCGCGGCGATCAGGTGGCGCTGATCTATGACAGTCCGCTGACCGGGCAGGTCCGACGCTTCACTTACGCGCAGATGCAAGACGAGGTCGCGGTACTGGGCGCCGTCCTTGAAGATCTTGGCATCGGTGCTGGCGATCGCGTGGTGATCTACATGCCGATGGTCCCGGAAGCCGTGTTCGCCATGCTGGCCTGCGCACGTATCGGCGCGGTGCATTCCGTGGTGTTCGGCGGATTTGCCGCTCATGAGCTTGCCAAGCGTATCGACGACGCGACGCCCCGGGCCGTTCTTACGGCCTCCTGCGGTATCGAGCCAGGGCGCATCGTCCCGTACAAGCCGCTGCTGGATGCCGCCATCGGTCTGGCTGCAGCAAAGCCGGACACCGTCCTGCTCCTGCAGCGCGAGCAGAGTCCGGCGGACATGAATGCCTCTCGGGATCATGACTGGGTCGAGGCGGTCGCCAAGGCGCGGACCGCCGGCCGGCGCGCGCCGTGCGTCGAGCGGCGCGCGAGCGACCCGCTCTACATCCTCTACACTTCCGGGACCACGGGCGTTCCCAAGGGCGTGGTGCGGGACAATGGCGGGCACCTGGTGGCGCTCCACTGGACCATGCGCAACATCTACGGGATCGCACCCGGCGAAGTCTTCTGGGCTGCCTCGGACATCGGCTGGGCGGTGGGGCACAGCTACATCACCTATGCCCCGCTGTTCCATGGCGCGACGGCCCTGCTCTATGAGGGAAAGCCCGTGGGAACGCCGGATCCCGGCGCCTTCTGGCGGGTGATCGCCGAGCACAAGGTGGTGAGCCTTTTCACCGCGCCCACGGCTTTGCGCGCCATCAAGAAGGAGGACCCGTCCGGAGCGCATCTGAAACACCACGACATCTCCAGCCTCAGATCCCTGTTCCTTGCCGGTGAGCGGGCCGACCCGGACACGGTCCAGTGGGCCGAGCAGATGCTCAAGGTGCCGGTGATTGATCATTGGTGGCAGACGGAAACCGGCTGGCCCATCGCTGCAAATCCCATTGGCCTTGGAATACTGCCGGTGAAACACGGTTCACCCACAGTCCCCATGCCCGGCTATGACGTGCTGGTGGTGGACGACACGCACCAGCCGGTAGGGCCGGACGTGATGGGCTCCATCATCATCCGGTTGCCGCTTCCGCCCGGAAATCTCCCCACCCTGTGGGGGCATGACGATCGAATGAGGACGAGCTATCTCGAAGACTTTCCTGGGTTCTATTCGACGTCGGACGCGGGCTTCAGGGACGAGGACGGCTATCTCTACATCATGGGTCGCACCGACGACATCATCAACGTTGCCGGCCATCGCCTCTCCACGGGCGGGATGGAGGAGGTCGTCGCCTCCCATCCAGCGGTCGCGGAATGCGCGGTCGTGGGGGTGAAGGACAGCCTGAAGGGCGAGGTGCCGTGCGGCTTCGTTGTTCTAAAGGCAGGTGTCGACCGCCTGCACGAGGAGATCGAGCGGGAGGTGCTCGGTCTGGTCCGGGAGAAAATCGGCCCAGTGGCGGCTTTCAAGATCGCGATCGTGGTGCCGCGCCTGCCCAAGACCCGTTCGGGTAAGATCCTGCGGCGCTCCATCAAATCCATCGTTGACGATGGGCAATGGAGCATCCCCGCGACTATCGACGACCCCGCGATTCTGGACGAGATCGCAGGTCTCGTTCGTCCGAGGCTGTCAGGATCCTGAACCGCTCTGTCGGGTGTCGCGCGGCCGCAGGCGACGAGCATCGCGGAACTGCCTGCCCATCCTGTCTATCTTCGGAGGGCGAGAGAGCTGGGTCAGAGTGTCATTCATGAGGCTGGCGTCGTCGCCAGAAGGAAGGGCCTCCTGCGGGTGCTGCCACCTTGGTGGTTGGAGAGATCGGCGGGGGGAGTTCCTTATGATTGAATGACGGCCGGTCGCAATGCAGTCTTGAGCAATGAAACATCTTGCAAGGTCTAAGAGCCTGTTTGGGAATTCAAAAAGGGCATAACCGCAATCCCGACCGTCATGCCCGGGCCTGTCCCGGGTATCCACGCCGAACCGCTTGAGGCAGCGTGCGAAAATTGCTCCCAGCCTCCCTGCGTGGATGGCCGGGACAAGCCCGGCCATGACGGTAATAATGCGCCTTCGAGGGCTGCAAGCGCCTATCTGAGTGAATTTCCAAACAGGCTCTAAGCGACGTAGCGATGCGGCCGTTCTGGTTTTGACCGGGTTAATCAGGCGCTATACGAGCATGGCATGTGGCGGCTACCGGGATCGAAATGCCATTGAGCGCATGTTCCGCCGCCTGAAGGACTTCCGACGGATCGCCACCCGCTACGACCGCCTCGCCGTCACCTTCCTCGCCGCCGTCTGCATCGCGGCCACCGTCAGCGATTGGTTATGAGCTTTGGGTCCTAGATCCCTCGACAATTTTTATGATCCGCACCCAGCTCTTGGATGATCTGCTTCCTGTGCGCCTGCAGATGGCGAATGACATCGTCCCTCACGAGGTGAAGCCGTGAAGTGGGAACGGGGATGGAGATCGAGTAGACACCGCCCGCGGCATCGCGGAAACCGATGCCCACGGCGCTGATCCCGACGGTGTGTTCTTCGTGGTTGAAGCCGATGCCGGTACGTCGCACCTCGGCGATTTCTGTGAGAACGGCGTTCAGTCGCTTCGTGCCGGGAAGTTCCTTTTGGACAAGGGCCCGTGCACGCTCAGGTTCGAGCAGGGCGAGGCAGCATTTGCCATTGGCCGTGTTGGTCAGCGGGAAGATATCCCCCACCGCCGAGACCGCGCGCAACCGGTGCGTTCCCGTCACCTGGTCGAGGAAGAGCACCTCACTCCCGCGCAGCACGGAAAAGTCCACAGTCTCGCCCGTGGCCTGGGAGAGCGCGACGATGTGGGGACGAACCAGCTCGACGATGTCGATCTTTCCCGAGCGGGAGAGCGCGTGGATCTCTGGCCCGAGACGGTAGCCGCCCTCCGGACCCGCGGAGATCACAAGATCCTCCTCCAGAAGCGCGTTGACGATCCTCTGCACCGTCGAGCGCGGCAGGCCCACCCGTCCCGCGATCTGTGCAAGGCTGAGCCCTGAGCGCACGTTCTTCAGCGATCGCAGGATGGCCGCCGCCCTTGCGATCACCTGGATCCTGCCCCCTTCGCGGATGGCCGCTCCATCCTTCGACATCTCCCACTCCCCTAATGTGTATCGTATTACAATACACATGTATCATTCTGTTTGACCACCCCCTTGGCGCGCCATATCCCGGAAGCAACGAAAAAGATCCGCCCTCGCCGAGGGTAAGACGCTGGGAGGCGTTGAATGACTGTCACGATCCGTGGCATCGAGTTCCAGTCAAATCTCCATAACGACATGGGGCTCAAGTTCTATAATCTGTCGCACAGGTTTGGTTTCCAGTCGCCGAACTGGCCATATTTCCAGGATGTGCAGATCGACCGCATCCATTACATGGCGAAATCGGGCGTCCTGACGCAGCGCATCACCACCACGATGCACAACACGACCCATATCGACGCGCCGGCCCACGTTGTGGAAGGCACGCCCTTCATCGACGAGGTTCCCCTGCCGCATTTCTTCGGCACCGGCATTGTCATCTCGATACCGAAGAAGAAGTGGGAGCCTATCACCTACGAGGATCTTGAGAAGGCGGCCGGAGCGCATGTGCGGCCGGGTGACGTGGTCATCGTCAATACCGGTTGGCACAAGCTGTACGACGACAACGCCGAGTATTTCTGCTACGCGCCCGGCTTTGTCGCCTCGGCCGGCGACTGGTTCGTCGAGAAGAAGGTGAAGGTGGTCGGCCACGATACGCAGGCCAACGACCATCCGCTGGCCACCGCCATCGGTCCCCACCGCAACGGGCCCCTGCATCCCCACCTCGCCGAGGAATACAAGGCATGGTCCGGCGGCCGGGACTGGAAGGAGGACCACCCCGAGTGGGAGCCGGTCCACCGCAAGCTCTTCACCAACGGCATTCTCGGCATCGAGAACGTCGGTGGCGACCTCGATGCCGTCACCGGGAAGCGCGTGACCTTCGCCTTCTTCCCCTGGAACTGGGATCGCGGCGACGGCTGCATCATCCGCCTCGTGGCCATCGAGGACCCGCAGCAGACCTACCGCATCGAGGCCGGAGCGCCCCTGTAAGGACCAACCCGACCTGACCTGTTCCGGCATCCGGCCGGGACAGGTCGCACCCTGTGCCGGACGCAGGAGGAGAAGGGCATGACCGCACATCCAATCACAGCCGTCGTCGGCGCCGGGCTCATGGGCCACGGCATCGCGCAGGTGTTCGCAACGCGGGGGCACCAGGTCCGCGTCTTCGACCCGATGCCCGAGGCGTTGGCGTCTCTGCGCTCGCGCATCGATGCCAACCTCTCTGCGCTCGGTCAGGATCCCGGCGCCGCGCGGCGGGTTCTGCCTTGCCAGAAACTCGCGGACGCCGTGGCCGGTGTGGGCCTCGTCATCGAGGCGGCGACCGAGAACCTCAACGCTAAGCGCGCCTTGTTCGCCAAGATCGAAGCCAGTGCTCCGGCCGATGCCATCCTGGCGACGAACACTTCGGTTATCCCCATCGGCAGCATCATGGCCGGCCTCGCGCGGCCGGAGCGGGCCCTCGGCACCCATTGGTGGAACCCGCCTTACCTCGTCCCGCTGGTCGAGGTGATCGGGACGGACCGCACGGCGCCGGACGTCGTCTCGCGCACCATGGACATCCTCGCGGCTGCCGGAAAGACGCCGGTTCATGTGCGCCGGGACGTGGCCGGCTTCATCGGGAACCGGCTGCAGCATGCGCTGTGGCGCGAGGCCATCTCCCTCGTGGAAGAGGGCGTCTGCGATGCCGAGACGGTGGATACGGTGGTCAAGGCCAGCTTTGGGCTGCGCCTGGCGGTGCTGGGGCCGCTGGAGAATGCGGACCTCGTGGGCACCGACCTCACCCTCGCCATCCACGAAACGATCATTCCCGCGCTCAATTGCGAAGCCGGCCCCTCGGCCTATCTGCGCGATCTGGTCGCTCAGGGGAGGCTCGGCATGAGGTCGGGAGAAGGGTTTCGTCATTGGCCGCCGCAGGCCGCCGATCAGGTGCGCGCTGCGCTCGTACGGCACCTGAAGGATGCGGTGCGCAAGTCCGGACAGGGAGAAGATGCGTGAAGCGGACCAGCAAGGTCATCATCACATGCGCCATCACCGGGGGCATCCACACCCCTACCATGTCGCCGGCCCTGCCGTTCACGCCGGAGGACATCGCGGCCCAGTCCATCGCCGCCGCGGAGGCCGGCGCGGCCATCCTGCACCTCCATGCCCGCGATCCGCAGGACGGTCGCCCGACGCCCGATCCCAAGGTCTTCATGCAGTTCCTGCCGGTGATCAAGCAGGCGACTGATGCGGTGCTGAACATCACGACCGGCGGCAGCCTGAATATGAGCGTCGAGGATCGCCTCGCCGCCCCGCTGGTGGCGCGCCCGGAAATGTGCTCGCTCAACATGGGGTCCATGAACTTCGGCATCTACCCGCTGGCCGACCGCTACAAGGAATGGCGCTTCGATTGGGAGGAGCCCTACCTGCGGAGCACCGATGACTTCATCTTCCGCAACACGTTCCGCGATATCGAGCGGATTCTGAAACGCCTGGGGGAGGAACACGGCACACGTTTCGAGCACGAGTGCTACGATGTCGGCCACCTCTACAACCTCGCCCATTTTGTGGACCGCGGCCTCGTCAAGCCGCCATTCTTCGTCCAGACCATATTCGGCATACTGGGCGGTATCGGTCCGGAGATGGACAATGTGCTGTTCATGAAGCGAACCGCGGACCGCCTTTTCGGTGACGACTATGTCTGGTCGGTGCTCGCCGCCGGCCGGCACCAGATTCCGGTCGCGACGCAGGCCGCCATGCTCGGCGGGAATGTACGGGTGGGGCTTGAGGACAGCCTCTTCATCGGTCGCGGACGGCTCGCCGCGAACAACGCCGAGCAAGTGAGGAAGATCCGCCGGATCCTGGAAGACCTTGGCCAGGAGATCGCGACGCCAAGCGACGCGCGGTCGATGCTCGCCCTGAAGGGAGGTGACCGGGTCGGTTTCTGAGGTGTCGAATAAACATAAAATCTGGGAGGAAGAATATGACGCAATCAGTGTCGCGCCGGGCGCGCCTGGCCGTGCCCGCGCTAGTCCTCGCTCTTGCAGGTGCGGGCGGGGCTGTCGAGGCGGCGGAACCCATCCGCATCGGCGCCATCCTGTCGACCACCGGGCCCGGCGCAGGAGCCGGCATCCCGCAGCGCAACGGCCTTCAGCTCGCCGCGAAGCTCGCCAACGAGAAGGGTGGCATCAATGGCCGCCAGGTTCAGCTCATCATGGAGGATGACGGATCCAGCCCGGATGCCGCCGTCACCAAGGCGAACAACCTGATCTTCTCGCAGAAGGTGCAGGCCATCATCGGCCCGACGCTCACGGCCTCCACTCTTGCGGTCGGGGGTGTCGCCGATCCGGCCAAGATCCCTGTCATGGCCTTCACCGGCCTCGGCGTGCCCCTGGAGAAGACCAGGCGCTGCGTCTTCCACATGCTGCCCTCCCAGGACCTCAACGCCCGCGCTCTGCTCGAGGTCGCGACCAAGGGGCTGGGCGCGAAGAAGCTCGGCGTGCTGCACGATTCCGCCTACGGCAATATCGTGATGACGAAGCTGAAGGAGGTGAGCCCCGACTATCCGGTGGAGATCGCGGCGGTTGAGAAATGGGAAGTGGGCGCAACCGACGCCACGACGCAGGCCGCCAAGGTGAAGGCCGCCGCGCCCGACGCCGTCGCCATCATCGGGAATTCGGCGACGCCATTCCGCAATGCCCGGCAGATCCGCCTGACCGCGCCGCTCCTGTCGGCCCTCGGCACCGCCACCTATGAGTATGTGAAGGCCATGGGCGACGCGGCAGACAACATCGTCTTCGCCGAGTTCCTTGTGGCGGAGGATCCTCTTCCCGGCCAGGCCGTGTTCGTCGAGGCCTTCCGCAAGGAATACGGGGTGTTGCCTAAGACCATGGAGGCGAGCGCCTGGGATGCCTTCAACGCGGTTGTGGCCGGCCTTGCCAAGGTCGGGCTGGATCTCCAGCCGGGAGCGCTGTGCGAGGCGATCCGCGGCCCCTTCGATGGCGCCATGGCCCGGTTCGACTTCTCGCAGGAGGACCTGACCGGCCTCACCTTGAAGAGCTACGTCTTCTCGAAGCTCGACAAAGGCAAGTTCGTCCGCCTGCCGTTCAAGGCTGGCTCCTGAACCCAAACACGGGGGACGTCCCTTGGCCTTGATGCTCTTCACCCAGGCACTGTTCGCCGGTGTCACCAACGGCTTCGTCTATGCCCTCGTCGGCCTCGGCATCGCCGTCATTTTCAAGGGCAGCCACGTCATCAACGCCATGCAGGGCGAGCTCGCCGTGGTCGGCGCGGCCACGGCCGTGTTTGCGGCCGCCATGTGGGGCCTGCCGCTCTCGCTGGCGGTCGTGGCCGGCGCGCTCACGGGGATGGCCATCGCCATCCTCGTGGAGCTCGGCCCGATCCGCGCCTTGTTCGCGCGGCGGGCGCGGGAGGAATCCTTCCTCCTGCTCACGGTGGGCCTGGGCTTCACCTTCTCGGCCGGGGTGCTCTACCTGTTCGGGCGGGAGGAGCACCTGCTGCCGCCGCTCGGGGACGAGGTGTACGAGGTGTTCGGCGCCATCATCCGGGAACATGCCCTCTGGGTGATCGCCATCTCCGCCGCGCTGATCCTCGCGCTGCGCCTGTTTTACCGCCACACCCATCTGGGTCTCTCGATGATGGCGGCCTCCATCGATCCCGATGGCGCGGCGACCACGGGCATCAATGTCCGTGCCATGCGCACCGCCACCTTCGCTCTGGGCGGCCTGCTGGCGGCGCTGGCGGGCCTCCTCGTTGCCCCGCTCATCGGCGTCGGCTACCAGATGGGGCCGCTGCTGACGCTGAAGGGCTTTGCGGCGGCCATCCTCGGCGGCCTCTCCAACCCGCTCGGTGCGCTGGTAGGCGGCCTCGTCATCGGCATCCTGGAGGCGATGTCGATCGTCTTCGTCTCGTCCGGGATGAAAGATGCGGTCGCCCTCACCTTGCTCATTGTCATCATGATCTTCGTTCCGGACGGCATTCTCGGCCGCGCCGGCCGCAAGGGAGGCTGAGCCATGCCCAAGGATACGTTCTCAGCCGCCTCTCTGCGTACTCCAGCAGCCCTGCCTGTGCCGAGCAGGCTGGCCAGCAGCATGTCGGCGACCTCTTGGTCCGTCCTTGCGCTGGGCGCCGGAGCGTTCCTCGTCCTGCCACTGGTGCTGGAGCGCCATGCAGTAGACCTTCTGGTGTTCTGCGGGCTCTATGCCATCGCGGGTGCGGGCGTGGGCTTCCTTCTCGGCCAGGGCGGGATCGTCAATCTCGGCCAGGCTGCGTTCTACGGCATCGGCGGTTACGCCAGCGCCTATTGCTCGGCGCGGCTGGGCTGGCCTGCACTTGCGGGCATCGCGATCGGCATCGTCCTCTCGCTGATCGTTGCCGCGCTCATCGGCCGGCCGATCTTGCGCCTGTCGGGCTATTTCCTGGCGCTGGCGACTCTTGCGCTCGGCATTATCTGCACGAACATCTATTTTGAGGCGGACTTCATCACTGGCGGTACGCTCGGCGTGCCGGGCGTGCCGAAGCTGGCGGTCGGGAGCTTCGTCTTCGACACACCGGAAAAGTTCTACTACCTCGTCTGGCCCATCGCCTTCGTCACCATCCTCGCCATGCACAATCTGATGGGCAGCCGCATCGGCCTCGCCATGCAGGCCATGCGCGATGCTCCCGACGCGGCCATGGTGATGGCCATCGACAATGCCCGTCTGAAGCTATGGATCTTCATGCTGTCGAGCGGGCTCGGCGCGCTGTCGGGCAGCCTGTTCGCCCACTATGTGGGCTTCGTGAACGTGGACAGCTTCGGCGTGGACAAATCGATCATGTTCCTGCTCGTTCCGGTCATCGGCGGCGCCTCGGTTCCAGCGGGCGCGATCGTCGGCGCCCTGTTCATCGGCCTCGTGCCGGAGCTGCTGAGCGCTCTCGGCGATATCCACCGTGTCCTCTTCGGGCTGGCGCTCGTCGCTTCAGTGGTGTTCTTCCCGGATGGCCTGTGGGGCGTCGGCCGCAGCCTGACCGACGTCGTGAGACGCAGGTCCGGCGCCCACCGTGGGGAGACAACACCATGAACCTTGCCTCCCACATCACTGCCAGCCAGCCGGATGCGCCCTTGCTGGAGCTCAGGTCCATCGGCCATCGCTTCGGCGGCTTCCAGGTGCTTCACGATGTGAGCTTCGTGGCTCCGGCCGTGGGCATCACCGGACTGATGGGCCCCAACGGCTCGGGCAAGACGACCCTGTTCAACATCGTCTCCGGCTTTCTCACGCCCACGTCCGGCGAGGTGTTGTTCCGTGGTCGGGACATCCGCGCCGAGAGCGTGCGCCGGCGCAGCCTCGACGGCCTGGTGCGCACCTTCCAGACGCCGAAGGTGTTCGAGCGCCTCACCGTCGCAGAGAACGTGATGGTGGGCGCCTTCAAGGTGGGGCGCTCCGGTTTCTTCGCCGGGCTCGCAGGCCTGCCGTCGGCGCGGCGCGAAATGATCGACATGCGCGCGCAAGCCTACGAGACGGCGCAGCGTTTCGATCTTGGCGGCGTGTTCGACCGCCCTTCGCCCCTGCTGACCGCCGGCCAGCGCCGCCTGCTGGAGCTGGCACGGGCCTATCAGGGCCGGCCACGGCTGCTGATGCTGGATGAGCCCTCCTCGGGCCTCACCACCACCGAGATCGAGGTGCTCATCACCAAGCTGAAGCTTCTCGCGGAGGAGGGCATCGCCATCCTGCTCGTCTCGCACGACATGGAGTTGATGGGGGTGGCGCAAGCCATCCACGTGCTCAACTTCGGGCGGATCATCGCCTCCGGCACAATGGCGGAGGTCCAGGAGGATGCGGCCGTGCGTGAGGCCTATCTGGGGGTGTGAGATGTTGAGCGTGAAGGGCCTTTGCGCCGGCTATGGCGCGCTGACGATCCTCAAGGGCATCGATATCAGCATCGGCTCGGGGGAAGTGGTCGGGCTGGTGGGCGCCAACGGCGCCGGCAAGACCACGCTCGTGCGGGCGCTCGCCGGCCTCCTCCCCGCGCAGGGCGGCGAGATCCGCCTTCGCGGCGAGGACATCACCCGTATCCCGCCGCATCGCCGCAGCGGGTTCGGCCTGGCCGTCGTCCTGGAAAACCGGAACCTCTTCGGCGAGCTCACCGTGCGGGAGAATCTGGTCCTGGCCGAGCGCGCAGGGCGCAGCCGCCGGCACGTGTTCACCCTGGAGCGGATCGTCGACCTCTTCCCTGCGGTGGGTGACAAACTGAACGTGCGATGCGATCTCCTGAGCGGAGGTCAGCAACAGCAGGTGGCTATCAGCCGGGCCCTCCTGCTGCAGCCGGATGTCGTGGTGATGGACGAGCCCTCCACGGGTCTTGCGCCGAAGGTGGTGAAGGATATTCTGGACGTGCTTGGCCGACTTCGCGCGGACGGCATGAGCATCATTCTCGTGGAGCAGAACATCGCCATCGCGTCGAGCGCCACGAACCGAGCCTATGTGATGGCCACCGGCAGGGTTGCGCACGAAATTCCCGAAGGCGACTGGCCACGTTTCATGGCCGATGAGAAGCTGGTCAGCGCCTATCTGGGCCAGCATCATGGGGCCGAGCCTGGTTCTCCATAACGTAAATTGCCTCCGTCATTAGCGTACAACGCTCATTCTGAAGTTGATGCCAGGGATGGCTGCACCATCAAGGCCTAGTGGATCAACCGAAACGGATGGAACCCATCCGTTTCGAAAATTTGATCCACTAAATTAAAGGCTTGTGGTTCGACCTGCTAGCGACAGATGGGTTCCATCTATCGCGGTCGAATCACTAGGATCAAACACGAACGCTTATTCATTATGAAATAGTATATATTAAATTTAATTATAACATG
The DNA here is from genome assembly GCF_008364685.1 of Xanthobacter oligotrophicus. Classification (GTDB taxonomy): domain Bacteria; phylum Pseudomonadota; class Alphaproteobacteria; order Rhizobiales; family Xanthobacteraceae; genus Xanthobacter; species Xanthobacter oligotrophicus. Next base: position 12,378 of record NZ_VTTL01000017.1, read on the forward strand.
TATAATGATTTTGATAGCAAATTGCACTATATATTATTATCTTCGCGCCCATGTAATGTTGGTTGTGATTTGTAAATCACAAGCCTCCATCGTCGTCTCGGAAATCGGTGTGGCCCAATTTCCAATAGCCGGAAGCGGTGATGCGTCGGCGATCAAGCCCGCGCTCAACCTGAAAATGACGCCGTACGGCACGGACGACGGAGGCTTCGGCCGCGAACCAGACCTCCCCGCTCTCCTCCGGCAGAGCGACCGCCATCATCGCCTCGGCGAGGGCCGTCGTTGTGCCGATTTCCTTGCCGTTGCGGGGGAGCCACGTCATGCCGACGTCCGCACGCGAACGGATGATCTGGGCATCGGCATCCTCGGGTATTTCCACGAAAACATCAGCCGCGATGCCCTCCGGCAGCGCCTCCAGGATAGCCCCGATCGCGGGCAGCGCGGTCTCGTCGCCGCCGATCAGCAGATGGGAGATCTCAGGGTCGAGCCGAAAGCCGGAACGCGGCCCGGCAATCTGGACGACGTCGCCGGGCTTTGCGTTCGCCGCCCAGCTCGAGCAGGGTCCGTCGCCGTGAAGCACGAAATCGATATCCATCTCGCACGTCTCCTCGCGAAAATGGCGGATGGTGTAGGCGCGGCCGCTCGGTGTCTCACTTTCCGGCGCGGGCGCGAAGAGCTTGACCCACTGCGCCGGGCGGCGGACCGGAAAATCCATGAGCGCCGCGGAAGCAAAGGTGATGCGCCTCATGTGCGGCGTGAGACTCAGGACCTCGCGCACCTCGACCACCCTGAGGCGCCTGTCCGGTGAGATCGGACGCAGGCTCGACGGGTTTTGATCCTGTTGCATGGTTGTCATCCCTGAAAGAAGCGGTTCAGGCCGTGCGGTTTCGCCGGCCGAGCGTGGTAAGGGCGAGGAGGAAGGCGGCCGCCGCCATGACGGAGGCGACCTGGAAGGAAAAGCGCATGCCCTCCGCCACCATTTCGGGCGTCGCGCTGGCCGCGTCGCCGGTGGCATGGGCGAAGAGCGCGCCCATCAGCGAGGCACCGGTGATCAGGCCGAGATTGCGGGCGAGCGCCAGAAGTCCGGAGACGAGGCCGCGCTGCTCGGGCCGGGCATCGGCCATGACCGCGGTGTTGTTCGGCGTCTGGAAGAAGGCGAGGCCGACGCTGATGAAGAGGATGGCGACGATGTAGGTCGCAACCCCGCCGTCGAGCGAGACCCAGGACATCACGAAGGCGCCGATGGCGAAGATGGCGAGCCCGATGACCATGGCCAACCTGGCCCCGATGCGGTCGGCGATTGTGCCGGCTGGCACGCCCATCAGGGCGGCGGCGAGCGGGCCGACGGTCATCACCAGGCCGACCATGCGGGTATCGAGACCGAGCGCCTTCGACAGATAGAACGGCCCGAGCACCAGCGTCGCCATCATCACCGCATAGACGAGCACACTCATCACCATGCTGGTGGAGAGCAGCAGATTGCGGAACATGGCGAGCTTCAGCAGTGGCGCGCGCGCCCTGATCTGCACGACGAGGAACAACACCAGCCCGACGAGCGCACCAAGCCCGAACTGCAGGACGATGGGTGCACCGAAACCCTGCTTGCCGGAGAAGGTCATGGCCAGCGAATAGGCCCCCAAGGTGAGCGCCAGCAGGATCGTGCCGATCCAGTCGAAGCGTACGGCGGGAAGCGGATGCTTCGGTGCGTCGATGGCGTTCGGCAGGTAGCGGCTGACCAGAACGAAGGCGAGCAGGCCGAAGGGCAGGTTCACCCAGAACACCGCCTGCCAGCCGAAAGCGGCGAGCGCCAGGGAGCCGAGCGACGGCCCGAGCGCGATGCCGAAGGAGACCATGGTGGATAGCACGCCCATGGCGAAGCCGGTGCGCTCCTTCGGGAAGACCTCGCCGACGAAGGCGAAGGAAAGCGCCATCAGGATCGCGCCGCCCAGTCCTTGGCCGGCACGGCCGGCGATCAAAAGCGGTAGACTGGCGGAGAGCGCGCAGAGCACGGAAGCCGCCATGAAGATGGCGAGGCCCCAGAGATAGAGCCGCTTCTTGCCAAGCTGATCACCGAAGCGGCCGACGCCGACGATCAGTGCGGTGACGACGAGCAGATAGCTCACCACCACCCACTGCACCGCGCCGAACTCGACGCCGAGCGCATCCACAAGGGTCGGCAGAGCGACGTTGATGATGTTGGTGCCAAGCTGCGAAAGCAGGATGGCCAGCGACAGGCCGGCGAGCACCATGCCGGAATGGATGGGCTGGTGATTAACCGTCCGGGTTTGCGCAGATCCCGCGGCGCGCGCGGACCCCTGCGGATGGGTTGAGTGTGGATGAGAGGGTAGGGGCATATCCGGTCCTATCGAAAGCATCCCCTTCGGGATCGTTTAGGTTCGGCTTTCGATAGCGGCGGACATTAAGTGCATACAGTGCAATATCTTTATTATACGATTGCATGAAATGCACCTATTGCAGGAAGCCCGATCATGCCGGTGGACGCCGCCTCCACGAAGCGCCATCACCTGCCGCTCGACATGAACCTTCTGGTGACGCTCGACGCGCTGCTCTCGGAAGGTAGCGTCGCGGGGGCCGCGCAGCGCCTCAACCTCTCCTCGCCCGCGATGAGCCGGCAACTGGCCCGCATTCGCCATCTGCTCGGCGATCCGGTCCTCGTGCGGGCGGGCCGCGGACTGGTACCGACGCCGCGTGCGGAGGGCTTGCGGGAACGGCTGCGCAGCCTCGTGGCGGAAGCCGAGGCGCTGGTGCGCGGCGAGGACGAGCTCGATCTCACCCGGCTGGAGCGAATCTTCGTCATTCGCGCCAATGACGGCTTCATCGGCACGTTCGGCGCGGCGATGGCGGCCCACGCAGCCGCGCAAGCTCCTCGTGTGCGGCTGCGCTTCGCCCATCAGGAAAGCGAGGATGTGGAGGCGCTCCGCGAGGGCCGGATCGATGTCGATGTCGGGGTCATTGGCGCGATGGGACCGGAGATCCGCTTGCAGGCGCTGTTCCACGACCGCTTCGTCGGCGTCGTGCGGCCCGGTCATCCGCTGGCGGACGATGTGACTGCGGAGCGCTTCTGCGCATTTCCCCATGTCTCGGTCTCGCGACGGGGACGCTTCGCCGGACCGATCGACGCGGCGCTCGCGGCGGTCGGGCTCTCACGCTTTGTCGCCATCGCGGTCGCCGACTTCGCCGACGCGCTGGCGATCGCGCGGACCTCCGACCATGTGGCGGCCGTTCCCGCCCGTCTGACCGAGCCGGCGAGAGGCGGCCTTCACACCTTCGAACTGCCCGTGAAGACCGATGCACTCGCCATCTCGCTCGCCTGGCACCCCCGCGTCGATGCCGATCTGGCCCATCGCTGGCTGCGAGCGATCATGCGCGAGGCGTGCGCGGCCGGCAGGTGAAACAAGGCGCCCTGCCGGCGGGATCTGTCTCTTGAGAAAGGCCGCGACAGCTCAGAGGAAGCTCGCAGCCAGCCGCTCGGCTTCGCGAGCGAGGATCCCGGCATCGACTCCGACCGCGGAGAATGTGGTGCCAATGTCCATGCAACGCCGCGCGAACGCGGCATCACCCGTCAGGATGCCCGCCGGCTTGCCGGCGGCCCGGATGCGGGCGACGGCCTTCTCCACCGCCTCGACGACACAGGCATGCCCCACGTCCCCCGCGTGCCCGAGGCTCGCCGCAAGGTCGCCGGGACCGATGAAGATGCCGTCGACCCCCTCCACGGCGGCGATGGCCTCGATCTCGTCGATGGCCTCCCGCGTCTCCACCTGGACCAGAACGCACAGCTCCCGCGCGGCCGTGCGGGCGTAGTCCTTAACCCGGCCGAACCGCGTGGCCCGGGTCAGCGCCGAGACTCCACGTACCCCCTCAGGCGGATAGCGGGTGGCGGCGACAGCGGCGCGGGCCTCCGCGGCATTCTGTACGTAGGGAATGAGCAGGCTCTGGGCGCCGATATCGAGCAGTCGCTTGATCAGCACGGCGTCGTTGGCCGCCGGCCGCACCACCGGCGACACCGGATAGCCGGACAGGGCCTGCAACTGGGCAAGCACCGTCGTCAGCTCGGCCGGGGAGTGCTCCATGTCGAGGAGAAGCCAGTCGAAGCCCGCGCCGGCAACCGCCTCGATCGCATAGGAACTGGACAGTGTGCACCAGAGGCCGAGCTGCTGACGCCCTTCCACGAGCGCGTGCTTGAAGGCATTGCGAGGCAGGTCCATTGGTTTCCTCACACGAAGGAGATGCTGATGGCGCCCACCGGCCCGTAATCGGCGGTGATCACATCGCCGGCGGCGATGTCCACCGGCCGCGTGAACGATCCGGCCAGGACGATCTGCCCCTTGAGCAGCTTCGCGCCTACCGCGGAGAGCTTGTTTACCAGCCAGGCGATGCCCGCCGCCGGATGCCCCATGATGGCGGCGGAGACCCCGCTTTCCTCGATGATGCCGTTCTTGCTCAGTGTCGCGCCGACCCAGCGAATGTCGATGTCCATGGGGCGGATCACCCGGCCGCCCACCACGATGGCGCCGAACGCCGCATTGTCGGCGATGGTGTCGACGATGGCGCGGGGCACTTCCGTCCGGTAGTCGATGATCTCCAGTGCCGGCACGACGAATTCGGTGGCCCGCATCACGTCGTAGATGCGCACGCCCGGCCCTTCGAGGTCCTCGCCCATCACGAAGGCCAGTTCCACCTCGAGCCGCGGCTTGATGAACCGGGCGGCGGGGATCTGGGCGCCGTCGTTATAGAGTGCGTCATCGAGGATGCGACCGTAGTCCGGCTCCGTCATCTTCGAGGCCATCTGCATGGCGCGCGAGGTGAGGCCGATCTTGTGGCCGACGACGCGGGCGCCCTTGGCTATGCGCTCTTCTGTCCACAGGTCCTGGACGCGATAGGCGTCCTCGATCTCCATGTGCGGAAAGGTTCGGCTCAGCTGGGTGACGGGCTTGCCCTCGCGTTCAGCCTTCAGGATCTCTTCGGCGCCGAGGCGGCGCTCGTCTTCAGTCAACATGGGATTGGGCTCTCGCTGTTCAGTCTCACAGAAGGGCGATGGGACGAACGGGCGACCCCGTCGCGCCGCTGATGCGCAACGGCTGGGCGACAAAGGCGAAGGCTCCCCGGCCCGCCGCCCCAAGTTCGTCGAGGGCGAGGTTCTCGATGATGTGGATGCCGTTCTGGGCGATGAGGATCATGTGAACCTCGAGCGTGATGTTGTGGTGGTTCATCACCTCGAAGGCGGACGTGTCGGAGCCTACCGAGAAAGGTTTGCGCTCGGCGAGCCAGCGCCCGCCCTCGACACCCGGTCCCGGTGCACCAGCGGAATCGAGGCCGAGATACTTCGGCCCGTCGGCCCAGAAGGCTGCCCAGCCGGTGCGCACCAGCACCACGTCCCCTTCGGCGATGCGCGTTCCGGACGCTGTCTCTGCTGCCTCCAGGTCGGCGACCGTGATCTCATAGGCTGGCTCCAGTGCGTCCACACCGCGCGCGCGCGCCACATCGAGCAGGACGCCGCGGCGGAAGATGGGGGCGATGGTTTCCGCCCCGTGCACCTTGAACAGCCCGGTGCCCTGCTGTTCCTTCGCCGCGTCGAACTTGCCGTAAAGCGCGCCGTGCTCGGAGACATGGCACAGAGCGTCGATATGGGTGGACGAGTGGGTGCTCGTCACCATCAGCTCGTTGGACGAGGAATGGCCGCAACAGCGCAACACGTCGCCATGCCGGTTGTTGAGGGTGATGTGAAAGGGCGGATGCGCCGGGTGAATGGGCATGCCCTTCTGCATGGGATGACTGAGATCGATCCAGCGGGCGGCCCGCGCCGCCGTGAGCCAGTCCTCGAAATCGAAGGCGCGGGATTGAGCGGCGGCCAAGACGTTCATTGGAGCTCGGCTCCCTTCGTTTCGGGCAGGAAGATCAGGACGATGAGCCCTGCCAGCAGGAAGAAGCCGGCGGTGAAGGCCAGCGCGCCGGACAGGCCGTAGCCCGCCGAGAGGAAGCCCACCATGGCGGGGGCGAGCGCGCTCACCGCGCGGCCGGCGTTGTAGATGAAGCCCTGGGCCGTGGCCCGCACGTTGGTGGGGAACAGCTCGGCGAAGGTGGGGGCGAAGCCGGAGTAGAAGCCGGTGCCGAAGAAGGCGACCACAGGGCCGAACGCCAGCAACATCGTGGGGGTCGAAATCATGGTGTAGACCGGCACCGCGATGGCCGACAGCACGAAGTAGACGATGAAGGCCACCTTCCGGCCGAGCGAATCCGCCACATAGCCGAACGAGATGAATCCGAGCGCCGCGCCGATCTGCATCACCACGATCCAGGTCGTGGACTTCACGAGGTCGAGGCCAGGGCCGCCATTCGCGGCCGGCGTGGCGAGCCAGGTCGGGATCCAGGTGAACAGGCCCCAGTAACCGCACATGGCCGCCGCGGTGAAGGCGAAGCAAACCAACGAGTTGCGCCGGTGCTCGCCGCCCAGCATCCGCATCGTTTCCATGAAGGTCAGGCGGTGGGACTGCTGCTTCCAGATCTCCGGCTCGGGCGTGTGGCGCCGGATCCAGAAGGCCAGCATGGCCGGCGCGATGCCGAAGAAGAACACGCCACGCCAACCGATCACCGGCAGCAGCACCGCCGCGACAATGGCCGCCAGCGCATAGCCGGAGGCGAACGCGCTCTGCACCCAAGCCATCACCTTGCCACGGTGCTGCGCGGGCCAGGTCTCCGTGATGAGCGCAGCGCCGGCCGACCATTCACCGCCTACGCCGAGGCCCACCACGACGCGAAAAAGAAGAAGTTGCGCAACGCTTTGTGAAAGGCCGCACAACAGCGTGCCCACCGAGTAGCACAAGATGGAGAGCACCATGGAACGGGTGCGGCCGATGCGGTCGGCGAGGAAGCCGAAGACGAGGCCGCCGAAAGCGGTGGCGACGAGGCTTGCGGAAGCGATCATCCCCGCCGTCGAGCGCTCCATTCCAAGGTCGGCGCCGATGTGGCTCAGCAGCATGGCGAACAGCAGAAGGTCCATGATGTCGAGCGCCCAGCCCAGATAAGCGGACCAGAATGCCTGCCATTGGGCCTTTGTCGCTCCGACATACCATCGTGTGCCGCCAGCCCCGGCAAGGCCGCCGGAGATATCGAGGCTCATTGGCTTTCCTCCACATTTGTTTCTTGCTCGGATCCGGTTGGCCCGGATCGAGACCGGTTCACTCAGGCGAGCTCAATTGCTTGGCCGACTGGCGTTTTCGCTTTGATAGAAACCGGCGTGAGAGGCCGCAATTGGTCAATTTTCAAGCCACATGTGAGCGGATTTGACATCCGTGCGACGGCACCGCATGCCTTCAGGGCTTTCGCTCGCCCCGCACGTGTGAACCCGAATGTCCGCACCCTACCGCTCTCTGCCGTCCCTCCAGACGCTACGCTGCTTCGAGGCCGCCGCGCGCCTCGGCAGCTTCACCTCCGCGGCGGAGGAGATGTGCATCACCCACAGCGCCGTGAGCCACCAGATCCGCGCGTTGGAGGAAGCCATCGGACGGCCGCTCTTCATGCGGCAAGGCAATCGCATGGCGTTGACCGTGGTCGGCCGCACTCTGGCTGCCGAAACCAGGCGAGCGCTCGACTATCTCAGTCAGGCCTACGCGGTGGCGCACGCCCAGTCGGTTCCGCGTCCGGTGATGCTGAACCTCGCAGTGCAGGTGGGGCTCGCGGAGCATTTCCTCCTGCCGCGTCTCCACGAATTCAAGCAGGTGCTCGGCCCCGTTGTGCTGCGGCTGGCCAGCCTGCCCGATCTGGGAGAGAAATGCCCGGACGAGGCCGACATGGCGCTCGTCTACGGCACCGGGGACGTGCCTGGCATGATCGTCGAGAAGATCGCCGACGAGGAGGTCTTTCCGGTCTGCAGCCCCACCTTTCTCGCCCGCTATCCCGGCCTCTGCCTGGAAGCCATGCCGGAGCTGCCGCTGCTGCTCCATTCACAGGTGACGTGGAACCTGTGGCTCGAGAAGGCGAATCTCCCGATCCTCTATCCCGCCCAGTCGACGCTCATGGACGACATCGCCCTCACCATCTGCGGCGCCCTCGCCGGTCAGGGCATCGCCATGGCGCGCTCCCTCCTCGTGCGAGATTATCTTAGGACCGGAAAGCTCGTGCGCTTGTTCGACCTTTCGGTGCCCGGCATCTTTTCTTACCACCTCGCATGCCGGACCAATGAAGTACGTATGCGTTACGCAGACCAGATCGACTGGATCGTCCGCGAAATGCGGGCGCTCCGATAGTCGCGTCATTTCCCCGGTGGGTTGCATGGCGGCCTGAACATCTCAAGTGCCGGCACGGGTCGCCCCTGCCGGCGTGGTGGGGGCCAGCTCCTTCCGCAGCTGCTGCAACAGGCGGGATGCGGCGACCGTCAGGAAGCTGTTTGCACGGCAATATATCGAAAAGCTACGAAGCGACTGCACCTGGGCACTTCTCACCTCCAAGGCAATGATCGGTGAAACGGGGCTCTCAAAGAGCATTGGTGGTAGCCAGGTCAAAAAATCCGCTCGTTCCACCAATGCTTTCATTACAAGCAGGGATTGCGTTTCGACGCGAACGACAGGCGTAGGAACGCCATTCCGGGTGAAAACCTCCGTGACCTGACTGCGCACAGAGGTTCCTTCAGGCGGAAGCACCCAATTCTCTTCACGGATATCTCCGAGGGAGAGGTTGCCGCGCGCGGCAAGCGTGTGCCCCCTACGGGCGACAAAGCAGCAGCCATCGTGGGGGATCCCACGCGCCAGGCATTGAATGTCCTGTCCTTCGGGCAAATGAAAGGCGACTGCCAGATCAAGCTCGCCGTGTACGAGCCGCACCGCAAGTTCATCCTCCAATCCCACTGCGATGGAGAAGGCGGTTTCTGGAAATAACGCAGCCATACGAACGATTATTTTGGGTAAGAGGGCTTCGGCCGCGCTCGACACCACCCCAAGTCGCACACTTCCCTGGCCTATGCCGCGAAGCGCCCGAATTTCCGAAATCGTGGTTTGGGTTTCATTTTCAAGAATACGCGCACGCCGCAGGAGCACTTCGCCGTAGGCGGTCAGTGTCATGCCAGTGGGTTGCCTCTCGAAAAGCGGAGCACCCACTTGGGCCTCAAGACGCTTGATCGTCCGCGTCAAAGCCGGCTGCGTCAGGTTAAGAACCTGAGCCGCGCGGCTGAGGGAGCCTTGCTCGGCGACCGCCAGGAACGCCGTCACCAGTCTGGAATCCAGGGGCATGATCTTTGGTTATATCTTGAGCGCACTTGGCATTGGATTTTGCGGGACGCCTGATCCAGCTTCGATCCGACGGAGGCATTCGCCCTGAAGGGATGATACGGAGGATTTCGAGGCATGAACAATGATAAAATGCAGCAGTCGCTTCAACGTCGCGCCACCCTGCGCGAACGCGTGAGCGATGCGGAGTGGGCCTCGCGCGTTGAGTTGGCCGCCTGCTACCAGCTGTGCGCCCACTATGGAATGACGGATATGATTTACAATCATATCTCGTTGCGTATTCCCGGCGAGGGGGAGCACTTCCTGATCAATGCCTTTGGGCTCCTCTATGAAGAAGTGAACGCATCGAACCTGGTGAAGGTCGATATCGACGGTGTCCAGCTGGACGATGACCCCTTGGACGTGAGCCCCGCAGGCTTCGTCATTCATTCCGCGATCCACCGCGCGCGGCCCGACGCGCGTTGCATTTTTCACACCCACACCGCAGCAGGGGTGGCCGTGTCCGCTCAGGAGGGAGGCCTCCTGCCCATCTCCCAGCACGCGCTCCGCTTTTTCAACCGGATCGGGTATCACCCGTTCGAAGGCATCGCCCTTGATCTCGACGAACAGGAGCGACTTGTGCGCGATATCGGGGCGCACAACGCGCTCGTATTGGAGAATCACGGTCTGTTGACCTGCGGAAAATCTGTGCGAGACGCATTTGAGCTCATGTATTACCTGGAGACAGCATGCAAGATCCAGGTGGCTGCCCAGTCCACGGGAGCAGGCCTCATCGTTCCATCTGAAGCGGTCGCCCGGCGGACGGCGCAGCAGTTCGAAGATATCGACCCCTTCATCGACGAACGGGACTGGAAGGCGCTTCTTCGCCTGCTGGATCGGCAGCGATCCACATACGCAGCGTGAGCGATAGTTTAATAAGAAAAACGAGGAGGAAATGGCATGAACGCCGAGTCAACGGTCGTCGTGGACGCAAATGAAAATGAAACTGATGCGCGATTGTTAGCAAAAATTAGCTGGAGGTTTATTCCATTTATAATGGCATGCTACTTATTCGCATACCTTGATCGCGTAAATATATCATTTGCCAAAATCGAGATGGCAAAAGATCTTAAATTTAGCGATGTCGTATACGGATTTGGTGCAAGCATCTTTTTCATTGGATATTTTTTCCTTGAGGTTCCAAGCAATCTCGTGCTCAGCCGCGTAGGTGCACGGATTTGGCTGGCTCGGATAATGATCAGCTGGGGTGTCATCAGCTGTGCGATGTTATTTGTGCGAGGAGAGACATCTTTTTATATCCTGAGATTTTTGCTCGGGGTCGCGGAGGCCGGCTTCTTTCCGGGTATTCTCTATTTTCTGACGGTATGGTACCCAAGTCAGCTTCGTGGGCGTATTATGGCGGCCTTGATCTGCGCTATTCCCATCTCCGGACTAATCGGCGGTCCTCTTTCCGGCTGGCTTCTCGACTCTCTCCATCAGGTCTGGGGGTTGAAGGGGTGGCAATGGCTTTTCCTGGTCGAAGGCTTTCCGTCGATACTCTTGGGGATTGCCTGCCTTTTCATCCTTCGCGATGCTCCAGACCAGACTGAATGGCTTTCGGCAACCGACCGCGCGCGATTGAAACAAATCAAGATGAACGAGGGTCTCGAGGCGCCTCGTCATTCGTTTCGCGGCGCTTTGGCATCCCTCGGCCTGTGGAAGCTTACCTTTACCTATTTCTCGCTCGGGGCCGGCTTTCTGGGAATCGCGTTTTGGATGCCAACCTTGCTGAAGGAGGCGGGAGCGGGATCAAATACATCAATCGGACTTTTGTCGGCTATCCCGCATCTGTTTTCGATCATCGCCATCCTGGTTGCAGGTTGGTCCTCCGATCACTTCCATGAACGGCGCCTCCACCTCGTTGTGCCGATCCTTTTCGGGGCGATCGGCCTCGTGGCCGCGGTCAACGCCGGCGGCGATCTCCGCCTTGTTCTGATTGGGTTGACTATAGGCACCGCAGGCATAAGCACAGCCATCGCGATGTTCTGGCCGCTGCCCGGCCTTGTCTTGGGGCCTCAGGCCCTGGCCGGCGGACTCGCGGTCATCAACTCTGCACTTGCTCTGGGCGGGTTCGTAACGCCGTTTGCCATCGGGTGGCTACGAGACAACGTCGTACAGGGAGGGGTTGTCGCCCTTTACGCCCTCGCCGGCACGCTGGTGCTCGGCGCGGCATTAGTTCTTACGTTCAGCGGTCGTGCCGTGAACCGATAGCCCCGAGGAGCACCGGTTCCAGTTGAGCGAAGACCTGGGTGGATGGCAGTTCCGGCGCGCTTGCCGAACTTGGAGCCGTAATTCGGCGGCGCTACCGAATGGCAGCGCTTCTCGGGTGCGCTCCAGTACAAGACCCGCGATCTGCTCGTCACGGCCACCCGCGAAGTCAGCTTCGAAGTCTATCCGGCCGATCGTTTCGTGCTGCTTGGCCCGTCCGGCTGCGGCAAGTCCAGCCTCTTGAAATGTGTCGCCGGCTTCCTGAAGCCGGCGGCCCGCTTCATGCGGCTGAACGGCCAGATGATCACCGGCGCCGGCCCCGCCCGCATGATGGTGTTCCAGGATTTCGACCAGCTGATGCCCCGGAAGACCGTGCTGGAGAACGTGATGTTCCCCATCCTGGTGAGCCGTCGTTTTCCCCGGCCCGTGGCCCGCGAGCGCGCCCTGGCCAGTATTACGAAGGTCAAGCTCGGCAGGTTCGCGGACGTCTATCGAAATGACCAGGACACATAACTTTCAGGATGGGCTCTTAGGTGCTCCAAGCCCCGTCCAGGCATATGCCCGCCATCGGAGGTTTAAAAAAAGGGCGCCATCTGTTGCTGCAGTGCAACACACGGATGAAGGTTTTAATGTACCTTCGTGCCGTATCCAGATATGGGTTGGAGGGTTGCGTAATGGAGCGGGCGCCTGGCAAGCCTGAAGCGATTCTTGGACAATTGCGTTCGGGAGCTTCTCTCATTGCGATAGCGTTGGCTGCACTCACGGTGTCGGCCCCTGTCTCGGCCTCCAGCTGCGGCGACGGCAATGCTCCGGCAGGCGGCGCGTGCGCGACCGTCCCGTTCAATCCGGCGGACAATGACGCGCAAGTCGGCGCCACCATCGTCAACGGCGGCGCCACCGTCACCCTCTCCGGTACCAACCAGTTCGTCGCCGGCCAGACCGGCACGGCCGGCAGCCAGCCGCTCCAGGATTTCGCCATCGTCTCGGGCAGCGAGAACCTCGCGACGCCGGTGCTGACCAAGGGTTCCCAGAACGGCACCGCCAGCTACACGGATCCCATCACCGGCTCCACCCGGACCGTCAATGTCTATGTGAACGGGCAGATGAGCGCCCCGGAACTCGGCACGACGAGCCGGACGCTCTATGTGGGCATGGAGGACAACCAGTACATCGACGCCCGCATCGGCACCGTGGAGAGCAGCGGCGGCACGCTGAACATCGCCTCCACCGGCAACTTCACCATCGCCGCCAAGCAGACTACCCTCTACAGCGCCGACGGCACCGGCGCGACCGATTCCAAGCTCTCGTGGCAGTCCCCCGGCAACACCACCGTCGTGATGAACGGGGCGACCCTGCCGTCCAATCCCGTTCCCGGCGACGACACCGTCACCTCGAGCGCCCTCGCGGGCTGGCCGACCACGGTGACGGTGAACGGCTCCGATTACCTCATCACCAGCCTCGCCGACTACCAGGCCTTCAACACCACCCTCATCGGCCTGATCGAGACCGGCGAGGTCGACCAGGTGCAGTACGACGCCTACATGACGCAGGCCGCCAACCTGCAGACCGGCAGCGTTCGCTACACCGCGGCCGATCCGCTGCCGGCGCCGACCGACGACGTGTGGCAGAGCGTCGGCACCCGCACGGTGCTGTCGGCCGACGGTGCGCGGGCGAGCGCGGAGATCCAGGCGGGATCGAGCCTCACCGTCACCGGCGCCAACGGCGGTGTGCTGCGCGGCACCAACGGCGCCACCGTGAGCAATGACGGCACCATCGTCTCCAATGACGGCATCTCGGTCTATCTGCGCAGCGGCTCCACCGGCACCAATACCGGTGTCATCACCGCCAAGGGCAGCGCCACCGGCGTCAATACGGACGCATCGAGCTTCACCAACGAGAACATCATCAACAAGGGCATCGGCAGCAATTCCAGCGCGATCACCGCCACCAACTCCACGGTGGTGAACAACGGCATCATCAATCTCGGCACGGCGGCAAGCTCGGCCAACACCTCGGCCTATGGCGTCGACATCACCGGCGGCTCGTTCACCAACTCCGCCGACGCGGTGATCTATATCGGCCGCGGCGATCAGACCGATCCTAACACCCCCGCCGCCGACGTGGCGCTGAACCTCGGCGGCAACCTCGCCGCCGTCAACGTGCGCAGCGGCGCCACGGTGAGCAACGAGGGCGCCATCGTCATCGGCACCAAGACGCAGGGCGCCTCCGGCATCCGCATCGACGGCGCCACCAACGTGCAGGTGGACAATTCCGGATCCATCACAGTAAAGGGCGCCGCGGCGGATGCGCCGCGCCTCAATACCGGCATTTACGTGCGCAATTCCGGGACCGGCGGCGGCAGCATCACCAATTCCGGCAGCATCGTCGTCGAGGGCGTGAACGGCATCGGCATGCAGGTCATCGCCGACGGCGCCGGCACTGCTGCCAACGCCACGTCCACCGGCAGCATCACGGTGGCCGGCGGCGCAGCCCCCTCCAGTGGAACGCGCAATTTCGGCGTGTGGGTGGAAGGCGATGAAGGGGGCGCCGCCACCTCCGACATCTCGGGCTCCATCACCCTCACCGGCGTCGGTGCCATCGGCGTGCATGCCCGCGGCAATGCCGACGTGACGGTGGAGGGCAGCGCCACGGTGGTGTTCGCCTCCGGTACGGACCAGATCGGCTACTTCATCTACGGGCCGGATGCGAAGATCGCCGTCCTGCGCAACGATCTCGAGGTGAATACCGAGCGCTCCACCCTGTTCCGCATCGCCGACGGTGCCGTCTTCGACGGCAGCGGCTACACCCTCACCGCCAGCGGCAAGGATTCCGTGGGCGTGCTGGGCACCGGGGCGGGCACCAAGATCGAGACCAAGGGCAGCACCTTCTATCTCACCGGCGTGGGCGCGAATGCCGTCACCGTGGAGGGCGGCGCCATCGGCACCATCGATAGCGCCACCACCATCCACCTTAATGCGGCCAACACCATCGCCGGCATCGCCGACGGGCAGAAGCACGATATCTACGGCAACGCCGTGGGCGACCCCGACGCCACCACGAAGCTGACCAACTCCGCCGCGCTTTCTTCTTCGAACGTCGAGGTGATCGGCCTCATCGCCCGCAACAAGGCGACGGTCGAGAATTCGGGCGAGGTGGACTTTTCCGGCGCCGACAGCACCGGCCTTCTCGCCGAAACCGGCGGCCAGGTGAAGAACACCGCGAAGGTCACGATCAGCGGGTCGGCCAGCTATGGCCTCGTCGCCATCAATAGCGGCAGCCAGGTGACGAATTCCGGAGAAGTGATCGTCAAGGGCGTCGATGGATATGGCCTGCTCGCCGAAGACAAGGCGAAGATCGTGAACAAAGCCGATGGCGTGGTCACGCTGGAGGCCGGCTACGGCACCGGCATCGCCGCGCACACCGGCAGCTCGCTGGAGAACCACGCGAAGATCAACGTCAACGGCGCCAACGGCACCGGCATCGAGGTGAGCGGCAAGAGCACCGGCACCAACGATGGCGACGTGGAGATGAAACAGACGACGTCGACCGGCATCCGGGCGGATGACGGGTCCATCACCACGTCTGGCAAGATCACAGCCTTCGGCGCCGACAGCATCGGCCTGTTTTCGCTGAACGGCGGCCTCATCACCAATTCCGGCGCCGTGGCCATGTCGGGCGCGACGAGCATCGGCCTCGCCGCCGTCGGCGGCAAGATCACCACCACCGCGGACGTGACCATGACGGGGGCCGGCAGCTTCGGCCTCTATGGCGAGGATGGCGGCCGGATCGAGGCGACGGGTTCGAAGATCGACGTCACCGGCTGGGCCGTGGGCGCCACAAACGGCGCCTCCACCTTCGTGCTGGACGGCGTCACCGCCACCGGCACGTCCGGTCTCCTTTCGGCGACCGACGGCGCGAAGACCATCGTCTCGGCGACGAATTCCGACCTGTGGGGACGGGCCTACACGGAGGCCGGATCCACCTCGGCGCTGACCTTGACCGGCTCGCTGTGGACTATGCCGGCCGATTCCAACGTCACCGACCTGGTGAATGACGGCTCGCGCATCGTCTTCGTCTCGCCCGCCTCCGGCGGCTTCAAGACGCTGACCGTGGACAACGGCTATCAGGGCGCCAACGGCAGCACCCTGGTCATGTCCTCGACGCTGAACAACGGCCTCGTCCAGCTCACCGACAAGATGGTGGTGCACGGCGACACCGCCGGCAGCACCGTGCTGGACATCTCCAATTATAACGGCCTCGGCGCCTACACGCCGGGGGACGGCATCAAGGTGGTCCAGGTGGACGGCACAAGCGCCGGCACCTTCTCGCTGGCCCAGGACCTTTACGCCGGCGCCTTCCAGTATGACCTGTTCAAGGGCGGGCGGGTCGATCCCAATGACGGCGACTGGTACCTGCGCTCCTCCCTCTCCGCGGGCGCGCAGACGGTGGTGCCCTATGCCGAGAGCCTGCTGAAGTTCGGCCAGACCACCATCGGCACATTGCAGCAGCGCACCGGCAACCGGCTGTGGCAGGACGATGCGCCGGTGGCCTCCGGGCTCGTCACCAAGGCGCCGGCGAAGGCGGCCGCCTCAGGCACCGATGTGGTGGGCGGCGGCGTATGGGGCCGGGTGCTGGGCCTCACCGGGTCCACCAGCGCCACCGGCAGCGGCATCGGCTACGACCAGGACCTGTGGTTCGCCCAGGCGGGGGTGGACGGGGTGCTGCATGAGGATCGCAACGGCGCGCTGGTGCTGGGCATCATGGGCACCTACGGCTCCGCGTCGGTGGATGTGGCGGTGTTGCCCCATCCCACCCTGCTGGTGCCGCGCCAGGGCAAGATCGACACGACCGCCTACGGCGTCGGCGGCAGCCTCACCTGGATCGGCACGGACGGCCTCTATGTGGACGGTGTCGGCCAGGTGACCTGGTACGACAGCGACCTCTCGGCGACCGGCTTCCCCGCTCTGGCCAACGGCAACAAGGGCCTCGGCTATGCGCTGAGCCTGGAGACCGGGCGGCGCTTTGTGCTCTCCGGCGGCTGGACCGTGGTGCCGCAGGCGCAGCTGGTCTATTCGTCGGTGAGCTTCGACGACTTCTTCTATTTCAATCCCAACGGCTCTGCGGTGGGGGTGAGCGGGGGCGGCGGGGAGAGCCTGCTGGGCCGGGCCGGGGTGCGGCTGGAGAATCTGTCCCGCACCGCCGCCAACGGCCAGCGCCTGCAGGGCTACGGCATCGTCAACCTCACCTACGAGTTCCTCGGCGGGACCGACGTGAACGTGGGCTATACGCCTCTGACGCAGGACATGGAGCGGTTGTGGGGCGAGGTGGGCCTCGGCGGAACGTGGGCGTTCAACGACCGGTTCTCGCTCTATGGCGAGGGGCTTTATTCTACTGCGCTGAACGACTTCGGCGACAGCTACACCGTCCGCGGTACGCTGGGCCTGCGCTATACTTGGTGAGGGGACCCCAGGCCGGCCAACAATACATGAAACCCCGGCAGAGTGTTCTGCCGGGGTTTTTCGTTTAGCCGCGGAACTCCCGCCACCTTGCTACACCGAGCGTTCGGTTCAGTCTCTCGCGCAGCTGTGTCCGTCTGGTCCGCCTGGACGCGCGCCACCTGCGCGCCCCTCTCGGCGACGGCGGCCCGGTAGCCCTGGCCCTGGGATTCGCCATAGGCTTTCGTCATGGTGGAGGCGCCCTGCAGCGCCATCGTGCCCAGCATGACCGTTGCGGAAACGGGGTCGGCCATCAGATGTTCTCTTTCGGCAACAAGCGGCGGATCTCCGCGATGTTGGCGATGGTCCGGTTCGGCTGATCGACCAGCGTTTCCTCCCGCCGCGAAGCCACCTGCGCGGCGGCGAAGTTCGGCAGCCAGTCCGATCGGACGCGGTCCGAGGGGAACGGCACGACATGCGAAGTGAGGTCGATGCTGGATTCGGGAGACTGGGGAGCCGGTTCAGTCATGCGAGGGTCCTTCTCGCCGCCTGGCCGGGCGGGTCATGGACGGGGCTAGGCCCGCCGCAATGCGCGGCAACGCCCGTGTGAGTGGGCTGCGGTGACGCCCTTACATCCTTGTGGCGACGGCAGGTCGTCCGATATGCCAGCGCAATGCGCCACCGCGAGTATAAAATGACTACAGCAGTGGCAAGCTGGCGGGGAGGACCGAAACCATGAGCACTGTAAACCGGCCAAGCGGCGCACAGGTCGCGTCCGAGCCGCTTGGAAGCGGCTTCTGGGTGCGCGAACTGCCCTATCTCGCCATCCTGATCATGACCGTGGGCGGGGTCGCCTACGGGGCGATGACGCGCAGCCCGCTCGCCACCTATTGGGAGCTGGTGGCCCTGGTCAGCTTCGCCGTCGGGATCTTCTCCGGCTGGTCGAAGGCGTCGGACAAGGACGAGCGCATCCGCCTCGTCTGGACGCAGGTGCTGCACTGGGGCGCGTTCCTCGCCGCCATGAACCTGGTGTTTCTGCCCAGCGTTCAGGCGGTGGCAGATGCCGATTCCACCAGCCTTGTGGTGCTGCTGCTGCTCGCCCTGGGCACCTTCGTTGCCGGCGTGCACACCGCGTCCTGGCGCATGGGCCTCAACGGCGTGGTCATGGCGCTGTGCGTGCCCGCGGTGGCCTGGCTCGACCAGTCGGCATTGTTCGTGGCCCTCGTGGCGGTGGTGCTGGTCGCAGTGGCCGGGCTGGTGCTGTGGGCCCGTTCGCGGGTGTAAGACCAGTCATCGGGGAGAGCATGACATGCGGGCGACTCGTTTCCATATGGTGGTGATCTTCCTGCTGTTTGCAGTCACCGTGGTGAACTACATCGATCGGGCTGCCATCTCCTATGCCATCCCCCTGATGGAACAGGAGCTCGGACTCTCGAAGGGCGATGCGGGGATCATCCTCGGCGCCTTCGGCCTCGGCTATGCGGTGACGACCCTGCTCGGCGGCTTCGCGGTAGATCGCTACGGGGCGCGCCTGGTACTCACCATCGCCGCGCTGTTGTGGAGCTTCTCCATCGGCCTGACCGGGGCGGCCACGGGCTTCCTCACCCTGTATCTGGCGCGCACGCTGCTCGGCGTATCGGAAGGGCCGAATTTCCCGGCGCTCGCGGGCGCCGTAAGCCATTGGCTGCCGCCTCAGGAGCAGGCCACCGCGCTCGGCTATGCGCTGGTCTCGGTACCGCTGGCGCTCGCCATCGGCGGCCCCATCGTCACCCAGCTGCTGTCGGTGATGGACTGGCGCTGGGCCTTCGGCGTGCTGTTCGCGGTCTCCATAGCCTGGGTGCCGCTGTGGTTTCTCCTGTTCCGCGACGATCCCGCCCAATCGCGCCATGTGAACGCAGCGGAACTCGAGCATATCCGGGCTGGGCGCGAGGGGGCCGCGCACCACGGCGCGCGTGAATGGCCCGCGGCGGCGGAGATCCGCGCTCTGCTCACCAACCGGACGCTGCTGGTGAACTACTGGGCCTTCTTCGTCTTCGGCTATTTCCTGTTCTTCTTCATGACCTGGCTGCCGAGCTACCTGCACCAGGCCTATGGGCTGAACCTCACCGAAGTTGGTGTCTTCACCGTCCTGCCCTGGCTCGCGGCCGCCCTCGCGCTGTGGATGCTCGGGCGCTGGTCGGACCATCTGCTGAAGGTCACGGGCCGGCTGCGGGTCGCGCGCTCCTATCTCATCGCCGGCACGCAGTTCGTCGCGGCGCTGGCGGTGGTACCGGTGGCCCTGAGCGACAATCTCGCCGTGGCCATTGCCGGCATCACCGTGGCGGTGGCAGCCTCCATGGGCGCCAACGCGGCCTATTATGCGGTGAACGTGGACGTGGCGCCGAAGCGTGCGGCCACCGCGCTCGGGATCATGGATTTCGGCTTCGCGCTCTCCGGCTTCGCAGCACCGGTGATCACCGGATGGGTGCTCGGGCTGCGCGGATCGTTCGCCGATGGCTTCCTGCTGATGACGGGGCTGGCCCTGTCCTCCGTGGTGCTCGTGCTCGCCTTCCATCACCCCGACGCCGATCGCAAGCCCGCCTGACATCGACATGCCGGGCGGCTGGGCTTCGGCCACCCCCTCACGATTCGGAAGCTAATCCAAGAAGAACATCGTGAAGATTGAGGCGTTTGGACCAGCGCCGTGCATGTTGAGCCTTGCCCGCGTCGCCTGCCTTCGCAGCCGGCGCGGGTGGCAGTCTCACTTGGCGTTCGGCGCCTCATCCGGGTCGGGAATCTCACCCGGCTTGTAGTCGGGCAGTCGTCCCGCGGGGATGATGGTGATGAGCGCAAGGCCGGCCATCAGCAGCAGGCCGATCTTCAGCGCACGCAGCCGCGCTCCCGCATTCACCGCCAGCGCATCTGATACCTGCTGCGGCGTCGCGCCGGCGGTCTCCAGCGTGGCCTTCAGGCGGTCGTTGGAGATGAAGTTGATGCTGTCGAGATTGACCATGGCCTGCACCTCGGGCGTCAGCGTCGGTGTCGCTGCCACCCGTCCGAGCACGATGGTGGAGAGCAGCCCCACCAGCAAGGCGCCGGCCACCGCCGTTCCCACCGCGGAGGCGAGGTTGTTGGTGGTGCCGCGCAGCGATCCAACGTCGCCGGCCAGTTCCTTGGGGGATGCGGTGACGAGGACGTTGAATACCAGCGTGACCAGCGAGCCCTGGCCGATGCCGAAGATGATGAGGCCGATCAGGACCGGTCCGGCGCTCCAGTCGTTGCGCACCACGAAGGCTAGCCACACCAGCGCCACGGTGCACAGCATGAAGCCGTAGCGTCCGATCTGGCGCGGTGTGAGGCGATCATAAAAGCGCACGATGAACATCGCCGAGAAGAACACCGTGAGGTTGAATGGCAGCATGGCGATGGCGGTGGCCAACGGCGAGCGACCCTGCACGATCTGGATATAGAGCGGCACCGAGAAGTTCAGCATCGCTTCCAGCGCCACGACGCTGAACATGGCATAGACGGCAGCCCGCTCCCGCGGCGAGGAGATGACTTCAAGTGCCAGCAGCGGCGTCAGGCCAGTGGCCTGCCGCCGCCGTGTCCAGACCACGAAGAGCTGGCCCATGACAATACCGACCACGATGAGCATGGGCGCCGGCGACAGGCCCGCGATGCTGAACGGGGCGCCGGGTCCGGCCACCGCGAGGCCCCAGCGATTGAGGTTGTTGAAGCCGAAGCTGATCATGACGATCGCCGCGGCGGCCAGTACCACACCCACGAGGTCGATCTTCACATCCGGGCGCCCGTGGTCGGGCTTGAGGCGGAAGCTCAGCACGAAGACGATGGCGGAGAGCGCGATGAGGATGCCGAAGGCCGGTCGCCAGCCGATGAAAGTGCCGAGCACGCCACCGATGAGGAAGGCGGCAACGCCGGCGCCGGCCCGCGCCGAGCCCAGCGCCCCGAGCGCCGTGGCCTGCTGCGCGCCGCGATAGTTTTCCGCGATGAGCGCAACCAGCGAAGGCACGAGCGCTGCCCCCGCGGCGCCGGAGAGCGCCTGGGCGGTGATCATGGCCGTGGCGTTGGGACTGAAGGTCATCAGCACCTGCGCGCCGCCGAACAGCAGCACCACCGTGCGGAAGACATTCACCGCGCCGAAGCGCTGGTTCAGCTTCGCGCCGAGCATGACGAAGCCGGCCACCAGCATGGAATACATGACGATGCCGGTGGCGATGGTGGTGGGCGGCACGTTGAAGCTCGCCACCATGCCGCCGAGGGCCACCGGCAGCGAGGCGACGTTGAAGGACATCAGGACCTGGCCGAGCGCGATGGCGATCATGGGAACCCACGATTCCCGCGTTTCCATGCCGGCGCCGGGGCGGGCCGTCGAAACATTGGTCATATGCGCTTCCTCCCGTTCTTGGTGTTTTTGCGGGATCGAGGCCCGGCCTTGCGATGGGGCGGCCTCAGACCTCTGGCTGGGAAACGAACATGTCCATGCCGAGGCGCTGCGACAGGTAGCGCGCCGCCAACTGGCCCTTGATGCTGTTGCCGGCCGCGTCCAGGGGCGGCGCAAAGGTGCCGAGGCCCCCCTTGCCCGGCGAGACGGTGACGATGCCGCCGCCGATGCCGCTCTTGCCGGGCAGCCCGATCTCGTAAAGCCAGTCGCCGGACGTCTCGTAGAGTCCGGCGGTGGTCATCACCGCGAGGGTGTAGTGGCAGACCTTGGCATCCACGACACGCTCGCCGGTCACCGGGTTGACGCCACCATCAGCGAGCGTCGCGCCCATCACCGCCAGGTCCTTGGCGTTCACGTTGAGGGAGCATTGGCGGGTATAGAGTTCGACGGCCTCGTCCGGATCGCAATAGATACGTCCGACGCTCTGCAACATGCGGGCGATGGCACGATTGCGGAAATTGGTGTCGAGGGCGCAGGCGCAGACCTCCTCGTTGAGTGGCAGGCGGCGGCCGGCGAAGCGGGAGAGGCCGTCATGGATGAAGGCCCATTTCTCCTCCCGCGTCGCGCCCGGCACGAGGCTGGTGGTGGCGATGGCGCCGGCATTCACCATCGGATTGGTCAGGCCGCCGGGCATGGTCTCGATGGCGGCGAGCGAATTGAAGGCGCGTCCCGTTGCATTGGCGCCGAGCTTGGCGCGCGCCTCGGCGGAGCCGATGATCTGGCAGACCAGCGCGAAGATGAACGGCTTCGATACGCTCATGATGGAGAAGTCGTGCTCGGTCTCCCCCGCGGCATAGACCCGTCCGCTCGTGCCCACGACGCAGACGCCGAACAGCCCGCGCGGCACCCGGGCCAACGCAGGGTAAACCTGCGAATTTTCCCCCTCGTCGTTGGATTTGAAGCGTTGGTACGCCAGCTTCACCAACTCTTCCACCAGCTCAGATTCAGGCAGATGTCCAGTGGATACGTAACCGGGCGAAAATGCATCATCGTCGAAAGCAGGCATCGCCTCTCGTCCTTGATTCAGTCAATTTCATGTTGCAATGCATTAAAAATATACTGCACTACAGTGCAATAAATATTGCTATGCATCGCTGCCTGGCATGAGAATATCGCCTGCGTTGGATTGCGGTGCAACGATATACATAGTTTCGAAAAGCCGGTAGACAATTCGCCGGCTAGCCGCTTGCGTTCGTCGCAGTGCTCTGCTGCCGCTGCGGGCGTCAGCTCGTGCCGAAATCTCCAACGCTTCCAATGCGCTCTTGATACCGGCGACCAGATTGTCGTGGGCCGCGTTGGCCAGATCAGTGATTTCGAGGCCTGTCGAGCATGTGCGGTGACGCATGACGGCAGGGTGGCCTTCTCGCGCACAGGCAATCCTGAACTTGGGCGACTGGGATGATGCCGTGGTGCTGCGGCCTATGGGGCGGTGCCGCCGGAGGTGGAAAGGCCGCTTGAGGCGATGGGGCGACGCCTACTGTCTTGGCGCGCTTGCGACCGGATGATCGACAGCCCGCGAAAGATAGGTGAACACCATCGACGCAAGGGCTGTTGTTACCCCGAGTAGAACAAGGGCGCTAACGGTGCCAATGATCTCGGTGAATTTCGAACGAGTATCAATATTCGTTCCGATCGCTTTCGCCTTCTCGCCGTAGAGGTCGAGCTATACACGCGGAAAACCGATCTTGTCGATGCTAAAATCTAAATTCGTCTCGATCTTTCCGGGGCGCGCATCGTGTTCATCAAGCGGGGCCCATACGGCTTCCATGCTATCTATGGCGCCCCCGTCGTCGCCCTACCTTCGCGTCTCCACCTCCAGGCAGGGCAAGTCGGGCCTCGGATTGGAAGCTCAGCGCCAGTCATTTCCTGCTTCGCCGCGGCCGAGGTTTTGAGATCCTGGGCGAGCACATCGAAGTCGAGACCGGAAGGGGCGTTGATGCCCTTGATCGTCGGCTTGAGCTTGCGGCAGCGCTGGCCGCTGCCAAGCGGCGCAGATGCCCGGTGAACCGCGGCGCCTATCGTGTCGATGCGTCGAGGTCCCAAAGACATTTCATTGCCTCCATCAAGTCCGAGCAAGACGCGCCTGGCCATGACGAGACGATGGGAGGAAACATCGGGAATGTCGTATGGCGTCGCCCGGGCGGGCGAGCTCTTCCTGATGAGATAACGCTCGCGGCCTTGCTCCGTGTATTTTTCGATCCCGACGGCGGGATTCACGCCCTTCGCGACGAGCCCGCGGGACACAGCAAAGGAATCCATGCTGCCGACCACGGCGCGCATCCGGTTGGCCTGGAGGAGGGTAGGGCGCATCTTGAGGTGAAGCTTCGCCAGATCCGCGGCTGTGAGGCTTTCGGCTTTGCGGCCTCCGAACTCAGGCAATACGTGGCGGTGCAGGATGTCTCGATAAAGAACCGTCGTGGTGGCCTTCCGCTTCGCCTCCATGTGCTCCAGGAGGTCGCCAAGCCGAACGGCGGTGCCCGCGTCCGCGAATGGTGGCTTGGCTTGTGTTGCAAATTTACCGCACAGTGTCGTGAAGCGGCTTCCCCTCCGCATAAATGGTAATTAGGTATGACATTTATTATATCCAATTGAATATAGCTTTGCTGATTAACGCCCTGAGGATTGTCGTATGTCCATTGCCTGTTACCGCTCGCGCGGGATGCGGATGCGTGCGCGCGTCGCCATCGTCTCTCCGGCAATCCATCCTCCGGGATTCCCGCCCACGCGTGCTGCTGCACGGGAACAGCGGGTCCGGCTGGCGCCAATCCTTTCAGCCTCCACCGCGCTTGCGACGCTCCTGGCGACACCGGCCTTCGCGGCGCCCCAGGGCGGCAGCGTGGTCTCGGGAACGGCGACCATTTCCACTTCGGGCACCACCACCAACGTCAATCAATCCACCAACAAGGCCATCATCAACTGGACGGCCTTCTCGGTCGCCGCCTCGGAGACCGTGAACTTCAACCAGCCGTCCGCCGCATCGGTGACGCTGAACCGCGTGATCGGCAACGAAAGCTCGGTCATCGCCGGCGCCATCAATGCCAACGGCCAGGTGTTCCTGGTCAATTCCAACGGCATTCTCTTCACCGGCACCTCGCAGGTGAATGTGGGCGGCTTCGTCGCTTCCACGCTGGATATCAACAACGCGGACTTCATCGCTGGAAACTACGTCTTCTCCGGCTCCTCCACCGCTTCGGTGGTGAACAAGGGCAACATCAGCGCGGCGAGCGGTGGCTATGTCTCGCTCCTGGGCAGGAGCGTGTCGAATGAAGGCGTCATCACCGCCACGCTGGGCACCGTCTCGCTGAATGCCGCCTCGAAGATGACCCTCAATTTCGAGGGCAATTCCCTTGTGGACGTCACCCTCGACGAGGGGGTGCTGAACGCCCTGGTGGAGAACAAGCAGCTGATCAAGGCCGATGGCGGCAAGGTCATCATGACCGCCAAGGCGGCGGACGCGGTGCTTTCAGCGCAGGTGAACAACACCGGCATCATCCAGGCCCGCGCCATGGCGCAGCTCACGGGCGGTACCACCACCTACAAGAAGGGCTCCATCGCCCTGAAGGCGGATGGCGGCACCACCAAGGTCTCTGGCACCATCGACGCCTCGGCCCCCAATGGCGGCGATGGCGGCAGCATCGAGACCTCCGGCAACACGGTGAAGATCGACGAGGCCGCCACCATCACCACCCTTGCCAGCAGCGGCACCACCGGCAGCTGGCTCATCGATCCCGATGGCTTCACCATCGGCAATCGCGCCTATCCGACGCGGCCATGGCACCGCTGGGCGCGTGACAATGGCGGCGACATTAGCGCTAGCAAATTAAGCTCCCTGCTCGCCACCACCAATGTTGAGATACAGTCCACCGACGGCCGCGGCACCGACGGCGATATCAATGTCAATGCTGCGGTCTCATGGGCGGCTAACACCACGTTGACGCTCACCGCCACCAATGACATCAACATCAATGCACCGATCACCGCCACGGGGAAAAGCGCCGGGCTGAATCTGAACTATGGCGGCGATTATTACATCGCCAACGGCGCTGCGGTGACCTTGAACGGCGCCAACGCCAGCCTCGCCATGAACGGCCAAGCCTATACGCTCATCCACACCATGGCACAGTTGGCGGCCCTCGACGATGCCACCGGAACTGCGTCGGGCTTGTACGCCATCGCCAACGACATCGATGCTAGCGACACGAGCTACGATGGTGCCTTGGTTGCCAGGCTCAGCGGGACGCTGGCAGGCCTGGGCCACACCGTCAGCGGGCTCATCATATCGTCCGGCGGCAGTTATGTGGGCCTGATCGGCTCCGTCGGCAGCGACAGCACTGTCCGCGACCTCGGGCTGCTCGACGTGGACATCACTGGAAATTCCACCGTCGGCGCCCTTGCAGGCGAAAATAACGGCGTCGTCAGCAACAGCTATGCGACCGGCGCGGTGACGAGCCTGTCCAGCGGCTGGGCCGGAACCGGCGGTCTGATCGGCGAAAACTACGGCACCATCGCCGGCTCCCACGCGGCCGTGGCGGTCACGAGCTCCGGCAATTATGTCGGAGGACTGGTTGGCTACAGCTACGGTCTCATTACCGGTTCCTACGCCACCGGCGATGTCTCGGGCTATATGACCGTCGGCGGGCTGATCGGCGGCGGTGGCGGTACCGTGAGCGATGCTTATGCCACCGGGGACG
This sequence comes from Xanthobacter oligotrophicus, assembly GCF_008364685.1. GTDB lineage: Bacteria > Pseudomonadota > Alphaproteobacteria > Rhizobiales > Xanthobacteraceae > Xanthobacter > Xanthobacter oligotrophicus. Next base: position 38,428 of record NZ_VTTL01000017.1, read on the forward strand.
TAACCGGGAACAATTATGTCGGCGGACTGGCTGGAACCGCGGGCGGCACCTACACCAACGTCTATGCCACCGGAAACGTGACCGGCGTCGAGACCGTGGGCGGTCTCATCGGCTACAGCAACGGCGTCACGTTGAACACCGCCTACGCCAGCGGAAACGTAACAGGCGCGGGCCAGGATGTCGGCGGACTGCTCGGCATGAGCAATTATGGAACGCTCACCAACGTTTCTGCATCCGGTGCCGTGACCAATACCGGAAGCTATACTGGCGGACTCGTCGGAAGGACCGACGGAACGACGATCAGCAATGCTTCCTTCTCCGGGACAGTGACCGGGGCCTTCGGCACCGGCGGCATCGCAGGCTTTAATGGGGGAACCATCACCGATGCCCAGGTGACGGGGAGCGTGACGGGAACCGCCGCCGTGGGCGGTATCGCCGGTCTCAATCTCGGCGGCACCATCCGTAACGTTCTGTTTGCCGGCAGCGTGACAGGCCTCATGACGGTGGGCGGTGTGGCCGGTGCGAGCACCGGCATCATCGACAATGCCACCTCCACAGGAACAGTCTCCGGAAGGAGCAATGTCGGCGGTATCGCCGGCAATAATCTCGGCGGCATCACCAATTCGTCTGTCACGGGCGCAGTCTCCGGAACGGAGAATACCGGGGGGCTGGTCGGCAACAACATCGGCTCGGGCGAGGTTTCCAACAGCACCTGGAACACCACATCCACCGGCCAGGCCGGAGGCGTCGGAAACGGAGAGGGGATCGGCACCTCGGTGTTGGGCGTGACGCCGCCGCCGATCCCTGCCTATGCAACGGATGCTGTGCAATCGGCCGTGCGCGCAGCCACTGTCAACGCCACTATCGGCGTGCAGGAGACGGCGGACAATCCTCGTTTCGCGAGGCAGGCGGCGGCGGGGACGTCTGCGACGGCGGCGTTGGCGGGGCCTTCGGTGGCCTCCCAGATCGACAGCAGCGCGGCGCCGGCACCGACCACCTCCTGGCGCCAGCTGCAGGAGCAGGAGGAGCGGCGCCGGAAGCGCGCGGCCCAGCAGGCGCGCCCGGCGGCGACGCCGACAGGCGGCTATGGCGGGGCCATCCGTTCCATCGACGTGGACGGCCAGCATTTCGAGCTGGAGAGGGACACCGCGCCCGAAACCCCGGCACCCGCCCAGCCGGCCACCCCGGCCCAGTAAGGGCGCCCCCATCGGGCCGGGCGGACTGCCTCATCCGGCCCGCTCCCGCCGCCGACGGCCCGCCCGTGGGGGGCGGTGCCGCTTCCAGCGCCGCCGCAGGGCTGTGCCTTCGGCGGCGGGGATCTTGTCGCGTCAGCGCCCGGCTTTTGGGCCGCGCGTTTCATCTGCCCCTTTGGTCTCGTTCGTTCATCCGCACCTTGCCTTCCGAGAGCCTTGCCATGACCCGTTCCAGGATTTCCGCCGGATCATCCCGGCCAGGCGCCATGCGTGTTTCAGGCCTCGCCCTCGCGGCTGCGGTCGGGCTGCTCGCCCCGGCGTCGGCCCTCGCCCAGGGCCTGCCCTTCAACATCGGCGATGCGGTGCGCGATGCCCAGCAGTCCCAGCAGGCGGCGCCGCAGCCGCAGCAGGTCGCGCCGCTGGTCCTGCCCAGGCTCGCCGAGCCGCAGCTGGTGCTGCCGGACACGTCCACCCTCCACGTGCGCCACATCGCCGTCACTGGTACGGATGGGCTGGCGGTCAGCGAGGAGAAGCTGCGCGCGGTGCTTGCGCCCTATGAGGGCAGGAAGCTCACCCTCGCCGAGATCTACGAGGCCGCCGATAAGGTGACCGCCCTCTATCGTGACACCGGATACCTGGTGGCCAAGGTCTATGTGCCCCAGCAGGACGCACGAAAAGGCACCCTTACATTCAAGCTGGTGCCCGGCCGCTACGGCCAGGTGACGGTCAAGAACGACAGCCGGGTCAGGGACTTCATGGTGCGGGGCACCCTCGACACCCAGAAGGTGCTGCCGGGCGAACTGATCGAGCAGGCGCGGCTGGAACGGGCCATGCTGCTGATCTCCGACCTTGCCGGCGCCGGCATGCCGCGGGCGGTGATCGGGGCGGGCGCGACCCAGGGCGCCTCCGACGTCCTGTTCGACGTGCCCGAGCAGCGCCTCATCGACGGCTTCCTCATGGGCGACAATTTCGGCACGCCCTACACCGGCATCTGGCGCGCCTCGGGCGGCTTCAACATCAATTCCCCGCTCGGCATCGGCGACCGGCTCTCCGTCTTCGGCCTCGTCTCCAACTCCACCGACATGCTCAACGGGCGCGTGGCCTATTCCCTGCCGCTCGGGTACGACGGCCTGAGGGCGGAGGTGGCGGCCTTCCGCACCACCTATGCGCTGGGCGACACCTATGCCGACCTCGACGCCACCGGTGTCGCCGACGGCGTCTCGGCGACCCTGCTTTACCCCTTCAAGCGCTCGCGGGCGGATTCCATCTGGGGTAGCGCGGTCTACACCTACAAGAACCTCAATGACGAGACCATGGGCGTCTCCTACGCCCACCGCACCATCAACGAGGGCACGGTGGGCCTCAACCGCGACACCTCGGGCGTCCTCTTCGGCCTGCCGGTGGTGACCTCCGCGGCGGTGGCCTTCACCTTCGGCAACGTGGACTTCCCCGAGGCCGACCAGGCGCTGGCCAACCTGCTGGGCGCCGACACCCAGGGCGACTTCTCCAAGCTCACCTTATCCTTCGTGATGACGGTGGCGCTGCTGGAGAAGCTGTCCCTGTCGGTGAACGTGCGCGGGCAGAAGTCGTTCTCGGGCAACCTTGATTCTTCCGAGCAATTCTCCCTCACCGGCATCTTCGGGGTGAGGAGCTATTACGAAGGGCTTTCCGGGGACAGCGGCTGGCTGGTGACGCCGGAACTGAAATACGCCCTGCCGGACATTTATGGCTGGCATCACGCGGTGAGCGCGTTTGCCGACGTGGGCGGCGTGGCGCTGGAAAACGGCGCCTACACCATCACCCAGCCGGACTATGTGCAGCTCGCCGACATCGGCCTCGGCTATTACGGCAACTACGAATACAGCCCCGGCCGCAACCTGCTGCTGAAGGCGTATCTGGCCTGGAGCGTGGGCGGCAACGAGGCCGAGGCCGGCTACAGCCGCGGCGGCACCGTGGGCCTGATCCAGGCCGGCTTCACCTTCTGACGGGCGGGATCCATGGCAAGCATGAGCTGGCTGAACGAAGCCATCGATTACGGCGTCATCGGGCTGCTGCTGGTGCTGAGCATCCTGGTGGTGGCGGTGGTGCTGGAGCGCATCGTCTTCTTCGCGCGGGTGAGGCCTGAGGCCTACGCCTCGTCCAAGGTGCTGGAGCTGGACCTGTCGAAACGGCTGGTGGTGGTGGCCTCGGTGGCCTCCAACGCGCCCTATATCGGGCTGCTGGGGACGGTGCTGGGCATCATGCTCACCTTCTCCAGCATGGACCTGTCCGCCGGGGCCGACCCGGGCAAGATCATGGTGGGCTTGGCTTTGGCGCTGAAGGCCACGGCGGCGGGGCTGGTGGTCGCGCTGGTGGCGGTGGTGGCCTACAACGCGCTCTTGCGCCGGGCCAAGGTGCTGATGCTCAGGTGGGAGATCGCCCGGGAAGGCGCGAAAGCGGCGGCCGCGTCAGGCCCGGTCCCGGCGGGGGCGTCCCATGGATGAGAAGCCGTTCGAGACCATGAACGTCATCCCGTTCGTGGACATCATGCTGGTGCTGTTGACCATGGTGCTCACCACGGCGAGCTTCATCGCGGTGGGCCGCATCCCGGTGAGCCTGCCGCAGGCCGCGCCCATGAAGGTGGAGCAGCAGAAGGACGCCATGATCGAGATCACGGCGGACGGCACCCTGCACCTGGATGGCGTCGCGCTCTCGGTGGAGGAGCTGAAGGGCCGGCTCGGCGCGATGCCGAAGGACACCTCCATCCTGATCCGGGCCGACAAGGCCGTCGTCTTCCAGAGCTTCGTGGACGTGGCCGACGTGCTGAAGACCCTCGCCTTCACCAAGGTCGGAGTACAGACCAAGGGCCTCGCCGCTGGAGCGGGAGCCGCGGCGACGGCGGTCCGGCCATGAGCTTCACCCTGGGCCACGGCCTCGCCGCCTCGCTCGCCTTGCACGGGGCGCTCATCCTGCCCTTCGTCATGGTGCTGGATGCGCCGCCGCCGCAGGATAACCAGTTGCTGGTGGTGGAGCTTCAGGGCCTCGTCTCCGACACCCAGTCCGACCAGCAGGTGCTGCAGCAGACCAAGGGCGCGCCGGAGCAGAAGCCGCAGGAGGAAGCGCAGGAGGAACAGAAGACACAAACCACCCAGGCGGCGTCTCCCGAACGGCCGCAGGAGGATCAGGCCGCCGCCGGCACCTTCGCGCCGGCTCCCCCGCCGTCGCCCGAGCAGCAGGCGCAGGACGCTCCGCCGCAGGAGAGCGCCAAGCCCGCCGAGGCGCAGTCGGGCAATCCCGGCCTTGCCGACGTCCAGGGCACGCAGGAGCAGAAACTGGCGCGGACGGTGGCGCCCGTGGACGAGGCGCAGATCCTCAAGGCCTATGTGCGAGACCTGACGAAGAAACTGAAGGACAACCTCATCTATCCGCCCGATGCCCAGCGCAGCATCCGCAGGAAGGGCACGACCTACGTCTCCTTCACCGTGGAGGCAGACGGCTCGGTGCACCCCGGCTCGCTGAAGGTCACGCGCTCCAGCGGGACGCCGGCCTATGACGCCGCCGCCCTCCGCACGGTGGAGAAGAACGCCCCCTTCGACCTGCCCCCGCGCCCCATGGCCGTGGGCGTGCCTGTCGACTACTTCCCGAACTGAGCGCCAGCCATGCCGATCCTTGTCGCGCGCCCCGCGCGCTGCGCCAGCCTGCTCCTGGTTCTCTTTCTGGGTCTTTCCACCCTCGCCGCCGGTCCGGCGCTGGCGCAGGACGTCGCCGGTCGGGCGGGCGGCGTAGCGGTCCCGGCCGATGAGGTGAAGGCCTGGCTCGGCGTCGGCTACGGCACGGTCCGTCGGCAGATCGCCAACTTCGTCAGCGCCTGCAACTACTGGACCCGGCGCCTGGACGGCGCGCGGGACGGAGGCGACGCCGGGCAAGCCGGCGTGTGACGCGGCGCGCACCCTTCGATCTCGCCTCGGCCACGCCCGCCTCTGCCACGCCCGCCGCGGCCTCGGGGGTCCGCCGCCTTTCGGTCGGACGGCGGGGCGCACCGCCTGGGGGCGTCTGGTGTCGGCTCAGAAAGAGGCGCCGGGTGGCCGGCAGACGGCCGCATGCCCGGCGCAGGCCGCTGACGCCGTCATAACGTTCAACCGGACGCCATGACAGGCCGCGGCGGCAGGGGATGGAGCCCCGAAGCCGCGTTCCTCACCGCGCCTGCATCCTCAGTCCGGCATCCAGCCGGAACACCGCGCCGTTCACCATCGGGTTGGCGGCGATGCTGGCGACCATCTGGGCAAATTCATGGGGTCGGCCGGCCCGCTTGGGGAAGGGGATGATGTCGAACACGCGGTCCTGCACGTCCTGCGTCATGGCTTCCACCATGGGCGTGCCGAACAGGCCCGGAGCGATGGCTGCGACGCGGATGCCATGGCGCGCCAATTCCCGCGCCGCCGGCAAGGTGAGGGAAGCGACCCCGCCCTTCGATGCGGCATAGGCGGCCTGACCGATCTGGCCTTCGTAGGCGGCGACAGACGCCGTGTTGACGATGACGCCGCGCTCGCCTTCCGCGTTCGGCGCATTCTCCACCATCGCCGCGGCGGCGAGGCGCAGCCAATTGTAGGTGCCGACAAGGTTGACGCGCACGATGCGCTCGAATTCGGCGAGCGAGCCCGGCCCGTCCTTCTCCACGATGCGCGCGCCGGGGGCGATGCCGGCGCAGTTCACCAGCAGGCGCGGCCGGCCGCGCTCGGCGAGAATGCGGGCGAAGGCGGCTTCGGAGGCGGGCCCGTCCGCCACATCGCAGGCGAGGGTGAGCGCGCCGGTTTCCCGCGCAAGATCGGCCATGCTTTCGGCCTTCAGGTCGACCAGGGCGAGGCGGGCGCCGGCCTCGGCGAGCAAGCGGGCGGTGGCGTTGCCGAGCCCGGAGGCGGCGCCGGTGACAATGGCGAGCGCGTCGGTCACATCCATGGGTCTGCTCCGGTCTGTTCGTGCGTGGGGCCGCACGACATCATTCGCGCCGGCGGGGGCGGGCGCGTCAGGGTTCAAAGTGCGGGAGGCCGGGTCGCCGGCCCGTCGGTCAGGCGAGCGTGTCGACGAAGCGCACGAAACCGTCCAGCGGCTCGCGCTCGGTGTCGAAGCGGTTCTCCGGGGCGGCGGCGTCCGCGTATCCCAGCGCCATGCCACACACCACCATCTGCGTGTCCGGAATGGCGAGGCGCCGGGCGATGACCGCCCCATAGGCGTTGAAGGCGGCCTGCGGGCAGGTGTCCAGGCCGAAGCCGCGGGCGGCGATCATGATGTTCTGAAGGAACATGCCGTAGTCGAGCCAGGAGCCGCGCTCCATGTCCCGGTCGATGGTGAAGACCAGCCCAACCGGCGCATCGAAGAACAGGAAGTTGCGGGCGTGCTGGCGGCGCATGCGCTCGCTGTCGCCCTTGGCGATGCCCAGCGTGCCGTAGAGGTCCCAGCCCACCTTGCGGCGGCGGCCAAGATAGGGCTCGCGCCATTGGCGGGGATAGTAGGCATATTCCTCCCGGCCCGGATCCCCGGCCAGCGACAGGGCGTGAAGCTCCCGCGTGAGGGCGGCGAGGGGCTCGCCCCGCAGCACCATCACCTGCCACGGTTGGATGTTCGAGCCCGACGGCGCGCGGGCGCCGAGTTCCAGGATGCGGGCCAGGGTTTCGTCGGGCACCGGCGTCGGCAGGAAGGCGCGCACCGAGCGGCGCGAGCGGATGGCCTCCTCGGCGGTGCGCGCGGGGGCTTCAGAAGCAGCGGGAGGGGAAAGGGGCGCGTTCATTTTCCGGGCATGTCCACGGGGGTTGCCATGTCGAGATTTGCAAGCTCGTAGCCGCGTTTGAAATCGAGGATGTGCTTCTCCATCCACTCCCGGGCGCGCTTCTCGTCATGGTCGCGGATGGCGGCGTAGATGGCCTCGTGGGCCACCAGCAGTCGCTCGCCGGCATTGAGGCGCGACATCACCTTCAGGAAGGGTGGGTAGAACAGCTCGGAGATTGGCATGCGCGCCATCTGGATGGCGCGGTTGCGGGTGGCGCGGGCGACCAGATCGTGGAACTCGATGTCCAGTTCGGTGAGGCTGGTGGAATCTTTCAGCGCCTTGCGCGTGGCTTCCAGGTTCCGCTCCAGATCCTGCACATCCTCGGCATCGCTGCGGTGGGCGGCGGAGGCGGCTGCCGCCGGCTCGAGGGCGTACATGGCCTCCCACAATTCCTCGAACGTCACCTGGTGCAGCACCATGGCGGCGGTGAGGCGCTTGGAGATGTCGCCGGAATGGGGGATGGAGGCGTAGAGTTTCTTGCGCCCCGCCTCGCGCTTGACGAAGCCGTTCTGCTCCAGCACGCGAATGGCCTCGCGGATGGTGGAGCGGTTGACGCCCAGCTTCTCCGCGAGCCCGGCCTCGGAGGGCAGCAAATCCCCCGGCGCGATCTCGCCCGAAAGGATCTTGTCCTCGATGGTGCGGGCCACGAGGCGGAAGGCGGGCTCCACCAGCACCGGGTCAAGCGCGAGCGACATCTGGGACCGTCCTCTCGGCCGCGCGGGCCTTCTCCAAATCGCGCAGCACCTTGCGTTGCACCTTCCCGGTCATGGTCTTCGGCAACTCGTCGATGAAGGCGATGGCGCGGGGATATTTGTAGGGAGCGGTGACACGCTTCACGTGATCCTGCAAGGCGGCCACCAAAGCGGCATCCCCGACGAAGCCGGCGCGCAGCACCACGAAGGCCTTCACGATCTCGCCCCGCTCGTCGTGGGGGGCGGCGACCGCAGCGCATTCCTGCACCGCCGGATGGTCGAGCAAAGCATTCTCCACCTCCGAGGGGCCGATGCGGTAGCCGGCCGAGTTGATCACGTCGTCGTTGCGGCCGCGATGGTAGAAATAGCCGTCCGCATCCACCATGCCGAGGTCGCCGGTGACGAACCAGCGGCCCTCCGGCCCCTCCACATAGGCGCTCGCGGTGCGCTCGGGGTCGTCGAGATAGCCCAGCATCATCTGCGGGTTCGGGGCGAGAAGGGCGATGTCCCCCTCCGCCCCCGGGGGCAGGCGGCGGCCCGTGTCGTCGATGATGGCGAGGTCGAGCCCCGGCAGCGGCTTGCCCATGGAGCCCTCCCGCGTCGGTACGCAGGGATAGTTGAGCAGCGTCATCAGCGTCTCGGTCTGGCCGTAGGCTTCGAGGATGGGGATGCCGGTAGCCTTCTGCCAGCGCGCCGCCACCGCCGGGTTCAGCGTCTCGCCGGAGGAGACAGTGTGGCGCAGGCGCGAGAGGTCGTGCTCGGCGACACCAGCATCCACCACGCGGAACAGCTCCGTTCCGGGTGCGCAATAGACTGTGACACCGTATTTTTCGAGCAGGCGCAGGCGCTGCTTCGGGTCGAACGGCCCGTCATAAAAGAAGCTCGCGGCGCCACAGCTCCATGGCCCGAACAGGATGGAGGTGCCGGCCTTGCTCCAGCCGGTGTCGGCGGTGCACCAGATGGTGTCCCCTCGCCGGAGGTCCAGCCAATGGATGGCCGAGCCGCGCCACGCATAGAGGCCTCTGGCGGCATGGAGCACGCCCTTCGGCTGACCGGTGGAGCCGGAGGTGTAATAGAGGACGGCCGGATCGTCCGCCGCCACCTCCACCGGCGCGAAGGCCTCGTCTCCCGCCGCCAGCGCCTCCGCCAGCGGCTCGAAGCCCGGCGCGTCGCCGAGCGCGAGCCGCACCGGCACCTCGCCCATCACGTCCGCGAACTTCTCCGCATGCTCCGCGCGGGCGGCGACGGCGCGCACTCCCGCATGGCGCACGCGATAGGCGATGTCCTTGGCGGTGAGCATCTCGATGCAGGGAATGGGTACCGCCCCGAGCTTCAGGCAGCCGACCATGGCCACCTGCCATTCGGGGATGCGCGGCAGCATCACCAGCACCCGGTCGCCCTTCCTCACCCCCCGCGCCGCCAACGCCGAGGCGAAGCGGGCGGTGAGGCGCGCCATGTCGGAGAAGGAGAAGCGCCGCTCTTCCCCCGCCGCATTGGCCCAGATGAGGGCGGGGCCGTCCGCCGTGCACGCGAGATGGTCCACCACGTCGGCGGCGAAATTGAAGGTCTCCGGCACCTGCCAGCGGAAGGTGCGGGCCGTCGCGGCATAGTCGGTCATGTTGGGGGCCATGGTTTCCTCCCGGAGCATTGCGCTCTCTTGCTTTCAGATCATTTGGCTCAGATTACCTTGCCGGCCTTCAGCGCGGCGATGTCGTCTTCGCCGTAGCCGAGGCCCGCGAGAACCGCGCCCGTGTGCTCGCCGAGCAGCGGTGGCGGCGAACGCAGGGTGCAAGGCGTGCCGGAATATTTTACCGGAAAGCCGAGCTGGGGAATGGTGCCCTCCACCGCGTGCTCCATGGAGAGCAGCATCTGCCGGTGCTGCGCATGGGGATCGGCGAACGCCTCTTCCATGGAGAAGACCGGGCCGAAGGGGATATCGGAGGCTTCCAGCTCCGCCACCCATGCATCGCGCGGCTTCTGCGCGAAGAGGTCGGCGAGGATCTGCTTCTGCGCAACCTCCCGCTCGCCCTGCGGCCATTGCTCGCCCTTCAGCTCGCCGAGGTCCACGGCATCGCAGAAGCGGTGCCAGAAATGCGGCTCGATGAGGCCCAGCGCCACGTATTTCCCGTCGGCGCACGCATAGACGTTGTAGCAGGGCGCCTGGCCGATGAAGGGACGCTCGCCACCCTTCGGCTCGATGCCGGCGAACAGGTGGTCCGCGCCGTGGAGCGCCAGCCAGGAGATGGCACCATCGTGCATGGACACGTCCACAAACTGGCCCCGGCCCGTGGTCGCCCGCGACAGCAGCGCGGCGAGGATGCCCGTGGAGGCCATGAGCGAGCCGCCGCCCACATCGGCAATGGACAGGCCCGGTACGATGGGGCCTTCCCCCGCCTTGCCGAACAATTGCAGCGCGCCGGCCTCGGCGAGGTAGTTGAGATCGTGGCCCGGCTTCAGCCGGCTCGGCCCATCCTGCCCGTAGCCGGAGATGGCGCAATAGACGAGCCGCGGGTTGAGGGCGGACAGGGTCTCATAGCCGAGGCCGAGGCGGTCCATGACGCCCGGCCGGAAGCCCTCCAGCAGAACGTCGGCCTCCTCCACCAGCTTGAGGAGGATGGCGCGGCCTTCCTCGGCCTTCAGATTGAGCGTCAGGCTCCGCTTGTTGCGGTTGAGCAGCAGGAAGGAGCCGGATTCCGCCCGGTTCAGCGGCGGGAAGGTGCGGTTGTAGTCGCCGCCCTCGGGCTGCTCGATCTTGAGCACGTCGGCGCCGAGGTCCGCAAGCATCAGCGAGCAGAAGGCGCCGGGCAGGAGGCGGGTGAGGTCCAGCACCTTCAGGCCGGCGAGGGCCAGGGGGGCGGCGGTGGGAGGGGTGGCAGTGGGTGTGAGCGCGTTCATGGGATATCCGGGATCAGGCGGCGGTCCAGCCGCCGTCCACCGCCAGCGAGGCGCCGGTGATGTAGGAGGCCGCGGGCGAGGTGAGGAACAGGCAGGCGCCGACCAGCTCCTGCGGGTGGCCGAAGCGGCCCATGGGGGTGCGGGCGGTGACGCGCTCGGCGAGCTTGGGGTTGTGGCGCAGGCCTTCGGTGAGGTCGGTCTCGAAATAGCCGGGGCCGACGGCATTCACCCGCACGCCCTTCTTCGCCCATTCAAGGGCGAGCTGGCGGGTCATCAGCTCCACTCCGCCCTTGGCGGCGCAATAGGCGGTGGTCCTGGCAAGGCCCACCCGCCCCGCCACGGAGGTGACGTTGACGATGGCGCCTTCGCCCTGCGCCAGCATCACCCGGCCGGCGGCGCGGGCGGCGAGGAAGACACCGGTGAGGTTGGTGTCCACGACCGCCCGCCATTCGTCGAGGCTGGTGTCCTCGGCGGCCTTGTACCAGGGATTGATGCCGGCATTGTTGACCAGGGCGTCGATGCGGCCATGGCGCTCCACCACCGCGCGGCACAGGGCGTCCACGTCCTCCTCGCGGGACACATCGGCGGCGAAGCCTTCCGCCGTGCCGCCCTGCGCGGCGATGGCGGCGGCGGCCTCCTCGACGGTTGCGGCGGTACGGCCGGTGAGCACCACATGGGCGCCGGCGGCGGCGAAGCCCTCCGAGATGGCGCGGCCGAGGCCCCGCCCTCCGCCGGTGACGATGACGATCTTGCCCTGAAGGCCGGCGACGGGCGGCGCGGCGCCGGGCATGGCGATAGCGATGCTCATCACGCCGCCCTTCCGGCCGGCACGGCGGCTGCGGTCGCGGTTCGCGCGAGGCGCCGGGCGATGTTCCAGCGATGCACTTCGGACGGGCCGTCATAGATGCGGAAGCCGCGCACGTCGCGGAAGATGCGCTCCACCTCCGTGTCCCGCGTCATGCCCAATCCGCCGAGCACCTGCAGCGAACGGTCCACCACGCGGAAGATGGCTTCGGAGGCGAAGACCTTCACCATGGAGCTTTCCACGTTCGCCTTCTGGCCCTGGTCCAGCAGCCATGCAGCGTGGCGGATGGCGAGGCGGGTGGTGTGGAGGTCGATCTCGTTGTCGGCGAGCATGAAGCCCACGCCCTCGTGGGAGAGCAGCGTGCCGCCGAACGCCTCGCGCCGCGATGCATAGTCGGTGGCGATGTCGTGGGCGCGCCGCGCCGCGCCGAGCCAGCGCATGCAGTGGGTGAGCCGCGCCGGCACGAGGCGCGCCTGGGCATAACGGAAGCCCTCGCCCGCCGCGCCCAGCACGTCCGTGGCGGGAATGCGCAAATTCTCCAGCGCCACCTCCGCATGGCCGCCGGTGAAGGAGCTGTCGAGGGTGTCGAGGGCGCGGGTGATGCGGAAGCCCGCCGCCGGCAGATCGGTGAGGAACATGGTGGTACCCACGTCCCGCCCGTCCACGAAGGTGCGCGCCATGACGATGGCGAAGGCGGCGCCCTCGGCACCGGTGATGAGCCACTTCACGCCGTTGACGATGAAGTGGTCGCCCTCCTTCACCGCGGTGGTCTTCATGAGGGAGGGGTCGGCGCCGGCGCCCGGATGGGGCTCGGTCATCAGGAAGCAGGAGCGGGTTTCGCCCGCCGCCATGGGCGCGAGGAAACGCGCGTTCTGCGCCGGGCTCGCCACCTCGGCGAGGAGGTGCATGTTGCCCTCGTCCGGCGCGGCGATGTTCAGCGCCACCGGGCCGAGCATGGAATAGCCCGCCGCCTCGAACACCACCGCTTTGCCGAGGTGGGAGAGGCCGAGCCCGCCCCATTCCCGCGTCACGTGGGGGCTCAGCAGGCCGGCGGCGCGCGCCTTCTCCACCAACTCGCGGCGCAGGTCTTCGGTGGGGCCGTGGGCGGTGCGGCGGGGGTCGGCCTCGAAGGGCAGGACCTCGTCCCGCACGAAGGCCACTGTGCGGGCCTCCAGCGCCGCGAGTTCTTGGGGAAGCGCAAAATCCATGGGGCGTCGCCTCAGAATGTCTTGTCGTTGACGATGTCGAGGGTGAAATCGAACAGCGCTTCGGCGAGCCGGCCGAAGCCGGCATAGCGCGTGTCCGCCGTCTCGCCGGCGAGGTGCCGGGCGTGGAGCTGGTGGAACACCACGCCGAGCTTCAGCATGGTGAGCACCCGGTAGGGCTTGAGCTGCCTGAGGTCCCGCCCCGTGGCGCGGGCGTAGGCCTGTGCCGCCTCCGCGCGGGTCAGGAAGCCGGGATGGGCCGTGGGCATCTGCGCCAGCTGGTGCATGCACGGCGGATCGTCCGGCTCGGTCCAGTAGCTGAGCAGGGTCGCGAGGTCGAACAGCGGGTCGCCGCGCGTGCCCATGTCCCAGTCCACCACGGCGACGGGCGCGCGGGTCGCGGGATCGAGCAGAACATTGTCCAGCTTGAAGTCGTTGTGCAGCAATGTCGGCGCGGCTGCATCCGCCACCTCGGCGGCGGCGAGCCATGCGGCCACGGTGCGGGCGGCAGGTGAGAGCGCCCCCTTCGCCACCCGCTCGGCGCGGCCGATCCAGCCCGCGGCGGTCCGGGCAAAGAAGCCGGCGGGCCGACCGAGCGTGTCGAGGCTCACTCGTTTGGGGTCCACCGCATGGATGGCCGCAAGCGTCTCCACCAGCAGGCGCGAGACGTCGGCGCCCGTCTCCGTCGTGGCGGGGAAGGGGGCAAGGCTGTCGCCACGCAAGGCAATGCCATTGCGGAATTCGAGGAGCTGGAACGGCGCGCCGGCGACCCCGGCATCGGCGCACAGATGCAGGCTGCGCGGCGCCAGCGGCAGCTGCCGCCAGAGGTTGGAGAGGATGCGGTGCTCGCGCGCCATGTCGTGGGCGCCGGGGGGGAGGGGGCCGTCTGGAGGGCGCCGAAGCACCGCCCAGCCCCCGTCCACTCGGACAAGGAAGTTGAGGTTGGCCAGCCCGCCCGCGAACTGGCGCGGCGCGAAGGCGCGATCCAGCGTGATGCCGTGGTCCGCGAGGTGGATTGCAACCGCATCCCAGTCCAGCACCCGGCTCTCCGCACGGCTGCGCAGGGCAACGCCCGGAGGTGGCGACAAGGCCTGCCGCCCAAGGGCCACGGCCGACGCGTCGCCATCTTCCGGAGACGGCGAGGGGAGACCTTGAGGCATGCGTTCGGCTTCGACCATGAGACACCGGGGTTCGGACGTTTTGTCGGGCTAAAATTGTCCGACTGAAATTAGTTGGTCAAGTGAAAATTCGTCGCCGCAACGCAGCGCGGATGACGTCATATTTCGATAAAATATAAAAAATATAACTATTTAATTCGAGATTTAGTGGTCGGCCACGGTCTATTGACGATTCCGCATCCTTCGATTTATGGTCCGATCATCATATCAAAAATGCCGGACCAAATACCGGCCTCGGGAGGAAGCGCCAATGTCTCGAAGCCCTGGCACGCGTCGCGTGCCGACCCTTGCGTTCGCCTGTGCCCTCGGCGTCGCAGCCTTCACCGCGGCAGCATCCCTGCCCGCCGTGGCCCAGTCGCCGACCCCCGGCGCAGGCAAGGCGATGGAGCAGTTCGTGCCCATCGCCATCTACCGCACCGGCCCCTACGCGCCGGGCGGCTCGGGCATCTATGGTGCCTATGCGGACTATCTGGCGCTGGTGAACGCCCGCGACGGCGGGGTGAACGGCGTGAAGCTCGTCTATGAGGAGTGCGAGACCGGCTACCAGCCCGACCGCATGATCGAGTGCTACGAGCGCCAGAAGGGGAAGGGGCCCACTGGGGCCGCGGCCTTCACGCCATCCGGCACGGGCGGCGTCTACGCTCTCATCGACCGCATGACGGCGGACAAGATCCCCTCCGTCACCATCGGCTACGGGCGCACGGATTCCTCCGACGGGCGGGTGTTCCCCTATTTCTTCCCGCTCATCTCCAATTACTGGAGCGAGAACACCGCCACCATCCGCTACATCGCCGAGCGCGAGGGCGGGCTTGAAAAGCTGAAGGGCAAACGCATCGCCAACGTGGTGATGGATTTTGCCGCCGGCCGCGAGACCCAGGCCATCCTTGACGCCCAGGCCAAGCGCTACGGCTTCGAGGTGACCACCTTCCCCATCACCCCACCGGGGCTGGACCAGCGCGCCGTGTGGCTACAGGTGCGCCAGTATCGCCCCGACTGGGTGCTGTTCCGCGGCTGGGGTGCGGCCACCCCCACGGGCATCAAGGAGGTCGCCCGCGCCGGCATCGCCCGCGATCGCATCATCGGCTGGTGGTGGTCCGGATCGGAGGAGGACGTGACGCCCGCGGGCGACGCGGCCAAGGGCTTCATCACCGCCCAGTTCCACGCCACCGGGCCGAACTATCCGGTGTTCGAGGACATCAAGAAGTACGTCTACGCCAAGGGCGCCGGCAACGTGGAGGAGAACCGCATCGGCTCCGTCTACTACGTGCGCGGTGTGCTCCACGGCGTCGCCGTGACCGAGGCCATGCGCACCGCCATGGCGAAGTTCGGCAACCGCCCGCTCACCGGCGACGAGGTGCGCTGGGGCCTCGAGCATCTGGTGATGACCAGCGAGCGCATCAAGGAACTGGGCCTTGAAGGCCTGATGCCGGAGATCAAGGTCACCTGTGCCGACCACGAGGGCGACGGCGCCATCCGCTTCCAGCAGTGGGACGGCGCCAAATGGACGATGATCTCCGACTGGATCAAGTCGGACCAGTCCATGGTCCGTCCGCTGATCGAGGCCTCGGCGGCCCAGTTCGCCAAGGAAAAGGGCATCACGGCGCGCGACTGCGCCGGGGAGACGAACTGAGCCCGTCTGCTCCACCCACCACCCCGCCACACGAACCGACGCGCCGGAGCGCGGGCTTTGCCCGCCCCGGTGCCGGAACCATCCCAGGGAGAGGCACGCCATGAGCGAGCAAGGCCCCTTGCTGTCCATCGCCGGCATCGAGGTGATGTATTCCCGTCTGGCGCTCGTCCTGCGGGGCCTGTCGCTCAGCGTGCCGAGGGGCGGCATCGTCGCCCTGCTGGGCGCCAACGGGGCGGGCAAGACCACCACCATGAAGGCGGTGGCCAACCTCTTGCGCTCCGAGCGGGGCGAGGTGACGCGTGGCGCCATCCATTATGACGGCGCGCGCATCGACGGGCTCGACGCTTCCGACCTTGCCCGGCGCGGCCTCTCGCTGGTGATGGAGGGCCGGCACGCCTTCGGCACCCTGTCGGTGGAGGACAATCTGAAGGTCGGCGCCTTCTCCCGCCGCGACCGTGGCGTGGGCGACAGCCTCGACATGGTCTACCGCTACTTCCCCCGCCTGAAGGACCGTCGGCACCAGGCCGCCGGCCTCCTCTCCGGCGGCGAGCAGCAGATGTGCGTCATCGGCCGCGCCCTCATGGCCCGCCCGCGCATGATCCTGCTCGACGAACCCTCCATGGGCCTCGCGCCGCTGCTGGTGGAGGAGATCTTCTCCATCATGCGCCAGCTCAACGCGGACGAAGGCATGACCTTCCTCCTCGCCGAGCAGAACGCCTCCGTCGCCCTGCGCTACGCCACCTACGGCTATCTCGTGGAAAGCGGCCGCGTGGTGCGCGAGGGGCCGGCTGCGGCGCTCGCCGCCGATCCGGAAATCCGCGCCTCCTATCTCGGGCTCGATGCCTCCGCCGAGGCCGGCGGCGCGACCCTTGCCGCCCGTCGGCGCACGCGCTGGCTCTCCTGACCTCCATGGCCGAAGGGACCCTTCCTCCCATGAACCATGCCCTCGACCATACGGCGCTCGCCACCGGACAGGCGGACGCGCCCCCCGGCGAGACGCTGCCCGGTACCCTCGTTGCTGCAGCCCGCCGCTATGCGACGCGCCCGGCCTTGCGCCACAAGACGGGCGGCATCTGGCGCACATGGACGTTCGCGGATTATCTCGCCCGCACCGGGGCCATGGCCCGCCTGCTCGACGGCGCGGGCTTCACCGGCGCGGGCCTGCTGGTGACCGTGGGCGAGAACCGGCCGGAGCTGTATGCCGCCGCCCTCGGAGCGCAAGGCCTGGGCGCCGCCGTGATGCCGCTCGGGCCGGAATTCCTGCGCCGCTTCGGTGCGCCGGAGGCCGAGCCCGCCCTGGTCCTGTGCGAGAATGAGGAGGCCGCCCGCGCGTGGCGCGCCGTGAGCCGCGCCAGCGCGCCGGTGCTACGCCTCGACGAGCTGGCGCCATCACCGGAAGAGGCCCGCGAGGATGGCCTTTCCTGGTTCGCCTGGCGCGCCGCCACCGTCGACGGCGACGAGACCGCGCTCGTCCTGCACACGGACGGCGCGGACGGTCCGCCCCGCCCCGTGGCGCTTTCCCACCGGCGCCTCCTTGCCGCCGGCAAGGCGGCGGTGTCGCGGCTGGAGCTTGTGTCATCCGACCGGCTCATGGCCTTCCTGCCCGCCTCCGGCATCGAGGACGCGGCGGGCAGCCTGGTGCAGCCGCTCCTGTCGGGCTGCTGCGTGCATTGCGTGGAAGGACCAGCGAGCTTTCCCATCGATCTCAGGGAGGTGGCGCCCACGGTACTGCCCGCGCCCGCCCGCGTGTTCGAGCTGATCGATCGCGATGCGGGACGCCGCCTGTCGGGCGGCGGGCCGCTGGTGCGGGCGCTCGCCCGTGCGACGGAGAAAGGTGCTCCCGGCGCTAGCCTCGCCTTCGCTGCGCCGCTGCGCAACACCCTCGGGATCAGCGCCTGCCGGCTCGCCTTCGTCACCTCCGGCGAACTGGAGCCGGCCGCCGCCACCCGCCTCATGGCTTTCGGCCTGCCGCTGGACACGGACCTCTGCCTCGCCGAGGACGGCAGCCCGTTTTCCCGCGCCGGCACGCCGGCGGATACGGCGAGGCTGCTGCGGCACGCGGAAGCCCTGCTGCGCAGCGAGCCTGGCATCGACCGCACCCGCGTCACCCGCGATGCCACGGGTCTGCGGGTGCGCATCGCGCTTGCTCCCTCCGGCGGCGACACGGAGGATGGCGCCGCCGCCCGCGCTCGTGCCGCCACGGCTGTGGACCGGGTGAATGCCCGCCTCGCCGCGGAGAGCCACGGGCAGCCTGCCTCCATCGTCGCGCTGGAGCTGGCGCCGGACGGCTTCGGCGCGCACGAGCTGACGCTAGACGGCGAGGTGCGGCACGCCATGCCCGTCCCCCTTGCGCTTGCGGCAGACGACGCCCGGACCGAGCGCGCCTCCCGTGCGCAGGGAAGGGTGCTCATGGCGGTGAGCGATGTGGCGGTGGCGTTCGGCGGCGTGAAGGCGCTCACCGACGTTTCCCTGGCCATCCATGAGGGAGAGATCCTCTCCATCATCGGGCCGAACGGGGCGGGGAAGACGTCGCTGCTCAACGTCATCAACGGCGTCTACCACCCGCGCGCCGGCTCCATCACCTTCGCCGGCAAGGTGCGCGCCCGCATGCGCCCGGCCTTCGCCGCGCGCTCCGGCATCGGCCGCACCTTCCAGCACGTCTCCCTGTTCAAGGGCATGAACGTGATCGACAACGTGCTGGTGGGCCGCGCCGCCCGTTTCAGGGGCACGCTTCTCGGCAAGCTGCTGCGCCTGCCCTCCACCGCCGCGGAGGAGCGACGCGAGCGGGAGGCGGCGGAGCGCATTCTCGCCTTCCTGGAGCTGGAGCACCTGCGCAAGGCGCCGGTGGCGAGCCTGCCCTACGGCGTCCAGAAGCGCGTGGAACTCGCCCGCGCGCTCGCCACCGAGCCCCGCCTGTTGCTGCTGGACGAGCCCATGGCCGGCATGACCCACGAGGAGAAGCGCGACATGTGCGGCTTCATCCGCCGGGTCAACGAGAGTTTCGGCACCACCATCCTCATCATCGAGCACGACATCGGCGTGGTCATGGGCCTGTCCGACCGCGTCGTGGTCCTCAACTACGGCCGCAAAATCGCCGACGGCACGCCGGCCGAGGTGCGTGCCGACCGCGAGGTCATCGCCGCCTACCTCGGCTCCGCCGCCGTGGGCGAGGCCGCCTGAAGGAACAGCACATGAGCGATTTCTCCTTCTTCCTCGAAGTGGTGGTGGGCGGCCTGCTCTCCGGCGTCATGTACACGCTGGTGGCATTGGGCTTCGTGCTCATCTTCAAGGCCTCCGGCGTGTTCAACTTCGCCCAGGGCGCCATGGTGCTGTTCGCGGCGCTGACCTTCGTGGGCTTCCTGGAATTCGGCCTGCCCATGTGGGCCGCCTTCCTCCTTGCCCTTGCCGCCATGCTGGCACTGGCAGTGGCTATCGAGCGCACGGTGCTGCGCCCGCTCGTCGGGCAGGATCACATGATCCTGTTCATGGCCACCATCGGCCTGTCCATCTTCCTGGAGGGCTTCGCCCAGCTCATCTGGGGCACGCGGGTGCGCGGGCTGGATCTCGGCATCTCCGACGAGCCCGTGGAGATCGCCGGGATACTGGTGTCCCAGTTCGACCTCTCCGCCGCGGTCATGGCTGCGGTTCTGGTGGCGGTGCTCTCGGCCTTCTTCTCCTACACCAAGGTGGGCCGGGCGCTGCGCGCGGTGGCCGACGACACCCAGGCGGCACAGGTGGCAGGCGTGCCGCTCGGCTTCATCTGGGCGGTGGTGTGGGGGGCGGCGGGCTTCATCGCACTGGTCGCCGGCCTGGTGTGGGGCGCCCGGCTCGGGGTGCAGTTCGCGCTGACCCTGGTGGCGCTCAAGGCGCTGCCGGTGATGATCCTCGGCGGCTTCAACTCCATCGCCGGCGCCATCGTGGCGGGGCTCGTCATCGGCGTCTCGGAGAAGCTCGCCGAGATCTATCTCGGCCCGTTCGTGGGCGGCGGCATCGAGAACTGGTTCCCCTATGCGCTTGCCATCGCCGTCCTTCTCATCCGCCCCGCCGGCCTGTTCGGCGCCGCCCGCATCGCAAGGGTCTGACCCATGTTCTACCGTGACGCCGGGGAGATGAAGACCTCCTACGCCCAGGAGCAGGCCATCTTCCCCGTGGCCCTCGACCGCCGGGTGGTGATCGGCGTGGTCGCGGTCGGCGCGCTTGTCGTGCCGCTGGTGGCGGGGCCCTACTGGCTCGGTTCCATCCTGCTGCCGTTCCTGATCCTGTCGCTGGCCGCCATCGGCCTCAACATCCTCACCGGCTATGCCGGCCAGCTCTCGCTGGGGTCCGGCGCCTTCATGGCGGTGGGGGCCTATGCGGCGGTGAACCTCGTCATCCGCCTGCCCATGCTGCCGTTCCCGGTCTCCTTCGCGCTGGCGGGACTGGTGGCGGGCGCGGTGGGGTTGGCCTTCGGACTGCTGTCGCTGCGCATCCGCGGCTTCTACGTGGCGGTGGCGACGCTTGCCGCGCAATTCTTCATCGAATGGATCTGCACCCACATTCCGTGGCTGGTGCTGAACACCCCCTCTGGCGTCGTTTCCACCCCGACGCTCTTTTTATTCGGCTTCGCCTTCTCGTCGGTGCCGTCGCGCTACCTCGTGGCATTCGTGGCGGTGGTGGTCCTCGCACTGCTCGCGAAGAACCTCGTCCGCTCCTCCGCCGGCCGCGCGCTGATGGTGGTGCGCGACCACGAGACGGCGGCGGAGCTGACCGGCGTCGACACCGCCCGCGCCAAGCTCACCGCGTTCGCGGTCTCGGGCTTCTATTGCGGGGTGGCCGGCGCGCTGTGGGCGTTCCTCTATCTCGGCAACGTGGAGATCGAGGCCTTTTCGCTGCATCGCTCGTTCCAGATCCTGTTCATGGTCATCATCGGCGGCCTCGGCTCCATCCTCGGCTCTTTCCTCGGGGCGGCCTTCATCGTGCTGCTGCCGGTGGCCATCGCCAACGCGGCTGTGCTGTTCGGCGGGGCGCTGAAGCCCGACGTGCTCGCCAATCTCGAGCTGATGATCTTCGGCGCCCTCATCGTGTCCTTCCTGATCATCGAGCCGAGCGGCCTTGCCCGCCTCGTGGTGAAGGCGAAGGAGCGCCTGCGCCGCTGGCCGCTGGCCTATTGAGACCTCGGGCGGGACCACAGTCGCGGACGACGGCAGTCCGGAGCGCACCCGGAACATTCATCTGTGCGGGAGGAAGAAGCTGTGACATTCGAATTCATTCGCACGGAGGTTCGCGGTCGCGTGGGATGGGTCACCCTCCACCGCCCGGAGGCCCTGAACGCGCTCAACGCCGCCATGGTGGCGGAGATCGTGAAGGCCCTCAGTGTGTTCGGCGCTGATCCGGATATCGGCTGCGTGGTGCTGACCGGGTCCGACCGCGCGTTCGCTGCGGGTGCGGACATCAAGGAGGCGGCGGAGCGCACCTATCCCGAGACCTTTCTCGATGATTTTCTCGCCTCCTGGGATGCGATCGCACGCATGCGCAAGCCTGTCGTCGCCGCGGTCGCAGGCTATGCTTTGGGAGGGGGCTGCGAGGTCGTGCTGATGTGCGATGTCGTCATCGCCGCGGATACGGCGCGTTTCGGCCTGCCGGAAGTGAAGATCGGTGTCATGCCGGGCGCGGGAGGAACACAGCGCCTCGCGCGTGCCATCGGCAAGGCCAAGGCCATGGATCTTTGCCTGACGGGCCGGATGATGGACGCCGCCGAGGCGGAGCGGTCGGGGCTGGTTTCGCGTGTTGTGCCCGCATCGGACCTGCTCGCCGAAGCGCAGGCCGTCGCCGAAGCGATCTCGGCAAAATCCCGCATCAACACGATGGTGATCAAGGAGGCCGTCAACCGGGCCTTCGAGACCTCTCTCTCGGAAGGGCTCCTGTTCGAGCGCCGGACCTTCCAGGCCCTTTTCGCAACCCTCGATCAGAAAGAGGGGATGGCGGCATTCGTGGAGAAGCGACAGCCGGAGTTTCGCGGCCGATAAGCATTTCGCAGGTCATGATTTTACACGCGAGAGATGTGTCCATGCCTCCACCGCCTCGGTGCCGATATCCTCGCGGGCGATCCAGGTCCGCAGGTGGTCGATGTCCAGTTCGGGTGTCCCGGT
>NZ_VTTL01000018.1 GCF_008364685.1 Xanthobacter oligotrophicus
AGAAGCTGCGCTTCGCCATCCGCGAGGGTGGCCGCACGGTGGGCGCCGGCGTCGTCGCCTCCATCATCGAGTGATCTCGACCCGGACGAAAAGTCCGCGGCCTGACGACAGGAGAGCGGCGCCCTTGGCGCCGCTCTTTTCGTTTGGCCCGGCGGTGGGCTGGCGGCACCTTCTCCTTCTTGCTGCGGTGCTTGCCGCCTTGCCGGGGGCTGGCGCGAAGGAGGCGTGTCCCGAGCGCCCGTCGTGCCAGGGCTGCGGCTGCAAGGGCGGGCCCGGATATCGCGGGCCGGATGGGCGCTGTGTCGGCTTCAAGAACTTGGCCAAGGTGTGCGGCGACCCACCGGAAACGCGCTGCGTCTTCGAGAACGCGCCGGGCACCGGAGCAAACCACGACTGCGCCCTCGGCGTCGCCCCACCGGCCGGAACCGGCGCGACCAAGCCCGAGGACTGACCCGCCGGCCGTTGGCTGCGTCCCGCCCTGGGGACAGCGCGCCAGCGCCCCCTTTACACGCGCGTCGCATACCACTACACACACCCGTCCGATGCGCTGGGTCACTCCCCGGCGCGGCGGAGTCTACCCTCGACGCCGGCGGGCCATGGCTCGCGCTTCGGGGTGCCGGCCTGATGCCGGGGCGACGCCTTCGGGTGACGCGCTCAGGCTATAGGAGTGTAGCTCAACTGGTTAGAGCACCGGTCTCCAAAACCGGGGGTTGGGGGTTCGAGTCCCTCCACTCCTGCCACTTCCCGGGGAAGCGGCAGGCACGGCAAGACGGCGGCACGGGGCGCGACGACGCAGCCCCAACCCCGCCCGAATGATCCCGTAGCAACGTCTCGCAAGAGCCGGCGCCGGCGGGGGAAGCGATTTCATGAGGCGGCGTTCGTGCCGCGGCGAAGAGGGAGCGGGCGCCGGACGGGCCGGAGCTGCCCACCTCAAGGTACAGGCGGCGAAGAGCGCTATGGCGAAGAACAGTCCTGTCGAGTTCTATCAGCAGGTCCGCGCCGAAACGGCGAAGGTCACCTGGCCGACCCGGCGCGAGACGCTGATCACCACGGCCATGGTGTTCGTGATGGTATTCCTTGCCTCCATCTTCTTTCTCGTCGTCGATCAGATCCTGCGCTTCGGCGTGTCGACCCTCCTGACCCTCGGGCACTGAGCGGAAAGGAAGGCATCATGGCAAAGCGCTGGTACATCGTTCACGCCTATTCCAACTTCGAGAAGAAGGTGGCCGACTCGATCCGCGAGCAGGCCGATCAGCGCGGGCTGACTGACCTGTTCGAGCAGATCCTCGTGCCCACCGAGAAGGTGGTGGAGGTGCGTCGCGGCCGGAAGGTGGACGCCGAGCGCAAGTTCTTCCCCGGCTACGTGCTGGTGAAGATGGACCTCACCGACGAGGCCTTCCATCTCATCAAGAACACGCCGAAGGTCACCGGCTTCCTGGGCGCCGACAACAAGCCCATGCCCATCTCCGAATCCGAGGCCATGCGCATCCTGCAGCAGGTCCAGGAAGGCATCGAGCGGCCCAAGCCCTCCATCACCTTCGAGGTGGGCGAGACGGTGAAGGTGGCCGACGGCCCGTTCGCCTCGTTCAACGGCATCGTGGAAGAGGTGGACGAGAGCCGCTCGCGCGTGAAGGTGGCGGTGTCCATCTTCGGCCGCGCGACGCCGGTGGAACTGGAATTCGCTCAGGTCGAGAAGGTCTGAGCCGAACGGGCGGCGTTCGCGCCGCCTGAAGTGGTGCCGTGCCGCAGGGCAGGGCGCCGGCGTGGGAGGGGAGGGAGCGTCTCGCCAAGCGCTCCCAAATCCGCACCACGCGATCCCGCCCGCCAGCCTCCGAGGGGGTGAGCGGCGCATTTTGGGAGTTGTGCAATGGCGAAGAAAATTACGGGTTACGTCAAGCTGCAGGTGCCTGCCGGCAGCGCCAATCCGGCCCCGCCGATTGGTCCCGCGCTCGGTCAGCGCGGCCTGAACATCATGGAATTCTGCAAGGCGTTCAACGCCCAGACCGCGCAGCTCGAAAAGGGCATGCCGATCCCGGTGGTGATCACCGCCTACCAGGACCGCTCCTTCACCTTCGAGCTGAAGACCCCGCCGGTCTCCTACTTCCTGAAGAAGGCCGCCGGCCTCGAGACCAAGAAGAAGCCCGGCTCCGGCTCCAAGACGCCCGGCAAGGGCACCTTCGTGGGCAAGGTCACCCGCGCCCAGCTCTCGGAGATCGCCGAGAAGAAGATGAAGGATCTGAACTGCGAGACCGTCGAGGCCGCCGTCCAGATGATCGAAGGTTCGGCCCGTTCCATGGGTCTGCAGGTTCAGGGGTGAGCGCCATGGCGAAGCAAGGCAAGCGCATCCGCGCCGTCAACGAAGGCATTGACCACGTCAAGCTCTATCCCCTCGACGAGGCCCTGGCGCTCCTGAAGGAGCGCACCACGGCCAAGTTCGACGAGACCATCGAGGTCGCGCTGAACCTCGGCGTGGATCCCCGCCATGCGGACCAGATGGTCCGCGGCGTGTGCAACCTGCCCAACGGCTCGGGTCGTACCGTGCGCGTGGCGGTGTTCGCCCGTGGCGCCAAGGCCGACGAGGCCAAGGCGGCGGGTGCCGACATCGTGGGCGCCGAGGATCTCCTCGAGACCATCCAGGGCGGCACCATCGAGTTCGATCGCTGCATCGCCACCCCGGACCTGATGCCGCTGGTCGGTCGTCTCGGCAAGATCCTGGGCCCGCGTGGCCTGATGCCGAACCCGAAGGTCGGCACCGTGACCATGGACGTGAAGGGCGCCGTCGCCGCTGCCAAGGGCGGCGCGGTGGAGTTCCGCGTCGAGAAGGCCGGCATCATCCATGGCGGCATCGGCAAGGCCTCGTTCCCGGCCGACAAGCTGGCCGAGAACATCCGCGCCTTCGTGGACGCGGTGGTGAAGGCCAAGCCGGCGGGCGCCAAGGGCACCTACCTGCAGCGCGTGGCGGTGTCCTCCACCATGGGCCCCGGCATCAAGGTGGAACCGGCGACCGTTCAGACCGCCTGATATCCGCGACGCTCGAGCGTTTTTGAAAGGCCGGGCCTCGTGCCCGGCCTTTTGCGTTGCAGGAGGTTTCATTGCCCCGCTGTTAACGTGGTGTCATCTTCCGGCAGGGCAGGCCTGCGTTCTGAGCGGTTCTGCTGCACCGCAACAAGGTCTATCTTTCTCTCAAATGCTGCGTCGCAGCTGATGTTCCGCATGGCGGAAGGAGAAGGAAAATGTACGCGCTCTACACCCTTTGGGTTGCCCTCCGCAGCTTCTTCGCCGGTGAAGTCCTGCGCCGCCGCGTGATCGACGAACTCGCCTCCCTGAGCGACCGCGACCTGTCCGACATGGGCGTCAGCCGCTCCGACATCCGCCGTCTCGCCCGCGAGTCTGCCGAGGAGGCCATGCGCCCCGCCGCGCAGCCCACCTCTCGCCCCGCGACGCTTTCGGGCTCGGTGCGCACCGCCTGAGGCCGGGCCGCCAAGTCCGTTAGGTTTTGGCCAGCAAGGGAAATCCGACTTCGCGCCGCATCCGGCGCGGAGCGCTTTGGACGCCTCATGCAAAAAGTGCGCAAAAGGCGTGACAAGAGGCGCGGGACCCTATATATGGGCTGTTTCCGGACGGCTTGCCGTTCGGTACCAAGTATCTGTAGCTTTCACCCTAGACGGGGTGAAAGGGCTGGGAGGGTTCGCCCGCCCGGCCTAATCGTCTGTTAGATATCTGTTTCGGCGGCTCTCGGGTCGCCTTGGCGGATGCCGATAGGCGATAGTCCTGTCCGAGACTGCCGGCGCCCTGATGTTCGCTCAAATCGGCGAACGATCAAGGCTTAATTCTCGCACCCGCCTCGCCGAGGTGGGCTTCGGAGAGCCAGCATAGACGGGGAAGACCGGAGTTTTGCCTCCGCCGGCCTGGGTCGCCAAGACCGTGTGCCGCGGGGATGAAGATCGGTTCGGAACCAGCGCCTTGCGCTTCGCGACACGGTTATCCGTGCCCGGATCAAGAGGGGACAGGGCATGAGAGCGTCGCGGATCGCGGCCTTCATGTCGCTTTCGACAGGTTGGTCGCGGCACGCGGCAAGGCGCAACCGGCGGGATCTCGAGCCCCATTCGGGGTGAGGGTGCCGCCACAGGCTTAAAGAGAGCCAGACGTGGATCGAGCGCAAAAACAAGAGCTCGTCACGACGCTCACGGATGTGTTCAAGAACACCTCCGTCGTCGTGGTCGCCCACTATTCCGGCCTCACCGTTGCCCAGCTGTCGCGCCTGCGTCGGCAGATGAAGGCAAGCGGTGCGACCGTGAAGGTGGCCAAGAACCGCCTCGCCAAGATCGCTCTGGAAGGCTCCGACGTCGCCCATGTGTCGTCCCTGCTCAAGGGACCGACCCTGATCGCCTATTCCAGCGATCCGGTGGCGGCGCCGAAGGTGGCCGTCGATTTCGCCAAGACGAATGACAAGTTCGTGATCCTCGGCGGAGCGATGGGCACTACGGCCCTGAACGTGGACGGAGTGAAGGCGCTTGCGACCCTTCCGTCCCTGGACGAACTGCGTGCCAAGCTCGTCGGCCTTATCCAGGCCCCGGCGACCAAGATCGCGCAGGTCACCACCGCGCCGGCAGCCAAGCTCGCCCGCGTGTTCGGGGCCTATGCCAAGCAGGACGAAGCTGCGTGAGGACCAGGCCGCATCAGGCGGCCTGATCTCGCAAATCCAAAATCCGAACCTATCTTAAGGACTATTCCCATGGCTGACCTGACCAAGCTCGTCGACGAGCTCTCCTCCCTGACCGTTCTCGAGGCCGCCGAGCTGGCGAAGCTGCTCGAGGAGAAGTGGGGCGTTTCCGCCGCCGCCGCCGTGGCCGTTGCCGCTGCCCCGGCCGCTGCCGCCGCCGCCGTCGAAGAGCAGACCGAGTTCAATGTGATCCTCGTCGCCGCTGGCGAGAAGAAGATCGAAGTCATCAAGGAAGTGCGCGCCATCACCGGCCTGGGCCTCAAGGAAGCCAAGGACCTGGTGGAAGGCGCTCCCAAGCCCGTCAAGGAAGCCGTTTCCAAGGACGAGGCCGAGAAGCTCAAGGCCCAGCTCGAGAAGGCTGGCGCCAAGGTCGAGCTCAAGTGAGCTTTTGACGTTCAGGGTCCCGGCTCCGGCCGGGACCTTGTCCATAGCATCGCTCCCGTGCTTTCGGGGGCGGTGCATCGGAGACGACGGTTCTCCCGGCAGCCGGTGCGGGCAACGCCCCGCGGCTGCCGGGAGAGCCGTCATAATGCTGAAGAGGGATGGCTTTTGCCCCCACCTCTTCGGGTTTGACGGTGGTGAGGTTCCGGTGCCGGCGCGGCGTGCCCTTGTCTCTATCGAGGCGAAGGGTGCCGGCTCCAGGGGGACCAGGACGGACGAGGATCGAGATGGCGCAAACGTTCACCGGTCGTAAGCGGATCCGCAAGTTCTTCGGCAAGATCAAGGAAGTGGCCGAGATGCCGAACCTCATCGAGGTTCAGAAGGCGTCCTACGACCAGTTCCTCCAGATCGAGGAACCCAAGGGCGGACGCGACGACGACGGCCTGCAGGCGGTGTTCAAGTCGGTGTTCCCCATCTCCGACTTCTCCGGCGCCTCCATGCTGGAGTTCGTGCGCTACGAGTTCGAGCCGCCCAAGTATGACGTGGACGAGTGCCGCCAGCGCGGCATGACGTTCGCTGCGCCGCTCAAGGTGACCCTGCGCCTCATCGTGTTCGATGTGGATCCCGATACCGGCGCCAAGTCGGTGAAGGACATCAAGGAGCAGGACGTCTACACCGGCGACATCCCGCTCATGACCATGAACGGCACGTTCATCGTCAACGGCACCGAGCGCGTCATCGTCTCCCAGATGCACCGTTCGCCGGGCGTGTTCTTCGACCACGACAAGGGCAAGACCCACTCCTCGGGCAAGCTTTTGTTCGCCGCCCGCATCATCCCCTACCGCGGCTCCTGGCTCGACATCGAGTTCGACGCCAAGGACATCGTGTTCGCGCGCATCGACCGGCGCCGGAAGATTCCGGTGACGAGCCTGCTCTATGCCCTCGGCCTCGACAACGAGGAAATCCTGGCGACCTTCTACGAGAAGATCCCCTTCACGCGGGAGAAGGGCGGCTGGCGCATGCCGTTCGATCCCAAGCGCATGAAGGGCTACAAGGCCGTCGCCGACCTCGTCGACGCCGACACCGGCGAAGTCGTGCTCGAAGCCGGCAAGAAGCTGACCGTGCGCGCCGGCCGCCAGCTCGCCGAGAAGGGCCTCAAGGCCCTCAAGATCTCCAACGAGGAGATGATCGGCCAGTACATCGCCGAAGACCTGGTGGACCTCGCCTCGGGCGAGATCCACGCCGAGGCGGGCGAGGAAATCACCGAGAAGACGCTGAAGCTGCTCGAAGAGACCGGCTACAACGAAATCCCGGTGCTGGACATCGACCACGTCAACACCGGCGCCTATATCCGCAACACGCTGACCGCCGACAAGAACGTGACCCGCGAGGACGCGCTCTTCGACATCTACCGCGTGATGCGCCCGGGCGAGCCGCCGACCATCGATTCGGCGCAGGCCATGTTCCACTCGCTGTTCTTCGACAGCGAGCGCTACGACCTGTCCGCGGTCGGCCGCGTGAAGATGAACATGCGCCTCGACCTCGACTGCCCCGACACCGTGCGGGTGCTGCGCCGCGACGACATCCTCTCCGTCATCCGTACGCTGGTGGAACTGCGCGACGGCAAGGGCGAGATCGACGACATCGACCACCTGGGCAACCGCCGGGTGCGCTCGGTGGGCGAGCTCATGGAGAACCAGTACCGCGTCGGCCTGCTGCGCATGGAGCGCGCCATCAAGGAACGCATGTCCTCCGTGGACATCGACACCGTGATGCCGCAGGACCTGATCAACGCCAAGCCGGTGGCGGCGGCGGTGCGCGAGTTCTTCGGCTCGTCCCAGCTCTCGCAGTTCATGGACCAGACCAACCCGCTGTCGGAGATCACCCACAAGCGCCGCCTCTCGGCGCTTGGCCCGGGCGGCCTGACCCGTGAGCGCGCCGGCTTCGAGGTGCGCGACGTGCACCCGACCCACTACGGCCGCATCTGCCCCATCGAGACGCCGGAAGGCCCGAACATCGGCCTCATCAACTCGCTGGCGACCTTCGCCCGCGTGAACAAGTACGGCTTCATCGAGGCGCCCTACCGCCGCGTGGTGGACTCGAAGGTCACCGACGAGGTGGTCTATCTCTCCGCTATGGAGGAGGGGAAGTATTACGTCGCGCAGGCTAATATCCCGCTCGACAAGGATGGCCGCTTCGAGGAAGACCTCATCGTCTGCCGCCATGCGGGCGACGTGCTCCTGGTCGCTCCCGACCGCGTCGACTTCATGGACGTGTCCCCCAAGCAGCTGGTCTCGGTGGCCGCGGCGCTGATCCCGTTCCTCGAGAACGACGACGCCAACCGCGCGCTCATGGGCTCCAACATGCAGCGCCAGGCGGTGCCGCTGGTGCGCTCGCAGGCGCCGCTGGTGGGCACCGGCATGGAAGCCGTGGTGGCCCGGGACTCGGGCGCCGCCATCGCCGCCCGCCGCACCGGCGTCATCGACCAGGTGGACGCCACCCGTATCGTCATCCGTGCTACGGAAGAGGCCGATCCGTCCAAGTCGGGCGTCGACATCTACCGGCTGATGAAGTTCCAGCGCTCCAACCAGTCCACCTGCATCAACCAGCGTCCGCTGGTGCGCGTGGGTGACCAGGTGAAGAAGGGCGACATCATCGCCGACGGTCCCTCGACCGAGCTCGGCGAGCTGGCGCTCGGCCGGAACGTGCTCGTCGCGTTCATGCCGTGGAACGGCTACAACTTCGAAGATTCGATCCTGCTCTCGGAGAACATCGCCAAGGAAGACGTGTTCACCTCGATCCACATCGAGGAATTCGAGGCGATGGCCCGCGACACCAAGCTCGGGCCGGAGGAAATCACCCGCGACATTCCCAACGTCTCGGAAGAGGCGCTGAAGAATCTCGACGAGGCGGGCATCGTCTACATCGGTGCGGAAGTGCGCGCCGGCGACATCCTCGTGGGCAAGATCACGCCCAAGGGCGAAAGCCCGATGACGCCGGAAGAAAAGCTGCTGCGCGCCATCTTCGGCGAGAAGGCCGCCGACGTGCGCGACACCTCGCTGCGCCTGCCGCCCGGCACCACCGGTACCATCGTGGAAGTGCGCGTGTTCAACCGCCACGGCGTGGACAAGGACGAGCGCGCGCTCGCCATCGAGCGCGAGGAGATCGAGCGCCTCGCCAAGGACCGCGACGACGAGCAGGCGATCCTCGACCGCAACGTCTACGGCCGCCTGATCGAGATCCTCGACGGCAAGACCGCCATCGCCGGCCCCAAGGGCTTCCGGAAGGAGACCGTGGTCACCCGCGAGATCCTCACCGAGTATCCGCGCTCGCAGTGGTGGCTGTTCGCGGTGGCCGACGACGCCATCATGGCGGAGCTGGAAGCCATCCGCGCCCAGTACGACGACTCTAAGAAGCGTCTGGAGCAGCGGTTCCTCGACAAGGTCGAGAAGCTGCAGCGCGGCGACGAGCTGCCCCCCGGCGTGATGAAGATGGTCAAGGTCTTCGTCGCGGTGAAGCGCAAGATCCAGCCCGGCGACAAGATGGCCGGCCGCCACGGCAACAAGGGCGTGGTCTCGCGCATCGTGCCCGTGGAGGACATGCCGTTCCTGGAGGACGGCACCAACGTGGACATCGTGCTGAACCCGCTGGGCGTGCCCTCGCGCATGAATGTGGGCCAGATCCTGGAGACGCACCTGGGCTGGGCCTGCGCGGGCCTCGG
Source organism: Xanthobacter oligotrophicus (assembly GCF_008364685.1). Classification (GTDB taxonomy): domain Bacteria; phylum Pseudomonadota; class Alphaproteobacteria; order Rhizobiales; family Xanthobacteraceae; genus Xanthobacter; species Xanthobacter oligotrophicus. The sequence goes on from NZ_VTTL01000018.1 coordinate 8,826, forward strand.
CCGGCAGGTGGCCGCGGCGATGGAAGCCTATTACGGTAAGCAGGACCTCAAGCCCCTGCGCGATCGCCTCGAGACCATCTACGGTCGTGAGGAGATCGACCAGCTCAAGGACGGGGAACTGCCCGAGCTGGGCGAGAACCTGCGCAAGGGCGTGCCCATGGCCACCCCGGTCTTCGACGGGGCGCACGAGGCCGACATCGAGCAGCAGCTGGAGAAGGCAGGCCTCGACGCCTCCGGCCAGTCCACGCTCTATGACGGGCGCACCGGCGAGCCGTTCGATCGTAAGGTCACGGTGGGCTACATCTACATGCTGAAGCTCCACCACCTGGTCGACGACAAGATCCACGCCCGTTCCATCGGCCCCTACTCGCTGGTCACCCAGCAGCCCCTGGGCGGCAAGGCGCAGTTCGGCGGCCAGCGCTTCGGCGAAATGGAGGTGTGGGCCCTCGAAGCCTACGGCGCGGCCTACACCCTGCAGGAGATGCTGACGGTGAAGTCCGACGACGTGGCCGGCCGCACCAAGGTCTATGAGGCCATCGTGCGCGGCGAGGACACGTTCGAGAGCGGCATTCCGGAGAGCTTCAACGTGCTCGTGAAGGAAATGCGCTCGCTCGGCCTCAACGTCGACCTCGAAAACACCTGACGGGATCGCGCGGCCCAGTTGGGCCGCGCCTGCCGCCCCGTCCTCAAGGACTACATCCGCGCATCGCGGACCGCCTGACCGGCGCATCGGCCGGTCAGGGTCGAAGATAAAGGCCCACTTCGTTTGGGAGCCAGCTCATGAACCAGGAAGTCCTGAACGTCTTCAATCCGACCGTTCCGGCCCCGGCCTTCAACCAGATCCGCATCACCATTGCGAGCCCGGACAAGATCAAGTCCTGGTCGTACGGCGAGATCAAGAAGCCGGAAACCATCAACTACCGCACGTTCAAGCCCGAGCGTGACGGCTTGTTCTGCGCGCGCATCTTCGGTCCCATCAAGGACTACGAGTGCCTGTGCGGCAAGTACAAGCGGATGAAGTACAAGGGCATCATCTGCGAGAAGTGCGGCGTCGAGGTCACCTTGTCGCGCGTGCGCCGCGAGCGCATGGGCCACATCGAGCTTGCGGCCCCGGTGGCGCACATCTGGTTCCTGAAGTCCCTGCCGAGCCGCATCGGCCTTCTGCTCGACATGACGCTGAAGGATCTCGAGCGGATCCTGTACTTCGAATATTTCGTCGTCATCGAGCCCGGCACCACCAAGCTCAAGTACCGTCAGCTCCTCTCGGAGGACGAGTACCTGCGCGCCCAGGACGAGTTCGGCGAGACCAACTTCACCGCCATGATCGGCGCCGAGGCCATCCGCGAGATCCTGCGCGGCATGGACCTCGACAAGATCGCCGCCGACCTGCGGGTGGAGATCTCCGAGGCTACCACCGAGCTGAAGCCCAAGAAGCTCGCCAAGCGCCTGAAGATCGTGGAGGCCTTCCAGCTCTCCGGCAACAAGCCGGAATGGATGATCCTCACCCACGTCCCGGTCATCCCGCCGGACCTGCGTCCGCTGGTGCCCCTCGACGGCGGCCGCTTCGCGACCTCGGATCTCAACGACCTCTACCGCCGCGTCATCAACCGCAACAACCGCCTGAAGCGGCTGATCGAGCTGCGCGCGCCGGACATCATCATCCGCAACGAGAAGCGCATGCTTCAGGAAGCGGTTGACGCGCTGTTCGATAACGGCCGCCGCGGCCGCGTCATCACCGGTGCCAACAAGCGTCCGCTCAAGTCCCTCGCCGACATGCTGAAGGGCAAGCAGGGCCGGTTCCGCCAGAACCTGCTCGGCAAGCGCGTGGACTATTCCGGTCGTTCGGTGATCGTGGTGGGTCCCGAGCTGAAGCTGCACCAGTGCGGCCTGCCCAAGAAGATGGCGCTGGAGCTGTTCAAGCCCTTCATCTATTCGCGCCTCGACGCCAAGGGCCACTCGGCCACGGTGAAGCAGGCCAAGAAGCTGGTGGAGAAGGAGCGTCCCGAGGTGTGGGACATCCTCGACGAGGTGATCCGCGAGCACCCGGTGATGCTGAACCGCGCGCCGACACTCCACCGCCTCGGCATCCAGGCATTCGAGCCGGTGCTCATCGAAGGCAAGGCGATCCAGCTGCATCCGCTGGTCTGCTCGGCCTTCAACGCCGACTTCGACGGTGACCAGATGGCCGTCCACGTCCCGCTCTCGCTGGAAGCCCAGCTGGAAGCGCGCGTGCTGATGATGTCCACCAACAACATCCTGCACCCGGCGAACGGTCAGCCCATCATCGTGCCGTCGCAGGACATCGTGCTTGGCCTCTACTACCTCTCCATCATGAAGGAGAAGGAGCCGGGCGAGGGGATGATGTTCGCCAACATGGCGGAGATCGACCACGCGCTGAACGCCAAGGCGATCACGCTCGCCACCAAGATCCGCGGCCGCTACATCGGCGTGGACGCGGAGGGCAAGCAGTATTCCAAGATCTATGAGACCTCTCCGGGCCGCATGAAGATCGGCGAGCTGCTGCCTAAGCATCCGAAGCTGTCCTACGACGTCGTCAACAAGCTGATGACGAAGAAGGAAATCTCCAACATGATCGATGCCGTGTACCGGCACTGCGGTCAGAAGGAGAGTGTGATCTTCTGCGACCGCATCATGGCGCTCGGCTTCTACAACGCGTTCCGCGCCGGCATCTCGTTCGGCAAGGACGACATGGTGGTGCCGAAGAAGAAGTGGGAGCTGGTCGAGGAGACCCGCGCCCTCACCAAGGAATACGAGCAGCAGTACAATGACGGCCTGATCACCCAGGGCGAGAAGTACAACAAGGTCGTGGACGCCTGGGGCAAGTGCTCCGATCGCGTCGCTGAGGAGATGATGAAGGAAATCTCTTCGGTCAAGAAGGACCCGAAGACCGGCCGCGAGAAGCAGATCAACTCGATCTACATGATGAGCCACTCCGGAGCGCGTGGGTCGCCCGCTCAGATGAAGCAGCTTGCCGGCATGCGCGGCCTCATGGCCAAGCCGTCGGGCGAGATCATCGAGAGCCCGATCATCTCGAACTTCAAGGAAGGCCTGACCGTGATGGAGTACTTCAACTCCACCCACGGCGCGCGTAAGGGCTTGGCCGACACCGCCTTGAAGACCGCCAACTCGGGTTACCTCACCCGCCGCCTCGTGGACGTGGCGCAGGATTCCATCATCACCGAGCGCGATTGCGGCTCGGAGAAGGGGATCCACATGCGCGCCATCATCGACGCGGGCCAGGTGGTGGCCTCGCTCGCCTCGCGCGTCCTCGGCCGCACCGCGGCGGAAGACATCGTGGAGCCGGCCACCGGCAATGTCATCGTGCCCCGCGGCACCATGATCGAGGAGTGGCATGTCGAGCGGATCAACAAGTCCGGCATCCAGGAAATCAAGATCCGCTCGGTCCTGACCTGCGAGACCCGGAACGGCGTGTGCGGCACCTGCTACGGGCGTGACCTCGCCCGCGGCACTCCCGTGAACATGGGCGAGGCGGTGGGCGTCATCGCCGCCCAGTCCATCGGCGAGCCGGGCACCCAGCTGACCATGCGCACCTTCCACATCGGCGGCGCGGCGACCCTCGCCGACTCCTCTTATGTGGAAAGCAACTTCGAGGGCATCGTCCGCATCCGCAACCGCAACGTGGCGCGGAACTCGGAAGGCGACCTCGTGGTCATGGCCCGCAACCTGGCGGTGGTCATCGTCGACGTGGACGGCACCGAGCGCGCGGTGAACCGCGTGCAGTACGGCGCCCGCCTCAAGGTGGACGAGGGCGACACCATCAAGCGCGGCCAGCGCATCGCCGAGTGGGACCCCTACACCCGTCCCATCCTTTCCGAGGTGGACGGCATCGTGGCCTTCGAGGACCTGACGGAGGGTTCCTCCATGAACGAGACGGTCGACGAGTCGACCGGCATCGCCAAGCGCGTGGTGACGGATTCGCGTTCCGGCCGGGGGCCGGAGCTGCGTCCCGCCATCCTCATCAAGGGCAAGGACGGCAAGATCATCAAGCTGCCCCGCGGCGGCGATGCCCGCTATGCCCTGCCGGTGGAGGCCATCATCTCGGTGGACCCGAACCAGTCCCTCAAGGCCGGCGACGCGGTGGCCCGCGTGCCCATGGAGAGCGCCAAGACCCGCGACATCACGGGCGGCCTGCCGCGCGTGGCGGAGCTGTTCGAGGCGCGGCGTCCCAAGGATGCGGCGATCATCGCCGAGATCTCGGGCACCATCCGCTTCGGCCGCGACTACAAGAACAAGCGCCGGCTCTCCATCGAGCCGCCGGACGGCGGGGATGCGGTGGAATACCTGATCCCGAAGGGCAAGCACATCCATCTCCAGGACGGCGACGTGGTGGAGAAGGGCGACTTCATCGTCGACGGCAATCCTGCGCCGCACGACATTCTGGCGATCAAGGGCGTGGAAGAGCTTGCGGCCTTCCTCGTCAACGAGATCCAGGAGGTCTACCGGCTCCAGGGCGTGCACATCAACGACAAGCACATCGAGGTGATTGTCCGGAACATGCTCCAGAAGGTCGAGATCGACGACAGCGGCGAGACCGACTTCCTGGACGGCGAGCAGGTGGACCGCATCGAGTTCATCGAGGCGAACGAGAAGGCCGCGGAAGAGGCGAAGAAGCCCGCCACCGGCCATCCCGTGCTGCTGGGCATCACCAAGGCGTCGCTGCAGACGCGCTCCTTCTTCTCGGCGGCCTCGTTCCAGGAGACCACCCGCGTCCTCACCGAGGCGGCGGTCAACGGCAAGGTGGATCCGCTGGAAGGCCTGAAGGAGAACGTCATCGTCGGCCGTCTCATCCCGGCCGGCACCGGCGCCCAGATGGCGCGCCTGCGCACCATCGCCAACAGCCGCGACGACCTCATCGTCGCGACCCGTGACGAGCAGAGCGAGGGCCATCCCCTGGTGCAGGGCCCCGCCGACGCGGCGGAGTGAGCGCCGGGCGACAGCCTGACGGAACAGGGAAAGGCCGCCTTCGGGCGGCCTTTTCTTTTGGGGGTCGGGCGGGAGCGCGGATGCGTTTCCACGCGCGTTGCGTTTCGCTGGCGGGACTGGAGGCTGGTCGGCGGTGGCGGCCGGATTGGGCCCGCCTCCCTATGCCTTCCTCAAGCATAGGGCTTGTGCAGGCCGCGCCGGTCTGCCTTGTGCCTCGCCGTCTCGGCGGCGCGTCCGGCCCATGTTTGCGATCTGAAAAGCCGATCCTGTCGGACCACAGCGGCTCCGTTTCCTCCGGATGCCGAAGCGCCCTCGGGCCTCTCGGGTCGCAAAAGAAAGGGCCGCCCGGGCGGTTCTGCCCGGGCGGCCCTTGTGCTCTTTCCTCCGCCGCCCGGCCGGGCGGCACGCCCTCACTTCAGCAGGTCATGGACCAGCATGGAGGTCTCGGGCACCAGGGTCACGATCATCAGCGTCACCCACAGGGCCAGCATGAACGGCCAGATCGACCGCACCACCTGGGACACCGACACCTCGCCGATGGCGCAGCCGAGGTAGAAGGCGGCGCCCACGGGCGGCGTATTGAGGCCGATGGTGGAGTTGAGCAGCACGATGATGCCGAACTGCACCGGGTCCATGCCGTAATGCTGCACGATGGGCAGGAAGATGGGCGTGCACACCAGGATATGCGCCGCCATGTCCAGGAAGATGCCGAACAGGAACAGCGCGATATTCACCAGGATGAAGATCACCCACGGGCGCGTGCTGATGCTGGACAGCGCGTCGCCCACCATGTCGGCGATGCCGTAGATGCTCATGAGATAGCCGAACATGGTGGAGATGCCGATCAGCAGCAGCACGATGCCGGTGGTCTTGGCGGCCTTCGCCGCCGCCATGAGGAAGTGTTGCCAGGTGAGGCTGCGGTAGACCAGGGTGGTGAGCAGCAGGGCGTAGCCCACCGCCACCGCGCCCGCCTCGGCGGCGGTGAACACACCCGACAGGATGCCGCCGACGATGATCACCACGATGAACAGTCCCGGCAGCGCCGCCGCGAGGCTTAGCCACACTTCGCCCCAGCCGGTGAACGGGCTGCTGGGATAGCCGCGGGAGCGCGCCACGAAATAGGCGGCCAGAAGGTTGGCGATGGTGAGCATGGCGGCGGGGACGGCGCCGGCCATGATCAGCGAGCTCATGGAGACGGCGCCGCCGGCCGCGAGCGAATAGATGATCATGTTGTGGCTGGTGGGCATCAGCGCGCCCACGAGCGACGAATAGGTGGTGACGTTCACCGCATAGTCGGCGTCGATCCCCTCCTTTTTCATGAGCGGGATCAGCGCCGAGCCCATGGCCGACACATCGGCCACCGGCGAGCCGGAAATGCCGCCGAACATGGTGCAGGCCACCACGTTGGTCATGCCGAGTCCGCCGCGCACATGGCCCACCAGCGCCTTCGAGCAGCGGATGATGCGGTGGGCCACGCCGCCATACATCATCAGTTCGCCGGTCAGGATGAAGAACGGGATGGTGAGGAAGGCGAAGACATTCATGCCCGACGCCATCCGCTGGAACACCACCGCGAGCGGCAGGCCTTCGTAAAGCACGGTGGCGATGGAGGAGAGGCCGATGGCGAACACCACCGGCATGCCGATGAGCAGCGTCGCGATGAAGGTAACGACAAGAATGATCAGTGCCATGACGCAACCACCTTGATATTCAATAGAGTTGCGACGATGCGCTCCACTGCGAACATGCTGATGAGGACCCCGCCGATCGCGAGCGGGATGTAGGACCAGGCCTGCGAGATGGGCAGGCCCGGATTGACATAGGCCCACATCTCGTCGGCCAGGATCGCGCCGCCCCAGGCCATGCACAGGCCGAATATGATCATGCCCAGATAGACCACGATCAGCCCGGCCTTGCGGATCGGCGGCGGCGCCAGGATCAGGATGGATTCGACGCCGATGTGCCTGTCGTCGCGCACGCCCACGGCGGCGGCAAAGCAGGTGACATAGAGCACGAGCACGAGGGCGAAGATCTCGGTCCAGGCCGGCGAGTCGTTCAGCACGTAACGGCCGAAGATCTGGTAGAGCACCGAAACGGTGATCAGCATCAGCCCCGCCACCGAGAGCTTGAGGCAGATGCGCGACAGGAAGGCGTGGACGGCGAAATAGGTGCCGAGCCATCCCGTGGTGTTCAGGGTCGTGCGGCCTTGCGGGGCCAATGGGTCAGTGGGCGGGGGGGCGTCCATGGCGTGTCCTCCGGGAAGGGGTCCTCGCGGTGCCTCGTGCCCGGCCGCCTTCGGCTGCACCGCTTCAGGTGCGGTGCAGCCGGCGGGATGCGCCGAGGCAGCGGCGGCTTATTGGGCCGCCTTGATGCGCGTGATCATGTCCTTGAGCTTGGGATCGGTGACGAACTGGTCGTAGAGCGGCTGCACCGCGGCCTGGAACGGCGCCTTGTCGATGGTGATGACCTCGACGCCGGCCTTCTCCACCTTCTCCCGGGACGAGATTTCCATGGCGTCCCACAGCTGGCGCATGTAGCCGACCGAATTCTTGGCCGCCTTGCGCACCTGGGCCTGCTCCTCGGGCGTGAAGCTGTCGAACACGCGCTTGGAGATCAGCAGCACTTCCGGCGCCATGGAGTGCTCGCTCAGGCTATAGTTCTTGGCCGCCTCGTAGTGGTGGAAGTTGTCATAGCTCGGCCAGTTGTTTTCCGCGCCGTCGATGAGGCCGCTCTTGAGGCCGGTGAAGACCTCGCCGGCGGGCATGGGCGTCGCGTTGGCGCCGAGCAGCTTCATCATGGACACCCAGATGTCGGACTGCTGCACCCGGATCTTCTTGCCCTTCAGGTCCTCCAGCTTGCGGATGGGCGTGGTGGCATAGAAGGAGCGGGCGCCGGAATCGTAGAAGGCGAGGCCCACGAGGCCGTGGGAGGCGCAATCGGCCAGGATCTCGTCGCCGATGGGCCCGTCGAGCACCGCGCGCATGTGCGCCTTGTCGCGGAACAGGAAGGGCAGGACCGGGACGGTCATGGCCGGGCACACGGTGTTGAGCGTGCCGGAATTGATGCGGATGAAGTCCAGCGCGCCGAGCTTCACCTGCTCGATGGTGTCCTTCTCGCTGCCGAGCTGCGAGTTCGGGAACACCTTGACGGAGATCTTGCCGTTGGTCTCCTTGTTCAGCTCGTCGCTCATGGACTGGACGGCCTTGACCGTCGGATAGTCCGCGGGCTGCACGTCGGCGGAGCGGTACTGCCGCGCCTGTGCCGAAAGCGGCGCCAGAGCGATCACCGAAGTCATCGCCGCGGCGACATAGAGCGCCAATCCCTTCATGTCTTCCTCCCTGTCCGTATTTGCTGGATCTCGGTGTTTTGAACTTGGGTCGCCGGGGCTAGATGCGGGCCCCGGCGGGTGTGTTTGCGGCTGGGGCGGCCTCGAAGACCGGCAGGGCGAACAGCGCCTGCGGGTTGTCGACCAGCGCGCGGGTGCGGGCCGCCTCGTCCGGCAGCCAGCCGAGGATGGTGTCGGCGAGCACGGCATCGTCGGGATAGTCGGCGGTGGTCTTTGCCAGGTTGTGGGGCCAGTTGGTGCCCCACACGATGCGCTCCGGCGCGTAGGCTCCGATCACGCGGGCGACCGCCGCGATATCCTCGAACAGGGGCGCGCCCTGGGTTGAGGATTCATAGCAGCCGGCGAACTTGAAGAAGGCGCGCCCGGTGTCGAGCAGCGCTTTCACGGCGTCCACCTCGGGGCCGTCGGGGCGGATGCCGCCGAAGAACTTGCCGTGGTGGTCGAGCACCCAGCGCGATTTCAGCGCCAACAGGCGCGGCAGGTGATCGAGGATGCGGCTGCCGTCGAACTGGACCGCCAGCATCCAGCCCATGGATGCGGCGCGCGCATCCACCGCTTCCAGTGCGTCGAGGCCCACCGCACCGCCGGGCAGGTCCATGATGCGGGCGCCCACGATCCCGGCGTCGGCGAGCCGCTGCAACTGCGCATCCGGGGTGCCTGCATCGATGACCGCGACGCCGCGCGCGCAATCCCCCATCTCGGCGAGGCAGGCGAGAAGATTGCCGTTGTCGCGCTGGTGGGCGTTGCCCTGGGTGATGATGACCCGGTCGATGCCGAGCCACGCCATCACCTGCCGATACTGCGCCGCATCGGGCAGGGCACCCGCCGGCAGGCCGGGGCCGCCGGGCAGCGCAGGGAAGCCGGGCAGATACATGTGCATCTGCGTGTCCACCGCACCCGGCGGGAAGGGCGGAACGGGCGGGCGGCCCGACAGCTTGCGCTCCAGCATGTCAGGCCTCCCTCGGACGAAATTCGGCGAGCGCGTCGCGGTTGATCTCGATGCCGAGGCCCGGCCCGTCCGGAATGGCGACGACGCCCTTCACATGCTCCAGCGGCGTCTGCACCACCGCCTGGCGGAACGGATTGTGGGTGCGGTCGAATTCGAGGATGGGCTCGATGGGGCGGGTGCGCACCGGGTTCGGCACCATGGCGGCCATGAATTGCAGGGCGGCGGCGATCTGCACCGCCGTGCCCCACACGTGCGGCACCACGCGCACCCCGTGGAGCGCGGCAAGGTCGGCCACGCGCTTGGCCTCGGTGAAGCCACCGACGCCGCACAGGTCCGGCTGGATGATGTCTACCGCCCGGGTCTCGATGGGCTCGCGCATGCCCCAGCGGGTGTGCCAGGTCTCGCCGCCGGCCACGGGGATGGGCTGGCCGGCCTTCACCGCCCGGTAGGCGGCAAGCTGCTCCGGCACCACCGGTTCCTCGAACCAGTCGACGCCATAGTCCGCCGCCCGGTTGCCGAACTCGATGGCTTCCAGCGCGTCATAGCCGTGGTTGGCATCCACCATCAGGCGCATGTCCGGCCCCACCGCCTCGCGCACGGCCTTGAGCACCTTCAGGTCGGCGTCCACGCCGAAGCCGATCTTGATCTTGGCGGCGTGGAAGCCGGCGGCGGCATGGGTCGCCATCTCGGTGGCATTGTCGGCGACGCGGTCCACGCCATCCCGCACGAAGCTGCCGGTGGCGTAGGCGCGCACGCTCTCGCGGAAGCGACCGCCGAGGAGGGTCGCCACCGACACGCCGAAATGCTTGCCCTTGATGTCCCATAGCGCGATGTCGATGCCGGACAGCGCGGTGATGGTGAGGCCGCGCTGGCCCTGGTCGCGCAGGGCGTTGTAGAGGGTCGCCCAGATCTTCTCGGTTTCCAGAGGATCGGCGCCGACGAGCCAGTTGGCATAGGCCGCCACCACCGCCGCATTGGGCCGCGCCGGGCCGAGGCATTCGCCCCAGCCCGTTGTCCCGTCGTCGCACACGATCTCGACCAGCACGTGGGTGCGGCGGTCGAAGCGCATGGATGCGCTCTCGAACGGCACGTCGAGCCGATGGTCGAGGAGGTGGGTGTGGACGGCCGCGATTTTCATGGGCGTTGCCTGCTCACCTTTTCCAGATCACCTTTTCCAGATCACCGCTTCCAGGTGCCGATGAGGGCGTCGAGCATGGCTTCTTCCTCGAGGGTGAGGTCGTCGAGGGGCGCGCGCACCGGGCCGGCGGCGAAGCCCTGGAGCCGCACGCCGGCCTTGATGGCGGACACCGCATAGCCCTTGCGGCGGTTGCGGATGGCCATGAAGGGATAGAAGAAATCCCGCAGCAGCCGCTCGCAGGTCAGCCGGTCGCCGGCGCGCAGGGCCTTGTAGAACTCCACCGCGAGGCCGGGCACGAAGTTGAACACCGCCGAGGAATAGGTGGTGAAGCCGGCGCCGAGATAGGCTTCGGCGAACAGTTCCGCCGTGGGCATGCCGCCGAGATAGATCAGCCGGTCGCCCATGGTAGCCGTGATCTGGCGCACGAGGCCGATCTGCCCGGTGCCGTCCTTGAAGCCCACGAGGTTGGGGCAGGCGTCGCACAGGCGCGCCAGGGTCTCGACCCCGAGGACGGAATTGTCGCGGTTGTAGACCATCACGCCGATGCCGACGGCGTCGCAGATCTGCTTGACCAGCGCGTAGAGGCCTTCCTGCGGGGCATCGATGAGATAGTGCGGTAGCAGCAGCAGGCCGTCCGCGCCGGCCTTCTCGGCCGCCTTCGCGATCTCGACGCCCACCACCGAGCCAAAGCCACAGCCGGCGACGATGGCGGTCTTGCCCGCCGCCTCCTTGGCCGCGGAAACGATGCCGGGAATCTCGGACGGCGCGAGCGAGAAGAACTCGCCGGTGCCGCCGGCGGCGAACAGCACGGGCGCATCATAGCCCGCCAGCCATTCGATATGCTGCTTGTAGCTCTCCGCGTTGAAGCGGCCATCCGCATCAAAATGCGTGACCGGGAACGACAGGAGGCCCGAGCCGAGCGCGGTCTTTATGTCCTGCGGGTTCATCACGGCTCCTCTGCCATATAACCAGGGCAGAGTTGTCATACATGTGTGCCGATAATGCGTCAACAACTTATATTACATGTTTGCGCCGGGTCTGCAGCAGCGTGCGATAGCGCGCCTGGCTGCCGCGCAGGTGGACGCGCATGGCCTCCCGTGCCGCATCCTCGTCGCCGCGGGAGATGGCCACGACGATGCGCTGGTGCTCCTCGTCGATCATCTTGATGTAGGAGGATACGCGCTCCACGCTCTGGCCTTCGCCTTCCAGCACCGCGCGGGGAATGGCGTCGCGGCCGATCATGGCGAGGAATTCGCGGAAACGCGGGTTATTGGTGGCGTCCGCGATGGCGAGGTGCAGGGCAAGGTCCGCCTCCACCGTGGAGCGACCTTCCTCCAGCGCGGTCCGCACCGCGAAATGCCGCTCGAAGATCACTTCTTCCTGGGCCGGGGAGCGGCGCGCAGCGGCGAGCCCGGCGGCTTCCACCTCCACGCCGGTGCGCAGCTCCAGCAGCTCAATGGTGGAGGAAACGCGTGCGCCATCAACATTCTGGAAGGACAGGAGCGGGGTGGTGGTGGCATGGTCGAGCACGAACACGCCCGCGCCCTGGCGTGCTTCCACCAGCCCGTCCGAACGCAGGGCCGCCACCGCCTCGCGCACCACGGTGCGGCTGACGCCATGGGCCTGGGTGAGCTGGGCTTCGCTGGGCAGCTTGGCGCCGGGCGGAAACTCGCCGGACAGGATCATCTGGCGCAGCGTATCGCTGATCTGGGCCACAAGCGTCCCGCTCGCACGCCCACTCGGCGCGTGGGGGCCTGCGTGGGGACCTGCCGCGGCACCCCCATGAGCAGCCCTCTGGGCGGCGGACTTCAGGCGACTGCGCACCCGCTTCTCCCTTGCTGATTCCGGCCTGCCGATATGGCCCCGGCCATGGTGGCGAGTTCCATACATGTCTGTCAAGTTCGGCCGAATATTGACCCGAACATCCGCACATGTATGATGACTTGTCTTTCCTAGCCGGATGCGGGCGCCAAGAGACCCAGCCAAGAGGTTCAAATGCTGAAACGACTCCTGCTCACGGGCGCCGCCGGTGGGCTCGGGCGGGCCATCCGCCCGCATCTTGCGCGGTTTGCGGAGACCGTGCGGGTCTCAGACATCACTGACCTCGGCCCCGCGGCCCCCCACGAGGAGGCGGTGCGCTGCGACCTCTCCGATGCGGCGGCGGTGCGCGAGCTGGTTTCGGGCTGCGACGGCATCGTGCATCTGGGTGGCATCTCGGTGGAGGATAAATTCTCGAAGATCGTGGGGGCCAACATCGTCGGCCTCTACAATCTCTATGAAGCGGCGCGGGCGCAGGGCCAGCCGCGCATCCTGTTCGCCTCCTCCAACCACACCATCGGCTTCTACCGCCAGGACGAGCACCTTGATGCCACCGTCCCGCTCCGGCCGGACGGGCTCTACGGCGTCTCCAAATGCTTCGGCGAGGCGCTGGCCCGCATGTATTTCGAGAAGTTCGGGCAGGAAACGGCGCTGGTGCGGATCGGCAGCTGCATGGAGAAGCCCACCAATTTCCGCATGCTGTCCACCTGGATGTCCTACGAGGACTTCCTCGCCCTCATCGGCTGCATCTTCCGCGTCCCGCGGCTCGGCTGCCCGGTGATCTGGGGGATGTCGGACAACGATGCCAAGTGGTGGGACAATAGCGCCGTCTCCTATCTCGGCTGGACGCCGCGCGACAATGCCGAGCGCTTCCGCGCCGAGCTTGAGGCCAGCCTGCCGCGACCGGCGCCCGACGCGCCCATGGCCCTTTATCAGGGTGGCCAGTTCACCCAGGATCCGATTTTCGAGGAGAAGTGAGATGGACGCGACCCCTGACGGCGGCCACCTGATCGCCGGGGCCTTCGTGGCCGGCGGCCCCGCTTTCGAGAGCGCGCCGGTGTCCGGCACGCCGCGCCGCTTCTTCTCGGCGACCGAGGTGGAGGTGGATGCCGCCGCGCGCGCGGCGGAAGACGCCTTCGCGTCGTTCGGCTGGTCCACCCGCAAGACGCGGGCGGACTTCCTCGACGCCATCGCCACCGAGATGGAGGCGCGCGGCACCGACATCACCGCCATTGCGCAGGAGGAGACCGGCCTGCCGGCGCCCCGCCTCGCCGGGGAGCTGGCGCGCACCACCGGGCAGTTGCGCCTGTTCGCCCGCCACATCCTCGCCGGCGCCTATCTGGACCGGCGCCGCGACGTGGCCCTGCCGGATCGCCAGCCCCTGCCGCGCCCGGACATCCGGCTGATGGAACGGCCCATCGGGCCGGTGGCGGTGTTCGGAGCCTCCAATTTCCCGCTCGCCTTCTCGGTAGCGGGGGGCGACACCGCCTCCGCCCTCGCGGCCGGCTGCCCGGTGGTGGTGAAGGGCCATCCGGCCCATCCCGGCACCAGCCAGAAGGTGGCCGAAGCCATCGACGCCGCGCGCGCCGCGCTCGGCCTTCACCCCGGCGTGTTCGGCCTGCTCCAGTCCTTCACGGTGGAGGGGGGCACCGCGCTGGTGCGCCATCCGCTCATCAAGGCGGTAGGGTTCACCGGCAGTCTCGGCGCGGGGCGTGCCCTGTTCGACCTGTGCGCTGCCCGCCCGGAGCCGATCCCGTTTTTCGGTGAGCTGGGCTCGGTCAATCCCATGTTCCTCCTGCCGGCGGCGCTGAAGGCGCGCGGCGGTGCGCTGGGCGCGGGCTGGGCCGGGTCGCTGTCTCTGGGCGTCGGCCAGTTCTGCACCAATCCCGGCATCGCCTTCGCGGTCGACGGGCCGGACACGGACGCCTTCCTTGCCGCGACGCAGGCGGGGCTGGGGCAGGTTGCGCCGCAGCCTATGCTGACCGACGGCATCGCCGCTGCCTTCCGCCGGGGGCGGGATCATGTGGCGCAGGCGCCTGCCGTGCGGTGTGCGCTGAAGGCAGATGCTGATGGGCGCAACGGCGCGCCGGCCCTGTTCGAGACCACGGGCGCCGCCTTCCGCGCCGATTCAAGCCTTGCCCACGAGGTGTTCGGGCCGCTCGGCATCCTCGTCCGGGTCGAGGATAGGGAGGAGATGGTCGCGCTCGCGGCGGGGCTGGAGGGCCAGCTCACCGCCACCCTCCAGATGGATGCGGACGACACGCCGCTGGCCAAGCGGCTCATGCCCATCCTGGAGCGCAAGGCGGGCCGGGTGCTGGCCAACGGCTTTCCCACCGGGGTCGAGGTCTGCGATGCCATGGTGCATGGCGGGCCCTATCCCGCGTCCACCAATTTCGGCGCCACCTCGGTGGGGACGATGGCGATCCGCCGCTTCCTGCGGCCGGTGAGCTACCAGAACCTGCCTGACGCGCTGCTGCCGGCGGACCTGCTGGAAGAGGAGGCCTGAGCGGCCCCGTCTCGAAAGCTCAGAGCGCGACGGTGAACGGGGTGATGTCGGCGAAGTCCTCGTCGTCCGGGCCGAAGTCGCGCCACATGAAGATGGCGAACGGGGCAGGGGCCTCCAGCACCGTGAGCGGGGCGTGCCACACGCCCGGCCTCAGGGTGATGCCCTGGCCGGGGCCGGGCAGGAAGGCCACGGCGGCGGCAAGGTCCGGCGAACCGTCCGCGGCGTCCGGCGCCACCACCACCAGCCATGGGGTGGCCGCCATGGGCACGAAGCTCTGCGAGGTGAGCCGGTGTCGCTCGATGATGGTGACCGGCACCGGCCGCGCCAGGCTGGGCGCGGCGAGGATGAGGGAGAGGCTCGCCGGCGTCTGCGGCTTGAGGCTCGCCAGCGCGCCGTCGAAATAGGTGCGCGTCCCCACCTCCTGCGGCACGCGCAGCACGTCGCCGAAGGGCGCGAAAGACTCCGCCGTCAAAGCCCGCGCCGTCAGCGGGCGGGCGTGGAGGGGGGAGGGGGCACAGCTCACGGCGTGCGTCTCACGCTTTTGCGGCATCGCCGGCCAGCGCCAGCACGGCGTGGAGCAGCACGTTGGCCCCCGCCGCACAGTCGTCCCTGGTGGCGGATTCCAGCTCGTTGTGGCTCACCCCGTCCTTGCACGGCACGAAGATCATGCCCGTCGGCACGATGGTGGCGAGGTGGAAGGAATCATGGCCCGCGCCCGAGACCATGGGCCGGTGGCTGAGGCCCAGCTTCTGCGCCGCAGCGGCCACCGCGCCGGTGACGGCAGGATCGAAATGGGTGGGTTCCTTGCGCCAGATGGTGTCGAGCTCAAGGCTCACCTTCCGCTTCTCCGCGATGCGCACGATCGCCGCCTGAAGGCCCTTGTCCAGGGCTTCGAGGATGCCGGCGTCCGGTGTGCGGAACTCGGCGGCGAAGGTGATCTCGCCAGGGATCACGTTGCGCGACTGCCGGGCGATGGTGATGTCCGCCACCGTTCCCACGGCGTTCGGCCCCAGCTCCACCGCCAGCTTTTCGACGGCCAGCACGATCTCTGAAAGGGTAGCAAGGGCATCCTTGCGCAGGTGCATGGGGGTGGAGCCGGCGTGGCTCTCGAAGCCGGTGATGCGCCCGTCGTACCAGATGATGCCCTGGCCGTGCTCCACCACGCCGATGGTGACGTTCTCCGCTTCCAGGATCGGCCCCTGCTCGATGTGCAGCTCCAGGAAGCCGCTGAATTTCTGGGTGCCCAGCGGCACCGCGCCGCGATAGCCGATGGCGTCGAGGGCTTCGCCCACGCTCACGCCCTCCGCATCGGTGCGGGCGAGGATGTCTGCCAGCGGCAGGTCGGCCACATGGCCGGCCGAGCCCATCATGGCCGGGGCGAAGCGCGAGCCTTCCTCATTGGTCCAGTTGACCACGCACAAAGGCGCGTCGGTCTCGATGCCGGCGTCGTTGAGCGCGCGTACCACCTCGAGTGCGGCCAGCGTGCCGAGCACGCCGTCGAACTTGCCGCCGGTGGGCTGGGTGTCGAGATGGGAGCCGATGCCCAGCGGCGCCTTGCCCGGGTCCTTGCCCGGACGCAGGGCGAACATGTTGCCCAGCGCATCCACGCTCACGGTGCAGCCGGCGGCCTCGCAGGCGGCGCGGAACCAGTCGCGCACCTGGCGGTCTTCCTCGCTCAGGGTCAGGCGCTTGACGCCGCCCTTCGGCGTGCCTCCGAACTGCGCGGTTTCAAGGATGGTGCTCCAGAGGCGGTCGGCATTGATCTGGAGATTGGACAGGGCAGGGGTCGACAGCGCGGTCATCAGGTCACCGGAACGGGATTTTCAGCCAGCACGCACCTTACCGTCCGACCGGGGGCAAGTTCCACGTCCGGAGGCAGGCGCTCCGTGCAACGCTGCTGTGCGTGGGCGCAGCGCGGGGCGAAGGAGCAGGCCGCGGGTGCGGCATCCAGCGAAGGCGGGGTGCCGGGAATGGTCTGCAGCCGCGCGCCGCGCTTGGCGCCGTGGACGGTGGAGGCGAGCAACCCCTGGGGATAGGGATGGCGCGGCGTGCGCACGATCTCGCCCAGGGTGCCGGTCTCCACGATCTGGCCGGCATACATCACCGCCACCTTGTCGCAGATCTCGATGGCCACCCCGATATCGTGGGTGACGAAGATGACCGACATGCCCATCTCCCGCTGCAATTCGCGCAGCAGCAGCAGAATCTGGATCTGCACCGTGGCATCCAGCGCCGTGGTGGGCTCGTCGGCCAGCAGGATCTTGGGCTTGCAGGCGAGGGCGAGGGCGATCATGGCGCGCTGGCGCATGCCGCCGGACATTTCGTGGGGATAGGCCTCGAGCCGGCGCTTGGCGGAGGGGATGCGCACCAGCTCCAGCATCTCCAGCGCCCGTGCCATGGCGGTGACGTGGCTCGCCCCCTCGTGGCGCTTCACCGATTCCGCGATCTGGTGGCCAATGGTATAGACCGGGTCCAGCGCCAGCGCCGGCTCCTGGAAGATCATGGAGACGGTGCGCCCGCGAAAGGCGGAGAGGGTGGCGTCGTCCATGGCCAGCACATCCTGCCCGGCCACGCTGACACTGCCGCTGATCACCGTGCGCTTCTTGGGCAGAAGCCGCATGAGCGCGCGCATGGTCACGCTCTTGCCGGAACCGGATTCGCCCAGCAGGCCCAGCACCTCGCCCTCGCCGAGGGAGAGCGAGACGCCGTTCACCGCATAGACCGTGCGCTCGCCGGTGAAGCGGATGGTGAGGTCGCGGATATCAACCAGGGGCGCCGTCATGGGGTCGCTCCCGCAATCTCGCCGGCCTTGGGGGCGCGGCTGTGGCCGGAGCCGGGAATGACCATGTGGCACGCGGCCGAATGCGCGCCGCCGGCCACCGGCGAGAGGGCAGGGCAGACCTCGGCGCACACCGGCTCGAAGAAGGCGCAGCGGGTGTGGAAGCGGCAGCCCGGCGGCGGATCGATGGGATTGGGCGGGTCGCCGGTGATGGGTGGCTCCTGCGTGCGCTGGTCGGGATCGAGGGCCGGCATGGCGGCGAGCAGGGCGCGCGTATAGGGATGGGCCGGGCCGTCCCACACCTCGTCCACCGGCCCCAGCTCCACCACCTGGCCGAGGTACATCACCAGCACACGGTCGGAGATGTAGCGCACCACGTTGAGGTCGTGGCTGATGAACAGATAGGTGAGGCCGAACTCGCGCTTGAGGTCGGTGAGCAGGTTCAACACCTGCGCTTCCACCGACTTGTCCAGTGCCGAGACCGCCTCATCGAGGATGACGAGGCGCGGCTTCAGCGCCAGCGCCCGGGCGATGTTGACGCGCTGGCGCTGGCCGCCGGACACCTCGTGGGGGTAGCGGTTGGCGAACACTTCCGGGCGCAGGCCCACCTTGTCCATCAGCTCGCGGGCCAGCGCCCGCGCGTCACGGTCGGGGATGCCATGCACCTTGGGGCCGAAGGCGATGGAATCTTCGATGGTCAGGCGCGGGTTGAGGGAGGCGTAGCTGTCCTGGAACACCATCTGCATGCCGCGCCGGAAGTCGCGCATGCCGAGGGTCCCGCCCACGGTTTCGCCGTCGAACAGGATCTCTCCGGCGTTGCGGGGCATGAGATGCATGAGCAGGCGCGCGGTGGTGGATTTTCCGCAGCCGCTCTCGCCCACGATGCCCACCGTCTCACCCTTGGCGATGGAGAACGACACGTCGTCCACCGCGCGCACCGTCTTCTTCTCGGCGAGGAAGCCGCCGCCCACGGGGAAGTGTTTGGTGAGGTTCTTCACGTCGAGCAGCGGCTGGGCCGGCCCGCCGATGTCCGCCAAGGGCTCGAGGATGGGCTCAGGGAGGGGCTCGATGAGGGTCAATTGCGGATGTCCATGGCGCTGCGCAGCCCGTCGCTGAGCATGTTGAAGCAGATGGAGACGGCGAAGATCATCACGCCCGGCAGCGCGGCCACGCCCGGATTGACATAGATGGCGGTGCGCAGGGTGTTCAGCATCAGGCCCCATTCTGGCTCCGGCGGCTTGGTGCCGAGGCCGAGGAAGGACAGGCCCGAGGCCAGGATCATGGACACCGAGATCAGCCCCGTCGCATAGACGAAGATGGGGCCGAGCACGTTGCCCAGCATGTGCACCCGCATGATGGTGATGGCCCCGGCCCCGGAGGCCCGCGCCGCGTCCACGAAATCGAGGTTGCGCACCGAGGTGGTCACGCTCTCCGCCACGCGGGTGATCTGCGGCACGAACACGATGGTGAGCGAGACGATGGAATTGACGATGCCCGCCCCCAGCACCCCGGAGATGGCGATGGCCAGCAGCACCGAGGGGAAGGCGTAGAACACGTCGATGGTGCGCATGATGACGGTGTTCACCGCCCCGCCCAGATAGCCGGCGAGCAGGCCGAGGCTGGTGCCGATGCCGAAGGCGAGCACCACCGGCAGGATGCCGATGAGCAGCGAGAGCCGCCCGCCATAGATGAGGCGGGAGAGCATGTCACGGCCGAGTTCGTCGGTGCCGAGAAGATAGCCCGGCGTGCCGATGTGCCGGAGCCGGCGGACCATGGAGCCCTGGTAGGGATCGGCCAGCCCGAGCCAGGGGGCGAAGATGGCGGCGAGCACGATGGCGAGCAGCACCGCCGCGCACACCATGCTGACCTTGTCGCGGGAAAAACGGCGGCCCACCGTGGCCCAATAGCCGCGGGCCTTCTGGACCGGAGCGGCCTGGAGGGCGGCGTCGGATGTGGCTCTCATGTCCTCAGCTCCGCTTGATGCGCGGATCGATGGACGCCTGGGCGATATCGACCACGAGGTTGAGGAAGACGAAGAACAGCGCCAGCACCAGGATGGTGCCCTGCAGCAGAGGCAGGTCACGCTGGAAGATCGCCGAATTGAGCAGGAAGCCCGTGCCCGGCCAGGAGAACACCGTCTCGATGAGGATGGAGCCGCCGAGCAGGTAGCCGAGCTGCAGGCCCATCACCGCCACCGCGGTGGGGGCGGCATTCTTCACCACGTGGCGGAACACCTGGGTTTCCTTCAGGCCCTTGGAGCGCAGCGCCTCCACGAAATCCTGCGAGAGTATGTCGCCGGTGAGCGCGCGCACGGTGCGCGTCACGATGCCCATGGGGATTACCGACATGGTGACGGCGGGCAGGATGAGGTGGCGCATGTGCACCCAGTCCCACGCCCAGCCGCCCGGCCCGTTGCCCACCGCCGGCAGCCAGTTGAGCCACACCGAGAAGATGATGACCAGCACCATGCCGAGCCAGTAGTGGGGCACGGACACGCCGGCGACCGCGATGGAGGTGGCGAGCTTGTCCACCCACGTATTGCGGAAATAGCCGGCGATGAGGCCGAAGAAGACGCCGAAGAAGAAGCCGATGAGGGAGGCCGTCACCGCGAGGATGAAGGTGTTGCCCACCGCCTGGGTCACCTCCGCGAGCACCGGTCGGCCGGTGGCGATGGAGGTGCCGAGATTGCCGTGCAGCGCCTGCCACACCCACAGGCCGAACTGCACCGGCAGCGGCCGGTCGAAGCCGTAGGCGGCGCGCATCTGCGCTGCCAGCTCCGCCGAGGCGTCAGGCGGCAGCACTGCCACCAGCGGGTCGCCCGGTGTGATATGGACCAAAAGGAAGCACACCAGCGCGACAGCGATGACGATCGGGATCACATAGATGATCCGCCTCAGGATATAGACCAGCACGGGGCCACCTTGCGCAGGGGGAAGAAAACGCGGGGCGTGTTCAGCACCCCGCGTTCCGGTTCAGGCATCACTGCGAGATGGAGACGGGGGAGAAGTCCACGAACCAGCTCTTGGGCTGCACGAAGCCCTTGATCTTGGGGCTCATGGCGCGCGGTCCCACGTCGTGCGCCACATAGAGGAAGGCGGCGTCGTCCACCGAGGCGGCATGCAGCTCGGCGAGCGCCGCGTCCCGCGCGGCGGGATCGAACGAGGTGCGGGCCTTCTTCACCAGTTCGTCGAACAGCGGATTGTTGTTGAAGCCCCAGTTGTTGGACACCGGCGGCGCCATGCCCGATTGCAGGAAGCGCACCATGGCGAAGAAGGGGTCCATGGCCGCATAGGTCACGTTGATGGCGTTGGCGCCGCTGGCGCTCGGGTCCTTGGCGCCCTTGCGCCAGTTGGTGAACAGGGTGTTCCACTCGATCACGTCGAGCTGCACGTCGAAGTAGCAGTCCGCCAGCGCCTGCTGGAGATATTCGTTCATGGGCAGGGGCAGCATCTGGCCCGAGCCGGAGGCGGAGGTCTGGATCTTTACCGGCAGCTTCTTGCCGGGGCCGAAGCCGGCCTCCTTCATCAGCTTCTGGCCGGCGGCCACGTCATACTTGATCTGGAAGGTGGGGTTGCCGCGCCAAGGATGGCCGGGCTCCACGGTTCCGGTGGCCGGCACCATGAGGCCGCCCAGCAGGCCGTCCTTCATGCCTTCCCGGTCGATGCAGAGGTTCGCCGCCTTGCGCACGCGGATGTCGTTCCACGGCGAGCCCTCGATGCGGGAGAACTGCCACGGCCACACGTGGGGCTGCTCGTTGCTCTCGATCTTGAAGCCGCGGGATTTCAGCTGGGAAATGGCGTCGGGGGCGGGTGCCTCGATCCAGTCCACCTGGCCGGCCATGAGGGCTGCGGTGCGGGCGTTGGCCTCCGGCATGGGCAGGAGGATCATCTTGTCGGTCTTGGGCACCCGCGCCTTGTCCCAATAGGCCTCGTTCTTCACCAGCTCCAGCCGCTCGCGGGGCACGAAATTGGTCATCTTCCACGGGCCGGTGCCCGAGGCGTTCTTGGCGAAGGCGGTCCAGGCGGCGGCTGCCTTGGCCTTGGCGTCGGCGCCCTCGGCGGCATCATAGAATTTCTGCCACTGGGTGGGGCTCGCCATGAACAGGTTGGTGAGGTTGTAGGGCAGGAAGCTGTCCGGCTCCTTGGTGGTCAGCTCCACCGTCAGGTCGTCGATCTTCTTCGCCGAGACCAGGGTGGGCATGCGCGAGGCGGTGACGCCCACCTGGCTGGCGTCGAACTGCGGCGCCTCCTTGTTCAGCACCTTGCCCACGTTCCACACCACGGCGTCCGCATTGAAGGGCGAGCCGTCGTGGAAGGTGACGCCGGGGCGCAGCTTGAACACCCACTTGGTCTTGTCGGCGTCGTCCACCTTCCATTCGGTGGCAAGGCCGGGGATGAGCACGCTGGGCTTGGTGGCGGAGGACAGGTCCCAGTTCACCAGCGCGTCATACATGGTGACGCCGGTAAATCGGTTGCCCTCGAAGCCCTGGTCGGGCTGGCCGAGGGTACGCGGAATGTCGGCGGCGGTCATGCCGATGCGCAGGGTGGTCTCGGCACCGGCGATGCCCGGCGCGATGCACGCAAAGCTTGTGGCCAGCAGAAGGGCGGCGGTCTTCAGGGTGGGGCGACCGGAGCGGATCCGCTTTTCAGTTTGCAGCATCATGGAGTCCTTTGCGGCGGGATGCCCAATTCACGAGATGCCCAGTTCATTAGCAACCGGCGTGCCACGCCCCGGGAACCGCCCAGAACGAAGCTATCGCTGCGGAAGGATGGAAAAATTTGTCGTCAAATCATCCACGATTTATATTTTTGCCTAAACATGGGGCAATGACTGCGCTTTGGTATGCGATCTGGATCTGACTGGAAGGGTTCCGGTAGGGGGCTCCCCCGGGCACGTGAGTCTCCGGATCGGAATGGCCATGCGCCGAAGCCGCCTGCGAAGGTCGGGCGGGAGACCATCTTACCGTTCCGATTGCGGTCCAATCCCATGGCCACGTAGTGTCGCCGGCGATCCACCCTTTATGACCCGGCGAGGCCGCCTTGAAGATCCTGGTGCTGAACGGAAACACCACTGCCGCCGTAACGGAGCGCATGATTGCGGCACTGAAGCCTATATGCCCCGAAAATGTGCAGCTCATCGGTGCGACGGCGCCCTTCGGCATGCCCTATGTGTCGACGCGCGCCGCCGTGGCGGTGGCCACCCATGCGGTCCAGGACGCGGTGCGCGTGGCGGTGGAGGGCGAGGAGGCGGCGGGCCGCGCGCCCTTCGATGCCTGCTTCTATGCCTGCTTCGGCGAGCCGGGCATCGAGGCGCTCCGGGTGGAGCACGGCTTCCCGGTGGCGGGCATGGCGGAAGCCAGCATCCTCACCGCCCTGCAACTGGGGGAGCGCTTTTCCATCGTCACGGTGGGGGCTGCATGGCCGGCCATGCTGCGCGACCTGATGCGGCGCACCGCCCTGGAGGCGCGCTGCGCCGGCATCCATGTGGTGCCAGGCGATGCCCTCGCCGTCGCCACCGGCCGGGAGGAGGGGTTGAAGCTGGTGCGCGCCGCGGTGGACGAGGTGATCGCCCGCCAGGCGCCGGACGTGGTCATCGTCGCCGGTGCAGCGCTGGCGGGCTATGGCACGGCGCTCGCTGGCGAGGCGCCGGTGCCGGTTCTCGATTCCCTCACGGCCGGCTTCGAGCAGGCCCTCGCCTTGGCCCGGCTGGGCTTGAGGCGAGGGGGCTGAGGCTGTCCGGCTTCAGGACAGGGACCCGCTCGCCACCGCGACCAGCAGGAAGGTGCCCATGGCGATGCGGTAGAACACGAAGGGCCACGCGGAGAGGCGCTCCATCACCTTCATCAAGGTCCAGATGGCGACGAAGGCCGAAAGGGAGGCCGTCACCAGGCCCACGCCCAGCACCAGCCAGCCCTGAGCATCGAGGCCCGCCTGGTGGAGCACCAGCAGTTCCTTCACGCCGGCGGCGAAGATGGCCGGCAGGCCGAGCAGGAAGGAGAAGCGGGCGGCATCCTCGCGCTTGAGGCCGAGGAACATGGCCGCCGTCAGCGTCGAGCCCGAGCGCGAGACGCCGGGGATCAGCGCGCCCACCTGGGCGAGGCCGACCACGATGGCGTCGCTGAGCTTGATCTGCTCGAACGAGCGGGTGTGGCGGCTGACCAGCTCGGCCAGGGCCAGCAGCAGGCCCATCACCAGGCTGGCGGCGCCAATCACCCACAGCTCGCGGAACGCGGAGCCGCAGGCGTTCAGCTTGTCCTTCAGCAGCACGCCGGCGATGACGATGGGCAAGGTGCCGAGGATGATGCCCAGCACCGTGCGCGGGGCGTGGGCGCCATAATCCCCGGTGCGCACGGCGCGCAGCGAGCCACAGGCCAGCGCGCGCAGGTCCGACCAGAAATAGGTCACCACAGCGAACAGCGCGGCGAGCTGCATGGCCGCGGAAAAGGCGGAGCCGGGATCCGGCCAGCCGAGCACCGCCGGGACGATGCGCATGTGTGCCGTGGAGGAAATGGGCAGGAGTTCGGTGATCCCCTGAACCACGCCGAGAACCGCGACCTTGGTGGTGCCGAGGGCAACGAATCCCGTGTCCACCCCGCTCGTGCAGACGCTGGCCATGATGTCGGTTTCCAATTGCAGATGAAGACGAGGATGATCCGCCTGCCGCCGCCCCCATCGCGCGGCGCGGGGGAACGTGGCGCCGAGGTCTTTGACTAACCGTTTCGGGAACGCGCCGGAACCGGGCAGGGTGCGCGTTGTCAGCGCAGTGGCGTTGCGGAATGTAGAAACCGCGCCGCTTTGCTGCCCCTGGGGCACCGGGTGGGCTGGCGTTGCGGCAGTGGCGCGTCACACCGCGTGTTACGGATATTTAATCCACCTCCCGCCCACCGCCAGCGATCTGAAACTGCACGACAATCGCTCTCCTGCGGAATTCGGGGCGAGACACGCGACAGGTGGCGGACTGGTCAAATCCAAAAAAACGCAGATAGGACGGGCGGAAAATTCGTGTTTAGCCAAGCTCGATGACAGTTGAAAAAACGTCTTACCGAAGGTCATCGCGCCCATTACCTGTCCCAAGGTCAGTCTCAATGGCGAATATAGACACGGTGCCGCGCGAGGAGAACGCCAGCCCGCCCCCGCAGGAGCGGGAGCCGTTCGAGGCGCTGGCGCGGGATCAGGTGGCGGACATGCTGCGCCTGCCGCACTTCGGGCGTCGGGGGGCGTTCATGGTCGCCGGCATCCTCGTGTTCCTGTGGGCGGCGAGCGGCTTCTACCGGGTCCAGCCGGACGAGCAGGGCATCGTGCTGCACTTCGGCAAGTGGGTTTCGACGCAGGCGTCGGGGGTTCACTATCACTGGCCCTATCCCATCGAAACCGCGCTGCTGCCCAAGACCACGCAGATCAACCAGCTGGTCATCGGCAAGCGCGACGGCTCCCGCGAGCGCAACCAGATCCTGACCGGGGACGAGAACATCGTCGAGGCGGAGGGCGTGGTGTTCTGGCGCATCCGCGATGCCGGGCAGTTCCTGTTCAAGGTGGCCGATGCGGAAGGCACGCTTCGGGTCGCGGCCGAGAGCGCCCTGCGCGAGGTCATCGGGCAGAATCCAATCCAGTCGGCCCTCTCCGACAAGCGCCAGCAGATCGCCCAGCAGACCGAGGTGGTGCTGCAGCGGCTGCTGGACAAGTACCAGGCCGGCATCACCATCACCCAGGTGCAGCTGCTGCGCATCGACCCGCCGCCCGCCGTCATCGACGCCTTCAACGACGTGCAGCGGGCGCGGGCGGACCAGGAGCGGGCGCGCAACGAGGCGGAAGCCTATCGCAACGACATGCTGCCCCACGCCCGCGGCGAGGCCGAGCACATCACCCAGGAAGCCGCCGCCTATGGCGAGCAGGTGGTGGACCTGGCGCGTGGCGAGGCCCAGAGCTTCCTCGCCGTCGCCGCCGCCTATGAGCGGCACAAGGATGTGACCATGCGCCGGCTCTATCTGGAAGGCGTGGACGAACTGCTGAAGCGCTCCGGGCGGGTGATCGTGGACCTGTCCGCCCACGGCGGCGGCGTGGTGCCCTACCTGCCCTTGATGGAGCCCGGGCCGAAGCAGGCCGCGGTCGCCGAGGGCCCGGTCGCGGGAGCGGTCAAATGAAGCGCTATGGTTTCGTTGCTCTGGCCGCAGCCCTGATTCTCGGTGCCGTGGCCCTGTCCTTCGCCTTCACGGTGGAGGAGACGCAGCGGGCGCTGGTGGTGCGCCTCGGCATGCCGCTGGCGGTCCATGACGACCCCGGCCTGTACTTCAAGGTTCCGTTCATCGATACGGTGATCTTCTTCGAGCGCCGGCTGGTGTCGCTGGAGCCGCCCGCCGAGCAGATCATCCTGGGCGACCAGAAACGCATCGAGGCGAGCACCTACACCCGCTTCCGCATCAGCGATCCGCTGGCCTTCTACCAGGCGGTGGGCGGCATCGAGCAGGGCCAGTCGCGCCTCGCGCAGATCGTCAACTCGGCGGTGCGGAGGGAACTGGGGCAGGCGAAGCTGGTGGATCTCCTGTCCACCGAGCGCGACCGTATCATCGATGCCATCCGCACCCAGGTGATCGAGCGCAGCCGGTCGCTCGGCGTGGACGTGGTGGAGGTGCGTCTTTTGCGGGCCGACCTGCCGGCGGAAACCAGCCAGGCCATCTACGACCGCATGAAATCCGAACGCCAGCGCGAGGCCAAGGAGCTGCGCGCCCAGGGCTTCGAATGGGCGCAGGAAATCCAGGCCCGCGCCGACCGGCAGAAGACCGTCATCCTGGCCGAGGCCCAGCAGAAGGCCAAGGTCACCCGCGGCGAGGCCGATGCCACGGCTTCCCAGATCCTCGGCGACGCCTATGATCGCAGCCCCACCTTCTACACGTTCCTGCGGACCCAGCAGACCTATCGCCAGACGCTGGCCGGGGCCTCCCCGACTCTGCTGCTGTCGCCGGACGTGGACTTCCTCGGCGCGCTGACGCGGGGGCCGTCCCCCGAGCCGGCTGGCGGCGAAAAGCCCACCGCGCGGGCCGAAGGTATTTCAAAGCAATGAGGCATGCCGACAACCCCATCCGGCGGCGGTCGCGCGCCGGACGCACGGCATGCATGTGCGCCGCGCCCCGCGCCGCGCGCTGACCGCAGAGGAGGCACCCCATGGATCTCGGCGCTGACCTCTCCTGGATCGGCATCAGCCTGAAGATTTTCTTCATCGACCTGCTGCTGAGCGGCGACAATGCCATCGTCATCGCGCTGGCGTGCCGTGGCCTGCCGGCGCAGCAAGTGCCCAAGGCGGTCGCCCTCGGCGCGGCAGGGGCGATCTTCTTCCGGCTGGTCATTGCGGCGGTGGCGGGGATCCTGCTGACCATCCCGCTGCTGAAAATCGTCGGCGGGGCGCTGCTCCTCGTCATCGCCATCAACCTGCTCGCGGGAGAACATCTGCGGCGGCGGGAGGGCGCCCCTCGCCCCGGTCTCGATCCGTCGATCAACAACGACAGCGGCTTCATGGGGGCAGTCTTCGTCATCCTGATCGTGGACGCGATCATGAGCCTCGACAATGTGGTGGCCCTGGCCGCGGTGTCGGAAGGCAATTTGCTCTATCTCATCGGCGGGTTGCTGTTCAGCGTGCCCCTGATCTTCTTCGGAAGCCTCATCGTCACCGAGGCGATGAAGCATTTTCCGGCGATCATCCTCGTCGGCACCGCCTTCCTCGGCTGGGTGGCGGGCGGGATGATCGTGTCCGATCCGCTGTGGTCCGGCTGGATCGCATCGCACGCCGAAGCGCTGTCGGTGCTGGTGCCGCTGGCTTCCGTGGTGTTCGTGCTGGTCGAGGGCCGGATCACGGCGCAGGCGCGCTTCGCAGAGACAAATGTCGCCTTGGCCAGTGGCGCCCCGCCCCGCCAAGCCGCAACAAAGCCCCGCGCGCCGGTGCGGCCCGCGCCCCGAAAGGTCGAGGCGCCCGCGCCTGCGCTTCTCGTAGCGTCCCTTCCGGCTTTGCCTGGCGTCCTGCTGGCGGCGAAGGACGATCAGGAGGCCGTCGCCCCGGCGGAAGGCACGGGGGACCGGCTCGTCCTCGTCGGCCTCATCCTGCTGTTCTGCGTGATCGCGGTGGTGATGGCGACCGTCGTGGCCGCCGGAAGCCGGCTCGGCTGAGCTGGCCGCCGCCGTGCCGACTGTCGCCGCGCCTACTTGCCGACTGCATCCTCCACGCATTTGGTGGTGAAGCTCTTCTTGGCCGCGCCATAGAGCTTCTTTTCCGCGGCCTGGGTCTCGCAGACGGCCGTTGCATCCTTCTGGCACTTGGTGAGGAAGCTGGTCTTGGCTGCGCCCGCAAGGCTCTTGCTGGCAACGGTGGCGGTGCAGGTGTCTGCGAAGGCGCCGGCGGCGGAGATGGCCACGAGGGCCAGGGCGAGGGCGAGTGTTTTCATTGTCGATCCTCCCACGGGACCTTGAAAGGTCCCGTGGCGAAGCTAGCACCGAAGTCTTGGCCATTCGACGGTGCCGAAGCGTCAGTGCTGGCCCGTGCACTCCGCTTTACACGCAATTTCTCTTGCGTTGGACTTCGACGAAGCCATATGCCCGCCGCCCCTTGCGTCCGCGCGCAAGGTGTCCCCACATGGTCGGCTTGTCGAGGGCAACGGTTCGGGGCGGACGTGAAGCCGGAGAGATGCAATCGCAGCATGCGCGCAGGCGGCTCCGGCCCGGATCTGCTCCATGGGCGTTGGCGCGCGGCATGGCTCGCCTGGCGCGGCATCGCGATCTGCCTCGTATTGATGGGGGCGCTGGCCCCCACCAGGGCCGAGACCGCCCGCCGCCATGTGCTGGTCCTGTTCGAGAACAACCGCCTGTTGCCGGCCAACGTGCTGGGCGACCGGGGCATCACCAGCGCGCTGGGCGAGGCAGACCGGCGCACCGAGATCAGCACCGAGTTCCTCGATTATCCGCGCTTCAGCGGCGCCGCCTATGTGGGCACCGTCACAAGGTTCCTGAAGGAGAAATACGCGGCGCGGCCGCCCGGCGTCATCATCGTCGCCGGCGACAATGCGCTCGACTTCGTGCTGAACACGCGGGCCGAGCTTTTCCCGCAGGTGCCGGTGGTCCATGTGGGTGTGGCGCGTTCCTTCCTGGCCTCCCGGCTGCCTTTGCCGGAAGACGTGGTGGGCGTGCCCTTCGCGCAGGATTTCGCCGGCACCATAGCGCAGGCGTTGAAATGGCATCCGCAGGCCCGGCATCTGGTCCTGATCACCGGCGCGGCCGAGCATGATCGGGAATGGGAGCAGGACCTGCGCCGGGCGGCCGAGGGCTTCGAAGACCGGGTGAGCATCGAGATGCTCGCAGGCCGCCCCATGGTGGAGGTGTTGAAGCGGGTGGCGGAACTGGGCACCGACACCGTGGTGGCCACACCGGGATTTTTCCGCGACGGAGCCGGCAGCATCTACCTTCCGGTGGAATCGGTGAGGCTGATCGCGCAGGCGGCGACGGCGCCGGTCTACGGGCCGTTTGTCACCTTCATCGGCACCGGTGTCGTGGGCGGATGGATGACCGGTTTCGAGGCCATGGGCCGCGAGGGCGGGTCCATCGCCAACCGCCTGCTGGACGGGCAGGCGGCTGCGTCCCTCAGGCTGCCTCAGGTGATGCCGTCCGCGCTTTATGTGGACTGGCGGCAGATCGAGCGCTGGGGGATCGATCCGGATGCGGTGCCGGCTGATGCGATCATCCAGTTCCGTGCGCCCGGCTTCTGGCAGACCTACCAGAAGGAGGCGATGGCGGTCGCCCTGGCCTTCCTGCTGCAGAGCCTGCTCCTGGCTGCGTTGCTGTTTGAACGCCACCGCCGGCGCCTCGCGCAGTCGAGCGTGGACCGCTATCGCTTCGAACTGGCCCATGCGTCCCGGCTGGCGGTCGCGGGGGAGTTGACCGGCTCCATCGCCCACGAGATCAACCAGCCGCTCGCAGCCATCCTGAGCAATGCGGCTGCGGCGGAAATGATGCTGGAATCCGGCGCGGCGCGGCCCGGCGAGCTCAAGGACATCCTGGCCGACATCAGGCGCGATGACCTGCGGGCCAGCGAGGTCATCCGCCGGCTGCGGGCGCTGCTTGCCAAGCACGAGGTGGAGCGCCAGTCCTTCGACCTCAACGACATCCTGGGCGACGTGATCGCCCTGTTGAATGCCGAGGCCCGCCGCCGGCGCATCGCGCTGAGCGCACGGCTGGTCGCGGAGACCATCACGGTAGTCGGCGACCGCATCCAGCTCCAGCAGGTGCTCATCAACCTGATCATGAATGCCATGGACGCGCTGGCGGATACCCCGGAGGAGCAGCGCAACATCGTCCTGTCGCTGGAAGGCTCGGACACCGGGGCGACCATCCGGGTGCGCGACCGAGGCCACGGGATTACTGCGGAACACCTGCCGAAGCTGTTCGAGTCGTTCTTCACCACCAAGCGCAAGGGCATCGGCCTCGGCCTGTCCATTGCGCGCACGCTGGTCGAGGCCCATGGTGGCACCATCGCGGCGGAGAGCGCACCGGGGGAGGGCGCCGTCTTCACCATCCGGCTCCCCCGGGTTGCGTCCGGCGGCCGCGCCTGGGTCGGGGCAACATGAGTTCGGAACCTCTGGTCCACGTGGTGGACGATGACGATTCCCTGCGCACCGCCGTGGTCCGGCTGCTGACCGCCGCCGGACTGGAGGTGCGGGCCTATGCCTCCGCCGGCGATTTCCTGCTCCATCCGCTGCCTCTGGGTCCCGGCTGCATCCTGCTGGATCTCAGGATGCCTGGGCCTTCCGGACTGGAGCTGCAGCGGGCCCTGCTCAATCTTGGCGCAACGCTGCCCGTGATCTTCTTCACCGCCCATGCGGACGTTGCCTGCAGCGTGGAGGCCATGAAGGCGGGGGCGGTTGATTTCCTCATGAAGCCGGTGGAGCCGCAAGTGCTGCTGGATACCGTCCATCGCGCGCTCGAACGGGACGGGCTGCTGCGTGCCGCACGTGCCGATGCGCAGGATCTGCGGGCCCGCTTCGCGCTGCTGTCGCCGCGCGAGCGCGAGGTCTTCGATCTGGTGGTGGCGGGCAAGCTGAACAAGCAGATCGCCGACGAGCTCGGCATCGCGGAGCGCACCGTGAAGGCCCAGCGCGCGCAGCTCATGACGAAGCTCGGAGCCGAATCCGCCGCCGAGCTGGGGCGCCTTGCCGAACGGCTGCAGCGCTTGTCTGAAGGCCCGCGCGACACCAGGTAAGCGCGCGGGGCGGGGACGTTCCCGTTCGGTGCCGGTCCTCCTGTCCCTATTCCGATCCGCCCTCGGGCGCGGCGCCCGGCGCCTGAGGCGTATCCTGCTACATCCCTCTGCCCTTTTGGGCATGGCACATGGCCCCTTTTACGGATGGTCCGAAGGGCGTTCCGGCTCCAAAGATGCGCGGCGAAGCCCGCTGTCGACGATGCGAGTCGGCGGGAGGCGTGGCTGGTTGCGCGTGGCGAACCTGGCTCTTGACGCGCTCGAAGCGGGCCGGCGTCGCCGAATGGCAGATGGATCCAGGGTGGGAAAACAAGAACTCAGCCGTTCTGTCTTGATCCCCGTCACCCCTGCCCCAGCGATCTTGGCTTCGGAATATCCGCGTATCGATCTCATGCCCACCAAATAAAAATAGAGGGAGGCTGCGATGAAAATCGGATCTGGGGCGGCGCAGGTGCTGGCCAGGGGAATAATCGCACTTGGAATTCTCGGCGCGCCGGTGGCGGCCGTCGCGCAGGCGCCCGCCAAGCCGCCGAACATCCTCGTCATCATGGGCGACGACGTGGGCTGGTTCAACGTGGGCGCCTACCATCAGGGCATCATGTCCGGCAAGACGCCGAATCTCGACCAACTGGCGGCCGAGGGCATGCGCTTCACCGACTATTATGCGGAAGCCAGCTGCACCGCCGGACGCTCGAATTTCATCACCGGCGAGCTGCCGATCCGCACCGGCCTCACCACCGTGGGGCAGGCCGGCGCCGATGTGGGCATGCCGGCCGAGGCGGTCACCCTCGCCACCGTGCTGAAGGCGCAGGGCTATGCCACCGGCCAGTTCGGCAAGAACCATCTGGGCGACTTGAACAAGTATCTGCCCACGGTGCACGGCTTCGACGAGTTCTTCGGCTATCTCTACCACCTTGACGCCATGTCGGACCCCTACTGGTTCGACTATCCGCAGGAGTGGGTGGACAAATACGGTCCGCGCACCCTCGTGCACAGCTACGCCACCGACGTGGACGACCCCACCGAGATGCCTCGCTGGGGCCGCGTGGGCAAACAGAAGATCGTCGACGAAGGCCCGCTTGCGCCGTTCCCCAACATGAAGGACCGGCAGAACTGGCAGGAAGGCCGCAAGGCCAAGTATGACATGGAGACCTTCGACGACGTGCTCGTCGAGCAAAGCAACGCGTTCATGGACAAGTCGAAGAAGGACGGAAAGCCGTTCTTCCTTTGGC
Source organism: Xanthobacter oligotrophicus (assembly GCF_008364685.1). Classification (GTDB taxonomy): domain Bacteria; phylum Pseudomonadota; class Alphaproteobacteria; order Rhizobiales; family Xanthobacteraceae; genus Xanthobacter; species Xanthobacter oligotrophicus. Next base: position 40,789 of record NZ_VTTL01000018.1, read on the forward strand.
ACAATACGACCCGCATGCACGTCTTCACCTTCCTGCCGCCCAAGTATCAGGCGTTGATGAACCCGGGCAGCAACTACAATGTCGAAGAGGCTGGAATGGCCCAGCTGGACGACAGCGTCGGCGCGTTGCTGAAGCACCTGAAGGACATCGGGGAAGACCAGAACACCATCGTCATCTTCACCACCGACAACGGCGCCGAGGTCTTCACCTGGCCTGACGGCGGCATGACGCCCTTCCGCGCCACCAAGGGCACCGTCTATGAAGGCGGCTTCCGCGTGCCCGCCATCATCCGCTGGCCCGGCAAGGTGAAGCCCGGCGCGGTGGAGAACGGCATGTTCTCGGGCCTCGACTGGCTGCCGACGCTGGCCGCGGCCGCCGGCAATCCGAACGTGACGACACAACTGCTCCAGGGCGCGAAGTTCGGTGATCGCACCTACAAGAACCATCTCGACGGCTACAACCAGATGGACCTGCTCACCGGCAAGGGTCCTACCGCCCGGCATGAGCTGTTCTACTTCGGCGGCGCGCAACTGGGCGCGGTGCGCATCGACGACTTCAAGTACCAGTTCTACCAGCAGCCCTACGGCTGGCCCGGCGAGAAGGTCACGACCGACATGCCGACCATCGTGAACATCCGCCAGGACCCGTTCGAGCGCACGCCCTCGATCCGCGGCGAGACCGTCAACAATCTCGGTGCGGGCTACATGAACGACTTCTTTGCCCGCGAGTTCTGGCGCTTCGTCGGGGTCCAGGAGGCGGTGGGCAAGCTCGCCGCGACCGCCATCGACTATCCGCCCATGCAGGCGCCGGCCTCGTTCAACCTGGACGCCGTGAAGCGCAAGGTCGACGAGGCGATCAGGACCCAGGCCGGGCAATAGGCTTGATCTGCGGTCATCACGGCTCCCGCCCCGTCCTCCGCGGCGGCGGGCTAGACGGGTAGCCGCCGACCAAGACCGCCGCGATCGCGCCGCAAGGCCCGGTCGCGGCGGATCTCCCTCTGTCCCCATCCTGACCTAAGGGGATGCGCCATGGCGCCCTGGTCTGTCCTCTCCCGCCTTGGTACCGCGTTCTGCGCGCTGCTGTTCCTCGGCCTCCAGGTGTTCGCGCAAGGTGCCCCTGTTGCCGCTCCGCTTCCCTCCTGGAACGACGGACCGGCAAAGCGGGCCATCCTCGATTTCGTCCGCGAGACCACCGACCCGGCGAGCCCCAAATTCGTGCCGCCGGAAGAGCGCATCGCCACCTTCGACCAGGACGGCACCTTGTGGGTCGAGCAGCCCATGTACACCCAGGTCATCTTCTGCCTGGAGAAGGTGCCGGCAGTTGTCGCGAAACGACCTGATCTGAAGGAGGTCGAGCCGTTCCGGACCGTGCTCTCGGGTAGCCGGGCCGCCATCGCGAAGCTGTCCACGGCGGATCTGGAGAAGATCGTGGCCGCGACCCTCTCCGGCATGTCGGTGGAGGCGTTCAGGGCCGAGGCGGAGGCTTGGATCGCCACCGCGAAGCATCCGAAATTCGGCCGGCTCTATACCGACCTTACCTACCTGCCCATGCAGGAGGTGTTGAGCCATCTGCGGGCCAACGGCTACAAGACCTTCATCGTCACCGGCGGCGGCCAGGATTTCGTGCGCGCCTATGCGCTGCGGGTCTATGGCATCCCGCCCGAGCAGGTGGTGGGCACGGCCGGGGGCACGAAATTCGGCTATGGCAAGGACGGCCGGCCGGTCCTGACCAAGGAACCCAGGCTCCTGCTCAACGACAATTTCGCCGGCAAGCCGGAAGGCATTCACCTGATGATCGGCCGCCGCCCTAACGCCGCCTTCGGCAATTCCACCGGCGACCGCCAGATGCAGGAATATACCAGGGCCGGCACCGGGGCGCGCCTCGCCATGCTGGTGCTGCACGACGACGCGACGCGCGAATTTGCCTATGGCCCGGCGCAGGGCCTGCCGGATTCGAAGGTGGGCACCTTCCCGCAGCCCCTGTTCGACGAGGCGAAGGCGAAGGGCTGGACCGTCATCAGCATGAAGGCCGACTGGAAGCGGATTTTCGCGTTCGAGCCTTGATGCGTGGGGGGTAGCCTGCACTATCATGCGAACGACACGGGCGCCGGTAACGCTGTGCACCCGACGAGGAGCCCCAGCCTCGCAACGCGCAAGGGACGACGCATCTGATGGGGCTTCCGCGCTTCGCCTGGACTGTTCTTGCGGCTCTGTCCGCCGGGATTTCTGCCGCCCTGCTGGTACTGGCGGTGGGGCTGGCGCGCGGCGACGCGGTGCGGCCCAATGGGGCTGGCCTCGGGCCCGGCGGCGTCGGGGCGCTGGCGTCCGCTCTTGCCACGGACCATGTGGGATCGGCGGCATGCGCCTCCTGCCACGCCAGTGAGGCGAAGGCCTGGTTCGCCTCCCAGCATGCCCAGGCCATGACCATCGCGGGACCAGAGACCGTGCGCGGCGACTTCGCCGACGTGAAGGTGGAGCACCAGGGGTCCCGGGCGCGCTTCTTCCGCGACGGCCCGCGCTACATGGTGGAGACCGAGGGCCGCGACGGCAAGACCGCGGCCTTCGAGGTCACTCACACGTTCGGCGTCGCGCCGCTCCAGCAATATCTCGTCACCTTCCCGGACGGCCGGCTCCAGGCGCTGCCGTTCGCGTTCGACACCCGCCCGAAAGGCGAGGGTGGCCAGCGCTGGTTCCATCTCTATCCGGACCAGCCCATACCGGCGTCCGATCCGCTGCACTGGACGAGGTCCCAGCAGAACTGGAACTTCATGTGCGCGGAATGCCATTCCACAGCCGTCCGCAAGGGCTATGACGCGGCACAAGACACCTTCCACACCACGTTTTCCGAGATCAGCGTAGGCTGCGAGAGCTGCCACGGGGCAGGGGCGGGGCATGCTGCGTGGGCGGCCAAGGGCGCCGATCCCAAGGTGGCGGGCAAGGGCTTTGCCGCCGTCGCGGCGCCCCGCCCCATGCCCGACTGGACGCCAGACCCCGCCACCGGCAGCCCGGCCCATGGCGTCGCCCGCCTGCCGGGGGATGAGGTGGAGACCTGCGCCCGTTGCCACGCCCGGCGCGGCACTTTCTCCGAGGACTGGCATCCGGGCCGCCCCCTCGCCGACACCCACATGCCGGCGCTGCTCTCCGAAGGCCTGTTCGAGGACGACGGGCAGATGCGGGACGAGGTGTTCAACGACCATTCCTTCAAGCAGAGCCTGATGTATGCCAAGGGCGTCGTGTGCAGCGATTGCCACGATCCCCATTCCGCGAAGCTCAAGGCGGACGGCGCTCAAGTGTGCGCGCAATGCCACCTGCCGGAGCGCTTCGCCACGCCGGCCCACACCGGCCATCCGCCCGGCAAGTCAGGGGAAAAGTCGCCGGGGGAAAAGACGCCGGACTGCATCTCCTGCCACATGCCGGCGCGCACCTACATGGTGGTGGACCCGCGGCACGACCATTCCTTCCGCATCCCGCGCCCCGACCTTTCGGTGGCCCTCGGCACCCCCAACGCCTGCACCGACTGCCACGCCGACAAGCCGGCGAGCTGGGCGGCCGAAGCGGTGGAGCGCTGGCACGGGCCGAACCGCAAGGGCCACCAGACCTGGGCCGAGGCCGTGCATCGCGCCCGCGCCGGTGAGCCGGCCGCCCGCGACATGCTGCTGAAGCTCGCCGCCGAACCGGCGATGCCCGGCATCGCGAAGGCGACCATCATCACCGAGCTGCAGCGCTTTCCCTCCCTCGCCACGGACGCGGCGACGACAAAGGCGTTGGCGGACCCCGACCCCATGGTGCGGGTCGCGGCCTTGCGCAGCCTTGCCGGTACGCCGCTGGAGACCCGCTGGCGGCGGGCCTCCGACCTGCTCGCCGACCCGGTCGCATCGGTGCGCATGGAGGCGGCGACGCTGCTGGCGGACCAGCCATTGACCGGCCTGCCCGAGGGCGAAAAAGTCCGTCTCGAAGGCGCCTTCGCGGCCTATGAGGCGGCCCAGCGGCTCAATGCGGAGCGGCCTGAAGGGCGGGCGAACCTTGCCAGCTTCCTGCTGCGCCGGGGCCAGCCCGCCGCAGCCGAGGCGGAGCTGCGCGCCGGCCTTGCGCGGGAGCCGGAGGCGACGCCCCTCGCGGTCAACCTCGCCGATCTCTATCGCGGCCAGGGCCGGGAGGCCGAGGCCGAACAGGTGCTGCGGCGGGCGATCGCACTGGCGCCGAGGGCCGCCGCGCCGCGCCATGCCCTAGGCCTCTCGCTCGCCCGGCAGCGGCGCTATGCCGAGGCGGTCGAACAACTCGCAGCCGCCGCAGCGCTGGCGCCGGAAGACGCGCAATATGCTTATGTGCATGCGGTCGCCCTCCAGTCCACGGGCCAGCCGGCGGAGGCGCGGCGTGTTGTTGCCGAGGCGCTGGCACGACATCCCTACGACCCGCAGTTGCTCTCGCTCGCCTTGCAGGACGCCATGCAAGCCCGTGATGCAGCACGTGCCGCCCCCCTGGCGCAGAAGCTCTCCGACATGCGGCCGGACGACCCCGAGATCGCCCGCCTGGCGGCCCGCCTCAAGCGGCCCTGAACGTTTGCCGCTGGGTCTCGGACCGGATCCGGAGGACGCGTCGCGGCCTCGAGCCGGGCAGGGGACGGCGCGGCATGGCACTGGCGCCTTCCGGCGACGGCTCCTCCTTCTTCGGGCTGGCGGGTGTCAGGCGGCCGGCGAAATATCGGGCCGCCGCGTCATTCCACAGCCAACCGCTCCGCCAGTTCCGTCACATCGTCCCAATTCAAATGGCGACGCCCATCCGCCGTTTCCACGTGAAGGCCGTCCTGGGTGACGGCGGCCGAGAATTCACCGTCGCTTCCGACCGGGCTCAAATAAATGGAATCGGTACGCCGCCAGTCAAAGGCCACGGCGGTGAAGGCGCGCGACAGGGTCCGGCCCTCCTCCAGGGTCAGGTCGAAATATAACTTGTCGCTCAACATCATCCTCAGCATGTCGCCGAGCATCCGATGCGGCACGCGCTTGACGAGAGGATAGCTCATATGTCTTCGCTCAATATTGGCCGAAAGATACAGGGCGCGCGCCGATCGAATCCCCGCTAAACAGCGCGAACCTCCTCCGGCTTCGCGATGAAGTCCAAACGGTCGGCCTGATCGAAGTCCGCCATCGGCACCTCGAATACGAAGCGGTTCGGGTACCAGAAATTGGCGTAGGGGAGGAACAGGACACTGGATGAAAGGCTGGCCAATTGCTGCGAGCCCGCAAACAGAGCCGCTTCGAACCCGCCCCCGTTTGTCGTCGCCATCGTGTCGTCGCCGAACACCTCGAACTGGATGAACAATTTGGCGGACGGGACCCCGGCCTCCACCGTCTTGATCCCGATGACGCGAAGGTCCTGGAAGCGACGGCCGATCTTGCCGTCCGCCAGAAGTTGCGGGAACTCGTGCACGCGTCCCTTCTTGACCACGGCGGTGTCGACCGATGGCACGCCCAAATCGGCCAATCCGGCAGGCTTTGCGGGCGCCAATGTCACGACGGTGCGGGTTTCCTGCAATGCGGGCAAGAGCTGCTCCTGTATGGCTCGATGTCGCAAACCCGACCAAAAGCCGGGTCCGGGCCGCACAAGGCATATTGCGCGCCAAATCGGAGCGGGGGCTGCTCCCGGGCCGCTACCTCGCCGCGCCCATGGATTGCAGCACCGTCTCGCTCGGCCAGCAATCCACCTTCAGCCCGGCCGATTTCTGGTAGGCGCCGAGGGCCGCGCGGGTCAGCATCCCCGCTTTGCCGTCGATCTTGTCGGTGTAGAGGCCGACGCGCGTCAGATGCTTCTGCATCGCCGCCACCGAGGTGGTGCGCAACTGCGTCGAGGCGGTCCACGGCGTGGCAAAGGGCCCGGCGCCTGCGATGCGGTCGGAGAGGTGGCCGACGAACAGCACGTAGAGATCGGAGAAATTGTATTGCTTGATCACGAAATAGTTGGCCGTGGTGAGGAATGACGGGCCGTAGATGCCCTCGGGCTGCAGCAGCGATGCCGGCTGCGCCTGCTCGGCCGCCGACAGCCTCCCAACCGGCGTAAAGCCGGCGCGCAGCCACTCGCCGATGGGCTTCTTCACCTCCGGCACGCCCAGCGTGCAGTCGGCATTCGCCGGCGCCCGGACCTCATCGGCCCAGTGCACGCCGGGCTGCCAGCCCTTGTCGGCGAGCTGCTTGGCGGCGGACGCCAGCGCATCCGGCACCGAACGCCAGATATCGACGCGGCCATCGCCGTCGAGATCGACGCCGTGCTTGAAGTATTCGGACGGCAGGAACTGGGTGAGGCCGGTGGCGCCGGCCCAGGACGAGCGGAAGTCCTTGCGCGCCACCGCCCCCTCATCGAGGATCTTCAGCGCAAGGATGAACTCGTCGCGATACTGGTCCTTGCGGCGCCCCGCATAGGCCTGCGTTGCCACCACGCGCAGCGTGTCATAGGGTGAGGTGTAGCGGCCGAAATCGGTCTCGCGGCCCCACAGCGCCAGCACCATGGTCCCCGGCACGCCGAAGCGGCTTTCGATCTGGTCGAGGGCGGCCCGATGCTTCTGCATCAGCCGCTGCCCCTCGGCGGCAAGCCGGGCGATGGAGGCTTCCTTCACATAGCTGGCCGGCACCTGCACGAACTCGGCCTGCGCCGACGCGCCGGTCGCGGGCCGTCCCGGCAGGGCGAGATCGGGTAGCTTGTAGTCCGGCTCAAGATCGCGGGTTTCGCGCTCGAACGTCGTGCGGGAGACTCCGGCCGCCTGCGCCTGTGGCCAGAGGGAGGCGATGAATTGGTTGAAGGCGGCGTCCGCCGCGCGGGCGGGCGCTTGAAGTGCCAGCGCCGACAGCAGCAGGGTGAGGATGATGGTGCGGCAAGCTGATGGCAAGGAACCGCTCACGCTTTGATGTCGAAATGGGGCATGCGCAACGCTAGCACGGGGGCGCGCTGCCGTGAACGCGGAGCGCGGCGTCGCGGTCCATGCGCGAACGCCGGGTCGCTCCCCAATCAGCGCATCTCGAACAGCTCCTGGTGAAAGCGCCGGTCTACGGGAAAGCCGCTGGCGGCAAAGTCCCGTCTCAAGGCGGCGCCGAAGCCCGCCGGGCCGCAGAACCAGATGCTGGCCGCGCCCCACTGCGGCACCGCCTCGCGGATCCTTTCCCCTGTCAGATGGCCGTCGCGTCCGCTGACCAGGACATGCAGGCGGACATCGGCGGCCGCGGCATCCTCCGCGAGCTTGGCAAGCGCCGTCTCGTCCACGTCGCCGGTGGCGTGGAACAGGTCGACGGACTGCCCTTGCGGCCAGTCCGGTGCCTCGCCCCGCAGCGCCATGTGCTTCATGCGCGCAATGAAGGGGGTGATGCCGATGCCGCCGCCGATCCAGATCTGCCGCCGGCAGTCGTCGTCGAAGGTGAAGCAGCCGTAAGGCCCCTCGATCCTCACCTCCTGGCCGACGCTGAGCTTTTCGCGCAGGCGGCGGGTGTGGTCACCCAGCTCCTTGGTGATGAAGGTGATCTGCGGGCGCTCGGCGTGCCACCCGGAGGCGATGGTGTAGGGATGCGGGCCCTCCGAGGTGTCCGACATGGCGAAGGCGAACTGGCCGGGCCGGTGTCCCGGCCATCCGGTCGGCACCTCGATGACGGTTTCGAGCGCCTTCACCCCCGGATAATACTGCAACGTGGCGATCCTGCCCCTGACCTGCCGGCTGGCGCCCACGCGGCGCAGCAGGACGACACCGGCGGCGAAGGTGCCAGAGGCCATGAGGATGGCCATCACCCAGCCCACTGGCGCCGTCCAATAGCTGAAACGCGTCAGGACCACGGCGTGAAACACCAGCACCAGATAGGCGACGGCGAGCAGCCCGTGAATCTTGTAAAATAGCCGGTAGGGAACGGCGCGGATCAGCGCCAGCGCGATCAGGAGCACGGCGGCGTAGAACGCCCATTCGCCCACGCCTTCCGCCGCGCCGCGCAGGCCCGAGAAGACGGCTTCCACCGGGTTCGTGATGGGCGGCCGCGCGCCACGGGCCGGCCGCTCCAGGAGGCCCCAGCCCACGGCCCATTTCGGTCCCTGCGCCCACAGCCAGTGAACGATGGCGACCACGAGCGCGGTGATGCCGAGCCATTTGTGCAGCCGATACATCTTGTCGAGCCCGCCCATCCAGCGCTCGGGCCAGCGCGGACGCAACGCCAGGATCATCGCCACGCTCATGGCCGCCATGGCGATGACCCCGGTGTACTGCACCGCCGCCGCGCGCACGGCGAAGAAGCCGGTCGACTGGAACGCCGTCGGCTCCGCCACGACCCACAGGGCCGTCATGAGGACGATGACCCCGAGCAGGATCAGCTTGATGTGTCGCATCTCGGTGGCGCTCTTTCCTGTGCGATCCGTCATGGGCGGCGAATGTGAGGGAACATGGGGTCGATAACAGCGAGCGGTCGGGCACCGCATTGAGCGGCCTCAACGGGGCGCGGAGGTCGGTGGGAAGCGGCTCAAGGCCATGCTTCCAGCACCGCGCCATCGGTTCGCACGAACAGGGCGGCGAGGCCCTGCCTGCGGGCGAGCTCGGGCCCGCGCACGGCGCCGGCCACCAGCAGCGCGGTGGCCCAGGCATCCGCCGCCATGCAGGTTTCGGCGAGGACGGTGACGGCGGACAGGTCATTCTCCAGCGGCGCGCCGCGGCCTGGGTCCATGGTGTGGGAGATGGTTCGTCCGTCGACCTCGACACCATGGCGATACGAACCGGAGGTGGCGACGGCGGCGCCCGAGAGCTCGATCACGCCGAGGACCTCCCGCGCGCCGGGAACCGGCTTCTCGTGGGCGACGGCCCAGGGGCGCCCATCCGGCTTGACGCCCTCGGCCCGCATCTCGCCGTCGATGCCCACCAGCCAGCAGGAGCAGCCTGTCGCGCCCAGCTCCCGCGCCAGTTCGTCCACGCCGAAGCCCTTGGCGATGCCCGAAAGGTCGAGCCGCAGCGGCGCGAGACGGCGGGCCCGGCCGCCGGCCATGTCGAGTTGCAGCGTCTTCGGCGGCTCGAACGAGGGGCGCCCGGCGACGCCGGCGATCAGCTCCGCATCGGGCATGCGCGATCCGCCGCCGCAGCCCCAGGCCCGGACGAGGTCGCCGACGCCGATGTCGAACGCGCCTTCCGAGCGGCGGCCGATGTCGAGCGCGGTGGTAAGCACCCGCGCCAGCTCTCGCGGGATCGCCGTCCACGCGCCGACCGGCGCGGCGTTGAGGCGTTCCAGGTCGGAATCGCGCCGCCAGGCGGACATCTGCTGCTCCACGCGATCGACAGCCGCCTGGAGCCGGCGGGTGAACGCGTCGGCATCGACCTTTGCGTTCGACCAGAAGACGGCGGACCAGCGCGACCCCATGGCGGGGCCGCTCAGCGCGTGGCGGCGCAGTGCCGAAGGTCGGGAGACAGGCTCAGTAGACATCTTCGACGTAGCGTCCGTGAGACTTGAGGGTCGGAAGATCGAGGCCGAGCGGTCGCACCACCGGCTCGAAGGCGCGCGTCACCGCCTCGGCCATGTCACGGCCGCCGCACACCAGGATCTGCGCGCCCTGCCTCACCAGTTCGCGCAGGCGGGGGGCATCGGCGGTGATGCGGTCCTGCACATAGGTGCCGCCATCCGGAGCGCGCGAGAAGGCGGTCTGGAGCGAGGTCAGGCGCTTCTCTGCGAGGTGCTGGGCCAGTTCGTGCTCGTAGAGGAAATCCGACGACGGGCTGCGGCCGCCCCAATAGAGGTGGACCGGGCGTCCGGCCGCATTGGCCCGCACCAGCCCGGCGAGCGGGCCGATGCCGGCGCCGGCGCCAATCAGGATGAGCGGCGCCCGGCCCTTGGTCGGCCGGAAGGCGGGATTGGCGCGGATGAAGGCTTCCACCCTGTCGTCCGGCGCAAGGCCATGCAGGAAGGTGGAGCAGAGCCCGCCCGCGCGCAGGCGAACGCAGATTTCCAGCATCCCGTCCCTTGACGACGATGCCAGCGAGTAGAACCGCGGCATGTCGGCGCCCGGCGCCAGAATGCCGAGAAGGTCGCCTGGCTCGAAGGCCGGCAGGCCTCCCGCAGCCGCGCCCTGTCCGGGCCGGCGAAACCGCAGGATCGCCACCGGCGCTCCGATGGCCGCGCCGTAGTCCTCGCGCGCCGCCAGTTCCAGCGCGATGGTCTTCGGCCGCTCCGCGATATGTTCGAGCACCAGATCGTGGCCGAGGCAGATGCCGAGGTCACGCCCCCACTGCGCGAACTCCTGCGCCGAGCGGCGGTCGATGCGCTTCAGGGGCAGGAGCTGCGGAAAGCCCTGCGCCGCGAGCGCGGCCGACACCTGCTCGGCGTAGCCGCAGAAGCGGGGGAAGGTGCGGTCGCCGAAGCCGAGCACGGCGATAGGCACCCGGCGTTCCACCCGGGGCACTAGGTGCGCGAGGCGCAACAGGAAGGCACTCGCCGAACCGGGAGCGCCGCCGTCCCCGTGGGTCGCGGCCAGGATCAGCAGGCGTTCGGTGGCAGCGGGGAGCTGTCGTAAGTCATTCATGGCCGTGGTGTGGACGCGATGGCCGGCGCGGGTCAGCGCTGTGTGGAGCGTCGCGGCAAATCCCCAGGTGGAATTGCCGTCGCTCCCCACCAGGATGAGGGTGTCGGCGGTACGCACGGGCGCGTTCATTGCGATGCGTGGCCGGGCGGCGTGGCGGCGCCACCACATCACGACGCCGGTCGCGCCGAGCACCGGAACCGCCGCCGCCGAAAGGCCAAGCAGAAGCCCGAGCGCCCAGGCGCCCCGGCCGGTATGAAGGGTGCGGAGCAGGTCGTTCAGGCGATCGAGCGGCGTCGCGGGGGTGAAGGACAGCTCCGCGCCCGTCGCCGCATCGATCCGCGCTTCGCCCGCCGCCGTCCGCAGGCCGTAGGTGTCGGTCGGATCGCCTGGGGCAGGGAAGGTCAGTTCGCGCATGCGCGCCACATCGATGGCACGGAGCGCCTGCAGCGTCCCGACCGGCGCGGGCACGCCGCCGCTCGCGGCCACTTCCGGTGTCGTGCCCCCGGTCTCGGGCATCAGGCCGAAGCTGCCCGCCGACATCCACAGTCCCGTGAGGGAGGAGAGGATGAGGCCGGCGGCAGCGAGCCGGCCGAGCTCGCCGTGCCAGCGCTGCGCCGGCGTGCCCCGGATGGGGCGCAGCAATGCGCCCGCGCCGCCGAGGCGGCGGGCAAGGAGGACGGCGCCCGAAACCGACAGGATGAGCATGGCGAGGGCGCCGATCCCCGCCACGGCGCGTCCGGCATCGCCGGAAAGGAAGGCGCGATGGAGGTTCGTCACGAAACGCGTCGTCTCGGAAACCTGGTAGGGGCCGAGCCCCGCGCCGGTGGCAGGATCGATCTGCTCCACGCCGCGGCCGCCGCCATCGCTGAAGGCGACGGTGAGGATGCCGTTCGCCCTGAGGCGGATGGCATCGACGCTCTCGTGGCGGGCGGCCAACGCCCCGGCGAGCGCCGCCACGCTGGTGCCGGACGGGATTGCCGGCGCGGCGAGGCGGTCGAGCGCCGGCTGGACGGAGAGCGCCACGCCGGAGAGGGCGGTAATGGTGAGGCCGAGCGCAAGCACGAGGCCCGGCAGCGCATGAAGGCGGCGAAGCATGAGGACCCGACAGGTTCAGAAGGTGACTGAGAAGGACTTGACGTAGCCCTTGCCGGGAGCAGGCTTGCCCGAGGCTGCGGTGTCGAGCGGCACCACCACTTCGGAGGGATTGTCCAGGCCGTCCTCCACCGCGGTGTCGACATGGACCTTGTAGCCGGCGTCGATCATGGCGTCGGCGAGGTCGAGGCTGATCTTCAGCGTCTTGCCGGAGCCGATGCTGGCGCCGGTGATGCCGTCGATCTCGGTCGCCCGCCCGCCGGAGGCGCGCTGCCAGTCGCTGAGGTGGCGGTAGTACTTCGCCTTGCCGCCGGCCATCCACAAGGTGCCCTTGTAGGCGCCGGCGGCATCGGTGACGTAAAGCACCACATAGGCGCCGTTGCCGCCATAGGCCTTGAGGGTGGTCGCGAAGGTGACCTGGCGGGCCTCGGCGACCACCGGGGCGATCAAGGCGGCGGTGGCGGCCACGGCGGGGAGGATGAATTTCATCGGTCTGCTCCTGGGGGAGAAAGGGGCCTGGGGGAGAAAAGGGAATGGGTCGGCCGCTGCTCACTGCACCTCGACCTTGGGGCGGGCCTTGCCGTTGAAGAGGCCGTTGTCGGGCACCGGGGCGCCGGGATCGGCCGGGCCGGCCTGCGGGATTGCGCCGCGGCGGCCACCCTCGTCTTCGTCGTCGTCATCGTCATCCTCCGCGTGATGGCGGCGGCCGTTATGGCGGTCGCCTCGTCCGCGCTCGTGATCCTCTTGCGCGAAGCGGATCGGGCGATCGGCGGCGGAGGCTTCCGCGCCGTCGTGGTGCGTGCGGAAATGGTGGCTCAGGTGGTCGGCCTGCGTCGCCGCCAGGACGACGCCGAGGCCGGCGGTGGACAGGAGAACAGCCGCTGCGATCAGGGTCCGTGTCTTCATGGGTGCCTCCCGGCGGGTGTTGACCGGGAGTAACCTTGCGTCCCCATCTGACGGCGACCTGAAGCGGACGCGGATGTGCGTTCAGCTTCCCGTCAGGATCGCGGCGCGGCCGGGAAGCGTACCGTGGCGCGGAAGCCATCTCCCGCACCCGGGATCGGCGAGGTGAGGTCGAGGGTCAGCCCGGCGCCGCGGCAGATGGCGGCGGCGATGGCGAGGCCGAGGCCGGAGCCCTCCGCTCCCGTGGGCCCGCGCTGGAACGGACGCAGGAGGCCCGCCAGAAGGTCCGCCGGCACGACGGGGCCGTGATTTGCGACCTCGAACAGGCCGTCGTCGAGCTGCACCTCGACCGGCGTCTCGGGCTCGCCGTGCTTCAGCGCGTTCTCGATGAGGTTGCGCGCGAGGATGGCGAAGGCGTCCGGATCGAGATCGGATAGCGGCCCGCCGTTCGCCGGGATCGAGAGGGCGATATCGGTGCCGCGGCCGGTCTGGCGGTCGATGTCCGCGATCACGTGGCGGAGCACTGGCGCGAGCGGCGCCGGCACCTCGGCGACGAGGCCGCCCCCCTCGGCCTTGGCAAGCTGCAGCAGCTTCTCGGACAGGCGCGAGAGCCGGCGCAGGGCGCCCGCGATGGCGCGCGCCCGTTCCTGCTCCGGGCCTTCGGGCAGCTCGACGATGAGGCGCTGGGTCTGGGCCAGCGCCGCGGCGATGGGGGTGCGCAGCTCGTGGGCGCTGTTGGCGGTGAAGCCACGCTCCGCCTCCAGCGCGCCGCGCAGGCGTTCCAGCAGCGCGTTGACAGATGCCGCGACGGGCGCAATCTCCTCCGGCAGCCCCGCCGTTGCCACGGGCGTGAGATTGCCGTGCCCACGCGTCTCGATGGCACGGCGGAAGGCGAGCACCGGCTTGAGCGACAGCCGGACCGAGAGCCAGACACCGGCCAGCGCGATGGGCACCAAGGCGACGAGAGGCCAGATCAGCGCCGCCACGGCCCGCCGCACCGCGGCGGCGCGGTGCCCGAGATCCTCCGCGGTGGTGACCACGATGGTGCCGCTCACCGCCGCCTCGGTGTAGGTGCGCAGCCGGTCGGTGCTGCGGAAGCCTGGGGCGAGGCCCGCCGGAATCGCCATCAGCTCGGCGTCGCTAGACTGGAGCAGCACGCGCCCCGCGCCGTCGCGCACCACATAGGTGATGTATTCCCGGTGGGGGCCGATGGGCGCCATGTGCTGGGGCGCGTCCCCGGCATCGCGGGAGAGCAGCTCGGAATAGGCAAGCGGCAGCACCCGCTGCGCCACCTCCTGCAACGCGCTGTCGAACACCTCGCCGATCTCGTGCTGCAGCACCAGGCCTGCCACCGTGGCCGCGGCGAGCCACAGGGCCGCCACCGCCACCGTGAGCCACAGCCCGACGCGCCGGCGCAGGCTCCACCGGCCGGGCTGGCGAGGCCCGCTCACGCACGCACCTCCGGCGCACCAAGGCGATAGCCCATGCCGCGCACCGTCTCGATCACCTGCGCTCCCAGCTTCTTGCGCAGGCGCGCGACATAGACCTCGATGGTGTTGCTCTCCACCTCGGCATCGAAGGAATAGAGACGCTCCTCGAGCTGCGGTTTCGACATGAGCTGGTGGGGGCGCTGCACGAAGGCCTCGAACAGCGACCATTCGCGGCCGGTCAGTACCACCGGCCGCCCCGCCCGCCGCACCGAGCGGGCGGCGAGATCCACCTCGATGTCGCCGAGGGACACCAGCGGATTGGGATTGCCGGCATAGCGCCGCCCCACCGCCCGGATCCGCGCGCTGAGCTCGAACAGGTCGAAGGGCTTGACCAAGTAGTCGTCGGCGCCGGCATCGAGCGCCGCGATGCGGTCGGAGATCTGATCCCGCGCCGTCAGCACGATGATGGGCGTGACGTCGCCCGCCACCCTCAGGCGCTTCAGGAAATCCAGCCCGCGCCCGTCCGGCAGCATCAGGTCGAGCAGGACCAGTTCGAAGGCGGCGGCATGGATCGCCTCGGTGGCGTCGTCGAGACGGGTCACCCAGTCGGGCGTATGCCCGTCGGCGACGATCTGGTCGCGCACGGCCATCCCGAGGACAGGGTCGTCTTCGACCAGTAGGATCCGCATGTGTCGCCTCGTGCCGCCTCGGCGTGTTTCGTGCCAGTTTAGCGCGGCAGACGAGCCGATGGGGCGCCATAATTCCTGTGTGCGTTCAGGTGCGCGTCAGTTCGGCGTGTTTCCTGGTGGCGGGCTGCGCACCTCGGAGGATCTTTGGTGAGACGCACTTCAGTTGCAGCGACACTGGTCTTCGCCGTGTGTCTCGGCGCCGGACCGGCGGCGGCCGATCGGGCCTGCACCGTGCCGCTGGCTGACTGGCAACCGCGCAATGCCCTCCAGAAGAAGCTGGAGGGGGAGGGGTGGACCGTGCTCTCGATCCGCTCCGACGACGGCTGCTACAAGGTCAGGGCGACCAACACGCGCGGTGAGCGCCTGAAAGCGAAATACGACCCCGCCAGCCTGGAGCGGATCCCACGGACGCCGGGCGATTCAGACGACGACTGATGCGAGGGCGTGTCAGGACTGTCGTGTCGGGCGGGCATGATGGACCTTGTGGAGGGTCCCGATGGCCCGAGGCCAAATCGCTGCAGCCATCGACGCGTTGTCGGCAGATGAGGTGTCGGCAGAAGCGGCGTCGGACGGTCGCCCTTCGCACAAGCCCGGCACGGCCCGGTAGAGGAAGGGGGCAGGGAGTGGTTTACATAGGGTACCCCCCTATATTATAAACCCGTGATGGCACACACGATCAAGCACAAGACCAAGCTTCTCGCCCGCATTCGCCGGATCAAGGGGCAGGCCGAAGCCGTGGAGCGCGCGCTGGAAGCCGAGATCGGCTGCACCGACGTGTTGATGCTGGTCGCCTCCATGCGCGGCGCCATCAACGGACTGACGGCGGAGCTGATGGAGGACCACATCCGGCATCACGTCGTGAACCCGGACGCCGAGCCGGACCCCGAGCGTGCCAAAGGCGCCGCCGACCTGATCGAGGTCGTCCGCACCTACCTCAAGTGATCTGAGAGCAAGATGACTGCGTTTACAGACCTGCTCCAGCAGGGGGCCGCGCACGCCTGGCTGTTCGTCCCCTCGGCCATCCTGCTCGGTGCCCTGCACGGGCTCGAGCCGGGCCATTCCAAGACGATGATGGCCGCCTTCATCATCGCCATCCGCGGCACGCTCACCCAGGCCGTCCTGCTGGGCCTCGCCGCAACGGCCTCGCACACGGCGGTGGTCTGGCTCATTGCCCTCGGGGGGCTGTATTTCGGGCAGCAGTGGGGTGGCGAGGCCAGCGAACCCTATTTTCAGCTCGCTTCAGCCGTGGCGATCATCACCATCGCCGCCTGGATGGCCTGGCGGACGTGGCGCGAGCAGAGCGATGCGCAGCACCACCATGAGGACGAGACCCGTCTTCTCCCGACCGCGGAAGGGGAGCTGGCGCTCGACATCTTCGAGGATGGCGTGCCGCCGCGGTGGCGCATCTCCAGCCCCGCCGGGCGCAGGCTTCCTGACGCCGAGCGCGTCTTTCTCGAAACCCTGAGGCCCGATGGCGGCCGTCAGGTCTTCCCGTTCGTGCACCGGGGCGAATTCCTCGAGAGCGCGCACGATATTCCCGAGCCCCATGCCTTTTCAGTGGAGCTGCGCCTGCGCCTCGCCGACGGCGGGGAGGAGGTCCATGCCCTCGTGTTCGAGGAGCATGACCATGCCCACATGAATCTCGGCGACGAGGACGACGCCCACGCCCGCGCCCACGCCGCCGATATCCGCAATCGCTTTGCCGGCCGCCCGGTGACGACCTGGCAGATCATCGTCTTCGGACTGACGGGCGGGTTGATCCCGTGCCCGGCGGCGATCACCGTGCTGCTCATCTGCATGCAGCTGAAGGCCTTCAGCCTCGGCTTCGTGCTGGTCCTGTGCTTCAGCATCGGTCTGGCGCTCACGCTGGTGTCGGCCGGCGTGCTCGCCGCCCTCAGCGTCCGGCACGTCTCGCAACGCTGGGCGGGCTTCAGCGCCTTCGCCCGGCGCGCGCCCTATGCCTCGGCCGCGCTGATCCTGATGGTCGGCCTCTATACCGGCTGGCTCGGCTGGCATGGTCTTTCACGGGAGCACGCCCCATTGGCCGGCGTCAGCGCGGCCGCGGGGCGGGGCGATTTCTTGCCTGCGCCAACTTCATATCGCGAAGTACGCCGGCTGGGATAAAAGGGCTTGTCCGCGGAGCAGCCGTCGCGCCCGCGGGACGGCCTCGCAGGAGTGCGTCACCCCGTGTCTCCCGAATGCCATATCCTGATCGTCGATGATGACGCCGAGATCCGACGCCTCGCCGGCAAGTTCCTGCGCGAGCACGGGCACAAGGTCACCGCGGCACAGGATGCGCGCGAGATGCGCGAGGCAATGAAGGCGGGGTCGGTGGATCTCATCATCCTCGACATCATGCTGCCCGGCGTGAGCGGGCTCGACCTGTGCCGGGACATCCGCCGCACGTCGGACGTGCCCATCATCATGCTCACCGCGCGCGGCAGCGACGTGGACCGGATCGTGGGGCTGGAGCTCGGTGCGGACGACTATCTGTCGAAGCCCTTCAATCCGCGCGAGCTGCTCGCGCGCATCCATGCGGTGCTGCGGCGCATGCGGCCTTCCGATGGCACGGTGTCCGGCGGCACCTTGCTCACCTTTGCCGGCTGGACCCTCGACACCCGCCGGCGGGAGCTCACCAATCCCGCCGCCGTCGTAGTGGATCTGTCGACCGGCGAATACGACCTGCTCCTGACCTTCCTCGAACATCCCCAAAGGGTGCTGACGCGCGACCAGCTGATGGACGCTGCCAAGAACCGCACCGCCACAGGCTTCGACCGCGCCATCGACATCCAGGTCAGCCGGCTGCGCAAGAAGCTTGAATCCCACGGCGGGCCGGAGATGGTGAAGACCGTGCGCGGCGCCGGCTATTTCTTCGTCCCGGAGGTGGAACGCTCGTGATCCGCGCCCTGATCCGCGCATCGGACAGCCTCGCCGTGCGCACCGCTGTGGTGGCGGTGCTGGGTATCGTCGTCGTGCATGTGCTGAGCCTGTGGACCTACGAGCACGCCATGGAGCGCGAGCGTCATGCGGCCCATGCCATCCGCCTCGCCGACCAGATCGTCGCGTTCCGCCGGTCGCTGGCGGCGGCGCCGCCGGAAAGCCGCGAGGATGTGGCCCATGAGCTGTCCGGTGGCGCCATCGACGCGCACTGGAGCCGGGAAGCCATGGCTGCGCCCGGCTCCAGTGCCGTGGAGGGATGGCAGCGGCTCGCCGACGACGTGCGCACGCTGGCGCCCGACCTCGGGCCGCAGGATGTGCTGGTGGGCGCTGGCACGGACCCGCACCTCAGCCTCGTCGCCGTGCGCCTTCCGGACGGCAGCTGGCTGAACGCCCGCCTGTTCGCCTCTGTCCCGCAGGCGGCCGGGGCGCACGGATCGGTGCTGTCCACGACCCTCATGGCGTCGGGCGTGCTGCTGCTGTCCCTCGCCATCGCCGCCTGGCTGACGCGGCCGCTCAGGGCCATGGCGCGGACCGTCGCGACCTTGCCTCCGGATGCCCCTCTCGTGCGGCTCCCGGAGACCGGCCCCAAGGAGGTGCGGGAGCTGGCCCACGCCTTCAACGGCATGCAGGCCCGCATTGCCGAGCTGATGGAACGGCGCACCCAGGCCCTCGCCGCCGTCTCCCACGATCTGCGCACGCCCATGACGCGCCTGCGCTTCCGCATGGAGGACGTGGGCGATCCGGTCCTGCGCGCGGCCATGGCGGCGGACGTGGCGGAGATGGAGCAGATGGTGGACGCCACCCTGTCCTACCTGCGCGGCGAGGCCAGCGAGGAGCCGGTGCGTCCGCTCGACCTCGTGGCGCTGGTGGAGACGCTGGTGGACAATGCCCGCGACCGGGGCCTTGCCGCCGATCTCGCCGCACCGCCGCGCCTGGTTGTGGCGGGCCGCCTCGTCAGCCTTAAACGGATGGTATCGAACCTGCTGGAGAATGCCATTGTCTATGGCGGCGCCGCGCATGTCGTGCTCGCGGAGGAGGGGGGCGAGGCCGTTCTGATGGTACGGGACAAGGGCCCCGGCATTCCGGACGACCAGCTCTCCGCCGTGCTCGAGCCCTTCGTACGGCTCGAAGCCTCGCGCAGCCGCTCAACCGGCGGGGTGGGGCTCGGCCTTCCCATCGCCCGTGCGGTGGCCGAGGCCCATGGCGGCACGCTGACCCTCGCCAA
>NZ_VTTL01000019.1 GCF_008364685.1 Xanthobacter oligotrophicus
GGTGAAGGGACCGATGGCCGCCGGGGTGAGGTCGATCACCTTCTTGCCGTCCTTCTGGAGCAGCGCATTGTTGGTGAGGTGGGCCTTGGCGGAGGTGGCGTCGAACACCACGCCGATCTCGGCGTAATTGGGCAGGCGGCGCAGCCCCTCGATGCCCTCGTGGGTCACCGGCACGTTGAGGCGCGCCGCGCGGGCGAGGCCGTCGGAATTGGGATCGATGCCCACCATGGCCCCCATCTCCAGGTGCCGCGACGTGCGCATGATCTTGATCATCAGGTCGGTGCCGATGTTGCCCGAGCCGATGATGGCAGCTTTGATCCTGGGCGTGCTCATGCCTGCTTCTCCGAGGTGCCGAGGGTCCCGATGGAGACCTTGACCGAGCCGAGCCCGGCAATCCACGCTTCCAGCACATCGCCCGGGGCGACGGGGACCATGGGGCCGAGGGCGCCGCTCAGGACCACGTCCCCGGCCTTGAGGGGCGTGCCGAGGCGGGCGCAGGTGCGGGCAAGCCACAGCACCGCGGTGAGCGGATTGCCGAGGCAGGCCGCCCCGCCGCCGAACGACGCGGCAATAGCGTTGCGGTCGAGCACCATGCCGACGCCAGCAAGGTCCACGTCGTCCAGCCGGCGGATGGGTCCGCCCACCACGTAGACGCCGCTGGAGGCATTGTCGGCGATGGTGTCGGAGATGCGGATATCCCAGTTCTTCACCCGGCTGCCCACGATCTCTATGGCCGGGGCCACGTAGTCGATAGCTCGGCAGACCTCGGTGGGGGTGACGTCCGGCGCGGCGAGGTCCGACTTCAGGACGAAGGCGACTTCCGCCTCCGCCTTCGGTTGGAGCAGGCGGGCGAAGGGCACTTCCTCGCCGTCGCCATACTCCATGTCGGCGAACAGCACCCCAAAGTCGGGCTGGTCGACGCCGAGCTGCTTCTGCACCGCCACAGAGGTGAGGCCGATCTTGCGGCCAACCAGGCGCCGGCCGCCCTCGACGGCACGGCGAGTGTTGAGAAACTGGACCTCATAGGCGGCCTTGAGGTCGAGGCCGATGAGGTCCCGCACCGGCTCGCAGGGCACGCCCGTGCGCGCCGCGTCGGACAGCCGGTCCGCCGCTTCGATGATCTGCTCTGCACTCATCTGAAATCACCTTGAAAGAAATTCGAGCACGAGGGCGTTGAACGCCTTCCAGTGCTCCCACTGGGCCCAATGCCCGCAATTGTTGAAGACGTGCAGTTCCGACTTCGGAATGCCGGCGATGAGGCGCAGGCCCACATCCATGGGCACGAAGCGGTCGTTGCGGCCCCAGATGACCAGCGTCGGCGCCGCGATCTCGCCGAGACGCGGGCCGAAATCGGGATATTGCTTGGGATTGGCCGCAAAGCTCGCGACGAAGTTGTCCAGATGGTCCCGGCGCTTCAGCATATTGTCGAGCCGCGCCTGGAACAGGTCTTCGGTGAGATCGCCGGGATCGAAGACGAAGACATTCATCATCGCCTTCAGGTTTTCGATGGTGGGTGAGCGGTAAAGCCCATTGAGCAGCTTGATGCCTTCCGTCGGCATGGGCGTGAACGGGCTGACGCCGCCGGTGCCTCCACCCATGAGAACCAGCTTGCCCACCCGCTCGGGATGGTCGAGGGCGAAGGCCACCGCGCTGTGGCCACCCATGGAATTGCCGAGGATGTGGATGCGCCCGAGGCCGAGCGCATCGACGACGCCGGCGAGCACCCTTGCATTCAGGTTCGAGCGCGAGCCGGTGTTGACGATGGTGTCGCTCTTGCTCCAGCCGGGGCAATCCACGAGGAGCACCCGGAAGCCAGCCTCCACCAGCGGCGTGATGTTGCGGTTGAAGTTGGCCCAGCCCGAGGCGCCGGGGCCAGAGCCGTGCAGCATCACCACGGTCTCGCGGGCATCGCCGGGATCGCAGTCGTTGTAGTGGATGTTCAGCTCGCCCTCGCCTTCGCGGACACGGACGAAGCGGCTGGTTTCGGATTCGGTGAAGGGCTGGCTCATCTCACGCTTCCAGGGGGCTGACGCGACAGAAGGCGCCGTTCACGTAGATCAGGGGTTCGCCGCCCGGCGGCTCGGAGGCGTGAAGTACCTCGCACAGCAGGGCATGATGGGTGCTCTCGTCGAACACCTTGACCACGCGGCAATCGAACGTGGCGAGCGCGCCCTCCAGCACGGGGGCTCCTGAGACGCGGGCGTGCCAGCTGCCGTGCTCGAAGCGGGCGGGGCCGAACACCCCCTCCACCATGCCGGCGAACACCTTGGCGAGGTGCGCCTGGCTGGCGGCGAGCACGTTGATGCACAAGGCCCCGCTGGCGAGGATGGAGTCGGCGGCGGCCACCTTCTTGTTGACCAGCACCACCATCCGGGGCGGATCGACGGTGACCGAGCACACCGCCGTCGCGGTTAGCCCCACCGCGGTCTCGCCGTCGCGGCTGGTGATGATGGACACCCCCGATGCCAGGTGGCGCATGCCGGTGCGGTGGTCGTCCGCACTGGCGGTCGGCAGATCGCGCAGGGCTTCGTTCGACGCCCAGTCGAGGCGCTGGTTGATGTTCTGTGTCATTGGAGGGTCTCCCGGCTGCTCACGGCCGCACGCCGAACGGGTTTGCCGCCGGCATGGGATTGCCGAGCATCTGCCCGCCGAGGAGATCGCCGATGTTGTCCTGGTTCTGGGTGATGTGGTTGGCCCCCACGAGGATGTCGCGCAATTGGCGCTGCATGGGGTTGTTCAGCCAGACGCCGCGCGTCGATGTCTTCTTGAAGATCATATGGGCGGCATCGAAGCATTCGCCGCCCGTGAACTGGTTGGTGGCGAAGTGGCGCACGCGCACGTCGATGGGCACCAGCGCACCGCGCTCGGCAAAGCTCCAGGCCTCGTCGGTGTTGTGCAGGATGCGGGCGGCCGCGCCCAGGATCTTGGCGGAGGCCTCGCCCAGCCGGCCCTTGATGAAGGGGTCGTTCACCGCCGCGCCGACGGCCTGGTTCAGGTTCTGCCGCGGTTTCATATGCTCGACATAGAGGTCCACCATGCCGCGGGCCATGCCGACGATGACCGAAGAAACCGCCGCATAGAACACGTAGAAGAACGGCATCTTGTAGAGATTATCCACGTGGCCGTGGGTCTCCTCGCCGTAGGCGGCGATGACATGGCTGCGGTAGGCGGGAACGAAGGCTTCCTTCACCACCAGCTTCTTGCTGCCGGTGCCGGCAAGACCCACCACGAACCAGTCGTCAACGATCTCGAAATCGGCCTTCTGCACCCAGAAGGAGCGGAACACCTGCTCGCCATTCTCCGCCACGCGACCGCCGAGGAAGGCGCCACCCTCTGCATGGTCGCAGCCGCTGGACGTGAGCCACTCGCCCTTGAGGACATAACCGCCGTCTACCGCCGTCACGGTTCCGAACGGAGCATAGGATGACGACACCAGGCGGCTCGTGTCCTCGCCCCACAATTCGTCGCCGCAGCGCTGGTCGAGCAGGCCCACCTCGAACGGATGGACACCGAGAACCATGACGTTCCAGGCGCTGGACGGGCAGCCGCGGGCAAGCTCCATCAGCACCTTGTTGAGCACGTTGGGGCTCATCTCGTAGCCGCCCCAGCGACGCGGCTGGAGGATGCGGAAGAAGCCGGCATCCTGGAACGCCTGGATGGTGGAGGGCGGCACCATCCGGGCCTTCTCGACCGCGTCGGCCTGCTCACGCAGCCAGGGCACCATGGCCTCGGCGCGTGCGACGATCTCGGCCTCCGTGGGCGTGCAACTCGATCTATCCAACATCTTGATTCTCCTGGCGTTCCTCGCTGGGCTTCGCATGCACGCCGTCAGCGTGGCTCGGCGCTCATGACGCCGTAGCCGGCGATCCATTCGTTGATCGGGCGGTAGTAGTCGCGCTGCGCGCTGTAGCCGCCCCGCGCCGCCGCAAGCGCCGCGAACGCCGCGACCCAGGTGCGGACCTCGTGGGTGGAGCGGCCGGCTTCCTTCGAGATCTCATCGATGCTGAAGTCGTCCACGGCCGCGAGCCGGGCATCCAGCAAAAGGTCGATGAAGGCCTGATCCCACTCGGCATTGAGAGGGGTCTGCGCGGACAGGTCGGTACCGTAGATCTTGCCGGCGGCGACAGTGCGTGCCTGCCGGGCGGCGCGCGCTTCGGGGGTGGGATTGCGCCCGCAGATCAGGAATTCGCCGATGGCTTCGGGCGCCCCCTCCAA
This sequence comes from Xanthobacter oligotrophicus, assembly GCF_008364685.1. Lineage (GTDB taxonomy): Bacteria > Pseudomonadota > Alphaproteobacteria > Rhizobiales > Xanthobacteraceae > Xanthobacter > Xanthobacter oligotrophicus. The sequence continues at coordinate 4,216 of NZ_VTTL01000019.1, forward strand.
AAGCGGCACCGGAGGCTCGTGGGACAGCCCACCGGTGCCCAGCACCAGCACCCGCTTGTCGAGGGTGGCGATGAATTGCCCGACCACTTCGCCGAGGCGGCGGATCCGCCGGTAGGGCGCGAAGGGCGGCGCCACCGAATTGATGATGATGGGGATCACCGGGTAGCGCGTGAGGCTGCCGGTGAGTTCCTCCAGCGTCTGGGTGCAGCCGTGATCCACTTGCAGGCGATGGGACAGGGAGATGTCCACGTCATGATCGAGTATGAAGCGCGCCAGATCGAGCGCCAGATCGCGCTCCACCGAGAGCGGGCCAGGCAAAGTCATGTAATCGCCGACCGACTCTGCCGCCGTCGCAATGACGAAGGGCGGCATGAGATCGTAAAAAAGACCATTATAGTGATCCGGCGCGAAGATCACGATCAGCTCCGGGTCGAACGCTTCCACATCGGCGCGGGCGCGGGCCAGCACCGCGTCGACTTCGGCGATCACGTCCGGCGCGGGGTCGTTCAGGCCACGCAGAGGCGTGTGCGAAAGGCACTTGAGCTTGATGGTCATGATGGCTCCCTCGACCTTCGAAGCTTCAGGCCAACGGCAATGCGTGGCCCGCTCCTCCCTTCCCGGTCGCGTTCTTCGTTTTGAGCGGGTGTACTTTAGGAGCGCCGAAGCAGAAGAAGGAACACCAAACCATTGCGGTGTGCACCCAGTGCACAGCACTGATTCTAAATGATTTTTCGAGCGCCCCCGGAAACGCGGCTCCCCGCATGGCGGTGTCGGAATTGAGCAATCGCCTGCGTTTCGCGCGCATTGGGTGACCGCGGCTAGTACCGCCCCCCGGTGCAAGTCGCCTCGATTTTTGCGTTATGCTGGCGAAAAATGGGAGCGGAACATCATGGCGGGGGAAAGCCCCTACAAGAGCGTGCGGGGGCTGAGCCGGGGGCTTGCGCTCCTCAACGTCCTCAACCGCATCGACGGCGGAGCCAACGTGGCGCGCCTCGCGGAGCAGACGAAGTTGCACCGCACCACGGTGCAACGTCTTCTGGAGACCTTGCAGGAAGAAGGCTATGTCCGGCGCAGCAAGTCCGATGACCGATACTGCCTGAACCTTCGCGTGCGGGAACTCAGCGAAGGCTTTCGCGACGAGCACTGGATTTCCGCGCTCGCCTCGCCCCTTTTGGGGCAATTGCTCAAAGAGGTGGTCTGGCCGACGGACCTGTGCACTTTCGACGTGGATGCCATGGTGGTCCGCGAGACCACGCATCGCTTCAGCAAGCTCTCGTTTCACCGTTCCATGATCGGCCGGCGCCTGCCCATGCTCCAGACCGCGAGCGGCACGGCCTATCTGGCGTTCTGCCCACAGGAGGAGCGTGAGAGCATCATCGATTTCCTGGCCCGGCAACCGCGAATGGAATGCCGGCTGGCCCGTGACCGGCCGGCCCTGGATGATCTGCTGGCGCGCGTGGTCCAGCAGGGCTATGGCGCCAACCACATGAACTGGACGGACGAGCCGAAGATGGCCGGGATCGCGCTTCCCATCCACGGCCGGCAAGGGCTTCTGGGCTGCCTGAGCGTCGTCTATGTCGCCTCGGCCATGACCACGGCGACGGCCGCGTCGCGCTATCTGGATTCTCTTCGCAGGACAGTGAAGTCAATCGAGCGAGAGGCAACAGATATTTGAATTCTGTACCTATAAGGTAGTTCACGGGAAATATACGCGACCAGAAGCAGGCCCAGGGCGCCATTTGGATCTTTCATCGCCGCTGCGACGGCGCGGGTGACATCCCGGTTCCCCGATTTTGTGACCGCATTGGGCTTGTGACGACATCGGGAAAGCCAGCGCGAGGACGCCCCTCGATCCAGCACCACACCTTTCGAAATCCAATTGCCAGACACTAGATAAACATCTAATATGTCAGTTGTTGGAAATTAACGGATCCTGCCATGAAGACATATCGTGGAGACAGAACCATCGATGGCGTATCGGTCACGGTGGACGGGGCTCCCCTGCCGGAGCGTACCGATATCAGGGAGATAAGCCGCGACGGGTTCGAATGGACCTACGAGGGCGTCGCTCCGGCCCAGCTCGCGCTCGCCATCCTGGCCGATCATTTCGGTGCCGCCGGGCCCGCGCTGCAGCACTATGAGCGATTCATGCGCCAAGTGGTCGCCAATTTCGGCAATGAGTGGGAAATCACCAGCGCCGATATCGATACCGCCCTCACCGCCCGCGCGGCCTGAGCCTCTTCATGGCGGGCGTCTCCACGGCGTTCATCGCCACCCGCGCCGGTGCCATCGAATGCCTGCGCGCCAACCCGGAGGCCGATCCGGCGCGCGGGACCTTCGTGCTGCTGCACGGCATTCAGGGAACCGCGGCGGCCTGGGCCGAGGTGGCGGCCCATCTCGGTGGTGAACGCGCCATCTGGATGCCAAACCTGCGCGGACGCGGGCGCTCGCCCGTGCCGGACGAGCCGGGCGCCTATACCCTCGATCATTTCGCGACCGACCTTCACGCCGTGATCGAGGCCGCCGCCGGCCCGGTAACGCTGGTGGGCTGGAGCATGGGCGTGCTGGTCTCGCTCACGTACCTCGACCTTTATGGCGCGGACAAGCTCGACGCTCTGGTGCTGGCGAGCGGCACGGCCCGGCCGGGCCACGATGCCGTGTGGTTTCATGCCGACACGGCGGATGCGGTCGCCGAGGAGGCACGGGAGCGGGCCGTGCGGCTGGCTCTGACCGCCTATGCCACGCCGACGGCGGTGGCCCGGGCCTGGGCGAGCGTGCGCGCGACCGACCTGCGGGAGGCGCTTTCGCGTATCGCCCTGCCGACGCTGGTGATGCATGGTGAGCAGGACGACCAGTGCCCGCTCGCCCACGGCAGCCTCATCGCCGCGGGCATTCCCGACGCCGCGCTGGAAATCTGGCCCGCAGCGGGGCACAACCTGATGGCACATGATCCCGAACGCTTCGCGCAGAGCCTGCTGCGCCATTCTGTCCTCTCAAGCCCCGGCCGCATGAATGCGATTTAGAGCGTTTTCGAGCGGAGTGGATACCGGTTCGCGTGAAAAAAACGCGTCAACACAAGAGTCTAGAGCGATTGCCGTGAGCCAAGGCGAGCGGAAAACGCTCCAGAAGAGGATCCCGGCTCGCGCGCTGAGCAATTCCATCAAAATGCGCTCTCGTGATATCCCAGCCCTTCGCCGTCGCCCGCCTCACGAGCGGCCCGTCCACCGGAGTTCCCCATGCCGCCAGCAGGCACCAAGCGCGCCGCCGATCCCGATGCCCGCAAGACGGGCGGCTCCAAGAAGGAAGTCTCCAAGACGGGCGGCTCCCGTGCCCGGCGCGTCGGCAAGAACGTCGAGCCCGAAGACCTCACCCTGACGGATCGCGCCTATCGCCAGCTGGAGGAACTGATCTCCACGCTCCAGCTCCCGCCCGGCACGGTCCTATCCGAGTTGACGCTGGCGCAGCGGCTGAACATCGGCCGCACGCCGATCCGCGAGGCGCTCCAGCGCCTGGCGCGCGACGGCCTGGTGGTGGTGCTGGCGCGGCGCGGGGTCCTCGTTTCCGAGATCAATCTGCGCACCCAGCTCCGCCTGCTGGAAACCCGGCGCGTGCTGGAGCGGCTGATGGCCGAACTGGCCGCCGAGCGGGCCAGCGACGAGGAATGCGAACAGTTCGCGCAGATCGCCGAAGGCATGCGGGACGCCGCCGAGCGCTCGGACGGCATCGCGTTCATGCGGCTGGACCGCGCGCTCAACACCCTGGTCTCGGACGCCGCGCGCAACGAGTTCGCGAGCCGCTCCATGGGGTTGATGCACGCGCTCTCGCGCCGGTTCTGGTACCAGCATTACAAGCGCGTCGCCGATCTGCCGCTCGCCGCCCAGCTTCATGCCGATCTTGCTGCGGCGATTGCCGGGCGTGACGCCGCCCGGGCCGCCAGTGCCTCGGACAAGCTCATCGACTATATCGAATCCTTTGCCCGCAAGACGCTGGACGACTGAGGGCGGGGGCATCGCCCTCACGCCGCCGCCTGACGCGAGAACAGCACCGCCCCGCGCGATGCCGCCGCCACGTCAGGCGGCCAACTCCACGGGGCACGCTCAGGCGTGCGCCACCTCGACCTCGCCAGCGATCACACGCATCACCGCGCGGTCGGCGTAGGCCTGGGCCAGGGTGCCCTCGAAGATCATCTCGCCCCGCTCCACCACATAGAGCCGGTCGACATATTCGGGCAGATGATGGACGTTGGATTCGGCCATCAGCACCGCCTCGCCCATGGCCCGGATCGAGGCGATGCCCTCCGAGATGATCGGGATGATGGCGGGCGACAGCCCCTCGAACGGCTCATCGAGCAGCAGCAGGCTCGGGTCCAGTGCCAGAGCGCGGGCGACCGAAACCATCTTGCGCTCACCCCCCGAGAGCTGCTGCCCTCCGCGCTCCAGATACTGGCGCAGCTTGGGAAATACTTTCAGCGAGCGCTCCACCCGCTCCTCCTCCGAAAGCGGGGAGGCCCGCGTCCAGGTCGGCAACGCGATGTTCTCCGCTACCGTGAGGTCGGCATAGACGTCGGATTCCTCCGGCGAATAGCCGATGCCGAGCCGGGCGATCCTGTAGGTCGGCAGGCCCACCAGGTTCTGCCCCTTGAAGGTGATGGAACCGGCCTCCGGCTGGCGATGGCCCATGATGGTGCGGAAGGTGGTGGTCTTGCCCGCGCCATTGCGCCCGATGAGGCAGACCAGTTCGCCGGCCGAAACCGTGAGATCAAGCCCGTTGAGGATGCGGCTACCTGCGATGTCGACCTTGAGGCCGGAGATGCTGAGCATGAGCCGTTCCTTTAGTTGACGTGGGCGGGCATGAAGCTCGCCGCATCGCCCGAGGTCTTGTGCTTCACCTGCGGCGGGCGGGTCCCGACCACGGCGGAGATGAGGGCGGGATCCTTGAAGAACACCTCCGGCTTTTCATCCGCCAGCACGCGGCCGGCCTGGAGCGCGACGATGCGGTCCGAGTAGCGCGCCACCAGATCCATGTCGTGCTCAACCTGGATGATGGCACGTACCCCCGCCTTGCGGCAGGCGGCGATGAGCAGCTCCATGATGGCGTGCTTGTCGCCGGTGGAAACACCGGAGGTTGGCTCGTCGATGAGGATGAGTTCCGGCTTCAGGGCGAAGGCGCTTGCCACGTCCAGAAGCTTCTTCTCGCCCTGGGAGAGGGCGCGGGCGCGCTGGTCGAGCCGGGGACGCAGATGGAAGATGTCCGCCACCTCCTCCACCGCCTCGTTCACCTCGCGGTCGCGCACGAGGCTGCGGAGCGGGTTTGCGATGCGCTTCAACCGCGATGCGGCGGCCACCGCCAGCGTTTCGCGCACGGTGAGTTCGGGAAAGATGTTCACGAGCTGGAAGCCGCGCGCCATGCCGCGCCGGGCCAGCTCCACCGGCCCGATGCCGCCGATGTCCGTGCCTCGGAACGAGACGCGGCCGGAGGTGGGCTTCAGCAGCCCGGTGAGAACGTTCACCAGCGTGCTCTTGCCGGCGCCATTGGGGCCGACGATGGAGATGAACTCGCCATCTGCGATGGACAGCGAGATATCGGTCAGCGCATGAAAGGCGCCGTAGCTCTTGCAGACCGTGCTGGCTTCCAGAAGGGCCGTCATGGCTCAGCTCCCGCGCTTGAAGCGGTTGAGAAGGCTGCCGGCAATGCCGGACAGGCCGCTGGGGAAGAACACCACCAGCAGGATCAGCACCGCGCCCATCACCAGGCGCCAGTACTGGGTCACGGACATCACCGTATCCTGCAGGAGGACGAAGGCGAGGGAGCCGATCACCGGGCCGACGAAGGCGCCGGAGCCGCCGAGCACCGCCATGAAGACGAGGTTGCCGGACTGGGTCCAGTAGACGATCTCGGGGTCGGCAAGGCCGATGGTGATCGCCAGGATCGCGCCGCCGATGCCGCCATAGATGCCGGAGATGACATAGGCCTTTAGCCGCATGCGGGTGACCTCGACGCCGAGGTACGACGCCTTCTGCGCATTCTCGCGGATCGCCTGCAGATGCAGGCCGAAGGGCGAGCGCACGATGCGCCACATGACCAGGCCGAGCACGCCCAAAAGGCCGAGGGCATAGTAATAGAACGGCCCGGTGAGGAAGGCGGTCTTGCCACCCTCCACCTCCATGCCGAACAGCAGCGGGCGCAGCACCCGCATGCCCTGGTCGCCGCCGGTGAGGCCGTAGAACTTGTAGAGCACCGAGTGGAACAACATGCCGAAGGCCAGCGTGAGCATGCCGAAGAAGATGCGTGTGTAGCGCACGCACAGATAGCCGACCGGTAGGGCAACGGCGATCGAGACGAGGACCGACACCAAGAGGATCAGCTCGAACGACCTGATGCCGAGCTTGGAGGTCATCACCGCCGCCGTGTAGGCGCCGATGCCAAGGAACATGGCATGGCCGAAGGACAACAGCCCAGTATAGCCGAACAGCAGGTTGAACCCGAGCAGGGCGATGGCGAGCGCGAAGAACGGCACCATCAGGGTCAGCGTATAGGTGGAGGCCACGAACGGCAGGGCCGCCATCGCCGCCAGGATCACCAGAAAGGCCCACAAGCCGGACGGTCGGGCGGCCTCGGAGGCCGGGCGCGCGATGACCGCGCGCTCGACGATAGGGGGAGCGCTCATGCCATCGCCTTTCCGAACAGGCCGGCCGGACGCAGGATAAGCGCCGCGATGACGACCAGATAGATCGAGAGAATTTCAGCCTCGGGCAGCACCATGATCGCCACGGCACGGATGAGGCCGACGATCAGCGCGCCGGCGATCGCCCCGCGCATGGAGCCCAGGCCGCCGATGACCACCACGGCAAAGGCTTCGACCACCAGTTCCACCGACATTTCCAGGGAGGCGGCGGAGGCCGGCACCACCAGCGCGCCGCCCACCGTGCCGAGCATGCAGCCCACCGTGAACACCGCCGCGAAGACGCGGTTGGAATTCACGCCGAGACCTTCGGACATCTCGCGGTTTTCCGCCGTGGCGCGGATGATGCGCCCGGTGCGCGTGCGCTTGAGGAACAGGCCGAGACCGGCCGCGATGGCGATGGAGGCGACGATGACCAGCAGGTTGTAGGTCGGCACCCGCACGCCGGCGACCTGCGCCGTGCCATAGGCGAGATAGGCGTTGTCCAGCGTCCGGGGCGTCGCCCCCCACCAAAAGCGCATCACGTCCTGGAACACCAGCAGCAGGCCGAAGGTGAGCAGCAATTGGTGGCTCTCGTCACGCCGGTACACGGTGCGCAGCAGACGCTCCACCGGCAGCCCCACAAGGCCGATGGCGAGACCCGCCAGCAGCAGCACCGGCAGCACCGCAAGGCCCGGCAATCCCATGGACGTGGCGGTGGCCACGGCGGTAATGCCGAAATAGGCCCCCAGCGCGTAGAAGGAGCCGCAGGCGAGGTTGACGATCTTCTGCACGCCGAAGACGAGCTGAAGGCCGGCGGCGACGAGGAAGAGAATGGCGGCGTGGAAGACGCCGCCGAGGATCATGTCGGCGAACAGGGTCATGATGCGCCCTCAGACCGGAAGTTTCGCGGTCTTCAGCCACACCCAGAAGTCCATTCCCGGCGGCTTCTGGAGCTGCTCGGCCGAATAGGCGTTCACGGTCCGCAGGGTGGGAAAGTCGAACTTATTGTCGTTGGTCGAAAGCCCCTGATAGAACACCTGCTCGGCGATCTTGTCGGTGCGGAAGCGGCCCGGCCCGCCGAGGCTCTGCACCTCCTGCTTCGGGATGGAATCGATGATCTCGTCGAGCTTGGGCCAGCGCCCGGTCGCCTTGGCGGCGGCCTCGGTGCCCGCCTTGTAGGCGGCGAGGGCGAAATAGGCGCGGTCCGCCTCCCAGTGCGGCGCCTCCTTGTAACGGCCCATGTAATCGTCGACGAAGGCTTTTTGCAGCGCAGAGGCGTCGGGCAGCGCGAAATAGAGCGTGTTGTGCCCGAAGATGATGTTCTCCGGCATGAAGCTCTTCTTCAGCTGGTTGAGCTGCCAGCCGGCGGCGGGAAGCGCGAGGTTCACGCCCTCGAACAGGCCGGCGGCGCTGCCCTGCTTCATGAACACCGGCAGGTCGGCGAACAGCATGGAGGAGAAAATGAAGTCAGGCTTGGCGGCCTTCAGCGCGGCAATGTGCGAGGTGAGGTCCATAGTGCCGACCTTGGGCCACTGCTCGGCCACCACCTCGAATTCGACGCCTGCCCGCGTCAGGATCTGCCGGAATGCTTCCCAGTTGTTGCGGCCGTAGGAGTAGTCTGGGTTGATGCCGGCGACACGCTTGATCTTGTTTCCGAAATATTTGACCGACAGCAGCGAGGCCATGACCGCCTCGCACTCGTTGTCGGTGGAGCGGAACACGTAGCGCGCATTCGGCATCGCCTCCTTCACGCCGTCCTGCGTGGTGCCGTCCCACATGATGAGAAGCGCCTGTTCCTCCTCGGCGACGGGCGCCACGCCCATGGAGACGCCGGTGGAGATGAGACCCTGCACGCAGTCCACCTTTTCCTGAAGCACCAGGCGCCGGAAGCGCTCGATGGTGTCCTTCGGGGAGGTTTCCTCCTCGAACACCAACTCGATGGGCCGACCGGCGATGCCGCCATCCTTGTTCATGCGGTCAGCGGCCCACTGCACCGCACGGATACCGCATTCACCCACCGTGCCCATGGCTCCGGAGCGCGGGGCGAGGATGCCGATGCGCACCGGCTTGGACTGGGCGATGGCCGGGGCGTAGACGCCCGGCATGGACGCGGCGAGACTGGCAGCACCGATCCCCCGCAGCACTGAGCGGCGGCTGAGAGTCATCTGGTTTCCTCCCCCTGCGGGTCTAGCGCCCGTCATAGGACTGACATATCATAAATATGCAGATTGAATGTCTGCAAGGAGTAATTTTGACTTGGATCAATTTGGAATTGGAGAACGTCGCTCCACACGGCCAGAAAACCCATATGTTACCTGGACTTGCGAGCGATTCTGCTGCAACGCCGATCCCGCCAGATTCCTCCACATCTAATATATCTTTGGCATATTTATCGTCGTTCCAGCTTTACTCGGCTGACGGGGCGGGCGCAGGATGAGCCGGCAAAGCCGGAGGAAGACCGCCATGATCGCCGTGATTTTCGAAGTCTGGCCCGCTGAGGGGGAGCGCCAACATTATCTCGACATAGCCGCCGAGTTGCGCGCCGATCTTGAAGAGGTCGACGGCTTCATCTCGGTCGAGCGCTTCCAGAGCATCACCGATCCGGACAAGATGCTCTCGCTCTCGATTTGGCGCGACGAGGAAGCGATCCGCCAGTGGCGCACAAGGACAAACCACCGGCGCGCGCAGGCCAAGGGACGCCGGGGCGTCTTCCGTGACTACCGGCTGCGCATCGCCGAAGTTTCGCGCGACTATACCCTGACCGACCGGGCCCAGGCCCCGAACGACAGTCGGCAGGCGCATACATCCGCCGACGTTGCCATATAGACGGCGCGCGCCAGCCGAGCAGATTGGCTAAATCTGCTCGGTGAACCCCCATCTAACCTTAAGATCTAGTCGTCGAAGACAATGACGCTGCGTATGGCCGCCCCGCTCTTCAGCGCGTCGAAGCCGGCATTGATCTCGTCGAGCCTCAGATGGCCGGTAATCAGCGCGTCGAGCTTCAACCGGCCATCAAGATAGGCCCGCGCCAGCAGGGGGAAATCCCGGCGCGGGCGCGCTCCGCCATAGGAGGAGCGGCGGATGCGCTTTTCGCCCATCAGCGAGCCCCAGCGAAAGGCGACGTCCCGCGCCACGTCGATCTTGCCGAGCCAGATCACCTCACCGCCCGGACGCACCGCTTCCGCGCTCACGCGGAAAGCCGCGGGACTGCCCGCCGATTCCAGCACCACGTCCGCGCCCCGCCCCCTTGTGGCCGCGCGCGCGGCCTCGGCGGCATCCTGCCGGGAGGCATTCACCAGCGTGGTCGCCCCCATGGTCGCGGCCAGCGCCAGCTTGGCGTCGTTGAGATCCACCGCGATGATCTGTTCCGCTCCGGCCAGCCGCGCCCCCTGCACGGCCGCCAGACCCACCGCTCCGCAGCCCAGCACCATCACCGTGTCGCCATGGCGGATGGAGGCGACATTCATCGCCGCGCCAGCGCCGGTCATCACCCCGCAGCCGATGAGGCAGGCGCGGTCGAACGGCATCTCGCGCGGCACCACGATCGCCTGCTGATCCTGAACGGTGCAGTAGTCACCGAAGGCGCCGAGGAACATCAGCTGGTGCAGTGCGCGGCCATCGGCCAGCCGGGCGCGGGGCGCGCCATCGAAAGCCATCGCTTTCGGCCCCTGATCCAGATAGCCCTCGCACAGGATCGGCAGGCTGCGGTCGCAATAGAAGCAGCCCCCGCAATGGGGATTCCAAGACAACACCACATGGTCGCCCGGCGCCACGCCGCGCGCGGCGGGCCCCACCTCTTCGACGATGCCCGCCGCCTCATGGCCGAGCACGATGGGCATAGGGTTTTTAAGCCCGCCCTCGATCACCTCCAGGTCAGTGTGGCACAGCCCTGCCGCCCGGATGCGCACGCGCACGTCGTTGGCGCGCAGGGGCTCGGCCGTCACGGTCTCGATGGTGAGCGCGTGGTGCGCCTCATGCAGCACGGCGGCCCTGTAGCTCAGGCTCATTTTCCTCTCCCGGAAGCTGTCGTCCCACGTCAGCAGACGCGGCTGCGCCCGCGCCGACCCCGGAACGCCTCCTGTAGCTGACGGTGCGGGGCAGGCGCTCAACGCCCTTGCCATCTAATGTGACACTGATATGTTAGATGCATTCTTGTCGTAGGGCAACAAGGCGCACCCGGTGCCGCCCAAGGTTTCCCGCTTTCAGAATCTGACCCAGGAGGACGCCATGGAACTCTCGCTCACCCCCATGACCGAGCGACAGCGCAAATACCGCGCGACCTATCGCGAGCGTGTCGCCGGCTGGTACAATGGATGGCTGCATATCGCGGTTATCTACACGATCGGCTTCACCGCCCTCTACGTGTACATCTCGAACCTGCACGCCATTGCTTGGTGGGAGTGGATCACCGTCCCGGTCGTGTTCCTGTTCTGCAATTTCTTTGAATGGGCGCTGCATCGCTACGTCATGCACCGACCGTCACACATCCCGTTGCTGCGCGCGGTCTATAACCGCCACACGCTGATGCACCATCAGTTCTTCACCGAGGAGGAAATGCGCTTTGCGGACCATCACGACTGGCGCGTCACCTTCTTCCCGCCCTATGCGCTGGTGACGTTCACGCTGATGTCGATCCCCGGCGCCGTGGTGCTGTCCTGGCTGGTCTCGCCCAATGTCGGCTGGCTGTTCATCACCACCACGACCTCGATCTACCTGCTCTACGAGTTCATGCACTTCACGACCCATATCGACGAGAACTGGTTCGTGCGGAACATGCCCTTCATCAATACGAACCGCCGTCACCACGCCGCCCATCACAACCAGTCGATCATGATGGAGCGCAACATGAACCTGACCTTCCCGGTGATGGACTGGCTGTTCGGCACCTCCGATCTCAACCGCGGCCTGATCGGCCATCTCTTCAATGGCTACGACACGCGCTACGTAAAGCAGGACATGCGCAAGGCATCGCGCACACCCAAGCCCGCGGGCGCCATGAGCCAGCAGCCTGCCGAGTGAGCGCCCGCCCCTCGCGATCAAGGAAACTGCCATGAACGCCCTGGAGCCCAATATCGGCGCACTGGCCTGGTTCGCCCTGTTCTGGACGCTCTGCTGCATCGGCTTCCTCGTCCTCTCCGGCTCGTTCCCGCTTGGGGTGGCGAACGAGCGGGGTCGGCCCTCGAACACTGCGCTCGCCCTGTTCAACGGCGCGCTCATGGTGATCTTCACCGGGCTGACGCTGGCCTTCGGCTTTGCCGAGCTACGGCCAACCACACTGATCGTGGTGATGGGCCTCGCCTTCCTCTTCGCGCCGGTCTCGTTCGAGATCTGGCCTGAGCGCTGGCGCGACGGGCGGGCCGTGCTGGGCGTGATGGGGGTGCTGCAGCTCGGGGCCATCGCCGCCCTGTACCGGCTAGGGGCCGGGCTTGTCGCCCCGCTCGTCTAGAGCCCGAAGCACGCGAGAGGCGCCAGAACCATGATTCCATCCAACCAGACCCGCCAGTAAAACGGAGCCGACCATGCCCACACTTGTGAAAATCACCATCTCGCTGATCGTGATGCTTGTCGCGGCTGCGGGTTATGCCTTGCAGGCCGAGCTCGGGCAGACCGGGCCGAAATACGCAGTGCTGTTCCTCGGAACCTTCATGGTCATTGCCATGTGGCTGTTCCCCGAGGTCTCGCGTAAGGAAATTCGTAAATAAGCCAGATCGTGCCGCCGCCCGCTCCCGGAGCGGCGGCACGATCTGGAGGCGAATCTTAACAAGGCTTCCTGTTTGAGCGGCGCGCCGCGATACCCGGGCTCAGTGACAAAACTGACACGGATCCATATTAGACACCGAGGCGGATGAGACGCGGCGCCACCGACCTGATTGATGCCATGATTGCATGTTTTTGCCGAAGCGAGCGCGCGTGAGATCGCGCGGACGTCAGCGACTTTGGTGCATGGCAAGCCCCACGCAGCGAAGCCCCGAGCTTGCCAGTCACGCCATGTGGCGGCAATCTTAGCCCAGCAGGACGTTCAGCGGGGGTATGCCGGAGTATTTTCTGATTCGGCAATAGGACATGGGGAAACTGCGAAATCATGATCATGGACGGTGGGAATGCCGCGGCCGGCGAAATTGAAGAGGTCGCTTTGCCTGGGCTTCGCCCGGGGTCTCTCAACCGCCGGTCGTTTCTGGTCGGCTCTGCCCTCGGCCTCGGTGCGCTCGGGCTCGCCGGTTGCTCCACATCCGACGGCATAAGCCTTGCCGAGGCGCAGAAGCTCTACGGGCCGGTGCCCACCGAGAAATTCCCGATCCCGGCGGCCGATATCAGCAAGGTCAATCCGAAATATTTTCGCCGGACAGTGAGTTACGAGACCAAGGAAGCGCCCGGCACGATTATCGTCGATCCTGGCAATTACTATGTCTACCGCGTCGAGGATGACGGCTCCGCCACCCGCTATGGGGCCAATGTCGGCCGCGCCGGGTTCCTGTGGAGCGGTGACGCTTATGTCGGGCGCAAAAGCGAATGGGCGACCTGGACTCCGCCCAAGGAGATGATCCGGCGCCAGCCCGAGGCTGCCAAATATGCCAACGGCATGCCGGGCGGCCTCGACAATCCGCTCGGCGCCCGCACGCTGCATCTTTATCAGAACGGCACTTACACGCTCTATACGATCTACGCGACCAGCGACCCCGAGTCGATCGGCTCAGGCGTCACCAGCGGCTGCGTCGGCCTTCTCAGCCAGGACATGATAGACTTGTACTCACGTACGCCGGTCAAAACGAAGGTGGTCGTCTTGCCGGCATAGCAAAGGCCAGTCCGCCGTCCGCTGCGCCTGTGCGAGCAGGGCGAAGATCGGGCGTGTTCTCGGAACTCTGGTGATGGTGCGTCTAGCGATGGCTGGAAGCGCCAGGAGCAGACTTCGAGTTCCAGCCGGGAAGCTGGAACTCAACGGATTTCTTGCTGATCAAGCGCTTCGACCCACGTGAGACGAGACCTGGGCTTCGACCAACATGGCCCGCCGCCACGGCCGCTGCCGCTGCCGGCGGGGGGAGCGCCTGCGGGTCGGCCTGCCCCACGGCCATTGGAAGACCACCACCTTCATCACCAGCCTGAGGATGGCGGGCTCCATGGCGCCCATGGTGCTCGATGGCCGAATCAACCGCATCGCCTTCGAGGCCTGTGTGGAGCAGGTCCGCGCCCCCCAGCTTTCTGCCGACGACATCGTCATCATGGACAATCTCGGCTCCTACACCTCGCTCAATATCATGCGCGGCTTGTACGGGCTGAAGGTGCGGACGACGTCCAGTCCCCGCTCCAGGGACTGGACGTCGTCCTTGCCCTCGTTCGCCGCGCCCGTCGTCATGCCTCCGTCCCCGCATCATCCGCCTCTGCACTATCGGGAACGGACTGCGCCTGCCCAGCGGCGCACGCCGCCATGAGGCGGGAATCGCGCCAGGCCACCCGCGCTTCCCATTGGTCGAGGGGCAAAAGCGCCCGGCGTTCGGCGGCTGCGCGGGCGACAAGGGCCGCGTCCCACGCCTCCGGCTGGCCGCGTTCTGCGCCCATCTGCCGGTAGCGCTCGCCCATGCGACGGGCATGCTCTTCCAGGCCGCCGCGATAATTGAGGTCCGCTGTCTCGAACGGGCCGACAATGGACCAGCGCAGGCCGAGGCCGGAGGTCATCACCCGATCGATATCGGCCACGTCGGCGATGCCCTGCTCCAGCATCCAGTAAGCCTCGCGCAGCACCGCCCCCTGCAGGCGGTTATAGATGAAACCGTTCACCTCGCGCTTCAGCACCACCGGCGCCTGGCCGACGCGAGCCATGAGCGCGCGGGTCCGCTCCGCCGCCTCAGGCGCGGTGAAGGGGGCGGGCACGATCTCCACGATGGGCAGGAGATGGGGCGGATTGGCCGGGTGGGCGACGAGGCAGCGCGCCCGGCCGGGAAGATCGCCCGCAAACTCGGACGCCGGCAGCGAGGAGGTTGAGCTGGCGAGCACCGCATGGGGCGGCGCCAGCTCATCCATGGCGCGGAACAGGGCGGTCTTGAGGTCGAGCCGCTCCGGCACGCTCTCCTGCACATGGATGGCGCCGTCGAGGGCGGCGGCGAGGCTGTCGGCCACCGTCACACGCGCCATCACCTCGCCCGGGGCCTCGGCCAGGAGGCCATGAACGGACAGCTCGGCGAGGCGCTCGGCCACAGCCGGCAGGACAGCGCGGCGGACCTCGGCGGAGGCGTCGTGGACCCGCACGGCAAGCCCTGCCCGGGCAAACACGATGGCCCAGCCCACCCCCATGCTGCCGCCGCCCACGAGGGCGATGGCGCCATCCCGTCCTTCGCTCATCTCAGCCTGCCTTTGTGCGTAAATAATGCATTATGTTCGTAATACGAACAATTCTGAAGGGCAATCTGCCCATTGTGGCGCGTGGTGTGCCGCCCGTCGGAAACACACGATATTTCACATCACTAGGCGAAATTCCTTCAACTACAAGCCTTCATTACGCAAGTGCAGCATCGAATCTGCTTGACGCAGGCTCCCGGATCGCCCTAGGAAACTGCGTATAATGTTCGCTATTCGCACCGAGCAGAACCTAGATTGACGCCATGGACGACGCTCTCATCTGCGACGCGGTGCGCACGCCCATCGGGCGCTGCGACCTTCGCACCATGTGCATCGGCGTCGACCAGGGCATCGCCACCATAATCGAGCGGGTCTAGGCGCCCTGCTCCCAAACTCCCAGGAGGAAACACAAAGATGAAAGCCCGCAAGACCACCGCCAAGACAGCCGCAGTGTGCGCCGCGCTCCTCGCCAGCGCGATGATGGCCACCCCCGCGGCCGCCCAGTATGCTGGCGGCGGCGTGAAGATCGGCGTGCTCACCGACATGTCGGGCGCCTATTCGGACCTCGCCGGTGCGGGCTCGGTGGAAGCCGCGAAGATGGCCATCGAGGACTTCGGCAAGCCCATCAACGGCAAGCCGGTGGAGCTCGTCTCCGCCGACCACCAGAACAAGGCGGACATCGCCTCCGCCACCGCCCGCAAGTGGTATGACACGCAGGACGTGGACGCCATCTTCGACATCAATGGGTCGGTGGCGGCGCTCGCCGTGCGCGACGTGGCGAAGGAAAAGGGCAAGGTCGACATCAATTCCGGCGCCGCCTCCATGGCGCTGACCAACAAGGCCTGCTCGCCCACCGGCCTGCACTGGACCTATGACGTCTATTCGCTGGCGGCCGGCACCGGCAACGCGCTGGTGAGCGAAGGCGGGAAGTCCTGGTACTTCATCACCGCCGACTACACCTTCGGTCACGATCTGGAGAACCAGGTGGCCAAGATCGTGAAAGAGAAGGGCGGCAGCGTGAAGGGGAGCGTGCGCCATCCGTTCGGCTCGTCGGACCTGTCCTCGTTCCTGCTCCAGGCGCAAGCCTCCGGTGCGCAGATCATCGCCATGGCGAACGCCGGCTCCGACACCATCAACACCATCAAGCAGGCACGCGAGTTCGGCATCACCCAAGGTGGGCAGACGCTGGCGGCGCTGCTGCTGTTCCTCACCGACATCCACTCCGTCGGCCTCGACGCGGCCCAGGGCATGGTGCTGACCACCGGCTTCTACTGGGACTACGACGACAAGACCCGCGCCTTCTCCAAGCGCTTCGCCGAGCGCATGAAGGGCAAGATGCCCACCATGGTGCATGCGGGCGTCTATTCCTCCGTGCTGCACTATCTGCGGGCCGCCGAGGCCGCCGGCACCGATGAGGGTGTGAAGGTCATCGCGAAGATGCGCGAGATGCCTATCGACGACATGTTCGCCAAGAACGGCAAGATCCGCGAGGACGGCCGCATGGTGCACGACATGTTCCTCGCCAAGGTGAAGACGCCGGCTGAATCCAAGGCCCCTTGGGATTATTACAAGATCGTCCGCGTGATCCCGGGCGACGAGGCGTTCCAGCCGCTGAGCGAGAGCACCTGCCCTCTCGTGAAGAAGTGAGCCCCACGCCGCGCGGCCACCCCCGCGCGGCGCCTCAAACCGACGAAGGCGAGGCGCTGACGCGGCGCACTGGCCTTCCCATCCGCGCTCAGGCCTGAGACCTGTCATGCCCTACATGATCGAGACCTTCGACAAGCCCGGCGCGCTGGACCTGCGAATGGCGACGCGGGATGAGCACCTCGTCTTCCTCGCCGAGAATGCGAAACTTCTGCTCGCCTGCGGCGCCAAGCTTGACGACGACGGCAACGCCGCCGGCGGCGGGCTCTACGTGGTGGCGCTGGAAAGCCGCGCCGAGGCGGAGGCTTTCATCGCCGCCGATCCCTTCTTCAAGGCCGGCCTGTTTGATCGGGTGGTGATCCAGCGCTCGCGCAAGGCCTATGTGGACGGCGTCTGCTACCTGCCGGAGGTGAAGCCATGAGCCTTGAGCGCACCCTCGTCACCGGTGGGGCCGGCGGCATCGGCCTTGCCGTGGCGCGCCGTGAGATCGCGGTCGGACGGGCGGTGGTGGTGCTCGACCGCGAGCCGCCGCCGGAGGACCTCAACGCCCGCTTCATCGCCGTCGACATGATGGACGAGGCCGCCACCGGTGCCGCGCTCGCGCAAGCGCTGGCGGACGGCTCCATCACCCGCCTCGTCAACAATGTGGGCATGGTGCGCCCGGCGCTTCTCGACGACACCACCGCAGCAGACTTCGCCGCCGTGATGCGGCTCAATCTCGGCACAGCGATCCAATGCACGCAGGCCCTCCTGCCGGGCATGCGGGCGGCGCGCTTCGGCCGCATCGTCAACGTGTCGAGCCGAGCCGCCTACGGCAAGGAACTGCGCACCGCCTACGCCGCCAGCAAGGCCGGCCTGCTCGGCGCCACCCGGACCTGGGCGCTGGAACTGGGCAAGGACGGCATCACCGTGAATGCGGTAGCCCCGGGGCCCATCGCCACCCCGCTCTTCACTGCCGCCAACCCGCCGGACGCGCCGCGCACCCGTGCCATCATCGATGGCATTCCGGTCGGCCGCATGGGGTTGCCGGAAGACGTGGCCGAAGCCATCGGCTTTTTCCTCGGCACGCAGGCCGGGTTCATCACCGGCCAGACGCTCGCCGTGTGCGGCGGCGTCACGGTGGGCAAGGGAACGGTCTGAGGAGTTTGCACCATGCCGTCCAATCCGCGCTGGGTCCGTCGCCCGGAAGGATCCACCTGGGGCGATTTCGGGGCCGATGACCAGCTCGGTCGCCTGAATCTCCTCACCCCCGCGAAGGTCCGGCAGGGCATCGCCGAGGTGCGCGAGGGCAAGACCTTCTGCCTCAGCCTGCCCCTCGACCGGCCGGGGGGCAAGGCTCTGAACCCGCGCCGCGGGCCGCCCGTCCTCTCGCCCACCGGCCAGGCCGAGAAGCCGCGCTGGAACCAGTGCCTGTGCCACGACGAGGCCGGGTTGCTGGACGTGGCCTGCGACGACAAGGTCGAGATCGCGCTCCAGTATTCCACCCAGTGGGACGCACTGGTGCATGTGGGGGCCATGTTCGACGCGGACGGCGATGGCGTGCCCGAGCCCGTCTATTATAACGGCTTCCGCGCCGGCATCGACGTGCCGGATGCGTCGCAGGCCGCCGCCTCTGGCCGCGCCTTTGGCGCACTGAAGCTCGGCATCGAGAATGCCGCCGCCCACGGCGTGCAGGGCCGAGGAGTGCTGGTGGACCTCTTCGGCCGCTTCGGCGAGACCCGCCGCTTCGTCGGTTATGACGACCTCATGGCGGTGCTCGACGCCGACAGGGTGGAGGTGGAGCCCGGCGACATCCTGTGCCTCTACACCGGCTTCGCCGACATGGTGATGCGCATGGACGGCGCGCCCGATCCGGCCGTGCTGGCCAATGCCTGCGCTGTGCTCGACGGACGGGACGCGCGCCTGCTGCACTGGATCACCGACAGCCAGATCGCCGCCATCGCCGCCGACAATTATGCGGTGGAAGGCCTGCCAGCCCGTGCCTTCACCGGCGGCGCCAATGCGGCCATGCCGCTGCACCACCACTGCCTGTTCAAGCTCGGCCTGCCGCTCGGCGAGCTGTGGTGGTTCGAGGCCTTGGCCGCCCATCTGCGCGCAGCGGGCCGCAACCGCTTCCTCCTCACCGCCCCGCCCCTGCGCCTGCCGGGCGCCGCCGGCTCTCCCGTCACCCCCATCGCCACCGTCTGACCCGATCCTGCGCGGCGCCTCCCGGATGCCTTTCCTTGTTACGGACGCATGTTCAGGCCCGGCATTTGATGGAGAGGGTCGAGGGTGAAACGCTCGGGCTCCTTTGTCCATATTTTGCCGATGTACTCTTAGGGCGCGAGGCCCTTGAGGGCCTTGCGGCGCGTGGAGAAGCTGTGGGCGCTCACGAAGTTGACGAGATAGCTTCGAAGCTGGGCGTGGGTCTCGTAGTAGAAGCGCCTGACGGTCGCCTCAATGAGAGTCCTGTTCATGCGTTCGACTTGGCGTTGGTCCATGGGTGCTTGGGTTTGGTGAGACGATGATCGATGTCGTTCTGCGCACAAGCAAATTCGAAGGCGTGAGGGCGGCAGGCAGCACCCGCCAAGTGACGTTGTGTACGGTGAATAGTGCGTGGCTTCGAGGAATTTGCGATCGACGCGCCCCTTGTTGCCCCGTCGCGACCGGCAAGCGCGGAACACCTCCAGAGCCACCGCCCAATCCTCGTCCGTCATCCGCGGCAGCATGGTCGACCTCGCCAAAAGCCGACCCGCTATGAATCACCGAAACAGACAGCAGGAAATCTCCCCTCCGCTTCGACACGGTGAAATCCGTCCACACTGCCCAGTAGACATTGGGAAGGTCTGCTTCAGGAGCCACCCCAATTGCGCATTGTAGGGCACGGAGCCTACATGCCGAGGTAGGCTTCTCGTACCCGGGGATCGGCGATCAGTTCGTCCGCGCTGCCGCCCATCGTAACGCGGCCGGTCTCCATGACGTAGCCCCGGTCCGCGACGGACAGCGCACCGAAGGCGTTCTGCTCCACCAGCAGCACGGTCACGTCGAGGGCCTTGAGCGCCTTCACCACCTCGAAGATCTGCGCCACCAGGATGGGCGCGAGGCCCATGGAGGGCTCGTCCAGCAGCAGGCAGGCGGGACGGCCCATGAGGGCGCGGGCGATGGCCAGCATCTGCTGCTGCCCGCCGGAAAGGCCGCCCGCGAACTGGTTGCGCTTTTCCCTGAGTATCGGGAACATGGCGAAGGCGTCCGCCATGTCGCGCTCCACCCTCTCGTCGGAGAAGATGAAGGCCCCGAGGCGCAGATTTTCCTCCACGCTGAGATTGGTGAAGATTTGCCGGCCCTCCGGCGACTGCGCCAGCCCGCGCGCGACGCGCCGATAGGCCGGCACGGAGGTCATCGCCTCGCCGCGGAAGGTGATGGCGCCGCCCGACACCGGCTGTACCCCGGAGAGGCAGCGCAGCAGCGTGGTCTTACCCGCGCCGTTGGCCCCCACCACAGTGACGATCTCGCCCGAGCCGACGAACAGATCCACCCCGTGCAGCACCTCGATGCGGCCGTAGCGCGAGCGCAATCCCTCAACCGTGAGCATGGAGCGCCTCCGTGGTGCCGGCGCCGAGATAGGCCTCGATCACCTTCGGGTCGCGGCTCACCACCGCGGGATCGCCTTCGGCGATCTTCTCGCCGTGGTCCAGCACGACGATGGTGTCCGAGAGGCGCATCACCAGCTTCATGTCATGCTCCACCAGCAGGATGGCGACGCCGGTCCTGGCGACCTCGCAGATGAGGCGGTCGATCTCCTCGGTCTCCACCGCGTTGCAGCCGGCGGCGGGCTCGTCGAGCAGCAGCACGCGCGGGCGAGCGGCAAGCGCCCGCGCGATCTCCAGCCGCTTCAGCGCGCCATAGGAGAGGGCGCCGGCCTCGCGCTCCGCCGCCCGCTCCAGCCCCACCCGCTCCAAGAGAACGCGCGCGCCCTCGGCCGCCGCGCGCGAGCGCCGCCGCGAGCCGGGAAGGCCGAGCAGGTCGGACAGCACCGGCCCGCGCTCATGCATGTGGAAGCCGACGATGACGTTCTCCAGCACGCTCATCTCGTGGAAGATCTGCAGGTTCTGGAAAGTGCGCGACATGCCCCGCCCTGCAAGCAGGTCCGGGCGCATGCCGGTCACGTCCTCGCCGTCGAGGCGCACCTTCCCCGATTTCGGCAGATAGACACCGGAAATCATGTTGAAGAGCGTGGTCTTGCCGGCCCCGTTCGGGCCGATGACGGAGACGATCTTGCCCGCGTCGAGCGCAAAGGAGACATCGTTGACCGCCTTCACGCCCCCGAAGGAGATGCCGAGGCCCTCGACTTGAAGCAGGCTCATTCGCCCCTCCCCCGCAGAAGGCGCCGGGCGCTCGGAATGAGCCCCGCCGGCAGGAAGATCATCACCAGCATCATCACGAGGCCCAGCACCACGTGCTCATAGTCCTGCAGCACGGTGAGCACCTGCGGCAGCAAAGTGAGCAGAGCGGCGCCGAAGATGCCGCCAAGCACCGAGCCGGCCCCGCCGAGCACCGCCATGGTCACGAGCTCGATGGAGTGCATGAAGCCGGCGACATCCGGAGTGATCAGCCGGTTCTGCAGCGCCAGCAGCGAGCCGGCGACCGAAGCATAGACGGCTGAGATGACGAAGGCGTTCAGCTTTGCTTTCGCCACGTCCACGCCCGCGGTGCGCGCCGCCACCTCCGAGCCGTGCAGCGCCCTGAGCGCGCGGCCGGTGGGGCTGTCGTGCAGGTTCAGCGCCAGCCAGGCGCCGACGAACAGCACGAGGCCGCAGAAAGCGTACCAGAACTGCGGGTTGGTCAATGCGATGCCGAGCGATTCCAGCAGCGCGCGCAGGCCGGGGTCGGGCACCTTGATTCCGTCCGGCCCGCCGGTCAGCCAGCCCTCGTTGGCGAGCACCATGGCCACCAGCACGCCGAAGCCGAGGCTCGCCACGGCGAGGTAATAGCCCTTCAGCCGCAGGATCGGCCGGCCCACCCCATAGGCGATGACGCCGGAGAGCACGGCGCCGAGCACCACCGCAAGCGCGGGCGGCACCCCGAGGTGCACCGGCAGGAGCGCGCAGGCGTAGCCGCCGATGCCCACGAAGCCGGCATGGCCGAGGCTGATCTGCCCGGCATATCCGGTGAGGATGACGATGCCCACCACCGCGATGGCGTTCACGAAGACCAGCGAGCCGACGCGATAGTAATAATTGGACGGGAAGAAGAACGGGCTGACGATGATCAGCGCCGCCAGCACCAGCAAAGTGGACTGCTTCGACGAGAGTCGCATGGTCACACGCGCTCCGTCGGATTGCTGCCGTAGAGGCCGCGCGGGAAGGCGAACAGCACGGCGAGGATGACGAAGAAGGCCACCGCATCCTTGTAGTGGGAGGAGATGTAGCCCGCCGTCAGCGCCTCCATGAGGCCGAGCAGCAGGCCGCCCGTCAGCGCCCCCTTGGGGCTGCCCATGCCACCCAGCATGGCGGCGGCGAACCCCTTCAGCGCCAGCGAGATGCCCACCTCGAAGCTGGTCGGCAGGATCGGGGTGATGAGCACGCCCGCCAGCGCGCCGATGGCCGCGGACAAGGCGAAGGAGAGCGTCATCACGAAGCGGGTATTGATGCCCACGAGCTGCGCCGCCAGCCGGTTGTTGGAGGTGGCGAGCACGGCGCGGCCGGTGAGCGTGCGGGTGAAGAACAGCCACAGCGCCACGAAGATCGCCACCGCCCCCGCCGCCACCCACAGGCTCTGCGGCAGCACGGTGGCGCCGAAGACATGGAGCGGCTCGTCGCCGGAGAAGGACGGCAGGCGGTGCGTGCCCTTGTCGAGCACGATCTGAGTGACGCCACGGATGAAGATCGAGGCGCCGATGGTGATGATGATGAGAGACACCACCGGCGCCCCGCGTGCCGGCTCGATGGCGAAGGTGTTCAGCGCCACCCCGATGGCCGCCGTGACGGCGATGGCGATGAGCGCGGCGAGCGGCAGCGGCAGCCCGGCGGCGACGCCGGCCACCGAGATCATGCCGCCCAGCATCACGAACTCGCCCTGGGCGAAGTTCACCACGTCGGAAGCGTTGTAGATGATGGTGAAGCCGAGGGCGACGAGCGCATAAACCGCGCCCACCGTGACCCCGGATGCCAGGAACTGCAGCAGATCGGACATGTTCGCTCGCTCCCCGCGGGCGGTTCGAGGCGGCGGGCCGGACCCGGAGGGGGCGGGGAAGGCCGTCTCACGCTGTGTGGAAGGGGGCCGCGCCTGCCCGGCGGACGCGATGCGTCCTTGGGGGGCGGCTTGTCTTGGTGTCCGCCGCCGCTCCCGCGGCCACCCGTGAACGGGCGCCCGCGGGCCGGAGGCGGAGAATGCTCGGATGGAGAAGGTACGGCGCCGGTCGCCGGCCTACTGCACCAGCTTCCAGCCGCCGTTGTTGATCTCGAGGATGCGGAAGGCGGAGAGATCGAGGCCGAGATGGTCGGTCTTCGAGTAATTGTACGTGCCGGTGGTGCCCACAAGGCCGGTGGTGGCTTCGATGGCGTCGCGGATCACCGCCGGCTTGGCTGAGGGTGCCTTGGCGATGGCCTCGGTGAGGATGCGCATGGCATCGTGGGCATAGCCGCCGAAGGTGGAGACCGGCGCGCCGCCGGCCACTTTCTCGAAGCTCGCCTTGTAGGCCAGCACCACCGCCTTCTGCGGGTCCTTCGGATCGAGCAGCTCGCCCACCAGCAGCGCGGTGCCGGGTAGGCGCACGCCCTCGGCGTTCTTGGCGCTGGAGAGCTCGATGAAGGCGTTGGAGGCGACGCCGTGGGACTGGTAGAGCGGCAGGGTGATGCCCAGCTGCGCGTAATTGCGGGTGATGGTGGCCGGCCCTTGGCCGAAGCCCGAGTTGAGGATGGCCTGGATGCCCGGCTTGTTGCGGATGTTGGTGAGCTGCGGGGTCATGTCCGCATCCTTCGGCCCGTAGGTCTCGTCGGCGACGATCTCGATGCCGGAGGACTTGGCGACCGCGAGGCACTGGGCGCGCATGGAGGCGCCGAAGCCATCGGTGCCGGAGATGAGGCCGATTTTTATGAGGCCGCGGCTCTTCATGTCCTCGAAGATCTTCTGGCACGCCATGCGGTCGGTGTGCGGGGTCTTGAAGACATAAGGCTTCACCGGATCGATGATCTCGATTGCGCCGGCGAGCGAGATGAAGGGCACCTTGCTCTCCTCGGCCACGGCAAGGATGGCGAGCGAGGTGCCGGTGGTGGTGCCGCCGACCATGGCGACGACGCCGTCGTCCTCCACGAGGCGGGTGGCGAAGGTCTTGGCCTTCGAGGGGTCGCCGCTGTCGTCATAGAGGACAAGCTTCGCCTTCTCGCCCTTGATGCCGCCCTTGGCGTTCAGCTCCTCCACCATCATGCGGATGGTCCTGGCCTCGGGATCGCCGAGCGAGGAAGCCGGGCCGGTCTCCGAGACGATGGCGCCGATCTTGATGTCGGCGCTGGCGGCGGTGGCCATCAGGGCCAGCGCGACCACGCCCGTCACAATCCGCTTCATGTGTCCTCCCCAGGCTTGATGGTGACGCCGCCGGGCCGCCAGCGCTGGAGAGCCTGCGGATGGAAAGCGAGGGGGCATCACGCTTCGATCTATTATGGTCAGATCGTTCGGTCTTTTTAATTCAGATCAAATCCCATTTCCACCAGAATCTGCAGCGCCCGTACGCAACGTCATTGGAGCGGACTTGCATGGCCGCTTAACGCGATAATCCGTTGTAACAGGAGGCCTGCCGAACATGGCCAGCGAGAAAATTTGCATCCACGCGGCGTGGGCGGCGCTTGACACGTTCCAAGGATGAAGGAATATTTAGACCAATCGTTCGATTAATTTTCCAACAATCCAACGCAACTTCAGGGGTGGACCGCCATGCCGCACGCCGCCGTGTCCGAAGCCGCAGCCTCCGCCGGGGCCCGCGACTACCGCGCGCTCATCGAGCCCGCGCGTATCAACAGCCGGCTCTATTACGATCCGGCCATCTTCCAGGAAGAGCTGGAGAAGATCTGGTACAAGACCTGGGTCTACGTGGGTCACACCAGCGAGATCCCCAACAAGAACGACTATGTCACCAAGTCGATCGGCCCCATGCCGGTGCTGATGGTGCGTGACAAGGAAGGCGAGGTCCGCCTCCTGCTCAACAAGTGCCCCCATCGCGGCAACCAGCTGTGCGCCTACCAGAAGGGCAACCGCACCAGCTTCACCTGCCCGTACCACTCGTGGACCTTCTCCAACACCGGCGACCTCATGGGCTATGCCCTGCCGGACGGCTACGAGGGCCAGAGCAAAGCCGGCCTCAACCTCGGCAAGGTGCCGCGCATCGCCATCTATCGTGGCTTCGTGTTCGGCTCGATGGCGGCGCAGGGCATCTCCCTGGAGGAGCATCTCGGTGGCGCAAAGGCGGCGCTCGACCAGCTGCTCGACAACTCGCCCACCGGCGAGCTGGAGCTGACGGCGGGCTTTCTCCAGCACCGCACCAAGGCCAACTGGAAGTTCATGCTGGAGAACGAGACCGACGGCTATCACCCCGGCTTCGTCCACGGCTCGGTCTTCCAGGTGACGAGCTCGGGCATCGGCAGCCTCTACGGCTCGGACTCCACCGCCCTGACCCGCGACTACGGCAATGGCCATACCGAGTTCGACCTGCGCCCCGAATGGCGCAAGAACGACAAGCCGCTGCAGTGGTTCGGCACCACGCCGGAGCGCCTGCCCGACTACGTGAAGGCCATGAACGCGGCCTATGGCGAGGAGCGCGCCCGCCAGATCATGATCGACGGCTCGCCGCACGTCATGATCTTCCCGAACCTGTTCATCGCCGAGATCCAGATCTTCGTGCTGCAGCCGGTGGCGGTGGACGAGACCGTCCAGCACGTCACCGCCGTGCAGTTCAAGGGCGCCCCCGACATCAACCGGCGCCTGCGCCAGCAGACCATGGGGTCGGTGGGCCCCGCCGGCCTGCTGCTCGCCGACGACACCGAGATGTACGAGCGCAACCATCGCGGCGCGCAGATCCTCGATCCCGAATGGCTGGTGCTCTCGCGCGGCCTGCACCGTGAGCGGCTCGACGACAACGGCTTCCGCATCGCCCATTCCACCGACGAGACGCCGCAGCGCGGCATCTGGCGCCACTACCTCAACCTGATGACCGAGGCCCGCTGATGACCGCCCTCGCCCAATCCTTCGCGGACGTGTCCGCCCCCGATCTTGCGGCAACCGATGCCGTGGCGCTCCACCACCAGGTGGCGCAGTTCCTCTATCTGGAGGCCCGCCTCGCCGACACCCACGACTATGACGGGTGGGAGGCGCTGTGGACGGACGACGCCATCTACTGGGTCCCCGCCAATGGCGACGACACCGACCCCGACAAGGAGATGTCGGTGCTCTACGATAACCGCTCGCGCATTGGCGTGCGCATCCGCCAGCTCAAGACCGGGCGCCGCCACACCCAGACCCCGCGTTCGGAACTGGCCCGCGTCATCTCCAATATCGAGATCGCCGAGGTCCGCGGCAACGAAGTGGACGTGCGCGCCAACGTCCTCATCTACGAGGACAATCTGCGCGGCGATACTTTGTGGGCGGCGCGCAACACCTATCGCCTGCGCATGGTGGACGGCGGCTTCCGGCTGGTGCGCAAGAAGATCGCGCTCGTGAACAACAACAAGCCCATCTTCACCCTTTCCTTCCTGGTCTGAGGCCTTCCATGACACACAGCACTTCCGAGGCCTCTGCCCAAGCGCCCGCGGCCAATAATGCGCCTGCACCCGAGAGCTGGATCGGCGAAGGGCCGGTCCTGCTCGACTATGCGGAGGGCGTCGCCACCCTCACGCTGAACCGTCCCGGCTCGGCCAACGGCATGAACATCGAACTCATGCAGGCGCTGTACCGTGCGATCATGGTGGTGCACCGCGCACCGGACGTGCGGGTGCTGCACCTGCGCGGCGCCGGCGCCAATTTCTGCGCCGGCGGCGACGTGCGCGAGTTCGCCTCCAAGGGCGAGGCGCTCGGCGACTTCCTGCGCGAGGTGACGGCCTATCTGCAGGTCGCCATCGGCGCGCTCATCCGCCTGAAAGCTGTCGTCGTCACCGAGGTCCACGGCTATGCCGCTGGCGGCGGCGGGCTCGGCCTCGTCTGCGCCTCCGACATCGTGATCGCCGGCGCCGGCGCGAAGTTCCTCGCCGGTGCCACGCGCGTGGGCATGGCGCCGGACGCGGGCTCCTCGGTGATCCTGCCGCACCTTGTCGGCTTCCGCCGGGCGGCGGAGATCATGCTCTCCAACCGCATCGTGGATGCGGCGGAGGCCGAGGCCATCGGCCTCATCACCAGATGCGTGCCCGACGACGCCCTTCAGGCCGAGGCGAAGAAGGCCGCGCGCTTCTATGCCTCCGGCGCGCCGCTGGCGCTCGCCGCCACCAAGCGCCTCCTGTGGAACGCGCTGGACGTGGAGCGGGCGTTGCCGGAGGAGGCGCGCACCGTCTCCGAACTCTCCTTCACCGCCGATTCCCGCGAGGGCCTCGCCGCGGTGATCGGGAAGCGCAAGCCCGTCTTCACCGGCCAATGAGCACGGCGTCCCCCGGGCGCCGCGCGCTCGTCACCGGAGGCGGTGCCGGCATCGGCGCCGCCATCGTCGAACGGCTGGTCGCGGACGGCCTCAACGTGGTCTTCTGCGACCGCGACGCCGAAACCGGCAAGGCGCTCGCTGCCGCGACCGGCGCCGCCTTCGTGCACATGGACGGCACGGACGCGGCGGCGGCCGAGGCGCTGTTTTCCGCCCACGGCCCGTTCGACGTGCTGGTGAACAATATCGGCGCCGACCAGCACGCCTTCTTCACGCAGACCACGGCGGAAGACTGGCGCTTCCTGCTGTCGGTGAACCTGGAGACCGCCTTTCTCTTCACCCGCCTCGTGCTGCCGGCCATGCAGGCGGCGGGCTACGGCCGGCTGGTGAACGTCGCCTCCGAGGCGGGGCGGCTCGGCTCCAGGGGCGGCGCCGTCTATGCCGCCGCGAAAGCGGGGCTGATCGGCTTCACCCGCTCCATCGCCCGCGAGAATGCCCGCTACGGCATCATCGCCAACGCCGTGGCGCCGGGTCCCATCCGCACCCCCATGGTGGAACGCGCGGTGGCCGAGGTGGGCGAGACTATCCTCGCCGACATGGCCGCCCTCACCCTCCTGCGCCGCATGGGCGAGCCGGAGGAAGTGGCGGCGGCGGTGGCCTTCCTCGCCTCCGAGGACGCCTCCTTCGTCACCGGCGAGGTGCTGGGCGTCTCCGGCGGCATGGGCTGCGGCGCCTGAGCCTGCCCTCAAGCAACAACCAATATCCACGGGAAGCCCCGATGACCCGGATCACCTTCGTCACGCCCGCCGGCCAGCGCATCGAGATCGATGCGGAGGACGGGCTCAGCGTCATGGAATGCGCGCGCCGCGCCAACGTGCCAGGGATCGTCGCCGAATGCGGCGGCGCCTGCTCGTGCGCCACCTGCCACGTGCATGTGGACCCCGAGTGGTGCGCCGCGGTGGGCGAGGCCGCGGGCATGGAGCGCGACATGCTGGAATTCGCCGAGGACGTGCGCGACAGTTCCCGCCTCTCCTGCCAGGTGAAGGTGGCGCCCGCGCTGGACGGCCTCGTCGTCCACCTGCCCGCCGGCCAAGGCTGAGGCCGATGCCGGGACCGCTTTCGGGACTGCGCATCGTCGAGATGGTCGGCCTCGGCCCCGCCCCGTTCGCCGCCATGATGCTGGCGGATGCTGGCGCCGAGGTGATCCGCGTCCACCAGAGGGGCCAGCGGCCGGAAATCCCGCTCATGAACACGCGTTTCGACGTGTTGGCGCGGGGCCGCAGGTCCATCGCCCTCGACCTCAAGGCGGAGAAGGATCTCGAGGTGATGCGCGATCTCCTCGCCCGCGCGGACGGCCTTATCGAGGGCTTCCGGCCGGGGGTGATGGAGCGCCTCGGCCTCGGGCCGGAGCCCTGCCTCGCCGCCAATCCGCGCCTCGTCTACGGCCGCATGACCGGCTGGGGCCAGGAGGGTCCGCTGAAGGACGCTGCCGGGCACGACCTCAACTATCTCGGCGCCACCGGCGCGCTGGCCGCCATGGGCCCGGCGGATGCGCCGCCGCCCGTGCCGCTGAACCTCATCGCCGATTTCGGCGGCGGCGGCATGCTGATGGCATTCGGCATGGTGGCGGCGCTGCTGGGGGCGAAGACCACCGGCGAAGGCCAGGTGGTGGACGCCGCCATGACGGACGGCGCGGCGCTGCTCGCCGCCATGTTCTGGGGCTTCCGCGCCGGCGGCCTCTGGGGCGCGACGCGGCAGGCGAACCTGCTGGACGGCGGGGCCTATTTCTATGGCACCTATACGTGCGCTGACGGAAAGTTCCTCGCGGTGGCGCCGGTGGAGGGCAAGTTCCACCGCATCCTCATCGACACCCTCGGGCTGGACCCCGCCGAATTCACCCACGCGGCCGAACCCGCCGCCTGGGGTAAGCTGCGCGCCCGCCTCGCCGCCATCTTCCTGACCGAGCCGCGCGACCACTGGGCTCGGTTGTTCGCCGGCACCGACGCCTGCGTCTCCCCCGTCCTCGACTGGGACGAGGCTGCCTCCGATACGCACGCGCGGGCTCGCGACGCCTTCGTGAGCGTGGACGGCGTGGTGCAGCCGGCGCCCGCGCCGCGCTTCTCCGTCACCCCCTCCGCCATCGCCTCCGGGCCGGCGGCGCCGGGCGCGCACGGCCGCGAGATCCTCGCCGGCTGGGGCCTCGATCCGGCCCGGCTCGATCCCTGAGCCCCCCAAAAAAATGAGCCCCAAGAAAAAACCGGCCTCCCGGCGATGGCGGGAGGCCGGCGAGTGAACCCAGCACATGCGACGTCGAAAGGGCTCGAGGCGTCGGGAGGACGTGTCCGGGTGTCAGAGGGCGCGCAGGAAGGCGCCGATGCGGGCGAGGGAGAGGGCCGCCTCGGGCAGCTCCGCGAACACCTGGAAATGGTGGCACATGCCCTCGAACACCTCGACCTCCACCTGCCCGCCCTGCGCCGCCGCATTGCGGGCGAGGAGATGGCTGTCGTCGAGGGTGATGTCGGCGCCGCCCGCATGGACAAGGATGCGCGGCAGTCCGGCGAGATCGCCCAGCACCGGCGAGGCCGCGGGGTCGGCCGGCGCATGGTCGCGGCCGAGATAGGTGCGGGCCATGGCCTTCAACTGCTCCGGGCGGGAGAAGATGTCCTGCTCCAACAGCGCGCTGTAACTCTCCCCGCTCATGGTTAGGTCGAGCCAGGGCGAGAGCAGCACCAGCGCCTTCGGCAGCGGCAGGCCGGCATCGCGCGCCCTGATCGCGGTGCCGAGGGCAAGCGCTCCACCGGCGGAATCTCCCGCCAGCGCGAGCGGACCGTCGCCCGCCTCCACCAACGCACGGTAGACGGCGAAGGCGTCGTCAGGTGCCGCGGGAAAGCGGTGCTCGGGCGCGAGCCGGTAGTCGAAGCCCAGCACCCGCATGCCGCTCGCTTCGGCAAGGCGCGCCATCAGCCCGGCATGGGAGCGCACGGAGCCGATCTGGAAGCCGCCACCGTGGCAATAGAGCAGCGTGCGGCCCGCCTCTGCCTCCGCCGCATCGAAGGCGCAGGCGGGAAGACCGGCGAGCGCGAGCGGTGTGCGCGTGACCTGCGGGGCGCCTTCGCCCGCCCCGAGGAAGTCCTCGAAGCTGGTGCGGATCTCGGCGAGGCCCATGCCCGCCGCCCAGGCGGAGGTCGCGGCCTTGATGCGCGCGCGCACCCGCTCGAAGGCGGCGGCGCTGCCGGCAGGGCTGGGAAAGGGCTGGGTCATGATGGCATCCGGCGCGCGGGGCCGGCGGACGCATCGGCCCGCCGCTCCCCGCCAGGAAAAGACAAGCCTCAGTGTGCAGCTTCCGACCGGTGCAGCACACGCGTGGCCTTGGCTTCGTAGCGCGGCAGCGCGCCTTCCGCGTGGCACTCGACGTTCACGTTGATGCCGAGGCGGGCCTTGATCTCGCGGCGCACGTCGGCGGCGCACACCTCGCCGGGGCGCTGCTCGGCGCTGACGGATTCCACCGCCACCGTCATCTTGCCGATGGTAGTGGCCTCCTTGTCCACGTAGATCTGCCAGGCCTCCTTGGCGAGGCCGGGGATGCCGGCGATCACGTCCTCGATCTGCGAGGGGAAGACGATGACGCCCTTGAACTTGATCATGTCGTCGGTGCGCCCGATGATCCGGCCGATCTTGCGCATGCCGCGGCGGCCCGAGGGGCAGTCGTAGGGCCGCGGCGAGAGGCGCACCAGGTCGCGGGTGCGCCAGCGCACCACGGGCGAGGCCTCCTTGCGCAGGGTGGTGACGACGATCTCGCCCACTTCGCCGTCCGACACCGGCTTCATGGTCTTGGGATCGAGGATCTCGACGATGACGGTGTCCTCGTTGAGGAGCTGCAATTCGTCGTCGGCGTGGGTGTAGGGCGTGGAGATGGCGAGGATCGGCCCGCCCGCTTCCGTGGTGCCGTAGATGTTGTGGCTCATGAAGCCCTCGGGCAATTCCGCCTCCAGCTGGGCGCGGAACTCGGCGGAGACCGACTGCCCGCCGAGGATGGCCACCTTCAGCGTCCATTCCGTGCGCGGATCGATGCCCTGGTGCTTGGCCGCCTGGACCAGCGTCATCAGCCACAAAGGCGACATGGAGGCCACGTCATAGGCGTGGTCGCGCAGCCAGCGGGCGGCAAGCTCGCCGCGGCCGGGGCCGATGGGAAAGTTGGTGCAGCCCACGGCGGAGAAGCCGGCGTCCAGCGCCGGGCCACCGATCCACAGGCCGTAGCCGTAGCCTTGATAGGCCCGGAAGCCGCTGCGCACGCCCGCGGCCGTCAGCAGGCGCGCCATCTGGTAGGGCAGGAGGCCGTGCAGGTCGTTCTTCGTCATGCCGAACGTCACCGGCAGGCCGGTGGTGCCGGAGGTGGCGACGAAACGCTCCACTTTCTCCATGGGCACGGTGAGGAAGGGAAAGGGATAGCGGTCGCGCAACAGCGACTTGTCCATAAAGGGGGCGTTGGCGAGGCCATCCTCGGAAGCAAGGTCCTCCGGCTTCATGCCGGCTTCGGCAAAATGCGCCTTCCAGGCATCGCACTCCGCGAGGCGCGCGCCGAGGCCGGCAAGGCCGTCGCGCTGGACTTTCAGAATACCGTCGCGGTCGAGCGACTCCACCTCTGGATGCTGCATGTGCTTCCTCCCCCATCCGACCGTTGGACTACGCGGCTCTTGGGGCCGCTCTCGGTTGATGAATTAATAGATCGAACGAATGGTCTATGTAAACGAGGAAATTTGATCTCCATCAACCGCCCGGAAAAATGCCGCCACGGGCAGGCGACCACAGGTAAGGAGCCGACCGCGCCAGCGGCCACGCTCGGGAAGCGACCCGTACTCCCGGCGCTGCACTTGGCACCGGGGGCCTTCGCGCTTATAGACCGAATGATCGGAACATTCTTGCAGGTATGACGTCGTGGCGAGAACGCGCTCAGCCGAGTACGACAATATTCACGATACCATACTCGAGCGAGCGGCATCCGTCTTCGCGCAGCGCGGCTATGCGGCCACCTCCATCGGCGACATCGCCGAGGCCTGCGAGTGCTCCAAGTCGCGCCTGTATCACTATTTCACGTCCAAGGAAGCCATCCTTTCCGACATGCTGACGTCGCATGTGGAAAGCCTCCTCATGAAGTGCCGGCAGACCCTCTACGGCTACCAGGACCCGGAGGAGCGATTCCGCCAGCTGACGCGCCTGTTCCTCGACGTCTATTCCGTCTCGCGCGACCAGCACGTGGCATTGCTCACCTGCTCGGAGTTCCTGGCGCCCGAGACCCGCAAGGTGCTGGTGGCCAAGCAGCGCGAGCTGATCGCCTATGTGCGGGACATCCTGCTGCAGCTGCGGCCGGATCTCGCCAAGGACTCCACCATGGCCCACGTGGACACCATGCTGTTCTTCGGCATGATCAACTGGACCTACACGTGGTACCACGCCGACGGCGCGGTGGCGCCCAGCGAGCTCGCCGACCGCACCGTGGACCTGTTCGTGAACGGCTACGCCCACGCGGCCGCGCCGCCCAATGGCACCCAGCCCCACGCGAAACAGGATGCGCGCCACCCTGCGCGGCAGGACGGCCGGGCCGATCCCCGCTCCGGCAAGGACTGACCGCGCAAGGATTGACGCCGGGAGCCGGGACCGCCTCAGGCGGCCGGCCGCCGCATCCGCGCCACAGGGTCGAACCCCTCCTGCGCCGCCTCTTCGAGCGAGACGGCGATGCCACCCTCCAGCAGCTTCTTGGCCGCCATGTAGGTGCGCGCGTCGTTGAGGGCGTCCACAGCGATCATCCGGCCCTCGCGGAAGTACCAGAGCGATTCGCCGCGCTCCGAGCGCCGGCGGAGCACCGCATCATAGCCGCGGTTGAGGCCGACGATCTGGAGCTTCATGTCGTACTGGTCGGACCAGAACCACGGGACCGGCGCATAGACGCGCGGGCGGCCGAGCATGTCGTCGGCCGCGCATTCCGCCTGGTCCACCGCATTCTGCACGCTCTCCAGCCGCGTCGGGATGCCCGCCAAGGGAAAGGCAGCGCAATCGCCCGCCGCCCAAATGCCCGGCGCCGAGGTGCGCCCATGGACATCCACGGCGATGCCGTTGTCGCAGGCGATGCCCGCGGCGCGGGCCAGCTCGTCGCGGGGCAGCACGCCGATGCCGACGAGCACCGCATCCACCTCCATGCGCGTGCCGTCGTCCAGCGTCACCACCGCGACTGCGCCGTCCCGCGCTGCCACGGCGGCCACGCTGCGCCCTTCCAGAATACGCACGCCGTGGCCCGCGTGCAGGGCGCGGATGGCGTCCGAGGTCTCGGGGCAGGCCACCCGCTCCAGGATGCGCGCGGCGCGCTCCACCACGGTGACGGACAGGCCGGTCTTCACCGCCACCGCCGCTGTCTCCAGCCCCACATAGCCGCCGCCCAGCACCATGAGGCGTCGACCCGGGCGAATGGCGTCCTGAAGGCGTTCTGCATCGGCGAGGCCGCGCAGCTCGTACACGCCTTCGAGCCCGGAAAACTCCGGCGGCAGGGTCCGCGGGCGGGTGCCCGTCGCCAGCGCCAGCTTGCTCCATGGCACCGTGCGATCGTTCACCTCCAGCGTGCGCCCTGCCGGATCGATGGCGGTGACGCGCGCATCCGTCACCAGCGCGACACCGAGGCCGCTCCAGAAGTCGGCCGGACGCAGATAAAGCCGATCAACCGTCCATTCTCTTTTAAGATAGGCCTTGGAGAGCGGCGGACGCTGGTAGGGAGGGTGCGGCTCATCGCCATAGAGCGTCAAGGCGCCAGAATATCCGCTATGTCGCAGGTGCATGGCTAGGGAGGCCGCAGCCTGTCCGGCGCCGACGATAGCGATGTGTTCCTGCTCCATGGCGTCCCTCTCTGAATATTTATTGACCGAACGTTCTGGTTATTATAATGCCAAATCGCGGGTGGCAACCGGGTTTCCTGCGCATCGTCGGCCCCGACGGCGGCGCGTGCGGACCGAGCGCCTCCGCCCGGCCGGGCGCCGCAATCACAGATCAGGGCGAGGAACCCAAGGTGACGGGCATCACAGCGATCGCAATCCACCTGCCGCGCCTGCGCCTCCAGCGCGCGAGCATGGCCGCCGCCATGGACTGGCTCTGCCCCCGCTCCGACACGCGCGGGGCCCGCACCCTCGCCTTCTGGGACGAGGACCCGGTGAGCATGGGCGTCGCCGCCGGGCGAGCCTGCCTCTATCAGGCTCCGCAGGCGCGCACGGCCGTCCGCGCCCTCACTTTTGCCACCACCACGCCGGTGTTCGCCGAGCCGCAACAAGCGAGCCTGCTCTGTGCCGCGCTCCGCCTTCCGGAGGCGATCCGCACCCAGGATGTCGGCGGTACCATGAGGTGCGGCCTCCTGGCCCTTCACGCCGCACTGGAAGGTCCGGACCCGGCACTCCTGATCGCTGCCGATATGCCATCCAATACCCCGGGAGGACTTGCCGAACTGCGCTATTCGGACGGGGGGGCCGGGGTCCTCGTCGGCGCCGGACCGAACCTGCTCGCCTATCGCGGCGGCGCCAGCCTGTCCGCCCCCTTCATCGAGCGCTACCGAGGCGCCGGCCACGCCCTCGCCACCGATTGGGAAGAGCGCTGGGTGCGCGAGGAGGGGTTCCTTGACCTGGTGCCTCACGCCATCTCGGAAGCTCTCGGTAGGGCGCAACTTTCGCCGGCAGACATCCAGCATTTCGTCCTGCCCTGCGTCATTCCCGGCGCCGCCAAAGCGGTGGCGCAAGCCGCCGGCCTGAGCCAGGCAAAGCTGGCCCAACCCCTTGATCTGGAATGCGGAGACACCGGCGCCGCCCACGCGTTGGTGATGCTGGCGCGGGCCATGGAAGACATGCGCCCTGGCGAGCGGCTGGTGGTGGCCCAGTTCGGCCAGGGCGCGACGGCCCTGGTGCTGGAGGCGACCGCCGCCATTGCCGGCTTCGCACCCGCCGCATCCGCCATGCTCGACACCGGCATCGCCGAGACCAACTATCTGAAACTCCCCATTTTTCGCGGCCTTCTACCCTGGGAGCGGGGCCTGCGCGGCCGCCTTCCGGTGAGCGAGGCGCTGACCACTGCCTATCGCAATTCACAGGCGCTCCTCGGCTTCGTCGGCAGCCGCAGCCCTGAGACCGGCCAGGTGCAGTTCCCCCCCTCCCGCCTCGCCGTGGCGGAGGCCGGCTTCTTCGTGGAGCCGCAGGAGCCGTGGCCGCTGGCCGACCTCGGCGGCACGGTCGCCACCGCCACGGCGGACCGGCTCGCCTTCTCGCGTAGCCCACCCAATTGCTACGGCCTCGTGGATATCCCCGGCGGCGCCCGCCTGATGATGGACTTCACCGACCCCGACGCGGCGCACCTCGGACCCGGTGACGCCGTGCGCTTCGTGTTCCGCATCAAGGATATGGACGAGCGCACCGGCTACCGCCGCTACTTCTGGAAGGCGGTCGCGGCTTCCGCACTGCCGGCCGCAGCCTGAGCGAAAGGCGACGCACGATGGCCAATGGAATCAAGGACAGGGTCGCCATTCTCGCCATGGGTTGCTCGCGCTTCGGCGAGCGCTGGGACGTGGGCCAGGAAGAGCTGATGGTCGAGGCCTATCTGGAGGCTTTGGGCCATGCCGGCATCATGCCGGACCAGATCGAGGCGGCCTGGTACTCCTCCCACTATGACGACATCGGCGCCGGCAAGGCGGGCACGCCCATGGCCCAGGCCCTGCGCCTGCCGGCCATCGGCGTCACCCGCGTGGAGAACTTCTGCGCCGGTGGCACGGAGGCATTCCGAGGCGCGGTCTATGCGGTGGCATCCGGGGCGGTGGACATCGCCCTCGCCGTAGGCGTGGAGAAGCTGAAGGACACCGGCTTTGCCGGCCTGCCGCCGGCCTCGCGAGGGACGCTCGCGCCCATGTACCTGCCCACCCACACCAATCCGGGCAACTTCTCCCAGCTCGCCCGCGCCTATGGGGCGCGCCATAACATCGCCTCCGGCGACCTGAAGCGGGCCATGGGGCACACCTCCATGAAAAGCCACGCCAATGCGGTGAAGAACAAGAACGCCCATCTGCGCAAGGCCATCACCGTCGAGCAGGCGGTGAACGCCCCCATGGTGGCGGACCCGCTCGGCCTGTTCGACTGCTGCCCGGTCTCGGACGGCGCGGCTTGCGCTATCGTCACCACGCCGGAGATCGCGAGGAGCCTCGGCAAAACGCCGGTGCTGGTGAAGGCCATCCAGCTCGTCGCGTCCAACGGCTGGGAAGTGCAGCAGAGCGGCTGGAACGGCTCCTATGTCCACACCGCCCGCATCGCCGCGCGGCGGGCCTATGCAGAGGCGGGCATTGCCGACCCGCGCACCGCGCTGAGCTTCGCCGAGCTGCACGATTGCTTCTCCATCACCGAGCTGGTGACGCTGGAGGATATCGGCCTCGCCGACGAAGGCACCGCATGGAAGCGGATGCTGGACGGCGCGTTCGATGTGGACGGCGCCATGCCCTGCCAGGTGGATGGCGGCCTGAAATGCTTCGGCCATCCCGTGGGTGCCTCGGGGCTGCGCATGCTCTACGAATGCTGGTTGCAACTGACCGGTCAGGCGGGCGAGCGCCAGCTGGCGAGCCCCAGCCTTGCCCTCACGCACAATCTCGGCGGCGCGCCGGCCCAGAATGTTTGCTCGATCACCATTGTCGGTGCCGCCTGACCCGACCGTGGCGGCCCGCTGACTGCCCCGCCGCCCGGCTTGCGCCGGCGGCGGGGTTTTTCTTGTCCTGAAGGATCTTACGCCTTCCGCCAGTCGGCGAAGCTGCGTCCGTCGCGGGCGAGGGCCAGCAGCAGGGGCGCGGGCTCGGATCCGGCGCCGCCGGCG
>NZ_VTTL01000001.1 GCF_008364685.1 Xanthobacter oligotrophicus
GGGAGGGGGAAAAGGAGACCCGGGGGGAACGCCGGGCGGGGGCGGGGGAGAAACCCCCCGGGCCCGGCGACGGGGGGGTGGGCCAGGGGGGGGGGGGGGCCCCGCCCCCCCCCCCCCGGGGGGGGGGGGGCCGGCTTGTCGCTTGAGACTCAGGCCAGCGCCTTCAGCGCGGCCTTGCCGGCGTAGCGGGCGCTGTCGCCCAGTTCCTGCTCGATGCGCAGCAGCTGGTTGTACTTGGCTGTGCGGTCCGAGCGGGCCAGCGAGCCGGTCTTGATCTGCCCGCAATTGGTGGCCACCGCGAGGTCGGCGATGGTCGCATCCTCGGTCTCACCCGAGCGGTGGGACATGACGGCGCGATAGCCGGCCTTGTGGGCCATTTCCACCGCATCCAGCGTCTCGGTAAGGGAGCCGATCTGGTTCACCTTCACCAGGATGGCGTTGCCCACGCCGTCCTTGATGCCGCGCGACAGGCGCTCCACGTTGGTGACGAACAGGTCGTCGCCCACCAGCTGGCACTTGGAGCCGACGGTGTCGGTGAGCAGCTTCCAGCCCACCCAGTCGTCCTCGGCCATGCCGTCCTCGATGGTGACGATGGGATACTTGGCCACCAGCTCGGCGAGGTAGGCCACCTGGGACTCGATGTCCCGCACAGTACCTTCGCCCTCGTAATTGTACACGCCGTTCTTGAAGAACTCGGTGGAGGCGCAGTCGAGGCCGAGATACACGTCCTCGCCCGGCTTGAAGCCGGCCTTCTCGATGGCCTTCAGCACGAATTCCAGCGCCGCCTCGGCGGAGGCGAGGTTCGGGGCGAAGCCGCCCTCGTCGCCCACATTGGTGTTGTGGCCGGCGTCCTTCAGGCCCTTCTTCAGGGTGTGGAAGATCTCCGCGCCCCAGCGCAGGCCCTCGGCGAAGGAGGGGGCGCCGGCGGGCAGGATCATGAATTCCTGGAAATCGATGGGATTGTCCGCGTGGGCGCCGCCGTTGATGATGTTCATCATGGGCACCGGCAGCACGCGGGCGTTCACGCCGCCCACATAGCGGTAGAGCGGCAGGCCCTTGGACTCAGCCGCGGCCTTGGCCACCGCCAGCGACACGCCGAGGATGGCGTTGGCGCCGAGGCGGCCCTTGTTGGGGGTGCCGTCGAGCGCGAGAAGGGCAGCGTCGATGTGAGCCTGGTCCTCGGCCTCATAGCCGCCGATGGCGTCGAAGATTTCGCCGTTGACCGCGTCCACCGCCATGCCGACGCCCTTGCCGAGATAGCGGCTGGTGTCGCCGTCACGCAGTTCCACCGCCTCGTGGGCGCCCGTGGATGCGCCCGAGGGCACGGCGGCGCGGCCGAGGGCGCCGTCTTCCAGCACCACGTCCACTTCCACGGTGGGATTGCCGCGGCTGTCCAGAATTTCGCGTCCGATGATGTCCACGATGGCGGTCATGAAGACTCCTTCCCTGCGTCGTGTGGTGCGGCGCAACAAAGGGCAGGATCTGTCGCCGTCCCCTGCCCTACCGTACCCCGGGATGCCCAAAGCCCCAGCCTTGCGGGCGTGGTGCTTCTAGCGCGATCTATTGCGCCTGCGAAGGGGGCGTGTGGCGTTCCAGGCGGGCTTCGCCGCAAAACGGCCGGACGGCGGTTGAACATTATGGCCCGCGCGGGTAGAGCACCCGCTCTTCCGCCGCAGGATCAAGATATATGACCGATCGCCCGCTGCAGCTCGGCGTCAGCGCCGCCCTGCCCGCCTCGCCGGAGGAGGCGATGCTCGACCGCGTGCCGAACCCCCATCCGGACGTGGACTATGTGGCGCGCTTCACCTGCCCGGAGTTCACCTCGCTCTGCCCGGTGACGGGGCAGCCGGATTTCGCCCACATCGTCATCGACTATGTGCCGGACCAGTTCCTCGTGGAATCCAAGTCGCTCAAGTTGTACCTCGGCAGCTTCCGCAATCATGGCGCGTTCCACGAGGACTGCACCGTGGCGGTGGGCAAGCGGCTGGTGGACCTGCTCAAGCCGCGTTTCCTGCGCATTGCCGGCTACTGGTATCCGCGCGGCGGCATCCCTATCGACGTGTTCTGGCAGACCGGAAAATTGGCCGAGGGCGTGTGGTTGCCGGATACGGGGGTTGCGCCCTACCGCGGTCGCGGGTGAAGCTGTCGCCTCCGGAGCCGCCGACACCAGAACAACCTGAGCGGACCGGGGAGGACGGAGGGCACGGGTGATGCCGAAGCTCATTGTCACCAATGGAGAATCCGCTGCCGAGCGGCTGCGCGCGGCGGGGATCAAGGGCCACATCCTGCCGTGGCAGGACATGCTCCACGACGGGCCGGTTCCGCCGGGCACCGACCTTGAGGAGGTGTCGGACGTGCGCGCCGATTTCCTCTCCCAGGCGCTGGGCCTGCCGTTCGACGAGGTGCGGGCCGATTTCGCCCACCGCGACGCGCAGGTGGAGGTTCATATCGCCTATTCGCAGGTGGAGCTGTGGTTCGAGCACGACCTGTTCGACCAGCTCCAGCTGATCCAGCTGCTCGCCTATTTCGCCCACGAACCGGAACGCATGGGGCTGAGCCTGGTGCAGGCTTCCCACTATCTCGGGATCATGGCGCCGGACGAGATGCGCGCCCTGGAGGCGCACCGCACGCCGGTCACCCACCTGATGATGGAAACCGCGCGCGAGGCCTGGGAGGCGTTCACCGCCCCCACCCCGCGGCCGCTCGCCGCCTTCCTCTCGAGGTCGCAGGTGTCCCGCGTCTATGAGGTGCTGCCCCATCTGGCGCCGGCGCTCCATCGCCTCATCGCCGAACTGCCGGCGCCCAAAAGCGGGCTGTCGCTCACGGAGGAGCGCATACTGCGGCATCTTCAGGACGGCCCCATGAAGGTGGCGCACCTCTATGCCGCCGTCCATTCCATGGACGAGGCCCAGTTCCTCGCCGACCTGCCGTTCTTCCTGCGGCTCGACGGGCTCGCCTTTGCCCATGAGCCGCTGATCTTCGGCCTGCCCTTCCGCTCCAGCGAGGCGGCGGGCCTGCGCTTGTCTCCCGGCGACGAAACCGCCGAGCGCTCCTATCGCGCCTATGCCTCGGCCGAGATCGCGCTCACGCCCACGGGAGCTGCGGCGCTGAAGGGCAGTTTCGACCATGCCTGCCAGAATGCGGTGGACCGCTCCATCGGCGGCACCCACCTGATGCCTGGCGCCATGTGGCGCTTCGACCGGACCTCCGGCAGCCTCGTGCTGCCGAACTAGGTTCCAGCCTGTTCCGGCTTCGCCTCCTGCTCGCCGTGGGCCTTGAAGGCGGCAAAGGCGAGCACGGTGAGAGGCGTGGCGAGCACCACGCCCAGGGCGCCGAACACATTGCCGAACGCCACCACCGCGAACAGCGTCACCGCCGGCGGCAGAGACACCATGCGCTGCTGGAGCAATGGGGTGATCACATTGCTCTCCGACTGCTGCACGATGACGAAGACCAACAGCGTCCACAGCCCCGAGTCCACCCCGAGCGTCAATGCGATGAGCACGGCGGGCGCCGCGGCCACCACAGGCCCGATCATGGGCACGAACTCGGCGAGCCCGGCGAACAGGGCCAGCGCCAAAGCGGAAGGCACCCCCACGATGGTAAGGCCGATGAAGGTGAGCACGCCCACCACCACCATGGCGATGAGCTGGGCCTTCAGGAAATGCCGCAGGTCCTCGGAGACGGAGGCGAGCCGCCGCGCCACAGCCGCCCGCTCCGGCTCGGCCCAGAGCGACAGGAACATGCGCCGGTAGAGGTCCGGCGAGGCGGCGAAATAGATGCCGCCCACCACCACCAGGAAGCTGCCCAGCACCACCTGGAAGACGTTGCTGGTGAGGCCCTGCACCGCCGAGATCATCGTCTCGCCGGAGGGCGCCGCCGCCTCGGCCCGACGCAGCAGGTCATCACTCATGCCTTCCAGATGGAAGCGCTGCTCGAAGGCTTTCCAGGCGGCAGGCAATTCGTTGAACAGCTCGGTCACCTGCACCTGAATGGTGGAGCCGAACAGATAGAGCGTGAGCCCGATGCCGCCGAACACCAGGAGCGCCACCGGGAACACCGCATAGCGCTCGGGAAACCGCGTGAGCCGCGCGAACGGCTCCGCCAGCGCATGCAGGGCCAGCGACACCAGCACGGCCGCGAACACTTGGAGGATCACGTCGATGGTCTTGAAGGAGAAATAGGCGAGCGCAAGGACGATGCAGGCGACGGCGACGCGCCGCGCCACGATCCAGTCGGAAGCCATGTTGTCTCTCTCGCTGGGGAAGCGCCGTTCCGCCTGTATAGCCCGAATGCACGGCGCCGCACATGTGCGGGTGAAGGCAGGATACGGCCTTGGCGCTCCTACGCCGCCTCCACCGACACCACCCCCGGAATGGCCTTGATGGCCCCGGCGATCTGCGGGGAGATGGGATATTTGCCGGGCAGGCTCACCTCCACCTCGGCCCGCGCATCCTCCACCATCAGGATCAGGCTGACCTCGCCCGATCCCGCATCCCCGGTCTTGCCGTCCGCAAGGCGGCGGGCGATGCCCTCGATGGGCTCAGGCGAGCGCAGGAAGATGCGCAACCCCTTCTGGTGGCGGGTGGTGACGGGATCGAGCTTCTCGCAGGAATTGATGCGCACGCGCACATCCTCGCCGTTGAGTTCGGCGGCCACCATCATCAGCAGGGGCGTGCCGGGCTCCAGCAGATCGCGATAGTGGGCGAGCCCCTCTGAGAAGATCACCGCCTCGTAATGGCCCGAGGGGTCGGAGAGGCCCACGATGCCCATGCGGGTGCCGGACTTGGTGCGCCGCTCCTGCTTGGAGACCACGGTGGCCGCGAGCCGCCCCGCCGCCGCGCCGGAGCGCACCGCGCGGGAGAAGTCCGAGAAGGACTGCACCCGCATCTTCTTCAGCGCGTCGGCATAATCATCCAGCGGATGGCCGGTGAGGAAGAAGCCGATGGCGTCATATTCCTTCTGCAGCCGCTCCGAGGGCAGCCACGGCGCCACCTCCGGAATGGGCAGGGAGACGGCGGAGGGGCCGGAGCCGAACATGTCGTTCTGTCCCGACTGGGCGTTCGCCTCCACG
Organism: Xanthobacter oligotrophicus; assembly: GCF_008364685.1. Classification (GTDB taxonomy): domain Bacteria; phylum Pseudomonadota; class Alphaproteobacteria; order Rhizobiales; family Xanthobacteraceae; genus Xanthobacter; species Xanthobacter oligotrophicus. The sequence goes on from NZ_VTTL01000001.1 coordinate 5,075, forward strand.
CGCTGGGCCTCGGCCACGATGGATTCGATGGCGGCAAACGCCCGGGCGCGGTTCTTCTCCAGCACGTCGAAGCAGCCGGCGGCCATCAGGCTTTCCAGCGTGCGCTTGTTGACCAGCTTCACCGGCAAGCGCGAGGCGAAATCGGCGAAGCTCCGGAACGGCCGGTCGCCACGCGCGGCCACCAGGGCCTCCACCGCCGCGCCGCCCACGCCCTTGATGGCGCACATGGCGTAGATGATCCTGCCGTCCTTCACCGCGAACTCGCGGGCCGACAGGTTGATGTTGGGCGGCACCACCTCGATGCCGAGCCGCTGGGCCTCCTGCCGGAATTCCGCGAGCTTGTCCGTGTTGCCCATGTCGAGGGTCATGGAGGCGGCGAGGAATTCGGTGGGGTAGTTCGCCTTCAGCCATGCCGTCTGGTAGGCGACGATGGCATAGGCGGCGGCGTGGGACTTGTTGAAGCCGTAGTCGGCGAACTTGGCCAGAAGGTCGAAGATGGTGTCGGCCTGCGCCTTCTCGATGCCGCGCCCGGCGGAGCCGGAGACGAAGCGCTCGCGCTGCTTCTCCATCTCGGCGCGGATCTTCTTGCCCATGGCGCGGCGCAAAAGATCGGCTTCGCCCAGCGAATAGCCCGCCATGGCCTGGGCGATCTGCATCACCTGTTCTTGATAGATGATGACGCCGAACGTCTCCTTCAGGTACGGCTCCAGCATGGGGTGGAGATAGTCCGGCTTGGCGCGGCCGTGCTTGCAGTCGCAATAGACCGGGATGTTGGCCATGGGGCCGGGCCGGTAGAGCGCCACGAGGGCGATCAGGTCCTCGACGCGGTCGGCCTTCATGTCCACCAGCGCCCGGCGCATGCCCGCGCTTTCCACCTGGAACACGCCGACCGTCTCGCCCTTGCCCAGCATGGCGTAGGTCTTGGGGTCGTCCAGCGGGATCTTGGAGATGTCCAGATCAATGCCGCGCTGGTGGATCAGCTTCACCGCCTTGTCGATGGTGGTCAGCGTCTTCAGGCCCAGGAAGTCGAACTTCACCAGGCCGGCCTGCTCCACCCATTTCATATTGTACTGGGTGACCGGCATGTCGGACTTGGGATCGCGATAGAGCGGCACCAGCTCGTGCAGCTTCCTGTCGCCGATCACGATGCCCGCCGCATGGGTGGAGGCGTGGCGATTGAGCCCTTCCAGCTTCACCGCGATGTCGAAGGCGCGCTTCACCACCTCTTCCTGGTCGCGGGAGGCCTGGAGGCGCGGCTCGTCCTCGATGGCCTGCTTCAGCGTGACCGGATTGGCCGGGTTCTGCGGCACCAGCTTGCACAGCTTGTCCACCTGCCCGTAGGGCATCTCCAGCACGCGGCCCACGTCGCGCAGCACGCCGCGCGCCTGGAGCGTACCGAAGGTGATGATCTGCGCCACCTGCGCGCGGCCGTAGCGCTCCTGCACGTAGTGGATCACCTCGTCGCGGCGCTCCTGGCAGAAGTCCACGTCGAAGTCGGGCATGGACACGCGATCCGGATTCAGGAACCGCTCGAACAGCAGGCCGAACCGGATCGGATCGAGGTCGGTGATCTGGAGCGAATAGGCCACCAGCGATCCGGCGCCCGAACCGCGCCCCGGCCCCACCGGAATGTCGTGGGCCTTGGCCCACTTGATGAAGTCCGACACGATGAGGAAGTAGCCGGGAAACTTCATCTTGGTGATGACGGAGAGCTCGTAGGCGAGCCGCTCCTCATAGGTCGCGATGTCCAGCCCCGGCGCCGGCCCGTGCTTGTCGAGGCGCTGGGCGAGGCCCTCCCTGGCCTGCCGCTCCAGCTCGGCGGCTTCCTCGGCGAGGGGATCGCCGTCTCCGGAACCGGAGGTGAAGCGCGGCAGGATGGGCTTCACCGTGCGCACCCGGTGGGCGCAGCGCCGGGCGATCTCCACCGTATTGGCCGTCGCCTCGGGCAGGTCGGCGAACAGGGCGAGCATTTCCGCGCGGGTCTTGAAGCGGTGCTCAGGGGTCAGCCGCCGCCGATCGCCCTCTGACAGAAGCCGGCCCTCGGCGATGCACAGCAGCCCGTCATGGGCTTCATAATCGGTCTTGCTGGCAAAGAAGGGCTCGTTGGAGGCCACCAGCGGAAGGCCCTTGGCATAGGCAAGTTCCAGCAGGCCGGCTTCGGCCAGGCGCTCGGCATCGGTGTCGTGGCGCTGCACTTCCACATAAAGCCGGTCGCCAAAGAGGGACGCGAGCAGGTCGAGCCGCTCCGCCGCCAATTCCGGATGGCCGGACACCAGCGCCTTGTCGATGGGGCCGGCCGGCCCGCCGGTGAGGGCGATGAGGCCGTCATGGGCATCGGCCAGCCAGTCGGGCAGGATGCGCGGCTCGTCCTCGCTGGCGGTTTCCAGAAACGAGCGCGAGACCAGCTTCATCAGGTTGCGCCAGCCCGGCTCCGACTGGGCGAGCAGCACGATGCGCGGCCGCTTCGGCCGGATGGCGCCGCGCGGGCCGGCCGGCTCCGGCAGGTCCAGGGCCAGCGACACGCCAGCGATGGGCTGGATGCCCGCCCCCGACATCTTCTCGGAGAATTCCAGCGCGCCGAACAGGTTGCCCGTATCGGTGAGGGCAATGGCCGGCTGCGCGTCCGCCTTCACGAGGTCCGCCAGCTTGCCGATGGAAAGCGCGCCCTCCAGCAGCGAATAGGAGGAGTGGACGTGAAGATGGATGAAGCCGGGATCGGGCATGGTTTACTTCATTGCAGCGGAGCTGAGTCGGACGGGCGCCCCATGGTAACCGGGATGCCGGGCACCGGCACCATTCGGCACGGTCGTCCCCGCTGTTCTCTCAAGTGGTGTCATGGTGATCGCCACGCCATAGCCGAGTGACGCCATGTCTCAATCCTGGTCCACCTCCTGGCTGTTCTGGGCCCTGTTGTCCGCGGCCTTCGCGGCGCTCACCGCCATCTTCGCCAAGGTGGGGGTGGCGAATATCCATTCCGATCTCGCCACGCTCCTGCGCACCATCATCATCCTCGCCCTGGTGGCGGCGATGGTGGGGTTCGGTGGCTCCTGGCAGGCGCCCGGCGAGATCCCGGCGCGGACATGGATCTTCCTGATCCTGTCGGGCCTTGCCACCGGGGCGTCGTGGCTGTGTTATTTCCGCGCGCTGAAGATTGGCGACGCAGCGCGGGTGGCGCCGGTGGACAAGCTGAGCGTGGTGCTGGTCGCCATCTTCGGCATCGTGTTCCTGGGCGAGCGCCTGAGCGCGCTGGCGACCCTCGGCGTCGTCCTCATCGCTGCCGGGGCGGCGCTGGTGGCGCTGGGATAAAGCCCCGGAATTGCCCGGCTCAGAAGTGGCTGAAGCTGCCGGCTCCGAGGTCGAGGGCATGGCCTCCGGCATCGGTCACATCAAGGCCGGGCTCTTCCCGCGTCTCGCCGATCAGCGTCACCGGCACCCCCACCCGCGCGGCTTCGGCGGTGAAGGCGTGAACCAGCGCATGGGGCACGCAGGCCACCACCTCGTAATCGTCCCCGCCGGTGACCGCGGTCTTGAACAGGCCGGCGTCCGCAGCAATGGCAGCCGCGGCGGCGGCTGAAACCGGCACGCGCCGCGCCTCGATGCGCCCGCCGCAGCCGGAAGCGGCGAGCATCTTCGCCACGTCGCCGACCAGCCCGTCGGACACATCCATGGCGGACTTGGCGTAGCGGCGCAGCACCGGCGCGATGGCAAGCCGGGGCTGAGGGTGCAGATAGCGGTCCACGAGATGGCCGCGCTGCTCGTCGCTCAGGCCAGCGAAGGCCGCGCCCGCCTGATCCTGCCGTAGCAGCAAGCCCAGCGCCGCATCGCCGATGGTGCCGGTGACGAGGATGGCCTGGCCGGGCTTTGCCCCCGTGCGCGGCACGAATGCCCCCTTCGGCACCGCGCCCAGCGCCGTCAGCGTGATGGTGACCGGGCCGGGGGTGGAAACCGTGTCGCCGCCGAGGATGGGGCACAGATAGCGCTCCGCATCCTCGCCCAGCGCCGCCGCAAACGCCTCCATCCAGGCGTCGGGCGTCTCCTTGGGCAGCGCCAGCGCCAGCAGGGCGCCCAGCGGGTCGGCGCCCTTGGCGGCAAGGTCCGAGAGATTCACCCGCAACGCCTTGCGGGCGATGGAGGCCGGCGGATCATCGGCAAAGAAATGCACCCCCGCCACCACAGCGTCCTTGGTGAGGACCAGATCGCAGCCCTCGGGCGGGGTCAGCAGCGCGGCGTCGTCGAGAAGGCCGAGGGCGGCGGACGAACCGGCGATGGGGCGCAGGAAGCGCGCGATGAAGCGATCCTCGCCCGATCCCCCTGCCCCGTCGCTGCCGCCAGCCATGTCAGCTGCCCTTGAACTCGTCGGGGCGCAAATCGTGGGCCAGAGTGTCGAGCACGGCGTTGACCATGCCGGTCTCGTCGCGATCGAGGAAGGCGCCGGCCACGTTCACATATTCGGTGATGACCACGCGGGCAGGCACATCGGGCTTGGATGCCAGCTCGAAGGCTCCGGCGCGCAGCACGGCGCGCAGCACGGCTTCCACCCGCTTCAAGGGCCAGCCCTTGGTCAGGGCGTTATCCACCATGGGGTCGATGCGGCGCTGGTCGTTCAGCACCCCTTCCACCACGGTGCGGAACAGGCGCACGTCGGCCTCGGGGAACTCGACGCCCTCCACTTCCTGGCCGAGCCAGTGGCTCTCGAACTCGGCGAGGATGTCGTTCAGCGGGGTCTGGGCAAGGTCCATCTGGTAGAGCGCCTGCACCGCGCCGAGGCGGGCCGCACTCTTCTTCATGGGCTTGGCGGGGGTGCCCTGAGCGGTCACGTCCTTCATGCTTCCAGCCGCCGCCGCAGGCGCAGCAGGGTGAGCGCCGCTTCCGCCGCCCCGCCGCCCTTGTTGCCTTCGGAGACGCGGGCGCGCTCCCAGGCCTGGGCCTCGGTGTCCACGGTGAGGATGCCGTTGCCCACGGGCAGCGCATGGGCCATGCCCAGATCCATGAGGCCGCGGGCGGATTCTCCGGCCACGATCTCGAAATGATAGGTCTCGCCGCGGATCACCACGCCGAGGCCGATCACCGCGTCCACCGCATTGCCGGTGATCTCGGCCGCTTCCAGCGCGATCTCGGCGGCGATGGGGACCTCGAGGGCGCCGGGCACGGTGATCACCTCCACCTCGACGCCGGCCGCCTCCAGCACGGCGCGGGCACCGGCGAGCAGTTCGTCGGCGAGGGCCTCGTAATAGCGGCCTTCGACGATGAGCACCCGGGCGCCTTCAAGGCCGGCATTGAGCGAGGCGTCGCCCGCGCTTTCCTTGCGCGTCGTGACCATGGGATGTCTCTCCAGAACCGTTTGGCACCGCGCGCGGCGCCGGAATTGGTCGCGAGGCGTACTAGGCCCGGGGGAACTCCGCAAGCCGGGCGGCATAGCGGGCCATGAGGTCCACCTCGAAATTGACCGTGTCGCCTGCCTTCACGCTACCCCAGGTGGTAACCGCCAGGGTGTGGGGAATGAGCAGGCAGGAGAAGGTGTTGCCCTCCACCGTATTGACCGTAAGGGAGGTACCGTCGAGGGCCACGGACCCCTTCGCCGCGACAAAACGGGCAAGCTGCTCCGGCACCTCGAACACGAAGCGCGTGGTGGAGCCGAGGTCCTCGCGGGACACCACCTTGGCCGTGCAGTCCACGTGGCCGGAGACCATGTGGCCGCCCAGCTCGTCGCCCATCTTCAGCGAGCGCTCCAGATTGATGCGCCGGCCCTGGGTCCAGCCACCCACGGTGGTGATCGCAAGCGTCTCCGGCGCGGCGTCCACGGTGAAGAGGGTGCCGCGCGGGCCGCCGGCCGTCACCGAGGTGACGGTGAGGCACACGCCCGCATGGGCGATGGAGGCCCCCACATCGATGCCCGCCGCCTCGAAGGCGGTGGCAATGGTGAGGGTTTTGACCTCCCCCTTCGTCTCCACGGCGACGAGGTCGCCCATGTCGGTGACGATGCCGGTGAACATGTCAGCGTCTCCACAAGCGCACGAGTTGGTCGGCGCCCAGTTCGGCGCGCTCCACCTCGGCGAAGCCCACGGGGGCGAAAAGGCGGCCGAGCGGACGACCGGCCAGAGCATGATAGGCATCCGGCCCCAGCAGCACCGGGCTGTGGAACACCGCCACCTCGTCCACCAGGCCCGCCTCCAGGAAGGCCGCGGCAGTGGCGGGGCCGCCCTCCACCATCAGGCGGGTGATGCCGAGCAGGCCCAGCAGCTTAAGCACCGCCGGCAGGTGCAGCCGCCCCTCGACGCCGCCACGCGGCGCGCGCAGCACCTCGACGCCCCGTTCCATGAGGGCGGCGGCGCGCTCGGCCGGGGCATCCTCCGCCGCGATCACCCAGACCGGGACATCGCAGGCGGTGCGCACCAGGGCGCTTTCAAGGGGAATATCGAGCCCGCTGTCGAGCACGAGGCGCACCGGGGAGCGGTCCTCATGGCCTTCCAGACGGCAGGTGAGCATGGGGTCGTCGGCCGTCACCGTGCCGAGGCCCACCAGGATGGCGTCCGCATGGGCACGCATGAGATGCGCCCGCGCCCGCGCCTCGGGTCCGGTAACCACCGCCGGCCGGGGTCCCGCGAGGGCGGCCTTGCCGTCGGCAGAGACCGCCATCTTCAAAAGCACATGGGGCCGGCCCTCGGTGACGCGACGGATATGGCCGGCATGGTCGGCCAACGCCTGCTCGGCCCCGACCCCAACCGTCACCCAGATGCCGGCGGCACGCAGGCGGGCAACGCCGCGTCCCTTCACCCGATGGTCCGGGTCCTCGATGGCGGCCACCACCCGGCGTACGCCGGCGGCGATCACCGCGCCGGCGCAGGGCGGCGTGCGGCCGTGGTGGGAACAGGGCTCCAGCGTCACATAGAGCGTCGAGCCACGGGCCGCCTCCCCCGCCTGGGCGAGGGCGATAGGCTCGGCATGGGGGCGGCCGGTGGGCGCGGTGGCGGCGGCGCCGACGATATGCGGGCGTCCGTCCACGTGCTGCACCACCACGGCGCCCACGGAGGGGTTGGGCCAAGTGCGCCCGAGGCCGCTCTGGCCCACCTTCAGGGCCTCGGCCATGAACCGTTCGTCTTCCTCCGGAGAGGTGACGGGATGGGCGGACAGGGGAGAAACGCTCATTCGGCGCTCCGCGGCGGGGTCTTGCCGGCGGCCTTCGGCTTGTCCTTGGAACCTTCGGCCTCGCCCGCGGCTTTCGCGTCTCCGGCCTGGGCAAGCTCGGGCTGCGAGAGTTCGGCCAGCGCGTTCTCGAAATCCTTGGCCTCGCGGAAATTGCGGTAGACCGAGGCGAAGCGCACATAGGCCACGTCGTCGAGCTGCTTCAGGCCTTCCATCACCATCTCGCCGATGGTCTCGGAGGTGATGTCGCTGTCGCCCATGCTCTCCAGCTGCCGCACGATGCCGGACAGCATGCGCTCCACCCGCTCGCCGTCCACCGGACGCTTGCGCAGGGCCACGTCCACGGAGCGGGCGAGCTTGTCGCGGTCGAACGGCACCCGCCGGCCGGAGCGCTTCAGCACCATCAGCTCGCGCAGTTGCACGCGCTCGAAGGTGGTGAAGCGGCCACCGCAGTCCGGGCAGATGCGACGGCGGCGGATGGCGGTGTTGTCTTCCGTCGGCCGGGAATCGCGCACCTGCGTGTCGAGACCGCCGCAATAGGGACAGCGCATGCTTCACCCTTTCCGGCGCTCAGGCGTCTTCGCGCGGGGACACCGGTCCGCGAGACGAAGACGCGCTGGCACTTGCCCCTCCTGGGACTTGCCCCTCAGGGATAGATCTTGCCCCTCAGGGATAGATGGGGAAGCGGGCGAGCAGGCCCGAGACCTTCTCGCGCACCGCGGCTTCCACCAGCGAATCCTCGTCCACGCCCTTCTGGGAGAGCACGTCCAGCACCTCGGCGATGAAGTCGCCCACCTGCTGGAACTCCGCCACCCCGAAGCCACGCGTGGTGCAGGCCGGCGTGCCGAGACGGATGCCGGAGGTCACGAAGGGCTTCTCGGGGTCGAACGGGATGCCGTTCTTGTTGGTGGTGATGTGCGCCCGGCCGAGCGCGCCTTCCGAGGTCTTGCCGGTGAGGCGCTTGGGGCGCAGGTCCACCAGCATCAGGTGGGTGTCGGTGCCGCCGGAGACGATGTTGAAGCCGTGGCCCTTCAGGGTCTCGGCCAGAGCCTTGGCATTCTCCACCACGTTCTTCGCATAGAGCTTGAACTCGGGGCGCAGCGCCTCGCCGAAGGCCACGGCCTTGGCGGCGATGACGTGCATCAGCGGCCCGCCCTGGATGCCGGGGAAGATGGCCGAATTGATCTTCTTGGCCAGATCCTCGTCATTGGTGAGGATCATCCCGCCGCGCGGCCCGCGCAGGGTCTTGTGGGTGGTGGTGGTCACCACATGGGCGTGGGGGAACGGGCTCGGGTGGGCGCCGCCGGCCACAAGGCCGGCAAAATGCGCCATGTCCACCATAAGCTTGGCGCCCACGCTGTCGGCGATGGCGCGCATCTTCGGGAAGTCGATGACGCGCGGATAGGCCGAGCCGCCCGCCACGATGAGCTTGGGCTTGTGCTCGTCGGCGAGCCGCGCCACCTCGTCATAGTCGATGCGCTGGTCGTCCTCGCGCACCGTATAGGGCACGGGCTTGAACCACTTGCCGGACATGTTGACCGGCGAGCCGTGGGTCAGGTGACCGCCGGCGGCAAGGTTGAGGCCGAGATAGGTGTCGCCGGGCTGCAGCAGGGCGAAGAACACGCCCTGGTTGGCCTGGCTGCCGGAATTGGGCTGCACATTGGCGAAGCCGCAGCCGAACAGCTTCTTGGCGCGCTCGATGGCGAGATTTTCCGCCACGTCCACGAACTTACAGCCGCCATAGTAGCGCTTGCCCGGATAGCCCTCGGCGTACTTGTTGGTGAGCACGGAGCCCTGGGCCTCGAGCACGGCGCGCGAGACGATATTCTCGGACGCGATCAGCTCGATCTCGTCGCGCTGGCGACCCAGCTCCGCCTTCACCGCGCCGGCGATCTCGGGATCGCTCTCGGCGAGAGGGGCAGTGAAGAAGCGGTTCATTTCCTCCGAAATGGAGGAGCGGTTCGCGTCCTGCGAGGCCATGGCAGGTCTCCGGTAATGTCGGGGCACCCCGGCGGGACGCGTGTTTCAGCGGCCCTCCGGAGCGGACCCTGCGCTTAACACAGGGTCGAGGTGAAGTCCAAAGCCTGGGCATGCGGCAGCAGCGCCGCAGCTCTGCGCCGGCTATAGATGTAGGCCGGCGCTTGGGAGCCGCCTCACCGCGAGGTGAAGTTGATCGGCACCGAGAAGGTCAGAGGCTTGCCGTCCGGAGGCGCGGGAAAGGGCGAGGCGCGCTGCGCCATGGCCACCGCCTCCCGGTCCAGCACGTCGTTCCCCGAGCCGCTCAACAGCCGCGCGCTCGTGACCGAACCCGACCCGCTGAGGGTGATGGAGATGCTCGGCCGGCCCAAGAGGCTGCCTTGAGGCCGCTTATAGCGGTTGAGGTGGGCGGAGGCCCGCGAGCGCCAGTCCGCCAGCGCCGCCGAACGCACGGCCGCGGCCCCCGGCGAGGGCGCTGCGGTGGCCTGCGCCGCCGGCGCATCCGAGCGGGGCGCGGCGGTGGTGGCCGGGGCCGACGGTCGCCGCGTGGGCTTGGCGTCCTTCTTCGGCTTCTCGACCTTTTCCTTCGGCGGCTGCTTTACCACTTCCTTTTTCGGCTCGGGCTTGGGCAGCACCACCTCGGCCTGTTCCTTGGAGGGCTCGACCTCCGGCAGCTTTTCCACCACCTCGTTCACCACCGGCTCCGGCGGCGGCGCGGCCTCGGCCGGGACATCCGGCGCATCGGGGACGGATTCGGGCGCCTGGACCATCTGCGGTCCGGGCGCGGCATCCTCCACCTGCTGCTGCTCGCTCACGGCGAGCGGGGCCAGCTCGATCATGATGGCGGCCGGCGGGGCCGATTCGCCCGCCTCCACCTTGCGCCAGAACAGCGCCGCATAGACCGCCACCGCATGGACCGTGACGATGAACAGGGCGCCGGCAGCAAGCCGCAGCACCGTGTCGCGCACATGGGTGCGGTCGAAATCGTGCCAGTGATGGACCGCACTCACGGCCGCACTCCTGGGGCCGGAGCAGGAGCCGGTGCGGTTGCTGTCGCAGCCGGGGGCACAGGCGCGGCCTCCCCTTCCAGGCCCACCAGCGCTACCTTGAGGTAGCCGGCCGAGCGCAGCAGGTTCATCACCTCCATCACGTCGCCGAAGGGCACCGCCTTGTCGGCGCGCACGAACACCCGCTGCTGGCGGTCGCCGGAGGTCTTGCCGTCGAGCGCCTGGCCAAGCAAAGGCCGCTCCAGCGGATCATCCCCCAGCGCCAGCGACAGGTCCTTCTTCACGGAGAGGAACAGGGGCTTGTCCGGCCGTGGTTGGGGCTGGGCGTTGGAGGCCGGCAGGTCCACCTTCACGTCCACCGTGGCCAGCGGGGCCGCCACCATGAAGATGATAAGCAGCACCAGCATCACGTCGATGAAGGGCGTGACGTTGATTTCGTGATTCTCGGCGAGGTCGTCCCCGCCGCCATGGTCGAGCTTGGCGGCCATGGCGCCTCACTCCGCGGCGGCGTGCAGGCGGCGGGGCTCCATGCCGCTGGCCGCCCGGTCGAGATCGCGGGACAGATGGCGCATGACCTCGGCCGAGGTGTCGGCGAGGCGGGCCTTCTGGGCGGCGATGGCGCGGGCGAACAGATTGTAGATCACCACCGCTGGGATGGCCGCGACGAGGCCGATGGCGGTGGCGAGCAGCGCCTCGGCGATGCCCGGCGCCACTACGGCGAGATTGGTGGTCTGGGCCTTCGAAATGCCGATGAAGGCATTCATGATGCCCCACACGGTGCCGAACAGGCCCACGAACGGGGCGGTGGCGCCGATGGTGGCGAGCACGCCGGTGCCGCCCGACAGGCGACGGCCGGCCCGCGCCTCGATCCGGCTCAGGGCGACGGCGACGCGCTCCTTGATGCCCTCCACGGGCAACCCTTCTGAGACTTTCCATTCGGCGAGGGCGGCCTTGACGGTCGCGGGCGCGGCGCCTCGGTCCTTCGGCATGGCGGCAGCGGCGTCGAACAGGGTCGGCGCGGCCTGAAGCGCATTCAGCGTGCGCGCCACCGCGCGGCGGGCGAACACCAGTTCCAGCGACTTGGCGAACCACACGGTCCAGGTGATGAGGGAGGCGAAGGCGAGCCCCACCATCACCGCCTTCACCACCAGGTCGGCCGCCATGAACATGCCCCAGGGGGACAAATCATGCGGCAGCCGCGCGTCGATGGACGGGCTCTCGTGGGCGGGCGCATGCTCCGCCGCCGGATCATGGGCCGCAACAGGCGAGGGCGTCTCTGTGGGTGTGGCTGTGGCGGGATACACGGCCGGCGCGCTCGGGGCCGGTGCAGCAACTGGGGGCTGTTCGGCGGGCGCGGTGGGCTGGGCGAGGGATAGGCCCGGCAAAAGCATAAGGGCGAGGAAAAGCAGAGCAGCGCCAGCAGGCACCTGGAACAAGGCACGCCAAAACGGCATGCGCAACATCAAGCGAACAGGCATCGCGCGTCACCAATCAAATTTGCAAGACTTGCTGGCGATCCCTGGCAACGGGGCTGGCTGGCTGCCTCCTTTATAAGCCCATTCGGCGCTGGTGCTAACCCTTATGAACTTCTCAGGTCTAGCGGCCGCATGCCGCAGGGAGATGTGAACCGCCATGGCAGCAACAATGCCGTGCATTCCCTTGCGGAATGAGATGAGGCATTGGAGGCGTCCAAAACCGGTGTCCGCGCTTGCGCGAACGGAACCCGGTGCGATCCGGGTTCCGGCCATGGCGCCCTGCGGGATCGGAGCCCGCTCAGGCCGTCTTGTCGAACAGCTGGCGGCCGATGAGCATGCGGCGGATCTCGCTGGTGCCGGCACCGATCTCGTAGAGCTTGGCGTCGCGCAGCAGGCGGCCCGTGGGGTAATCGTTGATATAGCCGTTGCCGCCCAGGGTCTGGATGGCTTCCAGCGCCATCCAGGTGGCCTTTTCCGCCGCATAGAGGATGGCGCCGGCGGCGTCCTCGCGGGTGGTGGCGCCGCGGTCGCAGGCCTTGGCCACGGCATAGACGTAAGCCTTGGTGGCGTTCATGGTCACATACATGTCGGCGATCTTGCCCTGCATCAGCTGGAAGGTGCCGATGGGCTGGCCGAACTGCTTGCGCTCGTGGACATAGGGCAGGACGATATCCATGCACGCCTGCATGATGCCCGTGGGGCCGCCCGCCAGCACCGCGCGTTCATAATCAAGCCCGCTCATGAGCACGTTGACGCCCCGGCCCACGGCGCCGAGCACGTTCTCCTCCGGCACCTCGCAATCCTGAAACACCAGTTCGCCGGTGTCGGAGCCGCGCATGCCCAGCTTGTCCAGCTTCTGCGCCGTGGAGAAGCCGGGAAAGCCCTTCTCCACCAGGAAGGCGGTCATGCCCTTGGGGCCGGCGGCCGGATCAGTCTTGGCATAGACCACCAGCGTCTCGGCGATGGGGCCGTTGGTGATCCACATCTTGGAGCCGTTGAGGATGTAGCGGTCGCCCTTCTTGTCCGCGCGGGTGCGCATGGAGACCACGTCCGACCCCGCGCCCGGCTCCGACATGGCGAGCGCGCCCACATGCTCGCCGGAAATCAGCTTGGGCAGGTACTTCGCCTTCTGCTCGGCGGTGCCGTTGCGGCTGATCTGGTTGACGCACAAATTGGAGTGCGCGCCATAGGACAGGCCCACCGAGGCCGAGGCGCGGGAAATCTCCTCCATGGCGATGACGTGCTCGAGATAGCCGAGGCCCGAGCCACCATATTCCTCCTCCGCCGTGACGCCGAGCAGGCCCAGCGCGCCGAGCTTGGGCCACAGGTCGCGGGGAAACTGGTTGGTCTTGTCGATCTCGGCGGCGCGCGGGGCGATCTCGGCGTCCGAGAACGAGCGCACGGTGTCGCGCAGCATGTCGGCGGTCTCGCCGAGGTCGAAATCGAAGCCGGCTTGGCTGTTCGGCAGCATCTTGTTGTCCCTCCCACGCTCCCCGGATCTTATTGCGCCGGGCGCAGGCGCCAGCGGGGAAGCGGCGCTAGAATAAAACGGTTGTCCGTTTATTCAATGGGGTTGGTTGGGACAGCGAAGCGAAGTCTTTAATGCCCCGGATCGGCACTCCGGCTGTGCCGTCGCTTGTCCGGGGCACTGCCTTACCCCGCCCAAGCCGGAATATCCCCCCGCGCCCAGCCGTCCTTCACCCCCGCCACATAGTCCCCGTACCGCCCCTCGCCGATGGCGGCGCGGGCGCCGGCCATGAGCTGCTCGTAATAGTGGACATTGGCCCAGGTGAGCAGCATGGAGCCCAGCATCTCCTCGCAGCGCACCAGGTGGTGGAGATAGGCGCGGGAATAGTCGCGTAGGGCCGGGCAGTCGCTTTCCTCGTCCAGCGGACGCGGGTCCTCGGCGTGGCGGGCGTTCTTCAGGTTGATGCGGCCGAAGCGGGTGAAGGCCAGCGCGTGCCGGCCCGAGCGGGTCGGCATCACGCAGTCGAACATGTCGATGCCGCGCGCTACCGATTCCAGAAGGTCGTCCGGCGTGCCCACGCCCATGAGATAGCGCGGCTTGTTCGCCGGCAGGTGCGGTTCCACCGTCTCGATCATGGCGAGCATGACCTCCTGCGGCTCGCCCACCGCAAGGCCGCCGATGGAATAGCCGGGGAAGTCCATGTCCGCCAGTGCACGAGCCGATTCCACCCGCAGCGCCGGCACCGCCCCGCCCTGCACGATGCCGAACAGCGCCCGCCCCTTGGGCTGCGCCTCGAACGCGCGCTTCGAGCGCTCGGCCCAGCGCAGGGACAGGCGCATGGCGCGGGCGGCCTCCTCGTCAGTGCAGGGCAGGCGGACGCATTCGTCGAGCTGCATCTGGATGTCGGCGCCGAGCAGGCCCTGGATCTCCACCGAGCGCTCGGGACTCATCTCGAAATAGGCGCCGTCCACATGGGAGCGGAAGGTGACGCCCTGCTCGCTCATCTTGCGCAGGCTCGACAGGCTCATCACCTGGAAGCCGCCGGAATCGGTGAGGATCGGCCCATCCCAGCGCATGAATTTGTGCAGCCCGCCAAGCCTGGCGATGCGCTCCGCGCCGGGGCGCAGCATGAGGTGGTAGGTATTGGCGAGCACGATATCGGCGCCGGTCTGCCTCACCTGGTCGAAATAGAGCCCTTTCACGGTGGCCGCCGTGCCCACCGGCATGAAGGCCGGCGTGCGGATGGCCCCGCGCGGGGTCGAGACGAAGCCGGTACGGGCGGCGCCGTCGGTGGCGGACAGGGTGAAGGAGAAGGTATCGGCCACAGGCTTGAGAAGCGTCATGGCCCGCCTTCTGGCAGAAGCAGGCACGCATCGCCATAGGAATAGAAGCGATAGCCTTCCGCGATGGCGTGGGCATAGGCGCGCTTCTGCGCCTCGTGCCCCACGAAGGCGGCCACCAGCATCACCAGCGTCGAGCGCGGCAGGTGGAAGTTGGTGAGCATGCCGTCCACGGCGCGGAAGCGATAGCCGGGGGTGATGAAGATGTCCGTCTCCCCCACGAAGGGGCGGATGAGGCCGTCTTCCCCCGTCGCGCTCTCGATCAGGCGGGTGGAGGTGGAGCCCACGGTGAAGATCCGCCCGCCCTTGGCCTTCACCGCGTTGAGGGCGGCAGCGGTGTCGGCGCTCACCTCGCCCCATTCGGCATGCATGCGATGGCCGGACGTGTCCTCCGCCTTCACCGGCAGGAAGGTGCCGGCCCCCACATGGAGCGTCACCGTGTGCATCCCGGCACCAGTGGCGGCGATGCGGGAGAGAAGCTCGGGGGTGAAGTGCAGGCTCGCCGTGGGCGCGGCCACCGAGCCGGAGACGCGGGCGAACAGGGTCTGGTAGTCGGCGCGGTCGCGGTCGTCCTCGGCGCGGCGGGCGGCGATATAAAGCGGGATGGGCATGTGCCCCACCGCCGTCACCGCCTCGTCCAGCGCCGCGCCGGCCAGATCGAAGGCGAGGATGACCGAGCCGTCGTCTTCCTTGGCCGCGATCTGCGCATCGAGGGCGCCGAGCAGGCAGGCGCTCCCCTCCCCGCCGAAGCGCACGCGGTCGCCCACGCGCAGGCGCTTGCCCGGCTTGGCGAAGGCCTGCCAGCGCGAGGCATCGAGCCGCTTGATGAGGTTGGCCTCGACGCGCACCGCCGAGCCGCCGTCCCGCTCGCGCACGCCCTCCAGCGCTGCCGGGATGACGCGCGTGTCGTTCACCACAAGCGCATCGTTGGAGGTGATGAAACCGGGCAGGTCGCGGACCTGGAGGTCGGACAGTTCCGGCACCCGGCCCGGACGCACCACCAGCATGCGCGCGGTGTCGCGCGGTTCGGCCGGGCGCAGGGCGATATGCTCCTCCGGGAGATCGAAGTCGAAGGCGTCAACGCGCATGGGATCGGGCTGCTGGCTCGTTTGGCGGGGAAGCGGGCGGGGTCAGAAGATGGCGACCGCGCCCTGGTAGATGGCCCAGCTCATCAGCGCGGTGATCAGGAGCCCCAGCACCGTCGCGCCGAAGCCTGCGAGGATCACGAGGCCGTCCCGCTCCACCAGACCAAGGCCGAAGATGCACACGGCAAAGCCGGGCGGCAGATTGCCGAGGAAGGGGATGGGCAGAAGCAGGATGAAGCCCAGCAGCACCACGGTCGCCCCCACCACGCGGCGGGCGGTGGGGCCGGCGAACTGCTCGTAGCGCGGCCGGGAGAGCTTCTCGAAGCGCTCGATCCAGGGCCGCGAGCGGGTGACGATGCTCTCCAGCATGGCCCGGGAAAAGGTGCGTTTGGCGATGGTTTCCGGCAGCCACAATTCCTGCCGGCCCAAAGCCATCTGCAGGCCGATGAGGCCGAGGATGATGCCGCAGATCACCGGGATGCCGGGGGGCATGGGGATGCAGTTGGGAATGCCGAAGATGAGGAAGAGTATGCCGAAGGCGCGATTGCGCAAGGCGTTCACGAGGTCGCCAATGGCCACCTTGTCCTCTTCCTGGGCGGCGAGGACGGCGGCGAGCAGTTCGGACGTTCGGGGCGTGCGGTGATCCAACGGGTCCTCGTTTCCAACCTCGTTTCCATCGGTCACCGTCCTCTTAGCATCGCGAAAACGGCACTGTCAGGGCGTCGAGGCCGCACGCCTCGCCCGCATCCACACCATGATGCCGTCCCGCATGCCCTCAGGCCGCCGACGAGGGGCGGCGGGCGAGGAGGGGCGTGTCGCGCTCGGCGTGGAGGATTTGGGTCACGTCGAGCGCCGCCAAAGCTCCGGCCTCAGGCACGAGGCCTTGCGCCCGCAGCGCCAGATAGCGCCCGCAGCACACCCGCAGGAAGGAGGTGAAATTGTCGATATCCCGGCCGGCCTCGGCCTTCTCGTCGTAGAGACGGGACAAAAGCCGGTTCACGGAGAGGCCGTCGCGCGCGGCGATGTCCTCGATCACGTTCCAGAAGAACGCTTCCAGCCGCACGCTGGTGCTGAAGCCGTTGAGGCGCAGCGCCCGGGTCTCCTGGACCCACAGGGCGGCATCGGCCTCGCTGAACAAACGGCACATGGGATGGCCTCCTGCTCGCCCGCACCCTGACAAAGGCTCACGAGCTGCCTCACGAGCCTCAGGTCAGGCCCGCGCGGCACTTGAGCGTACCTCCTCGGCCTCGGTCAACTGGCATCAACCAACGACCGATGCCGATGGTAAGAGATCGACCGGGCGGCCGGCATGCGCGCAACCCCCGCGGTGCGCGCATGCCGTTTCGCCGCCCTGCGCCACCAATAACCCGGTGGACAGCTCAAAGCGAGATGGAAGTGCCCAATAGGGTAAGGAACTGCGCAACAAAGGCCGGATGTGCCGGCCAGGCGGGCGCGCTCACGAGGTTGCCCTCGGTGACGGCGGCATCCACGGGAATGTCGGCATAGGTGCCGCCGCCCAGCTCCACTTCCGGACGGCAGGCGGGGTAGGCCGAGCAGGTGCGGCCCTTGAGGACGCCGGCGGCGGCCAGCATCTGCGCCCCATGGCAGATGGCGGCCACCGGCTTGCCCGCGTCGAAGAAATGCCGGACCGCGGCGATCACTTCGGGATAGAGCCGCAGATACTCCGGCGCGCGGCCGCCGGGGACCAGCAGGGCGTCGTAGCTCGAAACGTCCACCTCGGCGAAGGTGGCGTTGAGGGCGAAGAGGTGGCCCGGCTTCTCCGTATAGGTCTGGTGCCCCTCGAAATCGTGGATGGCGGTGGCCACCTTGTCGCCCGCCTTCTTGCCGGGGCAGACGCCGTGCACCGTGTGCCCCACCGCCAGCAGCGCCTGGTAGGGCACCATGATCTCGTAATCCTCGCCGAAATCGCCGACGATCATCAAAATGCGCTTGCCCGCCATTGCCTTCTCCCCTGTTGCGCCGGCGCGCGAGCGCGGCCGGCGTCGAGGGGGTAAGGTTAGGACGCGCGTCGCCTGCCGGGTGTTATCCGGTTGCGACAGCCGCCGGCGCCGGGATGGTCAATTCAAGAGGAACATCCCGTCCACGGTCCGCAGCTCCGCCGGCTTGATGAGCCCGCTATGGGCCACCCGCACCGAGTGGAGCCGGCCCTCGATCTCCCGCTGCCAGAACTCGAGAAACTTGTTGAGTTCGGGAAAACGCGGGCAGAGGTCGTATTCCTGCCAGAGATAGGTCTGAAGAAGCGCGGGATGGTCGGGCATCCGGTACAGGATCTCGGCCGTGGCGAGGCCGTAGCCCTCCATCTGCAGGACGAAATCACGCGACACCTTGGACGGATGGGACACCATGGGGCACACCTCCATATCCCTGTCCCGGAACGCCTCAAAGCCAGTGCGGAGGCCGTCGGGACCAGACAACTGCATTGTCGGCTCCAAAGTTTCGAACGGCCAAGGCTAAAGATTGGTTTCTGTCTGCAAAAACAATGTCCTAGCAGCCTCAGCCCAAGACTGCTGACAGCCACGCTGATGAAGGGGTAGGCGCTCAGAAATCAGGCGCGGCGCTCCATCATCCTTGATTTCATTCGGATTTCCGCCCTGCTAGCACTCAGCACCCACGAGTGCTAATTTTTTTCCGCGCCCCCTTGCGGGACGAAAACCGCGGTCTTAGATCGCGGTCGGGCCGGGTGCTCTTAAGCCCGGCGCCTTGAATTGAAGCATCGAACCGGAGGTTTCCCGATGGGTTTCCGTCCTCTGCACGACCGCGTGGTTGTGAAGCGCATCGAAGCCGAGCAGAAGACTGCCGGCGGCATCATCATTCCCGACAGCGTCAAGGAAAAGCCCCAGCAGGGCGAAGTCATCGCCGTGGGCCCGGGTGCCCGCAACGAGAAGGGCGAGCTGGTCGCCCTCGACGTGAAGGCTGGCGACCTGGTGCTGTTCGGCAAGTGGTCGGGCACCGAGGTGAAGATCGACGGCCAGGATCTCCTGATCATGAAGGAGAGCGACATCCTCGGCGTGCTCGACGTTTCCGCCAACGCCCAGAAGGCCGCCTGAGTCAGCCCGGCTGACCGCAGCTTTCATCCACATCCCGTCTTCCGTCCCAATCTGAAGGAGCAGGCCACATGGCTGCCAAGGACGTAAAATTCTCCGTTGATGCGCGCGACAAGGTCCTGCGCGGCGTCGACATCCTCGCCAATGCCGTGAAGGTCACCCTCGGTCCCAAGGGCCGCAACGTGGTGATCGAGAAGAGCTTCGGCGCCCCCCGCATCACCAAGGACGGTGTGTCGGTGGCCAAGGAGATCGAGCTGGAAGACCGCTTCGAGAATCTCGGCGCCCAGCTCGTGCGTGAAGTCGCCTCCAAGACCAACGACCTCGCCGGCGACGGCACCACCACCGCCACCGTGCTGGCCCAGGCCATCGTCCGCGAGGGCGCCAAGGCGGTTGCCGCCGGCATGAACCCCATGGACCTGAAGCGCGGTATCGACCTCGCCGTGGACGCCATCGTCAAGGACCTAGCCGCCAACTCGCGCAAGGTGACCTCCAACGACGAGATCGCCCAGGTCGGCACCATCTCCGCCAACGGCGACGCCGAGGTCGGCCAGTTCCTCGCCGAGGCCATGAAGCGGGTCGGCAACGAGGGCGTCATCACCGTCGAGGAAGCCAAGACCGCCGAGACCGAGCTCGACGTGGTCGAGGGCATGCAGTTCGATCGCGGCTACCTCTCGCCCTACTTCGTGACCAACGCCGAGAAGATGCGCGTTGAGTTCGAGGAGCCCTACATCCTCATCAACGAGAAGAAGCTGTCCGGTCTCCAGGAGCTTCTGCCCGTGCTCGAGGCGGTGGTGCAGTCGGCCCGTCCGCTGCTGATCATCGCCGAGGACGTGGAAGGCGAGGCGCTGGCCACCCTCGTGGTGAACAAGCTGCGCGGCGGCCTGAAGGTCGCGGCGGTGAAGGCTCCCGGCTTCGGCGACCGCCGCAAGGCCATGCTGCAGGACATCGCGATCCTGACCGGCGGCACCGTGATCTCCGACGATCTCGGCATCAAGCTCGACAGCGTGAACCTCTCCATGCTCGGCCGCGCCAAGAAGGTGGTGATCGAGAAGGAGAACACCACCATCGTCGACGGCTCCGGCGACAAGGCCGACATCGAGGCCCGCATCGCCCAGATCCGCGCCCAGATCGAGACCACCACCTCCGACTACGACCGTGAAAAGGCGCAGGAGCGCCTTGCCAAGCTCGCCGGCGGCGTCGCCGTGGTGCGCGTGGGCGGCTCCACGGAAGTGGAAGTCAAGGAGAAGAAGGACCGCGTCGACGACGCCCTGCACGCCACCCGCGCCGCGGTGGAAGAAGGCATCGTCCCCGGCGGCGGCGTGGCCCTGCTGCGCTCCATCAAGGCGCTCGAAGGCCTGAAGGTCGATAACGCCGACCAGAAGACCGGCATCGAGATCGTCCGCCGCGCCATCCAGGCTCCGGCCCGCCAGATCGTCCAGAATGCGGGCGACGACGGCTCCGTGGTGGTGGGCAAGATCCTGGAGTCCTCGGACTACAGCTTCGGCTACAACGCCCAGACCGGCGAATATGTGGACATGGTGAAGTCCGGCATCATCGACCCCACCAAGGTCGTGCGCACCGCGCTGCAGGACGCCGCCTCCATCTCCGGCCTGCTGATCACCACCGAGGCGCTCATCGCCGAGCTGCCGAAGAAGAACGCCCCCGCGGCCCCGGCCATGCCGGGCGGCGGCATGGACTTCTGAGGTAGGGCACACCTCTGACGCCGCCCGGCGAGTCTTTGCGTAATGCAAACCGGCAACAGCCGGTTTGCCTGGGCGGTGAATAGAGATGGAACGGCCGGGCCCTGTGCCCGGCCGTTTCGTTTTGCGCGGCAGGTTCCGCCCGTGCGGTACCGATCCTGACCCTTCAACTCCCGCTGATCCCTCCCCTGACACCATGGCGGGTGCCCCTCGGGCACGCTATGGTTGAGCAGGGAGAGCAGACCAAAATGCCCGTAAGGTCGCGAGCCCGGCCGGGATGGCATGTCCGTCCGGCCATCGGGAAGTGTCGAGCACGAAAGGATCAGTCATGAAGACGACCATTGTCGCGGCAGCCCTCGTTCTGGCGCTGGGCTCCACCGCCGTGTCAGCGCAGGGCCTGGTCAAGGGCGCCGAACAGGGCGCCAACAAGGGTGCCGAAGTGGGCGACAAGGCGGCCGGGCCGGTTGGCACGGCCGTAGGCGGAACGGTGGGTGGTGTCGGCGGCGCCGTCACCGGCGGCGTGGCCGGCGGCGTGAAGGGCACCGGCGAAGGCGCCAAGGAAGGTGCCCGCGCCGGCGAGAAGGCGGCTGGCCCCGTAGGTGCTGTGGTCGGCGGCACGGTCGGCGCCGTGGGCGGCGCGGTCGGTGGCGTGCTCGGCGTCAAGTAGACCGAAAGCCTCCCGGCATAGCCGGAGCGACAGAACAACAAGACCCGCCGCGGCACTGCCCCGGCGGGTCTTTTCATGTCCGGGATGAGAGCCGGAAGGCCGGCCCCCGGAGCCCCCTTTCAGAGCGCCTTCTTGCCGGCCAGCGCGGCGAGCTTCTTCAGCACCACCAGCGTGCCCTTCAGCCGGGCCTCTGCGGTGGACCAGTCGCGCAGGAACACCACCTTGAAGTCGGGCCGCACCTTGGCCTGGTTGCCCTCCTGCCCGATGAGCTTCACGAGGCCTGAGGGGTCGGCGAACTCGTTGTCGCGGAAGCCCAGCACCACGCCCTTGGGGCCGGCGTCCACTTTCTCCACATTGGCCTTGCGGGCCAGCGCCTTGATCTGGGTGAGCTTCAAGAGCTGGCCCACCTCCTCCGGCGTGGGGCCGAAGCGGTCCACCAGCTCCGCCCCGAAGGCGTCGATCTCGCCGTCGTCCTGGATGTCCGCGAGGCGGCGGTAGAGGGCGAGGCGCACGTGCAGGTCGCCCACATAGTCCTCGGGAATCAGCACCGGCATGCCGATGGTGATGTTGGGCGACCACTTGTCGTCCACATAGTCGGTGATGCCGGCCTTGAGGTGGGCGATCGCCTCCTGCAGCATCTCCTGGTACAGCTCGTAGCCCACTTCCTTGATATGGCCGGACTGCTCGTCGCCGAGCAGATTGCCGGCACCGCGGATATCGAGGTCATGGCTCGCCAGCTGGAAGCCGGCGCCCAGCGTCTCCAGCGATTGCAGCACTTTCAGCCGCCGCTCCGCCTGCACCGTCATGGGCTTCGACGCCGGCACGGTGAAGATGGCATAGGCCCGCGCCTTGGCCCGGCCCACGCGGCCGCGCAGCTGGTAGAGCTGGGCGAGGCCGAACATGTCGGCCCGGTGCACGATCAGCGTGTTGGCATTGGGCACGTCGAGGCCGGATTCCACGATGGTGGTGGAGAGCAGCACGTCGTACTGGCCATCGTAGAAGGCGGTCATGATGTCTTCGAGCGCCCCGGCGGCGAGCTGGCCATGGGCCACCGCCACCTTCACCTCCGGCACGGATGCGGCGAGGAACTCGCGCACCTCCGCCAGATCCTCGATGCGCGGCACCACATAGAAGCTCTGGCCGCCGCGGTAACGCTCGCGCAACAGCGCCTCGCGCACCACCAGCGGATCGAACGGCGTGATGAAGGTGCGCACCGCAAGCCGGTCCACCGGTGGCGTGGCGATGATGGAAAGCTCGCGCACCCCGGTCATGGCCAGTTGCAGGGTGCGGGGGATGGGGGTGGCGGTGAGGGTCAGCACATGCACCTCGGCGCGCAGCTGCTTCAGCCGCTCCTTGTGGGAGACGCCGAAATGCTGCTCCTCGTCCACGATGACGAGGCCGAGGTCCTTGAAGCTGATGGCCTTGCCGAGCAAGGCGTGGGTACCCACCACGATGTCCACGGTGCCGTCGGCGATGCCCTTCTTCACGGCGGTGAGGTCCTTGCCCGTCACCATGCGCGAGGCCTGGGCCACGTTCACCGGCAGGCCCTTGAAGCGCTCGGAGAAGGTCTTGTGATGCTGGCGGGCGAGCAGCGTGGTGGGCACCACCACCGCCACCTGCTTGCCCGAGAGCGCCACGGCGAAGGCCGCACGCAGGGCCACTTCCGTCTTGCCGAAGCCCACGTCGCCGCAGATCAGCCGGTCCATGGGGTGGCCGGAGGCGAGGTCGTCCAGCACCGCATCGATGGCGGCGTCCTGGTCGTCGGTCTCCTCATAGGGGAAGCGGGCGCGGAACTCGTCGTAGAGGCCCATGGCCGGCACCAGCTTGGGCGCCTCGCCGAGCTGGCGCTGGGCGGCGATCTTGATGAGCTCGGACGCCATCTCGCGGATGCGCTTCTTCATCCGCGCCTTGCGCGCCTGCCACGCGCCGCCGCCCAGCTTGTCGAGCTGGGCTTCGGTATCCTCCGAGCCGTAGCGGCTCAGGAGTTCGAGATTTTCCACCGGCAGGAACAGCTTGTCGCCGCCGGCGTAGTGGATCTCCAGGCAGTCGTGGGGGGCGCCCATGGCCTCCACGGTCTTCAGGCCGATGAAGCGGCCGATGCCGTGGTCCACATGCACCACAAGATCGCCGGCGGTGAGCGCGGTCAGCTCCGTGAGCACGTCCTGCGGGCGGCGCGCCTTGCGCTTGGGGCGCACCAGCCGGTCGCCGAGGATGTCCTGCTCGCCGATGACGGCAAAGTCCGGCGTCTCGAACCCCGCCTCCAGCCCAAACACGGCCAGCGCCGCCTGGGTCTTGGGCAAGGCGGCGAGGCTGTCGAAGCGGGAGATGGCGGCGAGGCCCTTCAGCCCGTGATCGGCCAGCACCGTGCCCAGCCGCTCCCGCGAGCCCTCGGACCAGCCGGCGAGGATGACCTTCTTGGACTTCTGCAGCTCGCGCACATGGGTGATGGCGGCATCGAAGACATTGGCCTCCGGCTCCGCCCGCTCGGCGGCAAACGAGCGGCCCTGCACGCCCCCGAGATCGATGACGCGGGCGTCCGCCCCTTCCGGCGCGGCGAAGGGGCTGAGGCGAGCGAGGCTGTGGCGGGCCAACCGCTTGTTCCATTCCGGACCGGCCAGATAGAGCCGGTCCGCCGGCAGCGGATTGTAGATGGTGCCGCCGCCCAGCTCCTGCCCGCCCTTCCGAGCGTCGTAATAGTCGGCGATCTGGGCGATGCGCTCGCCGCCTGCCTCTTCCGCCAGGGGGTCGAGCAGCAGCGTGCCGCCCTCCAGATAATCGAACAGCGTGTCCATGCGCTCGTGGAACAGGGGCAGCCAGTGTTCCATGCCGGCGTGGCGGCGGCCTTCGCTCACCGCCTCATAGAGGGTGTCGCCCTTCCGGGCCGCGCCGAACTCCGCCACATAGGCCATGCGGAAGCGGCGCATGGTGTCGGTGGTGAGCTGGAACTCGGCCATGGGCACCAGTTCCAGGGAGCGGACCTGACCGGTGGTGCGCTGGGTCTCGGGATCGAAGGCGCGGATGGTCTCCAGCGTGTCGCCGAAGAAATCGAGCCGGATGGGCGCGTCGAGGCCCGGCGGGAACAGGTCTATGAGGCCGCCGCGCACCGCATATTCACCGGTGTCACGCACGGTGGAGGTGCGCAGGAAGCCGTTCTGCTCGGCCCATTGGGTCACGCCCTCGAGGTCGATGGTATTGCCCGGCGCGGCGACCAGCGATTGCGCCGCCACCAGCCCCTTGGCCGGCACCCGCTGCACCGTGGCGTTCACGGTGGTCAGCAGCACGCTGGCAGCGCCGCCCTTGACGCGGGCAAGTTTCGCCAGGGTCGCCATGCGCCGGGCCAGAATGGACGGGTTGGGCGAGGCGCGGTCATAAGGCAGGCAATCCCACGAGGGGAAGCTCAGCACCTCCAGCTCCGGCGCGAAGAAGGCCAGGCCCCGCTCCAGCGCCGCCATGCGCTGGCCATCCCGGCAGATCACGGTGAGGCTCGGCCACGGCGCATTTTTTCGCCCGGCCAGGGAGCGGGCGAGGTCCGCCACCACCATGCCCTCCATGCCGTCCGCGACGCGGGAGAGGATGAGCGGCCGGCCTTCGGCCAGCGCATCGGCAAGGAGCTGGGGACGCTTCACGAGGGTACTCCGGGATCAAAAGCAGGCGGCGTGGCGCGGTCAGGCCGGCAGGCCGCGTCCGGACAGATGGAAGTCGCAGATCTTGCGGAACAGCGGGGTGTCGAATTCGGCCGGTGTCGGCTCGCTGCCGCTGATCCAGGAGAAGACCTTCTGGTCCTCGGGCTCCAGCAACTCTTCGAAGGCGTCGAGCTCGGCGTCGGAGAGGGCCTCGATCTCCACATTGGCGAAGCCGCCCAGGATGAGGTCCATCTCGCGCATGCCGCGATGCCAGGCGCGGAACAGGATGCGGCGGCGGCGCTCGTCCAGACCGTCGCTGGACCTCGTTAAGCCGGTCATGATCTCGATGCCTCCAAAGCACGGCGTCGGCCGGGCCAGAAGGCCCGTCCGTGCCCGGCATATAGGGGCAAGGGGCGTGGTTTGGCCAGTGGGGCGCGCTGGCGCGGGGGGCTCGTGCCCCGGCCGGCTGAAGCGGCAGCGCAAGGACAGCCGGGGCCCAGCGCGGGAGTCCGCTGCAGGCGCAGCCTACCTCTTCAACCGTTGAAGCCATTGCCTGCTGCGCAGGACTTGTCTCCTGGGTGCCGGCTCGGCGCTCCGGCTTCGCCGTCGCTGGTCCGGCACACGAGCCCGAGGCCATCGCGATGATCCCGCCCCTTGACCCCGGCCGCAAGACAGGCTCCCAAGGGCGGGCGGCGGGCTCTGCCCGGCGCGCCCCGCCACGGCCAGCCGGAACGCCATGCAGCTCGATCGGATCGCACAAGACCTCGTCGCCGCCCTGCGCTTCTATTCGCGGCTGCCCATTCCCGGCGGACGCGACGACCCCGACGCCTTCGCCGTGCCCAGCCTCAACCGCATCGCCTATGCCATTCCCTTGGCGGGCGCGGTCATCGGGCTCATCGGCGCCGTGGTGCTGGTGGGGGCTCTGGCGCTGAAGCTGCCGGCGTTCCTGGCAGCGGTTCTGGCGGTCACCGTCCTGGTGCTGGCCACCGGCGCCTTCCACGAGGATGGACTGGCCGACACCGCGGACGGCCTCGGCGGCGGGCGGGACAAGGCCCAGTGCCTCGCCATCATGCGCGACAGCCGCATCGGCACCTATGGCGGCTGCGCCCTCATCCTGGCCCTGCTGCTGCGGGTGGCGGCGCTGGAGGCCCTCGTGATGTCGGCCGGAATGTTCCGGGCAGGGCTTGCTCTGGTGGTGGCGGAGGCGGCCTCGCGGGCGGCGGGGGTGCTGCTGCTCCTTGCCCTGCCCCCCGCCCGCACCGATGGCGCAGGCGCCTCATTCGGACGCCCCTCGGAAGCGGCGGGCCTTGCCTGCGGCCTCGTCGCCGCGCTGCTGGTGGTGGTCGTCCTGGTGCCAAGCTTCGGCATCAGCACCGCCTTCGCGGGCCTCATCGCGCCGCTGGTGGCGCTGTTCGCCATGATGCGGCTGTCGAGCCGGCTCATCGGCGGGCAGACCGGGGACGTGGCCGGCGCCACCCAGCAGGTGGCGGTGATTGTCTTCCTCCTCGGTGTGCTTATCTTTCCCGGCAGGTGAGGCGACGCGCGAGTCGCCCCCGGCTTGCGTTGATCGAACCGAACGAGCGCCGCGCCCTTGACGTTGAGACCGCCAGGAACGCCACTGCAGACGCCTGACACGGACGCCATCGCGACACCGTGCGTGAAGCTGTGCACCATCGAGCCCTTGAGTGGGCTGTGCCTCGGCTGCGGCCGCTCGCTGCGCGAGATCGGCTCTTGGATGTCCTATTCGCCCGACACGCGCGCCGCCATCATGGCAACCCTGCCCCAGCGCATCGCCCGATTGCGGGTGGACGCGCGCGATTGTGTTCCGGACTGAAGCCATGCGCAGCGACCGGCTCCTGTGGATCCTGCTGCTCGGCCTGCTCGGCGGGGTGGTGGTGCTTGCCGTCCATCACGAGCAGGGCCAGGTGGCGGGCATCGATCTCAACCAGTTCGGCGCGCTGGTGAGCCAGCTCGCCATCGCGGTCTTCATCGGCGCGGGGCTGTGGTCGGTGGTGCGCGGCCGCATCGGCGAATCCCTCATGGCTGCCGCCTTCTGGCTGGTGCTCGCCGGCCTCCTCGCCCTCGGCTACACCTATCGCGAGCCCTTGAAGCAGGTGGGCCAGCGGGTGCTGGCGGAAGTGGCGCCGGGCTATGCGGTGAACGTCGCCCAGTCGGGCAGCGTCGCGGTGGAGGTGACGCGCGCGAGCGGCGGCGACTTCGGCGTACGCGCCGCCATCAATGGCACCAGCGTGAACATGCTGGTGGATACCGGCGCCTCCTCCGTGGTGCTGACCCACGAGGCGGCGAAAGCCGCCGGCCTGCCGGTGGACTTCCTGAAATACGACGTGCCGGTGGACACCGCCGGCGGACGCACCCGCGCGGCCGGCGTGGTGCTCGACAACATCATCATCGGCGGCATCGTGGAGCGCCACGTGCCGGCCCTCGTCTCCCCGCCCGGTATGCTGCGCACCAGCCTGCTCGGCATGAGCTTCCTGTCGCGGCTCCAGGCCTTCGAGTTCCGCGGCGACCGCCTGCTGATGCGCGGCGGCGATCGGTAAGACACCCTTCCGTTTTACGTCCGTACCGCCATGGCTTACCGTTGCCGCTCGAAATTTCCTCCCGCGAGTCGTTGCCATGCGTATCCCGAGCGTCACGGACCGGCAGAAGGAACACGCCGTCCTGCTGGCGGTCCTGCTCGATCTCGGCCTGTTCCTGCCCTATGCGGTGACGACGGCTTACACCGGCTCCCTCGCCATGCTGGCGGAAATCCTGCGCGGCGGCCTGCTGCTGCTGGTGGAAGGCACCGCCTATATGGCGCTGCGCGCCGTGCATCGCGGCCAGGTGCATTTCTACGATTTCGGCGTCGGCAAGCTGGAGCGCATGTTCTCCATCGTCATCGGCGCGCTGCTGGTGCTCGCGGCGGTGTTCGTGCTGGTGAAGGTGCTGCAGTCCTCGGAGCCGGTGCCTCTGGCGCCGTTCTGGGCGGCCGCCGCCATGGTGCTGGTGCTGGCCAATCTTGCGGCCAACCTCATTCCGCTGCTCCCGCTGTGGCGTGCCACCCGTGCGGGCACGTCCATCATCGTCCTGTCCCAGTTCCGGGCGCGCATGGCCAAGGCAGCGGCCTCGGTCACCGTGGTGACCTGCGTCCTCGTCGACGTGCTGATGCCCGATACGGCGCTGGCCGAGATGGCCGATGATTTCGGCGGCCTCGTGGGCGCGGCCTTCATGCTGGTGTTGGGCGGGCGGATGATCTCCGAATCCCTGCCCGACCTGCTGGACCGGGCCCTCGCCGAGCCAGTGCAGGTGAAGGTGAACAGCGCGCTCGCCGCCTTCTTCGACCAGTATGAGCAACTCGCTGCCGTGCGCACGCGCAAGTCCGGCACGGTGGCCCATGTGGAGATCACCCTGGGTTTCGCGCCGAGCCGGACCATCGCCGATGTGAGCACAGTGACCACCGGCCTGCGCTCCGCGCTGGAAGCGGCCATCCCGGAGGCCGACGTGGTGGTGATCGCCGAGGCCTCGTCCCTGCCCCGCCGCGGCGACCTCTCGCCTACATGCTAGAGCGCTTTCTTCGAGCGACCCAGCATCCGCTTCGCGTGCAAACGCCCTAGTGGCCCGTGGCCGGGGTCGGTGCCGCGCCGGCCTTCATCTTCGCGGCGGCCATGGCCATGGCGGTGTCGGTCTCCTTCATGAACTGCTCCTCGTCCACCTGCATGCCGTTCAGCACGGTGCTCCAGTGGCGCGTGATGGCGGCCATGGCGACGGCCTCGCGGATTTCCGCTTCGCTCGCCCCGTGAAGGCGGGCCGCTGCAGTGTGGAAATAGACGCAATAGTGGCAGGGCACCTGCGCCGCGACCGCGAGCCCGATCAGTTCCTTCTCCTTGCCGGACAGCTGGGTCTGCGGATTGAGCTGAACCGCCTTGAACTCGGCCCAGGCTCCGGCGATGCCCGCATCGGGGAACGCCTTGAAGAAGCTCGGCACGAGACCGAGAGTCTGCTCGATGTCGCGATAAGTCTCCTCGGCGCTCACCGAGCGGGTCATGCCCTGCGCGGGGGACTGGGCTTGCGCCGGGCCGGACCACGCGGGCAGGCAGGCGATGGCCACCGCGATGCCGAGGCTCGCGGCGCCGGACGCGTGGCGATGGATGGTATGGGACATGGCGGAAACTCCCCTTTCAGGGATGCGGCCCTCCAGCCGTTCTCCGATCTGGCGTCAACGCCGCAGCCCCGCCCCAGTTCCATCACGGCTCGAAGACCCGCGCCGACAGGCGTGGCCCGGGGCCTGGAGTGCCTTCCGTTCGCACCGGCTGACGGAACGCACTCCAGATTTCTGTTTTAACGTGTTTTCTTCACGCGAACCGGGATCCACTTCGCTCGAAAACGCTCTAAAGCATCTCCAGCCCCACCTTACGGCGGGGCGCGGGGAAGGCGCGGTCGATGGTGGCAAGATCCTCCGCATCGAGCACGAGGTCGCGGGCCGCTACGTTCATCTGGACATGGGCGATGCGGCTCGCCTTGGGGATGGCGATCACGTTGCCGGCCCGCATCACCCAGGCGAGCGCCACCTGGAACGGGTCCACGCCGTGCTTCTTCGCCACCGCACCCAGCGCTCCGCCCCGTGGCAGGCGGGCCTGCTCGATGGGGCTGTAGGCCATGGCCGGAATGCCGGCATCGGCGAGGAAGGGCAGCAGGTCGAATTCCGGCCCCCTGCGGCTGGGATTGTAAAGCACCTGGTTGGCGGCGCAGGCGCGCCCGCCCGGTGCCGCCAGCAGTTCCTCCATGTCGTCGGTGTCGAGATTGCTGACGCCCCACATGCGGACCTTGCCCGCCGCCTGCAGCGCCTCGAACCCGGCGATGGTCTCCTTCAGCGGGTGGCTGCCGCGCCAGTGCAGGAGATAGAGGTCGATCACATCGGTCTTCAGCCGCTTCAGGCTGCGCTCGCAGGCGGCCTGGACCCCGGCCCGGCTGGCATTGTGGGGATACACCTTGCTGACGAGGAACACCTCGTCGCGCCGGCCGGCCATGGCCTCGCCTACAATCTCTTCCGCGCCGCCGTCCGCATACATCTCGGCGGTGTCGATGAGCGTGAGGCCGAGGTCGAGCCCCGCCCGCAGGGCAGCCACCTCCCCTGCCCGCGCCGACGCGCTCTCGCCCATGTACCAGGTGCCCTGGCCGAGGGCCGGCACGATTTCGCCGTTGGGGAGCGTGACGGTCTTTGGCATATGGTATTCCAACGTTGATTTTCGCGGCGACCTTAAGACCTGCGAGCAATCGGCGGAAGGGCATCACCCGGGCTCGCGCCCGAAGCCCCAGGCGGGTTGCCGTTACGGCCGCGACAACCTGCCTCCAGGCTGGAAAGGCCGGGGCGACGCCTTTCGCAGGCGTTCACCATGGAGTGACGCTCCGCGGGTGTCATATTTCCCCTGCTTGCCTTGTGCTTTTCATCCCTTAAAAGGGGTACCGGAATATAAGGCTGGCGGGGCCTTTCGAAACCAAAGGCGGCAGCAGTGGACGGTGCTGGTGTTTCAAGGCGACGGGCATCGGCGTGGACCCGCCTGCTGGCGCCACTGATGATCCTGGCACTCGCCGGCTGTGGGCGTCCCGAGGGCCTGCTGGTTCCGGTGGCGCTCGACGTGCCCCCTGCCGGCAAGGTCGACATGCTGGTGGCCACCACCCGCGCGCCGAGCGATGCGGAGGGCGTGCTCTTCACCGGCGAGCGGGGCGATGGCCTCGCCTTCACCAACATCGTGGTTTCCATCCCGCCCAACCGCGAGGTGGGCTCGATCCAATGGCCGAGCCGGGTGCCGGCGGACCCGGCGCGGGAATTCGCGGTGACGCGGGTCGATCCCATACCCAACAAACAGGTCATGTCCTGGTACAAGCAGCAGCCGCGCGCCAAGCACCGGGTGCTCATCTTCGTCCACGGCTTCAACACCCGCTTTGATGCGTCGGTGTTCCGCTTTGCCCAGTTCATCCACGATACCAGCGCCGATTACATGCCGGTGCTGTTCACCTGGCCGTCCCGTGGGCGGATCACCGACTATCTCTACGACCGGGAAAGCGCCAATTTCTCGCGCTCGGACCTCGCCTATGTGCTCTCGTCCGCGGTCAAGAGCCCGCAGGTGGACGAGGTGGTGGTGCTCGCCCATTCCATGGGCGCCTGGCTCGCCATGGAGTCGCTGCGCCAGCTCGCCCTGAGCGAAGGGCGGGTGCCGGCCAAGATCACCAATGTGGTGCTGGCCTCCCCCGACCTCGACATCGACGTGTTCGAGCGGCAGGTGCAGGATCTGGGGCCGAAGCGGCCGCACCTGACCCTCTTCGTCTCCCGCAACGACCAGGCCCTGGGCGTGTCGCGCCTGCTTTCGGGACAGGTGACGCGGGTGGGCGCGGTGGACCTGACCAACCCCGCCTACAGCTCCCGCCTCGAACAGGCGACGGGCATCGTGGTGCTGGATCTCACCGCCTTGCAGGGCGGCGACGCGCTCAACCACAGCAAGTTCGCCACCCAGCCCGACATGGT
This sequence comes from Xanthobacter oligotrophicus, assembly GCF_008364685.1. Taxonomy (GTDB): domain Bacteria; phylum Pseudomonadota; class Alphaproteobacteria; order Rhizobiales; family Xanthobacteraceae; genus Xanthobacter; species Xanthobacter oligotrophicus. The sequence continues at coordinate 36,145 of NZ_VTTL01000001.1, forward strand.
GCGCCTGCTCGGCGACCGGCTGATGGCCGGCCAGAGCATCTCCGACGATGTCACGCCCGGCGCAACCGCGGTCCAGGCCGTGGGCGGGGCGGTGGGCACGGTGGTCGCCGCGCCCTTCCAGCTGCCGATCCAGGTGTTCGCCGCCGGGCGCAATTGAGGCCCGGCCGGGCACCCCGGCCGGGCACAACGCTACGGGATCGGCGCGACCACGTTCTCGTAGAACAGGTTGACGTCGGTGTTCTCCTGCTCCGAGGTCATGCGCAGGGGCAGGCCCTTGTCGCCGATCCACACCCGCTGCGGGCCGAGGGGACCTGCTCCCTCCAGGGGCGGCGGCGTATATTGATAGATGGTCGCCGGCTGCCCGCGTACGGTCTCGGTGCCGACCCGGCTGCACGCCTTGAGCGCGGCTGCACTGGGCATGGTCTGCTTCTGCATGTTCGCGCGCATGCCCGGCTCCACCGGCATCTTCTGCCAGCTCGGACCGTGCTTCATGTAGATGGCGTCGCCCACGGCGATCAGTTCCATGGGTGGGACCCCGGCGAAAGCCATGGTCTGCCGATAGGCCGGCGCCTTGGAGAGGGCCTCATAGGCGTTGTAGATGGTCTGGCAGTCGTCCGCCCGGGCGCCCTGGACCTGGGCGAGGATGGCGACCGCGGCAAGGACCGGGGCAAAACGGGCCGGCGAAAAACGGGCCGGGGCAAAAGTCTTTGCAAGCGCGCGCATGGGATGTTCCGCGTGAGGGCATCTTGAGGGTGCCGATGGTTCCATACCAAGCCACGACGCCCCGCGCGACCCATCGGCGCGATCCATTGGCGCGACCTGCGCCGACGAACAGGGTTCACACGAACGACCGGAGCGCGGCGGCAGCGTCGCGCTCCGGTTCAGGTTTGGAAGCCTTGTCAGGCCCACGTCAGGCGGCGGCGATCTGCGCCTTCAGCTCCAGCCGGCGCTGGTGGAGCAGCGGCTCGGTGTAGCCGCTCGGCTGCTCGCGGCCCTTGAAGACGAGGTCGCAGGCGGCCTGGAAGGCGATGGAATCGAAGTCCGGCGCCATGGGCTGGTAGAGCGGATCCCCCGCATTCTGCCGGTCCACCACCGCCGCCATGCGCTTCAGGGTCTCCAGCACCTGCGCTTCGCTGCACACGCCATGGCGTAGCCAGTTGGCGATGTGCTGGGACGAGATGCGCAGCGTCGCGCGGTCCTCCATCAGGCCCACGTCATGGATGTCCGGCACCTTGGAGCAGCCCACGCCCTGGTCCACCCAGCGCACCACATAGCCGAGGATGCCCTGGGCATTGTTGTCCAGCTCGTGCTGGATGTCCTCAGGCGTCCAGTTGGGGCGCACCGCGACCGGGATGGTCAGGAGATCGTCCAGCTTCGCCTTCGGACGGCTGCGCAGCGCGGCCTGCACCGCGTGCACGTCGATCTTGTGATAGTGGGTGGCGTGCAGGGTCGCGGCGGTGGGCGACGGCACCCAGGCGGTGTTGGCGCCGGCCTTGGGATGGGCGATCTTCTGCTCCAGCATGGCCGCCATGAGGTCCGGCATGGCCCACATGCCCTTGCCGATCTGGGCATGGCCGGCAAGGCCGCACTCCAGGCCGACGTCCACGTTGCGGGCTTCGTAGGCGCTGATCCAGGCGGCCTGCTTCATGTCGCCCTTGCGGACCATGGGGCCGGCTTCCATGGAGGTGTGGATCTCGTCGCCGGTGCGGTCGAGGAAGCCGGTGTTGATGAAGGCGACCCGGCTCGATGCGGCGCGGATGCTTTCCTTCAGGTTCACCGTGGTGCGGCGCTCCTCGTCCATGATGCCCATCTTGATGGTGTCGCGGGGCAGGCCCAGCAAGTCCTCGACACGGTCGAAGATCTCCACCGCGAACGCCACCTCGGCCGGCCCATGCATCTTGGGCTTGACCACATACATGGAGCCGGCACGGCTGTTGGCGCGGCGGCCGCCGGGGCCGATGTCCCGCAGGGCGATGAGCGCGGTGACGGCGGCATCCATGATGCCCTCGGGGATTTCCGAGCCGTCCTTCAGCAGGATGGCCGGATTGGTCATGAGGTGCCCCACGTTGCGCACCAGCATGAGCGAGCGGCCCGGCAGCACCAGCGTGCAGCCGTCCGGCGCGGTGTATTCCCGGTCGGCGTTCAGGCTGCGGGTGAAGATGCGGTCTCCCTTGGCGATCTCCTCCTTGAGGTCGCCACTCATCAGGCCGAGCCAGTTGCGGTAGACCGCGACCTTGTCCTCGGCATCGACAGCCGCGACGGAATCCTCGCAGTCCTGGATGGTGGTGAGGGCTGCTTCCAGCACGAGGTCGGAAATGCCGGCGGCATCGTCCTTGCCGATGACGCTGGTGCGATCCACCACGATCTCCACATGGAGGCCGTTCTTCTTCAGCAGCACGGCGGACGGCGCGGATGCCTCGCCGCGATAGCCGGCGAACTGGGCCGGGTCCGCGAGGCCGGTCGCGCCGACCACCAGGGCGCCGTCCTTCACGGACAGCGGACCGGCATCGGCCCAGGAACCGGCCTTCAGCGGCGCGCTCTCATCAAGGAACGCGCGGCCCCAGGCGATGACCTTCGCGCCGCGGACGGGATTGTAGCCCTTGCCCTTCTCGGCGCCGTCGGCCTCGGGAATGGCGTCGGTGCCATAGAGCGCGTCATAGAGCGAGCCCCAGCGCGCATTGGCGGCATTCAGCGCGTAGCGCGCGTTCATCACCGGCACCACCAGCTGCGGGCCGGCCACTTCGGCGATCTCCGGGTCCACATTGGCCGTGGTCACGCTGAAGGCGGGCCCTTCCGGCACCAGATAGCCGATCTGCGTCAGGAACGCCTTGTAGGCCTCCAGATCGAGCGGGGCGCCATTGTCGCGATACCACTGGTCCAGCGTCTTCTGCAGCTCCTCGCGCCGCGCCAGTAGTTCGCGGTTGCGCGGCGCCAGGTCGTGGGCGATGGCAGAAAGGCCCTCCCAGTAGACGTCCGCATCAATGCCGCTGCCGGGCAATGCCTCGGTTTCAATGAAGTCGTGCAGAGTACGCGCGATTTGCAGCCCGGCGCGTTCCACCCGGGCTTCGGTCCCACTTGCCATGGTCACTCCGTGTCGTCCTTTTCCCAAGGCGAGGCGCATCCTGAGGAGCGCTGGTCTGTCTGAGACGCCAGCAGCCTCGCCCGCTTGTTCTACGCCGCAAAGGCATTGCCCCGGATATCGATCTTGGGCAACACACCTTCGCAGTCAGATGAAAGGTGCGATGGTCCGCCTACTCGTACAGGTAGCCCACGGGCTTGCCGGCTACCCTGTCGCTGCGCAGGTCCGCGCGGGTGATGATCTGGCCTGCCAGGGCGTCGATCTCGTCGCGCTGGGTGGGGGTCCACATCTTGAGGTCCTCAATGCCCTTGAGGAGGCCGAGGCGCAGGATCTGGGTATCCTCGCCCACGTCCGTGAGCCGGATGGCGCCCTTGCCGGCGGTCACCGTGTCGCCGGTGGCCAGCTCCAGCGGCTTGCCGGACCCGTCCGCGAAGGCGGCGGTGCCCCGGATGATGCGGTAGATGACGACCTCCCCCTTGGCGAGCCCCTCGGCGTCCGCCTTCGCGGAGCCATTTTTCGGAAGAAGCGATGCGCCGCGCGGGTCGGTGGCGATGATGTGGCCCGTCACGAGGTTGCCGCTGGGCGTCTCGATGCCCAGATCGCGCACATGCACCGGCGACGCCGACTTGACCGAGCCATCCGCGGCATCGGAGGGGTACGGCCGGAACAGCGCATCCAGCGCCAACGGGTCCTGGAACCAGAAACCGGCGCCGGCCGGACGGTTGTGCAGCGGGTGCTTCCACGCCGTGCGGGGGGTCTCGTCTTCCTTGATGTGTTCCGATCCGACCACGGTCGGATTGGGGAAAGTGGTCGGATCGGTGATGAAGGCTTCGAGGAACTTGCCCGAATAGCCCATGCACAGCGGATCGGGCACCACCGATTGCGGCGTCCGCAGGTTCTCTTCCGTCGACAGGCCGGCCCAGGTGTAGAATAGCTGGCGGTGCACGATGGCGCTCTGCAGCATCACCGCGCCGGGGCCGACATAGTGGATCTGGCCGTCATAGTCGAACGTGAACAGGCCCGAGGTGACGAGGACGAGCTGGAATCCACCCGGCGGAAGATGAAGATGAAAATCCGTCGGACCGGTATCGTCGCGATAGATGGGAAGATTGGTCGCCACTTCCTGCAGCAGGAAAGCGTCGTTGTTGGCGCGAAGACCTTCCAGGGCGCGGTGATAAAGGGCCTGCGGCCGGTAGATGGGATCGTAGCCGATGTCCCTGTAGCGATCGACAGCGATGAAAGCGCCGCTGTTCATGGTGATGCGCTCGCCGTCCGGGCGCGCGAGGCCCGGCCACTTGAAATCGACCATCGACTGCATACCCATAGCAATCTCCCCGGTAAGAAGCCGACACGAGGCCAGACATCAAATGAGACATATTCAATCTGGCACGAGTGCAGTCAATTCAATATTATATTCAACGTTCGGAGCGTCGTCACGATCGTTAAATCTGGCAATATCGACCCGTTTATATGAGCAAAAATTGCGCTTATGCTTATATTTCGGCAGTTTGGTGCTGAAATTGAAGGCGAAACTCGGCTCGAATGCCTGCTTAAGACCCAAATGCCGACAACAGGGCGTAGGCGCGGCCGCAGGGCCTGGGCGCAGATGGAGGGCCGCGAGCGAGTTCGGCGCCCTCAGAAGGCGCCGATGAGCTTCCCGAGCCCGATCACGGCCACCAGCGCGAGCAGCGGGCCAACCAGCCCCACCATCATGATCTCGCGATAGCTGCCGCGGTGGGTGGCGCCGCAGATGCCGAGCAAGGTCACCACGGCGCCGTTGTGCGGCAGCATGGCAAGGGCGCCGGAACTGATGGCGGCGATGCGGTGCATCAGCTCGGGATGGATGCCGGCCGCGGCGGCAAGCTGGGCATAGGTCTCGCCCAGGGCGTTCAGGGCGATGGTCAACCCGCCGGAGGCCGAGCCGGTGATGCCGCCCATGACGTTCGCGGCAACTGCAATGGACACCATCGGCCCGCCCGGCACCGCCAGAAAGCCGTCACGGACCACCGCGAAGGCGGGAAGCGCCGCGACCACGGCGCCAAACCCCACCAGGCTCGCCGTATTGAGAACCGGCAGCACCGAGGCGTTGGCGCCGGCGTCGAGGGTCTGGCGCAGGTCCGGCAGGCGCCGCCACGCCATCAGCACCAGGGCCAGGGAGGCCGCAGCCAGCGCAGTGACCACCGACCACACCCCGCTGACCGCCGGTAGCGAGGTGTCGAACCGGGGTTCGGCCAGGAAGCCGGTATCCGCCCGCGGCAGCACCAGCAGGCTCATCAGCAGGTTGACCGCGAGCACGATGAGGATGGGCGACACCGCCAGCAGGAAGGGCGGCAGATCGGCGCTGCGATGGCCGTGGGTCAGCTCCGCCGGATCGAAATTGTCCCCGCTCGCGGCCCGCTCGCGGATGAATTGCGCGTCTGTGGCCGCCGGCGGCGCTTCACCATAGACCTCGCCGGCAAGGCGCGCCCGCGTCTCCACCATCCGCAGCCACCACAGTCCGAAGCCGAGAATGATCGCGGTCGCGATCAGGCCCAGCCCCGGCGCGGCGAAGAGGGTGGTGCCGAAATAGGCCATGGGGATGGCGTTCTGGATGGCCGGGGTGCCCGGCAGGGCCGTCATGGTGAAGGTGAAGGCGCCGAGCGAGATGGCCGGCGGGATCAGGCGATGGGGAACCCCCGCCTGCCGAAACAGGGCGGACGCCACCGGAAAGACCGCGAACGCGACCACGAACAGGCTCACGCCGCCATAGGTGAGCACCGCGCAGGCCAGCACCACCGCCATGACGGCACGCGCCTCCCCCAGCCGGCCGGTGATGCCGCGCGCGATGGCGAGCGCCGCGCCGCTATCGTCCATCAGCTTGCCGAACACGCCGCCGAGCAGGAACAGCGGGAAGAAATTGATGACGAAGCCGCCCGTGCCCCGCATGAAGGTGAGCGTCCACTTGGCGAGCAACGGCTCGCCTGAAAAGGCGGCGGCCAGCATGGCGGCAATGGGCGCCGCCAGTAGCAGCGAGAAGCCGCGGAAGGCGAGGAAGATCAGCAGGCCAAGGCTGAGGAGGATCCCGACCAGCCCGATAGCATGGAGGCTCATGAGAGGACTTTCGCGGCTGGCGGCGTGATGGATCGTGGGCTTAAGACTGCGTCGATGCCGCGGCTAACCCAAGACGCGCAGAACCGCGAACACCGCCGCGCCAAGCACCACGGCGGCACCGGTTGCCAGAACCAGCCGATCGGCGAACAAATGGCGCATCGGGTCACCTCCAGTGGCTTGCTTTAATGTTGCCTCCCGCCGGACAGGCGGGACCCTAGACGAAGCTGTAGCGTTCGGAATGGTATTTCGACATGGGCACCCCGAGCCCGGCGAGCGTCTTTTCGATGGCGTCCATCATCACGCCCGGCCCGCAGATGAAATATTCATGGGCGGCGTATGGCTCAGGCAGATGCCGCTTCAGCAGCTCTGCCGTGATGTGGCCGCGCTCGCCGGTCCACCCTTCGGGCGGATCGGACAGGACGTGCACGACCGTGAGGTCGAGACGGGCCTTGAGCGCCTCGAGTTCCTCGCGGAACGTGATCTGCTCGAAGTCCCTGCTGCCATAGAGCAGGATCACCGGCCGCCTGTCGCCCTGGTCGGCGAGGGTGCGGATCATGCTCATCATGGGCGTGACGCCGACGCCGCCGGCGATCAGCACATGCATGTCGGCCGGGTTGCCGATGGTGAAGGCGCCGTAGGGGCCATCCAGATAGACCCGCTGGCCCACCGGGACCTGGGAAATCCTGGCGGTGAAGTCGCCGAGCTTGCGGATGGACATCTCCACCCGGCCGTCGCTCACTGCCGCGCTGGACGAGAAGGAAAAGGGATGCCCGGTGATCCGGAACGGGCTTCCCCACACGGTCAGCCAGCCGAACTGGCCGGGCGTGAAGCGAAATCCGGGGTGACCATCCGGCCGCATCACCAGGGTGGTGGTGTCGCCGCGCTCGTGGCGCACCTCGCTCACCCGGTAGGGGCGGCGGAGCATGAACAGCGGCTTGACCAGCCGCACGTAGAACAGGAGGGCCACCCAGAACAGGACGAGGCCGATCCACAGCGCCCGCTTCCACGGATCGGCGAGGTAGAAGCCCCAGCCCACCATATGGATCAGCCCGCCGGTGACAGCTGTCAGCGCCAGGGCGATGTGGCTCAGGTGCCACCACTCATAGGGAATGCGCAGCCGCACCCGCCACAGCGCCGTCACCACCAGCACCACCAGCGCACCCACCGAAATGAAGGACGCCGCCGCGCCGAGCGGTATCTCGCCAATGTCGGGGATTGCGCGCAATTCGGGCTGCACCGCGAACATGATCGCGGGATGGACGAGCACCAGCGCCACCGCGAACAGCGAGATGCGCCGATGGAAGTGGTAGATGACGTCCTCGCCCCATGGCTCGGTCACATAGCGGAAGCGCGCGGTGATGCCGAATTGCAGCCCCATGATGGCGAGCCCGCTATAGCCGAGGGCGGCGGAGAATTCGGTCCAGAAATCGCGCGCCGGCGGCAGCGATCCCACGAGCAGCGCCAACAGAGGCAGCAGCACGAACAGCAGGTAGACAGCGATCCAGACCATGCTCCGCACGGTGTATTTCATCGTTCAGGCCTTCAGGTGCACGCTGTCAGGAACAGGATCGGTCCGAGGGTGAAGACGATCTTGACCAAGGCCGAGACCAGTGTCCCGACGATGATCCAGTGCAGGAAGGTGCCCGCCCGACCGAATGCCGGGTTCGGGCCACGCCTGGCCTGCAGGCGCCAGAGCATGCCGATCAGGGCGATGTGGACGATGAGGGCCAGGCTCAGGCTCAGGCGGATGGTGGCGGCGGACCAGCCGAAGGCGCAGCCCATGGAATGGAGCACGTAGACGAAGACGAGCGCACTGAACCAGATGCAGAATCCCGGAGCCAGCCACAGCAGCTGGCGGCTCGGAATGCGGCGTGCGCCGGTAGGACGGTCGGCGGGTTCACCTCGGGGCGCTGTCGTCACGGCCGCATTCCCAACATGGTCACCAAGGCAGGCAGCGCCAGCACGAGGCCGATGGCCAGCACGCCGGTGATGGCGGTGTAGTCGATCCACAACCGGCTGAGGCGCAGGTCGATGGCGCGCCGGGGCGACGCGTAGCCGGAGGCCAGCCGCAGGGTGGCGGTGAGCAGGAACAGCACCCCGATCCCGGCATGGATGGCCACGAAGGTCAGAAGCGCCGCGGCCGTCGCGCCGAGGGCGTGCGCGGTCGGGGACGGCACGACGCCGGTGATCAGCACCACCACCGCCGCGATGACCGCCAGCAGCGCCAGCGCCGCAAGCGCGATCCAGGGCTGCGGAGCACCCTCGCCCACCAGCCGGCGCAACGCCACCCGGGCGAACAGGGTGGCGCCCCCCAGCACCGCCATGGTGGCGAGGGCCAGCCTGAGATCGGTATCGGGCACCGACGCGGGCGGCCAGTTGGGTGCGGAGATCCACAGGAACAGCAGGCCGAACACCAGCGAGGTGAACAGCGTCGCATCAGCCACCAGCGTGAAGATCAGCGCCCACCAGGCCGGCGGGGACGCGGCTTCCGTGTGCACCGGCGCGCTCAGGCCCCGGCCGATGGGCAAAAGGCCGTAGTCCCGGTTCAGCCCCGCGTTCCGGGCGGCGAAGACGAACAGGCCGATGGTGACCGCCGCCATGCCCGCGCTCAGGGCATAGAGCTTGGCCAGCATGAGCAGCACCGCCGCTGCGGTGGACAGCGCGGTCCACAGCGGCAGGTAGGTCGGTCGCGGCAGCACCAGCACCTGTTCCGGCTCGCCGGATGTCATGTGCACGCCCAGGGTTTCCTGCCAGCCGTTGCGGGTGAAGCCGAGATAGCCCTCCCCGCGTGCCAGGGCCGGGCCCACCTCCTCCACCGCCACCCGGTCGGCGCGGGTCTCGATATGGGGGATCGAGGCGAAGGCATAGGGCGCCGGCGGGATCGGCATGGCCCATTCCAGCGTCGCCGCCTTCCAGGGATCGCGCCGCACCCGGCGCCCGTAGCGCACCTGGGCGATGAGATCGATCACCGCCAGGGCAAAGCCGATGGTCATGATGAACCCGCCCACCGAGGACAGGAGGTTGAGCCAGGTCCAGCTCTCCACCTCGGGATAGGTGTAGATGCGCCGGGGCATGCCCAGCAGGCCCACCAGATGCATGAGGAAGAAGGTGAGGTTGAAACCGACGAAGATCAGCCAGAACGCCGGCACCGAGAGCTTGTAGACCGCGGTGCGGCCGGTCAGCAGCGGCAGCCAGTAATAGAGCGCCCCGAACAGGGGGAAGGCGACGGAGCCGGCGATCACATAATGGAAATGGGCCACCACGAAATAGGTGTCGTGGGCCTGCCAGTCGAACGGCACGATGGCGAGCATCACGCCGGTCAGCCCGCCGATGACGAAGGTGGAGAAGAAGCCGAAGACATAGAGCATCGGCACGTTCCAGCGCGGCTTGCCATGGGCCAGGGTGACCAGCCACGCGAACAGCTGCACCGCCGTCGGCACCGCCACGATGGCCGAGCCGGTGGAGAAGAAGGCCAGCGCCAGGTGCGGGATGCCCACCGTGAACATGTGGTGGACCCAGATGCCGAAGCTCATGAACGCCAGGCCGATGATCGCGACCACGATGGCGCGATAGCCCACCAGGGTGGTCCCGGCCAGCACCGGGATCATGGTGGAGAGCAGCCCGGCCATGGGCAGGAAGATGATGTAGACGTCCGGGTGGCCGAACAGCCAGAACAGATGCTGCCACAGCAGCGGGTCGCCGCCCCGCGTCGGGTCGAAGAACGGCAGGCCGAACGCCCGTTCGCACTCCAGCAGGATGGAGCCGAGGATCAGCGGCGGGAAGGCCACCACCATCATCAGGGCGGTGACGAGCATGTACCAGCCGAAGACCGGCATCCGGTCCAGCGACATGCCCGGCGCCCGGATGGTGAGGATGGAGACGATGATCTCCACCGCCAGCGTCAGCGCCGAGATCTCGACGAAGGTCACGCCCAGCAGCCAGACGTCGGCATTGATGCCGGGCGTGTACACGTTCGAGGAGAGCGGCGTGTACATGAACCAGCCGCTGTCCGGCGCCACCCCCGCCACCAGCGCCAGCGTGAGGATGGTGCCGCCGAACAGGTAGCACCAGTAGCCATAGGCGGTCAGCCGCGGGAAGGCGAAGTCCCGGGTGCCGAGGATCTTCGGCGTCAGATAGACCGCGATGCCTTCCAGCATGGGAATGGCGAACAGGAACAGCATGATCGAGCCATGCATGGTGAAGACCTGATTGTAGGTCCCCACATCCATGAAGGTCGCCATGGGCGTCGCCAGTTGCACGCGCGTCAGCATGCCGAGCACGCCGCCGATGCCGAAGAACACCAGCGCCGTCGCCATGAAGCGGATGCCGAGCACCGAATGGTTCACGGCCGCCAGCCGCTGCCAGCCGGGGCCGGTAGCCCAGATCGCGCTGAGCTGGCGGTGCAGGCTCAGGGCCGGACCGCCCGGCGCGGACGGCGGGGCGCTGTTATCCATCGGCTGGCTCACGGAAGCACCTTTCCGGCGAGATCTGGGGATGCGAGGGCGGCCGGGAAGTCCGCGGCGGGATGGACGACCACATCGAAGCGCATCCCGGTATGGCCGGTGCCGCAGAACTCGTTGCACAGCCCCTCATAGCGGCCGGGCCGGTCGGCCTGGATCCGCAACAGGTTCGTGTGTCCCGGTACCGCGTCGATCTTGCCGGCGAGCCGGGGAATCCAGAAGGCGTGGATGACATCGGTGCTGGTGACGACCACGTCGATGGGCACACCTGCCGGCAGGTGCAGCACGCCCTTGGTCGCCACGCCATGGCTTCCGGGGTAGCGGAACGTCCATTCCCATTGCTGCGCCTGCGCCTCGATCCGCACCGGAGCGCCGGTGAGGCGCGGCAGAAGCTGTTCGCCGGTGATGAGCGCGAAGATCAAAAGCGGCGTCAGCACGACCGCCGGCAAGGCCAGGCCGCCGAGCATGATCCAGCGCGCCGGCGACACCTTTCGCGCCACGTCGGGGCGCAGCATCACCAGGGCGAACAGGATCATGACCAGCAGGAATAGCGCGGTGGCGCCGGCCAGCATGGCCCACCACAACCCTGCGATGGAGCCGGCGGCCGGGCCGGCGGGGTCGAGCGTCGACAGCGGGCCGGTGCATCCGGCAAGGGTCGCGGCAAGCGTCGCGGCCATGGCGACGTAGACGGCGGGACGGGCCAAGCTATGATCGCGCCGGAAAACCGATTGCAGCCGAGGAGACCGGGCAGCATGGCGACGAACCCGAAAGACCCGCCCGCGCGCCGGAAAAGCCCGGTCATGCTCGAGCTGAATGCGCTCGACACCGGTTCGGCTGTCGCCCTGGTTGGCCATCCGATCCATGTGATGATGGTCCACTTTCCCATTGCCTTCGTCATCGCGACGCTCGGCGTCGATGTGGTCTACTGGTGGTCGGGCGACGATTTCTGGCTTCGGGCGGGCCTGTGGTCGGCCGGCGTCACCTTCTGGACCGGTGTCGCGGCCAGCATCGCCGGCACCGGGGAACTGTTGCTGGTGCGCGGCATCCGCGCGCGGGAGGCCAGCTGGTCCCATGCCATTGCGGCCATGACGCTGGTCGCCATTTCCGGAGCCAACTGGGGCCTGCGCCTGGATTATCCCGAATCGGTCCTGCCCCACGGGCTCGCGCTGTCCGCCCTCGCCGCGGCGATGGCCGGATTTGCGGGATGGCATGGCGGAAAGCTCGTTTTCGATCATGGCATCGGGATTCTGATTTCGTCGAAGAGCTGACCGAGCCCACCCGGCGCGAACAGCTTGGTCGCGAACTGGTTGGAGTCGATGTCGGGCTTGGCGAGCACGATCCAGATGATGGCTGTGATCAGCACCAGATAAGACAGCGTGAGCGCCACATAGGCAAAGCGCCCGAAGCTGCGGCCCGGCTCGAACAGGTGCCCGAGAACGAGGCCGGCGACCACGTGCAGCATGGCCATCAGCCCCACCAGCACCATCTTGAGCGAAAACCACTCCAGGAAGGTCGTCTGCAGGAAGATGAGCGCGGTGCCGGTGCCGATGGCGACGAAGGCGGCCGGCGACGTGATTCCCACATAGATGAAGCGTGTGAACCGGTGCAGCCGGTCCAGCTCCAGCCCGGGGGTGAGGCCGCGGCGCTGCCAGAACAGGAACGGCAGCACCACCAGCCCGCCCGACCAGAGTGCGATGGTGGCGAGATGGATGAATTTCAGCAGCGTCGTCATGCGATGGGTTCTGCCGGGCGCAGGCTCGACCACGTCAGCCACAGCCCCACGCCCAGATAGGGCAGCGAGGCGGGCACCCACATCAAAAGCCCGGCCAGTTGCTGGTCGGCAAGGGGGCTCAGGCCCCAGGCCTGCGTGGTCGCGAAGTGGAACGCGTAAAGCGCCCGTGGCGCGAATACGATCAGCGCGGCCAGAAGGCCCATCTGCGCGACGCTCGCCACCAGCACCACCAGCACCGACACCGACTGGCTCGCCGGCGAGAACACCCCGCGCCACAGCAGCCATGCGCTGCCGAGCAGGGTCGCCTGCATCAGCCAGTAGGTCCACACGCTGGCAAGCCCCCATTCATAGACCGCCGGCATGTGCCAGACCCACAGGATGACGGTCTGAAGGACGAACAGCACGGACAGCGGCGGCGATGGCAGCCTTGGCAACGGGAAGGCCAGCGCGAGCAGCGGCGCGACGGCGGCGATCAGCAGCACATGGTGCAGCACCCGCGCAGAGAACAGCGCCGAGGATAGCGCACACAGCGGCGAGACGAAGATCAGGACCATCAGGCCAAGGGCGGCCCAGCCGGCCCGGGCATGGGCGCTGTGCCCACGCGCGACCACCAGGGCAAAGGCCGCCAGGCCTGCCAGCAGGGGCGGATCGAAATTCCAGCGCGTCCACAGATCGTCCGGGACCGCGGCAGGGCCACAATAGGCGATGGATGCGATATCAAGCACATGGACCCCCAGCGCATACCCGGATGGGTATATCGATAACGGCTCCTTTGCCGGCGTACCAGCCTGCGGGAGGGCGATATCAGATTAACTTTTCGAACCGGAGTCGGGCTCGAACTGGAACCGTTTCCGGCAGAAGCCCCTTCCCCGGCATCCCTAACCGCGCGGGAACGCCGCGCCGAGGGCTTGTCCCCCTTGCGACGGATATGGGCTCTCCATGAGCCGGATTTTAGGTTAGTGAAAAGGCCGATCCGTGCGCGCCCCGTGTACGCGGACACGTCGGAAACTGGAGAATTGGGCGAGCCGCGGTGCCGGAGCGAATGCAAAACGCGCGTCGCCGCCCTGACAAGCCGTACAGAAAATGACGAAGTTGCAACCGTTTATATTTTCCGTGGCGCCCATGATGGATCGCAGAAATTTTCTTTATTTTTCAATGACTTGAATGGAGCGCGTGTGCAATTTGTGTGCACGTGAAGCGCGCTTCTCCGTGCTTTTCTTTTGTGCTCGGCACAGTTCCGAGAGCACCCTGAAAACGCACGAAGCGCGCTATCGTACCAGCTTGGCCGCTTATCTCAGTCGGCCAACGCTGCACGCCCGTATTATAGAGGGGAAATCGCTGTTGGCGGCGAAAAAATTCGGCATCACGTAACCAGCAGCGCGTCTTAGCCGTAGCGATGCCAGCCGTCTGCGACGCTCGACGTGGTCGCAACTTTGGGTTTCAATATCCAGGAGTCGTTCAACACGCGGGAGCCCGGATGGCTGCGCCGTTCTCCACCTCGATCGAATTGCGGCACCTGCGCTATTTCGTTGCCGCCGCCGAACACGGAAGCTTCCGCAAAGCGGGCGTGGCGCTTGAGGTCAAGGAATCGTCCATCAGCCGGAGCGTGCGTGACCTTGAGGACGAGATCGGCGTGTCGCTGTTCATCCGGCACTCAAGTGGGGTGAACCTTACTCTGGCGGGGCAGCGCTTTCTGAACCGCACGCGCCAGGCGCTCGATCAAATCCGCGAGGCAACGGTGGAAGCGGCTGCGCTCGGGCGGGCCGAGGAAGGCCACCTGAAAATCGGCCTGTTCTCGAACCTGTCCTCCGGCTTTCTGCGCGACCTGTTCCAGACCTATGACAGCCGCTATGCGGGCGTTCATATCGACTTTGTCGAAGCGCCTGCCGAAAGTCACGCGGCCGCGATACGGCGGTTCGATCTCGACGCCGCATTCGTGCTGGGCCGGCAAAGCTGGCCGGACTGTGACGCGATGTCCTCGTGGAGCGAGCCTCTTCTGTTCGCGCTGCCGCGGCTTCATCCTCTGGTCCAAAGGGATGTGCTGTCCTGGCGAGATCTCGTGGATGAGACCTTTCTTGTCCGCACCGAAGGCTCAGGCAATGAGGTGCGCGGTTTTCTTGAGCGGAAGTTTCGGGAACTCGACATCTCGCCGCGCATCAGCACGCAGCAGGTCGCGCGCTATAGCCTTCTCGGTCTGGTCGCCACGGGACGCGGAATCGTGCCGGTGCTTGAGTCGGAAACGGTCATCGGCCTGCCGGAGGTGGTGTTCCGCCCTCTCGCCGGCGAGGCGATCCCGTTTTCCGTGATTTACTCGCCTCGCAACGACAACCCGGCGGTGCGCACCTTGCTCAGCCTCACACGGAAGATGACCCAGGAGCGGGCAGCGGCGCGCTGATGCTCGCAGTGCCACCAGCCTCGCGACGCGCCTTGGCGAATTCGCGATCGGTGGCGATGAAGCGCTCCAGCATGGGCACGATGAGCTTCACGGGATCCGGCGCGGGTTCTCCCGTCTCCCACGCGAGCACCTCGGCATAGGCGACAAGGTCGCGGTGCAGCGCGCCCGGCAATAACAGCGCCACCTTCACCGGTTTGTCGTTCGTGATGGGTGCGAGCTTCAGCTTCACCATGATCAGTACCTGTAGGGTTCGAGGACGAGGTCGCGCGTCACCATGACCCGTACGGGGACGCCCGGCCGGATGGTCAAGGTGGGTGCGACGTTCAACTGCCGGCGGATGATCTCCTGGCCGGCATTATTGATGGTGTCCTGCGCCCCGCTCTGCAGCGCCTGGATCAGTTCGTCCTCATCATCCATGGCGAGCTCGGCGCTGACGGAGAGCAGCGTCGAGAGGCCGATCGCCTTGGCGAGATCCCACCAGTGCATGTCGACGCCGTCTTCGAGGCCGGCATAACCCTGCGCATCCGTGCCGGGCTGGCGCTCCAGCACGATGGAGCGGCCATTGGGGAATATCAGCCGGTTCCAGACCAGCAGGATGCGGCGCTCTCCGAAGCCGACACCATTATCGTACTGTCCGAGCAGCCGGGTCCCCTGCGGAATGATCAGGATACGCCCGGTCGGACTGTCATAGACATTCTCGGTGACCTGCGCGGTGATCGGACCGGGCAGGTCGGAGCGGATGCCGGTGATGAGCGCGGCGGGTATGACAGCGCCGGCCTGCAGCACATAAGGCGACGCCGGTGCCATGACCCGATCGGATGCGACCACGCGCCGATCGACGGCGGCATTGAGGAAAGCAAGCTGGCGATCCTGGGGTAAGGACGTGCCGCTCGTTCCTGCCGAGCCTGGGCCGCCGAAGCCGGAAGCACTCGCCCCCGAAGGCCCCGTCGCGCGAGCCTGCGCAGCCTGGAAGAACACGCGGCTGGTCCGCGCGGCTTCCTGTTCGGCGAGACGCCGCTGCTGCTCGGGATCGACCTGTGGCGCCGTCAGTGTCGGCGGCACGACGGGCTGGCCGCGGTTCTGTGCCTCAAGGATCGGCCGACCGAGATCGCCGGGCAAAGGCGGACCCAGGATCGGCCCGGTATAGTCCCGCGGCAGCGCGGCAAGGCCATCGGCCGTGGAGCGGTTCTGGGTAGAGTAGAGTTCCTCGCCGCCGGTTCCTTTGTCGCGCCCCTGCAGCGCGTAGATCAGGGCGCCGCCTATGCCGAGGCTGACAACCAAGCCGGCGCCGGCGAGAACCTTGCGCGAGAGACGCGTGACGCGCGGAGGTTCCGGACGCAGCCGCATGGCGGCAGCGTGATCGGTGGCCGGAGCTGCAAGGTCAGCCTCAATGTCATGATTATCCGGATTACTCATGATGCCGGCCTCCCGTCCGTGCGCTCGATCCGCACCTTCTGCGGACGCTCGCCGCCACCAAGGCGCAGCTCGGCAGCACCGAACAGCCGGTCAACGATGAGGATGTTCTGGTAGATGCGGCTGTTGACGATCTGCGCTTCGCCATCCGCGCCGATGACGAAGAGCGGTGGCATCTCGCCCTGCACGATGCCACGCGGGAACTCGACATAGACCTTGCGCCCGTCGTCATAGACGGCCATCGGCCGCCAGGGCGGAGTGTCTCCGGAGAGGGAGTAGCGGTAGTTGCGAGCCGCGAAGCTGGGGATGACCGGTGCCGCAGGAACACTGGCACGCTGCGCTCCCGGAACCTGCGGATAGGCCCAGGAGACAGCCGGCATATAGGGCTTCTCGCCGGCGCGCAGCTCGATCATGTAGCTGCGCCGGTCGGTGGTGATGACGAGGTTGGTGGAGATGTCCGCCCGCGTCGGCTTCACCAGCACATGTACGCGCCGGTTCACCCCTTCGCCGCTCTCAGTGTCGCCAATGATCCAGCGCGCGGTATCGCCCGCCGCGATCGGCCCACTGCCGGTCAGGCTCTCGCCCTGCTCCAGCGCGATGTTGGTGATCTGCCCGGGCGCTGCATAGACTTGATAGAGCGCGCCCTCGCTCCACGGATAGATCTGGATGGCGTTGTAATAGCCCTCGCGGCGCGGCTCCACCCGCGCGGCGGCATTGGCGTTCTCGACACGGGCGACGGGCGTTTTCGCATCCGTGCCGCCCTTGGCCGGCGTCCAGGCGGGAGGCGTATGGAGCGGGCGCGGCCGGTCATCGGCAACCACTGTCGGCGCCGCCGGCAGCGCCGGCACCTCACTGTCATAGCTGATCTGCGGCGGCTTCGGTGCCGATGCGCAACCGCCCAGCATCGTCGCCGAAAGCAGGAGAACCGCAAAGGCGGATTGGCGCAGAGCCGGAGATGCGGGTTTACGGAGAGGTGTTTTCACTGGCTCATCTCCCGCGACCAGCTGATGGCGTTGACATAGATGCCGAGGGGATTGGTGCGCAGGCGCTCGGCATCGCGCGGCGGCTGGATCACGAGGGTCAGGATCGCGCTCCAGCGCTCGGTGGCGGCGAGCTGGCCATTCTCGTACCGTCGTTCGACCCAGGCGACGCGGAAGGAATCCGGGGAGGCCCGGATCACGCTGGAGACCTCGACGGCGATCTGCTGCTTGCCCACCCGGGTGAACGGATCGTTGGCGCGGGCATAGTCGTTGAGCGCGGCAGCGCCGCGATCGGTGGTGAGCTCATAGGCCCTGAGCCAGTTCTGCCGCACGATGACGGGATCCACCGGCAGGCTGCGCACCTGCTCGATGAAGCGGGCAAGATGCCAGGCGATCTGCGGATCGGTCGGGCGATAATCGCCGGTGGCGGGCCCCACGGCCTGCGTCTGGCCGAGGCGGTCGACCTCGACCACCCAGGGGACGACGGTGCCCCTTGTCGACTGCCATATCAGCGCCGATGCAAAGCTGGCCGAGAGCAACAGGCTACTAAGTGCCATCAGCCGCCAGTTCTTGGCCTGCACACGGGCCGAGCCGATGCGCTCGTCCCACACCTGTGCTGCCTTCTGATAGGGCGTGACGGGCTCGGGCGAGGTGCCGTAGTGGGTCGCAGGTCGCTTGAAGAGGCTCATGAGCGGTCGCTCTCATTGAGGGAGACGGAAGAGCCGCCGGCATGGCTGTCACCGGAGCGCACAGCATGGGCGGCGGCGGAGACGCCGTGGCGAAGGGACTGGCCGCGCTTCATGCGCTTGGCCCAATCGGGCACCTCACCGGCGGAGGTAGCTGAGGTCGTGCCGTTTATGGCGTTCGCCAGCGGGGTCACGGCTGCGGATCCTGCGGCTCGCGCGATGCCACCCAGTCCCGAGGCGACACTCGCCATGCCCGACTGTCCGGCGGAACCGAGGCTGTAGGCTGTGGCACCACCGCGCGCCGCAGCAGCCGTGGAGAGTGCCGCCCCGCCGCCCCGGACTGCCAGGCTGGCGGCACCGCCAGCGGCCAGCACGGCGCCACCGGCGGCGAGGCCAGTGCCGACCGCGGCCCCCGCGCTCAGCTGCGGCCCCCCGGAGACAAGGCCGGCGGCAATGCCAGGACCAAAGATGCCGAGGCCGAGCAGGGACAGAGCAGCCAGCACGATGGCCATCGCATCATCTATGGTTGGCGTCTGTCCCCCAAACCCCGCCGTGAACTGGCCAAACAGGCTCGAGCCGATGCCGATGATGACGGCGAGCACCATGACCTTGATGCCGGACGACACGACATTCCCCAGCACCCGTTCGGCCATGAAGGCAGTCTTGCCGAACAGGCCGAAGGGGATCAGCACGAAGCCGGCGAGAGTCGTGAGCTTGAACTCGATCAGGGTGACGAAGAGCTGGACGGCGAGGATGAAGAAGGAGAGCAGCACCAGCGCCCAGGCAAACAGCAGGCAGGCGATCTGGATGAAGTTCTCGAAGAAGGCGACCCAGCCCATCAAATCGGAGATGGATTCGAGTAGCGGCCGAGCGGCATCGAGCCCGGTCTGCGCCACCTTGCCGGGACGCATGAGGTCGCTGACGGAAAATCCCGTCCCGGAGCCCTTCAGCCCCAGCCCGGCAAAGCTCTCGAAGACGATGCGGGCGAGGTTATTCCAGTTGCCGATTATGTAGGCGAAGACGCCAACAAACAGGGTCTTCTTGATGAGCCGGGCGATGACGTCGTCATCAGCGCCCCAGGACCAGAACAGCGCTGCCAGCGTC
The DNA here is from genome assembly GCF_008364685.1 of Xanthobacter oligotrophicus. GTDB lineage: Bacteria > Pseudomonadota > Alphaproteobacteria > Rhizobiales > Xanthobacteraceae > Xanthobacter > Xanthobacter oligotrophicus. The sequence continues at coordinate 55,084 of NZ_VTTL01000001.1, forward strand.
ACGTCGATGACGATGAGGGTGGTGGCGATGAAGGCGACCTCGCCGCCGAGCAGGCCGAAGCCGCTGTCGATATAGGAGGTGAAGACCCCCAGAAAGTTGTCGATGACGCCGGTGCCGCCCATCTCAGCGACCTTCGTTAGGTACGGTGCGCCCGAGGAACCGGTCCCGCGTCTGCGCCCAGACCTTCAGGCACGCGGCGTCCTGCGCGGCGGTCTCTCCCATCTGCTGGCAGCGGCGCTGTTCATCGCGTCGCGGATCGCGCGCGGCCTCGACCGTCCGAGTGGGTGAAGGCTCCCGCGCCTTCTCCTGCCGGCTCATCTCCACGACCGCCGCCGTGCCGGCGAGGGCCAGGAAGATCACCGCGCCGAGGCGGGCCAGCATGGCTCCGTCCATGTTCGCCTCCAGTCAGTTGCTGAACATGCGAGCGTTGCCGGCCTGATAGCCGGCGCCGGGGGTGAGGAAGCGCCGGCGCTGCTCGCGGCCCTGCTCGGCGGCGGTCGCGCGTTCCGCCTCGGACAGCGCCTCGGCGCGCCCATTGGCGGACATCACCGCGATCAGATCGGAGAGCTGCTGCGACTGCAAAGCGAGCAGTTGGTTGCCGGCCTGCGTAGCCTGAAGGGCGCCCGTGGCACCCTGGCTCTTACTGAGAAGCGTCGCCATCTCCGTCTTGCTGGCGTCGACATTGCCGACGACGCCCGCCTGCACCCTCAGCGCATCCTGGAGGCCGCCGACAGTGGTCTGCCAGCGCGAGCGCGCCCCGGCGACGAGATCGGCATCGGAAGCCGAGAGTGGTATGTTGCCATAGCGCTGCTGGAAGGCCTGATCGATCTCGCCGACATCGAAGGCGAGGCTTTGCGCCTGTCCAAGCAACTGCTGGGTACGCTGGACCGATTGCTGGATCTGCTGCAGCGAGGAATGCGGCAGGCTGGCGAGATTGCGGGCCTGATTGATCAGCATCTGCGCTTCGTTCTGCAGCGAGGTGATCTGGTTGTTGATCTGCTCAAGCGCGCGGGCGGCCGACATCACGTTCTGCGCGTAGTTCCAGGGGTCATAGACCGTGAGGGCCTGCGCGGGCGGGGACAGCACGGGTGCGATAGCGAGCGGCGCGGTCTGCAGCGCGACGGCGAGCGCGGATAGGCGCAGACGGGACAGCGTCATGGCTGCGTCTCCAGATTGGTGAGGTTGGGAATGAGGCCGGCGGCCCAGCCTAGGCCGCAATGACGCAGCCAGGCGTCCAGGAAGCCGTCGCGGCCATGCGCGGCGAAGATCTTGCCGATGGCCTGCTGGTCGGTCTTGGAGGACGCCGCGCACAGCGCCAGCGCAACGTCCGACAGGCCGAGCTCAAACAGCCGGTTGCCGCGCCGCGACTGGCAGTAATAGTCCCGCTTCGGCATGGCCCGCGCGAGGATCTCGATCTGCCGGTCGTTCAGGCCGAAGCGGCGATAGATGGCGGTGATCTGCGGCTCGATGGCCCGCTCATTGGGAAGCAGAAGACGTGTCGGGCAGCTCTCGATGATGGCGGGCGCGATCGCCGAGCCGTCGATATCGGAGAGGGACTGCGTGGCGAAGATCACGCTGGCGTTCTTCTTGCGCAGCGTCTTCAGCCATTCCCGCAGCTGGCCCGCGAAGCCCGCATCGTCCAGCGCCAGCCAGCCTTCATCGATGATGATCAGGGTCGGTGATCCATCGAGCCGGTCCTCGATCCGGTGGAACAGATAAGCCAGCACCGCCGGCGCGGCCTCCGTCCCGATCAATCCCTCGGTCTCGAAGGCTTGGACCGTGGCCGCGCCCAGATGCTCGCTCTCCGCATCCAGCAGTCGGCCCCAGGCGCCGCCGAGGCAATAGGGACGCAGCGCCTGCTTCAGGTCGTTGGACTGCAGGAGGACGCAGAGACCTGTGAGGGTGCGCTCCTCCACCGGAGCCGAGGCCAGCGATGTCAACGCGGTCCAGACGTGTTCCTTCACCTGCGGCGTGATGGGGACGCCTTCTCGGGTGAGGATCGCCAAGATCCAGTCGGCGGCCCAGGCGCGTTCCATGGCCTCATCGATGCGCGCCAGCGGCTGGAGCGAAACGGATTCCGCGCTTCCCTCGCTGAGACCGCCGCCGAGATCGTGCCAGTCACCGCCCATACCGAGTGCGGCGGCCCGGATCGAACCGCCGAAATCGAAGGCGAAGACTTGGGCTCTCGCATAGCGCCGGAACTGCAGCGCCATCAGCGCCAGCAGCACGGACTTGCCCGCGCCGGTGGGGCCCACCACGAGGGTGTGGCCGACATCGCCCACATGGAGGCAGAACCGGAACGCGGTCGAGCCCTCGGTCTTGCCGAACAGCAGCGGCGGGGCATTGAAATGCGCGTCGCGCTCTTCACCCGCCCACACCGCCGAGAGCGGGATCATGTGCGCGAGATTGAGCGTCGAGATCGGCGGCTGGCGGACATTGGCGTAGACGTGGCCGGGCAAGCTGCCGAGCCAGGCGTCCACGGCGTTGATGGTCTCGCCCATGGCCGTGAAGTCGCGGCCTTGGATCACCTTCTCGACCCGTCGCAGCTTCTCGTCGGCGATGCGCGGGTCGGCGTCCCACACCGTCACCGTCGCGGTGACATAGGCGATGCCGGCATGGTCTGCGCCGAGCTCCTGCAGCGCGAGGTCGGCATCTTCAGCCTTGTTCGCGGCATCCGAGTCCACGAGGACGGAGGCCTCATTGGTCATCACCTCCTTCAGGATCGCCGCGATGGATTTGCGCTTGGCGAACCACTGGCGGCGGATCTTAGTGAGCAGCCGGACCGCATCCGTCTTGTCGAGCAGGATCGCCCGGGTCGACCAGCGATAGGGAAATGCCAGCCGGTTCAGCTCATCGAGCAGGCCGGGCGTCGTCACCGTGGGAAAGCCGGTGATGGTCAGCACCCGCAGATGCTGGTCGCCAAGGCGCGGGTCCAGCCCGCCGGTGAGCGGCTGATCGGTAAGCAGAGCGTCGAGATAGATCGGCGTCTCCGGCACACGGACGCGTTGGCGGTGCGTCGAGACACAGCTGTGCAGATAGGTCAGCGTCTCGCCGTCATCCAGCCAGCGGCATTCCGGCATGAAGGCGTCGATCAGATTGAGAAGGCGATCGGTTCGGTCGGCGAAGCCGCGCAACGTCTCATGGGGATCAAGGCCCGCCTGATCCCGCCCTTCATAGAGCCAGCCTTCGGTGCGCGCCGCATCCTCGGCCGGCGGCAGGAAGGTGAAGGTCAGGAAATAGCTCGACTCGAAATGGCTGCCAGCCTCTTCGAAATCAGCCCGCCGCTCGGCATCGACCAAAGCGGAGGCGGCATCGGGGAAGGTGCTCGCCGGATAGGTCGCGGCGGCATGGCGCTGTGCCTCCACAAAGATCGCCCATCCCGAGCCGAGGCGGCGGCAGGCATTGTTCAGCCGCCCAGCAACCGCGACGAGTTCGGCGGGCACGGCGCTGTCGAGGTCCGGCCCGCGAAAACGCGCCGTGCGCTGGAACGAACCGTCCTTGTCCAACACGATGCCCGGCGCAACCAGCGCCGCCCAGGGCAAGAAATCGGCAAGGCGGCGGTTATGGCGTCGATACTCAGTGAGGTTCATCATCGGCGCGCCTCGCTCAGACCGAGAGATGCGCGGGGATGCGCAGATGCCGGCGCACAACCTCGACGAAAAGCGGGTCACGCTTCGCCGCCCACACCGCCGCGACATGGCCAATCACCCCGATGGCGAGGCCGACCAACCACAGGCGCAGGCCGAGACCCACGGCGCCGGCGAGGGTGCCATTGACGATGGCGATGGCACGCGGCGCGCCGCCAAGCAGTATCGGCTCGGTCAACGCCCGGTGGACCGGCACGCTGAAGCCGGGAACCTCGACCGCTTCGCCCATCAGACCAGCGCTCCGCCGCCGAAGGAAAAGAACGACAGGAAGAAGCTCGAGGCGGCGAAGGCGATCGACAGGCCGAACACGATCTGGATCAGCCGCCGGAAGCCGCCCGACGTGTCGCCGAAGGCCAGTGCCAGCCCGGTCGAGATGATGACGATGACGGCGATGATCTTGGCGACCGGCCCCTCGATCGATTGGAGGATGGATTGCAGCGGCGCCTCCCACGGCATGGACGAGCCGGAGGCATGAGCGCTAGCCGTGGCCATCAGACTGATGCAGGTGACAGACGCCGCCAGCCGGGCTGTGTTGCGGGCGCGAAGGAGCGATCGGATCATGAGGGATCTCCGGAGAGGACAGGGGTGATGCGGTAGTCGCCATCGGGGCCGAGGCCATCGACACGCGCGAGTTCGGTGAGCCGGCGGGCTGCGCCGCGCCCCGAGAGCACGGCCACGAGATTGATGGTCTCGGCGATCAGCGCGCGCGGGACGGTGACGACGGCTTCCTGGATGAGTTGCTCCATCCGCCGCAGCGCGCCGATGCCACTGCCGGCATGGATGGTGCCGACCCCGCCGGGATGGCCGGTGCCCCATGCCTTCAGGAGGTCCAGCGCCTCGGCGCCACGCACCTCGCCGATGGGGATGCGATCAGGACGCAGCCGCAACGCTGACCGGACGAGCTCGGACAGCGAGGCGACGCCGTCCTTGGTGCGCAGGGCGACGAGGTTCGGCGTCGCGCATTGCAGTTCGCGCGTATCCTCAATGAGGACGACGCGATCGGAGGTCTTCGCGACCTCGGCGAGCAGCGCATTGGTCAGCGTGGTCTTGCCCGTCGAGGTGCCGCCGGCCACGAGGATATTGGCGCGAGAGGCAACACCTTGGCGCAGCGCATCGGCTTGTCCGGCGGACATACTGCCGGCGCGGACATAATCCTCGAGCGTAAAGACCGCGACGGCGGGCTTGCGGATGGCGAAAGTCGGCGCCGCCACGACCGGAGGTATCAGTCCCTCGAACCGTTCTCCCGTACCCGGCAGTTCGGCCGAAACACGCGGGGCTCCCGCATGGACCTCGGCGCCGACGTGATGTGCGACGAGCCGCACGATGCGCTCGCCGTCAGCGGGCAAGAGCCGCTCACCCGTGTCGGATAGTCCCTCCGAGAGCCGGTCGATCCACAGCCGCCCGTCCGGGTTCAGCATCACCTCGACAACGGACGGGTCTTCCAGATGCCGGGCGATCGCCGGACCCAGCGCCGTGCGCAGCATCCGCGCGCCGCGGGCGAAACCCTGATTGTGTTGTGCTGCCATGCGACCCCCGACCTGCCGGGGTCATCACGATCTCATCCCGGGTGGGGATGATTAAAAGAGCCCGATATTGGGACGGTTCAACAGGATTCCCTCCGCGTCGCAGCGTGGCGTGCAATGACAGGCAAACGGCGGAACTGCTGTGCGGTGATCGGAAGCGGCATAGGGAGCCTCCGCTTCACGGTTTGAAACAATGCTCCCTGTGCCCGCACAGTAAATGGGGATGGGTTCGCTCGATCAACCTGCGTGGCGCGATGGCGCGGCTCTGCCATGAGCGATAGGACGACTATCTATCAATCACGTATCCGCTATTATGTGAGGTATAGCGGGAGACCCTGTCGCTCATGGTGTGGAACTGGACGCAGCACGCCTGGCCGCATTTTTCCTATGATTCGGTTGCCCTCGAACCGCTGGAGCGGCGGTTTCTGCTGCTCACCGGCGAGGTGATCGGTGTGGTTCGGCATGTCAGTGAGGGCGAGCGGGACCGCCTTCGCCATGGCGTCCGCCGTCTAATGGGTCGTCTCGCCAGGCGGATCGTTGAGTGGCGGTCGCACCACGCGCTCGGCGCCCTCGGCCCCGAGCGGCTTGACGCGCGAGGGCCGCGTCTTGTCGCGCAGGAGGCCATCGACGCCCTCGTGCATGAACTGATGGGGTGGATGCCCCCCTCCGGCGGGCACGTATTGAGTCCGAGCAGCGCCGTGGTGGCGCTTTCAGGGGAGGAGCACATGAAAGATGTTCATGTCCTTGCGATCGAACTGGCCAAGCGGAGTTTCCGGGTTTGCGGAACAGATCGGGGCGGGGCGTGTCAGGAATTTCGTGCGGGGGCGGTCATCATGGACCTTATGGAGGCTCCCGAGGGAATGTCAGCGCCACACGGCGGTCTTGGCCATCCCGGCCTCGCGCATGATGGAGTCGGTGCCCAGGCCATCGGCGGTGAGGAGCACGATCCGACAGCGCCACACATGCTTCTCATGGGCGTTGCAATCGACGATCACCGCCTCCAGGTGGCGGCGATCCGGCGGCGAAACCGCAATGGAAATCCCGGTGCGCATACCCCGAGACTCGCACGGGCGACAGCCAAAGGGAATCCACCCAGGACTCTTCCGTCAGGAAGTGACCACTAGTGTCCGGGCGATCCGCCGAATGGTATTGTCAAAGTCGCAAAGAAAGCATCGCCCTCAAGACGGTTCTCCGTGTCGAATTCGTGTAACCAACGGACCGACGTCAGAACGGGGACGTCTTTCACTTGGAAATTATAGGTCAGGTTCGGGCCGATGGCGGAAACTCGGCCTTTGAGGGGTCCCAGCACTGCGCCAGCCCCGCTGTCGCCAGTCACTTGCTGGTAATGGTAACCAGCAACACCTAATGCGAAATCCTTGGAGAAATGCTTCATCACGGCGCCTTCGAAGTGAAACTCGGTGCCTGTCCTGTAGTCGGTGTCCGGGTTCTCACCGTTGAAGGTAAACCCCCCGGCCAGCGAGACTTCAAAGCCTGACTTGGGGTCGAGCCATGTGGTAGAGGCCGTTAGATCTGCGGCCCAGCGATTGAACCCCATATTCACCAGACTGTATCTGTCGTATTCGCCGACAGGAATATTCAAGAGCCCGGTAACCTTCCAATGCCAGTCCCCGGAGCTCCAGCCTATGAAAGCTGTTGCTAGGGGATCGCCAACGGCAAATGTGTTCTCGGAGATCAGCCGGCTCTTGCCTCCCTGCAAAACTGTCCCATCTGGAAACGTCAATGCTGTCCGAGCATCGACATTGACGTCGACCCCCTGATAGCCAACGGGCAGCAGCGCACCGACTCCGAAATGACCTCCCAGAACCTGTTGGGGCGCGACCCAAAGTACCGAGAGCACGTCGAGCGCGACATTCGCCTCGACACGGACATTCGCGTCCACCTCCAGTGTTGCGACGCCAGGCAACGCGGTTCCTGTTCCAGGCAATGTCACGCTCAACGCGGCCGCGCCTGTCCCATCCCCCGAGTACACATAAGTGAACGATGACACATAGGTGCCCGGTGGTGGCGTCACGCCTGCCATCGAACCCGTGACGCCGAGCAGATAGATGCTCTTACCCTGCTCCGCAGCAGTTGCTGGGCCGACGCTGAATAACGCACCGACCAGAAACGACGACACCACAATTCTACGCGCTGAAAGGTTCATCATGCTCCGCCGCCCCATGGCGCTCGCGTCCGATTCTGCTTGGGAATATACAGCCGCGATATGGAGAATCAAATTTTGAGAGCCCACGCCGAGCGAAATGGAGCCTAAATTATCCGCAGATAATATTGTGCGTTCATCTCGATCCCATCGATGCGTCACATCTGTTAGAGAGCTTGCAATTTCTACATCGATCTCGCCCGTTATTTCTCCGGCAACCTGACGCTTGCCAGATCGAAGCCAACTATAACATTTCCTTTATAGCCGCCGGCCCGAGCCGCATTCTCGTAATCTTTCACAGTCAGCGGGCCGCCTTGTATCCGGATAGTTCCTTGCGTAGCGGCGCCAACAGGAGGAGCCAGATGCGTGAGCATCAGGTACTTGGCTCCGGTTCTCTGCGCCAACGAGCCCAGGTCGGTGGCATTGCTCTGGCGGTAGTAGACTGCGGGCGGCGTAGCGGCCCCCTTCTCCGGCGATAAGACGGGATGAATGGTCGTATTGACGATGATATCAGCGCCCATGGCCAGCTTCTCGAGTTGGTCCGACGTCGACGTCTTGCGGGGCGGCTCCTGCACGTCGTTGGACGAATCCCCGCCAATCACCACGCTCCCGGCCGGTGTATCGACACGGAAAGCCGCAGAGCCAGGGATATGCGTCGTCCGTATGGCACTGACCTTCACATCGCCCGATGTCCAGACGATCTGCGCCTCGTCTGTCGGCGCGAAAGTGACGACATTCAACCCCGCGATAGGCCCGGCCGGATCGATGATGCCGGCCATCTCGGCCTTCCGGTAAGCTGTTTCGCCCGATTTTTCGTAGGCGTCATTGACGTGGGCGACAAAATTGCGGCAGCTCAGGACAAATCCGGACGCCATTTTTGCATCATCACTGCAAACGACGTCGAGCTTTTTGCCTCCAGGTAAGCCAAACATCCAGCGCATCTGCACGATGTCGGAGAATCCTTCCAAATGGTCAGAATGCATGTGGGTCAAAAAGACCGCGTCAAGCTGCGCCGCCTGGACGCCCGCCTGCGCCAGCCGCATGAGCGTCCCGCGCCCAGCGTCAAATTGCATCAGGACGGATCTGCAATCATTTGAGTCGTCACCATAAGTGACGAGCGTCCCCGGCCCTGCGAGATCCCTATAGGGCGGCGGGCCGCTGGTCCCGGTCAAGGTGACCACGAGGCACGGGGCAGCTTGCGCTGTCGATGCACCGACAAGGACACTCATACTGGTGAGCAGCAGCATTATTGCAAACGAACGGTTAATCACCATTTTTCTCCGCGTGGCTGTAGCCAAATGACATGCAATATTTAGTGTCAATTCAATACTTGCAGCCGTAGCGTGCGCTTGTTAAGCAACCCTAAGATTGCCCGAATTTTATCGGTTAAGTCAATTCTGCCTTTGGTCCATTGATCTACGTCAATCTAAATCGCACTAAATGTTCAGTTCCGGCATTTGATGGATTGGAACTGAGGTGCTCCCCGAATTTGGGCCAGCGGGAGCTGGAAAATTCCGGGGTTAGGCTCGTCCCGGCGGGGGTGCCGGAGAGCCGTTCATGAGCGTAATCGGGGGCTTGTTGCCGATCGCGCCGTGCGGGCGAACCTCGTTGTAGTCTCTGCGCCAAGCCTCCATTTTCGCGCGGGCGTCGTCAAGGCTCATAAACCAGTGGGTATTCAGGCACTCCGCCCGGAACTTGCCGTTGAAGCTTTCGATGAAGCCGTTGTCTGTCGGCTTGCCCGGCCGGGAGAAGTCGAGCGCGACGCCCTTCTGGTACGCCCACAGGTCGAGGTCCCGGCTGATGAACTCCGAGCCCTGATCAACCCGGATGCTCTGCGGATAGCCCGTGCTCCGACAGATCCGCTCCAGCGTTGCCACCACATCCTCGCCCCTGTAGCTGAACCGCGGGTCGACCGTCGGCGAGAACCGCGTAAAGGTGTCGACGATGGTCAGCACCCGGATCTTGCGGCCGGTGGCGAGCTGGTCGTGGACGAAGTCCATGGCCCAGGTCTCGTTGCTGCGCGTCGCCCGTATGCGGTCCTCGCGCAGCTTCGCCTTCACCCGCCGGCGGGGCACCTTGTTGCGCAGCTGCAGCCCCAACTCCTTGTAAAGCCGATAGATCCGCTTTGGATTGACCGCCCAGCCGTCGCGTCGCAGCAGGACATGGACGCGCCGGTAGCCATAGCGGACGCGGGTCTGGCAGATCTCCTTGATCCGCTGTTTCAGTTCTGCCTGCGTGCCGCGCTTCGACGTGTAGACGTAGAGCGAACGGTCGATCCGGAGCGCCGCGCAAGCACGCCGCACCGACACCTTCCAGTCGCCACGCACCACATCGACGAGCGCCCGCTTGCGCGCAGGCCTCAGAGCTTTTTTTACAGCACGTCCTGCAGCATCGCCTTGTCGAGCGACAGGTCCGCCACGATACGCTTCAGCTTGGCGTTCTCCTCCTCCAGCTGACGCAGCCGCTTAACCTCGGACGGCATCATCCCGCCATAGCGCTTGCGCCAGTTGTAGAACGTCGCCTCGGAAATCCCGGCCTTGCGGCACACCTCACCAATCGCCGTGCCGTCCTCCGCCTGCTTCAATACGAAGGCGATCTGCGCCTCCGTGAACTTCGATGCCTTCATGGAACTCTCCTCGTCCCCATGCCGGGGACCATAAGTGGAAAATTCCAGATCCTGCCGGACCAAAAAACCGGGAGCACGTCACCGGTGATCGAGCCCCGTCTGGAGATCATTTTCTAGGGTTAGCAGCAAACTCGCCTGCGGTGCTAGCGGCCTTTGTGGCGGCCATCCACCGGAATGACGGCCTCGTCATGGCCGATATCGATGAGGCGCGCGCCAAGGTCGCTGCGGCGCTTGTGACCTTGGATGCCGTGCGCGGCGTGCAAATGGAAGCTATTGGAAGAAGGGGAACTCCGCACCCCGGAGCGGCTGACGAACCTCAGGATATGGCTTTGTTTTGGGTGAGTCCGGAGCGATGCCTCAACTCCGGCCCCCCTCGTTTATCATCGGTCCTGTAACATCCTCCTCGATCTCCTGCCGAAGCTGTGGCCCCTTAGCCAGGCGCCGACCAAGCGCGCTGGTGTAGGCCGCGTAGCGCTCGGAGACTTTGGCACGGGCCGCCTGGGCGGCAGGTTCTGGCAGCGCGGGGGTGGTGGCGAGCCAGAAGCGGATGAAGGTGGCGAAGGCCTCGGTCGAGATACTGAGATCCCGCTCCAGCCGAGCGAGACGGCGATCGATCTGGCCGAGGCGCCGGGCAAGAGCGGCTTCCTGGCGCTCGGCGCTGTCGGGGGACAGAAAGGAGGCGATCGCGGCCTGGGCGATCAGGGACATGGACTGGTCGCGCTGGGCGGCGTAGTGGGCCAACAGGTCCATGATGTCGGGCTCGAGGTACACCGAGATCTGCGCTTTCTTCTTGCGACCTGCCATGGCGATCACAGCTCCATGCCGTCATTGGGATTGAGGCTGACCTGTCGGGCGACGCCTTGCATCAGTCCGGTCATGCGCCGGCTCCGAGTGGCGATGTCGTCCATCTCGTCGTCGCGATCCGGGTCGAACTCGAACTCATTCTCGATGGGCTGGCTTTTCTCGACCGGCTTCACGCGGCTGAGCTCCGGCTGAAGCCGGTGCTCGGAATCGGTCGGGTCATCGTCTTGACCTCCGAGGGCGGCGCTCCTGCCCGCGCCCTCCTGGGGCCAGGGCAGCGGCAGCGCGGTCCAGTCATCGTGTTGGACGGTCATGCTAAGAGAGGGCGGTGGCGGCAGGACCCGGTCCCGTAAGCGCGCGTCCTCATAGTACCGGGCCTTCTTCGCCCGGATCGGCGGTGTGCCGGCGACCATGACGATCTCATCCGTGGGCGGCAGCTGCATGACCTCGCCGGGGGTGAGCAACGGGCGGGCGGTCTCCGAGCGGGACACCATGAGATGACCCAGCCAGGGCGAGAGACGATGGCCGGCATAGTTCTTCATCGCCTTCATTTCGGTGGCGGTGCCGAGCGCATCGGAGACACGCTTGGCGGTGCGCTCGTCGTTCGTGGCGAAGCTCACCCGGACATGGCAATTGTCGAGGATCGAGTTGTTCGGCCCATAGGCCTTCTCGATCTGGTTCAGCGACTGGGCGATGAGGAAGGCTTTCAGGCCATAGCCGGCCATGAAGGCGAGCGCCGATTCAAAGAAGTCGAGCCGCCCCAGCGCGGGGAACTCGTCCAGCATGAGCAGCAGACGATGCCGTCCGCCTTTGGCCTGCAGGTCCTCGGTGAGGCGCCGGCCGATCTGGTTGAGGAGTAGGCGGATCAGCGGCTTGGTGCGGTTGATGTCGGAGGGCGGCACCACGAGATAGAGTGTCGTCGGAGCCTTGCCGCCGACGATATCGGCGATGCGCCAGTCGCAGCGCCGCGTCACCTCGGCAATCACCGGATCGCGGTAGAGACCGAGGAAGGACATGGCGGTAGAGAGCACGCCCGAGCGCTCATTGTCGGATTTGTTCAGCAGTTCGCGGGCGGCGCTGGCGATGACGGGATGCGGGCCCGCCTCGCCGAGATGCGCGGTCTTCATCATGGCGTCGAGCGTGGTCTCGATCGGCCGCTTCGGATCGGAGAGGAAGGCGGCGACGCCGGCGAGGGTCTTGTCCGTCTCGGCATAGAGAACGTGGAGGATGGCGCCGACGAGCAGTGCGTGGCTGGTCTTCTCCCAGTGGTTCCGCTTTTCCAGCGAGCCTTCGGGATCGACGAGAATGTCGGCGATGTTCTGGACGTCACGGACTTCCCACTCGCCACGGCGCACTTCCAGCATCGGATTGTAGGCGGCGGACTTGGCGTTGGTCGGATCGAACAGCAGCACGCGGCCATGCCGGGCGCGGAAGCCGGCGGTGAGCTGCCAGTTTTCGCCCTTGATGTCATGGACGATGGCGGAGCCGGGCCATGTCAGCAGCGAGGGTACGACCAGGCCGACACCCTTGCCGGAGCGGGTCGGTGCGAAGCACAGCACATGCTCCGGCCCGTCATGACGCAGATAGTCCCGTTCATACCGGCCAAGGATGACGCCATCGGTGCCGATGAGCCCGGCAGCGCGGACCTCCTCCTTCTCGGCCCAACGTGCCGAACCATAGGTCTCGACCCTGGATGCCTCGCGCGCCCGCCAGACCGACAGGGCGATCGCGACCGCAATGGAGAGGAAGCCGCCGGAGGCGGCGATCAGTGCCCCGCGAAAGAACACCTCCGGCGCATAGGCGTCGAAAAAGTACCACCACCAGAAGAAGGCCGGAGGGTAGTAGATCGGCCGGCTGAGAAGCACAAACCACGGTGCGCCCAGCTGCGCCTGAAAGCCGAGGCTCCAGGCCACATATTGTGTCGCGCTCCAGATGGCCGCCAGCACGATGAGCAGCACGGTGAGGATCTGCCCCCACAGGATCTTCGTCGCCGACATGGTGATAATCCCTCTCGCGGGTCAGAGGCCGAGGCCGCGCTTGCGACCGAAGCTCCAGTCGACGCCACCATCGTCACGGGCGACGCCGGAGACATGCTTGCCGAGCTGGCGTTCCAGCGAGGGCGACCAGGGCACGAGCTGAAAGCCGAGCCCGTCATCGAGCATGGCGAAGCGGCCGGATGCGAGCACAAGGCGTTGGCGATACGTGCCCGCGACATGCTCGCCAGTACCGGCCTTGTTGAACGGCAGGCCGGTCTCTGCGGCGAGCTTCTCCCCCACGGCCTCCAGTTCCCGCCGGCGGAGCGTGTCGATGAGGTTGCGGGCGTAGACGACGCGCCGTCCCTGTCGCTCGGCGAGCCCCTCGCGGACGAGATGCTCGGCGCGCCGATCAAGCGCCTGGCTCACCTCGGCGCCGAAGCCGCCGTCGGAGAGAGCAACGGGGTCACGCGCAATGGCCTGCCGGTCGAGCCAGGTGGAACCGGTGGCCGTGACCTGATGGGCGAGATCCAGATCGGAGCGCACGGCGAGTGCGACGCGCCGTTTGCCGTGGGTATCGTCGAAGGTCCTCAGCTCGACGATGGAGCCGGCCGCGCCGTCACCGGCGGCGTCGAGATCCGGCAGCCGAATGTGATGGGAGCGTCCGTCCACGCCATCGACGATGGCATAGGCGGAGCCGTGGAGTTCATCATCGAGGCCGCGCGCGACCAGCCGGCCGATCACCGGCACGTCGAGACTCTCGGCGGCAAGGACGTAGCTGGCCGTGCCGCGCTCGATCCCGCGTTCGGTGAGGGCGCGGTGCATGCGCTTGATGATGTCGCCACGCTCACCGAGCGCGCGCAGGGTAGATTCCGCCTCCGGCTCCACCACCCATTGGGCATTGCCGATCTCGGTGGCGAGGCCAAGCGCCTCCAGTTTCCTGAGGCGCCCGATCTTAAGCGCATGGTAGTCGTCGGGCTTCTGGCCGGGAACCGGCGCCATGTCGATGATGCCGCTCTCACGGACCTCGCGGAGAAGCTGGCGGTCGAGCTCGGTCCAGCGCTCGGCCTCGATCTGGCGTTCCAAGCTCCGGCGGATATCGAGCTCGGTGCGCGGGCCAAGTTCCTGGGTGATCAGGTCACGGGCGCGGTCGCGCATGCCCTCCTTGATGTAGTCGCGGGAGATCACGAGATCCAGGCCATCGTCGCGGCGGCCTCGCACGATCAGATGGACATGGGGATGCTCTGTGTTCCAGTGATCGACAGCGACCCAGTCGAGCCCGGTGCCGAGGTCCTTCTCCATCTGCCGGGTGAGGTCACGGGTGAAGGCCCGCAGGTCCTCCATCTCCAACGGGTCGTCGGGCGAGACGATGAAGCGGAAATGGTGACGATCATCACGGCAGCGCTCCGCGAAGGCATCGACATCCACGCTGTCGCTCTCGGGACCGAACATCCGCGCCTTCTCACCGTCGCGTGTCACGCCCTCGCGGCGGAGATAGGTGAGGTGCTGTCCGAGCGAGCCGGTGCGGGCCGTGTGTCGGACGACGCGGGCCTTCACCACGGCGCCGCGTGAGCGCGGCGTGATCCGGCGGCTGGCCTGAAGGCTGGCAACCTGCCCGCTGCCGAAACGCGAGCGGTTACCGGCGGCGATCTTGCCGGAGCGAGAGACCCCGCCGCCGGCCTTGCGGGCCGCAGCAAGCACCTGGGCGACGAAGGGGCGGGCCTGCTGAGTGCGGGTCGAGCGGATGCGGCCGGGACGGACGCGGAACTCGCGTTCATCGCGCATGGCGAAGCCTCGCAATGTGCGAAGAAGCCCTGATGCACCGCCATTTGCGGGATGCGCGCACCTTGTGGTTCGGCTCCGCAGGGTGCCGAAGGCGCAGGAAAGACGTGCAGAAACAACACCCCGACCGCAGCGCAATGTGCGCCCTTTTATCCTGCCCTCCTAATCGGTCGTGTTTCCACTGCTCTTGCGGACATCGTCGTTCATCCTTCCTGATACGATAATATACTGCGCTATTCGCCATGACACGCTTCCGCTCGCTGGCTTCGAGTTCCGATGCGCCTTGCACTCCTCCGCGCTCTGCGACGGGGTGTCCCGGCTGCATGTCGGCAGCGCTCGAACCGTCGCGGCGCACTTTTCCATCGGATTGACGGAGCATCGTCACAGGCAATCGAGCGCGGTCCGGCCGTCTTCCGATCGGCACGGCCGCAGGCAAGATAACGTGCGTTCCGTCGTTCCTGGTCTGCATCGGTCCTCATCCGCCGAGGGCGGATCTCCGTGTTCAGATGGCGCCCGTCAGCTGCGGGCGCGCTGCGTTTGGTGTCTGCGCGTTGCTCACCGGTGCGCTCCCAGGAGCCTGCGATCCTTCGCGTGCGCCCGCTGGGCGGTGTCGGCTGTGCTTGTTGCCGGATCGCCGACATAGAAGGTGCCGTCGCTCCACATGGCGTGCATGATGACGGCGAGCTTGCGGGCCACGGCGACGCACGCCTTGCGGTGGCAGGAGCGCTTCGCGATCTGCTGACCCCAGACCTTCACCTTGTCCTTGCCTTTGAAGCGGGTCAGCAGTCCCGATGCCGCCTCGTAGAGCGCGCGGCGGACATCGGGGTCGCCAGCCTTTGAGATGCGCCCCTGCACGTCGATCGATGTGCCCGACTGCCATCGCCTGGACGTCAGCCCGAAATAGGCGGCGACATCGCGCGAGCGGCGGAAGCGGGACGGATCGTCGATCGCCGTCATGAAGCTGAGTGCCGTCACCGGCCCGACGCCGGGGATCGCCATGAAGCGCCGACACAGCTCGCTTTGCACCACCAGCTTCACGACGAGATCGTGCAGCCGGCAATACTCCTTCCACAGTGCGGCGCGCGCCGACAGCATCGCGTCCATCAGTTCGCTGGACAGCGGATCTTCGGCCACCGCCTCCCTCACGGCGTGGTCGAACTTGCCGCGCGAGGTGCCGCCGAGCTTGATCCCGAAGCTCTTCAGCGAGTGGCGGATGGCGTTCTCAAGATCAAGGAACTTGCGCTTCAGGTTGCGCCGGTGCGTGAGCAGCAGGCGCATCCGGTAGCAGCTTTCCGTCTTCACATGCGCCTGGCGGAACCAGCCGGTGCGCATGATGTGGGCGATCCCGAGGGCGTCCGCTGCGTCGGTCTTGTTACGCTGGGCCGACATCGCGGCACGTACATGCTGCGTCTCCAGGCAGATCGCCGGCAGACCGAGCTTCTTGAGCTCGGGATGGAGCCAGGGCGACAGCGAGCCGGCCTCATGGCCGACACGCTTCAACCGCCTGACGAAGGGCTTCAGCACCGCAAGCAACGCCTCCGGCTCGGTCGCCACCTTCACCGTCAGATGCACCTCGCCGCGATCGTCGACGACACACACCGCCGTCTCCTCGATGGCCACGTCCAGCCCGCAAAAGAAGTCCATCACCCGCCTCCTGCGTTGAGTAACGCGGGAGATTTTACCGGGCGGCGAAGCTGTTGGTGGCGCGCTCTTCGACGGGGAACCGTCCTGCCGATTACGGGCGGCACTCGTGCGGTCGTGGTCCTGATCCTGCGCCTCCCAGCCCTCCATGAAGCGCCAGAGCCCGACAGGACGCGAAAGCGGTTCCGCCTCGTCATGGCGCCCTCCGCGATGGCAACGGTGCAGCGAAAAGCCCGCCCGATCGCGGCGCGAGGACCCCGGAATCGACTGGATTTCTGCGCTCGAGCGGCGTCGCGAACAGCGGCGCCTCGCGCCAGCTTTGCGCCATTGGCCGCACCAATTCGGTGCCGCCGGCTGCAGGCTCTTTGTCGAAAATGGGCGCGAGAGCCGCGATGTAGTTGCGCGTCTCCGGCGGCAGCGGCTTGCCGGCGAGCGAGGCCTCATAGCGCGCCGGTCCGGCATTGTAGGCCGCGAGCATGGCGCGGATGCTGCCATAGCGGTCATGGAGCTGGCGCAAATAGGCAGCGCCGGCGAGGATGTTGTCGCGGTGGTCGAAGGGATCGGCACCGAGACCGTGATGGACGCGAAGCTCGTCCCAGGTCGCGGGCATGATCTGCATCAGCCCCATCGCACCGGCGGGCGAGACGGCGCGCGGATCGCCGCCGCTCTCGGCTTGCAGGACCGCACGGATCCAGACGGCTGGAAGCTCGAAGCGCTGCGCAGCCTCGTCGATAAAGGCGGCGTAGGATGTGACCGAAAAGGCCACGGTTGGCGACGTAGTCTGCGCGGCGGCAGAGCCGGGCAATGCACCGCCGATCAACAGCCCGGATGCGAGGAAGAGTGCAGAGCGATGCATGTTAGCGCACCGCCGCGCGCCAGATGAAGGCGCCGTCGCCGGCTTCATCCGTGAGCACTGGCATCGCACGGCCGATGATGGCCGTAGCCGGGATCAGGCCGAAGTATCGCCCATCCAGACTGTCGCCGACATCCGGGTTCATCAGGAACAGTTCGCCAGGCGCGATACGCCGGCAGCCCTGCCAGACCGGCAGATCGCGACCCATGCGGTCACGCGGCAGCGCTTCGCCCAATGGCACGCCATCGACAGTGATGGCGTCGCTGAGGCGGCAGACAACCTGCCCCGGAAGCCCCATCACGCGCTTCAGCAGTGGTGTGCCTTCGCCGATATAGCCACGTGCGATGAGGAACGCGGCGAGCGGTGGCGGTGGAATTACCGCGACCAGATCGGTGATCTCGAGATGATCCGCCGGCTCGACCGAGTAGAGCCCGACAGGAACGCTCGCCGAGACATTCCAGATCAGCTTGAGCGGCGTCGGCAGCGTGGCGGCGTAGGCCACGCCGACGCTGGCGACCGTCGTCATGATCCCATAGGCGGCGCGGCTCATTGTCCGCACTCCCGCCGCTTCAGCCACGCCTGATGGCGCTTGATCGTGTAGGCGCGCGGCTCGAAGCCGACGCTCATGCGGTGGGCGACGTGACCCCAATGGTCAGGAGCGACGGTCGCCGGATCAATGCCGATCGCCTCGATGGCGTCGATGTGCTGGAGGATTTTCTCGACCTTCGGCCAGCCATCCACCCGCAGCAGGATGTCGCCGCCGGGGCGCACGAATGGCAGTGTCTGGTAGCCTTCGCCCGGCGCCACGCAGCGCACGATGTCGAGGCGGGAGGCCACGGTGCCGAAGTCGTTCGACGCCCATCGGACAAAGGCGAAGATGCAGCCGGGAGGGAAAGACAGGATGCGCCGGCGGCGATCCAATAGCTGCTCATGCGCGTGATGGCCGAAGCGGATCCAGTTCTCGATGCGCTTCTCGATATGGGTCAGCTCGACATGGGTCACGGCATCGGACGGGGGAACAGGTGCGAATGCCGTGCTTGCCGCACGGGGCGCAAACGCCGCGCTCATGGCTGGTCTCCAGATTGGGGAGGGAATTCGCGCGCGAGGAGGTCGCGCAGCATCTCGGCGACGGTGACGCCACGCCGGAAGGCGGCGACCTTGATCCGCCCGCGCAGGTCGGGCGTCACATCAATGGTGAGGCGCGCGGTGAACGCGGCGCCGGGCCGGTGCTCTGGCGCGACATCCGCCGCCTTGACCCAGTGCTCGGGATCCGCAGGCCGGGAGGCAAAATCGCGGCGGGTCGGGCGCTCGCTCATGGCGCGAGCCTCCCGAGGTCGAGACCATTGATCTCGGCGATCAACGCAGCGATCTCGCGCGTCGCTGACCCCGCATCGTCGCGCTCGAAGACGAGACGTCCGGATTGCGCGGCCGCCGCAAAGGCGATGCGCTGACCGATGGTGCTGGTGAGCGCCGGGGGATCGTGGTCGGCCAGCGTCCGCGCAGTTTCTCGGGCGAGAACGGTGCGCGCGCCGCAGCGGTTCAGGACGAACCGGACCAACAGCGCCGGGCGGTAGATCCGCGCCTCGCGGATCAGCGCCAGCATCTCGGCCGAGGCCCAGCCGTCGAAGGGCGAGGGCTGCACGGGGATCAGCACCAGGTCGGCGGCAAGCAATGCCGAGCGCATCAGCCCCGCGACACGGGGCGGTCCATCGATGACGATGTGATCGGCGTCACGCGCAAGCTCCGGCGCTTCACGATGCAGCGTGTCGCGGGCGAGCCCAACGATGCCGAACAGCCGAGGCAGGCCCTCGCGGCTGCGCTGCTGCGACCAGTCGAGGCTGGAGCCCTGCGGATCGGCATCGATCAGCGTGATCCGGAGTCCATGCTGGGCCCATTGTCCGGCAAGATGCAGCGCCAGCGTCGTCTTGCCGACCCCGCCTTTCTGGTTGAGGAGCGCGACGATCATCGATGCCCCCTCGAGCGAGGGGGCGTCTGCAAGACGCTCTCAGGCGGCGTCTTTCCCGGCCACTTTGCCCCCAGCCGGTGCTGATCTGCGGCGCTCACAAAAGCGCTCGCGCGCCTCTTAAAGTTAGATTCTAGGTTAGACTCTAAGTTAAGGGGGCGATTTTCTGATGCAGAACAGGGAGTTAAGGCCTGTTTGGGTTCCTGATAGCACGAGGCACCGGTTCCCGATGGCACGATAGTCCGGGTTCCCGATAGCACGAGGCTATCCACAGGTTGTCCACAGGGCGCGGCTGGCTCGAAGGCGAGCAGCAGCCGGCCGCTGACCTCGACCTCAACGAACAGCACGTAGCCGGGAAGTGGCTGGCGCCGGATCAGATCCCTGAGTTCGAAGGCGAAGCGCTTGAACGGCGACAGGCTGCCCGATTTCTGGTGCAGGTGCCGGAAATCGAACCGCCACCCGTCCTGTTGCCGCCCGCCATGCTTGCGCACCAGACGGTAGAGCCAGCGCTCCAGTCCGCCCGTCAGCCCGAAATAGGCGCGGTCGATGGTGAGCACGAGCGCGTCGTCGAGCACGGCGCGGTAGAACCAGTCCGGCAGGATGAGGTCGACACCATCAGGCCGGCCGTTGCGGTCGGTGCGCTCCTGCCATTCATTGATCCAGGAGAAGCGGTGCCGGCGCCCCTCCGCCGGCTGGCGGATGGTGGTCGAGACGGTCGTGGACTGGAGGCGGTCGAGCGCGGCCTTGAGGCGCTGATAATCCCGCAACGAGGTGCCGCGCCCGACGAAAGTGAGGATCTCATAGGGCGTCGCCGCCATCAGGCGCGAGGTGCGCAGCCCCGCGTCGCGCGCCTCGACGATCTGGCTGGCCGCCCAGATGAGAATGTCGGCGTCCCAGATCGTCGCCATGCCGTGGTCGGGCACGGCCTCGACCCGGATGGCGATGCTGCCGGTCCGGAAATCGATCGGCGCGACGCGCGGCGTCTTGGAGAGGGAGAAGAAGGGATAGGCCATGAGATCCTGCGCATCTCGTGGCGCGAAGTCGCCCGGCAGGGCGCGGAACAGATCGAGCTGCCCGCGCTCCGAGAGGCTGTGATGCCGCGCCGCCATGGGAGTGTTCAGCGCGCGGCGCGGCCGGCGAACGAACCGGCGGCAAGCGCATGGCGCTTGGCCGGCAGGACGGTGCCGCGCGGATCGGAGGTCGAGGTGACGGCCCCGCGCTCGGTCCAGGCCTGCAGGTCGTCGATGGAATAGACGACACGCCCGCCGAGCTTGCGATAGGCGGGACCGGTGCCATAGGTGCGGTGCTTTTCCAGCGTGCGGGCCGACAGGCTGAGAAACTCAGCGGCTTCCTTGGTGCGCAGGTAGCGCGGCGGGAGGGTGGCGAGATCGGGTCGCATGGAGCGGGCCTCCGTGGGCGTGGCGGGAGCCGCCGGAGTGCGGCGGCGGACGGTGACCACGGTGGCGGAGGAGGAATGTCGGGAGGGATGGGGAAGATTGGGGGGCTAAAATCCCCACCTCGTCACGCGCGGCGGCGGTGACGGAACAGCCGCAGATAGCCGCCGGCGATCAGGCCGGTGCCGCCTTCCACAAGGCCTATGACGCGGTCGCGCAAGGGAGACGTCTTCCAGGGATCGGCCGCGACCCGCTCTGTGCCGAAGATGGCCTCGGCAATGTCGCGGTAGCTCGCGCCCCGGTTTCGCCCGTCGCAGGCTTGAAGCATCCGCCGCAGGCGCGCACGCTGCTGGCGGGTCATGCGGGTGTCGGGCGGCACGCGCCTTCCACGGTGCGCATGCCAGAGGCGGTTCAGCGCCTCGATGCGGCCGGGCAGGTCATCGTCGAAGGGGATCAGGGCGGCAATCGGTACGCCGGGGCCAACGCTAGAAAGCGAAAGATGCGGCGGCGCTGCATGATCAGGTGCTTCGGCAGGTACAGCCTGCGGCGTCGTGCCGGTGCCCAGCAGATAGTCGGGAAGCTCTGTCAGGACGGTGACGGCCGGGTTGATCCGCGGGGACCAGTAGACAAGCTGCCGGGTCGCGGGAAGCGAGGGTCTCGCGGCAACATCGCAACCCCCAGAGATGTTCGGCCTCGGCTGGCAGCGGCGCTGCCGAATTGCCGGTCTCCATGAGGCCGCGATAGGCCTGCTGGTAGGATGGATCCCGCCTCAGGCACTCCCAGGCCAATCCCTCCACAGAGAGATCATCGAAATAGTCGTAGGTCAGACTGTCTCGCCAGCGCGACGTATCGGGCTTCATGATCGACTCCCAGACGGTACATGCCGTTGGGATCAGCAATTAAGGATTGCATCGCGAGGCAGAACTCACCCGACAGGCAACAGGTGATGCGGTGCGCGCATCACCTGCACTGGGGGCTTCAGTTCACACGATGCGGGAGCAGATCGCGATAGCCTGTCTGGGCGAGCCAGCGTGCGCGCTCCAAATGGCTGTCATGCACCGCGCGGGCTCGGGCAGGTTCCTGCGCCGGATCAATCCCGAACAGGACAATCACCACTTCCTGCCAGTCGGCTCCCTCAGTGGTCGCGTCGAGGAGGCGCATATAGAGCTTGATATGGGTGCGGTCATAGGCAGTCAGTTTCTGAACAGACGGCGCCTTATCATCAAACGCCTTGGCCACGTCCATCTCCCGCAGGCTGCCGTTTCTTCTGTCGCAGGCCGAGCCGTCGGCGACGGTATGGGGCTGCATTTGGGATCATTCTATCATGGGTGCTCACAAAGCCGAACGCCGCGTCGCCGGTGCGCAAAGCTGATTTACGGTCTCTTGGCACTGACGATGCGAGGCACACTGCGACCGCCGCCCACACTGTCGTCAGTGCGATGTAGAGAATACTCCGTGGTGAAATACTCATCAAGCGACTGCTCTCTCGGCCATGGAGATCCGAGAGGTGTTCGCGCGCAATCTGAAGGCCTTGCGGCTGGCCAAGAGGCTGTCGCAGGAGGAGCTTGCGCACCTCGCGGGCATTGATCGCACCTATGTCAGCTCGCTCGAGCGGTGCGTTTACAACGCCAGCATCGATGTGGTGGAGCGGCTAGCCTCGGTTCTCGGCGTCGAGGCCTCCGACCTGCTCCTGCGCCCGCCGAAAGGGCCGACCGAGATCGATCGTGAGGACGACAAGTAGGGCTCTATTGGAGCCATCGCGTATTCCCGCTTTTCGATGGAGAGCACCCCCGGCCTTGTCGGCCGGGGGGCGCAGCCCGTACGTCAGTCGCTGCGGCGCCCGTTGGGGCGCGACCAGATGAGGGAGAAGGTCTCTCCGTCCTCGTCATCAAAGAGGTTGGCGTAGATGGGGGCGGTGAAGCTCGGATCGTCGAGCTTGAGGCCCAGATAGTCGCGGCCCTCGGTGGAGCGCTTGGACCAGGCGGCTCCGATCTCGGCGCGGCCGACCAGGACCCGATGGCTGGGGGCGTTTTCGCCGGTGGCGCGGGTGTCGGGGATGATGCGCACGCTCCGGGCCTGCACGCCGAGGGTCACGATGTCGCCGGTGAACTCGTTGGTGCCGGTCTTCCTGAAGGTGCCGATGGTGGCCATGTTCCGTCTCCGTTCTGTCTTCTGAGCCCGCACCATTGCGGCCTCGATGGCGATCGAAAGGCAGAAGGCGAGCGACGCCGCATCGCCTCGGGGCCCCCGTCGCGCTGGCGCGATGGGGTGAGGATTGCGACCGCAGCGCAGCGGAGGACGGCGCAGGCGCGACTTTGTTGCTTCGCGAGGAATGACGGCGATCCGGGGCCCCGCGCGGCTCAGCGCGCGGAGTGGGCGTCGGCAGGGGAAGAAAGTCGGGCCCAGCCGTTGTGGCACAGGCGCTCGAGGCGCAGCCGTCCTTCGGCCAGATCAGGCCATTGAAGAGGCCGTCTGGAGTGGGCACGGGCGGATGGATGAGGGAGATGGTTTGGGCTCGCGCCGGATATAGAGACCGGACCGGCGAGCATCGGCGGACGATACCCTGAGCTTGGCCAAGCTGCGCATTCCCCGTTCCGCCAACGCCGCGAATGCTCCACCCCTAGGGCCTGTCGACAGCAACGCGGCCGCCGTTTTCCGCGCGCGCTAACTCTGCCGTACAGGATGGCGAAACGGACGCTCTGGGCTTCCGCTCCCTCCCGGCCCAGCCCTTTGACGCGGACGCTATGTCATTCGCCTTCTGGTGCGCCGAGCGGATTTTGCGGTGTCAGGGAGGGGAGCTGTGCCCGTCAGAAGGGCGGAACGCCTTCCTTCCGGTGATGCGCACGAAGGCGACGATGCCGACCACGCCGGCTCCGATGATCGAAAGCACCATCTGCCACGGCTGGGAGGGCATGGTGTGCTTCACGATGCCATGGGTGGCGTGGAAGCCCGCCACCGCGGCCGGGACGACGAATGCGGCGGCGATGAGCAGGCGCGCCCAGATCGGGCGGACGATCGCGAACAGGAACTGGCCGAGGCCGCAAGTCAGGCCAGCGGCGGCAAGGCAGACAACAAGAACGCCGAGCCATCCGGCGCCGGTGCCATAGGCCCATGTGCCCGCCGTGATGCCCGCAAACAGCGGCAACGCGAATACCGCCAGCGTGAGGAGCAGCCAGCAGAGGAATGCGATCGTCGCCATGCTGAGGAGAATGCCGATGAAGATCATGGGGGCCGCTCCATAAAATCAGACCGATGCGCCTCCACCACCACGATGCACCGGCGGGATTGGCGTTGGCGTCAGAGCACGAGCGCACGCCGTCTCCGCCGTTCATGGCGGCCTGCTCGCCTCTCAAGAGGCGAAGGGGTCGATTTCCCGGACGATGGCGGCTTCGTCTCCGTCATATTCGGCAGCCGGGGCGACGGAGAGCGTGCCGTCGCCGGCGCGGAAGATGACGACGGTGGCCATCAGGGTGGTGGCGAGGCTGAAGGCGAAGGCGTGAGCGATCTGGGCGGACATCGACCTGGCTCCTGCGCGAGCGGAGGTCCATCCCCCGCTGACAGGCGCCCGAAAGGGCCGGCCGGTGGCCGCAATCACCGTGTCCGGCGCAGCCGGAGCGGCGGCACGCGCAGCGTAGTCCGACCCTTCATGGGTTGATGGCGTCAGGCCATCGGCTGGACCCAAGGATCAGCGTCGTGAAGCGGGGATGGTCGTCCGGTCAGGAGACCGTGATGGCGGGTTACTGCGCAGGTCGCTTCCGCTGGGTTGTCAGGTCCAACACCTGCTTCCGTGGCAGGTCGTCAGCGTTCCACGTTCCACGGATTGATGACCGCCACACCGGCGGCGTCGAACGCGCTGGTATCGCGCGTGGCCACAGCGAAGCCCCGAGAGGCTGCGATTGCGGCGATATAGCCGTCAGGCGTCGGAAAGCCCTTCCCGGCCGTGCGCGCTTTCACGGCGAGGTCGGCATAGTGTCGTGCGGCAGCGATATCGAACGGCAGGACGCGGTCAGCGAACAGTTCCATCACCCCGTCCAGGGCCTCGGTCAGCCGGTCTTTGCGCTTGCTAGTGGGCAGCGCGCCTATGCCGTACAACAGTTCGCCGATGGTGACGCTGGAGAGATAGAGCGTCTCGGCCGCCTGCTCGTCGAGCCACGCCCGAACGGTGTCGTCGGGGGCGGGCTTCATCGCCTCCGAGATGACGTTGGTGTCGAGAAGGATCATTCGAAGCTCATCGGCTCGGCGGGCATCCTGTCGCGCGCCGGGCTGAGGGCGTCGATGTCCTCATTGGTCAGGCCGAGGCGGCGGCTGCGTTCCGCGAGCGCCGTGCCGAGCCGCAGGCGCGTGTCAGGGCGAACGGCGGTCTCCAGGATGTCGCGCATCTCCGCTTCGGTGCTGCGGCCATGCTGTGCCGCGCGCACCTTGAGGGCACGGTGCGTCGCCTCGGAGAGGTTGCGGATCGTCACTGCGGGCATGATGGCGCCTCCCAGCACATCTGATAGCGTTGATAGCAAAATAGAGAAGCCGCCATCATTTTCAAGATGGTGGGTTTGGCGGCGCTTATGCGCCGCCAGTTCCGAACCGATAGACCGGGATGCCCATCTTGCGGGCCTTGTCGGCGAGGTTGTCCTGAATGCCGGTGCCGGGGAGGATTACGACGCCGATCGGCACCACGTTCAACATCTCATCGTTGCGCTTGAAGGGCGCGGCCTTGGCGTGCCTCGTCCAGTCAGGTTTGAAGGCCACCTGCGGCACCTTGCGGCTGTCGGCCCAGAGGGACGCGATCTTTTCGGCGCCCTTGGGCGAGCCGCCATGCAGCAGCACCATGTCCGGGTGCTTGGCGTGGATCTGATCGAGCTTGGCCCAGATCTGCCGGTGATCGGCGGTGTCGCCGCCCGAGAAGGCGATCTTTGGCCCTGCGGGCACAAGCACCTCAGTGTCGGCACGCCTTCTGGCCGCGAGGAAATCCCGGCTATCGATCAGTGCCGCGGTGAGGTGGCGATGGTTGACCCGTGATCCGGCCCGTGGCGTCCAGGGAGAGCCGGTGGCGATACGGTAGCGGTCGGCGGCGGCCTCGCGGAAGGCTTCCATGCCGTCGCGCCGGCCGATCAGGTTAATGCCGATGTCCATCAGGCGCTCGAGCTCCAGTGACTTCACCTCGGAGCCGTCCTGTTCATGCTGAAGCTGCTTCTGGGCCTGCTCGTTGTCGTCGAGCTTCTGCTCGATCCGGTCCACGGCGCGGTGGAACATGTTGACGGTCGACCAGAGGAGATCGGGAAGCTCGGCATCGAGGCTGGTGTCGGTGATCGTGGCAACGAGGGCGTCGAAGATGTCGGCAATGGCTCCTTCGATGAGGCGGTCCTCCGGTGGCGGGCGCTGGTCGCGCTCGTCCTCGGAAGGACGATGGCCGTGGAGCTGCAACTCCTGGATCAGGTGGTCGGTCGGGGATGAGACGTGGTGCGGCTCGTGGTCGTCATGCGTGCTCATGGGATGCTCCGTCGGTTTGGACCGCTTGCCGTGGCGGCCTTCATGGCGACGAAGCCGTCGGGCGGGACGGAGCTGCACCCGGAGCGAAGCGGCAGGGCCGAAGCGCAGCGGAGGATGGCGACAAGCCGGCGATTTTGCTTCGCGATGGAAAGGCGTTGGTTCGGGGTCCCCGCGCGGCCTGCCGCGTGGGGTGGACTTGCGCCGCCGGATAATCGTCGGCGGCAGCCATTGCCGATCCGGCCCGGCTGACGGCCGATCGCCCTCTCGAAGGCGCAAGGCGCGGTCCTTTCCATGGGCTGACGCATCCTTGCGGGTATGGCAGCCACGTCTCGCGGTTCAGCACGTTTCGGCTATGGGGCCAGGCTCATGAAGCGCACGACATCTTCCGGTGCGAGTTGCACCCGAACGCCCGTCCGCAGGGTATCGATACCGAGCTGCTGGAGATCCTCGTTGAAGTCCCCAAGTGCTGGCGACAATGGAATGGCCTCGATGCCCTCGGCGTTCGCCCGTTCCATCAGCATGTCCCGCGCGGCGTCACCGGCAGGATCGTTGTCGCGGACGATATAAAGCCGCCTCAAGGCAGGCGGGAACAGGATGGCGGCCAGATGCGCGGCCGAGAGCGCCGGCGCCATCGCCATGTCGGGCAGAACCTGCCGGATCGACAGCATGGTCTCGATGCCTTCGCCCGCTGCCATCACGCTGTCGGGCACACCGATGCGAACGGTAGACCCAAGCAGATCACCCATCGCCTTGCGCGGCGTGTTGACTGGAGCCTTGTCCGAACCGTCGGGGGCGAGCCAGGTGCGGTGTGCGCCGGTGATCCTACCGGTGAGATCGGTGACGGCGGCGATCATCGCGGGCCACGCCTCCGTCGGGCCGTCGTCGGGCTTGTAGTAGCAGCGCGGATGGAAGCGCAGGTTTCCGGTTCCGTGCAAAAGCGTGATGCCGCGTCGGCGCAAATACGTCTCTGCGATGGTCCCGGCGATGGGCTGCGACATGGCGAACAGCCGCCGTGCCGCATCGACCGACCCTGATGGAGCCGGCAGGACACGGCGACGTGGTGATGTGGGCTCCGGTTCGGGATGCGGCAGGTTGAGAAAGGTCCGCGCTTCCTTGGCAACGTCAATGAAGTCGGTGAGACCGAGCGATCCGCGGATGACGTCGAGAAGATCGCCATGTTCTCCGGTGGCGGCATCGGTCCATTTGCCCGCCGGCCCTTTCGCGGATGCCTGGAGCCGGACAAAGAGCGAGCGGCCGGGCGTGTTTCTGATATCGCCGACCAGCCAGTAACGACCCTCCCGGCGTCCATTGGAGAGATAGTGACGGCAGGCCGCTTCCGCCCGATCGGCGAGCCGGCGCGACAGATCGTGAGCAATCCCGGACATGGCGAGCTTTTCAAAACAAAGGCCCGCCGACAGAGCCGGCGGGCCGAGATCGTGTCGAGGGTTACTCCGCCGCCACGGCAGGGGGGATGTCCGTGGAGTCCTCAGTATCCTCAAGACACTCGGCTTCGCCCATGGCCGTTGTGCCGTCCTGCGCCGCCGTATCTTCGCCAACGGCGGGTTCGGCTCCGCGCAGCGGTTCCGGCAGCCAGCCGGTATCCGCCAGCAGCGTTTCGGCCTCACGGGCCATCTCGCCCTTCTTCAGGTGCGCGATGCGCTCGGCCGCGCGTGGCCCCTTCGCCTCGCTCACCGCCTGCAGAATGCGGGCCTTGGTCACGCGGCCGAGGAAATTGTCCACGGTCGGCTTCCACCCGGCGGCCGCCATGTCGAGGTCGACGGCGCGGGCGAGCTGATCGGCATGGTGAAGTGCGCGGGGGCGTCGGTTCCAGGTCTCATGAACAGCATTCACCGACAGGCTCACTACATGGGCGAACAGGCCGGAGCGGCTGTCGCTGTCCCAGTCGTGCAGCGCATCCCACAGATCGGCGGAGTCATTCGGCAGGACCTTCGCCCATCCCTCATGCCGGGCCTGGATCGCCGCGGCCGATGCGCTGTCGTTCAGCCCCGGCGCTTGCGCGCTGAAAGCCACGCACTTCAGGTCGAGTTCGAGGCAGCTATCCGAGCCGTAGCGATAGAAGCTCTTCAGCGTCAGGGCATGCAGGGCCGCGAGGAAGGCGACATCGGGCCGCTCGCCCAGCGCCTGGCGCAGGCCGAGCGTGCGGTGCGAGGTCAGCTCGGTCATCAGCCGGTCCGAGAGCGCAGACGGCCCTTCGTCCTCTTCGGAATCCGAGATCGGTGCCTCCACCGTAACGGCATCATTCGCCCTTGTGGCCGAAGCCGCAACAAGATGCGGGCCGGCGTCTTCCGTGGCGACTTCGAGCTCCACCGGCCGTTCGTCCTCCGGCCGCACATGGCCGCGCTCAATGCGCACCGACCCATCATGGGCGATGCTGACGAAGGCGCCGGCGCGCGCCGCCTCCGCCGGATCGAAGGCGATCGGACGCGCCTCGAAGGCTTCGATCGCCGTCTCGATCTCGCCGAGCCGCGCGTCGACCTCGTCCGGCAGTTCATCCGCCTCGGCGTATTCCGTGGACAGGCGATCATATTCCGCCTGGAGGGCATCGCGGCTCGCTTCCTCCTCAGTGGTGAGCGGGATGGTCTCGCCGCGCAGCTGTCGCAGGCCGTAGGTGTGGCCATAGGCGAAGTCAGGGGCCATCTCGACCCACTTCCACCCCTCCATGGTGACAGCGTCCGCCTCGGCCTTGAGCTTCTCGGCCACCAGCCGGTCGACAAGCGCGACATCCTGCAGCCAGCCGCCGTCGTCGCCCTGGAACAGGTCGCGCAGGATGGTGCCGCCCGCCTCGACATAGGCCTCGAGGCCGATGAACTGGGCGCGCTTGTCACAGGCACGCACCGCCCCTTCGGTCAGCATGCGGCGGATGGCATAGGGCTGCTTGTCATAGGAGGTCTTCAGCCGCTCGAAGACCTGTTCCTGGCGCGCATGGTCGCCGGAGACGGTGAAGGCCATGAGCTGGTCGAGCGTCATGCCGTCCTCGGCATAGACCTCCAGCAGCACCGGGGAGACCGAGGCGATCTTGAGGCGCTGCTTGACCACGCCGATGGAGACGAAGAAGGCAGCCGCAATCTCTTCCTCGGACTGGCCCTTCTCACGCAGGGCGAGGAAGGCGCGGAACTGGTCGAGCGGATGCAGCGGCGCGCGCTGGATGTTCTCGGCGAGTGAATCCTCCTCGGCGATGCCTCCCTCCCGGATGACGCAGGGCACCGGCGCGGTCTTGGCGAGGCGCTTCTGCTTTACCAGCAGTTCCAGCGCCCGATAGCGCCGCCCGCCGGCCGGAATCTCGAACATGCCGGTCTCGACGCCGGCGCCATCGACGACAGGTCGAACGCTGAGGCCCTGCAGCAGGCCACGGCGGGCAATGTCCTCGGCCAGCTCCTCGACCGAGACCCCGGCCTTGATGCGCCGGACGTTCGACTGGCTGAGCAGGAGCTTGTTGAAGGGGATGTCACGCGAGGGCGAGAGAATGATCTTCTGAACATTGGTCGCCATGGAAGGCACCTCCGCGACGGGCGGCCAAGAGCCTCTCTCTCGGCCTCCAACCCGTCACGAACCGCAGCGCCGCCCTCTCACTCTGGAGGGTGACGCCGCAGAACCGCAGAAGCGGAAAGACACAAAGCCGGAGACACGGATCTCCGCATCTCCGGTTTTCCGGGAATCAGGCTGCTCGATCGAGCAGCTTCTTGGCCCGGCCCTCAAGGTCGAGCCGCGCATCCTGGTGGGGCTTGTCGCGTGCGAGCGCGGTGATGCCCTGCACGAAGTCGAAGATGCTCTCGGGCTTGCGCCCTTCCTCGGCCAGCACCGTGTCGATGATCTTGGCGGTCTCGGCCTTGGAGAAGCCCCGGTTGCGCAGGAAGTCGCTGCGGTCTTCGTCGGTGCGCGCGACGATCTTCTCCCGTGCAGCCCTGATGCCGTTGACGAAGGGCATGGGCGAGGAATTGGCGAAGCGGGTGAGTGCCGGCGCTGCCTCGTGCGCGAAGCGGGAGGCCGCGTATTTGGAGTGGCGGATGGTGATCTCCTGGAAATCCTCGACGCCCCAGAGATTGCGGTTCTGGCAGACGGCACGCAGATAGAAGCTAGCAATACCGAGCGTCTTGGCCCCCACCTCCGAGTTCCAGCAATAGAATCCCCGGAAATAGAGGTCCGGCGCGCCGTCGGGCAGCCGCCCGGCCTCGATCGGGTTCAGATCATCGACCAGGAACAGGAAGACGTCGCGGTCGGAGGCGTAGAGCGTCGTCGTATCCTTGGTGATGTCGACACGCGGATTGTAGATGCCCGTGGACCAGTCGAGCACGCCCGGCACCTTCCAGCGTGTGTCACCGGTGCCATTGCCGGCGATGCGCTGCACCGCCTCGACCAGCTCATGATCATAGATCCGGCCATAGTCCGGCCCGGTGACGGCGCGCAGCTCGACGCGGCCATCGGTCGTTTCGAACGTCTTGATCTGCTCGGCGCGGTGCGCTGTCAGGCCATATTGCAGATTGATGCCGGCCAGCGCGGCGGGAAGCTGGCGCAGATAGGCAGCCGGCGCCCCGATCTGGGCCGCGAGCTGGCCGAAGGACCAATGGTTCGGCTCGACGGGCGCATCCGCCCCAGGCAGGACCAGGGCCAGCCGCTCGGCATTGGAGCGGCTCGCCTCCACATGGATGCGGGACGTCTCCACCAGGCGCGACCGGCTGTGATCGGCACGGCCCCGAACCATCGCGGCAAGTTCGCCGAGCGACAGAAACCGTTCGTCGTCCGGCCGGGAAAACCACTCCGACGACACGCGCCCGACCCGCTCGGCGCGCGTGACATCAACCTTGTAGCCGCCACCGACGTCGTGACAGGCATCCAGAACCTGCATGTTCATGGGGATCAGTCTCCATGACGGGCGCCGGAAGACTCTCTCCCAGCCCTCAACCCGTCACGGAATCTCGTCCGATCTCTAACTCTCTATCCTGGACAAGCCGGCTTCCGAGCGGCTGAAGATACAGCAAGGACAGGCCCTAAGGGGAGACTGCTGTCTCCAGATGGAAAGTGCGCGGCAGGTGATCGGGTAGATTGATTGGCAGGCCTGATTGATTCGGGGACGAGGAGGCGAATATGCGCGACGCGTATCCTGCTGAGGCTCTGGGGGGGGGCTCGGCGGCTTGTTCCACCGGGTTGATGCACCGCGCGTCCCCGAGAAGCGCGCGCGGCGGTTCGGGATGGGGTATCTCTGCGCCAGGACAGCGCAAAGGCGCGCACCGCGAGAGAAGCCGCGCGGAACGCTAGTGCTGCGTGAAACGAGACTGAGAGACGCCTGACGCATGCCAATCCTGAGCTGGCTGACCCGAGACGACGATGTCCGCGCCGCGCAGCGCGTGCCCTATCGGCTGCTGGAGGAGGTGCCGGAGCTTTCCGCCGGCGATCCGGCATCGGGCAACATGCTGATCCAGGGCGATAATCTCGATGCGCTGAAGGCGCTGCTGCCCTTCTATGCCGGCCAGGTGAAGTGCATCTATATCGACCCGCCCTACAACACCCACTCGGCTTTCGAGCATTACGACGACAACCTCGAACATACGCAGTGGTTGGCCATGATGTGGCCGAGGCTGGAACTGCTGCGTGAGTTGCTGGCGGAAGACGGCTCGATCTGGGTGTCCATCGACGACAATGAGGGGCATTACCTCAAGGTCATCATGGATGAGGTATTTGGGCGGAAGAATTTTATAGCCAATGTTATCTGGCAAAAAATGTTTTCGCCCAAGAATACGGCGAAGAATTTTTCCGAAGACCACGACTATATAACTGTTTACGCAAAGAAATCTGACTTCTGGCGACCTAATGACATGCCAAGGTCGGATAAATTAAACGCCAGTTATAAGAATCCCGACAACGACCCGCGCGGACCTTGGACCTCAGGGGACGTTTCTGCTCGAAATTATTATGGCGCAGGGACTTACCCGATAACTTGCCCTTCTGGCCGCGTGATATCGGGCCCACCGAATGGCATGTTCTGGCGTGTATCGCGAGAGAAGTTCGCGGAAATGGACGCTGATGGACGCATCTGGTGGGGTAAGGACGGTGACAACACTCCCCGCATCAAACGCTTCCTTTCGGAGGTAAAGCAAGGCGTTGTCCCTCAGACGCTTTGGCTAAATACAGAGGTTGGAAACACTCAAGAGTCAAAAAAAGAAGTCGTCGCCTTGTTTGGCGATGTCAACTTCATGACTCCGAAGCCCGAACGCCTTCTTCACCGCATCCTCCACATCGCCACCAACCCCGGCGACCTCGTGCTCGACTCCTTCCTCGGCTCCGGCACCACGGCAGCGGTCGCGCATAAGATGGGGCGGCGCTATATCGGCATCGAGATGGGTGATCATGCCGTCACCCATTGCGCGCCACGCCTTGAGAAGGTGATTGCCGGCGAGCCGGGCGGCATATCGCAAAGCGTCGGCTGGCAGGGCGGCGGCGGCTTCCGCTTCTATCGGCTCGGGCCGCCAGTGTTCGACGAGGACGGCCATATCCGCGCCGATATCCGCTTCCCCGTGCTCGCCGCCCATATCTGGTTCAGCGAAGCTGCCACGCCGTGGACAGCTACGAGCGGCACGCCGCTGCTCGGCTTCCATGACGGGCGGGCCTTCGCGCTGCTCTATAACGGCATTCTCGGCGACAAGCGCCCCGATGGCGGCAATGTGCTGACGCGGGCGACGCTGGCGCTGATCCGCGCCACCATTGCCGCGCATGACCCGGATTTCGCCGGCCCGCTCACCGTCTATGGCGAGCAGTCTCGCATCAGCCCGCCAGTGCTGGAGCGCGAGCAGGTGACGTTCAAGCAGACGCCCTATGACGTGAAGGCGAGGCGCTGACAGTGGCCGACATGCAGCTAAAAACCTATCAGGCCGACACGCTCGCCCTTCTCCGCCGCTTTCTGGAAGAGGCGCGCGTGGCCGGCCCGGCCAACGCCTATGACACGATCGCCCGCGAGCCAGAGGAGGCGCGGCGCCTTGGACGCTTCCGCACCGACTATGCGCCGCTCGCGGGTCTGCCGGGCACGCCCTATGTCTGCCTGCGCCTGCCCACCGGCGGCGGCAAGACCATCCTCGCCGCCCATGCCATTGGCGTCGCGCGCGATGCGTGGATCGAGAAGGACTTCCCGCTGGTGCTCTGGCTGGTGCCGTCCAACACCATCCGGCTGCAAACCGTCGAGGCGCTGAAGAACACCCGGCACCCTTACCGGCAGGCGCTCGACGCGGTATTCGAGGGCCGCGTGCGCGTGTTCGACATCGCCGATTTCGCCATGATTCGCCCGCACGACATCCGCGATAATGCCTGCGTGGTGGTTGGCACGATCCAGACCTTGCGCGTCAGCAACACCGAAGGCCGCAAGGTCTATGCCCACAACGAGAACATGGAGCCGCATTTCTCCACCATCCCCGCCGCCACTGCCGGGCTGGAGCAGCGCGACGGTTCCACTGACAAGGTCGGCGATCCGCGCTTCTCCTTCGCCAATCTGCTGCACATCCATCGCCCGCTGATGATCGTGGACGAGGCGCACAACGCCGTCACCGGTCTTTCGCGCGAGATGCAGGCGCGGGTGAACCCGTGCGCCATCATCGAGTTCACCGCCACGCCGCGCTTCAATTCCAACATCCTGCACAGCGTCACCGCGCAGGAATTGAAGGACGCGGAGATGATCAAGCTGCCGATCATCCTCGCCGAGCACGACAGCTGGCAGAACGCGGTGAACGGTGCCATTGCCAGCCGCGCCGCGCTTGAGGAGGCGGCCAAGGGCGAAGCCGATTACATCCGGCCCATCGTGCTGTTCCAGGCACAGCCGAAGAATGGCGAGGTGACGGTCGAGGCGCTGAAGACGCATCTCGTCGAGGTGGAGCAGATCGCGCCCGAGCGCATCGCGGTGGCGACCGGCGACCAGCGCGAACTCGACGGCATTAACCTGTTCGACCCGAAATGTCCAATCGAGTACGTCATCACCGTCGAGGCGCTGAAAGAGGGCTGGGACTGCTCCTTCGCCTATGTGTTCTGTTCGGTGCAGAATATTGGCAGCGCCACGGACGCAGAGCAGTTGCTCGGACGCGTTCTGCGCATGCCATACGCCCGCCGCCGCAAGGCCGATGCCCTCAACCGCGCCTACGCGCATGTCTCGGAAGCCTCCTTCGGCGCCGCCGCCAAGGCGCTCACTGACAAGCTGGTGGACATGGGTTTCGACGAACAGGAAGCCCAGGAGGTGATCGAGCCGGCGCAGGGCCATCTCGACGACACCGGCCTATTCGCGCCGCGCGAGAAGCCCGCGCCGGTGTTCCGCCATACCGTGGAAGCGAGCGTAGAGGTCGCCGAGGCGCTGGCAACCGTGGCGGAGCATGAGGCCGTGACCATTGTTCCCACCGCGGACGGTGCCGTCGAAATCGCTGTCACCGGCCGTGTGGCGCCCGAGATCGAGGCCGCCATCACCTCGGCGATCCCGGCAGCGGCGCGCTCCGGCTTCTCCGAGGCCGTTCGCAAGTACCGGCTCGACATCAAGGATCAGCTTTCGCCCGCCGAGCAGGGCGAGCGGTTCACGCTGCCGCGCCTTGTCGCCGAGGTGCAGGGCGAACTCGAATTCGCCGATGCCGATCTGTTCATGGAATTCCATGACTGGACGCTCGCCGCGCAGCCGGCGCGCCTTGACGAGGCCGCCTTCGCCATCCGCGACACGGCGCGCAGCTTCGAGATCGACGTGGACGGCAGGCATGTCAGCTACCAATTCGCCAGCGAGGAGGAGCAACTCGCGCTCGACGTGGATGTTGAAGGTTGGTCCGCGCAAGGTTTGGTTCTCTGGCTGGATCGGCAGTTGCGTCAGCCCGACATTCACCAATCCGATCTGCTGAAGTGGCTCAGTGATTGCCTTGGCTATCTCACGGGCCCGAGGAAAATTCACCTCGCGGCGCTGATGCGCACGAAGTTCATTCTGGCTCGCAAGCTCACTGAGCGGATCGCGGCGATACGCCAGGCCGAACAGGGAAAGGTCTATCAGCGGTACCTCTTCGCCCCCGAGGCGAACGTGCAGGTCTCCTTCGACGATGGCTTTGAGTTCCGGGACGGGATGTATCGCGACGTGCGCAAGCAGCGCGAGGGCAAGTGGAGGGCACGTAAGCACTTCCTTGGCGCGGACAATCTGCCGGCCTTCGATGGAACGCTGGACGGCGAGGAGTTCCAGTGCGCTCAGGCGATCGACAGCCTGCCATCGGTGAAATTCTGGCTACGCAATGTTGCGCGGCACCCGCAATCCTTCTGGCTGCCCACGGCAAGCGGCAGATTCTATCCCGACTTCGTGGCGCAGTTGAACGATGGACGCCTCGCCGTGATCGAATACAAGGGTGCGCTGCTGGCTGGCAGCGGCGTCGACGACACCAATGAGAAGCGTGCTATCGGCCGGCTCTGGGAGCAGAGCAGCGGTGGCAGGGGGGTGTTCATCGTGGTTGAAAAGCAACTGGGAGATCGCGATATGCGCGGGCAGTTGATGGATCGGTTGAGCGGTGGTTGACGGCCACCTCTACCTCGTGAGGAATCGTACTTCTGCAAACGCGCGGCTGATCCGTCGCCAGCAACAGAGGCGACGCAACCGCGGCGGTCACGCTAAGCCGCTCTCGCAGCCCGGATGCTGTGCAGCGCCTCCGGCTTGAGGTGGGTATAGCGCCGCAGCATCTTCCAGTCCTTATGGCCGGTCACGAGAGCCACCTGTTCGATGGTGAAGCCGGCCTCGAACAGCCGGCTGGTGCCTTCGTGGCGCAAATCGTGGAAATGCAGGTCCTCGATCTTGAGGTCCTGGCACTGGCGACGAAATGCGGTGCCAACCGAGCGGCCGTTGTAGGGGAAGATGCGGCCTTCTCGACGGCCCAAGGCGGCTCCTTGCTCCTCGATGATCTTGCATGCGTCGTAGCCGGACACGTCGAGCAGCGGGATGCGCTGATGGTTGCCGTCTTTCCTGCGCGGATCCTTGCGGTCCCGAATAAGCAGCATCCGCGTCCTTGGATCGAAGTCGCGCCATTCGACACGGCAGATTTCTTCCTGACGCATCGCGGTGGCTACGGCGAAGCGCACGATCCTTCCGGCAGGAATATTCTGCCGAGGGTTCTCGTCCAGCGCTCTGATGATGCGGTCAAGCTCATCCTGAGTCGGTCGGCGATCCCGCTCCTTGCCTTTCCCGATCAGGCCGAGCCGCTTCAGGGCGATGCGCGCGAGATCGAGAGGTTCGGTCGAGAGGGTCACGCCGTGGACCGCGGCAGCGTGGGAGAGCACGGTCTTGATATACCCGAAGTCCATGCTGACCGTGACCGGGCCAGCCCCTTCCTTCGCGCGGTCCTTGCCGTATTTGATCAGGCGCTCGCGGTCGAGCTCGCCGATTTTCAATGCGCCGAGCGCCTCGTCGATGGCGGTGAGGCAGAAGTCCTTGGAGCGGCCGATCCTGATCCCCACCTCGGCCATGTCCTGGCGATGGAGCGCGACGAGATCGCGGAAGCGTCTCGCGTCGCGCGACCTGCGCGTGACAGCCGGTTCCTGGCGGTCGATACGGCGCTCCATGTCGAGCGCCCATTCCTCGGCATCCTTGCGGCGCAGGAACGTCTCATTGACGTACTGCCCCTTCCGACGGATCTGGGCTCTCCAGGAGCCGGATTTTAGTTTAGTGAGGGTAGCCAATCCGTGTGCGCTCCGTGTGCACTCACGCGTCGAAAAATCGGGAATTGGGGCGTATCGTGGCGAAAAATCGAGTGCACACGACGAGACCCAACTCCTTGAAGTTACAGAAATAATGTCGAAAAATCAATCATTTAGATTTGCCACGGCCCCTATGATGGACTGGACTGACCGTTATTGTCGGGCCTTCCATCGCACCCTCTCGCGCCAGGCGCGGCTCTATACGGAGATGGTCACCGCTCCCGCCATCCTCCACGGTGATCGCGCGCGCCTGCTGGGCTTCTCGCCCGACGAGCACCCGGTGGCGGTGCAATTGGGCGGCAGCGATCCGGCAGAGTTGGCGCAGGCGGCACGGATCTGCGCCGACTACGGTTACGACGAGATCAACCTCAACGTGGGCTGCCCGTCCGACCGGGTGCAGGGCGGCAATTTCGGCGCCTGCCTCATGCGCGAGCCCAACCTCGTGGCCGATTGCGTCGCCGCCATGAAGGCGGTCGTCGCCATTCCCGTCACCGTCAAATGCCGCATCGGCGTGGACGACCAGGACCCGGAGGAGGCCCTCGACCGGCTCGCGAACGCCGTGGTGGCGGCGGGCACGGACGCGCTCATCGTCCATGCCCGCAAGGCGTGGCTGAAGGGCCTGTCGCCCCGCGAAAACCGAGATATCCCGCCCCTCGACTATGACCGGGTCCGCCGCCTGAAGGCCCGCCTGCCCCATGTGCCGGTGGCGCTCAATGGCGGCATCGCCAGCCTCGCCCAGGGGATGGAGGAGGCGCGCGGCCTCGACGGCATGATGCTGGGCCGCGCCGCCTATCAGGACCCCGAACTGCTCCTCGGCGTGGACCCGCTGCTGTTCGGCGCGCCGGCCCCCCATGCGGACAGCTTCGCCGCGGTGGAGGCGTTCGAGCCCTATGTGGCGCACCATCTGGAAGCCGGCGGGCGGCTCTCCGACATCACCCGCCACATGCTGGGCCTGTTTACGGGCCGCAAGGGTGCGCGCATCTTCCGCCGCCATCTCTCCACCGAGGCCATCCGGCCCGGAGCCGGGCTCGACGTGCTGCGCGCGGCCGTGGACGAGGTGCGCCGGCGCCAGCCTGTGGCGGCCTGATCGCCTTCCCCTTCCGATGTGATCTGCACGCCATGCGCGGCTCCCGAACGCCCGCATGCGGGCGCGGCGGTGGACAGGGACGCTGATCCGCGCCACTCCTGCGGCCCCCTGTGCCGCTCACGTTTGCCGGACCTGCCCCATGCTCGCCTCCATCTCCACCCACGACATCGTCATGCTCGCAGGAGCGATGCTGGCGGGCGGGGTACTCACGGGGCTCATCGCCGGCATGCTGGGCATCGGTGGCGGCGGCGTCATCGTGCCGGTGCTGTACGAGGTGTTCGGCGTGCTCGGGGTGGACGACAGCCTGCGCATGCAGCTGTGCGTGGGCACTTCGCTCGCCATCATCATTCCCACCGCCATCTCCTCCCACAATGCCCACATGAAGAAGGGCGCGGTGCTGCCCGGCGTGGTGCGCAACTGGCGGGTGCCGGCCATCGTCGGCATCCTCACCGGCAGCGCCATCGCGGCGGTGGTGGCGGGCTGGGTGCTGCAGGCGGTGTTCGTGGTGGTCATCTCGCTGCTGGGCCTGAAAAGCCTGCTCGGCCGCAACGACATCCGCATCGCCGAGCACCTGCCGGGGCCGGGCGCCATGCGGGCCTACGGCTTCGTCATCGGCCTGGCCTCGTCGCTGGTGGGGATTTCAGGGGGCGGTATCGCCACCAATATCCTGCTGCTCTATGGCGTGCCGATCCATGCGGCGGTGGCCACCTCAGCCGGCATCGGCATCATCATCCCCATTCCCGGTGTCATCGGCTACGCCATCGCCGGCTGGCCGCACCTGTCGCAGCTGCCGCCGTTGTCGCTGGGCTATGTCTCGGTGATCGGATTTGTCTGCATCGCGCCGGTGGCGGCGCTGGTGGCGCCGTTCGGCGCGCGGCTCGCCCACCGGCTGGGACGCCGGCAACTGGAAATCGGCTTCGGCGTGTTCCTGCTGCTGGTGGCCTCGCGCTTCCTCGTCGCCATCATCTGGGGCTGAGCTGCCAGGATCTCACCAGCGGTGGGTGAAGCCTGCCGTGATGCTCTTGTTCAGCGTGGAGCCGGTGTCGGCGACGGCCGTGGTGACGGTGATATCGCCCAGCACCTTCTGCTGCGCGCTGAGGCTCGGCAGCAGGGTGGGCGTCTCCTGCGTGGCCTTGGTGGCGAGGGAGAAGGTGGTGCCGGTCTCCACCAGCTTCAGGCTCACGGACTTGTCGGTCTCCCATGCCTCGGACGTGCCCGAGGCGACGCGATAGGTGTCGGCCAGCGTCGCGTCGAGGCCGCTTGCCAGCGTGACGGTGCGCGAGAAGGTGGTGGCCACCTTGCCGCTGGCGCCGTTGGGATCGAGGGAGACGTTCACCGTTCCCTTCTGCCACAGCAGCCAGTCGGGAAGCTGGGAGAGCGTGACCTTGGCATAGGCCGTGCCGCCAAGATCGCTGGCGCCGGACGCGACCACGGGCGCGGCGCTGGTCGCCGACTTGGACAAATCCATGCCGAACACGGTGCCAATGTCCTCCACCGCGCTCCAATAGGTCATGGAGACGCTGCCGTTGGCATTCAGCGTCTTCTTCGTCTCGCTGCTGGAATCGGCGCGGACGGGTGCGGCGGCGAACAGCACGACCGGCAGGAGAAGCGCAGCGGTGGTGCGTGGCATCATCGGCGGAGGCCTCCGGGCAGGTTGGAACACGGCGCCGCGCAGCAGCGGCGGGAACGACTTTCATCATGGGTGCGGAAAAGTTAGGGCAAGATTGCTGCGGCGCGGCATTTTCCGCGCATGCGCGCGCCGCATGGCTTTTGCGCAACACCGGCGCGGCGGCGCCTTGCGGCGGCGGGCCGCCCGTCCTAATCCCCGCGCGGGAGGATCAAGATGACACAACAGAGCGACCCCGCGCACGCCGCCGCCGCAACGCTTGAGATGCTCGCCCGCATCGCCGATGCGCTGGAGCGCCTTGCCCCGCCCGCCGTGCCGACGCCTGATTTCGAGGCCGCCGACGCCTTCGTCTGGCACAACGAGCCGCCGCGCTTCGAGCCGGTGCCGCGGGTGAACCGGGTGGAGATGGACCTGCTGCAGGGCATCGACCGGGTGCGCGACCAATTGGTGGAGAACACCTCCCGCTTCGCCCGCGGCCTGCCGGCCAACAATGCGCTCCTGTGGGGCGCGCGCGGCATGGGCAAGAGCTCGCTGGTGAAGGCGGCCCACGCCAGCATCAACCGCGACCTCGCCGCGCAAGCCCCGGCGCGCCTCAAGCTGGTGGAGATCCACCGCGAGGACATTGAGGCACTGCCCGCCCTCATGGGCCTCGTGCGGGCTTCGGCACACCGCTTCATTGTGTTCTGCGACGACCTCTCGTTTGATTCCGACGACACCTCCTACAAGTCCCTCAAGGCGGTGCTGGAGGGCGGCATCGAGGGGCGGCCGGACAATGTGATCTTCTACGCCACCTCCAACCGCCGCCACCTCCTGCCCCGCGACATGATGGAGAACGAGCGGTCCACCGCCATCAATCCCGGCGAGGCGGTTGAGGAGAAGGTCTCCCTCTCCGACCGGTTCGGCCTGTGGCTGGGCTTCCACAAGTGCAGCCAGGACGAATATCTCGCCATGGTGGAGGGCTATGTGGCCCATCACGGCCTTGGCGTGCCGGAAGAGCAGTGGCGGCCGCAGGCGCTGGAATGGGCGACCACCCGCGGCGCCCGCTCGGGCCGCACCGCCTTCCAGTTCGTTCAAGATCTGGCCGGCCGCCTCGGCCTGCCGCTCAAGGCCGCCTGATCGCCCTGCCCTGAAACGCAAAAGGCCGCCCCGAAAGGCGGCCTTTTTCTTTTGGGATTTGCGGCCGAACGCGCGAACAGCGTCGTCAGTTCTTGTTGACGACGCAGTCGCCGCCCTGGGCGCGCAGGGACTGGCACAGCTCGTTGGCCTGGTCGCGGGTGGCGAAGGGGCCGACCTGGGCACGGAAATAAGTGCCCTTGTCGGCCAGATCCACCTTCTTCACCGTGGCCCGGTAGTTGCCCAGCAGGTTGGGATACTTGGTCTGCAGGGCGCGCCAGGAGCCCATGGCATCCGCCTCCGAGCGCTGGGACGCCACCTGCACCACATAGGCCCCGGCCGAGGACGGCGCGGTGGTGGTGGAGGCCGTCTGGGTGGGAGCGACGGCCGGCAC
Source organism: Xanthobacter oligotrophicus (assembly GCF_008364685.1). Classification (GTDB taxonomy): domain Bacteria; phylum Pseudomonadota; class Alphaproteobacteria; order Rhizobiales; family Xanthobacteraceae; genus Xanthobacter; species Xanthobacter oligotrophicus. The sequence goes on from NZ_VTTL01000001.1 coordinate 95,851, forward strand.
GGTGGTGACCGGGTTCGGATCCGGCAGGCCGGCGGGGATGGGGTTCTGCGTCGCCGCATAGGCCGAGACGGAGGTGCCGGGCACGGTCTGCGCCAGGCTGCCGTCGGCGCGCACGGCCACGGTGCGGACCCGCTTCGGCTCGGTCAGGTTCTGGGTCGCCTGCATGGGGGCCGGCGGCGTCGCGCTCGTATTGGCGGGCAGCGCCCGGGCGGCGGCGGTGACATCCACCGGCTGCTCCTCGCGCGACACCATGCGCTCGTTGCCGGCGTTGGCGCCCATGCGGTCGTAGATCATCTTCTGCCCACCGTCGGCGGACTGGGGCGCGGGGGTGGCGGTCTTGGCGGGCGCGGTATCGGCCTTGATCACCGGGGTCGTCCCCGCGGCGGTCCCAGAGGACTTGCCCGTCGCCATGTTGAAGGCGAACACGCCGGCCGCGCCGGCCACCGCCAGGCCCAGCACGGAGACGCCGAGAATCAGCGCGAGGCGGCCTTTGCGACGGCGCGGCTCGGCGTCGTACATCTCCTCGCCATGGGGCGGCATGTAGCCGTCTTCCCCATATTCGGGATCGTAGGTGTCGTCGTAGTCGTCATAGCCGTCGTCGTCGCGGCGGGCGGCCGAATAGGCATAGCCGGCCTCGTCGTCCTCGGCCTCATAGCCGCGCCCGTGGGCGCCGGAACTGGCGCCGGCATGGGCGCGCTGGTCGGCACGCGGATCTTGCCGTGACGGCGCATACCCGCCCTGCTGGCCATAAGCCGAGGCGCCTGCCGGACGGGTGGGCGGTACGTCGTCATAATCGTCGTCGTAATCGTCCTCGTCCCTGCCCTGCCCGCTGGCGGGCGGCGCAACGCGGGAGAGCGATCCGTAGCCGGAGCGCACAGCAGCGTCGGGAACGCCGCGCCCGGCCGCCGGAGCGGGAGCGAAGGAGGGCGCCGCCTGGGGCTGGGCCGCGCGGGCGGCAGGAACTGCCGGCTGGGGCGCGGAGGGCTGAGCATAAGGCGGGGGGCCGGCGGGACGCGGAGGGACCGCAGGCGCAGGACGGGACGGCGCATCGCCATAGCGTGCCGCATCGGAGCGCGCGGGAACCTGTGCGGGAGGAACCTGTGCGGGAGACTGGGGCGCCGGACGCGCGGACACGGCGCTGGGCGCCGGCACACTGCGGGGCGGCGCTTCCCACTCCTCGTCGTCCTCATCGTCGTAATAGGAAGGGGCAGGCTGCGGAGCCGGCCGCGCGGGGGCGCGGGCCGCTGCCGCGCGGGGATCGGGATAGGCGGGTGCAGCCGGCGCCACCTGGCGCGGGGCGGTTCGCGGGTCTGATACCCGCGTGTCGGCGGCTTGCGGGGCACGATCTTGCGGAGCACGATCGAGGCCTGAGAAATCGTCGAACGGGTCGTCGTCGCCGATCAGCCTGGCCAGCTCGGCCAGGGGATCGCCCCCCGTCGCGGCGGACGACGGAGCGGAGCGGGGCCGCTGCCCACCCTCCGCGGCACCTTCATCACGCCGGTAGCGGAACCTGCTTTCGTCGACCATATCGCCTCGATGTGTTGTCGCCCGCCCGTGAACCTGCGGATTCAATACCGCGCCGAGAAGTCTAGCCCGGTGGGCCAACCGCTCGGTCCGCAGCCACGGGACAAGCGATCATTTCATCTCGTCTACGGCCGTCACCCCCAGAACCTTGAGACCGGAGGCGAGCACCGTGGCCACGCCATGGACCAAGGCCAAGCGAGCCGAGGTCAACTCTCGATCATTCTCGATAATGAAGCGTAAATGAGGCAAGTCCTTTCCACGGTTCCACTGGCCGTGAAACTCTCCGGCGAGTTCGTGCAGGAAGAACGAGATGCGGTGTGGCTCCCGCGCTCCCGCCGCCTGCTCCACGAGACGCGGCCAGCTCGCGAGCCGGCGCAGCAGCGTGATTTCTCCCTCGTCGTCGAGTCGGGCCAAGGGCGCGGTAGCGAAAGACGCCGCCTCCTGCGGCAGGTCGGCGAACTCCTCGGCCGCGTTGCGCAGGATCGACTTCGCCCGCGCGTGCGCATACTGCACGTAAAATACCGGATTTTCACGCGACTGCTCGATCACCTTGGCGAGATCGAAATCGAGCGGAGCATCGTTCTTGCGGAACAGCATCATGAAGCGGACCGCGTCGCGGCCCACCTCGTCCACCACCTCGCGCAGGGTGACGAAGGACCCCGAGCGCTTGGACATGCGCACCGGCTCGCCGGCGCGGAACAGCCGCACCAGCTGGATCAACTCCACGTCCAAGCTCGCCCGGCCGCCGGATACCGCCTTCACCGCCGCCTGCATGCGCTTGACGTAGCCGCCGTGGTCGGCGCCCCATACGTCGATCATCTTCAGGAAGCCGCGGTCCACCTTGTCCTTGTGATAGGCGATGTCGCCGGCAAAATAGGTGTAGCTGCCGTCCGACTTCTTCAGCGGCCGGTCCACGTCGTCACCGAAATCGGTGGAGCGGAACAGGGTCTGCTCGCGATCCTCCCAATCCTCGATGGGCGCGCCCTTGGGCGGCGGCAGGCGGCCCTCATAGACCTCGCCCGACGCGCGCAGCGCCTCGATGGCGGCGCCCACGCGGTCCACCGCGCCGGTAGAAAGGGAGCGCTCGGAGAAGAACACGTCGAAGGAGATGCCGAGCGCCGCAAGATCCTCGCGGATCGCCACCATCATGGACGCGATGGCCACGCCCCGCACCAGCGGCAGCCATTCCGCCTCGCTCTTCTCCTTGAGCGCCGGGCCGTGCTCGGCGGCCAGCTTCTGGCCCACTGGAACCAGATAGTCGCCCGGATAGAGGCCTTCCGGGATCTCGCCAATGGCCTCGCCCAGCGCCTCGCGGTAGCGCAGGAAGGCGGAGCGGGCCAGCACGTCCACCTGCGCGCCGGCGTCGTTGATGTAATATTCCTTGGTTACGGCAAAGCCGGCGAAATCCATGAGACTTGCCAACGCATCGCCGAACACCGCGCCCCGGCAATGGCCCACATGCATGGGGCCCGTGGGGTTGGCGGAGACGTATTCCACGTTCACCTTCTCGCCCGCGCCCAATGCCGAGCGGCCGAAATCCAGCCCCTTCGTGAGCACGGCGGCCAGCACCACCGGCCAGAACGTGCCGTCCAGCGCGATATTGATGAAGCCGGGACCGGCCACATCCACCTTCTTCACGCCCGCCACCGCGCCCAGCTTGCCGGCGATGCGCTCGGCGAGATCGCGGGGTTTCAGGCCGGCATCCTTGGCCAGCACCATGGCGGCGTTGGTGGCGAGATCGCCATGGCTCGCGTCGCGCGGCGGCTCGACGACCACGCGGGCAAGATCGAGGTCCTTGGCGATGATGCCCTCGGCGACGAGGGCGGCGACGGCTTCGCGCACGTGATCGGCGAAGATCGCGTAGACGTTCATGGGGCGGGGTCCGATCGGGTTGGTTGGCCCGGCGCCTAACGCAAGTCCGGCGTCAAGTCAAAGAAACGGGCGTGCTGGTCGAGGGCGTAGCGGTCGGTCATGCCGGCGATGTAGTCGGTCACGCGGCGGGCGAGCCGCTGGTCGTCGAGCTGGTCGAGGTCGTCGTGCCAGGAGGGCGGCATGTCCTTGGGGTGGGCAATGAAATGGCCGAAGAGGTCGCGCAGCACCCCCTTCGCCTCATCCATCACCCGCTCGACCCGCTCGTGGCGGTACATGCGCGAGAAGAGGAAGACCTTGAGCGCCTTTTCCTTCTGCCGCATGGCGTCGGAAAAGGCGATGACGGGATGGTCGAGGGCGCGCACGTCCGCCGCAGAGGCCACCCCCGCCGCTTCGGCACGGCTGGTGCCCTCGGCCACCACGTCCTCGATGAGGCGGATGATGACGCGGCGGAGCACCTCGTTCACCGTCCGCGCCACCCCGAGCCCGGGATAGAGCCCGCGCACCTCGCCAAGCGCGTCGCCCACCAGGGGCAGGCCGGCGAGGTCTTCGAGGGTGAACATATGGGCCCTCAACCCGTCGTCGAGGTCGTGCACGTCATAGGCGATGTCGTCGGAGATGGCGGCCACCTGCGCCTCGGCGGAGGCGTGGCTCCACAATTCCAGGTCCTGCTGGGCCGAATACACCTCGATGGCATGGGGCAGGCCGCCGAGGTAGCGGCCGATGCCGCGCCCCTCCCGGTCGGTGAGCGGGCCGTTGTGCTTGGCGATGCCTTCCACCGTCTCCCAAGTGAGGTTGAGGCCGTCGAACTGGGCATAGCGCCGCTCGATTCGCGTCACCACCCGCAGCGACTGGGCATTGTGGTCGAACCCGCCCTGCCCTGCCATGCAGGCATCGAGCGCCCGCTCGCCGGCATGGGCGAACGGAGGGTGGCCGAGGTCGTGGGCGAGGGCCAGCGCCTCCGCCAGATCCTCGTCGAGCCCCAGCGCACGGGCGATGGAGCGCGCCACCTGCACCACCTCCAGCGTATGGGTGAGGCGGGTGCGGTAATGATCGCCCTCGTTGAAGACGAACACTTGGGTCTTGTGTTTCAGCCGCCGGAAGGCGGTGGAATGGATGATGCGGTCGCAGTCGCGCCGGAACGGGCTGCGCGGCGGCATCTCCCGTTCCGGGACCAGCCGGCCGCGCACCCGCTCCGCGTCGCAGGCCCACGATATGAGGGGCCGCGCGCCGCTCACCGCCATGATTGCCCCCTCGTCTTCCACCCCGTTCCGCCAGCGCCCGCGCCCCGATGGGACAGGCTTGCCGACGTTTTTCCACCACCGCCCTTTAACTCGGGGGCCGATGGACTTACCTTATGGGCCATTGCCAGCTTCAATTCGTAAAGTCGATATCATGGAAACATCACTCGCCCCGACTGCGGCCGCCGACCTCCCGGCGCTCGAAACCGAATTTACCGTGACCGATGCCGCCGCGCGCCGCATCTGCCAGATCCTTTCTCCCGAGCCGGCCGGAACGTTCCTGCGCATCAGCGTGGAAGGCGGCGGCTGCTCCGGCTTTTCCTACAAGTATGATGTGACCCGCGAGCAGGGCGAGGACGACCTCGTCATCGAGAAGGAAGGCGCCAAGATCGTCGTCGATCGCATCTCGATCGACTACATCAAGGGCTCCCAGCTCGATTACAAGGCGGACCTGATGGGCTCCGCCTTCAAGATCTCGAACCCCATGGCCACAGCCAAGTGCGGCTGCGGGTCCAGCTTCGGGGTCTGAGCGCCTTTAGGTCCTGAGAGATAGCCACCCGGCCTGTCCGGGTGGGCGGGATGTGTGCGCCGTCAGGGTGCCACGTTGTTCGGCACGGCGTGGGACCACGGCCGCGGCAGGCCGGCCGGCCAGTTGTCGCCGTAGCAGGGGAAGAAGCGCTCGGTCCGGGCCATGATGACGAGGTCCGGGGCGAAAGCCTTCACATCGTCGAAGTTGAAGTCACATGAGCCGGTGACGCGCCGGGACTCGTGAACCCAGGCCACAACGCTCACATCTGCATTCAGGAACAGGCGCGGCCATGACCCGCCGGTGAAGGAATCGCCGAGGATCAGCACGCGCTGGCCCGTGGGCGCGTAGTCATACGCCAGCGACTTGAAGGCCACGTGCTCGTTGTGGTGCTTCAGCGCCGGATCGAGGCGCGGTGCGGCGGCACGGTCCTTGATGGTGAAGGGCTCGTCCTCCTCCTTCACCTTCGGCGGCAGGCGGGTGGTGCGCAACAGGTCGCCGCGCGCGGACGGGCTGGGCGGACCCAGCACGGCGGCCGGATCCACCTGCCAGTCGGGATGCCCCGCCGCCACCATAACCGCATTGAAGGACAGCACGCCGGAACGGCTGTTCCAGTGGGTGTCGGTCATGAGATACCGCGGTCGCGGGCTGGCCTTCAGCACCTGCCGCAGGTCCACGGCGGTGACGCCCTCCGCCTTCAGGCCGGCGAGGGCGAGGTCATACTCGGTAACGGGGTAATTCAACGCGTCGTACCAGGTGGGCAGCGCCTCCAGCTCCACCGACTGGGCATTGGGCGGGATGGCGACCACGACGCGGGTGCCCTTCGCCGCCAGCACGCGCTGCATCTCGCCCACCATGGTCACGAAGCGCTCCACGTTCGCCGCCCGCACCAGCGCGCCCGCCGACTGGGCCGGTGCCTGCTCGCGGCCCCAGAACAGCTGGCCGTCGCGGCCGGTGTAGAAGGGCCGGGTGTCGGGGGAGCCCAGCGCCTCGCGCAGGTTTTGGCGCAGCACCGGCAGGGTGGCGCGGAAGCCGAAATTGTCCTGGATGTAGATGCCGATGTTGCGGAACTTGTAGTTCAGCTTCTGGTCCCAGGTGAAGCTGTCGGGGATCGCCACCCGCCATTGGCCCGAGGCCACCGGATCGGGGATGAGGTTCGACAGCAGCAGGAAGCCGAACAGGCCGGCCACGAGGACGCCGACATAGCGGCGGGCGCGCGAGAGCAGGGTCACGGGGGCGCCTCCTCAGAACCGGTAATAAAGGAAGGGGGTGGCGGTGGTGCCGCCCACCCAGGCCACGCTCGCCAGCATCAGCACGGCGATGAAGGCAAAGTCCGCCGCCGCCGCAAAGATCCCCTGCCCCGCCAGCGCCTTCCAGCGCGGCCAGCGGAAGAAGCCGATGAGCCCGCCGACCACGAGCGCCGCGATGGCCAGCGGCGTCAGCCCGAAGCCCAGCGCCAGCGAGGCCCGGCTGAAGCCGTGGAACCCGGCGAGGCCGGCGAACATGTCCATGGCGCCACCGAAGCTGTCTGCGCGGAACCACACCCAGCCCAGCATCACTGCAATGACGGTATAAAGATGGGCCACCACCCCCGGCAGCCGCTTTAGCCAGCGGCCGAGGAAGGCCCGCTCGATGATGAGCAGCGCGCCGTGGTGGGCGCCCCAGATGACGAAGTTCCAGCTCGCCCCATGCCACAGGCCGCACAGCAGGAATACGGCGGAGAGGTTCAGGTAGGTGCGCAATTCCCCGCGCCGGTTACCGCCGAGGGGGATGTAGAGATAGTCGCGCAGGAAGGCGGAAAGGCTCATGTGCCACCGCCGCCAGAAATCGGTCATGGAATGGGCGGTGTAGGGCACGCGGAAATTGCGCGGCAGCACGAAGCCCACCATCACGCCGAGCCCGACCGCCATGGTGGAATAGCCGGCGAAGTCGAAATAGATCTGCACCGTATAGGCATAGAGCCCCAGCCATGCCTCCACGAAGGTGGGATGCGTCGTGGTGTCGAACACCCCGTCGGCGAGCCGGGCCACCTCGTCGGCGATCAGCACCTTCCAGGCAAGGCCGATGACGAACAGCCGCGCCCCGGCGGAGAACCGCCCCATGGTGGTGCGCCGCTGGGACAGCTGCTTCGCCACCGTGGCGTAGCGCACGATGGGGCCGGCGACCAACTGCGGGAACATGCACATGTAGAGCGCGAACTGCGCCAGATCGCGATTGGCGTGCACCTTCCGCTTGTAGATGTCCGCGAGGTACGAGATGGCGTGGAAGGAATAGAAGGAGATGCCCAGCGGCAGCGAGATCCGCGGCATGGGCAGCGACGCACCCAGCGGCTCGATCAGCGCATTCGCGTTCTCCACCAGGAAGCCGGTGTATTTGAAGATGCCCAGCAGCAACAGGTTGAAGGCGACGCCATAGACCAGCAGGCGCTGGCGCGGGGCGCCCTCGCGATCGTCGATGGCGCGGGCGAGCAGGAAGTTGATAGCCACCGATGCCAGGAGAAGCAGGATGTGGGGCGTATAGCCCGCAGAATAGAATACGAGGGAGAAGGCCAGAAAAATATAGTTCCGCGTCGTGATGGACTTCGCGGAGAAATAAGACGCCAGGAACAGGGGGAAGAAGTAGAACAGAAACTCGATGGACGCGAACGTCATGCCACTGCGCCGCCACTGAAGGACAAGGGGGCGTTCCTGCCACTCTTTGCCCGCCATCGCAACCCTTGCCCTCGCGACCCTTGCCTTGCCCTCGCAATCCTTGGCCTGATTTGAGCCGCGCCCATTGAACGGCCATTGCCTCCCGGCGGCACCGGGGTATCCTCCGCCACCGAAGGAGCCCCCCATGCGCATCGCCACCTGGAACGTCAATTCCATCCGCCAGCGGCTGGACCACGCCGTGCGCTGGCTGGGCGAGACGCGGCCGGACATCGTCTGCCTCCAGGAGATCAAGTGCCAGACCGAGGCCTTCCCGAAGGAGGCGTTCGAGCAGTTGGGCTATAACGTCACCGTGCACGGGCAGAAGGGCTTCAACGGCGTCGCCCTGCTCTCCCGCCTGCCGCTGGAGGACGTGACCCACGGCCTCGCCGGCGACGATGGCGACGTGCAGGCCCGCTTCATCGAGGCGGTGGTCTCGGTAAAGGGCGGCGTGGTGCGGGTCGCCTGCCTGTACCTGCCCAACGGCAACCCGGTGGATACCGAGAAATACCCCTACAAGCTCGGTTTCATGGAGCGGCTCGAGGCCTTCGCCGCCGACCGGCTGAAGCTGGAGGAGCCGCTGATCCTCGCTGGCGACTTCAACGTCATCCCCGAGCCGCGCGACGCGGCGGACCCCTCCGCCTGGGTCGGTGATGCCCTGTTCCTGCCGCGCACCCGCTCGGCGTTCCGCTCGCTCACCCATCTCGGGCTCACGGACGCCCTGCGCGCCACATCGGACGCGGGACGGCTCTATACCTTCTGGGACTACCAGGCGGGGGCGTGGCAGCGGGACATGGGCATCCGCATCGACCACCTTCTGCTGTCGCCCCAGGCGGCGGACAGGCTCATTGCCACCGGCATCGACAAGCATGTGCGCGCCTGGGAGAAGCCCTCGGACCATGTGCCGATCTGGGCCGACCTCGCCATCGCCGCCTGAGGCCGGCCATGGGGGAAGAAGCTGTCACCGGCGGCTGCTTGTGCGGGCGCCTGCGCTACCGGGTGCGCCGCATCCAGAGCGCCTATTGGTGCCATTGCACCATCTGCCGCCGCGCCTCCGGCTCCGGCGCGTTGCCCTGGCTCACCGTGGCGCGGGGAGATTTCGAGGTGACTGCGGGCACCCCGACGCGATTCTCATCCTCGCCGGGCGTGACGCGCCTGTTCTGCGGCACCTGCGGCAGCCCGATCCTGTTCGACATGGCGAAGGAAGCCGGGGTGGACGTTACCGTCGGCACGCTGGACGATCCGGATGCAGTGGTGCCCACCCATCACATCTGGACGCAATCGGCGCTGCAGATGACAGCCGGGCTCGGTGCGGGCCTGCCCCGCCATGAGGCGGAGCCAGAAAACTAGGAAAGGTGGCGGAGCTGGAAGGCGAGTAAGCGCGGTGGAGCCTGAGGCTCAGGAGCCCGCCCTCACCTCTTGGCGGTCTTCAGCCACGTCTCGAGGTAAAGCAGCGCCTTCTCCCGTTCGTCGGGCGTCGCGTCGGCGAAGGCCTCCTCGTGGAGCGCCACCACCCATTTGTCCTCGGGCCGCACCGCTGCATCGCGCGCCAGGGTCAGCCACATGAGACCGCGCGCGCCCTGGCGTGGCACCCCCTCGTCGCCCCGGAACAGGAGCTGGCCCAGCATGGCCTGGGCCTCGAACTGGCCCTTCTGCGAAGCCAACGTCAGCCAGCGGCCGGCATTGCGGGCATCGCGCGGGCCGCCGACGCCTTCCAGATACAGCCGGCCCAGATGGTACTGGGCATCCGCATCGCCGAAATAGGAGGCGGCGTAGGAGAACATGTCCCGCGCCCGCGACGCGTCGCGTTTCACCCCGGCGGAGGGAATGCCCACGAGGTAATAGGAGCCCAGCGCCACGAAGGCGTTGGCCACAAAGCGGGATTGCGCGGTGCCGGGATAATCCTCGGCATGGGTGTTGGCGATCTTGGAGAAATAGTCGAACGCCTTGGCGTCGTCGCGCTTCACGCCGTCGCCGTCAGCGTAGATGCGGCCCAGCTTCCATTGGGCCATGGCATGGCCCTGGGATGCGGCATAGCCGAGGGCGTCGATGCCCTTGGCGGTCTGGCCGGCACGCAGGGCCTGGGCCCCGGTGCGGAAAGCCTCGTCCACGGGACGCACGGCCGGCGCCAGCGGCACGTTGGCCGGCGGCGTCATCGGCTGGGTCTCATAGGGCTGCAGCGTCTGCGCCGTGCCGTCGAAGGCATGGGCCAGCGGCACCGAAAGACACGCCGCCACGGCGCCCAAAAACATGGCGGTACAGGCGCGCCGCGCGCCCGCCGACCGCCCGAGGCGTCCGGCCGTGCGGCCCGCATATCTGATCTTCGTTGTGGCGCCCAAAATCATGATGGAGGGAAGGTGCCGGAGCGTGGCGGCAATATCGGGGCCGAGAAAAGGCCGAGCCGCGGCGTTGGAGCGGCAAGCTATCGAGCGTTCCCTCGGGCGTCGGCCGGAGCGAAGCTCCGCGACGCCCCCCGGCGCCACCCTTTCGAGAATGCAACGTCCGTCCATAAGGACCCACCTCAGGCGCGGCGTTCGGAAACACTTTCCGAGCTACGCTCACGTCGCGCGTTGCTTCTCGTTTCACTGGGGTTTTGTGGCGGCTTCGCGGCGCCTTGGGGCCCCCGCCGGGGCGGCAACTTCAAAGGCGCGGGAGTGTGTCTTCGCTGTCACAATATTGAGAGCAAAAGCCGCCGACTTCCTTTAGGCGAACACTGTATCGGGCAATGCGGAGGCGCTGGAGCGTGGCAAAGACGCCACACTTTCCTTGTCGCAGGCCTCCGCCGCCGGGCGGAGCGAGGAGGGCGATGCCCCTCCCCGTCCCGGCTGCGCTCAGGCCGCCCCGCCCGAAAGCTGGGTAATGGCGGCGCGGACCTTGTCCTTGCGGTTGAGATATTCCTCGCGCTTCTCGCGCTCGGCCTCGACCACCTCTTCCGGCGCGCGGGCGACGAAGCTCTCGTTGCCGAGCTTGGCGTCGATGCGGGCCACCTCCTGGTCGAGCTTGGCCGCTTCCTTCCTCAGGCGGCCGAGCTCGGCGGCAAGGTCCACCACGCCGGCCAGCGGCAGGGCCGCCACCTCGCCGCGCACCACCATCTGCACCGACTCGCCTGGAACGGTCTCGGCCACCGTGACGCCGGAAAGGCGGGCAAGGCGGCGGAGGGCATCGTCCCACGCGGCGGCACGCGCCGTGGTCTCCGCGCCCGGCTCCACCAGCACGAGAGGCACCTGCGCGCCGGCCGGCACGTTCATCTCGGCACGCACGGAGCGGATCTCGGTGATGAGGTCCACCACCCAGCCCACTTCCGCCTCGGCGTCGGGCGCCTCGAGGCCCGACAGATCGGGCCAGGGGGCGAGGGCCAGAAGGCTGGCGCGGGCGGGGCCGTCCTTGCCGGTCTCGGCCCACAGCTCTTCGGTGAGGAACGGCATGAAGGGGTGCAGCAGTGCCATGGCCACATCCAGCACATAGGCCGTGGCCGCTCGCGTCTCGTCCTTGGCCGGGCCGTCGGGGCCGGAGAGCAGGGGCTTGGCCAGCTCCAGGTGCCAGTCGCACACCACGTTCCAGAGGAAGCGATAGATGGCGGCCGCCGCCTCGTTGAAGCGGTAGGCCAGGATCGCCTGCGACACCTCCGCGGAGGCGCGGGCCGCCTCTCCGATGATCCAGCGGTTGAGGGTGCCGTCTACCTTGGCCGGATCGAAGCCCTCCACCCGCGCGCAGCCGTTCATCTGGGCAAAGCGCACCGCGTTCCAGAGCTTGGTTGCGAAGTTGCGGTAGCCCTCCACGCGGCCGGTGGCGAGCTTGATGTCGCGCCCCTGCGCCGCCATGGCGGCCAGCGTGAAGCGCAGGGCGTCGGCGCCGTATTTCTCCACGAGGTCCAGCGGGTCGATGACGTTGCCCTTGGACTTCGACATCTTCGCCCCCTTCTCGTCCCGGACGAGGGCGTGGATGTAGACGTCCTTGAACGGCACTTCGCCATCCATGAAGTGCAGGCCCATCATCATCATCCGGGCCACCCAGAAGAAGATGATGTCGAAACCGGTCACCAGCACGCTGGTGGGGTAGAACTTCTTCAGCTCGGCGGTCTCGTCCGGCCAGCCCATGGTGGAGAACGGCCACAGGGCGGAGGAGAACCAGGTGTCGAGCACGTCCTCGTCACGGGTGAGGAAACCGGCGCGCTTGTCGGCGTCGTCGATCAGCGCCTGGGCGTCCTCGGGCGAGAGAGACTCGTTGCCCACATTGTGGGCCAGCGCCTGCTCGAAGGCCTCGTCCTCGTCCATGGCGACGAAGACGTTGCCGAAGGGGTCGTACCAGGCCGGGATCTGGTGGCCCCACCACAGCTGGCGGGAGATGCACCAGGGCTGGATGTTCTCCAGCCACTCGAAATAGGTCTTCTCCCAGTTCTTCGGCACGAAGGCGGTCCGCCCCTCGCGCACGGCGGCGAGCGCCGGCTGGGCCAGGGTCTTGGCGTCCACATACCACTGGTCGGTGAGCCACGGCTCGATGACCACATTGGAGCGGTCGCCGTGGGGTACCATGTGGGTGTGCGGCTCGATCTGCTCCAGCAGTTCGAGGCCGGTGAGCAACTCCACGATCTGCTTGCGCGCGGCGAAGCGATCCTGCCCCTTCAGGTGGGAGAGCTGGCCGGCGGCGTCGGGCGCATCCACATAGGCCTCGGGGCGCTCGGCATAATCGTCGAGGATGCCCTGCGGATCGATGCGCGCTTCCGCGTCCAGCACGTTGATCATGGGCAGGGAATGGCGCTTGCCCACCTCGAAGTCGTTGAAATCGTGCGCCGGGGTGATCTTCACCGCGCCCGAGCCCTTCTCAGGGTCGGAATACTCATCCGCCACGATGGGGATACGCCGGCCCACCAGCGGCAGCACCACATGCTTGCCGATGAGGTCGCGATAGCGCTCGTCCTCCGGGTGCACGGCAACGGCCGTGTCACCGAGCATGGTCTCGGGGCGGGTGGTGGCCACCGTGATGAAGCGGTCCTTCTCCCCCTCGATGGGATAGCGCAGGTGCCAGAGGTTACCCTTGACCTCCACCGGCAGCACTTCGAGATCGGAAATTGCGGACTGGAACTTGGGGTCCCAGTTCACAAGGCGCTTGTCCTTGTAGATCAGCCCCTCGCGATAGAGCTGCACGAACACCTTCAGCACGGCGCGGCTGAGGCCCTCGTCCATGGTGAAGCGCTCGCGCGACCAGTCGCAGGAGGCGCCGAGCTTCTTCAGCTGGTTGACGATGGTGCCGCCCGATTCGGCCTTCCAGGTCCACACCTTCTCCACGAAGGCGACGCGGCCCATGTCGCGCCGGCCCGGCAGCTTCTGGGCGGCGAGCTGGCGCTCCACCACCATCTGGGTGGCGATGCCCGCATGGTCGGTGCCGGGCTGCCACAGCACATCCTTGCCGCGCATGCGCTCGAAGCGGGCCAGCACGTCCTGCAGCGTGTTGTTGAGCGCGTGGCCCATGTGCAGGGAGCCGGTGACGTTCGGCGGCGGGATGACGATGGAGAAGCCTTCGGCGTCCTTGCGCTCGGGACGGCCGCACCGGAACGCGCCGGCCTCTTCCCACTGGGCGGCGATGCGCTCTTCCACGGCGGCGGGATCGAAGACTTTTTCCAGCATGAAACAGGCTCCGCGGATGGTGCCGGGCGCAGTGCAAGGGCGCACGTCGCGGCCGGCCATGCCTCCGCAACGGACAGGACAGGTCAGCGGGCGTTAAAGCCGCTCCGGCAGGCCGACGTCAACCACGCGGCGCGGTGCTGCTCGGTGCGGCACCCCGCTCGGACCCGGCGCGTAAGAAAAAGCCGCCGATCAGCGGACGCGATCGGCGGCTTGAAACCGGAATTGCAAAATCAACATCAGCGGGGGCGGCGCGCCACCCGCTCGATCTCGGCCCGCACCAGACGCTCCACGATGGAGGGGAGATTCTGGTCCAGCCAATCCTTCAGCATGGGCCGCAGGATCTCCTTCACCAGATCCTCGATGGTGCGCTGCTTCTGCGGCAGCAGCAGGTCGCCCAGCGACTGGAAGGCGGCCGCCACCACGTCATCCACGTTGGGAGAAAGAAGATCGCGGCGGCGCACCGCGTCCCCGCGGTCGTCGGTCTCGGGCTGGGCATCCACGGCGGCGGGCTCCTCGGCAACGGGTGGGGCGGGACGCCGCGTCATCTGCGGCGCCCGGTCTTCACCGCGCGGGCCGGGGCGAAACTCCGGTGCCGGGCGCTCGGCCGGGCGGGCGGCGCGGGGTGCCTCGAAGCGTTCCGGCTCGGACGGGGCAGACGGCCGCCGCTCGAAATCGCGGACCACGCGCGGGGCGGCCTCGGGCGGAAACGCCCGGCCACGCTCGCGGCCCGACGGCTCCGGGGGCGCGTGGCCGTTGACCGCATGACCGTGGGCCTGATGCCCATTGGCCGGATGCGGGGGGTCAAGCTGGTCGCTTTCGGGCTGGTCGCCGGCCAGGGTCTCGGAGGTCAAATGCTCGCTCAGCTCCTCAAGGTCGATGCGGGCGCGGGCGCGCGCCTGCCCGTCTCCCGTTGCGGGGCGCGGGGCGGCCTCGCGGCGCCCTCCATCGCGCGGATCCGGACCCTGGGGTTCAGCCCGGCGGCCCGGTCGCTCGGCCGCATCCGAGCCGGGTTCGGGAGCATCGGGCCGGCGGCGCTCCGCGGGTGCAGGCCGGGCCGCCCGCTCGGGCGCCGGACGCGCGGCAGCGGGTTGAGCATCGTCATCCGCCATGATGCGGCGGATGGAGGCAAGGATGTCTTCCATTGACGGCTCTTGCACCTTTGGGATCGCAGCCATGTTCGACCTCGGCCGAAGGCGTCCCGGCGCACCTTTGCGTGCGGCCGCACCGGTGGGCGAGAATCGCCAAACGCGAAGGCAAGTATTCACCCTGGAACCGGGCTGCAAAAGAGCCCGGCACACCCGAACGCAGCGTTATTTTGAGGGCTACTTTCCGTCGGGCGTGCGAACGCCGGCCCAGCTGTCGCGCACCTGATTGTAGTGCACCGTCGGGTTGTAGACATCCACCTTGAGCCCCAGCGACACCGCATCGAGCCGGCCGATGATGGAGACGAGCGAATAGGCCGCCACCACGCGGTCACGCTGCGCCACCACGAGGGCGGACTGGGAGTTGGTGAGGTCACGCTGGGCGTTCAGCACGTCGGTGGTGGTGCGCTGGCCCACGCGCCATTCCTCACGCACGCCTTCCAGCGCCAGGGTATTGGCGGCGACCGAGGCCTGCGCGGCCTGGATCTGCACCTTAGCCGCCTCCAGCGCCCCCCAGAACTGGACCGCCTGGGCGCGGATGGCGTCGCGGTTCACGTCCACGTCGATCCGCGCCTGCGACAGCAGTTCCTTCGCCTGGCGGATGTTCGCGTACTCGATGCCGCCCTGGTAGATCGGAACCGACAGGTTGAGGGTCGCCGCAGCGGTCCCGACCCGCTCGACGCCGATGCTCGAATCGTAGGACTGCTGGAGTTGGCCCTGCAGGCTCAGGTTCGGCAGCAGCGCGCCCTCGGCGACCTTCACCTGGAACACCGCCGCATCCACGGCGAATTCCGAGGCCTTGATGGCGGGATGCTGGTTCAGCCCGCCCGAAATCACGCGATCCACCTTGGGCGGCAGCATGCTTTCGATGGAGCGGGGCGTGAACAGCTTGCCCGGCTCGACCCCGATCACCTGCCGGTACACCGCCCGGGCCGAGGAGAGGTTCGCCACGGCCTGGCTCACCTGATACTGCGCATCGGCGACCCGCGCCTCGGCCTGGGCCACGTCGGTGCGCGTCACCTCGCCCACGTTGAAGCGGTCGCGGGTGGCGCGCAATTCCTGCTCGAACGCAGCGAGGCTCTGCCGCTGGAGGTCGAGGAGCGCGATAGCCTGGATGACGTTCATATAGGCCGTCACGCCGTTCAGCAGCACCGTCTGCTCGGTGTTGCGGAGCGTTTCCCGCTGGCCGCGCACCTGCGATTCGGCGGTGCGGGTCTGGTTGCCGGTGATGAAGCCGTTGAACAGGGTATAGGCCGCGGTCAGGGCGAACTGGCGAGGCCAGGCGTTGCCGCTGGAGGCGGTGCTGCCCGTGGGCTGGTAGCGGTAGGCTTCCGGCCCGGCGGAAGCCGAGGCGCCGAGCGTCGGCCGATAGCCGGAGAGGGCCTGCGGCACCTTCTCGTCCACCGCTCGCGTGCCGGCACGCGCCGAATTCAGCGTGGGGTTGTTGACGTACGCCATGGCGAGCGCAGCATCGAGAGATTGTGCCGACGCGCTCCCCATGCCGAGCGCGATGATGCTGGCCCCCGCCAAAATTGCATATCCGTTTCGGCGAACGAGTCTCGCAACCGACATCCCAATCTCCCGGTCCGACGCGACATGCAGACATGCTGCAGCGACTCTGCCGCGCGGTAACTTTCTCGAAAGATATCTGCACCGCTCGCGATCGGGAACCGATCGGTTCGATGTCACGGACGTTTTCGGGGCAGCGCGGCAAACGCGCCACAGGTGCCTTAGAAAACGAAGCGCGGCGCGGCTTTGAAGCCGGGAAGCGCGGGCACGGCGGCGTTGAAGGCCACCCGTTCGCTCATGGCGCCGGCCACCTTGGTGAACACCCGGGCCTGCCCGGCGCCGCCATGGCCCACCACGGCGACGACTCGGCCGCCTTCCTTCACCTGGGCGAAGAGGTTGGCCGGCACCTCGTCCACCGCCCCGTTGAGCAGGATGAGGTCGTAGGGCGCCTCGGCGGCCCAGCCGGCGTTCAGCGGTCCCTGCATCACCGCCACGTTGCCGACGCCCAGCTCGGCGAGGGTCGCCGTCGCGGTCGCGGCGAGGCCGGCATCCTCCTCCACGGCCACCACCTGCTGCGCGAGGCGCGACAGCACGGCGGCCGAATAGCCGGTGCCGGTGCCCACATCGAGCACGTGCTCGTGCTCCTGCACGTCGGCGAGCTGCACCAGGCGCGCGAGAATCATGGGCTCGATGAGATAGCGCGGGGCATTGCCGGAGGTGAGCGCCAGATCGTCGTCGATATAGGCGAGGGACTTCAGCGGCGCCGGCACGAATTTCTCGCGCGGGATCTCCAGCATGGCGGCGACGATGCGAGGGTCGGTGACGTTATTGGTGCGGACCTGACTGTCCACCATGCCACGGCGAAGCTCGACGAAATCGATCATATGCGTCTCCGGCCAAACCCGGACCGGCCCGGCCGAAACATCCCGGGCGGCGGCTCCGTGCCAAAACTCTCGATAAGACGCCCTGCTGCCGGCCGGATCGCCAGACGATCCGCCCGGTTCGGGCGCTGGCGCGGCCGGCATGCCGAGGGTTCGGAACGCCTGTGCCGCTCGGCTCAAGAGCCATATTGCCGCCCCTTTTGCAAGGCGCTCCACACCGCCGGGGCGGTCATCGGCCGACCGATGTGGCCGCAAGTCGCATGGTTCCGCGCCGGCCGCGGGTGGAGGCTGGTGCCCTGCCCCGGCTTGAACCCGCACCGGCCGCCCCGCGGCGCCGGGCAACGCCCTGCCGTGCGTCGCTGGCGACGGCGGCCGAAAGGACGCAGGAAGAGACCCGCAGGATGAACGCTTCCTTTCCCCCGGCCGCCGCCAGCCCCGCCCCGTCCGGCCTCGACGAGGACGCGGTGCGCCGGCTCGTCCACCTGTTCTATGAGCGTGTGCACAAGGATGCGGTGCTCGGCCCCATTTTCTCCGGCCGCATCAAGGATGAGGCATGGCCCGTGCACCTCGCCAAGATGTGCGATTTCTGGTCGTCCGTGCTGCTGAAGTCCGGACGCTATGAAGGCCGCCCCCTGCCGCCGCACCTGGCGCTGGGATCGGACGCCGGCGACGCGCAGTTCGCCCGCTGGCTCGCCTTGTTCCGCCCCACGGCGCTGGAAGTGCTGCCGCCGGATGCGGCGCAGGCGGCCATCGCCCATGCCGAACGCATGGCCCATTCCTTCCGCCTCGCCATCGGCTTCCACAATGGCGAGGACATCACGCGCGCCACGCCGTTCCGCTAAGGTCCGGCGCCGTCTTTCGCATCCGCCTGGACCCGCCAACGCGCCCTCCGGCACGGCCGCACTCCCGTGCGCCGGAGCCGGCCCCCTCCAGTTGCGAACGGATATCACCTTGGGTTGCGCGCCCGACGTAAGCCAGTTGTGGCCGCCCGGAATGTCGCCTGTTCCAGGTTGCACGTGAGGACGGGCTTGCCTGCGCGCCAACCCCCTGAAAACCGTTGTGAATGAAAGAATTTGTGAAACCGATTACATTGCGGCATATGGCCCCGGCTTACCCATTGTTATCTCCATACCGCACATTCTATACAACTAGGACATGTAACACGCTGTCAGGGCGGCACCATGCGAAGCAATGCGATCACCGTTGCGGCGGTCATTCCACTTTATAACGGGGCACCGTTCATCCGGGAGGCGCTGGAAAGCGTCCTGAGCCAGACGGAGCCTGCGGACGAAATCATCGTCGTGGACGATGGTTCCACCGACGACGGCCCGGCCATCGTCGAGGAACTGGCGCTCAGCCACCCCATCACCCTGCTGCACAAGCCCAACGGCGGCCAGTCGTCGGCGCGCAATCTCGCCATCCGCCACACCGCGTGCAGCCATGTGGCCTTCCTCGACCAGGACGATGCCTGGTACGAGGAGCACTTGGAAATCCTCAAGCGGCCGTTCACGCAGGGCCACGCGCGCCGGCTGGGCTTCGTCTACGGCAACCTTGATCTGGTTGACCGGAAGGGACGGCTGGTTCAGCAGTCTTGCCTCGACGAGTTCCTGTCTCCGCAACCCAAGCGCTCGCTTCGCGACTGCCTTCGGCACGACATGTTCATCCTGCCCGGGGCGACGCTGGCATCGAAGCAGGCCATGATCGATGCCGGCCTGTTCGACGAACGCCTGTCCGGCTACGAGGACGACGACCTGTTCGTGCGGATGTTCGCGCTCGGCTTCCGAAACGTCTATCTCAACGCCGCCGTGACGCGCTGGCGCATCTATTCCGGCTCCACCTCCTACAGCCCGCGCATGGCGCGTTCGTGCATGATCTATTTCCACAAGCTCGTGGAAATGTTTCCGGACGAGCCACGCGTCGGCTTCCTTCATGCGCAGACAGCCATCGGCCCGCGTTTCATCGACGTGCTCACCAGTGAGTTCATCGCGGCTTCGCGAACCCAGGACGATGAGCGCCTGCGACGGGCATGGAATGATATTCAGGAGGTAATTCCGGTCATGGCGCCCAAGGTCCGCCGCCGGATGCACCTGGCCCGCCCCGTCATCCAAGCGACAGCTTCCGGACCGTTCCGCTCGCTTGCCAGACGAGCGATGCGCTACGTGGCGCGCGACGTGCTGAAGGAAACGCGGGAGTTGCGGAAAATGCGCCAATGGTCCGGGGACAAGCTGAAGGCTCTGCTTGCGCCCGTGCCGCGAACACCTTAAGAACCCGCCTTCGTGAGGCCACGTGGCGGAGTGGTTACGCAGCGGACTGCAAATCCGTGCACCCCGGTTCGATTCCGGGCGTGGCCTCCACCTTGCCGCGATCACGCGCTCCGCGCCCCCCGCTCCTGAGGCATCGCCTCCGGCGTCAGAGCGCGGCTTGCGGGCCACAGACGCCGCCGAAGCGGCGGTTCCGGGCCTTCTCGCTCTATCAATGATACACCGCGATACCACACACCGTTGACTTGCGCAGGCGTCGGCGGTTGATGAACCTTATGCGGCCCCACTCCTTTGGCCGCCGGAGACAGGCATGAGTTCAAAAGCCCCCCAGAGCCAGAGCCAGGGCGCCGCGAAGGACGAGACCAAGGCGGTGCTGCGCCGCCTGCTCCTTTCCGACGGCCGCACCCACTGGAAGGGCTATGCGCTGGCCTTCGTGTTCATGGGCCTCATGGGCGCCTGCACGGCGCTGCTTGCCTATCTGATGCGGGATGCGGTGAACGCCATCTTCGTCGCCCCCACGCCGCAGGCGGTGTGGGCGGTGTCCGGCGCGGTGATGCTTTTGTCCATCGTCAAGGGCGCCTCCGCCTACGGCCAGAGCATCACCATGGCGCGGGTGGGCAACCGCATCGTCGCCGACAACCAGAAGCGCGCGTTCGACCAGATCCTGCTGCAGGACGCGACCTATTTCGCCAAGCACCACACCGCCGAGATCACCGGCCGCTTCTCGGCCGGCGCCAACGGCGCGCGCGGCGCGCTGGACCTCATCATCACCAGCATCGGGCGCGATGCCCTGTCCCTGATCATGCTGGCGACCGTGGCCATCGTGCAGGACCCGTTCCTGGCGGTCATCGCCCTGGTGGTCATGCCCGCGGCGGTCGTCGGCACCCGCAAGCTGATCAAGAAGACCAAGACCCTCTTCACCTCCGGCTTCCGCTCCGGGGTGCAGCTCTCCTCCATCGCCATGGAGGCGATCCAGGGCGTGCGCACGGTGAAGGCCTACACGCTCGAGCCGGTGATGCGCGAGCGCACCCACAAGTTCATCGACGACGTGGAGGCCAATTCCAACCGCCTCGTGCGCACCCAGGCCAAGTCCAGCCCGCTCATGGAGACGCTGGGGGGCCTCGCCATCGGCGGCGTGGTGCTCTACGCCGGCTACAACGTGATCGAGCTGGGCCGCTCGCCCGGCCAGTTCTTCTCGGTGCTCACCGCGCTGCTGCTCGCCTACGAGCCGGCCAAGCGCCTCGCCCGCATGCATGTGGACCTCGCGAGCCACGTCATGGGCGCGCGCATGCTGTTCGAGCTGCTCGACGCCCCCTCCCCCGACCGCGATGCTCCCGGCGTGCCGGCCCTGCCCCGCCCCCGCGGCCGGGTGGAGTTCCGCGAGGTGGTGTTCGGCTATCGCCCCGGCGAGAACGTGCTGCGCGGCTTGGACCTCGTGGCCGAGCCGGGCCAGACCACGGCCCTGGTGGGCCAGTCGGGCGGCGGCAAGACCACCATCATCAACCTCATCGAGCGCTTCTACGATCCGCAGGGCGGCGCCGTGCTCATCGACGACATCGATGCCCGGGGCGTGACGCGCTCGTCGGTGCGGGCCAACGTCGCCCTGGTGAGCCAGGACGTTTATCTCTTCTCCGGCACGGTGAAGGACAATATCGGCTTCGGCCGCCCCGGCGCCACCGACGAGGAGATCGTCGCGGCGGCGCGCGCGGCCCACGCCCACGACTTCATCATGGGCTTCGAGAACGGCTACGACACGCCGGTGGGCGAGCACGGCGCCCAGCTTTCCGGCGGCCAGCGCCAGCGCATCGCCATCGCCCGCGCCTTCCTGAAGAACGCGCCCATCCTGCTTTTGGACGAGGCCACCGCCGCCCTCGATTCCGAATCGGAGGCCCTGGTACAGCGGGCGCTGAACGAGCTGCAGCACCAGCGCACCACCATCGTCATCGCCCACCGCCTGCAGACCGTGGTGCGCGCGCACAAGATCTGCGTGGTGGAGCATGGCCGCGTGGTGGAGCACGGCACCCATGACGAGCTGATCGCCCGGCGCGGCCGCTATTACGGATTCTATTTCGCCCAGTTCGCGCACGAGCAGAAGCAGCAGGAGGGCGCCGAAGGCAGCGCCGGCGCCCCTGTGGACAATCTCGGCGAGGCCGATGGCGCGCGTCTCCACGCCTGATTTTGCAAGGCTTTGCACCCGGTTTGCGGACCGGGTGCGGCAATGCGGGCGCAGAAAATGCGCGTTTCGACTTCACAAGCGGGCAAGCGGTTGCTATATCGCCCGCCTCGGTCGCAAGACCCACGGTCCCTGATAGCTCAGTTGGTAGAGCGTTCGACTGTTAATCGAATGGTCGCAGGTTCGAGTCCTGCTCAGGGAGCCATTTCCACCCCGCACAGCACGCCCGAGGTCGCCGGCAGGGCATGAGGCTCGGCAATTGCGGCGCTGGACGTGCAGCTGGGTTCGGCCATGCCTTCCCACCTTACATCATCGCAGGACCGTCGGGATCGCTGCTTGAGAACGCCGCCTCGGCCTCGGCGCGCGCCGCAGCAGCCGAGGAAACGGGCCGGCCTCCAGGGACCGCCCGCTCCCACGTATCGATCAAGCTCCCCTGCTTCAGGCGGCACCTGCCACCAGTGCCCGCTCCAGCTTGCCGAACCCCTCGTCGAGGAGGGCGTCGGGGATGGTGAGCGGGTTCAGCAGGCGGATCGTGTTGCCGTAGACGCCGCAGGTGATGAGGATGAGCCCGTCGGCCAGCGCCGCCTGGGTCACGCGCCTGGCGGCATCGGCGTCGGGCTCGACGGTGCCGCGCTTCTTCACCACGTCGAAGGCGACCATGGCGCCCGGTCCCCGGATCGAGCCGATGGCAACGGCGTCGTTGCGCAGCGCCATGCGGGTGAGGGCGTCCTTGATACGGGCGCCGATGGCGTTGGCGCGCTCCACCAGCTTCTCCTCGGCGATCACGTCCAGCACGGCCAGGGCAGCGGCGCAGGCGATGGGATTGCCGGCATAGGTGCCGCCGAGGCCCCCGGGCTCGGCCGCATCCATGATCGCCTCCCGGCCAATCACGCCCGACAGGGGAAAGCCGCCGGCCAGCGACTTGGCCACGGTGACGAGATCCGGCTCGACCCCGGAATGCTCGATGCCGAACATGCGGCCGGTGCGGGCAAAGCCGGTCTGCACCTCGTCGGCGATCAGTACGATGCCGTGCGCGTCGCAGATCTGGCGCAGCGCCACCAGCAGCTCGGTAGGTGCCGGCAGGAAGCCGCCCTCGCCCTGCACGGGCTCGATGATGATCGCCGCCACATCCTGCGGGCCGATGTCGGCGCGGAACAGGTAGTCGAGCGCCTTGAGCGTGTCGGCGACGCTCACACCATGGTCGGCGCAGGGGAACGGGAGATGGAAGATACCGGGCGGGGAGATGCCGAACTTCTTCTTGTAGGGCAGCACCTTGCCCGTGAGCGCCATGGTCAGTGCCGTGCGGCCGTGGAAGCCGCCGGAAAAGGCGATGACGCCGGTGCGGCCGGTGGCGGCCTTGGCGATTTTCACGGCATTCTCCACCGCCTCGGCACCGGTGGAGAACAGGATGGATTTCGCCGCGCCGGAGAAGGGGGCGATGGCGTTCAGCCTCTCGCACAGCGCCACATAGGGCTCGTAGGGCACGATCTGGAACGCGGTGTGGGTATAGGCATCGAGCTGCGCGCGCACCGCCGCCAGCACCTTGGGGTGGCGGTGGCCGGTGTTGAGGACGGCGATGCCGCCGGCGAAATCGATGTAGCGTGTGCCGTCGGCGTCCCAGACCTCCGACCCCTCGGCCTTCTGCGCGAAGACCGGATAGGCGGTGGCGATGCCCCGGGGAATGGCCTTGGTTCGGCGGGCTTGCAGCGCGGCATTCTCGGACATGGCGCTCCTCCTTATCGTTACCTCAGGATAAGACGCGATCGCGTTCCACGGGTATGAGATTGATCGGGGGATGATGCGCCCGCCACCCGCCGGCTTCAGCGCGCGGAAACCGCTCCCGGTTCGGCGCGGCCGGCGCGCTCGGCGTTGATGCGGCCGTCCACCAATTCGACGATGCGGTCGCAGCGCTCGGCCAGCGCCATGTTGTGGGTGACCACGAGAAAAGTCGTGCCCCGCTCGGCGTTGATCCGGCGCAGCAGCGCGAACACGCTGTCGGCGGAGGCGGTGTCGAGGTTTCCCGTGGGCTCGTCGGCGAGCACCAAAGCGGGCTCCATGGCCAGCGCCCGGGCGATGGCGACGCGCTGCTGCTGGCCGCCGGACATGTTGGTGGCGCGGTTGTTGCGCCATCGGCTGAGGCCCACCCAGTCCAGCAGTTCGTCGGCCCGCTGCTCCATCTGCCGGTCGCGGTGGCCCCGGTCCAGCAGCATGGGCATCATCACGTTCTCGGCCGCCGTGAAGGCCGAGATCAGGTAGTGATACTGGAACACGAAGCCGATGGCGTGGCCGCGCAGCCGGGTGCGCGCGGCATCATCGAGCTGCGTGGTGTCGGCCCCGGTGACCTCGAGGCGCCCGGAGGTGGGGCTGTCCAGCAGGCCGATGATGTTGAGCAGGGTGCTCTTGCCCGAGCCGGACGGGCCGATCAGCGCCACGAACTCGCCGGCCCGGATGGTGAGGTCGATGCCGTGCAGCACCTCGGTCTCCACCGGCGTGCCGATGGCGTAGGATTTGCGGATCGCCTGAAGCGCCAGCACGTCAGCCACGGATCGCCTCCACCGGATCGATGCTGGCGGCACGCACCGCCGGGGCAAGGCCGGCGACCACGCCGGTCAGGGTGGCGAGCAGCGCCGCGGCCACGAACAGGCTGGGCTCCAGGATCAGCGGGAACAGCTCCGATCCGTCCACCTGCCGCAGCAGGTGATGCCACAGGACCAGGGCCCCCGCGCCGGCCGCCGACCCCAGCACCGAGCCGAACAGGCCCAGCACCCCGCCCTGGATGAGGAAGATCCGCAGGATCCGCCCCCGAGAGGCGCCCATGGCGCGCAGGATGCCGATGTCCTTGGAGCGCTGGATCACCGACACCACCAGCACGGCGGCGATGCCGAACGCCACCGAGATGCCCACGAACAGCCGGATCAGGGTGTTGGAGGTCTTTTGCGCCCGCACCGCCGTGAAGAACTGGGCGTTGGTGGTGATCCAGCTGTCCGCCTCCACCGGCACCACGGCGGCGATGTCGCGCGCGATGCTCTCGGCGGCGTAGGTGTCGGTCACCGTCATGTCGATGGTGGTGGCGCCGCCGATGAGGTTGAGCAGGCTCTGGGCGGTGCGCAGGGCCACATAGGTGTTGCGCTCGTTGGCGCCCTTGTTGCCGAAATCGAAGATACCGGTGATGGTGAGGATGCGCCCGCTGCCGTTGGCGGTGGTCACGTTCAGCTTGTCGCCGACGCCCGCGCCCAGGTCCTTCGCCAGCTCGGTGCCCACCAGGATGTCATCGGTGCCGAGGCGCACCTCCCCCGCCACCAGATAGTCCGGCACCCGCACGATGCGGAAATACTGCTCCGGCTCCATGCCGGTGATGGAGATGCTGCGGCTGGCATCGCCCCGCACGGCGAGGGCCGAGCCGGACGCCGTGGGCGCCACCACCACCACGTCCGGCCGTGCCCGCATGGCGACGGCGATGGACTGCCACTGGTCGATGGAGAGGATGCGCTGGGACGGCTTCTGCACCAGCGCGCCCTCGATCACGCCCGGATCGAAGCGCAGCGGCCGCGCCACCTCGTCCGGCGGCAGCAGCTGGATCTGCGGCTGGGAGGTCAGCACCCGCTTGATGAAGTTGGTCTGGAGCCCGGCCAGCATGGCCGACATGAACACGATCACCCCCACGCCGATGGTGATGCCGCCGAGGATGAAGGCGGTCTGCATGCGGCCCTCGCCCAGGAAGCGCAGGGCGGCGATCCATTCGAACGGCAGCCAGCGGTTCATCGCGGCACCGGCCGGATGCGCTGGCCGGCGCGCACGCCCGACGCCACGGGCAGCACCTCGTCGCCGGGTGTGAGCCCCTCCAGCACCTGCACCTGGTCGCCGGCCCACAGGCCGAGGCGCACCTTCTGCTCCCGTGCCCGCCCGTCCCGCGCCACCAGCACGAAGGGTGCCGCCGAGGTCGGGCCGTGCACGGTGCGCGCGGGCACCACCACGGCGTCGGAGCGGCGATCCACCGCGATGTCCACGGACACCGTCATGTCCTGCCTGAGATAGGCGGGCGGATCGGGCACCGTGAGCTTCACCTCCACCGAGGCGCGGGTGATGTCCACGGAGGGGTTGATGTAGGTGAGGCTCGCGGGGAACCTCTGGTCCGCATAGGCGTCGGCGGAGGCCAGCGCGCTCTCGCCGAGCTTGAGCAGGCTGAGGTTCTTCTCGTCGATCTGGACCACGAGCTGGGTGTCGCCGGCCGGGGCCAGCACCAGCAGCGTCTTGCCCGCCTGCACCACGCTTCCGCGCTCCACGCTGCGGGTGATGAGCACCCCGTCGCGCGGGGCGGTGATGGTGGCGTAGCCGAGCCGCGCCCGGGCGGTGGCGAGGTTCGCCCTGGCCTGGCTGAGCTGGGTTTCGGCGATGACATAGTCACTGCCGCCGGGACTCGAGGTGTAGACCTGCAGCTCCGCGGTGCGCGACAGGGTCAGGGCCACGTTGAGCGCCCGCGTGGCCTCGTCCAGCGCGGCCTGGGTGCCGGCGCCCGATTTTGCCAGCTTGTCGGCGCGATCGAAGGCGGAGCGGGCATTGTCGAGGTTGGCGCGGGCCTGTTTCTGCGCCTCGTCGGCGGCGGGCTTGGTCAATTCGCGCAGCTGCCGCATGCGGGCGTCGGCCTGGGCGACGGCGCCCTCAGCCTGCACCACGGCCGCATCGAGTTCGGTGCCATCGAGGGCGACGAGCGGCTGGCCCTGCCGCACGCTCTGGCCTTCCTCCACCAGCACGTCCTTGACGGTGCCAGTGATCTGGCTGCCGATGCTCACCCGATAGGGGGTCTCCACATGGCCGGTGGCGACCACGGTGCGCACCAGCTCTGCCTTCACCACCGGATAGACCACCACCTCCGGCCCCGCGCGCCAGCGCAGCAGACCCCAGCCCGCCCCGGCCAGCACCAGCACGAGGGCTGCGATCCGCCATTTGCGGTGCCACAGGGCGGCGATGAGGCCGCCATGTCTCGCCTTCTGCAGGTCACGCGATGCGGTGTTGGCGGCGGGGATGGGCTGGTCCACGTGATCCCTGAACGGTTGCGGCGTGGCGGCACGCGCGTGGCTCGCATCAGGGAAGGCCGGGCGCCGGGATTCGGTGGTGCGAGCCCCGGCATCATGGTCCGCATTGCAGGCCGGTTAAAGGCGATGGCGCAACTTGAGCGCAGCAACAGGCCGCGCCCTCCCCTGACCCGCGCCGCTCAGTAATCCCACTGGGCGCCGATGCCCACCTCGGCGGAGCCATCGGCGCCGGTGGCGCCCTGCAGGCGGATGTTCTTGGTGATGTCCATGTCCACCGTGACCTGGCTGGAGCCGGGCGTCGTGCCCTGCCGCACCCCCATGTACATGCGGTCGTTGAGGCGCCGGCCGATGCCCACCTGGCCGCCGGTTCCGGCGGCGTTGGTGCCCACGTCCAGGCTGTCCACGCCCAGCGAGCGACGCATCTGGTCGAGCACGCCGGAGCCGCCGGAGAATTGCGCGATGGTCTGGGCGATCTGCAGCGCCTGGGCGCCGGTGAGCGAGCCGGCCGAGCGGCCGAACATGAGGCGCGAGAGCACCTCGTCCTGCGGCAGGGTGGGGGTGGAGCTGAAGGTCACATCCGGGCGCGAGGCCGCCCCGGTGACCAGGATCTGCGCGGTGATGTCGTTGGCGGTGGTCTCGGCCACGAAGTCGAGGTCCGGGTCCGTGGTGCCGTTGAAGGTGATCTTGCCGCGGGTGAAGTTCAGCCGCCGGCCGAGCACGTCGAAGGTGCCGCGCCGCATCTCGAAGCCGCCGAGCGTGGCCGGGCTGGCGGTGGTGCCGCCCACCTTGAGGTCGCCGCCGAGTTCTGCTTCCAGCCCCATGCCGCGCACGAACACGTTGTTCGGCGCCGAGACCGTGAGGTCCAGCGCCATGCCGGCATTGCTCCGGCGCGGCGCGTTGGCCCCGGCCTTGCCGCCCGGCCGGTTGGTGCTGACGTTCCAGTTGCGGCCGCCGTTCACGTGCCGCACGTTCAGCGCTGCGCCGCCGCCGGGCAGTCGATCAGGAATGTTCACGTCGAGATGGCGCACCACCAGCCGGCCAGTGAGGCGCGGATTGTTGGCGAACGCCCCCTCCACTGCGAGGCGCCCCTCGGCCACGAGGCGCATCAGGTCGCTGTTGACGAGGCCGGCGTTTGTCAGGTCCACATCGATGCGGCCGGGAAAGCCCTGCGCCGGGTCCAGCGCCACCGTGCCGCGCGCCGAGATGCTGCCGCCGTTGGGGGTGCGCGCGGTGAGCGATGAGAGCGTCACCGAGCGATCGGTGCCGGTGATCACCCCCTCGATGTTGGAGAGGTTCACCCCGTTTACGCCATCGTCGAAGCGGGCGCCGGAGATGCGCACGGTGCCGCCCGCCCGTGGCGCGGCGGCGGTGCCGCGCACGGTGGCGTCAATAGCCGCGCGCCCGCGTACCTGCGCGCCGGAGGTGGCGAGCATGGGATTGGCAAGGCCAAGGTCCAGCGCGCCCCTTATGGCGAGGTCGAGGTCTCCGGCACCCAGCGGCGCCGAGCCGGTGAGAGTGACATCCGACAGGAAGCGTCCGGTGACGGTGGTCCGCGTGCTGACCCGTCCGTCCGCGAACCGGCCATCGGCACGCACATCGAACGGGCCGAGGCCGTTGGCGGACAGGTCGCGGGTGCTGACGCGGGCAACCGTGAGGGAATAGGTGCCGGTGGGTGCCGCCGCCGGCCCGTCGAGCCGCGCCGTGCCCGAGAGCGTGCCGGACAGGCCGAGGCCGGGGGCGGCGAGGTCCGCCAGCGCCAGCGGCAGGGTGGTGAGCGTCACGTCCAGCGCCAGCGCGGAGCCGGCGCGGCCGGACACGCTGGCGCTGCCGCCGCGCGTGGTCAGCGTCAGCCGGTCGATGGCGAGGGTGTCGCCGGACCAGCGGAAATTGGCCGGCGCGGCATTGGTGATGCTGGTGCCGCTGCGCGCCAGATTAAGGCGATCGAGGCGGAAGCCGATGGTGCCGTCGCGTGGGGTCAGGAGGCCCGCCGTGGTCAGCGTCGCGCCGTTGACTACGGCGTCGAGATTGAGGCTGGTTCCCGCCGCCGCGCCATTGGCGGTGAGGTTGGCCTGGGAAATGTCCATGCCGCCGGCATTCACCGCACGCAGCCGCACCGTGCCGTCCAGCGCCGGTGCTCCGGCCGGGTCCACCACGGTGGCATCGATGCGGGCGCTGCCCACGCTCTGCCCTGCGGCCGAGACATTGGCGGCATCGGCCTTCACCGCCACGCGCTGGCGGCCACCCGTGGCGTCGAGCCGCACATCGGCAGTGAGCCGCCCGGCCAGCTCGGTGAGCGCGAGGGGCGACAGATCGTTGAGGTCGCCGGCGGCGATGGCGAGCGTCCCGTCGGCGAGGCCCTTCGCATCGAGCCGCACGTCGCCCTTGGCCGAGACCGAGCCGATGGCAATGGCGAGGTTCTTCAGCTGCCGCGCGCCATCGGCCAGCGTGGCGAAAGCGCCCGAACCGGTGGCGGGCTTGCCGGCCACGCGTCCGTCGAGGGTGAACTCAGCCGCCGGATTGCCGGTGAGGTCGGAGCCGGTCAGAGCGAGGCTCAGCCCCTCCACCTTCTGCTTCATGGCTGTGCCGGCGGGCATCAGCAGCCGGGCGGTGAGGCCGAGATTGTCGAGGCTGCCCCGGAACGCCGCCTCCCCCGTCACCGCGCCGGAGACGCGGGGATCAAGCTTGGCCACATCCGCCAGCGCAAGCTTTGCCGCAAGATCCGCCCGGGTGCGGGAGATAGTGCCGTCGGCGGTCACCGTCAGGCTGTCCGAGGCGAGGTTGAAGCGACCCACGCGGATGGCGTTCTGCCCGTCCCGCGCCAGCTTGGCGGCAAGCGTCGTGGCGCCGCCGAACAGGCCGTCCACCGCCGCGATGCCGGTGGCCACATCCCTGGTGCCGCCGGTGATGCTGGCATCCACGCGGGAGACATCACCGCTGGCGTCAATGGTGGCATCCAGCGCCGCGGTTCCGCCCAGCCGGCGGCCGGCGAGCGGGGAGAAGGCGGCGAGATCCAGCTTCTCCAGCTTGAGCGTGCCGGCGATCTTCTCCGCCGAGGCGGTGCCGCTGAAGCGGCTGGTGAGGGCGGCAAGCTCCACCGTGGCGGCGGTGACGGCCGGCGCCCGCCCCTTGGGTTGCGCGCCGGCCACATGGAAGCTGGCCGTGCGCCCCAGGGCCTGCGCGACCTTGGGATCGTCGGCCGAGAGCCCGTCCGCCCGGCCGTCCAGGGTGAAGGCAAGGTTCTGGCGGGCATCGGGAAGAGTGGCCGCGTTGATCTCGACAGTCGCGGCGCCATAGCCGGCGCCCTTCAGGCCCTCGGCCGTGGCGCGGGCGGCAAGGACGGGGGCCGCGAACGCGCCCTTCAGCGTGCCGTCCACCCCCGCCGATTTCCACGCGACGCCGGGCGCGAGCGCGGCGAAGCGGGCCGCCTCGCCGGCCTTGAGGCCGAACACGAGATCCGCCGTCATGGCGTCTGCATCCACCATGCCGTGCACGCCGGCGCCGAAGCCGGCGGAGCGGGCCGTCGCGCTCTCGATGGCGATGCGCCGCGCCTTGTCGATGGTGGCGGCGCCGGCGAGTTCCACGCCGCCCTCTAGCAGAGGCGCGACCTGGGCCGGAAGCAGCCGGGCGATATCGGCCTCGGCGGTGAAGCTCACGCGCCGCCCTGCCCCGGTTGCCCGGACCTGGGCTGCACCGTTGACCTTGGCGGCGGTGCCGGCCGAAACGTCGAGACGCCCGTCCCAGGCGTCCAGCGGGCCGACGCCCTTGAGGGTAGCCGTGATGGCCGGCAGGTCGGCGATGCCGGCGGCACGGGCGACGAGGCCGCCCGCCGGCTCCTCGGCGGTAATGTCGAGGTCGAGATGCTCGGTCTGCGGCACATAGCCGAGCCGGCCAGTGAGGCTGCCCGGCTGGTCCCGCCGCTTGAGATTGAAGGCGCCGGACAGGCCCCGTTCCAGCGAGCGCAGCTCGGCGGTGGCCACCAGCGACAGCACGGCGGCATGGCCGAGCACCGGCTCGTCGATGACGATCTCGTCCAGCGAAAGGCGTCCGACCCGCACCGGCAAGGCGAAGCCGCCGCCGCTGCTGGCGCTCTCAGTCTGCGCCGGGGCCGGCGGCAGCTCGGGCTTGCGCAGGAGCGCCACGCGGGTGGCGCCGACGGCGTCGATGTTCAGCGTGCCGAGGAGCAGCGACAGGGGGCTCCAGTCGAGGCTCACATTCTCCACCTCGGCGAACGGACCCTTGGGATCGGAGACGACGATGCGCGCCACCGCCATGTTGGCGGGCACGAAGCCGGTGATGCCGGAGATTTCGACATTCAGCCCGTTGGCGGAGGCAAGCGAAGAGCCCATGCGCGCCAGCAGCGCCTTGCCCGGCGGGGTCTGGATAGCGCCGAACGCCAGGGCGAGCAGAACCACCACGCCCGCGAGCGCGAGGCCGGTCCATTTGGCGAGGGTGCGCATGATTGCCATCAGAAGGCCTGCCCCAGGCTGACATAGACGCCGAAGGACCCGTCGTTGGGTCCGGGATTGAGCGGAACGGCGAAATCCACCCGCAGCGGCCCGATGGGCGTGTAATAGCGCAGGCCGATGCCGGCCGAATACTTCAGGCCGCTGAAGTCGGGATATTCGGTGGCGAAAGCCGAGCCCATGTCGAAGAAGGGCACGATGCCGATGGTGTCGGTGACGCGCACGCGCAGTTCCGCCGACGCCTCGAAGAAGGACAGGCCGCCGACGATCTGGCCGAATGCATTGCGCGGGCTGGCCGACTGGAAATCGTAGCCGCGCACCGAGCCGCCGCCGCCCACATAGAAGCGCCGCTGCGGCGGCACATCGTAGAGATCGCCCACGCCCACCAGACTGCCCGCCGCCACCCGGCCGGCGATGATGATGCGGCGGTCGTCGTCGAATGCATGATAGGCGGAGAGCGCGGCCTTCAGCATCACCGGGCCGGCGCCGCTGTCGCCGAGATAGGCGAAGGGCTCCACCGTGGCGTTGAGGCGAATGCCGCGGGAGGGGTCGAGCGCGTTGTCGGTGGTGTCGTAGAAGATGTCGACCGGGATGCCGGTGACCAGGGCATTGTAGGTGCCGGTTGTGTCCTCCACCTGCCCGTCCTCGAAATCCAGGCCCACCTGCATGGAGAGCTGGTCGTCGAAACGGTGGCGCACGGCGAGGAGCGCCACGACGCCCTCGCGCACATAGGCGTTGGTCACCTCGCGCAGGATGGCGGCATTGACGATGAGGTCGTCCTGCGCGGTCCAGATGCCAGGCTTCACGAAGCTGGCGGCGAGCTTGTAGCCGAACGGGTCGGCATTGGGCACCGCCTCCGGCACCCCGCCGAACCAGGACACGGAGGCATCGAGCCGTAACGTCTCGCCGCCGCCGAACAGGTTGCGGTGACCCCAGAAGCCGTTGATGGAAGAGCCATCCGTGCTCGAATACTTGGCCGAGAAGCCCACGTAGCGCGGATCGCGCGGCCGCACCTCGATATAGACCGGCAGCCGGCCCTGGGCGTCCAGTCGCTCGCCCTCGCGGATGCGCACGCTGGCGATGGACTGGATGGTCAACAGGCGCTTGCGCAGGCGGGCGAGCCGGTCCGGCCAATAGGGCGTGCCGGGCGGGATCTCGACCCGCTCCTCGATGAAGTTGGGCGGCAGGAAATCGGCGCCCGAGACGGTGAAGGTACCGAAGGTGGCCACCGGCCCGGTCTCGATCAGAAGGGTGACGTTGAGCCGGCTGGTGGCGTGGTCGGCCACCACGTCCTTGCCGGCGAGGCGGGCGAAGGGGTGGCCGCGCTCGCGCCAGAAATCCACCAGCACCGCCTCGGCGCGGGCGACACGATCGGCCCGCGCCGATTCGCCCGGCTCCAGGCCGAGGGCGCGCAGGCTCGGGCCGTCCGCGAGCGGGCGGCGGGTTGAGGCATCGAGGATGCGGATGTCGCCAAAGAGAAACGGCGGGCCGGGATCCACGTCCACCCGCACCGGCACCGGGCCGGCCTTGCGGGCCCGCTCCACCACGTCGAAGATGTTGGGCGCGTTGGGCGCAATGCCGGCGACGGTGATGTGGATGGTGGCGCCATAGCGGCCTTCCACATAGAGCGCGGCGGTGATGCGCTCGAAATCGGAGAGCGCGCGGCGCACCAGGCCGGCGGCGCCGGAGGGCGGCCGATCCTTGAGGCTTTCGAGGTTGGAGGCCTGGGTGACCGCGTTCTTGAGGCTGCTGTCGCCGCCCTGGACCTCGATGTTCAAAGTATAGGGCGTGGCATCGATGACTGGCGCCTGGCGCGACGCCGGATTCGGATTGAACAAGGCAGCGATGGAACCGAAGAAATCGTCATTCTGGGCATGCGACGGCACAGCCGAAAGCATTACAGCCACGGCTGCAAGCAGTAACGGACGCAGCCGGATCCAGTAATATCGCCCTGATATCGCCACCAACTCCGCCCTGCGCCTTCCGCTTTAGCCAGTGTTACGGCAAAAATGTGATCTTTATGTCACAAATTAGCCTACACGATGGGGGGTCCCAAAACCACCCTGTACCCCACATAGCCTTAAGCAATTACCACGCAGGGCTGCAAGCGGGCGGGCCATCGCCGCTGTGCGCGCAGATCTGCGCGGCTGGCTGAACCGAATGGGCTCACCGCAGGTTGAACACCGGTCGGCCGGCGCGGCACCGTACCCGCCCCGTCGCGACCGGAACACGCCCCACCAATTATGTTGCAGCGCAATATGATTGGTGCCTACTCTGGTGCTTCGCCCGGCGTGCCTCGGCGCGATGGGCACGAAAATCGCAACGGAGGTTGCCAACGGAGGTCTCGCCATGGGTTCTTCCATGAGCTTTTCCGTCACGCTGCTGGATCTCGCCGGCTTCGCCGCACTGCTGCTGTGGGGCATCCACATGGTGCAGACCGGCGTGATGCGGGCGCTGGGGCCGCGGCTGAAGGTGGTGCTGGGCCGCGCCCTGCGCCATCCGCTGCAGGGCTTCGTGGCGGGGGCGGCGGTGACCACCCTGCTCCAGAGCAGCACGGCGACGGCGCTCATGGTCTCCGGCTTCACGGCGGCGGGGCTGGTGGCCCTGGTGCCGGCGCTGGCGGTGATGCTCGGGGCCAATATCGGCACCACTCTCATCGTCCAGGTGCTGTCCTTCGATGTCACGGCGGTGGCGCCGGTGGCGATCCTTGCCGGGCTCATCATGTTCCGCCGCGGCGCCGGCACCGGCATGCGCGATCTCGGCCGGGTGATGATCGGCCTCGGCCTCGTGGTGCTGGCGCTCTCCCACCTGGTGGACCTGTTGCGCCCGCTGGAAGATGCGCCCTCGATCCGCATGCTGCTCGGCGCCGTCGCCACGGTGCCGCTGATGGACGTGCTGCTGGCGGCGGTGCTGACCTGGGCGGTGCATTCCTCGGTGGCCGTGGTGCTCATCACCGCCTCGCTCGCCGCGCAGGGCGTGGTGCCGCCCAATGCCGCCATCGCCCTGGTGCTGGGCGCCAACCTCGGCAGCGCCATCGCGCCGGTGGTGGAGGCCATGGGACGGGACGATGCGGCGGCCCGGCGCCTGCCCATGGGCAATCTCATCAACCGCATCCTCGGCGTGGCCGTGGCCCTCGCATTCATCGAGCCCATCGGCCGCTGGATGGTCGAGTTCCAGCCGGACACCGCCCGCGTGGCGGTGGACTTCCACACCCTGTTCAACCTCGCCACAGCGCTGATCTTCCTGCCCCTGCTGAAGCCGTTCGCCCGCGCGCTGGAATGGCTCTATCCGGACCGGGAGGATGCGGCCGACCCCACCCGGCCGCGCTATCTCACCGCCGCCGACCGCGACATGCCGGTGCTGGCGCTGGGCGCCGCCGCCCGCGAGGCCCTGCGCCTCGCCGACGCGCTGGAGGACATGCTGGACGAGGCCGCCGGCGCGCTCCTCACCGGCGACCGCCGGCGCATAGCGGAAACACGCGGGCGCGACGACATTCCCGACCGCCTGAACCGGGAGATCCGCACCTATCTCGCCATGCTCGACCCGGAGGACATGAGCCCCGCCGACCGCCGCCGGGTGGAGGAGATCCTCGCCTTCTCCGCCAACATGGAGCAGGCGGCGGACGTGGTGTGCGGCCGCCTGATGACCGATGCCGGCAAGCGGCTCAAGCGCGGCATCGCCTTCTCCGCTACGCAGCAGGGGGAGCTGGACCAGCTCATGGAGCGGCTGAAGGCCAACATCCGCCTCGCCTCCTCCCTGTTCATGACCGCCGACCCGCGCGCCGCGCGCCTGCTGGCGCTGGAGAAGACCGCCTTCCGCGACAGCGAGACCCTGGCCGCGCGCCGGCATTTCGACCGCCTGCGGCAGGGCCTTGCCCCGCTCGCCGACGCCAGCGGGCTGCACATCGACATCGTGCGCGACCTGAAGCTGGTGAATTCCCACGTGGTGGCCGCCGCCGCCTATCCGGTGCTGGCCCGCACCGGAGAGCTGCTGGACACGCGCATCGCGGCGGGGCGGGATTCTGTCGAGCTGTCGTGAAAGCGGTGGAAGCGCTTGCCGCGTTCAGCGCCCGCGCATGGAAACGCGCGGCGCTGGCCGCCCATGACACTCCAAGGCGTGTTGGAGTGTCACCCCTTTCCGGCGCTTGCAGGCTGTTCCGAAGCTTTCGAGCCGTCATGGCCGGGCTTGACCCGGCCATCCACGCCGAACCGCTGGTACGTCTGCATGAAGGCGGCTCCCAGCCCCCACCACGTGGATGGCCGGGTCAAGCTCGGCCATGGCGGATGCATCAGACCCAACGATCTCTTCAATGCCGGCGCGCCAGCAGCTCCTGCGGCAGGGCGCGGCACACCTGGGCCACATCGGCCAGAAGCCGGCCCATGGCGGAGGTCTTGCGCCAGAGCATGGCGATCTGCCGGCTGGGCTTGGAATCGCTGAATTCCAGCAGGTGGATGTTCTCGGCCGGCTGGGCCGGGTTGCGGGTCGCCAGCATGGGCAACAGGGTCATGCCCACGCCTGCCGCCACCATCTGGCGCAGGGTCTCGAGGCTGGTGGCGCGGAATTCGGACTTCTCCCGCGCCCCGGCCATCTGGCACACGTCCAGCGCCTGGTCGCGCAGGCAGTGGCCATCCTCCAGCAGCATGAGATTGTAGCGCGACAGCTCGGTGATGGAGAGGTTGTCGCGGCTGGCCAGCGCATGGGTGCCCGGCACGGCGAGGAGGAACGGCTCCTCGAACAGGAACTCGGAATGGAAGTGGCTGTCATGCACCGGCAGCGCCAGGAAGGCGGCGTCCAGCGTGCCGTAGTTCAGGCGCGAGATGAGCGCGGCGCTCTTCTCCTCGAACAGCAGCAGCTCCAGGTCCGGAAAACGGGCGCGGATGAGGGGCACCACATGGGGCAAAAGGTAAGGCCCCAGCGTCGGGAACACGCCGAGCTTGAGGGCACCGGCCTCCGCCGCGCAGCTGCGGCGGGCGCCTTCCTTCAGTTGCTCCACCTCGTCGAGGATGCGCCGCGCCCGCTCCACCGCCTCGCGGCCGGCGGGGGTGAGCATGACCCGGCGCGGAGCCCGCTCCACCAGCGGCACGCCCAGTTCCTCCTCCAGCTTGCGCAGCTGGGTGGAGAGGGTGGGCTGGCTGACGAGACACGCCTCGGCCGCCCGCCGGAAATTCCGATGGTCGGCCAAGGCGACGAGATATTGCAGTTCGCGCAGGGTCATCGCGGGCGGCCCCCATTGGAGGTCGCCCGGAGGAAGATGAAACGGAGTGCCTGGCGGCTCACGCGGCCTTCACCGCCTCTTCCTTCGGCGCGCTGGAGCGGATGAGGTGATCGAAGGCCGAGAGGGAGGCCTTGGCGCCTTCGCCCAGCGCGATCACGATCTGCTTGTAGGGCACCGTGGTGCAATCGCCGGCGGCGAACACGCCGGGCACCGAGGTCTGGCCGTGGGCATCCACCACGATCTCGCCGCGGGGGGAAAGCTCCACCGCGCCCTTCAGCCACTCGGTGTTGGGCAGAAGGCCGATCTGCACGAAGATGCCTTCCAGTTCCACCTTCACGCTGTCGCCGGTGTTGCGGTTCTCGTAGACGAGGCCGCTCACTTTCTGGCCGTCGCCCAGCACTTCGGTGGTCTTGGCCGAGGTGAGGATGGTGACGTTGGACAGGCTCTTGAGCTTGCGCTGGAGCACGTCGTCGGCGCGCAGGGCGCTGTCGAACTCGATCAGGGTCACATGGGCGACGATGCCGGCAAGGTCGATGGCCGCTTCCACGCCGGAATTGCCGCCGCCGATCACCGCCACGCGCTTGCCCTTGAACAGCGGGCCGTCGCAATGGGGGCAATAGGCCACGCCCTTGTTGCGATAGGTGTCCTCTCCCGGCACGTTCATCTGCCGCCAGCGGGCGCCGGTGGCCAGAATCACGGTCTTGGAGCGGAGACTCGCGCCGTTGGCGAACTCCACCTCGATGATGTCGGCGCCGGGCACCAGCTTCACCGCCTTCTGGAGATTGAGGATTTCCACCTCATACTCGCGCACGTGCTGCTCCAGCGCGGCGGCGAGCTTCGGCCCCTCGGTGTAGGGCACGGAGATGAAATTCTCGATGGCCATGGTGTCCAGCACCTGCCCGCCGAAGCGCTCGGCGGCGACGCCGGTGCGGATGCCCTTGCGCGCCGCATAAACGGCCGCCGTGGCGCCGGCGGGCCCGCCGCCCACCACCAGCACGTCGAAGCGGTTCATCTCGCTCATGCGCTTGGCGTCGCGGGCGGCAGCGCCGGTGTCGAGCTTGGCGACGATCTCTTCCACGCCCATGCGGCCCTGCCCGAACACCTCGCCGTTCAGGTACACGGTGGGCACCGACATGACCTGCCGGGCGTCCACTTCCTTCTGGAACAGGGCGCCGTCGATGGCCACGTGGCGGATGTTCGGGTTCAGCACCGCCATGAGGTTCAGGGCCTGCACCACGTCCGGGCAGTTCTGGCAGGACTGGGAGAAATAGGTCTCGAAGGTGAAGTCGCCATCCAGCGCCTTGATCTGCTCGATGACCTCCGGCTCCAGCTTGGGCGGATAGCCGCCGGTCTGCAGCAGCGCCAGCACCAGCGAGGTGAATTCGTGGCCCATGGGCAGGCCGGCGAAGGTGAGCGCGATGCTCTCGCCGGGGCTGGACAGGGCGAAGGAGGGCACGCGGGCGTCGGCGGCATCGCCATCGCGGCGCGCGGCGACGGTGACCTTGGCGGAGCAGTCGGTGATGTCGGAGAGCAGTTCCAGCATCTCCTTCGACTTCGCGCCATCATCCACGAAGGCGGTGATTTCGACGGGCCGGACCAGCCGCTCCAGATACGCCTTGAGCTGGGTCTTCATGGCTGTGTCGAGCATGGCAATTCTCCGACGAATGCTTTGGAAAACAAGAAGGTGCTCCGCATCCGCCGCGCGCAGGACACGCGGAAGATGCCACCGTAAAGCCGCCGCGCGCAGGACGCGCGGCGGAGGGGGTGGGTCCTCCCCAATGGAAAGACCCGAACGTGCCTCAGATCTTGCCGACGAGGTCGAGCGAGGGGGCAAGGGTCGCCTCGCCTTCCTGCCACTTGGCCGGGCACACCTCGCCAGGATGGGAGGCGACGTACTGCGCAGCCTTGATCTTCCGCAAAAGCTCGGAAGCGTCGCGGCCGATGCCCTCGGCGGTGACTTCCACGGCCTGGATGATGCCGTTGGGATCCACGATGAAGGTGCCGCGATCGGCCAGGCCCTGGCCCGCGCGCATCACTTCGAAGTTGTTGGTGATGGAGCCGTTGGCGTCACCGAGCATGGCGTACTGCACCTTGCCGATGGTCTCGGACGAATCGTGCCACGCCTTGTGGGTGAAGTGGGTGTCGGTGGAAACCGAATAGATCTCCACGCCGAGCTTCGCGAAATCCGCGTGGTGATCGGCGAGATCACCCAGCTCGGTGGGGCACACGAAGGTGAAGTCGGCCGGGTAGAAGAAGAACACCGACCACTTGCCGGCGAGGTCCGCCTCGGACACCTCGATGAACTTGCCCTGCTTGAAAGCGGTGGTCTTGAAAGGCTTGACCGGAGTATTGACGAGGGACATGGCAATTCCTTGGATGGCTGTTGCGGTGCGAGAGGCTGGGGCCTTCGCGATGCAACATAAGGCCGAGCTAGGGATAAATGAAATAGATAAGATTGTCGATATTGATAGATATTAGCTATCACGAATCCGGACAAGCGCTTCATTTGGCGGCGAAAGCCCGTGAAACGGGCGGGCGGGAAAAGCGGAGGCGCGGCCGAAAGTGCGGTGCGACATTTGCGCGCAATTTCCTTTGGGCATTCTCCCACGCCGTCCTGCCCCGCCCGGCCGCTCCATGGATCCCCCGGTCAAGCCGGGGGATGACGGGTGGCAGGGTTTACATCCGCTTGAAACTCAGTCCCCACCCTACCCTCCCCCGCAAGCGGGAGAGGGTTCTCTCCGTGCCAGATCGCAGGATGGCGCGCTGCGCCCTGCGCCCCGGGCGCAGACCACCCCTACCGCAGCCGCGCCAGCAGCTTCAGCAGAGTGGCGCGCTCGGCCGGATCGAGGGGCGCCAGGGTTTCCTCGGTGATGGCGAAG
This sequence comes from Xanthobacter oligotrophicus, assembly GCF_008364685.1. Classification (GTDB taxonomy): domain Bacteria; phylum Pseudomonadota; class Alphaproteobacteria; order Rhizobiales; family Xanthobacteraceae; genus Xanthobacter; species Xanthobacter oligotrophicus. The sequence goes on from NZ_VTTL01000001.1 coordinate 134,878, forward strand.
GCGTTGGGGGTGGCGCGGGCGATCACCGCGCGTCCCGCCTCGGTGGGCAGCACCACCAGCAACCGCGCATCCTCGGGGTCCGGCCGGGTCTCCACGAAGCCGCGCCGCGCGAGGCGGTCCACCACGCCCTTGATGGTGGCGGCATCCATGGCGGTGTGGCGACCCAGAAGGTTCTGCGAGCAGGGGCCGGTCTCGGCCAGCTTCGCCAGCGCGGCCCATTGGGTCATGGTGAGGTCGTCGCCGATGCGCGCCGCGAACAGGGTGGCATGGCGCTGCGCCACCTGGCGCAGCATGAAGCCCACCTGCGCGTCGAGGATATAGGACGCGGTGGCCTTGGCGCGGCGCGCCGGGCGGCGAGCGGGCGCGACATCCGCCGGTTCAGCCTTCACCACTGCGGACTTAACCTGTGTGGACTTAACCTGTGCGGGTTTTATCTGTGCGGGTTTTCTTGGAGCCATGCCTACACCGCCAGATATGCGTCGCGAATCTCGGGGTTCGCCTCAAGGTCCGCCATGGTACCGGAGAAGCGGATGCGCCCCTTCTCGATGATATAGGCGCGGTCCGAGATCAGCTTGGCGAAGTGCAGATTCTGCTCCGAGATGACGATGGAGAGGCCCTGTTTCTTCATGGCGAGGATGGCGTCCGCCATCTGCTCCACGATCTTGGGCGCGAGGCCCTCGGAGGGCTCATCCAGCAGCACGAGGGAGGGGTTGCCCATGAGCGTGCGGCCGATGGTGAGCATCTGCTGCTCGCCGCCGCTCATCTGGCCGCCGGGGCGCTTCCTCATCTCGCCGAGGTTGGGGAACAGCACATAGAGCTGCTCCGGGCTCCAGGTGGCGACGCCTTCGCGCGGCGCCTGCCGGCCCACCATGAAATTCTCTTCCACCGTGAGCTGATTGAAGATGCGCCGGTCCTCCGGCACGTAGCCGAGGCCCCGCCGCACGATCTCATAGGTGGGCAGCGCCGAGACATCCGTGCCGTCGAACACCACCGTCCCCGCGCGCTGGGGCACGAGGCCGACGATGGAGCGGAAGGTCGTGCTCTTGCCGGCGCCGTTGCGGCCCAGGAGCGCCACCACCTCGCCCGCGCCCACCTCCAGCCCCACGTCGTAGAGGATGTGGGCGGGGCCGTAGTGGCTGTTGAGGTTCGAGACCTGAAGTTTCGTCTGGCGTGTCATGCCGCGCTCCCCTCGCGATGCCGAGCGTCGTAGAGCAGGCCCTCGCCCAGATAGATGGCGCGCACCTGCGGATCGCGGCGCACCTCCAGCGGCGTGCCGCGGGCGATGAGCTGGCCGCGGTTCAGCACCATCACCACGTCGGCATGCTCGAACACCACGTCCATGTCGTGCTCGGTGAACAGCACGCCGATGCCCTTCTCCCGCGCGATTTCGGCGGTGAGACGCATCAGTTCCACCCGCTCCTTGGGCGCCATGCCGGCGGTGGGCTCGTCCATCAGCAGCAGGCGCGGCTGGTTGGCGAGCGCCACCGCCAGCTCCAGCCGCTTGAGGTCGCCATAGGCCAGCTCCCCGCAGGGCCGCTCGGCCTGGGAGGTGAGGCCCACCAGCTCCAGCAGCCCCTCCGCCTCGGCCCGGCAGGCGGTGCCGGCGAAGCCGAACACGCGGGTGATCAGGCCGTGGAAGGAGAGCAGCGCCACCTGCACGTTTTCCCGCACCGTCATGGACGAGAAGGTGGCGGTGATCTGGAAGGTGCGCCCCACCCCGAGCCGCCACACCGCGCGCGGCGGCAGGCCCTTGATGTCGCGCCCGTCGATGCGGATGGTGCCGGCATCGGGCTTGATCTGGCCGTTCAGCATGTTGAAGCAGGTGCTCTTGCCCGCCCCGTTGGGGCCGATAAGCGCGAGCAGCGTGCCCGCTTCCAGGCTGAAGGTGACGCCGCGCACCGCATGGACGCCGCCGTAGGATTTTTCGAGGTTCTCGACCTGAAGCAGCAAGCTCATCGTGCGGCCTCCGCTTTCGCAAGGGTTGCGGCCTCGGCTTCGGTTTTCTTCGGGCCGAACCAGCGGTGGCGCATGTCCTCGATGAAGCCCACCACGCCCTTCGGGAAGGCCAGCACCACCACCACGATCACCGCCCCCAGCACCAGCTTGGAGAGGTCGGTCTGGCTCATGAGCCAGATGGCCAGCGCCTTGTAGAGCACCGCCCCCACCACCGCGCCGGACACCGTCTCGATGCCACCCAGCAGCACCATGACGAGGCCGTCCACCGAGGTCGGAATGCCCATGAAGTCGGGGAACACCGAGCCCTTCAGGAAGGCGTAGAGCGCCCCGGCGATGCCGGCGAAGGTGCCGGCCACCACGAAGGCGGCCCATTGCAGGCGCGCCCGATCAAGGCCGATGGCCTCGGCGCGCAACGTGCTGTCGCGCACCGCCCGCAGGCCGTAGCCGAAGGGCGAGAACACCAGCATCCGCAACAGGCCGACGCCGATCACCGCCACCGCCAGCGCCAGCCAGAAGAAGCCCTGGGGCTTCGCCGCCCATGCCGACGGCCAGATACCCAGCAGGCCGTTGTCGCCGCCGGTCACGTCGACCCACTGGAAGGCGACGGACCAGGCGATCTGCGCGAAGGCCAGCGTCAGCATGGCGAAATAGACGCCCGAAAGCCGCACACAGAACCAGCCGAACAGCACCGCTCCCACCAGCCCCAGGGCCGGGCCGACCAGAAGGGCCGCCTCCATGGGCGCGCCGAGGAACTTCACCATGAAGGCCGCGCCATAGGCGCCGAGGCCGAAATAGGCCGCATGGCCGAAGGAGGCGAGTCCGCCCACGGTCATGATGAAATGCAGGCTGGCGGCGAACAGCACGAAGATGAGGATTTCCGCGCCCACGGTGAGGGCGTAGTTGCCGAGGAAGAAGGGCAGCGTCGCCACCGCCGCCACCGCCACGGCCAGCGCCACCCGCTCGGCGGTGGAGAACGGCCGCCAGGGGCGGATGGTGAGGCCGGCGGGCGGGCGCGGCGCGCTCTCGGCCTTGCCGAACAGGCCCCAGGGCCGCACCACCAGCACCACCGCCATCACCAAGAACACCATGATGAGCGAGATCTGCGGCAGGATGAGAATGCCGAAGGCGTTCAGCTCCGCCACGATGATGGCGGCGACGAACGCCCCCAGCACCGAGCCGAGCCCGCCGATGACCACCACCACGAACACCTCGACGATGACGGAGAGGTCCATGGTGTGGGTCACCGTGGTGCGCGGGATCTGCAGCGCGCCGCCCAGCGCGGCGAGGAAGACGCCCAGCGCGAACACGCCGGTGAACAGCCATTTCTGGTTCACGCCCAGCGCCGCCACCATCTCGCGGTCCTGCGTCGCCGCGCGCACCAGCACGCCCCAGCGGGTCTGGTGGAACAGCAGCCACAGCGCGCCGAGCACCACCGGGCCAAGCACCATCAGGAACAGGTCGTAGGTGGGCACCATGCGGCCGAACAGGCTGACCGCGCCGGCAAGGCCGGGGGCGCGCGGGCCGAGCAGATCCTCGGGACCCCAGATCACCACCACCAGGTCCTGCACCATGAGCGTCACGCCGAAGGTGGCGAGGAGCTGGAACAGTTCGGGGGCGTGGTAGATGCGGCGCAGCAGCACCATTTCCATCAGCGCGCCCAGCGCCGCGACGATGACCGAGGCGGCGAGGATCGCGCCCCAGAAGCCGATGGGGCCGGCAAAGCGCGTGGTGAGCACATAGGCCACGTAGGCGCCGAGCATGTAGAAGGCGCCGTGCGCGAAATTCACAATGCGCGTCACGCCGAAGATGATCGACAGGCCCGACGCCACCAGAAACAGCGACGCGGCGCTGGCGAGCCCGCTGAGGGCCTGGACCAACAGGAATTCCACTTGTCTCGCCTCTCGTTCACCGGCCTGGAAGGGTGTTCTGTTCTTGAACCCGCCGCCGTCGAGGGAGGCGGGTCTTGGGGCAAGGGCGCGGGCGCCCCGGCTTTGGCTTTGCACCGCCCTGCCCCCGGCGTGGGGGGAGGGAGACGCCCGACTTTTTCCACCACGGTCATGCCCGGGCTTGTCCCGGGCATCCACGCCGTGCCGTGGGAGCTCCGTTGGGAGCCTGGTTCCCGGCCCGTCCCCGTGGATGGCCGGGTCAAGCCCGGCCATGACGGCTTGAATGGTCCCGCCCTGCCCCCCTCTCCCGCGTGCGGGAGAGGGTTGGGGTGGGGGAATGCGGCGCTATCCACCAGCAAACAGTCTGAAGGAGAGGGCCTGCCCCCTCCCCGGCCCTCCCCCGCAAACGGGAGAGGGGGAACCGCCCTGCCCCGCCTCAGTTCGCCGGGCGCAGCTTGGCGGCTTCGGCTTCCGGCGGCAGGTAGTCGGCGCCGGGCTTGAAGGTGAAGTTCACCATCACGCCCTTGCCGTCCTGCTGCGAAGTGGTGCCGATATAGGCGCCCAGCGTCGACTGGTGGTCGGCGGCGCGATAGACAATGTCGCCGAAGGGGGTGGAAACCTTCAGGTTCTTCATGGCCTTGACGATGCCGTCGGTGGTGTGGTCGTCGGTGGCCTTCAGCACCGCCGCGATGGACTTCACCGTCGAGTAGCCGACGATGGAGCCGAGGCGCGGATAGTCCTTGTGGAGCTGCTGGTAGGCGTCGAGGAACGCCTGGTGCTCGGCGGTCTTGATGCCGTACCAGGGATAGCCGGTGACGATCCAGCCTTCCGGCGTCTCGGTCTTCAGCGGGTCGAGATATTCCGGCTCGCCGGTGAGATAGCTCACCACCGCGCGGTCCTTGAAGATGCCGCGGGTATTGCCCTCGCGCACCAGCTTCACCAGGTCGCCGGCGAAGGTGGCGTTGAGGATGGCGTCAGGCTTGGCGGCGTCGATGGCCTGCAGCACTGGGCCGGCGTCGATCTTGTTGAGCGGCGGCCACTGCTCGGCCACGAACTCCACGTCCGGGCGCTTCTTCTTCAGCAGTTCCTTGAACACCGCCACGAACGACTGGCCGAATTCATAATTGGGGGCGATGGTGGCCCACTTCTTGGCGGGAAGCTTGGCGGCCTCTTCCGCCAGCATGGCGGCCTGCATGTAGTTGGAGGTGCGCAGGCGGAAGGTGTAGTCGTTGCCCTTCGACCAGACGATGGCGTCGGTCAGCGGCTCGGCGGCGATGTAGACCACCTGCTTCTGCTTGGCGAAGTCGGCCAGCGCCAGCCCCACGTTGGAGAGGAAGCCGCCGGAGATCATCACCACGCCGTCGCGCGAGACCAGCTCGTTGGCGGCGGTGAGCGCGTCGGCGGGCTTGCCGCCGTCATCCTTGGAGATGATGACCAGCTTCTTGCCCTTGATGCCGCCGGCGTCGTTGATCTCCTTCAGCGCCAGTTCCATGCCCTTGCGATAGGGCTCGGTGAAGGCGGGCAGCGCCGAATAGGAATTGATCTCGCCCACCTTGATCTCGCCTTCGAGCGCCTTCGCGGCGCCGGAGGCGAGCAGCAGGGCGGCGAAGGTCGCCCCGAGTGTTGCACCGATGAGTGTCTTCATGTGCTGTTCCCTTCTTGATCCGAAGTCCTGCACCACAGACCGCGCCGCCCGGTTCAGCGCAAGCCGTCCTCACCCTTGATCTCGTCCGCCTTCAGTCCGCCGACGCGCGGCAGCGGCCGGCCGGAATCGGTGACCGCCACCGCCACCACGATCTCATTGGCGCGGGGCGCATCGGAAATGCTCACCTGCATGCCGTCGAAATGGCTGCGCACGAAGGCAGCGTCCTTGTGTCCCAACGGAATGTCCAGCTCCGCGCCCAGGCCGCCGCGCCGCTTGGACGAGGGAATGAGCGCCGCGCCCTTGCCGAGCACCGCGCGCACCGGCGCGCCCATCTTGGGATGCAAGAGCGCGGCCGCGTGCTCCAGCTCGCCGTTCTCGCCCACCAGCGCGGCCTTGCCGTAGCTCTGCGCCGCCGGCCCCTCGATGCCGAGGGCCGCCACGGCGCGGGCCGCCAGCAGGCCGCCCAGCTCCTCGCCCATGGCGATGAGGTCGGAGAGGTCTTCCACATAGGTGCCGGCGAACGGGTTCTCGATCACCGCCACCGCCGCCGCCCGGCGGGTGGGCGGGGAGACGGGGCGGCCCATCTCGGTCCGCGTCTCCTCGACGATGGTGACGATCTTGCGGATTTTCGCGCTCATCGCAGGCCGTCCCGCTTGGAGATGTCCGCTGCCGCGAGGCCGCCCACGCGGGCGTGGACGCGGGGGCCGCAGGTCATCACCAGCACCAAGGCGATCTCGTCGGCGCGGGGGGCGTCGGAGACGCCGACTTCCATGGCGTCGAAATGGCTGCGCACATAGGAGGCATCGCTATGGGTCACCGGCACGTCGAGGCGCGTGCCCGGCCCGCCCACCTTCTTGGTGGAGGGCACGATGGCGAGCGCGTCGCCCAGGGCCTCGCGCATGGCGTAGCCGCCGGGCACATGCCAAAGGGCGCCGTGCTCGATCTCGCCGGCGGCGCCCACGATGGCGCCCTTGCCATAGCCGTCCACCGCCTTGGGATCGCCGCCCAGGGCCACCACCAGCTCCTTGGCCATGGCGACGCCCAGCGGCTTCAGGTCCTCCATGAAGGGCGCGATGTCCTCCACATAGCGGCCGGCATAGGGGTTCTCGATGACCGTGACGATGGCGGCACGGCGGCGCGGCGTGGCGGCGACGGGGCCGCCTTCGTGGAAGATTTCCTCCACGATCCGGACCTGCTTGCGGATCTTGACCTCAGGCATGAGCTTCTTCGCTTTCTTGTTGAAGAACGAGGGACAACATGGAACGGCCGGGACGAATACCGTCGGCTGGATCGGTGGAAATGCTCACGCCCTGAAGGTGCAGCGCGGCGGACGAGATGAGGCCCCGCGCCACCAAAGCGGAAGCGCAGGCGAGACCCTCGGCCAGCGCCTCGTCGATCTCGGAGGGGGAAAGCTGCGGCACGGCGCGCGTCACCTTCAGCGGGCCGAGGTCGCTGTCGCTCTGCACGTCGCGGGCGGCGATGCGCACGATGCCGGGATGGCCGGGCAGGTTCACCGCATTGGCGATGATGGTCGCCGCCGCATCCGCCGCCGCCGCGGTGGGGGCGAGCACGGTGACGGCGTCGGCGATGCCGAGGGAAAAGCTGCGCCCGCGCCAGCCCGAGGTGGCGATGCCGCGCACCGGGCCCTCCGCGCCCACCCGCGCCGTGCCGATGAGGCTCGGCCGGTCCGGGCGATCCACGAGGCCGGCCACATAGTCGGCCCCCGGCGCCAGATGAAGGGCGATGTCGCCGCCATTGTTCACATAGGCGCGGGTGATGCCGGGGAGCGCGAGCGCCTCCAGCACTTCCTCGGCCACCGCGCCGGCCACCGCCGCCATGGGGGTGATGAAGCCGGCCCGCGCGTGGGGCTCAACCGCCGCCCACATGCGCCGGGCCACCTTCCCCTCCAGCGGGCAGGCCCCCGCATAGGCGGGACGGCGCAGCAAGGGCAGTTCCGCGCACAGCTCATCCAGCAGGCCGGTGAATCGCGCCACCGCCGCGCCATAGGCCGCCGCCACCTGCCGGGGATCGCCGCTCGCCTCCACGACGAGGTCGATGGGACCATCGTTCAGGTGCAACCGGCGCCCGTCCGCGAGCAGCTTGACCTGCGGCGCGCGGGGCGGCACCGGCGGGGCTGCGAGGGGGGCGGCATGAGGGAGGGAGAGGGCAGCGTTCAGCATGGCCGTCAGCCTTGGGAGGGGGCCGAGAGCGGCCAGGGATTGTCGCCGATGGGCGCCACTTCCCGCACGCTGTCGCGCTGAAGGATATCGCCCACCGGCCGCACATGGTCCATGTGGCCGCCCAGCGCGGCGTAGGCCTCCAGCGTCAGCGTGAACTCGATGGGGGCCACGAGGGCCGGCGTGGGCACATAGCCGAAGGCGTTTTCCGGCACCCGCATCACATCCACCATGAAGGTGATGCCGCCGCCGGGCCAGACATAGACCGGCGCGCCGCCGCAGGTGACGCGGGTGATGGCCTCCTTCACCGAGCGGGTGAGCCGCACCGGATTTTCCGTCACCCCCGCGCGCAGGGAACCGCCGGCCCCGGCCATGAACAGCACCGAGGACAGCGCCGGCTCGCAATTCTCGCGGATGCGCTCCACCGAGGGGGCGAGATCTACTGGAACGTCAGCCTCGCGCGGCACCAGGTTTTCATCGAGCACATAATAGCCGAAATGCTCGCCGGTGGTGGAGACCAGCAACAGCCGCAGGCCGGGCCAGGCCGCCTTGGCATCGAACGCGCCGAGGATGGAGAGCGGATCGGAAATATTGGTGCCGCCCCAGCCCAGCCCCGGCTCGGCCACCTGGAAATAGCGGCCGGGGGTGGAGCGGCGGCCCTTCATGCGGATGCCGGTGTCGCGCACGCCCAGAAGCTTGCCGGCCTGATGCTCGGAGAGGACGCCGGTGATGTGGTCGTCCACCACCACCACCTCGTCCACCTTGCCGAACCATTGCCGCGCGAACATGCCGATGGTGGCGGAGCCGCAGCCCACCCGCATGCGCTCTTCCTGCGATCCATTGACGATGGGCGCGTGGCCGGCCTGCACGATGATGCTGGCGCCACCGTCCACGGTGAGTTCCACCGGCTTGGCATTGCACAGGTCCAGCAGCGCCTCGCAGGTGACGCGACCTTCCTTCTTGGCCCCGCCGGTGAGGTGGTGGACGCCGCCCAGCGACAGCATCTGCGAGCCGTATTCGGATGTGGTGACATGGCCGACCGGCTCGCCGGCCACGCGCACGGTGGCCTGTTCCGGCCCGAGGAAGCGGTCGGTGTCGATCTTCACCTTCACGCCGGCATAAGAAAAGATGCCCTCGGTGACCACGGTCACCATGTCCACGCCGTCCACCTGCGCGGAGACGATGAAGGGGGCGGGCTTGTAGTCGGGATAGGTGGTGCCGGAGCCGACGGCGGTGACGAAGGTTTCGCCATCGGCGACCAGGCGCCCGTCCCAGTCGCCGCCGCGATCGAAGGGCACCACCTTGCCGCCCTGCTCCAGCGTGCGGTCGAGGATGACGTGGGGATCAACGCGGATCAGCTCGCCGGCGCGGTTGGCATAGCGATCGCAGGCGCCGGTATTGCCGGGCTTGATGTAGCACATGACCGGACAGGCATCGCAGCGGATCTTCTCGTCGCCGGCCGATGCGGCGACGGGGGTCTGGCCTGAGGCGTCGCCTTGGATGTTCTGCGCCATGGAGGGCGGGCTCCGGCCCCGGCGGACAACCGGCGGGGCGTTTTCGATTTCATATGTACACTAATGAAAAAGCAGAGGCCCAAAGTGTCAAGCACAAGGATGAGGCACGCCGCCTGAAGAGGCAGCAGACCTGCCCTATCCTTTTGCGGCCACAGGTTTATGACCTGTCTAAGGGGCCTGCGGAGGGGCCCGGCGCGCCGCGCATTTGTGCGCGGTGCGCGCTTGACGCCAGATCATTCGTATAGAAACAATCCAGGGAAGCGTTGCGGCTGCCGCGTCGCCTACACTGGCACGTCCCAGGACGGACCGAAACCAAGATGTCCGAGCCGGTTCAACTTCAGGTGAATGGCACAGCGCACACGTTCGCGCTGCCCCGCGCCACGCCCCTCATCTATGTGCTGCGCAACGACCTTGGCCTCAACGGTCCCAAGTTCGGCTGCGGGTTGGGGGAATGCGGCGCCTGCACCGTGCTCATGGACGGGGTCGCCGCCCGCTCCTGCGTCACCACATTGGGCACGGCGGAAGGCCGCACCATCACCACGCTGGAGGGGCTCGGCACCCTTGCGGCGCCGCACCCCGTTCAGGCCGCCTTCATCGCCGAGCAGGCGGCGCAATGCGGCTACTGCCTCAATGGCATGATCATGACCACCGTCGCCTTCCTCACCCGCACCCCAGCCCCCACGGAGGACGAGGTGCGCGCCGCCCTGCGCTACAATCTGTGCCGCTGCGGGACCCATGTGGAGATCCTGCGCGCGGTCATGCGCGCCGCCCACGGGGAGGCATCCGAATGAGCGAGCCGCGTCCCGACAAGGACCAGATCCTCGCCGCCACCGGCAATCTCGCCGTTCTGCGCCCGGCCCGGTCGGTGGCCGGGCTCCAGCGCAGCGCCATGCCACGGGACGGCGCCCTCGACCTGTTCCTGCTGGTGGACGACACCGGCGCCGTCACCGCCTTCAACGGCCATGTGGACCTCGGCACCGGCATCCGCACCGCCCTCGCCCAGATCGTGGCCGAGGAGCTGGACGTGGCGCTCCATCGCGTCACCATGGTGCTGGGCCACACCGGCCTTGCGCCCAACCAGGGCGCGACGATCGCCTCCGATTCCATCCAGGTCTCGGCCCAGCCCCTGCGCCGCGCCGCCGCGCAGGCCCGCCACCGGCTGGTGGAGCTGGCCGCCGAAGCCCTGGGGCTGGATGCCGACGCGCTGGAGGTGGAGGACGGCATCGTCCGCCCCCGCGACGGCGGCAATGCGGGCCTCTCCTACGCCGATCTGCTGAAAGGCCGCGCCGAGCGCCTGCTGCTCTCCGACGACATTCCGGTGAAGCCGGCCAGCGCCCACCGCATCGTCGGCCAGCGGGTGCCGCGGGTGGATATCCCGGCCAAGGCCACCGGCAACTTCACCTATGTCCACGACGTGCGCGTGCCCGCCATGCTGCACGGCCGGGTGGTGCGCCCGCCCTATGCCGGCATCGATGCGGGCGCGTTCGTCGGCAAGAGCCTCATCAAGGTGGATGAGGCCTCGGTCGCCCACATTCCCGGCCTCGTGGCGGTGGTCACCATGGGCGATTTCGTCGGCGTGGTGGCCGAGCGCGAGGAGCAGGCCGCCGAGGCCGCCCGTCGCCTGAAGGTGGAGTGGAAGCCCACCCCCACCCTGCCCGACCTCGACCATGTGGAAAACGCCCTGCACGCGATCCCGGCCGAGAACCGGCGCACCCTCCACGAGCGCGGCGACCCCGACGCCGCCCGCGCGGCCGCAGCGCAAACCCTCGACCGCACCTATGTCTGGCCCTACCAGATGCACGCCTCCATCGGCCCCTCCTGCGCGGTGGCGGATGTGCGCGAGGATGGCGCCACCATCTGGGCCGGCACGCAGAATCCCTATCCCCTGCGCATGGACATCGCCCTGCTGCTGGGCCTGCCGGAAGAGGCGGTGGAGATCGTCCGCTTCGAGGCCGCCGGCTGCTATGGCCGCAATTGCGCGGACGATGTGGCCGCCGACGCCGCCCTTCTGTCGCGTGCCGTAGGCCGTCCGGTGCGGGTGCAACTGACGCGGGAGCAGGAGCACGCCTGGGAGCCCAAGGGCGCCGCCCAGCTCATGCAGGTCAAGGGCGGCCTCAACGCCGACGGCACCCCCGCGGCCTATGATTTCAACACCCGCTATCCCTCCAACGCGGCGGTAACCCTGGCGCTGCTGCTGACGGGGCGGGTGCCGGCGGACAATCCCGTGTTCGAGATGGGCGACCGCACCGCCATCCCGCCCTATGCCTATGACCACATGCGGGTCACGGTGGACGATGTGGCGCCCATCGTGCGGGCGGCGTGGCTGCGCGGCGTCTCCGCCCTGCCCAACAGCTTCGCCCACGAGAGCTATATCGACGAGCTGGCGGCCGCCGCCGGCGTCGATCCCGTGGATTATCGCCTGCGCCACCTCCACGACGCGCGCGCCGCAGACTTGGTGAAGGCCACCGCCGCCCGCGCCGGCTGGGAGAAGCGCACTGCCCCGCGCATGGAGGTGGTGGAGGGCGACGTGGTGCGCGGCCAGGGCTTCGCCTATGCCCTTTATGTGCACTCCAAGTTTCCCGGCTACGGCGCCGCCTGGTCCGCCTGGGTGGCGGAGGTGGAGGTGAACCGGCGCACCGGCGACGTGGCGGTGAAAAGGGTGGTCGTGGGCCAGGATAGCGGGCTCATGATCAACCCGGCCGGCGTCGAGCACCAGATCCACGGCAACGTCATCCAGTCCACCTCCCGGGCGCTCAAGGAGCAGGTGACGTTCGGCGACAAAGCCGTCACCAGCCGGGAATGGGGGGCCTACCCCATCCTCACCTTCCCGGAAGTGCCTGTCATCAACGTGGTGCTGATGCCGCGCCCGGACGACCCGCCTTTGGGCTCGGGGGAATCGGCTTCCGTGCCCAGCGCGGCGGCCATCGCCAACGCCATTTTCGACGCCACCGGCGTGCGCCTGCGCGAACCGCCCTTCACGCCGGACCGGGTGCGCGCGGCCCTTGCCGGCGAGGCCGCGCCCAAGCCGGTGAAGGAGAAGCGCCGCCGCCCGTGGTTCGCCATGGCCGGGGCAGCTCTCGCCGGCGCGCTGGGCATGGCGACGCTGGCCCTTCCCATCCGTGGCGCCATCGCCCCCATCGCGCCGCCGGACCCGGCCTCCTTCTCCGCCGAGATGATCGCGCGCGGAAAAATCCTCGCCGCGCTGGGCGATTGCGCGGTGTGCCACACGGTCGAGGGCGGCATCGCCAATGCCGGCGGGCGGGCACTGCACACCCCCTTCGGCACGATTTATTCCACCAATCTCACGCCGGACGTGGAGACCGGCATCGGCGCCTGGTCCTATGCCGCGTTCGAGCGGGCCATGCGCGAGGGCATCGGCCGGGACGGGCGCCACCTCTACCCGGCCTTCCCCTACACCGCCTTCACCCGCATCTCGGACGCCGACATGCAGGCGCTCTACGCTTTCCTCATGTCGCAGGCCCCGGTGAAGGCGCGCCCGCCCGAAAACCGCATGACCTTCCCCTTCAACATCCGCCCGCTCATGGCCGGCTGGAACCTGTTGTTCCTCACCCCCGGCCAGCTTCAGGCGGAAGCGGGGCAATCGCCCCAGTGGAACCGGGGGCGCTATCTGGTGGAGGGGCTGGGCCATTGCGGCGCCTGCCACACGCCGCGCAACCTTCTTGGCGCGGAGAAGGGCGGCGCGGCCTATCTCGGCGGCGGGGTCGCCGATGGCTGGGAGGCTCCGGCCCTTACCGCGCTCTCGAAGGCGCCCATTCCGTGGACCGAGGACGAGCTTTACACCTATCTGCGCACTGGCTTCTCGCGCTTCCACGGCACCGCAGCCGGCCCCATGGCCCCGGTGGTGCAGGAACTCGCCCATCTGCCGGACGCCGACATCCACGCCATGGCGGTCTATCTCTCCTCCTTCGCCGGCCCCGCGAGCGCGGATGCCTCCGCCGTGGCGGCGACGCTGGAGGCGAAGGCAGAGGCCTCGCTGCGGCCCATGGACAGCGTGGGCGGCCGCCTGTTCGAGGGCGCCTGCGCTGCCTGCCATGCGCCGGAGGGGCCGACCCTGTTCGGCGCGCGGCCGTCGCTGGCGCTCAACACCAATGTGCATGCGGTGCGGCCGGACAACCTCATCCGCGTGATCCTGGAGGGCATTCCCTCCCCCGCCGCGCCCGCGCTGGGCGACATGCCCGCCTTCCGCGACAGTCTCGACGATGCGCAGGTGGCGGACCTGGTGCGCTACATGCGCGCGAAATTCGCGCCGGATGCACCGGTCTGGGACGGACTGGCGCAGACCGTGGCGCGGCTGCGGGCGACGCCGACACGGTGAGGCATTTGCGGAGCCTTCTCTGCAAGCGAGAGAGGTTTCACCGTGCTTCCGGCCGAGGGGCTGCTAGCGAAAAGGCGGGAAACATCAGGCCGTCATGGCCGGGCTTGACCCGGCCACCCACGCGGTCGGGCCGGGCGCAACACTCCGAACAGGGCACAAGCGGCACGGCGTGGATACCCGGCACGAGACCGGGCATGACAATGGGAGTGAGCCTGCTCAAAATTCCCGCATCACCGCCCAAAAGCTCCGCAACCCCAAGCCGCTCCACCCGTTGACAGCCCTCGCCCCATCGCCCTATTTTCATTTGTACACAAATGATATTCCGAGGCGCCCGTCATGGCCTATGTCGTCACCGAGGCCTGCATCCGCTGCAAGTACATGGATTGCGTCTCGGTCTGCCCCGTGGATTGCTTCTATGCCGGCGCGAACATGCTGGTGATCCATCCGGACGAGTGCATCGACTGCGGCGTCTGCGAGCCGGAATGCCCCGCCGCCGCCATCTTCCCGGACAGTGATCCCCGCGCCGCCGACTGGGCCGCCCTCAATGCGCAATACGCGGCGCAGTGGCCCAACATAACGGAAAAGGGCGCCCCGCCCGACGATGCCGATGCCTGGAAGGACACAGCCGACAAGCGCGCCCTCCTTTCCGCCGCGCCCGCCGCGATCTGATCCGAACGAACCCGCCAGAGACCCCGCCATGAGCAATTTCTTCGAGGAACAGGTCCTCAGCGTCCATCACTGGACCGACCGCCTGTTCAGCTTCACCACCACGCGCGATCCCGGCTTCCGCTTCCGCACCGGCGAATTCACCATGATCGGCCTGAAGGTGGAGGGGCGCCCGCTGCTGCGCGCCTATTCGGTGGTGAGCCCGAGCTGGGCCGACACGCTGGAATTCTTCTCCATCAAGGTGCCGAACGGGCCGCTCACCTCGCGCCTCCAGCACATCCAGGTGGGCGACGCCATCACCGTGGGCCGCAAGGCGACCGGCACGCTGGTGCTCGACAATCTCCTGCCCGGCCGCAACCTCTACCTGCTCGGCACCGGCACCGGCCTTGCGCCCTTCCTGTCGGTGATCCGCGATCCCGAGACCTATGAGCGGTTCGAGAAGGTGGTGCTGGTGCACGGCTGCCGGCATGTGAGCGACCTCGCCTATGAGGACCTCATCATGAAGGAACTGCCCGCCCACGAATTCCTCGGCGAGGAGATCGCAGGCAAGCTCGCCTACTACCCGACCGTGACCCGCGAGCCGTTCCGCCACACCGGCCGCATCACCGCTTTGCTGGAGAGCGGCAAGCTCTCCGCCGACGTGGGCCTGCCGCCCCTTGATGCCGCCACCGACCGTGTGATGATCTGCGGCTCGCCGGCCATGATGGGCGACCTGCGCACGCTGCTGGCGTCGCGCGGCTTCGAGGAGGGCAACAGCGGCGAGCCCGGCCATTTCGTCATCGAGAAGGCGTTCGCCGAGCGGTGAGTTTTTTCCCCGCCCCCGGTTTTCAGGCGCCGGGCGGCGGCCTACCATTTATATGCCCACAAACAAAAGACCGGGTGCGCCCGCGCGTTTCCGGCCGTCCCTTCCGGAGACCTTCCCATGGCCCATGATGCTCCCGCAGCCGCCGGCGGCCCCACCAAGCTGGTGATCCGCAACATCGGCCTCATCCTCAGCGGCGATCTTGCACGGCCCATCCTCGATGCCGACACGGTGGTGGCGGAGGGCGGCAAGATCACCGCCATCGGCCGCGAGAAGGACGTGGACACCGAGGGCGCCACCACCCTCGTCGACGCCAACGGCACCACGCTCACCCCCGGCCTCATCGACAGCCACGTCCACCCCGTCGCCGGCGACTGGACCCCGCGCCAGAGCCAGATGAACTGGATCGATTCATCGCTCCATGGCGGCGTCACCACCATGATCTCGGCGGGCGAGGTGCATTATCCCGGCCGCGCCAAGGACGTGGTGGGGCTGAAGGCGTTGGCCATCACCGCCCAGCGCTCGTTCGACGCCTTCCGCCCCTCGGGGGTGAAGGTGCATGCGGGCGCCCCCGTCATCGAGAACGAGATGGTGGAGGATGATTTCAAGGAACTGGCCGCCGCCGGCGTGAAGCTGCTGGGCGAAGTGGGCCTCGGCGGCGTGAAGGACGGCCCCACGGCGCGCAAGATGGTGGGGTGGGCGCGCAAGTACGGCATCCAGTCCACCATCCACACCGGGGGCCCCTCCATCCCCGGCTCCGGCCTCATCGACAAGGACGTGGTGCTGGAGGCGGACACCGACGTGGTGGGTCACATCAATGGCGGCCACACCGCGCTTCCGGACAACCAGATCCGCTGCATCTGCGAGGGCTGCAAGCGTGGGCTGGAGATCGTGCACAACGGCAACGAGCGCTCCGCCCTCTACACCCTGCGCATCGCCCGCGAGATGGGCGAGCTCAACCGCGTCATCCTCGGCACCGACGGGCCGGCGGGCTCGGGCGTCCAGCCGCTGGGGATCCTGCGTATGGTGTCCATGCTGTCGGCACTCGGCGAGCTGCCGGCGGAGGAGGCGTTCTGCCTCGCCACCGGCAACACCGCGCGCATGCGGGCGCTGGATTGCGGGATCATCGAGGTGGGCCGGGCGGCGGATTTCGTGCTGATGGACAAGGCGCAGCACTCGCCCGGCGTGACGCTGCTGGACAGCGTGCGGCTCGGCGACCTGCCGGGGGTGTGCATGACCGTCATCGACGGCATCGTGCGCTCCCAGCGCTCCCGCAACACCCCGCCCGCCGGCCGCATGCCGGTGGTGGTGAAAGGCTGAGCTGTCAGGCCTCCGCTGCCGGCTTCGGCTGGCGCAGCACCAGCAGGTTGCCGGCGAGCACCAGCGCGATGCCGGCGGCCGCTGTCAGCGTCCAGTGGTAGTCCTCGAACAGGGTGGAGAGGAACAGCGCCACGATGGGGAACATGACCGTGCCGTAGCCGGCGCGGTTCGCCCCGATGCGGCGGATGAGCTGGATGTAGACGGCGAAGCCGGCCAGCGTCTGGAACACGATCAGGAAGCCCAGCGAGCCCAGGTAGCGCACACTCCAGTCCACCATGAACGGCGCGCCCCGCACCAGGCTGATGATGAGCAGGATGAGGAAGCCGTAGGCGAACCCCCAGAAGCTGGTGGACGCCATGGGATAGCCCCGCCGCCCGGCCACCCCCGACAGCAGGCTGCCGAACGAGAAGCTCACCGTCCCGGCGACGCCCAGCGCCAGCCCCTCCCCCGCGCCGTTGATGCCCCGCCCGTCGGCAAGGCTCGGCCCGAACACCAGCGCGGTGCCGGCGATGCCAGCCAGCGCGCCCAGCAGGATCTGCCGGCGCAGCGGCACGCGCAGGAACAGCGCCGAGAACAGGGGAATGAGGATGGCGGAGAGGGAGAAGATCACCGACAGCAGCCCGGACGGCAGGTGATAGCCGGAATAATAGAAGAACAGGAAGTTCAGCGAGAACAGGGTCGCCCCGAGGCCCGCGAACAGCAGGTGGTCCCGTGCCTTGAACGCGAGGGGCGCGCGGGTGGCGATCACGAACACCAGCATGGCGAGGGTGGCGACGAGGAAGCGCCAGGTGCCCGACACTTCCGGTGCCACCACGCCCAGCTGGAGCTTCAGCGGCAGCCAGCCCGAGCCGAAGATCAGCACGCACACCGCGTACAGAACGAAGTCGCGCGGGCCGAGGGGCCCATCGGTTCGGGACGTGTCGGGGGGCATGGGGGGCAGATCCAGGCAGGAGCCCCAAGGTAGAGCACGCGCCCGCCGCCCCCGCAACGCGACCTGCGGACGAGGTCGGCGCGATACCCCCACGCAGGCGCGTGGCACCGCGCGCAACATCGCCGTCCGGGTGAAAACTACGCTTTGCTGCATGGCATCAGCGCATGGCTGCAATGCGCTCAGCTCATGCGGCAGCGGCAGGCGGCGTTACCCGCGCACGCCGCTCCGACTCAGTAGGCCAGCGCCTTGAAGGCCGGCTCCACCGAGTGCTCCCATTCGCCGTTGTAGAGCGCCAGCAGCTTGTCGGCCGGGGAGCGGCCGGTGAGCACGATCTCTTCCAGCGGCTCCAGGAAGCGCGTCTCGTCGCGGCCCAGCCGGTCGTGGAAGCCGCGCCGCTTCAGCCCGGCTTCCGACAGCTTGAGCACGTCGCGGGCGATCTCGCGCAGCGGACGGCCGGCGATCTCGGCCTTCAGGCCGAGGCGGGGCACGTCGTCCCGCAGTTGCTGGCGCTGCTCGGCGGTCCAGTCCTTGGCGAGTTCCCAGGCGGCGTCGAGGCTCTGGCTGTCATAGAGCAGGCCCACCCAGAGGGCCGGCATCGCGCACAGCTTGGCCCAGGGGCCGGCATCGGCGCCGCGCATCTCCAGGAAGCGCTTCAGGCGTACCTCCGGGAAGATGGTGGAGAGGTGGTTGATCCAGTCGGAGAGGGTCGCGGTCTCGCCCGGCAGCAGCGGATGGCGGCCGGCGAGCAGGTCGCGGAACGAGGTGCCCGACACGTCCACGTAAGACTCACCGCGCTTCACGAAATACATGGGCACGTCGAGGGCGTAGTCCACATAGCGGTCGAAGCCGAAGCCGTCCTCGAAGGCGAAGGGCAGCATGCCGGAGCGGGCATTGTCGGTGTCGCGCCAGATCTCGGAGCGGAACGAGAGGAAGCCGTTGGGCTTGCCTTCCGTGAACGGCGAATTGGCGAACAGGGCGGTCGCCACCGGCTGGAGCGCGAGGCCGACGCGCATCTTCTTGACCATGTCGGCTTCGGACGAGAAGTCGAGATTCACCTGCACGGTGCAGGTGCGGAACATCATGTCGAGGCCCAGCTTGCCCACCTTGGGCATGTAGCCGGCCATGATCTTATAGCGGCCCTTGGGCATCACCGGGGTCTCGGTGCGGGTCCACTTGGGGCTCATGCCGATGCCGAGGAAGCCGATGCCCAGGGGCTCCGCCACCTCGCGCACCTGCGCCAGGTGGGCATTCAGCTCCGCGCAGGTCTCGTGGATGGTGGAGACCGGCGCGCCCGACAGCTCGAACTGGCCGCCCGGCTCCAGCGAGATGGCCCCGCCCCCGGTCACATCGGCGAGGCCGATGATGGTGGTGCCCTCCATGATGGGCTCCCAGCCGAGCAGGGAGCGCATGCCTTCCAGCAGCTTGCGGATGCCCTTGTCGCCGTCATAGGGCACCGGCTCGTGGCGGCCGAGGGTGAAGGGGATTTTCTCGTGCTCGGTGCCGATGCGAAAGGCCCGCTCCGGTTTGGACCCCTGTTCCATCCACTCCACCAGCTCATGCCGGCCGGCAATGGGGGTCGCGTCAAGGGTGTCCCGGGCCATACGAAATCTCTTCAACGAAAAGGGCGCGAGACCATACACGGCGGCCCGGCCAAGGCAACAGATGCTTCGGTTTCTCGATACCGTCCAGACGCACCCTTCAACCGGGACACACTGCCCGGCGCACAGGAATGCGCCCGAAGCGGCAAGTCCGGCGGCAAGTCCGGCGGCAGGTCCGGTGGGGCCGGACGGCCAAGCCCAAGCTCAGATCAGATGGTGACGGGATTGGCTTTTGCAACGGCGTCGAAGGCCTGGAGCGTGGCGATCAGCTCTTCCAGCTGGGAGAGCGGCACCATGTTCGGCCCGTCGGAGGGGGCCTTGTCCGGGTCGGGATGGGTCTCGATGAACACCGCCGCCACCCCCACGGCCACCGCCGCGCGGGCCAGCACCGGCACGAACTCGCGCTGGCCGCCGGAGGACGAGCCCTGCCCGCCCGGCTGCTGCACAGAGTGGGTGGCATCGAACACCACCGGCGCGCCCGTGGTCTTGGCCAGGATGGGCAGCGCCCGCATGTCGGAGACGAGGGTGTTGTAGCCGAAGGACACGCCCCGCTCGGTCACCAGCACCCGGCCATTGCCGGCGCCGGTGAGCTTGTTGACCACGTTGGCCATGTCCCAGGGGGCAAGGAACTGGCCCTTCTTCACGTTCACCGTCTTGCCGGTGCGGGCGGCGGCGATGAGCAGGTCGGTCTGGCGGCACAGGAAGGCGGGGATCTGGAGCACGTCCACCGCCTGCGCGGCGGCGGCGCACTGGTCGATCTCGTGCACGTCGGTGAGCACCGGCAGGCCGAGGCTCTCGCGGATCTCGGCGAACACGGGCAAGGCGGCTTCCAGCCCCAGGCCCCGCTGGGCCGAGAGCGAGGTGCGGTTGGCCTTGTCGAAGGAGGTCTTGAAGATGAGGCCGATGCCGCGGCGCTGAACGATCTCCTTCAGCGCGGAGGCCACCTCTAGCGCGTGGGCGCGGCTTTCCATCTGGCAGGGGCCGGCGATGAGCGCCAGCGGCAGGCCGTTGCCAATGCGCACGGGTCCCACATCTTGCCCCACCTCGACGATGGCGTGGGGCGTGGTGGCGGGCGGTGCGGCGTTCATGGGATCATCCTTGGAAGCGGCGCCGCCGGGCAGAACCCGGCCGCGCGCCAAACTAGCTCTAGAGCCATTTCAGCAAAAGCGTGAAACGGTTTTGCGTCCGAAATTGCGTTAAAACAACACGTTGGCGCGCATTCGCGAACGGGAGTTTGCGAATGCGCGCCACCATTATGGTGTGACCAGCTTCAGCCCCACGATCCCGGCGCCGATAAGGCCGATGGAGGCAAGGCGCAGCAGGTCGGTGGATTCGGAGAAGAAGAGGATGCCGACGAGTGCCGTGCCCACGGTGCCGATTCCCGCCCACACCGCATAGGCGGTGCCGATGGGGATGCCCCTGAGCGCGAGGGAGAGCAGGAACAGGCTGACCGCGATGGCCGACAGGGTGAAGACACTGGGCCACAGCCGGGTGAAGCCTTCCGACTGCTTCATTCCGATGGCCCAAGCGATTTCGGTGAGACCGGCGACGAACAGATAGATCCACGCCATGGGCGGGTACCTCGGGAGGCAGGGTCGTCCCCGCCGCTCGATACGCAAGGGCGCGCGGCCGTCCGCGTCCCGTCGGGGACGGATGTCCCCTGCCCTCATTTAGGGCATCCCGCGCGCCGGTGAAGCCCGAGGCAGTGCACAAATGCGCGGCAGTGGGGGCCCCGCCGGGAGGCTGGAGGCCGCGAAACTCAGGCCGTCATGGCCGGGCTTGTCCCGGAAGTCGGCTGTTGCCGACTTCCGCCCTTACGAACGGAACCCGCAAACATGCGGGTTCCGGCCATCCACGTGGCTCGGCCGGGAACACAGCTCCAAACGGAGCGCAGACGGCGCGGCGTGGATGCCCGGCACAAGGCCGGGCATGACGGTCTGTGGGGAACCGGGGCCCTCTCACCCCTCCGGCAGCTCGAACACCAGCGTGGCGCCCATGGCGGCCTTGGGCGGCACCACGACCACGCCGGCGATGGCCTCCTCCACCATGCGCCGGGCCGCCAGCGAGCGCCGCAGCTCCGGGGCGCCGGTGGTGTTGAAGCGCACCGCCGCCAGCCGCAGGCCCTCCCCGCCGGGCGCGGGGACGCCGTAGCGCTCGGTGAACAGGGGCCGGCTCATCACGTCCACGGCGCCGCGCGGGGTCTGGCCCACGAACCAGTCGTCGCTGGCCCGCAGCACCGGCCCGCCGGTGACCGTCTCCAGGAATGCCTTGTGCAGGGCTGGCGCATCCGCCACCAGCACCACGCCGGCGACCCCAGTGACCTGGTTGGAATGGCGCTGCAGGTCCGCCGACCAGAAATTCTCGGGCAGCTTCTGGGTGCAGGTGAACAGGCCCAGGTCCGGCGAGAGCGGGTCGCGGGCGAAGGCGAGGGTGAAGCCCACCTCCACCTCCTGCCCGTCCGGCCGGCGGGCGGTGCGGCCGAACTCGAAGGTGTCGAACCCGCCGAAGTTCTCGATATCGAAAGCGGCCTTGTCGGCTTCCGGGTCGGTGCCCTCGAGCGCCAGCATGGAGAGGCCCTGCCCGCAGGATTCAAGGAAGCGCTGGTTGAAGGCGCCGAACGAGAAGCGCGTGCCCTCGTCCGGGGGAATCTTTTCCGGCTCAACCACTTGCAGCAGCTCGACGAAGAAGCCGGGGGTCTGGACGATGCGGTTCTCGGTGCCCCAGGGATGCCGGTTCCGCGCGCCCACGGTGAAACCCAGAAGGTCGTAAACCTCTCCCGCCGCATCCAGATCGCGGACGAGATGCACCACATGGTCAAGACCGCGTCGCATGCCTGCTCCCCTCCCCGACTCGCCAGGCTGGGAGCTTAAAGCGGCAGCGGCCGGGAGGGAAACAACCGGCAGGCGAATACCTGCCGCTGGTCCCTGCCGACAGGTCACACCAGCCGGCTCTGTTCCATGGCCGCGCCGACGAACGAGGCAAACAGCGGGTGGGGCTGGAACGGCCGCGACTTCAGCTCCGGATGGAACTGCACCCCGATGAACCAGGGGTGGTCGCCATATTCCACGATCTCCGGCAGCAGGCCGTCCGGCGACATGCCGGAGAACCGGAGGCCATGCTCCTCAAGACGTTGGCGATACGCGGTATTCACCTCGTAGCGGTGGCGGTGGCGCTCGAAGATGTCGCGCCCGCCATAGACCGATTCCACCCGGCTGCCGGGCTCCAGATGGGCGGCATAGGCGCCGAGCCGCATGGTGCCGCCCAGGTCCCCGGCGGCATTGCGGCGCTCCAGCTCGTTGCCCTTCAGCCATTCGGTGAGCAGGCCCACCACCGGCTCATTGGTGGGGCCGAACTCGGTGGAATTGGCGTCATGGATGCCCGCAAGGTTGCGCGCCGCCTCGATCACCGCCATCTGCATGCCGAAGCAGATGCCGAGATAGGGCACCTTGCGCTCGCGGGCGAAACGGGCCGCCCGGATCTTGCCTTCCGCGCCCCGCTGGCCGAAGCCGCCCGGCACCAGGATGCCGTGCACATGCTCCAGGAACGGCGCGGGATCCTCGCGCTCGAAGGTCTCGCTCTCGATCCAGTCGAGATTGACCTTCACCTTGTGGGCGATGCCGCCATGGGCCAGCGCCTCGATCAGCGACTTATAGGCGTCCTTCAGGCCGGTATATTTGCCCACGATGGCGATGGTGACTTCGCCCTCGGGGTTGCGCACGCGCCCCTCGATGTCGGTCCAGCGCTTGAGGTTGGGCGCGGGGGCCGGCTCGATGTTGAAGGCGGCCAGCACTTCCTTGTCGAGCCCTTCCGCGTGGTAGGCGGAGGGCACGGCATAGATGTTGTCTACGTCCCGCGCCTCGATCACCGCCGTCTCGCGCACGTTGCAGAACAGCGAGAGCTTGCGCCTCTCCTCGCGCGGGATCTCGCGATCCGTGCGGCAGAGCAGGATGTCCGGCTGGATGCCGATGGAGCGCAGTTCCTTCACCGAATGCTGGGTCGGCTTGGTCTTCAGCTCCCCTGCGGAGGGGATGTAGGGCATCAAAGTCAGGTGGATGAAGATGGCGTGGCCCCGGGGCAGCTCGTTCTTCAGCTGGCGGGTGGCCTCGAAGAAGGGCAGGCCCTCGATGTCACCCACAGTGCCGCCCACCTCGATGAGGACGAAGTCGAAGCCCTCGTTGCCCTCGAGGACGAAGTCCTTGATCGCATTGGTGACGTGGGGGATCACCTGGATGGTGGCGCCGAGATAGTCGCCGCGGCGCTCCTTGGTCAGGATGTCCTGATAGATGCGGCCGGTGGTGATGTTGTCCTGCTTCGTCGCCGGGTGGCCGGTGAAGCGCTCGTAATGGCCGAGGTCGAGATCGGTCTCGGCCCCATCGTCGGTCACGAACACCTCGCCGTGCTGGTACGGGCTCATGGTGCCCGGATCGACGTTGAGGTAGGGGTCTAGCTTGCGCAGCCGGACGGTATAGCCGCGCGCCTGAAGGAGCGCGCCGAGAGCCGCGGCGGCGAGGCCCTTGCCCAGGGAAGACACGACGCCGCCGGTGATGAAGATATAGCGCGCCATGGGCTTCGACCTTACCTCGTGCAAACGCGATTCGGCGAGGGCGAAGCCGGGGTCGGCCTCGCCTCGCCTGTGGGGAAAGCGTGTCGCCGCGCGAACCGCGACGACGGGCTCACTCTGGGCTTACTTGGACTGCGGAACCTGCGGGCCCGAAGGCGCGGCCGGCGTCGCGGGGGCACCCTGATCGGCGCCGCCGCCCTGCGGGCGAATCTGGTCGAGGATGCTGCCGCCGCTCTGGGGAACCTGCGGGCCAGACTGGGTCGCGGGCTGCAGGATCGAGCGCGGAGCCCGGCCCCAGCCCGCCACGATGGTCAGCGCCAGCGAGGTGATGAAGAAGATCAGCGCCAGGACGGCGGTGGCGCGGGTGAGCAGGTTGGCGGAGCCGCGCGCGGTGAAGAAGCCGCCGGCACCACCGCCCCCACCACCGCCGCCAATGCCGAGTCCACCGCCTTCAGAGCGCTGGATCAGCACCACGCCGATGAGCGCGAGCACCACCATGAGGTGAATGACAATGAGAACCGTCTGCATGGAATCCATCATGTTCGCGCCACGACCATAGCCCGGCGCGTCAGTTGCCGGTCTGTTACACGATCGGGCGCGCCGAGGGAAGGGTGTGGCTGCGGATGTCCCTGCGCCAGGCGCGGGACGGCTGCGCTACTGGAGATGGTCGATGGATGGGAGAAGCCTGGTCTGGAGCTTGGGCGCGAAGGCCGGAAGGTGGGCCTTCATCCATTTGGCGGCCTCCGCGCGCTCGTCGCGGACAATCACCTGTTCCACTCGCGCAGACGCGTTTGGCGCGACGGCGACCAGGGTCCCCAGATAGACCACGTCGCCGGAGCGAAGCGGCACCGCCTTTTCCGCAGGCAGATCGCCGAAGCCATTGGGCGCCACCACCTCGAGGAACAGCGCACCATCGGAGCGAAGCCGGTAGCGGCGCCCGACTCGCGTGGAGAGGGGCAGGTAATTGCCCGGCGGCAGGGTGATGACACCCCATCCCACCTCGCTCTCGGTGCCCTTGTTCTGGATGAGGATGTTCTTCACCTGGTTGGTGGAGGCCTCCCGGATCGCGGAGCGGGATGTACCGCTGAGCCGTTCATCGTCCGGCGTCTCACGGATGATGCGAACCACCGCGAGCGCTGCGCCCTCCGGCTTCAGGCGGTCGGGATTGACCCCCTTCAAGTCCTCGGGCTGAACCTCGACCCACTCGGAAAGGCTTCTTTCCGCCCGGTTCCTCGCCTTCGCGGCCTCGAACTTCTCCGGCCAGCCGGGCGATTCGGCCTGGCTGGCGCATCCGCAGAGAAGGCCGGCGGCGAAGACAACTATAAAGAGCGCGGCGGCGCGTCGCCGCTCCGCCGAAAACCGGATCTGCATAATGTGCGAGCCCCTGATCCCAGAAGGCTAGCCCTATACCTGAGGTTGCAATGGGGCGAAGAATGTGACCCAGCGGCAGAAGGCGGATTCAGCATGGGCGTGCCCGCCCGGCCACAACCGCCAGGCGATCCTGCCTCCAAACGGCACCTCTGACGCAAACTGCCCGGAGAGGCCGTTGGCGCCATGGCGGTATCAGGCCGCAGATTGAAGATCCGGCCCGCTTGAACGAGGCTGTGCGCCGTCTTCCCCTTCGCGCCTCCTCCTGACCCGGGATTCCAGCCTTGCACCGTCTTCTTGTCGCTCTGGCCGCGCTCGCCGCGGCATCGCCGGCCTTCGCCCAGTCGCTGAAGACGGACGAGGTGTACAGCTCCATCGCGGCCCAGCCCATCACCGCGCCGAACCCCGTGCTCGGCGCCGATGGCCGGGTCCACCTCGCTTATGAGCTTTACGTCACCAATCCCAGCAAGCTGTTCGTCACCCTCGACAAGGTGGAGGCGGTGGACGGCGGCGGGCACGCGCTCTCAAGCCTGGAAGGCGAGGGCCTGCGCGCCATGCTGACGGACTATGCCGGTGCCGGCCGCACCCTGCCGCCCGGCGGCACCGCAGCGGTGTTCCTCGACGTTCCCTTCGCCCGTGAGGCGAAGCTCCCGGAGCGCGTCTTCGCGCGTGTCACGGCGACGCGCCAGGAGGCCGGCCCCGACGGTAAGCCCGCGCCCATGCCGGCGGATGCGCCCCTGCCCGCCACCTACAGCTTCACAGGCGCGGAAACCGCCATCGGCCGTCCGGCGGTGGTGATCGCGCCGCCGCTGCGCGGCAAGGGCTGGGTAGCGATCAACGGCTGCTGCGATGCCCTCACCTCCCATCGCGGGGCGATCATGGCGATCAACGGGCGGCTGCGGGTGCCGGAGCGCTTCGCCATCGACTTCGTGCAGCTCGACGCCAGCGACCGCCTCTTCACCGGCGATGTGCACAAGCTGGAAAGCTACGCTTTTTACGGCGTACCGGTGCATGCGGTGGCCGACGGCGTGGTGGTGAACCTTTATGACGCCACCGACGCCCAGGTGCCCGGCGGCGACGCCAAGGGCATCACCCCGGAGAATATCGGCGGCAACATGCTGGTGATCGACATGGGCGGTGGCAATTTCGCCTTCTACGCCCACATGCAGCGCGGCAGCCTGAAGGTGAAGCTGGGCGACAAGGTGCGGACGGGCGATGTGATCGGCCTGCTCGGCAACACCGGCAACACCAACGCCCCGCACCTGCATTTCCACGTGATGGACGGCCCCTCGCCGCTGGACTCCAACGGCCTGCCCTATGCCTTCACGCGCTTCGAGGGCCAGGGCGTGGCCAACCCCGCCGGCGCGGACTTCTTTGAAAAGCCGGTACCGGCCGACATCGACCGCACCCGCCTCGCCGGCCCCCGGCAGGACGCGCTGCCCCTCAACAACGAGGTGGTGGATTTCGGCGACGGGAAATAGGGTTGCCGGCGGGCCGTGCGCCCGCCGGCACGTTTGCTCAGTGGCCCAGCACCGCCAGCAGCAGCAGGGCCACGATATTGGTGATCTTGATCATGGGGTTCACGGCGGGGCCCGCCGTGTCCTTGTAGGGATCGCCCACGGTGTCGCCGGTGACAGACGCCTTGTGGGCCTCCGAGCCCTTCATGTGGCGCACGCCGTCCTTGTCCACGAAGCCATCCTCGAACGACTTCTTGGCATTGTCCCAGGCGCCGCCGCCCGAGGTCATGGAGATGGCGACGAACAGGCCGGTCACGATCACGCCCAGCAGCATGGCGCCCACCGCCGAGAAGGCGGCCGACTTGCCCTCCGCGCCGCCGCCCGCCACGAAATAGATGACGAAGTAGCAGACGATGGGCGACAGCACCGGCAGCAGGGAGGGGATGATCATCTCCTTGATGGCGGCCTTGGTCAGCAGGTCCACGGCGCGGGAATAGTCCGGCTTCTCGGTGCCGGCCATGATGCCCGGCTTCTCGCGGAACTGCCGGCGCACCTCCTCCACGATGGCGCCCGCCGCCCGGCCCACCGCCGTCATGCCCATGGCGGCGAACAGGAAGGGCAAGAGGCCGCCGAACAGCAGGCCCACCACCACATAGGGGTTTTCCAGCGAGAAGTTGGGGGCGACGCCGGCGAAGTAGGAGCCGGGCGCGGCCTGCGAGACGAAATACTTCAAATCCTGGCTGTAGGCCGCGAACAGCACCAGCGCGCCGAGGCCCGCGGAACCGATGGCGTAGCCCTTGGTGACCGCCTTGGTGGTGTTGCCCACCGCGTCCAGCGCGTCGGTGGACTGGCGCACCTCCTTGGGCAGGCCGGCCATCTCGGCGATGCCGCCGGCATTGTCCGTCACCGGGCCGAACGCATCGAGCGCCACGATCATGCCCGCCACGCCCAGCATGGTGGTGGCGGCGATGGCGATGCCGAACAGGCCGGCAAGGCCATAGGCGAACAGGATACCGGCGATGATCACCAGCGTCGGCAGCGCCGTGGATTCCAGCGACACCGCAAGGCCCTGGATGATGTTGGTGCCATGCCCGGTGACCGAAGCCTGGGCGATGGACACCACCGGGCGATAGCCGGTGCCGGTGTAATATTCGGTGATGACCACGATGGCGCCGGTCACCGCGAGGCCCACGAGGCCGCACAGGAACAGGCTGGTGCCGGTGAAATCCGCCCCCGAGATGGCGCCGAAACCGGGCAGCAGCCAGGTCACCGCCGCCAGCGCGATGATGGAGAAGCCCGCCGTCGCCATGAGGCCCTTGTAGAGCGCGCCCATGATGGACGAATTGGCCCCCAGCCGCACGAAGAAGGTGCCGGCGATGGAGGTGATGATGCACGCCCCGCCGATGGCCAGCGGATAGACCATCATGGTGGCGAGGCTCGCCGGCGCGGCGGCGAAGAAGATGGCGGCAAGCACCATGGTGGCCACCACAGTCACCGCATAGGTCTCGAACAGGTCGGCGGCCATGCCGGCGCAGTCGCCGACATTGTCACCCACGTTGTCGGCGATGGTGGCCGGGTTGCGCGGATCATCCTCCGGGATGCCGGCTTCCACCTTGCCCACGAGATCGCCGCCCACGTCGGCGCCCTTGGTGAAAATGCCGCCGCCGAGGCGGGCGAAGATGGAGATGAGCGAGGCGCCGAAGCCCAGCGCCACCAGCGCATCCACCACCGTACGGCTGTTGACGGCAAAGCCGAGGATCTGGGTGAGCACGAGGAAGTAGACCGTGACCCCGAGCAGGGCGAGGCCCGCCACCAGCAGCCCGGTGACCGCGCCGGCCTTGAAGGCGAGGTCGAGGCCACCGGCAAGCGACAGGGTCGCCGCCTGCGCGGTGCGCACATTGGCGCGGACCGACACGTTCATGCCGATGAAGCCGGCCAGCGCCGACAGGATGGCACCGACGGCGAAGCCCACCGCCACCAGCCAGCCGAGGAACAGTCCCACGAGAACGAAGATGACGACGCCCACCACGCCGATGGTGGTGTATTGGCGCTTCAGATAGGCCTGCGCCCCTTCCGCGATGGCGGCTGCGATTTCCTGCATCCGCGCGGTACCGGGATCCGCCGCCATGAGTTCGCGGATGGCCCATACGCCGTACGCCACGGCCAGCAGGCCGCAGGCGATGATCAACACCAGTGCCAGCATCAGTCCCACCCTTTTTCGTTTCCGCCCGTATCTTGTTATGGGGTGAGTGTGAGCGGTGCCGTGACCCACGGCAAGGGGCGTCCGGGCAAACTGTCGCAGCGCCCGCCGCCTTACCGGGTCGGGGGTGCGTCGCTGGAATCGCGGAATTCGAAGATCTTGCGCAGGAAGCCGGGCGCCACCGCGGAGATGGGATTGATGCGCAGCGTGGGCCCGCCGCTGAGGGGGCCGACGATCTCGAAGGTCACGCCCACGAGGCCCTCGTTGGGTCCGCCGCCAAGCAACAGGCCGATGACCGGCAGCTTGGAGAAGATGTTGTTGAGGGCGTAGGCCGGCACGAAGGTGCCACGCACGGAGATGCGGTCGGCGGCGAAGTCCAGCGTGCCGTCGAAGGTGGCGCCGACCGACGAACCCCAGATGGCGCCTTCCTTGAACACGATCTTGCCGGTGGTGCGGGAGAACTGGGCCTGCGCCTTCTGGAAGGCGGCGGTGCCGTCCTCGATCTTGCCGGACGAATCACGCGCCGCGCTGGAGAGCTGCTGGAGTCCAGGCTCGCCCTTGATGGCGAAGTCGCGCACGTGGATTACGCCTTCCTGGGGGGTGCTGTCGCTGCGCGGCGGGTCCACCACCAGCCAGGCCTCGCCGCCCTGCACCTTGGGATAGATGTCGAGGAAGCGCAGCATGGCGCCGGCGTCGGACGTGGTGAGTTGGAGCGCCTTCTGCCGGCCCTGCCAGTTGCGCATCTCGCCCGCCACCGTGCCGTCGCGGCCGGCCTTGGCGGTGAGCGTGAAGTCGCGCGTCTCCACGCCCCGGCGCGATACCGAGAGGTCGAACTGGCGCAGCACCTCGCCATTGTTGCCAGTGAGGGCGCCGACGCGCGCCTCCACGTCCACGTCCGGCATCTTCTGGGCGCGCCGCTGGCCGGCGGGGGCGGACACGAGGCTCTTCATGATGCCCCGGGCATCCATGACATCGCCGGTGATGCGGACCTTCAGCACATCCCCCGACCTCTCGGCCTTGGCCGAGGCCTTGTCGCCATCGGAAAGCTGGAAGGTGGGGAAGCTGGCACCGACCAGATCGCCGCTGTCGGACAGTTCCATGGACCCCTTCAGCAGCGTGCCCGAGCCGTCGATGACCATGTCGTCGAGGCGGACGCTGTTGCCCTTGTCGTTCAGGGCAAATTTCGCCTTCAGGGGCTTGCCTGCCGGCTTGCTGAGGCCGGGGATGAGATCGGCGATGCGGGCATTGACGAGATCGGCCTCGATGGTCGCCCGTGTATCCTTGTTGTTGGTGGTGCCGACGAGGCGCACCCCCACCGGCCCCGATACGCCGGGCAGGTCCACGCCCAGCTTGCCGCGGGCGGCATCGTCCAGGGTGGCGCTGACGCGGATGTCGGAATCGGCCACGTCCTTGCGCTTCTCGTACTCGAACGCCATCGGCGCGCCAGCGATCTTGCCGTCGCCGCGCAGCACCACGCCGGCCGGAGAGGCGAAGGCCTTCACCGTCGCCCCTTCGAGACGCAGGCCGCGAAACACCTTGTCCACGCCGAAATCGGTGAGGGTGGCTTCGAGCGAATAGTCGAAGTCCTCCGGCCGCGGCACCTTGCGGAAGGTGATGTTCACCTGCAGCAGGGCGGAGAACTTGCCCCGCGTGGTGGAGGGATCGAAGGCGGTTCCGGTGGGACCCTTCAGCGGCTCCATGCCCAGCACCTCGACGGCGCCGTCGGCCGGGCCGTCGAACTTCACCTTGATCTGGGAGGTGGGTTCGCGGGGGAAATAGTCCGGCATCAACATCACGCCGTCGCTCACCGCGATCTTGCGGTTCTGCGGCGTCACCGCGGTTCCCTCCGGCAGGGTGATGCGCACCGAGCGGCCGGTGACGAGGATGGCGAGGCTCGCGTTGGTGATGGGCGGCAGGCCCTTCACCGGCCGGAGCCAGACCCCCTTGCCGTTGATGGTGAAGCGCACACCGTCGTCCGGCAGGGGCACCTGCTTCTGGCCGATCAGGTCGAGGGGCAGCTTGACCGCCACGGTGATGCCGTCCGCCGTGCCGCCGGAGACGTTTTCGATGGCGAACTGCCGGGCCGGCGGGGCGATGTTCACCGGCCAGAAGCGCTTGATGGTGGCCACCGGCATGGGCGAGGCGGTGCCGTCGAACTTCACGTAGGGCACGTCCACGCCAAAATCGAACAGGGCGGTGAAGGTGAAGCTGCCCGCCGCCGAGCCGAGGAAGCCCGTATCAACGATGATCTGCCGGCTGGGTGGATCGAACCGGCCCGCCACCTCCACCTTGTCCACCACTAGGGCGGGCTCGGGCATCTCCTTGCCGGCGAGCACCACCTGTTTCGGACCCATCCGGAACGGCCAGGGCGCGCCCAGGGTCGCCGGCACCTTGATCTCGCCTGCCAGCGAAATGATGTTCTCGGTCTTCACCGCCTCGATGGGCGCGACCACGATCACACGGCGGGCCACGTCGAGGGTCAGGCCGATGCGGGCGCGATCGATGACGAAGCGCTCTTCCGGGTCCTCGCCGTTGCCAAGCGCGCCGGCGCCGAAGTCCAGGTTCGCCTCGCCGGCCTTCACCTCGCCGTCCACCGACAGGCGGGCGGTGAAGGACGCGTTCAGCGGCGTGTCCATGTAGAAGCGCCGCTGGTCCTGGATGAAGGCCTGGAGCAGGTCGCGGGTGGAGAGGTTGCGGATCGCAAGCTCGATGGCCCGCTCGCCATCCCGCGCCGGGCCGATGCGCGCCGTGGCGGTGGCGACGCCCTGCGGCGACTGGATGGTGAAGGTGAGCTGGGCGCCGCCCGCCTGCGGCCGGGCGAGCCGCACGCTGATGTGCTGGAACACGATGCGGCGGCCGGCGCTCTCGTTCTCCACGATGAGGGTGCCGTCCTTGAGCCCCACGTCGGCCAGGGCGCCGCCATCGAAGCCGGCCGATTCGAGTTCATTGATCCAGCGGGCCAGGGCGACGGGCTTCAGGGGATCGGTATCGAGGGCGCTGGCGACGGCAGCCGCGGCAGCCGGGTCGGGCGCTGCCGGCTGCGGTATCGCGGCGGGTGCACCACCCCCGGCAGGCGCAGATGCGACCGGGGCAGGCTGCGATGGCGTGCGGGCGGCCACCGAAATCGGGGCCGTGATCGCCTTGGCGCCCTTGCCGGTGGCGACCGCCAGATGGCCGGAGGCGGCGATGCGCACCGTCATCTCCGCGCCGACGAGGTCGATGCGCCGCGCCTTGGGCATGAGGGAGAGCAGCGAGCCTTCCAGTTCCACCTCGGCGCTGGGGGCGCTCGCCACCAGCTGGCCGTCGGGTCCGGTGACGCGGATGTCGTGCACCACCACGGCGGTGGCGCCGCCGCTCACGGTCTCCATGGTGGTGGAGCCGATGGCCACCTTGTGACCGCCGCCGATACGCTCCTCCAGCGCCCGCTCGATATAGGGGGTCGCGAGGTTGGCGGTGACGAAGCCGTTGGCGATGAGCACGTAGAGGGTGACCGCCGCCACGCCGCCTAGGGCGATGAGCAGCAGGCACACCATGGTAAACACGCGCGCAGCGCGGCTGCGCGGCGTCAGCGCCCCCATGATGCCCTGGAAGCGGGAGCGCCGCGGCTGACGCCGCACCGGCTCCGGCTTGCGCACCCTATCCTCCATGCCGTTTCGACCCTTCCACGCTTCTTTCAGCTTCCGACACACCCGCCATGGGACCTTGTGCGCAGGCTCTTCCCCCGCGCGCGGCGATTCGTCCATGACCGGCCGATTGACCCTAACCTGCCCGTGCCTCGTAAAGATGAGGTGGATCAATCCTTGCAGGTTACCATGTGCGCCGGGAAGGCGGCGATGTTGTGGGTCGCCAGAGCCACAAGAACGCGCCGCCCAGCCCCGTAATGGCGCCGAACACGTCGAAAGGAAGGCGGATGTCGCAGTTTCCGGAAGCCGGCGCGAAGTCGCCCCCGTTCTCGCTCGCCCGCGATGGGGGTGGCACGGTGGCGCTCAAGGACTTCAAGGGCCGCAAGCTGGTGCTCTATTTCTACCCCAAGGCCAACACCACCGGCTGCACCAAGGAAGCCATCGCCTTCAACGGCCTGAAAGCCGCCTTCGCCGCCGCCGACACCGACATTCTTGGCGTCTCGGCCGATGCGGTGAGCGCGCAAGACAAGTTCAAGGCCAAGTACGACCTCGCCTTTCCGCTGGGCTCCGACCCGGACAAGGCCATGCTGGAAGCCTATGGCGTCTGGGTGGAAAAGAGCATGTACGGCCGCAAGTACATGGGCATCGAGCGGGCGACCCTGCTCATCGGCCGCGACGGCAAGGTGGCCCGCACCTGGCCCAAGGTGAAAGTGGCCGGCCACGCCGAAGAGGTACTCAAAGCGGCGCAGGAACTGGGCTGAGGTGGTTCAACGCGCCGGTGCTGATCCCTGAACGGTCGCCATCGCCCTGCACACTGTCATCCCCCGGCTCGTCCGGGGGATGACAGTGTGGGATGGAAAGCTTCAGGCAAGTTCCCCCGCGCGCCTACCCCGCCCAATTCACGTTCTGCGGCAGCACGAACGGCCCCGGCGGCGCGATGCCGACACGCACGCGCACCCCGAACGCCGCCTCCAGGACCTCGTCGCGGATCACCTCCCCCGCCGGCCCCGCCGCCCGGATTCGGCCCTGCGCCAGCACCACGATCTCGTCCGCCACCATGACCGCGAGATTGAGGTCGTGGAGCACCGCAAGCACGCCGCCGCCCTTGTCCGCATGGGCGCGGGCCAGCCGCAGCACCGTGAGCTGGTGGGCGAGGTCAAGGCTCGCGGTGGGTTCGTCGAGGAAGAGATAGGAAGGTGCGTCCGCCCGCGTCAGCTCCAGCTGGGCGAGAATGCGCGCCAGTTGCACCCGCTGCCGCTCGCCGCCCGAAAGGCTGTCGTAGCGCCGCTGGGCGAAGCCCGGCAGGTCCACCTCACCGAGGAGGCGGGCGATGCGCGCGCCGTCGCGCCCGTCCGGCGCCATGAGGCCGGCAGCGATCACTTCTCCAGCGGTGAACGGAAACGCCACCTCCGCCGCCTGGGGCAGCACCGCCCGGCGCCGGGCCAGTTCCAGCGGCGACAGGCGCGTGATCGCCACCCCGTCCAGCGTCACGCGGCCGGATGACAGGCGGTGCTCGCCGGACATGGCCTTCAGCAGCGTGGATTTTCCCGCCCCGTTCGGCCCCACCAGAACCGTCACCCGCCCCGGCTGGACGGCAAGGCTGGCACCCTCCACCAGCAGGCGGCCCCCGGCCGCAACGCTCACATTCTCGGCCCGATACATCTTCACCCCCATCATCCGACGAAGGCGCGCCGGCGAAGCAGCAGCCACAGGAAGAAGGGCGCCCCCACCAGAGCGGTGACGACGCCCAGCGGCAGTTCGGCCGGCGCGGCGATCATCCGCGCCAGGATGTCGGCGCCGAGCAGCACCGCGATGCCGAGCAAAGCGGACGCCGGAAGCAGCACCCGGTGCGACGGCCCCACCACCAGCCGCGCCAGATGCGGCACCACCAGCCCGATGAAGCCCACCACCCCCGCCGCTGCCACCGAGGCCCCCACCCCGGCCGCCACGGCAATGACCGCGCCCCGCTTCAGCCGCTCCACCGAAACGCCGGCGTGGAATGCTTCCGCCTCCCCCAGCGCCAGCGCATCGAGCCCTCGGGCGAGGAAGACGGACGCCACCAGCAGGCCCAGCACGAAGGGCGCGGCGAGCGCCGCCTTCAGCCAGGTGGCGCCGCCGAGGCTGCCGAGGGTCCAGAACAGGAATTCGCGGGTCTGCTGCTCGGAGGCGAGGAACACCATCACCCCGGTCCCGGCACTGGCCAGCGCGCCCAGCGCGAGTCCCGCAAAAAGCAGGGTCGCCACCTGCGTGCGCCCATCCCGCGCCGCGAGGCGGGCGATGACGAGCGTGGTGCCGAGCCCGCCGGCAAAGGCCGCAAGGGGCAGGCCCAGCGCCTGCAGCGGCGCGGGCAGCAGCATCGCCAAAGGCGCGCCGAAGACCACGAAGGCCACCGCCGCCAGCGCCGCGCCGGGGGCGACGCCCACCAGGCCGGGATCGGCCAAAGGATTGCGGAACACGCCCTGCATCACCGCCCCGGCCACCGCCGTGCCCGCCCCCGTGAGCGCGCCCACCACGGCGCGGGGAAAGCGCACGTCGAGCACCACGATACGCTCGCGCAGGGCGGCGGATGGTGCGGTATTGCCCGTCACGAAATCCCACAGGATGGACAGCACGCGGCCCGGCGCGATGGTGAAGGGGCCGATGGCCAGCGCCCCGATCAAGGCCGCGCCCGCAAGCAGCGCGAACAGGATCAGCCCCGCCTTCACCGGACGGCCGGATGCGATTTCCGCCGGAGCGGCCATGGTGACGTGCTCCACGCTCATTGGTCCTTCTCCGTGCTCCAGGGTCGGGCCGGCAACTCCGGCAGAGCCGCGCCGGGATGGAGCGCGGCGGCGAGATCCCGCGCCGCGCGCGGGGTGCGCGGGCCGAAGCCGAGGAGATAGGAGCCGGGCATGGTCACAAGCCGGCGTTCGCGTGCAGCCGGCGTGCCGGCGAAGGCCGGCAGGGAGAACACGGTGTCGGCGTCCAGCACCTGGCCGCCGCCCTGCATCACTACCACGGCGTCGGGCTCGGCCGACATGGCTGCTTCATCAAGGGCCGGCTTGAAGCCCTTGATGGTGGCCATGGCATTGGTGACGCCGGCGAGGCGGAAGATGGCGTCCGCGCTCGTGTCCGAGCCGCCCACCACCGCTGCCCCGCCGGACGCCGAGAGCACGAACACCCCGCGGGGTCGGCCCGGCAGGGCCTTCACCATGTCCTCCAGCGCCGCGAAATCCGCCGCCACCTCGGCGGCGAGCACCCGGCCCTTCTCGTCCTCGCCCACCGCCTGCGCCACGGCCGCGATCTTGGCGAGCACGCCGGCCTTGTCGTGAGCCTCGGGAATGAGCACCACCGGCACCGAGGCATGCTCCAGCACATCGAGGGTGGAGCGCGGCCCCGCGCCCTCCGCCGCGAGAATCAGGCTCGGCCCGGTGGAGAGAACGCCTTCCGGCGACAGGGCGCGGGAATAGCCGACATCAGGCTTGCGCCGCGCCGCGGCGGGATAGCGGCTGGTCTGGTCCACCGCCACGACACGGTCGCCGAGGCCGAGGGCGAACAGGACCTCGGTGACCGCCCCACCGATGGAGACGATGCGGGACGTATCAGCCGCCACCCGCCCGCGGACCTCCGCAGCAGCGAGGTCCGGCATCGCGCCGAGGATGGCAACCGAGACACCAAGAAGAGCGACGAATCGATGGAGTCTAAATGGTCGATTCATTGAATTAGAAAATTTCCACTTCATGCCATCCACGCAGATTCTGCACCGCAAGATTCGACTGTTTTGACTTTTTCAAAATTCAATCTGATCTCTTCGCGTTGTTTATCTGACACAATGAGTGACGTTATTTCTATTGATTGGCAACAAACATGTAAAAATCTTGACGACCCTGTGACCGAACGGTAGCTCAGAAGGGACAGGCGGGGATGCCCGCAGCGCGCCACGTCCGCGATTGCGGACGGTAGCCAGCTCGATCACGCACCGATTCCGGAGAGACGATCATGGCGCTCAGGCCGCAGCGAGCGGGCGTTTGCATTTGGACCAGCGGGCTTCTTCGCTCGGGCGTCGCCGCCTGCGCGCTGCTCGCCGGTATGGAAGGCGCGGCACTCGCCCAGAGCGTGGCACCCGCGCCGGCACAGGCCGAGACAGAGGGCGAGATGTCCCTCGACACCATCACGGTGGCCGCCAGCCTCACGCCGGAACGCACCATCGACGCCCTCGCCGCCATCAGCGTGGTGCGCCAGGACGACCTTGAACAACTCATGCCATCGCGCACGCAGGACGTGTTCTTCGGCATGCCTGGCACCACGGTGATCCAGAACGGCAACTCGCCCCAGGCGTCCATCAACATCCGCGGCATGCAGGATTACGGGCGCGTGGCGGTGTTCGTGGACGGGGCGCGGCAGAACTTCACCCAGCTCGGCCACGGCACCGGCGCCGGCTCCTTCTTCCTGGAGCCGGGTCTTTTGGCCGACGTGGACGTGGTGCGCGGGCCGGTCTCCAACATCTACGGCTCGGGCGCCATCGGCGGTGTGGTCACCATGCGCACCAAGGATGCCGACGACATCATCAAGAAGGGCCAGACCTGGGGCGCGGATGCCCTGACCGAGTTCGGGTCCAACGGACCCATGGGCTTCGGCGCCCTGTTCGCGGCGGCGCGGGTGGGCCAGAACGTAGACCTGTTCCTCGGCGGCACCTATCGCGCCCAGAGCGACTACAAGGACGGCAACGGCGACGTGGTGCCCGGCACCGGCTACGACACCTGGACCGGCATCGCCAAGGCCACCTTCCGGCCGGCCGACTTCCACGAAGTGAAGTTCACCGGCCTCAACTACAATGCCGATTACACCACCTACAATGCAGCGCTGGTGAACGGCAGCATTCCCACAACCGCTACCCAGTACGGCTCCACCGTGCTTAACCAGACCGCCACCGCGAGCTGGAACTACACCAACCCCAACGACACTGTGTTCGACTGGCGCAGCACGCTCTACTGGAACCGCGTGAAGCAGGACCAGGTCAAGGTGGCCGGCACCGCCAGCTCGGTGACGGGTGCCGTCGGCAATCCGCGCTATTTTACCATCGACACCGTGGGCTTCGACGCCAACAACACGTCGCGCTTCGTCTGGAACGACATCCGCAACGCCATCACCATCGGCGGCGACTATTTCCATGACGACGTGAACAACGTGGACAATTACGGCTTCGGCGACGGCTACAATCCCTCCGGCGAGCGCGGCGTGGGCGGCGCCTTCGTGCAGTGGAAGGCCAATTATTCCAGCTGGCTGGAAGCGCAGGCGGCCGTGCGCTACGACACCTACAGCCTCAATGGCGACGGCGTCTCCACCGACGGCCAGCGCTTCTCGCCCAAGTTCACGCTGGGCATCACGCCCTGGAACTGGCTGACCTTCTACGGCACCTATGCGGAAGGCTACCGAGCCCCGGCGGTGACGGAGACGCTGGTGAACGGCGCGCACCCGCCGAACATTCCCCTCGTCTTCTGCCCGGACGGCAGCTACGGCGTGTTCTGCTTCGTGCCCAACCCCTATCTTCAGCCGGAGGTGGGCAAGAACAAGGAACTCGGCCTCAACATCCGGTTCGACGACATCTTCGTGAAGGGCGACAAGTTCCGCGCCAAGGCCAACATCTACCGCAACGACGTGGACGACTACATCGAACTCGTCGGCTACCAGATGACGCGCTACGGCACCTATGCCAACTACCAGTACCAGAACATCGCCCAGGCGCGACTTCAGGGCTTCGAGCTGGAGAGCAATTACGACGCCGGGGCATGGTTCGCCGGCTTCAACGTCACGGTGGCCGACGGCGAGAACAGCGAAACCGGCGGGCCGCTCTCCAACACCATGCCCAACAACGTGGCGGGAACGCTCGGCGCCCGCTTCCTCGACAGGAAGCTGACCGTTTCCGTGCGCTGGCAGTGGGTCGCCGCCGTGACCGCGGCCGACATGCCGGCCGACGCGCCCTACGAGCCGACCCCGAGCTTCAACCTCGTGAACGCCTATGTGGGCTACCAGCCCAGCGAGAACGTGCTTGCCTCGCTCTCCGTTGAGAACCTGCTCAACGAGCAGTACACTCAATACCAGCAGTTCCTGCCCAGCGCCGGCCTTACCGTGAAGGGCGGACTTCGCATCAGGTTCGGGGCAGACGCCATCGCCGCGGCGACACCGTCTCCCCTCTACAAGTAGCCACGCCGGTCCGGCGCAGCCAATTCACCATGCCATTTGTCACGTCGGAGTATGAGAAATGTTCATTGCCACCAACAGGTTCAAGGTGAAGCACGGCTCGGAGGTCGAGTTCGAGCGGGTCTGGCGCGAGCGCGACACCTACATTGCCGCCGTTCCCGGCTTCGTCGCCTTCGATCTGTGCCGCGGCGCGGAGAAGGAGGAATACACCCTCTACATCTCCCACACCGTGTGGGCGACCAAGGCGGATTTCGAGGCCTGGACCAAGTCCGAAGCCTTCCGCCTTGCCCATCGCGATGCAGGATCTTCGTCAAATCGCGTGAACTATATCGGCGGTCCGGAGTTTGAAGGGTACGAGTCCGTCCTTTCGCTGACCCCCGGTGAGAAGGCGGCTTGAGCATCCTTCGACGTTTCGACCCCTGAGTACCTCCACCCGGCCGGGTCCGCCCGCGCCGGGTTTCTTTTTGTCTCGGCCCGGGCGGGTCAGGCGCGCTCTGCGGGGCGTGGGTCGGGGGCTTTTCTTGGCGGGCGCGGTTCTCTACCGTCGCGCCATCACTTTCGAACACGGCCACCGGGCCATCGGGATTTTCAGGACCATGAGCGCATATTCCGAGCTTTCCGCCCATTTCACCCGCACCGCCGCCCTCGGCAATGGCATCGGCATCCTGCAATGGGACAGCGACACCATGATGCCCAAGGGCGCCGCCGAAACGCGCGCCGAGAGCCTGGCGCTGCTGCGGGTGCTCCATCACGGCATGGTGACCGACCCACGCATCGGTGACTGGCTCGCCGCCGCCTCCAGCGAGGACCTCGGCCCCTGGGAACAGGCGAACGTGCGCGAGATCGAGCGTCAGTATACCGTCCAGACCGCCCTGCCCGCCGACCTCGTGGAAGCGGCGAGCAGGGCTTCGTCCAAATGCGAGATGGCCTGGCGCAAGGCCCGCGCCGAAGCAGACTTCCCCGCGCTCCTGCCCTATTTGGAGGAGGTGCTGCGCCTGCAGCGCGAGATGGGCCAGGCCAAGGGCGAGAAGCTCGGCCTCTCCACCTATGACGCGCTGCTGAACGACTACGAGCCCGGCGGCCGCTCCGCGCGCATCGATGCCCTGTTCGACGATCTCGCCCAGTTCCTGCCCGCCTTTACCGAGCAGGTGCTGGAGGTGCAGTCCCGCCGCCCCGCGACGCCGCCTTTGTCCGGCCCGTTCGCGGTGGAGGCCCAGCGCGCCCTCGGCGTCGAGATGATGAGGACGGTGGGCTTCGATTTCGACCGCGGCCGCCTCGATGTCTCCACCCACCCCTTCTGCGGCGGGGCCGACAACGACGTGCGCATCACCACGCGCTACGACGAGGCCAATTTCTCCAAGGCCCTCATGGGGGTGCTGCACGAGACCGGGCACGCCCTCTACGAGCAGGGCCGCCCCCACGACTACATCTTCCAGCCGGTGGGGCAGGCCCGCTCCATGAGCGTGCACGAGAGCCAGTCTCTGCTGATGGAGATGCAGGCCTGCCGCAGCCGCGAATTCCTCACCTTCGCCGCCCCGCGCATGCGCGCCGCCTTCAATGGCGCCGGCCCCGCCTGGGAGGCCGAGACCCTGTGGCGATCCTATACGCGAGTGGAGCGCGGCTTCATCCGCGTGGATGCGGACGAGGTGACCTATCCCGCCCATGTCATCCTGCGCTACCGGCTGGAAAAGGCACTGATCGGCGACGAGATGAAGCTTTCCGACCTGCCCGGCGCCTGGGCCGAGGGCATGAAATCGCTGCTCGGCGTGGTGCCGCCGGACAACCGCCTCGGCTGCCTGCAGGACATCCACTGGCCGAGCGGCGGCTGGGGCTATTTCCCCACCTACACCCTCGGCGCCATGACGGCGGCGCAGCTGTTCGACGCCGCCTGCACCGCCGACGCCGCCATCCTGCCCGGCATCGCCAGCGGCGATTTCGCGCCGCTGCTGGCGTGGCTGCGCACCAACGTGCACAGCCAGGGCTCGCTGCTGGAAACGGACGCGCTGCTCACCCGCGCCACCGGTCGCCCGCTCGACGCCTCGGTGTTCAAGGACCATCTGGTGCGGCGCTATGGCGGCGAGATGGAGCAGCACCAGGCGGCGTGAGCCCCTCGTGTGCGATTCGTCGGAAGAATGCGGGTCCGCCCGCATTTTTCCGGAGCAATAGTTGACTAGGCAACCATACCGATATAGTTTCCTAGTCAATCAATGAGGTTCATTTGACCGATCCCGCCCCCATCGCACCTCAGCCCGCCTTGCCGGCGCTGGACTCCCATCTCGGCTACTGGCTGCGCTTCGTTTCCAATCAGGTCTCGCATGCCTTCAGCCTCAAGCTGGAGCGGCGCGGCGTGACGGTGGCGGAATGGGTGCTGCTGCGCGAGCTGTTCGAGCAGCGGGCCGCCGTCCCCAGCGCCCTCGCGGATCGCCTCGGCATGACGCGCGGCGCCATTTCCAAGCTGGCCGACCGGCTCGCGGCCAAGGGCCTCGCGACGCGAACGGCCGCCAAGGACGACCGCCGCTTCCAGAGCCTCGCCCTCACGCCGGAGGGGCACGGGCTGGTGCCGGAACTCGCGGCGCTGGCGGATGCCAATGATGCAGAATTCTTCGGCCACCTGTCCGCCGGAGAGCGGACACAGGTCGAGGCGGTCATGAAGGCCATCGTCCGCCGCCTCGGCTTGCGGACCGTGCCGGTGGATTGACCGCAGTCCCTGCCTGACCAATCGCAACACCCAAGGAGAAGCCCCATGGACACGAACGTGGTGGATGTCATGCGCGAAAGCGTGGCGGCCTCGGACGAAGAGCGCATCACTTTCGGCGAGGTGGTGGCCCGGCTCATGGCGGCGGGCGTCGAGCGCTATGACGCCGACCTTGTGCGCGCCGAGAAGACTTTCTATCTGCCCGATGATTCCAGCATCGTCCTTCCCAACGCGCCCGTAGTCGGCACAGCTCCGGCGGCGTTCTCGGCCGCCGGCGTCGAGGCCGCGGTGCGGGCCATCCAGGCCGGGCGGATCCGCTACAAGGAATTCTGCCGGCAGATCGTCGCCGCCGGATGCGTCGGTTATCAGGTCAGCCTCAGCGGACGGCGCGCCATCTATTACGGGCGCACCGGCGACGCCCATGTGGAATGGTTCCCCGGCGCCCGCTGAGACCCCCAATCCCTTTCACGGCAAAGCTTCTCGACTTTTGCATCCGCCTGTCGGTCATGGGCATACTCCCGCGTCCTAGGACAAGACGACAGGGAGCCTTGCCCATGATGTACGCCATCCTCTGCTACCATGAAGAAGACGTAGTCTGCGCCTGGAGCAAGGAGGAGGACGACGCCGTCATGGCGAAGCTCGCCGTGGTGCAGGACCGCCTGATCAAGGCAGGCAAGATGGGCGCCTCGCTGCGCCTGCTGCCCACCACCGCCGCCACCACCCTGCGCAAGAGCGAGGAGCCGCCCCTCGTCATCGACGGGCCGTTCGCCGAGACCAAGGAGCAGTTGCTCGGCTTCTATCTGGTGGACGCCGCCGACCTCGACGACGCCCTCGCCATCGCCCGCGACCTCGCCGCCGCCAATCCCGGCGGCGCCTATGAAATCCGGCCGGTTGGCATGTTCTTCCCCGACCAGCGGGTAGCCCCGTGACCACGCCGGCACTGGTTGATCCGGCCTGGATCAACGCCGCGCTCACCGCTGCGCGGCCCCAGGCGGTGGCGGCCCTGCTGCGCTATTTCCGCGACCTCGACACCGCGGAGGAAGCCTTTCAGGAAGCCTGCCTGCGCGCGCTGAAAACCTGGCCGGTGAACGGCCCGCCGCGCGATCCCGCCGCGTGGCTAATCCTGGTGGGCCGCAATGCCGCTCTGGATGGGGTCCGCAAGCGCGCGCGGCATGATCCCCTGCCCCCGGATGAGCAATTGTCCGATCTCGACGATGCCGAAGCCGGCCTCGCCGAACGGCTGGACAATTCCCACTATCGCGACGACGTGCTGCGCCTGCTCTTCATCTGCTGCCATCCCGAATTGCCGGTCACCCAGCAGATCGCGCTCGCCCTGCGCATCGTCTCGGGCCTGTCGGTAAAGCAGATCGCCCGCGCCTTTCTCGTCAGCGAGGCGGCCATGGAGCAGCGCATCACCCGCGCCAAGGGCCGCATCGCCAAGGCCGACGTGCCGTTCGAGGCGCCGGGCCCGGTGGAGCGGGCCGAGCGGCTCGGCACCGTGGCGGCCATGGTTTATCTCGTGTTCAACGAAGGCTATTCGGCCGGTCCCGATCCGGACCGCTCCCCGCTGTCCGACGACGCCATCCGCCTCGCCCGGCTGCTGCTGCGCCTGTTCCCCACCGAGCCGGAAATCATGGGTCTCAATGCCCTCCTCCTGCTCCAGCACGCCCGCTCCGCCGCCCGCTTCGACGCCGACGGCCGCGTGATCCTGCTGGACGCGCAGGACCGTTCCAGATGGGACCGCGCCCGCATCACCGAAGGCCTGGCCCTGATCGACAAGGCGGTGCGCCATCGCCGGCCCGGCGCCTATCAGGTGCAGGCGGCCATCGCCGCCCTCCACGCCCGCGCGCCCCGGCCGGAGGAGACGGACTGGGCGCAGATCGACGCGCTCTATGCGACGCTGGAATATCTCCAGCCCTCGCCCGTGGTCACGCTCAACCGCGCCGTGGCGGTGAGCAAGGTGAGGGGTGCCGCGGCGGCCCTCGCCATGATCGAGCCGCTGGCACCTCAGCTTTCAGGCTATTTCCACTATTTCGGCGCGCGCGGCGCCTTCCTGCTGGAACTGGGCCGGCGGGCGGAGGCGCGGGAAGCCTTCGACCGCGCCATCGCCCTCGCCAACACGCCGGCCGAGGCCGACCACATCCGCACCCATCTCGACCGGCTGATGGCCGAGGCGGGGGCCTGAAAAAGTTCGTGGCCGGCTGTCGGGACGCCGGCGCATGGGACGTTCTTGAAGCACGGGCGCCCCCTTTTCCGGGGCTTCAGCAGGAGGAAGACCATGTCCGATACCGCCGAGACGACCACTCCCACGGCCGATTTCAGCGCCATGCCCCCGGTGAAAGGCGGGGTCACGGCCTACCTGACGGTGGACGGCGCCATGAAGGCGGTCGAGTTCTACAAGAGTGCCCTTGGCGCGGAGCTCGCCTTCGCCATCCCCCCGGATGACAGCGGCCGCACCATGCACGTACACCTCTACATCAACGGCAGCTCGGTGATGCTGGCCGACCCTTATCCCGAATATTGCGCCGGCCCTGTCGAGAAGCTTGGCGGCTTCAATCTCAGCCTGCACGTCACGGACACGGACGCTGCATTCGAGCGGGCCGTGGCGGCGGGGGCGAGCGCGATGATGCCGCCGTCCGACATGTTCTGGGGCGCGCGCTATGCGCAGGTGCGCGATCCCTTCGGCGTGGTCTGGGCCTTCAACCAGCCGCACTGACGGTCTCTCAATGCTATCGGCCCCGGT
Organism: Xanthobacter oligotrophicus; assembly: GCF_008364685.1. Classification (GTDB taxonomy): domain Bacteria; phylum Pseudomonadota; class Alphaproteobacteria; order Rhizobiales; family Xanthobacteraceae; genus Xanthobacter; species Xanthobacter oligotrophicus. Next base: position 178,536 of record NZ_VTTL01000001.1, read on the forward strand.
CTTCGACCGGAGCCGATAGGGCTTCGCTCAATCGCCGCGCGGGCCTGGCCGACGGGGGGCTGCGACGCTCGCCAACCAGCCCCGTTGGTAGAGGCTCAGCTGACCGCGCTCACCTGCTCCTCGCTGATGCCTTCCTCGTCCGGATGGGGCACGCCGGCCTCGGCTGCGCCGAGATCGGCCGCCTGCGCCCGGGCGAGGGCCATGGCCGCGTCGTCCGCCTCGCGCTGGCGGTTCCACAGGGCGGCATAAAGTCCGCCGCGGGCCAGCAGCTCCGCATGGCAGCCACGCTCGGCGACGCGCCCTTCCGCCAGAACGAGAATCTCGTCCGCCGCCACCACGGTGGAGAGCCGGTGTGCAATGACGAGGGTAGTGCGCCCCTCCGATACCCGCTCAAGGGCGTCCTGGATGTCCTTTTCCGTGTGGCTGTCGAGGGCCGAGGTGGCCTCGTCCAGCACCAGGATGGGCGGCGCCTTCAGGATGGTGCGGGCGATGGCGACGCGCTGCTTCTCACCGCCCGACAGCTTCAGCCCGCGCTCGCCCACTTCGGTCCGGTAGCCCTTGGGGGTGGCGCGGATGAAGCCGTCGATCTGGGCAAGGCGCGCCGCCTCCTCCACTTCCGCCTCGGAGGCGGCGGGGCGGCCGTAGCGGATGTTGTAGGCGATGGTGTCGTTGAACAGCACCGTGTCCTGCGGCACCATGCCGATGGCGGCGCGCAGGCTCTCCTGCCGGACGGCGCGGATATCCTGCCCGTCGATGGTGATGCGGCCGGACGAGATGTCGTAGAAGCGGAACAGCAGGCGCGACAGGGTCGATTTCCCCGCCCCCGAAGGCCCGACGATGGCCACCGTGCGGCCCGCCGGCACCTCGAAGGTGACGCCCTTGAGGATCTCGCGGCCCGCATCATAGGAGAAGCGCACGTTCTCGAACCGCACCGTGCCGCCGGACACCACGAGGTCCTGCGCTGCGGGCTGGTCCTTCACCTCGGGCGCCACCGCAAGCACGGCGAACATGGCCTCGATGTCCACGATGGCCTGCTTGATCTCGCGATAGATGAAGCCGAGGAAGTTCAGCGGAATGTAGAACTGCACCATCATGGCGTTGATCATGACGAAGGAGCCCACCGTCTGCCGCCCGGCGCGGATGTCGAGCACGCACATGACCATCACCACCGCAAGGCCGATGGAAAAAATCACCGCCTGCCCAGCGTTCAGCCACGCCAGAGAGGTATAGGTGTTCACCGTCGCCTTCTCGTAGCGCACCATGGAGCGGTCATAACGCTGGGTTTCCCAGCGCTCGGCGCCGAAATACTTCACCGTCTCGTAGTTGAGCAGGCTGTCCACCGCCTTGGTGTTGGCGTCGGTGTCGCTCTCGTTCATCTCCTTGCGGATGGAGAGCCGCCACTCGCTAGCGAAATAGGTGAAGAAGCCATAGAGCAGCACCGTCACCGCCACCACCGCCGCATACCGCCAGTCGAAGGCGAAGAACAGCACGCCGATGACCATGGCCAGCTCGACAATGGTGGGCGCCAGTTGCAGCACCAGCATGCGCACGATGGTCTCGATGCCAGAGCGCGCACGCTCCAGCACGCGGGTGAGCCCGCCGGTCTTGCGCTCCAGATGGAAGCGCAGGGACAGGGCGTGCATGTGCTCGAAGGTCTCGAGCGCGAGGCGCCGCACCGCATTCAGCGCCACCTTGGCGAAGATGCCGTCGCGCAACTGGGTGACGCCGGCCATCAGGATGCGCCCGAGGCCATAGGCAAGCGTCAGCGCCACCGGGGCGCCCACCACCAGGACCCAGAAGGCGGGGGTCGGGGCGCTGGTGCCGCCTGAGGAGACTTCTGCGGTGAGCGCGTCCGTCGCCCATTTGAACAGGAACGGCACCGCCAGGGTCGCACCCTTGGATGCGAACAGCAGTGCGAAGGTGATGACGACACGCGCCCGCAGGTCCGCCCGGCCGGCGGGCCACAGATAGGGCCAGAGGCCGCGGATGGTATCGAGCAGGGCGTCGGCGGAAACGGCCGGCCGGCGCGGGCCGGCGGCGGGAGGAGGCGTCTTGGACATGATGGCCTATCGGTCTTCGGTGCGGCCCACGGGCGGCGCGCAACAGTCCCCGGGCGGCAACAGCCCCGAGAAAAGAGCATCGATCTCACCCTTGAGCGCGGAAATGGCATCCCGGTCGAGGCAGTAGGCGGTGCGCTGGCCCTCGGTCCGGCTCCGGATCAATCCTGAATCCGTGAGGACCTTCAGATGTTGCGATACGGTCGACTGCGCAAGGGGCAGCCCCCGGACGATCTCGCCGCACACGCAGCGGTCCTGGCCGGCGAGCGTTTCCAGCACGCGCAGCCGAACCGGATGGGCCAGCGCCCGCAGGCGCTCGGCGAGGGCCGCACGGTCCTCGACGGGACTCTCGGAGCCCGCCTGCGCCGGGTCTGCGGCGTCGGGTCCGCCGGGGTGTGGAAAGGGCGTCATATTCATCGTCCATCGGCGATAGCCGATGAATGGGGCGACTTCAAGCACGCTCGTCACGCCCACGTCGCAGCGACAAGCTAGAGCCCCGGTCCGATCGGCCCATTCCCTCGCGCCCCCCGACCGTTCGTCACGTCCCACACGGCGTCGAGTTTGCTAAAGTGCGTCCATGGCTAGAATCGAAAGTGTGTGCGTCTATTGCGGCTCCGCATCCGGCTCGGATCCGCTGTTCGCCGAGGAAGCGCGCCGGTTCGGACAGATCCTCGCGGCCGAAGGGGTGCGCCTCGTCTATGGCGGCGGCGGCATCGGGCTGATGGGGGAGGTCGCGAGCGCCACGGCGCTGGCCGGCGGGGCCGTCACCGGCATCATCCCACGCTTCCTCATGAACCGGGAGCGCGCCTTCGCCCACGAGGCGGAGATGATCGTGGTGGAGGACATGCACGCCCGCAAGCGGCTCATGTTCGAGCGGGCGGACGCCTTCGTAGCCCTGCCTGGCGGGGTCGGCACCCTGGAGGAGTTGGTGGAGCAGCTCACCTGGGCGCAGCTGGGCCGTCACCGCAAGCCCATCCTTATCGCCAACATGTCAGGCTTCTGGGACCCGTTCCTGAGCCTGATCGAGCATATGCGGTCCACGGCCTTCATCCGCGACACGACGCCGGTAGAAATCCTGGCCGCCGACCGGGTGGAGGACATCCTGCCGCGCCTGCGGGAAGCGGCGGCTGCCGTGCCCGAGCGCGTACTTCACGCGGCGGATGGCGAGCTGGCCGACCGCATGTGAGATGTCCCGGCTGGTCGGCCGGGCTTCAGCTGCCCGGCTGGTCGAGCGCGGCGATGGCGACCATGAGAACCGAGCCGAGCAGCACGATCGTGACGACGTTCTGCATGTCCTTCCCCCTTTGCTGCAATGCGGCACAAGAGGATTAGAACAAAGAGCCGGTTTTGTTGCAATGCACAAAAGGCCGCAATGGGCCTTCGGGCAGCGCTGGCGCCGGCTGCGAGGCAAGGGGAATGGCGACCCCGGCGTGACTCGAACACGCAACATCCCGCTTAGAAGGCGGGTGCTCTATCCGGTTGAGCTACGGGGCCAGCGTTTCGCTTTTAGAGCGTTTTTCCAGCGAAATGGATACCGGTTCGCGCGACGAAAATGTGTCGGCACCTCATTCTGGCGCGCAGCTGCACCGGGCGAAAGCGCAAACGGCCACGCCACGGAAGACCACGCATAAGGCAATTTCCCGCCCGTCAGTGGGTCCACTGCCCCACGCGTGTGAAGGCGAAATTGTCCGAATAGGCCATGCGCCGACGGCCGGTCTCGTGGGGCTCGAACACCTGGAAGGGGATGTCGCGCTTCTGCGCATAGGCCACCGCCTCTTCCTTGGTCTCGAACGTCAGGCGAATCTGGCTGCGCATGTCCGCCGAGGAGGTGTAGCCCATGAGCGGCTCCACCATGCGCGCGTGCTCCGGCTCATATTCGAGCACCCAGAGCCGGGTCTTCCCGACGCCCGACTGCATGGCGTTGCGCGACGGCTTGTAGATGCGTGCGACCATGATGCTGAACCTGTCATCCGGGGTCGCGCGCCCCTCGCCCGCGACCCATTCCGTCTATAGTTAAGCCGCGCGGCACTGACAACCGAGCGGCACATGCGAAGTGCGCCGCCCCGTCGGCAGGCCCTCAGCGCAGCACGAGGCAGGTCGCCGCCGCCTGGGCCGATTCGGCGGCCTTGGTGTGGGCGATCTTGCCGGAGAGCACGAGGCCCCGCGTCTGCTCCGTCACCACGGCGCGCCCATCGGCGCCGGGAACCAGCAGCGGCGCGCTCGACACATAGATTGCCTTGGCGTCCGGCGGCAGCTTGGTGGCGCAGCGGTCGGCCGCAGCCTTGTCCGCGAGGGCCGCCGTGCCGGACAGGAGCGTGCCGGCAAGCCCCGCCGCGATGACACCGCCGAAACCAAATGCCCGAGCAGCCTTCATGATCGTCATACACACCACTCCCTCGCAGCCGCCCGCGCCGGGCGGGGCTGGGACGCTTTGAGCCGCAGATGGCCGTGGAATGCAAGCCTGACCATAAGGAGAGGACTGCCATGCGGTCGGAAAGAAGACGGTCGGAAAGATGGTCGGAGCAGCAGGATTTGAACCTGCGACCCTCTGCTCCCAAAGCAGATGCGCTACCAGGCTGCGCTATGCTCCGACGGCGCTGGCGCCTGCGCTGTTCGTATCGTTTCGGGGCGAACGACGCAAGGTTGCCCGGGCAGACACGAGACCGCTGCGGCTCGCCCGCTTGATTTCCGCGGCCGGCGCGCCGAAAGCTGGGGCGTTGCCGGCCCCTCCCCTTTTCGAGGTGCTCCGACAGATTTGAATTGATGTGTTTGCTCTTCGATGGGGATTTTCAGATGGCGTCCGATGCCGAGCTGTCCGAGTGGCTGAGCTCGATGATCAAGGCGCTGGGCACCGCCCAGGCCCACACCATGGTGCAGCATTTCATTCTGCGGGACATCGTGATCCAGCTCGCCGGCCAGCAGGAGCGGCCGGAGGCCTTCGTCGCCTCCATGTTCGAGCGGGTGAGCATGCTGGTGGACCAGTGCGAGCTCGCCGGCAAGCCGGAGATCGAGGCGGAGATGCGCTGGTACTCCGAATCCTTCTTCACCACCGCCGGCAAGGCGGTGGGCCAGCCGTGACCTGAGCCACGCTTTCGGAAACGGGAGCCCGGCCGGACGGGTACCTGGCCGGCCGGGTCTGTTTCACTTGTGGAGCAGGGCGGTCTGAGTCGGCGGGGGATTCCACAGCGGAATGATGACGCGACCCCAGACGCGGGTGTCGTTGCCGCCGTAATTCTGCTCCCAGACGTCGGTGGTCAGGTAAGCCTGCATGATCACCGGCCCGAAGTCGTAGCCGACGAGGCCACCCACGGCGAACTGGCTCTGCTTCTGGTAGAAGGCGGTGGGATTATTGAGATCGGTAGAGTAATAGGCCACCGGCCCGATCTCGAACTTGCCGAACTTCTTGGTGGCGGTGAGGTCCACGTTCAGGAAGTTGGGATTGATGGTGTCGGTCACGCCCTGCGCCTGGATGCCCCAGATCGCATTGGCGGTGAGGTTCCAGCCGTCGGCGGTATAGCTCACGGCAAAGCGCTGGTTGAAGGAGGTGGAATCAAACGCTACCCCGGTATTCACCCCCAGATAGAAGCCAGCCAGGTAGCTGAAGCCGAAGCCGTTTCCGAGATCCCAGGCAATCTGTGCAGCAAACCAGGGATTGTAGAAGCCGGAGGTGGACGGCCCGTTGTCAACGTTCACTTCGATCAACGGCAGTGCGGTGAGCAACTGGATGCGCCCGCCGAACATGAATACCGGCGTCGCCCAGGCCAGAACGGGAATGGTGACACCCACGCAGGTGGAGTCCGGCGATGTATTGCGGCAGCCCCAGTCGGCCGTGTTCACGAAATACGCACCCTCCGGCAGCGGGGCGCCGACGGCGAGACCGACCGTTTCACCGGGCTGGGTGACGGATCCCGCATGCGCGGGCGCCAGTGCGGCAAGCGACAACAGGGCTGCCGTCGCCATTCTTGCGAATGTCGTCATGATTTTCCTCCGAAAGGCGTGAGCCCTTCTCCGGGTCCCACCGGAGGGCTCTTCGCGGGCGCTTCCTCAGGCGCTTTTGCGCCGGACTGTTATGGTCCGAAGGAGGGTCGAGCCCCCTTGCGGCTGCTGCAGCGGGCGGCCCGCGATCCGGCGGACACGCCTTTGCTTCTGCTCCCCGGTTGACGCCCGGAGGGCACGCACTTGCGGTAGGGAATGCTGCGGCAGCGTGTCACGACCTTGGCGGCGCGGGGGTCCACCCGTTCATTGCCGCCCGAGACCTTCGAGGATATCCGGCCATCCCGGCGCCGGGTCCTTGAAGCCGAAGCAGGGTCCTACATAGCCCACAATTTGGGCATTAGCCACAAGGTTCACGTTCGCGAGAGCGTCATCCCGACTAAAAACAGCGCACTGTTGCGTAGTCGTCACAATGACCCAAGGGCAGATCAAAACAATACCATGTGTGGGCGGGTGTCAGCCTGCCGGGGGAGTGGACTTCTCCCGCGACCAGACGGAAGCTGCGGTCGCTGGCTCCAGATTCCCTCCGCGCGCGGGCCGGGATCGCTCATTTCGCCCGTTTTTCACCACCCTACGCGGCACGGTTCCCCATGCAGGACATCCACTACCGGGAATATAAAATTCTTCTGCGGCCCGAACAGTTCTACGCGCCGAAAAGGTTCGAGGACTATTGGAGCGAAGTGAAGAGCGTCGCGAAAAAGCATGGCGTTGGCGTCAAGACCAATGACAATGCCTTTCAACGCATGGTGCGCGAAGTCCTCTTCTACGACACGCCCAATTACGATCTCTATCGAAACTCGTTCATCCTGCGCAAGCGCACCTTCTACGACGACGGCTGGCCGCGCCCGGAGCATGAAATGGCCGTGAAGTACCGCAGCCCCGACCGCGAGACCTGCACCGCAGTCGATATGGTGCCGCGAATCGTCGGTCAGGTGGAAGTGAAGTTCAAGGAGGAGATCCTGCCGCTCAAGGACGGGCTTGGCGGCATGCGCTCCCTTTATTCCCATAATTGCATCGTGATTTCACCGGGGGTGGTGCTCAACCAGGGCCTGAAGGACATTCTTACCGTGTTCCCGGCCATGGCCAGCGTGGACGTGGACGGCGACACCAAGATCGATCTCGTGAACAACATCGCGGTGGAAGAGATCCAGGTGGACCCCGGCCACTTCGATTTCGGCCATGGCTTCGAGGCCAAGGCCACCATCGCCATCTGGCGCAACCGCGCCTCGGAAACTTCGCTGGTGGGCGAGTTCGCCTTCCAGGCCAAGTTCCAGCACTACGATGAGGTCCACCAGAAGGCCAAGCGGCTGTCCGAGGACTTCTTCCGCGACGTGCAGACGCTGGCGCCGGAGTGGGTCCAGCTCGGCACCACCAAGACCGCCATGGTCTACGGCATCGGCGCAAAGCAGGTCGCGCACAGCGAATGAACCCGGGCGGGGGCGCCCGCCCCTGCCCTTCCTGTCCCGCCCTTCCTGTCCCGCCTTGCCCCCAAGAGATCTGCCCCCAAGATCTGCCCCACCGAGCCGGAGCCGCCATGAGCGCAAAAGAGCCATCCGTCTCACCCGAGGCCGCGGCACCCGCGGCTTCCGGCAGCCCGCCGGTGTCCATCTTCGAGATTTTCCTGACCTTCCTCGTTATCGGCGCCACCAGCTTCGGCGGTGGCGTGGTCGCCTATCTGCGCAATGCCCTCGTGGTCTCCAAAGGCTGGCTCGACGATGAGCAGTTCATGACCGCACTTGAAATCTCCCAGGCCCTGCCCGGCCTCAACGCCACCAACATGAGCGTCATCGTCGGCGACCGGCTGCGCGGCCCTGTGGGCGCCATCGCCGGCTTCCTGGGCATGACCCTGCCGGGGGGCCTACTGGTGTTCGCGCTCGGCGTCTTCTACGCCTCGAATCACGGCAATCCGGCCATGCACAGCGTGCTCGCCGGCATCGGCGCGTCCTCCGTGGGGCTGCTCGCCGCCGTGACCCTGCAGATCGGCCACAAGCAGCTGGAGCACTTCACCGAAATCGCCCTGGTGGTGATCACCGTGGTGATGGTGAGCTTCCTCCACATTTCGCTGCTGGCGGTGCTGCTCACGGTGCTGCCGCTCGCCTTGTTCATCTACCGGCCAAGCAACAGCGACCGTCCCAAGATCACCGAGGAGGAGGCACCATGAGCCAGTCCAATGCGGACCTGAGCCTGCTCGGCGTCTTCTCGCTCCTGTCCCTGCTGGCCATCGGCGGCGGCACGGCGGTGCTGCCGGAGATGAAGTCGCTCACGGTGGACGCCCACCAGTGGATCACCGACGGCCAGTTCCGCGACATCTACGCCCTCGGCCAGGTGGCGCCGGGGCCTAACATGCTGATGGTGATCGTCATCGGCTATCACGTGGCAGGCACCCCGGGGGCGCTCATCGCTTTCACCGGCTTCTTCCTGCCGGCCTCGACCCTCGCCCTGGGCGCGTCCCGGCTGTGGAACCACTTTGAGGGATCGGCGTGGCGGCTGGCCCTGCAGAATGCGCTGGCGCCCATCGTGGTGGGCCTCATGGCGGCGGGCATGATCGCCATCGCCCGCACCGCCATCACCGGCACCGAGACCACGCTGCTGGCCATTGCGGTGTTCGGGCTCGTCTATTTCGGGCCGAAGATCAACCCGGCGCTGCTCATCCTCGCCGGCGGAGCGGTGGGCTACCTGACGCTGCCGTAGGCGCGCCGCAAGCAAGCGGCGCCACCCACCTACTTGCCGGAAAAGACCGGGTGCGCCACCCGGTCGCCGGCCTTGATGCCGAGCTTGCGGGCCTGGCCGCCCGCGATCTCCAGCACCGCCCGTACCGGCTCGCCTGAGGAGATGGTCTCGGTGGAGAGCGGGGTGGTCATGGCGGCGATGCGGGCGATGCTCCCGTCCGCCCGGATGAATAGCATGTCGAGGGGGATATAGGTATTCTTCATCCACATGTAGACGGGCTGATCCACCTTGAAGTCGAACAGCATGCCCGACCGCTCGCCCAGCGACTTGCGATACATGAGGCCGGTGGTGCGCTGCTCGTCGGTGCGGGCGACCTCCACCTCGAATGTGACGACGCCCTTGGACGACGCGATCTCCAGCGCCTCGAGGCCGGCGGCCTGCTCCGTCGAGGCCGGCCCCGCCAGCGCCGGCGCAAGGGGCGAAAGGGCAAGCGCGAGGCCGAGAATCATCCGGGTAGGAATCGCTCGGCCGCGACCCGCGCGGCCCAAAATTCCACGACCCGTCGGCGCGGTGGCCGCGCCGGTTTTCACGATGGCAAATGGCATGATCAGTTGTTCCCGCTGGGTCCGGTATCGGCCTTCACTTCGGCGGCCATGAGGCCCTTGTCCCCGTCGCCATAGCGCACCATCACCGTCTGGCCCGGCCGAAGCTCGGTGAGGCCGTGGCGGCGCAGCGTCTCCATATGGACGAAGATATCCGGCGTCCCATCTCCCTGGGTGAGGAAGCCGAAGCCGCGCAGCCGGTTGAACCATTTCACCGTGGCCGGCTCGAAGTCGCTTCTGGGCTCCACCACCGTACGGGTACGCGGTAGGGGCGGGGCGGTGTGGACCGCGGTGGACAGGTCGAGGGAGAGCACCCGGAAGGCCTGCCGCCCCTTGGCCCGCTGCACCGCCTCGCAGACCACGCGGGCGCCTTCCATGGCGGTCTGGAAGCCGTCGCGCCTCAGGCAGGTGACATGGACGAGCACGTCGGGGCCGCCGTCGTCCGGGACGATGAAGCCGTAGCCCTTGGAGGCATCGAACCATTTGATGGAGCCGATAACCTCGACGAGCCCTTCGGGCTCCTCAAGTCCGTCCTCCGACGAGCCGGCGGTCCGTGGCCCCAGCCCCAGTGCGTCAGACCCCATGACCACCCCGACCTTACACGCGGCCGCGCACGCTTTGCCGCGCCGGTTTCAGGATAGCAACTCGCCGGGGCTTCGCCCACCCTCTTCGCACCCTCTCTTCGCGCCGTGCCTTGGCGGGAAAACTTGGCACGAGGGCCTGCGGCATCATGCATCCTGTGCAAAGGGCGCCAGCAGGTCGCCGATCTCGATGCGCACCACAAGATCGGCCATATCGTCGAAATCCGTGGGCTCGCGGTTGAGGATCACCAGCCTTGCACCCTTCTTCTTGGCCTTCAGCGGAAATCCGGCCGCCGGGAACACCACCAGGGACGAGCCGATGACGATGAACAGGTCGCACTGCCGGGTCAGTTCGTCCGCCCGCGCCATCTCCGTCTCTGGCATGGCCTGACCGAAGGAGATGGTGGCCGCCTTGATGGGTCCCCCGCATTCGGGGCAATCGGGGGCCGATCCGCCGGAGGCCTCGAACCGCGCTTTCACCCACTCCAGCTCATAGCGTGTGCCGCACTCAAGGCAGGTGGCATAGGTGCCGTTGCCATGCAGCTCGATCAGCGCCGCGTCGGGCACGCCGGAGGCCTGGTGCAGGCCGTCGATGTTCTGGGTGATGATGCCTTTGAGCCGCCCGCGTCCGTGGAGCCGGGCGAGTGCCCGGTGGCCGCGGCCGGGACGGGCGGAGGCAAAGGCCTCCTCCATGGCGAACTTGCGCCGCCACGCCTCGTTCCGCGCCGCCTTGTGGGCGACGAAGACATCGAACGGGATGGGCTTGTTCTGGGTCCACAGCCCGCCGGGGGACCGGAAATCGGGAATGCCGCATTCTGTCGAAAGGCCGGCGCCGGTAAAGGCGACGGCGCAGGACGCCTGATCGAGAAGTTCGGTCAGGCGCGCCTGTGCGCCCTTGAGATCGGTGTCAAAGATCATACTTCAGCAGCGCCGGCCCACCGGCACCCTCCACTTGCCCAAACGGCGCCGGTTTCCCGGCCGGCACGGACCCTATCCCCATCCGGAGCGCCGCGCTCCCTCCGAACGACGAGAACGCCAATGCGCTTTCTGCACACCATGGTCCGCGTGACCGACATCGACCAGTCGCTGGATTTCTACTGCAACAAGCTGGGGCTGAAGGAGGTCCGCCGCAAGGAGGTGCCGCAGGGACGCTTTACCCTCGTGTTCCTCGCCGCCCCCGGGCAGGCGGACGTGGCGGAGATCGAGCTGACCTACAATTGGGATCCCGAGCCCTATGGCGAGGGCCGCAATTTCGGCCATCTCGCCTTCGAGGTGGAGGACATCTACGCCACCTGCGAGCGCCTGCTGGCGGGCGGCGTCACCATCAACCGGCCGCCGCGCGACGGCTACATGGCCTTCGTCCGCTCGCCCGACAACGTCTCGGTGGAGCTGTTGCAGAAGGGCGGCCCCAAGCCCCCGGCCGAGCCCTGGGCCTCCATGGCCAACACCGGCAAGTGGTGAGCTGAGGGAGGGAGCCGAGGCCCGGCGCGGCGGACCGGCTCTCTCCCGTTTGGGCAGCATCCTTTCAGCACGCGTGCGCATGGCAGGAGGAGGCCGCCGCAAGCCGGCTTTGGAAATCTCCCATGCGACCCTTGCGGACGCATGGGGCTCCCCCTATAACGACGCGCACTTCAGCCCGCTCACGTGGACCGAAGCGACGCGCGCCCTTCGTCTATCGGTTAGGACGCCACCCTTTCACGGTGGAGAGAGGGGTTCGACTCCCCTAGGGCGCGCCACTTCCGTACAAAGCCGCGAACCCCCGGATGGGTGGCCCGATCGGCGAGTACGGCCCGTTCCAGCACTGTCTTTGAACCGTGGATACGGATGACGTGGTCATCGACCTCCACGGCGTCGATCAGGGATCGCAGATAGGCCTTGCGGAACGGCACCGCACCTTCGGTGATGTTGGTGCGCATGAGCTGGCCGAACCGGGCAATCCGGTCCGGGTCCAGCCGCCCGGCTACACCCCGGTTGGTGATCCGCTCCAAGGCGGACTTCGACCGGTCACGGTCGGACTTGAGCGCTGCAATGCGCTCCTTCAGCATATCGTCGAGGTCGGTGAGACCATCCTCCACCAGTTCGTAGAGCCGCCGGAGCTTGTCTTCCGTGACTCCGGCTTCACGGCGCAAGTCCTCGATCCGGCCCTGGACCTCGGCATCGGCCTTCAGGCGCCGGTCGGCAACGGACTGGAGCAGAGCCTCCAGTCGTTCGGGGAGAAGAATGCGCTCCGCCACATGCTCGGTCACGAGTTGGTCGAGCTTGTCCATCGGGACCGAGCGGCCCTTGCAGGCTGTCTCGCCCACGCGAGCGGAGGACGAACAATTGTAATAGCGGTAGACTCTGCCGGTCTTCGACGTGCCGGTGCGCAGGGTCATGGCGCAGCCGCAAGACGCGCAATAGGCAAGGCCGGTCAGGAGGATCGGTCCGGTGATGGCCCTCGGCGGACTGTTCTGCGGACTCTTGGCCTTCAAGGTCTTCTGCACCTTGTCGAAGATGGTGCGGTCGATCATGGCCGGAACGGAGATGGGGATGACCTCGGTCTGGGGCTTCACCTGCCCGGTCTTGGCGTTGCGCTTGTTGAAGCTCCAGGCGCCCACATAGACGGTGTTGGTCAGGATGCCATGTACCGTGCCGACACCGAACCTCGCGCCGAGCCGGGTGCGATAGCCCCTGGCGTTGAGGTGCTTGGTGATCTCCTTGATGCCCATGGGGCCAGACGTGCCGTCGCCCTGCAGATAAAGATCGAACATGAGCCGGACGAGTTCGGCTTCGACGGGATCGACGATGATCCGCTTCTTGGTGCGGTGGCCACGCTTCTCCACCTCTTCGAGGGTGAAGCCGAGCGGCAGGCGCGCCCCGTTGTAGAAGCCCTGACGGGCGTTCTCCTTCATGGCGCGCAGGACGTGCTTGGCATTCTCGCGGGACTGGTATTCGTCGAACAGGGCGATGACCTGCCGCATCATCACCTGGGCGGGATCGTCCCCCAGTTCCTGGGTGATGGAGATGAGCCGCACGCCGTGCTTGGCGAGGCGGCGGATGTACATCTCCAGCCCGAAGGCATCGCGGAAGAACCGGCTGAAGCTGTGGACGACGACGACATCGAATGGATGATCGTCGTCGCACGCCCGCTCGATCATCCGCTGGAATTCGTGCCGGTTGTCGTCCATGGCGGAGGCGCCGGGCTCGACATATTCGGCGAGGACCGGCCAGCCTTGCCGCTGGCAATAGGCGGCGGTCTGAAGGCGCTGGTCAGGGATGGAGAGATCGACCTCGGCCTGCCGGGTGGTGGAAACCCTGAGATAGAGCGCGGCACGGCTCGCAACAGGCAGGGTCACATTCATGGCCGGACTTCCCCTCGCTTCGGTGCCGTCACTTCAGAAGCGCGTCGATCGCCTGCCGCAGGAAGGCTTCGATCACATCGACTTCATCGGCGGTGACCGGGACGGTCGAAGGCCAATCGTCGGTGACGTGCCAGACGCCCGAATCATGCGCATGAGAGTCTTGCGGCGCAAGGCGTTTCAGAGATTTTTCGCACCTTCCGATGCCGGGATTCGATCCTTTCGAACCTGACGCATCGGTAGAACCAGAAGACGGGCTCACCCCTTCGCAAGACGCGATGGTTTGTGTCTTCCTTCGACGAAGAGGGCGTGACCGGAGCATGTCCGCAGGATCACGCCATCGGGCAAGTTCAAGAATAGCCTATTTTTACGCCCGGCTACGATCTCGTAGAGCAGCGCGAAAATACTTATCCGATACGGAAATATAGAAGCGTAGCGGAGAAGCTATAGCGGGCGAGGACTGCTCACGCAGGTTCTATGACCGCCGCTTGGTTCCGGAAGATGCGGCCAGTCCGAGGAAGACCACGATGGCCCGGTTGAGGCGCAGGACATCCTCATCGTCCAGCCGTCCGATGCGTGTCCCGACCTTGGATTTCGGGACGGTCGTGATCTTGTCCACCATCAGGCGGCAAGCAGTCCTGAGCCCGTTACGTTCGTTGGGCGCCACTGGAAGACGAAACAGTGGCGCCTCGGTCTCGTCGGTGGTGAAGGCGCAGATGGTGATCGAATCCGTGGCGTCAAAGGTATCATCCTGCACGATGACGGCGGGACGCGGCTTGCCCGCATAGTCCTTGCCGCCGGCGACGGTCCAGATGTCGCCCCGCCTCATTCATCACCCCAATCCGATACCGCGTCGATGAAGGCCTGATCCTCACCGGCCTGGGGGCTCGTCGCAACGGCCAGCGACTGGCGATGCGCCTCCGACCGGAAGGACGGCGCGCGCACGTCGGGCACCCAGATCTGGATGGGCCGCAAGCCCTGGGACCGCAGACGCGCGCGATAATCCCGGACCTTCACGCGGGAGGACTTGGGCGTCGATGCCGTGGGCACGTGATGGGACCTCGCCATGGTTACATGTAACCTAGCAGGAAGACCCGCTTTCGGCCAGTGCTTCCGGAAACGGTAGTGGGTCTGTTTGAAATTCGTGACAAGCCACTTATCGTCTGCTCGATCAAAAAGGGAGGGGGCGATGGCAGACAGATATACCAAAGTCGTGCTGACAGTTATTGCCGCGTGTCTTCTGACGTCGTATTCCGAGGCACGCCTATTGGACCGGCGTCCGCGCAGAGCGGACCAGTCCACGTGATCGTCGATAGCGTCAGTTCATTTGCCTTTCAGTATGCAGGTCCCTTGACCGTAAGGGTCCAGCCCTAGAACGGGGCTGTTCACTAGCCCCACCTAGCGTGAGCGGCAAGGCTAGCGATCTCGGTGCGCTCTTGCGGGGTGAGGGATTTGGCGCGAGCTGCGCCTCCCCCTTGGGCCGCCCTTACGCGCCGACCTCCAAGGGCCTCTTGTCTTCTGTCCCACCTGCCGCCAAATCGACGATGGCCTTTGCCAACTGGTTCGGGTCGCGGGGGGCGCTTCGGTGCGGCCATCGTCACTGCCCCTGAATCTCTTTGATGCGGGCGACAATTTTTGCAGCCTTCGCATCCTCTTCGAGAAAGCGCTGTAACTTATCGCCTTCAAGCGGCTCGCCGTTGGTACGCAACGCTTCTGCCGCGCGCTTGTACGCCGCAGGGAGTTCGGAATAGAGCCGACGCAATTCGCCCCCTAGCTCAGGGCTGACGATCTTGACCATACCTTCCAATATGACACGATGAATGTTCACGTGCCATGCTCGTCAATAGTCGCCAATTCAAACTGACCCACTTCCCGGACAGCGGGTTGCTCGTTCCCAATCTAAGCCTGGGTTTCCTTCCGAAATCCCATTCGATCCCTTCGCCATTTCGCACGGAGCGCTCGCGCTCCTAACTCGCCTTATCTGCTTGCCAAGCTCTTGCCGGGCATGAGCCAGCCGGTCAAGGCTGGCGCGGCACGCGCCACCGCGAAGCGGCTCGGCCTTGAGGGGCTGGCTCAGGTCTGGCCCCCTGTTTGCGCGCAGAAAAGGCTTCCCGCAGTACGACTGTTCCGGGAAAGCCTCTCACAATCCGAGCCCGCGTTTGCGTCCGAAGCCCCACTCGATGCCGCCGTCGTCGCGCACGGTACCGGTGATGTGCTGCCCGATACGTTTCTCGATTGCGGGTTGCCACGGCACGAGCTGGAAGCCCATGCCGTCGTCGATCATGGCGAAGCGTCCGGAGACGAGATTGGCGGAGCCGGTGAGCTTGCCGCTGACATATTCGCCGGCCTTGACCTCGATGAAGGCCAATCCCCGTTCAGCGGCCATCTCGCGACCGACGCGCGCGATCTCGGCTCGTTCCAGACGCGCAAGGATGTCTCGCGGAGCCCGAACCGCCCCATCCTCCAGCCGGACCGCATGCCCCTGATCCACGAGACTTTGCCGTCGCCTCGCCATAGCTTCGCTCACCTCCCGGCCGAACCCCACCTCGGCCAGCGGCGTCCGCTCGCGCGAGGCCAGCTCCCGATCGAGCCAGGTCGCCCCGTCGCTGCTGACCAGGTGGTCAAGGTTGAAGGTCGAGAGCGTGCGGACGGAGAAGTCCTTCGTCTGGCCCTGCGCATCATAGGCCATGCCGCGTTCAGCGATGTCGGCGGGAATCTTCCAGTGGTCGGCATTGAGGCGCTCCACATGGCCGGCCCGGCGGAGCGCTTCGAGCCGGCGCACGTGGGAGCGGACATAGGCTTCCGGATCGCCCTTGATCCGCTCGATCTCCGGGCGGGCGGCCTCCAGATGCGCGCTCGGTCGGTAGATTCCGCCCGAGCGTTCTGCAAGGTCTCGAATGTTGAGGTCCGCAGCCCGCGGCTCGGCTTTGACCGGGACCGGATCGAGCGCAACGATGTGCCCCCGTCCGACCGCGTCCAGCCGGGTGGCGTCCGCCGTTTCCACGTAGTGGGTGCGTCCATCCACGGCGTCGATGACGAGGTGCATTCGGTCGCCCATCTCGTCGCCGGCGGCAAGGCCCTTGGCCAGCACCCGTCCGACGATGGGCTCGGTAACGGTCTGGCCGTGGATGACGTAGCGATCCGTCCCCCGCTCCTCGGCGAGGCCGTGATCGGCCAGCGCGCGCTGCATGGTCGCGACGATCTCGTTGTGCGTGCCGAGGTCGCGCAGCGTGCGCTCCGCATCCGCCTTCAGCCGCCAGCGGGCGGGCTCGACTTCCTCGGCAAGGTCGTAGCGCTCCAGCCGCTTCGCCCGGTCCACCAGCAAGTGACGATTGGCCCGCACCGTATAGCTGTCGGAAGCATCGGGCCGCAGGTCGACGATGCCTCGCTCCTCCTGCTCGGCGAGGAGCATCCGGTCGAGCCGGGTCAGCCGCTCGGCCTCGACTTCCCGCCGGAGCTTCTGGGCGACGTCCAGCTCGGTCTGCGGCCCGAGTTCCAGCGTCACCAGTTCCTGCGCCCGGTGGCGGATGCCTTGGGCGATGTAGTCGCCGGCGATGTTGAGGATGCGGCCATCATCGAGCACGCCACGCACGAGGATGTGGGTGTGGGGATGGCCGGTGTTGTGGTGATCGACGGCGATCCAGTCGAGCCGGGTGTCGAGGTCCTGCTCCATCTGGCGCATGAGGTCGCGGGTGAAGGTCTTGAGATCGCCCATCTCGACGCCATCCTCGGGTGCGACGATGAAGCGAAACTGGTGGCGGTCGTCGCGTCCCCGTTCGACGAAGGCGCGGCCGTCCGCCTCGTCCTCGAACGCGGAATAGGCCCGGCCCTTCTCGCCCTCCCGCGTGACCCTGTCGCGCTCCAGATAGCGTAGATGGGCGTCCATGGCGGTACGGGCGGTGCCGCGCATGCCCGATGCCCCGCGCCGGGGGTTGAGCTTGACGATGCGGGCCTTCACCACCACGCGGCGGGACCGGAAGCGTGGACCGCCTTTGTCCTGACCCCGTCCCTCCGCCGGGAAGCCGGCCACCACCCTGGCGCCGCGCCCGCGCGCATTGAACCGCCCGCTTCCCTTCCCGGCCGGACCATCGCCATGAGACGCCGTTCCGCCGGCCCTGCGGGCGGCGGCCTGGACCTGGTTCAGGAAGGACTGTGCCCGCGAGTGGGAGCGCGTGCCCTTGGCGTGCGGCCGCCCCGCGCGGATGCGGAAATCATTGTCGTCCCGGTCTGCCATGAGGGCAGGATTGGCAGTGAATTCGAGGCATTCAAGCCTTCAAATCCGGCTATCGTAGTATAGCGTAGAAAAACTTGCCGTGGCGTTGAAAATTCGATGCGCACCCCTGAGGAAAAGCACCTCAACATACTCATACAAAATCACATTTTGAGATAGAGGAGCCGCAGCGCACCCTGCACGATGACCGAATCCAGCGTTTTATGGAACAGAAAACAATGTGCAGACAAGATCTTGCGAGCAATGCGAGCGCGGATTGAAAATCCGCTTTATCTTGCCATCCTAGTATCCGTCCGGTCTCTGCACAGTATTGGAGGAGTGCAAAATCGGGGCATGTCGGTTTCCTTCGTAGCATGGAGGATCTCCGATGAATTTGAGACATTTTGAGAACACGGCGCGTCAGTCCTGGTGGCGGGTTCACGTTGAGGCGTGGCGGGAGAGCGGTCTCGACCGGACGAACTATTGCCGCCAGCACGGACTGTGGAAGTGCACGTTCGATCGCTGGCTGAACTATCTGGCGGGCCAGGACGCGGCACGTAAGCATGCGGAATATCAAGCGGAACTGCGCCGAGAAAAGCGCCGTGAGGCGCAGGAGAAGCGCCAAAAAAAACGCGCCCGGCTGCGGTTCAGCGTGAGCACGGACGCGCGCAACCGCGCCCTGCAGGCGTTCTGGGCGATGCATGTCGAGGCGATGAACTGGAGCGGCATGGGCGTGCGCGAGTACGCCGCCGCGCTGCAGCTGTCGCCCACATCGCTGCGCAAATGGCGCGACCGGCTGGACGAGGTCGAGGACACGATCGACTGGCGGGCGCATCTTCATCCCTCCGCCCGGCCGGTGGCTGGCACTAGTGCCAGAAAAATGCTCCCCGAAAGTCCGTTGACGGCGCCGACGAATAGCGATCCGGAACCCGTTCCGCAGCCGGTCCGGCGCTTCTTCAGCGACGAGCAGAAGCGCACTATTGCGCTCGAGAGCGACCAGCCTGGCGTCAGCGTATCGAGCGTGGCGCGCAAGCACGGCATCGTCACCGGGCTGCTGTTCCGCTGGCGGGTGCAGTTCGGCGTCGCGCAGAAGAAGCGCGCGAAGCTGGCGCCCGTCGTGCTGACCGACGGCACGCCGGCCGCTCGCCTGCTGCAGGATTTATTGCAGCCGCCCGACGGCATGATGGTGGTTGATCTCGCCGATGGGCGGCGCGTCTTCGCCCCGATCGGCAGCGATCCGGCTGTGGTCCGAACGCAGGCCGGCTGTGGGGAGATCGCGCCATGATGATCGTTCCCGCTGGCGTGAAGGTGCATCTGGCGCTGGGCTACACCGACATGCGCAAGGGGATGGATGGGCTCGCCATGCTGGTACAGCAGACGCTGAAGCAGGACCCCTTCTCGGGCCATCTGTTCGCCTTCCGCGGCCGCAAGGCGACAATGCTCAAGATTCTGTTCTGGGACGGCAACGGACTGTGCCTGTTCACCAAGCGGATCGACCAGGGCGCCTTCGCGTGGCCGGTGATGACGGGTTATGACGGCTCGATCACGCTCACCCCGGCCCAGCTCGCCATGCTGATCGAGGGCATCGACTGGCGCGCACCCGAGCGCGTCTGGAAACCCGCTCTGGCGGGATGAAGTGCCTCCGAAACGTAGCCGTATCAACGCTTTGATGCTTGGGGGACGGACCGTTTTGCAGTAGAATCGGGCATGCGGCTCGATCTGGAAAACCTGCCTTCCGACATCAACCTCCTGCACCAGCTGGTGCGCGAGATGGCGGGCGTCGTCGAGAGCCGCGACGGTGAGATCGAGCGCCTCCAGTCCATCATCAAGAAGCTGCAGCGGGCGCAGTTCGGCCGTCGCTCCGAGCGTCTCGATCCCGACCAGCTGGCACTCGCTCTGGAGGATCTCGACGCGGATATTGCGCGCATCCGCGAGAGCCGTCCGGCGGCTGCGAAGCTGCCGTCGGAACGCACGCCTCATCGCAAGCCGCTGCCCGATGATCTGCCCCGCGAGGACGTTCGTCTCGACATCGATGATGCGGTTTGCGCGTGCTGCGGCGGCGCGCTTCATGCCATCGGCGAAAGCCAATCCGAGATGCTCGACTGGGTACCGGCGCAGCTTCGGGTGATCCGCATCACCCGGCCGAAATATGCCTGTCGAGTGTGCGAGACAGTGGTGCAGGCGCCGGCGCCCGAGCGTCTGATCGCCGGCGGTCCGGCAACGCCGGCGCTGATCGCGCAGGTCCTCGTCAGCAAATATTGCGATCACACGCCGCTGTATCGGCAGTCGCAGATCTTCGCTCGCCACGGCGTGGATCTGGCGCGTTCCACGCTGGCCGGTTGGGTCGGTGGCGCCTGCTGGTGGCTTGAAGCCTTGCAGGAGCGATTGTGCCGGAACGTGTTCGCTTCCGATCATCTGTTCGCCGATGACACGCCGGTTCCGGTGCTCGATCCCGGCCGTGGACGCACCAAGACTGGAAGGCTCTGGGTCTATGCCCGCGAGCAGCGCGGCTGGTCGGGACCAGAGCCGCCGGCAGCGGTCTATCTGTTCGCACCGGACCGCCGCGCCGAACGCCCGGCGGCGCATCTTCAGCACTTCTCCGGTGTGCTGCACGTCGATGGCTATGCCGGCTTCGAGCCGCTGGCCCGCAAAGGCGACGTCATGCTCGCCGCCTGCTGGGCGCACGCCCGCCGCAAGTTCTATGATGTTGCTCAGGCCACCGGATCGCCGGTAGCCACCGAGGCGCTGCGCCGGATCGGCGAACTCTATGCCGTCGAGGCGCAGTTCCGCGGGCAGTCGCCGGCCCATCGGCTTGCCGCGCGTCGGCAGCACTCTCGCCCGCTCGTCGCTGAGTTGTGCGCCTGGCTGGAAGCCCAGCTCGCGCAGGTCTCCGGACGCAGCTCGCTCGCCGAGGCGATCCGCTATGCGCTCTCCCGCTGGGAGGCCCTGACCCGGTTCCTGCACGACGGCCGCATCGAACTCGACACCAATCCGGTCGAGCGCGCGATCCGTCCCGTCGCCCTCGGGCGCAAGAACCATCTCTTCGCTGGCAGCGACGGTGGAGGCCATCGCTGGGCCGTCATCTGCTCGCTGATCGAGACCGCCAAGCTCAATGACGTCGAGCCCTACGCCTATATCGCCGACGTTCTCCAGCGCATGGTCGACGGTCATCCCGTCAACCGGCTCGACGAACTCCTGCCATGGGCATGGAAAGCAGGAAATCCTGTCAATAGCTGACATCAGTGCAGCGCCCGGACGGATACCCATCCTAATCGGACGTGCTTCGGGCGCGCTTCTGGACATCGTCATTTCTCCTTATTTCTACGAAACTATACTTTACACCTCCCCGCAATGCCCTGTCTCCACGCAGGCGAGAGTTCCTGTGCGCCGTGCAGTCCTCCGCACTCACCGACGGCGGCTTCGGGCTGCATCGTGGCAGCGCTTTGGCCGTCGGGGTGCATTTTGCCATCGGATTGACGGAGCATCGTCACAGGCAATCGTACGCGGTCCGGCCGTCTTCCGATCGGCGCGGCCGCAGGCAAGATAACGTGCGTTCCGTCGGTCCTGGTCTGCACCGGTCCTCATCCGCTCCCACGGATCTCCTGGTTCAGGGCACGTCCGTCAAAGAGACGGAACGCTGCATTTCCCTTGTCGGCTCTGCCGTCACGTGAGGCTTCCCAGAAGCCTCACGTCCTTCGTCCGGGCGCGCCCCGGGACCTCGGTCTCGCTCGCCGACGGATCGCCGATATAGGACGTGCCGTCGCTCCACATGGCGTGCATGATCACCGCCATCTTGCGCGACACCGCGACCGTCGCCTTGCGATGATTGCCCCGCTTCGCCAGCGCCGCGCCCACGTCTTCAGCTTGTCCTTGCCGCGGAACCGCGTCATCAACGCCGACGCCGCCTCGTAGAGCGCGCGACGCACATCGGCGTCTCCGGCCTTTGAGATGCGCCCCTGCACATCGATCGATGTGCCCGACTTCCATCGCCTGGATATCAGTCCGAAGTAGGCGGCGACGTCGCGCGAGCGACGGAAGCGGGACGGATCGTCGATCGCCGTCATGAATCTGAGCGCCGTCACCGGCCCGACGCCGGGGATCGCCATGAAGCGCTAGAGCGTTTTCCGCTCATAATGGCTCATATCCTGCGGCCATGAAGAAGTTCTGGCATTCCTTTGGCGTGAAGCAGTCGATGAGGCGACCGATGGCGTCCCACAGGCCGGCGACGGAGCGCTCGGCGGCTTTGCGCAGGAGCGCCTTGAGCTTTGAGAATGCCTTCTCGATGGGATTGAAGTCGGGGCTGTAGGGCGGCAGATAAAGCAGACCGGCGCCGGCAGCCTCGATGGCGGCGCGGACCTGAGGCCCCTTGTGGGAGCCGAGATTGTCCATCACCACCATGTCGCCTGGCGAAAGCTCGGGAATGAGAACCTGTTCCACATAGGCCTGGAACGCCACGGCGTTGATCGGGCCGTCGAGTACCATGGGTGCGACCATGCCGGTGGATCTCAGGCCGGCGACGAAGGTGGTCGTCTTCCAGTGGCCGTGCGGCACGCCGACCCGCAGGCGTTTCCCGCGCCGGCAACGGCCGTGGCGGCGCGCCATGTTGGTGGAAGCCCAGGTCTCGTCGATGAAGACGAGCCGCTCCGGGTCCAGGTCCAGTTGGCCGTCGAACCAGGCTTGGCGCTGTTTCAGGATATCGGGGCGGTCCTGCTCGGCCGCGTGCGCGGTCTTTTTTTCCAAGTGATGGCGTGACGGTCGAAGAAGCGCCACAGCGTGCCGATGGCAAAGCGGTGTCCGTGTTCGGCGAGGCGCGCCTGAAGCTCCATCAGGGTGATGTCGCTTGTCTCCTCCACCAGCTTCAGGATCAGGTCGGCCTGCGCCTCGATCCGGGCGGAGAGGGTGTCACCGCCGCGCGGCTTGGCCGCGACGCTTCCGGTTTCCCGCACCCTGGCGCACCAGCGCACGGCGCTGGCGATACTCACCCCGAAGCGCTCGGCCGCCTGCCGCCGCGACATCCCGCCCTCGACGGCGGCAACCACCCGCTCCCGCAGGTCCAAAGACAGCGTCCTGGCCATGCATGTCGGCCTCCCTCTCCGACACGAAGCTCGAATCAGAACGCCGCTGATTTGGGAATCCCAGCCGAATCAAAACGCGAGGAAAACGCTCTAGCAAAGATCGCTTTGCGCCACCAGCTTCACGACGAGATCGTGCAGCCGGCAATACTCCCTCCACAGCGCGGCGCGCGCCGACAGCATGTCGTCCATCAGCTCGCTGGACAGCGGATCGTTCGCCCCCCTCTCGCACCGCCTGGTCGAACTTGCCGCGCGAGGTGCCGCCGAGCTTGATCCCAAAGCTCTTCAGCGAGGGGCGGATGGCGTTCTCGAGGTCGAGGAACTTGCGCTTCGGGTTGCGCCGGCGCGTCAGCAGCAGGCGCAACCGGTATCAGCCTTCTGTCTTCACGTGCGCCTGGCGGAACAAGCCGGTGCGTATGATGTGGGCGATCCCGAGGGCGTCCGCCGCGTCGGTCTTGTTGCGCTGCGCCGACATCGCGGGGAGCACGTGCTGCGTCTCCAGGCAGATCACCGGAAGGCCGAGCTTCTTGAGTTCGGGATGACGCCAGGGCGACAGCGAGCCGGCCTCGTGGCTGACACGCCGCAGCCGCGCCACGAAGGGCTTCAGCACCGCCTCCGGCTCGGTCGCCACCTTCACCGTCAGATGCACTTCGCCGCGATCGTCGACGACGCACACCGCGGTCTCCTCGATCGCTACCCAGCCCGCAAAAGAAGTCCATCACCGCCTCCTGCGTTGCGCAACACGGGAGATTTTATCGGGCAGCGAAGCTGTTGGTGGCGTGTTGGTGGCGCGTTCTTCGGCTGGGAGCCGTCATGCCGATTACGGGCGATAATCACTCCACGACTGCTACTCTACACGCCAAATCCATGCAAAACATACTTCATGACGCCCCTCACAGTCACCATCACCACGACCAAATCCCTACTCCGACGAGAGCGCAGCATCAGCAACCGAAGCGCACGCCATCGACCGCAGCATGATCGTTCGAGCGTCGCGAGATTGACGAAAGATCGATTGCAGAATGATCACCTCATAGACGTGCAGGCACAATCGAACCACGTCCTGTCGCTTCGAGTCTGCCGCTGGGGTGGATGATTAAAAGGCGGCCGTTCGGTGTTTGGAAAAGCGGCGCTAAGAACGACCGAGCGCTCGGCGAAAGCGCGCCACTTCGCCATGAAGGCGCCAACGCCGCGCTGGGAAATAGTTCGCTGGCCACCGCGCAGACGATAAACGATGTGCTCTTCGCGACATGATCAGCAGTCTCGCTTGCGGCAGCCGGCTGGCAATGACGTGCCCTGCGTGGCGCAGACATGCGGTACCGCCGGAGATCTGGTATCGCAATGGTACAAGATGCGGAAAACGTCATGGGCGGTGATGGATGAGGTCGCCATGGCGGCCCGCTCTTCGATCAGCCGGTCCGCGCCATCGGCGCCGCATATCACCGACGTTCTTCAGCGCATGGTGGACGGCCATCCCCTCAACCGGCTCGATGAACTCCTGCCGCAGGCCTAGAAGGCAGAGCGAATCATGCCAATAGCTGGAATCAGCTGTAGCCCCCGGACACATAGGGTTGACGGTAAAAGGATCCGCCCGGACTTCCCCGAGCTGGGTAACACGCTGAAAGGGGGAGGCATGGCGAGCGAAATGCGAAAACACCGCCCGTTCATGCCGCTGTAATAAGCTTGCCGGTCAGAAAGGCAGAGAACGTCTGTGCCGTCGGGAACTGCCGGCCGCACACCGCCGCTGGAGGAAAATCGTCGCCGCCAATGGTCCACCACCAGCTCCCGTAGAGCACCCCTGCCTGTGTATCGGCGGCGAGAAGCAAGTCCTGCATCCCGAGTGGGCCTTCGCCAGGAAGAAGCGCAGCCATGCCGCCACTTAGGATCGCGAGTTGGCCCCCCAGCGGCGACAGCCCCAACGGCGTCGCCTCCATGCTCACCGGCTCTGGCAGGCCAGCGAACGCCGCCATGACATCTGCGTAGACTGGGGTCTCAAGGGTCGCCAGGAGAAAAGTCTCCAGCGCCTCGAACCAGGCGTCCTGCGGATCGTCGTCTGGACGGGGGAACGCGCAGCTCGCTGGGGCGGTGGCGAATGCGACCAGGGGAAAGCTTCTTCCCACGCCATCGATCGCAGGCATGAGCGCGCCCAGCAACGCGCGGCCACAATGACCCGGCCCCAGACAGAAGCGCCAGATGGGCGCAGCGAAATAGGCTTTCTGCCAGTCCGGGCCAAGCTCCAGCCGGCTTGCGGCTAGAGCCCCATGCAACCACGGTTCGAATACGTCTAGGAAGCCGCGCGGCACGTTCTCCGCGATGAAATCCCGTTTGGCGAGAAGCTTGCCATAGAGCGAACAGGTCATCGAGCTCAACGCAGTAGGCTGGTTGGACAGGTGAAGTCCCGCAGCGCCGGCATCACAAACGGGTTCGCTGCCGAAGACACGTTAACCTGGTAGCGGAATTCCCGGCCGCTCGAGGTCAGGCTCCAGATGGTGGCATTCGCTTGACGCACGAGCTTGCCTTGGTCCATCAGCCGGAACAACACCCACGTGCCGCTACGCTCCATGAGTGTGAAACTCGACGCCGGATTGGCCGCGGAGGTGGCGACCAGCGCGACGCGGCCAATGCCAGAAGGATCCGGCCACTGCACCAGCATCGGAACCGCAGGGCGCGCCGGCTGTGGCTGTGGCGGAGGAGCCCCGAAAAGGGCGGGCTGCGCCGGGGCGGCGAGCTGCGGCGATGGGATATGGACGCCGTTCACATCGAGGGTCACGACCGTGTCCGCTGCGCTCGGCGTGAGCGCCAGCAGGGCGAAGCTGAAACCCGGCTGCTTGCCGCCCTGCGCGAAGAAAATGTCCCGGATCTGCGCCGCCCGCTGGAAATCGCGTAGAGCCGCGTTTGACAGAAGGGCTCCGACCTTGCTCTCCTGCCGCCACGTCCAGTCCGCCTTCCCGGTGTCGATAAGGGTGGCGAGTTCCTCCTTATAGAAGCGGTCCATGATCCCGTCGGGCGCGAATAGCCGGCCGAAATCAAGCGGCAATACATCGCGATCCGACGTTCTAGTAAATGGATAACGGCCAGCAACAACCTGCTGACACGCCTGCGTCACGTTTTCCGCGAGGCTCTTCTGGAGATCGCCCACCACCACCACCGCGACGTTGCCTTCCAAGTCGTCCGTTGCGGCGCGCAGCATCTCTCGAAAAGGGGGCGGAAACTGGCCGCTGAGCGAACGCAGGCCGCGGATGCTCTCGCGAGTGGACGCAGTCATCTGGTTAGACCGCCCCGGCTCGCTCAGTGCCCCCACGAGGCCATTGTAAGTGTCGCCGAACAGGCCCACGGCCCGGTCCACCGGACGCATACCGCCAGTGACTTCCACGGCAGCATAGAATGGACGAAAATAGTCCTCTATGGCGCGCCCGGCCGAGGCGTCGGTGGAGAAGACCACCGCCGGCCGGCCAGCCGGAGCCGCCTTCTCCACGGCCTCGGCCGCGGGCTTGGGGAGACGCGACAGCTGGGTCTGAATGCGGATCTCTTCGAGGATCTGCTTCAGCGGAGAAGCAGCGGCGGACAAGGCTGAAAGCACGAGGTATTGCGGCTTGTCCTGGGTCAGCGGCTTGATTCGCAACAGGGAGAGCGCGTCCGACCAGGCCTTGATGAAATCCCGCGCGTAGAGCTTCAGGATGTCATCGGCCAGAGTGTCGAACTGCGCGCCCACCACCGGCTGCTGGCCCGCCTCGCCCAACACCCAGCGGTCTTTCTCGAGCTGGTTCGCAATGTCAGGCAACGCGTCGATCAGACCCGCCTGGAACCCGGCATAGGTGTAAAAGCCGGGGATGCGAACCTGATCCAGCGGAGCACCAGCGGTGGTGGTGAACACCGTCGCCATGTCGGTGCCGACCCGGGAGAGGTTCCATTCCTTGATCCGGCCACTGTGGGCGCGGGACCTCAGGATCTGGTAGGCCCGTTCGGCCACGTTCATGCGCACCAACGTCTGTCGGATATCCTGCACCAGCGGACCATTCAGCGCGATGGCCGCGCCGCCTCCGGTGTCGAGCGTGAGCATGGCGGCGATGTGGTCTGCCAGGGCCTGGCGCATCCCCGCCTTTTCGGGGCCCGGGTAGAGCCGCGTGGCAAAGTCCTGGCGCATCCAGTCGAGGATGATGCCCTTGTCCACCGGCCCCTGGGCGCCGAGCATCAGATAGACCTTGAAGGCCTCGTAAAGGCTGTTGCGGTCGATGCCGGCCGCGTTGGCGCGGGCGCCGTCGAGCACTTCCTCAAGGCGGAACAGTAAGCGCGGACGCAGGAAGCGCTCTAGCGCGGCCCGATAGGTCACCTGCGCCGACGACGTGAGCCGCTCGCGCTGCGACAGGCCGAAGCCTTCCGCGAGGGGCGCGGGCTCATCCTTGGAGGCATAGCCCGTCGGCATGCGGGCCAGATCCTCCAGCAGTGGCAGGATGCGCTCGAACTGGCGCTCGTCCACCAGCGTGCGGGCGAGCGCCGGCGCCGCCTGTGCTTTGTATTTATCCACCTCATCGACCGTGGTCGCGATGAGCCGCTCATTGCGGGTGAAACTCGTGGTCCACGCTGCCACCCCGGCTGCGGTGATGGCGGCCAGCGCCACATAGCCGCCAGTAGTCAGGAGGAAACGACGGCGGACCGCGGCGCGGTCGGTGGAGACCCAGCCGGCTTCGCCGATGATGACCTTGCGGACCAGATCGTTCAGGAAATAGCTTTTGCCCCCACCGGAGAGGTAACCTTCCCCGACCGCCTGGGCCCCGAAGGACTGGGACAGCGACCCGATGATCCGGTCGATGGGCGTGCCCTGCTGGGTTCCGGACGTGAAGTAGAAGCCCCGAAGCGCGGCGTTGGCGTGATAGCGGGTCGGCTCGAAGATGCGCCCGAGGAAATTCACCACAGGCGGCTTCAGGGTGGAGACCTGGGCGGGAAAGCCGAAGATGCGCAGTCGGCCGGTGGGATCGTTCTCGCCCTGAAGGCGATCGGGCAAAAATTGCGTCAGCCGCTCCACCAGGGCATCGAACTCCTCGGGTACACGGCCCACCAGGTTTTCATTCTTCTTCGGGTTCTGGAAGGTGGCACCCCACACCATGCGACGCTGCAGCTCGCCGAGGTCGGCGAAGAATTCGGTGAAGCCAGCGATGAGGTCCATCTTGGTTAACAGGACATAGACCGGAAAGTCTATCTTCAGCCGCTCGTGCAGCTCCAGAAGCCGGCCGCGCACCGCCGCCGCATGGGCGGTGATCTCCGCATCGTCCAGGCTGACGAGATCCTCGATGGAGATGGCGACGATGACACCGTTGATGGGCTGCCGAGCCCGGCTCTTCTTCAGAAGGCCGAGGAAGGCGAACCAGCTCCTACGGTCGCTGATGGCGTTGGAATCCTGCGTGGTATAGCGGCCCGCCGTGTCGATGAGGACGGCGTCCTCCGTGAACCACCAGTCGCAGTAGCGCGTGCCGCCGACCCCCGCGATGGCGGCCGGTGTGCGCCCGGCTGCCAGGGGAAATGTGAGGCCACTGTTGATGAGCGCCGTCGTCTTGCCGGAGCCCGGCGGACCGATGATGACGTACCAGGGCAGATCATAGAGGACGTCGCCCTTGCCCCCGGCGGACCTGAGCGTGGCGAGGGCATCCTTCATCCGGTCCTGGAGGACGGCGCTGTCGTCCTCGTCCTGAGCCTCGGTGATGGCCTCTCCGAGGGCGCGCGTCGCCTTCATCCGCTCCAGCGCATAGTAAGCGGCATAACCCATGCCGGTAAGGCAGACAATCACGATGCCGGCAAGCCGCACCCCCTCATTCTCGAACGGGTGATACCCGCCCAAGGCCAGAAGCGGCGCCGCATACCAGATGACGGCCACCAGCGCGGCGACGCCAGCACCGATTGCCGCTAGGTTTAGCCAAAGGTTGCGCCCCATATCCGCTCCTGCCTATCCCGTCGGTTAGTCCCGCCTCAATCGGCCCGGTCGATCCAGATCTCCACCCTCCGATTCCGCGCCATGTTCTGGGACGTGGTGTTGGGCGCCACCGGCTCGTCCTCGCCGCGCCCCTCTGAAACGAGCCGGCCGGGATCGGAAAGGTGCGGCTTCAGGTCGCCCGCCACCGCCCTGGCACGCGCCACCGACAGCTCGAAGTTCGACTTGAAGCGACCGCTGGACACCGGCTCGTCGTCCGTATGGCCGACGATCCGGATGGGCCCAGGCTCCTTTTCCAGCATGCCGGCGAGCTTGGCTGCGACAGCCGCGAACTGGGGACGCACCTGCGCCTTGCCTGAATCGAAGAGCAGCCCGTTGGCGACGCGGATCACGATGCGGGAACCCACCGCGTCGGCAGACACCTCGCCTGCGGCGATCTCCGGCGCCATCTGGGCGCGGATGCGCTCAAGCTGGGTGGGCTGGCGCGACGGGGATGGTGGAGGAAACGGTGGTGGCGGTGGCGGAGGGGGCGTCGGGACGCGCCGGTACAACGCCATCTCCACCGGCGGGTGCAACCCGGTCATTTCGTGCGCGGCCACCTCCGCGTCACCGGACAAAAGCGACCAATAAGTGAGATAGAGCGCGGCGAGACCTGCCGCCACCAGCGCGCCCACCACCCAGAACGGCACCCGCGCCTGGCCTTGGCGCGAGCGGATGTCGAGCCCGACCCAGCGGGGCGACAATTCCTCGGGCGTGCGCGCGCGCACGCTCTTCATGACCTCATAGGTGCGCCGTTGCAGCCCCTGCAGCGTCGCTTGCCCGTTGGGCGTGGTGCGATGCATGCCCTGAAAGCCGAGGGCCAGGGAGACATGGAGCAGTTCGAGCAGATCCCCATTGTGCGTCGGATCGGCGATGGCCTTCTCCAGTTCCTGGAAAAAGCGCACGCCGCCGATGCGCTCACCGAAGAAACGGCTCAGCATGGAATACTGTGCCCAGACGTGCTGATCCTCGTTGGGGATGTGCTGCACGATGTCGTCGGCGGTGGCACATAGGATATACTTCGCCGCATTTACCTGGGGTTCGGGCAATCCCGCGCGGCGCACCTCTGCGTCGAAGGCGGTGATGGTGTCGGCGGCGTGCTGCATCAATTCGGCGAAGGACGCCCGCATCAAAGCAATGCGCAGGCGGCCGAGCAGCAGCAGCAGGGGACCCGCGGCCCGCATGATCTGGTTCTGGTGCGGCAGCGTCATCTGCGCCCGCTCCAGCAGTGCGGGGCGTGGAAAGGCCGACGCCGGCGCCGCGTCGCCGCCGGGCACCCCCCAGGTGTCTCGGGGATTCGGCGACAGCGGTGCCGCCACCTGCGGCGCCGTCGGGGCCGGCCCCGTGCCCGGACCGCCGGCAGGAGCCGGATAGGGAGGCTGCGGGGTGGTGGGCCGCCGTCCCCCCGGATTCGGCCGGAAGACAGTCCGATCCTGACGATCGTCGAACGGGTCGTCGCTCATCGCCGATCCTCGAGCACGGCCCACAGTTCAAGCGATAGGCCTGGCCAGTCGCCCGAAAAATGCATGCCGATGGAGGTGGCCGTGCTGAAATCGCCCCAGAGGGGAGACGTCTTGTCCAGGTAGAAATAGACGTGGTCGGTCAGCGTACGGATCTGGGTCGGCGGCGTCGGCAGATGCACCAGCGGCACGCCCGGAAGATGTGCGTTGACGATTTCGTTCATCTTGGAGTTGGGGCCGACCTTGAACAGGTGCGGGAACTGGAGCTGGATGTCGCCGAGAGGCCGGTCGGCCGCCACTTCGAGCACGAAGGTGGCGTTGCGGAACAGCGACCGGTCGCGGATGACCGAGATGAACGCATTGGCGGCCCGCTCGATGATCTCGAGGCGGATCGCCCGCCGCCCCAGCCGGGCGCTGAGATAGTCCTGGATGTCCCGAACCACCGGCGCGAACACACCTTCGAGGTCGTCGTGATCGTAGACGGGATAGCTTCGCGCCCGGCGGTCGGGGGCGGCGAAGGTGGCGAGTTCGCCGGCGAGGCGGAGCATCTCCTCGTACAGGCGCTCGGGATGCACGTAGGCCGAGCCTCGCAGGTGGCGGAACACCGGTATGGTTCGGTTAAGAAGTTGCAGGATTAGGTAGTCCACATTCTGCAGGCCGCCGCCCGAGGTCGGATCCGCAGCATAACGCGCCAACTCCTCAAGCTTGGTGTCGATCCAGCCCACCACCCGATCCTCCCAGCCCTGGACCACCGGGCTCGCGGTGGTGACGAGCAGCGGCGGGACATATTTCTCATCGAGCAGCACGGTGCGGTCGCGTACCTCAAGGATACGGGCCACGCCGAGGTTGACATATCCGGGCTTTGGCGCGCGGCGCAGGTCCAGGGCCAGTCTCAGGTGCGCGACGTCGATGGTTTCCTCCTGCCTGAGGTCCGAGGTGGAATCGATGAAGATCTCCGGCGCCGCATAGAAGCGGGAGGCGCTTTCCCGCTCGCGCCAGTCCACCTCCCGGGTGTTCACCGCCTCAAGCGGCAGGGTAAGCCACACGATCTGCTTGGCGGCACCGGCCGGAATGTCGATAGGCTCCGGAGCGGGCGTCTGATCCGGCAGGTCGAACGGTGTGCCGTCCGGCATCACCCCCGCCGCGCGGCGCAGTCCGAAGCGGGACTGCTCGGCCAGGTCACGGTCAATCTCAAGCGCGGCAAAGCCCCACGGATAAGGCGTGACCCGCCGCACGCGGGCCTCCAGCAACTCTTCCACATAGCGGTCGGACTGCTGGAAATGCTGCGGCTTGAGGAAGAGGCCCTCCGACCACAAAACCTTGCTGTGCCAGGACATCGTCGGTTCCCGTAGGTACGCGTTGGCGGAGCCTCGTGCTATCTTTGAACGCGATCGCGTTCTCCGAGTCTGTCGTAACATTCGGAGAAATAATGCAGGAACAAACCTACAATTCCCTCCTCGCTGTACTGGGATTTTGCCCGCCAGGTCGCGGCATAGTGGTCCCACAGCCGGCTCTTGCGGGAGGACAGGAGCGCGGAGACCCCCTTTTCCGCGCCGCACGCGGCATCGATGACGGCGGGGTCGAGATCCTCCACCAGCTTCGCCAGCGCCTGCTGCATGGCAGTGAACACGCGCAACTGGTGATTGCCGATGTCCTCGAAGCCGCGCGTGAAGGCCGTCGGGCCGTTCAGGTAGCTGCGGGTCGGTGGCCCGAATGCAATACGCAGCGAGTCCTCGACGCTTGGAGAGAATTTGAACGGATTGTTGTCCACCGCCGCGATGGTCGTGTGCTCCGTGCTGCGGATGGTGCGCTTGACGCTGGAGCGGGCTGACAACAAACGCATCATGTGCTCGGCGACGATGCGTAGCGTAGCGCCCACCTCCTCCAGCACCTTGATGCTGTCCCGGCGGGTGAAAGCCTCTACCGGTACCCCTGCGCCCCGCGCCAGCGCCACCATGGCTTCGCCAGGAGTCGGCGCGGTAGCCGCGCTCGCGCCGTGGGGTATCGGGCTTGACGGGGGCGGCTGGCACGGAGCCGGCGTGGGGGAATGTGCACTTTCTTCGCCGGCACTTCGGAGCAATGCTGGGGCAGGAGGGCGAGGCGGAGCCGGTTCGGACAAGGCCCACGCGCCGGTCGGCGAGGAATCCACCCAGATTGAGCGCTTCGGTGGTTCCGCTATGGACCGCGGCTCGGCCTGCGGCGGCGGGTCAGCACGGACCGGAATATCCACAGCCCAATCGAGGAAGTCGGGCTGGCGTGCCCGATTCGACGAGGCTGGCACGATCTCGCTGCGGCTGGCGGGCGGCGCAGCCCCTTCCGACTCCCAGATGCCGGCCCCGTCCGCTGGACTTGGTACCGGCGCCGGCGGGTGGAGCAGGCGATCCGCCTGATCGACCTCTGCCACGACGATGTAGTTGCCGATGAGAATACGGTCACCGTTGGACAGCGGGTGCGGACCGTGCATGCGCCGGTCGCTGTTGTTCAGGAAGGTGCCGTTGGTGGACACGTCATAAAGAACGTAGCCGCCATCTTGGAACCGCACCTCGCAATGCTTGCTGGAGATGTAACGGGTGGGATCGGGCAGAGTCCAGTCGAGATAGCTGTCACGGCCGATGTCGAAGCCGCGCGCACCTGTCACGGTGTAGGAGAGCGCCCCCCCGTCCGGAAGCGAAGTGAAATTCTCGATTCTGAGGGTGAGCGCCGCCATCTCTACCTTCCTCGATACTTGAATGGCTACTTTTCAATTGTAACAGATGATTCCGCTCTTCTCCGTTGGCCAAACTCTGGCATGTTGTAACGCAACATTGTGAGGATTGAACAATGCGAAATTTCGAATATCCGCCGACTGGCGGAATCAAGGCTCATTCTCACTTGGTATTGTCTGACGTCGTCCACCATGGAGCGGAGCAGGATGGCGACTGGCGCCTTGTGTGAATAACGTGGTCATTACGGCCGGCGATAGGGTCGCCGGAATGCGGTTCAAAGTGCCTTGGGCGCTCGATTTAAATAAATCAGGCCCACCCTCCCTGTTCAAGTGAGATGCGGACTGGCCTCCCATGATGGCTTATACCAACAGCCTCGGTCTTTGACCGATACAGATAGCATATTACTTTGGCGCAGCGCGGGCTTATACCAATAACGAATGTGTCAACATTATGGGCCATTGGGCTTAAGCTCGGCGGAACCAGATGAAGGGTGAGCCGTGAAGGAGATGATCGAGTGCCGAAAGGTCCCGCCGCCCGCATCCTCGACCTGGTTGCTCACCCAATTCCCGGGATGCTAACGCCCGGACCTGGTAGCGTAGATGTAATCATTGGCGGCAAACCGGCTTGGCGTGGCGTCCTGGCGGCCGGAGCGGCGGCTATTCAGGCGGCGAAGTCAACGTCCGATGCGACGATCACGGCGGCGGAGACGGCGACGCTCGCCGTCGCCGGAACGCCGGGCTTTGCGGCCGCCAAAGCCGCTGAGGAGGCCACCAAGGCGGCAGCCGCCGCCAGCATGGGATCCATGATCTCGGGCATTGCCGGGGGCGCCGATATTCACGCCTGCACGACTCCGCTGCCGCTCCCACCCCACGGGCCGGGCGTCGTCGTCGACGGTTCGCCGACTGTGCTCATCAACGGGCTCGCGGCCTGCCGTCAGGGCGACACCATCATCGAACCCGTGGGCCCGCCCGACAAAATCGTCCTCGGCTGCCCAACTGTCATCATTGGCGATTGAGTCCTCGGAGCGGTTTCCTTGAAGCCGGATCATCGCGGTCATACAGCCTGCAACATCCCCGAACTCTTGACGACGAGCAGCCCCACCCGACGCGAGCCTGCCTTCGCGGACTGCAGCGATTATCTTGGGCCGCTGACGATCTGGATGCCGGCGTCCATGCAGGGCTTCAGGATGTCGCGGGCGAGATCCTCGGGCAACTGCGCCACCGCGATCATCAGGCCGGCGCGCACTGAGCGAGCGGTCTGCTCGGGTGGAGCAGGGACACAGGCATATTCGGGCGGAACGATGCTGCCGCCCGACCAGGCGGCGGCGAACGCCATCCACGTGGCCGGAAGAGAGGCGTCCGATTGCGTGCCGAGGTCCAGCGCGGCGCGCCGCTGTGGTTCGTCGGGCCGACGGACCCAGGCTTCCGCAACCTCCAGGATCACCGCCTCGTGCGGCGAGGGCGGTTGCATCGCGCGTAACGACTGGCAGCCCCACCACACCGCCTCGCGACGCGGCAGAATGTAGGCACAGAGCGAGATGGCCGCCGTCCATGCCGCCGCCGTTGCCAACGACCCAAGAAGGTCCAGGCAATCATCGTCACCGGCAGGAATGCCCACGTCATCCACGGCGGTCGGAAAGGCCTCGTAGAGGCCGCGAAGGACCGGAAACCGGAGCGTCATAATGCGTGCCTCAGTTGATCTTCACGGGCAGTCCCTGGATGACGCAGGCCGCCTGCGCCTTGACGGAGATCGTCGGCGCTTCGAGGGTGATGCCCGTGGGGTCGATTGTCAGGGTGCTGTTGCCGACTTTGAGCTCGATCTTGACCTTGGCGGTGACCCGGATCTCTCCGTTCACCACATCCACCACCAGATCCCCATTCTTGACGTCGGTCTGGTGCGAGGCGCTGCCCGTGGCGGGCTTGAACTTGTCGCCGACCGTGACCGTCTGCTTGTTGAGGATGGTGACGTCGTGGTCCTTCTCCGCGTGCATGCGGACCTGCTCGGACCCCTTCTTGTCCTCGAAGATCAGTTCGTTGTAGCCGCCCCCACCCTTGGACGAGCGAGTCTTCCACCCGCTGATGGTCTTGTTGCCGGGCAGGTCGTAGGGAACCATGTTTGCGGCGTTGTAGACCACCCCCACCACCAGCGGGCGGTCGGGATCGCCCTCCAGGAAATCGACCACCACTTCCTGGTCGATGCGCGGATGGAATACACCGCCCCAGGAGCCGCCGGCGAAAACTTCGGCGACGCGGATCCAGCAGGACTGCTTGCGCTCCCGGTCCCAGTGGAACTGCACCTTGATGCGCCCGTATTTGTCGACGGTGATCTCCTCGCCCTTCTCGCCGACCACCTTGGCGGTCTGGATGCCGTGGACCACCGGTTTCGGAGTCACCAGCGGCGCGCGGAACGGGCGGGATGTGGGGACAAGGACATAGGAGCCCTGGTAGCTCGTCTTGTCCGCTGTCGGCCCACCGGTCGCGCGATAGAACTGCTCCGAGATGCTGTGGCTGGCGCGGATCGCCAGATACTCGACGTTCTCGCTGTTGCGATGGTGCTCCTTGAGGGTGAACTTGACACCCGCGGCAAGGCACGGCGCATCGCCTGAGGCGAGGCGGCGGTGATCGTAGGCCTGCTCGGCGTCCAGCCTCACCTTGGCGAAGGTCTCACCCTGGCTCTGTTCCTTGTAGCGGCTTGGATAATCGTAAACCTCGAGCCTGGATTTGCCGTAGGTCTCATTGCCCTGTCGCTCGGCCTCGATCTTGGTGTTCGGCTTTTCAAAATCATAATCGTTGACGACGAACCGGCCCGACCGGAAGCGCCGCTCGCTGCACCACTGGTGCATATGCTGCCGCTCCCGCACATAGGCACCGGTGAGGGGGATGAAGGCAAGCTCCCCGCCCCCCGGGAGGGGGTCGTGGGCACTCATCGCGTCGCAGATCACCAGGAGGTGCTTGTCTGTGGTGTGTTTGAAATAATAATAAAGCCCAAACTCCTCCATGAGCCGAGAAACGAAGGCGAAATCCGTCTCGCGGTACTGTACGCAATACTCCATGCTCGGATAATTCTGCGTGGTCTTGAATTCAAAATCGGAAAAGCCGGCATCGTCGAAAATCTTGCGGATAATGTCCGGCGCCGTCATCTCCTGGAAAAAACGGCAGTCCGTGGTGTGCGACAAAAGCCAAAGCCACGGCCTCAGGATCAGGCGATAGCTGTACAAGCCCTCGCGGATGCCGGTCCATTGCGCAGCCACCAGAATGCCATTAAAGTATCTTTTCCGATCGCCATAGGTATTCAGCGTGACGACGCACGCATGTCCGATGACGGAGTCGAGATTGATGTCTTCTTCTTCACTCAGTGCATCGACACTGATTTCGAAATTCTCGCTGATGCCTTCCTGCGCATGAAACCGGCTAAGGACGAGGGTATTGTCGCCGAGAGGAGTCCGCAATCGTGCCATGCGGTTCTTCTGATCCAGGCTCACGAGCACACTCCCCCTCGGCTGCGCGCCATGCGAAAAGATCGAAAGCGATCCATCGCGACACGACGCATCAGGAGGACTAAATCCCTGATGCGCCGACCGTCATCCAGACCGTTACCCGCCCCTCCGCGATCTTCCCGAAAAGTTCGGATGGCAACCAGTATTGACCGCGCCGGATAATCAAAGCAAGCCTCCCGGGCGAGGCCTTCGACAGTGGAGAGGAGAGGCGCATGGCATTGCTCGACGCTGAGGTGTTCTGCCAGCCGTTGTCGGCAGACCAGCCGTGCGGCCCTGACCTGGATGCGACTTTCGACATCGAGTTTTCGAGCTTCCTCGCCCGCATCGAGGGCGAGCTGCCCATGTCATTCTTCGCCTTCAAGCGCGATCAGATTGATTATCGGGCTGAGCTCGACACCGTCCGCGCGCTTTCGCGCCGCACCCGGGACCTGCGCCTGCTGGTGATCTACGCCAAGCTTGCGGCCCTGGACCGTGATCTCGCGGCATTTGCCAACGCCCTTGGCATCATCGCCCAGATACTCGCCGAGCGCTGGGAGCACGTCCACCCCCGGCCGGACAACGGACGGCTGGATCTGCGCCTGGGAACGCTCATGGCGCTGGACGACCTGCCCCAGGTGGTCATTCCACTTCAGTATCTGTCGCTGGCGGAGAGCCGCCGGACCGGGCCCGTCACGTACCGCATGGTCCAAATCGGCACCGGCAAGATCACCCCGCGCGAGGGCGAGGCCGCGGTCGATCTCGACACCATCGAGCGGGTATTCCTGGAGCAGGACGCAAAGGCTGTGCGGGACCGTCACGACCTGTTCGCGGGGGTGGTGGCGGCCATTGACGGCATTGATGCGGCGACCATGGCGGGCGGCGGCGAAAAAGCGCGGATCCGACTGGCCGTGCTGGAGAAGACGGCAAGGGATATCATTGGATTCCTGGATGCGCAGCTCGCGCGGATCGACCCAGTCTACCGCCCCCCGTCGCCCGTTTCGCCGACGGACGAGGGGGAGACCGGCGCAACGGACGCGGACGTCCCGGCCCCGATCGCCACCCGCCCCGTCGCCGCCTTGGCGAGCCGGGCCGAAGCCATCACCGGATTGCGCGCGACGGAAGCCTATTTCGAGCATTGTGAGCCATCGAACCCCGCATTGGCGGTGGTTCGCTTCGCGCGCCAGCTCATGGGGAAGCCATTCTTCGAAGTTCTACGGCTGATTGTACCAGACCATGCAGCGCGTGCAGAAATACGCTTTGGAACCAACGCTTTTCGCCTCCCGCTCGAGCATCTTAGCGGTGCGCAGGAGGCCTCGAACGACGACGGGGCCGACGCCCTCGACGAGGTCGGCGTGCCTTTGATCGAGACCAGGGAAGAGGCGCAACGCATGCTCGA
Organism: Xanthobacter oligotrophicus; assembly: GCF_008364685.1. Taxonomy (GTDB): domain Bacteria; phylum Pseudomonadota; class Alphaproteobacteria; order Rhizobiales; family Xanthobacteraceae; genus Xanthobacter; species Xanthobacter oligotrophicus. Next base: position 216,057 of record NZ_VTTL01000001.1, read on the forward strand.
TCAGGTCGCCAGCTTTCTGTGCGCAGCCGAGCCGTCCAACCCCGTCCCACTCCTGCTGGCTCGCGCCCGGGATCTTGCCGTTCGCGATTTTTCCGCCCTGCTCAGGGACATGTTCACCGAAGATGCACTCAGGGCAATGAAGGGGAACGACTGATCTGGGAACGACGCCCCTGCTACCTCCGTCGATTTCAAATATCATCTGCAGCGACAATTTAAAAATTAATTGAACGCCTACAATATAGTTGTTATTCATCTCGTGCTTTGCGGCATCACCGCACGCAAGAAGCGTATAATGCAATTGTGGTGCATCCCGTAGCGCTTGCAATACTCCACATCTTGTTTACCATCTCACCTCGCACATGTTGATGGGGGCTCGACGGTGTCAGACAGTGGCCAAAAGTTCATTTCCCGCAACCGTAAGCCGCGCGTTCACATCACCTATGAGGATCCGTACGACGCCAACAGGCTCGTGGAGCTTCCCTTCGTGATGGGCGTGATGGCGGACCTGTCCGGGAATGCCTCCGAGGTGGGGAAGCCGGAACTCGCGGAGCGCAATTTCCTCGACATCGACATGGACAATTTCGAGAAACGCATGGCGGCTATCCAGCCGGCCGTCGCCTTCCGCGTCGACAACAGGCTGACGGACGCCCCGGGCGACCAGCTATCGGTGAAGCTCACCTTCAGCAAGATGGAAGATTTCAGCCCAGCGCAGGTGGCGCGTCAGGTTCCCGCCCTCGCCAAGCTGCTGGAGGCGCGCACGCAGCTCGCCAACCTGCTGCGCTACATGGACGGCAAGGTTTCGGCCGAGGACGCCTTGAAGAAACTCTTGTCGGACAAGGATCTGATGCGCGCCCTCAGCGAGCGCCCCGCCGCGGGCGGGACCGGTGAAGAGGCGAAGGAGCTGGGGCAATGAGCGTCGAGGCCCGCCAGGAACAGACCGTACCCGCCTCCGAGGCGGTGGTCGGGGAATTCGAGGCCCTGCTCAAGCAGAGCTTCAAGCCCAGGACCGAACGCGACGCAACGGAGGTGGAAAACGCGGTTTCCACTCTGGTGACCGTGGCCTTGCAGGATCAGAGCGTGATCCGGGAAGACGTCCTCGACACGATCGAGGAGATCATCGCCCGCATCGACCGCAAGCTAACCGAGCAGGTGAACGAGATCCTGCATGCACCGCCGTTCCAGCAGATCGAAAGTGCCTGGCGGGGGCTGCATTATCTTGTCACCAATTCGGAGACGGACGCAGACCTCAAGATCCGCGTCATGAACGTCTCGAAGATGGAGCTCTACCGCGATCTGCGCGCCTACCCCGGAGCAAAATGGGACCAGAGCCCCCTGTTCAAGAAGGTCTATGAACAGGAGTTCGGCCAGCTGGGCGGGGAGCCTTACGGCTGTCTCATCTGCGACTATACCTTCAATCACCTGCCCGTCGACGTGCAGTTGATGCGTGATCTCTCCCGCATCGCGTCGGCGGCCCACGCCCCGCTGTTCGCGGCGGCGGAACCAACCCTGCTCGGAATGGACAGCTGGACTGAGCTCAGCAATCCGCGCGACCTGTCCAAGGTCTTCGACACTCCGGCGTATGCGGCCTGGAAGAGCCTACGAGACTCCATCGACGCGCGCTATTTCGGCCTGTGCATGCCCCGGGTTCTCGCTCGCGTCCCCTACGGGGCGAAGACCGAGCCGGTGGAGGAGTTTGCGTTCGAGGAAGAGACGGACGGCCACAACGGGCGCAATTATGCCTGGATGAACGCGGCCTATACCATGGGCGTGAACATCAATCGCGCCTTCAAGGAATGGGGCTGGTGCACCCGCATCCGCGGCGTCGAATCCGGAGGCGCGGTCATCAACCTGCCGGCCCATGCCTTCCCGACCGACGACGGCGGCGTCGACCTGAAATGTCCCACCGAGATTGCCATCAGCGACCGGCGCGAGGCGGAACTGGCGAAGTCCGGACTTATTCCGCTTATCCACCGCAAGAATACGGACAAGGCGGCCTTTATCGGAGCGCAGTCGGTCTATCGCCCGCACAAATACGATGATCCGGACATGACGGCGTCGGATAACATGTCGTCGCGGTTGCCCTACATGTTCGCAGTGTCCCGCTTCGCCCACTATCTGAAGTGCATGGTGCGGGACAAGATCGGTTCCACCATGGAGCGCGATCAGCTGGAGCGGTGGCTTCAGCAATGGATCACCCTTTATGTGGATCCCAATCCCGAAATCTCGTCGGAAATGCAGAAAGCGCGCAAGCCACTGTCGGCCGCCCGGGTGACAGTGCAGGCCGACGAGGAAAATCCCGGCTATTACCGGGCGAGCTTTCATCTGCGTCCGCACTTCCAGTTGGAAGGCATGGATATCGGCCTGAGCCTCGTGTCCCGGCTGCGTCCTCCGAGCTGAGGCGCGGGGCAACGCGGCGGCGCAATGGGGTGCCGCACTTGGCGGGGCGCCGCGAACGGAAGCCGCAGGCATCGAGTTCGGACGGCACTGGGGCGGTACTGAGCTTTCGCTCGCCTCTGGCCGGCGCTAGGAGCGTCAGCACCGATCAAAAAGGGACTTGGGCGGGCATCCTTGCCTGCCAGGTGGTCAGGCAAGGCTTGGGCGGCCCGAGAGGGGCGCCGCCGGATTATGGCGCGGCTGGCTGATGAGGCTTATCGGTGCCGCAGGTTGGGACAATGGAGGCGATCTATGGCAGCGGAAGTTTGTGGCTTTCTGAAAATCGAAGGCCTGAAGGGGGAATCCCTCGATTCCGACCACAAGGAGTGGATCGATGTTCTGGCGTGGAGCTGGGGGCTGGACAATCCGAGCAACCCTCATGCGGGCAGCGGCTCCGGAGCCACGAAAGGGCACGTCCACAACTTCAGCTTTACCAAGCAGGTGGATCTCTCGAGTACGCCGCTCGCCCAGTTCCTGCTCAAGGGCAAACATTTCAGCAAGGGCATTTTCGAGCTTCCGAAGACCGGCGGCGATGGGAAGGCCATGGTCTATTATAAAATCGAGTTCAAAGAAGTCTTCGTCACGTCGATCAATTTTGGCGGCGGCGGCGGCGGCGGCGTATTCACGGAAAACGTCCAATTCAGCTTCTCCGAATACAAAGCTTATTACAAATCACAGAAGGACACCGGCGCAGCTGGCGACGGCAACGATTACGGCTGGAACTGCAAGGAGAACAAAGAGGTCTGACGACGCCATGGACGGCTTGCGGCGCGCGCACGACACGGAAGCAAGGGGACCAACACACCCGACCGGGGACAGCAGGCATGCCGTGATGGCAGCGCGCGGCGACACCGTCGTGCGTCGTCTTACACCTTGGCTCCTGTGCTCATCACCCGAGCGCTCGACCGCGGAAGAACCTCATCCGCGGTCGACAGCCTGCTCCCGAGCCGCCTTCCGGATGGCTGCGGCGTCCGGGGCGGTGGTACCCGGCCGGGACAGCACACAGGGGATTGAGTACCGGCGCCCCCTCTCGCCGTTGAGGTATTGACCCATGAGACGGCCACGTGATTCCTTGCGCCTGGGGCAGCCCCTGATGCACGCCTTCCGTGCGGCCTTCGTCGCGCGGGACGCCCGACAGGTGCTGGATGAGCGCGACGAATCGGGGTTGCGCGTGATTGCCGGGCGCCGCGCAGCAGCCCGGGCCAGCGTCAACGAGACGGTGCTGCGCGCCGAAGTGGTCCGTGATGTGGAAACCATGCTGAATACGATCAATCTCGGGTCCACCCAGAACTTGGCCGGACTGGACGAGGTGCCGCGCTCGATCCTCAATTTCGGCATCCCCGACATCGTCCATCGGACCATCGACGAGGAGGGGCTCGTCGACGTGGTGGACGAGATCGAGACCGCGCTCGCCTGCTTCGAGCCCCGCATCCTGGCGCGGACGCTCGACGTCCGCTGGGACCCGAGCGTGGAGAAGCATGAGCTGAAAATAAGGTTTTTGATTACCGCCGAAATGATCCTCAACGAACAGAACATCGAAGTCGAGTTCGTGGCCGACATCGCGCTCGATAGTGGAAAAATACTCGTAAACCCGGTGTAGCTGCGACATGGATCGCGAATTCCTCGAGCAATATGATCAAGAACTGAGGCTGCTCAAGGAGCAGGCCAGGGAGTTCGCAGAGGAATATCCGGGCATCGCCGACCGCCTCGGGGGGCTGATCAACGACCCGTCCGATCCAGCCATCCTCGGCCTGCTGCAGGGGGCAGCCTTCCTCGCCGCGCGGGTGCAGCTGAAGCTCAACCACGAATTTCCCGAGTTTACGTCAAACCTCCTCGAGCAGTTGGTGCCCGGCTTTCTCGCGCCGCACCCGTCGGCCATGATCGTGGCGGTCGATCCGCTCTACGGCGACCCGGCCCTCACCGAAGGGCGGCGGATCAACGCCGGCGCCTATCTCGACGCCACCTTCGTCGAGCGCGACCGGCGCATCGCCTGTCGCTATGCCCTGCGCAGCGACATTACCCTCTGGCCCCTGGAACTCGTTGGTGCGGAGTATCACGCCGCCACCGGCCCCCTCCACGCGCTCGGCCTGCCGGCCGTTACGGGCGACCGGGCCGGGCTGCGGCTCAGCTTCACCACCCGCATGGCGGCGCGGCCCGAGGACGAGGTGAGCGATGCCGACGCCAGCCGGAAGCCGCCGTTCCACGCAGCCGCCTGCCGCCTGCGCGACCTTCCCGTCTATCTCGCCGGCGCGGAGGGCGACGCCGCGGCTCTCTACGAGCAGATGTTCGCGCATCGTCGTCGCGTGTTCGTGCGTTATCTGGATGCCTTCGGCGATCCCGTCGTGATCGAAGCCGAAGCCGCGAGCCTCACTCAGCTGGGCCTTGGCGACCATGAGACGCTGGCACCATCCGACAATCGGGTCTTCCATGGCTTCAGCCTGCTGAAGGACTATTTTCTCTTCCCCCGGAAATATCTCAGCTTCCGCCTTGAGCGGATCGACAGGGTGATATCGCGCATCAACGCGAAATCGTTCGACATCTTCATTCTATTTTCTGAGAGCAGCCTGCGGCTGGCTGCGGCCGTGAGCCGCGAGATGTTCTGTCTTTATGCGGCGCCGGCGATCAATTTGTTCGAGAAGACTACCGACCGAATTCCCGTCAAGAGCAACCAGCACGAATATCAGGTGGTCCCCGACCGCAGCCGCCCGCTCGATCTTGAGCCCCACCGGTTACTAGACGTGTTCGCCTATTTTCCTGGCCATGCCGACAAGGTGCCCGTGCTTCCGCTTTATTCGGCGCCGCGCGATCCGAGCGCGCCCGCGGGGAAACTATTCTATACCATCCGCCGTCTGCCCCGCCGCCGCTCGTCGCAGGAGCGGCGGCATGGCCGCGCGTCGGACTATACTGGCACAGAAATGTTCCTGAGCCTGATCGATACTGGCGACCTCGACCAGGATCCGGGCGTGTTCGAGCTGAGCCTCAAGGCGCTGTGCTCCAACCGACATCTCACCGAGTCCCTACCGGTGGGCACTGGCGGCGCTGATTTTCAGCTGCTGGAGGACGTTCGCCTACCACTGCGCTGCGTCGCCGGGCCGACGCCGCCCAGCGAGCCGGTGGCAAGCTATATGCGGCTGCGTTCCGAAACCGCCTCCACCGGATCCGTCACCTGGCGGCTCATCAACATGTTGAGCCTCAACCATCTGGGCCTGCTGGATCGTGGCGCGGGGCACAATGCCCAGTCGCTGCGCGAGATCCTGGCTCTGTTCGCCAGCCTGCGGGACCCCACGGTGGAGCGCCGCATCGACGGCGTGCGCGCCCTCGACAGCCGACCCGTCGTGCGGCGGGTGCGACGGGAAACGGGCGTCGGCGTCGCGCGCGGTCTCGAAATCCTTGTCACCCTTGATGAAAAGGCGTTTGAGGGTTCGGGCGCATTCCTGCTGGGGGCTGTGCTCGACCGCTTCTTCGCCGAATACGTGAGCGTCAACACCTTCACACAGACTGTGATCGTCTCGGTGGAGCGCGGCGAAATCATGCGCTGGCCCGTTCGCCTCGGCTATAGGAGGCCCCTGTGAGCTGGACCGACGATCTGATTGCCGAACCTTGGCGGTTCGATTTCTTCACTGTGCTGCGGCGGCTTGAGCGGGTCCATGCCGGGCGTCCGCGCATCGGCCGCAGTGCCACGCTGCGGGACGACTTCGTCCGGCTGGGGCAAAACCCCTACCTGGATTTCCCCGCCTCCAACCTCGATCGGGTCCAGCGGGACGCCGCGGGAAACTTCCACATTCTGGTGCGCTTCCTCGGCCTTATGGGGCCGCAGGGCGCTCTGCCGCTGGCAACCACCGCCGAGGCGCTCAGCTGGGTCGAAATGCGCGACGAGGCGTTTCCGCGCTTTCTCGACATCCTCAACCATCGCTTTCTTACCCTGTTCTTCCGGGCCTGGGCGGACGCGCGGCCCATCGCCCAGCACGAGCGGCCGGACGACGACCGGTTCGCGGACTACATCGGCTCCATGATCGGCCTCGGCCGGCCGCACTATCGTGGCCTCGATGCCGTACCGGATGCGCAGAAGCTCGCCCATGCCGGCCTGATAGGACCGGCGGCCAAGTCCGCCGTGCGACTGGAATTCCTCATAGCCGGCGGGCTCGGGCTCGACGCCCGGGTCGAGGAATTCGTGGGTGCGCGACTCACCATGGACAGGGCTGACCGTACCCGGCTCGGCCAGGCCAATGCCACTCTCGGCGACGACGCCATGCTGGGATCAAACGTGTTCACCGTTTCCGACAAGATCCGCATCGTGATCCGCACCCGGAACCTTGCGGAATATGAGCGGCTGCTGCCCCGGGGCGATCTCGCACTGCCCCTGGCGGATCTTGTGCTGTTCTATCTCGGCGAGACCATGGACTGGGATCTCGAACTGGTGATCCGCACGCGAGACATTCCTACGGCGCGCCTCGGCCGCGCAGGCCTGCTCGGCTGGACCTCCTGGCTGGCGCCCCGCCCGGACGAAGCTGACGCCGGCGCCGAACGGGCAGACGCCCATTTCAATCTCGCGGAACGGGTGCGGGCGGGGCGGGACATCCCGTCCGGCGCACCGTCCGCATAACGAAATCACCAGGTGACCAAGATGGCGGACATCAGCCTCGAAGCCATTGCCGGAAAACTCAATCGCGTCGGCTACGAGGCCTTCTTCCAGGCCTTGCGCCACGCCAAGAGCGCGGGCAACCGCAAGCTCGAGCTGGCGCACTGGCTGTTCCACCTCCTGCAGAAGGACGCCGTGGACCTGACCTTGACCCTCGACCGCAGCAAGTTGGACCGGCCCCGCATCATCGCCGACATTGGCCGGACCGTGGACGGCTTCCGGCGCAACGAGACCGAGATGCCGGGGGTCTCCGACGCCATTTCCGACGTCCTCGACCGCGGCTGGCACTATGCGACGCTGGCCTTCGGCGAAACCCAGATCCGCACCGGCCATGTCCTGGTCGGGGCGCTGAAATCAAAGGAGCTCAGGCGCGAACTGGTGGCGCTCTCGCCGGAATTGGGCAAGCTCAATCCGGACACGGTGGCCGCCGAGCACCGCGCCCTTTGGGCCGGCTCAGAGGAAGAGACGCTCCGGCCCATGGACGGTTCGGGTCTCGTCGCGGCGAATGCGAACGCTTCCGCGGCGGCGGGCAGCACGGCTGCTCGCGCGCAAACCGCCCTCGACCGTTTCTCCCAGGATCTCACCGCGAAGGCGGCCCAAGGCGGCATGGACCCGGTGCTCGGCCGCGACGAGGAGATCCGCCTGGTGATCGACGTGCTGCTGCGGCGGCGGCAGAACAATCCGATCCTCACCGGCGAGGCCGGCGTGGGCAAGACCGCTATCGCCGAAGGCCTCGCCCAGCGCATCGCCAGCGGCGACGTGCCGCCGCCACTCAGGGGCGTGCGCCTGGTCGCCCTCGACATCGGGCTGATGCAGGCCGGCGCCTCCATGAAGGGCGAGTTCGAGCAGCGCCTGCGCTCGGTGATCGACGAGGTGCAGGCCTCGCCCACGCCCATCATCCTGTTCATCGACGAGGCGCACACCCTCATCGGCGCCGGCGGCGCGGCGGGCACGGGCGACGCGGCGAACCTCATGAAGCCGGCGCTAGCGCGAGGCACCCTGCGCACGGTGGCCGCCACCACTTGGTCGGAATACCGGCAATATATCGAGAAGGACCCAGCGCTCACCCGCCGGTTCCAGCCGGTGCAGGTGGACGAGCCGGATGCGCTGCGCTGCGCGCGCATGCTACGCGGCGTCATCGGCCCCATGGAGAAGCACCACAAGGTGCGCATCTCCGACGCTGCCGTGGTGGCGGCGGTCGACCTGTCCCTGCGCTATGTGCCGGCCCGCCAATTGCCCGACAAGGCGGTGAGCCTTCTGGACACGGCCTGCGCGCGCGTCGCCATCAGCCAGTCCACCACGCCCGCTGCCATCGCCGATGCGCGGGTCATGCTGGAGGCGCTGGCGAAGGAGAAGGCGGCCCTCGTCGCTGACCGGGATCTCGGCATCGACAGCGTAGCGCGGGTTGAGGAGATCGACGCCGAGACCGCGCGCCTTCAGGACGCCATCGCGGCGCTGGAGGCCGAATGGGCTGCGGAGAAGGCGCTGGTGGAGGAGGTTGCCACCCTGCGCGGCCAACTCCACGAAGCCGAGAACCCGCCTGCTCCGGCAACCACCGACCGCGCCGGTGATCCCTCCGGCGAGCCGGTGGAGGCGGCGCCGGGCGCCATCGACGCGGCGCGGGCCGCGCTCGACGCCAAGGCAGCGGAGCTTCAGGCCATCCCCACCGAGAAGCGCATGATTCACGCGTATGTGGATGCCCAGGCGGTGGCCTCCGTCATCTCGGACTGGACCGGCGTCCCGGTGGGCCGGATGATGAAGAACGAGATCGAGAATGTGCTCGCCCTGCCGGAGATCCTGAACCGGCGCGTGGTCGGCCAGAGCCACGGCCTCGCCATGATCGCCAAGCGCATCGAGACCAGCCGGGCCAAGCTCGACAATCCCAACAAGCCCATCGGCGTGTTCCTGCTGTGCGGCCCGTCCGGCGTCGGCAAGACCGAGACGGCGCTGGCGCTGGCGGAAGCGCTCTATGGCGGGGAAACCAACATCATCACCATCAACATGAGCGAGTTCCAGGAGGCGCACACGGTGTCCTCCCTGAAGGGTGCGCCCCCCGGCTATGTGGGCTATGGTGAGGGCGGGCGCCTCACCGAGGCGGTGCGCCGCAAGCCTTATTCCGTGGTGCTGCTGGACGAGGTGGAGAAGGCCCACCCGGACGTACATGAGCTGTTCTTCCAGGCGTTCGACAAGGGCATCATGGAGGACGGCAACGGACGGCGCATCGACTTCAAGAACACACTGATCATCCTCACCTCCAACGTGGGGACCGACCTCATCATGGACCTGGCGCGCAACCCGGAGCACCTGCCGGACGCCGAGGCGCTGGCGGCGGCACTGCGGCCCGAGCTTCTGAAGGTTTTCCCGCCGGCGCTGATCGGCCGCCTCGTGGCGATCCCCTATTACCCGCTGTCGCCGCAGATGCTGGGCGGGATCGTTCGCCTGCAGCTCGACCGAATCGGCAAGCGCATCCGCGACAACCACAAGGCGGCCTTCGCCTATGACGACGCGGTGGTGGACCATATCGTCGCCCAGTGCAACGACCCGGATTCCGGTGGGCGCATGATCGACAACATCATCACCAACACGCTTCTGCCGGCGCTTTCGCGGGAGTTCCTGAAGGCGGCGATGGAGGGCGGCGAGGTGCGGGAGGCGACGGTGGGGATGGGCGAGGGTGGGTTTGTGTATGGGGTGGGATTATTACCCGGCGCAATAAGATAGATATAGCGTATATGTAGAAGTATTAAATATTGAAATCGTCTTTAAATGGATTTTAATAGGTATTAAAATTAATCTACACAACAGATGGAGGCAGAAATGAGTGCGCCTGTGGAGGCTGGATCAGAATTGGGGCTGAAGTTTTTAACATCTAAACTAGACGAGTACATGATAAAAAATGGCGTACAAGAGCAGCTTAGATCAAATATTATAAATTCCATAGAAATGATGTATGAATATATACCATATGCAATGTCAAAAGACCCTTCAAATCCAAAAGTTTTTGGAGAATTTATGGCGATAAAATTAGGAAAAATGGCGAAATATTCGAACGATGATGATATAAAGTGTGCTATTTCTATACTTGAATTCATTTTATCTGTAAAAAAACTTATAGATTTCAAGGGTGGTGGTGGGTATCCGCCTCTCCTGGCTTTGATGTGGGGTCTAGCGATGCTGAATTTGATTGAGGTTGGCAATAGTTGTTCGGCTGTTCAGGAGGCGACGTATCATCTTTTTCTGAAGGAAAATAGCGCCAAAATCATGGAGATACGCCGATTTATTCCAGATTATAGCAACTTAGTATGTAAAAAAGAAATAAAAAGAATGCCTTAAAAATTATCACAATTTGCGGTTAAATAAATGTTGAAGCCGCTTACCCCCTCCACCCCCGCCGAAGCCATCGCCCTCGGCGTCACCTTCCTGCGCGCCGGCAAGCTGGACGGGGCGGCAAACGTGTTTGCCCAGGTTCTGGAGCATTTTCCCGATCATCCCGATGCCCTGCACTTCGCCGGCATCCTGAAGGCGCGGCAGGGGGATGGGGCGGGGGGCATCGCCATGGTGCGGCGCGCCGTGGCGATGCGGCCGGACAATGCCGGCGCCTGGAACAATCTCGGCAACCTGCTGATGCGGGAGGACCGAACCCAGGAGGCGGCCGAGGCCTATCGGGAATGCCTCGCCCACGCCCCGGCCTATCCCGAGGCGCTGGCCAATCTGGGCCTGCTCATGCAGGTGGCCGGCGGCATCGATGCTGCAACGGAGCGATGAGATGAGCGAAACTCGGAAGAATTTATACATAATAATGCCAAATAGTCGAGCTTTTGACGTGCATAAATTTTCATCTGAGTTCAGGTCTGCCTTCAAGGGGCGAGGCCTGGACGCGGATGCCGCCTCGAATGCAGTCAGAATGCTAAACAAAATGGTGTCTGACGCAAGAATTACAGATAAGCGCCAGATGGCATATATGCTCGCCACCGCTCACTGGGAAACCCGGGTGCGGCATAAAGTCGTCGTGGTGAAGGACGGGAAGCCGAAGACAAAATACCTGTACTCGGCGTTTACACCTGTCGGCGAGTTGGATAAGGGCCGGGGGCGACTCTATTCGTTGACGGTGAAGGTAAAGGCGCTTGGCGATGGAACCGCGCGGGTGACGGAGCAAGACGGCGATCAATTCATTGTCAAGAAAGACGGGTCCTATTCATCGCTCACAAAAGGCGCGCACGCCGACAATAGCGGAAAGAAGAGGGATTATATTATCAATGGTGCATTTAAAATATGTGAGACATATAAAGATGATGATGGTGCCGAACATGCTTATTACGGAAGGGGGCTCGTCCAGCTGACGTGGTGGTATAATTATGCAAAACAGGGCTTTCAAATCGGCAGGGGGCTGGACCTGTTATTTGATCCCGAATCTGCCGAGGATTACGACGTTGCATATAGCTTGATGGCTCAGGGAATGACCACCGGGAGCGGCTTTGCGAACGGAAAGAGGATGTCGCAATTCTTCACCGCGACGCACACGGATTATGTGGGGGCGAGGGCTATTGTGAATGGCCGGGATCACAATGCCGAAATTGCCGAGATCGCCCAGCAATACGAGCAGATCCTGGCCACATCGGAAGTACATGTCTCCGAGCCCCGCCCCATGAAAGAGGCATCCCTTCCGCTGAGGTTGCCGTGATGAAAAAGTTGATCTGATAACGTGGAAACCACCCCCTCCGACGCCATCGCCCTCGGCGTCACCTTCCTGCGCGCCGGCAAGCTGGACGGTGCGGCGAACGTGTTCGCGCAGGTGCTGGAGCACTTTCCGGACCATCCGGACGCACTCCATTTCGCCGGCATCCTGAAGGTGCGGCAGGGGGATACGGTGGGTGGCATCGCGTTGGTGCGCCGGTCGGTGGCGCTTGCCCCCGCCAATGCCGGCGCCTGGAATAATCTCGGCAACCTGCTCATGCGCGAGGAGCGCACCGCTGAGGCCGCCGAGGCCTACCGGCAATGCCTCGCCCACGCCCACGCCCATCCGGAGGCGCTGAGCAATCTCGGCCTGCTCATGCGCATCAAAGGCGACATCGCTGCCGCCGAGGACCACTACCACCGCGCCCTCGCCGTGCGCCCCGATTTCCCCGAAGCGCTCAACAATCTGGGCGCCATCGCGCTGGCCCGGGGCGACCTTGCGGCCGCCGAGGCGCACCTCGCCCGGGCGGTGGCGCTGGAGCCCACCTTCTCCGGCGCCCGCCTCAACCTGGGCGAGGTGCTCACCCGGCAGGGCCGGCTCAGGGAAGCGGCCGCCAATTTCTGGGAGCAACTGGCATCCGGTAATGGCGAGGGGGTGGCCTACAAGCTCCTGGTCTATGCCCTGGTGGAGACCGGGCGCCGGGACGAGGCCGTCGCCGTGGCGCGGCGCTGGCTGGCAGAGGCGCCGGAGGATCCCGCCGCCCGCCACCACCTCGCCGCTCTCACCGGCGAGGACGCTCCCGCGCGCGCCGACGACGCCTATGTGGAAGAGGTGTTCGACCGCTTCGCCGAGACGTTCGAGGCGGCCCTCGGGCGGCTCGATTACCGCGCCCCGGCGCTGGTGGGCGCGGCGGTGGCCGACCTCCTGCCCGCGCCCGATGGCGGTCTTGCCATCCTCGACGCCGGCTGCGGCACCGGCCTGTGCGCGCCGCTGCTGAAGCCCTACGCGACGCGGCTCGACGGCATGGACCTTTCCGCCGGGATGCTGGAGAAGGCGGCCGCGCGCGGCCTCTATGATCGCCTCGACAAGGCGGAGATCACCGCCGGCATGGAAGGCCGGCCCTTAGCCTACGACCTCATCGCCTGCGCCGACACGCTCTGCTATTTTGGCGACTTGGCCTTCGTGCTCACCGCCGCCGCCACGGCGCTGCGCCCCGGCGGACGACTCATCTTCACTGTCGAGGCGCTGGAAGCGCCGGATGACGCGACACCGGATGCCCCCGCCTTCCGGCTCCATCCCGGCCACGGTCGCTATGCCCACACGGCCGCCCACGTGCGCGCGGTCGCCGACACCGTCGGCCTCCACGTGGAGCTGATGCGCAAGGAGGAGCTGCGCAAGGAAGGCGCCATGCCAGTGGACGGCTTCCTCGTGGCCTGCCGCCGCCCGGCGGAGGCGTGACGCGGCGACCTTGCCCGGCGCGGTGCGGGACGCCGTGGCAGGCGTTCACCTGCCAAAAATGTTGAACCCTCCCGCTGGATAGGGCCTCCATGATAGGGATGAAGTTGCCGATGTCTTCGTTGGAGATCGGCAAGAGGCTCTCGCAAGCTTGGCGGCGCCGGACCACGAGGATCCGGTGGCGATGCTTCATGGTGGCCACGCCGGCGCGGCCCATTCCCGCCGCGCCGCTGTTTCCGCCGCGAGGCTTTGTTCGCCGTCATGCCCACGAGCGTTGGAGATCGATCCGGAGACGGCTGTGCGTCCGCTTCGCTTATTGGTTTTACCTGAGCACCGGCGCACCGCAGCGCCAGTGGCATCCGTGCGCTTCGCTGGCGTCAGCCTCCTGCTCCTCGCAGCCGCGTTCGGGACCAACGCGCGCGCCAATGACAGCACCGCGGAACTGGGCGCCGGAGGGCTCCAGCTCACGGTGAATTCGGGCATCACCATGAAGTCCGAGGACCTGAAGATCTCGGTGGCGGGGATCGACATCGCCTATGCCTTCGAGAATACCGGCGACACGCCCATAACCACCCTCGTGGCCTTCCCTTTGCCCATGCTCCGGGCCGGCGATCCCGACATCGCCGATGCCCTGCCGCGCGAGGGTGATCCGCTGAACTTCGTGGGTTTCACCGTGCAGGTAGACGGCAAGACCGTCACGCCCGACGTGGAACAGCGCGCCTCCATCCTCGGCATCGACATCACCGACCGGCTGAAGGCGGACGGCATCCCCCTCAATCCCTATGTGCAGCACAAAGCTCGGACCGCTCTCGCCCGTGTGCCGAAGGACAAGCGCGCCTTCTACGTCAGCCATGGCCTCGCCGTATGGTCCGACGACGAACCGCTCTCTGTTCAGTGGGACGTCGCCACCACCTTCTTCTGGCAGCAGACCTTTCCCGCCAAGGGCGTGGTGAAGGTGCAGCACCATTATGTGCCGGTGTCGGGCTCTGGCCTCCTCACCGCCGCCGCCGACCCAGCGACAGGCGAGACCCTGGCGCGACGCCACTGCCTGCAGGCCGCGGCGCTGGACCAGCTCCGCACCACCGCTGCGCCGGCCGGCGCCTTGCGGCGTGCGTCCGTCGAATATGTGCTGCGCACCGGGGCCAACTGGGCTGGCCCCATCGGCCGCTTCCGCCTCACCATCGAAAAGCCGTCCGCCGATACGGTGATGGCGGTGTGCGCACCCGGCCTCCTGGTGCCGGCCTCGCCCACCGTCTCGGTGTTCGAGGCCATGGATTTCACGCCGACCTCCGACCTCGAGATCTTGTTCCTCCATCCCGACCGGGACCAGGCGGTACAGGAACGCGTGGGCGGGGAGCGGCCCGGCCCGGCGCGGTGAGCCATGGCGTTCGGCAAAGCAGAGCATAGAGTGCCACGGTGGCGTCCACCGATTTCCGGGATGACGGGGGAATGGACGCGCCGGTCGGAGCGGTTCTCCGTTTCCATCGGCACCGATATCGCGTCCTGCCCTGCCCCGGCCGAGACCAAGGCACATGACGGCGCACGGGGGAGGCATGGGAGGAAAGCGCGCCCGCAACAGGCTGGTCATCCGCGCCACGCCGTCGGCCTCGGCGCTTTTCTTGTTACCGTAGGCTTGCTTCTCGCGGCCCCACCGGGGGCGTCGGCTCAGGGCAAAGTTCAAGACAAGATTCTTGTGCGTTTCCCGGTGGGCAGCGGGCAGAAAGCGGTCGGTGCTGTGCCCGGTGCGGCGGATGCCGAACCCACCGGCCCCTCGGCCCTCTATGCGGACGGCAGCGGCAAGCTCTATCTCCTGGACCAAGTGAACGGGCGCATCCTCAGCATAGAGGCCGCCGTGCCCGGTCGCGTCCCGGAGGTCCGAAAGCTGCCGGACAACCTCGTCCCAAGCGACCTCATCGCCCTGAAGGACCGGCTCTACGTCTGGGACGGACGGCCCTACGCCCTGGACCCGAAGGAGACCGGCCGCTCCGGCGACATACCGGTGCTGGAGGCGCGGGCGGTAGGGGACGCGGACGACGTGGCACGTTCCGCCTTCGCCCAGATGGGCTCGCAGACCCCGTCCAGCGACGCCGAGGTGGTCAACGCCGCCGGCCGCAGCCTGTCACTCGAGCATCTCGACGTCCCGGTCCGCCAAGTTCTCGCTGCCCGAGCCGCCGGATCCCTGACCGCAGACATCCTGCCACAGCCGGACGGCAAGAGCGCCGTGGTCGAGATCCGCCCGGAAGCCGATCCTCTGCAAGTGACGCGCTTCAGGGTCCGCGTCGTCGACAAGCTCGGCCTGGTGGAGGTGCTCGAGGTTGACCGCTCCGGCAACGTGTTTGTCTTCACAGAGAACGTGCCCGCCAAGGCCGGCGGACGGGCGGCCCTATTCGTGGCGCGCTATTCCCCGAGGGGGAGGCTCGAGGTAATCTATGACCCCCCGGTGGCGCCGGACCAAACCAGCACTCGCCGCTTCGTCACCATAACGCCCGACGGCAAGGTCCTGTTCCTCAAATCCGACGCAACTGGCGTGGCCATCCTCGATCTCACCGCCCGCAAGCCCAAGGGGCAGGTGCTCGAGCCGCCTCCTGTCCGCACGGCCGCCATCGATCCAACGGGTCTGCCCGAACCCGGCTTCATCACCGCCATACGGCCCAATTCCCGGCTTGGTGTCATCCAGATCGGCTTGGCCTTTGAGGGCCTGAAGTGGCAAGTGACATCGGCGAATTACGGGCCGGAACACGACAAGTCATGCCTCGGCTTCGACGGCCGGGTACGGCGCCCGGCTTATCTCCAAGGCAAGGTGGGCCAAGAGGTTCGCGGGGTCCCCTATTGCTGGGGCTGCTTCGGCAGCCTCACCCAGTTCAAGCGCAGGGTCGATTCCGGAACGCTCGCAGG
This sequence comes from Xanthobacter oligotrophicus, assembly GCF_008364685.1. Lineage (GTDB taxonomy): Bacteria > Pseudomonadota > Alphaproteobacteria > Rhizobiales > Xanthobacteraceae > Xanthobacter > Xanthobacter oligotrophicus. The sequence goes on from NZ_VTTL01000001.1 coordinate 232,151, forward strand.
TAATTGGTGCACGCGGGAGGATCCGCGCCGCGACACGATCGGGGTCGACTGCTCGGCATTCGTCAGCGCCGCCTGGGGCCTGTCGCGCCACTACACCACAGCCGACATTCCCGGTATCACCCGCCGTCTCGACAATCCGTGGGACCTGAGGCCAGGCGACGCGCTGAACAAGCCGGGGTCCCACGTCATGCTGTTCGTGCAGTTCACGCCGGACCGCAAGGTGGAGGTGCTAGAGGCCGCGACGGGAGGCTGCAACGGGCGGGTGTGCCGCAATATCTATCCTCTTTCGGTTCTGCTGGCCCGAGGCTACCAGCCTGTGCGGTATCCGGCCTTGACCGATTGAGCATCACACGCCGCCGTACCGCCGGACGGGATGCCGGAGGGACCCGGGCGGGCCGCCGGGCGGATCCAGCCGGGGCTTGGGACGTGGCTGGGAAAGCTGCAGTCGGGCCGGCGCGAAGCGCTGCCCCCGGCTTATCGGGGTGGATCATCGGCGCATGCGCGACCTGAGGACATGGATGATGCTTGTGCTGGGGGTGGTCACGCTCCTCGCCGGCTCGCTATCGTCAGCGCATGCCGAGCGCCGCGTGGCCCTGGTGATCGGCAATTCCTCCTACCGGTCCATGACGGCGCTCAAGAACCCCCGCAACGATGCAACCGACGTGGCCACCTCGCTGCGCGATCTCGGCTTCGAGGTGATGCTGCGCACCGACATGGAGCGCGGCGCCGTGCGGGCGACACTGAAGGACTTCTCTCGCATGGTCTCGGGGGCCGACACCGCGCTATTCTATTTCGCCGGGCACGCCCTTGAGTTTCGCGGCCAGTATTTCCTCGCGCCCATCGACGTAGCACTCGAGGACGGGGACGCCCTCAAGTACGACATGCTGTCCGCCGAGGATGTGCGCGAGTTACTCGACAAGGCGACGGGGATGCGCCTGATGATCTTCGACGCCTGCCGCAACGACCCGCTGGACCCGGCCGGTGCCTTCTCGCCCGAGGCGGCGCGCACGGTCCGGCAGGACACGCTGCTGCGCGCGCTCGACGGGGCGAAGGGCGGTCAGGGCATGGTGGTCGCCTATGCCACCGCTCCCCTCGACGTGGCCGAGGACGGCAAGGCGCGCAACAGCCCGTTCACGCGGGCGCTGCTGAAATGGCTCATGGAGCCCGACCTCGACGTTCGACCGCTTTTTCAGCACGTCTCCCGCGATGTGCATGAACAAACACGGGGGCGCCAGGTGCCGGAGATCAGCCTTGCCCTGAGCGGCCCCTACATCCTGAACCAGACCGAATCCCACAACACCGTCTGGCTCAGGATCCGGCAGTCGTCGGATCCCATCGACTTCCGCGACTTTCTCGCCCGCTTTCCCTATTCGGAGCACGCGCCCAATGCGACGCGGCGGCTCGCCGTGCTGGAACGCGCGCAGCGCCTCGCTGAACAACGCCGCGCCGAGGAGGAGCGCCTGCGGCGGGAGGAGGCCGAGCGCCGCGCCTCCGCCGAGCGGGCCGAGCAGGTACGGCAGGCGGAGGAACGCAGGCGCACCGTCTGCGGCGAGGAGCGCGACCGGATCAACGCGTTGCGCACCTTGGGGCCACGCGATGCGCTGGAACGTCTCAAGGCCGCATCCACCTGCCTGGAAGAGAGTGGCCCTCTGGTGGATGCGGCCCTCAACGAGCTGTCGGAGCGGGAAGCCCGCGAGCAGCACGCACAGGCCGAGGCTGCTGCGTGCCGACAGGAAGGGGCGCGCGTGCCACAGTTGGCTGCCGCCGGGCGCAAGGACGAGCTTGCCGCCCTTGACGCTGGCACCCGCTGCATGGAGACGCACCGGCTGGCGCGCGAGGCGATCGCTGACATCGAACGACGTGACGAAGAAGAACGCTCGCGCCAGCGCACGACCGCCGCCCGCCGCGCGGAAGCGGAACGCCAAGCGCAGGAGCTGCTGCGCCGCCAGGAGATGTGCGCCGAGGAGGCCCGCAGCATCCGCGACACCGCCAGCGGTGATGGCGCCCGTGCTCGCCTCGATGCGCTCTCCGGCCGACTGGGGTGCAACGAGAATTCCGGCCTGCTGGAGACGAACCTCAGGGCCGCCACCACACGGGAAGCCAATATGAAGGAAGCGGCAGAAAGGGAAGCCGTAGCGAAGGAAACCAGCGCTCGGGAGACGGCCGAGAAGGACGCCGCCGCCACGGCCGCCGCGGCGAAGGCCACAGCAGCCAAGGAAGCTGCGGCCAGGGAAGCTGCGGTGCAGGCTACCGCGCGAGCCACCTGCACCGCAGAGGTGGCGGCGTTCACCGCGCTCGACCCGGTGGATCCGGCGCCGCTCGCGGCGTTCGCTCGCACCGCGCGGTGTCCGGACGTGGCGACCGCGGCCCTCGCCCAGATGCAGCACATCGTGGCGGAGCGCGACCGTCTGGAGCAGTCCTGCGCTCACGATCGGATTGAGTTCGAGCACCTCCGGCAGATGGGCTCCGAGGGGCGCTTGCGGCTGGAGCAACTCGGCGCCGCCACCGCCTGCGAGGGCCTCAAGCCCCTGGTGCTAGCGGCGCTGGGGACAAGCAGTCTCCCGAATGAGCCGTCGCCGCCCGCCGTCAATGCGCCGGAGCAACTCCGCCGGGCCTCGAAAGCCCTCCGGCACATGGGCTGTTTTGACGGCAACGCCGACGACGGGTCGCTCGACAGCGTCCGGCAGGCGGTGCGTAAATACTACACGGTGCGTGCCATGGACCCTCCGCCACGTGATGTGGATGACGCGGTGGTGAAGCAGCTCGAAGGCGAAGGACGGCGGCGGGTATGCCCGCTCGAATGTCCAGAGGGCGAACGGGTGAAGGGCGACCGCTGCGTGCCCTCAACCGCCTCCCAGCCGCACCAGCGTGAACGTGACGCCGTGAAGCCGGCACCGCAAAAACCCGCGCCCCGGCCGGCCCAGAAGCCAGCGGCCTCGCCCAAGCCGGCGGCGGCACCGCCACGGCCATCGCCTCCAGTGGCGGCGGCTCCCGCGCCCAAGCGCCAACCCAGCATCATCCTGGGGAACTGAGCATGTGGGTCTACGATCCGCCGCCGCTCCACCGGCATGACGGCCCGAACTCGGACCGCCCCGCCAGCCCAGGCGACAGAACCGAACCGCGGACGCGGCCGGGGAGAACGACAAACGGCTTTCAGGCAGGTGCCTCATGGATAAGATGGACATGGTGTTTGAGACGTCGGTGGCGACGCACCAGGGGTGCATCCGCACCGCCAACGAGGACAGCTATCTCATGCGCCCGGGCACCGGGCTGTGGGCGGTATCCGATGGCATGGGCGGGCACCAGGCGGGGCAGATCGCCAGTTCCCTGGTGGTGGAGGAGCTTAGCCATGTGAAGGAGTGCGGCACCGCCAGCGGCTTCCTAGCAGAATGCACGCGCGGGCTGGTGTCCGCCAACGCGCGGCTGCGCTACCAGGCTCAAGCAATGAAAGTGGATACGATCGGCGCCACGGTGGTGCTGCTGCTGGTCCGTGGGAATGCCTATGCCTGCATCTGGTCAGGTGACAGTCGCATCTATCGCGTGCGCGACAGCGAGATCACGCAACTCACCCGCGATCATTCGGAGGCGGAGGAGTTGGTAGCGCGAGGCGTGATTTCACGTGAGGAAGCGACGAACTGGCCGCGACGGAACGTCGTGACCCGCGCCATCGGCGTCACCGAGGAGCCGGAGCTCGAAATCGTGGACGGTCTCGCGAAGCTCGGCGACACATTTGTACTGTGCAGCGATGGCCTCACCATACACGTGGACGATGACGAGATCTGCGACCTGGTCTCGAAGAGCGAGGCCAGCGACGCTTCCGCGGCCCTGATGAAGCTGGCCCTGGAGCGCGGCGGCCGCGATAACGTGACGGTGGTGGTGGTGCGCTGCGTGGCGCGCGAGCCCACGATCACCGATCCCGAGCGCAGCCTCGCGAGCAACTGGGCCGCCAGCGCATGAACTCGCAACGCCCTAGCGATCCGGGCGGCACTTGGCTGCCACCAGGCACCCGCCTCAACGACCTATTCGAGATCGACGAGGGCATCGCCGCCGGCGGTATGGGCGAGATCTATCGCGGGCACGCCATCGAAACCGGTGATCCGGTCGCCATCAAGACCATCCGCTCGGACGTGGCCGAGACGGAAACCGCCTTGGCCATGTTCCGAAAGGAGGCCCGGGCGCTCCACAATCTCAACCACGAGGCCATTGTCCGCTACTATGTCTTTTCCGTCGACCCCACGCTGAAGCGTCCCTACCTCGCCATGGAGTATGTCTCCGGCCCGTCGCTATCGGCGATGGTTCGAAACGGTGCACTCGGCCAGCAGGCGGTGCGTGTGCTGGGCGCTCGTGTGGCCTCGGGGCTGCAGGCCGCCCACGAACGCGGCATCATCCATCGCGACATCTCACCCGACAACGTGATCATCCCCGATGGGGATGTAGCCCAGGCCAAGATCATCGACTTCGGCATCGCACGACAGACCCGTGCCGCAGAGGCCACCATCGTCGGCGACGGCTTCGCGGGCAAATACAATTATGTCTCCCCCGAGCAGTTGGGCCTCAACGGGGGCGACGTCTCCGCCGCTTCCGATATCTACAGCCTCGGCCTCGTGCTGGCGGAAGCGGTGACTGGACGCCCCATCGACATGCGCGGCACGCCAGTCGAGATCATCGAGAAGCGGCGTCGCGTGCCCGATCTGTCCCACGTGGACGGGCATCTGCGCCCGCTGCTCGAATGGATGCTGCAGCCGGAGCCGCGCGAGCGGCCCGGCTCCATGACGGAGGTGGCCGCCTGGCTGCGCCGCGGTAGCGCCGCCACCCCCAGTTCGCGCGGAACCATGCCGCCCGAGGACATGACCGTGGTGTCGGTCCGCCCTGGAGCGCGCCCTCCGTCCGCCGCACAAAGCGCTATGCCGCGGCGCTGGACGATCATCGGCGCCACGGGGGGCGCGGCGGCTCTGCTTGCTCTGCTCGGTGGCGGAGCCTACTGGCTGATGTCCGGGCCGGCAGGCGCGCCAGCACCTACCGTGCGCCAAGATGCGCCCCGCCAGGACGCACCCTACCAGGACGCCGCTCGCCATCCCCCTGCCCCCGCACCCGGCCGTGGCGGTGCGCCGGCGGTGATCCAGATTCTTCCTGATGCGCCGGCTCCGCCCAGTCCCGCCGACATGGTCGGCTTCCTCGATCGCTACGCCCTGGCGGAATGCACATTCCTCGAACCGGTAGTGACAGCCGAAAGTCGTGCAGTGGGCGACGGCTTCGGCCGGACGCAGGGCGACTTTCGCTCGGTCGCCGCGGATTTCAAACGCGTGCACGGCCTCGGCCTCGACGTACGGCTGCAGGAGGTGACGCCGCCCCAGTGCCCGGTGGTCGATCTTGTGGCGCGGGCCCGTGGCGAAAAGGCCTTCGCGCCGCAGCTCGAGCTGGTATCCTACACCGTGCGCCAGGGCGGTGTCATTGATGGCGAGGCGTCCGCGCCGCGAGGCCGGCTCCTGAGCGTGGTGCTAGTGTTTGCAGACGGCACCGTGCAGGTGGTGGCGGCATCGATACGGGCCGAGGGCGCAGGCCTCCCGTTCCACCTCGCGCTCGATCCACGCGCCGCGCCGCCGGGGAGTTCTGTCCTGGTGGTCGCCCTCTCCTCCGCCCAGGCCATCCCCGGACTGCGAACTGACGCCTCGCTGCCGGCAGAGACTTTCGTGGCGCAAGCGAGGAGAGCGGAAGACCGCCTCGGCGCGGCGGCCCGCCATGTGGTGGTCAGGTGAAATAATTTTGAGGCCATCAATTCAATTGCACCTCGTTGACACTCAGGGTGGCAGCCAAGACAACTTGTCTTGAGGCTGAATGGTCGGACTAGGCTTGGCGACGGGGCAGATCTTTCATGCGGGCGCCACCCAAACAGCTCCTTCTGTCGGCGCGGTGAGGCGGCGCCCATGAGCGCGAACGACACCATCTCCTTCCAGAGCTTCACGCAGACCGTCGTCCTCACCCGCGGCCTGCTCCCGAGGGATGGGACCCTCCGGCCGGCGAGCGGAGAAGAGATCCGCGCCGCGCTCCGTACCCATCTGTCCTGCGACGCCGGCGCGGTGATGGAACTGGCCACCTTCTGGGTGGACAGCGGCGGGCGGCCAGTGAGCGTACTGCTTCAGGCGGAACTCATCGCCGAGGTGGCAACGGCGGTGGATGCCGGTCGCCTGCGTGGCCTGGTGTTCCGCGAGCCGACCTATGTGAGCGCGGCCGATCACCTGACCCTGATGGCAAAGGCGGCACTGGCGGTGCGCAGCTTCGACCCACGGCGCGACGGCCGCTCCCCGCCCCAGGACCGGCCGCTTCCGGCGGAAATGGAGGTCTACGATCGGTTCACCGCCGTCTTTCACCGCGCCTTGCCTCTGGTGGGCTCGGAAGCGCGCACCCAATTGGTGGCGCTGCTGGAGGACCCGGCCGACTTCGCCATCGCGGTGGGCACGCTCGTCGCGCTCGCCGAGCTGCACGCGGTGGCGGCTGGTGAGGTGATCGACGCGGTGGTGCTCACGGCCATCATCGCCTGCGCGATGATCAGGGGCATCAGCGTGTATTATGCGGTGCAGTCCGCGGTGGAGGCGGTGGTCCATTTCGTCGCCTTCATCGTCGGGACGGTGACGGCGAAGACCGAGCGCGACCTCGACCGCGCGGCCGAGCGCCTCGCGGCAGGATTTGCGTCGGTGGCGGTGGGCCTGTTCATGGCGGCCGTGGCGCGGGTCGCGGGCAAGTTCGTGGATTCGGCGAAGAAGGCGGGAAGCGGGAGGAAGGCGGTGCCGACCGCGACCAAGGAGGAGATGGCGGGGAAGAGCGGAAGTTCCGGAAATGCGCGACGCGCCGAAGCTCCTTCATCGCAAACGAAAAACGCATCTCCGAAGCCGACGACAGCGGACCTTATCGCGGGTCAGCCCCATAAGACGCTAGATGAGCTTTATCGCGTGGCCGAGCACCATCAGAGGACGCTCGCCGAGCAGGGTGCAAAAATCGCTGCTCAGCTCGGTGTCAAGTTCAAAAATCCCGGCATAAAGCTGAAGGCGACGTCTGAAGAAAAGATGATTCGAAAGAAATATAAAAACACATCAAAAATAACGGACGTTGTACGCGGAGGAATCGTGGTCGACACGCCAGATCAGGCCGATAAAGTTGTCGCAGAACTGTCAAAAAAATTTACGATCGTTGACGAGGGCTGGAAGGCGACGGAAAACGGATACATAGATCGAAAAATTCTAGTAAAATTCAATGATGGAACCCTTGGAGAGATTCAAATATGGGAAGCTAACATGTATAATGCTAAACAGGCTGGAACTCCGTTCTACAACAAGGCTCGTTCCCTGTCCCGCGGCGATCCGCAGCGGGCCGAATTGGAGCAGAAGCAGCGTGTCCTCTACTCCGACGCCCGAAAAAGAGCACCAAGGGCGTGGGCTGGCGTTGGGGCCTCGGAGGGCAGCGGCGGCAATGGTCCATAGAGTTGCGCGAAGTGGCTGCGCAGGGCGGCTTCCGACGACAGAAGGTAGGCATATGCCGCCTCGATCGGATCGACGTCCGACCACGGTTCGCCGGGATTGAAGACGGCCCACGCAGTCATTCCGTCGTCACTCAGCAGCATGGGTGTGTGATCCCAATCAAGAAATCGCATGTAAATGCTCCTTAATATTATTTTACAGGAGCCGTTGCATACGTTCAAGCGTTTGGCGTCCTTTGTTTGATCTGGTCACATGATTTCTTTCGAGCTCTGGAGGCAGCCGTGTCGTCGACGAATAACCAAACCGCCCTCGACCACCATCTCATCGAGGCCCTCTTCGAGGTCGTCCCCGAGGACTGGCAGGCATTCCGCTTCACCGTGACGCCGGCGGCGGCAGAGGGGGCGCCGCCGGTGCTGGCCTTGTTCAATCCCGATGTGGCCGGCGCCGAGGGGACGCCCAGCGCACAGGTCCGCGATCTTGTCGGCCAGATCGTGGCGCTGCTCGCGGAAGGGGGGCGACCCTGGCCGCAACTCACCTATTCCGGACATCTCGGCGCGGATGGGGAATGGCGGCTGCGGGTCGTCGCGCCCCTGCCGGAATGAGAGGCGCCACCCGCAAGCGGTACTCGCGCAGATGGAGCGGGCGGTTCGGGACGGCTCATGCGTGGCCCGGTTCGCCAACGGAACCGGCATGCAGAATCGGCTGGCGCCAACGGGCTTCTCCAGACTAAGATTGTTTCTATACATACCCGACCAACAGCGCCGGTACCGAGACGCCTCGCGCCACAGGACGAAATGCAACAGAGCCGAGCCACAGGCCCGGCACGCGGCCTCAGCCCTCCAACCGACGCCGCGTGGATAGACGGGCCCAAAGACCTCCTTTCACCTGTACCTGCTCCTTTGTCCTCTCCCTCCGAAAGAATTGGCACACTCCTTTTGTTTGGTATGCGCGCCATGGCGACCGGGCTACTCGGGCTCGCTCTCGCCGCCGCTCCGGCAGCCGGCCAACCGCAGAACCAAGCCGCCCCAGGCCAGCCCTCGGCCGACAGCGACCGCGGCCTCACCCGCGTGGTGGGCGGCAGCACGGCGCTGGAGGGCGCCTGGCCCTCCCAAGTGAAGATCTACGCGCCGGACCCCGCCGGGCGGGGGCGCATGCGCGCGCATTGCGGCGGCACGGTGATCGGCGCCACTTTCGTGCTCACCGCCGCCCATTGCTTCGTCGCGGCAATCGCCGGTGGCGGCCGGCGCCCGGCGGTGGCTGCGCAGGATGTCCTGGTGGTGGCCGGCGCGGCGCGGCTTCCCGCAGTCATCACCGCCGGCGATGCGGTGTTCCGGCAAGGCCTGCGGGTGCGGGCCATCATCCCCCACCCCGATTTTCAGCCTGCCACCTACGAGAACGACGTGGCCCTGGTGGAACTGGAGCAGCCTGCGCAGGTCCCCGCCTTGTCGGTAACGGGCGATGCACTCCGGGACGAGGACCTGGCCGGCCTCGCCGGGATGGTGGTCGGCTGGGGCCTCACCCAGGAAGGCGCCGGAGCCGACGCCGACCTTCTGCCCGCCGAGCTGCAGGAGGTGGAGCTTCCCCTGGTACCCATGGAGACCTGCCGCTCCGCCTATGCGGCCAGCGCGTTGAAGGGCAATGTCGTCGGCCCCGGCACCCTGTGCGCGGGCTTCGCCGCCGGCGGGCGTGATGCGTGTCGTGGCGACAGCGGCGGACCGTTGATGCTGCGTGGCGCGGCCGGCGGCTGGGTACAGGCGGGCATCGTCAGTTGGGGGGAAGGCTGCGGCCGGCGCGAGCGCTACGGCGTCTATACGCGCGTCGCGGCCTACGAAACCTGGCTCAGGCTGGTCACGCGGGGCCAGATGGCGCCATCCGCCCTGCCGTCCGCCCAATTCCGCCTGTCAGCCATGGATACCGGCGTCGGCGGCGCCCTGACGGCCCTGTCGTCGGACGGCACGATCGAGGCGCCGCTCGCCCTGCTCTCACCGGGTGAGGTAGCGCGGGAGGCGGCCCGGGTACCGCCCGGGGATCGCGCACTGGTGGTTGGCATCGACCATTATCCCGAGCCGCTCACCCTTGCCGGCTCCGGCAACGATGCGGCGGCGGTAACCACCCTGCTGGTGGAGGAACTGGGCTTCCGTCGCGACGAGGTGATGACGCTGACCCACGAGAAAGCAACACGCGCCAATCTGCTCGCGGCCATGGACTCCTGGCTGGTGCAGGGATCGCGACCGGGTGCGCGTGTGTTCTTCTACTACAGTGGGCAGGGCTTCCAGAGCCGCATCTTCCCCGCCTTGCGCGCCGGCGGCGCCGGTGTCGCCCTGGCGCCTGTGGATCTCGAATTGCTGCGCGCCCCGGACGGGCACGTGCGGGACGTGGCCAATGCCATCACGCCAACGGAGTTGCAGCGAGCGTTCCAGCGGCTGGCCAACCGGCAGGTGACGGCGGTGTTTGACACCAGCCAGGTTTCGCGAAGAGCGCTGCAGCGCCCCCCGCGCGCGCGCGCGGGGGAGCAGGGACTGATCCGCGCGGTAGAGGCGGTTGCTGATATCGCGCAAGATCAGGGCGAGATCCTGGTGCGCGCCGAAACGGCGGAAGCGGTCTTGCCGTCTTCGGCGGTGGTCTGGTTCGCGGCCGCGCCGGATCAGTGGGCCCTGGTGGATAGCGACACGGACACGCCGATGGGCGCCTTCACCCGGCGCTGGATCAGCAGCCTGCGTGCGGCGCGCCTCGTGTCAGGCGGCCGCAGCGGCGGCGCGCGGGACCTGCTGGAGAGCGTGCGCGGCAACGTCGCGCAATTCTGCGAGGGGGCCGTGGCCTTGTGCCGCCTCGGGGCTTCGCCGCAGCTGACGATGAGCGGAGCGGAGCGGAGCGCGTCCCTGCTTGGCGAGGAGCGCGCCGGCCGCGTCTTGCCCGCCATCGCCAATTCCGCCGGCCTGACGGTCGAATGGGTGGCCCCGGGCGCCCGCACCTTGCGCGTGACCACCCGCCGCGCCGGCTACCTGATCCTCCTCGCCATCGCCACAGACGGGAGGGTGCGGCAGATCTATCCGGATCCAGCGGCCCTTAACCGGGCACACCGGCCGCACCGGGACATCAACCTGCTGGCGCCCAGCGCGCCGCTCGTTTTTTCCGCCGCAGGGCTATCCGCGGGGACCGTGGTGATGGCAATCCTCGCGGACAAGGCCGTTCAGGCCCTCGATATGCCGGAGCGGCCTTCGGACACGGCAGACGGGCCCGGCGCACTGGTCCATCTTCATGGCTATATCAACGCGCTCCGCGCCCCCGACCCCGTGACCAGACGAGTCGAGGAGGTGGAGTGGTCGTTTGCGACCAGCACCGGGGGTGTCCCGGCCGGCGATGGGCGGCGGAACGCAGAGACGGGGCGGCGCACGCCATGACAGAAAATGCAACCAATGGTATGTTGGTTTGAAGACTGGGGATCGAACGATGAAACGCAGTGCGATCTGGATTGCTGGCATGTTGGCCCTACTGCTTTCGAGCCCGAGCGCAGGCGCCGCTCCGCTCGGGTGTGGAGGTGACATGTCGGCCTCTACGCCCACGCCAGCCCTAAATGATTGCACGACCGCGAGCGCGCCCGCCATCAGCGGCGCATCCGTTGCGGAACAAACCACGCCTGCGGCGACCACCGGCGCGGACACCGGCCCGGTCGTGGCGCCCTTGATCGCCCCCGCTCCCACCCCTATGCGGCGACCGCGCAGCGTTGTTGTCCTGACCACGCCGACGCCCCCTGCACCAGCCGTGACGGTGCGCCGGCCGATGGTTGCCGTCACGGACAGGCCTGTGGCATCGAGCCCGCGCCGTTGCACGAATTTGCTGTGTCCCTATTATATGGTGCTTGGCAATTAATCCTTGACGGAGCTGCGCAAGACGGCTTGGTCCATGCAGCGAAGCGATGAACTGAAGTCACCACGCGGATCAGCCGCTTCGGCCGCCGATTGATCCAGCCCGATGACTAGGATCTATGTCGTGTGGACAAAGCGGATTCCCAAATCGGCTGATATGTGATTCAAAGCTGTTCTTTGGGGAGAACAGCGGTGCTTCGCGGGCTGATCACGGACGAGGAATGGGCGCTCTTCGCGCCTTTTCTGCTGGAGAGCGGCGCGCAGGGCGGCCGCCCTCCCGCCGATCACCGCAGGGTGCTCGATGGGATCCTGTGGGTCACCCGCACCGGATCTCCCTGGCGCGATCTACCCGATGAACTGGGTAAGTGGAACTCGGTCCACCGACAATATCGCCGTTGGACTGCGGCGGGCGTCTGGGACGTGATGTTGAGCGCCCTGGCCCAAAGCGAAGTCTCTGACAACACAATGCAAATGATCGATTCCACCATCGTCCGGGCGCACCAGCACGCTGCCGGAGGAAGGGGGGGATTCAGAGAAACGGTATTGGCCGTTCGCGCGGTGGGCTCACGACCAAAGTTCATACCCGAGCGAATGCGGAGGGGCTTGCGGTCGGCTTCAGCGTGACGCCCGGCCAGGCCTCGGACATGGCGGCCTATGGCGACCTGATGGACGAGGACGCACCCGATCCCGTCGCCATGCTCGCCGACAAAGGCTATGACAGCGACGCCATCCGGGATGACCTTGAAGGCCGGGGCATCGAGCCGGTCATCCCGACCAAATCGAACCGCAAGATCCAGCGCCCCGTCTGCCGGAAGACCTACGCCCACCGCAACCGCATCGAGCGCTTCTTCAACAAGATCAAGCACTCACGACGCGTCGCGACGCGCTACGACAAGCTCGCGTCCAGTTTCCTCGGCTTCGTCCAACTCGCGACGATCCGCATCTGGATCAGGTTCGTCCACACGACCTAGCGCTTTTTCGAACGACGTGGATACTGTTGGCGTGAAGAATGCGCCTCAACACAAAGATCCAGAGTGATTGTCGTGAGCCAAGGCGAACGGAAAATGCTCTCCCCCTTTCGGGGTGGAGCGCCGCCAAGTAGATGTCGGGGGCGACGCGGCCCCTGACGGTTGCCAATTGGGAGCACACGACACCCGCCGATGGGTCGCTCTGCTGGGGCGCCTGGAGTGTCTTTATACTGTTGACCCGCCAACAAAGTCCCTACGCACAGCTCGATTCGCCCGCCCGCCTCGGGACGCCACCCAAGGGCATGATACGCCCAACTGGTCGCACCCGCCGGATACCCAAGAATCATGTTGTATTCGCGCAACATACGAACGAGAACGCACCGCACCAGAAGACGCGTGCTGCCAATGGGGCATCGCCCGGAGTGCGACCGGTCCGACCCTAGCCCACCGGGGCTTCCGATCAAATGCTTCTCGAATCGATGAAAATTCCAGAAAGTTAGAGCCACGTCGGAAAACTGACATGCCGATACTGTAGAGTTGCAATACTACAAAATAATTGTAACCATAAGGCTTACCCCTTGTGGGTTGTGCGCCCCCCCGCTAGCGTCCAACGTGATTGTGATGTCGGCGAGAGCTGGCACTTCGCTTCAGGGGGCGGCGAATGACAGTGAAGTATAGCGGTGCCAACCGCGGCGTTGAGCATGGGTTTAATATGCTCCGCATGGATACGGATGCAGGTTTTGCTGGTTCGACCCTGAGCCGGCAGCGCCACCTACTCAGCAGCAGCACCATTCTGGCCGCGTCCCTGGGAATCGGCCTCGCGCTCGCAGCACCCCGGCCGGCGGTCGCGGAAGTGCTGAACCTTGGCGGTGGCGACCAGACTTTCAGCTTTGGTGGCACTGGCAGCGCCTGGGACAGGAACTTTACCTTCACGGCCTACAGCCCGACGGTCGTGGTGGTGACCGACTGCTGCCTCGTCGGCGATCAATTCCAAGTCTTCAATAACGGAGTTTCCCTCGGCACGACATCGGTGCCACCGCCTGTGAGCGTGGGCACCTTCACCGTTTCGCCGGGCGCAGCCGACATCACGGGCATCGCCATCGCCAGCCCTTACGGAGATGGCGGCGGTTATATCCGGGGTTATTCCCTGTACATCGACCCCTCCCAGGCCACCTTCAACCAGAACGATCCGGCCGCACAGCAGAACCCGATGGTGTTCAACGGCGGGACCCTCAAGCCCATCGGTGGCAGTGAAGTCACCTTCGCCCAGCCGGTGAGCATCCTCGCCACCGGCGGCACCGTCGACACGAGCAGCGCCGATACCAGGTTCAATGGCGAGGTGACGGCCCAGGGTGATTTCACCAAGAAGGGTACCGGCACCTTCACTGTCGCCGGCGGCGCCGGCTTCAAGGACGTGTACAACACGGCTGGCACTTTCGTGGTGGCGAGCGAGGTGACGGCCACCGGCCTTACCAATTCCGCCGGCGCGCACTTCAACGTGGTCGACGACGGGTCCTTCACCACGGGCGCCACGGTCAGCAATTACGGCACCATCGAGGTCTTCGACGGCGGCAAGTTCACCGCTGGCGGAATGAACAATGCCGCGAACGCCACCATCAAGGTCTACCAGGGCGGCACATTCAACGACGACCTCGACAATGCCGGGACCATGACGAACGCCGGCGTGAGCAACGCCATCGTCGCGACCAATACCAGCACCATCACCAACACCGGCACCGGCGTGTGGACCGGCGCGGTGAAGACCAATCAAGGCAGCATCACCAACGAGGCCGGCGCCAGCTGGACCGGCGCGGTGAGCAGCAATTCGGGAACCATCTACAATCAAGGTGCGGGGACTGAATGGATCGGCGCTGTAGTCGCCAACAGCGACACAGTCCGTAATCGATCGGGCGCCAGCTGGACCGGCGACGTTGGTGTGGATGGTGGAGCGGCCAATACGGGCCACATTTTAAATGAAGGTGCAACCTCGACCTGGACCGGAAATGTCGAGAACAACGGCATCGGCCTTGGCATCGAAAATGCTTACTCGGCCACGTGGAGTGGTACCGTCAAGAACGCCGGCCACATCTATAACAGCACCGGCTCCACTTGGAACGGCAATGTACTTTGGAACGACGCGCCCAGCGGAGTGATCTACAACGACGCAGCCACTTGGAACGGCTCCGTCGTAACTAATACGGGAAAGATTTATAATCAATATGATGCCGTATGGAGCGGTACGATACAGCAGAATTCCGGTACCATTTTAAATCAGGCTGGGTCCACCTGGACCGGCGCCGTGGTCGCCAACTCCGGGCAGATCACAAACTACGAAGGCACATGGAACAGCGGAACCATAGGCGCGGTGCCGGTCAATCCCGGCGACCCGCAGATCGGAAACTCCGGTACGATCCAGAACTTGGGTGGCGGCGCTTGGTCCGGCGACGTTGCGAACAATCTTGCCGCTGGTAGCATCCTTAATGATAGCCTCGGCACCAAATGGACCGGCAACGTTCTTCACAACGCGGGGACGATCACCAACCAGCAGTTCGCGACTTGGAACGGCAAGGTGGTGTTGAACCAGGGTCAGATCCAGAACAAGTCCGCGACCTGGAAGGGCGGTGACATCGAAGGCAATTCCGCCCTTGCCACAATCACCAATACCGGATGGGGCGCCTCCTGGTCCGGCGCGGTGAAGAGCAACGACGGCACCATCTACAACCAGGACCGCGCCTCCTGGACCGGCGACGTGGCTGCGAACTCCGTCGGCGCGCTCATCGTCAACGACAATGCCACCTGGACCGGCGCCGTTTCCAATGACGGCACCATACACAACCAGAACCATGCGATTTGGACCGGGGACGTAAAGAAGAACACCTCCAACACCAGCATCCTCAATGACAACTCGACCTGGACCGGCAACGTCATCGCGAACACAGGAACCATCTGGAACCAGAATACGGCGATCTGGAATGGCCATATCGTCACCAACGATGGCGAAATCTATAACAAATCGAAATCGCACTGGAACGGCAATGTTGTGAGCAACAATGCCGCCGGCGCCATCACCAATGACGGTCTGGAAACCGTGTGGACCGGCGCCATCACCAGCAATGCCGGCGCTGTCTACAACCAGAACGGTGCCAAGTGGGACGGGGCCGTCACCACCAACAGTGGCACCATCACCAATTATCTCGGCGCCAAGTGGGTCAACGGCGCGGTCGGTTCCAACCTCACCGGCGCCGTCATCACCAATGACGGGGCCGGGACTGAGTGGACCGGCGACATCACCAGCAATGCCGGCGCTGTCTACAACCAGAACGGCGCCAAGTGGGACGGGGCCATAACCACCAACAGCGGCACCATCACCAATTATCTCGGCGCCAAGTGGGTCAACGGCGCGGTCGGATCCAACCTCATCGGCGGCGTCATCACCAATGACGGGGCCGGGACTGAGTGGACCGGCGACATCACCAGCAACGCCGGCGCCGTCTACAACCAGAACGGTGCCAAGTGGGACGGGGCCATAACCACCAACAGCGGCACCATCACCAATTATCTCGGCGCCAAGTGGGTCAACGGCGCGGTCGGCTCCAACCTCATCGGCGCCGTCATCGCCAATGACGGGTCCGGGACTGAGTGGACCGGCGACATCACCAGCAACGCCGGCGCCGTCTACAACCAGAACGGTGCCAAGTGGGACGGGGCCATAACCACCAACAGCGGCACCATCACCAATTATCTCGGCGCCAAGTGGGTCAACGGCGCGGTCGGTTCCAACCTCATCGGCGCCGTCATCACCAATGACGGGATCGGGACAGAGTGGACCGGCGACATCACCAGCAATGCCGGCGCTGTCTACAACCAGAACGGCGCCAAGTGGGACGGGGCCATAACCACCAACAGCGGCACCATCACCAATTATCTCGGCGCCAAGTGGGTCAACGGCGCGGTCGGTTCCAACCTCATCGGCGCCGTCATCACCAATGACGGCGCCGGGACAGAGTGGACCGGCGACATCACCAGCAATGCCGGCGCTGTCTACAACCAGAACGGCGCCAAGTGGGACGGGGCCATAACCACCAACAGCGGCACCATCATCAACGCTCTCGGCGCCAAGTGGGTCAACGGCGCGGTCGGATCCAACCTCATCGGCGCCGTCATCACCAATGACGGCCTGGGCACGGAGTGGACCGGCGACATCACCAGCAACGCCGGGGCCGTCTACAACCAGGACCACGCCACCTGGACCGGTGACGTGGCGGCGAACTCCATCGGCGCTCTCATCGTCAACGACAATGCCACCTGGAACGGCTCCGTTTCCAATGACGGCACCATCCACAACCAAAACCATGCGGTCTGGACCGGGGACGTAAAGAAAAACACCTCCAACACCAGCATAGTCAATGACAACTCGACCTGGAATGGCAACGTCCTCGCCAACACCGGAACCATCTGGAACCAGAATACGGCGATCTGGAATGGCGATGTCCTCACCAACGATGGCCACATTAACAACACGCTGGATTCGAACTGGAACGGCAATGTTGTGAGCAACAACGCCGCCGGCGTCATCACCAATGATGGGGCGGGCACGGAGTGGACCGGCGCCATCACCAGCAATGCCGGCGCTGTCTACAACCAGAACGGCGCGATCTGGCACGGCGACGTCACCGATAACGTGGGGACCATTGTCACGACGTCGACCTGGGACGGATCGATCACGAACTCAAATTACCTGCGCGCCGAAGGGGCAATCACCAAATTCGTCGTGAATAATGCGGGCGCGACCACCAAGGTGGCCGGAAATCTCGATGTCGGTGGCAATTTCACCAATGCCGGCCTCGTCGATATGTCCGATGGGACGAAGACCTATCAAACCCTCAAAGTAGGCATGAATTTCGCGGGCACGGGCGCATCGACGGTAGCCATGGACATCGACCTGTCCTCGGGCAATGTAAGCGGTCCCAGGGCCGATGTCGTGGTCGCGGGCAGCATCAGCGGTTCCACCAACCTCCAATTCCAGAGCGTCGGGACCAAGGGTCTCTTCGGGCAAGAAATCACGGTGGCCGAAGGGGCCAGCGCAGCCAACGCATTCTCCACCACCACCCTCGGGTCGAACGGGCTGGTCGACTACAACCTGAAGCAGGACGGAAGCAAGTGGGTCGTGACGTCGTCGCTGAATCCCTCGGCGGGCTCCATCGCGGGGACGGTGGCGGCCTCGCTGATGACCATCACGACTGGCTTCCTCGAATCCACCAGTGCTTTTGTCTCCGGTCCTGCGGATCCGGTTCGTGACCAAATCTCCTACGGCCTATGGACGCGCGTGAAGGCGGGTAGCTACAACGTCGACAACGTATCGACCACTCAGGTCGTGGGCGCCAGTTCCGCGGTGTCGGAAGCCGGGACGTTCAAATCGAACTTCAACGGTTTCCAGGTCGGCGCCGATGTGAGCCGCTCCGACATGGGCGGCTCCGGCTGGACCGGTCATGTCGGTCTAACCGCCGGCGACGTTTGGCTTGACAACACGCTGCAGAACTACGCCGGCGTCTCCTCTCAGGTGGAAGCGCCGTTCTTCGGGGCTTATGCGGCCCTCGTCGGGCATGGCCTGTTCGCTGACGTCCAGGTCCAGCGCAATATCTACAACATTGACCTGACGAATACCCAGGCACTGCTCATGAGCAGCCCGACGAACGCCGACGGCTGGACCGTAGTCGCCAGCGCAGGTGGCGTGATCCCGTTCGCCGAAACGTGGTTCGTCGAGCCCTCCGTGGGCTTGAACTATGCGACCGCGTCAGTGGACAATGTGCTGCTGCCCGGCGGCAGCGGGGTCATCAAAACCGACACGATCGACAGCTTGATCGGCAGCCTGCGGCTGCGTATGGGCACCAGTTTCACCGCCGGTCCGAACCTCGTCCTTCGTCCTTCCGTCCAGGCGAGCGTCTGGCATGAATTCGCCGGTGACGGCGGCGGCCTTTACGATGATGGCCAGGGCGGGGCCGCCATCATCGGCATCTCCAATATCGGGACATTCGGTCAGGTCGGCGTCGGCCTTTCGGCCCAAGCCCTCGATACGGGCGTTCTGGGCTTTATCCGCGCCGACTATCGCTTCGGCGAGAACATCGACGGCGGATCGTTCACCGGCGGCCTGCGCAAGCAGTTCTGAAGTGTCCTGATCCATGAATGCTGCATGGACCAGGAATCATTACAATTCTACAGAGACTGAATGTCCATTAAGGTTCCGTCATCTTAATTTGAACGGGCCCCCAAATGGGGGGTCCTTGTAGCGCAGAATGCGACACCTAATCTCTGGTTGCTGATGAGGCGATCAGGTTTGGCGCAGGACGACCGACACAAACGGGGCGAGATTTGGGGTCAGGAGGCGACGAGGTGCCGCGCGGCAACCGTCTGGCCGCACCAAACCGCCCTTCGCACGTGTGGCGTGATCATGTGAGCTCGGGACCCAAAGAGCTTGGGACTGGTGCATTGAAAGCACAGACCCATCGTTGCTTGGCCGGGTCGGGCTGTCCACCCGGGGCTGGTCAGAGGTCCAGCCTCCCGATGTGTTTTTTCATGTACTCAAATTTGCATTCTTAAAGTATGGAAATATTTTGTCGCGTAAATTGTAGGTCGAAATATGTTACTTTATAGATTTTCAGCTCTCACAGACGCCTACCTCGAAGGTGCAGCCAACACGGTTACGAGCGGCACCTATTGTCATATATGTCATACATGACCAAAAACGACCGACAATTAATATTATTAAATATGGTATTTTTGCATGTCCTGCCCAAACATACTGCTCTTAGTAGTTTATGTTTCTGATCAAACAGGCGCACATTCGATGACACTCGAGTTCAGAATATCGAACCTAGATCGTAGGCTGGATGTCAAAATCCTGGATTGCCTGCAGCGTGCACGCGCGCTGTTCTTTGAACTACTTTGCCAACGAAGTGCAGATCAGAATGCCGACCTAATGACGGCCCTGAACACTGATGCAACGTATATCATCGCGGAATTCTATTACCGGCTGAAAGCTCAGGGGATCGACGAACCTCATGATCTAGAACGCCTTGCCAACGACCATAATCTGCGCCTGGGACGCGTGAGCAGCGCGGAGCGCAAAGCCGGCCGGCCTATCCCGAAACCGGAGCGGATCCAGCACGCCATTTTCAGTAAGGACGTCATGATGCGTCTTCTACAGAATTGGCGCGAATACAAGGGCGCGATCGACCAGTCAAATCTGGCCCGCCTCTTGGTGATGGAGATGTCGACGGAAACCTGCCGAAAGGCCGTGGTCGCACTTGCCAAGGCAGGCTGCCTTGATCGTGTACATACACCGTACGGGACAACCCTGGTGATTTCCAAGGGATGGCTCGAGGATGTCTTCGAGACGGCCCTCAAATCGCTCTATGTCTGCATTGAACAAGCACATTCTTCGGCCACGGCCGCTGGACAGCTGGGGAGCGCCGCCACCTGATCGCCCCCCTTTCATGAGGGGACACGGAATCACGGCACGACGAAAAGGGAATCCCAGCATCGAATCGGCGTTCGGAGAAACCGCTCTAGTCGTGCGGAAAGTGACAAGGATAGCCGATCAGAGATCGAGGTCCAACGGCAACACGGCTGCGAGGAAGCCGCCGCCAAGGACAGGGACGGCTGCTCAGGGGCGCCTACTGTCATCAATTCGATTGCCCGCATGCAAGTCCGTGAAATTACATCGCTATGTCAATCACATATGTGTTCGCGCTTTCATCCGGAGCGGCGCGCCAATAATTTCAATGAACCCGCCTGCTCCTCGCTCGCCTTTGGCGAGGCGCTTCATTGAGGCTCGGTGGATCGGTTCGACACCGTCAGCATCCACACGTGCCGGAGCGCCTGCCTCCATCGATATGACAAAAGCCGGTCGCGAAGGCACCAGAGCCTAGCTGGACCTGATTTTGATCAGCAGGAAAAGGCGAGCACCTCAGGGACCTCGCAGGGTCGCTCATTGAGGTGGCTACCGTGATTGCGCCCGGAAAAATGTGTTGACCCTTTCGGCGGCGCCACCGTCCCGGCCAGATGCCTCATTAGATGCTGCCAGCGGTCATCAAGGGTGCGGCTGGCGGCTCCGGTGAGCGCATGACACATCGCGCTGGTGACCTCGTCGAGGAGTTGAACCCATGCGTCCCACTATCGTGTTATCGGCGATTGCCACCAGCCTTTTCCTCTCCATGGGCGGCGCGTCTCAGGCCTCCCAGAACAAGGCCGACGGCGGCGACAGCGCAGCGCCGATCACGCTCCCATGGACTGCCCGCGGCAACGAGCCGGGCTGGGTCCTGACGCTGGATGCCGGTCAAATGCGCTACCGGACGGCGGACGGCGCCCTCAAGATCGAGGCCGAATTGCCCAAGCCCGAGTTCCGGGATGGCACCTGGGTCTATCGCGCCCCGCAGGCCGACCTCGCCGTGTCCCTCCAGCGGAAAATCTGCCGCGATACCATGACGGGAATGCCAAGCCCGATCAGCGCCAGCGTTCAGGCCGGCGGCAAGACCGTGACCGGTTGCGGCGGCAACCCATCCGACCTCCTTGGCGGCGGCGAATGGCAGATCATCGCCATCGGCGACCAGGTGGTGCCGGACGGGGTGAAGGTGAGCCTCACGTTCGACACCGCCGCCGGCCAAGTCTCCGGAGCTTCGGGATGCAACCGGTATTTCGGCGCATTCAAGCTGAGCGGCGAAGGATTGAGCTTTGCTCAAGGGATGGCCGGATCGATGATGGCCTGCGAAGAGGTTCCGGCAGGGATCGAACGGGCCTTCCTGTCCGCCATGGCCAAGGTGCAACGATTCGATATCGGCTCGGATGGTTCGCTGCTCCTGATCACGACCGACGGGGTCACCCTGAAATCCAAGGCGCGGCCGGAAAAATAGGTCCGCTGCGGCCGGTGCATGGGGCATCCCGCCGGCCGCCGCGCGTCGATGGGTGAGGCCATGTCATCGTTTCCACTGCCGCGGACGGGCGACCTCATCGCGGGGCTCTGCGTTGCAGGGCTCTTGCTGCCCGAGGCGGTGGCCTATGCGAGCATCGCGGGCCTGCCGCCGCAGCAAGGCATTTTCGCCGCCGTCGCCGGATGCTTCGTCTACGCGCTGGCCGGGCGCAGCCGGTTCGCCATCGTCTCGCCCACCTCGTCGTCCGCCGCCATCCTGGCCGCGACGCTCGCAACCCTGCCGGATGAAGGCGCCGTGAAGCTCGCAGCGACCACGGTGGTGGTGGCGCTGGTCGGCGGCTTCCTGCTGCTGGCGGCCGTGGTGCGGCTGGGAAACTTCACGGGGTTCGTCTCGCGGCCGGTGCTGCGCGGGTTCGCCTTCGGGCTGGCGATAACCATCATCGTCCGCCAGCTGCCGCACCTGGTGGGGGTGGAGGCGGGATCGACCGACATCTTCCATCTGGTCCCGCAGCTCATGCTGGAGCTGCCGCGATGGAACCCCTTCGCCGTGGCTTGCGGCGGCACGGCTCTGGCTGTGCTGCTGGCGCTCAGGCGGTTCCCGGCGATCCCCGGCGCCTTCGTTGTCCTTGCCGGCGGGGTGGCCGCGTCCACTTTCTTGCAACTGGAGGCGCATGGCGTCGCCGTGGTCGGAACCATCGACATGGTTCCGGCCTGGCCCTCCTGGCCGTCCCTCGGCTGGGCGGATTATTCCCAGCTCGCCCGCTTCGCCCTGCCGCTGGTCCTCATCCTCTTCGCCGAATCCTGGGGCACGATCCGGGCGCTTTCGCTGCGCCATGGCGAACAGGTCGATGCGGACAGGGAGCTGGCAGCCCTTGGCTTTGCCAATATGGCCAGCGCGCTGGCCCAGGGCATGCCCGTGGGCGCCGGATTTTCGGCCGGCAACGCCAGCGAGGCGGCCGGAGCGGCCACCCGCGCCACCGCCATCGTCACCGCGCTGGGCCTCGCGATCCTGGTGATCTTCGGCGGGAATTTCGTGGCGCGGCTGCCCGAGCCGGTGCTGGCGGCGGTGGTGATCGCGGCCCTCGTCCACGCGCTGGATCCGGCGCCGCTCGTGCGCCTCTGGGCTCTGGGACGCGACCAGTATGTGGCCGTCGCCGCGGCGGCGGCCGTGCTGGCGCTTGGCGTCCTGAACGGCATGCTGGTGGCCATCGCCCTGTCCCTCACCGCCGTGGTGCAGCGACTGGCGGAGCCGCAGGTCGCGCAGCTGGGGCGTCTTGGAACGACGCACGATTATGTCGATCTCGCCCGCCATCCAGATGCCGTCGCCCCGAAGGGCATCGCCATCTGGCGACCGGCACAGCCGCTGTTCTTCGCCAATGCCGACCGGATCATGGGCATCATCGCAGCCAGCTCCCGTGCCGAGCCGGACATTCACGCAGTGGTGGTCAGCCTGGAGGAAAGCTTCGATCTGGACAGCACGGCCCTCGACGCCCTGGTGGAGTTCGATGCCGTCATGCGCCAGGCCGGGCTGCGCCTGCAGCTCGCCCGCGCCCATGATCGTGTCCGCGATCTGCTGGCGGCCGCCGGAGCCCATGATCTGGTGGCCCGCTGCAGCTACAGCGTCGACGACGCGGTGGCGGCGGTGCAGCCTTAAAGCGTTTTCGAGCGAAGTGGATACCGGTTCGCGTGAAGAAAACGCGTCGAAACGAGATTTTGGAGCGATTGCCGTGAGCCAAGGCGAGCGGAAATCGCTCCAGCCTCTCAGGGACCCCAGCCGCCGCCGAGGGCCTGGAACAGGCTGGTGGCGGCCAGCAAACGCGCCAGCCGCACCTGCGCCAGCCCGTTCTCGGCGGTGAAATAAGTCTGCTGCGCCTGAAGCACGGCGACGAGGCTGGTGGTTCCCCCCGCCAGCTGGGACTCGGCCACGCGGAAAGCGGTGCGCGAGCTTTCCACCACATCGGCCTGCAGCTTCACCTGCTTGTTGGTCTGGTCCAGCGCCACCAGCGCCTTCTCCACATCGGCGAAGGCCGACAGGATGGCCTTGCGATAGACCTGCAGGTCCTGCACCTGCACGCCCTTGGCCTGGTCCAGCTGGCTCTGCAGCAGGTAGCCGTCGAAGATGGGCTGCGTCAGCCCCGCAACCAGCGTGTAGTACCAGGCGCCGGGGGCGAACAGCGCCTGGAGCGCCGCGCTCTGCACCCCGCCGGTGCCGGTCAGCTGGATCTGCGGCAGCATTGCCGCCCGCGCCGCCTCCACATTGTAGCCGCCGGCCAGGAGCTGGGCCTCGGCGAGGGCGATATCGGGCCGCCGGGTGAGGAGGTCGGAGGGCAGTCCCGGAGTGATGCGCGGCACGGTGATCTGCGAGAGACTCCCCTGCGGCGGGGTGAGCGCGACGGGGGTGCGCGCCAGCAGCACGGCCAGGGCCGCCCAGTTCTGACGCAGGGTGATCTCGATGGGCGGGATCGAGGCCCGCACCTGCGCCACCAGCGCCTCCTGCTGCGACACGTCGAGCTGCGAGACGGTGCCGCCGGCGAACTGCCGCTTCACGATGTCGAGGATGCGCGTCGCGGCGGCAAGGCTGTTCTGCGCGATGCGCAGCTGGTCGCGAGCGCCGAGGATCTGGAAATAGGTGTTGGCCACTGCCACCTGGGTCGAGAGTGTCACCACATCGCGATTGAACCGCGCCGCCGCCGCGTTCTCCTCCGCGGCGAGCAGGCCGGAACGGTTCTTGCCCCAGAAGTCCACCATGTAGCCGGCCGACAGGCCGAGAATGTACTGGCCGCTGGTGCTGCCCGGATTGCCGCTGCTGCCGCTGGAGCGAATCTGCGCGGCGGAGCCGGCGAAGGTGAGGTTGGGGTAGAGGGGCGCGCCCGAGATGCCGACCTGGGCATCAGCCTGCACGATTTCAGCGGTGGCGACGGCGATGTCGAGATTGTCGATGTTCGCTTCCGCCACGAAGCGACTGAGGTCGCTGGAGCGAAAGCTCCGCCACCATTCAGGCGGCGGCAAATGCGCATTGGGGTTCGCCGGCCCCTCCACATAATGGGTGGGCGTGGCGATCCCGACGTCCGGCGCCGGCGTCTGCGGCAGGCAGCCGGCGAGCAGCAGCGCAAGGGCGCCCACCGCCACAAGCGCCCCGCTCGGGAGACGCCGACGCGAGCCTGCCGGCGCGGCGACGCGCCCAAATGTGCTGAAAGACTGCATCTACGCGGCCGGCTCTGGCGGCGGCCGCAGACGGGCACGCCGAACCGAGTTGGAGCGCCCCCGGCGCAGACGGTCGATATAGAGATAGACCACCGGCGTCGTATAGAGCGTGAGAAGCTGGCTGAACAGCAGGCCGCCGACCACAGCCACGCCCAGCGGACGGCGCAACTCGCTGCCTTCCCCAAAGCCAACCATCAGCGGAATGGCGCCGAACAACGCGGCCATGGTGGTCATCATGATGGGGCGGAAGCGCAGCAGGCACGCGTGGAAGATGGCCTCGCGCGGCGCCATGCCGCCGTTGCGCTCGGCATCGAGGGCCACGTCGATCATCATGATGGCGTTCTTCTTCACGATGCCGATGAGGAGGATCACGCCGATCAGCGCCATGACGTTGAACTCGCCCCCGAACGCCATGAGCGCCAGCAGCGCGCCGACGCCGGCCGACGGTAGGGTGGACAGGATGGTCAGGGGGTGGGCGAAGCTCTCGTAGAGCATGCCGAGCACCAGATAGACCGCCACCAGCGCGGCGAGGATGAGCAGCGGCTGGCTGGACAGGGATTGCTGGAAAGCCCGCGCCGTGCCCTGGAAACTGCCATGGATCGAGGCCGGAAGGCCGATCTGCTCCTTGGCGGCATCCACCGCCACCACCGCATCGCTCAGCGCCGCGCCGGGCGCCAGGTTGAAGGAGAGGGTCGCCGCGACAAACAGCCCCTGGTGGTTCACCGCCAGCGGCGTGGAGCCGGTGCCGAACCGTGCCACGCTCGACAGCGGGATCATGGGCGCGGCGCTGGTGCTCACCGCCGAGCCGGTGGATGCCGAGGCGCGCCCGGTGGCGCCGATGGCGTTGGTCTGGGCGTTGCGGGCGGCGCTGGCGGCAGTGCTGGCGGTCGTCGATGATCCGGGGGCGGAGAAGGTGCCCGCCACGGCGCCGGTCCCCTGCGAGCCGCCCACCGCGCCGCCGGAGGTGCTGATGAAGACGTCGTTCAGCACCTCTGGCTGCTGGGAGAAGCGCGGCGCCACCTCCATCACCACATGATATTGGTTGCGCGCCACATAGATGGTGGACACCTGCCGCTGGCCGAAGGCGTCATAGAGCGTGTTGTCGATCTGCCCCACCGAAATGCCCAGCCGGGCGGCGGTGTCGCGGTCGATGATGATCTCGGTCTGGATGCCGCGGGACTGCTGGTCGCTGTTGGCCTGGGTGACGCGCGGGTCGCGCTGGAGCGCCGCCAGTAGCTTGGGCACCCACTCGGCAAGCTCCTGGAAGCTGTCGCCCTCCAGCGTGTACTGGAACTGGGCGTTGGCCGGCCGCCCGCCCACCTGGATGTCCTGCGCCGCCTGGAGGAACAGGTTGGCCCCCGGCACCACCGCCAGGGCGCGGCGCAGCCGCGTGATCACCTCGTCCGCCGAGACACCCCGCTGCGCCAGCGGCTTCAGCGCGGCGAAGACAAAGCCGGAATTGCCCTGCCCGCCCCCGGTGAAGCCGACCACCGATTCCACCTCCGGGTCGGCCCGCACGATGTCCACGAAGCTCTTCAGCTTCTGCGACATGGCCTGGAACGAAATGGACTGGTCGGCCTGGATCATGCCGGTGATCCGGCCGGTGTCCTGCTGCGGCAGGAAGCCCTTGGGGATGATGATGTAGAGATGGACCGTCAGCGCCAGCGTGGCGAAAAAGACCGCGAGCAGGATGCGGGGCCGGTCCAGGCAGAAGGCGAGCGAGTGCCGGTATCCGGAGAGCGCCGCCTCGAATACCCGCTCGCTGGCGCGGAACAGGCGGCCGTGCTGGCGGCCCTCCTCATTGCGCAGGAGCAGGGCGCACATCATCGGCGTAGTGGTGAGCGACACGAAGAGGGACACGAGGATGGTCGCCGTGATGGTCAAGGCGAACTCGCGGAAGATCTTCCCGATCAGCCCGCCCATGAGCAGGATGGGGATGAAGACGGCGATGAGCGACACGCTCATGGCCACCACGGTGAAGCTCACCTCCCCTGCCCCCTTCAGGGCCGCATCCACGCCGGAAAGCCCGGCCGTGCGATGCCGCGAGATGTTCTCCAGCACCACGATGGCATCGTCCACCACGAAGCCGGTAGCGATGGTCAGGGCCATCAGCGACAGGTTGTTGATGCTGAAGCCGCACAGATACATCACCGCGAGCGTGCCCACGAGGGAGACCGGCACCGCCACGATGGGCACCAGCGCCGCGCGCCAGTCCCGCAGGAAGGCGAACACCACCACGATCACCAGCACCACGGAGATGGCGAGGGTGAGCGCCACGTCCGCCAGCGAGGCGCGGATGGTGGCCGAACGGTCCATCACCACGTTGAGGTCGATGGCCGGCGAGATGGAGGCGCCCAGCGACGGCAGCAGCGCGCGCACGCGGTCTACCGTGGCGATGATGTTCGCATTCGGCGAGCGGAACAGGATGAGCAGGGTCGCCGGCTTGCCGTTGGCGAGGCCTGCCGAGCGGATGTTCTCGATGGAATCCACCGTCTCGCCGATGTCCGACAGCCGCACCGGCGCGTCGGCGCGATAGGCGACGATGAGGTTGCGGTAGTCCTCGGCCTTCAGGGCCTGGTCGTTGGCGTAGATCTGGAACCGCAGGCTGTCGCCGTCGATGGCGCCCTTGGGTGCGTGGGCGTTGGCGGAGGCCAGCGCCGCGCGCACGTCCTCCAGCCCGATCCCGTATTTGTAGAGCGCGTTCGGGTTCAGCTCCACCCGCACCGCCGGCAGCGAACCGCCGCCCACCGTCACGTCGCCGACGCCGTCCACCTGGAACAGCCGCTGCGCCAGCACGGTGCTCGCCGCGTCATAGATCTGGCCGCGTGACAGCGTGTCGGAGGTGAGCGACAGGATCATGATGGGCGCGTCGGCCGGGTTGGCCTTGCGGTAGGTGGGGTTGGAGCGCAGGCTCGACGGCAGGTCGGCGCGGGCGGCGTTGATGGCCGCCTGCACATCGCGGGCGGCGCCGTTGATGTCCCGGGACAGGCCGAACTGCAGGGTGATGCGGGCCGAGCCGTTGGTGCTCGACGAGGTCATCTCCGTCACGTCGGCAATGGTGCCCAGATGGCGCTCCAGCGGGCTTGCCACCGTGTCGGCTACCACCTGCGGGCTGGCGCCGGGCAGGCTCGCCGACACCGAGATCACCGGGAAATCCACCGCCGGCAGCGGCCCCACCGGCAGCAGGGGATAGGCGACGAGGCCGGCCGCGAACACCCAGAAGGTGATAAGCGTCGTCGCCACCGGCCGGCGGATGAAGGGCGCGGACAGGCTCATGGCGCCACGCCAGGCTGCGCAGCGGAAAGGCCGTCCGGCTCAGGCGCCTTGGCGCGGCGCCGGTCGAACCACAGATAGATCACCGGCGTGGTGAACAGGGTCAAAAGCTGGCTGAGCAGCAGGCCGCCGACGATGGAGACGCCGAGCGGATGGCGCAGCTCCGAGCCGACGCCGGTGCCCACCATCAGCGGCAGGGCGCCGAGGATGGCGGCCAGCGTCGTCATCAGGATGGGGCGGAAGCGCAGCAGGCACGCGGCGCGGATGGCCGCCTCCGCCGTCATGCCCTCGCGGCGCTGCGCATCGAGGGCGAAGTCGATCATCATGATCGCGTTCTTCTTGACGATGCCGATGAGCAGGATGAGCCCGATGATTGCGATGATGGTCAGTTCCTCGCCGGCCATCATCAGGGCGATCAGCGCGCCGATGCCGGCGGACGGCAGGGTCGAGAGGATCGTCAGCGGGTGGACGAAGCTCTCGTAGAGCACGCCGAGCACGATGTAGACGGTGACCAGCGCCGCCAGCACCAGCAGGAGCTGGTTTGCGAGCGACGCCTCGAAGGCGCGGGCCGCCCCCTGGAAGCTTGCCACGATGCTCGCCGGCATTCCCATGTCATCGGTGGTCTTGCGGATGGCCGCGATGGCCTCGCCCAGCGAGGCGCCGGGCGCGAGGTTGAAGGAGATGGTGGTGGCCGGGAACTGGCCCAGATGGGAGACCAGAAGCGGGACGGTCTCCACATGGGTCGTGGTGAGCACGGACAGCGGCACCTGCGTGCCCGAGGCGGACGGCAAATAAAGCGAGGACAGCGCCTCAAGCGAGGTCTTCAGCGTCGGGTCCGCCTCCAAAATCACCCGCTGCTGGCTTGACGTGGTGAAGATGGTGGAGACGATGCGCTGGCCGAAGGCGTCGTAGAGCGCATTGTCGATGGTGGCCGGCGTGATGCCGAAGCGGGCGGCGCGGTCGCGGTCGATGTCGAGCCGCACCGACAGGCCGGTCTGCGACAGGTCGCTCGCCACGTCGGCGAGCTGCGGCAGGCTGGCGAGCCGGGCGAGGAGCCTGGGCGTCCATTCCGCCAGCTCCGCCGCGTTGGCGTCCTGCAGCACGAATTGATACTGGGTCCGGCTGACGCCCCCGTCGATGGTGAGGTCCTGCACCGGCTGCAAGAACAGCTCCATGCCGGGCACCACGGCGGCGGCATGCTTCAGCCGGGCGATGACGGTCTCCACCGACGAAGAGCGCACCTCGTGCGGCTTCAGGTTGATGAGCATGCGCCCGATGTTCGGCGTGGTATTGGCGCCATCCACGCCGATGAAGGAGGACAGGCTCTCCACGTCGCGATCGGCGAGGACGATGCGGGCAACCTCCCGCTGCAGGTCCCCCATCCGCGCGAACGAGACCGACTGAGAGGCCTGGGTCATGGCCTGGATCACGCCGGTGTCCTGCTGGGGAAAGAACCCCTTGGGAATGATCACATAGAGATAGCCGGTGAGAACCACCGTGCCGAAGAAGACCGCCAGCGTCAGGCCCTGGCGGGCAAGCACCACGTCCAGCGCCCCGGCATAGGTACGGATGATGCCGTCGAAAAAGGTGCGGCTCGCCCGCTGGAAGCGGTTCTCGTGGGCCTCCGCGTAAGGCCGTAGCAGCTTGGCGCAGGCCATGGGCACGAGGGTGAGCGACACCACCCCCGACACCAGGATGGTGGTGGACAGGGTGACCGCGAACTCGCGGAACAGCCGCCCCACCACATCGCTCATGAACAAGAGCGGGATCATCACCGCGATCAGCGACACGGTGAGCGAGATGATGGTGAAGCCGATCTGCTCCGATCCCTTCAGCGCCGCCTGAAGCGGGCTTTCGCCGTCCTCGATGTAGCGGGTGATGTTCTCGATCACCACGATGGCGTCGTCCACCACGAAGCCGGTGGCGATGGTCAGCGCCATCAGGGTCAGGTTGTTGAGGCTGTAGCCGAACAGGTACATCACCCCCAGCGTGCCCACGAGGGAGAGCGGCACCGACAGGCTGGGGATAAGCGTCGCCCGCGCGCTGCGCAGGAAGGCGAAGATGACGAGGATCACCAGCATGACGGCCAGCGCCAGCTCGTAGCCCACGTCGCGCACCGAGGCGCGGATGGTGGTGGTACGGTCGGTCAGCACCGCCACGTCGATCTCGGCGGGAAGGGCGGCCTGAAGCTGCGGCAGCAGCGCCTTCACCCGGTCCACCACATTGATGACATTGGCGCCGGGCTGGCGCTGGATGTTGAGGATGATGGCCGGGGCATCGTTCATCCAGCCGGCGAGCTTGTCGTTCTCGACCCCGTCCACCACGGTCGCGACCTCGCGCAGCCGCACCGCGGCGCCGTTGCGGTAGGCGACGATGACATCCTCGTACTGCGCCGCGCTCTGCAGCTGGTCATTGGCATTGATGGTGGAGGCACGGGTCGGCCCGTCGAAGCCGCCCTTTGGCGTGTTGACGTTGGCATTGCCGAGGGTGGAGCGCAGGTCGTCGAGGTTCAGCCCGTAGGCGGCAAGGCGCCGCGGGTCGGCCCGCACCCGCACCGCCGGCCGCTGACCCCCGCTGATGCTGACGAGCCCGACGCCGGGCAGCTGCGAGATCTTCTGCGCCAGCCTTGTGTCGGCCAGCGCCTGGATCTCCCGCAAATTCATGGTCTTCGAGGTCAGGGCGAGCGTCAGCACCGGGGCGTCGGCGGGGTTGACCTTGGCGTAGATGGGCGGTGCCGGAAGGTCGGAGGGCAGGAGATTGCCGGCCGCGTTCAACGCCGCCTGCACCTGCTGCTCGGCCACATCGAGGGGCACGGCGAGGTTGAACTGGAGCGTGATCATGGAAGCGCCGGCCGAACTGGTCGAGGCCATCTGCGCGAGGTTGGGAATCTGCCCGAGCTGCACCTCCAGCGGCGCGGTCACGGACGAGGTCATCACGTCCGGGCTGGCGCCGGGATAGAAGGTCTGCACCTGGATGGTGGGATAATCCACCTGCGGCAAAGCGGACACCGGCAGGAACAGCAGCGCGATGGCGCCCGAGAGCAGGATCGCCACCATCGCCAGCGTGGTGGCCACCGGCCGCAGGATGAACGGGCGCGACGGGTTCATTGCGCCGCCGCGCGATCCGGCTGGCGGCCCTGATGTACCCCCGGTCGCGCCGGCGGGGCGCCGGCGGGGGGCGGGGTGCGGGCGGCACCCGGACGAACCGTGACATGGCCCCCGTCGCGCAGCCGGTCGGCCCCCTCCACCACGATCTGGTCGCCGGGCGCGAGGCCGGAGAGGATTTCCACCTTCTCGCCCGTGGTGACGCCGAGGGTGATGGGCCGCACCGACACTGTCTGGTCCGCATTGAGCAGATAGGCGAACGTGCCCGGCACGCCGCGCTGGATCCCGGACGTGGGCGCGATGGCGACGCCCGCATGGGTGTCCACATCCAGCGTCACGTTGACGAACTGGTTCGGGTAGAGCCGCTGGTCGGCGTTGGGGAAGCTGGCGCGCAGCTTGATGGTGCCCGTGGTCTGGTCGATCTGGCTGTCGAAGGTCTCCAGTACCCCTTCGGCGATCCGGTTCTGGCCGGTGCGGTCGAAGGCATGCACCGCCAGCTTCGCGCCGGCCTTGAGGCGTTGCGAAATCTCGGTCAGGCGGTCTTCCGGCACGGAAAAAACCACGCTGATGGGCTGGAGCTGGGTGAGCACCGTGATGCCGCTGGTATCCCCCGGTGTGACGTAGTTGCCCTGGTCCACGAGGCGCAATCCCGCCCGCCCGTCCACCGGCGCGCGGATCTGGGTGAAATCGAGGTTGATGGAGGCGGTCTGGACCTGTGCCTTGTCCGCCTCGATGGTCGCCGTGTATTGCGCCACAAGGGCTTTCTGGGTGTCGAGGGTCTGGCGCGGAACGGCGTTCTGCGCCGACAGGCCCTGGTAGCGCTGGAGATCGACCTTGGCGCCCTCCAGCAGGGCCTGGTCGCGATCCACCTGGGCCTTGGCCTGGTCAAGGGTGGCCTGGAACGGGCGCGGATCGATCTGGGCGATGAGATCTCCGCGCTTGACGCTCTGGCCTTCCTTGAAATTCACGCTCAGGAGCTGCCCGCTGACCTGCGGTCGCACCGTCACGGTGGAGGTCGAGGTGACCGTGCCGAGCGCCTGGACGGTGACCGTGATGTCCCCGCGCTCCACCGTCCCCACGGAAACGCTGGCCTGCGGCGGCGGCATCCGGCCGCCGGCACCTGCGGGGGCGGAGGACCCGTTGCGCCAGTACAGGGCGCCGAGGCCACCAATGGCGACGAGCGCAACAACACCCACAATCAGTCGTGAACGCCAGCTGCGACGCACGGCGGCCGGAGGCTGCTCGGCACGGCCGGATACCTGTTTGTCCATTGAGCCGGCGTCTCCAGACAGAACCTTCGCGCTCCTGGCCCGGCAGCATGCCGGCCCATCCGGCCAATCCCCACCGTTCGCCCCTTTTGAAAATGCGGCGAGGATCGGCCCGAACGACGGCATGGTTACCGGCGCCTGTGGCTGAAATAAAGCCTGCATCGCCCAATCCGGGCCGCTTCGTGCAAGGGGCGTTTCGCGAGGACGCCGCCGTTTGCGTTTAACGCAATGGTCGCCGCTCACACCTTGGTCCGGAACGGGGTGAAGTCCGTTCCCACGTCGTACACGTCGATGCCCTCGCGGCGCTTCATGAAGCCGACGATCTTGTAGGTCACCGGGGTCAGGATCGCCTCCCAGCCCACCTTCATCAGGTAGTTGGAGATCATCACCATCACCACCAGATGGGTCTCCCACACCCCGAGGAAAGCGAGCGGGTAGAAGATGAGGCTGTCCACCGCCTGCCCCACCACCGTCGAGCCGATAGTCCGCGTCCACAGGTGCCGGCCGCCGGTGAGGATCTTCATCCACGCCATCACATAGGCGTTGGCGAACTCGCCGCACCAGAAGGCGAGGATCGAGGCGGCGAAGATGCGCGGCGTCTGGCCGAACACCGTTGTCAGGGCCTCCTGCGCCGGCCAGCCGGGAGCCGGCGGCATGGCCACCACGGCCGCCGCCATGGCCGCCGCATAGACCGAGGCGAAGAAGCCCACCCACACCACGCGCCGCGCCCGGGCATATCCGTAGACCTCGGTGAGCACGTCGCCGAGCACGTAGGACAGGGGGAAGAACAGCACCGCCGAGCCGAAGATGACCGGCCCGACCCACGGCACCTGAACCACCGAAACCTTGGCGGCGCCGATGAGGTTGGAGCAGATGAGGATGACCGAAAAGGCCACCATGCAATAATCGTAATAGCGCAGGCGCGCCCCTTCGAGGGAGCGCGCTTCCACGGCGCGGATGCCGGCAGGCTCGTGCACGCCGGCCACGGCGAATGGGGTGTCGTCCAATTGGGGTTTCACGGGGCAGCCTCGAAAACGGTCGGGCCGTTCCCCGCAGGGCGATCAAGCCCCGGCGGGTCCGGCGCCATGCTGCACCGCATTAAACCGCAGAACCGGCACCGCGCCTAGCTTTCGCAGCGGCAGAACCGTCCGCTCAGCCGCGCTCGAACGTGGCCACCAGTTCCACATGGGGCGAATAGCGGAACTGGTCCACTGGAGTCACCGCGCCGAGGCGGAAACCGCCAGCGACCAGAAGGCGCGCATCCCGCGCGAAGGTGGCCACATTGCACGAGACATAGACCACGCGGCCAAGCTTCGCCTGCGCCAGCTCTCGCGCCTGCGTCTCGGCGCCCTGGCGGGGCGGGTCGATCACCACCGCGTCGAAGGCGGCAAGCTCGGCCGCCATGAGGGGGCGGCGGAACAGGTCCCGCGCCTCGCCGTCCACGGCTTTCAGGCCCGAGGTGGCGCGCGAGGCCTTGGTGAGCGCCGCCAGCGCGCCGGCATGGCTCTCCGCCGCGAACACGCGGGCGTGCTCGGCGAGGCGCAGGGCGAAGGTGCCGGCGCCGGCGAACAGGTCGGCGACCTTGCGGGCGCCTTGGGTAGCGGCGAGCACGGCGTCCGCCAGCACGCGCTCACCCTCGGCCGTGGCCTGGAGGAAGGCGGCGGGCGGCAGCTCCACCTTGGCCCGACCCATGGACAGGATGGGTGCCACGCGCTGCAGCACCAGCTCCCCGTGGCGTGTCAGGCGGGCGAGGCCGAAGCGCTCGGCCATGGCCGCCACCTCCGCGAGCAGGGCTGGCGGCAGAGGGCCGGAGCCGCGCACATCCATGTCCAGCCCGGTGTCGGTGGCCACCACCTGCAGATCCAGCGGCTTCTTCAGGGGCGCGAGGGCTGCCGCCACCGCCCGCGCAGCCGGCAAGGCCAGATCGAGGCTGGGCGCCAGCACCGGGCAGGCTTCCAGCGCCACCATGGCGTGGGACTTCCGCTCGGCGAACCCCACCACCGTGCGCGCGCCATATTGGCGGGCATGGAAGATGACGCGCCGCCGGCCGGCCCCATGGGCATCCACCAGCGGGCGAACCTCCGTCTCGATGTTCTCGCGCGCCAGCGCTTCCACCACGAGGGAGCGCTTCCAGGCGAAATAGGGCTCAAGCTGCCAGTGCTGGAGCAGGCAGCCCCCGCAGGTTCCAAAATGGGGACAGAAGGGCTCGGCCCGCTCGGGGCTCGGCGCCAAGATGGCCTCCACCGCAAGGCGATCCTTGTCGACGTGGCCGCTCACCCGCTCGCCGGCCAGCGTGAAGGGGGCAAACAGCGGGCCGTCGGGACCCTGGGCGAGGCCATCGCCCTGGGCGCCCATGCGGCTAATCAGAAATTCAGTCACAACCCACCACTCTCCCGGACTGCGCCCACCAGAAACTCGCGATTGCCGTCTCCCCCCTCGATGGGGGACGCAATGCGACCGAGGAGACGCCAGCCCAACGCCGCGATCTCCCCTTCCACACGGGTGCAGCACGCCTCATGCACGGCGGCATCGCGCACCACGCCCTTGCGGACAGCGGCGCGGCCCGCCTCGAACTGCGGTTTCACCAGGGCCACCAGATGCGCTTCTTTCCCGGCAAATGCGAGCGCCGCCGGCAGAACCAAAGCGAGCGAGATGAAGCTCACGTCCACCACCACCAGGTCGACCGGCTCGGGGACGGCGTCGCGGCTGAGGGCGCGGATGTCGGTGCCCTCCATCAGCTGCACGTCCGGCCGGGCAGCGAGGCGGGGATGGAACTGGTCGCGCCCCACGTCCACCGCATAGACCTGCCGCGCGCCCCGGCGCAGCAGCACCTCGGTGAAGCCGCCGGTGGAAGCGCCCACGTCCAGCGCCACCTTGCCGGCCGGATCGATGCCGAAGGCGTCGAGCCCCGCCGCGAGCTTGAGGGCGCCGCGGGACACAAAATCGTGAACGTCCGCCGCCTCGATCCGCGCATCGGCCGCCACCTCGGCGGAGCACTTTGCCACCACGACGCCATCCACCCGCACCAGGCCCGCCGCCAGCGCCGCCTGCGCGCGGGCGCGGCTTTCGAACAGGCCGCGCTCCACCAGCAGGCGGTCGATGCGCATCCGCGCGGCCGCAGCGGACGAAGACGCCGCGGCGGGATCGGGTTGCGGATCGGGTTGCGTCTTCACCATTTTCACCATGCGGCTTCTTGCCCGAGGTCGCGGGCCGCCGAGGGCCGTGATATGCGATGGCTCCGGGGGACGCAAACACCTGTCTTTTCGGGATCATCGGCAACCGGCGGCCACGCGGCCTCAGGGATGACGGGTTCCGTGTGGACGCGGCAGCGGTAGGGCGAGGGCTCACATCCATGAGCGCAGTGAAGGGCGCGTGGCCTGTTTCGGGGGGAGCAGCGGCGCTGGCAGTGGTGCTGGCGGCCCTGCTGGCGACCTTGGCGCTGACACCCGTCGCGGCGGCACCGTCGGCCAAGGAAAAGGCGAAAGCGGAGGCGAAGGCCAAGGCTGATACCAAGAAGGCTGACGCGAAGAAGAACGAAGCCAAACCCGATCCGCGCGTGTGGGTGCTCGCCAAGGCCGAGGACACCTATGTCCTGCGCTACGGCACGCCGCGTGCCGCCGATCCGGTGTTCGCGATGGCCTGCCAGCCCGGCGCGCAACTCATCCAGTTCACGGTCGAGGCCGCCTCGGGCAAGGTCAAGGCCGGGGACGGTGTCGCCCTGACGCTTGCGGCGGGCAAGCGACGGCTGGAGCTGGCGGCCTCCGCCTTCCGGGCCCCGACCGAGGGGCGGGTGGTGGTGGAAGCGGCGGTTTCGCTGGATGGCCGGGTGCTGGACCTGCTCAATGAGGGCGAGACGCTCATCGTTCGAATGCCGGGCGCCAGCGAGAGCTACCCCCTCGCGGGCGCCAAGGCCAAGCTGGGCGACTTCCGGAAAGTCTGCCTTACCGGACGGTAACAAGGTGCGGCCGCACCTTGTAGGAACGCGCGCCCCTGCCCGCCCGGAACGCCTCGACACGTCAAGACTGCCTTATAATTCAATGACTTAATGGGGCGGATTTACCGAGATCGAAGGTTACGTCCGCCCGGCCTCCCGGTGCAGCGTGGCCATCTTCCTCTTTGCCGCGCAGCGGGTATGATCCGCGCCGCAACGAGGACCCCTGTCATGTTTCGTCCCGCTCTCGCAATCGCAACTCTTCTTGCCCTCGCCGCGCCCGCCGCCGCGCAGCAGAAGATGACCTGGCATACGCAGGAGTCCGATGACAGCGCCGCCCTTGTCTTCGGCGTGCCGGAGACGGACGAGGTGGCCATCTTCTTCCTGTGCAAGCCCGGCACCCCGGGCCTCACGGTGCAGTCCATGATCGGCTCGAAGGGGCTGGAGAAGGACGCCGACACCCCGCTCATCCTCACCGCCGGCGGCAAGAAGAAGAGCCTCGCCGGCAAGGGCATCGCCAACGAGGAAAGCGGCGCGGTGGACGTGGAGGCGCCGGCCCAGCTCGCCGACCTCAAGGCCATCGCCAAGGCCGGCGGCACCCTGACCATCGAGGTCAAGGGCGCCAAGCGCAGCGTTTCGCTGTCCGGCATCGCCCCGGTGGCCGCCAAGTTCGAGGCGGCCTGCGCCAAGCCCAAGACCTGATTACGGGCTGAGCTGATCACGGGCCGTGCGAGCGGCCCTCAGGCCGCGGCCACCAGCCCGCCGGCCTGCTCGATGAAGCGAGCCACCACATCCACCCCCACGCCGTTCCGGATCGAGGCGAACACATAAGGGCGCCCGGCCCGCATGCGGATGGTGTCCGCCTCCATGATGGAGAGGTCGGCGCCGACCATGGGGGCAAGGTCGGTCTTGTTCACCACCAGCAGGTCGGAGCGGGTGATGCCCGGCCCGCCCTTGCGGGGGATCTTCTCCCCGCCCGCCACGTCGATGACGTAGATGGTGATGTCCGCCAGCTCCGGCGAGAAGGTGGCGGCGAGGTTGTCGCCGCCCGATTCGATCAGCACCAGATCGAGGTTCGGAAAGCGGGCGTTCATGTCCGCCACCGCGCGCAGGTTGATGGAGGCATCCTCGCGGATGGCGGTGTGCGGGCAGCCGCCGGTCTCCACCCCCAGGATGCGCTCGGGCTCCAGCGCGCCGGCGACGGTGAGGAGGCGTGCATCTTCCTTGGTGTAGATGTCGTTGGTGATGGCGCAGATGTCGTAGCGCTGGCGGAACGTCTTGCAGAGCGCCTCCATCAGCGCCGTCTTGCCCGAACCGACCGGGCCGCCGATGCCCACGCGCAGCGGGGCGCCCTTGTGCGTATTGCCGGAACTCATGAGCGGAAAAGCCTCGTGTACTGGGTTTCGTGGCGGAAGCTGCCGAGATCGGCGCGGAAGGTGGCGCTGCCGAGATCGTCGAGCGTGAGGGCGGGGATTTCCAACGCCAGAGCGTGAACCGTGGGCGCGAGCCGCGCCACCACCCGGGTGCCGACGGTCTGCCCGATGGGAGCGAGGCGCACGGCAGCGGACACGAGATTCTGCACCGTTGCCAGCAGGAAGGCTTCCAGTGTCGGCGCCAGCGGCAGGCCATGGACGCCAGCGGCTAGCCCCACCGCCACCGGATAGGCCACCTCACCCACCAGCGCAGTGGCCGCCGCATCAAGGCCCGGCGCGGGCCAGGCCGCACGCACCGCATCAAGGAAGGAGCGGCCCTGCTGGCAGGTCTCCAGCCGCAACTCGGCGGACGGGGCGAGCGCCACGGCGAGGGCATTCACCTCCGCCAGCGCCGCCTCATCCCCGGCCACGGCGGCGCGGAGGGCGTGGGCGGCGAGGATGGCGTCGGACCGCCCGAATCCCAAGGCCAGTAGATCGCCCAGGAAGGCGCCGAGGCTTTCCTCGTCCCGGATGTCGCCCGCCTCCACCGCCCACTCCAGGGTGTGGGAATAGGCATAGGCTCCCACCGGGAAGGACGGGGTGAGCCAGGCAAACAGGGGCAGCAGGCTGACGGGTGTAGCAGCGTCGGCCTGCGGGCGCACCCCCGCCCTCCCCGGCATGGCGGGGCGAGCGGGGGAAGAACGATCGTCCGAACCGGACTCAGCCATGCTTGTGGCCGGCATGGCCATGGTCGTGATCATGACCGCAGTCCGGGCCGTGAACGTGGCCCGGCTCGTCGTGAGCGGCGTGGGTGTGGCCATGATGATCATGGTCGTGATCGTGGCCGCAGTCCGGACCATGGACGTGGCCCGGCTCGCCATGGGCGGCGTGGGATTTGCCGTGCGGCTCGGCGCCACGGGAATGAGCATGATGGGCATGGTCGTCATGGGCGTGGTCATGGGCGTGATCGTGCCCGCAGCCAGGTCCATGCACATGCGCCTCGGCGTGGGCCGCGCCATGGGCATGCCCTTCGTGACCATGATCATGATGGCCATGAGCGTGCCCGTGGCCTTCGTGCCCGTGATCATCATGCCCGTGGCCACCATGGGCCTCGGCCGCCTCGTAGGCGCCCTTCTCGGGACGGAATGGGCGCGTCACCTTGGCGACGCCGGCGCCGAGGCCGCGCACCATCTCGGTGAGTACATGGTCGTCCACGAAATAGACCGCGCTCTCGGTAATTTCCGCCGGCACGTGGCGGTTGCCCAGGTGCCATGCCACCTTCATCAGCCGCAGCGGATTGGCGGTGGTCACCTCCACCAGGTCCTCCGGCGCGGCCTTGATGCGGATGAGGCGGCCATCCTCCAGCTTCACCGCGTCGCCGTCGTCCAGCACCGTCGCCTTGTCGAGGTCGAGCAGGAAGGCGGTGCCGCCGTCCGCCGTCAGGGCGAAGCGGCGGCGGTGGCGGGCGTGGTGATCGAGGGTGATCTCGTCGGCCACCTTCTCCGCGCGGACGGCGGGACGGCGGACGACGACGGTGGCGCGGATCATGACTTCACTCCGGAACCGCCCCCGAACGCCGCCCGCCCCAATGCCGGGAGCGGACCTTGTGCGCTCAGGTGGCGCTGTCCTGCCGATTCTGGTTGGTCTCGAACAGGAACCACAGGCGCTTTTCGGCCTCGTCCACATATTCTTCCAGCAGGCTGGCGGTGGCA
This sequence comes from Xanthobacter oligotrophicus, assembly GCF_008364685.1. GTDB lineage: Bacteria > Pseudomonadota > Alphaproteobacteria > Rhizobiales > Xanthobacteraceae > Xanthobacter > Xanthobacter oligotrophicus. Next base: position 271,287 of record NZ_VTTL01000001.1, read on the forward strand.
ATGTCCTCCGCCTCGTCGCAGATGCCGTGGGCCTCGCGCATGGACGCGATGGCCGCCTTGTTGTCGGCGATCAGCTCCGCGAACATGTCCTGCGGCGCCACATAGGCCGCCTCGTTCTCCTTCAGCCCGCTGAGCTTCAGGATCTCCGCATAGGAATGCACCGTCTGGCAGCCGATCTTGCGCACGCGCTCGGCCAAAGGATCGACCGTGGCGTAGATAGCCGCGGCCTGCTCGTCCAGCAGCAGGTGATAGTCGCGGAAATGCTTGCCGCTGACATGCCAGTGGAAATTCTTGGTCTTCAGGTACAGCACGAAGGTGTCCGCCAGCACGCGGTTGATGGCGTCCGCCACCTTCTGCGCCTTCGCGCTGTCGAGATCGGTGGGAGTGGCGAGGGCCGCTGTCCTGGCTACGGTGGAAACCTTGGCCGACTTCTTGGACAATGAACGCACATTCGACATGGGGTGGCTCCTCAATCAAAAAGAGTTGCAACACCCGCTAGAAGCCACCAGCCACGGCATAGGTTCCGTCCCGCGCGAATTCTTTCGCTCCATCCAATCAAAACAGGAAATAGCGCTGGGCCATGGGCAGCACCTCGGCCGGCTCGCACACCAGCAGTTCGCCATCGGCGCGCACGTCGTAGGTTTCCGGATCCACTTCGATCACAGGGGTGGCGTCGTTGTTGATCATGCTCTTCTTGGAAATGCCGGAGCGCGTGTTCTCCACCGCCACCAGTTCCTTCTGGATGCCGAGGCGGGAGGCGAGCCCGTCCTCGATCGCCGATTTCGAGACGAAAGTGAGCGAGGTGTGGGTCAGCGCCCGGCCGTAGGCGCCGAACATGGGCCGGTAATGCACCGGCTGGGGCGTGGGGATGGAGGCATTGGGATCGCCCATCTGCGCCATGGCGATGGCGCCGCCCTTGATGACCAGATCCGGCTTCACGCCGAAGAAGGCCGGCGTCCACAGCACCAGGTCGGCGAGCTTGCCGGCCTCCACCGAGCCGATATGGCGCGACATGCCGTGGGCGATGGCCGGATTGATGGTGTATTTGGCGATGTAGCGCCGGGCGCGAAGATTGTCGCTGTCGCGCTCGCCGGGCAGCTTGCCGCGCTGGCGCTTCATCTTGTCCGCGGTCTGCCAGGTGCGGATGATCACCTCGCCCACCCGGCCCATGGCCTGACTGTCCGAGCTCATCATGGAGAGCGCGCCGAGGTCGTGCAGGATGTCCTCCGCCGCGATGGTCTCCTTGCGGATGCGGCTCTCGGCGAAGGCGAGGTCCTCGGCGATCTCCGGGTCGAGATGGTGGCACACCATGAGCATGTCGAGATGCTCGTCGATGGTGTTGCGGGTATAGGGCCGGGTCGGGTTGGTGGAGGAGGGCAGCACGTTCGCCAGCCCCGCCACCTTGATGATGTCCGGCGCATGCCCGCCGCCCGCCCCTTCGGTGTGGAAGGCATGGATGGTGCGGCCCTTGAAGGCGGCGATGGTGTCCTCCACGAAGCCGCTCTCGTTGAGCGTGTCGGTGTGGATCATCACCTGCACGTCCAGCGCATCGGCCACCGAGAGGCAGCAGTCGATGGCGGAGGGCGTCGTGCCCCAGTCCTCGTGGAGCTTCAGGGCGCAGGCGCCGGCCAGCACCATCTCTTCCAACGCGGCGGGGAGCGAGGCATTGCCCTTGCCGGCGAAGGCGAGGTTCATGGGGAAGGAATCCGCCGCCTCGATCATGCGGGCGATGTGCCACGGCCCCGGCGTGCAGGTGGTGGCGAAAGTGCCCGTTGCGGGCCCCGTTCCGCCGCCCAGCATGGTGGTGATGCCGGAGGCGAGCGCCTCCTCGATCTGCTGCGGGCAGATGAAATGGATATGGCTGTCGAAGCCGCCGGCGGTGAGGATCTTGCCCTCCCCCGCGATCACCTCGGTGCCGGGGCCGATGATGATGTCGACGCCGTCCTGCACATCGGGATTGCCAGCCTTGCCGAGGCGGACGATGCGGCCGTTCTTCAGGCCCACGTCGGCTTTCACCACGCCCCAGTGGTCGAGCACCACCGCATTGGTGATGACGGTATCCACCGCCCCGTCGGCGTTCGCCACCTGCGACTGGCCCATGCCGTCGCGGATGACCTTGCCGCCGCCGAACTTCACCTCCTCGCCATGGATGGTGAAATCCTTTTCGATCTCGATGAAGAGCTGCGTATCGGCGAGGCGCACCTTGTCGCCCACGGTGGGGCCGAACATGTGGGCATAGGCGGCGCGGGGCATCTTGGAGGAGGACATGGGCAATCGCCTTCAGGAATTCTCAACCGGGACGGAAACGACAGGGCAGAGCCGGCAAGTGTCGCTCACAACTTCCCCGCCACCGCGCCACGGAAGCCGTAGACCTCGCGCTTGCCGCCGAACGACACCAGCGTCACCTCACGCGAGGCGCCGGGCTCGAAGCGCACCGCGGTGCCGGGGGCGATGTCGAGGCGCATGCCGCGCGCCTGCTCCCGCTCGAAGGCCAGCGCGGGATTGGTCTCGTAGAAATGGTAGTGGCTACCCACCTGAATGGGCCGGTCGCCGGTGTTGGACACCGTGAGGCGCACCCGCTCGGCGCCTTCGTTGAAGTGGATGTCGCCCTCCTGGGGCAGCAGTTCGCCGGGCACCATTTCGGAGGGCGCGCCGCGAATGGGGTGGTGCACGGTGACCAGCTTGGTGCCATCCGGGAAGGTGGCCTCCACCTGGATGTCGTGGATCATCTCGGAGATGCCATCCATCACCTGGTCGGCGGTGATGACGCGGGCCCCTAGTTCCATCAGCTCGGCCACGGTCTTGCCGTCGCGGGCGCCTTCCACCACGAAATCGGTGATGAGGGCGACGGCTTCGGGATGGTTCAGCTTCACGCCCCGGGCGAGGCGCTTGCGGGCCACCTCGGCGGCCATGGCGATGAAGAGCTTGTCCTTCTCGCGCGGCGTCAGCAGCACGGCAATCTCCTTGAAACGAACGTCAGGTAGCCCACACGCGGGGCAGCGGGGCGTTTCTAAAGGCCATGAGAAACGAGGTCGCATCCCGACGCAACGTTTCGATGTCGGGGGCGAGCAGGCGCACGCAGAGAAGCCCGTTCCACGCACTCGCGCCGGCCTCGCAGCGGGCGCCTTCGAGCAGCGCGCGGGCCTCCTCCAGCCGGCTCTCGGCGTCGGGCGCCACATAGAGCAGGGTCGCCAGCGCCCGATTCCCGCCCGCCACCGCCGGCCGGGCGAGGAGCGCGCCCACCGGGCCGGCAAGGCGAAGGGCATCAGCGAAGACCAGGGCGCCGTCGCGCCGCACCCGCCAATGATCCTCCAGATGCCCCTCCCCCATAACGTCGCCGTGGGCGAGACGGCCGAGCATCAGCGCCTCGAAGGAGAGGAAGGAGGCGGTGGCGGACAGGTCGATCTCGTAGCGGCGCTTGAGGCGGGCACGGTCGAACAGGATGGTCTCCTGCGGCAGCCAGTCGAGCCGCGCCCCGGCCTCCGCCGCAAGCCGCACCCGGATATCGGCACACGGCCCGTCCGAGCGGTAGACCTTCTCGGCGGCGGGGGTCGCAACCGTCAGATGGGCGCCCGGTCCTGCCTTCGCCTCGATGGCGAAGACATCGCCGCAGGCGACCCCGCCGGCAGTATTGACGATGACGGCTTCCAGCCCCGGCCCGCCTCGTGGCAGGCGCGCGCGCAAGGCGCCGCCCTCAGCAAGGTCGGTCAGGCGTGTCACGCCCCCGAAGGCAGAGGCGGCGATGCGGACCCGCCCTTCGCTGCGCTGCCGCAGCGCTCGTTCCCGGGAAGAAGCGACCGAGGGACCCGGCAGTACGGCCGCCCCGGCGGCATCCACCTCGCGATCAGATCGCCATGAGGCGGCGGACGTCGTCGCCATCGAGCCCGCTCCTGTCCCCGCTCGCCACCACCTCGCCGCGATCCATCAGGATGAAGCTGTCGGCGAGGTCGCGGGCGAACTCGAAATACTGCTCCACCAGTACGATGGCCATGTCGCCCTTGTCACGCAGGTAGGAAATGGCGCGCCCGATATCCTTGATGATGGAGGGCTGGATGCCTTCCGTCGGCTCGTCCAGCACCAGCAGGCGCGGGCGCGTCACCAGCGCGCGGCCAATGGCGAGCTGCTGCTGCTGCCCACCGGACAGGTCGCCGCCGCGCCGGCGCAGCATGGTGTTCAGCACCGGGAACAGCTCGAACACCTCGTCCGGCACATACTTGTCCTTGCGGGCGAGACGGGCAAAACCCGTCTCCAGGTTTTCCTTCACGGACAGCAGCGGGAACACCTCCCGCCCCTGCGGCACGAAGCCGATGCCGAGCCCGGCGCGATCCGGCGTCGGCATCCTCGAAATCTCCTTGCCGTCCAGCGTGATGGAGCCCCCCGCGATGGGCCGCTGGCCGACGATGGCGCGCAGCAGCGAGGTCTTGCCCACGCCGTTGCGGCCGAGCACGCAGGTGACCTTGCCCGCATGGGCCTCCACCGACACCTTCTTCAGGGTGTGGGCGGCGCCGTAATAGAGGTCGAGGTTCTCAACCTTCAGCATCCCCTCACCTCCCCAGATACACTTCGATGACCCGCTCGTCGGCGCTCACCTGGTCGAGCGGGCCTTCGGCGAGAACCGAGCCCTCGTGCAGCACGGTGACCTTCACGTCGAGGTCGCGCACGAACTGCATGTCGTGCTCCACCACCACCACCGATCGGGTCTTGGCGATCTCGCGCAGCAGCACCGCCGTGTCGGCCGTCTCCTGGTCGGTCATGCCGGCGGCAGGCTCGTCCACCAGCAGCAGGCGCGGCTCCTGCGCCAGCAGCATGCCGATCTCCAGCCACTGCTTCTGGCCGTGGGAAAGATCGCCGGCACGGCGGAAGCGGGCGTCCTTCAAGCGCACCCGCTCCAGCAGTTCGTCGATGCGCTCGCGCTCATGGGGGGTGCGGCGCCAGTAGATGTTGGAGAAGGGCCGCCGGTCCTCCTTCAGGGCGAGGAGGATGTTGTCCTCCACCGAATGCATGTCGAACACGGTTGGCGTCTGGAACTTGCGGCCGATGCCCAGTTGGGCGATGGCCGCCTCGTCGAGGCTGGTGAGGTCGTGGGTACCGGCGAAATAGGCGACGCCCTGATTGGGCCGCGTCTTGCCGGTGATCACATCCATCATGGTGGTCTTGCCGGCGCCGTTGGGGCCGATGATGGCCCGCATCTCCGCCTCCCCGATGACGAGGGAGAGGGCGTTCAGCGCGCGGAAGCCGTCGAAGGAGACGGTGATGTTGTCGAGATAAAGCAGCGCCGAGGTCAGGGCCTTGGGATTGGGCCCTGAGCGCGCGCCCTCGATCTCGCGCATCTCCGCCTCCAGCGCCAGGGCGCCGTGGGACTTCACCACATAGGGGTCGGTGGAATGGGTCTCAAAGCTCATGGCGCTCACTCCGCCGGCTCGGGGGTGGGCGTCGCGGCGGGACGCCGCGCCTTCCAGCGTTCGGAAATGCTGGAGGCCAGGCCCAGCACGCCCCGGGGCAGGAACAGGGTGACCAGCACGAACAGCGCGCCGAGGGCGAACAGCCACGCCTCCGGCAGCACGCCGGTGAACCAGGTCTTGCCCGCATTGACGATGACGGCGCCCAGCGCCGCCCCCACCAGCGTGCCGCGCCCGCCCACCGCCACCCAGATCACCATCTCGATGGACTGGGCCGGGGCGAACTCGGACGGATTGATGATGCCCACCTGCGGCACATAGAGTGCGCCGGCGACGCCCGCCAGCATGGCGGAGAGCACCCAGGCCACCAGCTTGTAGTTCTGCACCCGGTAGCCAAGGAAGCGGGTACGGCTCTCCGCGTCGCGCACCGCCACCAGCACCTTGCCGTACTTGGAGGTGACCAGCGCCCGGCAGATCAGATAGCCCAAGGCCAGCGCCACCGCCGACGCCACGAACAGGGTCAGCCGCGTGCCTGGCGCCGAGATGGGAAAGCCCAGGATGTCCTTGAAATCGGTGAGGCCGTTATTGCCGCCGAAGCCCATGTCATTGCGGAAGAAGGCGAGCATGAGCGCGAACGTCATGGCCTGGGTGATGATGGAGAGATAGACGCCCGTGACCCGCGAGCGGAAGGCGAACCAGCCGAACACGAAGGCCAGCGCCCCCGGCACCACCACCACCATGAGCATGGCAAAGGGGAACATGTCGAAGCCATGCCAGAACCACGGCAGTTCCTTGTAGTTCAGGAACACCATGAAATCGGGCAGCACCGGGTTGCCGTAGACGCCCCGCGGGCCGATCTGGCGCATGAGGTACATGCCCATGGCGTAGCCGCCCAGCGCGAAGAAGGCGCCGTGGCCCAGCGAGAGCACGCCGCAATAGCCCCACACCAGGTCCACCGCCACGGCGAGCAGGGCATAGGTAAGATACTTGCCGAGCAGCGGGATCATATAGTCCGGCACATGCAGCGGATGGCCGGGCGGGAGCAGCAGGTTCGAGGCGGGCACCAGCACCGCCACCGCCAGCATGACGAGAAGGAAGATGCCGCCGGTGCGGTCGATGATGCCGGACTGTTTCACGATTCCACCGCCCGGCCCTTGAGCGCGAACAGGCCGCGCGGGCGCTTCTGGATGAACAGGATGATGAAGACGAGCAGCAGGATCTTGCCCAGCACCGCGCCGGCGAAGGGCTCCAGCAGCTTGTTGGCGATGCCCAGCGTGAAGGCGCCCACCAGCGTGCCCCAGAGGTTCCCCACCCCGCCGAACACCACCACCATGAAGCTGTCGATGATGTAGCCCTGCCCGAGGTTGGGGCTCACGTTGTCGATCTGCGAGAGCGCCACGCCCGCGATGCCGGCGATGCCGGAGCCGAGGCCGAAAGTGAGCGCATCGATGCGCCCGGTGCGGATGCCCATGGCCGCCGCCATGCGCCGGTTCTGCGTCACCGCCCGCACATAGAGGCCGAGCGGCGTGCGCTTCAACACCAGCAGCAGCGCGAAGAACACCAGCAGCGCGAAGACGATGATCCACAGGCGGTTGTAGGTGATGGACAATTGCCCCACCTGGAATGCCCCGGACATCCAGGAAGGCGCCCCCACCTCCTGGTTGGTGGGGCCGAACACGGAGCGAACCGCCTGCTGGAGGATCAGCGAGACACCCCAGGTGGCGAGCAGGGTTTCCAGCGGCCGGCCATAGAGGAAGCGGATCACCGTGCGTTCGATGAGGATGCCCACGAGGCCGGTGAACAGGAAGGCCAGCGGCAGGGCGATGGTGAGCGACCAGTCGAACAGGCCGGGCGCCGAATGGCGGATGAAGTCCTGCACCACGAAGGTAGTGTAGGCTCCCAGCATCACCATCTCGCCGTGGGCCATGTTGATGACGCCCATGACGCCGAAGGTGATGGCAAGCCCGATGGCCGCCAGCAGCAGCACGGAGCCGAGCGACAGGCCGTACCAGACATTCTGCGCCACGGCCCAGAACCTGAGGTTCTGCTCGATCTTGGCGATGCCGGCGTCGGCCGCCGCCTTCAGGGGGGCGGACGCATCCGCCGGCAGGCTGCGCAGCAGGCTGATGGCCTCCTGGTCGCCGCGGGCGATGATCTTCTGGATGGCGAGGAGCCGCACCGCCTCCGGCACTTCCGCCTTGCCGACGAGGATGGCGGCACGGGCCTGCTCCAGCGTTTCCTTCACGCTTGCCACCGTCTCCTTGGCGATGGCGGCTTCCACCGTCGCCAGCGCTGCGGCATCGCGCGACTTGAAGACGGCAGCGGCCGCATCGGCGCGGCGGACGGGATCGGGATTGAGCAGCGAGAGCGCGCCGGAGGCCGCATCGATGGCGCGGCGCACCCGGTTGTTGGCGCGAACCACGGAGAGGTTGGTCGGCGCATTGGCCACGATGGTGCCGGTGGCGGCATCGGCCATGCCGGCGGGGGTGCGGATATAGACCGCCTTGGTGGCCGGATCGAACATCAACCGGCCGGCGCCGAGCGCCTCCGCCACGGCGGCAGCCTGGGCGCTGCCGGTGGCCGAAAGCTCGACCAGCGCGTCCGTCGTATCCGAATAGCTGTCGTTCGCGAATTTCGCGACGATGGCCGAGATATCCCCCTGTCCCTGGGCACGCACCGGGCCGGCGGGGAGGAGGACGGCCAGGAGAAGGGCGAGAAGGGGAAGCGCGAGGATCCGCGCGAGGGCCGGCGGAACGGAAAGGCGCATCATCAAGGTATCCGCTCCAGCGCAGCCGGCGGTGCCGGCAGCTCGCGACGGGGAGAGCGAGGCTCCCCCTCCCCGTTGCCGGGGAGAGGGAGGAGCGCCCCTTGCGGGACGGTACGAGAGCGTTCGAGATTAAAAGTCTTCAAAAATCCACGCCAACCCGGACGCGAAGCTCACGCGGAGCGCTCAGGCGGACACGTTCACTTGGCCGCCGAGAGGCAGACGTTCTTGACGGTGTCGAAGTTGCCGCAGTTCAGCTTCACCCAGTCGGCGACCAGGTTCTTGGAGCCTTCCAGGTACTTAGACCAGGCTTCGCCGGGGATGAGGTCCTTGGTCTTCCACACCACGTCGAACTGGCCGTTGCCCTCGATCTCGCCGATGAAGACGGGCTTGGTGATGTGGTGGTTGGGGAGCATCTCGGACACGCCGCCGGTGAGGTTGGCCTGCTTGATGCCGGGCAGAGCGGCGATGACCTTGTCCTGGTCGGTCGTGCCGGCCTTCTCCACCGCCTTCACCCACATGTTGAAGCCGATGAAATGGGCCTCCATGGGATCATTGGTGACACGCTTGGGATCCTTGGTGAAGGCGTGCCACTTGGCGATGAACTCCTTGTTCTCCGGCGTGTCGATGGACATGAAGTAGTTCCATGCCGCGAGGTGACCGGCGAGCGGCTTGGTGTCGATACCGGCCAGCTCTTCTTCGCCCACCGAGAAGGCGACGACCGGAATGTCCTTGGCGCTGAGGCCCTGGTTGGACAGTTCCTTGTAGAACGGCACGTTGGCATCACCATTGATGGTGGAGACCACCGCCGTCTTCTTGCCCGCCGAGCCGAATTTCTTGATATCGGACACGATGGTCTGCCAGTCGGAATGGCCGAACGGCGTGTAGTTGATCATGATGTCCTCGGCCTTCACGCCGCGGGACTTCAGGTAGGCTTCGAGGATCTTGTTGGTGGTGCGGGGATAGACATAGTCGGTGCCCGCAAGCACCCAGCGCTCCACCTTCTCCTCGTTGGCGAGGTAGTCCACCGCAGGAATGGCCTGCTGGTTCGGAGCTGCGCCGGTATAGAAGACGTTGCGCTCGCTCTCTTCGCCCTCATACTGTACGGGGTAGAAGAGGATGTTGTTGAGTTCCTTGAACACCGGCAGCACCGACTTGCGGCTGACCGAGGTCCAGCAGCCGAACACGGCGGCGACCTTGTCCTTGGTGATCAGCTCGCGCGCCTTTTCGGCGAACAGCGGCCAGTTGGATGCGGGATCCACCACCACGGCCTCGAGCTTCTTGCCCAGCAGGCCGCCCTTCTTGTTCTGCTCTTCGATGAGCATGAGCATCGCGTCCTTCAGCGTCGTCTCGCTGATGGCCATGGTGCCCGACAGTGAATGCAGGATGCCGACCTTGATGGTCTCCTGCGCCTTGGCCACGCCCATTCCCATCGTGCCGACGATGGCGGCGGCGGCGGCGAGCGCCCCGAAACCCTTGGTCGCCTGTCCCAGCAAACCGAGCATGCGCTCTCTCCCCTGTTGCGACGGCCCATCGGGCCTGCCAGGGGATATGTCAGCAAGGCGCGTGCCAAGGCTTGCACCGTCTCGCGGCCGGCCCTGCGCCGATGCGTCCGGGCGGCGGAACCGTGACCGAAGCGGGTGGATCGGCCTTTGTCACGGAGATATGGCCATAAACTAGGCACAGATAGATTGACACTATGCCGTCATTTTAGGCAAAAATCATATCACCATCCGGAAAGGGGCAGCTCCATCGCCGTGGCGACGCCGCATGCCACAGACTTCCTCGGTGTGCTGCCGCACACAATTCATTTGATTTGCCTATTTTCGGAGCAGCCACAAGCGCGCCGACGTCCAGCTCTGGCGGTGCAGGCCGAGCAACACACGCAAGCTTTTATGCGCCGCGCAACCATTCTAGCCGTCAGAGGAAGTGGAACAGGTAAAGCAGAATGATCACGGAAACAGGAACTCCCATGATCCAAAGCAAGATCCCGCGCATGATCTTTCCCCGTCGTTGAGATTGACTTCGTGAATAAGTAACGTGCGGGCGGCTCATCGGGTTCCACGGGGGTGGATGGATGCCTTCTCCACCCGTGGCACGGGGCGCCGGGATACAGGGCATTTCCCATGCCTGCCGCAGCGGCGGGCCGGGGGAGGCAATTTGGCGGGCTTGACTCGGCCGTCGCGCTCAGACTTCCGTGCCTTGAGCAGACTGAACGGGAGAGCGGCGCGTGGATGATCTGATCTCGGGCTACAGGAGATTCCGTGAAGTGGCATGGCCGGAGCGTAAGCAGCTCTTCGAGCGGCTCGCGGCGCGGGGCCAGAAGCCGGAGACCCTGGTCATCGCCTGCTCGGACAGCCGCGTCGATCCGCAGATGATCTTCGATGCCGGGCCGGGCCAGATGTTCGTGGTCCGCAACGTCGCCAATCTGGTGCCGCCCTTCCTGCCCGATGCCAATTATCACGGCACGTCGGCGGCCATCGAGTTCGCGGTGCGCGTGCTCAAGGTGCAGGATGTGATCGTGATGGGCCACGCCCAGTGTGGCGGCGTGCATGCCCTTCTGGAGGGTGCTCCCCCCGGCGCCGAGGACTTCGTGGCCGGCTGGATGAAGATCGCCGAGCCCGCCCGGCTCATGGCCGAGGACGCCGGCCTTCCCAGCGACCAGCGCCAGCGTTTCTGCGAGCAATGCTGCGTCAAACTCTCCCTGGCGAATCTGGCCGGCTTCCCGTGGGTCGCGGAGCGCATCAGCGCCGGCGAGCTGCATCTGCACGGCGCCTATTTCGGCGTCGCCACCGGCCAGCTGGAGTTGCTCGGCGACGACGGCACGTTCAAGGCCGTCTGACCCGCCCACAAGCGAGTCGGGGGCGCATCCACACGACGCCCGTGTGTCATTTCGTTGAAGGACAGGTTCGCTACGTGGGGCATGGACCCGGTCGAGGCGAGCGCCACCGGAACCGCAGCTGGGGCGGAGAGGCACGTATGAACATCGTCGCGACGCAAGATCTGGACAAGGCCACCATTGCCGCCCGCCTCGGGCACGAACATGTGGCGGACATCGTTGAATTCCTGAACGGCAAGACCGCCGAGGAAGCCACCGAGCTGGTCGGCCACATGCCCCTGCAATGGGCGGTGGAGGTGCTGGACCAGCCCCAGTTCCAGGACGCTTGCGAGGTCATCGAGGCGCTGCCCCAGGACAAGGCCGTCGCCCTGCTCGAAGGCATGTCGGCTGACCGCGCCTCCGACGTGCTGCGCTGGATCGAGGAGCCGTCCAAGAGCCGCCTGCGGGAAGCGCTGACGCCGGAAACGCGCCGCGGCATCGACCACCTGCTCACCTACCCCGACGGTTCCGCCGGCGCGCTGATGACCACCGAGTTCGTCAGCGTGCCCTCGAACTGGACCGTAGGGCAGACCCTCGCCCACATCCGCGAGGTGGAGCACAGCCGCGAGACCGTCTACGCCATCTATGTCCTGACCCCGGACACCAAGCGCCTCGTCAACACCGTCTCCCTGCGCCGCCTGATCTTCGGCGCGCCGGACGCCCCCATCGGGTCGGTGGCCAATCCCTACGCGCCCATCACCGTCCCCCCGACCATGTCGCAGGAGGAGGTGGCGCGGATCATCTCCAAGTATGACTTCCTCGCCGTCCCGGTGGTGGACTCCACAGGGCACGTGCTCGGCATCGTCACGGTGGACGACGTGATCGACGCCATGATCGAGGAGCAGACCGAGGACGTGCAGCGCATGGGCGGCATGGAGGCCATCGACAAGCCCTATCTCGACATCTCCTTCTTCGAGATGATCAAGAAGCGCGGCGGGTGGCTGTGCGTGCTGTTCCTGTCGGAGATGCTCACCACCAGCGCCATGCAGGTCTATGCCGACGAACTGGAGAAGGCCATCGTGCTCGCCCTGTTCATCCCGCTGGTGATGAGCTCGGGCGGCAACTCGGGCTCGCAGGCCACCTCCCTCATCATCCGTGCGCTGGCTCTGCACGAGGTGCGGCTGCGCGACTGGTGGCGCGTCGCTTTTCGTGAGCTTCCCACCGGCCTCGTGCTCGGATCGATCCTCGGCGTCATCGGCATCGTGCGCATCGTGGTGTGGCAGCAGGCCGGCATCTTCGACTATGGCGAGCATTGGCGGCTCCTGGCCATCACCATCGGCGCCGCACTGGTGGGCATCGTCACCTTCGGCTCCATGGCCGGCTCGCTGCTGCCGTTCGCCTTGAAACGACTGGGGTTCGATCCGGCCTCGGCCTCGGCGCCGTTCATCGCCACGCTGGTGGATGTGACCGGCATCGTCATCTATTTCTCGGTCGCGTGGCTGTTCCTCCACGGCACCATTCTCTGACGACGGCGCTCAGTTGCGGCGAAGGAATCGCATGAGCGCGCCATAGCCGTCTTTCTCAACCGCTTCCTTTTGCTGCGCGGCGGGCGCCTCATCGGTGTCCGCCGCCGCATCTTCCAGGTCCGAGGCCGTCACCTCGAACCCCCGCGAAGCGAGGAACCCCACCGCATCCGCGGCGCTGGAAAACCCGCCGACCGCCTCGGCGAGAACCGCGCTCAGGCCGGTATTGCCCGACGCATCCGCCTTCAGGCGCTCCATCTCGGCACTGGCCATCTTGAACCTCCGTGTGGATTGGATCTGGAAGGCCAACCGTCCAAGGTCCCTCAGGGTTCCGAGGGCGAGCGGAGGTGCCCTCCCCGACCTGCTCGGCGGCGGCTCCATTGATCTCGCTCTTGCGCCGCCTATTGCATCGGCGGGGGCGACGGCCCCATGGTGCCGACCTGACCTTGGGTACGATCCGTGGGATGGGAGCGGAACCGCTTTCGTTCAGGCGGAGAATCATCCTCTCCTTCTATGAAGTGAGGAAGTCGCGCCCCGAGCCGCTTGAGCCCGGAATTTCCCTCCAGAGTGAAGCCCGTCCTTCATGGTCCAGCTTGCGTTCATCCTGGTGGGGGCCCGTGCCCTGCGTGACCGCTGGTGGGTGCTGCTGGTGCTCGCCCTCGCCTTCATCGGCGTCGCCTGCCTGATCCTGCTCGATGCCATGGACGGCACCATGTCCGTGGCGACGCAGGTGTTCGGCGGCGTGTTCGTGCTGGAGGGGCTGCTCAGCCTGCTCGCCGTCTTTGCCCTGCGCGGGGCGCAGAGCCGGGCGCTGTGCCTCGTCCGTGCCGGCGCCCTTGTCTTCGTGGGCGTCTTCATCCTGGATTATCCGGATCGCAACGGCATGGCGCTGTCGCTGCTGTTCGGCGCCGCCTTCCTGATCGACGGCGTGGCGCGCATCGCCACCGCTTTGGTGGTGCGCTTCCGCCTGTGGCGGGCGACGGTGGCGGTGGGCGGCGTGGAGATCATGCTGGCGGCGATCATCGCCAGCCACTGGCCGTTGTCCCACGAGATCAAGGTGCCGCTGTGCATCGCCCTCTTGCTGCTCATGTCCGGCTGGATCCTGATGCGGGCGAGCCTGATGCTGCGCGCCCATCTCGCCGAGGTGGCGATCCTCGCCTTGCCGCTGTTCGGCGGGCGCAACTGGTATGACAACGCGCCGGTGATCGTGGACGAGAGCGGCCCGCTGCCGCCCTCCGATGGCCCCATGACGGTGCATGTCTGGACCCCGGTGGGCTCGGCGGACGTACCCGGCCACCGGCCCCTCATCGACCGCTATATCGCCGCCGTGGATCGCACCGGCGCCATTTCCACCGGCCATACGGCGCTGGAATTGAGGCCGGATCTCTATATCAGCCACTATCCGGCGGACGAGATCGAGCACCCGCCGGAGGAGTTCGCCCGCATCCTGCGCGCCACCGCCGAGAACAATGTGAAGGGCCGCTTCCAGCCCTCCTACGCCCACGAATCGGCGAACTGGTGCGAAGCCGACGCGCGGGTGGAATTCACCCGCTTCAATGCCCGTCGCCTGCGCGCCTTCTGGGCCGGCTACCGGCAGGACGACATCTATAACCTCACCAACCGCAACTGCTCCGTGGTGGTGGCGGCGGCGCTGGATTCCGCGCTGGAGGGCGTGCTCGCCTCGCGCATGCCCTGGCTTCGGGTCGCCACACTGCTGGCCAATCCGGACGTGTGGGCGGGCGCCTATATCCGCTCGCGCGCCGAGGCCATGAGCTGGACCCCGGGCCTGGTGCTCGACTACGCCAGCACCCTGAAACGCATCATCGAGCCGGCACCGCCGCCGTTCGCCGCCCGGCTGCGGGACTTCCTGATACGCATCAGCCATCCCCATCGCGCCCCGGCCGGCACCGCCGCCGCGCGGGCGAGCGTGAGCGAACCATGAGCGAGCAGGCCGCCGAATCCGCCCCCGTGGAAGCCCTCGCCGGAGGCCGGGCCAGCGTGCTCGCCCGCGGCGCGGTCATCGCCACCGCCATGGTGTTCGGGCTCACCTATTCGCTCACGGCGCCGCTCATCGCCTTTGACCTCGCCGCCCGCGGGCTCAGCGAGGGCATCATCGGGGCCAATGCGGCCATGCATGCGGTGGGCGTGCTGATCACCGCCCTGGTGCTGCCCCGGCTGGTGGCGACGCTGGGGCCGCGCAAGCTCATCTTCCTCTCCATCGCCATTTCGGCGGTGGCGCTTCTCGCCTTCCCGCTGCTGCCCATGCTCGCGGCGTGGTTCGTGCTGCGCCTGTTCCTCGGCATGGCGGCGGAGGCGCTGTTCGTGACCTCCGAGACCTGGATCAACGCTCTCTCCACCGAAGGCACCCGCGCCCGCTCCATGGCGGCCTATACCGCCGCGCTCTCGGTGGGGCTGGCGCTTGGCCCTATCATTCTCTCGCTTGTGGGCACGGCCGGGGCGCTGCCCTATGTGACCGGCGCGGGCATCGCGCTCCTTGCCGCACTGTTCGTCGCCTCGCCGCGCGTCGTCGCGCCCCATTTCGACGAGCCGACGGTGGGTAATCCCGTGCGCTTCGTCCGCCTCGCCCCCCTCGCCCTGAGCGCGACCCTGCTCAACGCCGCCATCGAGACCGCCGGCCTCTCCTTCCTCGCGCTCTATGCCGTGAGCCTCGGCTGGGGCGAGGAGCACGCCACCCGCCTCATGTCGGTGATGATGATCGGCGCCATCGCGCTCCAGCTGCCCATCGGCTGGCTGGGCGACAAGATGGACCGGCGCCACCTTGTCATCGCCCTTGCGACGCTCTCCGCCGCCGGCGCGGCGGTGTGGCCGCTCGCCCTCGGCAGCACGGTCGCCACCTATGCCCTGCTGTTCGTATGGGGCGGCGCCTTCGTGGGCATCTACACCATCATGATCACGCTGGTGGGCAGCCGCTTCAAGGGCGGCGACCTGGTGGGCATCTATGCGGTGTCGGGCCTGTTCTGGGGGCTGGGCGCGCTGGTTGGGCCGCTGGGCGCCGGCTTCTCCATGCAGGCGCACCCCCACGGCCTCGCAATCTTCGCCACGCTGGCCTGCGCCGGATTCGCACTTGCAGCCTGGCGGCTCAAGGGGACGACCTGAGGACCATCCTTGCGCTGCGGTGCGGTGCGGTGGCGAAAATTGGGTTCAGCTGCACTGAGTCGATCGAAAATCGGGGATGAGGGCGCGAACCAAAGGCGATTCGCATCGTCATGCGGGGCGAGGGGTGACGATTCGAAGGGGACACCCCCGCGGTCCGGCATGTTCGATTCGGAGGACTGATTCCCACCCGTTCGGCCCGGCGACGGCGCATGACGCGCCTGCACAATGGGCAAGCCTCGACGCCGAGACGCAATGGTCCCGGGCTTTTCGACGCATCACTGCAGCAAGGGGATGACGTGGGTTGAACGACGGCGGAACATCAGTTCCGAGCCAATCGATCAGCTGGTCGGAGTGGCAGGATTTGAACCTGCGACCCCCACGTCCCGAACGTGGTGCGCTACCAGACTGCGCTACACTCCGATCCAGAGGCGCTGCGTATAGCGCCCCCTATTGCGCGGCGCAAGAGGCAGAGTGCGCCGGCCTCGCTTGAACGGTGGATGGCCCCATGCCATAGGAAGCGCGCCCCATGGAGCGTGCCTTTGGCCGCGCCATAGGGCATCAATGGCTTGAGCATGTGGAGTTGGGTCAATGGCGACGGACGGTTTCGCGAGCGGTCTTCTGAAGGGCAAGCGCGGGCTGATTCTGGGTGTCGCCAATAATCGATCCATCGCCTACGGCATCGCCAAGTCCGCCCGCGCCCACGGCGCCGAGCTGGCCCTCACCTATCAGGGCGAGGCGCTGAAGAAGCGGGTGGAGCCGCTGGCGGCCGAGCTGGGCGGCCATCTGGTCGGCCATTGCGACGTGACCGAGCCGGAAACCCTGGACGCCGTCTTCGCCGAGACCGAGCGGCTCTTCGGCACGCTGGATTTCGTGGTCCACTGCATCGCCTTTTCCAACAAGGACGAGTTGGACGGCCGCTATGTGGACACCTCGGCCGACAATTTCACCAAGACCATGTTCATCTCCTGCTACTCCTTCACCGCCGTGGCCCAGCGTGCGGAGAAGCTGATGACGAACGGCGGATCCCTGCTCACCCTCACCTATTACGGTGCTGAAAAGTGGATGCCGCACTACAACGTCATGGGCGTCGCCAAGGCTGCGCTGGAGGCGAGCGTGCGCTACCTGGCCGCCGACCTCGGGCCCAAGGCCATCCGCGTCAACGCCATCTCCGCCGGCCCCATCAAGACACTCGCAGCCTCGGGAATCGGTGATTTCCGCTACATCCTGAAGTGGAACGAGCTCAATTCGCCGCTGCGCCGCACCGTGACCACCGACGAGGTCGGCGACACCGGCGTCTATCTCGTGTCCGATTTGTCGCGGGGTGTGACCGGCGAAGTGCACCATGTGGATGCCGGATATCATATCGTCGGCATGAAGCACCCCGACGCGCCGGACCTCGCCCTCGTCCGCGACTGAGTTCCAAACCCGCCGCGCCCGCGCGCGCCATCAGGAGACCCCCATGCCGGCGATCGTCCTTCGCGCCGCCCTGTCCGCCCTGGCGGTTTCGGCCGGTCTTGTGGCCTTCTCCGGCGAGGGCTTCGCGCAGAGCCCGCCGACGCTCCAGGAATACCCGCTGCGGGACCGCATCTTCGGCCCCGGCGGCGCGGTTTTCCCCGATTATGTGACGCCCAGCGAATACGGCACCGCATACCTGATCGGCGGCTCCGGAACGCGCAGCGCCCTGTTCGCGGCCGGCACGGCGGACTTCAACTGCCAGCAGACCCAGGTGCCCACCGTCAGGGTGCTGTCGGCCCCGCCCGGCGGGCAGGTGTTCATCCGCTACGGCAGCTTCACTGCGCGAGCCATCGACGGCGGCGCCACCACGCTCTGCCTCGGCCGGCAGGCCAAGGGGCTGGTGGTCAGCTTCAAGGGCAAGGCGGCTCCGGGATCGCAGATCGCCCTCAGGGTGACCTATCCGCCGCGCGGCGCCTGGTATGACCACGTCATTCCGGTGCCCCCGCGGTGATCACCTTCAGGGCGGCGCTTCGGCTTTTCGGGGCCAACCGCGCGCCGGTGCGCATATCATGACCACCAACCGACGCTTTTTCCTGGTGCGCCACGGCGAGACCGACTGGAACGTGGTCGGTCGCCTGCAGGGCCGCCGCGACGTGCCCCTCAACGCGCTGGGCCGCATCCAGGCCGGGCGCGTCGGCCGCGTGCTGCCCCAGCTCGCCGGCGATCCCAAGGCGCTCGCCTACGTATCGAGCCCCCTGTCGCGGGCGGTGGAGACCATGCGCATCCTGCGCACCTGCCTCGACCTGCCGGCCAGCGAGTTCCCCACCGACCCCCGCCTCGCCGAGATCTCGTTCGGCCAGTGGGAGGGCCAGACCTGGCCGGAACTGCGCCGCCGCGACCAGCTCAACGTGCGCAAGCGCGACCTCGACCCATGGAATTTCACCCCGCCCGGCGGTGAAAGCTACGGTGACCTGTGCGAGCGGGTGAACGCGGCCTGCGACGCGATCGCGGACGATGCGGTCATCGTCACCCATGGGGGCGTCATCCGGGCGCTGCTGCACGTGAAGGCCGGCATGCCGGAAGGCGAGGCCGCCATCCTGCCGGTGCGCCAGGGCGCGGTCTATGTGGTGACCCCCGGCGGCTTCGAAGTGGCGGACTAAAAGCTCCGCGCACGCGTTCGGCAGCCCCCTCCCCCAAGACCCTCCCCTTTGGCATTTTTCTTGCTGTGTCAAACCGGTACACCCGGCGGCGTTGTCGTGAACGCGACGCGACCGCTTTTCCTTGATGCCTTTTGACCCGAGCCCCGGGGGACCCTTTCATGACCGACATGGCCGAACTGCAAAAGCGGAAGATGCCGCTCAACCTCGCCATCGTGCACGTGGACCCCGACGCCTTCATCGCCAACTACATGGGCTGGCTCGAAATCACGAAGTTCATCACCGACCTGCGTGCGGGCGAGACCACCGTTCCGGCCGACGGCAAGACCCCCACCCTGACCCCCGCCCAGCTCGCCAATGGCGGCGTGCACAATGTGGGCAACGACGCGGTCGCCGCCTTCTGCATGACGGCTGCGCTGAAAGGCGACAAAGCCGCGGTGGACAAGGTGGAATCCGCCCTCATCGAGATGATGGGCAAGGAATATCCCGGCAATTTCGCGCTCTGGCACTTCCGCACCCAGATCGACACGCCGATCACGCTGGAGGACTTCGTCGGCCAGGCCGGCAAGAAGATGCTGCTGGGCGACATCCCGCCGCCGCCGCTGCGCGCCAAGGAAAACTGGAGCGCAGGCCTGCGTTTCTTCGAGAAGGCGCGTAAGTCCAACTTCGTGCACGAGATCATGTACCCGCTGGCGCTCTGGCATCGCGCCAAGTGGAACGAGACCCTGGAGAAGGGCATCGCCTTCCTCAAGCACATCGAGGACACGGTACCGGTGCTGCGCGAAACCCTGGAAGAGACGCGCAACGACCAGCCCTTCATCGCCAACATCCTGCTGAAGAATGCGTTCGGCGTGGATATGGAGCTGACCGAGGAATACGAGGGCTTCCTGCGCTCCCTCGCCCGACGCGACTGAGGCCGCCTACCCTGCCCTCGCCCCAAGCGGGCGAGGGTGACCTGGGAGAAGATCGTCAGGCCTCCCCGGCGACCTTCTGCCGGTGGAGGACGTGGGGACGGGACACGATCAGCTTGTCGATGCGCCGTCCGTCCATGTCCACGATCTCGAAGCGCCAGCCCAGCGCGGTGAAGACCGCGCCTTCCTGCGGCAGCTCCTTGATGTGCGAGAGGGCGAAGCCCGCCACCGTGTGGTAGCCGTCATCCACCGGAAAGCCCACGTCGAGCAGATCCCGCAGTTCGTCGATGGGCGTGTCGCCGGCCACCAGATAGCTGCCGTCCTGCCGCTCCACCACGTTGCGGGCCTCGTTGTACTCAGGCGCATCCACCGAGCCGGTGATGGCGAGGAGCAGGTCGTAGCCGGTGACGACGCCGGCCATGTCGCCGTACTCGTCCACCACGATGCCCATGGGTACTTCGGCCCCGCGCAGGATGCGCATGGCCTCCAGCGCCCCCACATTCTCCACGATGAACGGCACCTGCTGCACGAACTGGCGGGGATCGGGCCGCTCGCCCTTGAGATAGGCGTCGAGCACCCGCTTGGCCTGGATGACGCCGATGGTCTCCTCCGGCGAGCCCTCGCAGGCGGGCAGGCGCGAATGGGGCGTGTGGAGGAGCACCTGGCGCACCTCTTCCGCATCCTTGGAGATGTCCACCCACTCCACGTCGGGCCGCGGCGTCATGATGGCGGTCACCGGCCGGTCGGCGAGGCGCATCACGCCCGCGATCATGCGCCGCTCGGCGGGATCGATGACGCCGGCGGTCTCGGCCTCGGTGATGATGGCGCGGATTTCCTCGTCGGTGACCGCGCTGGAGCTGGATCCGCGCTCGCCGAGCAGCCGCAGCGCCAGACGCGTCGACTTGTCGAGCAGCCACACCGCCGGCAGCGACACCTTGGACAGGGTGATCATCAGCGGCGCCAGGATGCAGGCCAGCGGCTCGGGATTCTGCAGGGCCAGCCGCTTGGGGATGAGCTCGCCGATCACCAGAGACACATAGGTGATGGCGGCCACCACCACGGTATAGCCGATGGGCTGGGCGAAGCTGTCCGGCATGCCGGAGTCACGCAGGAAGCTGCTGAAGGTTTCACCCAGGCTGGCGCCGGAAAAGGCGCCGGCGAGAATGCCGATGAGGGTGATGCCGATCTGGACCGTGGAGAGGAAGCGGCCCGGATCCTCGCCGAGCCTCAGCGCGGCAATTGCCCCGCGGCGGCCCCGGTCGGCCAGGGTCTTCAGCCGCGCCGGGCGCGACGAGACGATGGACAATTCCGCTGCGGCGAGAACGGCATTGAGCAACACCAGGAAAAGGACGATCAGGATTTCGAGCAAAGGCATGGCGGGGTAGAAAATTCTCCGTCGGCGCTCCTCATAGCACATCTGCGCATGCCTGTGTGACAGGCTCGCCACATTTGACGCCATGATTTGAGAAACCCGGTTATCCCTGCGCCGCGATGCACATTCCGCGCCGAGCTTGGGCCAGACGTTGGAGGCCAAGCTTCGAGACATGAGTTTCCTCGGGCGTGATCCTCGTTTATTGAGCCGGGACGAGTGAGGGATTTTGTCGCGTCATGTCGTTCAACACGTTCGGGCATCTGTTTCGGGTCACCACCTTCGGCGAGAGCCACGGGGCGGCCATCGGCTGCGTGGTGGACGGCTGCCCGCCGAACCTGCGCTTTGCCCTTGAAGACGTGCAGTCCGCCCTCGACCGGCGGCGGCCCGGCCAGTCGCGCTTCACCACCCAGCGGCGCGAGCCGGACCAGGTGAAGGTGCTGTCCGGCACGCTGGAGCATCCCGAAGGCGGCCTCGTCACCACCGGGACGCCCATCGCCCTCCTCATCGAGAATGTGGACCAGCGCTCCAAGGATTATGCCGACATCGCCGGTGCCTACCGGCCGGGGCATGCGGATTTCACCTACGACATCAAGTACGGCATCCGCGACCATCGCGGCGGCGGGCGCTCCTCGGCGCGGGAGACGGCGACGCGGGTCGCCGCCGGCGCCATCGCCGCCAAGGTGCTGCCCGGCGTCACCGTGCGCGGGGCGGTGGTGCGCATCGGCGAGATCGAGGTCGACCGCAGCCGCTGGGACTGGAACGAGGTCCCCAACAACCCCTTCTTCTGCCCCGACCCGAAGACAGTGCCGCTCTGGGAAGAGTATCTGGATACCGTCCGCAAGGCCGGCTCCTCCATCGGCGCTGTGGTGGAACTGGTGGCGGAAGGCGTCCCGGCGGGCCTCGGCGCCCCGCTCTACGGCAAGCTGGACGCCGATCTCGCCAGCGCCTTGCTGGGCATCAATGCGGCCAAGGGGGTGGAAATCGGCGAGGGCTTCAACGCCGCCCGCCTTACCGGCGAGGAGAATGCCGACGAGATGCGCCTCGGCAACGAGGGGCGTCCGCAATTCCTCTCCAACCATGCGGGCGGCATCCTTGGCGGCATCGCCACCGGGGCGCCCATCGTGGCCCGGTTCGCGCTGAAGCCAACCTCCTCCATCCTCACGCCCCGGCAGACCGTGGACCGCACCGGCCAGGAGACGGAGATCTTCACCAAGGGCCGTCACGACCCCTGCGTCGGCATCCGCGCGGTGCCGGTGGGCGAGGCCATGATGTGGTGCGTGCTCGCCGACCACTTCCTGCGCCACCGCGGGCAGGTGGGTGAGAGCGTGGCCTGGCCGTTCAGGGGGTGAGCGGCGCTCCGTGCTGGAGCATGACTGTATAGTCCTTCAGGCAGACAGTATTTTCAGGGCATGGGAACGTGGTGGGCGCCCCTGCGTTAGGTCAGCATACGTCTTCTCTCGGGAGGTTAAGCGAATGCAGACCAACGTGCAGAACCCCAACATCACGGAAACCCCCAGCCTCGTCGCCAGCGACATGGTGGTGGGCACCGCCGTCTACGATCCGCAGGACCAGAAAATCGGCTCGGTCGAGCGGCTGATCCTGGAGAAAAGCAGCGGCCGGGTGTCCTACGCCGTGCTGAGCTTCGGCGGCTTCCTCGGCATTGGCGAGGATTATTACCCCGTGCCGTGGCAGATGCTGACCTATGACGAAGCGGTCGGCGGCTTCCGCGTGAACATCTCGCGCGAGCAGATCGAGGGTGCGCCGAAATACAATCCGTCCGACGAATATGACTGGAGCTCGGACAACGGGCGACGGGTGTCGGACCATTATGGCGTGCCGCCCTTCAGCACGACCGCCATGTGATCGCGGCCCAAGCCCCGCAACGGAAAGGCTGCCTCCCCGGCAGCCTTTTTGCCGACCGCAAAATTCAGCAAACGTGAATATTGCAAATTTTTCATTGTCACTGAATTTTCCCGCGCTATGCTGCCGGCATGAAGCTCGCGGAATGGCTTTCAGCGACCGGAACGAAGCGTAGCGCCTTTGCGAAGCAGGTGGGCATGTCGCCCGCCAGCGTCACGGCCCTGTGCAACGACGACCGCGCCTGGATCTCCCGCGAGACCGCCGAGAAGATCGCGCAGGCCACGGGACACGAGGTCACGCCCAACGATTTCCTCGGGCTTCCCGCGCCCAGTATCCGAGGTTTACCCGTGACCGATAATACCCAGGCCCGCGTCCAGTCCGCCATCGAAGCGTTCGCGCGGGGAGAGATCGTGGTCGTCACCGACGACGACGATCGGGAGAACGAAGGCGACCTCATCCTCGCCGCCTCCCTCGCCACGCCGGAGAAGATGGCCTTCGTCATCCGCAACACCTCCGGCATCGTGTGCACGCCTCTGCCCCCGTCCGAGGCCAAGCGGCTCCGGCTCGATCCCATGGTGTCGAACAACGACGCCCCCATGGGCACCGCCTTCACCATCTCCATCGACGTGAAGCACGGCACCACCACCGGCATCTCGGCGGAAGAACGCACCAACACCGTGCGGGCGCTGGCCAATCCCAACATGGGCGCGGCCGACTTCGTGCGGCCGGGCCACGTCTTCCCGCTCATCGCCAAGGAAGGCGGCGTGCTCATGCGCTCGGGCCACACCGAGGCGGCCGTGGACCTTTGCCGCCTTGCCGGCGTGCCGCCGGTGGGCGTCATCGCCGAGTTGGTGAACGACGACGGCACCGTGCAGCGCGGACCGCAGGTTACCGCCTTCTCCGAGAAGCATGGCCTCACCCGCATCTCGGTGGCGGACCTCATCTCCTACCGCCAGGCCCGCGAGAAGCTGGTGACACGGGCGGCGGAATTCCCCGTGCCCACCTGCGTCGGCGAGCTGCAAGGCTTTTCCTACATCACGCCGTTTGATCCGGTGAACCACCTGGCTCTGGTCAAGGGCCGCATCGGCGACGGCGAGAAGGTGCTGGTGCGCCTGCACCGCGCCGATCCCATCGCCGACGCCTTCGGCGGCGGCAAGACCATCCAGCGCGCGCTGGAACGCATTGAGGCAGAAGGGCGCGGCGTGCTGGTCTATCTGCGCGACGGCACCGCCGGCGTGCCGGCCATCGCCATGGGCCACGGCGGGGAAAAGTCCTCCAGCGAGATCGAGCGCGACCGCCACTGGCGTGAGGTGGGCCTCGGCGCCCAGATCCTGCGCGACCTCGGCATCGTCTCGATTCGCCTCCTCTCCTCCAAGTCCCGCACCTATGTGGGCCTCGCCGGCTTCGGCATCGAGATCGTGGATACGGAGTCCCTCGACTCCTGAGGCTCGCAATCCCCTGCGTGAATTTTGTGCAGCGCGGGGCGGGCTAAGCCGTTGTGACAGAACGACGACAGACTTGCCCCGCAGGACGAAGCCAGCGATCGCAACGCTTCGCCCGAAATCGTGAGCTAAAAACAGGCGGCTAATCTCTTTTCGACCCCGATGGAAGGTGTCAGCATCCGTGTGACGTGATGCCGCGCTTTCCCATCGGGAGAGAAAACCATGTTTTCGCGCCGCTTCTGGTCCCGGCCCCTGGTTCGGTCCCTGGTTTCAAGCCGCCTCGTTCTAGGCCTCGCGCTCCTTGTCCTCGCCGGCACCACGACGGCCCGCGCCGGTAGCAGCGGCATCGACGTGGATCTCGAACTCGTCCTCGCCGTGGACGTCTCCTATTCCATGGACACGGAAGAGCAGGCCCTCCAGCGCGAGGGCTATGCCTCCGCCGTCGTCTCCCGCGAATTCCTCGATGCCTTGCGCCTTGGTCCCTCGGGGCGCATCGCGGTGGAATATGTGGAATGGGCGGGCGACGGCGAGCAGAAGGTGGTGGTGGACTGGCGCATCATCGACGGCCCCCAGACCGCCAAGGCCTTCGCCGACGCTGTGCTGGGCGCGCCGCTGCGGCGGGTGTACCGCACCTCCATATCGAGCGCCCTGCTGTTCAGCGCCGACCAGTTCGACCTCAACGGCTACAAGGGCCTGCGGCGCGTCATCGACGTTTCCGGCGACGGCGTGAACAACCAGGGCCCGCCGGTGGCCCTGGCCCGCGATTCCGTGGTGCAGCGGGGCATCACCGTGAACGGGCTGCCCCTGCTGCTGAAGCGCGGCGCCTCCTCCGCCCTCGATGTGCCGGAGCTGGACGCCTATTACGAGGATTGCGTCATCGGCGGGCCGGGCGCCTTCGTCATCCCGGTGCAGCATACGGAAGAGTTTGCCCGCGCCATCAAGACCAAGCTGGTGATGGAGGTGGCGGGCGTTGTGCCACCGCCCGGCCCCGGCCTCGTCCAGCGCGCGGCGGCCACCGAGCCGCGGGTCTCCTGCACCATCGGCGAGAAGATCTGGATGGATCACTGGGCAAATTAGGGCAATTCCAGCAAAAGTGCGAAGCGGTTTTGCGTCCGGAATTGCGATTAAACAAAGGTTTAGAGCGTTTTCGAGCGAAGTGGATACCGGTTCGCGTGAAGAAAACGCGTCAACATAAGCTCTAGTCCGTTCAATCGGCTTTCGTGAGCGGCACCAGGCGTAGCGCCGCAAGGTCCGCCGCGCCGGTGGCAAAGCAGGCGATGCGCAGTTGGTCCGTCATCAACGAAAAATGCTCCACCACCGCCTCGGTGGAGGTGACGGCCGCCTTGAGCGTGCCCGCCGCCTGACCCACGAGATCGGCGCCGAGCCGGATAGCCTTGGCCGCATCCACCCCGTGCCGCACGCCGCCGGATGCGATGAGGGGGAGATCCGGGCAGGCCGCCCGGGCCTCCACCACCGCCTGGGCGGTAGGAATGCCCCAATCGGCGAAGGCGGAGGCCACGGCGCGGCTGCGCCCGGTGCCGCGCTCGCCTTCCACCAGCGCCCAGTTGGTGCCCCCTGCCCCGGCCACGTCCAGCGCCGCGACCCCGCAGTCCGCGAGCCGGCGAGCCACGGTCCCGGAAAGGCCGAAGCCGACCTCTTTCACCACCACCGGCACGGGCAATCCGGCGCAGAGCGAGGCAATGCGATCAAGGACGCCGCGCCAATCCCGGTCGCCGCCCTGCTGGATCGCCTCCTGCAACGGGTTGAGATGGATGACGAGGGCATCCGCCCCGATCATCTCCACCGCGCGGTGGGCCGCATCCAGGCCGCTCGCGGCCCGAAGCTGGGCGGCACCGAGATTGGCGAAGAGCGCGATGTCCGGCGCCCGCCGCCGCAGGTCCGCCCCCAGGCCACTGGCCGAACCGTTCTCGATGGCGATGCGCTGGGAGCCGACGCCCAGCGCGATGCCCAGCGCCTGCGCCGCCTCGGCGAGGTGGGCGTTGATAGCTTCCGCCCGCGCCGGGCCGCCGGTCATGGCGGAGATCAGGAACGGCGCCTTCAGGGTGCGGCCGAGAAAGCGCGTGCCGAGGTCGATGGCGTCGAGATCGAGTTCCGGCAACGCGCAATGGATGAAGCGTACCCGGTCGAAGCCCGCATCCACGCGCGAGGCCACACGCCCGCCCGCGAGCACGATGTCGATATGGTCTTCCTTGCGCCGACCCGCGCCGCTTTCGTCCATCGACCCTCGCCGGCACCCACCTTCAAAACGAGAACGCGTTTTGCCTGAAGCCGCGGCGAGGACGCCACACGCCGGCAGAATCTGTCGCGCGGCGCGCCTCGCGCTCTGGCATCCTTCCTTAAGGGGTGATCTAAAGTCGTTCAAGGCAACGTATTTTGGCAACGTATCTTGCCAGCAGGGGTACGCCCCCGCAGCACAGCTTGAGATGAGGGGCGTGGATGGCGCAGAAGGGCGGACGGGACCGGCGGACCTCGGGAGGTTCGCACGACGCGCTGCGGCCGGGCGCCTCGCAAGGTGGTTCCACCCTGGCGCTGGCCGTAGCGGAGCCGGAGACCCGGACACCGGATGGACGCATGCAGGATCTGGAAGAGCCGACGACCGCCGCCTTCCCGCCGCGCTCGCGCGACCTGTCCTTCCTGCGTGCGGTGATCGATCGCCGGCTCGGACTGCTGGTGCCGCCGGCCGCGTCCCATCCGGCCGTGCTGCATGCCGCCATGCGGCATATCCTGCTCTCGCCCGGCAAGCGGCTGCGCCCCCTGCTCACCCTTGCCGCCGCGATCCAGCTCAACGCCTCCGAGCATGCGGTGCTGGATTTCGGCTGCGCACTGGAGATGATCCACGCCTCGTCCCTGATCGTCGACGACCTGCCGTGCATGGACGACGCCGCCATGCGGCGCGCCCAGCCCACCACCCATGTGCAGTACGGCGAGGACGTGGCAGTGCTGGCTTCCATCGGCCTGCTGTCGCGCGCCTTCGGGGTGGCTGCGGCGGCGCCGGGGGTGAGCGAGCACGCCCGCCTCGAAGCGGTGGCCATCCTCTCCATGGCGGTGGGCTCGCTGGGCCTGTGCGGTGGCCAGTATGACGACCTGCGCCCGAGCCCCGGCCGCAGCCTTTCCGCCACCGAGGACGTGAACCGCCGCAAGACCGGTGTGCTGTTCTCGGCCGCGGTGGAGATCGCCGGCCATGTGGCGGCGGCGGACGAGACCCAGATGAGCCATCTCAAGGCGCTGGCCGGGCATGTGGGCCGCGCCTACCAGATCCTCGACGACATCCTCGACGCTTCCGCCTCCTCCACCAGCCTCGGCAAGGACGTGGGCAAGGACGCCCACAAGGCCACCGTCATCGCCTCCCTCGGCGCGCCGCGCGCGCGCAAGCTCTTGTCCGAGCACTTGGCCGGCGCGCTCGCCGCCTCTCAGGAGCTGGGGGCCAACACGGAAGGCCAGGAGCCCCTGCGCGATTTCATGACCGCAGCCTTCGGCGAACTGATGGGGCCGCTGGCGCCGTGAGCGCCGCGTCCCGTCACCCTCTCCCCGTGCAAAACCTGCCCCCCGCGGAAGCCCCGATCCCGGCCCCCTCACTGGCCCCACCCCTGGCCATCTCGGGCCTTCACGTGGGCTATGGCGGGCGCGCGGTGCTGGTCGGCGTCGATCTCGTCGTGCCCGAAGCCACGGTGACGGCACTCACCGGCCCCAATGGTGCGGGCAAGACCACCCTCGTGCGCGCCATCTGCGGCCGCATCGCCCCCCGCGCCGGGACGGTGACGGTGTGCGGCGTTCCGGCAGCGGAAGGCGCCGCCCGGGCCCGCATCGGCCTCGCCCCGCAGGATATCGCCCTCTATCGCAGCCTGACCATTTCCGAGAATCTGGAGGTGTTCGCCAGCCTTGCCGGCGTGCCGGGCTCCACCGTGCCCGCCTGCGTCGCCAACGTGATGGTGCGCACCGGCGTCGCCGATCGCCGCAATGAGCGCATCGACCGCCTGTCCGGCGGCTGGCAGCGCCGGGCCAACGTGGCCGCCGCCCTGGTGGGCGACCCGCGCCTGCTGGTACTCGACGAGCCCACCGTGGGGGTGGACGCCCCCGCCCGCGCGGAGCTGGCAGCGCTGGTGCGCAGCCTTGCGGCACAAGGGCTCGGCATCCTCCTCGTCACCCACGATTTTGCCTTCGCCGAGGACGTGGCCGACCGCGTCGCCATCCTGAAGGATGGGCGCGTGGCCCTTGAAGGCGAGCTTGGCGCCCTCGTCGCCGCGCACTTTCCCGACCAGCGCCGGGTGGAGGCCACCTTCGCCACCCCGCCCACGCTCAAGGGCCGGCAGGTGCTCGCCGCCCATGGCCTTCACCCCTCGCCTGACGAAACCGGCTTCAGCGGGGTGGTGGCGGACACGCCGGCCGCGGCGGGCGATCTCATCGCCGCGCTGAAAGCGGCGGGGCTGGCACCCCGCACGCTCTCGCTTCAGGCCGCCGGGCTCGATGCGCTCTACGCCTCCGTCACCCGGAAGCCGTCCTCATGATGATTGCCATCGTCCGGGCCATGGTGCTCACACTGATGCGCGACCGCGGCGCGCTGCTGATGACCTTCGTCCTGCCGCCGGTGCTGTTCGTGCTGTTCGCGGCGGTGTTCGCCGGCACCGGCGGGGAGGCGTCCAGCATCAAGGTGGCGGCGGCGCGGACCACGGACGCTCCCGCCGCCCGCATGCTGCTCGACGCCCTCGCCCGCGCGCCGGATGTCCACCTGACTCCGGTGGCGCCCGAGGACGTGGCGCAGCGCGTGGCGGACGGGCGCGCCGACGTGGGCCTGATCGTGCGCGCCGATGTGGCCGCCGCCACCGACAAGCCGCCGCTGGTGATCATCACCGACGCCGGCCGCAACGTGGCGGCAGCGCTGCTCGCTGCCCGCATCCAGCGCCTGTTCACCGAGGATCTGCCGGGCCTCGCCATGCGGCGGGTGGCGGGGCAGATCGAGGTGCTGGTGGGTCCGTTCTCCGCCGAGCAGAAAGCTCGGCTCGACGATTCGGTGTCCCGCGCGCCGGAGCTGGTGGCCCAGGGCGGAGCCGACCTGATGGAGCGCCAGCCCCTCGCCAGCCGCAGGGCCGAGCCGGGGGTGAGCTATTATGCCGGCGCCATCGCCATGCTGTTCCTGCTGTTCGCGGCGGTGCAAGGGGCGGCGAGCCTGGTAGATGAACGCCGCTCGGGCGTGTTCGATCGCATCGTCATGAGCCGGGGCGGCGTGCTGGCGCTGGTGGGCGGCAAGCTCCTTTTCCTGATCCTGCAAGGGCTGGCGCTCGCCGCCGTGCTGTTCGCGGTGGCGCAGGTGGTGTATGGCGTCCATGTCATTCAGCATCTGGGCACCGTCGCACTGGTGGCGACGGCAGCCTCGGCGGCGGCGGCGGGCATTGCCTTGCCGCTGGCGGCCGTGGCACGCACCCGCCATCAGGCACAGACCCTCTCCACCTTCGCGGTGCTGCTGCTCTCGGCGGTTGGGGGCAGCATGGTGCCCCGCTTCCTGATGCCGGACTGGCTGCAGACGCTGGGCGTGCTGACGCCCACAGCCTGGGGCATCGAGGCGTTCCAGGGCGCGCTGTGGCGCGGCGACGGCCTCGGCGATCTTGCCTTGTCCCTCGCCGTGTTGCTCGCCTATGGCGCGGTAGGGGCGGGCTTCACCCTGTGGCTCATTCGCCGACAGGTGAGGCTAGCCTGAGGGCGAGCCTCACGCTCACCCCTGCGACACGAAATCCTGAACGGCGAGAGCGCTTCCCTCCGGCGCGCGGGGGCTTTAGAACCGCGCCATGGCGATCCTCGACCTTGCCAACCCGGTCCGCTTCATGAGCCTGTCCGCCCGCATCCTGCCGTGGATCGCGGGGGTGGCGGTGGTGACGCTCGCCGTCGGCTTCTTTCTCGCCTTCCGCGCCCCGCCCGACTACCAGCAGGGCGAGACGGTGCGCATCATGTACATCCACGTGCCGTTCGCGTGGCTCGGCCTGTTCGGCTATTCCATGATGGCGGCGTCCTCCATCGGCATCCTGGTGTGGCGCCATCCCCTGGCGGACGTGGCCCACAAAGCCGCCGCACCCGTGGGCGCCACCTTCACCGCCCTATGCCTCGTCACCGGCGCCCTCTGGGGCCGGCCCATGTGGGGCACCTACTGGGTATGGGACGCGCGGCTCACCTCCATGCTGGTGCTGTTGCTGCTCTACCTGGGCCTCATGGCCCTGCGCGCCGCCATCGACGACCCCAACCGCGCCGGGCGCGCCGCGGCGGTGCTGACCCTGGTGGGCTTCATCAACGTGCCCATCGTGAAATTCTCGGTGGACTGGTGGAATACGCTGCACCAGCCTGCCTCGGTGTTCCGCATGGGCGGCTCCACCATCGAATCGAGCCTTTTGTGGCCGCTGCTGGTCTGCGCCATCGGCTTCACGCTGCTGTTCGTGGCCCTGCACATGCTGGGCATGCGCACGGAAATCCTCCACCGCCGGGTGCAGGCGCTGGAAGCCCGCGCCGCCGCCGAGGCGATGGCCTGAGCCGGCGGATGGACCACCTGTCATGAGCCATTTCGCCTTCATCGCCGCCTCCTACGGCGTCGCCACGCTCGGCCTCGGCCTGCTCGCCGCCTGGCTGCTGGTCGACTACGGCCGCCAGCGCCGGACGCTCGCCGATCTGGAGGCGCGCGGCATCGGCAAGAGGTCCCGCCGCGAGACGGGGGATGCACCATGAGCACACCCGACGAGACGCCCGGCGCACTGCGGCCCCGCCGCCGGCTATGGCTGGTGGCGCTGCCGCTGGTGCTATTTTTGGCCCTCGCCGGCCTGTTCTTCTCGCGGCTTGAGACCGGGGGCGACCCTTCGCGCATCCCCTCTGCCCTGGTGGGCAAGGCCGCGCCCAAGGCGGCGCTGCCGCCGCTGGACGGCCTGAAGGGTCTCGGCGGCGCGCCCCTGCCCGGCATCGATCTGGCGGCGCTCTCCGGCAAGCCGACGCTGGTGAATGTCTGGGCCTCCTGGTGCGGCCCCTGCCGGGACGAGCATCCCGTGCTCATGCAGCTTGCCAAGGACGGCCGCTTCAACCTCGTGGGCATCAACTACAAGGACGCGCCGGAGAACGCCCGCCGCTTCCTCGGCCAATATGGCCTGCCCTATCAGGCGGTGGGCGTGGATCCCAAGGGCCGCGCGGCCATCGACTGGGGCGTCTATGGGGTGCCGGAAACTTTCGTGGTCGCGAAGGATGGGACCATCGTCCACAAGTTCGTGGGGCCGCTGACGCCCGAGGCGGTCAACACCACGCTGCTGCCGCTGATCGCCCGCCTTTCGGGAAGCTGAGCGGCCGCCACAAGGGTGACGCCGGCGGCAACTGGGATTATGGATTCCCACATGGCCTTTTCCCCTGACGAGATCGAACGCTACGCCCGCCACATCGTGCTCCACGACGTGGGCGGACCCGGACAGCAGAAGCTGAAGGCGGCGACCGTGCTGGTGGTGGGCGCCGGCGGTCTTGGCGCGCCGGTGCTGCTCTATCTCGCTGCGGCGGGCGTGGGACGGCTGATCCTTGTCGAGGACGACGTGGTCTCCCTCTCCAACCTCCAGCGGCAGGTCATCCACCGCACGCAGGACGTGGGCCGGGCCAAGACCGACAGCGCCGCCGACGCCATCTCCGCCCTCAACCCCCATGTGGAACTGGTGGCCCACGCGGTACGGCTTGATGCCGGCAACGCACTGGATCTCATTGCCGATGCGGATGTGGTGGTGGACGGCTCGGACAATTTCGCCACGCGCTATCTGGTGTCGGACGCCTGCGTGCTGGCAAAAAAACCGCTGGTGACAGCGGCGCTCGGCGCCTTCGACGCCACGGTGACCACCCTGCGCGCCCATGAAACCGCGCCCGACGGGACCCCCAACCCCACCTATCGCTGCCTGTTCCCCGAGCCGCCGCCGGCGGGCACCGTGCCGGCCTGCGCAGAAGCCGGCGTACTGGGGGCGCTGGCCGGGATCGCCGGATCGCTCGCCGCGCTGGAAGCAATCCGCGCCGTGGTCGGCTTCGGCGAGGGGCTGGTGGGGCGCCTGCTGATGATCGACGCCCGCGCCATGCGCTTCGAGACCCTGAGCTACGGCTGGGACCCGGACAACCCCCTGACCGGCACCGGCGACCGCATCACCGACCTGTCGGCGCATGTGCGGACCCCGTGAAGGGGAGCTCTCAGGCCATTGGAAAATCTACATCAGCTCTCGTATTTTATCAGCCATACGCTGAACTAAGCTCGACCAATCTCCCGCTATCTGCTGCCGGAAGAGACGCAAGGTCGGAAAGAAGACGGTTTTCTCGCCTTCACATCCCCAGCGCCAATCGGGTAAGGCCCGCAGGGCTACGAAGGTCAGAACGCCGCAGGCGCCCGCCACGTTCGCGAGCGCGGTGTCGGTGGTAAGCACGAGGTCGAGAGACTGCATCAGGCCGACCGTATCGACGAAAATGCCGTCCGTGTTAAAGCCCGCGTCAGGCCGGACGATGGCTCCGGCAAAAGGGACTTGCTCCAGTTGCTCGGTGCCCGCCCCGTGTTGAAGAGACACAAGGTTCACGCCCGGGATCGCCGCCAGCGGAGCGAAAAGCGCCAGTGGGATCGAGCGCCCCACATCCACGTTGCGCGACGGATTGCCCTGCCAGTTGATGCCGATGTTGAACGCGCCGTCCTGGCGCAGATGGCGCCATCTGGAAACCCTGTCCGGTGGCGCGGTGAGATAAGGCGCGGCGGGCCACTGGGCCGGGTCGGGGGACACCAGATGGGGCAGGCTGCCGATGGGAGCCCAGCGCAGGCCCGGCATAGACTGGTCTATTCCCGATAGATCGGAGACCACCGGCACCCGGCCGTCGAGGTCTCGCAGCAACGGGATGAGACCAGGCCGCGTGAGCAGGATCGTGCTGATCCCGCGATCCGCCAGAATCCGCAGAAGGCGGCCGAAGAAGATCACGTCCCCTATCCCCTGCTCGCCCAGCACAACCAGCACTTCCGGCGTTTCCCGCCCGTCCCAGCGCGTGAACGGAAGCGGGTTGAAGGGCGGCGGCAGTATCCTTTCGCGATGCTCGTATCCCGCCCAGCCCTCCAGCCAATGTCCTTGGGCGAGCTTTTCCATCCCATTCGCATACGAGACATAGGGGTGCCCCGGATCGACTTCCAAGGCATGCCCGATGGCCTTGCGCATGTCTTCCCGACGGCCCTCATCCGCCAGCAGCCGGGCACGCGACACGTGCGCGGATGCTAGCCGCGGATCGAGCGCGAGCGCCGCTTCGATGTCGCCCATGGCACCGGAAGCATCGTCCTGCGCCCGGCGCATTTCCCCGCGAAGCTGCAAGAGCATGGCTGATTTCGGGGCGAGAAGAAGGGCGCGCTCACACGCACTGCGTGCTGCGGGCATGTCCTCAAGAAGATGCAGCACGGAAATCAGGCGCGCGTGGAATGAAATGTTTTGAGGCGCAAGGTCGACAGCCTTCTCCAGGCTGACACGGGCTTGCGCCCAATTCCCCAGCCCGAGCAGAGCTTGCCCGCGCAAATATTCGGCGTCCGCAAGCCGGGGGGCCAGACGAAGCGCCGCGTCGGCCGCGGCAATGACATCCTTGGGACGCTCAAGTTCCAGCAAGGTACCCGCCAGATTGACGAGATGCAGCGGCTGCCAGGGCTGTAGGGCGACAAGCGCTTCGCTATCGCTTAGCGCCCCCTGCAGACGACCCATGCGCGCAAGGGCGCCGGCGCGGTTGGAGAGGGCTTCGATCGACCTGGGATCCGCCGCCAGGACGGCGTCATAGCAGGCCACGCCCTCTACATATCGACCGAGGGCACAAAACGCATTGCCGGCTAGGAAGCGGGCTTCCAAGGGAGCCCCCTCAAGGCTCAGAGCAGCCTGGAAAGCGACGAGCGCCTTCTCCCAGTTACCCATGCCCTGGTGACTGGCACCAAGAAGGATCGCAGCATGGGGATTGCGCGGGTGAGCGTCCCGAAGGCGCCGCGCCGCTATGACGGCCTCCTTGGGCCGTCCCACTTGCAGCAGCTCGAAAATCAACAGGCGCTGGATATCGAACGACGCGGAATGCGCCTTTGCAAGCCGGCGATAGATTGCGAGCGCCTGTTCGAAATGCCCCGACCTGTGCAGGTCGGCCGCGCGGGCGAGCGCGCTTGAGACTTCCGGAGACATGCGATGACAGACCCTCCCTCAACGTGAGATGACGATCCACGGTCACGAGTCCCAATTATCCCCTCCGGCCTGGCCCGCGCGAGCGCGGACCGACGCCTTTCCCTGCCCCCAGCCTCACAGCATGGCAGGCAGGACGCGGTCCGGCGGGCGGTGGCCGTCCATGAAGGTCTTGATGTTGACGATGACCTTCTCGCCCATGTCCACGCGGCCTTCCAGCGTTGCGGAGCCAAGATGCGGCAGCAGCACCACCTTGCCCTGCTTGGCGAGGCGGATCAGCTTCGGGTTCACCGCCGGCTCATGCTCGAACACGTCGAGGCCGGCGCCGGCCAGCTCGCCCGCCTCCAGCTGGCGGGTCAGGGCGTTCTCGTCGATCACCTCGCCGCGGGCGGTGTTCACCACATAGGCCTCGGGCTTGAGCAGCTTGAGCCGCCGCGCCGAGAGCAGATGATAGGTGGCCGGCGTGTGCGGGCAGTTGATGGACACGATGTCCATGCGCGCCAGCATCTGGTCGAGGCTGTCCCAATAGGTGGCGTCCAGCATCTCCTCCACGGCGGTGGGGAGGCGGCGGCGGTTGTGGTAGTGGATCTGCAGGCCGAAGGCCTTGGCGCGGCGCGCCACCGCCTGGCCGATGCGGCCCATGCCGATGATGCCGAGGCGCTTGCCCCAGATGCGCCGGCCCAGCATCCATGTGGGCGACCAGCCGAGCCATTCGTCCTTGTCGGAGATCACCGCCTGCGCGCCCTCGGCGAGGCGGCGGGGCACGGCGAGGATCAGCGCCATGGTCATGTCCGCCGTGTCCTCGGTGAGGACACCCGGCGTGTTGGTGACGGTGATGCCGCGATTGAGCGCGCTCGCCACGTCGATGTGATCGACGCCGTTGGAGAAGGAGGCAATCAGCCGCAGGTTTTCCCCAGCCTGCGACAGGACCGCCGAATCGATGCGGTCGGTCAGCGTCGGAACCAGCACGTCGGCGGTCCGGACGGCCTCCACGAGCGCGGCCTGATCCATGGGCACGTCGTCGAGGTTCAATTGCGCGTCGAACAACTCACGCATCCGGGTTTCAACCGAGTCCGGCAGCTTGCGCGTGACGACGACGAGGGGTTTGCGACGCACCATCGTTACTCCCCATTCCCCATTTCTTAACGCTTCTGGTCCCGTCTATCAGACAGACAGGGAAACACAAGGCGCCCTGCACCGCGTGCCCTTGACGCGCCCGGCGCAGCGGCGCACTCCCCCGTTTCGAGAGCAATACGAAAGGACGAGCCCGTCATGCGCACGATGCGACCTCATCTGATGCGAAGCCTCAAGGCCCTTGCATTGGCGCTGGCGGTCACAGGGGGCGCGGGGCTCCAGCCCATCACCGCACGGCCCGCCCTGGCGGCCGAGGACGGCACCTCCGGCCTGCCGGTGCCGCGCTTCGTCTCGCTGAAGGCGGACAAGGTGAACGTGCGCAACGGCCCCAACAAGGACCACGACGTGTCATGGGTGTTCAACCGCGCCGGCCTGCCGGTGGAGGTGACCGCCGAGTTCGAGACCTGGCGCCGCATCCGCGATGCTGACGGAGCGGAAGGCTGGGTCTACCATTCCATGCTGTCGCTGCGCCGCACCGCACTGGTTGCGCCCTGGCTGAAGGGCGAGACCGTGCCCATGCGCGATGCCGCCAACACCGACGCCAAGGTGGTGGCGCGCCTGGAGCCCAGCGTGCTCGGCGTGGTGAAAACCTGCGACGGCAAGTTCTGCCGGCTCATCGGCGACGGCTTCGACGGCTATGTGCAGCAGTCGCAGCTGTTCGGCATCTACCCCAACGAAAAGGTGGAATGACACCGCGACGGCCCGGCAGTTCCGGACCGCGTCTGGTTATGAAGCCCGTGCGGCGCCTGAGCGAACCCCTCTCGGCACCGGTCAAAGACCGGGGCCGTTGGGATCAGCCCTGGGTCTCAGGGATGTTCAGAACTAGCCCGTCCAGCGCCGCCGTCAGCTTGATCTGGCAGGACAGGCGGGAACTGGGCCGCACGTCGGTGGCGAAATCCAGCATGCCCTCTTCCATCTCGGAGGGCTCGCCCACCTTATTCGCCCAAGCCTCGTCCACATAGACATGGCAGGTGGCGCAGGCGCAGGCGCCGCCACATTCGGCGACGATGCCCGGCACGCCGTTGCGCACCGCCGTCTCCATGGCGGTCGCGCCCTCGGGCCCCTCGACCTGATGGGCGGTGCCGTTGTATTCGATGAAGGTGATGGCAACCATGAATGAGCCGCTTGCTGATCGCCCGCCGGAACCGGCCGTGGCGGAATGAGGACGTCGCGTCGTGACGCGATGCCTATAGCTGCAAGCGCGGGGCCACACCAGCTTTGCCCGGACTGCATGGTCGGCCGGCGCTGGCGTTAACGATATCTTCATTATTGCGGCAAGGCCGGTTCAATCCGCAGCGCACCATGGCTAGGATAAGGAACGGTAAACCATTTCCGTCCGGCCCCGCCGGATAGAAAGGGTGTGTGTACTGGACACGGCGCCCCGGCGGGGACACCCCGCGCGCCGTCGAAGGCAGAGGCGACAGCGACATGAAGCAACCCAAGAAGATCCAGGACCCGACCGAGGCGGCTCTGTCGGCTATCCAGGAAGCTCTGACGCTGGAGCTCGACAATGCCGAAGCCGGCGGCTCGGCCAAGGGACAGGAAAGGGGACCCGACCGGGGACCCGAGCCCACCTACCCCCAGGATCGCTCCGTTGGGGACCGCGGTCCCGGAGGCGAGCGCCTCCTGCCCTCCGTGCCGCCCCGCGACGGCCGGCCCATCAACCGCAGGCCCCGGCCGCCGGAAGGCGAAGCCGCCCGGCCCGATGCGCCCCGCCCCGAAGGTCGGCGCGACGGCCCGCAGCGCGCGCGCATCGACGCCGAGCGCCGCGCCGCCAACGACGACCGCCAGACCATCGGCCAGCTGCTGGGCCAGCTCCAGAAGCGCTCGGCCGCCACGCCCTATTACTGGGCGGCAGGCGCCTCGGCCCTGTGGATCATCGCCGGCATCGCCTTCGCCTTCGCCTATCACCGCGGCCTGATGGCCAGCTCCAGCGGCGTGGAGTCCCTGTTCGGCTCCCCGGCCCTGCTCGGTATCTTCGCCAGTATCCTGCTGCCGCCGCTGGCCTTCTTCGGCCTTGCGAGCGTGCTGCGCCGGTCTTTGGAACTGCAGGGCATCGCCCGCTCCATGACCGAGGTGGCCCTGCGCCTCGCCCAGCCAGAATCCATCGCCACCGAGACTGTGGTCACCGTGGGCCAGGCGGTGCGCCGCGAGGTGGCGGCCATGGGCGACGGCGTCGATCGCGCCATCTCCCGCGCCGGCGAGCTGGAAGCCATGGTGCGCGCGGAGGTGTCCATCCTCGAGCGTGCCTATGAGGAGAACGAGGCCCGCATCCGCTCCCTCATCGACGAGTTGCGGAACGAGCGCCACAACATCCAGATCGAGACCGAGCGCCTGCGCGAGGGCATCGTCAGCGCCGAGGCGGTGCTCTCCAACGAGGTGAAGGACGTGGCCTCGCGCATCCACGGCACCATGATGGAGGCCAGCGAGCAGGTCACCGAGATCCTGGGCCAGAAGGGCGAGCACATCACCGCCGCCCTCGCCCGCGTGGGCGACAGCATGATCGACGGCCTCACTGCCAAGGGCGGCGAACTGATCGACCGCCTCCAGCTCACCGGCTCCGACATCCGCCAGGACCTGTCGGAATCCGGCGACCTGCTGGTGCATACGCTGAAGTCCCGCACCGACGACCTCTCCACCAACCTCTTGTCCACCACGTCCGACGTGGCCCAGCTCATCGACCGGTGGGGCGAGGACATCACCGCCAACATCGACCGCCTCAAGCACGGAATCGGCGAGACGCTGGCCGACAACTCGAACCGCTTCGCCGACGACATCGACCAGCACGTGTCACAGGTGAACACTGCCCTGCGCGCCACCAGCGAAAGCGCGGTGCAGGATTTCTCCACCCGCGGCGGCGAGCTGATCAAGAAGTTCGAGGAGACCGGCGAGCGCGTGGCCCAGACCCTCTCCGTGCGCGGCACCGACCTGGCCGACCGCATCGAGACCACCGGCAACCGCATCTATGACGCCGTGGCCGTGCGCGGCGAGGACCTGCAGCAGCGCCTCGCCGAGACCGGCGAACGCATCACCTCGTCCCTCGACCGGTCCAGCACCCAGGTGGTGGCTGCCTTCGTCGACAAGGGCAACGAGATCAGCTCCTCGCTCAACATCGCCGGCTCGGACATGACCGAACGCCTGTCCCGCGTCGCCGGCGAGGTGACGCAGGCCATCGGCGCGCGCGGCTCCAAGGTCAACGAGGCCTTCCGCGAGACCGCCGACATGCTGGTCGCCACCATCGGGGTCAAGGGCGACGCCATCAAGGAGATGCTCACCGCCCGGCTCAAGGCGATCGAGGAGACCATCACCGTGGGTGGCGCCGACCTCGCCGAGCGCCTGCAGCACGACGGCTCTGCCATCGCCCGCACCATGCAGGAAGGCGTCCGCGCCTTCGACACCACCATGAAGGTGCACGCCCCCGAGCTGGTGGAGCAGATCGCCCACCGCGTCGCCGCGGTGAACGAGAACCTCAAGCACGCCACCTCCACCCTGGACGAGCGCCTGTCGGCCACCACCGACAATGTCGCCACCATCATGGACCAGCGCATCTCGCGCATCGAGCAGACCCTGGACCAGCGCTCCCAGAGCCTCACCGAGACCCTGGCCACCCGCACCGTCACCTTCGCCCGCACCATCGCCGAGGGCACCAAGTCCGCCACCGAATCCCTCGACAAGTCGGTGGAGACGCTGGAGAACTTCTTCGCCTCGCGGTCCAAGGCGCTGGGCGACGTGCTCACCGAGCGCGCCGAGGTGGTGAACCGCAACATCGGCACCCGGGCCTCGGAGATCGCCTCCGTGCTCGACGGCCGCGTCCACCGCATCGAGGAACTGGTACTCGGCCGCCTGGACGGGGTCGCCACCTCCCTCGAAGTGCGCGGCGGCGCCCTGGCCGACACCCTGGTCGGCCGCATCGAGACCGTCTCCGGCGCCCTGCGCGCCGAGGCGTCCGAGGTGGAGCGCTCGCTCTCGTCCCTGTCGCAGAACGTCAGCCGCACCCTCACCGAGCATTCGGAGAAGGTGGCCGACGCCCTTGGCACCCGCCTCACCGAGATCGCCCATCTCATCGACGACAAGAACGGCACGTTCCTGTCGGCGCTGGAGCGCACCAGCCAGCGTGCGGTGGCGGAAATCACCGCCACCAACACCTCGCTCAAGAGCGACGTGGGCTCCATCATCGAGCGCCTCGCCGAGGCCAACGCCACCTTCCATGGCGCCATGTCCACGGCAGTGAACAACCTCGACGCCTTCTCCGGCTCGTTCGCCCGCCAGGTGGAGGGCTTCGGCGCCACCGTGGACGGCATCAGCCAAAACGCCGATGCCACCGCCTACCGCTTCCAGGGCCAGGTCGACTCCCTGCGTGAGGTGTCCAACGGCGCCCTGGCGCAGATGGCATCCCTCGCGGAGCGGCTGGAGCAGAACCGCCAGCTCATGGACGAGGCCGCCCGCACCCTCGGCACGGCGCAGGACCAGGTGGACTCCACCCTCGCCGCCCGCCGCGGCGACATGGACCAGCTGTCCCAGTCCCTGGTGCAACGCATCGCCGACGTGGACGCCCGCGTCAGCGCCTTCCATTCCATGCTGGACCAGACCTTCAGCGCGGCGCAGGAGCGCGCCCGCCAGATCGCCAGCGTGGTTTCGGAAGCCACCTCCGGCTCCACCCAGGCGGTGGAGAACCAGCTCTCGCTGGTGCGCACCGCCGCCGACCAGGAACGCGAGCGCACCGCCGCCGCCCTGCGCGAGACCTATGCGTCTGCCCTCGCCGACGTGCAGACCCTGTTCGGCGAGACCGGCAACCGCTTCACCGAGGTGGCCGGCGACCTCAAGCGCGTGGCCGAGGACGTGCAGCAGGCCATCACCCTCGCCCGCGAGGAGATGAAGCGCGGCATCCTGGAACTGCCCGCCGAGACCGAGGCGAGCGCCGCCACCATGCGCCGCGCCGTGGCCGAGCAGATCAAGGCGCTGGCCGAGCTGAACGAGATCGTGGCCCGCCAGGGCCAGGCCCTCGACGTGGTAGAGACCTCCGCCCGCACCGCGACGCAGGATGCCGCCCGCGCCTCCGCCGTCCGCGAGGCGTCCCGCGAGACTTCCCGCAGCCGCTCCGAAGGCGGCCTGCTGCAGAGCGAGCTGCGCCGCTCGGCGCCGCCCGCCGCGCCCCGCCGCGCCGAGCCGGTGGAGCGCGCCCCGCGCCCTGCTCCGGTCCGCGAGAGCGTGTCCCGCGAGCCTCAGGGCGAAGAGCAGGAGGGCTGGCTCACCGAGTTGCTCGCCCGCGCCTCCGACAGCCTGAACGACGAGGACCGGCCCGCCGCCCGCGCGCCCCAGGCACCGGCCGCGAACACGGTCTCCCTCGACGGTCTTTCTGCGGACATCGCCCGCATGGTGGACCATCAGGCGGCCGGCGAAATGTGGGATCGCCATAACAAGGGCGAGAACCATGTGTTCTCGCGCCGCCTCTACACCGCCCAGGGCCAGCAGGCGTTCGATACCCTGAAGCGTCGCTACCGCGCCGACGGGGAGTTCCGCGAGACCGTGGACCGCTACGTGACCGAGTTCGAGCGCCTGCTCGAGCAGGTCTCCGGCGACGACCGAGGCAGCGCCCTCGCCAAGACCTATCTCACGTCCGATACGGGCAAGGTCTACACCATGCTCGCCCACGCCGCTGGCCGGCTCGACTGAAAATGATGCAGTGCAGCACGCCGAGGCTTCCCTCCGGCGTGCTGCACAGGTATCCATCG
Organism: Xanthobacter oligotrophicus; assembly: GCF_008364685.1. GTDB lineage: Bacteria > Pseudomonadota > Alphaproteobacteria > Rhizobiales > Xanthobacteraceae > Xanthobacter > Xanthobacter oligotrophicus. The sequence continues at coordinate 312,152 of NZ_VTTL01000001.1, forward strand.
GTTCCCGGCCTCCCTGTGCGGGAGCCATCCCTCGGCTAGACACTGTTTCCGTCGGGTTGTGATGCAACCGGATCGGCAAGACTGTCTTTTCGCCCATAGAGAGCGCGGTCAGCCCGGGGGACATGAGCCCGAGCTGATCGCGCACCAGCGATCGGAGCCTGTGCCATGAAGACCTATATCTGCGCCGCCTACGCCGGCGGACAGGGCAAGACCACGCTCGCGCAAATGGTGTTTTCCGCGCTCAGGAAGCGCGACCTCTCGTACAAGCTGGTGGCCGCCGACTTCACCGACGGCACGGGCCATTCCAAGATCGGCAAGTTCTTCCCCTCCAAGGTGCTGGAGCTGGGCATCGGCTCGGCGCTGGGGTCCAGCAAGTCCGAGAACGACGCCAACGCCCCGCTGCGCTACTGGGACCGCTTCGGCGGCCTGCTGCTGACTGGCGGCGCGGTGCTGGACCTCGGCGCCAACGTGGTGCCGCAGCTGGTGCAGTGGGCCCATCACCGGCGCGTCACCCACATCATGCAGCAGCGCAACTCGCCGGAGATCGACCTCATCGTCATCACCAAGCCCGAGACGCACTCCATCGAGAACGTCTCCACCCTCATCGAGGACGTGGTGGTGGGCGGGGCGCTGCCGGTGGCCAACATCATTGTGGTGAAGAACGAGGTGGGCGGCTCCTTCGATGGGCAGAGCCTCGCCCGCATCGAGAAGGCGGCCGCCGGGCGCAGCCTCAGCTTTGTCAGCATCCCGCGCTGCACCTCGGAACTGTGGCCCCACCTGGAGCGCACCTTCACCCCGGTGGAAGAGGCGCTGGCCGCTACCGAAAACGACCTCTCCGAGAAGTTCGGCATCGAGATCTGGTCCGCCTATGCCGGCCTCATGGACCTGAAGACCTGGTCCGACGACGTTTACGCCCAGCTCGGCCGGGTCGGCATCTGACCCCCCGGCACCAGCCGCAGGCCTGAGGGTGCGCAACCTCATCACCGACGTGCCCGGCCTTCGGGTCGGCAATGCCACCGATCCGCACATCGGCACCGGCGTCACGGTGGTGCTCTGCGAGGCGCCGGCGGTGGCGGCAGTGGACGTGCGCGGCGGCGGACCGGGCACGCGGGAAACCGACCTGCTGGATCCCGCAGCCACGGTGGAGCGGGTGGATGCCATCACCCTCTCGGGCGGTTCGGCCTTCGGGCTCGATGCCGCCTCCGGCGTCATGGCCGGGCTTGCGGCACGGGGGCGGGGCTTTGCGGTGGGCACAGCGCGGGTGCCCATCGTGCCCGGAGCCATCCTGTTCGACCTGCTGAACGGCGGCGACAAGGGCTGGGAAGCCCACCCGCCCTACACCCAGCTCGGCCGCGATGCGCTGGAGGCGGCGGACCTCGACTTCACCCTCGGCTCGGTGGGCGCCGGCACCGGCTGCACCACCGCCACGGTGAAAGGCGGGCTCGGCTCGGCCTCCGCGATCGCGGCATCCGGCCATGTGGTTGGCGCCGTGGTGGCGGTGAATGCGGCGGGCAGTCCGCTGTTCGGCGACGGCCCGCAGTTCCGTGCTGCGCCCTATGAGAGGGACAGCGAATTCGGCGGTCTCGGCCTGCCCCAAACCTTGTCGCAGGCCCTGGCGGACGAGGTGACCCATCCGCACCTGAAGGGCGGCATCTCGCGCTTTTCCACCACCATCGCAGTGGTGGCCACCGACGCGACCCTCACCACGGTGCAGGCGCGCCGGCTTGCCATCATGGCGCAGAACGGGCTGTCGCTGTCGCTGTTTCCGGTGCACACGCCGCTGGACGGCGACGTGGTGTTCGCGCTCTCCACCGAGAAGCGCCCGCTGGAGGTGCCCCTGCCCGACCTCGCGCGGCTCGGCGCGCTGGCCTCGGTGGTGCTGGCGCGGGCGGTTGCGCGGGCAATTTTTGCCGCCACCCGCCTGCCCTTCCCCGATTGCCAGAAGACGTGGCACGATCATTTCGCTTCCAAGGACCAAACATGACCGCCCCTGCCCCCCGCCACATCCCCGCGCATGCCCCAAATGGCGCGCCCGGAGCCGAGCCGAAGCTGGCGCGCCTGGGCGGGCCGCTCGCGGTGCTGTTCTGGTGCTGCTGCGGCATCACCGCCCTGCCGTTGGCGGGCCTGTTCACGCTGATCGCGGAATTCGGCGTCGCGGGGGCGAAGTCCGCGCTGTTCGATTCCTTCGCCGGCCCCGGCCTGCAACAGCAGGTGCTGCGGTTCGGCCTGGTGCCGCAGGTCCTTTTGTTCGCCTGGGCTGCGTCGGTGGTGGTACTGACGGTGGCGAAGGCGCGCATCGCCCTCAGCCTTCTGCCGTGGATGTTGGTCGCGGTGGTGGCCGCCTCGGCCTACGGCCAGTTCGCCATCCGCGATGCCATCTCCCCCGACGGCGCGGACCTCGGCGCCTTCGCGGCGCTCATGCCAGGGCTGCTGGCCCAGGCGGTGGGAGCGGCCACCTTCTTCGGCTATTTCCGCGAGGGCCGGCGACCGCAGGCCTATTACATCAGGGGATAGGGCTCTAGGCGCCCCGCGGCCGCTGGGGCGGGACCTCCTCGTCCGGCTCCGGCCGCGCACGACGGCGCCGCGCGGGTTCCGCCGCCGCACGGGCGGCAAGGCCAGAAGCCCAGCCGGATGCGGCATGAAGCGCCGCCCGCGCCGCATGGCGCGAGGCCGAGGTCGCCGCAGCCATCCCCCGCCGGGGCAGCGCGGTGGGGGCCGCAAGCGCGGCTGGGGCCGGCTTGGGCGGAAGCGCCTGCGCGTCGTCCACATGCTGGTCCGTGAGCAGGTCCGGCACCGGAACCGCATCCACCGGCGTGCGCGCGATGGATGCCGCGATCTTGTCCATATGCAGCCGTGCCGCCAGCCGCACATGCCAATAGCCGGCAAAGCGCGCCACCCGGCCGGCCCAGCCGGACAACGGCGTGGCGGCGAAAGGCTGGAGCAAGGCGATGCGGTCGTCCTTCTCGGCGATGGCGCCGGAGATGAGGCGGCCGGCGAGGAAGCCGTGGCTCAGCGCATCGCCGGCGGAAGCGAGCGCATACCACACGCCCCGCTCCCCCTCGTGCACCAGCGGCATGCCGGCCGGCTCCGGCAGCATTCGGCCGGAAGCTGCATCCGAAAGGCTCGGCCCGACCGGATAGAGTTCGGCGGCATGGCGGCGCAGCACCCGGGCCGCCCCCACCCGCGTCATCACCCGTGTGGCGGTGGCGGCGGCGAGGGTCAGGCGGCCGGCATCGAAATGATAGCGCAGGCCAGTGAGCCCGGTTTCCTCGACCATGCCCGCATAAGGCACCTCGACCGCGGGCAGGCGGAAGCCGCCGTAGACCCATGGCGCGCGCGGCAGCACCGCCACCTTCGGGCCGAGCCGGGCGAAGGCCTCCGGCCCGGTGATCACCACCTGGAAGGCTCGAACCCGCCAGCGCGCGGCCGTCAGATATTTCCGCAAGCCCTTGAGGTCGGCCGCGAGCGGCCCCTCCACCGGCAGCGCGCGCACACCCGCCGCCAGGACCTCGGCCTCCAACGCCACCTTCAGGGTCGCGGGAGAAACACGCTCGGCCGGGACCACGCCGAGGCCGGCGGTGAAGGTGGAGGTGCCGAGCAGCGCCGCGAGATCCTGCGCGCCCACCAGCACGGTGGTGTCGGGCGCGAGCTCCTGCCTCAGCTCATGTTCGCGAAACAGGGCCTCGGCCGCATGGGGGCGAGCCACCGACAGCCGCCCGCGCGGCCCTACCGCGACACCAGCCTTGTGGGCGAAGGCCAGCGCCCGCTCGCTCGCCTGGGTGGAAAGGATGAGCAGTTCCTGCGCATCGTGCTGCCCCACGCGATCCACCAGCGCGGACGTGGGCATGGCGAAGCCGGGGCTCAGAACACCGTCGAGGGGCAGCGGCCGCACCCCGGTGAAGGTGAGCAGGATGACCTCCCGCCCCCGCCGCGCCAGATCGATGGCAATGGCCAGCCCCGCCACGTCGTCCCCGACGACGCAGATATCGCAATCATAGGTGCGCTTCAGCGCCGCGTCCGACCGCTCCCGGTCGGTAACATCCTGCGCCGCCGCGCGGGACGAGGCCGTATCGATCATGAAGACTGTCCGCCAGACACCGGCCCATGCTGATGCCTTCCGCTTGAGAAACCGTTTATTTGCGGCGCTCTCGTGACATTTCGCGCGGGTGCCCGGCGCCGGTATCGGGCGGGGCGTGACGCTGCGGCGCGGGCATTCTGGTTGCACTGCACACAGTCTCTCAGTCATAAGAAGCGGCATTTCATTGATTGGTTCGGAAGCTCATGCGCCGTCTGATTTTGCTGCGCCACGCCAAGTCCGACTGGCCGGACGGCATCGTCGACCCCGAGCGCCCGCTGGCTCCGCGGGGTCGCACGGCGGCGCCGCGCATCGGCGCCTATATCGCCCATGAGCAATTGGTGGCCGATCGCGTGCTGGTCTCCCCGGCGCGCCGCACCCGCGAGACGTGGGATCTGGTGGCCGCCCAGCTGCCGCCGGTGAAGGTGGTGGCAAGCGAGCCACGCGTCTATGACGCCTCCGCGGCGCGGCTCCTGTCCGTGGTGCGCGAGCAGCCCAAGGACGCCCACAGCCTCATGCTGGTGGGCCACAATCCGGGCCTCAGCGACCTTGCCACGCTGCTTGTATCGACGGGGGCGGCATCCCATCTGTGGAAGATGGCCGAGAAATTCCCCACCGGCGCCCTCGCCGTCATCGATCTTCCCGTGGACGACTGGTGCGAGGTGACGCCCGGCACCGCGCGGCTCGACCGCTTCGTTACCCCGCGCGAGCTCACCGGAACCGACTGAGTATGGCGCGCGTCACCGACGCCATGAACGGGGCGCGGACTGCGCTCAGGTCCTTGGGCCACCGCGTGGAAGGCCTTGCCCAGCCGGCCATGAATCTCAGCGTCACCGACGCCATGGACGAGGCGCGGATCGCCCTGCGGACCCTGGCCGACCGGGTGGAGGGCATCGCCCATCCCACCCTGCGCCTCGGCGTCACCGGCCTGTCGCGGGCGGGCAAGACCATCTTCACCACCGCGCTCATCCATGCGCTGACCCGTGGCGGGCGGCTGCCGGTGTTCGAGGCGCTCCAGTCCGGCCGCATCGCCCGTGCCGAGCTGCAGCCGCAGCCGGACGACGCGGTGCCGCGCTTCGCCTATGAGGACCATCTGAAGACGCTGGCGGAGGCGCGCCAATGGCCGTCCTCCACCACGCGCGTCAGCGAGCTGCGGCTGTCCATCCGCTACGCCACGGCGCGCGGCAGCTTGCGCACCCTCACCCTGGATCTGGTGGACTATCCCGGCGAGTGGCTGCTGGACCTGCCCCTGCTCGACATGAGCTATGCCGATTTCGCGCGCCAGAGCCTCGCCCTGGCCCGCGCGCCGGGCCGTTCGGATGTGGCGGCGCCTTATCTCGCCGCCATCGCGGCCGCGCCGGCGTACGGGCCGCAGGATGAGACGAAGGCGCGCGAGGTGGCGGCGCTGTTCACCCAATATCTCTCGGCCTGCCGAAGCGAAAAGCTGGCCATGAGCCTTCTGCCGCCCGGCCGCTTCCTCATGCCCGGCGACCTCGAAGGCTCGCCTGCGCTGACCTTCGCCCCCCTGGACGTGGATGAGAAGGCGCTGAAGTCCGGAAGCCTCGGGGCCATGATGGAACGGCGCTTCGAGGCCTACAAGAACGCCGTGGTGCGTCCCTTCTTCCGCACCCATTTCGCCCGGCTCGACCGGCAGATCGTTCTGGTGGACACCCTGGCCGCGCTCAATGCCGGGCCGGCGGCGCTGGCGGACCTGGAACGGGCGCTCGACGGCATCCTCGCCGCCTTCCGCACCGGGCGGAACAGCCTGGTGAGCACCCTGTTCCGGCCGCGCATCGAGAAGGTGCTGTTCGCCGCCACCAAGGCCGACCACCTGCACCAATCCAGCCACGACCGGCTGGAGGCGATCCTGGCCCGCCTCGTGGAGCGCGCGAGGACCCGAGCGCACGACCACGGTGCGGCGCTGGACGTGGTGGCGCTGGCCGCCATCCGCGCCACCCGCGAGGCGCGGGTGCGGCGCGACGGGCATGAACTCGATGCCATCGTCGGCACGCCGGAGGCCGGTCAGGAGGCGGGCGGCCACCGCTTCGACGGCATGGAGGAGATGGCGGTTTTCCCCGGCGACCTGCCGGCGGATCCCAATGCGCTGTTCGATCCCTCGGGAGCCGGATTTCGCGGGCTCGCCACGGCGGTGGAGGGGGACGCGGACTTCCGCTTCCTGCGCTTCCGTCCCCCGGCGGGGATCGGCGACGGTTCGATTCCCCACATCCGCCTCGACCGGGCGCTGCACTTCCTGCTGGACGACCGGCTGGCGTAAGGGCCGACGACTGCGCGAGACGCCTTAGGCTATATGAGGGGCGGGCTCAGAACTTCGCCGAGGCCCAGCGCACCATCTGCACCAGCACCTGCTCCTGCGCTGAATCCAGCGCCGCGGTTGCCACCGGGCCGGCGGTGGAGGAGGCCGGCACCGCCGCCTTGAACACCTGCGCCGCGAGGATGCGCCCGCTCTGGGTGCCGATGAGCTTGGCCGACAGCTCCACCACCGCCACCGGCCCCTGGTCGGTGATGCGCAGGGCGAAGGTGCGGATGTCGATGACCAGCTGGTAGTCCGCATTCACCCCGTCGCCGGGACGGGCAACACGGCGCAGCTTGCTGGCATTCTCGAAGGCCTGGATGGTGCGCGCCTGAAGCAGTGCCGGGAGCGTGTCGCTCCACTGGGCGTCGGAGAGATAGGCCACCTGGCCCGGCCCCGGTTCCACCATCACCTTGTCGGTGTTGAGCACCGCGAGCGCCGTGGGCGCCACCACCACCATCTGCCCGTTGCCGCTGCCACCCGCCGTGAAGCCGCTGGGGGCGGAGAGGTTGTAGGTGGGGGTCGGCGTGGAGCCGCATCCCGCCAGCGCGAGGGTGAGGAGCGCGCCCGAAAGGAGGGCGGCGAGCCGGGGCACGGCGTGGGCGAGGGACGCGAGACGGCGAGCGAGACGGCTCCTGCGAACGAAAGTCATGGTCGGCTCATCGCCCGTATTTCGGAATGGAATTGCCGCCGCCGAAGATGAACTGCTGCGGGTTGCGCTCGATGTTTCGGAGCACGCGGTCGATCTCGTTGAGGGTGCGGCGGCCATCGGTGGCCAAAGCTTCGTACTGCTTGAGGCCCGGCCCGGTGAAACGGCTGACCTGCTCGGTGAGCAGCGCCGTGCGCTGGTCCAGATTGTCCGCGAGCCTGCGCACCGAGGTGGCGGCGTCGGTGGCCTGCACCAACAGACCGTCCTTGTCCTCAGTGGCCTTCTGCAGGTTCACCACCACCCGGTCGACCTTCTCGGCCACGCCGTTGAGCTGCTTGACCAGCGCATTCGACTGCTCGATCAGGCTCGCCACGTCCTCGGATTTCGACGCCACGGCCTTCGAGAAGGTGTCGATGCTGGCGATGATGTTCTTGATGTCCTGCGGATTGATGGCGTCCAGCACCACCTCGATCTTGCGGGCCACGCCCTGCGCCGAATTGATGAGGCCAGCCATGCCCGCGCCGCCGTCCGCGGTGATGCGCGGAATGCCGTTCGGCCCGAGCGGGAGGGGCGGGGCGCCGGGATGGCCGCCACGGAGGGAGACCACCACGATGCCCGTCAGCCCCTGGGATTCGAGGCCCGCCTTCGCATCCGACAGCACCGGAACGTCGTTGTTGATGGCAACCCGCGCCAGCACCTGCCCCGGCTGCCCGGGCACGAGCGCGAGGCCGGAGACCTGGCCCACGGGGATACCGTTGAAGAGCACGTTGTTGCCCTGGCGCAGGCCCGCCACCGAACCGTCGAAAAGGATCTCGTAGGCCTTGCGCGCGGTGGAATCCTGCGGTCCGGCGAACCAGTACACAAAGCCGAACGCCGCGGCGAGGACCGCGAGCGTGAAGGCTCCGATAATGGTGTAGTTGGCCCGTGTTTCCATACCTGATCCCGGCTCCGTTCCGACCTTACCCCCGCCGTCCGGTCCGCCCCTTCATCCTTGTGTCATCGGCGCGCAGACTGCACCGCCCGAGCCCGCGTGCCATGGAAATAGGCCCGCAGCCATGGGTGTTGTTGCGCCATCATGTCCTCGATGGTGCCCTGCGCGATCACCTTGCCATCCGCCAGCGCGGCGATGCGATCGCACACGGTATGCAGACTGTCGAGATCGTGGGTTACCATGAAAACCGTAAGCCCCAAAGTCTGTTGCAACGTACGGATAAGCTCGTCGAACTCGCCGGCGCCGATGGGATCGAGGCCGGAGGTGGGCTCATCCAGGAACAGGATTTCCGGGTCGAGGGCCAGCGAGCGGGCGAGCGCGGCGCGCTTGATCATACCGCCGGACAGCTCCGACGGCAGCTTCTCCGCCACGTCGTACTTCAGGCCCACCATCTCGATCTTGGTATAGGCGATCTCGTCCAGCAGGCGCTGGGACAGGTGCAGATTCTCCCGCAGCGGAAACTGGATGTTCTGCTTCACCGTGAGCGAGGAGAACAGCGCGCCCTGCTGGAACAAAACGCCCCAGCGCCGCTCCAGCGCCGAGCGCTCGCGCTCGGATAGGTCGTCCAGATTCTGGCCGAACACCTCCACCGTCCCCGACTGCTTGGGCACGAGGCCGAGGATGGTGCGCGTGAGCACCGACTTGCCCCCGCCCGAGGTGCCGACGAACCCTAAGATCTCGCCGCGATACACGTCGAGGTCGAGATGGTTGAGAATCACGCGATCGCCGAAGCCCACCACGATGTCGTGGACGCTGATGATCGCTTCCCGGTGGTTGGTCGCCTCGGCGGTGGTGGAGGTTCGCGCGTCCATGCCGCCTCACATGTCGATCGCGGCGAAGAACATGGCGAAGACGCCGTCCATCACGATGACGAGGAAGATGGCCTTCACCACCGATGCGGTCGTGTGAGCCCCCAGCGATTCTGCGCTGCCCCCTACCCGCAGGCCTTCCAGGCACGCGACGATGCCGATGGTCGCGGCCATGAACGGGGCCTTGATCATGCCGACGTTGAACTGGTCCATGTCGATGGCGCCCTTGAGGCGGTCCAGGAACACGTCGGGCGTGATGCCGCCATAGCCCCAGGAGACCAGCCCGGCCCCGAGCAGGGACGACATGGAGCCGATGAAGGTGAGCAGCGGCAGGGCGATGATGAGCGCCAGAAGGCGCGGCACCACCAGCACCTCCACCGGGTCGAAGCCCATGACGCGCAGGGCGTCGATCTCCTCGCGCATGCGCATGGAGCCCAGCTCGGCGGTGTAGGCGCTGCCCGAGCGGCCGGCGATCATGATGGCGACGATGAGCACGCCCAGCTCGCGCAGCACCAGCACGCCGACCATGTCCACCACATAGATGTCGGCACCGAAGCGGCGGAAATTGAAGATGCCCTGCTGGGCCAGGATGCAGCCGATGAGGAAGGTGATCAGGATGATGATCGGCACCGCCCGCAGGCCGACCCGGTCCATCTGGTTCACCATGGCGGTGAAGCGGAAGCTGCGCGGGCGCAGCAGTACCCGCCCCATGGCGGCCACCGAGGCGCCGACGAAATTCAGCAGCGCCGCGGCATCGGCGGCGACATTCACCGTCTCGTGGCCGAACCGCTCCAGGATCGCCTCGTGCCGGCGGGCCGGCGGAGGCGGCTCCTGCCCCATGCGGCCCATTTCCTCGATGAGCACCTTGTAGCGGGGCGCCAGCCCCTTCACCTGCGGCTCGACGCCGGTGCCCTTCCAGGACCGCTTCAGCCGCTCGAACAGGAGGGCGCCGAAGGTGTCCATGCGCTCGACGGCGGAAAGGTCGATCTCGATACCCTTGGGATGGGCATAGGTGCGGGCGGTGTCGTCCACCGCCTGTTCCAGCTCGTCGGCATATTCGGATGTCCATGCGCCGCGCCCGGCCACTGTGAGGCGGTCGTCCTGGCTATGCACGGAAATCAGGGAGGCGTGGGGCAACGCTTGGTCTCCATGGGGGCGCCGCGAAACGGCACGGCGCCGGCCTGTCCTTCTCGCCGGATGCACCGGGCGATCCGGCCCGGTCTGACCGAGCCGATGCCCCAACCTCCGACCGCCTGTCGCCCCGCATATGGGTGAAGCGCGTCCAGACGAACACGCAATCGCCCACTTACTCTTTCAGTTCCGCCCGCTGCGATGCGACACGCAGCCGGCCCTGCGCCCGTGGAGGCACATTCCAGCGACCACACGAACGATAGGTTAGCCATACAGACAAGACGCCTTCGCGTCGAGATCACCAAGGACACACCCAGGCAGCATCCGCTCCAGCACCCGCGAAGCGATGGGCGGAATCGGATATTAAGCTTAATCCATGGCCCAACTCGCCCTCAGCATCGAGCGATTCCCCATCGCCGGCACCTTCACCATCGCCCGCGGCTCCAAAACGGAGGCGGTGGTGGTGGAAGCGCGTCTCACCCACAACGGCGCCACCGGACGCGGCGAATGCGTTCCTTATGCGCGCTATGGCGAGACCGTGGAGGGCGTCGCCGCCGCCATCGCCGCCCTCGGCCCGGACATCGCGGAGGGTCTCGATCGCGAGGCCCTGCAATACCGGCTGCCACCCGGTGCCGCCCGCAACGCCCTCGATTGCGCCTTCTGGGACCTCGAAGCCAAGCTTTCCGGCATGCGGGTGGAAGAGCGCGCCGGCCTTGCCGCGCTCCACCCCTTGACCACAGCATTCACCCTGAGCCTCGATACGCCCGAGGCCATGGCGCAGGCGGCCGCAGCCGCAACGGCGGCCGGTCGGCCGCTGCTCAAGCTCAAGCTGGGTGCCCCCGGCGACCGCGCCCGGCTACGGGCCATCCGCGCGGCGGCGCCTGAGGCCCGCCTTATCGTGGACGCCAACGAAGGCTGGGCTCCGGTGGATTTGCCGCTCTTGCTGGATGCCTGCGCCGCCGCCGGCGTCGAGCTGGTGGAGCAGCCCCTGCCCGCCTCAGACGACCGCATGCTGGCGCGCATCGAACGCCCGGTGCCGGTGTGCGCCGACGAGAGCGTCCACGACCGCGCCGGCCTTGCCGTCCTGCGCGAGCGCTATGACGCGGTGAACATCAAGCTCGACAAGGCCGGCGGCTTCACCGAGGCGCTGGCGCTGGCCGAGGCCGCCGAGGGGCTCGGCTTCGGCGTGATGGTGGGCTGCATGCTGGCCTCATCCCTCGCCATGGCCCCTGCCCTGCTGGTGGCGCAGCGGGCGCAGGTGGTGGACCTCGACGGCCCGCTCCTGCTCGCCCGCGACCGCACGCCGGGGCTGAGATACGAAGGCGCTCTGGTCTATCCGCCGGAACCGGAGCTGTGGGGCTGAAGCCGGACGGCGAGGAGCGCAGCCAGCGCTCCCGCCAGCCCGATGGCGCTGGAGACCAGGAAGGCCAGTGGCCCGAAGGCGGCCCACAGCGGGCCTGACGCCACATTTGCCGACGACATGAGGATGCTGCCGATCCAGGCGGCGGCGGTCTGGCCAGTGCCCGAGCGATGCTCGCTGACGCTGCGGCTCACCAGTTCCACCATGGCGAGGAAGGTGGCGGCGAAGGTCAAGGCGTGCAGCAGTTGCAGCAGAACCAGCACGGCCAGCGGCGGCTCGCTCGCCATGGCGGCGAAACGCACCACCGCCGTGATCCCGCCCACCGCAATGAGCGCATGGGGTCCGAAACGGACCACGAGGCGGGTGCCGAAGCGGAACAGGGCCATTTCCGCCGCCACCCCCACCGCCCACAGCACGCCGATGGCGGTGAACGAATAGCCCTGCGCCTTCCAACTCACGGAGGCGAAGGCGTAGAGCGTGGCATGGCTCGCCTGCACCAGCGCCGCCGCCACGATGCCGGACAGAACCCCGAGCCGAGCCCGCCGCCCGGTGACCGGCGCAGGCCGGGGCTCGGGACGCGGCAGCTCGGGCAGGGCGAGGGTGGCGAGCACATAGGCGAGCTGGCCCGCCAGCATCATTAGCACCACGGAGCCGGCGCCGAGCATGCCGATGAGAGCACCGCCCACGAGATTTGCGACGAGGAACGAGGCGGAGCCCCATTGCCGCGCCTTGCCATAGTCCGCAAGCCCCGCCCGCGCCTGCCGGGAGGCGTAGGAATCCAGCAGGGACAGGCTCGGCATCCAGGCCAGCGCCGTGAAGGCGAGGGTGACGAGGATGGCGAGGAAATCCACGGAAAGCGCCAGCATCCCCATGCCGCCCACGGTCGCCAGCGCCAGCGCGACCAGCAACGCCCTGGGCCGGCCGAGCCGATCGGAGAGCAGGCCCAGCAGCGGCATGGACACGAGGCGCACCAGCATGGGCACCGCCAGGGCCACGCCGATGGCCTCAGGCCCCAGCCCGCGATGCTGGAACCACAGGGGCAAATAGGGCAGCTGAATGCCCATGGCCAGGAAGAAGGCGGCATAGGCGCCGCCCAGGCGCAGCCCCAGCGCCGGAGGGGCCGGAGCCGGCCGGCCGTCAGCCCTGCCCGCCGGATTCACCACCACCGGACTCAGGCGGTGAGGCAGCGGATGAAGGTCTCGGGCTCCACATTGCCGCCGGAGAGCACAATGGCCACCGTGCCACCGGAGACGCCGAGGCGGCCTTCCAGCAGGCAGGCCAGCGCCACCGCGCCGCCGGGCTCCACCACCAGCTTCAGCTCCAGGAAGGCGAAGGCCACCGCCCGCGCCACCTCGGCATCCGTGACGGACGCGCCCTCGCCCACCAGCGGACGGGTGATCTCGAAGGTCAGCGCGCCGGGGGTCGGCGCCAGCAGCGCATCGCAGAACGAGCCCGAGGGCTCGGCATTGCGCTCGCGCACGCCGGAGCGGAACGAGCGGGCGTGGTCGTCGAAGCCGGCCGGCTCGCAGGCCACCACCCGCGCGCCGGGCGCCCGCGCCTTCACCGCCAGCGCGATGCCGGCGACGAGGCCGCCGCCGGAGACATTGGCCGCCACCAGGTCCGGGCCAAGGCCCAGCGCGGCGAGATCCTGCACGATCTCGAGGCCCACCGTGCCCTGCCCGGCGATGATGTGCGGATCGTCATAGGGCGGCACCAGGGTCGCGCCGCGATCCTGCGCGATGGCGCGGGCGATGGCGTCGCGATCCTCGGTGCGGCGGTCGTAGCCCACGACCTCGGCGCCGAGGGCCCGGGTGCGGTCGCGCTTCAGAGCCGGCGCGTCGTGGGGCATGACGATCACCGCCGGCATGCCCAGCAGCTTGGCGGACGCGGCAACCCCTTGCGCATGATTGCCCGACGAGCAGGCGACCACGCCCGCGGGCCGGTCCGCCTCGGGGATCTGCACCATGCGGTTGTAGGCGCCACGGAACTTGAAGGAGCCGGTGCGCTGGAGCGTCTCCGGCTTCAGGAACACGCGCGCGCCGGTGCGCTCGCTGAGAACGGGGGAAAAGACGAGGGGCGTGCGCACGGCGACACCGGCGATCCGGCGGGCGGCGGCCTCTACGTCAGCGACGGAGGGAATCGGGGTGGGACTGGGGATGGTTGGGGCGCTCATGCGCCGGACGCTATCCGACGCCGGCGGCGAAGGCGATAGCGGCGCGCGATGGGACCTATGTCGTGGGCGATGAGCACGTTGTCGATGAACTGCCGCGCGCTCTCGCGCCACGTATAGCGCAGCGCGAAGCGCCGCGCCGCCGCCGGCGACAGCTCCAGCGCCTTCAGGCAGGCGGTGCGCAGGTCGGTGTCGAGGACGCCCACCGGCTCGGTGGCGTCCGCCAGCACGTCGGTGGGGCCGGTGACGGGATAGGCGGCCACCGGCAGGCCGCTCGCCAGCGCCTCGAGCAGCACGATGCCGAAGGTGTCGGTGCGCGAGGGGAAGCAGAACACGTCGCAGGCGGCATAGACCTGCGCCAGGTCCTCGCCCTCCTTCGACCCGAGGAAATGGGCGTCGGGGAAGCGCTCCTTCAGGCTGGCCTGCGCCGGGCCGCTGCCCACCACCACCTTGGAGCCGGGCAGGTCCAGCTCCAGGAACGCCTCGATGTTCTTCTCCACCGCCACCCGGCCGACGAAGAGATAGACCGGGCGCGGCAGGTTCAGCGTCGCCTCGGGGCGGGGGCGGAACAGCTCCGCATCCACCCCGCGCGACCAGCGCATCAGCCGCTTGAAGCCCCGCGCCTCAAGGTCGCGCTCCAGCGTCGCGGTGGAGACCATGACGCCGCCGCCCGCATTGTGGAACGAGCGCAGCCAGGCATAGGTCAGCCGCTCCGGCACGGGGGCGCGGGCGGAGAGATATTCGGGGAATTTGGTGTGATAGGAGGTGGTGAAGGTCCGCCGCGTGGCGATGCAGGCCCGCCGCACCAGGATGCCGATGGGACCTTCCGTTGCGATATGCACGAAATCCGGCTGCATGGCCTCGATCCGCCGCATGATCATGCGCGGGGTGGCCAGCGCCAGGCGGATCTCGTTGTAGCTGGGCATGGGAATGGACCTGAACCCCTGCGGGCTCAGGAATTCCAGTTCTGCACCGAGGGCGGCCGCTTCTTGCGCGGTGTACTCCAGGGAGCGCACCACACCGTTGATCTGTGGATGCCACGCATCGGTGGCCACAAGAACCCGCATCAAGCCGCCGCGCGCGCCCCCTCGACCATGTCCTGCTGCTCCACCGGGGCCTTCTGGAGGTTCCGCGTCCAGCAGATGATCTCCAGGTGGCCGTCGTCATATTCGGCGATGGCGGTGCAGCTTTCCACCCAGTCGCCGCAATTCACATAGCTCACGCCGAACTGCTCGTGAATGACCGCGTGATGGATATGGCCGCAGATGACGCCGTCCACCCCGTTGCGCTTGGCCTCGTCGGCTACCGCTTCCTCGAACTTGCCGATGTAGTTGACCGCGTTCTTCACCTTGAGCTTCGCCCACTGGCTCAGCGACCAGTAGGTGAGGCCGAGCCGGCGACGCACCCGGTTCACATGGGTGTTGATGGTCAGCGCGGCGGAATAGGCCCAGTCGCCGAGGAAGGCGAGCCACCTGGCGTGCCGCACCACCACGTCGAACACGTCGCCGTGGATGACGAGGTAGCGCTTGCCGTCCGCCGCCTCGTGGATGGCGGTTTCCACCACCTCGATGCCACCGAAATGGGTGCCGTAATAATCGCGCAGGAATTCATCGTGGTTGCCGGGCAGATAGACCATGCGCGTGCCCTTGCGGCCCTTGCGCAGCAGCTTCTGCACCACGTCGTTGTGCTTCTGCGGCCAGTACCAGGAGGACTTCAGCCGCCAGCCGTCCACGATATCGCCCACCAGATAGATGGTGTCGGCGTCGTGGTACTTGAGGAAGTCGATGAGGAGGTCCGCCTGGCAGCCCTTGGTGCCCAGATGGACGTCGGAAATAAAAAGGGCGCGAAAGCGGCGCGCTTGGGGACTGTCGCTCACTTGGGGACTGTCGCTCACGCAATCACCTCCCGCCTTGACCTGCCGTTAGGGAATTTCCCTCACCGGACAGGCGACTTGCGACGGCCTTTCGACGTCGAAGTCTCAACAACTGACCTTGCGCCTTCGAAGCGCAGTCCGGACTTAGCCGGAGTCTCGTTTCCTTTTTATGACGCTTGCGCGAAAAACGGAAGCGCAAACGCTCATCGTTGCGTCATGGTCAGAAAAACAGCAGTAATATACTGGCCGCTACAGAGGCGGCTAAAAGTCCATTGACGCGGCGGCGCAGCTTTTCGTCGCAAAGCAGCTGCGACAACGCGACGCCGAACACAGCCCAAAGCGCGAGGGACGGCAGCGCCGTCAGCGAGAATACAAGCGCCACGACCAGAACTTGCGGAACGACATCTCGCGCAGGGTCGACGAAAGTCGGAATGACGCTGAGGGCCACCGTCCACGCCTTCGGATTGACCCACTGGAAGGCGGCGGACCCGAGGAAGGAAGGCGCCGACTCAGCCCCGCCTTCCGCAGCGTCCGGCGCGTCGGCATGGAGCAGGCTCCAGGCGAGGTAGAGCAGGTAGGCTGCGCCGGCGAGCTTGAGCGCCAGATGCAGGGCCGGCACCGCCACGAACAGGCGGCCGAGCCCCAGGCCGATGGCCACGACCAGCAACGGAAACCCCGCTGCCACCCCGAGCATCTGCGGGACAGTGCGCCGGAAGCCGAAGCGCGACCCGGACGCCGCGGCGATCAGATTGTTGGGTCCGGGCGTGACGCCGGCCACGAAAGAGAACAGGACGAGGGGCAGGATCTGGTCAATCATCGGCAGGGTTCAGGGCATGGCGTGCATTTTCTTGGAGCCCCACCATTGACCAATGCCCGCGTCCGCGCCAGCGTGCGCGCCTGGCGAGCGACCGCGCGCCGCACGCGCTTGACATCCAATGATACCACTAGGGAGTTCCACCGATGAAGCTGGTCCGCTTCGGGGAAAAAGGGCAGGAAAAGCCGGGTCTAATCGATTCAACCGGCAAGGTGCGCGACCTGTCCTCGGTCATCCCCGACCTCGCCGGTGAGGCGCTCTCGCCCGCCAGCCTGAACAAGATCGCCGCGGTCGATCCGGCCTCCCTGCCGCTCGCCCCAGAGGGCGCGCGGCTCGGCTCGTGCGTGGCGCGGCCGGGAAATTTCGTCGCCGTGGGCCTCAATTTCGCGGACCACGCGGCCGAGACCAACAATCCCATCCCGGACGAGCCGGTGCTGTTCAACAAGGCGCCGAACTGCGTGGTCGGCCCCGATGACGACGTGATGATCCCCAAGGGCTCGCTGAAGCTCGACTGGGAAGTGGAACTCGCCTTCGTCATCGGCACCCGCGCCCGCTATGTGGAAGAGAAGGACGCCCTCGCCCACGTCGCCGGCTATTTCATCTGCAACGACGTGTCCGAGCGCCATTTCCAGATCGAGCGCGGCGGCCAGTGGGCCAAGGGCAAGGGCAGCGAGACCTTCGGCCCGCTCGGCCCGTGGCTCGTGACCACGGATGAGATCCCCGACACCTCGGACCTTGCCATGTGGCTCGAGGTCAACGGCGAGATGGTGCAGAACGGCTCCACCAAGACCATGATCTTCCGGATCCCGTTCCTGGTGCACTACATCAGCCAGTTCATGGTGCTGGAGCCGGGCGACGTGATCACCACCGGCACCCCGCCGGGCGTCGGCCTCGGCTTCAAGCCGCCGCGCTTCCTGAAGGCGGGCGACGTGATGCGCGTGGGCATCGCCGGCCTCGGCGTGCAGCAGCAGACCGTGGTGCCGTTCAAGCTGTGAGGTTTCGGGCCGGGGACGAGTGTTCCCGGCCTCTTCACTGCAGCGTGGCGTGGGCCAGCCAGGTCTTCACCGCGTCGAGGGCCTCGCCGCGCTTGCCGGTGCGGTGCTGGGCTTCCTGGAAAACCGCCAGTTGTACATCGGCGCTGGTGCCCGCCTCGGCGATGGTGCGCACGTGCAGGAGGGCGTCGAGGCAGCCCAGCGCCTCCGCATCCTCCCCCACCAGATGGACGAGGCCGTCCACCGCGTCGCGCACCGACACCGCGCGGCGCTGGACCAGATCCACGAACGAGCCGTGGATGCCGTAGCGCTGGGCGCGCCACTTGTTCTCGTCGGCGATGGCCCGGTCCACCGTGCCCACGTCCTTGTTGTGGTGCCGGTTGCGCACCAGGAAGCGCGCCAAAGCGCGATACAGCGCCGCGATCGCCACCGTGTCCTCGATACGGGTGCAACTGTCAGGGGCGCGCAGTTCCAGCGTGGGCAGCTGGCGCGCGGGGCGGAGCGCCCACCACACATAGCTCGAATCGGTGATCGCCCGCGCCTCCACCATGGCATCGATGTAGCGCTCGTAGGCGGCGGCGTTCTCGAACATCTCGGGCAGGCCGGTGCGCGGCAATTCGTCATAAGCCGCCAGCCGGTAGCCCATGAGCCCGGTCTGCTTCGCCCCCCAGAACGGGGAGGAGGTGGACAAGGCGATGAAATGGGGGATGTAGGGCACCATGCGGCGCATCACGTCCACCCGCTCGTCGGGGTCGGGCAGCTCCACATGCACGTGCAGGCCGCACACCATGTTGCGCTCACCCAGCATTTTCAGGTCGTTCATGACGCCGTCGAAGCGGTTGGCCTTGGTGGCGCGCACCCCATCCCAGGTGGCGGTGGGATGGGTGCCGGCGGCGATGAGCCCCAGGCCGTGCTCCGCCGCCACGTCCGCCACGGTGCGGCGCAGGCCCTTCAACTGGTCGAGCGCGCTGCCCGCTCCGGTGGAGGGGCGGGTCGCAAGCTCCAGCTGGGATTGCAGCATCTCCACCGAGACGCTGTCGCCCAGAATGTCCTTCAGCTCGTCGAAAAAGCCTGACGGCATGCGCCTTTGGACCGCATTCGTCTCCGCGTCCACGACAAAGAATTCTTCTTCGATTCCGAAGCTGTAGTCGTGCGACACGCAGGCCTCCGCAGAAATTGCCAAAAAGGCGAGCCAGTAACGCCCAGCCAACGGCCAAGTTCCGGACAGATTGACGCCAAATCCGACAAAAATGCGGCATGGCACGGTGGTATTAATCAGACATATTCTTTCAATATCTTAGCGCAACGCAACATGTTGCGAATCACTTGTTTGTAAATGTTTTAGGATTCGTCTCAAATTCTTGTCGATGCGAGGGGAACAAATCGGCGGTTCGGGCGTTTAGCGCGCCACTCAGCCACCCCGCGCCGCGCCCACCAAGGCGAGGGCGGCCACCGCCGCCGTATCCGCCCGCAGGATGCGCGGGCCGAGGGAGAGCGTGACCGCGCGCGGGGCGATGAGGGCGCGTTCGTCCGGGCTGAAGCCGCCTTCCGGCCCGATCAGCACGCTCACCGGTCCGCCCGGGGCCGTTCGCAGGGCGTGGATGGGATCATGGTCGGCCGCCGCCTCGTCGCAGAACACCAGCACCCGCTCGGCAGGCAGCGCATCGAGCCATTGGGCGAGCGGGCGCGGCTCGGCGACGCGCGGCAGGCTGAGAATGCCGCATTGCTCCGCCGCCTCCGCGGCATTGGCCGCCATGCGGTCGAGATTGATGCGCGACACCTGGGTGTAACGGGTGATGACTGGGGAGAGCACGCCGGCGCCCATCTCCACCGCCTTCTGCACCATGTAGTCGAGGCGGGCGTGCTTCAGGGGCGCGAAGGCATATTCCAGCGTCGGCGCCACCGGCTGGGGGCGCACCTGAACGCTCACCTCGAAGCGCACGTCGCGCTTGCCGCCGGCGACACGGGTGGCGCGCCACTCGCCGTCGCGCCCATTGAACAGCAGCAGGGCTTGGCCCACGGCCAGCCGGATCACGTTGGCGACATAATGGGCCTGCTCGGGCGCGAGCAGAACGGACGCGTCCGGCCCAAGCGCGGCGTCCACGTAAAGGCGCTGGGCGCGGAAATCATGATCGGGCATGGGGTCCTCCTCCGGTGCGGGAGGGACACCACGACAGGCCGGCATTTGGCAAGCTCGACCGCGAGCAGATGGATGGGAGATGCCTCGCGCAACCCACGGCGCGAGAGGCCGCCAGGAACAGGCGGGGTCCATGAGGACCACCGCCTGCCCGCCCCCCAGCCCAAAAGGACAAGGTAGCCTGCCCTGACCGGCACAACCCTTGATGGCTGAAGCGCGGCCGATCCTCATCCCCCAAATGCGGGATGAGGTATCATTGAACGTGCGATAGGGGCCGCTGGCCGGGCCGCGTCGCGACCCTACTTCTTGCTGCCGTCGGCGTTGAACTGGGCGAGGAAGGCGATGAGATCCTTGCGCTCGTCCTCGTTCTTGATGCCGGCAAACGCCATCTTGCCCTTGGGGGCGAGCACCTTGGGGTTGGTGATGTAGTTGTCGAGGGTGGCCTCGTCCCACACCTTGCCGGCGGCGGCGCCGTCCTTGATGTCCTGGGAATAGGCATAGCCCTCGAAATGGGCCCACTTGGCGCCGACGATGCCGTTGAGCGGCGGGCCGACCTTCACCTTGGCGTCGGGGCCGATGGCGTGGCAGGCCATGCACTTCTTGAAGGTGGTCTCGCCCTTCGCCACATCGGGATCCGCAAGGGCCGAGCCGGTGGCGGCGAGCATGAGAACCGAAGCCATAATGAGACGCATGAAGCTTTCCTCTCTCGACAGTCGCGATCG
Organism: Xanthobacter oligotrophicus; assembly: GCF_008364685.1. Classification (GTDB taxonomy): domain Bacteria; phylum Pseudomonadota; class Alphaproteobacteria; order Rhizobiales; family Xanthobacteraceae; genus Xanthobacter; species Xanthobacter oligotrophicus. The sequence goes on from NZ_VTTL01000001.1 coordinate 332,186, forward strand.
GCAATATTATTCACATATACGAATATATGAAAATACCCGCATCGCCCAAACCCTTGCTGCAGCGCACAAAATTCCTCCATTGGAGGCAGCGCCGCGCCTCTTTAGCATGACTCCAGCAAACCCACCGATGCGACCTTGAGACCGAGCGGGAGACCTTGTGACCATCATCGTGAAGATCGGCGGCAGCCTGACGCGAGGCGCAGCGCCGCGCCGCCTCCTGGCGCGCCTTGCCGCCGAACCGGGGCTGGTGGTGGTGCCCGGCGGCGGGGCGCTGGCCGATCAGGTCCGTGCAGTTCAGCCGCAATGGGGCCTGTCCGATGGCGCTGCCCACCGCATGGCGCTCCTCTCCATGGAGCAGATGGCCCATGCCATGCGCGACCTAGAACCCCGCCTCCTGCCCGCCCGCACCCCCGCCGAGCTGGCGGCAGCCGCTGCCAAGGGTGCCGCCCTGTGGTTTCCCACCGCCATGACGCTCGGCCGCGCCGGCATTCCCGAAAGCTGGGACGTGACCTCGGACAGCCTCGCCCTGTGGCTCGCGGCCGAGCTTAAGGCGGAGCGGCTGGTGCTGGTGAAGGCGCCTGACGCCCCCCTCCTCCCCTCCTCCGGCGACCGCGCCGCCGACATCGCGGCCTGGTCCGCGACCGGATTGGTGGATGCGGCCTTTGCGACCATGGCGGTCCGGTTTACAGGCGATATTCTCCCCCTCCCCGCCGACGATGGGGACCGGCTCGACGCCGCCCTGCGCACCAGGGCGCGCGCGACCGAGTGGAACGAGGAAGCCAAGGAAGGTTCGCGTCTGTCATGACCGCCAAAGCGCCCCGCGCGAAGACGCCCCGCTGGGCCTGGGCCCTCACCGGCTCCGGGCACTATTTCACGGAGAGCATCGAGATCATCCGCGCGCTGCAGGACGTGGACCTGTTCGTCTCGGACGCGGCCGACGAAGTGCTGCGCATGTACAAGCAGGACAAGGAGCCGCTGCCGGAACAGACCCAGGTATTCCGCGACAACAGCGCCTCGTCCGCCTCCATTGGCCGATTCTATCACGGCGAGTATCACACCCTCGTGGTGTCGCCCGCCTCGTCCAACACGGTGGCGAAGGCGGTGCACGGCATCTCCGACACTCTCGTCACCAACTGCTTCGCCCAGGCCGGCAAGTGTCGCGTGCCGGCCATCGTGTTCGCCTGCGACAGCATGCCGGAGATGATCACCATGGCCCCCGAGGGCCCGGTGCCGGTCTATCCGCGTCGCATCGACCTGGAAAACACGCGCCGGCTCAAGGAATTCGACGCCACCGTGGTGGCCGAGACGCTGGACGAGCTGCGCGACGCCATCGCCCGCCGCCGGGCGGAGCTTGAAGCGCTCCTCTCCCCGCCGGCCGCCTGAGATGGCCGAGCGCGTCGCCCTCGTCACCGGGTCGCTGGCCGAGCCGCGTATCCGCCGCATCGCGGAGGAGATCGCGGATGAGGCCCTCGACCCGGTGGTGGTCAATGTGGGCGTGAAGGTCGCCGCCCTGATGACGGCGGAGATCGTGGAACGGCGCCTGAAGCTGCCGGAGCGCATCGACCGCGTGCTCATGCCCGGCCGCTTCCGGGGCGACCTCGACCGCCTCGCCACCCGCTTCGGCCTGCCGTTCGCGCGCGGGCCGGAGGAGGCGGCGGACATCCCCGCCTATTTCGGCAAGGGTCGCGGCTGCGCCGTGAACCTCGACCGGCAGGACGTGCTGCTGTTCGCCGAGATCGTGGACGCGACCCGCCTCTCCATCGACGACCTCGTCACCCGCGCCCGCTTCCTGAAGGGCGAGGGCGCGGACGTGATCGACCTCGGCGCCCTGCCCGACAACCCCTTCCCCCACCTGGAGGAGGCCATCGCCGCGCTCAAGGCGGACGGCTTCAGGGTGAGCGTGGACAGCTTCGACCCGCAGGAACTGGCGCGCGGCACCCGTGCCGGGGCCGACTATCTCCTCAGCCTCAACGAGGACACGCTTTCCATCGCCGAGGAAGGCCCAGCGGTGCCGGTGCTGGTGCCGGCGCAGGCGGGAGACCTTTCATCCCTCGTCCGGGCGATCGAGATGTGCGAGGCCAGGGGCCGGCCGTTTCTCGCCGATCCCATCCTCGATCCCATCCACCTGGGCTTCACCGCCTCCCTGCTGCGCTACGCCGAGCTGCGGCGGCTGAAGCCGGACATTCCCATCCTCATGGGCATCGGCAATGTTACCGAGCTGACGGATGCCGACACCACCGGCATGAACGCTTTGCTCATGGGCATCATCTCCGAATTGAAGCTGAATGCGGTGCTGGCGGTGCAGGTGAGCCCCCATTGCCGCACCGCCATCCGCGAGTTCGACCGGGCACGGCGGGAATTCTTCGCCGCGCGGGAGGCGGGCGCCCTGCCCCAGGGCTTCGGCGGCGGCCTGATGGCCCTGCGCGACCGGCGCCCCTTCACCACCACGCCGGAAGAGGTGGACCGCCTCGCCGGCACGGTGGCCGACCGCAACTTCCGCATCGAGGTGACGGAAAAGGGCATCCACGCCTACAACCGCGACGGCCACCACGTGGCGAGCGACCCGTTCGACCTCTTCCCCCACCTCAAGGTGGAGGACGACGGCGCCCACGCCTTCTATCTCGGCGTGGAGACGGCGCGGGCGGAGATCGCCTTGAAGCTCGGCAAGCGCTACGCCCAGGACGAGCCCCTGAAATGGGGCGTGGCAGGCGAGACCGGGAGCAGCGCCGAAGACGCCCACCGGTTGACTTTCAAGGAAGCGGGCTCGACCCTTTCCGCAAAGAAGAAAGGCGAAGCCACGTGATTAGGGAGACCATCGTCAGCACTCAATCGGCCGCGGGAGAGCCCCATGTGGCGCCCATGGGCGCGACCCTCGTGGAGGGCGGCTACCTGCTTCAGCCGTTCCGTCCCTCGCGGACGCTGGACAACATGGCAGCCCACGGAGTGGCGGTGGTGAACTTCACCGACGATGCCCGCGTCTTTGCCGGCTGCATCACCGGCCGGCACCGGTCCTGGCCCACCGTGCCCGCCACCCGGCTGGACGGCGCGGTGCGCCTCGACCAGTGCCTCGCCCATGACGAGGTGGAAGTGACGCGCATGGAGGACGACCCCACCCGTCCGCGCTTCTTCTGCCGCATCGTCCACCGCGAGCAGCACGCGCCCTTCCTCGGCCTCAACCGGGCGGTGGCGGCGGTGCTGGAAGGCGCCGTTCTGGTATCGCGCCTGCACATGATGGACCCCGAGCGGGTGGACCGGGAGATGAACTATCTCTCCATCGCCATCGAGAAGACCGCCGGCCCCGCCGAGCGCGAAGCCTGGGACTGGCTGTGCGAGACCATCGCCGACCACCGGGCGCGGGCGGCATCATGACCTTGCATGTGACCCTTCCCCTAGCAGCGCGCCCGGGCCTGCTCGCCTCCGTGGCCACTCTCGCCGAGATGGAGGTGGCGCTCGGCGCCGGCGCCGACATCGTGGACCTGAAGAACCCGGCCGAAGGTGCGCTGGGCGCCTGGGCGGAAGCACCGCTGCGGGCCGCCGTCGCCCGCTGGCGCGCAGCCGGCTGCTTGACCGGCCTCAGCGCCACCGTGGGCGACCAGCCCCTTGATGCCACGATCATCCTCGCCGCCGCCCGGCGCACCGCCGCCACCGGCGTGCCGCTGGTGAAGATCGGCTTTCCCCTGCCCCGTGAAGGCGCCGGGGCGGCGCTGGCCCCGGTGCTCGATGCCCTGCGGCCGCTGGCGCGGGAGACCCGTCTCATCGCCGTGCTGTTCGCCGACCAGGACCCCGACCTCTCCACGATTCCCCTTTTCGCCGAAGCGGGCCTCCACGGGGTGATGCTGGATACGGCGGACAAGGCGGCCGGCGGCCTCCTCGCCCATCTGCCGGTGCAGCGCCTCGCCGGCTTCGTCGGGGCGGCCAGGGCGGCTGGCCTGCTCACCGGCCTTGCGGGCTCGTTGAAGCTGGAGGACATCACGCCCCTTGCGGCGCTCCAGCCGCACTATCTCGGCTTCCGCGGCGCCCTGTGCGCCACGGGGCGCACCAGCACCCTCGATCCGGCGCGGCTCGCTCGGGTGCGGGAGGAACTGAAGGGACGGGTGGCGGCCTAAGCGTCGCCCACGGCCAAAGGCTTCACCGCGCTACCACGTCCCCCTGAAATTGCGATAGAGTTGCTCCGCCGCCCTGCGGAACACCGGCATCTTCTCTTCCACCGCCTTCACCAGCAGAGCACCGCCGCCGGGGCCGGTGATGGCCTCCAGCGCGCAGCGATATTCGGTGATCTCGCCCCATTCGGGCACCGTGTCGTCGGTCAGCTCCACATGATACTGGATGCTGAACGCCCGCTCCCCCACCTGCAGCGCCTGGATGGCGCAATGGTCGTTGTGGGCCAGCGCCTTCGCCCCCTCCGGCAGCTTCAGCACGGCGGCGCCGTGCCACTGCAGGGTCGGGAAGGTGGACGGCAGGCCGGTGAAGAACACCGAGTCCTGACCCGCCTGCGTCAGGGACACGTCGGTCACGCCCACCTCGGGGCGCGGCATGAGGCCCACCTTGCCGCCCAGCGCGTCGGCCAGCAGCTGATGGCCGAGGCAGACGCCGAGATAGGGCTTGCCGCTGGCCACCCACTCCCGGATCGCCGCCTTCTCGGCCACGAGCCAGGGGTGCTCCTCCTCCTGCCACACATCCATGGGCCCACCGAACACCATGAGGGCGTCATAACCCTCAAGGGCGGGAATGGGCTCCCCCTCGTCCAGCTCCACGGCGTCCCAGATCACGCCGTCGGCGCGCATGAAATCGCGGAAGCTGCCGGGGTGCTCGGCGGCCACGTGCTGGAAAACGAGGACTCTCAAGGGATTCTCCCGGGGCGGGCGGAGCGGGCGCGTTCCATACTGGCGCACCGCCAGCGGGGCCGGCAAGGGCGTCAAGGTGGCGCGGATATCGCGAACCGGTATCATTATAAAGTGTGACGCAGGGTTTGACCCGCCCGCCCCGGGCCGCTACTCCCGTCTCATCGGGGAGTAGCCACCGCCTGCGTGCGGGGCCGTGCCAACAGGCTTGCGCAATGCGCGCATGGCACGGCCAGCCGAATCATCGGCCCGGCGAGACCGTGCAACACCCCTCCCACGCGGACGGACGGGTGAAGCCGGTCTCCCTGCGTCCGCCTGGAAAAACCAGATGTCGCCTGCCACGATTCTCGTGCTCGCCATGAGCATGTCCATCGATGCTTTTGCCGTCAGCGTGGGCCGCGGCGCCGCCATGGGCCGTCCCCGCCTGTCCGAGGCCCTGCGTACCGGCGCCGTCTTCGGCGCGGTGGAAGCGGCCACCCCGCTCATCGGCTGGGCCGCCGGCATGGCTGCCAGCAGCTATGTGGAGGCCATCGACCACTGGATCGCCTTCGGCCTGCTCGCGGGCGTCGGGCTGCACATGCTGGTCGCCGCCTTCTCCCAGCGGGACGAAGAGGTGGACGACACCCCGCGCGGCCGCTCCATCTGGGTGCTGCTCGCCACCGCGCTGGGCACCAGCATCGACGCCATGGCGGTGGGGGTGTCGCTCGCCTTCCTGAACGTCAATATCGTGGTGGTGGCCCTGGCCATCGGCGCCACGACCTTTCTCATGTCGTCCGGCGGCATGCTGGTGGGGCGCATGGTGGGCCAGCGGTTCGGCCGCATCGCCGAAGTGGTGGCGGGCGTCGCCCTGTGCGGCCTCGGCCTCGCCATCCTCATAGAGCACCTGAGCGCGTGAGGGGCCGCGCGGCCGTCACGAGACCGTCCCGGCGCCGGCAAACATTGACTCGGACACGGTTCGCGATTAAGAACCCGCCACCTTTCGGGCCTTCAGCGGCCCGTTCGGCGTTTCACGCACCCGTGGCATCGTTCGGCAGCGCGCTGGATGAGCCTGTCGGTGGAAAGGGTTCCGGCACTGCGCTGGAATCCGGTCCGCAGAGGAGGGGCGCGATCCCAATTCAACCAAGACCATCAAGGATCCGCGTTACATGAGCAAGCGCATTGCGGCCAAGCACAAGATCGATCGCCGTATGGGCGAGAACATCTGGGGTCGCTCCAAGAGCCCGGTGAACCGTCGCGAGTATGGTCCCGGCCAGCACGGCCAGCGCCGCAAGGGCAAGCTGTCCGACTTCGGCGTGCAGCTGCGCGCCAAGCAGAAGCTGAAGGGCTATTACGGCTCCATCGGCGAGAAGCAGTTCCACAAGGTGTATGTCGAGGCCTCGCGCCTCAAGGGCGACACCGGCGCCAACCTGATCGGCCTGCTGGAGCGCCGGCTCGACGCGGTGGTGTACCGCGCCAAGTTCGTGCCCACCATCTTCGCCGCCCGCCAGTTCGTCTCCCACGGTCACGTGAAGGTGAACGGCCAGCGCGTGAACATCCCGTCCTACCTGGTGAAGGTCGGCGACGTGGTGGAGGTGAAGGAAGCGTCCCGCCAGATGACCCTGGTGCTCGAGGCCCAGCAGCTCGGCGAGCGTGACGTGCCCGATTACATCGAGCTCGACACCGGCAAGCTGGCGGCCCGTTTCGCCCGCATTCCGGAGCTCAACGAGGTGCCCTACCCGGTTCAGATGGAACCGAACCTCGTGGTCGAGTTCTATTCGCGCTGATCCCATCGGCGCCCGCCAAACGAAAAGGCCGCCCTCTCGGGCGGCCTTTTTGCTTTGAGGATCAAGGCACCGGAGCCGGCCGCGATGCGGACGGCCCCATGTCGTCAGCGGGCGTTCAGCCCGCCTTCACCTCGGCCGAGGCCTGGGCGAGGAACTCGTCCATGTTGCGGCGGATCTGGTGGTCGGAAACGTCCACGCTCTTGGCGTCGAAATCGCCCCGCAGCTTGCGGAACACGTCCTCGTCGCCGGCCTCCTGGAGGTCGGCGACCACGACTTCCTTGGCATAGGCTTCAGCAGCCTCGCCGCTGAGGCCGAGGAGCTGGGCGGCCCACAGGCCGAGCTTCTTGTTGCGGCGGGCGACCGCCTTGAAGCGGGATTCCTCGTCGAGTGCGAAGCGCTTCTCGAACCCTTCTTCGCGCTTGTCGAACGTGGTCATGGCACCCCTCTTCCTGACGATTTGGCGGCAAAGCCGGCCGGGATCGGATTGGCGGTCACACGACCGCGCGCGTGCCTTGAATATCTCTCACGTCACCCCAGATCAACGGCAGTGAAGCGCTGCTCCATGTCGCGTCCCGCCGCAGGCGGCGGAAATCGGCTCCTGCCGGCGGTATTGCGGGTGTTGGAAACGCAGGCGGCGCGCACAGACCAGAGAGCAGGCATGCACAGGCGGACGTGGACGCGCGTTGTATCGCGCCGCCTGATCGGCTAGTGTCCGAACGGGCTTGGTGTGAACTGGCAACATTCACCCCCGGTCCCGCCGAGGAGCGTCACCAGAACGGAGCCTTGGCAAACCCATGGATTTCCTCAATCAGCGGTATATTCCCATGAGCCGCCGCCGCCGAATCTACGAAGGCAAGGCGAAAGTCCTCTATGAAGGACCCGAGCCCGGCACACTCATCCAGCACTTCAAAGACGATGCCACCGCCTTCAATGCGAAGAAGCACGATGTCATCGACGGCAAAGGTGTGCTGAACAACCGGATCTCCGAGTACATCTTCTCGCGGTTGAACGACATCGGCGTGCCGACTCACTTCATCCGCCGGCTGAACATGCGCGAGCAGCTCATCCGCGAAGTGGAGATCATTCCGCTCGAGATCGTGGTGCGCAACGTCGCCGCCGGCTCCATCTCGACCCGTCTCGGGATCGAGGAAGGCACGCCGCTGCCGCGCTCCATCATCGAGTTCTATTACAAGAACGACGCGCTCAACGACCCGATGGTGTCGGAAGAGCACATCACCGCCTTCGGCTGGGCCACCACCCAGGAAATCGACGACATCATCGCGCTTGCGATCCGCGTCAACGACTTCCTGTCCGGCCTCTTCCTCGGCGCCGGCATCCGTCTTGTGGACTTCAAGATGGAATGCGGTCGCCTGTGGGAAAACGACATGATGCGGATCGTCGTGGCCGACGAGATCAGCCCTGATTCGTGCCGGCTTTGGGACATGAAGTCCAACGACAAGATGGACAAGGACCGCTTCCGCCGCGACATGGGCGGCCTCGTGGAGGCCTACAGCGAAGTGGCGCGCCGGCTCGGAATCCTCATGGAGAACGATCCGACCCAGGGCAAGGGCCCCGTCCTGGTCAAGTGAGCCTGGTGAAGTGAGGCGTTGAGCCTTGCCGCCGAAAAATGCTAGGCGGGGGCCGTATTGGCCCCAGGACCTTACGGGACGGGGGCCTGAGAGGCCCCCGTTTGCGTTGCATCCCCTGTCCCGCTGCCCTGCGGCGCGGGCCAATAACAGAGCAACAGGTGTCATGAAGGCAAAGGTGTCATGAAGGCCCGCGTGATCGTCACCCTGAAGTCGGCGGTTCTGGACCCGCAGGGCAAGGCCATCGAGGGCGCTCTGCGCTCGCTCGGCGTCGCTGGCGTGCAGAGCGTGCGGCAGGGCAAGGTCTTCGACGTGGAGCTGGCCGGCAACGACCGGGCCTCCGCCGAGGGCGCCCTGAAGGATGCCTGCGACAAGCTCCTCGCCAATACCGTGATCGAGACCTACAAGGTCGAGTTCGCGGAGTGATGCGCCTTGGGCGATGTGCTAGCATTTGCAATGCCGCATCGCCCTATCGAACGCCGCCTCGACCCTGCCTGCCATTGGCCCGTGCCACTGGCCTGCGTCCATTGAGAGATCATGAAACCAGCCGTCATCCTCTTCCCCGGCTCCAACCGTGAGCAGGACGCCGTGCGCGCGCTGCGCCTCGTCGCGGGCGCGAAGCCACAGGTGGTCTGGCACGCCGAGCATGAGCTGCCCCCCGGCACCGACCTCGTCGTGCTGCCCGGCGGCTTCTCCTACGGCGATTATCTGAGGTGCGGCGCCATCGCCGCCCGCGCCAACATCATGGATGCCGTGCGCGCCCATGCGGCGAGGGGCGGGCTGGTGCTCGGCATCTGCAACGGCTTCCAGATCCTGTGCGAGGCCGGCCTGCTGCCCGGCGTGCTGGTGCGCAACGCCCGGCTGCGCTTCGTCTGCCGCGAGGTGCTGCTGCGCGTCGAGCGGGCCGACACCGCCTTCACCAAGGCCTATCGCAAGAGTGACCTCATCCGCATTCCCGTCGCCCACGGCGAGGGCAACTACACGGCGGACGAGGGCACCATCACCCGGCTGGAGAGCGAGGGCCGCATCGCCTTCCGTTACGCCCGCCGCGACGGCCAGATCGACCAGACCGATGGTCCCAACGGTGCCATCAATGGCATCGCCGGCATCTATTCGGAAAAGTTCAACGTACTGGGAATGATGCCGCACCCCGAAAACTACATCGAACCGGAAATCGGCCCCACCGACGGCCGCGGCCTGTTCGAAAGCCTCGCCGGAGCCCTGAAGGCGGCGTGACCACGCCCCTCAATTCGGATCGAACCGCTGTGAATTCCATTCCCAACACGTCCCGCATCACCCCGGAGCTGGTGGCCGAGCATGGCCTGAAGCCCGAGGAATACGAGCACTTCGTGAGGCTGATCGGCCGCGAGCCGTCGATCACGGAGCTTGGCATCGTCTCGGCCATGTGGAACGAGCACTGCTCCTACAAGTCGTCCAAGGTCTGGCTGCGCACCCTGCCCACCAAGGGCCCGCGCGTGATCCAGGGGCCGGGCGAGAATGCGGGCGTGGTGGACATCGGCAACGGCCTGGCGGTCGTCTTCAAGATGGAAAGCCACAACCACCCCTCCTTCATCGAGCCCTACCAGGGCGCGGGAACGGGCGTGGGTGGCATCCTGCGCGACGTGTTCACGATGGGGGCGCGGCCCATCGCAGCGCTCAACTTCCTGCGCTTCGGCGACTGCCACAATGTGAAGACCCGCCGGCTGCTGGCGGGCGTGGTGGCCGGCATCGGCGGCTATGGCAATTCCTTCGGCGTGCCCACGGTGGGCGGCTCGGTGGGCTTCCACAAGCGCTACAACGGCAACATTCTGGTCAACGCCATGGCGGTGGGCCTCGCCCGGGCGGACGAGATCTTCTACGCGGCCGCCACCGGGGTGGGCCGCGCCATCGTCTATCTCGGCTCCAAGACCGGGCGCGACGGCATCCACGGCGCCACCATGGCCTCGGCCGAGTTCGGCGCCGACGCCGAGGAGAAGCGCCCCACCGTGCAGGTCGGCGACCCCTTCGCCGAGAAGCTGCTGCTGGAAGCCTGCCTGGAAATCATGAAAGCGGGCTGCGTGGTGGCGATCCAGGACATGGGCGCCGCCGGCCTCACCAGCTCGGCGGTGGAGATGGGCGCCAAGGGCGGCCTGGGCGTGGAGCTGAACCTCGACGCCGTGCCCTGCCGCGAAACCGGCATGACCGCCTACGAGATGATGCTGTCGGAGAGCCAGGAGCGCATGCTCATGGTGATCGCCGACGGCAAGGAAGACGAGGCCGAGGCCATCTTCCGCAAGTGGGGGCTGGACTTCGCCATCGTCGGCCGCACCACCGACACCCTGCGCTTCGTGGTGAAGCACAACGGCGTGGTGGAAGCGGACCTGCCCATCAAGGAACTGGGCGACCAGGCCCCCGAATACCGTCGCCCCTATGAGGAGCCGCTGCCGCGTCCGGTGGTGGCCCCCGAGGACGTGCGCACCAACGCGTCGGTCGCCGATGCCCTGGAGCGGCTCATCGCCTCGCCCGACCTGTGCTCCAAGCGCTGGGTATGGGAGCAGTATGACCACCTCATCGGCGGCAACACCGTGCAGCGGCCCGGCGGCGATGCGGCCGTGGTGCGCATCGAGGACGGTCCCAAGGCCCTGGCCCTGACCACCGACGTGACGCCGCGCTATTGCGAGGCCGATCCCTTCGAGGGCGGCAAGCAGGCGGTGGCGGAAGCCTGGCGCAACCTGACCGCCGTGGGCGCGACCCCCATCGCCGTCACCGACAACCTCAATTTCGGCAATCCCGAGAAGCCGGAGATCATGGGCCAGTTCGTGGCCTGCGTGAAAGGCATCGGGGCGGCCTGCGAGGCGCTCGACTTCCCGGTCGTGTCCGGCAACGTCAGCCTCTACAACGAGACCAACGGCAAGGGCATCCTGCCCACCCCCGCCATCGGCGGCGTCGGCCTGATCGAGGACCTGCACAAGTCCATGACGCTCGCCTTCAAGGCTGCCGGCGAGCCGGTGCTGCTGGTGGGCAAGACGAAGGGCTGGCTTGGGGCCTCGGCCTTCCTCGCCACCGTCTGCGAGCGCGAGGACGGGGCGCCGCCCCCGGTGGACCTGATCGCTGAGAAGCGCAACGGCGACTTCGTACGCAGCCTGATCCGCGACGGCATCGCCACCGCCGTGCATGATGTCTCCGACGGCGGCCTGCTCATCGCCATCGCCGAGATGGCCATGGCCGGGCGCGTGGGCACCTCTCTCGAAGCCCCGCCGGCTGGCATGGATCCATATGCCTGGTGGTTCGGCGAGGATCAGGCCCGCTATGTGATCACCGTGCCCTCGGGACAGGGCGCCGAGGTGATCCACAAGGCGGAAATGGCCGGCGTGCCCATGGTCAAGATCGGCAAGACGGGCGGCGACCGCTTGATCCTCCCCGACGACCGCTCGATAGTCGTGGAATCGCTGCGCGACCGGCACGAGACATGGCTGCCCATCTATATGGGCGCCTCGTCCTGAACCCGTCCGCCGTTTTGAGGACCATGCGACCATGCCCATGAATGCCCGCGAGATCGAGCAGCTCATCAAGGATGCGCTACCCGACGCGACGGTGGTGATCGAGGATCTGGCCGGCGACGGCGACCACTACGCCGCCCGCATCGTGTCCGCGGCGTTCCGCGGCAAGAGCCGGGTGCAGCAGCACCAGATGGTCTATGCCGCGCTCAAGGGGAACATGGGGGGCGTGCTTCACGCCCTCGCCCTCCAGACCGCCGCGCCGGACTAGATCCGGGGACCGAGCCCGCGGCGTCGGCGCTCACGCGGCAGTGCACAATGCCCGGGACGCGCCCCCGTCGTGCCCCCTTGCGCTTTGCCCCGCGAGGGCCGATCTTGAAGCATGCTGGCCCTCATTCGGCCGATCAGAATGGATTTGAGACCATGGGTATTCGTGAAGACATCGACGCCATCGTGAAGTCTGGTGACGTGGTCCTGTTCATGAAGGGCACGCCCCAGTTTCCGCAGTGCGGCTTTTCCGGGCAGGTGGTGCAGATCCTCGATCACGTGGGCGTCCCCTTCAAGGGCGTGAACGTGCTCGAAAACGACGCCGTCCGGCAGGGCATCAAGGACTACGCCAGCTGGCCGACCATCCCGCAGCTCTACATCAAGGGCGAGTTCGTGGGCGGCTGCGACATCGTGCGCGAGATGTTCCAGGCCGGCGAGCTGACCACCTTCCTTGAGGAAAAGGGCGTCGCCATCCGCGATCGCGCCATCGGCTGAGTGTTCGAGCGGCGTGACCACGCCTGATCCGGCTGCGGCCGCGCCACTCGCCCTCAAGTTCGCCCTCAGCCTGGGGCTGCTGGCGAACGCTGGCCTTGCGATCCTGCTCATCGCCATTTCCGGCTTCGTCTTCGGCGCTCAGGAAGGCGCCAACGGCGAAGCCTCCGCGGTGGCGGGCTGGGGCTCGGCCCTCTCCGTCACCGTGCTGGCCCCTGCCCTCGGCCTGATGGTGTGGCGCCGCGGCCGGCGTCAACTTGCCCTCGCCATGGTCTGGCTGCCGCCGCTGGCCCTGCTGGTCGGCGGACTGGTGGTCCTCTGAGAGGGCAGCCCCCAAGGCTTTTCGCCGTCTGGTTCCAAGGCCCGGTGAGCGACGCTCACCGGGCCTTGCTTATTCCAGATCCTGAGCCTGATGCACCGGGCGCGACGACCCGTCCCTATTCCAGCCCGGCCTGCCGCTTGGCGGCGGTGAGGGTGTTCTGGAGCAGGCAGGCGATGGTCATGGGGCCAACCCCGCCCGGAACCGGGGTAATCAGGCCGGCGATGCCCTGCGCTTCCTGATAGGCCACGTCGCCCACGAGGCGCGTCTTGCCGTCGGGCTTGGGAATGCGGTTGATGCCTACGTCGATCACGGTGGCTCCGGGCTTGATCCAGTCGCCGCGCACCATCTCGGGGCGGCCCACGGCGGCCACCAGGATGTCGGCGGTGCGGCACTCGCCCGGCAGGTCCCGGGTGCGCGAATGGGCGATGGTGACGGTGCAATCCTCCTTCAGCAGCAGCTGCGCCGCCGGCTTGCCGACGATGTTGGAGCGCCCCACCACCACCGCCTTGAGGCCCGAAAGATTGCCAAGATGGTGCTTCAGCAGCATCACGCAGCCGAGCGGCGTGCACGGCACCAGCGCGTCGAGGCCCACCGCGAGCCGGCCGGCATTCACCACATGGAAGCCGTCCACGTCTTTGGCGGGATCGATGGTGGAGAGCACCTTCATGGCATCGATCTGCGCCGGCAATGGCAGCTGAACCAGAATGCCGTTCACGGCTGGATCGGCGTTGAGTCGGGCGATCAGCGCCAGCAGCTCGGCCTCGGGCGTGTCCACCGCGAGCTTGTGCTCGAACGAGGTCATGCCGGCCTCAAGGGTCTGGGCCGCCTTGTTGCGCACATAGACCTGGCTGGCCGGATCCTCGCCCACGAGGACCACCGCGAGGCCCGGCTTCAAGCCGTGGGCCGCGCCGAGGCGGGCCACCTCCTCGGCAATGCGGGCCCGAAGCCCGGCTGCGAACGCCTTTCCATCGATGGGCTTGGTCTCGATCACCACATCCCCCATAAGCCTCGGCCCCTTCGGCAGAACGCGCCTCGTTAAGGGGAAGGCGGCACCCAGGGGCCTGATGTTCACCGACCTTGTGTCCACCCCGCCGCGCAAAAGGCAAGGCCGGAACGGCGCCTCATCGCCGCAGCGCAGGCACCGTCGCGGCACACCGAAGGGACCCCAGGCCGGAACAACACCCTTATAGAGACAATTATTTTCTTGAAAAGAAAATAATTGTCTTCGCTGGAGGATGCGCGCCTCCGCGCGGGTGTCACCCATGGTGGGGGAATGCATCCGGCTAGCTCGAGGCGGCGGCCCCGTCCGACGCGACACCGGCATCCGCCACCTTCTGCCGCTCCAGCATGGCGGCGGCGGCCACGAGGGGCAGCGGCGGCGCGAACAGATAGCCTTGCGCCTGATGGGCGCCGAAGGCCCTGAGGAAGCGCAGCTGCTCGCGGGTCTCCACCCCTTCGGCGGTCAGGGTGATGCCGAGGGAGCGGCCGAGCCGGGTCACATATTCCACGATGGCCGACGCATCCCGGTCGGTGCCAATGTTGAGGATGAAGGACTTGTCGATCTTGATCTTGGTGATGGGAAAGCGCCGCACATGAACCAGTGAGGCATGGCCGGTGCCGAAATCGTCGAGGGCGAGCCGCACCCCCATGTCCCGCAGCTTCTGGAGCGCCTCCTGCCCCTCGCTGGAGGCATCGAGGATGGCGCTTTCGGTGATCTCGATCTCCAGCCGCGCGGGATCGAACCCGGTTTCGGCAAGGGCCGTGGCCACCATGCCGAAGATGGCGCCCTGGCGCAGGTTGAGCGCCGACATGTTCACCGACAGCGTCACTTCCGGCAGCGCCCGCGCTTCCAGCAGGGCGGTGCGCAGCACATAGGCATCGAACCGGCCCATGAGGCGGGAGGTCTCGGCCACGGCCAGGAACGCACCCGGCAGGAGCCGCCCATGGGCGGGATGGTCCCAGCGCGCCAGCGCCTCGAACCCGACGATGCGCTCGCTCTCCACATCCACCTGGGGCTGGTAGACCAGCGTGATCTCGCCCTTGTCCAGCGCCGCCGCGAGTTCCAGTTCGATGCGCCGGTGCTCGATCCGCGCCGCGTCGAACCCCGGCTCGAACAGGCGGTAGAGGCCGGCGCCCTCGGCCTTGGCCTGGTAGAGGGCGACATCGGCGAGCCGCATCAGCTCCGCGCCGGTGACAGCGTCCTGGGGCAGGCGCGCCGCGCCCACGCAGGCGCTCAGGCTCAGGTCGCCGCCCCGCTCCAGCAGGACCGGCGGCGCCAGTTCCTTGAACAGCCGCGCGACGATGCGGTCGAGGTCGCCGTCGGCCCGGCAGGGGACCACGGCCACGAACTCGTCGCCGCCGAACCGTGCAACGACGCTCCCCTCCCCCAGGGCCTCCTCGGTGCGCCGGGCGAAGGCGCGCAGCAGGTCGTCGCCGGCGGCGTGGCCGGCGCTGTCGTTGATGGCCTTGAAGTCGTCGAGGTCGACAAACAGCAGCGCCAGCGTCTCGCCGTTCCGGCGCCGGGCGATGGCGGCGTCCAGCGCCTCGATGAAGGCGCCCCGGTTGAGCAGGCCGGTCAGGTAGTCGCGCGCAGCCAGTTCCCGCGCCTTGGCCTCGCTGGTGACGAGGTCGGCCGCCATCCGGCGGGCCCGGACCATGAGCACCAGGAACAGCACGGCGAGAAGGGTGGCCAGCACCGCGGCGGCCGGCATCAGCCCCCACAGCATCTTGCTGCCGGGATGTGCGCCCCGCCACACCAGCTCCGCTTCCGAGCCGTCATAGAGGTTCGGGATGAAGACGCCCGCATGCCGCCCGCCGTGGCGCGGCCGATGGATCAGCTCCACCTCCTCCAGGCTGGCGGGCGCACCCACCATCCGCAGGAATTCGGGGTCGATGACATCCACCGTGATGGCCACCAGCGGCTGGGCCACGTCGAGCCCCTCGACCTTTTCGTCGAACGGGCGGGCCACCATCAGGCCGGCGGCATCGTCGGTGGCGACCACGCCCGAGAGCGCCGCCTTCTGCCCATCGGCCAGCGCCCGCTCGACGGCGGGGCGGATCCAGCTGAACGCCCGCAGCTCGTTCTGCTCGCCCCGCTCGGAGGAATAGATGACGCGGCCCTTGGCATCGGTGATGTAGACGAACTCGAAGCCGAAGCCGTCATTGAGCTTCATGCCGAAGCGGCGATGCAGGGGCGTCATGTCCCCGAGCACCAGATGCTGGAGTGTTTCCCGCTCGTCGTTGGTGGCGACCAGCGCCTGCTCCATCACCGTCTCGCGGGCGCGCAGGGAGGTGAGAAGAGCGCCGCGCTCGCGGGTGCGCGCCTTGTCGTCCTGGCGCAGACCGGCCAGCACGAAGACCGTGACGAGACCCGCGACCAGCAGCGCAAGCGCCACCAGGCCAGCCAGAAGGGAACGATAACCGGGACTGCCCTGTCGGCGGGGAATGGGACGGCCCTCCTTCATGGGCTGCGGATCGGGCCTGGTCTGGGGCCGCGTCAGATCACCGGCGCGGGCGCGGCGGACGGCAGATTTGTCCGACAGATTCCCCAGCGGCGCAAGGGGCCCCGGCGGCCCCGGCGCGCCTTGCCTTCATGCCGCCAAGACCCTGCAACCTAAGGGGGATCATGCGAAATTCAGGTTGAAGTCCAGGCGTGAATCCGCGTCCTAGGCACCGAACCACCAGGTGGCGAGGCCGAGGAAGGCGAAGAAGCCCACCGTATCCGTCACCGTGGTCACGAACACGCCCGACGCCACGGCCGGGTCGAGCTTCAGCCACGAGATGGCGAGGGGGATGAGAATGCCGAACAGGCCCGCCGCAATCATGTTCATCACCAGCGCGCTGGCGATGACGGCGCCGAGCTGGACATTGGCGAACCACGCGCCGGCGATGAGGCCGAGCATGCAGGCCAGCGCCAGCCCGTTGAACAGCCCCACCAGCACCTCGCGCGAGACGATGCGGCGGGCGTTGTGGCTGGACAATTCCTTGGTGGCGAGGGCGCGCACCGCCACCGTCATGGTTTGGGTGCCGGCATTGCCCCCCATGGAGGCGACGATGGGCATGAGCACCGCCAGCGCCACCATCTTCTCGATGGTGGCCTCGAACAGGCCGATGATGGAGGCGGAAATGAAGGCCGTGCCGAGATTGACCACCAGCCAGGGCAGGCGGCTCTTGGCGGTATAGGCGACGCTGTCGGAGAGTTCCTCGTCGGAGCCCACGCCGGCGAGGGCGCGCAGGTCCTCGTCCGCCTCCTCCTGGATCACGTCCACCACGTCGTCGATGGTCATGACGCCCACGAGCCGGCCAGCATCGTCCACCACGGGGGCCGAGACGAGGTTGTAGCGCTCGAACAGGCGCGCCACGTCCTCCTGGTCGTCGGTGGCCTTCACCCCCTTCAGCTGCTCGGTCTTCACCTGGGTCACCAGCATGGTGCGCCGGGTGCGCAGCAGCCGGTCGAGGGACACCGAGCCCACCAGCCGATAGGCCGGGTCCACCACGAATACCTCGTAGAAGGTCTCCGGCAGGTCCGGCGTCTCGCGCATGTAGTCGATGGTGCGGCCCACGGTCCAGAATGGCGGCACGGCGATGAACTCGGTCTGCATGCGCCGGCCGGCGCTGTCCTCGGGATAGTCGAGGGAGCGTCGCAGCGCCACGCGCTCGGGTGCTGGCAGGTGCTGCAGCACCGCCGCCATCTCCTCCTCGTCGAGATCCTCGAGGATGTAGACGGCATCGTCCGAATCGATGTCGCGCATGCCGCGCGCGACGGTGAGCGGCGACAGCCCGCGCAGGATGCCGACGCGGACCGTCTCGTCCAGCTCGGTCAGCGCGGTGAAGTCGAAGGCAGGGCCCAGCATCTCGATGAGCCGGCGGCGCTCGTCGCCGTCCAGCTCCTCGATGAGATCGCCCATGTCGGCTTCGTGGAGGTCGCCCGTGAGCGCCGTCAGCCGGTCCACATCGCGCGCGGCGATGGCCGCGCGGATGGCCTCGCGGAACCCGTCGGCCAGGTTGCCGTCGGGATCGCGCACCTGCGGCACGGCGTCCGCAGCGTCGGCGACAGGCGCGTCGGCATCCTCGCGCATGGGGTCCTCCCGGTCTTCGAGGCGGGGATCGGGCGCCCGCTCGATCGGAGCCTGGGCACGGGGTCGGGGATCCGGGGCCGGAAGCCCCGCCAAGCGGCGGTGACGGATCGGCACCCGTCCGTCGCTCTAGAGGGAAGGCAGCCGTTTGTGAAGCCTTATCCGGCAGATGCCCCAGCCCTATGGCCCGGGCGGCAACCCTGCCCGCGGCACGGGACTTCCGATCCGCCCTTTGGGCGGCCTCGCGCGATCAGCGCAGTGCGGGGCGCACGGCGAGGTCGAGGTTCCTGACCCGGTCGAAGCCGATGGCTTCATCGAGGCCGCGCATGTCCAAAAGGCGTGCCGAGTTCACGTCCGCACCGATGAACGTGGCACCGGCCACCGTCGCGCCGGTGAGGTTCGCGCCGCCGAGCTCCGCTCCCGTGAGATTCGCGCGGGACAGGTCCGCGCCCGACAGGTCGGCATATTCGAGCATGGTTCGTCCCAGATTGGCGCCGGTGAGGTCGGCCCCGGCGAGATTTGCCGAGGTGAGATCCCCGCGCATCAGGCCCATGGACTGGTTGCGCATGTCGGCGGAAAGGTCCGCCCCCGCCAGCCGGGCGCCCGCCAGGCTGGCGCCGGTGAGATTGGCGGTGATGCGGGCGCCGGCGAGATCCGCCCGATCGAGGCGCGCACCGATCATCTGGGTACCGAACAGGCTGGCCCCCGCCAGATGCGCATCGCTGAGGTCCGCGCCCATGAGCCACGCCTGATCCAGCACCACGCCGTCCAGGCGCGCGCCCATGAGCCGGGCCTTGTTGAGGCGCGCGGTGCGCAACCGCGCGTGGCGCAGGTCGAGACCCGAAAGATCAAGGCCGTTAAGCTGCTTGCCCGCGAGATCGGCGGGATGCTCCGGCGTGGCGACGACGAGAAGGGCGATCACCTCGTCCCGTGTCATCTCGGCCTGCGTCATCGCCGGGCCCTGCATGTCGGTATGGCTCAGAAGGCCCTGCGTCCGAGCGCCCGAGGCGGGTAGGAGCGCCAGCGTGGCCGATACGACGATCCGGACGAGAGAGTTGGCAGGGCGCATGGCATCCTCCCCATGTTCGTTGGGCTGTTATTCGCCACAAAGGCGTGGAATTACAGCCGTCCGGCATCACGGCTGTGTGTGCCCAGCCCACGGCGAGACAGGGACGGCCCTGCCCCGCCGCGGCTGGCGCGAAGCATCCGGGAGCGGGCATGACACCCTCCGGGCCGAACGCGGGCGCAACGTCCCTCGCTCCCGCGGGGTGAAGGAAAGGACCACGCGGAAAACGCCATGACAGTCTCCCTGCGGCGCGCCGCGATGCTTGGTCTCCTCCTTCTTTCGGCCGCCGGCTCAAGCGCCCCCTTCGCGCACGCCGCCGAGCCGTGCCCTGGCCACGCCGACGCCCTCGGCACCGCGCGTGTTCTGGAGCTCGATCCCAAAGGCGTGCGGGTGGGGACCAAGTCGTTTCCCGCCACCCTGCCGCTGGCGCCCAGGGAAGTGGTGCTCACCTTCGACGACGGCCCCTGGCCCAAGACCACCGCCGCCATCCTCGACGCCCTGAAGGCCGAGTGCGTCCACGCCACCTTCTTCCTCATCGGCGAGAATGCGAAGGCCCGGCCCGAGCTGGTGCGCCGCGCCCTGGCGGAGGGCCACACCATCGCCCACCACACCCTGACCCACCCCGCCGCGACCCTCGCCAAGATGCCGTTCGAGGCGGCGGTGAAGGAGATCGAGAACGGCATCGCCGCCGACGAGAAGGCCGCCTATGGCGCCAGCGGGCCGGCGCCCCGCGTGCCCTTCTTCCGCTTCCCCGGCTTCGCCTCGACGCCCGAGCTGCTGGCCTATCTGGACGGCAAGGGCATCGCCGTGTTCGGCGCCGATTTCTGGGCCAGCGACTGGAACGTGATGACCCCCGAGGCGGAGCTGGACCTGGTGCTGAAGCGGCTCGACGCGGCGGGAGGAGGCATCGTGCTGTTCCACGACACCAAGAGCTACACCGCCGCCATGATTCCCGGCTTCCTGCGCGCCCTCGCCGAGCGCGGCTACCAGGTGGTGCACGTGGTGCCGAAATCGCCGGGGTGAGACGCAAAGGGCCAGAAACGAAAAAGGCGGCCCGAAGGCCGCCTGTTTCGTGGCTTGCGCGCCGAGCGCTGCAAGCTCACCAATCCACTGGTGCGGACGAGAGGACTCGAACCTCCACGGGTCTCCCCACTAGCACCTCAAGCTAGCGCGTCTACCAATTCCGCCACGACCGCAGTCAGGGATGGCTCCGTCCGGGGGTTCCTGTGAAGACCGCTCCCAGCCGGGGGCCATCGTCTAACAGATCATATTGGCGGCTACAAGTGTCTCCCGCACCGCCCCGGCCGATCCGCCCCCAGCCTGTGGATGACGCGGTCGGGAGGCTGCCCGATCAGGGCGATGGTGCCGGCTCGACTCCCCCTCACCGCCGCCGGCAGCCGCCTTGTCCGCCGGGCCTGCCCGGCAAGGCCCGGCCCCACGCATTGGGGACTGGACCCGGCGGCACGATGGATTAAAGCATCTCCCATGACCGCCTCCACCCCCCGCGCCAGCCTCGAAACCCGGTTCCAGCCGACCGACGCCGAAGCCCCGTCCGTGGACTGGACCATCAGCGATGGCCTCGTCCCCTACCCCGAAGCGCTCGCGGCCATGGAGGCCCGGGTCGCCGCCATCGCCGATGGCACCGCGCGCGAATGCGTCTGGCTGCTGGAACACCCGCCGCTCTACACCGCCGGCACCAGCGCCCGCCCCGAAGATCTCGTGGACGCGCGCTTTCCCGTCTACGAGACCGGGCGCGGCGGGCAGTTCACCTATCACGGCCCCGGCCAGCGCGTGGCCTATGTGATGCTCGACCTGAAGCGCCGCTCGCCGGACGTGCGCCGTTATGTGAGCGCGCTGGAGGCGTGGATCATCGGCACCCTGTCGGCGTTCAACGTCACCGGCGAGCGCCGGGAAGACCGGGTGGGCGTCTGGGTGCGGCGGCGCGGCGGCGGCGAGGACAAGGTCGCCGCCATCGGCATCCGGGTGCGCCGCTGGGTGACCTTCCATGGCATTTCCCTGAACGTGGAGCCGGACCTGTCCCATTTCGGCGGCATCGTGCCCTGCGGCGTGCGCGAGCACGGGGTGACCAGCCTTGCCGACCTCGGCCTGCCGGTGACCATGGGCGAGGTCGATTCCGTGCTGCGCGTGGCCTTCGAGGCCGTGTTCGGCCCGACCGTTCCGGCAGCGGCGCCGACCGCCGGGGAAGCAGGCGAAGGCTGATACCAATAACCCATGGGCTTGACTCGTGGGCCATTGGTCAAGCCCGCGCGGCACCTGAGCGAAACCCGCCTGGCATCGGTCGAAGACAAAAGACCGATGGTATCGGTACGGGCGGATCAGATGGCATCGCGCTCTAGAGCGTTTTCCGTTCGCGCTGACTCACGGCAATCGCTCTAGACTCTTGTATTGACGCATTTTCTTCACGCGAACCGGTATCCACTTCGCTTGAAAATGCTCTAATCGGCGCGCGCTCGCCGATCAATTGAGAACGCTTTCCGTTGACTAATGCACACGGAAAGCGATCCAGGTCGCGACAGAGCCGGGTTCCCCCTGCAGCGCGCCGGCAGGAGGAAGGTGCCGGCGGCCCGTTTGGCTCAGCCGGCCAGCGTGGCCGCGATGGCGTCGAGGGCGGCTTCCGCCTTGGCCCCGTCGGGACCGCCGGCCTGCGCCATGTCGGGACGGCCGCCACCGCCCTTTCCGCCCAGGGCTTCCGAGCCCACGCGCACCAGCGCCACCGCGTCGAAGCGGGCGGTGAGATCGGCGGTGACGCCGACCACGATTCCCGCCTTGCCATCGGAGGTCACGCCGACGATGGCCACCACGCCCGACCCGATCTGCTTCTTGCCTTCGTCCACCAGGCCCTTGAGATCCTTGATCTCGATGCCTTCCACCCGCCGGGCGAGGAGCTTGATGTCGCCCACGGTGCGCACCGCATCTCCCGACGCCTCGCCGCCCCCGCCCATGGCGAGCTTCTTGCGGGCTTCGGCCAGCTCGCGCTCGAGCCGGCGGCGCTCTTCCACCAGGGTCGCCACCCGCGCTTCCACCTCGGCCACCGGCGCCTTGAGCACCGCCGCGGTCCCCGCCAGAGCGGCGGAGGCGGCGTTGAGATGCCGGCGCGCGGCATCGGCGGTCAGCGCCTCGATGCGCCGGACGCCGGACCCGACGGCACCTTCCGAAACCACCGAGATAAGGCCGATATCGCCGGTGCGCTTCACATGGGTGCCGCCGCACAGCTCCACCGAATAGGGCGCGCCGTTGCCGTCATCCGTGCCCATGGAGACCACGCGCACCTCATCGCCGTATTTCTCGCCGAACAGCGCCCGCGCGCCCGAGGTGATGGCGTCGTCGACAGCCATGATCCGGGTTTCCACCGGCTCGTTGCGCAGCACGAAGCGGTTGGCGATGGTCTCCACCTCGGCGAGCTCGCCGCCGCTGAGGGGCTTGGGGTGGGAGAAGTCGAACCGCAGACGGTCCGGCGCCACCAGCGAGCCCTTCTGGGCCACGTGGTCGCCGAGCACCCGCCGCAGCGCCTCGTGCAAAAGGTGGGTGGCGGAATGGTTGGCGCGCACGGCGGCGCGGCGGGCGTGATCCACCTCCAGCACCAGCGCGGTGCCGCGCTTCAGGGTGCCGGCCTCGACCTTCACCTCGTGGACGAAGAGATCGCCGAGCTTCTTCTGGGTGGCCACTACCTGCGCGGTAATGCCGCCCTCCCCGCTCACGCGCCCGATATCGCCCACCTGGCCGCCCGATTCGGCATAGAACGGCGTCTGGTTGAGGATGATCAGGCCCTTCTCGCCGGCAGCGAGGCTGTCCACCACAGCGCCGTCGCGCACAAGGGCCGCGACCACGCCCTCCGCCTTCTCCGTCTCATAGCCGAGGAATTCGGTGGCTCCCACCTCGTCGCGCACGGCGAACCACAGCGTATCGGTGGCCGCCTCGCCGGAACCGGCCCAACTTGCGCGGGCCTCCGCCTTCTGCCGCGCCATGGCGGAATCGAACGCCGTGGTGTCCACCGAGATGCCGCGGGCGCGCAGGGCGTCCTGGGTCAGGTCCAGGGGGAAGCCGTAGGTGTCGTAGAGCTTGAACGCCACCTCGCCGGGAAACTGCCCGCCGGACGTCAACCCCGTGCTCTCCTCCTCGAGGATGGAGAGGCCGCGCTCCAGGGTGCGGCGGAAGCGCGTCTCCTCCAGCAGCAAGGTCTCTTCGGCCAGGGACTCGGCGCGAACGATCTCGGGATAGGCCCGGCCCATCTCCCGCACCAGCACCGGAACGAGGCGGTGCATGAGGGGGTCCTTGGCGCCCAGCAACTGGGCATGGCGCATGGCGCGGCGCATGATCCGGCGCAGCACATAGCCGCGCCCCTCGTTGGACGGCAACACCCCGTCAGCTGTCAGGAAGACCGAGGCGCGCAGGTGGTCGGCGATGACGCGATGGCTCGCCTTCTGCGGGCCGTCGGGATCCACCGAGGTCAGCTCGGCCACCTCGGCGATGAGGGCGCGCATGAGGTCGGTGTCGTAATTGTCGTGCACCCCCTGGAGCACGGCCGAGACCCGCTCAAGCCCCATGCCGGTGTCGATGGACGGCCGCGGCAGCGCCAGGCGCTCGCCCCCCGGCAGCTGCTCGAACTGCATGAAGACGAGGTTCCAGATCTCGATGAAGCGGTCGCCGTCCTGGTCCGCCGAGCCAGGGGGGCCGCCGGGCACGTTCGGGCCGTGGTCGAAGAAGATCTCCGAGCAGGGGCCGCACGGGCCGGTGTCGCCCATGGACCAGAAATTGTCGGAGGTAGGGATGCGGATGATCTTGTCGTCGCTCAGGCCGGCGATCTTCTTCCACAGGCCGTAGGCTTCCTCGTCCTCGCTGAAGACGGTGACCACGAGGCGGTCGCGCGGCAGGTCGAAGGTGCGGGTGACCAGGTTCCAGGCGAGCTCAATGGCCCGCTCCTTGAAATAGTCGCCGAACGAGAAATTGCCGAGCATCTCGAAGAAGGTGTGGTGCCGCGCGGTGTAGCCCACGTTGTCGAGATCATTGTGCTTGCCGCCGGCGCGGACGCACTTCTGCGACGTCGCCGCGCGGGAATAGGGCCGCTTCTCAACGCCGGTGAAGACGTTCTTGAACTGCACCATGCCCGCATTGGTGAACATGAGCGTCGGGTCGTTCTGCGGCACGAGGGGCGAGGAGGCGACCGCCTCATGGCCCTCTTTGACGAAGTAGTCGATGAAGCTCGACCGGATCTCGTTGACGCCGCTCATGTGCCGGCCACAATCCTTCGGTGCCGGTCCCAGCGCGGAATCCGGCTCTGGTGATCGCTTCGCGCCAGCGCCGCCCGAAGGCCCGCCGCGCGGTTCCGGCGAAGGCGCGATGACGCCCGCCGGAACCGGGTTCGTTTAGCGATGGGGGCGCCGCTTGTCCAGAAACGCCTCAGCGAGGGCTCAGGCGTCGGCTGGGTCGCCGTCGGCATCGTCCTCCGGTGTGCCGGCGAGGATCTTCTCGGCGATGAGGCCCGCGTTCTGGCGGATCGCCGCCTCGATGCGGCCGGCCACCTCCTGGTTCTGCTTCAGGAAGGTCTTGGCGTTCTCGCGGCCCTGGCCCAAGCGCTGGCTATCGTGGGAAAACCAGGCGCCGGACTTCTCCACCACGCCGGCCTTGACCCCGAGATCGAGCAGCTCGCCCGTCTTGGAAATCCCCTCCCCGTACATGATGTCGAACTCCACCTGCTTGAAGGGCGGCGCGAGCTTGTTCTTCACCACCTTCACGCGGGTCTGGTTGCCCACCACCTCGTCGCGCTCCTTGATCATGCCGATGCGGCGGATGTCGAGCCGCACCGAGGCGTAGAACTTGAGCGCGTTTCCGCCGGTGGTGGTCTCCGGCGAGCCGTACATGACGCCGATCTTCATCCGGATCTGGTTGATGAAGATGACCATGGTGTTGGACTTGGAGATGGAGGCCGTGAGCTTGCGCAGCGCCTGGCTCATGAGGCGCGCCTGCATGCCGGGTTGGCTGTCGCCCATCTCGCCGTCGAGCTCGGCGCGCGGGGTGAGGGCTGCCACCGAATCAACCACCAGCACGTCGATGGCGCCCGAGCGCACCAGCGTGTCGGCGATCTCCAGCGCCTGCTCGCCCGCGTCGGGCTGAGAGATGAGCAGGTCGTCGAGATTGACGCCCAGCTTGCGCGCATAGATGGGGTCGAGCGCGTGCTCGGCGTCGATAAAGGCGCAGGTTCCACCCCGCTTCTGCGCTTCCGCGACCGTGTGCAGCGCCAGGGTGGTCTTGCCGGAGGATTCCGGCCCGAAGATCTCGACGACGCGTCCCTTGGGCAGGCCACCGATGCCGATGGCAATATCGAGCCCGAGCGAGCCGGTGGGAATGCTCTCGATTTCCAAGGCTTTGCCGCCCTTGCCGAGCCGCATGATCGAGCCCTTGCCGAAGTGCCGCTCGATCTGGGAGAGAGCGGCATCCAGCGCCTTGGTCTTATCCATGGAAGAACCTTCGACGAGTCTGAGTGTCGACTGAGTCATCGCCGCGCTCCGGTGCTGGCGCAAGGGAAAATGAGAACACAGCAGATGTACATGTTTTGTTCCAAGTTCGCAATATGTTCTCATACGCTTGTGCATTCGACGCGCCCACGCCTGGGAGAAGGCCCGGCGCGTCGGTCAGGAGCTAGGCTTGCGACCGACCATCTTCCCGCCGGCATCCTTGCCCAGAACACTCCGCGGAGTGCGTTCGCGCCCCTGCCCCTCCGCAGGGTGGCTTCGCGCGGTGGTCCGCGCCGGCGCCAATTCTGCTAGGCTCCGTGACGACGTGGCGGCTCTGGTGTGTCCACCGGACCCGCGCGAGGCATGCGTCGCCACGCCCTTCGCCGTCTCGATATCGAAAGGCAGTGCGCATCTTTTGGCGAGCGGCTCGCTCCCCTCCAAGGAGGGCGTCCTGCCTCCGCGAACCTCAAGCTCACACGATTTCTCCGGCCGGTTCGCGCGCCGTGTAAAGCATTGCAAAAACATCTCTTTCGAGCCCCCCGGGCGAGACGCCCCCCGGCACCTCTGCCGCCATCACGGCAGGTTCGCGCGCCCGTGCTGATTTTGCATGGGCCGCCAAAATGCTATGGAGCGGGGGTCGCTCCCTCACGGGAGCGCGGATCGAAACCGGCGCCGACCGGCGGCTGGATCAAGAGCCGGAAGTCGCTCCCTCACGGGAGCGCGGATCGAAACGGCACCTCCGGCGGAAAGGTCATCGAGGCCGAGGTCGCTCCCTCACGGGAGCGCGGATCGAAACGCTGCAATCGTCGCCTACAGCACGGCCACGATCACGTCGCTCCCTCACGGGAGCGCGGATCGAAACGTTCGACTATTCGACGTTGCGCTGGTGGATGGCGGTCGCTCCCTCACGGGAGCGCGGATCGAAACCCTACGCCTCGGTGGAGACCTACCTCGCCGGCCTGTCGCTCCCTCACGGGAGCGCGGATCGAAACCATCCCGAGGGATGCCACAGCGTCGAACTCGACGGTCGCTCCCTCACGGGAGCGCGGATCGAAACTGCGCCACCAGCTCCTTGACGTGTACCAGCATGAGGTCGCTCCCTCACGGGAGCGCGGATCGAAACACGCTGCCTGCCGGTGCCGTGCGCTACGGCGCGAAGTCGCTCCCTCACGGGAGCGCGGATCGAAACTCGGACCAGTACAAGCGCGGCAAGTACGTGGCAGGTCGCTCCCTCACGGGAGCGCGGATCGAAACAAAGATCCTCATGACGCTGCACGCGAGCAGGAGGTCGCTCCCTCACGGGAGCGCGGATCGAAACACGATAATGGTCGTGGTCATTGTGCACTCTCCAGTCGCTCCCTCACGGGAGCGCGGATCGAAACGACGGCGAACAAGGCAATCCAGGTCGCGAATGCAGTCGCTCCCTCACGGGAGCGCGGATCGAAACCGGCCGGCGAGCATCCAGAGCGCTTCCACCAAAGTCGCTCCCTCACGGGAGCGCGGATCGAAACGCGGGGCTGGACCACGACCTCGGCGCCGTTCCGGCGGTCGCTCCCTCACGGGAGCGCGGATCGAAACGTGTCCTCAATAACGAGGGTAAGCCCAGGGCGAAAGTCGCTCCCTCACGGGAGCGCGGATCGAAACTATGGCAAGCCGAAGTCCTACCTCATCGCAGGCGGTCGCTCCCTCACGGGAGCGCGGATCGAAACAGCGTCATCCGCCGGAGCCCACGCGTCGAGGTCGGTCGCTCCCTCACGGGAGCGCGGATCGAAACAGAGGATGACCAAGGAGGATAAATTTTGCTCACGGTCGCTCCCTCACGGGAGCGCGGATCGAAACTAATCGAAAAGGCAAGCTATTTGATAAATCTTTGTCGCTCCCTCACGGGAGCGCGGATCGAAACTTGGCAATGTCGGTCGCCTTCCAGCCCATCCCCAGGGTCGCTCCCTCACGGGAGCGCGGATCGAAACACTTGCCCATCCAGAGCACTGCCGCGATGGCGCTCAAGTCGCTCCCTCACGGGAGCGCGGATCGAAACCTCTATGGCTCTAGACAATCTCCGGGAACTTATCGTCGCTCCCTCACGGGAGCGCGGATCGAAACTTGCTGATGACCAGCGCCACAATCGCGACACCGGCGTCGCTCCCTCACGGGAGCGCGGATCGAAACCAATTGGGCCGAAGCCTAGTAAGCAGTGACATAGTCGCTCCCTCACGGGAGCGCGGATCGAAACGGCTTGGACATCCTGCCATGAGGTCGCTCTCGCGTCGCTCCCTCACGGGAGCGCGGATCGAAACCCGCGTGGGCGCCGATTTCCTCGGGGCAGGTCGCGGTCGCTCCCTCACGGGAGCGCGGATCGAAACGTCTTCGCAGCCCCAGCCGGCGCGGCAGGCGCTCGTCGCTCCCTCACGGGAGCGCGGATCGAAACACTTGTGGAGGGGCAATCTAATGGAGCCGGAAGACGGTCGCTCCCTCACGGGAGCGCGGATCGAAACCTCATCGGCACCACGCTGGCACCGGCGCAGGCGCGTCGCTCCCTCACGGGAGCGCGGATCGAAACGCGTTCGCGCAGACCATCGGCGCCGAAATCCCCGACGTCGCTCCCTCACGGGAGCGCGGATCGAAACATGCCCTACGACCAAACTTCGGGACTGGCACAGTGTCGCTCCCTCACGGGAGCGCGGATCGAAACGCCAAGTGGAAGCAGTGGAGCGAGTCCGGTAAGGGTCGCTCCCTCACGGGAGCGCGGATCGAAACTGGTACATGGTCAGCCGCAACCGCTCCATGAGCGGGTCGCTCCCTCACGGGAGCGCGGATCGAAACCTCTCGGACCTGCGCAACGGCACGAGCATGTCCGGTCGCTCCCTCACGGGAGCGCGGATCGAAACCTGGTCAATGAGGACACGGGCGGAGGGGTGCTGGTCGCTCCCTCACGGGAGCGCGGATCGAAACGAGAACGTCGCGGCGGACCAAGTGGCGCTGGTGGTCGCTCCCTCACGGGAGCGCGGATCGAAACGTGCTCCAGATCCCGCGAGGGGCCGGCGTGGATGGTCGCTCCCTCACGGGAGCGCGGATCGAAACTCCGGTGTGGCCGGGGACATCGTCGCCACGGCAGTCGCTCCCTCACGGGAGCGCGGATCGAAACGGCTATCGGATGCAGGGCGTCCCCTCTGCCTACCTGTCGCTCCCTCACGGGAGCGCGGATCGAAACCTTGATGGGCGGGTGACGCTCTGGCTTGGCGACGGTCGCTCCCTCACGGGAGCGCGGATCGAAACCGGCATCGACGAACACCCAGCCGTCGCGCCCGGCAGTCGCTCCCTCACGGGAGCGCGGATCGAAACGGCCACGGGGTTATTCACGAGGCGCACATCGCAAGGTCGCTCCCTCACGGGAGCGCGGATCGAAACCCGACTGGGACAGTGCCAGCGGGACGTGGATCGCGTCGCTCCCTCACGGGAGCGCGGATCGAAACGTTTCAGCCATGGCGCCCTCACCCGCAGACGAGGTCGCTCCCTCACGGGAGCGCGGATCGAAACGCCACCATGGGGCGCGCGATGCTGCTGTTGCTGGTCGCTCCCTCACGGGAGCGCGGATCGAAACAAGAACGGGCGTGGCCATCTGTTCTTCGGGCCTGGTCGCTCCCTCACGGGAGCGCGGATCGAAACCGGCATAACTCAGGGCCTCTGCTCTATCAGCAAATGTCGCTCCCTCACGGGAGCGCGGATCGAAACGTGAAGCGCCTGAACGCGGGCGACTACGGCGCGGTGGTCGCTCCCTCACGGGAGCGCGGATCGAAACGGAGCAGGGCCATGAGCATCACGGGCACATTGAAGTCGCTCCCTCACGGGAGCGCGGATCGAAACGCCTCGATCTTGCGGGCGCCGTGCTGGATCGTGGTGTCGCTCCCTCACGGGAGCGCGGATCGAAACGAGGTGCTCTCGGGCTCGATCATCGGCGGATAGCGTCGCTCCCTCACGGGAGCGCGGATCGAAACTACGGCGAGCCGGGGGTGGTCGAGGATTTGGCCGTCGCTCCCTCACGGGAGCGCGGATCGAAACCCGCACCGCGATGAGGGCTGCGGCCGGGTCGTGGTCGCTCCCTCACGGGAGCGCGGATCGAAACGTTTTCCCCGGCCCCGAACCTGTGACCCCCGCCATGTCGCTCCCTCACGGGAGCGCGGATCGAAACGCGATCAGGGTCGCAATTTTATGGCGACGGGCGCGTCGCTCCCTCACGGGAGCGCGGATCGAAACGACGGAAACCGTAAATCAGCGGATGGCGCATTGGTCGCTCCCTCACGGGAGCGCGGATCGAAACTCCGACATCTGCGGCGGCCTTGCCGTCCTCGCCAGGTCGCTCCCTCACGGGAGCGCGGATCGAAACGCTTTGACCGAGGACCAGAAGACGACGGTGGCAGGTCGCTCCCTCACGGGAGCGCGGATCGAAACCATATGGAACTAACCCGTCTTGTGGACGGGGTGCGTCGCTCCCTCACGGGAGCGCGGATCGAAACACATGAAGTGGATCGCGAAGGGGTACGGCGAAGTGGTCGCTCCCTCACGGGAGCGCGGATCGAAACAGCCTCACGGACGGCGCGACGGTCGGTCAGGCTCGTCGCTCCCTCACGGGAGCGCGGATCGAAACACAGTCTGTTTTTGGGCGAGCATGAAGACGGCCTGCGTCGCTCCCTCACGGGAGCGCGGATCGAAACCTCACCAAGGACCCGGAGTGGCACGGCCCGGATGGTCGCTCCCTCACGGGAGCGCGGATCGAAACGCCAAGATCGTCGCCGTGGTCATCAAGGCGGCCTCGTCGCTCCCTCACGGGAGCGCGGATCGAAACATGAGCACCGTCGTCCGGTACAACAACAATGGTGGTCGCTCCCTCATGGGAGCGCGGAGCGCGCTCTAGAACACCAGGGGGCCGTCCAGGTCCAGCGACGGCTTTGCCCCCACGTGTTCGACCCGCCGGCGCCCGTCGGCACCGAGACGGTAGAAGCGCAGGCTGTCTGCGGCGGGATCGATCTCGCTGACGAGGCGCGCGCGCAGGGCGGTCCACTGGGCCGGATCCACCTCGCATTCAAAGACCGAGTTCTGGACCCGCTGGCCGAAGTCGAGACAGGCGCGGGCCACGCGTCGCAACCGGCGGCGGCCGGCGCGATCCTCGGTGCTTACGTCATAGGTGACCAGCATCAGCATGGCAGCTCACTTCCAGATGAAGCCCGGATAGCCGTCGAGGTCGCCGCGCATGTGGCGGGCCAGAAGCTGCGCCTGCACATGCGCAAGAAGGCCGAAGGGCAGGTCCTCGCCGAGGAAGGGATGGCGCAGCGTATCGCGCTTGCGCTCCTGCCAGGCCACCAGCACCGCCCTGCGGGCATCATCGGCGAGGCGCACGCCGCCGGCTTCCTCCATCACGAAGTCGGACGGGGCGAGCTGGCGGCGGTTGACGAGGCTCAGGGCCAGGCGATCGGCGAGCACCGGGCGCAGTTCTTCCATCAGGTCAAGGGCGAGGCTCGCCCGGCCGGGCCGGTCGGCGTGCAGCAGGCCCACCTGCGGGTCCAGGCCATGGGCCTCCAGCGCCGAGCGGCAATCATGGCCCAACATGGCATAGAGGAAGGACAAGAGTGCATTCATGCGGTCGAGGGGCGGGCGGCGGGAGCGACCGGAAAAGGCGAAGGCCGGTTCGCCACCGCGCACCAGATGGTTGAACACGCCGAAATAAATGCTGGCGGCCTCGCCTTCGAGCCCACGCAGGATCGCCACATCGCCGGCGGCGAGGGTGCGACGCGCAATGTCGGTGAGGCGCTCGTCCGCGGCGCGAAGGGCCGCCAGGGCGTCCTCGGCCAGGGTGCCGGCGTGGTCGCGCACCGCGCGCCGCACCACGGTGCGCTGGTTCGCGGTCTTGGCCGCAACGATGCCGCGCACGATGGGCACCGTGCGCGCCGCGTCGTCCGCGAGGCGATATTGCGCCCGGCGCAGGAGCACGTTGCCGGTGCGCCGGCCTTCCACGCGGGCGAGGAAGCGCCCGTTGGGCTCCAGGTGGGATACGGTGATGCCGGCTTCGGCGCAGGCGGCGAGCAGGGCGGGCGAGGCGCCGGGCCGGCCGAAGGTGACGACCCCTTCGATCATGTGGAGGGGCGCGCGGCCGCGCTCGACGCCCTCCACTTCCACCACCAGGTTTTCGCCGTCCTTGCGCAACCAGGCGGCCTCGGCCGTCACATAGATGGTGTTCAGCATCCGGCGCATGGGCGCTCCGTCAGGCCGGCCGCCCCTGGCCGGCGGCGAGATGGTTTTTTCCAAGACCCAGCGCGGGGCTGGGGCGAACGGCCCATGAGGCAAGCTCATCGGCCGTTGGTGTCAGTCCCCGATCTGGCGTGACAGCCAGCCGAGGACGGAGGGCGGTTGCGACAGGCTGTCCGGCGCGCACAGGGATTGAAGGGAGCATCGGCGGCAGGCGGGCATGGCGACCGGCGCGGGCGTGCGACCGGCCGCGATCATGGCCCGCGCCTCGGCTGCGACGCGGGCGGTGAGCGCGCGCAGCTCCGCGTCGAACACCACCGGATGGCGCCGCCGCGGCTGGCCGTAGAACAGGGCCCCGTCCGGGACCTCAATGCCGAACATCTCTTCCAGGCAGATGGCCTGGGCGCACAGCTGCACCTCGTCCGCCCGATGGGCCTTGGGCTTGCCCCGCTTGTATTCCACCGGAAAGGGACGCCCGGCGCCCCCCTCCCCTTTTCCGGCGTCCTTGCCTGCGCCCAGAAACTCCACCACGTCCGCCTTGCCCGAGACCCCGAGCGCGAAGGAGCGCAAGGCGAGGCCCCGGGCGATACGAACGCCCGGACGCTTCTCGCCGCGGCCGCCGTCCGCCTTCTCATGCAGCAGGCGCCCTTCCGCCGTGGCCGCGTCCTCCGCCCAGAGCTGCTCCACATGGATGAGCGCGCACTGGCGCGGGCAGAACAGATAGTGCTGAAGCGCCGAAAGCGGGATCAGCGCGTCCTCCGCGGCAGCGTCAGGAGGCGGGACGGCTGGGAGCTGGACGGCCATGGATGCCCCTCACCGCTCGATGATCTCCACCCCCGCCGGCAGCCCCTCGCGGTCGATGGTGATGGCATAGTCCTCGAAGGCGCGGGCGGGCGGCCAGTTGTCGGTGGCCTCGTCGTCCACGGCGTGCTGCGATCCCTTGTGCACGCGCCAGGTCTTCACCCGCGCGAACAGGTCCTGCGCCTTGGCATTGCCAAGGGCGGAGGCGTGGCGGAAGACGATCAGCTTGCGCGTTGACATCTCGCCGCGGGATGCGGAATGGTCGTGCTCGAACATGTCGTCGAGCGCCTCGAACAGCAGTTCGAGGTCGGCGTCCGAGAAGCCCGTGCCCTTGGCCGGATGGGAAGCGAGCGGGGCCGAGACGAAGCCGTGGGCGCGATAGAGACCGTAGGGCACGATGTGCTTGCGGCCCATGGTGCGCCCGCCCTTGGCCTCGGCATCCGCTTCGGTCGTAGCGGCGAGGCGGGTGATGGAGACTTCGAGCGGCAGCACCGGCTCCACCGAGCGGGCGAAGGCGATCTGGACCGGCCCGCGCACCTGGCCGCAGTTCACGCCGGTGGTCATCACCGCGCCGAAGGTGCGGATGTCCCAGAAATTGGCGCACATCCAGCGGGTCAGCGCCTGCGCCTTGTCGGCCTCCTTCGGCCCCTTCTTCAGGTCTTCGGCCTTGGTGACATCGGGCATCAGCGCGGACCAGGCCCGCTTGTGCTCGGTGTTGAGGGTGGCGCCGTCCCGCATGTAGATTTCATGTCCCGGCTGGTCGTCCTTCGCCAGCGCCACGTAATTGCGGATCTTGCGCTTCAGGCAGACGTCGGAGACGAGGCCCAGATTGGTCTCGGGGTCGAGGCGCGGCAGGTTGCCGGCATCGGGATCGCCGTTGGGATTGCCGTTCGTGACATCGAAATAGAGCACGAATTCGTGCCGGCGCGTCAGCGCGGTCATGGTCAGTCTTCCCCGTTGGTGTCGGCGGCGATGGCCTCGATCTCGGCAGCGGCGGCCGGCGTCGCGGAATGGCCCCGGCGCTGGTGGTAGTAGCCGAGCACGAAGCGGCCCTGCGCCTCCAGCTTCAGCGCCCGCGGCAGGTGGCCGGGCAGGCGGTTGGTGATCTCCTCGATCTCCCGTTCCAGCCAGCCGCCCTTGCGCTCCTTGCGCAGCTTGCCGAGATGGTTCTGCACCCCCCGCAGCAGCAGCGGGAAGACGCTGGCGGGGGTTGCCGACGCGGCGCCGAAATAGCGGTCGCGGATGGTGGCGTTGACCCTGCCGAGGGCAAGGTACTGGGCCGTCTCCATCGCCGCGAACAGCCGGCCCAATTGGTAGGCCTCGCTTGGATTTTCCCTATCGAGACTCACAGGTGGATCCTCCGGGATCTGCGTGTCATGGGCCGGCTCGGAACCGGCGGCAGCGTCTTTGCCGCGCGCGCGGCGCCGGACGGCTTTCTCACGCGCAAGCACGGCCTTGATGGCCGCCGCGTGCCAGCCGCTGCCGGGATCATCGCCCGCCCGCAGCCGTCCGATGGTGGCGGCGAGCCAAGTGCGCGGATAAGGCGTGCCGGACAGCACCGCGCGCGCCAGTTCCCCGGCGAGCAAGGGCGGGATGTTGTCGAACTTCTCCTGCAGCGCCGTGGTCTTCACCAGCAGGCGCTGGATCGACGGCGGGGTGCGCCACGGCACGGGCTCGATGGACAGATGCGCGTGATGCTCCGCGAGGCGCTCGACGAAGGCGGAGAAGTCGTCGGTGAGCCAGAAGCGCACGGACAGGCGCGCCGCGTTGGGCGCGAGGCCCAGCACGTGGAAGCGCGTGCCCGGCTGCACCTGCGGGAAGGCGTCCACGGTCGGCCGGCCCTTGGCCAGAAGGGCGAGGGCATCGCGCACTTTCGCCGCCTCGGTCTCGTCGCCGGGCGGCTCGAACAGCGAGAAGATGGCGTCTTCCGCAGCCGCGGCAGAGGCCTCCCCGACGCCGGACGCATCGGCCCAGAAGACCACGGTGGCATCGCCGATCTTGATCCGGTTGCCGGACGCGGCGCGGTCGAGCAGCCGGTTGAGGGCCTCGCCGTAGCGGAAGGCCGCCTCCTGCGAGGTCGGGGCGTTGTCGCCCTGCTCCTTGCCGTAGGAGGTGAAGGCATCGAGGTTGAACGAGACCAGCGCGGCCCCGGAGGACTGGGCGCCATCCACGCCCTTGATGCTGGGATGCAGGCGCTGCGCGGCCGCCCGCTGGCCGGTCACCAGACAGAACGCCTGCGCTTCCCCCGCCGCTGGCGGCCCCGCGAGAAGCGCCTTCGCCGCCGGCCGCTCGTGCAGGAAACGATGCTCTCCCTTCAGCCGAAACACGATGTTGGCGTCCAGCATCTCCGGGGTGAACGGGTCCGCGTCGAAGCGCGCGGGATCCCACCCCTCCAGGAAGCGGCCGAGGGCTTGGAGGCCGGCATCATTGCCGCCGGCGACAAGCTCCAGGTGCCGCGCCTTGAAGGCCGCATGCTCCTGCGCCGTGCGCTTGCCTTCCGCAGCCGTGCGCCCCAGCACATAGGCCGTCTTGTCCCAGAACAGGTTGGGCTGGATGCCGGCAGTGCGCTTCACCGCCGCCGGCACGCCCAAGAGGCGCGGCACCGCCTTCTTCCCCTTCGCCTCGCGCAGATCCAGCACGGCCGACGGCTCGCCGCTCTCCGACAGCTCGATGACGAAGCTGATCTTCTCGCGGGAGAAGCCGGGCGCCTCCACTTCCCCGCGCTCGGCCATGCGGCCGTAATAGGCGTTCAGCGCCTGCAGGATGGTCACTGCGCCAGCCCCTCGGCAAGGCCGGCCCTTACGTCCAGGACGCCGTCCGTCAGGCGCGCGCGGAAGAAGCGGGAGGTCTTGTCGTTGGCGAAATCGATGTCGTGCAGCATCCAGCCCAGGTCCCGGTTCTTCTGGTCGTCCGGCAGCCGGCTGTCGGGCAAAGGCGCGCCTTCCGGGAGGAGATCGAAATCGGCGGCGAATTCCCGCGTGCCGAGGCAGGGGCGATGGAAGCACTGGCCCGCCTCCGCCCGCCGGTTGAACATGGAGAGGTGCTTGGCCGGCGTATCGTCGGCCCCGGCCCTGCCGGTCAGCTCGAAATGGGCCTCGATCACATAGTCCACATCCACCAGCAGGGTGGTCGCCCGTTGCTGGCGATTGTCCTCCACCACAAGGCCCAGGCCCGCCGTGGTGCCCGCGCGCATGGCGCGTTCGGCGAGGCTGGCGCTGGCCTTGGCCCCCACCTCGTTGCGGCGGAAGGACTGGAAGCGGATGGGCTCCAGAACGTGGATGCGGTCCACCACCCACAGGATGGCCGGCTTCCAGTGGATAGCCTCCAGGATGCCCCGGGCGGCGGAAGGGGTCATCACGTCATAAGAGACGCGTTCAACCTTCATCTCCGGTCTGGTGAAGCAGGCACGCGGTCCCCACACCCGCAGCCGGACGCCATAGGACATCGGATCCCCCCGAATCGCCACAACCAGAAGTGCATCACATCAGATGAAACACCTCACCTCAACTCTCGCTGCGGCATCCGCACAGAAAAGCTGCCGAACCCGAGGGTCCGGCAGCCATTCTTCATGCAGCCATTCTTCATATCGATAGCCACTCCAACTAGGTTTCGATCCACGCCATACGGCGACTACGTTATTATTGGCTCCCATTCGACTTCGACATAAAACCAGCCCGCCGACACTCGCAAACGCCAAGATCGACGCTTTCGCATCTCAGCCTCCATCCTGCCAACGCACCCAGAAAGCCCTATTGCGGCGAAGCTGTCAATGCATTTTCTTCCTAGTAGTTGTTGCTATATGTGTATTCTCCCTACGAGATGATATTCGCTTCCACATTCCTAAGGGTGGTGTTTTTCAGGTTTACACCCATGTCCGGGTCGTAAAGATCAAGGCCCTCGAACCGCAGCACATCGTCCCCAAGGTTCCGGTGCACCGGCCGCAGGACCTTCGCCGCCAGCCATTCGTTGCGGGCGGCGCGGGGGATCGGCACCATGTATTGCTGGAGCCGGCGCAGGTCGCCGCCACTCGGCTGCTCCATGGCGGCGATGCGGTCGAGGAGAAGCTTCGCGTCATCGTCTTCGGCGTCCGCCCGCCACGGCACGACCACGGAGACCATCGTCTCCTCGATGAGCCGGAAGGCCTCGGCGATAGAGCGGAACGGGAAGGCCCCGTCCGCCGCCCGCTCGCGGATGGCCCGCAGGATGCCGGGCCGCCCTGCCACCTCCGCCGTGTCGAACGCCTCCGGCCCCTTCTGCCAGTAAAGCTCGCGGAAATAGGCCCGGACCGCATCAAGGCCGAGCGGATCGTCGGATGCCGCGAGAATGGGCGCCGCGGCCTGCCAGCGCAGGCGCACGTCGCGCGCGCCGGTGGCCGCCTCGGGCTGGAACACCACCACGCGGCCGCTCGCCCGCCGCCCCTCCCGATTGCAGCGGCCCGCCGCCTGCGCGATGCTCTCCAGGCCCGCCGCCGCGCGCCAGACCTCCGGAAAATCCACGTCCACCCCCGCCTCGATCAGGGAGGTGGCGACGAGCCGCACCGGCCGGCCCGCCGCCAGATCGGACCGGACCTGCGACAGCACCGCCCGGCGATGGCGCGGGCACATGAGCGTGGTCAAATGCAGGGCGCCCGGCAGCTGGCGGATGGCGCCATAAAGCTCTTGCGCATGGGCGCGGCTGTTGACGATGCACAGCATCTGCGGCTGGGCGGTGAAACGATCGGCGACGACGCCGTCCGCCACCGGCGCGACAAGGGTCTCCACCTCCACCCGCTTCAGCGCGGCGTAGAGGCGCTCCGGGTCCGGCGCCAGTTCCCGGTCGTCGCCCAGCTCGAAGCCGCCGGTGAAGTGGTCCTTGGCCCGCAGCGCCGGCTGGGTGGCGGTGCACAGCACCACGCTGGTGCGGTAGTGGCGCGCCAGCTCGTCGAGGGCCGCCATACAGGGCCGCAGGAGCGTGAGCGGCAGGGTCTGCGCCTCGTCCAGCACCACCACGCTGCCGGCGATGTTGTGGAGCTTGCGGCAGCGGGAGGTCCGGTTCGCGAACAGGCTCTCGAAGAACTGTACCGCCGTCGTCACCACGATGGGCACGTCCCAGTTCTCCGCCGCCCGGCGCAGGCGGGTGAGGCCGTCGGCGCCCTCCCGGTCGGCGCCGGCGGCCGTGACCGCCTCGTCCCAGTCGAAGCTCGCGTGATGCTCCAGAATGTCGTCCCGCGTGCCGAGGGCGTGGCGGAACACCTGCGCCGTCTGCTCGATGATGGATGTGAACGGAATGACATAGATGACCCGCCGCAGGCCGTGCCGCACCGCATGCTCCAGGGCGAAGGACAGGGAGGCCAGGGTCTTGCCCCCGCCGGTGGGCACGGTGAGGCTGAACAGGCCCGGCGGCAGCGCCGCCTTCGCCGTCGCATGGGCGAGGATTTCCGCCCGCAGCGCGTTGAGCGGCGTGTCCGGCGCGCCGGCACCTAGGCGCTGCATATGCTCGGTCAGGCGCTGGTGCAGGACCGCCAGCGGCAGGTGCCCGCCGCGCGCCACGTCGTCGTCCTGAGCCTGCGCATAAAAGGCCTCGGTCGCCAGGAAGTCGGCATCCACCAGGCAGGAAAACAGCATGCGGATGAGGAAGCTCAAGGTGAAACCCTGCGGTCCGCGTCGTTCGAATGCACGGCCTGGAGCAAGGGCGGCGGGCGGCGGGAGGGGCCCCACGAGTTGCTCCCACCGCGCGGGCAGGCTTTCCCCTGCCCGCTTCAACCGCTCCTGCAGGTCGATGCCGTCCGCGAGGCCAGCATGGTGGGCGGCGATGATCGCCGAAAGAATGCTGCCGTAGGAGCGGTCGTAGGTCTGGCGCGCCAGGACCGCGCCGGCCGTGGAGTGATCACCCCCGACCGGCTGGTCGCCCCGGATATAGGACTGGAACTGCGGGGAGAGCTTGCCGAGATCGTGCAGCAGCCCGGACATCCGCGCCACCTCGGCCCACCCGAAGGGGTCGGCAAAGGCGGCGGCGCCGTCCGCCACCTCCAGCAGGTGCTGCTCAAGCGGCTCCCACGGCCGGTCGATTTCCGGCGGCAGGGAATGGGCGAACACATCCGCGAATGCGCCCGTCATCTTGTGATCCATCGCGCCGAATCCCACCCCAATCCAGCAAAGACCGGCAGGTTGCCCGGGTGATCGCCAGATTGCGATGACAAACCCGCCCAAGCCGCAAACGCGCCGCGCCGGGGACAGCTGCCGGCCGCGGGCGATTGACCCCCACATCCTCAATCCCCGCTTGACAGGCGGCCTCCCTGATCAATAATCAGATTGTCGGACAAACAGAATAACGACGCTCGAAGAGGCGCCGAGGGTGTCCGCGGGGAGGAAAGACATGGCGATGAAACGGTTTTGCGCGGGCCTCGTCGGCGCTGCGCTGCTGGTGGCGGCCGGCACGGCGGCGGCACAGGTGCCGGCGCGGGGCATCAAGGTCGGCGTGCTCACCGATCTCAGCGGCGTCTACACCGATCTCGTGGGGCAAGGCTCCATCGAAGCGGCGAAGATGGCGGTGGAGGATTTCGGCGGCACCATCGACGGCAAGCCCATCACCATCGTTTCGGCCGACGGCCAGAACAAGGCGGATGTGGGCGCCTCCATCGCCCGGCGCTGGATCGACGAAGACAATGTGGACGTGATCGTGGACGTGCCCAACACGGCCATCGCCCTCGCGGTGCAGGAGATCACCCGCGCCAAGAACAAGGTGCTGCTGAACACCGGCGCCGGCTCCACGGTCTTCACCAACAAGGCCTGCTCGCCCACCTCGTTCCACTGGGTCTATGATTCCTACGCCATGGCCAATGGCACCGCCCGCTCGGTGGTCGCCGAGGGCGGCGACAGCTGGTACTTCCTGACAGCCGACTACGCCTTCGGCCAGTCGCTGGAGCGGGACGCTTCCGAGATCGTCCGCGCCAATGGCGGCAAGGTGCTCGGCTCGGTGCGCCATCCGCTGAGCAATTCGGATTTCTCGTCCTTCCTGCTGCAGGCCCAGGCCTCCGGGGCGAAAGTCATCGCATTCGCCAACGGCGGGGCGGACCTTATCAATTCCATCAAGCAGGCCCATGAATTCGGCATCGGCGGCGACAAGCAGCGCCTCGCGGCCATGGTCATCTTCATCACCGACATCCACGCCCTCGGCCTCACCCAGGCGCAGGGCCTGCTGCTGACCACCGGCTTCTACTGGGACATGGATGCGCAGAACCGCGCCTGGTCGGAGCGCTGGGCCAAGCGCATGGGCGGCCGCAAGCCCACCATGCTGCATGCCGGCGTCTATTCGGCGGTGCTGCATTTCCTGCGCTCGGCCAAGGCCGCCAACTCGGTTGAGGGCAATGTGGTCGCCGACAAGATGCGCGAACTGCCCATCGACGACTTCTTCGCCCGCAACGGCTCCATCCGCCCCGACGGCCGCATGATCCACGACATGTATCTGGCGCAGGTGAAGACCCCGGCCGAATCCAAGGGGCCGTGGGATTACCTGAAGATCGTCCGCACCATTCCCGCGGCGGACGCCTTCCAACCCCTGTCGCGCAGCGAATGCCCGCTGGTGAAGAAATGAACGGCCGGCCGGGGAGCGTCCGCGCGTCCCGGCTCTCCCGCACGCAACACGACCGCCTTCCCGATCCGCTCGGGACACGCTCCCGGCCGCCTTTGACGCGAGGATCCATGTCGCCTGTCGCACCCACGCCTGTCGCAGCCCCATCGGCGCCGGCCACCGCAGGTTTCGATGCCGAAGCGCTGGCGGGCCATCTCGCCGCGCTCGTGCCGGGCTTCCGCGGGCCGGTGGAGGTGGCGCCCATCTCCGGCGGGCAGTCCAACCCCACCTTCTTCGTGGACAGTCCCAGCCACCGGCTGGTGCTGCGCAAGCAGCCGGGCGGGCCCGTACTGCCCTCGGCCCATGCGGTGGACCGCGAGCACCGCATCCAGCACGCCCTCGCCGACAGCGACGTGCCGGTGCCGCGTATGGTGCATTTCTGCGCCGATCCCTCGGTCATCGGCACGCCCTTCTATGTGATGGAGCGGCTGGACGGCCGGGTGTTCGGCGATTGCGGCCTCGCCGCCGCGCCGGTGGACGAGCGCAAGGCCATGTACCGCAGCGCCGCCCACATGCTGGCGCGGCTCCATGGGGTGGATTGGCGCGCCGTGGGGCTCGGCGACTATGGCCGGCCCGATGGCTATTTCGAGCGGCAGGTGGCGCGCTGGACCCGCCAGTGGCAGCAATCCCGCACCCGCGAGCTGGCGGAGGTGGACGCGCTCATCGACTGGCTGCCGCGCCACTTCCCCGCCTCCGGCGCGCCCACCATCGCCCACGGGGATTTTCGCATCGGCAACCTCATGTTCCACCCCGTGGAGCCGCGGGTGATCGCGGTGCTCGACTGGGAACTCTCCACCATCGGCGATCCCA
Source organism: Xanthobacter oligotrophicus (assembly GCF_008364685.1). GTDB lineage: Bacteria > Pseudomonadota > Alphaproteobacteria > Rhizobiales > Xanthobacteraceae > Xanthobacter > Xanthobacter oligotrophicus. Next base: position 373,006 of record NZ_VTTL01000001.1, read on the forward strand.
TGGCGGACGTGGCCCATTTCGGCGTCACCTGGGACACGCGGCCGGAGGAATATGGCGGCCTCAGGGGCACCGACCTTGCCGCGCAGGGCCTGCCGGAGCGCGAGGATTTCCTCAACTGGTATGGCGCCGCCGGCGGCCGGGCGGAGGATTTCGCCCCCTTCCACCGGGTGTTCGCCCTGTTCCGCTTCGCCGTGATCTTCGAGGGCATCGCCGCCCGCGCCAGGAACGGCAACGCCGCATCCGAAGGCGCCGAAAGCGTCGGCCGCCTGTCCGAGAACTACGCGCGCCGCGCCGTCGAACTCATCACCGCGGGCGCCGCCTGAGGCCCGCCTGCGGGAACAAGGAAGACAACAGATGGATTTCGCTTACTCCGACAAGGTCGAGGGCCTGCGCACCCGCGTCAGCGATTTCATGGCGGCGCACGTGCTGCCGGCCAACACCCAGTGGCACCGCGAGGTGGAGGCGGGCCGCTATCCCCTCGACCTGATCGAGCGGCTGAAGGCGAAAGCCTATTCCGAGGGCCTGTGGAACCTGTTCCTGCCGGCGTTGAAGGACGACGAGCCGGGCACGCGCCTCACGAATCTGGAATATGCCCCGCTGGCGGAAATCATGGGCCGCATTCCGTGGGCGGCGGAAGTGTTCAACTGCAACGCGCCGGACACGGGGAACATGGAGATCCTCCACATGTTCGCCACGCCCGCCCAGCGTGAGCAATGGCTCGCGCCGCTGCTGGAAGGGCGCATCCGCTCCTGCGTCGGCATCACCGAGCCGGACACAGCCTCCTCCGACCCCACCAATCTTCAGACCACCATCCTGCGCGACGGCAACGACTACGTCATCAACGGGCGCAAGTGGTTCACCACCGGCGCCAAGCACCCCAACAACCGCTTCGTGATCGTGATGGGCCTGTCCGATCCGCGCCCCGAGGCCGATCCCCACGCCCGCCATTCCATGGTCATCGTGCCGTTCGACGCCCCCGGCGTGCGGCTGGTACGGGATGTGCCCATCATGCACCACCATGCGCCGGAGGGGCATTGCGAGGTGCTGTTCCGCGACGTACGGGTGCCGGCGGAAAATCTCCTCGGGCAGGAGGGACAGGGCTTCGCGCTGGCGCAGGCGCGGCTCGGGCCGGGGCGCGTGCATCACTGCATGCGCACCATCGGCCAGTGCGAGCTGGCGCTGGAGCTGCTGATGGAACGCGCGCTGGAGCGCCGCACCTTCGGCCGCCACTTGTCGGACCACGCCAACATCCAGGACTGGATCGCCCAGTCCCGCATCGAGATCGACCAGTTGCGCCTGCATGTGCTGCGCGCCGCATGGCTCATGGACAAGGCCGGCAACCAGGCCGCGCGCATCGAGGTGTCCGCCATCAAGGTGGCGGCAGCGCGGGTGCAGACGCAGGTGGTGGACCGCGCCATCCAGGTGTTCGGCGCCATGGGCCTCACCCCCGACACGCCGCTGTCCTATCTGTGGACCTGGGGCCGGGCCATGCGCTTCATCGACGGGCCGGACGAGGTGCACCTTCGCAGCATCGCCCGCGACGAGCTGAAGAAGGCCAAGGCCCGGCGCGGCAGCACCACCGCCTATCTCGTCACCCCCAGCGCCCATCAGGCGTGATCGCAGAAAGGGTCCGCCATGCGTGGCTGGCGCGTCCATGAGATTACCGAAGACGGCGCCATGGTGTTCGGCGAGTGCCCGGACCCGCGCGCGACCGGCGACGGCTGCGTGCTGGAAGTGGCGGCGGCGGGGGTCAACTTCCTCGATACGCTGATGATCCGCGGCCGCTACCAGGTGAAGCCGCCCCTGCCCTTCACCCCCGGCATCGAGGTGGCCGGCACGGTGGTGGAGGCGGGACCCGACAGCCCGTTCCGCCCCGGCGACCGCCTGTGCGCGCTGATGGACCACGGCGGCTTTGCCGATCATGCGGTGGTGCCGGCGCTGGGCGCGCAGAAGCTGCCCGACGACTTCCCGTTGCGCGAGGCCGTGGCCCTGCCGGTGATCTATCCCACCGCCCACCTCGCCCTGCGCCACCGCGCCGGCCTGAAGGCGGGCGAGACGGTGCTGGTGCATGCGGGCGCGGGCGGCGTCGGTTCCGCCGCCATCCAGCTGGCGCGCCACTGGGGGGCGCGGGTGATCGCCACCGCCGGCGGGCCGCAGAAGACCGCCCTGTGCCGCGACCTCGGCGCCGACGAGACCATCGACTATGCCGCCGAGCCGCTGGTGGAGCGGGTGAAGGAGATCACGCAAGGCCGGGGCGTGGATGTCATCGTCGATCCGGTGGGCGGCAAGGTGGCGGTGGACAGCCTGAGGTGCCTCGCCTGGGGCGGGCGGCTCGTCATCGTCGGCTTTGCCGGCGGGGCGGTGGCGGAGCTGCCCTCCAACCGTCTGCTGTTGAAGAACGCCGCCGCCATGGGCGTCTATTGGGGCGCCTACCGCCAGCATCATCCCGAACTGGTAAGCGCCATGTTCGACGAACTCTTCGACCTGCGCCGGACCGGGGCCATCGTCCCGCTCATCCGCGATGTCTTCCCGCTGGCTGAGGCGCCGGCGGCGCTGGAGGCTCTGGCGGGCCGCCGCACCGTGGGCAAGGTGGTGCTGGAGCCGTGAGCCGCGGAAGGGGCCAACGTGGGCCTCGCATAAAGTGATTTGAACGCCAGCGGACGGGGCCCGCGAAGCGGCCGCAAGTGCCGCGCCGGGCCTGCCGGGAGGAAGCCATGATCAGACACGAAGTGCATTTCGGCCGGATGGTGCCGTGCTTCATCGACCGCCCGCCCAGCGTCGATGCCCTGTTCCGATCCTGGGCTGAGCGCACGCCGGATGCGCTCGCCGTGGTGGATGGCGAGCGGCGCGTCACCTATGGCGCGCTCGATGCGGCGGTGGAGCGGCTGGCGGACGGGCTGTTCGCCCATGGGGTGCGCAAGGGCGAACGCGTCGCCACGCTGGTGGGCAACCATCTGGCGGTGGTGGAGCTTTCGCTGGCCTGCGCGCGGATCGGCGCCATCCACGTGACCCTCGACATCCGCCAGCGACGGCCGGAGATCGCCTATATCCTCGCCCAGAGCGGGGCCATGATGCTGGTCCACGATGCTGCCTGCGCCGGAGAGCTGCCGGAGGGCGCGGACGTGCCCGAGCTGCGCCACCGCTTCGTCGCGGGCGGCAGCGCGGCAGGTTCGACCCCTTACGAAACCCTGTTCGCGCAACCCGCATCCGACCGCGTCGCCGATGTCGCGGAAGAGGATCCCTTCTGCATCCTCTACACCTCGGGCACCACCGGGAAGCCCAAGGGCGCCGTGCTGACCAACCTCGGCGTCATCCATTCCGGCCTTCATTATCGCTACGCACTGGGGCTGGAGCCAAGCGACCGCACCGTGCTCGCCGTGCCCAACGCGCACATGACGGGGCTCGTGGGCGTCATCCACGGCACGCTGGCGGCGGGGGCGTGCCTCATCCTCATGGGCCAGTTCAAGGCCCGGCTGTTCCTGGAGCTGGCGGCGCGGGAGAAGCTGACCGCGGCGCTCATGGTGCCGGCCATGTACAACCTCTGCCTGCTCGATCCGCAGTTCGAGCAAATCGACCTCTCCAGCTGGCGCATCGCGGCCTTCGGCGGCGCCCCCATGCCGGAGGCCAACGCCCGCCGGCTGAAGGAGAAGAGCCCGAAGCTCACCTTGTTCAACGTCTACGGTGCCACCGAGACCAGCTCTCCCGTCGCCATCCTGCCGCGCGACGCCCCGCCCGAGCGGCTCGACAGCGTCGGCCGGGTGATGGCCTGCATCGACCTCAAGGTCATGGACGAGGACGGCCGCGAGGTGCCCCCCGGCACGGCGGGCGAATTGTGGATCGCCGGCGCTTCCGTCGTGCCCGGCTACTGGCGCAATCCCGAGGCCGACGCCACCGCCTTCGTCGGCGGCTACTGGCGCTCGGGCGACGTGGGGTCCATGGACGCCGAGGGCTACCTCAAGGTGTTTGATCGCAAGAAGGACATGATCAACCGCGCCGGCTACAAGGTCTATTCGGCGGAGGTGGAGAGTGTGCTGGTGTTCCACCCGGACGTTTCCGAGGCCGCCGTGGTGGGCTATCCCGATCCGGTGCTGGGCGAGCGGGTGGAAGCCTTCGTGGTGGCCGGCGCCGACCTCAGCGTGGACGAGCTGCGCCGCTTCTGTGCCGCGCGGCTCTCCGACTACAAGGTGCCGGACCGCGTCACCATCCTGCCAGACGGCCTGCCGCGCAATCCGAACGGCAAGGTGATGAAGAACGTGCTGCGCGAACGCGCGGCGGGCTGAGGGGGCGCCTCGACAGGATTCACCAACCAGCCTATGCAAGATAAGTCCGGATGACCGGGAACGCGGGACGAGAGCGAGGACAGATGGCGCAGACGAAGGAGGCGCGCGAGGCCGGGACGGCGGAACCCGCTTCCGTGTTCGCGCCCATCACCCCCGCACCGGCCTACAAGCTGGTGGCGGACGCCATCGAGCGGCAGATCGTCTCCGGCCGGGTGCGGGCCGGCGACGCCCTGGGCACCGAGGCGGAGCTGGTGCGCCAGTTCGGCGTCAACCGCTCCACCGTGCGCGAGGGCATCCGGCTGCTGGAGCAGAGCGGCCTGATCCGGCGCGATTCCAGCCGCCGGCTGTTTGCCGCCGTGCCCCATTACGACCGGTTTGCCGGGGGCATCAGCCGCGCCTTCGTGCTCAACGAGATCACCTTCCGCGAGCTGTGGGAATCCACCCTGGCCATCGAGACCGCGGTGGCGGAGCTGGCGGCGGAGCGGATCACGGACGAGATTCTGGCCGAGCTGGAAGACAACATGAAGAAATCGGAGAAGGCGCTGAAGAAGCCCTCCGAACTGGCGCTGCTCGACATCGAGTTCCACGACATCCTCGCCCGCGCCTCCGGCAACCGCGTGCTCCAGTTTGCCCGCGAGCCGGAGAACAAGCTGTTCTTCCCCACCACCGAGATGCTGTTCCGGCGCAACGCCCACGCCGCCGAGCGCAACAAGGCGGCCCACGCCGCCATCCTCACGGCCCTGCGCGCCCGCGACAAGGCCGAGGCGGTGCTGTGGATGCGCCGGCACATCAACGACTGGAAGCGCGGCTTCGAGCTGATCGGCAAGTCCATCGACCAGGCCATCGACAGGACCTACGCCGAGGATTGAGAGCCCACCACGTCCGGATGCGGGCCGCCGGCGTGCATTCCCTTGACCCCAAAGTTACTCATGAGTAACCTCTCTTCCAATAGGTCGGACAGCCTCCCCCAAGGCCGTCTCCACCCTCCCGGCCGGACCCTGCGATGGCGCCCCCGAAACCGACCGACACCGCGCTGGCGGACCCCTCGCCTTGGCGCTCTCCCGCCCAGCGCGGGCGTGACCGGGCGCTGAAGCGCGAGGCGGTGCTGAAGGCGGCGGCGCGGCTGTTCAACGAGAAGGGCTTCCACGCCACCTCGCTGGACGACGTGGCGCGGCAACTGAACGTCACCAAGCCGACCCTCTATCATTACTTCCGCAGCAAGGACGACGTGCTGTTCGAATGCTGCCGCATGGGGCTGGAGATGATCGAGGCGGCGGCGGCGCCGGTTCCCGGCGCCCATGCCAGCGGCCTTGAGCGGCTGCGGGCGCTGATGGAGCAATATGCCGAGGCCATGACCATGGATTTCGGCATGAGCATCACCCGCACCCCCGACACCGCCCTCTCGCCTGAGAACCGCGCCGAGCTGCGGCGCCTGAAAGCGGCGATCGACCGGGCCCTGCGCGGCGTGATCCAAAGCGGCATCGAGGATGGCTCCATCGCCCCCTGCGATGTGCGCACCGCCGCCTTCGCCATCGCCGGGGCGCTGAATGCCATCGCCCACTGGTACAAGCCCGGCGGCGCCCTCGCGCCGGCCGAGATCGCCCGGCAGACCGCCGATTTTCTCATCCAGGGGCTCGCGCCCCGCACCCCAGAACGACGCCAGCCACGGCGCTGAGCCTCGTCCCATAACGGAGGAAACCCCATGGCCCTGCCTGCCGCATTCCGCGACCTTGCCATCCCGGCCATTGCCTCGCCCATGTTCCTCGCCTCCGGCCCCGACCTGGTGGTGGAGGTGTGCCGCAGCGGGCTGGTGGGCACCTTCCCGGCCCTCAACGCGCGCACCAGCGACGCCTATGCGGCCTGGCTCGGCGAGATCGAGGACCGGCTCGCCGGGGCGGCGCAGGCCGGCCCGCGCCCAGCGCCCTATGGGGTCAACCTCATCGTCCACAAGTCCAACCCGCGCCTTGCCGCCGACATCGAGCTGACGGTGAAGCACAAGGTGCCGCTGGTTATCACCTCCCTCGGCGCGGTGCGCGAGGTGGTGGATGCGGTGCACAGCTATGGCGGCGCCATCTTCCACGACGTGGTCAACATGCGCCACGCCCGCAAGGCGGCCGAGGCCGGCGTGGACGGCATCATCGCCGTGTGCGCGGGGGCCGGTGGACATGCAGGCACCCTCAGCCCGTTCGCCCTCATCCCCGAGATCGCCAGCTTCTTCACCGGCACCATCGTCCTGTCCGGTGCCATGAGCACCGGCCGCCACATCGCCGCCGCCCGCATGCTCGGCGCCGACATGGCGTATCTCGGCACCCGCTTCCTCGCCACGCGGGAATGCATGGTGCCCGACGCCCAGAAGGAGATGGTGGTCGGGGCCAGCGCCGACGACATCGTCTACACCCCCAAGGTCAGCGGCGTGCCGGCGAATTTCCTGCGCCAGAGCCTGGCCGCTGCCGGCATCGACCTCGACCAGCCGAAGCATGAGGGCGGGCTGGACATGGCCAGCGAGGCCAAGGCCTGGAAGACGGTGTGGTCGGCCGGACAGGGCGTCGGCTCGGTGCGCGAGGTGCTGCCGGCTGCAGAGCTGTGCCGCCAGCTCATCGCCGAATACCACGCCGCCCGCCGCGAGGTGGCGCAGGAGGAGGCCGCCGCCCTCACCCCCGCCGCCTGAGAGCGGTCTAAAGCCCCTCTCCCGCGAGGGAGGGGGCGACTGTGGAGGGGGCAGCGCTTTCAGGCTCCCACACACCGTCGCCGTCCGGCTTGACCGGACGGCCCATGGCCCGGCCGGGACCAAGCGGCGGCGGGCGGGACAAGCGGAGAGATGGCCCCTCCGGTCAAGCCGGAGGGCGACGATGGTGACAAACGGCTGGGCAAGCGCGGTCTCTCCCTCTCCCGCGAGCGGGCTAGGGTTCCGGCGCGCACGCCTTCGAAGCCGCTGACGTTCAAACTGAACCAGCACTGCTGTTTCGCACATATTGACAAGGCCGGGGACGGCTGGAATAGTTTGTCGGACAAACCGATAAACCACTCAACGATGGACGGCCTCCGGCGCATTCACCCTGCCGGCGCGCATTACCATCGGCACAACCAGATTCAGGGGAAACGCATGGCACAGGTGGTGGTGGGCGGGGTGGGCATGACCCGCTTCGTGAAGCCGAGCGAAAGCCCGAGCTACGTGGCGCTGGCCGGCGAGGCGGTGCGCAGCGCGCTGGCCGACGCCGGGATCGACTATGGCAAGGTCCAGCAGGCCTATGTGGGCTACGTCTATGGCGATTCCACCAGCGGCCAGAAGGCGCTCTACAGCGTGGGCCTCACCGGCATCCCGGTGGTGAACGTGAACAACAATTGCGCCACCGGCTCCACCGCCCTTTGGCTGGCCCGCAATGCGGTACTGTCGGGACAGGCCGAATGCGTGCTGGCGCTCGGCTTCGAGCAGATGCAGCCGGGCGCGCTGGTGGAGCACTGGAAGGACCGCCCGGGTCCACTGGAAGACTTCATCCAGGTCACCACCGAGGTGGCCTATGACGGCGACGTGCCCATGGCGCCGAAGATGTTCGGCGGCGCCGGCATCGCCCATCAGAACAAGTACGGCACGAAGGATACCACCTTCGCAGCCATCCGCGCCAAGGCCAGCCGCCATGCGGTCCACAATGCCCGCGCCATCTTCCGCAAGGAGGTGAGCGTCGAGGAGGTGATGGCCTCGCCGCCGGTGACGCGCCTGCTCACCCGCCTGCAATGCTGCCCGCCCACCTGCGGCGCGGCGGCCGCCATCCTGTGCACGCCGGAGTTCGCGCGGCGGCACGGCATCGACACCACCGTGACCATCGCCGCCCAGGCAATGACCACCGACTTTCCCTCCAGCTTCGAGCCGGACCTGATGCGGGTGGTCGGCTACGACATGACCGCCGCGGCTGCGACCTCGGTGTGGGCGCAGGCGGGCCTCGGCCCCGACGACGTGGACGTGGCCGAGCTGCACGACTGCTTCACCGCCAACGAGCTGATCACCTATGAGGGACTCGGCTTCTGCCCGGAGGGCGGGGCGGAGAAGTTCATCCTCGACGGCGACAACACCTATGGCGGCAAGGTGGTCACCAATCCCTCGGGCGGGCTGCTCTCCAAGGGCCATCCGCTGGGGGCCACTGGGCTCGCCCAGTGCTTCGAGCTGACCGGCCAGTTGCGCGGCACCATGGAGGCGCGGCAGGTGGAGGGCGCGCGGGTGGCGCTCCAGCACAATCTCGGCCTCGGCGGCGCCTGCGTGGTCACGCTCTACACCGCGGACCGGGGCGCGCGATGATCGACCGCAGCTTCATCGGCCACGTGTTCGATCCGTTCACGGTGGAGGTGGAGAAGGGGCGCATCCGCTTCTTCGCCCGCACCATTGGCGAGACCAATCCGGTCTTCACCGACGAAGAGGCGGCCCACGCGGCGGGATATGCCTCCCTGCCCCTCCCGCCGACACAATTGTTCTGCCTGGAAATGGACGGGCCGGACCCGTTCCTGTTCTTCAACCGTCTCGGCCTGGACTTCGCGCGGCTACTGCACGGCGAGCAGTCCTTCGCCTATAGGCGGGTGGTGTGCGCCGGCGAGCGGCTCACCTTCACCCAGAAGGTGGCGGACATCTACGACAAGAAGAACGGCGCACTGGAATTCGTGCTGCGCGAGACCGCCGTGGACGATGAGGCCGGCCGGCGCGTCGCCGATCTGAAATCCACCCTCGTGATCCGCAACGGCTAGGGGCAGGCAACCATGACAGATCTCGGGACCCTTGCCGCTCCTCACGCCCCTACCCTCGCGGTCGGCGACATCTTCGCCACGCTGGAGCTTGCCCCCGTCACCCGCACCCAGCTGGCGCTCTATGCTGGCGCCTCGGGCGACCACAACCCCATCCACATCGACATCGATTTCGCCCACGCCGCCGGGGAAAAGGACGTGTTCGCCCAGGGCATGTTCGTCATGGCCTCCCTCGGCCGGCTGCTGACGGCCAACGCGCCGCTCACCGCGCTGCGCTCCTTCGGGACACGGTTCCTCGCCATGACCCGCCTCGGCGACCGCCTCACCCTCACCGCCACAGTGGCGGAGCTGCTTGAGGCGGAGGGGGAGCAGCGCGTGCGCCTCGACCTTGCCGTCCGCGACCAGAACGGCGAACAGAAACTTTCCGGCGCGGCGATCCTCGCGCTCGGCCTCCAGAACGGCCCCCTGGACCTTTGAAAGGCGCAGTCATGACGAAGCTTACGGGCAAGGTCGCCTATGTGACCGGGGCCGGCCGCGGCATCGGCCGGGCCATCGCCCTGAAACTGGCGAGCGAAGGCGCGCGCCTCGTCCTCAACGACCTGGACGTCGAGCCGGTGGAGGCCGTCCGCGCCGAGATCCTGGCGCTGGGCGGCGAGGCCATCGCGGTGCCGGGATCGGTGACCGCCGAGGGCTTCGCCCAGAGCTTCATCGATCATGGCATCGCGGCGTTCGACGGTGTGGACATCATCGTCAACAATGCCGGCTACACCTGGGACAGCCTGATCGGCAAGATGAGCGACGCGCAGTTCGACGCCATCCTCGACGTGCACCTGAAGGCGCCGTTCCAGATCCTGCGCGCCGCCGCCGAGCCGATCCGCATCCGCGTGGCGCAGGAGGCCGCCGAGGGGCGCGAGGTGTTCCGCAAGGTGGTGAACATCTCCTCCATCGCGGGCACCGGCGGCAACATGGGGCAGGCCAATTATGCCTCCGCCAAGGCGGGCGTCATCGGCCTCACCAAGACGCTGTCGAAGGAGTGGGGACGCTTCAAGGTGAACGTGAACTGCGTCGCCTTCGGCCTCATCGAGACCCGCATGACAGCGGCCTCCGAGACCAAGGCATCCATCACCGTGGAGGGCAATCAGGTGGCCATCGGCCTGCCGCCCAAGGTGCTGGACGGCTTCCGCAGCCTCATCCCGCTGGGCCGCGCCGGCACGCCGGAGGAAGCCGCCGACGGCGTCTATCTCTTCTGCGCGCCGGAATCCAACTATGTCAGCGGGCAGGTGCTGGTGGTCGGCGGCGGCATCTCCTTCTAGTACCATCGGCCTCGGTCTTCGACCGATGCCAAGTGGATGACGCTGCACAACTCGGGTGTTCCCGAGTTGTGATTTTTAGAACCGGTTCCGGCAATGGCCGGAGCCGGGTGCCGCGCGGGCATTGGCGCGCCGCGCTACACCGCACCTGCGGGAAGTTGGCCCCAAGTTTGCGTGTTGCTCTTCACCAGCGTTCCGCGCGGATGAAGAGGTCAGCAATGTCGGACGAAGCCCTGCAGTCGGTGGTCGTGGCCAGGAAGACGGTCGAGGCCGAGAACATGGTCTCCTTCGAGCTCGTCCCCGCCGAGGGCGGCGAGCTGGCGCCCTTCACGCCGGGCGCGCATGTGGACGTGACCATTCCCGGTGGCCTCATGCGCCAGTATTCGCTGTGCAACAGCGCCAGCGAGCGCCATCGCTACGTGATCGGCGTCTGGAAGGATGCCAACAGCCGCGGCGGCTCCAAGGCCCTGTTCCAGCAGGTGAACGAGGGCGACCGCCTGCAGGTGGGCGAGCCGCGCAACCGCTTCGCGGTGCCGCGCGACGTGAAGCGCGCCTTGCTGTTCGCCCGCGGCATCGGCGCCACGCCGGTGCTCTCCATCGCCGACCACCTGAAGGCGAAGAACATCCCGTTCGAGTTCCACTATCTGTTCGCCGGCGGCTCGCCGGGCTCGTTCCGCGCCACCATCGAGGCCTCGGCCTTCGCCGAGAACACCACCTTCTATTTCGAGGCCACCGAGCCCCGCCTGAACCCGGCGACCCTGCTCGCCGACCGGCCGGACGACACCCATCTGTTCCTGTGCGGCGTGGACTGGTGGCTTGATCCGGTCATCGCCAACGCCCAGCAGAAGGGCTACGGCGTCAACCGCATCCATGTGGAGCGCTTCACCGCCAAGGCGCCCCCGCCGCTGCTGGACAAGGTGTTCGACGTGAAGATCGCCTCTTCCGGCAAGGTCATCAAGATCCCCGGCGACCGTTCCGTCACCGCCGCGCTGGAGGAAGCCGGCGTGAAGGTGCCCACCTCCTGCGAGCAGGGCGCCTGCGGCACCTGCAAGGTGAAGGTGCTGGAAGGCGAGATCGACCACCGCGACAAGCGCCTGAAGCCCGAGGAGAAGGAAAAGGGCTATTTCCTCGCCTGCGTGTCGCGTGCCAAAGGCGACCTGCTGGTGTTGGATTTGTGACAATTCCACTTCGGGCGGCTTCGCGTTTCATGAACCCGCGAAGCCGCTCTCGAAGTCGAGTTCGTGCGTTTTCTTCACGCGAACCGTTCTCCATTTCGCCTGAAGACGTTCCAGGCCCCGTGCGGTCACAGCGCAAGGAATGAACCCCATGGTTTCCGAAGAAGACGTCTGGCGGACCGCCTTCATCATCGCCGACCAATACGGCCCCGAGGGCGTGGACTTCGCCGCGCGCATGGCCCAGAGCTTCGAGATCGGCGGCAAGATGGAGGAGCACCGCGCGTGGGCCTCCATCACCGCCAAGGTGGCGACGCTCACCGCCGAAGACGGCGAGTTCCACCGCCCGAACTGACGGCGCGCCCGAATCGTCAACTTATTGTCGTCCGTTTATTGCCGCCCTGTCCGGACCTCCCCTGCCCGCCCGCGCCCTGCGGCTCTGGCGCGCAGGGCGGTCCTGCATGGGCGAAGGTCCAGCGGCGGCGGGGAAAATCCCCTGTGATTTGCGCCCATCCGGCCCCTTGAAATTACGGGGTCGTGCGCGTAGGTTCCGCGCTCTCCGCCGAAGCCCCCGGCATCGGCGGTGTGCAGGTGTAGCTCAGTTGGTTAGAGCGCCGGTCTGTGGAACCGGAGGTCGGTGGTTCGAGCCCACCCACCTGTACCACATCAAACCCGTCCAAATTAACAGCTTCTGGCAATGGTCTCCTTCAGCGCCGCGGGCTGCTGTCGGGCATGGTGCCACCCTGTCACCACGGACACGGAAGTCGGGGGCGCCCATGCTGAACCCTGTCCTCTCCTCACACGCTCTTCCCACGCCCCGTTGGCGCTGACACTGCGTCTATTGCCTTCGCTGCATTGCAACGTTGGGTTTCAGTACCTAGTCTTGCCATGATTGCGTCAGGGGTGGGGGCCGTGTTGTGGCTGGGGAAATCGAGGACTCGGTCGCATTGGCTGAAGGCGCCGCTGCCGAGGTGGGAATCGTCGCGGATCTTGCGTCCTCGTTCACCTTCGCCTCGCACCAGAACGCGGTGCCGGTGCTGCGTGGCCTCACCCTCACCAATACCACCGAGGTGCATCTGACCGGCTGCCGGCTGGAGGTGACCTCGGCCCCGCCTTTCGTGCGCGCCAGAAGCTGGACCGTTGATCGCCTCGCCCCGGGCGACACGCTGGCGCTGTCCGACCGCCGGCTGGATCTCGATCCCGCCTATCTCGACGGCCTCGACGAGGCTGAGCGGGGCGAGGTGCGCTTCGTGCTGCGGCGGGGCGAAGAGATCCTCGCGGAGGCGCGCAGCGAGGTGCGCCTGCTCGCCCGCGACGAATGGGGCGGCGTCGCGGACATGGCGCAATTGCTGCCGGCCTTCGTGATGCCCAACGATCCGGCGATTTCCCGCCTGTTGCGCGCCGCCTCGGACAAGTTGGCCGAACACAAGCTGCCTCCCGGCATGGACGGCTACCAGAGCAACGATCCGCGCCGGGTCCGGCTTCTGGCGGCAGCGCTCTACAGCGCCATCGCCGCGCAGGACACCCATTATGCCGAGCCGCCGGCGAGCTTCGAGCGCCGGGGGCAGAAGATCCGCCGGCCCTCCATCATCGCCGACACCGGGCTTGCCACCTGCCTCGACACCACGGTGCTGTTCGCAGCGGCGTTCGAGGCCGCCGGCCTCAATCCGGTGCTGCTGCTGTTCGAGGGCCATGCCGCGGCCGGCGTCTGGCTGGCGAAGCGCACCCTGCCCGAGGCCGTGACCAGCGATGTCATGGAGCTGCGCAAGGCCCTCGCGGCGAACGAGCTGATGGTGTTCGAGACCACCGCCATCACCCGCCGCCCGGTGCTGTCCATCGATCAGGCCCACGCCGCGCTGCTGCCGCGCCTGTCGCCGGAGCGCGAGCACGAGTTCCGCGCCGCCATCGATGTCCGCCGCCTGCGCGATGGCGGCATCGCCCCGCTCGCCACCCATATGGCGGCTCCGGCCGGCGGCGAGGGTCCTCGCGGTCCCATCGACGTTCCGCTGCCAGGCCTCGGGGGCGAGCCGCAGCCCGAGCCGCCAGCCATCGAGCCCAAGCCGGCGACGCCGCAGGATCGCATCGCGCGCTGGCAGAAGAAGCTGCTCGACCTCACCCTGCGCAACCGCCTCCTGAACTTCCGGGACGGCAAGAAGACCGTGCCGTTCCTGTGCACGGATGTCGCCTATCTGGAGGACCGGCTGGCCGGCGGGGCGGGTATCCGCATCATCTGCCTGCCGGAACAAAATCCCCTCGGCGAACGCGACGCCGGCACCTATCGCGACCAGCGCGGCGAGGATCTCGACCGCCGCTATGCCGCCGAGGCCCTGGGGCGCGACGAGCTGCCCTCGCCCCTCGCGAGCCGCGATCTGGAGGCGCGCCTCGTCGATCTCTACCGCGAGGTGAAGAACGACCTGGCTGAAGGCGGCACCAACACGCTGTTCCTCGCCGTCGGCTTCCTGCGTTGGCGCCGCGCCGGCGAGGCGCGCATCTACCGGGCGCCGCTGCTGCTGGTGCCGGTGCGGCTGGAGCGCACCGCCGCCACCGCCCGCTTCACGCTGCGCTTCCATGAGGACGAGCCGCGCTTCAACGCCACCCTGCTGAAGTTCCTGGAGGAGGAGTTCGAGCTGCGCCTGCCGCAGTTCGAGGGCGATCTGCCCACCGACGATGCCGGCATCGACGTGCTGCGCCTGCTCGCGGAAGTGCGCCGCGCCGTTCGCGACGTGCCGGGAATGGAAGTGGCGGACGAGACCGCCCTCGCCACCTTCTCCTTTGCCAAGTACCTGATGTGGAAGGATCTGGTCGATCGCACCGATCTGCTGCGGCAGAACCGGGTGGTGCGCCACCTGATCGACACGCCGGAGGAGTCGTTCCCCGGCATCGGCGTGCCCGCGCCGGAGGAGAAGGACCTCGACCGCGCCTTCGCCCCGACCGACATCGTGAGCCTGCTGCCGGCGGATTCCTCGCAAAGCGTCGCCAGCCTGATGGCGGCGCGGGGCCACGACATGGTCCTCATCGGCCCGCCGGGCACGGGCAAGAGCCAGACCATCGCCAACATGATCGCCCACTGCCTGTCGGTGGGAAAGACGGTGCTGTTCGTGGCGGAGAAGGCTGCGGCCCTCAGCGTCGTCCATCGCCGGCTGCGTGAGCACGGCCTCGGCCCCCATTGCCTGGAGCTGCATTCCAGCAAGGCCGATCGCAAGAGCTTCCTGGCCCAGCTCAAGGCCTCGTGGGAGCACGGCAACGCACGGGACGACGGCGCCTGGACCGCCGCCAACCGCGATCTCGGCCTGCGCCGGGACGAGCTCAATGCCTATGTGGCGGCCCTGCACCGTCCGTGCGCGAACGGGCTCAGCATCTATGCGGCCCTTGGCCTCGTGCTGCGAGACGAGGCCAAGGTGGTGCCGGAGCTGCGGTTTTCCAGCTCCGAGACGCACGATCCGCAGATGCTTCGGGCACTGGAAGATCTGGCCGACAAGCTGGGCCGAACCTATGCGGCGGCCGGCGTCCGCCCGGCCCTGAGCTTCGTCCGGGCGGCCGACTGGTCCAATGCCTGGCAGCAGCAGCTCCTCGCTGCGGCGCTCGCCCTGAAGGGTGCATCGGACGCCCTGGACAGCGCCTTCCAGGGCTTCCGCTCCGCCCTCGGGCTTCAGGCGAGCCCCGGGAGCCTGCCGGCGGAGATCGAACGCTTCGCAGCGCTGTCGAAGGCCATCGAGGACTGCGCCGGGGCGGACCACACCATTCTGTTCGAGCCCGACTTCGAAGACCTCGCCCCGGCGCTGCGGGCGCTTGAGACCGCCGTCTCCGCCGTGCGCGCGGTGGAGGGCGAGATCGCCGGACGCTTTGCCCGCGCCGAAATCGCGCGCATTCCGGTGGACGATATCGAGCGCGACTGGCGCATGGCGTCCGCTGCCACGTGGCCCCTGCGGCTCCTCCAGCAGTCGAAGGTGCGCAACCTGCTGGCCACCTATGCCACCTCCGGCAAGCCGGAACCGCAGCAGGTGCTGCCGCTGCTGCGGCGCATGCAGGCGTTGATGAAGGAGATCGCAGAAAGTCCTCTCGCCGGCCGGTCGGTACCGTTCGCGGGAGCCGACAGTGACGTGAAGGCCATCGGCGCCCTGATCGAACGGGCGCGGGTGCTGCGCGACGCCTTCTTCGCCCTCACCCTGCCCGAGGCGGAGGCTGACGCGGCGGTGGGATCGTTCGGAGCGCTCGTGACCGGCGGAACGGATGCCTATGGCGTCACGGCTGCCGGCCGGGGCTTGCGCGCGGCGCTCACCGCGTTCACGGCGCAGGCCGATACGTTCGCCGCCGTGGCGGGATGTCCGCGCGCCGCCATCGCCGAGGCCGGGAGCCTGTCCGACCTCGCAGGGGCGATGGTGGAGCTGATCGCCGCCAAAGGCGCGCTGGCCGATTGGACCACATGGCTGGGGGTGCGGCAGACGGCCCTTGCCCACGGGCTCGGTGCCCTGGTGGAGGCGCTTGAAGCCGGGGCGCTGGCGCCGGGCGCGACCGCGGCGGCGTTCCGCCTTGCCTACGCGCGCTGGTGGCTCCCGCTTGCCCTCGATGCCGACCCGGTGTTGCGCCGGTTCCGGCGCCACCAGCACGACCACGCCATCGGCGATTTCCGCCGGCTGGACGATTTGGTCCGCGCCCATGTTGCCGAGCACGTGAGCCGCTGCATCAATCACGGGTTGCCGGCGATGCAGGCCGTGCCGCCCAACTCCGAACTCGGCCGCCTGCGTCACCAGATGACGCTGCAGCGCCCGAGCAGGTCCATCCGCGACATGATCGGCGCCCTGCCCCAGACCTTCGGCAAGCTCGCCCCGTGCATGCTGATGTCACCCCTGTCCATCGCCCAGTATCTGCCCGCCGGCCATGCGCTGTTCGACGTGGTGATCTTCGACGAGGCCTCCCAGATCACCACCTGGGACGCGGTGGGGGCCATCGCGCGCGGACGGCAGACCATCATCGTCGGCGACCCCAAGCAGCTGCCCCCGACCAACTTCTTCGGCCGCAACGAGGACGAGGAGGAGGACGAGGAGGTCCAGCGCGACCTGGAGAGCATTCTGGACGAGGCCCGGGCCTCCGGCCTGCCGGTGCGCCTGCTGAGCTGGCATTACCGCAGCCGGCACGAGGCGCTCATCGCCTTCTCCAACCACCACTATTACGGCAACCGCCTCATCACCTTCCCGTCGCCGGAGGTGGAGGACAAGGCGGTGAAGCTCCACGCCGTTCCCGACGGCGTCTATGATCGCGGCAAGAGCCGCACCAACCTGATCGAGGCGCGCGCCGTGGCCGAGGCGGCGGTGGCCCGCATGCGCGCCTGGGCGGCCCTGCCGGAGAAGGCGCGGCCGACCCTCGGCATCATCACCTTCAACGCCCTCCAGCAGGCGCTCATCCAGGACCTCCTGGACGCGGCGCGGGCCGAGGCTCCGGAGATCGAGTGGTTCTTCTCCGACGATCGCTACGAGCCGGTCATCGTGAAGAATCTGGAGAATGTGCAGGGCGACGAGCGCGACGTCATGTTCTTCTCCATTACCTTCACCAAGGATGCCGCTGGGGCACGCCGCGTCGATTTCGGCGCGCTGAACCGCGAGGGCGGCGAACGGCGGCTTAACGTCGCCGTCACCCGGGCGCGGCAGGAGCTGGTGGTGTTCTCCGGCACCCGCGCGGAGGACATCGATCTCGACCGCACCAAGGCCCTCGGCGTGCACCATCTCAAGGCCTTCCTGGACTTTGCCGCCCGCGGGGCGGTGGCGCTGGCGGGGCAGGATCGCGGGTCGCAGGGCGGCTACGAATCGCCGTTCGAGGAGGCGGTGGCCGAGGCGCTCGTCGCCCGGGGCTGGCATGTGGTGCCGCAGGTCGGCGTCTCCGGCTTCCGCATCGACCTCGGCGTCAAGCACCCGGAGCAGGGCGGCCGCTATCTCGCCGGCATCGAATGCGACGGCGCCACCTACCATCGCTCGGCCACCGCCCGCGACCGGGACAAGGTGCGCGAGGAAGTGCTTCGCGGCCTCGGGTGGGACATCCTGCGGGTCTGGTCCACCGACTGGTGGATCAACCGCGAGGAGGCCATCGCGCGGCTCGATCTGGCGCTGACCGAACTTATGGCCAGAAGCCGCGCCGAGGCACCGCAACAGCAGCTCGACAGCGCAGCGCAGACCCGCTGGGATCTGGGCACGGCGGTCGATCCCACGGCCGTCGCTGCGGACGAGACAACGGAACAGCCGGCACCGGATGAGCCGGATCCGGAAGAGACCGAAGAGTTGGAGACGGTGGCCGAGGGGCCGCTGAGGGACATGCTGGCGCCTGACGCAGCAGATCCTTCGGCAGCCGCTACCGTATTTTCAGGTTCGGGCCTGCCGCCGGACGGCCTTGCCGGTGCGCCGGTCTACCGCCCCGCGGACCTGTCCGGTTTTGCCGCCGATGCCGCGCAATTCTACGAGGACAGCTATGGGCCGCGTCTGGCCGCCATGGTGGAGGCGGTGCTGAACGCCGAGGCCCCGGTCCGCGAGGATGTGCTCGCCCAGCGGATCGCACGGGCCCATGGCTGGCTGCGCACCGGCTCACGCATCAAGGCCCAGATCGCTCTGCATCTGGCTTCGGTGGAGCGCACGCGCGAGACCACCGGCGATTTCCTGTGGCTGTCCGGCACGGTGTGCGAGCGCCTCCCCTTCCGCACATCGCCGGACGCGGCGCGCAGGGGGGTCGATGAAATCCCCCTTGCGGAACTCGTCTTCCTGGCATCCAACCACCCCAGGCTCTGGGAGGCCAGGGATCCGCCCCTGGCGCTCGCGCGCAGCATCGGCATCGAGCGCCTCGGCAGGGAGGCCCGCATGCGCCTTCACCTGGCCATCGCCCGGGTCGTGCCGTGAGGACGAGCGTGGAAGGGACGGGCCGCCTCACGAGACCTTCGGGGGGCGGTTGTAACCCGGCGGCTGGGTCCGCTCGAACGCCGCCGCCGCGCGCACCACATCGTCCTCGCAATGGGAGCGACCGACGATCTGGAGGCCGATGGGCATGCCCTCCGGCGACAGGCCGGCGCACACCGCCCCGGCGGGCTGGCCGGTGAGGTTGAAGGGATAGGTGTAGAACACCCACGACACGAGGTTGCGGTCCTCCAGCCCCTCCGGCAGGTTGCGGCCGGCCTCCAGCGCGCTCACCGGCAGCACCGGCGAGATGAGCAGGTCGTAGCGCTCGAAGAACAGCCGCATCTTCTCGCGCAGGGCGTAGCGGGCGAAGACGCTGGCGTAATAGCTCTTCATTTCCTGGCCGAGGGCCGGCATCAGGATGTCCGCCACCGCCGGGTCCAGAAGCTCACGCCGGTTTTCCAGCACGTCGCGCAGGCGGGTGCCCACTCCGGCGTAAAATTCCGCCGTCCACAGGTCGGCGGGGTCGGTGTCGAACACCTGCTCCACCTGTTCCACATGACAGCCCAGCGCCTCGAAGGTGCGGGCGGCGCGGGCGGTGGCCTCGACAACCTCGGGCGCGGGGCGGGCGTAGCCGAAGGTGGGGCTGTAGGCGATGCGCATGCCGGCCACTGAGGCCCGCGCCGCGCCCATCACGTCCGGCACCGGGCCGGCGACGGCGAAGGGATCGAGCCGGTCGTGCCCGGCCACGGCGGAAAACAGCAGCGCCGCATCCGCCATGGAACGGGCGATGGGTCCCACATGGGCGAGTGTCGGCGTCGCAGACGTGGGCCACACCGGCACCCGGCCGAACTGGCCTTTCAGGCCCGACAACCCGCTGAAGGCGCAGGGAATGCGGATGGAGCCGCCGCCATCGGTGCCCAGCGCGAACGGGGTGATGCCCGCCGCCACCGAGGCCGCCGCCCCCGCGCTCGACCCGCCCGGCGTCATGGCGAGGTTCCACGGGTTGCGGGTGATGCCGGTGAGCGGGCTGTCGCCGATGGGCTTGCAGCCGAATTCGCTGGTGGTGGTCTTGCCGATGAGAATGCCGCCCTGGGCCTTCGCCCGCTCCACGGCGGGGGCGTCCACCTCGGCGATATTGTCGGCCATGGCGCGGGAGCCGGAGGCATAGGGCGCGCCCTTCACCGCCATCAGGTCCTTGGCGGAAAACGGCAGGCCGTGGATGAGGCCCAGCGGCGCGCCCTTCATCACCGCATCCTCGGCGACGCGGGCGGCGGCCATGGCCTCCTCCTCCAGGATGACGAAGAAGGCGTTGAGGGTCGGCTGGGTGGCGATGGCGCGGTCGAGGGCGCGGCGTGTCAGCTCCACCGGGGAGACTTCGCGCCGGGCCACCATCCCGCGCAGGGCGAGGGCGCTCAGGGTGTCGAACTCGGCGGACATCAGGCTGCTCCGGCGCGGATTTTATTTGAGGGTCGTTGAAAATTTACATAAGGCATAGTCGCAATCCCCCCCGTCATGCCCGGGCTTGTCCCGGGCATCCACGCCGAACCGCTTGGTAAAACATGCGAATATCGTTCCCGGCCGCTCCGCGTGGATGGCCGGAACCCGCATGTTTGCGGGTTCCGTTCTCAGGGACGGAAGTCGGCAACACCCGACTTCCGGGACAAGCCCGGCCACGACGATGGTAAATCGCCCGCGAGGTGTGCGCTGCCATCTGAGCGAATTTCCAAACAGGCTCTTAGCGTTGGACCACGAAGGGAGTACTGCTGGATGGCCGACAGTGACCATCCAGCAGACCCATACGTCTCAGTCAGGGCAGAAGAGACGTATTCGCAAGCTCAATTGAGGACGGCGAAGGCGCGCACCGGCGATCCGGAGCCGCCCTTGAACTTCAGCGGCACGCCGAAGAACTGGAACTCGCCCTTGCCCACCAGTTCCTCCAGATTCACCAGCCATTCCCAGTGGCTCATGCCGAGTTCGCGGCACAGGCGGTGCTGGGCAAAGATGTTGTCGGTGGGCTTGTCGGTGGAGGGGCCTTCGACCCCCTGCATCATCGAGCCGCGCGCGTAGAGCCACTTGGTGGCTTCCACCGTCAGCAGCGGGTTCTTCCACACGGAATCCAGGCTCGGATAATTGCGGGCGTGGAAGCCGGTGCACAGCAGCACGATGTGGCCGTCCACCTTCACGCCGGCGGCCGCCTCGGCCTTCTCCAGATCCTCGTCGGTGATGTCGCCGAGGTCGGGGATGTGGCGCAGGTCGAAGCACACCGCCTTGCCCATGAACATGTCGAGGGGCATCTCGTCGATGGAGGCGCCGTCCGGCTTCACATGGCGATAGGCGTCCACATGGGTGCCCACATGGTCGAGCATGGCGATGAAATTGGTCTGGAAGGTCATGGCGTCGCCGGGCACGCCGAGGCCGAAGGCCTTGGAGCTTTCGTGGCTGAGGTGGGTGGTGATCACCGGGCGCTGAAACAGCTTGTGGGCGGGCATATTGTCTTCGATGAGCAGGCTGAGGTCGACAATTCTGGACATGGGGGCTCCTTGGACTGGATCGACTTGCAAAAAGATGAGACTCAGGCCGCCGGTTTCTTGCGGCCGAGGAAGGCTTCCATCACCTCGGGATCGCGGGCGAGCACCCGGCTCGACCCCTCCCGCGCGACGCGGCCGTTGGCGATGACATAGGCATGGTCGGCGATGGCGAGCGCATAGGAGGCGAGCTGCTCCACCAGCAGGATGGTGAGGCCGGCCTTGTTGAGGGCGGACAGCACGCCCATGAGCTGGTCGACGATCTTGGGCGCAAGGCCCAGCGACAATTCGTCGATGATGAGCAATTGCGGCTCGGCCATCAGCCCGCGGGCGATGGCCAGCATCTGCTGCTCGCCGCCGGACATGGAGCCGGCCTGCTGGCCGAGGCGCTCCTTCAGGCGCGGGAACAGCTCCAGTACCTTGTCGCGGGTCTGCTTCGCCCGCCCGCCCTTGAGGCCGCCATGGACGTAGGCGCCGAGGATGAGATTGTCCTCCACGCTCTGGTCGGGGAAAATCAGCCGCCCTTCCGGCACCATGACGAGGCCCTGCCCCACCTTGGCGTGGGCGCTCATGCGGGTGGTGTCTGCGCCACGGAACAGCACCTTGCCGCCGGAGGGGGCGACGAGGCCCGTCGCCCCCTTCACCATGGAGGACTTGCCGGCGCCGTTGTTGCCGATGACCGCCACCAGCTGGCCGCGCTTCACCTGAAGCGAGATGTCGCGCACCGCCACTGCCGCGCCGTAGCGCAATTCCATGGACTGGATGTCGAGCAGCACGTCGGCGGGGCTGATCTCTTGGGTGGTCATGCCGTCACCTCCGCATCCGGGGCGTGATCGTGGCTGGCGTGGTCGAGAGAGGTGCCGAAATAGGCCTCGATGACGCGCGGGTTCTCCTGCACCACGGCGGGGGTGTCGCTGGCGATCACCTGGCCATAGTCCAGCACGGTCACCGTGTCGGCCACCGCCATGATGAGCTCCACATGGTGCTCGATGAGCAGCACCGAGACCCCCAGCGCCGCGATGCGCCGGATCATGGCCTCCAGCTCGTCGATCTCCTGGGTGGTGAGCCCGGCAGCGGGCTCGTCCAGCAGCAGCAGGCGCGGCCGCGCCGCCAGCGCCCGGGCGATCTCCAGCCGCCGCTGAAGGCCGAAGGGGAGGAAGCGGGCCTCCTCGTTGGCATAATCCTGAAGCCCCACGAACACGAGCAGGCCGATGGCGGCGCGCCGGCATTCATCGTCCTGCCGCCGCATGGCGCCGGTGCGCAGCAGCGCGGCGAGAAGCCCGTAACCGAGGCGCTGCTGGTAGCCCACCATCACGTTCTCCAGCACGGTCATCTCGCCGAACAATTCGGTGTTCTGGAAGGTGCGGGAGAGGCCGGCGCGGGCGATCTCGTGGGAGGCCTTGCCGGCCAGCTGGATGCCGTCCAGCTCAAAGGCGCCCTCGCTCGGCTGGTAGAAGCCGGAGATGGTGTTGACGAAGGTGGACTTGCCGGCGCCGTTCGGCCCGATGAGGGCATGCACCTCGCCGGGCTTCACCCGCAGCGAGGCTTTCGCCAGCGCCGTGAGCCCACCGAACCGCACCGTGAGTTCGCGCGCCACCAGCTCGGATTTCTGCGCGCGGGGATCGAGCCGCAATGTGTCCTCTGCCGGCAGGCCTTCGGATGCCGGAACCGCGCGCGGCACCGGCACCAGCCGCTTCAGGCCGGCGGCCAGCGAGCCCATGATGCCGCGCGGCATGACGAACATGACGATGAGCAGCAGCGCGCCATAGGCGAACTTCTGCCACACCGCGAAGTCCTGCAGGTATTCCGGCAGATAGGTGAGGATATAGGCGCCCAGCACCGGCCCGAAGGTGGAGGCCGCCCCACCCAGGATCACCATGAGCAGGAAGCGCACGCTGTCCGAGAAGGTGAAGATGTCGGGCGAGATGTAGGAATTGAGGAAGGCGTAGAAGGTACCGGCAAGGCCCGCCGTCACCGCCGCCGCCACGAAGGCCAGCGTGCGCATGGCGGTGGCGTCCACGCCCAGCGCGCGCGCCGCGATCTCGCTCTGGGACACCGCCAGCATGGCGCGGCCATAGCGCGAGACCTTGAGATTGTGCGCGGCGGCGGTGGCGAGGAACAGCACCACCGCCAGCACGCCATAAAAGGCATAGCCGGACAGCCGCACCCCGAACGCATTGGGCGACGGGATGGAAGTGAGCCCCGTGGTGCCCCCCGTGAGCGACTGCCACTCGATGGCGACATTCTCCACGATGAGGCCGAAGGCGATGGTGACCACTGCGAGATAGACTCCGCGCACCCGCACCGTGGGATAGGCGAGGAGCACGCCGAACCCGGCCGCCACCAGCGCAGCGATGAGGCTCGACGAGATCATGTCGAAGCCGAGCCGCGTCGCCACGATGGCGCCGGTATAGGAGCCGAGCGCGAACAGGCCCGCCTGGCCGAGGGAGACGAGACCGGTGAGCCCCACCAGCACGTTCAGACCCACGGCGATGATGCCGTAGATCAGGAACAGCATGAACAGGCGCAGCTCATACTCGTTGCCGGAGGTGAGGGGCACGATCACCAGCATGGCCGCAAGCGCGGCAAAGCCGAGAAGGGTGAGGTGGCGGGTGAGGTGTCTCATACCTTCATCACCTCGCGCTTGCCGAACAGCCCCTGGGGGAACACCAGCAGGGTCAGGATCATGAGGGAGAAGCCGATGATCTCGCGGGCGGCGGTGGAGATGTAGCCCTCGACGAACTTCTCCATCACCCCGTAGACGAGGCCGGTGATGACCACTCCCGGCGCCGAGGTGATGCCGCCGATGATGGCCACGGCGAAGCCCTTCAGCCCCGGCAGCACGCCCATGGCGGCGGAGGCCTGCACCACCGGAGCCACCAGCACGCCGGCCGCCGCGCCCAGCATCCCGGCCAGGGCGAAGGAGAAGGCGACCACCGCATTCACATTGATGCCCATGAGGGCGGCGGCATTCTTGTTGTGGGCCACCGCGCGCATGGCGCGGCCCACCAGGGTGTGGCGCTGGAGCGCGCGCAGGCCCAGCATGGCCACCACCGCCACCAGCGGGATCACCAGCTCCTGCGGATAGATGCCGGCGCCGAGGATGTGCATGGAGGAGGCCACCCCCGGCGAGGGCAGCGGCCGGGCGTAGCCCTGGGTCTGGATGGTGGCGAAGCTCTCCACCATGATGCCCACCGCGATGGTTGTGAGCATCCAGCCCACCGAGCCCTGCTGGGAGAGGAAGGGGCGCACCGCGATGCGCTCCAGCACCAGCCCGAACAGGCCGCCGGCCACCACCGCCACCAGGCAGGCAAGGCCCAGCGGCAGGCCCGCCGCCAGCAAATAGACGGCCAGAAGGCCGCCGATCATCAGCGTGTCGCCATGGGCGAAATTCACGGCCTTGGCCGACGACCACATGATGTGGAAGCCGAGGGCCACGAGGGCATAGATGCCGCCGATAGCAAGGCCGGACAGGATGTATTGCACCACTGTGGTCATTGCGGGCGACCTGTCGGAGGGAGGCGGGGCCGCTCAACGCGAGCGGCGACGACGTGGGGGAGACAAAAAGCGGGAGGCGGCGAGGGAAACCGCCTCCCGCGCGGGCTCACTTGTCGTAGGGCGAGCCCTTGAGGGGGATCAGCTTGCCGTCGTGCCAGACGGTCAGGAGGTAGTATTGCGGCAGGATGGCGTCCTGGCGCTCGGGATCGGCCTTGTCGAAGGCCGGCTTGTAGGGGGCGACGAGGCCGTCGCGGCTGACCTGGTAGAGGGCCTGCTGCACCTTCTTCCAGTCGAAGGCACCGGCGATCTTGATGGCGTCGGCCAGCACGTAGACCGCGTCATAGGAATTGGCGATGCCGGAGGGCGCCTTGATGTCCTTGGGGTCCTTGATGCCGGTCTTGGCCTCGACGGCGGCGAGCAGCTTCTTGCCGGCCTCGCTTTGCGGGGTGAGGAAGGAATAGGTCTGCATCACCCGCACCCCGTTGGCGAGGGGGCCGGCCAGCTCGCCGAGATTGCCCGAGATGCCCCATGCGCCGACGATGGCCGGCTTCCAGCTCGCCTTGTCCATGGAGCGCAGGATCTGGTTGGCCTCACGGTCGAGGGACCAGACGATGGCCACGTCCGCCCCGGCGTCGCGGGCACGGATCACCTGGGGCGACATGTCCTGATCGTTCCAGTTGAAGGTCTCCGCGGCCACCAGCTCCTTGCCCTTTGCGGCGAGCGCGGCCTTCACGTCCGGCAGCGCGCCGTTGCCCCAGCCGGTGTTCTCGTAGAAGAACGCCACCTTGCCGGTCTTGGACACCTTCAGCGCCTCGTCCACCAGGAAGCGGGCCACCCACTTGTCCTTGGCGGAGACGCGGAACATGAAGTTGGGATCGCGTCCGTTCTCGATGGCCTTGGTGTTGGCCGCCCACACGCCCATGTAGGGAATGCCGATCTCGTGCACCGGGTCCACCTGCGCCAGGGCGACGGTGGAATGGAAGCCGCCGAGCACGGCGATGCACTTGTCCGCCAGCGCGATGCGGCGGGTGTTGTCGACGCCGCGCGGCGGGGCGCCGGCATCGTCATACTGGATCAGCCGCAGCTTCTTGCCGAGCACGCCGCCCGCCGCGTTGATCTCCTCGATGGCGATCTCCGCGCCCATCTTGATGGCCTGGCCGGAAAAGGCGGCCGGCCCGGTGACGGCGGCGGAATTGCCGATGCAGGGTTCCTGATCGGCCAGCGCCGCGGGGATCGAAAGGCCGGTGGAAAGGCCGAGCGCCACCGCCGCGGCCAGAAGCTGGCTGCGCAAAATGCTCCGTGGAGGCATGTCTGTTTCTCCTGCCGTGTACAGGACGTGCCGGGCATGTCCGCCCGAAAATCATCTGCGAGATGAAGCTGATATAGGCGCAGCCTCAGGACAAAGATTATTTTCCGATCATAGATATAGGCTGAGACTATAGGCTAATATAATAGGCTGACATGCACCCTGCATCACCTTAATAACCCATTGATTATGATGGATATATATGATTTTAACGCTCATAGTTTAGGCATATGACTATATATCATGCAATTTGACAATCACTTTTGAGCAATGCCATTTCAGGTGGTGCAAAGGTGAGCCATGGATCTTCGGCAGCTCAAATACTTCGTCCAGATTGCGGAAAGCGGGAACTTCTCTCGCGCGGCGGAGGTGTTGCGTATTGCTCAGCCCTCGCTTAGCCAGCAGATGAAGAATCTGGAGGAGGAGCTGGGCGTCGAACTGCTCATGCGGCATGCCCGCGGCGTCACCCCCTCCGAGCTTGGCCAGCAATTCTACGACCATGCCCGCCGCATCCTGGAGGAGGTGGACCGGGTGAAGGACCAGGTCCGCTCCAAGTCGCTCAATCCCTCGGGGCGGGTGTCGGTGGGGCTGCCCACCTCCGCCTGTCGGGGCCTCGGCCTGCCGCTGATCTCGGCCATGGCCGAGCAGCAGCCCAACATCGCCCTCCACGTGGTGGAGGCCATGACCGGCTATCTCGACGATTTCCTCCAGGCCGGCCGGCTGGACGTGGCCCTGCTCTATGACCACAAGGCGTTCGAGCACGTGGCCTGGACCGAGATGATGGTCGAGGAGCTGATGCTGTTCGTCGCGCCGGACCACCCTTTGGCGGCGCAGGGCAGCGTCTCGTTCCGCGACATGTTCGCGTGGCCCATCGTGCTGCCCGGCGCGCCCAACGTGATGCGCACGGTGATCGAGCAGTTCGCCGCGCGCAACGACGTGGAACCCGTCGCCATGGCGTGCGACAGCCTGCCCACCATCGCCCGCCTCGTGCGCTCCGGCCGGGCGCTGGGGGTCATGCCCCACTTCGCCTTCATGGACGAGATGGCGCGCGGCGAGATGGTGGCCGTCTCCATCCTCGACCCGACGCCGTCCTGGCGGCTGTCCGTCGTCGTCTCCCAGCGCAGCATGAACCCGCGCGGCTCCGAGGCGGTGGCCAAGGTGATGGCCAATGTCATCGCCGAGATGGTCGAGACCGGAACCTGGCGCGCCAAGCTCAAGGGCGAGAAGGCCCGCGCCACCTTGAAGTGAACCCTGCCAGCCCGTCGAGACGCCCCATGGACCTCATCGTCAAGAACGCCCGCCTGCCGGATGCGCCGGACCACCGCGCGGACATCGCCGTCGCCGCCGGCCGCATCGAAGCCATCGCGCCCGACATTGCCGCCGACGGCGAGGTGGTGGATGCCGGCGGCTGCCTGGTCGCCCCCGGCTTCGTGGAGACCCACATCCACCTCGACAAGTCCTGCATCCTCGATCGCTGCGCCTCCCAACGGGGGGACCTGGAGGAGGCCATCGCCGAGGTGGCCCGCGCCAAACGGGATTTTACCCCGCAGGACGTCTACGCCCGGGGCCGGCGCACCATCGAAAAAGCCATCGCCCAGGGCACCACCCACATGCGCACCCACCTGGAGGTGGACCCGGGCATCGGCCTGCGCGGGTTCGAGGGGGTGATGCAGCTGGTGGACGACTATCGCTGGGCCATGGACATCGAGGTGTGCGTGTTCCCGCAGGAGGGCCTCACCAACAATCCCGGCACCGACGAGCTGATGGTGGAGGCGCTGCGGCGCGGGGCGAAGGCGGTGGGCGCGGCGCCCTATACCGACACCGATCCCCACGGCCAGATCGACCGGGTGTTCGAGATGGCCCGCGACTTCGACGTGGACATCGACATGCATCTGGATTTCGGCGCCGATCCCACGGCGCTCGACCTCGACCATGTCTGCACGCTCACCGAGCGCTTCGGCTGGGGCGGGCGGGTGGCCATCGGCCATGTCACCAAGCTCGCTTATGTGGAACCTGAGCGGCTGGTGGAGATCGCCACGCGCATGCGCGATGCCGGCGTCGCGCTCACCGTGCTGCCCTCCACCGACCTGTTCCTCATGGGGCGCGACCGCGCCTTTGCGAAGACACGGGGGGTCACGCCGGCGCACCTGCTGCTTCAGCACGGGGTGAACTGCTCGCTGTCCACCAACAATGTACTGAACCCCTTCACCCCGTTCGGCGACTGCTCGCAATTGCGGATGGCGAACCTGAACGCCAACATCTGCCACGTGGGCTCGGCCCACGATATGACCGAGTCCTTCCACATGGTCACGAGCCGCCCCGCCCGCCTGATGAACCTTCCCGACTACGGGCTGGAAGCCGGCAAGGCGGCGGATTTCGTGATCATCGACAGCCCCTCCCCGCGCGATGCGGTGGCCGAGCTGTCGCCCGTCCTCGCCGCCTTCAAGGGCGGCCGGCGCACCCTGACGCGGGAACGCGCGAAGCTGCACTTTCCCGGCTGCGGGTGCGCACAGTGAGCGCCGCCGATGCGCTGGGAGCCTTCATCCCCGGCCCGCGCCTCGCCCGGCCCGGCGCGCCTGCCGGCCCGCTCGCCGGCCTCTCCTTCGCCGTGAAGGATGTGATGGACGTGGCCGGCACCTCCACCGGCAACGGCCATCCCGACTGGCTCGCCACCCACCCGCCCGCCGCGCGCTCCGCCGTGGCGGTCGAGCGCCTGCTGGATGCGGGCGCAAGCCTTGCCGGCAAGACCATCGCCGACGAACTGTGCTACTCGCTCACCGGCGAGAACGTGCACTACGGCACGCCGCTCAACCCGGCCGCGCCGGATCGCGTGCCGGGCGGCTCCTCCAGCGGCTCGGCCTCGGCGACGGCGGGGGGCGTGGTGGATTTCGCCCTCGGCACCGACTGCGGCGGCTCCGTGCGCGTGCCGTCGAGCTATTGCGGCCTGTTCGGCATGCGCCCCACCCATGGGCGGATCCCGCTTACCGGCGTGGCCCCGTTCGCGCCCAGCTTCGATTGCGTGGGCTGGTTCGCCCGCGACGCCGGGCTTCTGGAGCGGGTGGGCCGCGTGCTTCTGGCCGATGCCGCGCCCGCGCCGCCTGTCACCCGCCTGCTCGCCCCGCGCGAGGCGTTCGCCCTGTTGTCACCGGAGGCGGCCGCCGCCCTCGCCCCCGCGCTTCGGCTGGCGCAGGAGGCGATCGCGCCCTGCGAGGAAATCGCCCTGGCAACCGACGGGCTCGATGCCTGGTCCGCCACCTTCCGCACCCTCCAGGCCGCCGAGATCTGGGCCTCGGTGGGCCCCTGGATCGATAAGGTGCGCCCCGCCTTCGGGCCGGGGGTGAAGGAACGCTTCGACGCCGCCCGTGCCATCGCCCCCTCGGCGGTGGAGGCCGCCGCCGCCCATCGGGCCACGATCCGCGCCCGTCTCTCGGTCCTGCTGAAACCCGGCACGGCGCTGCTGATGCCCACGGTGCCCCGCCCCGCCCCGCTGCGCGGCATGGCGACGGCCGAGGTGGAGGTGGTCACCCGGCATCTGGCCATGAACCTGCTGTGCATCGCCGGCCTCGGCGGCCTGCCCCAGGTCTCCCTGCCGCTGGCCCGACTGGAGGGCGTGCCGTTCGGCATTTCACTGGTGGGGCCGGCGGGAAGCGACACCGCCCTGCTGCGCGCGGCGGTGGCGATGACCCGCCCCGGCTGACGCTCCCGAACGCCCCTGCCCCGGCGCAAGCTCCGGCCTCGACCTCCCCTGCGGCGGAATCCCGCCTCAGGGGCATGGCTGAGACAGGCCGCGCGCACCGCCGGATCGGTCTTCAGCATGGTGGCGGAACCGTCGGCGACGAGGTGGCGATTCTGCGCCACACGGCCGAAGTCCGCGCCGGCCCCGCGTCGTGGGGGGTCGCCGGAGCTGTGGCGTAGCCCCCCGCGCAAGTTAATAACTCGGAATGAATTATATATTGACCGACTGCCGTCCCTCCCCCCATTGTGGCGTCAAGAAGGCGCGCTCAAGACGCCGATAACGACACCA
The DNA here is from genome assembly GCF_008364685.1 of Xanthobacter oligotrophicus. Lineage (GTDB taxonomy): Bacteria > Pseudomonadota > Alphaproteobacteria > Rhizobiales > Xanthobacteraceae > Xanthobacter > Xanthobacter oligotrophicus. The sequence goes on from NZ_VTTL01000001.1 coordinate 402,724, forward strand.
TTGGGAGGGAAACATGCTGAAAACACACGTGAAATGGATTCTGGCCGCCGGTGCGGCAAGCTTCGCCGTGGGTGCGGCGACCAGCGCCGGCCACGCCGCAGACCTGCCCGAGAAGGCCAAGTCCGCTGAATATGTGAAGGTCTGCGCGGCCTATGGGCCCGGCTTCTATTACGTCCCCGGCACGGACACCTGCCTGAAGGTCGGCGGCTATGCCCGCATGGACACCTACCTGAACGTGACGGGGGTGTTCCTGCCCGGCGCCGGCTTCAACGGGCCGGGTGCAGGCGCCTATGGCTTCCCATTCCGGGACAAGGATGACGCGGACTATTTCACCCTCGCGCGCGCGGCGCTGGAACTCGACGCCCGCACCCAGACCGACTACGGCACGTTGCGCTCGTATTTCCTCGGCGGCATCGAATGGAACTCCCAACAGGGTCCCGGCGTCGGCCCGGGAGCTGCGATCGATTTCGAGCGCGCCTTCATTCAGTTCGGAAATCTCACCTTCGGCTATACCCAGTCTTTCTTTGATACCGGCATTGCCTACTCCTACGCGGTCCTGTTCGAGGGCTCGAACACCTGGAACACGGTCGCGGCCTACACCGCGCAGTTCGGCAACGGATTCTCCGCCTCGTTCGCGCTGGAAGACGCCGCCAACCGGACCACGGGCGTCCAGGCGACGGGCGCGAGCATTTCCGCCGTCACCACGCCCGAGGCCTTCCCCTTCGTGACGGGAACGACGGGGTCCGGCCTGTCCTATGCCAATTACCAGGCCGGGCAGCAGGCGCCGGATCTCGTCGCCAACCTGCGCCTGGACCAGGCCTGGGGCTCGCTCCAGGTCGCCGGCGCCCTGCACCAGGTCCAGGCCCTGACGCCCGCCTATCTCGGCGCGGTCGCCCCCGGCACCGACAGCTCGTCAACATGGGGCTATGCGCTCGGCGCCTACGCTGAATTCAAGCTGCCGATGCTGGCTCCGGGCGACAGCCTCTACCTCCAGGCCAACTATTCGGACGGCGCTCTCAATTATGTCGGCCTCGCCGGCACCCAGCAGGGGCGCGCCACAGGCATCGGTGCCATCAAGCTGTCGGGCAGCGGCAGCATGAGCGGGGCCTACTACCCCCTCGCCGATGCGGTGATGGGTCCGGCTGGAACCTATGAGACCGTTGCCACCTGGGCGCTGCAGGCCCAGTTCCGCCACTTCTGGACGCCGACGGTGCGCAGCGCGGCATTCGGCGGCTATGTGGATGTGGACGTTCCGGCCAACGTCGTCGGCGCGGCGCCGCTTCATGCGTGGCAGCTCGGCTGCAACACCATCTGGTCGCCCGCCCGGAACCTCGATATCGGCGCCGAGCTGGTCTACACGAAGGTCGGCGGCGACCAGCCGCTCGGCATCGTCAACGCGGCCTCCGCCAGCGGCGGGACCAGTCCCACCCTGGTCGGCGGCTCCACCGATGCGCTCGCCGGCGCGGTGCGCATCCAGCGCACCTTCTGATCGCAGCTAGAGCGGTTTCCGTTCGCATTGGCTCACGGCAATCGCTCTAGAATCTTGTTTTGACGCGTTTTCTTTACGCGAACCGGTATCCACTTCGCTTGAAAACGCTCTGGTGGATCATAAGCTTGTGGTTCGACCGCGATAGATGGGTTCCAACTGTCGCGGTCGAACCACAAGGGGACCCGGCGCATCCCGCGCGGGGTCCCCTCTTCAGCGCAGCGCTGCCCCGGTTCTCAGTGGGCGTGGCCGAGATAGGCCGCGCGCACCGCCGGGTCGTTCTTCAGCATGGCGGCGGGGCCGTGGGCGGCGAGGCGGCCGTTCTCCATCACATAGCCGAAGTCGGCCACCTCCAGCGCGGCGGCGGCAAACTGCTCCACCAGCAGCATGGTGATCTTGTCTTCCTTCAGCCGGGCGATGGTGGCGAACACCTCCGCCACCAGGCGCGGGGCAAGGCCCATGGAGGGCTCGTCGAGCAGCAGCACGCGCGGGTTCAGCATCAGCGCGCGGGCCATGGCCAGCATCTGCTGCTCGCCACCGGAGAGGGTGCCGGCAAGCTGGTTGCGCCGCTCCGCAAGGCGGGGGAACAGGGCGAACATGCGGTCGAGATCGGCCTCCACGTCGCCGCGCGGCCGCGCCCCGGTGAGGCGCGGGAAGGCGCCCAGCAGCAAATTGTCGAGCACGCTCTGGGTGGGGAACACTCGCCGGCCCTCGGGCGAGTGGGCAAGGCCCTTCTTGGTGATCTTGAACGCCGGCAGGCCGGTGAGATCCTCCCCCGCGAGGCGCACCGAGCCGGATTCCGGCACGATCATGCCGGAGACGGCGCGCAGGGTCGTGGTCTTGCCGGCGCCGTTGGAGCCGATGAGGGTGACGAGCTGGCCTTCCTCCACGGTGAGGCTGAGGCCGTGCAGCACCTTCACCTTGCCATAGCCGGCGACGAGATCGGTGACTTCCAGCATGGCGCCCTCCTATTCCGCCGCGACGGCGGCGCCGCCGAGATAGGCCTCGATCACGCGCGGGTCGGCCTGCACCGCGGCCGGCTTGCCCTCGGCGATCTTCTGGCCGAAATCCAGCACCGTGACCGTGTCGCACAGGCCCATGACCACATCCATGTGGTGCTCGATGAGCACCAAAGTGACGCCGGCGTCGCGCACCTTGCGGATGATCTCCACCAGATGCTTGATATCAGGCGCGGTCAGGCCCGCCGCCGGCTCGTCGAGCAGCAGCAGGTCCGGGTCCAGCGCCAGCGCGCGGGCGATCTCCAAGAGGCGCTGCTTGCCGTAGGGCAGGTTGCGCGCCTCCTCGTTGGCAAGGTCGGCAAGGCCCACGAAGGCGAGCAGGCTCATGGCCCGCTCGCGCGCCGCCTTCTCCTCCCGCCGGATGCGCGGCAGGCCCAGCGCCACCTCGGCGAAGGTGGCGCGATAGGTGTGGTGGAGGCCCACCAGCACGTTCTCGATCAGCGTCAGCTCGGCGAAGAGCTGCACGTTCTGGAAGGTGCGCGCGATGCCCTGCGCCGCGATGTCGGAGGAGGTGCGTCCTGCGATGTCCTGGTCCTTGAAGCGGATGGACCCCGCGGTGGGCACATAGATGCCGGTGAGCACGTTCATCATGGTGCTCTTGCCGGACCCGTTGGGGCCGATGAGGCCGTGGATGGTGCCCGGCTTCACCTCGATGGACACGGTGTCGAGGGCTTTCAGGCCGCCGAACTGCATCACCACCCCGTCCACGTGGAGCAGCACGCCCTCGCGGGCGGCGGCGGTGGCGGTGACCGGCTTGGCGGTGGCCTCCGCCTCGATGACCGCATGGGTCTTCACCAGGTTCGGCCAGAGCTGGGCGGCGGCCTTCTTCAGGAAGCCGACGATGCCGTCCGGCAGGTAATAGACCACGAACAGGATCATCACGCCGAAGATGGCGAGCTTGTAGTCCGTGATCTTCTCCAGGAGCAGCGAGAAGGCGAAGAAGGCAAGGCACAGCACCACCGGAATGGCGGTCTGCACCCGGTGCTCCGGATTGCGGATGAAGCTGCGCGCCCCCGCGATCAGCGCGATCACTGCAATGGCGCCGGCGATGTAGCGGAACAGCACGATGTCGGAGAGCAGGTTCGGCAGGAACACAATGATCACCGCGCCGATGATGGGGCCAAGGCGCGACTTGCGCCCGCCCACCGTCACCGCCAGCAGGAACTGCACCGAAAGTTCGAAGCCGAAGTTGTTCGGCGCGATATATTGCTCCGAATAGGCGAACAGCGCCCCCGCAAGCCCGGCAAAGCCCGCCGACACCACGAAGGCGATCACCTTGTGCTTGTAGACGCTCACGCCCATGCAGTCGGAGGCGATGGGGCTGTCGCGCAGCGCCTCGAAGGCGCGGCCGAGGTGCGAGGCCAGGATCCGGTTGATCACCAGAAGGGTGAGCACCAGCGCGACCGCGGCGATGTAGAAATACTCCACCTCCTTCATGCGCTTCAGCGACATGTCGAACAGCGGGATGGTGTCGCCGAGCCAGCGCAGGTCGAGAAACAGAGGGGTGGTCAGCTTGATGCCGAGGGGACCGTTGGTGAGGTCCGTCATCTCGTTGATGAGGATCTGCACGATGGTGCCGAAGGCCAGTGTCACCATGGCGAGATACGGCCCGGTCACCCGCAGCGCCGGCAGCGCCAGCACGATGCCGAACAGGGCCGTGACGATGATCGCCAGGGGCAGCGCCGGCCAGAAGCCGATGCCGAAATGCATGGCCAGGCACCCGGCCGTATAGGCACCGATGCCGAACAGCGCGGCATGGCCGATGGACACCTCACCCGTATAGCCGAACACCACGTCCAGCCCCAAAAGGAGGATGGCGTAGATGGCGATGGTGATGGTGAGGTGCAGGTAATAGGGGCTCGTCACCCAGAACGGCAGCACCGCCAGCGCGGCGAGGCCGAGGATCGGGAAGCCGGAAGAGAGGATGCGTCGCGCCAGCATGGCCTCACACCTTCTTGATGGTGGCGCGGCCGAACAGGCCTGACGGTTTCAGCGACAGCACGAGCAGCAGGAGCACGAGGCCCGGCACGTCCTTGTAGCCGGTGGAGATGTAATAGCCGGTGAGGGTCTCGGTGATGCCGAGGATGAGCCCGCCCACGATCACGCCCATGCCGCTCGACAGGCCGCCGATGATGGCCACCGCGAACGCCTTCAGCCCCAGCACCGCGCCCATGGTGGCGCCGGTGAGGGTGACCGGGGCGATGAGCACGCCGGCGAACGCCGCTGTCATGGAGGAGAGCGCATAGGAGAAGGTGATGACGCGCCGCGTGTCGATGCCCATCAGGCCAGCGGCGTCGCGGTCGTTGGCGGTGGCCACCACCGCCTTGCCGAAGATGGAGCGGCGGTTGAACACCTCCACCGCCAGCATGATCACCAGCGCGCCCACGACGATGGCGATCTCCATGGGCTGGATGCGCACGCCGGCGATGTTGAGGGAGGCCTCGGGCAGGGGTGAGGGAAAGCGCAGCGCGTCGCGGCCCCAGATGTTCTCCGCCAGATTGCGGAAGATGATGCCGAGCGCGATGGTGGCCATGATCCAGCCGGCCTCGGAATTGGCCTTCACCGCCGGGCGCACGCCGAGCCATTCCACCACCGCCCCCTGGGCGAGGCCGAAGGCAAAGACGATGGGCAGCATCAGCAGATAGGCGAGCGGGGTGCCCAGCGCCTGGCCGATGAGGAAGTTCACCGTGGTGAGCCCCACCAGCGCGCCCAGCATCAGGGCTTCGCCCTGGCCGAAGTTCAGCGTCTTGGAGGTGGCGAAGGTGAGCTGGTAGCTGAAGGCGATGACGCCATAGATCATGCCGACGGCGATGCCGCTGACGATGAGCTGCGAGAGGATGTTCATCAAGGGTCTCCGAAGCGCAAGACCCCGCGCCCCGCGCGGGAAGGGCCGCCGCCCGGCACGCGCGAGCGCACCGGGCGGACTTCTCGTCGCCGGCCGGCGAAAAGGCTGCCGGCCGTTCAGTCGGGACCTCAGTTCTTGGGCTTCACCCGGATCGCCTTGTCGCCGGCGATGTCCTCGGGATGGGCAGCGACCACGCGGCCGCCCTTCACCAGGCCGAACACCGGGATGTTGCCGGTGATGGCCTCATGGTCGGTGGCGCTGAAGGGGCGGTCGTAGACGGTGACCACGCCTTCCACCTTGGTGTTCAGGTTTTCCAGCGCCTCGCGGACCTTGCGGCCGTCGGTGGAGCCGGCCTGGGTGATGGCGGCGGCGAGCAGGAACACGGAATCATAGCCCTGCGCGGCCGACACCGGGGACGGCATGCGGTCGATCTTGTAGGCCGCCTGATAGGCCTCGATGAAGGCCTTGCGCTTGGGGGTGTCGGGCAGCTGGATGAAGGTCTGGGGCATCATCGCGCCGTCGCCGTTGGGGCCGGCGGTGTCGATGAAGCTGGCCATGGACAGGGTCCAGGAGCCGATCATGGGCACCTTCCAGCCGAGCTTCGCCATGCCGTTGGCGATCTGCGCCAGCTCGGGGCCGATGGCGTAGGTGAGGATCACGTCGGCGCCGGCTTCCTTGGCGCGCAGCAGTTGCGCGGTCATGTCGGTGTCGCCGATGTTGAACTTCTCGGTGGCCACCGGCTTCACGCCGAGCGTCGCCAGCGCCTTCTCGAGGTCAGCGCGGCCGAGCTGGCCGTAATTGGTGCTGTCGGCAAGGATGGCCGGCTTCTTGGCGCCCTGCCGCTTCACCGCCTCATCCGCGATCATGACGCTCTGGATGGCGTCGCTGGCCGAGGTGCGGAAGATGTAGTTGGACTTGTTGTCCGGCGGCAGGAACTGCCTGGGGATGACCGAGCCGGTGGCCACGTTGTTGATCACCGGGATTTCCGCTTCCTGGTAGAAGCGCTGCGAGGCCAGGGCCACGCCGGTATTGATATAGCCGAGGGTGGCGACCACCCCTTCCTTGTTGATGAGCTCCTGGGCGATCTGCACGCCCACCTCGTTCTTGGCCTCGTCGTCGCGCTCCACCAGCACCAGCTGGCGGCCGAGCACGCCGCCGTTCTTGTTGATCTCGGTCACCGCGAGCTTCACGCCGTCGCGCATGCTCACGCCCATGGAGGACGAACCGCCGGTGAAGGGGCCGCTGAGGCCGATCTTGATGGGTTCCGCGGCCACGGCGACGCCCGCGATGGAGACACCAGCCATGGCGATGCTTGCGGCGACCGCCGCAATCATTCCGCTCACTCGCATGTTTCACTCCCTGCTTGCCCGGTTTTGAGGCTTTATTGGTTCGATCCGGCTTTTCGCCGGTTAGGCCTGAATCGTTTAGGCCAATTGACGACGATGCACCAGTGCAACCTCCGTCTATTCACGCACCAGTGCGACTGGTATCGCAGTGCGGGATGAACGCAGGGGAAGATCGCGGGCTCCCTGACGCCCTCCTCGCCCCCGGCGACAAACCGCCGGCCCCACCCGCCAAGCGGCGGAAATCCGCCGCCCGCGCCCGGCGGCGCGGCCCGTCGTCGTCTAAATTTATTATGAATACCAATGATTTATAGAAAGAGGCGCGCCTTGCGCATGGCTGGCATGCGTGGTGCAATGGGATGGGACCATTCATCCAACCGGCCATGAGAGCCGGCCCTCCCGGGAGAAGCGCCTTGCTCAAATCTCTTCGCACCTCTGCACCCGCGCGCCGTGTCGCCCGCCGTGGCGTCCACCTTGCCGCCCTTGTCGCCGCCTCGGCGGTGCTGGCGTTCGGCGCCCTGCCCGCCTCGGCGCAGGAGGTGATCCGCGTCGGCAACCTCAAGCTCGCCCATTTCGCCGGCGTCTCCTACATCAAGGAGATCGCGTCCAGCTGCGGCATCACCGTGGACCTGAAGATCTTCGCCAAGGGCCCGGACGTATTGCAGGCCATCATGGCCGGCGAGCTGGACGTGGGCGCCACCGCCTCCGAGGCTGCCATTTCCGGCCGGGGCAACGGCGCGCAGATCTACATCGTCGGCGGCTTCGCCAGCGGCGGCGCCCGCCTGTTGGCGGTGCCCGACAGCGGCATCAAGACGGTGGCGGACCTGAAGGGCAAGAAGGTGGGCGTCACTCGCGGCTCCATCCAGGAAGTGCTGCTGGCCGCCGAGATGGGCAAGGTCGGCCTCACGCCCAAGGACCTGACCATCATCTATCTGGGCTATCCCGACCTCAACCAGGCGCTGCTGCAGAAGCAGGTGGACGCCATCATGCAGACCGAGCCGCAATCGGCCCAGGCCATCGCCCGCGGCTTCGGCGCCGAGATGCTGAAGCCCTACGACACCCCCATCGGCGCGCCGGTGCGCACGCTGGTGATGAGCGAGAAGTTCTACAAGGGCAGCCCGGAAGCCGCGAAGAAGTTCATGGCCTGCTTCGTGAAGGCGCAGAAGACTTTCATGGACGATCCCAAGGCGGCCGAGAAGTTCGTGACCCAGGACGTGTTCAAGGGCCAGCTGACGGCGGAGGAATTCCAGGAAGCCCTCGCCAATTCGCCCTACACGCTGTCGATCACCGCCGACCACATCCAGAAGACCACAGACGTGATGGCCAAGTACGGCATCGGCAAGATGTCGTCCCCCGCCAAGGCCGAGGACTGGGTGAAGCTCGACCTGCTCGACGCCGCCAAGGCCTCCGCCGGCATCAACTGAGGGCATCGCCATGCACACGTCCCGCCTGAAATCCGTGGCGGAGGGCCTTGCCGTGCCCGTCGCCGCCCTCCTCCTGTGGCAGCTCGCCTGCTCGCTGGGGCTGGTCAACCCCATGGTCCTGCCCTCCCCGGTCGCGGTGGCCGTGCGCTGGTGGGCCTATCTCGCCCCCATGGAGCCCTTCGATCCGGCCGCCGGCTCCTATCTTGCCTGGCTGTTCTCCGGCGAGATGATCCATGACGCCATCGGCTCGCTCACCCGCGTCGCCCTCGGCTTCTTCGTGGGGGCGGGGCTGGCTTTGCCGCTCGGCCTGTTCATGGGATCGAGCGACACCATCTACCGCCACATCAACCCCTTGATGCAGGTGCTGCGGCCCATCCCGCCCATCGCCTACATCCCGCTCTCCATCCTGTGGTTCGGCCTCGGCAATGCGCCGGCGGTGTTCCTCATCGCCATTGGCGCCTTCTTCCCGGTGCTCATGAACACCATCGCCGGCGTGCGGCACGTGGATGGCATCTACATCCGCGCCGCCCGGAGCCTCGGGGCGAGCCGCCTCACCATCTTCCGGCGGGTGATCCTGCCGGCGGCGACGCCCTACATCCTGTCGGGTGCGCGCATCGGCATCGGCACCGCCTTCATCGTGGTGATCGTGGCCGAGATGATCGCGGTCAACAACGGCCTCGGCTTCCGCATTCTGGAGGCGCGCGAATACTTCTGGTCCGACAAAATCATCGCCGGAATGTTCACCATCGGCATCCTCGGCCTTGGCATCGACATGGCGGTGAGCCGCCTCAACAACCACCTGCTCCGCTGGCATCGCGGCCTGGAATCGTGAGGAACGCCCCATGTCCCTGCAGCCTGCCTCCGTCGAAGCCCTCACCGAGCGCGCCATGCCCGTCACCCAACCCATGAGTGCGCCCAATGCGGGCACCGCAGCGCCCCACATCGTCGTCGAAGGCGTGGACAAGCGCTTCGTCGTGCCCGGCGGCGAGATCGTTGCCCTGAAAGACATCGACCTCACCATCAACCGCGGCGAGTTCGTGTGCCTGCTCGGGCCCTCGGGCTGCGGCAAGTCCACGTTGCTCAACGCCATCGCCGGCTTCTCCGCCCCCACCAAGGGCACCATCGAGGTGGAGAAGCGCAAGGTGACCGCCCCCGGCCCCGACCGGGGCATGGTGTTTCAGGAATACGCGCTGTTCCCGTGGATGAGCGTGGCCGCGAACATCGCCTTCGGCCTTGAGATCAAGGGCATGAAGCGCGCCGACATCGACGCGCGGGTGGCCGAGCTGCTCGCCATGCTGAAGCTCACCGAGTTCCGCGACCGCTTCCCCAAGGACCTGTCCGGCGGCATGCGCCAGCGCGTGGCCATCGCCCGCGTGCTCGCCCTCGACAGCCCGGTGATGCTGATGGACGAGCCGTTCGGCGCGCTCGACGCCCTCACCCGCCGCTCGCTGCAGGACGAACTGATCCGCATCTGGTCGGCCACGGGCAAGACCATCGTGTTCGTCACCCATTCCATCGAGGAATCCATTTACCTCGCGGACCGCATCGTCGTGCTCACCTACCGGCCGGGCACCATCAAGCGCGACATCAAGGTGGAGCTGCCGCGCCCGCGCGACAGCGCGTCGGCCGCCTTCAACGACCTGAAGCGGGAGCTGGGCGCCCTCGTCACCGCCGAGCAGCATCGCTTCGAGGAGGTGGAACTCAAAGGCTTGACCACCGACTGAGCCGGGACGAGCATCCGCCGGCGCCCGGACCCACCGGGCGCCGGCCAGAATACCGGGCTAACATATAAGGCCCGCGCCAAGGCGGCCAAGCAGCCAGCGGCCAAGCGCGGCCAGGGAGCCGACGGACCAGGACCATGCGCCCCGATCTCGCCACCGCCGCGCGCGCCGTGCTCCTCGCCGTTGTCGGCGCGGCGGCGCTGTTCGCCGTGGTGAAGGCGGGGGAGATGGCAGAGGCCCGCGTCGGCGAGCGCCTCGCCAGCGAGGCCCGCCACCGCAGCGAGATCTATGCCCAGAGCCTGGAAGGCGCCATCGAGCGGTTCGGCTACCTGCCTGCCGCCGCCGCCCTCGACCTCAATGTGCGGCGCCTGCTCGACCAGCCGGACGATGCGGCCCTCGCCGCCACCGTCAACGCCTATCTGGAGACCCTCAACCGCGCCGCCGGCACCCCCGTGCTCTACCTGATGGACCCCTCGGGCATGACCATCGCCGCCTCCAACTGGGACACGCGGGAGACCTATGTGGGGGTGGACTTCAGCTATCGCCCTTATTTCACCGAGGCCATGGCCGGCCAGACCGGACGCTTCTACGCCATCGGCACCCTCACCGGCGTGCCCGGCTATTTCATCAGCGCCCCGGTGGTGATCGACGGCAAGATCCGGGGCGTGGTGGTCACCAAGGTCAATCTCGATCCCCTGGAAGCGGTGTGGCAGGAGGCTGCCGACCGGGTGCTGGTGACCGACCGGCACGGCATCGTCTTCCTTGCCTCCGATCCGCGCTTCAAGTTCCACGCCACCCGCCCCATCGACGCCGCCACCGCGCAGGAGATGGAAAAGACCCGCCAATATGGCCGCCCGGCCTATCCGCAGCTCAATCTCGGCACGGTCGAGACGGTGGGCGGCGTGCCCCTGATCGCGGCCTCGGATGTGGCTCCCCACGGCCGTGTCATCGCCGACGACAAGGCGCTCGTGCCCTATGGCTGGCACCTGCTGCTGTTCGCCGACGCCGCCGCGCTGGAGCTGGCCGGGCGCACCGCCCGCGTGGGCATGACGCTGGGCTTCGGCGTGCTGGGCCTTCTCGGCCTCTACTGGTGGCAGCACCTCAAGCGCGCCCGCGAGAGCCTTGCCGCCCGCACCGCGCTGGAAGCCGCCCAGCGCGAGCTGGAGGCGAAGGTGGAGGCGCGCACCGCCGACCTCACCGCCGCCAACGGCCAGCTTGCGGGCGAGATCGAGGAGCGCCGCCGCGCCGAGGCGGAGCTTCGCGCCGCGCAAGATGAACTCGTGCAGGCCGCCAAGATGGCCACCCTCGGCCAGATGGCCGCCGGCATCACCCACGAGCTGAACCAGCCCCTCACCGCCCTGCGCGGCCTCGCCGACAATGCGGGCAAGTTGCTGGAACAGGGGCGCGAGGACGAGGCCCAGGCCAATCTCGGCCGCATCACCACCATGGTGGACCGGCTCGGCAAGATCACCGGCCAGCTGCGCGCCTTCGCCCGCAAGTCCAGCAGCCAGACGCTGCCGGTGGACGTGTCGGCGGCGGTGGCGGAGAGCCTCGCCATCCTCGCCCCGCGCATCCGCGTGGCCGGCATCGGCGTCGCCACCGACCTCGACCCTGCGGCTGCCACCGTGCGGTTCGAGCCCATACGCCTCAGCCAGGTGGTGGTGAACCTCGTCGGCAACGCGCTGGACGCGGTGAAGGGCCGGCCGGGCGCCTGGGTGGGCCTCAGCACGCGGCGCGATGGCGCCCGCATCATCCTCAGCGTGGAGGACAACGGCCCCGGCTTGCCGGAGGCCACCCTCGCGCGCATCTTCGATCCCTTCTTCACCACCAAGCCGGCGGGCGAGGGGCTGGGCCTGGGCCTGCCCATCTCGCTGGCCATCGCCCGCGAGTTCGGCGCCACCCTCGCCGCCCGCGCGCGGGTCGGCGGCGGCCTCGCCTTCGATCTCATCATGGAGGCGGAGAGCGTGGACGCCGCCCCGCCTGTGCCTGAAAGGTTGCGCCATGTGTGCTGAGCGCGCCCTCAAGTCCGCACCCGCCCCGCATCCGGCCGCCCGGCCCCGCGTGGTGCTGGTGGACGACGAGGAGATGATCCGCATCACCATCGCGCAGACGCTGGAACTGGCCGGCATCGAGGTTCAGACCTTCGACAGCGTGGATGCGGCCCTGCCCGCCATCGGCCGCGACTTTCCCGGCGTGGTGGTGAGCGACGTGCGCATGCCCGTGCGCGACGGGCTGGAGCTGCTGGCCGACGTGCGCCGGCGGGATCCCGAGCTGCCGGTGGTGCTCATCACCGGCCATGGCGACGTGGCCATGGCGGTGAGCGCCATGCGGGAAGGCGCCTACGATTTCATCGAGAAACCGTTCGTCTCCGACGCCTTCGTGGAGGTGGTGCGCCGCGCCCTCGACAAGCGCGCCCTCGTCATGGAAAACCGCCGCCTGCGCATGGCGCTGGACCGGGGCGAGGCGGGCGACGCCATCGAGCGCTGCCTCGTCGGCCAGTCCCCCGCCATCCGCCGGCTGCAGGACGACGTGGCGGCGCTCGCCTCCACCAGTGCCGACGTGCTGGTGCTGGGCGAGACAGGCGCCGGCAAGGAGCAGGTGGCCCGCGCCCTCCACGAGGGCGGTAGCCGGCGCGACAAGCCGTTCGTGGCGGTCAATTGCGGCGCCATCCCCGAGAGCATGTTCGAGAGCGAGATGTTCGGCCACGAGGCCGGCGCCTTCACCGGCGCGGGCAAGAAGCGCATCGGCAAGATCGAGCACGCGAGCGGCGGCACCCTCTTCCTCGACGAGGTGGAGAGCATGCCGCTCGCCATGCAGGTGAAGCTCTTGCGCGTGCTGCAAGACCGCAAGATCGAGCGGCTCGGCTCCAACACCGCCGTGCCGGAGGACCTCAGGGTAATCGCCGCCACCAAGGAGGACCTTGCCGCCCTCGCCGATGCCGGCCGTTTCCGCAAGGACCTGTGCTTCCGCCTCGACGTGGTGAAGCTGGTGCTGCCGCCCCTGCGCGAGCGGCGGGAGGACATTCCCCTGCTGTTCGAGCTGTTCGTGGTGCAGGCGGCGGTGAAGTACCAGCGGCCGGTGACGGAGGTTCCCCCATCGCTGCGCCGTGCGCTCATGCTGGCCGACTGGCCGGGCAATGTGCGCGAATTGAAGAACGCCGCCGAGCGCCACATGCTGGGCTTCCTCGCCCCCGATTTCGCCGCCGGCGGGGCCGCGACGCCCGGCCTCAACGAGCTTCTGGACCGGGTGGAGCGCCTCGTCATCGAGGATGCGCTGAAGGCGTCGGGCCAGCGCATCTCGGCGGCGGCGCAGGCCCTCAACATCCCCCGCAAGACCCTGTCCGACCGCATGAAGCGTCTCGGCCTCACGGCTGCGGAGTAATCCCGCGCAAGGTTCCCCCAAGCCCCCAAAACGGGCTCCCCCCAAAAGGCTCCCATGACCAAGACCGCCGCTGACCCCGCCCCCGTGTCCGCCTTCGACTGGCCGCCCCTCATTGTCGCCAACGCCCCCAATGGCGCCACCCGCACCAAGGCGGACCACCCGGCCCTGCCCATGAGCGCGGCGGACCTCGCCCGCGCGGCGGCCGAGAGCCTGGAGGCCGGCGCTGCGCTGCTGCATTTCCATGTGCGCGACGCCGAGGGCCGCCATCTGCTGGACGCGGACGCCTATCGCGATGCCTCGGCCGCCATAAGGGCGGCGGTGGGCGACCGTCTGGTGCTCCAGATCACCTCGGAGGCGGCGGGCCGCTACAAGGCCCCGGAGCAGATGGCGGTGGTGCGCGCGGTGAAGCCGGAGGCGGTGTCGCTGGCGCTCCGGGAGATCATTCCCGATGACGCGGCCGAGACGGCGGCGGCGGATTTCTTCACCTTCGTGCGGCGCGAGCGCATCTTCACGCAGATCATCCTCTACAGCGCCGACGACGTGGTGCGCTATGCCGCCCTCAAGGCGCGCGGCGTGCTGGGCGAAGGACAGGATTTCCCGCTGTTCGTGCTGGGGCGCTACACCACCGGACAGGTGTCCCAGCCCACCGACCTCCTGCCCTTCCTCGCGGCGGGGGCGGATACGACGCCCCTGTGGTCCATGTGCGCCTTCGGCCCCAAGGAGAACGCTTGCGCCACGGTCGCGGCGGGACTGGGCGGGCATGTGCGCGTGGGCTTCGAGAACAACCTGTTTGCCCCCGACGGCACGCTGGCGCCGGACAACGCCGCCCAGGTGCAGCGCGCCTGCGACGCCGCGCGGACGCTGGGCCGGCCGCTCGCCGGCGCCGACATGGCCCGCATGCTGATGGCGTGAGGGGGTGGGGAGTTAAAGCAGCCCCGCTGTCATCCTCGCCGTCAGGACCGGGCACGGTGTGAACCCTCCCCAGCACGAGGCCGGATGTTTCCGGCCTCGCTCCCAGTGCCTGTTTGAAAATTTGCTCGGATGAACGCCTGTTGCCCTCGCAAGCGCTTTATCACCGTCATGGCCGGGCTCGACCCGGCCATCCACGCGGTGAGGCTGGGCAGAATTTTCGTAGGTGAGCGCAAGCGGCGCGGCGTGGATGCCCGGGTCAAGCCCGGGCATGACGAGGGTGATTGCGGTCGCGCCTTTTCGAATTTCTAAACAGGCTCCTAGGAACCGAACTCGACAACAGCCGAGTTCGGGCGGGAGAGGGAGCCGATCGCGCCATGCGAAACCGCCCGTTTTGAAGCTCCGGACTACCCTCGGTTCAGCCCCTCGCCCCCATGCCTTGGCGATGTGATGCCCAAGCGCCGCATGCGGCGGTGGATGGTGGTGCGGTCCACCCCCAGCGCGCGGGCCACGGCCGAGACGTTCCAGTGCTGGGCGGTGAGGAGCGCCAGCAAGGCGCAGCGCTCATCCGCGCCGGACCCACCCGGTGCCGCAGGCCCGGCAAGGGCTGCCACGGCATGGGCCGCGTCAGGCGACGTGAGCGGGGCCGGCGCCGCGTGGCGGATGCGGTCGGGCAGGTCGTCCCAGGCGATGACGGCATCGCCCGCCACGGCGCAGGCATAGTCCAGCGCATTGGCCAGCTCGCGGATGTTGCCGGGCCAGGCATAGGCATGGAGCGCCGCCCGCGCCTCTCCCGACAGCTCGAACGGCACCCGCAGCACCCCGCCCCGCTCCGCCAGGAACCGCGCCACCAGCCAATCGAGGTCGGCCCGCTGGCGCAGGGCCGGCAAGGTGAGCACGCCGCCGCTGAGGCGGAAATACAGATCCTCGCGGAAGCGCCCGGCCTTCACCTCGGCGATGAGGTCGCGGTGGGTGGCGGCGATGACGCGGATGTTCACCGGCACCGGCCGGGTGCGGCCGATGGGCGTCACCTCGCGCTCGGCCAGCACCCGCAGCAGGCGGGTCTGGAGGGTGAGCGGCATGTCGCCGATCTCGTCGAGGAACAGCGTGCCGCCGTCCGCCTCCATCACCAGGCCGCGCTTGCCCTTGGTGGCGGCGCCGGTGAAGGCGCCCGGCTCGTAGCCGAACAATTCGCCCTCGATCAGCGTCTCCGGCAGCGCCGCGCAGTTCACCGGCACGAACGGCTTGCCGGCGCGCCCGCTGGCGGCATGGATGGCCTTGGCCAGATGCTCCTTGCCGGTGCCGGTCTCACCGCAGATGAGCAGGCTCATCTGGGTGTTGACGAGCTTGGCCGCCCGCGCCGCCACCTCCAGCATGGCGCCATCGCCGCGGGTGAGCGCCTCCAGCGGCTTGGGCAGGACCGGCGCGGGGGCGACCGGCGACGGCGAGGCGATCCGAGCAGGTGGCTGCTGGGCCTGCGCGAACAGGGGCGTGCCGCTGATGGCGAGGCGCACCATGCGCTGGGAGGCCGGCCGGGAGGGAATGAGGCGCGGCAGGTCGTCCACCTGAAGGTCGAAGAACTCGGACAGGGGCCGGCCCGCCAGCGGACGCCCGTCGGCCAGGGCGGGACGGCATTCCAACTCGCGCATCATTAACTGCCGGGTGCGGTTGTTGAAGCCGAGGATGCGGCCCGATCCATCCACCGCCAGCACATAGGCCGGGTCCACGTCGGCAAATTCCGGCGAGGGGGCGAGCTTCACGATCCATTCGCGGCGGAAGCGGTTGAGCAGGTGCGCCGTCTCGATCTTGTGGGCGACGGATTTCACGAACTGCAGCGCCAGATACTGGCTTTCCTTCGGCTGCGGCGAATGCAGCGCGGAGATGTCCAGCACCGCCGCCAGCGCGCCGCTGGGATCGAACACGGGCGCCGCAGTGCAGGTGAGCGGGATGTGGGTGGCGTCGAAATGGTCGGACTGGTGCACCACCAGCGCCTCGCCGGTGGCGATGCAGGTGCCCACCGCGCAGGTGCCGGCGTGGGGCTCGTTCCAGTCGGCGCCGAGATAGAGGCCGGCGCGCATGAGATTGCTGTCGAAGGTGGGATCGCCGATGAAGTCCACCGTGATGCCCTTGGCATCGGTGAGCAGCAGCACGTAGCCGAGGCCCGCCACCTCGCGATAGAGCGTCTCCACCCCGAAGCGCGCGGTGTGCAGGAACTCGTCCATGGCCTCCTGGTGCTCGCGCAGGCGGGCATTGGTGACGATGCACGGGTCGCGCAGCACCACCGGGTCGAGGTTGTGCTCGTTGACGCAGCGCCGCCACGACGCCTCGATGATGGCATCGCGGCGCGAGCCGTGCCCGCTCGCCGCGCGCACCAGCTCATCGATGTGCGCGGCCTGCTCCAGCTTCATGACGATCCTCCCAGACCGTTCGTTTTGCCGGAAGTCTCGCCCTGATCGGCGGCGGCGGCAAGCCTGCCCGCGCGCGCATCGCCAAGTCGTGCCGCAACGCAGACCGCCCACGGCCAAGTTGAGGCTGCAACACCTGTGGCATTCGCCGCCTCACCTGTGGTGAGGGTGCAGCACTGGCGCGCCCATGCTGCAATGCAACGTGCGTTCGGTGGCAAGCTTTTTCACGAAATCCGGCAACTGGCCCGCCGCTTGCTCAAGTCCAGCCAAAGCAAAAATCAACGGAGAGGATGCCCGATATTGCCCCAGCCCGGCCCTGCCGGTGCGGGAGTCGGGACGAACCGCCCTCCCCGTCCCTCAGGAGGAGAAGAGCATGCCTGAACCGACGCCAAGCGCCCTGTCCAACAATCCCATACCGCTGCCCAGGGACCAGCTCGTTGAGGCCTACCGCACCATGCGGACCATCCGCGATTTCGAGGAGCGGCTGCATGTGGAGTTCGCCAAGGGCGACATCCCCGGCTTCGTGCACCTGTATGCCGGCGAGGAGGCCTGCGCCACCGGCGTGATGATGCACCTCACCGACATCGACCGCATCGCCTCCACCCATCGCGGCCACGGCCACTGCATCGCCAAGGGCGTGGACGTGGGGGAGATGATGGCCGAGATCTACGGCAAGGAGACCGGATCCTGCCGCGGCAAGGGCGGCTCCATGCACATCGCCGACCTGTCCAAGGGCATGATGGGAGCCAACGGCATCCTCGGCGCCGGCGCGCCCCTGATCTGCGGCGCCGGGCTCGCGGCCAAGTTCCGGGGCGATGGCGGGGTGGGCATCACCTTCTTCGGCGACGGCGCGGCCAACCAGGGCACTGTACTGGAAAGCATGAACCTTGCCGCCATCTGGAACCTGCCGGTGATCTTCGTGATCGAGAACAACGGCTATGCGGAAGCAACTTCCGTCACCTACGCCACGGCGGTGGACTCTTACGTGGACCGCGCCACCGGCTTCGGCCTGCCGGCGGTGAGCGTGGACGGCACCGATTTCTTCGCCGTGCACAAGGCGGCGGGCGAGCTGATCGCCAAGGCCCGCGCGGGCGGCGGCCCGGCGGTGCTGGAATGCAAGATGAGCCGCTTCTTCGGCCATTTCGAGGGCGACAGCCAGACCTACAAGGCCAAGGGCGAGAACGAGTTTAACCGCGCCAACCGCGACTGCCTGAAGATCTTCGCCGATCGCGTCACCTCGGCCGGCGCGCTGGAGGAGGCCGACATCGCCCTCCTCGACCGCGAGGTGGCAAGCCTCATCGACGACGCGGTGACCTCCGCCAAGGCGGCGCCCCTGCCGGCGGCGCGGGACCTGCTCAGCGACGTCTACGTCTCCTACTGATCAATCAAGATAATCCGGAAGGAAACACCATGGCTCGCAAGTTGAGCTTCAAGATGGCCATCAATGAAGCCCTCGATCTTGAAATGCGCCGCGACCCCAGCGTCATCCTGCTCGGCGAGGATATCGTCGGCGGCTCCGGCGCGCCGGGGGAAAAGGATGCGTGGGGCGGCGTGCTCGGCGTCACCAAGGGGCTTTATGCCAAGCATGGCAACCGCCTGCTCGACACGCCCCTGTCGGAGAGCGCCTATATCGGCGCGGCGGTGGGCGCCGCCGCCTGCGGCATGCGCCCGGTGGCGGAACTCATGTTCCTCGACTTCATGGGCGTGTGCTTCGACCAGATCCTGAACCAGGCGGCGAAGTTCCGCTACATGTTCGGCGGCAAGGCCAAGACCCCCGTGGTCATCCGCGCCATGGTGGGGGCGGGCTTCCGCGCCGCCGCCCAGCATTCGCAGATGCTCACCCCCATGTTCACCCACGTGCCGGGGCTGAAGGTGGTGTGCCCCTCCAACGCCTATGACGCCAAGGGCCTTTTGATCCAGTCCATCCGCGACGACGACCCTGTCATCTTCTGCGAGCACAAGAACCTCTACGGCCACGAGGTGGACGTGCCCACCGAGGCCTACGCCATCCCGTTCGGCGAGGCCAACGTGGTGCGCGACGGCAAGGACGTGACCATCGTCAGCTACGGCCTCACGGTCCACCGCGCCGTGGATGCGGCGGCCACCCTGTCGCGCCAGCACGGCATCGAGGCGGAGGTGATCGACCTGCGCACCCTCTCACCCATCGACTGGGACACGGTGATCGAGAGCGTGGAGAACACCGGCCGCCTGGTGGTGGTGGACGAGGCCCATCCGCGCTGCTCCATCGCCACCGACATCGCCGCCTATGTGGCGCAGCATGCCTTCGGCGCGCTCAAGGCCGCCCCGCAGATGGTGACGGCGCCGCACACGCCGGTGCCGTTCTCGCCCACGCTGGAGGACCTCTACATCCCCACCGCCGAGGCCATCGCCGGCGCGGTGCTGAAGACCGTTCCCCACGCGCTGGCGGCGTGAGGGGGACAAGGGGAGGCGAAGCCTTGCCCTTTTTCCCGTGCGACGCCGCCCCCTCTCCCGCTCGCGGGGGGTGGGGAGGGGGCAGAGCGCCGGGGCAGAACACCGGAGGCGGGATGGCGGAGACGGCCTCCCCCCACCCTGCCCTCCCAACTCCGAACTCGGCTGTTGCCGAGTTCGGCTTTCAAAGACCGAAGCCGGAAACATCCGGCTTCGGTGCGGGAGAGGGTTCGCCGGCTCCAGCGGATGCAGACCGCGCCCTCTACCCCACGCAACGCGGCCCCCTCTCCCGCTTGCGGGGGAGGGATGGGGAGGGGGCAGAGGCGCCGGGGCCAAAGCACCAACGGGCGGACATGCGGAAGCAGCCTTCCCCCACCCTGCCCTCCCGCGCCCGGACTCTGCTGTTGCTGAGTTCAGCTCCTAAGGACCGAAGCCGGAAACATCCGGCTTCGGTCGGGAGAGGGTTCTCCGGCTCTCAATTGCCTCCGGCGCGCCCCACCCCGCCCGCCGCATCCACCGAAACCGAAACCCACGAGACGACCGATCCGTCTCCCCCCCTTTGAGGACACCAAATGCTGGACACCCGCATCAAGCCCATCGTCATGCCCAAGTGGGGCCTGTCCATGTCGGAGGGCAAGGTCACGGGCTGGCTCAAGCCGCCCGGCACGAAGATCTCCGTCGGCGATGAAATCCTCGAGGTCGAAACCGACAAGATCGCCGGCGTGGTGGAGGCGGGCGATGCCGGCATCCTGCGCCGCGCCATCGGCGCCCGCGACACCATCTATCCGGTGAAGGCCCTCATCGGCGTCATCGCCGACGAAGAGGTGAGCGACGACGAGATCGACGCCTTCGTGGCCGGCTATGCCGCTCCCGCCGAGGACGACGGCGCGGCGGAAGAGAGCGGGCCGAAATACGAGTTCGCGGACACACCCTTCGGCCGCCTGCGCTATGCCAAACGCGGCGAGGGCGAGCGCGCCATCGTGCTCATCCACGGCTTCGGCGGCGACCTCGACAACTGGCTGTTCAATATCGACGCCTTGGCCGGGGCGGGCACGGTCTATGCCCTCGACCTGCCGGGCCATGGCCAGTCCGACAAGGCCATCGGCGAGGCGAGCCTTGGCTGGCTCTCCGGCGCGGTGCTCGCCTTCATGGACAAGGTCGGCGTCGGGAAGGCCCATCTGGTCGGCCATTCCATGGGCGGGGCCGTGGCCATGCGCACCGCGCTGGACCAGCCGGGGCGGGTCGCCTCCCTCGGCCTCATCGGCTCGGCCGGGCTCGGGGCCGAGATCAACAGTGGCTATACGGACGGCTTCGTCGCCGGCTCGTCCCGCCGCGACATGAAGCCGGTGCTGGAACAGCTTTTCTACGATCCCGGCACGGTCACCCGCCAGCTGGTGGAAGACATCCTGAAGTACAAGCGCCTCGACGGGGTAGACGAGGCCTTGCAGGCACTCTCCACGAGCCTGTTCCCCGCCAACCGGCAGAGCGAAATCCTCGCCGACAGGCTGAAGGCGGCGGATGTGCCGGTGCTCGTGGTCTTCGGCGCCAGCGACAAGGTGATCCCGCCCGCCCATGCCCAGGCTCTCGGAGAGCGGGCCAGGGCGGAGGTGCTCGGCGAGGCCGGGCACATGGTGCAGATGGAAAAGGCGAACAAGGTCAACGAGCTGCTGCTCGACCACATCGGCCGCTGAAAGCCACCCGGCCCCCGGACCACGACAACGTCCTACGGCGCCCGCGGCCGTCCTTCCCCGGACGGCCGGCGGCGGCGCGCGGTCGAACGGGGCCGGCAATCATAATCAAGGAGGAACCATGCCCAGCCTGAAGGACAAGAGCATCGTCATCACCGGCGCGGCCGGTGGCATCGGCGCCGCCATCGCAAAGGCGCTCGCGGCGGATGGCGCCCGCATCACCGTGGCCGACCTCTCGGAGCCCGCCGCCCGCACCGTGGCCGGCGAGATCACCGCCGCCGGGGGCACCGCCATCGCCGTGGCGGTGGACGTGCGCCAGCGGGCGCAGGTGCGCGCCCTTCTCGACCAGGCCGTGGCCGCCCACGGCCGGCTCGACGTGCTGTTCAACAATGCCGGGGTGGCCCAGACCCGGCCCTTCCTCGACATCACCGAGGACGACTGGCGCTTCGTCACCGACGTGAACGCGCTCGGCGTGCTCATCGGCATGCAGGAGGCCATCAAGACGTTCAAGGTACAGGCAAAAAATGGCAAGGGCGGCGGCAAGATCGTCAACACCGCCTCCATCGCCGCCAAGCAGGGCTATGAGCCGCTGGCCCACTACTGCGCCAGCAAGTTCGCCGTGGTGGCCCTGACCCAGGCCGCCGCCCGCGCCTTCGGCAAGGACGGGATCACCGCCAACGCCTTCTGCCCCGGCGTGGTGGCCACCGACATGTGGAAGACCATCGACAAGGGCTTCCGCGACAGCGGCCTCACCAGCCACGACAACGAGGCGTTCGACACCTTCGCCGCCGGCGCCGTGCTGGGCCGGCCCTCCACCCCGGCCGACCTGGTGGGCGTGGCGCGCTTCCTCGCCTCCTCCGCCTCCGATTTCATGACCGGCCAGTCCCTGCTGGTGGACGGCGGCATGGTCTTCACCTGAGCGAAAGAGAGACGATGAGCGAGCAGTCGATATCGAACGAGCTGAAGTCCATGAACCTTCGGTTTGCCACCCTCGGCAAAGCCTTGCCGCAGGTCATGGGCGCGTTCCGCAACCTGATGTCGGAGGCGTCGAAGTCCGGGAACCTTTCGCCCAAGGTCAAGGAGCTGATGGCGCTGGCCATCGCCGTCCACAAGGGCTGCGGCGATTGCATTTTGTTCCATGTTTCCAATGCCAAAAGCCATGGCGCCAGCCGCGAGGAGCTGGCCGAGACGCTGGCCGTGGCCATCGAGATGGGCGGCGGCCCCGCCGCCGTCTACGCCGGCAAGGCCTTGGCCGCCTACGACGCCCTAACCAACGATAAATGAAGGAGAAACGCCCATGAAGGCCGCCCGCTTCCACGCCCGCCGCGACGTGCGCGTCGAAGACATCCCCGCCCCTCCCGACCAGCCGGGTCCCCGCCAAGTCCTTGTGCACAATCGCTTTTGCGGCATCTGCGGCACCGATTTGCATGAGTATGCCGCCGGCCCCATCTTCATACCCACCCAGCCCCACCCCTACACCGGCGCCAAGGCCCCCCAGATCCTGGGCCATGAATACGGTGGAACCGTTGTGGCTATTGGATCTTCGGTCACCAACGTGGCCGTTGGCGACCGGGTCGCGGTCCAGCCCATGGTCTCCCCGAGGGATGATTATTTCGGCCAGCGCGGCCTCTACCAATTGAGCGAGAGCCTCGCCATCATCGGCCTCGCATGGCCGTGGGGCGGCATGGCGGAATACTCGCTTGTCAATGATTACAACGTGTTCCGCGTGCCCGACAGCGTGAGCGACGAACAGGCCGCCCTCATCGAGCCCACCGCCGTGACCGTCTATGCGGCCGAGCGCGGCGGCGTGAAGCCCGGCGACAGCGTGCTCGTCACCGGCGCCGGCCCCATCGGCCAATTGCAGGTGCTGGCGGCGCGGGCGGCCGGGGCAACCCGGATTTTCCTTAGCGATACCAATGACAACCGCCTCGCCATGGCCCGCCAGATCCTGCCCGATGTCATCACCCTGAACCCCCGCTCGGACAAGGTGCCGGAGGCCATCCGCGACCAGACCGAGGGCGGCGTGGGCGTCGACGTGGCGCTGGAGTGCGTAGGCGCCGAGGCGGCGCTTGGCACCTGCATCGATGCGGTGCGCCGGCAGGGCGTGGTGGTGCAGGTGGGCCTCCACGTGGGCAAGCCCGCCGTGGATGGATTCACCATTACGTTCAAGGACATCGATGTCCGCGGCTCGTGGTGCTACACGACGCTCATGTGGCCGCGCGTCGCCGCCCTCATCGGCGGCGGCATCCTGCCGGCGGAGAAGGTGGTGACCCGCCGCATCCGCCTCGACGAGGTGGTGGAAAACGGCTTCGAGGCCCTGCTGAGCCCGGCTGGAACGGAACTGAAGATCCTCATCGACCTTCAGTGAGAGACGCGCAGGCCGGGGTGCCTCATCCCGCTCCGGTCTGCGCTTGGCCCGGCGGAGGCGGTTCACCCGCCCCCGCCGGGCGGCCATTCCGATCCGTCCCGACGGCCCCTGGCTAGCCGCAGCGATCCACCTCGCATAAGCTTTCGTATCCGGAATGACGGTAACGACGGCGGCGGGAGCCTATGTTCGACGCGGTGATCATCGGCGGGGGGCCAGCGGGGGCGTCATGCGCCCTGTGGCTGAAGATGCTCGGCTTCCGCCCCTGCATCATCGAGCGCAGGCAGGTCCTGGGCGGCCTGCAGAACGATAATCCCTATCCCAACAAGTGGATGGCCCCGGTCCGCGACAAGACCGGGTTCGAGGTCGCCGCCGACATCCATCGCCACGTGATGGAGCACGACATCGTCTGCCGCCTCGGTGAATCCGTCACCGCGCTGGAGGTGGTGGAGGGCGGCTTCCGCATCACCACGGCGGGCGGCGAGACGCTGCTCGGGCGCACCTGCGTGCTGGCCTCGGGGGTGCGGCCGGTGAAGGGCGGCTTCACGGAATCCCACGAGGTGATCATCGGGCCCGGCCGCACCATGTTCAACGCGGATTTCGAGCAGCAATCCGTCGCCATCCTCGGCGGCGGCGACAATGCCTTCGAGAACTACATCTTCGTGCGCAAGCGCGGGGCGGACCGCGTCACCCTTTATGCCCGCACCATCCGCGCCCGACGCGAGTTCCTGGAAAAGGTGCCCCCCGCGGACGTGCGCATCGGCACCTATCCGGTGGCCCCCGAAATCCCCGAGGTGGCAGGCCGGCGCTTCGACCGCATCGTGGTGCTGTACGGCTGGGAGCCCTACCTGCCCTATGCCCGGCACCTCGACCTTGCCCGCGATCCGCGCGGCTTCGTGGAGACCAGCGCGGATTGCGAGACCTCCATCCCCGACCTCTACGCCATCGGCGAGATCGCCCAGCGCATGCATCCCTGCTGCGCCACCTCCATGGCGGACGGGGTGGTGGCGGCAAAGGCCATCCAGCGCACGCTGGAGCAGGACGCCGTCGCGCGCTTCGCCGAGCGGGTGCGCCGGGCGGCGGCCTCCGATCCGGTTCGGGGATAGGAGCCGCTTTCAGCGTACCGGAGCAGGCTTGCCGAGGCTTGGGAATAAAGGGAGATCGCTCCGCAAAGGCGCTCCCGCCATCACCGGCGCGGCAAGCGCTGCCGCCACATCCGGCCGCCTCAGGAGGGCGGCAGCGGCCTCGAACACCGCTCCGGGCGCGGCCTCGGGGCGGATCGGCTGCTGCGGGAGATCCACCACCACCCGCGCCGGACGGGGGGACAGCACCACGATGCGGTCGGCGAGGCGCACGGCCTCGGTGATGTCGTGGGTGACAAACAGGGCCGCCGCCCCCGCCCCTTCCACCTCGGTCCGCAGCAGGGCCTGAAGATCGCCGCGCAGGCCCACATCGAGGGCGGAGAACGGCTCATCCATCAGCACCAGGTCCGGCCTTAGCGCGAAGGCGCGGGCGATGGCGACCCGCTGCTGCATGCCGCCGGAGAGCTGCGCCGGCCGCTTGCCGAGATCGGCGGCGCTCAGGCCGAGCCGCCGCAGGATCGCCTCGGCGGCCGCGCGGCGCTCCGCCTTGGCCATTCCAAGCGCCTTGAGGCCGAAGGCGGCGTTGTCGCGCGCGTTGGCCCAGGGCATCAGCCGGGGATCCTGGAACACCATGGCGGTGCGCGCGAAGCCGTTGGCCACCCGCCCGGCCTGAGCCGCCTCAACGCCGGCGGCGAGGCGCAGCAGGCTGGTCTTGCCGCAGCCGGAGGGGCCGAGCAACACGACGAGTTCGCCGGGCTTCACCACCAGATCGATGCCCGCCAGCACAGGCGCGCCATCGAAGGCGAGATGTAGCCGCTCCAGCGCCAGCATGATCAGGCCTCTGCCCGGGCGCCGACCCGGCCCTCCCGCGACGCCCGCCAGCCGCGCAGGGGCGCCAGCAGCATGGCGTCGGCGACCAACAGCACGACGACCGCGAGCACGATCCACGCCATGGTGGCGGCAAGATCGAAATGGGAGCGGGCAGTGGCGAGGCCGCCGCCGACCCCGTCGGCGCCGCTGAGCACTTCCGCCATCACCGCCACCTTGAAAGAGAAGGCGAGCGCGGTGGCCAGCGCCGGCAACAGGAAGTCGGCCAGCGCCGGCAGCACGAGGTCAGTGAGGCGCTGGAGCGGCGGCGCGCGATAGAGCAGCGCCATCTCGGTGAGGGCCGGATCGCGGCTGGCGACGCCCTCCAGCGCAGCAAGGAAGAGGATGGGCGCCGCCGTGATCGCCACGGTGAAGCCCGCCGCCGCGCCGCCGGGGCCGAACCACAGCAGCGCCAGCACCACCCAGGCGATGGGCGGCGTGCCCAGCAGCGCCGTGAACACCGGGCGGGACATGGCCCCCACCGGCAGAACCAGCCCGCCGGCGATGCCCAGCACCAGCCCAACCAAGCCGCCTGCAAGGCACCCGCCGAGGGCGTGGACGAGGGTGGCAAGAAGCGCCGGGCCGGCGACACCGCTCGCCACCAGGCGGACCATGGCCTGTCCTGTGTCCTGAAGGCTCGGCAGCACGAAAGGACCGAAAGCAGTGGCGCCCCATTGCCAGGCGAGGGCGAGGAGGCCGAGGCCCGCCGCTGTCCACGCCGCACGCGCGGCGGCTGTGCGAAAGCCGGGACGGGCCATGGGTGCCTCAGAAATTCACGTAGAAGCTGTCGGGCGGCAGCTTACCGGCCAGCGCATCCGGCTCGAAGGCCAGCAGCGTCTCGTAGAAGGCGATGAGCCCGGCTTTCTGCTGCGCCGCCGGCTCGGCCACCACGTTGAAGTGGTCGAGGGCATTGGCGAACATGTGGGCCTTCACGTCCATCTTCTGCTCGGCGAGCTGGCCCGCCTCCGGCCTGTTGGCCATCACCCAGTCGCGGGCACCGGGCAGGCCGGCGCCGAGCGCCGCGATCAGCTCCGGGCTTTGCTCGATCAGCCGCTCGTGCATGGCGATGCCGGCCATGGGCAGGCCGAGGCCCTTGTGTTGCGCCTTCCAGTCCTCCTGCAGGCTGATGGCGCGGTTGAGGGTGCGGCCCTCCTTCTTCGCCATCATGATGGCCGCGGTGGCCGGCGGCTCGGAGAGGATGGCGGTAGTGGCGCGCCCGGCGGCCAGCATCTGCGCCGCCTCCATGGGGGTGCGCACATAGGTGATGGTCATGTCCTTGTCCGGGTCCATGCCATAGCCCTTGGCGATGGAACGGAAGACGAGGTCGGGCATGTCGTTCTTGAAGAAGCCGACCAGTTCCTTGCCGGCGAGGTCCTTGAACGACTTGATGCTCTCATCCGCCGAGACCACGAACAGATGGCCCATGGACAGGATGGCGAACAGCTTCAGCGGCAGGCCGCGATTGGCGAGGTTCGCTGGCACATGGGTGGGGGTGGTGAAAAGGCTGGTGCGGCCGGAGACGATGGCGGCGCGCAGTTCGTCCGTGTCGCGCCACAGGCGGAAGGCGGCGCCGGGCGCCACCTGATCGAGCGCGCCGGACTGGATGAGGCGCAGCAGCACGATGGTGGAGCCATTGGGCGCACCGAGAATCTCGAGCCCCTGCGCCGGGGCCGCCAGCGCCGGCAGCTTCGGCAGGGCGAGCGCCCCGGCGGAGCCTGCGAGCGCGCCCAGCAGCGCGCGCCGATTAAGCAATCCGTTCATGGAAATTCCCCCGGACAATGCAGGCGCCGAAACATGAGGCGCGCTTAAGCTATATTCCATGAGATATAATAAATCGCCACCTCGACCAAGCCGCCTTTCGCACTGGACCGAAGGCCTTGGTGCCGCAGCCGCGTGGCTTCTCACCGGCCCGGGACCCGCGCGGCTTCCACTTGTGCAGGAGGGAACAGGCCGCATTCGGCAACGCTAACGACGCGGCCCTTGGCGGGACGCGCCGCGCACGGCAAGATCGCGCCGCGGGTGGGAGCTTGATGGCGAGACCTCGGGGGGAATGGGCATGGCGACAAGAACCGGTCAATCAGCAGGTGCGAGCGTCCCCATGCGAGGCCTGTCGACGGCCCTCGCGGCGCTGGCGATCCTCGCCGCCTTCGCGGTTCCAGCCGGGGCCCAGACCCTCGACCGGGTGGCGGGCGGCGAAGCCTTCCGCATCGGCTATCGCCAGTTCGCCCCGCCCTATTCCTACGCCGCCGCCAACGGCCAGCCCTCGGGCTATATCGTAGACCTATGCCGCGAGGTGGCGGACGGGGTGAAGCGGACGCTGAAGCTGCCGGCCATGAAGGTGGATTATGTGAAGGTCACGGCCGAGGACCGCTTCGAGGCGGTGCGCGACGGGCGTATCGACATCCTGTGCGAGCCGTCCTCCATGACCATGTCGCGGCGGGCGCTGGTGGATTTCTCGCTGCCCACCTTCTTGGACGGGGCGGGCGTGGTCACCCGCGGCACGCCGGTGAAGGGGCTGGAGGACCTCAAGGGCAAGAAGGTGGGCGTGCTGCGCGGCACCACCACCGAGGAGACCCTGCGCTCCACCCTCGGGCAGATGCGCATTGCCGCCGATATCGTCACCGTCACCGACCATCCGGACGGGCTCAAGCAGCTCGCAGACGGCAAGCTCGACGCCTATTTCGGCGATCGCGGCATCCTCAACTACCTGATCGCCAACAGCCCGGCAGGCAACCGCCTCAGCCTCTCCGACCAGTATTTCACCTTCGAGACCTACGCCCTCGCCCTGCCCCGCGGCGACCAGGCCTTCCGCCTGGTGGTGGACGCGACGCTCGCGGACCTCTACCGCACCGAGCGTATCCGCGACATCTATGCCAGGAGCTTCGGCAAATTCCCGCCGGACCAGTTCCTCAACGCGCTCTTCGTCATCAACGGCGTGCCGAAATAACGCGCGGCGCCGACAAGCCAGTTTCCCCAGAGGCATATTTGTTGCAGGAAAAGAGGTCCCTGCCCCGGACAGAGCGTGGAGACCGCCATGGCTTACGTGCATCGCATCGGCGCGAAATCCTTCGTCTTCGCGGACCTGAAGGAGCTGATGGCCAAGGCGACGCCGCCGCGATCCGGCGACATGCTGGCGGGCATCGCCGCCGCCACCGCCGAGGAGAACGTGGCGGCCAAGATGTGCCTCGCCGAAGTGCCGCTGAAGGCGTTCCTTTCGCAGGCCCTCGTGCCTTACGAGACCGACGAGGTCACCCGCCTCATCCTCGACAGCCACGACGGCACCGCCTTCGCGCCGGTGTCTGCCATGACGGTAGGCGATTTCCGCGATTTCCTGCTGTCCCATGAGGCAACATCGGA
This sequence comes from Xanthobacter oligotrophicus, assembly GCF_008364685.1. GTDB lineage: Bacteria > Pseudomonadota > Alphaproteobacteria > Rhizobiales > Xanthobacteraceae > Xanthobacter > Xanthobacter oligotrophicus. The sequence continues at coordinate 431,046 of NZ_VTTL01000001.1, forward strand.
GGTCCTCGCCGGTTTGGCGATCGGCCTGACGCCGGAGATGGCGGCCGCCGTGTCCAAGATCATGCGCAACCAGGACCTCATCCTCGCGGCGAAGAAATGCCGGGTGGTCACGCGCTTCCGCAACACCATCGGCCTGCCCGGCACCATGGCGGTGCGCCTGCAGCCCAACCACCCGACGGACGACGCCGCCGGCGTCTCCGCCGCCATCCTCGACGGCCTGCTCTATGGTTGCGGCGACGCGGTGATTGGCATCAATCCCGCTTCCGACAGCCTTCCCGTCATCGACCGCCTGCTGAAGCTGATGGACGAGGTCATCACCCGCTTCGAGATCCCCACCCAGAGCTGCGTGCTGACCCACGTGACCACCTCTATCGGCCTGATGGAGCGCGGCGCGCCGGTGGACCTGGTGTTCCAGTCCATTGCCGGGACCCAAGGGGCCAACCGCTCCTTCGGCATCGACCTCAAGGTGCTCGCCGAGGGTGCCGACGCCGCCCGCACGCTGAAGCGCGGCACGGTTGGGCAGAACGCCATGTATTTCGAGACCGGCCAGGGCTCGGCCCTCTCCGCCGGTGAACATCACGGCGTGGACCAGCAGACGCTGGAAGCTCGCGCCTATGGGGTGGCGCGGGCCTTCAATCCGCTGCTGGTGAACACGGTGGTGGGCTTCATCGGGCCGGAATATCTTTATGACGGCAAGCAGATCATCCGCGCCGGGCTGGAAGATCATTTCTGCGGCAAGCTGCTGGGCGTGCCGCTGGGGGTCGATGTCTGCTACACCAACCATGCCGAGGCGGACCAGGACGACATGGATACGCTGCTTACCCTGCTGGGTGCGGCGGGCGTCACCTACATCATGGGCATTCCCGGCGCGGATGACGTGATGCTGAACTATCAGTCCACCTCCTTCCACGATGCGCTCTACATCCGCGAGCTGCTGGGGCTGAAGCGGGCGCCGGAGTTCGAGGCGTGGCTGGAGCGCATGGACATCACCGCCCCCGACGGCCGGCTGCTGCCCGCCGATGCGCGCCATCCGCTACTGGGCTACGTGGCCGGGCGCGCGGCATGATCGCGCGCGATCCCTGGGCCGCCTTCTCCCGCCACACCCCCGCGCGCATCGCCCTCGGCCGCACGGGGGCGAGCCTGCCCACGGACGAGGTGCTGCGCTTCGCCCTCGCCCATGCCCGAGCCCGCGATGCGGTGCATACACCGTTCGATGCGGACGCAGTGGCCGGCGAGGTGGAGAGCCTCGGCTTTGCCACCCTGCGGGTGTCCAGCGCTGCGCCGGCGCGGGACATCTATCTGCGCCGCCCGGACCTCGGCCGCCGCCTGTCCGACGAGAGCCGCGCCATCCTCGCTGCGGCAGCTGGCGACCCGGTGGATCTGGCGCTGGTGGTGGCGGACGGGCTCTCCTCCGCTGCCATCCATGCCCAGACGGCGCCGCTTCTTGCCGCCTTCAAGCCCTTCATCGCCCAGCAGGGCTGGAGCCTTTCGCCCGTGGTCATCGCCTCCGGCGCGCGGGTGGCGCTGGGGGACGAAGTGGGCGCCCTTCTGAAGGCCCGCGCCTGCGTGCTGCTGGTGGGCGAGCGGCCGGGCCTGTCCTCGCCCGACAGCCTCGGCCTCTACCTTACCTTCGATCCGCAGGTCGGCCGCACCGATGCCGAGCGCAACTGCATCTCAAACGTGCGCCCCGATGGGCTGAGCTACACCGCCGCCGCCTTCAAGCTCGCCTGGCACATCCGCGAGGCGCTGCGGCGGCAGATCACCGGCGTGGAGCTGAAGGACGAAAGCGACCTGCTGCTCGAAGAAGGCCGCGCCCCGGCACTGCTGGGCAGTCGCTGACTCATAATCTGCGATTATTACGTTAGGTAAATTGCCAGACTGGCAAAAAAGTTGCCTGAGCGTAAGCCTGGGCGCGGAGGTGGCTCCGGCGCCCTTTCACGGAGGGCTGGGTCTCATGGCAGATGGCAGCAAGGCCGGCGTGACGTACACCACGGTGGACGTCGCCTATTTCGAGCAACGGGCGCTGAAGCGGCATGCACGGGTCTGGTCGCTCTGGGCGCTGGGCGTCGGGGCGGTGATCTCCGGCCATTTCTCGGGCTGGAACCTGGGCATCGCGTCGGGCGGCTGGGGCGGCATGTTCATCGCCGCGGTCATCATCGCCATCATGTATCTGGGGCTCACCTTCTCCATCGCCGAGATGTCGCCGGCCCTGCCCCATACGGGGGCGGCCTATTCCTTCGCCCGCACGACCATGGGGCCGTGGGGCGGCTTCATCACCGGCCTGTGCGAGAACGTGGAATATGTCATTACGCCGGCGGTGGTGGTGTCCTTCATCGGCTCCTACATGGGCTCCATCTTCGGCACGCCTCCCGCCTTCCAGCCGGTCTACTGGATCTTCGGCTACATCCTGTTCGTGGGGCTCAACATCGCCGGCGTGGAACTCTCGTTCCGGGTGACGCTGGTGGTCACGCTGGCAGCACTCGCCTGCCTCGTTGCCTTCTGGGTGAGCGCCCTGCCAGTGGCGAACTTCTCGCGCTGGGCGCTCAACATCGGCGTCGGACCGGACGGCACGGCGGTGGAGCTGCCCAACGGCGGCGGCCCGTTCCTGCCCTTCGGCCTTTCCGGCGCGCTGGCCGCCCTGCCCTTTGCCGTCTGGCTCTTCCTCGCCATCGAGCAACTGCCCCTGGCGGCCGAGGAATCCGTGGACCCAAAGACTGACATGCCAAAGGGCATCATGGCGGGCATGGCGACCCTCATCGTCTCCGCCTTCATGATCCTGTGGCTCAATTCGTCAGTCGCGAATGGCGCGTTCGGCCTATCCACCTCGCTGGAGCCGCTGCTGGATGGCTTCAAGGCCATCTATGGCGACGGGCTCGCCCGGCTGCTCGCCTTCGTGGCGGTGATCGGGCTGATCGCCTCGTTCCACACCATCATCTACGCCCAGGGCCGCCAGATCTATTCGCTCTCCCGCGCCGGCTACTTCCCGCGCGGCCTTTCCGTGACCCACGGCGGGCGCAAGACACCGCACGTGGCTATGATCGCCGGCGCCATCGTCGGCCTCGTGATCATGCTCGGCATCTGGTTCGCGCTGGGAGCGGAGGCGGGTGCGGCGGCCATCGGCGGCACGCTGCTCAACATGGCGGTGTTCGGCGCCATGCTGTCCTACGTGATGCAGGCCCTGTCCTTCATCCTGATGCGCAAGAACATGCCCCACATCGAGCGGCCCTACAAAAGCCCGTTCGGGGTCCCGGGGGCGGTGCTGACCATCGTCATCGCCCTCGTCACCATCTACTTCCAGCTGTCGGACCCCATCTATCGCAACGGGGTACTCGGCGTGGCGCTGTGGTTCGCCGCGGGCCTCGCCTATTTCGCCGCCATCGGCCGCCACAAGCTGGTGCTGTCGCCCGAGGAGGAGTTCGCCATGTCCGGGGGCAAGGCGGAGTACAAGTCCTACTGAACCAAGGGCGGCCCGCCTTGCAGGGCGGGCCGCCTTATACCGACTGCCCCGGCCTTCGACCGGGGCCGAGAGGGTGTCGCTCAACGCCGCGCGGGCTTTTACCAAATCCCTCCGGAAAACGCGGCGCGCCTTCCGGAATGGTACGCCTTGGCCTCACACCTGCTCGGACGACACCACACGGAAGGTGTGCATCTCGTCGTCTTCGCGAACCGAAATATACTCACCCACCTCGAAGCTTTCGTCGCCGAAGCGATAGCCGGCCTCGTCGTCGTCGGTGCCGTGGATGTCATACCGGAACGCCCAGCTTCCGCCGGGACGGCGCACCAGATGGCCCACCTCGTCCGCCTCGTCGGGGCGGAACCGGACCACGCGGCACGCCTCGCGGTGCTTCGCCCACAAGGTGGGATCGATGCGTCCCGCCGCGTTCAGCGGCGCCACGAAGCTGTAGCCGAAAGTGCGCGAGCCCTCCGGATGGCCCTTCTCACGGGCAAGCTCCATGCGGATCTGACGGAAGCCGTGCGGCAACTGGGACATGCGTCTCTCTCCCCGGACCTTACGGTCTCGTACATCGCCCGGCCCCAAAGGGTCATCACGATGCGTTGACGATCGCGCCTTTCGCCGGCCGCTGCGGCAGGAAGCCAGCGGCTCCGCTTGCACGATGGCGAAGGGGTGCGACAATGGAATCACCCCCTTGCGAGGGTAACCCTTGGAAATGTGATTTTTGCGCATCGCGTTCGCAAGGCATTTGACCTCGCGCAAGGCTTAGCCGGCGCAGGCCCCTTGATACTGGTCATGGGAGTGCTGCGTCCCCATCGGGACGCGGACGGATCGGGGGATCAACGCCCGACGGGAGACACAACATGAACGATTCCACAGTTTTTCAAGGCCTGGCGCGCGCCTTCAGCACCGGCACGCCGCCTGTGGCTTGGCCGTTCACGGTATGGAAGAACCTGTTCTTCGACTGTCCGCTGGCCGCGTCGGCCCATGTGCAGCAGTTCGTCGGACGGCAGATGCAGGAGCAGGTCCAGCTCCTGAACGACCTTGCCAAGGAGCACAACCCCACGGCAGCGTTCTCGCGCGAGGCGGCCTTCCTGCAGCAGTCCGCCCTCGCCTGGAACAGCGAGATGCTGGAGGTCGCCGAACTTGTCCAGCACCGGCTCCTGAGCGCCACCCAGGCCGACAAGCCGCAGGACCAGCCGCCCTTCGCCCGCGCAGCCTGAGCCAATAGCGACCGCCGCATCGCGACGATGCGGCGGCGCTCTGTCCGACAACGACCGGTAGGTCAGGCGCCGGAGCAGGCTGATTTTCTGAACTGGTGCGGACGGCGGGACTCGAACCCGCACGCCTTGCGGCGCAAGATTTTAAGTCTCGTGCGTCTACCGGTTTCGCCACGTCCGCCCGGGCCGGACGCGCGATGACGACCGGGAGCGGGACTTTAGGGAAGATGGCGGCCGCCGGCAACGCGGCCGCCATGCACGTTCACACCTTCCGCGCCTTCACGCCTTCCGCGCCAGCGCGTCGCCCTGCGCGAGGCGCGCCTCGCGCCCCAGGCGCTCCAGCTCCAGCTTCCGGCACAGGATCGCGCCCACCATCAGCCCGCCGATGAGGCTGATGTGCTCCACCACCACGTGGAACTCGAACAGCCGCTTTTCGCCGTCCATGGCCCAGAACGGATGGGCGATGGGGATGGTCAGCGCCGTGAACACCGCCAGCATGCCGAAGCCGAGCCACGCCGCGCGGTTCAGCACCACCAGGACGGAGCCGATGAGCAGCACGGCGATGACCGCCGGTGCGAACAGGCCCGCGGGCTCGACGCCGAAGAACGACATCTCGGCCAGGGTGGCCTGATAATTCATCAGCTTGTCGAGGCCCGCGCCCCAGAAAATGAAGGTGAGCAGCAGGCGCGCGACGACGCCGAAGATGGGGCTCGCCAGAAGGGCGGCGAGAGGAGATGGGGTCAAGATGGCACCTTTCGTGCTGTGAAGCCGGCGCGGCGTGCACGCCGCGCGCTTCTCTTGTCCCCGTGCGGATGAACCGCAGCTGAACCCAGCAATGAGCCTTTGTTCAGCCCTGCCCGGACGCGGCGCCCGTATCGACCGGCGTGATCGCGACCGATTCTCCGCAGCCGCAGGAAGAGGTCTGGTTGGGATTGTTGAACACGAACTGGGACGAGACCTTGTCGGTCTTGAAGTCCATCTCGGTGCCGAGCAGGAAGAGCACGGCCTTGGTGTCCACCACCACCTTCACGCCCTTGTCCTCGACGACCGAGTCGAAGGGGGCGATCTGCGTGGTGAAATCCATTTTGTAGGACATGCCGGCGCAGCCGCCATTCTCGATGCCCACGCGCAACGCCGTACCCGGCTCCGCCGCGGCGAGGATCTCGCGCAGCTGGTCGGCGGCCGCATCGGTGATGCGGATGACAGGCGGCAGGCTCCGCTTGGCGGGCGAAGTGGCCGGGGCTGCGGCGGACGGTTCTGAAGCAACGCTCATGGGTAATCTCCGAGCCTTGCCGTTTCAAGGACGGCGGGCACCTCCCATAAATGGAGGATGATGGGCGCCCTCACAAGGCTCCATATGATCGTGGCGGTAGATCGAAACCATGGGCGTGGGCCGAACGGCTATTCCGCCCCTGCGGTGCGGTTCGACGGCCGAGTCCGAAATGACGCAGGGTTGCAGCACCGGCAGCAATGCCTGAACCATTGTTTCTGATGGGGAAAAGAACTATAAATCCACATTATAGAGGTACTAATATGCCATGGCGTTGCTCCTGCCGGCGTGCTTCCGGCGGGACGTGAGGCGGAGCACTGGACAGATGGGACAATGAGGGCCCGCGGTGCCATGTTCCTCTCCATCCCTGCATGGGGCCTGGCGGTCTTGGCCGCGTGGGCCGGCCCAGCGGCGGCAGAGCCATGGCAGGGGGCGACCGAACTTCCGCTCTCGACCTCCCCCCAGACCGCGGTCCTCGCCAGCGTCTTGCTTCTGCTGGTGGTGATGGTCGCATGCAAGCTCATCCTGAGAGCGCGAGAGCGCGGTGATGGGCGTGAACCCGAAGCCCATAAACCCGCGGCCATGGTCCGCGTCGCAGCCGCTGCCGGCCTGCCGGTCGCCCTCATGCACGCCACGACGGGCTCGGGACCGGCCGGCAGCGACAGCTCGGCCCTGCGGGAAAGCGAGGAACGCTTCGATCTGGCGGCCAGGGGGTCGGACCAGGGGGTGTTCGACATCCATGTGCGCAGCGGCGGCCTGCATCTGTCGCCCCGTGCCCGTGACATCCTCGGCATCGCCCCCGACGCCTCCATCGACGTGCGGCGGGCCTTTCGCCAGATGCTGCGCGGCGCGGACCGGCGCAAGGTGGCCACCGCCCGGAAGGATCTCGTCCGCGGCGGGCGCGGCGTCGATCTCGACATCCGGATTTCCCGGCCCGACGGCGCAAATCGCGACGTGCGGTGGCGCGGCCTCGCCACCCGTGATGGCGATGGTGACGTGACCCGTGTGGTGGGCATGGTCACGGATGTCACAGCACAGAAGCAGAGCGAGCGCCACCTGCGCCTCGCCGCCGCCGTGTTCGCCAGCTCCCACGACGGCCTGGTGGTGACGGACCTCAACGCGGTGGTCTCCGCCGTAAACCCGGCGTTTTCGCAGATCACCGGCTATGCTGAGGACGAGATCCTCGGCCAGACCATGCGCACCATGCATTCAGGCCGGCACGACCGTGAATTCTATCGTTGCATGTGGGGGGCGCTCACCTCGACAGGCAGTTGGCACGGCGAGATCTGGAACCGCCGCAAGAACGGCGAGATTTTCCTCCAGCAGCTCAGCATCCGCACCGTCTATGACGAGAAGGGCAAGCCGCAGAACTATGTGGGCGCGTTCCAGGACATCACCCGGATCACGCATTCCGAATTCGAGCTCGACCGGATCGCCCATTACGATCCCCTCACCGACCTGCCCAACCGCACCCTGCTCGCATCCCTCCTTGACCTGGCGGTCAGCCGGGCCGGCAAGAGCTGCGCTGTGCTGTTCTTGGACATCGACCGCTTCAAGACCGTCAACGACAGCCTCGGCCACATTGCCGGCGATGCCGTGCTCAAGGCGGCGGCCGATCGCGTCCGCACCGCGCTCGATGCCGATGCGACCCTCGGACACTACGGCGCCGACGAATTCGTGGTGATCCTCGAGGAGATCGAGGGGCCACAGGATGCGGCCATGGCCGCCACCCGCCTCATCGACGAACTGGCCCGACCGTTCACGGTGGATGGCGGCGAGATCTATCTGGGCGCCAGCGTGGGCATCAGCCTCCATCCGCTCGATGCCGACGATGCCGCCCAGTTGCTCCAGCATGCCAACACCGCTTTGGCCGAAGCGAAGGCGCAGGGCCGCGGGATCTATGCCTTCTACACCCAGGCCCTCACCCGCAGCGCGCGGGTCCGCATGGAGATGGAGGCGGACCTCAGGCGCGGCCTCGTGCGCGAGGAATTCCGCCTGAACTTCCAGCCGGTGGTCGACCTTGCCAGCGGGCGCATCGTGGGAGCGGAGGCGCTGGTGCGCTGGCAAAGCCCGGCCCATGGCCTTGTCCCGCCCAACCGCTTCATCCCGCTTGCCGAGGAAACGGGCCTCATCGAGCCCCTGGGCGACTGGGTGCTGGAAGAGGCCTGCCGCCAGATGGTGCAATGGAGCGCGGCGGGGGCCAATCTCGATTTCATCGCCGTGAACCTGTCGCCACGGCAGTTCCAGCGCGGCGCCCTGTGCGAGCACATGGAAAGCGTGCTCCGGCGCACCGGGCTTCCCGCTGCGCAACTGGAGGTCGAAATCACCGAGAACGTGCTGTTCGGCGCGGCCGCGGCGGCCGAGCGCAAGCTGCATGACATGCGCGACAGTGGCGTACGCATCGCGCTCGACGATTTCGGCACCGGCTATTCGTCGCTGGCCTATCTCAAGCGCTTTCCCATCTCCAAGCTAAAGATTGACCGCAGCTTCGTGCACGACCTGCCCCGCGCCGCCGACGCGGAAATCGCCACCGCCATCATCTCCATCGCCCGCGCGCTCGGGCTCGACGTGGTGGCGGAGGGTATCGAGGCGCCCGAGCAATGCGCCTTCCTGAAGGAGCGCGGATGCGGCTTTGGGCAGGGCTACCTGTTTGGCCGCGCGGTGACCAGCGAGCGCTTCCTGCGCCTCGCGCTCCAGGGGCCGATCGCTACCGGCGCAGCCCATCCCGGCAGCGCGCTACTCCACTGATCGCAGCGGCCTCGGTCAATGACCGGAGGCCGCTTGGGTCAGCTCAGCTCAGGTGCCGCGCGGCCTATGCCAATGGCCCGTGCGTCAAACTCACCTGTTCCCAGCTCACCCCTCCTTGGTGTCGAAGGGCATGGGCAGGTCTTCGAGCGAGACGATGCCGCTCGTGATCAGCCAGACGATGCCGGCCGTGATCACCGCAGCGACGATAGTGGTGGCCAAGGCCTTCTTGAGCAGCGCGGGACGCACCGGCGCGCCCGGATCGGTGCCGGGCGTGATGTCCCGGCTCTCCGCCTGAGAGCGCACGCCCCAGGGCAGGACCGCGAACAGCGAGGTCCACCAGACGATGAAATAGATGGCGACGACGGCACCGATCGACACGCGGCGTTCCTCACTGGCGCACGCTGATCGGCTTGCATGGCAAGCCGATCAGGTCACGCATTCTCTTTTCCCAGGTCCAGAAACGGCTTCAGCGGTACCACTGGCAACCGCCCGCCGTCGGATCAGGCCTGCTCCAGCTCCACCAGGGTGCCGTTGAAGTCCTTCGGGTGCAGGAACAGCACCGGCTTGCCGTGGGCGCCGATCTTGGGATCGCCGGAGCCCAGCACGCGGGCGCCCGTTGCCTTCAGCTGGTCGCGGGCGGTGAGGATGTCGTCCACCTCGTAGCAGATGTGATGGATGCCGCCGTCCGGATTGCGCTCCAGGAACTTGGCGATGGGCGAATTCTCCCCCAGCGGCTCCAGGAACTCGATCTTGGTGTTGGGCAGGGTGACGAACACCGTGGTCACGCCATGCTCTTCCTGCGGCACGGCGGCCGAGACGTCCGCGCCCAGCGTGTCGCGATACAGCGCGGAGGCGGCAGCGATGTCGCGCACCGCGATGGCCACATGGTTCAGGCGTCCGATCATGATTTCCTCCGCTCAGGTCTTTCGATCCATACCGCAAGCGGGGCCGGCGCGGAACACACCGGAGGTCGAAGACGGGCAGCCTCATCCACCGGATCAGGGCCCGCCCGCCTCACACCTCCAGGATATGGACGTGGCACACCGGCTTCTTGCCCCACACCGCGTTCACGGCGCTGCGCACTGCCCGCTCCAGCGTCTCCGCCAGCGCATCGGGATCGCGGCGGCGGGCCTTGGGCAGGGTGTCTAGCGTGGCCACCACCGTGTCGAGCACATGGTCGAGCATGTCGATGCCGCCCTCCCCCCGCTCGGGCACGCCGGTGATTTCGACGGAAGGGTCGCCCGCAAGCCCGCCCTGCCGGTCCACCGCGACCGCCACAGACACCGCGCCCACGAAGGAAAGCTTGCGCCGCTCCGGGATCGAACGGCCACCATCGGGGATCAGCAGGCGGCCGTCCTTGTAGAGGCGGCCGAAGGGCACGTCGTCGACCCGTTCCGCCGGACCGGGGGCGAGGCGGATGACGTTGCCGTCATAGCAATTGACCACCTCGGGTACGCCGAGGCTCTTCGCCAGCTGTGCATGCTCATGCAGGTGCAGCGCCTCGCCATGCACCGGGATCGACACCTGGGGCCGCACCATGCGGTACATTTCCGCAAGCTCGCCCCGGCGCGGATGGCCGGACACGTGGACCAGGGCCTTGCGGTCCGTCAGCACCTCGACGCCCCTTTTGGTGAGGGCGTTGACGATGTGGTTCACCACCTTCTCGTTGCCGGGAATGGTGCGCGAGGAGAACACCACGAGGTCGCCGGGCGACAGGGCGATCTCGGGATGGTCGTCGTCGGCGATGCGGCGCAGCGCGGCGCGCTGCTCGCCCTGGCTTCCGGTGAGGATGGCCACCACCTTCTCGCGCGGCAGGTAGCCGTAGGCCTCAGCGGTGCGGAAGGCGGGCACGCCATCCAGCAGGCCCTGCTCGCGGGCGACGCCGATGACGCGCTCCAGCGCGCGGCCCACCACCACCACCTCGCGGCCATTGGCATAGGCCGATTCGGCGATGCCGCGGATGCGCGCCACGTTGGAGGAGAAGGTGGTGAAGGCCACCCGGTGCTTCGCCTTGCCGACGATCTCCCGGAGCGAGGCCCCTACATCCGCCTCGGACGGCGAGACGCCGTCACGAACGGCGTTGGTGGAATCGCAGATGATGGCGCGCACGCCCTCGTCGCCCAGAGCCTTCAGGCGGGCGACATCCGTGGGCAGGCCGACCACCGGGGTCGGGTCGAGCTTCCAGTCGCCGGTGTGCACCACCAGCCCCACCGGGGTGCGGATCGCCAGGGCGTGGCTGTCGGGGATCGAGTGGGCGACCGGGATGAATTCCACCCCGAACGGGCCGATCTCCACGGTGCCGCCGCTGTGCACCACGGTGATCGGCAGCTGGGACGGCGCGCCGGGCTCGCCCGCGCGCTTGGCCTCCAGCAGACCCGCCGTGAAGCGGGTGGTGTAGATGGGGCACTTCAGGCGCGGCCACAGGTCCAGAACCGCGCCGATATGGTCCTCGTGGGCGTGGGTGAGGACGAGGCCGGCGATGTGCTTCTTCTCGGCTTCCAGGAAGCGGATGTCGGGTAGGACGAGATCGACGCCCGGCGCCTCCTCGCCCGCGAAGCTCATGCCGAGATCGACGATGAGCCAGGTGCGGGCCTTGCGCGGACCGAAGCCGTACAGGCCGAGGTTCATGCCGATCTCGCCGACCCCACCCAGGGGTGCGAAGACCAGTTCGTCGGTTGGTGCCATCAAAGGGTCACTTCCAAACGCGGCACCCGCGCCGACAAGGCCCCGGCAAAGACCGGGGCACGCGGACGGGCGCGCCGAAAATCAGGAGGCCGGCGGAGGTGGTCCGCTCCGGCCAGGGGCGGGCAATCAGGATCGATCCCAATGAAGCGGCCCGCGGGCCGCAATGCAAGGGGCCGCACGATGTCTGCGCGGCTCAATCCTGCTTCTCAATCCGACTTGCCGAGGGAGACGTCGCCCGCCGTGATGATCTCGGCGATGCCGTCCTTGCGGCGCAGCATCATGGCGCCGCGGGTGTCTATGTTCTCGAAACGGCCCACCACCTCGCGCTCGCCGATCTTGACGCTTACCTGGTCGCCCATGCCGAGCGCATAGCGCATCCAATCGGTGCGGATGGCGGGAAAGCCCGCGCCCGCGTTCCACTGGTTGAGCCGCACCGCCATGGCGAGGTCAAGCGCCTCCAGCAACCGGTCCGGCGCCGTGGGTGCGCCGGATTCCTCGAGGCTGGTGGCCCGGTAGGGCAGATCGTCGGGATGGTGCAGGCAGTTGACGCCGAAGCCGATCACCGCCGCCGGCCGGCCCGAAGGATCGGAGCCGCCTTCCACCAGGATGCCGGCAACCTTGCCACCGTCCAGCAGCAGGTCGTTGGGCCACTTGAGCTTCAGCGCGTCCGGCCGGATCTGCGGCGCGGCCGCGAGCACGGCGTCGCGAAGGGCAAGGCCCGCCACGAAGCACAGCTGCGCCAGGTTGGCCACCGGTGCCGGGTTCGGCAGCACGAGGCTGGCGAACAGATTGCCGAGCTCGGAGGTCCAAGGTCGGCCCCGCCGGCCGCGGCCGGCGGTCTGGATGTCCGCCACCAGCCAGACCGGGAACGTCTCGCTGCGGGCAAGGCGTGCCATCCCCTCGGCGTTGGTGGAGCCGATCTGGGTGAAGCGGACGATGGGAACCGTGGAACCCTGGAATTCGTAATGAGCCATCGATCAGAAGAGCGAACGGGCAGCGGCACCCGCCGCCTCAATAAGAGGAGCGGGATAGACGAAATAGAAGATGGTGAAAAGCCCGCTCACTGCCAGCACCGCCTTCAGCTCCGTCGGCATGGGGTCGAAGGCCTCGACCGGCTCGTCGAAATACATGATCTTGACCACGCGCAGGTAATAGAAGGCGCCCACCACCGAGGCAAGCACGCCCACCACCGCGAGGCCGTAGAGCCCGGCCTGGATCGCCGCCACGAACACATAGTATTTGGCGAGGAAGCCGGCCAGCGGCGGGATGCCGGCCAGCGAGAACATGAGCGCGCCCAGCGCCAGCGCCATCAGCGGGTTGCGACGGGCGAGGCCGGACAAATCCTCGATGGTCTCCACCGCCTGGCCCTTGCGGCGCATGGTGAGCACGCAGGCGAAGGTGCCCAGCGTCATCACCACATAGATGGTCATGTACAGCAGCACGCCGCGCACGCCCTCGGCCGTGCCGGCGGCCAGACCCACCAGCGCGAAGCCCATGTGGCCGATGGAGGAATAGGCCAGCAGGCGCTTGATGTTGCGCTGGCCGATGGCGGCGAAGGCGCCGAGCACCATGGAGGCGAGCGAGACGAAGGCGACGATCTGCTGCCACTGGTGGGTCACGTGCGGGAACGCCTCGATGACGACGCGCACGAAGATGGCCATGGCCGCCACCTTGGGCGCGGAGGCGAAGAAGGCCGTGACCGGGGTCGGCGCGCCCTCGTAAACGTCCGGCGTCCACATGTGGAACGGCACCGCCGACACCTTGAAGCACAGGCCCGCCAGCAGGAACACGATGCCGAAGATGAGCCCGGGGCTGGGCTCCTTGGCCACGGCGGCGATCTGCAGGAAGTTCACCGAGCCGGTGAAGCCATAGATGAACGAGGCGCCGTAGAGCAGCATGCCCGAGGACAGGGCGCCGAGAACAAAATACTTCAGGCCGGCCTCGGTGGAGCGGATGGAATCGCGGTTGATGGAGGCCACCACATAAAGCGACAGGCTCATCAGCTCGAGGCCGAGATAGAGCGCGATCAGGTCACCCGCCGACACCAGCATGCACATGCCAAGCGTCGCGATGACGATGAGCACGGCATATTCGAACTTCGCCTGCTTCTCCCGCGCCTGCCAGTCCACCGCCATGATCAGCGAGACCACGGCGCCGAGCACGGCCAGGAGCTTCATGAAGCGGCTGTAGGCATCCACCACGAGGGAGCCGTTGAAGGCGATGACCTCGGCCGCGGGCTGAAGCAGTATCAGCACGCCGACCGCCGCAAGCACGGCGATGGCAAGGCCGGTGACGAGGTTCGCCGAGCCCTCGCCGCGGAACGCGCCGATCAAGATCAGCACGATCGCCGAGACGGCGAGCACCAGTTCGGGCAGGACCGCGCCGATGGGAGGCAGGAGCTGCGTCATTGAGGCGACCTCGAGATCTAAAAGCTCAGCAGCAGTGCGGTCTTCACCGCACCCGCCACAGAATCGGTACGCGCGACGACCGCGTTCACCGCATGGGATGTCATGTTGAGGATAGGCGCGGGCCAGATGCCGAAGAGAATGGTGAGGACCACCAGAGGCACCATGATCACGATCTCCCGGGGGGAGAGGTCCATCATGGTCTTCAGCTTCTCCTTCTCGAGCGGCCCGAAGATGACGCGCAGGTAGAGCCACAGAGCATAGCCCGCCGAGAGGATCACGCCGGTCGCCGCGAAGAAGGCGATCCAGGTGTTGCGCTCGAAAGCGGCGAGCATGGTCAGGAACTCCCCGACAAAGCCCGAGGTGCCCGGCAGGCCCACGTTCGCCATGGTGAAGATCATCAGCACCGTGGCGTAGAGCGGCATGCGGTGCACGAGGCCGCCGTAGGCCGCGATCTCGCGGGTGTGCAGGCGGTCATAGATGACGCCCACGCACAGGAACAGCGCGCCGGAGACAAAACCGTGGGAGATCATGAGGAACATGGCCCCCTGCAGGCCCTGCTCGTTCATGGCGAAGATGCCCATAGTCACAAAGCCCATGTGGGCGATGGACGAATAAGCGATCAGCTTCTTGATGTCCTCCTGAACGAGGGCCACCAGCGACGTGTAGATGATGGCCACCACCGAGAGGGTGAACACCAGCGGCGCGAAATAGTGGCTCGCTTCCGGGAACATGGGCAGCGAGTAGCGCAGGAAGCCGTAGCCGCCCATCTTCAGCAGCACGCCGGCCAGGATGACGGAGCCGGCGGTGGGCGCCTCCACGTGGGCGTCGGGCAGCCAGGTGTGCACCGGCCACATGGGCATCTTCACCGCGAAGGAGGCGAAGAAGGCCAGCCACAGCCAGGTCTGCATCCCGGACGGGAAGCCGTGGGTCAGCAGTGTCGGTACGTCCGTGGTGCCGGACTGCCAGTACATGGCCATGATGGCGAGCATCATCAGCACGGAGCCGGCCAGCGTGTAGAGGAAGAACTTGAAGGCCGCGTAGATGCGCCGCTGACCGCCCCAGATTCCGATGATGAGGAACATCGGGATGAGGCCGCCCTCGAAGAAGAAGTAGAAGAGGACGAGATCCAGCGCGCAGAAGGTGCCGATCATCAGCGTTTCGAGCACCAGGAACGCGATCATGTATTCCTTCACGCGCTTATGCACGCTCTCCCAGGAGGCGAGGATGCAGAAGGGCATGAGGAAGGTGGTGAGAATGACGAAGGGCAGCGAGATGCCGTCCACGCCCATGTGGTAGGCGGCAAGCTCGCCCAGCCACGCCTTCTTCTCCACGAACTGGAAGCCCGGCGCGGCGGCGTCGAAGCCCGGCAGCAGCAGCAGCGACACCACGAAGGTGACAAGCGTCGTCCACAGCGCCACCCAGCGGGCGTTGCGCGCGGTGACCTCGTCGTCGCCCCGCACCACCAGGATGAAGAGCGCGCCGACGATCGGCAGGAAGGTTACGACGGAGAGGATGGGCCAGTCGGTCATCGTCACACTCCGGCGAACATGAACCAGGTGATGAAAGCCGCGACGCCGATGAGCATCACGAAGGCGTAGTGGTAGAGGTAGCCGGTCTGGAGCCGCACCACCCCGCGCGTGACGTCGAGCACCCGCGCCGACACGCCGTTGGGGCCGAAGCCGTCGATGATGGTGCCGTCGCCGCGCTTCCACAGCAGCCGGCCGATCCACAGGGCCGGCTTCACGAAGATGCGGTCGTAGAGCTCGTCGAAGTACCACTTGTTGAGCAGGAACTGGTAGAGCGCATCCTGCGACTTGGCGAGCGCCACCGGGACCGTGCGGTCGACCACGTAGAACCAGTAGGCGATCACGAAGCCGAGCACCATCATGAGGGTCGGCAGGTACTTCGCCCACAGCGGGATGTCGTGGATCGCGTGGAGGATGTGGTTTTCCGCGCCCATGAAGATGGAGTCGCGGAAGAAGTGGTGCACGCCCTCGCCCACGAACACGTTGTACAGCGCAAAGCCCGCGATCACCGAGCCCACCGCCAGCACGCCCAGCGGAATGGTCATCACCCGCGGCGACTCATGCGCCGCCTCATAGTGATGGTGATCGTGCGGGTGGCCGTGGAAGGTGAGGAAAATCAGCCGCCAGGAATAGAACGAGGTCAGCGCCGCCGCCGCCACCGTCATCACCCAGCCGTAGAGGGCGAAATAATTGTGCGAGGCCCAGGCCGATTCGATGATGGCGTCCTTCGAGTAATAACCCGCGAGGAAGGGGAAGCCGGTGATGGCCAGGGTCCCGATCAGCATCATGCCGTAGGTGAAGGGGATCTTCTTGTAGAGCCCGCCCATGTTCCGCATGTCCTGCTCATGGTGCATCGCATTGATGACCGAGCCGGCGCAGAGGAACAGGAGGGCCTTGAAACAGGCGTGCGTCACCAGGTGGAACACGCCGATGGAATAGGCCCCCGCCCCCATGGCCACGAACATGTAGCCGAGCTGGGAACAGGTGGAATAGGCGATCACCTTCTTGATGTCGTTCTGCACCAGAGCCACCGTGGCCGCGAACATGGCGGTGGTGGCGCCGATCAGCATCACCACGTTGAGCGCGGTCTGCGACAGCTCGAAGATGGGCGACATGCGCGCCACCATGAACACGCCGGCGGTCACCATGGTGGCGGCGTGGATGAGGGCGGACACCGGGGTTGGCCCCTCCATGGCGTCCGGCAGCCAGGTGTGCAGCAGGAACTGCGCCGACTTGCCCATGGCGCCGACAAACAGCAGCAGGGCGATGACCGTGGGCGCATCCCAGTGGTGGCCGAGGAAGGGAATGGTCTTGCCGGCCAGCGAGGGGGCCGCCGCGAACACCTGCTCGAAGGCGATGGAGCCCGTCATCACGAAGATGGCGAAGATGCCCAGCATGAAGCCGAAATCACCCACGCGGTTGACCACAAAGGCCTTCATGGCCGCCGCATTGGCCGAGGGCTTCTCGTACCAGAAGCCGATGAGCAGGTAGGAGGCGAGGCCCACGCCCTCCCAGCCGAAGAACAGCTGGAGCAGGTTGTCCGCCGTCACCAGCATCAGCATGGCGAAGGTGAAGAGGGACAGATAGGCGAAGAAGCGCGGCCGGCTCGGGTCCTCGTGCATGTAGCCGATGGAATACAGGTGCACGAGGGAGGACACGGTGGTGACCACGATCAGCATGATCACGGTCATGGTGTCGACCCGGAACGCCCAGTCGACCTTGAGGTCGCCCACATGGATCCACTGCATCACCTGGACGCGCGTGTCGTGGTCGCCGAAGCCGACGCTGAAGAAGGCAATCCAGGCCAGGAAGCAGGCGATGAAGAGCAGGGAGGTGGTCACCACCTCGCTCGCCCGCGCGCCCATGGTGCGGCCGAACAGGCCGGCGATGAGGAAGCCGAGGAGGGGGAAGAAGACGATCGCCTGATACATGGCCTCAGCCCTTCATGGCGTTGATGTCCTCGACGGCGATCGAACCGCGGTTGCGGTAGAACACCACGAGGATGGCGAGGCCGATGGCCGCCTCGGCCGCCGCGACGGTGAGGACGAACAGCGCGAACACCTGGCCGGTCAGGTTCCCGAGAAAGGCCGAGAACGACACCAGGTTGATGTTCACGGCGAGCAGGATCAGCTCCACCGACATGAGGATGACGATCACGTTCTTCCGGTTGAGGAAGATGCCGAGCGTTCCCAGCGTGAACAGGATCGCCGCGACGGTGAGATAGTGGGAGAGACCGATGACCATGCCCATCCCCCTCAAAGGCCTTGGCCGGGGCGCACCTTGACCACGTCCATGGCGGTCTTGGCAGTGCGCGCGACCTGCGCCGAAACGTTCTGGCGCTTCACGTTCACCTTGTGGCGGAGGGTGAGCACGATGGCGCCGATCATGGCGACGAGAAGCACCAAGCCCGCCGCCTGGAAGAAATAGATGTAGTCGGTGTAGAGCACGCGCCCGATGGCTTGGACGTTGCCCACGTCACCGGCGGAGGGCGGCGCCGACTTCACCGCGGAAGTGACTCCTGGCCCCATCACCCAGGCCCCGGCGATCAGCACCAGCTCGGCGAGGAAGATGAGCCCGATCACGAGGCCCACCGGCAGGTATTGCAGGAAGCCCTGGCGCAGTTCCACGAAGTCCACGTCGAGCATCATCACGACGAAGAGGAAGAGCACCGCCACCGCGCCCACATAGACCACCACCAGGATCAGGGCGAGGAACTCCGCCCCGATCAGGATGAAGAGTCCCGCCGCATTCACGAAGGCGAGGATGAGGAACAGGACGGACTGCACCGGGTTGCGGGAGGAGATCACCATGAAGGCGGACGCCACCAGCACGAAGGCGAAGAGATAGAAAAACGCTGCCGCGACGTTCATGCGCGAAGCCCCCCTCCCCGCGGCGCGCCCGCGCCGGTCATGTCCGGCCCCTTATGGCGGCCGGCCTGTCGATTGCCTTGACGCATCCCAAAAGTCCACTGTCGTGTCGTCGCGCAGGACGCGTGACGCTCGGCTGTCCCCCACTGCCGGCCGAAAGCCGGCAACTTCTGTCCCTCACCTTCCAGCCTCCGGCCGGAAGCGCGCTCAGCGATACGGCGCATCCATGGCGATGGACCGCGCGATCTCGCGCTCCCACCGGTCGCCGTTCGCGAGCAGCTTTTCCTTGTCGTAATAGAGCTCTTCGCGGGTCTCGGCGGCGAACTCGAAGTTCGGCCCCTCGACGATGGCATCCACCGGGCACGCCTCCTGGCAGAAGCCGCAATAGATGCACTTCACCATGTCGATGTCGTAACGGGTGGTGCGGCGCGTGCCGTCATTGCGGCGCGGGCCGGCCTCGATGGTGATGGCCTGCGCCGGGCAGATGGCCTCGCACAGCTTGCAGGCGATGCAGCGCTCTTCCCCGTTGGGATAGCGGCGAAGCGCATGCTCGCCGCGAAAGCGCGGAGACAGCGGCCCCTTCTCGAAGGGAT
Source organism: Xanthobacter oligotrophicus (assembly GCF_008364685.1). GTDB lineage: Bacteria > Pseudomonadota > Alphaproteobacteria > Rhizobiales > Xanthobacteraceae > Xanthobacter > Xanthobacter oligotrophicus. The sequence goes on from NZ_VTTL01000001.1 coordinate 449,817, forward strand.
AGTTCAGCGTCGCCTTGGGCTTGAAGAAATAGCGCATGGCGAGGAAGAAGCCGGAGACGAGCTCCGTCAGGAAGAGACCGCGCGCGGCCTGATCGAGCTTCATGAACGCTCTCCCGAAGGGCAGTGCGGAAGAAGGGCGGGCGCGGTCATCGCGGCGCCGTCCCGGTGAAGTGCAGGACGCTCGCGACCACCACCACGGCAACGAGCGAGATCGGCAGGAACACCTTCCAGCCGAGTCGCATGAGCTGGTCGTAGCGATAGCGCGGCACCATGGCCTTCGCCATGGCGAAGAAGAAGAACATGAAGCACAGCTTCAGGACGAACCACACCAGGCCCGGCACCCAGGTGAAGGGCGGGAACGGCAGGGGCGAGAGCCAGCCGCCGAGGAACAGGATGGTCGCCATGGCGCACATGGTCAGGATGGCCACGTACTCGCCGAGCATAAACAGCAGGTATGGCGTCGAGCCGTATTCGGTCATGAAGCCGGCCACCAGCTCCGACTCCGCTTCCACGAGGTCGAAGGGCGGGCGGTTGGTCTCGGCGAGGGCCGAGATGAAGAAGATCACGAACATGGGCAGAAGCGGCAGGAAATACCAGTTCAGGAAGCCGAACCGGCCGTTCTGCGCCTCGACGATGGCCGAGAGGTTGAGCGAGCCCGCGCACATCAGCACCGTGATGATCACGAAGCCGATGGACACCTCGTAGGACACCATCTGCGCGGCGGAGCGCAGCGCCGCCAGGAAGGGGTATTTCGAGTTGGACGCCCAGCCACCCATGATGATGCCGTACACGCCCAGCGACGAGATGGCGAAGATGTAGAGCACGCCCACGTTCAGGTCGGCGATCACCCAGCCCTTGGCCAGCGGCACCACGGCCCAGGCGGCGAGCGCCAGCACGCAGGTCACCAGCGGGGCGAGCAGGAAGATCGCCTTGTTGGCGCCGGCCGGGATGGTCGGCTCCTTCAGCACGAACTTCAGAAGGTCGGCGAACGACTGGAACAGGCCGAACGGGCCCACCACGTTCGGCCCACGCCGCAGTTGCACCGCCGCCCAGATCTTGCGGTCGGCAAGCAGGATGAAGGCGATGAAAACCAGGAGCGCCACGAGCAGAGCAAGGCTCTGCCCGAGGATGATCAGCACCTGGATAAGGGTATCCTGCCAGTTCATGTCCTCGATCCCGTGCCGCTTGCAGCTGTCCCGTTCACGTGCGCCGCCATCCCCGTCACTCCGCCGCCTGCGCCGTCGCCGCGAGGCGCAGGGCAGAGCATTCGGCCATCACCGCGGAGGCGCGGGCGATGGGGTTGGTGAGGAAGAAATCGTCGATTGGCAGCACGAAGGCCGCCTTGTCCACAGTGCCACCAGCCTGCGCCAGCGTCGCCACGGCCGCCGGATCCGCCGCCGCCACTTCGTCGATGTGGCCAAGGTGGGGATAGGCCGCGACCAGTTGAGCGCGCAGCGCGAGCACGTTGTCGAACGGCAGCGTCTGGCCCAGCACTTCCGACAGTGCGCGCAGGATGGCCCAGTCCTCCCGGGCCTCGCCAGGCGGGAAGGCAGCGCGGTTGGCGAACTGCACCCGGCCTTCGGTGTTCACATAGAGGCCGGACTTTTCCGGATACGCCGCGCCGGGAAGGATCACGTCAGCCCGGTGGGCGCCGGTGTCGCCATGGGTGCCGAGATAGACCACGAAGGCGCCGGGGGCGACCTCCACCTCGTCGGCGCCCAGGAGGAACGCGACATCGAGGGCGCCCGGAGCGGTCATGGCCGCCACATCGAGCCCGCCCGGGCCCGGCACCGCGCCCACGTCGAGGGCGCCGACGCGGGCGGCGGCGGTGTGGAGCACCGCGAAGCCGTTCCAGCCGTCCTTGACTGCGCCGCAGGCGACCGCCACGCGAGCCGCGAGCGCCAGCACCGCGGCACCGTCCGGCCGCGCCAGAGCGCCCTGCCCGACGATGACCAGCGGACGCTCGGCCTTGCGCAGCACGTCGCCGAAGGCGCCGGTGCCGGCGAGATCGGAGAGGCTATCCGGGCCGGCGCCGAGATATTCATAGGGATAGGTGAGATCCACCTTGGTGCCGATCAGGCCCAGCTTGAGCCCGCCCTGCCGCCAGCGCTTGCGGAGGCGAGCATTGAGGACCGAGGCCTCGTGGCGCGGATCCGTGCCCACGAGGAGGATGGCGTCCGCCTCGTCGATGCCGGCGATGGTGGGGTTGAACACATAGGTCGCGCGGCCCAGCGCCGGATCGAGCGCCGCGCCGTCCTGGCGGCAGTCGATGTTGGCGGAGCCCAGCTTGCCGATCAGTGTCTTGAGGGCGAACACCTCCTCCACGCTGGCGAGGTCGCCGACGACAGCGCCCACCTTCGCGGCCGGAGCGGCCTTCACCTTGGTTGCGATGGCCGCGAAGGCTTCGCTCCAGGACGCGGCGACCAGCCGGCCGTCCTTGCGCACATAGGGCCGGTCGAGGCGCTGGACCTTCAGCCCGTCCCACACATAGCGGGACTTGTCGGAGATCCACTCCTCGTTCACGACGTCGTTGTTGCGCGGCAGGATGCGCATCACTTCACGGCCGCGGGTGTCGATGCGGATATTGGAGCCGACCGCGTCCATCACGTCGACGGACTCGGTCTTGATCAGCTCCCACGGCCGGGCATGGAACTGGTAGGGCTTGTGGGTCAGCGCGCCCACCGGGCACAGGTCCGCCACGTTGCCCTGCATCTCCGAGCGCATGGCGTGCTCGAGATAGGTGGTGATCTCCATGTCCTCACCGCGGCCGATGGCGCCGAGGTCGGGCACGCCGGCGACTTCCGTGGAGAAGCGCACGCAGCGGGTGCACTGGATGCACCGGTTCATGGAGGTGCGGACCAGCGGGCCGATATATTTGTCTTCGACGGCGCGTTTGTTCTCGGCGAAGCGCGAGGTGTCCGCGCCATAGGCCATGGCCTGGTCCTGCAGGTCGCACTCGCCGCCCTGATCGCAGATCGGGCAATCCAGCGGGTGGTTGATGAGCAGGAACTCCATCACCCCTTCGCGCGCCTTCTTCACCATGGGGCTCTTGGTGAGCACCACGGGCGGCTCGCCGTTGGGGCCGGGACGCAGGTCCTTCACCGCCATGGCGCAGGACGCTGTAGGCTTGGGCGGCCCGCCCTTCACTTCCACCAGGCACATGCGGCAATTGCCGGCAATGGAGAGCCGCTCATGGAAGCAGAAGCGCGGAATCTCGACGCCCGCCGCCTCGCACGCCTGGAGCAGCGTGTATTCGGCCGGGACATCGACTTCTGTGCCGTCGACGACGATCTTCGCCATCACTTCCACCTCGCCTTATGCCGCGCCATGCACGGCGGGAAACCCAGCGCAGCGCGCCCAGCCTCCCGTGTCATTTCCCTTCCCGCCTGTCGCGACGCGCGCGCCACGCGGGACGTTCTCACTCCGCCGCCACCGGGACCGGGTCCGGATGCGGGTTGGCGGCATATTGGTCGATCCGCTCTTCGATCACATGACGATAGTGGCGGATCAGGCCCTGCACCGGCCACGCGGCGGCATCGCCCAGCGCGCAGATGGTGTGGCCCTCGATCTGGGTCGTCACTTCCAGCAGCATGTCGATCTCGCGCTTCTGGGCGCGGCCCTCGGCCATGCGGTTAACCACGCGCCACATCCAGCCCGTGCCCTCGCGGCAGGGTGTGCACTGGCCGCAGCTCTCGTGCTTGAAGAAGGCGGAGATGCGGGCGATGGCCTTGATGATGTCCGTGGACTTGTCCATCACCAGCACGCCCGCGGTGCCGAGGGACGACTTCACCGCGCGGGTGCCGTCGAAATCCATGATCAGGTCGGCGCACTGGTCCGCCGGGATCACTGGGCAGGACGCGCCGCCGGGGATGATGCCGAGCAGATTGTCCCAGCCGCCGCGCACGCCGCCGCCATGCTTGTCCACCAGCTCCCGGAACGGGATGCTCATGGCCTCTTCCACCACGCAGGGCGTGTTCACGTGGCCAGCCAGGCTGAACAGCTTGGTACCCACGTTGTTCGGCCGGCCGATGGAGGAGAACCACGCCGCCCCGCGCCGCAGGATGGTGGGAGCCACCGCAATGCTCTCCACGTTGTTCACCGTGGTCGGGCAGCCGTAGAGGCCCATGTTCGCGGGGAACGGTGGCTTCAGGCGGGGCATGCCCTTCTTGCCCTCGAGGCTCTCCAGCAGCGCCGTCTCTTCGCCGCAGATATAGGCGCCGGCGCCGTGGTGCACGTAGAGGTCGAAGGGGTAGTCGTGAATGTTGGTCTTGCCGATGAGGCCGGCGTCATAGGCCTCATCGATGGCCGCCTGCAGGCGGTTACGCTCGAAGATGTATTCGCCGCGCACATAGATGTAGGCGGCGTGCGCGCCCATGGCGAAGGAGGCGATCAGGCAGCCCTCGATCAGCGTGTGCGGATCGTTGCGCATGATCTCCCGGTCCTTGCAGGTGCCGGGCTCGGATTCGTCGGCGTTCACCACCAGATAGTGGGGGCGCCCGTCGGACTGCTTGGGCATGAAGGACCACTTCATGCCGGTGGAGAAGCCGGCCCCGCCGCGACCACGCAGGCCGGAGGTCTTCATCTCGTTGATGATCCAGTCGCGGCCCTTCTCCAGGATGGCCTTGGTGCCGTCCCAGTTGCCACGGGCCCGCGCGCCCTTCAGGCCGAAATCCTGAAGGCCGTAGATGTTGGTGAAGATGCGGTCCTTGTCGGCGAGCATGGCGGTCACTCCCCGGAGGTCGGCGCAAAAGCGCCGGATGTGGGGGCCTCGGCCGCGGGAGCCGCAGGCGCCTCGGTCGCGACGCCGTGCGCATACAACGCCGGATCGGTCAGCACCCGCGCGCCGCCCTCGGGCTCGGAGCCGTGGCGGCTGTTCTGCGGCCCGATCTTCACCGGACGGCCGGCCACGAGATCGTCGAGCAGCTTCTCGAAATTCTCGGGCGTCAGGTCTTCGTAATAATCGTCGTTGATCTGCACCATGGGCGCGTTGGTGCAGGCGCCCAGGCACTCCACCTCCAGCCAGGAGAGCTGGCCGTCGGCACTCACATGGCGCTCGGGGCCGATCTTGCGATGGCAGACGTCCCGGATCGCCTCGGCGCCGCGCAGCATGCAGGGCGTGGTGCCGCAGAGCTGCACGAAGTGCTTCCCCACCGGCTCCAGGTTGAACATGGTGTAGAAGGTGGCGATCTCGAGCACGCGGATGTTCGCCATGCCGAGACGCTCCGCCACGGCACGGATTGCGGGCTCGGGCAGCCAGCCGCCGGCGGCCTTCTGGGTCTCCCAGAGCAGGGGCACCACGGCGCTGGCCTGGCGGCCCTCGGGATATTTCGCGGTCAGCTTCTGAGCGATAGCCTCAAGCTCCGGCGTGAAGTCGAAGCTCTCGGGCTGCTCTGCGGCGAGGCGGCGGACGGACATGGCTCAGATCCCGGAACGTGCGGCGCACGAAGCGTGCGCCGGCATCGGGCGGCAAAAAACCCGGCGGCAAGAAACGCGGCGGAAGGACAGGGCGAGGCGGGCCATCAGCGGTCCACCTCCCCGAACACGATGTCGAGCGATCCCAGCACCGCCGACACGTCGGCGAGCATGTGGCCGCGGCAGAGGAAATCCATCGCCTGCAGGTGGGCGAAGCCCGGCGCGCGGATCTTGCAGCGATACGGCTTGTTGGTGCCGTCGGAGACGAGATAGACGCCGAACTCGCCCTTGGGCGCCTCGACGGCCGCATAGACATCGCCGGCCGGGACGTGGAAGCCCTCGGTGTAGAGCTTGAAGTGGTGGATGAGCGCTTCCATGGAGCGCTTCATCTCGCCCCGAGTCGGCGGGGACACCTTGCCGTCGGTGGTGGAGACCGGGCCGGCCTCCTTCAGCAGGCGTTCCACGCACTGCTTCATGATCTTGGTGGACTGGCGCATCTCTTCCATGCGCACCACGTAGCGGTCGTAGCAGTCGCCGTGCTTGCCGATGGGGATATCGAAATCCAGCTCGGAATAGCACTCGTAGGGCTGGGCGCGGCGCAGGTCCCAAGCCGCGCCGGAGCCGCGCACCATCACGCCCGAGAAGCCCCAGGCCAGCGCGTCCTCCAGCGAAACCACGCCGATGTCCACGGTGCGCTGCTTGAAGATGCGGTTCTCGGTGACGAGGCCGTCGAGATCGTCCAGCAGCTTCAGGAACGGGTCGCAGAAGGCGCCGATGTCTTCCACCAGCGCCCGCGGCAGGTCCTGGTGCACGCCGCCGGGCCGGAAATAGGCCGCATGCATGCGGCTGCCCGAGGCACGCTCATAGAAGATCATGAGCTTCTCGCGCTCCTCGAAGCCCCACAGAGGCGGGGTCAGCGCGCCCACGTCCATGGCGAACGTGGTCACGTTGAGGAGGTGCGAGAGCAGGCGACCGATCTCGGAATACAGCACGCGGATGAGCTGGCCGCGCTTGGGCACCTCGATGCCGAGCAGCTTCTCCACCGACAGGCAGAAGGCGTGCTCCTGGTTCATGGGCGCGCAATAGTCGAGCCGGTCGAAATAGGGCACGGCCTGCAGATAGGTCTTGGCCTCGATCAGCTTCTCGGTGCCGCGGTGCAGGAGGCCGATGTGCGGGTCCACCCGCTCGACCACCTCGCCATCCAGCTCCAGCACGAGGCGCAGCACGCCATGCGCAGCCGGGTGCTGCGGGCCGAAATTGATCTGGAAGTTGCGGACCTTGTCGGCCGGCTTCATCTCGTCGGCGATGTCAACCATAAGGCGCTCCCTCAGCCGGCCTTGGGGGGAACGGGCGGCTGGCCCGAGGCCTTCTCGTCACCGGGAAGGACGTATTCCACACCCTCCCACGGGGAGAGGAAGTCGAAGTTGCGGAATTCCTGCGGCAGGCGCACCGGCTCGTAGACCACGCGCTTCTGCTCGTCGTCGTAGCGCACCTCCACGAAGCCCGTGGTCGGGAAGTCCTTGCGCAGCGGGTGCCCGTCGAAGCCGTAGTCGGTGAGCAGACGGCGCAGCTCCGGGTGGCCGGTGAACAGGATGCCGTACATGTCGTAGGCCTCCCGCTCGAACCAGTTGGCACCGGGAAAGACCGAGCAGATGGAAGGGACCGGGCTGTCTTCGTCCGTCTCCACCTTCAGGCGGATGCGCACGTTCTGCTTCAGCGACAGCAGGTGGTAGACCACGTCGAAGCGCTTCTCGCGGGCCGGATAATCGACGCCGCACACGTCCACGATGCAGTGGAACAGGCAGGCCGGATCGTCCCGCAGGAAGGTGGCCACCTTGACGATCTGCGCCGGCTCGATCTGGAGCGTCAGCTCGCCATGGGCCACGGCGGAGCCGAGCACGGCACCGGGAAGGGCCGCCGATACGTGCGCCGCGAGGTCGTTGAGGGTCTCGTCCATCGAAATGCTCCCGGCTCAGCGCTCGATGGTGCCGATGCGGCGAATCTTCTTCTGCAGCAGCAGCACGCCATACAGCAGCGCTTCCGCAGTGGGCGGGCAGCCCGGCACATAGATGTCCACCGGCACGATGCGATCGCAGCCGCGCACCACCGCATAGGAGAAGTGGTAGTAGCCGCCGCCATTGGCGCAGGAGCCCATGGAGATGACGTAGCGCGGCTCCGGCATCTGGTCGTAGACCTTGCGCAGGGCCGGGGCCATCTTGTTGGTCAGCGTGCCGGCGACGATCATCACGTCCGACTGCCGCGGCGAGGCACGCGGCGCGAAGCCGAAGCGCTCCACGTCGTAGCGCGGCATGGAGACCTGCATCATCTCCACGGCGCAGCAGGCAAGGCCGAAGGTCATCCACATGAGCGAGCCGGTGCGCGCCCAGGTGATGAGATCGTCGGCGGTGGTCAGGATGAAGCCCTTGTCCGCCAGCTCGGCGTTGATCTCCTTGAAGAAGGGATCATCCGCGCCCACGGGGCGGCCGGTGGAGGGATCGACGATGCCCTTGGGGGCAGGCGCGATCTCGGGCTTGGTGGCCGAAGGGGTCAGTCCCATTCCAGAGCTCCCTTGCGCCATTCGTAGATGAAGCCAACGGTGAGGACACCGAGGAAAGCCATCATCGACCAGAAGCCGAGGTCACCGAGGCCACCGAACGTGACGGCCCACGGAAACAGGAAGGCGACTTCCAGGTCGAAGATGATGAAGAGGATGGCGACGAGATAGAAGCGCGCATCAAACGTCATGCGCGCATCGTCGAACGCATTGAAGCCGCATTCGTAGGCCGACAGTTTCTCCGGATCCGGATTCTGATAGGCCACGAGAAAAGGCGATACGAGCAGGGCGAGCCCGATCACCAGCGACACGCCGATGAAGATCACCACCGGCAAATAATCCATGAGCAACGCGTTCATTTTGCTCGCACCTCGGGGCGCTGGATCGGGGCTAGAAGCGGCGCAGATCGTCACATCGCGACGATCGGGCGATGCGCTTGAAGCGTTACCGCGCCGTTCGGCTAGAGGAATTCGAAACGACGCCGCAGCCTTATCGCAGCGCCAGATGGGAGGCAAGTGCGCGCTTCGGCGAAGGTGCTGTCCCATCCCGGCACGGAGCGAGGACGGGCGGTGGGCACGCTCTGGGCATCCTGCCTCGTCTCAGCTCAGACAGCCGGCAAAACGGGTGGGAACCTGCCTTCAGAGCAGGCGCGGGCGCAGGCGCGCAGAACCGGTCCCGCCGGCCCTACACCGCTTCCCGGGCCCGGCCGCGGCGCCATGCGACACAATGCCTTGTGGATGCCCTGATGCTTCGTTCCCAGCCGGTTGAGTGGGCGACGGAGCGGAAGCGATCCCCTTCCCGCGACGTTCGGAATCGGCTGCAGCCGCACCAGCTTTCCGGCCAGCGCCATTGGCCCGGCCGGTAGCAAGCCGCGATCACGATATCGATACGGGGGATGGGAAACGCTGAGCGCGCACACCGGGCCAGCCGGGGCGCGCGGTCTTTGCGGGCGATTGAAAGGCTACTCGATTGTGCACTGCGATGTCCCGGCCGGCGCGAGGTGAGTCGCGCCGGCCGGGATCGAACGGCCCCTTCGGAAAACGGCGTCAGCGGCGCCCGCCGCGACCGCCACCACCACCGTGCGGCCTCATCGCCCCACCGCCCCTCGGTCCGCCTCCGGAGCGCATCTGTGGCGCACGGCCGGGGTGCCCTCCACCGGAGCGCATCTGCTGCGGATGGAAGGACTGCGGCCTGCCCCCGCCACCACTCCTCTTCATCTGCGATCCGCCACCGTACGAGCCTTTCTTCACGCCGCTGGAGCCGTGCCGCGCGCTCGCACCACCAGACTTGCCGGAACCGCCGGTCTTGGCGGAACCACCTGGCTTGCCGGAGCCGCCATACTGACCCGCGCCACCAGGCTTGCCCGCACCACTGGGACCGCCGGGGCCGCCGGGCTTGCCGACTCCTCCAGCGCCGCCGGGACCACCCGGCTTGCCCGGCCCGCCGGGACCGCCAGGACCTCCAGGACCGCCCATAAATCCCGGACCACCCGGGCCACCGGGTTTGCCCGGTCCGCCCGGACCACCGATACCACCGGGACCGCCCGGTTTACCCGGACCGCCAGGACCGCCAGGACCGCCCGGCTTGCCCGGAAGCGGCTTGCCGGGATTCGGCTTCCACGGCTGGCCGCCCCCAGGGCCGGGACCGCCCCAGTGACCGGGACCTCCCGGACCTCCCGGACCTCCGGGACCGCCCGGGCCGCCCGGCCAACCGCCGGGGCCACCGGGTCCGCCCGGCCAGCCACCCGGAGGGCGCGGGGGCGGCGGGCGCCAGCCGGGATAGCCGGGCCACACCGGCGGATAGACCCAGCCGCGGCCCCAGTTCCACGAATTGTTCCAGGCATTGCCCACCAGCACGCCCGCGCCGAAGGCCAGCAGCCCCACGCCCGCGGCGGTGTAGATGGTCGAATAGTCGTATTCGGGCACGTAGAGCACGGTGGGGTCGGCGGACGTGATGTAGACCACGCTGCGGCCACCCTCCTCGCGCCGGGTCACCACCTGCCTGTCGTTGGTCTTGAGCGAGCCCACGGCCTCGGCCTTGGCGCGCAGCGCCTGAATGGCCACCGAGACATCCTCGGGCTGCGTCACGAAGGCAAAACCGATGGACTGGGTCGATTCCAGGTCCTCGTTCAGCTTCGCGACCACGGTGGGAAAGCGCACCATCGCCTTCACCGAGGGGTCCCACTTCTGCGTGTCGGCGTTGGAGAAGTCGCCCTTGTTCACCGCGCTCTTGTTACGCTCGATCCAGCGCTGGGCCTGCACCAGATCCAGCGGATAGACGGTCGCCGGCAGCAGCTGCGCCAGCAGGGTATCGGGATAGAGGGCGTATGGGGCGAGCAGCGCCTCCAGCTCGGCCAGCGTGTAGCGCAGCTGGGCGTCCTGCGCCGCAGCGGGGGGCGGCACGCCGGCGCTCGCATCCGGCACGGCCGGCATAGGGGGAGCCGGCATAGGGGGAGCCGGCATGGGAGCGGCCACGGGCGGAGGCGGCGCGACAACGGCCGGCTGCCCGGCATCGGGCGGCGGCGGCGACTGCGCCAGGGCCGGATAAACGCTGGTGGTCCACCCGAATGCCAATGCGACCGCGAGGCGCGACCACCCCGCCAGTTCCCGGCGACGACCGGACAGTGCCATGATGACCTCCCTTGTCCCCGGACGCCTGAAAACGCACACGTCAGGAGGCCGGGCAGGTTGGTGCTGAAACCACGGCGCGGTCGTTTGGCCGCCACGAGGGCCCGCACACGCCAGACAATGCGCAATTCCCGAGGCCCCGTCTACTCGGGTCAAGCACGGAGGGTCTCGCTGACCGCCGCCACCAGTTGCTTGAGGGAGAAGGGCTTGGGCAGGAAGGAAAAGCGCTCGCTGGGCGGCAGGTTGCGGGCGAAGGCTTCCTCGGCATAGCCCGAGATGAAGATGACCTTGAGCGCGGGATCGCGCGCCCGCAGTTCCCGCAACAAAGTGGGGCCGTCCATCTCCGGCATGACCACGTCGGAAATCACGATGTCCACCTTGCCGGAGGTCTCGAACAGCTCCAGCGCCTCGACGCCGCTCGCCGCCGCCAGAACCTCGTAGCCGCGATTGGCCAGCGCACGGCTGGCGAAAGCGCGCACCGCGTCCTCGTCCTCCACCAGCAGCACCCGCCCCTGCCCGGTGAGATCGGCGACCTTGGGCTCCGGCTCGGCGGGGCGTGGCGGCTCCTCCTCCAGCGCGCCGGTGTGGCGCGGCAGGAACACGCGGAAGGTGGTGCCGGCCCCAAGCTCGCTCTCGGCGAGGATGGTGCCCCCGGTCTGCTCCACGATGCCGTAGACGGTGGAAAGGCCGAGCCCGGTGCCCTTGCCCACCTCCTTGGTGGAGAAGAAGGGCTCGAAGATCTTGCCCATGACCTCGGGCGGAATGCCGGTGCCGGTGTCGGCCACCTCTACCAGCACATAGTCGCCTTCCGGCAGGCGCTGACCGTAGGCGGTGGAGGCGGCCGCCGGGACATTGGCGGTGCGCACCGTCAGCGTGCCGCCGTCGGGCATGGCGTCGCGGGCGTTCACCACGAGGTTGATGATCACCTGCTCGAACTGGTTCTTGTCCACCTTCACCGGCCACAGGTCGCGGGCGTGCTGCACCTCCAGCGTGATGCGCTCCCCGATGAGACGGCGCAGCAGGGCGGCCGCGTCGGAGATCACGTCCGTGAGTTCGATCACCTGCGGAAGCAGGGTCTGGCGGCGGGAGAAGGCGAGCAGTTGCCCGACCAGGCCGGCGGCCCGGTTGGCGTTCTGCTTGATCTGCATGATGTCCGGGAAGGACGGGTCACTCTGCCGATGCTTAACCAGCAGCAGGTCGCAATAGCCGAGAATCGCCGTGAGGATGTTATTGAAGTCGTGGGCCACCCCGCCCGCCAGATGGCCCACCGCCTGCAGCTTCTGCGATTCGGCGAACTGCGCCTCCAGCTGCTTCTGTTCGCTGGTGTCGATGGCGCACAGGGCGATGTCCCCGCCCCCATCGGGCCCGAGCGCGGCGGCGTAGAGGCGGGCCGAGCGGCCGGCACCGGAAGCCTTCTGGCCGGCGAGTGTCACGTCGCAGGGCGTGGACGGCTCGACCGCCTGCACCGCGCCGGCCAGCAGCCCTTCCACGCCGGCCGCGTCGGCCACCAGGGCCGCGAGGGGCCGGCCGGCGGCATCGCGGCCGAACAGGCGGGCGAAGGCGGCATTGGCGGCGCGGATGCGGCCGGCCGGGTCCACCAATGCCAGGGCCAGCGGCGCGTTCAGGAAGAAAAGGTCTGATGAAGCCGCCGGAGCCCCGGCCACAGGAGCCTCCGCCGCCACGGGCCGGGCTCCGCCCTCCCGCGCGGGCAGAAGGTCGGCGAGCGCGTCGAGGGGCACGGCGGCCGCCACCATGCCCTCGGCCGGCGGCTGGGCTGGCGCGAGGCGCAGGAGGGCGGGAAGGTGCGTGGCGTCCTTGCGGGTGAGAGCCACGGTGAGGGCCGCTTCCGTACCGGCGGCCAGCGCCTGTTCGAGGCGGCCGAGATCGTCGGGCGCCACCACCTCGCGCACGTCGCGACCGTCCGGCCCCCAGTCGGCGAGGGCATAGCCGAGCATGCGGCACAGGGTGAGGTTCGGCGCCAGCACGCGGCCGCCAGACAGATGCAGCAAGCCCGCAGGCGCCCGCTCCCACACGGAGAGCAGGTCCGCCCCCGGCACCACCTCGGTGGATTGAGGCGCGTCCGCCGGAAGGCTCGCCTGCGGGACAGTGGCAGCGGGCGCGCCGGCCATGTCCTGCGCGTCCTCCGCCATGCGCAGCGTCCACAGCACCCGGCGCGGCGAGCCCAGCGGATGCACCGACACCTCCAGCCTGCGCCCACCGGGGCCTGTGGCGAAGGCGACGGCGCTTTTGGCCACGGTTGCGGCGGCAACGGCGTTCAGCAGTTCGCCCACCATGGGCTGGCTGCCGGGAATGCGCGCCAGGAAGCGCTCGGGCACCGGCGGCGCATCCACCCCGCTGCGGCACATGCGCAGATAGGCGGCGTTGGACTCCACCACCCGCTCGCCGTCCTCCACCACCGCCATGGCGTCGCCGGACGCGGCAAGCGCGGCGTCTGCAAGGGGATCCTCCGGTTCGCCGCCGGTCAGCGAGCGCCGCACGGCGAGCACCAGCTCGAAGGCGCCCACCACGGCGAGTGCGGCCACGAGGGCCGACAGCAGTGCATTCGTCCCCACGCCGAGCACCACCCCCGCCGCGAAGCCGCCGGCCAGGGCGGCAGCGAGAGCCAGGACCGAACGCACGACCCGGTCTGCGCCCCGGCCGGACGGCTTGACGCGCGCACGGACGCGCCCCGCCTGCCTGCCGGCGCCATTTTCCGTCGCTCGCTCACCGCTCATTGCAGCCGCCCTGCTCCGCCACACCGAAAAAACCGATCCCACGAGGGTGAATCGGCCCAATTGGTAAATCTGCCGCTAAACCCAAGACAAAAGAACGCGTTAACGGATCATTTTCCGTTAGGACAGGCCGGAACCGCCCTGAAGCTACGCCTGCATTCTGCCGCCAAATGCGCGCACGACTTAATTCCTGCCATGATTATCAACAAAGGCTTAGGCCTTGAGCTTCAGGATCACAGCCAATGCACCGGTCGGCGTGTGCGGGTCCGAGGCTGGCACAGATCGCGCCGGTGACGAAGAGGCAGAGCGCCGCCGTCGTCGGCATGGGGGTTTCCCCAATTGCGTTTCGTGGTCCACAGGCACACGAAACGCCTCTACATCAGAGCGGAGGCATGATGCTACAGCAGTTGTTCGGTTCCCAGCTCGCGCTTCCGGTCCGCCTGGCGATCGCCGTCGTCGTGATCGGCGCGTTGTTGGCCGTGACAGTGCTGGTGATGCGACGCCTCACCAGCCGTGGGCGCGGTCCCGTCCGAAGCGGGCGCGCCGGCCCCCGCCTCGCGGTTCTGGACAGCGTCGCGGTGGATCAGCGCCGGCGGCTCGTCCTGGTCCGCCGTGACGACGTGGAGCACCTGCTGCTCGTGGGCGGCAGCAGCGACATCGTCGTGGAACACCAGATCGCCGTCGAGGAAGAGGCCCCCGCCGCAACCTCGCCCGCCCCTGCCCTCGCCGCCTCCCGCGAGGCCCCGGCCCTGCAGCGGCCCGCCGGCCGGCGTGGCCTCCAAGCTCCTCTGCAGGCTCCTGCCGCGCCGCTTGCTCCCGCCGCCCTCGCCGCAGAAAGCATCACCGCGCCCTTGCCGGCGCCCGAGCCCGCCCCTGCGGTGGCCGTGGCTCCGCCTGCCCCCGCCGTTGCACCGGTCCCGCTCGCCGAGCCCCGCGAGGACCGTCGTCCCCTGCCCTCCCGCCGGCCCCTGCTGCGCGGGGAAAGCCCCGCCCCGGCGCCGCGGCCGGCCTTGCGCCCCGCGGTCGAGGCCCCTGCCATCACCCCTCCCGCCCCCGCTGTGTATGCGCCGCGGCCTGCGCCGCACGCCCCCCTGACGGCCGCCGCACCGGCGGTGGAGCCTGAAGCGGTCCGGTCCGCCCCCGTGGAGCCCCGCAAGGCACCCGAGATCGAGCTCGCGCCGCCCGCACGGGTCGAGCCGGCGCCGATGTCGCGGATGGAGCCCGCCCCGACCACCGACAGCCGCCTCGACGAGCTGACCCAGCGGCTCGATGCGGCCTTGGCCCACCCCGCACCTGCCCACCCCGCCTCCACGCCGGCCGAACCCCAGCTGAGCCTTGCCGACCTGCTCGGCGAGACCCCGGAAAAGTCGGACGAGCCGGAAGCTGCCCCCAAGGACGCTGCTTCCAAGGACGCCGCTCCCAAGGTGGAACCTCGGGTCGAGCACAAGTCGGAGACGGTCGCTGAGCCTGCGGCTCAGTCCGAGCCAGCCATCGACAGCCCGCAGGTGCGCCCTTCCGACCGGCCCCTGTCGCGCTTCCTGTACCAGTCGCGTTCCCGCCCCGAGCCGCGCGTCGGCGACGAGGCAAGGCCGCGTCTCGACCCCCTGCCGCGCCTCGACCCCCTGCCCCGGATCGAGCGCCCGTCGGAGGACGGCACCCGCCCGCCCGCTCCGCCCCGCTCCGAGCCGCCCCTGCGGCCGCGCGAGTTTGCGTTCCGCCCGGTTGAAGCCAATCCCCGCGAGCCCGCCAGCCGGGAGGCGCCCGCCCTCGACGCGCCGCGCCGCGAGCCGCCGGCCCTGCGCGAGATCACCCGGGAGCCGCTGCGCCCGAGCGAGCCCGCCCCGGTCCTGCCCCGTCCGGACATCGCCATCGAGGCAAAACCCGAGGTGAAAGCCGAGATCAAGGCCGACGCCAAGGTGGATGAGGATGCCCCGGTCCGTCCCGGCTTCATCCCGTCCGTCGCGCCCAAGGCTGCGGACTCCCTTGCCGACGCCCCCACCGCCGCGCCCGAGCCGAAGGCGAAGGATCCGCTCGACGATTTCGATGCCGAGATGGCCGACCTGCTCGGCCGCAGCAGCGCCCGCGGGCACTGATACCATCGGCTTCGGTCTTCGACCGATGCCAAGTGGGTACGCTCAAGCCACGCGGGCTTGACCAATGGCCATGGGCAACCCCCTCGGACCCTTGGTCTGAGCCGAACGCACGCATGAAAAAGGGCCGGCGACGCATTGCGTCGCCGGCCCTTTTGATTGGTCGCTGTGAAATCCGGGACGGTGCCCGTCACGGGCGTCAGTCGTCGCGATAGACGCGCTCGCGCCGCTCGTGCCGCTCCTGCGCCTCCACCGAGAGGGTGGCGATGGGGCGGGCCTCCAGGCGCTTCAGCGAGATGGGCTCGCCGGTGTCCTCGCAATAGCCGTAGGTGCCGTCCTCGATGCGCTGGAGCGCGGCATCGATCTTGGCGATGAGCTTGCGCTGGCGGTCGCGGGCGCGCAGCTCGATGGACCGGTCGGTCTCGGACGAGGCCCGGTCGGCGAGATCGGGATGGTTCTGATTCTCGTCCTGAAGGTGCTGCAGGGTCTCGCGGGCCTCCTTCAGGATATCCTCCTTCCAGCGCAACAGCTTCACGCGAAAATACTCGCGCTGCCTGTCGTTCATGAAAGGCTCGTCCTCGCGGGGCCGATAGTCCTCGTCGATTTGGATCGACATCAGCAAGGTCCTCAATAAGCGTCGCTGACCTCTGGCGCCGTGTCACTTCGGGTCCTTGCATCCCAGGGATGCAGGATCCGGGCGAACCTTGCCCTATCAACGACCTGAAGCGGCCTCCTGGCGATCTGGCCGGCGGAGCCGGACCCTCCCGGACAGGAATGACGCTCCATTGTCGGGGGCGCTTATATCGACGCCGCAGTTGGACTACAACCGGCATCGCAACGGGTATCGGGGCTTGACGCCGCGACCCGGCCCCCCGACCCTGCTGCAGTGCGGCGGGATGGCCGCCGGGAGGACGGGTATCCATGCGTTTCGAGGGCACGCAGAGCTATGTGGCAACCGATGATCTGAAGGTGGCGGTCAACGCCGCCATCGTGCTCGAACGCCCCTTGCTGGTGAAGGGCGAGCCCGGAACCGGCAAGACCGTGCTGGCGCAGGAAGTGGCCGGGGCGCTCGGCGCGCCGCTCATCGAATGGCACGTGAAATCCACCACCAAGGCGCAGCAGGGCCTTTACGAGTATGACGCCGTGGCGCGCCTGCGCGACAGCCAGCTCGGCGACCCAAAGGTGCACGACATCACCAATTACATCCGCCGCGGCAAGCTGTGGACAGCCTTCGCCTCGGACGTGCGGCCGGTGCTGCTCATCGACGAGGTGGACAAGGCCGACATCGAGTTCCCCAACGACCTGCTGCTGGAACTCGACCGCATGGAGTTCCACGTCTACGAGACCGGCGAGCAGGTGAAGGCGCGCCAGCGCCCGCTGGTCATCATCACCTCCAACAACGAGAAGGAGTTGCCGGACGCCTTCCTGCGCCGCTGCTTCTTCCACTACATCCGCTTCCCGGACGCCGA
Source organism: Xanthobacter oligotrophicus (assembly GCF_008364685.1). Classification (GTDB taxonomy): domain Bacteria; phylum Pseudomonadota; class Alphaproteobacteria; order Rhizobiales; family Xanthobacteraceae; genus Xanthobacter; species Xanthobacter oligotrophicus. Next base: position 466,701 of record NZ_VTTL01000001.1, read on the forward strand.
GACCATGCGCGCCATCGTCGAGGTGCATTTCCCCGGCATCAAGCAGCGGCTCGTGGGCGAGGCCCTGCGCCTGTTCTACGAGCTGCGCGAGGTGCCCGGCCTGAAGAAGAAGCCGTCTACCTCCGAGCTGATCGACTGGCTGAAGCTGCTGCTCGCCGAGGATGTGGACACCGAGACGCTGCGTCAGCAGGATGTGCGCAAGACCATTCCGCCGCTGGCCGGCGCCCTGCTGAAGAATGAGCAGGACGTGCACCTGTTCGAGCGCCTCGCCTTCCTCGCCCGCCGCGAGCAGCGCTGACGGAGCCCCGCCCGCCCCATGGATGCAACCGGCCTTCTCGTGACGTTGCTGGTGATCGGCGTGCCGCTTGCCATGTTCTTCGCCCTGCGCCGGACCAGAGCCCCGACGGCGCCGGAGCGACAGGCCGCGCCCACCGAACCGGCGCGGCGGCCGGCCGCAGATTTCGGCATGGCGCGGGAAGCCCATGACGCGCCGGTCCCCGCCGCGGATCAGGCCGCGGCCACCTCCGCTTCGGGCGCTGCCGCGGCAGCCGCGGGCGGCGCCTTCATCCTCGCGGTCGAGGTGGCGCGCCAGCATGGGGGGGAAAGCGGGAGCGAATCGACCGATGCCGGCCACAAGGACGGCCACGGCGGGAACGGACCGGATTCCGGTGCCGATTCCGGCAGCGGCGGTGCCTAGGGCGTTTTCGAGCGAAGTGGATACCGGTTCGCGTGAAGAAAACGCGTAAATACAATAATCTAGAGCGATTGCCGTGAGCCCGTGCGAACGGAAAACGCTCTAGGGCGTCGTCCGCTCAAACCGCCTAGCGCGCTGATCTGGCGCGGTCTCATTCCTGAGGTTTCGAGACGGCGTCGCCGTTCAAGTCGCGGCGACGGCCGCGACGGTCAGGCTATCCCTCGCAAGTTCTGGCAGCCGAGAGACAGTCGGCTCAGGACGCCAGGCGAGCGTTCACCACCAGGCCTTGCCGATGTTGAAGGTATAGCTGAGCGAGACGCCGGCCATGAACTGGTTGGCATCGCTGGTGAGCGGCGAGGACGAGGCGTCTCCCAGCAGGTGGCCGTAGGTGCCGTAGACGCCGGCCTCGAAGCCGTTGCGGAAATTGTAGGTGAGCTGGGCCGTGGCCCCCACCAGGTCGAACCCGGCACCGGCGCTGTAGGCGGGCAGCGGATTGCCGAATGCCGTGGCCACCGCCGACTGCACCGGGGTGACGCCGAAATAGGTCTCCATATAGCCCGAGCCGCCATAGGTCAGGCGCGGACCCACGGCGAAGCGCCACTGGCCGTAGGGCACGATGACATCGGCACCGAGCAGGCCGCGCACGCCCTCGAAGCCGCCGACGCCATAGCGCAGCTCGGCGCGGGTGCGCAGCCAGGGCGTCACGTACCACTCGGCGAAGCCGCCAGCTTCCACCGAGACGCCGATATCGCCGAGGCCTGTGAGAATCTCGGCGTCGCTCGCGCTGCGCCCCCAATCGAGCCGCCCCACCGCGCCGACGCGGAAGGTTCCGGTGTCGAACAGGGCGATGGACGGATTGTCGTCCACGCTACGGAAGACGTTGAGCTGGCTGGCCTTGCTGATGGAGAAGATGAGGCCGGGCCGCACGTTGTAGCCGTCGGAGCCGGGATACTTGGGCTCCAGCTGGCCCGCGGCGCCGATGGTGAGGTACCAGTCTTCCTGCGCCGAGGGCGCCACCGGGGTGGCCGGCGGCGGCGAGAACAGGTCGGCCGCCAGGGCGGGAACCAGCCCGCCCACGGAAAACACCGTGGCGAGAAGGGCGAGACGCAGCGACCGATGCATGGATGACCTCTGACTGAAACCGCAGCCATACTGCGGCCGAGCCGTTTGCAAATTCCGAACACGGCCATACCCGCCGCACCGTAAAGAGAAGATGGCTAACGGCCTGTTGCGTCAAGAGCTTGCCGGCGATACCGGGCGCCCGTTGCAAAAGCGCCACGCTGGTTCCGGCCCCTGCGGACGCTGCGACACCCCAGCCTCAGCCCGCCCCGCCGTTGCGGCGCCGGGTCCACAGGAACGCCGCCGTCACGCCCACCAGGGCCGCCGCGATGCCGTACCAGGTGAGCGCATATTCCAGGTGCCGGTTGGGGAACGCGAGGCGCGTGCCGCCGGACAGGGGCAGCCCCCCCGGCACCGCATTCGCCACCTCGTCGATGATGAAGGGCGCCGCGCCCGAAAGGCCGCGGGCTGCGGCGATGCCGGCGGGATCCATGCGGAAGAAGCCGCCGCGGGCCGGATCGTTGGCCGGCACGAACCAGCTCGCCTCCTCCGGCAGCCGCAGCAGGCCCACCACCTCCACCTCGCCCGTCACCTGTCCTGCGGCGCGGGTTGTGGGATCACGCCGGTCGGACGGGACGAAGCCGCGGTTAACCAGGATCGGCGGCCCATCCGGGCGCAGCAGCGGCGTGACCACGAGATAACCCTGCCCCTTCACGGGGCCGGCCGCATCCTCGCCGCGCACCGTATAGACGAGGGTTTCGCGGCCGTGGTCGAAGGTGCCGCGCACCTGAACGCGGCGATATTCGTCGGCCTCGCGGGTCAGCTTCGGCCAGAGCTCCGGCGGGGGAACAGGCACGGGCGGCGCGTGGACCCGCGCTTCCACGCGGGCGAGCAGCTCTTCCTTCCAGGCCAGCCGCTCCAGTTGCCAGGTACCGAGGCCGATCAGGATGAGAAAGGCCACCAGGGCGGCAACCGCCGGCAGCACCAGGCCCCGGCCCGGCCGCCGCTCGCGGCCGGCCGCATGGTCCGGCGCAGCGCTCACGGCGTGTGCGAATCGAGCCGCCCTTCGGCGGCCCTGTTGCGGTATTGCAGCGCCACCATCACGCCCTTGAAGGGGCGCAGGAGGCCCAGCGTCACCACGAGGATGGCGGGAATCCAGAGCAGCGCATGGACCCAGAGCGGCGGCTCGAACGTCACCTCCACCCAGAAGGCGAGCGCCACCACCACGAAGCCGCCGAACAGGATGACGAACACCGCCGGCCCGTCGCCGGAATCGGCGAAGCCGTAGTCAAGCCCGCAGGCAGTGCAGGACGGCGCCAGATCCAGGAACCCCTTGAACAGCGGCCCGCGCCCGCACCGGGGACAGTGGCAGCCGAGACCGGCCGACCACGGGGAGATCGGCGCGAAATAGGGGTCGAGGGGCATGATCTTTTTCCTTGCGTCCGGGCTGGCGGGCCAATCGCCTCAGCACGGACCGAAGACCGGGCGGGTTCGGCATGCCGCCCCGCCCGGCCTGATTGTTCAGTGACCGGCGGAGCCGCCGGACGCCCACACATAGACGAAGGTGAAGAGGAACAGCCACACCACGTCCACGAAGTGCCAGTACCAGGCCGCCGCCTCGAAGCCGAAATGCTTCTTGGGGGTGAAGTCGCCCTGATAGGCCCGCAGCAGGCACACCGCGAGGAAGATGGTGCCCACGATCACATGGAAGCCATGGAAGCCCGTGGCCATGAAGAAGGTGGCGCCATAGATGTTGCCCGCGAAGGCGAAATGGGCGTGGGCGTATTCGTAAGCCTGCAGCGTCGAGAACAGCACGCCGAGGATCACGGTGCACCACAGGCCCCACTTCAGGCCCTGCCGGTCGCCATGCAGAAGGGCATGGTGGGCCCAGGTGACGGTGGTGCCGGAGGTGAGCAGGATCAGCGTGTTGAGCAGCGGCAGGTGCCAGGGGTCGAGCGACTCGATGCCCTTGGGCGGCCACACGCCGCCGGTGAACTCCAGCCGCTGGTAGTTGATGGCCTCGCTGGTGAAGAGCGAAGCATCGAAGAAGGCCCAGAACCAGGCGACGAAGAACATCACCTCGGAGGCGATGAACAGGATCATGCCGTAGCGCAGGCCCAGATCCACCACGCGGGTATGGAAGCCGGCGCGGGCCTCATGGACCATGTCCCGCCACCAGCCGAACATGGTGTAGAGGACACCGAGGAAGCCCACCGCCATGGGAATCGCGGTGCCGCCATGCATCCACACCACCGCACCGGCGGTGAGGATGAGCGCCGAGACCGAGCCGATGATCGGCCAGGGGCTTGGATCAACGACGTGGTAATCGTGTTTCTTGACGTGTGCCTCGGCCATCGCGATAGGCCTCCCTTCCCCTGTCACGTGAAGGCCCCGCCGGATACCCGGCGCATGGCCCCATCCCTGCTGGACAGCCCTTCGGGCCGCCCGATCCTGTGCCCCGCGCAAAAGCGGTGCGCCCGCTCCAGAGCGGGCCGCCGTCAGCCCCCCGTCCCGCTTGCCCGCGCCGCCGGCTTGTCCGGCGTCTTGGCGGGGAAAAAGGTGTAGGACAGCGTGATATCGGTCAGCGTCTTCAGGTCGGGATCCTGCGCGATGGCGGGGTCCACGTAGAAGACGACCGGCATTTCCAGCTTCTCGTTCGGCGCCAGCGTCTGCTCGTCGAAGCAGAAGCACTGGAGCTTCACGAAATAAGCCCCCGCCTGGGGCGGGGAAACGTTGTAGGTCGCGTTGGCGTGCGTCTCGAGGTCGGAGCGGTTCGCCGCCGTGTAGTGGGCAAGGCTGGTGGCCCCCACTTTCACGGTCACGTCGCGCTCCACCGGGGCGAAAGCCCAGGGCAGGCCGGGCGCCACATTGGCGTCGAAGCGAATGGTGATCTCGCGCTCCATGGGTGCCGAAGTCGGCGCGGCGCCCACCCGCGTGGCGCCGCCGAAGCCCGTGAGCGCGCAGAACATGGCGTAGAGCGGCACCGACGCATAGGTGACGCCCACCATGGCGGCGATGAAGGCAACGCAGGCCGAAGCCACCACCAGATGGCGGCGACCGTCGGTGCGGCGTCCATTGCCCGCCCTGCGTTCAGCCTTGCCCGCGTCCATCCTTCACCCTCACCGTCCGGATCGCCCCCGATCCCTTTCCGTCGTCATCACGCCCCGAGCGAAACGCCCCCTTCGACTGACGGTCTCAAAGCGGCCGGTTCAGCACGTTGGGTCCCAGCTTCACAATGGTCACCACGTAGAACAGCACCGCCAGGAACCCCAGCACCGAGGCGATGGCGATATTGCGCGCCCGCCGCCGCCTGAGCTGTTCCGGCGTCAGGACCACGCCCTCCTCTTCCGAGGGACGTGGCGGCGTCTTCTTTCCCGTGCTCATCGCAGCAACCCACCAATCACCGCCTCGCCGAGGAGTGTGGCGAACAACGCGAACAGATAAACGATCGAGAAGCCGAACAGGCCCTTTGCCGCCTTCACCGCGGCTTCCCCCTCGCGGCGGCGATAGACGCGCCAGGCAAGGGCGATCATCCAGGCCCCCGCCAGAACCGCCACGGCGCCATAGGCGTAGCCGGCATAGCCGAGCACGGCGGGGCTCGCCGCCAGCGGCACGAGGAACAGGGTGTAGAGCAGGATCTGAAGCCGCGTCTCGTCCGGGCCCGCCGTCACCGGCAGCATGGGCACGCCGGCGCGGGCGTAGTCGTCCGCCCGGTAGAGGGCCAGCGCCCAGAAATGGGGCGGGGTCCAGAAGAAGATGATGGCAAACAGCAGCACCGGCTCCAGCGACACCGTACCGGAGGCCGCCGCCCAGGCCACCAGCGGCGGGAAGGCGCCCGCGGCGCCGCCGATGACGATGTTCTGCGGCGTCGAGCGCTTCAGCCACATGGTGTAGATGACCACGTAGAAGAAGATGGTGAAGGCGAGCAGCGCGCCGGCCAGAGCATTGACCAGCAGCCCCAGAACCACCACCGAGAAGGCCGAGAGCGTGAGGCCGAAGGCCAGCGCCTCATGGGCGGTGACCCGGCCCGACGGCACCGGCCGCTTGCGGGTGCGCGACATGATGGCGTCGATGTCGGCGTCCCACCACATGTTGAGGGCGCCGGCCGCGCCCGCGCCGACAGCGATGCACAAAAGGGCGGTGAAGGCGATTACCGGATGCACATCCCCCGGCGCACGGACGAGACCCACCAGCGCCGTGAAGATGACAAGCGACATCACGCGCGGCTTGAGCAGCTCGAAATAGTCGCGCGGCGACGCCAGCCCCTCTCCGGCCGCCGCGAAGGCATACGGCTCGGGATTGGTCAGGCTCGCTTGTTCGTCACGCATCCCGAAACTCCCTCAAACCCTGCTGGCCCAAACCCGGTCTGCCCTGGGGATGAGTGCCCCGACTAAACCGGTCTGGCGGACCCGCGCGCCTCTCCGGGCGCTTTGAACCCCAATCTCAAGACCTTCTTCGCCGGCAAGACACGCCAGGTGCGGCGCCTTGCGATCCCGAAGGTGGAAGAAGCCGCGGTCGCCCGCGGCTTCCTCAGGTCACGGCCGCATGCGGCCAGAGCTTCACTTGATGCGCGGCAGCACTTCGAACTGGTGGAAGGGCGGCGGCGAGGACAGGGTCCACTCCAGCGTGCTGGCACCGGGACCCCACGGATTGTCGCCGGCCTTTTCCTTGCGGATGAAGGCGAGCGCCGTACCGGTAAGGAAGATCAGCACCGCCACGCCCGAGATGTAGGAGCCGATGGAGGAGACGAAGTTCCAGCCGGCGAACGCATCGGGATAGTCCGCATAGCGGCGCGGCATGCCGGCGAGCCCGAGGAAATGCTGCGGGAAGAACACCAGGTTCACGCCCACGAAGGTGACCCAGAAGTGCAGCTTGCCCCAGAATTCCGGGATCATGTAGCCGCTCATCTTGGGGAACCAGTAGTACCAGCCGGCAAAGATGGCGAACACGGCGCCGAGCGACAGCACGTAGTGGAAATGGGCCACCACGTAATAGGTGTCGTGCAGCGAGCGATCGATGCCCGCGTTGGAGAGCACCACGCCCGTCACCCCGCCCACCGTGAACAGGAAGATGAAGCCGATGGCCCACAGCATGGGGGTGCGGAACTGGAGCGAGCCGCCCCACATGGTGGCGATCCAGGAAAAGATCTTCACGCCCGTGGGCACCGCAATGATCATGGTGGCGGCCACGAAGTACGACTGCGTGCCGCTGGACAGGCCCACCGTGTACATGTGGTGCGCCCACACCACGAAGCCCACCACGCCGATGGCGACCATGGCGTAGGCCATGCCGAGATAGCCGAAGATGGGCTTGCGCGAGAAGGTGGAGATGATGTGGGAGACGATGCCGAACCCGGGCAGGATCAGGATGTACACCTCGGGGTGACCGAAGAACCAGAACAGGTGCTGGAACAGGATCGGATCGCCGCCGCCGGCCGGATCGAAGAAGGTGGTGCCGAAGTTGCGGTCGGTGAGCAGCATGGTGATGGCGCCGGCCAGCACCGGCAGCGACAGCAGCAGCAGGAAGCCGGTGATCAGCTGCGACCAGGCGAACAGCGGCATCTTGTGCAGCGTCATGCCCGGGGCGCGCATGTTGAAGATGGTGGTGATCAAGTTGATGGCGCCCAGCAGCGACGACGCGCCGGCGATGTGCAGCGAGAAGATAAGCAGGTCCATGGCCGGGCCGGGATGGCCGAGCTTGGACGACAGCGGGGGATAGATGGTCCAGCCGCCGCCGAAGCCGTTGGAGCCGGCCGCGCCTTCCACGAACAGCGACGACAGCGCCAGGATGAAGGACGGAGGCAGCAACCAGAAGGCGATGTTGTTGATGCGCGGGAAGGCGGTGTCCGGCGCGCCGATCATCAGCGGGGCGAAATAGTTGCCGTAGCCGCCGATCAGGGCGGGCATCACCATGAAGAAGATCATGATGAGGCCGTGGCCGGTGGTGAAGACGTTGAAGGTCTGCGGATTGGAGAAGATCTGCAGGCCAGGATGCTGCAGCTCCATGCGAATGGCGATGGACAGGATGCCGCCCACGATCCCCGCCACGATGGCGAAGATCAGGTACATGATCCCGATGTCCTTGTGATTGGTCGAGAAGACCCAGCGCTTCCAGCCGGTGGGGATGTGCGCGTCGTGGTCGTCGTTTCCGTAGTGGCTGTGGGTGACTGCCTCGGTGGCCATTCCCGCTATCCTTGTCTGCCGGCACTGGCGCCCGTTCCGCCGCACCGTCGCTTGCCTGCTCCCGCCACCGGCCGCGACCGGTGGCGCAATTTCAATAAGGCGCCGGGCCGGGCGCCAGCCGAAGCCTCAGCGCGCCAGGGTGCCGGCGGGTTCGCCGGCGTCGGCTAGCTTGCCGGCGGCATCGGCCGCCGACGCGAACTTCGCCTTGGCCTGGGCAACCCAGGCCGCAAAGTCCGCCTCGCTCACCGCCCGCACCGCGATCGGCATGAAGGCGTGGTCGCGACCGCACAGCTCGGAGCACTGGCCGTAATAAATGCCCTCGCGGGTCACCTTGAACCAGCTCTCGTTCAGGCGGCCGGGATTGGCGTCGATCTTCACGCCGAACGCCGGCACCGCGAACGAATGGATCACGTCGGAGGAGGTGACCTGGATGCGCACGATCTTGTTGACCGGCACCACCACCTCGTTGTCCACCGCGAGCAGGCGCGGCTGGCCCGGCTTCAGGTCCTTCTCGGACACCAGGTAGGAGTCGAAGCCGAAGGCGCCATTGTCGGGATATTCGTAGGACCAGTACCACTGGTGCCCGGTCACCTTCACCGTCATGTCCGCCTTGGGAATGTTCAGCTCAAGGTGGAGCAGGCGGAAGGACGGGATGGCGATGAGCACGAGGATCATCACCGGAATGACGGTCCAGGCCACCTCGATGAGGGTGTTGTGGCTGGTCTTGGAGGGCACCGGATTGGCGCGCTCGTTGAAGCGCACCACCACGATGGCGAGCAGCACCAGCACGAACAGCACAATGGATGTGATGATGATGAGCATCATCGTGTTGAAGCTGTGGATCTGCTCCATGACCGGTGTGGCGGCGCCCTGGAGATTGATCTGCCACGGCGACGGCTGACCGGTCTCGGCCAAGGCTGCACCCGAAAAGGCGGCGCTCGCGAACAGGTTCGCGGCGCACGTGCCCATGGCAAGGGCAGCGGAGCGGAGGAACGACATCATCTTCAACGGCTCTCCCTGGCCCGGCGGATTGAACCACCGTACGTGCTGCGCCCGCCCTGCACGCTCAGCGGCGCGCCGTCCGGACCACTTTCAAGTGAGCTACCCATCCGGCGGAAACCGCTGGCAAGTGCACTGATTTTTAAGGCAGCCACTCTCCCTAGAGTTCATCAAACATAATTGGGTCCGCCTTGCAATCGCCCAAGCTTGGCCCTCGGTGCGACAATAAGTCGGCGGATTGGGGCCCGATACGGGAGGCCCGTGAAGGGGTGCGGCACTGGCCCTTGCGCCGCCTTGCCCCACGGTTCCGCACCCGCTGCCGCGCTCGCGGTCGGCACCCGGGTATGCCGCAGCGGAACAGGGACAAAATGGCGCGCGCATTCGGTTACTTAATACCAACGGCGGGAGGCGCTGGGCGGCCGTAGAACGACCCCTTGGGAGAATCCCCATGGCATGCATCCGCGCCACGCTGCCGCCGCATTGTTGACAGGATGGCTAGGCCATTAAGGCATTGGTTCACTAAATCAGATAAGGCAGGTTTGCCTGGCGCCCGCCGGGTCCCTGCCGGAGCTTGCGATGGTCCTGTCGTTCCCTGCCCGCCGCCTCTTCCTTTCGGGCCGTGCCGCGAGGGCCCGGTCCGGGACGAGAGCCAGTGCGCTGCTTTCCCTTTTCGGCGCGCTGCTCGCGGCGGCCTTCGCGACAGCGCAGCCCGCGGCCGCGCAGGGCGTGGTGAAATCGGTGCATGGCGAGTGGCAGATTCGCTGCGACACGCCGCCCGGCGCCCAGAGCGAGCAGTGCGTGCTGCTCCAGTCGGTGCAGGCAGAGGACCGGCCGAACGTGGGCCTCACCGTCATCGTGCTGAAGACGGCGGACCAGAAGAGCCGCCTGCTACGCGTGCTGGCCCCCCTCGGCGTGCTGCTGCCGGCGGGCCTCGGCCTCAAGATCGACGACCAGGACGTGGGCCGCGCCGGATTCGTCCGCTGCCTGCCCAACGGCTGCGTCGCCGAGGTGGTGATGGACGACGCCCTCGTCGCCCGCCTCAAGTCCGGCAAGCAGGCCACCTTCATCATCTTCCAGACCCCGGAAGAAGGCATCGGCGTTCCGCTCAGCCTCAACGGCTTCGGCCCGGGCTTCGACACGCTGCGCTGAACGGCGCCGGCCGGGCGGCCGGTGCACGGGAGCCTTAGAACGCACGCGCGACGCGAACACGCGGGGCAGATGTGCCAGACTGCGCGCGACGGCCGTGGGTGCGGACGACAGGTGCAGACGACGGGCGCGCGGAAGCATTGAGTGACACATGTCTTGCGCGGGGCCATCGCTGCGCCGCAGCATTGGCACGGTTTGGACATGCTTGCTGCGCACAAAGCTGGAGCGGAGCGGGGTAGCGACGTTCGGGCGGCCGGGGCAGCGCCGGGGCGGTGGCTTCGGGGGCCGGCAGGGAGAGGTGGATGCACGGGGATGAACACGCACTTTTCGGCGCGGCGCTCGCCTTCCTAGCCGCAGCGGTCGTCTCCGTTCCCATCGCCAAGCGCCTCGGCTTTTCCCCGGTCGTCGGTTATCTGCTGGTGGGCATCGCCATCGGCCCCGTGGGCTTCAACGTGGCCGATCCGGGGGTGGTCTCCACCGTCGCCGAGCTCGGCGTGGTCATGCTGCTGTTCCTGGTCGGGCTGGAGCTGAAGCCGTCCAACCTCCTGTCCATGGGCCATTTCATCTTCGGCCTGGGCACCGCGCAGCTCATGCTGACGGCGCTGGCGTTCGCGCTCCTGGCCTATTTCGGCCTCGGCTTCGGCGTGGCCGCGGCGGTGGTCAGCGGGCTGGCCCTTTCGATCTCGGGCACCGCCATCGCGCTCCAGCTGCTGGGCGAGCGCGGCGACCTTGCCTCCCCCTATGGCCAGCGCACCTTCTCCATCCTGCTGTTCCAGGACATCGCGGTGGTGCCGCTGCTCGCCCTGGTGCCCCTGCTGGCGCCGGGCGGCGAGGCCGAGGTGACGCGCGATCCCAAGGCGACCCTGCTCGCGGCCGCCATCGCGGTGGCGGCCATCGCCGTCATCGTGGTGTCCGGGCGCTATCTGCTCAATCCGCTGTTCCGCGTGCTGGCCCGCTCCGGCGCGCGCGAGGCCATGACGGCCGCCGCCCTGCTGGTGGTGATGGGCGCCGCCGGCCTCATGGAGGCGGCCGGCCTTTCGGCGGCGCTCGGGGCCTTCCTCGCCGGCCTGCTGCTGTCGGAAAGCACGTTCCGCCACGAGCTGGAAGCCAATGTGGACGCCTTCCGCGGCCTGCTGCTCGCCGTGTTCTTCATGAGCATCGGCATGTCGCTCAACATCAACGTGGTGCTGGGCCACATCCCGAGCCTGCTGGTGGGGACGCTGGCGGTGGCGGTGGTCAAGTCGGTGATCGTCTACCTGGTGTTCCGGGCCGACAACATCGCCCCCCAGGATTCCATGCGCGCCGCGGTTGCGCTCATGTCCGCGGGCGAATTCGCGTTCGTGCTGTTCCCGCTGGGCCTCGACAACGGGATCCTGAAGTCCGAGCAGGCCGACCTTTTGATCGCGCTGGCCGCGCTGACGATGATCCTCGGCCCGCTGCTGTTCGCCGCCTTGTCGCGGCTGCTGCCGCGCTTCGCCCGCCCGGTGGCGGAGCCACCGGCGGATGATTTTGCCGATGCGGACGGCTCGGTGCTGGTGATCGGCTTCGGCCGATTCGGCCAGATCGTCTCCCAGTGCCTGCTGGCGCAGGAGGTGACCGTCACCATCATCGACAAGGACGTGGAGATGATCCAGTCCGCCGGGCGCTTCGGCGTGCACATCTATTATGGCGACGGCACGCGGCTCGACGTGCTGCGGGCAGCCGGCGCCGAGACCGTGGAAGTCATCTGCGTGTGCGTGGACAACAAGGAGGACGCCAACCGCATCGTCGAGATCGTACGCGCCTCCATCCCCAACGCACGCCTGTTCGTGCGCAGCTTCGACCGGGTGCATTCCATGGAGCTGGCGCGACTCGGTGTGGATTTCGAGCTGCGCGAGACCCTCGAATCGGCCCTGTCCTTCGGCGCCCGCACCCTGGAGGCGCTGGGCGTGCCGCAGACCGCCGCCGCCGCCCGCATCGCCGACGTGCGCGTGCGCGACCGCGCCCGTCTGGAACGCCAGCTGGAGGAAGGCATCTTCGCGGGTGCCGAGGTGTTCAGCGGCCACAAGGTGGAGCCCGAGCCCCTGACCCAGCCCGAGAAGCCGGCACGCCCGCTGAACCCGGAGGCGCAGGACATCCTCTCCCACGAAACCGAATTCTCCGGCTGAACCGGGGCCTTGCGAACGCCGCTGCGGCCGGCCCGCCGGAGTCTTTGGATAGCCCCGAGGCTGTTGCAACCATTTCGTGATTTCGGCGAGACGATGGCGTAAGGTCGCAGCACCGGGTACGCGATCGGGCAACGGGAAACGGGACGGACAGGCTCGCCAGATCGCACATCTGGGCGCCGCGCTCCTGCGGAGTTGGCGTATGGATCAATTCTTGGAGATGCTCCGGGCGGCACAGGGCGGCCACGGGCTCGAGAATATCGGGCGCATGTACGGCCTGTCGCCCCAGCAGGCACAGGCGACGGCCGAGGCGGTGATGCCGGCCTTCACCGAGGCCTTCAAGCAGGCGACCCAGTCTCCCGAAGCACTCGCCTCGCTCATGGCGCTCATGACCAGCGGGCCCTACGGCGCCTTCTACACCCAGCAGCCCGCCGCACCGGCCGAGTTGTCGCGTGCCGGCAGTGAGGCGCTCGACACGGTGTTCGGCTCGTCCGACGTGAGCCGGGCCGTGGCCGCACATGTGGCATCAACCACCGGTCTCGGCGTCACCGTGGTGCGGCAGATGATGCCCACCTTCGCCACCCTCGTGGTCGGCGGCCTTGCGAAGTCGCTGGCCGCCTCCGGTGCGCTCCAGCAGATGCTCGCGGCCATGCTGAGCCGCATGCCCGGCCAGACCACGCAGCGCATCGCGCCCATCTCCTCCGGCAATCCCTTCATCGACGCATTCCTGGCCTTCACCAGCACGGCGACCGAGCAGAGCCAGGGCTCCAAGGCCTTCGCCACCGGCAATCCCTGGGCCGACGCCTATGCCCAGATGATGTTCCAGCGCGCGCCCCAGCCGGCGCCCCAGCAGCAGCGCAGCACGAATCCGATGGACGCCTGGCAGGACGTGGTCAACGCCATGACCAAGACCATGACCCAGGCCGGCGTCCCGCCCGCGCGCACCCCGCCGCCGGAACCGCCGCCCCCGCCGCTGGCCCCGTTCCAGAATTTCTTCGCACAGCTGTTCGCTCAGGGCTTCCCGCCGGCCTTTCCGGGGACGGAGGGGCAGCAACGGGCCTATTCCATCCCGGACTTCTGGCTCGACATCATGCGCTCCGCCGGGACCTACCCCGCGCAGCCGGTGCAGGAAGCCGAGACCCTGCCGCCGGAGCGGCCCCGCCTCGTCAATACCTCATCCCAGAACCGCACCGGCGGCCGCGACGCGAAATAGCGCTGCGCCGGCGCGACGGGACGAGACATCCAGACACAAAACGACCCGCGCCGATTGCGGTCGGCGCGGGTCGAGGTTCGGCGGAATCGAGGGGCGTTCCCGCCGGATCTTTCTGGACGGACCCAGTCGGCCTGAAACCGCCCGGCCGGATCGCGCTCCATGCGTTTGATTTGGACCGTGCGCGTCACACCCCCGGCATCCGCTTCGCTTTAAGCTGCGCGAAAACCTCAGTGCTGCTGTGCGCGGCCTGCAAGCCTTGCGGCCGCGCGGCGCTCGGTGGCGCGCAGGATGAGCACCCGGGTCGGGTCATCGAGCAGCGGGCCGGAGGTAGCATCGCGCAGGTCCGCGCGGGTCACGCCGATGTCGCGCAGCATGCGATCATCGAGGCCGGCGAGCTCAGACATGACACTGCGGCGTTCGATGGCGCGCCCGATGGCGCCCGCCGTCTTTGCCACGTTGCCGGCCAGGGAGACGGCCGCCAGGCACAGGGCCGCCAGCATCTCGCCCACGGGGGCAAAGGCAATCTTCCGGGTTTCACCATAAACGCTCATCTTCATCTCCATAGCCGGGGTGGGGATCGCGGACAGTCCTTTCGTGGGTCCCAGGGGCTCTTGAAGCCACCCGATTTCGTATCCCGCCGCTTCGGCGCGCCCTTTGTGACTCCCTGGGATGAATCAAGCTAGCGAATGTTTTTCATCTAACGTATCATTCTGCGTGATGAATGCTCCGGAACCGCACCCCATGACGGTGATGCTCGACCCCGACCAGCTGCGCACATTCGTGGCCATTGCCGAGACCGGCAGCTTCACCCGCGCGGCGGAGGTGGTGCACAAGACGCAGTCCGCCGTGTCCATGCAGATGAAGCGTCTGGAGGAGCGCGTGGGCCGGCCGGTGTTCGCGCGCGACGGCCGCGCCTCGCGCCTCACCGAGGATGGCGAGCGCCTGCTCGATTTCGCCCGGCGCATCGTCAAGCTGAACGTGGAGGCGGTGCTGAGCTTCGCCGACGCCGCCCTGTCGGGGCGGGTCTGCCTGGGCGTGCCGGACGATTATGCCGACCGCTACCTGCCGGACATCATGGCCCGCTTCTCGCGGACCCATCCCTCCGTGGAACTGACCGTATTGTGCGAGCCGTCGAGCGAGCTGGTGCAGCACATCGCCGCCGGCACCATCGATCTTGCCATCATCACCGCCACCGAGATCACCGCCCGCAACGCCCACGTCATCCGCCGGGAGCGGCTGCTGTGGGTATCCTCGGCGCGGCACAGCGTGCATCTGGAGACGCCGGTGCCGCTGGCGCTGGGCCGGACCACCTGCCAGTGGCGCGACATCGCCGTCTCCCGGCTCGCCGGGGCGGGGCGCAGCCACCGCATCCTCTACACCAGCCCCAACAGCGGCGCGGTGGCGGCGGCGGTGCTGGCCGGGCTCGCGGTCTCGGTGTTTCCGGAATCGGCGCTTCGCACCGGCATGCGCGTGCTTGGCAGCGCCGACGGCTATCCGCCCCTGCCCCCGTGCGACATCGGCCTGCTGCGCAATCGCCACGAGCCGTCGCTGCTGGCCGACGCGCTGGCCCAGCACATCGTGCAGGGCCTCGACAACCTCACGGATGCCGAAGCGGCGCAGTGACGCCTCACACGCTTTCGGCGTAGCGCTCGTAGGCGACCTCGACGGTGAGGATGTGGGCGCGCATGGCGGCGGCGGCCTCGGCCTTGTCGCCGCGCAGGATCGCGGTCACCACCCGGTCATGCTCCTCGTAGGAGCGCGCCAGTCGCCCCAAGGTGCGGAACTGGGCGCGGCGGAACGGCTGCAGCCGGGCGCGGGTCGCCAGTGTCAGCTCGGCCAGGTAATCATTGTGGGAGCCGGCATAGAGCGTGGTGTGGAAGCGCTCGTTGAGCACCGTATAGCCGCCCTCGTCGCCGCGCCGGGTGAGGTCCGCAAGCTCCGCATGGGTGGCTTCCAGCCCCACACGCTCGGCCGCCGTCATGTGGACCGCGCACAGGCCGGCGCACAGGGCCTCCAGCTCCGCCATCACGTCGAACATGCCGCGCAGCCGCTCCAGCGAGGGCTGGGCCACCAGTGCGCTGCGATGGGGCCGCGCCTCCACCAGGCCGGAGGCGGCAAGGTCGCGCAGCGCCTCGCGCACCGGGGTGCGGGACACGCCGTAGCGCTTGGCGATCTCCACCTCCTCCAGCGGCGTGCCGGGGGCCAGGCGGCCGCGCACGATGTCGTCTGCGATCTGGAGGCGCAGCTCTTCCGTCCGCGTCACCGGCCGGCCGGCGGCACGACGCCTGCGGGGGCGCGGAGCGGATGCGGGAGCCTTGAGCGGCTGCGGCGGAAGCAGGGTCATGACGCAACAAACTACCTGGATTCGAAGGCGGCGCGAATTCCGGTGAAGTCCTGACGGGGAAGGAACCGGAGCATGCTCTGTCCCCTCCCCGCCTCGAGCGCCGCGCCCCTGCCCCGGCGCGGGGGAACCGGGAAAGAGACGGGGCTTAGAGCACGCGCCGATCAGGCTGCGTCGCAAGCTGATCAGAGAACGCGTTCTCTATCTTGCAGCTGGAGGGTGGGTCACCGATCGGATCGAGTAAAACCGCCTCCGGCGTTGATAAAACGCCCGCCCATGAACAAGCGGCCACACCGACTTTCTCATGCCGCTCCTTCATCGGCGATCACCGACACATGGGCGGCCACCACGCGCCAGCCCTGCGGAAAGCGCACCCAGCTCTGCTGCTGCCGCCCGATGCGTCCCGGCGCGTTCTCCCGCCGGAACAGGGTCGAGGCCACTGCGAAATCGCGCCCGTAGGTGGTGATCACCGTCTGCGCCAGCGTGCGCTCGAGCCCCACCGGCGAGCGGGCGCGGCGGAATTCCCGGATGGCGTCCATGCCGTAGAGGTTCTCACCGCCGCCGTAGCGGATGGTGCGGCCATCGTCGTGAAACAGGGCTTCGAGGGTGGCCACGTCGTTGTTCACCAGCGCCGCCTCGTAGCGGGCGAAGGCGTCCTCCACCTCGGCCTTCACCTCAGGAATGTCGATTTCCAACACGCTCTCCCGCTCACAGTGAGGCCACGGGCGCGGCGGCGACGCCGGCCTGTTCCAGGGTCGCCGCGACCCGCAACGCCAGGTCCTCCCGCCACGGCGGGGCGATGACCTGGACCGCAAGCGGCAGCTCCGGCGCCTCGCCCACATCCACCCGCACCGGCACCGCCACCACCGGCAGGCCGATGAAGGAGATGGGCTGGGTGAACAGGCCCATGTTGGGCCGCACCAGCATCTCCTCGCCGTCGAGCACGAAGGTCTTCTGCCCCAGCTTCGGCGCCCGGCTGGGGGTGGCGGGGGCCAGCAGCACGTCGTGACTCTCGAACAGCTTCAGCATCTGGTCGTGGAAATGGCGGCGGAAGCGCTGGGCCGCATCCACCCAGGACGCGGGAATGGCAAGGCCGGCGAACAGGCGGTCGCGCACGGCGGGATCGAAATCCTCCGCGCGGGCCGCCAGCCGACGGGCATGAAGGCTCGCGCCCTCCGCCGCCGTGATGATGAAGGCCGAGGCGCGGGCGCGGGCGGCGTCCGGAATGTCCACCACTGCGCTCACGCCCAGGCTCGCGGCCACGCGGTCCACCGCCGCGAACGCCTCCGGCATCGCGCGCGAGCGGAACCAGCCGCCGGCCACGGCGATGCGCAGGCCGTCAGCCCCCTGCCCGATCAGGCCGGACACCGGCTCGAACGGGCGCGGCGTCTGGCCCGGATCGCGCGCATCCTCACCCTGCATGGCGTCGTAGAAGGCGGCAAGATCCGCCACCGAGCGGCCGAGCGGACCGAGGTGGTCGAGCGCCGTCACGAAGGGAAAGCTGCCGCCCCGCGTGAGGCGCCCATAGGTGGGCTTCAGCCCGAACGTGCCGCACAGGGAGGACGGCACGCGGATGGAGCCATTGGTGTCGGACCCAAGCGCGATGGGCACCAGCCCCGCCGCCACCGCCGCGCCCGAGCCGCCCGACGAGCCACCCGACATGCGGGTCAGGTCGTGGGGGTTGCGCGAGGCGCCGTCGTGGATGTTCTCGCCGGTGAAGTCATAGGCGTATTCGCCCATGTTGAGGGCACCCACCAGCACCGCGTCGGCGGCTTCCAGCTTAGCAATCAGGGTCGCGTCGCCCACCGCCGGGGGCAAGTCGCGGTTGATCTTCGAGCCAGCGCGGGTGGGCAGGCCCTTCACGTCGAACAGGTTTTTCACCGCGAAGGGCGCGCCGGCGAGCGGCCCCAGCGAAGCGCCGGCGGCACGGCGGGCATCGATGCGGTCGGCGGCCGTGCGGGCGCGCTCGGCGGTCACGTTGGTGAAGGCGTTCACCTTGGGGTCGACGGCGGCGATGCGCGCCAGCGTCGCCTCGATCACCGCCCGTGCGGTGACAGCGCCGGAGGCGACCGCTGTCGCGATCTCGTCGGCGGAGGCGGTGGCGAGGCTGGCGGCGTCGGCCTGGGAAATATGGACAGTCATGGACACGGCCTCAGGGGCGATAGACGGGGGCCGGCTCCTCGGCGTCGCCGAGGTCGAAGCTGCGCACCAGGGTCGCCGCATCAGCGATGGCGCGCAGGTAGGACAGCGCCTCGGCGCGCCATTCCGGGCGCGGGGCGATGGCATGGGCGCTTAGCGCACCGTCGAGCAGGTGCTCCAGCGCCGCGTCCTCCACCCTGGGGAGTTGCAGTTCCTTGCTCATGGGGGGCCTCAGACGGGGGGATGGGGAATGGCGGCGATCAGCTCGCGGGTATAGGCGTCCTTGGGCGCGTCGAGCACCTGCTGCGAGCTGCCCTCCTCCACGATCCGCCCCTGCCGCATGACGATGACCCGGTCGCACAACAGGCCCACCACATGCAGGTCGTGGGACACGAACAGGTAGCTCATGCCAAGGCGCTGCTTCAGCTCCTCCAGCAGGTTGAGCACCACCGCCTGGACCGACACGTCGAGGGCGGCCGTGGGCTCGTCGAGGATGACGAGGTCGGGGTCGAGGGCGATGGCCCGGGCGATGCCGATGCGCGCCTTCTGCCCGCCCGACAGCTGGTGGGGGAAGCGTTCCAGCAGGTTCTGCGGCAGGCCGACCATCTCGGCCAGCTCCGCCACGCGGGCGCGCAGCTTGGCCCCGCCGGACATGCCGCCCATCCGCAGCAGCGGATCGGCGATGGCGCGCTCCGCCGTGTAGCGGGGATTAAGGCTCTCGGTGGGGTCCTGGAACACCATCTGGATGCGCCCGCGCATGGGATGGTGGGCGAAATCCTTCGCCGGAATGGCGCTGATGTCCTCTCCGGAGAAGGTGATCTTCCCCGCCGTGGGATCGATGAGGCGCATGACGATGGTGGAGGTGGTGGACTTGCCGCAGCCGCTCTCGCCCACGAGACCGACGCTCTCGCCCTTCTTCACCTCGAAGGAGATGCCGTCCACCGCGCGGAAGATGCGCTCCTCCGGCGGCGCCTTCTTGCCGAAGAGGCCGGAGAAGAAGGCCGAGGGCGCGCCCTGGCGGGGATATTCCTTCAGCAGGTTTTCCACCTTGAGGAGGGGCACGGCGGCCGGGGCCGGGGTGGGGCTCGGCATCGGGCGCGCGACCGGCGAGACCGGAGCTGCCTCTTCGCCCTCCGGCAGCAGATCTTTCAGCGTGATGCCGGGGCGGGGTGTCGCGCGCATCAGCTTGCGGGTGTAGGGGTGCTGGGGATCGCGGAAGATGCGCTCGGCGGGCGCGGTCTCCACCACCTTGCCCTTCTCCATCACCATCACCGTGTCGCAATAGGCGGCGGCAAGACCCAGGTCGTGGGTGATGAGGAGGGTGGACATGCCGCGCTCGCGCGTCAGCTCGGTCACGAGGTCCATGACCGCCTTCTGGGTGGTCACGTCGAGGCCGGTGGTGGGCTCGTCGGCGATCATCAGCTGCGGCCGGCAGGCCAGCGCGAGGGCGATGACGATGCGCTGGCACATGCCGCCCGACAGCTCGAACGGATAGGCGTGGTAGCGCTCCTCGGGCCGGGCGATGCGCACCTGCTTGAGGATGTCGATCACCTTTTCCTTCACGTTACGCGCATCGGCCTGCACGTGCTGGAGCAGCACGTCGCCGATCTGCCGGCCCACCGTGCGGATGGGGTTCAGCGCGGCGCGCGGGTTCTGGAAGATCATGGACATCTCGCGCCCGCGCAGGTCGCGCATGGCGCTTTCCGGGGCGTGGGCCACATCCATCCCGGAGAAGGTGATGGAGCCTTCGGCGATGCGCCCGGCCCGGTCGAGGATGCGCATGACCGTGTAGGAGGTCACCGACTTGCCCGAGCCGCTCTCGCCCACGATGCCCAGGGTCTCGCCCTTGGCGAGGGTGAGGTTCACCTTGCTCACCGCCGTCACCACGCCGCGGCGGGTGGCGAATTCCACGGTGAGGTCACGCACCTCCAGCAGCGGGCCGCTGGGGGCCTCGGAGGTCTTGGCGGCCTGCGCCGTCACGTCCACGATGCCATGCATGTTCGCCTCCCTCAGGTGCGACGCTGGGGGTCGACGATGTCGCGCAGACCGTCACCCAGCAGGTTGAAGCAGAACACCGCGAACATGAGCGCGAGGCCGGGGAACAGGGCGATCCACCATTCGCCGGAAACGATGTAGGCCGCGCCTTCCGCCACCATGATCCCCCATTCCGGGGTGGGCGGGCGCACGCCGAGGCCGATGAAGGAAAGGCCCGCCGCATTGAGGATGGCGTAGCCCATGGTGAGCGACATCTGCACCATCATGATGGGCATGATGTTGGGCAGGATGGTCGTGAGCAGGATGCGCCATTCCGAATTGCCGGTGAGGCGCGCCGCCTGCACGAACCCCGCCTGCCGGCGGATGGCCGCTTCCGAGCGGGCCACGCGCACATAGAGCGGGAAGTTGATGATGGCGGTGGCGATGACGATGTTGGTCACCGTGTTGCCCAGCGCCGCCACGATGCCCATGGCCAGCACGAACAGCGGGAAGGCCATGATGGTATCGGAGATGCGGCCGATGATGCGGTCGGTCCACCCGCCGAAGAAGCCCGACGCGATGCCGGCGATGCCGCCGGCCGCAAACACCAGCGCCACCGAGAACACCGCGATGGCCATGTCGAGCCGGGTGGCGACGATGACGCGGGAGAAGATGTCCCGCCCCAAATTGTCGGTGCCGAACCAGTGGGCGGCGGAGGGCGCCTGGAGCGCGGCCGCCGTGTCGCTGGCGAGCGGGTCGTAGGGCACGATGAACGGCCCCAGCAGCGCGCACACCACCAGCACCAGGAACATGCCGAAGGCGATGCCGGTGACCGGGTTGTCGGAGATGACGTAGCGCGCGTGGGCAAGCGTCGCGGCAAGGCCGCGGGGGTGGGTGTCGGCCGTGGCGAGGGTCATGCTTCGCTCCGCGCGCGGGGGTCGATGACGCCGTAGGCGATATCGATCAGGAGGTTGAGGACCACGTAGAGGATGGCCATGGCGAGCACGAAGCCCTGCACCGGCGCGTAATCGGAGGTGATGAGCGCCTCGACCGCGTAGGAGCCGATGCCCGGCCAGGCGAACACCTTCTCCACCAGCACGTTGGCGCCGAGCAGGAAGGAGAACACCATGCCCAGCGTGGTCACCACCGGCAGCATAGCGTTGCGGAACGCGTAGGTGATGATGACAGTGGTGTCGGTCAGCCCCGCCGCCCGCGCCGTGCGCACGAACTCCGAGGACAGCACCGACAGCATGGAGGCCCGCGTCATGCGGGCGATGGGCGCCAGCGCGAAGATGGCGAGCGTGATGGCCGGCACCGCAAGCTGGGCCAGCGCGGCGCGGAAGGTCTCGAAGTCCCGCGCGATCAGGCTGTCGATGAGGTAGAAGCCGGTCACCGTCTCGGGCGCCGAGAAGAACACGTCCAGCCGCCCCAGCGGCGCCGGCGCCCAGCCGAGCTTGAAGTAGAACACATAGACCAGCAGCAGGCCGGTGAAGAACACCGGCAGCGAGACGCCCGCCGTGGTGATGAGCCGGCAGGCATGGTCCACCCAGGAGCCCTGCTTCACCGCCGCCATGATGCCGAACGGCACCGCGATGGCCAGCGCCAGCACGAGCCCGGCCAACGTCAGCTCGGCGGAGGCCGGGAGCCGGGCGGAAATCTCCGCCGCCACCGGCTGGCCGGTGGAGAGCGAGCTTCCCAGATCCCCCTTCGCCAACGCAGAGACATAGTCCACGAACTGCGCCGGCAGCGGCTTGTCGAGGCCCAGCTTGGTGCGGATCTCGGCGATGGATTCGGCCGTGGCGGCGGGGCCGGCGAAATAGGCCGCGGTGTCGCCCGGCAGCACCCGAGTGAGCATGAAGGTGACGATCACCACGCCGATCAGGCTCGGCACGGCTGTGGCAAGACGACTGCCTATGAGCTTCAGCATGGTGTCTCCTGTTGTCCGAAGGCGGGGAGCGCCTGTTGTCCCAGGGCGGGAACTGCCCATGGCCCCGCTGGCTCTTCTCCCAAAACGTCTCACCCCGTCATGCCCCGGCTTGACCGGGGCATCCACGCCGGGCCGCAGAAGCACCCGGCTTTCCGGTGGCCGGTCCGGCCGCTCCGTGGATCCCCCGGTCAAGCCGGGGGATGACGGTGGTTGAAAAACCCGGCCACGCACACCGGTCCAGTCGCGCCGGCCCGGCGGTGCGGCCCCCTCACCCCTTCTGGAAGGCGCGATAGTCGAGGCGGCGGTGGAACCAGTATTCGTAGCCGGTGATGTTCTTCTGCATCGCGACGTTCACATAGGGCTGGTAGAGCGGGATGCGCGGCACGTCGGCGAAGGCGAGGTCCACCATGCCCTTCACATTGGCGTCGTAGGCCGTCTTGTCGCCATTGGCGGCGGAGGCGCGGGCGGCATCGATGAAGGCATCCATGGCCGCCGACTGGTAGCTCATGGTGTTGAAGATCGAGTTGTTGCCGTGGTAGCACCAGAAGAAGAAGTATTCGGGATAGTCCAGCCAGCCCGAGAACACGTTGGTGAACAGCGGCAGCACCTTCTTCGTCAGCTCGGTGCGCCAGTTGGCGCCGGGGATCTTGTTGATGGTGGTCTTGATGCCGATCTGCGCCAGGTTCTCCTGCAGCAGCACGCACAGGGGCTCGTTCACGCCGGCAAAGCCCAGGTCGAAGGACAGCGTCGTCTCCAGCCCGTCGGGATAGCCCGCCTCCGCCAGCAATTGCTTCGCCTTGGCGAGGTCGGTCACGAACTTGGTGGGTTGCGGCCACTTGACCTGCGTCTGGACATCCGCCGGAGCGCCGAACATGGGCTTGGCGAGGCCGAACAGGGCCGCGTCCATGATCTTCTGGTAGGGAATGGCGTAGGCGATGGCCTGGCGCACCTTCAGATTGTCGAAGGGCGGGTTCTTCACATTCATGCCGATGTACTGGACACCGTTGGAATAGGGCACCGACGTGATGTTCAGCTTGCCAGCCTGCTTCAGCTCCACGAAGTCCTTGTTGGGCAGGTCGTAGGAGATGTCGGCGTCGCCGCGCTCCAAGAGCGCCCGGCGGTTGCCGGCGGAGGGCACCATGCGCCAGATCACGCGCTTGATCTTCGGCAGCGGGCCACCCTTCCAGTCCTCGAAGCGCTCGAACACCACCTCGGTGCCGGGGGTCCACTTGGTGACGCGATAGGCGCCGGAGCCGGCGGTGTTCTGCTTGGTGTATTCGAGGCCCCAAGGGTCCTTCTCGGTGGCGTTCTTCTGCACCAGCCCGGAATTGATGACGCAGGGCACGATCACGGCAAGGTCGGGGATGGTGAGGCGGTCCTTGCGGATGAAGTCCACGCGCACCGTGTGGTCGTCCACCACCACGAACTGCTCCGGCTTCTCCAGCGAGCCGGCTTTCATCTGGAAGGTGGGGAAGCCGCCCACGGAGACGGCGCGGTCCAGCGACCACTTCACGTCCTTGGCGGTAACGGGGGAGCCGTCCTGGAAGGTGGCGTTCTTCTTCAGCTTGAAGGTCACCGACATGTCGCCGATGTTCATGTCCTCGGCGAGTTCGCCCCTGAGCTTGTCGCGGTCGTAGTAGCGGACCCCGTCCTTCTCGGTCATCTCGTGGGTGATGAGGCGGTCGTAGGTGTTCCAGCTCGCCTCATAGCCCGGCACGTTGGTGCCGACGCCGTGGATGTCGAGGTTGTTGGGGCCGCTCTCGGACACGATCAGCAGCGTCTCGTTGCGCGCCTGCGCCTGCGCCGAGGAGAAGACCGCCGGGGCGGCGACACCGGTTCCGGTGGCGACGGCGGTGGCAGACGCAGACTTCACGAATTCGCGGCGGTTCATCGGACGGCATCCCCAATGGTGACTGTCGCCCTTCCCCATTCAAGCTGCGTGCCAATTGCATACAAAAATGTGACTTATATTGAATATCAAACACCTAGCCCAGTTCGCACACGAGCTCAAACCACGCGCAAACCTGCCGCAATGCACAATAATTACGCATGATTGCGCCAATTGCATGCAATCTGATTGCCGACAGTTCCGCCCCGTCTCCCCGCCCTCAGGCGGCGGGGAGGTCCTCGGGGCGCGCGGCGCGCCAAGCCGCCATCAGTCGGCGGTATCGCAAGGTGGAAACCGGCAGCAGCGCCAGGTAGATGATCGAGCACGCCGAGAGCACGATCCACGGATAGCTCGCCAGCAGCGCAAAAAAGATCGCCACCGCCACGAAAAGCGGCAGCACCATGTCCCGCCGCACCCGCCGCCCCAGCGTCTTGCCGGACCAGGCCGGCACGGTGGAGATCATGAGGAAGCCGATGGCCAGGCAATAGAGCAGCGCGATGGGCGCGCTCACCCCGCCGTGGGGCACGCCGATCAGCTCCAGGTAGATGGGCAGCAGCACTGTGATGGCCCCCGCCGGCGCCGGGATGCCGGTGAAGAAGTCGCCAGCGAACGGCGGCTTGTGGGGATCGTCCAGCATCACGTTGAAGCGGGCGAGGCGCAGCGCCGCGCAGATGGCATAGGCGAGCGCGGCGATCCAGCCCACGGAGCCGGTCTCCTTGAGCCCCCAGAAATAGAGCATCAGTGCCGGCACGCAGCCGAAATTCACAAAGTCGGCGAGGCTGTCCAGCTCCGCGCCGAAGCGCGACGTGCCCTTCAGCGCCCGGGCGAGCCGGCCGTCGATGCCGTCGAGCAAAGCGGCGAAGACGATGGCGGCGAGCGCCAGCTCGATCCGCTCCTCGATGGCGAGGCGCACCGCCGTCAGCCCCGAGCACAAGGCGAGCAGCGTCACCAGATTGGGCAAAAGCACCCGCAGCGGCACCCGGCCGAGGCGGCCGAAGCGGGGACGCGGCCGGCCTTCCGGATCGAACGGGGGAAAAGGCGTTTCCATCAGCTCACCCGGTAGGCCGTCTCGCGCGGCTGCTGGGCGGAGAGATCGCACAGAACCGTCTCGCCGGCCACCGACAGCTGGCCTTCCGACACCAGGACCCGCGTCCCCACCGGCAGGTAGACATCGACCCGCGAGCCGAAGCGGATCAGGCCGAAGCGCTCGCCGACGCCGATCGATTCGCCCTCCCGCACGAAGGAGACGATGCGGCGGGCGATGAGGCCCGCGATCTGCACCACCCCCACGCGGCAGAGCGGCGTTGAGATCACGAGGCCGTTGCGCTCGTTGTCCTCGCTCGCCTTGTCGAGGTCGGCGTTGAGGAACAGGCCGGGCTTGTAGGCGAGGCGCTCGATGCGGCCGGTCACCGGGGCCCGGTTCACGTGCACGTTGAAGACGTTCATGAAGATGGAGACACGCAGCAGCGGCTCGTCGGAGAGGTCCAGCTCCAGCGGCGGCCGTGCGAGGCCCACCTGGGAGATACGCCCGTCTGCCGGCGCCACCACCAGCCCGTCGCGCACCGGCGTCACCCGCGGCGGATCGCGGAAGAACAGGGCGGTCCAGATGGCGAGCCCCACCCCGATCATGCCGAGGAAGGTGGAGAAGACCATGAGCCCGAGCGCGATCACCACCGCGATGGCGATGAAGGGGTAGCCTTCCCGATGGATGGGAACCAGCGACTTGCGGATGGATGTGACGACGGACAACACGGCCTCCAGTGCGCCGCACCGGCGCCGAACCGGGCAAGAGGTAGTGAGGGCGCGGCCAGCCGTCAAATGCGGCCCGCCGCCTCCACCCTGCGACCTACCCGCCGCGACCGGCCGCCCCGCTCGCCCGCCGGAAGGCGCCAGGGCTCTGCGCCGTCCATTTGCGGAAGGCGCGATGGAAGGCGCTGGGCTCGGAGAACCCCAGCTCCGCCGCGATCTCGCCCACCGGCTTTGCGCCCTCGCGCAGCAGCGCCTCGGCCAGCACCCGGCGCAGCTCGTCCTTGATGTCGCGATAGGTGCTTCCCTCGTCGGCGAGGCGTCGGCGCAGGGTGGAGGCGGGAAGCCGCAACTGCCGGGCGAGATCGTCGAAGCCGGGCCAGGCGGTGGCCGGCACGGCGCGCAGGCGGGTCTTCACCCGGGCGGCGAGGCCCTGATCGTGCCGGTAGCGCACCAGGATGTTGGCCGGCGCCCCGCGCAGGAAATCCTTCAGCGCCCGCGCGCCACGGGTCGCCGGCAGGGTGAGGAAGGCGGCATCGAAGGCGAGCCGGCTTTGCGGCTGGTCGAAGCGCACTGGCGCGCCGAAGAACAGGCGATAATCGGCGCCATGCTCCGGCGGGCCGCAGCGGAAATCCACCTGCCGCAGCGGGATGCGCCGGCCCACCAGCCAGCAGGTGATGCCGTGGACGATGATCCAATAGGTGCGATAGGCGAAGGCCGAGCGCGCGGCGCCGGTGTCCTTCAGCACGATGGCGGCGAGCCCGTCGGCCACCTGAAGCTCGCCCTCCGGATCCTCCAGCACCACCTTCAGGAAGCGCAGCGCGCGGCGCAGCGCCTGCTCCAGCGTCGCGGCGCCCATCAGTGCGTGACACAACAGGGTGAAGCTGCCCGGCCGCATGGGCCGGCCGCCGAGGCCGAAGAATTCGTCGTCCAGCGCCTGCGACACGGCCAGCCACAGCGCACCATACTGCTCGGCGGAGACCGCGGCCCCGAACGGCATGGCAAGCCCCGCCTGCGCCAGCACCGGCGCGGGATCGATGCCGCGCCGAACGAGGCAGTCCAGCGCGTCGTCCACGAAGCCGGCGGAAATCATGCGCCGTTCCAGGGCGAGGCTCCTACATGGCAAAACCGCTCATCATTTTAGATCGATTGCGCCATCGAATGCCACTTCGCCTTTCGCTAGATGAGACGACAACCGGCCTTGCGAACCGGAACGGCCGCAAGAGCCCATAGAAACCATCACGGGGAGGACCTCATGAAGATCGACGGTCGCGTCTTTATCGTCACCGGCGCGGGCTCCGGCCTTGGCGCGGCGGTGTCGCGCATGCTGGTGGGCGAAGGCGCGCGGGTGGTGATCGTGGACATCAATGCCGAGGCCGGCAGCGCGGTCGCCGCCGAGCTGGGCGACAAGGCCCGGTTCCAGCGCGCGGACGTGACCAGCGAAGCGGACGGCCTTGCCGCCGTGGCGCTTGCCCGCGAGGCCTTCGGCCATGTCCACGGCCTGGTGAATTGCGCCGGCGTCGCGCCCGGCGAGAAGGTGGTGGGCCGCGAGGGGCCGCACCGGCTCGACAGCTTCGCGCGGGCCGTGAGCATCAACCTCATCGGCACCTTCAACATGCTGCGCCTTGCCGCCGACGCCATCGTGAAGGAAGAGCCCGACGCCGAGGGCGAGCGCGGCGTCATCATCAACACCGCCTCCATCGCCGCCTTTGACGGCCAGATCGGCCAGGCCGCCTATGCCGCCTCCAAGGGCGGCGTCGCGGCGCTCACCCTGCCGGTGGCGCGGGAGCTGGCGCGCTTCGGCGTGCGCGTGGTCACCATCGCGCCCGGCATCTTCGAGACGCCCATGATGGCCGGCCTGCCGCAGGACGTGCAGGATTCGCTGGGCAAGACCGTCCCCTTCCCGCCCCGGCTCGGCCGGCCGGCGGAATATGCCGCCCTCGTCAGGCACATCTGCGAGAACACCATGCTCAACGGCGAGGTCATCCGCCTCGACGGCGCCCTGCGCATGCCCCCGCGCTGACTTAGCCTCGGAAGGACGATCCCATGACCACCCGCACGGAAGATCCCATCGTCATCGTCGGCGCCGCCCGCACCCCCATGGGCGGCTTCCAGGGCGACTTCAAGGATGTCGCCGCACCCGTCCTCGGCTCGACCGCCATCGCCGCGGCGCTGGCCCGCGCGGGTCTTGCGCCGGACGCGGTGGACGAGGTGGTGTTCGGCTGCGTGCTGCCCGCCGGCCTTGGCCAGGCACCCGCCCGCCAGGCCGCGCTGGGGGCCGGCCTGCCGCTCTCCACCGGCGCCACCACCGTCAACAAGATGTGCGGCTCCGGCATGAAGGCGGCCATGTTCGCCCATGACCTGCTGCTGGCCGGCTCCGCCGAGGTGGCGGTGGCGGGCGGCATGGAGAGCATGAGCAACGCCCCCTATCTGCTCGACCGCGCCCGCGCCGGCTATCGCATGGGCCATGGCCGGGTGCTGGACCACATGTTCCTCGACGGGCTGGAGGACGCCTACGAGAAGGGCCGCCTCATGGGCACCTTCGCCGAGGATTGCGCCGAGGCCTACCAGTTCACCCGCGAGGCGCAAGACGCCTTCGCCATCTCCTCCCTGACCAAGGCGCAGAAGGCTATGGCGGACGGCGCGTTCGACGCCGAGATCACTCCGGTCACGGTGAAGGCCGGCAAGGCCGAGCGCGTGGTGGCCGCCGACGAGCAGCCGCCCAAGGCCAAGCTCGACAAGATCCCCACCCTCAAGCCCGCCTTTCGCGAGGGCGGCACGGTGACGGCGGCCAACTCGTCCTCCATCTCGGACGGCGCGGCGGCCCTGGTGCTGATGCGGCGGTCACAGGCGGAAGCGCACGGGCTCACCCCGCTCGCCACCATCGTCGGCCATGCCACCCACGCCCAGGCGCCGAACCTGTTCGCCACCGCTCCCGTCGGCGCGGTGGGCAAGCTGGCCGAGCGCACCGGCTGGGACCTGAAGGATGTGGACCTGTTCGAGATCAACGAGGCGTTCGCCGTGGTGCCCATGGCCGCCATCCACGATCTCGGCCTGCCGGCGGACAAGGTGAACGTCCACGGCGGCGCCTGCGCGCTCGGCCATCCCATCGGCGCCTCCGGCGCGCGGGTAATGGTGACGCTGCTGGCCGCGCTGCAGAAATACGGCTTGAAGCGCGGCATCGCCTCCCTGTGCATCGGCGGCGGCGAGGCCACGGCGGTGGCCATCGAGCGGCTGTCGTAAGAGCCGGGAAAAGCCCTCTCCTGCTTGCGGGGGAGGCAGAGGCGCCGGGGCAGAATACCAGCGGCGGGAATGCGGAGAGGGCCTGCCCCCACCCTGTCCTCCCCCGCATGAAGGGGAGGGTTCTCGAGCTCTCTCCCTCAGGCGGGGAGAGGAAAACGCCATCACCAAAACAATAATCCGGAGGAAACACGCCCATGATCCTCACCGAGACCCAGACCGAAATCCGTGACGCGGTGCGGGCCTTCGCCTCGGCCCGCCTTGCCCCCGGCGCCGCCGCCCGCGACCGAGAGCACCGTTTCCCCCGCGAAGAGCTGACCGAGATGGGCGCCCTCGGCTTCCTCGGCATGCTGGTGCCGGAAGCGCTCGGTGGCGTGGCGACCGATCTCGTCTCCTATGCCCTCGCCATCGAGGAGATCGCAGCGGCGGACGGGGCGTGCTCCACCATCGTGGCGGTCCATTCCTCCGTGGGCTGCATGCCCATCGTGAAGTTCGGCAGCGAAGCGCAGAAGCAGCGCTTCCTGCCGAAGCTCGCCTCTGGCGAGTGGATCGGCGGCTTCGCCCTCACCGAGCCGCAGGCGGGCTCGGATGCCGCCAACCTGAAGACCCGCGCCCGGCGCGACGGCGACCACTACATCCTCTCCGGTGCCAAGCAGTTCATCACCTCGGGCAAGAACGGCAATCTCGTCATCGTGTTCGCGGTCACCGATCCGGAGGCGGGCAAGAAGGGCATCTCGGCCTTCATCGTGCCCACCGACACCCCCGGCTACGAGGTGGTGCGGGTGGAGGAGAAGCTGGGCCAGCATTCCTCCGACACCTGCCAGCTCGCCTTCAACGACATGCGCCTTCCCGCCGACCTGCGCCTCGGCGCCGAGGGCGAGGGGCTGAAGATCGCCCTGTCGAACCTCGAAGGCGGGCGCATCGGCATCGCCTCCCAGTGCGTGGGCATGGCGCGCGCGGCGTTCGAGGCGGCGAAGGCCTATGCCGGGGAGCGGATCACCTTCGGCAAGCCCATCCGGGAGCATCAGGCGGTGGCCTTCCGCCTCGCCGACATGGCAACCCGCATCGCGGCAGCACGGCACATGGTGCTGCACGCGGCGGCGCTGCGCGAGGCCGGCCAGCCCTGCCTCACCGAGGCCTCCATGGCCAAGCTGTTCGCCTCCGAAATGGCCGAGCAGGTGTGCTCCGCCGCCATCCAGATCCATGGCGGCTACGGCTATCTCGCCGACTTCCCGGTGGAGCGCATCTATCGCGACGTGCGGGTGTGCCAGATCTATGAGGGCACCAGCGACGTGCAGCGCATCGTTATCGCCCGGGGGCTGTGAACGGGCTCGCCTCAGCTCAGCGCGGCACGGCCGCCTTGTCGTCGTCGGCGGCGGCGTGCAGGCCCGCCGCCTTCTGGGCGAAGAACTGGTTGATGCCCACCACCACCGATTCGGCGATGCGTCCGCGGCCATCCGGCGAGGTGAGCAGCTTCAGGTCCTCCTTGCTGGACATGTAGCCGACCTCCACCAGCACCGAAGGCACATCGTGGGCGCGCAGCACCCGGAAGCCGGCGGATTTCAGCGGCGAGCGGTGAAAGCGCACCGTGTTCTTCATGGCGCCCACCAGGGAGCGGGCGAGCAGGGCCGAGAAATTGCGCGTCTCGCGCTGGGCGAGGTCCACCAGGATGCCCGCTACCTCGTCGGTCTCGTCGGAGAGGTCCACGCCGGCGATGAGATCGGCCTTGTTCTCCTTTTCCGCCAGATGGGCGGCGTCCGCATCGCTCGCCGTATCGGACAGGGTGTAGACGCTGGCGCCCCGCGCCTGCCCCTCGCCGCGGGCGAGCGCATCGGCGTGGAACGACACGAACAGGTCAGCGCGATGGGCGCGGGCGATGCGCACCCGCTCGCCCAGCGGGACGAAGGTGTCGGTGGAGCGCGTCATCACCACCCGATAGGCGCCGGAGCGCTCCAGAAGCTCGCGCACGGCCAACGCGGTCTCCAGCACCACATTCTTCTCGGCGAAGGCCGAATAGCCCGACGTGCCCGAATCGATGCCGCCATGGCCGGGGTCGAGCACCACCACCGGCCGGGTGTCGCCGGCCTCCGGCGGCACGATGGGGGTCGCGGGCATTGCGGTGCGCTGGGCGGCGGAGCGCGCCGCCGTGCGGGCAAAGGTGTCGGGATCGGTCTTCACCAGGTCCACCACCAGGCGGGCGGGCTGGTCGTCCACCGGATCGAGCACGAAGGCCTTGTCGATGGCCACCGGCCCGGTCACCTCCAGCACCATGCGCGCCTTGCCCGGCGCAAATACCCCGAAGCGGTAGGCAGCAACCAGCCCCCTCTTCAGCTGGTTCGACTCAGGTCGGAGCGCGAAGGCCACCTCCGGCAGGTCGAGGATCACCCGGTAGGGATCGGCCAGGGTGAAGGCGTGGAATTCCACCGCCCGGTCGAGGTCGATCACGAGGCGCGTGCGCTGGGCATCGCCCGCAAGGCGGGCATCGCTGGCGGTGGCGGGACCGCCAGCGGCCGGCGGTGCCGCATTGGGCTGGGCCTGCGCCGGCGGATCAGCCTCCCCGGCGCGGGCCGACGGGGCGGCCAGGCATGACGCGAACGTGAGCACGCCCAGAAAAAAGGCGCCGAAAACCGCGCGCAAACCGCTGCGGCGCCTTGTCCCGCCCGCCATGGGGGTGTGGGCCGGCCTGCGGCCGGGATCCGGGCGCGGCAAGAGGCGCGGGTCCCGGCGCAGGTCCAGACGCAGCTTCATCGGCACCCCATCTTCGCGCGATCGCTGGATCGAGCCCATGATCGGGCCACTCAAGGAGGGCAGGCTTAAGGCGGCGTCCGTAAACGCCCCGTTGACGAAGCGTTATAGCCTGCTGGAACGAGGAAGTGGACGCATAAACCTTGCCAAGCAGGAAGTTGGGCGGGTAAGAATGGCAGGGTACACAGTTCGCGTTCCGGAACAGGCCCTTCGGCCCCGGCTGCCGCGGCTGCCGCAGGACAGTGTTTCTTCGATCCCGGGCGGGCCGCTGAGCGCGCCGGATGCCCGGAAGTGCGGGAACACTGCCATCGCCGCTGGCGGCTCGACCACTTTGTGGAGCCCCGCGGTGAGCGCCCGACCGGCGCTCGATGCGACAGCCCCACCGGCCGCCTCAGCCGAAGAGCCGCAAGGGACGATCTGGGGAATCGGGCGAACGTGTGCCGTGGCCGGAACGAGGCGCCCGCCTTTCATCCGGCCTGAACCCTTCATCGAGGAACGGGTAGCCGAGGGCATGGATTTTTCTCCGCACGACAGGCGCGTTATGCGCGCCCCCGTGTGCCCCGACGTCGAGGGTCGTAGCGACACGCCCCGACGCACCCGCTTCTCCATTTCGTCCTCACGTCATCACATCCGGCGCCCGAGCGGCCCGGCCGCCCCGCAATGGGGCGCGCCTGGGCGGCTGTCGCGGACCTTTGCCCGCGGCGCCGTGAAGAGAGAATTCCATGGCCAACAAGATGCTCATCGATGCGACCCACCCGGAGGAAACCCGGGTCGTGGTCGTGCGCGGGAACAGGGTCGAAGAGTTCGACTATGAGTCTGCGACCCGCAAGCAGTTGCGGGGCAACATCTATCTGGCGAAGGTGACGCGCGTGGAGCCCTCGCTCCAGGCCGCCTTCATCGAATATGGCGGCAACCGCCACGGCTTCCTCGCCTTCAGCGAGATCCATCCCGATTATTACCAGATCCCCGTGGCCGACCGCCTCGCCCTGATCGAGGAGGAGGAGCGCGCCGCCCGCCTCGCCGACGACGAGGCCGAGCTGAAGGACCGCCGCCGCGAGCGCGGCCGGGCCCGGCGCTCCAGCTCCGACCGCGCCGTGAGCGAGCCCGTCGAGGAGGCCGAGACGGTCGCCGCCGAGGCCGAGGCGGCCACCCGCGACGCGCCGTCCAGCTTCGAGGCGTCCTCGGATACCGTGGCGACCGAATTCAACGACGCGCCCCAAGGTGACACGCCAGAGGCTGGCCAGCCCCAGGCTGAAGCCGGCTCCTGGCAGGACGCCCCCGCCGCCGAGAGCGCGCACCCCGCGCCCGAGCATCATGCGCCCGAGCACCACGCACCTGAGAGCGTGACCGACCTGCTGTCCGCCGCCGAGGCCGCCGAAGCGTCCGCCGAGGTCCGCGAAGCCGAGGTCGAGGCCACTTACGGTACCCCCCTGCCGGCCCCGCAGGAGCAGCACGCCGACGCGAACGCCGACCTGCGCCTGCGGGAGGCCCCCGAGGGCGAGACCCACCCCGCCCCCATCCTCGATATCGAGGAGACCCGCCGCACCGAGACCCGCCCCGTCGAGGACGACGAGGAAGAGGACGAGGATGACGGCGACGTCGACCAGATCGACGAGGAAGAGGAGATCGAGCATCTCGGCGCCGACGATGACGCCCTGGAAGAGGTGCCCGAGCGCGCGCCGCAGCGCCGTGCCCGCTCCTACAAGATCCAGGAAGTCATCCGCCGCCGCCAGGTGATGCTGGTGCAGGTCGTGAAGGAGGAGCGCGGCAACAAGGGCGCCGCCCTCACCACCTACCTCTCGCTGGCCGGCCGCTATTCCGTTCTCATGCCCAACACCGCCCGTGGCGGCGGCATTTCCCGCAAGATCACCAACACCGTTGACCGCAAGCGCCTGAAGGAAGTGGTGCAGGACCTGGAGGTGCCGGAGGGGATGGGCATCATCCTGCGCACCGCCGGCGCCAACCGCACCAAGGTGGAGATCAAGCGCGACTTCGAATACCTCCTGCGATTGTGGGAGACCGTGCGCGAGCTGACCCTGTCCTCCGCCGCGCCGAACCTGGTCTATGAGGAAGGCTCGCTCATCAAGCGCGCCATCCGCGACCTCTACAACAAGGACATCGACGAAGTTCACGTGGCCGGCGAGGACGGCTATCGCGAGGCCAAGGACTTCATGCGCATGCTCATGCCGAGCCATGCCAAGTGCGTCCTGCCCTATCGCGAGCCGCAGCCCATCTTCGCCCGCTACGGGGTGGAGCAGCAGCTTGACGCCATGTTCTCCCCCGTGGTGCAGCTGAAGAGCGGCGGCTACATCGTCATCAACCCGACGGAAGCCCTCGTCTCCATCGACGTGAACTCGGGCCGCGCCACCCGCGAGCACCATATCGAGGACACCGCGCTCAAGACCAACGTGGAAGCCGCCGAGGAGATCGCCCGCCAGCTGCGCCTGCGCGATCTGGCCGGCCTCATCGTGGTCGACTTCATCGACATGGAGGAGAAGCGCAACAACCGGGCGGTGGAGCGCAAGCTCAAGGATTGCCTGAAGAACGACCGGGCGCGCATCCAGATCGGCCGCATCTCGCACTTCGGCCTGCTGGAGATGTCGCGCCAGCGCATCCGCACCGGCGTGCTGGAAAGCTCCATCGAGGTGTGCCCGCACTGCGGCGGCACCGGCCACGTCCGCTCCGCGGCGTCCGTGTCGCTCCAGCTGCTGCGCGCTCTGGAAGAGCAGCTGCTGCGCGCCGCCACGCACAACCTCTACGCCCGTACCCGCACCGAGGTGGCGCTCTATGTGCTCAACCAGAAGCGCGCCCACCTGCGCGAGCTGGAAGAGCGCTTCTCCGTCACTTTGGCCATCGTCGCCGACGAGAGCGTAACCGGCCACCAGCCCTTCATCATCGAGAAGGGCGAACTGGCCGTGCCGCCGGCCCCCGCGCCGCGCCCCAGCTCCGTGGTGCACCCCGATTCCATCCTGCTCGACGAGGATTATGCCGAGGAGGAGGACGAGGAGATCGTCGAGGAGACCGCCGAGGCTGAGGCCGAAGCCGGTCCCGAGGCCGAAGGCGAGGCCGGCGATCGTGCCGATGACGGCAATCGCAAGCGCCGCCGTCGCCGCCGCCGGCGGCGGGGCGAGAAGGACGAGACCCGCGAGGGTGGCGCCGAGGGCGAGGAGGAGGACGACGCCTCCGCCGAGGCCCAGGATGGCGACGAGGGCGAAGGCGAGGAGGACGACCGCTCCGAGGAGGAGCGGGCCGCCGACGCCGAGCGCTCCGACGAGGAAAATGCCGAGCGCCGCCGCC
Source organism: Xanthobacter oligotrophicus (assembly GCF_008364685.1). Classification (GTDB taxonomy): domain Bacteria; phylum Pseudomonadota; class Alphaproteobacteria; order Rhizobiales; family Xanthobacteraceae; genus Xanthobacter; species Xanthobacter oligotrophicus. The sequence continues at coordinate 501,435 of NZ_VTTL01000001.1, forward strand.
GCCGTCGCGGCCGTCGCGGCGGCCGCCGCAACCGCCGGGAGCGCGAGGGCGAGGGCGACACCCCGCTCGCAGCCGGCGAGAGCGATGGAGAGGACTCGGACGAAGCCGACGAGGCGGATGCCGTCGCCGAGGGCCAGGACGCGGGAGAAGCCGCCCCTGAGTTCGAGCTGCGCATTCCGGTGACCCCGGTGGAAGCGCCCGAAGCCTTGGCCGGAGAGATCCCCTCCGTGCCCGTCCTCTTCACCCCGGCGCCGGTGCCGGCGGTGGTGGAGGCGCCCGAGGCCAAGGCGGCGGTAAAGAAGGCGGCCGAGCCGGAAGCCGTCGAACCCGCCAAACCGCGCCGCCGCTCCACGGTGCGCGAGAAGGCGCCGGTGATCGTCGCGGCGGACACCGCCGCCGAGGTGTCGGCGGTGAGCAGTGCTCCGTCCGAGCTTCAGCCGGAGCCGGAGACTTCCGCGGCCCCGGTCGATGCATCAAACGCCTCCGAAGCCGGCACCTTCGAGGCGCCGGCCCCCGAGGTCGCATCTCCGCCCGCCCCCGAGCCGGCGACCCCGGCCAGCGAGGAGAGCGCGGCCAGCAAGAAGTCCGGGTGGTGGCAGCGCAAGCTGTTCGGCGGCTGAGCCCAGCCTGCTGCTCTAACGCCTCCTGACCCTTTAAGATGACGCCTCCCGGTCCTCCGGGAGGCGTTTTCGTTTGCCGGCGGTACCAGCCGCGTCGCGAAGCGGCCACGTTTGCCCGCCATAGCCTCTGATCTGCGATTCCTCTTCACGTGCGGCGCTGACGTGCGCATTCCACTCGCGCGGACGTGACAGGGAAGTTGCGCTGCCGGCACCGGCCCCGCACTGTGGGGCCTTCGCACGGGAGTGAAGTCGCGCTATGCGGTGCCGCGCCATATGGGGCGCCGTGGGAGGGAACCGGCGAAATGCGGTTGATCTTGAGGTTTCTGGGGTTCGTTTTCGCGCTCACCACCGTGGTGCTTCTCGCCGGTGCCGCGGGCGCGACCTATTTCGTGTGGAAGTACTCCCAGGACCTCCCAGACTACTCCCAGTTGCAGAACTACGAGCCTCCGGTTATGACCCGCGTGCACGCCGCCGACGGCGCGCTGGTTGCCGAGTATGCCAAGCAGCGCCGTCTCTACATTCCCATCCAGTCCGTGCCCAAGCTGGTCATCGAGGCCTTCCTGTCGGCCGAGGACAAGAATTTCTACGAGCACGGCGGCATCGACCCCACCGGCATTTTCCGCGCAGCGGCCTTCTATTTCCAGAATTACGGCAAGAACGTCCGGCCCCAGGGCGCGTCCACCATCACCCAGCAGGTGGCCAAGAACTTCCTTCTCACCAACGAGGTGTCCCTGGACCGCAAGGTCAAGGAAGCGCTGCTCGCCCTGCGTATCGAGCGCACCTATTCCAAGGACCGCATCCTCGAGCTGTATCTCAACGAGATCTATCTCGGCATGGGCGCCTACGGCATCGCCGCCGCAGCCCTGGTGTATTTCGACAAGTCGGTGGACGAGCTGAACGTGCAGGAGGTGGCCTATCTCGCCGCCCTGCCGAAGGCTCCCTCCTCCTACAACCCGTTCCGCGACCGTTCCCGCGCCACCGATCGCCGCAACTGGGTGATCGACCGCATGGTGGAGAACGGCTTCGTTACCCCGCAGGAGGGCGAGGCGGCCAAGAAGTCGGCCCTGGACGTGACCCCGCGGGCCACCGGCGCGCAGATCTTCGCCGCGGAATATTACGCCGAAGAGGTCCGCCGGCAGATCTACGAGCGCTATGGCGAGCGCAAGCTCTACGAGGGCGGCCTCTCGGTGCGCACGCCGCTTGATCCCAAGCTGCAGGTGCTGGCCAAGAAGACCCTCACCGACGGCCTCGTGCGCTATGACGAGGAGCGCGGCTGGCGCAAGCCCGTCACCCATGTGGACCTCTCCGGCGGGGTCGACTGGGGCGTGAAGCTGGGCGAGATCAAGGAGCTGACCGACATCCCCTGGCGCCTCGCCATCGTGCTGGACGTGGGCAAGGACAATGCGCGCATCGGCCTGCAGCCGCCGCGCACCAAGTCCGGCGCCCGCTCCACCGACCGCGAGGTGGGCCTGATCCCGGTGGACGGCGCCAAATGGACCCGCCGCCCCCTGCCGCAGGTGCTGAAGCCCGGCGACGTGATCTATGTGGAGCCTCTGGGCGACCGCACCGGCCAGTGGCGCCTGCGCCAGCCGCCGGGCGTGGAGGGCGCCATGGTGGTCATGGAACCCACCACAGGCCGCGTGCTCGCCATCTCCGGCGGCTTCTCCTACGACGAAAGCCAGTTCAACCGCGCGACGCAGGCCATGCGCCAGCCCGGCTCATCGTTCAAGCCGCTGGTTTATTCGGCGGCGCTGGACAATGGCTACACGCCCTCCACCATCGTCATGGACGCGCCGTTCGAACTGGAGCAACAGGGACAGGCCACGTGGCGGCCGGAGAATTATTCCGGCAAGTTCTACGGCCCGCAGACCCTGCGCTTCGGCCTGGAGCAGTCGCGCAACGTGATGACCGTGCGCCTTGCCAACGACGTGGGCATGCCCATCGTCGCCGAATACGCCAAGCGCTTCGGCATCTATGACGACATGCCGCCCTATCTGGCCATGGCGCTCGGGTCGGGCGAGACCACCTTGATGCGCATGACCGGCGCCTACGCCATGATCGCCAATGGCGGACGCAAGGTGACGCCCTCGCTCATCGACCGCATCCAGGACCGCTACGGCCACACCATCTTCAAGCACGATGAGCGCGAATGCCGCGGCTGCGAGGCCGACAAGTGGGACAACCAGCCCGAGCCGAGCCTGGTGGACCGCCGCCCGGTGGTGCTCGACCCCATGACCGCCTACCAGATCACCTCCATGATGGAGGGCGTGGTCCAGCGCGGCACCGGCACCGCCCTGAAGGAGCTGGGCAAGCCCATCGCCGGCAAGACCGGCACCACCAACGAGGAGAAGGACGCCTGGTTCATCGGCTTCACGCCGGAAATCGTGGTGGGCGTCTATCTCGGCTACGACAAGCCCAAGCCCATGGGCAAGGGTTCCACCGGCGGCCTCATCTCCGCACCCATCGTGCGTGACTTCATGAAGGTCGCCATCGCCGACCGGCCGGCCATCCCGTTCCGGGTGCCGGCGGGCATCAAGCTGGTGCGCATCGACCGCAAGAGCGGCCAGCGCGCCGGTGCCGGCGACAGCTCCATCCTGGAGGCCTTCAAGCCCGGCACCGCCCCGCCCGACGGCTATAGCGTGGCGGGTTATTCTGGCACCGATGGCTCCGCGCCCGAGCCCAGCGCCCCCGTGCGCACCGGCGGCGGGCTCTACTGAGCCCACGCCTGCCGACCGCGGGCGACATCGGCCTCGGCCGGGCGCGGCGGGGGGCGGTTAACCGAGAAGCGCAGCTTTCTGTACAACATCTGCGGATTCGATAAGCTGCCGTTGGAGCAGGTCGATCCAGTGGGCAGCGGAGCCGTTTCCATGTGACGGACACCAGCCCTCGGATCGAGCTTCCGGGGCAGGCGGACCTTTCATGCCTCGTGTCGTCCGCAATGCGCCTTCTTGGCGCCCTCTCGGCGCGGAGCCGCAGCCATGGGCAAGACGATCGCAGCTCTTCCTCCGGTCGCCGCCAGCCGGGCTGCGGATGCGGTGGTGTTCCTGGACGAGAACGGCATCGTCACCTTCGTCAATGCGGCCGCCGAGCACCTGTGGGGCCTCTCCGCCGCCGCCATGGTCGGCCGCGACGCGCGCGCCGTGTTTCCGGCGGCTCTGCGCTTCGACCCGGCGCTGCGCTGGACCGTAGAGGACACGGTCGGCGCCGACCGGCAGGTGGTGATCACACAGCCGGACGGCTCGAACGCCTTCGCCCTCATCCGCGTGGAGCGGGTGTGGCACGCCGGCAAGCCCGGCTATGCGGCGGTGGTGCAGGCCCTGCCGGGTCCGGCAGGGGCGGCTGAGCACATAAGCATCCTATCCCTGGTCGCCGAGAAGACCGATCGCGGCGTGGTCGTCACCGATGCGCGGCGCCGGATCGTCTACACCAACCGCGCCTTCCAGGAGATGCTCGGCTATGCCGAGGGCGAGGCCGAGGGGCACGCGCTGGAGGATCTGCTGGCCGCCGGCAGGGGAGCCGCCGACCTCGCCGCGCGCATCGACAGCGGCATCAAGCGCCGGGTACCGTTCCCGGAAGACGTGCCGCTGCGCGGCGCCTCCGGCAACGAGGTGTGGGTCTCGGCCATCGTCACCCCGGTGCTGAACCAGGTCACCGGCGCGCTTGAGCACGTGGTCGCCGTGCTGGCGGACATCACCCACACCCGGCTCATGGAGGACCTGCAGCGGCAGGTGCTCGCGGCGCTGGCCGCCGACGCTCCGGCCCGCGATATCCTCGAGCTGCTGTGCCGCAAGGTGGAGGAGCTGGCCCCCGGCGTCCTGTGCTCGATCCTCGGCGTCACCGCCGACGACCGGCTGACGGTGCTGGCCTCCCCCAGCCTGCCGGCCGCATTCTCGAGCGCGGTGGAAGGCCTGCCCATCGGCCCCAAATGCGGCAGCTGCGGCACCTCGGCGTTCCGCGGCGAGGCGGTGATGGTGGAGGACATCGCCACGAGCCCGCTGTGGGAGGAGTTCCAGGACCTTGTGCTTCCGCCCGGCATCAAGGGCTGCTGGTCGATCCCGGCGAGGCTGCGCAGCGGCAAGGTTGCCGCCACCTTCGCCTTCTATTTCCCCGGCCCGCCCTTCGCCGCGCCCTGGCTCGAAAGCGTGGTCTCGGTCTGCTCCGACCTGTGCGCGCTGATCCTGGAGCGCTCTGAAGCACGCGACCGCATCGCCACCCTTGCCACCATCGACACGCTGACCGGCCTGCCCAACCGCCGCCGGCTCATCGAATCCCTGTCCGATCTCATCGCCACGGCGGGCGAGCGCGACGAGCCCCTCGCGGTGCTGATGCTCGACGTGGACCACTTCAAGGACGTGAACGACACCCTCGGCCATTCCATTGGCGACGAGCTTCTGGTGGAGATGGCACGGCGCCTCAAGGCGCAGCTGCGCACCGGGGATACGGTGGGCCGCACCGGCGGCGACGAGTTCGTGGTGCTGGTGCACGACTGCGCCGCGGAAGAGGCAGCGCGCATCGCCCGCCGCCTCATCGACTACATGGGCGCCCCCATTCCGGCGCAGAAGCTGCACCTGACCATGTCGGCGTCGGTGGGCATCGCCCTCTATCCCCAGCACGGCACCAGCGCCGAGACTCTACTGAAGCACGCCGACACCGCCATGCACGAGGCCAAGCGCAAGGACAGGGGCCGGTTCCAGTTCTTCACCGAGGACCTGAACAAAAGGGTGGAGGACCGCCTGGTGCTGTCTGTCGCCCTGCGCGAGGCGGTGCAGAACCACGCCCTGCGCCTCGTCTACCAGCCCCAGATCACCCTCTCGGGCGGCACCCTCTCGAGCGGCACGCTTGCGGGCGGCGCGCTGCACGGCGTGGAGGCCCTCGCCCGCTGGTCCGATCCGGTCCATGGCGAGGTGCCGGCGCCCCGCTTCATCGCGCTGGCGGAGGAATACGGCTTCATCGAAAGCATCGACCAGTGGGCGGTGGATGAGGCCTGCCGGCAGATGGCCCTCTGGCGCGCCGAAGGGGTGGCGGTGCCCCACGTCTCGGTCAACCTCTCCCCCCTGAGCTTCCGCAGCGGCGAGATCGTGGGCATCATCTGCGATGCGCTGGAGCGGCACCACCTCGCCCCCTGCGACCTTCTGGTCGAGATCACCGAGCGGGTGACCATGGACCAGAATCCCAACTCGTTCGCCACCGCGCGCGCCATCGACGCGCTGGGCGTGCGCATCGCCATGGACGATTTCGGCACCGGCTATTCCAGCCTCAGCGCCCTGTCGCGCCTGCCCATCGCCGAGCTGAAGATCGACCGCTCCTTCATGCTGAGCATCGAGCAGGACAGGAACGCCCTCGCCTTGGCCACGGCGGTGATCCTCATCGGCCAGAGCCTCGGCATGGCGGTGGTGGCGGAAGGCGTGGAGACGCCGGCGCAGGCCGACCTGCTGCGCGCCCTCGGCTGCCATGCCGTCCAGGGCTATGTCTTCGCCCGGCCGCTGGAGGCGACGAACGTCGCCGGCTGGCTTGCCGCCAACGCGCCGCCCGCCAAACCCTGACCGCGCGGGATCCCGAACGCGCAAGAACCGGAACGCGGGGAGCGAAGCGCCGCCTCTTCCGTTTACACCCGCGCGCGCCGCCGCTATTTTCCGCGGCCCCCTTCGGTCATGCACCGATCGGCCTCGCGTTGCGGCCGATCGGTGCATGACCTTCCCAGACATGGAGACGGAGTGTCGGCTCGGGCGCCTGGCCCGACCGTATCCCGATCCAGCCGGAGTATGATGAGCCATGCGCGCGGAACTCGCCGCAAAGGTCGACGAGATCAGAGCTTCCCTGGACCTGCTGCGGTCCCACCTCGACGTGGACCGCTCGCGGCGGCGTCTGGCGGAGCTGAACGCCATCGTCGAGGACCCCAAGCTCTGGGACGACCCCGAGCGGGCGCAGAAGCTCATGCAGGAGCGCACCACGCTGGAGGACGGCCTCGGCGCCATCGACCGCGTGCTGCGCGACCTTGACGACAATATCGAGCTGATCGAGCTGGGCGAGGCGGAGGGTGACGAAGGCGTCATCACCGAGGCCGCCGCCTCCCTCGACGGCCTGAAGGCGGAGCTGGCCCGGCGCGAGCTGGAGGCCCTGCTCTCCGGCGAGGCCGATTCCAACGACAGCTATCTGGAAGTCCATGCGGGTGCCGGCGGCACCGACAGCCAGGACTGGGCCGAGATGCTGCTGCGCATGTACCGGCGATGGTGCGAGCGCCACGGCTTCAAGGTGGAGCTGATGGACGAATCCCAGGGCGAGCAGGCCGGGCTGAAGTCCGCCACCATCCAGGTGAAGGGCCACAATGCCTATGGCTGGCTGAAGACCGAGGCCGGCGTGCACCGGCTGGTGCGCATCTCGCCGTTCGATTCCAACGCCCGGCGCCAGACCTCGTTCGCCTCCGTGGACGTCTATCCGGTGGTGGACGACCGCATCGTGGTGGACATCAAGGAAGCCGACGTGCGGGTGGACACCATGCGCTCCGGCGGCGCCGGCGGCCAGCACGTGAACAAGACCGAATCGGCGGTGCGCCTCACCCACATTCCCACCGGCATCGCGGTGGTGAGCGAGGGCGACCGCTCCCAGCACAAGAACCGCGCCACCGCCTGGAACATGCTGCGCGCCAAGCTCTACGACCTGGAGCTGAAGAAGCGCGAGGCCGAGGCCATTGCCGAGCAGGCCGCCAAGACCGACATCGGCTGGGGCCACCAGATCCGCTCCTACGTGCTCCAGCCCTACCAGCTGGTGAAGGACCTGCGCACCGGCGTCACCTCCGGCACCCCGCAGGAGGTGCTGGACGGCGACCTCGATCCCTTCATGCAGGCGGCCCTGGCCCAGCGCGCCTATGGCGGCGGCCCCGACAGCGTGGAGGACGTGGACTGATCCACGCCTGAGCCGGTCCTCCCGTTGGCGGAGCGCCCGGCACATGGTTCCGCATCAAAATCCGATATTGTCTCAGTTCCAAATGCGCCGTCCCCCCTCTCCCGCTTGCGGGAGAGGGTTCTATAGTGCGCCCAGTCGAAGCAGCAGACTTTCAAACTGAGACACCACCAAAATTCCTTTGAGCTTTCTGCCGGTTGGGTCATCCTGATCGGCTCGTAATGTCCCGAGCCGGCCGCTCCCGGCCTCGGGCAAGACGGAGCCGTCGCGCATGACGTATCCGAGGTCGTATCGAACGCCACCGTCCACGGGGCCGCGCCCCGGCCACGCCAGGCCACGCCTCGCTTTGCCGCGCACCATACAGCGCGCCCTGGGCCTTGCCCTGTGCCTGTCCGCGGTCGCGCTCGTGCCGCGTCTCGCCCGCAGCCACGAATGGTATCCGGCCTATTGCTGCTCGGGGCAGGATTGCTACGAGGTCGGGCCGGAGGACGTGGAATTCGTGGGCCAGGGCTATTTCATCAAGGCGACGGGCGAATATTTCCCGCGCGACGCCGTGCCCGAGAGCCCGGACGGCAAGTTCCATCGCTGCTCGATCCAGGGCAAGCGCGAGGCGCGCACCCTCTGCCTGTTCGCGCCGACACCGGCGTTCTGAGGGGAACGGAGCAGGATCAGGTTGCTGCGGGGGCCGACGAGGCGTTGTCCGCTGCCACCTTCAGCCGCCCCCTTGCGGCACGGCCGCCCCGATCAAGGCGTGGATCGCCGTGCAATGCCGCACCAGATTTTCGTGCGCATCGACAAACGCCTTCAACGGCGTCGCGATGGGATAGAAATGGATGTTGGCGAGGAAGCCGTAGATGGCGGCATCCGTGCTGGAGGGGCGCTGCCCGAACAGGAAGCCCTCGGCGGGGACGAGATCGGCCAGCGCGGCGAGGTCCGCGAGCCCGCGCCCATACGCTTCCGGCGGCGCATAGCGGCCGATGCCCTGATAGTAATAGCGCTGGGCGTTGAACGCCTTGGCCCTTTCCAGCGCCTCGGCCGTCAGCACCGGATGCTGGCCCATCAACGCATCGCGGAACTGGGGCCAGAACTCCTCGTCCTTCCAACGGGAATAGGACATGACCCAATACAGGTCGTCCAGCATGCGGGTGACGAGGAGCGCCACGGTGCGCTCGTGTGTGCCGAGATGGTCGTCGAGGGTCACCCCATATGTGCGGCGCACATGGGCGAGGATGGCTTCGCTGTCGCCGATGGCAACCCCATCATCCTCGATATAGGGCAGCTGGCCGCGCGGCGCGGCCGAGGCATCGAAGAGGTGGCGGTGCTCGAACGGCACGCCAGCCAGCTTCAGATAAGCGAAGACCTTGAGGCCGTAGCCATTGTTGTCGGCGACACCGAACAGTTCCGGATAGGAATAGAGGGTGAGCATCTCGGTGAGTTCCCCAATAATCTGGAAACCGTCCAAAGCATTTAAAAGTCGGAGCGGCCGCATCGTTCGGCCGCTCCGACTTCTTCACTTACCCTTTTTGTTGGGTGCCTGCGTCAAAGCAGATGCAGCGACGGATTTTCCACCGCCCCAGGCATCACCCGGGGCGGTTGAAGTTGTCAGCTGCAGCCCGTCGTCCCGCCGCAGGTGTCGCACTTCAGGCAGGTGCCGTTGCGCACCATGGTGAAGTTCATGCACTCAGGGCAGGCCTCGCCCTCATAGCCCTTGGCGCGCGCCTCGGCGCGGGCCTCGGCCTTGCGGGCGGTGGCGCCCCACGGCAGCGACTTGTCCATCAGGCTTTCCACCGCCGCCTCGATCTCCTGCGCCTGCGGCGCCGGCTCGGGCAGCTCGGCCACGTCCGTCTTCAGCGCGGTGGCGCCGAAGGTCGGGGCGCGCAGCACCGTCACGTTGTCGGTGCCGGAGCGGGGCTCGGTGGCCACCGGCTGGGGGGCCAGCAGGTTCACGGTCTTGCCACGCACCAGGCCCTTGGAGACGACGCGGTTCGCCGGGTTCGGCGCCTTGCCCTCGTCCGCGCCCTTGCCGAGGGCGTCGAAGCCGGTCTCGTGGGGGTCCACGTGGCCGAGGTCGTTGCGGCCGAGATAGGACACCGCAAGCTCGCGGAACACATAGTCCAGCATGGAGGTGGCGTACTTGATGGTGTCGTTGCCCTGCACCGGGCCCGCCGGCTCGAAGCGGGTGAAGGTGAAGGCGTCCACATACTCCTCCAGCGGCACGCCGTATTGCAGGCCGAGGGAGATGGCGATGGCGAAGTTGTTGAGGAGCGAGCGGAGCGCCGCGCCCTCCTTGTGCATGTCGATGAAGATCTCGCCGAGGCGGCCGTCATCATATTCGCCGGTGCGCAGATACAGCTTGTGGCCGCCCACCAGCGCCTTCTGGGTGTAGCCCTTGCGACGGTCGGGCATCTTCTCCCGCTCGCGCACCCGATGCTCGACAATGCGCTCCACCACCCGTTCCACGATCTTCTCGGTGACGGTGGCGACCCGCGCCGCGTTGGGCTGGGCCACCAGGGCCTCCACCGCGTCGTCCTCGTCCTCGTCGTCCGCCACAAGCTGGGCGTTGAGGGGCTGGGATAGCTTGGAGCCGTCGCGATAGAGCGCGTTGGCCTTCAGCGCCAGGCGCCAGGACAAGAGGTAGGCCGCCTTGCAATCCTCGACGCTGGCGTCGTTGGGCATGTTGATGGTCTTGGAGATGGCGCCCGTGATGAAGGGCTGCGCCGCCGCCATCATGCGGATGTGGCTCTCCACCGACAGGTAGCGCTTGCCGAGCCGGCCGCACGGAGAGGCGCAGTCGAACACCGGCAGGTGCTGGGCCTTCAGGAAGGGGGCACCCTCGAGAGTCATCGCGCCGCAGACGTGGACGTTGGCCGCGTCGATGTCGAACTTTGAGAACCCCAGGAAGTTCAGGAGGTCGAACTTGGGGTCGGCCAGCTGCGCGGCGGGCACGCCGAGGGCCTGACTGAGGAATTCCTCGCCGAAGGTCCAGCGGTTGAAGGCGAACTTGATATCGAACGCGGTCTTCACCGCGGCCTCGGCCTTGGCGATGGCCGCGTCGTCGAAGCCCTTGGTGCGCAAGGTGGAATGGTTGATGGCCGGGGCCTGCGCCAGCGAGCCGTGGCCCACCGCATAGGCCTCCATCTCGGCGATCTCGGCTTCCGAGTAGCCAAGGGTGCGCAGCGCCTCCGGCACCGCCCGGTTGATGATCTTGAAGTAGCCGCCGCCGGCCAGCTTCTTGAACTTCACCAGGGCAAAGTCGGGTTCGATTCCGGTGGTGTCGCAGTCCATCACCAGGCCGATGGTGCCCGTGGGGGCGATCACCGAGACCTGGGCATTGCGGAAGCCATGCTGCTCGCCCAGCGCCAGAGCCTTGTCCCAGGCCGCGGTGGCATGGGCCACGAGGCGGGTGTCCGGGCAGGACACCTGGTCGAGGGGCACCGGGGCGATGGACAGGCCCTCATAACCGTCCTTGAGGCCGTGGGCGGCGCGGCGGTGGTTGCGCACCACCCGCAGCATGGACTGGGCATTGGCGCTGTAGGCCGGGAACGGACCCAGCTCGGAGGCCATCTCGGCGGAGGTGGCATAGCTCACGCCGGTCATGATGGCCGACAGCGCGCCGCCGATGGCTCGGCCCTGGGGCGAGTCATAGGGGATGCCGCTCGACATGAGCAGGCCGCCGATATTGGCGTAGCCGAGGCCCAAGGTGCGATATTCATAGGACAATTCGGCGATGCGGCGGGACGGGAACTGGGCCATCAGCACCGAGATTTCCAGCACCACGGTCCACAGCCGCACCGCGTGCTCGTAGCTCTCCACGTCGAACCGCTTCTCGGCGTCGCGGAACTGCAGCAGGTTCAGCGAGGCGAGGTTGCAGGCGGTGTCGTCGAGGAACATGTATTCCGAGCATGGGTTGGATGCCCGGATCTCACCGGCCGCCGGGCAGGTGTGCCAGTCGTTCACCGTGGTGTGGAACTGGATGCCGGGATCGGCGCAATGCCAGGCGGCGGCGCCGATCTTCTCCCACAGCTCGCGGGCCTTGACGGTCTTGGCCACCTTGCCGTCGGTGCGGCGGATCAGGTTCCAGTCCGCGTCCGCCTCAACCGCACGCAGGAAGTCGTCGGTGACGCGCACGGAATTGTTGGAATTCTGGCCGGCCACCGTGATGTAGGCCTCGCCGTCCCAATCGGTGTCGTAGATGGAAACGTCGATGTCCTTGTAGCCCTGGCGGGCATACTGAATCACCCGGCGGATGGCGGCGTCGGCCACGCCGGCCTTGCGGGCGGCCTTGATCTCGCGCTTCAGCGCCGGGTTCTTCTCCGGCTCGAAGCAGCTGTCCGCCTCGCCCTCGCAATTCACGCAGGCCTTGAGCACGGCCTTCAGGTGCTTGGCATTGAGCCGGGAGCCGGTGACGAGGGCCGCGACCTTCTGCTCCTCGATCACCTTCCAGTTCACATAGGCCTCGATGTCCGGATGGTCGGCATCCACCACCACCATCTTGGCGGCGCGGCGGGTGGTGCCGCCGGACTTGATGGCGCCCGCCGCGCGGTCGCCGATCTTGAGGAAGCTCATGAGGCCGGACGAGCGGCCACCGCCGGACAGGCGTTCGCCCTCGCCGCGCAGGGACGAGAAATTGGAGCCGGTGCCGGAGCCGTACTTGAACAGGCGCGCCTCGCGCACCCACAGGTCCATGATGCCGCCCTCGTTCACCAGGTCGTCGCTGACGGACTGGATGAAGCAGGCGTGCGGCTGGGGATGCTCATAGGCCGAGGTGGAGGCGAGAAGCTCGCCGCTCTCGTGGTCCACGTAGAAGTGGCCCTGGCCGGGCCCATCGATGCCGTAGGCCCAGAACAGGCCGGTGTTGAACCACTGCGGCGAATTGGGTGCGGCCATCTGCAGGGCGAGCATGTAGCGATGCTCGTCATAGAAGGCCTGGGCGTCGGCTTCGGTGTCGAAATAGCCGCCCTTCCAGCCCCAGTAGGTCCAGGTCCCGGCGAGGCGGTCGAACACCTGCTTGGCCGAGGTCTCGCCGATCAGGCGCTCCTTCTCGGGCAGCGCCGCGAGGGCCGCCTCGTCGGGCACCGAGCGCCACAGGAAGGAGGGAACGGTGTTCTCCTCCACGCTCTTGAGGCGCGCGGGCACGCCGGCCTTGCGGAAATACTTCTGCGCAAGGATGTCGCTCGCCACCTGGGAGAACTGGGCCGGGACCTCGATGCCTTCCTGGCGGAAGACCACCGAGCCGTCCGGGTTCCGGATCTCGCTCACGGTCTCGCGGAACGGAATGTCCGCGTAAGGGGAACGGCCCTCGTGCGTGTAGCGGCGTTCAACGCGCATGACCGGTAGCTCCTTCGGCTCGGCCCCGTGCGGGCCGATCATTCTAAATGATGAATGTGGCAGTCGTGACGATACGTCGGGCACGGCGCAGGACGCCGCGCCGTGGCGGTTCGCAGAACAGGGGTTCTGGGTGTGCGGCTGGCATCCACGACCGATACATGTGGGACGCCCATCGCTCAGAGCCCGAACGCTAGTGCGAGTCTGGCCCCTCGGTCAAACCAGATTTTGCCTTGATCTGGGGCCTCAAACTCACTTCCATACTACATATGGTGGCGCCCATCGGGTTATCAAATCCCTAATGGGCCTTTACCCGGCTCGGTTTTCGCGTCTTCGTGACAGGCCACCCGGCGCGGTGCGCGAAGTGGCGGTCATCACCGTCATCCACAGGCTGAATGCGAGCGGGTGCGCAGGGGCCCGGACGCAACCAAAGCCCGTTCGGGCGACGGCGTCATGCGCATCGCACATGCCAACCATGCAGAATGCGGTATCCGCATGCGTGGCAAACCCGCGCGCAATAATCTATCAAGCGGCCAGCCCACCCGCGCGCGGGACACTTTCGCCTCCCCCGTATCGCGATAGATTATTGCCCAACCCTCCGGCGCATGGCGCCCGTGGAGACCGGGCACGGAGCGAGGCGATCCGGGACAGTTGGAACAGGTCATGTCATCCACCACCGTCGTCGCGTCGGCCGACGAACACCACGCCGTCAACCCGCGCTCCCGCGTCATCCTGGCGAGCCTCGTCGGCACCACCATCGAGTTCTACGACTTCTACGTCTATGCCACGGCGGCGGTGCTGGTGTTCCCGCACCTGTTCTTTCCCGCGAGCGACCCGACCACGGCGCTGCTCGCCTCGTTCGCCGTGTTCGGCGCGGCCATGGTGGCCCGGCCGCTGGGCGCCATCTTCTTCGGCCATCTCGGCGACAAGAAGGGTCGCAAGATCACGTTGGTGGGTGCCCTCCTGACCATGGGCATCGCCACCTTCCTCATCGGCCTCCTGCCCACCTATGCCACCGCCGGCTGGCTGGCCCCCACCCTGCTGGTGGTGCTGCGCCTCGCCCAGGGCTTCGCGCTCGGCGGCGAATGGAGCGGCGCGGCGCTGGTGGCCACCGAGAACGCCCCTCCCGGCAAGCGCGCGGTCTACGGCACCTTCCCCCAGCTCGGCGCGCCCATCGGCTTCATCATCGCCAACGGCCTGTTCCTCATCATCGCGGCGCTGATGCCGTCCTCCGATCCGTCGCGGCCATCCGACGCCTTCCTGTCCTGGGGCTGGCGCATCCCGTTCCTGTTCTCGGCGGTGATGGTGATCGTCGGCCTCTGGGTCCGCTTCAGCCTGGTGGAGAGCAAGGCGTTCGAGAACACGGTGAAGCGCGGCGGCATCCAGAAGGTGCCGCTGGCGGCCGCCTTCAAGACCCACTGGCGTGAGCTGATCCTCGGCACCTTCTACATGCTCGCTACCTACGTGCTGTTCTACCTGATGACCACCTTCTCGCTGAGCTATGGCCGCGCCGCCACCACGGCCGCCCTGCCGGGCCTCGGCTATGACTACCGCACCTTCGTGCTGATGATGATCTGCGGCGTGGTGTTCTTCGGCATCTTCACCATGGTCTCCGGCCCGTGGGCCGACCGCTGGGGCCGCCGGCGCACCCTCATCGCCATCACCTCGGCCATCGCCGTGTTCGGCCTGCTGTGGGTGCCCATCCTGTCGGCCGGCTTCGTGGGCGTCATGGCGTGGCTCGTCATCGGCTTCACGCTGATGGGCCTCACCTTCGGCCCCATGGGCGCGCTGCTGCCGGAGCTGTTCCCGGCCAACGTGCGCTATACCGGCTCGGGCATCTCCTACAATGTGTCGTCCATCCTCGGCGCGGCGGTGGCCCCGTTCATCGCGGTGGCCCTGTGGAGCTATGGCGGCGGCAGCCCGTTCTGGGTCGGCATCTACCTCACCGTGATGGCGCTGTTCACGCTAGTGGCGCTGATTCTCGGCAAGGAAACCCGCGACATCGACATCCACCATTGAGGCGAGGGGGCTCACCGCCCCCTTGGACCCTAGGGGGCTCAAAGCCCCAGGCTGATCGGTAGAGGGGCGCTTAACGCCCCCCTTGCGTCCCCGGCCGATTGGGAGTGAACCTCTTGCGCCCCAAGGGCGTAGGAGGAGCGCCATGAAAGCCGCCCGGTTGCCCACCTCCCAGTTGACGGCCTCCGAGTCCGGTGTCTCCGAGTCGCCGGCCTCCCCATCCCTGCTGTGGTTCCGCGACGACCTGCGGCTCTCCGACAACCCGGCGCTCGCCGCCCTGGCCGAAGCGCGCGCGCCCCTGGCCGCGCTCTATGTGCTCGACGAGGACAGCCCGGGCGTGCGCCCCCTCGGCGGCGCGGCGCGCTGGTGGCTCGCCCAGTCGCTGCGGGCACTGGCCGCCGACCTTGAGGAAAGGGGCGTCCCCCTCATCCTGCGCCGGGGTCCGGCCAATCGGGTGGTGCCGGAGGTCGCGGCGCTGCTGGGCGCCGCCACCGTCGCCTTCAATGATCGCGCCGGCGCGGCGGAGACCAAAGTGGACCACGCGGTGGCCGCGCGGCTCCTGTCCGAAGACCGGCGCGTGCTCAGCTTCTGCGCCCATCTGCTGCACCCGCCCGGCAGCGTCGAAGGGGCATCAGGAGGCATGCCGCGCACCTTCTCGTCCTTCCACCGCGCGGCCCTCAAGGCCCGGCGGCTCGACACCCCCCTGCCCGCGCCGAAACAACTCGAAGGCGTCGCCCATCCCCCGCAGGGCGAGGCGCTGGAGAACTTCGACCTTGAGCCCACCCATCCCGACTGGGCCGGCGGCCTGCGCGCCACATGGACCGCCGGCGAGACGGCCGCCCAGGCGCGCCTTGCCGCCTTCATGGACGCGGGGCTGACGGGCTATGCGGAGGGCCGAGACCGGCCGGACCGGGACCACGTCTCCCGCCTGTCGCCCCACCTGCGCTTCGGCGAAATCTCGCCGCGCCAGATCCTGAGCGCCGTGCGCCATGCCGCCGAGGCCGGCGCGGTGCCGCTGGTGGATGCCGACAAGTTCGAGGCCGAGCTGTACTGGCGGGAATTCTCCTACCACCTCCTCGCCGAGATGCCGGACCTCGCCCGGAGCAACATCCAGCGTGGATTCGACGCCTTCCCCTGGCGCGAATGCCCCGGCGAGCTGAAGGCCTGGCACAAGGGCCTGACCGGCTATCCGCTGGTGGACGCCGGCCTGCGCCAGCTCTGGCAGACCGGGTGGATGCACAATCGGGTGCGCATGGTGGTGGCCTCGTTCCTCGCCAAGCACCTGCTCATCGACTGGCGCTCGGGCGAGGACTGGTTCTGGGACACGCTGGTGGATGCGGACGGCGCCAACAATGCCGCCTCGTGGCAGTGGGTGGCGGGATCGGGGCTCGATGCCGCACCCTATTTCCGCATCTTCAATCCGGTGACCCAGGGCGAGAAATTCGACCCCGACGGCACCTATGTGCGCACCTATGTGCCGGAACTGGGCAAGCTGCCGGCGACCCTCATCCACAAGCCGTGGACGGCGGACGCGGAGACGCTGGCCCACGCCGGCATCCGCCTCGGCCACACCTATCCGCGCCCCCTGGTGGACCATGGCGCGGCGCGGGAGCGGGCCCTGCGCGCCTTCGAATCCACACGGAAATGATGGGGCTTGTCATATTGATACGGCGGGACGCGTTGAGTAACGTGCCACCACATTCATTGAAGGCTTTGATCCGCACATGATCCGTAACGGCCTTGTGGACTCCATCGGCAATACCCCCCTCATCCGTCTGAAGCGCGCCTCCGAAGCGACCGGCTGCGAGATCCTCGGCAAGGCCGAGTTCCTCAATCCCGGCCAGTCGGTGAAGGACCGCGCGGCCCTCGGCATCATCAAGGACGCGGTGGCGCGCGGGGCGCTGAAGCCCGGCGGCGTCATCGTGGAGGGCACCGCCGGCAATACCGGAATCGGCCTCGCGCTGGTGGCCGCCCCGCTCGGCTTTCGCACCGTCATCGTCATTCCCGAGACCCAGTCCCAAGAAAAGAAGGACATGCTGAAGCTCGCCGGCGCCATCCTGGTGGAGGTGCCGGCCGTGGCCTATGCCAATCCCAACAATTACGTGAAGGTCTCCGGCCGCCTCGCCGAGGCGCTGGCCAAGACCGAGCCGAACGGCGCCATCTGGGCCAACCAGTTCGACAACGTGGCCAACCGGCAGGCCCATATCGAGACCACCGGCCCCGAGATCTGGGAGCAGACCGGCGGCAAGCTGGACGGCTTCATCTGCTCGGTGGGCACCGGCGGCACGCTGGCCGGCATCGCCATCGCGCTGAAGGCGCGCAACCCCGGCATCCGCATCGGCCTCGCCGATCCCATGGGCGCGGCGCTCTATTCCTACTACACCACCGGCGAGCTGAAGGCCGAGGGCACCTCCATCACCGAGGGCATCGGCCAGGGCCGCATCACCGCCAACCTCGAAGACGCGCCCATCGACACCGCCTTCCAGATCCCGGACGAGGAAGCCCTGCCCGTGGTGTTCGACCTGCTGCAGCACGAGGGCCTGTGCCTCGGCGGCTCGTCGGGGGTGAACGTGGCAGGCGCCATCCGCCTCGCGAAGGAGATGGGACCGGGCCACACCATCGTGACCATCCTGTGCGACTACGGCACGCGCTACCAGTCCAAGCTGTTCAACCCCGAGTTCCTGCGCTCCAAGAACCTGCCAGTGCCGGAATGGCTGGAGCGGAAGGTCGAGGTGCCGAACGTGCTGGTCTGAGCCGGCAAAAACGCATTCCGACGCGTCTTTCGGCGCGCCGATCTGCGTGCCTTGCGCCGGCCGCTTGACGCGCGCGCCCATCCGCTCAATGAGGGGCCGCGCGCCCCTGCCAGCGCGTCTTCGCCAGTGCCTGAACGGAGCCGAAAGAGACAGCCCATGAGCGAGACCGTCGACACGCCCGCGAGCCCCTTCGTTTCCACCCAATGGCTCGCCGCCAATCTCGGTGCGCCGGACCTCGTGGTGGTGGACGCCTCCTGGCACATGCCCAATTCCGGCCGCAGCGGCGCCAAGGAATATCTGGAGCGGCACATTCCGGGCGCGGTGCATTTCGACATCGACACCATCGCCGACCATTCCACCCCCCTGCCCCACATGCTGCCCGACGCGCATGCCTTCGCCGTGGCCGTGGGAGCGCTGGGCATCGGCGATGGGCTTCGCATCGTGGTCTACGATTCGGTGGGCCTGTTCTCGGCGCCGCGGGTGTGGTGGACCTTCCGGGCCTTCGGCGCGCGCGACGTGAAGATCCTCGACGGCGGCCTGCCCAAATGGCTCGCGGAGGACCGCCCGGTGGAAGACGGGGCGGTGCGCCGGCTGCCCGCCATCTTCAATCCGCGCTTCGACCATTCCCTCGTCGCCGACATCGAGCGCGTGGACCGGGCCCTGAAGAGCGGCAGCGCGCAGGTGCTCGACGCCCGCCAGGACACCCGCTTCCGCGGCGAAGCCCCCGAGCCGCGCGAAGGCCTGCCCTCTGGCCACATGCCCGGCAGCTTCAACCTGCCCCACGGCCGGCTGGTGAAGGACGGGCGGCTGGTGTCGCCGGACGAGATCCGCAAGGTGGTGGAGGCCTCCGGACTCGACCTGTCCCGCCCGGTCATCACCTCGTGCGGCTCCGGCGTGTCGGCGGCCATCCTGTGGGTGGCGCTGGAACTAATCGGCAAGACCCCGCTCGCCCTCTATGACGGCTCGTGGACCGAGTGGGGCGCCAGCGGCAAGGAGATCGCCGTCGGCTGACGGTGGGGGAGACTGCCCCGTCTCCGCAGCTCAAGACGAGTGGGCTTCTGCCGATCAGATCGCGATGCGATCTGATCGGACCATATCAGGCCACGCTGGCGGCGGCCCGTTCCGCGGCCTTGCGCCCTTCCAGGCACTTCTCCCACGCGATGGCGTGGCCGACGATGGTGGGCAGGTGGTCGAGGGTCGGCTCCCAGCCGAGTTCGGCGCGAATGCGATCGGCCCTGGCCACGAGGCAGGCCGGGTCCCCCGGCCTGCGCGGCGAGAGCGTCACCGGGAAGTCGATGCCGGACACCGCCTTCACCACGTCCACCACCTCCTTCACCGAATAGCCGCGCCCGTAGCCGCAATTCACCTTCAGGCTCCCGCCGCCCGCCCGCAGGCGCTCCAGCGCGGCCACATGGGCCCGGGCGAGATCGGTGACGTGGATATAGTCGCGGATGCAGGTGCCATCCCGCGTGGGATAGTCGGTGCCATAGATTTCAAGGCCCGGCCTAGCGCCCGCCGCGACCTGGCTGGCGATCTTGATGAGGTGGGTGGCGACGCGGGACGACTGGCCCGAGCGCCCCTGCGGGTCAGCCCCGGCCACGTTGAAATAGCGCAGCGCCGTGTAGACGAGGCCATGGGCGCGGGCGGCGTCCTCCAGCATCCATTCGCTCGCCAGCTTGGAGCGGCCGTAGGGATTGATGGGGACGGTGGGCTCGTCCTCGCCGATGATGTCCACCACCGGCTCGCCGTAGACCGAGGCGGAGGAGGAAAAGATCATCCGCGTCACCCCCGCCTTGATGGCGGCCTGGATCAGGGTGCGGGTCTTCACGATGTTGCCGAGATAATAGCCGAGTGGGTCCGCCACCGATTCCGCCACCAGGCTCCGGGCCGCGAAATGGATGATCTCGGTGATGCCGCGCTCTTCCAGCAGGCGCTGCATGAAAACCGCGTCGCCGACATCGCCCACCACCAGGTCGACCGCCTCCGGCACGGCCCAGTCGAAGCCGGTGGAGAGGTTGTCCAGCACGGTGACGCTTTCCCCGCGCCCGACCAGCTCGAGGACCGCATGGCTGCCGATATAGCCGGCTCCGCCGGTCACAAGCACAGGCATGAAGGTTGCCGCCCCAACATTCAAACAAGAGACCCGCCGCCGAGTCCGCGTCCGCCGCAGCCGAGCGGCGACGGATGAAACACCATTGCTAAAACCACTCTGGCGACCGCGCCCCTTCCGGTCACCGAAAAAGCAAAAAGGCGAGGTCAGGACGAGGCGGAGCGTGTCCGGGTGAGCACCATGAGCGACCAGCCCCCCACGAGGCGCACGATGGCATCGGGCGCGAGCCCGAAGGCCACCTTGCGCGGGAAGGCGGCGAGCCGCTTCTTCAGGGTCTTGCCGGCCTGGTCGATGGCCCAGGGCGTGTAGAAATGATCGACCACCTCGAGCCCGCATTCGTCCAGTAGCGACAGGGCGGTGGCCTTGGTGAAATAATGCAGGTGGCCGATGTGGTTGCGGGCATCCTCGATGACCCAGCCGCGCGCCACTGCCAGCGCATTCATGTCGAGCGGGATATGCAGCACCTGGTGGGTCGAGATGCGGCCCATGGACCGGGCGAAAGCGAACGGGTCCTCCACATGCTCGATCACGTCGATGGCCATGCTCACATCATAGTGCCGTCCGCCGTCGAACGGGCTGCCCTGGGTGAAGGTGAGGTTCGGCGCCTGCCGCTGCTGGCAGAGGGCGAAGGCGTGGGGCGAGATTTCAAAGCCGTCCACCGACGCGCCCGGAAGATGGCGCGCCACGAGTTCGACGATGCCGCCCGCGCCGCAGCCGATCTCGCACAGGGAGGCGGGACGGATGGAATTGCGATCCATGATATTGGAGATATGCGCGAATTTCCACGCGCTGTCGTCCTGGTGCCAATCGGAATTGGCGGAAATGTAGCGCTCATCCAGGTAGCGGCTGAGATTTCCCGCTTCGTTCAGAGTCATGTGCGGCTCTTTCCCACGGTGGCGCCAGCTTGGTCGTGAGCACTCTACCTGCAATTGCAGACGTAAGGGAAGCCCGAAAAGTGGGCGTTTGCCGACAGTTCCCGCACCTGCGAGAAGGCTCGAAAGTCCATCTCGCACATGCTAAGCTGAACATGTGGGCAGCGCATCATCGTCATCGGTCATGGATTGGAGCCGACGGTGCGACCGTGGGACGGAACCTCATTAAAATACCGTCAACGCGGATCCCTGGTCAAGGCTGCCAGGCGCTGCGACTGGCCACCCGGGCACCTCAGGACCCACGCAGCAAGCGACCCGACCCGCCGGTGCAAGACTCGGCGGACCGCAGAAACGGATGGCGGATGAAACCCACCTATCTCGTCAACGTGCAGATCTTGCGCTTCTTCGCGGCCGCCCTCGTGGTGTTCGCCCATGTGGGCGTGGAAGTCGGCAACGTCGCCGCGCGCACCGGACGGTCGTTTGACGAGATCGGCCTCATCGACTGGGGTCTCGGCGTCGATGTGTTCTTCGTCATCAGCGGCTTCATCATGTACTACATGATGCACGACCGCTTCGGCGCCCCGGGCGCCCCGGTGGACTTCCTGCGCCGGCGACTCATCCGCATCGTGCCGCTCTACTGGATCTGCACCACCCTGATGCTGGCCGCGCTGCTGGCGGCGCCGCAGCTCATCAACAACAACGGCCTGGACCTGAAGCACATCGTCGCGTCCTACACCTTCATCCCCTGGCCGCGCACCGATGGGGAGCTGTTCCCCATCCTGTCCCTGGGCTGGACGCTCAATTACGAGATGCTGTTCTACGCCCTGTTCGCGGTGGCGCTGCTGCTGCCCCGCCGGGCGGGGCTCACGGCGCTGGGCGCTCTGTTCGTCCTGCTCATCCTCGCCGCCCTCCTCGCGCCGGACCGCTTCTTCCTGCTGAAGTTCTGGGGCAATCCCATCATCGGCGAGTTCCTGCTGGGCACCTGCGTGGCCGCGCTTTTCATCGCCGGCCGCCGCCTTTCGGACGCCATGGCCATGGCCCTCGTGGTGGCCGGCATCGTCCTCGCCGTGGCCTTCTTCCAGGCCTCCGCCTACGAGCACGTCTGGCGCCTCGTCACCGGCGGCATTCCGGCGGCGCTCATCGTGGCTGCGGCCGTGCTCGGCCCGGCCCTGCGCGAGAATGGGCTGGCGCGGGCACTGGCGCTCGGGGGCGATGCCTCCTACGCGCTCTATCTGACGCACCCGTTCACCATCAAGCTGTTCGGTGTGGCGGGGGCCAAGGTGGGCCTGCCGCTGGTCGCCATCTATGCCATCGGCTTCGTATTGACGGTGCTGGTCTCGGTGGGCGTCCACCTGTGGGTGGAAAAGCCCATCGGCCAGTGGCTGGTGCGCAAGACCGCAAGCCCCAAGCGCGCCGTCCGCGCCGCCTCCTGAGGCGGCGCTCGGCTGTCGGGGACAACCACCAGGCCGGATTTCCAGAAGGTCCGAGCTTGAGCTAGGCTCCCGCCGCAGCCTTCGCCGAGAGGGTTTGGCCGAGGGGGGCTTGCTTGGGTCGCCGCCGCATCTGGATCGTCGTGCTCTTCGCCCTGGCTGCGGTGCTGCTCGCACGGCTGTTCGTAGTCACCCGCGATCTGCCCGGGACCGTCACGGCGGCGCATTTCGAGACCCTGCGCGCCGACCATCCGCGCATGCGCGCCTTCCTCCACCGCATGCCCAAGGGCGGCGACCTGCACACCCACCTGTCGGGCGCGGTCTATGCCGAACGCTTCCTCGCCTGGGCGGTACGCGACGGCCTGTGCTTCCGCCGCGCCGACATGACCCTCCTGCCCCGGCCCGACGGCGCCGCCCCCGACCAGCCGTGCGGAACGGACCCGTCCGTGGTGCCGCTGGCCGACGCCGTGTCCGGCCCGAAGGGGCAGACCACCTACGATCTCATCGTCAATGCGCTCTCCACCCGCTGGTTCCTGCCGACCCTGGCGGTGCCGTCGGGCCATGACCAGTTCTTCGCCACCTTCGGCAAGTTCAACGCCGCTACCGGCGGCTCGGACTGGGACCAGACCGCCCGCCGCATGGCCGAGATGGTGGTGGACGAGCTGAAGCAGTACGACGCCTCGAAGGTCCAGTATGAGGAGTTCATGGTCACCTTCTTCGAAGGCGCCGACCGCGAGCGGATGACGCAGGCCATTGGCGAGGTGGGCGAGCCGGCCGCCATGCTGGCGGCGCTCCAGCGCAGCGGCCTTGACGCGGCGGTGGCGGCCAAGGCGCAACAGGTCGCCGCCATCGTGGCGCACATCGAGGCCCTTCGCGACTGCGCGGGCGATGCGACCCGCCCCGGCTGCGGCGTCACCTTCCGTTTCATCGCGCAGGTGAACCGCAACAGCGCGCCGGCCGCTGTCTTCGCCCAAACGGCGCTGGCGGCGGCCCTGGTGCGGGCGACGCCCGGCATGGTGGTGGGCCTGAACTATGTGGGGCCGGAAGACTACCGGGTGTCCCTGCGCGATTATCGCACCCACATGAAATGGATCGGCTTTCTCGCCGGCGCGGACGTGCCGGTGGCGCTCCATGCGGGCGAGTTGTGGCTCGGGCTGGTGCCGCCGGCCGACCTCGACTTCCATATTCGCGAGGCGGTGGAGATCGCCGGCGCCCGCCGCATCGGCCACGGCACGGCGGTGGGTTTCGAGCGCGACATGGACGGCCTGCTGGCTGAAATGCGCCGGCGCGGCGTCACCATCGAGATCGCTCTCACCTCCAGCGACGTGATCCTCGGCGTGCGCGGCAGGGAACACCCCATCGTCACCTACCTGAATGCCGGCGTGCCGGTGACGCTGGCCACCGACGACGCGGGCGTGTCGCGCATTGATCTCACCAACGAGTATTTCCGCGCCGCGCGCGACCATGGGCTGGGCTACGCCCGGCTGAAGACCATTGCCCACACCGCCCTCACCCATTCCTTCCTCACCGAAGTGGAGAAGGACCGCGAGCGCACCCGCCTCGACCGGGCGTTCGCCGATTTCGAAGAGAGCGTGAGGGAGGAGCAGCCGCCGCTGGCGCAGATCGCGGCGGTGCTGCGCGCGGCCGTGCCCCTGTCCCTGCCGCGCTGAGACCCACGGATCAGGTGCGGTAGCCTTCCTCCGCCAGCACCTGCCTCACCACCGGCCGCGCCTTCACCCGCTGGTAGTGGGCCAGGACGCGCGGCGGCAGCGGGATGCCCGTCTTCTCCGCCCAGAACTCGTTGTAGAACAACGCCGCGTCGGCAATGGAGAAGGTCGGGCCGACGGCATAGCCCTCGGCCGGCAGACGTTTCTCCAGCACGGCGAAAGCCTGCTCGACGATCTCCCGGCCGTGGGAGGTCACGTCGTCTTTCAGCTGCTGTCCGGGCTTCGCGCCGCCCGACGAGATGTAGCGTTCGGACGTGAAGATGCGGGTGAAGCCTTCACCGTGGAGCTGGATCAGCGCGAATTCCAGCAGATCGACCGCCTGCGCCGCCAAGGCGGGATCATCGGGCAGGAGCTTTGCGCGCGGGTAGGTTTGCGCCAGCCACAGAGCGATGGACTTGAAGTCGGTCAGGGCGCTGCCGTCATCGAGCACGAGGCTGGGGATGGTGCCCCTGGGATTGATCTTGAGATACTCCGGCCGCAGGTGATCGCCCGCCGGGATGTTGATGATCCAGGCCTCGAACGGCAGTTCCAGCGTTTCGAGCAGGATGTGGATGCCGGTCGAACACGAACCCGGCGTCATGTAGAATTTCAGTGCCATGGCGCGCGCCAAGCAAGAACGCCGCCATGCCGGTTTCCCGACACTGGCCGCCCCGAACGACGCTGCCGCCGGCCCGCATGGCGGCGGCGGCGGGCCTTTGGCCGTTGATTTTGGTCAAGGCTCATCAGCCGGCTAAGCTGGAGACTAAAAGCCAGAAAGCTGCGTCTCGCGCAAAGGCCTGTCCTGCCGTTGCCGCGCCGCCTTGGGGGAGACAAAAGACATGGCGAGCAAGGAAAAATCCACCCTCCAAGCCATCGACGACGAGAGCGCGCCCGCCCGGATGCCTGCCGCCGTCGAAGCCAGCCTCGCCGAGGAACGGCGCGAGGCGGCGCAGGAAGCAGAATTGTCGGCCGTGGCGGCCATCGCCGGCGAGACCCCCGCGGGCGGCGCCCTGGACGCCGGGATCGAGGCCATCATAGCGGGCGCCGCACCTGACGACGCCCTTCGCCTGCGCAAATCCCTGGGCTTACCGAAGGCCGACGGTCACGCCCGGGTGACCAGCGACGAACTGGCCGACGACTGGCGCCTGGGCGGCTACCCGTTCAAGTACAAGATGCTGCGGCGCGACTACGAGCGTGACAAGTTCATCCTCCAGACCGAGCTTCTCAAGCTCCAGTCCTGGGTGAAGGACGCCCAGCAGCGCGTCATCATCCTGTTCGAGGGGCGCGATGCAGCCGGCAAGGGCGGCGCCATCAAGCGCTTCATGGAGCACCTCAACCCCCGCGGCGCGCGGGTGGTCGCCCTGGAAAAGCCGAGCGATGTCGAGCGCGGCCAGTGGTATTTCCAGCGCTATGTGGAGCACCTGCCCACGCGGGGCGAGATCGTGCTGTTCGACCGCAGCTGGTACAATCGCGCCGGCGTCGAGCGCGTCATGGGCTTCTGCTCCGACGATGAATACCGCGAATTCCTGCGCCAGGCGCCGGAGTTCGAGCGCAACCTGGTGCGCAGCGGCATCCACCTGATCAAGTTCTGGTTTTCCGTGAGCCGCGACGAGCAGAGGCGCCGCTTCAAGGAGCGCAAGGTCCACCCGCTCAAGCAGTGGAAACTGTCCCCGGTGGACCTCGCCTCCCTCGACAAGTGGGAGGACTACACCCGCGCCAAGGAAGCCATGTTCTTCCACACCGACACGGCGGATTCGCCCTGGACGGTCATCAAGTCCGACGACAAGAAGCGCGCACGCCTGAACGCCATGCGCTACGTGCTGCATTCCCTGCCCTACAAGGACAAGGCCCCGGCGCGGATCGGCATCGTCGACAATTTGCTGGTGGGCCGCGCCAACACCATCCACGAGCGCGGCGAGTTCAACTTCACCACTGCTCGGTAGCCCGGCCGGTCGCTGGCCTCATGCCATCGGCCTCAGCTTTCGGCCGATGCCAAGAGGGCACGCTCAAGCGCCGCGCGGGCCTGACCAATGGCTCATGAATCAAGCTCATGGCCGTTGGTTTCAGCTCCTGCGCCCGCGCAGCGCCCTGCCCACCTTCTGCGCCACCTCGCGCAGCTCGGTGATGCCGAGCGCCCACGCGGCGACCGCATAGACGCCGATGCCGGCAAGGCACAGCACCGCCCCACGGACCAGGATGGCAACCACGCCATTGCCCGGCAGGATCGCCACAAGGCCCATGCGCAGCATGAGGCCCACGCCAATGGCGACCACCGCCGCGAGGCTGAGCCGCCAGACCCCGGAGAGCATGCCGGGCGCAGTTGAGAGCGACGCCCCCCGCGCCGCCGCCTCCTTCTCGAAGCGCCGGCGCTGCAGCCAGCCCAGCAGGAAGACATAGGCGAGGATCGCGGTGGAGCTGGCCACCGCCAGACCTTCCGCGCCGAAGCGCTCGCGCAGCACCACATAGAGCGGGATCATGGCGAAGGTGACCGCCGTGCCCACCAGGGTCGGCAGCCATGTGGAGCCAAGCGCATAGAAGCCCCGGCTGATCACGCTCTGCGCCGCCCAGCCGCCGATGCCGATGGTGAGCAGCGCCAGGATCCGCGAGGTCTCCAGGGCGTCCGCCGCCGTGAAGCGCGACCCGAACATCCCCCAGATCAGATAGACCGCCTCATAGCCCGCGATGGTGAGGCACACGCCGGCAGCCAGGATCGCCACCAGCATCAGCCGGATGGCTCGGGACAGCACGCCATAGGCCTCCACCACATTCCCCGCAGCAACGAGGCGGCTGATGGTGGGATAGGAGGCGACGCCCAGCGCCATGCCGAAGATGCCGATGGGCACCTTCATGAGCGTGCGGCCATATTGCAGTTGCGCCAGCGCGCCGGCGGCGAGGAAGGAGGCCTGGTTCTTGATGATCCACTCGTCCACCACCACGATGGAGAAGCCGATCATGATGGGCAGCGACAGCAGCAGGTAGCGATGCAGGTCCGCGCTGCGCAGCGACAGCGCCGCATGCCAGCGCATATGCGTCCTGAGGCAGCCGAACAGGGGCAAGGCGAAGGGGCCGAGGATGGAGCCGGCGAGAACGCCCCAGGCGAAGCCTTCGGCGCCCAGCTCCGGATAGTAGGCGCCGACGAGGCCGCCGAGGATGATGGAGGCCGAATAGATGAGCGGCGCCAGCGCCGGCAGGGCATGGCGGTCCTGCGCCATCAGCGCCGCCGAGAGCAGGCCGCCGAGGATGTGGAAGAACTGCGCCGGCAGGATGATGCGCATGAGGCGCACCAGTTCGTCGATCTCCGCCGCCTCGGTGAAGCCCGGCGCCACGAGGGTGGCGAGGGGCCGGGCGAAGACCATCATCAGCGCGATGCCCAGCGAGCCCACGACGACAATGAAATTGGCGATGACGCTGAAGGCTTCCCAGCCCCGCTTCGTATCGCCCGCTTCAAGATATTTGACGAAGATGGGGATGAAGACGATGGACAGCGCTCCGGCGGCCAGCAGGTAATTGAGGAAATCCGGCAGGGTGAAGGAGGCGAAATAGAGATCGGCCTGTCGGCTTGCCCCTAGGGTGCGGCCGATGATCTGCTCGCGCACCAGCCCGAGGATGCGGCTGAGGAAGATCGAGACGCCCCAGATCGCCGATGCGATACCGATGGTTCGCGCCTGGCTCGAACGCCTGTTCGCCACCTTGCTCGCTTCCTGGCCCGGTTCCTGGCTCGACCCGTTGGGCGACATCCCGCTCCCGTTCAAGTCCTGCTCCTTCTGCGCCGCTACGGACGCCCCCTGCCCTTCTCCGCATCCTTGGGCGGCTTCGCAAGCCCCACTGCTCGCGGATGATGCGGCCGAGCGCCGCCCACGGGAAGCCACGGCACCGGCCCCGACCTCTGTCGCGGTTCGCGCCGGCCGGCCGCATGCTATCCCATACGGAGAGGGGACGAGCCGCCCCATCCGGCTCTCGCGGGCAGCAGGAGACGCATATGCGGGCAATGGTGACAGCAACATCTCTTGCCGCATCGACCGCCGCCGCCCTCCTCGGGCTGGTCCCGGCCCATGCCAACGACGACGTGCTGAGGCGCATCGCCGATCCGGCGGTCCAGGTGCTCCAGACGGTCGATTACGCCAACACGCGCTATTCCCGCCTCGACCAGATCAATGCCGGCAACGTGGGCAAGCTGGCGGTGGCCTGGACCTTCTCCACCGGCGTGCTGCGCGGCCACGAAGGCAGCCCGCTGGTGGTGGACGGGGTGATGTATGTCCACACCCCGTTCCCCAACCTCGTGTACGCCCTCGATCTCGATCACGACGGCCGCATCCTTTGGAAGTACGAGCCCAAACAGGACCGCGCCGTCACCGCCATCATGTGCTGCGATCTCGTCAATCGCGGCCTCGCCTATGCCGAGGGCATGGTGTTCCTGCACCAGGCCGACACCACCATCGTCGCCCTCGACGCCAGGACCGGCGCGGTGCGGTGGACGGTGGCGAACGGCGATCCGAAAAAGGGGGAATCCAGCACCGCCACCGTCATGCCGGTGAAGGACAAGCTGATCGTCGGCATCGCCGGCGCCGAGTTCGGCGCGCGGGGGCACATCAGCGCCTACAATCTCAAGGACGGCACCCTCGCCTGGCGGGCCTACAGCACCGGCCCCGACGCCGAGATGCTGCTGGACCCTAAGAAGACCACCGAGCTGGGCAAGCCGGTGGGCGCGGATTCTTCGCCGAAGAGCTGGCAGGGCGACCAGTGGAAGACCGGCGGCGGCGCCCCCTGGGGCTGGTTCGCCTACGACCCCGGGCTGAACCTCGTCTATTACGGCAGCGCCAATCCCTCCACCTGGAACCCGTCGCAGCGCCCCGGCGACAACAAATGGTCCGACACCGTCTTCGCCCGCGATGCCGACACCGGCGTAGCCCGGTGGGTCTACCAGATGACGCCCCACGACCAGTGGGACTTCGACGGCGTCAACGAGATGATCCTCACCGACCAGGTGGTGGATGGTCAAAAGCGGGCGCTGCTCACTCATTTCGACCGGAACGGCTTCGCCTATACCCTCGACCGCGCGACCGGCGCGCTCCTGTTGGCGGAAAAGTTCGACCCGACCGTGAACTGGGCCACTGGCATCGACATGGACCCGGCGAGCCCGGCCTACGGCCGCCCCATCCTCGACCTCACCCATGGCACCGAGGCGAAGGGCGAGGACGAGACCTATACGGGCATCTGCCCCGCCGCCCTCGGCACCAAGAACCAGCAGCCGGCGGCCTATTCCCCGGCGACCGGCCTGTTCTACGTGCCCACCAATCACCTGTGCATGGACTACGAGCCGTTCCACGTGGACTACACGCCCGGCCAGCCCTATGTGGGCGCGACGCTCACCATGTATCCAGCCCCCGGCGGCGACGGGCGGACCGGCAATTTCATTGCGTGGGACAATGGGAAGGGCCGCATCGCCTGGTCCGTTCCCGAGCGATTCTCGGTCTGGTCCGGCGCCCTCGCCACCGCCGGCGGCGTGGTGTTCTACGGAACGCTGGAGGGCTACCTGAAGGCCGTGGACGCGGCGACCGGCAAGGAGCTCTACCGCTTCAAGACGCCGTCCGGCATCGTCGGCAACGTCATGACCTACATCCATCGCGGCCGGCAATATGTGGCGGTGCTGTCCGGGATCGGCGGCTGGGCCGGCATCGGCCTCGCCGCGGGCCTCGCCGACCCTGATGCGGGATCCGGCGCCAAGGACGCCTACGCCGCCCTGGACAGCTACACGGCCCTGGGCGGCCAACTGACTGTCTTCGCGCTTCCAGATGGGTTTTAGAACGCGCCGCGCGCCGAGAGTTTGGGTGGGCGGATCCGATAAGACCGCCGTCTCCACGCGCCGGCGAACCGGGAACGCCGTTCGGGCGACGCCATGCACCTCGTGGTGCACACACCAAAAGCGGGACTTGGCTTTCCCACTTTTCTTTCCCACCGCAGCCGACGGGAAAGAAACCGCAGAAATCCAAGCAGTTTCAGCGTTTTAGGAAAAGAGTGGTGCCAGGGACGGCACCTCATTGAACCTTTATCTATATGATATTAAATTATTTTCACTTTTCAAATTCGGAGCGATACCCCCAAACATACCCCCAATTCCGCGCGATGCAGATTGGACGGGCTTATCCACAGGGGAGTGCGCGCGGCGCTGTTCCGGGCATTATGCACGAGCGTCGCTGATCGCTCCAGGTGTGAAAGATGGTCCGCATTCCAGATTCTGCTCAGATTAAATTTATCCTCAATCTGGAGTTTCCAGAGGTGCGCGATCCCCGGAATCGTCGGGAAGACGGCACGGTCCAGCTATCTAATGAGCGCGCCGAGCAGTACCAAGCTTTGATGGTTGAGCTTGAAGGCCTGCCGGATGACGAGCTTCAGCGGCGCCACAACGAAGCGCACCAAGAATATATGGAAGCGCTCCGCGTCGCAGAGGAAGCAAGATGGCCATTTAACCATCCTTCGACAAAGGCTGACCACACCTATTGGGCT
Source organism: Xanthobacter oligotrophicus (assembly GCF_008364685.1). Lineage (GTDB taxonomy): Bacteria > Pseudomonadota > Alphaproteobacteria > Rhizobiales > Xanthobacteraceae > Xanthobacter > Xanthobacter oligotrophicus. Next base: position 531,671 of record NZ_VTTL01000001.1, read on the forward strand.
CAGATGCCATTATGGAGCATCCGGGAAGCTGTAGCCCTCTCTCTGGACCGAGACCCCGTGGCTCTCGACAAGTACAATATGGAGTCATATACAGTTAATTCATCTTTCGCAGCGAAATTCATGCGCCAATATAACTTGATAGCGCGCACAACGACGGCGGCGGAGATATCCTTTCCGATACATCCTGTCGATTTTGTCGAGTGGGGTCAAAGTCGTGGCATTGAACTGTCTGACGCCATGGTCACAGCGGTCTTGACCCGCTACCCCCTTGAGGATTGGAAAGATGCCTTTGCTGAAGAGGTTGAGCTTCATGATGCTACACGTGCTGAACTGGACCGATTGAAAGTGGAGATTGAACGTACCGGACCAGATGGCGGACTCGCGCAGCGCGAGCGATCAAGTTGCCTCAAGCTCATTATCGGCATGGCTGTAAAGAAATATCGTTACGACCCCAAGGCCGCCCGCAACAGTGCGGTGACGAACATTGCAAACGACCTCAACGAACTTGGGATAGGCATCGACGTCGATACCGTCCGCAAATGGCTCAAGGAAGCCGCCGAGGAACTGCCCCCCTCGCAAACCGACTAGCCCCGCCTGAAGCCGAATTCGGTTTCATGTTCGCCGAGTTCGGCCACCGCCCGCGCCGGCCCTTCTAGGTCTTGGTCCCATCTCAACGGATCGAGGCCCACCATGCTGCACAACCGCTCTCTCCCCGACACCGGCTTCCTGCGCCTGTCCGCCATCCTCGGCCCCGCCGGCCCCATTCCCGTGTCCAAGTCCACGTGGTGGGAAGGCGTGCGGAGCGGGCGCTACCCCAAGCCCCTGAAGCTCGGCCCCCGCGTCACCGTCTGGCGCGTGGAGGACATCCGCGCCCTGATCGAGACGGGCGCGCGCTGACGATGGCGAACAGCCGGATCAACCCGCGGCGCATCCACATGCATCTCCCTTATACGGTGGAGCAGGTGGCCGATGCCCTGAAGGTCCATAAGAACACGGTGCGCCAGTGGATCAAGCAGGGGCTGCCGGTGGCCGACGAGCTCCGCCCGGTCATCCTCGCCGGCGCTGACGTCCGCACCTTCCTGTGCGAGCGTCGGGCCTCACGCAAGCGCCCGACGGGACCGGGACGCTTCTATTGCTTCCGCTGCCGCGAGGCTGTCCGCCCCGACGGCGACATGGCCGATCTGGTGCCGCGCAACGCCCAGTTGGGCGCCCTCCAAGGACTTTGCCCCCGCTGCGGCGCGCTCATGCACCGAGCGGTGGCCATGGCCCGATGGCGGACGGCTGCGGGCGATCTGGACGTGAAGGTTTTGCACGGGTCATCCGCGCCTAAGCGAGATGACAACCCCCATGCTCAATCGTGACTCGAGAGATACCGAAATGCCCAGCCCGAATTCCAGGCGCCCGAACGAGCGGATCAAGCGCAAATACCTCGATTTCCAGCGCCTCGCCCTCGGCCGCAGCGATGCCTCTATCTCTGCAACGGCCGAAGCACTACACCGCTTCGAGCACTATACATCCCACCGCGACTTCAAGCGGTTTCACATCGAGCAGGCCAAGGGCTTCCGTGACCACCTCGCCAAGGCGGAGAACGCTCGCACCGGCGAGAAGCTCAGCGCCGCCACCGTCACCTCGACTCTGACGGCCTTGAAGCGGTTCTTCGCGTGGCTCGCCATGGAGCCGGGCTATCGCAGGGTGCTGACGCCTGCCGACGCGGATTATTTCACCCCCACCACGCGCGACGCCCGCATCGCCAGCGCGCGGCGCGAACGTCCCGTGCCCAGCCTTGAGCAGGTGCGGGCCGTGCTGGAGCGGATGCCGACCGGGACCGACATAGAGAAGCGCGACCGGACGCTGATTGCCTTCCTGATTCTCACCGGCGCCCGCGACGGCGCGCTCATCACCTTCAAGATGAAGCATCTCGATGTGGCCGCCGGCCGGCTGGAGCAGGACGCCCGCGAGGTGGCGACCAAGCGGGCGAAGACCTTCACCACCTTCTTTTTCCCGGTGGGCGACGACATCAAGGCCATCGTCGCCGAATGGGTGCGCTTCCTGCGGACCGAGAAGCTCTGGGGCGAGAATGATCCGCTGTTTCCTGCCACCGAGACCGCGGCCGACCCCGCCCGCGGCTTCCACGCGGTGGGGGTCGCGCGTCAGCATTGGTCCAGCGCCGGCCCCGTCCGCAAGATCGTCCGCGCGGCCTTCGAGGCGGCTGGCCTGCCCTATGCCAACCCGCACAGTTTCCGCAACACCCTCGTGCAACTCGCCTACAAGCTCCAGCTGCCGCCGGAAGCCTTCAAGGCGTGGTCGCAGAATCTCGGCCACGAGGACGCCCTCACCACCTTCACCAGCTACGGCACGCTGCCGGTGCATCGGCAGGGTGAGGTGATGCGGGGAATTGGGGAGGGACGGGAGATTGGGAGCGAGGAGATCGCCGCAGCGATCGCTGCTCTGGCGAAGATGAGCCGATTCTAGAGTCGCCTCTCGGAGCGCGAAAGTAGATCGGTTCGACCTTACGCCGCAGCTTGAGATTGCAGGCAAATGCGATACTCCTGAAGCGGCAGGTCATGGTCGGGAGGGGCTGGGTGATTCCCACGTTGGAGCAGGTCGTCTCGAAGTTCGGCCGCAGCACTGCGGCGAAGCTCTCGAACATTGCCATCAGTGGCGCACCCGAAGATCAATTGCGCGGGCCCCTTGAGGCGCTGGTCGCCGATCTTGCCCTGATCTCCGGATGCCCGCCGGGCGCGTTGGCCATCGTCGGCGAGACGACCCTCGCCGAGGATCGGACACGGCCGGACTACGCCGTCACGCTGAGGAACACGCTGGTCGGCTTCATCGAGGTCAAGGCGCCAGGGAAGGGCGCCAATCCGCGTCAGTTCAAGGACCGGCACGACAAGGCCCAGTGGGAGCGGCTGAAGTCCCTCCCCAATCTCCTCTACACCGACGGCAACGCCTTCGCGCTGTGGCGGGACGGCGAACGCGTGGGCGATGTGGTCCGCCTGATCGGCGATGTGGAGAGTTCAGGCGCCGCGCTCGCCGCGCCCCCGGCCCTGCTGGCGCTGTTCAACGACTTCTTCACCTGGACGCCGATCGCGCCGAAGACGCCGAAGCGACTTGCGGAAACCAGCGCGCGCCTGTGCCGCCTGCTCCGGGAGGAGGTGACCGAGCAACTGCGCCGCGGCAATGCCGGCCTAAGCGACCTCGCCCAGGACTGGCGCCGCCTCCTGTTTCCCGATGCCAGTGACGAGAGCTTTGCCGACGGATATGCGCAGGCTGTGACCTTCGGGCTGCTGATTGCCCGCGCCCGCGACATTTCCCTCGCGAACGGCATCGACAATGCGGCGAACGCGCTGCGCCGGTCCAATTCGCTCATCGGCACCGCCCTGCACCTGCTGATCGATGATCCGGACCACCAGAAGGCCCTCGCCACCTCTCTTGTCACCATGACCCGAGTGTTTCAGGAGGTTAACTGGGCGAAGATCAGCAAAGGCGACGCCGATGCGTGGCTTTATTTCTATGAACATTTTCTAGAAGTTTACGACAATACACTGCGCAAGCGCACCGGTTCCTACTACACCCCGCCGGAAGTCGTCACGGCCATGGTCCGGCTGGTGGACGAGGCGTTGCGGGGACCGCTGTTCGGGCGGGCGGATGGGCTGGCGGCGCAGGATGTGACCATTGCCGACCCGGCGGTGGGCACGGGCACCTTCCTGCTCGGCGTGCTGCGCAAGATCGCGCAGAGCGTCAGCGACGATCTCGGCCCCGGCAGCGTGCCGACCGCCCTGGAGAATGCCGCCGGCAGGCTGATCGGCTTCGAGCTTCAGTTCGGTCCCTTTGCAGTGGCGCAGCTGCGGCTGCTGGCCGAATATGGGGAGTTGATGGAGGAGGCGGGAGCGCAGGGCACCCTGCCGGAGCTCAAGCTGTTCATCACCGATACGCTCGGCAATCCCTTCGCCGAAGACGAATACATCCCGGCCTTCATGCAGCCGGTGGCGCAGTCGCGGCGGGCGGCGAACCAGATCAAGCGGAACGAAAAGATCACGGTGGTCATCGGCAATCCGCCCTACAAGGAGAAGGCGGATGGGCGCGGCGGCTGGATCGAGGCGGGCTCCGAGGGATATGCTGCACCCATGGACCGCTGGCACCCGCCTGCGGCCTGGGGCGTGGGCGCCCATGCCAAGCATTTGAAGAACCTCTATGTCTATTTCTGGCGCTGGGCGAGCCTGAAAGTGTTCGGCGCCGGCTGGCACGACGCCACCGGCCTGCCGGACGGCGACGAGGAGGGCATCGTCTGCTTCATCACCATGGCCGGCTTTCTCAACGGGCCGGGCTTCGAGAAGATGCGGGCGGACCTGCGCGCGAGCTGCGCCGACATCTTCGTCATCGACTGCACGCCCGAAGGATACCAGCCGGAGGTGGCCACGCGCATCTTCCAGGGCGTACAGCAGCCGGTTTGCGTCGTCCTCGCCGCGCGGCGCAAGGGCAAGGACGCGGCCCGGCCCGGCCGCGTGCATTTCCGGGCGCTGCCGGAAGGCCGGCGCGAAGAGAAGTTCGTGGCGCTGGCCGGCATCGCCCTCGCCGGAACGGGCTGGGCGGAGTGCCCGCAGGAGTGGCGGGCGCCGTTTCTGCCCGAGGCGAGCGGGGCCTGGGCGGGCTTCCCGACGCTGAAGAGCCTTTTTGTCTATAACGGCTCCGGTGTGATGCCGGGGCGGACATGGATCATCGCGCCGGACAAGGACAGTCTGGCGAAGCGATGGGCGCGGCTCACGTCGGAAGCCGATCCGGTCGAGAAGGAGCGGCTATTTCACCCGCACGAAGGCGGCGACAAGACAAGCTTGAAAAAGTCGTCAAAGGGACTCGCTGGCCATGAGTTCCGCGCATCCGCAGTGGCGACCGATACTGGTCAAGTCATCGCGCCAGTCCGATATGCCTTTCGATCGTTCGATCGGCAATGGATCATCCCGGACAATCGATTGATTAACAGGGCCAATCCTGCTCTATGGGAGAGTGCATCAGAAGAGCAGGTGCAATTGACGGCTCTCGACGCGCATTCTCCTGACGTCGGGCCTGCCGTCTCGTTCTCAGGGTTGGTGCCAGACCTACATCATTATAAGGGCTCCTTCGGCGGCCGCGTTTTTCCCCTCTGGTCGGATGCCGCCGCGACCCGCTCCAACCTCAATCCCGTTGTCCTCGCCGGCCTCTCCGACTTCTATGGCGAGGCCGTCGCCCCGCCCGACCTGATGGCCTATGTCGCCGCCCTGCTGGCGCATCCCGCCTTCACCGCGCGCTTCGCGAAGGACCTCAAGCAGCCGGGCTTGCGCGTGCCCGTCACCGCCGATGCGGCGCTGTTCCGCCGCGCGGTGGAGCTCGGCCGGGAGGTGATCTGGCTGCACACCTATGGCGAGCGCTTCCACGACGCCGCCGCCGGCCGGCCGCATCAGGCGCCACGGCTTGACAAGGCGCACGCTCCCGTCATCCCCGTCGGCGGTGGCATTCCCGGCGCCCCCGAGCCCTTGCCCGAGAGCATGGATTATGACCCCGCCACCCGTCGCCTCACGGTGGGCAAGGGCCATGTGCACAATGTGATGCCCGAGGTCTGGGCCTATGAGGTCTCCGGCAAGCAGGTGCTCAAGCACTGGTTCAGCTATCGCCGCCGCGACCGGACCCGGCCGGTGATCGGCGACCGCCGCCCGCCCTCCCCGCTTGATTCCATCCAGCCCGACCATTGGCTGGGCGAGTACACCACCGACCTGATGAACCTCCTGCATGTGCTCGGCCGTCTAGTTCTGCTGGAGTCGCGGCAGGCGGCGCTGCTGGAGGAAATCCTGGGACAACCCCTGCTCGGCATTGCCGACCTCGGCCTCGCGCCGGACAATGGCGGCGATTCGGAAGAGGATGCCGCCGATGGCCCAGCTTGACATGTTCGCCGCGGAAACCGTGCCGCAGACGTACATTTCGGTCGACCCGGACCGCGTGCGCCGCAAGCTGGATGCGCTTTTGGCCGAGGCCCGGGACACCGCCACGCTCGGCCTGCCGCAGAGCCGGCGCCGCCTGATCGAAACCGTCGTGCCGCAGATGACGCGCTGGCTTCCGGAGGACGAGGCCGAGGTGGTCCGCCAAATGCTCGCCGACGCTCTGAAAAACTGAGGCGCGCGCTCACCCCTCCCCCTTCCACTCCTCCAACTTGTCCGCCCACCACTGCATCATCCGCACCCGCTCCTCCCAATGCTCGCCGCGGGCATAGGCGCGGCGGATGGCGTCGGCATCCTCGTGGGCGAGCTGGCGCTCTATGGCGTCGGCGTTCCACAGGCTGCTCTCGTTCAGAAGCGTCGAGGCGGTGGCACGGAAGCCATGGGCTGTAACTTCGTCGGTGGTGTACCCCATGCGACGCAGGGCGGCATTCAGCGTGTTTTCCGAGATCGAGCGCACGGTGGACCGGACAGAGGGGAACACGAGCCGCCCGGCGCCGGTGTGGAGGTGTAGCTCGCGCAGGAGCGCCACCGCTTGCGTCGGCAGGGGGATGCGGTGGGGACGGCGCATCTTCATCCGCGCAGCGGGAAGGGTCCAAAGGGCCCTGTCCAGATCGAATTCCACCCACTCGGCCGCGCGCAGTTCGCCGGGACGGGGGAAGAGGAGCGGGAGCAGCGCAAGAGCCGTGCGCGTCGTCACCTGCCCATCAAAGGAATCGATGGCGCGCAGGAAGGCGCCGAGTTGCACAGTGCCGATCAACGCGGCGCGATGCTTCACCTTGGGTGCTACAAGGGCGCCGCGAAGGGCGAAGGTCGGGTCATTCTCGGCGCGTGCGGTGGCGATGGCGTAGCGGAAGACCGAGCCCACTGTCGATCGCAGCCGGCGGGCACTTTCCCGTCGGCCCCGCTGCTCCACCTTGCGCAGCACGGCGAGCACCTCGGCAGCAGCAATCTCCGAAATAGGGCGTTCGCCGAGATCGCCATAGGCGAAGGATAAAAGCCACTCGACCTTGGCCAGAGTGGCGGGCGCGCGCTCCTCGCGCCGCAGCTTGTCGAGGTACTCCCCTGCGACAAGGCGGAACGTGTTGCCGGAGGTCGCCACCGCCGCAATGCGCGATTCGCGCCGGGATTTGGCGGGATCGATGCCGTCCGCCAATAGCCCCTTGGCCTCGTCCCGCTTCTCGCGCGCCTTGGCGAGCGTGACGATTGGATAGGCCCCAAGGGCGAGGAGCTTCTCCTTACCTTCGAAACGGTACTTCAGCCGCCAGAGACGCGAGCCGTTCGGATTGACGAGGAGGTGCAGGCCACCGCTGTCGGACGCCTTGAACGGCTTCTCGGCGGGCTTGAAATTGCGAATGGCAAGGTCGGTAAGTGCCATCGGTGGGGGTATCGCCGCTGGGGGTATGGAGCCGATACCCCCAAAGCTACCCCCGGATTCGCCGGATGCAACCGCACTATCCCGCACCTTGCCGGACGGGCATGCGGTTATAAATCATTGATTTTTATAGAAATCAGGACCAAGCCGGACGCAGCTGGACCATAAAATGGTGCCCAGGGACGGAGTCGAACCGCCGACACTGCGATTTTCAGTCGCATGCTCTACCAACTGAGCTACCTGGGCGTCCAATCGGCGGCAGCGCCGTTTGGAGCCGCGAGTGTATAGTCAGGAAGTCGGGGCCTGTCCAGAGCCTCAGCTCACGGCGTGCGCATGGCGCGGCCGACTGTGGAAAACCTGCCGGCAAAGTTCCGCAAAGCGGCCGTCCAGCCCCTCTCCAGCCTCGCTTTCCGCATCGCACCGTCGAACCCGGCCCGCCGTCGGGCGAGGGCAGGCGGGTGGCCGGCGAGGGTCCGGCAGAGGCCGCGCGAGCGTCGCGCGCGCAAACGGATTCGCAGTGCCTTCTCTTCAGGAAGCTGGCACAATGGGAATTTCTACGGGTGATGTCGCCTCGGGTCTCTGCCCGGGTGTTGGGCGGACGAGCGTACGGGGGAGAGCGTGGCCGAGAGGAAGCTGAAGGGGTCCGTGGAGGTCCAGCTACCGCGCGTTCAAGAGCCCGACGATTATGTCACCGGGTCCGGTGCACCCGCCGCAGAGGCGGTCACCTTGGAACAGGCGTTGGGCGTCCAGGTGCGCTCCATCCGGCGCGAACTCGATCTCACAGTGTCCGACCTTGCCGGTGCGGCGAGCATTTCCGTGGGCATGCTCTCCAAGATCGAGAACGGCCAGATTTCGCCGTCACTGGCGACGCTGCAGGCCATCTCCAAGGCGCTCAACGTGCCCATCACCACCCTGTTCTCGGCGTTCGAGGAGCGGCGCGACTGCTCGTTCGTGCGTGCCCACCAGGGCGTCATCATCGAGCGGCGCGGCACCAAGGTGGGCCACCAGTATGAGTTGCTGGGCCACGGGCTCGGCGGCGACATCGTGGTGGAGCCCTATCTCATCACCCTGTCGGAAGAGGCGGCGCCGCACACCGGCTTCCGCCACGCCGGGGTGGAGTTCATCTACATGCTCTCGGGCGAGGTGCTCTACCGCCACGCGGACCGCACCTATCACCTGCGGGCCGGCGACTCGCTGATGTTCGATTCCGGCGCCGCCCACGGGCCGGAAGACCTGATCCAGCGGCCCATGACCTACCTGTCCATCATCGTCTACGGCCGCGACCGGCACTGAGGCGCGCGGCAGGGAGCGGCCCTGCGGTCCCGCCCAATGTGCGCAAAAGTTTCCTGAAGCGAAAATTTTATTCGTTGTCGTTGACGCCCTAGATCGTTCGGCGTACTTCTTCATCTCAAGGTCGCTCGCGCGGCCCGGAATGGAGACAGTGACAGCGCCATGTGCGGCATCGTCGGACTTTTCTTGAAGGACCCCAAGCTCGAAGGTGAGCTCGGGGCCATGCTCGCCTCCATGCTCTGCGTCATGACGGATCGCGGCCCCGACAGCGCGGGCTTCGCCGTCTATGGCAGCGGGACGAAGGACAAGGTGAAGCTCTCGCTGCGCGCCACGGCGTCCTACGACTTCGAGGCGCTCGCGGCCGGCCTGTCGCTCCCGGCCGCCGGCCTGCCTGGCCTCGCCGTGCGCGGCACCCATGCCATCGTCGAGATCCCCGCGACGCGGGAAGCGGCGGTGCGCGCCTTCCTCAAGGAGCGCCATCCGGAGGTGGCCATCGTCGGCACCGGCGAGCGTATGGAAATCTTCAAGGAGGTGGGCCTGCCCGCGTCCGTGGCGCAGACCTTCGGCCTGTCCGGCATGCGCGGCACCCACGGCATCGGCCACACCCGCATGGCCACCGAAAGCGCGGTGACCACCGCCGGCGCGCACCCCTTCTCCACCGGCGCCGACCAGTGCCTGGTGCACAATGGTTCGCTCTCCAACCACAATGCGCTGCGCCGCGCGCTGAAGCGCGAGGGCATCGCCATCGAGACCGACAACGACAGCGAGGTGGCCGCCGGCTATCTCACCTGGCGGATGCAGCAGGGCGCGTCCCTGGGCCAGGCGCTGGAAGCGGGCCTGAACGACCTCGACGGCTTCTTCACCTTCGTGGTGGGCACCGAGAACGGCTTCGGCGTGCTGCGCGATCCCATCGCCTGCAAGCCCGCCGTGATGGCCGAGACCGACCAGTATGTGGCCTTCGGCTCGGAATATCGTGCCCTCGTGGACCTGCCGGGCATCGCCAAGGCCCGTGTGTTCGAACCTGAACCCGCCACCGTCTATTTCTGGGAGCGCGCCCAGTGAACGCCATCTCCCCCGACCTCACGTTCGACCTCGCCGCCACCTCCCTGCGCGAGCTGAACGCGGCGCTCCACGCCGCCACCGGCGAGAGCAACGCCCGCCGCTGGCGGGTGCTGAACCCCAATGGCCGCCACGCGGTGGCGGTGGGCATCAATGCCCCCCTCACCGTCGAGATCGAGGGTCATGTGGGCTATTACTGTGCCGGCATGAATGCCGAGGCCTCCGTGATCATCCACGGCAATGCCGGCGTGGGCCTCGCCGAGAACATGATGAGCGGCTTCGTCCATGTGCGCGGCGATGCCAGCCAGGCGGCCGGCGCCACTGGCCATGGCGGCCTGCTGGTGATTGATGGCAATGCCTCGGCCCGCTGCGGCATCTCCATGAAGGGCATCGACATCGTGGTGAAGGGCTCCGTGGGCCACATGAGCGCCTTCATGGGCCAGTCCGGCAGCCTCATCGTGCTGGGCGATGCCGGCGAGGCGCTGGGTGACAGCCTCTATGAGGCCAAGCTGTTCGTGCGCGGCTCCGTCAAGTCGCTGGGCGCCGACTGCATCGAGAAGGAGCTGCGCGACGAGCACAAGGCGCTCCTGGCGGAGAAGCTGAAGGCCGCCGGCCTTGAGGGCAGCGTCGATGTCGCCGAGTTCAAGCGCTACGGCTCGGCCCGGCAGCTCTACAATTTCCACGTCGACAACGCGTCCGCGTACTGAGGGCCGAGACGATGACCGCTCATTCCAACGTGCCCCGCACCCCGCCCCGCTTCTCGGCCACCTTCGATCCGGCGACGCTGGCCGAGATCCGCCGCGCGGCGGCCACCGGCATCTATGACATCCGCGGCGGCGGCACCAAGCGCAAGGTGCCCCACTTCGACGACCTGCTCTTCCTCGGCGCCTCCATGTCGCGCTATCCGCTGGAGGGCTATCGCGAGAAGTGCGGCACCGAGGTGGTGCTCGGCACCCGCTTCGCCAAGAAGCCCATCACCCTGAAGACCCCGGTGACCATCGCCGGCATGAGCTTCGGCGCGCTCTCGGCCCAGGCCAAGGAAGCGCTGGGCCGCGGCGCCACCACGGTGGGCACGAGCACCACCACCGGCGACGGCGGCATGACGCCGGAAGAGCGCGGGCAATCGCAGACCCTGGTCTACCAGTATCTGCCCTCGCGCTATGGCATGAACCCGGTGGACCTGCGCAAGGCGGACGCCATCGAGATCGTCATCGGCCAGGGCGCCAAGCCCGGCGGCGGCGGCATGCTGCTGGGCCAGAAGATCTCCGATCGCGTCGCCGCCATGCGCAACCTGCCCAAGGGCATCGACCAGCGCTCGGCCTGCCGCCATCCCGACTGGACCGGCCCGGACGATCTCGAGATCAAGATCGAGGCGCTGCGCGAGCTCACCGACTGGGAAAAGCCCATCTATGTGAAGGTCGGCGCCTCCCGCCCCTATTACGACATCGCGCTGGCGGTGAAGGCGGGCGCGGACGTGGTGGTGCTCGATGGCATGCAGGGCGGCACCGCGGCCACCCAGGACGTGTTCATCGAGAACGTCGGCCTTCCCATCCTCGGCGCCATCCGCCCGGCGGTGCAGGCGCTGCAGGACCTCGGCATGCATCGCAAGGTGCAGCTCATCGTCTCCGGCGGCATCCGCTCCGGCGCGGACGTGGCCAAGGCGCTGGCGCTGGGCGCCGACGCGGTGGCCATCGGTACGGCGGCGCTGGTGGCGCTCGGCGACAACGATCCCCAGTACGAGGACGAATACCAGGCGCTCGGCACCACCGCCGGGGCCTATGACGACTGGCACGAGGGCCTCGACCCCGCCGGCATCACCACCCAGGACCCGGCGCTTTCCGCCCGGCTTGATCCGGTGAAGGCCGGCCGGCGCCTCGCCAATTATCTCTCGGTGATGACGCTGGAGGCACAGACCATCGCCCGCGCCTGCGGCAAGAGCCACGTGCACAATCTGGAGCCCGAGGACCTCGTCGCCCTTACGGTGGAAGCCGCCGCCATGGCCGGCGTGCCGCTGGCCGGCACCTCATGGATCCCGGGACGCACCGGCGGCTACTGAGCCGGGCTTTTCCTGACTTCGGCCGTGCCGCTCGACCGGCGCGGCCTTCATAAAAATCCAGAACATCCAAGACCTTCCTGCCAGGGATCGAACCCATGACCAGCAGAACCGAAATCGCACGGGAGGCGGAAGGGCGCGCCTCCGTCTCCGCCAAGGCGAGCCTCGACCTCGCGAAGATCGCCAAAGAGCGGGGCATCACGTATTTCCTCATCTCCTACGTGGACCTGTTCGGCGGCCTGCGGGCCAAGCTCGTGCCCGCCTCCGCCATCGGCCCCATGCAGAAGGAAGGAGCCGGCTTCGCGGGCTTCGCCACCTGGCTCGACATGTCGCCGGCCGACCCGGACCTGTTCGCCGTGCCCGACCCCACCAGCCTCATCCAGCTGCCGTGGAAAGAGGAAATCGGCTGGCTCGCCGCCGACCTCTACATGGGTGGCAAGGAAGTGGAGCAGGCGCCCCGCACCGTTCTGAAGCGCCAGCTCGCCGCCGCCGCAGCGCTGGGCTACGAGGTGAAGACCGGCGTGGAGTGCGAGTATTTCCTCATCACCCCGGACGGCAAGGGCATCTCCGATACGTCGGATACTGCGGAAAAGCCCTGCTACGACCAGTCCGCCCTCATGCGCCGCTACGATGTCATCAAGGACATCTGTGATGCCATGATCAAGCTGGGCTGGGGCGCCTACCAGAACGACCATGAAGACGCCAACGGCCAGTTCGAGATGAACTGGAACTATGACAACGCGTTGCTCACCGCCGACCGCCACGTCTTCTTCAAATACATGGTGAAGTCGATCGCGGAACAGCACGGCCTGCGCGCCACCTTCATGCCCAAGCCCTTCATCAACCTCACCGGCTCGGGCTGCCATGCGCACGTATCGCTGTGGTCGAAGGGCAAGAACGCCTTCTCCGATCCCAAGGGGGAGCTGGGCGTCTCGCAGCTCGGCTACAATTTCATCGGCGGGCTGATCCACAATGCGGACGCGCTGTGTGCCATCACCAATCCCACGGTGAATTCCTACAAGCGCATCAACGCCCCGCGCACCATCTCGGGGGCCACCTGGGCGCCGAACACGGTGACCTACACCGGCAACAACCGCACCCACATGATCCGCATTCCGGACGCCGGCCGCTTCGAGTTCCGCCTCGCCGACGGCGCGGCCAACCCCTACCTGCTGCAGGCGGGCCTCACGGCGGCGGGCCTCGACGGCATCGAGAACCAGCGCGATCCGGGCAAGCGCCTCGACATCAACATGTACATCGACGGGCACAAGGTGAAGGGCGCCAAGCGCCTGCCCCTGAACATGCTCGACGCCCTGCGCGCGCTGGAGAAGTCCCGCGTGCTGGGAGAGCGGCTGGGCCAGCCCTTCGTCTCCGGCTATCTCAAGCTGAAGAATGAGGAATGGAACGCCTATTCCCGCCATCTCACCCAGTGGGAGCGGGACAACACGCTGGACATCTGATCCAGTCCGGCTGAACAGCAGACACAAACCCGGCGCGCTCCCCCGCGCCGGGTTTATTGCATCTGGAGATCCGCGCGCCTGCCCTCATTCCGGGGCGGGCGTGGCCAGCGACTTGTCCTTCTCCACCACATAGGTGATGGCGAGGCGGGTCTTTTCGGCGCCGGTCTTGAAGGCGTGCGGCACCTCTGGCGCGATCTGGAACCCGTCCGCAGCCTGCAGCGTGCGATCCGCCTGACCCTTCACCAGCAGGATGCCGCCGCCCGAGGCCACATAGGAACTCTCGATGCCGGGATGGGTGTGGCGGGGCACCAGGAAGCCCGGCTCAAGGTCGGCCGTCATCAGGATGGTGACGTATTTGTCGCCGGGCAGGTCGGTCTTCCCCAGCACGGTGCGGGTGATGCCGGTGGCGGCGGCAGCGGGGGTCTGGGCCGGAGCCTGGGCGTCGGCATCGGTGGCCGCGAAGCCGGCCGTCGCGCAGATGACACAGGACGAGATGAAGCGCCGTCTGTTGAGCATGGATCTCCCCGTTCAAGAGCCACACGGTCGCGCCGCGGCACGCCATGGGCGTGGTGTAAGGCGCGCCATGCCCACCCTTGACGGGTACAGGACGCAGAACGCCTCCAGCCTTATCTGGAAGGCATCAACCGCCCTTTGAAACGCAGTGTCAACGCGGATGCATGCCGCCGTCCGGCTCGTGCGCCGTCGACAGCGCTTCCAGCCAGGGCAAGGCGGCCCGAAGGCGTGGGAGCACCTCTTCTTCCAGCGCCTCCCGGCAGAAGGCGGCCACCTCCCGTGGCACCCGCCCCAGCTCCTGCCGCCGCGCGATCAGGGTGAGATTGCGGGAGAAGGCCGGCCCCGGCAGAGGCGCGCAGGAGAAGCGGGCAAAATCCACCCCCGCCTCAAAGAGGCAGAGCGGGGTCGTCACCGCCACGCCCTCCCCCGCCGCAACCGTGGCGGTGACGCCATAGGGCGTGTCGAATTCCAGCCGGCGCGGCAGGTCGAGCTTCAGGCGCCGCAGGTGACGCTCCACCTCGATGCCGGTCTTGGAGCGCGCCGAGAAGCGCACCAGCGGCAGCCGGCGGGCGAGCCGCGCCAGGTCCTCCACCCGCGCCGGGGCCAGCTCTCCGGCCGGGAGCAGCAGCACATAGGGCTCGGTGAAGAGGGGGAAGCGCTCCAGCCCTTCGATGTCGGCGAGTTCGTCCACGCCCACCAAGAGGTCGAGCTGGCGCGACAGCAGCGCGCTGGCGTGGGAGGCGGTGAGCCCCGCCAGCAGCGACACCTCCTCCGCCACCCCGGAGAGCCGCCCGGCCAGCGGCGCCGACAAGGCGCGGGAGAGCGAATCCACCAGCCCGGCGCGGATCAGCGGCAGGCGGCCGTGCTCGGTCTCCTTCAAGGCCGGCACGATCTGCCGCGCCTCGGAGAGCAGCGCGCTCGCCTTCTGCCGCAGCACGCCGCCGGCGGCGGTGAGCCCCAGCGGCCGCACGCTGCGATCGAACAGGGCGACGCCCATGCGCCCTTCCAGCTCCGCCACCGCCTGCGACACCGCCGGCTGGGTGAGCCCGAGCCGTCGCGCCGCGCCGGCCATGGCGCCGGCCTCGCAGACCGCGAGGAAGATCTCCAGCGTCTTCAGGTCGAAGGGAAAAAGCTCGCGCACGATGCCGATCCGGGGCTCGGGGTCACACTATAAGCAGGATTTATATTAACCCTCGTTAGGCGGCGCGGTATAGAGGCTTACGAGGGGTCTCCAAGCGCGTGCCCGAAGAGCGTGCCCCCAGCGAGTGAACCATGTCCCGCTATTCCGTCCTGAGCCTCATCGCCAATGCGCTCACCGGCCAGACCGGGTGGAAGCCCGCCTGGCGCGATGCCGCCCCCAAGCCCGCCTATGACGTGATCATCGTGGGCGGCGGCGGCCATGGCCTCGCCACCGCCTATTATCTCGCCAAGGAACACGGCATCCGCAATATCGCGGTGCTGGAGAAGGCGCACATCGGCTCCGGCAATGCCGGGCGCAACACCACCATCATCCGCTCCAACTACCTGCTGCCGGGCAACGAGCCGTTCTACGAATGGTCCATGAAGCTGTGGGAGGGCCTGGAGCAGGACCTCAACTACAACGCCATGGTGTCCCAGCGCGGTATCATCAATCTGTTCCACTCGGACGGCCAGCGCGACGCCTATGCCCGGCGCGGCAACGCCATGCGCCTTGCCGGCGCCGACTCGGAACTCCTCGACCGCGAGCAGGTGCGCGCGCTCGCACCCTTCCTCGATTTCGACAATTCGCGCTTCCCCATCAAGGGCGGGCTGATGCAGGCCCGCGCCGGCACCGCGCGGCACGATGCGGTGGTGTGGGGCTATGCCCGCGCCGCCGACCGGCTCGGCGTGGACATCGTGCAGAATTGCGAGGTCACCGGCTTCATCCGCGAGGGTGATGCGGTGGTGGGCGTGGAGACCACGCGCGGTGCCATCCGCGCCGGCAAGGTGGGCCTGGCGGTGGCCGGCTCCACCTCCCGCCTCACCCGCCTGCTGGACCTGAAGCTGCCCATCGAGAGCCATGTGCTGCAGGCCTTCGTCTCGGAAGGGCTGAAGCCGCTGGTGCCGGGGGTGATCACCTTCGGCATGGGGCATTTCTACGTGAGCCAGTCCGACAAGGGCGGCCTTGTCTTCGGCGGCGATATCGACGGCTACAATTCCTATGCCCAGCGCGGCAATCTGCCGGTGGTGGAGGACGTGGCCGAGGGCGGCATGGCGGTGATGCCGCTCATCGGCCGGCTGCGCATGCTGCGCGCCTGGGGCGGGCTCGTGGACATGTCCATGGACGGCTCGCCCATCATCGACGTGGGGCCGCTGCCCGGCCTCTACCTCAACACGGGGTGGAACTACGGGGGCTTCAAGGCGACGCCGGCCTCCGGCTGGTGCTTCGCCCATACCATCGCGAAGGATGCGGCCCACGCCTTCAACACCGCCTTCCGCCTCGACCGCTTCCGCTCCGGCCACATCATCGATGAGAAGGGGGTCGGCGCCCAGCCGAACCTGCACTGACCCATGCGCATCACCTGTCCCTATTGCGGCGCGCGCTCCTCCCACGAATTCGCCTATCTGGGCGATGCCGCGCCGACCCGTCCTGATCCCTCTGCCCCCGACGCGGCCGAGGCGTTCCACGCCTACGTCTATGAGCGGGACAATCCGGCCGGCCCCATGGACGAGCTCTGGTACCATTCCGCCGGCTGCCGGCGCTGGCTGAAGGTGACGCGGGACACCCGCACCCACGCCATCACCGCCGTGGCCTTCGCCGAAGCCGGAGAGGCCGCGCAATGACCCGCCTCGCCCATGGCGGCCTCATCGACCGCAGCCGCACCCTGTCCTTCGCCTTCGATGGCAAGACCTTCAAAGGCCATCCTGGCGATACGCTGGCCTCGGCGCTGCTCGCCAACGGCGTGCGGCTCGTGGCCCGCTCGTTCAAGTATCACCGCCCCCGCGGGGTGGTGACGGCGGGTTCCGAAGAGCCCAACGCCCTGGTGGAGCTGCGCTCCGGCGCCCGCCGCGAGCCCAACACCCGCGCCACCACCGTGGAGCTTTACGACGGCCTCGAAGCCGCGAGCCAGAACCGCTGGCCTTCGCTGGACTTCGACGCGCTGAGCGTCAACCGGCTGGTCTCGCCCTTCCTCGGCGCAGGGTTCTACTACAAGACCTTCATGTGGCCCGCCGCGTTCTGGGAGAAGGTCTACGAGCCGGTGATCCGCCGCGCTGCAGGCCTCGGCCGCGCCGCCGATGCGCCGGACCCGGACCATTATGAGAAGGCCACCGCCTTCTGCGATGTGCTTGTCATCGGCTCCGGCGCGGCCGGACTTGCGGCGGCGCTGGCGGCAGCGCGCTCCGGGGCGCGGGTGATCCTCGCGGAGGAGGATTTCCGCCTCGGCGGCCGGCTGCTCTCCGAGCGCGCGGTGATCGATGGCGGCCCGGCCCTCGACTTCGTGGCGAGCGCGCAAGCCGAGCTGGCAAGCCTGCCGAATGTGCGCCTGATGCCGCGCACCACCGTGTTCGGCGCGTATGACGGCAGCGAATATGGTGCCGTGGAGCGGGTGAGCGATCACCTGCCCGCCCCCCTGCCCTTCCAGCCGCGCCAGCGCCTGTGGCGCATCGTGGCGAAGCGCTGCGTGCTGGCGGCGGGCGCCTTCGACCGGCCCATCGTCTTCCCCGGCAACGACCGGCCGGGCGTCATGTCGACGCTGGCGCTGGCCACCTACGCCACTCGCTACGGTGCGGGCGCGGGGGCCAACGCCGCGGTCTTCTCCACCAACGACCATGCGGTGGCCGCCGCCCTCGATGCGGCGGAAGCGGGCCTGAAGCTCGACGCCGTCATCGACGTGCGCCCGGCCTTGCCGGACACGCTGGCGGCGCGGGCGAAGGCGCTGGGCGTGCGCGTCATCACCGAGGGCGAGGTGGTGGCGACCTCCGGCAAGTGCCTGAAATCCGTCACCGTGCGCACCCCGCGCGGCAGCGAGACGCTGGCGGTGGAAGCCCTCGGCGTGTCCGGCGGCGCGACGCCCAATCTCAACCTGACCTGCCATCTGGGCGGCAAGCCCCAATGGCGGGAAGACATCGCCGCCTTCGTCCCCGCCGCGGTGCCCCCCGGCATGGCGGTCGCGGGCGCGGCGGCGGGCACCTTCGGCCTCGCCGATTGCCTCGCGGAAGGCACGCGCCTCGGCGCATCGGCGGCCTCGGAGGCGGGCTTCGCCGCACCCGCGGCGTCGGCCCCCCAGGCGGAGGGCGCGCCCACAGGCTTCAAGGCGTTCTTCCATGTGAAGGGCAAGGGCCCGGCCTTCGTGGACCAGCAGAACGACGTGACCGCCAAGGACGTGGCCCTCGCCCATCGCGAAGGCTTCCGCGCGGTGGAATTGCTGAAGCGCTACACCACGCTGGGCATGGCCACCGACCAGGGCAAGACCTCCAACATGGCCGGTCTCGCGGTGATGGCGGAGCTGACCGGAAAGGGCATTCCCGCCACCGGCACCACCGTGTTCCGCCCGCCCTATACGCCAGTGGCGCTGGGCGTGCTGGCCGGCCACCATCGCGGCGTCGATTTCAAGCCGGCCCGTCCCACCCCGACCCATGCGTGGGCGCAGGCGCAGGGCGCCGTCTTCGTGGAGACGGGCCTGTGGATGCGCGCCGCCTATTTCCCCAAGGCGGGTGAAAAAGACTGGCTGGAAAGCGTGAACCGCGAGGTGAAGGCCACGCGGGAAAGCGTGGGCGTCATCGACGTGTCCACCTTCGGCAAGATCGACCTTCAGGGCCCGGACGTGGGCGTGCTGCTCGATCGCGTCTACATCAACATGTTCTCGACGCTGGCCGTGGGCAAGGCGCGCTACGGCGTGATGCTGCGCGAGGACGGCCTGGTCATGGACGACGGCACCACCGCGCGCCTCGCCGACGACCATTACGTGATGACCACCACCACGGCCAACGCCGCCAAGGTCTACCAGCACCTGGAATTCTGCCTTCAGGTGCTGTGGCCGGAGCTGGATGTGTGCCTCGCCTCGGTGTCCGAGCAGTGGGCGCAGATCGCGGTCTCCGGCCCCCGCTCGCGCGAGGTGCTGGCGAAGATCGTGGACGGGATCGACGTGTCCAACGCCGGCCTGCCCTTCATGGGGGTGGCGCAGGGCAGTGTGATGGGCGGCGTTCAGGCGCGCATCTTCCGCCTCTCCTTCTCCGGCGAGCTGGGCTACGAGATCGCGGTGCCCGCCCGCCACGGCGCGGCATTGATGCAGGCGCTGATGGATGCGGGCGCGCCCTTCGGCATCACGCCCTATGGGGTGGAGGCGCTGGGCGTGCTGCGCATCGAGAAGGGCCATGTCTCCGGCAGCGAGCTGACCGGTCAGACCTCGGCGCGCGATCTTGGCCTCGGCAAGATGGCCTCCACCAAGAAGGACTATATCGGCCGGGTGATGGCGGGGCGGCCCGCGTTCACGGACCCGGACCGGCCCAGCTTCGTCGGCTTCAAGCCGGTGGACCGCACGGCGCGACTGCGCGCCGGCGCCCATTTCCTGACGCCCGGCGCCGCAGCAACCACGCAAAACGACGAGGGCTACATGACCTCGACCGCCTTCTCGCCCACCCTCGGCCACTTCATCGGCCTCGGCCTTTTGAAGCGCGGGCCGGAGCGCATCGGCGAGAAGGTGCGCGCCTATGACCCGCTGCGGGGCGGTGACATCGAGGTCGAGGTGTGCTCTCCCGCATTCATTGACCCGCAAGGGGAGAAGCAGCGTGTCTGACCTGCTGGAACACATCGCCCCCACCCGCCTGGTGCCGGAGGGGCACTATGGCCCGGAGGGATCCGCGGGCGTCACCGCGCGCGCGGTTGAGACCCTTGCCGCCGCCACCCTGGTGGCCCGCAAGGGCGCAACCGCCCGCCTCATCGTCGCCTGCGCGGCGGCGGGCCTGCCGCTGGCCGATGCACCGCGCGCAAGCACCGGGGCTGGGCTGGAAGCGGTGGGAACCGGCCCCGGCCGCTGGCTCGTCCTCGCCGAGGGTATGAGCGGGGCGGACCTCGTGGCGCGGCTTGCCGCCATGGTGCCTGGCCTTGCCGCCATCACCGACCAGAGCGATGCCAACCTCATCCTCGACATTTCCGGCGAGAAGGGCCGCGCAGCGCTGGCGAAGGGCGTCACGGTGGATCTGGACCCCACGGCCTTCGCCGAGGGGCATGCCATGACCACCGCGGTCTCCCATGTGGGCGTCACCTTCTGGCAGCGTGATGGGGCCACGTTCCGCTTCGCCGTGGGGCGCTCGTTCGCGCCGGCGTTCCTGCGCTGGCTGACCGTGAGCTCAGCCGAATACGGCTTCACCCTTTCCGGCACCGGACGAGGTTGACCGCAGCGCGGCGCGCGCGACAAGCCTTCGCCCCTCACCTTTCCTCATGCGACCGCCCACGCCACGGCGCGAGGCGCGCCAGATAAAGACGCACCACAATGACCACGCCGAGCGATCATTTCACCCTCACCCTCTCCTGCCCCAACCGGCCGGGCATCGTGGCGGGGGTGTCCACCTTCCTGTTCGAGAAGGGCTGCAACATCCTCGAGGCCCAGCAGTACGACGACACGGAAACCAACCGCTTCTTCATGCGCGTTGTGTTCAACGTGGTGGCGAGTGAGGCCAGCCTGCCCGAGATCCGCGAGGGTTTCGCCGCCGTGGCCGCGGGCTTCGACCTCACCTGGACCATGCGGGCGGTGGCGGAGAAGCGCCGCGTGCTGCTGCTGGTCTCCAAGTTCGACCATTGCCTCGCCGACCTGCTCTATCGCTGGCGCATCGGCGAGATCGCCATGGACATCACCGGCATCATCTCCAACCACCCCATCGAGACCTATGCCCATCTCGATTTCGACGGCATCCCCTTCCATCACCTGCCGGTGACCAAGGCCACCAAGCTGGAGCAGGAGACCAGGATCTGGGAGATCTTCCAGTCCTCCGGCTCGGAGCTGGCCGTGCTCGCGCGCTACATGCAGGTGCTGTCCGACGGGCTCACCGCCAAGCTCTCGGGCAAGTGCATCAACATCCACCACTCGTTCCTGCCCGGCTTCAAGGGCGCCAAGCCCTACCACCAGGCCCACGCGCGCGGCGTGAAGCTGATGGGCGCCACCTCGCACTATGTGACCTCGGACCTCGACGAGGGGCCGATCATCGAGCAGGACGTGGAGCGCATCTCCCATCAGGATTCCCCCGACGACCTGGTGCGCAAGGGCCGCGACATCGAGCGCCGCGTGCTCGCCCGCGCCATCTCCTGGCACCTGCAGGACCGGGTGCTGCTGAACGGTTCTCGCACCGTGGTGTTCCGCGACTGAGGCGGTCGCACGCGGCCGGTGGGGAAACCGCCGGCCGCCCGGAGGCGTTGGGCAGGGGAGATCCATCACCAGGGAGATCCCCATGCCCCGCAATGGCGTGCTTGTCACCGCAGCATTCGTTCTCGTCCTCGCCCTTTTCGCGGCGAACGTCTTCTCCAATCGCGGCACGCCCGAGCCCAGCGAAACCGCGCCGGCGAACATCACCGCCCCCACCGGCAACCCGCCGCCCTTGACCACCTCCCCGGATGCCGCGCCCGGGCGGACCCTGTCCCCGGCCGACAGCGAGCGCTCGGGGGGGTGACCCGCCGCGCTGAATATGCCTGTTTTATTGGCAAATGATGCTTTGATAGCGGCCCGAAATCCCTCTGAAAGGAGAGGTTTCGGGCCTTGTAATTCCTATTAAATAAATGATTTATAATCATAAATTGAAAATTGCATACATATGGCGCGTTTCCTGCTAGGCCTCGCCTGCCGCGCGGTGCGGTCGAACACGGGTTAGAGCATGCAGACCGTCGCCAGCCTCCTTTCCGCCCACAGGTCGGGCGCCCGCTCGCTCGCCGAAACAGTGCGCGCCGTCTATGCCCGCATCGCGATGCAGGATGATCCAGCCCTGTTCATCACCCTGCGCGTGGAAGCCGACGTGCTGGCGGAGGCCGCCGCGCTGGAGGCGAAGGGCGACACCGCCTTGCCGCTCTACGGCATCCCGGTGGCGGTGAAGGACAATATCGACGTGGCCGGCCTGCCCACCACCTGCGCCTGCCCCGCCTTCGCCTACACGCCGGAACACGACGCCACCGCCGTGGCACGGCTGAAGGCGGCGGGCGCGCTCATCATTGGCAAGACCAATCTGGACCAGTTCGCCACCGGCCTTGTCGGCGTGCGCTCGCCCTATGGCATTCCGCGCAACGCCTTCAATCCCACGCTGGTGCCGGGCGGCTCATCCTCCGGCTCGGCGTCGGCGGTTTCGGCGGGCATCGTGCCGGTCGCGCTTGGCACCGACACTGCCGGCTCCGGCCGGGTGCCGGCCATGCTGCAGAACATCGTCGGGCTTAAGCCCTCCCTGGGGCTCGTGCCCAATACGGGCCTCGTGCCCGCCTGCAAGACGCTGGACTGCATCTCCATCTTCGCCCTCACGGTGGACGACGCCATGGCGGTGCTGGATGTCATCTCCGGCTTCGACCCGCAGGATGCCTGGTCCCGCGACCTGCCCCTCGGCCCGCTCGCAGCGGCGCCGCCGTCCTTCGTGCTGGGCGTGTTGCCGGAAGCACAGCGCGAATTCTTCGGCGATGCCCACGCCGCCGCCACCTATGAGGCGGCCCTCGCCCGCTTCAAGGCCATCGGCGCGACGCTGAAGGAGATCGATTTTTCCCCCTTCGCCGAGACCGCCCGCCTGCTCTATGAAGGCCCGTGGGTGGCGGAGCGCTGGATCGTGGCGGAGAAGCTGCTCACCACCACGCCCGAGGCGCTGCATCCCGTCACCCGCGCCATCACCGAGCCCGGCGGCAAGGCGAGCGCGGCCGACGCCTTCCGCGCCACCTACCGGCTGAAGGAATTGCGGGCCAAGGTGGCTCCGGTGCTCGCCGCCATCGACGGCCTGCTTTTGCCCACCGCGCCCTCGGCCTACACGGTGGAGGAGGTGCTGGCCGATCCGGTGCGCCTCAATTCGCGCAATGGCACCTACACCAATTTCGTGAACCTCATGGATTTGTGCGGCATCGCCGTGCCGGCCGCCATCGCGCCCACCGGCGTGCCTTATGGCGTCACCCTGCTGGCACCGGCGGGCAAGGACGCGCAGATGGCGGCGCTGGGCCGCGCCTTCGTGGCGGCCGGCGATTTGCCGCTGGGTGCAAGCCACGCCCCCGCCCCACCCCTCGCGCCGCTCCCTGCGGCGCCGGAGCCGGGCCGGCTCGACATCCTGGTGTTCGGCGCCCACCTCTCGGGCATGGCGCTGAATGGCGATCTGAAAGCCATGGGCGGGCGCTTCGTGCGCACTGCGACCACTGCTCCGGCCTATCACATGAAGCGCTTGCCCGGCGCCATCGCGCGCCCCGGCGTGGTGCGGGTGAGCGTGAACGGCGCGGTTCTGGAAGGCGAGATCTGGTCGCTGCCCTTCGAGGGCGTGGGGAAACTGCTCGCCACCATTCCCGCCCCCCTCGGGCTTGGGCAGGTGGAACTGGCCGACGGCACGCGGGTGACCGGTTTCCTCGCCGAAGCGGCCGCACTCGATGGCGCGGAGGACATCACCGCGCACGGGGGGTTCCGGGCCTTCATGGCGGCGGCGGAGACCGCCTGAGGAACTGCCCCAAGGCCAAGGCACGAACGCGTGAGACCTGCTGGACAGGGTGACTGATACACTATATCAAGAACGCCGTTGAACCACTTTTCCGGCAGGTTCCATGGCCCTTTCCTCCGCCGTCGATGCCGCTGTCGCGCCCCCCGCGCCGAACCCGGTGCATGGGCATGACGAGCAGTCCGGCCACGCCCATGCGGATCATGTCCGCGCGGGCCATTCCCACTCGGGCCACTCCCCTGCGGCCCCGGCCCGGCCGACTTCCCGCCGGCCGGAGGTGCGCATCGGCGCCTCGGTGCTGCGGCTCTCCCTTCTCGCCCGCCTCGCCATCGCCGGCACGCTGCTGGCGGTGCTGTGGACTGTCGTCGCCCTCGTGGTGGGGAGCGAGCCATGAGCGCGCAGATCTCCTTCCGCAACCTGACCCTCGGCTATGAGCGCCACCCCGCTGTCCATCACCTGTCGGGCGATGTGCGGGAAGGTGCGCTGCTCGCCGTGTGCGGCTCCAACGGCGCCGGCAAATCCACCCTGCTGAAGGGCATCTGCGGCGCGCTGAAGCCGCTCGGGGGCGCCATCGACCTCCACGGCATCTCTCCGCGCGACATCGCCTATCTGCCGCAGGGCGCCGAGATCGACCGCAGCTTCCCCATCAATGTCTACGACATGGTCTCCATGGGCCTGTGGCGGCGCGCCGGCCTGTTCGGCGGCATCGGCCGCGCTGATCGCCAGCACATCGCCGATGCCATCGCGGCGGTGGGCCTGGAAGGCTTCGAGGCGCGGCCCATCGGCACGCTGTCCGGCGGGCAGATGCAGCGCACCCTGTTCGCCCGCCTGCTGCTGCAGGATGCCCGCGTGATCCTGCTGGACGAGCCCTTCACCGCCCTCGACGCCAAGACGGTGTCCGACCTCGTGGACCTGGTGCGGCGCTGGCACGGCGAGAAGCGCACGGTGATCGCGGTGCTGCACGATTTCGATCTGGTCCGCGCCACTTTCCCCGAGACGCTGCTTCTGGCCCGCACCCCGGTGGCCTGGGGGCCGACCTCGGAAGCACTGGGGTCGGACAACCTCCTGAAGGCGCGCCGCATGGGCGAAGCCTGGCGGGAGGACGCCCCGGACTGTTCCGACGCGGCCTGACCGCGCCCGAACCGCACGTTTATCGCTGTCCTTTTGCTTGGTCGGGAGCCGGGAAAAGGCTGTCCAACCCCGGTCCGGTTACAGCCCCCAACCGGACCCTCGGCCTCCCGGCCAAGCAAAGGGACCATGCCCTTCGATCGCGGCGAGCCATCGCCGCGCGCCTGGCACTTCTGCCCTTCCGGCACGCGCGAGCGATGCCCCGCCACCGCCTCGGCCGTGGCCCCGACAGAGACGAGAATGAACCCTTACGACGTGCTCATCGCTCCGTTCACGGAGTTCGAATTCATGCGGCGGGCGCTGGCCGGCGTGTTCGCGCTGGCGCTCGGGGCGGGGCCGCTCGGCGCCTTCCTCATGCTGCGCCGCATGTCGCTGACGGGGGACGCCATGGCCCACGCCATCCTGCCCGGCGCCGCCATCGGCTTCCTGTTCGCCGGGCTGAACCTCTATGCCATGACGGCGGGCGGGCTCGCCGCCGGGCTTCTGGTGGCGGTCGGCGCCGGCGTGGTGGCGCGGGCCACCGGCATGAAGGAGGACGCCTCGCTGGCGGCCTTCTACCTGATCTCGCTGGCACTGGGCGTGCTCATCGTGTCGTTGAAGGGCTCCAACGTGGACCTGCTGCACGTGCTGTTCGGCACCGTGCTCGGCATCGACGACGCGACGCTCATCCTCATCGCCTCCATCACCACCCTCACGCTGGTGACGCTCGCCTTCATCTGGCGGCCGCTGGTGCTGGAATGCGTGGATCCCACCTTCCTCGCCTCGGTGAGCCGCGCCGGCGGGGTGAGCCACATCGCCTTCCTGTCGCTGGTGGTGATGAACCTGGTGGGCGGCTTCCACGCGCTGGGCACCCTGCTGTCGGTGGGGCTGATGATGCTGCCTGCCGCCACCGCGCGCTTCTTCGTCCGCGACCTCACCGCGCTGGTCACCCTCTCCACGATCATCGCCTTCGTGGCCGGCGCCATCGGTCTGCTCGTCTCCTACCACCTCGGCACGCCGTCCGGCCCCTCCATCATCCTGGTGGCCGGGCTCGCCTATGCCGGTGCCGTGGTTTTCGGCCCCATCGGCGGGCTTGTCACCCGCCTCGTTCCGGGCCGCCATCTCGAAGCCTGAAGGAAAAACCTGATGCTTAACAGACGTCTCGTCCTCGGCGCACTCGCCGGCCTCGCGCTCGCCGGCCCGGCCTTCGCGCAGGGCACAGCCGCCCCCGCCCAGAAGCTGCCGGTGGTGGCCTCCTTCTCCATCCTCGGGGATTTCGTGAAGCAGGTGGGTGGCGACCGGGTGGCCGTCACCACCATCGTCGGCCCCAATGGCGATGCCCACGTCTACCAGCCCACCCCCGCCGACGCGAAGGCGGTGGCCGCCGCCAAAGTGGTGTTCGTGAACGGCCTCGGCTTCGAGGGCTGGCTCGACCGGCTGGTGAAGGCCTCCGGCACCAAGGCGCCGGTGGTGGTCGCCACCACCGGGATCACGCCGCGCACCGGCTTCGTCGACCATGACGAGGACGAGAAGCCGAAGGGCAAGGACAAGCACGCCAAGGAAGAGCACGGCCACGACCATGGCGGCATCGATCCCCACGCCTGGCAGTCCATCGCCAACGCCAAGGTCTATGTGGCCAACGTGCGCGACGCCCTGATCGCCTCCGATCCTGAAGGCCGCGACGCCTACACCGCCAACGCGGCTGCCTATACCGCCAGGCTCGACGCCCTGGAAACCGAGGTGAAGGCGGCGCTGGCCCGCATCCCGGCCGAGCAGCGCCGCATCATCACCTCCCACGACGCCTTCGGCTATTTCGGCGAGGCCTATGGCGTGGTGCTGGTGGCGCCCGAAGGCGTCTCCACCGAGAGCGAGGCCTCGGCCAAGGACGTTGCCCGCATCATCCGCCAGATCAAGGCGCAGAAGATCCCGGCGGTGTTCGTGGAGAACATCACCGACCCGCGCCTGATGCAGCGCATCGCCAAGGAAACCAGCGCCAAGGTGGGCGGCACGCTCTATTCCGACGCCCTCTCCGATGACAAAGGCCCGGCGAGCACCTACATCGACATGATGCACTCCAACGTGCGCGAGCTTTCCGCCGCCCTGGCGAGCTGAGCGCCACAGTTTCGGTTTTCAAATCGCGGCGGCCGGAGAGCCCTCCGGCCGCCGCCCGACATCAGGTGAATGCCATGGCTGAAACGCAGGCCGAGAAGATCCCCGTCACCGTGCTCACCGGCTATCTGGGCGCCGGCAAGACGACGCTGCTCAACCGCATCCTCTCGCAGCCCCACGGCAAGAAATTCGCGGTCATCGTCAACGAGTTCGGCGAGATCGGCATCGACAACGACCTCGTGGTGGGCGCCGACGAGGAAGTGTTCGAGATGAACAACGGCTGCATCTGCTGCACCGTGCGCGGCGACCTCATCCGCGTCATCGACGGCCTGCTGCGCCGCAAGGGCGGCTTCGACGGCATCATCGTGGAGACCACCGGCCTTGCCGACCCGGCCCCGGTGGCCCAGACCTTCTTCGTGGACGAGGAAGTGCAGGCCAAGACCCGCCTGGACGCCGTGGTCACCGTGGCCGACGCCAAGTGGCTCTCCGACCGGCTGAAGGACGCGCCCGAGGCCAAGAACCAGGTGGCCTTCGCCGACGTGATCCTGCTCAACAAGACCGATCTCGTAACCGGCGCCGAGCTGGACCAAGTGGAAGCCCGCATCCGCGGCATCAATCCCTATGCCAAGCTCTACCGCACGACGAAGTCCGAGATCGACATCGCCAAGGTGCTGAACCAGGGCGCCTTCGACCTCGACCGCATCCTGGAGCTGGAGCCCGCCTTCCTCGAGGACGACGATCACCACGATCATGACCACGTGCACGGCCCGGACTGCGGCCACGACCATGGACACGACCACGACCACCATCACCACGGCCTGAAGGCGGTGCACGACGAGGAGGTTCAGTCGGTCGCCTTCTCCACCGAGAAGGAGCTGAACCCTGACAAGTTCTTCCCCTGGGTGCAGAATCTGGTGGCCACCGAAGGGCCGAACATCCTGCGCTCCAAGGGCATCCTGTCGTTCACAAACGACCCGGACCGCTTCGTCTTCCAGGGCGTGCACATGATCCTCGACGGCGATCACCAGCGCCCGTGGAAGGCCGACGAGAAGCGCGTGAGCCGCATCGTCTTCATCGGCCGCAAGCTCGATCGCAAGGCGCTGGAGGACGGCTTCCTCTCCTGCGCGGCGTGATCGGTCGCACGGTTCCCGAACATAACAAGGCTCGCGGCATCCCCGCGGGCCTTCTTCATTTCAGCCCCCTCAGGCCATCAGGCCGCGCACCAGCAGGTCGTGATACTCCTGCGCCACCTCCTCGGCGGACTTGTGTCCGCCCGACTTGCCCCCGTCGGGCTTGAACCAGCGCACCATCCAGCTCAGCAGCGAGAGCACCGCGCGGCCGGTCATGGCGGCGCTCACCTCTCGGAACGAGCCGTCGGCGACGCCGGCCTGGAGGATGCGGCGCAGCAGGCCCTCGTGGGCGTCACGCAGGGCCAGCGCGTCGTCCTTCAGCCCGCTGTTGGCCATGCCGGAGAAGCCCACCAGCATGGTGACGAAGCAATCGTAATTGTCGGCGAGGAAGCGGGCGTGGGCCATCATGAACTGCCGCAGGCGCTCCACCGGCGGATCGGCCTCGTTCACCGCCTTGGCTGCCGTCTCATAGAGGCCGGTCAGGGTGAAGATGATGATGGCGTCATAAATCTCCTGCTTGGAGGAGAAGTAATTGTAGATGGCGCCCTTGGAATAGTTCATGGCGGCGGCCAGCTCGTTGAGTGAGCTCTCCACATAGCCCTTCTGCGCGAAGAGCTGGGCCGCCTGGCGCAAGATTTCCGCGCGCGGGTCGGCCATCAGCGGCGGGCGGCCGAGCCGCGCGGCGGACCCCGGAGCGGACGGCGACACGACCTTCTGCGGGCGACCGCGCCTTCGTGGCTGGGCAGGCGCGATCTCGGCCACCGGCAATTTTTTCAGCTCGTCCTGCAGCGGTCCGCTCCCTTGACTGACGTCAGATAATTATATACCGACTGGCTGGAATGTAAATGCAGCCCGCGCCGCCCGGCCGGGCCGACAGCGGGAGACACGCTCCATGGCCGCCGCCACCTCCAAGCCCGTGTTCGACTGGACCGACCCCTTCGACCTCAACGGCCAGCTCACCGAGGACGAGCGGCTGGTGCGCGACACGGCGCGCGACTATGCGCAGGAAAAGCTGCTGCCCCGCGTCACCTCGGCCTATCTCGACGAGCGCTTCGACCGCGAGATCATGAACGAGATGGGCGAGCTGGGCCTGCTCGGCCCTACCATCCCGGCGGAATACGGCGGCGCCGGCCTCGGCTATGTGTCCTATGGCCTCGCCGCCCGCGAGGTGGAGCGGGTGGACAGCGGCTACCGCTCGGCCATGAGCGTGCAGTCCTCCCTCGTCATGCATCCCATCTATGCCTATGGCACCGAGGAGCAGCGCAAGAAGTACCTGCCCAAGCTCGCCACCGGCGAGTGGATCGGCTGCTTCGGCCTCACCGAGCCGGATGCCGGTTCCGATCCCGCCGGGATGCGCACCAGGGCGGAAAAGATCGACGGCGGCTATCGCCTCAACGGCGCCAAGATGTGGATCACCAATTCCCCCATCGCCGACCTCGCGGTGGTGTGGGCGAAGTCGGCCGCGCACGACAATGCCATCCGCGGCTTCGTGGTGGAGCGCGGCATGAAGGGCTTCTCCACCCCCAAGATCGAGGGCAAGCTGTCGCTGCGCGCCTCCATCACCGGCGAGATCGTGCTGGAGGACGTGGAGATCCCGGAAGAGAACCTGTTGCCCAACGTGTCCGGCCTTGCCGGCCCGTTCGGTTGCCTCAACCGGGCACGCTACGGCATCGGCTGGGGCGCCATGGGCGCGGCGGAGGCCTGCTTCGCCCAGGCCCGGCAATACACGCTGGACCGCAAGCAGTTCGGCAAGCCGCTGGCCGCCACCCAATTGGTGCAGAAGAAGCTGGCGGACATGGCCACCGACATCGCCTTCGGCCTGCAGGCCTGCCTGCGCGTCGGCCGGCTGTTCGAGGAAGGCCGCCTGCCGCCGGAGACCATCTCCTTCATCAAGCGCAACAATTGCGGCAAGGCGCTGGACATCGCCCGCACCGCCCGCGACATGCACGGCGGCAACGGCATCTCGGCCGAGTTCCACGTCATCCGCCATGCGGCGAACCTCGAGACCGTGAACACCTATGAGGGCACGCACGACATCCATGCGCTGATCCTCGGCCGGGGCATCACGGGCATCCAGGCGTTCTTCTGAGAGCGTCCCCTCTCCCCTTTCAGAACCACCGTCATGCCCGGGCTTGACCCGGGCATCCACGTCTCGCCGCTGGCACCGCCCCTCCAACAGGGACCCCGGCCCAACCGCGTGGATGGCCGAAACCCGCATGTTTGCGGGTTTCGTTTTCAGGGACGGAAGTCGGCGACAGCCGACTTCCGGATCAAGTCCGGCCATGACGATGGCTTTGGAACGACCCCGCGCTAGAACGAGCCCCCCATGTCCCCTCCCCTCGCCGGCCTTCGCGTCCTTGAACTTGCCCGCATCCTCGCCGGCCCGTGGTGCGGGCAGTTGCTCGCCGATCTCGGCGCCGAGGTGATCAAGGTGGAGCGCCCCGGCGGCGGCGACGATACCCGCACCTGGGGCCCGCCCTTCCTGAAGGGTGAGGACGGGGCGGACCTCGGCGCCGCCTATTTCCACGCCACCAATCGCGGCAAGCGCTCGGTGGCGGTGGATTTCGAGACCCCGCAGGGACAGGCCACCATCCGCGCGCTGGCGCGGCAGAGCGACGTGGTCATCGAGAATTTCAAGGTCGGCGGCCTGAAGAAATATGGCCTCGATTACGCGAGCCTGAAGGCGGAGAACCCGCGCTTGGTCTATTGCTCCGTCACCGGCTTCGGCCAGGACGGCCCCTATGCGCCGCGCGCCGGCTATGACTTTCTGGTGCAGGGCATGGGCGGCATCATGGACCTCACCGGCGCGCCGGACGGCGAGCCGCAGAAGGTGGGGGTGGCGTTTGCCGACATCTTCACCGGCCTCTACGCCACCGTGGGCATCCTTGCCGCCCTGCGTCGGCGGGAGGAGACCGGCACCGGCGGCCATGTGGACATGGCCTTGCTCGACACCCAGGTGGGCGTGCTGGCCAACCAGGCCATGAACTACCTCACCTCCGGCAAGGCCCCCAGGCGCATGGGCAACGCCCATCCCAACATCGTGCCCTATCAGGTCTTCCCCTGCGCAGACGGCTATTTCATCGCCGCCATCGGCAATGACGGCCAGTTCACCCGCTTCTGCGCCGTGCTCGGCGCGCCGGAGCTGGCGCAGGCTGACGATTACAGGACCAATCCCGAGCGGGTCGCCCATCGCGCCGCGCTGGTGCCGCAGCTTTCGGCACTGACCGCCGCCTTCAAGCGCGACGATCTCCTCGCCGCGCTGGAGGCCAAGGGCGTGCCCGCCGGCCCCATCAACACGGTGGCGCAGGTGTTCGACGACCCCCAGGTGAAGGCGCGCGGCCTGCGCGTGGACCTGAAGGAGGCCGGCGGCGGCACCATCCCGGCGGTGGCAAGCCCCATCGTGCTCGATGGCGAGCGGCAGGTGGCGAAGACCGCCAGCCCCCGCCTCGGGGCGGACACCGAAGCCGTACTCAAGGCGCTGGAGGCGCTGGCGAAGGGCTGAACCTCCAGCCGTCCCGTTCGTTTCCCGCGGCGTGTGACCTGCAGGACCGGGACGAAAAAAGGGGACGGCCACACAGGTGCCATCCCCTTTCCAATGAAAGATCCCGCCTTTACGCCGCGATGGGCTTCGCCTTCCGCAGCGGCCATGCAAACAGGCCGAAGAAACCGGGGTTCTTGTTCCAGGCATGCAGCGCCACCGCGAGCGACGCCACGCCCCAGAACACCAGGTATTCGATGCCGTGCTGCGCCCAGAACCAACCAAGTCCATGCACCGCGACGGTGGCATAGGCCGCAACCATCATCAGCCCGGCGGAGACGACCCCAAGGTATTTCGGAAACAGCCCCAAGGTCAGGCCCACGGCGCACGTCAGCTCCATGACAATGGACAGGACCACGAAAAATTCCGGCGGATGGAACCCCGCCTTGGTGAAAAAGACCACCGAACCAGAAAAACCGATGATCTTGGATATGGAATGCGGAAAATAAAACAACCCGCAGACCAGTCTCACGACGACCATGGGATCGGTGACGTCAAATCTTTCAGATGATACCGACATGGCGAATGTCCTTGGCGCCGGGAATGCATCGATCAGAACGATCAATACTTGAGCCTGATCCTGATCCTTTCGCGACCATGGACATTGATTTGGCGCAATGGATACCTCCGCCGGGGTGGGCATTTTTCGCAACTGCGTTTGCAGCCCTGCACGGCGCGGAAACGGGAGCGGGCGGCGGTCCGAACCGGGTCCGAACCTCCCCCCTCAGGCCGTCGCGCCTTCCTTCAGCAGTTTCCACGTGATGGAATCGATCAGTGCCTCGAACGAGGCGTCGATGATGTTGGGGGAGACGCCCACCGTGGTCCAGCGCTCGCCGGTCTCGTCGGCGCTCTCGATCAGCACGCGGGTCACCGCCTCGGTGCCGCCGTTGAGCACGCGCACCCGGTAGTCGGTGAGGTGCAGGCCGGCGATGAAGGGCTGGTACTTGCCGAGGTCCTTGCGCAGCGCCACGTCGAGGGCGTTCACCGGGCCGTTGCCCTCGGCGGCGGAGATCAGCACCTCCTCGCCCACCTTCACCTTCACGATGGCCTCGGCCACGGTGCTCATCTCGCCTTTGGCGTTGAAGCGCCGCTCCACGTTCACGCTGAAGCGCTCCACGTCGAAGAAGTCCGGCACGCTGCCGAGAATGCGCCGCGCCAGCAGCGCGAAGGAGGCGTCCGCCGCCTCATAGGCATAGCCCAGTGCCTCGCGGGTCTTCACCTCGTCCAGCAGCCGGGCGATGCGCGGGTCCGCCTTCTCCACCGGGACACCGAGCCGCTCCAGCTCGGCCAGCACGTTGGACTTGCCCGCCTGGTCGGAGACCAGCAGCTTGCGCCGGTTGCCCACCGCCTCGGGGGGCACGTGCTCGTAGGTGGCTGGGTCCTTCAGGATGGCGGAGGCATGGATGCCGGCCTTGGTGGCGAATGCGCTCTCGCCCACGTAAGGCGCATGGCGATCCGGCGCGCGGTTCAGCATCTCGTCCAGCGTGCGGGACACGTTGGCGATGTCGGCCAGCGCGTCGCGGGAGACGCCGATGTCGAAGTGTGCCGAATAGTCCGACTTCAACAGCAATGTCGGGATGATGGAGCACAGGTTCGCGTTGCCGCAGCGCTCGCCGAGGCCGTTGAGCGTGCCCTGGATCTGCCGCGCCCCGGCCCGAACGGCGGCCAGCGAATTGGCCACCGCCTGCTCGGTGTCGTTGTGGGCGTGGATGCCCACATGGTCGCCCGGCACCACCTTCACCAGCTCGGAGACGATGGCCTCCACCTCATGGGGCAAGGTACCGCCATTGGTGTCGCACAGCACCACCCAGCGGGTGCCGGCCTCATACGCCGTACGGGCGCAGGCGAGGGCGAAGTCCCTGTCTTCCTTGAAGCCGTCGAAGAAATGCTCGCAATCCACCAGCGCCTCGCGCCCCGCCGCCACGGCGGCCTGGACGCTCTCGCGGATGGAGGCGAGGTTCTCCTCCCTGGTGGTCTCCAGCGCCACCCGCACCTGGTAGGCGGAGGCCTTGGCAACGAAGCAGATGGCATCCGCCTTGGCCCCGATCAGCGCGGCGATGCCGGGATCGTTGGCGGCGGAGCGGCCCGGCCGCTTGGTCATGCCGAAGGCGGTGACCCGCGCCCGCGCCGGATGCTCCTGCGAAAACAGCTGCGTATCCGTAGGGTTGGCGCCGGGATAACCGGCCTCCACATAGTCCACCCCGAGATGGTCGAGCAGCGCCAGCACCCTGAGCTTGTCGGCGACGGTGAAGTCCACCCCGTTGGTCTGCGCGCCGTCGCGCAGGGTGGTGTCGAAGAGATAAAGGCGCTCCCGCGCGCCGGGCTGGGAAGTGGTCATCGCCCTGTCCCCTCGCCGAGCGTCTTGGCCATGGAGGTGTTGCCGAGCCAGGTGTCGGCCAGCGGCACCATGTTGCGGCGGTGGGCCTCATAGCCGCGGTGCTGGAAGAAGCCGAGGGCGGTGTCGCTGGCATCCACCGTCAGCTTGAGGGTGCCGCGCCCCTTCGCCAGCGTCTCGGCGGCATCGCACAGGGCACGGGCGACGCCGGTGCCGGCGGCGTCCGGCGCCACATAGAGCAGGTCGATGTGGGCATTGTCCTTGAGCGAGACGAAGCCCACCTGCGCGCCGTCGCGCAGGGCCACCAGGGTGAGCGCACCGGCAAGGCGCGCGGCGAAGGCGTCCTCGTCGTCGACCGCCGCGCTCCAGGCCTCCTGCTGCTCCTCGTCGTAATCCTCGCCGGTCAGATCGGCGATGGAGGCGCGGAACAGGGCCGCCAGCACCGGCGCATCGGCCGGCAGATAGGGGCGCAGGGAGAGCTTGGTGGCGGTCATCGCGACACCTCCCAGCTGGTGGTTCCGTCCTTGTTGTCCATCAGCACCACACCCTGCGCGGCCAGCTCCTCGCGGATCTGGTCGGCGCGCTTGAAGTCCTTCGCCTTGCGGGCGGCGAGGCGATCGGCGATGAGGCCGGCGATCACGCCCTCATCGAGAGCGATGGCCTCCTTCTGCCGGGCGCGCCACCCGCTTTCGGTATCGCCGAGCAGGCCGAGCAGGTTGGCCGCCCCCTTGAAGCGCCGACGCAAGGCGGAGGAGGTCTCCTCGTGCTCCGCCACCTCGGCGAGATGGTGAAGGTGGGTGATGACGGACGGCGTGTTGAGGTCGTCGGCGAGCCGGTCGGCGGTCTCGATCTCGAACGGGTTGCCCTCCCCGGTCTCGGCCTCGACCTCGCCGATGATGCGGTACCACTTGTCCAGGGTCTTGGCGGCGAAACCCAGGCCCTGCCGGGTCCAGTTGATGGGCTGGCGATAGTGGGTGGAGAGCATGGCGAGGCGCAGCACCTCGCCCGGCCATTCGGCGAGCAGTTCGCGGATGGTGACGAAGTTGCCGAGGGACTTCGACATCTTCTCACCTTCCAGCATCAGGAAGCCGTTGTGCATCCACATCTGCGCCATCACGCCGCTATGGAAGGCGCAGCGCGACTGGGCGATCTCGTTCTCATGGTGAGGGAACACAAGGTCGATGCCGCCGCCATGAATGTCAAAGGTCTCGCCCAGGTGGCGCCACGACATGGCCGAGCACTCGATGTGCCAGCCGGGGCGGCCGGGGGTGGCGATGCCACAGGGCGAGGGCCAGCCCGGGACGCCGGCCTCGCTCGGCTTCCACAGCACGAAGTCCATGGGATCGCGCTTATAGGGTGCCACATCCACGCGGGCACCGGCCACCATCTCGTCCAGCGGGCGGCGGGAGAGCCGGCCATAGTCCGGCATGGAGGGCACGTGGAACAGCACATGCTCCTCCGCCACATAGGCGTGGCCGGAGGCGACCAGGCTCTCGATGAGCGTGCGCATCTCGGCGATATGCTCGGTGGCGCGCGGCTCGACCGTGGGCCGCAGGCAGTTGAGCGCGGCGGTATCCTCGCGGAACCAGCGGTAGGTCTCTTCCGTGAGATCGCGGATGGTGATGCCGCGCTCGGCGGCGCGGGCGTTGATCTTGTCGTCCACGTCGGTGATGTTGCGAACGTATTTGACGTGGTCTTCGCCATAGAGGCGGCGCAGCAGGCGGAACAGCACGTCGAACACGATCACAGGCCGCGCATTGCCGATATGGGCGTGATCGTAGACGGTGGGGCCGCAGACATACATGCGCACGTTGGCGGGATCGAGCGGACGCAGCGTGTCCTTCGAGCGGGTCAAGGTATTGTAGAGCCTGAGCTCCATGGATCGTTCCCCCGAATGGCGCACGTGCGCCGTGCCGGTGCACCGGCCGGGGCGTCCAGATCCTTAAGTCTTAAGGGAGCAGCAAGGGACGGCCACGGCCAGCTTTTCGGCTAACCGCAAATAATCGCCGCAATGGCGCTGGTGATGGCAAACCGACCGTTCATGGCGCGGGACAATGGTTCGTGCGGGGGCGGTCGTCAAGAGCTTTCACGTCCGTGTGGCGGAACAGCCATGCGCAGCCTGGGCACCAGCCCGCGCGCCCTTGCGCCGCCTTGGTTTTTCACCCATGCGGCGGTGGGCCCTCCGCACTTCGTTATATGGCCACGCTTGACCATGCGGGGGCCGGGGGCCTATCCCCTGCCCCGCGAGAGCGCCCCGGCGGCGCATGGGCGGAGGCATCTCCGCCCCTCCGCACCGTGCTCCGAACGACGGGCACGCGGTCCGGAACACCGCCGCGGCGCTGATCAAAAAGGCCGTTTCCCGCTCATGCAAAGCATCCGTACGCTGGTCGTCGCAGCCGTGGCGACCCTGTCCCTGACCGCTGTGGCCGAGGCCGACACCCGCATCTTCATCATCGACAATTCCGACGGCTACGGCATCGACCGGTGCCTGGCCGCCGGCGCGCCGTGCGGCGAGCGCATGGCGGTCGCCTGGTGCCAGTCTCACGACTACAGCCGCGCCATTGATTTCGGCCGCGTCGCCGAAACCGCCCTGACCCCGGCGCGCGCCGCGCCGCCCGCCGCCTGCACCGGCCCCCTGTGCGCCGAGGCGGTGGCCATCACCTGCTCACGCTGAGGGGCGAAGCCGTCGTCATCGGCAGGCCCCGGCGGGTCCGGGGCAGGCTCACTTCACGAAGTCAGCGCATTTCGGCACGTCCGCGCCGCTGCCCCAGGGCATGATGGGCACGGTGGAGGTGGAATTCTTCGGGCTGCCGTCGATCAGCTTGTCCGAATAGACCAGGTACACCAACACGTTGCGCTTGGTATCGCAGCCGCGCACGATCTGCATCCGCTTGAAGAAAAACGAGCGGCCCTCGCGGAACACCACGTCGCCCTGCTCGAACTTGGACTTGAAGGAGATGGGCCCCACCTGCCGGCATGCCAGCGAGATGTCGGACACTTCCTCCGCCACGCCCACCATGCCCTTCAGGCCGCCCTTCTCCGGCGTGGTGTAGTGGCAGGCGACGCCGTCCACCACCGGGTCGTCGATGCCGTAGACCGCGAGCTTGTCGTCCGGGGTCAGGAACTTCCAGACGGTGGACTTCTTGAAGATGAGGTTCGGCTCCTGCGCAATCGCTGGAGCCGACAGGGCCGGCACCAGCAGCCCCGCGAGCAGGAAGGCGCCGCAGCGGGCGCGGTTCGCAAGGCGGCTCACGCGGTTCGGACGGTTCGCAACGGTCATGAAAGCTCCCGCGGGTTGTCGCTCCTGATATGGGGAAAGTCCCGCTCAGGAAAAGGTGATCGGCGGCAGGAGCCCGATAAAAGCGCTGCCTGCGCTCCTGCGCCGGCTCGCGATTGACGCGGAGGCGCGGCCATGACACCCCTGTCGCCCCATTGATACCAGCGGCCCCGGTCTGCGACCGATGCAGAGGGGTTCGCGCAGGCGCCGCGCGGCCCGGACCGTGCGCAGAGAACACACCAAACGGCTGTCGCAATGGCAGCAACCGACAAGAAAAGGCCCGAGGAGCACCACATGGACATCAAGCGCCGGCACTTCATTGGTGCCTCCGCCACCGCGCTCGCCACCGGCGCGCTCGCAGCTCCGGCCCTCGCCCAGAGCCAGCCCGAGGTGAAGTGGCGCCTGACCTCCTCCTTCCCCCGCTCGCTGGACACCATCTACGGCACCGCGCAGACCTTCGCACGCTACGTGTCCGAGGCCACCGACGGGCGGTTCCAGATCCAGACCTTCCCGGCGGGAGAGCTGGTGCCGGGCCTGCAGGCGCTGGACGCGGTCTCCACCGGCTCGGTGGAATGCGCGCAGACCGCCACCTATTTCTACACCGGCAAGGACCCGGCGCTGGCCTTCGGCACCGGCGTGCCGTTCGGCTTCAACTCGCGCCAGCAGCATTCCTGGTGGTTCTTCGGCGGCGGCGCCGAGATCATCAACGGCGTGCTGGCCAAGTACAATGTCACCTCCATGCCCATGGGCAATTCGGGGTGCCAGATGGGCGGCTTCTTCCGCAAGGAGCTTACCGGCGTCGGTGATCTCAAGGGCCTGAAGTTCCGCATCGGCGGCATCGGCGGCCAGGTGCTGGCCAAGCTCGGCGTGGTGCCGCAACAGATCGTGCCGGGGGATGTCTATGCCGCCCTCGAACGCGGCACCATCGACGCCGCCGAGTTCGTCGGCCCCTATGACGACGAGAAGCTCGGCCTCGTGAAGGTAGCCAAATATTACTACTACCCCGGCTGGTGGGAGGGCGGGGCCATGATGCACCTCGTCATCAACGACAAGCAGTGGGACGCCCTGCCGAAGCACTACCAGGCCATCGTCCGCAACGCAGCGGAAGCCGCCAACAACTGGATGCTGGCGAAGTACGATTCGGTGAACCCGCCGGCCCTGCGCCGCCTGGTGCAGCAGGGCGTGGAACTGCGGCCCTTCCCACCCTCCATCATGGACGCCGGCCACAAGGCGGCGTTCGAGCTCTACAACGAGATCGCCGCCGTCAACCCCGCCTTCAAGCAGGCGCTCGATTCCATGACCGCCATCCGCGCCGACCAGCTGGTGTGGTGGCAGATCGCCGAATACGCCTACGACACCTTCAACATCCGCAACCGCGGCAAGAGCTGAGGCGGGCTCCAGCTGAGGCGCGCGAGGGGGCGGCGGGCACCTGACGGACCGTGATGAAGCCATAGTTTCGTCACCATTCACGTCCGGTGTCAGGCTATAGAGGTCCGGTCGCGGATTGGGCGGCGAAGCGAGAGTCGAGAAGGTGAGGATGGGGTCTGAGCGAGGCATGGGCGTCGGCGGCAATATCCGCCATGTGGCCCGCAAGATCGTGTTCGGGCTCCTCCTGGCCGGAACGGCGGCAGGCGGCGCCTCGCAGGCGCTGGCCCAGGCCGGCAGCCCGGCGTGCATGCAGCTCGAATCCTCGCTGACGTCTCTCGACCGGGGCGCCAACGGCGCCGCCGCCCAGCAGCAACAGGCGGCGAAGCTGCGGGGCGACCTCGACCGGCTCACGTCCCAGGCCCGCGGCATGGGCTGCGATGCCCCGCGCGGCTTCTTCATCTTCCAGGGGCCGCCGCGGCCGCCCCAGTGCGACCAGATCGACGACCAGGTGTCGCGCATCCGCTCCCAGCTCGCCGGCGTCGAGCGCGGCGGATCGGACCAGAGCGGCCAGCGCCGGGCGCTGATCCTCGCCCTCGCCCAGAACAATTGCGGCCCGCAATACACCGCCGCCGTTCAGGCGTCGCGGCGCCCCGCCGAGCCGCAGAAGCCGCGCAACTTCTTCGAGGCCATCTTCGGCACGCCCCAGAGCGCACAGGAAGAGGAAAGCGCCCCGGACCTCGCCACCGTCCCGCTGGACCAGCCGAAGCAGTATTCCTCCCGCACCGTGTGCGTGCGCACCTGCGACGGCTATTTCTTCCCCATGGCGAACTCCACCAACTCCAGCCGCTACGCGCAGGACGACCAGCTGTGCAAGCGGCTGTGCCCAGGCTCGGATGCACAGCTCTTCACCTACAGCGGTGACATCAAGTCGGCGGTGAGCATTTCCGGGCAGTCCTACATGTCGCTGCCCAACGCGCTGCGCTACCGCAAGGAGCTGGTGTCGTCCTGCACCTGCAAGCCCGCCGGCCAGTCGTGGGCGCAGGCGCTCGCCGGGCTCGAGGATGAGACCACCCTCCGCAAGGGCGACATCCTCGTGACCGAGGAGCAGGCCCGCGAGATGTCGCAGCCGAAGTTCAACGACCCGGCCCAGAACACCAAGGGCAAGGCCGCGCAGCGCCAGCCGGTCGCCGATCCGGCGGCGGAAGCCGGCGGCCCCGTGGCCGCCACCGCCACCGCCCCGCTCGCCCCGGCCTCCGAGCAGCCGGGCCAGCGCAAGGTGCGCATCATCCCGCTGCCGCGCTCGCAGAACGCCCAGAACCAGCAGAACACGCAGGGCGGCGCCCAAACCGCTGGCCAGGGCACCGCGCAGTAGGCGGCACCTCGCGGCAGGCGATGCGGCGGGGCGAAGCCATCCGCCCGCTTCCGCTCAATGCTTGCGTGAATATAAGGACAGGCACGCAGGCCTGAGAGGTCTAGCGCCCTTCAGGCCATCCCCCGTCAGCGTGATTGGCCCGACCGGATCCGGCCTACGCCACCTCGCCCCCGAGGCGGCCCGCCACCCGCGTGTGGCCCATCAGCGGCAGCAGGGCGGCAAGCTCCGGCCCCTTCTCCAGGCCCGTCAGGGCAAGGCGCAGCGGATGGAACAGGGTCTTGCCCGAACGCCCGCTCGCCGTCTTCACCGCCTTGATCCAGGCTTGATAGGTCTGCCCATCCCAGGGCTCCGCTGGCAGCAGCGCCGCCGCTTCGCCGAGGAAGGCGCGATCGGCCTCCGCCACCAGGCCGGCAGCAGGCCGGGACACCAGCGTCCACCAATCCGCTGCCTCCAGGAACAGCGTGAGATTGCCCCGCACCACCAGCCAGAACGGTTCGCCGCCTCCTATGCCTGCCGCCGTAAGGCGCGGAGCCGCCGCCTCGAACGGCATCATGTGCAGGGTGCGGGCGGTGAGTTGGGCCAGGTCGTCCGGATCGAAGCGGGCCGGGGCGCGGGAGATGTGGGCAAGGTCCACCATGCCCGCCAAGGCATCAAGGCTCTCCACCGCCTCCACCGCATGGGAGGTGCCCACCAGGACGGCCGCCGCCGCAACCGCTAATGCCTCCTGCCCGGCCTCCCGGAGCGCCGAAAGGGAGAGGTGGCCGAGCCGCTTCGACAGCCCTTCGCCCGACGGCAGGGTGAGCAGGTTGTGGTGCGCGAAACGTGGCGCCGGCCCGCCCAGCGCCTCGAAGATCTCGATCTGGACCGCCGTGTTGGTCACATGGTCCTCGCCGCGCACCACGTCCGTGACGCCCATGGCGAGGTCGTCCACCACCGAGGGCAGCGTGTAGAGGAAGCTGCCGTCGGCGCGCACCAGGACCGGATCGGACAGGCTCGCCGTATCCACCTGCTGCGGCCCGCGCACGCCGTCGTCCCAGGCGACGACGCGGTGGTCGAGGCGGAAGCGCCAGTGCGGGCGGCGGCCCTCGGCCTCGAGCCGGTCGCGGTCTGCCTCAGTCAGCGCCAGCGCCGCGCGATCATAGACCGGCGGCAGGCCGCGCGCCCGCTGCAGCCGGCGCTTCAGCTCCAGCTCTTCCTCGCTCTCATAGGCGGGATAGAGTCGCCCGGCGGCCTTCAGGCGCTCGGCGGCAGCCTGATAGTCGGCGATGCGATCCGACTGGCGGAAGGTGAGGTCGGGGGCGATGCCCAGCCACGCGAGGTCCGCCGCAATGGCGTCGGCATATTCGACGCGGGAGCGGGCGGCGTCGGTGTCGTCGAAGCGCAGGATGAAGGTTCCGCCGGCGCGCCGGGCGAGCAGCGCGTTGATGAGGGCGGTGCGGGCATTGCCCACATGGATGAGGCCCGTGGGCGACGGCGCGAAGCGCAGGACGGGACGGGACAGAGCGGAGCGGGACGACGCGAAGCGGGACATGGCAAGCCCATAGCCCGCCGCGTTCCATCCGTCGATGGGCAGGAAGGCCTCGGGGGAGGATCGGGCCTCGGCCTGCCCCTGAAAGAAAGAAGCCCGGCCGTGATGGCCGGGCTTCGATTGGTTCAGCGGGGTTGCTGGTTCAGCGCGGCGGCGGGCAGTCCGGTCCGCGGCAGTCGGGCCGTCCCTGGGGCCGCTGCGGCTGACCCTGAGGCTGCGCCTGGGGCTGGCGTTGCGGCTGGCCCTGAGGCTGACCCTGCTGCTGCGGCGGACGCTGCTGCTGGTACTGCTGCGGCGGACGCTCCTGGCGCTGCTGCTGAGGCGGACGCTGCTGGTACTGCTCCGGCGGACGTTGCTGGCGCTGTTCCTGCTGGCGTTGCATCTGCTGCTGGCGCTGCTGGAACTGCTCCTGCTGGCGCTGCTGCTGTTGCTGACGCTGCTGGCCCTGCTCCTGCTGACGCTGTTGCATCTGC
The DNA here is from genome assembly GCF_008364685.1 of Xanthobacter oligotrophicus. Taxonomy (GTDB): domain Bacteria; phylum Pseudomonadota; class Alphaproteobacteria; order Rhizobiales; family Xanthobacteraceae; genus Xanthobacter; species Xanthobacter oligotrophicus. The sequence continues at coordinate 573,236 of NZ_VTTL01000001.1, forward strand.
TGCTGGCGCTGCTGGATCTGTTCCTGCTGGCGCTGCTGCTGTTGCTGGCGCTGCTGGATCTGCTGCTGCTGACGCTGCTGCAACTGCTCCTGCTGGATCTGCTGGCGCTGTTGCTGCTGCAACTGCTGACGCTCCTGCGGCGACGGCGGGCGGTTCGGCAGGCCATTCGGCCCGGGACCGCCGGGACGACCAGGACCACCCTGCTGACCCGGAGGCTGACCGGGGACACCGGGACGGCCGGGACCACCCGGCTGGCCGGGCTGACCAGGACCACCGGGCTGACCGGGAGGCGTGCCAGGCTGACCCGGAGGCTGGCCGGGGACACCAGGACGGCCGGGACCGCCCGGCTGGCCGGGCTGACCAGGACCACCGGGCTGGCCGGGAGGCGTGCCAGGCTGGCCCGGAGGCTGGCCGGGGACACCAGGACGGCCGGGGCCACCCGGCTGGCCGGGCTGACCAGGACCACCGGGCTGACCGGGAGGCGTGCCGGGCTGACCCGGAGGCTGGCCCGGGACACCGGGACGGCCGGGACCACCAGGCTGGCCGGGCTGACCAGGACCGCCGGGCTGGCCGGGAGGCGTGCCAGGCTGACCCGGAGGCTGGCCCGGGACACCGGGACGGCCAGGACCACCCGGCTGGCCGGGCTGACCAGGACCACCAGGACCACCGGGCTGGCCGGGGCCACCAGGATAACCAGGACCACCGGGCTCACCCGGACGGCCGGGGCTGCCAGGATAACCGGGTCCACCGGGCTGACCAGGACCGCCGGGATAACCAGGACCACCAGGATAACCAGGACCGCCGGGCTCACCCGGACGGCCGGGGCCACCAGGATAACCGGGACCACCCGGATAACCGGGGCCGCCCGGCCCACCGGGACGGTTCCAGCCGGGAGGCGGCGGCGGGGCAACGGGCGGGGGCGGCTGCATGCCGGGGGGCGCGATATAATTGTTACGCCACCAGCCGGGCTGGCGCGGCCCCGGAGGCGGGCCATACCAGCCGGGACGCGGCCGCGGCGCATAGCCTTCCCAACGGTAGCGGTCGGCATACCAGGGCTGGTTCACATAATAAGGCCGGCCTACATAATACTGGTTCCAGTATTGCGAGGCGGCAAACGCCACCACGGGCACGCCGATAGCGGCAACGCCCCAGTCGGGAAGCACGGCGGTACGGCCCTGCTGCTCGTAGCCGAGATATTCGCTGTAGACCCAGCCGCGGTAATCCTGCCAGATCACGTCGCACCAGGATTCATCCTGGAGACAGCCCTCGACTTCCAGCGGCGAGCCTTCGGGGATGACGCCCAAGCTTGGGAATTCGGTGTCCGGACCGGTCCGGATATTCACATTCGCAGTGGAGAAGGCCGGCGCCGCCTGGGCGGACACTATCCCTGCCATCGCCAGGCCAGCGACCCAGCCAGCCAGTCTGAGCACCCTCATGGATCACTCCCATTCGACTCGGTTAGAGAGTCGATGCACTTAGTTTATCTCCGCCCTCATGGCGTTTCATGTGCCAAGGCAGGGCCATTCGTAAGCGGCAGGAAGGCGCAATTACGTCAGGAGATGGTAAACGGAACGATATCCCGCACGTTCTCGTCGATGCGGATCTCCCGGTCCAGCGGCGGGAAGGCCCGCAGGTCGCAGTCCCGGCGCGGGCAGATGCGGCAGGACACGCCGAGCTTGGCCACCGGCGCGGCCTTCAGGTCCAGCCCGTCCGCGTAGACGATGTCATGGGCGAAGGCGACCTCGCAGCCGAGGCCGAAGGCATAGGCCCGCGAGGGCTGGCCGTGACGCAGGGAGGGGCTGACCACGGCACGGGCGAGGCAGATGTAGCGCGCCCCGTCGGGCATCTCGCCCACCTGCACCAGCGTGCGCCCCGGCATCTCGAACGCCTCGTGCACGTTCCAGGCGGCGCAGGCCCCGCCGTGGCGGGCGAACTGGAAGCGCGTGGCCGAATGGCGCTTGGTGATGTTGCCGGCGCGGTCCACCTTGGCGAAATAGAAGGGCACCCCCTTCGCCCCCGGCCGCTGGAGCGTGGACAGGCGATGGCACACCTGCTCCAGGCTGGCGCCGGTCTCCAGCACCAGGCGATCCAGGTCGTATCGGAGCCGACGCCCCAGGTCATGGAACCGCCGGTAGGGCAGCATGAGCGCGCCAGCGAAATAATTGTGCAGCGCCAGCCGGCAGATCTCCGTGGCGGTCTGGCTGCGGAAGGCGCCGGAGGCGACCGTCGCCTCCACCAGCGCGCCATGCTCCAGCTGGGCGATGGTGGCGGCGATGCGGAACGCTCGCGTCGGGCCCGACAAAACCCCCGACAGCACCAGCCGCCGCAAGCGCGGATCGAAGCGCGACAGCGGCGCATCCGGGTCCGCCGGCCCCACCTCCACCTGCACATTGTGGCGGCGGGCGAGATGGGCGGCGAAGGCGGCGGCAGGGTCCGCGCCTTCCAGGATGCCGAGGCTGGAGGCGGCGGCCTCCGCCGCGCGGTCGAGGGGGTCCACGTAATTGTCGATATAGTGGAAGAAGTCGCGCACTTCCTCGTAGGGGATCAGCTTGGCCTCGTCCGCTCCCGGCGTGACGCCTGCGGTGAGCATGTCGTCGAGGGAGGCGCGCCATTCGGCCGTGCGCCGCAGCGCCACGTGCATGCGCAGGAAGGCATGGGCGAAGGCGGGGGAGAGATTGGCCACCGCCTTCATGTCCTGCAGGCCAAGGTCCAGATCCTTGAACAGCGGGTCGGCGGCGGTCTCGCGCAGGTCCGCCACCAGCCGGTCGAGGTCCTCCGCGCCGAAGGAGGTGATGTCCACCGCGAAGGTGCGCGAGATGGCGATGAGGATGGAGGCGGTCAGCGGGCGCTGGTTGCTCTCGATCTGGTTGATGTAGGACGGCGAGACCGCGAGGCGCTGGGCCAGCTCGCTCTGCTTGAGCCCCAGCTTTTCCCGCAGCCGCCGCACCGCATGGCCGGCATAGATCTTCTGACGCATGGGCGGCCCCGACTTCGGGATTGCAAATTCTTCACAATAAACAACGTGAATTTTTCACATATTCCCAATGCCCGCAACTCCTGTTAGCCGACAGCAGCGATCGGGAGCAGAGGACGCGCAAAGCTTAGGCTTTCGCCCCCTCTTAACCCCCGTTAGTCTCGATTTCACAAACACGGTTCCAAGACCGCACCTGGGGAGCGCTCGGCATGAAGGACATCCTCGAAGAGCTCGAAAGCCGGCGCTCGGTCGCCCGACTCGGCGGCGGGGCACGGCGCATCGAGGCCCAGCACGCCCGCGGCAAGCTCACCGCGCGCGAGCGCATCGAGCTGCTGCTGGATCGCGGCACGTTCGAGGAATACGACACCTTCGTGCAGCACCGCTGCGTGGACTTCGGCATGACCGACCAGAAGGTCCCCGGCGACGGCGTCGTCACCGGCTGGGGCACGGTCAACGGCCGCAAGGTGTTCGTCTTCGCCAAGGACTTCACCGTGTTCGGCGGCTCCCTCTCCGAGGAGCACGCCCGCAAGATCACCAAGATCCAGGACATAGCGCTGAAGACCCGCGCGCCCATCATCGGCCTGTTCGATGCCGGCGGTGCCCGAATCCAGGAAGGTGTCGCGGCGCTGGGCGGCTATGGCGAGGTGTTCAAGCGCAACGTCATCGCCTCCGGCGTGATCCCGCAGATCTCGCTGATCATGGGCCCGTGCGCCGGCGGCGATGTCTATTCCCCGGCCATGACCGACTTCATCTTCATGGTCCGCGACACCTCCTACATGTTCGTGACCGGCCCGGAGGTGGTGAAGACCGTCACCAACGAGACCGTCACCTCCGAGGAGCTGGGCGGCGCCAAGGTGCACACCACCAAGTCCTCGGTGGCGGACGGCTCCTACGAGAACGACGTGGAGATGCTGCTGGAGACCCGGCGGCTCATCGACTTCCTGCCCTCCAACAACCAGGAGGGCGCCCCCGAATGGCCGTCCTTCGACGATCCGGGCCGCTACGACGAGAGCCTCGACACCCTGGTCCCGGACAATCCCAACAAGCCCTACGACATCAAGGAGCTGATCCTGAAGGTCGTGGACGAGGGCGACTTCTTCGAGATCCAGGCGGCCTACGCCCGCAACATGGTGACCGGCTTCGGCCGGATCGAGGGGCGGACGGTGGGCTTCGTCGCCAACCAGCCCATGGTGCTGGCCGGCGTGCTGGACAGTGACGCCTCCCGCAAGGCGGCCCGTTTCGTGCGCTTCTGCGACGCCTTCGAGATCCCGATCGTGACCTTCGTGGACGTGCCCGGCTTCCTGCCCGGCACGGCGCAGGAATACGGCGGCCTCATCAAGCACGGCGCCAAGCTGCTGTTCGCCTATTCGCAGGCCACCGTGCCGCTGGTCACCGTCATCACCCGCAAGGCCTTCGGCGGCGCCTATGACGTGATGGCCTCCAAGCATGTGGGCGCGGACGTGAACTATGCCTGGCCCACCGCCCAGATCGCGGTGATGGGCGCCAAGGGCGCGGTGGAGATCATCTTCCGTGCCGACATGGGCGATCCGGACAAGATCGCCGCCCAGACCAAGAACTACGAGGAGCGCTTCCTCTCGCCCTTCGTGGCGGCCGAGCGCGGCTATGTGGACGAGGTGATCATGCCGCATTCGACCCGCCGGCGCCTCGCCCGCGCGCTCGCAATGCTGCGCACCAAGAAGCTCGAGCAGCCCTCGCGCAAGCACGACAACATGCCGTTGTGAGGGTGGCCCCCCTGAGGCCTGCGTCGGCGACGCAGGCCTTCCGCCGCCCCAGGGGCGGCGCCCCCTCCCAACCCTCCCCCGCAAGCGGGAGAGGGCTTTCCCTCCCGGCGCACCGCCACCCCCTCTCCCGCTTGCGGGGGAGGGCTGGGGTGGGGGCAGAGCGGTCGAGGGAGAGGCACAAGGCTTCTCAAGATTTCAGCGCCTCGAGCGCGGGAGACACTTAAATGTTCTCGAAGATCCTGATCGCGAACCGGGGTGAGATCGCCTGCCGCGTCATCAAGACGGCGCGCAAGATGGGCATCAAGACCGTCGCCGTCTATTCCGACGCCGACAAGGACGCCCTCCACGTGGAGATGGCCGACGAGGCGGTGCATATCGGCCCGCCCCAGGCCGCCCAGTCCTATCTCATCGCCGAGAAGATCGTGGAGGCCTGCAAGCTCACGGGCGCGCAGGCGGTGCATCCCGGCTACGGCTTCCTCTCCGAACGCGCCTCCTTCCCCAAGCTGCTGGCGGAGCATGGCATCGTCTTCATCGGTCCCAATCCCCACGCCATTGAGGCCATGGGCGACAAGATCGAGTCCAAGAAGGCGGCGGCGGCAGCCAATGTCTCCACCGTGCCCGGCTATCTCGGCGAAATCGCCACCGGCGAGGAGGCGGCAAAGATCGCCGACGAGATCGGCTATCCGGTGATGATCAAGGCGTCAGCCGGCGGCGGCGGCAAGGGCATGCGCATCGCCCACAGCCGCGACGAGGTGCAGGACGGCTTCGACCGCGCCAAGTCCGAGGCCAAGTCCTCCTTCGGCGATGACCGCGTGTTCGTGGAAAAGTTCATCGTCGACCCGCGCCACATCGAGATCCAGGTGCTGGGCGACAAGCACGGCAACGTCATCTACCTGGGCGAGCGCGAATGCTCGATCCAGCGCCGCAACCAGAAGGTGGTGGAGGAAGCCCCCTCGCCGCTGCTGGACGAAGCCACCCGCAAGAAGATGGGCGAGCAGGCTGTGGCCCTCGCCAAGGCGGTCGGCTACGACAGCGCCGGCACGGTGGAGTTCGTGGCCGGGCAGGACAAGAGCTTCTACTTCCTGGAGATGAACACCCGCCTGCAGGTGGAGCATCCGGTCACCGAGCTGATCACCGGCATCGACCTGGTGGAGCAGATGATCCGCGTGGCGGCGGGCGAGCCGCTCGCCATCACCCAGGACGACGTGAAGCTCACCGGCTGGGCGGTGGAAAGCCGCATCTATGCGGAAGACCCCTACCGCAACTTCCTGCCCTCCACCGGCCGCCTGGTGCGCTATCGCCCGCCGGCGGAAGGCAAGGACGGCCCCATCACCGTGCGCAACGACACCGGCGTCTATGAGGGCGGGGAAATCTCCATCTTCTACGATCCCATGATCGCGAAGCTGGTGACCCACGCCCCCACCCGCGCCATCGCCATCGAGGCGCAGGCGGACGCGCTGGATGCCTTCGCCATCGACGGCATCGGCCACAACATCCCGTTCCTGTCGGCGCTCATGTCCCACCCGCGCTGGCGCGAGGGCAATCTCTCCACCGGCTTCATCGCCGAGGAATATCCCGACGGCTTCCACGCCCGCGCGCCGGAAGGCGAGCTGGTGCACACGCTCTCGGCCGTGGCGGCGGTGATCGACCACATCCACAACGCCCGCAAGCGGCACATTTCCGGCCAGACCTCCGGCGTGCCGGTGGCCTTCGCCAAGCGCCGCATCGTGCACCTCTCCGCCGCCGAGGAGACCCTTTCCACCCCGTGCGAGGTGGAAGCGGTGGACGGCGGCTACAAGGTGCAGATCTTCGACGCCGACGGCACGGCGGGCCACACCCACCTGCTGCGCTCCACCTGGAAGCCCGGCGACGTGGTGTGGACCGGCACCATCGACGCCGACCAGGTGGCGGTGCAGGTGCGCACCATTCCCAACGGCTACGTGCTGGCCCATCGCGGCATCGCCACCAAGGCGCGGGTCTACACCGAGCTGTCGGCCTCTCTCGCGGCGCTCATGCCGAAGAAGGAAACCGCCGGCGGCGGCAAGGAACTGCTCTGCCCCATGCCGGGCCTCGTGGTCTCCATCGCCGTCACCCCCGGCCAGGAGGTGAAGAACGGCGAGATCCTCGCCATCGTGGAAGCCATGAAGATGGAGAACGTGCTGCGCGCCGAGCGCGACGGCGTCATCAAGGCAGTCCACGCCAAGGCCGGCGACAGCCTCGCCGTGGATGCGGTGATCCTGGAATTCGCGTGATGAAACCGGGACGTTGGGCTAGCTTCGGCCTGCGTCAGAGGGGCGTCATGCCCGGCCTTGTGCCGGGCATCCACGCCGTACAGCCGGCGCAAAGTGCGCAAGCTTGCGCCTGGCCCATCCGCGTGGATGGCCGGAGCAAGTCCGGCCATGACGGCCTGTGCGCTATGGCGATCGTTCGGAAAGACGTCTGACCATGCGCCTCCTCTCCCACCTCCTCAGCCGCTTCGTGGAAAAGGGCCGCCTGACGGTCATCACCGTCGACGGCCAGCGCCACGTCTTCGGCTCGGGGCAAGATGGGCCGTCCGTCACCGTGCGCATGCACGACAGGAAGCTGGAGAGCGACCTGTTCTTCAATCCGGAGCTGGTGGCGGCCGAGGCCTATATGGATGGCCGCCTCTCCTTCGAGGACGGGGCCGGCGCGTTCGAGCTGCTCTCCTTGTTCTCGGTGAACCGCAAGGGGCTGGGCAGCCACCCGGTGCAGCAGGCGCTGCGCAAGGCGTGGCGCTCGGTGCGGCGGTTCCAGCAGGCCAACCCGGTGGCCAAGGCGAAAGAGAACGTCTCCTCCCACTACGACCACCCGGCCGCCTTCTACCGGCTGTGGCTGGACGAGACCATGGCCTACAGCTGCGCTTACTTCCGCGACCCGGAAGAGCCGCTGGTTGAAGCGCAGCGCAACAAGTTCCGCCATATCGCGGCCAAGCTGAAGATCTCCCCCGGCATGCGGGTGGCGGAGATCGGCTCGGGCTGGGGCGGGCTTGCCATCTACATGGCGAAGGAATGCGGCGCGCAGGTCACCGCCATCAACGTCTCGCCGGAGCAGCTCGCCGAAAGCCGGCGGCTCGCGGAGGCCGCGGGCGTGGCCGGCTCCATCGACTTCCGCGAGGTGGATTATCGCAACTTGCAGGGCAAGTTCGACCGCGTGGTCTCCATCGGCATGATGGAGCATGTGGGCGTGTCGCACTTCGACGATTACTTCACCACCATCCGCAACCTCCTGGATGAGGGCGGCTTCGCGCTGGTGCACGCCATCGGCCGCATGTCGCCGCCCGGTACCACGGCGCCGTTCATCCGCAAGTACATCTTCCCCGGCGGCTATGTGCCGGCGCTGTCGGAGGTGTTCGCCTCCACCGAGCGCACCCACCTGTGGGTGGACGACTGCGAGGTGCTGCGCCTGCACTATTACTGGACCATCCGCGCTTGGCGGCGGAACTTCATGGCCCGCCGCGCCGAAGTCGATACCATGATGGGCGAACGCTTCGGCCGCATGTGGGAATTCTACCTCGCCGCCGTGGAACTGGGCTTCCTGCACGGCTCCAACATGGTGTTCCAGCTGCTGCTCTCCGAGAAGCGCGACGACGTGCCGGTGCTGCGCGACTACATGGTCGATGCCGAGCGGTCGCTGGCGGCACGGGAGGGGCGGTGATGACCGGACTGGCGCACCATTACCTCAGCCTCCACGTTGTCATGCCCGGCCATGACAACGGTGGAGCGGCAGCCCCTTCCTTGCAGCTTCTTTCGGAGGTCCGCTCATGACCGCCCTGCCCTTCGCGACCAACCTTGCCCCCGTCACCCGCGAGGACTGGCTGAAGCTGGTCGAGGGCGTGCTGAAGGGCGCGCCCTACGACAAGCGCCTCGTCACCCGCACCTATGAGGGCCTCGCCCTCGACGCCCTGCCCGAGCGCAAGCCAAACGCCCCCATCGTGGCGGGACGGCCGGCCGGCGCGCCCTGGGTCATCAGCGCGCGGGTGGACCAGCCGGACCTCGCCACCGCCCACGAGCAGGCGCTGGAGGACCTGGACGGCGGCGCCTCCGGCCTCGCTTTGGTCTATGCCTCCTCGCCCTCGGCCTATGGCTTCGGCCTGCCGGACGGCGCCGACCTGAAGGTGGTGCTGAAAGACGTGCTGCTCGACCTCATCGAGACGCGCATCGAGAGCGGCGCCTTCCAGGGTCGGGGGGAAGACCTCGCCTTCGCCGATTTTGCCGAGGCGGCTGGCTTTGATCCCAAGGGCCTCGCCGTCTCCTTCGGCCTGAACCCGCTGGGCGATTTCGCCGCCGCAGGCACCCTGCCCATGGCGTGGCCGCTTTTGGCCAAGCGCTTCGCCGAGACCTCCGCCATCCTCGCGGCGCGGGGCTTTGCCGGCCCGTTCGCGCGGGCGGACGGCGGGGTGTTCCATGCCGCCGGCGCGTCCGACGCGCAGGAGCTGGCGGCGGTGCTGGCCACCGCCGTGGCCTATCTCAAGGCCTACGGCGAGGCGGGCATCGCCCTGTCGGAGGCGGCGGCGCGGGTCGAGGTCGCCCTGGTGGCGGACTTGAACCAGACCGCCACCATCGCCAAGTTCCGCGCCATCCGCCTGCTGTGGGGCGCGGTGCTACGCGAATGCGGCCTGCCGGAAACGGCGCTGAAGGTGCACGCCACCACCGCCTGGCGCTCCCTCACCCGGCGCGATCCTTATGTGAACCTGCTGCGCAACACGGTGGCGGCGTTCGCGGCCGGCGTCGGCGGGGCGGACAGCGTCACCGTCCTGCCCTTCACCCAGGCGCTGGGCCTGCCCGATGCGTTCGCACGGCGCCTCGCCCGCAACACGCAGGTGATGCTGCTGGAAGAATCCAACGTCCACCGCGTGGCGGACCCCGGCGCCGGCGCCGGCGCGGTGGAGGCGCATACGGATGGGCTGGCCGAAAAGGCCTGGGACCTGTTCCGCACCATCGAGAAGCGCGGCGGCATGGCCGACGTGCTGGAAGACCGCTGGCTGAAGGCCGAGATCACCGAGGTGAAGGCCCGCCGCGACAAGGATGTGGCCACCCGCAAGGCGCCCATCACCGGCACCTCGGAATTCCCCATCCTGGTGCAGCAGGCGCCGGAAGTGCTGGCGCCTTTGCCTGCCACCTTCGAGCCCGTGGCCGACGGCGCGCTGACGCCCCACCGCATCGCCGAGCCGTTCGAGGCCCTGCGCGACAAGGCGGAAGCCGCCGCCAAGGCGCCGGCCATCTTCCTCGCCACGCTCGGTCCCGTCGCCGCCTTCACGGCGCGGGCGGGCTTCGCCAAGAATTTCTTTGAGGCCGGCGGCATTGCCGCCCCCGTGCCGGACGGCTTCGCCGACCGCGACGCGCTCCTCGCCGCCTTCAAGGCGTCCGGCACGCCCTTCGCCTGCCTGGTCTCCTCCGACGAGGTCTATGGTGCCGAGGGGGCCGCAACCGCCGAGGCGCTGAAAGCCGCCGGCGCCAGCGCCATCTGGCTCGCCGGCAAGCCGGCCGAGCTGGAAGCCGCGCTCAAGGCGGCCGGCGTTTCCGGCTTCATCTTCGCCGGCTGTGACGTGCTGGAGACGCTGACCGCCGCACAGGCGGCGGCCGGACTGGTCTGAGGCGCGGGACAGGAGGCGAGCCATGTTGCACAAGATTGCGGGCCTCACCGCCCTCGCGCTCCTCACGGCGGCGGCCGTTGGCCCCGCCCGCGCCGACAATGCCAGGCGCTTCGACGGCCACTGGGTGGTGCGCACGTCCGCCGAAAGCGGCAGCTGCGGCAAGAATTACGACTTCAAGCTGGCCGTGAAGAATGGCACAGTCACCTACGCGGGTTTTTGGCCGGTGAAGGCCACCGGCGGCATCAGCAAGCTCGGCGTGGTGCGGATGACCCTGGCCCACGGGCAGCAGAAGGTCAGCGCCAAGGGCCTCGCCGAGGGTGATCAGGCCTCGGGCGACTGGACTTCGCCCCACCATCCCAAGTGCTCCGGGTCCTGGTTCGCCAAGCGGGCCTGAGCCTTTCCACCAATGCCGCCGCGGCCGATTTCGAGGGAACAGAAGATGAGCCGGATCCCCAACTTCGCCGACATCGATTGGCGCGCGCCGGAGCTGGTCGCCCCCTCCGCGGCCGCCGCCCCCTGGACCACGCCCGAGGGCATCCCGGTGAAGCCGCTCTATGGCCCGGCGGACATCGAGGGGCTGGGCTACATCGATACCTATCCCGGCATCGCGCCGTTCCTGCGCGGGCCTTATGCCCCCATGTACGCCACCCAGCCCTGGACCATCCGGCAATATGCCGGCTTCTCCACGGCGGAGGATTCCAACGCCTTCTACCGTCGCAACCTCGCGGCCGGGCAGAAGGGCCTGTCGGTGGCCTTCGATCTCGCCACCCATCGCGGCTATGACAGCGACCACCCCCGTGTCGCCGGCGACGTGGGCATGGCGGGCGTCGCCATCGACAGCATCTATGACATGCGGACCCTGTTCTCCGGCATCCCGCTGGACCAGATGAGCGTGTCCATGACCATGAACGGCGCGGTGCTGCCGGTTCTTGCGCTCTATGTGGTGGCGGCGGAAGAACAGGGCGTGGCCCCCGCCAAGCTCTCCGGCACCATCCAGAACGACATTCTCAAAGAATTCATGGTGCGGAATACCTATATCTATCCGCCCGCACCTTCCATGCGCATCATCTCGGACATCTTCGCCTTCACGTCAAAGGAGATGCCGCGCTACAACTCCATCTCCATCTCCGGCTACCACATGCAGGAAGCCGGGGCGACGCAGGACCTGGAGCTGGCCTACACGCTGGCGGACGGCGTGGAATATGGCCGCGCCGGCGCCGCCGCCGGCCTGCCCATCGACGTGTTCGCGCCGCGCCTCAGCTTCTTCTGGGCCATCGGCATGAACTTCTTCATGGAAGTGGCCAAGCTGCGCGCCGCCCGCCTCCTGTGGACGCGGCTGATGACCGACCTTGGGGCCAAGAACCCCAAGTCCCTGCCCCTGCGCACCCATTCGCAGACCTCCGGTTGGTCGCTGACCGCGCAGGACGTGTTCAACAATGTGATGCGCACCGCCATCGAGGCCATGGCGGCCACCCAGGGCCAGACTCAGTCGCTGCATACCAATGCGCTCGACGAGGCGCTGGCGCTGCCTACCGACTTCTCGGCCCGCATCGCCCGCAACACCCAGATCCTGCTCCAGCAGGAGAGCGGCACCACCCGCCAGATCGACCTGTGGGGCGGCTCCCATTTCGTGGAGAAGCTCACCGCCGATCTCGCCGCCAAGGCCTGGGCGCACATCCAGGAGGTGGAGGCGCTGGGCGGCATGGCCAAGGCCATCGAGGCCGGCATTCCCAAGCTGCGCATCGAGGAGGCCGCCGCCACCACCCAGGCCCGCATCGACGGCGGCGCGCAGACGGTGGTGGGCGTGAACAAGTTCAAGCCCGAGCGCGACCGCATGATCGACGTGCTGAAGGTGGAGAACGCCACCGTGCGCGCCGCCCAGATCGACAAGCTCAAGCGCCTGCGCGCCGAGCGCGACCAGCACGAGGTGGACGGCAAGCTCGAAGCCCTCACCAACGGCGCGGCGGGCAACGGCAACCTGCTGGCGCTGGCCATTGACGCGGCCCGGGCCAAGGCCACAGTGGGCGAGATTTCCGACGCGCTGGAGAAAGTGTTCGGCCGCCATCGGGCCGAGATCCGCGCCATCTCCGGCGTCTACAAGCGCGAGGCGACCGCCATGACGGACAAGGTGGGCAAGCTGCAGAAGCTGGTGGAGGCGTTCGAGCAGGCGGAAGGCCGCCGGCCGCGCATCCTCGTCGCCAAGGTGGGCCAGGACGGCCACGACCGCGGCCAGAAGGTGATCGCCTCCGCTTTCGCCGACCTCGGTTTCGACGTGGACATCGGCCCCCTCTTCGCCACCCCGGAGGAAGCCGCCCGGCAGGCGGTGGAGAACGACGTGCACGTGGTGGGCATCTCCTCGCTCGCCGCCGGCCACCTCACCCTCGTGCCGGCGCTGAAGGCGGCGCTGGAGGCCGAAGGCCGGGGCGACATCATGGTGGTGGTGGGCGGCGTGGTGCCCCCGCAGGATTACGAGGCCCTGAAGGCCTCCGGCGCCGAGGCCATCTTCCCCCCCGGCACGGTCATCGCCGATGCCGCGAAAGAACTACTCGCCACCCTCTCCCACCGCCTCGGCCACACCCTCGAAGCGGCGGAGTGAGTTCAGCCACCGGTCTGGTCCCTCTCGGCTCCACCCTGCGGGTGCTGGAGCCGGCCCCGCACGTGCTTGCCTTCTATGACGGGCGCGCGCCGGGGGTGCGGCTGCACGGCGCCCACGAGAACTGGCTGGACGATGGCGCCTATGCGCTGGGCATCGCCTCCTATGCGGTGCTGGATGGCGATGAGGCGCTGGTCTACGACACCCACGTCTCGCTGGCCCACGCCCGTATCATCCGGCAGACGCTGGAACGGCGGGGCGCACGACGCATCCGCGTGGTGCTGAGCCACTGGCACGACGACCATGTGGCCGGCAACGAAGCGTTCGCCGATTGCGAGATCATCGCCAACCGGGAAACCGCCGCCTTGCTCGCCTTCCACAGGGCGCGGCTGGAGGCAGGCGACCCACCCATCCGCCCGCTCATCCTGCCCAGCCTGCTGTTTGAAGAGCGCTTTTCGCTGACGGTCGGCACGGTGCCGGTGGAGCTTTTCCACATGGATATCCACAGCCGGGACGGCACCGTCGTGCTGCTGCCGGATGGCCTTCTGCTGGCCGGCGACACGCTGGAAGACCCCATCACCTATGTGGACGAACCGGACCGCCTCGCCATCCACCTGGCCGGGCTGGAGCGGCTGGCGGCGCTGGCCGCGACACGCATCCTGCCCAACCATGGCGCGCCGGAGGTGATCGCCGCCGGCGGCTACGGGCCAGCGCTGATCACGGCGACGCGGCTCTATGTGGAGCAGCTGTTACGGCTGAAGGCCGAGCCGGAGCTGGCCGAGTTGGACCTGCGGACCTTTGCGGCGGAGGCGTTCGCCACCGGGGCGGTGACGTATTTCGAGCCCTATGAGGCGGTGCATCAGCGGAACGTGGCGGCTGTGGTCGCCTCCAACCCCTGACGCGCCCCCTCACCCCGCCTTGTGCAATCCCACCCCGGCCTTGGCCTTGCCCAGCAGCCCTTCCACCTTGGCCACGATGGCGTCGGCGTCGAGGCCGGCGGCGGCCAGCTGGCGGGCCTGGGTCTCCTGGTCGATGTAGATGTCGGGCAGCACCATGGCGCGCACCTTCACCGTGCCGCGGTCGAGCAGGCCTTCGTCGGTGACGAGTTGGAGCACGTGGCTGCCGAAGCCGCCCACCGAGCCCTCTTCCACGGTCACCAGCGCGCCATGGCCGGAGGAGAGCTTCAGCACCAGCTCCCGGTCGAGGGGCTTGGCGAAGCGGGCGTCGGCCACGGTGACGGTGAAGCCGGCCGCCTCCAGACGCTCGGCGGCGTCCAGGCAGGCGGCAAGGCGGGTGCCGAGGGAGAGGAGCGCGATATCGCCCTCCCCGGTTCCGCGCACGATGCGGCCCTTGCCGATGGGCAGGACCTCGCCGCGCTCGGGGCGTTCCACGCCCACGCCTTCCCCGCGGGGGAAGCGCACGGCCGAGGGGCCATCATCGAAGGCCACCATGGTGGCCATCATGTGCACCAGCTCCGCCTCGTCGGCGGGGGCCATCACGGTCATGCCCGGCAGGCAGGCAAGGAAGGCGATGTCGAAGGCGCCGGCATGGGTCGCCCCGTCCGCGCCGACGAGGCCGGCGCGGTCGATGATGAAGCGCACGGGCAGGCCCTGCAGCGCCACGTCGTGCACCACCTGGTCATAGGCCCGCTGGAGGAAGGTGGAATAGAGGGCGCAGAAGGGCTTGAAGCCTTCCGTCGCGAGCCCGGCGGCAAACGTCACCGCATGCTGCTCGGCGATGCCCACGTCGAAGGTGCGCTCGGGATAGACCTGCCCGAACAGGTCCAGCCCCGTGCCCGACGGCATGGCTGCGGTGATAGCGACCACCTTGGGGTCGCGCCGCGCTTCCGAAATCAGGCTCTCGGCGAACACGCGGGTATAGGAGGGGGCGTTGGACTTCGCCTTCACCTGGGCGCCGGTGACCACGTCGAACTTGACCACCCCGTGGTACTTGTCGGCGCTCGCCTCGGCGGGGGCGTAGCCCTTGCCCTTCTGAGTCACCACATGGACCAGGATAGGGCCGGTCTTGGCGTCCCGCACGTTCTTCAGCACGGGGAGCAGGTGGTCGAGATTGTGCCCGTCGATAGGGCCCACATAATAGAAGCCCAGTTCCTCGAACAGGGTGCCGCCGGTCCAGAAGCCGCGGGCGAATTCCTCGGCCCGCGCCGCACCGCGCTCCACGAACTTGGGCAGGTGGCCGGCGATCTGCTTGCCGATCTCCCGCAGCGAGCGGTAGGTCTGCCCCGAAATGAGCCGCGCCAGATAGGCCGACATGGCCCCGGTGGGCGGGGCGATGGACATGTCGTTGTCGTTGAGGATGACGATGAGCCGGCTATCCATGGCGCCGGCATTGTTCATGGCCTCATAGGCCATGCCCGCGGACATGGCGCCGTCGCCGATCACGCACACGACGTTGCGCTCTTCCCCCGACAGGTCCCGCGCCACCGCCATGCCGAGGCCGGCGGAGATAGAGGTAGAGGAGTGTGCAGCCCCAAACGGGTCGTATTCACTCTCCGCCCGGCGGGTGAAGCCCGAGAGACCGCCGCCCTGGCGCAGGGTGCGGATGCGGTCACGCCGGCCGGTGAGGATCTTGTGGGGGTAGCACTGGTGGCCGACATCCCAGATCAGGCGATCATGGGGCGTGTTGAACACGTGGTGCAGGGCCACCGTCAGCTCGACCACGCCGAGGCCAGCACCCAGATGCCCACCGGTCACGGAGACGGCATCGATGGTCTCCGCGCGCAGTTCGGCGGCGAGCTGGGCCAGCTTGTCCTGAGGCAGGCGCCGCACGTCGGCGGCATCGCGAATGGTATCGAGCAGCGGGGTCTTCAGCAAAGTCACGGACAACTCCGTCCGGAACGAACCGGGAAAATGAGCCTTACACACGCGCGCGGTGGCACGCAACGGACAAGGCCGGTGGGAACGGGGTCAGCGAGCGGCCCCTTCCCCGGCGATGCGAACGTCCGCCTGTGCCTCATACGTGCGCGGGCGGCGTTCGGCGCACTTCATCGAAACATCCCGCCATTTTTCCGGTCCGGATGGCGAAGCGGTGCAGATCAAGGCACGCCAGCGCCAGCATGCAGCCTCCGGCAAGCTTGGCGATCTGGGCGACGGTCGCGCGGGAGCGGCCGTATTTTTCCAGCACGTAGCGCTCCGACTGCATCTTGGCGCGGTTGACCTTGAAGGTCTGGCCGAACGAGGGCGCGCTGGAGCGCCCGCCCGCATGGGTCACCCGCGCCCCTGTCACCACGATGATGGGAATGCCCCGGGCGATGGCGCGCAGGGAGAGGTCGTCGTCCTCGTGATAGAGGAAGATGGCCTCGTCGAAGCCGCCGAGGGCGAAGAAGGCGTCCCGCGCCATCATGAAGGCGGCGCCGTGGACGAAGCGGGTGCAGTAATCCCCCACGATCTCCTCGGGCGACAGGCGCAGGCGGCGCGGCACCCTCTCCAGGATGGAGCCTTCCTTGCGCATCAGCCGGCCGTTCTCGCCCACGATGGCCGGCATCAGGATGGCCGGATCGCCATAGCGGCCGGCGGCTTCAAGGAGCGCCGGCAGGGTCTCGGCGTCGAGCACCGCGTCGGGATTGAGGAACAGCACGTAGGGCGTGGCCGCCCGCCGCGCGCCCGCATTGCAGGCGGTGCCGAAGCCGACATTGGCCGGCATATCCACAAGGTCCACAGGCCGCGACAGGCCCGCCCGCCAGGAGGTGCCCTCGGGGCTTGCATTGTCCACGATCACTACCGGGCACTCGGCCGGCACGCTTGCCACCGCCCGGCCGATCACCGCCCCGCTGTTGTAGGTGACGAACACCACGGTCACGGCGGACAAGGGGGAACCGGTGGACGGATTGGCGGACACGAAACCCTCGCAACCAAAGCGTTTTCGAGCGAAGTGGACACCGGTTCGCGTGAAGAAAACGCGTCAAAACAAGATTCAAGATCGATTACCGTGAGTGATGGCGAACGGTAATCGATCTTGCGGACTGGTCGTCGCCCGCCCGGTCTTCCTGCCTTCAGGAGGCCGCGAACACAAGCTCCGGCTGCGGGGCGGCGCGCAAGCCCTTAAGCTCGGGATGGGCGGCAACACCGGACATGGCAGAAAGCACCGCCTCAGGATCGATCACACTCATGCACCGGCGCTGATAGGGGCACAGCGTCTCGGAGGGCAACCCGCACGGCGCGCAGCCGGCGCCCGCATGCACCACCACGGTGGCCGGACCAATGGGCGCCCAGACCCGGATATCGGCAAAGCCGGAGAAGAGGGCGACGGTGGGCACCCCCAGCGATGCCGCAAGGTGGGTGGTGCCCGTATCCACCCCGACGAAGGCGGCGGCGGGGGCCATCAGCGCCGGGAGGTCGGCAAGGTCCACCTGCCCCACGAAATCTCGCAGCCGGCCCTGTGGCAGCAGCTTGGCCATCTGCGCCGCCGTTTCGGCCTCTTCCCCCCGGCCGATGACGGCGATGTCGAGATTGGTGCGCTCCACCACGGCAGACGCGAGGCCAAGCCAGCCCTCGGCGGTCCAGCCCTTGATGCCGAGCCGCGTTCCCGGCGCGAGGATCACGCAGTTCTGCGTCTCGCCCACAGGAACGGAGGCGGTCGCGAACCGCACCGTCTCGACGCCCATGTCGCGGGCATGCACCAGCGCTTCCACCAGCAGCACCAGCCGGGTGGAGGAATGGGTCATGGCCGGCCACGGCTTGCGGCGCATGCAGCGCTCCATCTCCGGCAGCGCGATGTCGAGGGGAAACGGATTGACCGGGTCGCCGAACCCGGCGCGGACCTTGGCGTCGAGGCCCCACAGCAGCGCCCGCGCCTCGTCCTCCTGCCTCAGGTCGATGACGATGTCATGGGCCGGCAGCCCCATCGCCCTGAGTTCGCTCACGTCGTCGGCGTTGGCGAAGCGCGGCTCCTGCATGCGGGCGCCGAAGAAATCAAAGCTGTAGACTGCCGCGAACAGGCCCGTGGAGCGCGCCAGATCGGCCACGAACGGCGCGCACAGCAGCGAGACGGTCGAGGTGGGAAACGCCGCCTGCAACCGCTTCACGGCCGGCAGGGCAGTGATGAAGTCGCCGATATGGTCGAGCTTCACCACCAGGATGGAGGGGGATGGGCCAAGCCTGCGAAGCGTGTTGGAAGGGCTGGTCCACGCCCGTGCCGCCGGCGCGCCCAAGGGCGGAATGCGGGGCTTCTTGGGTTTGCCTCCACGGAGAAGATCACGCAGCTTCATGACGGCAGGTCCGGGCGAACATCACAGGATGGCACGAGCAAAGCGCACCGGTCTTAGCCCGAAAACGCCACGGCGGGCAGTATGGCATTCTTGCGCGGTGTGCAAATGCCGTCCTGCAACCAGTCCCTTCCCGCTCCTGTTCCATCGAGGGAGGCGGCGACACATGGGGTCTGGCCCGGCTGGATCGCGGCGCTTTGATCAGTATCACTGTCTTTTCTCTAGGGCATGTAGCGATCTAACTTTCAGGTTGTTGCAACCTTCGCGCGATCACGCGCGCACCGGCCAGCGGCGGCACCGGCCATCCCGGCACTGGCCATCCTGCTGGGTTTTCGCTAGAAGGCGGCCCCATGCGGGAGGTGCCAGCAACGCGCGTCGGCCGGCGCCACGTGTTCTTCGTGGCCGGGTACGATCCCATGACGGTGGACGGCCACCATCGAATCTTCCTGCGCGAGCTGAAGCGGTTCGGCACGGTGTGGCGGGCGGCGACACGCTGCCGCGACGCCGCCCCTGTACAGACGCCCACCGGAGCGCTCTGGCAGTCCGAGGCGGACGGCCCGGGCTGGCACACCTCAACCACCTTCGAGATCCTGGCCTGGGACGACCTTGCCCGCGCCGACATGGGGCGGCCGGTGCGCTCCCACCTGCGCGGCTCGCTGCGGGCCATCGTCGACATGGTGACCAGCGGCACGCTGCTCTCCTATTTCCGCACCAGCCGGCGCTACGGCTTCTTCTTCCTGTTCACCTATTTGCTGCTGCTCGCCTTCTGGGCGGCGGCGGTGGCGGTGGGCTTCGGCACGGCGCAATGGCTGGCGCCCCATCTCGGTGCTGTGGCGGCGGGACTTTGCGGCGTGGCCGTGGCCCTCGCCACCGGCCTGCTGCTGATGCGCTGGCCGGGGCGGCGCTTTCGCCTGAGGCAATCCCTCGATCTTGCGGAATTCTCGGTGGATTTCGCCCGTGGCCGCCATCCCGAGGTGGATGCGCGGGTCGTGGCCTTCGCCGGGCGCCTGCGCGCCGTGGAGGCCGCGGCCGGGCGCGAGGGCGTGGACGAGATCGTCATCGCCGGGCACAGCCTCGGCGCCATGCATGCAGTATCGACGGTGGCCGCCGCGCTCGATCAGGACCCGGACTTCGGCGCCCTTGTTCCGGTGCGCATCCTCACCCTCGGCAGCACCACGGCGAAGTTCGCGCTGCACCCGGCCGGCGCGCGGCTGCGGGCGGCGGCGCAGCGGGTGGCGGACGCGCCGCAGATCGGCTGGGTGGAGGTGCAGTCGCGGGACGACATCGTCTCCTTCTACAAGGTCAATCCGGTGACCCTCGAGCGCGCCACCTTCGCCGAGCCGCAGCTGGCGGTGGGGGATTTCACGCAGCGCCCGCTGCTGCGGCACGTGCCGGTGCGCGACATGGTCTCGGCGGCCACCTACCGGCGCTTCTTCTTCGATGTCATGCGACGCCACTGCCAGTGCTTCCTGGCCAGCGACATCCGCGCCCCGCATGATTTCTACGCCTATGTGTGCGGCCCGTTCGCGTTCGACGTGCTGGCCGCCCACCTCCATGCCCTTTGTGCCTATATGGCGCCGGACGGCACTCCCCTGCCCACCTCCCTCGACGCGGGCGGACGCCTGATGGCCCTTCCCGATCAAGCCCCTGAGCATGCCCCTTCCTGACCCAAGCGAGCCCGCAATGAGCCTCGTCCTCTTCGCCAAGATCGCCTGGGCGGTCGGCGTCGTCTCCTGGTACGTGCTGCGCATCCCCTTCCAGCGCAAGGCACGGCGCCAGCAGGTGGCCGATGCGCGCCACCGCACCGCCCGCGACATGACGCTGCTCTCCATCTCCACTCTCGGCCTCGGGGTACTGCCGGCCATCTATGCCCTCACCTCGTTCCCGCGCTTTGCCTCCTACACGCCGGTGCCGGCGCAGGTGGTGGCGGGTGTGCTGGTGTTCATCGCGGCGCTATGGCTGTTCTGGCGCACCCATCGCCAGCTCGGGCGCAACTGGTCGGTGACGCTGGAGATCAAGGACAAGCACAAGCTCATCACCTCCGGCGTCTATGAGCGGGTACGCCACCCCATGTATTCGGCCTTCTTCCTGTGGGCGCTGGCGCAGGCGCTGCTGCTGCCGAATTTCATCGCCGGGCCGGCGGGGCTGGTGGGCTTCGGAATCCTGTTCTTCTTCCGGGTGGGCCGGGAAGAGAAGATGATGCGCGAGGCCTTCGGCGCCGAATACGAGGCCTACGAGAAGCGCACCAAGCGCGTCATTCCCGGCCTCTATTGAGGGCACGGAACAGAGCGCGAAAGTCGGGACCGGCAGCGATTCGGTCCCGCCCCGTTCGCCCTGCGTGCGCGACGCGGGACGAGAGGCGTGCCATTTCGGGACAGGGGAATGCCCCCCTGCCCGACCCCTTGCGACGGGATCGGCCCTACTTAGCCGGCGCCTTCTTGGCCCGGGCCGCGCGGCGGCTGGTGGAGCCGCGCACGATCAGCTCGGGCGGGGTGACGCGTATGGTGATGCCGCTCGCCGCGCCGGACATCTGCTCCAGAAGCAGCCGCGCCGCCTCCGCCCCCATTTCCTGATGCCGGATCCGCACCGAGGTCAAAGGCGGGCTCACCATGTCCACCAGCGGCATGTCATTGTGCCCCACCACCGACACGTCACCGGGACAGGACAGGCCCCGCTCGGCCAGCGCCCCATAAAGCCCCAGTGCCAGAAGGTCGTTGGCGGCGGCCACCGCGGTGAGGTCGCCGAACCGGTCGAGCAGCGTCCCGCCCGCCACCGCACCGGCTTCTCGGGTATAGGCGGAGGCGGACATGACCGCTGACGCATCGAGCCCCGCGCGCTCCATGGCCTCGCGAAAACCCTGAAGACGCAGCACGCCGGTGGACAGGTTCTGCGGTCCGGCGAGGTGGCCGATGCGCCGGTGCCCGAGCCCGATGAGGTGTTCCACCGCGATGCGCATGCCATTGAGATCATCGGAGATGACGGCCGGCGCCCGGTGGCGCGCCTCGGCACGATTGACCAGCACGGTCGGCACCCGCGCATCGAGGCAGCGGGTGAGGACCGGGTCGTCCTCCTGCTGCACGGTGGCGAGGATGAGACCTTCCACCCGGCGCCCGATCAACTGGTCGACCACGTCGATCTGCCGCGCCACATCCGAGCCTGTATTGGCGATGAGCGCCGAATACCCGTTCTTGGCCAGCACTTCCTCGATGCCGCAAAGAATTGGCGCGAAGACGAGATTGGCCATGTCGGGAACGGCGATGCCGACAAGGTGCGAATGCTTGGTGCGCAGGCCGGCGGCCATGGCATCGCGCCGATATCCCAGCCGCCGGGCCGCGGCCTGGATCCGCTCGGCCACGTCATCGGCCACGAGGTGGGCGGTCTGCGGATTGAGCGCCCGCGAGGCGGTGGAGCGGTGCACGCCGGCCGCGTCCGCGACCGCTTGAAGGGTGGGGTGCAGACGAGGGGTTTCAGTCACGTTGGGGGGACGACGCTCCGCAGGTTCGCACGCCGCCCTGTATCGCACCCACACCCCGGCCGGACAAGGCGCTTGACAGTTTGCAATCGATTGCACATCCTTCAGCAATCGATTGCAGTTCATGCAGCCACCCAGGGACGAACGCCATGCCAACAGCCCGAACCGCGGCGGCCCAGCCACCTGCGACGTCTTCCAGCATCATCACCGGCGAGGGGTCGCTGACCGACATCGTCATCGCCGCAATGGCGGGCACGGCCGACCGGCGAACCCGCGAGGTGGCCGAGGCCTTCGTGCGCCACATGCACGCCTTCGCCCGGGAAGTGCGGCTCACCGAAGGCGAGTTCGAATACGGCATCGATTTCCTGAACCGGATCGGCCAGGCCACCCATGACCTGCACAACGAGGCCATCCTGTTCTCGGACGTGATCGGCTTCTCGACGCTGGTCTGCCTGCTCAACAACGGCAATGCCGGCGCCACCGAGACCGCCTCCGCCCTGCTCGGCCCGTTCTGGCGCATGAATTCGCCGCACGTGGCCAATGGCGGCAGCATCGTGCGCTCGCCCACGCCGGGGCCGGCGCTGTTCGCCGATTGCCGCATCACCGATCCCAAGGGCCGGCCGCTGGCCGGGGTGGAGGTGGATGTCTGGCAGGCTTCCCCCGTCGGCCTCTACGAGAACCAGGACCCCGGCCAGTGCGACATGAACCTGCGCGGGAAATTCACCACCGACGCGGACGGCCGCTTTTCGTTCCGCTCGGTGAAGCCGGCCGGCTATCCCGTACCCACCGATGGCCCGTCCGGAGACCTGCTGCGGGCCCAGGGGCGCCACCCCTTTCGCCCGGCGCACCTGCATTTCCTGGGGTTCAAGGAGGGCTACAAGACCCTCGTCACCCAGGTGTTCGTGGATGACGACGCGCGCCTGGAGAGCGACGTGGTGTTCGGCGTCACCGAGCATCTGGTCGGCAATTACCGGCCCGGCAAGGGCACCCCGCCCGCGCCGGACGTGACCGGCCCCTGGTATCGCCTCGACTACGACTTCGTCATGGAGCCCGGCGCGGCGAAGCTGCCCCGGCCGCCGATCAAGTGATCCCGACGCCAGCCCCTTAAATTCGAAGAGGTCGACCATGACATCCGCAGCCGCCCGCATCGCGGGCGAGGCCACCGGCACGCCTGTGCCCCACCGGCCCCTTTATCCGCGCTCGCTCGAGGGCAAGGTCGCCCTCGTGGTGGGCGGCGCCGGCGCCATCGGCGGCGCCACCAGCCGCATGCTCGCCCAGGCCGGCGCAACGGTGGCGGTGACACACATGCCGTCGGAGGCCGACGCCCGCTCAGCCCAAGCCCTCGTCAACGAGCTGGGCGACAGCCACGCCGCCTTCGCGGCGGACGTGAGCGACACCGAAACGCTCATCGCCGTCCGCGACCAGATCGAGGCGCGCTATGGCCGCCTCGACATTCTGGTGAATGCGGCGGGCTTCACCAAGCCGGTGCCCCACGCCAACCTCGACGCCCTGACCGACGAGCTGATCGACCGCATGTTCCAGGTGAACTGGCGCGGGCAGTTCGCGAGCGTGCGCACCTTCGCCCCGCTGCTGAAGGCGTCGGGCGACGGGCTGATCGTGTCCGTCTCCTCCATCGCCGCCTTCACCGGCGTCGGCTCGTCCATCGCCTATTGCGCGGCCAAGGCCGGCATCGACGTGATGACGAAGGCGCTGGCCCGGGCGCTCGCCCCGGAGATCCGCGTCCTCGCCATATCCCCCGGTGTTGTCGACACCGCCTTCGTCCCCGGGCGCGGGGCCGACTTCAACGACAAGGTCACCAGTTCCACCCCGCTCAGGCGCATCGCCGAAGCGGACGACATCGCCGCCGCCATCACCGCCTGCGCCACCATGCTTGGCTACTCGACCGGACACATCATCCAGGTCGACGGCGGCCGGGCGCTCTGAGGGAGGTCTCCATGCGCGCGCCGAAGGACAAGGTCTTCATCACCTGCGCCGTCACCGGCAACCTCACGCGGCCGGAGCAGACGCCCCACCTGCCCATCACGCCGCAGGACATCGCCGAGGCATCGCTCGGCGCCGCCGAGGCGGGCGCGGCCGTGGTTCACCTGCATGTGCGGGACCCGGACACGGGCCGGCCCTCCATGTCGCTCGACTATTATCGCGAGGTGGTGGAGCGGATCCGGGCCCGCAACACCCAACTCATCATCAACCTGACCACGGGGCCGGGCGGCCGCTTCGTGCCCTCGGAAGCCGAGCCCAAGGTCGCCGGCCCCGGCACCACCCTCACCACGCCCGAACTGCGGGTGGAGCATGTGGCGCTGCTGAAGCCCGACATCTGCACCCTCGACCTCAACACCATGAATTCCGGCAACGAGGTGGTGATCAACACCCCGCGCAACGTGCGCCGCATGGCGCAGGTGATCGCCGGCGCCGGCGTGAAGCCGGAGATCGAGCTGTTCGACAGTGGCGACATCGCCCTGATGCGCGACCTGCTCGCCGACGGCAGCTTGCAGGGCCCCGCGCTCTGCTCCTTCGTGATGGGGGTGAAATACGGCTTCCAGCCGTCGCCGGAAACGGTGCTCTACGCTCGCAATCTCTTGCCGGCGGATGCCCAGTTCACCGCCATCGGCATCGGCCGCAGCGCGTTCCAGACCGTGGCCATGTCCTATCTCGCCGGCGGCCATGTGCGCGTCGGGCTTGAGGACAGCGTTTATCTCGCGCGCGGCCGGCTCGCCGCCTCCAACGCCGAAATGGTGGAAAAGGCGCGCCGCATGGTCGAGGACCTGGGCGGCCAGATCGCCTCCCCGCGCGAGGCCCGCGACCTCATCGGCCTGCCCACCCGCCTCGCCGACGCAAGAAGCGTCGCCTGAGGCGCCCGCCACTGATTGCACCAGTTGAGGAGGTCCCCGTGACCGCAGTCGCACTTTCCCCGAATCCGGGCGCCGGCCTGGCGGTGGACGCCACCGCCCTGCGCTTCGACCAGCGCGCCACCAGCGCAGACGCCGTAAAGCCCCGTATCGAACGACGCACGCTGTTCCGCGCGAAGCCGACCGATGCCCTGGTGGAAATCCGGGCCGCCGCCGTCAATCCGTCCGACGTGAAGGCCGCCATCGGCCTCATGCCCTATGCGGTGTTTCCCCGGACGCCGGGGCGCGACTTCGCCGGCATCGTGATCGATGGCCCGCCCGACTGGCTCGGCAAGGCGGTGTACGGCTCGTCCGGCGACCTCGGCATCCGCCGCGACGGCACCCACGCCACCCACCTGGTGGTGGAGGCGGAGGCTCTGGTGGAAAAGCCTGAGGGCATCTCGCTTCAGGAAGCGGCCGGCATCGGCGTGCCGTTCGTCACCGCCATCGAGGGCTTTCGCCGCGCCGGCCTGCCCCGGCCGGGAGAGACTGTGCTGGTGCTGGGCGTCAACGGCAAGGTGGGTCAGGCGGCGGCGCAGATCGCCACCTGGCGCGGGGCGCGGGTGATCGGCGTGGTGCGCAAGAACGAGCCCTATGCCGGCCACGCCAGCGGGCCGGTGACCATCGTCAATTCATCCGCACAGGATGTGGCCTCCACCGTCAAGGAACTCACCGACGGACGGGGCGCCGATATCGTCTTCAACACGGTGGGCGATCCCTATTACGCCGAAGGCACGGCCTCGCTGGCCAAGACGGGGCGGCAGATCTTCATCGCGGCGGTGAACCGCATCGTCGAATTCGACATCTTCGCCTTCTATCGCGGCCGGCACACCTATGTGGGCATCGACACGCTGGCCCTGTCCTCCATCGAGACAGCGGACGTGCTGCGCGAGTTGGCACCGGGTTTCGCGGGCGGCCAGTTGCGGCCCTTCCCCATCACGCCGGACGCGATCTTCGCCCTGAAGGATGCGGCCGAGGCCTATGCCCGCGTGAGCGGGTCCGCGCGCGATCGCGTCATCCTCGTGCCCGGCGCGTGAGGTGCGGCCATGAACGTCATGCGATTTGACCAGGCCCCGCCCTACCAGGCCCCCGGACATGCGCTGATGCACATGGTCCGGCTCCAGGGCCGGGAGGCCGGCCCCGCCGATTGCCTTTGGCTGGGCCTGTCCACCATCGAGCCCGGCGGCGGGACGACCCTCGACGCCTCGGGCGTGGAGAAGATGTACGTGGTCCTCGACGGCGAGGTGACCGTCAGCAACGGACAGGAGGAGGCGACGTTGCGGCCGTGGGATTCCTGCCGCATCGCCCCCAACGAGAGCCGCGCGCTCAGGAACGACACCGACCGCATCGCGCGGATCCTGCTCGCCATGCCCCTTTAAAGCGCGACCGGGGACGGCCATCCGCCCCTGAACCGAGGACCGTGGACGCAGCCTGAAGCCGGCCGCGTGCGCGAACGAGAACCCATGTCCGCGTGCCTGCCCGCAGGCGGACATGAAAGCCGGAAACGTCGACGCCCGGCCAAGACCAAGCTCAAGAGCAAGAACAGAAAGCGGCCCCGCAAGTCGCTCTCGCAGGAAGCCGTCCGACACACAGCCTGATCGCGCCAATCCGCTCGGTCGAGGCCTTTCCCAGGGAGGATCCAATGGCCTTCGCCACAGCGAAACCGGTCACCCGGAAGCCGTTTTACAAGATACTCTACGTCCAGGTCCTTTTCGCCATCGCCGTCGGCATCGCGCTGGGCCACTTCTGGCCCACCCTCGCGATCCAGATGAAGCCGCTCGGCGACGGCTTCATCAAGCTGATCAAGATGCTGATCGCGCTGGTGATCTTCTGCACCGTAGTCTCCGGCATCGCCGGCATGGAGAGCATGAAGAAGATCGGGCGCATCGGCGGCAAGTCGCTGCTGTATTTCGAGGTGGTCTCCACCCTCGCGCTGGCGATCGGCATGATCGTCGGCAACGTGCTGCGCCCCGGCGCCGGTTTCAACGTGGATCCGGCAACGCTCGATGCGAAAGCCGTCATGAGCTACGCCGGCAAGGCGCAGGAACAGACCATCGTCGAGTTTCTGCTGAACATCATCCCCAATACCATCGTCGATGCCTTCGCCAAGGGCGATATACTCTCGGTGGTGATGATCTCGGTTCTGTTCGGCTGCGTCCTGTCCCGGCTGGGGGAGAAGGGCCGCCTGGTCAAGGAGATGATCGACGGCACCAGCGGCCTGGTGTTCGGCGCCATCAACGTGGTCATGAAGCTGGCCCCGGCCGGCGCCTTCGGAGCCATGGCCTTCACCATCGGACGCTACGGCATCGCCTCGCTGGGGCCGCTGCTCCAGCTCATCCTCGCCTTCTACCTCACCTCGGCGATCTTCGTGCTGGTGGTGCTCGGGGCGATCGCGCGGGCGGCGGGCTTCAGCATCATCAGGTTCCTCGCCTACATCAAGGAAGAGATCCTCATCGTGCTCGGCACCAGCTCGTCGGACTCCGCCCTGCCCTCGCTGATGGCGAAGCTGGAGCGACTGGGCTGCTCCCGGCCGGTGGTCGGCCTCGTGGTGCCCACGGGCTATGTCTTCAACACCGACGGCACCAGCATCTACATGACCATGGCAGCCCTGTTCGTGGCCCAGGCGACCAATACCGACCTGACGCTGACCCAGCAGCTGTCCATCTTCGCGGTGGCCATGCTCACCTCGAAGGGGGCGAGCGGCGTCACCGGCGCCTCCTTCATCGCGCTGGTGGGGACGCTGTCCGTGGTGCCCACCATCCCGGTGGCGGGCATGGCGCTGATCCTCGGCATCGACCGCTTCATGAGCGAGGCGCGGGCGTTGGTGAACATGATCGGCAACGGCGTCGCCACCGTGGTGATGGCCCGCTGGGAAGGCGAGCTCGACCATGCGCGGCTCACCGCCGTGCTCCGCGGCGAAGCGGTGCAGGACGAGCTGTCGCTCGGCCGGGAGGCGGGTGCGGAACCCGAGCCCCTGCGGCCGGCGGTGGTCCAGCCCGCCGCCTGAGGCGAGGCCGAACGGCTCATCAGACACAAAGAGGCGCCAGCAGGCGCCTCTTTTCCGTAACGGTAAGCCTAAACCGTGCCTCGCAGCGCCGCGCCGAAAGCCCCTACCCGTCCGCGTCCAGCGGCGCGGTGCCGGAAGGGCGGCCATCGGCGTCGCGGGTGATGGTTTCGACGCGGGCTTCCGCCGCCCGCAACAGGGTCTCGCAGCGCATCTTCAGCGCCTCGCCTCGTTCGTACATGGCGATGGATTCCTCCAGCGGCACGCTGCCCCGCTCAAGATTACCGACGATGGCCTCCAGTTCCGCCAGCGCCTGCTCGAAGCTGAGCTTGTCCACGCCCGCCGCCGGTCCGGCGCTCTGGCCCGACTTGGCACTGGTTGCCTTTGCTGCCTCGGCCATGGCCGCCTCCGCTGATTCCCTTTGCGCCAACCTTATACCGATCCGCACCCGGCTCACCCATGCCTCCGAATTTCGGGCGGTGTCGCAGGAGGCAAAGGCGCTTCCTTGCGCCCTGGGACACCATCCCAAATCAGCCGGGGTGGCCCCGGCGCCCGCCCTTTGGTAGAAGCCGGCCAGAAATCTCAGGAAAACACCCTCATGTTGCCCGCGGCGTCCGCGCCCCTTCCGCCCCGCGATCCCTCAGGCCTCGAAGATGCGCTCATCGCGTGCTTCGAGACCGCCGGCTTCTCGCGCCACGATCCGCCCATCCTCCATCCGGCGGACGCCTTCCTCGATCTGTCGGGGGAATCCATCCGCCGCCGCATGTATCTGACGGCGGACGCGGACGGGCGCGAGCTATGCCTGCGGCCCGACATCACCATTCCGGTGGCCCGCGCCGTCATCGCCGAACGCATGCCGCTGCCGGCGCGCGTGAGCTATCTCGGCCCCGTGTTCCGCTTCCGGGGCGAGGGATCGGGCGAGTTCCGGCAGGCGGGCGTGGAATCCTTCGGCCGCACCGACATCGAGGCGGCCGATGCGGAGATGGTCGCCCTCGGCCTCAACGCCTGCGCGCTCTATGGCGTCCCGCAGCCGGAGATCCGGCTCGGCGACGTGGGCCTGTTCGCCGCCCTGCTGGAGGCGCTGCCGCTGGCCCCGGCACTGCGCCGGCGCTTGCTGAAGGATTTCGGCCAGAGCCGGCTCGATGCCGACCTCGGCCGCCAGAAGGAGCGCCCGAAAGAGAGCGCCTCGGCCCATGCCGGCGTGCTGGCGGCCCTCACCGGCGCCGATCCCGAGGCGGCGCGGGCGCTGATCACCGATCTTCTGTCCATCGCCGGCATCTCCACCGTGGGCGGGCGTACCGTGTCCGAGATCGCCGAACGCTTCCTGGAGCAGTCCTCGCTGGAGGCCGGCGCCGGCCTGTCCGGCGAGACCGGCGAGATCCTCTCGCGCTACCTCGCCATCTCGGGGACGCCGGACGAGGCCTCCGCCCGCATGCGGGCGCTGGCGGCGGACGCGGGCATCGACCTGTCGGCGGCGCTCGATACCTTCGACCGGCGTACCGGCTTCCTCACCGCCTATGCGGTGAACCTGTCCGACGTGCGCTTCTCCAGCGCCTTCGGGCGGCCGCTCGACTATTACAGCGGCATGGTCTTCGAACTGCACGACACAAGCGGCCGTACCGATGGGCCGCTGGTGGCCGGCGGGCGCTACGACAAGCTCTTGGCACGCCTCGGCGCCGAGATCAGCGTGCCCGGCGTCGGCCTCGCGGTGTGGGTGGAACGCCTCGCCGCCCTCACCTCCGCCCCCTTCCCTGCTGCCGTGGAGGGCGCCCGATGACCAGCCCGCTCATTCTCGCCGTGCCGTCCAAGGGCCGGCTCCAGGAGAATGTCCACGCCTTCTTCTCCCGCGCCGGCATGCCGCTGACGCAGGCGCGCGGCGCCCGCGACTATCGCGGCGCGCTCGGCGGCGTGGACAATGTGGAGGTGGCCTATCTCTCCGCCTCCGAGATCGCGGCGGCTCTGGCCGCCGGCGCCGCCCATATCGGGGTGACGGGCGAAGATCTGGTACGCGAGAACATCCTGGAGGCGGACAGCCGCGTCGCGCTGCTGGAAAAGCTCGGCTTCGGCCACGCCAACGTGGTGGTGGCGGTGCCGCAGGCCTGGATCGACGTGCGTACCATGGACGATCTCGACGACGTCGCGAGCCATTTCCACGGCCGCACCGGCCGGCGCATCCGCGTCGCCACCAAATATGTGAACCTGACCCGGGGTTTCTTCGCCCGCTACGGCATTGTGGATTACCGCATCGTCGAAAGCGCGGGCGCGACCGAGGGCACGCCGGCCTCCGGATCGGCGGAGCTGATCGTGGATATCACCACCACCGGGGCGACGCTGGCCGCCAACGCCCTGAAGGTCGTGGACGACGGGATCATCCTGAAGTCGGAAGCCAATCTCGTGGCCTCGCTCACCGCCAATTGGAGCGGCAGCGCGCTTTCGGCGGCACGGGCCATGTTCGATCGGCTGGGGGCGGAAAAGCGCGCGCGGACCATGCGCGAGGTGCGCACCCGCTTCGCGAGCTGCGACGCCTCCCTGGTGGAGGAAGCGGTGGCGCGCTATCGCTGCGTCGCACCGTTCGGCGGCCCCACCTCCTCCGGCATGCTGACCCTGCACTGCCCGCCGGATACGCTGCATGGGCTCGCCACCTTCCTGCGCGAGCGCGGGGCGAGCATGGTGACCGTTGGTCCCATCGAATATGTGTTCGCCGCGGACAATCCTCTCTTTGAGGCCCTGGAAGCGCGGCTCGGCTGATCGGGGCTCCATGGTGCGAATCTACCAACCCGTCGCCGGCGCCCCGCTGCGCCGGCGGTGGCGATTTTTATTCGTTGCCGATGCCGCGGTCTCCCTGCTCCAGGAACAGCTCATCGGACGGCTCCCGCTGCACGGGGGGCGTGTAGGTCCTGGCCCGCATGTGGGAGAAGGGATCGTTCTGCTCGGCACGCGTCACCGGCGCATAGCCAAGGGGCTGCTGGTAGCCGAACGCCGTGCTATCGATTTCGTGATTGGCCTCGGCGTCAGCTTCGTCTCGTGAGTGCTGATCCGCCGCTACGGCAACACCAGCAATCAAGAAAGTGGAGGTAAGAGCAATAGCTCCGAAGGTAAGATGGCGCATTTTCATCTCCATCTAATGCCAAACGGACGATGCCGCTCGGCTAAACGCTTAGATATTGTTGCAGCGACTCGGCAATAAGGGGGATTTTACGCAACGCTGCATCTCATAAAGCGCACCAATGGCCGACAGTATCCGCGCCCTGCGGTAGCCGGCAGCGCGGCTGGAACGCGGTACCGAAGCGCCCCGCCTTCCCTCGCAGGTCCTAGGGCTTTACTCTCCCCGGCCGATTGAACGCACTCAACTGAACGCACCCTCGCGCCGCGCCCGGGAGGCGGCGGCAAACGAGGCGTTGCCCGAGGAGTTCTCCATGCGTGATGCCGAGCCCAAAGCCATCCACCTCGCCGACTACCGCCCGCCGGAATGGCTGGTGGACAAGGTGGAGCTGGACTTCGCGCTCCATCCCTCCCAGACCCGCGTCACCGCCCGCCTCGCGCTGCGCCGCAATCCGGAGGGAACCACGGGCGCGCCGGTGGTGCTGGAGGGGGACGGCCTGACCCTGGTGCGCCTCGCCATCGACGGCAAGCCGCTGGCCGGCCCGAGCTTCGAGGCGACCCCCGCGCGCCTCACCCTCGCCCATCCTCCGGCCGACGCCTTCGTGCTGGAGGTGGAGACGCTGGTGGACCCCACCGCCAACACCCAGCTCATGGGCCTCTATCGCACCTCCGGCAATTACTGCACCCAGTGCGAGCCCGAGGGCTTCCGCCGCATCACCTATTATCCCGACCGGCCGGACGTGCTCTCGGTCTTCACCACCCGCATCGAGGCGGACAAGGCCGAGGCGCCGATCCTGCTGGGCAACGGCAACCTCATGGAAAGCGGCGACATCCCCGGCACCGCGCGCCATTTCGCCATCTGGCATGACCCGTGGCCCAAGCCGTCCTACCTGTTCGCGCTGGTGGGCGGCAAGCTCGCCAAGGTGGCCGACAGCTTCGTCACCGCCTCCGGCCGCAAGGTGGAACTGGGCATCTATGTGGAAGAGGGCAAGGAAGCCCGCGCCGGCTATGCCATGGACGCGCTGAAGCGCTCCATGCGCTGGGACGAGGAGGCCTTCGGCCGCGAGTACGACCTCGACGTGTTCAACATCGTGGCCGTCTCCGACTTCAACATGGGGGCCATGGAGAACAAGGGCCTCAACGTCTTCAACGACAAATACGTGCTGGCGACCCCCGAGACTGCCACCGATGCCGATTATTCCGGTATCGAGGGCGTCATCGCCCACGAATATTTCCACAACTGGACCGGAAATCGCATCACCTGCCGCGACTGGTTCCAGCTGTGCCTGAAGGAAGGCCTCACCGTCTTCCGCGACCAGGAATTCTCGTCCGACCAGCGCTCGCGCCCGGTGAAGCGCATCGCCGACGTGCGCATGCTCAAGGCGGCCCAGTTCACCGAGGATTCCGGCCCCCTCGCCCACCCGGTCCGGCCGGAAACCTATCGCGAGATCAACAACTTCTACACCGCGACCGTCTATGAGAAGGGCGCCGAGGTGGTGCGCATGCTCAAAACCCTCCTCGGCGAGGAGGGGTTCCGAAAGGGCATGGACCTCTATTTCGAGCGTCATGACGGGGATGCGGCGACTATCGAGGATTTCGTCGCCGCCTTCGCCGACGCCACCGGCCGCGACCTCACCCAGTTCGCACTGTGGTATGCCCAGTCGGGCACGCCCCTGCTGAACGTGAGCGGCAGCTATGACAAGGAGGCAGGCACCTTCCGCCTCGACGTCAAGCAGTCGGTGCCGCCCACGCCGGGCCAGGGCGACAAGAAGCCCATGCTGATCCCGCTGGCCCTTGGCCTGGTGGGGCCGGACGGGCGCGACATGCCACTGACGCTGGGCAACACGCCAGTGGAGCACGGCGTGATCGAGGTGAAGGAGGCCGCCCAAAGCTTCCTGTTCACCGGCCTGGACGCGCGACCCGTGCCCTCTCTCAACCGGGGCTTTTCCGCGCCTGTGAACCTTGTCAGCGACCTCACCGAGGCGGACCGCGTCTTCCTCGCCGCCCATGACGGCGACCCGTTCAACCGCTTCGACTCGCTCCAGCGTATCGCCCTTGAACTGCTGAAGACCGGTGCCCGCTCCGGCACGCTTCCCGCGCCGGACGCTCTCATCACGGCGACAGGCGCGGTGGTGGCCGATACGGCGCTCGATGCCGCCTTCAAGGCGCAGGCCCTCGCCCTCCCCGGCGAGAGCGAGGTGGCGCGCGAGCTGGGCAGCGATGTCAATCCCGA
Organism: Xanthobacter oligotrophicus; assembly: GCF_008364685.1. Classification (GTDB taxonomy): domain Bacteria; phylum Pseudomonadota; class Alphaproteobacteria; order Rhizobiales; family Xanthobacteraceae; genus Xanthobacter; species Xanthobacter oligotrophicus. Next base: position 606,100 of record NZ_VTTL01000001.1, read on the forward strand.
TGCCGTCTTCGCCGCCCGCAAGGCGCTGCGGATCGCGGTCGGAACCGCCCTCGCGGCGGACTTCGCCCGCACCTACGAGAGCGCGGGGGCGGGTGGGGCGTTCGCGCCGGACGCAGCTTCCGCCGGCCGGCGGGCGCTGCGGAATCTCTCCCTCGACTATCTCGCCGTCACCGGCGCGGCCGAGGGCATCGCGCGCGCCAAGGCCCAGTTCGAGGCGGCGGACAACATGACCGACCGCTTCGCCGCCCTCGCCGTGCTGGCCCAGCACGACGTGCCGGAGCGCGAAGCGGCCCTCGACGCCTTCTATCGCCGCTTCGAGAGCGACGCGCTCGTCATCGACAAGTGGTTCATCCTGCAGGCGCAGATCGCATCCGAGGGGACGCTGGACCGGGTGAAGGGCCTGATGCTCCATCCGGCCTTCTCCCTCTCCAACCCCAACCGGGTGCGCTCCCTCATCGGCGCCTTCGCCGCCGCCAACCCCACCCAGTTCAACCGGGCGGACGGAGCGGGGCACGCCTTCGTGGCCGATACGGTGCTCAGCCTCGACGGCAAGAACCCGCAGGTGGCGGCGCGGCTGCTGGCGTCGTTCAAGACGTTCCGCCAGTTGGAGCCGGTGCGGCGCGCCAGCGCCGAGGCCGCCCTGCGCCGTGTGGCGCAGACCCCCGGCCTGTCGGCGGATGTCTCCGACATCGCCACCCGCTCGCTGGGGTGAGGAAGTCCGCCCAGCGCCTGCACCGTGGCCCCTCCGGCATGTCCTGAGGGGCCACTGCTGCGTTTGCAGCCCAGCGGGCCGGCGGACCCGGGGAAGCCCCGGACCAAGACCGGGGCATGACGGCGTGAGAAACCGACTCCGCCGAGGCGCAATCTGTGCCTCAGTTTGAAAAGAAGTGGCACCTCCCCGGAACGAAGCGCGGGAAGAACAGAGCGGTAAACCCCGGCGGCAACCGATTCGGTCCAGCTGTGTTCCCGCTGGGTCCCAGCCCGTAGCGAAAGCAGTATCAAAACGAGACGGCACCGTGCCCGGCCTTGGTGCCTCCGGCGGGCGATCATCGAGCCGTGACGCCGCAGATTCATTCAGCGGCACACCACCGCGTAAAAAGAGTATATAAACAGAACAAGATAGCCGGGAGCACGCCATGGACGAGCTCATCTTCCGCCTGGCCGTCGCGCTTGCCATCGGGCTGGTGGTGGGGGTGGAGCGGGGCTGGCGCGAGCGCACCGAGCTGCCCGGAAGCCGCACGGCGGGCGTGCGCACCTATGCCCTGTGCGGCCTGCTCGGCGGCGTCAGCGCGGCCCTCGCCCAGGCGCTTGAGAGCCCGGCCGTCTTCATCGCCTCAAGCCTCGGCTTCGCCGCCGTCTTCGCCGGCTTCAAGTATCGCGAGATGGTGAAGGACGAGGATTTCGGCATCACCGGCATCGTCGCCGCATTGCTGGTGTTCGCCCTTGGCGCCCTGGCGGTGGCGGGAGACCCTGCGGCGGCCGGCGCGGCCGCCATCGCCGCCACCGGGCTTCTGGCCGCGCGAGAGATGCTGCATGGCCTTCTCGCCAAGCTAACCTGGGTGGAGCTGCGCTCGGCCCTCGTCCTGCTGGGCATGACGGTGATCGTCCTGCCCCTGCTGCCGGACCGCACCCTCGACCCGTTCGACAGCATCAACCTGCGACAGCTCTGGCTGTTCATGGTGCTTACCGCCACCATCTCCTTCGCCGGCTATGTGGCGGTGAAGGTGGCCGGGCCGGAAAAGGGCATCCTCATCAGCGCGCTGGCCGGGGCGCTGGTGTCCTCCACCGCAGTCACCCTCGCCTTTGCCCGCCGCGCGGCGGCCGGGGAGCCGGCGACCTTGCTTGCCGGCGGCGCGGCGCTGGCGGCCATGGTCTCGCTGCTGCGGGTGCTCGTGATCTGCATGGTGGTGGCACCCAGCCTGCTCACCACCCTCGCCCCACCGGCGCTGGCGGCGGCCCTGGCCTTTGCTGTCGCAGGCGGCCTCCTGGTGCGCCACGCCGGCCATGCGGAAGGCGAGGCCGGCCTCGGCAACCCGTTCGAACTCGGCCCCCTCGCCGCGTTCGCCGGCATGTTCGGCTTCGTCTCGGCGGTCAGCGGCATCCTCCTGAAATATGTGGGGCCGGGCAGCCTCTACATCGTCAGCGCGGTGGCCGGCATCGTGGATGTGGACGTGCCGTCGCTGAACGCCGCCCGGCTCGCGGGCAACGGCCTGTCGCTGCAGGGCGCCGCCCTCGCCATCCTCATCGCCATGGGCATGAACGCGTTGGGTCGGGTGGGGTTCGCGGCGGCGGCAGGTCCGCCGGGCTTCACCCTGCGTCTTGGCTCGGCCACCGCCGCAGCGGCGGGGGCGGCGCTCGTCGTCCTGCTGTTCGCGCAGGGGTGGTGATCGCCGCCGGTCGCTCGACGCGAGGGGCCGCTTCTGGCTTGATGCGCGCGTGAACATAGCCCTGCCGAATCGCCTCTTCCTCGACGTCGCCCGCTCCGCCACCGGCCGCACCTGGCGCGAGCGCCTGGACGTGCGCGGCGCCCAGACCGCCCTCGCCATGGCCCAGCGCACCGGCATCAGCGAGCTGCTGGCCCGCGTGCTGGCCGGCCGCGACGTGCCGCTCGACGGGGTGGAGCAATATCTCGACCCCTCCATCCGCACCCTGCTGCCGGACCCCGACACTCTCACCGACATGGGCGCCGCCGTGGAGCGCCTGTCGCGCGCAGTTACCAGCGGCGAGCAGGTGGCGGTGTTCGGCGACTATGACGTGGACGGCGCCTGCGCCACCGCCCTCATGGTGGGCGTGCTGCGGGCGGCGGGCCTCGACCCGCTGTTCCACATCCCCGACCGCATCTTCGAGGGCTATGGCCCCAACGTGCCGGCCATCGAGCAGCTGGCGGGGCGCGGGGTGACGCTGCTGGTGACGGTGGATTGCGGCACCACCTCCATGGAACCCTTGGCCGCCGCCCGGCGCCTGGGCATGGATACGGTGGTGATCGACCACCACCAGTCCGGCGAGCGCCTGCCGGAGGCCGCCGCCATCGTGAACCCCAACCGGGAGGACGACCTCTCGGGCCTCGGCCATGTGTGCGCGGCGGGCCTTGCCTTCGTCACGTCGGTGGGACTGGTGCGGGCGCTGCGCCAGAACGGCCATTTCAACACCGCCCGCCCGGCTCCGGACCTGCTCGACACGCTCGATCTGGTGGCGCTTGCCACCGTCGCGGACGTGGTGCCGCTGAAGGGCCTCAACCGCGCCTTCGTCACCAAGGGTCTCATCGCCATGCGACGGCGCGGCCGCATCGGCCTCACCGCGCTGATGGATGCGGCCCGGCTCGACGGGCCACCGCGCCCGTTCCACCTCGGCTTCCTCATCGGCCCGCGCATCAATGCCGGCGGGCGCATCGGCGAGGCGACGCTGGGGGCGAAGCTCCTCCTCACCCAGGACCCGGCCGAGGCCCGCCAGATCGCCGCCGAGCTGGACCGACTCAACGGCGAGCGGCAGGAGGTGGAGCGCGCCATCCTCGCCGCCGCCGAGGCGGAGGCCGAGGCGGCGCTGGGCCTCAGCGACGAGGGCTCGGTGATCGTGGTGAGCGGGGATGGCTGGCATCCCGGCGTGGTCGGCCTCGTGGCGTCGCGGCTGAAGGAGCGCTTCCAGCGCCCGGCCTTCGCCATCGCCTTCAACGGGGAGACCGGTACTGGCTCCGGCCGCTCGCTGCCCGGCGTGGACATCGGCCGCGCCGTGCGCGCGGCGCTGGAAGCGGGACTGCTGGTGAAGGGCGGCGGCCACGCCATGGCGGCCGGGCTGACGGTGGAACGCGCCCGCCTCGGCGCATTGCGGGCGGCGTTCGAGCAGCGCCTCGCCGCCGACGTGGCACGGGCGCGGGCCGAGGGCACGCTCTCCATCGACGGCGCGCTCACCGCGCGGGGGGCGACGACGGACCTCGTCGAGATGGTATCCCGCGCCGGCCCGTTCGGTGCCGGCAATGCGGAGCCGGTGTTCGCCTTCCCCGGCCATCGCATCAGCTATGTGGAGAGCTTCGGCGCCGGCCATGTGCGGGCGCGCATCTCGTCCCCTGATGGCACCACCCTGAAGGCCACCGCCTTCCGCTGCGCCGAGGAGCCCCTGGGCCGCGCCCTGCTGGCCGCGCGCGGGCGGCCCCTGCACGTGGCCGGAAGCCTGGAACTCGACACTTGGCAGGGCGAAAACCGCGTGGCCCTGCGCATCCGCGACGTGGCCGAGCCGGGCTGAGGGCGGGCTTGAAAACTCAGGACAGGCGGGGCGATCCACCCCGTCATGCCCGGCCTTGTGCCGGGCATCCACGCCCAACCGCTTGCACCCACGTCCGGGCGCTTCTCGGGCAAGGCGGCTCCGACCGCGGCATGGTCTGCCCGCTCAGCGCTCCTCGGACACCCGCAGCGCCGCGCGGCCGGTGATCTTGCGCTTGCGCGGGGCCGGGGCTTCGGCCGCGGGCTCCTTCGGAGCGGGCGCCTTCTTCGAAGCCACCTTCTTCGCCGGCTTCTCGGGCGCGGCGGCGGGCGGACGGCTGCCATCGGCGAGGGCGAGCAGGGCCTTGATGCGATCCCCCGGCTGGGCCAGCGCCGGCCCGTGGGGATCCGCACGGGTGAGCAGGGCCTTGGTCTTCGGGGCCGGCACCCCATCTAGCGCCTCGGCGAAGGCCGCCGGGCCGAGCAAAGCGCGGATCTGCCGAACCTCCTCCAGCGTGGTGCCATCGGCGACGAGCTGGGCGCGCACGATCTCGTTCACCGCCTTGCGCGCGGCATTGCCGGCAGCGGAAAACAGCGCGGCGTTGCCGCCGATGGCCCCGATCAGCCGGAAGAAATCGGTTTCCTCACTCATCGAGCCGTCTCCGTGTCTCGCTCACGAGGTCGCGCACCTGACCCAGCGCCCGGTTCCACTTCTGCTCGAACGTGGGCGCATAGGGAAAATTCTCCGGATCCATGGCCCGCTCGATGGACGCCTGGTTGTCCACCTCCAGATCGAACATCTCGAACACTGCGTCCGGCTCGTTCGCTTCGTTGCGCAGGCTGGCGAGGGTCTCGCGATGCTGGATTTTGTTGCCGTTCACCCGGCTCGCCAGCACCACCGGCCGCCGCTTGGGCTGCGGCAGCGCGGAGCGGGTGACGTGGGCATTCTCCCACACCGAGGCGCGGAAGGCATCAAAGCCGAGGGTTGAAAGATAATCGGGGATGGTGGGCACCACCACCATGTCGGCAAGCCGGATGGCCACCTCGGTGAAGGCGGAGATGCCGGGGGCGCAATCGAACACCACATAGTCGTAGCGCGCCCGCAGCACGGCCAGCGCCTCCTGAAGCACCTTCAGCGACTGCCCCTCCAGCGAACGGATGCCGTAATTCTTCTCGGTGAGGCGCAGCACGATCTCCCGCTCCAAAAGGCGCAGGCGGGGGCTGGCCACCACCATGTCGATGGCCAGCGGCTCGCCGGCCTTCATGACGTGGGAGATGTCGCGCGCCAGATAGTCGGTGATGGGCGCGCGGTCGCCGTAGAGCAGACGGTCGGCGAGGAAGGATGTCACCGACCGGCGCTGTTCCAGGATGACCTTCAGCTGGTCGTCCGGGGCGAAGCAGTAGGAGGCGTTGGCCTGGGCGTCGAGGTCGAGCACCACCACCTTGTGCCCGGCCTCGGCCAGCCCTTCCGCCAGCATGACCACCGTGGTGGTCTTGCCGACGCCCCCCTTCATGTTGGCAACGGCGATCACTCGCCCGTCAGCGTCCGCCATCGGTGCCCCATCCCCGCCCGTTTGTGCATCGCAACATAACGGGGGAGAGGTGCCCGCTCAATACAACCAGATCAATAAAGCCCGGTCAGATAGAAGAAGCCGATGACGAAGAATACCGCCGCCGTCTTGATGAGGGTGATGGCGAAAATGTCGCCGTAGGACTGGCGGTGCGACAGGCCGGTCACCGCCAGCAGGGTGATGACGGCGCCGTTGTGCGGCAACGTGTCCATGCCGCCGGAGGCCATGGAGGCGACGCGGTGCATCACCTCGAGCGGGATGCCGTGGGCATTGGCCTGGGCGATGAACTGCTCCGACATGGCCGCGAGCGCGATGGACAGGCCGCCCGAAGCCGAGCCGGTGATGCCGGCCAGCGTCGTCACCGTGATCGCCTCGTTCACCAGCGGGTTGGGGATGGCGCTCAGCGCCCCCTTGATGACGAGGAAGCCGGGCAGCGCCGCGATCACCGCGCCGAAGCCGTATTCCGTCGCCGTGTTCAGGCTGGCGAGCAGAGCGCCGGCAACCGCATCCTTGGAGCCGCCGGCGAACTTGCCGGCGATTGCCTTGAAGCCGAACACCGCCACCGTGAGGATGCCCAGCAGCAGCGCCGCCTGGACCGACCAGATGGCGGCCCAGGTGCCGGTGGGCACGCTCACCGCCGCGGCGCCGTCCACCAGGGTGGCGCTCGCGGTAGTGCCGAACCAGCCGGGGATGTACCGGGCGAAGATGAGGTTGGCGATGCCCACCACCACCAGCGGCAGCAGCGCGAGGAAGGGCGAGACCAGCGGCACGCTCTCGTCCACCACCACTTCGTTGATGTGGCCCTCGCCGTAGCCTTCGCCCTTCTTCTGGGCCTGGCGACGGCGGAACTCCAGGTAGCTGATGCCAACCACCAGCATGAAGATGGAGCCGACGATGCCGAGGATGGGCGCGGCATAGGCCGTGGTCTTGAAGAAGGTGGTGGGGATGATGTTCTGGATCTGCGGGGTGCCGGGCAGCGTGTCCATGGTGAAGGAGAAGGCACCCAGCGCCACCACTGCCGGCAAGAGCCGCTTGGGAATGCCCACCTGGCGGAACATCTCCGCGCCGAACGGGTAGATGGCGAACACCACCACGAACAACGATACGCCGCCGTAGGTGAGCACCGCGCCCACCAGCACGATGGACAGGATGGCCCGCGCCGGCCCCAGCAGCTTCACGATGGAGGAGACGATGGAGCGCGAGAAGCCCGACAGCTCGATGAGCTTGCCGAACACCGCGCCCAGCAGGAACACGGGGAAGTAGAGCTTGATGAAGCCCACCATCTTTTCCATGAACAGGCCGGAAAAGATGACGGGGACAGCCGACGGATCCGTCAGCAGGACGGCGCCGATGGCCGCCACGGGCGCGAACAGGATGACGCTGAAGCCGCGATAGGCCACCAGCATCAGGAAGCCGAGCGCGGCAAGGCAAATGAGGAAGCTCATGGGATGTCCGACAATGAAAGGGAATCGCGATGGGTTGATAGGGAAGCTAGCCTGCCCCATCACATCTGGCGACTAGACTTGAGTTTGCATCGCCTGCGCCGGACCGGCGGATACGACAAAGAGCAGCAAAGCAATAAGATGCGATGACAAAACGCCCGCGTGGTCTGCCGGCGACCGCAGGCCGGGAACTATCCGGACAGAATTGACGCTACGGCAGATCAGTGCGACCGCGGGGCGACGGCACGGAGAGCGTGCAACAACCTAAGCGCGCCGCCCATCGCGACCCACGGACGACCCATCATCTTTTGGAAACAGGACTATCGGCTTCGAGGCGCCGAGCCGTGGCGCACCCGGTCAGCACCTCGAGTGATGCAACGCCAGATGGGCCGCTGACGGCCCCTTCCCGGGAAACGGACGAGGCCGCTCGCGGCGGCCTCCCCGCTCAGGGCATGAGGGCGATCTGGTCGAGGCCCAGGGTCTCGGGGAAGCCGAGCACCAGGTTCATGTTCTGCACCGCCTGGCCGGAGGCGCCCTTCACCAGGTTGTCCAGGGTCGAGACGATGATGGCCCGGCTGGGATTGCGGTCCTCCGCCACGCCCAGGAACACCATGTTCGAGCCGCGCACGTGCCGAGACTGAGGCACCTGCCCGAACGGCAGCACATGCACGAAGGGCTCGCCCTTGTAATAATCGGCGAGGATGGAGTGCAGGTCCTCGGCCCGCACGCCGGTGGTGCGCACAAAGATAGTGGCGTAGATGCCCCGGTTCATGGGTGCCAGCACCGGCACGAACATGGGGGCCACGGGACGGCCCGCCGCCTTGGAGAATTCCTGGTCCAGCTCGCCCATGTGACGGTGGCCGGAGACCGCATAGGCGTGGATGCCCTCCGACACTTCGGAGAACAGCATGGCCTCCTTGGCGGAGCGGCCGGCACCCGACATGCCGGTCTTGGAATCCACCACGATGCTCTCGGGATCGATGGCGCCGGCTTCCAGCAGCGGCACGATGGGCAGGATGGCGGTGGAGGAGTGGCAGCCGGGATTGGCGACCAGCCGCGCCTTGCGGATGTCGTCGCGATAGATCTCCACGAGGCCGAACACCGCCTCCTGCTGCAGCTCCAGCGCCTGGTGGGGGTGGCCATACCACTGCTCGTAGGCGCCGGGGTCCTTCAGGCGGAAGTCGGCGGAGAGGTCCACCACCTTCACGTTGGGCGCGGCATCGAACACCTTCTTGATCACCAGCTGGGTGGTGGCGTGGGGCAGCGCGCAGAACACCAGGTCCACGCCGCTGAAGTCGACCTCGTCGATGGTCACGAGCTTCGGCAGCGCAAACGGGGCGAACTGGGGGAAGACCTCGGCCATGGTCTGGCCGGCTTTGCGGTCCGCCGTGAGCGCCACCAGCTCCACGCGGGGATGGCGCAGCAGCAGGCGCACCAGCTCGGACCCGGTGTAGCCCGAGGCGCCGAGAACTGCGATCCTTGCCTTTGCGTCCGCCATGGTGGCTCTCCATCATCGGCGCGCGGGGGTTTCTGCGCCGGCGCCGGGCGTCGCTGTCTACACCGCTTTTTGCGACGAATGAAGGACACAACGCCCACGGTTCCGGCCAAACCGCCCAAAGGGCGTGCAGAGCCCCCTCCCCTTGCTACGGCGCGCCGGCGGAGCGGGCCGGGCGCAGACCGAGGGGCAGCAAGACCTCCACCCGCGCGCCATGGGGGTCCTCGCACCCCACGCGGATCTCGCCCCGCATCGCCTCCACCCGACTGGCAAGGCTCGCGAGGCAGGGCCGGCCGCCCGGCTGCGGTGGGACATCGGGAAAGCCGGGCCCGGCATCGCTGATGGTGAGCACCAGATAGCCCTCCCGCGCCCGCGCCTGCACCGCCTGTCCCGCACCGCCGCCGTGGCGGAAGCCGTTGGACAAGGCCTCCTGCACGATGCGGAAGGCGCACACCTTCACGGACTTGCGCACCTGCGGCGGCAGGGCGCCGAGGCGCAGGGCCACCGGCCCACCGGTGATCTTCTCATGCCCTGAGACCGCGAGCCGGATGGCGCCCTCGAGGTCCTCGTCCTCAAGCTCCGGCAGGGCGAGGCCGGTGGTGATGTCGCGCAGTTCCGCCACCACCTGCTGCAGGTCGGCGCCCAGCCCCCGCGCCGCCTCGCTCTCCCCCAGCCGCAGGGCGAGGATGGCGAGGCGCTGGATCGGCCCGTCATGGATGTCGGACCCTACCCGCGCCAGGGTCTTCTCGATGGCGACCATGGCATCGTGGCGCGCCTGCTCGGCGAGGCGCGCCAGCACGGCGCTGCGCCGGCCGAGGAGACGCGCACGCTGCGCCTGCCGCACCAGCGCCGCCCGCTGCCGCTCGATGGTCGCCGCCGCATTGGTGACGAGCAGATAAAGGAAACCGACCATGACCACGGTCGCGGCGCCCACCATGGGCCAGGTCTTCAGGCTCTCGGCGCGCGCCAGGCGCTCAATCTCGTCGCTGCGCTGGTCCGCGCCGGCGATGGCGGCAACCGCGCCGGTCACCGGATCGAAGACCGGGGCATAGACGCGCATGTAAGCACTGCGCTCGGCGTGGAAGGCGGTTCCCCACGGCCGCGCCATGGTCTCGCCCGCAAGCACGCCCGTGCGCACCTCAGGCGGCAGCGCCTCTTCCATGGCGTGCCGGCGGGTGGAGAAGACCTGCGTCCCCTGCGTGCTCCAGATCGTGATCGCCGCGAACTCCTTGCCGAGGGTGCCGGCGATCTCGGCGGTCAGCCATCGCGCGGTCTCGCCGGACCTGGGATCGGGATGGGACATGAGCTCGCCCACATGATCGCCCAGCGCGTCGTCGAGGAAGCGGCCGGTGGCGGCGATGGCGCTCTGCCGCCAATCGGTTTCGATGCGGCTCTGGATCCACGCGCCGAGCACCAGCATGGAGGCGGCGAACAGGAGCGAGGCGGCCAGCAGGAACTGGATGCGAAGTCCAAGCCGCCCCCACAGACCGACCAAAGTCCCGGGACGTAATACCGACCAAAGTCGGTTCTTTTCCCATCCAACAGAACTGGGATTTCCCCGGTAATGGGCGGGGCCAGAGCGCGAGACCTTCTGGTCTATGTCGGTTTCCACGACGTGTTCACCATCATGACGACTTGTGCATTCAGGGTAGCGGCAATTTCGTCCGCAGCCAAAGACATATTGGCCGCCGCGAAAAGCCCCGCTCCCCTGAAAGTCCTGAACCCTGCCGGGAAGGTGTTCCGCGTGCGGGGGCTGCCACCGACGGAGGGCGTCATGGTCCAGCTGGTCCGCAACGATCTCGAATTCATCCTGCAGCAGATCAAGATCTCGGAGGCCCATGCAGCGGGTATCCCGTTGACGGACATCCGGCTCGATGCCAACGGCAACGTGATCGCCGATCCCGCCTGGTACCTGTCTCCGGCGTTCGACCCGAATGCGCCGCGCGCCATTCCCGATCCCAAGACGCCCTTCGGGCTGCGCACGGTGGACGGCACCTACAACAACATCGTCGATGGTCGTGAAACCTGGGGCGCGGCGGACCAGCCCATGCCGCGCATGCTCGACCCCACCTTCATCAACGACGCCGACGGCGACCAGATGAATCTCGGACCGGGCGGCACCGTCACCAATACCGATTATGGCGCCGCCGGCAACGTGGCGGACGCCGACCCGAGGCTCATCTCGAACCTCGTGGCCGACATGAGCTTCAACAATCCCGCCGCCATCGTCGCCGCCCTCACCTTCGCTGGCTCCACCACCATCTACGGCGCCGGCGGGGATCTCGAGCAGGTGCGCGACGGCCATGCCGCGCTCATGGTGGTGCTCTCCGATCCCGGCGCCGACCAAGCGTCGAAGGACACTGCACAAGCGACCTTCGACGCGCTCTTGGCCGCCAAGGGCCTTGAGCAGGAGAACGGCTCCCTCGTCATCCCCAACGTGGCGCCGGACGAAGGCCTGTCGACGCCCTTCAGCAGCTGGATGACCTTCTTCGGCCAGTTCTTCGACCACGGCCTCGACCTGATCTCCAAGGGCGGCAACGGCACCATCTTCGTCCCGCTGGCCGCCGACGACCCCCTCGTCACCCACGGGCCGGACGGCATCGCCGGATCGGGCGACGAGGTGTCGCCGCAGAACGCCTTCATGGTGCTTACGCGCTCCACCCCGGTCGCAGGGCCGGGGGCGGACGGCGTGATGGGCACCGCCGACGACACCACCCACGAGGCGGTGAACACCACCACGCCCTTCGTGGACCAGAACCAGACCTACACTTCCCACCCCTCCCACCAGGTGTTCCTGCGCGAATACGCCACCGGGACCGACGGCAAGAGCGTGGCCACCGGACGCCTGCTCAACGGCGCCGATGGCGGCCTGCCCACCTGGGGCGACGTGAAGGCACAAGCCCGCGAGATGCTCGGCATCGAGCTCACGGACGGCGACGTGGTGAACCTGCCGCTGCTGCGCACCGATGCCTACGGCCGCTTCATTCCCAATGCGGACGGCTACGCGCAGGTCATCGTCGGCCTCGGCACCGACGGCATTCCCAACACGGCGGACGACGTGGTGGTCTCGGGCACGGCGGATGCACCGGTGAATACCTTCACGGCGGGCGCCATCCGCACCGGTCACGCTTTCCTCGACGACATCGCCCACGCGGCCAGCCCCATCAACAGCCAGACCGGGGCGCTGAAGACCGAGGATGCGGACGGTGTCGTCAATGGCGACCTGGACGGCAACGGCGTTATCGACGGGGCCGAGGTGCCGCTCCAGCCCGGCGCCTACGACGGCGAACTGCTGAACCTGCACTACATCACCGGCGACGGGCGCGGGAACGAGAATATCGGCCTCACCGCCGTCCACCACGTCTTCCATTCCGAGCATAACCGGCAGGTGGACGCGCAGAAACTCACCATCCTCAATTCCGGCGACACCACCTTCATCAACGAATGGCTGGCCGGCGACATCTCCGGGCTGCCGGAGGGCTTCGCCGGGATGACCAAGCTGGAGCAGCTCGACTATGCGAACACATTGAGCTGGGACGGCGAACGCCTGTTCCAGGCGGCGCGCTTCGCCACCGAGATGCAGTACCAGCACCTGGTGTTTGAAGAATTCGCACGCAAGATCCAGCCGGCCATCGACCCGTTCGTCTTCAACAGCGTCACCGACATCAATCCCGCCATCTTCGCGGAGTTCGCGCACACGGTCTATCGCTTCGGCCATTCGATGCTCACCGAGAACATCGCGATGGTGGACGGCAATGGCCAGGTGACGGAGATGGGCCTCATCGAGGCCTTCCTGAACCCCACCGCCTTCGCAAGCCTCGGCACCTCGGACCAGGCGACTGCCGCCCTCATCCACGGCATGTCCATGCAGCGCGGCAACGAGATCGACGAGTTCGTCACCGGCGCGCTGCGCAACAACCTGCTGGGCCTGCCGCTGGATCTTGCCGCCATCAACATCGCCCGCGGCCGCGACACCGGCGTGCCCTCCCTCAACGACGCGCGGGCGCAGCTCTATGCCGCCACCGGATCAAGCTTCCTCACGCCCTACGAGAACTGGGTGGAGTTCGCGGCGAACCTGAAGAACCCGCTGTCGGTGGTGAACTTCATCGCCGCCTACGGCACCCACGCCAGCATCACCGCCGCCACCACGTCCGAGGACAAGCGCGCGGCGGCGTGGGACCTCGTGTTCGGCGTCGCCGGCGAGACGGCGGCCGAGCGTGCCGAGCGCATCGCCTGGCTCAACGGCCCGGCGGCGGAAACCGGCGTCAACGCCATCGACCTGTGGATCGGCGGCCTTGCGGAGAAGGAGATGCCGTTCGGCGGCATGCTCGGCTCCACCTTCAACGCGGTATTCGAGGCGCAGCTTGAAAACCTGCAGGACGGCGACCGCTTCTACTACCTCACCCGCACCCAGGGCCTGAACTTCCTCAATGCCCTGGAGCAGAATTCCTTCTCCAAGCTGATCCTAGCCAACACCGATCTTGCCGATCCCGGCCCGGACGGCATCCGCGGCACGCCGGACGACATCGTGGCGCGGCATGTGGGTATCGACATCTTCGCGCGCTACGACCACTACCTGGAGGTCAACGCCGCCATGCAGCTGGAGCCCGACCCCACCGGCAACGACCCGGTGCTGGAGGGCATGGGGCGCGGCAAGGTGCAGCGCGACAACCCGGCCACCCCCGGCCTCGACACCAACTTCCTGCGCTTCACCGGCGGCGAGCACGTCAACATCGGCGGCACCAATGGCGACGACATCATCATCGCCGACTTCGGCGACGATTCTATCTGGGGCGACGCCGGCAACGACCGCATCGAGGCGGGGGCCGGCGTCGATCTCGTCAATGGCGGCGCCGGCGACGACATCATCACCGACTCCGGCGACACCGGCGACTTCCTGAAGGGCGAGGCCGGCGACGACGTGATCGCCAATTCCAACGGCCTCGATATCCTCATGGGTGGCACCGGCAAGGATGCCATCTTCGTCGGCGTGGACGATACCGAAGTCTTCGGCGGCGAAGGCGATGACTTCATCCTCGGCGGCGCGGGCGTCGACTTCCTGCTCGGCAATGAAGGCGACGACTGGATCGAGGCCGGCGCCGGCTTCGACACCACCGCCGGCGACAATTCCCAGCTCTTCTTCAACTCGAACATCCTCGGCCACGACGTGATGTTCGCCGGCTCCGACGAGCATGATTTCGATGCCGAATCCGGCGACGACATCATGGTCCAGGGCGAGAGCGTCATGCGCAACGAGGGCATGTTCGGCTTCGACTGGGCCACCTTCCAGGGTGCGAACATCAACGGCTATGCCGACATGCGCATCCAGATCTTCACCACCGAGCAGCAGGACGTCCTGCGCAATCGCTTCGACAAGGTGGAGGCGCTGTCCGGCTGGCAGAACGACGACACCCTCATCGGCGACGACCGCACCGCGACGCCGCCGGTGCCCGGCGCACCCGTGACCGCGGTCAACGAGGGCGTCTTCTTCAACGACGAGTTGACCCAGGCCGGCGTCAACCGCATCGACGGCCTGCGCCAGTTGCTCGGCCCGCTGGTGGCGGCCGCCCCTGTCGGTGCGAGCGCGGCCGAGCTGGAAGCCATCATCGCCTTCACCGGCGGCAACATCCTGCTCGGCGGCGGCGGCTCGGACCTGCTGGAAGGCAATGGCGGCAACGACGTGCTGGACGGCGACGCCTGGCTCAACGTGCGCATCCGCATCACCGCGCCGGGGGCCGCCAACAGCGCCGCCAACGAGATTGCCACCATCGACAGCCTCTCCCACGTCTTCCCGACGAACTTCGCCAACGCGGACTGGGCCGGCAAGTCAGTGTTCGAGCTGATGGTGGATCGCAAGATCACGCCCTCGCAGCTCCATATCGTGCGCGAGGTGCTCACCGACACCACACCCGGGGCCGTCGATACCGCGGTCTTCTGGGACCTCCAGGAGAACTACACCCTGACGCCCAACGCCGACGGCACGGTCACGGTCACCCATGTCACGGTCACCCCCGGGGTCATCGACCCGAGGACCGGCCGCGCCCGCGTCTCCGACGACACCGACCGGCTGAGCAACATGGAGCTCATCCAGTTCGCCGACGGCACGGTGACGGTGGCCGACCTCTTCCCCGATCCCAACAGCCCGGCTGCCGGCGCGCCGGCGATCAGCGACCTCACCCCCACCGAGGGGCAGGCGCTGACGGTGAACGTGGGCGCGATCGTCGACGCCAATGGCCTTGGTCCCTTCGCCTACCAATGGCAGGTCTCCACTGATGCCGGCACCACCTGGACCAACATCCCCACCGGCCAGGGCGGCACCGCGGCGGCGTTCACGCCAGCCCAGGCCCAGGTGGGTGCGCTGCTGCGCGTCGCGGTCTCCTTCACCGACGGCGACGGCTACAGCGAGAGCGTCACCTCCGCGCCGACGGGGGTGGTGGGCGACCTCTTCGCCGGGGCGAACGCCATCAACAACACCTTCGCCGGGACCGCCGGCGACGACATCGCCACCGGTGGCAATCCGGGCGGCTTCCTCGGCCTCGTCGGGGGCAACGACACGCTGAACGGCGCCGCCGGCAATGATGTACTCGACGGCCTCGGCGGCAGCGATACGCTCAATGGCGGCGCCGGAAACGACACGCTGCGCGGCGGCAATGGAAACGACACCGCCGTCCATGCCGGCAGCGCGCGCAACTTCACCTTCGCCCAGTCGGGCGCCGACATCGTGGTCACCGACCTCACCGGGGCGGAGGGCACGGACACGCTGACGGCGATCGAGCAGATGCGCTTCGCCGGCACCGACTACACCGTGGTGACCAGCGCCACCAACACCCTCAATGGGGGCACCGGCATCCTGCAGACCAACCGCGCCGACATCCTGCTCGGCTTCGCCGGCGCCGACACCCTGAACGGCAACGGCGGCAGCGACATCCTGGTGGGCGGCGCCGGAAACGACACCGCCAACGGCGGCGCCGGCACCGACACCATCCTGTGGCGCGTGGGCGACGGGCGGGACCTCATGGACGGCGGGGCCGGCACCGACACCGTCCATATCGCCGGCGACAGCAGCGCGGAGACGTTCCACATCTGGACGGTGGCGGAGGCCACCGCCGCCGGCATCACCGGGCTCGCCGGGACGACGGAGATCGTCATCACCCGCAACGGCACCAACACCGCCGCCGTCATTGCCGAACTGGACAATGTCGAGGAGATCGTCATCAACGGCCTCGGCGGCGGCGACACCTTCGTGCCGCACGGCAATTTCGGCACCACCTCGCTCTCCACCAGCACCATCACGCTGGAGGGCGGCGCGGGTGACGACACGGTGGACATCCGGGCCCTCACCTCGGCGCACCGGGTGGTGTTCCGCTCCAACGGCGGCAACGACACGGTCATCGGCACGCCGCGGTCGCAGGACGTGTTCGACGGAGCGTCCATCACCTTCACGGGCACCCCCGGGACCAATCCCGGGACACCCGGCGGCAGTGATGACGGCGGCCCCACCGGCGCCTTCGCCCTCACCCCACGCGACATCGAGGGGCTGAAGAAGCTCATCGCCGGCCTCCTGCCCTTCCCAGGCGACGACGACGCCGAGAACGCGCTCGGCCCGCGCGCCATCTCCGGCGCCGGCAACAATGTGGAAAATCCGGACTACGGCAAGTCGGACACCTTGTTCCTGCGCCTCACCCAGGCCCGCTACGGCGACTTGGACGCCGCCACCGGCAATCGCGCCCTCAACCCCATCTTCGACGGGCTCGACCCGCGCACCATCTCCAACCTCATCGGCACCCAGGAGGCGGGCCTGCCGACCAATGCCGAGGGCGCCAACATCTTCTTCATGGCGTTCGGACAGTATTTCGACCACGGCCTCGACTTCATCGCCAAGAACGCGGCCAACGGGAAGATCGCCATCGGCGGGGCCGGCACCGGGGCGCCGGGCTCCGGCAATCCGGCCGATCTCACCCGCGCCGAGGTGGTGGGCTTCGATGCCGACGGCACGCCGCAGCATGTCAACAAGACCACCGCCTTCGTGGACCAGAACCAGGCCTATGGCTCGCACGGGCTGGTCGGCCAGTTCCTACGGCAGGGCGACGGCGAGGGCGGGCTCTCGTCCTATCTCCTGAAGGGCGCGCCGGACCCGTCCAGCCCGACCTTCGCCCTGCTGCCGACCCTGCGGGAAGTACTCCAGCACCACTGGGACAACAACACGGTCTTCACCGACCCGTCCCTGCCCGGCGGCACAGTCTCCTTCCGCGACTATGTCACGGATTTCGAGGTCTCGCCCGGGGTCACGGCGGATCTCTTCAATCCGGATGGCAGCTTCAACGCAGGAGTGGTGGCAAAGCTCGCAGGCGACTTCATGGGCTCGGGCCAGGCCCTGCTGCTGGACACCAACCCGTTCATGAACCTGCTCGACAATTACGTGGCGGGCGACGGACGGACCAACGAGAATTTCGCGCTGACCTCGGTGCACACCATCTGGGCGCGGAACCACAACTTCCACGTGGACCAGCTCAAGGTCGCGGGGTTCGACGGCACCGACCAGGAGCTGTTCGACGCCGCCAAGGTGCTCAACGAGGCCGAATACCAGCGCGTGGTCTTCACCGAGTTCACTGACAAGCTGCTCGGCGGCATGCGCGGCGACGGCGACCACGGCCATGGCGGCTACAATCCGGACGCCGACCCCGGCATCTCCCACGAGTTCGCCGCGGCTGCCTACCGCTTCGGCCATTCGCTGATCGGCCAGACCCTGACCGTGCTCGACGCCAACGGCCAGCCGAGGCAGGTGGCGCTGTTCGACGCCTTCCTCAACCCCACCAACGACGCCAGCGCCTTCACCACCGACCCCACCGCCTACTACACGCCGCAGCCCGGCTACGAGCAGCTCGGCGTCAACGCCATCCTCGGTGGCATTGTCGGCCAGCCGGCGGAGGCGGTGGACTTCAACATCGTGGACGCCGTGCGCAACGACCTGGTGCGGCTCAACGCCGACCTGTTCTCCTTCAACCTTGCCCGCGGCCGCGATGTGGGCCTCGGCACCCTGAACCAGGTCCGTATGGACCTTGCCACCTCCACCGACCCCTATGTGCAGGAGGCGGTGGGCCATGCCGGCGCCATGACGGCCTATGCCTCCTGGGAGGACTTCCAGCAGCGCAACGGCCTCTCCGACACGGTCATCGCCCAGTTCAAGGCCGCCTATCCCGACCTTGTCCTGGACACGCCGGAGGACATCGCCGCCTTCGTCGCCATCAATCCGGACATCACGCTCCTCGACGGCGACAACGGGGCCAAGATCGTCAAGGGTATCGATCGGGTCGACCTGTGGGTGGGCGGCCTCGCCGAGACCCATGTGAACGGCGGCATGGTGGGCCAGACCTTCTGGACCATCCTGCACGAGCAGTTCGACCGGCTCCAGGAAGCCGACCGCTTCTACTATCAGGACCGCCTCGAAGCCTTCGATTTCTACGAAGACTTCATCGACGGACAGGAGTTCTCGGACATCATCCTGCGCAACACTGGCCTTCAGGGCCTCGCCGAAAGCGTCTTCGACACCGAAACGCCCGAAGACGCGGACGAGGAGGACGGGACCGGGAACGACGATGAAGAAGAGGACGACCATGTAGACGACGACGATGACGTTGCCGAAAACGACGGGGACGGCGACAACGCCCCCACGCCCCCGGCGCCGTCCACGCCCCAGACTCCGGCCGCCGCCATCGCGGCCTTCCTGGAGCAGCTCTTCGGCGGGCGCGGCGGCGATGCCCTGGCAGGCCTCATGGAGAAGATCACCGCCTTCCTCGACCGCTTCGGCGACGATCGCGGCCCGCGCCATGCGGACGACGACGCCCAAAGCACGACGCAAGTCACGACGCAAATCGCCGGCACCACCGACACCAGCGGCACCGACGACGCCAGCGACGCACCAGCCAGCGGACGGCTCGACGGAAACGGGCACCACCGCAGCCGGTTCGACCGGAGGGAGGACACCCGCAATGATGACGACGATGGCCTTCCCAGCCTCGCCGCCACCAGTGCGCCGGACGCCTCGGACGCCGGGCAGGGACCGCGCAGCATGCCGGCCCACCATACGCTGGACCAGTCCACCGCCACCGCCGACCTCACCGTCGCCCTCGACCAGCGGGGCGATGGCGGCCACGGCCATCATGGCTGGGGCGGCTGGGGCAACCGGGAGGGCCAGAACGTGGCCACCGGCTCCGGCGACGACACCCTCATCGCGGGCCGCCGCGCCAATGTGATGGACGGTGGCGAGGGCGACGATGTCTTCGTCTTCCGCTCGGCGCGGGCGGCGGATGGCGACACGATCCTTGGCTTCGAGCCCGGCGACCGCATCGACCTCTCCGCCATCGACGCGAACCGGGGCATGACGGGCGACCAGGCCTTCACGTTGGTCAACGGCCCGCTCAGCGGACCGGCGCAGGTGGCCGTCACGGTCGAGACCACCGAGGCGGGGGAAGTCACCGTAATCGCGGGCTCGGTGGACAACGACGCCACCGCCGACTTCCGCATCGAGATCGCGGGGCGGCACGACGTGAAGCCGGAACACCTCGTGCTGTGATCGTTCCCGGCGGGGGCACCTCGGCCCCCGCCTCTTTCCCGCGTCCCCTCAAGGGGTTCATCAGGGCGGCCCACCATGGCGACCTCTTCCAGCACATCCGCCAAATCCCGCACGGCCCGCGAACAAGACCTGAAGAAGCTCACGGCCGGCTTCCGCAGCATGGCGGTGTTCCTGTTCATCGTCTCCGGCGTCATCAACATCCTGGCGCTCACCGGCTCGTTCTACATGATGCAGGTCTACGACCGGGCCCTCACCTCCGGCAGCATCCCGACCCTCATCGCGCTCTCGGTGCTGGCGCTCGGGCTCTATGTGTTCCAGGGGGCGTTCGACCTCATCCGCTCGCAGGTGCTGGTGCGGGTGGGGGCGCGCTTCGACAGATCGGTGGCGCCCATCGCCCACAAGGTAGTGGTGGACATGCCGCGCCTCGGCTTTTCCACCACCGAGGCCATCGAGCGCGGCCGCGACGTGGACACGGTGCGCAACTTCCTCGGCAGCACCGGGCCCGGCGCCCTGTTCGACCTGCCGTGGGTGCCGATCTACGTGGCCTTCGTCTACATCCTGCACCCCTGGCTGGGAGCGCTGGTGCTCGGCGGCGCCGTGGTGCTCACCATGCTGGCGCTGGCGAGCGAGCTGGTGTCGCGCCGCCATGCGGTGGCCACGCGCAAGGCGGCGCTGGTGCGCAACACCATCGCCGATTCCAACGCCCGCAACGCCGAGGTGCTCAAAGCCATGGGCTTCGCCGGCGATGCCGTCGAGCGTTTCCGCGTTGCCAACATGGAGCACCTCGCCCTGCAGACCCGGTCCAACGACCTCACCGGCGCGTTCGGCGCCGTGTCGCGGGTGCTGCGCATGGTGCTGCAATCGGCGACGCTGGGCCTTGGCGCCTATCTCACCATCCATGGCGACATGTCGGCGGGCGGCATCATCGCCGCATCGGTGGCCGGCGGCCGTGCGCTGGCGCCGGTGGACCTCGCCATCGGCAACTGGCGCGGCTTCGTGGGCGCGCGGCAGGCCTTCGGGCGCTTGCGCGAAACCATCGTCGCCCTTGGCAAGCTGCCGGAGCGGATGGAGCTGCCCGCCCCCTGCGCCTCCCTGAAGGTGGAGAAGATCACCGTCGCCGCTCCGGGCAACGGACAGGTGCTGCTCAGCGAGGTCGCCTTCGAGATCCGAGCCGGGCAGGCGGCCGGCATCATCGGGCCGAGCGCGGGGGGCAAGACCACGCTGGTGCGCGCCCTCACCGGCATCTGGCCATGCCTGCGCGGGGCCGTGCGCCTCGACGATGCGGAGATCGGCCAATGGACCGAGGAAGCCATCGGCCGGCATCTGGGATACCTGCCGCAGAATGTCTGCCTGCTGGACGCCACCGTGGCGCAGAACATCTCGCGCCTCGCCAGCGTCCGCGACGATGCGGCGGT
This sequence comes from Xanthobacter oligotrophicus, assembly GCF_008364685.1. GTDB lineage: Bacteria > Pseudomonadota > Alphaproteobacteria > Rhizobiales > Xanthobacteraceae > Xanthobacter > Xanthobacter oligotrophicus. Next base: position 626,789 of record NZ_VTTL01000001.1, read on the forward strand.
GGTGGAGGCGGCGAAGGCCGCCGGGGTCCACGAGATGATCCTGCGCCTGCCCGAGGGCTACCAGACCCCCCTCGGCTCGGAGGGAGCGGCCCTCTCGGCCGGCCAGCGCCAGCGCATTGGCCTTGCCCGCGCGCTCTACGGCAACCCCTTCCTCGTGGTGCTGGACGAACCCAACGCCAATCTGGATTCCGACGGCGAGACGGCGCTTCGCGACGCCATCACCGCGATCCGCGCGCGGGGCGGCATCTGCGTGGTGGTGGCCCACCGGCCGAGCGCGCTTGCCGCGGTGGATCTCGTCGGACTGGTTCAGAACGGACGCCTCGCAGCCTTCGGTCCGAAGGAAGAGGTGCTGCGGCTGGAGGCGGTGGACGGACGGACGGCCGGGAAGCCGCAGGTCGCCCCGGTCCAAGGGACCACCCATGAGACCGCCCCGACGCCCCTCCAGGCCGTGGGCGCGTGAATTCGGGCACATGAATTCGGGAGCGTGACATGATCATCGTGAAGGGCACCCGCGCCGGCGGCGCGCAACGCACACCCGCCGAGATCTACCGGACCCACGACGAGAAGCCGGGCGGACGTGTCGCCGCCCTGTTCAGCGCCGGCCTTGCCGGCGCGCTCGCCTTTCTCGCCGCCGGCACCACCGGCGCCGAGGCCAAGCCCGAGCCCCCGCCCGGGCCGGAGCCCCCCCGGGGCGAGCCCGAGGCGCCTTCGCCCGAGACGGCGCCCGCATCCGCCGCCGTCGCGGAGGAGGAAGAGCCGCCGGCAGACGAGACCGACGAGCCCTTCAGTCCACGCCTGCCGGAAACGGCTTCGTTCGCCGACGCGCCCATGCTGCCCGACATGCCGGGCCGCCTCGGTCGCTCCGGCGCAGCCATGCGGCAGCCCTCGGACGATATGGCCCCCCTGCCCGCCCCCTGGCCCGGCCGCGCGGAGGCGGACGGGCCGGCGCCACGGAAAGCAATGCCCGCACCTGCCGCAGGAGGTGGCGGGGGCGGCGGAGGAGGAGGTGGCTCGTCCGCCAGATCGGAAGCCGACGAGGAAGGCGACGACGACACCAGCCGCAACCGTCCGCCCCGGGTCGGCGACCCGGTGACCCTGCCCAACGTCTCCGTCGCGCAGGCGGTCTTCATCCCGCTCGCGGCATTGCTCGCCGGCGCCAGCGATCCCGACGGGCAGGCGCTGGATGTCCAGAAGCTGGTCGTCTCCGCCGGCATGCTGGTTCCCACCAAGGGCGGCTGGGTCTATCTCGCACCACCGGCGGCCACGGAGCGCGTCACCATCAGCTATGTGGTGTCGGACGGCATCGCAGGCGTGCCGCAGCATGCCGTGTTCCAGATCGACCCGGACGGCATCGAGGCCAGCCGCCTCGACCTGCCGTCCGCCACCTTCGCCGCTTTGCCCGCCGCGAGCCGGGATGAGCCGGCCGACCCGGACGCAGACCCGGCCGAGCACGCCCTCGCCGACCCGGCCCTCTCCGGGCTGGCCGCTGTCGTGGCCCGCGCCAATCATCCCGACTCAGGAAGCGCCGGCGCCGCCAGCACCGATGCGCCGGCCGCCGAGACACCGGCGGCGGACACGGTCTCCTCCGCGACCGTCCTCGCCGAGGCCGCGCCTGCCGCCGAGACAGCCGCAGTCGCCAGCGGGGGCGACATCGCGGCCGCCACCACGGGAGACTCGGCCTTCGGCGCCACCACCACCGCCATCGAGACCGCGCCGGCGACACCCATGGAGGTCGCGACCGCCCCGACCATGATCGACCAGCCGGTCCCGGACCCGGCCCTGATGGCCGCCTCGGCGGAGACCGACACCGCGCCAGCTGACAGCGCAAGCGCGGCCACCGCAGCCGCGACCGCCCTCGCCCAAGCCCGCACCGAGGCCGAGGCGGACAGCTTCGTGTTCGCGGCGGCGCCCTCGGACACGTCCCAGCAATCGGTCAGCCAGATCGTCGATCTCCAGGTGGGCGACAAGCTCCAGGTCAAGGATTCTCCGCTTTCGGACACCACCTCTCCCCCGACCGGAGACCCCGACCAACTGTTCGCCGAAACCTACGGCACCGGCAGCGACACCCGCCCCTACGCGTTCCAGGCCGAGGCGACGCCACTCCCCGCCGCCGCGCCTGCCGATGCCCTCCCCGCGCCGGACGTCGCAGACGCCGGCACGCCGCTCCCCACCCCCGACGCGCTGGCCCTGGCCTGACGGAGAGAAGCCATGAGCAAGGAAACGGATCTGTCCCGCGACGAGCCCATCTTCCAGCTCCGCAGCCATGTGGTGGCCGGCCTTCTCCTGGCGGTCATCCTGTTCGCCGGTTGCGGCGGATGGGCCGCCTACGCTCGGCTCAACGGCGCCGTGATCGCGCAGGGCACGGTGACCGTGGACCAGAACCTGAAGGAGGTGCAGCACCGCGACGGCGGCATCGTCGCCGAGATCGCCGTGAAGCAGGGCGACCTGGTGCAGGCGGGGCAGGTGCTGCTGCGGCTCGACGACACTGCCTCGCGGGCGGAATTGTCCATCGTGCGGGTCCAGCTCATCGAGCTGCTGGCACGGCGCGCGCGCCTCATCGCCGAGCGCGACGGGCTGGAGCGCATCGAATTCCCCGGCCAGATCCACACCCTCTCGCCCGACGTGGCGCTGGTGACCCGCGACGAGGCCCGCCTGTTCGACGGCAACCGCTTCACCCGCAGGAGTCAGGCCGAGCAGCTGGAACTCGCCATCGCCCAGACCGGCGAGGAGATCCGCGGCCTCAATGCCCGCCGCTCCGCCAAGATCGAGGAAACCGAGCTGCTCGTCCTCGAGCGCGAAAAGGTGGTCTACCTGTTCAACAAGGGCCTCACCGACGGCAGCCGGGTTCATGCCCTCAACCGGGAATGGGCGCGGATCAACGGCGAGAAGGGCGAGATCGAGGCCTCCATGGCCCGCGCCAACGTGCGCATCACCGATGCCCGGTTGCAGATCATCGCCCTCGACCAGAATGCCCGCACCGAGGCCCAGCGCGAGCTGCGGACGCTGGAGTCCCGCATCTCCGAGCTGAACGACCGGCGCGTGGTGATCGAGGACCGGCTCTCGCGCACCGAGCTGCGCGCGCCGCTGACCGGCCGGGTGAACGAACTGAGCGTCTATACCATCGGCGGCGTCATCACGCCCGCCGCGAAGGTGGTGACGCTGGTGCCTGCCGACGCCCGGCTGCGGGTGGAGGCGAAAGTGGCGCCCACCGACATCGACCAGGTGCAGCGCGGCCAGCCCGCCCGCCTGCGCTTCTCCGCGTTCAACCAGAACACCACGCCTGAGCTGCGCGGGCGGGTGGCGCAGGTCTCGCCGGCCACCATCCGCGACCCGGTGGGGGGAACCGTGTCCTATATCGTGGAGATCGCCATCGACGACGACCTGTCGAAGCTGGGCGACCGCGAGCTGGTGCCGGGCATGCCGGTGGAGGTGTTCATCTCCGGGGTGGAGCGCACCGCCCTCGCCTATCTGGCGAAGCCGCTGGCGGACCATTTCAACCGGGCATTCCGCGAGCAGTGAGAGCCCGCGCCGCCCACGGTGCCGGGCGGTCCGCCTCAGGAGCCGCGCGTGGACACGGCGGTGCCGGCCTCCGGCGCGCCGTTGAGGTTCTGCGCGGCGATAACCACCTCCACGCGGTTGCGCACATGCAGCTTCTGCATGAGGGTGGACATGTAGCCCTTCACCGTCTTCTCGCTGAGGGCGAGCGCCCGCGCGATCTCGCTGTTCTTCTTGCCGAGCAGCAGCAGCTGGACGATCTGGTCCTCGCGGATGGACAGGTGCATGGCCTGCCGGGCGCGCTGCTGCCGGGCCTTGGCCTCCAGCTCGGCGATGATGCGCGCCGCGAAGCTCGGGGTGATGTAGGTCTCCCCAGCCATGGCGCAGGTGATGGCCTGGATCAGGTCGCCCTGCGGCGATCCCTTCAGCACGAAGGCAGAGGCGCCGGCGCTGAGCGCCTTGGCGGCCAGCTCCGCGCTGCCGGAGGCGGTGAAGATCACGATGCGGGTGGCCGGAAACGCCTCGCGCACCCGCGCCACCGCCCCGATCACATCGCCCTGCATGGTGAGGTCCACGACGATCACGTCGGGCCCGTGGCTCTGGGCGGTCCCGAGAATGTCGTTCACACCGCTGCCGGTCGAGACGACGCTGAAAGCTCCCGTCTTTTCGAGAACCGTCACGATCCCTTCGACAACGATCGGATGGTCGTCCACGACCGCAACCGAAATTGCGCACACGTTACGTACCCCCGGGCCAGAGCACGCGCCGCTCGGATCGCAATCCGCGCGGATGATGCGTTCTCTATTTTAGAGTTAGAGGGCGACTCACCAATCAGATTGATTCAATCTGTTCGGATCGCGCTCTAGAACCCGTCGAGATGCTTCACTATAAACATTAAAGAAAAACCTTCAAGTTCTCAAATTGCAAATCCGTAACGACCACAGACGGTACTATTTACCCGCATATTGATTACTTCATTATCCTCTGAAGTGGGACATCCCTGTTCGCTGCATCGCAACCTATTCGGCCCCATCCAGGGGCAAATTCGGCGTCATCCTCTGTTAATCTTCGCAACGCAGAATCGTCGAGCGCCGACCGGCTGAGCTTACGTAACGCAAGGTTCAGGCTTGCATCCGGGGCGCGAGCGAACCACTCTTCGGCGGCGGCCATGATGCGCCGCACCCTGGCGGGGCCGGCGCGACGAATAGCACTGCCCTCGCCCCTCCAGTTCGGCTAATCAGGTTCCATGTCCCAATCCGACGATCTCTTCGGCTCCACCCCGCGTCAGAAGCCCGCCGGCAAGCCGGCCAAGGCGGCGGCTGCCGCCGTGCCAGCCATGGATGCCGACTACACCGCCGCGCACATCGAGGTGCTGGAGGGGCTGGAGCCGGTGCGGCGCCGGCCCGGCATGTATATCGGCGGCACCGATTCGAAGGCGCTGCACCACCTCTTCGCCGAGGTGATCGACAATTGCATGGACGAGGCGGTGGCCGGGCACGCCACCTTCATCGAGGTGCAGATGGCCGCCGACGGCTATCTCACCGTCTCCGACAACGGGCGCGGCATTCCGGTGGAGGAACACCCCAAGTTCCCCGGCAAGTCGGCCCTCGAAGTGATCATGACCACCCTGCACGCCGGCGGAAAGTTCGACAGCAAGGTCTACGAGACCTCGGGCGGCCTCCACGGCGTCGGCATCTCGGTGGTGAACGCGCTCTCCGACGACCTCGAGGTGGAGGTGACGCGCAACCAGACCCTCTACCGCCAGAGCTTCTCCAAGGGCCTGCCGCAGGGCAAGCTGAAGGAAGTCGGCCGCATCACCAACCGCCGCGGCACCCGCGTGCGCTTCCATCCCGACCCGGAGATCTTCGGCCCCTCCGCCCGCTTCGAGCCGGCCCGCGTGTTCCGCATGGCGCGCTCCAAGGCCTATCTGTTCGGCGGCGTGGAAATCCGCTGGTCGTGCGACCTGGAGTTGCTGAAGGGCATCGAGGGCGTTCCGGAGAAGACCAGCTTCCGCTTCCCCGGCGGCCTACGCGATTATCTCGCCGCCGACCTCGAAGGCCAGACGCTGGTGCATTCGGACATCTTCTCCGGCCGCATCCAGAAGCCCAAGGGCCACGGCTCGGTGGAATGGGCGGTGGCGTGGGTGGCGGACGCGGACGGCTTCGTCTCCTCCTACTGCAACACCATCCCCACCCCCGATGGCGGCACCCATGAGAACGGCCTGCGGGCCGTGCTGCTGAAGGGGCTGAAGGACCACGCCGAGCGCTCCGGCCAGGGCAAGCGCGGCTCGGTCATCACCGGCGACGACGTGACCACCGGCTGCGCCGCCATGCTCTCCGTGTTCGTGCGCGAGCCGGAATTCCAGGGCCAGACCAAGGACCGCCTCGCCACCGCCGAGGCTGCCCGCATCGTGGAACAGGGCCTGCGCGACCCGTTCGACCACTGGCTCGCCGCCAATCCGGTGCAGGCCAGCCGGCTGCTCGACCACGTCATCGACCGCGCCGAGGAGCGCCTGCGCCGCAAGCAGGAGAAGGAAGTCTCCCGCAAGACCGCCGTGCGCAAGCTGCGCCTGCCCGGCAAGCTGGCGGACTGCTCCAACACCGAGGCGGCGGGCTCCGAGATCTTCATCGTGGAGGGCGACTCGGCCGGCGGCTCAGCCAAGCAGGCGCGCGACCGCAAGACCCAGGCGGTGCTGCCCCTGCGCGGCAAGATCCTGAACGTCGCCAGCGCCACCCGTGACAAGCTCGCCCAAAACCAGCAACTCGCCGACCTCGGCCAGGCGCTGGGCTGCGGCACGCTCTCCCATTACCGCGACGCGGACCTCAGGTACGAGAAGGTCATCATCATGACCGACGCGGACGTGGACGGCGCGCACATCGCCTCGCTGCTGGTCACCTTCTTCTTCCGGCAGATGCCGAAGCTGATCGAGGACGGCCACCTCTTCCTCGCCGTGCCGCCGCTCTACCGCATCACGCAAGGCGCCAAGACGCTCTATGCGCGGGACGACGGCCACAAGGAAAAGCTGCTGAAGAAGGAATTCACCGGCAAGGGCAAGGTGGAGGTGGGCCGCTTCAAGGGCCTCGGCGAGATGATGCCGGCGCAGCTGAAGGAAACCACCATGGATCCGCGCACGCGCACCCTCCAGCGCGTCACCATCGAGGATGCCGAGCAGGCGGCCACCACCGACCTCGTGGAACGCCTCATGGGCAACAAGCCCGAGGCGCGCTTCGCCTTCATCTCGGAGCGCGCCGCCTTCGCCGGCGAGGCCTTGCTCGACATCTGAGACCCATAGCCCTTGAGCTTGGCTCGAGGGTTATGGGTTGAGCCCGCGCGGCGCTTGAGCGACCCGTCTTGAAGAGGGGACGCCCCCTCAGCCGGTCGTCACCTTGGCCTTGCGTGGCGGCAGCAGGCTGGCGGGCACGGCGAGGATCAGCATGCCCAGCCCCGCCACCGCGAACACCGGCGCTGCCCCCAGAAGTCCCGCCGCATGGGCGAGAACGATGGCCCCCACCGCCTGCCCCACGAAGAAGGCGGAGGCGAACAGCGACACCGCCGAGCCCCGCGCCTCCGCCGACAGCTCGGTGGCGAGGATCTGCAGCACGTTGTGGATCATGTAGAAGGCAAAGCCCGCAGCGGCGAACACGGCGATCACCACCGCGAGGCTCGGCCCCACCGCGGCCCCCATGAGCAGCACGCCCACGCCCGCCGAGCCCACCCCCACCATGCCGGCAAGGCCCAGGTGGCGGACCAGGAACGGCACAGCGAAGGTGTAGAAGGCGCCGCCGATGGCGAAGGCGCCCAGCATCAGGCCGGCCTCCACCGCATCGCCGAGGCCGTGCTCCACCATCAGCGGCGCCGCCAGCGGGAACACCCCGAAGGTGAGCGCGCCTTCCACCGCCACCACCGCATAGACCTTGAGGGACAGGGGGTTCTTCAGCACCGTGCCGTAGCGGGCGATGGCCGCCCGGAACGACAAGGGCTGGCGCGCCCGCTCTTCCTTGATGCCGACCAGGGCGGCGAGGGCGGCCGTCGCCGCCACAGCGAACGCGCACCAGAACACCGGTCGCCAGCCGGCATATTCGGCGATGAAGCCCGCCGCCGCCGAGCCCACCAGCTGGCCCAGCACCAGGGCCAGCAGCACCCGGCTGAGCGCCACCGGCCTCTGGTCATACGGCACGCGGTCGCCCACGGTGGCCAGAACCACGGGGATGATGCCCCCCGCGAACGCCCCCGACACCACGCGGGCGGCGAGCAGCTCCCGGTGACCGGGAACCAGCGCCGAGACAGCGAGCCCCACCGCCAGCATGGCGAGGTTGAAGCGGATCAGCCGCACCTTGCCCACCGCATCGCCGATGGGGCCGAACAGCAGCTGCATGGTGGCGTAAGGCAGGGTGAAGGCGCTGGCGAGCAGCGCCACCTCCTGTAACGTCACCTTCAGGTCAGCGGCGAGGATGTTGAGCATCGGATCGACGGCGCGCATGGAGAATGCGCTCGCGAAGGCCGCGAGGCCGAGGACGAGAAGGAAGGGCATCAAGATCCGCCGGGTGAGGAGGGTCATCCCTGCGGCGGGGTGCCCCGGCGGTCAAGTCGCAAGACGTGTCCCGCGCGCATGGCACGATGCCCATGCATTCCGGCAACGCATGCCGCTGGCGGTATGGATGTTCAATCGGGCGTTTCGTGGGTGTGATTTCCAACTGATCCGTGAATCGGGCCGGAAAACATTGACACGGCGCACAATTTTCTTATGTTGCTATGCGTCGTCCGAGATATGTCGAATCTAGCGCGCCGACCGACGACCCCTCGTCTGAGCCCGTACGGCACGGGACGTTCGATCAGCGGCGCGCCGCCGCATCCAAAAGATGCAATGTCATTTTCCGAACTCGGCCTGAGCGAAAAGGTCCTCGCGGCAGTCGCTGACACCGGCTATACGCAGCCGACGCCCATCCAGGCCCAGGCCATCCCCCATGTGCTGGCGCGCCGAGATGTGCTCGGCCTCGCGCAGACAGGCACCGGCAAGACTGCCGCCTTCACCCTTCCCATGCTGACGCTGCTTGAGCACGGACGGGCCCGCGCCCGCATGCCTCGCACCCTCATCCTGGAGCCGACCCGCGAACTCGCGGCGCAGGTGGAAGAGAACTTCACCCGCTACGGCAAGAACCACAAACTGAACGTCGCCCTGCTCATCGGCGGCGTATCCTTCGGCGACCAGGACTCCAAGCTGCTCCGCGGCGTGGACGTGCTCATCGCCACTCCCGGCCGCCTGCTCGACCATGTGGAGCGCGGCCGCCTGCTCCTGTCCGGCATCGAGGTGCTCGTCATCGACGAGGCCGACCGCATGCTGGACATGGGCTTCATCCCGGACATCGAGCGCGTCTGCAAGCTCGTGCCCTTCACCCGCCAGACCCTGTTCTTCTCGGCCACCATGCCGCCGGAGATCCAGCGCCTGGTCTCGCAATTCCTGTCCAATCCCGTGCGCGTGGAAGTGTCGAAGCCGGCCTCCACCGCCGCCACGGTGACCCACATGCTGGTCGCCTCCGGACGGGAGGACTACGACAAGCGCGAGGTGCTCCGCGAGCTGATCCGCAATTGCGACGGCCTGCAGAACGGCATCATCTTCTGCAACCGCAAGCGCGACGTGGCGGTGCTGCATCGTTCGCTGCAGAAGCACGGCTTCAACGCCGTGGCGCTCCATGGCGACATGGACCAGCACGCCCGCATCAAGGCCCTCGACCAGTTCCGCGCCGGCGAGGCCACCCTTCTGGTGGCATCCGACGTGGCGGCCCGCGGGCTCGACATTCCGGCGGTGAGCCACGTCTTCAACTATGACGTGCCGCACCACTCGGAAGACTATGTGCATCGCGTGGGCCGCACCGGCCGCGCCGGCCGCGCCGGCACAGCCTATACGCTGGTCACCCACACCGACGCCAAGTCGGTGACGGCCATCGAGAAGCTGATCGGCAACGCCGTGCCATGGCACGGTTCGCCCCTCGGCGATGCCCCGCCCGCGTCCGAGCGGCGGGAACGTCGCGAGGATGGCGGCCGGCTGCGCGGCAAGCGCCGCGTGGAGAAGGAGCCCCGCGAGGCCCGTCCCGAGCGCGAGCCCCGCGCCGAGCGTGAACCGCGTGCGGAGCGGGAACCCCGGGCAGAGCGGGAACCCCGCGTTGCCCGCGAGCCCCGTGCGGAACGTGAGCCGCGCCCTGAGCGGGAGCCCCGTGCGGAACGCGCCCCGCGTCCCGAGCGTGAGCCCCGTCGTGAGCAGGAACCCCGCCGGGAGCGCGAAGCCCCGGCAGGCGAGGTGCGCGCCAGCGAACCCCGCGCGGAGGCGGAAACCCGTGCGCCGCGTCCTGAACGTCAAGAACGCAGCCGCCGTCCCGCCCGCGAGGACGGTCCCGAGGCCCGTCCGGTGCGCCGCGAACGCGCGCCCGCCAGCGAGCCTGCGGACATGAGCCACCTGCCCGCCTTCCTGCTGCGCCCTGTGCGTGTGAAGGCCGGCTGAGCCACCTGCCGACGCACCCTTCCGGAGCGTCGGCGGATCACCACGGAACCACCCCGCCGGTCAGCCGCGCGGGGTTTTCTTTTGGGGTCGGGTCGCGGCCTTCTTCACCGGCTTCCGTGCGGCGGCGGCGCGGGCAAGGGCCAGGGAACGGCGGGCCAGCGTGGCGAGGTCGTCGCCATCGTCCAGCGCGGCCTCCGGCACGGACCAGAAGCCGGTCATGGTACGCACGGCGCCCTTGGCGCGGTAGGAGAAGGGGACCGAGCCCCGGCTCTCAAGCAGGGCGGCGTGGTCGGCATCTGCCTTGAGATAGAGGATGCCCCCGACCTCGATGGCGAACATCAGCCCGTCCGCATAAACGCCCCGGCCGCCGAACAGGCGCCGTGTGCGCACGTCGCCGAACGCACTGAAGAGGTCGGCGATGGTGTCCTCGTCCATCCCCAGCTCCAGACCTGTGCCAAGGGCGCGCGGTTTAGGCCCCCGGCTTTCACCGGCAGCCGCTGAAATCAGCTGATCAGCGCCAAAAGCCGGACGGCCGCGTCCATCTCGGTGCGGCGCGCGGCGCGGCGGGCGGTGGCGATCTCGTCCTCGCCCCACTGCTCGCGGTTGAAGTCCTCGTCCACATGGGCGGCCGCCCAGGCGGCGTCCGCCTCAAGCGCGCCTTCCGCCACCGCCAGCGCCAGCAGGGCCGATCCGGTAAGGGTGGTGATGGAATGGACGGCGGCAAGCTTCAGCGGGGCCTGCGGCACCAGCGCCCGCACCCGCTCCAGCGCGGCGTCCGGCTGGGTCACATGCCGGATGCCTTCCGCAAGGAAGAAACGGGCGCCGTGGCTGGCGCTCAGCCAGTCGAGCACCGGGTCCCACTGCGCCGCCTGCCGGTTCACCAGCGTCTGCGGGCCATCGGCCCGGTAGAACAGCATGTCGGAGCCGGCATAGCCCACCACCTCGTCGCGCACCGCCTCGGCCTCGGGGCCGACCCGGTCGAGGGCGACGTTCACAAGGCGCGTCAGCGGCATGAAGAAGGGGTTGATCTCCTTCTCCTGCGCTGCCCATTCGGCGGCCATGGCCTCGGCCAGCGGGCGCGTGGGCGCCAGCAGCAGGCCGCGCGCGGGGGTGCGCACCGGCCGGCCGTCGAGCAGGATGGTGAAGCCGCCTTCCGCCTCGCCGACGCTCACATCGGTGTAGAAGCGCTTCGGCAGCGGCGGGCGCTGGGCGGCGCGGGCGCGGGCGATGGGATCGTCCCCCGCCACGGGCTCCTCGATGCCCTCCAGAAAATCGCGCATGGTCTGGGGGCCGGTGGGATCGGCTCCTGAGGGATCAACCATGATCCGTCTCCTATCCGGCGATGGCGCGGCGGCGCGCCAGAAGATCGAAGATGGCGGCGGGCAGCTCGTCGAACCGGTGGACGATATGGTCCGCCCCGGCCCGCTCCAGATCCGCCACCTCGTGGTAGCCCCAGCCGACGCCGAGGGCCGAGGCTCCGGCCTGCAGCGCCATGGAGATATCATAGGTGGTGTCACCGACCACCACCGTCTCCTCCGGCCGCGCGCCAATCTCCCCCATGGCCTGGAACACCATGGCCGGATGGGGCTTGGAGGGGGCATCGTCGGCGGTCTGGATGGTGGCGAACCAGCCTTCCATGTCATGGGCCTTCAGTACCCGGTCCACACCGCGGCGCGCCTTGCCGGTGACCATGCCCAGCACCAGGTCGTCGCGCCGGCGCAGGGCGTCCAGCACCTCCCATGCGCCCTCGAACATAGGCTCGGGTGGCTCGGCATTGCGCAGGCGAGTGAAGGCGTTGCGATAGGCGTCCACCAGGGCCTCGATCGGGTAGGCGCGATCACCCTGCGAGAGCATGGCGAATGCCTCCGGCAGGGAGAGCCCGACCACCGAGAGCAGCCGGTCCCGCTCGGGCAGCACCACGCCGTGGGCCGCATGGGCGTCGCGCATGGCGGCGACGATCATGTGCTGGCTGTCCACCAGCGTGCCGTCGCAATCGAACAGCACCAGCTTCAGGGGCGCGGCATCCGGGGCGGGGTCGGCATCGCTCTCTGGTGGGGTCATTTCTGCGTCATCTGCTGGGTCGCCACATCATATATCCACGTGATGCCCGACGGGTCCACGAACAGGACCTGACGGAACCCCCGCTGCTCGCACTGCTTGGGGAAGGGACCCGAGACGATCAGCTCCGCCGCCGTCTTCGCCGGGAAGTTGAACTTGATGGTGAGGATGGTCGCGTCCTCGCCCCCGGCCGTGACCGTGAGGTCGAGGCCATTCTGGGCGAAGCTCTCCTGCTTGCTCTTGGCGAACGCCCGGCGCGCAGTGGCATCCGCCGCCGGCGGGGTGACGGGGCCGTTCACCGTGGGCAGCGGCAATGCCGCCTCCTGGGTGCCACCCTGCCCGCTCCGGGCCTGGGGCGGCGGGACGGCGGGAGCGGTCTGGGCCGTGGCGGCAGGTGGGGGCAAGGCGGCTGGGGGGGCCAACGCGGCAGGCGGTGCCGGTTGGGCGGGCGCGACCACCGCGCTCTGGGGCGCGCCGGCCTCAGGCTCCGCGGGCGGCGCCGACATGACCCACCAGACGAGGCCGCCGGACGCGACAGCCACCGCCGTGCCGCCGATCCCCACCAGAAAGGGCATCAGGAAGCTGGTGTGCAGCTTGCGGCCGCAGAAGGGGCAACTGGCCTCCTCCGGGTAGACCTGCGCCCCGCAGCCGGGACAGAAGTCGGGCCTGGAGTTCATTCAATTCACCTCCACGCGCGCGGCGGTGCGCCGCGAATCGGCATCGTGGGACATGCTCCACAAATGCACGAGGAAGCGGCCGGCGTCATGCCGTCCGCTTCACGTTTGTCCACCTCGTGATGTCCGATCCGAATGCGCCCTAAGCAGGGCAAGGGCGCCGATCCTATTTGCCGAAGCCGAGGTCCAGCGGTGGCGGCGGTGCCAGCTCGAGGCCGGGGGAGAGGTTCTCGAACTGCTGCTGGATCTGGTTCTGGTCGAGCTGCACCCCGCCGCTCTTGTAGTGGGTCACCATGCCCGGGAACAGGATGATGAGGGCCACCATGACCAGCTGGATGCAGACGAACGGCACCGCGCCCCAGTAGATCTGGCCGGTGGTGACCGGCTGCATCAGCTTGCCCGTCACCCGGTCGATGTACGGAACCTTGGCCGCCACCGAGCGCAGGAAGAACAGCGCGAATCCGAAGGGCGGATGCATGAACGAGGTCTGCATGTTCACCGCCAGCATCACGCCGAACCAGATGAGGTCGATGCCGAGCTTGTCGGCCGCCGGCCCCAGCAGCGGGATGATGATGAAGGCCAGCTCGAAATAATCGAGGAAGAAGGCCAGCACGAACACCAGCGCGTTCACCGCGATGAGGAAGCCCATCTGCCCGCCGGGCAGCGACACCAGCAGCTCCTCCACCCATTTATGGCCGTCCACCCCGTAGAAGGTGAGCGAGAACACGCGCGCGCCGAGCAGGATGAACAGCACGAAGGCGGAGAGCTTGGCGGTGGAATAGGTGGCCTGCCGCATCAGGTCGAACTTCAGCCGGCCACGTGCGAAGGCGAGGATGAGCGCGCCCACCGAGCCCATGGCGCCGCCCTCGGTCGGCGTGGCGACGCCGATGAAGATGGTACCCAGCACCAGGAAGATAAGGGCCAGCGGCGGCACCATCACGAACACCACCTGCTCGGCCAGCTTCGAGAGCAGGCCGAGGCGGAACACGCGGTTGATCACCGCCACCACGAAGGCGAAGCCCACCGTGGCGGACATGGTGAGCACCACATAATCCGCGCCGAACTTCACCCCGGTTTCCGTCATCAGGAAGATGGCGCCGGCGATGGACAGGGAGAGCGCGATGAAGAGCGAGGGCGTGAGCAGCCGCGCCGTGCCCGACATGACGAAATAGAGCAGCACGAAAGCCACCACGCCCCACACCGCCGGGTTGGCGACGCCGGGGATGAGGCCGGTGGTGAGATGCGGCAGGGAACCGGTGGCGATCAGGAAGGCAAAACCCGCCGCTGCGATGGCGCCGAGGACGCGGGAGGGCACGACCTTCTGGTCCGGATCGCGCAGGGTCTGGGCTTCCAGCGGCAGGCCGGGGGCCACATTGGGGAAGATGCTGGAGACGACGAAGATGTAGAGGGCATAGAGGCCGGCGAGCAGCAGGCCCGGCACGAAGGCGCCCTCATACATGTCGCCCACCGAGCGGTTCAGCTGGTCGGCCATGACGATGAGCACGAGGGACGGCGGGATGATCTGCGCCAGCGTACCCGAGGCGGCGATGACGCCGGAGGCCACGCGCCGGTCATAGCCGTAGCGCATCATGATGGGCAGGGAGATGAGGCCCATGGAGATCACCGAGGCCGCCACCACGCCGGTGGTGGCCGCCAGCAGCGCGCCAACGAAGATCACCGCATAGGCAAGCCCGCCGCGGATGGAGCCGAACACCTGCCCGATGGTGTCGAGCAGGTCCTCCGCCATGCCGGAGCGCTCGAGGATGAGGCCCATGAAGGTGAAGAAGGGGACCGCCAGCAACACCTCGTTATTCATGGTGCCGTAGACGCGCTCCGGCAGCGCCTGCAGGAACTTGGGCTCGAACAGGCCGAGCCAGATGCCGACCAGCGCGAAGATCAGGCCGTTGGCGGCGAGCGAGAAGGCGACCGGGTAGCCCAGCAGCAGGAACACCACCAGCGCGCCGAACATGATGGGCGCCATGTTGTGGATGAACCAGCCGCGGAAGCCCGGCTCGGCCGCGAACGCCACATCGGGCAGGACCACGGCGAGCACCAAAGCGAGCACGAGCGCGGCGGCGACGAAACGCGCCTTCAGAAGGCGGGCGTTGAACATGTCTCGCGCTCCGTCAGTGCTTGGATGCGGGGGGAGAGGCCGGGGAGACCGGCGTTCCGGCACCGGGAACGTCCACCTCGGCGAGCAGGCGCTCCGCCTCGGCAGCGAGCGCCGCATGGCTGCCGCCCTCCCGCTCGTTGGGGTCCTCCATCCGCCCGGTGAAAATGGCGATGCGCTTGATCAGCTCGGAGAAACCCTGCAGCGTGAGGAAGAAGAAGCCCAGCGGCACCAGCAGCTTGGCTGGCCACTGCGGCAGGCCGCCCGCATTCAGCGACTGCTCGTTGATGGACCAGGACGACAGGAAGAACGGCCAGGAGGTCCACAGCAGCAGAATAGAGAAGGGCAACAGGAAGAAGATGTGCCCGAAGATGTCGATGCCGTCCCGCACCCGCTTGCTGAGGCGCGCATTCACGATGTCGATGCGGATGTGCTCGTTGTCCATGAGCGTCCACGACCCGCACAGCAGGAACACCGCCGCGAACAGCACCCATTGCAGCTCCAGCCAGGAATTGGAGCTGAGGTCGAACAGCTTGCGCACCACGGCGTTGGCCGCCGAGACAAGGATGGCGACCAGGATCAGCCACGAGGCCGCCTTGCCGATGCGCATGTTCACGGCGTCGATGCCCCGGGCGAGGGCGAGGAGCGTTGACATCGAGATCGTTTCCCTGGGCGCGCGGCTGGTGCCGCTTTTCGGGTTGCTTCTTGTTTGGCCATGCGGCCTTGGCGCCGCACCATAGGCAAAGACGTGGCGACTTCAAGCCGCACGCGAAAGCGCAGCACCAAACGCCCAGTACATTAGACGAAGGTCGTACCTCTATCCCTCCGGCGCCTCGAGGATGGGATCGTACTGGGATGCGTCGAAGCCCAGAACGGCGAAGGATTGCGCCATGTGATGGGGGAGCGGCGCCGACACGTCGATCAGCCCCTGCCCGCGCGGATGGGGGATGACCAGCCGGCGCGCCAGGAGGTGCAGGCGGTTCTGCAGGCCGCCCGGCAGCTCCCAGTTCTCGATGTCGAAATACTTGGGGTCGCCGACGATGGGGTGGCCGATATGGGCAAGGTGGGCGCGCAATTGGTGGGTGCGGCCCGTCACCGGCTTCAGCGACAGCCAGCTCATCTTCTGCGCCGCCTGGTCCACAACGGCATAATAGGTGATGGCGTGGCTCGCCTCGTCCTCGCCGTGGCGGGCGACGCGCATCTTCTCCTCGTCCTCGTCGCGGGCGAGATAGGTGGAGATGCGCCCCTGCTTCGGCTTCGGCACGCCGGGCACCACCGCCCAATAGACCTTGCGCGCCTCCCGCGAGCGGAAGCTCTTGGCCAGCACCGAGGCGGCAAGCCGCGTCTTCGCCACCAGCAGGCAACCCGAGGTGTCCTTGTCGATGCGGTGGACGAGGCGTGGCTTCTGGCCGTCCTTGTCGCGCAGCACCTCCAGGATACCGTCCATATGGCGGTAGGTGCCCGAGCCGCCCTGCACCGCAAGGCCGAACGGCTTGTTCAGCACCATCACGTCCTTGTCCTCGAACAGGGTGATGGATTTCAGGAAGGCGCGGTCCTCGTCCTCCTTGCGCTTGGCGGCGCTGGCGGATTGCCGCGGCTTGGCCGGCGCGTCAGTGGCACCCGAGGCCTCTCCCCCCGCGGAAACCCTGCCCGCTTCGGAGGCCTTGCCCCCGGCACCAGGCTTTGCAGCCGGTTCATCCTGCGGCTCGTCGCCCAGGGGGGGAATGCGCACGCTCTGGCCGGGCTCGACGCGGGACGAGGTCTTCACCCGCCCCCCGTCCACGCGCACCTGCCCGGTGCGCACCAGCTTCTGCAGGTGACCGAAGGAGAGATCAGGAAAATGGACCTTGAACCAGCGGTCGAGGCGCATGCCAGCCTCGTCCTCGGCCACGGTCTTCATCGCGACGGCCATGGATCGAAATGTCCTTTGAACAAGCGCCTGGAACGGGAATGGCAGCAATAGAGCAACCGGCGCCGTCCGTCACGTCAGCGCGCGCATGACGGCGATGCCGACGAACACGGCGATGAAGGCGAGCGCCACCGAGCCGACCACATAGGCGAGCGCGGAACCGTAGGCGCCCCGCTCCATGAGCACGAAAAAATCCAGCGAGAAGGTGGAGAAGGTGGTGTAGCCGCCGAGGATGCCGGTGGTCAGGAACAGCCGCATGGTCTGGTTCCAGAACTCGCCGTCCTTGAACGCCAGATATCCGACCATGATCCCCATGACGAAGCTGCCGGACACATTGATGAGGAAGGTGGCAAAAGGAAAGTCGGTGCCCAGCAGCTTGGGCACCGTCATGTTGACGAGGTGCCGCACGACACCGCCGAGGCCGGCACCGAGGAAGACGACGAGAGCGGGAGGAAAGGTGAAGATCATGGCAGCGGTCAGGTCTTTCGGTTCTGCGCGGAATGGATCACGGCGATGACCTCGACATCGCGTGTCGGCAGGACACGATAGGTCACGATGTAGCGCGTGCCCGGAACCGCCGTGACACGCACGCCGGGACGGGATGAAGGCTCGCCGGAAAAAGGAAACAACGAAAGCCGCTCGAAAGTGGAGAGGAGGCGGGAGACGGTTCGGACAGCAGCGGCCGGGCTTTCCGCGCGGAGATAGGCATCGATCGTCTCAATGTTCCGGCGCGCGGTCGCGCGCAGGCGAAAGCTCACGCCCCCAGTCCGCGCAGGAAGCGCCTCGCCTCCTCTTCCTCCATGACCGGCTCGCCGTCCTCCAGCGCCTTGCGCACCTCCTCCTCCTGCTCGGGGGTGAGCACATAGACCTCCCCTTCGAGCACCGAGAGGAATTCACGGGCGAGCGCATCCTGCTCGGCGTCGGGCAGGGTTTCGAGCCTCTCGATGAGTTCGCGCATCAGCTTGGTCATGGCCGGCTCCATGTGTCCGACGAGTATACGCCAGAGCGGCCACCACCGCACGGGGGCTCGGCGCACCGGCGGCGACTCACGGCTCCCCGCGCTCGGCCCGCAGGCGCGCCCAATAGTCCATGCGCTTCTTTATCTCCCGCTCGAAGCCACGCTCCACCGGGTGGTAGAAGCTCTGCCGGCCGAGGGCCTCGGGGAAATAGTTCTGGCCGGAGAAGGCGTCCGGCGCGTCGTGGTCGTAGCGATAGCCGGCGCCGTAGCCCTCGCCCTTCATCAGCTTGGTGGGGGCGTTGAGGATATGCTTGGGCGGCATCAGGGAACCGCCCTCCTTCGCCGCCCGCTTGGCTGCTGAGAACGCCTTGTAGACGGCATTCGACTTGGGCGCGGTGGCCACATAGACCACCGCCTGGGCCAGGGCCAGCTCGCCCTCCGGCGAGCCGAGGAAGTCGAAGGCGTCCTTGGCCGCATTGCAGACCACAAGCGCCTGCGGATCGGCATTGCCGATATCTTCCACCGCCATGCGCACGATGCGCCGGGCGAGGAACAGGGGCGCCTCTCCGGCATCCAGCATGCGGGCGAAATAATACAGCGCCGCGTCGGGATCGGAGCCGCGCACCGCCTTGTGCAGGGCGGAGATGAGGTTGTAGTGACCGTCCTCGCTCTTGTCGTAGATGGGCGCGCGCCGCTGCACGACATCGGCCAGCGCAGCCACGTCGAACACCTCCCCGGCCCGCGCCGCCCGCCACACCTCCTCGGCGAGGGTGAGCGAGGCCCGCCCATCCCCGTCCGCCATGTTGAGAAGCGCGAAGCGGGCGTCCTCGGTGAGCGGCAGGGCCTTGCCCTCCACCTCCTCCGCCCGCGTGAGCAGGCGGGCGATGGCGTCCTGATCCAGCGACTTGAACACCAGCACGCGGGCGCGGGACAACAACGCCGCATTCAGCTCGAACGACGGGTTCTCGGTGGTGGCGCCCACCAGGGTGACGGTGCCGTCCTCCATCACCGGCAGGAAGCTGTCCTGCTGGGCGCGGTTGAAGCGATGGATCTCGTCCACGAACAGGAGCGTCGCCTTGCCCACCAGACGGCGGGCGCGGGCCTGCTCGAACACCTTCTTGAGGTCGGCGACGCCGGAAAAGATGGCCGAGATCTGCTCGAAATGCAGGTCAGTTGCGGAGGCGAGCAGGCGCGCCACCGTGGTCTTGCCCGTGCCCGGCGGCCCCCACAGGATGAGGGAGCCTAGCGAGCGCGTCTCCAGCATGCGGGTGAGCACGCCGTCCGGCCCCACCAGATGGTCCTGGCCCACCACTTCGGCAAGCCGGGCCGGCCGCAGCCGGTCGGCGAGCGGGCGCGGCACATCGCTGCCCAGTCCCGCCGCCTCGAACAGATCGGCCATGGGTGCTTCTCTCGTCCTCTCGCTCGCGTTTCTTAAACCCACGGCCCCGGTCTTCCACCGACGCCGAAAGGGTTTCGCTCAGGTGCGGCGGGCCGTCGACTCAGCCCGGCAGCAGCGCGGTGATGGTGCGCCCGGCGCGCCCCACAGTCACCCGCCAGGCCCGCAGCGGCGTGCGCACCAGCTGCTCCAGGTCGCGGGTGCGGGCGACCTTCTCGCCATTCACCTCCACCACCACGTCGCCCGGCTTGAAGCCGGCGGCGGCAGCGGGGGAATTGTCGTCCACGTCGTAGATCACCACGCCGGTGGCGTTGGCATCCACCTTCAGTTCCTCGGCCACCGCCGGCGACAGGTTCACCACGGTGGCGCCGGCGAAGGGCGAGCGGGCGCGCACCACCAGTTCGTCGCGCGACACCGTCTCCGGCGCACCCTCCAACACCACCACGAGGCTCACTTCCTTGCCGCCGCGGTTGACGGCCAGCGCCGCCTTGCCGCCGATGGGCCGGGTGGCGAAGCGGTAGTTAAGCGACTCGGGATCGTCGATGGCCTGCCCCTCCACCGCGACGATGAGGTCCCCCAGCCTCAGGCCCGCCTTGGCGGCCGGGCTCTGCGCCACCACGTCCTGCACCAGCACGCCGGTGGGACGCGGCAGGCCGAGGCTTTCGGCGATGTCGGGCGTCACCCGCTGGAGCCGTGCGCCGAGCCACGGCCGGCGCACCGACTTGGAGCCGCCCTTGGCCTGCTCCACCACCACCCGCACCATGTTGACCGGAATGGCGAAGCCGATGCCGATGGAGCCCCCCGAGCGCGAATAGATGGCGCTGTTGATGCCTACCAGCCGCCCCGCCATGTCCACCAGCGCGCCGCCGGAATTGCCGGGATTGATGGCCGCATCGGTCTGAATAAAGAACTGGTAGTCGGAGATCCCCACCTGGGTGCGCGCCAGCGCGGAGATGATGCCCTGCGTCACCGTCTGGCCGACACCGAAGGGATCGCCGATGGCCAGCGCCAGGTCGCCCACGGCCAGTTCGTCCGAATTGCCCAGCTCGATGGAGGCAAAGGTCTCCCTGGCCTCGGTCTTGATGCGCAGCACGGCCAGGTCGGTGCGCTGGTCGCGCAGCAGCACCTCGGCCTCGTACTCGCGCTTGTCATTGAGGGCGATGCGGATCTCGTCCGCCCCCTCGATGACGTGGAAATTGGTGACGACGATGCCGGCAGGATCCACGATCACGCCCGACCCGAGCGAGCGCTGTACCCGCTCCGGCGCGCGCAGGCCGGGACCACCCTGCCCGCCGAAGAAGCGGCGGAAGAAGGGGTCGTCGAAGATGGGATTGGCGCGCTGCTGGGCGGTCTTCTGGGCATAGACATTGACCACCGCCGGCGCGGTGCGCGCCACGATAGGTGCGAACGAGAGCTTCACCTCGGCGGCGGAGGTCGGCACCTGCGGCTGGATCTGCGCCTGCGCCTCGACCCGCAAGGGCGCGCCGGCGGCGCGCGCGGGCGCTTCGCCCTGCCCCGCGCCAGCGGCCACGGCGGCCGACGCCAGGGCGCCGGAGCCGAGCAGGAGGAGCGCGAATGCCATCTGTCTTTTCATGTCGTGAACCTGCGATGCAGTGTCGAACCCGCCCAGCTTGAACCGACCCCGGGGCAGCCAACGGGTCTGACGCCCCGGGCCTGCGACCATCTTGATCCGGACCGCCGAGCCATCCGGCGGTGGCGCCTCACGGAACCTGCCCGTCACCGCCTCAGAACGCGCTGCAGGGCGCTGCCTACTCGCTTCAGCAAATGCGGCGGAACAAAGGACGGGACTGTCGGGAGCGGTGTGGTGAATGTCGGGCCGGTGTACTTCAGGTCGGTGTATTTGCGGCAGAAATAAAAGCAGTACTCTGAATTGCAGGGGCTCAGCCCGGCAAGCGGCGCGAAAGTCCGCGCCAGGATGTTGCCCTGCAGCGTGGTGTCCAGCCCGCAGCGGAACACATCCCCCCGCGGCTCGATTCGCACGAAGCGGCTTCCGGCCGCGCAGGTCTTGCCCCGAAAAGTCGGCGTGCCAGCGAGAAAGTCGTCATCGGCGAACGGATCGATGGTCGGCGGCTCGGATCGCGCCGCGCGCCAGTCGCCATAGGCCGACCGGGCCCGACGGCTCATGGCCCGGAAAGCCTCCCGTTCCACCGCATCATAGGCGTCAGGATACTGCCGGCCGCGATAGCTGCCGCGCAGCAGCTTGGGCACGGGCACCAGCCCCGGCACCGTCACCTGGCGCGCGACCTCGTCAGCCGCCTCCAGCACCTGCGGGGTCGCCACCACTGAGACGAAAATGGAAAACCCCGCCTCGTGCAGCAACGCCAGATTGCGGTTGAAAATCTCCAGCCCCCGCCGACGCGTGCGCTCGTCGGGGTGGAGGCCCGCATTGATCACGCTGACGCGCGCGGGATTGATGCGCCGCGCGAAATCGCCAAGCGAGGCCTGGGTCAGGTTGCTGTTCAGGGAGATGAAATGGTGCCGGGTGAGCGCGGCGCACAGATCCACGAAATCGGGATAGGCCGAGGGCTCGCCGCCAGTGAGGTGCAGGAGAAAGGTCAGCCCGGTGGCGGAAAACGCATCCGCCCATTCATCTGGGGTGCCGTACCGCACCGTCTTTTCCCCCAGGACCTCGCCGGGGAAGAAACAATAGTCGCACCTGTAGTTGCAGGTGTTGAGAAGCTGCCAATCCGCCTCGATATCGTAATGCACGATCGGCAGCTCCGGAGCTTGAGAGACGCGCCATGGGATGTCTCATGGCATCACATCCGGCGCGGAACTTGAAGCGCCACGCCGGATGGGTCGTCTGTACTCAGGCCGCCTCGGCTTCCGCCGCCGCAGCGGTGCGGGCGTGATCGGCGGCGCCCTTGGCGTTCACGTCACGATCCACGAACTCGATCACCGCCATGGCCGTGTTGTCGCCGTAGCGGAAACCGGCCTTGATGATGCGGGTGTATCCACCCGGACGCTCCTTGTAGCGGGGCGCCAGCACGTCGAAGAGCTTCTTGACGATGGTGACGTCCTTGAGCTCCGCGATCGCCTGGCGGCGAGCGTGGAGGTCACCGCGACGAGCGAGGGTCACCAGCTTCTCCACCACCGGGCGAAGATCCTTCGCCTTGGGCAGGGTGGTCACGATCTGCTCGTGGGTGATGAGGGCGCCCGCGAGGTTGGAGAACATCGCCTTGCGATGCTCCCAGGTGCGGTTGAACTTGCGATGTACCTTGCCGTGACGCATGACGGCGAACTCCTGAAAGATGGCGGCGGACGAGCCGGCGATGTGTGGCGCGGCTCGGGCCGCTTTAGGTTCAGATCAGTAGTGTTCTTCGAAGCGCTTCGCCAGCTCTTCGATATTCTCCGGCGGCCAGCCGGGCACTTCCATGCCCAGATGCAGGCCAAGGGATGCGAGCACTTCCTTGATCTCGTTGAGCGACTTCCGACCGAAGTTGGGCGTGCGGAGCATCTCCGTCTCGCTCTTCTGGATCAGGTCGCCGATGTAGACGATGTTGTCGTTCTTCAGGCAGTTGGCCGAGCGCACGGACAGCTCCAGCTCGTCCACCTTCTTCAGCAGCGCCGGGGAGAACGGCAGCGTCTGGATCGCGGTGGTCTCGCTCTCGCGCTTGGGCTCCTCGAAGTTGACGAAGACCTCCAGCTGGTCCTGCAGGATGCGCGCCGCATAAGCGAGCGCATCCTCGGCCGTGATCGAGCCGTTGGTCTCGATCTGGAGCGTCAGCTTGTCATAGTCGAGGATCTGGCCCTCACGGGTGTTCTCGACCTTGTAGGAGACCTTGCGCACCGGCGAATAGAGGCTGTCGATCGGGATAAGGCCGATCGGCGCGTCCTCGGGCCGGTTGCGGTCGGCGGCGACATAGCCCTTGCCGGTGTCCACCGTGAACTCGATCCGCAGCTCCGCGCCCTCGTCGAGGGTGCAGATGGGCAGGTTCGGGTTGAGGATGGCCACGTCGCCCACGGTCTGGATGTCGCCGGCCAGGAGCACGCCCGGGCCGGTCTTCTTGGCCACCATGCGCTTGGGGCCATCGCCCTGCATGCGGATAGCCACATCCTTCACGTTGAGGATGATGTCGGTGACATCTTCACGCACGCCGGGAATGGACGAGAACTCGTGCAGCACGCCGTCGATATGGATCGACGTCACGGCCGCGCCCTGAAGCGACGACAGCAGGATGCGGCGCAGGGCATTGCCCAGCGTCATACCGAAGCCACGCTCCAGCGGCTCGGCGATCACGGTCGCGAAGCGCTTGGGATCGTGACCGGGATTGACCTGCAGCTTCTCGGGCTTGATCAGCTCTTGCCAGTTCTTCTGAATCACTTGCTTCACCTTGCTTTCTCGCCGGGCCACGGCAGCTGCCGGGGTCTAGTGCCTCAACCGGAGGCCGGACCCGTCCCGATCGGGGAGGAGAAACCGGGCAGACGATCCGCAGGGCATGAGCCCCGCGGCGAACCGAAGAGCAGATCAGACGCGGCGGCGCTTGCGCGGACGGCAGCCGTTGTGCGGGATCGGCGTCACATCGCGGATGGAGGTGACGAGGAAACCCGCCGCCTGCAGCGCGCGCAGGGCGGACTCACGTCCCGAGCCGGGGCCGGAGACTTCCACCTCGAGGGTGCGCATGCCGTGCTCGGCAGCCTTGCGGGCCGCGTCCTCGGCCGCCACCTGGGCGGCGTACGGCGTGGACTTGCGCGAACCCTTGAACCCCATGGCGCCGGCCGAGGACCAGGAGATGGTGTTGCCCTGGGCGTCGGTGATGGTGATCATGGTGTTGTTGAACGAGGCGTTCACATGCGCCACGCCCGAGGCAATGTTCTTGCGCTCGCGGCGCTTAACGCGGGTAGCTTCCTTGGCCATTCTACTTTTGATCCTTCAGGCGCGCCCGTAACTCCAGGCGCTCGGGATGGCCCTTGCGGGGGCCGGACAACGGACGAGGCCGGCGAAGCCGGCCTCTCCTTTCAAAGGGTCTTGCGACCGATCACTTCTTCTTGCCGGCGATGGCCTTGGCCGGCCCCTTGCGGGTGCGGGCATTGGTGTGGGTCCGCTGACCGCGCACCGGCAGGCCGCGACGATGGCGCAGGCCGCGATAGCAGCCGAGGTCCATCAGCCGCTTGATGTTCATGGCAACTTCGCGGCGCAGGTCGCCTTCCACCACGTAGTCGCGGTCGATGGCTTCGCGGATCTGCAGCACTTCCTGGTCGGTGAGCTGGTTCACGCGACGCTCGGCCGGGATACCGACCTTGGTCACGATCTCCTCGGCATTCTTCGCGCCGATGCCGTGGATGTACTGGAGCGCGATGACCACGCGCTTGTTGGTCGGAATGTTGACGCCTGCGATACGAGCCACTGCTCTCTCCATGTGACGCCGGCGGGCCTTTCGGCACGCTGCGGCGGAATGATCCCCGCGTCCGGTGGAGGCCGGCCCTTGCGGGGGAAAAGGAAACGCCTCAGATACGACAAAGCAACCGCCCTGCCCGACCCTTTCGGGCGGACCGAACGGCACCAATTCCGAAGCGAGGGAGTGCCCATAGCCGGGATTTAAGGAAACGTCAAGAGCTACGCGCGAACCAACGGCCCGGATCTTGCTGATGACGCCTCCTGCCCCAGCCTTAAAGGCTCGGCGGGGGGCGCGCGACGAGGTCCGCGGCGGCAGGAGGCAGAGCGTTGCGAATCGGCCATTTCGCCGGTCCCCTGCCCCGGCAAATGCACCAGCCAGTCAGCGTGCAGCCAGACGATAGAGCTTCGCGGCGACAACCTGAGCCCGTGCCGCGTCGCCGCGAAGGCCCATATCCACCTGTTCGATACGGAGAAGGCGGGCGGCCAGAACGTCCACGCTGGCCCCCGCAGCTACCAGCCCGGCAACGACCGGAACGTAGCTCTCATACTCATCGCGAGCCGCGGCTTCACCCGCGACCCCGATAGGGTCCCAATGATCCAGCAGGATCTCGCCGACGGCGCAGCAAAGATCCCGCATGGCATCACGCCGCTTCAGCCAGCACCCCGTCGATGGCAGCGGTGACCTGATCGATGGGCGCCATGCCGTCGATCTGCTTCAGCTGGTTGCGCGCCTTGTAGTAGGGCGCCACCACCGCGGTATCGCGGTTGTAGGCCTCAAGGCGGGTCTTGAAGACCACCGGATCGTCATCCTTGCGCACCGCCTCGCCCTTGGCCTGGGCCTCGGCGGCGCGGTTGAGAATGCGGTTCACCAGCTTCTCCTGGTCCACTACCAACTCAATCACCGCGTCGAGCTTCATGCCCTTTTCGGCGAGGAGATGATCGAGGGCCTCGGCCTGCGCCACCGTGCGCGGGAAGCCATCGAGAATGAAGCCGTTCTTCGCATCCGGCGAATCGAGGCGCTCGGCAATGATGCCGATCACGATCTCGTCGGAGACGAGGCCGCCGGCATCCATGACCGCCTTCGCCTTCAGGCCCACCGGCGTACCGGCGGCCACGGCGGCGCGCAACATGTCGCCGGTCGAGAGCTGGACGATCCCATGACGGGTGACCAGCCGTTGTGCCTGGGTTCCCTTGCCCGCCCCGGGCGGCCCGAGCAGCACCAGCCTCATATTATCTTCTCCTCCCTCCGCGCAGCTTGGCCTTCTTGACCAGACCTTCGTACTGGTGGGCCAACAGATGCCCCTGGATCTGGGACACCGTATCCATGGTCACACTGACCACGATCAGCAGCGATGTCCCTCCGAAATAGAACGGAAGCGAGGCGTAGGAAATCAGCAGTTCGGGGAAGAGGCAAACCGCCGCAATGTAGGCCGCCCCCACCACCGTGATGCGCGTGAGTACATAATCGATGTACTCGGCGGTCCGCTCACCCGGCCGAATGCCGGGAATGAAGCCGCCGTGCTTCTTCAGATTGTCCGCCGTCTCGACCGGGTTGAACACGATCGCGGTGTAGAAGAAGCAGAAAAACACGATCAGCAGCACATAGAGCACCATGTAGGCCGGTCGGCCGTGCCCGATGTGGGTGGTGATGGTCTGCAGCCATTCCGGCCCAGAGCCCTGCATGAAGCTGGCGATGGTGGTCGGAATCAGCAGCAGGGACGAGGCGAAGATGGGCGGGATGACGCCCGAGGTGTTCAGCTTCAAGGGCAGGTGCGAGGACTGGCCCTCATAGATGCGGTTGCCCACCTGGCGCTTGGGATACTGGATCAGCAGCCGTCGCTGGGCCCGCTCCATGAACACGATGAAGGCGATGACCACCACCGCAAGCACCAGCGCCGCCAAAATCAGCGGCGTGGAGATGGCGCCCTCGCGGCCGAGCTGAAGGGTGCGCACGAAGGCGCCCGGCAGCTCCGCGACGATGCCGCCGAAGATGATCAGCGAGGTACCATTGCCGATGCCGCGCGAGGTGATCTGCTCGCCCAGCCACATCAGGAACATGGTGCCGCCGGTCAGCGTGATGACGGTGGTGATTCGGAAGAACCAGCCGGGATCGGCCACCACGCTGCCCGAGCCTTCCAGGCCCACCGCGATGCCGTAGGCCTGGAACACGGCCAGGACCACGGTGAGGTAGCGGGTATACTGGTTGAGCTGCTTGCGGCCCGCCTCGCCTTCCTTCTTCAGCGCCTCCAGCGTCGGCGAGACGCTGGTGAGCAGCTGGATGATGATGGAGGCCGAGATGTACGGCATGATGTTCAGAGCGAAGATGGCCATGCGCTCCACGGCGCCGCCCGAGAACATGTTGAAGAGGCCGATGATCCCCTGCTGCGCGTTCTTGAACACGTCAGCCAGCGCATCCGGATTGATTCCGGGCATGGGGATATAGGTGCCGAGCCGGTACACGATAAGCGCGCCGAGGGTGAACCAGATGCGCTTCTTGAGCTCCTCGGCCTTGCCGAGGGCTCCGAAATTGAGGTTCGCCGCGAGTTGTTCCGCCGCCGAGACCATGCCTTGCTCCGCTGGACGCCGCCCGGTTTGGGGCAGCCCTTATATGAGGGCGCGATTCGCGGGTGCCTAGTGCGCGGATCCGATCAATGCGGATCGACAGGCGTTTTCTTGCCGATGGTTCGGGACCCCAACCGCGACCGGGCCAGGACGCCTGCGCGTCCACCCGCCCCGGGCCGAAGGTCCTTCCCGCATCCGGCGGCACCGGAGCATCGCCCGGAAATGCAGATACCCGGCCTGGGGCCAGGTTGCTAGAGCCGGATCGTCAGGTTGAGGCAACCTGCATGCTAATCCGTCCCCAAACGCGAGATCGCGGGAGGACTGAGGCGAGACGACGCACCAGGATCCTCATGCGAAAAAACGGCCGGGCGCGCCCGGCCGCTTGTTCAAACCGACGCGACCGGAAAAACCGGTCGCCCGGATCACTCCGCCTCGGCGACAGCCGCAGCCGCCAGAACCGTCACGGAGCCGCCGGCCTTCTCCACCGCGGCGACGGCGGACTTGGTGGCATAGGCCACTTCCAGCGTCACCTTGGCGGACAGCTCACCCGTACCGAGCACGCGGACGCCGTCCTTGGCCCGGCGCAGCACACCGGCCGCGACCAGCGCCGCCTCGGTGACCGGCTGACCGGCATCGAGCTTGCCGGCTTCAACGGCCGCCTGGATCTTGCCCAGGGAGACCTCGTTGTAGTCGAGGCGGAAGATGTTGTGGAAGCCACGCTTCGGCAGGCGCCGATGCAGCGGCATCTGGCCACCCTCGAACCCCTTGATGGCCACGCCAGTCCGGGCCTTCTGGCCCTTCACGCCGCGACCCGCGGTCTTGCCCTTGCCGGAGCCGATGCCCCGGCCCACCCGCATGCGCTTCTTGCGGGCGCCGGGGTTGTCCCTGATTTCGTCGAGATTCATGTCCCGCTCCTCACTCGACCACGCGGACGAGGTGGGCGACCTTCGCGATCATGCCGCGCACGGCCGGGGTATCCTTGAGGGTGGAGCGGCGGTGCCGCTTGTTCAGCCCAAGCCCGACCAGGGTTGCTTCCTGGTCGAACGGGCGGCGGATCGGCGAGCCGATCTGCTCCACGGTGACTGTCTTGTCGCTCATGATGGCGCGCTCCTAATCCGACGCTCAGTCCGTCGCTTCCGCGTCTTCGACGCGGCGGCGGGACTGGAGCTGCGACACCTTGATGCCGCGACGGGCCGCGACCGAGCGCGGGCTGTCCTGGTTCTTGAGGGCGTCGAACGTGGCGCGCACCATGTTGTAGGGGTTGGAAGACCCGAAGGACTTCGCCACCACATCGTGCATGCCGAGGGTCTCGAACACCGCGCGCATCGGGCCGCCGGCGATGATGCCGGTACCCGCCGGGGCGGCGCGCAGGATCACCTTGCCGGCGCCGTGGTGACCATGCACGTCGTGGTGCAGGGTCCGACCTTCGCGCAGCGGCACGCGGATGAGCGCACGCTTGGCGCTCTCCGTGGCCTTGCGGATGGCCTCGGGCACTTCGCGGGCCTTGCCGTGGCCGAAGCCGACGCGGCCCTTCTGGTCACCCACAACCACCAGGGCGGCGAAACCGAAGCGACGGCCGCCCTTCACCACCTTCGCGACACGGTTGATGTGGACAAGCTTGTCCACAAACGTGTTGTCGCGATCTTCGCGCTCGTGGCGCTGTTCCCGTTCACGGGCCATATTCGCGTGTCCTTCGCGTCAGAACTGAAGGCCGCCTTCGCGGGCGCCCTCAGCGAGCGCCTTGACGCGCCCATGAAAGATGTATGCGCCGCGGTCGAAGACGACCGCAGTCACGCCCTTCGCCAGCGCCCGCTCGGCCACCAGCTTGCCGATGGTCTTCGCCGCGTCGGTATCCGCACCCGTCTTCAGCGACGTGCGCAGATCCTTCTCAAGGCTGGACGCTGCGGCGAGGGTCTCGCCGTTCGCATCATCGATGACCTGCGCATAAATGTGCTGCGAGGTCCGGTGCACCGAAAGGCGCGGACGTCCGTTCGCAGCAACGCGAATCGCACGGCGCACCTTGGCCTTGCGGCGCGCCAGCGCCTCCAAATCCTTAGCCATGGTTCGCCTCCGTTACTTCTTCTTACCTTCCTTGCGGAAGATGAATTCACCGGCGTACTTGACGCCCTTGCCCTTGTAGGGCTCGGGGCCGCGGAACTCGCGGATCTCTGCCGCCACCTGACCCACCTTCTGGCGGTCGATGCCGGAGATGACCACTTCGGTGGGCTTGGGCGTGACGATCTGGATCCCTTCCGGGATCGGGAAGATCACGTCGTGGCTGTAGCCCAGCGCCAGGTTCAGGTTCTTGCCCTGCACCGCCGCCTTGTAGCCGACGCCCGTGATCTCCAGCTTCTTCTCGAAGCCCTTGGTCACGCCTTCCACCAGGTTCGCCACCAGGGTGCGGGACATGCCCCACATGGCCTTGTGACGGGTGGTCTCACCATTCATGGACACCTGAAGCTCGGAGCCTTCGATCTTGGCCGCGATCTCTTCCACGAGGGTCACTTCGAGGGCGCCCTTGGGGCCCTTTACCTTCACCGTCTGTCCGTCCACGTTGGCGGTCACGCCAGCGGGGATGGCGACGGGCAGCTTGCCGATCTTCGACATGTCTTCCTCCGTCGCCTCAGAACACGGTGCAGAGCACTTCGCCGCCAACATTCTTGTCGCGGGCTTCGTGGTCCGCCATCACGCCCTGGGGCGTGGAGACGACCGCGATGCCGAGACCGTTGGCAACTCGGGGCAGATTCTTGACCGACGCATACACGCGGCGGCCGGGCTTCGACACGCGGGCGATCTCGCGGATCACCGGGACGCCGTCGAAATACTTGAGCTCGATCTCGAACTCGGTGCGGCCATTGCCGTGATCGGTCGCCGTGTAGCCGCGGATATAGCCTTCGCTGCGCAGCACTTCGAGAACGCTCGCACGCAGGCGCGAGCCGGGCGTGGAGGTCTTGTCCTTGCGGCGCATCTGGGCGTTGCGGATGCGGGTGATCAGATCGCCGATGGGATCAGTTACAGCCATCGTTCCCTCCTCACCAGCTCGACTTCACGAGGCCAGGAACCATGCCCTGGTTACCCAGCTCGCGCAGCGCGATACGGCTCATCTTGAGCTTGCGGTAGAAGGCACGCGGACGGCCCGTCACCTCGCAGCGGTTGCGGATACGAATCTTCGCGCCGTTGCGCGGCATCTCCGCCAGCTTGAGGGTCGCCTGGAAGCGCTCCTCGATCGGCAGCGTCTTGTCATTCACGATCGCCTTCAGACGCGCGCGCTTCGCCGCATGGCCGGTGGCCAGCTTGCGGCGGCGCTCGTTCGTCTCGATCGCGCTCTTCTTCGCCATCTTTTGCTCCTGTTCTCCGCGTCTGAGGCAGCTCGAAGCTCCTCACGGCCGGAAAATCACGCTGTCACTTGTCGCTTCACCCTCCCGCCCAAGGCGGAAAGGCCGGGCGCCCCGCTCGCGCGAAGCGCCCCTTCTAGACGCTCACTGACGGAAAGGGAAATTAAACGCCTTCAGAAGGGCGCGGGCTTCCTCATCCGTCTTGGCCGTGGTGCACACGATGATGTCCATGCCCCAGATCTGCTCGACGCGGTCGTAGTTGATCTCGGGGAACACGATGTGCTCCTTGACGCCCATGGCGTAGTTGCCACGGCCATCGAAGCTCTTTGGGTTCAGGCCGCGGAAGTCCCGCACGCGCGGCAGCGCGATGCTGACAAGCCGGTCCATGAACTCGTACATGCGCGCCTTGCGAAGGGTGACCTTCGCGCCGACCGGCTGGTTCTCGCGCAGCTTGAAGTTCGAGATCGCCTTGCGGGCCCGGGTGATCACCGGCTTCTGGCCGGCGATCTGCGCCAGGTCGGCGGCGGCGGTCGTCACCTTCTTGGTATCGGCAGTGGCTTCGCCAACACCCATGTTGATGACGATCTTGTCGATCGTCGGCACTTCCATGGGGTTCTTGTAACCGAACTGCTCGATCATCTTCGGCCGCACCACTTCATCATAGAAGGTGCGCAGCTTCGGGGTGTAAGTCGCCTCAGCCATCGATCCTCTCCCCGGAACGCTTGGCCACGCGGACCTTGGTCCCGTCTTCCAGCACCTGGAAACCGACGCGGGTCGGCTTGCCGTCCTTGGGGTCGGCGACGGCGACGTTCGACAGCTGGATGGGAGCCTCCTTGGAGATGATCCCGCCCTCCTGGTTCGCCGTCTGGCGCTGGTGGCGCTTGACGATATTGACGCCGCGGACGAGCGCACGCTCCTCCTTCGGCATCACCTGGATAACCTCGCCGGTGCGCCCCTTGTCGCGGCCGGTGAGGACGACGACCTTGTCGCCCTTCTTGATCTTCGCGGCCATCACAGCACCTCCGGCGCCAGCGAGATGATCTTCATGTGGTTCTTCGAGCGCAGCTCGCGCGGAACCGGTCCGAAGATACGAGTGCCCACCGGCTCCTTGTTGTTGTTGATCAGCACGGCCGCGTTGCGGTCGAAGCGGATCACCGAGCCGTCGACGCGACGAATGTCCTTGGCGGTGCGAACCACCACGGCCTTCATCACGTCGCCCTTCTTCACGCGGCCGCGCGGAATAGCCTCCTTGACCGACACCACGATGATGTCGCCCACGTGGGCATACTTCCGCTTGGAACCGCCAAGTACCTTGATGCACATGACGCGACGCGCACCGGAATTGTCCGCCACGTCGAGATTGGTCTGCATCTGGATCATGACGCACCTGTTCTCGTCATCCGGCGCCGCCGGCGCGCCGGCATTGCCTTAACCCTTGTTTACCGTGGCCGCTCATCGGAACACGGTGCTGCCGCGGTGCGGTCTCCACTCGGCTCTTATCGAGACGACGGACCCGGCACCGGAGCCTTCTCCGTCCGGACGATCCATCCGGACGGAAAATCTTCTATCAGACCTCGGCGCGCTTTTCGCCCTGGATCACGATCCAGTTCTTGAGCTTCGAGATCGGCCGGTGCTCCTCGATCCACACCGTATCCCCCACCTTCCAGGCGTTAGCCTCGTCGTGGGCGTGATACTTCTTGGACCGGCGCACGGTCTTCTTCAGCAGCGGGTGAGTGAAGCGGCGCTCCACCCGGACCACCACGGTCTTGTCAGTCTTGTCGCTCACCACGACGCCCTGGAGCACGCGCTTCGGCATCGCTTCCTCACTTCGCCTTCTGCACCGGCGCACCGGTACGCTTGTCGGTCTGCACGGTCTTGATCCGCGCGATATCGCGGCGGATCTGCTTGGACCGCGCGGTGTTCTCCAGCTGACCCGTCGCCTTCTGGAAGCGCAGGTTGAACTGTTCCTTCTTCAGCTTCAGCAGCTCATCGGCGAGCTGATCGGGGCTGAGGGCCCGAACGTCCTCGGCTTTCATGAGCCTCTCCTCACTCGGCGATGCGCTGGATGAAGCGCGTCTTGATGGGCAGCTTGGCCGCAGCGAGGGTCAGCGCCTCGCGGGCGATCTCAACGCTCACCCCGTCGATCTCGAACATGATGCGGCCGGGCTTGATGCGGGCCGCCCAATACTCGGGCGCGCCCTTGCCCTTGCCCATGCGCACTTCCGTGGGCTTGGCAGAGACCGGCACGTCCGGGAACACGCGGATCCACACGCGGCCGGCACGCTTCATGTGACGGGTGAGCGCGCGGCGGGCCGCCTCGATCTGGCGGGCGGTGACACGCTCCGGCTCGACGGCCTTGAGGCCGAATTCGCCGAAGTTCAGTTCCGTGCCGCCCTTGGCGACGCCGTGGATGCGTCCCTTGAACTGCTTGCGGAACTTGGTGCGCTTGGGTTGCAGCATGGCTTAAACGCCTTCTCTCTCGGCAGCCGTCAGGCGCGGTGGCCGCGATCGCGGTCGCCGCGATCGCCACGCTCGCGATCACCGCGCTCACGCCGCTGGGGACGCGAGGAGGGACCGGCTTCCTGCTCGGCCTGGCGCTTGTCCTGCGCCATGGGATCGTGCTCGAGGATCTCGCCCTTGAAGACCCACACCTTGACACCGCAGGTGCCGTAGGTGGTGAAGGCCGTGGCGGTGCCGTAGTCCACGTCCGCACGCAGGGTGTGCAGCGGCACGCGGCCTTCGCGGTACCATTCTAGGCGCGCGATCTCAGCGCCGCCGAGGCGGCCCGAGCAATTGATGCGGATGCCTTCGGCGCCGAGACGCATGGCCGACTGCACCGCGCGCTTCATGGCCCGGCGGAACGCCACGCGACGCTCGAGCTGCTGGGCGATGGATTCGGCGACCAGACGGGCGTCGATCTCGGGCTTGCGGATCTCGACGATGTTGATGAAGACCTCTGAGGAGGTCATCTCCGACACCTTCTTGCGCAGCTTGTCGATGTCCGCGCCCTTCTTGCCGATGACCACACCGGGACGACCGGAGTAGATGGTCACGCGGCACTTCTTGTGCGGACGCTCGATCACCACCTTGGACACCGCGGCCTGCTTGAGCAGCTTGAACAGCGTCTCGCGGATCTTGATGTCCTCATGGAGCAGCTTGCCGTATTCGCCCTTGTTGGCGAACCAGCGGCTGTCCCACGTGCGGTTGATGCCGAGCCGGAGCCCGACCGGATTGACCTTCTGACCCATCAGGCCCGCTCCTCGACTTCCCGCACCACAATGGTGATGTGGGAGAAGGGCTTCTCGATGCGCGAGGCGCGACCGCGCGCCCGCGGCGAGAACCGCTTCATCACCAGACCCTTGCCCACGTGCGCCTCGGCGACGACCAGGTCGTCCACGTCCAGCTCGTGGTTGTTCTCGGCGTTAGCGATCGCGCTCTCGAGGCACTTCCGCACGTCGCGGGCGATCCGCTTGTGGGAGAACTCGAGATCGGCGAGGGCCGTGGCCACCTTCTTGCCGCGGATCAGGCCCGCGACCAGGTTGAGCTTCTGGGGGGAGATGCGCAGATTGCGCAGCACCGCCTTGGCTTCGTTGTCCGCGAGCGCGCGGGGCTTTGCCTGCTTACCCATGACCGATCACCGCCGCTTCGACTTCTTGTCGGCCGCGTGTCCGTAGTAGGTACGGGTCGGCGCGAACTCGCCGAACTTGTGGCCGATCATTTCCTCGGAGACGTTCACGGGCACATGCTTGTGGCCGTTGTAGACGCCGAAGGTTAAGCCCACAAATTGGGGCAGGATGGTGGAGCGCCGGCTCCAGATCTTGATGACGTCGCGGCGACCGGAGCCGGAAGCGGCTTCCGCCTTCTTCAGGAGGTAGCCGTCGACGAACGGGCCCTTCCAAACAGACCGTGTCATGTGTCAGGCCCTCACTTTTTCCGCTTGTGGCGGCTGGACACGATGAACTTGTCCGTCGCCTTGTTGTTGCGGGTCTTCTTGCCCTTGGTGGGGAAGCCCCAGGGGGTGACCGGGTTACGGCCACCGGAGGTGCGGCCTTCGCCGCCGCCGTGCGGATGGTCGACCGGGTTCATGGTCACGCCGCGGTTATGCGGCTTGCGACCCAGCCACCGGTTACGCCCGGCCTTGCCGAGCGAGATGTTCATGTGGTCGGGGTTGGAGACCGCGCCCACCGTGGCGTAGCACGCCCCGAGAACGAGGCGCTGCTCACCCGAATTCAGGCGCACGATCACATAGCCCTGGTCGCGGCCGACGATCTGCGCGTAGGTGCCGGCGGAACGGGCGATCTGGCCGCCCTTGCCCACCTTCAGCTCCACGTTGTGGACGATGGTGCCCACCGGCAGCGAGGACAGCGGCCCGGCATTGCCCGGCTTCACGTCCACCTGCTCGCCGGCGATCACCTGGTCGCCCACCGCCAGGCGCTGCGGCGCCAGGATGTAGGCCAGGTCGCCGTCCTCATACTTGATGAGGGCGATGAAGGCCGAGCGGTTCGGATCATACTCGATCCGATCCACCACCGCCGGGACGCCGCGCTTGGTGCGCTTGAAATCCACCAGACGATAGGTCTGCTTGTGACCACCGCCGCGGAAGCGGACGGTGATGCGGCCGTTATTGTTGCGGCCGCCCGAGGAGCTCTTGCCCTCGGTCAGCGTCTTCACCGGCTTGCCCTTGTAGAGGCCGGAGCGGTCCACGATCACGAGCTGGCGAAGGCTCGGCGTGACCGGCTTGAAATGCTTCAGCGCCATGGTCTTGTCCCGTTCCCCTCAGCTCTCAGAGGCCCGTGGTGATGTCGATCTTCTGGCCCTCTTCGAGGGTCACGACCGCTTTCTTGACGTCGCTCTGGACGCCCTTGCGGCCCTTGAAGATCTTCACCTTGCCCTTACGGACCAGCGTATTCACGCTCTTCACCTTCACGTCGAACAGCTTTTCCACGGCCTCCTTGATGGCGGGCTTCGTGGCAGTCTTGGCGACGTTGAAGACAACCTTGTTGTGCTCGCTCGCCGCCGTCGCCTTCTCGGTGATGACGGGGGAACGGATCACGTCGTAATGACGCGGCTCGATGGTGCGTTGCGGGCTCATTTGAAGCGCGCCTCCAGCGCGTCCACGGCGGCCTTGGTCAGGACCAGGGTATCGCGGCGCAGGATGTCATAGACGTTGATGCCCTGGATCGGGAGCACGTCCACATAGGGCAGGTTGCGCGCCGCGAGCGCCACATTCTGCTCCACCTGGGCACCGTCCACGATCAGGACCGATTCGAGACCCAGCTTGGCGAAGTGCTCCTTGAGCGCCTTCGTCTTGGGATCGTCAAGGGAGACCTTGTCGAGCACGATGATCTGCGCCGCCTTGGCCTTCGACGACAGGGCATGCTTCAGGGCGAGCGCACGCACCTTCTTCGGCAGGTCGATGGCATGGGAGCGCACGACCGGACCGAAGGCACGACCACCGCCGCGGAACTGCGGAGCGGAGGCGGCGCCGTGACGGGCGTTGCCGGTGCCCTTCTGCTTGTACATCTTCTTGGACGTGCGGTTGATCTCCGAACGGCCCTTGGTGCGGTGGGTGCCGGCCTGGCGGCGCGACAGCTGCCAAGTCACGCACCGGTGCAGGATGTCCGCCCGCGGCTCAAGACCGAAGATCTCGTCCGACAGGGTCACGGAGCCGGCCTCGATGCCGTCGAGCGTCTTGACGGTGATTTCCATCACGCGCCCTCCTCATTGACGGCTTCGGCGGCGGGAGCCGCTTCGGACCCGTTCAGCTTGAACGCGCCGGGCTTGGGAGCCTCGGCAGGCAGCTTCTTCTTCACCGCGTCGCGCACGGTGATCCAGCCGCCCGCATGGCCGGGAACGGCGCCTTCGACGGCGATGAGGCCGCGCTCGACGTCGGTCATGACGACCTTGAGGTTCTGGGTGGTGACGGTGACGTCACCCATGTGGCCAGGCATCTTCTTGTTCTTGAAGGTCTTGCCCGGGTCCTGACGGCCGCCGGTCGAACCGATCGAACGATGCGAGATGGACACGCCGTGGGTAGCGCGAAGACCACCGAAATTGTGGCGCTTCATGCCGCCGGCAAAGCCCTTGCCGATCGTGGTGCCGGTGATGTCCACGTACTGGCCCACGACGAAGTGGTCAGCCGTGATCTCGGCGCCAACCGGGATCAGCGCTTCTTCCGGCACGCGGAACTCGGCGAGCTTGTGCTTGGGCTCGACCTGGGCAACCGCGAAGTGGCCGCGCTCGGCGCGGGTCACATTCTTGGGCTTGCGACGGCCAGCGCCAAGCTGGACCGCAACATAACCGTTCTTGTCGAGCGTACGGTGGGCAACCACCTGGCAGCTCTCAACTTTCAGCACAGTAACCGGCACGTGCTCACCGGCATCGGTGAAGATGCGGGTCATGCCGACCTTCTGGGCGATGACGCCTGACCGCATGGTCGTGTCTCCTCGCCTCACGTCAGAGCTTGATTTCGACGTCGACGCCAGCGGCGAGGTCGAGCTTCATCAGCGCGTCCACGGTCTGGGGAGTCGGGTCGACGATATCGAGCAACCGCTTGTGAGTGCGCATCTCAAACTGCTCGCGCGACTTCTTGTCGATGTGCGGAGAGCGATTGACGGTGAACTTCTCGATCCGCGTCGGCAGCGGAATCGGGCCGCGCACCTGCGCACCCGTGCGCTTGGCCGTGGCGACGATCTCGCGCGTCGACGCATCGAGGATGCGGTGATCGAACGCCTTCAGGCGAATTCGAATGTTCTGGCCGTTCATGGCTCAAAGGCTCCGGGGAATGAAGGACGCGCGCGTTCCGCGGCGCGTCCCCGTTTTTTTCTTGTCAGATCACTCGATGATGGAGGCGACGACGCCGGCGCCCACCGTGCGGCCACCCTCGCGGATGGCGAAGCGCAGCTTCTCTTCCATGGCGATCGGAACGATCAGCGCCACGTCCATGGACACGTTGTCGCCCGGCATCACCATCTCGGTGCCTTCCGGCAGCGTGCACACGCCGGTCACGTCCGTGGTCCGGAAGTAGAACTGCGGGCGGTAGTTGGTGAAGAACGGGGTGTGACGACCGCCCTCTTCCTTCGTCAGGATGTAGGCCTCGGCCTTGAACTTGGTGTGCGGCTTCACCGTACCCGGCTTGCACACCACCTGGCCGCGCTCCACGTCCTCACGCTTGGTGCCGCGCACCAGGATGCCCACGTTGTCGCCGGCCTGGCCCTGGTCCAGAAGCTTGCGGAACATCTCGACGCCGGTGACCGTGGTCTTCTGCGTCGGGCGGATGCCCACGATTTCCACTTCCTCGCCGACCTTGATGATCCCGCGCTCCACGCGACCGGTCACCACCGTGCCGCGGCCCGAGATCGAGAACACGTCCTCGATGGGCATCAGGAACGGCAGGTCAACGGGACG
>NZ_VTTL01000020.1 GCF_008364685.1 Xanthobacter oligotrophicus
CGCGCACCTCCAGCGCGCTCACCGCCGTCATCGCAAGCCGCGCACCCGACATCCCAAGAGGATGCCCAAGCGCTATGGCACCGCCGTGCGGGTTCACATGCTCCGCATCGTCGGGCAGGCCGAGCTGGCGCAGCACCGCGAGGGCCTGGGCGGCGAAGGCCTCGTTCAGCTCAATGAGGTCGATGTCGGCCAGCGAAAGGCCGTTCTTCTCCAAAAGCTTGCGCGTGGCCGGCGCCGGGCCGATGCCCATGATGCGCGGCGGCACCCCCGCCTGCACCACCGACACCACGCGGGCGCGGGGCGTGAGGCCATACTTCTTCGCCGCCGCTTCGGAAGCGAGGATGAGCGCCCCTGCCCCGTCGTTGACGCCGGAGGCGTTGCCGGCCGTCACCGTGCCACCCGTCTTGCGGAACGGCGTCTTGAGGCCGGCGAGCTGTTCCAGCGTGGTCTCGGCGCGCGGGTGCTCGTCCGCTTCCACGCGGAGCACGGCGCCCTTCTTGGCCCTGACCTCGATGGGCGCGATCTCGCGGGCGAAGAAGCCGGCATCCTGCGCCACCTTCACCCGCTGCTGGGAGCGCCAGGCGAAGAGGTCCTGGTCGGCGCGCGAGACCTGGAAGTCCTCGGCCACGTTCTCGCCGGTCTCCGGCATGGAATCGACGCCGTACTGCGCCTTCATCAGCGGGTTCACGAAGCGCCAGCCGATGGTGGTGTCGAACACCTCCGCCTGCCGGGAAAACGCCTCCTGCGCCTTGCCCATGACCAGCGGCGCACGGGTCATGCTCTCCACCCCGCCGGCAATGATGAGGTCGGCGTCCCCGGTCATGATGGCGCGGGCGCCGATGCCCACGGCGTCGAGGCCAGAGCCGCACAGCCGGTTCACGGTGGTGCCGGGCGCGCTCACCGGCAGGCCGGCCAAAAGCGCCGCCATGCGGGCGACATCGCGATTGTCCTCCCCCGCCTGGTTGGCGCAGCCAAGGATGACGTCGTCCACCGCATCCCAGTCGACGCCCGGGTTGCGCTCCTTGAGGACGCGAATGGGATGGGCGGCGAGGTCGTCGGCGCGCACATCCCTCA
Source organism: Xanthobacter oligotrophicus (assembly GCF_008364685.1). Classification (GTDB taxonomy): domain Bacteria; phylum Pseudomonadota; class Alphaproteobacteria; order Rhizobiales; family Xanthobacteraceae; genus Xanthobacter; species Xanthobacter oligotrophicus. Next base: position 1,075 of record NZ_VTTL01000020.1, read on the forward strand.
AAGCGCCGGCATAGCGGCCGATGGGGGTGCGCGCGAAATCGCAGATAAAGGCGTGCGCCATTGTTGTTCTCCTGATGCCAGGGTTCAGGCGGCGGCCGGGCGGCGCACGCACACCACGCGGAAGCGGCTCGCCACGAAGGCGGAATCCGTCATGCAGGCGTTGCCGGCGGGGTTGGCGCCGGAGACGTGGTAGTCGCTGAAGGCGGCGCTCTGGTTCACATAGATGCCGCCGGTGAGGTTCACCGAAAGCGCCACGCCCGCCTTGGCATAGGCGGGGATGGCGGAGGCGATCTCCGCCTCGTCGGTGCTGTAGAGGGCGGCGGTGATGGCGCCCTTCTGCCGGGCGGCGCGGGTGGCGCGGGCGATGCCGTCCTGCGCATCGCTTACCGCGACCACGAAGGCGATGGGGCCGAAACGCTCCTCCAGCCAGGCCGCCTCGTCGCCCGCCTCCACGGCCAGCAGCAGCGGCGTAGCGGTGCGAGCGCCTTCCACCTGAAGCGCCGCGCTGTCGCGCACGATGCGGCCGAAGCCGCGCGCCTCTTCGATGCGTGTGAGGGTCGCCGGATTCTGGATGGCGCCCAGCACCGCCGCCGCACGGGCGGGATCCGACAGCAGCGCGTCGATGGCGCCGCCGATGCCGGATGCCACCTCATCGAAGCTCTTGTGCCCTTCGTCCGTGGCGATGCCCGCCGCCGGAACGAAGATGGTCTGCGGCGCGGTGCACATCTGCCCGCTGTAGAGGGAGAGCGAGAAGGCGATGTTGGCGCACATGGCCGCGAACGCGCCGGTGGAAGCGATGACGATGGTGTTCACCCCCGCCTCCTCGGTAAACACCAGCTTGTCCCGCAGGGTCTCGCGCAACCAGCCGCCGAACGCCGACGAGCCGGTGAAATCCACCATGCCGATGGCGGGATGGGTCGCCAGATCCTTGGCCAGCGGCGCCTCGGCCGTGTCGGGGGCGAGTTGGAGCACGTCCGGGTCGAAGCCCTGCTCCGCCAGCACCGCGCGGCCGATCTTCACGGTCAGCGCCAGCGGCAGGATGGCGGCGGGGTGCGGCTTCACGATCACCGCGTTGCCGGTGACGAGATCGGCGAACAGGGCCGGATAGCTGTTCCAGGTGGGAAAGGTGGCGCAGCCGATGACGAGGCCGATGCCCCGCGGCACCACATGGAACGCCTTGTCGAGGCGGATGGAGGAGCGCCCCATGGGCTTCTCCCAGCGCACCGCGCCGGGCACCCGCGCCATCTCGGCATAGGCATAGGCGACGGCTTCAAGACCCCGGTCCTGCGCATGGGGGCCGCCGGCCTGGAAGGCCATGGGGCCGGCCTGCCCGGTGGTGTGCTCCACCGCCTCGGCGATGAGGAAGCTTTCGGCATTGAGGCGCGCGAGGATTTCCAGCGCCACGCCCACCCGCTGTTCCACGGAGGCCTGCCCCCAGGCCTCCGTGGAGCGTTCCGCATTGGCCACCAGCGTGGCAACGTCGCGGGCCGCATAGGTGATGCCCAGCGCCGGCCCAAAGGGCGAGACCTCGGCGCCGATGCGCGCGCCCTCCTCCTCCGCCTCTTTTGCTCCGCCGAGATCGAACGGGCGGCCCTTCAGGGCCGCGAAGGCCGCCTTGCCCGCGCTCGCAGCGCCTTCGGGATAGGCCTTGGGATTTTCCGGAAACGCCGCCCAGAAGCCGCGCTCGCGCGACGCCGCAACGGCCTTCTCCAGCAGCGCGGCATGCGCCTGGAACAGATCATCCATGGCCTTCTCCCTGAAGCCTCGCCCTACCGGACGAGGCGCTGTTCTGGTTTGCGAGGGAACCTGCCGCCCGATCGCCGCGACCGGCCGGCGTCCCCTCCCCGCACGGGGCATCGTCCTGTTGACAAGCCTGCCCCTTGCGCTAAAGATTAACCGATCGATCGGTTAATTCAAGAGGCTCGCGAGAGCCCGGATCTGGGAGGATGAAGTGGTCGCACTCCAAGCGGACACCTTGACGAGCGACCCGGCCGCCGTGCCGCCGGTGCTGCTCGTGGCGCAGCACGAGGGCTGGGTGGAACTCACCCTCAACCGCCCCGAGCGCCTCAATGCCTTCACCGAGGAGCTGCATCGCGCGCTCGCGGCAGCCCTCGACGCGGCGGCGGACGACGCCTGCCGGGCGGTGCTGCTCACCGGGGCCGGGCGCGGGTTCTGCGCCGGGCAGGACCTCGGCGACCGGGCGAAGGCGGAGGGCCCGCTCGATCTCGGCGCCACCATCGAGGCCTTCTACAATCCCCTCATCCGGCGCATCCGCGCCCTGCGCAAGCCGGTGGTGTGCGCGGTGAACGGGGTGGCGGCGGGGGCCGGCGCCAACATCGCCTTTGCCTGCGACATCGTTTTGGCAGCGCGGTCGGCGAAATTCATCCAGGCCTTCGCCAAGATCGGCCTCGTGCCGGATTCCGGAGGCACCTTCTTCCTGCCCCGCCTCATCGGCGATGCCCGCGCCCGCGCCCTCATGCTGCTCGCCGAGCCGGTGAGCGCGGAGCAGGCCGAAAGCTGGGGCCTGATCTGGAAGGCGGTGGACGACGCCGCGCTGATGGACGAGGCACGCGCCCTCACGGCCCATCTCGCCAGCCAGCCGACGCAGGGCCTCGCCCTCACCAAGCAGGCGCTCAACGCCTCCGCCGGGCAGGACCTCGACGCCCAGCTCGACCTGGAGCGCGACCTCCAGCGCGAGGCCGGGCGCACCCCCGACTATCGCGAAGGCGTCGCCGCCTTCATGGAAAAGCGCCCGGCCCGCTTCTCGGGGCGACGCGGATGACTGCCCACGCCCCTCACCCCGTCCCGCAGCGCACGCCGCAGGAGACCGCGCGCCTCAGCGCCGACGCCATGTGGGCCACCGACCATGCGAGCCAGGGCCTCGGCATGGAGATCATCGCGGTCGGCCCCGGCACGGCGACGCTGGCCATGACGCTCACCGAGCGCATGTGCAACGGCTTCGGCATGGCCCATGGCGGCTTCATCTTCGCCCTTGCCGACAGCGCCTTCGCGTTCGCCTGCAACTCCTATGACGAGCGCACGGTGGCCGCCCATTGCGCGGTCACCTACCTGCGCCCCGGCACCCGCGGCAAGACCCTCCTCGCCACGGCGCGGGAGATTGCCCGCAGCGGACGCTCGGGCATCTACGACGTGGAGGTGAGCGAGGACGGCGTGGTGATCGCGCAGTTTCGCGGGCATTCTCGCACCATCGGCGGGGCGTTGATCGCCCCGTCCCCAAGCGCGCCGGAGAGCCGCGACCACACGACCACAGCTTGAGTGGAGGAGACGATGAACATGGCTCTGCCGGCAGTTTCCTTTGGCCGGACCTTCGAGGCCGGCCTCGATGCAGCGGAACGGGCATCGCGGGATGAAATCGCGTCCCTCCAGCGCGAGCGCCTCGCCTGGTCGCTGCGCCACGCCTATGAGAACGTGCCGTTCTACCGCAAGAAATTCGACGAGGCGGGCGTCCACCCCTCCGACCTGCGCGAATTGTCCGACCTCGCCAAGTTCCCCTTCACGGTGAAGACCGACCTGCGGGACAATTACCCCTTCGGCCTGTTCGCGGTGCCGCGGGAGAAGCTGCTGCGCGTGCACGGCTCCTCGGGAACCACCGGCAAGCCCATCGTGGTGGGCTATACCCGCGCCGACATCGACATGTGGGCCGACGTGATGGCCCGTTCCATCCGCGCGGCCGGGGTGCGGCCGGGCATGATGGTGCATGTGGCCTATGGCTACGGCCTGTTCACCGGCGGCCTCGGCGCCCATTACGGCGTGGAGCGCCTCGGCTGCACCGTGGTGCCCATGTCAGGCGGCATGACCGAGCGCCAGGTGCAGCTCATCCACGACTTCAAGCCCGACGCCATCATGGTGACGCCCAGCTACATGCTGGCGCTGCTGGACGGCTTCGCCAAGGCGGGGCTGGACCCGCGCGCTTCCTCGCTCAAGTACGGCATCTTCGGCGCCGAGCCCTGGACCAATGCCATGCGCGAGGAGATCGAGCGCGACTTCGCCATCGACGCCACCGACATCTACGGCCTCTCCGAGGTCATCGGCCCCGGCGTGGCGCAGGAATGCGTGGAGACCAAGGACGGCCTGCACATCTGGGAAGACCACTTCCTGCCGGAGGTGATCGACCCCATCACCGGCGAGGTGCTGCCGGACGGGGAAAAGGGCGAGCTGGTGTTCACCTCCCTCACCAAGGAGGCGTTCCCCATCATCCGCTACCGCACCCGCGACTTGACCCGCCTCCTGCCCGGCACCGCGCGACCCGGCATGCGGCGCATGGAGAAGGTCACCGGGCGCTCGGACGACATGATCATCCTGCGCGGCGTGAACGTGTTCCCCACCCAGATCGAGGAGATCCTGCTCTCCATCGAGACCTGCTCGGGCCACTACCAGCTGGAACTGACCCGCGAGGGCCGCATGGACGAGATGACCGTGCATGCGGAGATCCGCGAGGAGGCCCATGGCAGCACCGACATCGAAGCCTGCGCGGCACACATCCTCGCCCGCATCAAGGATACGGTCGGCATCACCACCCGCATCGAGCTGCACGCCCCCGGCGGCATCGAGCGCACCGCTACCGGCAAGGCCAAGCGCATCATCGACCGCCGCCCCAAGGGGTGAGCGTTCCCATCCTCCCGACGGCGGGTACGCCCGCCGTCACCCCCAACTGAAAAGGCCCGGCGCAAGCCGGGCCTTTTCTTTCGTAGCGATGGAGCAGCGCCACGATGGACGCGGCGCTCTCACACCTCGTTCAAACCTGGTCGAAATCCACCACCACCCGCGCGCTGGTGGGCCGCGCCTGGCAGGTGAGGATGAAGCCCGCCTCCAGCTCCCACGGCTCCAGCGAATAGTTCACCTCCATCTCGGTGGAGCCTTCCACCACCTTGGCGCGGCAGGTGGAGCACATGCCGCCCTTGCAGGCGAAGGGCAGGTCCATTCCGGCCCGCAGCGCCGCGTCGAGGATGGCCTCGCCCTGCGCCACCGGCACGTCGCGGCGCTTGCCGTCCACGATGAGGGAGGCCACATGGGCCGGCGCCGCATCAGGCGCCATCACGGGCCTCGGGCGCGGCTTGCCACCCAGCGCCGAGACGAAGCGCTCCACATGCACCTTGTCCTTCGGCAGGCCGAGGTCGCTGAGCGTCGTCTCCAGCTCGTCGATCATGGCGGTGGGGCCACAGACGAAGGCATGGTCCACCGCCGCCGCCGGCACCATGGCGGTGAGCAGCAGGCGCACCTTCTCCCCGTCCAGATGGCCGTTGAGAATGGCAAGGTCCTGCTGCTCCCGCGACAGCACATGGAACACCGAGAGGCGGCCGAGGAAGCGGTCCTTCAGCTCCTCCAGCTCGGTGCGGAACAGGATGTTGTCGGTGGAGCGGTTGCCGTAGAACAGGAAGAAACGGCTGTCGGGCTCCCGCGCCAGCACGCCGCGGGCGATGGAGAGCACCGGCGTGATGCCCGAACCCGCCGCGAACGCCACATGGATGCGCGCATTGCCCCGCGCGTGCTCCAGCCCGAAGCGGCCGGTGGGGGTCATCACGTCCAGATGGTCGCCGGCCTTCAGGCTTTCGTTGATGAAGGTGGAGAAGACGCCGCCCTCCACCTGTTTCACCGCGATGCGCATCTCGCCGTCGTCCGGCCCGGAGCAGATGGAATAGGACCGGCGGATCTCCTCCCCCTCCAGCGTCGCCTTAAGCGTCAGATACTGGCCGGGGGCGAAGGCGAAATCGGCGGCAAGCGGCGCCGGCACCTCGAAGGTGAGGGAGACCGCATCGGCGCTCTCGCGGCGCACCTCGCGCACGGCGAGGCGATGGAACTTCGGCGTGCCCGAACCCTTCGGGGCGGAGCTGGCCACGGCGGGGCTCCCGCCGGAAGCGGCATTGATTTCGATGGCGGTCGGCATGGCAGGTCCTTTGGCGTTTGCCGAAGGTTCTTGCTTCGGCGTTGGCTAGAGCGCGATCCGATCAGATTGAACCAATCTGATCGGTGAATCGCCCTCTAACTCAATGAGAGAGAATGCGTTTTCGTCAGTGGCATTTGAAATAATCGAACGGCTCGCGGCAGGCCTTGCACTGCCACAGGGACTTGCAGGAGGTGGAGCCGAACGGCGCGATCTCCGCCGTGTCGGAGGAGCCGCATTGCGGGCATTCCACCACCTCGACCCCGAACAGCGCCCGGCGCCCGGCGGCTTTCGCCGGCGGGGCGATGCCGTAGGCCTTCAGCTTGCGCCGGCCGTCCTCGCTCATGAAATCGGTGGTCCAGGCCGGCGCCAGCACGGTCTTCACCACTGCCGGTCCGAGACCAGCCTTGTCCAGCGCCAGCTCGATCTCGAGGGCGATCATGGTCATGGCCGGGCAGCCCGAATAGGTGGGCGTGATCAGCACCTCCACCCGCCCGTCAGCGACACGCACCTCCCTGAGCACGCCGAGGTCGGCGATGGAGAGCACCGGGATTTCCGGGTCCGTGACCGCCCCCGCCACGCGCCACACCTTTTCGCGCAGCGCCGCCGGATCCGCCAGCGCCGCGCCGGTCACCAGGAAGCTCCCGGGAAGGTGCGCTGGAGATATTGCAGCTCGGTGAGCAGTGGCCCCAGATGCTCAGAATGGCAGCCGTCGCGCCCGCCCTTCTGCATCCAGCCGACCTGCGGCAGCTTCAAGGTCGCCTGCGCGAGCACGGCGGTCACGGTGGTCGTCCACGCCGAGCGCAGGCTGTCCGGGTCCGGGACGATGCCATCGGCGATGAGGCCGGCTTCGCCCGCATCCACGAACAGTTCGCCGGTGAAGGCCCACAGGCCATCCACCGCCGCCTGGGCGCGGGCATGGCTTTCCGCCGTCCCGTCGCCGAGGCGGATCAGCCATTCCGCGCAATGGCGCACATGATAGGCGCTTTCCTTCTCCGCCTTGGCGGCGATGGCGGAAAGGGTCGCGTCGGGCGAGGCCATCAGCGCCCGCCAATAGGGATCGATGAAGGCCGAATAGAAGAGCTGCCGCGCCATGGTCTGGGCGAAGTCGCCGTTGGGCTGTTCCACCAGCAGCAGGTTGCCGTAGGACCGTTCGCCGCGCAGATAGGCGAAGTCATCCTCGGTGCGGCCCTGGCCTTCCACCTCGGCAGCATAAGTATAGAGCGAGCGCGCCTGGCCGAGGAGGTCGAGGCCCATGTTGGCCAGCGCCATCTCTTCTTCCATGGTGGGCGCATGGCCGCACCATTGCGACAGGCGATGGCCCAGGATGAGCGCATCGTCGGCCCGGCGCAGCAGGTAGCGCACCAGCGGCGTCTCGCGCACGGTGATGGAGGTGGTGGCCATGTGGGGTTCCTCGCCTCGGCCCGCCTTGCGGGCAGTCTTGTTAGCGGTTGGGGGCGGACCGCCCCGGTCACATATGCCCGACTTCTTCCGGCACTTCGTAGAAGGTGGGGTGGCGATAGATCTTCGAGGCGGTGGGCTCGAACATCATGCCCTTGTCCGCCGGATCCGACGCGGTGATGGCGCTGGAGGGCACCACCCACAGGGACAGTCCTTCCCCGCGCCGGGTGTAAAGGTCGCGCGCGGCCTGGAGCGCCAGCGTGGCGTCGGCGGCGTGGAGCGATCCGGCGTGCTTGTGCGCCAGCCCGTTGCGGCTGCGGATGAACACTTCCCACAAGGGCGTTGCGGCGTCGGCCATGGTGCGTCTCCTCGGTTCTTGACTGTTGGCTCAGGCCGCTTCGGCGGTCTTGGCGGCGGCGCGCTTCTCGGCGAAGGCGCGGGCGGCCTCGCGCACCCAGGCGCCGTCCTCGTGAGCCTTGCGGCGGGTGGCCATGCGGTCGCGGTTGCAGGGCCCGTTGCCGGCGATGACCTGCCTGAATTCTTCCCAGTCGATGGTGCCGTAGCGCCAGTGGCCGGTGGCTTCGTCGAAGGTGAGGTCGGGATCGGGCAAGGTCAGGCCGATGAAATGGGCCTGCGGCACGGTGGCATCCACGAACTTCTGGCGCAACTCATCATTGGAGAAGCGCTTGATCTTCCAGCGCATGGAGCTGTCGGAATGGCTGGAGGCCGCATCCGGCGGGCCGAACATCATCAGGCTCGGCCACCACCAGCGGTTCAGCGCGTCCTGCGCCATCTCCTTCTGCTCGGCCGTGCCGCGCGCGAGGGTGAGCATGATCTCGTAGCCCTGGCGCTGGTGAAAGGATTCCTCCTTGCACACCCGGATCATGGCCCGCGCATAGGGGCCGTAGGAGCAGCGGCAGAGCGGGATCTGGTTCATGATCGCCGCCCCGTCCACCAGCCAGCCGATGGCGCCCATGTCCGCCCAGGTGAGGGTGGGATAATTGAAGATGGACGAATACTTCGCCTTGCCCGAGAGCAACTGCTCCACCAGTTCCTCGCGGGAGGTGCCCAGCGTCTCGGCCGCCGCGTAGAGATAGAGGCCGTGGCCGCACTCGTCCTGCACCTTGGCGAGCAGCGCCGCCTTGCGCCGCAGCGAGGGCGCGCGGGTGATCCAGTTCCCCTCCGGCTGCATGCCGATGATCTCGGAATGGGCGTGCTGGGAGACTTGCCGCGTTAGCGTCCGGCGGTAGGCGGCGGGCATGAAGTCGTTGGGCTCGATCCGCTCCTCGTCCGCCACGCGCGCCTCGAAACGGGCAAGCTGCGCGGCGTCCTCAAGGTCACGGGTGTCGGCGTCCGGATTGGCGTTGAGGGCCTGCGTGTACATGGGCTCTCCTCCCTGGGTGTCGGTTTTATATATTACGAAAAATTCTATATCAATCATTTTTCGTAACATGTTGCGGCGCATCATGTCTGTTCCGGGTGGCCCCGGTGGGGCAAAAACGGGTCTTAGTCCTTGAAACGACGCCTGATTTTCGCGTTGGACGGCAGCGGTTCTCCGTCCTCGCCCACGGCGTTGTCATCGAGCCAGCGCTCGGATGCCTCGATCACATGGGCATAGATGTCGGCGCACAGGGCGCGGGCCGCCGGGCCGGGCCAGTCCGCAGGCAGGATGGCGGCCGGCAGGATGGGATCGCGCAGCACGATGCGGCGATAGTCATGGATGAGCAGCACTCGCGCCACCATGGCCTCAAGATCGGTGAGGGCCTCCCCCGCCGCCAGCGCCGCGCGCAGGGGCGCGAACACCTCCATGAAGCCCAGGTAGGCCTGCGCCGTTTCCTCCAACCGCCAGGCGCGGCCCGCCAGCTCCTTTTGCGCCTCGGGCGTGCCCGAAATCTCAAGCCGCAGGGCCCCCAGCGCCTCCTCCGGCACCTCGGCGCCCGCCGGCGCGATGAAGACGCCCGGCAGGGGAACGCCATAGCCGGCCGCGTCCAAAGCGGCGCGCGCGCCTTCACGCGCGGCGGGCTCGATGAGCAGCATCTGGAAATGACCGCGCCATTCCGGCGGGCGGTGGCTGTAGATGTGCTCGGTGGCACGGGCGAAGGTCTCGCGGCCCTTGTCGGCGAGGCGGTAGAAACTGTTGCGGCCGATGCGCGTGCGCGTCAGCCAGCCGTCGGCGGCGAGGCGCGACATGGCGGTGCGCACCACCCCGTCGGCGATGTCCAGCCCCTTGAAGAACGCGAGCAGGGTGCCAAGCCACACCGAACCGCCGCGCGGCACGATGGCATCGCCATAGATGGTGACGATGATGGACCAGGTGCGCGAGGGCTCGGCGCGGACATGGTCGAGGATGAGATCGAGGGCGCGGCGCGACATGCCGTTCCATAGCCCGAGATGCGCGGCAGCGGAAACCCCGCCTATTCAGCCTTGCGGCGTCCGGCCTTGGCGGCGGATGCCGGAGCCCGGCGTCGCGCGGCCGCAACCGGCGCGGCGGACGGCGCGAGCGCCCGCACGCGCGGCTCCGCACGAGGGGCGGGCTCGGGACCTGCAACGGCCACCGCCGCCCCCGCCGCGCCGGCAGTGATGAGGCTGGTGATGAGGCGGGCATATTCGGCGCGGGTCAGCCCCTTGCCGTCGCGAAACCACAGATAGTGCCAGTTCAGCATGCCGAAGACAGACATGGTGACCGGCTTCAACAGCGGCCCGCGGCCGATCTCAGGCACTTCCTGCGCGATGGCGTCGGACATGAGCACCACGAGCTGGCGCTCCATGGCCCGCAGCGCATCCTGCTTGTCGGCCGGCAGCAGCTTGAGATTGGCGATCTGGATCTGATGCTCGGCATCGGCATCGCGATAGGATTCGAGCAGGGCCGAGGCGATGGCGAAGAGGCGATCACCCTCGGGAGCAGCTTCCAGCGCCGTCTCCACTGCCTGGATGAGCTGTTCCAGATGGGTGGAGAGGATGTCGAAGAGCACCGCCTCCTTGTCCGGATAATAATGATAGAGCAGGGCCTTGGAGGCGCCGCACGCCTCCGCGATCATGGTGATCGAGGTGCCGGAATAGCCGAACTGGGCGAACAGCTCCGCCGACTTGTGCAGGATCACCTGCCGTTTTGCGTCGTAGTCCTGCGCGCGTGTCCGAGCCATCGGTTCCTGTCAGTCCCTGTGCCTGCCTTGCGGCCCGCCATTATCCGCCCCGGGGCGGATAAACAGGAGATAACAAATATTGTCCGGTTGGTCGATCAATGATCCACATCAAGCGTTTCCGGGGGTCGCCGATTATATTGACCATCCGGTCGGTCAATTATATAGTTCCCCTACCGTCGGCCAAATGGCGCGGCGGCTGGAGGCGGGCAAACCCGCTCCTTGGCCCGAAACGGACCTTTTGGAGAAACGCTTCATGGATACGACCGCTCGCCTGCGGCCGGTGCTGCGCGCTGCCGCCCTCGCCTTCGCAAGCCTCGCCCTCGCGCCCCTCGCCGCCGTGCCCGCCCTGGCGGCAGACCCCATCAAGATCGGCTCGGTCGTGTCCGCCACCGGCCCGTCCGCCTTCCTCGGCGACCCCGAGGCCAAAACCCTGAAGCTCTATGTGGAGGAGCTGAACAAGAAGGGCGGCCTCCTCGGCCGCCCCGTGGAGCTGGTACTCTATGACGACGGCGGCGACGCCAACAAGGCGCGCACCTTCGCCACCCGCCTCGTGGAGGACGACAAGGTGGTGGCCATGGTGGGCGGCACCTCCACCGGCGCCACCATGGCCATGATCCCGGTGTTCGAGGAGGCCGGCATCCCCTTCGTATCGCTGGCCGGCGGCATCGAGATCATCGAGCCGGTGCGCCCCTTCGTCTTCAAGACGCCCCACACCGACAAGACCGCCTGCCAGAAGATCTTCGAGGACATGAAGGCCCGCGGCATCACCAAGATCGGCATGATCTCGGGTACGGACGGCTTCGGCAAGTCCATGCGCAACCAGTGCCTGAAGGTGATCGGCGGCTATAACATCACGGTGCTCGCCGACGAAACCTACGGCGCCACCGATTCCGACATGACGCCCCAGCTCAACAAGATCAAGAACACGGCCGGCGTCGAGGCGGTGCTCAATCCCGGCTTCGGCCAGGGGCCGGCCATCGTGACCCGCAACTACGCCCAGCTCGGCCTCAAGCTGCCGCTCTACCAGAGCCACGGCGTCGCCTCCAAGAGCTTCATCGAGCTGGCGGGCCCCGCGGCGGAAGGCGTGCGGCTGCCGGCCCCCGCCATCCTGGTGGGCGACAAGCTCGCCACCGAGGACCCGCAGAAGGCGGTGGTCGCCGGCTACAAGGCGTCCTACGAGAAGGCCACGGGCCAGAGCGTCTCCACCTTCGGCGGCTACGGCTTCGACGGCATCCAGCTGGTGACGCAGGCCATCGACAAGGCCAAGTCCGCCGAGCCGAAGAAGATCCGCGACGCGCTGGAAGCCACCAGGTCCTACGTGGGCGTGACCGGCGTCTACAGCTTCTCGCCCACCGACCACCTGGGCCTCGGCACGGATTCCTTCCGCATGCTGGAGATCCGCGGCGGCGACTGGACGCTGGACGCCCCCACGCGCTGAGGCGCCGCTTCAACCTGCCCCCGAAACAGGGCGGCGCCGCGCGCGCCGCCGGAGCGATGGCGCTAAAGCCCAGGCCAGATCATGTCCGAATTTCTCCAGCTGGTGTTTTCCGGGCTGACGGTGGGCGCCATCTATGCGCTCATCGCCCTCGGCTTCACCCTCATCTACAACGCCTCCGACGTGATCAACTTCGCCCAGGGCGATTTCGTCATGATCGGCGGCATGGCCACCGTGTTCCTCATGTCGGCCGGCCTCGCATTGCCGGTGGCGGCGTTCATCGCGGTGGTGGCATCGGTGGGCGTGGGGCTGCTGCTCCACCGCTTCGCCATCGAGCCGGCGCGCGGCGCATCGCCGGTGACGCTGATCATGATCACCATCGGCGCCTCCATTTTCATCAAGGGGGTGGCGCAGATCGTGTTCGACAAGCAGTTCCATTCCCTGCCCGCCTTCTCGGGCGACACCCCCATCCCGGTGGGTGGCGCCACCCTGCTGCCGCAGAGCCTGTGGGTGCTGGGCACCACGCTGGGGCTGGTGGTGGCGCTCTATCTGTTCCTCGAACACACGCTGTCGGGCAAGGCGCTGCTCGCCACCGCCGCCAACCGGCTCGCGGCCCGCCTCGTGGGCATCAATGTGACACTCATCCTCGCCATGGCCTTCGGCCTGTCGGCGGCCATCGGCGCGCTGGCCGGGGTGGTGGCCACCCCCATCACCCTGACGCGCTACGACATCGGCACCCTGTTCGCGCTGAAGGGCTTCGCCGCCGCCATGCTGGGCGGCATGGGCAATCCGGTGGGCGCGGTGGTGGGGGGCCTGCTCATCGGCCTGCTGGAGACCTTCGGCGCCGGCTATCTCTCCTCCACCTACAAGGACGCGGTGGCCTTCCTGATGATCCTGTTCGTGCTGTTCTTCCTGCCGCGCGGCCTGTTCGGTGGCCGCAGCGTGGAGCGCGTGTGATGGGCGCCAAGACAACCCTCGCCCGCGTGCTGCGCGCCCGCTTCACCCCACTCATCGTGCTCGCCGCGCTGATGGTGCTGGTGCCGCTGCTGGCGCCCTCCTCCTTCCACCTCAGGGTCGCGGCGCTGGTGTGGATCTTCGCGCTGGCCGCCCTCGGCCTCACCATCCTCATGGGCTATGCGGGACAGGTGAGCCTCGGGCACGCCGGCTTCGTCGGCATCGGCGCCTATGCGGTAGCCATCGGGCCGGCGCGGCTGGGGCTCGATCCCCTGCTGTGCCTGGTGCTCGGCGCCGTGCTGGCGGGGGCCATCGCCTATGGGGTGGGCCGGCCCATCCTGAAGCTGAAGGGCTATTACCTCGCCATCGCGACGCTGGGCTTCGGCGTCATCGTCGCTCTCGTGCTGCACAGCGAGGCCGAGATCACCGGCGGGCCGGACGGCATGGCGGTGTCGCGCCTGTCTTTGTTCGGCTGGCGGGTGAGCGGGGCGCTGAACTGGTACTGGGTCACGTCCGGCGCACTGCTGATCGGCGCCCTGCTGGCGCTGAACATCGCGGCGAGCCCCACCGGGCGGGCGCTGCGGGCGCTCCACGACAGCGAGGTGGCCGCCGCCGGTACCGGCATCGACGTGGGCGCCAAGAAGCTTGCCGCCTTCGTGGTGGCGGCGGTCTACGGGGCGGTAGCGGGCGGGCTGCTCGCCGCCATGAACGGGCTGATCACGCCGGAGGCGGCCAGCTTCTCCCATTCCATCGAGCTGGTGGCCATGGTGATCATCGGCGGCCTCGGCTCGGTGTTCGGCACCGTGGTGGGCGCGGCCTTCCTTGTGGTGCTGCCGCAGATGCTCACCGCGCTGCAGGAATACGAGCAGGCGGTGCTGGGCCTGCTCATCATGGTGTTCATGATCTTCCTGCCCCAGGGCATCGTGCCGTCCATTCGCGCCTATATCCTGGAGCGCCTGCCATGAGCCTCCTCGAAGTCCGCGACATGGGCATCTCCTTCGGCGGCCTCAAGGCGGTGGACGGCGTGTCGTTCACGGTGGAGGCGGGGCAGGTGTTCTCCATCATCGGGCCGAACGGGGCGGGCAAGACCACCCTGTTCAACCTCGTCACCGGCATCTACCGCCCCTCGCGGGGCAAAGTGACCCTGGCCGGCGAGGACATGACCGGCCTTGCCCCGCACCTGCTGGTGCGCCGTGGCATGGCGCGCACCTTCCAGAACCTGCAGGTGTTCTTCCGCATGACCGCGGTCGAGAACGTGATGGTGGGCTGCCACCTCGCCGAGCGCACCTCCTTCCTCGCCGACCTGCTCGGCCTGCCCTCGGTGGCGCGGCAGAACAAGGTCACGCGGGAGCACGCGCTTGCGCTGCTCGGCCGGGTGGGGCTTGCCCATCTGGCGGATGCCTCCGCCGGCGCCCTGCCCTATGGCGCGCTGAAGCGGCTGGAGATCGCCCGCGCGCTGGCGGCGAACCCCAAGGTCCTGCTCCTCGACGAGCCCGCCGCCGGCTGCAACGCGGTGGAGACGGAAGCCATCGACCATCTCATCGCCGACATCGCCAAAAGCGGCGTCGGCGTGGTCCTCATCGAGCACGACATGAAGCTGGTGATGAAGATTTCCGACCGCGTGCTGGTGCTGGCCCAGGGCCGGCCGCTGGCGGAAGGCGCGCCGCGCGCGGTGCGCGAGAACCCAGAGGTCATCGCCGCCTATCTCGGCGACCACGGCGCGCGGGAGGCCGATCGTGCTCACGGTTGAAGCCATCACCTCTGCCTATGGCCGCATCAATGTGCTGCACGAGGTGTGGCTTCAGGTGAAGGCCGGCGAGATCGTCGCCCTCGTCGGCTCCAACGGCGCCGGCAAGACCACCCTGCTGCGCACCCTCTCCGGCGTGCAGCCGGCGCGCTCGGGCCGCATCCTGTTTCAGGGCGAGGCCATCGAGCGGCTGGAGCCGCACCAGCGGGTGGTGCGCGGCATCTCCCAGTCGCCGGAAGGCCGGCAGGTGTTCGGGCCGCTGAGCGTGGAGGACAATCTGCGGCTCGGCGCCTATCGCCGGCAGGATGCGGGGATGCGGGGTCGGCTCGATCACGTCTTCGCCCTGTTCCCGGTGCTGGCGGAGAAGCGCAGGATCGCGGCCATGAGCCTGTCCGGCGGCCAGCAGCAGATGCTGGCCATCGGCCGCGCGCTGATGGCCGCCCCCAAGCTGCTGCTGCTGGACGAGCCATCGCTCGGCCTTGCCCCACTGCTGGTGGACCAGATCCTCGCCGCCGTGCGCGCGCTGCGGGCGGAAGGCATCACGGTGCTGCTGGTGGAACAGAACGCCTCAGCGGCCCTTGCCATCGCCGACCGCGGCTATGTGCTGGAGACCGGCCGCGTGGTGATGGAAGGCTCCGGCGCCGCGCTGCTCAACGATCCCAAGGTGCGCACCGCCTATCTCGGCCTGTGATCCGCGCGGGGGTGGGTTGCCCCGGACATTTCTTTTGTCGCATGGTCCTTGCGCGTTCCCGTGCCCATCTAGATAGGGAAAAGCGCAAGTTGAGGACCGCGGCATGAAGATCGGCATCCTGCAAACCGGGCGCGCGCCGGAGGATTTGCATGAGCAGCACGGCGACTACGACGCCATGTTCCGGCGCCTGCTGGCCGGGCGGGGGTTCGAGTTCGTCACCTATCCGGTGCTCGACGGCGTCTTCCCTGACAGCGTCAATGATGCCGAGGGCTGGCTGATCACCGGCTCGCGGTTCGGCGTCTACGAGCCCCATCCGTGGATCGCGCCCCTGGAAGACTTCCTGCGCCGCGCCTATGCGGCCGGCGTGCCTCTGGTGGGCATCTGCTTCGGCCACCAGATTTTGGCGCAGGCCCTAGGCGGCAGGGTGGAAAAATTCGCCGGCGGCTGGTCCGTGGGTGTCGAGCGCTATGCGGTGGAAGGCCTGCTGGACGACGCCCGCCTCGTGGCGTGGCACCAGGACCAGGTGGTGGAGAAGCCGGCCGACGCCGAGGTCATCGCCACCTCGCCCTTCTGCCGGTTCGCGGCGCTGGCCTATGGCGACAGGGCGCTGTCGTTCCAGCCCCATCCGGAATTCACCCCCGCCTTCGGCGCCGATCTCCTGAAGGCGCGCGGCAAGGCGCTGCCGGAGGATCTCGCCGCGAAGGCCGCGCAGAGCCTCGAGGGCGAGACCTCCACGCCGGCCATCGCCGACATGATCGACGCCTTCCTGCGGCGCGGGCAGGCGGACAAGGCTTTGGCTGAGGTGGAGCCT
Organism: Xanthobacter oligotrophicus; assembly: GCF_008364685.1. Lineage (GTDB taxonomy): Bacteria > Pseudomonadota > Alphaproteobacteria > Rhizobiales > Xanthobacteraceae > Xanthobacter > Xanthobacter oligotrophicus. Next base: position 17,159 of record NZ_VTTL01000020.1, read on the forward strand.
GCCGCTCAGACCGTGAAGCCGTAAAGCTCCCACTCGGCGTCGGACACTTCCAGCGCGAGGCGCAGCCACTCCGCACGCTTGATCGCGGCGAAGCTGTGGTGCAGCTCCGCGCCCAGTGCCTCTTTCGCGAAGGCCGATTGCGCGAAGCAGTCGATGGCGTCCAGCCAGCTGCGCGGCAGATGGGCCGCCCGCGCGCGCGCATAGGAGTTGCCCTCCGCAGGCGGGCCGGGATCGCGCCGCTGCGCGATGCCGTCGAGCGCGCCGGCCAGGGTCACCGCCGCCACCAGATAGGGGTTGGCATCCACCCCCGCCACCCGGTGCTCGAAATGCCGGCCTTTGGCGCTGCCCGAGGGCACCCGCACCGCCACCGTCCGGTTCTCCACGCCCCAGGTGTCCGACACCGGCGAATAGACCACCGAGGCAAAGCGCCGCCAGGAATTCAGGAACGGCGCCAGCACCAGCATGGTGTCGGCGATGGTGGCGCGGATGCCGCCGATGGCGTGGAGCATGAGCGGGCTCAGCTCGCCCGAGGGCAGGTCGGCGAACAGGTTGGCGCCGCCCTCCCCGGCCAGCGACAGATGCAGGTGCATGCCCGAGCCGGAGCGATCGCCGAAGGGCTTGGCCATGAAGCAGGCTTCCATGCCGAAGCGGCGCGCGGTGGCGCGGATCAGCCGCTTGGCGATGATCACGTCGTCGGCCGCCCGCGTGAGGTCGCGATAGCGGATGGTCAGCTCATACTGCCCCGGCGCATATTCGGAGATGAGCGATTCCAGCGGCACGCCCAGCTCCGCCGCGCCCGCGTAGATGGCGTCGAACAAAGGCGACATCTCATCCAGCTCATCCACCGACATGGTGTTGGTGGCAAGCGACCGCCGCCCGGTCAGCGCATAGCGCGCGGGCTGGTACCGCCCGCTTGCATCGCGCTCCCGGTCCACCAGGTAGAATTCCAGCTCCAGCGCCCCCATGGGCTCGAAGCCGGCGGCGCGGGCGCGGGCCACCTGCCGGCCCAGCGCGTGCCGCGGCTCGACGTCGAGCGGCGTGCCGTCGCCATGGTACATGCTCACCAGCACCTGGCCTCGCCCGGTGGCGGGCATGAGGCCGAGGGTGCCGGGGATGGGCCAGCAGACCTGGTCGCCGCCGCCGTCGGTGAGGATAAGGCCGCTCTCCTCCACGTCGTCGCCGGCCACATCCTGTCCGAACAGGGAGGCGGGCATGCCCCGGCCGGTGCTGTAGAGCGCTTCCAGCTCATGGCGCCGGATGGTCTTGCCGCGGCCGATGCCGTGGTAGTCGGTCAGGATGATGTCGATGGCCTTGAGATCTGGATGGCGCGCAAGGAAGGCCTTGGCTTCATCGAGATCCGAGCCGCTGGGGGAAGGCGTACCCATTCCTGTTCCTGCCGCTAGAGCGCTTTTCCGGGCCATTGAACCCTTCTGCCCGGCGAATCGCACTCTAGCTTAAGGAAGCCGAACCTGCTGTCCGAGCAGATTGCGGTGCCATCTGATCGGCGCGAGCCCTGAGGCACCTTCGTCCACGCGCCCGGCGCTCAGCCGGGCGTGAGCGCCGCGGTGGCGGGGGGCGCGGCGCAGGCGGCCGCGAACGCGGGAATGCGCGCATCGAACAGGCCGCCGACAAGGGCTTCCGCCAGGAGGCCGTGCCCCTCGCCGTTGAGGTGGCCGTTCATGGCGTAATAGATGCTGCTCGACGGCGTGCCCGGCGGGATCCGCGTCGACATGTCGGCGAAAGAGGCGCCATGGGCCTGCGCGCGACGGGCGATTTCGGTCTGCAGGTGCGCCGGCGCCATGCCCTTGGCGAGGTGGGGGGCGGCCAGCATGGCGGCCTGCGCGCGCTCCGGCGCGAACAGGATGACCAGCGGAATGTCGGGACCGATGGCTGTCCTCACGCGCTCGATATCGCGTTCAAGATGGGCGAGGCGCCCCTGCCAGTCCTGCGACAGGGGCAGCCGCATGTAATCGGCCTTGTGGCCGGAGCGGCGGTAGATCGGCACATAATTGTCGTCGTTCCGCAGCAGCAGGTAGGATTCCATGTAGAGCAGCCGCGAGCGGGACAGCTGCACCTTCAGCTCCTGGATCCAGCCGGTCTGGTGCTTGGCGATGGCACCGGGCGCAGGGGCCTCCTGGTCCATGGCATTGTCCAGCACCAGGTCGGTGGGCGACACCACCAGCACGATGGCATCGGGATCGAGCGCGGCGGCGGCTTCCGCGCTGGCGGTGAGGCGCACGCCCATGTTGCCCTCGGCGCCCAGGTTCTGGACATCCACCGGCAGGCGGCAGAGCGCCCGCAGGCTCTCCCGCGCCCGGGCCGATACGGAGTCCTCATAGGGCACGAGATATCCCGCCGCCAGCGAACTGCCGATGACGGCGAGGCGCAGGCTCTCGGGCTGCTTCGGCGTGCAGGGATCGGTGCTGCGGTAGCCGCACGCGTTGTATGTCATGTCCACCCAGGGGCCTTCCGGCACCTTGATGCGGGACGCGCAATTGGGGGTCGCGTGGAAGGCGCTGGGGCGCGGGTCGCCATAGACCACGCATCGGTCGGCTTCCGAATAGGGGAAGAAGATGCGTAGCGCCGCCTCCACCGGCACGGCGACCACCAGCACGGTGGCGATCACGATGAGGGGCAGGATGAAATAGTCGCGACGCTCCAAGTCGTGTGCTCCGGCTCAAAACCTCAGGAAAGAGAACGCGGGTCCCGATCAGCTGGCGATCGAGGCCGGCCGTCATGTGCTCTAGAAATCCTTGTAGACGATGTCGGGCGCCGGCGATGTCATGACGCTCTGCACCGTGACCACCCCCATCACCAGCAGGGTGACGAAGACCGTGCGGGCATAGCGGCTGAGCACCAGCGGGCGGCCGTCGAGCTTCGGCCCGCGCAGCAGCGCATCCACCGACACCAGGGCCTGCAGCGCGATGCAGGAGCCAAGGATCAGGATGAGCGCCGCCGCCGCCACGCCGCCGAAGCCGATGCCCTGGGCGATCTGCGCCAGTTGCGCCCAGTCCGACCAGAACCACAGCAGGGTGAAGGCCACCCAGGTGAAGGTGAGGCCGCGGCCGAAGAACAGGTAGAGCGGGCGCGCGCTGAGCGCCGCGTAGGGCTTGCGGCCCATCTTGCCCTGCAGGATCGTGCGATAGATCTGGTTCACCGCCACCCCGAGGCCGTTCAGGAAGCCGAAGAAGAAGAATTCCGACGTGCGGCCATGCCAGGCGCCGATGAGGAAGAAGGTGACGAACAGGGACGCCGCGCTGGCATAGGCCAGGAGCTTGGGGTTCTTCACATTGCGCATGATGGAGGCGAACAGGGGCGTGTAGACATAGGTCTTCAGCCAGTTCGACAGGGACATGTGCCAGCGGCTCCAATAGTCGATGAAGCTGGCGGCGGTGAACGGCTTGTTGAAATTCTCCGGCAGCTCGATGCGGAACAGCCGGGCGATGGCGATGACCACGTCGGTGTAGCCGGAGAAATTGTAGAACAGGAAGATGGGAAACAGCGCCGCAAGCCCCGCCGCGCAGAAGATGCGCGTGAACAGGCCGGGCGCCTCCACCACCTGGAATTCCAACGCGTGCTGCAGCTCGGCGACGATGGCCGCCGCCGCCCACACCTTGAAGCAGCCGATCACCAGCCGCTCCAGCACCTCGCCCAGGACCGCCATGTCGAGGGGGCGGGGACGGGTCTCGGTGGTGTCGACATAATCCTCGTAGCGCTGGATCGGGCCGGACACCAGCGCGGTGAAGTTCAGCGTGAAATTCAGGTAGGACACCAGCGAGAGCTTCTGCAGCCGCTCGTCGCTGTGGGCGTCCACCACCAGGTGCAGCACCCGGAAGAAGACATAGGACAGGCCCACCTGCACATAGACTACATGCAGGAAGCTCGCCTCCGGCAGGAAGGTGTATTTCTTCAGCCAGCAGAACAAGAGGATGGTCGCGCCGACGGTGAACCAGAACGCCCACGCGGTCTGGATCGGCGCGCAGCCGCGGATGAACAGGTAGCCGATGCCCAGGAACGCGGCATAGGGGATGAGGTCGTAGCCGGTGGTGGCGAAGGTCGCCAGGAAGGCGAAATTCGCCACCAGCAGCACCAGCCGCCGCGCCGCGCCCATGGGGACGAGATTGTAGATCCCGGCCGCGACCAGCGCGAACAGGAAGAACTCAAAGGAAGGGACGCTCATGTCTCACTCGGCGGCGATCAGTTCCGGGGCCGCGTTCGCGTAGCGAACGGGTGGGGTTTGCACCTCGGCGCTGGTGGCCAGCGTCCAGAGGCTGTTGCCGTCCGCGCCCGTGGACAGGGCCGTGAAGCCGAGCTGGGCATAGTGATCGCGCACCAGGGCGTTGCGCTCCGTGGGCCTGTATTCGCCGACCAGCTCGGCGATGCCCTGCCGCCGCGCCGCATCGACCATGTGGCGCAGGACGATCTTCTCCACGCCGCGCCCGAGCACGCGGCAGCTCATCAGCCAGGTGTCAATGAGCCAGCGATTGCCCTCCACCGTCCGGCAGGCGACGACGGAAATCATGCCATTGTCGCCGAACCGGTCCTTCAGCCGCACCTGCAGGGTGAAGACGGAGGGGTCTTCCTCCATGCCTTTCACGTCCGCCTCGCTGTAGCGGCGGCTGGTGAGGTTGAACTGGTTGCTCTTGCTGATGAGCTGGTAGATGCGCGAGCGGCCGATGGCATCGAACGGCCGCAGGTCGATCTCCATGTCGAGGGCGGCCACATAGTCCTCGATGCTGGCCACGCCCTGGCCGAGGGAGGCGCGGCGGGCATTGCCCTCGTAGAAGGCGGCGCGCTTGCGGTCTTCCTCGGAGAAGAGGGTGGCCTCGAAATAGCCGGCAGCGCTCAGGGTGCGGGCGTAGAGCGCCGGGTCCTCGGGCAGCTCCGGCACGGCGACCTGCGGCAGATACTGCCGCACCAGGTCGCGCTCGGCCGGGTTGTCGTCCAGGAACACGAAGCTGTCGAGGCCGAGGGACAGCTCGTCCGCGATGGCCTTGATATTGGTCGCCTTGTCGTTCCAGTTGGCCTGGAACACGGCGATATGGTCTTCCCGCAGCAGCATGTCGGGATGGTCGCGGAAGGCGGCGCGGGCCACGGCATCCGTATTCTTGGACGACACGGCCAGCACGATGCCGCGATCGCGCAGGGACAGGGCCAGCTTCTGCACGCTCAGGAAGGCTTCGCCGGTGCCGTCGCCTTCACCGATCTTGATGCCGGCGATGCCGTCGTCGCCGATGACGCCGCCCCACACCGTATTGTCGAGGTCGAGCACCAGCACCCGGCGGCTCTTGCCCTTCAGCGCCGCCAGCAGCCGGCCCAGATGGTCGGAATAAAGGGGGGCGTAATCCATGGAAAAGGGCAGCTTCGCCATGTTCCACTGGGTCGGCGCATGCCACGAGGCGAGGCCGACCGTGCGCGCCAGTGCGTCCACGTCGAACATGACACAGCCCTCGATGGGCGGCGCGTCGATCAGCCTGCGGTTCAGGCTGCCGACCATCTGCTGCGGCGTGCCGGCGAGGCGCCGGTCGAGGTGGCCGAACAGGGTCTCCGGCGGCGGCGCGATGGTCTGGACGATGATGTGGGCGGCGGGATTGTGCTTGCGCAGGGCCGCGCACAAGTCCTGAATCAGGGCATAGGCGGCATCCACCGCCTGCTTCGCACTTGCAGCATCGCCGATCGGCACGCTGAGCGGCAGGCCGCGGTGGTCCATCGCCAGCAGAATCGCGTCGCAGCCGCTCTGGTTCAGCCGCGACTCAGCCGACATGGCCTCATTGATGGTCTGGCCGTAGTTGCAGCCGATGGTTTCGATGGACAGGCCGTGGCGCAGGCCCGTCGCCTCGATGGCGGGCAACAGCAGGTCGAGCGTGCCGTCGCCGATGACGCCAAGCCGAAGCGCCGCAAGCCGCTGGTCCACCACGCCCTTCAGCCTGGCCGCCCGCAGGAGCGACGCCAGGCGATTAAGCTGCGTACCGTCCAGAAAATGCCCAGCAAGCTTGCGAAATGTGGAAGAGTCGCCCTCTCCCTCTATGCTCTTGCAGGCTTTTCGAAAGTCTTGAACGCGAGGTAACCACGCGAGGTCCCGGTAGATTGCCGCCATAATCCCCAGCCCTTCTTGGTCCGACCTCCCAATATGCGATTCCTCAGTCTTATTTTTAAGACATTATTTTTGCTGCTGCACTTTACTCGCAATCAAACTAACCAGATCTCCAAGCTTCGCGAGAGAAGCGGCCTGAGCCGCGGAAAGGCGAATGGAAAATGCCGTCTCCACGGCCAGGATGAGCCTGATATTTGCCAGACTATCCCAGCCATCGACATCGGCGGCCGTCATTTCCGGGAACAGAACAATATCGTCGTCCTGAAATACGTCACGGAACACATCCGTAAGTCTTTCATAAACATCTGGATGTTCGAGCGTCACGTCTTGTGCACCCCGTTCCATGGATATACGGGCAACTTACCGAGCCAGCAGAAGGATACTTTCGCAAAACCGTCGCGAAATTCATTCTACACTGCGTCGGCCAGCCCCGTGTGACGCACCAGCGACGAAAAGTTACTTTTTTGCTGAAAGAAATCTGTCTTCGCAGGTGCAGCAATGGTAATCTGATCGCCGATTTGGAGTCAAGTTCCAACAGTGTCCCGTTTGTCGCAATTTGCGACGGGGAAAAGGGTCGGGAGACGAGGCGCGATGTATGATCTGCTGATCAAGGGCGGGCAGATTGCAGACGGCACCGGGGCACCATCGTTCACGGGCGACGTGGCGGTCAAGGACGGCGTGATCGTCGAGGTCGGCAAGGTGAGCGGCGCCGCGCGCGAAACCGTGGATGCCGACGGCCTCCTCGTCACCCCCGGCTGGATCGACATCCACACCCATTATGACGGCCAGATGAGCTGGGACGAGCAGCTCGCCCCCTCCCTGTGGCACGGGGTTTCCACTGCGATCTCAGGCAATTGCGGCGTGGGGTTCGCGCCGGTGAAGCCGGACAAGCACGACTGGCTCATCCAGATGATGGAAGGCGTGGAGGATATCCCCGGCACCGCCCTGTCCGAGGGCATCTGCTGGGGCTGGGAGACCTTCCCTGAATATCTCGACTTCCTCGGCAGCCGGAACTTCGCCATCGACGTCGGCTGCCAGATCGCCCACGGCCCCCTGCGCGGATATGTCATGGGCGAGCGCGGCATGACCAACGAGGACGCCACCCCCGAGGACATCGCCGCCATGGCCGCCATGGTGCGGCAGGCGCAGGCCGCCGGCTCCCTCGGCTTCACCACCTCGCGCACCGTTGTGCACCGCGCAACGGACGGCGAGCCGGTGCCCGGCACCTTCGCCACGTTCGAGGAGCTGTACGCCTTCGCCGAGGCGGTGGTGGCCAGCGGCCATGGCGTGATGGAAGTGGTGCCGGCAGGCCTGCTGGGCGAGGACATCATCAATCCGGCGCGCGACCTCGCCTGGATGAAGGAGATCTCCGCGCGCACCGGCTGCCCCATCACCTTCCTGATGGGCCAGAACCACATCCAGCCCAGCTTCTGGCGCACCCAGCTCGACGAGACCGCCCCCGCCGGCAGCAACGGCCCGCTGGTGCGCCCGCAGATGTTCTGCCGCTCCATCGGGGTGATGGTCTGCCTGGAGAGCCGGCACCACCCGTTCCTCGAATCGCCCATCTACAAGGAGCTGTCGAAGCTGCCTTATGCCGAGATGATCGGCCGTCTCAAGGCCCAGCCCGAGCTGCGCAAGGCCATGGCGCTGGAGGGCGTGAACGACGTGCTCGGCTTCCCCACCGGCTTCAACCAGTGGCGCGGCGTCTATCCCCTGAGCAACCCGGCCAATTACGAGCCGGCGCCGGAGACCAGCATCCGCGCCACCGCCAAGCGCGAGAACCGCGACGCCCGCGAGGTCGCCCTCGACATCCTCCTGAGCGAGGACGGCAAGGGCTTCCTGCACCGCCCCATCATGGGCTATGCGGACGGCAACCTCGACCCCACCTTCGACCTCTTGAGCAGCGCCCACACCATTCCCGGCGGCAGCGATGCCGGCGCCCATGTGGCCACCGTCTGCGATGCCGGCGCCCCCACCTTCCTGCTCACCCACTGGGTGCGCGACCGCCAGCGCGGCCCGCGCCTGCCGCTGGAACACATCGTGCGCAAGCAGAGCTTCGACACCGCGAGCTTCTACGGCCTCAATGACCGCGGCCGCATCGCCCCCGGCCTGCGCGCGGACATCAACCTCATCGACTATCCCAACCTGCAGCTGGGCAAGCTGCACATGATCCACGACCTGCCCAATGGCGCCCAGCGCCTGATGCAGAAGGCCGAGGGCTATGTGGCGACCTATGTGAAGGGCGTCGGGGTGACCCGTGGCGGCGAGGACACCGGCGCCCGTCCCGGCCGCCTGGTGCGCGGCGGGGCGGCGGGACGCCTGCCGTCCTGACATCCGGCAAGGGTGTGGAGCGAGATGTCCCCGGCGGTCCTTCGGCGGCCGGGGCACCTGGGCCGACCGCGACCGGAAACCGGTCGGGGGTGATCCTTTCGCCCACGCGGCCAGTCTTCAAGCGGATCCGGACGGCAGGAAGACCCGCCTGTGCTCGGCCACGGTCTGGACGATGAAGTCGATGACCGCCCGCACCCGCGCCAGCTCCCGCACGTCGGAATGGATCACCAGCCAATAGGAGCGGGTGATGGCGATCTCCTCCGGAAGCAGCCGGACGAGGTCGGCCGACGCGACGGCCATGAAGCACGGCAGCATGCACAGCCCGCCCCCGCTCGTGGCCGCCACCAGCTGGGTGATGATGTTGGACATTCGCATCTGCGGGTTCAGTGACTTGTCCAGCTCCGACACATAGCCGTGCGCGGCGGTGGGCAGCAGGTCGTCGATATAGCCGATGAATGAATGCTGGCGGATGTCGGCCCGGCTGGCGATGGGGGCGTGCTGCGCCAGATAGTGCCGCGAGGCATAGAGCCCCATCTCGTAGTCCGTCAGCCGCGTGGCATGCAGGCGCCCCTCTTCCGGGCGGGCCATCATGATGCCGATGTCCGCTTCCCGCTTGGACAGGCTCACGGTGCGCGGATTGGCCACCAGCTCCACCTGAAGCTCGGGATGCCGGGCGCAGAAGTGGATCATCTGCGGGGTGAGGAAATAGGTGCCGAAGCCCTCCGGCGTGCCGATGCGCACCGATCCCGCAAGGCCCAGCACCTGGTCGGTCAGCTTGGCGCGCATGCCGATGAGGATGCTTTCCACCGCCTCCGCTTCCGCCACCAGCCGCTCGCCGGCGGCGGTGGGCACGTAGCCGGCCGGGCGCCGCTCGAACAGGCGCGTCTTCAGCGCCGCCTCCAGCCCGGTGATGCGCCGGCTCAGGGTGGAATGATCCACGTGCATGGCCTGGGCCGCGGCGGTGAGCCGCCCGGCCCGCACGACGGCCAGAAAGGCTTGGAGGTCGTTCCAGTCGAGGTCGCGCATAGTATGCGATTTTTTGCACGCAGGATGTGGTGAATCAACCATTTATATTGGGAAAAACACCCATTACACCTGTCAGACAGAACACGCGGCCCAAAGAACGCGACGCAAAGAACGCCACGTAAGGGAGAACACCATGAATCTGTACGCCAAGCTGGTGGCACGTGCCGCCGCCGGGAGGCCGGTCAGGGTCGGAGTCATCGGCGCCGGCAAGTTCGGCTCCATGTTCCTGTCCCAGGGGCCGCGCACCCCCGGCCTCCACATCGTGGGCATCGCCGATCTCGACGTGAACCGCGCCCGAGCGTCCTGCGCCCGCGTGGACTGGCCGCCGGAGCGCTACGCCGCCCGCTCGTTCGCGGAGGCCATGGCCAAGGGCAGCACCTTCATCACCGACGATTCCGAGGCGCTCATCGCCACCGACGGCATCGATGTCATCGTCGAGGCCACCGGCAATCCGGGCGCCGGCATCCGCCATGCCCTGCTGTGCTGCAAGCATGGCCGCCACATCGTGATGGTGAACGTGGAGGCCGACGCCCTCGCCGGCCCGCTCCTGGCCCGCCACGCGGCGGACGCCGGCATCGTCTATTCCTTCGCCTATGGCGACCAGCCCGCCCTCATCGCCGAGATCGTGGACTGGGCGCGCACCGCCGGCCTTCAGGTGATCTGCGCCGGCAAGGGCACCAAGTATCTGCCGGCCTACCACCAGTCGACGCCGGAGACGGTGTGGGGCCATTACGGCTTCAGCCCGGAGCAGGTGGCGCGGGGCGACTTCAACGCCCAGATGTTCAACTCCTTCCTGGACGGCACCAAGTCGGCTCTGGAAATGGCGGCGGTTGCCAATGCCTGCGACCTGGAGCCGGCGGTCCACGGCCTCAGCTTCCCGCCCTGCGGCAAGGACGACCTGCCCACCATCCTGCGCCCGCAGGCCGACGGCGGCATCCTCACCCACAAGGGCACGGTGGAAGTGGTGTCCTCGCTGGAGCGCGACGGCCGCCCGGTGTTCCGCGACCTGCGCTGGGGCGTCTACGCCACCTTCGAGGCGCCCTCGGATTATGTGAAGCAGTGCTTCGCCCAATACGGCCTGAAGACCGATTCCACTGGGCGCTACGCCACCATGTACAAGCCCTATCACCTGATCGGGCTTGAACTGGGCATCTCCATCGCCTCCGCCGCGCTGCGGGGCGAGGCCACCGGCAGCACCCAGGGCTTCCGGGGCGATGTGGTGGCCACCGCCAAAAGGGACCTCAAGCCCGGCGAGAAGCTCGATGGCGAGGGCGGCTTCATGGTCTACGGCAAGCTCATGCCGGCCGGCCTCTCGCTGGCGCACGACTGCCTGCCCATCGGCCTCGCCCACAACATGGTCCTGAAGAACCAGGTGGTGAGCGGACAGCCGGTGCGCTGGGCGGACGTCGCCTTCGACGAGAAGCAGCAGGCGGTGCAGGTGCGCCGCGAGATGGAAAGCCTGTTCCGCGGCGCCGACCGCAAGGCCCCCGCCGCCGCGTGATGCCAACGGCCCGTGAGCTTGGCTCACGGGCCGTTGGCCAAGCCCCCGCGGCGCCTGGGGGGACCCACCTTGTGCCAACCCCCCTGGCATCGGTCTAAGGCCGCGGGCGACGGGAAGAGGATTTTCGCCGCGCCCACCGC
>NZ_VTTL01000021.1 GCF_008364685.1 Xanthobacter oligotrophicus
CATTCCGCCCTCGGCCATCGATCCCCTGCCGAGTTCGCCGCAACAATCGCACTGGAAATCCAGGCCGCCTGAGGCCAAAAATGAAACCTAGGACTCTCTCCTAAGCCGGAGGAGAAAAGGGGCTCAGGTCAGCTCCTGTAACATAATACCGTATGGCTTTGGCGGATTCCGCGTAGTGGCGGGATAGCAAAGGGGCAGGAATATGTAGAACCATGCGGCCAGCTTCTGGCGCACTGTGCTCATAGTCGCGGTGTGGGAGCGGCCTTGTCCTCCGTGACCTCTTGAATGAGCTTCGGTCCCTTCGCGAGCCGCCGTCCCAGTGCCGCGACAAACGCTTCATACCGCTCCCCCGCTTTTGCCCTGGCTGCCTGGGCCGCGGGTTCGGGCAGGGCCGGCGTCGTGGTGAGCCAGAAACGGATGAACACGGCCAACGTCTCGACCGAGATGCCGACGTCGCGCTCCATCCGCGTCATCCGTCTGTCCAGTAGATCCAGGCGCTTGGCGATCGCGGCCTCGCGTCGTTCGGTGGCGTCCGGGGACAGGAACGACGCGATGGCAGCCTCGGCGACCAGCGACTGAGGCTGGTCCCGGCGCGCAGCGTAATCTGCGAGCAACGCCATGGTGTCCGGATCGAGATAGACAGTGATCTGCGCCTTCTTCTTGCGTGGGGCCATCGCCGTCACAGCTCCATGCCGTCGCGGGGGTCGAGCGAGACCTGACGTGCCACCCCCTGCATGACGCGCGTCATGCGGCTGTTTCGGGCGACGTCGTCCTCACCCTCGTCCGCGAGATCGATCTCGAACTCGTTTCGGGGTTGCGCAGGGGTCTCGACCGGCGCCACCCGCGCCAGCTCCGGCTGGCGCCGACGCTCTGACCCGGTGGTGTCATCATCGTCAGTCCCCTCAACCATGAGGCTCAGTTGCGAGGGCACCGGCAGCGGCAGGATCGTCCAGTCGTCGGCCCTCCGCTCCCTTGGTTCCGAAAACTCCGGCGGCGGGAGGATCCGCTCCTTGAACCGCTCATCCTCATAGTACCGCGCCTTCTTTGCCCGGATCGGGGGCGTGCCTGCGACCATGACGATCTCGTCGGAGGGCGGAAGCTGCATCACCTCGCCCGGCGTGAGGAGCGGGCGTGCCGTCTCCGAGCGCGACACCATGAGGTGACCGAGCCAGGGCGACAGCCGGTGGCCGGCATAGTTCTTCATGGCCTTCATCTCGGTGGCGGTGCCGAGGGCGTCGGAGACGCGCTTGGCGGTGCGCTCGTCATTGGTGGCAAAGCTCACCCGCACATGGCAGTTGTCGAGGATGGAGTTGTTCGGGCCATAGGCCTTCTCGATCTGGTTCAGCGACTGAGCGATCAGGAAGCTCTTGAGCTCGTAGCCCGCCATGAACGCGAGGGCGCTCTCGAAGAAGTCGAGCCGCCCCAGCGCCGGAAACTCGTCCAGCATCAGGAGGAGCCTGTGGCGACCGGCTTTGGCCTGAAGGTCCTCGGTGAGGCGGCGCCCGACCTGGTTGAGGATCAGGCGAATGAGCGGCTTGGTGCGGTTGATGTCCGAGGGCGGCACGACGAGATAAAGGGTGGTCGGCTGCCGGCGTGCTACGAGGTCGGTGATGCGCCAGTCGCAGCGCCGGGTCACCTCGGCGACCACGGGATCGCGGTAGAGCCCGAGGAAGGACATGGCGGTGGAGAGCACGCCGGAGCGCTCATTCTCGGACTTGTTGAGAAGCTCCCGTGCCGCGCTGGCGATCACCGGATGGGGACCCGCCTCGCCGAGGTGCGGCGTCGTCATCATGGCGGCGAGCGTCGCCTCGATGGGGCGCCTGGGGTCGGAGAGGAAGACGGCGACGCCGGCGAGGGTCTTGTCGCGCTCGGCATAGAGCACATGGAGAATGGCGCCGACGAGCAGAGCGTGGCTGGTCTTTTCCCAGTGGTTGCGCTTTTCCAGTGAGCCCTCGGGGTCCACCAGGATATCGGCGATGTTCTGGACGTCGCGGACCTCCCACTCCCCGCGACGAACCTCCAGCAGCGGATTGTAAGCGGCCGATTTCACATTGGTGGGGTCGAACAGCAACACGCGCCCGTGCCGTGCCCGGAAGCCGGCGGTGAGCTGCCAGTTCTCGCCCTTGATGTCGTGGACGATGGCAGAGCCTGGCCAGGTGAGGAGCGATGGGACGACGAGGCCCACGCCCTTGCCCGACCGGGTGGGCGCGAAGCACAGGACGTGCTCGGGCCCGTCATGGCGCAGATAGTCCCCTCCATGGCGGCCGAGCACTACCCCGTCGGATCCGAGAAGACCGGCTGAACGGATCTCGTCCGGCTCGGCCCAGCGGGCGGAACCGTAGGTCTCGACCCGCTTCGCCTCCCGGGCCCGCCAGACCGACAGGCCGATGGCGATCGCAATGGACAGGAACCCGCCCGAGGCCGCGATGAAGGCGCCTTCTGTGAAAATCTCCGGCGCATAGGCATCGTAGAAATACCACCACCAGAAGAAGGCCGGCGGGTGATAGACGGGCCAGTACCCCAGCACGAACCAGGGTGAGCCGAGTTGGTCCTGGAAGCCCAGCCGCCAGGCGACATATTCCGTCGCCCCCCAGGTGGTGGCGAGCACGATGGAGAAGACTGCGAGGATCTGGCCCCAGAGGATCTTGGTCGCGGACATCCGGCGGTCCTTTTGCGCTTGAGGTCAGAGGCCGAGGCCGCGCTTGCGGCCGAAGGACCAGTCGATGCCACCATCGGACCGGGCGACACCGGAGACGTGCTTGCCGAGCTGCTTCTCGAGCGAGGGCGTCCAGGGCACGAGCTGGAAGCCGAGGCCGTCGTCGATCATGGCGAAGCGGCCTGAGGCCAGGGCGAAGCGCTGGCGATAGGTGCCGGTGACGTACTCACCAGTCCCGGCACGTTTGAAAGGCTGCCCGTTCCCGGCGGCGAGCCGCTCGCCCAGTGCGCTTATCTCCTGCCGGCGCAACGTCTCGATGAGGTCGCGAGCGAAGACGATGTGTTGGCCCTGACGCTGGGCGAGGCCTTCGGCGACCAGATGTACGGCACGGCGGTCCATGGCATCCCGCACATCGCCGCCGAAGCCGTTGTCGGAGAGGGAGGCGGGCTCGCGGGCGAGCGCCTGCCGGTCGAGCCAGGTCGCGCCCGCCGCCGTGACCTGTCGCTCGATGTCGAGGTCCGAGCGGACCGCGAGCGCGGCCCGTTGTTGGCCGTGGGCATCCTCGAACCTCCTCAGCTCGACGATGGAGCCGGGAGCGCCATCGCCTGCCGCATCGAGGTCGGGCAGCCTGATGTGGTGGGTGCGCCCGTCGACGCCGTCGACCACGGCATAGGCCGTGCCCTTCAGCTCGTCGTCGAGGCCGCGGTCGACCAGGCGGCCGATGATGGGTGCATCGAGGTGCTCACCAGAAAGCACATAGCTTGCGGTACCGCGCTCGATGCCCTGCGAGGTCAGAGCCCGGTGCATACGCTTGATGATGTCGCCGCGCTCGCCCAGCGCGCGGAGCGTGGCCTCGGCCTTCTCGTCGATCACCCACTGGCCGGGGCCGACCTGATCGGCGAGTCCGATGGTTTCGAGCTTGCGCAGTCGTCCGACCTTCAGGGCATGGAACGCGTCCGGCTGGCGATCGGCATGGGGCGCGACGTCGATCACGCCGGTCTCGTGCTGGTCCCGGACCAGTTGACGGTCGAGCTGCGTCCACCTCTCCGCCTCCACTTGCCGCTCGATGGCGCGGCGGATGTCGAGGTCGGTGTGCGGCCCCAGCTCCTGGGTGACCAGATCCTGTGCGCGGGCGCGCATGCCCTCCTTGATGTAATCGCGGGAGATGACGAGGTCCTGGCCGTCGTCGGTCTGGCCACGCACCAGGATGTGCAGGTGGGGGTTGTCCGTGTTCCAGTGGTCGACGCCGACCCAATCCAGCTTCGTGCCGAGGTCCGTCTCCATCTGGCCCACGAGGTCGCGGGCGAAGGACCTCAGGTCGGCCATATCCGCCGCGTCCTCGGGCGACACGATCAAGCGGAAATGGTGCCGGTCGTCAGCGCATCGCTCCGCAAAGGCGCGGCCATCTTCCTCCTCGGCGCCCGGCCCGAACAGGCGGGCCTTCTCCCCGTCCTGGGTCGCGCCCTCCCGGCGCAGGTAGGAGAGATGCGCGATCAGCGGTGTGGCGCGGGCGGTGTGGCGCACCACGCGGGTCTTGATGACGACGACGCGCGAGCGACCCGTGAGCAGGCGGTTGGCCTGGATGCTCGCCGTCCGCCCGCGGCCGAAGTGCGAGCGGGTGCCGGAGGTGAGGCGGCCGGATCGGGAGACGTGGCCACCGGCCTTCTGGGCCGCGGCGAGGGCCTGGGCGATGAAGGGACGGGCCCTCTGGGCACGGGACGAGCGGATGCGGCCGGGCCGGACGCGGAATTCCCGGTCATCGGTCATGACGCGCCCCTGCAAGGTGGGGGAAGGCCAACAGGATCAGTGACTTGAGTACTCGATGCACATTGTCGAGCAGCAGCGCAATGTGCGTTTGGCTCAAAATTCCCAAGCAAAAACAACCGCCCGACCTCAGCGCACCTTGCGCCCTTTTATCTCGCCCTCCTAATCGGTCGTATTTCCACTGCTCTTGCGGACATCGTCGTTCATCCTTCCCGATGCGAGAATATACTATGCTGTTCGCCACGGCACGCCTCCGCTCGCGGGCTTCGAGTTCCGATGCGCCTTGCACTCCTCCGCGCTCTGCGACGGGGTGTTCCGGCTGCACGTCGGCAGCGCTCGAACCGTCGCGGCGCACTTTTCCATCGGATTGACGGAGCATCGTCACAGGCAATCGAGCGCGGTCCGGCCGTCTTCCGATCGGCACAGCCGCAGGCAAGATAACGTGCGTTCCGTCGGTCCTGGTCTGCATCGGTCCTCATCCGCCGAGGGCGGATCTCCATGTTCAGAATGGCGTCCGTCAGTTGCGGGCGCGCTGCATGTCTCGTGTCAGCAAGTTGCTCATCGGTGGGCTCCCAGGAGCTTGCGATCCTTGGTGTGCGCCCGCTGCGCGGCGTCGGCAGTGCTCGCTGCCGGATCGCCGAGATAGAAGGTGCCGTCGCTCCACATGGCGTGCATGATGACGGCCAGTTTGCGGGCCACGGCGACGCACGCCTTGCGATGGCAGGAGCGCTTGGCGATCTCCTGGCCCCAGGCCTTCACCTTGTCCTTGCCCTTGAAGCGGGTCAGCAGTCCCGATGCCGCCTCGTAGAGCGCGCGGCGCACATCAGAGTCCCCAGCCTTTGAGATACGCCCCTGCACGTCGATCGATGTGCCCGACTGCCATCGCCTGGACGTCAGCCCGAAATAGGCGGCAACGTCGCGCGAGCGGCGGAAGCGGGACGGGTCGTCGATCGCCGTCATGAAGCTGAGCGCCGTCACCGGCCCGACGCCTGGGATCGCCATGAAGCGCCGGCACAGCTCGCTTTGCGCCACCAGCTTCACGACGAGATCGTGCAGCCGGCAATACTCCTTCCACAGCGCGGCGCGCGCCGACAGCATGGCGTCCATGAGCTCGCAGGACAGCGGATCGTCGGCCACCGCCTCCCGCACCGCCTGGTCGAACTTGCCGCGCGAGGTGCCACCGAGCTTGATCCCGAAGCTCTTCAGCGAGTGGCGGATGGCGTTCTCGAGATCGAGGAACTTGCGCTTCAGGTTGCGTCGATGCGTCAGCAGCAGGCGCATCCGGTAGCAGCTTTCCGTCTTCACGTGCGCCTGGCGGAACCAGCCTGTGCGCATGATGTGGGCGATCCCGAGGGCGTCCGCTGCGTCGGTCTTGTTGCGCTGGGCCGACATCGCGGCCCGCACATGCTGCGTCTCCAGGCAGATCGCCGGCAGGCCGAGCTTCTTGAGCTCGGGATGGAGCCAGGGCGACAGCGAGCCGGCCTCGTGGCCGACACGCTTCAATCGCCCAACGAAGGGCTTCAGCACCGCCAGCAACGCCTCCGGCTCGGTCGCCACCTTCACCGTCAGATGTACTTCACCGCGATCATCGACGACGCACACCGCCGTCTCCTCGATGGCCACGTCCAGCCCGCAAAAGAAGTCCATCACCCGCCTCCTGCGTTGCGTAACGCGGGAGATTTTACCGGGCGGCGAAGCTGTTGGTGGCGCGCTCTTCGGCGGGGAACCGTCCTGCCGATTACGGGCGGCAATCGGACGGTTGTGTCCTGCGTCTCCCATCCCGCCCCTCGCCTGAACACGAGAGGCCCCGCCAATCTGCGAATGAGCCCGGTCGTGGTCATTGCACGCCTCCAGAGCCGCCACGGGCGACGAACAGGCCAGCAGACTGCGGAACGATGGCCGAGATATCGCGCACGTCAGGTGTCGGCTGAGCATGATCCGTTGACATTGGATCTGCCGCTGACGTGCGCACTGGCTGCACGGCGAAGATCGGAGCTTGAGCCCAGGAGGGTGTCTCGACCGCCGGCGGAGAGGGTGATTTCGGCGCGGAAGGTTCGGCTTCGCCGCGCGCGATGTCCGGCGCCAACTTGTCGACGTAAGCGCGCGTCTCCGGGGGCAGCGGGCGTCCCTTCCGAGAGGCCTCGTAGCGGCCCGGCCCCGCATTGTAGGCGGCGAGGAAGCCAGGATTGCCGTAGCGATCGAACAACTCCCGCAGGTAGGCCGCACCCGCCATGATGTTGTCGTGCGGGTCGTAGGGGTCGTCGCCGAGGCCATAGTGGACACGCAGTTCAGCCCAGGTCTGCGGCATGATCTGCATCAGCCCCATGGCGCCTTTTGGCGAGGTAGAGCGCGCGTCGCCGTCGCTTTCGGCGCGCATGACGGCCCGGATCCAGGCTGCGGGAATGTCGAAACGCTCCACCGCTTCCGCGATGAAGTCGGCGTAGCGATCGCTTGACGACGGCGGGTTTTGTGGCCCTCGTGTTTCCGCCGCCATGGCTGTCATTGACCAGCCGCAGAGCACTCCGGAAAGGAGAAGAAGGACCAGCGCACGAGGGCAAATGAGCACGCGCATCGGTCCGCACGCGCCATCACAGGCGCGCAAAAACAGTCTCGTCCGCGGCATGACGGCCTCTCGACGTGTGATGAAGGTGAAGATGGTCGGTCGCCCTCAGCGCGTCGGCGCACGCCAGACGAAGTGCCCATCGCCGGCCTCATCGGTGTAGAGCGGCACGGCGCGGCCGATCACGGTGCTGGCGGGCAGTGGCCCGAAATACCGCCCATCGAGACTGTCGGGCACATCGAAGTTCATGAGGAAGAGCTCGCCGTGGGCGATGCGACGGCATCCGCGCCAGACCGGCAGGGGACGTCCCATGCGGTCGCGCTCCAGCGCCTCACCGTAAGCCACGCCATCGACGGTGATGGTGCCGTCTTTGCGGCAGACCTCCTGCCCGGGAAGCGCCGCCACGCGCTTCATCAATGGGACGCCGGCGCCCACATAGGCGCGCTCCACCAGGAAGCGGGCGAGCGCTGCCGGCGGCGTGATGGCGAGGAGGTCCATGACATCGAGCCTGCGCGCGGGCTCGATTTCGTAGAGCCCGACGGGCGCGCTGGCGGAGACGTTCCACACCAGCTTGAGCGGTGTCGGAACAAAGGCGGCCGCCGCCGCCCCCATCACCGAGAAATACGTCACCATGACATAGCCGAAGCGGGTCATTCTTCGCACTCCCGCCGCTTGAGCCACGCGTGATGGCGCTCAGTCGTGTAGGCGCGGGGCATGTGGCCGGCGATCAGGCGGTTGTGGACGTGCCGCCAGTGGTCGGGGGCGACATCCGCGCCGTTGACGCCGATGGCCTCGACGGCATCCACGTGCTGGAGCACTTTCTCGACCTTCGGCCAGCCGTCGGCGCGCAGCAGGATCTCTCCGCCGGGACGCACGAAGGGCAGCGTCTGGTAGGCCTCGCCGGGTGCGACGGCGCGCACGATGTCGATGCGCGACACCACGGTGCCGAAGTCGTTTGCAGCCCAGCGGACGAAGGCGAAGATGGAGTTCGGCGCAAACGATACGATGCGGCGGCTACGGTCGAGAGTTTGTGCCTGCGCAGGCCGGCCGAAGCGGATCCAGTTCTCGATCCGCTTCTCGATCCAGGTCAGCTCCACATGGGTGAGCGGGTCTGGGGTCGGCGCGGCGGGTGATGGGGCGATGGGTTTGGGAACAGAGGATGGCACCGGCGGGCTCATCATGAGGCCTCTCCTGATGTCGGGGGAAATTCTCGGGCGAGGAGATCGCGGAGCATGTCCGCGACGGTCTGGCCGCGACCGAAGGCGGCGATCTTGATGCGCCCGCGCAGGTCGGGCGTGACGTCGATGGTGAGCCGCGCGGTAAAGCCGCCGGTGACGTCATTTGACGTCTTCGCCTCCGCAGCCTTGATCCACTGCTCCGGATCAGCCGGCCGCGCGGCGAAGCCCTTGCGGGTCGGCGGTGCGCTCATGGTAGGCGTCCATAACCGGCGAGACCGACGATCTCCGCCGCCAGCGCCGTGATCTCGCGCGCAGCCGGGCCACGTTCGTCCAGCTCGCTGACGAGCCGCCCGGACTGTGCCGACATGGCGAAGGCGACGCGCTGGCCAATGGTGGTCGCGAGCACGGGCGGATCGTGATCCGCCAGCGTCTCGGCCGTCTCACGGGCGAGCACGGTGCGGGCACCGCAGCGGTTCAGCACGAACCGCGCAGCAAGCGCCGGTCGGTAAATGCGCGCCTCATTGAGGAGCGCGAGCATCTCCGCGGAGGCCCAGCCATCGAGCGGCGATGGCTGCGCCGGGATCAGCACGAGGTCGGCGGCGAGGAGCGCCGAGCGCATGAGGCCGGCGACGCGGGGCGGCCCGTCGATGACCACATGGTCGGCATCCCGCGCCAGCTCGGGGGCCTCCCGGTGCAGCGTGTCACGGGCGAGGCCGACGACGCCGAACAGGCGCGGCAAGCCCTCGCGGCTGCGCTGCTGCGACCAGTCGAGGGCCGAGCCCTGAGGGTCCGCATCGATGAGGGTCACGCGCCGGCCGCGGCTCGCCCAGGCGCCGGCAAGGTGCAGGGCAAGCGTCGTCTTGCCGACTCCGCCCTTCTGATTGAGCAGCGCGACGATCATCGACGGCCTCCCGATGCGTTCGCGGGAGGCAGATCGGCTACGGGAAGAGGTTCTGGCGCCTGAAATCCGTCTTTACGGAAAGACGGAAGACCCTCATCCTTAGAGGTGCGCAGATGGGCAGCTTTTTGGGCCGGCTGAGCGCGGTTATCCACATCGCCCGCGCGCCTTTTAAAGTTAGACTCTATGTTAGAGTCTAAGTTAAGAGCGCGATTTTGCGTTTTCGGGCTTAGGGTTAACCCCTGTTTCGGTTCCTGAAAGCACGAGGGGCCGGTTCCTGATGGCACGTGGCACCGGGTTCCCGATGGCACGAAGGGATTCACAGGTTGTCCACAGGCCGGCTCGAAGGCGAGCAGCGTGCGCGCACCCGCGTCACACTCCAGAAACAGGGTGTAGCCGGGCAGCGGCTGGCGGCGGATGATGTCCCGCAGCTCGAAGGCGAAGCGCTTGAACGGCGAGAGGCTACCGGACTTGAGGTGCAGGTGGCGGAAGTCGAAGCGCCAGCCGTTGTGCTGGCGGCCGCCGTGCTTGCGCACCAGCCGGTAGAGCCAGCGGTCGAGCCCGCCCGTCAGGTCGAAATAGGCCCGGTCGATGGTGAGAACGAGGGCATCTTCGAGAATGGCGCAATAGAACCAGTCAGGAACGATGAGCTCGATTCCCGCGGGTCTGCCATCCCGGTCGGTGCGCTCCTTCCACTCGTTGATCCAGGAGAAGCGATGGCGCCGTCCCTCGGCCCGCTGGCGGATCGAGGTGGACACGGTTGTGGATTGCAGCCGGTCGAGCGCCGCCTTCAGGCGCTGGTAGTCCCGCAGCGAGGTGCCGCGCCCCACGAACCTGAGGATCTCATAGGGGGTGGCGACCATGAAGCGCGACGTGCGCAGGCCAGCGTCGCGGGCCTCCACGATCTGGCTCGCCGCCCAGATCAGGATGTCGGCGTCCCAGATGGTCGCCATGCCGTGGTCAGGCACGGCCTCGACCCGGATGGAGACATCGCCGGCGGCAAAATCGATGGGCGCGATACGATGGGTCTTGGAGAGGGAGAAGAAGGGATAGGCCATGAGATCCTGCGCATCCCGTGGCGCGAACGCGCCGGGAAGCGCGCGGAACAGATCGAGCTGTCCGCGCTCCGGCTGGGAGCGATGCCGCGCCGCCATGGAGAAGGGTTCCGATCAGCGTGCGAAACGGTGGGGCTCGACAACGCCGGGCAGGGCGTGGCGCTTGGCCGGCAGCACGCAGCCGCGCGGATCGGAGGTGGAGGTGACGGCGCCACGGGCGACCCAGGCCTGCAGGTCCTCGATGGCATAGACGACGCGTCCGCCGAGCTTGCGATAGCCGGGTCCGGTTCCGTAGGTGCGGTGCTTCTCGAGCGTGCGGGGCGAGAGGCTGAGGAAGACGGCGGCTTCCTTGGTGCGCAAGTAGCGTGGCGGCAGCGGGACAGCGTCGGGTCGCATGGATCGAACCTCCGTGGGCGATCTCGGGCCGCTGGTCATCAGCGGCGGATGGCGATCACGGTGGCGAAGGGCAGCCGTCGAGGGGGATGGGGAAGTTGAGGGGGGCGAAAATCCCCACCCTCAGGATGCCGACGATGCGGCTATGGTCTTCTGCGATGACGCAGGAGCCTGAGATAGCCGCCGCCGATCATGGCGAGGCCGCCTTTGACGAGGCCGATGACCTTGTCGCGCAGCGCCGAGGTTTTCCAGGGCTCGGATGCCACGCGCTTGTGGCTGTAAAGGAAGATGGCGATGTCGCGATAGCTGGCGCCGTTCGCCCGACCATCGGCCGCCAGCATCATGGTGCGCAGCCGGCCACGCTGCTGCGCGGTGATGCGGGTGTCGGGGATCGCCGGCCGACCCTCGACAGCGCGCCAGAAGCGGGTCAAGGCCTCCACCCGTCCAATGGTGTCCGCGTCCAGCGGGATCAATGCCGCCAGCGGCGCGTCGGGGCGAGTCCCGGTCAGCAGCAGCACCTGCGCGGCATGAGGTGCCGAACCATGGACCCAGTATCGTCCCTCGGTGCTATCGCGCGGCGCAACCATGCCGCCGAACGACACGCTGGGCGCGCCCGGAAGAAACGCGGGCTGTTGGGCGAGAAGCACGATGGCCGGATCGACAACCGGCGACCACGGGACGTTCTGTTCCACAGCGGAGAGAGATGGCCGCGCGGCGAAATCGCAGCCCCCAGCGTTGCTCCACCTCCCGGGGGAGCGGGTCGGCGTCCGAGCCGGCCTTCACGAGGGACTGGTAGTGTTCCTGGTAGGTCTCGTCCCGGCGCAGGCATTCCCAGGCGAGGCCCTCCACCGACAGCGTGTCGAAATAGACGTAGCTGGCATCCTCTCGCCAGCGCGATGTATCGGGCTTCATCACTCGTCTCCGCATCCAGCGTGCGTGTCGAGTGAGGACAATCTGGGATTGAGAATACTGGGGGAAGTCTGCCAGGGAGCATCGCGTGATGCCGCAGCCGCATCACCCCTGCAAACGGGCTGCAACGTCAGACAGGGCGGTGGAGGAGGTCCTTGTAGCCGCTGGAGGCCACCCATCGGGCCCGGGCCAGATGGCTGTCATGGACATGACGGGCACGTTCGGACTCCCGAGCCGCGTCGATGCCGAACAGCACCGAGGCGATCTCCTCCCAGCCGGCGCCATCCGCCGTGGCGTCCAAAAGGCGCGCATAGAGCTTGATGTGCGCTCGGTCGTAGTCGGTGAGCTCGGAAGCGGACGGAGCGGTGTCTGCAAACGCGTCGGTCATGTCACCCCCCGTTTCCATGCCTGGCGCAGCCTTCGTCCCTTCTAGACGACGGCGGATGGTGAAGCGAGCCCGCGAGCCGGGAGCATCCCCGGGCCGCTCGGTGATCGATCGGCATCGGCATTGCCGCCGTCTAACCCGCTAGGGCCGCTTGATTACATATTATAGTTGATAAGCTCAAAGTGTGTAAATTGCGATCCGTCTGCGCATGGATATGCGCAAGCTGGTCGGCCGGAACTTCGCTCGCCTGCGTCAGGAAAAAGGCCTGACGCAGGAGGATGTCGAGGCGCGCTCCGGTTTCAGCCAGCAGTATATCAGCGGCCTCGAGCGTGGCCGGCGCAATCCGACGGTCATCACCCTCTACGAGCTGGCTCAGGCGCTGGGGGTCAGCCACGTCGAACTGGTGCGGCCGGACGGCAACGACTGACCGGTGAACCCGGTGGCGGGAAGGCCCCGGCCGGAACCGGCCGGGGCCTTGTGCGGCTCACTCGCCGCGGCGCCCGCTGGGGCGGGACCAGATCAGCGAGAAGGTGTCGGCGTCCTCGTCGTCGAAGAGGTTGGCGTAGATCGGGGCGTTGAAGCTCGGGTCGTCGAGCTTGAGGCCCAGATAGTCGCGGCCTTCGCTGGAGCGCTTGGACCAGGCGGCGCCGATCTCGATCTTATGTGGAGCTCCACATAACGTCGATTATGCGGAGAGCGGGATTATGCGGAGCGCTGGCCTGTGAGGTCTGTGTTGCCGCCGGTTTCGGCGGGGGTTCTGCTCCGCATAATTGCGAGGGTGGAAGGCGGGCGCCCCGCGGGAAGCGGAGCGCCCGTGGCCGG
>NZ_VTTL01000022.1 GCF_008364685.1 Xanthobacter oligotrophicus
GCCATCCATGTGACGCCGGAAGCGGTGGACGGCGGCGCCATCGCCAAGGTGCGCGACGGCGACCTGGTGCGGGTGGACGCGGTGGCCGGCACCCTCGAGGTGCTGGTCCCGGCGGCCGAATGGGCCGCCCGCACGCCGGTGACGGCGGACCTTTCCGCCTCCCACTCCGGCGTCGGCCGCGAGCTCTTCGCCCCCTTCCGAAACGCCGTCGGCCAGGCCGAAAAGGGCGCTAGCATTTTCCAGGAGGTTTTCGCGTGACCGATCAGATCCAGCCCGGGCTTCACTCCATTCTCTCCCGCGCCCCGGTGGTGCCCGTGGTGGTGGTGGAGCGCGCCGCAGACGCCGTTCCGCTCGCCCGCGCCCTGGTGGCGGGCGGCCTGCCGGCCATCGAGATCACCCTGCGCACGCCGGCCGCCCTCGACGCCATCCGCGCCGTGGCGCAGGAGGTGGAGGGCGCGATTCCCGGCGTCGGCACGGTGCTCGACGCTGCTCAGCTGGAAGCCGCCGAGAAGGCCGGCGCGTGCTTTGCCGTCTCGCCCGGCGCCACGGCGCGCCTGCTGGACGCCGCAGCCTCCTTTGCCATCCCGCTTTTGCCCGGCATCGCCACGGCGGGGGAGGCCATGGGCCTGATCGAGCGCGGCTACCGCTTCGCCAAGTTCTTCCCGGCGGAGCCGGCGGGCGGCAGCGCCTATCTTGCCTCCATCGCCTCGCCCTTGCCGCAGCTCACCTTCTGCCCCACCGGCGGCATCAGCCTCGCCTCCGCGCCGCGCTATCTGGCCCTGCCCAACGTGATCTGCGTCGGCGGCTCCTGGATGCTGCCGCGCGCGCAGGTGGATGCCGGCGACTGGGCCGCCATCGAGGCCGCCAGCCGGGCGGCGGCAGCGCTCAAGGGCTGAGGCTGGATAAGCCCGCGCGGCGCATGAGCAGACCCATTCGGCGTCGGTCGAAGACCGAGGCCGATGGTCTCAGAGCGTTGAGAAGCGGTAGATGGAGACGTGGCGGTAGGTCTCGCCGGGATCAAGCCGGGCGGAGGGAAAATCCGGCCGGTTGGGCGCGTCGGGCCAGGCTTGCGGCTCCAGGCAGAAGGCGTCGGACTGGCGGTGCAGGCGGCCATATTTGCCCTGCGCCGCCCCGTCGATGACGTTGCCCGAATAAAATTGCACGCCCGGCTGGTCGGTCAGCAGCTCCATCACCCGGCCGGATTGGGCGGCCCGCACGCGGGCGGCGAGGCGCGGTGTGGTGGCGGCTTCAAGACAGTAGGTGTGGTCGTAGCCGCGCCCGAAGCGCAGCTGCTCGTTGTCGTCCCGGATCCGCGCGCCGATAAGCGCGCCGGCGCGGAAATCGAACGGCGTGCCGTCCACCGTGCGCGGCGGGCCGGGCAGGGGGATCGCCGCAGCATCGGTGGCGAGGAAGCTCTCGGCGGCGAGCGTGAGGTGATGGCCCAGGATGTCGCCGCCCGTCTCCACCCCGTCCAAATTGAAGAAGGCGTGGTTGGTGAGGTTCACCACCGTGGGCCGGTCGGTCACCGCCGAAAAGGCGATGGTGAGCTCGTCCAGGCCCGAGAGGCTGTAGGTGACGCGGGCCTCCAGCGTGCCGGGAAAGCCGCCGGCGCCGTCCGGGCTGACGTGGCGCAGGGTGACCGCCGGGACCGGGTCTTCGTCCACCGCCTCGATGGTCCATAGCGCCCGGTCGAAGCCAATGAGGCCGCCGTGCAGCATGTTCGCGCCGTCATTGGCCTCAAGGGTGACGCGGGCGCCGTCCAGCTCGAAGCCGGCCCCGGCGATGCGGTTGGCGAAGCGGCCCACGGTGACGCCGTAGAAATCGCGCGTCCGCCCATAGCCGGCGGCGTCGTCATGGCCGAGCACCACGTCGGCGAGCGCGCCATGGGCGTCGGGAACACGCAGCGCCTGGAGCGCCGCGCCATAGGTGATCACCGACGCCTCGAAGCCGCCGGCCCCGATAAGCCGCACCCGCTCCACCACCGGCCCATGGGGCAACAGGCCGAAATTCTCGCGCAGGATGGGGGGCGTCATCGCTTTTCGCCCTTGAACGGCAGCGGTCTGGCATGGGTATACACGATGACGACCGCGATCAGCCGGTGAAGATCATTTCCCCCAGCGCAGCACCAGCGGATCGAGCCGGCGGGCGATCTCGATCAGGCCGGCGCGGGTGGCGGGGTGCATGGCGGGCAAGGGCGCGCGCACGGTCTCGTGGGCAATGACGCCGCCTTCCTGCATCAGCGCCTTGCAGGCGGCGAGGCCGCACTGGCGGTTCTCGTAATTGATGAGGGGCAGCCAGCGCTGGTAGGCGTCCATGGCGGCCTCCCGGTCGCCGGCGAAATAGGGGTCGGTGACCTGGCGGATGCCGTCCGCATAGGCGCCCCCCGTCATGGCGCCGGTGGCGCCGGCATCGAGGTCGGCCATGAGGGTGATGGCTTCTTCCCCGTCCCACGGCCCCTCGATGGCCGCGCCGCCGGCCTCGATGAGGGCGCGCAGCTTGGCGGCGGCCTGCGGCACCTCGATCTTGAAATAGGCGAGGTTGCCGATCTCCTTGGCCATGCGGGCGAGGAACGGCACCGACAAAGGCGTGCCCGCCACGGGCGCGTCCTGCACCATGATGGGGATGGAAATGGCGTCGGAGACGCCGCGATAGAAGTCGTAGATGGAGGCTTCCGGCACCCGGAAGGTGGCGCCGTGATAGGGCGGCATGACCATGACCATGGCCGCGCCCAGGTCCTGCGCCCGGCGCGAGCGCTCGGCGCAGACGGCGGTGGAGAAATGGGTGGTGGTGACGATCACCGGCACCCGGCCCGCCACATGCTCCAGCACGGTGACCATGACGCGATCGCGCTCGTCGTCGGTGAGCACGAACTGCTCGGAGAAATTGGCGAGGATGCAGATGCCATGGGAGCCGGCATCGATCATGCAGTCGATGGCGCGCTTCTGGCCGTCCAGATCAAGCGCGCCGGCGGCGTCGAACACGGTGGGCGCCACCGGGAACACGCCCTTGAACGGGCGCGCGGCAGAGAACGTGGGCATGGGTCACCTTCAGTGATTGTCGCGCGGCACCGGCGATCCGGTGCGGCCGACGAGGAAATCGAAATCCGCGCCGCGATCGGCCTGCAGCACATGGTCGATGTAGAGGCGCTGATAGCCGCGCACGGCATGGGGCGCGGGCGGCACCCAGGCGGCGCGGCGCTGCGCCAGCTCCTCCTCGCTCACGTGCAGGTTGAGGGCGCGGGCGGGCACGTCGAGGGTGATGAGATCGCCGTTCTTCACCAGGGCCAGCGGCCCGCCGGCGGTGGCCTCGGGCGCCACGTGCAGCACCACGGTGCCGTAGGCGGTGCCGGACATGCGGGCATCCGAGATGCGGATCATGTCGCGCACGCCCTGGCGCAGCAGCTTGGCGGGCAGGGGCATGTTGCCCACCTCCGCCATGCCGGGATAGCCCTTCGGCCCGCAATGCTTCAGCACCATGATGCATGAGGCGTCGATGTCGAGCGCCTCGTCGTTCACCGCGTGGTGCATCTCCTCCACGCTCTCGAACACCACGGCGCGGCCGGTGTGCTGCATCAGCTCCGGCGAGGCGGCGGACGGCTTGATGACGGCGCCGTCGGGGGCGAGGTTCCCGGTGAGGATGGCGATGCCGGCGTCCGCCTTGAACGGCGCTTCGAACGGGGTGATCACCTCCTGGTTCCAGCACGGCGCCTCGGCCACATTCTCCCAGATGGAGCGGCCGTTGACGGTCAGCGCCTCGCGGTTCAGGAGCCCGCGCTCGCCCAGCGTGCGCAGCACGGCGGGCAGGCCGCCGGCATAGTAGAAGTCCTCCATCAGGAAGCGGCCGGAGGGCATGAGGTCCACCAGGCAGTGCACGTCGCGGCCCAGACGGTCGAAATCGTCCAGCGTCAGCTCCACCCCCACCCGGCCGGCGATGGCCAGCAGGTGCACCACCGCATTGGTGGAGCCGCCGATAGCTGCCAGCGCGCGGATGGCGTTCTCGAAGGCGGCGCGGGTGAGGATGTCGGAGGGCTTCAGGTCCGCCTTCGCCATCTCCACGATGCGCCGTCCCGCCATGCGGGCGAGCAGGTTGCGACGGGCATCGGCGGCGGGAATGGCGGCGTTCTCTGGCAGGCCGAGGCCAAGGGCCTCGACCATCGAGGCCATCGTCGAAGCCGTGCCCATGGTCATGCAACTTCCGGCGGAGCGGTTCATGGCCGCCTCCGCCTCGTGGAAGTCGGCCAGCGTGATCTCGCCGGCGCGCAATTGCTCGCTCATGGAGATGATGTTGGTGCCCGAGCCGATGATCTCGCCGCGATAGACGCCGCGCAGCTGCGGCCCGCCGGACACGCCGATGGCCGGCAGGTCGGCGGAGGCCGCGCCCATGAGCAGGGCCGGGGTGGTCTTGTCGCAGCCCATGAGCAGCACCACGCCGTCGAGGGGATGGGCGCGGATGGCCTCCTCCACGTCCATGGAGGCGAGGTTGCGGAACAGCATGGCGGTGGGTCGCATGGTCACCTCGCCAAGGGAGGAGACCGGGAATTCCAGCGGGAAGCCGCCGGCATCCAGCACCCCGTAGCGCACATGCTCGGCGATGGTGCGGAAATGGGCGTTGCAGGGGGTCAGCTCGGACCAGGTGTTGCAGATGCCGATGACCGGGCGGCCGTCGAACTGGTCCTGGGGGAAGCCGCTGTTCTTCAGGAAGGAGCGATAATAGAAGCCCATCTTGTCCTGCCGGCCGAACCAGGCCTGGCTGCGCAGGGGCTTGGTGGCAGGCGCGTCTTGGGCTGGCTTGCCTTTGGTCTCGTCGCTCATGATGCGTGTCCCGTCATGCCGTCGCGGCGCGGCGTCCGCCGCAGGTCAGGGTGGCTGCGGCAGGGGCGTGCGGGTGGCCCTGCCAGCCGTCCCGCGCATGGGCGGCGCGGGCGCGGCGACAGTCGGGGCATGACGCTGCAAGGCCGGGCGCACCTGCGCGAGGCTGGTCGTTGCGTGACACGCGGCTTGCCCTCCCGAGCCCGAACGCGGCTTCGGCCGCATCTTCTTAAAACGATTTATGGCACGGCATCGGGCGGCTGAACAGCCGGTCCTGGTCCGGCTTTTCACAGCTTGTGCAGACCATGAAAAAGCGGCCGGAGCGTTCGCCCCGGCCGCCATGCGGATCAAGACTATGGAAGCCCAGTGCGGGCTTGAAGCGAGGGCCGGTGGGTGAACCCTGCCGGCTCGTCCCCTCAGCCGTGCAGCTTGATGGCGGTCTCGGCGATCTTCTTGCCCTGGTAGCGAGCGCCGTCCAGCTCGATGGCGGAGGGCTGGCGGGAGCCGTCGCCGCCGGTGACGGTGGTGGCGCCATAGGGGCTGCCGCCAGTGATCTCGTCGAGGGTCATCTGGCCGGCATAGCCATAGTCGAGGCCCACGATCACCAGGCCGAAATGCATCAGGTTGGTGATGATGGAGAACAGCGTCACTTCCTGGCCGCCGTGCTGGGTGGCGGTGGCGGTGAAGGCGCCGCCCACCTTGCCGTTCAGCGCGCCACGCGCCCACAGGCCGCCGGCCTGATCGAGGAAGTTGGCCATCTGCGAGGCCATGCGGCCGAAGCGGGTGCCCGTGCCCACGATGATGGCGTCGTACTCGGCCAGCTCCGCGACGGTGGCGATGGGGGCCTTCTGGTCGAGCTTGAAGTGGGCCGCCTTGGCCACCTCTTCCGGCACCAGGTCCGGCACGCGCTTGATATCGACGGTGGCACCGGCCTCACGGGCCCCGGCGGCGACGGCTTCGGCCATCTGCTCGATGTGACCGTAGGCGGAATAATACAGGACGAGGACTTTGGCCATGGTGGGCTCCTTGAGAAACGGGAAATGGGGAAACGGGGGAGGGGAGAAGGCGTCAGGCCGCTTCCACCAGCACCAGCTCGCTGTCTTCCAGCGCGGTGATGGTGAGGGCGGGCTCGTCGGAGATGGCGGCGCCGTCGCGGGTATCGAGGCGCAGGCCGTTCACCTCCACCGCGCCGGTGGCGGGCACCAGATAGGTGTTGAGGCCGCTCAAAGGGGCATAATCGATGGTCTCGCCCGCCTTCAGCGTGGCGCCGAGCACGCGGGCATGGGCACGGATGGGCAGGGCATCCCCATCCCCCGCGATCCCGCTCGCCAGGGCCACGAAGCGGCCCGAGCGGTCGTTCTTGGGGAAGGGGCGGGTGCCCCAGGTGGGCGCGCCGCCGGCCTGGTCCGGCTCGATCCAGATCTGGAAGATACGCGTGGGCGCGCTTTCCAGATTGTACTCGGAGTGGCGGATGCCGCGCCCCGCGCTCATGACCTGGATGTCGCCGGCCACGGTGCGGCCGCGGTTGCCCAGGCTGTCCTCGTGGGTGATGGCGCCCTCGCGGACATAGGTGATGATTTCCATGTTGGCGTGCGGGTGGGGCGGAAAGCCCGATCCCGGCGCGATCTCGTCGTCGTTCCACACGCGCAGCTTGCCGTGGCTCTGGCGGGCGGGATCGAAATAATTGGCGAAGGAGAAGTGATGCCGGGCGTTGAGCCAGCCGTGGTTGGCCTTGCCCAGGCTGTCGAAGGGACGATGCTCGATCATGTGGGTGTTCCGTGGCCGTCGAAGCGGCCTCAACAAAGCGCTTTCAAGCGAAGTGGATACCGGTTCGCGTGACGAAAACGCATCGACTTCGGGATCTGGAGCGATTGTCGTGAGCGTCTGCGAACGGCACTCGCTTCAGGTGTCGGGGTGGATATTAGTTTGGCGCCGGGCAAAGCAAAGAGGGGTGGTGCGACAGCTGCGTTTGCAGGAATGCAAACATCAACCGGAGCGCTGGCCCCGAAACGCGAACGGGCTCCGACGGGGCCGTTTCGACCCGGTCGGAGCCCGATTAGCGAAGCTCGGTGTAGGCGTGGAAAGTCGGACGGCTATTTCGACATCAGGCCAAGCGCGTCGGTGAAGAAGTCCACGCCGCCGAAATTGCCGGACTTGAGCGCCATCAGAAGATCGCCATGGCCGCCGCCGATGGTGCGCAGCACCGGCACGCCGGCCGCGATCTCCGGTCCCAGGGCGAAGGCGGGGATGCCGAGGCGGTCCACCACCGCGCCCGAGGTCTCGCCGCCTGCCACCACCAGCCGGCGGACGCCGCGTGCCACGAGGCCTTCGGCGATGGTCGCCAGCCCCTGCTCGATGGCCTGGCCGGTGGCCTCGCGGCCGTGGAGGGCCTGAAGGCGCGCCACCTCGGCCGGCGAGGCGCTCGAGGCGATGAGGACTGGGCCGCTCGCGATGCGGCTTGCGGCCCACTCCAGGGCCCGCTCGGCCTCGGCGGGGCCGGAGACCAGCGCCTCGGCTTCCAGGTGCAGCACCGGCATGGCGCTTTCCGCCCGCGCGATCTGTTCCAGCGTGGCCTTGGAGCAGCTGCCGGCGAGGCAGGCTTCGAGCCCGCCGACGCCGGACGTCACCGAGGCCGATGCATCGGCGCGGGCCACCCGGCCCGCCGCTACGAGGCCACGGGCCAGGCCCAGACCGAGGCCGGAAGCGCCCACCGACACTCGCGTGTCCAGCGCGGCGGCGCCGAGGGCGACCAGGTCGCCCTCATCCACCGCATCCGCGATCACGCCGCCGATCCCGTCGGCTGCAAGCTCGGCCAGCCGGGCGCGAATGGCGTCGGCGCCGCGCGCCACCAGCGCCTCGGGCACAAGGCCCACGCGGGAGACGCTCTGCCGCCCCAGCACGCGCACCAGATTGGCATCATGCATGGGATTGAGGGGATGATCCTTGAGTGGGCTCTCGTTCAGCGGCACGGAGCCGACGAAGAGATGGCCCTGGTACACCGTGCGCCCCGTCTCCGGAAACGCGGGGGTGACCAGCACCGCAGCCGCGCCGGCGTCAGTGGAGAGCGCATCGAGCACCGGGCCGATATTGCCGTCGTCGGTGGAATCGAAGGTGGAGCAGATCTTGTACATGACATGGCCGGCGCCGCGCGCCCTGAGCCAGCGGTCGGCGGCGCGGGCCTTCTCCACCGCCTCGGCGGCCGGCACGGAGCGGATCTTCAGCGAGATCACCACCGCGTCCACCTCGCCCAGCGGCAGGTCGTCGGCCGGGATGCCCACGGTCTGCACGGTGCGCAGGCCGTTCTTGGCCAGGGTGTTGGCGAGGTCGGAGGCGCCGGTGTAGTCGTCGGCGATGGTGCCGAGGGCGAGGGTCATCCGTTCGCTCCCGCCTTGAGAGCCGGGGCGGCGGCATAGGGCGCGAACCAGCGCAGGCCTTCCAGCGTGCCGGCGCGCGGGTTGTACTCGCAGCCGACGAAGCCGTCATAGCCGAGGCGATCCAGCTCCGCGAACAGGAACGGATAGTTCAGCTCCTCGCCGTCCGGCTCGTTGCGCGAGGGCACGCTGGCGATCTGCACATGCCCGGTGATGGGCATGAGCTGGCGCAGCCGCATGGTCACGTCGCCATGGATGATCTGGCAGTGATAGATGTCGAACTGGAGCTTCAGGTTGGGCAGGCCCAGCTCGGCGATGAGCGCTTGCGTGAAGGCGAAATCGTTGAGGAAATAGCCCGGCATGTTGCGGCCGTTGATGGGCTCCAGCACCAGGTCGAGGCCGTTCTCCGCCAGCGCGCCGGCGGCGTAGGCCACCGCCTCGCCATAGGCGGCGCGGGCCTTGGGGTCGGCGCGGTCGGCAAGGCCGGACATGAGATGCAGCCGCTTCACGCCGGTGGCGGCGGCATAGGTGAGGCCGGTCGCGACGCTCGCCTTCACCTCGTCGAAGCGCTCGGGGAAGGCGGCGATGCCGCGCTCGCCGGCCGCCCAGTTGCCGGGGGGCAGGTTGAACAGGGCCTGGGTCAGGCCGTTGCGGGCCAGCCGCTCGCCCACCGCGTCCGGCGCATGCTCGTAGGGGAAGAGGAATTCCACCGCGGTGAAGCCGGCATCGGCGGCGGCGGCGAAGCGGTCGAGGAACGACCACTCGGTGAACATCATGGTTAGGTTGGCGGCGAAGCGCGGCATGGGGATCTTCCGAAAAGGTGGGATCTTCCGAGAGAGTCGGGTCGCGGCGGTCGGTGCGGTTCGCAGAACGCACCAATCCGCGCGTGGATGCAAGCAGGGTCCGGGCCGGCTCAGGCCGGATCGCCCGGCAGCCGGGTGCCGGTGATGCGGGCATAGAGCCGGGCGACGGAGGCGTCGTCGTCGCGTCCCATGCCGGCAGCGGAGGTGGCCAGGAACATCTGCAGCGCGGCGGCGGACACCGGCACCGGGAACTTGGCGCTGCGCGCCATGTCCTGGATGATGCCGAGGTCCTTCACGAAGATGTCCACCGCGCTCCTCGCCGTATAGTCGCCGTCCACCACGTGGGGCATGCGGTTCTCGAACATCCAGCTGTTGCCGGCCGACGCGGTGATGACCTCATAGACCTTGGCGATGTCGAGCCCCTGCCGCGCGGCAAACGCAATCGCCTCGCTGGCCGCCGCGATGTGCACGCCGGCCAGCAACTGGTTGATCATCTTGAACGCCGCGCCCTGTCCCGGCGCATCGCCCAGCTCATAGAGCTTCGCCGCCATGGCATCGAGCGCCGGCCGGGCCTTGGCGAAGGCCGCCGGGCTGCCGGAGGCGAGGATGGTGAGGGCGCCCTCGGCCGCGCGCTGGGCGCCGCCGGAGATGGGGGCATCGAGATAGAGCCGGCCGGTGGTCTCCAGCCGGGCGGCGAGGGCGCGGGCCACGTCCGGGTCCATGGTGGCGGAGGAAAGGAAGACGGCGCCGTCCGCGAGCGTCTGCGCCACGCCGTCGGGGCCGAACAGGATGGCCTCGGTCTGGGCGGCGTTCACCACCACGCTCACCACCACGTCGGCATCGCGGGCGGCCTCCGCCGGGCTCGAAGCGCCGCGCCCGCCCTCGGCGGCGAAGCGCTCCACGGCGGCGGCGTTCACGTCGAAGCCGGCCACGTCGAAGCCGGCCCGCTTCAGGGACTGGGCCATGCCGTAGCCCATGGAGCCGAGCCCGATGACCGCGGCGCGCCCGGTCCCTGTCGCCCCCGACGTGACGACCTCGGGCGAGAACTGTTCTGTCATGACCTGATCCTCGGAAAGGAAGCTGCGCTGCGACGGCTTATGCATGAGGGGCCTCCCGCGGCACGCGCCGCGGGGGGCCGCGGGGGGACTTGTTTGGGGGGGTGGGGGGGGGGGGGGGGGCCGCCCCCGCGCCCCCCCCCCGCAGCCCCGCCCGGGGGAGGCAACCCCC
>NZ_VTTL01000023.1 GCF_008364685.1 Xanthobacter oligotrophicus
TTGGCGAGGGTCAGCGTGCCGCCATGGGCCTCGGCCACCGCACGGGCGATGGGAAGGCCGAGCCCCACCCCGCCGGTGGACCGGCTGCGCGAGGTGTCGAGCCGGACGAAGGGTTCGAGCACGGCGGCGAACTGGTCCTGCGGAATGCCTGGGCCTTCGTCCTTCACCGTCAGCACCGCCTCGGCGCCCTCCTCCGCGAGCACGACATGCGCGGCGCCGCCATAGAGAAGCGCGTTCTCCAGCAGGTTCGACACCATCCGCTTCAGGCTGACGAGGCGGCCTGCCACCACCAGGCGCGGCGGGGCTGCAAGATCGGCGGCAAGGCCCCGGTCGCGGGCATTGTCCACCAGCGTCTCCACCAGCGCCACGAGGTCGAGCGGGCGTACCGGCTCCTCGCTGGCCTCGCCGCGCAGGTAGGACAGGGTGGCGTCCACCATCTGCTCCATCTCCGCCACGTCCGCCGCCATGGCCTCGCGCAGGGCGGGGTCGCCCACGTCCTCCATGCGGAAGCGCAGGCGTGTCATGGGCGTGCGCAGATCGTGGGAGACGGCGGCGAGGGCCTGGGTGCGCCGCTCCATCAGCTCCGCGATGCGAGCCTGCATGCCGTTGAAGGCGTGGGCCAGCTCCCGCACCTCCGTCGGGCCGGTCTCCGGGAGCCGCACCAGAGGGGCGTCCGGAGGCAGGGCCGCGACGGTCCGCGCCATGGCCCTGAGCGGCCGCGTCAGCCAGGCGGCGATGGCGAGCGACAGCAGCAGCACGCCCGTCGCCATGAGGGTCGTGGAGAGCACCGATCCGTGCGTCCCGGCCGCCTGCGGCATGGAGGCGAACAGGCGGGCGTTCAGCCAGCTGCCGTCCGGAAGGCGCACGGCGACCAGGCTGAGGTGCGGATCGGTGCCCGCGCCCACCAGCACATCCTGCGGTCCGAGGTCAGGCGCCAGCGTGCGCACGTCGTCGGCGAGGCGCTGCCATCCCTCCGCGGCATGGGGGCCGGGTGCGGCCATGGCTTCCCGGCTCCAGTGCGCGTCGATGGCGCCGCCGGACAAGTCATGGGCCACATCCTCGCGGCTTTCCGGCGGCGCTGCTGCCAGCGACCGGCGCAGCGCGACGATCTGGTCGGCGAGGCGGATGGCATGGGCCGCATGGCGCTCGCGCTCCATGGCGTGCTCGTAGGTCCACAGGCTCAGCACATGCACGACGACGATGCCCAGCACCGCCACCACGGCGGTGCGGACGGCGAGGCTGTCCGATGCGCGGATCAGGGCGCGGATCACGAGCGTTCCACCTCCGGGACGAAGAAATAGCCGGCGCCGCGCACGGTCTTCACCATCTCCGGTCCGCCATGGGACTCAAGCTTCTTGCGCAGCCGGCTGACCTGGATGTCGATGGCGCGGTCGAAGCCTGTGGCGGTGCGGTTCTTGGCAGCGTCCATCAGCTGGTCGCGCGTCAGCACCCTTTGGGGATGTTCGAGGAAGGTCAGGAGCAGGTCATATTCGCCAGTCGA
Source organism: Xanthobacter oligotrophicus (assembly GCF_008364685.1). Taxonomy (GTDB): domain Bacteria; phylum Pseudomonadota; class Alphaproteobacteria; order Rhizobiales; family Xanthobacteraceae; genus Xanthobacter; species Xanthobacter oligotrophicus. The sequence continues at coordinate 1,502 of NZ_VTTL01000023.1, forward strand.
CAGATCCACCACCACGGCTTCGGGATTGGTCAGCTCGCGCCGGCGGGTGTCGAGGGTCCAGCCGGAAAAGGCGAGCAGGGTGCCCCCGGAAGCCGTGGCGTCGCCCGAAGGCCGCATGCGCCGCAGCACCGCATGGATGCGCGCGAGCAGCTCGCGCGGATTGAAGGGCTTCGACAGATAGTCGTCCGCACCGAGCTCCAGCCCCACGATCCGGTCCACGTCGCTGCCGCGCGCGGTGAGCATGATGATGGGCACGTCCGACGTGCGGCGGATGTCCCGGCATAGGTCGAGCCCGCTCGTGCCGGGCAGCATGATGTCGAGGATGATGAGATCCACCGCCCCCGCCTTCATTGCCTCGCGCATCTCGCGCGCATCCTGTGCCGCGGTGACCTTGTGCCCGTGCTCGCGCAGGAACTTGCCGGCGAGGCGTCGGATCTCGGCATCATCATCGACGATCAGGATATGGCATTCGGGAGACACGGGGTGACGCACTCCTGCGAGGCCGTCCTGCGGGCGCGACGGCTGCTCTGCGGACAAGCCCTTTTATCCCAGCCGGCGTGCTTCGCCATACGAAGTTGGCGCAGGCAAGAAATCGCCTTGCACCGCGCCCGCGCTGATGCCGGCCGACGGAGCGTGCTCCCGTGAAAGACCATGCCAGCCGAGCCAGCCGGTGTAGAGGCCGACCATCAGGATCAGCGCGGCCGAGGCATAGGGCGCGCGCCGGGCGAAGGCGCTGAAGCCCGACCAACGTTGCGAGACGTGCCGGACGCTGAGGGCCGCGAGCACGCCGGCCGACACCAGCGTGAGCGCCAGGCCGATGCTGAAGCACAGGACCAGCACGAAGCCGAGGCTGAAGACCTTCAGCTGCATGCAGATCAGCAGCACGGTGATCGCCGCCGGGCACGGGATCAACCCGCCCGTCAGTCCGAAGACGATGATCTGCCAGGTGGTCACCGGGCGGCCGGCAAAGCGATTGCGGATATCGGCGGCGTGGGCGCGGGCGTGGGCGTCGTCCTCGTCGCCGAGATTCATGTGGGCATGGTCATGCTCCTCGAACACGAGGGCATGGACCTCCTCCCCGCCGTCGGCGAGGCGCATGCGAAGCTCCACTGAAAAGGCATGGGGCTCGGGAATATCGTGCGTGCTCTCGAGGAATTCACCCCGGTGCACGAACGGGAAGACCTGACGGCCGCCGCCGGGCCGCAGGGTTTCGAGAAAGACGCGCTCGGCGTCAGGAAGCATGCGCCCGCCGGGGCTGGAGATGCGCCACCGCGGCGGCACGCCATCCTCGAAGATGTCGAGCGCCAGTTCCCCTTCTGCGGTCGAGAGGAGACGGGTCTTGTCCTCATGGTGGTGATGCGCGTCGCTCTGCTCGCGCCACGTCCGCCAGGCCATCCAGGCGGCGATGGTGATGATCGCCACGGCTGAAGCGAGCTGAAAATAGGGTTCGCTGGCCTCGCCACCCCATTGCTGCCCGAAATACAGCCCCCCGAGGGCAATGAGCCAGACCACCGCCGTGTGCGAGGCCGTTGCGGCGAGGCCCAGCAGGACGGCCTGGGTGAGCGTGCCGCGGATGGCGATGATGAAGGCGGCCATCATCGTCTTGGAATGGCCCGGCTCAAGCCCGTGCAGGGCACCGAGCAGGATGGCCGAGGGGATGAACAGCCAGGCGTGCGCGGCCCCCTGCTGGAGCAGGTCTGTAAACGCAGTCATCTTGCTCTCAGATCACTTGAGGTAGGTGCGGACGACCTCGATCAGGTCGGCGGCGCCTTTGGCACGCTCGGGGTCCGGCTCGGCGTCCGGGTTCACCACGTGATGGCGGATGTGGTCCTCCATCAGCTCCGCCGTCAGTCCGTTGATGGCGCCGCGCATGGAGGCGACCAGCATCAACACGTCGGTGCAGCCGATCTCGGCTTCCAGCGCGCGCTCCACGGCTTCGGCCTGCCCCTTGATTCGGCGGATGCGGGCGAGAAGCTTGGTCTTGTGCTTGATCGTGTGTGCCATCACGGGTTTATAATATAGGGGGGTACCCTATATAAATCGTTCCTTTCGCTCGGCGGCAGGGCCAAATACGGGAACTTGCGGAACCGGCCGCGGACATCGGGGCGGACGGGCTTTTGGCAATCTGCGCAATGACCCCGATGTGGTGGAACGGCCCTCGGGCTGATAGACATAGCTGGGGATGGATGCCGACGGCATCCTCTCCTTTTTGTTGCTGGTGCTTCTGACAGTTGGGATCGTTGCGCTTGTCCTCTCCTTCTTTGGAGGCGCCGTGCGGATCGGTAACGATCGAAGCCTTTCGCGAGGCCTCGACATTCTCGGTGAGTACTGCGCGAAGGGAGAAATCCAGCGCGACGAATACCTCCAGGAAAAGCGCGACCTCAGCGCCTGATCCGGACCGGGTGACGTCGCGGAGCCATGACAATGAGCAAGATGGCGATCTCATTAGCGGGTGCGATCATACTCATCGCTGGAGCAGGTTTACTCGCCATGACGGGAGCCTCACGGGGACAATCGGATGGCGCGCGCGCAGGCGACCCGGCGCTAGGAAGCCATGTGGCCGATGCCAAATGCGCCGAGTGCCACGGCGCGGATTGCAATAGCAGCGAATCGCAATTTCCGAAACTGGCGGGTCAAAGTCCGGCTTACCTTTATCGCCAACTCTGGGCCTTCAGGAATGGGACTCGCAGGTCGGACATCATGGCGCCAATCGCGGCAGACCTCGGCGACGCCGACATGGCGAATGCGTCGAGCTTTTATGGCAAGCAGTCGCGCAAGGCGGACGCGGTCAAGGACCAACGCTTGGCGGCGATTGGAGAGCGCATCTTCTTCGCGGGAATGCCCGCTTGCGCCATGTGTCACCGTGCGTCCGGCCAACGCGGCATGCCCGTGACGGGCATGATGGGAGGCGGCATGATGGAGCGGATGCCGATGATGGGCATGATGGCCGACGCTCCCAATCTGAATGGACAGCATGCGGCATATATCGTCGATCAATTGGATCGCTTCGCGAGTGGCGCGCGTCCGTCGTCGACAATGATGGGCCGTATCGCGGCGGCGCTGAGCGAAGCCGATAAGAGGGCCGTGGCCGAATATCTCTCCGGCCTGCGTTGAACTTTCCTATATTCGCGTCTTGCAAGAACGCCTTGGGAGTGAACCATGAGCTATTATTTCGCCAAAACGCTTGCGCTCGGCTTCGATGACGCCGTGCGGCTGACGACTGAGGCGCTCAAGCGCGAGGGTTTCGGCATCATCACCGAGATCGACGTCAGGGACACTCTCAAGAAGAAGATCAATGTCGATTTCCGTCCCTACCGCATTCTCGGCGCCTGCAACCCGGCGCTTGCCCACGAGGCGCTTGAGATTGAGGACAAGGTAGGCACGATGCTGCCGTGCAACGTCATCGTGCAGGACAAGGGGGACGGCAACACCGAAGTGGCGGCGATCGATCCCGTCGCCTCAATGCAAGCGATCGACAATCCGCGGCTCAAGCAGGCGGCCGAACACGTCCAGGCGAAGCTCAAGAGCGTGATCGGTTCGCTCTGACACGGTTTCGGGCGCATTGCATCCTCATGGGTCGCTCCCGGCGCCTGGATTTATTTAGGCTTACTGGAAAGGGCGCGTCGCCGCATTATCACGTTGAATGCGCGGACTATTCCGCGCAAATGGATGATAGCATCTCGGTTCCAGAGAGATCTTCCTTGCTTCGATTTTCTGCCTTCGGCTTGGCTCTGGTCGCGGCGGATCGTGCAGCGGCGCAGGATTCGGGCAAGAAGACGCCGATCGATACGGCACTGATCGTATAGGTCAATCTGTCGGGCTCGGTCGGCGGGGGTTCTGCTCCGCATAATTGCGAGGGTGGAAGGCGGGCGCCCCGCGGGAAGCGGAGCGCCCGTGGCCGG
>NZ_VTTL01000025.1 GCF_008364685.1 Xanthobacter oligotrophicus
ACCGGCGGGGTGGGGCTCGGCCTTCCCATCGCCCGTGCGGTGGCCGAGGCCCATGGCGGCACGCTGACCCTCGCCAACGGCGCCGGCGGCGGCCTCGTCGCGACAGTGCGCCTGCCCAAGCTCCAGACTGAAACAAACTGATACAGAAGCGATACGCGGCGTGACAGCCCGTGCGCTATCTGGCTCCCGTACCGGATTGAGGATCGGACGGGTTGAAGGATGGTGCGTCATTTCATGCGGAGAGTTGGCCTTGGGTCGTGGGCCCTTCTCGCCGGCCTGGTGCTGGCGACGGGCGCGATGGCGCACGAAGGCCACGACCACGGCGCGCCTGCCGCGCCTCAGGTAACGTCTCTCGCCCCCCGTGCCGAGGCCGCCTCCGCCGATTTCGAGCTGGTGGCAGTGCTGCGCGACGGCATCCTCGCCATCCACCTCGACCGCTTCACCGACAACGCGCCGGTGGACCGCGCGACCATCGAAATGGACACGCCCGAAGGCGCGCAGACCGCAAAGCCCGAGGAGCCCGGCACCTATGTGGTTGCCGCTCCGTTCGCCGCGAAGCCGGGCACGCACGACCTCGCTTTCACGGTCACGGCCGGCGGCACGGTGGACGTGCTCGCAACCACTCTCACGGTGCCTGCGGCTTCGGTGACGGCCGACCCCAGAGCCACTGCGCCGGCGGCGCTGGCGCTGCTGGGCGGATCGCAATTGGGCTTGGGTGCCGGCGTCGTTATCGGCTTTCTCGCGGCCGTGCTCTTGATGTCGCTGCGGCGGCGCACGGCGGCACTCGTTCTCGCTGCCGGTCTGGGGCTTGCCTCCGCCGCGCTCCCGCCGGATGCGCAGGCCGCGGATACGCCGAAGCCTTCCGCACGCGATGCGGCCCAGCGCCTGCCCGACGGCTCGGTGATCGTGCCGAAGCCCAGCCAGCGCATCCTCGGCGTGCGCACCATCGTCACGGCTTCCGCCAGCCATGCCCGCGCGGTGGAACTGCCGGGGCGGGTGGTGCCGGATGCCAATGCCAGCGGGCTCGTGCAGACGGCGGTGGGTGGGCGGCTGGCACCGCCGCAGGGCGGCTTCAAGCCGCTCGGCACCAAGGTCGCGGCGGGCGACATCCTCGCGTTCGTGCACCCGCCCATCGGCGCCTCGGACCTCAAGGACCTGGAGCAGCAGGGCTTTGAGCTGGACCAGCAGATCGCCATCGTGAAGCGCCGCTATGAGCGCCTGTCGGCTATCCAGAACGCGGTCACCCGCCGCGAGGTGGAGGAGACGGAGATTGAGCTGAAGGGTCTACAGACTCGCCGCGCCACGCTGGAGCGGGTGCAGCGCGAGCCGGAGGCGCTGCGCGCGCCCGTTGCCGGCATCATCGCCACCTCGGACGCGGTGGCGGGACAGATGGCGGACCCGAACACTGTGGTGTTCCGCATCATCGATCCGGATCGGCTGTGGGTGGAGGCGCTGGGTTTCTCGCCGGACATGGGCCGCTCCGGGGCTTCCGGGCGATTGCCCGATGGCCGCTCCGTCGCGCTCACCTTTCTGGGCGCGGGGATGTCCGACCGCAGCCAGGCCGTTCCGCTGCAGTTTTCCGTCACCGCGGGTGCCGAGGGGCTGCGTCCAGGCCAGTTTCTCACGGTCCTCGCGGAGGCCGGCGCCCCGCGCATGGGCATCGCCATCCCCCGCACGGCGGTGGTGCGCGGGGCGAACGGTCAGGCCATCGTCTATGAACATGTCGCAGCCGAGCGCTTCGTTGCGCGCGAGGTAAAGACGGAGCCCCTCGATGCCGGCCGCGTGCTGGTGGTGGCCGGCCTGCCGCCCGATCGCCGCGTGGTTACCGAGGGCGCCGAACTCATCGACCAGATCCGCTGAGGCCGGCCGATGTTCAGCTTCCTCGTCACCCAGTCCCTCAAAAACCGCCTGCTGGTGCTGGCGCTGTCCCTCGTGCTGGTGGTCACCGGCGCCTTTGCGGTCACCCGCCTGCCGGTGGATGTGCTGCCCGACCTCAACCGGCCCACCGTCACCATCATGACCGAGGCGGAGGGCCTTGCCCCGGCCGAGGTGGAACAGCTTGTCACCTTCCCGTTGGAGACGGCGATGAACGGCCTGCCGGGCCTCATCCGCCTGCGTTCGGTCTCGGGGGTGGGGCTCTCCGTCCTCTATGTGGAGTTCGATTTCGGCACCGACATCTTCCGCGACCGCCAGCAGATCGCCGAGCGCATCGCTTTGGTGCGGGACCGGCTGCCGGCGAACGTTGCCCCGCAGATGGGGCCCATCAGCTCCATCATGGGGCAGATCCTGATGTTCGCGGTGACGAGCGACACTGCGTCCCCCATGGCGGTGCGCGAGGCGGCGGACTTCATCATCCGCCCGCGCCTGCTCGCCATTCCCGGCATCGCGCAGGTCATCCCCATGGGCGGGGAAGTGCGGCAGTTCCGCGTTTCGCCGGACCCTGCGGCCATGCGCGCCCATGGCATCTCCCTCGATGCGCTGGAAAAGGCGGTGGCGCAGTTCGGCACCAATTCGGGCGGTGGCTTTGCTGACCATGGCGGGCGCGAGTTCCTGATCCGCAACATCGGCCGCACCCTCAGCCTCGACGACCTGAAGGGGCTGGTGCTGCCCCGCCCCGCCGGCGGCACCGTCTTCCTGCACCAGGTGGCGCAGGTGGATTACGCGGCCCGCATGAAGCGGGGCGATGCCGGCTACATGGGCCGGCCGGCGGTGATCGTCTCGGTGGAGAAGCAGCCGGAGGTGGACACGATCGCCCTCACCCGCGCGGTGGAGGACGCGGTCAACGACCTGAACCGCACGCTGCCCAACGGCATCCGCATTTCGCCGCCGGTGTTCCGGCAGGCCGACTTCATCGCCGCCTCCATCGGCAACGTGGAAAAGGTGCTGATGGAGGCCATGGCGGTGGTGGCCGTGGTGCTGTTCCTTTTCCTCGTCAACTGGCGCACCACCTTCATCTCGCTCACCGCTATACCCGTGTCGATCCTCGCCACGGCCATCGTGTTCCACGCCTTCGGCCTCTCCATCAACACCATGACGCTGGGCGGCCTCGCCATCGCCATCGGCGAGCTGGTGGATGACGCGGTGGTGGACGTGGAGAACATCTTCCGCCGCCTGCGCGAGAATGCCGCCGCCGCGGCGCCGCGGCCGGTATTCGACGTGGTGGTGGCGGCGAGCCGGGAGGTGCGCTCCGGCATCGTCTACGCCACGCTCATCATCGTGCTGGTGTTCGTGCCCTTGTTCGCGCTGCCGGGCATCGAGGGGCGACTGTTCGCGCCGCTGGGGCAGGCCTATATCGTCTCGATCCTCGCGAGCCTTGTCACCTCCGTCACGCTCACGCCGGTGCTCGCCTTTTACCTGCTCCCCGCACTCAGCCGCCATGTGGAGCGGGAGAGCGTGCTGGTGCGGGGTCTGAAGCGCGGATACGCCGGCCTGCTCGCCGCCGCCTTCCGCCACCAGCGCCTCGTGATGTGCGCAGCCGCGCTTCTCTTCCTCGCGGCGGTGGCGGCCGCCGTGGGCCTGCCGCGCGCCTTCCTGCCGCCGTTCAACGAGGGCTCGCTCACCATCTCCATGTCCTTCCGGCCGGGCCTTTCCCTCGCCGAGAGCCATCGCATGGGCCTTGTCGCCGAAAAGCTCATCCTGGACGTGCCGGAGGTGAAGGCGGTGGGTCGGCGCACCGGCCGGGCCGAGCTCGACGAACACGCCGAGGGCGTCCATGCCTCCGAGATCGAGGTGGATCTAGGACCCTCCGCCCGCAGCCGCGCCGAGATCACCGCCGACATCCGCGACCGCCTCGCGGTGCTGCCGGCCGCCTTCAACCTGGGCCAGCCCATCTCCCACCGGCTGGACCACATGCTCTCCGGCGTGCGGGCCGAGATCGCCCTGAAGCTGTTCGGCGACGACCTCGATACCCTGCGAACTACGGCGGAAGACCTGCGGGGGCGCCTCGCCGGCATTCCCGGCCTTGCGGACCTGCAGGTGGAGCGGCAGGTGCGCGTGCCGGAAGTGACGGTGCGCGTGGATTATGGCCGCGCCGCCCTCTACGGCCTCCAGCCCGCGCAGGTGACGGACGCGCTGGAGCGGCTTTCCAACGGCCGCGTGGTCTCCCGCCTCGTGGACGGCGCGCGGCGCTTCGACGTGGTGGTCCGCCTGCCCGATGCGGCGCGCACCACGGAGGGACTTTCGGGCCTGCTGATCGAGACGCCCTCTGGCTGGGTGCCGCTCTCGCAGGTCGCCGAGGTGACGGAGACGGACGGGCCGAACCAGATCCTGCGCGAGGGCGGGCGCCGGCGCATCGTCGTGCTGGCCAACACCTCCGGCGGGCGCGACGTGGCGG
>NZ_VTTL01000026.1 GCF_008364685.1 Xanthobacter oligotrophicus
CGTGAGGCTCGCATCGTCCGTCTCCGTGATCGACGGACTCTACCCAAATCTGGAGGAGGTTCTGGGGCTCAGGTCACACGGCGGGGTGGGGCTACAACATGTGACCCGTTCAATGGTCGATCGTCTTCAAATCCCCCTCCCGCCCCTCGACGAGCAGAAGCGGATTGCGGCGATCCTGGACAAGGCCGATGCGCTGCGCCGCAAGCGCCGGCAGGCCCTCGCCCTCCTCGACAGCCTGCCCGAGTCGATCTTTCTGGAGATGTTTGGGAGGGCGAACTGCGTTGCGAAGAAAATGCCGCTCAATGACGTGTGCTCGGTGATTCGTGATGGCGCGCACGCCACGCCGAAATATGTAGAGACTGGTATACCCTTCGTAACAGTGAGTCATATTACCGGCGGCTCATTGTCATTTAACGGCGCGAAATTCGTATCAGTGGAAGCCCGCGCCGAGCTCACTAGACGTGTGAAACCCGAAAGAGGCGACATACTGGTTTCGAAGGATGGAGCCATTGGAGTTCCATGTCTGGTCGATACAGATGACGAATTTGGCATATTCGTCAGTATTTTTCTTTTGAATTCAATAAAATATCAAGGAAATTCAACATTTCTCGCCGCGCAGCTATGTACGGAAGGACTACAGTGGCAGATACGAAAATCGTCTAAGGAGATTTCAATGCGTCATCTGCATTTGGCCGATTTTAGGAAACTGCAGATATTAATTCCACCACTCGAATTGCAAGAAAATTTTTCTCGGAAATTTAACAAAATTCGAAAGAGGAGGCGGAAAATGAGGGGCTGTTTCGCACAATTTGATTCTCTCTTCGCCTCCCTCCAGCACCGCGCATTCACCGGACAGCTCTAGGACGCGCTCATGTCCAACTTCGCCTTCCTCGCCGCCGAGTTCCCGGAGATATTCGACAGCGCGAAGAAGGCGGAAGGCTATGGGGCCAGCGATCCGCGCGCGGCGGCCTTCCATGCCCGGCGCACGTTGGAACTGGCGGTGCAATGGGTCTATCGCAACGATGGGGCCCTCACCTTTCCCTATGACAACCGAATCTCCGCGCTGATCCACGAGCCGAGCTTCAAGGCCCGCGCCGGGCAGGCAGTGTTCACCAAGGCGAAGCTCATCATCGGCATCGGCAATCGCGCCGTCCACGAGGCGCGCGAGACCGCGGCGAAGGATGCCGAAGGGGCGGTGCGCGAGCTGTTCCACCTGTGCTTCTGGCTGGCGCGCACCTATGCCAAGGCCCCTCACCCGGCGCGACGATCTGGTGCGCAAGGCGTTCGCCGAACTCACCCGGCTCAAGGCCGAGATGGAGGCGAAGGACCACGCCTTCGCCGCGCTGCTGCGCGACCAGGGTGATCTCGACGCCCAGCTCCAGGCCGCCCGCGCCGAGCGCGACGCCATCCGCCGCGCCAACGCGGCCCGGCCCGACACCCACGATTATTCCGAGGCCGAAACCCGCGACCGCTTCATCGACCTGTTGCTGAAGGAAGCCGGCCGGCCGCTCGATGCGCCGCGGGACCGGGAATATCCGGTCACCGGCATGCCCAATGCGCAAGGCCAGGGCTTCGTGTACTATGTACTGTGGGGCGACGACGGCAAGCTGCTGGGCCTGGTGGAGGCCAAGCGGACCCGCCGCGGCGAACATGAGGGCCGTCAGCAGGCCAAGCTCTATGCGGATTGCCTGGAAGCCCAGTTCGGCCAGCGCCCGGTGATCTTCACCACCAATGGCTATGACCATTGGATCTGGGACGATGGCGCCGCGCCGCCGCGCAAGGTGTCCGGCTTCTATACCAAGGACGAGCTTCAGCTGCTGATCCAGCGGCGCATCACCCGCCAGCCGCTCACCGGGCTGCCCGTCAACCGCAAGATCGCCGACCGCTATTATCAGGAGCGGGCCATCGCGCGGGACAAGGAGGCGTTCGACGCCCGCAAGCAGCGCAAGGCGCTGCTCGTCATGGCCACCGGCTCGGGTAAGACCCGCACGGTGATTGCCCTGGTGGACGTGCTGATGCGCGCCGGCTGGGTGAAGCGCGTGCTCTTTCTCGCCACGCCGGTCAATCTGGTGACCGAGAAGACCGCGGCGGGCCGCGTGTTCCTCTCCACCTATCCGACCATGATGAACCTCATCGACGAGCGCAAGGGCGGGGCCGCCCGCTTCGGTCCCGGCCATTTCGATCTGGTGGTGATGGACGAGGCCCACCGCTCCATCTACCAGCGCTACGGCGCGATCTTCGATTATTTCGAAAGCCTGCTGGTGGGGCTGACCGCCACCCCGCGCGATGAGATCGACCGCAACACCTATGGCCTGTTCGACCTGGAAGAGGGCGTGCCGACCGACGCCTATTCGCTCGACCAGGCGATCGCGGACGAATGGCTGGTTCCGCCCGTCACCCTCTCCGTGCCAACCCGGTTTCTGCGCGAGGGCATCCATTATGACGAGCTGTCGGAGGCAGAGCAGGACCAGTGGGACATGCTGGAGTGGGACGAGGAAGACGGCGACCCGCCCGACAGCGTGGAGGCCGAGGCACTCAATAAGTGGCTGTTCAACGCCGACACGGTGGACAAGGTCATCGCCCACGTCATGACCCACGGGCTGAAGGTCGCGGGTGGCGACCGCCTCGGCAAGACCATCATCTTCGCCAAGAACCAGGCCCATGAGCATCACCTCCATCCAAGCGTCGCGCCGATCCAGCAGGAGCGGCACGGCCGAATGCACTGCTCTGGTGGGCCATGTGGGCATTGGTCCGCCTTCCCGGCTCAGATGGGCCTCTTTAGTTAAAAAAACGATCGGTTGATCTTTTATTTGGATGGGCCGTATTGTCAATGCCGCACCCGCACCTCAGCCCTTTGGGAGAAGTCAATGGACAAGCGGTTCCGGGTGCATGCCGCGGTGTCCGGCGCCGCCGCCTGAGCCCTCATTCATCTGGGAGACGACAATGGCTGACACCTTTATCTGGGCCTTCGCGCACACCCCCATCGGCCGCCCCGCCGGCGCCCTGAAAGGTGTTCACGGCATAGCGCTTGGGCATCCTCTTGGGATGTCGGGTGCGCGGCTTGCGATGACGGCGGTGAGCGCGCTGGAGGTGCGCG
>NZ_VTTL01000027.1 GCF_008364685.1 Xanthobacter oligotrophicus
CACAACAATCTGTCGTGAGGAGCGTCGGAGACGCGCCGTCATCCGTCCAGTGGGCGGCGGCAGCGCGTCGTCGATGGGCGGTTTATAGGGGACGCCCCTCGGATCTGTCAACGACCATCTGCGCAAAAAATGAAAAACCGCGTTCCGCTGTCATCAGGGCGTTGTGAACCGGGCGCCAAATCGAGCTTTATAACAAGGCTTTATGCTAAACCGGGGCTGGGGATAAGCGGTAGCGCCGTCCGCACCCGTTTCCCGCCAGATCGGAGCCGCAAGCGCTGCTCGCGGCCGCCGACGCATCGAAACTCCTGAAAAAATCCGCACCCCGCCGCCGGCCGGACCACGGCGCCGTCCACGCGACGCCTTGATCCGGCTGGATTTCAGACCGCCAGGCGCACCGGCGCCTCCTTCACGGCCCGCGCGCTCATGGTCAGCAGCTCGTAGCGCGCCACCGTCTCTCCGTTCTGGTTGAACACCTCGGCGTCCCAGCGCACCTCGCCATATTCGGGCCGGCGGCCCGGCTGCTTGTGCTTGACGGTGAGCCGCACCCGGATCGCGTCCCCCGGCGAGACGGGCTTCAGGAAGCGCAGGGTGTCCAGCCCGTAATTGGCCAAGAGCGGCCCCGGCGCCGGATCCACGAACAGCCCGGCAGCAAACGACAGGATGAGGTAGCCGTGGGCCACGCGGCCGGGGAAGAAGGGATTGGCCTTGGCCGCCGCCTCATCCATGTGGGCGTAGAAGGTGTCGCCGGTGAAATGGGCGAAATGCTCGATGTCGTCGAGGCTGATGACGCGCGAGGCCGTCTCCACCGTGTCGCCCACGTTGAGCGCCTCATAGTCCCGCTTGAAGGGATGTTCGGCGGTCACCGGGGTCGGCGCGCCGGACAGCCAGGTGCGGCTGAGCGCCGAGAGCCGGGCCGGCGAGCCCTCCAGAGCCGTGCGCTGCATATAATGGAACACCCCGCGCAGGCCGCCCATCTCCTCGCCGCCGCCGGCCCGGCCGGGACCGCCATGCACCAGGCCCGGCATGGGCGAGCCGTGGCCGGTGGATTCCCCGGCGCCGTCGCGGTCCAGCACCAGCAGCCGGCCATGGTGCGCGGCGATGCCGAACACCAGCGTGTCCGCCACCTGCGGATCATAGGTGAAGACCGAGGCCACGAGGCTGCCCTCCCCCTTCGCCACCAGCGCCACTGCGTCGTCGAGCCGGTCATAGGCCATGACGGTGGCCACCGGGCCGAAGGCCTCCACCGCGTGGGGCGCTACCGCCGCCAGTGGCCTTGCACAGCGCAGCAGTACCGGCGCCATGAAGGCGCCCGCCTGCGCATCGGCCACGATGGGCTCGGCGACATCGGGATCGCCGAAGACGATCTCCGCCTCCTGCGCGATCTGCGCCACCGCCGCCCGGGCGGCGTCGCGCTGGGCAACGCTCGCCAGCGGGCCCATGCGCACGTCGTCGCGGCGGGGATCGCCCAGGGTGATCTTCGCCAGTTGCGCCGTCAACGCGGCGATCACCGCGCTTTCCTGGGCGCGGGGCACGATGATGCGGCGGATGGCGGTGCATTTCTGGCCCGCCTTCACCGTCATCTCGCGCACCACCTCCTTGATGAAGAGGTCGAACTCGGGGGCGCCCTCGCTGGCATCCGGGCCGAGCACGGCGGCATTCAGCGAATCCCGCTCGGCGATGAAGCGCACGGCGTTGCGCGACACCACCGGATGGTCGCGCAGCAGTTGCGAGGTCTCCGCCGAGCCGGTGAAGGAGAGCACGTCCTGCCCGGTGAGGTGATCGAGCAGGTCGCCCGCCGATCCGCACACCAGTTGCAGCGCGCCCTTGGGCAGGATGTTCGCCTCCACGATCAGTCGCACCACCGCCTCGGCCACATAAGCGGTGGAGGTCGCCGGCTTGGTGATGACCGGCACGCCGGCGAGGAGCGCGGGGGCGAGCTTCTCCAGCAGGCCCCAGCAGGGGAAGTTGAAGGCGTTCACATGCACCGCTACGCCCCGGAGCGGGGTGAGGATATGAAGGCCGATGAAGGAGCCGCCCTTGGAGAGGCCTTCCGGCCCACCCTCCACCACGAAGCGCTCGCCCGGCAGCTCCCGCCGGCCGCGCGAGGCATAGGCGTAGAGGGTGCCGATGCCGCCGTCGATGTCGATGAAATTGTCCCTCTTGGTCGCGCCGGTGTCGGCAGCGAGGGCGTAGAGCGCTTCCTTGTGGGCGCCGAGATGGGCGGCGAGCGCCTTTAGCATGTCGGCACGCTCGTGGAAGGTGAGCGCGCGCAGCGCCGGCCCGCCCACCTCGCGGGCATGGCGCACCATGGCGGCGAGATCGAGCCCCTTTGTGGAGGTGCGCGCCACCACGCGCCCGTCGATGGCGCTCGGGATGTCGATGAGGCCCTCTTGCGGCACGAACCAGCGGTCGAGGGCGTAGCTGTTGAGGATTTTCGTCATGGCTGTTGTCCTACTTGTTCTGTCGGTTGCCAGTCGGCGAAGCTGCGTCCGTCGCGGGCGAGGGCCAGCAGCAGGGGCGCGGGCTCGGATCCGGCGCCGCCGGCG
>NZ_VTTL01000028.1 GCF_008364685.1 Xanthobacter oligotrophicus
GCCAGTCGGCGAAGCTGCGTCCGTCGCGGGCGAGGGCCAGCAGCAGGGGCGCGGGCTCGGATCCGGCGCCGCCGGCGGCGTGGGCGGCTTCCACTTCGGTGAGGATGGCGCGCAGGCCCAGCTGGTCGGCGGCCCACATGGGCCCGCCTCTGGTGCGCGGGAAGCCGTAGCCATGGACGAAGGCGAGATCGATGTCGGAGGCCCGCAGCGCGATGCCTTCGGCCAGGGCCTTGGCGCCTTCGTTCGCCATGACGGCGAGAAGCCGGCGCTGGATCTGCTCGGGTGTGAAGGCGCGCGACGCGATGGCTTTTTCCGCGCGGGCTTCGGCGATCACGGCCTCCACCACGGGATCGGCGGATTTTCCGCCCCCCGCGTCATAGGCGTACCAGCCAGCACCGGTCTTGCGGCCGAGGCGGCCTTGGTCCACCAGTCGGTCGGCGATGGCGACATAGCGCTCGGCCGGATCGCGGGTGGCCGCCCGGCGCTTGCGCATGGCATAGGCGATGTCGAGGCCGGACATGTCGGACACGGCGAAGAGGCCCATGGCGAAGCCATAGGCTTCCAGCGCCGCATCCACCTCCTGCGGGCTGGCGCCGTCCTCCACCAGAACTTCGGCGTGGCGGCGGTAGAGCGCATAGATGCGGTTGCCGATGAAGCCGTCGCAATTGCCCGCCACCACTGGCTGCTTGCCCATCTTCTTCGCCAGCGCCAGCGCCGTGGCGATGACATCGGGCGCGGTGCGTGACGGGCGCACCACCTCCAGCAGCTTCATCACGTTGGCGGGGGCGAAGAAGTGCAGGCCCACCACATCCTGCGGCCGGGAGGTGGCGGCGGCGATGGCGTCGAGGTCGAGATAGGAGGTGTTGGTGGCCAGCACCGCGCCGGGCTTTGCCACCGCATCGAGGCGGCGGAAGATGTCGGCCTTGACGGCGAGGTCCTCGAAGGCGGCTTCCACCACCAGGTCGGCGGCGGCAAGGCGCCCCCAGTCGGCGGTAGGGGTGATGCGGGCGAGGCGCTCGGCGCCTTGCCTGTCGGTGAGCCGGCCGCTCTTCACCTGCCGGGCATAGAGGTCGGCCACCCGCTGCAGGCCGGCGGCGGCGGCCTCCGCATCCCGCTCCACCAATGTGACGGAAAGGCCGGCGTCGGCCAGCGCCACGGCGATGCCGGCGCCCATGGTGCCGGCGCCGATCACCGCCACTGCCTCCAGCGGACGCGGCACGACGCCCTCCAGCCCCGGCACCTTCGTCGCCTCACGCTCGGCGAAGAAGAGATGGCGCAGCGCCTTTGCCTCGGCACTCTCGCGCAGGGCGAGGAAGGCGGCGCGCTCGACGGCGAGCCCGCTGGCGAAATCCCCCTCCCCCGCCGCGCGGATGACGCGGATGGACTCGCCGATGGCCGGGACGCCCTTCGCCCCCCTGCGGGCGCGGGCCACCGCAGCCTCTTCCGCCGCCCCATCGCAGGCGGGAACCGGCAGCGCCGAGAGGCGGCGCTTGGGCACGTCCCGCGCGCGGGCGATGGCCTCGACGAGGAGGTCACCCTCCACCACCCCATCCAACAGGCCGAGGGCGAGGGCATCGCCCGCCTTCAGCACGCTCCCCTCGCAGACGAGGGCGATGGCCTGCGCAATCCCCACCAGGCGCGGCAGGCGCTGGGTGCCGCCGGCGCCGGGAATGAGGCCGAGCCGGCTCTCGGTGAGACCCACCAGCGCCCTCGGCCCGCCGAGCCTGAGGTCGCAGGCCAGCGCGATCTCGCAGCCGCCGCCCAACGCGGCCCCGGCGATGGCGGCCACCACCGGCTTTGCACAGGCATCGATGGCCGCCACCACGTCCGGCAGGAAGGGGGCCTCCGGCGGCTGGCTCATCTCGCGGATGTCGGCGCCGGCGATGAAGCGCCCCGGACCGCCGCTGATCACCAGCGCCGCCACGTCGGGATCGGCCTCCAGCATGCGCACGGCGTCGATCAGCCCTTGCCGCACCGCCTTCGACAGGGCGTTCACCGGCGGAAAATCAATGGCGATCACCCCCACGGCGCCTTGTCGCGCAATGGTGACCGGAGGTGTCACGGCATCCACGGCTCAGACCCTCTCGATGAGGGCGGCGATGCCCTGGCCGACGCCGATGCACATGGTCGCCACCGCCCACCTGCCCCCGCGCACCTCCAGCGCGCTCACCGCCGTCATCGCAAGCCGCGCACCCGACATCCCAAGAGGATGCCCAAGCGCTATG
>NZ_VTTL01000029.1 GCF_008364685.1 Xanthobacter oligotrophicus
CCGCCCCCCTCAATGCCCGCGTGGGGGAGGTGACGGAGCGGATCGCGCAGCGTAGCCGCGACCAGAGACAGCGCTATCTCGACCGCATCGCCGCCGCGGCCGCCCACGAGCCCCGCCGCCAGGCGCTGGGATGCGCCAACCAGGCCCATGGCTTCGCCGCCTGCGCCCCCGGCGACAAGGCCGTGCTGCGCGAGGGCCAGGGCGCGAGCCTCGGCATCGTCACCGCCTATAACGACATGCTCTCCGCCCACCAGCCCTATGAGCGCTATCCCGAGCTGCTGCGGGAGGCCGCGCGGAGCGTCGGCGGCGTGGCGCTGGTGGCCGGCGGCGTGCCCGCCATGTGCGATGGCGTCACCCAGGGCGAGGCCGGCATGGAGCTGTCCCTGTTCTCCCGCGACGTGATCGCCCTCTCCACCGCCGTGGCGCTCTCCCACCAGACCTTCGATGCGGCGGTGTTCCTCGGCATCTGCGACAAGATCGTGCCGGGGCTGGTGATCGGCGCGCTGTCGTTCGGGCACCTGCCGGCGGTGTTCATCCCGTCTGGTCCCATGACCAGCGGCTTGTCCAACACCGAGAAGTCGCGGATCCGCCAGCTGTTCGCCGAGGGCAAAGTGGGCCGCGACGCGCTGCTGGAGGCGGAATCCAAGTCCTACCACGGCCCCGGCACCTGCACTTTCTACGGCACCGCCAACACCAACCAGATGCTCATGGAGATCATGGGCCTGCATTTGCCCGGCGCCTCCTTCGTCACCCCGGACACGCCGCTGCGCGATGCGCTGACGAAAGCTGCGGCGCAGCGGGCGCTGGCCATCACCGCGCTGGGCAACGACTACATCCCCGCCGGGCGGATGCTGGACGAGAAGGCCTTCGTGAACGGCATCGTCGGCCTCCACGCCACCGGCGGCTCGACGAACCACACCCTGCATCTGGTGGCCATGGCGGCGGCCGGTGGCATCGCCCTCAACTGGCAGGACTTTGCCGACCTCGCCGAGGTGACGCCCTTGCTCACCCGGGTCTATCCCAACGGCACGGCGGACGTGAACCACTTCCACGCCGCCGGCGGCATGGCCCTCGTCATCCGCGAACTGCTGGGTGCGGGCCTGCTGCATGGGGACGCCGAGACCATCCTCGGGCGCGGGCTGGAAGCCTATACCAAGGAGCCGGTTCTGGCCGAAGACGGCAGCCTTGCCTGGCGCGACGGCCCCGCCGTCACCGGCGACGCCAAGGTGCTGCGCACGGCGGCCGATCCGTTCCAGGCCACGGGCGGGCTGAAGGTGCTCGACGGCAACATCGGCCGGGCGGTGATCAAGACCTCGGCGGTGGCCCCCGAGCGCCATGTGATCGAGGCGCCGGCGCGGGTGTTCCACGCCCAGGAGGAGCTTCAGGCCGCGTTCAAGGCCGGCGAGCTGACCTCCGACATGGTGGCGGTGCTCAGGTTCCAGGGCCCCAAGGCCAACGGCATGCCGGAGCTGCACAAATTGATGCCGCCGCTGGGCGTGCTGCAGGATCGCGGGCTGAAGGTGGCGCTTGTCACCGACGGGCGGCTGTCGGGGGCGTCGGGCAAGGTGCCGTCGGCCATCCATGTGACGCCGGAAGCGGTGGACGGCGGCGCCATCGCCAAGGTGCGCGACGGCGACCTGGTGCGGGTGGA
>NZ_VTTL01000002.1 GCF_008364685.1 Xanthobacter oligotrophicus
GTCTTGCCATGATCCACGTGACCGATCGTGCCGATGTTGCAGTGCGGCTTCGAGCGGTTGAACTTCTCTTTGGCCATCGTTCTCTCTCAGTCGGTCAAGCGCCCCGCACGGGCCGCGAAAAAAGCCGCCGTGGGATAGGGGGTTTCTCCTACTTCTGCAAGAGCCACCCGCGATAGGCCTCGGCGAACTTGCGCACGAGGCCGGCCCCCGGATCGTTACCGGACGACGCCTCCACCGCCGAGGCGACCGGGCTCGAAAGCCCGCCCAGCAAGGGAATGGCCACGTTAAGGTCCGGGGAATCGAGCAGGGTCACGCCATGCTGGTCCACCAGCAGCACCCGCCCGGACAGGGTCGCCACCTGATCGGTGAAGATGCGCCGCGCCACCGAGGGCACGTCGAAGCGCCGGAGGTCCACCACCATCTTCACCGGCTTCTGCCCGGTGAAGATGGATGCCGTCGCCGACGGCATCTCCTGTTGGAACAGGCTCGACGCGCGCGCGAGCGCGAAGGTGGCCATGGCCGGCTCCTCGCGGATGGGGCGCGTCTTGATCCGGTTGATGGTGTCCTGGTCGAGGGCGTGGGCGGCCAGATAGGCCTCCTCCTCCGCCGGCCAGGAGCCGAACGCCTGCGCGCCCTTCACCTCGACGCCGGCGAGGCGGAACTGGCCCAGGTCGGCCAGCGAAATGGAGGGCGCGGGCAACGACGCGCACGCCGCGAGGATGACGAGCAGGATCGGCCAGATCAGGACTTGCAGGCGCACGGACTTCCCCCGGAGGTAGGCGGGCGGGAAGCTGCCTCAAAGGAAGCGCAAGCGGAAGTGGAAACTTGCCGCAGGGATATATGCCGGAGGTGGATTGGAGCGGGTGAAGGGAATCGAACCCTCGTATTCAGCTTGGAAGGCTGCTGCTCTACCATTGAGCTACACCCGCGCGCCGCGACGCTTAACACAGCCTTCCGGCGGGCGGAAGACGGGGCCGATTAGGCTGGGGACAAGTCCGGGAGGTGATGGCCGCCGGATCACGCCGAAGGGATTTGCTCCCCACAAGCCGGGCGCAGGCACGGGGCCACGGTGGCCGTGCACACGTTCAAGGCTGAGAGTTCTGAAGCCAGAGACGACCATAAGCCGGAGACCGGGCTTTCGCCCGTCCCGTCTCGGCCCGCACGACGGGTGGTGGAGGGGGTTGGATTTGAACCAACGTAGGCAGAGCCAACGGATTTACAGTCCGTCCCCTTTAACCACTCGGGCACCCCTCCATCGACGCCCGTCGCACCGGTTCTCCCCAGCTTGAGGCCGGGAGGGCTTCTTGCCAAGCTGGTGATTCAAGGAATTCCCAGCAGCGCGAAGCCGGCGACGAGCAAGCTCAAATCGCCGTCCGAGGATCGGGGTTATCTGAAAGCTGTGCGCTGAAGTCAACCGGAAATGATGCCCGTCGGCGCCGCCTGTGGATGGCGCGCCGCCGGTGCCCGGCAACGGGAGCCTTGCCGCGCGGCCCTCTTCCCCGCCCGAGGCCCCTTGCGCCCGGCGGCGCGGTCTGACAAAGCCTCCCCATGTCCGACCGTCCGCCCCGCGAACCCCGCCGCCCCGGCTCCCGCCCGCCCTTCACGAGCCGCCCCGGCGCGCCCGGCGCCCCGCGCTGGGCCAAAGGTGGAAGCGGTGGCGGCAACAAGGGCGGCGGCAAGCCTCCGTCCTGGGCCGGCGCCGACGATGTGGCCCTGCTCTATGGCTGGCACACGGTGGCGGAGGCCATCGGCAATCCCAAGCGGCACTTCCGGCGCCTGCGCGCCACCGAGAATGCGATCCACCGCCTCGCCGAGGAAGGCCTCACCCCGCCCATCGCGCCCGAGATCGTGCGGCCGGGCGACATCGACAAGCTGCTCGGCGCCGACGCGGTGCACCAGGGCCTGCTCGCCGAGGTGGACCACCTGCCCTCCCCGCGCCTGAAGGACATCGCCAAGACCGACCTGGTGCTGGTGCTGGACCAAATTACCGACCCGCACAACGTGGGCGCCATCGTGCGCTCGGCGGCGGCGTTCGCGGTCAGCGCCATCGTGACCACCGCCCGCCACAGCCCGGCCGCCACCGGCGTCCTGGCCAAGAGCGCGTCGGGCGGGCTGGAGCATGTGCCCTTCTGCCTCGTCACCAATCTCTCACGCGCGCTCACGGAGCTGAAGGACAACGGCATGCTGGTGGTGGGCCTCGACAGCGAGGGCCCCGCCGACCTGGAAGACACGCCCATGCGGGCGCCCCTCGCCTTGGTGCTGGGCGCCGAGGGCAAGGGCCTGCGCCAGCTCACCCGCGAGACTTGCGACGTGCTCGCGCGCATCGACTTGCCGGGGGCCATCAAGAGCCTCAACGTGTCCAACGCCGCCGCCCTCTCCCTGGGCATGGCGCGGCGGGTAATGAAACGCGCCTGAAGTCCCACCCGCAGGGGCCGGGAAAAGCAAGGAGCGCGTTTTTGCATTGCCGCGAAAAGACTTCGCGTCTGCACCTAAGACCATTGACCAATCGTAACTGTGCCACACCTTCGTCATGGTATTGCCATGGCGCATGACGCGCCGTGAGCACGCACCGGACAACCTGCACCGCAAGCTGACCGGACCTCGCGTTCTCTTTGTTCAAGTAAGCCTGCCGGAACACATCCGCACGTCAGAGGCGGAAACGGCGGGTCCACCGAGGAACGCCAAAGGACCCCGCCGCATCTCGTGGCTGAAACGCGGCACTTGGATTCCAAGTGTCGCGATCATTTCATCCACCAGGTGAATGCCCTGTGGGCCGACCGTGTCGGACCACAGGTGCGCGCGGACGCCTTGCGTTGTGCCGGCGCGGCCCGCCTTCCGACAGATCGTGTTCAGTTCGACATCCGCCACGGGCGGAGCCCTGATGCGACGGGAGGGACTTTTCCATGAGCGTGACGACTGCAGGGGCGGCCGCCAAGCCGCGTCCCATGACCCGGGAGGAGAAGAAGGTCATCTTCGCCTCGTCCCTCGGCACCGTATTCGAGTGGTACGACTTCTATCTGTACGGCTCGCTGGCGGCCATCATCGGCGCCCAGTTCTTCAATGTTGCGGGCGCCGACGGCAAGCCCATGTTCGACCAGTCGACGCGCGATATCTTCGCGTTGCTGGCCTTTGCCGCCGGCTTCCTGGTACGGCCGTTCGGCGCCATCGTGTTCGGGCGCATCGGCGACCTCGTCGGCCGCAAATACACGTTCCTTGTCACCATCCTCATCATGGGCCTGTCGACCTTCATCGTCGGCATCCTGCCCTCCTCCACCCAGATCGGCATTCTCGCCCCGATCGTCCTCATCGGCCTGCGCCTGCTCCAGGGCCTGGCGCTGGGCGGCGAGTACGGCGGCGCAGCGACCTACGTGGCGGAGCACGCGCCCCACGGGCGGCGCGGCTTCTACACCTCGTGGATCCAGACCACCGCGACGCTGGGACTGTTCCTGTCGCTGATCATCATCCTGGTCACCCGCACCCTGGTTGGCGAGCCGGCCTTCGCGGCCTGGGGCTGGCGCATTCCGTTCCTGGTGTCCATCGCTTTGCTCGGCATCTCGGTATGGATCCGGCTCCAGCTCTCCGAATCGCCGACCTTCAAGAAGATGAAGGAGGAGGGCACCACCTCCAAGGCGCCACTTTCGGAAGCCTTCGGCGCGTGGGGTAACCTGAAGGTTGTCCTGATCGCCCTGTTCGGCTTGGTCGCGGGCCAGGGCGTGGTCTCGTACACGGGCCAGTTCTATGCCCTGTTCTTCCTCCAATCGATCCTGAAGGTGGACGGCTACACCTCCAACCTGCTGATCGCCTGGTCGCTGCTGTTCGGCACCGGCTTCTTCGTGTTCTTCGGCTGGCTGTCCGACAAGATCGGTCGCAAGCCCATCATCCTCGCCGGCTGCCTGATCGCCGCCGCGAGCTACTTCCCGCTGTTCAACATGATCACCTCCTACGCCAACCCGGCGCTGGAGAAGGCGATCCAGAACGTGCGGGTGACGGTGGTGTCCGACCCGGCCAATTGCGGCAGCCTGTTCAACCCGGTGGGCACCCGCATCTATACCGCGCCGTGCGACATGGCCCGCGACTTCCTCGCGAAGTCTTCGGTGAAGTACGGCACCGAGCCCGGTCCCGCCGGCGCGCCCGTGCAGTTGAAGGTGAACGACGTGGTGGTGCCCTACGGCCCGGACTTCAACAAGTCCGCCGCCGCAGCGCTGCAGGCGGCGGGCTATCCCACCGCGGCCACGAACAAGGACATCGTCAAGATGGCCCATCCGTTCGACATCTTCCAGCCGCGCACGGCAGCGGTGATCGGGCTGCTGTTCATCCTGGTGCTGTTCGTGACCATGGTGTACGGACCCATCGCGGCGGCGCTGGTGGAGCTGTTCCCGGCCCGCATTCGCTACACCTCCATGTCGCTGCCCTACCATATCGGCAACGGCTGGTTCGGCGGCCTGCTGCCGGCCACCGCCTTCGCCATGGTGGCGGCCACCGGCGACATCTACTACGGCCTCTGGTACCCGATCGTGATCGCCCTGATGACCTTCGTCATCGGCCTCCTGTTCGTGCCCGAGACCAAGGACCGCAACATCGACCACTGGCACTGACGCCGGCGCGCGGCTCCCCCGCGCCGCGTCCGGCCCGGCAGGACGGCCCCGCCCCAAAGGCGGGGCCGTTCCTTTTGGGGGCCTGTCTGGGGGTGCTTGTCGCATGGCAACGGCGCTGCTAGATCAGAACGGCGGCGCCGGATTAGCACAGCGGTAGTGCAGCGGTTTTGTAAACCGAAGGTCGGGGGTTCGATCCCCTCATCCGGCACCATTTGCCCATCGGCCGGCGTCGATCACCGTCGCTGAATTCCAGCGCGCAAGGGGGCGAGGCCGGCGGCATCGATTGCGGTCGGCCTTGGTCTGTGGGCATCGAGGCACCTTGCCGGCATCTGACCGTGCTGACGTGCTCCCTCTTTTCATGACCATCATGAGCCAGGTCCGGCTGGGCTTGAGTTGCGACCCGAATTGGGCCCGCGGGAGCTGGAAAACTCCAGGTCAGGCCTGACCAGAAAACGGCGAGCACGTCACCCATCCCAGAGATGCCGGCGCCAGCGATACCGGCTTGAGCCGGGTTAGAGCACGCGCCGATCAGATGGATTCAATCTGATCGGATCCCGCTCTAGCGCCACTGACCACCGAGGATGGCGGTGAGTTCCTGGCCGGCGGCGAGAAGCACGGGGGACATGATGGCGATCTGGGACGGGGTGAAGCGGGTGCGCGGGCCCGAGAGGGTGAGCGCGCCCGCCAACGCGACCCCGCCCGAGAAGACCGGTACGGATACCGCGGCCGTTTCTGTGTCGCGCTCCCCATGAGAGACCACGGGAAGGCGCTCCAGCTGAGCCTGCCGCTCGGCGGCGTCCTGCCGGCGCGAGAAGGCGGTCAGCACGTGGCCGGCGGCACCCTTGTCGAGGGCGAGCACGTCCCCCTCGCGGATATGGTCGCGGATGGGCTGGTTTGAGTCCTCGCGGAACAGGCACACCCGCACCGGCCCGTCGCGGTGGAAGAAGGCGGCGCTCTCCCCCGTCTCGCGCACCAGCTCGCGCAGGATGGGGCGCACATGCCGGTCGAGACGGAAGCTGCGCTGGTAGAGGCTGCCGAGGCGCATCACCTCGAAGCCGAGGGCATAGGTCTTGTCGGGCATGCGCACGAGACATCCAGCGCGCTCCAGCGATACGGCGAGGCGCAGGATCGTGCTCTTGTAGAAGCCGGTACGCTCGGCCAGCTCGTGCAGGCTGAGGGCCGAATCCCCGTCGCGGAACGCCCCGAGGATGCGAAAGGCGCGGTCCACCGCCTCCACCCCGCCCGCCGACTTCGCTTCCGTGTCCGCTTCAGAAGACATCCCGTTCCCCGTGACTGCCGACGCATGCCTGCGGACGGGTTGACACACCCATCTCGCATGGATAATTCTATTAGAAAGAAACTAGTTCTGTCTAGCAGAATTTTTAGGGAGGCACGAGTGGAGCGCTACCAGCTGTTCATCGATGGCGTTTGGTGCGATCCGGCGTCGGGCGCGTGGTTCGAGACCAGTGAGCCGTTCTCCGGCGATGCCTGGGCGCTGATCCCGCGCGGCACCGCCGCGGACGCGGACCGGGCGGTGGAGGCGGCGCATCGCGCCTTCGTGTCGCCGGAGTGGTCCTCCCTCACCGCCACCCAGCGCGGCGCGCTGCTGCGCAAGCTGGCGGGGCTGATCGAGGACAATGTGGACCTGCTCGGCCGCGTGGAGCAGCGCGACAACGGCAAGCTCATGGCCGAGGTGGCGGGCCAGGTGCGCAACGTGGCGCAATGGTTCCACTATTATGCCGGCCTTGCCGACAAGGTCGGCGGCGACGTGGTGCCCATCAACAAGGCCGACGTCTTCAACTACACCAGGCTCGAACCGCTGGGCGTGGTGGTGGCCATCACGCCGTGGAACTCGCCGCTCGCCCTCACCACCTGGAAGATGGCGCCGGCGCTGGCGGCCGGGAACACCATCGTCATCAAGCCGTCCGAATACACCTCCGCCTCGCTCCTGGAGCTGGCAAAGCTGGCGGAGAAGGCTGGTTTCCCGAAGGGCGTGGTCAATGTGGTGACGGGCTTCGGCCCCGAGGTGGGCGAGCCGCTGGTGCGCCATCCGCTCACCGCCAAGATCGCCTTCACCGGCGGCGACATCGGCGGGCAGAAGGTGAACGAGGCCGCCGCCCCCGGCCTCAAGAAGGTGACGCTGGAGCTTGGCGGCAAGTCGCCGAACATCGTGTTCGACGACGCCGATCTGGAGCAGGCGGTGAAGGGGGCGGTGGCCGGCGTGTTCGGCGCCTCGGGCCAGACCTGCATGGCGGGCTCGCGGCTGCTTCTGCAGGAGAGCATCCACGACGCCTTCCTCGCCCGCCTCATCGAGGTGGTGGGGGCCGCGAAGATCGGCGATCCCTCGCTCATGGAGACCCAGGTCGGCCCCATCGCCACCCGCGCGCAGTTCGAGAAGATCCTGCGCATGATCGAGATGGGCCAGGAGGACGGTGCCACCCTCGCCCTCGGCGGTCATGCGCTCACCGGGCCGGACTATGGGCAAGGCCAGTTCATCGCCCCCACCATCTTCACCGGCGTCCAGAACCACATGCGCATCGCCCAGCAGGAAGTGTTCGGCCCGGTGGTGTGCGTGCTGAAGTTCAAGGACGAGGAGGAGGCCCTCGCCATCGCCAATGACGTGCCCTTCGGCCTCGCCGCGGGCGTGTGGACGAAGGACCTGCACCGGACGCTGTGGTGCGTCGACCGGCTGAAGGCGGGCACCGTGTGGGTGAACAACTATCGCTCCACCAGCTTCGCCACGCCCTTCGGCGGCTACAAGCGCTCCGGCCTCGGCCGGGAGGGCGGCGTCGAGGCGATCAAGGAATACCTGCAGACCAAGAGCGTGTGGATCACCACCAGGCCCAACCGCTCCAATCCCTTCATCCTGGGCTGAGAGGGCGCCGTGGCACTGTCTCCAGACCCCGCACAGTGGTGGCGCACCGCCATCATCGACATCGCGCCCGGCTCCATCCGCGTGCGCGGCTACGCCATCGAGGAGCTGATCGGCGCCGTCTCCTTCCCCGAGATGGTCTGGCTGATGCTGCGCGGCGACCTGCCGTCGCCGGACCAGGGCGCGCTCCTCGGCGCGGTGCTGGTGGCGGCCGTTGACCACGGCCCGCAAGCACCATCCATCGCCATTGCGCGCATGGCCATGACCTGCGGCGTCGGCGTGAACAACGCCATGGCTTCGGCGGTCAACGCCCTGGGCGACGTGCACGGCGGCGCGGGCCAGCAAGGCATGGCGCTCTACGCCGCCGTCGCCGGCCGCGCGGGGAGCGGCATCGCCCTCGGGGCCGCCGCTGGCGCCGAAATCGGCGCGCGCCTGCTGCGGCGCGAGCACGTGCCCGGCTTCGGCCACCGCTTCCACCCGGTGGACCCGCGCGCCGGCCGGCTGCTCGCCCTCGTGGATGAGGCGGCCCGGCGCGGAGCCGTGGAAGGCCGCTTCGCCGCCATCGGTCGCGCGGTGGAGGAGGCGCTCGCCGCCACCAAGGGCAAGCGCCTGCCCATGAACATCGACGGTGCCACGGCGGTGGTGCTGTGCGAACTCGGCTTCGCGCCGGACGAAGGGCGGGGACTCTTCATCCTGTCCCGCTCGGTCGGGATCCTCGCCCACGCCATGGAGCAGAAGGCGCAGGGCGGCCGCATCAAGGGGCCCATGCCGCCGCAGGTTCCCTACACCTACGACGGGGCGACGCCGCGCACGCTGCCGCCCAAAGCCGCCAAGGCCGGAGAGACGACGCCATGATCCACGACAAGCGCCTGCCCCTCGCCGGTCTGCGCGTGCTCGACTTTGGCCACACCGTGATGGGCCCGTCCTGCGCCATGATCCTCGCCGATCTCGGCGCCGAGGTGCTGAAGATCGAGCCCGCCCCCGGCGGCGACCCGACCCGCCAGCTCCAAGGCTTCGGCATGGGCTACTTCGGCTACTTCAACCGCAACAAGCGCTCGCTGGCCGTGGACCTGAAGAGCGACGCCGGCCGCGAGATCGCCCTGCGCCTCGTGAAGGAGGCGGACGTGCTGGTGGAGAATTTCGCCCCGGGCACCATGGGCCGCCTCGGCATCGATGCCGCCACCGCAACCGCGCTCAACCCGCGCCTCGTCTATGCCAGCCTCAAGGGCTTTCTCGACGGCCCCTACGCCCAGCGCCTCGCCCTCGACGAGGTGGTGCAGATGATGTCCGGCCTCGCCTACATGACCGGGCCGACCGGCCGCCCGCTGCGCGCCGGCACCTCGGTGGTGGACATTGCCGGGGGCATGTTCGCCGTCATCGCCATCCTCGCCGCCCTGCGCGAGCGGGAGGCGACCGGCGAGGGGCAGGTGGTGGAGGCGGCCCTGTTCGAAACCACCGTCTTCCTCATGGGCCAGCACCTCGCCTACGCCGCGCAGACCAACGAGCCGATCCCGCCCATGCCCGAGCGCGTCTCCGCCTGGGCGGTCTACGAGCCCTTCGCCCTGAAGGACGGGCGCCAGTTCTTCGTGGGCATCACCACCGACGGGCACTGGCAGCGCTTCTGCGCCATGGTCGGCTGGCAGGACCTGCTGGCCGACGCGAGCCTTGCCACCAACAATGGCCGCGTGGCCGCGCGCGGCCGCATCCTGCCGTGCTTCGCCTGCCTGTTCGGCGGCCTATCGCAGGAGGAGGCGGTGGCGCTGTGCGAGAAGGCGCGCATTCCCTTCGCGCCCATCGCGCGGCCCGAGGACCTGTTCCACGATCCCCACCTCGCCGCCACCGGCGGCCTCATGGCGACGCGCCTGCCCAACGGCGTTGAGACCCGCCTGCCCCGCCTGCCCATCCACATGGGCGAAGCCGACCTCTCGCTCCGCAGCGACCCGCCCGAGGTGGGTGCCGACACCGCCGACGTGCTCGAAGCCCTCGGCTATCGGCCCGATGCCATCGCCGCGCTGGCGCGCGCGGGGGTGGTGGCGATGGGCGGCGCCGGGTGCGCCCGCGCAACAAGCTGAAGCAAACCAAAGACAACTGAAAACTCCGGGAGGAGAGAATGCCAGTGACTTCGAAGACCCCGGACCTGCTGGTGGTGGGCTGCGGCATCGCCGGGCTCAGCGCCGCCGTGTCGGCCCTGGAGGGCGGGCTTTCCGTGACGCTGCTCGAGCGCGCGCCAGAGGACGAGTTCGGCGGCAACACGCGCTGGACCGAAGCCTACATGCGCATGAAGAACGACAGCGAGATCGCCGACGATTTCGAGGAGCATTTCGCCGCCAATGCCGGCCCCAACCTCGACCCCAACATCCTCACCGAGGCCGCGCGCGCCTATGGGGACTGGCCGGCGGTGGTGAAGGCCCATGCCTTCCCTGATCCCGAGCTTGTCTCCACCTTCGCGGCCGAGGTGCCGCCGACCATCGCCTGGCTCAAGGGGTTCGGGTTGAAGTTCGGCCCGCAGCCCATCTACCTGCTGACCCAGAACACCACGCGCATCGCCGCCCAGGGCGGTGGCCTTGCCCTCATCGAGCGGCTGATGGCGGAGGCGAAGCGGTTCGGCGCCGAGGTGCGCTTCCGCACCACCGCGACGGCGCTGCTGCGGGACGGGGACGGACGCGTGGCCGGCGTCGCCGTCACCGGGCCGGACGGACGCCGGGAGGATATCCGCGCCGGTGCCACCGTGTTCGCCTCGGGCGGTTTCCAGGGCAATCCGGAAATGATGACGCGCTACATCGGGCAGAAGGCACGCAACATCCGCCCCGTGGCGCGCGGCGGCTACTACAATCGCGGCGAGGGCATCCGCATGATGCTGGAAGCCGGTGCCGCTGCCGCCGGCGAGTTCGGCTCCTACCATGCCGAGCCGGTGGATCCGCGCTCGCGCCAGGCCGAGGCGGTGGTGTTCATCTATCCCTACGGCGTGCTGGTGAACCGCGACGGACGGCGGTTCCTCGACGAAGCGCCCGGCACGGTGGACGCCCACTACGACAATATCGGCCGCGCCATCGCCGACCAGCCGGACGGCATCTCGTGGGTCATCTTCGACGCCAAGGTGGAGGACATCCCGCGCTGGCGCACCTCCATCCGCTCGGACGTTCCGGCGGTGGAGGCCGATACGCTGGACGCCCTCGTGGGCAAGCTCGGCCTGCCGGCCGAAACGCTAGAGACCATCGCCGGTTTCAACGCGGCCTGCCCCGACGAGGATGGCGCCTTCACCCCCTTCGCCATCGATCACCGGGGCACGCGGGGCGTCGAGCCGCGCAAGTCGCACTGGTGCCGGCGCATCGAAAAGGCGCCGTTCCGCGCCTACCCGATCATCTCCAGCAACTGCTTCACCTTCGGCGGGGTGAAGGTGAACCCTTCCGCCCAGGTGCTGGACGCCGACGGCAAGGTCATTGCCGGCCTCTATGCGGCGGGCGAGACGGTCGGCCTCTATCACCAGGTCTATACGGGCTCGACCTCCGTGCTGCGCGGCGCCGTGTTCGGCCGCCTCGCCGGCCTCAATGCGGCCGAGAGCCTCGCGCCGCGCCTGAAGGCGGCGCGCTGAACAAGACAAAACCAGGGAGGACAAGATGAAGAAGACGTTTCTGGCAGCCGCCTGCGCGGCGGCCATAGCCTTGCCGTGCGCCGACGCCCGGGCCCAGTCCTATTCGGGGGGCGTGGTGAAGATCGGCATCCTGACCGACCTGTCCGGTCAGCTCTCCGATTCCACCGGCGCGGGCTCCATCCTGGCGGCGGAGATGGCGATCGCCGATTTCGGGCCCATCGACGGCGCCAAGGTGGAACTCGTCTCCGCGGACCACCAGAACAAGGCCGACATCGGCGCCGCCACCACGCGCAAATGGTACGAGGTGGACGGCGTCGATGCCGTCATGGACGTGCCCAACTCGGCCGTGGCGCTGGCGGTTCAGCAGATCACGCGGGAGAAGGATCGCATCGCCATCTTCTCCTCGCCCGCCTCTTCCGATCTCACCGGCAAGGCCTGCTCGCCCAACGGCATCCACTGGACCTATGACACCTACGCCCTCGCCCACGTCACCGGCGACGCGGTGGTGGCCTCCGGCCTCAGGAACTGGTTCTTCCTCACCTCCGATTACGCCTTCGGCCACGCGCTGGAGCGCGACACCGGCGCGGTGGTGCAGCAGGCCGGCGGCAAGGTCTCTGGATCGGTGCGAATGCCGGCCAACGCACCGGACTTCTCATCCTTCCTGCTGCAGGCCCAGAGCTCGAAGGCTGACGTGGTGGCCCTCGCCACCGCCGGTCTCGACACCCAGAACGCCATCAAGCAGGCGGCGGAGTTCGGCCTCGTCGAGTCCGGCAAGACCATCGCCGCGCTGCTGCTCGCGGAGACGGAGGTGCACGCCCTGGGCCTGAAGGCGACCCAGGGCATCCGCCTCACCGCACCGTTTTACTGGGACCTGACCGACGAGACCCGCGCCTTCGCGAAGCGCTTCTTCGAGAAGCGCAGGGCCATGCCCACCTTCTACCAGGCCGGCGTCTACGGCGCCGTCACCCACTATCTCAAGGCGGTGAAGGCGGCGCGGACCGACAGCGCCGGCCCGGTGATGGCGAAGATGAAGGACACCCCCATCAACGACTTCATGACCAAAGACGGCAAGGTGCGCGAAGATGGCCGCGTCATCCGCGACATGTACCTGTTCCAGGTGAAGACCCCGGCCGAATCGAAGCTGCCGTGGGACTATTACAAGCTCGCCGCCACAGTGCCCGGGGACAAGGCCTTCCGCCCCCTCTCCGAGAGCGACTGCCCGCTGGTCAAGAAGATGTAGCCTCCGCCATGGCGCCGGGTCGCCCGGTGTCGCTTCGCCGCTGATGGGAGCGCCCGCGTACCGGGCGCCTCCGGCCTTCCTGGGGCCTGTTTCGCGAAATCCCGTTCGCGAAACAGGCCCCAGCTTGTGGTCTTGACGCCATTTCCGACGCAAAGCCGTTTCGCACGTTTGCTGGAATTGCTGCCGATGCGATCCATCCGGTTGCGAATTTCCGCGAGCGGGATTGGGCCGCTCCGCAGCCGAGCCGGCCCTATTGGACCTCCGCCATTCCTGTCCCGCTCTTCGCCGGCCGTGCCCCTGTGGGACCGGACGCCGCCTTCGGTCGCGATAAATGGCGCAATGCAGCAAATCGCACCCTGCGGCCCTTGTGCCGCCACGAAGTCATGACCACCTACCATCCATGTGGATGGTGGGAGGATGGTGAAATGACCAACAAGGTGCACGAACTGCGTCCAAGGCCGGCGGAGAGCGAGAAGATCACCATCAATCTCGGCTATGTGGACCTGGGTCAGGTCGACCTGCTGGTGCGCGAAGGGTTCTATTCCAACCGGACCGATTTCATCCGCACCGCCATCCGCAACCAGATCGACCGCCACGACGAAGCCCTCAAGAAATCACTGGCGCGTCATCAAATGGACCTCGGCCTGCGGCGCTATAGCCGCGCCGATCTCGAAGCCGCGCAGCAAGCCGGTGAGATGCTCCATATCCAGGTCCTCGGGATGGCCGTCATCGCGGAGGACGTCTCCGCGGAGCTTGCACGCTCGACCATCGCGTCCCTTCAGGTGCTCGGCGCCTTGCAGGCCGGCGCGGCGGTCAAGGCGGCGCTGGCCGATCGTATCCTCTGACCTTTCGAACCCACCTGTGCTGGACGCCACCGGCCCACCCTTGCGCGCCCCCGCGCTTTGCCGAATTGAACCGACAGGAGTCTCGCCACATGGCCAGACGATCCAAGATCGACGTTTTGGAAGCCACCCGCCTCACCCGCCAGGGCCGGCTTGAAGAAGCCATGGCCGTTCTGCGCGGAGACGTCGACACCCCCCACACCGCCGATACGCCGTCCGACGCGGATGGCACCACGACGTTCGTCGATTTGGTGCCCCCCTCGGCGGAAACCGGAAGCGCCTGGACGACCCCGTCCGCCGCCGCGCCAGCTTCCCCGGCCCATCGCGGCGACACCGGCTTTGCCGCCGTTCCGTGGCTCGACGGGCTGCTTGATCTCGTGCTGAACCGGACCGCGACGACCGGGCTCGATGCCCCGACCGGGCGCAATACAACGGCCGAGTCCGCGCCCCAGAACGCCCGTTTCGGCACCCGTTTCGAGGAACGCAGCTTTGCCAACGAGGCGGGGCGGCGGACCTACAAGCTTTATGTGCCCAGCCACTTTGACGGGCAGCCGCTGCCCCTCCTGGTGATGCTGCACGGCTGTACCCAGTCCCCCGACGATTTCGCGACCGGGACGCGGATGAACGAGCTGGCGGAAGAGCACGGCTTTCTCGTCGCCTATCCGGCCCAGAGCCACGACGCCAATGCTTCCGGATGCTGGAACTGGTTCAATGTGGGCGATCAGCGGCGCGACCGGGGCGAACCGTCCCTGATCGCCGGCATCACCCGCCAGATCATGGGCGATTTCCCCGTCGATCCCGAGCAGGTGTTTGCCGCCGGCCTGTCCGCCGGGGGCGCGACGGCGGCGATCATGGGCGCAACCTATCCCGATCTTTATCGCGCCATCGGCGTGCATTCGGGCCTCGCCTGCGGCGCGGCCCGCGACATGTCCTCCGCCTTTTCGGCCATGCGCCAGGGCGGCCATCCCAGCGTGGGAACGGTGGTGCATCGCACCGACGGAAAGATCGTGCCCACCATCGTGTTTCACGGCGACGGCGACAGGACGGTCCATCCCCTGAACGGCGCGCAGGTGGTGGCGCAGGTGGCCGCGCAATTGGAGGCGCAGGCGGAAGCCGAGGCGAAGCTGGCGGTGACCATCACCTCCGGCCAGTCGCCGGGCGGCATCGGCTACACGCGGGAAGTCCAGAGCGACGACACCGGGCGCAGCGTGCTGGAGCATTGGGTGCTCCACGGCGCCGGCCATGCCTGGTCCGGCGGCAGCCCGTCGGGATCCTACACCGAGCCGCGGGGCCCGGACGCCAGCCGCGAAATGGTGCGCTTCTTCCTCCAGCACACGGCCCCGCAGGGCGGGTGAGCACGCGGACCGGGCGACGATCGGGATCGCGCAAAGCCCGGGAGAAGACGGCGCATGTGGTCTGATCGGGGGGCGGCGCTTTAGCCGCCGATGTCGGGCAGCCAGCTTATGGACATGGCGAACGACTGCGCCCCGCCCGGCTGAATGTGCGCGAGGCCGGGCTTCTCCGCGAAAGGCCGGACATCCGCCTCCGGCGTCGCAAAGCCGTGCCAGGGCTCGATGCACAGGAAGGGCGCGCCCGGCTTCGACCACAGGCCAAGCTGCGGCATGCCCGGAAAGCCGATCTCAAGGCCCGGCGCGCCCGGCACGCCGAAGCGGATGCGCTGCGAGCGGACGGTCGTGAAGATCAGCGCGTCGCGCTCGAACAGGGCATCGTCGGGCGCGATGATCCCGCTCGCTGCCGGATTGGGCTCGGTAGCCGCCGAGAGCAGGCCCCCCACTGGCCGATGCACCGGCTCGCTCTCCGGCGTCTCGAAGAGCAAGCGATGGTCGGCCCGGCTGCCGCCATAGGGCAGCGGCCACAGGAAAGCCGGATGGAAGCCGAAGCTCGCCGGCAGGCTTTCCGGTCCCGGATTGCGCACCGTCCCCGTGATGGTGAGGGTGGCGCCGTCGAGCACATAGGCCACGTCCAGCTCGAACGCGAAGGGATATTGGGCCCGGGTCTCGGCGCTCGGCAGCAGCCGGAACACGGCGCGGCCGGGCTCTTCCTCCACCACATCGAACGCGCTGCGCCGGGCAAAGCCGTGCTGCTTCATGCCGTATCGCTGCCCGTCGTGGAGCAACTCGTCGTCCGGCAGCCGGCCGACGATGGGAAACAGCAGCGGCACCCGTCCCGCCCAGAAGGCCGGATCGCCATGCCACAGCAGGTCGCGGCCCTCCTGGTCGCGCAGCCGCACCAGCTCGGCGCCGAGAGGGGCGATCTCCGCCGACAGCGCGCTCGAACTCAAGCTCACCGACTTGCCTGCCATGGTCATTCGCCCTCCGGATCATGCGCCTACCGCCATCCCTAGCATCGCAGGGGTACGGAAGGCATCCCGGTGGCGGGTCTGGCCTGTGGCTTGCTGGACAGCGCCCGGGCCGGTCTGGAGCGGGAGCCTGAGCCGGTTTCGCTGCAGGACACCGGTTGCCCTGTCCGGTTCGCGACATTTCGCGCGCATTACACGCCTGCGGGGCGGCGCTCGCGCTGGTCCGCAACTTGCGTGTGCCCGTCCAGACGTTGGCTTTTGCGAAGGCGACCCCCATGGCGTTCACCTCTGTCTGTCCCACGAGTGCGGTGAGTGAGGGGGCCATGGGCCTCTTCCAGGTCGGTCGCAAGAGCGTACTGCTGGTGTGGCCCACGGGCGGCGAGCTGAAGGCCTATCGCGGGCGCTGCCCCCACGCCGACATGCCGCTGACCGACGCCACCTTCAACGGCAAGACCGTCACCTGCCCCATCCACGTATGGGGGTTCGACGGCACCAGCGGCAAGTGCGTGACCCACCTCGTGCGCAATGCGCTGCACCCCTATGAGGTGCGGGTGGAGGGCGACGAGATCCTGGTGGACGTGGGGCCGGTGAAGCCGGCGCGCGCGCCGGCCTGATCCCGCCGGCGGGGTGCTTTCCCCGCCGATCCGATCCGGCGGCGGGCCTCACGCCGCGGTTTCAGCTCCCGCAGCTGCGCCTCGCTCCCCGGTTTCTCTTCGCTCCGCCGGGGCATGCACCACCCCCAGAAGCTCCAGCACCTGGTCGCGCAGGGCCACGAACTGCGGGCTGGAGCGGTCACGCCGGGCCACCTCGGGCACATTGAGCACCGCCGCGATGCGCCCCGGCCGGGGATGCAGCACCACGATGCGATGGCCCAGATACACCGCCTCGTCCACATCGTGGGTGACGAGGATGGCGGTGGCCCCCTCGTTCGCCACGATTCGCTTCAACTCCTCCTGCAATCTCAGCCGCGTCAGCGCATCGAGCGCGCCCAGGGGCTCGTCCAGCAACAGGAAACGCGGCCGGTTAGCCAGCGCCCGGGCGATGGCGACGCGCTGCGCCATGCCGCCGGACAGCTGGGCCGGATAGGCCTTGGCGAAGGCTTCCAGCCCCACCAGTTCCAGATGCTCGGCCACGGCGCGCCGTCGCGCCGGCTTGTCGAGGCCGGAATGCAGCAGCGCCGCGCCCACATTGGCCTCCACCGTGAGCCACGGCAGCAGCCGGTGCTCCTGGAACACGATGGCGCGGTCGGCGCCTGGCCCGTTCACCGGCCGGTCGTCGAGGCGGATCTCGCCGGAATAGTCCCGGTCGAGGCCGAGGATCAGGCGCAGCAGGGTGGACTTGCCGCAGCCGGAGGCGCCCACCACGCTGACGAAGGCGCCGGCCTCCACGGTGAGATTGATGCCGGACAGCGCCTCGATGGGCCGGCCCTGCACCAGGAAGGTCTTGCTGACATTGCGGATGTCGAGGGCGGGATGGCGCGCCGCCGGCAGCGGGACGGAAGAAAGGGGCGCGGTCATCGCCCCTGCCACCGTACAAGGAGGGCTTCGGCGCGCTCGGCCAGCGTGTTGTAGGCGAGCCCCACCAGGCCGAACAACAGGATGGCGAGGAACAGAAGATCGATCTCGAACAATTGGCTGCCCTCGTTGAGCCGCCCGCCAAGGCCGGGGGCGATGTTGAGGAAGAGTTCGGAGCCCACGGTGGCAAGCCACGCATAGATGAGCGCGCCGTGCAGGCCGGTGAAGATCATGGGCAGCGCGCTCGGCACCGCCACGAGGCGAAAATAGGTCCAGCGGCTGAACAGCAGCACGTCCGACAATTCGCGATAGGTGGCGGGAACGAGGCTGATGCCCCGCCAGGTGCTCACCACCACCGGCTGGAACGCCGCCACCGCGATGAAGGCGATCTTGCCGGTGTCGGCGCCGCCGAACCACATGGACAGCAGAGGCACCCAGGCGAACAGCGCCGTCTGCCGCTGGGCCAGCACGGTCGGGCCGATGATCTTGCCAAGCCGGCCCGACAGGCCCAGCAGGCCGCCGATGGCAAGGCCGGCGGCAACCCCGATGGACAGCCCGGCGAGGTTGCGCCGCAACGTCTCCTTGAGATCGAACAGGATGGTGCCTTGGGTCACCTCCACGACGAGGCGATGGACCACGTCGAGGGGGGACGGCAGGTATTTGCGTTCCACCCAGCCGAAATGATGGGCGGCGAACCACAGCAGCAGCAGCGCGCCGAACGAGGCCCAGGGCCGCCAGTCGAGCCGCCTCAGGTCGAGGCTCCGGCCCAGCGCCCGGCCCCTGCCGCGCAGGGCCGTCGCGAGCCGCGAGGGGGCCGCGGGCGCGGCGTCGCCAAGGGCGCTTCGGGCGGCACCGGAGAGGGCGTCAATGGACATCGGCGGTCCCCTTCTTCCACGGCTGCGCCCGGCGCTCCACCGCCCGCAGCAGCAGGTCCATGGCAAGGCCGGCGATGGCCACCACGATCATGGCGACGATGACGAGATCGAGCTGGAACAGCTGGCGGCCCCACGTCATCAGGTAGCCGAGGCCCTCGAAGGAGGCGAACAGCTCGGCCAGCACCAAAGTCTGCCAGGCGTTGGCGAGGCCCTCGCGCAGCCCGGCGAAGATGGAGGGCACCGCCCCCGGCAGCACGATGAGGCGCAGGGTGTCGCGCGTATCGAACTGCAGCGCCTGCCCCAGCTCGCGGAAGGCGGGCGAGACCGCCTCGATGCCGCGCTCCGTGCCGAGGATGACGGGGATGGCCGCCGACCAGGCGATGACCACATATTTCAGCGGCTCGTCGATGCCCATGAACAAGGTGAGCAGCGGCATCCAGGCCAGAACGTTCACCCGCGCCACCGCCTGCACCGGCGGATAGAAGAAGGCGCGGAAGGTGGGCGACAGGCCGGCCGCCGCACCGAAGGCGAGCCCGCCCACCGCCCCGATGCCGAAGCCGATCAGCACCCGCTCGGTGGAGACCTTCAGATGGGTGGCGAGCGTGCCGTCGCTGGCGAGACCGAGGAAGGTCTCGAGGATCGCCTGGGGCGCCGGCAGGATCTGTTCCGGCAGCAGGCCGGCCCGCGCCGCCGCCCACCACAGGACCACCAGAAAAATGGGAAAGCCGAGCCCGAGCACGGCGGCCGGGATCGCGCGCGGCGGGCGGCGGCGGCCGGTTGACGGCCGCGCGGCCTCAGGGCGGGCCGACCCGTCGCGGGCGGACCTTGTGTCGAGGGTCTGTGTGAGGCTCATGTCGCTCCACCGGTGATGGCGTGGACGGGGCCGGGGCGCGACCTGCGTCCCCCCGGCCCCCGGATGAAACCAATATTCAGTTGGAGGCTTTCTGGTCGATCCGGCCGCGGGTCACGATCTTGCCCTTGGCGTCGTGGGTCGACCAGAAGTCCTCCAGGGCCAGATCCTTCAGGGCCTTGTCGAGATAGGTGCGGTCGAACCAGTGATCGATGTCCGGATCGCCCTTCAGCAGGCCGTAGTCCTTGGCGGCGGCGGCCTGTTCCTTGTAGCGGGCGACCACATAGTCATCGATCAGCGGATTGACGATGTGGGAGAGCCGCACGCCGTCGAAATTCGTCACGAAGGTTTGCTTGGGCAGGCCGGAGAGCGCCCAGGCCTCGAACGCCTCCTCGCGGTTTTCATCCAGCGAGATGAACCGGGCCGCCTTGATGAAGGTGGTGACCACGCGCTGGGTCAGCTCGGGATGCGCGGCGGCGAAGGTCTCGGTGACGAAGTAGGACGAGTTGCGCCCCAAGGTCGGATCGTCGTTCTTGGTGGTGTAGACGATCTTGACCACGCCCCGCGCCGCCAGCGGCAGATATTCCTGCCCACCGAACACCGCATCCACATTGCCGGAGCTCAAGGCCGCCACCGCGGCGTTGGCATCGAGATTGATGAAGCGCACGTCCTTCTCGGAGAGGCCATGCAGCGCCAGGATGCGGTCGGTGGCGTTCTGCAAATTGGTGCCCTTGAACAAAGCGACCTTGCGGCCCTTCACGTCCTCCACCTTGGCGATGTCGCTGTTGGCCGGCACCGCGAGGAAGATGGGATTGTTGCGCTGGGTGGCGAAGATGAACTTGTGCTTCAGCCCCCGCGCGCGACCGACGATGGCCGGCAGGTCGCCCAGCAGGAAGAAATCGAGCTGGCCGGAGGCCACCGATTCATTCAGCGCCGGCCCGGCGCCGCGGAAGAACGTCCATTCGATTTTCACGTCCTTGTCGTTGGCGAACTCCTTCTCGATCAGTTCGCGCGCCCGGGCATAGGTGGTGGGATCGCCGTGGGAGAAGGCCCGCTGCTCGGCGCCGACGCCGGGATGGCCGAAGCGGATCACGGTCTCGGCGGAAGCCGCTCCCGCGCACAGGGCGAGAAGCGCGGCGGCACCTGCCAGCGGGCGCAGAAGTGGACGCAGAAGACGAAGAATGGGGGACGACATGGGAACCTCGTCGGGATGCGGGCGCGGGGCGGCCGGGCGGATATCCCGGCCGCGTCGGGCGGGTGCGGGCTCAGGCGGCGCGGCCGACCTCGGCCTTGTCGTGGCGCGAGCGCAGGACGCTCGAACGGCCGTCCACGCTCACCGGCACCTCGCCGTCCACGGTCACGCGGCGCACGATGCGGTGCTGGTCGCCATAGTCGTTGACCGCGTAGTGCTGGGTGGCGCGGTTGTCCCAGATCGCAACGTCGCCGTGCCGCCAGCGCCAGCGCACGGTATTTTCCGGCGCGGTGATGTGGCTCTGGAACAGGTCGTAGAGCTTCTGGCTGTCGCCCTTGTTGAGGCCGATGAAGCGCTGCACGAAATTGCCGAGCACGAGGGTGCGCTCGCCGGTTTCGGGATGCACGCGCACCACGGGATGCTCGGTCTCGAACACGGTGCGGGTGAAGTTGCGGTCGAACTGCCGGCGGTCGTCGGCGGTGGCGTGGGGGCGCACGGCGGCATAGTCGTAGGCGTTGGAATGCAGCGCCCACAGGCTGTCGGCGAGCTGGCGCAGCGGCTCGGGCAGATGATCATAGGCGGCGGCGGTGTTGGACCACACCGTGTCGCCGCCGGCGGCGGGAATCAGCACGCCGCGCAGCACCGAGATCTTGGGATAGGCATCCACGAAGGTGACATCCGTGTGCCACTGGTCGGCACGGCCGGCGCCCTGCCCGCTGTCGCGCTCGCCGCTGCGGCGGGTGTCCAGCTCCAGCACCGAACTGGTGCCGGAAAGCGCGCCGATGGTGGGATGGGGAACCAGCCCGCCGAACCGTGCGCCGAACGCCTCCTGCGCGGCGTCGTCCAGATGCTCCTGGTCGCGGAAGAACAGCACCTTGTGCTTCAGCAGCAGGCGCTGGATCTCGTCGAACAGCGGCTGCGGCAGGTCGCCGGCGAGCCGCACGTTGCGGATCTCGACCCCGATGCGGCCGGAGAGCGGAACCACGTCGCTCTCGGGAAGGGTGGGCAGGCTGGTAACCGATGCGCTCATGGCAACCTCCTCGCGATGACCTGATGGCCTTTCCCAGGATCGGGGCAGGTTCCCGGATCGAGGGGGCTTTGGCGCCGTGCATTCGACGGGCGCCACAGCCGCGGCGGGAATATTTAGATTGATATTTTCAAGTTAGTCTATAAATTAAATAAACATTCAAATCCGGTTGTTTCACACCCTCGTTTCCACCCCTTCGTTCCACCCCCTCTTTGCCAAGCGAGTTGCGGCATGGGCACAGCCTCTTCCCCGTCGTCGGAAAGCCATCTGGATTGCGATGTCCTCGTGCTCGGCGGCGGGCCGGCGGGCACCTGGGCAGCCCTTGAAGCGGCGAAATCCGGGGCCCGCGTCATCCTCGCGGACAAGGGCTTCTGCGGCACCTCGGGGGCGACCGCGCCCTCCGGCACCTCGGTGTGGTACGTGCCGCCGGATCCGGAGCGCCGGCACGCCGCCATCGTCAGCCGCGAGGCGCTGGGCGGCCATCTCGCCGACCGGGCGTGGTCGGCCCGGGTGCTGGATGCCACCTACGACGCCCTCAACCACCTGGGCGAGCGCGGCTATCCCTTCCCGCTGGAAGAGGCCGGCGCGCCCATCCGCGTGTCCCTGCAGGGGCCGGAATACATGCGGCTCATGCGCAAGCTGGCGAAGAGCGCTGGCGTGCGCATCCTCGATCACAGCCCGGCTCTGGAACTGCTGGTGGATGGCGGCGGGGCGGTGGCGGGGGCGCGGGGCATCCGCCGCCAGCAGGGCGACGGCTGGCGGGTGCATGCCGGCGCGGTGGTGATCGCCACCGGCGGCTGCGCCTTCCTCTCCCGCGCGCTGGGGTGCACCGCCCTCACCGGCGACGGCCACCTCATGGCGGCGGAAGCGGGGGCGGACTTCTCGGGCATGGAATTCTCCAATGCCTATGCCATCGCCGCGGCCTTCTCGTCGGTCACCAAGACGCTGTTCTACAAGTGGGCCACCTTCACCGACGCGGGCGGCGACGAGATTCCCGGCGCCGCGTCCAACGGCGGGCGCTCAGTGATCGCGCGGCACCTGCAGACCGGGCCGGTGTTCGCCCGGCTCGACCGCGCCGATGATGCCATGCGGCAGAGCATGCGCTCGGCCCAGCCCAATTTCTTCCTGCCCTTCGATCGCATGGGCATCGATCCCTTCACCCAGCGCTTCCCAGTCACCCTCCATCTGGAGGGCACGGTGCGCGGCACCGGCGGATTGCGGATCGTGGACGAGACCTGCGCCACCGGCGTCCCCGGCCTCTATGCCGCCGGCGACGCCGCGACGCGCGAACTGATCTGCGGCGGCTTCACCGGCGGCGGCAGCCACAATGCCGCCTGGGCCATCTCCTCCGGCCGCTGGGCGGGACGTGCGGCCGCAGACCATGGCCGCCGCGCGCACACGAGCGCTGCGCGGCAGGGCGCCGGCACCGTGGGGCTGCGGGATGCCGGCGCCCGCCCCTTCGACCCCGCCGAGGCGGCCCGCACCGTGCTCGCCGAGGTCCACCCCTTCGAGCGCAATTATTTCCGCACCGAGGCCGGGCTCGGCGCCGCCCTCGACCGGCTCGACCGGCAGTGGGAGGGCCTGCGCGCCGCCGCTGCCGCCGACCGCGACGGCGTGCTGCGCACCCGCGAGGCCGCGGCCATGACCGCCGTGGCCCGCTGGATGTACCGAAGCGCCCTCGCCCGCACCGAGAGCCGGGGCATGCACCGCCGCATGGAGCATGCCGGGGCGGACCCGGCGCAGCGGCATTACCTCACATCGGGCGGGCTCGACGCCGTGTTCGTCTCGCGCCGCCCGGCCCCGGCGCTGGCCACCAATGCCGCGGAGATCGCCGCATGATCGAGATCGTCAGCCCGTCCCGCTGCACCGCCTGCAACATCTGCGTCAGCGCCTGCCCCACCAATGTGTTCGACAAGACGCCCGGCGCCCCGCCGGTGATCGCCCGGCCGGACGATTGCCAGACCTGCTTCATGTGCGAGCTGTATTGCCCGGAGGACGCGCTCTACGTGTCGCCCAAGACCGGCGGCTGGCAGGGCATCAGCGAGGACGACCTTGTCGCCTCGGGCGCGCTCGGCAGCTATCGCGCCGCCATCGGCTGGACCCCCGGCACCGCCGAGCTGCGGCGCGTGGACACCATGCACCGCGTGCTCAAGGGCGGGTGACGGGGGCACCGCCCCACTGCTGCCATCGCTCCCTCTCAGGCAAGGCGCGCGCTGCTGTCACTCCTTCTCCCGTAAGGGTAGCGCTGCTTCTCCGCTCTCCCACGTGCGGGTCAAGTCCCGCCCCGCCCCCTCTCCCGCTTGCGGGGGAGGGTTGGGGAGGGGGCACGGCGGCGGGAGTTGGGAACGGTGGAGCCGCCCCGAACTGCCGCTTCATGCCCATTCAGCGTGCCAGCGGTGAGAGCGCTGCCCCCACCCTGCCCTCCCCCGCAAGCGGGAGAGGGTTGCCACCGTGCCCGGGAGCAGCAGGAGCCTTTCGCCAATCCTCAATCCCCGCCGAGAGTGATCCGGCCCGTGCTCGCCACCTCGGCCTCGCCCACCCGGCGGGCTTCCAGTTGCTTGGCCGACGGCTCCGGCCGCACCATGTGGAAGCGGACCACCTTGGCCGGGCGTCCCCCCTCAGCCGGCGCGCTGACCAACAGATCGGCGCCTTCCGTGGTGCTGGTGGTGGCGACGCTCAGGCCGCGCCCGCCCACCCCGAACGGCTGGAGCGACGCCATCTCGCCGAAGGCGACCTGAGGATGCGCGGCGGCGCTGTGGAGGTACATGACCGGCCCGCCATCCAGCGCCGAGCCGCTGGAGAACACCTTCACCGCCCCGCCGTCGAGCTGGCCCACCACGATCCGCTC
The DNA here is from genome assembly GCF_008364685.1 of Xanthobacter oligotrophicus. Taxonomy (GTDB): domain Bacteria; phylum Pseudomonadota; class Alphaproteobacteria; order Rhizobiales; family Xanthobacteraceae; genus Xanthobacter; species Xanthobacter oligotrophicus. Next base: position 23,768 of record NZ_VTTL01000002.1, read on the forward strand.
GGCACCGCCCAGAACCCCAGCCAGCCAGCCGGTGGCCAGCGAGACGCCGCCCTTGTAATCGTCGCCGAAGGGCGAAAACTCGGCGGTGGTCACCGGCTCGAACCGGTCCACATTGCCCCGGCAGATGTCGCCGAAGGGCGCGAGGGCGGCCGGGATTGGCGTCGCCGACGCGGGCGGTGACAGGGCCACCGGCGTCGCCGCACCGATGGGCGACAGCAGCGGGAAGGCGAACACCTTCACCCGCGCCGGCGCGCCGGGACCGGGCGCGGTCACGATGCTCTGCCGGCCGGTGGCAAAATCCACGAAGCCGGTGCCGAGGGTGACGCCGGAGCGGTCGTCGCCATAGGGGCTGAAGGAGGAGAACAGCGCCGGCGCCCAGCCCAGCGGCAGCAGGGTGGAGCGGAACACCTTCACCTCGCTGCGCGCGCCGGGACCCGAGCCGGCGATGATGTTGTCGGCTGCCGTCCCGTCGATCTGGGCGACAGCGACACTGACGCCCCCGGTGGCACCCGCATCGAACGCGCGGAAGCGGGCCAGCTCCTTGGTGAAGGGCGCCGCGCCCGGCCCTGCCCCACCCTTGCCCGCCCCACCGGAGAACACGGCCACCTCCGGTGCGCGACCGGCACCCGCGCCCACCACGAGGTCGTAGACGCCGTCGCCATCCACGTCGCCCATGGCGACGCTCACCGTGCCCTCGAAGCCTTGGAAGGGCGTGACGGTCGCGACAAGGCGGTCGCCATTGTTGTCGAGCACGCGGACGCTCGCCGCCCGCCCCGGCCCGCCGGGAATGGCGACCGCGTAGGTGGAGACGGCGGGGATGATGTTCACCAGCGCCATCAGGCCGTTGTCCTCATGGTTGAGGCGGTGGCAGTGCATGACGAACAGGCCGGCATAGTCCAGGAACCGCGTGCGGATGGAGAGGGTGCCGGGCTGGATCACGCTCTCCTGCGGGCCGAGGTTCGGCGCCGGCACATTGACGTTGTCGAGGCCCTGCATCAGCGGGCCGAGGGTCAAATCCACGGTGGGGTCGGACATGGCGACGAGCTGGAAATCGTTCACATGGACGTGGATGGGATGCTCGTCGTTGTTGACGTTGCTGAAGGCCCACTCCTCCACCGAGCCGAGGCGCGGCTGGATCAGCGGGACGTTCGGGAATGCGCCGCTGTCGAAGGCATAGATGAAGGTCTTAGGGTCGTCCTTGCTGGCAAGATCATTGAGGAAGCCGCCATTGATGAGGATGCGGCGGGTCAGATCCGGCGTCAGCTTGGAGAGGTCGTCGAACGGCGCGCCGGCCACCAGCTGCTCGCCCTCCCGGAACGCCGTGGTGGTGCCCTTCGTGGCGTCCTTCGTGGCGTTCTGGCCCCCGTCCGGCACCGCCCGCGCCAGCACCTGGGTGGGGAAGAAGAAGAAGCCGTCGAAATAGCTCACTGCCGAGGGCGCCACGCTGAGGGTGCCGAGCACGGCGGGCGGATTGTCGGTGCCGTTGGCGGTGTAGAGGATGCCGGGCGCATTCTGCGTCCGCGCGCCACCGCCCAGCGGCGGCATCTCCAGCACCAGGTCTCCGGTCTCCGGCATGGTCACGGCGATGGCGAAGCGCGACGCTGGCGGGATGAGCAGGCGCGTGCCGTCCTCGTCATCGGGAAACCGCACCACCGGGCTCGGGTTGCCGTCCTGCCCCACGATGGCGATCTTCGGGTGGCGCCCCGTCGCCGTCTCGGTGAGGCGCAGGTTCATGTAGGCGATGTCGCTGATGTTGGAGAGCACCCAGATCTCGGTCTGCCCCGCCTTGGTGCGGAGCGTCGGCTGGAACTGCCCGTTCACGGTGAACTGCACGTCGCGCAGGTGGTCGGGCTGGGCCGGGTCGGCGGGCACGTTGCCGGCGCTGCCGGCGGCGGCGGTGAAGCTTTGCAGGCTGTTCGGAATGAACTGGAAGCGCCCGCGCATGTTGTTGATGGACAAGGGCCCGGCGTACCACACGGTGGCGAACTGCGTGCCGGGCTTGGCCTTGGTGAAGTTCACCGGCGCCAGCACGGGGCGATAGGTGCCGGCGGCAAGCGCGCCGGGCGCGGGCGGCTCCAGCGTGCTGACGAATTGCGGCCAGTTGGCATTGTTGAACTGCGGCGTAGGCCCCTGCCGGTCGAACACGAAATTATATTGCAGCGCCATGTTGCGGATGGGGATGGCCTGCCGCGTCACCACCGGCAAATTGCCGTCCGCCCGCCCGATGGTGAGCAGGCCCGCCAGGCCGAAATAGACATGGGCGGCGGTGAGCGTGTGCAGGTGCGGGTGATACCAGTAGGCGCCCTGCGGATGGTCGGCGGGGATGCGGTAGACATAGGTGTTCGCGGTGCCCGCCGGCATGTGCAGCAGCACATTGTCCGAATTGCCCCTGGGGCTCACGTGCAGGCCGTGGGTGTGCAGGTTGATGGGCGATTCCGAAAGCGGCGCGGGATGGAGCGGCACGGCGGCGCCCCGCGCGGCATAGTTGGGATCGTAGAAATCGCGGACGGTGAGGTCCTTCAGTCCATTCTCCAGATGGATCACCAGGGTCTCGCCCGGGGCCACCTGCAATGTGGGCGCGGGATAGACATCGCTCGCCGAGGCGGTGCCGTCGGAGGCCGTGCCCTGCACCAGGGTGTAGCCGAACAAAAGCGCGTTCTTCACCGGAACGGCTGAGGTATCGAGGCGGGCGGCGCCCTGATGCGCGGTGAGCCGCACTTCGAGCACGCCGTCCTTGCTGGCGAGGGTCACCGGCTCGCGGAAGGCGGGGGCGGCGCGGCCCTGCGCCTCGGCCGGCGTTTGCGCCTGCGCGGTGGCGCCGATGACGCAAAAGGCGAGGAGAAGCCAGCGCGAATGCCGGCGTGTGCCGTTGACCGTTCCCATGAGATTCCCCCCGACCGATTTGTATTTTGTGCGACCATAGCAGCACTTGCGGCCGCAGGTGCAATGATCCGCCAAGCGATTACGGGCGATGGGGGCGATCTGCGCTTCACGGTGCCGTGCAGGACGCCGATCACGTCACGCGGGCCACGTCACGCGGGTCACCTTGGCGCGGGTCACTTGGCGCGCGCGGTCCCGTTCTTGCAACCCGCACGGCATGGATCTCACACGAGACAGTCCGAGCTGTAACCATGACACATCCCATGCCCCACCCCGGCCGCGCCGGCCGCACCATCGCCTGCCCCACCTGCGACGCACTCACCCCCCTTTCCTCCGGTGAGGATGCCAAGGCCGCATGCTGCGCCGCCTGCGGGGGAAAGCTCTTCACCGGCCGCCCCATGGCACTGACCGCCGCGCGCTTCGATGCCCATACCGGGCAGAGCGACGTGCCGCTGGTGATCGACTTCTGGGCCGACTGGTGCGGGCCGTGCAAGACCATGGCCCCGGTGTTCGAGGCGCTGGCCGCCGAGTTCGAGCCCCACATCCGCTTCGCCAAGGTGGACACCGACGCCGAGCGAGAGCTGGCCACTTATTTCCGGATCAGCTCCATCCCCACCCTCAGCTTCATCCATGACCACCGCGAGGTCGCCCGCGTGGCCGGCGCCATGTTCGCCGGCGACCTGCGCCGCTGGCTCTACGACGCCCTGTCCCAGACTGAGGACAAGGAGACGGCAGCGCCGGAGCCTGAACCGGAAACGCCCTGAACCTCGGGGCAGGAGGACAGGCAGGCGCGCGCAGGCGCGTGGGTGCCGCGTCGTCAGCGGCACTGTCGGCGACGCGACGGCGGCCCGGCGGCTCCCGTCGGCCCTCGTGTTGCCATTTCCGGCGTTGCCAATATCCTGCCGCTCCGCCCGAGTTGTGACATGGTTGAACCCGACATCCTCTTCACCCGCATCCTTGAGTTCATGCAGGGCGGGGCTCTCGCCCTCGACCGGCGGGGCCACGTGCGGGCCTTCAATCCGGCGGCGGAGCGCATGCTCGGCCTGTCGCCGGCGCGGGCCGGCGAAAGCCCCTTCGCAACCGTGCTGTTCGACGATCCGGCCAATGACGATTTCGCCCAGGCGTTGCTGGACGCCGTCTACGACGCCGACACCTGCCACAGCCGCGACATCGCCTATTATCGCGACGGCCAGCGCGCCTGGTTCAACATGATCACCTCCACCCTGTGGTCGCAGCCCACGCACGACGACCCGGCCCGCAAGGTGGGGGTGGTGGCGCTGTTCATCGACATCACCGAACGCAAGATCGCCACCGCCGAGCTGCGCCGCGCCAATGAGGAGCTGGAACGGCGGGTGCAGGAGCGCACCCAACAGCTGGCCGAGGCCAATCTCAAGCTCCAGCGCGAAATTGCCGAGCGCGTGCGGGCGCAGGAGCAGATCGCCCACCTCGCCGAGCACGACGTGCTCACCACACTGCCGAACCGGCGGCGCTTCGAGCGGCGCCTCGCCGCCGCCGTCGAGGCGGGCGGGCCGTTCGCCGTGCTCTATCTCGATCTCGACGGGTTCAAGGCCATCAACGACACCCACGGCCACGACACCGGCGACGGCCTGCTGCAGGGTGTGGCCAACCGGCTGAAGGCCTGCCTGCGCGAGGGCGACACGCTGGCGCGGCTCGGGGGCGACGAGTTCGCGGTCATCCTGAAATCCGTTCGCACGGAAGCGGAGGCGGAACCGGTGGTGGCGCGGATCATCGACCATGTGGGCGCCCCCTATGGGGCCGATGGCGATCCCGAGCTGAAGATCAGCGTCAGCGTCGGCATAGCGCTCTATCCGCAGACCGGGCGCACCCCGCGCGCCCTGCTCCAGGCCGCAGACCGGGCCATGTACGAAGCCAAGCGCGGCAGCCGGCAGCCGGTGCGCCCGCCGGCGCCGGACAGCAAGGAGGTCTAGGCGGGCTTTCCACGGCGGAAAGACCGGCGGTCGGCAGGGACCGGCCGCCGCTACGCCATCCCGCCCGGGCGGGATGGCGGCACTCCCCCGCCCAAGGCTCAACCCCGCGCTCCTGCGCCGTCCGGCGGAGCGGCTGAGGTCACTTGCCGGTGCCGGTCTCCGGTGCTGGCTTGGGCTGGACCGGGGCCGTCGGGGCATTGCCCGTCGGCTTGCTGCGTCCGTCTGTTGCGGGATGGGTGAGCCCGAGCTGCACATCGCGGAACTGGTGACGTTGCTTCTCCCGATAGCCCTTCGGCACCGGATCGAGCGCCAGCGCCGGCGATGCCGCCAGTGCGATGAGCGCCAGCGCGCACCAGGGCGCGACGCGACGCCGGAACGTGGTGTTGGTCATGGTGGGCTCCTGCCTCAGGGGGTGGTGAATTTCGCCTGGCCCGACTTGCCCGCCGCCGTCTTGATGAGCAGCGTGGCGGCCGTGCCCTTGGCGATGGCGGCCGGGGCCTTGCCGGCCAGCGTCTGGCCGGCGGGGGCGAGCGGAACGGTCTTCCTGTCGTTGCCGGACACCAGCAGCACCGAGCCGGTGAAGCCGCCCGTGTCCACGGGCTTTCCGGCCTCGTCGAAGACATGGACGTTGAGCGTCTCGCCGGAGACGACCAGCTCGGCGTGGACCCCGGCGAGGTCTTCCATGGGGCCGCCGTTGGGACCCTTCTGGGCGCCGTGGGCATGCTGCGCGAGGGCGGGGCCGGCGACGACGAGGCTCGCGGCGACGAGGAGAGGTTTCAGCACGTTCTGTTCTCCGGTCTTGGGGGCTAGGAAGCAGGGCCGTCCGCCACCGCGACGGGCAGCGCGGCGGGCCTGGTCTCGCGCCGGAACAGCGAGCGGGTGTATTGCAGGCCCGGCAGGCCGCCCATGGCGGTCTCGATGGGAAAGGTGATGCGCTGCTCGGTCTCCAGCGGTGAGAGGCCGGGCGCGGAAGTGTTGATCTGCGCCTGCACGTTGGTGATGTCGGGCACCGCATCGATGGGCAGGCGGGTGAAGTTCCACGCCCCGACGGCACCGACGGCGAGGCAGGCCATCACCACCAGCCAGCGCTGGCGGATGGAGAAGGCGAGGATGGCGACGGCGTCGCCGGCCTGGACACGGTTCTGCAGCAGGGGCGCCAACCGCTGGATGGCTGTCACCTGGGTTTCCAGAACCTGCGCGCGCTGCTGCGCCCCGAGCACGGCGGCGAAGGCGGACGCGGTTTCCGCCAGCACCTGGAGGCGGATCGCCTCCCGCTCCCAGCGGGCGACGCCGACCCCGGCGCCGGCGGCGGCCATGCGGGCCTCGCGCTTACCGCCCAGCTCCACCAATTGGCTGATCTGGAGGGGCTGCTCGGCGAGATCGAGCCCCTGGTAGGAGCCCGAGCCCGCCGCATTGTCCACCTCGAGGGAGAGGTTGGGGTTGGGCAGCGCGCCGGCCTGGGTGTTGCGCCCCGCCGCCATGCCGATGTCGCGCTCCGCCGCGGTGAGGCGCGGATTGGCGACAAGGGCGCTGGCGAGGGCGCTTGTGAGGGTCAGCGGACGGGCGGTTTCGGCGCGCGTCTGCGACGCGTGAAGCAGCGCGAGCGCTCCCCCAAGCGCAAGCGCGAGGGCACGAGGCGACATGATCTGATCCAAAGTCTGATAGCGGATCGCCGACGCGAGGCGTCAGCGCGCGAGCAGAAGGTTCAGATCAGGCGGGCGGGCAGGACCACGGGGGTGGAGCGCAGCCGCTGGGCCGTGCCTGCGGCCGGGGCATCGGGCACCGCCATGGCGCAGCCGTGGCAGTCATGGTCCGAGGCAGGCTGGGGCTGGGCCGGGTCATGCGCGGCGCCGAACACCTTGGCATCCGCGGCGGCGAGGGAGGGGTCGGCAATGGATGCCTCGACGGGCGACAGGTCGATGCTTGACACATCGGCGCTCGCCAGCGCGACGGAGGTCCCGGCCAGCTCTTCCAGGGCGCCGTCCACGTCGTAGACGTGATGCTCTTCCATCGCGCTTGCGAACGACCCGGCCACGAGGCTCGCCACCAGGCACGCCACCACGACGACCGAAACGGCGCGGCGGAACACCGGACCGGTGATCGACAGGAGGACTTTTGCCAGTGCGCGAAGCATGGGCCATGAGAGAGCCCAATGAGAGACCCCAAGAGCCGCGATGTGTCAAGTCTTTCACAACCGCTGCGTCATCGCGCCGGAAAAGCTTGGGAGAGCGCCTGAAACTCAGCTGTTCTCAATATTTTCACGGTGGCCGTTATGAAATTGACAGTGTCCGTGATCGGAAAGCGTCTCGATCACCCTGCACTGTGCCACGTGGCCATGGGCGCAGCCGTCCACCATGCGCTGAAGTTCTGCTTCCAGCGCCCTGAGAGCGGCGATGCGGCTGCGCACCTCGATCAGCCGCGCGCTGGCGATCTCGTCCGCCGCCGCGCACGACTGCTCGGGCCGGTCCTGCAGCGTCAGCAGGGTGCGGATGGCCTCGATGTCGAAGCCCAGCTCGCGCGCGTGGCGGATGAAGGCCAGCCGCTGCAGGTGGGTGGCGCTGTAGAGCCGGCGGTTGCCCTCGGTGCGCGGCAGCGCCGGCATCAGGCCGATCTCCTCATAGAAGCGGATGGTGGGCACCTTCACCCCGCTTAAGCGCGCCGCCGCGCCGATGGGCAGCAGATCGGGAAAATTTTCGGACGATGAGTGCGACATGGGACGCGACATTGGGGCTTGCTCCTCTAGTGACTAGAGCATCTAGGATCCGCAGCGTGACGCAAAGAAAGGCCGCATCATGACCGCCCCTCTCGTTCAAAGCCGGTTCCGGGTAACCGGGATGGACTGCGCCTCCTGCGCCGCGAAGATCGAGGGCACCACGCTGCGCATCGCCGGCGTCGCGGAAGCGGAGGTCTCGGTGGCGGCCGGCACGCTGGTGATCCGCCACGCCCCGGATGCCGACCTTGCCCCCCTCGCCGGACGCCTTTCCCCCATGGGCTACGCCCTCACCCCGCTCGCATCCGGCGGCGGGCAGCGCAAGGCGCACGACCATGGCGACCATGCGGGACATGACCACGCGGGGCACGATCATTCCGGCCACGACCATGCGGGCCACGATCACGCAGATCACGACCACGCCGAAGCCGGCGGCCATGATCATGGCGCTGCCCCCGCCGCCGACGGCAGCTGGTGGTCCACCGGCAAGGCGCGCCTCACCCTTTTGAGCGGCCTCGCCTTGGTGGCGGCCTTCGGCGTCGGCACCTTCGTCCCGGCGGTGCAATCCTGGCTCTATCTTGCCGCCATGCTGGTGGGCCTCGTGCCCATCGCCCGCCGCGCCATCGCGGCGGCGGCCAATGGCATGCCCTTCACCATCGAGATGCTGATGACCATCGCGGCGGCGGGCGCCGTCATCATCGGCGCGGCCGAGGAAGCGGCGGCGGTGGTGTTCCTGTTCCTGGTGGGCGAACTGCTGGAAGGCGTCGCCGCCGGCCGGGCGCGCGCCAGCATCCGCGCGCTCTCGGCACTGGTGCCCAAGACCGCATTGGTGGAGCGCGGCGGCGCCACCATCGAGGTGCCCGCCGCCAGCCTCGTCGTGGGCGAGGTGATCCTGGTGCGGCCCGGCGACCGGATTTCCGCGGACGGCCTCATCGTCGCCGGCGAGAGCGGCATCGACGAAAGCCCGGTGACCGGCGAGAGCGTGCCGGTGCGCAAGGGGCCCGACGCCACCGTCTTCGCCGGCACCGTGAACGGGGAGGCGGCGCTGCGGGTGCGCGTCACCGCCACCGCCGAGGACAACACCATCGCCCGGGTGGTGAAGCTGGTGGAGGAGGCGCAGGAAAAGCGCGCGCCCACCGAGCGGCTCATCGATCGCTTCTCGCGCTATTACACCCCCGGCGTGGTGGTGGTGGCGGCGCTGGTGGCGGTCATCCCGCCGCTGCTGCTCGGCGGGGCGTGGGATGCCTGGATCTACAAGGGTCTTGCCATCCTCCTCATCGGCTGCCCCTGCGCGCTGGTGATCTCGACGCCCGCCGCCATCGCCGCCGGCCTCTCCGCCGGGGCGCGGCGCGGGCTGCTGCTGAAGGGCGGCGCCGTGCTGGAAACGGCGGGCAAGGTCACCACCGTCTGCTTCGACAAGACCGGCACCCTCACGCAGGGCCGCCCGCAGGTGACGGACGTGATCGCCTTCGCCCAGCCGGAAGCCGAGGTGCTGCGCCTCGCGGCGGCGCTGGAGACGGGTTCGAGCCACCCTCTCGCCAAGGCCATCCTTGACCGGGCGGCGGCGGACGCCATCGCCATTCCCCCGGCCGAAGCGGCGCAGGCGCTGGGCGGCAAGGGCGTGTCGGCGCAGGTGGAGGGGCGCGAGGTGTTCCTCGGCTCGCCCCAGGCCGCCGCCGCGCGCGCGCCTTTGACACAGGCGCAGGCCGACCAGATCGCGGCGCTGAACGACGCCGGCAAGACCGTCTCCCTGCTGGTGGCCGACGGCGCCATCGCCGGGGCCATCGCCATGCGCGACGAGCCCCGCCCCGACGCCCCCGCGGGCCTTGCCGCGCTAAAGCGGGAGGGCATCCGCACGCTGATGCTCACCGGCGACAACAGGCGCACAGCGGAGGCTATCGGCCAGCAGCTGGGCATCGAGGTGCGCGCCGAGCTGCTGCCGCAGGACAAGCTGCGGATCGTCGGCGAGCTGCAGCAAGAGGGCGCGGTGGTGGCCAAGGTGGGCGACGGCATCAACGACGCCCCGGCGCTGGCCGCCGCCGACATCGGCATCGCCATGGGCGGCGGCACCGACGTGGCGCTGGAAACGGCGGACGCCGCAGCCCTCCATGGCCGGGTGAAGGACGTTGCCTCCATGATCGCCCTGTCCCGGCGCACCATGGGCAACATCCACCAGAACATCGCCATTTCCCTTGGGCTGAAGGCGGTGTTCCTCGTCACCACCATCGCCGGCATCACCGGGCTGTGGCCGGCGATTTTGGCGGACACCGGCGCCACCGTGCTGGTGACCCTGAACGCCCTGCGGCTGCTGCGCGTGCGGCTGGAGTGACGACGCCAGCCGGGCCTATCGGGCGCCGTCCGCCGGGCGGTGGCGCAGCGCCTCCACCAGCACCGCGAACGCCGCGGAGGGCTGGCGGCGGCTGGGAAAGTAAAGGTGGTAGCCCGCAAACCTCGGGCACCAGTCCTCAAGCACCCGCACCAGCCGCCCATCCGCGATCTCGGCCGCGACCTGGTCCTCCATCACGAAGCCCAGCCCGAAGCCTGCCGTGGCGGCGCGGACGATCATGGCGATATTATCGAAGGCGAGCTGGCCCTCGACCCGCACGCGGACTTCGCGTCCGTCCCGCTCCAGCTCCCAGGCATAGAGGGCGCCGGAGCTGAGGAGGCGCAGGTTGATGCAATTGTGCTCGGCGAGGTCCTGCGGCGTCCGAGGCATGGGGTGCGCCGCGAAATAGGCCGGCGCGCCGACCACGGCCATGCGCAGGTCCGGCCCGATGCGTACCGCCACCATGTCCTTGGCCAGCGCCTCCCCCAGCCGCACGCCGGCATCGAAGCGGCCGGCGACGATATCGGTGAAGCTGGAATCGATGCTCAGCTCCACGTGAATGTCCGGATGGTCCGGCAGCAGGCGTTCCAGCGCCGGCCAGATCAGGGTGCGGGCGGCATGCTCGGCGGTGGTGATGCGGATGGTGCCCGCCGGCCTCGAACGCAGCTCGGCCAGCGCGGTCAGCTCCGAGCCGATGCTCTCCAGCGCCGGCCGGAGCGTGCCGAGCAGCCGCTCGCCCGCCTGCGTGGGCGCGACATTGCGCGTGGTCCGGGTCAGCAGTCGCACGCCCACCCGCGCCTCGAGCCGGCGGATGGTGTGGCTCAGCGCCGACTGGGAGGTGCCCAGCCGGGCGGCGGCGCGGGTGAAGCTGCGCTCCTCGGCCACTGCGAGGAAGGCATTGAGATCGACCAGATCCTCGCGCTGCATTCATGAATCCAGAACATGAGTTCATGCAGATCTTAGCGGCTAATCCATGGATGGCCCACGCCCTATTTTCATGGACGCACCGGGCACCCGTTCCCGAACCCATTGGACGAGCCCACTGGAGACGACAATGAAAACACGCACGCTGGGCAACAGTGGGCTTGAGGTTTCGGCCTTGGGCTTCGGCTGCATGGGCCTCAACTTCAGCTATGGCCACGCCCTGGACACCAAGGACGCCATCGCCCTCATCCGCCAGGCGGTGGAGCGCGGGGTGACCTTCTTCGACACCGCCGAGGTCTATGGTCCCTTCACCAATGAGGAGATCGTCGGCGCGGCGCTGGCGCCGGTGCGCGAGCGGGTGGTGATCGCCACCAAGTTCGGCTTCGCCATCGACCCGCAAACCGGCAAGCAGACCGGCATGGACAGCCGCCCCGAGCACATCCGCGCGGTCTGCGAGGCCTCGCTTAAGCGGCTGGGCGTGGAGGTCATCGACCTGTTCTACCAGCATCGCGTGGACCCCAACGTGCCCATCGAGGACGTGGCCGGCGCAGTCAAGGACCTGATCGCGCAAGGCAAGGTGAAGCATTTCGGCCTGTCCGAGCCCGGCGCGCAGACGGTGCGCCGCGCCCATGCGGTGCAGCCCGTCACGGCGCTGCAGAACGAATATTCCCTGTGGACGCGCGGGCCGGAGAGCAACGGCATCCTTCAGGCGTGCGCGGAGCTGGGCATCGGCCTCGTCGCCTACAGCCCCCTCGGCAAGGGCTTCCTCACCGGGGCCATGGGCCGGGACACCAAGCTCGCGGAGGGGGATTTCCGTAGCATCCTGCCGCGCTTCACGCCGCAGGCCATGGCGAAGAACCAGGCGCTGGTGGACCTGCTGAAGCGCATCGCCGCCGGAAAGCAGGCGACGCCGGCGCAGGTCGCGCTGGCCTGGCTTCTGGCGCAGAAGCCCTGGATCGTGCCCATCCCCGGCACCACCAAGCTCAACCGGCTGGAGGAGAACCTCGGCGCTGCCGACATCACCCTTTCGCCCGCCGACCTCGCCGACATTGAACAGGCGGCGGCCGGGATCCATGTGGAGGGGGAGCGTTATCCCGAGCAGCTCATGGCCACCATCGGCCGCTGAGAGAGTGCCTCAAAGCGTGACCGGTCGGGCTCTCGCTGACCATTGAGGTGCTTAGCAGCGTCATGGCCGGGCTTGTGCCCGAAGTCGGCCGATGCCGACTTCCGCCTCCGAGAAGCGGAACCCGCAAACATGCGGGTTCCGGCCATCCACGCGGAGAAGCTGGGAATGACTTTCGTAGGCTTTCCCGAGCGGTTCGGCGTGGATGCCTGGAACTCGGGTATTCCCGAGTTCCAGCTCGTGAGAACCGAAGTCGGCAACGGCCGACTTCGGGCACAAGCCCGGGCATGACGGTGGGGTTGCTGCACTGACTGCCCTGAATTTTCAAACGGGCTCCGAGCTGCCTGATACCAACGAAAACCGGAGAACGAGCATGTCCGACAACATCGCAGGCAAGGTCGTCGTCATCACTGGCGCCAGCAGCGGCCTCGGCGCGGCGACCGCCCGGCATCTGGCGGCAGCGGGCGCGAAACTCGTGCTCGGCGCCCGCCGGCTCGACCGCCTTCAGGCGCTGGCCACCGAACTCGATCTCGGCCCGGACGCCGCCGTCGAGACCGATGTCACCGACCCGGCGCAGGTGAAGCGCCTGGTGGACGGGGCGGTGGCGGCGCACGGGCGCATCGACGTGCTGCTCAACAATGCCGGCCTGATGCCGCAATCGCCCCTCGAACGCGGCCGGGTGGACGAGTGGGACCGGATGATCGACGTGAACATCAAGGGCGTGCTCTACGGCATCGCCGCCGCGCTGCCCCACATGAAGGCGCAGAAGAGCGGCCACATCATCAACGTCTCCTCGGTGGCGGGCCACAAGGTGCGTCCGGGCAGCTCCGTCTATGCCGCCACCAAGGCCGCCGTGCGCATGCTCTCCGAAGGGCTGCGGCAGGAGGTGAAGCCCTACAACATCCGCACCACCATCATCTCCCCCGGCGCGGTGGAGAGCGAACTGCCGCAGAGCGTCTCCGAGCCCGACGTGGCCAAGGCCATCGCCGACTTCTACGCGGCCTATGCCATCCCCGCCGAGAGCTTCGCCCGGGTGGTGGCCTTCGCCATCAGCCAGCCCGAGGAGGTGGACATCAACGAGATCCTGTTCCGCCCCACCGCGCAGGAGCTGTGAAGCCGAGGGGCCGGCACGGGAGGCGGGCCTCAGCCCCCTCCCCCCTCAGTCCTGCGGCCGCCTGCCCTCCAGCCCCAGCACCGCTTCCAGCCGGTCCAGCACATGGCGCACCGCCTGGGTGACGTCCGGCCCGAGGGCCGCGCACAGGCGGGCCTCGAAGGCGCTCATGTCGGGCACGATGGCGCGGTAGGTGGTGACGCCCAGCGGGGTGAGGCTCAGGAATTCCTCCCGCCGGTCCACCGGGTTTTCCGCCCGCGACAGCCAGCGCCGTTCCTCCAGCCCCTGCACCGCCCGGCTCACCTTGGTCTTGTGGAGCCGGGCATGGCGGCCCACCTCCCGCGCCGTGCTGCGGGGTGATTGGGCGAGCGTCGCCAGCACCCGCCATTCGGGGATGGTGAGGCCGAACTTGCGGCCGTAGACCTCCCGCAACTGCTCCGAAACCGCGGCGGCAACGCGGTTGAGCCGGTAGGGGAGGAAACGTTCGAGGTCGAGGGTGCTGTCGAGCGTGGTCATGGCTTGTTAGTTACATTTTCAACTGTCATGGTCGCAACCAAATTCGGAGGACGCCATGAACAGTCTGCCCCAACCCCGCCTCACTGGCGCGCCGGTGCGCCAGAGCGCGCTCGTGCCCGGCTACATGTCCGGCTTCGGCAATTCGTTCGAAACCGAGGCGCTGGAGGGCACCTTGCCCATCGGCCGCAATTCGCCGCAGAAGATCAACTACGGGCTTTATGCCGAGCAGCTTTCCGGCTCTCCCTTCACCGCGCCGCAGGCGGTGAACGAGCGGTCCTGGCTCTACCGCATCCGCCCCACGGTGAAGCATTCGGGCCACTACCGGCGGGTGGACAGGGGCCTCATCCGCACCGCCCCCATGGCCCGCGACGAGAGCGAGCTGACGCTGGGCCAGTACCGCTGGAGCGCCATTCCGCTGCCGCAGGACAAGCGCACCTTCCTCACCGGCCTTGCCACCCTCACCACCGCAGGGGACGCCGACGGCCAGAGCGGCATGGCGGCCCACATGGCCTTCGTCACGGCGTCCATGGAGAACGAATACTTTTTCAACGCGGACGGGGAATTGCTGGTGGTGGCGCAGCAGGGCGCCTTGCGGTTCCGCACCGAGTTCGGCGTCATCGACATCGCGCCCGGCGAGATCTGCCTGATCCCGCGCGGCGTCATCTTCAAGGTGGAGCTGATCGACGGGCCGGCCCGCGCCTATGTCTGCGAGAATTACGGCGCCACCTTCACCCTGCCGGATCGTGGCCCCATCGGCGCCAACTGCCTTGCCAACCCGCGCGATTTCCTCACCCCGGTGGCCGCCTACGAGGACAGGGAGGAGCCCTCGCAGCTGTTCGTGAAGTGGGGCGGCGAATTGTTCGTCACCGACATCGGCCAGTCGCCCCTCGACGTGGTGGCCTGGCACGGCAATTACGCGCCCTACAAGTATGACCTCACCACCTTCTCCCCGGTGGGAGCGCTGATGTTCGACCATCCGGACCCGTCCATCTTCACCGTGCTCACCTCGCCCTCGGGCACGCCGGGCACGGCGAACATCGACTTCGTCATCTTCCCGGAGCGATGGATGGTGGCGGAGAATACGTTCCGGCCGCCGTGGTATCACCGCAACATCATGTCCGAATTCATGGGGCTCATCTACGGCGTCTACGACGCCAAGCCGGAAGGCTTCGAGCCCGGCGGCTTCTCCCTGCACAACCTGATGCTGCCCCACGGCCCGGACGAGCAGGCCTTCGAGCATGCCTCGACCGGCGAGCTGAAGCCGGTGAAGCTGGAGAACACGCTGGCCTTCATGTTCGAGACCCGCGTGGCCCAGCGCGTCACCGCCTATGCAGCCGGCGTGCCGCAGCTGCAGGCCGATTATGTGGACTGCTGGGCGGGCCTGAAGAAGCGCTTCGACCCGACCCGCAAGGATGCGTGGTGAGGCTTGGCCTTCCGCATCTGACCTTGCGCCGGCGCCGGTGATGCATCCCGGCGCGGCCTCCCTCCTTGCTCCACTGCCCGGACCTCTCCCATGATCGACGCGACCCACGATCCCGCCCGCACCAGCTGGGTGGCCTCGGCCAACGGCCACACCGATTTCCCCATCCAGAACCTGCCCTTCGGCATCTTCAGCCCGCCCGGCGGGCAGCCGCGCGGGGGCGTCGCCATCGGCGACGAGATCCTGGACCTCAAAGCGGCGCTGGAGCTGGGCCTGTTCGAGGGGACCGCCAAGGACGCGGCGCAGGCTGCGGCAGGCGCCACCCTCAACGCCCTGTTCGCCCTCGGCACCGCGCCGCGCGCCGCGCTGCGCGCCCGTCTCGTTCGGCTTCTGGATGCCAATGGTGCAGAGCGGGCTACCGTGGAGCCCCACGCCGGCCGGCTGCTGCATCGCGCGGCGGACTGCACGCTGCACCTGCCCGCCGCCATCGGCGATTACACGGATTTCTACGCCGGCATCTCCCACGCCACCAATGTGGGCAAGCTGTTCCGGCCGGATAACCCGCTGCTGCCCAACTATAAATACGTGCCCATCGGCTATCACGGGCGGGCCTCCTCCATCCGCCACTCGGGCTTCGACGTGCGCCGTCCCAACGGCCAGCGCAAGC
This sequence comes from Xanthobacter oligotrophicus, assembly GCF_008364685.1. Taxonomy (GTDB): domain Bacteria; phylum Pseudomonadota; class Alphaproteobacteria; order Rhizobiales; family Xanthobacteraceae; genus Xanthobacter; species Xanthobacter oligotrophicus. The sequence continues at coordinate 39,394 of NZ_VTTL01000002.1, forward strand.
GCCCGGACGAGGCGGAGCCGACCTTCGGGCCGAGCCGCAACCTCGACTATGAGCTGGAGCTGGGCATCTTCGTCGGGCCGGGCAACGCCCTGGGCGAGCCGGTCTCCATCCATGGGGCGAGCGAGCACATCGCCGGCTTCTGCCTGCTCAACGACTGGTCGGCCCGCGACATCCAGGGCTGGGAATACCAGCCGCTGGGCCCGTTCCTCGCCAAGAACTTCATCACCACCGTGTCGCCCTGGGTGGTGACGCCGGAGGCGCTGGCGCCCTTCCGCATCCCCCAGCCCGCCCGGCCGGAAGGCGACCCCACCCCCCTGCCCTATCTGCTCGACGCCGCCGACCAGGCGCAGGGCGCCCTCGACATCACCCTGGAAGTACTCATCGAGACGCCGGGGCTGAAGGAGAAGGGCCTGCCGTCCCATCGCCTGTCGCGCGGCTCCTCAAGCGACCTCTACTGGACCGCCGCCCAGTTCGTGGCGCACCACACCTCCGGCGGCTGCAACCTTGCGCCCGGCGACCTCATGGGCACCGGCACCATCTCCGGCCCCACGCCGGACAGTTACGGCAGCCTTTTGGAACTGTCCCAGGGCGGCAAGGCGCCCCTTACCCTCGCCTCCGGCGAAACCCGGCGCTTTCTGGAGGATGGCGACACGGTGATCATCACCGGGCGTGCCACGCGCGAGGGCTTCGTCTCCATCGGCTTCGGCGCCTGCCGGGGCACCATCCTGCCGGCGCACGGGTGAGCGCCGTGCGGCTCTACACCTACTGGCGCTCCACCTCGGCCTACCGGGTGCGCATCGCCCTCGCCCTGAAGGGCATCGCGGCGGAACAGGTGCCGGTGCATCTGGTGCGCAATGGCGGCGAGCAGCATGCCCCGGCCTATGCCGCCCTCAACCCGCAGGAGCGCCTGCCGACCCTGGTGCTGGACGACGGCACGGTGCTCACCCAGTCCCCCTCCATCCTCGAATATCTGGAGGAGGCCTATCCGGAACCGGTGCTGCTGCCGGCGACGGCGGTGGCGCGGGCGAAGGTGCGCGCGGTGGCGGCGCTCATCGGCTGCGACATCCATCCCCTCAACAATGTGTCGCCCCTCACCATGCTGCGCCGCGAGCTGAAGCAGGACGAGACGGCCGTCTCCGCCTGGATCGCCCGCTGGATCACGGATGGCTTCCACGCCGTGGAGCAGCTGATCGGCGAGGAGGGCTATTGCTTCGGCCATGAGCCCGGCCTTGCCGACCTCTACCTGATCCCGCAGCTCTATTCCGCCCGCCGCTTCAACGTTCCGCTGGAGGCCTATCCCCGCATCCTGCGGGTAGAGGCGCTGGCGGCGACCCATCCCGCCTTCATCGCCGCCCACCCCGCCCGGCAGGCGGATGCGGAGGGGTAGGCGCCCGCATTCGCCCGCGCCGGGCACCGCCTCTACCTGACCGAAGCGAACCGGAACGCACGGCCATCCCGGGCCGGAAACCCCGAGCGCCGGGGTTATCCCCGCCGGCGAGTTGCCATCGCGGCAGCGCCTCTCTAGTGTCCCGCGCGCCTGCGGCGCTGCCGCCCGGCCGGCCCACCACCGGGACGACCGGGCCGCACAGCCGCCGGAAATGGCCTTGCGAGCACATGATGATTGATCCCGCCCTTCCCGCCCACATGCGGCCCGACCGTTCCTTCCAGGCCCTGCTGCTGACCCTCCAGCGCTTCTGGGCGGACCAGGGCTGCGTGGTCCTCCAGCCCTACGACATGGAAGTGGGCGCCGGCACCTTCCACCCGGCCACCACCCTGCGGGCGCTGGGGCCGAAGCACTGGAAGGCGGCCTATGTGCAGCCCTCCCGCCGCCCCAAGGACGGCCGCTATGGCGAGAACCCCAACCGCCTGCAGCATTATTACCAGTTCCAGGTGATCCTGAAGCCGTCCCCGGACAACCTTCAGGAGCTGTACCTGAAGTCGCTTCAGGCCATCGGCGTGGATCTGGGCCTGCACGACGTGCGCTTCGTGGAGGACGACTGGGAGAGCCCGACGCTGGGCGCCTGGGGCCTCGGCTGGGAATGCTGGTGCGACGGCATGGAGGTGTCGCAGTTCACCTACTTCCAGCAGGTGGCCGGCATCGAGTGCGCGCCCGTCTCCGGCGAGCTGACCTACGGGCTTGAGCGCCTCGCCATGTATGTGCAGGGGGTCGAGAACGTCTACGACCTCAATTTCAACGGCCGCGAGGGCGACGAGAAGATCAGCTACGGCGACGTGTTCCATCAGGCCGAGCAGGAATATTCGCGGCACAATTTCGAGGCCGCCGACACCGAGATGCTGCTGGAGCAGTTCCGCATGGCCGAGAAGGCCTGCCACAAGTACCTCGCCTTCGGCGACAAGGGCGAGAAGCACGAGATGGCGCTGCCGGCCTATGACCAGTGCATCAAGGCCTCCCACGTCTTCAACCTGCTCGACGCGCGCGGCGTGATCTCGGTGACCGAGCGGCAGAGCTACATCCTGCGGGTGCGCGAGCTGGCCAAGGCCTGCGGCGCCGCCTGGCTCAAGACGGTGGCCGGCGGGGCGGCCTGACGGCCCCTCCCCCGCTTCCGGCCCCCTTCATCGCCCCGCGCGACCAAGATTGATCAAGATTGATCCCATGCCCGACCTTCTCATTGAACTCTTCTCCGAGGAAATCCCCGCCCGCATGCAGGCCCAGGCGGCCGAGCAGCTCAGGAAGCTCGTCACCGACGCGCTGGTGGAACGGGGCCTGCTCTATGAGGGCGCGAAGGCCTTCGTGACCCCGCGCCGGCTGGCGCTAGCGGTGCACGGCCTGCCCGGCCGGCAGGCGGACCAGCGCGAGGAGAAGAAGGGCCCGCGCGTGGGCGCGCCGGAAGGCGCCATCGCCGGCTTCCTGAAATCGGCGGGACTCGCCTCCATCGATCAGGCCAGCGTGCAGAGCGACCCCAAGAAGGGCGATTTCTATGTGGCCGTGGTGGAGAAGGCCGGCCGCCCCACCCCCGAGGTGATCGCGGAGATCATCCCCGCCATCATCCGCAGCTTCCCCTGGCCGAAATCCATGCGCTGGGGCTCGGGAAGCCTGCGCTGGGTGCGGCCGCTGCATTCCATCGTCGCCACCTTCGGGGCGGAGGGGGACGAGCCGGAGGTGGTGCGCTTCGAGGTGGACGGCATCGTCTCCTCCAACGTCACCTACGGCCACCGCTTCCTCGCCCCCGCACCGATCACGGTGAAGCGGCTGGACGACTGGATGGCCAAGCTCGAGGCCGCGAAAGTCGTTGTCGATCGCGACCGCCGCAAGGACATCATCCTCAACGATGCCAAGGACCTGGCGCTGGCCAACGGGCTGGAGCTGGTGGAGGACGAGGGGCTGCTGGACGAGGTGGCGGGGCTGGTGGAATGGCCCGTGGTGCTCATGGGATCGTTCGAGGAGCGCTTCCTCGATATCCCGGATGAAGTCATCCGCGCCACCATCCGCGCCAACCAGAAGTGCTTCGTGCTGAAGAACCCGAAGACCGGGCGCCTCGCCAACCGCTTCCTGCTCATCTCGAATCTCGTGGCGAGCGACGGCGGCGCGGCCATCGTCGCCGGCAACGAGCGCGTCATCCGCGCGCGGCTGTCGGATGCCAAATTCTTCTGGGATACGGACCGGGTGAACGGGCTGGAAAGCCGGATGCCCCGGTTCCAGTCCATCACCTTCCACGAGAAGCTGGGCTCGCAGGCCGAGCGCATCGAGCGGATCCGCCGCCTCGCGGTGGAGATCGCGCCGAAGGTGGGCGCCGTGCCGGCGCTGGCCGAGGACGCGGCGCTGTTCTGCAAGGCGGACCTGCTCACCGAGGTGGTGGGCGAGTTCCCCGAGCTTCAGGGCCTCATGGGCCGCTATTACGCGCAGGACGAGGGGCTGGCCCCGGAAGTCGCCGCCGCCTGCGAGGAGCACTACAAGCCGCAGGGCCCCGGCGACCGGGTGCCCACGGCGCCTGTCTCCATCGCCGTCGCGCTGGCGGACAAGATCGACACTTTGGAAGCGTTTTGGGCGATCGATGAGAAGCCGACTGGCTCGAAGGATCCCTACGCACTGCGCCGCTCGGCACTTGGCGTGATCAGGACTATTCTTGAGAACGGCTTGCGCTTGCACTTGGTTGATCTGTTTGATGCAGCCTGTGATTATCGGCTGTCCCAGATCGCCTCGCGGCCGTCCGAGGAAACGGGCTCCGGTGAGCTCCGCTTGACTGTAAGGATCGTTGGAAAAATCAGCGCTGAGTTCGCGGGGCGGCACGTGGCGTCGCACGCCATCGACCTCCTCTCCTTCTTCGCCGATCGCCTGAAAGTCCACCTGCGCGAGCATGGTGCCCGCCACGACCTCGTGGATGCGGTCTTCGCCCTCGAGGGGCAGGACGACCTGTTCCTGCTGGTGGAGCGCATGACTGCGCTGGCCCGCTTCCTCGATACCGAGGACGGCAAGACGCTGCTGGCCGGCTATCGCCGCGCGGTGAACATCCTGCGCATCGAGGAGAAGAAGGACGGCCGCGCCTTCACCGGCCCCACCAATTCCACCCTCTTCAAGGAGCCGGCGGAAGACCACCTCGCCGACGCCATCGAGCAGGTGAAGTCGCGCGTCGCCGCCGCCGTGGCAAAGGAAGACTTCGAGACCGCCATGACCGCCCTCGCGGACCTGCGCGCCCCCGTGGACGCCTTCTTCGACGCGGTCACGGTGAATGATCCAGACCCGGCCCTGCGCGAGAACCGCCTGAAGCTGCTGGATGAAATCCGCGCCGCCACCCGCGGCATCGCCGATTTCGACCGCATCGGCGGCTGACGCTCCGGCCCGAGCCGCTCAACAAAAAGCCCCGGAGCAGCGCTCCGGGGCTTTTCTCGTCAGCGAAGGCGGATGGCTCAGCCGCGGGTGCGGGCGCGCACCATGAAGTCGTCATAGGTGAACTCGACGATCTGCCACCACAGATAGGCGTTGTTGCGGAACGCCTTCATGTCCTCATAGACCTTCTTGAAGTCTTCGTTCTTGGCAGCGATGTCGTCATAAAGCTGGTGCGACGCCTTGTAGGCGGCGTCCATCACATCGCTGGGGTAGCGGCGCAGCTGGGTGCCGGCCTTCACCAGGCTCTGCACCGCGATGGGGTTCTTGGCATCGTAGCTTGCGAGCATGCTCTCGTTGGCCTGCGCCATGGCGGCGGTGAGCGCGGCGCGGTAATTCTTCGGCAGCTCGGCCAATTTCTCCTGATTGACGAAGAAGTTCAGCGCCGCCGAGCCCTCCCACCAGCCGGGGAAATAATAATACTGCGCCACCTTGTAGAGGCCGAGGCGCTCGTCGTCATAGGGGCCGACCCATTCGGCGGCGTCGATGGTACCCTTTTCAAGCGCCGGATAGATATCGCCGCCGGCGAGCTGCTGCGGCACCACGCCAAGCTTGGCCAAGACCTGCCCGCCGATGCCGGCGATGCGCATCTTGAGGCCCTGCAGATCGGCCACAGTCTTGATTTCCTTGCGGAACCAGCCGCCCATCTGGCCGCCGGTGTTGCCGCCGGGGAACATCACCACGCCGTACTTCTTGTAGAAGTCGTTCATCAGGGGCAGGCCGTTCCCGAACAGGAACCAGGCGTTGATCTGGCGGGCGTTGAGGCCGAACGGCACGGCGGTGCCGAAGCCGAAGGTGGGGTCCTTGCCCACATAATAATAAGACGCCGAGTGGCTCATCTCGACGGTCTTGTTCTGGGTGGCATCCAGCGCCTGCAGGCCGGGGACGATCTCGCCCGCCGCGAATATCTGGATCTGGAACTTGCCGTCGGTGATGTCGGACACCTGCTTCGCCATCAGCTCGGAGGCGCCGTAGATGGTGTCCAGCGACTTGGGGAAGGAGGAGGCGCAGCGCCATTTCACTTCCGGCGCCGACTGGGCGATGGCCGGCATGGCGACAGCGGCAGACGCGGCAACGCCCGCACCCGCGGCAGTCAGGAAATCACGGCGTTTCATGGATGGCTCCCTAGACTTCTTGGCGGCTCAGCCTCTCGCAAGGGCTGGCATACCGTTGTTCTAGAGCACCCCGTCGCCCGCTGGCAACGCACGCCGGCGGGATCACGGCCCGCCTTATCCTAAAGTCAAGGAAGCTTGGCCGCGTGTCCCCCTCGGGAGGACGCGCCACGGCCGGGCAATGCCCGGCCGTGGCGCCCGTCGCCTCACTCGATGACGATGCGCGGGGCCTGCTTGCTGGACGAGGTGACGCGATCCAGCGCCGCCTTCACCCCCTGCGCCACATGGCGATAGGCGGTGGCCTGCGGGCTCTGGGGATCGGACACCACGATGGGCAGGCCCGCGTCCGACATCTCGCGGATGCGCATGTGCAGCGGGATCTCCCCCAGGAAGGGCACGCCCATCTTGTCCGCCTCGGCATGGGCGCCCCCATGGCCGAAGATGTCGGACCGCCCGCCGCAATGGGGGCAGATGAAGTGGGACATGTTCTCCACCACGCCGAGGATGGGAATGTTCACCTTCTCGAACATGGCCACCCCGCGCCGCGCATCGATGAGGGCGAGGTCCTGCGGGGTGGAGACGATGACGGCGCCGGCAAGGTTCACCTGCTGGGCCATGGTGAGCTGGGCATCGCCGGTGCCGGGGGGCATGTCCACCACCAGCACGTCGAGGGGGCCCCACTTCACTTCCTTCAGCATCTGCGAGATGGCGGACATGACCATGGGCCCGCGCCAGATCATCGGCGTGTCTTCCTCCACCAGGAAGCCGATGGACATGAGCTGGAGACCGAAATTCTCCAGCGGGATCATGGTGCGGCCGTCTTCCGTGGTCTCCGGCTTCTGGGCGACGCCGGAAAGGCGCGGCACCGAGGGGCCGTAGATGTCGGCGTCGAGCAGGCCCACCTTGAGGCCCATGTCGCGCAGGGCGAGGGCGAGGTTGATGGAGGTGGTGGACTTGCCCACGCCGCCCTTGCCCGAGGCCACGGCGATGATGGAGGCGACGCCCGGCACCGAGATGCCGCGCGGGGCCGGCGCGCCATGGCCATGGCCATGTCCGTGTCCGTGCCCGTGCCCGTGGGCGGCCTGGGGCGCGGGGGCCGGCGGGGCCATCTTGCGCTCGGCGGTGAGGGTCACCAGCGCCGAGACGACGCCGGGAACCGCCTTCACCGCATCCTCGGCGGCGGCGCGCACGCCTTCCCAGGCACGGGCCTGGGCCGGGTCCACATTGATGGAAAGATAGACCTTGCCGGAGGTGACCACCACGCCGGAGAGGGCGGGCGACACCGAGAGGGCGACGCCCTCCGGGGTGCGCACCGTGGCGAGGGTGGAGCGGACCAGGTCTTCGCTGAGTTCGGCTGTGTTGCTCATGGTCTCAACTCTGTTGCCGGTCTCCCGCGCCGTCGAACGTTCCGGGGCAGGCGCGCGGAGCCAGTTTGGAATGAATGGAAGTTTCCAATTGATTCGCATGACAAGCTTCAACTTCAAAGCTCGAGATATGGGCGTTGATTAAAGGCTGGGCAAGGGTGGGCTGTCGCGGACAGGCCTCCAAAGACCGTCACGGCCGGGCTTGACCCGGCCATCCACGCGGTGGGGGCGGGAACAGCTTTCGCAGGTCGGCACAAGCGGCACGGCGTGGATGCCCGGCACGAGGCCGGGCATGACCGCGTGAAGGAGCTGGCCCGCTTCCCCTCTCTCCCCCGAAGGATTCATCCGCCCCCACCCCGCCTCAGCGCGCGGGCGATGTCGGCTTGAAGTTGCGGCAGCAGGTCGGCTTCGAAGAAGGGGTTGCGCTTGAGCCAGCCGGTGTTGCGCCAGGAGGGATGCGGCAGCGTATAGACCGCCACCGGGTCCGCCAGCGCCATGCCGGCGGCGCGCACCTCCCGCCAGTGGTGCACGGTCTGGGTCAGGTTCGCCTTCAGGTGGGCGCCAAGGCCGAGCCGCGCCAGATGATAGGCCTGCGCCGGGCGGCCCACCGCCAGGATCAGCCGGAACGCCGGCAGGGTCGCGAACAAGGTGTCGTGCCAGGTGGTCGCGCATTCGCGCCGGGGCGGCAGGTCGCCGCCGGCGGCGTCCTGCCCCGGAAAGCAGAAGCCCATGGGGGCGATGGCGATGCGGGTGGCATCATAGAATTCGTCGTCGCTCACCCCCATCCATTGGCGCAGCCGATCGCCGGAGGCGTCGGTGAAGGGCCGCCCGCTGGCATGCACCTTGGTGCCCGGCGCCTGGCTCGCCACCAGGATGACCGCCGTGGCCGACACCCGCAGCACCGGACGCGGGGCATGGGGGAGCGGGGCGCCGCGCGGCGCCTCCACGCACACCCGGCAGGCGCGGATGCGCGCCACCAGGGCGTCGAGGGCGGGTTCAGATGTCGAGTTCGAGCCCATCCTCAGCCACGATGAAATGGGTGGTGTCCACCTCCCCCCGGCGCGCCCACATCTCGTCGCCCATATGGGTGAGCAGGATGCGCCGGGCGCCCAGGTCGGCGTGCCGGTCGGCGATGGTGCGGTAGGCAAGGTGGCCGTAGGGCTGTCCCTCGAAGGCGAAGCTCTCGCAGATGAACAGATCCGCCCCGTGGGCGATGGGCAGCAGCGCGTCGGTCCACTGGGTGTCGCCGGAGAAGGCGAGGGTGTGGGTGCCGTCCTCCAGCCGCAGGGCTGTGGAGGGCGCGCCGGAGGGGTGGACCACCGCGGCGGTGGTCAGGGTGAGGGGGCCGTGGCGGGAGGCGGAGCCGGGCTCCACCTCGGTCACGCTCCAGGCGAATCGCCAGTCGATCTCCCCCATGCCGGGGAACAGCACTTCCATGGCCGCCGTCAGCCGCGCCCGGGTTCCGGGCGGGCCGACGATGGCCAGCGACCGCTCCCGAAGATGGACGTACTGCCCATCCAATAGGAGGAATGGAATACCACCGAAGTGATCTCCATGAAGGTGGCTGATGAACACCGTGTCGATGTCCGCCGAACTGATGTTGAACCTGTTGAAGTTCACGAGGGCGCTGGCGCCGAAGTCGAGGGTGGCCGTGTGCGCCTGTGAGGTCAGCAGGAAGCAGCTGTTGCCCCGCCCGCCGGAGCCGAACGCGTCGCCGCAGCCGACCACCTTTAGCTTCATGATTTCAAGCCTTTGCGCTCGGACGGGCCGAGACGGACGCATGCCAACGGGCAAGATTTTCGTGGGTGGGAGAAAGCGCCACGCGGATCACCCGCATGAAATCCACAGCCACCAGAAGCGTAATGTCCGCCACGGTGAAGCGATCGCCCGCAACGAACTCCCGGCAGGCCAGGGCTTCGTTGAAAAAGTCGAGTGCGGCCAATACCTTGGGCTTGTTCGCCTCGCCCCATTCCGGCACCTGCGGCACCTCCATGGCGGCCATGCCGGGATTGAGGTGCCGGAGCACCATCATGATGGGATAAAGCAGGTCCAGCTCCACCCGGCGCTGCCACATTTCCACCAGCCCCTGCTCCGTCGGCGTGTGGCCGAACAGGTTGGGCTCGGGCTGCAGCGCCTCGAAAAAGCGACAGATTGCAATGGTTTCGCAGATGACGGTGCCGTCATCCAGCGCCAATACGGGCACCCGCTGGCGGGGGTTGAGGCGGGTGAAGTCGTCCGACTTCTGCTCCAGCTTGGCGAGGTCCAGCTGCACGGTCGGAACCGAAATACCCTTTTCCGCTAGGAAGATGCGGACGCGGCGCGGATTCGGCGCGCGACTCGAATCGTAAAGCTTCATGCCCTTGGTGCCTCCAGCCTCGCCTTGTTTTAACAAGCGAAAGACCATGCCTGTCCCGGCCATGCAAGGCCCCGCGGCGGGGTGGCGAAAGGCGAAGGCATGCGGTTGCGGCAGCCCTCCACACCGCTCAGGACCGGTGGGGATGGGCCGCGCGCCAGTCCACCGGCGGCTGGAAGCTGCCGCCCCAGATGCCCCGCCCCGCCGCCCGCGCCTCAGCCTCCGCCCCGGCATAGGCGCGGCCGAGATAGGCCACAGCAAAGCCTTGCTGCGCCATATGTTCCGACAGATCCACACCGCCGGCCCGGCACAGCGCCAGCGGCCGGCCATACTTGTCGCGCCGGGATGCGGCGCAGGTCACCGGCCCCGCGCGCAGTGCCTCCTGGAGCACCCGGCGGGCCGCCTCGCCGCAGGCCCAGGGCTTCCCCGCCCGCATGCACTCCTGCCTCAGCTCCGGGGCATCGATACCGGTCAGCCGCACGCGGGTGCCCGCGAGGTCCAGGGTGTCGCCATCCACAGCAAATGCATGTCCCTCCAACGTTTCCTCCCGGTTGAGCAGGCCCGCCAGAAGCGCGAGCGCGCCAAGGATCAGCGTCGCCATCACAAGGTCCTTGATGCGCATGAGGCGGCCCTGAAAGGTTAAGGGGCCGGACTTTCGGCGAAGGCCCGTTAACCCCCCGTTAACCGCGACGGCCCCAGGTGTTGGGAGCAATGATCCGTCTGGCCCGGCGCAGGTCTCTCCCCGGAGGCGCGCCGTCCGCGAAGGGCTCCTGCCGCATGTCCGGCCCCTTTTGCCCCCCGCTCGACGCCGCCGCCAGCTCCCCGCCGGAGCCCGCGGCGCAGGCGGCCGGACTCCCCCTCCCGCGTCCCCTGCCTCTGCCCCGCCCTGCCCGCAGCCTTGCCGGCCCATGGCTGGTCGCCGGTCTCGGCAGCTTCGGGATGGCGCTGGCGGGCGGCGCGTTGGCTGGAAGTCCCGGAGCCGTGGCCGGCGGCACGGCGGCACTGGTCGCCGCGAGCCTGCTCGTCCTGCGGTCCCAGCGGCTGGAGGCAGCCCTGCGCAAGGCCGAGGCTAAGGCCGAGGCGGCGGAGGTGGCGGCACGACAGGCGACGGCGGAAAACCTCGCCAAATCAAGGTTCCTGGCCGAGATGAGCCACGAGCTGCGCACCCCGCTCAACACGGTGATGGGCTTTTCCGAGATGATGGCGGACGAGGTGCTGGGCCCCCACCGGGTGCAGGCCTATGGCAGCTATGCGCGGGACATTCATGCGTCCGGCCAGCATCTTCTGGCCCTCGCCGACGACCTCCTCGACCTCGCCCGCATCGAGAGCGGCCACCGCACCCTCATGGAAACGCCGGTACGGCTCGATGCCCTGGCGGAGGACTGCGTTGCCATGATGCGGCCCCTGGCCGCCGGCGCCCGCGTGACCCTGACCGCCGAAGTGACGGGAACGCCGCGCCTGTGGGGCGATGAGCGGGCGCTGCGCCAGATCGCCCTCAACCTCTTGGCCAATGCCGTGAAATTCACGCCGCACCACGGCTCGGTGCATCTGCTGGCAGGCATCGGGGGGGATGGCGTGCCGTTCGTCGCGGTGGAGGACACCGGGCCGGGTATCGCCGAGCGCGAACTCCCGCTGGGGGCGGCCCATCCCCGAGAAAGCCGTGTCGACCTCGCCACCGGACGCGGCGCCGGGCTGGGACTTGCCATCGTGCGTGGCCTTGCGGGCCTGCACGGCGGCGCGCTGGCGCTGGAGCGCCGGCCGGGCGGCGGCACGCGGGCCGAAGTGACCTTCCCGCCCGCGCGCGCCCTTCAATCCTGAGCTTCAGCCCTCGGAAACCCCGGCCTCGGCAAAGGTGGCCATGCCGCGATGGCACGCCACCGCTGCCTTCACCACGCCGATGGCGAGCGCCGCGCCCGAGCCTTCCCCCAGCCGCATGTCGAGGTCGAGGATGGGCCGCAGGCCAAGCCGGTCGAGCAGCGCGCGGTGCGCCTTCTCCGCCGAGACGTGGCCGGCGAGGCAATGGTCGAGGGAGGATGGATCGAGGGCGTGGAGCACTGCGGCGGCGGCGGTGACCACGAAGCCGTCCAGCACCACCGGCACCTTCTCGTGCCGCGCCGCGATGATGGCGCCGGCGATGGCTGCGATTTCGCGCCCGCCAAGGCGGCGCAACACCTCCAGCGGATCCGACAGATGATCCTTGTGGAACGCCACCGCATCGCGCACCGCCGCGATCTTGCGCTCCAGCACCTCGCCCGTGGAGCCGGTGCCGGCGCCCACCCACTCCTCCGCCGTGCCGCCGTAGAGGCCGTGGCACAAGGCGGCGGCGATGGTGGTGTTGCCGATTCCCATCTCGCCGAGGCACAAAAGATCCGACCCGCCGGCGATGGCCTCCATGCCGAAGGCCATGGTGGCGGCGCAGGCCTTCTCGTCAAGCGCTGCGCCCTGCGTGATGTCCGGGGTGGGATAGTCGAGGGCGAGGTCGAACACTCGCAGTCCGGCGTCGAACGTGGCGCAGATCTGGTTCACGGCCGCCTTGCCGGCGGTGAAGGTGGCCATCATCTGCTTGGTCACCGCGCCGGGATAGGGCGAGACCCCGCGATCGGCGATGCCGTGGGTGGCGGCGAACACCGCCACCATGGGCCGGTTGACCGTGGGCATGGAATTGCCCTGCCAGGCGGCAAGGTGGGCGGCGATGGCCTCCAGCCGGCCCAGCGCGCCGAACGGCTTCACCAGCTGTTCCTGCCGCGCCAGCGCCGCCTCCCGTGCCCCCTCGGACGGGCCGGGCATGGTGGCGATGAGCTGGCGGATATCGTCGAAGGGCAGGCCGGATTCGCTCGGATACATGGGCAGGCTACCTGAAGCGGCGCACGGGGCGGTGAGCCCGGCGCGGGAACGGAAAGCCGCTCCATAGAGCCAAAGCGCGTGCGCGCGAAGGGGGAAGAAGGGCGAACCGCCGCATGCGAGGCCCCGCCTCAACGCCCCGGAAGACGGAGCTTCAGTCAGGCGGAGGGGCCTCACCGGAACGAGCAGCGGGCCGCACCGTCAGGGGGCTGGCCCGGCCGCGCGCAGTCGTGCCGACCTCGGGTTGCCGTGCGGCTCAGCGCTCGCCCTGGGACTGCGCCACGTGGTCGCGCAGCTCTTGGAGCGAGGCGAAGCGCACCACGCCGTCGGGCAGGTCGGCCTGGATCGAGCCGTCCGAATAAAGGGTATAGGCCATGCCGCCGACGATGCCGGACTTCAGGATGCGCGGCTCCTCCGGCTCGCGCCGGGGCGGCGGAGCGGGGGGCACCGCCGGGGCCGGCTGCGGCTCGGGCCCCGGGCGGGCCGGGCGCGGGGGCGGCTCGTAGCCAGTGCGCGGACGCGGCGGGGCGGGAGGAGGCGTCGCCCCGGATGGGGGCTGGGGCTGCTGCGGCTCGGCCCGGCGCTGCAACCGCTGGCGGCGCGCCTCCAGCATGGGATCGACGGTTTCGGCCTCCGGCTCGGCCGGCGGCGGAAGCGGAGCGTTACGCGAGGGCGGCGCGATCCGCTCGCGGGTCTCGACCGGCGGAAGCGCGGCGGGGGCGGGCTCAGCGGCGATGGCCTCCGGCTCCGGCGGCACGAGATCATCTGCGCCGAGGCGGGCCTGGGCGCCACGGCCGCCGACGCGCGCCGGATAGCTGCCTTCGGCGGGGGCCTCGGCGCCGGTATAGCTCCGCTCGACCTGCTGGGAGAGACGCTCAAGCTGGCGCAGAACCAGCCCCATGGCGGTAATGACGAACCCACCCGAGGCCGCCACGGCCCCGGTGGTGATCAGGGTATTGCCGAAGGTGGACACGAAAATGGAGACACCGAGCGCGATGACCGCAACCCCGGCCAGAGCGATCAGAACGCCGAGAAGGACCAGGAACCACCACATCTGCCACCCCACTCCCGCTTGCCGGCTCAAGGCCGCTATACACCAAAGGTGGTACCTCGCCGGGAAAATCGGCCGCATCAAGGTTGTTTGAAGGCAGGGGCCGCCCTATCTAGGTGCTCGCTCGGACATGTCGTATACCCGGTATGGCGCCGGGGCAGCGATTTCGCCCCGAGCACGACGCCGGATAAATTGCGGAGACGTTTCATGTCCTTCACGCTGCCCGAACTGCCCTACGCCTATGACGCCCTCGCCCCCTACATGTCGCGCGAGACGCTGGAATACCACCACGACAAGCACCACCTCGCCTACGTGAACAATGGCAACAATCTCCTAAAGGGAACTGAATTTGAAGGAAAATCCCTGGAGGAGATCGTCAAGGGCTCGTTCGGCAAGAACGCCCCGCTCTTCAACAATGCCGGCCAGCACTACAACCACCTGCATTTCTGGAACTGGATGAAGCCGAACGGCGGCGGCGCCATCCCCGGCGAGATCGAGAAGAAGATCATCGAGGACATCGGCTCGGTCGAGAAGTTCAAGGAAGACTTCATTGCCGCCGGCGTCGGCCAGTTCGGCTCGGGTTGGGCCTGGCTTGCCCTCAAGGACGGCAAGCTCGTGGTGCTCAAGTCCCCCAACGGCGAGAACCCGCTGGTGCAGGGCGCGACCCCCATCCTCGGCGTCGACGTGTGGGAGCACTCCTACTACATCGACTACCGCAACCGCCGCCCCGACTACCTCAAGGCGTTCGTGGACCATCTCGTGAACTGGGACTACGTCGCGGAACTGTACAGCAAGGCTGTCTGATCCGAAGGGGTTCTGTGCCTCTCGCCTCCCGGCGCCCGCCGGGAGGCCCTTTCGCCGCCGAAGCAAAAACGCTGAGCAAATTCTTCTCTCTATGGTGAACGATTCAGCGCCGCCAAGATGATCCGGACACCTCTCCTTGCGTCGCGGGGACAATCCGCCGCAATTTCACACCGGATTTGCCTTAAAATTTTGCATTGCACAGCATAATTTTGTTGCGATTGGACGCTACTCCATCTTAGCTGTCACGCGCTCCACCGGCTGCGGTAGAATGGTAATATCTACCTCAGGGGCAAAGAAGCTTCGGGCTTCAACCGGTGGGTGTGCACGGGAATAGTTGGTCGTCCGTCGGGGTTCTCCTTTCATGTCGTTCCTAGAGATCGATCGTCGGCCAGGCGCGGTTGCGGATGCCTGCGCCGTCATCCTGCTTGCGGCCGTAACTGTCATCGCCGCCCTCACCTTCTCCGATTACGGACTCGGCTGGGATGACTTCACCCATTCCCAGTACGGCGACCTGCTGTACAATTACTTCTCGTCGGGTTTGACGCAGCGGAAGGTCTTTTCCTTCGTCAACCTGTATTATTACGGCGGCGGCTTCGACCTGCTCGCCGCCTCCCTCGCCAAGGCCATGCCCTTCGTGGACGTGTTCGACATCCGCCGCCTGCTGGGCGCGCTGGTGGGCGTGGGCGGCTTCTTCATCGTCTGGCGCATCGGGCGGCGCCTCGCCGGCCCCTGGGGCGGCTTCGCCGCCATGGCCTTGCTCATGATCTGCCCGCTGTTCTACGGGCACATCTTCATGAACGTGAAGGACGCGCCCTTCGCCGTGGCGGTCGCGGGCGTTCTCTATGCCACTGTGCGGGCCTTCGACGAATTCCCCAATCCCTCCCCGCGCACGGTGACCCTGTTCGGCCTGTCCCTCGGCCTTGCCATCGGCACCCGGGTGATGGGACTGATGTGCGGCGTCTTCATCTTCGCCGCCATCGGCTTCCTGTTCGTCACGGAAGCCCGGCACCTCGGCCTGAAGGCGGCGCTGAAGCGCTGCCTGGGCTTCACCGGCCTCCTCGCCCTCGGCCTGCCGCTGGCTTATTTCGTGCTGGGCATCCTGTGGCCCTGGGGCGTGGCGGAGCCGCTCAACCCCCTGGTGGCGCTGAAATACTATTCCAACTTCTGGGAAGTGCCCTGGCGCGAGATGTTCGAGGGGCGGCCGATCCTCGTGCCGGACATGCCGCGCTCCTATGTGCCCACCCTGTTCTCGGTGCAGATGCCGGAACTGTTCCTCGGCCTCGCCCTTGCCGGCGCGGCGGGAGCCGTGGTGTCCGCCCTGTTCGGACGTGACACGCCGGCCAAGCGCGCCCGGCTGGTGCTGATCGTCACCGCCGCCTTCTTCCCCGTGCTGCTCACGGTGACGGCCCGGCCGGTGGTCTATAACGGCATCCGCCACTTCGTGTTCGTGACGCCGGCCCTGGCCCTGCTCGGCGGCGTCGCCGCCTCCTGGCTGTGGGAGAAGGCGCAGCGCCTGCCGCGCCTCGCCCAGGGCGCCGTGGCGGCCGCCTTCCTGGTGGGCCTTGCCATGCCGGCGGCAGCCTTCCGCAACCTTCACCCTTATGAATACACCTATTACAACCATCTGGCGGGTGGCATTCAGGGCGCTGACAGCAAGTTCATGCTCGACTACTGGGGCCTCGCCTTCAAGCAGGCGACGGAAGAGCTGGACGAATATGTGGAGCAGCACCGCCGGTCCCTGCCTCAGGGACGCAAGCTGCGGGTGGCGGTCTGCGGGCCCTACTTCGCCGCCGCCGCCGAGCTCGGCCCCCGCTACGAAACCACCTACGACAGCAGCAACGCGGACTTCTACCTGCGCCTCGGCGAGTTCTACTGCGCCGACGTGAAGGCGCCGACCCTGGTCAAGATCGAGCGGGAAGGCGTCACCTACGCCACCGTCTACGACGTGCGCGGCCGGCCCTTCCCCAGCGTGTTCGCCGCCGGGCAGTAGGCTCCGCCAATTCCCCAGAATGATGAAGGCCGGGCACCTGCGTGCCCGGCCTTTTCGTTTGCGCAGTCGTCCGTCTTGTCCGCGCGGGCTTGAGCGTAACCCACTCGGCATCGGTCGAAGACCGAAGCCGAAGGTATCAGTTGCCCTTCAGCAGCTCGGGCACGGAGAGGAGGACGAACTCGTTGTCGTCGTTCTTCTGCGGGCTGCGGCCGGCGGAGTACGGCAGGTTGTTGTCGTTGCCCACCACGATCTCGGTGGGGCTCACCATCACCACGTTCTCGATGGTGAAGAAGGGCATGTCGAGCACGCCCTCGGTGCCGCCCTGCCGCGCCTTGCCATTGAGATCCTTGATGGCGAGCAGGTCGATATAGCCCACCTTGCGCACCAGCTGGCCGGCCGTCTCGGGCGAGAACTCCACCTTGTAGACGCGCTTGAACTTGGCCGGCTTGTCGAAGCAGGTCGGCTCCACCTTGCCCTCGGCGCAGGCCTTGAAACGCGAACCCTCCAGGCTGTCGCGCTCGATGATGAGGCCGTGGGTGTCGTCGATCATGTTGAAGTCGCCGATGGCGTTGCCGGCCACCGCCAGCGGATACTTCCAGGACCGGCCGGTCCAGTCGCGCTTGGCGATGTCGAACTCGACGATGCGCAGCACTTCGCTCTCGCCCACCTTCTCCTTGCCGCCGGTGGCCGCATCGAACAGCGGGCCTTCGAGCAGCGCGTAAAGCTTGGTCTTGTCCGGGGACAGGGCCATGCCCTCGAAGCCCTTGGAGCGATAGACGCTGAACGCCACCTTGCCGTCCGGCGCCGAGGGGGTGCTGACCGCCGGATGGTCGGGGGAACGCGCCGGCTTGCCATCCACCTTGGTCTCGAACACGGCCTTCACCTTGCCGGTGAGGTCGGTCTCGATGAGGAAGGGGCCGAACTCCTCGCCGAACCAGATGCTGTCACCCACCACCTGGATCGATTCGAGGTCGAAGTCGGCGCCGGTGAGATAGCGCTTGTCGGTGCCCTCCATGACGATGGGATACGGCACCTTCCGGTCCGGGTCGTGCAGGAAGATAGTGGCGAGGCGCTCGATCTTGCCGTCCTTGAAGTCCATCTTCAGGCGGTGGGCCATCAGCATGGCGTCGGGCGAATTGGCCTTGGAGCCGAAGCCGTTGTCGGTGAGCACCCAGAACCGGCCGTCGCCTTCCGAGACGATGCCGGAGAAGCCCTGCACCGGCTGGCCCTCGAACGGCAGAGACAGGCCGGTCTCACGCGGGGCGGCCTTGTCGGAGAGGACGCTGACGCCCTTCACGCTGCCCACCTGGTCGATGCGCTTGCGGTCGGCATTGGTGAACTTGCCGGAGGTCTTCAGATCGGCCGACGCGTCCGCAGGCGCGGCCACGAAGCTGGCGGCGGGCAGCACCGCCTGTCCCACCAGGATCGCCGGATAGGCCGATCCTTCCGAGGGGGCGGAAGCCGCCTTCTCCTGGGCGAAGACAGGCGAGGCCAGGGCAACGCCGGCGAGCAGCATGAGAGTAAACGATTTCACGGTGCGCATGGTGAAAACCTCCCGAGGGTCCGATGCGCACACCACCTGCCGCGCAAGCGTTGACGGCCCGGCGACAGGCTAACGACACTTCCGTTACGTTCGATATCTCCGCCTCAGAGGCTCGGCCCCAGCCTTCGAGCGAAGCCGGGAGGGCTTCGCCCGGGTTTCATCCATGGCTGATGCGTAGGACACACCGGCCCTGGGGCTCAGATCCACTTCAGCTTGCGGAACAACCACAGCAGCACGAAGCCCAGCACCAGCATGGCGACAGCGAGCGCCCAGAAGGCCTCGGGATCGGTATTGCCGGGAATGCCGCCCACATTCATGCCGAACATGCCGGAAATGAGCGTCATAGGGGCGAACACCACGGTCACCACGGCGAGCACGAGCATGGACTTGTTCATCTGCTCGGCCCGTGTGTCCACCATCTGCTCGCGGATGATGCCGGCACGCTCGCGCACGCTGTCCAGTTCCTCGGCGAATCGCGTCACCCGGTCGGCGGCGTCGCGCAGGCGGTTCCTGTCCTTCGGCCCCATCCAGGGATCATCCTCGAGGGCGAAATGGTTGAGCGCCTCGCGCTGGGGGGCGATGTGACGGCGCAGCTTGACGGCGACACGGCGCAGGATGGCAATCTTCGGCAGCATCTCGGAAGCGACGGTGGCCAGCACCGTGTCCTCCAGTTCGTCCGCCTCGTCGATAAGCTTGTCCACCACCGCGTCCACCCGCTCTACCAAGCGCGTGGACAGGTCGGCCACGAATTCGCCCTGGCTGCGGGGGCAGCGACCACGGGCGAGTGCGTCCTCGAAGTCGGCGATGGCGGACAGAAAATCGTGCTGCACCGAAAGGACACGCCGCGCATCCACCCACAGGTGCACGGTGATGAGTTCCTCGGGCAGGGCATTGCGCTGCAGGTTGATGCCGCGCAGGGAGAGCAGCGAGCCTTCCGTAAACATGGCGCACCGCGGCCGGCAATCATCCTCGGCGATGGACTCCACCACCGAGAGATCCAGGCCGCTATGCTGCCGCAGCCAGGTCTGCGGCGCGCGCGGCAGATAGCGGAAATGCAGCCAGATGAAGCCGCCATCCGGCGCCGGCTCCACCAGTGCCCGATCGAGCGGCAGGCGGGTTGCGCCGCCCCGACCGTCGAATCGCCAAGCTGAGAGCAGGCCTTCGGCATCCATCTTGAGCGCGGGGCGTTCCATGGGGGGCGTCCTCGGGGCGTCTGGAGGCTATGTCTGGCGCATCCCCGGGGGGCGTTCCGCCGACCTGGCCCGGCCTTCCTCGCACGATTGCGCGCCGCACAAAAGTGGGCGCGCAACGTCAGGTGCGAGAGATTGCGCCGGCATCGCCGGACTTCAGGCGAGAGCGTCGAGGATGCGCACCCAGCTGCGGGTGCCCTTGTGGAAGGAGCTGAGGTCGTACTTCTCGTTGGGCGAATGGACCCGGTCGTCGTCGAGCCCGAAGCCGATGAGCAGGGTATCCACCCCCAGCACGTCCTTGAACTGCCCCACCACGGGGATCGACCCGCCAGAGCCGACGGTGACCGGGGCAATGCCCCACTCGGCCTCCAGCGCCCCGGCGGCGCGGGAGAGGTCCGGGCTCTCCGGCGGCACCAGGAAGGCGCGCGCGCCCTCGCCCCAGGAGAAGACGGCTTCGCAGTCCGCCGGCACCCGAGCGGCGACGAACGCCTCGAAGCCGGCGCGGATCTTCGCCGGGTCCTGGTCCGCCACCAGACGGAACGATATCTTCGCGGTGGCCCGCGCGGGAATGATGGTCTTGGTGCCGGCCCCGGTATAGCCGCCGAAGATGCCGTTGACCTCGAAGGTGGGACGCGACTGGATCTGCTCGATGACGAGGCGGTCGCTCTCGCCCGCCGCAACTCCAAGGCCCACCGGCTTCAGGAAGGCCTCGGCGGTGAGGCCAAGGCTTTCCCAGCGCTGGCGCACCTCGGCGGGCATCTCGCGTACGTCGTCGTAGAAGCCCGGCAGCGTGACCCGGCCCGAGGCATCGTGGGCCTCGGCGACGAGGCTTGCGAGCACATGGATGGGATTGCGCGCCGCCCCGCCGAACAGGCCGGAATGCAGGTCCCGGTCGGCGCCCACGATGGTCAGCTCGGCATGGAGGATGCCGCGCAGCGCCGTGGTGATGGAGGGGGTCCTGGGGTCCCACATGCCGGTGTCGCAGACCAGGGCAAGGTCGGCGGAAAGCTCGGACGCATGGGCGGCGAGGAAGGCCGGCAGGTTGGGCGAGCCACACTCCTCCTCGCCCTCCAGCAGCACGGTGACATCCACCGGAGCCCCCGCCCCGGCCGACTTGAAGGCGCGCAACGCCTCCAGGAAGGTCAGCACCTGTCCCTTGTCGTCGCAGGCGCCGCGGGCGACGATGGTCTTGCGGCCGTCAGGCGTTGCGCCGAGGCGCGGTTCGAACGGCGGGGTCTCCCACAAGTCGAGGGGGTCCACCGGCTGCACGTCGTAATGGCCGTAGAACAACACGCGCCGCGGCGCGCCCGTGTCGGTGCGGGCGACCACCACCGGATGGCCCGGCGTCGGGTGAACCGTGGCGGCGAAGCCGAGCGCCCGCAGTTCCCCCGCCGCCCACTCCGCAGCTTGGGCGCATGCCGCCTTGTGGGCGGGATCGGTGGAGATGGAGGCGATTTTCAGGAAGTCGAAAAGCCGCGCGAGCGCAGCATCGAGCCCGTCGTCCACCGCCTTGAGCGTTGCGTCAAGGCGCGCTGCCTCGGGTGTTTCAGTGCGTCCCGCCATATGGGGTCTCCGTCGCGCGGGCCATGCCCGGCCCGGAATCGCGACGGATGCTGGCTTTCTCACGCGCATCTGGCAAGCAGCCATGACGCAGAAGAGGCGGTGACGACAAACGCCACAACCGAGAAGCCATGATGGAGGCGATCAAAGACGCGTCAAGAGACAAGACGCGCCGAAAAATGGGCACCACGGAGCGTACCCCGCGCGGCGCTCCCCATTTGAGTCGGACGCGACGCACCTGCATGGGGCCAGCCGGACTTCCGTCCGGCAAGCCAAGCATTTCCATCTTCGGCGGAACGATTTCGCCGGAGGCCGGTCAGCCCGAAGCAGGTCAGCCGGCGCTGACCAGGTCCGCGGTGGGCTGCACGACGGGGGATGGAGCCGGACGCGCCAGCCGGCGCGCGCGCTGCATCACCGAGCCGATGCGCCGGTAGAGCAGCCGCGGCGCGAGCGGTGCGCCAAGCGCGGCGTCATAGCCGGCGCGGCTTGCGGCCCGTACAAGAAGCTGGGCCGGGACTTCCGCGATCAGCACGGCAGGAATGCCGGCACCAAAGCGGAAGGGATTGGCAGGGGCATCCTCCGGATCGTCCACCTGAACGACGAGTACGTCGGCCGATCCCAGCACAGCGGGATCGGTGACTTCGTCGAGCGCAGCGGCCTCGCGCACCGAACCGACGCCAAGCGCGGTCAGGGCAGCTTTGGTCGCAAGGCGACGTTCCATATGGGAATCAACCAGAAGAATGCGGGCGATCGGCAACACCTTCATGAGGCGCTCCAGGTCGGGGCGCGCCTGAGTGCAATCCGCCTGAAAGGCAGGGCTTGGGCGCGCGCGTTGAGCAGCTCCCCAGTGCGACCCCGCAATCCCACTGGAATACCATGATTATACCGCCCCACCCGCGCCAACGCAACAGAATACGTTTTCGGGCTCCAAGATCGGTACAAACTGTCGCCCGCCCCCAGGCGGCGGTCAGCGACGGATGGAGCCGAGGATACCGCGCAGGATGGCCCGGCCGAGCCCCGTGGCCACGGTGCGCGCCACCTGATTCACCACCACCTCGGTGGTGGTCATGCGAGTGCTGGGCCGGCCACCGCCCCGCGCCGGGCCGGACGGCGCCCTGCCGGCGGCCGGACCGGTGCCGAGCACGCTGTCGAGCACCCCGCCGAGAAAGCCGCCGCCGTCGGAAGCCGCCGCCTCCTGCGGGGCGGCCTTCTCCTCGATACGCTTCTGCAGCATCTCGAAAGCTGATTCGCGATCGATGGGCGCGTCGTAGATGTGCCCCACCGGGCTCCTGGCCAGGATCGCCGCGCGCTCCTCCGCGCTCAGCGGGCCGATGCGGCCGCTGGGCGGGCGGATGAGGGTGCGTTCCACCATGGAGGGCACGCCGTTGCCTTCCAGCATGGACACCAGCGCCTCGCCCTTGCCCAGTTCCATGATGACCTGGGCGGTGTCGAGATCAGGATTAGGCCGGAAGGTCTCGGCCGCAGCCTTCACCGCCTTCTGGTCGCGGGGCGTGAAGGCGCGCAGGGCGTGCTGCACCCGGTTGCCAAGCTGGGCCAGCACGCTTTCGGGAATATCCAGCGGGTTCTGGGAGACGAAATAGACGCCCACCCCCTTGGAGCGGATGAGGCGGACCACCTGCTCCACCTTGTCGAGCAGCGCCTTGGGCGCCTCGTCGAAGAGCAGATGGGCCTCGTCGAAGAAGAAGACGAGCTTCGGCTTGTCCGGATCGCCCACCTCGGGCAACCGCTCGAAAAGTTCCGACAGAAGCCACAGCAGAAAGCAGGCATAAAGCCGCGGTGCGCCCATCAGCTTGTCTGCGGCCAGCACCGAAATGGTACCGTAGCCCGTGCGATCCACCCGCATCAGGTCGGCGATATTCAGCGCAGGCTCGCCGAAGAACTTGTCCGCTCCCTGATTCTCCAGCACCAGAAGCTGGCGCTGGATGGCTCCGACGCTCTGCGCCGAGACGTTGCCATACTTGGTGGTGAGGGTGGAGGCGGTCTGGGCGACCTCGGCCAGCATGGCCCTGAGGTCCTTGAGATCGAGGATCGGCAGGCCCTGCTCGTCGGCGAGGCGGAACACGATGTTGAGCACGCCCTCCTGGGTGTCGTTGAGGCCCATGAGGCGCGCCAGAAGCAGCGGCCCCATCTCCGACACGGTGGCGCGGATGGGGTGGCCCTGCTCGCCGAACAGGTCCCAGAAGATCACCGGGAAGCTGTCGGGGGTGTAGGTGAGGCCCACCTCCTGCGCCCGCTCGACCAGGAAATCCTTGGCCTCGCCGAGAGCGGCCACGCCGGAGAGGTCGCCCTTGATGTCGGCCGCGAAGACCGGCACCCCGGCCCGCGAAAACCCTTCGGCCAAGACCTGCAGCGTCACGGTCTTGCCGGTGCCGGTGGCACCGGTCACCAGGCCGTGGCGGTTGGCGAGGCGCAGGGTGAGATATTCATCCTTGGCGCTGGTGCCTGCTTTCGCCGCTTCGCTGCGACCAAGGAAGCTGCGCCCCACCAGGATGCGGCCGTCGCCTTCCTCCTGTGCCGCCGGCCCCCAAGGATTGGGGTTGGCCTGCGGCTCGGCCTGTCCCGGAGATGCGGGTGCCGCCGCGCCTGCCGCCGGTGCCTTGCCCGTTCTCGGGCCGGTGGCGGGCGGGCGGGTGGAAGGGGTGCGTGCCATTGCGTGCTCCTCGGCGCGATCCTCGCATCGACGCATGCAACAGCGACGAATCGCCGGATGCATCCGGTCTCCTCGATCCGAGGTTTTCGCCCGCCCCCGCCTGGCGGGCAAGCAAATTGCGCCGCTGCCTAGCGGCATCCCCTGCCCCGCCCCCTCCTCGCCTGAGGCCGGCCCGAGCTGCCCTTGCGCGCAGGCTCTGCCGCCTGCACTGTGCCGCCCCGCCTGCCGGGCGATGCGGCGCAAGGAGCGGGCGAAGGAGCGCGCATGGACGATCTGATCGCATACCTTCGGACCCGCCTCGACCTGGACGAGGCCACCGCCCGCGCGGTGGTGGTTATCGTCATCCAGTTTCTCGGCAAGGAGGCACCAGCCGATGTGCTCGCGCCCCTGTTCGCGGTGCATCCCTGGGCCGAAGCCTTGACCGCCGAGGCCCCCGAGGTGGACGCCACCGAGCTGTCCGAGCGCCATTTCGGCGGCATGGCCCGGCTGATGCTCGTGGCCGACCGGATGATGGCCCACGGCCTCACCATGGCCCAGGTCCAGTTCGCCGTGCACGAGGTCGTGGCCTATGCCCGCACCACGGTGGGCGACGAGCCGGTGAACCGCCTGGTGCGCGCCGTTCCCGGCCTGCGGCAGGTGGTGTGAGCGGCGGCGATTGACTTGGTCCCGGGTTGTGGCGTGATCTTACCCGCCGGCACATAAGCCGGCCGCGATAAGGGGAAACGCATGTCCTATCCGATCATCGACATCGAGGGCATCGGGGCGGTGTTCGCGGAAAAGCTGAAGGGCGCCGGCATCACCACCACGGACGCATTGCTCGAAAAGGCCAAGTCGCCCAAGGGCCGCAAGGAACTTGCGGGCGCGAGCGGAATCGACGAGAGCCGCATCCTCAAATGGGCCAACATGGCCGACCTGATGCGCATCAAGGGCGTGGGCGAGGAATATTCCGAGCTTCTGGAGGCCGCCGGCGTGGACACCGTGAAGGAGCTGAAGACCCGCGTCCCAGCCAACCTCACCAAGTCCATGGCCGACGTGAACGCCCAGAAGAAGCTGGTGCGCGCGCTGCCCACCGAGAGCATGGTGGAGAAGTGGGTGGCCCAGGCCAAGGACCTGCCCGCCGTCCTCACCTATTGACGCTCCAACCGCTCCGGCCCGGTCAGCCGGGCTCATGCGTTGCAACCTGTCCGCCGGGACGGCCCGGCCCTCCGGCGGACACATGCATGTCCCAAGAGCGCACAGGGTCCGGCGCACGCCATCTGCGGCCGGGACAAGCCGGCGCCTTTTCAGTCGGCCTGCCCGCGGATCGATGAACCTGTGGGGTACGACCCGCCCGCGGGCCCCTGCCCCGCGTACCGGCTGGACTGAAGCGAGCATCGCGTTTCCCCCCGGAGCGACGCCCCGGTTCGCGCGCATTTTCCGTCCGGGCCAGACCCAGTCGGCAGGGATGAAGGCCGGGCCCGCACAGAGAGGGCCTTGAAAACGTCCCGCCCTCCCCGTAAAGAGTGCCTCCGTGCCGCGGTAGCTCAGCTGGTAGAGCAACGCATTCGTAATGCGTGGGTCGGAGGTTCGAATCCTCTCCGCGGCACCAGCCACCTCTCCGAAGGCGCCCGCCAAACGCGCAACGAGGCCGAAAGCTGCTCCTGGATGGACAGTATCCCTCGACAGCGCGGAAGACGGACCAGGTCGCGCGGGGGAAGTCCTTCAGTCCATCAATGACGGCCAGCAGCGGGTCTTCGAGACGTGCCGCTCCCGCATGATCTGCTTTATGGACTTGCCCTGCGCCAAGTGCGCGCGCCGGGCCCGTGCAATCGCATCAGCCCTTGCGCCAGGTGAACACCGAGCTCGCCGCGTAGTTCCAAACCGCGCCGACCAGGATGCCGGCGGCTCCGGACGCGAACCAATTGCCGGCCATGGGCGCGTGGTTCTCAGCCTGGAACAGGAAGTTGGCAATACCGACATTGGCCACGGCCCCGACCGCGCAGACCGCATAGAACGCGAGAAGACCGCGTGCGAGGTTCCAGAACCCCTGCAGCCGTCTGTCACGATAGGTGAGCATGTTGTTGACGAAAAAATTGAACGTCATGGCGACCACAGCCGCCGCCCCCTGAGCGGCGAGGAAGCTCACACGTGCATGCAGGGCAGCCAGGACTGCCATATGCACGAACACGCCCAGGCCCCCGACCGCGATGAACATCAGGAAGCGGACCGGCAGAAGATGCCCCACGGCCTTGTCGAGCAGCATCACGCCATATTCCCAAATCACCAGGGAATCGAGCTTGCTCTCGCCATGGACGCGGCAACGGAAAATATACGGCACCTCGACCACCCGCAGCGGCGTCTCGGTTGAAGCCAGAAGGTCGAGCAGGATCTTGAAGCCCTGCCCCGAGAGCCGCCGCACGCCGCTCATGAACGCGGGCCGCGCCACCATGAAGAACCCGCTCATCGGATCGCTCAACTGCGCGCGCGCCAGCAGGCTGGCGGCACCGGTTGCCAGCCGGCTCGCCTTTGCGCGCCCCGTGTCCCAAGCCTCGATCCCGCCCCCCGCCATATAGCGCGAACCGACCGAGATGTCGGCCCGGCCGCTCCTGAGCTGCGCCAGCATCACGGGAAGCGCGTGTTCGTCATGCTGGAGGTCGGCGTCCATCACCGCCACATAGGGCGCATTCGTCGACAGCACGCCCTCGATTACCGCCGACGAAAGCCCACGCCGCCCGATGCGATGAATATAGCGCACCCGCCCATCGCTGCGCGCGAGCGCAGCCAGCACGTCAAGCGTGCCGTCCGGGGAATCGTCATCGACGAACACGACTTCCCAGGCGATGCCTGACAGAGCGGCATCGAGCCTTGCGGTCAGTTCCGCGACGCTGTCGCGTTCCTTGAACGTCGGCACGACGATGGATAGCTCGAGCGGACGCATCGGGGCAGGCCGCGCCGACGGCGCGGCGTCGAGCGCGGGAAAGTCTGTCCTGTCCGTCAATATTGCCTCGTCGTCGTCCATATGCCATGGTCCGAAACATACACGCGGTGCGTGTCTTAGTGCCAATATGCGTCTCAAAAAAGTGGGGATGCCTCGGCCATCCGAAGGCGCCCGCATTTGCGGAAGGCGCTGCGCAATGGACGGCGCCGGGATCGATCCTGCGTGAACTCGGGCGAGGGAAACCGGAGCTTGCGTGATCTTGCCGATGACGTCCGAACCTCGCGGTCGCGCCCGTTCGGGTGGGTGGTCCTGGCGTGGGTAGTCCTGGCGTTGGCCTTCGCACTTCTGGCCACGATCGAAACCGTGCTTTCGCCGCACTTCGCCCTGTGGCTGGACGAGTTGTTTTCGCTCTGGACCACTGATCCGACACTGAACCTCAAGGCAAGCGCCGCCCGGATCACGGGTGATTCCAATCCACCGCTCTATTATGCGTTGCTGCGCGTCGTCCGCATCTTCGTTCCTGAGCCGACCGGCGCAATATTTCTGTCGAACGGCATTGCTCTATTCAGCGCAAGCGCCTTCGTGCTGTGGATATCCGCGCGCGCCGGCAAACCCTTGCTTGCCTGCCTGGGCATAGCCGCGTTCGCGCTCAGCGGTCCAACATTGTTTTTCTTCCAGGAGGGGCGCGCATACTTCTTGAGCAATAGCCTGGTGTTTGCCCTGACATGGCAAGCCGCTTTGATCGTCGATGATCCAGCCGTTCGAGCGCCCCCGGTTCGGTTGGCGCTGCTTGGCGCGGCCGCAGCCCTTTCCCACGTCTTCGCGGGCCTGGCCGCGGGGGCGATCGCCGCAGGACTTCTGGCTTGCGGACTGCTCGGAAAGCGCAAGGACCTTGTTGCGCAGGGCTTGGCCTTGGGTGGGTCGGCCACGGTGGTGTTCGGTCTATGGCTCGCAAGCGCGATCGGCACCATCGGCAACATCGGCTGGATACAATTCAGCCTTGCAGACGTCACGACGGCGATCGTGTATGTGGTTTTCTTGTCCGTCGGCAAAAGGATGCTGGCACCGCTGGTGGTTTTCCTGGGCTATGCTGCATGTTTGAAGCGCACGCGGCCGATGCTGATCCTTTTCGGAGTGGCCATTCTTGTCTTCGTGACACTTCCGATTGCCGTATCGTTTCACACACCGCTGATTACTGGCCGCTATTGGCAGATCGGCGCGCCGGCGCTTACTGTGGCCCTTGTTTTTCTGGCCCGCGCGTTCAGCATGCCTCCAGCCACACCTTGGGGCTATGCTGCAACCATAGGCGTCGTTTTGTACTTCATCCTCGCCACTGTTAAAGGCTTTTCCTCCGCTCGCTTTTTGCTTGAAGTTGAACTGGCCTGGAGCGGCTCCGACCTCGTTGCAAAGCTGGCGAAAGATTGTCCTTCCGGCTCCGTACGCATCAAGGCCTTCGGGTTCGATGGTTCATACGCTTCCGATCTCTACTCGGTCGCCTCCGGCCTGCCGACTTCGCTGTTCGTGCACGCCAACGCGGCGCCGCCCGTTTCGGCACGCGACGCGCCATGTCCGGTGATCGGATGGGGTGAGCATGTCATCCAACGCGGCTTGGCGCCTCTCACTGCGTCTGAGGAGGACATCCTGAAAGCACTCAATATCGAAGGAACGTCTGGAGACGTCGACATCGTGCGCCATCCAAGCGGCTTCGTCGTGCTACGGGCGTCCACCCGCGCCTTCAACGTCACGTCGCCGTAGCGCTCTGCCACAAACTTGGCGTCCAGACGGCCGTGCCTGCCGAGGGCATCAGGTGGCACCCTCAGTGGGGTACGGCCGATACCCCCAAATTTGCCGGCTGCCAATGGATGCCCCCAGACACTCCCGGAGCCTCTCGGACCGGAGAATTGAGCGTCTATAAGGGTTTTTAGAGCTTTTTGCACCGACCCGAAAGGGTGAATGGTGCCCAGGAGAGGACTCGAACCTCCACGCCCTTGCGAGCGCCAGCACCTGAAGCTGGTGCGTCTACCAATTCCGCCACCTGGGCCCCGGACGGCGCGTTGCCGTCAGGCAGGGCCTTCACATAAGGGGGGGCGCGGGACGTGTCAATAACACCCGCACACCACGTGATCGAAAGGTGTGAACAAGCTCATCCGCATGGCTCCCCGCCCCGCGCCTGGACCTGCCGCCGCGCCAAACCAGAAGCTTGGCGCCAGATTCCGCCGCTCACCCCGCTGAATAAGCAATTTCCAATCGCCAGCGCGAACCCGGCGCTGGATAGCGGGTAAGCGCAACAGCAGCCGCGATGGCGGAAGCGCTCCGCCATCGGCCATTGTCCGCGCATCCGCCAAGCCGGGCCGCGACACCGGCGTCACCAGGACGCCCCCCCCCCGCGGGCCAGGCCCTCAGCGCTCGAACTTCGCCGGGCGCTTCTCGATGAAGGCAGCCATGCCTTCCTTCTGGTCGGCGACGCCGAACTGGGACTGGAACACCCGGCGCTCGAAGCGGATGCCTTCCGCAAGGGTGGTCTCGTAGGAGCGGTTGACGCTTTCCTTGGTCTGCATGGCCACAGAGGTGGACATGCCGGCGATCACATTCGCCACCTTCAGCGCCTCGTCCAGCAGTTCGGCGGCCGGCACCACGCGGGAGACTAGGCCGGCGCGCTCGGCTTCGGCGGCATCCATCAGGCGGCCGGTGAGACACATTTC
This sequence comes from Xanthobacter oligotrophicus, assembly GCF_008364685.1. GTDB lineage: Bacteria > Pseudomonadota > Alphaproteobacteria > Rhizobiales > Xanthobacteraceae > Xanthobacter > Xanthobacter oligotrophicus. The sequence goes on from NZ_VTTL01000002.1 coordinate 68,335, forward strand.
CATGGCCTTGGACTTGCCCACGAATCGGGTGAGACGCTGGGTGCCGCCGGCACCGGGCATCACCCCCAGCTTGATCTCGGGCTGGCCGAACTTCGCCGTATCGGCGGCGAGGATGAAGTCGCACATCATGGCCAGCTCGCAGCCACCGCCCAGCGCGAAGCCGGCCACCGCCGCGATCACCGGCTTGCGGGTGCGGGACAGGCGCTCCCAGGAGGTGATGAAATCGTCGAGATAGGTCGCCGGATAGGAGAAGACCTGCATCTCCTTGATGTCGGCCCCGGCGGCGAACGCCTTCTCCGAGCCGGTGAGCACCACGGCGCCGATACCCCGATCCTGCTCGAACGCATCCAGCGCCGCGTTCAGCTCGCCGATCAGCTGGCCGTTGAGCGCATTGAGCGCCTGGGGGCGGTTCAGGCGGATGAGCCCCACGCGGTCGTGCTGCTCCACCAGGATCGTCTCGTATGCCATCCCATTCCTCCTCTTCGCCCGGCGTGACGCCGGTTCAAGCTCGTCGCCCGGCATGACGCCGGTTCAAGGCTCCGCGCGGCGCCAGCACGCGCGGTCACCGTGCTGTATCGCGTCATGGGGGCGAGGCGAAGAGGCAATGCCGCACAGTCGCCGTGCAGGCCTGCCCGACCTTTGGCGAACGACCTTCGGCAGACGACCTCTGGCAAGCTATCGCTGGCAGGTGGGGCAGTAGAAGGTGGAGCGTCCGTTCTGCACGATGCGCTTGATGGTGTCCTTGCAGTGCAGGGTCTGGCAGGGCTGCCCCTCGCGGTCATAGACCTTGAAGGTGTGCTGGAAATAGCCGAGCTCGCCGTTCACCTGCCGGTGGTCGCGCAGGGAGGAGCCGCCGGCGTGGATCGCCTCGCGCAGCACGTCGCGGATGGCGACCACCAGCCGCTCCGCCCTCTGGGTGGGCGCGCCGTCGGCGGTGGCGATGGTGTGGGCGAGGCGGCGCGGCGACAGGCCGGCCCGGAACAGCGCCTCGCACACATAGATGTTGCCGAGCCCGGCCACCAGCTTCTGGTCCAGCAGCGCCGCCTTCAGCGAAGTGTGGCGGCGGGCGCAGGCGCGGGCGAGATATTCGGCATTGAAGCCGTTGCCCAGCGGCTCCGGCCCGAGGCCCGCCAGCAGCGGATGGGACATGATCTGGTCGTAGGGCACGATCAGGATGGCGCCGAAGCGCCGCGGATCGTTGAAGGTCACCGTGGCCCCGCCGGCCAGGTGCAGCACCACGTGATCGTGCGGCCCACCCGCCCCGCGCGGATGGTGGAAGCGGCCGGGGCGGCCCTTCACGGCACCGCCCTCGATGCGGATGGAGCCGGACATGCCGAGGTGCAGGATCATCACCTCGCCGCCGTCCAGATCGGCGAGGAGATATTTGGCGCGACGGCCGATGGCCTCGACCCGGCGGCCGGCGAGGCGCTCGGCGAAATTCTCGGGCAAGGGCCAGCGCAGGTCGGGCCGCCGGGCCTCCGCGCTTTCGATCACGGCCCCTTGCAGGACAGGAATGAGACCGCGGCGGACGGTCTCCACCTCGGGCAATTCGGGCATGTTGTTCTTAAACTCAGTGGGACGCGCCGCAACCGGCACGCGAATCTTCACGGTCTCATAGGATCGGGCCGACCGGCCCCCCGCGCAAGAGAGCGCGTGGATCTTGTCCCCTCATACCATCGGCCTCGGTCTTCGCCCGAGGCCAAGTGGGCCGCTCAAGCGCCACGCGGGCTTGACCAATGGCTCATGAGCCAAGCTCACGGGCCATTGGTCTCAATCGAGGGGGGCGACCTTTGCCCCCTCCGGCGGGCCGGGCGGCGTCTCGAAATCGAGCTGCTCCAGCCTGAGGCCGCGACGGGCGATCTTGTCGGCGGAGACGATGACGCGGCCCACGTCGTCGCCCACCTGCGCGAAATGCTTGGCGAGGTCGCCCACCCGCTCGCGCAGGCGGGTGACATCGACCACCAGGGCCGCCACTTCGGCGCGCACCCGGTCCGCCGCCTCGCGCATGCGGGCATCCTTGGCGATGGCCTGCACCACCTGGATCGCCAGCATGAGCAGGGACGGCGAGACCAGCACCACCCGCAGGCGGTAGGCTTCCTGCACCACACCGTCGAAATGCTCGGAAATCTCCGCATAGACCGATTCGGAGGGCACGAAGATGAGGGCCACGTCCTGGGTCTCGCCTGGCACGAAATAGCGCTCCGCCACATCGTAGACGTGCTTCAGCAGGTCGTTGCGCAGCCTCTGGCCCGCCGCCTTGCGGATGTCGGCCGAGGGCGCCTCGCGGAAGGCGGTGACCGATTCCAGCGGGAATTTCGAATCCACCAGCAGCGGGCGCGGATCGCCGGGCAGGAAGATGGCGCAGTCCGGCCGCTTGCCGTTGGAGAGGGTGTGCTGGAAGGCGAAGCTGCCGCGCGGCAGGCCGTCCGCCACGATAGCCTCCATGCGCGCCTGCCCGAAGGCGCCGCGCGCCTGCTTGTTGGCCAGCGTGTCCTTGAGCGCCACCACCTGGGCGGAGAGGTCGGTGAGGCTGCGCTCCGCCTTTTCCACCATGACAAGGCGCTCGGCGATGCGGGTCAGGCTCTCGTGCGTGGCGCGGGCGCTGGTGGAGAGCGTCTCGCCGATGCGGTGGGAGGTGGCGTCGAGACGCTCCGCCACCGCGCGGGCGAGCTCGCTCTGGCGGTGGGCAAGCACCTCCGTCATGCTCTGCACCCGGCCGGCGGTCTCCGATTGGACGCGGACAAGCTCACGCAGGCGGCGGTCCATTTCGTCGCGCCGCAGCGCCTCCTCGGCCACCGCGGCAGCTCGCGCCCGGGACTGGCGCAGGAGGGACACGCCGACCATGAACACAAGCAGCGCAAGCAATCCCGCGCCCAGGGCTGCCGCCTCGGCCAGGGTGACGGCGTGACCCGCCAGACTGAAGAGCGCCTCCCGCATGGCTCCTTCTATCTCGATTCTCGATCCGAACAAACAGCGAACATATTGACCAGACGCGAAGCTTCGCTTATTTCGCGAGAATGGCGACGCGACCCATCCTCATCATCCCCGAGCCCAAGCTGCGCACCCTCTCGGCATCGGTCGAGAAAATCGACAGCGAGGTCCGAAAGCTCGTGGAAGACATGTTCGACACCATGTACGACGCGCCGGGCATCGGCCTCGCGGCGATCCAGGTGGGCGTGCAGCGGCGCGTCGTCACCATCGATGTCGCGCGCGAGGGCGAGGCGAAGAAGCCCATCGCCCTCATCAACCCCGAGATCATCGCCGCGTCCGACGAGACCTCGGTCTATGCCGAGGGCTGCCTCTCCATCCCCGAATATTACGAGGAGGTGGAACGGCCGGCGCGGGTCACCGTGCGCTTCCAGGACCTGGAGGGGCAGGTGCGCGAAGTGGCGGCGGACGGACTGTTCGCCACCTGCGTGCAGCACGAGATCGACCACCTGAACGGCGTGCTCTTCATCGACCACATCTCGAAGCTGAAGCGCGACCGGGTGATCAAGAAATTCACCAAGCTGGCGCGGCACAAGGACGAGGTCTGACGCCCCGGACGCCGGCGTCACCTTTCCCGCTTTCCCGCTGATGCCGTCGCATCCGGGTCTTTTCGCTCAATCGCCGCGCGCGCCTGACTGGATGGGCCGCGCCGGCCCGGATCAGGCAATATGCGCATCATCTTCATGGGAACGCCGGATTTCGCCGTGCCGACCCTTTCCGAGATCGTCGGACGCGGGCACGAGGTGGTGGCGGTCTATACCCGCGCCCCCGCCCCGGCCGGCCGGCGCGGGCTCGACCTCACCCCCTCCCCGGTCCATCAGGTGGCCGAGCGTTTCGGCCTGAAGGTGCTCACCCCGAAAAGCCTGCGCAGCGCCGAGGCGGCGGCCGAATTTGCCGCCCATGACGCCGATGTGGCGGTGGTGGTGGCCTATGGCCTCATCCTGCCGCCGGCGATCCTCGCGGCGCCGCGCCTCGGCTGCCTCAACCTGCACGGCTCGCTTCTGCCCCGCTGGCGCGGCGCCGCGCCCATCCAGCGCGCCATCATGGCCGGGGACGAGGCGACGGGCGTGTGCGTGATGCAGATGGAGCAAGGCCTCGACACCGGCCCTGTGGGCCTCGTGGAGCGCATCCCCATCGGCCCCGACATGACCGCCGGCGACCTGCACGACCGCATGATGGTGCTCGGCGCCGACCTCATGGCCCGCGCGCTGGCGGCGCTGGAGCGCGGCGGCCTCGCCTTCACCCCCCAGCCGGAGGCGGGCGTCGCCTATGCGGCCAAGATCGAGAAGGCAGAGACCCGCATCGACTGGTCGCAGCCGGCGCAGGTGGTGCACGATCGCATCCGCGGGCTGTCCCCCTTCCCCGGCGCCTGGTTCCCGCTGGGGCCGGAAGAGACACGGGTGAAGGCGCTGCGCTCGACCCTCGCGGACGGCGCGGGCGCCCCCGGCGACGTGCTGGACGACCGCCTCACCATCGCCTGCGGCACCGGCGCGGTGCGGCTGGTGGAATTGCAGAAGGCCGGCAAACAGCCCGCCGGGGCCTCAAGCTTTCTCAATGGCAACGCCGTGCCCCCCGGCACCCGGCTCGCCTGACGGCGCCCCCGCCATGCCCCGCTACAAACTCACCATCGAATATGATGGCACCCCCTATGCCGGCTGGCAGATCCAGGCCGACCAGGAGACCGTGCAGGGTGCGTTGGCGCAGGCGTTCCACCGCTTCTGCGGCGAGGATGTGCATGTGGCCGGTGCCGGGCGCACCGACGCCGGCGTCCATGCCACCGGTCAGGTGGCCCATGTGGACCTCTCGCGGCAGTGGCGGAGCGACACGGTGCGCGACGCCATGACCGCGCAGCTGCGGCCCCACCCCATCGCCGTCCTGAGCGCCGAGGCGGTGCCGGACAGCTTCGACGCCCGCTTCTCCGCCACCAAGCGGCACTATCTCTACCGCATCGTCAACCGGCGGCCGGACCTTGCCCTCGACCGGGACCGCGCCTGGCGCATCCCGCAGAAGCTCGACGCGCAGGCCATGCACGTCGCCGCCCAGCGGCTGCTGGGCAAGCACGATTTCTCCACCTTCCGCGCCGCCGAGTGCCAGGCCGCCTCGCCGCTCAAGACCTTGGATCAGCTCGACGTTTCCCGCTCCGGCGACGAGATCCGCGTCATCACCTCGGCGCGGTCCTTCCTGCACCATCAGGTGCGCTCCATGGTGGGCTCGCTGATGCGGGTGGGCGAAGGGCGTTGGAGCGCCGACGACCTGGAAGCCGCCCTCAAGGCCGCCGACCGCACCCGCTGCGGCCCCATGGCGCCGGCCGCCGGGCTCTATCTGGCCGCCGTCAGCTATTGAACGCGCGCGCCTCGGCGCCACGTCATCAACCCTTTGTAAGCCCTACCTGCCGCCAAGCAGGGAACGTCTGCCCCTGCGCGGGCATTCCCTCTTCAAAGCCCCAATGGACACGCCCGGCGCGTCCCAACGGCAGAAGAGGACTTAAGATGATGTTCGGCTTTCGCTTCCACGCCGGGCGCACGCCGCCGCAGGCCCGCGCCCTCCCCACGACCCACCTGGTGGCGCGGCTCGTGCCCGCCGCGCCCTGCGGCTGGGTGTTCTTCGACGGCAGCGAAACCCGCATGGCCACCGAGGATGGCACCGACCTCATCATCCCTGGCGGCGCCTTCTTTCCCAAGGAGGCGCGGCGCTATGCTAGCGAAAGCGAGGCATGCATCGAGGCGGCCCGCCTCAACGATGCCAGCCTGTGCCTCGACCGGCCGTGGCGGGTGAAGCCGGTGTCTGCCTTCGAGGTCAAGCGCTCGCCCTTCGCCCACGCGGTGGCGCAGTTCTGAGGACCTCAGGACAGCCAGACACGACAAAGCCGCCGCTGCCCGTCGAGGCAACGGCGGCTTTTTTTTCAGAGGGACCGGACGGGCTCAGATGGCGCCGTTGATCCACTGCACCAGCTTCGCCTTGGGGGCGGCGCCGACCTGGCGGGAGGCGATCTTGCCGTCCTTGAACAGCAGCAGGGTGGGGATGGACATGATGCCGTACTTGGAAGCGGTGGCGGGATTCTCATCCACGTTCAGCTTCACGATGCGGATCTTCTCGCCCATCTCGCCGGAGACTTCCTCGAGGATGGGGGCCACCATGCGGCAGGGGCCGCACCACTCGGCCCAGAAATCCACGATGACGGGCGCGCTGGACTGAAGCACGTCCTGCTCAAAATTCTGATCCGAAACCTTCTCGACCGACATGGCAGACCTCGTAGGGGGGAACCGGGGGAACCACTGAATGTTGGGACCGAACGTAGGGAGCCCCTCCCCTCTTCGTCAAGGCGCCGTCACGGCGAGGTGAGGCCGAGCCGCGCCAGCGCCGCCTGCAAGCGGCCGATTTCGAGCCGGAAAACGCGCGGACCCGCCGTATAGACCAGCCGCGCCTCGAAGACGCGCCCGGCGAACACCTGCGACAGAAGAGCGCCATAGACGGCAAGCTGCGCCACATAAGCCTCAGCCACGTCTTCCGGCCGCTGAGGCGGGGTGCGGTCGGTCTTGAAGTCGGCGACGATCAGAAGGTCGGGCGTCACCGCCAGCCGGTCGATCCGGCCGGAAACGTGGAAATCCGCGCCCTCCCGCGCCTTCAGCCGGCCGATGACCGGCACTTCCGCCCGGCTTCCGGCGCCGAACAGGTCCGCGAGCGGCGCATGACCGAGGACGCTGAGCGCTTCCTCCAGCACCTCCTGATGGATGGCATCCGCCACCTTGTCCGCCGCATGCCGCAGCAGGCGCAGGCCCGCCGCCGCACGCTCGGGCGCCGGCAGGTCGGGCAGGCCGGCGAGCAGGCGGTGGACCAGATCGCCCCGCACCAAGGGCGAAAGCCCCGTCTCGGGCGCCGGGGTGCGCAAAGGCGAGGGGCCAGCGGATTCGGTCTTCGAGGGCCGCAGCAGGCGCGGGGCCTGCTCCGGCGCTGGCGGATGGGGGAAGATGGGCAGCGCCGGTTCGTTCCCCGCTGTGGAAGAAGCCGCCGCCGGCCCCGCCACGGCGAGGCCCGGCCCCTTGTTCCAGCGCAGCACCGGACCCTCAAAACCGAGGGCGGGCTGCTCGGCCGCCTCCGGCGCGAGGGCGGCGCGCACCAGCTCGTACCAGCAGCCCTCCGGGCGGGCATGGGCCTTGTCTTTGGCCGGCGCGCGAGTCTCGGCGCCGCAGACGATCACCGCATCCTCGGCGCGGGTGAGGGCCACATAAAGCAGGCGCCGGTGCTCCTCCAGTTCGCGGGCGGCGGCAGCGGCACGGGCGGTTGCGAGGCGTTCGGGATCCTCCGCCTTGCGCGGGGCGAGCACCGGCACCTCGCCCTGCGGCCCCGGCACGCTCACAAGGCCACCGGCGGAGCGGGCCTTGGGCATGTCCACCGTATCGGCGAGGATGACGATGGGTGCCTCCAGGCCCTTGGCGCCGTGCACGGTCATCACCCGCACCTCGTTGCGGCCGCTCTCCATGTCGCGCTTGGTCTCGGCGCCGCCCCGGCGCAGATAGGCGAGGAAGCCGGCAAGGCTGGCTGGCTCGGTGGATTCGTAGGCGCGGGCCAGCACCATGAACTCGTCCAGCACGTCCGCCGCTTCGGGGCCGAGCCGGGCCAGCATGGCGCGCCGGCCGCCGTCGCGGCCCAGCACCCGGGCGTAGAAATCGAAGGGCCGCAGCAAAGCCGCCTCCCCGCGCCACGCGGCGAGCCGCGCCCAGACGGCGGCATGGCGGGGATCCGGCGCGGCCTTGAGTGCGTCCACCAGCCGCCCGCCCCGGCCGGGGCACAGGGCGAGGAGATCATCGTCTGTGAGGCCGAACAGCGGGCTCTTGAGCAATGCCGCCAGCGCCAGGTCGTCGTCGGGGGAGACCAGGGCGTCGCCCAGCGCCATCAGGTCGAGGGCGGCGATGTGCTCGGCCACCACCAGCCGGTCGGCGCCCGCCACTTCCACCTGCGCGTCCTTCAGCTCCTTGAGCGCGCGGATGACGGCCTCGAACACCCGCCCGCGCCGGCGCACCAGCACCAGCACGTCGCCCGCCCGCATGGGCCTTCCATTGCGGGAGGGAATGGCAAGGCCGGTCGCGATGCCGGCCTGGATGAAGCCGGCGATGCGCTGGGCCAGCCGGCTCACCGGATCGTCCGCCGGCGCCTCGTCCAGCGGGCGGCGCCAATTGTCGGGCTGGGTCGCGGGTTCCGGCGTGGTGGTGGGCCAGATCTCCACCAGGGCCGGCGCATCTGCGCGGATGGCGGCATGCACCGGGGCCACGGCGTCCAGCGTGAGGCCGTCATGGGCCTCGGGACGGGAGAAGATCTGGTCCACCGCCTCCAGCACGCCGGGGGCAGAGCGGAAGGAATGGGGCAGTTCCACCCGCCGCAGGGCATCCGGCCCCGCCTTGCGCGCGAAGGTGGCGCGCATCTCGCCGAACGCGCGCGGGTCGGCGCCCTGGAAGGAGAAGATGGACTGCTTCTCGTCCCCCACCACAAACAGGGTGCGCGTCACGTCCTCGCGCGCGCCGGCGCCGGAGAAGAAATCGTCGGCGAGGCCCTGCACCACCCGCCACTGCTGCGGGCTGGTGTCCTGCGCCTCGTCCACCAGGATGTGGTCGATGCCCTGGTCCAGCTTGTACTGCACGAAGGTGGGCTGGTCCGACAGCAACTGGGCGGCCTTGACGATGAGGTCGTCGAAATCCAGCAGCCCGCGCGCCGCCTTCTCCGCCTCGTAGCGGCGGACGGCCTCGGCGGCGAGGGTCAGCGCGGCCTCTGTGCGCTCCAGCGTGCGGGCGCCCAGCAACTGGTCGGACAGGAGCGCGAGGCGGTCGCGCTCGTCCCGCAGCCGCGCGGCAAGGCCGGGGGCGCGGTCGGCGAAACCCTTGGTAAAGAGGTTCCGGTCCGAGCGCGGGCCCTCCGAGCCGAAGAACACACGCCGCCAGGCGGCAAGGCCGGACGCCATGTCACCCGCCTCGGCGGCGGCCAGGAGATCATCGCCCCTTGTGCGGTCCGTGGCCTTGTCGGACGCGGCCAGCTCCGCCGCCGCACTCGCCCATTCGGAATGGGGCAGATGGGGGCTTGCCAGCATCTGCACTTCCAGATCCGCCACATTGGCATCCGCCGGAAGATCGAGCGCCCGCGCCACTGCCGCCCGCCGCGCGGTCGGCGTGTCGCCCAGCGGCTGGATGCGCGCACGCAGGGCGATGGCGGCCTCCAGCAGGCCGGAGAGGCCGCTGTCGGACATATCCTCCGTCAGCCGCGCCAGCGCCTCGCCCAGAGGCGCGGATGGCACGCGGGTGGCCGCCACCACGAGGTCGGCGCGGATGCGGGCCATCAGCTCCTGCCGGCCCACCTCGTCCAGTTCGCCGAAGCCGGCGGCCACGTCCGCCTCGAACGGGAAGCGGTGGAGGAGCGCGCCACAGAAGGCGTGGATGGTCTGGATCTTCAGCCCGCCCGGCGTCTCCAGCGCGGCGGCGAACAGCCGGCGGGCGCGGGCGCGCAGGGCAGCGTCTGGGGCTGAGCCCACCGTGTCGCTGATGGCGGCGTCCAGTTCGCCATCGGGCAGGCGCACCCAGCGGCCGAGGATGGCGAGCACCCGGTTCGCCATGTTGGCCGCCGCCGCCTTGGTATAGGTGAGGCACAGGATGCGCCCCGGCGGCGTGCCGGCCAGCAGCAGGCGGATGACGCGGCGCGCCAGCACATGGGTCTTGCCCGAGCCGGCATTGGCCGACACCCAGGCCGAGAAAGCGGGATGGGAGGCATCAGACTGGCGGCGCGTCGCCTCGGACTTGGGGTCGCGGGCATCCAGGGTTAGATCGGCGCTCATTCGCCCTCCTCCCCGGAGAGGGCCCATTCGCGCACGCGGGCGAGATGATCATAGGTGCCGTAGGTGCCGGACCATTGCGGCGCCGCCAGCGAGCGATAGCCCTGCGCCTCGTTCTCGAACGCCATGAGCAGGCTTTCAAGGCCGGCGAGCGCGGTCTCGGCGAGGTCCATGGTGTCGCGGTCCTTGAGGCGGATAGGCCTTTCCTCGCCCCCCGCCGCGCCGCCCTTCAGCTCCACATAGAGCAGGTCCGCCACGTCCACCGCCGGCACGTCGGGGAAGGCGCCGCGCTTGGCCATGGCCGCCTCCAGCGGCAGCTGGGGCGAAAGGGAGGCGACCTGCCGGGCACTCGGCGCCGTGCCGGTCTTGTAGTCGAGGATATTGAGCAGGCCGTCGCGGCGCACCTCGATGCGGTCGGCGCGCCCGGTGAGGCGGAAGGCAGCACCGCCCAGCGGGATTTCCAGGCTGCCGGAGGCTTCCGCCACCACATGGTCGAGATGCACCCGCCGCTCCCGCTCAAAGGCGACGAGGAAGCCCGCCGCCCGCTCGAACCGCGCCCACCACAAGGCATGCTCGGCGGGGAAAGCCTTCAGCGGGGCGAAGGCGCGCCGGCCTTCTTCCAGCAGTTGTTCCAGTGCATCGGGCGGCAGCTTGCGGGGATGCGCCTGGGTGAAGCGGCCGATGGCCTCGTGCAGGGCCGATCCGCGCTCCGCCCCGCCGGGGGCGGCATCCAGCGGATCGAGGGGGATGAGGCCCAGAACGTGGCGGGCATAGATGGAATAGGGATCGCGCAGGAAGGTTTCCACCTCCGTCACCGAGAGCCGGCGAGGCCGCAGCGCCAGCGGCGGGGCCGGCGCGGGGCGGGTGGCGCGGGGCACGGCGGGGGCATCGTCCAGCCGGCGCGCGGCCTGGACCCAGCGGGCGCCGCGGGCGCGGGCGGCGGTCCATTCCGCCTCGCCCGCCACCGTCTTCAGCCGCTGCACGAAGCGCGAGGGCACGCTCTGGGTGCCGCCCACCTTGGCGGCGAAGGTCAGCACCACCTCGGCGGCGCCGAAGCCCTGGGCGAAATCGTGGGCGGACAGGCCGATGCGCCGCTCCGGCAGGTCGAGCCCCAGATCGCCGCGCATGGGCCGGCTGAGCCAGGGGTCGGTCTCGGCGATGCGCGGCCAGCTGCCCTCGATGAGCGCGCCCAGCACCATGCGATCCACATGGATGAGGCGCGCTTCCAGCGGGCCGAGGATGCGGATGCGCGCATGCGGCTCGGCGCGCGGGCGCACCATGGCGTCGGCGAACAGGGCGCCGGCCGCATCCGCATAGGCCGACAGGTCGAGGGCGGGGCCATCGCCCGCTGCGCCGTCCAGCGTCTCGAAGGTGCGGGCAAGAGCTGCTTCCGCCGCATCCTCCGCGTCGATATCGAGGGGGCCGCAGGTTTCCACCCAGGCGGCACGGTGGGCAGCGACGAGCCCGGCAAGCGGCGCCGCGCCCCGCTGCGCGCCGAGGGCCAGCAGAGGGCCGAGCGCCCGGTCGAGCCGGTCCACCAGATCGCGGGCGCGGGCCAGCGCCCCCTCCCCCATGCGCCGGCGGGGGTCGGCGCCGCGATAATCCTCCCGGTCGAAGGCGGCGATGGCGTCCCTCAGGCCGTCGATGCCGGCGCGCGGGCGCGGGCCCCGCAGGGCCACCAGCTCCAGCGCCGCCACCGCATCCGCCTTCGCCTCGGGCGCGAGCCCGAACCGCGCCAAGGGATGGGTCAGCAGCGCGAACAGGGGCACCGGCGCCAGATCCTCCGCCGCCGCCATCACCAACAGGCTGGCGAGCCGCCCAGCGGGACTGTCGGCAAGCGGCGTGCCGGCGGAATCGTCCAGCGCCACGCCGAAGCGCGCCATCTCCGCCGCCACCCGGCGCGCGAGATCGCGGTCGGGAGTGACGAGGGCGGCGGTCTCGCCCTCCCGCTCCAGGCTGTCGCGCAGCAGCAAAGCGATGGCGAGGGCTTCAGCGCGCGGGTCGTCCGCCTCCACCACGCTGATACCCGCCATTGCCGTGCCCAGCGCGGCGGGCGGCAGGCGGTCGGAGAGGCTCGCCCAGAGGTCGGAGGTCTCGGCCTGCCGCATGGCCTCGCTCATCAGCCGCTCGCGTCCGAAGGGGGCGTGCGCGGCGAGGGGCAGGACGTCGCCGCGCGCCACGCCGAGGCGCGGCAGCAGCCGGGCGAGGCCATACTGCGGATGGTCCGGCGCCGCGTCCCGCCCATCGGTGATGCGGGCGAAGGAGGCCGGGTCCAGATCCTGGTCGAGGCCCGGCAGCACCACGGCGCCCTTCGGCAGGCCGGCGATGGCGGCCAGCAGGCGGGCGGTGGCGGGCATGGAGCCGGTGGAGCCAGCGGCGATCACCGGGCCGGCGCCGCTGCCCAAGGCGACGAGGCGGCGCGCTTCCGCATCCACCAGCGCGTCGCGGCGGGCGGCGGGCTCCACCAGTCCGGCGATGTCCAGATATTCGGTGAAGGCGCGCCGGGCGATGCGCACGAAATCGAGCCCCACGCGGAAATAGCGGTCCAGTTCCTCCGGCACGAGGCCGTCGAGGCCGTCCACGGTCAGCCCCGCCGTGGTGAGGTCGTCGAACAGGGCGCCGAGGGCATCGGCGAGGGCGAAGGTTGCGGCGGTGCCGGCGGCCACCGCCTCCCGTCCGGCTGCTTTCGCGAGGGTATCGCGCCAGTGGGCGACGAGCCGGGCCAGCACCAGGCGACGGTGCACCGGCGCGATGGCATGGGGCGCGGCCAGCACCGGCGCATCCTCGGAGAAGGCGAGCGCGTCCTCGTCCACGTCGCCCAAAGGCACGATCTTCGGCAGCAGCAGCAGCACCGCGCCGCCGGAGGCTTCCAGCAGCGCCTCGACGAACAGGCGCCCCGCACGACGGGTGGGCAGGAACACGGTGGCGCCGGCCAGCGCGAGAGGGTCCGCGCGCGGGGCGAAGCCCTCCACCAGCGTGCCGTCGAGCAGCGCCTTCGCCAAAGTCGGCAGGAACGGCGCCGAGGACGGGATGGTGAGCACGCGCGGCACGGCCGTCCCTTTCTTTTCGGACCTTAGTCGCTGGACCGCTGGATCGCTTCCTCAGCGAGGGCGATGGCATCGGGCGTGCCCACATGCATCCAGATGCCGTCGAGGCGCAGGCCGAAAAGGCGATCGGCCTCGGCGGCCTTGTCGAAGATGCGGTTGAGGGAGAAGGCGCCGTCCGGCGTGCCCTCAAACAGCTCCGGCTTCAGGATAGCGGCGCCGGCATAGACGAACGGCACGACCGTACGCTCGGCCCGGCGCGACAGCCGGCCGAGCTTGTCCATCTGGAAATCGCCCATGCCGTCATAGCCGATGGAATGGGCGGCCGAGGCAAGGAGCAGCAGCGCATCCATCCGCTCCGGATCGAAATGCTCCATCAGCCGCACCAGGTTCGGCCGCATGCCCTCGATCCAGATGGTGTCCGAATTGATGGCGAGGAACGGGTCCGGGCCCAGAAGCGGCAGCGCCTTGCGCACGCCGCCGCCGGTCTCCAGCAACTGGCCCCGCTCGTCGGACAGCACGACCTGCGGCGGCCCGCCCCGGGCCTTCAGATGCGCCTCCAGCATGTCGGCGTGGTGGTGCAGGTTGACCACCGCGCGGGGGATGCCGGCATCGGCCACGCGGCCGAGCACGTGATCGATGAGCGGGCGGCCGTAGACCTCCACCAGCGGCTTGGGCCTCGTGTCGGTGAGCGGGCGCATGCGCGTGCCCATCCCGGCAGCGAGCACCATTGCGGTGGAAATCCGGTTGTCGGAAATCTGGGCCGTCGAATGCCCGGCCTGTCCGTTGTCCGTCACGCGGCGAAATCCTTGGATGGCAGCACCGCCTCGTACCACGACCGGAGCGAGCCCAGATCCTGATGGCTGAGGCAGCGGGCAAGATGGCGGCGGATGCGCGACAGGTGGCGCAGGTAGTGCGGCTTGCCGTCGCGATCATTCAGCCGGGTGAAGATGCCGAGGATCTTGGACGCCCGCTGCGCGCCCATGAGCGCATAGGACCGCGCGAAGCCGCGCACGTCGAAGGTGGGATCGGCCTCGCGCCGCAGCTTCACGTAGTGGCTCACCAGTTGCAGCTCCAGCCCTTCCGGCACGTCCACCCGCGCGTCCTGCGCCAGCGAGACCACGTCATAGGCGGCCGGCCCCATCACCGCATCCTGAAAATCGATCAGGCCCACCTTGCGCAGCCCCTCCCGCTCCGGCAGCCAGATGAGGTTGGGGGAATGATAGTCGCGCAGCACCCAGGTGGGCGGCTCGGCCAGCACGGGGTTCAGCGCGCTGCGCCAGAGCAGGTGGAATTCCTCTCGCACCACGCCGTCGAGCCGGATGCCGCGGGCCGGCAGGTACCAGTCCAGCATCAGGTCGATCTCGGTGAGCATCGCCGCCACGTCATAGGTGGGCAGCGCCCGCTCCACCCGGGGCGCCACATTCAGCGTGCGCGGCAGGTTGCGGGTGTGGAGGGCGGCAAGCACCTCCATGGCCGCATGGTAGCGCTCGGGAACTGGCGCGGCCGGCGTGCCGGCAACGACGCCCTCCCGCCCCAGGTCCTCCAGCACAAGGAGGCCCGCATCGAGGTCCGCGGAATACAGTAGCGGCGCCGACAGGCCCTGCGCCAGCAAGGCCCGGTCCATGGCCACGAAGGGCTTCACGTCCTCGGCCAGATGCACCAGCTGGCTGTAGGGCAGGCCCCGGCGCAGGGGCGGCCCGTCCGGCTGGCGCGGCGCGTTCATCAGGATGGCGGAGCGGCCGGGCGCCACGAGGCGGGTATAGGAGCGGCTAGAGGCATCGCCCTGCAGGAATACCCGCTCGGCGGTAGCGAACCCGCTCTGCTCGATCAGGCCGTCGGCGATCTGGAAGCGGTCGAGCCGGGCGCCGACGCTGCCATGCCCGGTGAGGATCGCCACCCGCGCCTCCGGCCCAAGCCCCGCGCCGAAATCGGTGCCCGCCGCATGGAACAGCTCCACGTCGAGGCGGTCGGCAGGCAGGCGGTCATCCGCCCGGTCCGGCCATTCCACCAGCAACAGCGCATTCTCGCGCAGCTCGTCCCAGCCCAGCTCGTCCAGCTCGTCTGTCTCGATGATGCGGTAGAGGTCGGCATGCACCACCCGGCCGCGGGGAAAATCATAGGAGATGAGGATCGGGAAGGTGGGGCTCGGCACGTCCACGCCGGCGTCTTCCGCGAAGGCGCGGACGAGGGCGCGGGCGAACTCGGTCTTGCCCGCGCCGAGGTCGCCGGTGAGGGTGATGGTGTCCTTCGGCCCGAACCAGGTGGAGAGCCAGCCGGCGAGGCGGGCCGTCGCCGCGAGATCCCGGAGTACGACACGGCAGGCGACGGGCTGGCCGGCAAGGCGTTCGATCACGAGGCTCATTCGGCGGCCTCTCTCCGGCCTTCGCCGGACAAGGGAAAGATGCAGGTGGCGATGGTGCCTTTGGCGGCCGGCGCCACGGTGACGGAGCCGCCATGGAGGGTCATGAAGGAGCGCACGATGGCAAGGCCCAGCCCCACCCCGCGATGTCGCGGGCCGGCGCTGCGGCTCTCGAAGCGCTCGAACAGGGTGTCGGCCACCTCGGTGGGCACGCCCGGCCCCTCGTCCCGCACGGTGAAGACCAGCGCGCCGTCGCGCCGCACCACGCCGAGGCTTACCGTGCCACCGGCGGGCGAGACGGCGATGGCGTTGGACAAAAGATTGAACAGGATCTGCCGCACCCGCCGCCCGTCGGCGACGAAATGGCCGGCGTCCGGACCGACGCTGACGGCAAGGTTCAGCCCCGCCTCCGCCACCGGATCGCGCACTGCCTCCGCCACGCCGAGCACGGTCTCCCCCACGTCCACGTCGGACAGGTCCAGCTCCATGGCCCCGGCATCGATGGAGGCGAGGTCGAGGATGTCGTCGATCAGCGCGCGCAGCTGGTCGGAGGACTGGCGCATGTGCTCCAGATAGTCCTGCTGGCGGGTATTGAGCGGGCCGGCGAGCCCATCCCGCAGCATGTCGGCATAGCCTAGGAGTGTGTTGAGGGGCGTGCGCAGGTGGTAGGAGACGTGGCCGACGAAGGCGTTCTTCAGCTTGTCCGCCGCCTCCAGCGCCTCGGCGCGCTCGATCAGCGCCCGCTCCACCTTCACGCTGTCGGTGACATCGCGGAAGGTCACCATGGTGCCGCCGTCCGGCAGCGGCTGGGTGGCACCGTCCAGCACCCGGCCGTCCGGGCGCTCGATGCGCAAGGTCACCGCCTCGCGCGGGCCGATGGTGGTCACCGCGTGGCGGATGCGGGCGAAGGCCGAGGTCTCGCCATGGAGCGGCCGGCACAGGGCCGCCACCGCATCCACATGCGGCCGCTCGCCCAGCGCACGGGCCTCCAGCGACCACAGGCCGAGGAAGGCGTGGTTGTAGAGGTTGAGCCGCCCGTCCGAGCCGAACACGGCCACCGCTTCCGCCAGCCCGTCCAGGGTCTCGCCCTGGATGCGGATGAGATTATTGTAGCGACTCTCCAGCGCCACATGCTCGGAGAGATCGTCGAACAGATAGGTGACGCCGCCCTCCGCATTGGGCGTGACCACCACCCGCAGCATCTGCCCGCCGGGCAGGTGCCACCAGTCATTCACCGGCTCGATGGCCCGGTAGGCCTCGCGCAACTGGGCGCGCCAGCCGCGGAAATCCGCCTGCTCCGGCACCTTGCGACGGGTACGCAGGTCTTCCAGGATCTCGCCTTCCGGCGGGTGCTGGTCGAGGAAGGCGGGGGAGAGGTCGAACAACCGCTCATAGGCGGCATTATGGAACACGAGGCGCTCGTCGGCGCCGAAGATGGCCACCGCCGTGGTCAGCTGGTCAAGAGTGCGGCGATGGGCAGCGACCGCCTGCTTCATCTCCGCCCGCGCGTCCTCCTCGGAGGTCACGTCGATGGCGATGCCGGCGGTGCCGAAAGCGCCGGCCACCTCCACCACCTCCATCTGCCGCCGCTGGCCCTTGGTGACAGCCTTCACCCGCTGGCGGAAATGCCCGTCCGTGCCTTCCGCGCTCGCGGCGGCGGCGCGGGTCTTGCCGTCGAGGAGGTCGAGGCCCTGCGCGCGCGCCTCCTCCGCCGTGGCGGCGCCCACCGCCGCCACGAAGGCAGGATTCACATAAGACAGCGCGCCATCCGCCCCGCGCAGCCAGGCGGGGGAAGGCGCCGCGTCGAGCAAGACGGCAAGGCCGGATGCCACCGGCCCGGCCTCATGCCCGGAGGTGGCCCCTGTTGCCGGCGCCAGCAGCAGGATGCCGGCGCCCGAACGGCTCTTGCCGTCGAGGTGCAGCGGCCCTGTCGGCGTGTCCAGCGTCTGGGAGAAACTGCCGTCTTCCGCCCTCAGGCGGGCGAGCGCGGTTTCGAAGGCGGGCGCTGAGTGTCCGAGTTCCGCGCGGAGCGTTTCGGGGGTGCGGCCGAACAGGTCGGCCGGCGCCTCCCGGCCCGTCCACAGCAGGAAGGCCGGGGCGCCATCGCACAAAAGGACGCGGCAGGCCTGGGCCTCGGCGCGGGCGCGGGCGGCGGAGGCTGCGGCATCGGCGGCGGCGCGCTCGGCGGCTTCGATCCGGCCCCGCAGGTGCTTCACCACGCGATGGCTGCGCAGGGCGGCAAGGCCGGCGATGGCGGCGGCGGCAAGCCCCGCCACCGGCCACAGGGCGCCGGCCGCGGTCGAGGCAGCCTCCCAGCCGGCGGCAGCCGGGCTCACGAACAGGGTGGATGAGAGGAAGAGTGCGGCGAGGCCGGCGCAGGCACGACCGACCACACCACCCGGCAAGGAGAACCGGCGCAGCCCCGCCGTCAGGCGAGCGCCGCCTTGCTCACGCCCGCGCCTTTGGCGCGGAACGCCGCTGGTCCGGATGCGGTCCGCCATTCGCCCCGGTGTCCTTCCCCTGCCCGACAGGCGCCGCAGCTTCCTCCGGCGCCCCGCGAATCACTCGCGCCAGTCTACCGAAGGGGCAGCGGACGTTGAAGGGCGCGTCGGCCACAGCACACAGGCACATCGTCCCGTCTGGCGGGGAAGACACGTCTTCCACAAGCAGGAGAGGGAGAAGGCCAGGCGGGGCACATGCGCCGCCCTCGCTCCTCCCCGTTTGCCCCTACGCCAGAAGGTCGCGCAGGGTGAGGGCGATGACCAGGGTCGCCTTGTCGAGGTCGGACAGGAGCAGGTTCTCGTCCGCCCGATGGCCGTTGGCCTCCTCGATGGTGTGGGGGCCAGCGCCGTAAAGCACCACCGGCACGCCCGCCTCGGCATAGAGCCGCGCGTCCGTGTAGATGGGAACGCCGGTTTCTTTCACCGTCTCGCCAGTCACCGCCGAGGCATTCCGGCACAGCACCGACGACAGCACCTTCGTCCCCTCGCTGGGCACCAGCGGCCGCGCCAGCAGGATGCGCCGCACCTCCACCCGCGCCTTGGGGAAGGCTGAGGCGGCATCGGCGATCACCTTACGCACTTCGGCCTCCACCACCTCCGGGTTCTCGTCGGGCACGATCCGCCGGTCGAGGCGGAAAGTGACGCGATCCGGCACCACATTGGTGTTGATGCCGCCGGAGATGAGGCCCACCGTCAGCTGCGGCGAGCCGATGCCCGCGACCTCGGACACCTTGTCCTTCAGCGTGCCGCGATAGGCATAGAGCGCGGTGAGGATGTGGTTGGCCGCCTCCAGCGCGTCGATGCCGGTGAAGGGCAGCGCCGCATGGGCCGACTTGCCGTTCACCTCCACCTCCAGGTGCAGGCAGCCGTTGTGGCCCACCACCACGCCATAGGTGAAGCCGGCGGAGACGGCATAATCCGGCTTGGTGATGCCCTGTTCGAGGATCCAGCCCGGCCCCACCTCGCCGCCGATCTCCTCGTCATAGGTAAAATGCAGCTCCACCGTGCCCTTGAGCGGCAGGCCCGAGCGCTTCAGCGCATCGAGGGCGAAGGCATAGGTGGCGAAGTCCGACTTGGAGACGGCGACGCCGCGGCCATACATGCGCCCGTCCACCACCTCGGCGCCGAAGGGATCCTTGGTCCAGCCCTCGCCGGGGGGCACCACGTCGCCATGGGCATTGAGGGCGATCACCGGCCCGTCTCCGAAGCGATGGCGCACGATGAGGTTGGTCACCGAGATCATGCCCGCCGCCTTCACCCGGTCGGCCGGGACCACATGGCGTTCCACCACATGGCCGAGCCCTTCCAGCAGATCGGCGGCGCGGGCGGCGTGGGGCGCGCAATCGCCCGGAGGGTTATCGGACGGCACCTTCACCAGCTCCGCCAGGAACGCGTGCTGCGCGTCGGCGCGCTCGGCGATGAGGTGGCGCAGGGTGTCGGCGTCGGGGGTCGTCATGGGGCTTTCCTTCGATTTTACAGATGTTTTTATTTGCGCTTTCGACGCAAACGACAAGGCGGGATGGCCAGAACCCGCGTGCGTGCTCCGGCCATCCCGAGACGGGGGATCGACCTTACTTGCCCGCCCCCCAGGCCTTCAGCACCTCGCGGTCTTCCTGCGACAGCTCGGTGATGTTGTTGGGCGGCATGGCGTGGGTGAGGCCGGCCTGCACCACGATGAGGTCGCGGTTGCGGGCGATGTGCTCCGGCGTATCCAGCAGCACCCCGCGCGGGGCGATGACGATGCCCTCGTAGAGCGGCTCGGACGCGTGGCACATGGAGCAGCGGCCCATGACGATGTTGGCCACGTCGTCCGGCACCTCCACCGGCGGCCCGCTCCGCGCATAGGCCACGCTCACCAGCGGCGGCAGGCCGAGGGCGGTGCGGCCCATGGGGGTCGTAGTGGCCGAGATGGCGATGGCGAGGATGAGGCACACCGCCGCCACCAGCCAGCACCACGCCTTGTCGCCGCGCCCGGCGTGTCGCTCGTTGTAGTAATAGCGGATCACCGTCCCCACCACGAGGGACAGCGCCACGATGACATAGGCATAGGGCGTGGAATAGGTGAGCGGATAGTGGTTGGAGATCATCAGGAAGACGACGGGCAGCGTGAAATAATTGTTGTGCCCCGACCGCAGCTTCGCGGTCTTGCCATAATAAGGGTCTGGAACCTGCCCCGCCTTCAGCGCCGCCACCACCTTGTGCTGGTTGGGGATGATGACGAAGAAGACGTTGCCGCTCATGATGGTGGCCATGAGCGCGCCGGTATGGATGAAGGCCGCCCGGGCCGAGAACACCTGCTGGAACAGGTAGGCCGCCAGCACCACGCCGACGAACACGATGACGCCCACCGCCATGGGATTGTTGCCGAGCCTGGAACGGCACAGCTGGTCATAGGCGACCCACCCCAAGGCCAGTCCGCCCATGCCGATAACGAAGGCGACAAACGGCTTCAGGTTCATCACCGCCGGATCGATGAGATAGATCGACGACTTGTAGTAATAGATCCAGATCAGCAGGAAAAATCCGGTGAGCCAGGTGGCGTAGGACTGCCACTTGTGCCAGCCCAGTTCCTCGGGCAGGAAGCTCGGGGCCACCAGATACTTCTTCACCTGGTAGAAGCCGCCGCCATGCACCTCCCAGGCCTCGCCGCCCTTGCCGGCGGGAATGTCGGGGGTCGCCTTCAGGCTGGCGTCGAGATGCATGAAATAAAAGGACGAGCCGATCCACGCCATGCCGGCGATGATGTGCGTCCAGCGCAGCAACAGGCTGCCCCACTCGTGAAGGATAGGTTCCATGTCCGTTCAGGTCCCGTAGCTGGAAGGCGAAGGGGCATTTCCTTCGGAGCCCGCGCCGGTGAGCTTGCACCGCAAGCCCATCGGATGACGCGGTCTCTTATGTGATTGTTGATCCGGGATCTTGCGGCGCCATTGGCCCCGCCGTCCCGCGTGCTTATCGTTGTGAAGATTCAGGTCAAGGGACGCGGCATCGTGCTCGACAATATGAAGGCCTTCACCATGTCGGTGGAGAGCGAGAGCTTCTCGGAAGCCGCGAGGCGGCTGCGCCTGTCCGCCAATGTGGTGAGCCACCGCATCCAGATGCTGGAGAAACACCTGGGCTGCCGGCTGTTCAACCGCACCACCCGCCGCATGAGCCTGACCGAGCAGGGCCGCGTCTACTACGAGGCCATCACGGACGCGCTCCGCATCATCGACGCGGCGGAGAGCAATGTGTCCGAGCTGGGCGCCCTGCCCCGCGGCGCGCTCAGGGTGACCGCCCCGCTCCATCTCGGCCGGCGCCTGGTGGCGCAGGTTTCGGCGCGCTACCAGGAGGCGCACCCGGAGATCGACGTGCGCCTGCGTCTCAGCGAGCACACCCTCGACCTCATCGCCGAATCCATCGACGTGGCGCTGCGCCTCGCCACCTTTGAGGATTCCAGCATGATCATGCGTAAGGTAGCGCAGGTGGAACGCATCCTGTGCGCCTCCCCGGCCTATCTGGAGCGGGCGGGAGTGCCGCTGCGCCCGCAGGATCTGTTGTCCCACCAATGCCTGCTCCTGAGATTTGCGAGCCTTCGGGAACTGCGCTGGATGCTGACCGACGAGGGCCGCGACCTCGCCGTTCCGGTCACCGGGCGTCTGGAGGCCGACGACGGCGATGTGCTCACCGTCTGGGCGCTGGAGGGGCGGGGCATCGTGGTGAAGCCCCGCTTCGAGGTGGCAGATGCGCTCGCCGAGGGCCGCTTGGTGCCGGTGCTTCGGGCGCACCCACCCAAGCCCGCGACCCTCGCTGTGCTCTACCCCGCCCGCCAGTTGGTGCCGTTGAAGGTGAAGGCCTTCGCCGACATGCTGGTGGACCAGGGCCGCCGCTACATTGCCCAGGAGTTGGGGAAGATCGGGGAGCGGCTGTCCGCCTGAACGCAAACCCAAGTCCAGGTTCCGCGTTCATCCTTGCGCCGCTCCCCTCTCCTGCCCCGCCTCAGTGGGCCTCGGCCTGCTTGGCCGCCGCGACGATCTCCTCGGTGGAGGTCTGCTTCACGCCGTTGAAGAAGACGTTGAGCAGCACGGCAACGATGGCGCAGAGCAGGATGCCGCTCTCCAGCAGCGGATGCAGCTCGTGCGGCAGGTTCTTGAAGAAGTTGGGCGAGACCAGCGGGATCATGCCGAAGCCCACCGACACCGCGACGATGAACAGGTTGAAGCGGTTGGTCTTGAAATCGACGCCGGTGAGGATACGCGCCCCGGTGGCCGCCACCATGCCGAACATGACGAGGCCCGCGCCGCCCAGCACCACCTGGGGCACCGCCTCCACCAGAGCCGCCATCTTCGGCAGCAGGCCGAGGCCGAGCATGATGGCGCCGCCCGTCACCGTCACCCAGCGCGAGCGCACGCCGGTGACGCCGACGAGGCCCACGTTCTGCGAGAAGGAGGTGTAGGGGAAGGTGTTGAAGATGCCGCCGAGGAAGGTGCCGACGCCGTCGGCGCGCAGGCCCTTGGTGAGCGCCTTCTGGTCCACCGGCTTGCCGGTGATGTCCGACAGCGCGAGGAACATGCCCACCGACTCGATCATCACCACGATCATCACGATGCACATGGTGATGATGGGCACGAGGTGGAAAGTGGGCATGCCGAAGTGGAACGGCAGGATCACGTCGAACCAGGACGCCGCCGCCACCTTCTCGAAATGCATGATGCCGAGGAAGGTCGCCAGCACCGCGCCGGCGATGATGCCGAGCAGTACCGCCACATTGGCAAGGAAGCCCTTGCCCCACTTGATCAGGCCGAGCACCACCAGCATCACGAACAGCGAAATGCCGAGGCCCTGGAGCTGGCCGTAATTGGGATTGGCCACCTGCACCACCTTGCCGTCGATGGTCTGGGTCAGGAATGGAATGCCGCCACCGGCCCAGTTGATGCCCACCCGCATCAGCGAGATGCCGATGATGAGAATGATGGTGCCGGTCACCACCGGCGGGAACAAGGGCAACAGCCGCGAGACGAAGGGCGCGACGATGATGCCAAAGATGCCCGCCGCGATCACCGAGCCGTAGATGCCCAGAAGGCCGATCTCGGGGCTCGCCGCCATGGAGAGCATGGGGCCGACCGAGGCGAAGGTGACGCCCATCATCACCGGCAGGCGTATGCCGACGCCGAGGAAGCCGAGGCACTGAGCCAAGGTCGCGAGGCCGCAGGCGAACAGATCGGCGCTGATGAGGAAGGCAACATCCTGGGGCGGCAGCTTCAGGGCGCGGCCGATGATGAGCGGCACCGCCACGGCGCCGGCATACATGACAAGCACATGCTGGAGGCCGAGCACGGCGAGTTTTGGCGCTGGAAGTATTTCGTCTACGGGATGAACGGCTTCGGACATGAGGTCCCCCTGGAAAGGAAGTCGGGTCAGGTGCGGAAGGGCGTTTTCGTTTATTGGCGCCATCTTTGCGTGCGGCGCGGGTACCGGTCCGGCGGGTCTGCCCAACGTATCGGCATGCCTAATGAAAGATCAAATCGCGCGCCGTGAAAACCGTTGGTTAATCGGAAGATCTTCCAATATTTTTGGGAAATGGATCGCTCAAGACCGGGTTATGCTGCCCTGCAGCGGATCTTTTGACCGCAAGGCCTGCGAGGGAAAAATGGGGCGCCTGTCCACCCACGTACTCGACACCGTCGCCGGTGGTCCGGCGGCCAATGTCGCGGTTGAACTTTACCGTCTGGCGCCGGATGGCTCGCGCACGCTCCTGACCGAGCGCCGGACCAATGCGGATGGGCGTACCGACACGCCCCTGCTCGCGGGTGATGAGTTCAAGGCCGGCACCTACGAGCTTCAGTTCCACATCGGCGCGCATTTCCGCGCCACCGGCGCGCCGGCGTCCGATCCGCCCTTCCTCGACGTGGTGCCGCTACGCTTCTCGCTGGCGGAGGACGGGCACTATCATGTGCCGCTGCTGTGCTCCCCGTGGAGCTACTCCACCTATCGGGGTTCCTGAGGAATGTCCGTGCCCAACGATCCCATCACCGGCCGGCCCTACCCGCGCGACCTCATCGGCTACGGGCGCACTCCGCCCCATGCGCGCTGGCCGGGAGAGGCACGCATCGCGGTCCAGTTCGTGGTGAATTACGAGGAGGGCGGCGAGAATTCCGTCCTCCACGGCGACAATGCCTCGGAAGCCTTCCTGTCCGAGATCATCGGCGCCCAGCCCTGGCCCCGCCAGCGGCACATGAACATGGAATCCATCTACGAATACGGCGCGCGGGTGGGCTTCTGGCGGCTGCACCGCCTGTTCACCGAGCGCGCCATGCCGGTCACGGTCTATGGCGTCGCCACGGCGCTGGCCCGCAATCCGGATGCCGTCGCCGCCATGAAGGAGGCCGACTGGGAGATTGCGAGCCACGGCTACAAATGGCTCGAATACAAGGACTTCACCCGCGACGCCGAGCGCGAGCACATCGAGGAGGCGATCCGCATCCACACGGAGGTCACCGGCTCCCGACCCCTCGGCTTCTACCAGGGCCGCTCAGCCGAGCACACGGTGCCCTTGGTGATG
This sequence comes from Xanthobacter oligotrophicus, assembly GCF_008364685.1. Classification (GTDB taxonomy): domain Bacteria; phylum Pseudomonadota; class Alphaproteobacteria; order Rhizobiales; family Xanthobacteraceae; genus Xanthobacter; species Xanthobacter oligotrophicus. The sequence continues at coordinate 92,582 of NZ_VTTL01000002.1, forward strand.
GAGGAAGGTGGCTTCCTCTATGCCGCCGACAGCTATGCGGATGAGCTGCCCTACTGGATCGAGAGTGCCAAGGGCCCGCAACTGGTGGTGCCCTACACGCTGGACGCCAACGACATGCGCTTCTCGGTGGCGGCGGGCTTCGGCACCGGCACGGATTTCTTCGACTATCTGAAGGACAGCTTCGACCTGCTCTATGCCGAGGGCGAGCGCGCGCCGAAGATGATGTCAGTGGGCCTCCACCCCCGCCTCGCCGGCCGGCCCGGCCGCGCCCAGGCGCTGGCCCGCTTCCTCGACTACATCGCCGGCCATGAGAAGGTGTGGGTGGCCCGGCGCGTGGATATCGCCCGGCACTGGATCGCCACCCATCCCCCCGCTGGCGGCTACCGGCCCACCTTCATGCCGCGCGGCCTGTTCGTGGAGCGGTTCGGCGGCGTGTTCGAGCACTCGCCCTGGATCGCGGAAGGTGCGTTCGACAAGGGGCTTACCCCTCAGGAGGACACCGCCGCCGGCCTTCACGCCGCCCTGGCCGCCGTGCTGCGCGCCGCCCCCATCGAGAAGCAGATGGGGGTCATCCATGCCCATCCGGACCTTGCCGGCAAGCTCGCCGAAGCCAAGCTGCTGACCGCCGAATCCACCGCCGAGCAGGCCTCCGCCGGCCTCGACCGGCTGACGGCGGAGGAGAAGGCCCGCTTCACCGCCCTCAATGACGCCTACGTGGCAAAGTTCGGCTTCGTCTTCATCATGGCCATTCGCGGCCGCTCCAAGGGCGAAATTCTCGACGCCTTCGAGCGCCGGCTCGCCCATGATCGCGACCAGGAGGTCAACGAGGCCCTCACACAGATCGAGCGCATCGCCCGGCTCCGGCTGGACCAGATGCTCCCGGAGGCCGCATGAACAAGGTCTTCCCCGTGCCCCAACCAGCCCCCGCCCCCTCCCTCGCCCCCCTCGACGGCAATGCCATCACCGCCCGCCTGAAGGAGCTTGCCGCCTTCTCGGACGTGCCGGGCGAACTGACCCGCCTCTCCCTCACGCCGTCCCACAAGCGGGCGGCGGCGCAGGTGTCGCACTGGATGCGCGAGGCCGGCCTCACCCAGGTCCACATGGACGCCACCGGCACCATCGTCGGGCGCTATGCGGCGGACCGGGCCAATGCCAAGACCCTGCTCATCGGCTCGCACATCGACACGGTGCGCAACGCCGGCATCTATGACGGCAATCTGGGCGTGCTCACCGCCATCGCGGCGGTGGAAGCCCTGAACACGCAAGGCCTGCGCCTGCCGTTCGCTATCGAGGTCGCGGCCTTCGCGGATGAAGAGGGCGTGCGCTTCCTCTCCACCCTCACCTCGTCCAAGGCCATGGCGGGCATCTTCGATCCCAAGAGCCTTGAGGATGTGGACCAGCAGGGCATCTCCCGCGCCGAGGCGCTGCGCTCGTTCGGGGCGCCGGCAGAGCGTGTCTCCGAATGCCGGCGCGATCCGGCGGACATGATCGGCTATGTGGAAGTGCATATCGAGCAGGGGCCGGTGCTGGAGGCGGCGGGGGCGCCGCTCGGCATCGTCACCGGCATCGCCGGGGCCTCGCGCGGCCATATCCGCGTGCGCGGCGAGGCCGGCCATTCCGGCACCCTGCCCATGCCCATGCGCCACGACGCGCTGGCCGCCGCCGCCGAGATGATCCTCGCCGTGGAAGCCCGTGGCCGGGCCGATGCGGATGCCCTGGTGACTACCGTGGGCACCATGATCATCGCCGGCAGCGCCGTGAACGTGGTGCCGGGCGAGGTGCAGTTCTCCCTCGACGTGCGCACCCTCTCCGACGACCTGCGCCAGCGCGCCGTCGCGGACATCCGCGCGGCCATCGACGAGATCGCCGCGCGGCGCGGCGTGCGCGCCGTCCTGGACATCGGCCACGAGGTGCCGGCCGCGCCCTGCCACGGCGCCTTGAAGGAGCGCATGGCTGAAGTCGTGGAGGGCCTCGGCCTGCCGGTGCTGCGCCTGCCCTCCGGCGCCGGTCACGACGCCATGGTGTTCCGGGGCATCATGCCCATGGCCATGCTGTTCGTGCGCTCGCAGAACGGCAGCCACAACCCGCGCGAATATGCCTCCCCCGCCGACATCGGCCTCGCCGCCCAAGCGCTGCACGCGTTTCTGCTGAAGACCGCCGGGGAGGTGTGAGGCGGGGTTTGGAAAGCCGGGACCGGGCGTCAGGTCCGCGCGTTTCACATGCCGGGCGTGTGCCTGTTGCGGCCGCTGCCGCCGACCTGAAGCGCCCTGTCGCGGATGGCGATGAAGAACAGGTGCGGCCTGCCCGAATCCCCGATCTTCCATTCGTTGCAGTGGTTGTTCCAGACCCGGATCAATTCCGTGCGCGGAAGGTTACGCGCGAGCACGGTATCGAGGAAGGCAGCCAACGCGCGCCGTTCCGCAGGCGTGAGCCACTTCAGCGCCCGCGTCAGCCAGAGGTCCTCATCAAACGGTTGCTCCAGGTTCCGCAGCCAATAGGCCCTGAGGAATGTCCGCCATTCCGGGGGAACCGGTATGCGCGCCCGCTCGCCCAACAGCTTCCCTCCGCGCTGACCTTTCGTGATCCACCATGAAAGCGCAGGCGGCCCCGGCCGCCAACACCCCTATTAGACTGCCCCTGGTACGCGAACCTCTTTTCTTGCCGAGGCCCCGCCCCATTTGACATTCGCCCCCGCCCTGCCTTTAGTGCCCCAGTCGAAGGTCCCGTGGTCCGACACGGGCGCAAAAGGGAATGCGGTGCGGGAGGTGTCTCCCAATGCCGCGGCTGCCCCCGCAACTGTAAGCGGTGAGCCCCTGCCAGATGCCACTGGTGCCGCAAGGCGCCGGGAAGGCGGCAGGGGCGCTGATCCGCGAGCCAGGAGACCTGCCTTCGACAAGGTCCGCGCCGGGCGGGGTGCTCCGGTTTGCGTCCCTTTCAAGCCCGCTTCTCGTGGGCGGCCCGCGCACCCGTGGATATTTATAGTGGAGCGCGGCGAACCTGCCGACATGACCGGCGATGCCACGGCGGAGCCCCCCGCCGGAACGACGCCCTGCGCGCATGACGCGGCGGCCGCCGTGCCCGGCGATGTTTCGGCCGTGACCGTCTTCATCTGCACCACCTGCCGCAGCACCGGCGAAGGTGCATCCCCCGTCGATGGCGCGGCCCTCGCCGAAGCCGCCGCGGCGGCGCAGTTGCCGGATGGCGTCTCGGTGCAAGGCGTGCGCTGCCTCGCCAATTGCAAGCGATCCCTCTCCGCAGCCATGGTCCGCCGCGACGGCTGGACCTATGTGTTCGGCGACCTTGCCGCCGGCGCCGCCCCGGACCTCATCGCCGGCGCGGCGCTGCTGGCGTCCTCTGGCGACGGCCTCATGCCCTGGCGCGGACGGCCCGACAGCCTGAAGCGCGGCATGGTCGCCCGCATCCCGCCTTTGTCTCTTCCCAAGGAGCCCTGATGACCTCGCTCGCCCGCGTGCCCTGCACCATCGTCACCGGCTTCCTCGGCGCGGGGAAGACGACACTCATCCGCCATGTGCTGGAAAATGCCGGCGGCAAGCGCCTCGCGGTGATCGTCAACGAGTTCGGCGACGTGGGCATCGACGGCGAGATCTTGAAGGGCTGCGGCATCGAGAGCTGCTCCGAGGACACCATCGTGGAACTGGCCAACGGCTGCCTGTGCTGCACGGTCGCCGACGATTTCGTGCCGGCGCTGGATCAGATCCTGTCGCGCACCCCGCGCGTGGACCACATCCTCATCGAAACCTCCGGCCTCGCCTTGCCCAAGCCGCTGGTGCAGGCCTTCCAGTGGCCGGCCATCAAGAGCCGGGTGACGGTGGACGGGGTGGTGGCCGTGGTGGACGGTCCCGCCCTCGCCGAAGGGCGGGTGGCGCCGGACCTCTCGGCGCTGGCCGCCCAGCGCGCGGAAGACACAAGCCTCGACCATGACGACCCGGTGGAAGAGGTGTTCGAGGACCAGATCGCCTGCGCCGACCTCGTCATCCTTTCCAAGAGCGACCTGCTCGACGACGCCGGCTTCGCCATCGCCGAGCGGGTGGTGGCGCAGAGCCTGCCCCGCGCGGTGAAGCTGGTGCGCGCCACCGCCGGCAAGGTGGATATCGCCGTGCTGCTGGGCCTCGGCATCGGCGTGGAAGATGAGATCGACGCCCGCCGCACCCATCACGACGACGAGGAAGACCACGACCACGACGAGTTCGAGAGCATCGTGCTCCAGCTCCCCGAGATCGCCGATCCCACCGCCCTCGCCGCCCGCGTGGTCGCGGCGGCCGAGACCCCGGACGTGCTGCGCGTGAAGGGCTTCGCGGCGGTCGCCGGCAAGCCCATGCGGCTGCTGGTGCAGGGGGTGGGGCCGCGGGTGTCGCACCATTTCGACCGGCCGTGGGGCGCCGCCGAGGAACGGCGCGGGGCGCTGGTGGTGATCGGCCTCAAGGGCTTCGACCGCGCGGCGGTGGAGCGGGCCATCCTCGGCTGAGGCGAACCAGACCCCATGCACATCCTCGCCACCACATCGACGACGCTGGAGGATCTGGCCGAGCCGGTCGATCTCGCCCAGCCGCCCGGCGACATGGTGGCGCTGTCGTTCACTGACAGCGACCTCTTGGCCCTGTCCGCCGCCTGGCGGGCACGGCGGGACGCGCTGCCCAGCCTGCGCCTCGCCCGGCTGAAGGACCTCACCCATCCTATGTCGGTGGATTTGTGGGTGGAGAAGGTGGCGCGCCACGCCAAAGTGGTACTGGTGCGCCAGCTCGGCGGCCTCGACTGGTGGCGCTACGGCGCCGAGCAATTGTCCGCCCTCGCCCGATCCCGCGGCATCCCCCTCGCGCTGCTGCCGGGGGAGGACCAGGACGACCCGCGCCTCGCCGCCCTCTCCACGGTGCCGGCGGACGACCTGGCCCAGTGGCTGGCCTATTTCCGCGGCGGCGGGCCGGACAACATGGGCGCCCTGCTCGCCCGCATGGCCGTGACGGCCGGCTTCGCCGCGCCCTCCGGGATCGCGCCGCCGCGCCCCGTTCCCGCCACCGCCTTCTATCGCCCCGGCGCGGGGCTGACGGAACCGCAGGCGGCCGGAGCCGCCGCGCAGGCGGACGGGCGCCCCAGCGCGCTCATCCTGTTCTACCGCTCCCAATGGCTCGCGGCAGACGCCGCCGCCATCGATGCGCTGGCCGCCGCCCTTGAGGCGCGTGGCATCGTCGCCGTGCCCCTGTTCGTGCCAAGCCTGAAGGCGCCCGAAGCCCGCGCCGCCGTGCGCGATGCGCTGGCCGTGCTCAAGCCGGCGGTGATCGTCACCACCACCGCGTTTGCGGCGGGGGATGCGGCGGAGCTGTTCCCGGCCGGAGGGCCGCCGGTGCTTCAGGCCGCCCCCGCCACCACCGCCCGCGCTGCCTGGGCGGGCAGCCCGCGCGGGCTTTCGGCCGCCGACCTCGCCATGCATGTGGTGCTGCCGGAGCTGGACGGACGGGTGCTCGCCGGAACCCTGTCCTTCAAGGACTTCGCCCCGGCCGATGCGGACCTTGCCTTCGCCGCCGCCATCAACCGGCCGGAGCCGGACCAGGTCGCCCATGTGGCGGATCGCGTCGCCGGCCTCGTACGCCTCACCGCCACGCCCCGCGCGGAGCGACGGCTGGCGCTGATCCTGCCCGACTATCCCGGCGCCGAAGGCCGCTCCGGCTATGCGGTCGGCCTCGATGTGCCGGAAAGCGCGCGCCGCCTCATCGCGACATTGGGCGATGCCGGCTACGCCACCGGCCCGGCGCCGGCCGATGCCAAGGCGCTGCTCGCCGCCATCGCCCCCGCTCCGGCCCTGTCCCTCGATGCCTATCGCCGCGCCTTCGACCGCCTGCCGCAGGCCGCGCGCGAGGCCGTGCTTGCCGCATGGGGTCCGCCCGAAACGGATGCGGACCTGAAGGACGGCACCTTCCACTTCCGCCTCGCCCGCTTCGGTGCCCTCACCCTCGCCTTCGCGCCTGATCGCGGCGCGGCGCTCGACCGGCGGGCGGATTATCACGATGCCGCCCTGCCGCCGCGCCATGCCCTCATCGCCTTCGGCCTGTGGCTGCGCGAGGGGCTGGACGCCCACGCCGTGATCCATCTCGGCGCCCACGGCACGCTGGAATGGCTGCCGGGAAAGGCCGTAGCGCTGACACCGGCCTGCTTCCCGCAGCTGGTCATGGGCGCGCTGCCGGTGGTCTATCCCTTCATCGTCTCCAATCCTGGCGAGGCGGCGCAGGCCAAGCGACGGCTCGCCGCCGTCACCGTCGGCCACCTGCCGCCGCCGCTGGCCGCCGCCGGCCTTTCGGAGGCCGAGCAGAAGCTCGAGCGGCTGGTGGACGAATATGCCCAGGCGGACGGCCTCGACCGCCGCCGCCGCGAGCGCCTTGCCCAGCTCATCGTGGAGACCGCCGGCGACACCGGCCTCGCCGCCACCGCCGGCGTCACCACCGCCACAGACCCCGACGAGGCCCTGCGCCGCATCGATGCCTGGCTGTGCGACCTCAAAGACCTCGCGGTGAAGGACGGCCTCCACATCTTCGGCCATGTGCCGCAGGACGAGGCCGACCCCGCCCGCATCGCCTCGGCCGGCGCCGAGACCCGCGCGCTGCTCGATGCCCTCGACGGCCGCTTCGTGTCGGCCGGTCCCGCCGGGGCGCCGGCGCGGGGGCGGCGGGACGTTTTGCCCACCGGGCGCAACCTCTACACCGCCGATCCGCGCACCCTGCCCACCCCCACCGCCTGCGACCTCGCCCGCAAGGCGGCGGACGAAGCCCTGCGCCTGCTGCTGCAGGAACACGGCGACTGGCCCCGCGCGCTGGTGCTGGACCTGTGGGGCAGCGCCTCCCTGCGCACCGGCGGCGAGGAGATCGCCCAGGGCCTCGCCTTCCTCGGCTGCCGGCCCATTTGGGAGGCGGCGAGCGGCCGCGTCACCGGCATCGAGGTGCTGCCGCCCGCCGTGCTTGGGCGCCCGCGCATCGACGTGACCTTCCGCATCTCCGGCCTGTTCCGCGACATCTTCCCGGCCCAGATCGCGCTTCTGGATGCCGCCGTGCGCGCCGTGGCCGCGCGGGACGAGGACGACGCCGAGAACCCGCTCGCCGCCGCCCGCCGCCGGGGCGAGGACCTCTCCCGCCTGTTCGGCTCGGCGCCGGGGGCCTATGGCGCGGGCATCGAGGCGCAGCTCCAGCGCGGCGCCTTCGAGGATCGCGCCGAGCTGGGCCATGCCTATCTTGCCGCCGCCTCCCACGCCTATGGCGGAGCGGATGGCGTCGCCCGCCCCGCCCCCGGCGCCTTCGCCGGGCGGATCGCCACTGCCGACGCCCTCATCCACGGCGCGGATGATGCCGCCCGCGACCTCTTGGACGGCAGCGAGGATGCCGCCTTCATGGGCGGCTTCGCGGCCGCCGGCGCAGCACTGGGGCGCAAGGCGCATCTGGTAGTGCTCGACACCACCGACCCCGACCGCCCCCGCGCCCGCCCCCTCTCCGAAGCGCTGGCGCGGCTGGTGCACGGGCGCGTCTCGGCCACCTTCATCGCCGGGCAGATGCGCCACGGTCCGCGCGGGGCTGCTGAGCTGGCAGAGACCGTGGACCGCCTCGTCGCCTTCGCCGAGACCACGCAGGAGGTGGCGAGCGCCCTGCTGGACCGGCTCCATGCCGCCTATCTGGCGGAGCCGTCCGTGCGCGCCTTCCTCCTCGACCAGAACCCCGCAGCCGCCCGCGCCATGGCCCGCCGCTTCGCCGATGCGCGCCGCCGCGGCCTGTGGCACAGCCGCCGCAACGCCCTCGACGCCGATCTCGACGCACTCCTCGCCGAGGCTGCCGAGGCGCAAGTAACCGTACCGAAGGAGGCGGCGGAATGAGCCCGCGCCCGCCCGCGCGCCGGGGCGCCTGCCCGGCCTTCCTCGCCCCCATGGAAACCGGCGACGGCCTCATCCTGCGCCTCGTGCCGGCGGAAGGGGCGATCTCCCCCGACCAGTTGCGCGGCCTTGCCCGCGCGGCCACGGCCTTCGGCAACGCCATGATGGAGATCACCGCCCGCGGCAGCCTCCAGGTGCGCGGGCTGACGGCGCAAACGGTGACCCCGCTTCAGGATGCGGTGCTGGCACTCGGGATCACACCGCGCCTCGGCCTCGCCATCGACATTTCCCCGCTCTCGGGACTCGATCCTCGCGAGGTTGCCGACGCACGCCCCCTCGCCCGATGCATCCGGGAGGGAGTGGCTGGACTTGCGGGGAAGCTGGGGCCGAAGGTGTCCGTGGTCATCGATGGCGGCGGCGCCATCGGCCTTGGCGGCCAGAAGGCGGATGTGCGCCTCATCGCCATGCGCTCCGGTGCGGATTTGACGTGGTCCGTCACCATCGGCGGCGGCGCGCCGAAATTGCTGGCGGAGCAGAATGCAGCGGCCCTTGCCCTCGACGCCTTGTCCCAGATCGCCGCCCTCGGCCGCCGCGCCCGCGCCACCGACTTGCCGGGATGCGCCGCCCTGCCGGGCACCACACGGGACAATCCGGACAAGGCCCCTGCCCCGCTGGGCACCTTCCCCCTCCCCCATGGCCGCTTCGCCTGCGGCATCGGCCTGCCCTTCGGCGCCGGCGCGGCGGCACTGTTCGCGGCTCTCGGGGACGCCGCCGAGGCCGCCGGCGCGCGCGACCTTCGGCCGGCGACCGAGCGGGTGCTCCTCGCCACCGGGCTCGACGCAGATGGCGCCCACGCATTCACAACGGAAGCCCGGCGGCTCGGCTGCCTGGTGGCCCCCGACGACCCCCGCGCCTTCGTGGCGGCCTGCCCCGGTGCGCCGGCCTGCGTCTGCGCCCATTTCCCGGCGCGGGACCTCGCGCCCGGCGTGGCGGAAGCCCTCGCGCCGCTGCTGGACGGCACCGTGACGGTACATCTTTCCGCCTGCGCCAAGGGCTGTGCCCATCCCGCTCCGGCAACCCTCACCTTCGTGGGCATGGACGACGGGATCGCTCTGGTGCATGAGGGCGCACCGTCCGGGGCGCGCGGACCGGCCGTCCCGGTCGACGTCCTGGCGGCGACGCTCGCAACCCTTGCCGCCACGCCCCGTGCGCCCGGCGAGACGGGACGCGGGCTTCTGGCCCGGATGCAAGAGGCAGGTTTACCGGCGGGCCTGTGGCCGCGCGAAGGAAACGACAGACGGATGGTGAAGACGTGACGAGCCGCGCAGCATGACCCTTCCCTTCGATTACGTGCGCGACGGCACCGCCATCTACGAGCGCTCGTTCGCCATCATCCGCACCGAGGCGGACCTGTCGCGCTTCTCCCCCGAGGAGGAGGACGTGGCGGTGCGCATGATCCACGCCTGCGGGCTGGTGGAGGCGGCGCGCGATTTCGTGTTCGGCCCCGGCGTGGTGGCCGCCGCCCGCGCGGCACTGGAAACCGGCGCACCCATCCTGTGCGATGCGCAGATGGTGGCCCACGGCATCACCCGCGCCCGCCTGCCTGCCAATAACGAGGTGGTCTGCACCCTGCGCGATCCCGCCGTGCCGGCGCTGGCCGAACAGCTCGGTACCACCCGCTCGGCCGCGGCGCTGGAATTGTGGCGCGAGCAGCTCGGCGGCGCGGTGGTCGCCATCGGCAATGCGCCCACCGCCCTCTTCCACCTGCTGGAAATGCTGGACAAGGGCGCGCCCCGCCCCGCCGCCATCCTCGGCATGCCGGTGGGCTTCGTGGGCGCGGCGGAATCCAAGGATGCGCTGGCGGCGGATCCGCGCGGCGTGCCGTTCGCCATCGTGCGCGGGCGGCTCGGCGGCAGCGCCATCACCTCGGCCGCCGTCAACGCGCTGGCGAGGGCCGGACTATGAAGGGCCAGCTCATCGGCGTGGGCGTCGGCCCCGGCGACCCCGATCTCATGACCCTCAAGGCGGTGAAGGCCATCGCCGGCGCCGACGTGGTGGGCTATTTCGCCAAGGCCGGGAACGTCAGCCACGCCCGCACCATCGCCCAGGCGCACTTCCGCCCGGACACGGTGGAACTGCCCCTGCTCTATCCCGTCACCACCGAGATCCACCGCCACGACGACGCCTATCGCACCGCCATCGGCGCCTTCTACGACGCCTCGGCGGCGACGGTGGCGGAGCACATCCTGGCGGGACGCACCGTGGCGGTGCTGAGCGAGGGCGACCCGCTGTTCTACGGCTCCTACATGCACCTGCATGTGCGCCTCGCCCAGCGCTTCCCCACCAAGGTCATTCCCGGCGTCACCGGCATGTCCGGCTGCTGGTCGCAGGCAGGCGCGCCCATCGCCCAGGGCGACGACGTGCTCATGGTGCTGCCCGGCACGCTGGATGAGGCGGAGCTGGCCCGCCGCCTCGCCACGGCCGATGCGGCGGTGATCATGAAGGTGGGCCGCAACCTGCCCAAGATCCGCCGGGCGCTGGCCGCCGCCGGCCGGCTCGACCGGGCGCTCTATGTGGAGCGCGGCACCATGGCCGATTGCGCCCTGGTGCCTTTGGCCGAGCGGGCGGACGAGCGCGCGCCCTATTTCTCCATTGTGCTGGTGCCCGGTTGGGAGCGCGCGGCATGAACACCGGCGACAGGCTGGGGCGCATCACCGTGGTGGGCCTTGGCCCCGGCGCGGCGCGGCAGATGACGCCCGAGGCGGCGGCGGCGGTGGAAGCGGCGGACCTCGTCTTCGGCTACGCCCCCTATCTCGCCCGCCTGCCGGAGCGGCCGGGGCAGGAGCACCGGCCGTCCGACAATCGCGAGGAGATCGCCCGCGCCTCGGCCGCGCTGGACGCCGCAGTTGCCGGCGCGCGGGTCGCCATGGTGTCGGGGGGCGATCCCGGCGTGTTCGCCATGGCCGCCGCCGTGTGCGAGGCCATCGAGCACGGGCCGGACGCCTGGCGCGCCCTCGATTTCGAGGTGGTGCCCGGCGTCACCGCCATGCTGGCGGTGGCCGCGCGCTGCGGGGCGCCTTTGGGCCACGATTTCTGCGCCCTCTCCCTCTCCGACAATCTGAAGCCCTGGGCGCTGGTGGAAAAGCGCCTGCTGCTGGCGGCCGAGGCGGGCTTCGTCATCGCCCTCTACAATCCCATCAGCCGGGCGCGGCCTTGGCAGCTGGGGCGGGCCTTCGCGCTGCTGCGCGAGCGCCTTGCGGGCAGCGTGCCGGTGGTGTTCGGCCGCGCGGCGGGGCGCGAGGACGAGCGCATCGCCCTTACCACCCTCGCCGAGGCCGACCCGGCGCAGGCGGACATGGCCACCTGCGTGATCATCGGCACCGCCGACACCCGCATCGTGCCGCGCCCCGGGCTGCCGCCCCTGGTCTACGCACCCCGCTCGGCGGACAGGCCCGCGCCGCGAGCGGGTGAAGAGTCCGCGCCGCGAGCGGAAGAGGACTCCGTGTCTCCGGTGGAGGAATCCGCCCCGTGAGCGCCGAGCTGGTCGAGCAGCCACGCCTCGGCCTCCGCCGGGGTCGCCACCGCCGCCAAGACGGGGATGGCGGGCCGCGCGATCAGCAGCACCTCGATGCCCAGCGCACGCGCCGCCGCCATTTTGCCGTAGGTAGCCGAGCCGCCGCTGTTCTTGGCCACGATGGTGTCGATGCGATGCGCCTTCAACAGCGCGTGGTCGTCGGCCTCGCCGAACGGGCCGCGCCCGAGCACATATTCGGCTTCAGGCACCGCCAGCGGCGGGACGACAGGATCGACGCTGCGCACCAGATAGGCATGCTGCGGTGCGGCATCGAAGGCGCGCACCTCGTTGCGCCCGAGGGCGAGGAACACCCGCCGCGGCGCATCCCCCAGCGCGGCCACCGCCGCCGGCACATCCGCCACCTCCCGCCACCGGTCGCCGGCAACGGGCATCCACGGCCCGCGCCGCAGGGCGAGGAGTGGCACGCCCGCCGCAGCGCAGGCCTCCGCCGCATTGAAGGACATGCGGGCGGCATAGGGATGGGTGGCATCCACGACGGCGGCAATGCGCTCCGCCTTCAGATAGTCTTCAAGGCCCGCCGCGCCGCCGAAGCCGCCGACGCGCACGGGTACCGGCTGGGGCGCGGGATGTTCCGTGCGCCCTGCCAGCGACAGGACTACGTCGAGACCGGCATGGTCCGGGGTTCGCACGGCAACGCGGGCGGCAAGACGCTTGGCGAGGGCGCTGGCCTCGCTGGTGCCGCCGAGCAGAAGAATGCGCGGGACCATGGCTGAAACGGCGCGGGTCGAGACGGAGGGATCGCTCATGGCGGGCATAAGTGCCCCAGCCGGGCGCTGGCTGTCCATCGTCGGCATCGGCGAGGATGGGGCGGACGGCCTCTCCCCCGCCGCGCGTGCCGCCATCTCCTCCGCCGAGATCGTGTTCGGCGGGGCGCGCCACCTCGCACTCGCGGGCGGGCTTGTCACCGGCAAGGCGCAGGTCTGGCCCAGCCCCTTCAGCCTTGCCCGCGTCCTCGCCGCACGCGGGCGGGCGGTGTGCGTCCTCGCCTCGGGCGACCCCTTCCTCTATGGCGTAGGCGCGAGCCTTGCCCGCCATGTGCCGGCCGACGAGATGCGCGCCTTTCCCGCGCCCTCCGCCTTCGCGCTGGCCGCCGCCCGGCTGGGCTGGGCGTTGCAGGAGGCGGACCTCGTCTCCCTCCACGGCCGGCCGCTGGCCCGGCTGCGGCCCTTCCTGCAGCACGGTGCGCGCCTCATCCTGCTCACCTCGGACGGAGATGGGCCGCGACAGGTGGCGGATTTCGTCACCGCCCACGGCTGCGGCGCCTCGCGCCTCATGGTGCTGGAGGCGTTGGGCGGCCCCTTCGAGCGGGTGCGCGAGACGCGGGCCGATGCCTACGCCCTCGCCGACGTGGCGGCTCTGAACGTGGTGGCGCTGGAGGTGGCGGCGGACGCCGACGCCCCCATCCTGCCCCTCGCCAGCGGCCTTGCCGACGACCTGTTCGAGCATGACGGCCAGATCACCAAGCGCGAGATCCGCGCCCTCACCCTGTCCTCCCTCGCGCCACGACGGGGGGAATTGCTGTGGGATATCGGCGCCGGGGCGGGCTCCATCGCCATCGAATGGCTGCTGGCGCACCCCTCCCTCAGTGCCATCGCCATCGAGGGGCATGCGGAACGGGCGGCGCGCATCACCCGCAATGCCGGGCGCCTCGGCGTGCCGCATCTGAAAGTCGTAGAGGGTGCGGCACCCGGCGCCCTTGCCGGACTGCCCCCGCCCGATGTCATCTTCCTTGGTGGCGGCGCCTCGGAGACCGGCGTGTTCGACGCGGCGCTCGCGGCGCTGAAGCCGGGCGGGCGGCTGGTGGCAAACGGGGTGACGCTGGAGACGGAAGCGATACTCCTCGCCGCCCATGCCCGGCTCGGCGGCGATCTGGTGCGCATCGCGCTGGCGCGGTCCTCGCCGGTGAAGGGAATGACCGGCTGGCGGCCCGCCATGCCGGTCACCCAGTGGCGCTATGGCAAGCCGCCCGAGACAGAGGGAGGCGGGGCATGATCGTGGCCGGCATCGGCTCCAAGCGAGGGGTAAGCGTGGACGACGTTCTGGCCGCCCTGGACGCCGCCCTGGCGCGCGCGGCTCTGGCGCGGGACGACGTGGCCCTCATCGCCGCGCCGGCGGTGAAGGGGGGCGAGGCTGGCATCAGCGAGGCGGCGGCCAAGCTTGGCCTGCCGTTGGTGCTGGTGCCGCAGACCCAGCTTGAAGCCGCCTCCAACCGCACCAAGACCCGCTCCGAGCGGGTGATCGCATTATTGCGCGTGCCCTCGGCGGCGGAAACAGCGGCGCTGGCCGCCGCCGGAGCAAAAGCCCGCCTGCTGGGGCCGCGCCTCGCGCTCGGCCCCGTCACCTGCGCCCTAGCCCGGCGGGAGGAAGAAGAAGCGTGACCGTTCATTTCATCGGCGCGGGACCGGGCGCGGCGGACCTCATCACCGTGCGCGGGCGCGATCTCATCGCCCGCTGCCCGGTCTGCCTCTATGCCGGCTCCATCGTGGCGCCCGAACTGCTGGACTACTGCCCGCCCGGCGCCCGCATCGTGGACACCGCCCCCCTCGATCTCGACCGGATCGAGGCCGAATATGTGCGCGCCTTCGAGGCCGGCGAGGATGTGGCGCGGCTGCATTCCGGCGACCTCTCGGTCTATAGCGCGGTGGCCGAGCAGATGCGCCGCCTCGACCGGCTTTCCATCCCCTATACGCTCACGCCCGGCGTGCCCGCCTTCGCGGCGGCGGCGGCACTGCTGAAGCGGGAATTCACCGTGCCGGAGGTGGCGCAGAGCCTCGTCATCACCCGCGTCTCGGGCCGCGCCTCCGCCATGCCGGAAACGGAGAACCTTGCCGCCTTCGCCTCCACGGGAGCGACGCTCGCCATCCATCTCGCCATCCACGCCCTCGACCGGGTGGTGGCGGAACTGACGCCGGTGCTCGGCGCCGACTGCCCGGTGGCGGTGGTGTCCAAGGCCTCCTGGCCGGACGGGCGGGTCGTCACAGGCACCCTTGGCGACATCGCGGCCCAACTTGAGGCCGATCCCATCCCGCGCACGGCGCTCATTTTGGTCGGGCGGGCATTGGCGGCGCAGGATTTCCGCGAGAGCGCGCTCTACGACACCGCCTATGTCCGCCGCTTTCGCGGGGGCGGGGAATGAGCGGCCGTTCAGGCCTGCGCGGGGGCGAAGGGCGCGCGACCCATGAGCGTGCCATCGCGGTCGAACACCACGATCTCCAGCGCCACGTCAGCCCGGCCGAGCGCCCGCGCGGCGGTGGCCCAAGCGGCGCGGGCCACGCAATCGCCCAGCGGGAAGCCCTCGGCGCGGGCGATCAGGAACGCCTCCGCAACCATGTGCGCGGCGCCGATGCGCGCGGAAAGGTCCGGCCCGGCACCGGCGCCCGACGCAAGGGTGGCAAGGGCATCCATATCGGCGCGGCCGCGCTTGGAGTGGAGATCAAGGAAGCCCTGGCCGAGCTTGGTCATCTTGGCGACGCCGCCGGCGACCGTCACCTTCGCCACGGGATGAGCACGCACATATTTCAGCATGCCGCCGACGAAATCGCCCATGTCGATCAGCGCCACCTCGTCGAGACCATGGAGCTTCTGCACCGCCTGCTCGGAGGCGTTGCCGGTGGCCCCGGCCACATGGTCCAGCCCCATGGCGCGGGCCACATCGATGCCGCGATGGATGGAATGGATCCAGGCCGCGCAGGAATAGGGCACGACGATGCCCGTGGTGCCCAGCACCGAGAGCCCGCCGACGATGCCGAGGCGCGGGTTGAGCGTCTTGAGCGCAAGCCGCGCGCCGTCGTCGATGGAGATTTCCACCTCCGCATCGGCCGCAATGCCCGCCGCCCGCGCCACCTCGGCGATGCCGGCGGCGATCATGCGGCGCGGCACCGGATTGATGGCCGGTTCACCCGGCGCAATGGGCAGGCCCGGCCGCGTGACCATGCCCACCCCCTCCCCGGCCCGGAAGGTGACGCCCGCGCCCGCCACCCCGCGCCGCACCGTGGCGCGCACCAGGGCGCCGTGGGTCACGTCCGGGTCATCGCCCGCATCCTTGACGATGCCGGCCATGGCGCTGTCAGGGCCAAGGTCCTGAACGGCGAGGGCGAAGGCGGGACGGGCGCCGTTGGGCAACTCCACCTCGACAGGATCGGGAAAGGCGCCGGTGACGAGCGCCGCGAAGGCGGCCTTGGCCGCGCCGGCGGCGCAGGTGCCCGTGGTCCAGCCGCGCTTCAGCGGCCGGTCGGTGGGGGCGCCTTCGGGACCATCGCTCGGCACGTCGCTCATGACCGCCTTGATAGAGAGGCCAAGCGGACTGCGGAAGGGGGGAGCGGACAGTGAACGCCCCCCGCGGCCTCCTCATCGCCGCCCCGCGCTCCGGCTCGGGCAAGACAACGATCACCCTGGCCCTGCTCGCGGCGCTGGCGCGGCGGGGCGTCGCCGTGCGGGCGGCGAAATCGGGTCCGGACTATATCGACCCCGCCTTCCATGCCGCCGCCACCGGCCGTCCGGGGCTCAATCTCGACAGTTGGGCCATGCCGCCGGCCCTCGTCGATCACCTCGCCTCGACCGCCGCGCAGGGCGCGGAACTGCTGGTGGCGGAAGGCGCCATGGGCCTGTTCGACGGGGTAGCGACCGAGCCGGGCCGCACCGGGGCGGGGGCCGACATCGCCGCCCGCCTCGGCCTGCCGGTGCTGCTGGTGCTGGATGTGTCGGGGCAATCCCAGACGGCCGCTGCGGTGCTACGCGGCTTCCTCACCCATGATCCGCGGGTGCGCATCGCCGGCGTGGTGCTGAACAAGCTCGGCAGCGAGCGGCATACCCGCATGATCCGCGAGGCCATTGCCCCGCTGGGCGTGCCCATCCTTGGAACAGTGCCGCGCGAGGCGACCATCGTGCTGCCGGAGCGCCATCTCGGCCTGGTGCAGGCCGGCGAAACCGACGACCTCGCCGCCCGCCTCGCCACCTTGGCGGATCTCGGCGAGCGCCATCTCGACCTCGACGGTATCCGCGCCGCCGCCGGCCCCCTCGGCCTTGCGGCGGGCGATGCGGACGCGCTGATTGCGCCACCCGGCCAGAGGATCGCACTGGCGCAGGATGCGGCCTTCAGCTTCATGTATGGCCATCTGCTGGCGGGCTGGCGGGCGCTGGGGGCGGAAATCCGCCTCTTCTCACCACTCGCCGACGAGGCGCCGGACCCCTCCTGCGACGTGTGCTGGCTGCCCGGCGGCTATCCGGAGCTTCATGCCGGCCGGCTGGCGGCGGCGGGGCGGTTTCTCGAAGGCACGCGCCGCTTCGCACAGGCAAAGCCGGTGCATGGAGAGTGCGGCGGCTACATGGCCCTCGGGCAGGCGCTCACCGACGCGGACGGGGCCACCCACCCCATGCTCGGCCTCTTGGACCTCGAGACCAGCTTTGCCCGGCGCAAGATGAACCTCGGCTATCGGGCGGCGCGCCTTCTCGCCCCCTCGCCCCTCGGGGCGACGGGGGAGACGGTGCGCGGCCACGAGTTCCATTACGCGACCGTGATCACCCGCGGCGGGGATGAGCCCCTTGCCGAGCTATCCGATGCCGAGGGCCGCCCGCTAGGCGCCGCAGGCAGTCGGCGCGGCCACGTCACGGGCGGCTTTTTCCACGCCATCGCGCGGGGGTGACGCGCGCGCTCTTCAGGCCTGCCTGATGGTGACGGCAAGGATACGCTTGGCCACCACATATGCCGCTGGAATGGCGACGACCGCGCCGATGGCGGCGGCGATGGGAATGAGCTGCATGCCCTGCCCCGCCAGGGACGGCATGGCCAGCACAAACAGGATGGCCGCGCCGGCAAAGGTGGTGCCGAGAACGAGCCAGACGAGAATCGCAATCTTGAGCATGATAGGGCTCCCACAGCAGACGCCCCCTTCATACGTCCTTCCGTTGGGTCCGCTTTTGACGCCGATCAACTGTGAATGAGGCCGTCGCGTCGCATGCATTCACTGCATGACGGGGACCGGCTTTTGCGGGTTATAGTCGCTTCCGCAGGCGCGCCGCCGGGCGCCGGAAGGGCGCGCCGCCGATCCCCGGGAGGGACGTCATGCAGTGCCAGTTCAAGGAAGACGACTTCCGTGCTGCCATCCTCGACATCGTCAGCCACAAGGATGGGCAGGCCATCATCATCCAGGTGATTGGTGGAAACACCCTCACCGGCTTCGCGCCCCTGAGTGTGGGCCGGGATTATCTCAGGTGCCAGGTGGCCGCCGGGACGGGACAGAAGGAACAGGTGGTTCCCTTCCACTCCATCACCTGCGTGCGCTGAGGCGTGCATGCGTTGAAATCGGGCGTGCGCTGAGGCGTCGCCCCTGTCACGCTGGCCGCGCCGTCCTATATCGTATATCCAACGCAGGCGTTTGATCGCCCCGGCCCTTCATGCCCCTCAGGAGCCTTCCCATGGCAGCACCCCAGCCCCTTTCCCGTTCCGCAACCGCACAGTTCGCGCTTCTGCGCGACAAGATGCTGATCGGCGGCGCCTGGGTGGATGCGGATTCCGGCGCCACCATCGAGGTCAACAATCCGGCCACCGGAGCGATCATCGGCACCATCCCGAAGGCCGGCGCCGCCGAGACCCGCCGCGCCATCGAGGCCGCCTCGGAGGCCTTCAAGACCTGGCGCGCCACCACCGCCGCCGAGCGCGCGGTGAAGCTGCACAAGCTCGCCGACCTCATCACCCAGAATGCGGATGAGCTTGCCGCCATCCTCACCACCGAGCAGGGCAAGCCGCTGGCCGAGGCCAAGGGCGAGATCGGCGCTTCCGCCGGCTATGTGCGCTGGTTCGCGGAAGAGGCCCGCCGCCTCTATGGCGACGTGATCCCCTCGCCCTGGGGCAATCGCCGCATCCTCGTCACCAAGGAGCCGGTGGGCGTGGTGGCGGCGGTGACGCCGTGGAACTTCCCCTCCTCCATGCTGTCGCGCAAGATCGGCGCGGCGCTGGCGGCGGGCTGCACGGTGGTCGCCAAGCCCTCCGAGCTGACACCCTATTCGGGCCTCGCCTGGGGCGTGCTGGCCGAGATGGCCGGCATCCCGGCGGGCGTGGTCAACATCGTGGTGGGCGAGGCCCCCGCCATCGGCGGCGAGATGACCTCCAACCCGCTGGTGAAGAAGGTGACCTTCACCGGCTCCACCCCCGTGGGCAAGCTGCTTATGAAGCAGTCCGCCGACACCATGAAGAAGATCTCCATGGAGCTGGGCGGCAACGCGCCGTTCCTGGTGTTCGATGACGCCGACCTCGACCTCGCGGTGGAGCAGGCCATTGCCTCCAAGTTCCGCAACGTGGGCCAGACCTGCGTATGCGCCAACCGCTTCTATGTGCAGGCCGGAATCTATGACGCCTTCGCCGCCAGGTTCGCCGAAGCCTCGAAGAAGCTGAAGGTGGGCAACGGCCTGGACGAGGGCGTGGTGGCCGGCCCGCTCATCGACGACCGCGCGCTGGCCAAGGTGGAGCGCCTGCTGAAGGACGCCCTCGACAAGGGCGCCACCGTGCTCACCGGCGGCAAGCAACCGGCGATCGGCGGCACCTTCTTCGAGCCCACGGTGCTGGCCGGTGCCACCCAGGACATGGCGTTCGCCCGCGACGAGATCTTCGGCCCGCTGGCCCCGCTGTTCAAGTTCGAGACCGAGGAGCAGGCCGTGTCCTACGCCAACGACACGGAATACGGCCTCGCCTGCTATTTCTTCACCAAGGACCTCGGGCGCGCCTTCCGGGTGGCGGAAAAGCTCGAATATGGCCAGGTGGGCATCAATGCCGGCGTCATCACCACCGAGGTGGCACCCTTCGGCGGCGTGAAAGAGAGCGGCATGGGCCGCGAAGGCTCCAAGTACGGCTGCGACGACTATCTGAACATCAAGTACATGTGCGTCGGCGGGCTCTAGAGCACGCGCCGATCAGATTGCATCGCAATCTGATCGGATAACGCGTTCTCTTTCCTTAGGTTCAGAGGGCGATTCACCGAGCAAATTGATTCAATTTGCTCGGATCGGGCTCTGAGCCGGCCAAACCCCGGGGCGGTCCACCGCCCCGGGGTTTCCCGCATCAGGCCGGCGGCGCGAAGCGCAGCGCGATGCCGATGCGGTTCCACGCATTGATGGAGGCGATGGTCACCGTCAGGAAGACCGCCTCGTCCTCCGAGAATTCCTTCAGCAGCGCCGTCCAGGCCGCGTCGGAGGCCGCTTCCGCCTCAAGCAGCGTCAGCTCTTCCGCATAGGCCAGCGCCGCCCGCTCCCGCGCCGAGAACAGCGGCGCATCCCGCCATGCCGCGAGCAGGTCCAATTTGTCCTGCGACACGCCGGCCTTGCGCGCCACGCCGAGATGGAACTTCAGGCAGAAGGCGCAGCCGTTGATCTGGGAGGCGCGCAGCTTCACCAGCTCCGTCAGCCCCTTGTCGAGGCCAAAGGCGTCCACCGCCTTGGTGAGGGCGGACAGGCCGGCATAGACATCAGGGGCACGCTCGGTGAAGGCCTTGTAGGTGGGGCGGGACTGAGTGTCGGTCACGCGGCTTCCTTTCGGTTCGCAAATCGCAGGGTCCGCTGTCAGCTCTTCAGCCGGTAGCCGGTGCGGAACATCCAGCGCACGGTGACGAGGCAAACGATGAGGAAGACGAGCGTCATGGCGAAGCTCACCTCCACCCGCACGTCCGAATGACCGAAGAAGCTCCAGCGGAAGCCGGACACCAGATAGACCACCGGGTTGAACAGGGTCACCGTCCGCCACACCGGGGGCAGCATGTCCAGCGAATAGAAGGTGCCGCCGAGGAAGGTCAGCGGCGTGATCACCAGCATGGGGATGAGTTGCAGACGCTCGAACCCGTCCGCCCAGATGCCGATGATGAAGCCGAACAGGGAGAAGGTGACCGCCGTGAGCACCAGGAAGCCCAGCACCCAGAACGGATGGCGGATCTCCAGCGGCACGAACAGCGAGGCGGTGGCGAGGATGATCAGCCCCAGCACCGTGGACTTGGTAGCCGCCGCCCCCACATAGCCCGCCACGATCTCGAACGGCGAGACCGGCGCCGACAGCAGCTCGTAGATGGTGCCGGTGAAGCGCGGGAAGTAGATGGCAAACGCCGCGTTGCTGATGGACTGGGTGAGCAGCGTCAGCATCATCAGCCCCGGCACGATGAAAGCGCCGTAGGCGACGCCCCCAACCTCCGCCATGCGCGGGCCGATGGCCGAGCCGAACACCACGAAATAGAGCGAGGTGGACAACACCGGCGAGACCACGCTCTGCCCCAGCGTGCGCCGGGTGCGGTTCATCTCGAAGCCGTAGATGGCGCCAATAGCTTGCAGGTTCACGGGGCGCGCCTCACCAGGCTCACGAAGATGTCTTCGAGGGAGCTTTGCTCCGTGTGGAGGTCCTTGAAGGCGATGCCCTCGGACGACAAGGCGGCGAGCAGGCCGGCGATGGAGAGCCCGTCGTCGTCCCCCTCGCGGTTGGTCGCGTAGGTGTAGGTGAGACGGGTGCCGTCGTCCGAAAGGGCGAGGCCGAAGTCCGCCAGCGCCTGCGGCAGGGCGGCCAGCGGCGCGGTCAGCTCGACGGTGAGCTGCTTCTTGCCCAGCTTGCGCATGAGCGTCGCCTTCTCCTCCACCAGGATCAGCTCGCCCTTGGCGATCACCCCCACCCGGTCGGCCATCTCCTCGGCCTCCTCCAGGTAATGGGTGGTGAGGATTATGGTGACGCCCTCGTCGCGCAGCTCGCGCACGAGGCGCCACATGTCGCGGCGCAATTCCACGTCCACGCCGGCGGACGGTTCGTCGAGGAACAGCACCTCGGGCTCGTGCGACAGCGCCTTGGCGATGAGGACGCGCCGCTTCATGCCGCCCGAGAGCGTCATGATGCGGGCATCCTTCTTGTCCCACAGGGACAGGCTGCGCAGCACCTTCTCGATATGGGCCGGGTTCGCCTTCCGGCCGAACAGGCCGCGCGAGAAGCTGACCGTGGCCCAGACGCTCTCGAACGAATCGGTGGTCAGCTCCTGCGGCACCAGACCAATGCGGGAGCGCGCGGCGCGATAGTCCGCGACGATATCGTACCCTGCAACCTCCACCTTGCCGGCGGTGGCGTTCACGAGGCCGCAGATGATGGAGATGAGGGTGGTCTTGCCCGCGCCATTGGGTCCGAGCAGGGCGAAGATCTCGCCGCGCCGGATGTCGAGGCTGACATCCTTCAGGGCAACGTGGCCGGTCGCATAGGTCTTGCCGAGGCCGGAAACGGTGATGACGCTGGTGGAAGCGCCGGGGGTGGCGATCATGGAAGAGTCGCGGGTCGCAGAAGCGCTCATGGGGGCGCTTTAGACCACGTCACGGCGGCGGCGGGAAGCCCCGCCGCCTGCCCCTCACGCATACGCGCAGGCGGCTCAGGCGCCCTGGATGGCGCTGAGGCGCCAGGCGCCGCCACGCCCGCCCGTCGGCCCGCCGATGCGATCGCGCACGAAGGTCCACACCTCGGTGCTTTCCCCGATGCCCGCGGCATCACCGGAGACGACCTTGCCGCTCGCGCGGTCCAGCATCACGTCGCGGCTGGCAAAGCGCATGGCAACGGTGGCGTACTCGCGATTGCCCTCCCGCCACGCCTCGGCCACGTCGCCCTGAAGCAGCTTCACGTCGGAGACCTGGTTGCGCAGCCCGCGCTCGGCATTCTCCCGCAGTTCGTCGGCGAGGTAGCCGAACATCTCCGGGGTGGTATTGGCGCGAAGCTCCGCCTGGTCCTCGCGGCTCACGGCACCCTGGATGATGCCGAGCAGGCGCTCGAAGACATCGAGGTCGGCCGGGGTGACGCCGATCTCGTCCTGCACGCCGGGCGGACGCCCGCTTCCGGCCGGCGGCGCGCTGACGGCGCGCCAGTCGCCGGGCACAGCGGGACGGGGTCCGCCAGAGCCTGCGCCAGTACCAACCCCCGCGCCGGCGGGAACCGGCTGGGAGCGGCGCAGCAGGCGCATGACCAGCATCACGCCGGCCACGACGAGGCCGACCTGAAGCAGCAGGCCCAGGATGCCGGCAAGCCCGCCGAGCCCCTGGCCCATCAGCATGCCGATGAGACCGCCGATGAGCAGGCCGCGCATGAGCGAGCCGGCGAAGCCATTGCCGAACATGGAGGGACGCTGAGCGGCCGCCTGGGGCCGGGCCGCGCTGGAGGGCGCCGTCTGCGGCGAAGTGGTGGAGCGCTGCACTGGCGCCACCGTCCCTGGCGTCGTGGGAGTCGAGGCCGGGGTCTGGTAGGTCCGGGTTCCCCGGCTGCCGAAGGAGCCGCCTTGGCGCGCGTCCGCATGGTCCGCGGCGACGAGGGTCAGCGCGCCCGCGACGGCCAGCGCCGCCAGAAGCGTCCCTTTGCGAAACATGGACATTCCGATCAGATCCTCCCCGACGCTGGGCAAATGCCGCAACGTCACATGCGCATTCATATAGGAGGGGCAGCGCCGATTGCGAGGGCCTCGGCGTCACGTTTGCCACGTGAGCGCGCGCTGATATGGTCGCCCCGCCTGCCGCGCCGTCGCTTCCCGGAGCCCCCGATGCCCGTCCTTGCCGTGCGTGCCTTTGCCAGAAACGCCTTTGCCGGGAACAGGTTTGCAAAACCGATCCTGGGCCTTCTCGCCTGCTGCGTGCTTCTCGGCGCGCCGATTGCGC
Source organism: Xanthobacter oligotrophicus (assembly GCF_008364685.1). Lineage (GTDB taxonomy): Bacteria > Pseudomonadota > Alphaproteobacteria > Rhizobiales > Xanthobacteraceae > Xanthobacter > Xanthobacter oligotrophicus. The sequence goes on from NZ_VTTL01000002.1 coordinate 115,681, forward strand.
GGGCCGAGCCGGTGGGCGTCACCGTGCGCAACGAGAGCGTGGCCGCCACCTGTGCCGAGACCGACAACGTCACGCTGTCCTTCGTCTCCGACAAGGTGAGCCGTTTCCGCATCGTCGCCCGCCACCCGGCCTATGCGGGCATGCTGCGTGTCGATCGGACAGAGCCGGATTTCGACACCTGCGACTTCTCCGGCGACCCGGCGGTGCCGGCCACCACCCCCGCGCCGGCCGGAACGCCGCCGGTAGCGACCACGGCGCCGAAGCGCATCACCATCTACGAGACCCCGGACCTGTGGCTCACCGGCTTCGTCTTCCCCTCGTTCTGGCGTGCCGCGACCGTGCCTTTCCGGGTGGGCACCGAGGTGACGCAGGGCCTGCACATGGTGCAGCTGTGGGTGCGCGGCGAAAACCAGCAGCCGGAAGAGGTGCTGGTGGTCTATCCGCCGGACGGCTACTGGCGGGCGCGGCCGCTGTCGCCGGCGCATCTGTCCAGTACCGCCTACGGCTCGTCCTTCCTGCTGGGTCCGGTGGAGCAGGCCGAGCGCCCGCTGGTGCGCCTCAAGGAGATCGGCTTCGCACCGCAGACGCGCACCTTCACCCTGTCGTTTGCCGACGGCGGCAAGGCCCGGCTGAAGCTCGCCGGGGTGGATCGCGATTCGCTGACCCTGGAAGCGGAATTCGACGGCACGGCGCCGCGCACCTTCGCCGCCTTGCGCTCCATGTACGTTACCGAGGGCAATGCCGATGTTGCCCGCGTCTCCTGGCGGACGCTGGCCAAAACCGGAACACCCGCCACCATCGGCGAGGCCCCCGTGCTGAGCTTCACCGATGCCGACAACGTCGCCATGCTGTGGGCGGGCCGGCTGGTGCCGTCCCGTCACAACACCAGCGCGCCGGATTTCGTCTTCGACGGCTTCGCCAGCCGCTGAGAAACCTCAGGCGACGGCGAGCACCGCCTCCGCCTCCAGCACGCCGTTGGCGCCGCTGGTGACGGTTTCTTCCAGCCCCTTCGCCTCAGTGGCGAGGTTTTCAGCGAAGAAGCGGGCAAGAGCGATGCGCGCGGCAAGGCGCGGATCGGTGCCACCGGCCGCCCGCTCCGCATAGGCGGCGAGCGCCACCTTGGCGAGATAGGCCCCACCGGCGGCACGGGCGAACAGGCGCAGGTAGGGCGTTGCCCCGGCGAGCGCCTTGGCCTGGTCGCTCGGCAGCCAGTCCAGCATCTTGCGGGTGGCACGGGCCAGCGCGTCCACGGTCTCGGCGAGCCGCATTCCCGTATGACCGAAATCCGGAGAATTCAGCGCGGCCACCTCGGCGGCAATGTCGCGATAATCGGCAATCACCGCATTCACCACGTCGCCGCCCTCCTGCGGCAGCTTGCGGGTGACGAGGTCGATAGCCTGGATGCCATTGGTGCCCTCATAGATGGCGAAGATGCGGGCGTCACGCATATGCTGGGCAGCGCCGGTCTCTTCCACGTAGCCCATGCCGCCGTGCACCTGCACGCCGGTGGAGGCCACCTCGATGCCGATGTCGGTGGAGAAGGCCTTGGCCACCGGGGTCAGCAAGCTCGCCTCGGCCAGCGCGGCGGCGCGGGCGGACGGGTCGGGCAGGCGGTGGGCGCGGTCGAGGGCGTCGGCGGTCTTCAGGCAGATGGCACGGGCCGCGTCGGTCTCGGCGCGCATGGTCAGCAGCATGCGCTTCACGTCGGGATGGGCGATGATGGGGGCCGAGCCCTCGAAGCCCGGCGCCTTGCCCTGCCGGCGATCCTTGGCATAGGCGAAGGCGCGCTGGGTGGCGCGCTCGGCCACCGCCACGCCCTGGATGCCGACCGCAAGGCGGGCGTTGTTCATCATGGTGAACATGCAGGCGAGGCCGCGATTTTCCTCACCCACCAGATAGCCGATGGCGCCCTCGCCCTTCTCGCCGAACACCATGGTGCAGGTGGGCGAGCCGTGCAGGCCGAGCTTGTGCTCGATGCCGGCGCAGACCACGTCGTTGCGTTCGCCGAGGCTGCCGTCCGCATTCACGAGCACCTTCGGCACCAGGAACAGGGAGATGCCGCGGGTGCCGGCAGGCGCGTCCGGCAGGCGGGCGAGCACGAGGTGCACGATGTTCTCGGCGATGTCGTGCTCGCCGTAGGAGATGAAGATCTTGGTGCCGAACACCCGGTAGGTGCCGTCCGCCTGCTTCACCGCCTTGGCGCGCAGCGCGGCAAGGTCCGAGCCCGCCTGCGACTCGGTGAGGTTCATGGTGCCGGTCCAGGTGCCGGCCACCATCTTGGTGAGATAGGTCTGCTGCAGCTCGGGGGATCCGTGGGCGGTGAGGGCTTCGATGGCGCCCATGGTCAGCACCCCGCCGATGCCGAAGGCGGGCGAGGCCGAATTCCAGAATTCCGTGAGCGCCGAGGTCACCGAGGTGGGCAGGTGCTGGCCGCCGAACTCTTCCTCCGCCGCGACCGAACTCCAGCCGGCGGCGGCCCAGGCCTCATAAGCCGCGCGCCAGCCTTCGGGAGTGGTCACGGCGCCGTCCTTGAGGGTGCAGCCCTGCTTGTCGGACACCTTGTCGAGGGGGGCGATGACGGAAGCCGCGAACTTGCCGGCCTCTTCCAGCACCGGGTCCACCACGTCGAAGGAGAGGTCCACGAGGCCCTGCTCCATCAGCAGGGGAAGAGCCGTACAGGTCTTGAGAAAAAAGGCGACCTCTTCCACCGGCGCGCGATAGCTCATGTGACCCTCCCGTGTGCGGCATGCGCTTGACCGGCCCCGCGGGGCGCGCTCTAAGCACGCGACGTTCGGCTTCCCACATCGCGGCGCCGGCCGGCTTCGTCAAGAGGCGCGCCCTGACCCATTGGTCGGACACGCGCGGATTGAAGGCATCATGGTTTCTTCCGCTCCGCCCCAGACGCGCCCGACCCGCCTCCTGCCGGCCTCTGCCCCCGGCGCGGTCACCGAGGCGGCGCGGCTTCTGGCCGGCGGCGGCCTCGTGGCCTTTCCCACCGAGACGGTCTACGGCCTCGGCGCCGACGCGGCGAACCCTCAGGCCGTGGCCGCCCTCTATGCCGCCAAGGGGCGCCCGGCCTTCAACCCGCTGATCGCCCACACGCGGGATGCCGCCGGCGCCCGCCGACTCGGTACCTTCAACCGGGCGGCGAACATCCTCGCGGACCGCTTCTGGCCGGGACCGCTGACGCTGGTGGTGCCCTATGCCGGGGGTGACGGCGTCTGCGAGCTGGCGCGGGCCGGCCTCGACACGGTGGCCCTGCGGGTGCCCGCCCATGGCGATGCCGCCGCGCTCATCGCGGCCTTCGGCGGCGCGGTGGTGGCGCCTAGCGCCAACCGCTCGGGCCATGTCTCCCCCACCACCGCCGCCCACGTGATGGACGACCTCTCCGGCCGTATCGATGCGGTTCTGGATGGTGGTCCGACGCCGGTGGGTGTCGAATCCACCATTCTCGACGCGACTGGCGAAGTGCCGGTGCTGCTGCGTCCCGGCGGCCTCGCGCGGGAAGAGATCGAGGCCGCCCTCGGCCACGCCATCGCGCGACCCGATGCCACCGATGACGCCCGCCCGCTGGCGCCCGGCCGCCTCGCGTCCCACTACGCGCCCCGCGCCGCGCTGCGCCTCGACGCCACCCATGTCGCCCCGGGCGAAGCCCTGCTCACCTTCGCCGGCGCGGCGCCAGACGGCACGCAGGGCGCCGGGAGCGTGCTCGACCTCAGCCCCTCCGGCGATCTCACCGAGGCTGCCGCCCGGCTCTATGGCGCATTGCGGGCGCTCGATGCCTCCGGCGCGAGCGGCATCGCCGTGGTGCCGCTGCCCCGCACCGGCCTCGGCGAAGCCATTTACGACCGCCTCGCGCGCGCCGCCGCGCCGCGCCCCTCCAAAGCCCCTTCCGGAAGCGAGATCCCCGCATGACCGAGACGCTCGCCACCACCGCCGCCGAAGGCTACGCCTTCAGCCATGCGCAGGACACCGACACGCCGGCCCTCGCCACCCTGTGGGAGCGCGCCGGCCTGACGCGCCCGTGGAACGACCCCTTCGCCGACATCGCGCTGGCCCGGCGCGGACCCCATTCCACCATCCTGGTGGCGCGGCGAGACGGCGCGCTCGCTGGCTCGGTGATGGTGGGCCATGACGGCCATCGCGGCTGGGTCTACTACCTCGCGGTGGAGCCGGACCTGCAGGGCAAGGGCCTTGGCCGCGCCCTGCTCACCGCCGCCGAGGACTGGCTGCGCGCCCGCGCCGTGCCCAAGCTCATGCTGCTGGTGCGCCCGGACAACGAGGCCGTGCGCGGCTTCTACGCCGCCGTGGGCTATCTAGAGGAGCCCCGCGTCGTCTTCTCCCGCCGCCTCGACGGGAAATAGCCGCACGCCGGCGCCTCAGGCTGCCGCGCAGGGACCCGCTCCACAGGCCCGGGCTGCGTCCGGACAGCGCTGGCGTCGTCGCCGGGGTTCTCTGAGGTACAGAAGAATTCAAGACGCAGCTCGACCGCCAAGACACCCCCGACGGCGCCCCACCCCGGACGGCACCCCGGACACCCTTCCCTCCCCGCCGGCTGCGTCCTATGGAAAGGAACCTCTCCCCGGAGCCTTGCCATGGTTTCTTACGTCTTCGCGCCGCCCGCCGTTCCCACCCTTCCCATCGTGGGCAGCGACGACCACTTCCCGGTCCACCGCATCTATTGCGTGGGCCGCAACTTCGCCGACCATGCGGTGGAGATGGGCCATGACCCCAACAAGGAGCCGCCCTTCTTCTTCCAGAAGAACCCCGACACCCTGGTGCCCCACGGCGCGACCATCGCCTATCCCAAGCAGTCGCAGGACGTGCACCACGAGATCGAACTGGTGGTGGCGCTGAAGGCGGGCGGCGAGGACATTCCGCTGGAGCGGGCGCTGGACTGCGTGTTCGGCTATGCGGTGGGCCTCGACCTCACCCGCCGCGACCTGCAGGGCGAGGCCAAGAAGCTCGGCCGGCCGTGGGAAGTGGGCAAGGCATTCGAGGAAGCCGCGCCCTGCTCGGCTTTGGTGCCGACGGCCACCATCGGCCATCCCGACGCGGGGCGCATCTTCCTGAAGATCAACGGCGCGGTGAAGCAGGACGGCAATCTCAACCAGATGATCTGGAAGGTGCCGGAGATGATCGCCACCCTCTCCACCCTGTTCAAGCTCGCCCCCGGCGACCTCATCTTCGCCGGCACGCCGGCGGGCGTCGGCCCCATCTCGAAGGGCGACGTGCTGGAAGGCGGCGTGGAAGGCGTGGGCGAAATCCGTCTTACGGTGGTGTGAACAGGGTCCGGGCCGCGGTCCGCGCGGCCTTGCCTGCGCTCAGATAAAGGCAAGGGCTGACAAGCCCTTGCCCGCAGCCATTCGCGCCCGCTGACCTGGCTCGTCGAAAGCCGGACGGGAGCCAGTCGTGGTTCGCCCTGATGGAAGGACTGACCCGATAACGGGAAGAGCACTGGCGGATTCGGGATTGGCTGGGGGACTAGGATTCGAACCTAGATTAACGGAGTCAGAGTCCGCGGTTCTACCGTTGAACTATCCCCCAACGCTGTCCTCTATGCGCCACCGAAGCGGCCAAGGACGCGTGCCCCGAAAGGCAGGTGGGGTCTATACGCAATTCTCCGCCCCGGTTCAATAGGGTTTCGCGTCATCCACAGCCTGCGAACCGTTCTGGTATACGGTATCCGCATTGGTGCCATGCACAATACAGACTGTTGCGCCGCACACTCCCGGCTTATGTTCCCTCCATCGAATTTGGAGCCACTCTCCAAAACGGAGGCGAAAATGGCCACGATCACTGCTACTTCCACCCGCGAATTCGGCCTGTTCGGGCGCATGGGCGCCGCGGCTTCCAAGGTGGCTTCCGCCATTGCCGAAGCCCGCCGCATGGCCGCTCGTTATGAACAGCTCCGCCGCATGCCCAACAGCGAGCTGGCCAAGCTCGGCTGCAGCCGCGACGAGATCGCCCAGCTGGTCGTGCGCGGTCTCTGAGTTTTCCGCTTCTGGTTTCCGGGCGCGTTTGCCCGGAGCGTGACATCTTCCGCGTTTCCTCCCAGCCTGTCCCGCCCACCGCAAGGTGGCGCGGGACTTTCTTTTTTAGGGGTGATCCGTCCTATTCGACCCGCACCGTCACGCTGTCGGAAAGCCCGGCCGCGTCGATCACGGTGAGGCGGGCAAAGCCCCGCCCCTGCGGCGTCCAGAACAGGGTGCGCCGGTCCTCCACCTGCGCCACCGGTCGGCCATCCATCAGCAAAGTGAGCGGGAAGGTGCCGCCATCCACCTTCAGCGCCAGCGTCTCCGCCTCGGTGCCGGAAACCCGCGCACCGTCCGGCGGATAGACCACCTGCAAGGGCTGCTCCTGCCGGGTGCGGCCGAAATGGCGCTGCGGCACGGGAAGCCGAGCGTTCGCCGCCATCACCGCGCCGCGCGGCGCCGGGCCGAGCCCCGCCGGTGTGCGGACGATGCGGGCGAAGGCGTCGAACAAAAGCGGTGCCGCCGCCGCGCGGCCGGTGAGGTCGGGCACCGCCTGCCCATCTGGCCGGCCCACCCAGACACCCACGGTGCGCCGCCCGTCGAACCCCATGGCCCAGCTGTCGCGATAGCCGTAGGACGTGCCGGTCTTGAAGGCGATGCGTCCACCCAGCGCATTCTCCGGCGCCGGCGTGCCCAGAAGGCATTGGCCCACGTACCAGGCGGCCACCTGATCCACGAGCAGGGACCGGCGTGGCGCCGTCACTGCACGCCCTTCGCGGCGGAAAACAAGCGGATGCGCCTCCCCGCCCCGCGCCAGCGCGCCGTAGAGCATGGTGAGGTCCACGAGGCGGATGCCCACGCCGCCGAGCCCCATGGGCAAGGCCGGCGCCGCGCCCGGCGGCAGCTCCAGCCGCGCCCCGGCCTGCTGAAGGCGGGTGGCCAGGCGCTGCGGCCCCACCGCATCCAGCAGGCGCACCGCCGGCACGTTCAGGGACAGTTGCAGCGCCTTGCGCACCGAGAGGGTGCCCTGGAAGCTGCGGTCGAAATTCTCCGGCCGCCAGCCGCCGAAGCGGGCGGGACGGTCCTCGATCATCGTCTCGGGATGGGCGATGCCATCCTCGAAGGCGAGGGCGTAGATGAAGGGCTTGAGCGTGGAGCCCGGCGAGCGCACCGCGCGGGCGAGATCCACCGCGCCGGCGCGGTCCTTGTCGAGGAAATCCGCCGAGGCCACATAGGCCCGCACCTCGGCGCTGTCATTGTCCATCACCACCATGGCCGACGACAGCCCGCGGCCCAAAGCCCGCGTGCGCTCGCGCACCAGCTCTTCCAGCTTCTCCTGCAGCGGCGCGTCGAGGGTGGAGAGGTGGCGGGAGAGGTCCGGCCGCTCGGCAACCATCTGCTCGGCGAGGTGGGGCGCCAGCTGCGGCAGGGGGCGTCGCGCCGTGGGCATGGGCTCGGCCTTGGCCACGCGCACCTCGTCGGCGGCAAGGACGCCGTGGGACAGAAGCCGGTCCAGCACCCGGTCGCGCGCCGCCCGTGCGCGGGCCGCAAAGCGATCCGGCCGGCGGGTTTCCGGCGCCTGCGGCAGGGCCACCAGCAGAGCCGCCTCGCCAAGGGTGAGCCGGCGCGGCTCCTTGCCGAAATAGGTCAGCGACGCCGCCCGCACCCCTTCGATGTTGCCGCCATAGGGGGCGAGCGTCAGGTAGAGGCCGAGGATCTCGGGCTTCGACAGATGCGCCTCCAGCTCCAGCGCCCGGCGCATCTGGGCAAGCTTGGCGGCAAGGGTGCGCGGGCGCGGCGGCAGGGTGAGGCGCGCCACCTGCATGGTGAGCGTCGAGCCGCCGGAGACCACCCGCCGCGATCCTGCCGCCTGCCCCGCCGCCCGCAGCAGGGCGAGGGCATCGACGCCGCCATGTTGCTCGAACCGGCGATCCTCATAGGCGAGGATCATGGTGATGAGGCGCGGGTCCACGTCCTCCACCGTGGCGGCGAGCCGCCAGCGGCCATCGGGCAGCGCGAAGGGGCGCAGCAGCCGGCCCTCGCGGTCCACCACCTCGGCGGAGACCTTCACCTGCGGCGCAGGCGGGGCGTTGGCGCGCAGATGATGCAGCCCCACAAAGCCGCCACCCGCCAGCAGCCCCGCCCCCAGCACGAGGCCAGCCGACACCCACCGCAGCCAACGGCGGGCGGGAGCGGCGGGCAACGGCCCAGATGGTGCGGTCGCGCTCATCGGACGGGGGCCACCTCCAGCGTGCCGGCGGCGGTGCGGGCGAAGCGGTCGGGGCGGTACATGTCCTCCACCATGGCCGGGGGATGAGCATAGCGCCCCGGCGAGACCGCCCGCACCGTGTAGGCGACGACGAAGGCGCCATCGCCCTCCTGCCGGGTCACCGAGGCGACGAAGCGGTCGTCTCGGAACTCCACGTGGCCCGCCTCGCTGGTCTCATCCAGCCAGGTGAAGCCGCCGTCGCCGCCCTGGACGAGGCTCGGATTTTCGATCTCGAAGCCGGCGGGCAGATAGTCCACCAGCAGCACGTCGGCCAGCGCGCTCTGGGTCTCGCTGAACGAAAGCACCACGGCGAAACGCTGGTTCTGCACCGCCTTGGAGGGGTCGGCGGCCTTGCCGTCGAGGGTGAAGTAGCGCCGCTCCAGGGTGAAGCCCTTCGCCACCGGCGGCTCCGGCGCCACCGGGGCGCCATTGATGCCGATCACCACCTTCACGGCCTCGGCGCCGGCATTGCGCAGGGTCACCGGCCCGCGCTCCAGGTCGGCGCGCGTGAGCTTGCGGCCGAACGGGCCGCGCACCAGGGCGCCATCCACCTCAAGCCCCATATTCGCGGCGCTGGCGGCGAGCGAGCGGGCTGCGAGCAGCAGCCAGGCATTTTCCTGGGTGGAGGTGCGCTCAGTGCGCACCCGCGCCGCGTCCACCCGGGCGAGCGCCACATCGGCCAGCTTCTCCAGCCCCGCCTCGCGGGCGAGCACGGTGAGAGCCGCCGCATCGCGCAACACCGAGCCGAAATCGGGCCGGCCCGCCACCGGCGCACCGGGGTTGGCGGGCAGGCCCTCGATGGCCACGTTGAAGGCCCGTTCCGCCCGGGTCCGATCGCCGAGCAGGGCCAGCGCCGCCCCCACCTGCCCCTTGGCGAGGGGGGTGCCGAGATCCTTCAGGCGGGTGTCGGCGAGATAGCGCAGGTCGCCCAGCGGCGCGCGGCCGTTGCGGGCCAGCACATAGAGCGCATAGGCGAGGTTCTCGGTCTCCGCGCGCATGTCGGCGCCGGCGAGGTTGACCACGTTGCGCAGCCGGTCGAGGGCCAATGAGAAGGCCACATCCGGCACGGCGAAACCCTTCTCCTTGGCGCGGCTGAGGAAATCCACCACATAGGCGTCGAGCCAGGTGTCGGTGCCGCCGGCCGACCACAGGCCGAAGGAGCCGTCCGAGCCCTGCCGGGCCATGATCCGCACGATGGCGTCACGGATGCGCTGGTCCGCCTCCGGGTCGGTGGCGCGGCCCGCCAGCACGCTCAGCTCGTTGTAGGACAAGAGCGGCAGCGCCCGGCTGGTGATCTGCTCGGTGCAGCCATAGGGGTAGCGGTCGAGGGCCGCCAGCAGCGCCGGCACGTCGATGGTGCTGGAGGGCATGGCGCTCACCGCCACGCCGCCCGTTCCCGGCAGCAGGTCGGCGAGGAGGTCGCGCGACAGGGTGATGCTCTCCCCCGGCGCAAGGTTGCGCACGGTGCGCCGCTCGATGTCCGGATAGGCCGGGCGCACATTCATCTCGAAGCTGCGGGTGATGTCGAGCCCCTGCCCCGTCAGCCGCGCGGTGACGGTGGCAGGCCCCACCGCCTTGCCTTCCAGCGCGAGGCGCAGGGACTGGCGCTGCTTCGCCGCCAGCGTCACCGGGCCGGCCGGCTGGGCGACGGTGGCGGCACCGGTGGCAGACACATCGAGGCGGTAGTCGCCGTCGGGCGCCTCCACATTGGTGAGGTCGAGGTTCAGGCTGGAGCGGTCGCCGGAGGCGAGGAAGCGCGGCAGGGTGGCGAGCATCACCACCTTGTCGCGCACCACCACGTCGGCAGAGGCATGTCCGAGCTTGCCCGCGCTCCAGGCGATGGCCATCACCCGCGCCGTGCCGTCGAAGGCAGGGATGGGGAAGGCAACGGTGGCGATGCCGTCCGCCCCCACCTCCACGAGGCCCGAGAACAGCGCCAGCAGCGGTCCGTTCGGCGGGCTCGCGAGCATGGCCGTCTCGCCGCCGTCGCCGCCGGAGCGCAGCCGGCCGGCGGCGCCCTGCATGCCGTCGATGAGCGCGCCGTAGAAATCGCGGATGTCGGAGGCCAGCCGGCGCTGGCCGAACACCACCGCATCGGGGGCCGGCGGCTTGTAGCCGGTGAGGTTGAGGATGCCCACATCCACCGCAGCTACCGTCACATACGCTTTCTCGCCCGCCGCGAGGCCGCCGACGCGCACCGGCACGGAGAGGGTGGTGTTGGGGCGGATCTGCGCGGGCGGGGACAGATCCACCTTCAGGGTGCGCGCGTCCTTGTTCACGGAGAACCAGGAGAGGCCGATGGCGCGGCCGGGCATCCGGCTCGCCCCCACATCGAGCGGCCGATGCATGAAGGCCACCACATAGGCCCCCGGCCCCCAGCCCGCCCCCACCTTGAAGCTCACCTTGTTGGCGCCGGGGGAAACGGTGAGGAATTTCTGCTCCAGAAGGCCCTCGTTCAGCACCAGCACGCTGGCGGTCCCGGCGGTGCGGGCGGTGAGGGTGGCATCCAGCGTGTCACCGGAGGCATAGGCGGCGCGGTCCAGCGTCAGCTCCAGCCGGTCGGGCGTGTCGGCGCTGCCTTCGCCGGCGAAGCCCGCCTCGAAGCCAAGGCTGGTGAGCGGCAAGCCATCGCCGATGATGTCGAGGCGGTAGCGGCCATATTCGGTGGGCATGGCGAGGCGCGCGGGACCGTCCGCCTTGGTGTCGAGCCGGCCTTCCGCCACGCGGGTCACGGTCTTCACCGGCTCATAATCCCACGAGCCGCTGACGCGATACCACTGATAGCGCGTCTCGATGCGCGACAGTTTCCAGGACAGGCCGGGCGCCGCCAGAAGCTTGTCGTCGGTGCCTGCGACCACCACGTCGAAATTGGCCACCTCCCCTTCCCGCACCCGGTCGGTGAACAGCGGCTTCACGCCGATCTGGCTGCCCGCCGGCGCCACCGGCAGCACGATGGTGCGCTGGACCGCTCGTCCGCCCGCCTCCACGAGGCGCACGAAGGCTTCCATCTCCAGCGGTCGCGCCGTGCGCGGCAGTTCGGAGGCGATGAGGCGCAGGCTGGCGCGGCCGCGCGCGTCGGTGGTCGGCGTATCCGCCAGCGGCTGGCGCTCGGCCAGCACCTGGTCATCCCCATTGCCGAAGCGATAGCCGGCAAAGCCGGGGCGCTCGGCGGCGGCGCGCAGTTCGCTCTCCGCCTCCACGTCGAGGCCGGCGGCGGGGGCGCCGAACAGGAAGCGCCCGTCCACCAGCACCTCGGCCGGCCGGTTGCGCGGCAGGCGCGTCTCACGGGCGGAGAGGTCGAATTCCACCCGGTCGGGCACATAGTCTTCCACCAGGAAGGTCACCTCGCCCACGGGCGGCGCCTTGGGATCGGTGAGCGCCTTGGCCCGCCAGGTGCCGGTCATGGCCCCCTTGAGCAAGGCGAAGTCCGCCGTGCGCCCGCCCGCGCCCTGGTCCGCCACCACGAGGCGGCGGTCGGCGACCCCGTCGGGCCGGAACAACTGGAGGGTCAGGGGCACGCCGGGCGCCGCATTGCCCTGCGCGTCCCGCAGCAGCACGGTGAGATGGACGCTCTCGCCGGAGCGGTAGACGCCGCGCTCGGTGGCGAGGAAGGCGTCCAGCCCCCCCGGCGCGTCGCGGCCGGACACGCCCCGGTCGGTGAGGTCGAAGGCGGTCTCCTTCAGCGACAGGAAGGCATAGTCGCCGCCCTCCGTGCGCGCCGCCACCACCTCCGGACCGAGGCCCGCGGGGCCGCGGGAGAGGCCGGCATCGAAGCGCACGTAGCCGTTGGCATCGCTCTTCGTCGTGCCCAGCACCTCGTTGGAGCGGGCGATGAGGCGCACCTCTGCCCCCGCCACCGGCTCGGCGCGGCCCAGCGAGCGCAGCAGCACATGCACGCCGTCCTGCCCCGACAAGGCGGTGAGGCCGAGGTCGGAGACGATGAACCACTGGGTCGCCTTGGTGGAGTAATCGTCGTCGCCGGCGGTCTTCTGCGGCTCGGCAGTCATCACATAGACGCCGGGCTCGAGCCGCCCCACGGCCTCGGTGACCGGCACGGCGGTGGTGACATCGGCATTCAGCGGATTGTCCACCTCCAGCACACCGGAATAGACGGCGATGGCGGTGCCGTCGGCCAGCCGCTCGCGGGCATAGGCCTCGATGCCCTGCCGGAATTCGCCCTGGATGGCGGTGGGCACGAGGCCCCGGTCGCCGATGCGCAGGATGTCGACCTTTACCGCGCTGGTGTTCACCGAAACCAGCGGAATGCCCTTCTGTCCGGTGCGCGGCAGCACATAATTGCGGCCGGTGAAGCGCACGGTGGGCGAACGGTCGCGCACGTAGATAGTGAGCTCGGTGGACTTGCGCAGCCGCTCGCCGGTGACGGCGGGAATCCCGGGACGCACCGCCAGCGTGTAGCGCTCGCCGTGTTTCAGGCCCTCGACGCAGATCTGCCGCGCCTCGCCGGTAATGGCCGGCTTGTCCAGCCCCCCCACCTGCACGAAGGCGGCGAAATCGGTGCTGGGCACCAGATCCTCGGAGAATTGCACGCAGGCGCGCGGGGCGGCGGCGTCCGATTCCACGGAATAGTCCACCAGCCGGAACCCGTGCTCCTCCTTGAGCTTCTCCAGGAAGGTGCGGTCGGCGGCATTGTCGCGCAGGTCGAGGGCGGTCTTCATGGTGTCGATGGCGGCGTTCCACAGACGCCGATCGGCATAGATGCGGCCGATGAAGGAAAGCGCCTCCCCCTCCTCCGCACGGGTCTGCGACCGTCGATAGGCGATGAAGGCGGCGCCCATGGCATTGTCGACGAAGGCGGAGGCGTCCTCGTTGTCGTTCGCCTTGATGGCCGCGAGCGAGCGGGCAAGGCGCAGCCACACGCCCGCATCCTGCGCCTGGGCGACGGCGAGGCTGGCGTAAAGCTCGGCGGCGGCGCGGGCATCGTTGCGCTGGAAGGCCTGGGCGGCGTCGCGGCGCACCTTGTCGAGGGGCTGACTGGGCGCGGTCGCCTCCCGCCGCAGCACGCGCTCATAGCGGCGGGCGGCGGTCACGAGGTCGGAGCGCTGGAAGGTCTTGAGGCTGGCGGGGCGGGGCGGCACGGGCGGCTGTGGCTGGGCCGAAGGCGCGCCACCCGGCACGGCTGCCGGCGGGCGCGGCACCTGTCCAAAGGCCAGCGTGGCCGGGCTGGAAACCGCGACGGCAAGGCAGGCGATGCGGCTGAGCGTCAGGAGACGACGGGGCAGGGAATCACGGCGCAAAGAAACTTGGCGCAGGAAAAGACGGCGAAGGTCCATGGACCGCTCCCTCGGTGCGCAGCACCGTTATGGGAGGCGAGGCGTGCGCCGCGGCCCTCAGGCGGGGCATCGATCAGGCGTTGCGCCCGGTCGGTCGCCCGGATCACGGTCCCCTCGGATTGCAGCGCAACCCGATTCGAAAACCGTTCTCTGTCCTGAAGTCGGAGACGGATCCACCGTGCAGGCCAATTCAACCTGAACGGATCCGGCTCCAAAGCCCGCTGATCGTTCGACCGGCCCCCTTACGAGAAATGACCGACCGGTGCCCGCTTCCCCAAGAGAAGCTGGCCCGACCCCGCGCCGTCATCTATGCGCAACCGGGGCGGCTCGCCAAGGGGGATGTTTGGAACCGCCGGGAAATTTCGCGGGCGGACCACCTTCGGCCTTCAGGCGTCTTTCGCCGGCATCAGCACATGCGGGCGCAGCAGGTGGATGCGGCGCCGGCCGATCCGCGCGATCAGGCGCCGTTCCGCCCGCGCGCCGGTGGGGTGGCCGCCGAGCCGCTCGTAATAGCTGCGGGAGATGAGAAGCCCCTGCCCGGGCGCCGGCAGGCCGAACAGCGCCAGCCGCGCCACCGCGAGCGCTTCGCCGATGCGCGGACCGATGCCGTAGCCGTCCACGGCGAGGCGGAAGGTGGCGGCGATACGCTCGGCCTGTCCGCGCCGCTCGCAGGTCTCGATGAAGATCATCACCTCCCGCGCCCAGCCTTCCTCCAGAATCGAGCAATCCGACAGGAACAGCAGCCAGCGCCCGCGCGACTGGGCCGCGCCCTGGCGCAGGCGCACGCCCACGTCGGTCACGGAGGAAAGGAACGCGCAGCCGGCGGCATCGGCAATGGTGGCGGTGCCGTCGGTGGAGCCGGAATCCACCAGCGTGACGTCACGCAGCACGCCCGCCGTCACGCCCTGGACGAGGGCCGACAGGACCGGCACGAGCTGGCGCTCGGAATTGTGCGTTGCAATGACGACGGACAGCACGGGAAACGTTCTCATTGAGCGTTCCCGCCAGCTATACCGCCGCTTCCGCGCGCCGTCGATGCCGCATCGCACCAAAGCGGATGCTTGTTGCGGTCTCAAGCGATGCGGATTGACGCGGGCCAGCCTGAAGGCGTGCGCAAATACCTTACGCCCGCGAGCAAAGGCTCGGGGCAGCACTCACAGGGCGGCCAGAGCATTTTCCGCTCGCCTTGGCTCACGTCAACCGCTCTGGTTTCCTGTATTGACGCGTTTTCTTCACGCGAACCGGTATCCACTTCGTTCGAAAACACTCTCAGCCACCGCTATTTCGGGCAGGGCACGATCTTGTAGACCGCATCGGCAAACTGCTTCACGCCCACATTGATGCGCAGGGGCGAAGTCCAGGTCTGGTAGGTGACGATGCCACGGGTCATGGCGATCACCTTGTAATTCTCGATGCCCTTGGTCTTGTAGCACTTGCCGGGCTGAATATCCTCTTCCCTCAAAGGCATGGCGAAAACCTCAACGCAAATGGCCGAAACAATAAGGCCAGTATGATCGCCTTGAGGATCGCGATCAAGACGGCCTGCCGCAGTGCAGCAGGCCGCCCGGAAGGCTCAGGCCATGATGGAGAGGCCGCCGTCCACATAGACCGTCATGCCGGTCAGTCGCCGCGCGAAGGGGGTGGCGAGGAAGGCCGTGGTGAGGCCCACGTCGTCGATGTCCACCAGTTCGCCGATGGGCGCGCGCTGGGTCGCCTCGGACAGCAATACGTCGAAATCCTTCAGGCCCGAGGCGGCGCGGGTCTTCAGCGGGCCGGGCGAGACGGCATGGACACGGATATCCTTTTGGCCGAGCTCGTAGGCGAGATAGCGCACGGTGCTCTCCAGCGCCGCCTTCACCGGTCCCATGAGATTGTAGTTGGGCACCACCTTGTCGGCGCCGTGATAGCTCATGGCCATGAGCGTGCCACCACCGGTCATCAGCGGCTCGGCGAGCTTCGCCATGCGGATGAAGGAGTGGCAGGAAATATCCATAGCCACCTTGAACCCCTCCGCCGAGGAATCCACCAGCCGGCCCTGAAGGTCCTCCTTGGGGGCGAAGGCGATGGAATGCAGCGCGATGTCGAGGCCGCCCCACTCCTTGCCGATGCGCGCGAACACGGCCTCAAGCTCCCCCTCCCGGCTCACGTCGCAGGGGGCGAAGATGCTGGCGCCCAGCTCCTGCGCCAGCGGCTCCACATGGGGCCGCGCCTTCTCGTTGAGGTAGGTGATTGCGAGGTCCGCGCCGAGCCGGCGGAACACCCGGGCGCAGCCATAGGCGATAGAGTGCTCGTTGGCGATGCCGAGCACCAGGGCCTTGCGGCCCTTCAGCGCCGCGCCCAGCAGGTCCCAATCCCGCTGCGACATGGAACCCGTCGTCGTGTCCTGCGCGCTCATAGGGCCTGCCCTGCATAGGAAGGAAAAGGAATGACCTGACCCTCGGCGTCCTGCCCCTCGGCACCCTGCCCCGTCGGGCTTTCGGCCAGCACACGCTTCACGTCGTCAACCACGTCGCTCACGTGCGGCCCGAAGGCGATGTTCGCGAGCAGCCGGTCGAGCAAAGTCAACAGGTGGGCGCGCGCCTCGGGCGTGGGAAGCAGCGACGGAAGCGTGGCGAGGGCCTCATCGGGCGCATGCTCGACGATGATGGACTGCCGCCGGATCACCGCCTGCGCGTCGTCGGACGGAAGCGCGAGGAGGCCCACCTCCTGCCCCACCAGCTCGCGGATCTGCTTCAGGGTGGAGAGGCGCTGCTGGCCGCCGCCGCGCTTCTGGGCGAGCAGCGCCACGCGCACCGCCGCATCGGTGAAGCCGCCCTCGCGCAGGGCGGCAAGCGCCGACGCCACTTCCACCGGCGACTGCTCCACGATGGCGGTCGTCGCCGGCGTGGTGAGGTCGGGGTCCACCATGGCGAGGGTGCCGTAGAGGCGGAAGAATTCGGTCTCCACCGTAGCGTCGCGCATCTGCCGGTAGAGGTCGAAGCCGGCGGTGATGGCGGTAGCCATGAAATGCTCGGCGGCCACGTGGGGGCCGTCCTCGTTGCGCGGCGTGCGCTGGCCGCGGGCAAATTCGGCGAAGGGCGCCAGGGCGGCGAGGAACGGGTTGAGGTCGGAGAGGCCCCAGCGCACCGCCCGCAGCGGGTGCACGGCCCGCAGCGCCCGCCCCATCTCCGGCGTCACCACCGCGGAGAGGGCAGGATGCACGAAGGTCTCATAGGTCCGCGCATTGACCTCGGAAACGTTCGCCACCGCCTCGAATGGGATTTCGTCCTTGCGGCTGTATTTTTGCAGCACGGCGAGGTCTTCCACCCGGCGTTCGGTGAGCGTCACGTCGTATTTCACCTCGGGGCCGGAATGATCCTCCTCAATGGTCATGCCATAGAGGCCGGGCGCTAGCGCCTCCACATAGTCGATAAGGTCGACGATCTGCGCATGCTCGCGCTTGGCCACCGCCCCGGAGACGAAGATGCCCAGATGACCGACGCTCTGGTGCATCAGGCCCACCACCACCTGCCCCGCATCCTTCAGCGCCTGGGTGGTGGGATAAAGGTCCGCCACCCAGTTGATGGCCTGCTGCGGCGGGGTGATGTTGTCGCCGAGCGAGGCGAAGACGATGATGGGCGAGCGCACCGCCTTCAGGTCGAAGGTCTTGCCCGGCGCCCATTCCGCCTTGCCGGCGGCCAGCTTGTTGCCGACGAACAGGTTCTCGACAATCCACTTGATCTCTTCCCGGTTCATCAGGAAGTAGCCGCCCCACCAGCGCTCGAACTCCAGGAAGCGCGCCGGCTCGGTGTCGATGCGGGAATAGAGGTTGTAATACTTGCCGAAATAGGTGTTAGCCGGGTTCAGATACTCGAAATTGTCCACCAGGTAGGCGCCATCGAACACCCCGCCGCCGAGGTCCGCGGCCAGCGAGGCCGTCCACGCGCCGCCGAGCACGCCGCCGGCGTAGCGCATGGGGTTCTCGGCGTCGTTGCCGGCCCAGTAGGACATGGGCGCGCCGTTGACCACGATGGGACCCACGTTGTCCGGATCCAGCGCCGCCACCAGCATGGCGGCCCAGCCACCCTGGCAATTGCCCATCACCACCGGCTTGCCGCGGGTGGGATGGCGCTCGCGCACGATGCGCACGAACTCGGCCTCCGCCAGCGAGACATCGGCCAGCGTCTGCCCCGGTACCGGCTCGGGGAAGAAGATGACCATGTACACGGCGTGCCCGGCCTTCAGCGCGAAGCCCACTTCCGAATCCGCCTTGAAGCCGCCGATACCCGGCCCGTGGCCGGCGCGCGGATCGATGATCAGGAACGGCCGCTTGTCGGGATCAAGCGTCACCCCCTCGGGGGGCTGGATGCGCACCAGGGCGTAGTTGGCGGGACGCGCGAAGGTGCGCGCATCGGCGATCGTCTCATAGTCGAAGGCGAGCAGCGGCGGCTTGCCGGCCTTCTCGTGGGCGATCCAGTTGTTGCCGCGCTGGCGCATGGTGTCCCAGAAGATGAGGGAGCGCTGGGCCGCGTCGAACGTGTAGGAGACCGTGTCGCGCCAGGCGCCGGTCGGATCCTGCGGGCGGCCAGCGGCGGCAAAGGCGCTCGCCGCGCCGCGCATGGCCGTGCCATAGGCCGAGACCGCCTCGCCGAGGCGCAGGCGGTAGATCTCCGCCACCCGGCCGTACACCTTCATCATGTCCAACGGGTTCATGTGCGTCTCCTTCTAGAGTCGCCGCGTTTCGGTGAACCGCGAAACGGCCTCGGGCCATGGGCTTAAGCCGCTCAGATCTGGCCGGCGTCCTGCCGGCTCTCCGCCAGCACCGCGCGCATCTCGCGCACGATGGTCCATTCCTCGTCGGTGGGGATCACATAGGCCTGCGGACCGCTGCCCCGGGTGATGCGCGTCGCGCCGGACCGGTTGGCTTCCGGGTCCAGCTCGAAGCCGGCCCAGCGGGCGGCCTCGATCACCTCGGCGCGGGTGGCGGCATCGTTCTCGCCGATGCCGGCGGTGAAGACGAGGGCGTCGATGCCGCCCAGCGCCGCCACCAGCGAGCCAAATTCCCGGTTGATGCGATAGACGAACAGGTCGATGGCCCGCTGCGCGCTCGGCTCCGCCTCTGCCTTCTCGCGCAGCTCGCGCATGTCGTTGGAGATGCCGGAGACGCCGAGCAGGCCGCATTTCGTATAAAGGAAATGCTCGGCCTCCGGCGCGCTCATGCCCAGCTCACGCTGGAGATAGAACACCACCCCCGCATCGATGGTGCCGCAGCGCGTGCCCATCACCAGCCCGTCCAGGGCGGAAAAGCCCATGGTGGTGGCGATGCTCTTGGAGGCCGCATAGGCGCCAAGGCTCGCGCCCGAGCCGAGATGCGCCGCCACCACCCTGCCGTGGACGAGGCGTTCGTCCACATGCGGAAACTGGGTGGCGAGATAGGCGTAGGACAGGCCGTGGAAGCCGTAGCGCTTCACCCCCGCGTCGGTGAGGGACTGCGGGATGGCGAAGGCCTGGGCGATCTCCGGCTGGGTGCGGTGAAAGGCGGTGTCGAAGGCTGCCACCTGCGGCAGGCCCGGCACCCGCCGCGCGATGATGCGGATGGGCTCCAGGCTGCGCGGCTGGTGCAGCGGCGCGAGCGGGGAGAGCGTGTCCAGCTCGGCGATGATCTCCGGTGTCAGCCGCACCGCGTGGGTGTAGTTGGGGCCGCCGTGTACCACGCGATGGCCCACGGCGGCGAGCTGGTGGCCGCCGCGATGGGCCGCGAGCCAGTCGGAGAGGTAGGCCAGCGCCTCCTCGAACCCGTAGGCCGTATCGTGGAGCCAGCGCTCCTCCCCTACCACCGCGCCCTCGTGATCCTTCACCTTGAAGTGCGGGTCAGTACCGAGGCCCTCGAACAGGCCACGATAGAGGCGGTTGGGCACGTCCGCCCCATCGTCCACGAACACCTGGAACTTGAGGCTGGAGGAGCCCGCATTCAGGACAAGCTGCACCTTCGCCATGCTCAGACCTCCACCGCCTTGGCCATCGCACGCTGCGCGTCAACCAGCAGGGACGCCACGGCGCAGGAGGCGAGCCGCGTGGTCTTGGAATCCGCCCGGCTGGTCAGGATGATGGGCACGCGGGCGCCGAGCACGATCCCCGCGGCATCGGCGCCGGCCAGGAAGGTGAGGCTTTTCGCCAGCATGTTGCCGGCCTCAAGATCCGGCACCACCAGAATGTTGGCCCGCCCCGCCACCGGCGAGATGATGTGCTTGATGGCCGCCGAGCCGAGGTCGATGGCGTTGTCGAGGGCCAGCGGCCCGTCCACGATGCCGCCGGTGATCTGGCCCCTGTCCGCCATCTTGCACAGGGCCGCCGCCTCGATGGTGGAGGGCACGTTGGGGTTTACTGTCTCCATGGCCGAGAGCACCGCGACGCGCGGCTCGTCGAATTTCAGCGCATTGGCAAGGTCGATGGCGTTCTGGACGATGTGGCACTTGTCTTCCAGCGACGGCGCGATGTTGATGGCCGCATCCGTGATGATCAGCGCATCCGGATGACCGGGCACGTCCATGACGAAGCAGTGGCTGATGCGGCGCGCAGTGCGCAAGCCGGTGTCGCGGGCCACCACGGCGCTCATCAGCTCGTCGGTGTGCAGGCTGCCCTTCATCAGGGCGTCGGCCTCGCCGCAGCGCACCAGTTCCACCGCCTTGGCGGCGGCGTCGTGGCTGTGGGCGGCGCTCACCTGCCGCAGGGCGGAAATGTCCAGCTTGGCCGCAGCTGCGGCAGCGGCGATCTTCCCCGGCGGGCCGACCAGGATGGGCTCGATGAGGCCCAGTTCCGCCGCCTCCAGCGCTGCGCCGAGGGAGGCCTCGTCGCAGGGGTGGGCCACCGCCACCCGCAGCTTGGGCAAGGCCTGCGCGGTAGCGATGAGACGATCATACTTCTCATGGCGCGGCGCCTGGGCGTGAGGCGATAAAGGCTCTAGGGCAATGGAGGCCGGCATCAAGGTTTCTCCCTGTCGTCCCACCGGTGCCGGCTGCTCAATCTGATCTTCCCCGGCGATCAGCGCGCGTGACAGGCGGAGAAAATAGCCTCTACCGGGGTAGGCTCAAGCCGAATTCGAACCAAAGCCTATGCCGAATTCAGGCTCTCGTCTTCCATGACACAAATCAATCCTTGGATTTATGACGCTTTCGTATCGCCCGCATCGGACTGGTCCGTATCCGCCGCCGCCAGCGCCTCGACAGCCTTGCGCAGGGTGGGGTGGATGTCGATGCCATCAGGGTTGAAGCCGTGAGTCACCATCCAGTTGCGCCACTCGGTCTGCCGGCAGGCGCCGACGAGCGCGATGCCGCGCTGACGCAGGGCATCGGATACCTCCTTCAGGGTAAAAAGGCCCGTTACATCCACCTCCGTCACCGGCAGCAGATCCAGGATGACCGCCTTCGGTGCCCCCTCCTCGGCGCTGGTGGCCGCCAGCAGCGCGTGGCGGAAATGGCCGGCATTGAAGAAGACGAGCGGGCCGTTGAAGCGGAAGATGACGAGGCCGTGGGGCGCCGTCGCGCTTTCGTGCCGCGACAGGGCATGGAAGCCCGGCATGCCCGCCACCCGGCCGAGGATCTCCACCCGGGGCCGGGCGCTCATGCGCAGGAACCGCAGCAGGGCCAGCACGACGGCGACCAGGATGCCCTGGGTCGCCCCCAGCACCACCACCCCCAGCGTGGCGAGAAGTGAGATCACCGCCTCCGCCCGGTCGGCGCGGGCGATGAGGCGCAGGGTGGCGAGGTCCACCAGCGAGAGGCCCGCCATTACCAGCACCGCGCCCAGCGCCGCCACCGGCACGTAGCGCAGCGGCGCGGTGAGGAACATGAGCACCAGCGCCACCGCGATGGCGGCGAACAGCGCCGCGGCGTGGGTGCGCCCGCCGGCGGCATCCGCCATGGCGGTACGCGAATCCGCCCCGCTGATGGCGAAGCCATGGGTGAGGGCCGAAACCACGTTGGCGGCCCCGAGGGCGGCAAAGTCCTTGTCCGGATCCACCTCGTAGCCGTTCTTCGAGGCGAAGGAGCGGGACGTGAGCATCATGCTGGTGAAGCTCACCAGGGCGAGGCCGCCGGCGGCGGGCACGAGCGCGGCCAGCGCGTCGGGATCGAGCTGGACCAGCATCACGCCCGGAAGCCCCACCGGCACCACGCCCAGGGTCTTCACCCCGGAAAGGTCGAGCCCCAGCAGGAACACCGCCAGCGCCGCGCCGGCCATGGCCAGCACCGCGGCCGGAAAGGCCGGCAGCAGCCGCCCGCTCGCGATCATGAGGCCGAACGCGCCGAGCGCGATGAGCAGGGTCGGCGGATGGGTTTCGCCCAGGCGCAGGACGAGATCGAAGGTCGCGTGCAGGACGTGGCCGGCCGTCCCCTCGATCCGCGTGATCTTGGCGAGCTGGCCCAGCACGATGGTGATGGCGATGCCGTTCAGGAAGCCGATGAGGATGGGCTTGGACAGGAAATCGGCCAGCACGCCGAGGCGCAGGAACCGCGCGAGGATGCAGATGATGCCGGTGAGCAGCGCCAGTTCGGCGGACAGCGCCGCATAGGTCGCCCCGTCTCCGGCCGCCAGCGGCGCCACGGCCGAGGCGATGACGGCGCAGGTGGCCGCATCCGGCCCCAGCACCAGTTGGCGGGACGAGCCAAAGATGGCATAGGCCACAAGAGGGAAGACGCAGGAATAAAGCCCCACCTCCGGGCGGAAGCCGGCAAGCTCGGCATAAGCGATGCCCACCGGGATCGCCACCGCCGCCACCGCCAGCCCCGCCCTCAGGTCGGGGCCGAGATCCACCCGGCGATAGGCGAGGAGGGCGGCAAGCCCGGGGGCCCAGCGCCTGAGGGCTTCACGCACGATCCCGCTCCTCGCCTTGCCGCGTCACCGCGCAGACGCTCGGGATTTGCGGCGGATACGCATGGCAGGATTTTAGACGAGGATGGCACCGGCTCATAGCCGGCTAAGGCGCCGCCCCAAAAGGGGCGCCCCGCGCGTCAGCGCGGGGCATAAGGCAAACTTGGAGGAAAAATCCCGACCGGGCCGCGTGCGGGGAA
This sequence comes from Xanthobacter oligotrophicus, assembly GCF_008364685.1. Classification (GTDB taxonomy): domain Bacteria; phylum Pseudomonadota; class Alphaproteobacteria; order Rhizobiales; family Xanthobacteraceae; genus Xanthobacter; species Xanthobacter oligotrophicus. Next base: position 138,263 of record NZ_VTTL01000002.1, read on the forward strand.
AGCGGCCCGGTCGACGCTGCCCGGAAGATTTCCTGCAGCGCGGGATCATCATTAGTCAGGGCCGAAGCCGCCGCATCCCCCAAACTGAGGACGGCGCGGATTTCCATTCCTCCCGCCCTAGATTTCATCGGCTGGAGCTTTGCGTCACCTCCGGCACAGGCCATGAAGGGACAGGACGCCACCGTTTCAGATCTGTGCCGGGTTCCGTCAGGCTCCCCCCTGAACGGATCCAGCTTCGAGGATGCCCCATGATTGATGCCGAATGACCGCTGCTGCCACGGGCCTGCGCACCCTGCTGCGCCACAAGGACCGCGTCCTCAAAGGGCTCGCCGCCGTGCTGTGGCTGGTGATCGTCATCTTGTCCCTGCTGCCGGGAAGCGAGCGGCCGCACACCGGCTATTCCGGCAATCTGGAACACTTCGTCGCCTATCTGGGCACGGGGGCGATGACGGCCTTCGCCTTTCCTGCGGCCTCGCTCCTGCGCCTCGCCCTGCCCTTCTGCCTCGCCTCCGGCCTGTTCGAGATCGCCCAGACCGTCATTCCGGGGCGCTCGCCGGGCGTGGACAACTGGATGGCGAGCAGCCTCGGCGCCCTCGTCGGGATCATCGCCGTGCGCACCGTGGCCCGCCCCCTCCTGATGCGCTGCCTCCGCCGCGAGACCTGACGGCGGAGCGGAGGGACCGCCCCCGCGCGGCCCCTCCCTGCCCGCTCACTTCATGGTGGGCATCACGAAGTCGGCGCCGGCGCGGATGCCGGTGGGCCAGCGGGTGGTGATGGTCTTCAGGCGCGTATAGAAGCGCACGCCCTCGGGACCGTGCATGTGGTGGTCGCCGAACAGGGAGGCCTTCCAGCCGCCGAAGGAGTGGAACGCCATGGGCACCGGGATCGGCACGTTGATGCCCACCATGCCCACCTTGATCTGGTGCGCGAACTCGCGCGCCGCATCGCCGTCGCGGGTGAAGATGGCGGTGCCGTTGCCGAATTCGTGGGTGTTGATGAGGCGCGCCGCCGTGGCATAGCTGTCGGCGCGCACCACGGCGAGGACGGGTCCGAAGATCTCCTCCTTGTAGATGCGCATGTCGCTGGTCACGTGGTCGAACAGGGTGCCGCCGATGAAATAGCCGCCCTCATAGCCCTGGAGCTTGAGGCCGCGCCCGTCCACCACCAGCTTGGCCCCTTCCGCGACGCCGCTGTCCACATAGCCCGACACCTTGTCGAGGTGCTGCCTGGTCACCAGCGGACCCATCTCCGCCTCGGGATCAGTGCCGGGGCCGACCTTGAGGGCGCGCACCCGCGGCTCCAGCTTTTCCATCAGGGCCTCGGCCGTGCCCTCGCCCACCGGCACGGCCACCGAGACCGCCATGCAGCGCTCGCCGGCCGAGCCGTAGGCAGCGCCCATGAGGGCGTCCACGGCCTGGTCCATGTCGGCGTCGGGCATGATGATCATGTGGTTCTTGGCGCCGCCCAGCGCCTGGCAGCGCTTTCCGGTGCGCGCCGCGGTCTCGTAGATGTAGCGAGCGATGGGGGTGGAGCCGACGAAGCTGATAGCCTCCACGCCCGGATCGGTCAGCAGCGCATCCACAGCCACCTTGTCGCCCTGCACCACGGTGAAAACGCCGTCCGGCAGGCCGGCTTCCTTCAGCCACTCGGCCATCAGGAGCGCGGCGGAGGGATCGCGCTCGGACGGCTTCAGGATGAAGCAGTTGCCGCAGGCCAACGCCACCGGGAACATCCACATGGGCACCATGGCCGGGAAGTTGAACGGCGTGATGCCGGCCACCACGCCGAGGGGCTGGCGCACGGCGTGGCTGTCCACGCGGGTGCCCACGTCCTCGGTGATCTCGCCCTTGAGGAGCTGCGGCGCGCCGGTGGCGAATTCCACCACCTCCATGCCGCGCTGGATCTCGCCCTTGGCGTCGGAAAACACCTTGCCGTGCTCGGCGGAAATCACCTCGGCTAGCGTGTCGATGCGCTCTTCCAGGATGCGCAGGAAAGCGTTGAGGATGCGGGCGCGGCGCAGGGGCGTGGTGGCCGCCCAGCCGGGCGCGGCCGCATTGGCCGCCTCCACCGCCGCACGCACCTCAGCCTCGGAGGCGAGCGCCACCTCGCCGGACTGCGCGCCGGTGGCCGGGTTGAACACCGGTGCGGTGCGGCCGCTGGTGCCGGGCACCTGACGGCCGGCGATGAAGTGCGGGATGGAGACGGGGCCTGAAACAGGCTGGGCGGCGGCGAGCGGCATGGTCTGGGCCTCTTGAAGCGGCGGGAAGGTGCCCCGTCTTCCCACTTCAAAAGACGCTCATCAATGCTATCATTCGAGCATCTGTTATGCGGATTTTGAAGTATGGATTGGGACCATCTGCGCGTCTTCCTCGCCGTGGCGCGGCAAGGGCAGCTTCTGGCGGCAGCGCGGCGGCTGGGGCTCAACCATGCCACCGTGGCCCGCCGGCTCGATGCGCTGGAGGAGGCGCTGGGCGCCCCCCTGTTCGATCGCCGCCCCGCCGGCTGCGTGCCCACCGAGGCCGGCGAGCGGCTGCTGCCGGCGGCCGAGCGGGTGGAAGCGGAGATGCTGGGCATCGCCGAGGGCTTCCGCGACGCGGCGGCGGACGTCTCCGGCACGGTGCGGATCGGCGCGCCGGATGGCCTCGGCAATTACTTCCTCGCGGCGGAGCTGGGAGCGCTGGCCGCCCTCTATCCGGACCTCGTGGTGGAGCTGGTGCCCCTGCCGCGCACCTTCTCCCTGTCTCGACGCGAGGCGGATCTTGCCATCGTGCTCGACCGGCCCACGGAAGGCCGGCTGCTGGTTTCCCGGCTCATCGACTACACGCTCTCGGTCTACGCCGCCCGCGCCTATCTGGAGCGCCATGGCACCCCGGAGACGGCGGAAGACCTCGCCGGCCATGTGGTGGTGACCGGGGTGGAGGACCTCGCCTATGCCTCCGCGCTGGATTATTCCGGCGTGCTGGAGAAGCACGGGCGCAGCCGGTTTCGCTGCGCCAGCGTCATGGGCCAGATGGAGGCGGTGCGCGCGGGGGCCGGCATCGGCGTGCTGCACGATTTCGCCGCCGGCCGGCATCTGGAGGCACAAGGGCCGGATGCGCTGGTGCGGATCCTGCCCGGCATCGGCTTTCGCCGCTCCTATTTCCTCCTTGCCCACCCCGACACGGTGCAGGTGAGGCGCATCGCGGTGCTGCGGGATGTGCTGGCGCAGCGCTTCCGCGAGGAGCGCGCCCGCTTCATCGTCCCATGAAGACGGCGCGGTCGGCTCGGATGGTGGTGGTGATGGCCTCCAGCACAGCCCGCACCCGATTGAGGTGCTTGAGGTCGTCATGCACCGACACCCAATAGCTGCGGGTCAGCCGGAAGGCGCCCTCCAGCAGCACCTGAAGGTTCGGATGGGCGGCCGCGAGAAACGCCGGCAGCACGCCCAGCGCCGCCCCGCTCACAACCGCATTCACCTGTGCGATGACGCTGGTGGAGCGGATGACGGGAGTCACTTCCACACCTGCCTCCAGCGTGGAGAAATCCAGCGCGCGGGTGAACAGCAGTTCCGGGATATAGCCGGCGAAGACATGGCCCTGAAGCTCCGCCGCCGTGCCGGGCCGACCCCTGCGATCGAAATAGGCCGGCGTGCCATAGAGTTCGAGGGTGTAGTCCGTGAGCTTCTTCACGCTCAGCTGCCCGGCGATGGGGCGGTCGAGGGTGATGGCGATGTCCACCTCGCGGCTCGCCAGCGAATAGGCGCGCGGCAGGGCGACCAGTTCGGTCTCCAGCTTCGGATTTTCCGCCGACAGCGCCGCGAGGCGAGAGGCCAGATAGCCCACCCCCAGCCCTTCCGGCGCGCCGATGCGCACCCGCCCCGCCACCTGCATGCCGGCCTCGCCCAGGCCGACGATCTTGCGCAGGACGATGGATTCCATCTCCTCCGCCGCCTGCGCCAGCTTCTGGCCCTGCTCCGTAATCACCGTGCGGCGGCCGGCGCGGGCGACGAGGGGCGCCCCCACCTCCTTCTCCAGCCGGGCGACGCGGCGGCCCACCGTGGTATCGTCGAGCCCCAAAGCGCGCCCGGCCCCCGCCATCCGGCCGGTGCGCGCCAGCTGGAGGAAGATGCGCAAATCGTCCCAATCCATGGCCTCGGGATCTCTCGCCAATTGCTGCAATTTTGCAGAATGGATCCGACTTTATCGGCCTTGAGTGCAAATCTGCAAGCTGGGATCAAGGCAAAACCCAGCGCGAGGAGGAACGCCAGATGCAGCGCCAGAACGAGCCGGCCGCCGAACGGCTGGAGGGGGATTACGACTATATCGTCGTGGGCGCCGGCACCGCCGGCTGCATCGTCGCCAACCGTCTGTCGGCGGATGCGCGCAAGCGCGTGCTGATCCTCGAAGCCGGCGGCAACGACAACTGGATCTGGTTCCACATTCCGGTGGGCTACCTGTTCGCCATCGGCAATCCGCGCGCGGACTGGATGTTCCGGACCGACCCCGAGCCGGGGCTGAACGGGCGGTCCCTGGCCTATCCGCGCGGCAAGGTCATCGGCGGCTGCTCCGCCATCAACGCCATGATCTCCATGCGCGGCCAGGCGGCGGACTATGACCACTGGCGCCAGCTGGGCCTTGCCGGCTGGGGGTGGGATGATGTGCTGCCCGCCTTCAAGTCGCTGGAGGACCATTTCCTCGGCGCCAGCGACATTCACGGCACCGGCGGCGGCTGGCGCATCGAGGCGCCGCGCATCGCCTGGCCGGTACTCGATAAGGTGGCGCAGGCGGCGGGGGAGATGGGCATCCGCTCGGTGCCCGATTTCAACACCGGCGACAACGAGGGCGTCGGCTATTTCCACGTGAACCAGAAGCGCGGCCGGCGCTGGTCCTCGGCCCGCGGCTTCCTGAAACCCGCCTTGTCCCGCCCCAACCTGCGCCTGGAAACGGGGGTGCTGGTGGACCGGCTCGTCATCGAGAACGGCCGGGCGGTGGGGGTGCGCTACATGCAGAACGGCCGGCTGGTGGAGGCCCGCACCCGTGGCGAGGTCATCCTGTCCGCCGGCTCCATCGGCACCACGCAGGTGCTGCACCGCTCCGGCATCGGCCCCGGCGAATGGCTCTCGGCGCTCGGCATCGAGACCGTGCGCAACCGGCCGGGGGTGGGCCGAAACCTTCAGGATCATCTGCAGCAGCGGGCCATCTACAAGGTGAACGGCATCCGCACCCTGAACGAAACCTATTATTCCCTGCCCCGCCGCGCGCTGATGGGGGTCGACTATGCCCTGCGCCGGCGCGGGCCGCTCACCATGGCGCCGTCCCAGCTCGGCATCTTCACCCGCTCCGATCCGAGGCAGGAGCGAGCCAACATCCAGTTCCACGTGCAGCCGCTCTCGCTCGACAAGTTCGGCGAGCCGCTGCACCGCTTCCCGGCCATCACGGTGGCGGCCTGCAACCTGCGCCCCACATCGCGCGGCGTGGTGCGGCTCACCTCCATGGCGTTGGACGCCGCCCCGCAGATCGCCCCCAATTATCTCGCCACCGACGAGGACCGGCAGGTGGCGGCGGACGCCATCCGCGTCACCCGCCGCCTCATGCGCCAGCAGGCCCTTACCCCCTACCGGCCGGAGGAATACCTGCCCGGCCCGACAGTCGGCGAGGACGACGCAGCGCTGGCCAAGGCGGCGGGCGATATCGGCACCACCATCTTCCACCCCGTGGGCACGGCGAAGATGGGCCGTCCGGACGACCCCATGGCGGTGGTGGACGAGCGGCTGCGCTTCTACAGCATCGAGGGGCTGCGCGTCATCGACGCCTCGGTGATGCCCACCATCACCTCGGGCAACACCAACACCCCCACCGCCATGATCGCCGAGAAGGGCGCACGCCTCGCCATCGAGGATGCGGCGCTGGGCGCATCCTCCGCCAACGCGGCGGCGTGAGATCCCCTCACGTCCTCAGGGCGCGGCGGAGCACCTTGCCGGATGGGGTGTGGGGCAGCTCGCGCACGAACACATAGGCGCGCGGGCGCTTGTATTCGGCCAGGTGCCGGGCGGCGTGATGGGCGAGCGCGTCCGGGTCGCCGGCCGCGCCCTCGTGCAGCACCACGAAGGCGGTGATGACCGAGACCTCGCCGGATTTTGCTTCCGTCACAGCCACTTCGGCGACGGAGGGATGATCGGCCAGCGCCCGCTCCACCTCCTCCGGCGCCACCCGATAGCCGAATGCATTCATCTGGTCGTCGGAGCGGCCCTCGTACCAAAGGTAGCCCTCTTCATCGAAGCGGGCGAGGTCCCCGGTAAGGAACCAGTCGCCGCGCATCACCGCCGCCGTCTCCTCCGGCAGGCCCCAATAGCCGAGCATCAGGCCGGGATCGGAGCGGTGGACGGCGAGGACGCCCGTCTCCCCCGGCGGCAGCGGCTGGTCGGCCGCATCCGCCGCCGCATCCGGTGGCAGAACGCACACGCGCCGGCCCGCCTGCGGCTTGCCGGGACTGCCGGGGCGCGTGGGAACGCTTGGGCCGGAGGAGATGTAGGTGGAGATCTCGCTCATCCCCAGCGCCTCGTAGAGCGGGCGGCCGGTGGCCTCGATCCACTCGCGATGCAGGGTCGGCTTCAGCGCCTCTCCGGCGGTAAGCCCATGGCGTAGCGCGGGAAAACGGCTGGGGGTGACGGACCCGTATTTCAGGATGCGCCGGTAGAGGCCGGGGACGGCGGCGAACAGGGTGGCGCCCGTCGCCTCCAGCAGGTCGGGCCAGGCATCAAGCGGGCGCTCGCCCAGATGGACGATGCTGGTGGCCCCCGCAGACCATGGGTCCATGAGGCCGGCGCCCAGGGTGTAGGTCCAGTTGAAGGCGCCGGCGTGGAACAGAAAATCCGTCGATGAAAGCCCGAGCCAGCCCTCCCGCATGGGCCTTCGGCCGAGCACCACGCGCTGGGCATGGGCGACGCCTTTCGGCCGTCCACTGGTGCCGGAGGTGTAGACGAGGAAGGCGAGATCGTCCGCCTTCGTATCGGAAACTTCGGCAGGATCGGCTTGTTCGAGTTCGGCGATCTCGCCCCGCCCGAGCACCCGCGCCGCGCCCGGCTGGGAGGGCATGGCGCCGGAGCCGTCGCCCACCACCAGAAGCGCCCCGGAATCGGCGAGGATGAGGTCCACCTCGTCCTGGGTGAGCAGGGTGGAGGTGGGGATGGGCGCGAGCCCCGCCGCGATGGCCCCGAAGAACAGCAGCGGGAAGTGGGAGGTGTTGCCCACCCGCAGCAGCACCCGCGACCCGCGCGGCAGGCCATAAGCGGCAAATCCGCCGGCCATGCGCGCCACCGCCGCGCGCATCTCGCCATAGGTCCAGGTCTCGACGATGCGCCCCTTGGGGCCCTCCGCCACCAGCAGGGCCGGCTTTGCCGCATCCGCCCCCTGGTCGAGGCAGTAGCGGGCGAGATTGAAGGGGGTGTCGGGCAGGGCGTCGCTCATGGTGCGATCATGGACCAGCTTCAGCCGCGCTGGCCAGATGGCACGCCGCCGCGATGGGGTGGCGCGCCCCTCCTGTGCTCAGGCCAACGCGCCGCAGCCGGGGGGCAGCAGCGTGTGGAAATCGGTGCGGCGCTGATAGGCGTCGCCCGCTTGCAACAGCACCGGCTCGGCATAGGGCCGGCCCACCAGTTGGAAGGCCGCCGGCAGGCCGTTGGCGGTGAAGCCGCACGGCACCGACAGGCTCGGCAGGCCGAGATAATTGATGCCCCGCGTGAACGCCGCGAGGCGCCCCACCACCGCGGCGATATCCTCCGGCGGCCCTGCGGTGGTCTCGGCGATGCTGGGCACCGGCACCGGAAGGGTCGGCATAAGCGCCATGTCCGCGTCGCCCATGGTGGCGGCGAGCCAGTCGCGGGTCACGCCGGCGCGCATCATCAGCGCCTCGGCGTAGCGGGTGGCCGGCAAGGCGAGGCCGGGCAGCATGCGGGCGCGCACCTGCGGGCTGTAGTCCTGTGGCCGCTCGGTGAGCCAGCGGCGGTGGAGGGTGGACATCTCCACCAGCATCACCACCTGCATCAGCGCGTTCACCAGCGCCATGTCGGGCGGGCTGGTCTCGACCAGGCGCGCGCCGGCCTCCTTCAGCACGGCGCGGCTGTCGTCCATGAGCACGGCGATCTCCGGCGTCGCCTGCTCGCGGTAATAGCCGGAGGGCACGGCGATGGTGAGGCCCTTGAGGTCTCCCGTCAGGCCGCCCTCGAAATCGAGGCGCGGGGCCGGCAGGGTGGCGGCATCGCGCGGGTCGGGCCCGGCAAGGACGGTCATCATGCGCGCCGCGTCGCGGGCGGTGCGGGTGAGCGGGCCGACGGTGTCGAGGCTCGGCGCCAGCGGCATGGCGCCGTAGAGCGGCACCAGGCCATGGGTGGGCTTCAGGCCCGTCACACCGCACATGGCGGAGGGATGGCGGATGGAGCCGCCGGTGTCCGATCCGAGCGCCCCCGGAACCATGCGCGCGGCCACCGCCGCCCCCGAGCCGGAGGAGGAGCCCCCGGCCCCATAGGCGGTGTTCCACGGGCTGAGGCCGTGGCCGTAATGGATATTGAAGCCTGTGGGCGAGAGCGCGAACTCGGCGAGGTGCAGGGAGCCCAGATCCAGCGCGCCCGATGCATCCAGCCGCTCCAGCACGCTGGCGGTCACGTCCGGTACGAAATCCTTGCGGATCAGCGAGCCGCCGGTGGCGACGCGGCCGGCGCGATAGAGCAGGTCCTTGTGGGCCAAGGGCACGCCGGCCAGCGGCCCCAGCTTTTCGCCCCGCGCCCGAGCGAGATCGACGCCGCGCGCCTGTTCCCGCGCCCGCTCGGGCTCGATCTGCATCACCGCATTGTAGCGCGGCCCGAGGGTTTCGAGCCGCTTCAGCGCCTCCTCGGCGAGGGCTTCGGACGAGACGGAGCCATCGGCCACGGCGTCGGCCATCTCCACGACGCCGAGGGTGAAAAAGCCGCTCATTCGCCCGCCTCCGTGCCGGTCTTCCGGCCGGCCTTCAGGCCAGCGGCGATCTCGGCGCACAGGGTGGCGAAGCTCCAGGGTGCGGCATCGAAGGCGAGGCGCTGGTCGGCGCCGGCCGCCACGCGGGCATTGAGATCGCCGGCCAGTGCGGCAACCGCCCGCGCCTCCGTCTCGGTCAGCGTGATGCCGTTGTCCGCACTCACGCGGGCGGCGATGTCGTCTTGGGTCATGGGCGGGTTCCGGGGCAGCGTGTGACGGGCGCGGACGGCGCTTCGGGGGGCGGGATTCGCCGGCGAGTGTAGAGGCTGCGGCCGGCATGGAGAATGCGGCGCGCGCGCCCGTGGTGTCTCAGTTCGAAAAGACGCGCGGTCGCCCCCTCTCCCCTTGCGGGGGAGGGCTGGGGAAGGGGCAGGCCCTCTCCCTTCAGGTGGTCCGCTGGGTGATGGCGCCGGCTTCTGGCCGCGAGGTTATGGGTAGGAACACTTCAGGCCGTCATGGCCGGGCTTGACCCGGCCATCCACGCGGACGGGCCGGGCGCAAAACTCTGAACGGAGCCCAAGCGGCCCGGCGTGGATGCCCGGGACAAGCCCGGGCATGACGGCTGGAAAAAAGCCGGGCTGCCCCCTCTCCCGCTTGCGGGGGAGGGCTCGGGAGCGTGCAGGGTCGCAGCAGTGGCGGACGGACGCTCAAACTGAGACACCACACTCCCACCGGAACCCCACCCCCCACCCGCGATCTTTATGAGATTCCTATGCCGCCGCTGCGGCATCCCTCTCGAATCTTGATCCCGTTAGGGCCAGCTTCAGACCCGTGAGGCGAGCGCTCCGCCAGCCGGCGCCGCGCCCTCCCCCGAAACACGGAACGGACCGGAAAGCCAAACTCATGCTGGACCTTCTGATGCTCGCGCTGGGCCTCGGCTTCTTCGCCGTCGCCATCGGCTACGGCCACCTCTGCGAGCGGCTCTGAGCGAAAGATCTTTCACGCCGAAAACCGGGGCGGCCTCTCGCTGCCGCCGGATCAAGTCTTGTGCGCCGACGCGGCGCATCGAGGAGAACTTCCATGGTCTTTGATTATGCGCTCGGCGGTCTCGTGACCGCGGGGCTCCTCTTCTACCTCACCTTCGCGCTCCTCAATCCCGAGCGGTTCTGAGGCATCCTCCCATGACACCCAATGGACTGATCCAGATCGCCCTGTTCTGCCTCGTCGTGCTTGTGCTGACGCGGCCGCTCGGCGGCTACATGACCCGCGTGTTCGCGGGCGAACGCACGTTGCTCTCACCCGTGTTCGCGCCGGTGGAAAAGCTCATCTACCGCCTCGGCGGGGTGGATGCGACGCGCGAGCAGCATTGGCTCACCTACACCATCGCCATGCTGCTGTTCCACGTGGGCGGCTTCCTCCTGCTCTATGCGCTCATGCGGGTGCAGGATCTCCTGCCCTTCAATCCGCAGGGCATGGCGGCGGTGGCCCCCGACCTGGCCTTCAACACGGCCATCAGCTTCATCACCAACACCAACTGGCAGAATTACGGTGGTGAAAGCACGATGGGCTACCTCGTGCAGATGCTGGGGCTCACCCACCAGAACTTCCTGTCCGCCGCCACCGGCATCGTGCTGGGCATGGCGCTGATCCGCGGCTTCTCCCGCGCCTCGGCGCAGACGGTGGGCAATTTCTGGGTGGATATCACCCGCTGCACCCTCTACGTGCTGCTGCCCATCTGCGTGGTGTTCACCCTATTCCTGGTGTGGCAGGGCATCCCGCAGACGCTGGGCCCCTATGTGGACGCCGCGACCCTGGAAGGCGGCAAGCAGACCCTTGCGCTGGGCCCTGTGGCTTCGCAGGTGGCCATCAAGATGCTGGGCACCAATGGTGGCGGCTTCTTCAACGCCAATGCCGCCCACCCGTTCGAGAACCCCACCGCGCTCTCCAACTTCCTGCAGATGGTGTCCATCTTCGCCTTGGGCGCGGCGCTCACCAACGTGTTCGGCCGCATGGTGGGCAACGAGAAGCAGGGCTGGGCGATCCTCGCCGCCATGGGCGTGCTGTTCGTCGCCGGCGTCGGCGTGACCTACTGGGCCGAGGCCGCCGGCACGCCGGCGCTCAACGCGCTGGGTCTTTCCGGCGGCAACATGGAGGGCAAGGAGCTGCGCTTCGGCATCGTCGCCTCCGCTTTGTTCGCGGTGGTCACCACGGCGGCGTCCTGCGGCGCGGTGAACGCCATGCACGACAGCTTCACGGCGCTCGGCGGCATGATCCCGCTCATCAACATGGAGCTGGGCGAGATCATCGTCGGCGGTGTTGGCGCAGGCCTCTACGGCATGCTGCTGTTCGTGGTGATCACCATGTTCGTGGCGGGCCTGATGGTGGGCCGCACACCGGAATATGTGGGCAAGAAGATCGAGGCCAAGGAAGTGAAGATGGCCATGCTCGCCATCCTCATCCTGCCCCTGATGATGCTGGGCTGGACGGCGGTGGCGACAGTATTGCCCTCAGCTGTTGCCTCCATCGCCAATCCGGGACCGCACGGCTTCTCGGAGATCCTCTACGCCTTCACCTCGGCCACCGCCAACAACGGCTCGGCCTTCGGCGGGCTCACCGGCAATACCTTCTTCTACAACCTGACGCTCGCCTCCTCCATGTTCGTCGGCCGCTTCCTCATGATCGTGCCGGCCATGGCGCTGGCGGGGGCGCTGGCGGCGAAGAAGACCGTGCCGGCCTCGGCAGGCACCTTCCCCACCACCGGCGGCCTGTTCGTGGGCCTGCTGGTGGGCGTCATCCTGATCGTGGGGGGGCTCACCTTCTTCCCGGCCCTGTCGCTGGGTCCCATCGTCGAGCATCTGGCGGCGGCGGGGGGGCAGAGCTTCGGCGCGGGAGGCTGACATGGAGCACCATCTCCCGCCCGCCCGGCCACGCGCCGGGCGGGAGCCCAAGGCGCGGCGCCTGCCGCTCGCAGCCTCCGAACTCATCCTGATCGTGTCCGTCGCCGCCCTCGTGCTGGCGGCCGCCATCCAGGCCGTCATCGCGCTGGCGCTGAACATCTCAGCCCACTGATTCCTCTTCCCCCGGGAGTGCCTCCATGGCCAGATCCCATTCCGTAAGCCTTCTCGACCCCGCCATCCTCCTGCCGGCCGTCGGCGCCTCGTTCCGCAAGCTCGACCCGCGCGCGATGGTGAGGAACCCGGTCATGTTCGTGGTGGAGGTGGTCGCCCTCCTCACCACCGTGCTGTTCGTGCGCGACCTTGTCACCTCAGGCACGGGTCTCGGCTTCTCCTTCCAGATCATCCTGTGGCTGTGGTTCACCGTGCTGTTCGCCAATTTCGCGGAAGGCGTGGCGGAAGGGCGCGGCAAGGCGCAGGCGGAATCGCTCCGCCGCACCCGCACCGAGACCCAGGCCAAGCTCCTCACCGGCGAGGGCGACGGCTTCCGCACCGTGCCCGGCACGTCGCTGAAGGTGGGCGACGTGGTGCTGGTGGAAGCCGGCGACATCATCCCCTCCGACGGCGAGGTGGTGGAAGGCGTCGCCTCGGTGAACGAAGCCGCCATCACCGGCGAGAGCGCCCCGGTGATCCGCGAATCCGGCGGCGACCGCTCGGCCGTCACCGGCGGCACTACTGTGGTCTCCGATCACCTGAAGGTGCGCATCACGGCAGCGGCGGGCGCCACCTTCCTCGACCGCATGATCGCGCTGGTGGAAGGCGCCGAGCGGCAGAAGACACCCAACGAGATCGCCCTCAACATCCTGCTGGCGGGCATGACGCTGATCTTCATCTTCGCCACCGCAAGTATTCCGAGCTTTGCCTACTATGCGGGGGGCTCCATCTCCGTGGTGGTGCTGGTGGCGCTGTTCGTCACCCTCATTCCCACCACCATCGGGGCGCTGCTCTCGGCCATCGGCATCGCCGGCATGGACCGGCTGGTGCGCTTCAACGTGCTCGCCATGTCCGGCCGCGCGGTGGAGGCGGCGGGCGACGTGGACACCCTGCTGCTCGACAAGACTGGCACCATCACGCTGGGCAACCGGCAGGCCTCGGCCTTCCACCCTGTGCGCGGGGTGAGCGAGCAGGACCTGGCGGACGCCGCCCAGCTCGCCTCGCTGGCCGACGAGACCCCCGAAGGCCGCTCCATCGTGGTGCTGGCCAAGGAGAAATACGCCATCCGCGGCCGCGACATGGCGACCCTCCACGCCCATTTCGTGCCCTTCACCGCCCAGACCCGCATGAGCGGCGTGGACGTGGACGGAAGCTCGGTCCGCAAGGGCGCGGTGGATGCCATCCTGTCTTATGTCCAGGCCGGCACCAGCACCGTCACCGCCTCCGGCGCGGTGCAGAACGTGCGGGCGCTGGTGAGCCAGGAAGCCATCCGCGAGATCAACGCCATCGCCGAGGAGATCGCCAAGTCCGGCGGCACGCCTCTGGCCGTGGCGCGGGACGGGCGGCTGCTCGGCGTTATCCACCTGAAGGACATCGTGAAGGGCGGCATCCGCGAGCGCTTCGCGGAGCTGCGGCGCATGGGCATCCGCACGGTGATGATCACCGGCGACAACCCGCTCACCGCCGCCGCCATCGCCGCCGAGGCGGGCGTGGACGACTTCCTTGCCCAGGCGACCCCGGAAGCCAAGCTGCGCCTCATCCGCGACGAGCAGGCCAAGGGCAAGCTGGTGGCCATGTGCGGCGACGGCACCAACGACGCCCCGGCGCTGGCCCAGGCCGACGTGGGCGTGGCCATGAACACCGGCACGGTGGCCGCCCGCGAGGCTGGCAACATGGTGGACCTCGACAGCGACCCCACCAAGCTCATCGAGATCGTGGAGATCGGCAAGGCGCTGCTGATGACGCGCGGCTCGCTCACCACCTTCTCCATCGCCAATGACGTGGCGAAGTATTTCGCCATCATCCCAGCCATGTTCGTGGCCTTCTACCCGCAACTCGGCACGCTGAACGTGATGGCGCTCCATTCACCCCAGAGCGCCATCCTGTCGGCCATCATCTTCAACGCGCTCATCATCATCGCCCTCATCCCGCTGGCGCTGAAGGGCGTCGCCTTCCGGCCCATCGGGGCTGCGGCGCTGCTGAAGCGCAACCTTTTGATCTACGGCCTCGGCGGCATCCTCGTGCCGTTCGCCGGCATCAAGGCCATCGACCTCGCGGTCACGGCCCTCCACCTCGTTTGAGGACACGTTTGGATATTCACAAGGGCATCACCGCAATCACAATCGTCATGCCCGGGCTTGTCCCGGGCATCCACGCCGAACCGCTTGAAACAGCTTGCGAAAGCTCTTCCCAGCCTCACCGCGTGGATGGCCGGGTCAAGCCCGGCCATGACGGCGATAAAACGCCTGCGACGGCGCAAGCGCCCATCTCGGCGAATTATCAAAACAGCTCTGAGGACACACGACCATGCTGAAAGAACTTCGCCCCGCGCTCGTCGTGCTCATCGCCCTGACGGCGCTCACCGGCCTTGCCTACCCGCTCGCCATGACCGGGGCGGCACAGGTCCTCTTCCCCCGGCAGGCCAACGGCAGCCTCGTCACCCGCGACGGCGCCGTGATCGGCTCGGCGCTGATCGGCCAGAACTTCACGTCCGAGCGCTATTTCCACGGCCGGCCCTCGGCCACCACCGACGCCGACCCGGCCGACGCTACCAAGACAGTTCCCGCGCCCTATAATGCGGCGAATTCCATGGGCTCGAACCTCGGCCCCACCAATCCGGCGCTGGCCGACCGGGTGAAGGCCGACCTTGAGGCCCTCAAGGCCGAAAATCCCCGCGATCCTGTTCCGGTGGACCTCGTGACCACCTCCGGCAGCGGGCTCGATCCCCACATCTCACCGGAGGCGGCCCTGTTCCAGGTGCCACGGGTGGCCAAGGCGCGCGGCGTCAACGAAGGCGTGGTGCGCCGGCTGGTGGAGGAAAATGTGGAGGACCGCACCCTCGGCCTCCTCGGCGAGCCGCGCGTGAACGTGCTCGCCCTGAACCTCGCCCTCGACAAGGCGCGCCCGCAGTGACAGACCGGTAGGCCAAGCCCACGCGGCGCTTGAGCCTGAAGGCAATGGATCCGGGTGGCGCACCGCCCGGATCCCGGAGGAGGCCATGCCCGACGACCGAGCCGCCCCCGTGCGGCCTTCGCCCGATGCCCTGCTCGCGGCCGCCGAGCAGGAGACGCGCGGCCGCCTGAAGATCTTCCTCGGGGCCGCGCCCGGCGTCGGCAAGACCTACGAGATGCTCGCCTCCGGCCACGCCCGCCGGAACGACGGCACCGACGTGGTGATCGGCGTGGTGGAGACCCACGGCCGGCGCGAGACGGAAGCGCTGGTTGCCGGCCTCGAGGTGATCCCGCGCCGGAGCATCCCCTACAAGGGGCGGATGATCGAGGAGATGGACCTCGACGCCATCCTCGCCCGCCGCCCCGCTTTGGTGCTGGTGGATGAACTGGCCCACACCAACGCCCCCGGGAGCCGCCACGCCAAGCGCACCATGGACGTGGAGGAGCTGCTGGCGGCGGGCATCGATGTCTACACCACGCTCAACATCCAGCATGTGGAGAGCCTCAACGACGTGGTGGCGCAGATCACCCGCGTCCGCGTGCGCGAGACGGTGCCCGACGCCATCATCGACCGCGCCGACGACATCGAGGTCATCGACATCACCCCCGGCGACCTCCTCCAGCGCCTGAAGGAGGGCAAGGTCTACGTGCCCGAGACGGCGCGGCGGGCGGTGGAGAATTATTTCTCCCCCGGCAACCTCACCGCCCTGCGCGAACTCGCCCTGCGCCGCACCGCCGAGCGGGTGGACGAGCAATTGCTCTCCCACATGCGCGCCCATGCCATATCCGGCCCGTGGGCGGCGGGGGAGCGGGTGCTGGTCTGCCTCAGCGAGGACCCGCGCAGCGCCGCTCTGGTGCGCTACGCCAAGCGCCTCGCCGACCGGCTGCGGGCGCCGTGGGTGGCTCTCTATGTGGAGACCGAGCGCGCACTGCGGCTCGACACCGCCGAGCGCGACCGCGTCGCCGACTTCCTCAGGCTGGCGGAGCGCATGGGCGGGGAGGCCGTGACCATCCCCGGCGGCACCCGCATCGCCGATGATGTGCTCACCTATGCCCGGTCGGCCAACGTGACCCATATCGTCATCGGCAAGTCGGATCGCTCCCGCTGGTTCGAGATCCTCAACGGCTCGGTGGTGCATGACCTGGTGCGCCGCTCCGGCAACATCTCGGTCCACGTCATCGCCGGGGAAAAGGAGACGACCGCGCCCGGCCGCACCGCAGCGGCCGCGCCCACCGCCCGGCGCGAGACCTGGCCCTATCTCGCCAGCCTCGTCATCGTCGCGCTGGCGACAGTGGTGGGCTTCGGCCTGCAGAAGATCCTCGCGCTCCAGAACATCGCGCTGGTGTTCCTCACGGCGGTGCTGGTGAGCGCGGTGCGCTTCGGGCTGGCGCCGGCGCTGCTCGCCTCCGTCGCCGGCATGCTGGCGTTCAACTTCTTCTTCATCCCGCCGCTCTATACCTTCACCATTACAGATCCGGAGAACGTGGTCGCGCTGTTCTTCTTCCTTGTGGTGGCCATCATCGCCTCGAACCTCACGGCGCGGGTGCGCGCCCAGGCGCTGGCGGCGCGGGCGCGGGCGAAGACGGCGGAAGACCTCTACCTGTTCTCCCGGAAGCTCGCGGGCGCCGGCACCCTCGACGACCTGCTCTGGGCCACGGCGTTCCAGATCGCCTCCATGCTGAACGTGCGGGTGGTGATCGTGCTGCCGGACGCCGACACGCTGGCGGTGAAGGCCGCCTATCCGCCGGAAGACGCCATCGACGCCGCCGACCTTGCCGCCGCCCGCTGGGCGTTCGAGAACAACCGCTGGGCCGGGCGCGGCGCCGATACGCTGCCGGGGGCGAAGCGCCTGTTCATGCCCATGCAGACCGGGCGCGGCGCCGTCGGCGTCATCGGCATCGACCGCGACAAGGAGGGGCCGCTCCTCACCCCCGAGCAGCGGCGCCTCGTGGATGCGCTGGCCGACCAGGCGGCGCTCGCCGTGGAGCGAGTGAACCTCGTTGCCGACGTGGAGAAGGCGAAGCTGGACGCCGCCACCGACCGGCTACGCACGGCGCTCCTCACCTCCATCTCCCACGACCTGAAGACCCCGCTCGCCTCCATCATGGGCGCGGCGGGCACGCTGCGCAGCTTCTTCTCCGCGCTGACCGAGGAGGCGCGCTCGGACCTGCTCTCCACCGTCGAGGAGGAAGCCGAGCGGCTCAACCGCTTCATCGCCAACCTGCTCGACATGACCCGGCTGGAATCCGGCGCCATCGTGCCCAATGCCGGGCTGTGCGACGTGAGCGAGGTGGTGGGCAGCGCGCTGAACCGCGCCCAGTCCATTCTGCGGCATCATCGCCTCGAGATCGAGCTTGCCCCGGACCTGCCGATGCTCAACATCGATCCCGTGCTGTTCGAGCAGGCCCTGTTCAACCTCCTCGACAATGCCGCAAAATATGCGCCGGAGGGCTCGCTGGTGCGCATCGAGGGCTGGTCCGACGGCGCCTTCGTCACGCTCTGCGTGCTGGACGAGGGGCCGGGCATCGCCGAGGAGGACCGCGAGCGGGTGTTCGACAAATTCTATCGCGTCCGCAAGGGGGATCAGGTGCGGGCCGGCACCGGCCTCGGCCTCGGCATCAGCCGCGGCTTCCTGGAGGCCATGGGCGGCACCCTCACCGCCGACGGGCGGCCCGACCGGCGCGGGGCCGCCTTCACCATCCGCATGCCGGTGCCACCCCAGGCTCGTGCGCTAAAGGCGTTGCCATGAAAGGCGCGGTCATGAGGAGGACACCATGAACGGCGTGAAGCTCCTCGTGGTGGATGACGAGCCGGCCATCCGCAAGCTACTCAATGCCGGGCTTTCCACCCAGGGCTATGACGTGACCAGCGCCGCCACCGCTGCCGAGGCCATCGCCCGCGTGGGTGAGGCCCGGCCCGACCTCGTCATCCTCGACCTCGGCCTGCCCGACATGCCCGGCCGCGACCTGCTGGCCCGGTGGCGGGCCGAGGGGCTGGATGTCCCCGTGGTGATCCTCTCCAGCCGCACCGACGAGGCGGGCATCGTCGAGGCGCTGGAGGGCGGCGCCGACGATTACGTCACCAAGCCCTTCGGCATGAACGAGCTGATCGCCCGCCTGCGCGTCGCCCTGCGCCACCGCCTCCAGCAGCAGGGGGAAAAGCCCCTGTTCAAGGTGGGCGACCTGTCGGTGGACCTGGTGCGCCGCATCGTCCGGCTGAAGGAGCGGGAGGTGAAGCTCTCGCCCAAGGAATACGACATCCTGCGCCTCATGGTGCAGCACGCCGGACGGGTGCTGACCCACGCCTTCATCCTGCAACGAGTGTGGGGGCAGGCCTATGACGTGCAGTATCTGCGGGTCTATGTGCGCCAGTTGCGGCAGAAGCTGGAGGACAACGCCGAGCAGCCGCGCTACATCCGCACCGAGACCGGCGTCGGTTACCGCCTCGCCGAGCCGGACTGAGCGGCAGACGGCCATACGCTGCCACCCGGTTCGCAGCCGGGCGCGCAATGCGCGGTATTCCCCGGGCTCTGAAAGCTGCGCGCCGGCGGCGGCCGCCAATCCGGTGGACCGGACCGTGAACGGCACCCGGCTCGACACGACATCGCGATTTCGTTCGACAAAATAATGCTCTAGGCTCGCCCGGGCTTACCCGAGCCGGGCCGATCCATGATCCTGCGCACCAGCTTTGCCACCCTCGCGCTGCGCGCGGCCCCGCCCGCCCCGCGCGGCTGGACCGGGCACGACGGTCACGACCATGACCGACACGCCCCCTTGTTCATCAGCATCGGTGCCGCGCGGCGACCCGCCCGCAAGCGGGGGACGGCATGAGTCTGCGCTACGACCTGCAGTCGCGCCCGCCGCTGGCGGTGCTCGTCACATCGATCGCCCAGCACATGGGGCTGATGGCGGTGACGCTGGTGTTCCCGGTGCTGGTGGCGCAGGCCGCCGGCGCGGATGCGACGACGCAAGCCAATTACCTGGCCCTGGCCATGCTCGCCATGGGGCTTTCCACCCTGTTCCAGTCCTGGGGCGGGCGGCTGCCGGGACTGCCGCGCATCGGCAGCGGCTTCCTGTTGCCGGCGGTGTTCACCGCCGCCTACCTGCCCGCCGCGCTGCTCACCGCCAAGACCGGCGGGCTTCCCGCGGTGGCCGGGCTCACCATCGCGGCGGGGCTGACCCAGATCACCCTCAGCCGCTTCATCAGCCGGCTGCGGCCATATCTGCCCATCGAGATCGTCGGGCTGGTGGTGGTGCTGATCGGCATCATCCTGGGGGTGGTCGCGTTCAAGCTGGTGGTGGGACTGGGGCAGGACCGCCCCCTGTCGGTGGATGGCACCGGCGCCGCCGTGCTGGCGCTGGCGGTGATGATCGGCCTTGCGGTGTGGGGCACGGCCCGGCTCAAGACCATGGCGGTGCTGGTGGGCCTCGCTGTGGGAACCGCCTTCCATCTGGCGTGGGGGCTCGCCGACCCCACCGGCGCATCCTCGGCCGATGTGGGCGCGCCCCTGACCGCCCTTGCCCCCTCGTTCGCCAGTTCGCTCGGCTGGTCGCTGAACTGGCCGCTGGTCGTCCCGAGCTTCAGCGTCGGGCTGCTGCCGGGCTTCCTCGCCGGGGCGCTGGCCTGCACCCTGCGCGGCTTCGGCGACATGGTGGCGAGCCAGCGGGCCAATGACCGCGACTGGAAGCGGCCGGACTATCCCAACATCGAGGCCGGCGTGCTCGCCGACGGCCTCGGCACGCTCATGGCCGGTCTGCTCGGCACCATGGGGCTGAATACCTATTCCGCCAGCGTCGGGCTTTCGGTGGCGACGCAGGTGCTGGCGCGCCGGGTGGCCCTGGGCGTGGGCTTTGGCTGGATCGCCCTCGCCTTCCTGCCCGGCGCATCCGCCCTGGTGCTGGCCATTCCGCGCGGGGTGCTGGGGGCGGCGCTGTTGTTCGCCTCCGCCTTCATCGTCCTGTCCGGCGTGTCGATCCTCGGGCAGAGGATGCTCGATGCCCGGCGGACCATCACGGTGGGGCTCGGCTTCCTCATGGGCCTGTCGTTCGACCAGCTGCCCACCTTCTACTCCGAACACCTCGCGTCGGAGCTTCAGTCCGTGGTCAGCTCCTCGCTGATCCTCGGCCTGTTCACGGCGCTGGCGCTGAACGCCCTGTTCCGCATCGGCCGGCGCACCACGCTCAGGACGCACTGGCAGCCCGAGACCGGGTTTTCGACCCTGCGTCCCTTCCTGCTGGATGCCGGCGGCGTGGAAGGCGCCCGCGCCGATGGCGTCGCACGCTTGGTGCAGCTGACGGAGGAATTCAGCACCGCCGCCCCCTCCCTCGCCGCCGGGGCCGGGGTGGAGGTGGCGGCGACCTTCGACGAACACCAGCTGCAGCTGGCTTTCACCTGGGCCGGCCGGCCCCTGGAGCCGGGCCCCCCGCCCAGCCTGGACCCGGACGTGGACGAGGACGCGGTGATGAACGGCATCGTGCTGCTGATGATGACCCGGCTGTCGGATCGCCTCACCCGCCGCGTGCTGGCGGACGGACGGCACGAGCTGCTGTGCGTGGTGGACCAGTAGGACGGCCCGCACTGGAGCTTTTTTCCGCTCGCCTTGGCTCACGGAAAAAAGCTCCAGAGTCTTGCATTGACGCGTTTCCTTCACGCGAACCGGTGCCCACTTCGCTTGAAAACGCTCTAAAACAGGGGCCGGCACCTGCGCGCCGCCCCCTGTTTTCACGCCGCGAGCCCCCGGGCCAGCTCCATGGCCTGCCGCTCGAACAGGCGGCGGTAGAGGCCACCCTCGCGCTGCACCAGGGCATCGTGGTCACCCTCCTCCACGATCCGGCCGCGATCGAACACCAGCAGGCGGTCGAGCGAGCGCACCGTGGACAGCCGGTGGGCGATGACGAGCGTCGTGCGCCCCACCATCAGCCGCTCCATGGCCTCCTGGATCGCGGCTTCCGATTCCGAATCGAGGCTGGAGGTGGCCTCGTCCAGGATCAGGATGCGCGCATCCGCGAGGAAGGCGCGGGCGATGGCGATGCGCTGGCGCTCTCCGCCGGAGAGCTTCACGCCCCGCTCGCCCACCAGCGTGCCGTAGCCACGCGGCATGCGCTCGATGAAGCCAGCCGCATTGGCCAGCTCCGCCGCCCGCCGGATCTCCGCGAAGGAGGCGTCGGGACGGCCATAGGCGATGTTCTCCATCAGCGAGCGATGGAACAGGACAGGCTCCTGCTGCACCACCGCGATGGCCCGCCGGAGCGAGCCTTGCGTCACCGCGCGCACGTCCTGCCCGTCCACGGTCACCCGGCCGGAGGTCACCGGGCTGGAGGTCACGTCGTGCAGGCGCTGGATCAGCTTCACGAACGTGGTCTTGCCCGAGCCGGAATGGCCCACGAGGCCCACCCGCTCGCCGCCATCGATGGTGACGTTCAGGTCCTCGAACAGTGGCGTGCCGTGGCCGCGATAATGGAAGGTGACGTGCTCGAAGGCGATGCGCCCGTCCTCCACCCTGATCGGCACGGCTCCCTTCGCATCGGCGATGGCCACGGGCTGCTGGTGGATCTCCACCAGTTCCTCCAGCTCGTTGAGGGAGCGCTGGAGATTGTGCACGTGCATGCCGATGTCGCGCAGGTAGGAATGCACGACAAGGTAGGTGGTGAGCACATAAGCGATGTCGCCCGCGCTCGCCGCGCCCTGCCGCCACAGCATCAGCGCCGTGCCGATGATGGAGGCCTGCAACGCCACCAGCGCCAGAAGCTGCGCCGTTCCGGCCCAGGTGCCCGCCATCCAGGTGCGACGAGTGCGCCCGTTCCACTTGGCGAGCACGCGGGAAAGCCGCGCCTCCTCCCGCTCCTCGGCGCCGAAGCCCTTGACCACCGCGTTGCAGCCCACCGCGTCCGCCAGCACGCCGCCGACGCGGGTATCCCACGCATTGGAAAGGCGGGCCGCCGGCGCCACGAAGTTCAGCGACAGCACCAGCGTCAGCGTCACGAAGGCCACCGCGCCCACCGCCACCACGAGGCCCATCACCGGCCAGTGCAGGCCCAGCAAAATCGCCGAGCCGGCCAGCGCCACCACGGACGGGAACAGCGCCACCAGCAAGGTGTCGTGCAGCACGTCGAGGGACCACATGCCGCGCGAGATCTTGCGCACGGTGGAGCCGGCAAACGTGCTCGCATGCCAGTCCGCCGAGAAGCGCTGAACGCGGGCGAAGGCATCCGCCGCCAGGTCCGACATCATGCGCAGGGTGAGCCGCACGATGATGACATAGGTGAAGTGCCGGGCGGTGACCATCACCGCGCCGAGGGCCACGATGGCAAGGAAGGCCGCCGTCGCCGCCTGCCACGCCGCCTCCCGGTCCGCGCCCGCGAGCGCGCCGATGAGCCGGCCGGCGAACAGCGGCACGAACACTTCCGCCAGCGTGGCGACGAGCACGGCGGCGGCGGTGGCGGCAATCACACCCTTCCGGCGCCGCCAGTGGCCGAGGAGGAAGGCGAAGACGGCGCGGAAGGGCACCCCGCGCTTGTGGGTCTGGAAGAGCGACATGACACGTTCCCGGCCGCGCAAGGTCATGCACAAGGCGTGTGCGAAGGGCCGGTCCCTGGTTCGGACAAGGAGAAGCGGCGCAAGGCGCGCCGCGTCGGGTGAGGCGGATGGGGAAGCGGGCATCGTCATCCCGCCGGCCGGGAGGCCGGCGTGGGGCGGACCACGCGCGCTGGAAGGAGAACCGGACTAGCGGCGTGGATGCCTGGGAATGACGTCGGTGTGGTGCGTGCGCCGGAAGATACCGCGCGCGAGCCCCGCGCCGATAACGGCTCCCGACGGGACGTGGCCAAACGGGGCGCGGGCAAACGGGGGGCGCGCAAGCCTGCCGTGGGCAAGCCCTGCGTGGGATGGTGCGTCGGACATGAAATGCTGCATGGACACGACCCTCCCCTCATCACCTAGCGTAAGGATAACCCGGACGAAACCGTTCGTCGAGCCGGCGCCGGTTCCCCCACACACAGCCATGGCCGATCTGCCGCGGCACGGGGTCTTTCACCGGCGCGCATCAAAGGCTAAGGTCGCGGCGCTTTTTTGAACGCACACGGGCGGAACCATGGCGGACACCGGCATTCCCCACTTCTGCAACGACCTCGGCGTCACCCTGATCGAGGTGGGCAGCAAGGAATTCATGTGCGTGGGCGCCAAGCCGCCATTCGACCACCCGCACATCTTCATCGACCTCGGCGGCGACACCGAGGCGGTCTGCCCCTATTGCTCCACGCTCTACCGCTACAATCCGGCCCTTGCCGCCGGCGCGGCCAAGCCGGAAGAGTGCGAGTGGCACGACACCCCGGCGGCCACCGCCGCCTGACCGAAAGCTGATCCGCCGGCTCCCCGTGCGGAGCCGGATGCCGCCATGGCCGAGCCTGTTCCCTTGCCCATTCCCTTTCGGCCAAAGCCGGTCCGCGCGGCGCGCAGCGCCGTGGTGGTGGGCGCGGGGATCGGCGGGCTTGCCGCCGCCATTGCCCTCGCCCGCGCCGGCCTCGCGGTGCAGGTGGTGGAGCAGGCGAGGAAGCTGAAGGAGGTCGGTGCCGGCCTCCAGCTCACCCCCAACGCCACGCGCATCCTGCGGGATTTCGGCCTGCTGAAGCGCCTTGAGCAGGTGGCAGTGGCCCCGCGCTCCCTGGACGTGCGCGACGGGCGCAGCGGCGCCACCATCACCCGCGCCCACTACGGGCCGGCAGCGACGCGCTACGGCGCGCCCTTCCTCGTGGTGCATCGGGCGGACCTGCAGAACCTGCTGGCCGATGCCGCCCGGGAGGAAGGGGCCATCCTGACCCTCGGCTCCGACCTGACGGCGGTGGAACCCTCCTTCGGCGGGGTGCGCGCGGTGGTGAAGCAGGGAGACACCCTGCTGGCCCATGGCGCCGACATCCTCGTCGGCGCCGATGGCGTGCGCTCTGCGGTGCGCGCCCATCTCGGCGTCAAGGACCCGCCGGTGTTCGCCCGGCGCCTTGCCTATCGCGCCACCGTGCCGGTGCCGGCGCGCCATCCGCCCGACGTGCGGCTCTATCTCGGCCGCGACGCCCATCTGGTGGTCTATCCGGTGAAGGGGGGCGAGGTGCTGAACCTCGTCGCCATCGTCAAGCAGACCGAGCCGGTGGCCCGCTGGAGCGCGCCCGGCGACAGCGCCGCCGTCCACGCCGCCTTCGCCTCCTGGACCGGGGAGGTGCGCAAGCTGCTGGAAAGCGCCTCCCACTTTTTGTGCTGGGGGCTCTACGACATCGATCCCCTGCCCCGCTGGGGTTCCGGCCGCGTCACGCTTTTGGGCGATGCCGCCCATGCCATGCTGCCCTTCCTCGCCCAGGGCGCGGCGCAGGCCATCGAGGACGCGGTAAGCCTTGCCGGCGCGCTGACCCGCGAGAACGATGCCGCCACCGCCCTGCGCGCCTATGAAAGCGAGCGGCGCGGCCGCACCGCCCGCATCCAGGGCGAGGCGCGGCGCAACGGCATGATCTACCACCTCTCCGGCGCCCCCCGGATCGCCCGCGACCTGGTGCTGCGCCGGCAGGGTCCGGCCCTGCTGGACCGCTACGGCTGGATCTACGGCGCCTGACGGCCCGCCCTCTGGACCTTCCCCCACGGCCGTGGTATCGGCCCGCCTCTCTCCCGAGGAAGATGTTCTCGTGCAGGACGTGATGGTGAACCGCCTTCAGCGACGACGACAGGACACGGCGCGCCAGACCGCCCGTGCCTTGCTGCCCGCCTGACGACCCGGTTGGTGATCCCTCCGGCTCTCTCGCGGGCCTTTCGTCCTGCCCGCGAAACGAGCCTTCCATGACCGAGCTTCCCCTGTCCATCGCCGTCGAGACGGCGGCCGACGACCACGACATCGACAAGCTGCACGAACGCACCTTCGGCCCCGGCCGGTTCGCCCGCACCGCCTTCCGCATCCGCGAGCAGACGCCCCACGAGCGCGCCCTCTCCTTCACGGCGCGGGTGGGCAACATGCTGGTGGGCTCGGTGCGGCTGACGAAGGTTCACGTCGGCACCACGCCAGCGCTGCTGCTCGGCCCGCTCACGGTGGAGCCGCCGTTCCAGTCGGTGGGCATCGGCGCCCGGCTGATGGATGTGGCGCTGAAGGCGGCGCAGGAGGCCGGCCATCGGCTCGTGGTGCTGGTGGGGGACCAGCCCTATTACGCCCGCTTCGGCTTCAAGCGCGTGCCTCCCGGCCGGGTCACCCTCCCGGGCCCGGTGGACCCCGCCCGCCTGCTGGTGGCGGAGCTGGCGGAGGGCGCCTTCGCCGATGTGGCCGGCATGGTGAACGCCTGAGGCGCCGCCCAAGCTCGCCCCACGAAGCCCGCACCTCGAAGGTTACCCCTCAAGGTCATTCAGCTCAGCTCCAGCCGATGGGCGCGGATGCGGGGACACCCATATTGTCCCCGGCCGCGGCCCGTGCTTACGTCAGCACCATAAGAACAAGCCGCACGCCTGTCGCAGGCCGGGCGGAAACAAGACTCACAAGGGAGAAGCTTTCATGACGTCACGTCGATCGCTCGTTCCGCGCGCCCTGCGCCATCCGCGTCCGCTGCTGGTGGCCGCCGCGCTCTGCGGCCTCATGGCCGGCGGCGCGCGGGCCGAGGACACCACCGTCAAGCTGGGCGTGCTCAACGACATGTCCGGCGTCTATGCCGACATTTCCGGCCCCGGCTCGGTGGTGGCCGCGCAGATGGCGGCCCAGGACTTCATGGCCAAGAACAAGGGCTTCAAGGTGGAGGTGGTGGGCGCCGACCACCAGAACAAGCCGGATGTGGGCTCCTCCATCGCCCGCAAGTGGTACGACCAGGACGGGGTGGATGCCATCATGGACGTCACCACCTCCTCGGTGGCGCTGGCGGTGAATGACGTGACGCGGGAGAAGAACAGAATTTTCCTCGTCTCCGGCGGCGGCACTTCCGATCTCACCGGCGCCAAATGCTCGCCCAATACCGTGCACTGGACCTACGACACCTGGGCGCTTGCCAACGGCACCGGTTCGGCGATCACCAAGCAGGGCGGCTCTCCCTGGTTCTTCATTACCGCCGACTATGCTTTCGGCGCGGCGCTGGAGCGTGACGCGGCCGCCGCCGTGAAGAATGCGGGCGGCAAGGTCAACGGCAGCGTGAAGCACCCGCTGAGCGCCACCGATTTCTCCTCCTTCCTGGTGCAGGCCCAGTCCTCCGGCGCCAAGGTCATCGGCCTTGCCAATGCCGGCGGCGACCTCATCAACGCCATCAAGCAGGCCTCCGAGTTCGGCATCACCCAGGGCGGCCAGTCGCTGGCCGGGCTGCTGATCTTCTCCTCCGACGTGAAGGCGATGGGGCTGACCGCCGCGCAGGGCCTGCTGCTCACCGAGGCCTTCTACTGGGACCTCAACGACGACACCCGCGCCTTCTCCAAGCGCTTCGCCGAGAAGTTCGGCGGCAAGATGCCGACGAGCGCGCAGGCCGGCGTCTATTCCAGCGCGCTGCACTATCTGAACGCCATCAAGGACGCCAAGACCAAGGACGCCCCCAAGGTGATGGAGCAGATGCGCGCCACCCCCATCGACGACCCGCTGTTCGGCAAGGGCGAGGTGCGCATCGACGGCCGCGCCACCCACCCCATGTATCTGTTCAAGGTGAAGAAGCCGACGGAATCCAAGGGTCCGTGGGACCTCTACGAGGTGGTCGCCACCATTCCCGCCGCCGACGCCTTCCGCCCGCTCAAGGACGGCGGCTGCCCGCTGGTGAAGTAGGACAGGACGCTGCCGGGCCGGACTCACCCTGTGGGACCGGCTCGGCAGCGGCGCCGCATCACCATGCTGAACTGAATTTTCGATTAAAATCAATGGTATCAACACATATGCTGATTTTTACAGGGAGGTGTTGCAATCGCCGGAGCCTTGGCCGATCAAGGACGACAACTGCTGTTCGAGACAAACGATCCCGCCCTGTCCTGAAGCCGGTCCGGGCGCGTCCCGACCTACAAAAGCGCTCCCGGGATATCCTCGACCAAGGACGCTCCCAAGGTGAGGGAGCAGATGCGCGCCCATCCCATGTCTCTCTTCAAGGTGAAGAAGCCGGCCGACTCCAAGGGTCCCTGGGCCGGCAATGTTGGGATTGCACGAAAAAGCATATCCTGCCTATCAGCTCTATCTATGCGGGAGATGGCCATGCGCGTTGTGGCCTCAGCCGGGCTGTTGTTGCTCTCGGCCCAGATCGCCTCTGCCGACATCGTCCGCGCCCCCCAGGACTGGCAGGTCCAGCCGCCGCCCTTCCGCACGGAAGACGGCAACGACAACAAGGCCAACGCGGCCCTGAGCGGGGCCGCCTGCGTGCCCAGCACCAACCGCTGCCTGGTGGTGAATGACGAGGGCCGCTTCGCCCAGTTCTTCGAGATCGACGGCACCACCATCGTGCCGAAGGAGGTCATTGGCCTGTTGCCAGCGCGCGACGACACGAAGAAGATAAAGGAACTGGACGCCGAGGGCGTCGACTATGTGGCGCCGCGCGCGGCGGGGGCGCCGGGCTATTTCTATGTCACCGGCTCGCACGGACTGTCGCGCAACGGCAAGAAGCAGCCCTCGCGCTACCACGTGCTGCGCTTTCCGGTGGATCCGCCCACCGGCCGGCCGACCTTCCCGTTCGATGCCGAGACGGTGGCGCCGCAGATCAAGTCCGCGACCACGCTTGGCCCGGCCATCGCCAAACTGCCGGAGATCGGCCAGTTTGCTCCGAAGAAACTCGACGAGAATGGCGTGACGGTGGAGGGCCTCGCCATCCTCGGCGACGAGGCGCTGTTCGGCCTGCGCGGGCCTTGCATCGCCGGCAACGCCTTCGTGGTCCGAGCGCCGGTGGAGGCGTTGTTCTCCGGCGCGCCTTTGACCGCAAAGGCGAGC
This sequence comes from Xanthobacter oligotrophicus, assembly GCF_008364685.1. Lineage (GTDB taxonomy): Bacteria > Pseudomonadota > Alphaproteobacteria > Rhizobiales > Xanthobacteraceae > Xanthobacter > Xanthobacter oligotrophicus. Next base: position 166,144 of record NZ_VTTL01000002.1, read on the forward strand.
CGGCTGGCACTGGGCGACAATGTGGGCATCCGCGATCTGGCGCGGGTTCAGGACGGCGTGCTCATCCTCAGCGGGCGCAGCAATGATGCCCGTGGGACAGCTGCCTTCAACTGCGAGCAACCCGGCCCCGCCCCGATCCCGGACGCGCAGGTCTGGTTCTGGAGCGGCAAGGACGGCGATCCCGCCCGCCCGCTCGGCACCCTGCCCGGCGTACCCAAGAGCGACAAGGCCGAAACCCTGCTGGTGCTGGGGGAAGACGCCACCCACTACCGGGTGCTGGTCTGGTTCGACGGCATCGCGGACGGCGGCGCCACGGAATTCTCCATCGGCAAGTGAGGCGACCCACAAAAAAGCGCCCCCGGGATATCCTCCCGGGAGCGCCGATCTTCATGGCCGTTGCCGGCCGCTTACCTTCGCAAGGGCAGAGCGGATCACTCCGCCGCCACCACCTCCGGGCGGCCGCGGGCGAGGCGCTCGCGCTTCAGCAGCTCGGCCACCAGGAAGGCGGTCTCGATGGCCTGCTCGGCGTTGAGGCGCGGATCGCAATAGGTGTGGTAGCGATCGCGCAGGTCCTCGTCCGAGATGGCGCGGGCGCCGCCGGTGCACTCGGTGACGTTCTTGCCCGTCATCTCCAGATGCACGCCGCCGGCAAAGGTGCCCTCGGCCGCATGGATGTCGAAGAACGAGCGGATCTCCGACTGGATGCGCTCGAACGGCCGGGTCTTGTAGCCCGACGCCGCCTTGATGGTGTTGCCGTGCATGGGATCGCACGACCACGCCACCACGCGCCCCTCCTTCTCCACCGCGCGGATCAGGCCCGGCAGGTAGTCGCCCACCTTGTCGGCACCGAAGCGGCAGATGAGGGTGATGCGGCCCGGCTCATTGTCGGGCTGCAGCATGTCCAGCAGGCGGATGAGGCCGTCCCCGGTGATGGAGGGGCCGCACTTGATGCCGATCGGGTTGCGGATGCCGCGGAAATACTCGACATGCGCATGGTCCGGCTGGCGGGTGCGGTCGCCGATCCACAGCAGGTGGCCGGAGGTGGCGTACCAGTCGCCGGAGGTGGAATCCACCCGCGTCAGCGCCTGCTCGTAGCCGAGCAGCAGCGCTTCGTGGCTGGTGAAGAAATCCGTGGTCCGCATTTCCGGGTGGCTCTGCGGATTGATCCCGCAGGCGCGCATGAAGTCGAGCGCCTCGGTGATGCGGTTCGCGAGTTCCTGGTAGCGCGAGGACTGGGGGCTGTCCTTCACGAAGCCCAGCATCCACTGATGGGCGTTCTCAAGGTTGGCATAGCCGCCGTTGGCGAACGCGCGCAGCAGGTTGAGGGTAGCCGCCGACTGGCGGTACGCCTCGATCTGCCGGCGCGGGTCCGGAATGCGCGCTTCGGGGGTGAAGGCGATGTCGTTGACGATGTCGCCGCGGTAGCTGGGCAGCGTCACGCCGTTCTCGGTCTCGGTATCCGCGGACCGGGGCTTGGCGAACTGGCCGGCGATGCGGCCCACCTTCACCACCGGCGTGCCGCCGGAGAACGAGAGCACCACCGCCATCTGCAGGAAGACGCGGAAGAAATCGCGGATGTTGTCGGCCGAGTGCTCGTCGAAGCTCTCGGCGCAGTCGCCGCCCTGCAGCAGGAAGGCTTCGCCGCGGGCGACCTTAGCGATCTCCGACTTCAGGCGGCGCGCCTCGCCGGCGAAGACGAGCGGCGGGTAGGAGGCAAGCTTGGCTTCCACCTCGGCGAGTTCTGCCTTGTCCGGATAATTGGGCATCTGCACGCCGGGATAAAATCGCCAGCTATCCGGACGCCAGCCTTCGGCGCGGCGAGACATCTCGGCGCCAGGGACAGGTGCGGATTGCGGGCGGGTCACCATTTCACTCTCCATGTTCTCAAAAACCGGGCCGGCTCGTCCGACACCGGGTCCAACCCTTGCGTTCCTCTTGTGTTCGCGGGGCCGGAAGGCGGGCTTATACACGAACCCGCGCCGCGCCGAAAGGACGCGGCGCAAACACGGTTCGGTGTCAGCGGGCGGCGCCCCTTCTCCTTCCCGGCGCCATCGCCTATGTGTCCTCCCTCCCGGTCGCCCCTCCCCGCGCACCGCATCTCACAGCCGTGTCTGTTGCGGGACACGCCCAACGCCAGAGCGTTTCATGTCCCATCCCGAGCGCGCCCCCGCGCCCCGCAACGCGTCCATCCCGGCGAAGGCGCCGGCGCCCACCCGGCCGCCGTTCCTCGAATTCGTCGCCCTCATCGCCCTGCTCATCGGCATGACGGCCTTCTCCATCGACAACCTGCTGCCCGCCTTCGGCGCCATCCGGGAGGATTTCGCCCTCACCAACGCCAACGACGTGCAGGTGATGGTCTATGCCTACCTGCTCGGCATCGGCGCCGCGCAGTTCCTCTACGGCCCCATCTCCGACGTGGTGGGGCGCCGGCCGATCCTGTTCGCGGGCCTGGCCATCTATGCGGTAGGCACGCTGCTGGCCCTGTTCACACGGGATTTCAACGTGCTGATCGCCGCCCGCGTCATCCAGGGCGTGGGCGCGGCCTCGGGCCGGGTGCTCGCCATCGCCATCGTGCGCGACCGGTTCGAGGGGCGCGAGATGGCGCGCATCATGTCGCTGGCCATGATGGTGTTCCTCACCGTGCCCATCCTGGCGCCGGCGCTGGGCAGCCTCATCCTCGCCTTCGGCTCCTGGCACCTCATCTTCATCGCCATGCTCACGCTGGCCTTGGCGCTGCTGGTCTGGTTCGGCCTGCGGATGCCGGAGACGCTGCATCCGGAATACCGCATTCCCTTCTCGCTGCGGGCCATCGGCAAGGCGGTGGTGCTCACCCTCACCACCCGCCGCGCGGCGGGCTATGCGGTGGCCATCGGCCTGATGATGGGATCGCTGATGGCCTATGTGGGCTCCGCCTCCCAGGTGTTCCAGACCGATGTCTACAAGCTGGGCAACCTGTTCCCGGTGGCGTTCGCCGCCGTGGCGGGCATCATGGCGGTGGCCTCCTTCACCAACGCGGCCCTGGTGCGGCGGATCGGCATGCGGCGGCTGTCCCACGGCGGCATCTGCGGCTTCATCACCGTGGGCGCCCTGATGGTGGCAGCCAGCGTCGCCTATGGCGGCAAGCCGCCGCTGCTGCTGTTCTGCGGCCTCGTCGGGGCGGGGCAGTTCCTGTTCGCGCTCACGGTGCCGAACTTCAACTCCATGGCCATGGAGCCGCTCGGCGCGGTGGCCGGAACCGCCTCCTCCTTCATCGGCGGCTTCACCACCCTGATGGCGTCGGTGCTCGGCTACTTCGTGGGCCGCGCCTTCGACGGCACGGTGCTGCCGCTCAGCCTGGGCTATCTGGTGCTGGGCGCCATCGCGCTGGTGTTCGTGCTGTGGGCCGAGAAGGGCCGGCTGTTCGGGCACAATCCATAGACGGCTAACCAGATGGGCGGAAGGCTCCCGCCCCGTGCTGGCCGCATGGGTGCTCCGCCCGCCGCAGCGGAATCTGTCGGCGAACTGTCCGCAAGCCGTGGTAGAAGAAACGCTTGCGCCTACACGCTTGCGCGATCTTGCGCCCGCAGTTCGAACGACAACAGGAGCCTCATGCCTCAACTTTCGCCCGAAGGCCAGGCGGCCATCAATGCCATCTCCCAGCGCACCGGCTTCAGCCCGGATGCCGTCACCTCCATGCTGTTCTCGGTGATCGCCGGCAACGGCTCGATGGCCCAGTTCAGCCATCCCGAGTTCGGCGGATCCGGCCAGTGGATGCGCGGCGGGATGACCATGGTCTCGGACATGTTCAACAATTACCTGAAGGGCCGCGTGGACGGCCTGTGCAGCGAATTGTCGAACCTCGTCGCCAGCCAGCCCGGCCTCACCCAGACCGGCAGCTTCCAGTCGCAGAACCAGGGCGGCGGGAATTTCGGCAGCGGGCAGTGGCAGTCGAGCGGCGGCGGAATGGGGATGGGCGGCAACCAGTCCAGCCTGTTCGTGCCGGACGCCTCGGGCAACTTCAACTGGTGGCCGGCCGATCTTGGCCAGCCGGCCAGCACCGGCGCGCAGAACTCGGTGCGCTACGCTTACTTTCCGGGATCTCACCGCCTCGCCATCGACCTCAACGGCCAGGTGACGGTCTATGACAGCCTCGACCACCAGATCGGCGGCTTCTCCCAGCAGCAGGGCGGTTCGGGCTCCCTCACCTTCACCAGCCAGTACGGCACGGTGTTCGTCTCCAACCTGCCCATCGTGAGCGGCGCGCCGCAGGCCCCGGCCCAAGCTCAGGCCTATGCCCCCCCGCCGCCGGTCTACGATCCGCCGCCGCAGCAGCAGCAGACCTATGTGCCGCAGCCCCAGACCTTCGGCAATCCTCTGCCGCCGCTCGGCCAGAACGAGGTGATCTCCGCCATCGAGAAGCTGGCCGATCTCCACGCCAAGGGCATCCTGAGCGACCAGGAGTTCAGCACCAAGAAGGCCGAGCTGCTCAGCCGGCTCTGAGCGCCCGTTTGGGCATTCGAGAGGGCATAGATGCAATCACAGTCGTCATGGCCGGGCGTGTCCCGGCCATCCACGCGGATAGGCTGGGAAGAGCTTTCGCAAGCTGTCCCAAGCGGTTCGGCGTGGATGCCCGGGACACGCCCGGGCATGACGATGGTAAAGCGCTGCGAGGGCCGCACGCGCCCATCGGCGTGAATTTCAACCAGATCTGAGCCTGCCGGTCAGACGCTGCGCGTGGGCGTGCGCAGGGTCACCAGTTCCTCGGCGGAGGTGGGGTGCACGGCGACGGTGCGGTCGAAATCCGCCTTCTTCACCTTCAGCCCCAGCGCCACGCCGGCGAGCTGGATCATCTCGGACGCCGCATCCCCCATGATGTGGCAGCCGAGCACCACGTCGCTCTCCTTGTCCACCACCAGCTTCATGAAGGTGCGGGTCTCGCGGCCCGAGAGGGTCGCCTTCAGGGGGCGGAACGAGGTGCTGTAGATGTCGATGGGCCGGCCGAGGGCGCGGGCCGCCTCTTCCGAGAGGCCCACGGTGCCGATCTCCGGCTCGGAGAAGACGGCGGTGGCCACCAGGGAATGGTCCACGGTCCAGGGCTTGTTGCCGAACACCGTGTCGGCGAACGCATGACCCTCGCGGATGGCGACGGGGGTGAGATTGATGCGGTTGGTCACGTCGCCCACCGCATAGATGGACGGCACGTTGGTGCAACCCTTCTCATCCACCACCACCGCGCCCACGTCGTCGAGCTTCACCCCCACCCCGTCGAGGCCGAGATGGCCCGTGTTGGGGATGCGGCCGAGGGCGAGCATCACGTCGTCCACCTCGAGCACCGAGCCGTCCGAAAGCGTGACCCGCTTGCCGCCGTTGATCACCTCGATGGAAGAGAGCGTCCGCCCGGGCGTCAGGTGGATGCCGGCGCGGGTCATCTCGGCTTCCAGATGGTCGCGGATCTCCCCGTCGAAGCCGCGCAGCACCTTGTCGGCGCGATAGACCAGGGTCACGTCGGACCCCAGCGCGCGGAACAGGCCGGCGAATTCCACCGCGATATAGCCGGCGCCCTGCACCAGGATTCGGTCGGGGAAATGGGTGAGGTTGAACGCCTCGTTGGAGGTGATGGCCAGCTCGCAGCCCACGATGGCCGGGCCCAGCGCCGGGCGGGCGCCGGTGGCAAGGAGGATATAACGGGCGTCGATCTCCTCCCCGGTGGACAGGATGCGCACCGTGTTCGGCCCCGCCACCACCGCGCGGGAGGCGACCACCTCCACCCCGGCATTCTCCGCATTGCGGCGGTAGATGGCTTCGAGGCGGGCGATTTCCTTGTCCTTGTTGGCGACCAGGGTCAGCCAGTCGAACTCCGCCTCGCCCACGCGCCAGCCGAAGCCGGCCATGTCCTCGAGATCGTGGGCGAACCGGCCGGCGTGGACGAACAGCTTCTTGGGCACGCAGCCGCGGATGACACAGGTGCCGCCGACGCGGTATTCCTCCGCCATCATCACTCGGGCGCCGTGCTGGGCCGCGATGCGCGCCGCGCGCACTCCGCCCGAGCCCGCGCCGATGACAAACAGGTCGACTTCTCGCCGTGACATTCCAATCCGTCCTTCGCGCCGCGCAATGGCCGCCACAAAACGGCCGGCGCTCCCATCCGTCAAGGGAAAGCCACGGTCTTGCCCCATGCGCCGGGGCCAAGGCCGGACGGGTCGCCCGTCGAACTCAGCCGGAACAAGCCGCGAAGGGGCGGGACCACATCTCATGCTGAACGACGTGATCCCGCCGCGGCCCCTGCGCGCCATCAAGTCCCAACCGGGCACGGCGGCCTTTCTCCCGCCCCTCCTCCTGCGCCTGCCGGGGGCCGGGGGGGCGGTGGTGGTGCTGGTCGCCACGGGCGTCCCCGGCCTGCTGGTGGTGCGCATGGAGGATGGGCGCGGGACGCCCCTCGCCAGCTTCCCGGCGGAGGCGGACACGCCGGTGGCAGCGGATCTGCCCGCCGGCACGGCGCGGATCGTCGTCACGGGAGATGGCGTGCAGTCCGGCGCGGTGAGGCTCGGCTACTATCCCGTGCGCGGGCAGTTCCCCGCCGGGCGGCTGCTGCTGAAGCTCCACGCCTTCCGGAACGGATCTTTCGCAACACCCGAAGGCGGAGTGAGGGGCCTCAAGAGCCGCTGGCGGCAGGCGGAGGGCGCGGCGCGCCATCTGGGCCTGAGCCTCATCGCTCTCAGCCAGACCGCGCAGGCGCGCCTGTCCCTGAAGCGGGCGCAGTACCAGCGCTTCCGCGCCGCCTTCGTGGAGGACTTCACCGAGGTTCCAGCCGAGGGGGCGGCGCCGGCCCTCGTCTTCCTGTCCGCGGCGGGGGACGGGCGCTCGCTCGCCCAGATCGCTGCCTGCGCGCAGGCCCTGACGGCGCAGACCGACCGGAGCTTCAGCTGGATCGTCGCTACGAGCCCCGACCGGATGGCGCGCGAAGGCACGGCGCTGGCGGAGACCGTTGGCAATACAGGTCGGATCGTGCCCGCAGCGAGCGCGGACGACGCCAGCCTCCTCAAAGCCGCCCTAGCCGCCGCCGAGGCGCCGGACGATAGCCTCGTCTGCCTGCTGGATCCCGAAGGGCGCCCCACGCGGGACGCCGTGGCACTGATCCGCGCGGCCTTCGCCGCCCATCCCGATTGCCAGTTGCTCTATACCGACGAGGAGCGCTGCGACGCGTCCGGAACGCCGCTCGCGGGCGTGTTCAAGCCGGCCTTCAATCGCCACCTGCTGGAATCCTCGCCCTATACGGGCGCGCTCACCGTGCTGCGGGCGGGGTTGAGCCGGACGCTGGGGATCGATCCCCGCTTCGCCGCCGCCGCCCCCTATCACCTCGTCGTGCGCACGGTGGCGCAGGTCGGGGCCGGCGCGGTGCGGCACCTGCCGCGCATCGCCTTTTCCGGTCCCGAGCGGGCACCGGGCTTCCCCGAGCCCGAAACCGCCCGGCTGGCCGCGCAGGCGCTCGAAGGCGTGCTCGGCGTGCCGGTGAGCGTGGTGCCGGAGGCCGGAACCCACTTCCTGCGGCCGGACTTCCCCCTGCCGGCGGTGCCGCCCAAGGTGTCCATCGTCATCCCCACCCGCGACCGCGCCGGCCTTCTGGGCATGGCGCTCGATTCGCTGATCGGGAAGACGGCCTATCGCAATTTCGAGATCATCATCGTCGACAACGGCTCGGTGGAGCCCGAGACCTTCGCCCTGTTCGCGGAGATGAAGGCCACCTGGCCCGACACGACCATCGTGCGGGACGACGGCGACTTCAATTATCCGCGCATCTGCAACAACGGGGTCGAGGCCGCCACCGGCGAGCTGATCTTGTTCCTCAACAACGACATCGAGGTGATCGAGGCCGGCTGGCTGGACGAGATGGTGGCGCTTGCGCTTCGGCCGGGCGTCGGCATCGTGGGGGCCAAGCTGCTCTATCCCGACCGCACCATCCAGCATGCGGGAGTGATGGTCGGCCTGTTCGGCTATGCCTCCCACTGGTTCGCCCATGCCCTGCCGGACACGCCCGGCCCCGAGGGCCGGCTGCTGGCGCGGCAGGACGTGTCGGCGGTCACCGGCGCCTGCCAGCTCATCCGCAGGGACGTGTGGGAGGCCATCGGCCCGCTGGACGCCGAGCGGTTCCAGGAGGATTGCAACGACATCGACCTGTGCCTGCGCGCCCGCCGCTCCGGCTACGAGGTGGTGACCACGCCGTACGCGCTGCTCATCCACCACGAATCGGCCTCGCGGGGGAAGTCCCGCAACAAGCTCCACCGGGAGCGGTTGAAGGCCCAGCACGAGCGTTTCGACGCCCTGTGGCATGCCCGCACCCTGGTGGACCCCCACTCCAACCCCAACCTCGACCGCAAGAACCTGTTCGCCGCCCTCGCCGACGCGCCACAGGGCTCGCGCGACGCCCGCACCGACGCGATTTGATACCAACGGCCCCAGTCTTTGACCGGTGCCGAGAGGGTCGCGCTCAGGCGCCGCTCGGGCTGCGCGACGCGCCCCAAAAGAAAAAGGCTCCCGGCCAGTGCCGGGAGCCTTTTTTCTTAAGCCCAAGCCGCCCCGAAGGCCGGCGTCCGCACGAAACCTACAGGTCGACGCCGCGCTTGCGCATTTCCGCGCGCACCCGCTCCACCGCCTGGGCGTTCACCTGCGCACCCCACGCCTGGATGCCCTGCACCGCCTCCTGGACGATGACCGGACGGTCCTGCACCAGCTTGGCGCCGGTGGGCGAGCGATAGAAGGTGATGGCCTCCTTCAGCTCGGCCTCGGTGAAGTGGCTGGCGTAGGAGGTGGCGAGGATGTCGATGATCTCGCTCTGCCGCGCCTCGAACTCCGGCCGCACGATGATGGCGACCTCGCGCAGCTGCTTGGCAAGATCGGGATTGGTCTGGAGGAACGACAGTGCCGCCCCGTCGACGATGTTGGGAATAATCCCCTCGAAGGCGCGGGCCTCGCCATTCACCGCCACGAGATCGCGGGCGAGCTGGAGATGCGGCGCGCTCACCTTCGCCGCCGGGCGGGCGGGCTGCGCCTGCTGGGCCAAGGCGAAGGGAACCGGGAGGGCCGGCACGGCAAGGGCGGCGGCGAGAAGGAGCCGCACGCCGAAGCGGCCGCGATGGGACATGAACATGGGTCTCTCTCCGGGAAGAGGAATCAGAAGCTGCCGGGCTCCAGCACGGTGATGCCGTCCGCGCCGGCAAGCACGACCCGGCGGGCAAGGCCCAGGAACAGCCCGTGCTCGACCACACCGGCGACTTCCTCCACCGCGCGGGCGAGCGCGGCCGGGTCCGGGATGCGGCCGAGATGGGCGTCGAGGATGAGGTGGCCCTGATCGGTGACGAAAGGATGACCATCGCCGTCGCGGCGCAGCTTCACCGGGCCTTCGCAGCCGGCCTTGCGCACCGCCTCGGCCACATTCCGCTCGATGGAGGCGACGCCGAAATCCACCACCTCGATGGGCAGCGGGAAGCGGCCGAGCACGGCCACCTTCTTGCTCGAGTCGGCGATCACCACCATCTCGCGCGCGGCGCTGGCGACGATCTTCTCCCGCAGCAGCGCCCCGCCGCCGCCCTTGATCAGGGCCAGGCCGGGGCCAACCTCGTCCGCCCCGTCGATGCACAGGTCGAGCGGGCCGGCCTCATCAAGGGTCGCGATCGGCACGCCGAGGGAGACCGCCTGCGACAGCGTCTGCTCGGAGGTGGGCACGCCGAGGATGTTGAGGCCGGCATGGACCTTCTCGGCCAGCAGCTCCACGAAATGGCGGGCGGTGGAGCCGGTGCCGAGGCCGAGGCGCATGCCGTCGGTCACGTAGGTCAGGGCGTGAGCGGCCGCGCGGCGCTTCGGGTCTTCGGCGTGCACCATGGGAGTTTCCGTTCCGGTGCCCCTCGCGCGGCCAACCGGCGCGGCGTGGGGCATTGGCGTTTCGTTGATGCGGGCCGGGTCGCCCCGCCGCGTTCCGGCTCTAGCCCCGATCCGGCCCGCCGACAAGCGGCGCGACGGCTCGGCGGCCCCAAGCCTCAACCCGCGCCCCTCACCGGGCGGCGGGGGTACAGACCAGGCTGGAATCGGCGCCGCCCTGGGGCCGGGCGGTTTCGCGCACGTAGCAGATGCTCATCTCCCCGGTGTCGCGATTGACCCGGAATATGCCGGTCTCGCCCTCGTAATGGGTGGGGGCCAGGGCGTAGCTGCCGGCCTTCTGGGGGCCGGCCCCCTCCCCTTGCGCGAAGCAATGGGTGATGCCCACGGCGCTGCCCTCGGGCCGCTCGAACTGGCACACGTTCATCTCGCCGGTCTGGCGGTTGAGGCCATAGACGCGGTTCGCCTGGGCCGAGGGCGGCGCGGCGAATTCGTAAGCCCCTTGGGCCCCCTGGGCCGCCGGTGCCGGCTGGGCCAGCGCGCCGCCGGCGCCGGCGACGCTACCAAGGCCCGCGAATGCCAGCGCCGCCAGCATGCCGCGCGCCAGCGGCTTCAGCTGCCGCAGGTGGTTCCGCGATCCAGCCACGGAAAGAACAATCCCCTGCATTCAAGCCTCCTTGGTGTTCCGGCCCGGCCAAGCTCACGTCCGATCCCGGCGCTTTCCGCTCCTCGGGGCTGCGCCATGCGGCCGCAGCCCTGCGATCGACGCGGACGCTCGCGCGAAAAAGCGGCAGGATTTAAGGCAGGGAGTAGGGTCGGCGCCCCCCATCCCTGTCTGTCCCCGATGAAAAGGCCCGAACATGACTGCCCCGCCCGTTTCCAACCGCCCCGTGGTCGCCTTCGATCTCGACGGCACCCTTGTCGATACCGCGCCCGATCTCCTGGACGCCCTCGACCTCGTGCTGGCCCCGCACAAGATCCCGCCCGTGAACCGCACCGAGGCCCGCAACATGATCGGCGGCGGCGCCCGCCTGCTCATCGTCCGCGCCCTGAAGAGCGAGGGCGTCGCCCTGCCCGATACCGAGGTGGAGGCGATGACCCAGCGGTTCATCGCCCACTACGCCGACAACATCGCCGTGGGCTCGCGCCCCTTCCCCGGCCTGCTCGACGCCCTCGACCGCCTCTCGGCCAAGGGCGTGAGCCTCGCCGTGTGCACCAACAAGCTGGAGCACCTCGCCCGGCTGCTTCTGGACGCGCTGGACCTGACCGAGCGTTTTTCCGTGATCACCGGCGCCGACACCTATCCACGCTCCAAGCCGGATCCGCTGCCGCTCGTATCCACCATCGCGGCGGCCGGCGGCTCCGCGGCGCGTTCGATCATGGTGGGCGACAGCATCACCGACGTGCTCACAGCCCGCGCCACCGGCGTGCCGGTGGTCGCGGTGTCCTTCGGCTATACGGAAACCCCGGCCGCAGAACTCGGCGCGGACGCGCTGATCCATCATTTCGACGAGTTGGAGCGGGCCGTGGATGCCCTTCTGGCGCGCCCGGCCATGTGAAGTCATCCACAGGCCGGAACCACCGGCACTTGACAGGGAGGGGCGCGCCGGCCTAAACGGCGCTCCTCGCAAATGGCGCGGGCGATTAGCTCAGCGGGAGAGCACTCCCTTCACACGGGAGGGGTCGCAGGTTCAATCCCTGCATCGCCCACCATTTTCCGCAAATTCAAGGACTTAGAGTGCGAGTTGCCCTGGTGATGCATCAAAGGGATGCATTGCGGTGCGTAGCCCGACCTATCTAGAGCTGTCCCGGCACGGTGTTTTCCACTTCCGGTGGCCATTGCCGAAAGCGATTCACCCTCGACAGCAAGCCTCCTGCGTCAAAGTCTCCCTGCGTACCCGAGTGCCAAGAGAGGCATTGCGGCTATCCCGCCAACTCAGTTATCTGGCGGAACAGGCCATGGTGAAGATAGCGTCGGCAGGCATGCGCTTTGATGAGATACGCGGCGTTCTGAAGCAGCATTTCCAAGAGGCATTGCAGCGAGAGAAAGACCGGATTGCCGAACAGGGGCGACTCGATCAGATCGAAATTGCGGCGCTGACGAATGGAGAGAGCTTCGCTCGGGAAGCCCTTGCAGAAGGCATGGGCCTTCATCTCGATTTGCCCGGCATGGAATCGGACGACGAGCTAGCCGCTACGTTTGCCGAACGCTACGGCCTCAAGCTTGATCCCAGCACGAAGACACACAACGTCTTCATTCGAGAGCTGAAAATGGCGTATCGGGATTTTTGCGCCAGTGTTCTCGCATACGATAAATCGCTTGATAGCTACGATCTGTCCCAGAGCCCTGCTCCTGCTCTACCCCAAACGGTAGGGGCAGGTGGCCCCACATGCTTGCTGAAGGATCTCGTGCAGAAGTTCACGACAGAGCAAGAGCGTGCGGGTCTGTGGCGTGAGCGTTCCGAACAGCAGAAGGTCCAGCATCTCGACCTTTTGCAGGAAATTTTAGGCGAAAATCGCGATATACTAAACATCAATCGAAAAGACACGCAGAAGGTTAAGGAGATACTTCTAAAATATCCAAAGAATAGAAATAAAATATCACCTATCAAAAACATGTCCATTGAACAATTAATGAACCTGGATGGCATAGAAACGCTGTCGGTCAGAACGATAAATCTATACCTTCAAAGCTATGGAAGCCTTTTTGGTTGGGCCAAACGCAATGGCTACGTCACCGAGAACATATTCGATGGCATCACGCTCCGGCAAAACAAACAAGCGACAGGCACCCAGCGAGACGCTTTCTCGCCGGAACAGCTCGGCGACATACTTCATGAGCTGACAACCAATGAGAAAGGCTTGATCCGTAAAGACTATCAGAGATGGGGCTCGCTCATCGGCATCTATACGGGTGCTCGCCTCAATGAGGTTTGCCAGATCCACCTTGATGATATCAAGGAGGTTGACGGCATCTGGTGCTTCGACATGAACGATGAAGGGGACGGAAAGCGGCTGAAGAACGCCGCATCATGCCGCATGGTGCCAATTCACAGTCGCCTGCTGGAAGTTGGTCTACTGAAGCATGTGGCCACGCTCAAGGAAGCTGGAGAGACACGCCTGTTCCCCGATTTCTCGTTTAGTCCGAAGGAGGGATACGGCCGTGCCCTCGGGCGCTGGTTCAATGATCGGTTCCTTGTGCAGCTTGGCATCAAATCCACGGACCTCGTTTTCCATAGCCTCCGTCATACGATGGTGACGCGCCTCATGCAGGCCGGCGTCGAGGAAAATCATGTGAAGGCACTTGTGGGCCACACTCGGGAAGGCGTGACCCAACAGCACTATTTCAAGCAAGGCTACACCCTTGCACAACTCAAAGGTGCGATTGAAAAATTCCAACCTTCTGAGAACGGCGCCGGCAGACGCTGAGGCGGAAACAGATACAAGCTAGTTCGTCAGCTTCGCATCTCCGCTTCATCACACGGCTTCTTCACCCGAGGGAACGCCCCCTCCCCACAGCCCCCCCATTGACACCATCGAGGCGAGGCCTGAAACAGATGGGTGGAGTCGTACGTGCGGCTCTGGGGCGTGGAAACCCCGAATGGATAGGTACGGGCGCCAACCGGAATGGCGCCATCTCCTTGACCTATGGTCGGGGAGCCTGTGGCGTATGCAACAGGTTCTCCGAACTAAAGGCCACAGGGACCGTATCCATTCGGTTTTCCAACTCCCCGATCACCAAGGGATCAAGGGGCAAGCTCGCGGGGACGTACCGCGACATATGCCCCCAGCCGGAGGACAAGATGGAAGCCCTTTTAGTCCTGGGTCTGCTCGGATGGGGTGTCTATAGGTTCTTCAAACTTAACACCGCTGTCGGTGCTGAGACCCTTCGGGCATACGTCTATCTTGAATTGCTTCTAAAGGACGCCCCCCCTCAAAAGGCGCAAGAGCTAGCTGGGCGAGACATGTCCGAACTCAAAAGCGCGTTTATCAAACACATCCAGCACGAGATACGATACGTGCACGACGGGAAGCAGGGGCCTTTAATCGCTGAAGCATATCGACATGGCATGGTGAGCAAGCTGCCCCGTTGGTACCGCGATCTAATCGTGAAAAATGGCACGAGCTACTCAGTAGAGATAGCTTATACGATGCACCTCATCGCAAAAGAAGGCAGGAGAAACGTGCCACCTAAAGAGCCTACCTGCGAATGGACGAGGCCCTTTGTGCTTTATTATCTGATTAGCGAATCGCACCCATTTTCGGTTGAACCAGCCGGAATGACGGAGAATATTCTTGCTTTGCTACATGGTCAGATGACGAGAGAGCTTCAATTTTCGCTGTCCGCATCCCTGCGATATTATCTCGCCTTCGCCTATCCCCATGTCGAACGCTGGGACATCCGACCGGTGATCGAGGATGCGCAAGCATTTTTGAAGGACACTATACGAACTCTTAACACCCCCTCTAAGCAGAGATCATTCATCCAGAAGATGGCAGTTCTGGATACAGGCTCACCGATGCCGCCAGACGAACTTGAAAATGTCTTAGAACAACTTCGAACACACCCTGCTGCCAGGCAGGAAGCGGCTGCAACGATGCTCACCAACATGATGCTTCAAAGTTTTATCGCAGAGCAATTTCAGGCGGTTCATGGCAAGACATATATGGATTATTTAACCGCTATTGTAAGCTTTTGGAGAGAAAGAGAAATTTTTAATTGACAGAGCTTTTTATGTTTATTCATACCCCGTTAAGCCGAACGAATATTTAAGTTACACCAACGATCGAGAGGAACGGCAGGTGGTTGATATTGCTCTAGGCACGGAGGCAGGCCGCCATAACGAAAAACAGATTCCCGGCGACAGAGCGCGCCCCCTTGATGTTCATCGCTGGTCTGATTACCCGGAGCTAAACAATTGTCTCAATGATATCATCAATGAGCTAAAAGCCAACGAACAACGAGAAAGGCGGAGAAATCAGAAAGCTGAAAAGAAATTCAGAGCGGCAATTCGTTGTTTAACATTAGACCTTTATGTTGCATGGAAATCTGATCCATCTCTATTGGTTGCTGTAGCCAGAGGAAAATCACACTTTGGAAAAAAGACTAGATATTCTGCATTATATATTTCATATGATCAATTCATACAAGCATTCAATGGACTCCGAGATCTTGGATATCTCGAAATTGTGTACGAAGGCTTTAACGACAGACAATCAGAAGTGAGCAAAACAACACGCGTTCGGGCAACACAAAAACTCATTAATACGCTAACAGACAAAGGCGCTTTAACACTCGCCAGCATTCGCAGATCGCCTCCCGACGAACCGCACGAAATCATTATACTCAAAGATAAAAATAAAAGACCCATAGATTATGACGACACAACCGCTACAACAAAAATGCGCAACGATCTTAAGATGATCAATCATACATTGCTATCTAGCTGGATCGATATAAATTTATCAGATATTGAATTTATTAAACTACAAAAGCGCATCTCCGCACGCACTGTAGATTCGGATAATGATAGCCATACCGTCGACCTGACACGGATAGAACTACATCGAGTTTTCAACAATTCATCCTGGGACGAGGGTGGACGTTTCTATGGCGGATGGTGGCAGACCATACCAAGCGAGATGAGAAAGTTTATAACAATAAATGAAAAGGACACAGTAGAGCTTGATTACAGCGGAATGCACGTAAAAATGCTGTATGCCGAAGTTGGTGAGGAATTGACGGGTGACGCCTATGAGATACCGAACCTAGTCGCGCCTCGCCCATTGATAAAGCGAACTTTCAATAAACTAATAAATGCGAGTGGTAGAATAAGAATCGATATTGAATTTGACGCCAATAATATAGGTATGTCTTGGGAACAGTTCATTGGCTGCATTATTAGACATCACCATCGGATTGATAAATTTATCAATTCTGGATATGGAGTTAAATTGCAGAGAATGGATTCAGATATTGCAAATGCAGTTATGTTACGATTCCACTATATGAACTATGCATGCCTTCCTATTCATGATAGCTTTATCGTCATAAAAAGCCTAGCAGACGAATTAGGTGATATAATGATAGAGGAATTTAGAAAATTCATAAATAAAGACATAGACATAAAGGCAAAAGATATCATTGAGCATATTCCATCAGATGCAATTGACATGAGGGCGGCACTAATGGAATCACTAGGACGAGAAGGCGAGTATAAAGGATATTATCAGCGTCACTTAGAATGGCTTACTAGGAAACACAGAGAGAAGTGACACCCCCTCCCGCCATTACCAGTCCGCGTAAGGACCAAAGCCGCTAAGGTCCGCAATCCAGCCGTTTGACGCCCTTCCTCGCCCTTTTGGCACACAGCAGCTCAATTCCAACACCGGCCCTCCTTCACGCGGACAGCCCACACTGGGATCTCCGGCTTTTTGGGACATGGCCCTTCACTGAAGAGAAAGCCGCTCAGTACCCTTCCCTGTCGATTCGCTCCCTGTTTGTAAGCAATCAAAGGTCCCACGCTGCCAGCGCGGCTTCCGCCTGTTGCGGAGCATCCCGGATGCGCAGGACCGTCTGGCGTGTGAGGCCGGCGAGTTTAGCAATTTCAGAAGCGCCCTTTCCCTGCGCTAGCAGATCCTGAACAAGCTGGAATTGCGAGCGGCCATAGCTTGGCTTTCTTCCACGATATTTGTCCACTTGAGCCATAGCCCGCGCATGATCGATACCAGCCCGCTGAGCTATCTTGGTGGCCTCTGCCTGGGCCTGAGCCATAGCTGCCATGAATGCGATCATCGCATCCCTCACAGCCATCTGGGTTGGATCAGTCGTCGCACCGTCAAACGTCATAGAGTTGATGACAGTGCGGATGGTAACGCCACGCTTCAGAAACTCACGGATGGAATCGCAGACATCCCCATAGTTCCCGCCAAGGCGATCAATCCAACGCACGACTAAAACGTCTCCTGCCCTTAGGAGATCGAACAGACGTCTACCTTGAGGCCTTTCCCTGAGGCTGGTGCTCAGGCCGGACTGGCCATGATCGGCAACCACCTGATCAATGAGAAAACCAGACTGCCGTGCCTGAGCCTCTTGGTGCTCAATGGTCTGGTCGCTGGTCGACACACGCGCATACAGAATGGTTTGCACTGGCCACCCCATTCGTCCATATGGATTATGTACGTTGAATACATCGTACGTTGATTTAAGTCAACCCTTACGGACACACCCACAGCCAACGACCAATCGACCGTTGGGGTATACCTTTATGGACAAAATGCCATTCCACGGCTCCGAGCTAACAAACGAGCGAAGCTATATCTAGAACACAATACGAAGATCAGATGCCCATCGCATAAATTACAACGCCATAAAAGACGGCCGTATTCCATAAATGGAGGGAGATATTCCAGGGCCGGGCATGGGGGGAATTGCAATGATCGAAAAGCTTTAATTGCCTTCGCGAAAAATTTCACAATTTCTCCAATCTACTAAGATCTAATGAGTTAGCCCTCTGCTTAGTCCGCAGCTTGAAAGGAATGCCCGCGCTAAGTTCGCCTCACCCCCAACCGACTCCGATGCTCTCTGAAGACTGGAGTGCGCCAGTTTCGTAAGGGGAGGGTTGCGCCAGGAAATGACATTGGGTCGCGGCTTGAGAGCGGACATACCGCTTTACGCCTGACCTTGGTCGTAGAAGCACTCGCACAGCGTTCCTTAAACCGGCTCTTCACACTGAGCACCAGCGATTTACAGGCCGGGAGTGAATTCAAAGGCCGAGATCGGAACTTTCTAGACCGGCAGGCTTCGGGGGGTGAAGAGGATTGCCGCCGCTATCAGCGCGGTTGCCGCGCATCTATTTGAGCACCCAAAAGTCGATCGGTAATACTTTTCCGCTTTACTTCACCTCGACTACAGGGAGATTATGGCTACATAATAGGCACCCCAGTATCAGTGCAAGAGGGCGGAGAGCCCACGTAACGCAGCTCACTTGCCTCACCTCAATACGTGCCGCGGAGTTTAATCAGCCTCCCCAACAGCAATCTCCTCCCGACGCAACTCACTCGCCAACTCATTATATCTCTTATCATCTAAGCGTGAGTCCAAGGCTGGGAGAAGCTCTTTTAGTATCCATTTACTCAACTTTCTCAAATTAAATACCTGGACCTCGTTGGCAGCGCGATTGGTAATTCCACCTTCATCTCCAACCTCGTCATTCTGTTGACGAGCGTATCCTACGATGTCATCTAGCAGCGACAATCTAAGCATCATCACGGACCATACGGCCAACTCAGCTTGGCGAGATATTTGTATCGATTCTGAATATCGGAGATCACGAACCATTAACTCAGGAATATGCGCAATCCTTTTCTTTGTCCACCAATAAATATGAATGCCGCTCGTCCACTTCCCTCCCCTTGAAACACAATTTTTTACATAAGCTCGCCCTAGGCTGGCCATGGCAACGTCTGACCTGATCGTCGCCATCGACTTCAACTGCGCAAAAGATGCGATCTTTGAGTTCAAAAATCCATAATCCAAGACGGCACCCGCTACGGCATCACCTCTAAGAATTTTGATATCTTTGCCTGACGCAGATACATCGCCACCAATCTCACAATTATCTGTAATCCTAACAATTTTATCTTCGTCATACACTTTAGCGTGAACGGCAGCGACTTCCTGCGCTCGAGCAAGCCCCAAATCTTTACGAATGTGCTGCCCACATGTGGTCTCATCGGCGATATTGAGAACCTTCCGATGTCGGCTACAATAACCAAAGGACAGTCCAACAGACCCATACTGAAGGCCGTTGAACCAGCAATTTTGGCATGCCTGTAGTTTCATGATTTTTTGAATATCGCTTTTACGACGACAGCAGCGACCTTTGGATCAGCTACCGCTCGGAAATCCAAAATATGCTCGCTGTGCTCTTCGGCATAGCGACGAGCTTGCATCACCTCAAAGGCATCAAGCCACTTAGCCGCCCCCTTTCCGTTACCCTTCATCAGGCCAAGAAGTTCGGAATTGCTAATATGTTTAATGCTTGTGTTCTTCGTGAGAGCAACAGATGTCTCCCAAACGCTGCCCGCTTTGGCAAACCGACCTGCAACTTCTCGACGTTCAGTCGTTGAGAGATACGGTGTCTCACGGCCAGGCCCCTCCAGGAACATTATGTGGCGTACCACTGACGCATTAGCTGACGGGGTCGGAACATTGACCGCGTTTGCATGATCCCCTCGATAGAGAGGATCTCTGCTCTGCTTCCACTTTTTAACTGCCACAGCTCAGCACCTCAAATGCACTCCCGCGTCACCCATACCTCGGTCCCGGCGCCGGAGCTATCGATCCGATTATTAACCCAGTCAGATGTTCCGGCATAGATTGTTAGGTAGCGTCCGTCGCAGAGGGGGCGCACGCGGATGGGCGCGGAAGTTTGAGCCGCAAGGGCAACTTCATGGTGACCGTGGCAATTGACGAACGGCGGCTTTTGCGCTCGGCCAAGAACCGGCCAAATGACTGAGTCTGGTTGACACCTGCCTGCGGTTTCAAACACAGCTATCTCACCTTCGCCTCGCAGAACCTGTCTGTCCGCACTCTCCCCCATTCTGGTCGCACAAACACAGGTGCCCAACCCGCCCAAAGCAGACGGTGGCAGGGTCAGCTTAGGGCCACGTCACCACAAAGAGCGTGAGCCCACTGACCGACCTATCTTGATTTCCCACTCCCGACCTGTGCTAATGATGCGTCGAAGGGAGACATTGTGCCTCCCCACATCACCATGGCAATAGCAATCTCAAGGCCTTAGGTGGATGGTGGATGCCCCTGCATCGCCCACCATTCCTTTTTCCGCACCATTCCAGATTGTTGGCCAGAGTCCTGGCCTCGTGCGCGGCGTTTCGGTGCGCCGCATGCCGCCCCCTCAACGCAAAAAATGCCCCCGCCGCGGGTGCGACGGGGGCAAGTGGGATTCTCCCCGCGGGAGGGAGAGGTGCGGCGCCTGCCATTCGGAAGACGCCGGCGGCGGTCTTGTCAGGCCGCGCGCATGTTGACCTGGGCGTCGGCGAGGCCGGTGAGCTTGGCGTCGGCCGCCTTCTCCTCGTCGAGGGTGCGCTGGAGCACGGTGGCGCAGTCATTGCGGCCGAGCCGCTTGGCCCAGGCGATGAGGGTGCCGTAGCGGGTGATCTCGTAATGCTCCACCGCCTGCGCGGCTGCGGCGAGGGCGGCATCCAGCACCTCGGGATCGGCCACCTCGGACGCCACCTCCTCCGCCTCGGCGATGATGCCGTCGATGGCCGGGCATTTCACCGTCTTGGCCTCGACGCCATGCAGGCGGAACACCTCCTCGAGGCGCTTCACATGCTCCTCGGTCTCGCCGAGGTGAGACTGGAAGGCCTGGCGCAGGGTCGCGCTCGAGGCCTTTTCGACCATGGTGGGCAGTGCCTTCAGGATGCGCTTTTCCGCGTAATAGATGTCGCGCAGGGTGTGCACGAAGAGATCGTCGAGCGAATGGATGTCTTTGGAAAAGAAGCCCATGTCTGTCTCCTGATGTCTCTGGATTGCCGCGGATTTCAGCCGGCGCACGCCGGCTGAAATCTCAGCGCCGGAAGGCGTCAGCGCGTGCCCGGCTTGCGGCCGGCCTCGGACTGCTGATCGCGGTCCTGCGAGGGGGAGCGCTTCTCCTCGGACTGACCGGCCTTGTGGCCGGCTTCGGAGGCGCGATTGCGATCGGGATCGCCGCCGCCCTGCTGGCCACGGCCGTGATCCTGCTGGTGCTGCTGGCGGCTTTCCGCAGCCTTGCGGGCCGCCTCCTTGGCCTGATCCGTCTCGGGAGTGCCGGAACCGCCCTGCTGACGATTGGTCATGGGAATGTATCCTCCTGTTCAGCCCCTGGTCATGCAACGGAGGGGAGAGAGGATGGTTCCTTCGATTTTTCAGAGCGCACAGCCACGCTCTACTCAAAATGAAAGCGCGACCGTCGCCGTATTTCTGGAAAAAATACGGCGACGGTCGCGCTTTTAATCATTATCAAAGGATCGATATTCCTCGATAAAACTACGATTTTCGCGGCGGATCGAGATTCACCCTCAATTGTCGTCAGGGTGACTCACATCATCCAGCGCGATGTTGGTGCAGGAAATGGCGCCATCGGGCTCGTCGAACGCGGTCTGGGTGAGAAAGGCGCAGCGCGTGCCCTCGGCCGCGGCGATGAAGGAGACGATGCGCTGGGTGATGCCGGCCACCTGGCTGGAATCGTCCGCCGGGCGGAAAGCGGCGTCGGCGGGTGGCTGCGGGCCGGCCTTCTTGGCGCTCTTCAGGTCGGTGACGGTGGGAATGAGCGAGAGGGTGTCGGCCGCATCATCCGGCGTCACCACCGGCTCGAGGGTCAGTGTGAACTGGTCGAAGCTACCCTTGCCGAGGCGCGTCGCCTCCGCCTCTCCGGTCACGGTCGCCTTGAAGGCGGGGCCGGACACGCCGGGCACCACGGCCCCGGCGATCCTGAACTTGCGCGGCCCGGCGGCCGACGCATCGGGCGCCGCGCCCGACAAAAGGCGCGACAGCATGGCTTCCGCATAGGATTTCAGCTTCGCCTCGGACACCGTGTTCCCCTCCGCCACCCGGGCGCGGGGAATGGTGGCGAGGGCCATCTCGCCGCACAGCGCCGGCAGCATCACCGAGGAAACCAGCGGCACGCGGCGCAGGTCCTCGGCGTGCTTCGCCTCGCTGCCCACCGGCACGGCGATGTCCACGGACACGTCGTCGCCGCCCCGCGCGGCGAGGCGCAGGCGGCTCCAGGCGTCCTTCACCTTCTGCGTTGCCGTGCCACCCTGCTGCGGCACCACCATCAGATCGAGGTCGGCCACGGCGGCCGGCGCCTCGGGCGCCGCGGCCAGGTCCTTGGCGCGGAACTGGACGGAGAGACCGCCATAGACACGCCCGCACCAATCCTCCGGATCATGCTGCAGCGCCAGCGCCGGCTCGGAGAAGCCCGCCGGCGGCCGAAACAGGGTGACCGCATCGATGCCGGGGATGCTGGTCGTCTCCTCGAAGATGCGGTGCAGTCCCCGCTCGTTCTCGCTGAAGACGAAGCGGTAGGCCTCCGCACCCTGCCCCACGGTGAGGGTGAGCACGCCGCTGGCCAGCGTACCGGAGAGCGGCAGCGCCGGGCGCGGATCGCCCACGGGCGCCGCCAGGGTGCCCGTCACCTTGCCGTCGGCCACGTCGATGCTGGCGATGGCCACATGGTAGGGATCGAAGAAGGGCAGCCCCGTCGCCATGTAGCGATCGGCGGCCCGCGCGGTGGCGGGCGCAAGCAGCCCGAGGGCGGCGACGAGGGCGAGACGCCCAGCTCGGGACATAGGAAGGTTGCGCATGTTTCGCCGCCTCTGTGGCACTGCCGCGTTCGGCCCGCTCTATATCATCGGCAAAGCGGCGGACCCAAGGCGCAAGGCTGGGCGCGAACGGCTCCGGGCTTCAGCCGCGCCCGCGCTTAAAGCCGGCGCCTCGGAATGCTAGTGATGAACCATGAGCGCTCTTAAGCCCCCTGCCCGCCGCACCGCCCGCGTCACCACCCCCGACGGCATCGGCATCGCCGCCGAGGCCTTCGGCGCCGAGCCCTTCGGCACCGGGACTCGGCCGGGCATCGTCTTCATCCACGGCTTTTCCCAGTCGAGCCTGTGCTGGTCGCGGCAGACGGCCAGCCCTCTCCTCTCCGACTTCCAAATGGTCACCTACGATTTCCGCGGGCATGGCGCCTCGGACAAGCCGGAAGACCCCGCCCGCTACAAGGCGGCGGAACTCTGGGCGGGCGAGGTGGACGCCGTGATCCGCACCTTCGGTCTGGAGCGGCCGGTGCTGGTGGGCTGGTCCTATGCCGGGCGTATCATCGGCGACTATGTGACCATCTTCGGGACCAAGGGCATCTCCGGCATCGTGTATGTCGATGCCGTGACCGCCAACGAACGGCGCTTCTACGGCAGCTGTAACCGCCTCATGCGACAGATGTGCAGCCCGGACGTAACCCAGAACATCACGGCGACCCGCGCCTTCCTGCGCCGCTGCTTCGCCAATCCGATCCCCCAGCCCCTGTTCGAGCTGATGTTCGGCGTGAACATGCTGGTGCCACACAACATCCGCGCCGCCCTGTTCGACCGGGTGGCGGATTATGACGCCGTGAACCGCACCCTCGACGTGCCCGTCCTGGTGGTCCAGGGCGCCCTCGACGAGGTGGTGGCCCCGGCCATGGCGGAACATATTACCGAAATCGTGCCGAACGCCCGGCTCGATCTCTTTGAGGGCGCCGGCCATGCGCCGTTCCTGGAGGCGCCGGAGCGCTTCAATGCGGCGCTGGCCGCTTTCGTGCGGGAGGTAGCCGGCAAGGCTTGAGCGTTGCGGCAAGGCCCCACGGGCCGAAAATCCGCATCACACTCCCGTGCGGCCGGAACCGCCATGCCACAAAGCGGTTGCAGTCATGTCCATTTTACGGCGACAAAATGGACGTCGGAGCGCGATCCGCTCCCCGTGTGTCCCCTTCGTTCCTCAGCCGAGACGTAAGACCCATGACGCACTTCAGATCCCTCGCCCTGGCCGCCGTCGCGGCCACGCTCGTGGCGGCGGGGCCGGCGCGAGCCGACGACCGCTACGACCTCTTCAACTTCAACAAGCTGTTCAGCGGCGCCAACAGCAATGCCGGCTACGTGGGCACCTCCTCGCCCATCGGCCGGCAGGTGGTGTCCATCGACCCGCGATACGCGCCGGGCACCATCGTCATCCGCACGTCGGAGCGGCGGCTTTATTATGTCACCTCCCGTGGCGAGGCCCTGCGCTACGGCGTCGGTGTGGGCCGCGAGGGCTTCCAGTGGTCCGGCGTGAAGACCGTCAGCGCCAAGAAGGAATGGCCGGGCTGGACGCCGCCCTCGCAGATGCTGAAGCGCCGGCCCGATCTGCCGCGCTACATGCCGGGGGGCATCGAAAATCCGCTGGGCGCCCGCGCCATGTATCTCGGCTCCAGCCTCTATCGCATCCACGGCTCCAACGAGCCCGAGACCATCGGCCAGGCGGTCTCCTCCGGCTGCTTCCGCATGACCAACGACGATGTGGTGGACCTCTACAACCGCGTCCGCGTGGGGACCACGGTGTACGTGCTGCGCTGAGCGCGGCGGCCGGGAGCAGCGATCTGACAACAGCTGCTCCAAACGCAAAAAACCCCGGCCACCTTGCGGTGACCGGGGTTTCTTAAATCAGAGCGTCAGCTCAGAGAGCGGCGAGGTTCGACGCCTTGCTCTTACCGCGGTTGTCCGCGACGATGTCGAAGGACACCTTCTGGCCATCGTTCAGGCCATAGAGGCCGGAGCGCTCCACGTCCGAGATGTGCACGAAGACGTCGGGGCCGCCCTCATCCTGCTGGATGAAGCCGAAACCCTTCTGGGAATTGAAAAACTTGACGGTACCTGTGGCCATGGTGGCCTCCTGTGCGCGCAGGTCGCTCTTCAGCTGTGCCTGCGCCAGTCACCCCCGCGCACGACCAACGTCGCGGCGCAGCGGGGCGTAGTTCTAGACGAGTTCGAATTGGAAGGCTTTTGTGTCGCGGCCCGAAGGAAACGATGAAGCAGGCCGATGACGAACTGTCCGCTCAGCTCGCCCCTCCGCACATCCATGATGATGGAAAGCGGAGGAACGAACACCCAGTGCCGCGGCGGGATCGGAGTACATCCGTCCGTCTCCCGAATGCGTTCGCGCTTTGGAGCGCGCCGCGTCCGGCGGCTTGGGTTGAGGGAGAGATAGGGACCAATAACGGCCTTTCAAGGGCAGCCCGCAAAATAATGCGCACCGCCTGAGCTTATTTTCCGCCCGCCGCAGCCTTCGCAACGAAACGATCGTCGAAGGTCTTCGCCAGATCGATGGTCGCAGCCTTCAGCTCCGGATCAAACTCCACCAGCATGGCGAGCGCGTTTTTCATGCCCTGGGCGGGAATGACGCCGGTGCGCGAATAGATGGGCAGGGAATTCTTCACTGCCGAGAGATAAAGCGCGCGGTCCCCCAGCAGGTATTCTTCCGGCACCACGGCGGCCACGTCCTCGGGGGTGGCCATCTTCAGCCACATCAGGGTGCGGTAGAAGGCGTTCACCAGCTTCTGGGTGGTCACCGGGTTCGCCTCGACGAAATCGCGCTTCATGTAGAGCACGGCGGCCGGGTTGGCGCCGCCGAAGATCTTGTCGTTGCCCGCCTCGGTGCGGCTGTCGGCCAGCACCTTCACGTCGCCGTCGTCCTCCAGCTTGGTGATGACCGGGTCGAGGTTGGACATGGCGTCGATCTCGCCGCGCTTCATCTGCGCCACGGCGGAGGCCCCGCCGCCGACCCCGATGAAGGCCACGTCCTCCGGCTTCAGCCCCTCCTTCGCCAGCAGGAAATTGACGAAGAAATTGGTGGAGGAGCCCGGCGCGGTGACGCCGATCTTGGCGCCCTTCAGGTCCTTCACCGAAGTGATGGGCCTGTCCTTGCGCGCCACCAGCACGATGCCGGGGAAGCGCCCCAGCTCGATGACCGAGACGATGTCCTGCCCCTTGGCCTGCATGCGGATGGTATGTTCATAAGCGCCGGTGACCACGTCGATGGAGCCGCCGATGAGCGCCTGGAGCGATTTCGCCCCGCCGCCGAAATCGTTGATGGTGACGTCGAGCCCCTCGTCCTTGAAGAAGCCCTTCCGCTCGGCGATGGTCAGCGGCAGGTAATAGAGCAGCGGCTTGCCGCCCACGCCCAGCGTCAGCTTCGGCTTTTCCGCCTGCTGCGCCGAGGCCGGCGAGACTGCGAGCATAAGGGCCGCGCCGAGCGCAGCCGCCAGCGTTCCGATGCGCATGGTGTCCTCCCTTTCGTTCTGCTGTTCTTCTGGTTCACCCCTGCCCTGCCGGCGACGGACGCCAGACCAGGAGGCGGTTCTCGATGGCGCTGACGCCGGTGTCGATGACGATGACGAACAGGGCCAGCACCAGCATGCCGGAGAACACCCCGGTCACGTCGAACACTCCCTCCGCCTGGTGGATGCGATAGCCGAGCCCGGCCGCCGAGCCGAGATATTCGCCCACCACCGCCCCCACCAGCGCAAAGCCAACCGCCGTGTGCAGGGAGGAGAACATCCAGGTGAGGGCCGACGGCCAGAACACATGGCGCATGAGCTGGCGCTCGCTCATGCCCAGCATGCGGGCGTTGGAAAGCAGCGTCGGGCTCACCTCCTTCACGCCCTGGTAGACGTTGAAGAAGACGATGAAGAACACCAGCGTGACCCCCAGCGCCACCTTCGACCAGATGCCGAGCCCCAGCCACAGGGCGAAGATGGGCGCCAGCACCACCCGCGGCAGCGCGTTCGCCATCTTCACGTAAGGATCGAACACCGCCGCGAGCAGCGCCTTGCGAGCGAACCAGAAGCCCACCAGCACCCCGCCGGCGGCACCGATGATGAAGGCCAGTGTCGTCTCCAGCAGCGTGACGCCCAGATGATACCAGATGACACCGGTGGCAAAGTCGCGCCAGGTGCGCTCGAACACGGCCAGCGGCGTCGAGAAGAAGAACGGATCGAGCGGATAGAAGGGCTTCGGCGAGAGCGCCGGGATGGACAGCTTCACCGTGGCGCCGAAATGCCAGATGGCGATAAGCACCGCTGCCACCAGAACCTGCAAAACCAGCAGCACGAGACGCGAGCGAGCGATCATCCCACCGCCTCCGACTGGCGATAGCCCTTTACCACTTCGTCCTTGAGCATGGCCCAGATCTCGCGGTGGAGCTGGTGGAAGGCGGGCTCCAGCCGCACATCCATGCCGCGCGGCCGGGCCAGCGACACCCGCCACTCGCCGATGATGCGCGAGGCCGGCCCCGCCCCCATGATCACCACCCGGTCGGCCAAGGCGATGGCTTCCTCCAGATCGTGGGTGACGAACAGCACCGCCTTGCGGTCGGCGCTCCACAGGTCGAGCAGCAGATTGCCCATGATCTGGCGGGTCTGGGCGTCCAGCGGGCCGAACGGCTCGTCCATGAGCAGGATCTTGGGATCGCGGATCAGCACCTGCGCAAGGCCCACGCGCTTCCGCTGCCCGCCGGAGAGCATGTGCGGATAGCGATCGGCGAAGGCGGAAAGCCCAACACGGCCAAGCCAGCGCCGGGCCTTCTCGCGCGCCTCGCCCTGCTTGGTGCCGGCGACTTCAAGGCCGATGGCCACGTTCTCCAGCGCGCTCTTCCAGGGAAACAGCGCTTCAGCTTGAAACAGGTAGCCGGCCTTGCGGTTCAGCCCGGCAAGCGGATCGCCGAAGATGGAGACGGTGCCGGTGGCCGGCGTCAGCAGGCCGGCGGTGGCATTGAGCAGGGTGGACTTGCCGCAGCCCGTGGGGCCGACGATGGCGACGAACTCGCCGTCCGCGACATCGAGGTTCACCCCCTCCACCGCCACGAACGGGGCCGCGCTGCCCGCCTGGGCGGGAAAGGCGATGGAGAGGCCGCGCAGAACGACGGCGCGGGTCGCGGCATCGCGACCGCCCGCGACCACGCTGAAAGGTGGCGACACGCAACTCCTCCCGCTTCCTCAGCGCCCGTTCGAGGGCACACGTCCGGTTGGCCGGATCACGGGCAAAGGTAGCGGCGGAGGCGAAAGAGGCAAGGCGAGAAAAGGCGGGCAAGGCACGCGCGACGACGCCCGGCGCACGCCCCTTCACCTTCGCCATGATCGGATGCGAGAATGCCCTACAGGAAACATCATGGCCCGCATTCTCGCCGCCCTCGCTTTGTTCGCAACGCTCCTCGCCGGCACGCCGTGGCTGCTACCGGTGGCTAAGGAGAGCCTCAAGCTCGTCGCCGCGCGGGACGACCCGGCCGCCCTCGCCGACCTGGGCCTTGCCGGCTTCACGGCGGAAGACGCACGCCGGTCCATCGCGGCGGCGCTGGCCGAGGACGACGCAGCGCTGGCCGCCTCTTTCCTCGCGCTGGCCGATGCGCGCGGCCTCGCCATCCCGCCGGAATTGCGCGCGCAGGTGGCGGACGCCACCGGAGCCCTGTCCGAGACCCTGCGGTCGGCCAAGGCCTTCGGCCTCGGCTTCGTCACCGGCGAGCCGCGCGACCTCGCAGGCCTTGCCGGCGCGGCCACCAGCGACCTCATGGTGTGGGGCGACATCCGCGATGCCGGCCGCGAGGGCCTGAAGCTGGCGCGCGGCGAAGGTGCGGACGAGCTGATTCTGGGCCTCTCCGCCGTGGGCATCGCCGTCACCGCCGGCACCTATGCGACCGTGGGCGCGAGCCTGCCGATGCGGATCGGCATCTCGCTGGTGAAGGTGGCCAAGCGCACCGGCCGCCTCTCCGCCTCGCTCGCCCGTAGCCTCACCCGCGCCGTGCGCGAGAGCGTGGACTTTGCCGCCCTGCGCCGGCTCGCGGCCGCCCCCGCGACCGTGGATGCCGCAGCGGTGAAGGGCGTGGTGCGCACGCAGCGCCTCACCGACCTCACCCGCATGCTGGATGACGCCGCCCGCATCGAGGCCAAGGCCGGCACCCGCGCCGCGCTGGAAGGCCTGAAGGTGGCCGACAGCAGGCGGGATCTCTCCCGCGTCGCCCGCCTCGCCGAGGCCAAGGGCTCGCAGACCCTGGCCATCCTCAAGACCCTGGGGCGCGGGGCCATCGCCATCACCAGCGCGCTGTTCCACCTGATCTGGTGGACCTTCGCGGCGGCGTTCTACGCCTTCGCCCTCGTCTCGTCCTTCAATTCCTTCTGCGTCGCCTGCGCCCGCCGCTGCTGGCGCGGCAAGCGCCCCAAGGCCGGCCGGCATCGGCATGGAACACCCGCCCCGGCGAAGGCCGCGCCTTCATCTCCGGCCGTTGCCGACATGGAGGCCGCGGCCGCCCGCGTGCTGGCGGCGATCGAGGCGGCGCGGGACCTCGCCCGAAGCCCGTCGCCGGCGGACCATCCGCCTGAAGACCATTTGCCAGTGGGCTTGGCACAACGGGAGCGAGCTTCTAGTTTCCCGCCCCGTCATCCGCCGAGATCCGAGGCGCCCGCCGTGGCGGTGCCCCGCGAAGGTTCCCCATGCCCCATTTCTCTTCCGCAGGCGTCGATATCGCCTATTTCGACATCGGCGCCGGCGATCCGGTCCTCCTGATCCACGGCTTCGCCTCCTCCAAGGAGATCAACTGGGTCGGCCCCTCCTGGACCCGCACCCTGACCGAGGCCGGCTACCGCGCCATCGGCTTCGACCATCGCGGCCATGGCGAGTCGGAGAAGCTCTACGACCCCGCCCTCTACGACACCCGCATCATGGCGGAGGACGCCCAGCGCCTCCTCGCCCATCTCGGGTTGGAGCGGGCCGACGTGGTCGGTTATTCCATGGGCGCGCGGGTGGGCGCGCAGATGGCGCTGCATTTCCCGCAGGCGGTGCGTTCGCTGATCATGGGTGGGCTGGGCATCCATCTGGTGGACGGGGTGGGCCTGCCCCAGAGCGTGGCCGATGCGCTGGAAGCGCCGAGCCTCGATGATGTCGCCGACCCCATGGGCCGCATGTTCCGCGCCTTCGCCGACGCCAACAAGGCCGACCTGAAGGCGCTGGCCGCCTGCATCCGCGGCTCCCGGCAGGTGCTGGCCCGCGAGGAGGTGGCGCGCATCTTCCAGCCGGTGCTGGTGGCCATCGGCACCCGCGACCTGGTCTCGGGTCCCGGCCAGCCTTTGGTGGATCTCCTGCCGGACGGTACCATGCTGGACATCCCCAACCGCGACCACAACCCCGCCGTGGGCGACAAGGTGTTCAAGGCGGGCGCTCTCGAATTCCTGAAACGCCGGCCCTGAAGCGACCACGGGGAACCTCTCCCCTTCGCGCCGCTTGTGCTAGAACAGGCGCCAAGTTGCATCGTCGAGGAGGCAGGAATGCCCCAATCTCCCATGCCTGCCCCCATGCCCGCGCCCGTTGCGGACGCGTTCGCCCCGAAGCTCACCAAGGCGGGCACGGAACGCTGGCACGACGTGGTCGATCCGGTCTGGGCGCGCCTGCGCAACGAGGCGGAGGAAGCCGCCGAGCGCGAGCCCCTGCTCGCCGCCTTCCTCATCGGCGCCGTGCTGGGCCAGCCGAGCTTAGAGGCGGTGATCGGGGAGCGCATCGCCGCCCGCCTCGACCATGCGGACGTGCCGGCCAGCGCCATCCGCGCCGCCTGGCTCGAGGCCGCCGCCCGCGACAAGTCCATTCCCCAGGCCCTGCGCGCCGACATCATGGCGGTGGTCGACCGCGACCCGGCGGCCACACGAACGCTTGAGCCGGTGCTGTATTTCAAGGGCTTCCACGCCATCCAGACCCACCGCCTGTCCCATTTCCTGTGGGCCAACGGCCAGCGCGACTTCGCCCTCTATCTCCAGAGCCGAGCCTCCTCCGTGTTCGCCGTGGACATCCACCCGCAGGTGCCCATGGGCCGGGGCATCTTCCTCGACCACGCCACCGGCGTCGTCATCGGCGCCACGGCGGTGATCGAGGACGACGTGTCCATCCTGCAGGGGGTGACGCTGGGCGGCACCGGCAAGGAGACCGGCGATCGCCATCCCAAGATCCGCCGCGGCGTGCTCATCGGCGCTGGAGCCAAGGTGCTCGGCAATATCGAGGTGGGCCGCTGCGCCCGCATCGCCGCCGGCTCGGTGGTGCTCAAGCCGGTGCCGCGCAACACCACGGTGGCGGGCATTCCGGCCAAGGTGGTGGGTGAAGCCGGCTGCGCCGAACCCTCGCGCTCCATGGACCAGATGTTCGAGGACAACATCTGGTCCGGCGCGGATATCTGAGGGCTGTTGCCCGCCGCGACTTGAACGCGCGCGCCTTGGCCGCCATAACGCGGCCATCCGTTCGCAAGGAGAACACCGTTGGAAAAAACCGAGCTCGAGCGCGTGCAGCGCTATTTGCGGACCCTGTTCGGCAACCCGCAGATCAAGGTGACTGCCCGCACGAAGAAGAAGGACTCGGCCGAGGTCTATCTGGGCGAGGAGTTCATCGGCGTCCTCTACCGGGACGACGAGGACGACGACCTCTCCTACAATTTCCAGATGGCAATCCTGGATTCCGACCTCGAGTGAGGTTGAACAGGCGCGAGGCCTGAATGGGGCCTCTCGCCGCTGCGAGGGGGAGCGGCCACCGCTCCCGCCCCTCAGGACCAGGCCTGATGGCTCAGCCCGGCTGCGTCGGGGGCTCGGTGTCCACGATCTCGCGCTCCGGCAGCGCCACGAGGATCAGCACGCCGAGGACGGTGATGGAGAAGCGGAAGGCCGAGGCCTGGCCGTTCCAGTCCTTGGACTGCCACATGGCGAAATACTCGCCGGCGACCACCATGAAGCCGAAAAACCAGACCAGGAAGGCCAGCGCGCCGCCCAGATAGACGAAGCGCTTGGCGCGCTCGAAGCGGGCGGCGGGTGCAGCAAGCCGCGCCAGCATGGCGACGGCCCCAAGGGCGAGGAACAGCCCGCTCACCGCCTCGCCTGCAATGATGGCGGCATAGGCCATGCGCCACCCGCGCTCGTCGGTGATGGCGCGATGCA
Organism: Xanthobacter oligotrophicus; assembly: GCF_008364685.1. Classification (GTDB taxonomy): domain Bacteria; phylum Pseudomonadota; class Alphaproteobacteria; order Rhizobiales; family Xanthobacteraceae; genus Xanthobacter; species Xanthobacter oligotrophicus. The sequence continues at coordinate 197,523 of NZ_VTTL01000002.1, forward strand.
TCAGGGCATTGCCGGGAAAAGTCGTGTCCATGCTCAGCACATGGCGCACGAACGCGTAATTGGTCTCGTAATCCACGAGATTGTCGTAGGCGACCAGGAGGCAGAAGGCCGCCAAGGCGGCCGTCATCATCGCCTTCGCCAGACGCAGCTCCATCTCGCCCTCCGCTTCTGCCCGACGCAGTCTTAAAGCGTCGGCAGGCGAAGTGGATACCAGCTCGCTTCAAGAAAGCGCGTCAACACCGCGAATCCGAAGCGATTGCCGTAAGCCGCTGCGAACTTGGAGCCAATCCGAACGTAAAGCGCCCTGCCCCCGCGCGGCAGCCCCCGCCGACAGGGTCGGACGGACGCGCGCGGCGGGACAAGAGCGCAGCTGGCCGCAAATCAGCGGCGGCGGAAATTCTGCTGGCGGCGGGCGCCGGGCGGCGGGGCATTGCCCTCGGCCTTGTGGCGGAAGTTGATGCGGCCACGATCGAGGTCGTAAGGGGACATCTCCACCACCACGCGGTCACCCTCGATGGTGCGGATACGGTTCTTCTTCATCTTGCCGGCCGCATAGGCCAGAATCTGATGATCGTTATCGAGCCGCACACGGAAGTTACCGTCCGGGAGCACCTCGGTCACCGTTCCTTCGAACTCCAGCAGTTCTTCCTTCGCCATATAGTCGTCTCCAGATGCCCCGATGAGGGGGCGTAATTGCCCGGGCTTATCTCACGAAATCACCCGCACGCCCATAGGTAGATGCGCGCGGCGGCGCATTTTCGCCATCCGCGCGCACCCATGATCAATTCAATGCGCCTCAGCGCACCGGACGCTTGGCCCCACCCGGACGGGAGTCCGAGCGCTGGCCGCGGTTCGGCACCGACTGCATGAAGCCGAGGCCGCCGATATCGCCGGCGGGACGCTGGCCCCGCTCGGTCCGCTGGCCACGGCCCTCGGCCCGGGCCGGCTGGCCCGCGCGATGGCCCGCACCCTGGGCGCCGCCGGCATCGGGACGCCCTTCCGGACGACCGCCGGCCGGACGACCCTCGCTGCGCGGCTGGTGGGCACGCGCCGCCTGGGGCCGGCCTTCTTCCGAACGCGGTGCCCGCGACCGGCCTTCGCCGGACCGCTCGTCACCGTGGCGAGGACGCTGGCCGCGCGGATTCTGCCGGCCGGAGCGGCCGATATAGTCCGAACGCTCGGAGGTCTCGTCCCGCTCGTCGAGGATGATGGGCTCAAGCTCCGGCACCGCGAAGCGGGTGCCCGCGCCACGGCGGTCGCTGGCGGGAAGCTGCATCTTGATGAGCTTCTCGATGGACCGCAGGAACGCGCGCTCCTCGTGATCGCAGAAGGAGATGGCGATGCCCTCCCGGCCGGCGCGCGCGGTGCGGCCAATGCGGTGGACGTAGCTCTCCGGCACGTTGGGCAGGTCGAAATTGATGACGTGGCTCACCCCGGTCACGTCGATGCCGCGGGCGGCGATGTCGGTGGCGATGAGGGTGCGGATCTTGCCTTCGCGGAAGGCCGCGAGCACGCGGTCGCGCTGGTTCTGCGACTTGTTGCCGTGGATCGCCTCGGCGGCGATGCCGGCCTTGGCGAGCACGCGCACCACCTTGTCCGCGCCGTGCTTGGTGCGGGAGAAAACGAGGGCGCGGTCGATTTCCTCGGTGGAGAGCACCTCGGCGAGGAGCTGGCCCTTGTTGGCCTTGTCCACCAGGATCACCCGCTGCTCGACCCGGTCGGCGGTCTTGGCGACCGGGGTCACCGCGACGCGCACCGGATCACGCAGCATCGAGCCCGCGAGCTCGGCGATGGCGTGGGGCATGGTGGCGGAGAAGAACAGGGAATGGCGCTTGTGCGGCAGCCGGCGCACGATGGCGCGGATGGCGTGTACGAAGCCCATGTCCAGCATCTGGTCGGCTTCGTCGAGGACGAGAACCTCGACCTGGTCGAGCTTCACCGCATGGTTCTCGACGAGATCGATCAGGCGGCCGGGGGTGGCGACCAGCACGTCCACGCCGCGGGAGAGCGCACGGATCTGCCGGCCCATGGGCACGCCGCCGATGGCGAGCGACACCGAGATGTTGGCGTGACGGCCGAACTTCTCGAAATTCTCGACGATCTGGCCGGACAATTCACGGGTGGGGGAGAGCACCAGGGCCCGCACCGACTTGGGCTCGGGGCGGTGAGGATGGCGGACCAGGCGATCAAGGATGGGAAGGGCGAAGGCGGCGGTCTTGCCGGTGCCGGTCTGGGCGATGCCGATGAGATCGCGACCCGCGAGAATCTGCGGGATGGCTTCGGCCTGGATGGGGGTGGGAGTGACGTGCTGCGCTTCAGTGAGCGCGCGAACGATAGGCTCGGCGAGGCCGAGGTTCGAAAAAGAGGTCAAGCTCTGACTTTCATATGCGAACGACACCGGCGCACGCAGGGGCGCAGCGCGGTTCGCGGGGATATTCGACATCCCGCGTGGCCTGGGGTGTCCAAAGGCAATCATTGAAGTCGGGCAAAGCCGCTCGCGACGCTTCACAAAGGGGAAGCTCCGGCGGTCTCCGCTACGCGGCCCGAGCGCGCTGCAAGGGGGATTTGAAATCCCTCCGGGGCGCTACGGCAGGGTGTATGACCCATCCCCATGACAATTTCAAGGCGGGAGCAGCTTTTTCGCCCAAGCCGGCTTTTTCGCCAAACTCCTGCGGCATGACCATCCCGCCGCGGGGTGACACCGGGACCGCCTCTTGCGCGAGGGGACCGGCCTTCCGATCTCTGCGGCTGGAGGAGACATGATCGACGTTCAGGCCATCATTGCTGCGACCACCACGTTTGTTCAGAACAACCACGGCCTTGCTGCGCCGATCGTGTTCGGCCTCGCCTTTGGCGAATCGCTCGCCCTCGTGTCCTTCTTCATTCCGGCGACGGTGCTGCTGCTCGCCATCGGCGCGCTGATCGAGGCGAGCGGCCTGCACTTCTTCCCCATCTGGCTGGCTGCCGCCACCGGCGCGGCGCTGGGGGATGCCATCTCCTACTGGCTCGGCTTCCATTACAAGGAGCGGGCGAAGACCTTCTGGCCCCTGTCGAAACGGCCGGACCTGGTGGCCCGCGCGGAGGATTTCTTCCACCGCTTCGGCGTCTGGGGCGTGGCCATCGGCCGCTTCTTTGGGCCCGTGCGGGCCGTGGTGCCGCTGGTGGCCGGCGTGCTCGCCATGCGCCAGACCCATTTCCAGGTGGCCAACGTCGCCAGCGCGGCGGTCTGGGCCTTCGCCATGCTCGCCCCGGGCGCGGCCGCTTTCAAGCTGTTCGGATTCTGAGGGCGATCGGGTCTGGGCTTCGTGGCCGGACCCGTCCGCCGGGAGGCGCCCGAAGGGGCGACCGGAGCGCTCGCTTGCAGCGCCGCGGCGCCATGCCGCAACGCAGCACAAATACAGCTTTCCGTATCCCTCGCGCCGGTTGACCCGGCGGTCCGCGCCCTCCCGCGCCTCTTGTTTCCCTGCGGCATGCTGTATATGAACGAGCATACCAAAGGGGACCTTTTCCATGTCCAGCTTCATACTGCGCCGCGGCCTCATCGTCGGCCTTTTGCTTGCCACCGCGGGCCTTGCTCCCGTCCGGGCCGAGGAGCCGGCCAAGGCGTCTGCCACCGGGGCTGACACCACGGTGACCGTGTTCGCCGCCGCAAGCCTCACCAATGCCTTCGAGGACATTGCCAAGGCCTATGCCGCCAAGGGCGAGAAGGCGCCGGTGAAGTTCTCCTTCGCCGCCTCCTCGGCGCTGGCCAAGCAGCTGGAGGCCGGCGCGCCGGCCAACATCTTCGCCTCCGCCGACCTCAAGTGGATGGACTATACCGACGGCAAGGGCCTCACCCTGCCTGCCACCCGCGCCACCGTGCTCGGCAATGCCCTGGTTCTGGTTGCCCCCGCCGACAAGGCGAAGCCCGTGACCATCGCCAAGGGCATGGACATCGACGCCCTGCTCGGCGCCAACGGCCGCATCGCCACCGGCCTCGTGGATAGCGTGCCGGTGGGCGTCTACGCCAAGACCGCCTTCACCAACCTCGGCGTGTGGGACAAGGTGGGCCCGCGCATCGTCGGATCCGAGAGCGTGCGCGCGGCACTCGCCCTGGTGGAACGAGGCGAGGTGGCTTACGGCGTCGTCTATGCGACCGACGCCGCCGTCGCCAAGAATGTGAAGATCGTCGCCGTCTTCCCGGCCGACAGCCACCCCCCGGTGGAATATCCCTTCGCCCTGGTGAAGGGTCAGGATACGCCCGCCGCCAAGTCCTTCTTCGCCTTCCTCCAGGGGCCGGAAGCGAAGGAGATCTACAAGAAGTACGGCTTCACGGTGAAGTGAGCCCGACCCGAGGCGCCGTTCCCGCCCCGGCTGCGGCCGGGCGGGAACAAGACTTGCTTCGCGACTTGCGCGGCTTCGGCTTAAGCTCACGAGACGCGTGATCTTTGCCGAAACGAGAGGGCGATGGACCGGGCAAATTGATTCAATTTACCGGGACCGCGCTCCGAGCCCAGCACTGCCCCTATCCGGAAGACTGCCCCATGCTCACCCCTGAAGAATGGACGGCTGTCAGGCTCAGCCTGCAGGTCGCCTTCTGGGCCACCATCTGGAGCCTGCCACCCTCAATCCTCATCGGCTGGGTGCTCGCGCGCTTCGACTTTCCCGGCAAGGGCATCTTCGACGGCATCGTCCACCTGCCCCTGGTGCTGCCCAAGGTGGTAGTCGGCTATCTGCTGCTCATCACCCTGGGCAACCGGGGCTATATCGGCCAATACCTCCACGAATGGTTCGGCATATCGCTGATCTTCTCCACCGCCGGCGCCACCGTGGCGGCCGCCGTGGTCAGCTTTCCCCTCACCGTCAACGCCATCCGCCTCGCCATCGGCGGCATCGACCAGGGCATCGAGACCGCGGCGCGCACCCTGGGCGCGACCAAGCTCGATGCCTTTTTTACGGTCACCCTGCCGCTGATGATGCCCGGCGTGCTGTCCGGCTGCCTCATCTCGCTGGCTTCGGCGCTGGGCGAATTCGGCGCCACCATCACCTTCGTCTCCAATGTGGAGGGGCAGACGCGGACCATTCCGCTGGCCATCTACAGCGCCACCCACATGCCGGACGGCGACGCCATGGCGCTGCGCCTCACGGTGGTGTCGGTGATCCTGGCCCTCGGCGCGCTGGTTCTGGCCGAACTGGCGGACCGGCGCATCAAGCTGGCGCTGGGGCAGATATGATCGAGATCGACGTTTCCCTCGCCCGCAGCACGGGCTTCTGCCTGGAAGCCCATTTCACAGCCCCGGACATGGGCGTGACGGCGCTTTTCGGCCGGTCGGGATCGGGCAAGACCACCATCATCCAGGTCGTCGCCGGCTCGGTGCGGCCCGATCGCGGGCGCATCCAGGTGGGCGGCGAGGTGTTTTTCGACAGCGAGAAGGGCATCGACCTGCCCATGGAACGGCGCGGCGCCGGCTATGTGTTCCAGGATGCCCGCCTGTTCCCGCACATGAGCGTGGACAACAATTTGCGCTACGGCGAGCGCCGGGCCAAGCGGCAGATCACCATCCGCTTCGACGCGGTGGTGGACATGCTGGGCATCGGCCACTTGCTGAAGCGCCGGCCCCACACCCTTTCCGGCGGCGAGAAGCAGCGCGTCGCCATCGGCCGCGCGCTGCTCTCCCAGCCGCGCCTGCTGCTCATGGACGAGCCGCTCGCCTCCCTCGACGAGATGCGCAAGGGCGAGATCCTTCCCTATCTCGAGCGCCTGAGGGACGAGCTGCGGCTGCCCATCCTGTATGTGAGCCACTCGGTGGAGGAGGTGCTGCGCCTGTCGGACGCGGTGGCGGCCGTGGCCGACGGCAAGGTGATCGCCTGCGGCCCCCTCGCCGAGGTGCTGTCCCGGCCGGAACTTCTGCCCGTGCTCGGCCGCTTCGACCTCGGGACCATCTTCGACTGCACCATTACCGCGCATAATGAGGAGTTCGGCCTCTCCACCGTCTCCTTCCCCGACGGCGAGCTTCGGGTGCCGCTGGTGGGGCGGCCGGTGGGCGCCCCGGCGCGCGCCCGTGTTCGCTCGCGCGACGTGTCGCTCTCGCTATCGCGGCCCATCGACGTGTCGGTGACGAATCGCCTCTCCGGCACCATCGCCAGCATCACGCGGGCGGAAGGCCCGTTCGCGGACGTGGAGGTGGCGCTCGCCCATGGCAAGCTTCATTCACTGGTGACGCAGGAGAGCGTGCAGCGCCTGGCGCTGGAACCGGGCATGGCGGTGTGGGCCATGATCAAGGCCGTGACCGTGGACAGCCGCCCGGCCGGCTTCAACTCGCCGGGGGCGGAGATCAGATCGCCTTCGCCGGTTTCGCAGCCACGGCAGCCGTCTCCGGCTCCTCCGGCTCTGCGTGTGATTGCGGGCGGAACTCCACCGAAAGTGCCTTCGTGAGCTCGTCGACCGAGGCGTTGGTCGCCTTCGCCGCCTGGCGCTCCATGGCGCGGTAGAGAGCGATGATGCGCTCGCCGAACGCGGTCACTTCCGTACCGGCGCCGCGGCGGCCCGGAAAGGTCACGATCACCCGCTGCTCGAACATGCGGTCCAGCTCGTCCACCAGAAGCCAGGCCCGGCGGTAGCTCATGCCGATGGCCTTGGCGGCGGAGAGGATGGAGCGATGCTCGCGGATCGCCTCCAGAAGCATGATCTTGCCAGGACCGAGGCGGCGACCATCCGGAAAATCGACACGCAGAAACAGGCGGGTACCGACCTTTTTCGTCACTACGTCCCTCCTCGCGCGCCTAGTGGTTCGACCGCGACAGATGGGTTCCATCTGTCGCGAGCAGGTCGAACCACAAGCCTATGATCTGGTGGATCAACTTTTCGAAACAGATGGGTACCATCCGTTTCGGTTGATCCACTAGCGCGGCATGGCGGAGGGTGATCATACCGGAAGAGCCTCCGGCCGGGAACGCTTTCCCGCAGGAAAGATGCGGTGCCCGGAGGCCGACGCCGCGCCGGATCCGCCCAGGCGAGCGGACAGGCCGTTCCGCTTGGACCATCCAAAACCCGAGGGTCAGGCTCGCACCTGGCGGGGGGCGCCGGCGGAGTGGGATATGCGGCCGTTCACCACCGCCGACAGCAGGACGATGGTGGCCACCGTCCCGAGATAGGCGAGCAGCTGCATGCCCGTGGGCTCGGCGCGATAGCCGACGAGGGTGCGCAGCACACGCCCCAGGGCGCTGTCGTTGGCGAGTAGCCAGCTGGTGTTCCACAGCGGATCCGCCAGGGACTGGATAAAGCCCGAATCCTGGAGAATGCCCACCACCTGCGCGGCAAGGCCTGCGGCAAGCAGGGTGATGATAACGGCCGTGACCTTGAACAGGTGCTTGAGCGGAATGGCGACCAGCCCGCGATAGAGCACCAGTGAGACCACCGCTCCACAAGCGAGGCCCGCGAGGCCACCAAGGGCCACCGCACCCGCGGTCTCGTCGCCGGTGGTGGCAATGCCATAGAGGAAGAGCACGACTTCCACGCCCTCGCGCAGCACCGCCATGCCCACCACGATGGCGAGCGCCGCCAGAGGCCGGCGGCCTTCCTTCACGTCGCGCCCGACATTCTTCATCTCGACGACCATGTGCCGGCCGTGGCTCGCCATCCACACCACGGTCCACACCAGCATGACCACGGCGACGGAGAGAATGGCGGCGTTGAGGATGTCCTGGCCCGAGCCGTCGAAGGTGGAGGCGATCTGGTCCGCAAAAAGCGCCAGCAGCGCAGAGCCGGAAAGGCCGCCCAGGATGCCGAGGCCGATCCACAGGCCGCGATGGCGGATGCCCTCCGAAGCCGCAAGAACAACGCCGGTGACGATGCCCGCCTCCAGCACTTCGCGGAAGACGATCAGCAGGGCGGCAATCATGGCAACCGGTCCTTCCTGGCAAGCAACTGAGCAAGCATCCGGCCGGCTTCCGACTTGCGGGCTGCAATGCTCGCGCGGATACGACGAAAGACGAAGGGACGCGAAGATTTGAACATTTCCAAAACCGACCGAAGCGGACGTTACGTAAAGAGAAAATCTGCGAATGACTGGCGAGAGCTTACCACCTCCGTGGCCGCACTGTCATCCGGCGCCCCCTTGTTTTGAATTGTTCAAATGACAAGAAACGAATATCGCCGGACCGACCCGCTGCGTTGTCCGGAACAGCCAAAGCGCCCGGCGGCACGGGATGAGAGATCTTGGCGCGGCACCCACACACTATCTCGGAGCATTGAACAGGAGCCTGAATTGGCGTAACGTAACTCTACTGCCATCTGCGTCGTTTTGACTTGGATCTGACAAGTCTTCGGGACAGCGCCGAACAATGGAACAATTCCATTGTCTGGCCCGCCACTTGCCGCCCCATGGACGGGTCCCTAATGTCGGACGGGAGGGAGCCGTCCCCCGCCCCTTTGCGAACATTCATTTCAAGGAGAGAAGGTCGATGCGCGCGCATGTTCTTGGCGCAGTCGTCGCCGCAGTTGCAGCCTTCGCGAGCCCGGCCTTCGCCGAAGCTCCCAAGGACGCCCCCAAGCCGCGCGACGTGATCGTCCACTATGCCGACCTGGCGCAGGCGATGTACGGGTCCTCCGCCGCCACCGCCAAGGACATGCAGAAGGTCATCCTCTCCTTCCTCGACGCCCCCAGCGCCGACACGCTGGCCAAGGCCCGCGATGCCTGGAAGTCCGCCCGCGTCTTCTACATGCAAACCGAGGCCTTCCGTTTCGGCAACAAGGCGGTGGACCAGATCGAAGGCAACGTGAACGCCTGGCCGCTGGACGAAGGGCTTATCGATTACGTGGACAAGAAGAGCTACGGCGAGAAGTCGGATGAAAATCCGCTCTATACCGCCAATGTGATCGGCTCCAAGTCCATCCGCATCGGCAAGAAGACCATCGACACATCGAAGATCACCCCGGAACTGCTGCACAGCCTCAACACCGCCGGCGGCGTGCAGGCCAATGTGGCCTCGGGCTGGCACGCCATCGAATTCCTGCTCTGGGGCCAGAACCTGCATGATCCCAAGATCAATGCCGGCAACCGGCCCTATACGGATTTCGACCTGAAGAACTGCACCAACGCCAACTGCGACCGCCGCGCCGAATACCTCAAGGTTGCCACCGCGACGCTGGTGGCCGACCTCGAGGAAATGACGGCCCTGTGGGGACCGAAGGGAGCTGGCCGCACCACCCTTCTGAAGAAGCAGGACAAGCCGGCGCTTGGCGTTATCTTCACCGGCCTCGGCTCCCTGTCCTACGGCGAGCTTGCCGGCGAGCGCATGAAGCTCGGCCTCATCCTGCACGACACAGAAGAGGCGCAGGACTGCTTCTCCAACAACACCTATAACGCGCACTATTACGACGAAGTGGGCATCCGCGACGTCTATTACGGCCGCTATACCAAGCCTGACGGCACCGTCTTCTCCGGCCCCTCCGTCGCCGACCTGATCCGCGCGGCGGACCCCAAGATCGCGGACGAGATCGACCAGAAATCGGACGCTGCCCTCGCCGCCTTGAAGAAGATCAAGGACACGGCCGACGCCGGTGAGATGTACTACGACGCGATGCTCGCGGAAGGGAATGCGAAGGGTGCCAAGCTGATCCAGGACGGCGTGGATGCTCTCGTCGCCCAGGCCCACGCCATCGAGCGCGGGGTCGCGGCCCTGAAGCTGCAGATCAAGGTTGGCGGCTCGGCCAGTCTCGACGACCCGAAGACCGTGAAGAAGAAATGAGGCTGAGGTGACGATCTCGCGACGAGCGGTCCTGCTCGGCGCCACGGCGGCGGGGGCGGCAAGCTTTGCCCCCTCCGCCCTCGGGCGCATGCCCCTCTCGCGCGACACGCTCCCAAGGAGCGCGCCGGTGCGGCACCTCACCCTCGCCGCTGCGGAGATGGAGGTGCCGCTGCTCGGCCCCGACAAGCCGAAGACGGCGGGCTTCTGCGCCTATAACGGCACGCCCTTCCTCACCTGGCGTGCGCCGGCAGGCACCCGGCTGATGGTGGATTTCGAGAACAATCTGCCGACCCCCACGACCGTGCACTGGCACGGCATCCGCGTGCCCTACCTGTCCGACGGTGTCGCCCCCCTCACCCAGCAGCCGGTCCCGGCCGGCGGGCGCTTCAGCTACGACGTGCCCCTGCCCGATCCGGGCTTCTATTTCTTCCATCCCCATTGCGACGAAACCGGCCAGGTGGGGCGCGGCCTCTTCGCCCTGCTGATGGTGGACGACCCGGCCGAGGCCAAGCTCGGCTTCGACCTGGAACATATAATCGCGGTCAAGGACTGGCGGCTCGATGCGGACGGCCGCTGGTTGCCCATGTTCACGGACGAAGGCGCCTCCACCGCCGGCACCTTCGGCACGGTGCGCGCCACCAACGGCTCGGTCATTCCGCCGCGGGTCGAGGCGCCTGCATATGGCGACGTGCGTCTGCGGGTGATCGTCGCCGATTCCACCCGCACCATCGAATTCGGCTGCGAGACCAGCGACGCCGCCATCATCGCCGTGGACGGGCAGGCGCTCACCCCGCTGCCCCTCTCCAAGCTGCCGGACGAGGTCTGGCGCATGGGTCCGGCCATGCGGCTCGACGTGCATGTACACATGCCCGGCCCCGGCGAGGAGGTGAAGGTCTTCGACTATCGCACCGCCGAGCCCTATCTGCTCACCACCCTGGTGGCGGTGGACAAGGGAAGGAAGAAGACCTCCTTCAAGCCCAAGGCGCTGCCCGCTGCCAAGGCGCCGCTGCCGGATGTCAGCCGCGCCCAGAAGCGCGATTTCATCGTTCAGACGTCCGCCGGCGCCACCGCCATCGCGCCGCCCTTGCCGCCGGATGATCCGCTGGCGAAGGCGCTGATCGATTCCTTCTGCGTGGGCGACAAGACCTTCTGGGCTATCAACCGCAATTCCTGGGGCGCGGGCGCCGACCTGCGGCTTCCGCCGCCGCTGGACACATTGAAGGACGGCGACAGCTACCGGCTCTCCATCACCAACGTGACCAAGCATGTGCATCCCATGCACCTGCACGGACACGTCTTCCGGGTGCTGTCCTCCACCAAGAAGACGACCATCCCGCCCTATCTGGCCGACACGGTGATGACCGAGCCCAACGAGACGGTGGAAATCGCCTTCAAGGCCGCCAGCGGCGACTGGGTGTTCCACTGCCACATCCTGGAACACATGGATGCCGGCCTCATGGGCTGGTTCCGGGTGGCATGATGGGACGGGTTGGTCTTCGCGCGACCCTCGCGCTGGCCCTGCTCGCGACGCCTGTCGCCGCGCAGGACCTGGACAAGCTGGACATCGCCATCGGCAAGGCGCTGTTCAGGCGGCCGTGGGTGCCGGCCCCCGCCTCCACCCGTGGCGACGACGGGCTGGGTCCGCTGTTCGATGCGCGCTCCTGCTCCACCTGCCACCCGCGCGACGGCCGGGCGCCGGCGAAGATCGAGGACGGCACGGCGGGGCGCGGCTTCGTGCTCATGATTGCCCGGCCGGACGGCTCCGGCGATCCGGTCTATGGCCGGCGCTTCCAGATTGACGCCGTGCCCGGCATCCCCCCGGAAGGGGTGATCGGCGTGAGCGACACTCTGCTGCTTGATGGCCGCACCGCCCGCGCTCCCCACCCGCAGACGCTGGGCTATGGCCCGCTCGATCCGGCGAGTGGCCTCTCCCTGCGCGTGGCGCCGGACCTGAAGGGGCGCGGGGCGCTGGCGCAAGTGCCAGATGCGGCGATCCTCGCCATCGAAAAGGAGCAAGCGTCGGGCAAGGACGGCGTTGCGGGCCGCGCCCGCCGCATCACCCGCCCGGACGGCACCACCGCCATCGGCCGCTTCGGCTGGAAGGCGGCCCAGCCGGATCTCGCCAGCCAGTCGGCGGAAGCCTTCTTCCTCGATCTGGGCCTGTCCAACCCCTATCATCCCGAGCCGTGGGGCGATTGCACCCCCACGCAGAGCGCCTGCCGCGATGCCCCCCACGGCACCGCCAATCGCACCGAGGGTACCGAGGACGACGCGCTGGAGATCGGCCGGCCGCTGCTGGACCGGGTGGTGGCCTATGTGGCCTCCCTGCCGCCGCCGGAGCCCGATCCACTGCCCGAGCCCGAGCGTCGCGCGGGCGCGCGCCTGTTCGCCGCCACCGGCTGCGCCGCCTGCCACCGCCCGGCCCTGCCCACGCGGGATGGCGGGCAGGCGCACATGTTTACAGACCTGCTGCTGCACGAGATGGGCCCCGGCCTCGGCGACACCATGCCGGAGCCCGGCTCCGGCGCGTCCCAATGGCGCACCGCGCCGCTGGCCGGCCTGTCTGAAGCGTTGGCGGCGCAGACGGGCTTGCTGCATGACGGGCGGGCGCGCACCATTCAGGAGGCCATCGCCTGGCACGGCGGGGAAGCGGCAGAAGCCGCGCGGCGCTTTGGCGCCCTCCCCCCGACGGACAAGGCGGCCTTGGTGCGTTACGTGTCTTCGCTTTAAAGCGTTTTCGAGCGAAGGGGATACCGGTCCGCGGCAAGAAAACGCGTCAACATTGGATCTGGAGCGATCGCCGTGAGCCAGTGCGAACGCAAAGCGCTCCAGATAATGAGAGACGGTCGGATGTTTTACCGCTTTTCAGCCCCCACCCGCCGCGCCGTTCTCGGCCTCGTGGTCGGCCTTGCACTTGCCCCAGTCGCTGCGCCAGGCCATGCCGCCAGCCCCGCGCTCGATCCCGTGCCGCTCATCGAGACCTGGCTTTTGCCGCGATACGATGCCCTTGCCGGCGCCACCAAGGCGCAGGCTACCGCCTGGGCGACCTTCTGCGCCAAGCCGGAAGCCGTCGGCCTGCCGGCGCTGAAGGAGGCCTATGGCAAGGCGGCGGACGCCTGGAACGCGGTGGAATTCGTCACCTTCGGCCCCATCAGCCTGTCGCTGCGCGCCGACCGCATCTCCTTCTTCCCGGACCGTCGCAACGCCATCACCCGTGGCCTTGCCGAGATCATCGGCGATCCCGACGCCGGCCGGCTGGAGCCGACCCGCTTCGCCCAGTCCAGCGCGTCGGTGCAGGGCCTGCCGGCGCTGGAGCGGCTGCTCTATGAGGAAGGTGCAGCGGATGCCCTCCTGACCGGCCCGGAGGCGGCGCGGCGCTGCGCCCTCGGCACTGCGATCGCCACCAATCTCGCCGCCATCGCCGCCGAGATCCGCACCGCCTGGGGTGACAAGGCCACGGGCGTGCTCGGCGCCATCGTCTCCGGCAAGGGCGACCCGGCCCTGTTCCCGGATGTGGGCGCCCTGCCCGGCATGATCCTCACCGACCTGTCCGGCGCCTATCAGCGGGTGACCGACACCAAGATCCTGCCCGTGCTCGGCACCGGCCCCGCCGAGGCCAAGCCCACCCTCGCCGACAACTGGCGCTCGGGTCGTTCCGGGCGAGTGGCAGCGAACATGATCAGGAGCGCCGACGCCCTGCTGGTGGCCGTGGGCACGCAATTGCCGAGCCGGCCGCAATATGTGGTCAACAAGGCTGCCACCGGCGCCGATGCCGCCGCCGACAAGCTGCCCGCCGACATCGGCGCCGCCGCCAGCACCGCCCAGGGCGCGAGCGCGCTGCAGGCCGCCATCAAGACCTTCAAGGTGGCGCAGGCGAGCGTCTACAAGCCCGTCGCCTCCTATTTCGGCATCTCGCTCGGCTTCAACGCCCTGGACGGGGACTGAGCATGCCGCTGCGTCTCGACCACGCCGGACTCTTGGATCGGCGCGGCTTCCTATTGGGAGTGGCGGCGCTGCTCGCGGCCGGTCCGCTGGGCGCCTCCAACCTGCGCGCTGATCCGCTCGCCGAGGGATGGCTGGCAACGGCCGGCATGGGCGATGGCTTCGCCGCCGTGGGCCTCGACACCGCCCTCGCGGCCACCACGGCAGCGGAAACCACCACGCGCCTGCACGGCATCGAGGCGAGCCCCACCGGCCCGCTCGCCGTGGCGGTGGGGCGGCGGCCGGGGCAGATCGCCCTCGTCTTCGACCGGCGGAAGGGCGGCATCGTCGCCACCCTCGCGCCCGGCACCGGTCGCGTGTTCTCCGGCCACGGCCGCTTCACGGCGGACGGCAGGCTCTTCCTCACCAACGAGATCGAGCGCCCCGGCGAGGGTGCGCACGCCATGGGGCGCGGCATCGTCGCCGTGCGCGCCGCGGATGGCGGCTTCGCCATCGTCTCGGAATGGCCGAGCGGCGGCGATGGCCCGCACGACCTGATGCAATCGGGCGCAGCCCTGGTGGTCGCCAACGGCGGCATAGAGCCCAACACACCGGAAGCCCGCGACGCGGAAGTCACCGGCTCGGGCATCACCCTTCTTGACCCCGCCTCGGGCGCGGTGCGCGGTGCGGGCCGGCTGTCGCAGGACCTCGCCAGCCTGTCCCTGCGCCACCTCACCCGCGACGGGAGCGGCGGCACGGTGGTGGCGGCGCAGGACCTGCTGAAGGATGGGGGGGCGCGCCCGCTGCTGTTCCGCATCGCGAGCGACGGAGCGCTTTCGGCCTTCGACGCGCCGGATGCGGAATGGCGGGCGCTGAGGGGCTATGTGGGCTCCGTGGCCTATGATCCCTCCGGCCGCTATGTGGCCTGCGCCTCGCCGCGCGGCAATCGCGTGGCGGTGTGGCAGGCGGACGGTCGCTTCGTGGGTGCCGTCACCCTCACCGATGGCTGCGGCCTTGCGGCGGGGCGGGAAGCCGGCACCTTCGTCGCCGCCTCCGGCTATGGTGAGGTGATCCTGGTTTCGGCAGGTCCCGAGGGCGTCGGCATTGCAGCACGGCGCACCGGAGGGCCGCGCTTCGACAATCACATGGTGCGGATCGGCTGAAACCAAAGCCCGCGCGGCAATTGAGCGACCCTCTCGGCGCCGGTCGAAGACCGGGGCCGTTGGTATGAGTCTTCTGCCCCGCTTGTGAAACCCAAACGCGGGCTTCACCGTTGTCTCTGTGATTCCGCCGCCGGCGGACAAGAGAAGAAGAGGCAAGCCATGAACTGGGTGGTCCTGGTGGGCAGCGTGCGCAAAGGCTCCCTCAACGCGGCGCTCGCCCGCGCCCTCCCCGATGTTGCCCCCGACGGGGTGAAGATCGATCTTTTGCCCTCGGTGGCGGACATGCCCATCTACGACGGCGACATCGAGACCGCCGGCTTCCCCGGCCAGGTCAGCGCCGTGGGCGACCGGGTGAAGGCGGCGGACGCCCTCGTCATCGTCACGCCGGAATACAATTACTCCGTCCCCGGCGGGCTGAAGAACGCGCTGGACTGGCTGTCCCGCCTGAAGACCCAGCCGCTGAAGGCCAAGCCCACCCTCATCATGTCCGCCTCCCCCAGCACCATGGGCGGCGCGCGGGCGCAGTATCACCTGCGGCAGGTGCTGGTGGCGGTGGACGCCCATGTAATGAACGTGCCCGAAGTGATGGTGGCGCAGGCCCATACCAAGATCACCGACGGCGTGCTCACCGACCAGGGCACGCGCGACTTCGTCGGCAAGCAGCTCACCGCCTTCCAGAGCTTCGTGAAGCAGGCGCAGGCGACCGCCTGAGCTTGCTGATACCAATGGTCCGTGAGCTTTGCTCATGGGCCATTGGTCAAGCCCGCGCGGCGATTGAACGTCACCCACTTGGCATCGGTCCTTGGCATCGGTCGAAGACCGAGGCCGATGGTATCAGTCGCCGTCGAATTCCGCGAAGGAGAACGGCGTCTCATAGACCCGAACGGACGACAGCAACGGCAGGACCGGCTTCACCCGGTCCCAGACCCAGGCGGCGATGATCTCGGCGGTGGGGTTTTCCAGCCCCTCCACATCGTTGAGGCAGTAATGGTCGAGCTGCTTCAGCAGAGGGCCGAAGGCGGCCTCCACGTCGAAGAAATCCACTACGAAGCCCGTCGCCGCGTCCACCGGCCCTTCCAGCGTCAGGTCCACGCGGTAGGAATGCCCGTGCATGCGCCGGCAGCGGTGGGTTTCCGGCACGTGGGGCAGGAAATGGGCGGCCTCGAAGGTGAAGCCCTGGGTGATGCGCGCGCGCCGCGGCACCGGGGTGGCGCTCGAACTCATGGAATACCAATCATCTTGTGGGTCTGGAGGGACAGCCGCCAGCGCGGATGCGAGAGGCAATAGGCCACCGCCGCCTCGGTATTGCGCAGGCGGTCCGGTCCGTCCATGGGCTGCAGGAAGAAATGGGTGAAATCGAGCCCCACCAATGCCTCGGGATCGAGGCCCGGCTGCGGGAAGACCAGTTTCAGCTCATGGCCGCGCGTGAGCTTGAGGTCCGTGCCGGCCTTGGGGCTCATGCAGATCCAGTCGATGCCGTCCGGCGCCGCCACGGTGCCGTTGGTCTCCACCGCGATCTCGAAGCCTTGGGCATGGACCGCGTCCACCAGCGCGGCATCGAGCTGGAGCAGCGGCTCGCCGCCGGTGAAGACGACGAAGCGGCGCTCCGGCGCGCCGGCACCCCAGGTGGCGGCGATGGCGGCGGCCAGCGCGGCGGCGTCAGCGAAGCGGCCGCCGCCTTCCCCGTCCATGCCGATGAAGTCGGTGTCGCAGAAACGGCACTGGGCGTCCGCGCGGTCGTCCTCCCGGCCGGACCACAGGTTGCAGCCCGCAAACCGGCAGAACACCGACGCGCGCCCCGCCTGGGCGCCCTCGCCCTGGAGGGTGAGGAACATTTCTTTGACAGCATAGGCCATGGGCCGATGCCTTTAGCCCGAAGGCGCGCGGGGGGGAAGCCACCGCTGCGCCCGGCAGGTCCGCGCCTATTGCGCGGCGGTTGCCGGAGCCGGGGCTGCCGCGGCCTCGTCAACCGCGACGGCGGCCTGCTGCGTGGGCTGCTGGCGCAGCCGGTCGAGGCCACTGATGCGCACCCCTTGAAGCGCGCCGTGGGAGCCTGCCGGGGCGTCGGCGGACGCGGTCCCGCTCAGCACGGACCCGCGCAGCTGCGGCGCCATTTCCGCGAGCTGGGCGAACTTGCCGTGGTTGAAGCTGTCGAGGGCCTTCACGTCGGTCATGTCGACCACGACCGCACCGAGGTCCACCAGTTCTGCGTCGTTGGAATATTCGCCCAGCCGCTGCTTCTTGCCAGCGAGGAAGTCCGAGAAGCCCAGCGCCTTGTCATCGCGCGAGACGATGACGACGAAGGGCTTCGCCGGCTTGCCGAAGCGCTTGAGCTGGCTCTTGAACACGTCCACGTCGATGTCGGGGGCGGCAAGGATGATATTGCCGATCTTATTCTGCGGCACGGGCTTGCCGGAAATCCGGATCTGCCGCAGGGCCTCCACCGTCACCCAGTTGCCCATGGAGTGGGCCATGATGCTCACCTCGTCCGCGCCGCTGCCGAAGGCAAGGCGGATGGTCTCTTCCAGGTTGTCGCGGGCGGCGGTGGCGCTGTTGTTGTCGTAGACATACGCCTCGGTGGTCGCCCGGGACGCCCAGGTGAACAGCACCGGCACCGCCGGCGCATCGGCATCATGCGCCATCTGGGCGAGGCGATAGAGCGCCTCGGAAAACTGGGTATTGTAGCCGTGGACGAAGATGAACACCCGCTTCTGGCCCGCGGGGCGGCGCGCCAGCTCGCTCTTCATGTCGCGCAGGAACTCCTGCTCGGTGTCGCGGTAGAGGGCCTCGTGCACCACCATGTCGGTGGCGGGGTCGCCAGCGCCCTTTTTAGGCCATTCGATCTCGCCGGACTTGTGGGCGGGGGGGACGGAGAGGTCCACCTTCGCGAAATTGAGGGCGGTGGAGCGCTCGCCGTTGAAGATGACGCCGGGGCGCGGGTCCCGTTCACGGGTCGAGGCGACGAGAATGACATGTTCGCGGGCGCCGGGCGCCTTGGCAGAGGTGGGCGTCAGCGCCTCGGGGCCGGGGCGGTCGGAGCAGCCGGCGAGCAAAGTGAGGCACAAAGCCGTGGCGGCAAGGCGCATCCCGGCGCGCCGCATGCCCGCCAGTCCCGGCCGTCCCATGCCGGACACCGGCCCCACCCGCTCGAAATTCTGCACGTCATCCCCCTCCACGCGCACCTGTAACTGCGCCTTCATCGCACAGCGAAGCCCAGCATGCGCGGTAATTTCGGGCCAATGCTGAACGCCAGCTTGGCGGGAGGTACGAAGCTGGGGAGTGCCGCAAAGTCAGCTGGGACCAGCCTGGAGGACACCGTGCGCTGCGGCACACTCGATGCCCTATTCCTGGCATGATTGCTTGCAGTTCAGCAAACCGGCTTTGCGGCTTCGAGTCTCGCTTAAGGGCGGCTGCGGTCCTATCTCCGACCCAGCATCACGAACGGAGGCCCGCCCTCCCCGGAGACACCGTTATGGAACTCACCGGTCTTCACCATGTCACCGCCGTCTCGGCGGACGCGCCCTACAACCATCGCTTCTATACCCAGACGCTGGGCATGCGCCTTGTGAAGAAGACGGTGAACCAGGACGATACCTCGGCCTATCACCTGTTCTATGCCGACGGCGAAGCCAGCCCCGGCACGGACCTCACCTTCTTCGACTGGCCGGTGCCCCGCGAGCAGCGCGGCAACCATGCGGCGGTGCGCACCTTCCTGCGGGTGCGCGACGACGCGGCGCTGGACTACTGGGCCGGCCGACTCGCCGATTCCGGCGTCGCCCACACCGGCATCGAGACGCGCGATGGCCGCGACATGCTGCCGTTCGAGGACCGGGAGGGCCAGCGCCTGGGCCTGATCGTGGATGGCGGGCGCGGCCCCGGCGTGCCGTGGGCCAAGAGCCCGGTGCCGGCGGAGCACCAGATCCGCGGCCTCGGCCCCATCGTGCTGTCGGTGCCGGACCTTGCCCCCACCGCCGTGGTGCTGACTGAGGTGATGGGGATGCGGGAGGTGCGCGCCTATGCCAGCGAGGAAGGCCGCGCCATCCATGTGTTCGAGATGGGCGAGGGCGGCCCCGCCGCCGAGGTGCATGTGAAGGTGGAGCCGGGCCTTGCCCCCGCCGTGCAGGGCGCGGGCGCTGTGCATCACGTGGCGTTCCGCGTCACCACCTTCGACGAGTACGACGAATGGGCGCGGCGGCTGAAGGATCTGCGCATTCCCAACAGCGGCAAGGTGGACCGCTTCTATTTCCGCTCGCTCTATTTCCGCGAGCCCAACGGCATCCTGTTCGAGCTGGCGACCGACGGGCCGGGCTTCGCCGCGGACGAGGACGCCGCCCATCTGGGCGAGAAGCTGGCCCTGCCACCGTTCCTGGAAGGCCGGCGGGCCGCCATCGAGGCCGGCCTCAAGCCGCTCTGAGACGCCGCCAAAAATGAGAGGGGCCGGTTCTCCCGGCCCCTTTTTTGTTCAACCCCGCTCGTCCAGCGGATGGGTGCGCAGGCGCATGGGATCGTAGAAGGGCGTGCGGACCACATTGGCCTCGAAGCTCTCCTCGCCGTCCACCACGCTCACGCCCGTGCCGAGGGCGGTCACGTCCGGCCGCAGCGAGACGAGGGCCAGCGACTTCATGAGGTGCCGGCTGTAGGTGGTGGAATTCACCACGCCCACCTCGGCCCCATCCTTGAAGATCTTCGCGCCGGGGGCGATGGCCTTGGCGGCCAGTACTTCCAGCCCGGCCTGGTGGGTACGCTCGGTGCCCTTGCGGGCAACGAGGGCCGCCTTGCCGCGGAAGTCCGGCTTGGAGAGGTCCACCGACCAGTCCATCAGCACTTCGAACGGGGTGGTGTCCTTGTGGGGCATGTCGAAGGGGAAGAACAGCAAAGCGCCCTCCACCCGCACGATATCCAGGCAATCCCACGACACCGGAATGGCGCCGAACGGCTTGCCCGCCTCGAGGATCTTGTCCCACAGGGCGATGGCATCCTTGGCGGCGCAGAACACCTCGTAGCCCCGCTCGGCCGAATAGCCGCCGCGCGCCAGCGACACCGGCACGCCGAAGAGGGTGGTCTTGCCATGCCCGAAATAGGGCAGGCCCTTCAGGTCGAAAGAGGTGTGGGGCGCGAGGATATCGAGGGCCTTGGGGCCCTGCAGCGACAGGATGTGCACGTCGTTGTCGCGCGAGAAGGTGACATCGAAGCCTTCGGCGACGAGAGGCAGCGCCTCTTCCAGCGCGCCGCCGCCGTGGGACAGGCGGAAGGCGCCGTCACCATCCACATAGATCAGCACGTCGTCGATGAGCCCGCCGTCATCGCCCACGATGGAGGCGATCGCGGAGCGGCCGGCCGGCACCTTGCCAATGTCGGCGGTGACCAGCTGGTTCAGGAAGGCCAAAGCGTCCTTGCCGCCCACGTTGATGATCTTGAGGGCGGACACGTCGAACAGCCCGGCGCGGGTGCGCACTGCTTCCGTCTCCTCATAGGGATCGGTGGCGTAGTGCTGCGGGATCGCCATGTCGTTCCACGATTCCTCGAGCTTCGACCCCAGCTCCCGGTGACGCTCGTTGAGGATCGATTGGCGCCAGATGGGTGCGCTCGTCATTCTGTCCCCCTCTCTCTTCGGCTGTCGGACAGCATTGAATGGGAAGGCGACGGGGTGCGATGCGCCGCACGCCCGCCGCGACGGGGCGCATCCTGTGCGGCACGACACTTCAGTGTCAATTACTTTTCCTGAGAAGAAATTATTTCTGCCGGATGTGCAATATCAAGGCAGGGCAAAGACGCATGGCCGCTTGGCGCGGCCGCTTTCGGCTGAAAATTGAGCGCCAAGACGCCCAACGAATGGGCTTGCACAAGCCGCAATCATCGGCACAGTGTTTCTACGGCGTCAAAAAAGTTCACTGAGGGGAACAGACTGCCGCCTTCGCGAAGATCGCAACTGCGGGACGGCCCGGTCGGGGCGCCGGCCCAGGCGGAGCTTGAAATCATGTCCGATGTCAAGATGTGGGGCAAGGAAGAGTTCTGGGGGCTCGGGTTCGAGTGGGACCCCCAATGGCTGCTCACGCCGGCGCAGAAGGAGCTGCAGAAAAAGCTCATCGCCCTGTGCGAGACCACGCTGCGCACCAACGCCGTGGAGAGCGACGCCAACTACGTCTACCCCCGCAAGAATTTCGAGGCCCTCGCCTCCCTCGGCCTGCTCGGGCTGAACGTACCGAAGGAACTGGGCGGACTGGGCGAGAATCACCTCTGCGCCGCGATGGTGGTGGAAACCATCGCCCGCTACGGCTGCCCCTCCACCGCCATGTGCTACACCATGCACCTGGGCGCCACGGCGGCCGCGCTCCTGCGCCACCACGACAACCCCATCCTCACCGACATCCTCAAGCGGCTGGACAAGGACGTGCTCATCGGCACGCTGTCCTATTCCGACCCCGAGACCGGCTCCCACTTCTGGTATCCCATCTCCTCCAAGGCGGAAGCCTTCGGCGACGGTTGGAAGGTGACCAAGAAGGCGTCCTGGACCACCTCCGGCGGCTTTGCCGACTGGTACATCGTGCAGACCACCAGCCCGGGCTTTGCGGGCGACTATTCGGACCTGTCCTGCTTCCTCGTCACCAAGGACGAGGTGAAGGCCAATCCGTCCGAATGGGATGGCCTGGGCCTGCGCGGCAACCAGTCCGGCCCCATCGTGGTGGAGAATGCCATCCTGCCGAAGGACGCTTTGGTCGGCCCCATCGGCGATGGCGCCAAGTCCAACGACGAGGTGGTGGACCCGTTCTTCCTCACCTGCTCGTCGGCCTGCTGGAACGGCATCTCGCTGGCAGTCATCGACATTGCCAAGCGCCATACCACCCGCAAGACCCACAATGACGTGGGCATGCGCGTCGCCGACTATCCCACCATCCAGGACTATGTGGGCGAGGCGATCATGGACACCAATGCCTGCCGGGCGCTGGACTTCCAGATGGCGCAGGCGCTCGACAGCGTGACCAACAATTGCGACTGGTCCATCCACGCCGACGTGGACGCCCTGCCCCGCTCCGCCCTGCTGCACTGGCTGTGGCAGGTGAAGTTCGAGGCGGCCAAGAACGTGGCCCATGTGGTGGACAAGATGCTCCACGCCACCGGCGGCACCGGCTTCCGTCCCGCGCTCCAGATCGAGCGCTACCTGCGCGACGGCAAGGCGGGCTGGGTGATGGGCCCCACCAACGAGGTGCTGCGCCAGTTCGTGGGCAAGGCCTCCCTGCTCGGCTTCGGCTCGCTGGACTACTGGAACAAGTCCATCAACGAGCGGGTGCTGAACAACGAGATCAAGAAGATGGACGACGCCGAGAAGCGGGCGCTGGCCGAAAAGCTCCTCGCCGAGCTCCAGCCCGCCAAGGTGGCGTGAACGAGGTGGCCTGAAACAGTGGGAGGGCGGCGCGCGCATGACCCTCCCGCACCCGTCCTGCGGCTTTGCGCCGTCCCTCCGAGCGTCCGCCATCAAGAGGGATTATCATGGACGCAGTGATCCATTTCAGAGAGTTCCGTTCGATGACCGCCATTGATCTCGACGCCCGTCTCGATCCGCGCGAATTGCGCAACGCCCTCGGCCGCTTCGCCACCGGCATCGCGGTGGTGATGGCGAAGGATTCCGAGGGGCCCATGGGTGTCACGGTAAACTCCTTTTCCGCCGTGTCGCTGGATCCGCCGCTGATCCTGTTCTGCATGGCGCGCTCGCTCCATTCCCTGGAGCGGCTGGAGAAGGCAAAAGCCTATTCGGTCAACATCCTGCTGGAAAACCAGAAGGAGATTTCCAACCGCTTCGCCCGCGCCGGCGAGGACAAGTTCGCGGACATGCCCTGCGCCGACGGGCGGCTCGGCGAGCCGCGGCTCGAATCCGCCCATGCGGTCTTCGAATGCGTGCCCTATGCCCATTATGACGGCGGCGACCATGTGATCTTCGTCGGCCGCGTGGTGCACATGCACACCGACGGCGAGGGCGATCCGCTCCTCTATTACCGCGGCAGCTACCGGCTGCTCGCGAGCCTCATGCAAGACACCTGAACCAAGACACCTGAACCACGACACCTGAACCAGAGGGCTGAATGGACGCCTCCCTCCTCCCGCCCGGCCCGTCCCGCAGCGCGGCCGCCACCCGCCCCCGCGAATGCGTGGTGGTGCGCGGCGGCGGCACGGCCGCGATCATGCTCGGCGCCGGCGACGCCATCGCCATCCGCGACGGGGAAGGCCTCCAGCCGGCCCTCGTCTTCGCCATCGACGCCGAAGGGCGGGCGGACGGCACCGCGCTCGGCCTCGAAGGACCGGCCGATGCGCGCCTCGCGGATATGCTGGATCTGGGGGGAGAGGGGAGCGCGCAAGTTGTGCATGCGCTGGTGGCGCGGGGGATCGCACCGGCGGCCGTGAGCGGGCACGGGGTGCTTGCCGGCGATCATCCGGCACAGACGCAGGTCACGCTTACGGCGCAGCGCGATGTTCTGGTCGTGGTGGCGGCCCCCGGCGGCCCCATGGCGCCCCATGGGCAGGACGCGCCCACGGACATCGAAGTCACCGTCACCCGCGCCCCCGGCAATGAGCGCCCCCTGCCGGAGCCGTTGGCCGAGCCGAAGCTGGACCTGAGGGTGCCAGCCGCCGAGGCCCGCGCCTTCCGGGTGAAGGCCGGCGACTATATCCAGATCATCGACGTGGACGGGCGCCAGTGCTCGGACTTCCTCGCCTTCGACGCCGCCGCGCTGGAGAAGGGCGCCGAATTCGGCCTCGACGCCACCACCACCCGCACCCTGATGGGCGCAGCCTATCCGGGGCCGGGGCTGCACTCCAAATACTATGACGAGAGACAGATCCCCCTGGTGGAGGTGATCCGCGACACGGTGGGGCGGCACGACACCTTCGCGCTGGCCTGCTCGGCCAAATATTACGAGGACATGGGCTATCCGGGCCACGCCAATTGCTCGGATAATTTCAACGCGGTGCTTCAGCCCTACGGCATCCGCACGCGCGCCGGCTGGCCGGCCATCAACTTCTTCTACAATACGGCCGTGGACCACACCAACGCGCTCACCATGGACGAGCCGTGGTCGCGGCCCGGCGACTATGTGCTGATGAAGGCGCTCACAGATCTTGTCTGCGCCACCTCGTCCTGTGCCGACGACATCGACCCGGCCAACGGCTGGGTGCCCACCGACATCCATGTGCGCGTCTATGACGGCGCCGAGAGCTTTTCCAGGGGGACCGCATTCCGCATGAATGCCGCAGCCGAGCCGCGCCTGACGCGCGAGAGCGCCTTTCATCAGCGCCTGTCGCAGATGACCCGCAGCTTCGTGGAGTATCGCGGCTTCTGGCTGCCCACCTGCTTCACCGGCGAGGGTCCCATCGCCGAATACTGGGCCTGCCGCGAAAAGGCAGCGGTGATGGACCTCTCCCCCCTGCGTAAGTTCGAGGTGACGGGGCCGGACGCCGAGCTGCTGCTCCAGCGCACGGTGACCCGCGACATGCGCAAGCTGGCGGTGGGACAGGTGGTCTACACGGCGCTGACCTACGACCATGGCGGCATGATCGACGACGCCACCATCTTCCGCCTCGCGCCGTCCAACTTCCGGGTGGTGTGCGGGGAGGAATTCACCGGCTCCTGGCTGCGCGACAAGGCGCACGAATGGGGGCTGAACGCCTTCGTGCGCTCCTCCACCGACCAGTTGCACAATATCGCGGTGCAGGGCCCGCTCTCCCGCGAGATCCTATCCGAGGTGATCTGGACCAGCCCGACGCAACCCGCCATCGCCGAGCTGAAATGGTTCCGCTTCGCGGTGGCCCGGCTCGGCGGACCCATGGGGCCGGCGCTGGTGGTCTCGCGCACCGGCTACACGGGGGAACTCGGCTACGAGATCTGGTGCCACCCCAAGGATGCGGGCGCTGCGTTCGACGCCGTCTGGGCGGCGGGTGCGCCAAAGGGCATGAAGCCGCTGGGCCTTACCGCCCTCGACATGCTGCGCATCGAGGCGGGGCTGGTGTTCGCGGGCTATGATTTCTGCGACCAGACCGACCCGTTCGAGGCCGGCATCGGTTTCGCGGTGACGGAGAAGGAGGAGGATTTCGTGGGCAAGGCGGCGCTGGCGCGGCGCAAGGCCAGCCCTGCCCGCAAGATGGTGGGCTTGAGGATCGAGGGCAACGATGCGGTCGGCCACGGCGATCCGATCTATATGGGCCGCGCGCAGGTGGGCGTCGTCACCAGCGCCACCCATTCGCCCATCCTGAAAAGCCAGATCGCGCTGGCCCGCATCGATGTCGCCCACGGGGCCACCGGCACGAGGATAGAGATCGGCAAGCTGGACGGGCTGAAAAAGCGCATCGCGGCCGAGATCGTACCCTTCCCGCACTTCGATCCGCAGAAGACCCGGGTGCGCGCCTGACGGGCGATGCACGGTGGCCGACCGAGCTTTTGGCCACCAATGCCATGTATTGATTTGAAGACCTCCAGACGACATTTCGCCTGGGGATGATTTTGCGCGTACAAGACGCAAGTTATTGAAACTTAAACACAATTATAATCCAAAAAACAACTCGCATTAACCTTGCGTCATACATATATCGTGATTGACAAATTTTTTTCGTACCGGGAAACTCCCCGCATAAAAATGAGGGGAACCACATGAGCATCGCAGCAACCACCGGGGCCGCCGCCCCCCCAGAGGCCGGCACACTTCAACGCAAGATCAGCTGGACCGGCGCATTCTGGATCGCGAGCGGGGTGCCCGCGCTCGTGCTCTTCTCCATCGGCGCCATCGGCGCCACCGTGGGCGCGCCGGCCTGGTTCGTGTGGATCCTGTCCATCATCTTCGGCTTCATCCAGGCCTTCTCCTATGCGGAGATCGCCGGCCTGTTCCCGCACAAGTCGGGTGGCGCCTCGGTCTATGGCGCCATCGCCTGGGTGCGCTACGGCAAGCTGCTCGCGCCCTTCTCGGTGTGGTGCAACTGGCTGGCCTGGTCGCCGGTGCTGTCCATCGGCTCAGGCCTCGCGGCGGGCTATGTGCTGTCCATCCTGTTCCCGGCGGATGCCGCCATCAACACCTGGCAGCTCACCCTCGTGGACCTCGGCTGGCTGAAGACCGGCCTTGCCCTGCGCCTCAACGCCACCTTCTTCCTCGGCGCCGCGCTGCTGCTCGTCGCCTTCGCCATCCAGCATCGCGGCATCAGCCAGACCGCCAAGGTGCAGGTGGTCCTGGGCGTGGTGGCGCTGCTGCCGCTGGTGCTCATCGGCCTTGTGCCGCTCCTCACCGGCGACGTGCTGGCGGCCAATCTCGGCCCGTTCGCGCCGCTGGCCAAGGACGAGGCGGGCAAGGTCATCGCCGGGTCCTGGAACATGGCCGGCATCACCCTCATGGCCGGCGGCCTGTTCATCGCCGCCTGGTCCACCTACGGCTTCGAGACCGCCGTGTGCTACACGCGCGAGTTCAAGGACCCGAAGACCGACACCTTCAAGGCCATCCTCTATTCCGGCCTTCTGTGCATCTTCGTCTTCACCATCGTGCCCATCTCGTTCCAGGGCGTGCTCGGCCTCGGCCAGCTGGTGACGCCGGCGGTGGTGGACGCCTCCGGCACCGTGACGACGCCGGCGGTCTATGACGGCATCCTGTCCGCCGACATCTATTCCGGCATGGGCGTCGCCAGCGCCATGGCGGACATGATCAAGGGCGGCCCCATCGTCCACCACGTGATCGTGGTGATGCTGATCCTCGCCCTGATGCTCGCCATCATCACCTCCATGGCGGGCTCCTCGCGCACCCTCTACCAGGCGTCCGTGGACGGCTGGCTGCCCAAGTACCTTTCCCACGTGAACGAGAACGGCGCGCCCACCAAGGCCATGTGGACCGACCTCGGCTTCAATCTCATCCTGCTGATGATGTCGGACTACGTGTTCATCCTCGCCATCTCGAACGTCTGCTACATCCTGTTCAACTTCCTCAACCTCAACGCCGCCTGGATGCATCGCATCGACCGCCCGAACTGGGAACGCCCCTTCAAGGCGCCCACCTGGCTCATCGGCATGGGCACGGTGCTGGCCTTCGTGAACCTGTTCCTGCTGGGCATGGGCGCGGACATCTGGGGCGCGGGCACGCTGGTGACGGGGCTCGTGGTCTCGGCCGCCATCATCCCGGTCTTCCTGTTCCGCCATTATGTGACGGACAAGGGCCAGTTCCCGGCAGCGATGATGGAGGACATGCACCTGAAGTCCGAAACCGGCGCCGGCACGCGGGCGGGCCTGTTGCCCTACCTCGCCCTCGCCTTGGGTGCCGTGGTGATCATCGTGGCGCGCACCCTCGCGGTCTACTGAGCGGAGACGAGATGAGCGATCAAGGCATCAAGAGCCGCCCCAAATACCAGCCGATCGCGCCGGATCCGCAGGGCCGGCACCATCTGATGGTCGTGGACGGCGCTCACGTCCCGGTCGAGGCTTTGGCGGAGGGGGTCACCCCCTCCGCCTTCGAGGTGTGGACGGTGGCGCGCAAAAGCGCCGTGCCCGGCAGTGCGGCCATGGAGGAGGAAGCCGGCGCGGTGCGCGTGTTCCGCGCCGTGCCGCACCTGTTCTCGGCGCTTGAGGAGCGGCTCGCCCGCGAGACCATGGGCCTGCGCCTCTATGCCGCCGGGCCGGAACCGTTCCTGTGGGACGCCTACGGCATCGGCGCGCGCGCCGGCCTCAGCCCGCAGGAAATGGCCTTCGCCCATGTGGGGGCGCAGGCGCGGCGCATCTTCTGCGTCCACTGCCGCACGGTGATGGAAGGCGTCACCACCTCCATCGCCCCCTGCGCGGGATGCGGGGCACCGCTGTTCGTGCGCGATCATTTCTCGCGGCGGCTCGCCGCCTTCATGGCCGTCCAGATCGACGCGGAAGTGCCGGGCGAGGTGCCGCCGGCCGAGGAGCTCTATTCATGACCGCCGGGGTCCCCCTGCAGGTGCGCGTGCGCGACATCGTCGAGCTGGCGCCGAGCCTCAAGCGCTTCTCGTTCGAGCCGGCCCATGGCGGCCTGTTCCCCACCCCGCCTGCCGGCGGGCATGTGATGCTCACCCTGCGCGATGGCGGCAGGGTGATGAAGAACGCCTATTCCCTGGTCTCGGCCCCCATGGAGCGCGCGCGCTACGACATCATCGTGCGCCTCGTGGCCCAGTCGCGCGGCGGCTCGGCCTTCCTCCACCGCAAGGTCGCGCCCGGCGACGTGCTGGAGATGGCGCACCCGGTAAGCCTGTTCCCGCTGGCCTCGAGCGCGAAGAAGCACCTTCTCATCGGCGGCGGCATCGGCATCACCCCCCTGCTCTCCTTCCTGCCGGAGCTGAAGGCACGCGGTGCCCGCTTCGAGCTGCACCAGCTGTCCGGCGGCGAGGAAGCCCCCGTGTTCGAGCGCCTGCTCGCGCCCTATGCCACGGGCGAGGAGATCCGCGTCCATGGCGGCGGCCGCGCCGCCTTCGACCTCGCCGGCCTGCTGTCGCGCCAGCCTTTGGGCACCCATGTCTATGTCTGCGGGCCGCACGCCCTGATGGATGCGGTGACGGTCACCGCCGCCGCCTTGGGCTGGCCCAAGGGCAAGGTGCACAAGGAGAGCTTCGGCGGCGCCGGCAGCGGGCTGCCATTCCGCGCCGTCCTCAAGCGCTCCGGCATCGAGGTGGAGGTGAGCGAGACCCAGAGCCTGCTGGAAGCCATCGAAGCGGCGGGCGTCGACGCGCCCTGCCTGTGCCGGGGCGGCGCCTGCGGCGAATGCAGGACCGAGGTCATCGAGGGCGAGGTGGAGCACCGCGACGACTTCCTCTCCGAAGAGGAGAAGGCCGGCGGCACGGTGGTTCTGACCTGCGTCTCCCGCGCCCGCGGCCCGCGCCTCGTGCTCGACCTGTAAAATTCCGGAAGGATACGACATGACCGTCCAGTTCAAGCCCGCCGAGACCTTCCGCGACACCTTCACCTACCGGAAGTCGCCGGAAGACATCCTGCGCTTCCCCTTCCCGTTCCCCGAAGACGAATACATGTACTCGGTGAACATCGAGCCCCATGTGCGCGGCGGCGCCTCGCCCGCGTTCCAGGCGGCGTTCGACATCGACGAGCACTACATCGCCGAATGCCGCGAGCGCGAGCGGGTGCTGAAGGAGGACCCCAAGCGCTGCCAGGTGCTGCCGCACATGCTGGCGGCAGAGTGGGACAGCCTGGAACTCATCATGGAGAGCCTGGCGCAGGACTATCCCGAGCACTTCTCCCTGACCAAGGCCGGCGACCTGTGGACCTGGGTGAACCGGCCGCTCAACATCCACCAGAGCTTCACCTTCGGCAAGGCAGAGACCCTGCCCTGCGGGCCGTTCGAATACATCACCCGACAGGCGCAGGGCGATTTCACCCTCCAGGACCAGCGCGACGACAATTTGTTCGTGGACGGCGGCATGGTGACCACCCAGGCCGACTGGTCGCTGGAATTCGACATCGGCATGAGCTTCCACGAATGGCACGGCCCGGTGCCGCTGGCCCATGAGAAAGGCGTTTTCGACCGGGCGCTGAAATACCTGCTGCGGCTCCAGTATGGCCAGCCGGTGCGCCGCCTCAACTGGACCATGACCGTCAATGCGCGCCTCGACACCTCGCCGGAGAATTATCCGGTGTGGGGACCGGACAAGGCGAGCGTCACGCCGGACAACGTGGCCGACAAGGTGCACCTGCGGGTGGAGTTACAGACGCTTTACCGCCTGCCCCGCTCCAACGCGATCCTGTTCGGCATCCGCTGCTACCTCACCAGCGTGGCCGACATCGCCCGGGTGCCGAAATGGCGGCGGCGCCTGCACCGGGTACTGCGGGACCTGCACCCCGACATCGCCGCCTACAAGGGCCTGCCCCGCTTCCGCCAGATGGTGGTGGATCATCTCGCCCCCCTGGATGACGGCACCCCCACCTCCAAGGGCATCGCGCCGGACACGGACGTGCTGGCGGGGTGACAGAAACGCGCCGGCTCTGAGCTGGAGCTTTTCCGTTGGTTGACTTGACGCAACGACACCACAGCCGTGCTAGGTAAGGTGTCGTGCGTGGAGGAAACCAAAATGCTCCAGAACATGAAGAGCGTTCTCATCGGCATGACGGAAGAAGGCATCGACGAGCCCTCTTCCGCCCTCGCCTACGGCCTGTCCCTGGCGCAGAAGGCCGGCGCCCATGCCACCATCCAGGCCGCCTCGCTGAAGGTGGTCATGGGCAACACCTTCGTGAGCAACGTGGCCTCCGGCCTCGTGGCCGCGCATAACCGTCGCCTGCGCCACCTCGCCGACGCGGTCGCGGAAAAGGCCCGGGGCGATGCGGCGGCGGCCGGCGTTGCCGCCTCGGTGGAGACGCCGCAGCTGTCCTACCCCCAGTTGGTGGATACCTTCATCGCCCAGGCCCGTGTCCACGACATTTGCGTGCTGGACGCGGAGACCGCGACGGTGAATGCCGACCGCGGCCTCATCGAGGGCCTGCTGTTCGAAAGCGGGCGCCCGGTGCTCGTCGTTCCGCCCGGCTTCGACACCTTCCGCCACCATCGCGTGCTGGTGGCGTGGGATGCCAGCGCCCGCGCGGTGCGGGCGGTGAACGACGCCATGGACATCCTCAAGGCCGCGGCGGCGGTGGAGTTGCTCGCCATCGGCACGGAAAAAGAGCTGGCGCACGAAGTGCCCGGCGCCGAGCTTGCCCCTCACCTCGTCCGCCACGGCGTGAACGTGAGCGTGAAGAATCTGGTCGCGGGGCCGGAGGGCATCGCCGGCACGCTGCGCGAGCAGGCCTCCCTCATCGGCGCGGACCTCATCGTCATGGGCGCCTTCAACCATTCCCGCGTGCGCGAATGGGTGCTGGGCGGGGTCACCCAGTCGCTGCTGGAGGACTGCAAGGTCCCCCTGTTCATGTCCTACTGATCGTCCCGCGCCGCTGAAAAAGAGCGCCCGTATCGCCTCAGGCGGCGGGCGCCTTCCCTGCCGGGCCGGCGCCCCTTGCCTCAGCTTACCGGCTGCCAGTGCCCGTCCGCCGCGCGGCAGGCGGCGCCGCGGGCGATCTGCGGGCGGTTGTCGATATAGATGGTGTGGGAATAGTCGCGGCAGCTCTGGAAGCCCGCGCGATTGTAGGGCGGCCCGGCCACCACGGTGCCGTGGGTGCCGTTTTCGCCCTTCCAGCCGATGGGATAGCCGGGGCCGCCGGTTTCCAGGGCGGAGATTTCCGCGTCAAAAGCGCGGCGCCGGTCGCCCTCGTCGAGGCCGTTGCCGATGCCGCCGCTGATCAGCCCGCCCGAGACCGCCCCGCTCATGATCGGGGCTGTCGGCAACGCCGCCTGGGCCGCGATGGACCGCCCCGGCCCGGTTTCCGTCGCACAGCCGCCCAGGGCCGATGCGAGGACCGTGAGGGCACAGAGGCGGACGCAAACCATGCGGGCGGGCATCGTATGGGGTCTCACGCGCGAGGATACTGGGGCGACACCAAGGCTGTCCTCCCTCTTAAGCGGTTGCGGGCCGCCTGAAAACAGCCTTCGCCGGGAAGGCGCTCCGGGCGCGTCACTGGAGCGCAGCCCTGTACCTGTGGCGGGGCCGGACCTCTCAAGAGGCGGCAGCCGGAGGCGGCGGAGCGGCGGCGGGCAGCACCAGCTCGGTGCGCAGGCCGCCGATGGGCGCGGAACTCAGCTCGAAGCGGCCGCCATAAAGCAGCGCCAGCTCGTGCACGATGGACAGGCCGAGCCCCGAGCCCGGCTTCGATTCGTCGAGCCGCCGCCCGCGCCGGCCCACGTCCACCCGACGCGCCGGGTCCAGCCCCGGCCCGTCGTCGTCGATGATGACATGGAAGAACACCCGGTCGCCGGGCGATTTCGGCTGGCCGACGCAGACCTCCAGCTCGACCCGGGACGAGGCCCACTTGCAGGCATTGTCCACGAGGTTGCCCACCATCTCCTCCAAATCCTGCTGCTCGCCGCGGAAGTGAACATCGTCGCGGATGTGGACCTCGATGGCGAGGTCCTTGGTGCGGTGGATCTTCTCCATGGTGCGGGCCAGCGCGGTGATGACGGGGGTCACCTCGCACACGCTCGCCACCACGGAGACGCGGGCCGCCATCCGCGCGCGCTCCAGGTGATGGGCCACCTGGTCGCGCATGACCCCGGCCTGGTCGCGCACCCGCATGGCGAGGGGATCGTCCCGCGTGCCGGCCTCGTTCATCAGCACCGAGAGCGGTGTCTTCAGAGCGTGGGCGAGGTTGCCCACATGGGTGCGGGCGCGCTCCACGATCTCCTTGTTGGCATCGATGAGGGCGTTGACCTCCCGCACCAGCGGCACGATCTCGTCCGGATACGGGCCGTCCAGCCGCTCCGCCTTGCCGGAGCGCACGTCGGCGAGCACCTTGGAGATGCGCGTCAGCGGCATCAGTCCGAAGCGCACCTGCACCATCACCACCAGCAGGAAGGCGCAGGCGAGCACCACCAGCGTGCCGGCGAGCGCCAGGTTGAAGGCGGAAATCTCCTCGTCCAGCTCTGAGGCCACCGCCGCCACCGAGACCACGTAGCGCTCGTTGGCGCCGAGATCCACGTCGCGCTCGGCAAGGCGCAGCGCTTCCCCGCGTGGGCCCTTCACATAGCCCTCGCGCATGAGGCCTGGCCGGCCGGTGATGCCCTGGGCAGCCAGCAGCGGCAGCCTGCCCTGCACCAGCGAGCGCGAGGTGCGCCACCGGGCCTCGCCATTGGAAAGGAGGGTGATCTGCCAGTACCAGCCGGAATTGGGGAAGGCGAACAGGGGATCGCCAAGGGCCACCGGTTCGGGGAGTGCCTCGTCGGTCGCGTTGGCCACCTCGGCCACGATGGTCTTGAGATACACGTCGAGCCGCCGGTCGAAGGCCCGCTCGGCGGCGGTGCGGTAGAGCGAGGACAGGACGAACCCCACCACCAGCAGCACCACCACGGTGATGCCCATCGCCGAGAGCACCAGGCGGAAGGCGAGCGAGCCGGGGGCGTATTCGGAGGGCCGCGAGGCTGTTGCCATCATCGTTGCGCGCGTTAGCGCGTTCCTTCCGGCGCGGCCAGCAGATAGCCGAGGCCGCGCACGGTCTGGATCACGTCGCAGTCGAGCTTCTTGCGCAGGCGCCCGACGAACACCTCGATGGTGTTGGAATCGCGGTCGAAATCCTGGTCGTAGAGGTGCTCGACCAGCTCCCCCCGCGACACCACCCGCCCGGCATGATGCATGAGATAGCTCAGCAGCCGGTATTCGTGGGAGGTGAGCTTGACCGCATTGCCCTCCACCGTGACCCGACCGGAGCGGGTGTCGAGCCGCACCGGCCCGCAGGTCATCTCGCTGGAGGCGTGGCCGGAGGCGCGGCGCAGCAGGGCGCGCAGGCGGGCCAGCACTTCCTCCATATGGAAGGGCTTGGCCACATAATCGTCGGCGCCGGCATCGAAGCCCTGCACCTTGTCGCTCCAGCGATCGCGGGCGGTGAGGATCAGCACCGGGGTGACCTTGCCGGCGCGCCGCCAGCTCTCCAGCACCGAGATGCCGTCGAGCTTGGGCAGGCCGATGTCGAGGACGATGGCATCATAGGGCTCGGTCTCGCCCAGATACTGCCCTTCCTCGCCGTCATAGGCGCGATCCACCGCATAGCCTGCGTCGGACAGGGCCTCGACCAGCTGTCGGTTCAGCTCGGGATCGTCCTCGACCACCAAAAGACGCACAGGTTTCCTCCGGCTTCGGCTTCCACCTCTTATACCAACGGCCCCGGTCTTCGACCGATGCCGAGAGGGTCACGCTCATGCGCCGCGCTGGCTTGTACCAACGGCCCATGAGTCAAGCTCAGGCGCCGTTGGTATTAGAGCACGCGCCAGCCGGCCGGCATCCCCCTTTTGGAGGGATAACGTTTTCATCCTCGCCGCCCGGCCGGTTGAGAATGACAGAGGCGCGCGGTGGAGCAAGCGTGAACGGCGCCGCAGGGCCGCGCGCGCCGGAAATCGCGACGGTTCATTTCCAGCCGCACAGGCGGCGGCCCACCGCATTATGGGCCTTGGCCTGGCGGATGGTCTCGTCGCTGTCGGCCGCCGACCAGCGGATGGGCTGGGCGGCGCCGCAATAGACCTTACTCGCGGCGGAACCCGTCGTCGTCGCGCAGCCGGCGAGCATCGCTATCGCGCCGATCAGCGCCAGAGCGCGCAGCGCGGGCCGTATCGAGGATGCGCTCGGCATCGCGTTCTCCTTCCTTCATGGCGTGGGAATAGCCCTGCTGCGCACCCTTCCGGTGGGCGAGGACGACGGCGAGCACGGCCGCCGCCGCGAGCGCCGCGCGCGGTCCCGCCACCCGCGCCAGCGCCGCGACGGCGAGGAGGCCGGCCATGCCCCAGAGCCACCAGGGCACGCCATAGCCGAGAAGGTGGGCAAGGCCGCTCACGACGCCGGCCCCGCGGGCAGAAGATCCAGCGTCGCCGCCCGGCGCGCCCCGGCGCGGGCGCTCCACCACACATAGGCAACGCCGCCGAGGGTGAGGGCGAGGCCCAGCAGCGTCAGGCCCGTGAAGACCAGCGCGAGGGTCGAGGACGCCTGCGCATGGGGAGCGATCTGGCGGGCCGCCTCGGACACAGCGGACGCGGCGACGCCGCCCGCCACCGCCCCGGCCCCCGCCTGCGGCTTTGGCGCCGGGCGGGCACTGGCGACAGGCGCCTTGCCGGACGGGATCGCAGTTCCATGACTCTCCAGCACCGGGATGCGGCGGGCCGGGCCGGCGCCGGTCGCCCAGGTACCCGTGGCCCAGGCCTTGCCGGCCTTGCGCACATCCTCCACCCGCCGCCCCCAGCCGCGGCCGAACACCGGCCAGGTGCGAAGCGCCTTCAGCATGGCGAGGCGGCGGTCGCAGATGTCCTCCACGAGCCGGGCCGGCGCCGTCTCCGCCGCAACGTAGGCGGCGGCCAGCGTCACCGCACCCATCTCGCCATCCGCCGGCAGGCCCAGCGCCCGCTGCAGCCATTTGACCGATTGGCCGGGGCCGGAATTCACCGCCCCGTCGAACACCACATAATCGATACCCTCGGGCAGCTCGTCGGCACGGACGGCGTCCCAATACTGGCGGCGGTAGATCTCCTGGAGTTCGCTTTCCTCGATCTCGCGCACCGGACGCACGGCAAGGCCCTTGCCGCGCCGGTAACCGTCATAGACCCGCTGGATGATGCCCTTCATGGTCGGGCCGCCGGGGTCGTCGGGATGGTTGGAATAGCCGCCCTCGTGGCGGAGCACGGCGGCGAGCGCCGGCGCGAAGCTGGTCTTGGCCATGGAGCACCTCGACTGGGGACATAAAAATGGCCGCCCCCGTGAGGGGGCGGCCGGCCGGTTCAGACGCCGAAGCAGCGCCGGGCTCGTACAAAGGCCTGTGAGCTTTGCTCATGGGCCTTTGGCCTAGCCCGCGCGGCGCTTGAGCGTGACCCACTCGGCACCGGTCGAAGACCGGGGCCGATGGTATCAGAGCCAGGTTGAGACGCTGCCGAAGATGCGGCCGCCGAGGGTGGGCATGTTGCGCACATAGACCGCGCCGCCCGTTCCCACATTGATGCCGTAGGAGGTCGGGCCGGACGGGCTGACCACGCACTCGGACAGCCAGATCTGAGCGGTGTTGAGCGTGCCCACCTCGGTCGGAGGAACCGTTCCGCCGGAGAGATAGAGATCGCCGCGATCGCTCATGAAGGTCGAGCCGTGGGCGAGGCACTTGGACGTGTTGATGTTCCGCAGCGTGCCGCCCTGGTTAAACTCGTAGCGGCCAGCCACATCGATGCCGATGACGTTCTCGTGCAAGGTGAGGCCATTGTTGGACCCCGCCCCGAACACGCCCGTATCCACGCCCCGGCAATTGAGCGTGACCACATAGAGCGGCTGCGTCCCCAGCGTGTTGTGAAAGTTGAAGCAGTCCGCGCTGGCGCGACCGGCATAGCAGCCTTCCAGCCAGATCAGGCCCCACCAATTGTCGAAGCCGAAGCCGTTCCAGTAGTCCGACGAGGTCGAGCTGGCATACCGGGCCGAGACCCGGCGCATGGCGAGGATCTTCGGGCTCGCAGCATAGGCGGTGCCGAACATCTTGACGCGGCTTCCCATGATGTCCCAGGCCGAGGCCTCGTCATTGGAATCCACGAAAAAGTGCTGCGGCGCGGAGCCCCAGTTGATCGCGAAGGTATCCGAGGTCAGGTACACCGACGCCGTGGCATCGGTCACGGCGGCACCATCGAACGGATTGACATAGACCGTCACGTTGTCCGTGTACCAGGACCCCGGACGGGCATTGCAGGCGGCCGCACTCGCGGCCTTGGTGTACATCACCGCATTGCCGAAGCGGTCGCGCAGGAACGGGTTGTAGACCGAGCCGGCCGACGACCGGGTGATCTTGTAGGTGTTGGTATAGGTGGCGTCGGCGACCCAGGTGTACGTGTCGTTACAGCCGAACTTCACAATTCCGTTGTAGGCCATGAGGCACAGGGGAACCGTGGGCAGCGTGGTCGCTCCGGGCGCGTTGATGAAGCCGCCGCCCGCCGAGCGGGTGTAGGTGCCCGCGGCGAACCAGATGGTGGCCGGCTGACCTGCCGCATTGGCGACCTGGATCGCCTTGTTGGCCGTCAGATAGGGCGATCCGATGGTGCCGGCACCGGAGCTGTCGGAGCCGGTCGCGGAGATATAGACCTGCGTGCCGGCCCGGCATGCCAGGTATTCGGCGGATGTCCAGGGGCTGTAGCCCGCGGCATAGCCCTGGCGGGTACCGGCCCCGAGGTCGCAATAGCCGACCTTGGTGATGGGATAGAGGCCCGTGCCCCAGCCCAGCGCGGACGGCAGCGCCACTTCGGAGGCGCGCGCGTAGCGGGTGGCTTCCTGGACCGCGATGAAATCGGGATCGTCGATCAACAACATCATGAAATCCTTCCGTAGAGAGCCCGGCCATTGCCGGAGGTCAGGAAGCCGCCGGTGCGGCTTCGCAATCGCCCGTAGGCGACGCCGCCCACCACCTTTCGAAGGGGCAGGCCGCGTCGCCAGAGCGAAACGAGGGAGAGGGAAAGCGACAGCATGGGAACCTCGATGGTTCGATGCCCGCGCCGTGGACGGCCGCGCGGCCTCAGGACGGCAGCCGTGGCGCCGCGGCGTTCAGCGGTCGGTAAGGGCGTAGATGGCGAGCCCCGCGCTGGTGCCGGTGGCCCACACGCGACGCACCTGGCAGGGCGGCAGCGGCTGGAGGCCGGGGAGCGCGAGCACATCCACCGTGTCGGCATCGCCGCCGGCCACCGGCGTGATGCGGATGGTGGCGACGCCGCCGGCCACGTCCTCGGGCACGTAGACCCACAGGGCCTTGGCATAGGTGGCAAGGTCGGCGCCGTCGGCGGGGGTGATGCGCGCGAGCCGGCGCGCCGGCGACGACAGGGACGACGCCAGTCCCTTCAGGGGATCGCGGGCGGGATCGTAGGGCATGGGGATCTCCGATGGATGGAAAGGCGCGCGCGGGCTCAGGCCTCGGGCGCTGAGCACAGCAGCAGGTGGAGGGCGACCCGCACCGTGCCGCCGGAGAAGCTGCCGCCGTTGGCGGTGAGGCGCACCGGCGTCGCGGCGTAGAAGGCGGTGGGGCCGATGACGCCCACATTGGAGGAACCCGCCGCCGCCCCGAGGCTGCCGCCGAACTTGGAGACTTCGCCGGAAATGCCGCAATCGTAGGAAGTTGCGCCGGTGACGGCGGTGAGCGTCCGGGTGGAGACGGCGAGCACGATGGCGCGGTCCGGGATGGACATGGTGGTCGCGACGAAGGCGCCGGTGAGCGCCACGTCCTCCTCCATCACCCGGCCCGCGATGGTGGCGCGGTGGGCGCTCGCCGCGAACGGCGAGACGAAGGCGGCGCCGTCGAACAGCGCCAGCCGGCCCTCGTCGCGGATGAAGGCGAGGAAGCCCTGGGCCACCGGCAGGAAGTCGAACGCACCCTGCTCATAGGCGGCGATGGTGCCGGCGTGCCCGGCGAAGGCGCCAGTGGCGCCGGCCGGCACGAACCAGCGCGCGCCCTCGGCGGGGGTGGTCGGCGGGGCGGTGGTGGTGGCGCTCTCCAGCACCAGTTGCACGAAGGCATCGAGGCGGCGGATGGCCTCATTGTGGGTGACATGCTTCTGCGCCTGCGCCGCCGCGATATAGGGCAGCGCCAGGTTCGCCGACTGGTCGGTCATGGGGACCTCGGAGAGGGTTGGGGAGAGAATGCGGAGGCGCCGGCATGCCCCGGCCGACCGGAGCGCGAGCGGAAGGAGAGCCGGGGCTTAAGATGCTGTTCTGAAATCAAAAAATAGGCATTGCCGCAATCACCCCCGTCATGCCCGGGCTGGTCCTAGGCATCCACGCCGAACCGCTTGGACAACGTACGAAAAATCGTTTCCAGCCTGGCCGCGTGGATGGCCGGGACAAGCCCGGCCATGACATTGCCAAAAGTCCCGGCAAGAGCTGCGGGCGCCCATCCGGCAAATGGTTTCAAACGGCGTGCTACGGCACCACCACCGCCGTTACCGCCGCGCCCAGGCCGACGCTGGCGGAGCGCTGGGCGACGCGCACGGTGAGGGTGGCTTGCGGCGCACCGAAATCGGCCGCCTCGTCCGCCGCCACATAAAGCAGCTGCGGCGCGTTCACCTCGAAGGCGCGCACCACGCTGGGGCCGGAGAGGATCTCCACCCGGTAGGCCTCGCTGGCCTCGCCCAGGGGCACCTCCAGCGCGTCCCAGCCGTCACCGGCGATGCGGGTGCGGCGGATGAAGGAGAGCGCCACGCCCTCCGCAGTGCGCCGCCCGCTCACATGCACCGGTGACAGCGGACGCAGGGCGAGGCCGGAGGCGGTGGCGGTCACTTCCGTGACATCCTCCGATCCCTGGTCGTCCCGCGCCGCGCCCACCCGGTAGATGGAGCTGCGCCCCAGCGCCGAGAGGCCGCTCGCCACGCTCACCAGCGTGCCGTCGATGCGCACCAGGCGCGTGCCCGCCGGCCAGCTTTCGGAGCCCGCCGCCTCGGTGCCGGCAAGGCCCCGCAGCAGGCCGGAGAGGCGGTAGGTGTCGGTGTCGATCAGCTCGGCCCCGGTGAAAGCGATGAGTTCCAGCGCCCGCCCCTCCGCCACCAAAGCGGTGAGATTGGCGCCGGCCAGCACCTCGCTTTCACGAGCCGGGATGAGGAGTGAGGATTGCAGCAGCACGTCCACGCTGTTGGAGCGGTCGAAGCGCCAGACCGGCCCCGGCGAAAGGTCAGAGATCAGCGTGCCGAAGGTGGCGGAGGCGGTGACCGGCGCCACTACCTCGAAGCTCTCGCCATCGCCCGAGCGCCAGATGGCCAGCGTCCCCGGCCAGGGCGTGGCGGCGGCGGCAAGATATTGCAACGGAACGGGTTCCGCCTCCGACAGGGCCGGCAGGTCCAGCACCATCACCTCCGGCGGGCCTGAAACGGCGGGCAGCGCCACGCTGCCGCCGGAGGCGGGCGCCAATGCCGCGTCGAACACCTCCGGCTCGATGCTGCGGGCGGTGACGGCCAGCGCCTCCGCCTCCTCCACGCGGGTGATTTCGAGCAGCCGCGACCGCCCGTCGAGGGTGAGGCGCACGAGGTCGCCCGGCCCCAGCGCGCGATGCGAGGGCGGCAGCGAA
Organism: Xanthobacter oligotrophicus; assembly: GCF_008364685.1. GTDB lineage: Bacteria > Pseudomonadota > Alphaproteobacteria > Rhizobiales > Xanthobacteraceae > Xanthobacter > Xanthobacter oligotrophicus. The sequence goes on from NZ_VTTL01000002.1 coordinate 236,949, forward strand.
AAGGTGAAGGTCTCGCGCCCCGCCCACAGGCCCTGAAGCCAGATGTCGGCGGCCCGCGCCATCGCCGCGTCGGAGGCCACCACGGCAAGGTCCGCATGGCTCACATGGCGGCTGCCACCCTTGAGGCGACGGGAGGAGACGGTGGCGCGGCGATAATCCTTCAGGCTGTCCACGAAGCCGATGGAGACCTGCAGCGGCAGCTCGCTCTCCTGCGCGCGGGTGGCGGAGAGGAGCGGGTCATCCTCGCTCCGCACCAGGTCGTCGACGCCGATCTCGCTCACCGTCCCGACGCCATGGGGGCGGAAGGCGATGCGGCCCTCCGCCTCCCCCGCCTCGAAGGCGAAGGCACGGGCCAAAGGCTCCAGCGCGTCGCGGCCGGCCATGGGCTGGTCCACCACATAGCCGTCCACCCCGCCGGAGAGGGTTGTGGCGTCCACATCGCCGACGCCGAAATCGGCGCAGAGCGTCGCCACCAGCCCGTCGAGGGGCGCGCCGCCGAGGCGGCCGGTGAGCCAATGGCCGGTGGCCCAGTTCGCGCCATCCGCCCACACGGTCTCGGCAAGCGGAAATTGCGGGAAGGGCCGCGCGTCCCAGGTCCAGGCGAAGGCCTGCTCCACCATCCGCCCGCCGTAGAGCGGCGCAGGCGGGTTGTCGGCATCGTCCGCATCGGGGGCGAAGGCGCCGAGCACAGCCTCCAGGAAGCGGCGCTGGACGAGGTCGTCCCGCGCGCCGGTGGAGAAGGGCGGCAGGGCGTTCTCGGACGACTTGGCGTCGGGAAAGACGCTCGGCCGGTTGGCGCCCTTGTCCACGGCGGGGCAGCCCGTCTCCATCAGGCGGATGGGCTTGGCGCCGGGCGCGAACGCCGTGGGCACGGCAAGGCGGGTGCCGGCGATGCGCTCGTGATGGGCATTGGCCCACCACGCTTTGAGGTCCTTCTGGCGATACAGCCACGGCTCGCCATGGGCGTCGTCGGCGATGGGGGTGCGGACCTGCGCGGCGCGGGCGGCCTCATCCGCATAGAACCAGTCGAACGCCTCGCCGGAGGTGAGATTGGCCTTCAGATAGGCGCGGTCGTGGATGTCGCTGGCGAGTGCCGCATCGAGATGGCCGGCGCCGTCGCGCCAGTCGGCCAGCGGCGGATAGAAATCGATGCCGATGAAGTCCACCGCCGGCGCGCTCCACACCACATCCAGCGGAAAGCGCACGTCGCCGTTGGCCATCACCTGCGCGCCATATTCAGTCCAGTCGGCGGCGTAGGAGACGCGAATGCCGGAGCCCACCACCGCCTTCACGTCGGCGGCGAGGGCGGCCAGCGCCTCGGCGGCGGGACAGGCGCCGGTGTCGTCGGTGAGGCGGGTGAGCGCCACCATCTCCGAGCCGATGAGGATGGCCTCCACGCCCCCCGCCGCCACCGCCAGATGCGCGTAGTGGAGCACCATGCGCCTGAGGCTCCATTCGGCCGGGCCGTGATAGAACACGCTGGTGCCGTAGCGGGTGAAATCCCCCGGCGCGGCACTGCCGAACAGGGCCGCCACCTGCGCCCGGCAGGCGGCGGTTCCGTCCGCCGAGCCCGGCCGGCCGGGCGCGGGATCGCACACGATGCGCCCGCGCCAGGGATAGGCCGGCTGGGCGGCAGCGCCGGTCCAGGGATCGGGGCGGGTGTTGGCGGCGGGAATGTCCATCATCACGAAGGGGTTCAGCGTCACCTTAAGGCCAGCCTCCTTCAGCCGGGCGATGGCCCGCACCACGCTGTCGTCGGAGGGCGTGCCGCCATAAGCCGAGCGGCCCTCGTACTGGGAGACGGCGAGGGCGCTGAACCGCGTCTCGCCGCCCACGGTCCAGGCGACGGAGGTGGTCTTGTCGGTGCGCTCGGTGCGCGGGCGCACGGTGCAGGCGCCGGCCCTCAGGTCGTCGCCGAACCACGCCACCACGAGGGACACACGCTCCACGTTCGGGCAGGTGCCCGTGAGCTGGTCGATGGCCACTTCGAAATCGCTCGACGCGGTGCTGACATGGCGGTTCTCCCGGCCATAGCGCGACCGCCCGTGCAACTGGCGGATGGTGCGGGTGTCGTAGGCGAACTCGCTGGCGCCGGGGATCAGCGTCACCGCCCGCACCTGCCGCTCCAGCGCGCCCACCGCACGCTCCACCTCCACGGTGATCTGGGGCAGGCGATTGCCGTAGTCGGTCAGCTCCAGGTTCTCGAACACCACATAGGCGACGCCGCGATAGGCCGGCGTCGCGCCCACCCCCTGCCGCGCCTCGATGAGGGGATCGGGCACCTGCGCCGCGTCGCCGAGATGGAGGCGCACGGTAATGCGGCGGGTGTCCAGCAGCTTGCCGTCGGCCCAGATGCGGCCGATGCGCGAGACCGGCCCCTCGCACACCGCCACGGCGAAATTGCCGTAATAGGTGTAGGTCGTGGTGGTGGGCGCGGAGGACTTGAGGCTGGAGCCCTTGCCGCCGGTGGACTGGGTGGAGGTGGTGGCCACCTCCTTCAGCTTCGTCGCCCAGATGACCTGGCCGGCAAGACGCGCACGGCCATAGACGCGCGGCAGTGGCGTGCCCTCGGTGGAGCCCATCACGTCGAGGTCGGTGAGGCGCGGGCCTTCCGTGTTGCGCGAGCGGTTGCCGCCGAACAGCGCGCCATCGATGACCGCGCCGCCGAGGGCGCCCAGCGCCCGCCCGGCGATGGCGCCGACGGGCCCGAACAGCGCGCCGCCGACAAGGCTGCCGGCCGCGCCGAGAAGCAGGGTCGCCATGGGATGTCCTCAGGATCTGGAAAGGGGCGCTACGCGACACCCGGAAAGGCGAAGGCGAAGGCGAGGCGGCGGCGCCACCAGGGCGCCAGATGGCCCTCGCACACCCGCGCGCCGTCATAGGCGTGGACCATGCGGCCGCCGTCTGAGAGGATCGCCGCGTGCTTGGCCGGAAGGTGCGCGCGGAAGCGGAACAGCAGCACGTCGCCGGGCTGCGCCGCTTCCACCGGCACCACATTGAGGCAGCGCCCCGCCGCCTCCGCCAGGGTCTCGCGACGGCCGGCCTCGGCCCAATCCGGCGCATAGGACGGCATGTCCTCCGGCTCGGGGCCGATCAGTTCTCGCCACACTCCGCGCACGAGGCCGAGGCAATCCGCCCCCTGCCCCTTCAGCGAGGCGCGATGGAGGTAGGGCGTGCCGATCCAGCTGCGCGCCTCTTTGAGGACGGCGGCACGGGTGAGGGGCGCGGTCATTCCATGAGGCTCCCGTCGTATCCGCCCTCGCCGGGAATGGCGACGGAGATGACGAAATCGTTGCCCGGCATGTGCGGGAACCCGCGGAAATTGAGCGCGTTCACGAAACGGTCGCGGCAGGTCGAAAACTGCTTGTCGCAGCCGGCCGTCAGCACGATCACATCCCCCTCGACCACCGCGAAGGTTGGGCGCTGCCACAGGCGCAGCAGCACCCCTTCGGCATCTACGAGATGCGCCTTCACCTCAGTGACGAAGCCCGCATTGGCGCCGCTGGAAAACCGTGCGCGACCGCGTGCGAAGGCCGCCTTCTCAAAGGTGGACAGGCCACTGACGCGCAGGCTCAGCGCGCCCTCGACCGCCACCACCGTGGCGTTCGCCCCATGGGCCGGGAGTGTGAGGTCCACGCCGCAGCGCGCGTCGCCGAGATCGGCATCGCAGGTCGAGGACAACAGCCGCCCGCGGGTCTGGTTCAGGCCATCGGAGAGGCTGCGGATCTCGGCGGTGAAGACGCCGTCCTGGGCACGCACCTCGCCGATGGTGCCTCGCCGCAGCAGCAGGTGCTGGCCGGGGTCCTGCCAATTCACCAGCAGCAGGTCGATGGACGCGCCGTCATAAAGGCCGGCGGCGAGATCGTCCTCCGACAGCGCATCGTGGGACAGCGCGCCCGACACCTCGGCGCCGGTCACTGCAAGGCCGGCTGCCAGCGTGCTCTGCGAGCCGGAAATGCCCGATGCCGCCTTGCAGGTGACGCCATCGACCACGAGGTCGCGATCATGGTCGGTGAAGCCGGTGACGAGGCCGTCGCTCCGCGTCACGCGCCAGGCATGGCACAGGGTGGTGGCGCCCGACGCCATATGGGTCGCGAGTGCAGAAGGAAGGGTGCGCATTTCGCCTCACACGCGGATCTCGATGACGGGGATGCGCGGGATGTCGCCCGCGGCGAAAGCGGAGAGATTCACCTCGAGGAAATCGGTGTCGAAACGCACCGGCACATCGAAGGAAAAACCGGCCGACACGACGGCGGACGCGGGGGGAACGGAAGGCGCCGCGAAGGTGATTTCGCCGCGCGTCGCATCCAGAGAAAAATGCGTATTTTCAATGTATTCAACCCCGTTTACGGAGACGCGCACGCTGCCAGGAACCGGCTTGGTGATGGCCCGCGCATAGGGCGCATGGAGACCGCCGTAGGTCTTCACCAGAGCGAAGGTTGCGCGCGCGCCGTCGCCGGTTCCGATCACCTGGTCGAGGGGTGTCATCGCGTGTCCCGGCGGCGCGGAGGAATGGTCGAGGCGATCGCGCCAGCGGAAGCCGTAGAGACGCCCGCGACGCTCCTCGAAAAAGCTCACCACATCGGCGAGCGCGGCGAGGCTCTTCACCCCGTATCCGGCGTCCCAGCGACGGCGCGAATCAGCCTGTCGCGTGTTGCGTTCCTCGCGTCCGGATGCTGTAGTGATCACCTCGGTGACGCGCTCGGGACCGCCTGAAGCGCCCAGCGCGACCTCCAGCGGGAACAAAATCTCATGGAAGGCGGCCATATGATGCCCCTATTCCCCAATTCTTAGGCGAAAACAGTAGAGACGGCCTTGACATAGTTGAACGTGACGCCTTGACTTTGCTCCGCCCCGTTGAGCATGGAGCGAAAGCATGGCCACCAAGCCCGCAAAAAAGCCGGCCGCCGCCGCAGAGAAACCCGCCGAAAAGGCACCCGTCCCGAAGGCTGCGGCGAAGGCCGCTCCCAAGGCGGCTGCTGCCAAAAGCACAGCACCCAAGACCGCAGCGACTCCCGCAGCTGCCCCGAAGGCCGCCGCACCGAAGGCCCCCGCGAAAGCCGCGGCACCCAAGGCCGCTGCTCCGAAGGCTGCAGCCCCCAAGCCTGCTGCAAAGCCCGCTGCTGCCCCCAAGGCCGCCGCGAAGCCCGCCGCCGCCAAGAAGGCCGCAGCGCCCAAAGCTGCGGCACCCAAGCCCGCGGCTGAGAAGCCTGCCCCGAAGGCCGTCGCGGCCAAGTCGCCGGCACCGAAGGCTGCATCCGCCAAGGCTGCCAAGCCCGCCGCCGAGAAGCCTGCGAAGGCCCCGGCCAAGGCCGCAGCGAAGCCTGCCGCCAAGCCCGCCGAGGTGAAAGCCCCCGCGAAGGCGGCCGCTCCCAAGCCCGCGGCCAAGGCTGCGAAGCCCGCTGCTGCGAAGGCCGCACCTGCGCCGGAAGCCAAGGCTGCTGCCCCTAAGGCTGCCGCCCCCAAGGCTGCTGCGAAGCCGGCCGCCAAGAAGGCTGCTGCGCCCAAGGCCGCTGCTCCGAAGCCTGCCGCTGCGAAGGCCCCCAAGGCCGCCGCCAAGAAGTGAGGTTCGCTTCCCCGATGGCTGGCACTCGGCACACCGCCGGAGTGCCCCATCGGAGCGAGACACGCCTGTCGCCTACGGGCGGCGGATGAACAGGGCCCGCATCCGGATCGGCAGAACGGATGCGGCCTGTGCTTGCATTTCCAAAGACGGGCGACACGTTCGCATGGCCCGTCTTCATCGCGCGTATTCGAGGCTCCGGCTGTCGGCCCGCATCCTGTTGTCGGCCCACACCGGCGTCGCGACTTCCCGTCCGAAACCGTCGCGCCAGAGCCCCGGCGCCTTGGGGCCGGTCGCGACAGGCGCGTCGCTAACGGCATGTGGTCACCCAAGAGCTGCATGCGCTGCAGCCCTCTGACGGACGCATGCGCGCGGAGCGCTCGCACGGGTTTCGGTCACCGTCCCGCGCAGCCTCCTTGTGCGCCGTCACCCGGATGGAATACGCGCGGGTCTGCCTGCGTCTCGACTTGATCGGACGCCGCGTTTTCCTGGACCGAGAGGGCGATCCACCCATCAGCGTGAGCTAATCCGACCGGATCGCGCGCTATGCCGGACGGCGTCGGCACGGTAACTACGCGGCTGTTTTTCCAGTGCCGACCTGACCTTAAGGCACGCCCGCGCCCGCGCAGCGGGGATTTTCGTGCGGCCTCGGGCGCGCTATGGTCGGCCGGCCCGCCTTGATGCGGCGGGCTCAATCTGGACCCGCACCATGCCCGACGCCGCTTCGTTCCCGCCCTGCCCCGCGCCGCGCGCCATGCGCTTTGCGCCCGTGGGCCGACGCCCGTCGCGGGCGGTCGGCGCGCTGGCCGCCGGCCTCGCCGCGCTCCTCCTGGCCGCATTCCCTCTGGCGGGGAGCGCGCAGGCCCAGTCGGCGGCCGCGAAGAAAGAGGATACCAGTTGCGCCCAGTACGGCGCCGGCTTCCAGAAGGTGCCGGGCGGCACCTCCTGCGTGCGCACCGGCGCAACGGTGAGGGCGGAAGGCTTCAGCGGCACCGCCCTCACCGGCGCGCCGAACCAGTTCGGCGGTACCCCGTCCGGCAGCGGCACCACCGCCACCGACACCAGCGACCCGTGGAAGAGCGCACGCTGAAGCTGAACCCCAGCGCTCACGCCCCGCGCTGTCCGCGCGCCACCGCCCGTGCCACCAGGCCGGACAGATAGGCCTCCGAGCGACGGAAGCCGGCCACGTCCGGCGTGGAGACATTCACCGTCACCGCCGCGCGTCCCGCCCCTTCGGCCGAGCGCACGCCGAGCTTGCCATCGGCGCCGCGCGCCAAAGGCAGGATGGCCTCCGCCCCCTTCTCGCCCATGAGGCCGAGACTGGAGCCGCCGAGCGGAAAATAGGTTGGCGCCGCCACCACGCCGCCGCGCGCGAACGGCATCACCCGGCCTTCCGAGATCACCCCGCCATGGGCGAAGCCGAGCCCACCGGCCGCCCCTGACAAGAGCGAGGACAGCCCGCTCTCCAACGGCTTCAGGGCCGCCGTGAGGGCAAGGTTGGAGAGCCGCGCGGCGAGCTGCTCCAGCACGCTGCCGAGGTCCTTGCCCTGCACGGCGATGCCGGTGAAGGCGGAAGCCAGCGCCGAGGCGAAGCCCTTGGCGGACACCTCCACTTCGCCCAGCGCTGCCTTGGCGGTGCGGGTGTCCACCTCGATGGCGATATCGACGGTCTCGGTCATGGGTCGGCCTCAGGACAGATCGGGGAAGCGCTTCATCAGCGCGGACAGGTCGGGTCGCGAAAGGTGGTCCGGCGCGGGCGGCAGAAGAGCCGAGACGGCGGCGGCCAGCTCGCGCGGCGTCATGCGCCAGAAGGCATCGGGGCTAAGCCGCAGCAGGCCGAAGCCGGCGCCCATGGCCGCCGCCCAGGGAAAGGGACGGGCGGCTGCGGGCGCCGGCCTCAGGTCCGCTGCGGCGACGGAGGGGACGCCGACGCCTGCCCCGTCGCATCGGCCGCGAAGGTGATGGCAAGAAGCTCCGCGACGATGCGCGCGAAGCCCGCCGCGCCGCCATCGGCGCGCATGCGCTCCACCTCGGCGAGGGTCACGCTCTCGCCTGCCCCGTTGAGGCCGGCGGCGATGATGCGCGCCGCATCGCGGGCCGACAGGCGGCCTTTTTCGAAGCGCGCGGCCAGCGCCATGAGGTCGTCGGCGCCGAACGCGCTCTCCAGCTCCGCGAGGGCGCCGAGGGTGAGCACCAGGACGCGCACGCGTCCATCGAGCACGGCCGCGATCTCGCCGCGTCGGGCATTGGGCATGGGATGTCCTTTCGGGGAATGGGCCGGCGTCAGAGCGCCGCGAACGCAAGTTCCCCAGCGCTTTCCAGCGTCAGGTCGAAGGTCACTTCGCGGTCGTGCTCGGCGGCGATCTCCAGCGCGGTGATCTGGAACGGCCCGGTGATCGTGCCGAAATCCGGGATCACCACCTGGCAGGAGGCCAGCGCGCCGGAGAAGAAGGTCTGCCGCACCAGCGCGTCGGAGGCGGCATCCTTGAACACGCCGGAGCCGGAGACCGACGCACGCTTCACCCCGGCCCCGTCCAGCAGCTCGCGCCAGCGCCCGGCGCTCTCGGAGTGGGTCACATCCACGCTCTGGGCGTTGAAGGCCAGGGTGCGCGAGCGCAGGCCCGCCACGGTGGTGAACTGGGTGCCGTCATGCATCTTCAGAAGCAGGTCCTTGCCCTTCTGCGCGGCCATCTCGTTTCTCCGAAACTCAAAGGGGCTCGGTGACGGCGCGAAACCGCACCAGAGCATGGAAGGTGCGCCCGTCGCTCTCGCGGCGGACTTCGGCGGTGGTGGCGCGCAGATTGGCGAGCCGGTGGCCGGCGAGCGCCAGCGGCGCGTCGTGCAGCGCCTGGGCGACGGCGGCGGCCACCGCATAGGCCTCGACCCGACCGCCGGAGCGCGAGAAGACGTGGAGCGTCAGCGCATGCTCGGTGCCGGCCTCGGTGGCGGTGGACCAATCGGCCACCACCGCCTCGCCCAGCGCCACGAACGGGAAGTCCGCCTCCGCCGGCGGCACATCATGGATGCGCGGCCCGCCCAGCAGGGCGAGGAGCGCCGCGTCAGCAACGAGGGCCGCGTGGAGCGCCGCGCGCAGGGCGAGAGCCGGGCTGTCGACGGGGATACTCATTTGCGCCTCCGGGCGAAGGCGAGGCGGATGCGGTCGAGCACGGGATCGCCCGGGCGCCCCAGCCCACCACGGATGCGCGCCAGCAGCGCGGGATCGGCGACGCGCACCACCGGCCGCTGGGGCGATCCGGCGATGGCGGCGGGCACCCCGGTCTCGGCGGTGATCTCGGCGGCCAGCTCCCGCGCCGCGCGGCCGGCGGCCTCGGCCTCGGCGGCCGGCAGGTGGCGGGCGGCGAGGCGCTGGGCGAGGCCCTGCAGGCCGCTGGTGCCGATGGTGGCCTTCATGTCTCTTCCTCCCGGCAGCGGATGTGGTGGAAGCGGCCGCGCCCGTCCGCGTCCACCACCGCCTCCACATGGAAGCGGCGGCCGGCATGGAGCAGGCGGTCGCCGGCGGCGACGGTGTTGGGCGCACGCACGGTGAGGCGCAGGAGGCGGCTCGCGCGCGGGCGCTCCTCGGCAATGCCGTAGTCGGTGGAAAGGGCTTCGATGGCGCCCCACAGCACGTCCACGGTGAGGAAGGTGCGGACGATACCGCCGGCGCCATCGGGCAGGTCCACGGGGGTCTGGTGCGTCAGGCGGTGGCGCAGCGCCCCGACGCTCACAGCCGCACCACGCGATAGGGCGCCAGCAGTGCCCGCACGGCGGCGGGCAGCGCGGTGGCCTCGCCCGGCCCATCGCGATGCTCGTAGAAGTGCGCCACCAGCAGGCGCACGGCCTGCACCAGGTCCGCCGGCACATCGGCGGCGTTCGGGCCATAGCCGGCGGTGAAGGTGATGCCGATGCCGCCATGGCGTACCAGCGGCGCGCTCACCCGCCCCGGCTCCACGCGGAACAGGGCGGGGGCGCGATCGCCCACCAGCGTCAGGGCGCCGGCGGGCAGCGCCACCGGTGTGCCGTCCGCCGCTGCGACGGTGGCGCCGAGGATCTGGCGCACCGGCGACAGGGGCGCCGGGATGATGCCGCGCAGGGGCCAGGCATCGAGGCTGAAGCGCCAGGTCTGCTCCAGCAGCGCGCGGCCGGTCTCCACCTCCACCCGGCGCCGGGCGGCGGTGACGAGGGCGTCGAGGAGGGCGTCCTCGTCCGTGTGGTCGATGCGCAGATAGGCCTTCGCCTCGGCGCGCGTGAGCGGCTCGGCGGCGGGGCCGGCGACAAGGTCTGCCATGGGAGGCTCCGGTGGGTGGGGAGGGGGTGGAAACAGAGATCTCCGCCCGCGCCATGCGCCCCCTCTACCGCCTGCGGGGGAGGGCTGAGGGGGCAGCAGGGCGGGACACAGCGGCGGGACGGTGGCGAAGCCGGGCAGAGGAAGCCCGGCCATCGCGAATGCGGAAACGGCCCGCCCCCACCCTGCCCGCCCCCACAAGCGGGAGAGGGTTCACCGGCTGCGCGGGATTGAGATACTTCTCTCAACGCAAACAGCGATGCGCCCCTTCTCCCGCTTGCGGGGAAGGACTGGGGAGGGGGCAGCAGGGCGGGCACCGGCGGGACGGACGGTAGCGAAACCGGGTTGAACAAACCCCGCCGCCGGAAACCGCGCGAACAAAAAACCGCAAATGGCCAAGCCTAAGACGCACAGTCGCCAGCGCTGTGACCGAACGGCATCGCCCCGCGCGGAAAGGAAATCCCCGCCCCCGCCCGCCATTGACGCACCACCCGGCGGGCGGCAGAAACGGGAGATGATCGCCGCACGCCTTCCCGCCTTCGCGCTCGTCGCGGCCCTCCTTGCGCCAGGCGCGGCGCAGGCCATCGTGGGCGGTGCGCCGGCGGCGGCGGAGGTGGCGGCGCAGACGGTGCTCATCGTCTCCACTCGCGGCGCCTCCTGCACGGGCGCGGTGCTTGCGCCTGATCTCGTGCTCACCGCAGCCCATTGCGTGGCGCCGGCGGCGGACTATGCGGTGGCCATCATCGGCGACGGACCGCCGAAGCTGGTGCCGGCGAAGCGCATCGCCGTTCATCCGCGCTTCGATGCCGGCCAGTTCCAGACCCGCCGACCGACCCCCGATCTCGCCCTGGTGAAGCTCGCCGAGCCCCTGCCCGGCCGCTTCCGCACCGCCCGGCTGGCGAATGCCGACGGCCTGCCCGAGAAGGGCACCGCCTTCCTGCTCGCCGGCTATGGCGTTATCGCCGATGGACAGGCCAAGAGTGCCGGAACGCTGCGCACGGTGGCGCTGCCCTCCATCGGCACCACGGGGGGCATCATGGTGCGCCTGTCGGCGCCGGAGGGCGCGGCCGGCGCCTGCACCGGCGACAGTGGCGGCCCCGCCTTCCGCGACGGGGCGGTGGCGGGCGTCACCGGCTGGGCCACCGGGCCGGGAGGCAGCCGCGGCTGCGGCGGCGTCACCGGCGTGACATTGGTGTCGCTCCATCGCGACTGGATCGAGGCCACCGCGAAGAGCCTCGGCAGCCCGCTCGGCAGCGGGAGATAGGGATGGCGCCGGCCGCATCGCCCCGTTACAGGCGCGCCGGCCGGATCATCGCTGCTGCCATGGTCGCCCTTCTCGGCGCCGGGCCGGCCTTCGGCCAGAGCGCGGGTGAAGCCACCCCGGACAAGCCGGCATCGACAGCGCCCGCTCCCTCCGATCCCGCGGCGGCAAATCCGGCGCCCGCCAGTCCCGCGCGGGGCGAAACGGTGGACCAGGCCATCTGCCGCCTCATCGATGCGGCGGCGGCAAAAGAGGGCCTGCCGGCCGCCTTCCTCACCCGCCTCATCTGGCGCGAAAGCTCGTTCCGCCCCCATGTGGTGAGCAACAAGGGGGCGCAGGGCATCGCCCAGTTCATGCCCGGCACCGCGAAGGAGCGCGGGCTGGAAAATCCGTTCGATCCGGAGGCGGCGATCCCGGCTTCCGCGGCGCTGCTCGCCGACCTCAACCGCCGCTTCGGCAATCTGGGGCTGGCGGCGGCGGCCTACAATGCCGGTCCCGGGCGCGTCTCCGGCTTCCTCAATGGTGGCGGCCTGCCGGAGGAGACGCGCGCCTATGTGCGCATCATCACCGGCCGCCCGGCGGAGGACTGGGCGGCGCTGCGGCGCCAGGGAGCCGACAAAGCAGCGGACAAGGGAACCGACAAGGCGGGCGAGGCCCCGGCCGTCCCGCAGGAGGCCTGCCTTGCCACCGTCGCCGCCCTGCGCAAGGGCGCGCCAGCCCCCTTGGCGGGCGAGCCGGCCAACCCGCTGTTCGCCCCCTGGGGGGTGCAGATCTCCGGCAATTACGTGCGCGACATCGCGCTCGCCTCGTTCCGCCGGGAGGCGACCCGCTATCCCGCCGAATTCGCGGACCTGACCCCGGTGATCGTGGCGACGCGGGTGGGCGGGCGCGGCCCGCGCACCTTCTATCGCGTGCGCCTCCCGGCCCAGACCAAGGCCGAGGGCATGAAAATCTGCGACCGCCTGCGCAAGGCCGGCGGCGCCTGCCTGGTGCTGCCGAACTGAGGGGGCGGGGGGGGTATCCCTCGCCCGGTCGTAATGCGGCTCCCACCCGTCCCTCGCCCGCGCGGGGAGACACGCAGAGAGGTGTCACAGTCGCCATCGCCCCTCCCAGCGTCGCCGTCCGGCTTGAGCGGACGGCCCATGGCCCCGCCTGGGAAGACGCAGCCGTAACACCGTGGAGGCTGGGACACGCGGAGAGATGGACCCTCCGGTCAAGCCGGAGGGCGACGGCGGTGAGACGCGGACCCTACCCCGCACCACAAGCCGGAGAGGGGTCTTCGGCGCCCTTGGACGAAGACCCCTCCCCCTCAGCTCACCGCGAACTTCAGCAGCTTGGCGGCGTCGAAGTCCTGCACCCCGCCGCCCACGCGCTTGGTGGTGTAGAACAGCACGTAGGGCTTGGCCGAATAGGGATCGCGCAGCACCCGCACCCCGGCGCGGTCCACCACCAGATAGAAGCGGCGGAAGTCGCCGAAGGCGATGGCGTAGGCATCGGCCGCCACGTCGGGCATGGCCTCGCTTTCCACCACCGGGAAGCCCATGAGGCTGGCGCCCTGGCCCACCCCGGCGGGCGGAGCCCACAGGTAGTTGCCGTTCTCGTCCTTCAGCTTGCGCACCGCGCCTTGCGTCTGCCGGTTCATGACGAAGGTGGCGTTCTGCCGGTAGCCCGCCTTCAGCGCATAGACCAGGTCCAGCAGCGGATCGGCCGGCGTCGCGGACGGGAAGGCCCCCGCCGCGCCGGTGGCCACATAGCCCACCTTGTCCCAGGCCCAGGCGCTCTCCGCCACCTTGGTGTAGGCGAGGAAGCCCTTGGGCTTGGCCACGCCATCGCCGGTGACGAAGGCCACCCCCTCCTGGCTCGCGAAGGCGGTGTCCACCTCGGTGGCGAGCCACTCCTCCACATTCACCTGCGCGTCGTCCAGCAGCGACTGGGTGGCGGCGGGCATGGCGTAAAGCTCCATGGCCGGGAAGGCCAGCTCCGCCAGCACCGGGCTGTCGGTCTGCGGCCGCGCCGCCGTCTCCGCCGCCCAGCCGGAGACCGGGCCGGAGGTCATGAACGGCTTGCGATAGGTGCCGCCGCCGATGGTGCGCACCGAGGCCAGCGCCCGGATCGGCGACAGCACGGCAAGGCGCCGGCCGATCTCGGTCTCGGTCTCCGAGGGCACGAGGTATCCGCCGGCCTCGCCGGTGGCGGAAGAGAGCGCCTTCGCCTCCAGCGCCTTCAGGCCGCCGGCCTCGCCGTGGCGCACATAGGTGGCGAAGGCATCGGTGTGCTCGCGGGTGGCGGCCGGCGCTTCCGTACGCTCCGGCGCGGCGCCGAGCGCGGGCCGGCGCGCCTTGGTGGCGAGGGCGTCGAGCCGCGCCTTGTGGGTGTCGAGGGCGGCATCGATGCGGGCCAGCTGCTCGGTGGTGAGCACATCGGCGCTGCGCCGCTCCATCTGCGCCAGGCGGGTGTCGTTCACCTGCTTGTAGGTCTCGAAGGCGGCGAGGAAATCGGCCACGGCGGTGGTGGCCTCGGCGGAAGTGGCCTCGGCGACCGCCACCTTGGTCTCGGGCGCGCCGGTGAGGGTGCGGGCGGTGTCGGCAAAGGCAGTGTCGGGACGGGACATGAAAACCTCTTCTGCGATGAATGAAAGTCAGGGACGGGCGGCAGCGCGCAGGCGGGCCGCGGCGGCCGCGAGCAGCGCCGCGGGGGCCGCGGGCGGACGGGCGATGCGCGCCCCCGGCTGCATGGGGAAGGTGACGATTGACACCTCCCACAGGTCGATGCGGGACAGCCGGCGCAGGCGGGTGCGCGGATCGGTGCGCGCCTCCACCGCCTTGAAGCCGATGGAGAGGCCGTCGAGCGCGCCCTCGCCGATCAGCGCCGCGCACTCGCGGGCACGGACCACGTCGGGGGAGAGGCGGCCGCGCACATAAAGGCCGCGCGTGTCCTCGAACGCCTCGGTCCACATCCCGATGGGCTCGGCCGGATCGTGCTGGTAGAGCAGCCGCACGCCGCCCGCGCCCTGCCGGGCGAGGCTTGCGGCAAAGGCGCCGGGCAGCACCAGGTCGCGGCCGAGGTCCGCCACGTCGAACAGGCAGGCATAGCCCTCGATGGGAAAACCGTCCGCCATGGCTCAGCTCCGCTCGGTGGGGGCGGCGGGGACCTTCTTGCGGCGCCGGCTCTTCTCCAGCCGCTCCAGGGTGGCGACGAACTCGCGGAACACGGCGCCGGCGGCGGGCGGCGGCGCGGGAGATTTGCCAAGGGCGCTTGTCTTTGAGGGTGCACCGGTGAGGGCGCGGATGCGCGGCGACGACGCCGTCTCCGGCGCCTTGCGGAAGGGTGAGCGCATGGGGGATCTCCGGAATGGGAGGGGGTCAGGAAAGCTCGTCGAAACGGGCGTTGAAGCGCGCCAGCTCGCGGACGAAATCGTCGATGCGGTGGGTGGCGCGGGCGAGCTCGCCGAGCGCCCGCCACAGACCGGCGGAGGCGGCCAGCGCCCATAGCAGCAGCGCCAGATGCGCCAGATCGCCCCGCTCGGCGAAGGCGCGGATGAGGGCGTCCATGGGGGGTGTCCGGATTGGGGGGGGCGAGAGGGAAACCACGCGGACGTGCAACCACCGTCATGGCCGGGCTCGTTCCGGCCATCCACGCCGGGAGGCCGGGAGCGACTTCAGAGAATTGCGCAAACGGCACCGCGTGGATGCCGGGCACAAGGCCGGGCATGACGGTGGTTATGCGATGATATCGTTGTACAAATCACGCCATTCGGGATTGAAATCCAGAATAAGGCGCACCTTCCAGGCACGTGGCCAATGCTTCATCAACTTTTCCCGCTGAATGGCCAGAGGAACTTCGGAGTGAAGCTCGAAATAAGCCAGCCGGGTCAGGCCATAGCGTTTGGTAAAGCCATTTGCGGTGCCCTGCCGGTGTTCCCAGAGCCGGCGAACAAGATCATTCGTCACGCCCACATAGAGCGTGCCATTCGGCCTATTCGTCAGGATGTAGATCCAGCCGCCGCGCATCTCACGAGAATGGCCAGCACCTCAAGGTTTCACAAGACCTGCGCTCATTCGCACGTCGTCATGGCCGGGCGCGTCCCGGCCATCCACGCCGCGGGGCTGGAAGCGACTTCAGGGAATTGCACAAGCGCCGCCGCGTGGATGCCCGGCACAAGGCCGGGCATGACGGCGAGTGAAAAGCACCGAAATACTCGTCGCCGCACGTCGGATCGGCAGGAGGCCCCCCCCCCCCCTCACCGCAGCCGCCGTCCCCCCTCGCCATAGCCCGTCGCGGCGCGCTTCTCTTCATCCGTGAGGAAGTCCGCCGCGCCGATGCGCGCCCACAATTCGGTGCGCTCGGCGGCCAAAGCCTCGGCCTGGTCGAGGTCGGGGACCAGCGACAGGCCGCCGCCATAGGCCGGGCCGAGCCACAGGGAGAGCGCGTCGCACACCCGGCGCACCAGCGGCACCACGCTTTGGCGCCACAAAGCGCGGTTGGCCTCGGCGTAATTGGCGTAGGTGTTGTCGCCGGGAATGCCCAAAAGCAGCGGCGGCACGCCGATGGCCAGCGCGATTTCGCGGGCGGCGGAATTGCGCGCGGCCTCGAAATCCATGTCCTTGGGCGAGAGCGACAAAGGCCGCCAGTCGAGCCCGCCCTCCAGCAGCAGCGGGCGGCCGGCATTCACCGCGCCCTGGAAGGATGCTTCCAGCTCGCCCTTCAGCCGCTCGAACTGCTCGTCGGAAAGCGCGCCCGAGCCGCTGTAGACCAGCGCGCCGGAGGGGCGGGCGGCGTTGTCGATGAGCGCCTTGTTCCAGGCGCTGGCGGCATTGTGCAGATCGAGGGCCTGCGCCGCCGCCTCCAGCGGGGCGAAGCCGTAATGGTCGTCCAGCGGGTTGAAGGCGGTGAGGTGCAGGATGGCCGGCACGTCCGCACCCTCCACCAGCGTGTCCTGCGGGATGCGCACGGTGCGCGCGCCGAGGGTGTAGTCATAGGCCTCGGGCCAGCCGTCGGGGCCGGGCACCACCTTCACCCGGTCGGGGCGCAGCAGGTGCAGCTCGCGGATCTCGCCCTCCACCGCCACCGCCTCCACATAGGCGTTGCCGGCCACCATGAGGTGGCTGCAGATGGATTCCATGAGGGAGGACCCGGTGAGGCGCGGGTTGGGCCGGCGCATGAGATCCAGCAGCGGGTGGGCCTCCATCTCCTCCCGCCCGGCCATGAGCACCAGCGGCAGCGCCGAGGCGGATTCGCCGATGAGCCGCACCGCGCGATAGGCGATGGCATTCTTGGTGAAGCCCTCGCGGGCAAGGGAGGCATAGTCGCGCGGGGTCCAGCGCGGCCGCCCGGCGGAGAACAGGGCGATGAGGGGCGCGGCGCGGCTCGCCTTCTCCTCGGGCGGGCGACGGCGGAAGGGGGCGAGTAACTCGGCGAGCATGAAGAGACTCCGGAAACGAAAAAGGCCGCCCGGAGGGGCGGCCTTGATGCGGGGGGCAGGCGCGTGCGGCGGCGCGCTCAGGCGATCCGGCGCGGATAATCGTGGCGCGGCGGCAGCCGGTGATAAAGGCTCGCGATCAGCACCAGGGCGATGGAGCCGGCGAAGACGATGCCGCCCAACTCGAACGGATCGATAGCGGCCACCACCATGAGGATGGGCACCGCCCCCGCCGGCGGATGGGACACGCGCATGAGCAGCATGGCGAGGATGGCGAGGCCCACGCCGAGGGCAGCCGCCCACCACGCGCCGGGGAACACCACGGCGACCAGCAGGCCGATGGTGGCGGAGACCGCATAGCCGCCGATGACATTGGCCGGCTGGGCCAGCGGCGTTGCCGGATGGCCGAACAGCAGCACCGCGCTGGCGCCGAACGGCGCGATGAGCAGCGGCAGCTGGGTGAAGGCGGCGGCGCCGCCCACGAGACCCATGCCGAGCATGCCCCCCGCACCGGATTTCAGGCCGACGAGGACCGATCCGCAATGGGGCTCATGACGTGCGAAGAAATCTTTCAGATGCTGTCTCATGGCTCCAGATGGGGCAGTAGGGGCCAATGGGATGCAAATGTCTGCACACATCGTTGTCATGCAGCCTCATTTGTAGGCACGATCATGCATGTATTTTGAATATGTGCAATGGGGACGGTGCCCCGCGATGGCATTGAGCCGGTTTCCGTCGGCTCATCGGCGGCGGCGCGGGGTCGCGATTTCGTTCCGCCGGCGGCCGCGTCGGCGTATAATGGCGATGCGTGATGGCCCCGAAACCCGGGGTCTGGGGGACGCGAAGGGAGGGCGTCATGCTCTATGCCCTGGTCCTCATCGTGACCACTACCACGTTCCAGCCCGTTGCTTCCGGCGCATATGGCTATGCGCCGGATCCCTACGGCGCCGGGCCGGGAATGGTCGCCACCACCTCGCAGAGGCTGGTGGGCTATTATCGAACCGAGCGCGGGTGCCTCGGCGCCAGCATCAAGCGCAACCAGAACTGGCCGGATTTCGCGCCGGGCCAGAGCGTCACCGGCGTGTGCGTGCAGGTGCAGATCCCGGTGGGCGCGGACATGGTCGGCGGCAGCTGAACCCGCTCATACCGTCGGCCTCGGTCTTCGAACGATGCCAAGTGGGTGACGCTCAAGCGCCGCTCGGGCTTGATCAATGGCCCATGAGCAAAGCTCACGGGCCATTGGTGTCACAACCCCCTGACCCGCGGCGCGCCGGCCTTCGGGCCGAGCGCCAAAGCGGTGACCGCCCACACCAGCGCGTCGAGCCGGTCCGGCGAACGGCCCGACGACAGGCCGTCCGTGCCGAAGTCGCACATCTCGTCCTCCAGCGCCGGGAAGGCGCCGGCATGACGCACCCGGCCCTGCTCGTAGAGCGCGGCCACGGGCTCGGCGCGCAGGAACTTGCCGCGCGTGGCCCGCACCTGTTCCACCGGCACGCCATCGTCCACCTCGGCGATGACGGCGCGCACCATCTCGCCGCCCTGGTTCACCTCGGCGACGATGAGATCCGCCTCGAAGCGGCGGAACAGCGCCACCGCCTTCGCCGCCCATTGCGCGGGGCGCAGGCCGGCGGCGCTGTCGTCCGCCAGCACATGCACCACGCCTGACGCGTCGATGCCGGCGCAGACGATGCCGCAGGCATCCGCCCCGGCCCGCGAGGAAGCCGGCGGGTCCACCGCCACCACGATGCGGACAAGGGGCGGCGCCTCCGCCTCCCGCAGCGCTTCCAGCGCCGGGCGGGAGAACAAGGCGTCGGCGCGGTCCTCGATCAGTTCGCCGTCCAGCTCCTGCCGGCCGAGGCGGGTACCGCCATAGCGGGTCAGCACCTGGCCGAGGAAGCTCGGGGCGAGGTGGAAGGCGTTGTCGGCGGTGCGCGCCCGCGTCACCGCCGTTGAGGGGTCCGCCAGCAGGCGGCGCAACAAGGCGGTGGGGCGCGGCGTGGTGGTCACCATCTGGCGCGGCTGGGCGCCGAGCCGCAGGCCGAATTGCAGCATGTCGAAGGTGGCCTCGGCCCGCTTCCACTTGGCCAGCTCGTCGAGCCAGGCGGCGGCGAATTGCGGGCCGCGCAGGCTCTCGGGGTCCTCCGCGGAAAAGCCCTGCGCCACCGCGCCATTGGCCCATTCCAGCCGGCGCCGGGTGGGCTCCCAGCGCGGCCGCTCGGCGCGGGGATGGACCGCAAGCAGGCCGGAGACCCCCTCCACCATCACCTCGCGCACATCGGCCATGGTCTCGGCCACCAGCGCGATGCGCCCCACCGGCTGGGCGGCGAAGGGTGGACGGCCCAGCGCGAGGCCCCGCACCCATTCGGCGCCGGCCCGCGTCTTGCCGGCGCCGCGCCCGCCCAGCACCAGCCAGGTGGTCCAGGGATCGCCGGAGGGCGCGGTGTCGGGCGGCAGCTGGTCGGGACGGGCCCACAGGGCCCAGTCGGCGAGCAGAAGCTCGGCCTCGGCCTCGGGCAGATCATTCAGCAGGCTCTGCGCCTGCCCCGTCCGCGCGCAGGCGATCAAGGCGGCGCGCAAGCTCGCGGCGGAAGGTGTCGAGGTCGCGGACGGCGTCATCTTCGGCTTTCACCTTGCGGCTTTTCTGCGCCTCCGCCTCCAGGGCGGACAGTTCGCGCAGGGTGCGGGCGAGCACGGCGAGGGCGCGGGCGTCCTTCTCCGCATCGGCGGCGGGGCGGGACGGGCCGGCAGGCGCATCGGCCTCGGGCGGCACGGCGGCGGCGAGGCGCTGCTCGATCTCGTCGAGCTGGCGCTCGGCGGCGCGCCACAGCCGGGAGAGGAGATGGCCCCGCGCCGGCGAGGCGCTGCGGGTGCCCGGCGCCAGCGTCACCCGCCGGGCCGCCGGCTTCAGGGTGACCGTGCCGTCGGACGCCACCTCCCGGTCGATCCAGTAGTAGACCTGGGAGGGCTTCAGGGCGGTGCGGCGGGCGATCTCGGCAATTGGCGCGCCATCCAGATAGAGCTGGCGCGCAAGCTGTGCCATGGCTGGCACCCGGCGGGGCGGCAACGCTTTGCGCATGGACATGTCCGAAAAAGGATGGGCCGAAGCCCAAGAGGCAAAAGCCGGAAGGCCGGCAGAACCGGCGGCGAGAGCGGCGCAGGGGCAAAGGCCCGTCAGGCACACGTCTCGAACATGACCAAAACCTAGCCGGGCAGCGTCACGCTGTCAAGGATTAAAATCCGTATAGAGGATAAAAAGCCGATCACCCCGCCGATGCCACCGCGGACGGGGGCCGGTCCTGTTCCACATGGATGCGGCTGCGGCCGGCCATCTTGGCGGCGTAGAGCGCGCGGTCGGCGCGGTTGTAGAGGTCGGCGAAGGTGTCGCCGAGCCGGCTCTGGGCGATCCCGGCGGAGAAGGAATAGGAAAAGTCCGGCTGGTGCGTCAGCGGGCGGGCCAGCCGCACCATGTCCAGCGCCTGCTCCACGATGCCCCGCGCGGCACCGGCGGAGGTGGCCGGCAGCACCAGCACGAACTCTTCCCCGCCCACCCGGCCGAAGCAGTCTGCGCGGCGCACCTCCCGCGCCATCCGGGCGGCGAAGTCGCGCAGGATGAGGTCGCCGGCCTGGTGGCCGAAGCGGTCGTTGATGGCCTTGAACTGGTCGAGATCGATGAGGCAGAAGGCGCCGCCCGGCCCGTCCGGCGCCAGCATGTCGGCCACCCGAGCGGCGACGAAGCGGCGGTTGGCGACGCCGGTCAGGTCGTCCGTGTAGGACGCATAGAGGGCGCGGTCCCGGTCCAGCCGCATGGCCCGCTCGTCGGGGCGGAAGGCGGTGACGTCCACGGCATGGGCCAGCATCCAGCCGTCGGCCGACACCACCTGGGTCACCAGCAGCCAGCGGCCGTCATGGAAATCGACCTCGAACACCTTGTGGCGCTCCTTGCCGCGCCGCGACCGGTGGACGATGATCCACTCGTCGATGTCCGAGGTGTTGATGATGGTGCCGCGACCGGCGTGGTAATTGCGCCGCACCATCTCTTCCCAGCTGATCTCCTCGCCCTCGGCGATGAACATGGCGGCACGGAAGGCGGCATTGGCATAGCGCAGGCGATCGGAGGCGTCGAAGAGCGCCACCAGCACCGGTGTGCTCTGCTCCAGCTGGCGCAGGTGCTCAAGGATATCGTTCATCTGCCCCGACTTTACAGCGCGTAGCGCCGGTTGCGGAGTGTTGTTTTCGGCCCCACGCCGGGCGGCATGTCGCGGCCCGGACGGCGCCGCGCGCGCACCGGCGCCATGGCAAGCGCCGGCCGCCTGCGCTATGGAAGAGCAGCCGGCGCGCCGGCGCTGCCGTGGGCCTGATGCCACCATGTTCCTTGTGCCGATCATGCTGCCGCTCGTCTTCCTCGCCTGCCTCCTCGCGCCGGCCCGCGCGCTGGAGACCGGCGCCCCGCAGCCCGGCACCCGTCAGCCCGAGATGCCCTCCCAAGCGATGCCCTCCCCTGCGATTGTCTGGCCCGACACCCCCGCCACGCGCCGCGCCGCGCAGGATTTCATCGAGACCCTGAACCGCGAGCTGCTGGCCCAACCCAGCGCCACCCTGACGCTGGAGCGCTGGTGCGGCGCCCGTGGCATCGGCGATCCGGCCCTGGTGCGGGCCGAGCGCGAGCGCGCCGGGGAGGATCCGGCCCCCGAGGAGGTGCGCGCCCTGCTCGGCGCCGATGCGCAGACCCCGGTGCGCCACCGCCGGGTGCGGCTGACCTGCGGCGCCATCGTGCTGTCGGAGGCGGACAATTATTACCGGCCGGACCGGCTGACGGCCGAGATGAACGCCGTGCTCGACGCCACCGACACGCCCTTCGGCAAGGTGGTGCGCCCGCTCGACTTTCGCCGCCGCACGCTGGAGACCCGCCTGCTGTGGCAGCCGGCGGAAGAGGCCCCGGCCGCTGGCGCCTCCGGCGCCTCCGCCGGCCCCTTGGGCCCGCTGGTGATGCCCCGCTTCGTGCTGGCCCATCGCGCCGTGCTGACCCTGCCCGACGGCACCCCCTTCAGCGCCCTGATCGAGCGCTACACCTCCGGCGTGCTGGCGTTTCCCGCGCCGAAGTGAGGGGGGACGGAGACGGGAAGCGCCGGGCCGCACCCTAACCCCCGCGCGCGGGAGAGGGTTCACCGCCAGTCCATCGCCCCAAGCCACCGTCGCCGTCCGGCTTGACCGGACGGCCCATGGCCCGGCCGGGACAACGCGGCGGGCGCTTGGAACGCGGCGAGATGGGCCCTCCGGTCAAGCCGGAGGGCGACGATGATTTCAGAAGCGGCCCGGGTTTCAGAAGCGGCCCGCCCCCTCTCCCGTCCCGATGCCAGATGTTTCCGGCTTCGGCTCTTGGAGAACCGAACTCGGCAACAGCCGAGTTCGGGCGGAGGAGGGTTGGGGAGGGGGCTGAGGCGGCGAGATTCCGGGACCAAACGTGCAGGCCGGAACAACCCAGCATGGCCGCCCGGCGGGGTGCTTTGGTTGGCGAGGGCCAGCCCCTACCCTGCCCTCCCCGGCACGCGGGAGAGGGTTCAGCGCCGGTCCATCGCCCGATCCCACCGTCCGCCGTCCGGCTCGACCGGACGGCCCATGGCCCGGCCGGCACAAGGCGGCGGGCGCTTGGAACGCGGCGAGATGGGCCCTCCGGTCAAGCCGGAGGGCGACGATGGTTTCAGAAGCGGCCATCCCCCTCCCCCGCACGCGGGAGAGGGTTCACCAGCGACAGCGGTGAGGAGGCGCACGACGCTCCGGAAGGCAAGCCTTCCGGAGCGCTGAGGCGGCCGCTCAGGCCTCGGTCTGCGCCTCGGCCACCGCTACGGCCGTCATGTTGACGATGCCGCGGGCGGTGACGGACGGGCCGAGGATGTGCGCCGGCTTGGCCGTGCCCATCAGGATCGGACCCACCGGCAGCGCGTCGCCCAGCACCTTCAGCATGTTGAAGGCGATGTCGGCGGCGTCGAGGTCGGGCATCACCAGAACGTTGGCCGCGCCGGTGAGGGTCGAGTTGGGGAACACCCGCTTGCGGATGTCTTCCAGCAGGGCGGAATCGGCCTGCATCTCGCCATCCACCTGCAGGCTCGGTTCACGCTCGCGGATGATGGAGAGCGCCGAGCGCACGCGCTTGGCCGACAGCGTCTCGTGGCTGCCGAAATTGGAGTGCGACAAGAGCGCCACCCGCGGCTCCAGGCCGAAGCGGCGGACGTGGGCGGCGGCCAGCACCGTCATCTCGGCGAGGTCGGCGGCGGTGGGCTCGGTCTGGATCTGGGTGTCGCAGATGAAGAAGTTGCCGTGGGAGGTGATGAGCAGCGACAGCGCCGCCAGCTCCTTCACCCCCGGCGCCAGGCCGATGATGTCGCGCACCTGACGCAGGTGGCGGGTGAAGCGGCCCTCGATGCCGCACAGCATGGCATCCGCCTCGCCGCGCTTCACCGCCAGCGCCGCGATCACGGTGGGATGGGTGCGCACCAGGGTGCGGGCGGCGTCCGGCGTCACGCCACGGCGGCCGGCGATCTCCACATAGTCGCGCACATAGTCGCGGTAGCGCGGATCGTCTTCCGGATTGATGAGTTCGAAGTCGTGGCCGGGCCGCACCGAGAGGCCGAAGCGCTTCAGGCGGGTCTCCAGCACATTGGGACGGGCGACGATGATGGGACGGGCGATGCCCTCCTCCACCACCGCCTGCACGGCGCGCAGCACCCGCTCGTCCTCGCCCTCGGCGTAGACCACGCGCTTGATGTTGCGCTTCGCCTGGGCGAACAGCGGCCGCATGATGAAGCCGGAGCGGAACACGAAATGGTCCAGCCGCTCGATATAGGCGTCCATGTCGGCGATGGGCCGGGTGGCGATGCCGGTGTCCATGGCCGCCTTCGCCACCGCCGGCGCGATACGCAGGATGAGGCGCGGGTCGAACGGCGAGGGAATGAGCGAATCGGCGCCGAAGGCCCGGGTCTCGCCGCCATAGGCGCGGGCCACCACGTCGGACGGGGTCTCGCGGGCCAGCGCCGCGATGGCCTCCACCGCCGCCATCTTCATCTCGGGGTTGATGTCGGTCGCCCCCACGTCCAGCGCCCCGCGGAAGATGTAGGGGAAGCACAGGACGTTGTTGACCTGGTTGGGGAAGTCGGAGCGGCCGGTGCAGATCATGGCGTCGGGGCGCGCCTCGCGGGCGAGCTCGGGCATGATCTCCGGGGTAGGGTTGGCAAGCGCGAGGATGAGCGGGTGGTCCGCCATCTTCTTCACCATCTCCGGCTTCAGCACGCCGCCGGCGGAGAGGCCGAGGAAGATGTGCGCGCCCTCGATCACCTCGTCCAGGGTCCGCTTGTCGGTCTTCTGGGCGAACTTCTCCTTCCAGGGGTCCATGAGGGTGTTGCGGCCGTCATAGACCACGCCCTCGATGTCGCAGACCCAGATGTTCTCCTTCTTGGCACCCAGCGTGAGCAGCAGGTTGAGCGAGGCGAGGGCCGCCGCGCCGGCGCCCGAGGTGACGATCTTCAGCTCCTCGATCTTGCGCTTGCCCACCTCCATGGCGTTGCGCACCGCAGCGCCGACGATGATGGCGGTGCCGTGCTGGTCGTCATGGAAGACCGGGATCTTCATGCGCTCGCGCAGCTGGGCTTCCACCTCGAAGCACTCGGGGGCCTTGATGTCCTCCAGGTTGATGCCGCCGAAGGTGGGCTCCAGCGCGCTGATGACGTCGACCATGCGCTCGACGGTCTTGGCGTCGATTTCGATGTCGAACACGTCGATGCCGGAGAACTTCTTGAACAGGACGGCTTTGCCCTCCATCACCGGCTTGCCGGCGAGCGGGCCGATGTCGCCGAGGCCGAGCACGGCGGTGCCGTTGGTGACGACGGCGACGAGATTGGCGCGGATGGTCAGTTCCGCCGCCAGGAGCGGATCGGCGGCGATGGCTTCGCACGCGGCGGCGACGCCGGGAGAATAGGCGAGCGCGAGGTCGCGCTGGTTGCCGAGGGGCTTGGTGGCCTGGATCTCCAGTTTCCCGGGCTTCGGCAGGCGATGATAGACGAGCGCCCCGGAACGCAGATCCTCGGAAATGTTGGACGCCATATCCCCTCCCCCTCCTCGAGCCCGCCGGCTCGGCAAAACGGGCTGCAACCTAGCCGCCGCGCACTCCCATGTCACGGGCCGGGATGAAAATTGAGGTATGTTGCGCAAGCGTAACGCGACTCGGCCGGACGGCGGGGGAAAGGACGGGACATGAGCAGGAAATTCGGCCTTCGGATCGCCGGCGCGATCGGCCTTGTGGCGGTGCTCTGCGTCGCCGGCTGGTATGGCTTCCTCGCCTGGTCGCGCACCAAGGTCCGCGCGGAGGTGGACGCCGTGTTCGCCGGCATCCGGGACACCGGGGCGAAGGCCTCCTTCACCGAAGCCAGCTTTGATCCCAGGGAGATGGGTGTCACCGTCACCGGCATTTCCATCCTCTCCCCGGACGGATCGGCGCGGCTGAAGGTGGACCGCCTCTCCGCCCGCGGCGGTGAGCGGCCCCATGACCGGCGCGTGGCGGTGGACGCCCTCGATCTCGACGGCGTGGAGATCGCCCTCACCGGAGAGGCAGCCGCCGGCGGCACCATCACCTACACCCTGCCGCAGGTGATGATCGACCGCTACAACGGCCCCATGACTCTGATCGCCGCCGGCGAGGGCAACGGCCCGTTCGGCGCGCTCCGGGTGGCGCTGCGCCAGCTCGCCTCCACCACCGCCGCCAAGGTGACCATTCCCGAGGCCCACGGGCGCATCGCGCCGGCCGGCGCCGCACCCGCCGAGATCGCCTACCGCAACCTCGCTGCGGAAGGCATCAATGCCGGCATCATCCGCAGCCTGCTGGTGGATTCCATCACCTTCGCCTTCACGCCGCCGCCCGAACCGGCCCCCGCCGGCGCCGCGCAGGGCCAGACCGCGCCGGTCAAGGCGGCCCCCGGCCGCGTCACCGCGCAGGTGGACGGCTTCGTGGCGGCGCAGATCGACACCGCCCCGCTCCTCCTCATGACCCAGCCCGGCGGGCCCTCCGGCAAGGCGGCGGAGACCTACGGCCGCATCTACGGCAAGGTGGTGACCGGCCCCTACAAGGTGACGCAGGAGAATGGCCCCTCCCATGGCGCCCAGTCGGTGCTCCTGGAGAACGTGGCCATCCGGCCCGCCTCCTTCGACGCGCAGCGCGTCGCGGCCCTCGACGCCCTGAGCCGCAAGGCGCCCAACCTGTCGCTGGAGGACAGCCGGCGCCTCGCCGAGCTGTCGCGTGATCTCGTCGGCGGCATCGCCTTCACCACGGTGGCCATCAGCAATGCCACCACCGAGCAGCAGGGCGAGAAGGGCAAGGTCGCCACCGCGCGGCTCGAAGGCCTCGCCAACGGTGTGCTGGACGGCGCCACCTTCGAGGGGGTGGAGGGCGTCACCCCCGGCGGCGGCGCGGCGAAGATGGCCCGGCTCGCCGTGCGTCAGCTCGATTTCAACCAGCTGGCCCGGCTCTCCGCCGAGGCGGACGCGCCCTCGCCCCTGTCGGCGCTGGTGCTGTTCAAGGTCTTGTCCGGCGTGGAGCTGAAGGGCCTCGAAGTGCCCTATGGCGAGGGACAGCAAAGCAACGAGCCGGTGAAGGTCGGCACCTTCGCCCTGTCCTGGGGCGGCTCGCTGGGGGCGCTGCCCTCCTATTTCGACTTCACCCTCGCCGACGTGTCCGGCCCCATCACCGCCGACGACGGCGAGCCCTTCACCTATCTGGTGCAGGCCGGCATCACCCGAGCCACCATCTCCATGGGGCTGAAGGCGGCCTATGACATCAACGACCGCACCCTCACCATCGCCCCGGTGACCACCGAGGTGAAGGACGCCTTCCGGGTGAACCTGGAATCGGCGCTGGTGGATGTGCCCGACGCCGCCTTCACCGATGCGGCCGGCTTCCTCGCCGCCCTGCCCGTGGTGACGGCAGGGCCGGTGAAGGTGACGCTGACGGATCTCGGCCTCGCCAGGCTCATGTTCGCCCAGCTCGCCGCCGCCGCCGGCGTGAGCGAGGACGCCTATCGCAACGAGGTGGTGGCGCTGGCGGAAGGCTTCGCCGACGAACTCAAGACGGTCTCGCCCGATGCCGCGTCTGTGGGCGCTGCGGTGGTGGCCTTCCTGCGCAAGCCCGGCACGCTGACAGTGACCGCGACCCCCAAGGGCCGGGTGCCGCTGCTGGCGCTCGCGGGCTCGGACGACCCTTCGGTGGTGCTGGAGGCGTTCAGTTTCTCTGCGACCGCGACAGCGCCCTGAGGCCGTTGGCTGCGAACGCCCAGGCAGGGCTTGAAGGCCCTCTCCCGCCCGAGGCCGAATATGGCCTCGGCTGCTGGGAACAGAACCCGGCGCAGCCCCCTCCCCCGCAAACGGGAGAGGGAAAGGGAGAGGACGCCGATCACCTGCGATGCGGGACCGATCGACGGCTCATTTCCCCGCGGCCGACATGTTCAGGAGCGCCACCAGCTTCATGATCTGCTGCTGGATGGCGGCATTCACCTCCGCCGGCTTGTGCTCTTCCACCTGCACCGTCTTGAGGCCCAGGGGGCTCCGGTAGAAGGCGACCAGATCCTTGAGCTCGGCCGGCGTGTAGGCGGTCGCGTAATAGGTCGCGAAGGTGGCCATCAGGTCCTCGCGGATGCCGGCGGAGGCCTTCAGGAGTTCGGCACGCACCTCGGCCTGCTTGTCGGCAGGCTGCTTCTCCGCCACCTGCGCGATCATGCGGTCGATCCGGCTTTCCATGCCGGGGGCGACCGCCAGGTTCACCATCTGGCGCGCCAGTGCCGACGCATCGGCCCCCTCCTCTGCCACGGCCGCGACCGGAGACAGCAGGGCCGCGACCACAAGCCAAGACACCACAAGCCGTGACAACACGCACCGCATCGGCGTTCCTCCCCGGGAACGGCCGATGCGTCGCGCGCGCCCGGTCCTGCGTTCCCGCAGGCGAGGCTATACCTATTTCGCCTGCGGCGCCGAGCGGATGTGAAGCTCGCGCAGCTGCTTGGGCGCAGCCTCCGCCGGGGCACCCATGAGCAGGTCGATGGCCTGCTGGTTCATGGGGAAGAGCGAGATTTCGCGCAGGTTGGTCACGCCGCACAGCAGCATTACGATGCGGTCCACGCCCGCCGCCATGCCGCCATGGGGCGGGGCGCCGTACTGGAACGCGCGATACATGCCGCCGAAGCGCTCCTCCACCGTCTCCGCGCCATAGCCGGCGATCTCGAACGCCTTCACCATGGCCTCAGGGCGATGGTTGCGGATGCCGCCGGAGGCGATCTCGTAGCCGTTGCAGGCGATGTCGTACTGGAACGCCTTGATGGTCAGCGGGTCCTGCCCGTTGAGCGCATCGAGGCCGCCCTGCGGCATGGAGAAGGGGTTGTGGGAGAAGTCGACCTTCTTGTCGTCCTCGTTCCACTCATACATGGGGAAATCGACGATCCAGGCCAGCTCGAAGCGGTCCTTGTCGACGAGGTTCAGCTCCTCGCCCACCCGGGTGCGAGCAAGGCCGGCGAACTTCACGAACTTGTCCGGATCGCCGGCGACGAAGAAGGCGGCATCGCCCGCCTTGAGGTCGAGCTGAGCGCGGATGGCCTCGGTGCGCTCGGGACCGATGTTGTTGGCCAGCGGGCCGGCGCCCTCGCCGCCCTCACGCCACATGATGTAGCCGAGGCCCGGCTGGCCCTCGCCCTGCGCCCAGGAATTCATGCGGTCGCAGAAGGCTCTAGAGCCGCCGCCGGGGGCGGGGATGGCCCACACCTGGTTCTTCTCCACCTCCAGCATGCGGGCGAACACCTTGAAGCCCGAGCCACGGAAATGGTCCGATACGTTCTGCATCACCAGCGGATTGCGCAGGTCCGGCTTGTCGGTGCCGTACTTGCGCAGCGACTCCGCATAGGGGATGCGGGGCCACTTCTGCGTCACCGGCTTGCCCTGCGCGAACTGCTCAAACACGCCGGTGATGACCGGCTCCACCGCCGCGAAGATGTCCTCCTGCTCGACGAAGCTCATCTCCAGGTCGAGCTGGTAGAACTCGCCAGGCAGGCGGTCGGCGCGGGGGTCCTCGTCGCGGAAGCAGGGGGCGATCTGGAAGTAGCGGTCGAAGCCGCTCATCATGATCAGCTGCTTGTACTGCTGCGGCGCCTGGGGCAGCGCATAGAACTTGCCGGGGTGCAGGCGGCTCGGCACCAGGAAGTCGCGCGCGCCCTCCGGCGAGGAGGCGGTGAGGATGGGGGTCTGGAACTCGAAGAAGCCTTGCCCCTTCATGCGCGAGCGCATGGCATCGATGATCGCGCCGCGCGTCATGATGTTGCGGTGGAGCTTCTCCCGCCGCAGGTCGAGGAAGCGGTAGCGAAGGCGGGTCTCCTCCGGATACTCCACGTCGCCGAACACGGGCAGGGGCAGCTCGGCCGAGGGGCCCAGCACTTCCAGCTCGGCGGCGTAGACCTCCACGGCGCCGGTGGCGAGGTCGGGGTTCTCAGTGCCCTCGGGGCGCAGGCGCACCTTGCCGTCGATGCGGATCACCCATTCGGCGCGCACCTTCTCGGCGTCCTTGAAGGCGGCGCTGTCGGGGTCCACCACCACCTGGGTCAGCCCGTAATGGTCGCGCAGATCGATGAACAGCACGCCGCCGTGGTCGCGGATGCGGTGGCACCAGCCGGAGAGGCGCACGACATCACCCACCTGGGCGGTCGAAAGCGCGCCGCACGTATGGGAGCGGTAACGGTGCATGGGTCGCCCTTTCAAGGCTGAACAGAGAGGCGCGGGGCCCGTGGGCCCGGTGTCCGGACGTCCCGCGCGCAGCCAGATGGGCGCGCGCCGGACGCCTGAGGCCCCGTCCGTCCCGGGCGCGGCGTCTCCGCGCGCCACGGCACGACAGTCCGCGTCTGAGGCGGGGCGAAGGTGCATGCGCCCCGCCCCTTGTCAAGCGTGCTGTCCGTTTCGGCAGGTTTCAGGCGCTGTTGAAAATCCCTGCGATCGTGCGTTAATGCTGCGGTGCAGCGCAGGGTGAGCGGGGGCGTAGCCGGCATGGACACGCCAGGGGGCGGGCAACGAGCACCGGGCAATGCGGGCCCGCCGGACCGGCGCAGCCCGATGGCGCTGGCGATCCTTGCCGCTCTGCTGATCGTGAGCATCGTCGTCGCCACCGCCTCCTTCGTCCGGACCGCGCGGCGGGATGGCATCGAAGGCCGCCGCCGCGAGCTGGCCAACCTCGCCCTGACCCTGGCGGAACAGACCGCGCGGGTATTCCAGGGCCTGGAGTTCGTCCAGGACGACCTGATCGGCCACATGCGTGAGCAGGAGATCGAAAGCCCCGGCCAACTTCGCGCGATGATGGGCACGCAGGCCGTCCACGTCCTGCTGCGGGCGCGGATTTCCGCATTGCCCCAGGTGGGCTGGTTTTCCGTCGTCGACGACACCGGGCAGCTTGTGAACTCCTCGCGGGCCTGGCCGGTCCCGGACGTCAACATTTCGGATCGCCCCGCCTTCCGGGAGCTTTCCGCCCCGCAGGGGCCGCGGCTTTTCGTCGGGGAGCCGGCGGCCAGCCCCAGGACGGGCGCCATCTCGATCACCCTCGCCACCCGCTTCACCACCGGCGACGGCCGCTTCCTCGGCCTGGTGCAGGGCGCGTTGGAGCAGTCCTACCTGGAGCGCTTCTACGGGGCCATCCAGCTCGGCCGCGACGGCATGATCGCCCTGGCGCGCACCGACGGGACGCTGCTCGCGCGGCACCCCGGCAGCGCCGGCCTCTCCGATCGCGACCCGGCGCTGCGGGCACGGACCATCGGCGCCGTCCTCGCCGCCGCAACGGAAGGTGTTCTGCCCGCCGGCGCCCTCGACGAGAAGGGGCGTATCGCCGCCCTCCAGCCCCTGCCCCACCTGCCGCTGGCCATCGTGGTGAGCGACAGCCGGGCCGCCATCGAAACCGTGCTGTGGCAGCGTGCCATGCCGCTCATCCTCGCCTCGGGGCTGTTGTGCTGCGCCATCGCCCTCATCACCTACGGCTTCGCGCGCCTCATCAGGGGCGAGCGCGCCTTTGCCGCAGCCGAGCACGCCCTGGCGCGGGTGGACCCGCTGACGGGCCTTGCCAACCGGCTCGCCTTCACCGAGCGCCTCGAAGCCCTGCTCGCGACGCCCGACGCCGCGCCGGCCTTCGCGTTGCTTTGCGTCGACCTCGACGACTTCAAGGCCGTGAACGACACCCTCGGCCACGAAGCCGGCGACCTGCTGCTGACCGAGTTCGCCCGACGCATCAGCGGCCGGCTGGCGCCGGGAGACACGGCCGCCCGGCTCGGAGGCGACGAATTCGGCATCCTTCGCCTCGACACCAGCGGCGACCGGGAGGCCCTGGCGTTCGCCCAGGGCATCATCGCTGCCCTTCAGGAACCGCTCGTCATCGGCCACCACCGGGTCACCGGCGGATGCAGCATCGGCCTGGCCCTGTCCCCGGCGGACGGGACCACGGCGACGCAACTGCTGCACAATGCCGACCTCGCGCTCTATCGCGCCAAGAGCGACGGGCGCGGCGTCGTGCGGGCCTTCGTCGCGGAGATGGAGGCGAGCGCCAGTGCGCGCCGCACGCTGGAGACGGACCTGCACACCGCGTGGCGGGACCGGCATTTCGTCCTCGCCTATCAACCCATCTTCGAGGCCGCCACCGGCCGGCTGGCCGGCTTCGAGGCGCTCGCGCGCTGGCCGCATCCCGAGCGCGGCCTGGTGCCACCGGAAACCTTCATCCCCGTGGCCGAGGAGACCGGCCTCATCCTGCCACTCGGCGCCTGGGTGCTGCGGGAGGCCTGCCACATGGCCGCGGAATGGCCGCCGCACCTGTTCGTGTCGGTGAACCTCTCGCCCCTCCAGTTCCGCGGCGCCCAGACCCATCAGCAGGTGCGCGCCGCCCTCGATGATTCGGGCCTGGCGCCGCAGCGCCTTGAACTGGAGATCACCGAATCGACCCTGCTCAAGCAGGGGCCCATGGTGCGGGCCACCCTGGAGCAGCTTGCCGCCGAGGGAATCACCGTCGCCCTCGACGATTTCGGCACCGGCTACTCCTCCCTCGGCTATCTGCGCACCCTCAACATCGGCCGCATCAAGGTGGACCGCTCCTTCGTGGACGACGTGGAGCGATGCCCCCAGAGCCTCGCCATCGTGCGGGCCATCGTCGGCCTCGCGCGCACCCTGTCCCTGCGCTGCACGGCCGAGGGCATTGAAACCGAGGCCCAGCGCCGCATCCTTGCGGACGAAGGCTGTACCCATCTCCAGGGCTTTTTCCTGGGCCGCCCGGCGACCCCCGAGACGGCCCTCGCCCTGGCCCGTTCCGACGCTGCCTGACAAAATCGCGCCACATTCCCTTTTCCGGACGGCCCGGCATGGGTATGGTCTGCGGATGGATCCGATCTCCTCGACCGAGGCGCTGGCAGCGGCCTGCGAACGCCTCGCCCGCCACCCTTTCGTCACCGTCGATACGGAATTCCTAAGGGAAACCACGTTCTGGCCGAAGCTCTGCGTGGTGCAGGTCGCTTCGCCGGAAGAGGCCGTGCTCATCGACGCGCTGGCGGACGGGCTCGACCTCGCCCCCTTCTACCGACTCATGGCCAATGAGCGGGTCATGAAGGTGTTCCACGCCGGACGGCAGGACATCGAGATCATCTGGCACCAGGCCCGACTCATCCCGCACCCGGTGTTCGACACCCAGGTGGCGGCGATGGTGCTGGGCTATGGCGACAGCATCTCCTACGACCAGCTGGTGCAGCGCGTCACGGGCCACGCCCTCGACAAGTCGTCGCGCTTCACCGACTGGTCGCGCCGGCCGCTAAGCCAGGCGCAGATCGTCTATGCCGTAGCCGACGTCACCCACCTGCGCGACATCTACATCAAGCTGACCACGGACCTGGAGGCGCGCGGCCGGGCGGAGTGGGTGGGCGAGGAGATGCACGTCCTCACCTCCCCCGCCACCTACGAGCAGCACCCGGACAGCGCCTGGGAGCGGCTGAAGTCCCGCGTGCGCAAGCCGCGGGAGCTGGCCGTGCTGGTGGAGGTCGCCGCCTGGCGCGAGCGCGAGGCCCAGACCCGCGACCTGCCCCGCGGCCGCGTGATCAAGGACGAGGTGATCGGCGAGATCGCCGTGCAGCAGCCGCAGACGCCGGAAAAGCTGGCCGAGCTGCGCTCCCTGCCCAAGGGCTTCGAGCGCTCGCGCTACGGCGAGGCGGTGTTGGAGGCGGTGCGTCGGGGCGTCGCCCGCGATCCCAAGACCCTGCCCCGCATCGAGCGCGACAAGCCGCTCCCCAATGGCGCCAGCGCCACGGTGGAACTGCTGAAGGTGCTGCTGCGCATGACGGCGGAGCAGAATGCGGTGGCCGCCAAGGTGATCGCCACCACCGAGGACCTGGAGCGCATCGCGGTCAGCGACGAAGCGGACGTGCAGGCGCTGAAGGGCTGGCGCCGCGAGCTGTTCGGCGAGCGCGCCCTGGCCTTGAAGGCCGGCCGGCTGGCGCTGGCGGTGGACCACGGCCGGGTCATCGCGGTGGAGAAATAACGCCGATGGCCGGTGCGCCATGCGCACCGGCCATCGGAACTCGGTCATGCATACGCCGCGCCGCCTGAAGAACGGAGGCGCCGCCCCCGCCCTTCATCCCCGCTCCTCATCCCGGCCGTGAGAAGCTGAGGATCTCGCGCTTGCCGGCATGGTTGGCCGGGCCGACGATGCCCTCGGTTTCCATGCGCTCCATGAGGCTCGCGGCCTTGTTGTAGCCCACCTGAAGCCGCCGCTGGATGTAGGACGTGGACGCCTTGCGGTCGCGCATGACGATGGCAACGGCCTGATCGTAGAGATCGCCCCCTGCCTCGCCGAGGCTGGAACGGTCGAACACCGCGTCGTCCTCGTCGTCCACCTCGGCATCCTCGTCGAGGATCACGGCGTCCAGATAGTCCGGCCCGCCCTGGGCCTTGAGGAAGGCCACCACCTTCTCCACCTCGCCATCGGACACGAACGGCCCGTGGACGCGGGTGATGCGCCCGCCGCCGGCCATGAACAGCATGTCGCCCTGCCCCAGCAGGGTTTCAGCCCCCATCTCGCCGAGGATGGTGCGGCTGTCGATCTTGCTGGTCACCTGGAACGAGATGCGGGTGGGGAAATTGGCCTTGATGGTGCCGGTGATCACGTCCACCGAGGGGCGCTGCGTCGCCATCACCAGATGGATGCCGGCGGCCCGGGCCATCTGGGCGAGGCGCTGGATGGCGCCCTCGATCTCCTTGCCCGCCACCATCATCAGGTCGGCCATCTCGTCCACGATGACGACGATGTAGGGCAAGGGGGTGAGGTCCATGTCCTGTTCCTCGAACAGGCTTTCCCCCGTCTCCTTGTCGAAGCCCACCTGCACGCTGCGGGTGATGACCTCGCCCTTCTCCGCCGCCTCCTTCACGCGGGCGTTGAAGCCGTCGATGTTGCGCACCGCGAGGCGGCTCATCTTCTTGTAGCGCTCCTCCATCTCCTTCACCGCCCACTTCAGCGCGATGATCGCCTTCTTCGGGTCGGTGACGACGGGGGTGAGCAGGTGCGGGATGCCCTCGTAGACGGAGAGTTCCAGCATCTTGGGGTCGATCATGATGAGCCGGCAGGCATCCGGCGTGTGCCGGTAGAGCAGGCTCAGGATCATGGTGTTGATGGCCACCGACTTGCCGGAGCCGGTGGTGCCGGCCACCAGCAGGTGGGGCATGCGGGCAAGGTCTGCGATCACCGGCACGCCACCGATGGTCTTGCCGAGGCACAGGCCGAGCTTGGGGTGGGTCTCCACGAATTCGTGGCTGGAAAGAAGCTCGCGCAGCCACACGGTCTCGCGCCGCCGGTTGGGCAGCTCAATGCCGATGACGTTGCGCCCCTCCACCACCGCCACGCGGGCCGACACCGCGCTCATGGAGCGGGCGATGTCTGCCGACAGACCGATGACGCGGGACGACTTCACCCCCGGCGCCGGCTCGAACTCGTAAAGGGTGACCACCGGGCCGGGATTGGCGTCGATGATCTCGCCGCGCACGCCGAAATCGCGCAGCACCTGCTGGAGCATGGTGGAGGACTGGTCGAGGAACTCCTCGGACATCTCATAGTCCGGCTCCACCACCGGCGGCTCGCGCAGCAGGTCGAGGGGCGGCAGGTCGTAGAGGTTGGTGTCGTCCGTGACTTCCCCATCGGCGTCGATGGCCGGGGCGGCGAGAACTGGGGCCGGAAGGGTCGCGGGCGACAACTCCTCCGCGCTGGACGCAGGCACCGGCGCTGCGAGGGCAGCCGGCGCGAAGCCGAGCGGCGCCACCGCGCCGAGGAAATGGGCGGTGATGCTCTGCTGGTACGGCCGCCAGAGGGAGGGCCCCGGCTCCGTCAGGATCGGCAGGCCGGAGAGAGCGGAAGAAACGGCGAGGGGTTCGCCGTCGTCACCGGCGTCGGCTGCATCGGCCGCCTCCGCGTCGTCGGCAAGGAGCAGGTCCTCGTCTTCTTCTTGGTCCTCGTCCTCATCCTCGGCTTCGGCGTCGTCCTCGTAAGCGTCTTCGTCGCCTTCAGAGGCGCCTGCCTCTTCGTCTTCGTAAGCGTCAGCGTCCGAGGCCAGGAGCAGTTCGTCGTCCTCGGCGTCGGAGGCAACCTCTTCATCGGCCTCCTCGTCTTCAGCCTCGGGCTCCCCGGCCTCCGCCTCGGCGATGAGGTCGGTAGCGTCGATCATTTCGTCTTCGACACGTTCGCCCTCGGCGTCCGAATCAGCGTCCGTCTCACCCTCCACCGGCGCGTCGGAGATGGCCGCATCTTCGATTGAAACAGCATCCAGCGGCTGGGCCTGATCCTCGCGGTCGGAGGGAGCGAGATCCTGCTCGTCGGCATGGGCGGGGGGCACGGCGGCGCGGCCGAGGACCAGAAGACGCGACAGAGCCTCGAAATGGGGCGGCAGATCCTCGTCCGGCTCCGGGACCGCGACCTCGGGCTCCGCGCCCTCAACGGACGCGTCGGACAGGTCGTCCATGAACGCAATCTGCGCCTCGACCGCCTCCTGCACTGCGAGAGCCTCCTGAACAGCAAAGGCTGCTTGCGCCGCGTGCTCCTGCTCGAAAGCCACGGGCGCATCAGCGCTCCAAGCCTCGGCCGCATCCAGGGAAAGGGCCAGCCCGTCGTCCACGAGCCCTTCGGCCTCCACGGGCTCAACCGCGAGGGCTGCGACCTCGTCGGCAGCCTCGGCCGTCGCTTCGGCCACCACATCCGCAGGCGGATCGATGGCGGCGATCACCGCCACCTCCGGTACGACCGCCGCGTCATCGGCGGGGTCGTGCACGAAACGCCAGCTGCGGCTCGAAATCTCGGGCACCGGGGCGGTCTGTGCCTCACTCAGCGCCAGGACATGGTCCTCGATGCCCGGCAGAACCAACGGCTCATGCAGGGCCTCAGCCTCGCGCGGACGCAGGAAATGGTCCGGCGTGCGGGTGAAGCGGGTGTTGGCGTCGAGGGTGAAGGGCCGCAGCCAGCTCGGAATCAGCTCCAGGTCGATCCAGCTGTGGGTGAGCGGGGCGGGGGGAACCTCAACCGGCGCCCGATACTCCGGCGCGAAGGCGCCGAGGGACGGCGTAACGCTGCGGCCGGCCGCATAGTCCGCCGGCGGCGCATAGTCCGCTTCCGCGTCATAGGCAGGATATCCAAAGGATCTGGGAGGACGGTTGAAAGAAGACATGCTGATCCGTAGCCCGCAGCACCGGCGCCGTTCCCCAAGGCTTAGAGCCCCCGCGTTAAGGGGAGGTTTGCACCCCCGGATCAGAGGTTATTCAATACCGCCGCCTGTGGATGACAAAGAGGGCCGTGCGCCGGTGGTACACACATGGGGATGAGCGGAACGCCCACGTGTCTGGACTGCCGGGCACGAGGGCGTTCAGTGCTCAGAATTGTGCGGGTATGAGCTCAGGCGCGACGGCCTGTCGCAGATCACCTAAGCGTCACGCGCTGCGGCGCCTCACAGGGCGTCGCGCAGGCCCTTCACGAAGCTCGACAGGCCTGTCAGGCGCCGCCGCTTCAGCCGCTCCGCCTGCAGGATGGCGGTGAGCTTGACGAGGCTGTCGTCCACCTCGTGGTTGATGATGATGTAGTCGTATTCGGTGTAGTGGCTGATCTCGTCGGAGGCCTTGGCCATGCGCTGGTGCACCACCTCTTCCGAATCCTGCGCCCGGGAGCGCAGGCGCTGTTCGAGGTCGGCAGCGGTGGGCGGCAGCAGGAAGACCTTCACCAGGTCCTGCTGGGCTGTCTCGCCCAGTTGCTGGGTGCCCTGCCAGTCGATGTCGAACAGCACGTCCCGCCCGGCGGACAGGGCCAGCTCCACGGCCGGACGCGGCGTGCCGTAGAGATTGTCGAACACCACCGCGTGTTCCAGCAGTTCGCCTTCATCCCGCATGCGGTGGAAGGTGGGCACGTCCACGAAATAATAGTCCTTGCCGTCCACCTCGCCCGGCCGGGGCGGGCGCGTGGTGACGGACACGGACATGGTGATTCGATCGTCGCTCGCCAGCAGCTTGCGCGACAGGGTGGTCTTGCCCGCCCCCGAGGGCGAGGACAGCACCAGCATCAGCCCGCGCCGCGCGAGTATACCCGCGCCCGGCTTCCAGCCCGGCAGCGCGAAGTGCGACGACACGGAGGAAGAGGCGGATTGCGGCATGGGTTCGGGCTTCACTCGAGGTTCTGGATCTGCTCGCGGAACTGGTCCACCAGCAGCTTCAGGTCAAGCCCGATCTGCGTCAGCGCCACGGAATTGGACTTGGAGCACAGGGTGTTCGCCTCGCGGTTGAACTCCTGGGCGAGGAAATCGAGCCGCCGCCCCGCCGGACCGCCGGTGTGCAGCAGATCGCGCGCGGCGGCGATATGGGCGCTGAGCCGGTCCAGCTCCTCACGCACGTCCGCCTTGGTGACGGCAAGCACCGCCTCCTGGTGCAGGCGGTCGGGATCGAGGGTGGCGGCCTCCATCAGCACCCGCACCTGCTCGGCGATGCGGGCCTTGATGGCCTCGACGCCGCGTTCCGGCAGGCGTTCGGCCCGCACCAGCAGGGCGGCGATGGCATCGAGCCGCTCGGAGAGGATGGCATTGAGCGCCTCGCCCTCGCGGGCGCGCATGGTGCCGAGCTCCGCGAGCGCCCGGTCGAAGGCCGAGAGCATGGCGGACATGAGCGCGCGGCGCTCCTCCTCGCCCTCGTCGGCCTCGGCGATCTCCACCATGCCCTTGACCGCCACAAGGGCGTCGAGGGTGGGTGCCGGCGCACCCAGGCGGCGGGCGCTTTCGGACACGGTCCGATACAGCGCCTCCAGCGCCCCCTGGTTGACCCGAACGGTGCTGGTCTCCCCCTCTCGGGTGGCGGCGAGGGTGGCGGAGACCGAGCCGCGGGTCAGCACCTGGCCAGTGCGGGTGCGCACATCCGCCTCCAGCATTTCGAAGCCCGGCGGCAGGCGCAGCCGCAGGTCCAGGCCCTTGCCGTTGACCGCGCGCACCTCCCAGCCGAACCGCCACGGCCCGTGGGAGCCGGCGACGCGGGCAAAGCCGGTCATGCTGGCGAGGGGGGCCCGGGCCGAAGCCGGAATGCGGTTGGTGGTCACGGCGGCACGCTTCATGTTCGATCCTGCGGCGACGCCGCGCTCAAGGGGTAAAAGCCGTTTCGGCAGACGGGCCACCGGTCCTGCGTCCTGAAACCGCTTAACACAATAACCTGAGGCCGGGGCAATGTGATCCGACCTCAGGCCCGCCTTGAAGACATATCCGACCACAATCGCCATGCGATCGGATCAGAGCATACCTAGAGCGCGATCCGATCAGATTGAACCAATCTGATCGGTGAATCGCCCTCTAACTTAATGATAGAGAACGCGTTATCCGATCGGCTTGCGACGCAAGCTGATCGGCGCGTGCTCTAGTTGCCGGTGTTCGGCGCCGCAGCGGGGGCCGGCGTACCGGCGGCAGGAGCGGCCGGGGCGTTGCCCTGCTCGATGGCGCGCCAGCGGGCGACATTCTTGTTGTGGTCGGCCAGCGTCTCGGCGAAGGCGTGGCCGCCCGTACCGTCCGCGACGAAGAACAGGTCCTTCGTCCGCGGCGGATTGGCCACCGCCGCCAGCGCGTCGCGCCCCGGATTGCAGATGGGGCCGGGCGGCAGGCCGTCGATGGCGTAGGTATTGTATGCCGTCGCGGTGGCGATGTCGGTGCGGCTGATGGGCCGCCCCAGCGCGCCGCGCCCGCCGACGATGCCGTAGATGATGGTCGGATCCGACTGGAGCCGCATCTTCTTGTTGATCCGGTTGACGAAGACCGCGGCCACCTTGGGCCGCTCGGCGGCAAGCCCGGTCTCCTTCTCCACGATGGAGGCGAGGGTCACCAGCTCCTGCGGGCTCTTGACCGGAACATCGGGCGCGCGTTTGGCCCAGAGGGTGGCCAAGAGTTTGCGCTGCTCCTCGGCCATCTTCTTCAGCACCTCCTCGCGGGTCTGGCCGCGGGTGATCTGGTAGGTCTCGGGCAGCAGTGTCCCCTCGGCCGGCACTGCGGGGGTGCCGGTGAGCAGCTCATTGTCCATCAGGCGCTTGACCACCTGCTGGCTGGTGAGGCCCTCGGGGATGGTGATCTGGTGCACCACCATCTTGCCGGAGGCCAGCGTGTCGATGACGCTCGCCAGCGACTGGCCCGGCTTGAAGACGAACTCGCCGGCCTTGAAGCTGGCATCGGGCCGGGCAATGCGCTGGCCGGCCAGGAACAGCAGGGCGTTGCTGATCACGCCCTCGCGCTCGAGGATGTCGCCCATGTCGCGCACGCCGGACCCGCGCGGGATGTTCACCACCTTTTCGGTGGCGAGGGGGCCGGGGGCATAGAAGGCGCGCTCGGCGTACCAGGCCCCGATGCCGCCGCCGACCGCGAGGAACAGCAGGAAGGTGAAGAGGCCGCTGAGAACGGTCACCGCCGGATGCCGCGCCGCGCGCGACGGGCGCGGCGGCTTGGCCTGCCGGGCACCGCGGCCGGATCGCACGGACGCCTTCGGCGCGGGTTTGGGCGCGGCAGGTTTGGCGCTCGCGGACGGGGGCGTGGCGGACCCTGCGGCGGGGGCGGCGGCCGCGTCAGGACCGCCGGCCGGGGGCACTGGTGACCCTACGGGTCCGGCAACGTCCGGTGCTCCGGCCTTTGGTGATCCGTCGTTGGATTCGGCCATCCAAGGGCTCCCCTGTCGTCGGCGAAGGCGCGCGGTCAAACGTTCGGGCCGGAACGCCGCCGCATGGGAGGCTTGCTAAAGGCACATTCGGGCGCAACGGCGGCATGGTGCCGTACGTCTTCCGGTCCGTCGGCCGGGCCACGGCCCTGGAAGGGGCCGGCCGGGGCAAGGCCCCGGCCGGCGCAGCATCAGGCGTCGAAGCGCTGGAAGATGAGGGATGCGTTGGTCCCGCCGAACCCGAAGGAATTGGAGAGCACGGCGTCGATCTTGCGCGGCTTCGCTTTGAGCGGCACCAGATCGATGGGGGTCTCCACCGACGGATTGTCGAGATTGAGCGTCGCCGGGGCGATCTGGTCGCGGATGGCGAGGACGGAGAAGATCGCCTCCACCGCGCCCGCGGCCCCGAGCAGGTGGCCGATGGACGACTTGGTGGACGACATGGAGGTGGTCGCCGCGGCATTGCCGAGCAGCCGCTCCACCGCCTTCAGCTCGATCTCGTCGGCCATGGTCGAGGTGCCATGGGCGTTGATGTAGTCGATGTCGCCCGCCGTCAGGCCCGCCCGCTTCAGCGCCGCCTGCATGCAGCGGAAGGCGCCGTCGCCGTCCGGCGAAGGGGCGGTGATGTGGAAGGCGTCACCCGACAGGCCGTAGCCCACCAGCTCGGCATAGATGTGCGCGCCGCGCGCCTTGGCGTGCTCGAGCTCCTCGAGCACCACCACGCCGGCGCCCTCGCCCATCACGAAGCCATCGCGGTCCTTGTCGTAGGGGC
Source organism: Xanthobacter oligotrophicus (assembly GCF_008364685.1). Lineage (GTDB taxonomy): Bacteria > Pseudomonadota > Alphaproteobacteria > Rhizobiales > Xanthobacteraceae > Xanthobacter > Xanthobacter oligotrophicus. Next base: position 277,472 of record NZ_VTTL01000002.1, read on the forward strand.
GCGAGGCGCGGGTGGGATCGTCATTGAAGGCGGTGCAGAGCGCCTTGCAGGCGGCAAAACCGGCCAGCGCCAGGCGGTTGACGGTCGATTCGGTGCCGCCAGCCACCATCACGTCCGCATCACCCAGGGCGATGAGCCGCCCGGCATCGCCGATGGCATGGGCGCCGGTGGAGCAGGCCGTGACCACAGCGTGGTTCGGCCCCTTCAGCCCGTGGGTGATGGAGACGTAGCCGCCGGCCAGATTGATGAGACGGCCGGGAATGAAGAAGGGCGATATGCGCCGCGGCCCGCGCTCCTTGAGCAGCAGGGCCGATTCGGCGATGCCCTCGATGCCGCCGATGCCGGAGCCGATCAGCACGCCGGTGTTGATCTGGTCCTCGTAGGAGGACGGGTGCCAGCCGGCGTCGTCCAGCGCCTGGGTCGCGGCAGCCATGGCGTAGACGATGAACTCGTCCACCTTGCGCTGCTCTTTCGGCTCCATCCACTGGTCGGGATTGAAGGTCCCGTCGGAACCATCGCCGCGCGGAACATTGGCGGCGATCTTGCAGGCAAGATCGGCCACTTCGAAATGGCTGACCGCCTTCACGCCGCTCTCGCCGGCGATGAGCCGCCGCCAGGTCGGCTCGACGCCGCAGCCGAGCGGCGTCACCATGCCGAGGCCGGTGACGACAACACGTCTCATGGGAAAAACTCCGGCAGGCGGGCCGTTGGCGCGGCTTGCGCGCGACCCGGTGCGACAACGGCCGCGGGCGCCCAGCGCCGCGCGACCGTCGAATGAACAGGCGTGAGAATCAAGCCGCGTTCTTTTCCAGGAACTTGATCGCGTCACCCACGGTCAGGATGGTCTCGGCGGCATCGTCCGGGATCTCGCAGTTGAAAGCCTCCTCGAAGGCCATCACGAGTTCCACGGTGTCGAGGCTGTCGGCGCCGAGATCGTCGATGAAGGAGGCGCTCTCCGTGACCTTCTCGGGTTCCACCCCCAGATGCTCCGCGACAATCTTCTTCACCCGCTCGGCGATGTCACTCATAGATGCAACCCTCGTTGTTCGGATAATCCCGTTGCCGTTCGGCGGCTGGTGGAGGGCATAATGCCTTTTTTCCGCCGTGCCCAGCCCCCTCCGCCGCAAGGAACATTCCTCGCAGGCAGCGCGTGGATTGGAGCGGACAGCTCCCACCGCCGCTCTCGGATGTTTAGACACCTTTGAAGGCGCCCTTTTCCGGTCCGGCAATGCGGCTCGTTAGCACACTCCCCGCAGCAAGGCCAGCCAAGCTCCGCAAAGGCCGGCACGGTAATAGCGCACGTTACGGCGATGCGTGTCGGCGATGCGCTTCTTGCGCCGACGGTGTGCGCCGGCTACTCACCCTCCATGCCCGGGAGCAAGGACCGATCGGAACGCCTCGCCGCCGCCCTGCGTGCGAACCTGTCGCGGCGCAAAGCCCAATCGCGCGCGCGGCGCTCGGGTGAAGTCGAAAATGCCCCCGCGCGCGCTGCGGGCAACCTTCCCGAGTCCGCCCCCCTCGCCAGCTCCGAGCCAGGCCAAAGCCCCCTCCCCGCCGCCGAAATGCCCCTGGACGGCGCGAATAGCGGTGAAAACCCTGCGCGCGGTGGTAGCACGGCGCTGGCGACGGGTGCCGCCAAGATTGTGCCGGACGGCGAGCCGGGCTAGAGCTTTTCACTTAAATTCCGCGGTCGGCCGGCTTGGGGGGGCCAGCCGGTAGGAGGCACAGGTAGCGCATGGACAAGATTCGCATCGTCGGCGGAAACGAGCTCAAGGGCACCATTCCCATTTCCGGTGCGAAGAACGCAGCCCTGCCGCTGATGATCGCCAGCCTCCTGACCGAGGAGAAGCTGATTCTCGAGAACGTGCCGCGCCTCGCGGACGTGGCGCTGCTCCAGCGCATCCTCGGTAATCACGGCGTGGACATCACCACCAACGGCAAGCGCAACGGCGACGATCCCTATGCCGGCCAGACGCTGGAGATCGACGCGCGGGTGATCGTGGACACCACCGCGCCCTATGATCTCGTCTCGCGCATGCGCGCTTCGTTCTGGGTGCTGGGGCCCCTGCTGGCCCGCATCGGCGTGGCCAAGGTGTCGCTGCCCGGCGGCTGCGCCATCGGCACCCGGCCGGTGGATTTCCATCTCGACGCCCTGCGCGCCCTCGGCGCCGAGATCGAGATCGACGCCGGCTATGTGGTGGCCAAGGCGCCCCACGGGCTCAAGGGCGCGCGCATCGTGTTCCCCAAGGTGTCGGTGGGCGCCACCCACACCGCCCTCATGGCCGCCGCCCTCGCCCGCGGCGACAGCATCATCGAGAATGCCGCCCGCGAGCCGGAGGTGGTGGATCTCGCCGACTGCCTCATCAAGATGGGCGCCCGCATTACCGGCGCCGGCAGTTCCACCATCCATGTGGAGGGCGTGGCACGCCTCAAGGCCGCCCGCCACGCCGTGCTGCCCGACCGCATCGAGACCGGCACCTACGCCATGGCCACCGCCATGACCGGCGGCGACGTGATGCTCGCCGGCGCCCGGCCCGACCTGCTGGAAAGCGCGCTTGATGCCTTGCGCCAGGCCGGCGCCGAGATCGACGCCACCAACGAGGGCATCCGGGTGCGCCGCAACGGCGCCGGCATCCTGCCGGTGGAGGTGACCACCGCCCCCTACCCCGGCTTCCCCACCGATCTCCAGGCCCAGTTCATGGCGCTCATGACCAAGGCCAAGGGCAATTCCCGCATCACCGAGACCATTTTCGAGAACCGCTTCATGCATGTGCAGGAGCTGGCCCGGCTCGGCGCCCGCATCCACCTCGATGGCGACACCGCCGTGGTGGAGGGGGTGGAGCGCCTGACCGGCGCGCCGGTGATGGCCACCGACCTTCGGGCCTCGGTCTCCCTGGTCATTGCCGGCCTTGCGGCGGAGGGCGAAACCATGGTCCAGCGCGTCTACCATCTCGACCGCGGCTTCGAGAAGCTGGAAGAGAAGCTGTCGCGGTGCGGCGCGCAGATCGAGCGCATCAGCGGCTGACCCGGGGCGTGGACAGCCCCGAACTTCAAGACAGGGAACGCGATATCCGGCCGGCTTGCGATCCAGGCGGCCGGCGCATCCTCCCGGCGGCGCGGAGGCCGAGGTGAGCCTGCCGAATATCATCACCCTCATGCGCATCCTGCTGGTGCCGGCCGTGGTCTGGTCGATCGCCTCCAGCGAGTATGCGCTGGCGTTCTGGCTGTTCCTGGCGGCCGGCATCTCCGATGCGCTCGACGGCTTCATCGCCAAGCGCTTCCATATGCAGACGGAGCTCGGCTCCTATCTCGATCCGGTGGCCGACAAGGCCCTGCTCATCTCCATCTACGTGGCGCTGGCGGTCTGCGGCCTGATCCCGCGCTGGGTGGCCATCGCCGTGGTGTCGCGGGACGTGATGATCATCGGGGCGGTGGTCCTGTCCCTCGTCATGGCCAAGCCGGTGGCGATCAGCCCGCTGCTCGTCTCCAAGGTGAATACGGCGGTCCAGATCGTGTTCGCGGCCTTCGTGCTGGGCGCATCCGGCTTCGGCCTGGAGCTGCCCGGGCTGTTCCAGGTGGGGCTTGTGATGGTCGGGCTCTTGACGGGCCTTTCCGCCGCTGCCTATCTCGCCGCATGGACGCGCCACGTTGCGAACTGACGCACAGTCAGTTGAAGATGGCGCACCGGCGAATGGTGCGCTCACGAACGGCGAGCTGATGGATCGTGAGTTGATCGGCGAACGCGACCCGCGAAACACCGCAGCAGCCGTCAGCCCGGCGCACGGCGGCAGGGTTCGCGCGCCCGGCGTGCAAGACGATCCTGCGCCAAACCGCCCTACGCCGGAACGCCGCCCCCCCGACATGGCGCCTGAGGAAAGCACGCTGCCGGTCCGGTTCCAGATGCGCTTCTGGGTGACGGCCCTCATCCTCACCGCCATCGCCCTGTGGCTGCTGAGCGGCATCCTGCTGCCGTTCGTGGCGGGCATCGTGCTGGCCTATTTCCTCAATCCCGTGGTGGCGCGGCTGGAGCGCATCGGCGTCGCCCGCACCCTTTCCGCCCTGGTGGTGGTGGGGATCATGCTGCTGCTGGTGGTGCTGTTCTTCCTGCTCGCCCTGCCGCTGCTGTCCTCGCAGATGTTCGAGTTCATCCAGCGCCTGCCCGCCTACGTGGCGCGGCTGCAGGGCCTTTTGACCGAGGAAAACCGCGAGTGGCTGAGCGGTATCGTCGGCGACCGCCTGCCGGATATGCAGCGCTCGATCTCCGATCTCATGACGCAGGGCGTCAGCCACCTGGTGGGCCTGCTCTCCTCCGTGTGGTCCGGGGGGCAGGCGCTGATCTCGCTGTTCGCGCTGCTGGTGGTGACGCCGGTGGTCGTGTTCTACATCCTGTGCGACTGGAACAACATGGTCGCCTTCGTGGACCGGCTGGTGCCGCTGCCCCATCGCACGGAAGTGCGGGGCCTTGCCTGCGCCATGGACATGGCGGTGGCGGGCTTCGTGCGCGGGCAGGCCATGGTGTGCCTGCTGCTCGGCACCTTCTATGCGGTGACGCTGACCATGGCGGGGCTGAATTTCGGCCTGCTCATCGGCATCGTCTCCGGCGTCATTACCTTTATTCCCTATGTGGGCTCGCTCACCGGCTTCGTGCTGGCCATGGGCGTGGCAATCGTCCAGTTCTTTCCCGACTGGGGCATGATCGGCACGGTGCTGGCCATCTTCGTCACCGGCCAGACCATCGAGGGCTACGTGCTCTCGCCCAAGCTGGTGGGCGACAGCATCGGGGTGCATCCGGTCTGGCTCATGTTCGCCCTGTTCGCCTTCGGCTACCTGTTCGGCTTCGTGGGCCTGCTGCTCGCCGTGCCGCTCACGGCGGTGACAGGCGTGCTGGTGCGCTTCGTGATCGCCCGCTACATGCAGTCGACGCTCTACCAGGGCACCGCCGACGACGCCCTGCCCCCGCCGGGGACACCCTGAGCATGGCAGAGCGCGACGGACGTCCGCGCCAGCTTCCCCTCGACCTGCCGGCCTACCCGGCGCTCCGGCGCGAGGATTTCCTCGCGGCGCCCGGCAACGGGGCTGCCCTCGCCCTCATCGACGCCTTTCCCGAATGGCCGGCCCGGGTGGTGTGCATCGTGGGGCCGGAGGGCGCCGGCAAGAGCCATCTTTCGGCGATCTTCGCCGAGCGCTCCGGCGCGCTGACCCTCAACGCCCGCGCCCTGACGCGCGAAGGCGTGCCCGATGCCCTCGCCACCGGCGCGCTGGTGCTGGAGGACCTGGAGGCCGGCACCTTCAGCGAGGCCGCCCTGTTCCACCTGCTCAACCTCGCCCGCGAGCAGCAGGCCTACCTGCTGATGACGGCGCGCACGCCGCCCTCAACCTTCAGCCTCGCCACCGCCGACCTCGCCTCGCGGCTGCGCGCGTTGCCGGTGTTCGAGATCGCGCCCGCGGACGATGCCCTTTTGGCGGCGGTGCTGGTGAAGCTGTTCGCGGATCGCCAGCTTTCCGTGGATGAAGCCACTGTCCAGTACCTCCTTATGCGCATGCAGCGCACGGTGGCGGGCGCCAAGCGCATCGTGGATGCGCTGGATACGGCCGCCCTCGCCGCCCGACGCCCGGTGACTCGGGCCCTCGCGGCACAAGTGTTGAAGGAACTGGGCGATGACCCATCCTTCCCCGACGTCCACGGGGAAGAAGACTGATACCGCCGAGCGTCATAGAGTAGTCATCCAACGCGGCCATGGTCCGGCCGAAACGCGGGGGACCGAGCATGGGTATGAACGAGGCTGCAGCGCTCGCGGAGGTCGAGGTCCCGGCAGGCGAGATGCCGGCAGGCGCGACGGAAGTGCTGGCGCTGGCGCAATCGCCGCAGCGCTTCATCAACCGCGAGATTTCCTGGCTGCACTTCAACCGGCGCGTGCTGGAGGAGGCGGAGAACCGCAACCACCCCCTGCTGGAGCAGTTGCGCTTCCTCTCCATCTCCGCCAACAACCTCGACGAGTTCTTCATGGTCCGCGTGGCGGGCCTGAAGGAGCAGGTGCGCGAAGGCGTGCAGACGCGCAGCCCCGACGGCCTCACCCCGTCCGAGCAGCTCGCCACCATCCTCGCCAGCGCCGCCCAGCTCATCTCCGACCAGCAGGGCCGCTGGCTGGAGCTGCGGCACGACCTCGCCGGCGTTGGCATCGTGCTGGTGGACGGCGCGGAGGTCACGGCCGACGACCTGGTGGTGCTGGACCGGCACTTCCTCAACCATGTCTTCCCGGTGCTGACCCCGCTCGCCATCGACCCGGCGCACCCCTTCCCGTTCATCCCCAATCTTGGCTTCTCGCTTGCGCTCCAGCTGGTGCGGCAGTCGGACGGGCGGGGCATGAACGCGCTCATCCGCATCCCCGCCAAGGTGGAGCGCTTCATCCGCCTGCCGGATCTTGGCACCGGCGCCCTGCGCTTCATCACCCTGGAGCAGATGATCGGCCTGTTCATCTCCCGCCTCTTCCCCGGCTACGCGGTGAAGGGTCAGGGCGTGTTCCGGGTGGTGCGCGACAGCGACCTTGAAATCGAGGAAGAGGCGGAGGATCTCGTCCGCCTGTTTGAGACCGCGCTGAAACAGCGGCGCTATGGCGAGGTGATCCGCATGGAGGCGGATGCCGCCATGCCGGCGGAACTCCGCAATTTCGTCGCCCGCGAGCTGGGTGTGAACGACGACGAGATCTTCGTGGTGGGCGGCGTGCTCGCCCTGAACGAATTCTCCCAGCTGGTCTCGGTGGACCGGCCGGACCTGAAGTTCCAGGCCTACAACGCCCGATTTCCCGAGCGCATCCGCGACCACGGCGGCGACTGCTTTCTCGCTATTCGCGAGAAGGACATTCTGGTTCACCACCCTTATGAATCCTTTGACGTGGTGGTTCAGTTTCTCCGCCAGGCCGCCCGCGACCCCAACGTCGTCGCCATCAAGCAGACCCTCTACCGCACCTCCTCCGACAGCCCCATCGTGAAGGCGCTGGCCGAGGCGGCGGAGGCCGGCAAGTCGGTGACCGCGCTGGTGGAGCTGAAGGCCCGCTTCGACGAGGAAGCCAACATCCGCTGGGCCCGCGACCTGGAGCGCGCCGGCGTGCAGGTGGTGTTCGGCTTCATCGAGCTGAAGACCCACGGCAAGCTCTCCATGGCGGTGCGGCGCGAGGGCGCACAGCTCTCCACCTACGTGCATGTGGGCACCGGAAACTACCACCCCATTACCGCCCGCATCTATACGGACCTTTCCTTCTTCACCGCCGATCCGGTGATCGCCCAGGACGTGGCCCGCATCTTCAACTTCATCACCGGCTATGCCACCCCCGGCGAGCTGGACGCCATGGCGGTCTCGCCCACGGGCCTGAAGCCGCGGCTGCTCAACCACATCGCCGACGAGATCGAGTTCGCCAAGGCCGGCCGCCCGGCCGCCATCTGGCTGAAGTGCAACTCGCTGGTGGATCCGGAGATCATCGACGCGCTGTACGAGGCCAGCGCCGCCGGCGTGCAGGTGGATTGCATCATCCGCGGCATCTGCTGCCTGCGCCCCGGCATTCCCGGGCTCTCCGAGAACATCCGGGTAAAGTCCATCGTGGGCCGCTTCCTGGAGCACTCGCGCGTGTACTGCTTCGGTGCCGGCCACGGCCTGCCAAGCCCCAATGCGGTGGTCTACATCTCCTCGGCGGACCTGATGCCGCGCAACCTCGACCGCCGGGTCGAGACCCTGTGCCCCATCACCAATCCCACGGTGCACGAGCAGGTGCTCGACCAGATCATGGTCGCAAATCTTATCGACAACCAGCAGAGCTGGCGTGTCTTGCCGGACGGCTCCTCCGAACGCATAGTCCCCGCGCCGGGCGAAGAGCCGTTCAACGCCCATCAATATTTCATGACCAACCCGAGCTTGTCCGGACGTGGAAAGTCTCTCAAAGATTCTTCGCCGCGTAGCCTCTTCGTCCGTCGTTGACGGCGAGGAGGTGACCCGCGCGCCCGGCCGGCTCTTCACCGGGGCGCCGGTCGCGGTCATCGATATCGGCTCCAACTCGGTCCGCCTCGTGGTCTATGAGGGGCTGAGCCGCGCGCTCACGCCCATCTTCAACGAGAAGGCCCTGTGCGGGCTCGGCCGCGAGGTGCTCTCCACCGGGCGCCTGCCGCAGGATGCGGTGGACCGTGCCCTGGCCGCCCTGAAGCGGTTCCGCGCCCTGTGCGACGCCATGGAGGTGGGCGAGGTCCATGCCCTCGCCACCGCCGCAGCGCGCGACGCGGAGAACGGCCCCGCCTTCATCGCCGAATGCGAGGCCATCTGCGGTCGCAAGATCGAGCTGCTCACCGGCAAGCGCGAGGCGGAACTCGCCGCCGCCGGCGTGGTGGCCGGTGTCTATGCGCCGGACGGCATCGTGGGCGATCTCGGCGGCGGCTCGCTGGAGCTGGTGGACGTGAAGGGCCGCGCCATCGGCACCGGCGTCACCCTGCCGCTCGGCGGGCTCGCCCTGCAGGATCGCTCGGCCCGCTCGCCGCGTAAGGCGGAGAAGATCGTCCGCGAGACCATCCCCGAGGCCGAGGTTCTGGGGGCGCTGGCCGGCCGCACCTTCTATGCGGTGGGTGGAACGTGGCGGGCGCTGGCGCGCCTGCACATGTACACCAAGGGCTATCCGCTCCACGTGATGCATGGCTATGTGATTCCCGCCCGCGAGGCGCTGGACTTCACCCGCATCGTGCACCGGGCCGACGCCGAGGCCCTCGCCCATATCGACGTGGTCTCCGATGCCCGCCGTCCCCTACTCGCCTATGGCGCGCTGGTGCTGGAGAACATCGTGCGGCAGGGCCGGCCGTCCGAGGTGGTCATCTCCGCTCTCGGCGTGCGCGAGGGCCTGCTGCATTCCCTGATGCCGGAAGAGGAGCGCGTCCGCGACCCGCTCCTGATCGCGGCAGCCGAGATGAACGTGCTGCGCTCCCGCTCGCCCCGCCACGGGGAGGAGCTGGTGGCCTGGACCGACGGCTTTTTCGCTTCGGCGCCGGTGCTGGAGGAAGCGGAAGACGAGAAGCGCCTGCGCCGTGCCGCCTGCCTGCTGGCGGACGTGAGCTGGCGCGCCCACCCGGACTATCGCGGCGAGCAGAGCCTGAACATGATCGCCCACGCGGCGTTCGCCGGCATCGATCATCCCGGCCGGGCCTATGTCGCCCTCTCGGTCTATTTCCGGCACATGGGCCTCAACACTGACGAATCCGACACCCGTATCCTGGAGCTGCTCACCACCGGCATGCTGGACCGCGCGCGCATCCTCGGCGCGGTGATGCGGGTCGCCTACGTGCTCTCGGCGGCCATGCCTGGCATCCTGCCGCAGATGCCGCTTCAGGTGCGCGGCGACCAGCTGGTGCTGTCGGTGCCGCGCAAGGTTGTCTCGCTGGTGAACGACCGGGTCTATAACCGCCTGCGCCAGCTGGCCCGGCTCATCGGCCGCGAGCCATTGCTCGAACAGGGCGACTGACCGGCCCGGCCGGGGTCCGCCGGCCTGTTCCTTGGGAAGGGACCGCCTCAGGCGGGCACTGATACACCTGTGACCGGCGTCACGCCGGCGGCGCGGGGCGGTCGCAAGTCCGCCCCAATCCACCTTCACGCTGGTGCCATGAAACAGCTTCTGAACCTGTTTGGCGGAGTTGCCGGCCTTGTGGTCGCGGGCCTCGTGGGCCTTGCGCTGTTCACGCTCGTGGGCGGCCTCATCGTCGTGGCCGGCATCGTGATCACGACACTCGTGCTCGGCGGGGGTGTCTACGCTCTCGTCACCGGCCGGGCGCCGGGCATGCGCCGGGGCGGCTTTTCGTCCCCCTTCGGCTCGGTGCGGGTGTTCGACCTGCGCAGCGGGCAGCCCTTCGGCAATGCCGAACGCGCGCCCGACGAGAACGGCATGATCGACGTGACCCCGCCCAAGCCCTCCGCGTCTTCCGCCCGCACTCAGCGCGACGGCGCCTGAGGATCGCCGACCGGCGATTTTCCTCACCGCCGGAAGCAGCTAGGTTGCCCCGACGCGCGACACCGCGCGGAGGGGGTCGGCACGCGTCATGGACGGGGGTATCGGATCGGGCGCGTATCTGGCGCTGCTTGTGGTCTGCGTCGCGCTGGCGATGCTTACGGTGGTTTCCCACGCCATCGCGCTGGCGATCATCCGCCGCCGCCTCAGCCGGCGCATCCGCGGCAAGATCTACTCCGATCACGTATTCCGCGAGGCGGTGATCATCAGCGCCACCGTGCTGAGCCTCAGCCTTGCCCACATGTTCGAGGTCTGCATCTGGGCAACGGCCTATGTCGCGCTCGGCGCCATCGCCGACCCGCACGACGCGATCTATTATTCCATCTCCACCTACACCACGGTCGGCGCGGACGGGGTGTCCATCGCCAAGTCTTTCCGCGCCATCGCCGGGTTCGAATCGCTCCTCGGCCCGATGATGGTGGCCTGGTCCACCGCGTTCCTGGTGGAGTTCGTCGTGCGCATGCGCGGCCCGGACTCCACCTGAGCCGGGCCGTCGCTGCCCACACGAGCGGCGCCGGTCTTCGACCGGCACGAAGGGGGTTGCGCTCAAGCGCCGCGCGGGCTTGTGCCGATGGGAGATGAGACAAGCTCATCACCCATCGCTGTCACACGCTGGTGGGATAGTTCGGGCTCTCGCGGGTGATGGTCACGTCGTGCACGTGGCTCTCGCGCAGGCCGGCGGAGGAGATGCGCACGAACTGGGCCTTCTCGCGGAATTCCTTCAGCGTGCTGCCGCCCACATAGCCCATGGCCGCCCGCAGGCCGCCGGCAAGCTGGTGGAGCACCGCGCCCACCGGGCCCTTGTAGGCCACCTGGCCCTCGATGCCTTCCGGAACCAGCTTCAGCGTGTCGCGCACTTCCGCCTGGAAGTAGCGGTCGGCCGAGCCGCGGGCCATGGCGCCCACCGAGCCCATGCCGCGATACGACTTGTAGGAACGGCCCTGATAGAGGAACACCTCGCCCGGGCTCTCGTCGGTGCCGGCGAGCAGCGAGCCCACCATGGCGGCGGAGGCGCCGGCCGCCAGCGCCTTGGCGAGGTCGCCGGAATACTTGATGCCCCCGTCTGCGATCACCGGCGTGCCGGTGGCGTAGGCGGCTTCCACCGCATCCATCACCGCGGTGAGCTGGGGCACGCCGACACCCGCCACGATGCGGGTGGTGCAGATGGAGCCCGGGCCGATGCCCACCTTCACCGCGTCCGCCCCGGCGTCGATGAGCGCACGGGCGCCTTCGGCGGTGGCGATGTTGCCGGCGAGGATCTGGGTGCGGTTGGAGAGCTTCTTGATGCGCTCCACCTGATCCAGCACCTTGCGGGAATGGCCGTGGGCGGTATCCACCACCACGAGGTCCACGCCGGCGTCGATCAGGCGCTCGGTGCGCTCGAAGCCGTCAGGGCCCACGGTGGTGGCGGCGGCGACCCGCAGGCGGCCCTGCTCGTCCTTGGCGGCGTGGGGATAGGCCACCGCCTTCTCGATGTCCTTGACGGTGATGAGGCCGACGCAGCGTTCGTCGTTGTCCACCACCAGCAGCTTCTCGATGCGGTACTGGTGCAGGAGGCTCTTGGCTTCCTCCTGGTTCACCTGGCCCTCGCGCACGGTGATGAGCCTGTCCTTGGTCATCAGCTCGGCCACGCGCTGCTCGGGATTGTGGGCAAAGCGCACGTCGCGGTTGGTGAGGATGCCGACCAGCCGCCCGGCGATGGCACCCACCCCGCGCTCCACCACCGGAATGCCGGAGATGGAATAGCGCTTCATGAGGGTGAGGGCGTGGGCGAGGGTCTCGTCGGGATGGATGGTGACCGGGTTCACCACCATGCCCGATTCATACTTCTTCACCTGCCGCACATGCTCGGCTTGAAGCTCGGGCGTGAGGTTGCGGTGGATGACGCCGATGCCGCCCGCCTGCGCCATGGCGATGGCGAGGCGCGATTCGGTCACCGTATCCATGGCCGCGGAGATGATGGGCAGGTTGAGGCTGATGGTCTTGGTGAGCTGGGTGGCGACATCGACCTGGCCCGGCATCACTTCGGAGGCGCCCGGCGTCAGCAGCACGTCGTCGAACGTCAGCGCCTCGCGGAACGGCGCGCGACCGTTGGCGATGGCCGCGGAGGGGGGCACGTTCGAAATCGGGGTGGTCATGGCCAACTCCTTAAGGCGGCGCGGGAAGCCGGGCCGCTGGATCGGGGCCGGAACGGGTTGCTGTCAGACACCCCGCTACGAGTTGGCAGTGGCCGATACCATGAGTGCACGACGAATAGAAGACCTGTTGCGAGGCATTCGCTGCAACGCTCCCATGCACGCAGCGGCGAGCAGCCACCCGCGCGCCTGCACCGGGCCGGCCGGACACCCCGCCGGCCCGTGCGAGCGCTCTATTCGCCGGCGAGGCGCAGCGGCGCGCGGGCCGCGGCTTCCGCACGCCTCAGGCGGTCCTCCGCCGCCGCCACATAGTCCCGGGTCAGCGGCACCGCCTGCTGCCGGCGGGCGAGCTGGATCTGGAACACGTTCAGGCCCTGGTGGCGGAATGCCATCTCGCTGGACGCCAGATAGAATTCCCACATGCGGCAGAAGCGTTCGTCGGTGAGGCGGGCGGCCTCCTCCCGGCGGGCCAGGAAGCGCTGGCGCCAGGCCTTCAGCGTCTCGGCATAATGCAGGCGCAGGAGCTCCACGTCAGTGACGACGAGGCCGGCCCGCTCGATGTGCGGCAGCACCTCCGACAGGGCCGGGATGTAGCCGCCCGGGAAAATATACTTGGTGATGAAGGGGTTGGTGACGCCCGGCGGATCGGAGCGGCCGATGGCGTGCAGCAGCATCACCCCGTCGTCCTTCAGCAGGCTGCGGGCCTTGCGGAAGAAGACGCCGAAATGGCCCACGCCCACATGCTCGAACATGCCCACCGACACGATGCGGTCGAATACCCCCTCCACGTCGCGATAATCGCGCAGGGTGAAGTTCACCCGATCGGCAAGGCCGCGCTCGGCGGCGCGGTGGCGCGACAGTGCCAGTTGCTCGCTCGAGAGCGTGACGCCCTGAACCTTCGCCCCCGCCATCTCCGCGAGATAAAGACCGAGCCCGCCCCAGCCCGAGCCGATGTCCAGCACGTCCAGACCTGCGCGGTCGAGCACGAGCTTGGCCGCGATGTGGCGCTTCTTGGCCAGCTGGGCGTCGTCGAGGCTCTGCCCCTCATGCTCGAAATAGGCGCAGCTGTACTGCCGGTCATGGTCGAGGAAGAGTGAATAGAGCCGCCCGTCGATATCGTAATGGTGCGCCACATTGCGTTGCGACCGGCCGGGCGGGTTGAATTGCGTAATGCGGCGCGACACCCGCCGCAGCAGGTAGAGCAGCTTGGCCGGCGCCGTGGGGTTGATTGAAAACGGCTGGGCCATGACCAGGTCGAGGAAGTCGGCGATGGTGCCCTCCTCCATAACCAGCGTGCCGTTCATGTAGGCTTCGCCGAGCTTCAGCTCCGGGTCGAGGCAGATGTCGCGCTGGGCCGCCGGGCAGGTGATGCGAAGCGCCACCGGCTTCTGCCCTGGCGGCGCATTCCCTAAGGTCATTGTCCGACCGGACGCGGTTGTCACCCTCAGGCCGCCGTGAACGACAACCCGCCGCAAGACCTTTTCCAGCAACCGCTCCATCGGCCGCCTCCACTCAGCTTCAGCCCCAAACCTTTCTCCCGCTCCAAGCCGCGGAGCGTTCATCCGCGGGCCGGCGCCAAGGGGGCGCCACGGGCGCGCCCATTCACGCTCCCATGCCCTGCCTGAATGAAAACGCTCCGGATCCGGCTTTGGTCCGCTCGCCGGCCTTCGACGCCTGATCTGGCGCAGGGCGACGCGGCAAACGTCCCGGCCGGTCCACCCGGATGGCCGCAACGGGTTTCATGAAACCACCAAGGCTGCGGCGTCGCAATATGGCGCTGGGGCGACAACGTCACGTGCGCGCGAGCAGGCGCCGGCAACGTGTGAATGCAAAACGGCGCCCCGGCAGGGGGCCGGGACGCCGTTGGTCTTCCGCGTCGAAAAAGCGTCGCCCCCAATGGAGGGGGCGATAAGGCCTCAGCCCTCGGTGCCTTCCTCGGCCGCCAGCTCGGCGGCGACTTCGGCGCGCTCGATGGCGAGTTCGGCCTCGATCTCGGCATCCTCGTCACGGGCGGTGCGCACGTCCTCGCCGCGGGCCTGACGCTCGGCCTCCTCGGCGTTGCGGGCGACGTTGACCTTCACGGTCACCTCGACCTCGGGGTGCAGGGTCACCGGGACCACGTGCACGCCCAGGGTCTTGATGGGGTGGTTGAGGACGACCTGCTGGCGGTCCACCGTGAAGCCGGCGGCGGTGAGGCCATCGGCGATGTCGCGGGTGGAGACCGAGCCGTAGAGCTGGCCGCTCTCGCCGGCCTGGCGGATCATCGCCACGCTCTGGCCGTTGAGCTTCTCGGCCACCGCCTCGGCGTCCTTGCGGCGCTCCAGGTTGCGGGCCTCAAGCTCGATCTTCATGGTGTCGAAGCGGGTCTTGTTCGCCTTGGTGGCGCGCAGGGCCTTGCCGTTCGGCAGCAGGAAGTTGCGAGCGTAGCCGTCGCGCACCTTCACCACTTCGCCCATCTGGCCGAGCTTGGCGACGCGCTCGAGAAGAATGACATCCATTTTCGTTTCTCCTGTTCGTATTGGATTGGGATTTCTTGGTCGGAATTTCTTGGAAAGTCAGCGGTCGTTCGCGGCCGGCGGTCCCTTGCCGGTGGCGATACGGGAGCGAAGGTCGAGCATGCCGTCGGCAAAGCCGAGCACGGCCATGGCCAGCACCGGCCAGCCCAGCACGGCCGAGGTCACCCAGAGCGCACCGAGGATGAGGGTCCGCGCCGGCTGGCCTTCGGTCAGGGCGTGGACCACAGCGAAGCCGGCGAGGGCATAGGCGAAGGCGAGTGTCAGGGCGCCGGCCGAGGCCGCAAGGCCGGCGAGGCCACCGGCCATGGACAGGGCCAGCACCACGGCAAGCACCAGCGAGGTCACCGGCGGCAGCCGGAAGGCGGCCAGCTTGGGCCACGGCCGCGCCAGCGTGCCGGAGACCCGCGCCGCGCGGGCGGAGAGGTAGAGGCAGGCGAGGTAGGAGGCCATGGCCATCCCCGCCGCCATGGCGGGCAGGACATGGGCGATCAGCGTGGCCATGGCGAGGGGGTCGCGCCCCTCCGCCCCGATGGGCAGGGCCTGGCCGGCCACGAACGCCTGGAAGGTGGCGGTCACCGCCGCATGGTACGCCTCATAGTCCGAGGCCATACCGAACAGGGCCACGGTGACGGAGACGGTGGCGAAGCCCGCCGCCAGCAGCACCAGCCCGCCCACGGGAAACCAGACGAAGCCGTCACGGGCCGCCGGATCCGTCCGGGCGAGAAGCGCCGCATAGGACAGGCCGAGGGCCGGGCCGCCGAGGCCCACCAGATAGGTGATGAGGAAGGTGCCGCCGAAGCCGAGCCACAGCCCGGCGCCCCCGGTGATCACGGCAAGGACCGCAGCCAGCGGGCTGAACGCGATGCCGGCGATCATCACCGGCAGGGGCGAGAGATAGAAGAGGGGGACGGCCAGAACCGAACCCGCCGCGGCGCTGGCGGCAAGCAGTGCGGAGGCCGATCCGGCGGCCAGGCCGATGAGGATAAGAAGTGCCATCCGACAAGCTGTCCCGCTGACGCGGTTAGAGGCGGACCTTGGGTCCACCCCAGCAGACGCCCCGGAGACTTCCCCGCGGCGCGTCGCCAAAACCAAAGGAAAACGCCCTCCCTGGCGGGGAGGGCGAATGGATCAGCGGATCACGAAGGGCAGAAGGCCCAGGAACCGCGAGCGCTTGATGGCGGTCGACAGCTCACGCTGCTTCTTGGCGGAGACCGCCGTGATGCGCGAGGGCACGATCTTGCCGCGCTCGGAGATGTAGCGCTGCAGGAGGCGCACATCCTTGTAGTCGATCTTCGGCGCGTTGGGGCCGGAGAACGGGCAGGTCTTGCGACGACGGAAGAAGGGACGACGCTGGCCACCGCCACCGCCGGCGCCACCGGACTGAGCGAATGCCATCAGACTTCCTCCTCGCCGCCATGGGACTCTTCAGTGGGACGCGGACGGCGCGGGCGGTCCTCGCGACCACCGAAGCCGCGGTCGCCACGGTCACCGCGATCGCCACGGTCCCCACGGTCCCCACGCTCGCCGCGATCGTCGCGGTCGCGCTTCTGGAGCATGGCGGACTGGCCTTCTTCGTGCTCGTCCACGCGCAGGGTGAGAATGCGCAGGACGTCCTCATCGATGCGCTGCTGGCGCTCCAGCTCCTGGATCGCCGCCGCGGGGGCAGTGATGTTCAGGAGCGTGAAGTGCGCCTTGCGGTTCTTGTTGATGCGATAGGTCAGGGACTTCACGCCCCAGTACTCGGTCTTGCCGACCGAGCCGCCATTCGCCTCGATGACACCCTTGAATCGGGTGGTGAGTTCCTCGACCTGCTGCGCCGTCACGTCCTGGCGCGCGAGGAACACGTGCTCGTAAAGCGGCATGTGTTCGTGTGCCTTTCGTTTCACTTCCGTCCACCGGCGCCAAGCCCTTCTTGCCGGAAAGGCGCGAAGCTCGGAAGGCGGGGACACGGGACGACGGGCAGGTGCCCTGTTTTTCAACGCCACAGCGGAGAACGCCGAGGCAAAGAAAGACCGTCCGTTCAGCCCCCGGCCGGGTGCGACGGAAGCGGGGCGTATAGCAGATTCTGCGCCGAAGGCAAGTTTCCGCGCGCCTCTCAGCCGCGAACGCGCCGGCCCTCGCTCAGAACAGGCCCATGCTGGTGCTGGAATTGCGGGTCGGCGCCGCTGGCTTGGCAGAGGCGGGCTTGGCCGAGACCGGCTTCGCGGTGGCGCCGGTCGCGGAGGCGGAGGCCGGATTGGCCGGCTTCGGCTTCTTCTTCGGCGCGGGGGTGGTGGAGGCCACCTTCGGCTCCGGCACGCCCTTGTTCATGGCGATCAGCTCGGAGACCGTGACGAACTTGTAGCCCTTGGCCTTCAGGTCATCGAGCACCTTGGGCATCGCATCCACCGTGGTGGGGTGGATGTCGTGGGCGAGCACGATGGCGCCGGGATGGGCGTGGGACACGATCCGGTCGTGGATGACCTGGGCGTTGCGGTCCTTCCAGTCGAGCGGATCCACCGACCAATAGATGAAGGTCGAGCCGAACTTCTCGCGCAGATGGGCGCGCAGCGCCGGGGTCATGGCGCCGTAGGGCGGGCGCACATAAAGGGGCGACTTGCCGGTGAGCTGCTCGATGGCGGCGTTGGTGTCGCCGATCTGCTTGTCGGCGGCCGCCACCGAAATCTTGGGCAGTTGCGGGTGGTCCCAGGAATGGTTCGCCACCTCGTGGCCCTGCGCGATCATCTGCTTGATGATGGCGGGCGAGGCCGTCGCCCGGCTTCCGAGCACGAAGAAGGTGGCCTTGATGCCCCTCTGCTCCAGCATCTTAAGCAGCCGGGGCGTGGTCTCGGGGTTGGGCCCGTCGTCGAAGGTCATGGCGATGTAGGGGCCATCCACCACCGCGGAGGAATAGGCCACCAGCTTCTGCGGCGAGGTTCCGGTCGGGGCGGACGTCGCCGCCGGCGTGGACATGCCTGCGGCGGGGGCCGGCGGCTCGGCGGCGGTCTGCGAGGCGGCGAAGGTGCCGGTCGGCGTCATGGTCGCGAGGGGCTGGGTCGCGAGAGGCTTGTTGGCGGAGGGCGCCGGCTGAAAGGTCTGGCCAAAGGCTGAGCCCAGGCCGATCACGCCCACGGCGGCAAAAGCGAGAAATCCCCAGGAAGCCTTCACGACGGACCACTTTCCATGTCTGTGCCAGGCGACCATAGCCCGGTTTCGTTCACGCCTGACCCACACGTTTCGCCTAAGGCCTATGCATAAAATGTGAAGCGGAAGAGGCAAACGCCCCTGCTTCCGCAAAGTCAAGTTCCCTCGCCTTGACTCGCCCACATTCCGGGTGTCTCTGCCCTCCCCAAATTTGATAATTGGAGGGCCGCGCATGTCGGATGGGCCGCGTACAGGATCTCAGACCGCCTTTATCTTCCCCGGGCAGGGCAGCCAGGCCGTGGGAATGGGCAAGGCGCTGGCGGACAATTTCCCGGCCGCGAAGGCCGTGTTCGATGAAGTGGACGCCGCCCTTAACGAGAGCCTGACGCAGGTGATGTGGGACGGCCCCATCGACGCGCTGACCCTCACCGCCAACGCCCAGCCGGCCCTCATGGCGGTTTCCCTCGCCGCGCTGCGCGTGCTGGAGACCGAGGCGGGGCTGGACCTCGCCCGCGAGGCCGCCTTCGTGGCCGGCCATTCGCTGGGCGAATATTCGGCCCTCGCCGCCGCCGGCGCCCTCACCATCACGGAAGCCGCCCGGCTGCTGCGCATCCGCGGCCGCGCCATGCAGGAGGCGGTGCCGGTGGGCGAAGGCGCCATGGCTGCCCTGCTGGGCCTCGACTACGACCAGGCGGTGGCCGTGGCGGCGGAAGCTGCCGGCGACGACGTGTGCGAGGCGGCCAACGACAACGCCCCCGGCCAGGTGGTGGTCTCCGGCACCAAGGCGGCGGTGGAGCGTGCCATCGTTATCGCCAAGGAGAAGGGCGCCATGAAGGCCCTGCTCCTGCCCGTATCCGCCCCCTTCCATTGCCGCCTCATGGGACCGGCCGCCGAGGCCATGGAAGTGGCTCTCTCCGGCTCCACCGTGATGACGCCGCGGGTGCCGCTGGTGGCCAATGTGCGCGCCTCCCCGGTGACCGACCCGGCCGAGATCGTGCGCCTGCTGGTGGAGCAGGTGACCGGCACCGTGCGCTGGCGCGAAAGCGTCATCTACATGGCGGGCGCGGGCGTGACGCGCATGGTCGAGATCGGCACGGGCAAGGTGCTGTGCGGCCTCGTCAAGCGCATCGACAAGTCGGTGTCCACGAGCGCCGTGGGCACGGCGGAAGACGTCGCGGCCTTCATCGCCGCCCGCAACGCCGCCGCCTCGGCGGCCTGAGGCGCTTTTCTCCCTCACTGATATACCGTCATGGCCGGCTTTATGCCGGCCATTGGCGCGTTCGACCCGCGCCGGCATTGCGGAACGCCGTTAAAGCCCTGCACAAGGCCGGGGCGAATTCAGGCGATGCGCTCGGGCTGGCTCGCTCATCTCCAACCGGCCCTGACGCCGGACACCCGACAAAGGACTGGGGGACTACATGTTTGATCTTTCCGGCAAGACCGCGCTCGTCACCGGCGCCACCGGCGGCATCGGTGGCGCGATTGCCAAGGCGCTGCACGCCCAGGGCGCCATCGTCGCCATTTCCGGCACCCGCAAGGAGGCCCTCGACGTCCTCGCCGGCGAGCTGGGTGGCGACCGCGTCCACGTGCTGCCCTGCAATCTCGGCAGCACGGAAGAGGTGGAGAAGCTGGTGCCGGACGCCGAGGCGGCGCTGGGCGGGCACATCGACATTCTCGTCAACAATGCCGGCATCACCCGCGACAACATCTTCATGCGCCTCTCCGACGAGGCGTGGGACCAGGTGATCGCGGTGAACCTCACCGCCGCCTTCCGCCTGTCGCGCGCGGCCGTGCGCACCATGATGCGCCGCCGCTCGGGCCGCATCATCTCCATAACCTCCATCGTCGGCGTCACCGGCAATGCGGGCCAGGGCAATTATGCCGCCGCCAAGGCCGGCATGATCGGCATGTCCAAGTCGCTGGCCCAGGAAGTGGCTTCGCGCGGGGTGACGGTGAACTGCGTCGCCCCCGGCTTCATCGCCACCCCCATGACCGACGCCCTCAACGACAAGCAGCGCGAGGGCATCCTGAAGGCGGTGCCGGCGGCCAAGCTCGGCACCCCCGAGGACATCGCCGCCGCCTGCGTCTACCTCGCCTCCAACGAGGCCGCCTATGTCACCGGCCAGACCCTGCACGTGAACGGCGGCATGGCCATGATCTGACCTCGACCCCGGCCGGCCCCGCGCTGCGGCGGCCGGCCGTTGTCTGTGTCCTTCGAAAGTTGTAGTGTCTTCAGGCGTGCGGGGACTGGAGGCACGCATGAAGATCGAGCCTGTGAGCCCTGAAATCGGGCTCAAAGGGCGGAGTGCGGCGGCGCCGTACACGTCCTATCTGCTCGGCCGGATCTGGGGCCGCATTCTCGATTTCGGACTGATCCTGTGGGTGGTGAGGGTGCCGCTGGCCAGCGTCGTCCTCGGCCTGTTGCTCATGTCCGCCGTGACCCAGGGCCAGGATGTCACGCTGGACGTCGCCATGGCGGGAGCGCCCGTGGGCGCGGCCGCCGGCCTGTCCCGCGCCATGATCGCCCTCCTCGCCGCCGTCTTCCTGTTGTGGGCCATGCCGGTGCACTACGCCGCCCGCCTCCTGATGGAGACGGACCAGGGCCTCGCCGACATCAGCGCCCGACGCAATGCCGCCGCCGTCGCGAGGGGGCGCAAGCACGATCTCATCTTCTGCCTGATGCTGCGCCACGTGCCGCGCATTCTCGGCGCGCTGACCTTCGTTGCCTTCGCCATCGGCGCGCGCAACGCCATCGGCAACCTGCCCACCCTCGCCGACCGGCCGGCCATGGCGGCCGCCCATGACCAGCTGGCGCTGCTGTCCTGGGTCATGCTGGCCGGCGCGCCGCTGTTCTATGCCTATTCCCTCCTGCGCGGGCTTTTCACCGACGTGGGTCCCCTCAAGGCATTCGATGCGGCGCTGGGGCGGCGGCTCGCCGGCATGTTCGCCCTGCTCGGCATCGAAGCCCGGCCCGACGATCCCGAGGCGGAGCTGCATGCCACGGGCCGGCTGATCCTCCTCGCCTATGCGGTGCTGGTCATCGTGGTGCTGGCCGCCAGCCCCCACTGGCTGGCCCGGCAACTGCCCCTCGCCTTCGCCGTGCCGCTCATCTTCGGCGGCTGGGTGCCGATTCTCGGCTACCTGTCATCGGTGGGGCGGCGCTTCCACGTGCCGATCCTGACCGGCCTCTTCCTTTTCGGCGCCATCGGCGTCTATGTCTTCGGCGACAACCACGCGGTGCGCACCCTCGCGGCCGTCGAGCCGGCGTACCGACGCACATCCATGGTGCAGGCGGTCCAGCTGTGGATGCGCGCCAATGGCTGCGCGGAGGCCCCGGCCTCCTGCCCACGCCCGGTCCTCGTCGCGGCGGCGGGCGGGGCGAGCCGGGCCGGCTTCTTCACCGCCAGCGTCATCGGCCATTTCCTCGATTTCGAGCGCCACAAGCAGGCCTTCTCCTTCACCCGTGCCGACGGCTCGAAGATCAACCGGGCCGCCCGCGACGACGGCCGCTTCACCCCCGCCATCGAGCAGGCCCTGAACGGCAAGGACATCGCGACCCGCATCTTCGCCATTTCCGGCGTGTCGGGCGGGTCCTACGGCGCCGCCGTGGTGGCGGCGGCGCTCGCGGCCCGCACCGGTTCCGCCGCGCCCTGCCCCGAAAAGGCGCCGGATGGCTGGTTCGGCGGCACGCTCGCCGGCTGGCGCGACTGCCTGGAGAGCATGACGGCGGGCGATTATCTCACCGCCACCTTCTTCGGCCTCGCCTTCCACGACCAGGTCCAGATCTTCCTTTCCGATCGCGCCGCACTGCTGGAGCAATCCTGGGAGGACAATTTCGCCCGGCATGTTCGGGCGGCGGGCGCAAAGGCGGCGCCCGATACGGCGGGCCGGCTGGCCACGCCATTCCTCGGCGCGCCGCCCGATCCGAGCCGCTGGGTGCCCTTCCTCGTGCTGAACGGCACGTCGGTGGAGACCGGCCAGCGCATCGTCACCACCGACCTTTCGCCCACCTATGCCGCCACCGGCCGCTGCCCCTCGGGCGGCCCCAACGCGGAATGCGCCCTCTTCACCCACGCCATCGACTTCCACGGCCTGGTGCGATCCGATCTCGACGTGAGGCTGTCCACCGCCGCCACCAACTCCGCCCGCTTCCCGGTGATCTCGCCGCCGGGCTCCATCTACCAGATGGACACGGACGTGGTGGACCGCATCGTGGACGGCGGCTATTTCGAGAATTTCGGGGTGGAGAGCGCGCTTGAACTGGCCGAGGCCATGGTGGAGATCGAGCCCCGGCTCGCCCCCTTCATCCTGGTGGTCGCCAACGATCCCGGCAGCGTGCTGACCGAGGAGCGCACCGCCCGCACCGGCAGCGGCGTCGTGGTGCCGGACGCCCCGGACCATGCCGCCTTCACCGAGATCACCGGGCCGGTGGGCGCCATCGGCGCGGTGCGCAGCGGCCGAGGGCGGCTCGCGGTGGCGACGGCCACTCACTGGCTCGACGCCCGCTTCAGCGACCGCTGCCCCACCAATCTCGTGCAGATCAAGGTGTGGCCGGAGGCGGTGAGGGACGGCCACTGCCCGGTGGGCGAGGCCACACCGGAGAAGATCCGCGACGTATCCATGAGCTGGTGGCTCTCCAAACCCGTGCAGATGAACCTGCACGAGCAGCTGGAGGCCACCGCCGACCGCTGCAACAACGGTACGGCGGTGGAAGCCGTATGGACGGCGCTGGCGACACCGTCGCTGGTCTGCACCGGCGGCGCCCCGCCGCGCTGATCCAAATGGCCTCGGCCGGCGACCGAACGAGCGTCGCACGGGTGCCATAGGAGGCTCCCGGACACTGGCGGCGGAGGCGCGCGGATCTTCCACGCGCCGGCATTCCCCTTTAGGATTTTCCCGTTTCAGCCCGCTGCCGGCCCGTCCGGCAGCCGTTTTTCAACGACCCAAATTTGGAAGGAGCCGCCATGGCGCGCGCCCAGACCGCCTATTTGTCCCGCAGCGACGTGCCGGCCCGCCCGGCGCTGCAACAGGCCATCGACGCCCTCAAGCTGAAGCTGGTGCTGGATGACGGCTACGTGCCGTTCGAATCGTCCGGATACCTGCCCTGCACCCTCGACGGCGAGGATGCCGGCTTCACCCTCCGCTTCGGCGCCGTGGAAGCGGGCGGCCCCCGATCGGCCACGCTGGCCGAGGCCCTGGGCGGGCGGGACGTGGCCCTGGACTTCAAATGGAGCGGCGACGTGCGCGAGCAGGTCAGCGCCATGGGCGTGTGCGCCGCGCTCGCCGGCACTTTCGGCGCGCTCGTTCACGATCCGGACAAGGATGTGATTCTCGACGCCGCCAAGCTCCTCGCCCGCGCCAAGGCCGGGCTGGAAGAGCTCTGACCGGCGCCCGGCACGCGACCGCGGCCCGAGCAGACATGAAAAAGGGGCGCCGAAGCGCCCCTTCAAAACCTGTTCGTGACCGCGATCACTTCTTGGCGGGGTCGGCCGCAGGCGCCGGCGCAGCGGGAGCAGCAGGCGCCGCCGGGGCGGGCGCGGCAGCGGCGGTCTTCTCGATCTTGGCGTCGGTGCGCAGCTTGGTGACGAGGTCCGCCTGGGCCTTGCGCACAAGGTACTGCTCCACCTGGTCCGACACCTGCTCATAGGTGGGAACCGGCTTCTGGCGCTTGTCCTCGACCTTGATGACGTGCCAGCCGAACTGGCTCTTCACCGGGTCGGACACCTGGCCCTTGTCCAGCTTGAAGGCGGCGTCGGCGAATTCGGGGACCATCTGGTCCTTGGTGAAATAGCCCAGATCCCCGCCGTCCTCGGCGCTGTCCTTGGAATATTCCTTGGCGAGCTTGGCGAAATCCTCGCCGGCCTTGGCCTTCTTGGCGATCTCCTTGGCCTTGGCCTCGTCATCCACCAGGATATGGCGGGCGCGGACCTCGGCCTCGGCCGGCGCGGACTTGACGAATTCCTCGTAAGTCTTGCGCTTGGCCTCTTCGGAAACCGCCTTCTTGGCTTCCTGGGTCATCAGCGTTTCCATGAGCGCCTTGGTGCGGGCATAGGCGAGACGCTGCTGGAAATCCGGCGACTGGTCGAGCTTCTGCGCCTCGGCGAACTTGGCCAGCAGGGTCATGTCCGTGAGGAAGGAGAGGACATATTCCTCCCGCTGCGGGCCCTGGAGCTGGGGCGGCAGGCCGGCGCCGATGTCTTCCACGGCAATGGTCACATCGCTCTGGCGGATGGGCGTTCCGTTGACGGTCGCAACCACGGTGTCGGGGGCCGGCGCCGCCTGCGTCGCGGCGGGGGGAGCGGCCGGGGCGGCCCCCTGCGCGAGCGCCGCCGAGACGGACGCGACGGAGACGGTCGCGGCGAGCGCGGCGGCGAAAAGACGGGTTTTGGCGGAACGCATCATGGGTCCGGTTTCCTCGGGATGTCTTCGGGCGAGCCGAAGCGGGGCGCAACCTCGCTTAGCTCTCCTCGGCTGACAAGAGGGCATTGTTGGGGCATAGAGCGACTGGAAAAGCGCGTTGCAGGGCTTTCGCTCCCCCGCGCGAGGCTGTATAAGGCGCGCCTTCCATCGGGAATGCTGGCCGTTCAGCGCGCCCCGGGCGAACCGCTCCAAGCGGCTCGCGTCTGGGCTCACCTTCGGCGCGTTCGCGATCATAAGTTCGCCAATTCACAAGTTGGCCAAGTCGGCAGCGCGCCTTGTTTCAGCGACCACGCCGCGCTTGCCACGTTATGTCGTTCAGGAGTTTGGACAATGGCTGTCCCGAAGAGAAAGACCTCGCCGTCCCGCCGTGGCATGCGCCGCTCGGCCGACGCGCTGAAGCAGCCCACCTATGTGGAAGACAAGGATTCGGGCGAGCTGCGCCGTCCCCACCACGTGGATCTGAAGACCGGCATGTATCGCGGTCGCCAGATCCTGAAGCCCAAGGCCGAAGCCTGAGGCTTTAGGCCCGCGCGCCGGCTTTCCGGCGCCGGCAAGAGCATGGCCCGCGCCCCAGGCGCCGGCCGATGCTTCGTGGCTTCGTGATTCGAGTCCCACGGCTCCGGGCGGGTTTGACCGGGCCGGGTTGCAGGGGGACCACGGGCTCCGGACCAACCAGGGTGTACCTTCCGGCCCTGCGCTTTGCCGTGCGCAGCGCGGAGATCGACGGTCCCCAGCGCGCGACGCCGCGATGCGGGACCGTGACTTTCCGCCGGTCGTGACTTTCCGCCTCCGATGTGGCACCCATCCGCAGCGCAAGAGCACGCGCCGATCAGGTTGCATCGCAATCTGGGAGGGCGAGCGCGCCCGCGCACAGCGGCCCGAGGAGCACATATGCTGACGCCCGTCCCGTTGCTGATCGTCCCCCTCGCGATCTACAACATCATCACCTTCCTGATGCCCGGCATCTCGTGGTCCACCGTGCTGACCACGATCTCGATGCTTTCGGGGGCGGAATGGACCATCAGCATGGCGGAGGCGTTTATCGCGCTCAGCCTGTTCTTCTTATTTTTCGAAATCCTCAAGGCGACGCGGATCACTCACCGCTCCATCGTCGATCACATGCTGTCCATGCTGGTGTTCGTGATCGGCATAACGGAGTTTCTGCTGGTGCGGCAGGCGGGAAATTCTGTGTTCGCCATCCTGCTATGCATCATGCTGCTGGATGTGATCGCCGGCTTCTCTGTCTCGGTCCGGGTCGCCCAGCGCGATTTCTCCGTCGAGCCCCGGGAATAGGGCGCAACCTGATCACTGATCGGCCTGAATCCGAGAACGAGCAGGCGCGCAAATGCGTGCCGCGCGGAAACAGGAAAGCCGCAAGAATAGGCGCGCCGCGAAATTGATCACGACGCACAATCCGGCCCGCTGCGCGGAGAATCACGCAGCGCCTTCAACAAAAGCAAACATATGTGACGTGCTGGATCGCCCTCGGCTGCATGATGCGTCACGCGCCGGCTGATTCCCAATCACGGCGGGACAGGCGGTCACAAAGGCCGGCGCGCGGCTTCCCGCCGCGCGCCGGCCTTTGGACTCAGCTGTCCGAGCCTTCCGGCTTCGGCTCGCTTTTCGGCACCAGTTGCTCAAGCTTGGCCTGCATGTCGGCCATCTGGCGCTTGAGCGCGTCGAGATCATCGCTGCGCTCGGCCACCGGAACGGCAGGCGTCTGGGCTGGCGTCGGCGAAACCGTTCCCGCCGGCTCCTCGCCCTTGGGGAAAGGCAGGAACATGTGGAAAGCGCGCTCGAACATTTCCATGTTGCGGCGCACGTGATCGTCGAGCCCGATGAAGCTCGGTCCCGTCATCGTCTTGGCGACGTGCTCGCGGAACTTCCCCTGATCTTTGGTGAAGCTGTCGATGGACGCTTCCAGGTAACGCGGCACCAGCATCTGCATGCTGTCGCCATAGAAGCGGATGATCTGGCGCAGGAACGCGATGGGCAGAAGATTCTGGCCCTTGTTTTCCTGCTCGAAGATAATCTGCGTCAGCACCGAGTGGGTGATGTCGTCGCCGTTCTTGGCGTCGTACACCACGAAGTCCTCCCCCTCCTTCACCATGTTGGCGAGGTCTTCGAGGGTCACATAGGTGCTCGTCCCCGTGTTGTAGAGACGGCGGTTGGCGTATTTCTTGATGGTGACTGGCTCTTGCGATTTTGCCATTGTCCGGTCATCCGTTTTCCTTGGGCGCTGCCGCAGGTTAAGGCGTTTCCAAGTGCAGAGCTACCACTTTGTGTGCGCCGCGCACCGGCCTTTTTGCAATGCGCGCCAGTGTCATCGGGCCGTCGCCCAGACGAAGGTTCAATTTGCGTGCGAGGCCCTCCCTTGCAATGAGGTGGGTCATTGACACATGGTCGGCCCCGGCCACGATAGGGGCCGGCACTCTACACGGCACTGGCAGCACCGCACTGGCAACGAGGCGCAAAGCCGCCCGCCCGATCTTCCCCAGGAGAGACACCCATGAAGGACGAGGTCGTCATCGTCAGCGCAGCGCGCACCCCGGTCGGGTCGTTCAACGGCGCGCTCGCGCCGTTGCCCGCCCATGAGCTGGGCGCGATCGCCATCAAGGCGGCGCTGGAGCGCGCCGGACTTCCCGCGGATACCGTCAGCGAAGTGATTCTGGGCCAGGTGCTCACCGCCGCCCAGGGCCAGAACCCGGCCCGCCAGGCCTCGCTGAAGGCCGGCCTGCCCATCTCCGTCCCGGCCTGGGAAGTGCAGATGGTGTGCGGCTCCGGCCTGCGCTCCGTGGCGCTGGGCGCCCAGGCCATCGTCAACGGCGACAGCGAAATCGTCGTGGCCGGCGGCCAGGAATCCATGAGCCAGTCCACCCACGCGGCCCACGTGCGCAACGGCACCCGCATGGGCGGCCTCGAGTTCGTGGACACCATGATCAAGGACGGCCTGTGGGACGCCTTCAACGGCTACCACATGGGCAACACCGCCGAGAACGTGGCCCGCCAGTTCCAGATCACCCGCCAGGAGCAGGACGAGTTCGCCGTCGCGTCCCAGAACAAGGCGGAAGCGGCCCAGAAGGGCGGCAAGTTCAAGGAGGAGATCGTCCCCGTCACCATCTCCACCCGCAAGGGCGACGTGGTGGTGGACCAGGACGAGTACATCCGCCACGGCTCCACCATCGAAGCCATGACCAAGCTGAAGCCCGCCTTCGCCAAGGACGGCACGGTGACCGCCGGCAACGCCTCCGGCATCAATGACGGCGCCGCCGCCGTGGTGCTCATGAGCGCCGCCAAAGCCAAGGCAGAGGGCCGCACCCCGCTCGCCCGCATCGTGTCCTGGGCGCAGGCCGGCGTCGATCCGGCCGTCATGGGCACCGGGCCCATCCCCGCCTCCCGCCTCGCGCTGGAGAAGGCCGGCTGGAGCGCCTCGGACCTCGACCTGGTGGAAGCCAACGAGGCCTTCGCCGCCCAGGCCATCGCCGTGAACAAGGACCTCGGCTGGGACACCAGCAAGGTGAACGTGAACGGTGGCGCCATCGCCATCGGCCACCCCATCGGCGCCTCGGGCACCCGCATCCTGGTGACCCTGCTCCACGAGATGCAGAAGCGCGACGCCAAGAAGGGCCTCGCCACCCTGTGCATCGGCGGCGGCATGGGCATTGCCATGTGCCTCGCAAGGGACTGAGTGCCTCGCGCGGGCCTGACCTGGCCTGCGGCGCAGCGGAAGTAACCCCGCCGTCCGGCTCGCCGGGCGGTATCGGGTCCCGCAACCGGTGCGCGCACAACCGGGCCGCGACCTTCCATCGCGGCCCACTGTTTCCCGACGGAAATACAGACTTGCTAAACCGCCGGAGCGTGGCTCGACCCGCTCCGGATCACGGGAGAAGTGTCGTCAGGTCGAGCCAATAGAGTGAGGAGGGAACCATGGGACGCGTCGCGTTGGTCACGGGCGGCACGCGTGGAATCGGCGAAGCGATCTCGGTGGCGCTGAAAGCCGCCGGCTACAAGGTCGCAGCGAACTATGCCGGTAACGACGAGGCAGCCAAGGCGTTCACCGAGAAGACCGGCATTGCCGCCTTCAAGTGGGACGTGTCCGATTTCGAATCCTGCAAGGCAGGCATCGCCAAGGTGGAGGCCGAGGTCGGTCCGGTCGAAGTGCTGGTGAACAATGCCGGCATCACCCGCGACGGCCAGTTCCACAAGATGTCACTGGAGCAGTGGAGCGCGGTGATCAACACCAACCTCAACTCTGCCTTCAACATGACCCGCCCGGTCATCGAGGGCATGCGCGAGCGCAAGTTCGGCCGCATCATCTGCATCTCGTCCATCAACGGGCAGAAGGGCCAGTTCGGCCAGACCAACTATTCCGCTGCCAAGGCCGGCGAGATCGGCTTCGTCAAGGCGCTCGCCCAGGAGAGCGCCCGCGCCGGCATCACGGTGAACGCCATCGCCCCCGGCTACATCGGCACCGAGATGGTGCGCGCCGTGCCCGCGGAAGCGCTGGCCAAGATCGTGGCGACCATTCCGGTGGGCCGCCTCGGCGAGCCGGAGGACATCGCCCGCGCCGTGGTCTTCCTCGCCTCAGACGACGCCGGCTTCATCACCGGCTCGACCATGACCGTCAACGGCGCCCAGTACATCACCTGATACCATCGGCCCCGGTCTTCGACTGGTGCCAAGTGGGTCACGCTCAAGCGCCGCGCGGGCTTGACCAACGGCCCATGAGCAAAGCTCACGGGCCGTTGGTATGAGCCCGACGCCGGTTCGAGCACCGCAACATCGCCATGCCCCGGCTCGTCCGGGGCATGTGCGTTTTCGGGGACGCGTTGGCCGCCGCTCACACCACCAGGGTCTGGAGCAGTGCCCGGACCGAATCGGGTATGGGCACCGGCTTCTGGCTGGCGCGGTCCACATAGACGTGGACGAAATGGCCCTGCGCCGCCGCGCGCGGGTCCTCGCCCTGGAACAGGGCAATCTCGTAGCGCACCGACGAGGAGCCGAGCTTCGCCACCCGCATGCCGGCTTGGACCGGGGCCGGATAGGTGAGGCTGCGGAAATAGGTGCAGCGCGTTTCCACCACCAGGCCGATGATGGGGCTTGTCTGCGGGTCCAGCAGGCCGGCGGAGACCAGTTGCTCGTTCACCACCGTGTCGAAGTAGGAATAGTAGACCACGTTGTTCACGTGGCCGTAGACATCCACGTCCGCCCAGCGCGTGGTGATGGGCAGCACATGGGAAAAGCCGTCAATCAGAACCGGCTCTTCCCGCCCGCCGCCCTGGCCCGCCTGTCCGCTCATCCGCTCCCCCCTCGCTTGAGCCGCCCTTGCGGCCTGCATGTCTAACGTCCGAATGCCCACTGCCAAAGGCGTCGCTCAGCCCTCGTCGTTACCCACTGGCGGCAGCGGCACTTCGCGCGCGCCGAGGGCGTCGGCGAGGCGCATCTTGGCGGAGCCGGGACGCAGCGGCTTCTGCTGGCTCTCATGGGGTGCCCAGCCGGACAGGAACACGATTTCGAAGGTCGCGCGCACCCGCCCGTCCGGATCGGCGAATCGCTCCCCATAGATTTCCGCCGCCCGGAGAAGGGTGGCGCGACGCAGGGGCACCCGGCGACGCTCCAGCAGCGCGTTGGCCGCGCCCATGCGGCGCAGGTCTGAAAACAGGGAGAAGGGCGAGCCGTAGCGCACCACCACGCGGTCCACGTCGGTGACCGGCAGGGCAAAACCCGCGCGCTGGAGCAGGGCGCCGAGGTCGCGCACATCCGCAAACGGAGCGACGCGGGGGGACAGGCCGCCGGTGGTCTCGCTCTCGGCGATGGCGAAGGCCTGCCGCAGCTCGGACAGGCTGCCGCCGCCCAGAAGCGCGGCCATGAAAAGCCCGTCCGGCTTCAGCACCCGGCGCACCTGTGCAAGGACGCCGGGCAAATCATTCACGCTCTGGAGCGACAGGGCGGACACCACAAGATCGAGCGAGCCGGCGGCGAACGGCAGCGCCTCCTCGTCGGCCACCACGCCGGGCGTGGAGAATCCCACCGCGAGCGGCGCGGCGCGGAACAGGCGCCCCACCGCAGCGTGGCCGTCGAGCGCGTGGGCCAGCGCATCGGTGGGCGTGCCGAGATCCACCGCCGTCTCGAACTGCCGCTTCACCGCGGCCAGCCGGTCCGCCATGTCCTCCGCCGCCCGTTCCAGCAGGAAGGGTTCGGGACCTAGGCGGGCGGCCCGCTCCAGGCGGCGGCGCAGCAGGGGCCGGTCGAAGACGAGATGGGGCGCATCGCGCGTGACATCGCTCATGCGCCGCATATAGGGCCTCGGGCGCAGCGATGCGAGCGGGCACGCCGCTCGGGGGCGCTTGCCGAGCCGAACCTTGCCTTCCGGATTAAAGCTGCCTTTCGTTTCCCGCTTATTGATCCCTCGCCGGGAGCCGGTTACAGCCGAGCCTGAAACGCATGAAAGGGCCCCCGACAAGGCGGGCTGCGGGAGAACGCCATGACCCTTGCGACCCTGTCCGACCGGGACATCCTCCTCGCCTTGTTCGATGCGGGGCTCGCGGCGGCGCTGCCGGAAGGCAAGTTCAAGGATCGCCTGCCCGCCCCGCCGAAAGGCCGCACCATCGTCATCGGCGCCGGCAAGGCCTCGGCCCGCATGGCCCGCGCCTTCGAGGAAGAGTGGGGCCACCCCTGCGAGGGGCTCATCGTCACCCGCTACGGCCATGGCTGCGAGACGCGCCATATCGAGATCGTGGAAGCCTCCCACCCGGTGCCGGACCAGGCTGGCCTCGACGCCGCCCGCCGCATCCTGGAGCTGGCGCAGGGCGCCGGGCCGGACGATCTGGTGGTCTGCCTCATGTCGGGGGGCGCCTCCTCGCTCCTTACCATGCCGGCGGAGGGGCTGACCCTGGCCGACAAGCAGGCGCTGAACAGCGCGCTCCTGAAATCCGGCGCGCCCATCGGCGTGATGAACCAGGTGCGCAAGTCGCTCTCCGCCATCAAGGGCGGCCGGCTTGCCGCCGCCATCGCCCCGGCGCGGGCGGTGACCTACCTCATCTCCGACGTGCCGGGCGATGATCCGGCCACCATCGGCTCCGGCCCCACCATTCCCGAGGCCTCCGACCCGGAGGGCGTGCTGGGCCTGATGCGCGCGTGGGGCATCGAGGTCACGAACAAGCTCGAACAGGTGATCCGCGCCAACACCGTCCCCGGCGACGCTCTCCCCGGGCAGGAGGTGCACATGATCGCCACCCCGCTGATGGCGCTGAAGGCGGCGGAGGCGAAGGCGCGCGAACTCGGCATCACCCCCCTCATTCTCGGCGACGCCATCGAGGGAGAGGCGCGGGAGGCCGCCATCGTGTTCGCCGGCATCGCCAATTGCACGGCCTCGCACGGGCTGCCGGCGGCGGCGCCTTGCGTGCTGTTGTCCGGCGGCGAGACCACGGTGACCGTGCGTGGCAAGGGCCGGGGCGGACGCAGTGTGGAATTCCTGCTGGCCCTCGCCATCGCGCTGAAGGGACGGCCCGGCATCTCCGCCGTCTCCTGCGATACGGACGGGGTGGACGGCACCGAGGACAATGCCGGCGCCTGGTTCGATGCCTCCATCCTCGAAGAGGCCGCTGCGCGGGGACTGAAGCCCGCCGACTACCTCGCCAACAATGACGGCTACAGCTTCTTCTCCGCCCTCGACCGGCTGGTGATCACCGGCCCGACCTTGACGAACGTCAATGATTTCAGGGCGATCCTCGTGCGATAGACGCTGCCCCGGTTTCATTGCGGCAGGGCCGTGGCGAAGGCCTGCCCCTGCGGCGCAGCCGCGCTGCGCCGCGCGCATAGCCTCAATTTTTAACGTAATATCATATACTTATCTGATATGCGCTGCCTTTTAGGCAGAGCCTTAACCTAATGGTCAAGGTCAACCCCATTGACCTTTGCTGCATTGCACCTAAATTCCGCTGCGGAGGAACCGGGGGGCTTTCCAAGACGCCAAGTCTGGAGACCACAATGACCGTTGAGGTCACACCGGGGATCATCCGCAAGCTGTGGACCGGAGAGGCCGGAATTTTCCGGGACCATCTCCTTCGGCTCGATACTGAGAGCCGCCGGTCCAGGTTCGGCTCTGCGGTGTCTGCCGAATTCGTCGAGCGCTACGCGTCGCGGGTGTTCCGCACGGGTGCGATCGTGCATGGCTGCTTTGTGGACGGCGAACTGCGCGCAGCAGCCGAGCTTTATCCCATGGGCGACGTTCTGCCCGGAGAGGCGGAAGCCGCCTTCAGCGTGGAGCAGGAGTTCCAGAACCACGGTCTCGGCAGCCAGCTGCTGGAGCGCGTGATCCTGAGCGCCCGCAACCGCGGGATCCGTACCTTGTGCATGAACTGCCTCGCCCATAACCGGCGGATGCAGCAGATCGCGCGCAAGTTCGACGCCGAATTGAGTTTCGACACCGACGAAGTGGTCGCCGAGCTCACCGCCCCCTTCCCCACCGCGCTGTCCCTGGCGCAGGAAGCGGCGGCGGATGCCCAGGGCATGGCCGGTGCCGTGTTGCAGGCCCAGCGCATGGCCACCGGACGGTTGTTCGACTGGCTGATGCCGGACCTCGCCCCGGCGGAGCCCGAGCTGGAAGCCCACTAGAGCAGTCGCTCCCACAAGGACCCGTCTGCCCCGACAGGACGTAGAAGGCGGCGCCTAATCAGGTGCCGCCTTTTTCAATGGGCGACGCTCTTCGAGAGCAGGTTGATCACCATCACCCCGGCGATGATCAAGCCCAGACCGATCAGGGCCGGCAGATCGAGCCTCTGGCCATACCACAGCCAGGCGATGGCCGTGACCAGCACAATGCCCACCCCGGACCAGATGGCATAGGCGATGCCCACGGGCATGGTCTTCAGCGTAAGCGACAGGCAGAAGAAGGCCACCGCATAGCCCACGATCACCAGCACCGATGGTCCGGGCCGGGTGAAGCTCTCCGTGGCCTTGAGGGCGGAGGTGGCGATGACCTCGGCGACGATGGCGATGATGAGATACAGATAGCCCATGGCAGCAGGATCCCGGCACGGCCGGTGCGCCGCTCGGGAGAGAAGAGGCGGCGGCGGGCGGTCCTGTCAATGCGGCGCCAGCGCTTGACTTACCGGGCTGCAACAAATTTCGAGTTCCGCCCTTCGCAATTTCTCGGTCACATCATCTACATTTGGCAAATCCCACACACCATCGCGCAGCATGAACCTCCAGGCTTTGACACTATCAACATACGTAGCTCGCGATTGCACAACTTCATAAGGAACAATGGCCCCGCGTAGGACGCGGAATTTGCCATCGAGCAGGACGGCGGCAAGCCGGTCGAACGGACGGTCTGGCAGGCGACGAAGAAAGCCCAATTGGCGCGACCCGTTCGGCTTGGCCAACTTTCGACACTTAATTTGATAGGTTAATCCCTCTGCGTCAGTGGCATCCGCGTCGGCCGATGAATTCCGGTTTAGCCTCCATCCGAAAGCGCGCGAGAATAGCAATTCTGCATAGTCGCCCGTCGGGTTGTTGGCACTGCGGACTATTTCACGCCGTCGTAACTCGGCAATAACATCGCCATGCAGTTCCAGCAGCTCGGAAACGGGTATATTCGTAAGGTCAATCATAGTCCTACAAGATATCGAGATTCGGCCTCGCCAACCAAGATGGACTGTACGAACAAATAGATACGCACTCCAAATTTCGTCCTCTGCGGCGCGCCAGCGCCCCACCAAGACCACTGCCCCAATGCCAAATCATCCCACCCCTACCTTCACCCCG
The DNA here is from genome assembly GCF_008364685.1 of Xanthobacter oligotrophicus. Lineage (GTDB taxonomy): Bacteria > Pseudomonadota > Alphaproteobacteria > Rhizobiales > Xanthobacteraceae > Xanthobacter > Xanthobacter oligotrophicus. The sequence goes on from NZ_VTTL01000002.1 coordinate 311,465, forward strand.
CCCGATCCCGCCTTCGAGACCAAGATCCGCGAGAGCTTCGCGCGCCAGCCCTTCATGGCGACCCTCGGCGCCGTGCTCGGCGCTGTGGTGCCGGGACGGGTGGAAGTGGTGCTGCCCTATGGCGAGGGCGTGACCCAGCAGCACGGCTTCTTCCACGGCGGCGCCATCGGCACCATCGCCGACTCGGCCGGGGGATACGCCGCCTTCACCCTGTTCCCACCCAACTCCACCGTGCTCACGGTGGAGTACAAGATCAACATCATGGCCCCGGGCCGGGGCGAGCGCCTCATCGCGGTGGGCGAGGTGACGCGCTCCGGCCGCACCCTCACCATCGTGCGGGTGGATGTGTATGCGCAGGCCGGTGAGGCGCGCACCCATTGCGCCACCGCCACCCAGACCCTCATCTGCCTCCACGGCAAAAGCGACGCGCGTTCCGAGGGCTGATGCGCTTCGCCACCCCGCTCATTCCGGGCCGCCTCATCCGGCGCCACAAGCGCTTCCTCGCCGACGTGGTGCTGGCCGACGGCACCGAGACCACCGTCCACGTGGCCAATTCCGGCGCCATGCTGGGGCTCGACGCACCGGGCAGCCGGGTGTGGCTGTCGCGCGCCACCAACCTCGCCCGCAAGCTGCCGCTGAGCTGGGAACTGGTGGAGGCGGATTTCGGCGCGGGTCCCGAGATGGTGGGGGTCAACACCATGCATCCCAACCTGCTGGTGGCGGAGGCCATTGCCGCCGGGGCGGTGCCGGCGCTCTCCGGCTACGCCCGCCTGCGGCGCGAGGTGAAGTACGGGCTCTCCAGCCGCATCGACATCCAGCTGGAGGACGAGACCAAGCCGCTCTGCCTCGTGGAGGTGAAGAACGTTCACCTCATGCGGAGCCCAGGCTACGCCGAGTTCCCCGATTGCGTGACGGCGCGCGGCGCCAAGCACCTCGAAGAACTGGGCGCGGAGGCGGACAAGGGCAACCGCGCCGTCATGGTCTATCTGAGCCAGATCGGCTCGGCCCGCACCATAGGCCTCGCCCGCGACCTCGATCCCGCCTATGGCCGCGCCTTCGACCGGGCGCGGGCGCGGGGCGTCGAGGCCATCGGCCTTGTGTGCCAAATCGATCCCGAGGGCATCGAGGTGGCCGACATCATCCCCATGACCGGGTAAGCCCCCCTCCCCCTTCGTCAGGGTGCGCCGCGCATGGACAGGCCCCGCGTGGCGCGCCACACATAGGGAAAGGCGATTCGCACGTTGGGGGGCCTCAAGATGCCGTTCACCCTTCACCTCTCCCGGCGCGGCGCGCTCAAGCTGGGCGCGGCCTTCGCCGGCGCCCTCCTCGCCGATGCGCTGATGCCGGTGCGGGCCGAGGATGATCCGGATGTCACCGCCATCAAGGCGCTCAAGCCCGGGCAGTGGGTGTGGTATCCGGAGCGCGCACCGGAAGGCTTCGTCGCCATCGTGGTGAACCTCACCGACCAGCTCTGCTTCGTCTATCGCAACGGCGTGCGCATCGGCGTCGCCACCGTCTCCACCGGCAAGGACGGGCACGAGACGCCCACCGGCGTGTTCACCATCCTCGGCAAGGACGTGGACCACCACTCCTCCATCTACAACAACGCCTCCATGCCCTACACCGAGCGCCTGACCTGGTCGGGAGTGGCGCTGCATGCGGGCGGACTGCCGGGCTATCCCTCCTCCCACGGCTGCGTGCACCTGCCGCTCGCCTTCTCCAAGCTGGTGTTCACCGTCACCCATCTGGGCACGCCGGTGATCATCGCCGACACCCATTCGGCGCCGCAGGACGTGCTGCATCCCGGCCTGCTCATGAGTGAAGGGCTGGAGCAGCAGCTCGCCGTCTCGGCCACCGGCCAGGGGGCGCCGCCGGAGGACCAGGCGCAGGTGGCGGCGGCAGCAGGCGCTTCGGTGCCCATCGCGCCCGCCCCGCCGGAGCCGGTGTCCATGGTGGTGAGCGGGGCGGACCGGAGCATCACCGTGCTGCGCGGCGCCCAGACCACCGTGCAGGGTGCGGTGACCATCCGTGATCCGGGAAAGCCGCTGGGCAACGTGGTCTATGTGCTGATGACCACGGACGGCGCGTCGCCGCGCTGGAGCGCCATTTCCTACGAGGGCGGCAAGCAGCCGCCGGGCGAGGCGCAGCAGGCGCTGGCGCGCATCACCGTGGACCCCGCCATCAACAAGCAGGTGGCGGCGCTGGTGACGCCGGGGGCAACCCTGTTCGTCACCGACCTGCCGGCCCATCCGGGCACCCGCAACGACGGCGGCTTCGTGGTGATGACCCACAAGGTGGAAAGCTGATGCGCCGCGCCATCGCCGCCGGTGTTGTCGGCCTGATGCTCGTGAGCGCGCCCACGCTGTCGCAGCAGGTAGCGCCCCCGGCCGCAGTTCCCGGCAAGCCGGCGGCGCGGCCCGCTGCGGCAGGCCCTGTCCCGGCCAAAGAACTGTTCGGCCGGGTGGAGGGCCCTGCCCCGCTCGCCGCCCGATCCATCGGCTTTTATTCCAAGGGCTGCCTCGCGGGCGCTCAGGCTTTGGCCGTGAACGGGCCGAACTGGCAGGTCATGCGCCTGTCCCGCAACCGCAATTTCGGCCACCCCGATCTCGTCGCCTTCCTGGAGCGCTTCTCCGCGCAGGTGCCGAAGGTGTCGTCCTGGCAGGGCATCCTGGTGGGCGACATGTCCCAGCCGCGCGGCGGCCCCATGCTCACGGGACACGCCTCCCACCAGATCGGCCTCGACGCCGACATCTGGCTGACCCCGAGCCCCGGCCGGGAACTCTCCCGCGAAGAGCGCGAAAAGCTCTCCGCCTCCATGATGGTGCGCGCCGACCGCCGCGACATCGATCCCGCCAACTGGCGGCCCGACCACTGGAAGGTCATCCGCGCCGCCGCCCTCGACCCGCGGGTGGAACGTATCTTCGTGAACGCCGCCATCAAGAAGGCCCTGTGCCGGGAGGCGAGCGGCGACCGCTCCTTTCTCGCCAAGGTGCGCCCCTATTGGGGCCACGACTACCACATGCACGTCCGCCTCACCTGCCCGGCCGGCACCCCCGAATGCCGCCCGCAGGAAGCCCCGCCCACCGGCGAGGGCTGCGGATCGGAGCTGGACTGGTGGTTCACCGACGAGGTGCTGCATCCCAAGCCGGAGAAGGAACCGGCGAAGCCCAAGCCGCCTTTAACCCTTGCCGACCTGCCCGAGGCCTGCGCGGCGGTGCTGGGCGCCAAGTGAAGCTTCAGGTGAGGGTCGCGCGAAGGCCTGCATGAGGGACGCCTGAACCCGCCCGGCGCGGGGAAGCAACGATAACGGAGGACGCCATGACCGATCTTACCGACCTCTTCCCCGGCTTCGACTCCCACTATGTAGACACCAAGGCCGGCCGCATCTTCCTGCGGCAGGGCGGCACCGGATCGCCGCTGCTGCTGCTGCACGGCTTCCCGCAGAGCCATGTCATGTGGCACAAGGTGGCGCCGAAGCTCGCAGAGCAGCACACCCTGATCATCCCAGACCTGCCCGGCTACGGCTGGAGCGCGGCGCCGGAAGAGGGCCCGGACCACAACCCCTATTCCAAGCGCGCCATGGCCGCCGCGCTGGTGGAGGTGATGGAGCATCTGGGCTTCGCCCATTTCTCCCTCATGGGCCACGATCGCGGCGCGCGGGCCGGCTACCGGCTCGGCCTCGACCATCCCGGCCGGCTGGATCGCCTGGTGGTGCTCGACATCGTCCCCACCTATGTCATGTGGCACAAGATGGACCGCGCGCGGGCGCTTCAGGTCTATCACTGGTCCATGCTGGCCCAGCCCAAGCCCCTGCCCGAGAAGCTCATCGGCTCGCATCCCGCCTGGTTCCTCGACTGGACCATGGCGAGCTGGACCGGATCCAAGGACCTCTCCCCCTTCGATCCCCGCGCCATGGCCCAGTATCGCGCCGCCATCTCCTCGCCCGACCGGCTCCATGCCATGTGCGAGGACTACCGGGCCGGCGCCACCATCGATCTTGCCCATGACGAGGCGGATCTGGCCGCCGGGCGCACCCTCTCCTGCCCCACCTTTGCCCTGTGGGGCGCGGCGGGCATTCCCACCCGGGGCGTCAGCCCGCTGGAAGCCTGGAAGGTCTTTGCGCCCAAGCTCGGGGGCGCGGCGGTGGAAGCCGGCCACTTCGTCGCCGAGGAGGCGCCGGGGGCGGTGCTGGCGGCGGTGCTGCCGTTCCTCGCGCAGGGATGAGGTTTTACCGCCGGTCCTGGAAGAAGGCGCGCAGCACCTCGGCGGCCTGCCGCTCGGCGATGCCGCCGTAGACTTCGGGCATGTGGTGGCAGGTGGGCTGGGAGAAGAAGCGCGGCCCGTGCTCCACGCCGCCGCCCTTGGGATCGGACGCGCCATAATAAAGTCGGCGGATGCGCGCGAAGGACAGGGCCGCCGCGCACATGGCGCAGGGCTCCAGCGTCACGTAGAGATCGCAGTTGAGCAGACGCTCGGATTTCAGCCGCGCGCCGGCCGTGCGCAGCACCAGAACCTCCGCGTGCGCGGTGGGATCATTGAGTTCCCGGGTGCGGTTGCCGTCCCGGGCGATCACCTCGGCCCCGCGCACCAGCACGGCACCCACCGGCACCTCGCCGCGCTCTGCGGCGGCCCGCGCCTCGTTCAGCGCCATCTGCATATAGGTTCCGGACATGGTGCCTCTGTCATCGCCGCGCTCGCCGCGCGGCCTCGCCTGTGCTAACTGCCCCTCATGCCGCGCACATCACCGCCCCGCAAGGACAAGAACCGCGTTCCGCGCATCAAGCGCGAACTCACCCCCGCCTCGCCCAAGGAGGCCGAGCGGATCGCCAAGGTCGTCGCCCGAGCCGGCCTCGGCTCGCGCCGCGAGATCGAGGAATGGATCGAGGCCGGCCGCGTGGCTGTCAACGGCGAGGTGCTCACCACCCCCGCCGTGACTGTTACGGCCGAGGATGCCATCACGGTCGATGGCGCGCCCCTGCCCGAGCGCGAACGCACCCGCCTCTTCATTTACCACAAGCCCAGGGGCGTGGTGACCACCAATCGCGACCCGGAAGGCCGCACCACCCTGTTCGAGATCCTGCCTCAGGGCCTGCCGCGCCTCGTGAGCGTCGGGCGGCTCGACCTGAATTCCGAAGGCCTGCTGCTGCTCACCAACGACGGCGGTCTTGCCCGCGTGCTGGAGCTGCCGGAGACCGGCTGGCTGCGCCGCTACCGCGTGCGCGCCAATGGCGAGGTCAACCAGGCCCAGCTCGACAGCCTGCTGAAGGGCATCACCGTGGACGGGGTGGAGTACGGCCCCATCGAAGCCGAGCTTGACCGGGTGCAAGGCGCCAATGCCTGGATCACCGTGTCCCTGCGCGAAGGCAAGAACCGCGAAATCCGCAATGTCTTCGGCGCCCTGGGCCTGCAGGTGAACCGGCTCATCCGCGTCTCCTACGGCCCATTCCAGCTAGGCGATGTTCCGGAAGGCGGCATCGAGGAAGTGCGCACCCGCGTGCTGCGCGACCAGATCGGCGCCGACCTCGCCGCCGCCGCGGGAGCGGATTTTACCGGCCTGCTGGTGGAGCGCGAGCTGGAAGAGGCCCCGCCCCGTGTGGCGCTGCGCCCCGCCGGCAAGCGGCAGGCAGCGGCCGAGAGTGGCGGCACCCTGAAGGCTCCGGCCCGCCGCGCGCGGCAGGGCGAGGATTTCGACGCCCCGGTGGAGGATGTCATCCGCCCCGCTGGTCCCCGCACGCGCCGGCGCATGAGCGATGAAAATGCCGTGGAGAGCCGTGGCTCGGTAGCCGACCGCAAGGGCCGCACGGTGAAGGTGGAGCGCGTGGTGGCGCCGAAGTCCGACGCCCCGGCGCGCGGCGCCCGGACCGGCACCCGCAGGGGCGACAAGGACGAAGCGGGCGCCCGCCCTTTCCGCCGTGGCACCGCCGAGGGCAAGGAACGCTTTTCCGAGCGCGGCCCGGCCCGCCCCGGCTTCCGCGACGATGCCCGCGGCCCCCGCCGCGAGCGCGACGACCGCGAGGATTTCCGCCGCCGTCCCACCCGGGAGGGGGAGGATCGCCCCCGCCGCCCGCGTCCGGAGATAGCTGACGGCCCGCCCCGTCGCGGCCGCGACGAGCGCCCGCAGCAGGGCGAGCGGCCCTTCCGCGCCCGCAGCGAACGGCCGGAAGGCCGTGGCGGCGAGCAGGAGGGCCGGCCCGCCCGCAGCGGCAGCCGCCCCTATGGCGATAAGCCGGCGGGTCGTGCCCGTCCGGCTGGTGACAGGCCGGCAGGTGCTGGTCGCGCTTACGGCGAACGATCCTCCGAGGGCGCAAGCCGCGCCTATGGCGACAAGCCCGCAGGTCGCGCACGTCCCACCGGTGACCGGCCGTCGGGCGGCGCAGGCCGCTCTTACGGCGAACGTTCGTCCGAGGGCGCGGGCCGCGCCTATGGCGACAAGCCCGCAGGTCGCACTCGTCCCACCGGTGATAGGCCGTCGGGCGGCGCAGGCCGCTCCTACGGCGAACGCTCCTCCGAGGGCGCGGGCCGTTCCTATGGTGACAAGCCCGCAGGTCGCGCTCGTCCCACCGGTGACCGGCCGGCGGGCGGCGCAGGCCGCTCTTACGGCGAACGTTCGTCCGAGGGCACGGGCCGCGCCTATGGCGACAAGCCGGCTGGGCGTGCCCGTCCCGCTGGTGACAGGCCGGCAGGTGGCCCGGGCCGCGCTTACGGCGACAAGCCCGCCGGCGCGCGCAGCTTCGGCGGCAAGCCGGGGGGCAAGCCCGGCGCGGGTCGTGGCGGGTTCGGTGGCAAGCCGGGCGGGAAGCCCGGTGGGCGACCGGCTGGCGGTGGCAAGGCCGGCGGCGGCAAGCCGGCGGGTCCGCGCGGCAAGCGCTGATCCGAAGGCGACACGTCCATGCGCATCGTCGGCGGCAGATTGAAGGGGCGCGCGCTGAAGGGCCCCACCTCCAGCGCCACCCGGCCCACCTCGGACCGGCTGCGCGAGAGCCTCTTCAACATGCTCGCCCATGCCTACGGCGATCCGTGCGACGGCGTGCGAGTGCTGGACCTGTTCGCCGGCACGGGGGCGCTGGGCATCGAGGCGATCTCGCGCGGCGCCCGCTTCGCCCTGCTCGTGGAGGATGCGGCGGAGGCGCGCGGGCTCATCCGCGACAATGTGGAGGCGCTGGGCCTCACCGGCGTCACCAAGGTGTTCCGCCGCGACGCCACCCGCCTCGGCGACATGGGGCCGGGCGAGCCCCATGGCCTCGTCTTCTGCGACCCGCCCTATGGCAAGGGGCTCGCCGAGCAGGCGCTGGCGAGCGCGGTTACCGGCGGATGGCTCGCGCCCGATGCGCTGGTAGTGGTGGAGGAGCGCACCGGCCTCTTCACGCTGCCGGACGGCTTCCGCGAGATCGAGCGCCGCGCCTATGACGAGAGCGAACTGATCTTCCTGGAACGGGCCTGAACGTCGGCCTTATACCAACGGCCCCGGTCTTTGACCGGTGCCGAGAGGGTCGCGCTCAGGCGCCGCGCGGGCTTGACCAAACCCCATGAGCCAAGCTCACGGGCTTTTGGTACTACCGCTCGGCGCGGACGATCACGTCCATCAGTTCCTTGACCTTCTGCCGCTGGTCCTCCGCATCGCCGGAGCGGATGGCATGCTCTACGCAATGGGCCACATGGTCCCGCAATACCTCCTCCTCCACCCGCTTCAGAGCGGCGCGGACGGCGGACACCTGCGTGATGAGGTCGATGCAGTAGCGGTCCTCCTCCACCATGCGGGAGAGGCCGCGCACCTGGCCCTCGATGCGGCTCAGGCGCTTCAGGACTTGCTCTTTCGTCGGGGTTCGCATGGCTTGTCACATACCCCCTCAGGGTATATTTAACAAGGCGACATACCCCCAGGGGGTTCATACAACTTCCTGAACATGAGCCAGCGCAAGGCCCCCTCGCGGAAAATGGCCTTTATCTGGCCCCGACACTTCCGGAGCCGCAGCCCCATGGCCCAAGATCCCTCGGCCCAAGATCATTCGGCACACGATCATTCCCACCCTGCGGACGGCGGCCACGACTGCTGCGGCGGCAAGGCCCCTCCACCCCTGGATCTCAACGCCGCCCCGAAGGCCGCCCCAAAGGCCACCGCGCTCCCAGAGACGGTGAAGGACCCAGTCTGCGGCATGGACGTGAAGACCGACCCGGAGGCTGCAAAGCCCTCGTCCGTCTACAAGGACCAGACGTATTTCTTCTGCTGCAACGGCTGCAAGACCAAGTTCGAGGCCGAGCCGGAGAAATACCTCGCCCCGGTGAAGGACCCGGTCTGCGGGATGACCGTGGAGCCCGGCCGCGCCAAATATTCGGCGCGCCACGACAAGAAGCCCTATTTCTTCTGCTCCTCCTCCTGCGAAACCAAATTCAAGGCCGATCCCGGCCGCTATGTGGAAGGCGGGGCCAAGGGATTACCCTCCGCTCCGCCGCCGGAGAAGGTTCCGGAAGGCACCATCTACACCTGCCCCATGGATCCGGAGATCCGTCAGATCGGCCCCGGGATCTGCCCCATCTGCGGCATGGCGCTGGAGCCGGAGATCGTCACCCTCGACGAGGGGCCGAACGCGGAACTCGCCGACATGACGCGGCGGTTCTGGATCGGCCTCGCGCTGACGATCCCGGTCTTCGTGCTGGAAATGGGCCAGCATCTGCTCGGCCTCCACCTGCTGCCGCAGCAAACGTCCGACTATGTGCAGTTCCTGCTGGCGACGCCGGTGGTGCTGTGGGTGGGCAAGCCCTTCTTCGAGCGCGGCTGGCTCTCGCTCAAGTCGCGCCATTTCAACATGTTCACCCTCATCGCGCTCGGCACCGGGGTGGCCTATCTCTATTCGCTGGTGGGCACCTTTGCCCCCGGCCTGTTCCCCCACGATTTCCACGCCCACGAAGGCGGCGTGCCGGTCTATTTCGAGGCCGCCGCCGTCATCACCGTTCTGGTGGCGCTGGGCCAGGTGCTGGAGCTGCGCGCCCGCGAGCGCACATCCGGGGCCATCAAGGCGCTGCTGTCGCTGGCACCGAAGACCGCCCTGCGCGTGAAAGCCGACGGCACCGACGAAACCATCGACCTCGGCCTCGTCGCTCCCGGCGACGTGCTGCGCGTGCGCCCCGGCGAGAAGGTGCCGGTGGACGGCGTCGTCTCCGAAGGCCGCGCCGTGCTGGACGAAAGCCTCGTCACCGGCGAGAGCCTGCCGGTGAGCAAGGAAGCCGGCGAGAAGGTCATCGGCGGCACGCTCAATTCCTCCGGCGCCTTCACCATGCGCGCCGACAAGGTGGGCCGCGACACCCTGCTCGCCCAGATCGTGCAGATGGTGGCGCAGGCCCAGCGCTCCCGCGCGCCCATCCAGCGCCTGGCCGACCAGGTGTCCGGCTGGTTCGTCCCCCTGGTGCTGGTGGCCGCCGCGGTCGCTTTCGCGGTGTGGATGATGGTGGGACCCGAGCCGCGCCTCACCTTCGCGCTGATGGCGGCGGTGTCCGTGCTCATCATCGCCTGCCCGTGCGCCCTCGGCCTTGCCACCCCCATGTCGGTGATGGTGGGCGTGGGCCGCGGCGCCCAGCTCGGCGTGCTGGTGAAGAATGCCGAGGCGCTGGAGCGCATGGAGAAGGTGGACGTGGTGGTGGTGGACAAGACCGGCACCCTCACCGTGGGCAAGCCCAAGGTGGTGGCGGTCGAAGCCCTGCGGAACATCGACGAGGTAGAACTGCTGCGCCTGGCCGCGAGCCTCGAGCGGGCGAGCGAGCATCCCCTCGCCGCCGCCATGGTGCAGGAGGCGAAGGCACGCACGCTCCCCCTGTCCGAGCCATCCGGCGTGGAAAGCCCGGCCGGCAAGGGCATCACCGGCACGGTGGACGGCCGTTCGGTGGCTGTGGGCCATGCCGCCTTCATGAGCGAGAAGGGCATCGCCACTGACCACCACACCGCCGCCGCCGAAGCCTATCGCCGCGAGGGCGCCACCGCGGTGTTCATCGCGGTGGACGGCAAGGCCGCCGGCCTCATCGCCATCGCCGATCCGGTGAAGGACACCACCGAGGCGGCCCTGAAGGCGCTCACGAGCGACGGCGTGCGGGTGGTCATGCTCACCGGCGACAACCGCACCACCGCGCTCGCCGTGGCCAAGCGCCTCGGCATCACAGAGGTGGAAGCGGAAGTGCTGCCCGACCACAAGGCCGACGTGGTCCAGCGCCTGCGCGCGGAGGGCCATGTGGTGGCGATGGCCGGCGACGGCGTGAACGACGCCCCTGCCCTCGCCGTGGCGGACGTGGGCATCGCCATGGGCACCGGCACGGACATCGCCATGGAAAGCGCGGGCATCACTTTGCTGAAGGGCGACCTCTCCGGCATCGCCCATGCGCGCGGCCTGTCGCGGGCGACCATGGCCAATATCCGCCGCAACCTGCTGTTCGCCTTCCTCTACAACGCGGCAGGCGTGCCCATCGCGGCGGGCGTGCTCTATCCCAGCCTCGGGCTGCTGCTCTCACCCATGGTGGCGGCCGCGGCCATGGCGCTCTCCTCGGTGAGCGTCATCACCAACGCCCTGCTGCTGCGCGGCTGGCGCCCGCGCTGAGGGATGCACAGGAAGCTCGGGCCGGTCCGGAGGTTTCGGACCGTCAGCCACCGCCTTTACACCCGCGCCACGCCCGCCGATCATGGCGCGGGATCGCACATGGCTGACATTTCCTCCCAGTTCGCACAGGCGCGCGGCGCGCTGCGTGCCTTCGGCTCGGGGCTGCTGGGGCTTGCCCTGCCGCCCACCTGCATCGCCTGCGGCGGCATCACCGGCATGGCCGGCGGCCTGTGCGGCCCCTGCTGGGGCAAGCTCGCCTTCATCAGCCGTCCGTTCTGCGAGCGCACCGGCGCGCCCTTCACCCACGATCCCGGCGGCGCGCGCATCTCGGCGCAGGCGCTGGACGATCCCCCCGCCTTCGACCGCGCCCGCGCCGCCGTGACCTTCAACGATGTCGCCCGCGACCTCGTCCACAAGCTGAAATACGCTGACCGGCTGGATGTCGCCGCCCCGCTGGCCCGGCTGATGGCCCAGGCTGGCGCGGATGTGATCGCCTCGGCCGAGCTCATCGTGCCGGTGCCGCTGCATCCGTTTCGCCTGTGGCGCCGCCGCTTCAACCAGGCGGCACTCCTCGGCCGGCATCTGGCGGCGGCCACCTCCCTCCCCCAGCGCACCGACCTGCTCGCACGGCGCCGCCCGACCCCCTCCCAGACCGCGCTGGGCCGCGCGGAACGCCGCGCCAACGTGGCCGGCGCCTTCGTCTTATGCGGCAATGCAGCATCACGCCTCGACGGCCGGCGCGTGCTGCTGGTGGATGACGTCTTCACCACCGGCGCCACGCTGGACGCCTGCGCGCAAGCCCTGCGCCGGGCGGGGGCGACGCAGGTAGATGCCCTGACATTTGCGCGGGTTGTCGATTTCGCCTGAAATCCCTAACTATGGTACGACGCTTTCGTGACGGTGCCCCGCCGTCCTGCAACCCATCTGTGACCGCATGAAACCCATCGAGATCTACACCAAGAGCTGGTGCCCCTATTGCCATTCCGCCAAGGAATTGCTGCGCCGCAAAGGCTTGACCTTCACTGAGATCGACGTGACCACCGACAAGGACGGTCAGGACGAGATGACGCGCCGCGCCGGCGGGCGCACCAGCGTGCCGCAGATCTTCATCGGCGAGACCCATGTGGGCGGCTGCGACGACCTCTACGCCCTTGAGGACGCCGGCCGGCTGGACCAGCTGGCGGCCTGAGCTTTTCTTCCCGTGGTGCGCGGACCCGTGCAAGACTAGAAAAAGCCCCCATCTGTCTGGGGAGACGCCGGCATCGGGCGCGCGCAACATGCGCATGACGGATCAAGGCGGGTTCAGCATCCAGGAAAGAGCGGGCCTCATGACCTCGGCCGACACATCCGACACCCTCCGCATCGCGCTGGTGCAGTTGCGCAGCGGCCGGGATCCGGCAGCCAATCTCGACGCCACCTCCGCCCTGGTGCGCGAGGCCGCGCGGGACGGGGCGCGCTACGTGCAGACGCCCGAGGTCACCAACCTCATGGAGCTGGACCGCACGGTCCTGTTCGAGAAGCTGCGGGAGGAGGCGGACGACGCCACCCTCGCCGCCCTGCGCCAGCTGGCGAAGGAACTCGGCATTTTTCTCCACATCGGCTCGCTGGCGCTGAAGGTCTCCGACAAGAAGGCGGTCAACCGGGCCTTCATGATCGGCCCGGACGGTGCGATCATCGCCCGCTACGACAAGATCCACATGTTCGACGTGGACCTGGGAAATGGCGAAAGCTATCGGGAATCCTCCGCCTACCGCCCCGGCGAGCGGGCGATCCTCGCCAATGTGGGCGCGTTCCGCTTCGGCCTCACCATCTGCTACGACCTGCGCTTCCCCTCCCTCTACCGGGCTTTGGCCGAGGGTGGCGCGCAGGTGCTCACCGTGCCCTCCGCCTTCACCCGGCCCACCGGCGAGGCGCACTGGCACGTGCTGCTGCGCGCGCGGGCCATCGAGAACGGCGCCTATGTGCTGGCGGCCGCCCAGGGCGGCAAGCACGAGAATGGCCGGGAGACCTTCGGCCATTCGCTGGTGGTGGACCCCTGGGGCCGGGTGATCGCCGAAGGCGGCGCCGACCCCGGCGTGATCCTCGCCGAGATCGACCTGAAGGAAGTCGCCGCCGCCCGCGCGCGCATCCCCTCCCTCTCTAACGGCCGCCGGTTCGAGATCGCCGAGCCCGGCCAGACCATCGGGCACCTCAGCGTGGTGCGGGCCTCGTCATGATCCGCTACACCCTCAATTGCGCGGCGGGTCACCAGTTCGAGAGCTGGTTTCCCTCCTCCGCGAGCTTTGACGCCCAGCAGGCACGCGGGCTGGTCACCTGCCCCACCTGCCGCTCGCCCGAGGTTCAGAAGGCGGTGATGGCGCCCTCCGTCGCCCGCACCGACCGTGCCCCCGCCCCGGCGGTGGAGGATGCCCCGTCGGCGGCCGGCGCCCCGGTCGCCGCTCCTGCCCCTGCACCGGCGGAAGCTCCGGTGCCGGTGATGAGCCACCCCGACGGCGAGCTGCGCGCCCTCATCCGCGAGCTGCGGGAGCAGATCGTGAAGACATCCGACTATGTGGGCGACGAGTTCGCGGACCTCGCCCGCAAGATGCACGACGGCGAGATCGAGCACCGCTCCATCTACGGCGAGGCGACAGTGGAGGAGGTCAAGGCCCTGCGCGAGGACGACGTGGAGGTGCTGCCCCTCCCCGTGCTGCCGGAAGACCGCAACTGAGGGGTGGTCTCATCCTGAGACGCCGACCTATCCCTCCCGCTGCGCCACCAGAAAGTAGTTCACCGACAGATCCTCGGTGAGATGGAAATCCCCGCTGAGCGGCTCATAGGCGAGACCCACTTTCTCCCGCGCGGCGAAGCCGGCGGCGGCAAGGGTCGCCTCCAGTTCTTCCGGAGTGATGAACTTCTCCCAGCGATGGGTGCCCGGCGGCAGCCAGCGCAGCACGTACTCGGCCCCCACGATGGCGAGGGCGAAGCTCTTGGCCGTGCGATTGAGGGTGGAGAGCACCAGCACGCCGCCTTCCGCCACCAACTGCCCGGCGGTGCGCACGAACAGGCTCACGTCCGCCACGTGCTCCACCACCTCCAGCGCCACCACCACGTCGAAGCGCGCACCGCGGGACGCCAGTTCCTCGGCCGTGACCGCCTCATAGTCGACGGTAAGGCCGGAGGCCGCCGCATGGGTGCGGGCGATGTCCACATTGCCGGGGGCGGGATCGATGCCGCGCACCTGCCCGCCCATGCGCGCCAAAGGCTCGCTGAGCAGGCCGCCTCCGCAGCCGATGTCGAGGATGGAAAGACCCTTCAGGGGCCGCAGCGCGCGGGCATCGCGGCTGAAATGGCGCACCAGCGCATCGCGCAGGAAGGCGAGCCGCGCCGGGTTCATGGCGTGGAGCGGGGCCATCTTGCCCTTCTCGTCCCACCATTGTGCGCCCAGGGCATCGAAGCGGGCGACCTCGGCCGGATCGACGGTGGCGTTCATCTCGGACATGGGGCCTCCCTAGAACGCGATCCGAGCAGATTGAACCAATTTGCTCGGTGAATCGCCCTCTACCTTAAGGAAAGAGCGCGCGTCGTCGCGCCCCAGCATTAGGCGGGAGGCGAGGAGGGAGCAAGGCGGCGCAAGGCAGCAGCGCCGCCCCCGGCTCAGCCGCGCACCAGGCCGACGATGTCCTTCACCTCGGCGATGGTCTGGTCGGCGATGACGCGGGCACGATCCGCACCATCGATGAGGATGGCGTCGATGGCGGCGGGCTCCGCCATCAGCCGCTGCATCTCGGCGCCGATGGGGCCGAGCTTGTCCACCGCCAGATCCACCAGCGCCGCCTTGAAGGCAGAGAACTGGGCGGTGCCGTAGTCCTTCAGCACGTCGGCCTTGGTGCGGTCGGAGAGCGCGGCGAAGATGCCCACGAGATTGTCCGCCTCGGGGCGGCCCTTCAGGCCCTCCTCCTCGGTGGGCAGGGGCTCGGGATCGGTCTTCGCCTTGCGCACCTTGCCGGCGATGGTGTCGCGGTCGTCGGTCAGGTTGATGCGCGAGAAGTCGGAAGGGTCCGACTTGGACATCTTCTTGGCCCCGTCCCGCAGGCTCATCACCCGCGTGGCAGGCCCGGCGATCAGCGGCTCGGTGAGGGGGAAGTAGCCATCCGCGTGGCCGTGCCCGGCGATGGAGGGGGCAAAATCCGTGTTGAACTTCTGCGCGATGTCGCGCGTCAGCTCCAGATGCTGCTTCTGGTCCTCACCCACCGGTACATGGGTGGCACGATAGAGCAGAATGTCGGCCGCCATCAGGTCGGGATAGGCGAACAGGCCCACCGAGACGTTCTCGCGATCCTTGCCCGCCTTCTCCTTGAACTGGGTCATGCGGTTGAGCCAGCCCATGCGGGCGACGCAGTTGAAGATCCAGGCCAGTTCCGCGTGGCCCGACACCTGGCTCTGGTTGAACACGATGTGCGCCTTGGGGTCGATGCCGCAGGCGATGAAAGCGGCGGTGACCTCGCGGATGTGACGCTTCAGCTCCACCGGGTCTTGCCAGACGGTGATGGCGTGGAGGTCCACCACGCAATAGATGCACTCGTGGCTCTCCTGCAGCGCCACGAAGCGCTTGATGGCGCCGAGATAATTGCCGAGGTGCAGATTGCCCGTGGGCTGCACGCCGGAAAACACGCGATCCGCGACCGCCGCCATGGCGACCTCCAAAAGAGCGGCGCACCGCTCGTAAAAGCCTTGCGGGAGCAGGACGCGGCGGGGGCTTTCGCCCGGCGCAGCTTTGGCCTTCCCGACCCGCATGGATGAACCCCGGCGGCCGAAAGCGCGGCCATGTGCGGGGAGACGATGGGCCGCGTCATGCCACCTGGTGCCCCGCCGCGCAAGGGGCGCAAAGACGGGCCGCAGGCAAAGCGCGCGGGACGGGACGCCTCAGGCCTTTGGCGCCAGCTTCGGCACCAGCGCCTTGAGCAGGAAGGCGGCAGCGCCATAGACCACGCCGCCGCTGCCCACCAGCCCGGCCAGCCGCACGGCGGCGGCCATCTGCCCCTCCGGTGCCGGCCAGAGCGCCGCAAGCGATGCGACGCAGCCACCCATGAGCAGGCTCGCCGCCAGAAGCCCAAGGCTGGAGAACAGCACCGCGCGGGAGAAGACCAACACTCCCGCGCGCACTAGCAGGCCGCCCAGCACCAGGATGGAGGCGAAGGCCGAAAGCGCCGCCGCCCCCGCCGCCGCCCGCGGCCCGCAGACCAGTCCCAGGCCGAAGGCCGAAAGCAAGCAGACGGCGAGGGAGCCGAGGGCGACGCGCTCCGCCGTCTTCACGCGGCCCGAGGTGGATGCGGTAGCGGAGAGGATGCGCTCCAACCCCTGCGCCGGCAGCGACAAAGCGAGCACGGCCAGCAGCACGCCGGTGAGGCGGGCATCCTCCGCATCGAAGCTGCCGCGCTGGAACAGGGTGACGACGATGGGATCCGCCAGCACGGCAAGCCCGGTGGCCGCCGGCAAGGCGAAGGCGAGGGCGGCCAGCATGGCGCGGCCCGAAGCCTCCGGGGCGTCGCTGGCCGCGCCCGAGAGCGCGCTCTTGCGCAGCAGGGCCGGCACCAGCACAGCCCCCGCGCTCGCGCCCACGAGGCCGAGGGGCAGGTCCATGAGGCGCTGGGCATAGTTCAGCGCCGCCACGGCGCCTGGGCTCGCCGAGACCGCGGCGGCGATGATGATGAGGCGGAACTGGCTCAGGCCCGCAAACAGCAGCGCCGGCGCGGCATCGCGGATGACGCCCAGCGCCTTGCGCCACGGCCAGCCGCCCGCCGAGCCCCCCGGCAAGGTCCCGGGCGCCGCCGGGCAGCCGCGCGCGGCCACCATCATGAGACAAAGCTGGGAGACGCCCGCAGCCACGGTGGCGGCGGCGATGGCCAAGGCAGCGGTGTCGCTCTCCATCAGCCCACGCAAGAGCAGCACAGCGATGACGGCGAGCACGGTGAGGTTGGCCGCCACCGGGGCCAGGGCCGGCAGCAGCACCCGGTAGGCGCCGTTGGCGACGCCCCCATAAATGGCGGCAAGGCCGGCGAACGGTAGATAGAGCACCGCCACCCGCCCGCACAGCACGGCCACGTCCGCGCGCGCGCCGCCCGGCTCGAAGCCCGGCGCCAGCAGGCGGATGACCTGCGGCATGAACAGCGCGGCAAGGAGCGCGAACGCGAGCAGGGTGCCGAACAACAGCGCCAGCGTCGCCCCCGCGAGCCGGCGGGCGGCGCCCTCCCCCTCGCCCTCGGCATGGGCGAGGGCCGGGATGAAGGCGAGGTTGAACGCGCCTTCCGACAGCAGCCGCCGCGCCAGCAGCGGCAGCGCAAGGGCCGCCACCAACGCATCGGCGGTGGGCCCGGCACCGAGCACCGCGGCAGTGGCTGCATCGCGCACGAAGCCAAGGACACGGGAGGAGAGTGTCGCAGCCGAGACGATGGAGGTGCGGGCGAGGAGGGACATGGCTCGGTTCTGCCCCGCCCCGCTTGGACTGTCGATGGCCATCCGGTGTCGCGGGCCCAAAAGAAAACGCCCGCTTGCGCGGGCGTTTTCCTCGTTCGGGACCAGTGGACCCGGTCAGGCCTGGGGCTGGGGCTCGATGGAGCCGCCGGCGCCGCCGGGACGCGGGCGCTTGGTGGTGGGAATGGCCGAGCCGCGCGGGTTCGACGGCTCGATCACGCTTTCCCGGTTCGGCGTCTTGCCGTCCAGAAGGTCGATGATCTCGTCGCCGGACAAGGTCTCGTATTCCAGCAGGCCGCGCGCCAGGGTCTCGAGGTCCTGCTGGTGCTCGGTGAGGATGCGCTTGGCCTCCTGATGGCCCTCGTCCACGAGGCGGCGCACCTCGCGGTCGATGGTCTGGGCAGTGGCCTCGGACACGTTCTGCTGGCGTGACACCGACATGCCGAGGAACACCTCGTCCTGGTTGTCGCCATAGGCCACGGCGCCGAGATCCGCCGAGAAGCCCCAGCGCGTCACCATCATCTTCGCGAGGCGGGTGGCCTGCTCGATGTCGGAAGCGGCGCCGGAGGTCACCTTGTCGTGGCCGAAGATCAGCTCTTCCGCCACGCGCCCACCCATCATGATGGCAAGGCGCGAGGTCATCTGCTCGTAGGACATGGAGAGCTTGTCCCGTTCGGGCAGCTGCATGACCATGCCCAGCGCGCGGCCGCGGGGGATGATGGTGGCCTTGTGCACCGGGTCCGTGGCCGGCACGTTCAGGGCCACGATGGCATGGCCGCCCTCGTGATAGGCGGTCAGCATCTTCTCTTCCTCGGTCATGACGAGGGAGCGGCGTTCCGCGCCCATCATGACCTTGTCCTTGGCATCCTCGAACTCGGCCATGGTGACCATGCGCTTGTTGCGCCGGGCCGCCATCAGCGCCGCCTCGTTGCAGAGGTTGGCGAGGTCCGCGCCGGAGAAGCCGGGGGTGCCGCGGGCGATGGTCTTCAGGTTCACGTCCGGGGCGACGGGGATCTTGCGAGCGTGCACCTTCAGGATCTGCTCGCGGCCCACCACGTCCGGGTTCGGCACGATGACCTGGCGGTCGAAGCGGCCGGGACGCAGCAGCGCCGGGTCGAGCACGTCGGGACGGTTGGTGGCGGCGATGAGGATGATGCCCTCGTTCGCCTCGAAGCCATCCATCTCCACCAGCAGCTGGTTGAGGGTCTGCTCGCGCTCGTCGTTGCCGCCGCCGAGGCCGGCGCCACGGTGGCGACCCACCGCGTCGATCTCGTCGATGAAGATGATGCAGGGCGCGTTCTTCTTCGCCTGCTCGAACATATCGCGCACGCGGCTGGCGCCGACACCCACGAACATCTCCACGAAGTCCGAGCCGGAGATGGTGAAGAACGGCACGTTGGCCTCACCGGCGATGGCGCGGGCGAGCAGCGTCTTGCCGGTGCCGGGGGGGCCGACCAGCAGCACGCCGCGCGGGATGCGGCCGCCGAGGCGCTGGAACTTCTGCGGGTCGCGCAGGAATTCCACGATCTCGGTGAGGTCGCTCTTGGCCTCGTCGATGCCGGCCACGTCGTCGAAGGTGACGCGGCCATGCGCCTCGGTCAGCAGCTTGGCGCGGCTCTTGCCGAAGCCCATGGCCTTGCCGCCGGCACCCTGCATCTGGCGCGACAGGAAGATCCACACGCCGATCAGCGCCAGGAACGGCAGCCAGGAGACGAGCAGGCTCACGAACCACGGCACGTTGTCCGACGGCGCGCGGGCGGTGATCTGCACGCCCTTGCCGTACAGCCGCTGCACCAGGGACGGATCGTTCGGCGCGTAGGTCTGGAAGCTGCCGGAACGGTCGGAATAGGTGCCGGTGATGTTCGGCCCCTCGATCACGACCTCGCGCACCTTGCCGGCGTCAACGTCGTTGAGGAGCTGCGAGAAGGAGATCTCGTTCGCGTTCGTGCGCTGCCCCGGGCTGTTGAACAGCGAGAACAGGGCCAGAAGCAGGAGGACGATGATCACCCAAAGGGCGAAATTGCGTAGATTGGCGTTCATTGAACCCTCGTGGGGACAGACAGGGCCAGCCCGTTTTGACGCCTTACCATACGGAAGGAATGCCTCCGCACTGGACTGCCGTCAGTGGGACCTCCCGCACCGTCCGCTGCCTAATCTAGGAGCGAGGCCCCTTTTTGCCAAGGACGACAGGCCCATCGACTGCTGAATTCGGTGCGAGCAGGCCGGTTTCCCGCCGGGGGGGGGCGGCCGAAACGTGCAGAACCTCGCCGCGCAGGCTCACCAGGGCACCGGCCAGCGTGCGGCGAAATGGAGCAGAGCGTACCGGCGCCGCGGCTTTCAGGGCCTCGAACAGGGCTTCCAGCTTGGCAAGCTCCACCGGGCCTTCGGTCCCCACCCTGTGGATGGCGCGGCCCAGCAGGCGCAGGGCGATCTCATCCGGCAGGCTGGCGAAGATAGGGGCGTCGAGACTGAAGGTATCCGGGCGCTCTTCGGTACCAAGACGGCGTACGGCGACCTCGGCAGCATCGGTGGCAGCCTCCAGCGCCTGGTCGGCCCGGGCGATCCGGCGCGCCAGCACGGCGAGGCGGCGGGCGTCGAGCCCCTCCCCCGCCAGAGCCGGCGCCATGGCGCGCAGGCGCGGGCGGGCGAAGCGGAGATCGCCATTGCTAGGGTCGCGCACGAACGCGAGGCCTGCGGCCTCGAGCGTCGCCACCAGTCGCGCCTTGGGCACGTCGAGAAAGGGGCGCAGCAGCGCGAGGCCATGGCGCGCGGCATCGCCGCGCATGCCGGACAGGCCGGAGAGGCCCGAGCCGCGGGCGAGACGGAACAGCACCGTCTCCGCCTGATCGTCGCGGGTGTGGGCGAGCGCGATGGCGGTGGCCCCGGCCTGCCGCCCGGCATCCGCCAGCAGGCTGTAGCGCGCCTCCCGCGCCGCCTCCTGGATGCCGTGGGCGGGCTTGGCACCCTGCCAGACGAGGATGCGGTGGGGCACGCCCAGAAGGGTGGCGAAGGCACCGACCGCCTCGGCCTCGGCTGCGGCCTCCGCCCTCAGACCGTGGTCCACCGTAGCGGCGATCAGGTCCGGACCGGACGCACGGCCGGCGCGCCAGCGCGCGGCGAGATGCAGCAGGGCGGTGGAATCAGGCCCTCCGGAAACGGCGATCAGGATGCGGGTGTTGCGCGTGAAGGGAGCGAACAGGGTATCGAGCGCGCTGTCCTCGATGGGGCTGGTCTCCTGAGGGGCGCTCTCCTGAGGGGCGCCCTCTTGGGGGCCGGTCTCCCCGGTGTCCATCGCCGCACCGCCGCCCGTGGTCATTCGGCCTCAGCAGCCGACGCGCTTCTGTTCCCGCTCCACCGCCTGGCGGATGGAGGACGGGGCGCGCGGATACTTGCGGTCCACCTCCTGCAGGGTGGCGCAGGCGGTTTCCTTCTCGCCGAGGCCGGCGAGGGACTGGCCGAGCCGCAGCAGCGCCTCGGGGGCGCGGGTGGAGTTGGGATATTTGGTGGAGACCTCGAGGAAGGAGGCCGCCGCGTCCCCGTAATTCTGGCGCAGGAACAGGCTCTCCCCGAGCATGAAGGTGGCGTCGGGAATGATGCGGTCGCCGGACGCGGACTGGATGATCTGCCGGAAGGTCTGCTCGGCGCCGGCATAATCCTGGCGCTGAAGCTGGGCCTGGCCGGCGTCGTAAAGCTCGCGCACGGAGGCGCCTTGCCCCGGCAGCGCGGCCACCTGGGTGCCCCCGGCCGGGCGCCCGCCGGGAACGGCTTCAGCCGGGCGCGGCAGGGCCGCGGCGGCGCTCGCGGGCGAGCCCAGGGGCTGCGGCGCGCCGGGGGCGGCGGGGTCCATGTTGGGATCGAAGGCGTCGGACCTCTTGCCGGAGGCGCCGGGCACGGTCGCCGGGCGACCGGAGGGCAGCGTCGCCGCCGGCGCCAATGCGGGTGCGGACGCCGCGGCCGGAGCCCGGGCGCCGCCGGCACCTTCCTCCAGCCGGCGCACCTGCGCCTCGAGCTGCTGGTTGCGATACTGCAGTTGCTCCACCTGCCCGGTGAGCTGGCGCAGGGACGATTCGAGCCGCTCCATGCGGCCGACCAGCTCGGTTTCGTCGCCGCCCTGCACGGGCTGGGGCGTTGCGGCCGGGGGCTTGAAGATATTGCCGAACAATCCACCGTCCTGCTGGGCGGCGGCGGGCAGCGCGACGGCGCTCAGGGCGAGGGCGAGAACACCGACCAGCGGCAGGCGCATCATCTTGGGTCCAAGGGCTTGTGGCGGGAAGGACGGCCGGGATCAGCCTCCCGAGCGCTCAAGAATAGGGGATGGATCACGTCCAAAGTGTGACTCGGCAAGGGCTTGGAGGGGCGCTGTCGGGAAGTCGTGCACCGTGTCTCGCCGTCTGCCGCCACCGGACGCAAGACACCGCCCCTTTCCTTGCCCCGCAAAGCGAAAGGGCCGGCGGCCGCTGGCGGCGCCGGCCCTTTTCGATGATACCGGCTGCCGCGCTCAGGCGCCGCCGGCGTTCAGCACGGTAACGGCGCGACGGTTCTGCGACCAGCAGGAGATGTCGTTGCAGACCGCGACGGGGCGTTCCTTGCCATACGAGATGGTCCGCATGCGCGACGGATCGATGCCGCGGGCGGAGAGATAATCCCGCACGCTCTGGGCCCGCTTGGCGCCGAGGGCGATGTTGTATTCGCGGGTGCCGCGCTCGTCCGCATGACCTTCGATGGTGAAGGTGTAGCGGTTCCACTGCTGCAGCCACTGGGCCTGACGATCCAGGGTGGCCCGCGCCTGGGGCGTGAGGTCGGTCTGGTCGCTTTCGAAGAACACGCGATCGCCCACCGCCACCACGAATTCCTGTGGCGAACCGGGCGGGCCGCCCGCACCGCCAGCACCGGCGGCGTTCTGGTTGGGATTATTGGCACACGCGGCAAGGGCCAGCGCGAAGCCGAAAAGCGCCGCGAACCGGAACCCGCGAGCTAGCCTGAGGAAACGCATTCCGGTATCTCCCTTCTCAACGCTGGACCGGAGGCTTTCGTCTATCAGCCGCCCGGTTAAGCGAACGTTCCGTGCACGGCCTGAAGCCGCATGTCCTGCCGGAAACCGTGCGGCGCGCCGCAGTTCCTGCGCGCCATGGTTTCCAAGCCGTTATCCTTGTCGCCTCTTCCCGGCGCGCGGCGGCACGCCCGCTCCAGGCGGACAACGCGCATGCGGCGGTTCCGAAGAGGGCCGCAGGGCTGGCAACGCCGGCCCGTCGACGAGGTCTTCACTGATGCCGTCTCGTGGCGTCATCATGGCGAGCAGGTGCAGGGCTCGGGGGCAGACCGACGACACCGGCGAGCGTTGCACAAGTGCCACACTCACCCGAGCCGTATCAGGCGCGGCCGGCTTCCCAGCGGGCAGCCTGGGCCTCGGCCTTCTTGCGGTCGGCAGCAGGCAGCTGGGTGACCATCTCGTCCAGCATGGGGTCGCCAAGCCCGCGATGCTTGGCGAGCAGGTGCCAGACGGCGGCCTGGGCCTTGTCCTGCGACACGCCGCGGCCCACAGCGAGCAGCCGCGCATAGCGATTCTGGGCGATGGCATTGCCACCGAGAGCGGCCTTGCGGAACATGGCGGCCGCCGCCGCCTCGTCCTTGGGCACGCCCACGCCGTTGAACTGCATGATGGCGAATTCCACCTGCGCCGTGATGTGGCCGAGCCGAGCCGCCGAAGCCATCAGCTGCGCCGATTGGGCAACGTCCTTTTCCACGCCGTTGCCCTCCTTGAGCAGCACGGCGAGGGCATATTGGGCGTCCTCGATATCCTTGCCGGCCGCCACTTCGAACCAGCGCGCGGCCTCCGTTGGCTCCTTGGGGATCTGGCGACCCTGGAGATAGAGCAGGCCGAGATTGTAGGCCGCAGGGCCATTGCCCTTTTCCGCCGCCTCCCGGAACAGCCTGGCGGCCTCCACTTCGTCCTTCTTGAGACCCTGCCCGGCCAGCGTCAGGTTGCCGAGGGACAAAAGCGCGCCCGGCGAGCCGGCCGCTGCGGCCTTGCGATACCATTCGATGGCCTTGGCGAAATCCAGCGGCACGCCGTAGCCCGAGCCGTAGAGGTCGCCGAGCAGGGTCATGGCTGCCGGGTCGGTTCCCGCGCGGGCACGCTTCAGCGCCTCGTTGAAGGCGGAAAGGTAATAGCCGCGCTGGTAGGCGCCGTAGGCCAGATCACCGCTGCCCCCCGGCGTATCGAGGCTGGGATAGGAGATCTGCGGCCCCAGCAGCGGCGGCCCGCCGCCGGCGTCGGGACGCGGCGCACCGGGCTTGTCGGTGGGTTTGGCCGCAGGCTTCGCGGCAGGTTTGGCAGCGGGCTTGGCCGCAGGCTTCGCGGCGGGCGGCTTGTCGGAAGTGGGCTTGTCGGAGGAGGGTTTTTCGGAGGGTTTGGGCTGTGGAGCGGTCTGGGCGAGTGCGGAGGTGCCCGCCAGCGCAAGGGCCAGCGCGAGGTTCAAGGCCGCGACGCGCGCCATTCCCCGCGCCGCCGCCGGCGAAACCCGCCGGACCTGGCCCATGCTCATGGCTGCGCGTCCACGCGTGCAAGGCGGTCCATGGCCGCCCTCACCGTCGCCGCGCCGCCGTCCGCCACCAGCGTCTCGGCCAGCGCGACGAAATCGGCACCGGCGCGGGCCAGCGCCTCCGCCTCGTCGAGGGAGGCCGCAAGACCCACGCATGGCACCTCGAACAGCTCGGCCCACCAGCCCACGAGATCGAGAATTTCAGCAGTGTCCCCCGGCTGGGGCTCCAGGGCGCCGAAGAAGACATAGTCCGCCCCGCCCTCCCCGGCCTCCATGGCGTCGTGGCGGCTGGCGAGGCCGCCCGCCCCCACGATGGCCTGCGGCTTCAGGGCGCGCAGCGCGGCCTGAAGGCTGCGCAGATCGCTCACATGGACGCCGTCGAGGCCGGCCGCCGCGACGAGATTTTCCGGCCCGTCCACCAGCACCGCCGCATCGTGCTTCTGGATCGCCTCGGCCACGGCGCGCAGGTGGCCGCTGTCAGGCGCGCCGCCTTCGGGCACGCGCAGCACCACGGCGGCCACGTCGCCGGCGCGCACGGCCGCTGCAGCCACGTCCGGCCGCAGCTCGGGCGTGAGGGTGAAGACCAGCATGAGTCGGGCGCCAGGCGGCGGCAAAGGGGAAGACATGGATGATCGGTCGGCCAAGAAATCGGCAAATTGGGGGCACGGCCCGCGGGAGCGCAAGCCGATCAGGCTGCGGCGCAATCTGACTGGTATCTGCTCTACCGCAAGTTCGCGGGCCGATATATGCCCAGCGGCTTCAAGGCGAACTGAACCTGCATCGACGACGCGAATCGGGCAGGACGAGCAGCGCCATAAAAAAGGGCCGGCGCGAGCCGGCCCTTTGTCTTCTCATGAGGCAAGGCGCGCTCAGGCGGCCTTGCGCTCTTCCTCCGACGACCACTGGCCGAGGGCGGCGAGCGAGTTCATGTGGGCGCGATGGGTGAACGCCGCCTGGGCCTTGGCCACGTTCTCGGCCTTGCCGGCCCACGCCTTCTGCGGCGCGGCCTGGAGGGCGCGGCCGTAGGAGTAGGTGAGCTTCCAGGGCAGGCCGCCCAGCTTCACCATGGCGTCGAGATGGGCGGTGGCATCCTCGTCCGACTGGCCGCCGGAGAGGAAGGCGATGCCGGGCACCACGGACGGCACGGTGCTCTTCAGCACACGCACGGTCTTCTCGGCCACCTCCGCCACAGAGGCCTGCTTCGCGGCCTTCTTGCCGGGCACGATCATGTTGGGCTTCAGCACCATGCCCTCGAGGCGGACTCGCTGGTAGTACAGCTCCTCGAAGGTGGTATTCAGCACCCACTCGGTCACCCGGTAGCAGGTGTCGATGTCGTGGCTGCCGTCCATGAGCACTTCCGGCTCCACGATCGGCACGATCCCGGCTTCCTGGCACAGGGCCGCATAGCGGGCCAGCGCATGGGCGTTGGCCCGGATGGAGCCGTAGGAGGGGATGCCCTTGGCGGTGTCGATGTCGATCACCGCGCGCCACTTCGCGAAACGGGCTCCGAGATCATAGTATTCCTTGAGGCGGCCGGCGAGGCCGTCGAGGCCCTCGGTGATGGTCTCACCCGGGAAGGCCGGCTGGGGCTTGGCGCCCGCGTCCACCTTGATGCCGGGGATGGAGCCGGCCTGCTGGATGAGGCTGACGAGCGGCGTGCCGTCCTTGGCCTTCTGCCGGATGGTCTCCTCGTAGAGGATGACGCCGGAGATGTATTTGGTCATGGCTTCCGAGCGGAACATCAGCTCACGATAGTCGCGGCGGTTCTCTTCGGTGGATTCGACACCGATGGCGTCGAACCTCTTCTTGATGGTGCCGCTGCTCTCGTCTGCCGCCAGAATGCCCTTGCCGTCGGCCACCATTTTCTGCGCGATCGCGTCGAGCTCAGCCGTCATGTGCCTTCACCTGCCTTTTTGCCGCCCCTCGGCGGGCGTGGAGACCAGGGCGCGCCGGCCCCGATCATGAAGGACCCACGCACACCCCGACCGGCGGGGCGGGCGTGGGCCAGCGAGACATCATACCATTGCAGCGCAGCAAATGAACCCGCTGCGGTGCAACAAACAAACGCCCGGACGACATTTTGCCATCCGGGCGGTCTTTTTTCAGCGCCGTAGAGCCTCGACGCCCGGCAGGGCCTTGCCTTCCAGCCATTCCAGGAAGGCGCCGCCGGCCGTGGAGACGTAGGAGAAGTCTCCCGCGACCCCGGCATGGTTGAGCGCGGCCACCGTGTCGCCGCCGCCGGCTACCGACAGCAGCGTGCCGGCGCGGGTCCGCTTGCCCACGTCGCGGGCAACCGCCACAGTCGCGGCGTCGAACGGCGTCATCTCGAAGGCGCCGAACGGGCCGTTCCAGACCACGGTCTTGGCACCGTCGAGCTTCTGCGCCACCACGGCCACGGTTTCGGGACCGGCGTCGAGAATCATCTCGTCGTCGCCCACCTCGTCCACGCCGACCACGCGGTGCGCGGCATTGGCCTTGAACTCCTTGGCCACCACCGCGTCCACCGGCAGCACGATCTCGCAGCCGGCCGCCTTGGCCTTCTCCAGGATCTCGCGGGCGGTGTCGGCCAGGTCGTGCTCGCACAGCGACTTGCCCACCTTCTTGCCGAGGGCGGCAAGGAAGGTGTTGGCCATGCCGCCGGCGATCACCAGGATGTCCACCTTCTTCACGAGGTTCCCGAGAAGCTCGAGCTTGGAGGACACCTTGGAGCCGCCGACCACGGCGAGCACCGGACGCACCGGGGCCTCGAGGGCCTTGGTGAGCGCGGCCAGCTCGCTTTCCATGGAGCGGCCGGCATAGGCCGGCAGCTTGCGGGCCAGCCCCTCGGTGGAGGCATGGGCGCGATGGGCGGCGGAGAAGGCGTCGTTCACATAGATGTCGCCGAGGCTGGCGAGAGCCTCCACGAAATCCGGCGCGTTCTTCTCTTCACCCGCGTGGAAGCGGGTGTTCTCGAGCACGATCACCTCGCCGGCGGCGAGCCGGGAGATGGCGCTCGACGCCGCTTCGCCCACGCAGTCGGAGGCGAACGCCACCTTGCGGCCGAGCTGGCCTTCCAGCGCCTTCGCCACCGGGGCGAGGGACTGGCTCTCGTCGCGGCCCTTGGGCCGCCCGAAATGCGCCAGCAGCACCACCTTGCCGCCCTTGTCCGTGATGGTGCGGATGGTGGGCAGGATGGCTTTCAGGCGGGTCTCGTCGGTGACCCGTCCGCTTTCCATGGGCACGTTGAGATCAACGCGCACGAGGACCCGCTTGCCGGCGAGGTCCGCGTCGTCGAGGGTTCGGAAGGCGGTCATCTTGGCGCCCCCTTCCCCGCTCAACCGAGCTTGCCCATGGCGACTGCGGTGTCGGCCATGCGGTTGGAGAAGCCCCACTCGTTGTCATACCAGGACAGCACGCGCACCAGCGTGCCTTCCAGGACCTTGGTCTGGTCCAGGTGCAGGGTGGAGGAGTGCGGGTCGTGGTTGAAGTCGATGGAGACGTTGGGCTGGTCGGTGACGCCGAGGATGCCCTTCAGCGGTCCGGACGTGGCCGCGGCGATGACGGCCGCGTTGATCTCGTCCTTGCTGGTGGCCCGCTTGGCGATGAACTTGAAGTCCACCACCGAGACGTTCGGGGTCGGCACGCGGATGGAGGTGCCGTCCAGCTTGCCGTTCAGCTCGGGCAGCACCAGGCCCACCGCCTTGGCGGCACCGGTGGACGTGGGGATCATGGACATGGCCGCCGCGCGGGCGCGGTAGAGGTCCTTGTGCATGGTATCCAGCGTCGGCTGGTCGCCCGTGTAGGAGTGGATCGTGGTCATGAAGCCCTTCTCGATGCCGACGGCATCATTCAGGACCTTCGCGACGGGGGCGAGACAGTTGGTGGTGCAGGAAGCGTTGGAGACCACGAGATGCTCGGAGGTGAGCTTGTCGTGGTTCACGCCGTAGACCACAGTCAGGTCGGCGCCCTCGGCCGGGGCGGAGACCAGCACGCGCCGGGCGCCGGCCGCGAGGTGAGCGGCCGCCTTGTCGCGGGCGGTGAAGATGCCGGTGCACTCGAGCGCGATATCGACTCCCAGCGCCGCGTGGGGCAGCTGGGCGGGATCGCGCACCGCAGTGACCTTGATGGGGCCGCGGCCCACGTCGATGGTATCGCCGGCAACCTTGACCTCGCCGGAGAAGCGGCCGTGCACGCTGTCGAAGCGGAAGAGGTGGGCGTTCGTCTCCACCGGGCCGAGGTCGTTGATCGCCACCACCTCGATGTCGGTCCGACCCGATTCGATGATGGCGCGCAGAACGTTACGCCCGATGCGACCGAAACCGTTGATGGCCACCTTGACGCTCATAATGGGTCCTCCTTGAGCCGGCTTGAAGCCCGGCCTCTGCGAAACTGCGTTGCGCTCCCGCGGAAGAGCCCGCGGTGCGGCCTGGTCGCGCCCGCCGTGCGCCGATGATCTAAGCCTGCCGGAGCTGGTCGAGGGCCTTGGCCGCGACCTTGTCCCGGGTCAGTCCGAAATGGGCGAAAAGGTCCTTTCCAGGCGCCGAGGCGCCGAACGAGGTCATTCCCACAAAGGCGGCATCCGAACCGACGATGGCGTCCCACCCCATGCGGATGGCGGCTTCCACCGCCACCTTGGCCGGAGCGTCCCCGATCACCTTGGCCCGCTCTGCGGCAGGCCTTTCGAGGAAGAGTTCGAACGAAGGGATGGAGACGACGCGGGTGGGTACACCCTGCGCCTCCAGAAGCTTGGCGGCTTCCACCGCAAGCGAAACCTCGGAGCCGGTTGCGAACAGGCTGGCCTGCGCCTTGGCCGAGGCCGCGACGATCTCGTAGGCGCCGCCGGCCGAGCGGTTCTCAGGCGTAGCGTCGGTGCGCAGGATCGGCAGGTTCTGGCGCGACAGGATGAGGGCGGAGGGCCGCCCTTCCGCCTCAAGCGCGATCTGCCAGCACTCGGCCGTCTCCACCGTGTCGGCGGGGCGCATCACCAGAAGGTTCGGTATGGCGCGCAGGGCCGCGAGGTGTTCCACCGGCTGGTGGGTAGGGCCGTCCTCGCCGAGGCCGATGGAATCGTGGGTGAGCACATGGATCACCCGCTCGCCCATAAGCGCGGCGAGGCGAATGGAGGGGCGGCAATAGTCCGAGAACACCAGGAAGCCGCCGGAGAAGGGAATGAGGCCCTTGTGCAGGGTGATCCCGTTCATGGCTGCCGCCATGCCGTGCTCGCGCACGCCCCAGTGCACGAAGGAGCCGGCGAAATCGTCCGGCGTGATGGCCTTCGCGCCCTTGGCCTTGGTGTTGTTGGAGCCGGTGAGGTCGGCCGAGCCGCCCAGCATCTCCGGCACCACGGGGGTAATGAAATCCAGTACCAGCTCGGACGACTTGCGGGTGGCCACCGCGCCGCCGTCCGCCACCGCCTTCTGCTTGACGGCGACGATGGCGCCTTCCAGCGCCTGCGGCAGCGTGCCGGCGATGCGGCGCTCGAACTCGGCCCGGTCGGCGGCGGGGGCAGCGGCGAGGCGCGCGTCCCAGGCCGCGCGGGCGGCGGATCCGGCGGCGCCGGCGGCGCGCCATCCGGCGAGCACGTCGGCGGGGATCTCGAAGGGCGCGGCCTCCCAGCCGAGGGCCGCGCGGGTGGCGGCGATCTCGTCGGCGCCGAGCGGGGAGCCGTGCACCTTTTCGGAGCCCGCCTTCTTGGGACTGCCGAAGCCGATGACGGTGCGGCAGGCGATCAGGGTCGGCCGGTCGGAGGCCTTGGCGGCCGTGAGCGCTGCGAGGATGGCCTCGGGATCGTGGCCGTCGATGCGGGTCGTCGCCCAACCGGAGGCAGCGAAGCGCGCCAGCTGGTCGGTGGAGCCGGAGATGGAGGTGGCGCCGTCGATGGAGATGCCGTTGTCATCCCACATGACGATGAGCTTGGAGAGCTTCAGGTGGCCGGCGAGGTCCGCCGCCTCCTGGCTGATGCCCTCCATCAGGTCGCCGTCGGAGCAGAGCACGAAGGTGTGGTGGTCCACCACATCCTTGCCGAAGCGGGCGGCGAGCGCGCGCTCCGCCATGGCCATGCCCACGGCGGTGGCGATGCCCTGCCCGAGCGGGCCGGTGGTGGTCTCGATGCCTTCGGTAACGAAGTTCTCGGGATGGCCGGGGGTGAGCGAGCCGAGCTTGCGGAAGCGCTTGATCTCCTCGATCGTCACCTTCTCGTAGCCGGCCAGATGCAGCACCGAATAGAGCAGCATGGAGCCGTGGCCGGCGGACAGCACGAAGCGGTCGCGATCGGGCCAGAAAGGACGCGTGGGATCGTACTTCAGGACCTTGGTGAACAGGACGGTGGCGATGTCCGCAGCACCCATGGGCAGGCCGGGATGACCGCTATTGGCAGCTTCCACCGCGTCCATGGCAAGGAAGCGGATGGCGTTGGCCATGCGGTCGTGACTCGTGCGGCTCAGCATGAATTCCGTTTCTCCCGCGCCGGGGTCCGGACGCGCCGCCCTGCCAGAGACAACCTCGAGCTGTGGCAGACCCATCAGGGTCATCCGGCCAGTGTTGGCCGCCTTGTACCAAGGCTCGCATGGCTGTCAAACCTGCCCGGTCCTCGAACGTCAAGCTGGGCGGTTCGCAGAGCCCCGCGCTGCATCGTCGCGCCTGCAGCAAAGCTTCCGCATTGCAGCATTCGCAAATGCGGAAAGTTGGAGGGGCCGGAGGCTCTCCTTTGACCCATTCATGTTGACAGGTGGGGAAAGTCTGGCGCCATGCGGTCCGACTCGGCTACACTTTGCCAATGTATGCGCTGAAGCATCGCCCGCCGCTCCAGGACGCCCCCATCGAGGCCGCGACCCGGCGCCTCCATGCGGCCCTCGACGCCCTGAACGACGCGCTGGATCGCCGCCGCGAGACCGACCGCCATCAGGAGGCGCTGGCGGCCCAGCTTCACGCCATGGGCAACGACCGGGCGCGCCTTGCCGCTGAGCTCGATTTGGCCAAGGCTGATGCCGGCCAGGTGGAGGAAGTGGGCCGGGAGATCATCCGCCGCCTGGACGTGGCCATGGGCACGATCCGCGACGTGCTCGCGACCCACGGCGGCTGACGGGCATGCCTCATGTCTCGGTCACCATCGCCGGTCGCCAGTACAGGATGGCCTGCGACGAGGGGCAGGAAGAGCACCTCATCCGGCTCGCCCACGACATTGACGGCCGCATCTCCCAGTTGCGCACCGCCTTCGGCGAGATCGGCGACCAGCGCCTCGTGGTCATGGCCGCCATCACCATCGCCGACGAACTGGCGGAAACGCGCCGGCGCGTGGCCGCGCTGGAAAGCGACATCGAGAGCCAGCGAGACGCCCGGGCCTCCGCCATTGCCCGCATCGAGGCGAGCGAGGAGGAGGTGGCGCGCACCATCGATCAGGTGGCCGAGCGCATCGAGCAGCTTGTCTCCCAGCTCGCCCCCAAGGAGCGCGGCTCGGTGGGCATGGGCTGAGGATCGGAATGAGCTGAAGGCGCGTTAAGGCACCTCAGCGCTGGGTTTCGCCGATGGCCTCGGCCGCGCGTGCATCCTGAAGCGTCGCTTGCCGCAGCGCATCGGGAATGCGCTTGGCCCGCCCTTCCGAGACGAAGGCTACCCGCACGGTGGCAGACACCAGCACCTCGCCATCCCGCTTCACCTGCTGCAACAGGGTGATGGACGCGCCGGCCACTTCCTTGGAGAGGGTCACAACCTCCAGCACGTCGTCGATACGGGCCGGCTTGCGGAAGTCGATCTGCATGGAGCGGACGACGAAGTGGAAGCCCGGCGCCTCGGCCGCCGCCTGCTCGAACAGCTCACCCTGGAACACGCCCAAGAGCCGCATGTAGTCGGAGCGGCCGCGCTCCATGAATCTCAGATAGTTGGCGTGGTAGACGATGCCGGAGAAATCCGTGTCCTCATAATACACGCGCACATGCAGCGCGTGGCCGCCGGGGATGAGCCGGCCGGCAAGGGTGAGGTGCGGATCGGACGGGGAGAAGTTGGGGCGCTCGACCATGTCGCCCTCATAAACGAGACCGCGCCCCTTGTGAACAAAGGGCGCGGCTCAAGATGGTCTGGAACCGTCCCACGGCGGCAACGCGCCGCAGGATTTGGATCAGTTGCCGGACGGAGCGTCCGGACCCGGCTCAGCGGGGCGGCTGCGACGGTCGGCCATGAACTGGTCGAACTCCGACTTGTCCTTGGCCTGGCGCAGGCGCTCGAGGAAGTCGCGGAAGTCCTTCTGCTCGTCCTCGAGGCGCCGCAGCGTCTCCTGGCGATACTCGTCGAAGGCGCGGTTGCCGCTGGACGGCATGGTCCGGCTCCAGCGCCCGAAGGCGCCGCGCAGGGCATCCCCACCCTCTTCCTGCCAGCGGCCAAAGCCGCGCTTGGCACCACATCCCATCCGTCCGCTCCCGATGGTGAAGGCCAGGATCGCGAGGCCCAGCGGCCACCAGGCCATGAAGCCCAGCACCGTCAGCGCGATCCACGCCGGTTTGCCGTAACTGTCGAGCTTGTAAGCGAGCTCCATAGCCGCGTTCCCGGTTAATGTTAATAACATTTACATAGATAGGCAAAGGCCCCCGTTTTGTCAATGGCCCGGCCCTTGACGGGCGCGGGACTCAGCTGCCGGAGGGGGCGCCGAGACCTTTCAGATAAATGAGGAATGCGGCCTCAAGTAGCTCATCCGGGCCCATGGGCAGTTTGCGCCGGGCGCTGTCGGCCCGACCGAACAGGGACGCCACCCCATGGGCCAGCGACCAGGTATGGAGCGCCACCATCAGGGCCGGCGGGCGCGCCGGGCCGGGAATGTGAGAGACCAAAACTTCCGCCGCCTCGCGCAGCACGCCGAACGCGCGATTGTTGGCCTGCTGCAAGCCCTCGTGGCCGTCCGCCGGCAAGCCGGATTCGAACATGGCCACATATTCCGCCGGCGCCCGCCGGGCGAAATCGAGATAGGCCCGCCCTACCCGCTCATAGGCGACGGCGGCGGAGGGCCGGCCGTTCTGCCACGCGGTGGTGAGGGCATCGGCCAGCCGCTCGAAACCGACGGCGGCCACCGCCGCCAGCAATTCGTCCCGGTCGCGGAAATGGCGGTAGGGCGCGGCGGCGCTCACACCGGCGCGGCGGGCCGCCTCGGCGAAGGTGACGCCCGCAACGCCCTTCTCCCCGATCAGGTCGAGGGTCGCCTGCATCAAGGCCTCCCGCAGGTTGCCGTGATGGTAGGACCGCGTTTCTCCGTTCCGGGACCAGCTCATGTGAATGTGATGTACATTGACGGCGGGGCCGCGTCGATGGGCATGGAGCCGCCTACTCGCCCTCGTCGAACAGGGGCATGGGCTTGACCACCACCGGCTCCGGCAGACCGAGGTGGCGGAAGGCGGTGGCGGTCAGCATCCGCCCGCGCGGCGTGCGCTGGATGAAGCCCTGCTGCACCAGGAAGGGCTCCACGATCTCCTCGATGGCATCGCGCGGCTCGGAGAGCGCAGCGGCGAGCGTATCCACACCCACCGGGCCACCGCCGTAATAATCGGCGATGACGGTGAGATAGCGCCGGTCCATTGCATCGAGCCCGGCGGCGTCCACCTCCAGCGCCAGCAGCGCCCGGTCGGCCACCTTGCGGTCGATGCGCTCGGCATCGGCCACCAGGGCGAAGTCACGCACCCGCCGCAACAGCCGGCCGGCGATGCGGGGCGTGCCGCGCGCACGCCGGGCGATCTCGGTGGCGCCGTCCGGGGCGATGGCGATGCCGAGCACCCGCGCCCCACGCACCACGATCTTCTCCAGTTCCTCCACCGTGTAGAACTGGAGCCGCACCGGAATGCCGAAGCGGTCGCGCAGCGGCGTGGTGAGCAGGCCCGAGCGCGTGGTGGCGCCCACCAGCGTGAATTTCGGCAGGGCGATCTTCACCGAGCGCGCCGCCGGACCCTCGCCGATGACGAGGTCCAGCTCGTAATCCTCCATGGCGGGATAGAGGATTTCCTCCACCGCCGGCGCGAGGCGGTGGATCTCGTCGATGAAGAGCACGTCGCGCTCTTCGAGATTGGTGAGGATGGCGGCGAGGTCCCCCGCCTTGGCGATCACCGGGCCGGAGGTGGAGCGGAAGCCCACCCCCATCTCCCGCGACATGATCTGGGCCAGCGTGGTTTTGCCGAGGCCGGGCGGACCCACGAACAGCACATGGTCCAGCGCCTCGCCGCGGGCGCGGGCCGCCTTGATGAACACTTCCAGATTGGCGCGCGCCTGCGCCTGCCCCACGAACTCCTTGAGGAGCTGGGGCCGCAGCGTCGAATCGGCGGCGTCTTCGCCGTGCTTCTCGCCCGAGAGGAGGCGGGTGTTCATGGAAGAGGTCTTGCTCCCCTGGGGGCCAGCGACTCGTGCGACTGTAGTGTGCGCCGGCCGGGTACGGAAGGGGAACGCAGGTTCGGCAGGTGGCTCCAACTCTGGCAGCGCGTTGACACACGTGACATGCCGCAACGCCGGCGCGCCGCGACAGGCCTATAATGCGACGTGCTGGCGCTCCGTGCGGGGAAGGCTCCCAACCCAGCCATAGAAAGCCCATGACCCCTAGGGCAAGCGGACCGGGCTTCGTTCCAGGAGGAGCGGCCATGAAGGACCTTCCCCTCGCCGACGTCTACCAGCTCATCGAGCCCGGCCCGGTGGTGCTGCTCACCACCAGCCATCGCGGGCACGCCAACGTCATGACCATGTCGTGGCACATGATGGTGGAATTCACCCCGCCCCTCATCGCCTGCATCGTCTCCCAGGGCGACTTCAGCTTCACCGCCCTGCGTACCACCAAGGAGTGCGTCATCGCCATTCCCGCCGTGGAGATTGCCGACAAGGTGGTGAAGGTGGGCAATTGCTCCGGCCGCGACGTGGACAAGTTCGCCACCATCGGGCTTACGCCCAAGCCCGCCGCCCTGGTGGCGGCGCCGCTCATCAAGGAGTGCTTCGCCAATCTGGAATGCCGGGTGGTGGAGACCCGCCTCGTCAACCGCTTCAACCTGTTCGTGCTGGAAGTGGTGAAGGCGTGGCGCGACCCGGCCCAGACGGCGCCGCGCACCATCCATCACCAGGGCTACGGCACCTTCGCGGTGGACGGGGACACCCTGAAGCTGCCCTCCCGGATGCCGTGAGGAGCCCGAAGGCATTCTCCCCTACTTCGCCAGTTCCTTCAGCCCCAGCCGGATCAGAACTTCGGTCTTGGCCCCCTCCCCCGCCCCACGCAGGGCGGCGGCGATGGCGGCGTTGGCCTGCGGCACGCCATAGCCGAGGTTGACGAGGGCGGAGACCGCATCGGCCGCCGCGCCCCCCTGCACCGGGGCGACACCGCCGCCGCCGAGCTGGGCCACCAGTGGTTCGGAGGCGGAAAAGCCCGGCATCTTGTCCTTCAGCTCGGTGATGATGCGCGTCGCCACCCGCGGCCCCACCCCCGGCGCCCGCGCCACCGTGGCCTTGTCGCCCAGCGCGATGGCTTGCGTCAGCTCCGATGCGCTCAGGGTAGAGAGCACAGCCAGAGCCGTCTTGGTGCCGATGCCCTGGATGCCCTGCAGCAGGCGGAACCAGTCGCGCTCCGCCGCCGAGGAGAAGCCGAACAGGCGGATCTGGTCCTCGCGCACATGGGTCTCGATGAACAGCGCCGTCGCCTCCCCCGCCCGCGGCAGGGCTGAGAGCGTGCGGCCGGAACAGTGCACGAGATAGCCCACGCCATGGACATCGAGGATCACATGGTCCTCCTCCAGCGTGTCCACGACGCCCTTCAGCTTTCCGATCATCACAAGCCTTTCAGGGCTGGAACGGCATCAGGTCACCGCCGCCCACAGGAAGACGAAAGTGGCCAGCGCCCCGAGCCCGGTGCGCACCATGTGCAGCTGGCCCCAATTGGTGATGAGGCGCCGCGTCTCGACGTCGGCCTCGGCCGTCGCCAGCAGGCGCCGGTTCGTGGGCATGATGCCGATGAGGGTATAGGGCCAGTTGGCCAGCATCAGCACCCCGCCGGCGAGCCAGTGCCAGTCCCCGTCGCGGCTGAAGGCGACCGCACCCAGCACCGCGCCGATCAGGGCGAGGGTCGCCTGCATGGCGAAGCCCCGCTTGTAGGAAGGCTTCCATTGCCTGAGCGCCGCCCCGTCGTCGAGCGCCAGCCGCGCCGGCTGCTCCACGGCATTGATATAGAAGGCGGCGCCGGTAAACAGCGCGGCCACGACCAGCGCCAAGTGTCCGATGATCATGCCCGCCCCCCGCGGTGAGAGACACCAGCATTTTCGAGCGAAGGAGATTCCGGTTCGCGTGAAGAAAATGCGGTGAACACAATGACCCGGGACTCTACAGCGCCGCGCGGGCGCGCGCAGCCGCGCCGCGATGATGGGCGTGGGTGACCGCCACCGCCAGCGCGTCGGAGGCGTCCTCGGTCTCGGGCGTGGCCTTGGGCAAAAGGATGCCGATCATCATGCGCACCTGCGCTTTTTCGGCACGGCCGGCGCCCACCACGCTCTTTTTCACCAGAAGCGCGGCGTATTCTGACACCGGCAGCCCCATCTGGGCCGGCGCCAGCAGCACTACGCCGCGGGCCTGCCCCAGCTTCAGGGTGGATGACGGGTTCATGTTGACGAACGTCTCCTCCACCGCCGCCTCCTGGGGGGAAAAGCGCTCGATCACGCCCAGCAGTTCGCGGTGCAGATGGGCGAGCCGCTCGCCCATGGGCGCCTGCTCCGGCGGCAGGATGGTGCCGCAGGCGACAAAGGCGAGGCGGGAGCCGGTGACGTCGATCACCCCCCAGCCGGTACGCCTCAGGCCCGGATCGAGGCCGAGGATGCGAATCGCGTTCAGGTCCATGGCCGCACCGTGGGGGAGGCGCGCCGGCAAGGAAAGGGCAACTCGAAATCCGACACGAGGGGCAACGCGGACGGGCGGCGGCTCACTTCACCGCCGCCGCGGTGCTGGCAAGGCGGGTCGCGCTCTTGGAACGGCCCGGAAGCGAGGCGACCGGCGTGCCTGCGCTCTCCTCCTGCCATTCCGGACGGATCTCGACGATGTTGGCGGCCACGTTCTGCGGCCCGGGAGCGAAGGCAGCCACCGCCTGCTGCGCCTTGGTGAGGGTGGCGCCATCGGCCTCGCGGGCGAGGATGTCGCGCTTGCGGCCGCTGTCGTCATCGCCCTGGACGGCGGCAAGGCTCAGCCACTTGAAGGCTTCGCCTGCATCGGCCGCGACCCCAAGCCCGCGGGCATAGACCACGCCCAGATTGTACTGGCTGTCGCGGAAGCCCAGCTCGGCGGCGGCGCGGAACCAGCGTACCGCGCCTTCCCAGTCCGGCGTCTGCCCGTTGCCGGAGCACAGCAGCATGGCGAGGGCGTGCATGGCCCGCACATTGCCCTGCCCGGCCGCCCATTCATAAAACCGCCGGGCCTCGCCCAGGTCGCGGCCGGCGGATTCGTAAAGTGCGCCGAGGCGGTGCGCGGCCGGGGCGGAGCCGCGCTGCATGGCGAACGCCAGCCATTTCACCGCGGCGTCGGGATCCGCTTCCACGCCCCGGCCCTCCGCATAGCGGCCGGCGACCAGGAAGGCGGCGGCCGGATCGCCGGCACGCGCGGCGGCCTGGAGCGCGGTCGGGCCGATGGCGGCGGGAAGGTCGCCCGCCGTTACGCCGGCCACGGCCGGAGCGGACAGCCGCCGCAGGGCCTGGGTCACGCCCGAGAGCAGGTCCGGCCCGTTGCGCCAGGCCAGGCCCACGGCGGTGCCGGCGAAGACGGTGGTGGCACCGGCGAGGAGCGCGACCATGGCCACCTGCCGCTTGCGGGCGAACAGCCCGGCGACGAACCC
This sequence comes from Xanthobacter oligotrophicus, assembly GCF_008364685.1. GTDB lineage: Bacteria > Pseudomonadota > Alphaproteobacteria > Rhizobiales > Xanthobacteraceae > Xanthobacter > Xanthobacter oligotrophicus. The sequence goes on from NZ_VTTL01000002.1 coordinate 348,835, forward strand.
CTTTGGCGCGCGCTTGTCGCGCGTCCGGTCCCGGCGGGCACGGCGATCGACGCGAGGGCGCGAATCGACTCCTTCGGACGGGGCCGGGCCGGCCCGGTCGGCGCGGCGGGGGCTCCGGGGCCAGGGCGCGCCGGCAGCGGCATCCGCCGCGTCGGCAGAAAATGACGCTGCGTCGAAAAAGGGCTCGTCCACCTCGGCCTCTGACGAGGCGGCCGGGCGTTCGGCCGTCCGGGGCGCCGGGCGGGGCGCGAAGGTGCCCTCCCCGTCGCGGTCCAGGGCGACGGAGATATCGCGCAATTCATATTCCAGTTCGGCGGCCAGCATCTCGCCGGCGCGGCGCTCGATTTCGTCCTGCCGCGCCTCAAGCGCGGCAAGGCCGCGCTTCAGCCCCACCACGGCGGCGCCGTCGGGATCCTCGGAGACCTTGGCCGCCACTGCGGCCACCGCCTCGGCGGTCGCCACATGGGTGGTCTCCCGCACCTGACGCATCTCGGCGACCATGTGCTGGAGCTGGATCTCGATGTCGTCCAGCCGGTCGAGGCGCGCGTGAGTGTCCCTGAACTGGGCGCTCAGATCGGCAAGGGTGCGCTCCACCGCGTCGGCGAGGGGGGCGATGGCGGCCTTTCCGGCCTCCTCGGCCGCGGCGATGCGCTCGGACAGGTCCGACAGACGCTGCGTCATCTCGGCGCCGATGGTGGGCGACAGGCTGGTGACCTGGCCGGAAATGGTGCTCGACATGGCATCCAGGCGGCGGTGAACGCCTTCGAGCGCGCCCAAAAGCGAGCCTTGCAGGTCCTGCGCGGCCGCCGAATCACCGGCACGGGCGCGGGCTTCCACCTCGATCACGCGGCTGAGCAGGGCCTCGGCTTTGCGCTCGAAGGCGCCGGTGGCCTCGGCGACGCGCCGGACCGTCTCCTCGCCGGCGCCCGCGACAGCCTCGGCGCAGGCCTGAAGACGCTGGGTCAGGGCGTGAAGGGCAGTGGTGTCGTCATGACGCTCGGCGGCGCAAAGCACCAGATGGTGGATCTCCTCCATCTGCCCGGTCAGCCGGGCCACCTCCACCGGGTCCACCGCGCGGGCGGCCATGAGGTCGATCCGGCGCGCCAGGGCGTCGAGGCCGTCCTGAAGGGCGCGCACATGGGCCGGCTCGCGCAGAGCGGCGACCCCGACCCTGATGGCGGCGAGTTCCTCGGCGAAGGCGTGGTCTGCATCCTCGCGCACCGCCCCGGCGGCGCGGATGTCATCCACGCGCCGGCACAGAAGGGTGATGGCCTTGTCCATCTCCTGCACGGCGCGCTTGGGCGCGGCGTTGGACAGGCGATCGCGCAGGGCACTCACCTCGCCGCGCAGGGATTCGATGGTCGAGGCCTGGATGTCGAACACGTCCCAGGCCGGGACATCAGGCATCTCGCTGCGCGTGTCCGCCCACATGGGGGCAGATCCTGCCGCAGCACGCATCCGGGCCGTGCGTTCCGTCCGCTCCATTCGGGCCTCCCCGGGGCACGGGTTGAGAGGTTTCTTATTACCGTGCCCATTCGCGGTGATTCACTGAACAGAGGGTTTCAATTCTTGGTAAATCCGCGGTTAACGTCGCGTCGATTTGCCCCTCTCCGCCGCGCCATGTGGAGCCGGCCGCGCGCCAACGGGCTCCGAGCAGGCGTCCGAGGTGCCGTAACGTCACTGAAGAACCTTCCCGAGAGGGGCTTCAAGCCATTGAGAACGCTATGTTGTAACTGTTACTTTCCCCAACGGTAGCCCGCAAACCCTCCCCACGGCGCCGGCTGGACGGTAAGCCTTGTTTGCGTTGCGGCATGCCGCGACGACGCAATCACGACGCACACCGATGCACACCGATCCAATTTCCCGTGCCGAGCGCCCTGCGGCGGCCGGGGGTGCGAAGGGGACCAGACGTATGGACGCCAAGACCTTCGAGCAGGGGTTCGCGACCCCGGCGTTTCACACCGGCCCGGCGGTCGCGGAGGGCTCTCGCGAGAGCCCTCTCTTCACCATCGGTGACCTTGCCCGCGAGTTCGGCATCACGCTGCGGGCACTGCGCTTCTATGAGGACAAGGGCCTGCTCTCGCCGCGTCGCGACGGCATGACCCGCCTGTATTCGGAAGCCGACCGCCGCCGCCTGACGGTTATCCTGAAGGGCAAGCACCTTGGCTTCACCCTGGCCGAGATCCGCGCCCTGGTCGCCGCCCATGACGGCGAGGAAGCCAGCCTGTCGCTGACCCGCGATCGTTGCCTGACCCAGCTCGCCCAGTTGGAGCGCCAGCGCACCGAGATCGATGCCGCCATCGCCGAGTTGAAGACCATGGCGACCTCCCTCGCCGCCTGATCGAGATCCGGTCAGGTCGCAATGGCCTGACCGTTTCGACCCGACCAAACAAAAAGGCACGGACCGATCAGTCCGTGCCTTTTTGAGTCTGGATCTACCCGCAAGAGCCGCCCCTCACAGGTGGCGTTCCGCCCTCACTCCGCGTTCAATTTGGCGAGCAAGGCTTCGGACAGCTCGAAATTGGCGGTGACGTTCTGCACGTCGTCATTATCCTCGAGGTTCTCGACGAGGCGCAGCAGCTTTTCGCCGGTCTCGTCGTCCACCGCGACGGTGTTCTGCGGCCGCCAGACCAGCGAGGCCTTCTTCGGCTCGCCGAACTTGGCTTCCAGCGCCCGCTGCACTTCCGCAAGGTTATCCGCGGCGCAGATCACCTCGTGGCCGTGCTCGGAGGAGGTGACATCGTCGGCGCCAGCGTCGATGGCGGCTTCCATCATGGCATCCGCGTCGGCCTTCTCGGGGGCGAACTCGATGGCGCCCACCCGGTCGAACATGAAGGACACCGCGCCGGTCTCGGCGAGGTTGCCGCCGGACTTGGTGAAGAAGGACCGCACTTCAGAGGCGGTGCGGTTGCGGTTGTCGGTCAGCGCCTCGACGATGACGGCGACGCCACCGGGCCCGTAGCCCTCGTAGCGGATCTCGTCGTAATTCTCGCCATCGGCGCCCGCCGCCTTCTTGATGGCCCGCTCGATATTGTCCTTGGGCATGTTCTCGGCGCGGGCCGCGAGAATGGCGGCGCGCAGGCGCGCGTTCATGTTGGGATCGGGCAGGCCCATCTTGGCCGAGACGGTGATTTCGCGCGCCAGCTTGGAGAACAGCTTGGAGCGCATCGCATCCTGCCGCCCCTTGCGGTGCATGATGTTCTTGAATTGCGAATGCCCGGCCATGCCGCCACCATTCCTTGAATTTCAATCCCGCGCCCCGCCACTGCAGCGCTGCCCGGACCGATCTGTTGACTGGAGCCGGCCTTATAGGTCCGCGGCAGCCAAAAGCGCAAGAAAGCGGGTGCAGCATGACGCCGGCCCAAGACGCCGGCTCCCGCCTCCCCTTTCGTCAGGCCCAGAAGGCCGGCCGCGCCTCCTCAAGCCCGGCGCCGAGGCGCACGGCGGCAACCCGCACGGCAAGGCCGGTGCGGTCGTCGGTCTCCACCGCCACGCCGGAGAGGGTCCCCGGCCCCGTCGCCGGCTCGAAGCGGCCGGAGGCGAGCTTGCGGGTGAATCGGCGCAGGGGCTCTTCCTTGTCCATGCCGATGACGCCGTCATAGGCGCCGCACATGCCGGCATCTGTCATGTAGGCGGTGCCGCCGGAGAGGATACGGTAATCGGCTGTGGGCACATGGGTATGGGTGCCCACCACCAGGGAGGCGCGCCCGTCACAATGATGGCCAATGGCCTGCTTCTCGCTGGTCGTCTCGGCGTGCACGTCCACCACCACCGCGTCCACCATCTCGCCCAAGGCGGCGCCATCCAGCGCCCGGTCGAGGGCGGCGAAGGGATCGTCCAGCGGATCCATGAACACCCGGCCCATGACGTTCATCACCAGCACCCGCGCGCCGTTCTTGGCTTCCACGAGGGCAGCGCCGCGTCCGGGCGTGCCGGCGGGATAATTCATAGGCCGCACCAGAGCCGGCGCACGCTCGATGAAGACGAGGGCCTCGCGCTGGTCGAAGGCGTGGTTGCCGAGGGTGATGGCGTCGGCGCCGGCGGCGAGGATCTCGCCATAGATGGCCTCGGTGATGCCGAAGCCGCCGGCGGCGTTCTCCCCGTTCACCACCACGAGGTCGAGCTTCCAGTCGCTGACGAGGCCCGGCAGGCGGGAGACGACGCATTCCCGGCCGGGACGTCCGACCACATCACCAAGGAACAGGATACGCATTCAGAGGGGTCCAATGAGCAGCGGGGGCCTTGGCGGGGGCCGGGGCCGGATCAGGCGCGCGGGCCGACGGCCCAAGCTTCGATATCCGTTACCATCATGTCCACCGGCTCGTCATGGGTCTCGACGGGCACCTGATCCACTTCCTGGCACGCAAAGGCAAAGCCGAGGGCGCGCACCGGCCACTGCGCCCGCAGCAGGGCGAGGGTGCGATCGTAGAAGCCGGCCCCATAGCCGATGCGGAAGCCGCGCCGGTCGAAGGCGGCCAGCGGCACCAGAAGCAGCTCGGGGATGATCTCCGGTGCCTCCGGCCCCGGCTCGGGAATGCGGAAGGCGCCCGTGGGGACGAGCGGCGTGTCCTTGTCCCAGCGGCGGAACAGCAGCGGCCGGTCGCGGGCGATGATGACGGGAAGGGCGAGGACCGCGCCGGCGTCGCGCAGGGCACTGGCGAGCGGCGCGGTGTCGATCTCGTCCCGGAATGGCGCGAAAAGGGCGACAGTGCGCCCCTGGACAGCACCCGCGGCGGCGAGGGCTTGGTTTGCGGCCGCGCGGGAGGCCGCGGCGCGGCCCGCCTCGCCCATGGCCGCGCGACGACCGAGCGCGAGGGCGCGCAGGCGTTTCTTTTCGGCGGCGATGTCCATGGAGAGAAGTCGGCTTGTCCAGAAAATGTGCGGAGCCACAGAAGCCGTCGGAGTTCGATCCCGGGAACCTACAACGTAGGTGGGCGCCGTGTGTCCAAGTCCAGGGACGAGGTCAGGGACAGCTCCCTTAAGGATCGATAAGGCCCCGGGGAAATGTCTCCTAACGTGCCCCGCAGCCCCGCCTCACCAATGTAGGCACCCGGCTGCCCGAGCGCCAGCCCCAACAGCGTGATAGGCACTCGCAGACGCTTCGAGAGGCGTGGAAAGGCCCGCATCGGAGGAAACCGAAGGGATCCGCCACGTTCGGCCCCCGTGCTAACCCGCCATTAAGCCTGTTCGTGCACAGCTTCCTGCGTGCCGCGAAACTTTCGCACCGCAGCACGAACCGGCTGGCCCGTCAAAGTTTGGACAGACTCGCTCGCTCAAAGAGCCAGCGAACTTCGAACGGGTGTCCGGCCGAGACGTTTCCGAGCGGCAGCGCGCCGCCCCGGGAGCCTGAGGCTTTGGGCCAGGCGCATGCCTGGCACCCGAGCGCAGAAGCACCTCTTCCGTACGGGAGGGGCAGCGGAGCCGAGAATGACTGATTTGACACGCCGTCCCGGCATCGTGTCCCGCCTTCGCCCCGTGCCGCTGGCCGCGGCGGGCCTCGCCGTGGCGGTGGCTCTGCTGCCCGTGGCGGGCTTCGCGCAGGACCTCTCCCAGGCCCCGCTGGCGGCGCCCTCCACCGACATCTCCTTCCTCGGCCTGTTCCTGCAGGCCCATTTCGTCGTGAAGCTGGTGATGATCGGCCTCATCACCGCATCCATCTGGGTGTGGGCCATCATCATCGACAAGTCGATGCTGTTCTCCCGCAACAAGCGCGAGATGGACCGCTTCGAGCAGGTGTTCTGGTCCGGCCAGAGCCTGGAAGACCTTTACCGCACCCTGGCCGGGCGCTCGAACCAGGGCATGGCCGCCATCTTCGTCGCCGCCATGCGGGAGTGGAAGCGCACCTATGAGGGCAGCGCCCGCTCGTTCGCCGGCCTCAACCAGCGCCTCGACAAGGTGATGAACGTGACCATCGCCCGCGAGGTGGAGCGGCTCGAATCGCGCCTGCTGGTGCTGGCCACCGTGGGCTCGGCGGGGCCGTTCATCGGCCTGTTCGGCACGGTGTGGGGCATCATGACCTCGTTCCAGTCCATCGCCGCCTCCAAGAACACCTCGCTGGCGGTTGTGGCGCCGGGCATCGCCGAAGCCCTGTTCGCGACTGCGATGGGCCTCATTGCGGCCATCCCCGCGACGATTTTCTACAACAAGTTCATTTCCCAGACCGGGCGTCAGGCCCAGCGGCTGGAGGGATTCGCGGACGAGTTCTCCGCGATCCTCTCGCGCCAGATCGACGAGCGGGGCTGATCCATGGGCATGGCGGGAGGCGGAGCGGGAGGATGGCAGAGCCGGCGTTCGCGCCGTCGCGCGCCGCCCGTGATGGCCGAGATCAACGTGACGCCCATGGTGGACGTCATGCTGGTGCTGCTCATCATCTTCATGGTGGCGGCGCCGCTCCTGACCGTGGGCGTGCCCATCGACCTGCCGCAGACGCAGGCCAATGCGGTGAACCAGGACAACAAGGAACCCATCACCCTCTCGGTGAAGGAAAACGGCCAGATCTTCCTCGGCGACAGCGAGATCAAGTACGAGGATCTGGTCTCGAAGTTGCAGGCAGTGACCCAGGCCCGCGGCGGCTTTGACGAGCGCGTCTTTGTACGGGGCGACAAGAAGGCGAACTACGGGGCAATCATGCGGGTCATGGGGCGCCTGTCCGGCGCGGGCTTCAAGAAGGTGGCCCTGGTCACCGAAGTGGAACAGGGAGGCTGACGGGCCGATGCGCGCGGGGATTGCGGCATCGACGCTCCTGCATGCGGGCGTCCTCGTTCTGACCCTGGTGTCCTTCACCGGGGCGAAGCCGTTTGAGCCCGTGACGGAATCGCTGCCGGTGGATGTGGTCTCCATCTCCGAATACACCAAGCTCACCAAGGGCGCCCGCAACGCGCCGAAGTTGGACAAGCCCAAGCAGATTGCCGAGAAAGTGGGCGATCCCACCCCGGTCGAGGACGCCAAGCTGAAGGCGAGCGAAAAGGCGCCGGTGGAAGCCACCGCTCCGCCCCCTCCCCCGCCGCCGCCGCCCCCCAAGGTGGAGCCGTTGCCGAAGGACGCCGCGCCCGCGAAGGTGGAGCCCTCCCCGCCCAAGGAACAGGCGGAGCTGGCCCCCAAGCCCGAGCAGAAGAAGCAGGAGCAGCCCAAGGACGAGGCGAAGACCGAGGCCGCCGCCGCGCCTTTGCCCCCGCGCAAGCCGGCGCCGCCGAAGGAGCAGCCCAAGCCGGTGGAAGCCAACGCGGCGCCGAGCGAGTTCAACACCGACCAGATCAAGCAGTTGCTGGACAAGCGCGCCCCGTCCCGCCAGGTGGCGAGCGCGGAGCAGGTGTCCACCACCTCTTCGCTCGGCTCGCCGCGCGGTGAGGGCCAGCAATTGACCGCCAGCGAGATCGACGCCTTCCGGCGCCGGGTGATGGAGTGCTGGTCGACGGACGGCGGCAATCTCGACCGCAACATCCGGGTGGACGTGAACATCTACCTCAACAAGGACGGCACGGTCGCCGGCGCGCCCCAGATCGAGCCGGGCCAGCCGGGGTCCGGCCAGCCGGCGTTCCAGGCCTACGCCATGAACGGCATCCGGGCGATCATGGCCTGCCAGCCCTACAAGATGTTCCGGCCGGAAACCTACGCCAACTGGAAGACCCTTCCGATCACGCTCAACGACAAGCTGTTCAGCCGCTGATGCCGCGTCCGGACGGAGCACAGAGGCTCCCGATCGAGATGGCGGCGCGCGGCGCAGCGCATGGAAAACGAGGGATATAAATGAACGGGTTCGGACGGCCGGCCATGCTCGGGATGGGACGCCGGGCATTCATCAAGACCGGACTTGCCGCCGCGAGCCTCGCCGGCCTCGGCTCCGGACTGGGTGCGGGCACGGCGGGTGCCGCGCAGCCGCGCATCGACCTCACCCCCGGCGCCTTCAAGCCCATCCCCATCGCCATCACCGACCTGCTCGGCGAGCCAGAGATCGGCCGCAACATTTCCGGCGTCATCACCGCGGACCTGCGGCGCTCGGGCTTGTTCGCGCCCATCGACCCCAAGGCGTTCGTGGAGCAGATCACCAATCCCGATACGCCGCGCTTCCAGGACTGGCGCGTCATCAACGCCCAGGCGCTGCTCACCGGCCGCGTCACGAGGCAGGCGGACGGGCGCTTCCAGGTGGTGTTCCGGCTGTGGGACGTGTTCGCCGGCCAGCAGCTCGCCGCCCAGCAGTTCGTGGCCCAGCCCGACAACTGGCGCCGCATCGCCCACATCATCGCCGACGCCATCTATGAGAAGATGACCGGCGAGAAGGGCTATTTCGACACCCGCATCGTGTTCGTGGACGAGAGCGGGCCGAAGGAGCGGCGGGTGAAGCGCCTCGCCATCATGGACCAGGACGGCGCCAACGTGAGCTACCTCTCGCGCGGCGACGGCCTCGTGCTCACCCCGCGCTTCTCGCCCACCAGCCAGGAAATCACCTACATGTCCTACGGGGCGGGTGACCCCAAGGTGTTCCTGCTCAACATCGAGACCGGCCAGCGCGAGATCGTCGGCAACTTCCCGGGCATGAGCTTCTCGCCGCGCTTCGCCCCGGACGGACAGCGGGTGATCATGAGCCTGCAACAGGGCGGTAATTCCAACATCTTCGTCATGGACCTGCGCTCGCGCGCCACCACCCGCCTCACCGACACCGCCGCCATCGACACCGCCCCCTGCTATTCGCCGGACGGCCGGCAGATCTGCTTCGAGAGCGATCGCGGTGGCACCTCGCAGATCTATGTGATGAATGCCGACGGTTCCGGCGCGCGGCGCATTTCCTTCGGCAATGCGCGCTACTCGACGCCGGTGTGGTCGCCCAAGGGCGACTGGATCGCCTTCACCCGCCAGGGCGACGGGCGTTTCGCCATCGGCGTCATGCGCACCGACGGCTCGGGCGAGCGCGTGCTCACCGAGGGCTACCACAACGAGGGGCCGACGTTCGCGCCCAACGGCCGCGTCATCATGTTCTTCCGCGATCCGGGCGGCGCCTCCGGGCCGTCGCTCTATTCGGTGGACGTGACCGGCTACAACGAGCAGCGCGTCCCCACCCCGAGCTACGCCTCCGACCCCGCCTGGTCGCCGCTGCGCTCCTGAGGACGGCGGCGACCGTCCGCCGCTTCTCCCGCCTCGGAGAGTGGAGGGCATTGGGGACGAACGCCCGGCGGCGGGATTGCGGAACCATCCGCCCCCACCCTGCCCTCCCCCGCGTGCGGGGGAGGGTTCACCAGCATGCGGGAACCCGCAAGCGGCCTTTCCACCTGATGCAGCCTAGCCCCTCACCCGCGTGCGGGGGAGGGATGGGGAGGGGGCCAAACGGACGGGCAGCCGCCCCCGCCGGCGGGATGGCCGAAGCCGCCCGCACCCGTTGCCCGCGCAGCGCTGTCCTGCACCCCCGCCGCTTGACGGCCACGCCGCGGGCGGGCACACGCTCACCCAACCCTTTCCCCGGCCGCAGGCCCCGGCGACACGCGCGCCGGCCGCGGCCCGATTTTCAGGTTTCCTCATGATCCGCACGCCGCTCATCACCGTCATGGTCCAGGCCGTCCGCAAGGCGGGCCGGGCGCTCGCCCGCGACTTCGGCGAGGTAGAGCAGCTTCAGGTTTCCATGAAGGGGCCGGGCGATTTCGTCTCCGCCGCCGACCGCAAGTCGGAGGAGACGCTCCACGCCGAGCTGCTGCGGGTGCGGCCTACCTACAGCTTCCTCATGGAGGAAAGCGGCGCGGTGGAAGGCGCCGACACCTCCAACGTGTGGGTGGTGGACCCCCTCGACGGCACCACCAACTTCCTGCACGGCATCCCCATCTTCTCCATCTCGCTGGCGCTGGTGCGCAACGGGGTGCCGGTGGCGGGTGTCATCTTCAATCCGGTGATGGACGAGCTGTACGTGGCCGAGGCCGGCCAGGGCGCCTATCTCAACGACCGCCGCCTGCGGGTCGCTGGCCGCAAGAAGCTGGCCGACAGCGTGGTGTGCTGCGGCCTGCCCCATCTCGGCCGGGGCGACCATGCCAAGTTCAACCGCGAGCTGGAGAAGGTACAGGGCCAGGTCTCGGGCCTCCGCCGCACCGGATCTGCCGCCATCGACCTCGCCTGGGTGGCCTCGGGCCGCTTCGACGCCTTCTGGGAGCGCGACCTCTCGGCATGGGACATGGCGGCGGGCATCGTGATGGTGCGCGAGGCGGGCGGCATCGTCACCGACCTGTCGGACGGCGACAAGATGCTGGACAAGGGCTCCGTCATCGCCGGCAACGAGATCATCCGCTCCGACCTCATGCGCCTGCTGAAAAGCGCCTGAGCGCGACGCAGTCCCCGCTTCACGCAATGCCCGGCCCTGTGCCGGGCATTGTCGTTTGAAGCGCCCCCTCACCGCCGGGCGAACAGCTTCTCCACATCCTTCAGCGACAGGGTGACGAAGGTCGGCCGGCCGTGGTTGCACTCGCCGGCGTTGGGCGTCTCCTCCATCTCGCGCAGCAGGGCGTTCATCTCCTCCACCTTCAGGCGCCGACCCGCGCGGACGGAGCCGTGGCAGGCCATGGTGGCGGCCACGTGGAGCAGGCGCCGCTCCAGCGGCAAGGCGTCGTCCCATTCGGCGGCGTGCTCGGCGAGGTCGGTGACGAGACGGGTCACGTCCGCGTCCTTCAACAGCGCCGGTACCTCCCGTACCAGCACCGCGCCGGGACCGAAGCTCTCCAGCACCAGGCCCAGCGCGGCAAGGTCGGCGGCGCGCTCGGTGAGGCGGTCGGCATCGGCGGGGTCGAGGTCCACCACCGCCGGGATCAGCAGCCCCTGCCGGCCGACGCCGTCGCGCGCCAGCGCCGCCTTCAGCTTCTCATAGACCAGGCGCTCGTGGGCGGCATGCTGGTCCACCAGCACCAGGCCCTCGCGGGTCTGGGCGACGATATAGGTCTCGTGCAATTGCGCCCGCGCCGCGCCCAGCGGCCGGTCGAGGTCGACGGCGGAGAGGGGCGCGGCATCGGCACGCGCGTCCGCCGAGGGTTCGGCGATGTCGAGCCGTGCCTGCTCCTCCTCCCCCAGCCCGGATGGCATCGGCCGGGCCGGAGACTGGCGCCAGTCATAATCCAGGGCCGGCGCCGGCCGGAAGCCCGCGAAGGCCCCGCCGCCGGGGGCCGTGAACGGCGCGGCGGGTGGGAACGAAGGCCGCGCCGCCAGCTCCGGCGTGCGAGCCAGCGCCACCAGCCGGTCGGCCATGGTGCCGGCGGTGGAGGGGATGCGCGCGCCCAGCGCATCGGACAGGGTGCGCACGATGAGCGCGCGCACATTGCCGCCGTCGCGGAACCGCACCTCGGTCTTCGCCGGGTGCACGTTCACGTCCACGTCGCGCGGGTCGAGGCTGATGAACAGCGCCAGCACCGGATAGCGGTCCGACGGCAACAGGTCGGCATAGGCCGCGCGCACCGCGCCCATCAGCAGCTTGTCGCGCACCGGTCGGCCATTCACGAACAGATATTGGCTGAGCGAATTGGCCTTGGAGAAGGTGGGCAGGCCGGCGAGGCCCTCCAGCACCACGTCGTCGCGGATGCCATTGACCGCCACCACATTGCGCCCCGCCTCCGCCCCCAGCACGTCGGCGAGGCGCGCGGCGCGGCCCTCCTCGTCATCGGCACGGGCCGGGAAGGTCACCGCCGCGCGCTCGTCGGTGACGAGGGTGAAAGCCACGTCCGGCCGCGCCAGCGCCAGGCGGCGCACCACGTCCGCCGCCGCCGCGCCCTCGGCCCGGTCGGATTTCAGGAACTTCAGGCGGGCCGGCGTGGCATAGAACAGGTCCCGCACCTCCACCCGCGTACCACCGCCCAGCGCGGCCGGGCGTGGCGGCGTGACCACCCCGCCGTCCACCCGCACCTCGAAGGCGTGGGCCGCATCCCTAGGCCGGCTGGCAATGGAAAGGTGCGCCACCGACCCGATGGAGGGCAGCGCCTCCCCCCGGAAGCCCAGGGTGGAGATGGACAGGAGGTCTTCGCCAGCGAGCTTGGAGGTGGCGTGGCGCTCCACGCACAGGGCGAGGTCATCCGGCCCCATGCCGCTGCCGTCGTCGCTGACCCGCACCAGGCGTCGGCCGCCGCCCTGGATCACCACCTCGATGGCGTGGGCGCCGGCATCGAGCGCGTTCTCCACCAGTTCCTTCACCACGGCAGCCGGCCGCTCCACCACCTCGCCAGCGGCGATGCGGTCGATGAGCACGGGAGGCAGGCGGCGGATGAGCATGGCGGCTTGGGTTACGATTCGGGATCGGCGATCTTAAGGCCCCACGGCGGCCGCGCGAAGCCGGCGACGGATCCTCTCCCAATGGGCCACCGGAGCCAGAAACAGAGCGAAGCTTGCTTTGCCGGCCGCTTGGCCTAAATCTGTGGGAAGAGAAATTTCGTGAGCGGCGGCGCGAAAGGCGCAGCCTTGAAGGCGTGACCCATGAATTATGTTGAGGCGGCCAACGCGCCGCTGCGCAAGACCGGCCATATCAAGCTCTACGGGCCGGAAGGCTTCGAGGGCATGCGCAAGGCCGGGCAACTCACCGCGCAGGCGCTCGACGCCGTGGCCGACATGGTGGCGCCCGGCGTCACCACCGACGCCATCGACCGCCTGATCTACGAGTTCGCCCTGGATCACGGCGCCTATCCGGCGACCCTGATGTATCGCGGCTACCGCTTCAGCGTGTGCACCTCGGTGAACCACGTGGTGTGCCACGGCATGCCCAATGCCCGCCCCCTGCGCGAGGGCGACATCGTCAATGTGGACGTGACGCTGGTGCTCGACGGCTGGTATGGCGATTCGAGCCGCATGTATCCCGTTGGCGCCATCCCGCGCCGGGCCGAGCGTCTGCTGGAGGTCACCTACGACGCCATGATGCTCGGCATCGCGGCGATCCGCCCCGGCGGCCATGTGGGTGACATCGGCGCCGCCATCCAGGATTTCGTGGAGCCGCAGCACATGAGCGTGGTGCGCGACTTCTGCGGCCATGGCGTCGGCCAGGTGTTCCACGACGAGCCCAATATCGTGCACGTGGGCCGACGCGGCGAGGGGCCGAAGCTGGTGCCGGGCATGATCTTCACCGTGGAGCCCATGATCAATCTGGGCCGCCCTCACGTGAAGGTGCTGTCTGACGGCTGGACCGCCGTCACCCGCGACCGTTCCCTCTCGGCCCAGTTCGAGCACGCGGTGGGCGTGACCGAGACCGGCGTCGAGATCTTCACCCTGAGCCCCAAGGGCTACCACCAGCCGCCCTACATCTCCGCCTGAGGAAGAGCCGGACACGCTGATGGCCGAGGCGCCGGAAGACGGCCTGAACGAAGCGCCCCATTTTCATGGGCACCGCGACCGTCTTCGCGCGCGCTTCCGCGAGGCGGGGTCGCAGGCTCTCGCGGATTATGAGCTGCTGGAACTGGTGCTGTTCCGGGCCGTGCCGCGGCGGGACGTGAAGCCCTTGGCCAAGGCGCTGGTGGACCGCTTCGGCTCCTTCGCCGAGGTGGTGGCCGCGCCGGTGCCCCTGCTCGCCGAGGTTCCGGGGGTGAAGGACGCCATCATCACCGAGCTGAAGGTGGTGGAGGCGGCGGCCCAGCGCCTCGCGAAAGGACAGGTGAAGCGGCGGCCGGTGCTGTCGTCCTGGAGTTCGGTGATCGACTATTGTCGCACCGCCATGGCCTATGCCGACCGCGAGCAGGTGCGTGTGCTGTTCCTCGACAAGCGCAACCAGCTTATCGCCGACGAAGTGCTGCAGACCGGCACCGTCGACCACGCTCCGGTCTATCCCCGCGAGGTGGTGAAGCGGGCGCTGGAGGTCTCCGCCTCCGCCATCATCCTCTGCCATAACCACCCGTCAGGGGACCCGACGCCATCGCGCGCCGACATCGACATGACGCGCAAGATCATCGACGTGGCCAAGCCCCTGGGCATCGAGGTGCACGACCACATCATCGTCGGCAAGGACGGTCACGCCAGCCTGAAGGGGCTGCGGCTGATCTGACGCGGTCAGAACACACCACTTGCGGGATGAAGTGAAGCCGCTTCGGAGCGCGGGGGCGTTCTAGCGTAGAATAGCATGTACATCGGCGGGGCGGCTTCGCGCCCGCGATTGTCAGAATTCGCGCCAGAAGCAGGCATGGGCTTGGCCGCGGGATCCGGACGTTCAGCAGGCGCCCCCCTGAACGCGGACCCACACGGCGTTGCATCCCAGGGAGCCGCCCGCCGCTCCATCTCCTCGGCATTGGTGAGCACCAGTTGCGACAGGCCGAGTAGGGTCTGCGCCACCGGCAACACCATGCGGGTGCCATTGACAGGCTCATATTTCGTGTTACTTAATGTAACTCGAAATGGAGTTGATCATGGCGGCGAGGCCCTATCGGCAGGTGGCGCGGGAGAGCGCGGTGCGCGGCACCGAGCAGCAGATCGTCGAGGCCTTCGCGACGCTGATGGAGACGCGCTGGTTCGACGAGGTCACCCTGGACGAGATCGCCGCCGCAGCCGGCACCACGCGCCAGACGGTAATCCGCCGCTTCGGCAACAAGGCCGGGCTCTTGAGCGCGCTCGCGGCGCAGCAGGACAGCACGATCCGGACGCATCGCTGGCAGTACGCGCCAGCCGACCTCGCTGGCATCATCGCCGTCCTCATTGCCGACTACGAGCGCAGCGGCGATCTGGTGGTGCGCACGTTGAACCAGGAGGATCGCATTCCCGAGTTCGGCGCGGTTCTGGACCAGGGCCGCCGCGGCCACCGGGAATGGATCACGGACATGTTCCGCCCGTGGCTCGACAAGCGCGAAGGCGAACGGCGGGACGACCTGCTCGCCGAGCTTCTGGCGGTGACGGACGTGTGGGTCTGGCACCTCATGCGTCGTCGGCAGGGCCACGATGCCGAGCGGACGCAGCGCCTGATGACGCAGATCGTGGAGCGGCTGCTCCGCGAGGAGTGAAGGGCGCCGGCGCCCGAACGCCGGCATATAAGGAGGATGGAGATGGAACCCACACTGGCCCCCACGGGCCGGCTGCGCATCGTCGTGGCCGGATGGGAGGGCGGCGGCAACGTGCCGCCGACAATTGCCGCCGTCGAGGCGCTCTGCGCCCGCGGCCACGACGTGACCCTCGTCGCCGACGATTCCATCGCCAGCGACGCACGGGCGACGGGCGCGCATTTCGTGGGCTGGAAGCGGGCGCCGAACCGGCCCGACCGCTTGGCTGCGAGTGCTCCGGTACGTGACGACGAGTGGCCCGATCCGTTCGCCGTCATGGCGGCCTGGTCCGAGCGGATCTTCCTCGGCCCCTCCGAGGCCTATGCGCGCGACCTCATCGATGTGATGACAGTGCGCCCGGCCGACGTGCTGGTCGCCAGCGACCTGCTGTTCGGCAGTGTGCTGGCGGGGGAGGTGGCGCAGATCCCCACCGCGGTCCTTGCGCCCAACGTCTCCCTTTCCCCGCTGCCGGGACATCCCCCGTTCGGTCCCGGCTTCCTTCCGGCCGCGAGCACCGCCGACCATGAGCGCGACCGTGGGGTCGCCGGGGCGGTGGAGGCGTTGTGGAACGGCTTCCTTCCGCACCTCAACGCCGCGCGCATGTCGCTGGGACTGAAGCCGCTCGCCCGCGTGTTCGACCAGATGCGCGCGGCCGATCTCCAGTTGCTGGCGACGAGCCCGGCCTTCGATTTTCCCGTCGCCGGGCTTCCCGAGGGCGTGCGCTACATCGGGCCGCTGCTGCGTGAACCGAGCTGGGCCGCGGGGAGCGGGGAGGATTTCGAGGGGGCGGCGGGGCCGCGCGTGCTGGTCTCGTTCGGCACCACGGAACAGGGACAGGGTGCCGTGCTGGCCCGCCTCGTGGAGGTGCTCGGCGCCCTGCCGGTGGAGGCGATCGTAACGCTCGGCGACATGCTCGAAGCCTCCGACCTTCCGGCCCGTCCCAATGTGCGGATCGTCGCGTCCGCCTCCCATGAGGCGATCCTGCCGCGGGCGACCCTGGCCATCACCCACGGCGGGCACGGCACCACCCTGCGCGCGCTCCGGCACGGCGTGCCGCTGCTGGTCCTGCCCATGGGCCGCGACCAGAACGAGAATGCCGCGCGCGTCGAATATCGCGGCGCAGGCCTGAGGCTAGACCCGGCGAGCGACGCCGGCACCATCGCCGCAACCATCTGCCGGCTGATCGATCAGCCCGCATTCGCGCAGAATGCGCGCAGGATCGCAGATGCCCTGCGTACCGAGACGCCGGCGCGCGAGCGCTTCGTTGCGGAGATCGAAGGCCTCGCGGCCCGACGTCAGGCGCGTCCGATCTGCGCGGCCTGACGCAGCCGCCTCCTACGTTTCCCATTTCTTGTGGTCGTGACCTCCGCATTCCCCCGCGGCGGAGGAACGAGGAGCCGTGCCCCGGCGTGGACGTGATCCGCGCCGGGGCACGCTCACCAGCCGCGGTTCTATTCCGGCCCGGGGGAAGAGTTGGCCGTGGAGAGCGTTGTCGCTGCGAAGGAGGCCACCAGAGGGGGCTCGGTCATTGACCCGTGGCACGCCGCTCGGCTTGTTCGGCGGCATCAGCTTGATGGAGGTTACTCATAGTCGGTCCGGCGAAGCTTGGCCTCTATGCCCGACATTCCATTGACCGAGGTGGCGCGCAGCCGCACATGGCATTGAGGCCGGCGGTGACGAACCGCACGAAATCATCGAACAGCCCCGGGTCGCCCGCCGTCGCCCTGCCCTCGGACAGGCGTTCGATGCGCTTGTCAGCGACATACATCAGCAGGGCGCCGACGGCATATTCGTAGGCCCAGAGCAGCCGGTCCTGTGGGCAGTCCGGCAACGCCACGGCCATGGCTTCCAGGAAGGCGCGGACCAGCGGATCGTAGAATCTCTCGATGATCTCGGTCGCTTCAGGCCCAGGGTCCCAGGCCGTGCGGGCCACCAGCAAGGAGAAGCTGTCGCCACTCGCCGAGCCGTGAAGCCGCACGACCGGCTCCGCCCAGGCGGCGACGATCTCCTCGACACGCCCCGCCCCAGGGCCCCGCGCCCCAATCTCGCGGATGCGGGATATGCGCTCGTCAAGATTGGCCTGGCGGTGGGCGAAGACGGTGGCGAGCAGCTCCGGCTTGCGGCCGAAATAATACCCCACCAGCGCCACCGGCACGCCGGCGCGGGCGGCGATGTCGCGCACCGAGACGGCGGCATAGCCCCGCTCGGCGAAGAGAAATTCCGCGCTGGCGAGAATGTCCTGCCGGCGGTCGGGCCGCTGCGGGTCACCGGGCGCAACTGCCGAGCGGCGCGCGCCTTTCCCCTGTCCGGAAGGCGAGGCGGAGCGCATGGCTGAAGATGTCTTCTTGGTCGTCTTCATGGCCCCTTCTAGCGTTGCCGCTGCACCCGCACCAGACGCAGTGTCACGCTCAGCGGCCATGGCCGCAGCAGCCGTCGCGCAGCATCTTGTACAGTCGTACAATAACATGTACGACTGTACAAAATGAAGCCCGCAAGAACGACGCTGGCAAGACGGGCAGGGGAGGACAAGGACGCCGTGCCAAGATTCGTCGACATCTCCATTCCGCTGGAAAACGACGTGCCTGCGGACCCGCCGTTCCAGCGGGTCCGCATCGACTATTCCGTCCACACAGAAACCGCGGCGACCCTGTGCGCCGCCTTTCCGGGCCTGACGCCCGAGCAGTTGCCCGAGGGCATGGGATGGGCTGTTGAAACTGCCCACATCTCCACCCACAACGGCACCCATGTGGATGCGCCCTGGCATTATCACCCCACCATGGATGGTGGCGCGCGGGCGATCACCATCGACGAAATCCCGCTCGACTGGTGCTTCCGCCCCGGCGTGAAGCTGGACTTCCGCCACCTGCCGGATGGCCATGTGGTGACCCCCGCCGAGATCGATGCGGAACTCGCCCGCATCGGCCATACGCTGAGCCCGCTCGACATCGTGGTGGCAAACACCGCCGCCGGCGCCGCCTATGGCCGGGCCGACTACGTCGACAAAGGCTGCGGCTTCGGCCGCGACGCCACGCTGCACCTCGTGAACCAGGGTATCCGCGTGGTCGGCACGGACGGCTGGAGCTGGGACGCACCCTTTTCCTTCACCGCCCGCCGCTTTGCCGAGACCGGCGATGCCTCCCTCATCTGGGAAGGCCACAAGGCCGGGCGCGAGAAGGGCTACTGCCAGATCGAGAAGCTCCACAATCTCGAAGCGCTGCCCTCCACCGGCTTCACCATCAGCTGCTTCCCGGTGAAGGTGCGCGCCGCCTCCGCCGGCTGGACGCGGGCCGTCGCCATCCTTCCCGATTGAACGCATTTCGCGGAGACATGTCTTGAGCAAGGTCATCATCACCTGCGCGGTGACGGGCGGCATTCACACGCCCACCATGTCCGACGCGTTGCCCATCACGCCCAACGAGATCGCCGAGCAGGCCATCGCCGCGGCGGAAGCCGGCGCCGCCATCCTGCACCTGCACGCCCGCGATCCGAACGACGGCCGGCCTACGCCCGATCCTGCCGTCTTCATGGAGTTCCTGCCGCGCATCAAGCAGGCGACCGATGCGGTGATCAACATCACCACCGGCGGCGGCCTGAACATGACGGTCGAGGACCGCCTCGCCGCGCCGCTCAAGGCCGCACCGGAGATGTGTTCGCTGAACATGGGCTCCATGAATTTCGCCCTGCACCCGCTGGCGAAGCGCTATTCCAACTGGAAGCACGACTGGGAGGAGCCCTACCTCACCGGCACGAAGGACTTCATTTTCCGCAATACGTTCGGCGACATCGAGCGCATCTACAGGATGCTGGGCGAGGAGCACGGCACCAAGTTCGAGCATGAATGCTACGACGTGGGCCACCTCTATAACCTCGCACACTGCCTCGACCAGGGCTGGTTCCGGCCGCCCGTGTTCCTGCAGCTGATCTTCGGCATTCTCGGCGGCATCGGGCCGGACATGGACAATCTGATGTTCATGAAGCGCACGGCCGACAAGCTGTTCGGCAAGGACTATCACTGGTCCGTGCTCGCCGCGGGCCGCCACCAGATACCGTTCGCGACGCAGGCGGCGATGATGGGCGGCAATGTGCGGGTGGGGCTGGAGGACAGCCTCTTCATTGGCCGCGGCAAGCTCGCCTCCAGTAATGCGGAGCAGGTGACGAAGATCCGCCGCATCCTCGAAGAACTCGGCCACGAGATCGCCACCCCGGACGAGGCCCGCGCCACACTCGGCCTCAAGGGCGCCGACAAGGTGAGCTTCTGAGGAGAAGGACATGTGAGGAGAAGGACATGGCCCGCCCCAATCCCATCGACGGCTTCGAGGTGGATCCCGCGACCATCGCCTATGTGGGCGAAGGCCTCCAGCGCCCCGAATGCATCCTCGCCGAGCGCGACGGCTCGCTGTGGAGCGCGGATGCGCGCGGCGGGGTCGTCCACATCCAGCCGGACGGCACCCAGAAGCTGATCGCGCAGAGCGAGGCGACGCATTTCGCCTCCGCCACGGACGAGGAGACGCGCTTCGTCTCCGGCACATTGCCCAACGGCCTCGCCTTCGCCCGCAACGGCGACATCCTCATCTCCAATTTCGGCACGGACCGGCTGGAGATCATGACGCGCGCCGGCGAGTCCCGCGTGCTCGCGGACACCATCGACGGCGCGCCTATCGGCAAGGTCAATTTCGTGCTGCGCGACAGCCGCGACCGCATCTGGCTCACCATCTCCACCCGCATCAGGAACTGGATGCAGGCCATGAGCCCGAACGTCTCCGACGGCTACGTGGCCCTCTATGAGAACGGCCATCTGCGCATCGTCGCGGACGGCTTCTGCTTCACCAACGAGATCCGCTTCGATGCCAAGGAGGAATGGCTCTATGTGGTGGAGACCGGCGGCAAGCGCGTGACGCGCCTGCGGGCCTTGCCCAATGGCGACCTCGTGGACCGCGAGACCTTCGGCCCCTCCGACCACGGCGCCTTCATCGACGGCATCGCATTCGACGCTCATGGCAACCTCTGGGGCACCCATGTGATGACGGACCGCATCTTCGCCATCACGCCCGCGGGTGACCTGCGTATCATCCTCGACGACGATCACGACAGTGACCCCGGCAAGGCGCTGATGGCCGCGCTCGAAAAGGATCAGGTGACGCCGGAGATGATGCTCGCCTGCGGTGGCACCATCGCGCCCTGGTTCGCCAGCGTCACCTTCGGCGGCCCGGACCTTCGGACCGTCTATGTGGGCAGCCTCCGGGGCAACCGCATTCCCTTCTTCCGTTCGCCGGTGGCGGGCCTGCCCATGGTCCACTGGTGACGGCCGACCAATGAAAAGAATGAACGGGAGGACATCCATGACAGCGAAATTCGGCCCCCTCGCCTTGGCCCTGGCGGCGGGCCTTGCCGCAGCCCCGGCAGCGGCGGAAATCTCAGGCGGCACGGTGAAGGTGGGCGTGCTCACCGACATGTCGGGAGTCTACTCCGACATTACCGGCAAAGGCTCGCTGATCGCCGCCCAAATGGCCATCGACGACTGCCTGAAGGCCGAGTGCGCCGGCATGAAGATCGAGATGGTCTCCGCCGACCACCAGAACAAGGCGGACATCGCCTCCGCCACGGCGCGCAAGTGGATCGACCAGGAAGGCGTGGATGTCCTTGCCGACATGTCCAACGCCTCCATCCAGCTCGCCATCGCGCCGCTGGTGAAGGAGAAGAACCGCGTCGCCCTCTTCCCCGGCGGCACCGCCCGTCTCACCGGCGACGCCTGCCAGCCCGGTCATGTGGTTCAGTGGATGTGGGACACCTATGTGCAGGTGGCCGGCATCGCCAATCGCCTCACCCAGCCGGGCACGTCCTGGTATCTCGTAACGGCGGATTACGCCCTCGGCCAGCAGTTGGAGGCGGACGCCAAGACCGTGGTGGGCAAAAAGGGCGGCAAGGTGCTCGGCTCGGTGCGCCATCCGTTCCCGGCCGTGGACCTCTCCTCGCCGCTGCTGACGGCGCAGGGCTCGGGCGCCGACATCATCGCGCTCGCCAATGCCGGCAACGACACGGTGACCGGCATCAAGACCGCGCGCGAGTTCGGCATCACCACGTCCAAGCAGAAGCTCGTCGCCTTCTTCCTCACCGCGCTGGACGTGAAGAGCGTCGGCCTGCCGGTGGCGCAGGGCACGCTTCTGTCCGAAGGCTTCTACTGGGACCTCGACGACGGCACCCGCGCCTTTTCCGAGCGTTTCAAGGCGCAGAACGGCAAGATCCCGTCCGCCATCCATGCTGGCGTCTATTCCTCCGTTCTGCATTATCTGAAGTCGGTGGCGGCGGCGAAGAGCGATGATGCCGAGACTGTGGTGAAGAAGATGGGCGAACTGCCCATCAAGGACGACGTGGTGCGCAACGCCAGGCTCCGGGAGGACGGACGCATGGTGCATGATTTCTACGTCTTCGAGGTCAAGGCTCCCGCGGCCTCCAAGGGCGAGTGGGACCTCTACAATCTGGTCGCCACCTTGCCCGGGGACGAGGCCTTCCGCCCCCTTTCCGAAAGCGCCTGCCCGGCCATCGTCGCCGCGCGCGGAGAGAAGAAGGCGAACTGAATGACAGGCCGCGCCCCGGCGCGGCCCTGTTCCCGCACCATCTGTGGCGGCGGCCTGAAAACATCTCAAAGCGCCCCGAGCTAAAGCTCAGTGCTGGCCAGCGCGAACGTCCATTTCTGGGTTGATTGTCAAAGACCGCTCCTGGCGCGTGGCGACTGGGCGCGCAGATTCCGCGCTTTCGACCGGGTAGCGCCAGTTTGACCATGGTGGCGAGGAGGCCCCCGGCCATCTTGTTGAAGGTCTCGGCCTCGCGCTCTGCGGTGAGCCTATCGGAACAGACCGAGATCTGAGGCTTGGCGCCGACAGATCAAAGATCCGGTGCGGCTTACCCATAGCAGTCGTTCCGAAGGCTTGGTTTTAGGACGGCCAGGGGAGACAAGGCTGAGGCCCGGGTAAACGGCACTGGAAGTCATTACAATTATGCGACGGACTCTTGGTTGATCCCCGCATCGATCCACGCACGTGTCTGCTCCAGGATCTCATCCGAAAGAACGGAATCATCAATCGCGCGGGCGAGGATGACGGCCCCCACCATCGCTGCCCAGCTTCCGATTGCCGCCCGGCGTCTGTCTGCCGGATCGGACTCCGGGAGTGCTTTCTCGATGCGGCCGATCTGCGACCGGAGACCTTCCGTCATAGCGGAACGCGCAGCCGGGGTCTGATGACGGATGGCCGCGACAAGCCCCGCCGTCGGGCAACCACCGGCGGGGCTGTCGCGATGACGAGGCGAAAGATAGGTATCTAAATAACGGCGGAAGTCGCCGCCTTCGCCTGAGTCCGCAGCGAGGACATGGGCAAGGGTCTGCGCGACCAGATCGTCCTTGGAGCTGAAATGCCCATAGAAGCCGCCGTGCGTGAGCCCGGCGGCCTTCATCACTTCAGACACGCTGACGGCGTCGAACCCCTTCTCGCGGAACAGCCTGCTGGCGGCATCAAGGATCCGACGGCGGTTCTCCGCCATCTGCTCTCGGCTGACCTTCATTTCAAATTTCTCCACCGGCTGCATTGACACAATCATGATAACCGTCATATTTAAGCAATCATGACGATCGTCATGAATATAGGTTTCAACAGAGCGCAGAGCAATCCCATGGCCGCCAATCCCTCAGTCCTTGTTACCGGAGCCTCCACCGGCATCGGCGCCACCTATGCGGATCGCTTCGCGCGGCGCGGCCATGACCTGGTGCTGGTCGCGCGGGACCGGACGCGCATGGAGGCACTTGCCACGCGCTTGAGGCAGGAAACCGGTGTGGCGATCGACATCATCCAGGCCGATCTGACGCAGGCCGCCGAACTTGCTGTGGTAGAGGCGCGGCTGCGCGACGATGCGCGCATCGGCATCCTCATCAATAACGCCGGAACGGCCCTTGGCGGCAGCTTCATCGAGCAGTCCACGGACGACATCACACGGCTCGTCGCCCTCAACACCACGGCCTTGCTGCGGCTCGCCAGCGCCGTCGCGCCTCGCTTCGCCCAGGCTGGCGAAGGGGCGATCATCAATATCGGCTCCGTGGTCGGACTGGCGCCCGAATTCGCCATGACCGTCTATGGTGCGACCAAGGCGTTCGCGCTGTTCCTGTCGCAGGGGCTCAGCCTCGAACTCGGCCCGAAGGGCGTCTACGTCCAGGCGGTGCTTCCCGCCGCCACGCGCACCGAAATCTGGCAGCACGCCGGTGCCGACGTCAGCACCATGAGCGGGGTGATGGAAGTCGATGAACTCGTTGATGCGGCGCTGGTCGGTTTCGACCGCCGCGAGGCTGTCACGATCCCGCCGCTGCCCGATGTGGAGCAGTGGAACGCCTATCAGGCCGCCCGTCAGGCCATGCTCCCGAACACGCGCCAGAAACACGCCGCAGCGCGCTATCGGACGGCAGTCTGAGCATTCCAGCAGCCAATCTCCCGCCGGAGGCGGGCGTCAGCAGTTACCTTGAAAGCAGACCATCATGAAGGCCTTCATCGTCGACAAATACAAAAAGGGTGGCACCCTCCGCTTCGGCGACATGCCGGAGCCAGTGTTGCGGGATGACGATGTCCTGGTCACGATCCACGCTGCCGGGCTCAACCCTCTGGATTCCAAAATCCGCGATGGGGCCTTCAAGCCCCTCCTTCCGTATCGCCCGCCCTTCGTGCTGGGCCACGACATGGCCGGCGTGGTCGCCCGGGTGGGCTCCAAAGTCCGTCGATTCAAGGTGGGTGACGAGGTCTATGCCCGACCGCGCGATGGCCGCGTCGGGACCTTCGCCGAAGCGATTTCCATCAATGAGGCCGATCTTGCGCTGAAGCCGAAGAACCTGACCATGGCGGAAGCGGCTGCCATTCCCCTGGTGGGACTGACCGCCTGGCAGGCATTGGTCGAGCGAGCCGGTCTGCGAAAAGGGCAGAAGGTCCTCATACACGCGGGCTCGGGAGGCGTTGGGACGTTCGCTATTCAGTTGGCCAAGCATCTCGGAGCGACGGTCGCTACGACGACGAGTACAGCCAATGTCGAGCTCGTCAGAAGCCTCGGCGCCGATGTCGTTATCGACTACAAGAAGCAGGACTTCGAAAAGGTCCTGACTGGTTACGACGTCGTATTGAACAGCCTGGACGGCGACACACTCCAAAAATCCCTCAGCGTGCTGAAGCCGGGCGGAAAACTGATTTCCATCTCCGGCCCACCGGACCCCGATTTCGCCCGGCAACAAGGGCTGAACTGGTTCCTGCGTCCGCTTATGCGTCTTCTCAGCTTCGGCATACGAAGGAAGGCCAAGGTCCGGGGGATTGGCTATTCATTCCTGTTCATGCGGGCGGACGGCGGGCAGTTGAGCCAGATCACATCGCTGATCGAAGCCGGGATCATTCGCCCGATCATGGATCGGATTTTCCCGTTCGAAGCGACCAATGAAGCGTTGGTCTACATCGAAACCGGACGGTCAAAAGGCAAGGTCGTCGTCGAGCTTAGGTGACGGCGGGTTCCCTCCAGCTGAAGCACGGGCGCCGCTGAAGCGTGTGTCCTTTGCCAATATGCGAGGAAGCCATCGTGAATCCGACCCGCAAGCACGCACGGAACGGCATGCTGTCGCCCGTCGAGTTCGAACGGCTGCACAAAAAGCCAGCCGAGGGCGTCTGGAAAACTCGGGGCGGCTCAGTCTGATGGGAGCCCGGCACCGCCGGGCGGCCCTCAATGGCCGGAGAAGGACACCAGGGTGCGCACTGACACGCCCGCCCGCCTCAGCTTGTCGGCGCCGCCGAGGTCCGGCAGGTCGACGATGAAGCAGGCCGCTTCCACCGCCGCGCCGCAGGTCTGAAGCAGCTTCACCGCGCCGGTGGCGGTGCCGCCCGTGGCGACGAGATCGTCCACCAGCAGCACGCGCTCGCCGGGCATCACGGCATCCACATGCATTTCGATCTCGTCCTCGCCGTATTCGAGGGCGTAGGCCATGCGCACGGTCTGGTGGGGCAGCTTGCCCTTCTTGCGGATGGGCACGAAGCCGGCCGAGAGCTGGTGCGCCACCGCCCCGCCAAGGATGAAGCCGCGCGCCTCGATGCCGGCCACCTTGTCGATCTTGGCACCCGCCCAGGGCTGCACCAGTTCATCCACCGCGCGGCGGAAGGCGCGGGCGTCGCCGAGCAGGGTGGTGATGTCGCGGAACAGGATGCCCGGCTTGGGATAGTCCGGGATGGTGCGGATGCTGGCGGCAAAATCCGCGGGTGACATCGGGCGCTCCGGGAATAGCTGCGCTTCCTTACGGCCGGAAACGGCGAAGGAAAAGCACGTTGACGCGGCACCGCCTCACGAATGGGCGAGACGCATAACCGATGTCGGCCGCGCCGTGCCGTGTCGCGCTCACGCACGGGATGCCCCCGTGATGCGGGGCGGGGTCGCGGCAATTCCTGGCGGCACCTGCAAAAGAAAAAGGGCCCCGAAGGGCCCTTGATCGTCGGGGAAGGGACGCGGCTCAGTGCGCCACGTGCTGCCACACCTTCTTCTTGGTGAAGTAGAGCAGGCCGGACAGGACGATCAGGAAGATCATCACCTGGAAGCCGATGCGCTTGCGCTCCTCGAGCTTGGGCTCGGCCACCCACATCATGAAGGCGGCGACATCGCTGGAATACTGGTCCACCGTCTGCGGCGCGCCGTCCGGATATTCCACCTGGCCGTCGCTGATGGGCTTCGGCATGGCGATCTGGTGGCCCGGGAAATACGCGTTGTAGTTCAGGCCCGGCTGGAGATGCACGCCGGTCGGCGCATCCTCGTAACCGGTGAGCAGCGCGTGGATATAGTCCACGCCATGCTCCTGGTACTGGATGAAGGCGTCGGTGATGAAGCCGGGGAAGCCCACGTGGTAGGAGCGGGCCTTGGCGAGCACGGAGAAGTCCGGCGGCAGCGCACCGCCGTTGGCGGCGCGGGCGGCGTTGTCGTTCGGGAACGGCGCGGGCCAGTGGTCCGACAGGCGGCCGGGGCGCTGGAACATGTCGCCCGCGTCGTTCGGCCCGTCGGTGATCTGGTACTCGCCAGCCACCTGCTTGGCCTGGGCTTCGGTGAAGCCGGGGCCACCCGGCTGGGCGAGGTTGCGGAAGGAGAGGTAGTTCGCCGAGTGGCAGGCGCTGCACACTTCCTTGAACACCTTGAAGCCGCGCTGGAGCTGGCCGCGGTCGTAGGTGCCAAACGGACCCGCGAACGACCAGGACAGGCGGGGCGGGCGGCCGTCGTGACCGCCGCCGCCTTCGGACGCGAGCGCGCCGGCCGTGCCCGAGGCCAGGAGGAGCGCCGCCGCGACGGCACCGAAGAGACTGCTACGAATGGTCATTGCTGTTCTCTCCGCGCCGGCTCACTTGGTCTCGGGGCCGGCCGCACCGGCGACCACCACCGCTCCACCCTTGCTCTTGGCAAGGACGGCGTCCGCGATGGAGGCCGGCACAGGCTTCGGACGTTCGAACAGGCCGAGCAGCGGCAGGATGACGAGGAAGTGGGCAAAGTAATAGACAGTGAAGATGCGCGAGGCGATGACGTAGCCGCCATCGGCCGGCTGCGAGCCGAGATAGCCGAGGCCGACGCACACCGCCGCGAAGATCCAGAAGAACTGCCGGTACAGCGGGCGATACTTGGCCGAGCGCACCTTGGAGGTGTCGAGCCAAGGCAGAAACGCCAGCACCGCAATGGCCGCGAACATGGCCAGCACGCCACCGAGCTTATCCGGAACCGAGCGCAGGATCGCGTAGAACGGCAGGTAATACCATTCCGGTACGATGTGGGCCGGGGTCGCGAGCGGGTTGGCCGGGATGTAGTTGTCCGAATGGCCGAGATAGTTCGGGATGTAGAAGATGAACCAGGAGAAGAAGATCAGGAACACCACCATGGCGAAGGTGTCCTTGATGGTGGCGTAGGGGGTGAAGGGCACCGTGTCCTTCTCGACATTCTTGATGTCGACGCCGTCCGGGTTGTTCTGGCCCACGTGGTGGAGCGCCCAGATGTGCAGTCCCACGACGCCGGCGATCATGAACGGCAGCAGGTAGTGGAGCGAGAAGAAGCGGTTCAGCGTGGGCGCGCCCACCGAATAGCCGCCCCACAGCCACTGCACGATGGTCTCACCCACCAGCGGGATGGCCGAGAACAGGTTGGTGATCACGGTGGCGCCCCAGAAGGACATCTGGCCCCAGGGCAGCACATAGCCCATGAAGCCGGTGGCCATCATGAGCAGATAGATGATCACGCCGAGGATCCACAACACCTCGCGCGGGGCCTTGTAGGACCCGTAATACATGCCGCGGAACATGTGGATGTACACCGCGATGAAGAACATCGAGGCGCCGTTAGCGTGGATGTAGCGGATCAGCCAGCCATAGCTCACGTCGCGCATGATGTGCTCGACGCGCTCAAACGCCACCGGCGCATACGCCACGTAGTGCATGGCGAGCACCACGCCGGAGATGATCTGGCAAACCAGCATCAGGCTCAGGATGGCACCGAAGGTCCACATGTAATTGAGATTCTTCGGCACCGGATAGGCGATGGCCGAGGAATGAATCAGCCCGACGATCGGCAAGCGGCTTTCGAACCACTGCGCGACCTTCCCCTTGGGCTGGTAGGTGGAATGTCCTTCCATGGGTCCAACCTTTTTGATAGCGGCGACGATGCGCGCGTCAGCCGATCACGATCTTGGTGTCGGAGGTGAAAGCGTAGGGCGGGAGCGCCAGGTTGAGCGGCGCCGGTCCCTGCCGGATGCGGCCCGACGTGTCGTAGACCGAGCCGTGGCAGGGGCAGAACCAGCCGTTGTACTGGCCCTGATGGCCGAGCGGCACGCAGCCGAGGTGGGTGCAGATGCCGATCACCACCAGCCACTGGTCCTTGCCCGCCTTCACGCGGTCCTGGTCGGGCTGCGGATCGGGCAGCGCGGAGAGGGGCACGTCCTGCGCCGCCTTGATCTCCTCCGCCGTGCGGTGGGAGATGAAGATGGGCTTGCCGCGCCACTGCACGGTGACGATCTGCCCCACGGCGATGGGGGAAATGTCCACTTCGGTCGTGGAGAGCGCGAGCACCGAGGCATCGGGCTGCAGCTGGGAGATGAACGGCCACACCATCGCGGCGGCCCCGACGGCACCCACCGCACCCGTGGCGATGTAGAGGAAATCCCGACGCGTCGTCGTGTCCGACGTCTCCGTATGTGCCACGGCGCAGTCCCCGATCTGTTGTCGTCTCGGCGCGCGCCCGCAATCCAGCGGATTGCAAGCCACACGCGATGTGGCGTCGCACGAGCCCATGCGGCGCCACTTTCAAGGGCCTCTAATTGCACCCCCGCCTCATCTTGTCCAGATCGTGGCCGTGCGGCACGCGGTCCTGCCATAATGCGCCCCGCCCGATCGATCTTGCGGCCCCTGCGCAAATGGTGTCCATCCTCTCGCCCGCCGTTGCCGGCAAACGCGCGAAAGGCCCGGCCTCGCATGATTCTCGCCCTCTATTGTCCTGATATTGCCCAAAATGCAGGCACCTGCCTGCGCACCGGGGCGTGCCTCGGCGTCGAGGTGCACCTCATCGAGCCTGCAGGCTTTCCCGTGGGTGATGCGGGCTTCCGTCGCGCCGGGATGGATTATATCGATCAGGTCACATGGCGGCGGCACGCCTCCTTCGACGCCTTCGACAGCGCCCGCCGGGCCGCGAACCGGCGCCTGGTGCTGTTCACCACCCACGGCGCCGAGCCCCTGTTCGGCTTCCGCTTCCAGCCCGACGACGTGCTGCTGTTCGGCCGGGAATCGGCGGGCGTGCCCGAGAGCGTCCATACCGTCGCGGACGCCCGCCTGCGCATTCCCATGCGGGCCGGGGCGCGGTCCCTCAACGTGGCGGTGAGCGCGGGGATCGCGGTGGCCGAGGCCCTGCGCCAGACCGGCGGCCTGCCGGATTGAGCCCAGTGCACCTGCCTTGCTTTCTTCCGCCACGCCAAAGCGATAAAAGCCCGAACCAAGAAGACCTGATCCCGAAGCGATCAAGACAGGCGGAGCGCCCCATGTGCCCCTCGACCTTCGCGCCCGATACGGCATCCGCACCCGAAACCGCCGGTGATGGGATCCTGGAGGAGCGCCGCAGCCGCGCCCGATCCTGGTTCGAGGAGTTGCAGGGCCGCATCATCGCCGCCTTCGAAACGCTGGAAGATGAGGCCGACGGCGCCCTCTATGCCGGCGCGCACGGCCGATTCGCCCGCACTCCCTGGTCGCGCACCGACCATACCGGCACGCCCGGCGGCGGCGGCACCATGGCGCTCATGCGCGGGCGCCTGTTCGAGAAAGTGGGGGTGCACACCTCCACCGTGTTCGGTGAATTCGCACCGGAATTCCGCAGCCAGATCCCCGGTGCGGCCGAGGACCCGCGCTTCTGGGCGTCGGGCATCTCCCTCATCGCCCACATGGCGAACCCGCACGTGCCGGCAGTGCACATGAACACGCGCTTCGTGGTCACCACCAAGGCGTGGTTTGGTGGCGGCGCCGACCTCACCCCCGTGCTCGACCGCCGCCGCACCCAGGACGACCCGGACACGGTGGCCTTCCACGCCGCTTTGGCAGGCGCCTGCGCGACCCACACGGTGGCCGACTACGAGCGCTACAAGACGTGGTGCGACGACTATTTCTTCCTGAAGCACAGGAATGAGATGCGCGGCATCGGCGGCATCTTCTACGACTATCTCGACAGCGCGTCGTCCGGCACCGGCACGTGGGAGGAGGATTTCGCCTTCACTCGCGACGTGGGGCTCGCCTTCCTCGACATCTACCCGACGTTGGTGCGAGCCAACATGGGTCAGCCCTGGAGCGAGGCGGACCGCGAGGAACAGCTGGTGCGGCGCGGGCGCTATGTGGAATTCAACCTGCTTTACGATCGCGGCACCATCTTCGGCCTGAAGACCGGCGGCAATGTGGATTCGATCCTCTCCTCCATGCCGCCGGTGGTGAAGTGGCCGTGATCGGGCCGTCATGAACGCCGGCTAAGGCTGGCCCGGCGGCGTCGCGCATCGACGACAGCGGGAGACTGAAGCCATGGCGTTCGCGCCCGGAGATATCGTTCAGCTCAAGTCCGGCAGCCCGGCCCTCACCGTGGTGACGGCCTCGGAAACCGAAGTGTCGGTGGTCTGGTACGCGGAGGAGGACGACGCCTTCCGCACCCATACCCTTCCGGTCATCGCCCTCGAGAAGCTCGAAGTCGCCGACTTCGAGGAAGAGGACGAGGAAGAAGACGAAGAGGAAGAAGACGAGGACTGACGCCTCAGGCGCCGGACGACGTCCTGGCCGCTTCCGCGAGGAGGCTGGAGACGACCGCGGGGTCCGTCGGAAAATCGGCGGCGATCCATCGGGCCTCGGCCCGGGCCAGTGCCGCGCCGAGCGCGCGGCCGGGGGTGAGCCCCAGCGCCATCAGGTCGGCAGCGGCGAACGGCAGGCGCGGCGGCATCCAGGATGCCGCCATGGCCGCCACCGCCTCCATGCCGCCCCGGCCATGGGCGGCGGCGAGCAACGCGAGGTCCAGCGCCGCATCCACGCCGTTCCGGTACAAAAACGCCCGCACCGCCCGGGCGTCGGGCAGGTCCGGCACGGTCGCCGACAGGGCGGCGAGCCGGCGGGCCTCCGCATTGGATAGCCGCAGCCGTTCGCGCAGGCGCACCGCATCATCACTGACGCGCACGGCGAGAGCCGCGAGCCGGCGAATCGGGTCGGGCTTCGCCTGCCACGCCCGCTCCAGCGTCGCGAGCCGCGTGAACGCCCCCACGTCGGCGATGCCGGCAATCAGCGGCTGGAGCAGGCCGGCATCGCTCATGACGGCGAGAGTCGCTGCGGCGCCGGGCGCCACCAGCAGCTTCAGCATCTCCGCCCGCACCCGCTCCCGCGACAGGGTGAGAAGGCCGGCCCGCAGGCGCACGCTGGCGATGAAGGCTTCCCTGTCCACGGGACCTGCGCCATAGGCGGCATGGAAGCGGAACAGGCGCAGGATGCGCAGGTAATCCTCGCGGATGCGCGCCTGCGGGTCGCCAATGAAGCGGATGCGCCGGGCGGTGAGATCCGACAGACCCCCCACCAGGTCCACCACCGCCCCATCCGCCGTCGCATAGAGGGCGTTGAGGGTGAAGTCGCGCCGCTCGGCATCATGCAGCCAGTTGCGCCCAAAGCGGACCACCGCGCGGCGGCCGTCGGTCTCCATATCCTCGCGCAGGGTGGTGACCTCGAAGGCATGGTGGTCCGCCACCACGGTCACGGTGCCATGCTCGACGCCGGTGGGCACCGGCTTCAGGCCCGCCTTGCGCGCCCGCTCGGCCACCACCTCGGGAACGGCGGTGGTGGCGATGTCCACGTCCGAGACCGGAAGGCCGAGCAGGGTGTTGCGCACCGCGCCGCCCACCACGCGCGCCTCTTCCCCGTCCGCATTGAGCGCGGCCAGCACGGCCATGAGGCCCGGCGTGCGCCAGAACGGCGCGCCGACGATGGACAGGCTCATTCGAAACGCCCCGGCACGAATACGCCATCCTTCATCTGGGCGGGCACGTAGCGGCTGCCGGGCGGGGCCACATTGCCGTGCTCGAACAGGAACAGGCCCGCGACCACCAGCGCCACGGCCGTCGCCGCCACCAGCGCGAGGGCGCGCGGCGACCAGTGCTCCGGCACCACCGAACCCTTGGTGGCAAGCAGCAGCGCGCCGTAGAGCACGAACGGCGTAAGGAAAAGCGCGAACTCGACCAGGAAGCTGCGCAGCATCAGGCGTAGACCTTTTCGTAGAGGTTGCGCAGCATGCCTGCGGTCGCCCCCCAGATATTCCGCCCTTCATAGGGCATAACGTAGAAATGGCGCAGCGTGCCCTTCCAGTCGCGCGACTGGCGCTCGTGGTTGCGCGGGCTCATGAGGAAGCTGAGCGGCACCTCGAACGCCTCGTCCACCTCCGCCGGATTGAGGGCCAGGACGTAAGCGGGATCCACAAGTCCCACCACCGGCGCGATCCAGAAGCCGGTACCGGAGAGATATCCGTCCAGATAGCCGAGCGGCCGCACGAGGCGCTGATCGAGCCCCACTTCCTCCCACGCCTCGCGCAAGGCGGCATCCAGCTCATCCCGGTCGCCGGGATCGACCCGCCCGCCGGGAAAGGCGATCTGCCCGGCATGATTGGAGAGGCTCGACGACCTCAAAGTGAGGAGAATGGTGGGCTCGGGCCGGGCCACCACGGGAACCAGCACCGCCGCATGGCGGGGCGTCGCCGCCGGCGCGAGGCTCGCCTTCTCCGGCTGGAGGGCGTGGTCGCCATTGAGGCCGAGGAAGGCAGCCTGCGAATAAAAAGGCGGCGGCGCGGGGGACAGCCGCGCGGCGGCGCGGGCGAGGAAATCGGCGAGGGCGTCGGCTGTTCCAGTCGCGGCGGGAGCCTCCGCGTGGGTTTGGTGCGTCATTCGGAAAAATCCACATCGGCCCCAGTTTCGAGCCCCAGATCGGCCGCCGGCAGGATGGGGAAGAACACGCCCGCCGAGGCAACCCCGAACATGGGGACGCCGCCCTCCTCGCGCACCTCTCCCTCGGCCATGAGGTCGAGATGGACCGCGCGGGTCAGCCGCGCATCGAGGCCCCGCCGCACGTGAACATAGGGCACCACCGCGCCGGGGGCGCCGCCGGGGACAAAGCGCAGGGCGTGGCCGGGGCCGCAGCGCACGAGATCATCAAGATTGGTGCGAAACACCAGGGTGCGGCCGTCCGCCGCATCCTCCACCGCCATCTCCACCGCGAGGAAGGGAGCGTCCTCGACTTGGATACCCACCTTTTCCACCGGCGTCTTCAGCACATAGCGTTCGCCTTCCCGCGCAAGGACCGAGGCGAACAGGCGCACCAGGGCCGGCCGACCGATGGGTGTTCCCATATAGTGCCAGCTGCCGTCCGCCTTGATGACGAGGTCCATCTCGCCGCAATCGGGCGGGTCCCACTTCTCCACCGGCGCCGGGCCGCGCCCGCCGGCCTCGCGCACGGCTGCCATCAGCGCCTCGAGCCGGCCGGAGGCCAGGGGAGCGACGGCGGCGGTTGTAACCTTCGGGTCTTCACCCGGCATGAATTCTCCCTCCCGCACGGCCAAAGCCCCTTTCGGGGAACGGCCTCGCGACGACGTGAGTGCGCTGCACCCCGGAGCACCGGGAGCGGGGTTCGATGTCCGCCGATCTTATCGTAAGCTCTGTGTCCGGGTGGCGCGACCTTTGCTACGTCGATCCGGGATAGGGTCGGGGCGTTATATTGCCGCTTTTGGCGGCAAGCCTGTCCCGCAGGCGCGTTGCGTTATGGAGAAGCTGAGATGTCGGCTGCCGGCGAGACCTTCGACCTCGACCAGATGATCATCCGCAACGCGGAGGCCGCGGCGGCCCATGTGAAAGCGGCGCGAACCGCCATCTCCTCGGTCATCTTCGGCCAGGAGGCCGTGGTAGACCGGGCGCTCATCACCATCCTCGCCGGCGGCCATGCGCTGCTGGTGGGTGTGCCGGGCCTGGCCAAGACCAAATTGGTGGAAACCATGGGCACGGTACTGGGCCTCGACGCCCGCCGCGTCCAGTTCACGCCGGACCTGATGCCCTCCGACATCCTCGGCGCCGAGGTGCTGGAGGAGAGCGCCGGCGGGCGTCGGGCGTTCCGCTTCATCAAGGGCCCCATCTTCGCCCAGCTGCTGATGGCCGACGAGATCAACCGCGCCTCGCCCCGCACCCAGTCGGCCCTGCTGCAGGCCATGCAGGAATACCATGTGACCGTGGCCGGCGAGCGCCATGACCTACCCAAGCCCTTCCACGTGCTCGCGACCCAGAACCCGCTGGAGCAGGAAGGCACCTATCCCCTGCCCGAGGCGCAGCTCGACCGCTTCCTGATGGAAATCGACGTGGATTACCCGGACCGCGATGCGGAACGGCGAATCCTGTTCGAGACCACCTCCGCCGAGGAGCAGAAGGCCCGCGCCGCCATGAGCGTGGACGACCTCATCGCCGCCCAGCGCCTGGTACGCCGGCTGCCCGTGGGCGAATCGGTGGTCGAAGCCATCCTCACCCTCGTGCGCTCCGCCCGTCCGGGGGCCGAGGGGCCGGAACAGCGCTTCATCGCCTGGGGCCCCGGCCCCCGCGCCAGCCAGGCGCTGATGCTGGCCGTGCGCGCCCGCGCCTTGCTGGACGGGCGCTACGCCCCCTCCCTCGACGACGTGGTGGCGCTGGCCGAGCCGGTGCTGAAGCACCGCATGGCCCTCACCTTCGCCGCCCGCGCCGAAGGCGAGAGCATCGCCCACATCATCCGTCGCCTCACCGAGCGCCTCGGGTGACGGCGGACCGGACCGACAAGGTGGCGCAGGACGCCCACCGCTCCGTCGAAACCGCCGCCCTCGCCGCAGCGGGCCTTGCGGCAGCCATGCCGCGGCTGGTGCTGGAAGCCCGCCGCATCGCCATGAGCGTGCAGCATGGCTTGCACGGCCGTCGCCGCTCGGGGTCCGGCGAGAACTTCTGGCAGTACCGCCGCTTCGTGGACGGCGAGCCGGCGAACCGCGTGGACTGGCGCCGCTCCGCCCGCGACGACGTGCTTTATGTGCGCGAGCGCGAGTGGGAGGCCGCCCACACCGTGTGGATCTGGCCCGACCTCTCCCCCTCCATGCTCTATGCCTCCAGGGGCCAGGCGCCGAAGCGCGATCGCGCCCTCATCGTCGCCTTTGCCCTCGCCGAGCTGCTGGTGAAGGGCGGGGAGCGGGTGGGCATTCCCGAGCTGATGCGCCCCTCCGCGACCCGGCGCATCGTGGAGCGCATGGCCGAGTCGGTGGTGCTCGCCCCGGTGCTGCCGGCAAGCCTTCCCGTGGCCTTCTCCCCCTCCCCGCTCTCGGAAGTCGTGCTGCTGGGCGACTTCTGGAGCCCGGCGGACGAGGTCGCCGCGACCCTTCATGCGCTGGCTGCCAGCGGCGCCCACGGCCATGTGGTGCAGATCGTCGATCCGGCGGAGGAGACCTTCCCCTTCTCCGGCCGCATCGAGTTCCGCGAGCCGGAGGGCGGCGCGCGGCTCACCGTGGGCCGGGCCGAGAGCTGGCGCACCGATTATGACCTGAAGCTGGTGGAGCATCGCGCCCGCATCCGCGCCGCCGCCGAGCGGCTGGGCTGGAGCTTCGCCGTCCACCGCACCGACCGGCCAGCGAGCGAGCTTCTGCTCGCCCTGCACGCCCGCATGGGTGCGGGTGGCGGCCCGGCCATGACGCCAAAAGGCGGCGGCCATCCCTTCGTCTCGGGAGGCCCCGCCTGATGTTCGGCCTGCCCCTCGCCTTCTCCGCGCCGCTGCTGCTGACCGCGTTCGTGGCCCTGCCGCTGCTGTGGTTCCTGCTACGCGTGGTGCCGCCCAAGCCGCGGGAAGTGGCCTTTCCGCCCATGCGGCTGCTGCTCGGCATCACCCCCAAGGAGGAGAGCGCGGCCCGCACCCCGTGGTGGCTGACGGCGCTGCGGCTGCTGCTCGCGGCGCTCATCATCCTGGCCGCCGCAGGTCCCATCCTGAACCCGCCCGCCGCGGGGCCGTCCGCTGGCGGGCCCCTGGTGCTGATCATCGACCAGGGCTGGCCGGCCGCCGCGAGCTGGGAGGCGCGCCGCGCCGCAGCCGCCGCCCTCATCGACGAGGCGGAAACCAACGGGCGGGGCGTCGCCCTGATCCCCACCGGCGACGTGCCCCGCGAGGCCACCTTGCTCAGCCCCTCCGCCGCCCGCGACCGCCTGCGCTCGCTGGAGCCCGTGCCCTATGGCCCGGCCCGCAAGGACGCGCTGGCGCTGGCCCAGCGCCTGCTCGGCAACGAGCCGCAGGCCGGCATCGTCTTCCTCACCGATGCGGTGGATCTGGGTGCCGACCCCGACCTTGCCCAGGGCTTTGCCGCCCTCAACGGCGCCGGCCGGCTACTGGTGGTGGGCGGCGGCGTCGCCGCGCCCCTTGCCCTCGCCGGTGCCGAGAACGGCGCCGAGGCCCTCACGGTGAAGGTGCTGCGCCCCGAAGGCTCCGGCCCCCGCGCCGGTCGGGTCACGGCCCACGACATGCGCGGCCTCGCGCTGGGCGAAGCCCTTTTCACCCTGCCCGAGGGCGCCACCGAGGCCGAAGCCCGCTTCGACATGCCGGTGGAGATCCGCAACGAAATCGCGCGGCTGGAGATCGCCGGCGAGCGCTCGGCGGGCGTGGTGCAACTGCTCGACAAAAGGTGGCGGCGCCGGGCTGTGGGCCTCGTCTCCGGCACCAGCACTGATACCGGCCAGCCCCTGCTTGCCCCCACCTATTATCTCTCCCGGGCCCTTGGCCCCTATGCGGACCTGCGCGTGGCCGAGACCGGATCGGCCACCGAGAACATCAACCGCTTCCTGGAACAGCGCCTGCCGGTGCTGGTGCTCACCGATGTGGGCACCATCCCGCCCGCCACCCGCGCCCGCCTCAATCGCTTCGTGGAAGAGGGCGGCGTGCTGGTGCGCTTCGCCGGCCCCCGCCTCGCCAATGCGCAGGACGACCTGTTGCCGGTGAAGCTGCGGCGGGGCGGCCGCGTGCTCGGCGGCTCGCTGTCGTGGGAGACGCCGCAGAAGCTCGGCGCCCTTTCGGCCGATGGCCCGTTCCGCGACCTGCACCTGCCGGACGACGTGACCGTGACGCGGCAGGTTCTGGCCGAGCCGGACGGCCTGCTGGGCGAACGGGCCTGGGCGACGCTGGCCGATGGCACCCCCCTCGTCACCGGCGTGCGCCGGGGCAAGGGCGCGCTGGTGCTGTTCCATGTGACCGGCGACACCTCCTGGTCCAACCTGCCCCTCTCCGGCACCTTTGTGGAAATGCTGCGCCGCGTGATCGCCTTGTCCGATGCCCCGCCCCCCGCCGAGACGGCGCCGGCGGAAACACCTGTCCACGCCTCAAGCCGGCCGGATGTGGCCGTGTTGCCCCCGGCCCGCGTGCTGGACGGCTTCGGCGCCTTCCGGCCCGCCGGTCCCACCGCGCGTGCCCTCCCGGCCGACTATGCGGGCCGCGCCACCGCCGACCATCCCCCCGGCTTCTACGGCCCGCCGGACGGGCTGGTGGCGGTGAACACGCTGCTGCCCGCCGACCGGCCGAAGGCGCTGGACCTCTCCGCCCTCGGCGGACGGGTGGAACCCTTGCAGGAAAGCGCGCCGCGCGACCTGCGCGGGCCGGTGCTGGTGGCCGCCATGGGGCTGCTGCTGCTCGATGCGCTGGCCGTGCTCTTCCTGGCCGGCGGCTTCAGCCGCATGGGCGGACCGAAAGTGCGGCGCGGTGCGGCCGCGGCGCTGTTGGCCGCGCTGGCGCTTGTCGCGGCCGGCCTTGCCGGCGCGCCGGCCCCCGCCCGCGCCGACGATGCCTTCGCCCTGAAAGCCACGCTCCAGACCCGCTTCGCCTATGTGGTGACCGGCGACAGCGAGGTGGACGAGATTTCCCGCGCCGGACTCGACGGGCTCGCCACCTTCCTCGGCCAGCGCACCGCCCTGCAGGCCGGCGAGGCTATGGGCGTGGACATCGCCAAGGACGAGCTCGCCTTCTTCCCCCTGCTCTACTGGCCCATCCTGCCCGACATGAACCCGCCGCCCCCGGCCGTGCTGGCGCGCATCGACGCCTATATGAAGCAGGGCGGCACGGTGATCTTCGATACTCGCGACGCCATCGAAGCCTCCGGCGCCCCCGGCGCGCCGCTCTCGGCCGCCGGGGCGCGGCTGAAAGACATCCTGTCGCGCCTCGACATTCCGGAGCTGGAGCCGGTGCCGCGCGACCACGTGCTCACCAAGGCCTTCTACCTGCTGAAAGATTTCCCCGGCCGCTTCACCGGCGGCACCACCTGGGTGGAGGCCCTGCCCGCCGCCGGCGCCGATGCGGACCGGCCCGCGCGGGCGGGCGACGGCGTCTCCCCTGTGATCATCTCGTCCAACGATCTCGCCGGCGCCTGGGCGGTGACCAAGAACGGCGAGCCGCTCTTGCCCCTGACGCCGGGCGAGCCGCGCCAGCGCGAGATCGCCTTCCGCGCCGGCGCCAACATGGTGATGTATGTGCTGACCGGAAACTACAAGGCAGACCAGGTGCACGTTCCGGCCCTGCTGGAAAGGCTGGGGCAATGAGCACTGACGCACGCGCAGCGGACGCCGGCGCATGAACTACGGCATCACCTTCTCCCCCTTCCTGTCGCTGCCGCTGCTGCTCGCGGTGGGGGTGATCGCGCTGGTGCTCGCGGGGCTGCTCCTGGCCTCGCGCACGCGGGGCGCCGTGTTCCGCGCGCTGGCGCTGGCGGTGGGGCTGCTCGCCCTCGCCAATCCCTCCTTCACGCGGGAGGAGCGCGAGCCGCTCACTTCCGTGGTGGCGGTGGTGGTGGACAAGAGCGCCAGCCAGTCCTTCGGCGAGCGCACCCAGCAGACGGACGCCGCCCGCACGGCCCTCGCCGAGCGGCTGGGCAAGCTTTCCGGCGTGGAGGTGCGCACCATCGAGGCCGATGCGGGCGATGGCTCCGCCGACGGCACGCGCCTGTTTTCCGCCTTGTCCGCCGGCCTTGCCGACGTGCCGCCGGAGCGGGTGGCAGGCGCTATCATGATCACCGACGGGCGCGTGCATGACGTGCCCGAGAACCCGCAGGCGCTGGGCTTCTCCGCGCCCGTTCATGCCCTCATCACCGGCCACGCCGGCGAGCGCGACCGCCGCGTGGCGCTGGAGAAGACCCCGCGCTTCGGCATCGTCGGCCAGAAGCAGTCCGTGACCTTCAAGGTGACCGACGAGGGCGCCCCCGCCGGCGCCCGCGTGGTGGTCACCATCCGGCGCGACGGCGAGGTCATCGCCCGGCCCACCGTCACCGCAGGGCGCAGCACGTCCGTGGACGTGGACATCACCCATGCCGGGCCCAACATCGTCGAGTTCGAGGTGCCCGCGCTCGACGGCGAGCTGACGCTGGTGAACAACCGCACCGCCGTCGCCATCGACGGCGTGCGCGACAAGCTGCGCGTGCTGCTCGTCTCCGGCGAGCCGAACGTGGGCGAGCGCACCTGGCGCAACCTGCTGAAGAGCGACGCCAATGTGGACCTCGTCCACTTCACCATCCTACGCCCGCCGGAGAAGCAGGACGGCACGCCCATCAACGAACTCTCGCTCATCGCCTTCCCCACGCGCGAACTGTTCCAGACCAAGATCAAGGATTTCGACCTGATCATCTTCGACCGCTACGCCCAGCAGGGCGTGCTGCCGCAGGTCTATTTCGACAACATCGTGCGCTATGTGCGCGCCGGCGGCGCGGTGCTGGTGGCGGCGGGCACGGACTTCATCGACACCGGCTCGCTCTACAACACGCCGCTGGAGGAGATCCTGCCCGGCGTGCCGCGGGGCGAGGCCACCGACGCGCCCTATCACGCCCGCCTGACCGATCCCGGCAAGCGTCATCCGGTGACCCGCGCCCTGCCCGGCTCGGAGACCGAGCCGCCCCACTGGAGCCGCTTCTTCCGCATCATCGATGCCCAAGTGCGCTCCGGCACCAGCCTCATGTCCGCCCCCGGCGACAAGCCGGTGCTGCTGGTGGACCGGGTGGGCGAGGGCCGCGTCGCACTGCTGCTGTCCGATCACATCTGGCTCTGGGCCCGCGGCTATGAGGGCGGCGGCCCGCACATTGATCTGTTGCGCCGCCTCTCCCACTGGCTCATGAAGGAACCCGACCTGGAGGAAGAGCGCCTGAAGCTCACCGTCTCCGGGCGCGATCTTGTGGTGGAGCGCCAGACCATGGCCGACAGCGTTCCCACCGCCACCATCACCACGCCATCGGGTGCGCTGCGCACCCTCACCCTCACCCAGGCCGAGCCCGGCTTGTGGCGAGCGGCAACCCCGGCCGACGAGCTGGGCCTGTGGCGCGCCGCCAATGGCACGCTCACGGCGCTCGCCAACATCGGACCGCTGAACCCGAAGGAATTTGCCGAGGTGACAAGCACCCGTGATGTTCTCGCGCCCGTGGCGGCGGCCACCAGCGGCGGCGTGTGGCGGCTCGCGGACCTCGGCGGCGCGGTGCCACGCCTGGTGCAGGTCTCCGCGTCAGACCGCCTCGCCGGCGAGGACTGGATGGGCCTGCGCACCCGCGACGTCTCGGTGGTGCGGGGCATCGGCCTGTTCCCGCTGTTCGCCGGCCTGTCCGGCCTCCTGCTGCTGCTCGGCGCGCTGACCGCCGCCTGGGTGCGGGAGGGGCGGTGATGGCCATGGGCACGTCCAAGGGCACACCTGCCCTTCTCACGCGCCGCCGCATGCTCGGCGCCGGCCTGCTGCTCACCGCCCTTTGGGGCGGACCGGCGATGGCGCAGGACATGCCGCTCACGCCAGTCAGTGCATGGCTGGCGGAGGATATCGGCGGCGGCGGAGTGCTGGATCGGGTCCAGACAACGCTCGTCCTCGGCGCGGATGGCGCGGTTTCCGGCTCCGGCGGCTGCAACACCTATAGCGGCAAGGCCAAGCTTTCTGGTGCTGCCCTGCTGTTCGGCGGCCTTTCCGCCAGCCGCATGGCCTGCGCGCCGGCGGTGATGGCGCAGGAGCAGAAATTCCTGCTGGCGCTGGAACGGACGCGTGCATGGCGGATCGATCCGCTGAAGCGCAAGCTGATCCTCATTGACCTCACCGGCACCGAGCTGGTTCGCTTTTCCACGAAGTAGGCGCACCCGGGAGACTGGAGCGCGGCGCCGATCACGCTCGGCGCTCGCACGGTCGCATCAGGATGCCAAAGCCGGTAGCCGGCGGCACCTACCCCGTCATGGCCGCACGCTCTTCCGCCTGGCGCTGGCTCTCCGCCCGCTTGGTCATGACCGACGCGATGATCACCACCACCGTCACGATGGCGATGAGGATGGTGCAGACGGCATTGATCTCCGGCGTCACCCCCAGGCGCACCTGCGAATAGATGCGCATGGGCAGCGTGGTCGCCCCGGCCCGGTGGTGAAGCTGGCGATGACCAGGTCATCCAGCGACAGGGTGAAGGCCAGCATAAAGCCGGACACCACCGCCGGCAGGATCAGCGGCAACGTGATCTTGAAGAAGGTCTTGAACGGCGGGCAGCCGAGGTCCAGGGCCGCCTCCTCCAGCGCGCGGTCGAAGGTGACGAGGCGCGACTGCACCACCACCGCCACGAAGCACATGGTGAAGGTGATGTGGGCCAAAAGCACGGTCCAGAAGCCGCGATCGAAATTCACCGCCACGAACAGCAGCAGCAGGGACAGGCCGGTGATCACCTCGGGCATGACGAGCGGCGCGTAGATCATGCCGGAGAACAGGGTGCGCCCGGGAAAGCGGCCATAGCGGGTGAGTGTCAGCGCCGCCATGGTGCCGAGCACCGTGGCCACCAGCGACGAGAAGAAAGCGATGCGCAGGGTGACCCAGGCCGCATCCATGAGTTGCTCGTTCTGCAGCAGCGACCAGTACCACCGTGTGGAAAAGCCGCCCCACACGGTGACGAGCCGTGAATCATTGAATGAGTAGATCACCAGCAGAAGGATGGGGATGTAGAGAAAGGCAAAGCCCAGCACGATGGAGGTGATGTTGAACCAGGTGAGGCCCTTTTTCATTTCCCCGCCTCCAGCTCGCGCTGCTGGATGTTCTGGTAGATCACGATGGGGATCACCAAGACGAGCAACAGCAACACCGCCACCGCGGACGAAACCGTCCAGGACCGGTTCACGGTAAACTCAGTCCACAGCGACTTACCGATCATGAGCGTGTCCGAGCCACCCAACAGGTCGGGAATAACGAACTCGCCCACCGCCGGGATGAAGCACAGCAGCGCTCCCGCGGCCACGCCCGGTAGCGAGAGCGGAAACGTGATGGTCCAGAATGCCTTCGCCGGCGGGCAGCCGAGATCGGCAGCGGCTTCGAGCAGCGTCAGGTCAAGCTTTTCCAGCGCCGCGTAGAGCGGCAGCACCATGAAGGGCAGGTAGGAATAGACGATGCCGATATAGACCGCGAGGTTGGTGTTGAGGATCTCCAGCGGCGTGTGGATCACCCCCAGCGCCATAAGAGCCTGATTGAGCAGCCCTTCCTGCGAGAGGATGCCGATCCACGCATAGACGCGGATGAGGAAGGAGGTCCAGAACGGCAGGATCACCAGCATCAGCAGCGTCGGCTGGATGGAGCGCGGCGC
Organism: Xanthobacter oligotrophicus; assembly: GCF_008364685.1. GTDB lineage: Bacteria > Pseudomonadota > Alphaproteobacteria > Rhizobiales > Xanthobacteraceae > Xanthobacter > Xanthobacter oligotrophicus. The sequence continues at coordinate 390,960 of NZ_VTTL01000002.1, forward strand.
CCGCGCCATGGCGTAGGCGATGGGGTAGCCCGCCAGCAGCAGAAGCACGGTGGAGATCGAGGCGATGATCAGGCTGGAGCCGTAGGCCTCCAGAAATTCATTCGAAAAATCCAGCACATAGGCATAATTCGCGAAGGACAGGCCCGACAGGAATTCCCTGAAGCCTGCCCACCCCTGCGCCAGGTCGAGGGTCGGCGCATAGGGCGGCTGGGCCACCACGTCCTGCGACAGCGAGATCTTGAACACGATGAGGAAAGGCGCGAGGAACAGCGCGAGGAGCCACAGATAGGGCACCGCGATCACGAACCAGCGGCCCCGTCCCTTCTCCCCGGCCATCGCCATGGTTGCCTCCCGGCGCTTCCGCCCGATGAAACGGGTCAGAATAATAGATTTAAGTCCCTCACATCCGAGGCGCGAGCCCGCCCTAGCCGGTCAGCACCACGCCGGCATGGGGCGCGAAGGTCACCCAGACCTTGTCGTCCCACGAGATCGGCCGCGCCACCATGCGCGACAGGTTGGGCTGCGAGACCTTGATGCGCTGCCCGCAGGCCAGTTCCACATGATAGATGGAGAGATCACCCAGATAGCCGATGTCCCAGATTTCGCCCTCGAAGACATTCTCGGTGAGGTCGGCCGGCGGCTCCAGCGCGATGCGCAGCTTCTCGGGGCGGATGGCGAGGCAGGCGGTGTCCCCGACCTTGCGGTCCACGGTCTGCGTCACCACCAGCGGAAACGGCGTCACCGGCGAGGAGAGGCGGGTCTCGTCATGTTCGGCCTTGGTGATCGTGCCCTCGATGAGGTTCACCTCGCCGATGAAGTCGGCCACGTAGCGGGACGCCGGCTGCTCGTAGATCACCGAGGGCGGCGCCACCTGCACCAGCACGCCGTTGTTCATCACCGCGATTCGGTCGGCCACCGTCATGGCCTCCTCCTGGTCGTGGGTCACGATCAGGAAGGTCATGCCGAGGTCCATCTGCAGGTCCATCAGCTCGAACTGGGTTTCCTCGCGCAGCTTCTTGTCGAGGGCGCCCAGCGGCTCGTCCAGGAGCAGCACCTTGGGGCGCTTGGCCAGCGACCGGGCGAGGGCCACGCGCTGGCGCTGGCCGCCGGAAAGCTGGTGCGGCTTACGCTTCGCGAACTTCTCCAGCTTCACCAGCTTCAACATCTCCTCGACGCGGGCGTCGATCTCGCCCTTGCCCATCTTGTCCTGCTTGAGGCCGAAGGCGATGTTGTCCTGCACGTTCATGTGCGGGAACAGGGCGTAGGACTGGAACATCATGTTCACCGGCCGCCGGTAGGGCGGCACGCCGGCCAGGTCCTCCCCCGCCAGGGTGAGGCGGCCCTCGGAAGGCTCCTCGAAGCCGGCGAGCATGCGCATGAGTGTCGTCTTGCCGCAGCCGGAGGGGCCGAGCAGGGCGAAGAACTCGCGCTCGTAGATGTCGAGGCTCACATGATCCACCGCGGTGAAGTCGCCGAAGCGCTTCACCACATTCTCGAAGCGAATGAGCGGCGTCTTGGTGGGATCGGTCCACGGGGCGAACGAGCGCCGGACAGCGCCGATGGTTTCCTTCCGCGCCTTATCCGCAGCCATCACGTCCCCCGAACTGGCCTCGTGACATGGAGGCTAGCCGGGGAAACGGAAACGCTCAAGCCGTGTGCACGCGCAAAAATGCATCGCCGCAGTTGCTCAGACGTGCAACCGGTCTGCATCTGGGGAGAAGTCACATCTTCACCCCTCATGATGCATCGCCCCCTTGCACGTCCCCCCCGCATGTGGCAGAGGAAGCCGCCTGACGACGGCAATGCCCGTCGCCTTCCGGGCCGGCGGAACAGTCCCTCTCGGGATAGTCCCAGGTCCACCCGGCGCGCTGCGGTAGCTCAGTGGTAGAGCACTCCCTTGGTAAGGGAGAGGTCGAGAGTTCAATCCTCTCTCGCAGCACCAGCCCAAAGAGTTCTCTGGCCTTAGCTTATTGAAAATTAGGGATTTTCGGGTCGCTCACTGGTACACAGGAGCGGCACACAATGGCCCTTCGCATGCCCCGTCCCGTCCGTCGCCCCGACACCTCATTCCTATCCTTCCGCGCCCGAGTCCCTGCGGATATCGTTGATGCAGTGAAGGGGCTGACCATTGCCCTGGCTTTCCCTGCCGAAGCCGGAGAACCGGAACACGTCGCCCTTGTCAGGCCGGGGCGGGAAGTGAAGTTCTCGTTGCGCACCCGCAATCCGGCCGTCGCCAAGTCCCGCCACGGCATCGCGCTTGCCCAGCTTGAGACGCGGTGGAACGCGATACGCTCCGGCCCTAGGCCCCTTTCCCACCGCCAAATCATCGCACTATCGGGCGAGGTGTATCGGCTGTTCGTGGAACGCTTTGAGGAGAACCCCGGTCCTCCCGAAATGTGGGCCGCGGTGAAGGCCTTCAATCGCGCGGCCCGTGAGGGGCGTATCTCGACTGCGCCCCGGCTGTCGGCAGAGGAAGTGGACAGCAGCGTTGCAGCCGCCGAGCCGTGGCACCCGGACCTGACGGGCTCCGTCAACTCCCTTCCCCGCGACACCACGAATCGCCTGGAAGCAATGGAGAGCCGTTTTGGCTGGTTGGCCGACTGGGTGCTGGCGACCCATGGCGTCGTGACCGATGGCCTGAGCCGTGTCCGCTTGTTGGATGCCGTGGAACAGGCCGCGACGGATGCGGCATGGCGCCTGAAGCGAGCTGCAGCTGGGGACTATTCTCCCGATCCTGCGGCCCAGCGCTTTCCGGCCTTTGCTCTCGCCTCCGTTGCTCCACCACCGCGGGCCACGTCCCGCCGCAAGGCCGATGTTTCTCTCTCCGCCCTCGTGGAAGCTTGGGGGCGGGAGCGGCAACCGAGAGCAAAGACCCTGTACGAACACCAGCGAGTGGTTCGCGCCTTTGAGAAGCATTTGGCCCACGACGACGCCGCGGCGGTGACACCCGAGGACGTTGTGGCTTGGAAGGACGCGCTTGTCGCCACGGGCAAGCTGGCCCCCAAGACGATCAACGCCAAGTATCTCACCCCGCTCAACACCGTCCTGAACTGGGCCAAGGCGAACCGTCGCATTCCGACCAACCCGGCCCAGGGCATTCGCTCCGCAGGCAAGGCGCTCCCTCGCGCACGGGATCGCTCCTTCACCGCCGAGGCCACCACGATTCTGAAGGCGGCGCTTGTGGCTTTCGCGTCTCCGGGGCGCAACACGCGCGAGACGCTGGCGGCTCGGCGGTGGGTGCCGTGGATCTGCGCCTATTCCGGTGCCCGCGTCGGCGAGGTGGCACAGCTCCGGGGGCAGGACTTCCAAGAGGTGCAGGGGGTGTGGGTCTTCCGCATCTCGCCGGAGGCTGGCGCCGTGAAGACGGACAAGCCGAGGACGGTGCCACTACACCCCGACCTCATCCGGCAAGGCATTCTGGAGTTCGTCCGCGAGCGCGGCGAAGGCCCGCTGTTTTATAGGGAGACGAGAGCCCGTCGCGGCGGCAAGGCCCAGGCCCATCCCTCGAAGACGGTAGCCGGGCGGCTCGCCGGGTGGGTTCGCCTCGTCGGCGTGAAGGACCCGAACGTGCAGCCGAACCACGGCTGGCGGCACCTGTTCATGACGTTGTGCAGGGCTCATGGCGTGGGCGAGGAAGCTCGCTACTTCGTCGTCGGGCACACCAAGCGGGATACGGGACAGCACTACGGCGAGGCGTCGGTTGTCGCGCTCCATCGCGAGATATCCAAGCTCCCAGCCTTCAAGGTGGACTGAGCCCGCGACACCCCATCACAGCTTGCCGCCGGCTTTGCCCGCCACCGCCCGTCGCAATGCATCGTCTATCCGGGCCTGCCAACCGGGGCCGCCAGCCTTGAAATACTCCACCACATCGCGGCTGAGCCGGATCGAGACAGGCACCTTGGTCGGTGTCCGCTGAGGGCCGCGGACTCGGCGGGCTGCCTCGGCAAGGTCTGGGAAGGCCTCGGCGAACGGCCGGGCCTGCGCCAGCTCCGCCTCTGTGGCTTCGGGCGCGTCGGACACGGCATCCCAATCGGGCTGCGTGTAGCCGTGGCCCGGCTCGAATTGCTTTCGCTTACGGCTTGCCATCAAGCACCCTCCGTTCCTTCGCGCTGGCGCGTCGCATGCTGATGATGGCGACTCCTTCCGCACCAAGACGGGCAAAAACTACCGCCACCGTGCCATCCGCCAGACGCCCGATCGCCATGGAGCGCCCAAGCTTGACCGGGACCACCACCGAGGACAGGAAGAATTCCACGTCCAACGCCGCGAAATCGAAGCCGTGCTTGTCGATGTTCGCGAGGCGCTTGGGCTCATCCCAGGTGATGATCATGTAAATTGTATATGCAATTTGCATAGACCGGTAAAGCGTGATGACGGCAATAAGCCGCGCGATCAGCGGCGCCCCCTTGCTTTCCCGTCCGGCGAACCGCCCTCAAGCGACGCAATCTACCCACTCGACAGGGCATTAGCGACCGCGCCCACAGGCACCAGAGACGCGCAATAGGCCCCTGTTTTCTTGGGCTTTTGGCCGGTGGAGGGCCATTTCTGACGCCTCCAGGCGCCTCCGAAATAGGTCTCACCCTAGGCTAAACTGGACCGTTCGCGCAGCATGGCTCGCCCGGTCCCACGCCCGCCCCACACCTGCACCCGTCGCGTCCCCAGACGGCACCCCTGCGGCCGGGGCCTATCCCTCCTCACATCGGACACACCATGACCTCTTCTATCCTCCCCGCTCCCCGGCGGGGCACGGCCGCGTTCGGCCGAAACATCCGCCAAGCCCTCACCTCCCGCATGATCATCGCCATCCTTCCCCCCGCCCTCCTGCTGCTCACGCGACATGGCGTCGCAGCCCTTCTCCCGGCCGTGGGAGGCGCCGCATGATCACGGCCCACGCAGATGGCTCCTGCCTCGGCAATCCCGGCCCCGGCGGCTGGGCAGTGGTGATCGTCGAAACCGACGGCGCTGCCCGCTCCCTCACCGGCTCCGCTCCCGACACCACGAACAACCGCATGGAACTGACGGCCGCCCTCGCGGCGCTGAGGGCATTGCCCGCCGACGTTCCGTCCGTGCTGTTCTGCGATAGCGAATATGTGGTGAAGGGCCTCACTGCATGGCTGCCCGGCTGGCAGGGGCGCGGCTGGAAGACGGCCCAGGGCAAGCCCGTCGCCAATCCCGACCTCTGGCAGGAGCTCGGCGCGGCGAAAGCGGCACGGCCCTGCACACAAGTGCGCTGGGTGCGCGGCCACGATGGCGACGCCATGAACGAGACCGCCGATCGTCTGGCACGGGCCGAAGCGGAGAAGGCGAAGCTGAGGCTGCGTCGGGCCGTCGCCTCGCCTCAGGCTCCCGCACCGTTCGGCCGCGTGGTAAGCGCTGCGCGATGACCCGCCCCCATTGCCCTTCCGATGGCCTTCCCGCGAAGGCCGCCGGCTCCCCCATCACCACCTGCGTGGACATCGCCGACATCATCACCCGCGCCGACTGGCAGGTGCGGGTCCGGATCGATGATGCCACCGTGCGGAGCTATGCCGGCATCATGCGGAGCGGGGGCGGGATGCCCCCCGTCTCCATCGCCCGCATCGACGGGGCGCTCTATCTCGTGGACGGCTGGCATCGTCTGGAGGCCACCAAGCTCAACGGCGAGACCTTCGTCGAAGCCACCGTCTGCGGCATGAGTGAAGAGGCGGCGCGATGGGCAGCCGCGCGAGCGAACCTGACCCACGGGCTGCCCCTCAAGCCTCGGGAAATACGCTCGGTGTTCCGGGCCTATGTGGGCAGCGGTCATCACCGGGACGGTGTCCGGTTCAAGTCCTACCGTGACATTGCCGCCGACCTCGCCCATCATGTGCAGCATACCACTGTCAGGAACTGGATGCGGCAGGATTTCCCGGCCGTGTTCGCGGCCATGGGCGGGGGCGAGCCCGCCGAAGAGACCGGGGACGCTCGGGACATCCCCACCGTCTCGCCGCTCGCGCGAGCCAAGGCCAGCCTTGATCAGGCCGTGGCGGAGGCCCGGCGGCTCTCGGCGGAGGACCGTCGGGCGTTGCTGGAACACCTACGGGAGGCGGAGAAGCGCCTTGCGGAGGCTGCGCCCTGGGAGCCCTTGGACGACGCCGGCCCCGACTTCTGAACGGCGCTGGGGGTGCTGTTCAAAATGAACGCCTCAAGACACCAGAAGGGGCCGCAAGGCCTTCTGCGACAAAGGCCTGGGGCGACGCGCCCCGTGTTCGCGTCCGGCGCCGGCACCGAGCGGCAGACATTGGCGGAAATTTCCGAAGCCCCATCGATCCGATAATGCTCCTGCGTTTCCCCCCGTGGCGCCCTTCGCGCCATGTGGGGGCACCCGGGGGGCCGGCCTGGACCGCTTCCCGCCCGCCGCCGTCTCGGAGGACTTCACGCCGCCTCGGAGAAGGCCGTGGGCCTATACCGAAACCCTCCCCGGAAATCGGTCTTCCCGCCCCTGCACCCATGCGGGTTTGCGCAGCTGGCTTGACGCATTCCGTAAACAGTTGTTATCGGTATGGACACCGTCAGCTTCCCGGAGCCCTGCCGTGTCCCGCAAGATCGCTCGCCGCGTCGCCCTCTACCTGCGCGTCTCCACCTCCGAACAAACCACCGAAAACCAGCGTCGCGAGCTTCAGGCCGTGGCGGAGAAGGCCGGCTGGGAAGTGGTGGCCGTGTTCGAGGATGCCGGCATCTCCGGTGCCAAGGGCCGCGACCAGCGCCCCGGCTACGACGCCATGCTGAAGGCCGTGACCCGCCGCGAGGTTGATATGGTGGCCGCGTGGTCGGTGGACCGCCTGGGCCGCTCCATGGCGGACCTCGTGGCCTTCCTCGGCGACCTTCACGCCCGTGGCGCCGACCTCTACCTGCACCAGCAAGCCCTCGACACCTCGACGCCCTCCGGCCGGGCCATGTTCCAGATGATGGGCGTGTTCGCCGAATACGAGCGGGCCATGATCCGGGAGCGCGTGAACGCCGGGCTGGCGCGGGCGAAGGCGGAGGGGAAGAAGTTGGGCCGGCCCACGGTGGGCGCCGAGACCGAGGCCCGGATCAAGGAGCTTCGGGCGCAGGGCATGGGGATGCTGAAGGTGGCGAAGACGCTGGGGGTGGGCGTGTCGGCGGTGCAGCGGGTGGTGGGCAGTGAGACGCAGGACGGGGCGTGAGGGCCGGGGATTTCCCTCGCGTCCCTCTGCCCATCTGTTTTTTTGTCGGCGCTGTGGAAGAAGAGCCTTTTGGGATTGCTGTGAGAGCCGATAGGGGCGCGATGTGCGGATCGTCACGTGGAATATGGACAAAGGCTTCGCCTGCAAGTCAGAGCACGTCAGGCGCCTCCGGCCCGACATCGCCATCTTGCAAGAAGTCGACGAGAAGAGCCTGCATGAAACGGGGCTCTTTCCAGATGCACCTTGGATCGGGAATGTCGGGCGATCGGGATTGGCTGCTGTCGCCTTCGGGGATTGGCGCATAAGCCGTGCACCTGTTTCGGTCAACGAACCGTGGTTCATGCCGCTGGTGGCAACCGATGGCATCGCCGCCGTGCAGATTATCGCCGTGCAAGTGTCGACGCCTCATCGGTATGGGGCTGCAACTCTGAATGCCATAGCACAGCTTGGTGACTTCATCCGGTCCGCGCCTACACTCGTCGCGGGCGACTTCAATAACAGCGTAGCTTATGATTATCGCAAGCCACGAGGTAAGAGGTTCTGTGATGTTCTCTCGGCGTTGGACGCACATGGGCTGACCAGTGCGTGGCACGCCTACACGGGAGAAATGCACGGAGAGGAGAGCGCGGCCACGCTATACTACCGGAGGAAGGCGGACCGAAGGTTCCACATCGACTACGTATTTCTTCCGGCATCCGCTCGGATTGAGAGAGTCGCAATCGGGACCTTTGAGGAGAGCGCTCAAGCCAAGATCAGCGACCATGCACCCATCGTGGTGGACTTCACCCACGCGCCGTCCCCAATGATCGCCCCCGCAGAAGCGCGGAGCGATGCGCTGTGTGACATCGTCCCAGCACAACCATCGAGTTAGACATTCCTCGGACGTTCTGGGAGATTGGGCTGCGGATGGTCGCGACCGCCGAGGGGGGAATGGGCTCGGTCAACTTCGGCTTTCTCGACGCGCATGACGCCAAGCTGTCGGCCCTGGGGGCACTCGCGGAGCGCTATTTCCGCGAGGACCCCTCCACGTCGATCGTGAAGCTGCGCCAGTTCGCCGAGTTGACGGCCAAGATCATCGCCGCCCGCCATGCCTCCTATCGCGGCGAACGCGAGACGTTCGATGAGACGCTGAGGCGCCTATCCTACGATCGCGTCATCCCCAAAGAGGTTGCCGATGTGTTTCACGCCTTGCGCAAGGTCGGCAACGCCGCCGTGCACGAGGCCAAAGGTGGACATGCGGACGCGTTGACAGCGTTGAAGCTCGCCCGGTCGCTCGGCGTCTGGTTCCACCGCACCTACGCGCGGCTGCCCAATTTCAATCCCGGCCCCTTTCTGCCACCGCCAGAACCGATAGATGCCTCGGCGCCTCTACGTGACGAGATCGAGGCGCTACGCCGCAGGGTGGCGGAAAGCGAGGATGTTGCCGCAGCCGCGCGTCGTGAGGCCGAAGAGCATGCCCGCGCCCGCGAGACGCTGGATGAGCGGCTGAGGCGGGAAGCCGAGGAGAGGACGGCCTGGGAGCAGCTCGCCCAGGAGACGGAGGCACAGAAGACTGCGATCGCCGCAAAGCTGGCGAGCCTCCAGTCGCAAGCCGAGGCCGCCCCGCGGCAAGAGGCAATGGAGCTTGTGGAGCGCGGCGAAGAGGCCGCCGCCCGGCTTGAACTGGACGAGGCAGAGACCCGCGCCCTTATTGACCAGCAGCTTCGGGACAGGGGCTGGGAGGCCGATACGAAGGCCTTGCGCCACAGCGCTGGCGTTCGTCCGGCAAATGGACGCAACATGGCCATCGCCGAATGGCCGACCGCAAACGGGCGGGCGGACTACGCCTTGTTCGTCGGCACCACCCTCATCGGGGTGGTGGAAGCCAAGCGCCAGCGCAAGAGTGTCTCGGGCGCCATCGACCAATCGGAGCGCTATTCCATAGGCATCCGCAACGGCGACGACTTCGCATATGCGGGTGGACCATGGGGTGAGCACCGCGTCCCCTTCGTCTTCGCGGCGAACGGCCGCTCCTACCTGAAGCAGATCGAGACCGAGAGCGGCATCTGGTTTCGCGACACGCGCCGAGGGGCGAACCACCGCCGAGCCTTGGTGGACTGGCCCACGCCCCAGGGCCTCACCGGCCAACTGGAGGTGGATAAGGACGCGGCCGATGCGGCGCTCAAGGCACAGCCCTTCGTCTTCGGCTTCCCGCTCCGCCCCTATCAGGAAAGCGCCATCCGGGCGGTGGAGGAGGCGCTGGCGAACGAGCGTCGCTCCATGCTGGTGGCCATGGCGACGGGGACCGGCAAAACCAAGCTCGCCATTGCGCTGCTCTATCGGCTGCTGTCTGCCAAGCGCTTCCGCCGCATCTGCTTTGTTGTGGATCGCTCCGCGCTCGGGCACCAGACCGAGGGCGAGTTCTCAACCACCAAGGTCGTGTCGGGCAAGACATTCGCGGAAATCTTCGGGCTGAAGGGCCTCGACGACGTGACACCCGATCTGGAAACGAAGGTGCACATCTGCACCATCCAGGGGCTGGTGAAGCGGGTGCTCTATGCGGCGGACGGGTCCGAGGCGCCGCCCATCGACCAGTATGACCTCATGGTCATCGACGAATGTCACCGCGGCTACCTGCTCGATCGTGAGCTGTCCGACCCTGAACTCGGCTTCCGGGATGAAACCGACTACATCTCCAAATATCGGCGGGTGCTGGAATATTTCGACGCGGTGAAGATCGGCCTTACCGCCACGCCCGCCCTGCACACCACGGATATCTTCGGCGAGCCGATCTTCCGCTATTCCTATCGCGAGGCGGTCGTCGATGGCTTCCTCATCGACCATGAACCCCCGGTGCGCATCGAGACCGCCCTGGCGCGGGACGGCATTGTCTTCGCGCGGGATGAGCAACTCGACCTTCTGAACACTCGGACCGGCGAGGTCGACACCGCCACCCTCCCGGACGAAATCCGGTTCGAGGTGGAGCAGTTCAACAAGCAGGTCATCACGCCGGAGTTCAACCGGGTGGTCGCCGAGGAGCTGGCTCGCCACATCGATCCCGCCTTAGAAGGCAAGACCCTGATCTTCGCCGCAACCGACGCCCATGCGGATATGGTGGTGAACGCCATCAAGACCGCCTTTGCGAAGGCCTATGGCGAGATCGACGATGTGACCGTGAAGAAGATCACCGGCAGCGTGGACAAGGTGCAGAACCTCATCCGCTCGTTCCGCAACGACGCCAATCCGAAGATCGCCGTCACGGTGGACCTGCTCACCACCGGCATCGACGTACCCAAGATCGTGAACCTCGTGTTCCTGCGCCGGGTGAACAGCCGCATTCTCTATGAACAGATGATCGGCCGGGCCACGCGCCGCTGCGACGAGATTAGCAAGGAGGTGTTCCGCATCTTCGACGCGGTGGACCTCTATCCCCACCTCCAGAACCTCACGGACATGAAGCCCGTGGTGGTCAATCCGTCCATCAGCTTCGCCCAGCTCGTCGCGGAGATGCTCGGCGCCACCGACGACGCGCAGCGCGAAACGATCCGGGAGCAGTTCGCCGTCAAGCTGCGTCGTCGGCTGAGAAAGATGCCCGAGGAAGCACGGCAGCGCTTCGAGGCGGTGGCCGGCGAGACGCCGCAGCAGATGCTTGATCGCGTCGTGAACGGGGATGCACCCGCCCTCGCGGCATGGCTCAAGGATCGTTCGGCCATCGGCCCCATCCTGGATTGGCAGGCGGACGGTGCCACCCCATCGCTCATTCCCATCTCGACCCACGCCGATGAGGTCGTCGCCGTCACCCGCGGCTATGGCACCGCCGCTCGACCCGAGGACTTCCTCGACAGCTTCACCGCCTTCGTCCGCGACAATATGAACACCATTGCTGCGCTGAAGCTGGTGGTGCAGCGCCCCCGAGACCTCACACGCGCCGACCTCAAGGAATTGCGCCTCGCCCTCGACCGCAAGGGCTATTCGGAAGCGAACCTGCGCCGCGCCTGGGCCGATGCGAAGAATGAGGAGATCGCCGCCTCCATCATCGGCTTCGTGCGACAGGCGGCCATCGGCGACCCGCTGGTGCCCTACACCACGCGCGTGAAAGCTGCGATGCGCACCATCCTGGCGAGTCGCGCCTGGACGGAGCCGCAGAAGACGTGGTTGAAGCGCATCGGCGAGCAGATCGAGAAGGAGGTCGTGGTGGATCGCGAGGCCATCGACACCGGCCAATTCTCGTCCCATGGCGGCTTCAGTCGCTTGAACAAGGTGTTTGGCGGGGAGCTTGAGAGCATCCTCGCGGGGATCAACGAAGAGATGTGGAAGAAGAGCGCCTGATGACCACCGCCTCGACCCCCACTGCCAATATCGTGGCCAAGCTCTGGGGCCTATGCCATGTGCTCCGCGACGATGGCGTCACCTACAACGAGTATGTGACCGAGCTGACCTTCCTTCTGTTCCTCAAGATGCTGGAGGAGACCGGCCACGAGGAACGGTTGCCGGACGGCTGGCGCTGGAGCCTCCTCGCGAAGAAGGAGGGCATGGAGCAGCTCGACTATTACAAGTCCATGCTGCTCGCCCTCGGCAAGGCGCCGGACAAGCTGGTCGGCGCCATCTTCACCGATGCGCAGACCAAGCTGCGCAAACCCACGAACCTCAAGGCGCTCACCTCCAGCATCGACCTGCTGGACTGGTTCTCGGCCCGCGAGGAGGGGCTCGGCACCCTCTATGAGGGCCTGCTGGAGAAGAACGCCGCCGACAAGAAATCCGGCGCCGGGCAATATTTCACGCCCCGCCCCCTCATCGATTGCATCGTGCGGCTGATGAAGCCGCAGCCGGGCGAGATCGTGGAGGACCCGGCGGCTGGCACGGCGGGTTTCCTCGTCGCCGCCGACCGCTACATCAAGGACCGCACCGACGACCTCTTCGAGCTGACGGAGGCGCAAGGCTTCTTCCAGCGCAACAACGCCTTCGTCGGCGCCGAGCTGGTGCCGGACACCCACCGTCTGTGCCTCATGAACCTGCTTCTGCATGGCATCGAGGGCGGGGTGGAGAGCATGGACACCCTCTCCCCCGATGGCGAGGGGCTTCCGAAGGCGCACCTCATCCTCACCAATCCGCCCTTCGGCACCAAGAAGGGCGGTGGGCGGCCCACCCGCACCGACTTTTCCGTGACGGCGGACAGCTCCAACAAGCAGCTCGCCTTCGTGGAGCACATCGTTCGCGGCCTGCGCCCCGGCGGACGCGCCGCCGTGGTGGTGCCGGACAACGTGCTGTTCGAGGACAACACCGGCCGGCGCCTGCGCTCATGGCTCATGGACCTGTGCGACCTGCACACCATCTTGCGGCTGCCCACCGGCATCTTCTATGCGCAGGGCGTGAAGACCAACGTGCTGTTCTTCCGGCGCGGCACGAAGGAAAAGGCCAACACCAAGGCCGTGTGGGTCTATGACATGCGGGCCAACATGCCCGCCTTCGGCAAGACCCGGCCCCTCACCGTCGCCGACTTCGCCGCCTTCGAGGCCGCCTATGGGGACGATCCCAATGGCGGGGCGAAGCGCACGGACGAAGGCGAGGAGGGCCGCTGGCGCTGCTTGTCCCGTGCCGCCATCGCCGAGCGCAATGACAATCTCGACATCTCCTGGCTGCGCGACACCGAGGCGGAGGCCGAGGAAGCCCTGACCGAGCCGGAAGACATCGCCGCCGCCCTCATCGGCCATCTGAAGGCGGCGCTGGAGGAGATCGAGGCGCTATCGGAAGAGCTGGAACCGGAGGATGAGGCCGCGGTGCCGGAGGCGGCGGAATGAACGGGCTGCCGAAGGGGTGGGTGGCCGCGACCGTTGGCGACACCGGTGAATATGTAAACGGAATGGCATTCAAACCAACGGATTGGGATGATGTCGGCCTTCCTATCATTCGCATCCAGAACCTCACAGATCCCACGCGGACACCAAATCGCACATCTCGCAAAGTTGAAAGGCGCTACATTGTCGAGCGTGGGGATATCCTCGTTAGCTGGTCCGCGACATTGGATGCCTTTCTGTGGGATCGAGAACAAGCCGTACTGAATCAACACATCTTCAAAGTGATCCCGGATCAGGATGTCGTTGATAGGAGCTTTCTATTTCACAGCCTACGGCACGTCATTGCTGAGATGATGGAAGGGGAGCACCTTCACGGCAGTACGATGAAACATATCAATCGGGGGCCATTCCTGGCTCATCCATTTCCCCTCCCGCCCCTCCCCGAACAGCGGCGGATCGTGGCGAAGATCGACAGCCTGACGGCCAAGTCCAGACGCGCCCGCGATCACCTCGACCACATCCCCCGCCTCGTCGAGAAGTACAAGCAGGCCATCCTCGCCGCCGCCTTCCGGGGGGATTTGACGCGGGAGTGGCGAATGCAGCGCGGTGCCGCGACATTCTGGGAGGCGACAAGCCCCGCCGACCATTTCGTCTGGTCAAGCGGAAAGAACCTTCCCACGAAGAAGCAGGTTGAAGGATCTGTGCCGGTTATCGGTGGCAACGGAATAGGCGGTTACCACAACGAACCTTTGATTGATTTTCCTACACTCGTCATCGGCAGAGTGGGGGCTCAATGCGGAAATGTGCATCTCACGTCCGGGCCGGCATGGATAACTGATAACGCGATATACGCTAGGTCCATCTCCAAAAGTGTTGATTTGGAGTATGCAGCTATTTTTTTCCGGAATGCTAATCTCAATCAGCTGGCTGGAGGCAGCGGACAACCTTATATCAATCAATCGACTTTAAATTCCCTATCCTTAAATCTTCCTAATTTTTCTGAGCAACGCGAGATCGTTCGACGGACGCATCTTATGATTAACTGGATCGATCGCCTCGCCGCCGAGGCTGCCAGCGCCCGCAAGCTCATCGATCGGCTGGATCAGGCCTTGCTCGCCAAGGCCTTCCGGGGCGAGCTGGTGCCGCAGGACCCAGCCGACGAGCCGGCAAGCGTGCTGCTGGAGCGCATCCGGACCGAGCGCGGCACGGCCCCCAAGGCCCGGCGCGGACGGCGGCCGGCGGCGGAGGCGTGAGATGGCCATTCCCGACTATCAGACCCTCCTGCTGCCCCTGCTGAAGATTGCCGCCGAGGGTGAGACACGCATTCCCGATCTGGAAGAGCGCATCTGCAACGACTTCGGCCTGAGCGAGGCGGAGCGGGAGGCCCTGCTCCCCTCCGGCCGGCAGAAGGTGATCCACAACCGCCTGCACTGGTCGAAATTCTACCTCACCCGCGCCGGCCTCATGGACGTGCCGAGCCGCGGCCGCTTCGTGGCCAGCCCCGCCGGGCGTGAGCTGCTCGCCCGTAACCCGCCCCGCATCGACATCCCTTTGCTGGAGACCTATCCGGCCTTCCGCGAGTTCTATCGCAACGCCCGGGAAGGCGCGGGGGAGAACGGGGCCGGTGCCGAGGTGGCGCCGCCGCCCGTCCCCGCCACCGTGACGCCGGAAGAGCAGGTGGAAGCCGCCTATGCCGCCTTGCAAGCCGCTCTGCGGCAGGACCTCCTCGCCCGCATCCTCCAGAACCCGCCCGCCTTTTTCGAGCGCGTCATCGTCACCCTGCTGGTCGCGATGGGCTATGGTGGCTCCCACCGCGACGCCGCCCAGCAGCTCGGCCGCAGCGGCGACGGCGGGGTCGATGGCGTCATCAATGAGGACCGCCTCGGCCTTGACCGTGTCTATGTCCAGGCCAAGCGCTATGCCCCCGGGAATGCGGTGGGGCGCCCGGAGGTGCAGGGCTTCGTTGGCAGCCTCGTGGGCCTCGGCGCCACCAAGGGCGTGTTCGTCACCACGTCCGCCTTCAGCACTCAGGCGCGGGATTTCGTGCGCCACCTCACTCAACGCGTCATCCTCATCGACGGCCAGCAGCTCGCCGACCTGATGATCGAGCATAATGTCGGCGTCCGCCTCACCCGCGCCGTCGAGTTCAAGCGCCTGGACGAGGACTTCTTCGCCGACGAGGAGTGATTGTCCCGCGTCCGTCTCTGTCCCGTTGCCCACCCGCCCCAGGACTGGTACACAAGCTTCTTCAGAGATCCGAAATTTCTCTTTTATTCTCAGCGACTACAGCCCAGCCAGTTGGTTTTCAATCCTCTCTCGCAGCACCATTCCGGTCGTTAGCAATCAATACCTTGAGTTGAATGGCCAAGCGTCAGGCTCGACCCGTTCTGCGGGCACTTAACGGAACAGACGCGGAACATGAACTGTTCATGTGTGCAAAATCCGTTCAGGCGCCTCGCCGCGGGCACGGACAAGGTCCGCAACCGCGACAGCAAGAGGTGGCTCCCGTGGATTTGTGTCTATGGAGGCCTGCGGATCAGTGAGGCCGAGCACCTGCGCAAAGACGATTTCTTCGAGGTGGACGGCGCCTGGTTCTTCAGGATCACCACCACTGGGCGCCGCTCTCTCAAGACGAGGTCCAGCGAACGGGTCATTCCAGTCCACCCCGCCATCGTCGACGAAGGCTTCATGGACTGGCTCAGGGCGACGCCCGACGGGCAGCTGTGCAGCTGTTCGGCAGCTCCGCCGTTCGTATATGAGCTGCTGGGTGCGGTCGGAGAGGCCCTCACATGCCCCCCTTGGAACGCCGTTTTGCAACCGGTTGCAACGCGCGGCCGGGGCGCTTGGCCTTTTCGCATGGGCGCAGGACGGCGGGGAGATGACGCGCGCCCTGGCAAGCCCGTTGCGCCCCCACGCCCGCTGTGAACACCGCCTCAGCGCCAGCCCAGCGCGGGCGCCACATGGGTGAGGATGGCCTCGATGACGTGCGCGTTGTAGTCGACGCCCAGCTGGTTCGGCACGGTGAGCAGCAGCGTGTCCGCTTCGGCGATGGCCTCGTCCGCGGCGAGCTGCCGGATGAGCGCGTCCGGCTCGTCGGCGTAGCTGCGGCCGAAGATGGCGCGGGTCTTCTCGTCGATGAAGCCGATGGAGTCCTCGTCCTTTCCGCCCCGGCCGAAATAGGCGCGATCGCGGTCGTCCACCAAAGCGAAGATGGAGCGGCTGACCGAGATGCGGGGGGCGCGGGCGTGGCCCGCCTCCGCCCACGCGGCGCGGTAGGCGCGGATCTGCGCCGCCTGCTGGACGTGGAAGGGTTCGCCGGTCTCGTCGTTCTTCAGGGTGGAGCTCTGGAGGTTCAGGCCAAGCCTTGCCGCCCACACCGCGGTGGCGTTGGAGCTGGCGCCCCACCAGATGCGCTCGCGCAGTCCCTCGGAATGCGGCTCCAGCCGCAGCAGGCCCGGCGGGTTGGGGAACATGGGCCGCGGGTTGGGCTTCGCGAAGCCCTCGCCCTGCAGCACCTGAAGGAAGACCTCGGCGTGGCGGCGGGCCATGTCGGCGTCGGTCTCGCCCTCCGGCGGGGCATAGCCGAAGTGCCGCCACCCCTCGATGACCTGTTCCGGCGAGCCCCGGCTGATGCCGAGCTGCAGTCGTCCGCCGGCGATGAGGTCGGCCGCGCCGGCATCCTCCGCCATGTAGAGCGGGTTCTCGTAGCGCATGTCGATGACGGCGGTGCCGATCTCGATCCGCCGCGTGCGCGCGCCCACCGCAGCGAGCAGCGGGAAGGGCGCGGCAAGCTGGCGAGCAAAGTGATGGACGCGGAAATAGGCGCCGTCGGCGCCCAACTCCTCCGCCGCCACCGCAAGCTCGATGGATTGGAGGAGCGCATCGGCAGCCGAACGCGTCTGCGACTGGGGCGAGGGCGTCCAGTGTCCGAACGAGAGAAAGCCGATCTTCTTCAAGGCAGATGCTTCTGGGTTGTGCAACGACGCGCCAGCCTAGCCCGACGCCCCGCCGCACGCACCTGACACGCCGCCGCGGTCGCTCGGCGACCCGCTCACCACCATGGTGGGGTGCCTGGCTGTCGTGGAGGGCGTCATCACGCCGGCCCTGGCCAACCTCTACGAGAAGGACGAGGCAGTCTGCCGGCGCTGGACGGGAGGCCCGGCCCAGGTGAAGTTCGTCCTGCCCGAGGGCGTCGGCGCGGAAGCCGTCATCCCCTATTTCAACGACGCAGAGCACGTCACTGACGTCGAGATGGCTCGTCGCCCAAGGCTCCGTGATCGCCGACCTTTACGGGCTCGTCGGGACGCGAGGACACTGGCCGATGGAGCGGGACGCACGGGAATTCACGATGCACTGCTGAAAGTGCTCCATCAAGCGATCTCCAGCACCTCCACCTCGCGGCCGGCCACCAGAGCCACATCACCCACGACCTTGCTCATCAGGGCTTTTGCCAGCGGCGAGACATAGGACACCGAGCCTTTGGCCGGGTCGGCCTCATCCTCGCCGACGATGCGAAAGACCTGGCGGCGGCCATCCTCGCGGTCGATGGTGACGGTGGTCCCGAACTGGACCGACCGGGGATGCGCAACAGCCTCGACCAGTTGGGCACTGGCCCGCCGGGCGCTGTAGTAGCGCAGGTCGCGGGTCGCCCGCGCCATGGCCATCCGGTCGGCCTGCACATCGCCGGTCTGCGCCTGCGCATAGGCGGCCCGTGCCTCGCCCAGGGCCGCATCCAGCGCCGCCATCCCGGCGGGCGTCACCAGATTTGGATGCGGCGAGATCGGCCGGTCTGGCAGGTCGGCTGCGGTCGCTTCGAGGTCATTTTCGCGCGTGAAGGCGACGGACATGCTGAACGGGGTCCATGTTGGCCAAGACCGGAGAGCATACAACGTGGCCCCCGCAAAGTCGCCCGTTTGCCCCGGGGTGATCCCGCCGCTCGACGGAGCGCCTGGATCGGCGCTTCCGAGTCCATTTCAGTGCAACCAGTTGCACCGGCGCCGAGCGGCCGCCGCCCACAGCACTTGACATAACGTAAGCAGACAGGCTGTGATCCGCCCATGAGCGCGACGACCCACACCCTCCGCCGCCCCTGCCCCATCGCAGGACAGTAGCCCCGCGCTCGGCCTCCGCGCCCCGAGCGCCGGGGTGATGATGTGTCTCGCCGTGCGCCTGCACGGCACACGATGACGGCGCTCCAACGCTCTCCCCATTCCCCAAGCCTTGCCCGTGCTGCCGCTCGATCGTGGCTGTGCGATGCCGGCATTCCTATGACGACGACACTCATGATGAAGAAGCAATCCAAGTCCCCATCAAGGTCCCCTCGCCTGCCCGCGCTCGTTCTGAGCCATCCGGACCACGAACGCCTCGCCGGCCTCGCCACAGCCGCGCTCGACCGCATCCCCGACGTGGCGGAAGAACTGCTCGCCGAGTTGGACAGGGCGCGCCTCGTGGCCCCCAGCCGCGTCCCCGCCACCGCCGTGCAGATGGGCTCCAAAGTGACCTACGAAGCGGGCGGCAACGCACGCACCGTGACGCTGGTCTACCCGGAAGACGCGGACATCGCCGCCGCCAGGGTATCGGTGATGACGCCCATCGGGGCCGCTCTCATCGGCCTCTCCGAAGGCCAGTCGATCTGCTGGACGGCCCGTGACGGTCGCCGCCACGAGCTTAAGGTCATCCAGGTCCAGCCGCCGCAGGGAAAAGCCCTCGCCTGACATCAGAGCCTGTTTGGGAATTCAAAAGGGTATAACCGCAATCCCGACCGTCATGCCCGGGCTTGTCCCGGGTATCCACGCCGAACCGCTTGAGGCAGCGTGCGAAAATTGCTCCCAGCCTCCCTGCGTGGATGGCCGGGACAAGCCCGGGCATGACGGTGATAAAGCTCTTGCGAGGGCTGCAAGTGCCAAAATGGGCGAATTTCCAAACGGGCTCTCAGGCACCATCACCAGTCTGATCGTTGCAACCGGTTGCACCACCTCCAAACTGACCCGACAGCAGCCTGAGGTGGCACCCGCCCAGCTCGGGACCGCCCGAGCCGGGCGGCGAGGCGGCCTGATACCGACCCGTCCCCTGCCGAGATCGCATGAAAGCGAGCACTGCGTTTCCGGAGCGTTGCCGCCCATCGCCATCGGCGCGGCAGAATCCTTGATCTTGCGCGCCATCGCGTCACCATGCACACGATGGCGCGAACCAGACAGGGACAGCGACACCAACAGCAACATGGCGACGACAACTCTTCCTCTCGTGCGGGCATCCGCCGCCTTTCCACTCATGATCTGGCTCAGGGACAACGGCCACCCGCTGGACCGCGTGCTCCAGGATGCCGGTCTGCCGCCCGCCTTCGTCGCCGATCCCGACCAGCCGATTCCCCTGCGGACGGCCATCGAATTCCTGCATTCCGTGGCACGCGCCGAAGGGCTCGACATTGGCTGCCGGGTGGTCACCCCTGACGGCATCGACCAGCTCGGCTTCATCGGAGTGCTGGTGAGGGCGTCGCAGACCCCGCGCGAAGCGTTCCAGCTGGTGACCCGCGCCTTCTTCCACCACGGCTCCCACGGGATGCTCACCTTCACGCCCCATGCCGGCGGAGCCACGGTCCGTCACGTGTTCCGGGTGCCGCTCGATGCCGAAGCTCTGTTCGTCGCGCAGCAGTTCATAACCGCCCTGATCGTCAGCGTGGTCACCCGCGAAGGCCAGGATGGGTCCGCCCCCGAGCGCGTGGAGCTCACGCCCCATCCGGTCCTGGGGCTGACGCTGCTCGAACCCCATTTCGGCTGCCCGGTCTGCCCCACCCTCACCGGCGCGGTGGCCGTGACCTTCAGCGATCAGGTGCTCGATCGACCCTTTTCCCAGCGCCGCGTCCCCCTCGACCAGCAGGTGACGGAGGGGAGCGGGGCGATCCGTGGCGACGGCACCCTCGCCGGCTCCATCCGCACCATCCTGCCGCTGCTGCTGGCCCGCGGCGGCGAGCCGACGCTGGCCGAAATGGCCCGCTTCGCCTTCATGAGCACGCGCACCCTGCAGCGCCGGCTCACCGCCGAAGGCTCCAGCCTGTCGCGGCTGATCGAGCAGGAGCGCTCCGCCCGCGCCGTCGCGCTGCTGACAGCCAGCACCACGCGGGTGCAGGAGGTCGCGGCGGAGATGGGCTATGGCTCCGGCGCCAGCTTCACCCGCGCCGTGCGCCGCTGGACCTCGGCGCCGCCCACCCGCCTGCGCAAGGACAGGACCGGCGACTGATACCAATGGCCCGTGAGCTTGACTCATGGGCCATTGGTCAAGCCCGCGCGACGCTTGAGCGTACCCACCTGGCATCGGTCGAAGACCGAGGCCGATGGTATGATGCGGCGACCCGACATCACCGACGGACCGCCGCGAGCGCCGGATCCGGCGGCTGGCCGAAGCTGCGCATCTCGCCCAGAAGCCAGGATTCCAGTGCCCTGAGGTCGGAGCGAAATGCGACCTGCGGTGCGATCCACATCTTGAGATGCCGCCCGCCGGGCACGAAGCCGAAGGGCGCGATGAGGCGGCCGGACTGAAGCTCGCTCAGGGCCAGCATGTGCGGCACCACCGCCACGCCGAGGCCGCAGGCGGCGGCCTGGATCAACAGGTAGAAGTGCTCGAAGCTGCGCTGTGCCTTCAGGCCGAGGTCACCGTTGCCGGTGGCCTGCGCCCAGTCGCGCCAGGCCTCGGGGCGTGTATTCGTGGACAGAAGATGCGCGCTCCCGAGATCCTCCGGCGCGGTGAGGTCCCGGCCGGCAAGATAATCGGGCGAGCACACCGGCCCGATCCATTCGGTTCCCAGCTCGCGGATGATGGCGTCCCGTGGCGGCACGATGGTGCTGGAGCGGATGGCGACCGAAATATTGTCGCGGCTGAAATCCACCTTGTCGTAATTCATGTTCAGCTCCACCTGCACATCCGGATTGCGGCGGTGGAAGCCCGCCATGCGCGGGATCAGCCAGCACAGCATGATGGAGGCGGAGCAGGAGAGCGTGAGCGGGCCGGGCCGCAGCCGGTCGAGGGTGGCGTGGATGAGGCCGAAGGCGGTGGACAGGCCCTCGGCGAGCCGTTGTCCCTCGGGCGTCGGCTCGCTGGCGCCGCCGCCGCGCGCGACCAAAGGCACCCCCAGCGTCGCCTCCAGCGCCTTGATGTGGCGGCTCACCGCGCCGTGGGTGACGCACAATTCCTCGGCGGCGCGGGTCATGCTGCGATGGCGCGCCGTGGCCTCGAACGCCCGCAGCGCCACCAGTGAGGGCAAGGGCTGGTTGCCGAGTTGCGACATGAGGCCAAGATCCTGCTTTTGCATCTCTTATTGCTGCATCGCAGCATCCATGATGTGAGTTTAGCTCACAATCCAAGGACAACAAATCGATTGTTCCGGCCGCTGTCGGGCGCCTAATGGCGAGCGTCAATACCCCGGCTCGGCGGCCCGCGTGCCGCCCCCTGCCGGGGCAACAAGAACAAGAAGCGCAGTCGCCGAAAGATCTGCACCATTTCCTGGAGGAAATCCCATGACGGAGCCCGAGGCGTCCGCCGTCGAGCGGTCGGCCATTTCCAAGGTCTCGTGGCGGCTTGTGCCGTTCATTGGCCTGATGTTCTTCATCAACTTCCTGGATCGCACCGCCGTGTCCTTCGCAGGACCCAACGGCATGTCGCGCGATCTCGGCCTCACCGCCTCCCAGTTCGGGTTCGCGGCGGGCATTTTCTTCCTCGGCTACATCCTGCTGGAAGTGCCGAGCAACCTGGCCCTGCACAAGTTTGGCGCCCGCCGCTGGCTCGCCCGCATCATGGTGACCTGGGGCATCGTCGCCCTGCTGTTCACGTGGGTGAGCAGCGTGGAAGGCCTCTATGTGCTGCGCTTCCTGCTCGGCGTCGCCGAGGCGGGCTTCTTCCCCGGCGCCATCCTCTATCTCAGCCTGTGGGTGCCGGCGCGCCACCGCAACAAGGTGCTGGCCCTGTTCTATGTGGCACAGCCGCTCACCATCGTCATCGGCGCGCCCTTCGCCTCGCTGCTGCTGGGCGCGGACGGCCTGATGGGCCTCGCCGGCTGGCGCATCATGTTCTTCGGCGTCGCCATTCCGGCGATCCTCGTCGGCATCGTCGCCTGGTTCTACCTGGTGGACCGGCCTGCCGACGCCAAATGGCTCACCAACGCCGAGCGCGACTGGCTCACCGGCGAGCTTGCCAAGGAAGAGAAGACCAAGGCGGGCAAGCACAACATCCTCGCTTCCGGCGCGTTGCTGAACGGGCGGGTGTGGCTGCTGTCCTTCGTCTACTTCGGGCTGATCTACGGCCTTTATGCGCTGGCCTTCTTCCTGCCCACCATCATCGGCGGCTTCGAGGCCCAGTTCGGCACCAAGTTCGACGTGATGCAGAAAGGCCTCATCACCGCCATTCCCTACCTGCCTGCGGCGGCGGCGCTGCTGCTGTGGAGCCGGCATGCGGCGAAGACCGGGGTGAAGCCCTGGCATGTGGGCCTGCCGGCGCTCATCGGCGCCGTCTCCATCCCGGTGGCGCTGTTCATGAACTCGCCCGCCGCCACGGTGGCGGTGATCACCATCACTGCCTGCTCCATCTTCTCCGCGCTGCCCAACTTCTGGGCCATCCCGGCGCGGTTCCTGTCGGGGGCCGGCGCGGCGGCGGGCATCGCCCTCATCAACACGGTGGGCAACGTGGCCGGATTTGCCGCCCCCTTCATCACCGGAGCAGTGAAGGACGCGACAGGCTCGTTCCAGGTCGCCATGCTGGTGGTGGGCGGCTTCATGATGCTCTCCGCCGTCCTCACCCTGGTGGTGGCGCGGCAGCGCGACAGCGTGCCGGACGCAGCGGCCATGGCCGCCCGCTCGGCCTGATAAACAGGGGGCCGGGCGAACCGGCCCCATTCATCAGGGACCTTGTCCCGGAGTGTTGGAGATACCGGAATGAACGCGAAGATCGCCCTGTTCGGCGCCGGCGGGAAGATGGGCGTGCGCCTGTCCAAGAACCTCGCCAAGTCGGACTTCCAGGTTGCCCACGTGGAGGTCAGCGACATCGGCCGCAAGCGCCTCAAGGATGAGGTGGGCGTGGACTGCACCGAGATCGACGCCGCCCTCGACGGTGCCGACGTGGTCATCCTGGCCGTGCCCGACACCCTCATCGGCAAGGTCGCGCACAGCATCTCGCCGAAACTGAAGGCGGGCACCATGGTGATGCTGCTCGACGCGGCTGCCCCCTTCGCCGGCCACCTGCCGGACCGCCCGGACCTCATCTATTTCGTCTCCCACCCCTGCCACCCGCTCATCTTCAACGACGAGACCGACCCGGTGGCGCGGCGCGACTTCTTCGGCGGAGCGGGAGCCAAGCAGTCCATCACCTCCGCCCTCATGCAGGGGCCGGACGAGGCGTTCGCCCTGGGCGAGGCGGTGGCGAAGGCCATATACGCCCCCATCCTGCGCTCATACCGCCTCACGGTGGACCAGATGGCGATCCTGGAGCCCGGCCTGTCGGAGACCATCTGCGCCACCCTGCTCGACGTGATGCGCGAGGCCATGGACGAGACCGTGCGCCGCGGCGTGCCGGAGGAATGCGCCCGCGACTTCCTGCTGGGCCACATGAACATTCTCGCCGCGGTGATCTTCAAGGAGATCCCCGGCGTGTTCTCCGACGCCTGCAACAAGGCCATCCAGTTCGGCAAGCCGCGCCTCATGCGCGACGACTGGATCAAGTGCCTCGACAAGCCGGAAATCGCCGAGAGCATCCGCCGCATCACCTGATCGCGCGGACGGGGGCATCCCCAAAGGGACCATCCCCCGCCCCGCTTCACGGCCCGGCTCCTCTCCTGCATCGCAGAGGGGGCCGGGCCGCGCTACACACAGACGGCTGCAGGAACCTGTGCCATGAGCGAACGCGTCTATGCCACCTACTGGATGGAGACCGGCGGCGACCCGGCCCGCACCGCCGAAGTCATCGCCGGCGAGCAGTCCAGCGGCACCTTCGTGGCGCTCGCCACCGAGACCGCGGAGCTGAAGGAGCGCTCCGGCGCGCGGGTGGAACGGCTCGACATCCTCGATACGGCGGACACGCCCAGCCTGCCCGGGGGCATGGTCTCAGACCGATACACCCGCGCCATTCTCGAACTGTCCTGGCCGGTGGAGAATTTCGGCCCGTCCCTGCCGAACCTCATGTCCACCATCGCCGGCAATTTGTTCGAGCTGCACCAAGTCTCCGGCCTGCGCCTGCTGGACCTGAAGCTGCCGGCCTCCTTCACCGGCGCCTTCGCCGGTCCGGCGTTCGGCATCGCCGGCACCCGCAAGCTGGCCGGGGTGGCGCAGGGGCCGATCATCGGCACCATCATCAAGCCGTCCATCGGCCTCACGCCGGAAGAGACCGCCCAGCAGGTGCGCGAGCTGATCGCCGGCGACATCGACTTCATCAAGGACGACGAACTGCAGGCCGACGGCGGCCGCTGCCCGTTCGAGGCGCGGGTGAAAGCGGTGATGCGCGTGGTGAACGACGCCGCCGACCGGCGCGGACGCAAGGTGATGGTGGCCTTCAACATCACCGGCGACCTCGATGAGATGCGCCGCCGCCACGACCTGGTGCTTGCCGAGGGCGGCACCTGCGTCATGGTGTGCCTGAATTCCACCGGCCTCGTGGGGGTGCGCGAGATCCGCCGACACACCCAGCTGCCCATCCACGGCCATCGCGCCGGCTGGGGCACTCTCTACCGCTGCCCGTCGCTGGGGTGGGATTATGCCCCCTGGCAGCAGCTGTGGCGGCTGGCGGGCGTGGACCATCTGCACGTGAACGGGCTCGACAACAAATTCTCGGAACCCAACGACAGCGTCATCGCCGCCGCGCGGGCGGTGCTCTCGCCCCTCAACGATAAGGCGCCCATGGAGGCCATGCCGGTGTTCTCCTCCGGCCAGACCGGGCGGCAGGCAGCGGAGACCTATGCGGCCATCGGCTGCGCCGATCTCATCCACACGGCAGGGGGCGGCATCTTCGGCCATCCGGCAGGGGTGCCGGCGGGGGTGGAGGCGCTGCGTGCGGCCTGGCGCGCCGCCATGGCCGGCGCCAGCCTGGAGGACGAGGCGACGCGCAGCCCCGCTTTGCGCAGCGCCCTCGGGTTCTGGCGATGACGGCGGGCGCCTCTTCCGCCGCCTCATGGCCCGCCGGCCTGCTGCTGGCCTATTACGGCGACGACTTCACCGGCTCCACCGATGCGCTGGAAGCCATCACGGCGGCGGGCGTGCCCTCTGTCCTGTTCCTGCGCCTGCCCACGGACGAGATGCTGGCCCGGTTTCCCGGCGTGCGCTGCATCGGCCTTGCCGGCTCCTCGCGCGGGCGCTCACCTGAGTGGATGGACGCCGAGCTGCCGGCCGTGTTCACCCGGCTCAAGGCCTTGGGCGCGCCGATCCTGCACTACAAGGTCTGCTCCACCTTCGATTCCGCCCCGTACGTGGGCTCCATCGGCCGTGCCGTGGATCTGGGCGTTGGGGCGATGGGCGGGCGCTGGAGCCCCATGGTGGTGGGCGTGCCGCGCCTCGGCCGGTTCCAGATGTTCGGCAACCTGTTCGTCACCGTGAACGGCACCACCTATCGCCTCGACCGCCACCCCACCATGTCGCGCCATCCGGTGACGCCCATGGACGAGGCGGACCTTGGCCGCCATCTCGCCCGCCAGACGGCACGGCGCATCGACCTCATCGACATGGCCCAGATCCGTGCCGGCAACGCCGACACCCGCCGCGCCACGCTGGAGGACGACGACACCCCCGTGGTGCTGATCGACGTGATGGACGAGGACACGCTGGCCGAAGCCGGCCGCCTCATCTGGGAGAACCGGGGCGAGGGCCTGTTCTCCGCCTCCTCTTCCGGCCTGCAATATGCGCTGGCCGCCCACTGGCGCCGGCTCGACGTTCTGCCCACGCAGCCCGGCCTGCCGGCGGCGGCGGGCGTGCCGCAGATCGCGGTGGTGAGCGGCAGTTGCTCCCCGGTCACCGCCGCCCAGATCGGCTGGGCGCGAACCCACGGCTTCCACACCGAGCGGCTGGGCCTATCCCGCGCCCTCGATCCGGCCGCCCGCGAGGCGGAGATTGCCCGCACGCTGGAGGTCGCCCGCGCGGCGCTCGGGCGCGGCGAAAGCCCGGTGATCTACAGCGCCGAGGGGCCGGACGATCCCCACGTCCTCGCCTTCGACCAGACGGCGGCCGCCCTCGGCCTCACCCGCGCGGATGCGGCGCGGACGGTCGGCACCGTGCTGGCGGAGATCATGCGGCGCATGGTGGAAGCCCGGCTTGTCCGCCGCATCATGGTGGCGGGGGGCGACAGTTCCGGTGAGGTGATGGAGGCGCTCAACGCCTTCGCCCTCGACATCGCCGCCGGCCTCGCCCCCGGCGCGCCCCTGTGCCGGGCATGGTCGGATGATCCCCTCTATGACGGGCTGGAAGTGGTGCTGAAAGGCGGCCAGATGGGGCCCACCGACTTCTTCACCACCGTCCGCGACGGCCTGCCGGCGGCGCCGGTCCTCGCCACGGGCCAGAGCGCCGTGGCGTAGCCGGATGGCGACCGGGTCCCGTCATTCGCCGTCGCGGTTCCATGGCTGCGGAAGGCGGGAAGTCGTTCTGCCGCTTGGGGGCACGGCCAGACGCTCTCGCAGACCGCAGATCATGCCCCGCGCACCGGCACGCCCCGGATACCGGCGCCGCGCCTCCTGCGGCTTGCGGAAGTCCCTGCCCTCCCCATTTCCGAGACCTGCGGCCCGAGCCAGTGGTATAAGCACGCCGCAGTTCGAGAAACGCGCGCCAAGCGCGCCGCAGGACAAGGAAGGCATCCCATGGGCTCGAAACAATGGCTTCTCGCAGCTTCGATCCTGATCGCCGGCGCGCCGGCTGCACTGGCCCAGACCCCCGCACCGGCAGCACCCGCCGCACCGGCGCCCACCGTGGTCAAGGCGGACCTGGTCGGCAATAACGGCAAGCCCATCGGCACCGCCACCGCCACCGGGACCGACCGCGTCACCATCGTACGCCTCGCCCTTCAGCCCGGCGCCATCCCGCCCGGCTGGCACGGTATCCATTTCCACGCGGTGGCCGACTGCTCGGACACCGAGAAGTTCCTGGCCTCCAAGGCGCATGTGAACCACGGCGGCAAGGCCCACGGCCTGCTCAATCCCAACGGTCCCGACGAGGGCGACCTGCCCAACATCTTCGCCGGCGCCGACGGCTCGGTGTCCGCCGAGGTGACGAGCCCCGTCGGCCTCACCGGCGCCAACGGTCTGCTTTCTGCGACGGGCTTTGCCCTCGTGGTTCATGCTGCGCCGGACGACCACACCACCCAGCCCATCGGCGGCGCCGGCGCGCGCATCGCCTGCGCCGCATTCAAGCCCTGAGGCCGAACAGCGGCACGCGCTCTAGAACCGGAAAACGGCGGCGCCGCCGGTGAGGCCGGCGCCGGCGGCGGCGATGAGCAGCACGTCGCCCTCCCCATAGGCCCGGGTGGCGCGCAGCGCCGACAGGGTAAAGGGCACGGTGGCGGCGGACGAATTGCCATAGTCGGCAACGCTCGACAGGGTCCGTTCCGGCCCGATGGCGAGCTTCTCCGCAACCGCCGTGATGATGCGGGCATTGGCTTGGTGCGGCAGGAAATGGGTCACGTCATCCAGGGTGAGCCCGGCCTCTTCCAGCGCCGTGCGGCAAGAGGCGGCCATCATGACCACCGCCCGGGAAAACACCGTGCGACCCTCCCGCATCACCATCCGCCCGGCCCCGGCTTGACCCGTCGCCGACAAGCGGCTGCCGCTGTCGGGGATCTGGATGAGATCGTAGCCCGACCCGTCGGAGGCGAGGCAAGACCCGACCACGCCGGCCCCGTCCCGTGGCGAGGGGGCCAGCACCACGGCCCCCGCCGCATCGGCAAACAGCGCCGCCGTCGACGGATCGGCGGGATCGATGCGGCGCGACAGGATGTTGGCCGCTACCACCAGCACCGCGCGACCGGTCGTCCGCACGAAGCCGTCGGCCAGCACCAGCGCATAGAGGAAGCCGGCGCAGGCCCCGGTCAGGTCCACCGCGCCGCTCGCAGGCAGGCCGAGGCGGTGGGCCAGCAGGGGCGCGGTCGGCGGCAGCAGATGGTCCGGGGTGCTGGTGGCCAGCAGGGTGAGGCCGATGGCGGCCTTGGGGAGCCCCGCATCGGCCAGAGCCATTTCGGCGGCCGCGCACGCAAGGTCGCTCACCGCCTCGTGCGGCGCCGCCACCCGCCGCGCGCGGATGCCGGTGCGCCCGAAGATCCACCCCTCCGCAAGGCCCAGCCCACGCTCGATCTGCGCGCTCGTCACCACCTGTTCCGGCGCGTAGTGGCCGAAGCCGGCGATGCGGGTTCCGACGATGGGTGCTTTTGCCATGCTCAAGCCCGCCCGAAGCGGTCGGCCGCTGTGGCGATGGCCCCATAGACGAGGTCGAGGTCCTCAGCCGTGGTGCAATAGGGCGGCATCACATACAGCGTGTTGCCAAGGGGTCGAATGAGCAGCCCCTCGTCCCGGAAGAAGGCGGCAAGCCGCGGCCCCACATCCGCCAGATAGCCGGGATCGGGCGCCGCAAGGTCCAGCGCCGTGATGGTGCCGAGGCGGCGCACGTTGGCAAAGCGCCGGTCGTCGCGAAAGCGCGCGAGGCGATCTTCCTGCGCCGACCCGAGGGCGGCGAGGCGCCTGCCGACCGGCTCCTCCGCCCAGATCTTCAGGTTGGCGACGGCCGCCGCGCAGGCGATGGGATTGGCCGTGAACGAACTGGAATGGAAGAAGGTGCGCGCCCGGTCGATGGAATAATGGGCATCGAAGATGGCGCTCCGGCACAGGGTGACGGCCAGCGGCAGCGAGCCGCCGGTGAGGCCCTTGGCGTAGCAGGCGATGTCCGGCACCACGCCCGCCTGTTCGCAGGCAAACAGGGTGCCCGTGCGGCCGAAGCCGGTCATCACCTCGTCGGCGATGAAGAGCACGCCGTGGCGGGCACAGATCGCCGCCATTTCGGCCAGCACCGCCGGGCCATAAATGTACATGCCGCCGGCGCCGAGGATCAGCGGCTCCACCAGCAGCGCGGCGGGCGCCTCCCGGCAGGCGGCTTCCAGCGCGTCCAGGGTCGCCTGCTCGCGGCCGGCCTGCGGAAACGGCAGCCGCGTCACCTCGAACAGGAACGGCTCGTAGGCCGCGTTGTAGACGCCGCGCGCGCCCACCGACATGGTGCCGATGGTATCGCCGTGATAGCCGTGCTCCAGCGCGAGGATGCGGGTGCGCTGCTCACCGGTGTGGCGCCAGTAGCCCGCAGCCATTTTCAGCGCCACCTCCACGGCGGTAGAGCCGCTGTCGGAGAAGAAGACGTGATCGAGCCCCTCCGGCGTCATGGCCACGAGGCCGCGCGCCAGCGCTTCGGCAGCCGGATGGGTATGGCCGGCGAAGATCACCTGGTCGAGTTGCGCGGCCTGTTCCGCGATGGCGGCGACGATGCGCGGATGGCAATGGCCGTGGGTGATGACCCACCACGAGGAAATGGCATCGAGGATGCGCCCGCCGGCGGCGGTCTCCAGCCACGCGCCCTGTCCGCGCACCACCACCGGCGGCTCCGGCGCAAGCGCGTGCTGGGTGAAGGGATGCCAGACGGGAGAAGGGCTTGCGGTCATGGCCGGAGGTCCTCTCGGCGGAAATCATCCAGCGTGAAGGCGTCCGCGAAGGCCGCCTTGAGCGTGTCGGGCGCCACTGCGGACAGGTGCGGAAGGCGCCCGAGGCGGCGCGTGCCGCCAAGGTCAGCGATGATCTGCTCGCTGTCCTCGTTCGCGTCGCCGATGAAGGCGACGCCATGGATCGCGATGCCCCGCCGCGACAGGGCCTCGATGGCGAGCAACGTGTGGTTGATGGTGCCGAGGCTGGTGCGCGCACACAGGATCACCGGCAATCCCCACGCCGCGAACACATCGGCGAAGAGCCGGCGGCGGGTGAGCGGCACCAGCGGTCCGCCGGCCCCTTCCACCACCAGTGGTCGCGTAGTCACCGGAAGCACGAGCGCGTCCGGGTCTATGGCAATGCCCTCGGCCTCCGCCGCCCGGTGGGGAGAGGCCGGCAGGGCGAGTCGGTAGGCTTCCGGCAGGATGCGATCGGGCGCGAGGCCCGACAGCCGCTGCACCACCTGAGAATCCGTCTCTTCGTCCAGGCCAGCCTGCACCGGCTTCCAGTAGGCCGCATCCAGGGCGCCTGCGAGGGCAGCCGCGAACACGGTCTTGCCGATACCGGTGTCCGTCCCGGTGACGATGTAGCCGGTCATGGGGCCGACCTTTCCGCCTTCGTTCCCGGTTCCGCCGCGAGGGCCAGCCTGAGGGCATCCACCAGCGCGTCCAGAGCCGTTTCAGGAACGTTGAGCGTGAGCGCGACGCGCAGGCGCGCGGTGCCCTCCGGGACAGTGGGCGGGCGGATCGCGCGCACGTCGAACCCCTGCGCCTGCAAGGCGGCGGCGATAGCGGTCGCCCGTCGGTCCGAGCCGAGAATGACCTTCTGGATCTGCGAAGAGGTCGCCGGCAGGCCGATCCCCGCCAACGCCCCCCGGGCATGGGCGATGCGCGCCATGAGGCGGTCCCGCCGGTCCTGCGCCGCCTCGACGAGGGTCAGCGCCGCCCGCACGGTGGCGGCCAGCAGCGGCGACGGCGCCGTAGCGTAGATGAAAGGCCGCGAACGGTTGACCATGTAATCCTTCAGCCCGCGCGGCAGGCACACCAGCGCGCCCATGACGCCCAGCGCCTTGCCGCAGGTGTGCAGCGTCACCACGTTGGCGCGCCCTTCCAGATGCGCGGCAAGGCCCCGCCCCGCCGGCCCATAGACGCCGGTGGCGTGGGCCTCATCCAGCAGCAGCATGGCGTCGTGCCGCTCGGCCACGGCGCACAGATCGTCCAGCGGGGCGAAATCGCCGTCCATGCTGTAGAGGGTTTCCGCCGCGATCCAGGCCCGGCCCCGCCCGCCCTTGGCGCGCCAGGTGCGGATGGCGTCGTCCACGCCTCCCGCGTCGGCATGCCGCGTGGCCACGGCCTCCACGCGCTCGGCCGACGAAGCCCCGGCGAGGCCCTCATGGACGCTGGCGTGGATCAGTTCGTCATAGACCACAAGATCGCCCCGGCGCGGCAGGGTCGATACCAGCGCGGCGTTGGCGGCAAATCCGCCGGCGAAGAACAGGGCCGCCTCGGCGCCGAAGAAGGCCGCTGCCTCGGCTTCAAGTGCCTCGTGCTCCGGGTGGTTGCCGCGCAGCAGGCGCGATCCGCCGGCCCCGAGCGGCACGCCGCGGGCCAGCGCGGCGGCGGCCGCCTGCCGCAGTTCCTCGGACTGGGCGAGGCCGAGATAGTCGTTGGAGGCGAAATCGGCCCCCTGCGCGGGTGCCAGCGTGCGCAGCCGGCCCCGGCGGCCCAGCGCCGCGAGCGCCGCCTCATGCGCCTCCATGCGAGGCCCCGCCGGTGTCCATGCCCGTCATGCCCCGCCGCGCGAAGCGGGCGGACTCGCGATCTTGCCCGGCTTTGGCCACGGCGCGAAACGGGTCTGCCGGAGGATTGCACCGCGCGGCCACCATGCCGATCTCCGAATGAGCGATCAATTTTCTCGATTTATCGCGCGTAACTTCCACAGGATCCCGGAAACGACAAGTAGCCCTTCCGCGCGTGCTCCCCGGATCGTGAAGCCGCCGCAGTCTGGAATCCGTCAAGAAAGCGGGCTAGCATACCGGTCTGGAACCATCTGCGTCGGGGCGACGCCATGGTTCCTTGGGGCGTGTGGAATACGCGTCCCCCTCCCCTATCGAGCACAGATGCGGCTGTGCCTCTCGCAACAACGAGGTACCCATGGCCGTCACACTCACCGTGAACGGACAGGCGCGCACCGTCGACGCCGATCCCGATACCCCGCTGCTCTGGGTCCTGCGCGACGAACTTGATCTCGTCGGCACCAAGTTCGGCTGCGGCCAGGCCCTGTGTGGCGCCTGCACCGTGCATCTCGACGGCACCCCGGTGCGGTCCTGCCAGACCGCGCTCGGCGATGTCGGCGACGGCAAGGTCGTCACCATCGAAGGCATCCAGGGCCGCGAGGCCGAAGCGGTCCGCGCTGCCTGGGTCAGCCTCGACGTGGTCCAGTGCGGCTATTGCCAGTCCGGGCAGATCATGTCCGCCGTGGCGCTTTTGGCCGAGAACAAGAAGCCCACCGATCCCGACATCGACGCGGCGATGGACGGCAATGTCTGCCGCTGCGCCACCTACCACCGCATCCGGGCCGCGATCCATGACGCGGCCCGCCGGCTGGAGGCCTGATACATGCACATGCTACAGAAGCTGGAGCCGGGCGCCGTTTCCGGCCTTGCCGCCGCGCTCTCCGGCGCCGCGCAGACGCCGCTCTCCCGCCGCTTCGTCCTCGCCGCCATGGGCGGGGCGGGCATCGGCCTCGTGCTCGGGCTCAGACCTGAGGTGGCGCACGCCGCTCCGGCCGGCGCGGACGCAGCCGGGCAAGCCTTCAACCCCTTCGTCAAGATCGCGCCGGACGGCACGGTCACCGTCATCGTCAAGCATCTCGACAAGGGCCAGGGCATCGCCACCGGCCTTGCGACCCTCGCCGCCGACGAGATGGATGCAGACTGGTCCAAGGTGACCACCCAGTTCGCCCCCGCCGACGCCAAGACCTACGGCAACGCCTTGTTCGGCGGCGCCCAGGGCACCGGCGGCTCCACCTCCATCGCCGCGAGCTACACCGTCTACCGCACGGCGGGAGCCGCCGCCCGCGCCATGCTGGTGGCCGCCGCAGCCAAGCAGTGGGGCGTCGATCCCTCCACCGTCAAGGTCTCGAACGGCGTGGTGAGCGCCGGCAGCCGCAGCGCCGGCTTCGGCGCCCTCGCCGAGGCCGCCGCCAAGGAGCAGGTGCCTGCCGAGCCGAAGCTGAAAGAGGCCGCCGCCTTCACCCTCATCGGCAAGGAAGGCGTCCACCGGGTGGACAACGTGGCCAAGACCACGGGCGCCCGCATCTACACCCAGGACCTCAAGCTGCCGGACATGCTGGTGGCGGTGGTCGCCCATCCGCCGCGCTTCGGCTCCACGCCGAAGAGCTTCGACGCCACCGCCGCGAAGGCGGTGAAGGGCGTGAAGGACGTGGTGATGGTGCCGCAGGGCGTCGCCGTGCTGGCCACCACCACCCACGCCGCCATCAAGGGCCGCGACGCCCTGAAGGTGGAGTGGGACGAAAGCGGCGCCGAGACTCGCAGCACCGCCGACATCCTCGCCGACTATCGCGGCGCGCTCACCAAGCCCGGCCTGCCGGTGGAGGCCCACGGCGACGTGGAGGCAGCGCTCAAGGCCCCCGGCGTGAAGCTGGTGGAGGCCGAGTTCGAGTTCCCCTATCTCGCCCACGCCGCCATGGAGCCCATGAACGCGGCGGCGCAGGTGAAGGACGGGGCGGTCACCATCTGGACCGGCTCGCAATTCCCCTCGGCCGACCTGCCCAACGCGGCCCGCACCGCCGGCGTGGCGCCGGACAAGGTGGAGATCGTCAGCCAGTGGGCCGGTGGCAGCTTCGGCCGCCGCGCGCTCGCCAGCTCCGACTTCGTGGTGGAGGCGGTGGCCATCGCCAAGGCTCACGGCAAGGGCGTGCCGGTGAAGCTGGTGTGGACCCGCGAGGACGACATGAAGGCCGGCTATTATCGGCCGTTCTACGTCCACAAGGTGCGCGCGGCGGTGGATGCCTCGGGCAAGCCGGTGGCGTGGCATCACCATGTGGTCGGCCAGTCCATTCTCGCCGGGACCTTCTTCGAGCAGGTCATGGTGAAGAACGGCGTCGATGAGACCTCCATCGAGGGCACCCACGGCGCCTACGACATTCCCAACGTGAAGGTGGAGCTCACCACCATGAAGGCCGGCGTGCCGGTGCTGTGGTGGCGCTCGGTGGGCCACACCCACACCGCCTATGCGGTGGAGGTGGTGATGGACCAGCTCGCCCGCGCGGCGGGGCAGGACCCGGTGGCCTTCCGCCTCGCCCATGCCACCGACGAACGGCTGAAAGCCGTCATCCGCCTCGCCGCCGACAAGGCGGGCTGGGGCACGCCGCTGCCGGCGGGCCGCACCCGCGGCATCGCCGCCCACAAGAGCTTCAACACCTATGTGGCGGAGGTGGTGGAGATTTCCCTCGCCGATTCCGGCGTGAAGGTGGAGCGCGTGGTGGCGGCGGTGGATTGCGGCGTGGTGGTCAATCCGGACGTGGTGCGGGCCCAGATCGAGGGCGGCATCGGCTTCGGCCTCGGGGCCGCGCTTCATGATGCCATCACCCTCGACAAGGGCGCCGTGGAGCAGGCCAACTTCGACACCTACGAGCCCCTGCGCATGTCGCAGATGCCGAAGGTGGAAGTGCATATGGTCGCGTCGGCCGCGGCGCCTACGGGCGTGGGCGAGCCGGGCGTGCCGCCCCTCGCGCCCGCCGTGGCCAATGCGGTGCTCGCCGCCACCGGCCGGCCGGTCCATCGCCTGCCCTTCGCCGGGCAGGCGTTCAAGCCGGCCTGATCACAGGCCAACCGACATAATACCAAAGGCCCGTGAGCTTGACTCATGGGCCTTTGGTCAAGCCCGCGCGGCGCCTGAGCGCGACCCTCTCGGCGCCGGTCAAAGACCGGAGCCCTTGGTATAAGATGGTGGCGGGGCAGGCTTGCCCTTCCCCCCGCGCCACTACCCATCCACCAAGCCTGAAGACCGCCTGCTCCCGGACTTTGAAAGCCCGGCCCTCCTCATGAACGCACGCCGGCTTGGGCATCTCGCCCACCGGCCGCGCCTCAGCATGCGGCGTCACCTCACCAGGACTTCGACTCCGGGCAGCCTACGGCGCGCCATGCCTGCCGCGTGGGGCGGCCTTACGCCCCGCCGGCGCACCTCTTACCTCCGCGGGGGGAAAGGGGCACCATGGGCGCAACAGTCAGGATCGGCCCGAAGGGAAACACGCATGTCGGCAGCCGCGCGCATCCTCGCCTCGCTCAAGGCCTCCATTGGCGACGTGGTGTTCGGCATGGAGGACGGCACCGTCTCCATCTTCGGCCTCGTCTTCGGTGTCGCCATCAGCACCGATGATCCGCAGACGGTGCTGATCGCCGGGGCCACGGGGGCGGCGGCCGCGGCCGTGTCCATGATGGCGGGCAGCTATCTCGATGCCGAATCGGTGCGGGATGCCCGCCGGGCCCGCCGCGACGGACCGGTGGATCCGCTCATAGCGCACACCGAGGCGCAGGCCATCACGTCGGCGCTCGCCCGCAGCGGCATGGCGCCCCAGGATGTGACGCTGGTGGCCGACGCCTTCGCCCGCGCGCCGCGCGCCGTGGCAGGCCTGCGCACGGAACTGGCCGAAGCGGACGACGGGGCGAGCCCCACGTCCCATGCCTTCTGGATGTTCATTTCAGACCTCTTCGCCGGGTTCACGCCGGTGCTGCCGTTCGCCTTCCTGCCCATGGACAGCGCCCGCATCGTCTCCCTCGTGCTCACCACCGTGCTGCTGGTGGCGCTCGGCATCGGCCGCGGGCTGGTGGCGAAACGCTCTGTGGTGCGCGCCACGCTGGAGACTTTGGGGATCGCCGCCGCCGCCGCTTTGGCCGGCATCGCCATGGGCCACTTCCTGTCCTGACGTGGCCGCAGAGCCGAACGCGCCGGCTCGGAGCGCCGGACGCCCGGCGCTCAGAAATCGCCACCATCGTCGGGCGCGATCACCACGAGCATCCGCTCCAGACCCGGTTCCAGCTTGAGCTGGCAGGACAGCCGGGAGGCCAGGGTGCGGTAGCGGCTCGTCGCCAGCATCCGGGCTTCTCCCGGCCCGACCTGCGGCAGCACGACCCCTTCGGGTGGGGTCACATAGACATGGCAGGTGGCACAGGCGCAGCCGCCGCCGCACTGGGCGACCACCTCTTCCACGCCCGCCTTGCGCATGGCCTTCAACAAGGTCGCGCCGTCCCGGCCCGTCACCTCCATCTGGTCGCCGTTGCGCGTCTGTACGGTGAAGCGTGCCATGTCCCAGCTTTGTCCCAGCTTTCAGTCGGTGAAATGCGCTGCGCCCGCCCTACCCAATGGTCACCGCAGCGTAATCTACGGCCACCGGATGGTTGCCGCCCCCGCCGCCCTCCCGCGCGATCCGCGTAGTGGCGAGGCCGGCGGCCTTGGCGGCATCCAGCTCGTCCTCATTCTCGGACAGCACCAGGATCTCCGCCGCCGGCAAGGCCAGTTGCTCGGCGATGGCCTTGTAGGATTCTTCCTCCAGCTTCTGGCCGACGCGGGTATCGAAGAAGCCCTCGAACAGCTCCGCCCCCGCCGACCCGAGCCACAGCCTCTGCGCCAGCTCGGAGCTGGACGAATAGGTGAACAGGCGGATCCCGGCCTCCTTCCAGGCGCCAAGGCTCGGTGCCACATCCGGGAAGATCTCGGCGGTGAAGGCGCCCGCCTCATAGCCCTGCTGCCAGATCCGGCCCTGGATGATCTTGAGGGGTGTCGGATTGCGCCCCTGCTTCATCCAGCGCTGCAGCAGCGCCTCCGCCTCCACGGGCTTCAGCGAAAAGC
Organism: Xanthobacter oligotrophicus; assembly: GCF_008364685.1. Classification (GTDB taxonomy): domain Bacteria; phylum Pseudomonadota; class Alphaproteobacteria; order Rhizobiales; family Xanthobacteraceae; genus Xanthobacter; species Xanthobacter oligotrophicus. The sequence goes on from NZ_VTTL01000002.1 coordinate 427,462, forward strand.
CGCCCATGAGGCGCCCGGCTTCCTCCAGCGCCTCCTCGATATCGTCATCCTCGGCATGGGTGGCGATGAAGGCGCCAAGCTGCTCCCGGGCATAGGGCAGCAACGTTTCCTTCAGAAAGGACAGGGGACCGGCGGCCCCCTCGATGTCGGTCAGGATGGCTCTTATGGTCATGGACGAGCCCCCGCCGGCGCCGTGCGTGGCGGGATATGCTCCCCCGATTGTTTGGAAATCGCCATGGACCGGGTGCTCCGTGCCGTGATCAGGCCTTCAGTGCAGGCCCAAGCACCGGGCGTGCCAGAGGGACACGCCCCTTCACGGACGAACGCGCCGCCGGCCCGGCAAGACGGAGCACAGGCTTGTTTTCGAACATGGAGCGTCGAACACAAGAGCGCGGCTCGGGAAAGGCGCGTGACGGCGATTGCCGGCATGTTGATTGCATCGTCTCGAAGGATGAACCAGACGCTGTCATTCTCCGACACATGCTTCCCGTCACAGGATGGCCTGAACAGCGGGTTTGCCGCACATGGCGATCGCCAACATGCCATGACGGCGCCTCGGCTTCCGGCGGGCATTGTGTGCCTTTCCTTTCGGCCCCACACCTTTCGTGCAGATATCCTCATATGAGCAAGTTCATCTGTGCCCATGCCGGCGATGCCAAATGGGAAATCGCGCTGGGGTCCTGCTGGGGCCAGGTCCGCTACCAGCTTCAGGATGCCCCCAGGCCCAATCTGGGCTGGTGCTACCTCACCGACCATTACACCCAGGCGGCGGGGAACATCATGGAGGCGCTGCGCGAGCACATGCCGGGGGTCCATTGGGTGGGCACGGTGGGCGTCGGCGTGGGGGCGGAAGGGGTGGAATATTTCGACGAGCCGGCCATGGTGCTCATGCTGGCCGATCTGCCGCCGGACTCCTTCAAGCTGTTTTCCAGCCCTCAGCCGCTGCAAACGCCCCCGGAAGGCGGCTCGAACGGCTTCGAGGCCTTCACCGCGCTGGTCCATGCGGACGGTGGCAGCCCCGACCTGCCGATCCAACTGAAGGACCTGAGCGGAAAGACCACCACCGGCTACCTGTTCGGCGGCCTGTCCTCGGCGCGGAACCAGCCCCTGTGCTTCGCCGACGAGGTGTTCCTCGGCGGCCTTTCCGGGGTGGCTTTCGGCCCAGAGGTACCGGTGCTGTCCCGGGTCACCCAGGGCTGCCAGCCCGTCGGCCCCCAGCGCACCATCACCCGCGCCGAAGGCAATTATCTGGTGACCCTCGACAAGGACCGGGCGCTGGACTGCGTGCTGGAGGACCTGGGCCTGAGCCTCGACATCCCCGACCCGGAGCTGCGCAATGAACTGGCCCAGACCCTCGCGGGGCTGATCGCCGCCGACGAGGACGTGTCCGCGAAGCCCGGCCAGTTCGGCACCAATACCGAGGTGCGCCATCTGCTGGGTGTCGGGCGCCAGAGCGGCGTCCTGGTGGTGGCGGAGCAGATCGCGGCGGGCATGAAGCTCGCCTTCTGCAAGCGCAACGCGGAGGCGGCCAAGCATGACCTGCTGCGCATCGTCGGGGAGGTCCGGGCCCAGGCGGAGGCCGCCGGCGGCATCCGGGGCGCCCTGTACATCAGCTGTTCCGGGCGGGGCGGCCCCCATTTCGGCCACCGCAACGCGGAATTCCAGATGGTCAGCGAGGCCCTGGGCCCGGTGCCCCTGATCGGCTTCTTCGCGGGCGGGGAGATCGCCCGCCACCATCTCTACGGCTACACCGGGGTGCTGACGGTCTTTACCGGGGCGGCCTGAGGACGGGGAGGGAAATGATGAAACCACAGCGCTTTCCCGCCAGGCCGACCCCGGTTCGCACGCCCGTGGAGGCCTGAGCATGCCGGCTGCGGATCGAGCCTCGACGGGCAGCGGCGAAGACCCGGGCCGCATCGTCTCCGCGCGCGGGGTGGCCATGCCCCGGATCCTCTACGGCACGGCCTGGAAAAAGGAACGCACCGCCGCGCTGGTGGAACTGGCGCTGCGCTCGGGCTTTCGCGGCATCGACACCGCCTGCCAGCCCAAGCACTACCACGAGCCGGGGGTGGGCGAGGGACTGGCGGCCGTGTTGGGATCCGGGCTCACTCGCGCGGACATCTATCTGCAAACCAAGTTCACTGCCGTCGCAGGGCAGGACCCCGACACTATCCCCTACGATCCCAAGGCCAGCCTGGGCGAGCAGGTGCGGCAATCCTTCCAGGCCTCGCTCACCAACCTGCGCACCGATTATCTCGATGGGCTGGTCCTCCATTCCCCCTATCCCGAAGACACGGATACGCTGGAGGTGTGGCGCGCCATGGAAGGCCTTTGCGAGCAAGACCGCGTCCGTCAACTGGGCATCAGCAACTGCTACGACCTGCGCCGGCTCGAAACCCTTTGCCGACAGGCTCGGATCAAGCCGGCGCTGGTCCAGAACCGCTTCTATGCCAAGACCAAATACGACCGGCGGCTTCGCGCCTTTTGCGGCAACAACGGCATTCTCTACCAGAGCTTCTGGACCTTGACTGCCAATCCCGAGGTCCTGGCCCAGCCAAGCCTCGTCGCGCTGGCCGCCAAATATGGCCGCACCCCGGCCCAGGTGTTTTTCCGCTATCTGACCCAGATGGACATGGTCTGCCTGACCGGCACCACGTCACAGGACCACATGAGCCAGGACCTGGCCATCTTCGAGTTTCGCCTGAGCCCCGCCGAGTGCGAGACCCTGGACGCCCTGCTGCACTGATCCCGGCGGAGGCCATGGGGGAGCCTGTCGCCCGAAGGGCGCCTACCGCCCGCGCTGGTCCCAGGAGCCGCCCATGGTCTGGACGAGGTGGATATAGTCGAACACGTCGCTCAGCATGAAGTGGCGGTTCTCGACGGTTGTCATGTGCGCGACCGTATGCGGGTCCCCTTCGAGATAGCGGAAGGCGGTGGTGCGGAACTGCTCGGGCAGGCTGAGATTGAACGCAGAGGGCTGGGTGAGCATGCGGCAGATCTGATCGAACAGCAGCCGGAACCGCTCGTCCTCGGGGTCCATGTAGACATCCCCGAAGTCTTCCTTGTACCGGCTGAAAAGGGCGAGGTAATCGCCACTGTCAGGCTTGCTCTGCATGGAGCCCATCCGTGTGTCCCTGCCGCGTAATGGCGCGGCAATCAAAAACAATGCCACCGTGTAGCAACCCGTCGATCAGGTCAGAAAGTGCAGTACGGAACGCAGGATATCCTCATGGGGCAAAGGGAGGCATGGCAATGATCGAGGTGCGGCAGAGCGCCGGCGGGGATCCCTTGAAATTCGCGGTGGCGGTGCGCGACGACAAGGGGGAGACCCACCACGTGGTCACCATGGCGCCGGCCACCTATCAAGAGCTGACGGCGGGCGCGTATAGCCCGGCCAAATGTATCGAGGCCGCATTCCGTTTCCTGCTGGACCGGGAGGCGAAGGAGCAGATCCTCGGACGCTTCGATATGGCGGTCATCCCGCATTACTATCCGGAATTCGAGCGGAGTTTCCCCGATTACTTGTCGCAGGCGTGACGGCTGCCGCCCTTTACGCCACGCGCCCGCCCGGGGAGCCGGCCAGATACTGGATGGCGCGGTGGATCAGCTCGGCGAGGTTGCTGGCCCCGAGCTTGGCTTTGAGCTGGGAGCAGGTGTTGGCCACCGTCTTGTAGCTCACCCCCAGGTCGTCGGCGATCTGCCCATAGGCCTTGCCTTCCGCCAGCAAGGCGAGGACCTGCAGCTCGCGCGGGGTGAGGTCCGCCATGGATCCCGGCCGGCCGCGGGTGGCCAGCAGCGCCACCTCCATGGCCAGGCCGTGGCTGATATAGGGCTGGCCGCGGCGCACCTTGTCGAACGCCTCCAGAAGGTCGGCGACGGACGTGTCCTTCAGCAGATAGCCGGTGGCCCCGACCTCCAGCGCCCGGCTGGCGATCACCGGATCGGCATGCATGCTGAACACGAGGATGGGCATGCGCGCCGCTTGCGCCCGCAGCCGCCGCACCAGGGCGAGCCCGGCAAGGCCGCTGCCGTTCAAGGCGAGGTCCACGATCACCATGTCCGGCCGCTGGCGCCGGAACAGCCGATAGCCGGCAAGGGCGCTGCTCGCCTCCAGAAGTTCGCAGATCCCCGCATCCTCCAGAATGTAGCGGCACCCCTGGAGGATGATGGGATGGTCGTCGATCAGCAGAACCCTGGTCATGTCCGCGAACGCTCCAGATTGGCAGGCGGCCGGTCCCCGGCAACGGGGATCTCCACCACGAGGCATGCGCCGCCCGTTGGCGAGGCCAGGAGGCGGCAATGGCCGCCCAGCGCACGCACGCGCTCGCGCATGCCGGTGAGACCGAGCCCCTCGGCCACGGTGGCCGGCGGGCCGCAGCCGTCGTCCGTCACCACGAGGCGAAGGCGCGGCGCGGCCAAGTCCTCCTCCGACTGCGTCTGCGTCAGCGCCACGTGTACGGTGCGTGCGTCGCCGTGCCTGAGGGCGTTGGTGACGGCCTCCTGGACGCAGCGATAGAGCGTCGCGTCGTGGGCGGGACCATAATGGTCGGCGAGCCGTCCGGGCTCGAACAGGAAGCGGCGCGCGCCATCGTGCTGCCGGAAGTCGGCAAGGAGGTTCGACAGCACGTCGCACAGCGCCACGTGCTCCAGGGCCGCGGGACGGATCTTGCGCAGGAGACGCCGGTTGGCGAGCTGCATCCGCTCCACGATGCCAACAAGGGCCGAGGTTCGCGCCGCGATGCGTCCGGCGACCTCCGGCGGCGCGGCCGCGGCAAGGTTCTGCAGGGACTGGGCGCTGGCCTTGAGGCCGAACATCAGCGGCCCCAGCTCATCGTGCAGTTCACGGGACAGCTGCCGCCGCTCGTCCTCCTGCAGGCTCACGAGGCGGGCATTGAGGCAGGCATTGTCCTCGCGCGCTGCATCCAGGGCTGCGGCAAGGGCGTTGAAGCGCTCCGCCACTTCCGCCAGCTCGCGGGTGCGCGGCAGGTCCACCCGACAGGAGAAGCGGTTCTGTTCCAGTTCGCCGAGCGCGCTGCGGAATTGCCCGAGGTCGGAGCGCACTCGGCCCAGCGCGAGCGAGAGCGCAAGCAGGATGGCCGCGTTCACCGCGATGGCGACGACGGCGAAGTCGGTCACGTCCTCCCAGACTTCGTCCACCTCGTCGTCTGGCACGCCGGCGACACGCACACGGGAGAAAGGCATGCCGTTGGCTTGCACCTCGATATCCCGCGCCACCTCGCTCACGCCCACGAGGCGGGCGAACCACGCGGGCGCGCCGCCCTCGGCGTCCTTCTGCTCCGCAGACTGAGGCGGCTCAAGCAGGATGGGGCACCCCTGCGCGTCTTCGATGACGATACGAACATGGCGCAGGTGCCGCAGGTGGAGCGGCCAGCCCGCCACTTCCCCGGCTGTGGAGGCCGCGCCCCCGGGCGCCTCGGCCATCCGCTCGGCGCTCTCGCGCACCATGCGCTCGGCCATCTCGACGGAGGCCGTCATCTCCCGCGCGGCCGCCACCCGCGCATTGTGGATCACCACCGCGCCGGCCACCACGGCCGCGGCGGCATTGATGGCGAGAACGACGCCGAGGACCCGGACCCGCAACGAAGCCCGCCGTCCCACAGCCGCCGAAGGCTGCGCCCGTGGCCCTTCGCTCGACGCGGGCCGGGGCTGGAGCGAGGATGGCAGGGCACCGGGCAGGCTCATGGCTTGGGGCTCCCCTGCCCGGCCCGGGCCAGCGCCTCCAGCGCGGCGCCGCGGCCAAGCCCCGATGCCCTGAGATTGTAATAATGCTGGCAGAGGTCGCCGAAGCCCGAACGCCTGCCGGGGCGTGCGTCTTCGCGGGCGAGGCGGATGAAGTCTTCCAACAGCTCCTGCGGCGGTTCCGTCACCGCCTTGTCGGCGAGCATGCGCTGGAGCTGCGCGGTGCGGTTGGCCAGCATGCGCGGGGTTTCGTCGAACAGCGCGTCAGCTTCCTTCAGCAGCGCCGCCATGCGGGCGGGATCCGCGGGCGGGCTGGAGCGGGCGGCGAGCCAGATCTCGGGCGGCACCGCATCGGCCCGCTCCAGCCAGTCGCGCGCGGGACTGGCTTGGGCCGGCGAAGCCGCCGGACCGGATGCTCCGGCCGCGGTTTCGACGGTGGCCGCAGGCTTGCGCGCGGCCACCTCGTCCTCCCCGCAAGCGGCAAGCACGGCAAGGCATGGCCCGAGGAGCAACGCGACGCCGCGCACACGCTCCCCTCGCGATGCCGGACGGCGCCCCACACCTTGACCCGCGCGCATTCTGCGCCCTGAGAAAACTCTTATGATCTTTTGCATATGGAGATCTGAACTCTCGTCGCGCCGATTATACGTCACGACATCTAGCCCAGAACCTGAAATCCGAGCCCCGGCCCGCATCTCCGCCCCTCCTACCCCAAAACATAATTTATTGTTTTATATCATAATATTAGAACTACAACCCGACAGATATTGCCAAATCTTCCCGGATCATATTGCACAAATACCGCGAGACAACAGCCCGCGGAAGTCGTCATCTGCATGAACCAAAAGCAAATATCTAATAAAAAAATAAGAATTACGGCATTCAGGTCGCTATCGGAGGACGACCGGCACCACCCGTTTTGATCATACCCTGATCACCGACGCGCGGGCGCGCGCGCCTTTTTGCCAGCTGCCATCGTGCGGCGGGCGAAGGCCACGCCCGACGGGGCCTTCCCGTCGGCCGCCCGACGCACGCCGGCCAGCCCCCATCGGGGCGGCGCGGCGGCCGGCGCCGGGACCCCCAATGAGAGCGGGAACACCGCTCCGAAGGTGCGCGCGAACGTGCGCCACCTCGGCGAAAGGGTCCGCCGAACCTCGTCCAAGACCAAGGACTTGAACGTGAGGAAACCCCGAGGAAGCGCCAAATGACAAGACTGTTCTCTTCCGTGTCCCTGTGTGCCGTGACGCTCGCCCTGGCGGCGGGGTCCGCCGCCGTGTCCATGCCGGCGCGCGCCAACGACAAGCTCGTCGAACTCGCCAAGAGCGACGACAACTGGCCCATGACGGGCAAGAATTACGACGCCAACAACTTCAGCCCGCAAAAGCAGATCAACAAGCAGAACGTCAAGGACCTGAAGGCATCCTGGTCGTTTTCCACCGGCGTGCTGTCGGGCCACGAGGGCACGCCCCTCGTGGTGAACAATGTGATGTATATTCACTCGCCCTTCCCCAACACCACCTTCGCCGTCGGCCTGGATGATCCCGGCCGTATCCTGTGGCAGCACAAGCCCAAGCAGAACCCCACCGCCCGCTCGGTGGCATGCTGCGACGTGGTGAACCGCGGCCTTGCCTACTGGCCCGGCGACGGCAAGACGCCGCCCCTCATCCTCAAGACCCAGCTCGACGGCCACATCGTGGCGCTGAAGGCGGACACCGGCGAGGAGTTCTGGAAGCTCGAGAATTCCGACATCAAGGTGGGCTCGACCCTCACCATCGCGCCCTATGTGGTGAAGGACACGGTGCTGGTGGGCTCCTCGGGCGCCGAGCTGGGCGTGCGCGGCTACGTCACCGCCTACGACGTGCGCAGCGGCGCCCAGAAGTGGCGCGCCTATGCCACCGGCCCCGACGACCAGGTGAAGCTCGCCAACGACTTCAACAAGGCCAACCCGCACTACGGCCAGAAGGGCCTCGGCACCCAGACCTGGGAGGGCGATGCCTGGAAGATCGGAGGCGGCACCAACTGGGGTTGGTACGCCTTCGATCCGACCACCAACATGGTCTATTACGGCTCCGGCAACCCGGCACCGTGGAACGAGACCATGCGTCCCGGCGACAATAAGTGGACCATGACCATCTGGGGCCGCGACATCGACACTGGTGAAGCGAAATTCGGCTACCAGAAGACGCCTCACGACGAATGGGACTACGCCGGCGTCAACGTGATGATGCTGTCCGAGCAGAAGGACCAGACGGGCAAGATGCGCAAGCTTCTGACCCATCCGGACCGCAACGGCATCGTCTACACCCTCGACCGCACCGACGGCACCCTCATCTCCGCCGACAAGATCGACGATACGGTGAACTGGGTGAAGCAGGTGGACATCAAGACCGGACTGCCGCGCCGCGATCCGGAATTCGGCACGCGCATGGATCATGTGGGTCGCGACATCTGTCCCTCGGCCATGGGCTACCACAACCAGGGCCACGACAGCTACGACCCCGAGCGCAAGTCGTTCTTCATGGGCATCAACCACATCTGCATGGATTGGGAGCCCTTCATGCTGCCCTACCGGGCGGGCCAGTTCTTCGTCGGTGCGACGCTGAACATGTATCCCGGCCCCAAGGGCGACCGCCAGAAGGTGCTCGGCCTCGGCCAGGTGAAGGCCTATGACGCCATCAACAACAAGTTCAAGTGGGAGGTGATGGAGCGTTTCGCGGCCTGGGGCGGCACGCTTGCCACCGCTGGCGGCGTGATGTTCTACGGAACGCTGGACGGCTTCATCAAGGCCCGCGACAGCGACACCGGCCAGTTGCTCTGGAAGTTCAAGCTGCCGTCCGGCGTCATTGGTCATCCCATGACCTATACCCACAAGGGCGTGCAGTATGTCGCCATCTACTACGGCGTCGGCGGCTGGCCGGGCGTGGGCCTGGTGTTCGACCTGAACGACCCCACCGCCGGCCTCGGCGCCGTGGGCGCCTTCAAGCAGCTTCAGCACTACACCCAGCAGGGTGGCGGCGTGATGGTCTTCTCCCTCGACGGGAAGGGCCCCTACGACGATCCGAACGTGGGCGAATACGGCTCGGGCGGCTGATCGCCCGCAAGCCTTGGGGCGGATGACCTCCGACACCGCCCCCGCCGGGCGCCGCCATGCCCTGCGGCGACCGGCTCCTTCCCGCATCACCCGCAGGCGCGGGCCTTCCCATCGGGAGCGCAGCATGACCCATTCCGCACCCACCGCCCGCCGTTTCCTCTTCGCCGGCCTGCTCCTGTCGCTCGGCGCGGTGCCGGCCGCGGCCCAGTCGCCCGCGGCACCGGCGCCCCAGGCAAAGGCGCAGGACACCGCCAAAGCCGCCGCCCCCGCCGATCCCGGTGTGCTGCGCGTGTGCGCCTCGGAGGTGGAAGCGCCCTTCTCGCAGAAGGAGGGCAAGCCGGGCGAAAAAGCCGGCTTCGAGAACCGCATCGCCGAGGTGCTCGCCACCGCCATGGGGCGCAAGGTCCAGTTCGTCTGGACCGCCAAGCCGGCGATCTACCAGGTGCGCGACCAGCTCGATCCCAAGTTCTGCGACGTGGTGATGGGCGTCGATACCGGGGATGCGCGCCTGCTCACCTCCAAGCCCTATTACCGCACGTCCTACGTGCTGGTGACCCGCGCCGACCGCAACATCACCGCCACCGACTGGCAGGACCCGCAGGTCAAGGCGCTGGGCGGCCACTTCGCCATCCGCTTCTATTCCCCCGGCGAGACCATGCTGAAGCGGCTCGGCAAATATGAGGACAATGCGGCCTATCTCTACGGGCTCGTGAACTTCAAGTCGCCACGCAACCAGTATGTGCAGATCCCCGGCGACCGCATCGTCTCCGAGGTGGCGAGCGGGGAAGCCGAGATCGCCTTCGCTTTTGCGCCGGAAGTCGCGCGCTATGTGAAGGCCTCGCAGGTGCCCCTGCGCATGTCGCTGGCCGGAACCTCCATCACCCGCTTCGACGGCACGGACGTGCCGCTGCACTACGACCAGTCGGTGGGCGTGCGGCGCGACGATGCCGCCCTGCTCGCGCAGATCGACGCGGCGCTGGTGAAGGCCCGGCCACAGATCGACGAGATCCTCGTCGAGGAAGGCATTCCCCTCCTCAAGCCCAACAGCTGAGCCACGCGCCCCCGCGCTTATTGTTGAACGCACATTCCGGCAGGTCCTGATGCTCAAGAGTTTCCGATCGCGCGCCCTGAAGGGCCTCGTCGCCATTGCCCTCGCCTCCGGCTTCACGCTCGCGGCCCATGCGGCGCTGACCTTCACGAACACTGTAACGGGCCAGCCGCTCGACCTGTCGGAGGCGATGGAGGAGGGCCGCGACACCGAGGCGGTGAAGAAATTCCTCGCCACCGGCGTCAACCTCTACATGGAAAATCCCACCTGCCTCGCCAGGGGCAAGGACCTGTTCACCTCCATGTGCTCGGGCTGCCACGGCCACTACGGCGAGGGCAAGATCGGCCCCGGTCTCAACGACAGCTATTGGACCTACCCGAAGAACATGACCGACCAGGGCCTGTTCGAGACCATCTTCGGCGGCGCGCAGGGACAGATGGGGCCCATGTACGGCGCCCTCACCCTGGACGACATGCTGCTGGTGATGGCCTGGGTGCGCCACATCTACAAGGACGACCCGAACGATGCGGTGTGGCTGACGCCGGCCCAGCGCGCCGCCTTCAAGCCGTTCAGCGAGAAGGAGGATCACACGCCGCCTGTGGAGCAGGCGCCGGTGTGCAAGGTGTCGACCGCCAGTGCGGCCGGCCTGAAGTGAAAAGGGGAGGAAACCACATGACCCGTTATGATCGCACCCGCCGCCGCATCACCCTCTGCGCCGCCGCCGTTTCGGCGGCCGGCCTTCTCGCCGCCTCGGGCGCCCTTGCCTATGACGGCACCAATTGCCGCGCGCCCGGCAATTGCTGGGAGCCGAAGCCCGGCTTCCCGGAACAGGTGGCCGGCTCCAAGTTCGACCCCAAGCACAATCCGGCTGAGGTCGCCAAGCAGTCGCAGTCCATCACCGCAATGGAAGAGCGCAACCAGAAGCGCGTCGCGTATTTCCAGAAGACCGGCCAGTTCGTCTACGACGTGAGCAAGATCCCGTCCAACTGACGACGGTCCCTGCAATCCCCCACCAGCAAGGCAAGGCCTCATACTCCGAGCCGGGCAATCCTCCGATGGATGGTGGGCAACTGGCGCGGCCGGCCGGGATGTCATGCGGGACCCTTTAGTCCCCCAGCCCGGCGGCTGCGCCCTTTTCACCGCGCGGCTTTCAGGAAGGCGTACCCCATGCAGGTCCTCGCCGGCTCGGCCCCCTCGCTCGCGGACTGGCGCGCCCGTGCGCTCGAATTCGAGCGCGAGGTGGCGAAGGTGGTGCTAGGGCAGGAGCGGGTCATCCGCCTCCTCACCATCGCGGTGTTCGCACGCGGCCATGTGCTGCTGGAAGGCGACGTGGGCGTGGGCAAGACCACCCTGCTGCGGGCCATGGCCCGCGCCATCGGCGGCACCTATGAGCGGGTGGAGGGCACCATCGATCTGATGCCCACCGATCTCGTCTATGACGCGCGCATCGGCGACGACGGCCGCCCCCGGGTGGACCCCGGCCCGCTGCTGCGGCGGGGCGACGACCTCTCCATCTTCTTCTTCAACGAGATCAACCGGGCGCGCCCGCAGATCCATGCCCTGCTGCTGCGTCTGATGGCCGAGGGCACCGTCTCCGCCTTCGGGCGCGAATTTCACTTCCCCCATCTCCAGGTGTTCGCCGATCGCAACCGGGTGGAGCGGGAAGAGACCTTCGAGCTGCCCGCCGCGGCCCGCGACCGCTTCTTCATGGAAGTGCAGGTGAAGGCCCCCACCGACGCCGCCAGCCGGCGCGCCCTCATCTTCGATCCCCGCTTCCACCTCATGGACCGGCTGATCGACACAGTCGCGGAAGGTGTGCTCGACCACGCCCGGCTCGATGCCATCGCCGGCGCCATCCAGAACGGCGTCCACGCCAGCGAGGCCATCGCCGCTTATACGGTCGCCCTCTGGGATGCGGTGCGCGCGCCCGACGCCGCCGGCATCACCCTGCCGGGGGTGCGGATGGATCGCCTGGTGCAGGGCGGGGCGAGCCCGCGCGGCATGTCTTATCTGGTTCGGGCGGCGCGGGTGCGGGCCTGGCTCGAAGGCCGCGACATGATCGTGCCGGAAGATCTGCGCGCCGTGTTCCCGGAAGTGATGGCCCACCGCATCTTCTTCGATCCGGTCTATGAGATGCGGCGCGAGGAGATCGCCGGCGCCCTCTGCCGCGCCGCCTTCGAGACGGTCCCTGCGCCATGATGAACCTCGAAGAGGCTGGCGCCCCTCCCGATCAGCCGCTTGCCCTGCCCTATCGGCTGCGCTGGCGCCCACGCGGCGAGCGGCCGGGCGCCCATCCGGCCCGTGGCGAGGGCGGCGACGGCACCTTCCGGGGCCTGCTGCCCCTCATCGCCCGGCCCGATCCCCGCCGCATCGACCTGCGCGCCTCCCTGCGCGACCCGTTCGAGGCGATCCATGTCCGCAACTTCGCCCCCCGTCGCGCCATGACGGTGGCGGTGCTGGCGGACGTGTCCGCCTCCATGGCGTTCGACGGGGTGCGCGAGGCCACCGCCGAGTTGGCCGCGACACTGGCCGCTTCCGCCGTGGCTGGAGGAGACGCCTTCACGCTGCTTGCCGCCGATGCGGGGACGCGCGACGACATCGACCTGCCCGCCACCCGCCGCCGGGGCCTGGCGCAGGAGGTGCGCGCGCGGCTTCTCGAAGCCCCCTTCACCGGACGCTCGGCCGGCGGGCTGGTGGAGGCGGCTCTGCGGCTGCCCCAGCGCCGCTGCCTGGTCTTCCTCGTGTCCGATTTCCTTTTGCCCGCCGCCGACCTCGGAGCGCTGCTCGATGCCCTGTGGCGGCACGATGTGGTGCCCGTGGTGCTGCGCGACAGCCGCGCCGAGGGCGATCTGCCCGCCTTCGGGCTGATCGAGACGCGAGATGCGGAAACCGGCGCACGCCGCCTCGTCCTCATGCGCCCGGCCTTGCGCGAACGCTGGCGGGCGCAGGCACGCGAACGCATCGCCGCCCTCGACGCCCTTTTCGCCGGGCGTGGCCTTGGCGCCTTCCATCTCTCCGACCGGTTCGATGCCGATGCCCTCGTGGATTTCCTGGCGCGCCGCTAGAGCGCGATCCGGGCAAATTGAACCAATTTGCTCGGTGAATCGCCCTCTAGACTCAAGAAGGAGAACACGTCGTCCGATCAGCTTGCACGGCAAGCTGATCGGCGCGTGCTCTCGGCGCAGCCTTCTCGCGGCCTGCCTTCTCGTCGCGCCCCTCGTCGCCGCGCCAGCGCGCGCGGCGACGGTGGAGCTGTTCGCGCCGCGCCCGTTCGGCTATTTCCTGGGCGACCTGATCACCCTTGAAGCCGTGGTCACGCTGGATCCGGGCTTCCGGCTGGAGCCGGGCAGCCTGCCCCGCCCACGCCCTGTCACCTATTGGCTCGACCTGCGTAGCGCCGATCTGACCGAGCTGCCGAACGCCAACGGCGCCCGGCGCTATCGCCTCCTCCTCACCTACCAGAGCTTTTACGCGCCGCTGGAGACACGGGCGCTCGACATCCCCGCCGTGCCACTCACGGCCCGAGACGGCGACCATGTGCTCAACCTCACGGTGCCGGGCTGGAGCTTCGCGTCCTCGCCGCTGCGCTCCCTCGTCGCCGGCGGCGCCGCCAATCCCATGGCGCTCCAGCCGGATATCGCACCCTCGCCCCATCCGCTCCGCGCTGACCTGAGGCGCGCGGCCGGGGCGGCGGCGGTGGCGCTCGCATGCCTCCTCGGCCTCGCAATCCTGCGCGGCTGGGGGCCGTTCGGCCGCCTGCGTCCGCCGTTCGCGGCGGCCGCGCGGGACATCCGGCGCATTCTCGCCGCACCGACGGCGGAGGCCTATGCCAAGGCCCTGCTGAGGCTCCACCGCGCTTTTGACGCAGCCGCCGGCCGCCGCCTGCTGGCCGACGATGTGCCCGCCTTCCTCGCTGAAGCTCCCCACCTCGCCACCGAGGCGGACGCCATCACCCGCTTCTTCCATGCCTCACGCCTCGCCTTCTTCGGCAAGGGCGCGGACGCGGCCAGGGCGCAGATGACGCCAGACGCGCTGCTCTCCCTCGCCCGGCGGCTGGCGGTGGCCGAGCGCAAGGGCGCGGCGCGACCGGCGGCTGCTCACGCCCCCCGGGAGGCGACGGCATGAGCATGGCTGTCGATCACCCGACGCTGCTGGCGCTGCTGGCCTTCTGCCTGCTGCCTCTCGTAGCCCATGCACTCTCGGGAACCCGCGTGCCGGGCCTCGTGACCGTTCCACGCGATGGCCTCTCCCGTGCCGTCGATGCGGGATTGAAGACAGCGGGCGTCGTCGCCATCGCCGCCTTGGTGCTCGGCCTCGCCGGGCTCCACCTGACATCGCAGACGGTCACGCGGGTGGGATCGGGCGCGCATCTGGTGCTGCTGTTCGACCGTTCCGCCAGCATGGACAACACCTTCGCCGACCGCCAGCCGGGACAGGGGGAAGAATCCAAATCCGCCGCCGCCAAGCGGCTCATCACCGATTTCCTCGGCCGCCGGCCTCGGGATCGCATCGGCGTCACCGCCTTCTCCACTTCGCCCATACCGGTGCTGCCCCTGACCGACCACCACGACGCGGTGGCGGCCGCGGTGGCGGCCATCGACCGACCGGGCCTCGCCCTCACCGACGTGGGCCGGGGGCTGGCGCTGGCCTTGTCCACCTTCGACCGGGACGACGCGGGCGCTGCGCGGGCGGTGCTGCTGGTGTCCGACGGGGCGGCGGTGATCGACCTTCGGGTCCAGGCGGCCCTGCGAGACGCGGTGAAGCGCAGCCCGGTGCGCATCTACTGGCTGTTCCTGCGCACCGCCGGCTCGGCTGGCATCTTCGACACCCCCCGCGCGCCGGGCGAGGACACTCCCCAGGCCATGCCGGAGCGCCACCTCAACCTGTTTCTCGCCAGCCTCGGCGTGCCCTATCGCGCCTTCGAGGCGGGAAGCCCGCAGGCGGTGGCCGACGCCATCGCCGAGATCGACCGGCAGGAGACCGCGCCCCTCTCCTATGTGGAGCGCATCCCGCGCCGCGACCTCGCGCGCCCAGCCTATGCCCTCGCCGCTCTGGCGACGATGCTGCTTCTCCTCGCCCGCAGCGCCGAGCGCGGGCTCGGGGCGCGGCCGGCGTCCCGCCCGCAGGACGCCGGCCGGGATGCCGGCCAGATCAGGAGGGCGGCATGAGACCGATCCCCCGGGCTTGGCCCACCAACTGGCCCACGCGGAGGCTCATCGACGCGGCGCTTCTAGCTCTCGGCGTCGCCGCGTTCGGCATGCTCCTCGCCCTCGGCGCGCGCATCGGCCTGAACGCGTTCGAGAACCGCACCATCACCGCCCTCGCCGATGGCCGTGACGTGCCGGTGGCGGATACAGCCACGCCCCGGCTGCTGCTGGCACGGGCGCATTTCCTGATGGTGCGCGACCGCTTCGACGAAGCCCAGCCCCTGGTGGATCGCCTCTCCCGCACCGACGAGCGCGCGCTTGCCGTCGCCGGCCTGTATGATCTCGCCAATGCGCGCCTTGCCCGCGCCATCGCCCATCTGGAGCAGACTGAGATCGACCCCGCCATTCCGCTGGTGCGGCTGGCCAAGGCCGGCTACCGGGCGGCGCTGGAGCGGGATCCGGGGTTCTGGGACGCGAAATACAATCTCGACATCGCCATGCGCCTCATCCGCGACTTCCCGCAGATTGAGCAGGAGCCGCAGGACGACGCCCAGGAGACGCCGAAGCGGCTGTGGACCGATTTGCCCGGCCTGCCACAGGGCCTGCCGTGATGGCCCGCCCCCGTCCGCGCACCCTTCTCCTCGCCGCGGCGCTGGCGGCGGCCCTTGCCGCCACGCTGGCCCCGCGCCTGTCGACCCGCACCACCGCCTTCCGCCTCCTGGCCGTGGTGGATGTGACCTTGTCCATGAACGTGCGGGACCACACGCGCGATGGGCGGCCCGTCTCCCGCCTTGAGGAGGCGAAGACGACGCTGCGCGCGCTGGCCGCCCGCCTGCCGTGCGGCTCGGAACTGGGCCTCGCCATCTTCACCGAGCGGCGCAGCTTCCTGCTGTTCGAGCCGATGGAGGTGTGCGCGGATTTCGCCCCGCTCGACGGCGCCATCGGCAATCTGGACTGGCGCATGGCCTGGGAGGGCGACAGCTACATCGCCTCGGGCCTCTACTCCGCCATCGCCCTCGCCCGCCCCCTCAGCGCCGACCTGCTGTTCTTCACTGACGGGCAGGAGGCGCCGCCCTTGCCCGCCTCCGGCATCCCGCCGTTCGAGGGCGAGGCGGGGGCGGTGCGCGGGCTCATCGTCGGCGTCGGCGGCCCGACGCCCGTGCCCATCCCCAAATTCGACCGCGACGGCCGCGAGATCGGCTTCTACGGCATGGACGACGTGCCGCAGGAGAACCGCCACGGCCTTCCGCCCACGGGTTCCGAAGAGCGCGAGGGCTTCCATCCCCGCAACGCACCCTGGGGGGCCGATGTCGCCACCGGCGCGGAGCATCTCAGCGCCGTCCGCACCTCCCACCTGGAGGCCCTCGCCGAGAAGACCGGCCTCGCCTACGCGCCGCTCGCCGATGCGCCGGCCCTTGCCGACGCCATCGCCGCAAGCGCCCGCCCCCGCGCGGTGCCGGGCATCTGGGACAGCGCCCCGCTCCCCGCGGCCCTCGCGCTGGCATTGCTCATCGCCTTCTTCGCGGCCGGCGTATGGCGCGCCCGCCGGTCCCTCCCTCATCCCATCACAAGGATCCGCGTTTCATGAGAGTGCATCTCGCCGCTCTGGCCGTCGCCTGCACCACCCTCTTCGCGTGCCCGGCCACCGCCCACGGGCCGACGCCGCAGAAGGCCGAGGTGCGCACCACCATCGCAGCCTCCCCCGATGCGGTGTGGAAGCTGGCTGGCGATTTTGCCGGCATCGGCGCCTGGCATCCACTGGTGAAGGCGGTGAAGGCCACCGGCGGCAACGCGCCCGGCGCCGAGCGCACGCTGGTGCTGGAAAAAGGCGAGATTACCGATGGCCTCGATACCTACGACGCCGCGACCCGCAGCCTCAGCTGGCGCCTCAACACGGAGAATGCGGAGGCGCTGCCGGTGAGCTTCTACACCGCCACCATCACCGTTTCCGGCGCCGGTGCCGGCAGCGCGGTGGTGTGGGGCGCCCGCTTCTATCGCGGCGACACCAGCAACTTCCCGCCCGACGAGCTGAACGACGAAGCCGCAGTCGCCGCCATGACCGCCTTCTTCGAAGCCGGGCTCAAGGGCCTCAAGGCCAAAGTCGAGGGCAAGTGAGGATCGCGCCGTCGAGGAGCGCGCGGGCGCTGCTGCTCGGCGCCCTTCTGGTTCTGGCGCAGATGGCGGGCGCCGTGGTGGCGCAGGCGGCGCGGCTGTTCGTGGTCTGCCAGGCCGGAGCCGAAATCAGCGTGATCGACACGGAAAGCGGCACGGTGGAGCATACCATCGCCGTGGCCAAGGCGCCCGCTGGCATCGGCCTGTCGCCGGACGGCAAGACCGCCTACGTCACCCATCCCGATGCCGGCCTCCTCACCCGGATCGACACGACGATGCGGCAGGTCATCGATACCACCTCCATCGGCGGCCAGCCCTTCGCCGTGGTGGCCGATCCCGGCAGCGGCGTGCTCTATGTGAGCGACTGGTCGGCGGACGCCGTCTATCGGCTCGACCCGCACACGCTGGCCCGGACCGGAACGGTGAAGGTCGGACGATCGCCGGCCGGCCTCGTCCTCGACGCCCAAGGGCGTCGGCTCTATAGCGCCGACCGTGAGAGCAATGCCGTCAGCATCATCGATCTTGCCTCATTTTCCCGCCTTGCTTCGGTGGCTGTCGGCCAGGCGCCCTACGCTTTCGACACCGGAAACGACCCGCGCTTCATCGCCGTCGCCAATGTGCGCTGCGGCGATGTCTCACTGATCGACAAGACGGACCACACGGTTTCAAGCCTGCCAGCGGGCAAGATGCCCTACGGCCTCGCCGTTATCCCCGGGACCGGGCGCATCCTGGTGGCGAACCAGCAATCGGGCACCGTGAGCCTGCTGGACCCGCAGGCGGGCCGCCAAGCCGGGTCCCTGCGTCTCGGTGGCTCGCCCGAGAGCGTCGTCATCAGCCCCGACGGACGGCAGGCCTATGTGAGCGAATGGTTCGACGACGCGGTGGCGGTGATCGATCTTGAGGGTTTGGCGATGCGAGCCCGGATCAAGGTCGGGCGGGGGCCGCGCACCATGGCCCTGGTGCCGTGATCCCGCGTCGCATCTCCGGCACAGCGGTGCCGGTGTGGCGCCGCGCCATGTGCGCAGGACGGCCGGCCTCGGTCCACCCGCGTCCGCGCGGCGGCCTCACCCACCCAGATAAGCGCGGACGAGGCGCTCGTCGTCCAGCAGCGCCGGCCAGCCGCCGGGGGGCACCTCATGCACCAGGCGCCCCAGGGACATGACATAGCCGCGATCCGCCACCTCCGCGATGAGGCGCACGTTCTGCTCCACCACCAGGATGCCCATGCCCCGCCCCTTCAGGTTGTGCAGCAGCTCCAGGATGTGCTTCACGATGAGCGGCGCGAGGCCGGCGGAGGGCTCGTCCAGCATCAACAGGCGGGGGCGCAGCAGCAGCGTGCGGGCGATGGCGACCATCTGCTGCTGCCCGCCGCTCAGAAGCTGAACCGGCGCGTCGATCCGCTCCTTCACGACCGGCAGCAGGTCGAACAGCTCGGCATCGTCGCCGAGGCATCTGGGGCGCCCGCTGCGCTGGCCCATCCGCTCGGCGAGGGCGAGGTTCTGGCGCACGGTCAGCTCCGCGAACAGCGCCCGGTTGTCGAGCACGAAGGCCATCCCCTCTCCCGCCCTGCGGTGGCCGGGCTCGGCCGTCACGTCGCGTCCGGCGAAGCGGATGGCGCCTGCGCTCGGCCGCAGCAGGCCGGCGAGGGCGGCGCGGGCGTTGAGCTCCTGCGGGGCGAGCAGATGCACCACGCAGGTGCGCCTCGCCTCCACCGCCGGCCCCATGCCGGAGAGCGCCACCTGCGGCAGCTTGACGGAATCGGTGAGGCCGCCGATGGCCACCGTGCTCGGCAGGTTCGAGGAGCCGATCAGCGCCCGGACCCTGGTGGAGCGGATGAGACCCGTCGCCTTCGAGATGGCGGTGTCCGGATTGGAGGAGTCGTCCTCGATGACCAGCTTCAGCGGCCGGCCGCCGATGCCGCCCGAGGCGTTGACGATCTTTTCCGCGAGCAGAGCGCCGTCCCGCTCGGGCTGGCCGACGCCCGCCACCGGGCCGGTGACCGAGAGGATGGCCCCGATGGTCACCGGCTCCCCGGAGGTCGCCTGTCCCTGCGCGCGGGCCGGGGCCGTTCCGGCGGTGGACAAGGCCATGCCGGCGATGAGCAGCAGGACACGACGGCGCTGGGCGCCGCATGAGGTGCGTCGCATGAAGGTCTCCTCCCCCATTGGTTTCTTGGCGCTGAAGCACGATGATGCGACGCTATGAATTAAATTCGATTATATAAAATATCTTCGAAAATAAATCTGAGCTAGGATGACCTTGGCGATCGGAAATCGCCAAGGCGGGAGAACGACGGTGGCGCAAGCGGCAAGCGTGAAGGTGGCCGGAGCAGCGGCGGAGCGCGGTGGACGCACCCGAACCGCCGGCGTCTACGAGGAATTGCGTCGCGACATCGTGCGCAGCCTCTGGAAGCCGGGCGTGCGCCTGCGTTTCGAGGAGTTGAAGGCGCACTATGACGTGGGGCTCAGCCCGCTGCGCGAAGCGCTGATGAAGCTCGCCTCCGACGGGCTCGTGGAACTGGAGGAACACAAGGGGTTTCGCGTCGCGCCGGTGTCGCGCGCCGGCCTCCTCGACATCACCAACATGCGCAAGGAGCTTGAATCCATGGCGATTCGGCTCTCCATCGCCCATGGCGACGACCACTGGGAGGCCGGCATCGTCGCCGCGCTCCACGAACTGGCAAAGCGCAGCAAGCTCGGCCCGGACGGCCTGGTCGACGACGAATGGGAGACGCGCCATCGCGCCTTCCACAACGCCCTCACCGCCGCCAGCGGCTCGGAATGGCTGCAGCGCTTCCGCTCCCAGCTCTACGACCAGGCAGACCGCTACCGGCGGGTCGCAGTCCATTACATGCACGCGCCGCGCGACGACCTCGCCGAACACCGAGAGATCGCCGATGCGGTGCTGGCGCGGGACACGGAGGCCGCCGTGTTCCTGTCGCGCCGCCATCTCGACCGCACCTGCCAGATCCTCCTCTCATCTCCATCCCATATATTCGGTGATTGACTACATTTTCGAAAATAAACTTGAACGTGCGAAAATCGTCCCCTAAGGTGCCGTCATCCTAAGGAGGCACCCCCATGCGTCTGGTTTCCTATGCTCTGGACGGCCGTACCGGCCTGGCGCTGCGCACCCCCGACGGGCTGAGGGACCTCGGTCCGCGCAGCCTGGAAGACATCCTCGCCGCCGGCCCCGAGGCCCTCGCCGCCCTCGCCGCCACGGACGGGCCGCTCCTTGATGCGGCGGCGGTCGCCTACCGGCCCGTGCTCGCCCGACCTGGCAAGATCCTGTGCATCGGCCTCAACTACGTGGACCACGCGGCCGAGAGCCCTTACCTGAAGGTGCCGGACTATCCGGCCGTGTTCCCCCGCTTCTCCTCCAGCCTCATCGGCCACGGCGCCCCCATCATCCGCCCCACGCTGTCGCGTGATCTCGACTTCGAGGGCGAGGTGGCGGTCATCCTCGGGCGACCCGGCCGCCACATCGCCAAGGCCGATGCGCTCGCCCACGTGGCCGGCTACTCCATCTTCAACGACGCCTCCCTCCGCGACTACCAGTTCAAGTCGGCGCAGTGGACCGTGGGCAAGAATTTCGACGCCACCGGCCCGTTTGGCCCGGACTTCGTCACGGCGGATGAACTGCCTCCGGGCGCCCACGGGCTGAGGATCGAGACCCGGCTCAACGGCACGGTGGTGCAGGGCGCCTCCACCGCCGACATGTGCTTCGACGTGGCGGCCCTCGTCTCCATCGTCAGCGAGGCCATGACCCTGGAGGCCGGCGATGTCATCATGACCGGCACGCCCGCCGGCGTCGGCTTCGCCCGCAAGCCGCCCCTGTACATGCGCGACGGCGACATCTGCGAGGTGGAGGTGGAAGGCCTCGGCATCCTGCGCAACCCGGTCCACGACGAGGTGGCCTGCCTCCACGCCGCCGCCTGAAGCGTTCAGGCCGGGGCGCCGGCACGCGGCGCCCCCTTCTTCAAGAAGAGTTTCGAAACCCGAACCAAACTCCGACAAGAAGCCGCGCCACAGCGGCCGCAACACAAGAGGAACGCCATGACCAGTCTCGTGAACCGCCTGGGCTATGTCGCGCTCAACGTGACGGATCTCGACGCCGCCATCGCCGACGCCACCTCCATCACCGGCCTCAGCCTCGTCGAGCGCAACGCCGACAGCGCCCAGCTCACCTCCAACCGCCAGCATGCGGAGCTGGTGCTGCACCGCGCAGGACAGGACGCCGTGCGCGCCATCGGCCTCGAGGCACCGGGCGCCGCCGAGGTCCAGGAGGCCGCCGCGCGGGCGCGCCGGCTCGGCTGGAACATCATCGCCGAGCATCCCTCCCTCGCCGGCATCTCCCACGCCGTCACCATCGTGTCGGCCGAGGGGCACGTGCTGGAGATCCACACGCCCCTGCCCGAGGACCAGCCGCGCCGCCACGACGGCCCCGGCATCCACCCGCGCCGGCTGTGCCACGTGAACCTCGCCTCGCAGGACCCGGCGGCGTTGGCAGACCTGCTGGCGCAGACCCTCGGCCTCAGGCTCTCCGAGCGCACCGAGGGCTGCGAGCTCATGTGGATGCGCGCCAGCGACGGGCGGCACCACACGGTCGGCATCGCCAAGAGCGCACAGCCGGGACTTCACCACTTCGCCTGGGAATTCGCCCAGTTCAGCGACTTCATGCGCCTTGGCGACCTGCTCGACACCCAGGATCGGCTGATGGTCTGGGGCCCCGGACGGCACGGCTGCGGCGACAACCTGTTCTCCTATTACGTCGATCGCGCCGGCTTCATGGTGGAATGCTCAGCGGAGATGGAAGTGATCCTCGACGACCGTCCGCCCAGCGTCATCTCCTGCCCGCCCGACCTCAGCAACATCAAGGTGGTGAACCGCTGGGGCGCGCCCCCGCCGCGGGACTGGATCGAGCACATGTCCACCTTCGCCGCGCCCGGCGGCCCCATCGCGCTGGCGAGCTGAACGTACGGGAGAGCAGTATGGATCTCTCGGGCAAGGTGGTGGTCGTCACCGGAGCCGCATCCGGCATCGGCCTCGCCATCGCAAATGCTACCGCGGCCGCCGGCGCCACGGTGGTCATGGCCGGCATCGCCGACGAGCGCCTCGCGGCCGCGGCCGCGCGCATGGACGCGGAGGGGCGGCGGGTGCTCGCCATCCCCACCGACGTGCGCGATACCGCGGCGGTGGAACATCTGTTCACCGCCGCCGTCGAACGCTTCGGGCGGATTGACGCGGCCGTGGCCAACGCCGGCATCATCGGCGCCGTGACCGAGCCCGAGGAACTGGCGCGCTACGTGGTGTTCGCCTTGAGCGACGCCGCCCCGCACATGACGGGCACCCTGCTCAAGATCGATTCCGGCCGCACCCTCTGAGACAGCGCGTCCATACCGCAATCCCCAGACCGAATTCCCCCGACGGAGGCACCATGCCCACCGATGCCGACATCCCCAGCCTCATCCGTGACCTCGAAGAGAGGCGCTACGCCGCCATGCTCGACGCCGACATCCCAACCCTCGACGCCCTGCTCTCGGACCAACTGGTCTACACCCACTCCAACGCCACCGTGGACGGCAAGGCGAGTTACCTCGCCAAGGTCGCGGACAAGTATTTCGACTATCTGGACATTGCCCATCCCGAGGAGCAGCTGATCCTCAACGGCTCCGCCGTCCTCGTGATCGGCCGGATGACGGCGCGGGTGGTCGTGGAGGGCAAGACCCAGCGGCATCTCAACAACAGGACCCTCACGGTCTGGGTCCGGGAGGGGGAGGCCTGGCGCGTAGCCGCCTTCCAACCGACACCCATCCCCCAGAGCTGACGCCCGCCGGAGCGACGCTTTCGCCACACATCGCAAGCTGATGCCGGCAGATCTCTCTTTTCGGTTGCGTGGAGACTGATCCCCTGTACTGGTGAAGTCCATCGAAATACTGTGTAGCCACGCCAGCCGCGCGTTGCGACGGAAGCGGCCGGCGCCGCATCGATGGGCCGAGCCTTCGGCCGCAACTCCCATCCAGCCGAGAGCCGCCGAGACCATGAGCGAGCGCGATCCCGTCATCTGCGAACCGGTGCGAACCGCCGTCGGGCGCTATGGCGGCATGTTCAGGGAGGTTCCGGCCGCGCGGCTCGCAAGGCGGGTGATCGAGGCGCTGATCGCCCGCACCGGCATCGACCCGGCACGGATCGACGACGTGCTCTTCGGCCAGTGCTATCCCAACGGCGAGGCCCCGGCCATCGGCCGCGTCGCGGCGCTCGACGCCGGACTTCCCGTCACCGTTCCCGGCTTGCAGATCGACCGGCGCTGCGGCTCCGGCCTCCAGGCCGTACTGGACGCAGCGATGCGGGTGCAGACGGGCGTCTGCGACGTGGTGATCGCTGGCGGCGTCGAGAGCATGAGCCGGGCCGAATATTATTCCGAGGACGTCCGCTGGGGTGCCAAAGGGCGCCCCACCACGCTGCATGACCGGCTCGGACGCGGTCGCGTGACGTCCGGCAGCGAGCGCTATCCCGTGCCCGGCGGCATGCTGGAGACAGCGGAAAATCTCCGCCGCGCCTACGGCATCGGCCGGGAGGAACAGGACGAGCTCGCCGTGATCTCCCACCAGCGGGCGGTGGCCGCCATCGCGGATGGCCGCTTCGCGCAGGAGATCGTGCCGATCGAAGTGCCGGGCAGGCGCGGGACGCCGCCCGTCGAGATCACGCGTGACGAGCACCCGCGCGCCGACGCCAGCATGGCGACGCTCGCCGCGCTGCGGCCCCTCATGCTGACGCAGGATGCCGACGCCACCGTCACGCCCGGCAATGCCAGCGGCCAGAACGACGGCGCCGCCGCCTGCCTCGTCACCACGCGGGAGACCGCGCAGGCGCTCGGCCTCAGGCCGCTGGCCCGTCTCGTCGGATGGGCGGCGGCAGGCGTGGCGCCGAACGTGATGGGCATAGGCCCGGTGCCGGCGACCGAGAAGGTGATGGCGCGGACCGGCCTGTCCCTGAAGGACATGGACCTGATCGAGCTCAACGAGGCCTTCGCAGCGCAAGTGCTGGCCTGCACCCGCGAATGGCGGTTCGGCAAGGCCGACTTCAAGCGCTTGAATGTGAATGGCTCCGGCATCTCGCTGGGCCATCCCGTTGGGGCAACCGGTGTGCGTATCCTCGCCACGCTGCTGCGCGAGATGGACCGGCGCGGCAGCCGCTATGGCCTCGAAACCATGTGCATCGGCGGCGGACAGGGCCTCGCCGCGATCTTCGAGCGCCTCGGATGAGAACGCGCGGGTACCACCCCGCGCGCACCCTGCCCTTCTCCGGCGCCCGACCATGGCGGCCGGGCAGCCTTCGCCGCGCCATCAGGGCTTCAGCGTCCTCGCCCAGCCCGCGATGGCGGCAACCACCGCGTCCGGCTGTTCCGGAATGAGCGCGTGGCTGGCATTGTCCACGGTGGCAATGGTGACCCGATCGCCGAATGCCGCCTTGATGTCGTTGGCGGTGGAGCGCGGTCGGAAGGGATCCTGCAGCGCCTGCAGGTCGAGCAGGGGCGCCGAGCCGCCGGACCACCACTCCTCCTCCTTCGGCGCCGCAATGATGGGCCGCTGGTAGGCCGCCATCCCGGGATGCCACCCCGCCAGCCAGACCGAGGCATCGTTGCCCGGTGCGAAGAAGGCCACCTTCAGCGCGGCGATGCGCTGCGCATCGGGCAGGGTCACGTTGCCGGCGTCACGCAGGGACACCAGCAGCTCCTTCGGATAGGCCTTGGATGCAGCGGCGGCGATGACCACGCCGCGCACGAGGTCGGGATGGTCCACCGCAGTCATGCGGGCGACCCAGTTGCCGAAGGCGTGCCCGACCACGATGGCCCGCCCGTCCTGCGCTGTCTCGATGGTGACGGCGACATCGTTGGCGAGATCGTGCAGGGTGATGCCCTCGGTGGGGCCAGTGCTGGCACCGGCGCCACGCGGCTGGGGCCGCAGCACGCGGAACCCGGCCTTGGCGAGCCCCTCCGCCACCGCGTCATAATCCTCGGAATCCCGCGCCGACGACGGCAGCAGCACCATCAGCGGGCCCTTGCCCTCGTCGATGACGTCGATAGCCACGTCACCGCGCTTGATGGTGTAGCGCGTGCGAGCCTCTCCGGCCTGCGCCACGCTGGCCCAGCCGACGGCGAGTGCCATCGCCGCAAGCAGCATCTTCATTGTTTCCTCCCTGTATGGATTGTTCTGCGCCCTGCTCCCGACCGGGGCTCACCAGCCCGCGGGCTCGAAGGCGTAGCCCTCGCCCTGACGGCGGATGTAGCCGCAATGGGGCGCGCCGAAATGCATGGGCATCACCAGCGTGCCGCGCTCGGCCTCCCGCGCCAGCAGGGCCGCGCGGGTGCGGCGCGCCACATCCGGCAGGGCGCAATAGGTGGTGTTAAGGGTGGGATCGACGATCTGCGCGGGACTGTGCATCACGTCGCCGCTGAACAGGCCCTCCTCCCCGCGCGAGCGGATGCGGTAGGTCTGGTGGCCCACCGAATGGCCCGGCGCCGCCTCGATGGCGAGCACGTCCGCGATTTCCCCATGGTCGGGAATGAAATCGGCGAGGCCAGCCGCCACGATGGGGCGGATGCTGTCGTCGAAGGCGGCGTCGATTATGGGGTCAGGCGATTGCGCCAGCGCCTCCACATAGTGGTCGTATTCGAGCTTCGGCATCAGGTAGCGGGCATTGGGGAAGGTGGGCACCCAGCGCCCGTCGGCGGACAGCACCGTGTTCCAGCCCACATGGTCGCTGTGGAGATGGGTGTGCACCACATGCGTCACCGTGTCGGGCGCCGCGCCCGCCGCCTCCAGCCACGGCAGCACGAGGCCGTTGAGCTGGTGCATGCGCGCCGCCGCGCGCGGCTTGCGGTTGCCCACCCCGGTATCGACGATGATGACATTGCCGCCGGCATGCACGATCCACAGCTGGATGGTGACGATGAGCCGGTGCATCTGCGGCACGTAATGATGCGGCGCGAGCCAGCTCGCGTTGTCCTTGAGCAAGTTCGGAGCCATGTCCGGGAACAGGAAGGCCGGATCATGGGTGGGCGCGGCGTATTCGAGAAGGCGGGTGACGCGAACTTCCCCCACCATGCGCGATTGAATCATGGAATCCTCGACGGGTTTGGGCTTGCGGGCGGACGGACGCGGAACGCTCAGGAATCGTCCACCACCGGATTGGCCTTCACCGAGGGCCGCTCCAGGAACTCCCCGTGCCAGGCCGCAAGCGCCGGGCGACCGTTGCGCCATTCGAGGAAGGGGAAGCGGAAGTCGAGATAGCCCAGCGCCGTGCCGACGGTCAGGTGGCCGATGTCGAACGGCCGCCCGGTGAGGAGCTCCACGTCGGCCTCGAGACGGGCGAGCACCCGCTCCACCTTGCGCGCATTGGCGGCGACGAGGTCGGCCGACTGCATGCCTTCGCCGCGCAGGCGCTCAATGAGCCACAGGAGGCCGAAGTCCATCAGACCGTCGCCGAGCGCCTCGTTGCGCAGCGCCACCAGCCGCTCCGGCCAGGCGGCGGGGAACAGGCGGGGCTTGTCGTTCAAGCTGTCCAGATACTCGCAGATGACATGGGAATCATAGACCACGGTGCCGTCGTCGAGCACGAGAGTGGGCAGCTTGCTCAGGGGGTTGTCGTCCATGAGCGCCTCGTGGGCCTTGAAGGGCGAGGCCACCGTGCGCACGCAGGCGACCTGATCCTGAAGGCCCAGCTCGTGGATGGCGATCATCGCCTTGCGCACGAACGGGGAGCGGGGGGACCAGTGCATCTTCATGGAAATGGGCTTTCGGTTTCGGCGCGGCCTCACGCGGCGCGCCAGAAGGCATCAAGGTGCTGCGCCACCGCGTCCGGGGACTGGTGGGCCATCACGTGTCCGCTCGGCACCACCTCGAAATGGGCGCGGTCGATTGCGGTCGCTGCCTCGGCGATGAGGGCGGGCGGTCGCAGCGGATCGTGGGCACCGGCCAGCAGCAGCACGGGGCAGCGCACGACGGCGAGCGCGGGCGCGGGATCGAGCGCCGCCAGCATGCGGTAGGTGGCGGCATAGCTCGCCGGATCGTTGCCGAGCCAGCGGGCGCGATAGGTCGGGAAGCGGCCGTTGCCCCGCAGCACCTGAGGATAGGTGAGTGCCAGCTCGCCGTCGGCGATGGAGGCCATGCCTCCCGCCTCCAGGGCTTCGGCCCGCGCGCGCACCGCCGCGCGCCGTTCGGCCGCGATCCCGAGCGCCGGCCCCATGAGGGCAAGCCGGCCGACGCGATCCGGGTGTCGCGCCGCCATGTGGAGCGCCACCGCCCCGCCCACCGCCATGCCGCACAGGTCAGCCGGCCCGGTGATGGAAAGCGCGTCGAGCAGCGCGACGAGATCCGCCACCAGATCGTCCATGATGCCTTCGCCGCGCAGCTTGGAGGCATCGCCGAAGCCGCGCATGTCATAGCGCAGCACGGTGCGGCCCTCGACGACCCGCGGCAGCAGCGGCGCCCAGCTCTCGATGGAACCACCCATCTCGTGGATCAGCACCAGGGGGGCGGGCCCGTCGCCGTCGAGGGCGTAGCGGGTGCCGCTGCCGTTGACCTCGATCCAGTTCATTCCGCCGCCCTCGGGGCCGGCGTCCGCCCCGGGAAAGGCCGGCCCGCCCATCCCTCGCTGAGCGGGGAGAGGAAATAGAAGGAGATCCTGCGCGAGGCGAAGCGCCAGCGGCCATCCACCCGGCGCATCACGTCGTCATAGTGCCCGGCGGAGACGAAGGAGACGCCATCGGTAACGGACAGATATTCCATGGAGATGCGCCCGGTGGCGATGTCGCCATCCACCTCCACCGTGCCATTGGTGCAGAAGTGCCAGAAATCCTCGGCGAGCTTCGGCACCCGCTCGCTGAAGAAGGCGTGGAGCGCATCCCTGCCGCTCACGGCTTCAAGCCCCTCGAACACCCCGTCGGGGGTGAACAGCGCCACGAACTCATCCCACCGGCGCTCGTCCAGCAGATGGCAGTAATGGGCGCGGAGCTGGGCGATCTCCAGCTGGTCCTCGACCAGCTTCAGGCGTTCCTCGATGTTCTTCATCTCGTCCGTCCCGGATGTCTTGTGTCTTGGTTTCGGCTCAGAACAGCGTCAGCAGCCTGGCATGGTCGCGGAGGTCCTCCGGCTTGCCTTCATAGATCATCACGCCCGACTTCATGGCCACCACCCGGTCGGAGACGGCGAAGGCCTCGCCCACGTTCTGCTCCACCAGGAGGATGGACATGCCGCGGCGCTGCTGGATGGCGCGGATGGGCGTGATGAGATCCTGGAACAGCTTGGGCGCGAGCCCGATGGACGGTTCGTCGAGCAGCAGGATGCTCGGGCGGGACAGCAGCGCCCGGCCGATGGACACCATCTGCTGCTGCCCGCCCGAGAGCTGGCCGGCGCGCTTGCCCCAGAAGTCCCTCAGCTTGGGCAGAAGCTCCAGCACCTCGTCGACACGGGCGCGGCCCTCGCCGGCGTCGAGGCTTGCCGACCAGAGCGCCAGGGTGAACGTCTCCTTCACCGTGAGCCCCGGGAACACGCCGCGCCCTTCCGGCACATAGGCGACGCCATCCCGCGCCATCACGCTGGGATGGGGCTTCAGCGGCCGGCCGCGCAGCCTCACCTCCCCCGCATCCGCCGGATGCAGGCCGAACAGGATCTTGAGCAAGGTGGACTTGCCCGCGCCATTGTGTCCGACAAGGCAAAGGACCTCCCCGCCCGCAAGGTCGAGGTCGATGCCGCTCAACACCTCGCGTCCGGCATAGGAGGCGCGCAGGCCGCGCACCGCCACGGCGGGCGCAAGGGTGGCGGTGGTGGCGGCGACGGAGACGGCCATGTTCATTCCCTGCGCTCCCCGAAATAGATGGCGATCAGCTCGGCGTTGCCGAGGATCTCCGCCGGCGTGCCCTCGGCGAGCTTTCGGCCCTGGTCCAGGAAGGCGATGCGGTCGGCGAGCTCGGTGACGATGTCGAGATT
The DNA here is from genome assembly GCF_008364685.1 of Xanthobacter oligotrophicus. GTDB lineage: Bacteria > Pseudomonadota > Alphaproteobacteria > Rhizobiales > Xanthobacteraceae > Xanthobacter > Xanthobacter oligotrophicus. The sequence goes on from NZ_VTTL01000002.1 coordinate 456,549, forward strand.
GTGCTCGATGAGGCACACCGTGACGCCCGCTGCCGTCGCATCCCTTACCAGCTTCACGAAGCGCGAGCGCGAGGCCGGATCGAGCCCTGAGGCCGGCTCGTCGAGCAGCCAGATGGGCGCCCCCGTGGCGATGATGCGCGCCATGGAGAGGAACTTCGTCTCCGCATAGGAGAGGTCCACGGCCCGCGTGCCGGCGAGTTCCTCCAGCCCGGTGGCGGCCAGAGCCCGCTCCACCTGGAGCCGCCGCGCCGCCGCGCCCGAGCTGCCGCCGGGCTGCCACAGCCAGGGCGTGGGCTCGATGGCGGCGAGCACGTTGTCGTACACGCTCATGGAGCCGAACAGGCGCAAGTCCTGGAACGAGCGGGCAATGCCCTTGAGCGCCACCTTGTGCGGCTTCTGCCGGAGGATGGACTGCCCCTTCAGCTCAACCGCGCCACGGTCCGGCACCAGATGACCGGTGATGAGGTTGAACAAGGTGGTCTTGCCGGCGCCATTGGGGCCGGCAAGGGCGGTGACGACCCCCTGGCGCAGTTCCAGGGTCACGTCCTGGACCGCGGCAAGGCCGCCGAAGGAGCGCGAGATGCCGCGCGCGGAGAGCAGGACGGGCGCGCTCATCTCGCCCCCCGCGACAGGCCCACGAGGCCGCTCGGCCGGAAGATCATGAGCAGCGTCATGAGCGCGCCGTAGATGAATTGCTGCACGGTGCCGATCTCCGTGGAGGGAATGAAGGACAGGAACGAGAGCGCGGCCGGCAGGCTGAGCAGGGCGATGGCGCCGATGATCGGCCCGGTGAGGGTGCCGGCGCCGCCGATGATGACCATGGCCATGAGCACCACCGACTGCTCGAGCGTGAAGCTCTCCACGTTCACGAATGCCATGTGGAAGGCGAACAGGGCCCCGGCGATGCCGACGAAGAAGCAGCCGATGACCACCACCAGCGTCTTCAGGGCGCGCACATCCTTGCCGAAGGCTTCGGCGGCGCTCTCGCTGTCGCGCAGGGCCATGAGCGAGCGGCCGAAGCTGCCGCGCATCAAGGTCCGCACCACCAGCAGCGTCATCGCGAGGTAGACGAGGGCCAGCGCCAGGAAGGCATCGGGGGAGGCCACGTCGAAGCCGAGGATTCGCGCCGGCGGAATTCCGACAAGGCCGCCCACGCCGCCGGTGAAGCCGTGCGCCTCGGCGAAAAGGGTGGTCGCCATCATCTGCAGCCCGAGGGAGGCGGCGACGAAATACTCGCCGCGCACCCGGAGTGCCGGCAGGGCGAGGCACAGTGACAAAGCCGCCGCCGCCACCGCTGCCGCCAGCGCAGCGAGGAGGAAATCCGGACTGAAGGTCAGCGCCACCTGTGCCGCCACATAGGCGCCGATGCCGAAGAACATGGCATGGGCAATGGAGAAAATGCCGGCATAGCCGATCAGCAGGTTAAGGCTGGTGGCGGCGATGCCGAAGATGGCGACGAGCGTCGCCAGATTGACGAGATAGGCGATCATCGCGCGCCCGCCCTCCCCATAAGCCCGTTGGGGCGGAACAGGATGAAGCCGAACAGCACCACGAAGCTCGCGGCCTGGCTCCACTGCGTGTCGATGACGCTCACCACTAGGTTCTCCACGAGGCCCAGCAGCAGGCCCGCGAGCGCGGCGCCGCGGATGGAGCCGATGCCGCCCACCACCGTGGCCGCAAGGGAGACCAGCACCACATGCGCACCGTCCGCCGGCTGGATGCCGGTGGTGACGGTGGTGAGGATCGCGCCCGGCACCGCCAGTGCGGAGCCGAGCACGAAGGCGAGCGCCGACAGGCGGCGGGCGGAGAGCCCGTAGGCCCGCAACAGCTCGGGATTTTCCGAAAGCGCCCGCAGGCCAAGCCCGGCATGGGTGCGTTCCAGGAACAGGCTGACCGCCGCGAATACGGTGACCGCCACACCCAGCGCCACCCAGAACACCGGCGCGACATAGAGCCCCGGCAGCACCTGCGCGGCCCGCGTCAACGGCACGGAGATGGTGGCGAAGCCGCCGCCGAAGAAGAACTGGATGAGGGCCTGCATGGCGATGCCGGCGCCGAAGGAGGCGACGAACACCGTGAAGAAGGAGCCCTCGTGCTTCTGGATCGGCCGGTAGACGAACGCATCCATGAACAGGCCGAACGCCACCGCCGCCATGAGTGCGACGAGGCTGGCCAGCGACCAGTGCAGCCCGAGCTGCACCGCCTCCAGGAAGGCGTAGCCGGCCAGGATGAATGTGGCGCCATGGGCCACGTGGAAGACGCGGGTGGCGCCGAAGATCAGCGCGAAGCCCGCGGCTGTGAGGGCATAGAGCATCCCGGTCTGGATGCCCGCCACGGCCAGCTGGGTCAGGAGCATGAGATCAGCTCACCTTCTCGAACTTGCCGTTCTGCACGCGGTTGAGCTGGGTCGGCATGTCGATGGCGCCGGTCTGCGAAAAGCGCGCGCGACCGCCCACCAGGTCGAAGGTGGCGGAGGCGATAGCCTCCTTCAGGGTCTCGCCGGTCACCGGCTTGCCCTCCTTCTCCAGCCGCTCGATGAGCTGGGCGTAGAGCAGCACCGCGTTGTAATAGTTCTGGGCATAGGTGTTGGGATTGTCCTTGTATCTGGCGCGCCAGCCATCGACGAAGCGGCGGGTGAGCGGATCGGCGGCGTCCCAGTCTGCCACCTGCGAGGTGAAGAGCACGCCGTCGGCCTCGGGCAGCGCCGCAACCGAGGGGGTGCCGCCCACCGAGTAGGTCATGATGGGCTGGGTGATGCCGTTGTCGCGCAGCTGCTTGAAGATCTGGGTTTGCTGGGTGCCGTAGCTCGCCACATAGACGAGATCCGGCTTGGCCTCGCGGATCTTGGCGATCATGGCCGAGAATTGCTGGGCCGAGGGCGCGGCGCTGAACTCGCCCACGAGCGCGGCGCCGATGGCCGGCAGGCCCTCCTGGAGGCCCTTGCGCAGCGCGTTGCCGAGCGGGTCGTCGAGATAGATCAGAACCACCCGCTTTATGGCATTGCGCTTCATCCAGCCGAAGGCGGTGGGCAGTTCCTGGTTGGCGAGCGGAATGATGTTCCAGAAATAGGGGGAGAGGCCGGCAAGGTCCGGCCCCACGCCGCCGCCGTTCACCATCAACACCTTGGAGCGCGTGGCGATGGGCTCGGCCGCCTTCGCCACGCCGGTGAGGCCCACGAGCACGTAAGGCGCGCGGTCCACGTTGGCGAGCTTTGACATGCCGACGGCGCCGCCCTGGGGCGTGCTCTGGCTGTCCTGCGCCTTGAGCACGATGGGCTGGGAGAGGCGCTTGTCCTGCGCCACATGCTCCAGCCCGAGGGCGGTTGCGGATGTGTAGATCGCGCCGAGCTCGGACAGCAGCCCGGTCATCGGGAACAGGGTGCCGAGCACATAGGGCTCGGTCGCGGCGCGGAGCGTCGTTGGCAGCGCGGCGCTCGCGAGCATGCCGGCGAGGACGGTGCGGCGTGTCAGCATATTGTTTTCCCTCCCTTTTTTCGGCGCCGTTGGCGGCACCTTGTGGTTCATGCGAGAAGCGGAGCGGCGGTGACCTTCTGGAGTTCGGACAGGGTGAGGCCCTCGACCAGTTCCACCAGCCGCAGGCCCTGCGGCGTGATGTCGATCACGGCCAGGTTGGTGTAGATGCGGCTGACGACGCCAAGCGCGGTGAGCGGATAGGTACAGTCCGACACGATGCGCGGCGCGCCGTCCCGGGTGGTATGCTCCATCATCACCCAGACGCGCCGGGCACCCAGGGCCAGGTCCATGGCGCCGCCCACCGCGGGCGCGGCATCGGTGGCGGAGGTGGCCCAGTTCGCGATGTCGCCATTGGCTGCCACCTGGAAGGCGCCGAGCACGCACAGATCGAGGTGCCGGCCGCGGATCATCGCGAAGCTGTCGGCCTGGTGCAACAGCGCCGCCCCCTTCAGCAGCGTCACATGCTGCTTGCCCGCATTGATGAGGAAGGGATCGACCGCCTCCGCCGCCGGTGCCGGGCCGATGCCGAGCAAGCCGTTCTCGGACTGGAAGATCACCTCCCGGTCGGCGGGGACGTGATTGGCGATCAAGGTCGGGATGCCGATGCCGAGGTTGACGTACCAGCCGTCTGGAATATCGGTTGCGGCACGCTGCGCCATCGCCTCCCGCGAACGGGGCCGGCAGGCGCGCGCCTCGGCAAGCACAGTTTCATCACGCATGGGCTGTCTCCGCCGGATGGTGCAGGATGCGGTCCACATAGATGCCCGGTGTCACGATGGTCTCCGGGCCGAGGTCGCCGATCTCGGCGGAGTGCTCCACCTGGGCGATGGTGAGCTCCGCGGCCGGCGCCATCACCGGATTGAAGTTGCGCGCCGCGCCCCGGTAGGTGAGGTTGCCCCAGCGGTCGGCGCTCCAGGCCTGGATCAAAGCAACGTCGCCGTGCAGGGCATGCTCCAGCACGTAGTCGCGCGCTCCGATGCGGCGCGTTTCCTTGCCCTCCACGAGGCGCGTCCCGGCGCCGGTGGGGGTGAAGAACGCCGGGATTCCGGCGCCCGCTGCCCGCAGCCTCTCGGCAAGGGTGCCCTGCGGAACCAGCTCCAGCTCGAGCCGGCCGGACTTGTAGAGATCCTCGAATATGACCGAGCCGGGAATGCGCGGGTAACTGCAGACAAGCCTGCGCACCCGCCCGGCGGCCAGCAGCCGCGCCAGTCCCACCTGGCCGTATCCGGCATTGTTGGCGACCACCGTGAGCGCGGTTGCCCCCTGCTCGATCAGCCCCTCGATGAGGAGATCGGGCTGCCCGACGGCACCGAAGCCGCCGACCAGGATGGTCGCGCCATCCTTCACCCCCGAGAGCGCCGCAGCGACCGAGGGAACAAATTTATCGATCATGACCTCCCACCCACCTTCGCCGGCGAACAGCGTTGATTTTTCGCCGTCCCGATCTTCATTTGTCCGTCTATTGGACATTTGTCCGTAAAGTAGAACGTCATCCGGCGACTGTGTCAAGCCTCGCGTCCTCCGGCGGCGCGGTCACGGAGGCGCGCGCCACGGGCGCATCCCCATTTGTCCGCCAAATGGACATACCTCCGCATGGTGCTAGAATTGCCATGGGATGTGACGGCTGCGCGGGCCTCGGGGGCCGGGCACCATGCCGCCCCAGGCGCCCTGCCGGACGATTTTGAAAAGAGCTACTCGTGATCAAGAAGGTCTCGGAAGACGACAAGCGCGGGCCGGAATTCGTCACCGCACTGGAGCGCGGACTCACTGTGCTGGCGGCGTTCGGGCGAGCGCCGTGCCGCATGACCCTCACCCAGGTTGCCGAAGCGACTGACCTCAGCCGGGGGACGGCACGGCGCTTCCTGCTGACGCTGCAGGCCCTCAACTATGTGGACAGCGACGGCAAGCTGTTCTGGCTGACGCCGAAGGTCCTGCAGTTCTCCAGCGCCTACCTGTCGGCCTTCGGCGTCTCCGAGGCCGGCCGCGGCGTCATCCGGCGCCTGACCGAGCAGATCGGCGAATCCTCGTCCATGGCCGTTCTGGATGGGCACGACGTGGTCTATGTGGCGCGGATCGAAACCCGTCGCATCTTTTCGTCGGGCATCGAGGTTGGCTCCCGGCTGCCGGCCTTCTGCTCGTCGCTCGGGCGGGTGCTCCTTGCCGGGCTCGGCGACGCCGAGCTGGACCGCTGGCTGGCGGAGGACACCTTCACGGCCCCCTCCCCCCGCAGCATCACCGACCCGGAAAAGGTACGACAGAAGGTGCTGGAGGCGCGCCGGATCCAGTACGCCATCATCGACGGTGAAATGGAGGTGGGCGTGCGCTCCATCGCCGTGCCGATCCATGACCGCGCCGGGCGCACGGTCGCGGCGCTGAACATCGGGACGACAGCGGCACGCGCGTCTCTCGACCACATGCGCAAGGTCTTCCTCCCCGCCCTTCGGGAGGCCGCCCAGGAGGTGGAGCAGACCATGAGCGACTGGATGCAGCCCTGAGAGTACGCGCCGATCAGCTTGCACCATAAAACTGATCGGATAACGCGTTCTGTTTCCTGGAGTTGGAGCGCGATCCGATCGCGCTGACATCCCGTGCTGGTCCAAACCATCGGCGCGCCGCCTTCCGGCCTGTCGACTGCACTCGCCGCCACGGCCCGGCCCCGCAAAGAGCGGCGCCGCGCCCGCGGCGGGGCGTTCCCGATTTCGCAGGAAAACCCCACGGCCCAGATCCGGCCGGCAAGAAGCGAACGCAGCCACGGCGCCCTCGCCGACGGTCGCGCATTTTTCGGACATATGTCCGTCTACTGGACATATGTCCGAAAATGCTGCAGCATTCACCTGACCAGCCATGAGGCTCCGGACGGACTAAGGCGCACGCACGCTCCAACACGCACGCTCCTGGCCAGCCGACGAGAGAACGACCGCCGCGGGAGAGACGGACATGGACCTGCGCCGCCCAGCATTTCGCGGAGGCCTTCTTCGTGGAGGCCTTCGAGGAGACGGCACGCCGCCGCGACGCCTCCGGCGTGCGGGCGGCCCGGTGCCAGACCCTGTCCAACCGGCCATGCCGGCCGGGAATAACTGAAATAATGAAGTGGTTTTTCAGTCGACCCAAGCAATCTGATAGGTGGCACGCCGGTGAATACGCCATCGGGCGCGGCGGAATCCGAATCTTCTGTTCCTACAATCAAAAACCGTGAGGAGACGCTGTATGAGACGCGCGGCCATCGTCAGCCCGGTGCGCACGCCCGTGGGCACCTTCGGCGGAAGGCTGAGGCCAATGGCCGTGGAGCAGCTCGGGGCCGGTGTGGTGAAGGCAGTGCTCGCGCGGAGCGGCATCGATCCCGCCCTCATCGAGGACGTGGTGTTCGCGCAGTCCTACGCCAACAGCGAGACGCCCTGCGTCGGCCGCTGGATCGCGCTTGAGGCCGGGCTGCCCATCGAGGTGCCGGGCATGCAGATCGATCGGCGCTGCGGCGGCGGCCTCCAGGCCCTCGTCACCGCCGCCATGATGGTTCAGACCGGCGCCTGCGACGTGGTGCTCGCGGGCGGCGTCGAGAGCATGAGCAACATCGAGTTCTACACCACCGACATGCGCTGGGGCCGGCGCGCCGGCACGACCCGGCTCTACGACCGGCTCGACCGCGGGCGGGAGCGCTCCCAACCGGTCGAGCGCTTCGGCGTCATCTCCAGCATGATCGAGACGGCGGAGAACCTGGCGCGGCAGTTCCAGATCACCCGGGAGGACGCGGACGCCTTCGCGGTCCGCAGCCATGAGCGCGCCGCAGCCGCCTGGGCGGCGGGCCTGTTCGATGCCGAGGTGGTGCCCGTCGACGTGCCGCAACGCCGCGGCGCGCCGGTGCGCATTGGCCGCGACGAAGGCATCCGCGCCGATGCCAGCGCGGAAAGCCTCGGCAAGCTGAAGCCCATCATACCCGGCGGCACCGTCACAGCCGGCAACGCCAGCCAGCAGAACGACGCCGCCGCGGCCTGCCTCGTGGTCGCCGAGGACAGGCTCGCGGCCCTCGGCCTGGAGCCCCTGGGCTTCCTCGCGGGCTGGGCGGTGGCCGGCTGCGATCCGGCCATCATGGGCTTCGGTCCGGTGCCGGCCACGCGGCGCCTCTTCGCCAAGACCGGCCTCTCCTTCGATGACATCGGCCTCGTGGAGGTCAACGAGGCCTTCGCCTGCCAGGTGCTCGCGGTGCTCAAGGGGTGGGGCTGGGACGACCAGGAGCGCCTGAACGTGAACGGCTCGGGCATTTCCCTCGGCCACCCCATCGGCGCGACGGGCATCCGCATCATGACCACGCTCCTGCATGAAATGCAGCGCCGCGGCGTCCGCTATGGCCTCGAGACCATGTGCATCGGTGGCGGCCAGGGCGCGGCCGCCCTCTTCGAACGCGCCTGACCGGCCGGCGGAGCCCACCCATGGCCATCGAACTCCAGTCGGACACGCTCGACTTCACCACATTGCTCCTGCCCGGGGAGTATCTCGCCTGGGGCCAGGCCTCTGCCGAGCCCACGACCCTGACCGCGCGCCTGTTCGAGCAGAGCGCGACCATTCCCGGCCTGCGCGCCTTCGTCGGCATGAGCTGGGGTACCCCGTTCACGGGGGCGGAAGCGATGCGCTTCCAGTCCTATTGCGGCGCCGGGCACAATCGCGCGCTGGAGCGGGCGGGCGCGCTCGACATCCTGCCCTGCCACTATTCGGACCTGCCGGCGTTGCTCGCCCGACAGGTAGACGTGCTGCTGCTCAATCTGGCGGATGACGGCAACGGGCGTTTCAGCTTCGGCGCCGCCCTCGAGTATCTGGCGCCGCTGGTGGACAGCGCACGGCTGGTGATCGCCGAGGTCAACACCCAGACCCCCTGGTCCTGCGGCGAGCGCACCCTGTCCGCCGACGACATCGACATCATCGTGCGCACCTCCCGCCCTCCCGTCGCGGGTCCCGGGGGGCAGGCCGGCCATGTGGAGCGGGCCATCGCCGCCCGCGTCGCCGGCCTCGTGGAGGACGGGGCGACGCTCCAGATCGGCATCGGCGGACTGCCCGAGGCGATCCTTGCGGCCCTCGTCGGGCACCGCGATCTCGGCCTGCATTCCGGCCTCGCCTCCGACGGCGTCGCCGGCCTGGCCGAGGCGGGCGCGCTCACCAACGCACGCAAGAGCGTCGATGTAGGGATCGCGGTGGCGGGACTTGTGGCCGGCGGCCCGCAGCTGATGCGCTACGTGGACCGCAACCCGCGCTTCGCCTTGCGCCCCACGACCTATACCCACGCCTTCGACGTGCTGAACGCGCACCGGAAATTCACTGCCATCAATGCCGCCATCGAGGTGGACCTCACCGGGCAGATCAACGCCGAGGTGGCGGGCGGGCGCTATGTGGGCGCCGTGGGCGGGGCCGCCGACTTCCTGCGCGGCGCCAGGGCCTCGCGGGGCGGGCTGCCCATCGTCGCCCTTCCCGCCACCGTGACGGGACGGGAAGGCACCCGCAGCCGCATCGTCACGCGGCTCAGCGGGCCGACGAGCACGGCCCGCGCGGATGCGGGCATCATCGTGACCGAATACGGCATCGCCGACCTGCGCGGCCTCAGCCTTGGCGAGCGTCGGCGCCGCATGATCGACATCGCCGCCCCTGACGTGCGGGCCGCGCTGGAGGCGGGCGATGAGACCCCGTCCCAGTTCCACGCCACGCGGGCGTGAGCGCACCCGCGGCGCCCATCACCACGACTTCAATCGAGGCTTACTCCCATACAGACCGTTGGCAGCGACGAGTTCCAGGACATCCGCGACGCCGTGCGCGCCCTGTGCGCGGACTTTCCCGCCGAGTATCACCGCAAGGTGGACGAGGCCCGCGCCTATCCGGAACAATTCGTCGATGCCCTCACCAAGGCCGGCTGGATGGCCGCGCTGATCCCCGAGGAGTACGGCGGCTCCGGCCTCGGCCTCACCGAGGCCTCCGTGATCATGGAGGAGATCAACCGCGCCGGCGGCAATTCGGGGGCCTGCCACGGCCAGATGTACAACATGAACACGCTGGTGCGGCACGGCTCGGAAGAACAACGCCGGCGCTATCTGCCGAAGATCGCCGCCGGCGAATTGCGGCTCCAGTCCATGGGCGTCACCGAGCCCACCACCGGCACCGACACCACCAGGATCAAGACCACGGCGGT
>NZ_VTTL01000030.1 GCF_008364685.1 Xanthobacter oligotrophicus
GCGGTGAAGCGCCTCGTCTACGGGGAGATCGTCGCCTCCATCTCCTCGAAGTCCGCCGGCCCGGGCACGCGTGCGAACATCGACGAATTCACTGAGACGACCTCGAAGGCCATCGAGGTGCTGGGCGGGGCCGAGCGGGGCAAGGCGGTGATCATCCTCAATCCCGCCGAGCCGCCCCTCATCATGCGCGACACGGTCTTCACCCTGAGCCAGGGCGGCGACCGCGACGCCATCGAGGCCTCCATCCTGGAGATGGCCGAGACGGTGAAGACATACGTGCCCGGTTATCGCCTGAAGCAGAAGGTGCAGTTCGAGGTCATCGGCGACAACGCGCCGGTGCGCATCCCCGGCATCGGAACCGCCTCGGGCCTCAAGACCACCATCCTGCTCGAGGTGGAGGGCGCCGCCCACTATCTGCCGGCCTATGCCGGCAACCTCGACATCATGACCTCTGCCGCGCTGGTGACCGCCGATCGCTGGGCCGCGCGCAGGCTTGCGAAGGAGGCCGCGTGATGGCCCGTCCCAATAAAGACAAGCTCTATATCCAGGACGTGACCCTGCGCGACGGCATGCATGCCGTCCGCCACCAGTATTCGCTGGAGACCACGCGGGCCATCGCCCGGGCCCTCGACCGGGCCAGGGTGGACGCCATCGAGATCAGCCACGGCGACGGCCTCACCGGCTCCACCTTCAACTACGGCTTCGGCGCCCATGATGACGCCGAATGGATCGCCGCGGTGGCGCAGGAATGCAGCCATGCCGTGGTCACCGTGCTGCTCATTCCGGGCATCGGCACGGTGCACGATCTCAAGCATGCCTATGAGGCCGGCGCGCGCTCGGTGCGCGTGTGCACCCATTGCACCGAGGCCGACGTGTCGCGCCAGCATATCGAGGCGGCGCGGGAACTCGGCATGGACACGGCGACCTTCCTGATGATGGCGCACATGATCCCGCCCGAGGCGCTCGCGGAGCAGGCGAAGCTCATGGAGAGCTACGGCGCGGAATGCGTCTATGTGACGGATTCCGCCGGCGCCCTGCTGCCGGAAGACTATACGGCGCGGGTGAAGACGCTGCGGGACGCACTCAAGCCAGAGACGGAAATCGGCGTCCACACCCACCACAACCTCACGCTCGGCATCGCCAATGCGGTGGCGGGGATCGAGGCCGGCGCCGTGCGCGTGGATGCCTCCCTTGCCGGCATGGGCGCCGGGGCGGGCAATGC
>NZ_VTTL01000031.1 GCF_008364685.1 Xanthobacter oligotrophicus
GTTGACGTTGCCCCCTGAAGCGCCCTCAGTTTGAATTGGACTCCGTCGGAAGGAGACGGAGATGAAGAAGAGCCGGTTTAGCGAAGAGCAGATCATTGCGGTGCTGAAGGAGCATCAGGCCGGGGTCGCGGTTGCGGATCTCTGCCGCAAGCACGGGATCAGCGATGCGACCCTCTATAATTGGCGCAATCGCTATGGCGGGATGGAGGTATCGGACGCGCGTCGGCTGAAGGCTCTGGATGACGAGAACCGGAAGCTCAAGAAGCTGCTGGCGGAGTCGATGCTCGACGTCGCGACGTTGCGCGAGGCGCTTGGAAAAAACTTCTGAAGCCCGGATCGCGGAGAGCGTTCGTGACCTGGGCCATCGAAGAGAAGAGCTACTCGCAGCGTCGGGCGTGCAGCCTGATCGGGCTTGACCCGAAGACCTATCGCTATGCATCGCGCCGCTCCGACGACGTGATGATCCGGGAGCGCCTGAAGACCCTGGCGGGCCAACGGCGGCGGTTCGGCTACAGGCGCCTGCACATCCTGCTGCGGCGGGACGGCGTCGTGCTGAACCATAAGAAGCTGTTCCGGCTCTATCGTGAAGAGCGGCTGACGGTGCGACGGCGTGGCGGGCGAAAGCGCGCGCTCGGAACGCGGGCGCCGATTGCCATGCCACAGGGGCCGAACCAGCGCTGGAGCCTCGACTTCATCGCCGACCAGTTGGTCGACGGACGGCGCTTTCGTGTGCTGGTCGTGGTCGACGACTTCACCCGCGAATGCCTGACGCTTGTCGTCGACACCTCGCTCTCCGGCCAGCGGGTCGCCCGCGAACTCGATGCCCTCATCGACCTTCGCGGCCGGCCGCTCATAGTCGTCAGCGACAACGGCACCGAGCTGACATCGCGGGCAATCCTGCAATGGCAGGAGGATAGCCAGGTCGAGTGGCACTACATTGCGCCAGGCAAGCCGATGCAGAACGGGTTCGTCGAGAGCCTGAATGCTCGCTTCCGGGACGAATGTCTCAACGAGCACATGTTCCGTAACCTGCCGACCGCTCGCAGGCTGATCGAAGAATGGAGGATGGACTACAATGCCCACCGGCCGCACACGAGCCTTGGCGGCCTCACCCCAAACGAGTTTGCAACCCGGTCCAGGACGGACCATATCGAGAACAGAGTCCAGTTATGAACGAGGGCAAATAGGGGGCAACGTCAGG
>NZ_VTTL01000032.1 GCF_008364685.1 Xanthobacter oligotrophicus
TGGCCTCAGGCGGCCTGGATTTCCAGTGCGATTGTTGCGGCGAACTCGGCAGGGGATCGATGGCCGAGGGCGGAATGGGGCCTGTTCATATTGTAGTCCTCCTTCCATGCGGCGATGGCGGCACGGGCCTGCGCCAGGCTCGAGAACAGGGTCTCGTTCAGGCATTCGTCCCGGAAGCGGCCGTTGAAGCTCTCGACGAAGCCGTTCTGCATGGGCTTGCCGGGAGCGATGTAGTGCCATTCGACGCCGGTCTGCTGGCACCATTTGAGAATTGCCATCGAAGTCAGCTCCGTGCCGTTGTCGGAAACGATGGTTGCAGGCCTGCCTCGAATGGCGAGCAGCGCGTCGAGCGCGCGCGTCACCCGAAGGCCCGAGAGCGAGGTGTCGGCCACCAGCGCCAGACACTCCCGGCTGAAGTCGTCGACGACGGCCAGCACCCGGAAGCGCCGACCGTCCGTGAAGGCATCCGACACGAAATCGAGGCTCCAGCGGACGTTGACCCGATCCGGCACCAGGATGGGACGCCTCGTGCCGAGCGCTCGCTTGCGTCCCCCACGCCGGCGAACCTGAAGCTTCTCTTCCCGATACAGCCGGCGCAGCTTCTTCTGGTTCATGACGATGCCCTGGCGCCTCAGCATGATGTGGATGCGCCTATAGCCGAAGCGGCGGCGTTCGCCGGCCACGGTCCGCATGGCCTCCCTCAGGGGTGCATCGTCGGGACGCACACTTCGGTAGCGCACGCTGGTGCGATCGACGCCCAGCGCCTGGCACGCCCGACGCTGGCTCACCCCGTGCGCCGCACAGGCATGAGCCACGGCTTTGCGCCTCGCATCGGGCGTCACCATTTTTTTGAGCTGACATCCCTCAGGATCGCGTTGTCGAGCATTTGCTCGGCCAGCAGCTTCTTCAGCCGCGTATTCTCCTCCTCAAGCGCCTTCAGCCGCCGGGCATCGGACACGTCCATGCCGCTGTACTTGGCCTTGAACTTGTAAAAGGTCGCCGAGGAGATGCCGTGCTTGCGGCAGACGTCAGCGGTCTTCGCGCCCGCCTCCTGCTCCTTCAGCATCCCGATGATCTGTTCCTCTGTGAACCGTGAGGCTCGCATCGTCCGTCTCCGTGATCGACGGACTCTACCCAAATCTGGAGGAGGTTCTGGGGCTCAGGTCA
>NZ_VTTL01000033.1 GCF_008364685.1 Xanthobacter oligotrophicus
TCGGCGGGGGTTCTGCTCCGCATAATTGCGAGGGTGGAAGGCGGGCGCCCCGCGGGAAGCGGAGCGCCCGTGGCCGGTCATCGCGACCAGATGAGCTTGTGCTCGCCCTTGTCGCCCTGGACCAGGGAGGCGTAGACCGGCGCCGTGAAGGACGGATCGTCGAGCTTGAGCGAGAGGTATTCGGTGCCCGTCTCGCGGGCGGTCCGGCTCCAGCCGGCGCCGAACTCGACGCCGTTGGCGGTGACGCGATAGTCGGGCGCCTTGTCGGTGTCGCGGTCGCAGGGCTTGATGGTGGCCTTGACGTTGAGGGTGAGGGTCTTGATCGTCCCGGCATAGGCGCCGTTCTCGTCGCGGGTGAAGGTGCCGATCTGAGCCATTGTCATATCTCCTGAGAGTTGCCCGAAGCCGCCCGATGAGGCCTCGATGGCGGTCGAGAGGCGACGGACCGGACGGCTGCACCCCTTGTGGGCCGCAGCGGCAGCGGAGGACGGTGGCAGCCGAGCTTGTTGTCCCGCGAGGAATGACCGCTTGCGGTCAGGGGAAGAAGGTCGGCGGAGCCGTTGCAGGCCAAGGCCGAACCGGCGCCAGACCAGCCCGGAAGAGAGGCCGCCTGGGGGCTTCGCCGCATGATCGGCAGAGATCGACGCAGGCGGTCGGCACCTCATCAGCACGTCGGCGACGCCAGCGCGTCATCCTCCCGCGGTCACCGACGCCAGCCTCCGAGCCAACGACACATGCCCCGCCCGATACGGCACAGACCGTG
>NZ_VTTL01000034.1 GCF_008364685.1 Xanthobacter oligotrophicus
GCCGCGTTCGGACCGGCCATCCTGCTCCTGGCCCGACTGGGCCTCAGGGCCAGCGAAGTCGCCAACCTCGACTTCGATGAGATCGACTGGGTGACAGGCCGCATAACCCTTGCTGGCAAGGCGCGGCGTGAGGAGCGCCTGCCGCTGACCCAGGAGATCGGGGACGCCATCCTCGCCTATATCGAGCGGGCGCGGCCACGGATCGCGACGACGCGGGTGTTCCTGACGGACACGGCGCCTGTCCGCCAGCTGAGCCGGATCGCCGTGAAGTGCATCGTGCGCCGCGCCCTCGACCGGGCCGGCGTCAAAAGTGTCCATCGCGGCGCCCACGTTCTGCGCCACTCCGCCGCGACGTCCATGCTGCGCAGCGGCCGAGACCTGCTCATCGCTGCGTGGTCGGAGCGTCTCGCCACATCAGCTCCGGCACAGCTGCGCGGTCGTCATGCTGCAGGCCACCCACGACATCCGGAAGGTTGCCCTGTGGCTTGGTCATGCCGACATCCGCACGACGGAGGCCTATCTCCGCATGGACCCCTCTGAAAAGCTGGAAGCGATCGAGGCGGTCATCCCGCCGGAGCTCAGGCGCGGCCGGTTCAAGGCACCGGATGCGCTGATCGCTTCCTTGCTCTCGGACCTGGAGGCACCGGCCGGATCGGAACGGGTCCGCACCTGAAGCGGCTCTCTCGCCCAATCGCCCCGGTCCTGCACCGGCATCGTGTTCGA
>NZ_VTTL01000035.1 GCF_008364685.1 Xanthobacter oligotrophicus
CCGGTCACCACCGTGCCGCGGCCCGAGATCGAGAACACGTCCTCGATGGGCATCAGGAACGGCAGGTCAACGGGACGCTCGGGCTGCGGGATGTAGGCGTCGACCGCCTCCATCAGCTTCAGCACCGCGTCGCGGCCGAGCTTGGGATCGCCGTTCTCCAGCGCCACCAGCGCCGAGCCGCGGATGATCGGGATGTCGTCGCCGGGGAAGTCGTACTTGGACAGCAGCTCGCGCACTTCCAGCTCGACCAGCTCCAGCAGTTCCTCGTCGTCGACCATGTCGCACTTGTTGAGGAACACCACCAGCGCCGGCACGCCGACCTGGCGGGCGAGCAGGATGTGCTCGCGGGTCTGCGGCATGGGGCCGTCGGCCGCCGACACCACCAGGATCGCGCCGTCCATCTGCGCCGCGCCGGTGATCATGTTCTTCACATAGTCGGCGTGCCCGGGGCAGTCCACGTGCGCATAGTGGCGGTTGGCCGTCTCGTATTCCACGTGAGCGGTCGAGATCGTGATGCCGCGCGCCTTCTCTTCCGGCGCCTTGTCGATCTGGTCGTACGCCGTGAACGTCGCGCCGCCCGTCTCCGCAAGGATCTTCGTGATCGCCGCAGTCAGCGACGTCTTGCCATGATCCACGTGACCGATCGTGCCGATGTTGCAGTGCGGCTTCGAGCGGTTGAACTTCTCTTTGGCCAT
>NZ_VTTL01000003.1 GCF_008364685.1 Xanthobacter oligotrophicus
CTTTTGCGGGCCCTTTTTCTATTCGGCGGCGCGGCCCGACCCCACCGCACGCCGGGAGCGGTGGCGGGCCTGCCCCCCCCCCCCCCCATCTTATCCCAACGGCCCGTGAGCTTCGCCCACGGGCCGTTGGCCAAGCCCGCGCGGCGCTTGGGCGAACCCACCTTGAGCGAACCCACTTGGCATCGGTCAAGGACCGAGGCCGACGGTATGAGGATTTCGGCCGCGCCAACGGCCGGGATCCTCTTGTTCAAAGGAGAAGAACATCCCGGGTAGATCGCGATGCGGTCTGCCAACGCCCCGTCATGTCTGAACAACCAAAACAAAAGACATCCAAGGAGGAAGCATGTCCCACCTTACTCGTCGTACGATCCTGAAAGGCGCGGCGGCTGGACTTGCCGCCGCAGGCGCCTTCAGCCTCGCCACCCCGTCCCGCGCCGCCGAATTCAGCTTCAAGCTGGGTGCGGACTGGCCCTCGGACCATCCCTCCTCGGTGCAGGCGCGCATCGCCTGCGATCGCGTGCGCACCGAATCCGGCGGGCGGCTCGACATCCAGTTCTTCCCCAACAACCAGCTGGGCGGCGACACCGACATGCTCTCCCAGGTGCGCCAGGGCGCGCTGGAGATGATGCTCATTCCCACCGGCGTGCTCTCCACCCTCTCGCCGGTGGCCGCCATCAACAATGTGGGCATGGCCTTCGACAATTATGATCAGGTCTGGAACGCCATGGACGGCGCGCTCGGCGCCATGGTGCGCAACGAGCTGACCAAGTTCGGCCTCGTCACCATGGACCGGATCTGGGACAACGGCTTCCGCCAGCTCACCACCGGCAGCAAGCAGGTCAACGATTTCAAGGATGTGCAGGGGCTGAAGATCCGGGTGCCGGTCTCCCCCATCTTCATCTCCCTGTGGAAGGCGTTCGGGGCCTCGCCCGCCAGCGCCAACATCAACGAGCTGTATACGGCGCTGCAGACCAAGGTGTTCGACGGCCAGGAGAATGCCATCCCCCACCTGCAATTCTACCGCTTCTACGAGGTCCAGAAATATTGCGCCCTCACCTCGCACATGTGGGAAGGCTTCTGGATGATCTCCGGCCGCAAAGTGTGGGGGCGGCTTCCCGCCGACCTGCAGGACATGGTCCAGCACATCTTCAATGAGGAGGCCATCACCCAGCGCCGGCTGCTGGCGCAGTTCTCCTCCGGCATCAAGGAGAAGCTCATCTCCGAGGGCATGATCTTCAGCTCGCCCGACCGGGCGCCATTCCAGGAAGCCCTGACCCGGGGCGGGTTCTACGCGGAATGGCGCAAGACCTTCGGCGACGAGGCCTGGAGCCTTTTGGAATCCTCCACCCGCAAGCTGGTGTAACCTCAGGCGACCCCGGCGCCCGGGCGGGCCTGTTCAGCGCGACAGCCAGAGCAGGCCCAGCAGCACGCCGGCGCCGAGAGCCAGCATCACCAGCAGGCCGAGCACGGCTCCCGCCCCGGCGAAGGTGAGCACATAGGCCGCCCCGAGCGGCGCCAAAGCCTGGGCCAGCAGCGCCGGCCGCGCTAGCCGTCCCGCCAGCACCGGATAGCGCTCCGCCCCCAAAAGCGCGAGGGGAACCGCCCCCTTGGCGATGGAGAACAGGCCGTTGCCGGCGCCATAGGCGACCAGCGCCGCCGCGATGAGGGGGAAGCCGGCGGCGAGAAGCGCCAGCCCCACCGCCATCAGCCCCACCGCCCACGTCATGGTCCACAGCGGATGGTGGCGGCCGCCGCTCGCCTGTTCGATGGCGCGGGCGGCGACCTGGGATGGCCCAAGTACCGCGCCCGCCGCCACCGCCTCGGCCAGGCTGAAGCCCTTGGCATTCAGCAGGGCCAGAACCTGCACCGACATGGTGGAGGCGATGATGCCCGCGAGGGTGACGATGCCGCCCAGCAGCAGGAAGGTGGTCAGCTCCGCACCGCGCAGGATGACGGGCGGCCGTCCCGCGCCGGCGCCGCGCGGGCCACTGGTGCGGCCTTGGGTCGGGAGCGCGACGGCCAGCAGGGGAACGCACACCGCCGCCTGCACCGCCGCATAGGTGAGGCAGGCGCCGCGCCAGCCGAGATGGGCGGCGAGGAAAGCGGAGATCGGCCAGCACACGGTGCTGGCGAAGCCGCCCCACAGGGTGAGCGAGGTGATCGGGCGACGGGCCGATGCGCCGTAGAGATGGCCCAGCGTGGCGAAGGCCGCGTCATAGAGGCTTGCCGCCATGCCGGCGCCGATGATGCACCAGCCGAGGGCGAACAGCGTGAGGCTCGGCGCCAGCGCGATGACGAGCAGCCCAAGGGACAGCAGGCCGCAGCCGGCCATCAGCACCGGCCGCCCGCCATGGGCCCCGATCAGCGCGCCGACCCGAGGCGATGCGAACCCCGCCACCAACAGCCCGAGGGAGAGGCTGCCCACCACCCATTGCAGCGGCCAGCCGGTGTCCCCGGCGATGGGAGCGGCGAGCACCGCCAGCAGGTAATAGGACGAGCCCCAGGTGAGGATCTGCACCACGCCCAGCGCAACGATGATGCCCCGCGCCGCCCCCGGCGCGGCGGCGACAGATGCCGTGCCGCCGCCCGGCGCCGTCACCGCACGGCCGCGTCGAGGGCGAGGCGGGCGTCCAGCGCCGCGGCGGCTTCCCTGCGCTCGCTGTAGCGGTCGGTGAGATAAGGCGCCACGTCCCGGGTCAGCAGCGTGAACTTCACCAGTTCCTCCATCACGTCCACCACGCGGTCGTAATAGGGGGAGGGGTTCATGCGGCCGGCGGCGTCGAACTCCGCATAGGCTTTCGCCACCGAGGACTGGTTGGGGATGGTCAGCATGCGCATCCAGCGCCCCAGAATGCGCATCTGGTTGACGGCATTGAAGGACTGGGAGCCGCCGCACACCTGCATCAGCGCCAGGGTGCGGCCCTGGGTGGGGCGGATGGCACCGATGGCGAGCGGGATCCAGTCGATCTGCGCCTTCATCACCGCGCTCATGGCGCCGTGCCGCTCCGGGCTGCACCACACCTGCCCCTCGGACCACAGGGCCAGCTCGCGCAATTCCTGCACCTTGGGATGATCCACCGGCGCCCCGTCCGGCAGCGGCAGATCGTGGGGATCGAAGATGCGGGTTTCGGCGCCGAAATGCTGCAGCAGCCGCTCGGCCTCCCGCGTCAGCAGGCGGCTGTAGGAGCGCTCCCGCAGCGAGCCGTAGAGCAGCAGGATGCGCGGCGGATGCCGGGAGGGGGCGGCCGGCAGCAGGGCATCCATAGTCGGGAGGGGGAGGACGCGGGCGTCCAGGTTGGGCAGGGTGTTGTCGCTCATGGTGTCCTGCGTCATGGCGTCTGGCGTGCCGGCTTTGCGGCCTGCCCCCCGCGCTCGTACCAGCCCTTGGAGCGGTTCACGATCCACACCACGGAGAGCATCACCGGCACCTCGATGAGCACGCCCACCACGGTGGCCAGCGCCGCCCCGGACTGGAAGCCGAACAGGGAGATGGCCGCCGCCACCGCCAGCTCGAAGAAGTTGGATGCGCCGATGAGGGCGGACGGCCCCGCCACGCAATGCTCCTCCCCGGCAATGCGGTTGAGGATGTAGGCGAGGCCCGAGTTGAAATAGACCTGGATCAGGATCGGCACCGCCAGCAGTGCGATCACCAGCGGCTGGGCGATGATCTGTTCGCCCTGGAAGCCGAACAGCAGCACCAGCGTGGCGAGCAGCGCCACCAGCGAGACCGGACCGAGCCGCGCGAGCACACTATCGAGGGCTTGCGCCCCGCCCTGCGCCAGCAGCCGCCGGCGCACCAGTTGCGACACGATCACCGGAACCACGATGTAGAGCACCACCGACAGCACCAGCGTGCCCCACGGCACGGTGATGGCCGAGAGCCCCAGCAGCAGCGCCACGATGGGGGCGAAGGCCACCACCATGATGGCATCGTTGAGCGCCACCTGGGACAGGGTGAAATGGGGCTCGCCACGGGTCAGGTTCGACCACACGAACACCATGGCGGTGCAGGGCGCGGCGGCGAGGATGATGAGGCCGGCGATATAGCTGTCGATCTGGTCCGCCGGCAGCAGCGGGCGGAACAGCCAGCCGATGAACAGCCAGCCCAAAAGCGCCATGGAGAACGGCTTCACCGCCCAGTTCACCAGCAGCGTCACGCCGATGCCGCGCCAGTGGCGCCCGACCTCGCCCAGAGCGGCGAAGTCGATCTTCAGCAGCATGGGCACGATCATCAGCCAGATGAGCACCGCCACCGGAATATTGACCTTCGCCACCTCAACGACGGCAATGGCCTGGAACGCGGCCGGCGCCAGATGGCCGAGCGCGATGCCGACGATGATGCACAGGCCGACCCAGACGGTGAGGAACCGTTCAAAAATGGACATGATGGAAATCTCTCTGCCGTGCTTCAGCCGGCGGCGACGGGCTGGCCGGCGGCATCCACCACACGCTCGCCGTCTTCCTTGGCGAAGGCGCCCTGCTGGGGCGGCAGCAGGTCCAGCACCAGCTCGGACGGGCGGCACAGGCGCACGCCCTTGGGCGACACCACCAGCGGCCGGTTGATGAGGATGGGATGGGCCATCATGGCGTCGAGCAGGGCGTCGTCGGTGAGCGCCGGATCGGCAAGGCCAAGCTCGCCATAGGGCGTGCCCTTCTCCCGCAGCGCGCCGCGCACCGTGAGGCCGGCGCGGGCGATAAGCTCAGCCAGCAGCGGGCGCGACGGCGGGGTTTTCAGATATTCGATCACATGCGGCTCGATGCCCGCATTGCGGATCATGGCCAGGGTGTTGCGCGAGGTGCCGCAGGCGGGGTTGTGGTAGATGATCACGTCCATGGCGGGCCTCACGCAACGTTCGGGCGGGGGTGGGTGGTGCCGTCGAGCCGGCCGATCTCCCGCAGTTGCGCGCCCAGCGCGAGCCGGTCGAGCCTGGCGATGGGCAGGGCGGTGAACACCGAGATGCGATTGCGCAGATAACGGAAGGCGGCGACGAAGGCGGCCTCCTTCTGGATGTCGGTGCCCTCCACCGCCGCGGGGTCCTCGATGCCCCAATGGGCGGTCATGGGCTGGCCCGGCCAGAGCGGACAGATTTCGCCGGCGGCGTTGTCGCAGACGGTGAAGACGAAATCCATCACCGGCGCGTCGGGGGCCGCGAACTCCGCCCAATTCTTGGAGCGGAAGCCTTCGGCGGGATAGTCGAGGGCGGCCAGCACCTTGAGAGCATAGGGGTTCACCTCGCCCTTCGGCTGGCTGCCGGCCGAAAAGGCCCTGAAGCGGCCGGCGCCGTCCTTGTTCAGGATGCTCTCGGCGAGGATCGAGCGCGCGGAATTGCCGGTGCACAGGAACAGCACGTTGAAGACGTGCCCCGTGGTGGCGTCGGGCAGACTTGAATCAGGCGTCGTTGCGTCAGACATGGGTGGCCTCGGTCGGTTCGCAGGCGCAGGACAAAGCGGCGACGGCGGGGGCGCACACCTCGGGGTGGCCCTGGCAGCAGTCGCGCATGAGGAAGGCGATCAGGCCCGACAGGGTCGGATAGACCGCGCTGTAGAGGATGGAGCGCCCCTCGCGTCGCGACGCCACCAGCCCCGCCTGCTCCAGGTGGCTCAGGTGAAACGACATGCGCGAGGACGAGGCCCCATCCATGGCCGCGCCGATGGCGCCGGCGGCGAGGCCTTCCGGGCCGGCCTCCACCAGCAACCGCAAGATGCGCAGCCGCGTCTCCTGCGAGAGCGCAGCGAAGGCGGCAAGGGCGTGGGCTTCATCCATTTCAATACCTCAATATATATTGAGATATTGATCAAAGCGGATGGCGTTGGCAAGCGATTTGGTGGGGGAGGTCGTGCCTCAAATTGAAAGGGAGCACCGCTGCCGCTCCCTCTCCCGCACCGAAGCCGGATGTTTCCGGCCTCGGACGGGAATGGACAACGGCGACGCGCCCTATGCGCTGCGCAGGGCGCCGAAGCGCACCGTCGGTTCGGCACGGATCAGGGCCGGGAAGGTGGCGCGGAAGCGGGCGAGGTGGGGCGTCTCCAGATGGGCGTCGAATGCGGCGCGGTCGTCATAGATCTCAAAGAATACCACGGTGGACGACCCCTCCAGCACGGTCACCTCGAACTGCTGGCAACCCGGCTCGTCGACCACCGAATGGGCGGCGTCATCGCGCGCGACGGCGAGGAAATCGGCGAGGCGGGCGGGCTCCACATCGAACTCCGCGATCACCACGAAAGGCGCCGGGGTGGCGTTCAACTCGGTCGTGCTCATGGGGTCTCCTCGTGTTGCACCCGGTGTGGCCGGGGTCTCTAATCGAACACCCGCGTCTCCTCCGCCGGGGCGGAGCGGCGGGCGGGACGGACGGTGGCGCGGCGGAAGGCGGCGGGCGTCTCGCCGAAGCGGGCCTTGAACGCCCGCCCGAAATGGGAGCCGTCGGCAAAGCCCAGATCGGCGGCGATACGGGCGGCGGAAAACGGGGTGTTGGCCAGCATCCAGCGGGCATGGCGCAGGCGCAGCGCCAGGTAGCTCTCCTGCGGGCTTTCCCCCAGGCGCTCGGCAAACAGCCGCTCCAGCTGGCGCGGGCTCACCGCCAGCGCATCGGCCAGCGCCGCGATGGGCAAAGGCTCGGCGAGGTTCTGCTCCATCAGCAGCAGCGCGCGGGAGACGCGTGCATCCTCGATGCCGCCGTCCCCCCGCCCTTCACCCGCACCGCCTTGCCCGCCCAGACTTGGTGCCGGCTGGGCGCTATCGGCCGTGCGCGGGCGGTCGATGAGCAGGATGTTGAGCGCCTTCTGCGCCACCGCCGATCCCAGATGCTGGGTGACCAGCTGCGCCGCAAGGTCCGCCACCCCGGCCCCGCCGGAGCAGGTGATGCGATCGCCATCCACCACGAACAGCTGGTCGGCCACCGGCACGAGGGTGGGGAATTCCTCCAGGAAATCGCGGTAGTGGTACCAGCTGACACAGCATTTGCGCTGCGCCATCAGCCCCAGCCGGCACAGCACGAACGAGCCGGTGCACACCCCCACCAGCGGCACATTCTCCCGCGCCGCGCGCTGGAGCCAGGTGGCCACCATGGGTGGCAGCGGCGGCATGCCGTGCAGCAGGCCGCCCACCACCACGATGTAGTCGAAATCGCCGGGATCGCCGAAATCGGCGGTGGGCTGGATGTCGATGCCGCAGGACGAACGCGCCGGGCGCCGGCCGGGGCTCATCACCTGCCACGAACAGCCGATGGGACGCGAGCGGTCGCCCTCGTCGGCGGCGAGGCGCAGCACGTCCACGAAGCTCGAAAACGCGGTGAGGGTGAAATTGTGCATGAGCACGAAGCCCACCCGCAGCTTAGCGCTCGGGTGCCGGGCACCCGGCGGCGTTCGGGAGGGCAGTGAATGTCGCATCTGTTCCAGACAAGGGTCGCACCACGCCGAGATCAATGCGCTTTCGGCAGGCAGTATCGCAGCATCGGCCCCGTCCGGGGGCAGGTCAAGACCGGGCGAAATCCTCTCCCCCAGGCGGGAAAGAGGAGCGGTCGGCGCGCGCCGAAACGGCGTTGCCCAACACAGCGGCACACCCCCAAGGCAGAGGCAACCGATGATCAGCGTGTTCGACCTCTTCAAGATCGGCATCGGCCCGTCCTCGTCGCACACGGTGGGGCCCATGGTGGCGGCGCGGCGGTTTCGCGATGGGCTGCCGCAGGACACGCGGCGCGTGACGGCGGAGCTGTTCGGCTCGCTGGCCTGGACCGGCAAGGGCCACGGCTCCGACACCGCCATCTGCGTCGGCCTCATGGGCGCCGCGCCCGACACGCTGGACCCGGACGAGGTGCCGGTGCTCACCGCGCGCCTCGCCATCCAGAAATTCATCGAGGTGGACGGCGCCCGCATCGCCTTCGATGCCGAGCGTGACCTGATCTTCGATTTCGCCACCCTGCTGCCGCTCCACTCCAACGGCATGCGCTTTCGTGCGTTTGGAGAGGACGGCGCGATCCTCGAAGAACGCGTGTTCTATTCCATCGGCGGCGGCTTCGTGGTGGAGGAGGGCGAGGCGCGCGAAGCGACGGCGCAGGACGTGCCCCACCCCTTCGCCACGGCGGCGGAGCTGCTCTCCGCCTGCGCCCGCGCGCAGCTCTCCATCGCCGATTTGCAACTGGCCAACGAGTGCGCCCTGCGCCCCTGCGAGGATGTGGAACGGGGCCTTGATGCCATCCTGGACGCCATGTTCGCCTCCATCGACCGGGGGCTCGCCCGCGAGGGCGCCCTGCCCGGCCGGCTCAGGGTGAAACGGCGGGCCAAGGCCATCCACGCCCAGCTTCAGGCCGATCGTCTCGCCAACCAGCGCCCGCCCCACGAGATCATGGACTGGGTCTCGGTGTTCGCCATGGCGGTGAACGAGGAGAATGCCGCCGGCGGGCGCATCGTCACCGCCCCCACCAACGGGGCGGCGGGCATCGTGCCGGCGGTGCTGCGCTATGTGCGCGACATCTGCCCCGATACCAGCCACGCCCAGCTGCGGGACTTCCTTCTGACGGCGGCGGCGGTGGGCGCGCTCATCAAGCGCAACGCCTCCATTTCCGGTGCCGAAGTGGGCTGCCAGGGCGAGGTGGGCTCGGCTGCCTCCATGGCGGCGGCGGGGCTCGCGGCGGTGCTGGGGGCAAGCCCGGCGCAGATCGAGAACGCCGCCGAGATCGCCATGGAACATCACCTCGGCATGACCTGCGACCCCATCGGCGGGCTGGTGCAGATCCCCTGCATCGAGCGCAACGCCTTCGGCGCCAACAAGGCCATCGCCGCCGCCTCGCTGGCGCTTCGGGGCGACGGCATCCACCACGTCTCCCTCGACCAGGTGATCGAGACCATGCGCCAGACCGGCGCCGACATGCAGTCCAAATACAAGGAAACCTCCCAGGGCGGCCTCGCGGTCAACGTGCCGGAATGCTGAGAGGTCACGTGCGAACTCCGGCTTCAAAACCGCCGTCATGGCCGGGCTTGTCCCGGCCATCCACGCCGAGCCGCTGGAGCATTGCTCGACAAGCCGTACCCGGCCGGACCGCGTGGATGCCCGGCACAAGGCCGGGCATGACGGCGGGGATAAGACGGGGCATCCCGACAAGCACCGCCCGCTTCGCCACCCCAAGAACACCCTATCCCTTCCAGAAGGACCAACGCCCATGACCCTTCACGTTCCCCCCAGCCACGCCGCCGACCCCGCCGTGTTCGACGCCATCCGCGCCGAGCTGAAGCGCCAGCAGGACCAGATCGAGCTGATCGCCTCGGAGAACATCGTGTCCGAGGCGGTGCTCGCCGCGCAGGGCTCGGTGCTCACCAACAAGTATGCCGAGGGCCTGCCGGGCAAGCGCTATTACGGCGGCTGCGAGCATGTGGACGTGGTGGAGGAGATCGCCATCGATCGTGCGAAGCAGCTGTTCGGCGCCGGCTTCGCCAATGTGCAGCCGCACTCGGGCGCGCAGGCCAATGCGGCAGTGCTGATGGCCCTGCTCCAGCCCGGCGATACCCTGCTCGGCATGTCGCTGGCGGCCGGCGGCCATCTCACCCATGGCGCGCCGCCGACCCTGTCGGGCAAGTGGTTCAAGGCCATCGGCTATGGCGTCACCCGCGACACCGCCCTCATCGACTATGACGAGGTGGAGCGCCTCGCTCATGAGCATAAGCCCAAGCTCATCATCGCCGGCGGCTCGTCCTATCCGCGCATCATCGATTTCGCCCGCTTCCGCGCCATCGCCGATGCGGTGGGCGCGCATCTCATGGTGGATGCGGCGCATTATGCCGGGCTCATCGTGGCGGGGGCCTATCCCTCCCCCTTCCCCCATGCCCATGTGGTGACCACCACCACCCACAAGACCCTGCGCGGCCCGCGCGGCGGGATGATCCTCACCAATGACGAGGCGCTGGCGAAGAAGCTGAATTCGGCTGTGTTCCCGGGCCTGCAGGGCGGCCCGCTGATGCATGTGATCGCCGCCAAGGCGGTGGCCTTCGGCGAGGCCCTCACCGACGATTTCCGCACCTATGCGCTCAAGGTGGTCTCCAACGCCCGCGCGCTCGCCGGCCGGCTTTCGGCGCGGGGCGCGGCCATCGTCTCGGGAGGCACCGACAGCCACATGGTGCTGGTGGACCTGCGGCCCTTCGGCGTCACCGGCAAGGCGGCCGAAGCGGCGCTGGAGCGGGCCGGCCTCACCTGCAACAAGAACGGCATCCCGTTCGACCCCGAGAAGCCGTTCGTGACCTCTGGCATTCGCCTCGGCACCCCGGCGGGCACCACGCGCGGCTTCGGCATCGCCGAGTTCGAAGAGGTGGGCGACCTGATCGCCGACGTGCTCACCGGCCTTGCCGCCAACGGCGCCGAGGCCAACGGCAAGGCCGAGGTGGCAACGCGCGCCAAGGTGGCCGAGCTGTGCGCCCACTTCCCGCTCTATGCGGGGGTGTGAGGGGATGTGAGGGACCTCGTGTCCCGGCCGACTGAAGCGTGAGCGGAAGGAGAGCCGGAGCACCCCCGCCCCATTGAACCGCCGTCATGCCCGGCCTTGTGCCGGGCATCCACGCGGCACGGCCGGGCGCTCAATGACGAACGGCGCGCAAACGGCTCGGCGTGGATGGCCGGACCCCGCATGTTTGCGGGTTCCGTTCGTAAAAGCGGAAGTCGGCAACAGCCGACTTCCGGGACGAGCCCGGCCATGACGGGTGGTTGAGGTGTTCGCCGTGAGCCTCGGCCCCAGCCGCCATCCTACCCCCCGTCGCATCCATTCCAGAATCCGGTCGCATTTCGACGAGAACGCCGCCCCGGCCAGGCGCATCCTGAATGCAGAACAAGGACGTGAGGCCCATGCGCCGCTTTTCCATTTCCTCGCTGCTTACCGAAGCCCTCAACGGCCACCAGGGCTGGGAGCGCCAGTGGCGCAACCCCACCCCCAAGGCCGCCTATGACGCCATCATCATCGGCGGCGGCGGCCATGGCCTGGGCGCCGCCTATTATCTCGCCAAGGAGCACGGCCTCACCAACATCGCGGTGCTGGAAAAGGGCTGGATCGGCGGCGGCAATGCCGGGCGCAACACCACCATCATCCGCTCCAATTATCTGTATGACGAAAGCGCCGCTTTGTTCGAGCACGCGGTGAAGCTGTGGGAAGGCCTGTCCCAGGAGCTGAACTACAACGTCATGTTCTCCCAGCGCGGCGTGCTGATGCTGGCGCACAATGTGCACGACGTGCAGAGCTTCAAGCGCCACGTCTATTCCAACCGCCTCAACGGCATCGACAACGAGTGGATGACGCCGGAACAGGCCAAGGAATTCTGCCCGCCGCTGAACATCTCGCCCGATATCCGCTATCCGGTGATGGGCGCGGCGCTGCAGCGGCGCGGCGGCACGGCGCGCCATGACGCGGTGGTGTGGGGCTATGCCCGCGGCGCCGATGCGCTGGGCGTGGACATCATCCAGAATTGCGAGGTCACCGCCATCACCCGCGGCCCGGATGGCGCGGTGACGGGCGTGGAAACCTCGCGCGGTACAATAAAGACCAAGAAGATCGGCGTCTCCGTGGCCGGCCACACCTCCATGGTGATGGGCATGGCCGGGGTGCGCATGCCGCTGGAGAGCTTCCCGCTGCAGGCGCTGGTGTCGGAGCCGGTGAAGCCGTGCTTTCCCTGCGTGCTCATGTCCAACGCCGTGCACGCCTACATCTCCCAGTCCGACAAGGGCGAACTGGTGATCGGCGCGGGCACGGACCAATATGTGTCCTACAGCCAGCAGGGCGGCCTGCACATCACCACCCACACGCTGGACGCCATCTGCGAGCTGTTCCCGCAGTTCACCCGCATGAAGATGCTGCGCTCCTGGGGCGGCATCGTGGACGTGACGCCGGACCGCTCGCCCATCGTCGGCAAGACGCCGGTGAAGGGGCTCTATGTGAACTGCGGCTGGGGCACCGGCGGCTTCAAGGCGACGCCGGGCTCGGCCCATGTGTTCGCCCACACCATCGCCCGCGACGAGCCCCACCCCATCAACGCCCCCTTCACCCTCGACCGCTTCCGCACCGGCCGCCTCATCGACGAGGCAGCGGCGGCGGCCGTTGCCCACTAGGGCGCTTGCTGCGCCCTAGTTGTTTGTCCTTGCCGCGTTTTCTTCACGCAAAACCGGTGCCCACTTTCGCTGAAAACGCTCCGGAGGATCTGCACCATGCTCCTCGTCCCCTGCCCCTATTGCGGACTGCGCCCCGAGGTGGAATTCCACTGCGGCGGCGAGGCCCATATCGCCCGCCCGGCCGACCCCAGCGCCCTCGATGACGCCCAGTGGGCCGAATATCTCTTCGTGCGCACCAGCAACAAGGGCGTGCACGCCGAGCGCTGGCTGCATTCCCACGGCTGCGGCCGCTGGTTCAACGCCTTGCGCAACACCGTGAGCGACAGCTTCCTCGCGAGCTACGAGATGGGCCAGCCGCGCCCTGCCCTTCCCGCCGAAGGAGGCAAGTGAGATGGCCCAATCCAATCGCCTCCCCACCGGCGGCCGCGTGGACCGCGCGAAGCCCCTCGCCTTCACCTTCAATGGCAAGACCGTGCAAGGCTTTGCCGGCGACACGGTGGCCTCGGCGCTGCTCGCCAACGGCATTCGGCTGGTGGGCCGCTCGTTCAAGTATCACCGCCCGCGCGGCATCCTCACCCACGGCTCCGACGAGCCCAATGCGCTGCTGAAGGTGGATCGCGGCCCCGGTCGCGCCGACCCCAACAACCGCGCCACGGTGATCGAGGCGGTGGGCGGCCTGAAGCTGTCCTCGCAGAACCACTGGCCCTCGCTGGAGCACGATATCGGCGCGGTGAACGACCGCCTGTCGCCTGTGCTGGTGGCGGGCTTCTACTACAAGACCTTCATGTGGCCGCGCTCGTTCTGGGACAAGCTCTACGAGCCAAAGATCCGCGCCGCCGCCGGCCTCGGCGTGGCCCCCGACGTGGCCGATGCCGACCGCTACGTGCACCGCAACGCCCATTGCGACGTGCTGGTGGTGGGCGCGGGACCGGCCGGTCTTGCCGCCGCTCTCGCCGCCTCCGAGGCGGGCAAGCGCGTGATCCTCGCCGACGAGCAGGCGGAGATGGGCGGCAGCCTTCTGGCGGAGCGCACCGCCACCATCGACGGCGTGTCCGCCGCGCAATGGGTGGCGCAGGCGCTGGCGACGCTGGCGGGCCGCGCCAACGTAACCCTGCTGCCGCGCACCACCGCCTTCGGCTACTACAACCACAACCATGTGGTGCTCACCGAGCGCGTCACCGACCATCTGGAAAAACCCGACCCCAAGCTGCCGCGCGAGCGGCTGTGGCAGGTGCGGCCGGCCGAGGTGGTGATCGCCACCGGCGCCCACGAACGCCCGCTCTCCTTCGCCGACAACGACCGCCCCGGCATCATGCTGGCGGAGAGCGTGCGCACCTACATCAACCGCTACGGCGTGGCGCCGGGCCGGCGCATCGTGTTCGCCACCAACGGCGCCTCGGCCTATGCCGCGGCGGCGGACGCCAAGGCCGCCGGCCTCGACGTGACCATCGTGGATACGCGGCCCCTGAGCGCCATCGGGCCGGAGAAGGCGCTGGCCGCGGGCATCGAGATCCTCGCCGGCCACACCGTGGTGGGCTCCACCGGCGGCAAGGGGCTCACCGGCCTCATCGTGGCGCCGGTGAACGCCGGCAAGGTCGGCGCCCGCCGCACCCTGCCGTGCGATTGCGCCGGCGTCTGCGGCGGCTGGACGCCGTCCGTGCATCTCTATTCCCAGTCGCGCGGCAAGCTGGTGTTCCGCGACGATATCGACGCCTTCGTGCCCGGCACATCGGTGCAGAAGGAGCGGTCCGCCGGCGCCTGCAAGGGCACCTACGACCTCGGCGCCATCCTCGCCGAAGGCTGGGCCGCCGGCAGCACCGCCGCAGGAGCGAGCGGCTCCCGCCTTTTCGCCGCCGCTCCCGCCACCCCCACGGGCTTTGCCCCGGCGCGGGTGCTGCCCACCGACGACGACCCGAAGAAGGTGCGCGCCTTCCTCGACTTCCAGAACGACGTGACGGCCAAGGACATCCGCCTTGCCGTGCGCGAGGGCTTCGAGAGCGTGGAGCATGTGAAGCGCTACACCACCAACGGCATGGCCAGCGACCAGGGCAAGACCTCCAACATGGCGGCGCTGGGCCTGCTGTCTGAGATCCTGGAAAAGCCCATTCCGCAGGTGGGCACCACCACCTTCCGCCCGCCTTACACGCCGGTGACCTTCGGCGCCATCATCGGCTCGGCGCGGGGGCAGTTGTTCGACCCCATCCGCACCGCCCCGCTGCATGAGTGGGCGGCCGAGCATGGCGCCAAGTTCGAGAACGTCTCGCTGTGGCGCCGCGCCTGGTATTTCCCCAAGGCGGGGGAGGACATGCACGCGGCGGTGGCGCGCGAATGCCGGGCAGTGCGCGAGGGCGTCGGCATCTTCGATGCCTCGACGCTCGGCAAGATCGAGGTGAAGGGGCCGGATGCGGCGGAATTCCTCAACCGCATCTATCCCAATGCCTGGCTGAAGCTGGAACCCGGCAAGTGCCGCTATGGGCTGATGCTGAAGGAAGACGGCTTCATCTTCGACGACGGCGTGGTCGCGCGCCTCGCCACCGACCTGTTCCATGTGACCACCACCACCGGCGGCGCGCCGCGCGTGCTTGCCCACATGGAGGATTATCTCCAGACCGAGTGGCCGGACCTCAACGTCTTTGCCACCTCCACCACCGAGGAGTGGGCGGTGATCGCCCTTCAGGGGCCCCGCGCCCGCGACGTGCTTCAGCCCTTCGTCACCGGCATCGACCTCGCTCCGGAGGCCTTCCCCCACATGGCGGTGCGTGTCGGCGAAATCTGCGGCGTGCCGACCCGGCTCATGCGCGTGTCCTTCACCGGCGAGATGGGCTTTGAGATCAACGTGCCGGCGGACAACGCCCGCGCGGTGTGGGAAGCGCTGTTCGATTACGGCCAGCGCTTCGGCATCACCCCCTACGGCACGGAGGCCATGCACGTGCTGCGCGCCGAGCGCGGCTTCATCATCGTCGGCCAGGAGACCGACGGCACGGTGACGCCGGACGACCTCGGCCTCGGCGGCATGGTCTCCAAGCTCAAGCGCGACTTCGTGGGCAAGCGCTCGCTGGCGCGCCCGGACATGGTCCTTGCCGACCGCAAGCAGCTGGTGGGCCTCGCCTCGCTCGACGGCCGCACGGTGCTGGACGAGGGGGCGCAGATCGTCGCAGATCCAGCCCAGGCGCTGCCCATGACCATGCTGGGGCACGTCACCTCGTCCTATCTCAGCCCCAGCCTTGGCCATCCCATCGCGCTGGCGCTGGTTGCCGGCGGCCGGGCGCGCATGGGAGAGACCCTGCACGTCACCACCCCCACCGGCTTCACCGCGGTGAAGGTGACCGCACCGGTGTTCGTCGATCCCGAAGGCAAAAGGGTGAACGGCGTCCAGACGGAAGGAGCGCTCCATGCTTGATACCCCGACCCCGGCCCGCCGCACCCCCGTCCTGCCCGCAGGCACCGGCGGCATCGTCTCCCCCCTGCCCCCAGCCGACCGCTTCGTGCTGCGGCTGAGGGGCTTTTCGGGCACCGCCGGCGGCTTCGACCTCTCCGGCACCCTCAACACCGCGCGCGGCACCCCCGAGCGCTTCGCCGCCCGGCTCGGCCCCGACGAATGGCTGCTGGTGATGCCCGAGGGCGAAGGCGCTGCCGCCCAGGCGGCGCTGGAGGCCGAGCTTGCCGGCCGCTTCTTCTCGCTGGTGGCTGTGGGGCATCGCAACGTGGGCATCGCCGTCACCGGCCCGAACGCGGCGGACGTGCTGAACGCCGGCATCGCGCTGGATCTGTCCGACGCCGCCTTCCCGCAAGGCTCCGCCACCCGCACGCTTCTCGGCAAGGCCGACGTGGTCGTGGTGCGGCTTGGGGATGGCTTCCGGGTGGAATGCTGGCGCTCGTTCGCGCCCTACGTGTTCGGCTTCCTCACCGAGGTGGCGCAGGAATTCGCCTGATCGCGGGGGTCGGGTGAAAGAAAAGCGCGGGACGGAGGCCATCCGTCCCGCGCTTTTTGTTTGGGCTTCACCGCCGTCATGCCTGGGCTCGTCCCGGAAGTCGGCTGTTGCCGACTTCAGCTTCTGAGAACGGAACCCGCAAACATGCGGGTTCCGGGCATCCACGCCGTGCCGCTGGCACTGGATTCCGAAAGGGGTTCCCGGCCGAACCGCGTGGATGCCCGGCACAAGGCCGGGCATGACGGTGATGGAGCGGCAACGGCGAGGGATCTGAGCGTGAAACGGCGGACGCGCAGCGCAGCAGTCTTGCCCCCCTCACGCCACCTGGGTTGTCCCCGCCATGCTCCCGCGCAGGATGAGCAGGCCGCACAGGGCTGCCGTCACCACCAGCGTCAGGCCTGACACCGCCGCGATGGAGGGTTCCAGCTGATACGACAGGCTGGAGAAGATCTGGATGGGCGCGGTGGTCTGCCGGCTCGCCAGGAAGTAGGTGACGATGAATTCGTCGAACGAGGTGATGAAGGCGAACACCGCCCCCGCGATCACCCCCGGCCGGACCAGCGGCAGCACCACCCGCCACAGGGCCACCGGAAGCGAGGCGCCAAGGCTCATGGCGGCCTGCTCCAGCGAGCGATCCATGGCCTGAAGGCTCGCGCCCACGGTGACGATCACATAGGGCACGCACAAGACCAGATGCGCCACCAGGAAGCCCGCGAGCGTATCGTCGAAGCGCAGGGGCAGGAACACCCGGTAGATGGCCATGCCCAGCACCACATGGGGCAGCACCATGGGCGACACCAGGGCGGTGCGCATGGCCTTGCGCAGGCGCATGGGGCCCCGATCGAGCCCGATGGCCGCCGCCGTGCCGAGGATGACCGCAAGCGGCGTCACCAGCACGGCGATGAGCATGCTGGTGGACAGCGCCCGCCGCCAGGTCTCGTCGCCGAAGATGAAGGCGTACCACCGAAGCCCGAAGTGCTTCGGCGGGAACGACAAATAGTCCTCCGCCGTGAACGACTGCACCAGCAGGATGAGCTGGGGCAGGATGAGGAACACCATCACCGTCACGGCAATGGTGCCCACGAGGAGGCCGATCCGGTTTTCGCTCATCACAGCTCCCCGCGCATGCGCTCGATGCGCCGCTCGGCGCGGCTGGATGCCACCATCACGATGGCGATGAAGGCGAGGAGCACGATGGCGAAGGCCGCCGCCCGGCTCCAGTCGAACTGGGTGCGCACCAAATCCGTCATCACCATGGGAAGCGTGGTGACGAAGCTGCCGCCCATGATCACCGGGGTCAGGTACACCCCCATGGTGAGCACGAACACGAGGGTGGATCCCGCAATCACCCCCGGCAGGGAGAGCGGCACCGTCACCTTGCGAAACACGGTGAAGCGCGAGGCGCCAAGGCTCGACGCCGCCTGTTCCACGCTGGGGTCGATGGCGAGCAGCGAGGAGAACACCGGCAGCACCAGGAAGGCGAGGTAGACATGGGTGACGCCCACCACCACGCCGAAGGTGTTGTAGAGCAGCGGCAGCGGCGCATCGATGAGGCCGGCCTGCCGCAGCAGCGTGTTCACCATGCCCTCGCGCCCCAGCACCAGGAGCCACGCCACGTTGCGCACGATGACCGAGGTGAGAAGCGGCGACACCACGATGGTGAGGGCCACCAGCCGCAGCACCGGCCCCGCCCGCCGCATGAACAATGCGAGCGGATAACCGAAGACGAGGCAGGTGAGCGTGACGAAGAACGCCAACCGCACCGTGCGCGCGAAGATGGAGAAGGTGACGCCATCATTGAAGAAGGCGGTATAATTGGCGAGCGACAGCTGCGGCGCGCCGGAGGGATGCACGCTCTCGCCCACCAGCACGCCGAGCGGCATGAAGAAGACGAGGGCGTAAAGTCCCATGGCGGGGGCCAGAAGCCCCCACCATCCGAGCCGGCCGAAACCCTGGCGACCGAGGTTTTTCAATGACATCCGCTTGCCCCGAGGGTCCGCGAGGGAGGATGGAAGAGAGGCATCGCTCGCCATGACGAGGGCTCCGCGACCGGCTTTCGCTCAGCTCTGCTTCCAGGCGTCCCAGCGCCGGCGCCAATCGGGCAGATTGTCCACGATCACCTCGAAATCCTCCGGCACGGCGCGCGCCAGCTCCTCGCGGGTGGAGACCACCACGCGCTTGGCGATCTCCGGCGGATAGACCACCTTCTGGTTGGGCGAGGCATAGAACAGCCCCTGTGCCAGCGCCTGCTGCGGGGCGACCGTGCAGGAGAAATTGATGAAGGCCTTGGCGAGATCCGGGTTCTTCGCGCCGCGCGGAATGCAGAACGGGTCGGCCCGGGTGAAGAAGCCTTCCTTCGGCGAGACGAAATCGATCGGCACGCCCTGATCCTTCAGCGGATACACGCGGCCGTTCCATACCGGCATGATCCACACCTCTCCGGTGCGCAGCAATTGCTCGGCCTGGGCGCCGGTGGTCCACAGCGTCGCAAGATTCGGGCGCAGCTTGGTGAGGGCGGCGAAGGTGGCATCGTCCACCGGCAGGGGCTTGCCCTTGGCGACGAGGTTGGCCATCTGCAGCGCCTGGTCGAACAGCGCCTCGTTCAGCGCCGCCTTGCCCTTGTACTGCGGGTCCCACAGGTCCGCCCAGGCGGTGGGCGCGGTCTTGATCTTGTCGGTGTTGTAGGCGAGGCCGTAGCTCCACAGCACCAGCTTCGGCCCGTGGGGCGTGATGTAGTCGGGATAGAGATTGGCGTATTCGGGCATGTCCTTGGCGTCGATGGTCTGGAACAGATTGTTCCGCACGCCGAAGACGTAATCGGGCATCTGCATGGGAATCACGTCCGCGTCGGGACGGCCGGCATCCACCTGGGCCTTGATCTTCGCCATGGGCGGGGACGAGCCCTGCATGGTCAGCACTTCCACCTTCACGCCGGTCTTCTGGCTGAAGGGGTCGATCCAGTGATCCTTGATCACCTTGCCCAGCAGGCCGTCGAAATTATAGACCACCAGCGTCTCGCCGGCCGCCAGCGAACGGGTGATGACGGACGGCGCCGCCAGCGCTCCGGCGGCGGCCACACCGAACGTCTTCAGCGCGGTGCGGCGAGACATGTTCATCTTGTCGCTCATGTTCCTCAAGTCCTCTGGTCGGATGGAAGGTGCGCCCGTTTTCGGATCGCTTATTTGTGTATTGTTGAAGAATAATCCCGCCTCAGGCGGCGGGCTTGACCTCGTAGAGACAGAAGTCGTGGCCCTCGGCCGCGCACTGCACCTCGCGGGCGTCGAGCTTCTTCGGTGCGCCGGCCTGCTCGCAGACGAATTCCAGCGCACCGGCGAGCCAGGGCGCGAACATGTAGCAGAGCTTGCGGCCCGCGTTACGCGTCTCGTCGGTCACGAAGGAGGAGTTGTCGAGGCGGATGGTGGCGGTGCCGGCGGCCGGATCGATGGCGAGGATGGAGAACAAGCCCCAGCCGCGCTGCGACAGCCGCTTCATGTAGTGCGCGAACACGTCCACGCCGTCGAGGCCGTAAACCTCGCTCTGCTTCTTGCACCACACATAGGCGGAAAGATGCCCCGCCGGGGCCAGCGCGGCGTCGAACGCCTCCGCCCCCAGCGCGCCCTCGATGGCGAAGTGGTTGTTGTTGTAGAAGTGCTGGGGCACCAGGATCATGGGCATCTTGTCCACGAACCAGCGCCCCGTTGCCGGGTCCACGTCGATCTCGATCTCGGGCTTGGCCATTTTTCAGTATTCCCGCATTGGATGGAAGACGAAATGGGGCTCAACGGCCCCACACGTCCTTGAGCAGCTGGAGCCAGTTCTGCCCCATCACCTTCTCGATGCGGGCGGTGGACCAGCCGCGCTGCTCCATGGCGGCGGTGAGGTTCGGGAAGTCGCCGATCTCGCGGAAGCCTTCCGGATTGATGACGGCGCCGAAATCCGTGAGCTTGCGGCCGAGGCCCTTGTCGTGGGTGATCCAATCGAAGAAGGGCTGGCCGAAGCCCTGCGTGAAGTCGGTACCCACGCCCACCATGTCCTCGCCGGCGATGTTGATGATGTATTCCATCGCCTCCACATAGTCGGCGACGGTGGCCTCAGGCCCCTTCGCCAGGAAGGGCGGGAACATGGTGACGCCGATGAAGCCGCCCTTGTCCGCGATGAAGCGCAGCTGCGCGTCGCTCTTGTTGCGCGGATGGGCCTTGAGCCCCGCCGGCAGGCAGTGGGAATAGGCCACGCGCTGCTTGGATGCCTTGATAGTGTCTTCCGAAGTCTTCGGCCCCACATGGGACAGGTCGCACAGGATGCCGAGGCGGTTCATCTCCGCCACCACGTCGTGGCCGAAGTCGGAGAGGCCGCTGTCGGTGCTCTCGTAGCAGCCGGAGCCGACCCAGTTCTGCGTGTTGTAGGTCATCTGGATGATGCGCACCCCCAGCTCATGGAACAGCTGGAGATATTCGATGTGGTCCTCGATGCCGGAGGTGTTCTGCCAGCCGAGGATGATGCCGGTCTTGCCCTCGGCCTTGGCCTTGAGGATGTCCTCGGTGGTGTAGACCTGGGAGATGATGTCGGCGTTCGCCGCGAAGTCCTTCTTCCACTTCGCGATGTTGCGCATGGTCTCGGTGAAGTTGTCCCAGATGGAGCAGGTGCAGTTGGCCGCGGTGAGGCCGCCCTTGCGCATGTCCTCGAACACGGGGCGCGAGAAGTCGGAGATGATGAGGCCGTCGATGACGACAAGCTGTTCGTGCAGGCTGGACACGGCTTGATCTTCCTTCTTGGGCGAAACGTGCAGGTTCACGGCGAAATGCCTTCTTCAGGTGCCGGCCGGACGCCGGCAGATATTGGAAACAGAAGTGGCGTGCCGGCTCACACCGGCAGAATTCCAAACGTGCCGGCTCACACCGGCACGAGGGTCCCGGCCTCCGGCTGCCAGGACACGCGCACCGCGCGGCCGGGGCTGAGCGGGGCCGGTCCGCCCACCGCCGGCGAGGGCCGGCGGGCGATCAGCGTCACGCCCGAGGGCAGGCGCACGCGATAATCGATGACGAGGCCGCGATAGGTGGCGAACTCCACCTCGGCGGACAGGGTGTTGGCGAGTAGCGCCTCGTCGGTGCCGTCGAGGATCACCCGCTCCGGCCGCAGGGCCAGCGCCAGGTCGCCGGACAGCCCGGCCACCGGCACCGCCAGCACCTCACCGCTCTTGAGGCGGAAGCGGCCGACGCCTTCGAGCGTGCCGGCCAGCAGGTTGGTGACGCCCATGAATTCGGCGACGAAGTGCGACGCCGGCCGCTCGAACAAATCGTCCGGCGCGCCCATCTGCTCGATGCGCCCGGCGCGCATCAGCACCACCCGGTCGGCCACCGAGAGCGCCTCGTCCTGGTCGTGGGTGACGAAGATGGTGGTGATGCCGAGCTGCTGCTGGATGTTGCGGATCTCCAGCTTCATCTCGTTGCGCAGCTGGGCGTCGAGGTTGGAGAGCGGCTCGTCGAGCAGCAATACGTCCGGCTCGATCACCAGCGCGCGGGCGAGCGCCACGCGCTGCTGCTGGCCGCCGGAAAGCTGCTTGGGCAGGCGATCGGCCAGGTGGGAGAGCTTCACCCGGTCCAGCGCCGTCTTCACCTTCCGGGCGATGTCGGCCTTGGGCAGCTTGCGCATCTGGAGGCCGAAGGCCACGTTCTCGCCCACGCTCATGTGCGGGAACAGCGCGTAGTTCTGGAAGCCGAAGCCCATGTTGCGCTTGTTGGGCGGCAGGGACGTGAGATCGCGCCCGCCCACCAGGATGCGCCCCTCGGTGACGGGGATGAAGCCGCCCACCATGCGCAGGGTCGTGGTCTTGCCGCAGCCGGAGGGGCCGAGCAGCGCCACCAGTTCGCCCTGGCGGATGTTGAGCGAGACATTGTCCACGGCGGTGGTGGCGTCGTAGCGCTTGACGATGGACTGGAGGACGACGTCGGACATTCAGGTCACTCCGAAAGCAGGCGTTTCAGAACGCCCGCGCGAGGCGGGCATAGCGGTCGCTGGCGATCAGCAGCGCGCCGATGATGAGGATCTGCACGGTGGCGACCGCCGCCACCGTGGAATCAAGGTTCCATTCCAGATACGAGACCAGCGCGATCTGGAGCGTGGTGCGGCCGGGGCCCACCAGGAAGATCGACTTTTCAAGGTCGATGAAGGACACCACGAAGGAGAACAGCGCCGCCGCCACGATGCCGGGCTTGATGATGGGCAGCGTGACCCGGAAGAAGGTGGTGAACACCCCCGCGCCCAGCGAGCGCGCTGCCTCCTCGTAGGACGGGCTCATGCCCACGAGGGAGGCCGTCACCAGCCGCACCGTCCACGGAAGCGCGATGAGGCCGTGGGCGATGAGCAGGCCCGGCAATGTGCCGGCGATCTCCACGTCCAGCAGCACTTCCAGCTCGATGAAGGCCATGAACAGCGCCGCGCCGCCGACGATGCCCGGCACCACCATGGGCGAGAGCAGCACGGTCTGGATGGCGTCCCGCCCCGGAAAGCGATAGCGCACCAAGGCGAGGCTCGCGGGCACGCCCAGCACCAGCGAGATGGCCACCGCCACCAGCGCGGTCTCCACGCTGGTGATGAAGCCGTTGCGGAACGCTTCCTGCTCCCAGGCACGGACATACCAGCTGAAGGTATATCCGGTGGCCGGGAAGGACAGGATGCGGTTGGCGAAGAAGCTCACCCACACGATGGCCACCAGCGGCAGCAGCACGAAGGCGAGCACCAGCGCCGAGAGCGCGGCATAGATGCGATTGATGGCGAGAATGCCCATGGCGCCCCTCACTCGCTCCAGCGGCGATAGCGCCGCTGCACCAGGATGTTGGCTGTGGTGGTGAGCACCAAAGTCACCGCCATGAGCACGAAGGCGAGCGCCGCGCCGAAGGGCCAGTTCATGGCTTTCGCCACCTGCTGGTAGACGGCGGGCGCCATCATCTGGAAGCTCGGGCCGCCGATGAGCACGGGCGTCGCATAGGCGTTCATGGAGAGGATGAAGCACAGCATGGTGCCGGCGAGGATGCCGGGCAGTGCCAAGGGCAGCACCACCCGCCACAGGGTGGTGAGGTGGGAGGCACCAAGGCTGGAGGCTGCGGCTTCGAGATTGGCGTCGATGCCCTCGATGACGCTCTGCAGCGTCACGATCATGAACGGCAGCAGCACCGAGACAAGGCCGATGACC
This sequence comes from Xanthobacter oligotrophicus, assembly GCF_008364685.1. Classification (GTDB taxonomy): domain Bacteria; phylum Pseudomonadota; class Alphaproteobacteria; order Rhizobiales; family Xanthobacteraceae; genus Xanthobacter; species Xanthobacter oligotrophicus. Next base: position 23,201 of record NZ_VTTL01000003.1, read on the forward strand.
ACGGCGGTGGGCGTGTACATCAGCTTCACCGGCGACAGGCCGAGGGTGCTGACAAATGCGTTGAACAAGCCCTTGTCACCCAAAATCACCATCCACGCCGCCGTGCGCACCGCATTGCCCATGAGCAGCGGCAGGATGACGAGGAGGAGCAAGCGCCCCTTCCATTTGTCGCTGGCCTGCCGCACCAGAAAGTACGCCACCGGAAAGCCGGCAAGGAGGCACAGGAGTGTGGAGAGGCCGGAGACCCACAAGGTGGTCGCCAGCACCTCCTGGTAGTAGCTGTCGGCGAAGAATTTCTGGTAGTTGGCGAGGGTGAACGCCTCCACCATCATCTGCCCCGGCACGAACCGGTTCAGCGAATAGCGGAACATGAGGGCGAGCGGCCCCATCAGCGCCAGCACCACGAACAGGGTGCCGGGCGCGGCGAGGCCGAAGGCCGGCGACAGCCGCCGGCGATCCCGCGCACCCGGCGCGGGAAGAGGCAAGGGCGGAGCGGTGGCGCCGCCGGGGCTGGTCGTTGCCGTGGACATGGCCGAACCCGACATGCCGGCCGCGCTCAGCGGGCGATGTTCTTGTTCCACCACTCGAGCCATTCCGCCGTATTCTTCGCCACATGGGCGTAATCGGGGAATTTCAGGGCCGCCGCCTGCTCTGGCGTGAAGTCCACCTTGGCGCGCAGCTCGTCGGTCAGCTCCGCCTTGGCGTTGGCCGGGGCGTAGAAGCTGGCGCCGGCAAGGCCGGCCATGGCTTTGCGGTCCAGCATGGCGTTGAAATAGATATAGGCGAGGTCGGGGCTCGGCGCGCGCTTGGGCAGGGCCGCGCCGAACATCACCGCGATGGCGCCTTCTGACGGATACTGGATGGCGAGCGGCGCCCCGTCATTGGCCCATTGCAGGCCGCGCGCCTTGTAGTTCACCGCGATGTCCACCTCGCCATTGACGAGGCCGGCGCCGAGCTGCTGGTGGGCGGCATAGATGCGCGGCTGGGTCAGCTCCTTCAGCTGGATCAGCCGTTCCTTGCCCTGCTCGGTATTGGTGACGTTGCCGCCTTTGATCAGGCCAGCCATCATGATGTAATTGAAGTAAAGCTGGTTGGTGAGGCCGATCTTTCCGGCCCACTTCTTGTCCCACAGCTCCTCGTAGGACTTGGGCGGGTTCGGCACCTTGTCCTTGTTGTAGATGATGGTGACGCCGCTGTAGAGCCAGGGCACGAAGAAGGGCTTGGATTTCAGCGCCGGCACCACGTCGGCGTAGTTGGGCACCTTGGAGAAGTCGATGTCGCTCAGCACCTCCTGGGCGTTCAGCTCCACGCTGTCACCCTCGTTGATGTGGATGACGTCGATGGTGCCGCGCTTCAGCCGCTTCTCGGCGATCAGCTTGGCCTTGCGCTCGGGCTCCATGCCGAGGTCGCGGACGATCTTGATGCCCCGGCTTTCCACCAGCGGCGCTTCCACGAAGCGGATGGTCCGCTCGTTCCAGTCGCCGCCCCAGTTGGAGACGACGAGGGTCCCCTCCTGCGCGCGGGCAAGGCGCGGGGCGGCGAGCACCGCCGCCCCCGCTCCGAGCGCTCCGAGGACGGCACGCCGGGAGGGCGCACCCGAAAGTGTGAGATCAGTCTTCGTCATGTCCGCCTCTGGATTTTATTTTTTGATGTCGAAGTCGAAGTCATCGATGTCGGAGAACGTCTTGAAGTCGCCGCGCCGGGGCGCGGCGACAAGATCAGGCCGCGGCGCGAGATTTGGCGCCGACTTCGTCGAGGTAGGAGATGCAGCGCTCCAGGGGCTCCACATCGGCGAACTTCGCGTCGATGTCGAAGAGGTTCCACGCCACCGCGCCGGGCACCCGGTCGCCGATGCATTCCTTCACCGCGATGGTGCGGAACCCTTCCGCCAGACCGTCGCAAAGCGTTGTGCGCACACAGGCGGAGGCGGTGACGCCGGTCACCAGGATGGTGTCCACGTTGTTGGCCCGCAGGAAGCCGGCCAGATAGGTACCGTGGAAGGCGGAAGCCCGCTTCTTGATGAGCACCTGCTCACCCTTCACCGGCTCGATGCGGCTGTCGATGGCCCACAATTCGGGCTTGGACTGGTCCACCACCTCGATGGGAATCTTGTGGTGCCACAAGCCCATATCGGTGGCGGCCTGGGTCTCGTCGGTGACCTGGTAGCAGGTGGTCACATGCACCACGGGGTGGCCGTTGCGCCGGCAGGCGGCGAGCAAAGCCTGCACCCCGGGGATGATCTGGTCGTCGATCTTCTCGCAGGTGAACGGGTTGCCGGGACGGGTCCAGGCGTTGGCCAGATCCACGTTGATCAGCGCCGGACGGCTGCCGAATCCCACCCGCCGCTGGAAGCCGCGCCCCTGATAGAGGGAGGTTGCCTGTTCGAAGGCGCGCGTCAGCGCCGCATCGAGATCTTCCTCGAACGCCATAGTCGTTGTCCCTGCTGGTTTTCCGCCCGTCTGCGCCGGACTTGCGAGGACAAGATTGCTCAATCTTCTATGACAGGAGAAATTCCAAATTCAGCACGATTTATGCTGCTTATGATATGAATGGACCCATGCGCTTCGACCTCCGCCACGTCCGTGCCTTCGTCCTCCTGTCGGAGGAACTGCACTTCAGCCGCGCCGCCCAGCGCGCCCACATGACCCAGCCGGCCATGAGCCGCCTCATCCGCGACCTGGAAGAGGACGTGGGCGTGCCCCTCATCGCCCGCACCACCCGGTCGGTGGAATTGACTGAGGCCGGCAAGGCCTTCCTCGCCGACGGCCGCGCCGCCCTGGAGCGGCTGGAGCGCGCTGTCACCAATGCCCGCCGCACCGCCAGCGGCGAGGTGGGCCTGCTGCGCATCGGCTACATGGACTTCGCCATCAACGGTCGGCTGCCGGAATTCCTGAGCGCCTTCAGTCGCTACCGGCCGGAGATCCGGCTGGAGATCTCGTTCATCCCCACCTTCAAGCAGCAGGAGGCGCTGCTGGCGGAGCGCATCGACATCGGCTTCATGATCGGCCCGTTCGAGGAGCCGAGCATGGAGAGCTACACCTTCGACGACAACCGCTACGTGGCGCTGCTGCCCATCACCCACCCGCTCTCGAACGTGCGCACCCTGCGCCTCTCGGACCTTGCGGACCAACCCTTCGTGCTCGGCTCGGGCGAGAACTGGGGCGCCTTCCGCAATGCCTTCTTCTCCATCTGCCACCGCGCCGGCTTCACCCCGCGGATCGCGCAGGAGGCCTCGTCCTCGGAAGGCATTTTCGGGCTGGTGGCGGCGGGGGCCGGGGTCTCGGTCTATGCCAGCTGCGTGCGCAACCTGCAGCGGCGCGGCATCGTCATCCGCGATCTCGATGACGTGTCGGAAAAAATCGTCACCGTCGCCGCCTGGGCGACGCCGGTGCATTCGCCAGCGGTCTCCATCTTCACCAATTTCCTGCTGCGGGTATGGGGCAGCATGTAGCCGCCGCTCCGCCCCGAACCCGGCCATTCCAGCCGGATACCGGATCAACCGGACGTGGGATAGAGCGGCTGGAGGCCGCGGGCCTTGCGCCCGTTACGCGTCTTCGCGGCGCGCCGTTCGGCGGCAAGGGCCTTGCACAAGGCGCGCCCATCCCACTCCGCTGCACCACCCGCATACAGGTGCTGGTTCAGTTCCGCCACCGCCTGCCCCATCTCATGGGTACGCGGCGTCTCACCGCCCGTCCCGCCCATGGCGCGGGCGAAGACGAGCCAGGCGCGGTGGGCGGCGGCGGCATCGTTGCTGCGACAGGCAGCATCGAGCGCCCGCGCCGCCGCCTCCACATCCAGGAGCGCCAACGCCGGCCGTCCGGCCATTCGGCCGCGACCGACCGGCCGGACAGCTCCGGGATAGGTCGGGTCCGGCGCACGCTCGGCCACCACCGGGCGCCGCCGGCGCCCGCTGTAAAACACGGTTCCGGCCACCAGCACGGTCACGGCCAGCACGGCCAGCACGTCGCGCACGCTCCAGCCGCCCTGCGGTGCATCGGCGGCCGGCGACGGCGCCGGCACGGCAACGGGAGAGGCGGGCGCCCGCGGCGCGCTGCCGTCGGCGGACGCCGCCACCGTGAGGGTCACGGCCGGCAGGGTGGCGGTCTCGGCGCGGTTTGCCACCACGTTCCACCAGGGCACGGAGATGGCCGGCAACGTCACCGTTCCGGCGCGCGTGGGCACCACGGAGACGCGCGTCTCCACCACGGCGCCGATGCCGCCGTCCACCGACGTGGCCTCAGGCTTGTCCTCGTCGGCATATTGGCGGACCCCGTCCACCTCCGGCGCCGCGAGCGGCGGCAACTGGCCGGGGCTCGCGCCCTTCACCTCCAGGCGCAGGGTGCGCACCAGCGCGCCGCCGACCTTGGCTTCGCCCGGCGGACGCGACCAGCTTTCCCGCAAGGTCACGGAGCGGGCCGGCAGGAACCAGCCGGTGACGCCGGCGGGGCGCGGGCGCACCTCCACCTCCACCGGGTTGGAATAGACCGTGACCTTGCGTCCGGCATTGAAGCCGCCGCCGAGCCACGGCATGGCCGGCCGCCCCAGCGTGCGGGCCTGCTCCTGCGCGCCCGGCGGCGAGGTGGGGAGGGAGGCCTTGAGCGCCACCGAGGGGATCTGGATCGTCCCTGTGCGCTGGGGCCGCATGGTGTAGCGCAGTTCCACGACGCGGAAGCGCTGGCGGCCGAACACGCGGGAATAGGTCTTCAGCCCGCCTTCTGGGGTGAAGGAGGCGCCATCGGCCTCCGGCTGTCCCGCCGTCGCCTCCAGCGCGCCGACGCGGTCGAACATCCGCACTACCACCGGGATCTCGCTCTGGAGGAAGAACGGCGGGGTGCCCTGCACGTCCACCGCCAGCGAGAGCGGCTCGTCGTCGGGCGGCGCGATGGCCGCACCGGGAGCAATGGTGAGATCGATGGGCGCGCTCGCCTCCCCTCCGACGGAGAGGGCGGGAATGGTGAGACGGCCCGGGTGCTTCGCCACCAGGGTCAGCACCCATTCGTTCACCTCGACCCGTTGTCCCGCCACGGTGTCCATGCGGCTGCGCTTGCGCCGGTCGAGGATCTCGAAATCCTTCGACAGGGGGGTGACGTTCGGAGGTTCCAGGCTGTCGCGACCGGCCAGGCTCAGGACCAGCTCGAAGGGCTCGCCCTGGTCGGTGGGCAGCCGCTCGATGCTCGCCTTGAAGGCGCCGGCGAAAAGCGGCGTCGCCGCGACAAGCGCAACCAGCAGGAGGGCGAGGCGCAGCACGGCGTGGATCATGGCTCGCCCTCCACCTGGACGTTCACGGGACCGCCCATGTAGCGCGCGCGGATGCGGGCGCGCAGCAGGCCGCCGGGATCGTCCGGCACCTGGCGCAGCGCCTGCTCGCGGCTCTGCTCGTCATCGGACAGCGACTGCGCGGGCATCTTGCCCTCCTTGCCGCCCGGCGGCGGGGGCGCAGCGGCGGTCGGCACCACCTGGGTGGGGCCGGGCGGCGGAGGCTCGAACGCCTTGTTTGCGTCCCGGCTGTCGTGCGGCACATCGGGCGCGCCCTGCGGCAAAGGCGGGGGCGGCGCGGCGGCAGCCGGCGGGGCGGGCGGGTTCGCCTGTGGCGCCGGCTGGGGCTGGGGCGGCTCGGCCGGCGGCTGCGGGGCAGCGGCGATCTCGGGCGGCCGGCGCGGCGGCAGCGGCGCAGGTGCAGGAGGCGGCCCGAATGGCTGCGACGCGCCTCCCGCCGACTGCGGATCGCCCTTGTCGGGCTCGCCGGGCTTGTCCTTCTGCGGGTCCGCGCCGGCCTTGCCTGCATCCGGCTTCGTATTGTCCGGCTTGGCCGGATCGGGCTTTGCAGGATCAGGTTTGGCGGGATCGGGTTTCGCCGGATCAGACTTGGAAGGGTCGGACTTGGAAGGGTCGGACTTGTTCGGATCCGGCTTACTGGGATCGGATTTCCCCGAATCAGACTTGCCGCCGCCTCCCCCGCCGCCGCCGGAGTTGCCCTTGTCCTTCTTCTGGTCGTTCTTCTTCTTGCGGGCGTCGAGAATGCCTTGCACCAGATCCCGGTTGAACTTGGCATCGGCGTCGGCGGGGTCGACCTTGAGGGCGGCGTCGTAGGCGGCGACGGCCTCCTCCAGCCGGTCGGAACGGGCCAGCGCGTTGCCCCGGTTGTAGTCGGCGCCCGGAATGCCCGCATAGGCCGCGGCGGCGGCCGCATGGTCGCCAGCCTTGTAGCGGGCGGCCGCCTGCCAGGCCGGGTCCTCGAAGCGCTGGGCGGCGGCCCCGTAGTCGCCGGCGCTGAAGGCCGAGGCGCCCTGCTGGTCGGGCCGCGCCCACAAATCATCCCACGTCCCCGCCGCCGCCGGAGGAGGCGCGAACACGGCCGGCAGGGCGGCGAGAAGCAGCACCGCGATCCACCCCCGGCGGAAGGCGAAGGGCGCCAGCAGCACGGCGATGAGGAGCACGAACGGCCCCATGTCCGCCCAAACATCCGCCGTGAAGCCATCCTGGTCGGCCGGCGGCGCCGTGGCGGAGGCGCTCGTCAGCGGCAGGGTGCTCTCCAGGTCGCTGTCGTCCGCGGTGAGGCGGGAGAAGCTGCCGCGCCCGGCAACCGCGAGGGCGGAGAGGCCCGCCGCATCCAGAGGCGCAGCCCCGTCCGCACCGGACGCGCCGACGCCGATCACATTGACCTTGAAGCCCGCCGCCGCAGCCGCCCTGGCCGCCGCCTGCGCCTTCTGCGGGTCATCCCCCGCACTGTCCGCCAGAATGAGGATGCGCCCGCTGGAAGCGCCCGCGCCCTTCAGAAGCTCCACCCCCTTCTCGATGGCGAGGTCGGTGCGCGCCGGGCCGCCGCGCATCAGGTTGGTGGCGAGGTCCGGCAGCATCTGGCCCACCACGCGGGCGTCCTGCGTGAGCGGTGCGGCGGTGAAGGGAATGTCGGCATAGACCACCAGCGCCACCTCGCCGCCGCGCATGCGCGCGAGCACGTCCGCCACCTTGTAGCGGGCGGCGGCAAGACGGGTGGGGCTGGCATCGCTGGCGCCCATGGAGCGGGTGAGGCTGAGCGCCACCACCACGGGTTCAAGCCGCCCGCCCGCCGGCTGCGGCAGCTTCTCCCATGTGGGCCCGGCCATGGCGAGGATGGCCGCGACCCAACCCACCAGCAGGAGCGCGATCGGCCAGTGGCCCGTCTGTCGGCCCCCCGACGCGGCGAGATGGACGAGCAGATGGGGATCCACCACCCGCGACCAGTCATTCGCGCCCTGGTTCAGCCTGCGCCACAGCAGCGCTGCCAGTACAGCCGCCGGCAGCAGGGCCAGCAGCCATTCGGGCCGCAGGAGATGGAAGCTCGCCGGCATCAGGCGGAGCCCTCCACGCGGGTCGGCTCGCCCCCACCCGCCGGGCGGCGCAGGGGCAGATGCGTCAGCAGCAGGGTCGAGAGGAGGAAGCTCAACAGCAGAGCCGCCCCGAGCGGCCAGTAGAACAAGGCGATGGTAGGACGCACATATTGCGGGTCCCCGGCCACCGGCTCGAGACGGTCGATGTCGGCATAGATGGCGGCGAGGCCCTTGTCGTTCCGGGCGCGGAAATACTGGCCGCCGGTGAGGCCCGCGATCTTCTTCAGCGCCTCCTCGTCGAGGTCGCCGGACGGGTTCATGGGCGCGCCGGGCATGAAATCCATCGCGTCGGCGCCGACACCGATGGTGTGGATGCGCACATTCTCCTTCGCCGCGATGGCCGCCGCCTCCATGGGGTCGAGTACGCCGGAGGTGTTGGCACCGTCGGTGAGCAGGATCAGCACCCGATCCTTCGCCGGCCGGTCGCGCAGGGTCTTCACCGCAAGGCCGATGGCATCGCCGATGGAGGTGTTGCGGCCGGTCATGCCGATCGAGGCCTCGGCGAGGAGCTGGCGCACCACGGTGCGGTCGAGCGTCAGCGGCGCCTGCACATAGGCCCGCGTGCTGAACAGGATGAGGCCGATGCGGTCGCCGGTGCGGCGGGCGATGAAGTCGTCCGCCACGCGCTTGACCACCTGCAGCCGGTTCGCCGGCACGCCGGACTGGACCAGGTCCGGCGACGACATGGAGGCGGAAAGGTCCACCGCCAGCATCATCTCGCGCCCCTCCACGGGAATGGCGACGGGCGTGCCCACATAGACCGGCCGCGCGGCGGCGATGACCAGCAGAGTCCAGATGAAGGCGAGCGTCGCCAGCCGCAGCCGGCTGAAGCGGGGGCGGCCAGCGGCGACGAGGCCGGCGCGGGCGAGCTCGGCAAAGAACGGCAGGCGCAGGGCACCGGCCCGCCGCTCCGGCGCGCGCGGCAGCAGCAGCCGGATGAGGAACGGCAGCGGAAGCAGCGCCAGCACGAAGGGCCATTGCAGGGTGATCATGCGCGCGCCCTGATCCAGCGCCGCACGGCGGTGACAAAGGCCTTTGGCGCGATCCCGGCATCGGGGGCGGCGGCCGGCGGGTAATAGGGCGCGCGGGCGAGGAAGGCGGCCTCGGCAACGCCGAAGCCGGCCTTGCCGGCCACGAGCACCCGCGTCCACGCCTCCCCGGTGAGAGCCGTGGCCTCATCCCCGGACTGGGCGCGCACGAGCCGGCGCAGCACGCCGGAGGCCGCCACGGCGATGGTCTGGGCATCGGGAAGGCCATCGCGGCCGCCAGCCCCCGCGAGCGTCGCCTCGAACTCCTTCAAAGCCTTGTAGGCGAGGGTCTGCCGCCAGCGCCATTCGCGAATGGCGAGCACCACCCCCACCAGCAGGACCAGGCCCGCCAGCGCGTACCAGCCGGGCGCGGGTGGCCAGAACGGCACGTCCGGCGGCAGGTGGATATCGCGCAGGGTGGCAAGCTGTTCCTCAAGCGAGGGAGCGGCCGGGGCGTCGGGGATCTTTCCCCCCGGCGTCAGGAAATCCGGGGTCGAGAAATCCGGCGCGGAGGGAGCGGTCGTGGTGGGAGACGTCATGCCGACGCACGCCCCATTGCCCGCCGACCCGCCGATTGCAGCGGCCGCAGCCGCTCGGGATGCAGCACGTCCGCCGGATCGCTGCCGGTCTCAAGGTCGAGGAAGGTCATACCGCGCTCGCGGCAGATCCGCTCGACCCCATCGTGTCGCGCGGCGAAGCGCTGGGCGTAGGCGGCCCGCAGCGCTGCCCGCTCCGCATCGAGCCGCGCCACCGCCACCCCGTCGGTGACCGGATAGAGACCGGGGTCCGGCATCTGCGCCTCCAGCCGATCGAACACGAACAGGCAGGTGACGTGGTTGTCCACCGCGAGCCGCTCCACCTCGCGCACCGCATGGGCGTCGAAATCGGCAAAGTCGGTGACGAGGAAAACGAGGGTGCCGGGCCGCGCCAGCGCACGGGTTCGCGCCAAGGCTTCCGCCAGCGTGGGGCCCGCGCCCTCCGGTCCCACCCGCTCGGCGGTGGCGTCGGCCACGGCGCGCACGAAATTCAGGATCCGCCTGCGGCTGCGCTCCGGCCGGAAGGCACTGACGCCGGACGGCGCCAGTACCACGCCGCCCACCCGGTCGCCGCCGGCGATGCCGACCCAGGTGAGGATGGCCGCCGCCTGCGCCGCCAGCACCGACTTGAAACTGCCCCGCGTGCCGAAGCGCATGGGCGCGCGGGCGTCGGCGAGGATCAGGACCGGGCGCTCGCGCTCCTCCTGGAACAGCTTGGTGTGGGTCCGACCGGTGCGGGCGGTGACGCGCCAGTCGATGGTGCGCACATCATCGCCGGGATGGTAGGCACGCACCTCGTCGAATTCCATGCCGCGGCCGCGGAAGGACGAGCGGTGGCCGCCGAACTGGTGGGTCCGCACCTTGCCGCCGGGCGCAAAGCCGCCGCCGCCACGCGGGCGCGCGGCCACCAGCTCCGGCAGGCGGGCGACGATGCCCTTCAACGGATCCTTTTCCGACATGGCGGTCCGCGACCTCAGCCCACCGGCACCCGGGCGATGAGGAGGTCGATGAAATCGTCGCTCGTCACCCCGTCCGCCTCGGCCTCGAAGGTCATGAGCACGCGGTGGCGCAGCACCGGCTTCAGCACGGCCTGCAAGTCCTCCGGCACCACATAGTCGCGCTTGCGCCGCCAGGCATGGGCGCGGGCGCAGCGGTCGAGGGCGATGGTGCCGCGCGGACTGGCGCCGAAGCTCACCAGCCCCTCGAGGTCGGCACCGTAAATCTCGGGATGGCGGGTCGCCTGCACCATCTGGAGCAGATATTCCTCCACCGGCTCGGCCATATGCACGGCCGCCACCGCGCGCCGGGCGGCGAACACCACCTCCTGCGGCAGGGGCGGGCCGAAGTCCGGCGCCACGCCCCGCGCCTCTCCGCGCACCAAGCGCAGGATCTCGCGCTCGGCGGCGATATCGGGGAAATCGATGCGCACGTGCAGCAGGAAGCGGTCGAGCTGGGCCTCGGGCAGGGGGTAGGTGCCCTCCTGCTCGATGGGATTCTGCGTGGCCATCACCATGAACAGGTCGTCGAGGCGGTAGGTTTTGCCGCCCACCGTCACCTGCCGCTCTGCCATGGCCTCCAGCAGGGCCGACTGGACCTTGGCCGGGGCGCGATTGATCTCGTCGGCGAGGATGAAATTGTGGAATACCGGCCCCTTCTGGAACCGGAAGGTGCCATCCTCGGGCCGGTAGATGTCGGTGCCGGTAAGATCGGAGGGCAGAAGGTCCGGCGTGAACTGGATGCGCTGGTCGCTCAGGTCGATGGCGCGGGCCAACGCCTTGATGGCCTTGGTCTTGGCAAGGCCGGGCGCGCCCTCCACCAGAAGGTGGCCGTCGGCCAGCACGGCGATGAGCAGCAATTCCACGAAGGCCGGCTGGCCAAGGATGCAGGCGTTCATATAAGCGGCGAGATCGTCGAACGCCCGATCGAGCCCGGCACTGTCATGAGCCCCACGCTCATGAACGGCACGATCCGCCACGGGGGGCCGCGCCCGGGCAAAGGCACCTTCCAGGAAACTGGCGTCACGGCTTGTCGTCATGAAAGAAGGGTTCCGGTCTCGCGCTGGCTTTGGTTCCTTATATCGCCGCGGATGCGTGATCGCACATTATCTCGCATTCATTTTTCAACCCGCGGGGGGCGCCAGGCCATGTCCCGGCCGGGCTGGGCACCAAAAATGCGCCCTGCCCCGCTGCGGCGGATGGAGGCATGGGCGACGGTTGAGCCCTAGAGCCCCACCGGCCAAGATGGCGCCCGCCAGCCCCCTGCCCCATCGGCCCCGGGCGCCCTGACGCAGCGGAGAACTAGCCCCTTGCCCGATCCGTCCCCCGACGCGCGCCGCTCCGCCCCGGCGGTCGCGCGCAACCGCGAGCCCATCGCCGCCCAGTTGCTCCAGCTTCTGCCCGCGAGCGGGCTGGTGCTGGAGATCGCCAGCGGCACCGGCGAGCACGCGGTGTATTTCGCCCGAAAGATGCCGCATATCATCTGGCAACCCTCCGACCCTTCCCCCGAGGCGCGGGCCTCCATCGCCGCCTGGACCGCCGCGGAACGCCTTGCCAACGTGCGCCCGCCCCTCGCCCTGGATGCCGCCGCCGCGGACTGGCCGGTGGGGAAGGTGGATGCGGTGGTATGCGTCAACATGATCCACATCAGCCCGTGGGAGGCGACCGAAGGGCTCATGCGCGGCGCCGGTGCCCGCCTGCCGCCGGACGGCGTGCTGTTCGCCTATGGCGCGTTCCTGCAGGACGGCGTGCCCACTGCCCCCAGCAACGTGGCCTTCGACGCCGACCTGAAGCGGCAGGACCCGCGCTTCGGCCTGCGCCACCTTCACGACGTGGCCGCCTGCGCCGCGAAGAACGGCCTCGCCCTCGCGCGGGTGGTCGAGATGCCGTCCAACAACCTGTCACTTGTATTCCGTAAGGTCATGGCGGTTTCGCCCGGCACCGGCGCTGTGCCATAGTCGGGCACCGCACGGCCGGAACCGGATTGGGGTGAGCCAGACTCACCGCAATCTGCTATCAGGACCGGGCCGGATCTTCCGCTCGATGCCCCTTCCGCTGGATGCCCCTTCCGCTCGAGGACCCTTCATGGCGCGCGTCGTCGATCCCTACATCAAGGTATCGTCCCCCCAAATCTTCCTGGTGCGGATGATCGTGTTCCTGGCCCTGTGCGCGGCGCTCGCCGCCGTGCTGCACCGGCAGATCGTCGCCGCCTTCCTCAACAATCCGGGCCTCAACGGCGTCATCTTCGGGGTGCTGGCCGTGGGCATCATCCTCGCCATCCGGCAGGTGGCGCGGCTGTTCCCGGAGGTGGAATGGGTGAATTCCTTTCGCCTTTCCGATCCGGGGCTCGCGGTGGCGCGCCCGCCCACCCTGCTGGCGCCCATGGCGGCGCTGCTGGGCGACCGGGTGGGGCGCATGTCCATTTCCCAGGCTACCATGCGCTCGATCCTGGATTCCATCGGCACCCGCCTCGACGAGAGCCGGGACATGGGGCGCTATCTCACCGGCCTGCTGGTGTTCCTCGGCCTGCTCGGCACCTTCTGGGGCCTTCTGGAAACCGTCTCCTCCATCGGCACGGTCATCAATTCGCTGCAGGTGGGACCGGATGCCGGCTCCATCTTCGAGGACATGAAGACCGGCCTTGCCGCCCCCCTCGGCGGCATGGGCACAGCGTTCTCGTCCTCCTTGTTCGGCCTTGCCGGCTCGCTGGTGCTCGGCTTCCTCGATCTTCAGGCGGGGCAGGCGCAGGCCCGCTTCTATACCGATCTGGAGGACTGGCTCTCCACCACCGTGCGCGACCTCGACGAGGCCCCCCGCGAGCGCGGCTTCGGCGCCGAGCGGGAGCCGGCGCGCCTGTCCACGGCGGCGCAGCCCGTTCCGTCAAGCCCGCCCCTCGCCCTGCCGCCGCCACAGCCGGCCTTCGACACCGCCCCGCTGGTCTCGGCCATGGGCCGGCTGGAGAAGACCATGACGGAAGCCGGGTCACAGCGGGTCACCACCGCCATGGCCCAGCTCGCTGAAAGCCTCCAGGCCCTCGTCACCCACATGCGCTCGGAGCAGGCCCTGCTGAAGCAGATGATCGAGGCGCAGGGCTCCCAGCAGGAAGAACTGAAGCGCCTCGTCCGGCGGCTGGAGGACGAGACCTCGGGCCGGGGCAAGCCATGAGCGTGAGCGGGGACCAACCCTTGAGCGGGAGCTGAGCCATGGCTTTGGGCAGACGCGGCCGCGACCGCCAGATCGACTACTGGCCCGGCTTCGTGGACGCCTTGTCCACGCTGCTGCTGGTGTTCATCTTCCTGCTGTCCGTCTTCATGCTCACCCAGTTCTTCCTGACCCAGGAGATGTCGGGCAAGGACAATGTGATGCAGCGGCTGCAGGCGCAGATCCGCCAGCTCACCGAGCTGCTCTCGCTGGAGCGCGCCACCGGCCAGACCGCGGACGGCGAGCTCGCCACCCTGCGCGCCTCGCTGGAGGCCACCGAAACCGAGCGCGACCGCCTCAAGGGCCAGCTTTCCACAGCTCCAGCCCCCACCTCCGACGACGGCCGCACCCGCTCGCTCGCCCGCGAGGTGGACTTGCAGAAGGACGTGGCGGCCCGCGCCGTTGCCCAGATCGAGCTGCTCAACCAGCAGATTTCCGCCCTGCGCCGGCAGATGGCGGCGCTGGAAGAGGCCCTCAACGTCGCCGAGAAGCGCGACGCCGAAAGCCAGACCAAGATCACCGACCTCGGCCGCCGGCTCAACGTGGCGCTGGCCCAAAGGGTGCAGGAGCTGACGCGCTTCCGCTCGGAATTCTTCGGCCGCCTGCGCGAGATCCTTGGCAACCGGCCGGACGTGCGGGTGGTGGGCGATCGCTTCGTGTTCCAGTCGGAGGTGTTCTTCGACCGAGGCTCCGCCACCCCCCGCCCCGAGGCGCTGGCGGAGCTGGACAAGCTGGCGGGCGCCATCCTCGAGCTGGAGAAGAGCATCCCACCAGACATCTCCTGGGCCCTACGCATCGACGGGCACACCGACAACCGGCCCATCGCCACGCCGCAGTTCCCCTCCAACTGGGAGCTGTCGGCGGCTCGGGCCATCGCGGTGGTTCAATACCTCATCTCCAAGGGGGTGAGCCCGCAGCACCTGATCGCCGCCGGCTTCGGCGAATACCAGCCCATCGACGCCGCCGCCTCCGAGGACGCCCGCGCCCGCAACCGCCGCATTGAGCTGAAGCTGACGGAGCGGTGAGGGATTGTGTTAGGATTTGAGGCATGAACAAGCAGCTTGAGCTTCTGATGCAGCGGCTGGGCAAATGGCCGGAGGAGGCCCAGGCGGAAGCCGTGCGCCAGCTCCAACGCATCGAGCAGGAGCGGGTCGTCCCGGCTGATCTGTCCCCGGAGGAAGCGGCTGCGATCGATGCCGCCCTGGAAGACGTGGATGCAGGCCGGCTAGCCACGGATGCTGAAGTGAAAGCCCTGTTCCGCTGCCATGGCGCATGAGCTGCGCTATTCCCGTCGCGCGCTCGACGATCTCGATGCCATCTTTACCCACATCACCCGCGACAGCCCCAACGGCGCCGCGACCGTCGTTCGCAGGATCCAGAACGCGGTCGATGCCTTGCGCGACTTCCCGTCGAGCGGAAGACCAACGGCGCGCAAGGACATTCGCCTGCTGACCGTTTCCGGCCTGCCGTTTCGGATCTTTTATCTTCTGCGGCCCAAAATGGTCATCGTCCTCCACGTGCGCCACACGGCGCGCCGGCCCCTCTGATCGCCATGCCCTATACCCTCGCGCCCGCACTGCCCGCCCATCGCCCCGCCATGGCGCAGCTGTGGGTGGAGAGCTGGATGAAGACCCTGCCGGAGATCGATTTCGAGGCCCGCCGGCCGTGGCTCGAAAGCCATCTCGATACCCTCACCGCAGGCGGTGCGCTGATTCGGGTGGCGCTCGATGGGAAGAGTGCCGTGGCCGGGTTCGTGGTCATCCACCCCGGCACCGGATATCTCGACCAATTGGCCGTCGCCCCGCGCGTCTGGGGACAAGGCGCGGCCGAGGCGCTGATGGACGAGGCGCGGCGGATCTCCCCGGCCCTCGTCGCCCTCGACGTGAACCAGGACAATCCCCGCGCGGTGCGCTTCTACGAGAAGATGGGGCTCGCCATCGTCGCCGAGGGCGAGAACCCCATGTCCGGCCGCCGCACCTTCCGCATGGAATGGCGCGGTGGCGATGCCGCTCAGGCGCCGCGCGAGCCTTAGACCAACGGCCTCGGTCTTTGACCAATGCCGAGAGTGTGACGCTCAAACGCCGCGCGGGCTTCAACCAACGGCCATTGAGCCAAGCTCAACGGCCGTTGGAATCAAGCCGCCGCGTTGAACTGGAGCTGGGCGAGGCGGGCGTAGAGGCCGCCCTTGGCCACCAGCTCGGCGTGTGTGCCCTCGTCCACCACGCGGCCGGCCTCCATCACGAGGATGCGGTCGGCTTCCAGCACGGTGGCAAGCCGGTGGGCGATGACCAAGGTGGTGCGCCCCTCCATGGAGCGCTCCAGCGCGGTCTGCACCAGAGTCTCGCTTTCCGCGTCCAGCGCGCTTGTCGCCTCGTCGAGCAAGAGGATGGGGGCGGCGCGCAGGATGGCGCGGGCGATGACGATGCGCTGGCGCTGGCCGCCGGAGAGCGTCACCCCCCGTTCGCCCACCAGGGTGTCCCAGCCTTGCGGCAGGCGCGCCACGAACTCGTCCACCGCAGCGGCCTGGCCAGCGGCCTCCACCTCGGCATCGGTGGCGTCGGGCCGGCCCAGGCGGATGTTGGCGCGCACGGTGTCGGCGAAGATGGCAACCTCCTGCGGCACCAGCGCGATCTGCCGGCGCACGTCCACCGGATCGGCAGTGCCGATGTCGATCTCGTCCAGCAGGATGCGACCCGCCTGCGGATCGTAGAAACGCTCCAGCAGCTGGAACACCGTGCTCTTGCCTGCTCCGGACGGCCCCACCAGCGCCACCCGCTCGCCGGGCCGCACGGTGAAGGAGACGGCATGCAGGGCGTTGTCGTCAGCCCGCGTGGGATAGGCGAAGGACACCTCGTCGAACCGGATCGCGCCGGACAGGCGCGCGGGCAGCGCCACCGGGCGGGCCGGGGTGCGCACCTGGGGCTCCACCCGCAGCAGTTCGCCGATGCGCTCGGCGGCGCCGGCGGCGGCGGAGACCTCGCCCCAGGTCTCGGACAGATTGCCCAGCGAGGCAGCGGCCAACACCGCATAGAGCACGAACTGGCTGAGCGCCCCCGAGCTCATGGTGCCTCCGAGCACCGACTGGGCGCCCGCCCACAGCACCGCGACGATGCTGGCGGTGATGAGGAAGATGGCGACGCCGGTGAGCCAGGCCCGCGCCCGCGTCGCATCCTGCGCGGCGGTGAAGGCCTCTTCCACCGCCCCGTCGAAGCGCGCCCGCGCGGCGCCTTCCGCGCTGGAGGATTGCAGCGCCCGCATGCCATTGAGCGCCTCGGCGGCATAGGCCGAGGCATCGGCCAGCGTGTCCTGGGCATGGCGGGTGCGCCGGCGCACCTTACGGCCGGAGGCCACCAGCGGCAGCACGATGACGGGGATGGCCACCAGCACGAGGGCCGACAGGCGCGGGCTGGTCACCACCATCATGGCAATGCCGCCGACGCACAGCACGAGGTTGCGCAGGGCGGTGGAGGCGGAGGCGCCCACCGCCGATTTCAGCTGCGTGGTATCCGCCGTGAGGCGGGAGGTGAGCTCACCGGACCGGGCGGTGTCGTAGAAGGCGCCGTCCAGCGTCACCAGACGGGCGAAGACCGCCGTGCGCAGGTCCGACACCACTCGCTCGCCGAGCGTGGTCACGAGGTAATAGCGGGCGGCGGAGGCGGCGGCGAGCACCGCCGCGACCGCCACCAGCACCGCGAAATAGCGATCCACCAGGGCGGCATGGTCGGCGGCGAAGCCGAAATCGATCATGCGCCGCACCGCCAGCGGCAGCGCCAGCGTCGCCAACGCCGCCACCAGGATGGCGACCAGCGCCGCCGCCACCCGGCCGCGATAGCGCGACAGGTAGGGAGCAAGGCCCCGGAGCGGCTTCAGATTGGCCTTGCGGCGCCGGGAGGCTTCGCCTTCGGACACGTCATTCACGGACGCGGTGTTGGCCGCGTCGTTTTTGGGGGCAGTTGAGGTGTCGGCTTGTGTCAAAGCATGCACTCGGTTATAGACCCGCCACTTCCGTCAGGAACCGAAATTGACGCTGCCGGTCCCGGGAGGGCGTCGGCGTGGCGATAAAGGATTGAACCAATGAAGAGCGACATCCACCCCGATTACCACTTCATCAAGGTGGTGATGACGGACGGTTCCGAGTACACGACCCGGTCGACCTACGGCAAGGAGGGTGACACCCTTCAGCTCGACATCGACCCGCGCACCCATCCCGCGTGGACCGGCGGCACCCAGCAGCTGATGGACCGCGGTGGCCGCGTTTCCCGCTTCAAGAGCAAGTTCGGCGCCCTGCTCAAGGGCTGATCGGCACCGGCCGCGGCATCCGGCCCTGCGTATCTGCGTCGCAGGGCCTGACGTTGCGGCTTCGCCCTTCTGGCGTGGGGGAAGCCCTTCGCCGTTCAGCTTAAGCGCATCACCAGCTGAAGCCGCGGGCGGTCGTGCCGCCGTCGCGGTTTTTTGCGTGGCGCGATGCACCGGCAGTCGTCACGGCCGCAGCTGACTGAAGGCGCGCGGTGAGCGTGCTGCAGAGCGTCGCGAGTTCCAGCGCCCCGATCCGGGCCGCCGCCGGCAGCCGTTCGACGAGCCCGGGCGGCAGGGCCAGATGAAGCCGCGCGGTTTCGCGACCGAAGGCCTCGGGCGCCATGTCGCCGTCGCCCAGCATGTCGAGCATCAGCAGCGCTGAAGACGCATCCAGGACGAGGCGGCGCAGGGCGTCAGCGGCAGATGGGTCGAGCGGGGTCGAGGACAGGCGCTCCTGTGCGGAGGCCAGCGTCTCCATACCGCCGCTGAAGCTGGCGGCAGATGCCGCCCCGTCCCGATCCCGCACGCCAGCGCTCCTCACACAAGGGCGTGCATCAAGCGGAATGGGGATGCGCCCGTAAAGGGGCCGAACACCAAAAGCGCTGGGGATATCGGGCACCCCACGCAAAGAAGAGCCGCCTTGCGGCGGCTCCGAAGTCTGACAGGGAGAGTTGCCAGGTACTCGGTCCAGGTACTTGGTCCAGGTACTCGCTCACATGTCCGGTCAGGTGTAGGGAGGAACGCTGCGGACAAGTGGAGTTTGGCAGGCAGGGATTAAGACCGCCTTAACGCGTCGCCGCTAAAAACCCTGCCCCCTCCGGTCAGCGTCCCTACAATTTGAACGCGGCATCGGCCGCGGCGCGGGAGGCAAGCTTGGCGCTGAGCGCCGTCTCCAGGCGCGCGATCTCCGACTTGAGGTCGGCGATGCGCTGCTCGATCTCGTCCACCGACAAGCGCGAGATGTCCGCCGCAATCAGCGGCGCGCGCGGCGGGGGCAAAGCTTCGTCATCCATTGGCATCTTGCGCGCCCCTCCTTATTGTCGCCTCGCGTGGCGGTGCGGACTTCAGGTCCGAACCGCCCTCTCCTATTTTGCCCGTCCCCGCTTCGGTTAAAAAGGGGTGCTCGCAAGAGCTGCCAACTCTTTGACGAACGGCGGATTTCACCGGCCGGATTGAGTCGGGCCGGCCGGTTTCCACTCTCGCGCCGTCGCCTCAAGACACTGCGCCTCAGGCGCCGCGCCGCAAGTCCTTCCGGAGCCGTTCATGTCGTCCGCTGCCTCTTTGCCTGAAACCATGACCGCCATACTCATCTCCGCGCCCGGCGGGCCGGAGGTGCTGGTGCCCGGCACCCGCCCGGTGCCCGCTCCCGCCCCCGGCGAACTGCTGGTGAAGGTGGAGGCCGCCGGCATCAACCGCCCAGACGTAATGCAGCGCAAGGGCCTCTATCCGCCGCCCCCCGGCGCCTCGGACATTCCGGGCCTGGAGATCGCCGGCACGGTGGTGGCCCTCGGCGAAGGGGCGAGCCGCTTCAAGGTGGGCGACCGGGTGTGCGCCCTCGTCACCGGCGGCGGCTATGCGCAATATTGCACCACCCACGAGGCCACCGCCCTGCCCATCCCCGAGGGCCTGAGCGCCGCCGAGGCGGCGGCCCTGCCGGAAACCGCCTTCACCGTATGGAGCAACATCTTCGAGCGCGGCCAGCTGAAGGCGGGCGAGACCCTGCTGCTGCACGGCGGGTCCAGCGGCATCGGCACCACCGCCATCCAGCTCGCCAAGGCCTTCGGCGCGCGGGTGGTGGTGACTGCGGGATCGGACGAGAAGTGCACCGCCTGTGTGACGCTGGGCGCGGACCTGGCGGTGAACTACCGCACCCAGGATTTCGTCGCTGAGGTGAAGAGCTTCACCGCCGGCAAGGGCGCCAACGTGATCCTGGACATGATCGGTGGCCCCTACATCCAGAAGAATTACGAGGCCGCCGCGCAGGACGGCCGCATTGTGCAGATCGCCTTCCAGCAGGGTGCCAAGGCCGAGGTGGACTTCATGCGCCTCATGCTGAAGCGCCTCACCCACACCGGCTCCACCCTGCGCTCGCGCCCGGTGGCGGAGAAGGCGGCGCTGGCCGCCGCCATCGTGGAGAAGGTGTTTCCGCTGATCGCGGCCGGCAAGTACCGCCCGGTGATGGACGAGACCTTCCCGCTGGCCAACGCGGCCGCAGCCCATGCCCGCATGGATGCAAGCGCCCATGTGGGCAAGATCGTCCTCACGGTGGACTGAAGGGAAGCCGCCCTCGCAGGGCACGCGCGTCGCCCTCCGGCTGAGCCGGAGGGGACACCGTTGCGCCCCTCAGGGCCGCCAATCGGCGGGCGGGACGCCGCTGCGCTGGATGGCCTCGATCACCTGGCGCTGGCGGCGATCCGTGCGCTTCATGTGCACGGCGATGACCGCGTGGGCCGAAGGCACCAGGAACAAAAGCGGGAAGATCAGGCCGAGCAGGATGCACGGCACGATCATGATCAGATTGATGAGGGCCGAAATCGGCTGTCCGTTCACCAGCAGGCCGAGCGGCGGAAGCAGAGCGGCGAGAATGTAGATCATGGTCGCGTCAGGCCCTCCTTAAAGGCCTCGGCATCCATATGGTGCGGCTCGGCGCGCCCGCAAGGCATCGTGACCCGGCCGGCCCCGGAGGTGGTTGATCGCGGCCGGCGAAGCCCCTATTCGGAACGCCGGGTGCGACGTGCCGCCCGGCCCCGAGGCGCGACCCGACGGAAATACTCATGCCGCGCCACGCGCTGCCGCCGCAGGTTCTCATTCCCCTCATCGTCGCCTGCGCCCTCTTCATGGAGCAGGTGGACGCGACCGTCATCGCCACCTCCCTGCCCGCCATCGCCGCCTCCCTGAAGGAAGACCCGGTGGCGCTCAAGCTGGCGCTCACCTCCTATCTGCTCTCGCTCGCCGTCTTCATTCCGGCCAGCGGATGGGCGGCGGACCGTTATGGCGCGCGCACCGTGTTCCGCTCCGCCATCGTCATCTTCACCATCGGCTCGATCCTGTGCGGGCTCTCCACCTCGCTCACCGATTTCGTGCTCTACCGCATCGTCCAGGGCATGGGCGGGGCCATGATGGTGCCGGTGGGGCGGCTCGTCATCCTGCGGTCGGTGCCGAAGACGGAGCTGGTGTCGGCGCTGGCCTGGCTCACCATTCCCGCCCTGCTGGGGCCGGTGTTCGGCCCGCCGCTGGGCGGCTTCATCACCACCTATTTCGACTGGCGGCTGATCTTCTTCATCAACGTGCCCATCGGGGTGCTGGGCGTGTTCCTCGCCACCCGCTTCATCGAGAACGTGCGCGAGGAGGACGTACCGCCGCTGGACCTGAAAGGCCTTGTCCTGTCCGGTATCGGGCTCGCCGGCCTGGTCTTCGGCTTTGCCGTGCTGGGGCAGGAGCTGGTGCCGGTGTGGGCCGCCCTCACGGTCGCCGCCATCGGCGCCGGCGCCCTGTGGCTCTATGTGCGCCACGCGCGGGTCACGCCCCACGCGGTGCTCGACCTGAACCTGCTGCGGCATTCGTCCTTCCGCGCCGGCGTGGTGGGCGGCTCGCTGTTCCGGGTGGGCATTGGCGCCCTGCCCTTCCTGCTGCCGCTGATGCTGCAGCTGTCGTTCGGCCTGTCGCCCTTCGCCTCAGGCATGCTCACCTTCGCCGCCTCGGCGGGGGCCCTCATCATGAAATTCACCGCCGCGCCTTTGCTGCGGCGGCTCGGCTACAAGCGGGTGCTGCTCGCCAATGCCGTGCTTTCGGCCGGCTTCATCGCGGTGAACGCGGCCTTCACGCCGCTCACGCCCCATTGGATCATCGTGATGGTGCTGCTGGTGGGCGGCTTCCTGCGCTCGCTCCAGTTCACCGCGCTCAATGCGTTGAGCTACGCGGAAGTGGAGCCGCAGGAGATGAGCCGGGCCACCTCCTTCGCCAGCGTGGCGCAGCAGGTGTCACTGTCCTGCGGCGTGGCGCTGGCCGGCTTCGTGCTGGAGACCCTGCGCGCCGACCGGGGCGAGATGGCGGTGACCCAAGGCGACTTCGCCGTCGCCTTCCTGGTGGTGGCGGTGGTGAGCCTTGCGAGCCTCGCCTATTTCGTCGGCCTGCCCCGGAATGCCGGTGCGGAACTCACCGGCCGCAAGCCGGACCTCGCCGACCCGCGCAGCGAGGTCAGTCCCGATCACTGATCCCGCGGCGCCTGCGCCTCGGGCGAGTCCGCGTCATCCGTCTCGGCGTCATCCATCTCGGCCCGGTCCGCCTCGCCCCGGAAGCCGGTGGCGAGCACATACAATTCGGCCGAATCGGCCCGGCTGGCTGCCGGCTTAATATGCTTCACTAGAGCGAAATCGCGCTTCAGGTCGGACAGAAGGGTCGCTTCCATGCCGCCCTGGATCACCTTGGCGAGGAAGGTCCCGCCCGGCGCCAACACCTGGCGGGCGAATTCCACGGCAAGCTCCACCAGCCCGACGATGCGCAGATGGTCGGTCTTCTTGTGGCCAGTGGCGTTGGCCGCCATGTCGGACATGACGAGGTCGGCCTGTCCGCCCAGCATGGCGATCAAGCGTTCCGGCGCATCGGGGGTCAGAAAATCCATCTGGGCGAATTCGACGCCGGGGATGGGCTCGATCTCCAGGAGGTCGATGGCGACGATCTTGCCGAGGCCTTCCTCAAGGCCGATCTTCTTGGCCGCCACCTGGCTCCAGCCGCCGGGGGCGGCGCCCAGGTCCACGATGCGCATGCCGCGCTTCAGCAGCCGGGCCTTTTCGTCCATCTCGATGAGCTTGAACGCGGCGCGCGAGCGCCAGCCCTCGCGCTTGGCGCGGGCGACGTAAGGGTCGTTGAGCTGGCGCTGCAGCCATTTCTGGGAGGAGGTGGTGCGGCCGCGCGATTTTTTCACGCGCACTTTCAAAGGCCGGCCGTCCGGCCCGCGGGGTGGGGTGGTCACGCGCGTGCGTCTCCGGAGGGGGTGCCGGCGGGGCGGTTGCACCGCCAGGCGCCATCAGCCCGCATCAACTGCACCAGCATGCCCTCGCGCAAGCCCCGGTCCGCCACCCGCAGGCGATCGGCGGGGAAAACCCGGCGCACCGCCTCCATGATGGCGCAGCCGGCCAGCACCAGGTCGGCCCGCTGGGCACCGATGCAGGGATTGGCCACCCGCTCCTCGAAGGACATGCACATGAGGCGCTCCACCACCTCCTCGATGTGGCTGGCGCCGAGCCACGCGCCGTCCACACGGGTGCGATCGTAGCGGTCGAGGCCGAGATGGATGCCGGCCACGGTGGTCACGGTGCCGGAGGTGCCGAGCAGGTGCAGCCGGCCGGGGGCGCGCACGCCCCAGCTCTGGCGCACGCCATCCAGCATGCCGCAGACCTCGTTGACCATGGCATGGAACACATCGGGCGAGACGCGGACACCCCCATGCCGCTCGGACAGGGAGACCACGCCCACCGGCAGCGACACCCAGGAGCGGATGCGGGCACGCGGCGGCCCGTCATCCCCCGCCGAGCGCCGGCCCAGCCACACCACCTCGGTGGAGCCGCCGCCGATGTCGAACAGCACGGCACCGTCGCAGGTGGGATCCACCAGCGGCGCGCAGCCGGTGGCGGCGAGCCCCGCCTCGGTACGGCGGTCCACCACTTCCAGCTGGAGGCCGGTGCGCTCTTCCACCCGCGCGCAGAACTCCTCGCCGTTGTCGGCGGCGCGGCAGGCCTCGGTGGCGACGATGCGGGCGCGGGTGACGCCGCGCAGGTCCATCTTCGCGGCGCAGATCTCCAGCGCCGCCACCGCCCGGGTCATGGCCTCGTCGCACAGGCGGCCGGAGGCGGTCAGCCCCTCGCCGAGGCGGACGATGCGCGAAAACGCATCCACCACCCGGAAGCTGCGCGCCGTGGGGCGCGCCACCAGCAGGCGGCAATTGTTGGTGCCAAGATCGATGGCGGCATAGACCGCGCTGGAATTGCCGGACGGGTAGGACGGCGCGGGATACCCGCTGGCCGACGCGGGATTGGCGGCAACCGGATTTGCCGGGGCCGGCCGCGTCGGGGGTGCGCAGGGGGAGGTCTGGGAGGAGGAGGGAACCTTGTCTGGGGAGGGAGAATGGTCGGGGGAATCAAGGCCGGCAGCCGGCTCTGTGCCCGCAATAGCAGGCCCCGTCGTCCCGCGGCGTGCATCCGTTACGCTTTCCGTAACGGCACGTTCGCGGCAAGACTGCCCCGGACCCGCCGCGGGTCCGTGCGTCTCGTCCCTCATGTCCATCCCCTCGCCGCAAGGCGGAAACATGCGCTCAGGCCTGCCGCTGGGTCAGCGACCGGCTGCGCCTTGCGGCCAGTGTAACAGCGCGCGCGATGTGTGCAATGCCGGGGCCTGCCTCCAACGAAGGCAGTGCCCCGGAAAAGGTCACTCGGCGGCGGCGCGGCCCTTCAGGTCCAGGGTGAGGCCGGCGGCCAGCGCATCGGCGCGGAACGCCTTCACCGCGTCGAGGGACAGTTCGGCGGCGGTGCGCGAGCCCAGCGCCGGCAGCTTCTTCAGCACGTCGGCGGGGGCGGTGATGATGTGGCAGCCCAGTTCGTCCGCCTCGATCACGTTCCACACCTCGCGGGTGGAGGCCCAGATGACCTCCACGTTGTTGGTCGCGTTGGCCAGCGCCACCGCCCGCGAGATGGCGGGCTTGTAGTCGATGCCGAGGTCGGCGAGGCGACCGGCGAACACCGAGATGATGGAGGGGGCGCCGCCGGCCAGCGCCTTCACGCCCTCTTCCACCTGCGGCACGTCGAAGATGGCGGTGAGGTTCACCTTCACGCCGTCGTTCACCAGGTCCCGCACCAGGTCGTAGAGCGTCTCGCCGCGGGTGGTGGTGACCGGGAGCTTGACGTGCACATGCTCGCCCCAGGTGGCGATGACGCGGGCCTGGGCGCGGATTTCCGGGATGTCGTCGGAGAACACCTCGAACGAGATGTGCCGGTCCGGCACGGCTGCCACGAGATCGCGGGCATAGGCCTCGTAATCGGTGACGCCGGCCTTGCGCAGCAGGGACGGATTGGTGGTGAAGCCGGCGATGTGGGGCTGCTTGGCCATTTCCACGATCTGCGCCTTGTCGGCCCCGTCGGTGAACAGCTTCACCTTCAGGTCGCTGAGCTTCACGGACATGCTTTTACTCCCTTGATCCCGTTTCGGCCCGCATCCTAGTGCAGCGGCCGACGCCGCCGCAATGCAAGGCGGGCGGATAATCGCCCGCCCGTGCGGCAGCGCGATGACGCAGGCGCCGCCCCGCCGGCCATCGGCATTAACCTTCCATTGACCATGTCGGAAGGTCGGCCCGCCTGGCAACTTCCGGGAAAGGGGCGTCTGGCATGCTGCCTTCCATCCGGGGTCCCGGGCTTCAATTTGTCAGGCGTTGAGAGGCGGGGATGGTGGCAACCGACATGGTGGAGCGCATGGCGCGCGCGATGCACGCCTTCTCCCGGCAGCGCTATCCCCTGCTGGAGCCGTGGGACGAGCTTTCGCCCGAGCGGCGCGCCTACCAGCGCCAGCTTGCGACCCACGCCCTCCAGGCCCTCACCCCCCACGACGTGATCGAGATCACCTCGCGCGCCGCGCCCGAGATCGTCGCCATCCCGGTGGAGCCGACCCCCTGGGCGCTCGCGGAACTGCAGGAAGCCGCCATCGCCGACAACGGCACCGCCATGGATGCACGGCGCCGCTACCGCTCCTTCCTCGCCACCGCTTCCCTGCCGCTGGCCACCCGCTACGCCGAGGGCGAAGGCGCACGCTGAGCCCGCACTATTCCGCCGCGAGGGCAACCACCTCCGGCTGGCCGCGCCCAGACCGGCAGAGGTAGCGCCGGCACTGCTGCTCCTTGTCGTAGCCGAGCAGGGTGCCGAGCATGAAATCCTCTTCCGCCGTCAGCGTGTTGAGCGGCCGCGTGACCACCGCCCGCGCCACCGCCACGAAGGCCGGACGGCCGAAGAAGAGGTTCACCTTCACCGGGCTCACCTCCTGCACGAAATGGTCGATGCCGTGGCGCCCGAGCCGCGCCAGCACCAGCGGCAACTCGGCGCGGCACAGGGTCATGAGGAACAGGGCGCGCACGCCCCGCCCATATTCATAGACATGGTGCTGGAACAGCCGCATCACCGGCGCCGCGCACCCCTCCGCAACGGCGGCAGCCGGGGACGGAGGCCACAGGGCCTCCTCCGCGAGGGACGCATCCTCCGGCGCGTCCATGCCGGGGCCTAGAGCAGCTTGCTGAGCCATGCCGTCACCCGCTTGTCCGTCAGGCCGGATTGCGTGTCGAGGTCGAGGGCGAGGCCGACGAACTGGCCGTCCCGCTCGGCGGTGGAGCCCACATAGTCGTAGCCGGCGGTCTCGGTGAACCCGACCACCACCGCGCCGAGGTCCGTCACCTCGTCGTAGAGGATGCCGATGGCATCGACGAAGGAGGTGGGATAGCTCTCCTGGTCCCCGGTGCCGAACAGCGCCACTTTCCTGCCCTTCAGGTTGGCGGCGCGCAGCTTGTCGATGTTCTCTTCCCAGTCGGTCTGCAATGTTCCGTCGCCATAGGTGGGCGAGCCGAGGATGAGGAGATCGCTATTCTCGAAATCGGCCTTGGTCGCGGTCTTGATGTCCACCGAACGGCCCTGGCATTTCTTTGAAATCTTGGACGCGACCCCTTTCGTGGCTCCGCCATCGGAGCCGAAGATCACCGTGACAATCATGGACCAGTCTCTTTATGGAGTGATTCAAATCTAGAACGGAATGCCCACCAACGCAGGCATCCCAACTTGCAAACAAATGCTAGCCACACGAATTTAGCTCAACAATACGGGATATTCACGGATTGAATAACAACAAAATTCATCGTACCCATATGCTGTATTGCAAACGAGAGATCGAGAATTATTACAAATCGATATTCAGTTTCGATCTGTTCTGATGTGAATGAGGTACAGGCTGCCTCGCGGGACCTTGGCCCCTGCGCATGACTGCGCCATGGCGCGCCGCAACGGCGCTCCCCACCTTCACGAATGTAAATGGCTCTGGCGTCGGGCCGGTTTCGCCCAGCGATCCGCCCGGGGCGCCCGGCGCTCGTACGTCGGCCGGGGCCCGCCCTCAGCGCAGCATGAAGCCGATGGCGAGGGCGTTGGCGATGTCGATGAAGAAGGCCGACACCAGCGGCAGGATGATGAAGGCGATGGGCGCCGGCCCGTGGGTGCGCGTCACCGCCGTCATGTTGGCGATGGCGGTGGGCGTCGCCCCCAGGCTGATGCCGGTAAATCCCGCCGACAGCACCGCCGCCTGGTAGTCGCGCCCCATGGCCGGGAACACCACGAACAGGATGTAGAGCACCGCCACCAGCGTCTGCAGGCCGAGCACCACGGCCAGCGCGGGCCCGAGGCCCCCCAGCGTCCACAGCTGCATGCTCATGAGCGACATGGCGAGGAAGATCTTCAGCGACAGGTCGGAGATCAGCGCCAGCGCCGGGGTGCGCGCCGGCCACGCCATGCGCGGCATGGCGTGGGGCAGCGTGTTGGTGAGGACGATGGCCACCAGCAGGCACACCACGAACAGGGGCAGCTTGATGCCGGTCTTCTCCACCAGCCCTTCCAGCGAATAGGCGGTGAGGATCACCACGTTCAGCACCAGCAGGGCGCGCAGGATGCTGACGTAAGTCACCTTGCCGGCGTCCGGGCCCACATCGTCATCGGGCAGGCCCACCATGGGGGCCAGGATCTCGTCGCTGCGCAGCTTGAACCGGTTGATGAGGATGCCCGCCACCGGCCCGCCCACCAGGCTGGCGATGACGAGGCCCAGGGTGGCGCTGGCGATGCCCACTTCCAGGGCATTGGGCAGGCCGAAGCGCTCGGAGATCAGCGGCGCCCAGGCGATGGTGGTGCCGTGCCCGCCGATGAGCGACACCGAGCCGAGCAGCGGCGCGATGCCGTCCGGCAGCCCCAGCGCCTTGGCCCCGCCGATGGCCACCACATTCTGCAGCCCCAGATAGACCACGGTCAGAAGCAGCAGGATGAGCAGCGGCCGCCCGCCCAGGGCGAGATCGGACAGCCGCGCATTGAGGCCGATGCCGGTGAAGAAATACAGCAGCAGCATGTCACGCGCGGCGAGATCAAACGAGATGGCAAGGCCGAGCACGCGATAGCACACCAGCGTCGCCACCGCCGCGAGCAGGCCGCCGGTCACCGCCTCGGGGATGTTCCAGCGGCGCAGCGGCGCGATCACGCCGTTGAGGCCGGCGCCGATGAAATACACCACGATGGCGAGGGTGAAGGTGAGAAAGCCCGAGACCTCGAAGGTGGCTGGCATGTCTTCCCCCGCAGTTCCGGCTGGTGTGATGGTTTCATTGCACGGCGGCCCACCGGCCGCCGGTATGCTCTAGCCGCGCCGGGCGGAAGACACAAAGCCTTCCGCCCCAGATGGAGCGCTGGTGAGAACGGCACCGCTGCCCTTGGCCAGCAGCCGCACCGTCGCCTCAGAAGCTGCCGACCAGGGTGCCAAGCCCGATCACCACCACGAGGGCGATGAGCGCGCCCACCACCGCCGCCATGACGATGTCGAGATAGCCTTCCTTGTGGGTCACCCCGCACACGGACAGCAGCGTCACCACCGCGCCGTTGTGGGGCAGGCTGTCGAGGGTGCCGGAGCCGATGACGGCGACGCGGTGCATCAGCGCCGGGTCCATGCCGATCTCGGCGGCGAGCTTCATGTAGGTGGGGCCGAGCGCATCAAGGGCGATGGTGAGGCCGCCGGAGGCCGAGCCGGTGAGCGCCGCGAGGATGTTGGTGGCCACCGCCAGCGACACCAGCGGCCCGCCCTGGATCGACAGCACCCAGTTGCGCACCTCCATGAAGGCCGGCAGCGAGGCGACGATGGCGCCGAAGCCGACGAGGCTCGCCACCGAAAGGATGGGCAACACCGACGCGTTGGCGCCCGCCGTCATGGTGGCGCGCAGCTCCGGCACGCTGCGGAAGTTGATGGCGATCACCGTGATGATGGCGGCCGTCAATGCCACGATCACCGACCACACCCCGCCCACCGCCGAGAGGCTGCTGTTGCCCCACTGGTCTGTGGCGAGGAAGGCGGTGTCCATGCGCGGCAGGATGGCGAAGGACATCAGCAAATTGACCACGATCACCACGATGATCGGCAGGGCCGCCAGCAGGATGGGCGGCTGCCGGGTGGCCTCGTTGCTCGAATGGATCTCGGAGGGATCGAAAGCGCCGGCCGTGGTGGCCCGCTCGCGCACCAGCGGGTCGTCGGCGGCAAGCTCGGCGGATTCGTCGGGTGCCGCGATCAGCGCGCCAAAGCCCTCGCCCTTGGCCCGCGCCGCGTTCTCCCGCAGCTTCAGCCACCACATGCCGAAGCCCAGCATGACCACCGAGGCGATGATGCCGAGGCCCGGCGCCGCGAACGGCGTGGTGCCGAAGAACGGCATGGGGATGGCGTTCTGGATGGAGGGCGTGCCGGGCATGGCCGACATGGTGAAGGTGGAGGTGCCGAGCGCGATGGCCGCCGGCATCAGCCGCCGCGGCACGCCGGACGAGCGGAACAAAGCGACGCCCATGGGCGCGAGCACGAAGAAGGCCACGAACAGGCTGACGCCGCCATAGGTGACGATGGCGCCCGCCAGCACCACGGCGAGGATGGCCCGCTGCGACCCCAGCTTCTGCGTCATGGTGTTGGCGATGGAGGTGACCGAGCCGGAATCCTCCATCAGCTTGCCGAACAAGGCCCCGAGCAGGAACAGGGGGAAGAACTGCGCGACGAAGTCCGCCGCGTTGCGCATGAAGGTCTGGGTCCAGCTCGCCAGCAGCGGCTCGCCGGAGAAGGCGGCCGCGATCAGCCCGGCGATGGGCGCGAGGATGAGGATGCTGGAGCCCCGGAAGGCCAGGAAGATGAGGACGGCAAGGCCGACCAGGATGCCGATGAGACCCATGCGTCACAGCTCCTGCAGCAGTTCTTCGAAGCGGACGGTGGACGCCTTGCCGATGTCGTGGCCATGGTCGTCGAGGAAGATCTGAGCCGCCTTGCGCCCCTCCTCCTTGAGCATGGTCAGGAAGTCCCACTCGGCATTGAGCTTGGAGGAGAAGCCCAGCTCCGCCATGATCGGGTTCCGCACGATGTGCACGCGCATGCGCGCCCAGTTGCAGGCTTCCGTGTCGCCCGAAAGCTCGCTGGCGTGCCGCTGCAGCATCGCCATCATGTACAGCTCCTTCACCGCCACCGAATTGAAGGACACTTCATTGAGGCGGTTGAGGATCTCCGACGGCGTCTTGGGCGTGCCCGGACGTTCCAGCGGGTTGATGGGGACGAGGATGGTGTCGTCCGACGTCAGCTCGCTCACCAGCGGCGCCAGGGTGGGATTGCCCGAATAGCCGCCGTCCCAATAGGCCTCGCCGTCGATCTCCACCGCCTGGAACAGGGTGGGCAGGCAGGCCGAGGCCATCAGCACTTCGGGGGTGATGTCGGCGTTGCGGAACACCCGCGGGCGCCCGGTGCGCACATTGGTGGCGGTGATGAACACCTTGATGGGCGAAGCGCGCAGGCGCTCGAAGTTGATCTCCTTGGCCAGGATCGGCGCCAGCGCGTTCCCGCCCATGGGATTGTACTGATAGGGCGAGAACATGCGGGTCATGATGTCCATGAACAGGAAGCCCGGCGCGCTGTCGAGCGACCAGCGGCCGAACATCTTGTCGAGGGGCGAGCGCTTGAACGGGCTGAAGCGCGCCGCCTCGGACACGTGGCGCCAGTAGCTTTCCAGCGCCTGCTGCGCGCCCTGCCGGCCGCCGGCGGCATAGCCGTCCGCGAGCACCGCCGCATTCATGGCGCCGGCGGAGGTGCCGGACACGCCCTCGATGTCGAGCCAGGTTTCCTCCAGCAGGCGGTCGAGGACCCCCCAGGTGAAGGCGCCGTGGGAGCCACCGCCCTGAAGCGCGAAATCAACAAGTACCGGTTCCCGTTCCATCTTCGACACCTCTGTGAACGCGCTGCGTCGCCGTCGTCGCCGCTTATTGCGGCACCCGGTCGTGCCCTCCCCGAGGTCATGGAGCAGGTGCCGACCGGGCGGAAGGACGCCAGGACGGCAACGCACCTTCTTGTCTTGGGGGCCCGGCCTTGCGACCCGGCCCCGGTTGATTGCGGCCCCGAACGGGGCCCCTGTCGCCTCAGGCCGCCTGCGTCCGCTCCGCCTTGGGCGCGGCCACCGGCTCAGGGCCCGTATCAGGGCCGAACCAGGCCACGTAGAGCGCCGGCAGGAAGATGAGGGTGAGCAGCGTGCCCACCAGCAGGCCGCCCATGATGGCGAAGGCCATGGGTCCCCAGAACACGGTGGGCGCGATGGGGATCATGCCCAGCACCGTGGACACGGCGGTGAGCATGATGGGCCGGAAGCGGCTGGAGGAGGCGTGCACCACCGCATCCCACACAGTCTTGCCCGCCGCCCGGTCGGCCTCGATCTGGCCGATGAGGATGACCGCGTTCTTGGTGATCATGCCGATCAGCGCCAGCACGCCGAGGATAGCCACGAAGCCCAAAGGACGCCCCGAGGCCAAGAGCGCCGCCACCACGCCGATGAGGCCGAGCGGCGCCACCGACAGCACGATGACGAGGCGCTGGAAGCTCTTCAGCTCGAACATGAGCACCGTGAACATGAGCAGCAGCATCACCGGCACCACCGCCACCACCGAGGCGAGCGAGGCCGCGCTCTCTTCCACGGTGCCGCCCACGGTGATGGCGTAGCCCGGCGGCAGGGTCTTGCGCAGGGCGTCGATCTTGGGATCGAGCTGCGTCACCACGCCTTCCGGCAGGATGCCGCGCCGCACGTCCGCCTGCACCGTCAGGGTGGGCACCCGGTCGCGGCGCCAGATGGCGGGATAGTCCTGGGTGTAGTCGAAGGTGGCGATCTGGCTCAGCGGCACGGTCCGCCCGCTGGGCAGCGGCACCTGGAGGGTGCCGAGGGTGGCCAGCGAGACCCGCTCCTCGTCGGTGGCGCGGGCCACCACGTTGACGAGATAGATGTCGTCGCGCACCTGCGTCACCGCCTGTCCCGACAGCACGGTGTTCAGCACGCCGGCGAGCTGGGCCGTGGACAGGCCGAGCAGGCGCGCCTCGTCCTGGTCCACCTTGATGCGCACCTGCCGGGCCGGCTCGATCCAGTTGTAGTTGACCGTCTCGATTTTCGGGTTGGAGGCCATCACGGCGGCAAGGTCGAAGGCGATGGCGCGCACCTTCTCGATGTCCGGCCCCGAGACGCGATACTGCACCGGCCAGCCCACGGGCGGACCCAGCTCCAGCGGCGAGACGCGGGCGACCAGCTGGGGGAAGTCCTCCGCCAGCACCTTCTCCAGCTTGGCCCGCAGGCGATCGCGCCCGGCCACGTCCTTGGCCACGATCACGGTCTGGGCGAAGAAGTCATTGGGCAGCTGCACGTCGAGGGGCAGGTAGAAGCGGATGGCGCCACGGCCCACATAGGTGGACCAGCGGGCCACGTCCGGGTCCTTGGCCAGCACCGCGTCGAACGCCTGCGCCACCTTCTCGCTCTGGTAGATGGACGCGTTCTGCGGCGAGGCGAGGTCCACCAGCAGCTCGGGCCGGTCCGACGAGGGGAAGAACTGCGAGGGAATGAGCGGCAGCGCCAGCACCGACAGCGCGAACAGGCCGAGGGTGACGGCGATGGTGGCCCAGCGCAGCCGCAGGCAGAAAATGAGGAAGGAGCGGTAGAGCCCCATGACGCCCGTGGGTGGGGCGTTCGGATCGGGGATCTTGTCCTTGGCCGGGGCCTTCAGGATCAGCACCTGCATCAGCGGGGCGAACAGCACCGCCACGATCCACGACACCAGCAGCGCGATGGCCACCACGGCGAACAGGGTGAAGGTGTATTCGCCTGCCGACGAGGCCGCGAAGCCCACCGGCACGAAGCCCGCCACCGTCACCAGCGTTCCCGCCAGCATGGCCGCCGCATAGGCCTTGAAGGCGTAGGCCGCCGCCGTCACCTTGTCGTCGCCGGCGGCGAGACGAGTCAGTGTGGCGTCGGTGGTGGTCATGGCGTCGTCCACCATGAGCGCCAGCGCGATGATGAGCGCGCCCAACGAGATGCGCTGCATGTCGATGTGCACCAGCTGCATCAGCGCGAACACGATGGCCAGCGTCAGCGGGATGGCGAGCGCCACGATGGCACCGGCCCGCACCCCCAGCGCGATGAACGACACCACGAGGATGATGGCCACCGCCTGCCACAGGCTTTCCATGAACTCGGCGATGGCGCTGTTCACCGTCACCGCCTGGTCCGCCACCAGATGCGCCTCGATGCCCACGGGCAGGTTGGCGATGAGGCCGTTCATAGTCTTGTCGATGGACTTGCCCATGGCGAGGATGTCGCCGCCGTCGCGCATGGCGATGGCGAGGCCGATGGCCGGCTTGCCGTTGACCCGGAACATGGGCTGGGGCGGATCGGCATAGCCGCGCCGGATGGTGGCGATGTCGGCGAGGCGGATGAGCCGGCCGTTCACCACGAAGTTCACGTTGGCAACGTCCGCCTCCGAGGTGAAGGCGCCGGACACGCGGATGGAGATGTTCTCCGCCCCGGTCTGGATCTCGCCCGAGGGGCGCACGATGTTCTGGCTCTGAAGCGCCGACAGCACCGCCGCGCGGTCGATGCCGAGGCTGGCGAGCTCACGCATGGAGAACTCGATGAAGATGCGCTCGTCCTGCGCGCCGAGGATCTCGATCTTCGAGACATCCGGCACGTGCAGCAGCTCGGAGCGCACGTCCTCCACATAATCGCGCAGCTCGCGATGGGAGAAGCCGTCGGCGGTGAAGCCGTAGATGATGCCGAAGGTGTCGCCGAACTCGTCGTTGAAGAACGGCCCCACGATGCCCTGCGGCAGGGTGTGGCGGATATCGCCCACGCTCTTGCGCACATGGTACCAGATGTCCGGCACCTCGGCCGCCGTGGCCGAGCCCTTCAGGTGGACGAAGATGGTGGTGGTGCCGGGCTTGGTGAAGCTCTCCAGATAGTCGAGCTTGGGCACTTCCTGGAGCTTGCGCTCCAGCCGCTCGCTCACCTGCCGGAAGGTCTCGTCCAGGGTGGCGCCGGGCCAGTTGGCCTGCACCACCATGGTCTTGATGACGAAGGTCGGATCTTCCGCCCGGCCAAGGTTCTTGAAGGCCATGATGCCGGCCACCACCGAGATGGCCATGAGATAGATGATGACCGAGCGGTGCCTCAGCGCCCAGGCGGAGAGATTGAAGCCGCCGCTCACAGCTGCGTCCCCAGAAGGCGCACCTTCTGCCCCGGGTGGAGCGCCTGCACGCCCGCCGTCACCACGATCTCGGAGGGCTTGAGCCCCTCGGCCACACTCACGGTGGCGGGGCTGAAGCGCAGCACCTCCACGTTGCGTAGGGAGACGGTCTGCGCCTTCGGGTCCACCACCCACACCGCCGGCTTGTCATTGAAGCGGGTGAGCGCGCTGGCCGGGATCTCGATCACCGGGCCGCTGTCCACCACCACCCGGCCGATGACCGTGGTGCCGAGCCGCAGCCCCTCCGGCGGATCGATGAGGCCGACGCGCACGCGGAAGGTGCGGGTCACCGGATCCGCCTGGGGCGCCACCTCGCGCACCCGGCCGATGGCCCTGACGGCGGGATCGCCCGAAAGGGTCACCTCCACCTCGGGATCGCCCGGCAGGGAGGTGAGCAGGGCGGCCGGCACCTCGAACACGGCGTCGCGGCCGTCGCGGCGCGCCACCTCGACCACCGGCTGGCCGGCCTGCACCACCTCGCCGGGCTCGGCCCGCCGCTGGGTGACGACGCCGGCGGAATCCGCCTTCAGATCGGTGAAGCCGAGGCGATCCTCGGCCATCCGCAGGCGGGCCTCGGTGTCCTCCACCTGGGAGCGGGCGTTGAGGAAAGCCTGCTCGGCCTGCTCATACTGGGCGCGGGGGGTGAAGCCACGGGCCAGCAGCTGGCGCTGGCGCTCGTACTGGTTGCGGGTCTGGCTGAGGTTGGCGTTGGCCGCCGAAAGCGCCGCCTGGGCCGAGCGCAGGGCGTTCTGCTCGTCCTGCGGATCGAGCCGCGCCAGCACCTGCCCCGGCTTGACCTGGTCGCCCACATTCACGAGGCGCTCGATGATGCGCCCGCCGATGCGGAAGCCATAGGTGGCCTCGTTCTGCGCCTCCACCTGGCCGGTGAGGGTCACGGCATCGCTGGCCGCGCGGCTGGTGGCGAGAACGGTCCGCACCGGGCGCGGCTCGGGCACCTTCGCCTCGGGCGCCTCGCCGCATCCCGCCAGCAGCAGGGCGCTTCCGAGGAGGACCGCCGATGCTCCCAGCCGAAGGACTGCGGAAACGACGGCGTCGGGCGCGCGATGAATCACGTCGGCCACGGGACAACTCCTCTTAGCGCACTGCAACCGCGTACCCCTATAGCGGAGGTCGCCCGGCGCGGCCAGTGCGCGCATGACCAGCGCAACGTGTTATAATACCTCCTATTGTCGGCCGTGCTCAGCCGCTGGCACCGAGCTGCCTCAGCGGACGGCCGTCGAGCACGTCGGCCTCGATCTCCTCCAGGCCGACGCGGCGCGTCTCCGGCACGAACAGCACCGAGACCACCAGCGACAGCACGCAGACCACGAAGAAGATGCCGATGGTGCCCGCAAGGCCGATGCCCTGCACCACCGACAGGAAGGTGCCGGCGACAATGCCGTTGAAAAGCCAGCTGGTGGCCGAGGCCACCGCGATGCCCCGCTCCCGGATGGCGGAGGGGAACAGCTCCGACATGAGCACATAGGGCAAGGGCCCGAGGCTGAGCGCGAAGGCGACGATGTAGGCGCACAGTCCCGCCAGTGCCACCCACGGCCAGTCGGCCAGCGCCGCGACGATGACGGCGCCAAGGCTCACCGCCATGGCCGCCGATCCCGCGATCAGCAGCGGCCGGCGGCCCAGCCGGTCCACCAGCGCCATGGCGGCAATGGTGGCGATGACGTTGAACAGGCCGAGCCCGAAGGTGGCGGCCAGCGCCGCGACCCCCGCCGGGAAACCCAGCTCGGTGAAGATGTGCGGGGCATAATAGAGAATGCCGTCGATGCCGGAGAAGTTCTGCAGCACGAACAGCACGCTGCACAGCACCAGCACCGCCCCGGTGGCGCCGCGGCCGAGCACGGCGCGCCAATTGGCCCCGTCGGGTGCGCGCTCCTCCCCCATCTCGGCGGAGATGCCGAGCGCCCGGGCGGCCACTTCCGCACGCGCGCTCATGCCCCTGGACCTGAGCCAGCGCGGGCTTTCCGGAAGCAGCAGGACGATAGCGGCGCAGGCCATTGCGATCAGCACCCCGCCGCCCAGCATCTGCTGCCAGGAGGCGCGGCCGATCAGGGCCAGCGGCACCGCATAGCCGGCGAGGATGCCCACGGTGATGGCGAGCTGGAACAGGGAGACCACCGCCCCCCGGTGTCGCGCCGGCGTCACCTCGGCCG
Source organism: Xanthobacter oligotrophicus (assembly GCF_008364685.1). Lineage (GTDB taxonomy): Bacteria > Pseudomonadota > Alphaproteobacteria > Rhizobiales > Xanthobacteraceae > Xanthobacter > Xanthobacter oligotrophicus. The sequence goes on from NZ_VTTL01000003.1 coordinate 59,132, forward strand.
CATACATGGGCACCACCATGGAGGACAGGCCGACCCCGAGCCCGATGAGGATGCGGGCGGCCACCAGCATGCCCGCCCCGGGTGCAACCCCTTGTCCCAGCGGGATCAAAATGTAGCCGGCAATCGCCAGCAGGGCGGCGAGCAGGCAGGCGGGACGCCGACCGATTCGCGCCGACACCGGCGCGGCGGCGGCGGCCCCCACGAAGCAGCCGACCAACAGGGAGGTCACCACCATCTCGGTGGCGCGGGTGGACAGGGCGAAAGCCTGGGCGATGGCCTCGACGACACCTGCGATGGATGCTGTGCTGAAGCCGAAAAGAATGCCGAACAGCAGCACCAGACTGGCCGTGAGCAGCAGCGTCTTCATGAGGTCTCTCCGGGAGGTCCGCAGCCGGGGTGAGGTACCCCTTAGCCGTTACACGGAAAGGACTTGTAAGCTGCGGCGAGGCAGGAGCATAAGTACAGGAAAAATCCCGGTCCGACAGGTTTCAATCGACAAATCCGGTATTCAGGGGAGAGCGTCACGTGACTGCCTCGGCCACTGCGCATGAGCACGCCAACCGTCTGGCTATCGAGGGAGGGGAGCCGGTCCGCAAGGCGCCGCTGCCGTGGGAATTGCCCGGCGCCCATTGGATCGGTGACGAGGAGCTGGAGCTGGTCTCCCGCGTGGTGCGCGCCAAGAGCCCCTTCCGCTTCTACGGGCCGGACCTCCAGCACATGGTGGACACCCTCGAAAAGGAATGGTGCGCCGCCTTCGGCCACAAGCACGCGCTGGGTGTCTCCTCCGGCACGGCGGCCCTTTCCATCGCCATGTCCGCTCTTGAGATCGGCCCCGGCGACGAAGTATTGGTGCCCGGCTATCTGTGGGTCAGCTGCGTGAGCGCCGTGGTCCGCGCCGGCGCCATCCCGCGCCTCGTGGACGTGGACGACTGCTTCACCCTCGATCCCGCCGACGTGGAGCGCAAGATCGGCCCCAACACCCGCGCCGCGCTGATGGTGCACATGAGCGGGGCACCGGGGCGTGTGGCGGAGGTCGCCCGCATCTGCCGCGAGCGCGGCATCGGCCTCATCGAGGACTGCGCCCAGACCGCCGGCTCCAGCCAGAACGGCAAGGCCGTGGGCACCTTCGGCGACGTGGGCATCTTCTCCTTCCAGCTCAACAAGAACATGACTTCCGGCGACGGCGGCATGGTGGTGACCGAGCGCGACGACCTGTATCGCCGCATCGTGGCGCTGCACGACCTCGGCTATCCGCGCAACGCCCAGGGCCGGCTCGACACCTCGGACGAGACCTGCCAGCTGTGGGGCGTCGGCGCCCGCATGTCGGAGCTGACCGGCGCCATGTGCCTCGCCCAGATGCGCAAGCTGCCGCTGATCACCGGCGCCATGCGCACCGCCAAGTGGCGCATCCGCGACGCGCTGGAGGGCACGCCCGGCCTCGGCTTCCGCACCATTCCCGACCCGGCGGGCGACACCGGCCCCTTCCTCATCATGACCCTGAAGGACGAGGCCACCGCCCGCCGCTTCGTCGACGCGCTGCGTGCCGAAGGCATCGCCGGGCCGCCCGGGTCGCTGGCCTGCCTCACCATGCGGGAATGGGGCATGCACTGGTACTCGAACATTCCGAGCCTGGTGAACAAGAGGTCCGACAGCCGCGACGGCTTCCCCTGGACCCACCCCTCCAACGCGTTCGGTGCCGACTACAGCTACGCCGCCGGCGCCCTGCCCCATTGCGACGAGCTGAACGCCCGCGGCGCGCTGCTCACCATCGCCTCGACGCTCACGGTGCAGGACGTGGACGACATCATCACCGCCATGCGCAAGGTGGCGAAAGTGGTGCTCGCGTAGAGCACGCGCCGCTCGGCCTGCCTCGCAGGCCGAGCGGGTGACGCGTTCTCGGTCTTGGATTTAGAGCGCGATCCGGGTCCCGCATAACAGACACCAGAAACCGCACTCCGGGAGGGGCGCCCCCATGATGTACCTCATCGCCGCCATAGCCGGCATCGCCGGAGCGCTGTTCGGCTTCGACGAAGGCGTCATCGCCGGCGCCCTCGCGCCGCTGCGCCGTGACCTCGGCATCGACCCCGTCGCCGAGGGCATGATGACGGCCGCCGTGCCGTTCGGCGCCTTCCTCGGCGCCATCGTCGCCGGCCGCCTCGCCCTGGCCTTCGGCCGGCGCCGGCTGCTGCTGGCCGCCGCCGTCCTGTTCGTGGTCGGCGCGCTCCTGAGCGCCCTCGCCTTCGGGCTGTGGACCCTCACCTTCGCCCGGCTCATCATCGGCCTCGGCGTCGGCGTCGCCGCCATGATGGCGCCGCTCTATATCTCCGAATGCGCGCCGGCGGCGCAGCGCGGCATGCTGGTCTCCATCTACCAGCTCGCCATCACCCTGGGCATCCTGGGCGCCTATGTGGTGGGCTACGCCTTCCACGAATCCTGGCGCTGGATGTTCGCGGTGGGCGCGGTGCCCGCCATCGCCCTGTTCGTGGGCATCTTCGGCCTGTCGGACACCCCGCGCTGGCTCGCCGTGCGCGGCCGCGAGGCCGAGGCCCGCGCGGCGCTGGCCCGCATGCGCGAGAAGTCGGAGAGCGATCCGGCGGTGAAGGCCGAGTTCGCCGAGATCCTCACCGGCGCGACCCAGGACGAAAACCGCAAGGCGCGCCTGTCCGACCTCCTCACCCCCCGGGTGCGGCCGGCGCTCATCGTCGCCATGGGCCTGTTCCTGCTGCAGCAGCTCTCCGGCATCAACGCGGTGATCTACTACGCCCCCACCGTGTTCGAGCTGTCCGGCTTCGGCTCCACCACCACCCAGATCCTGGCCACCGCCGGCATCGGCGTGGTCAACGTGCTCATGACCATCGTCGGCATGGCCCTCATCGACCGGCTGGGCCGGCGGCTGCTGCTGCTGATCGGCTTCGCCGGCACCGCGGTGGCGCTCGGCGTCATCGCCATCGGCGCCGCCACCGGCAGCGAGATGATGGGCAAGCTCGCCCTCGGCGGGCTGGTGCTCTACATCGCCTCCTTCGCCATCGCCATCGGCCCCCTGCCCTGGGTGATGATGTCGGAAGTGTTCCCGCTCGACGTGCGGGCGCTGGGCATGAGCATCGCCTCGCTGGTCAACTGGGGCTTCAACTTCCTGGTGGTGTTCAGCTTCCCGGTGCTGGTGGCCGAGTTCGGCCTCGCCGGCGTGTTCGGCCTCTATGCGGTCGTGTGCGTCGTCGGCCTCGCCTTCACCCAATGGCTGGTGCCCGAAACCTCCGGCGTGAGCCTGGAGGAGATCGAGCGCCACCTCGACAGCGGCCGGCCCCTGCGCGACCTCGGCCCCTGCGCGACCTCGGCCGCTTCACGCCCCGTGCCGCCTGAGGAGCGCCCAGCCATGGCCACCCCTCCCGAAGCCACAAGCCCTGCTGCGGCGCCGCTCGATTTCGCTCTGCTCGTGGCGGCGGTGCTGCCGCTCGACCACTACCACCGCGAGCTTGAGCCGCTGCTGCCCGACCTTATCCGCATCGTGGTGCTCAACGACCAGCTCAACGCCGCCTTCCGGCGCATCGCGGAGCGCGCCGGCTTCACCGAGGGCGGCGAAATCGAGCGCGCGCACCTGGGCGACGACGGGCCGGCGGTGCACACCTTCTTCGAATACGTTTATTTCGCCTCGCCGGCTTTCCTGAGCACGGTGGGCGAGTGGCCCCTGGGAGGCGTGCGTGGCTGAAGCGGCCCATTGCGATGTGATCGTCGTCGGCACCGGCGCCGGTGGCGGCATCCTCGCCTACGAACTCGCCAAGGCCGGCCTCAACGTGGTCTCCCTGGAGCAGGGCGGCCAGCTGGCGGACGACCACTTCAAGCGCGTCGACCCGCCGGGCACCGCGCTCGACTTCGGCATCCGCTCCAACACGGTGTGGCCCGCCGAGCCCCACGACAGCCTGTTCGTCCATCCCCTGTTCGAGAAGGGCGAGGACGGCTCCACCGGCTGGCCGGAGGGCGGCTTCCGCCACTACCAGATCATCCAGGTGAACGGCCTGCAGAACCTCTGGAACGGCGTGAGCGTGCGCTTCTCCGAGAAGGATTTCGCCGACTGGCCGTTTCGCTATGCCGAGCTTGCGCCCCACTATGACGCGGTGGAGCGCCGCATCGTGGTGTGCGGCACCCAGGAGAATATCCCCGAGCTGCCCGACGGCATCTATGTGACCCCCAAGCCCCTGCGGCCCGCCGACCAGATGATCGTCGATGCGGTGAACGGCCTCGATGAGCCCTATTCCCGCGCCATTCCCAACCGCAAGGCCATCGACACCCGCCCCGACAGCCCCAACGCCTGCGCCTCCACCGGCATCTGCACCTCCGGCTGCCCCACCGGCGCGGTCTACAAGTTCACCGCCCGCCTGCTGCCGGAGATCGCCAAGCTGCCGAACTACGAGTTGCGCACCGGGGCCAAGGTGGTGCGGCTTCTGCGCGAACCCGGCACGCGGCGGGTCCTGGGCGTGGAATACCGCGACATGGCCACCGGCGAATCCCGCCTGCTCACCGCCGATCGTGTGGTGCTGGCCACCGGCGCCGTGGAGAGCCCGCGCATCCTGTTCAACTCGGCCGACGATGTCGCCCCCGAGGGCATGGGCAACACCTTCGGCCAGCTCGGCCTGCGGCTGCAGGACAATCCCAAGTCTGTGCTCTCCACCTCTTTGTGGAAGCTGTGGGGCAGCGGGCGGGATTTCGACATCGGCTATGGCGACCTGCTCATCCTGCTGTCGCGCGGCACCCTGCCGGACGGGGAGGAATTCCCCTTCATCGGCCATGCCATCCACGGCGTGCCGGACGTGCCGCATTATCTCGTGGGCATGAAGCGCTTCCCGCCCTTCATGAAGGAGCGGCTCTCCCGCTTCATGTTCCACTCCTATGTGACGCTGGGCCTGTTCTGCGCCGGCGATCCCAATCCCGCCAACCGGGTGCGCCCGGCCAACAGCTACGACCGGTTCGGCGTGCGCCATGTGACCGTGGATTTCTCCTCCTCCGCCAGGGCGGACAAGATGATGGACGCCATGGAAGCCTGGGGCCGCACGGTGCTGCGCCATGCCGGGGCCACCTCCATCTATCCGTCGCGGGACAATAGCGGCACCGGCATCCACTATGCCGGCACCACAGCCATCTCGTCGGACCCGGCCAAGGGCGTGGTGGACGCGGACCTGAAGTGCCACGACCTCGACAATGTCTATGTCTGCGACGGCGGCGTGGTGCCGGTGCTGCCCGACAAGCATCTCACGCTCACCATCATGGCCATGGCCCACCGCCTCGCCGGCCATCTGGTGGAAAAGGCCCGCTCCGGCGCGGCCGCTGCCGCCCAGCCGGCCCACGCCTGAAGTCCAAGACCCCGCCTGAAGCCCGCGCGGCTTCAGGCGGGCACGGCTTCCTCATGCCGCCAGATCTTGTAGGCCGACACCAGCAGGATGGCGGCGAGGAGCGGCAGTAGCACGCCGTCCGGCACCAGGCCCAGCAGCTGGCCGCCGATGAGGGTCCCGACCACGGACCCCACGGACATGACGAGGACGAAGCGCCGGTTGCGGCCCAGCACGGCGAAGCTGCGATCCTGGCTGTAGCGGGCAAATCCCGCGAGCATGGTGGGCAGGCTGATGGCGAGCGACAGGCTGCCGGCCAGCTTGATGTCGAGCCCGAATAGAACCACCAGCGTGGGAATGAGCAGTTCCCCGCCCGCCACCCCCAGCAGCGACGCGAAGATGCCAATGGCGAAGCCGCTGCCGGCCCCCGCCACCATCTGCGCCCAGCCGTGAAGCAGCGGCTCCTGCGCGGCGGCGTCGTGCCACAGCGCCAGCACTCCGGCGATGGCGACGAGCAGCACCGCGATCACCCGGTGCAGCGTCCCTGATTTCAGGCGGGTCGCCCAGCCGGCCCCGATCCACGCACCGGCAAGGCTTCCGGCCAGCAGGTCGAGGATGATCGGCCACTGCGCCGCCACCTCCGCCAACGGCACCGTTCGGGCGCGGAACGGGAGGGCGGTGGCCACCACCACCAGGCTCACGGCCTTGTTGAGGATCACCGCCTCCAGCCCCGAGAAGCCGAACGCGCCCATGAGCAGCGGCAGGCGGAACTCCGCGCCGCCGAGCCCGATCAGCCCGCCCAGCGTGCCGATGAGCGCGCCGCCGCCGAACACGCGCGGCACCGTGCGGCGGGCATCGCCCTCCGGCAGGTCGTCTGTGGACATGGCGTGCTCCGGATCGCCGGCGTCGAAGGGGGGCGTCGTCAAGGGATGGCGGCTTCAGCGGCCGCCGCCGGGCGCGGGCACGGCGGCGCCCATGATCGCGCCGATCAGCGCATTGATGCGGCCGAACGCCATGCGCGCCACCTCATTGGCTCGCACCATGGCATCGACGGAACCGTCCTGGTCCTGGTTGGTATGGGCGGCAAGGGCAGCCACCAGCTCGCTCTGGCCGATAGCAAGATTGCGCAGGGCCAGCAGCAGATTGTCGAGATCGCCCTTGGTCAGGGTGAGCTGAAGCGGCGTGTCGTCGGCAAAGGCCTGCCAGCGCTCCATAGCGGCGGGCGGAATCTGCGGCGCGTCGTTCTCGCCATCCGAATTGTCCTGAACCATGAAATCCTCGCTTGAAAAATGACGACGCAGCCGCGCCCTGAAAAGAAAAGACCGGCCCTTCCGGGCCGGCCTCAATCTACACCCGAACGCCCGGGCGCACACCGCGCCTGCGTCTTCGCCGCGCGAGCCGGGATCCTTTCCGGTGGGGGCGCGCTATCCCGCCGCCGCCTGCTCCAGCGCGGCGACATCCAGCTTCACCATCTGGAACAGGGCCTCCATCACCCGCCGCGCCTTCGCCGGGTCGGGATCGGACAGAAGCTGCGGGAGAACACGCGGCACGATCTGCCAGGCGACGCCCCAGCGGTCGCGTAGCCAGCCGCACTGCTCCTCCCGTCCCTCGGCGGTGAAGGCCGCCCACAGGCGATCCACCTCCGCCTGGTCCTCGCAATCCACCTGGAAGGAGATAGCGTGGGTGTATTCCATCTTCTGCCCGCCATTGAGCGCAAGGAAGCGCTGGCCCGCGAGCGTGAACACCACCATCAGCACCGAGCCCTCCGGCCCGGACGGCCCCTCCATGGCGTTGCGGTGCACGCTGGCGATGGCGCTATCCGGAAACAGGGAGACATAGAAGCGGGCGGCATCCTCCGCATCGCCGTCGAACCACAGGCAGGGCGATATCTTCGGTGTGGAAATGGCGGCCATGGCTGCATCCTCGCGGTGTCGTGCCTGAAAGACGTGCGGCGCCCCGCCGGGCCGACAGCCCGCCGGCATTTTTCCCGCCCTCCCGGTGGACGCGCCGCGAAAGCGCCGGACAAGGCGCGGAGACTGCCGCCCGGCGGTTGACCCGCATCAATGCCGCGCCGGCCCCCTCGTCATAACCAGTTACCGCGGCACCGAAGCGTCCCCACGTTTCCCCACCGGGGACGGATCAGGAAGGAACGCCATGACCGACACCATCGAACGCCCCGGCTTCGTCGAGCGCAACCGCCCCGGCAGGGCGAAGATGAAGGCGGCCATCTTCGTGGAGAAGAACCGCATCGTCCTCGACGAGAAGCCGATCCCGGACGTGGGTCCGCTCGATGCCCTCATCCGCATCACCACCACCACGATCTGCGGCACGGATGTCCATATCCTGAAGGGTGAATATCCGGTCGAGAAGGGCCTCACCATCGGCCACGAGCCGGTGGGCATCATCGAGAAGCTGGGCTCGGCGGTGGAAGGCTTCGCCGAGGGCCAGCGTGTGATCGCCGGCGCCATCACCCCGTCCGGCTATTCCAATGCGTGCCTCTGCGGCTGCGCCTCGCAGGACGGCCCGCGCATGAAGCACGGCTTCAAGCCCATGGGCGGCTGGCGCTTCGGCAACACCATCGACGGCGCCCAGGCCGAATACCTCGTGGTGCCCGACGCCATGACCAACCTCGCCCCGGTGCCGGAAGCGCTCGGCGACGAGCAGGTGCTCATGTGCCCGGACATCATGTCCACCGGCTTTGCCGGCGCCGAGAGCGGCAAGGTGCGGATCGGCGACACCGTCGCCGTGTTCGCGCAGGGGCCCATCGGCCTGTGCGCCACGGCGGGTGCCCGGCTGATGGGCGCCACCCGCATCATCGCCGTGGACCGGGTGGGCGAGCGCCTCAACGTCGCCCGCGCCATGGGGGCGGACGAGGTGGTGGACTTCTCCAAGGTGGATCCGGTGGAGGAGATCCTGCGTCTCACCGACGGGCGCGGTGTGGACGTGGCCATCGAGGCCCTCGGCCGGCAGGAGACCTTCGAGGCCGCCCTGCGCGTGCTGCGGCCCGGCGGCACCCTCTCTTCGCTGGGGGTGTATTCCACCGACATCAAGATCCCGCTGGATGCCTTCGCGGCGGGCTTGGGCGACAATCGCATCGTCACCTCCCTGTGCCCCGGCGGCAAGGAGCGCATGCGCCGCCTGATGGACGTGGTGGCCTCGGGCCGGGTGGATGCCCGCGCCCTCGTCACCCACCGCTTCAAGCTGGACGACATCGAAAAGGCCTATGACCTGTTCTCGCACCAGCGCGACGGCGTTCTCAAGGTGGCCATCACGCCTTAAGCTCAAGCTGCCCCGGCGCCGCGCCGGGGCAGCTTCCTCCCATGACGGATCGATCCATGACGGCGCCGACGGACACGCCCGCACCGCCCGCCGCGCCCGACCATGTGGTGGGCGACCAGAGCGCCGTCTTCGCCCTTCTGGAAGATCCCGCCACCCATGGCATCACTGACAAGGTGGTGCGCATCGATACCCACGGCGCGGCGGTCTTCCTTGCCGGGCCGTTCGCCTACAAGGTGAAGCGGGCGGTCTTCTTCCCCTTCATGGATTTTTCCACGCCTCAGAAGCGCCACGCCGCCTGCGAGGCGGAAGTGGCGATCAGCGGCGCGGGGGCGCCGGGGCTTTATCTCGGCGTGGTGCCCATCGTGCGCACGCCGAATGGCCTCGCGCTGGGGGGCGCGGGGGAGACGGTGGAGCATGCGGTGAAGATGCACCGCTTCGACACCGATCTCACCCTCGACAAGGTGGCGGAGCGGGGCGAACTTTCGCCCGACCTCGCAAAGGCGCTGGCGGCGGCCGTGGCCACGGCCCATGCCGCCGCGCCGGTGCGACGCGGGTTCGACACCGCCTCCCGGCTCGCCGCCTACCTCGCCGACAACACGAGGGAATTTTCCGCCCGGCCGGAACTGTTCCCACCGCAGGAGGTCGCCCGGCTGGCGCGGCTGGCGGAAGACGCCCTGGCAGGCATCACGCCGCTTTTGAAAACCCGCAGCGCAGCCGGCTTCGTGCGCCGCTGCCACGGCGACATGCACCTGCGCAACATCGTGCTGCTGGACGGCAAGCCGGTACTGTTCGATGCCATCGAGTTCAACGACGACATCGCCACCTGCGACGTGCTCTACGACCTCGCCTTCCTGCTCATGGACCTGTGGCAGAGGCGGCTTCCCGCGCAAGCCAATGCCATCCTCAACCGCTATCTGTGGGCGAGCGCGGATGACGAGATCGACGGCCTTGCGGCGTTGCCCCTATTCCTCAGCCTGCGGTCCGCGATCCGCGCCAAGGTGGAGGCGGCGGGGCTGGCGCATCTGGCGGGGGCGCAGCGGGTGGAGGGCGAGCGGCGGGTGACCCACGCTTTCCAACAGGCGTTGGACATCCTCGGCACGGATCGACCCAAACCGGTGCAGTTCGGCCAAGTGACGATGGAGATGGCCAAACCCGCCCCGCCGATCTTGTGGGCGGTGGGCGGCCTCTCCGGCAGCGGCAAGAGCACATGGGCGGCCAGGATGGCGCCGGCGCTCGGCCGCGCCCCCGGCGCCGTGATCCTGCGCAGCGACATCGAGCGCAAGCGCCTCGCCGGCGTGGCGGAGACGCAGAAGCTGTCGCCGCAGGCTTATACCCCGGAGGCGACGCAGTTGGTCTACGCCCGCCTGCGGACGCTCGCGGCCCAGGTACTGACCACCGGCCACAGCGTGATCGTGGATGCCGTCCACGCCCGGTCGGACGAGCGCGAGGCCATCGCCAAGGTGGCGCGGGCGGCCGGCGCAGACTTTCACGGCTGGTGGCTGGAGGCGCCGAAAAGCGAGCTGATCCGGCGCGTGGAAGCGCGCACCGGCGATGCCTCCGATGCCGACGCCGCAGTGGTGCGCCGGCAGCTGTCTTATGATCTGGGCGATATCAGCTGGACCCGCGCGCGAGCCTTCAGCACGGCGCCTTTGGCGGCTCAGCCTTCGGATCCACACCCGTGACTACTTCCGGCTGGCGGTCGGGTGAGGCCGGCGTGGAAGCCTGCGGCGTGGTGCCGATATAGGACCCGCCCGACCAGCCGGTGGAGCCTGCCCCGCCCGGCTCGGTGCCGGAACCGGCGCCCTGCGATGGCGGGGTCTCGGCCACATGGGCCGGCTGTTCGCAAACGCCCTTCGCGGGCGCTGCGGTCGCCTCCGCCGCCGCGGGGGATGGCACCGCCGAGGCCATAACGAACATCACCGCCCCGACGATGCCGGTGGCGAAGATCCGCGCGCTGGTGACGGTGCCCTTGGGAATGATCAGGGGAGAGGCGCGCCGGAGCGCCGTCGGAAGTGCGTTCGAGGCCATGGCCGTTCTCCTTTCATCCAAGAGAACGTCCCGAAAAACCGCGTGGTTCCCGTCTCGTCAGAGCAAACGCGGCGGCGGCGAAGCCCCGGTCGGCGGCCTCAGCCCTCCACCACCACCCGCCCCGGCCCCGCTTCCACCGTGCCAATGCGGGCCGCCGCCGCATAGCCGGCGGCGTGGATGGCGGCGAGCAGCCGGTCCGCCGCCTCGGGGGCGCAGGCCACCAGCAGGCCGCCGGAGGTCTGGGGATCAGTGAGCAGGTGGCGCTGCCAGTCGGGGGTGCCCTCGGGCAGGTCCACCTCGTGGCCGTAGCTGGCCCAGTTACGATGGGATGCGCCGGTGACGAAGCCCTGCTGCACCAGATGCTCCGCCTCCGACAGCCATGGCAGCGCCGCCCGCGACAGCCGCAGCGTGGCGCCCGAGCCGCGCGCCATTTCAAGCCCGTGGCCGAGAATGCCGAAGCCGGTCACGTCGGTGATGGCGTGCACCGCCTCGTCCTTCGCCAGCTCGGTTCCGATGCGGTTGAGCCTGGTGACCGAGGCCAGCATCTCGTCATAGGCGGCCTGGCCCAGCGCCTCCTTCTTGAAGGCGGCGGAATAGACCCCCACCCCAAGCGCCTTGGTGAGGATCAGCGCATCCCCCGGCCGGGCGGTGGAATTGCGGCGGATGCGTCCGCGCGGCGCCGAGCCGATCACGGCAAGGCCATAGACCGGCTCGGGGCAATCGATGGAATGCCCGCCCGCCACCGGAATGCCCGCCTGCGCGCAGATGGCCGCGCCGCCGGCGAGGATGGCGCGCACGGTCGCGGTGTCGATCTTGCCCAGCGGCATGCCGAGGATGGCGAGCGCCATCAATGGGGTTCCGCCCATGGCATAGATGTCGGAGATGGCGTTGGTGGCGGCGATGCGGCCGAAATGGTCGGGATCGTCCACCATGGGCATGAAGAAGTCCGTGGTGGCGATGATGGCGGTCTCGCCGTCGAGGTCCCACACCGCCGCGTCGTCACCGGTTTCGGTGCCCACCAGCAGGCGCTCGAACGGCCCGCCCTGCGCCTGTCCGGCGAGCAGGTCCTGCAGCACCGAAGGGGCAAGCTTGCAGCCGCAGCCCCCGCCATGGGCGAGGCTGGTGAGGCGGACGGACGGCACGTCGAGCATGGCGAGATTTCCATTTCCGGGCACGCCATCCGCCTCATCCCCGGCGGAACGGCGCGCCCTCATTCCATTGAATGGCCGGTCCGCTCAGGCTGAACACCTGACCGGACCTTGCCCTGAACCCGCCGGCGGGTACCCCCGTCGCTTCCGCCACGCCCCCGGGGGGCCGTTGCGACTCGAAAGTCGCTCAGGCCCGGCATGGCGACGGGGGCGTTCGCCCCGACCGGCGAGGCTGGTCACACCGCGATTTCGGAGGCGCGGATGACGTACTTGAAATTGTCCGGGTCGAGGCAGTCGAGCAGCCCCGCCGCGTTCGCGGCCTGCGGATACATGAGGAAGCCGAGGCGCGGGCCGGCAAAGCCCGGCAGCGCCACGTCATGGGCGGTGTTGAAGGCAAACCAGTTGCCCTCCCAGGCGCCGAACAGGGCCTTGCGGGCCGCCACCACCTTGGGATCGTCGAGGGCAAGCTTGCCCGGGGGCTCCTCCAGCACCACCTTGCGCACGTCGGCCGGGTCCATGGGCACCCAGCCGAAATCGGAGAGGAACACCTCGGCGCGGCAATGCTGGGCCTTGGTGACGATCTCGGAATTGGCGCCGAGGCTCTTGTAGCCGAAGCGCGAGGGCACCACCCGCAGGCCGTAGACGTCGCGGGCCGGAATATCCTGCGCCCGCACCAGGCCCACGAACAGGGCGTTGAGATCGGCGCACTTGCCACCCAGATCGCCGCTCTTGAGCAGGGCCGCGATATCGCCAATGCCGCAGCCGCGCGTCGCCGGATTACGATAGGTGTTCTCGACGATCCACTCGAAGATGGCGCGCACCTTCTCCAGCTCGCCGCTCTTGCCGGCGACGATCTTGTCGGACGTCGCCTTCACGATGCCGTCGGTGGGGATGAGATCGGTGGCCGCCGTATTGCGCGTGCGGTCGGCGGCGGCGAGCGGGGCCGGCTTGCCGGGCTTCGTCAGGTCCACCGCCCAGTCGCGGCTGGTGGCGCGGCTGGTCAGCTCCACCCGCGGCGCCTTCTCGCCGTCGGCGAAGACGAGATGCAGCATGTCCGCCCCCGAATGGGGATCGCGCACCAGTTGGGCGGAACGGGCATTGGTGGTCCAGCTGTTCTCGCCGGGCTTGAACCAGTCCGGATTGGAGAAGGAGGCCACCGGCAGCCACGCCTGCACCTGCCCCTCCGGCTTCTGGCCCTCCGGCTTCAGGACCTCCACCGTGGTGACGATCTGGTAGCTGCGCCATTGGCCAACCGCAGGGGCGAAGGTCTGCGGGGCGGCGGCCTGCAGGGCGAACGCCGCGCGGGGCAGGACCGCAGCGGCGGTGGCAAGGGCGCCGGCCTTCAGCAGGTCTCGTCTCGTGGTCATGTCAGGGCTCCTCCTGGCTTTCCGTGTTGCTTGCTTTGTTACTTGCCGTATGGGTGGATCGGCCCTGCGGCCGGCCACCAGACCCGTTCACTGCGGCGATGGCCTGATCTGTTTCGGGGCTGTCCCAGGCCACCTCCCCCTCCGCCGCCAGCGCGATGCGGTCTTCGGCGATGACAAAGCTGGCGGGCAGCAGGCTGACGCCGAAGGCGCGCGCCGCCGCGCGGTCGAGATCCATCAGCACCGGCCCCGGCGCGCTCTGGTCGGCGAAGAAGCGGCGCACCCGTGCCGGCACCTCGGCCACATCCACGAGCACCACGCTCACCTGCGGCGCGCGGGCAGCGAACCGCGCCAGCGCCGGCAGCTCGGTGCGGCACGGCGCGCACCAGGTGGCGAAGAAGTGGACCACGGTAACGCCGTGGGCCTCGGCCAGATCGAACGCCGGACCGTCGAGGGCCTCCAGTCGCAGCGCGGGGGCGAGGGGCTGGCCGGCCACGGGACGAAGGGGCTGCGGCGCCTGCTGCGGAACCGTCGCGGATTCGTCCGGAGAGGCCCCGGCCGGCAGGGCGGCGAACGGGCTGGCAAGGACGACAGCGGCGAGAAGCGCCTGGCAGAGCGCCCGCGCTCCCCCAAGCACACAGCCGGCCACGCCCTGATCTTTCGAAGGGAAAGATGAAACACGCTGTGAGCCCCGACCCGCGGGAGCGAACATGATTTTCACCCGCGCAATCTGGATCACGGGGCACGGGGGGTCAACGCTCAAGTCCGTGAAGCCCAACCAGCCCTTCGTCGCATCCCGGCCCTTGCAACTGAAATTTCAAAACCGCACGGCGTTTCTATTCAAAACTTGCGCCTCTATTGCATCGCAACATAAGGGCGAGCGGAAATTCTCGTGGAGACACGCGAAGTTGTCCCTGCGTTAATTGACATAGTTCCAGTTCCAAAATAGCGTCCCAAGGCGTGAAATACGGTATCGGGCGGCCTCCGGGAGCTGCCCTCAACGGTCCCCGGTGCGGGGCGCAGAAGGTCGGAGGTTTCCTTCGATGAACATGGAGCTTTCGCGCCGCCAGTTCCTGAAAACGGCGGGCGCGGGCGTGGCGGGGACAACCCTTGGGGCGATGGGCTTCGGCGCCATCGAGGAGGCCTATGCCTCCACCATCAAGCCGTTCCGCCTCGTCAACACCACGGAAGTGCGCAACACCTGCACCTATTGCTCGGTGGCGTGCGGCATCCTGATCTTCTCCAAGGGTAACCTCGCCAAGGGCGAGAAGGCCGACATCACCCACATCGAGGGTGACAGCGACCATCCCACCAATCGCGGCACGCTCTGCCCCAAGGGCGCGGCCCTGCTCGACATCGTCAAGTCGCAGTCGCGCCTGCAATATCCCATGATCCGGCGCGCGGGCTCCGACAAATTCGAGCGCATCACCTGGGACGCGGCGCTCGACAAGATCGCGCGCGCGTTCAAGGACGACCGCGACGCCAACTTCATCCCCAAGAACAAGGACGGCGTGACCGTGAACCGGTGGACCACCACCGGCTTCCTCGCCGCCTCGGCAACCACCAACGAAACCGCCTGGTGCACGTACAAAGCCGTACGTTCGCTGGGCATGCTGGTGTTCGACAACCAGGCGCGGGTTTGACACGGCCCCACGGTGTCCAGTTTGGGCCCAACTTTTGGCCGTGGCGCGATGACCAATTCGTGGACCGACATCCGGAACACGGACCTCGTCGTCATCATGGGCGGCAATGCCGCTGAAGCGCACCCGTGTGGATTCAAATGGGTTACGGAGGCGAAAGCCAGCCGTGGCGCCAAGCTTGTCGTCGTGGACCCGCGCTTCACGCGCTCGGCCGCGGTGGCGGACTATTACGCGCCGATCCGGCAAGGCACCGACATCGCCTTCCTCAACGGAGTCATCAACTACTGTATCGCCAACGACAAGGTGCAGTGGGACTATGTAAAAGCGTTCACCAACGCCAGCTACATCGTCAAGGACGGCTTCGCCTACCAGGACGGTCTCTTCACCGGCTACGATGAGGAAAAACGCGACTACAACCGCTCCACCTGGGACTACGACATCGGTCCCGACGGCTATGCGGTGGTGGACGACAGTCTCCAGCATCCGCGCTGTGTGTGGAACCTGCTGAAGCAGCACGTCGCGCAGTACACGCCCGAACTGGTCGCGCGCATCACCGGCACGCCCAAGGACAAGTTCCTGAAAGTGGCGTCCATGATCGCGGAGTGCTCGTCCAAGACCAGGACGATGACCTCCATGTACGCGCTCGGCTGGACCCAGCATTCCAAGGGATCGCAGAACATCCGCACCATGGCGATGCTGCAGCTGATCCTCGGGAATATCGGCGTGCGCGGCGGCGGCATGAATGCGTTGCGCGGGCATTCCAATATCCAGGGGCTGACCGATGTCGGGCTCATGTCCAACATGATCCCAGGCTATCTCACCCTGCCCACGGAGAAGGAACCCGACTTCAACGCCTACATGTCCACCCGCGGCTTCAAGCCGCTGCGTCCCAACCAGATGAGCTACTGGCAGAACTACAAGAAGTTCTTCGTCAGCTTCCAGAAGTCCATGTGGGGCGACGCCGCCACCGCGGAAAACAACTGGGCGTTCGACTACCTGCCCAAGCTCGACGTGCCGGCCTACGACATCCTGCGCGCCTTCGAGCTGATGAAGCAGGGCAAGATCAACAACTATGTCTGCCAGGGCTTCAACCCCATGCAGGCCTTCCCCAACCGGGGCAAGCTCTCCGAGGCGCTCGCCAAACTCAAGCTGCTGGTGGTCATGGACCCGCTCCAGACCGAGACCGCCCGCTTCTGGGAGAACCACGGCGTCTACAATCCGGCGGACACGGCCAAGATCCAGACCGAAGTGATCCAGCTGCCCACCACATGCTTTGCGGAGGACGAGGGGTCGCTGGTCAATTCCGGGCGGTGGATCCAGTGGCACTGGCCGGCTGGCTCGCCTCCGGGCGAGGCGCGGAGCGATGCCGCCATCATGGCCGGCATCCACCTGCGGATGAAGGAGCTGTATCGCAAGGAGGGCGGCGCCTTCCCCGATCCCATCCTCAACCTGACGTGGACCTACAAGGACCCGCACGAGCCCACGGCCGTCGAGCTCACCAAGGAGCTGAACGGCTCGGTGCTGACCGACGTGCTGGACCCCAACGATCCCACCAAGAAGGTGCTGGAGGCCGGCAAGCAGGTGGCGAGCTTTGGCGTCCTGCGCGACGACGGCTCCACGGCGGCGGCCTGCTGGATCTATTCCGGCAGCTACACCGAGGCCGGCAACATGATGGCCCGCCGGGACAATTCCGATCCCGACGACACCGGCGCCTACCTGAAATGGTCGTTCGCCTGGCCGGCGAACCGGCGCATCCTCTACAATCGCGCCTCCTGCGACATCGACGGCAAGCCGTGGGACCCCACGCGCAAGCTGATCGAGTGGGACGGGTCGAAATGGACGGGCTACGACGTGCCCGACATCGCCGTGACCGCCAAGCCGCAGGATGTGGGACCCTTCATCATGAACCCGGAAGGCGTCTCGCGCCTGTTCGCCCGGGGCATGATGCGGGAAGGCCCGTTCCCGGTGCACTACGAGCCGTTCGAGAGCCCGGTCGCCAACCTCGTCGCCCCGAAGATCCGGGGCAATCCGGTGGCGCGCGTGTTCAAGGACGACTTCGCCCAGTTCGCCGACACGGCGTCCAAGGAGTTCCCCTACGCGGCGACCTCCTATCGCCTGACCGAGCATTTCCACTACTGGACCAAGAACAACCACGTGAACTCGGTGCTCCAGCCCGAATTCTTCGTGGAGATTTCCGAGGAGCTGGCAAAGGAGAAGAATATCGCCAATGCCGGCTGGGTCCGGGTGTGGTCGAAGCGCGGCTCCGTCTTCGCCAAGGCCTATGTCACCAAGCGCATCCGTCCGCTGATGGTGGACGGCAAGCCGGTGCACATCGTGGGCATTCCCATCCACTGGGGCTTCGTGGGCGCGGCGAAGAAGGGCTTCCCGGCCAACGTGCTTACCCCGTTCGTGGGTGACGCGAACATCGAGACGCCCGAGTTCAAGGCATTCCTCGTCAACATCGAGCCCTCCACCGGGCCGGTGGCGTAAGGAGAAGGAGAACCAGCCATGTTTCCTCCGATCCCCAACCCTCCGGTCACCCCCACCCCGGCGAAGTTCGGCGACACCGACCTCATCCGGCGCTCGGCCTCTAACCTGCGCGTGCCGGTGGAGTTCAAGGAGCCGGTGGCCAAGCTCATCGACGTGTCAAAGTGCATCGGCTGCAAAGCCTGCCAGGCGGCCTGCCTTGAATGGAACCAGCTCCACGAGGAGATCGGCACCTTCAACGGCAGCTACACCAACCCGCCGGACCTGACCGAGAACTCGTTCACGCTCATGCGCTTCACCGAGTGGGTGAACCCCGAGACCGACAATCTCGAATGGCTCATCCGCAAGGACGGCTGCATGCATTGCGCCGATCCGGGCTGCCTGAAGGCCTGCCCGGCGCCCGGCGCCATCGTGCAATATTCCAACGGCATCGTGGACTTCGACCACGACCGGTGCATCGGCTGCGGCTATTGCGTGAAGGGCTGCCCCTTCAACATTCCCCGCATCTCCAAGGCCGACAACAAGGCCTACAAATGCACCTTGTGCTCCGACCGCGTGGCCGTGGGCCAGGGCCCCGCATGCCAGAAGGCGTGCCCCACCCAGGCCATCGTGTTCGGTACCAAGACCCAGATGAAGGAGTGGGCCGAGGGGCGCATCAAGGATCTGAAGTCCCGCGGCTACAAGAATGCGGGCCTCTATGATCCGCCCGGCGTCGGCGGCACCCATGTGATGTACGTGCTGCAGCACGCCGACCAGCCCTCCCTCTATGCCGGCCTGCCGGATAATCCGCGCATCAGCCGCATCGTCGAGGCCTGGAAGGGCGTCACCAAATATGTGGGCCTGGGGGTGATGGGCTTTGCCGCCGTCGCCGGCGCCCTGCACTATCTGGTGGCGGGCGCCAACAAGGTGACGGCGGAAGACGAGGCCAACGCCGAGAAGCTCACGCAAGGCAAGCTTCCCAGCGGCGAACCCGTCCATGGAGGCCAGTCATGAGCGAGCCTTATGACGTTGAATCTGGCGACGCGGTCCATCCCGGCCACCCGGTGCAGGTGGACCGCTACACGGTGGGCGCCCGCATCAACCACTGGATCACGGCCATCAGCCTGATCCTGCTGGCGCTGTCGGGCCTCGCCCTGTTTCACCCCAGCCTGTTCTTCCTCACCGGCCTGTTCGGTGGGGGGCAGATGACGCGCACCCTCCACCCCTGGATCGGGGTGGTGCTGTTCTTCTCCTTCTTCGGCCTGTTCTTCCGCTTCTGGAAGGCCAATCTGTGGAAGAGCGAGGACGGCACCTGGATGCGACGCATCCGCGATGTCATCGCCGGCCACGAGGAGAAGCTGCCGGAACTGGGCAAGTACAATGCCGGCCAGAAGATGGTATTCTGGGGCATGTCGTTGCTGATCGTGGTGCTGATCGCCTCGGGCGTCGTGATCTGGAACGCCTATTTCTCCACCTTCACCAGCATCCCGCAGCAGCGGGTCGCCCTCTTGGTGCATTCGGTGGCGGCGGTGGCGATCATCTGCGTCTGGATCGTCCACGTCTATGCCGCCATCTGGGTGAAGGGCACCATCAGCGCCATGACGCGCGGACAGGTCACCGGCGGCTGGGCGTGGCGGCACCACCGCAAATGGCTGCGCGAGCTGGTCTCCCGCAAGCCGTCGCGGCCCACCTCCCAGCCCACCGGCACGCGGGGGACTCCCGCGGAATGAGGGCAGGCGTATAATGCATGCCCGGCTGCGGCCTCGCGCGGCCGGGCTTTTGCACGTGACCCGTGAGGTTCGTGAGGTTTAAATGGCGCGTTCGTCAGGTCCGTTCTCGAGCCCTCCCGGCTCTGTCTTTCCCGACCCTTCGGTGCTGGAAGGGGTCACTGCGCCGGCCTTCGCCCACCTGCCGGACCCGGCCACTCTGTTCGCGCGCCGCGCCGAGCGCTTCGCCCGCCTGGCCCAGGGCCATCCGCTCGGCCCCTACCTGTCGTTCCTGGCCCACATCGCCCGCGCCCAGCACGTGGCGGCGGAACGTGCCCCCGCGCCCGAGCCGCCCGATGCGGAGGCAGTGGAGCGCGCCCGCGCCCACGAGATGCCGCCGCTCGACCGCAGCCACTTCACCGCGGACGCGGCCTTCGAATCCATTTTCGACCGGCTGTTGTCCCAGGCCCGCGCCATCGAGAAGCCGGAGCCGGCCGAGGCCGCGCTCGCCCGCATGCTGGCCGCATCCGATGCGGAACGCGGCGAGATGATCCGCAACGTGCTGGCCGATTCCATTCCGGTGGAGGCGCTGGCCGAGCATCTTTATGTGGCGTCGGCGCTCCAGGTGCATTTCGCCCGCCTCGCCTCGGTGCTCGATGCCTCGCGCCTCGTGCCGGTGGGCGACGGGGTCTGCCCGGCCTGCGGCGGGCCGCCGGTGGCGAGCGTGGTGGTGGATTGGCCTGCGGCCGCCGGCGCGCGCTATTGCGCCTGCGCCCTGTGCGGCACGTGGTGGAACTTCGTGCGGGTGCGCTGCACCGCCTGCGGCTCCACCGGCGGCATCGCCTATCAGGAGGTGGAAGGCGCAAACGGCGCCATCAAGGCTGAGACCTGCGACACCTGCCATTCCTACGCCAAGGTCCTCTATCTCGCGAAGGACCCGGATCTCGATCCGGTGGCCGACGACGTGGCCAGCCTCGGCCTCGACCTCAAGCAGAAGGAGGGGCCCTACCGGCGCGCCGCCTTCAATCCCTTCCTGCTGGGCTATTGAGGGGGGCGCCATGTCAACGCACATTGCCTCTTCCCCCGCTGCCGCCCCGGTCGCCCCCCTGCGGGTGCTCCCTTCCGTCGATGCGGTGCTGAAGGTCGAGCTGGCCCGCGCCGCCACCGAACGTCACGGCCGGCAGGCCACCACCGCGGCAGTGCGCACCGCCCTCGATGAGCGCCGCGCCGCCCTGCGCGCCGGTGCCGGCGGCCCGGCGACCCCCGATGAGATCGCCGCCAGCGCCCTCGCCCGGCTGGACGCGTCCGCCGGCCCCAGCCTGCGGCCCGTGTTCAACCTCACCGGCACGGTGCTGCACACCAATCTGGGCCGCGCCATCTTCGCGGAAGAGGCGGTGGAAGCGGCGGTGCGGGCCATGCGCAACGCGGTGGCGCTGGAATACGACCTCGACGGCGGCAAGCGCGGCGAGCGCGACGACCATGTGCGCGGCCTCGTCTGCGAGCTGACGGGGGCGGAGGACGCCACCCTCGTCAACAACAATGCCGCCGCCGTGCTCCTCGTGCTGAACACCCTGTCGCTGGGCAAGCCGGCCATCGTCTCGCGCGGCGAGCTGATCGAGATCGGCGGTGCCTTCCGCATGCCGGAGATCATGCGCCGGGCCGGCGCCGAGCTGGACGAGGTGGGCACCACCAACCGCACCCATGCCCGCGATTATCGCGACGCCATCCGTCCCGAGACCGGTGTGATCCTGAAGGTGCACACCTCCAACTACCGCATCGAGGGCTTCACCAAGGAGGTTTCGCCCCGCGAGCTGGCGCAGATCGCGCAGGCCGGCGGGGTGCCGCTGGTGAACGATCTGGGCTCCGGCACGCTGGCGGATCTCAGCCGCTACGGCCTCGTCCACGAGCCGACCGTGCGGGAGGCGGTAGCCGAGGGGGCGGACGTGGTCACCTTCTCCGGCGACAAGCTGCTGGGCGGCCCGCAGGCGGGCTTCATCGTGGGCCGGCGCGACCTCATCACCCGAATCAACAAGAACCCCATGAAGCGGGCGCTGCGGCTGGACAAGGTGCGCCTCGCCGCCATCGAGGCGACGCTGCGCCTCTACCGCGACCCGGATCGCCTCGCCGCGCGCCTGCCCACCCTGCGCTACCTCACCCGCCGGCCGGACGACATGGCCGCCCAGGCCGCGCGGCTTAAGCCCATCCTTGCCGCGATCCTTGGACCCGCCTACACCATTGACGCAACGGCATGCCGCAGCCAGATCGGCTCCGGCGCCCTGCCGCTGGAGACGCTGGAGGGCGTCGGCCTCGCCATTCGCAGCCGCGACGGCAGCGGCGGCGCGCTCAACCGTCTCGCCGATGGGCTGCGCCGACTTCCGGTTCCGGTTATCGGACGGATTGACGATAACGCTCTTGTGCTCGATTTGAGATGCCTTGAAGACGAAGCGGCGTTTCTCGCGTCCGTGACCGCTTTGGAGGGGGCTCATGAGCTGGCTTGACCGACTGAAGGGCAAGGGGGGTCCGGGCGAGGCGCCAGGCGCCGAAGATCCGCCGCGCGTGCGCCCCTTCCCGCCCCGCCCCCAGCGCCCGGCCGAGGAGCGTCCCCTGCCTGCGGAGGCGGACGACCTCGACGCCCTCTTGAGCGACATCGCCTCCGGCCTGTCGGGCAGCCGCGCCGCGAGCCCGGCGTCCGAGCCGGAGAGCCCGCTCCACCGCAGGCCGCGGCTCGACGAGCGCCCGCGCCTTGAGCAGGAGCCGGCGCCCGTGCAGCCGCAGGCTCCGGCCCGCGAGATCCCCACGCGCGACGCCCTGACGCGCGAGGCGCCCGCCTTCATCGCCCCGGCGGCGCGGGAACCGGAGGGCCGGACACGCCCCGAGGCCGCCTTCGACGAGGCGGAGTTCGAACGGCGCCTGTTGGCGGAGACCTTCGCCGAGGAACCCGGCTTCGATTCGCCCGCCCCGCCGGCTGCCGACGCGGAACTCCTGCAGGCCGAACCGGAGCCCGAACCGGAGCCGGAGCCCCCGGAGGACACCCGCACGCCGGAAGCGCAGATGGCGGCCGCCCTCGCCGCCGCCTCCGCCGGGGAATACGAAACCGCCCTCTCCATCTGGGAGCCCCTGGCCCGCACCGGCAATGCGCGGGCGCAGAACAATATCGGCGCCTGCTTCATCGACGGCCTCGGCGTGGACAAGGACCTGGACCTTGCCCGCCGCTGGCTGGAACTCTCTGCCGAGGGCGGCGACCCGGTGGGCCGGCGCAACCTTGCCACCCTCCACTTCAAGGGCGAGGGCGTGGCCCAGGACTATGCCAAGGCCGCAGCGCTCTATCTCGCCGCCGCCGAAGACGGCGACGGCCCGGCGCAGGACATGCTGAGCTGGATGCTGCTGGAAGGCGAGGTCATCCCCTCCGATCCGGTCGAGGCCCGGCGCTGGGCGCTGGCCGCCGCCGACCAGGGCATCGCCTCGTCCATGACGCGGCTGGGCATGATCGCCCACAATGCCCTCGGCATGGAACGCGATGCGGTGGAAGCCGCCCGCTGGTGGCGCAAGGGCGCCGAGGCCGGCGATGCCGACGGGCAGGCCATGCTCGGCGCGGCCTGCCACATGGGCGCCGGCGTGACACGTGACCGCGTCGCCGCCTTCGCCTGGCTGCTGCGGGCCCGCGCCGGCAAGAGCGCGCTGGCGGAGCGCTTCTTCGATGCCGTGCGCACCACCCTGACGCCGGAGGAGGAATCCGCCGCCCAGCGTCGCGCCGCCATCCCGCTGGGGGAGCTGCCCTGACGTGATCATCGGCACGGCCGGACATATCGACCATGGCAAGACCACGCTGGTGCGTGCCCTCACCGGTGTCGATACCGACCGGCTGAAGGAGGAGAAGGCGCGGGGCATCTCCATCGACCTCGGCTTCGCCTACCTGCCTCTGGAGGGCGAGGGGACGAGCCGTGAGGAAGCCCCCCCTTTGGTGCTGGGCTTCGTGGACGTGCCGGGGCACGAGAAGTTCGTGCACACCATGCTGTCGGGGGCCAGCGGCATCGATTTCGCCCTGCTGGTGGTGGCCGCCGACGACGGGGTGATGCCCCAGACCCGCGAACACCTTGCCATCCTCAACCTCCTCGGCATCCGCCAAGGCATCGTCGCCCTCACCAAGGCCGACCTCGTGGACGCCGAGCGCCGCGCCGCGGTCGAGGCGGAGATCGCCGCCCTCCTCGCCCCCACCGCCCTTGCCGGCGCGCCCATCCATGCGGTTTCCGCGCCCACCGGCGAAGGCATCGCCGCCTTGCGCGATGCCCTCGCGGCGGCGGCGCGGCAGCTGGGGCAGCGGGCGGCGGGCGGGCGCTTCCGCCTCGCGGTGGACCGCAGCTTCACCCTCGCCGGGGCGGGCACTGTGGTGACGGGAACGGTGCTGTCGGGAACCGTGCGCGTGGGCGACCGGGTGGTGGTCAGCCCGTCCGGCCTTCCCGCTCGCGTGCGCTCCATAAGGGCGCAGGACCGGGTGGCGGAGGCGGGCGTCGCCGGCGACCGCTGCGGGCTCAACCTCGCCGGCGAGGACATCAGCAAGAGCGCCATCGCCCGCGGCGACGTGGTGCTCGATCCGGCACTGCACGCCCCCGCCGACCATATCGACGCCGAACTCACCGTGCTCGCGAGCGAGAAGCGCCCCATCGCCCAATGGCTCCCGGTGCGCCTGCACCATGCGGCGCGGGAGGTGGGCGCGCGGCTGGTGCTGCTGGGGGATTCCATCGCCCCCGGCGCGGCCGCCAAGGTGCAGTTGGTGCTGGAGGCGCCCATCGCCGCCGCCGTGGGCGACCGCTTCGTCATCCGCGATACCTCGGCCCAGCGCACCATCGGCGGCGGGCGCTTCCTTGATCTGCGCGGCCCCAAGCGCAAGCGGCGCACCCCCGAGCGGCTGGCACAGCTCGACGCCCTCGCCGCGCGCGATCCCGCCACCGCGCTTGCGGCCCTGCTGGCCATCGAGCCCTTCTTCACCGACCTCTCCGCCTTCGCCCGCGACCACATCCTCACCGCCGAGGAGACCGAGGCGCTGGCCGCCCGCCTCGGTATCGTCAAGCTTGCGGCCGGCGACGCGACCCTCGCCGTCGCCGCCGACCGCTTCGCCGATTTCACCCGCCAGTTGCTGGCGGCGCTGGAAGCCTTCCACGCCGAAAATCCGGACCTGCCGGGCATGGGCCGCGAGCGGCTGCGCCTGCTGCTGGTACCGCGCCTGCCCGCGCCGGCCTTCCTCGCCGCCCTGGAAAGCCTCGGCGAAACGGTGAAGCGCGAGGGCGCCTGGGTGCGCCAGGCTGGCTTCGAGGTGCGCCTGTCCGCCGCCGACGAGGCCCTGTGGGACCGCATCGCCCCCCTCATCGGCGGCACCGAACGCTTCCGCCCGCCGCGGGTGCGCGACCTCGCCGGCCTGCTGGGCGTGGCCGAGCCGGAGATGCGGCGCCTTATGAAGCTCGCCGGCCGCACGGGGCGCGTGGACGAGGTGGCCCACGACCATTTCTTCCTGCGCCCGGTGGTGGCGGAGATGGTGGAGATCCTCGCCCGCCTGTCGGGCGCGCGCATGAAGGATGAATTCACCGCCGCCCAGTTCCGCGACGAGGTCTCCAACGGGCGCAAGGTGGCGATCCAGATCCTCGACTTCTTCGACCGCCACGGCGTCACCCTGCGCCGGGGCGATCTGCGCCGCATCAACCCGTTCCGGCTGGACCTGTTCGCCGGCTCGGGAAATGATGCGGCGCTAAGCGATTCGCCGGCGCCGCCCGCGCGGGGAAGAGAAGCGTCCCTGGTGGGGCGTCCGGACTTCAAATCCGGGAGGGGCCGCGAGCCGGTCCTTGGTGGGTTCGACTCCCACTCTCTTCCGCCAGATTCCCCAAAAGCCTTGGGAAAGACGCCATGACCCCGGAGCCTGAACCGCCCGCGCACGAGGCGGCGGTCCCCGCCGCGCCCTCCCCTGCCCCGCCCTCCCCTGCCCGCGCGGCCTTCCTCGCCCGGCTCGATGCGGCCAAGCTCGAGGCCGGCGTGGCGGAGACCGACTTCCGCCGCACGGCGGCCCTGCGCATCGAACAGCTCGCCGCAGCCCGCGCCCATGCCTGGCGGCGCGCCGACCTCATGGCCGCGCTGGTCGCCGCCGTGGATGCAACGGAGGACGCCGAGATGGCGGTCGCCGCCGGGCAGGCGCTGCTGCGCACCCGGCTCGGCTGGACCACCGACAGCGACGCCCGCACCGAGGTGCTCACCCGCTTCGCCGCCGTCGCCCTGGCCCTCAGCGAGGCCGATGCCGGCGGCGCGCCCGAAACCACCCTCGCCGCCTTCGAGGACTGGTACCTTGAGACCCGGCAGAGCCCGTTCTGGTACCTGTTCGAGCACTATCTGACCGACACGCCCCTGGTGGATTATTGAGCGTGCGCTTTAGCTCGAAGTGCATACCGGCTCTCGCGGCAGACAGTGAAATTTAATAGAATACAATTATGGGAACGATTCTCGGCGGATAGAATAATGAACGCAGTTCTCGGGACAATCCTGTTGTTTCTGTCATTCGCAATAATGGCTGCGCTCAATAAGGAGCACCGCGATAGGACTGGTGTAAACATGCCCTCCCGCAAGGCTATGGGCAGGATCCGGCGCAGAGCAAGGCAAAAAGGCATTAGCGAAGCGGATGCTTATGAACACTGGGTAACTCGAAAGCAGAAATTAGCGCATTTCGCGCCTGAAACTGCGCCAATCCAACAACCTGATACTTTTACACCGGAACCCAAATACCAATCGGCACGACCAGAACCCTACAAAGAGCTAACCTTAGATGATCTTAATATCATAAGCGAACGACTGGGATTCAATATTAAAAAACAGTCGTTCGGCTTATTTTATATTATTGGTTCTAACGGGAATCTATTGGAAAACCCATTCTCAAAACCCAACGAATCAAATACAGATTTTAATAAGCGAGATTTGGACGATTTCCTCCTTATTTCCAGAAGGCGAATTCGTCCCTAAAGACATTCTGACTGACCTGATTATGATAATGCCACGCTCTGAACCTCTGGATGGATTATTGAGCGTCCGGGCATGGCCAAGATGAAGACCGCCAAGAAGACGACCCGCAAGGCCACCGATTTCGACCGCTGGCTGTCCGCCACCTATGGCGACAACGGCAGCTTCACCGCGCTGGTGGTGCTGGTGCGCATCGAGGAGCCGCAGGTGCTGCCGCTCGCCTCCACCTTCCTCAACATCGTCGGCGACGAGGTGATCTGGGCCGAGGTGGCCGCCCTGTTCGCCGGGGCCGGGCAGGCCTGGGACGGCGCCGCCTTCTTCGCCCAGACGGATGCCGATGGTCCGCTGGAGAACGGCGAGGCGCGCGGGCGCCTGCGGGCGCTGGAAGGACGGATCGACGCCGACCGGCTGGTGATCAACCAGGGCGACTTCTTCGATGCCAAGGGTCGCCGGCTGAAGGTGGAAGAGATCTCCCCCAATTGAGACCATCGGCTTCGGTCTTCGACCGATGCCACGTGGGTAGGCTCAAGGTGGGTAGGCTCAAGCGCCGCGCGGCTATTGGTATGAGCGGACGCTTCGCCCGCCTATTCGATGGGGAAATCGAAATAGGTGTCCGGAAACGGCTCGGCCTTCAGGGTGAAGTGCCACCATTCCTTGTCGAACGGCTGGAAGCCGTGGCGCGCCATAAGGCCGGAGAGCCGGTCGCGGTTCGCCTTCTGCGCCTTGGTCACCGCATCCGAGCCCGGCCACGAGCGCGGGCTGAACAGGTCGAAGGGCGTGCCCATGTCGAGATCGGCGCCGGTGGCGCGGTCGAACAGGGTCAGGTCCAGGGTCGAGCCGCGCGAGTGGCCGGAGCGGGCGGCGATATAGCCTTCGGCGAACAGGTCCTTCTTGTCCACGTCGGGATAGAAGGTGGCCTTGGTGCGGGTGTCGGCGAGATCGCTCGCCCAGCGGGCGAAGTGCGCCACCGCGCGGGCGGGGCGGTAGCAATCGAACAGGCGCAGCCCGAGCCCGCCGGCCTTCGCTTCCGCCGCCACGGCGGCCAGCGCCTCGGCGGCCGGACGGGTGAGGAAGCAGCGCGCGGCGCCATAGCCGTCCACCCGCGTGCCGACGAAATTGTCCGAGCCGAAATAGCGCACGTCGAACACGGCGTCCGGCACCATTGTGGCCACGTCCACGAACAGGGCCGGACGGTCGGTGCGGGCATCGGCCGCCAGCGGCAGGCCGGCGATGCTCAGGGCAAGGGCAGCGGGCTTCACCAGTCGGTCCATCAGGAAAGAGGGCATGGCGCGGGTCGCGGGGAGACGGTGTGCGCGATCATATGAGCGTCCCGCGCCGAAGAAAACCGGTGGGGGACGGCGGTCGTATCTCAGCTTGAAAACAATCTCCATCGGCCCCCTCTCCCGCTTGCGGGGGAGGGTCGGGGTGGGGGCAGAGCGCCCCGGGCAGAACACCGGCGGCGGGACAGCGGAGAGAGCCTGCCCCCACCCTGCCCCCACCCTGCCCTCCCCCGCCCGAACTCGGCTGTTGCCGAGTTCGGCTTCCGAGAGCCGAGGCCGGAAACATCCGGCCTCGGGCGGGAGAGGGTTCACCGGCGTCTCTCAATCCCGAACCCTGCCCGCCACCCGTCCCGGCGCCCCCTGCCCCCGCCACGCTCTGGCGGAAACGGACGGACAGGGCTATCCCTCCCCGCCTGAGCGGGAGAGCGTGGCGTGATCGTCGATCCGGTGTTCTATGCGGCGGCGGTGCCGGCCACGATCCTTGTGGGCATGTCGAAAGGCGGGTTCACCGGCCTGTCGGTCCTCGCCCAGCCCATCCTGGCGCTGGCCATGTCGCCCATCCAGGCCGCCGCGATCCTTCTGCCCGTGCTCATCGTGCAGGACGTGGTGAGCCTTTATGCCTATTGGCGGCGCTGGAGCGTGGCCGAGCTGCTCCGCACCCTGCCGGCCGCGGTGGCGGGCATCGTCATCGGCTACCTGCTGGCGGCGTCCGTCTCCGACCAGGCGGTGGCCCTGGGCATCGGGCTGCTCTCCATCGCCGAGGCCGGCCGCCATGCCCTGTCGAAGGGGCTCAAGCGACCGGCGGGCGAGGCGGGGCGGGGGTCGGCGGCGCTGTGGAGCGCGGTGGCGGGCTTCGTGAGCATGATCGCCAATGCCGGCGGCCCGCCCATGATGATCTACCTGCTGCGCCGGCCCCGCCTTTCGCCCGAGCAATTCGCGGCGACGACGGCGGCCTTCTTCTCGGTGGTCAACTGGGTGAAGGTGCCGTTCTTCCTCGCCCTCGGCCAGATCACGGGGGCGAACCTTGCCACCTCGGCGGTGCTGCTGCCGGTGGCGGTAATCGCCACCTTTGCCGGCGTGCAGCTGGTGCGGCGCGTGCCGGCTGACCGCTTCTTCGGCATCATCTACCTCATCCTCGCCGCGGTGGGCGCGAAGCTGGTCGTTGACGGCCTGCCGGGCTTCTGAGGCCGCCGGCACGAGCCTGCCGCCGACTGCCCTCTCTTTGGGCGCCTGTTCCTTAGACTATGGCCTGCCCATAATTAGAGCAGGTCAAAAGGCGCCTGCCGCCCGCCGTGCGCAGCGACTATTTTCTTCATAATTTCAATGATTTGAACCCGCTCTTCGGGGCTGAGCATCTCCACGGTCGCGGCGTGGGCCTGGCGGGCCGTGGCTTCCATCTCCTCCAGCAGGCGGCGCCCCTCCGGCGTCAGCGCGCAGCTCTGGGAACGGCGGTCGGTGGCCGAGGTCCCGCGCCGCACCAGACCCCGCGCCTCAAGGCGTTTGAGGGCTCCGGTGGTGGTGGTGCGGTCCAG
This sequence comes from Xanthobacter oligotrophicus, assembly GCF_008364685.1. Classification (GTDB taxonomy): domain Bacteria; phylum Pseudomonadota; class Alphaproteobacteria; order Rhizobiales; family Xanthobacteraceae; genus Xanthobacter; species Xanthobacter oligotrophicus. The sequence goes on from NZ_VTTL01000003.1 coordinate 87,889, forward strand.
CGCCACGATGCGCGCAAGGGTGGTCTGGTCCGCCGCCTCCCGCCCCGCGAGGGCGGACAGAAGGCTGTACTGCACCGGCGTTACACCGAACGGGGCGCACAGCTCAGAAAACAGGCTGACATGGATCTGGTGCACCCGCCGGGCAAGGAAGCCCGGCCGGTCGGACAGTGGCCAGCCCGCGTCCGCCAGGCTTTCCGGCTCTGCTTTGGATGTATCTGATTTTGCTTGCGATTTTGTCACGCCCGCGACCCCCTCCGGCGGCCCGGCCGGTCGTTGTTTTGATCCAGATCAAATTCTGGCACATGCCATGCATAATCAAAATACGAAGTATACTTCGCTTTTTCAATGTGGCGCGCCACCGCGCACAGACCGCGCACACAGAGTGCGCAAACATGGACGGAGATCCAGATGGCTGACCCTTTGGGCACCGATATCCTCCTCAAGGGCGGACACGTCATCTGCCCCGCCTCCGGCATCGACGGCACCTATGACGTAGCGATCCGCGACGGGCGCATCGCGGCGGTGGAGCCCACCATCCTGCCGTCGGGCGCGGCTCAGGTGATCGATGTCTCCGGCAAGCTGGTGCTGCCGGGCATGATCGACACCCATGGCCACGTCTACCAGTACGTCACCGGGCGCTTCGGCCTGAACCCGGACATGGTGGGCGTGGACTCCGGCGTCACCACCGTGATCGACCAGGGCGGCCCCTCCTGCATGACCCTGCCGGGGTTCCGGAAGTTCATCGCCGAACCTTCCGATACCAGGATCTACGCTTTCCTCTCGGCCTATCTGGTGGGCGGGCTGGAGGGCCACTACTACCCGAACCTGTACAGCCCCGAAGGTGTCGATATCGACGCCACCGTGCGCTCCGCCGTCGCCAACCGCGACCTGGTGCGCGGCATCAAGGGCCATGCCGAAATCGGCGGCTTCGCCCGCTGGGGCATCAAGGTGATGGAGATGGCGGCGGAGATCGCCCGCCGTGCCGAAGTCCCGCTCTATGTGCATTTCGGCACCCTCTGGGGCCTGCCCGAAAGCGGCGCCAACGGCGAGGACGCCGACACCATCCTGGAGCGCGTCATCCCGCTGCTGAAGGAAGGCGACGTGCTGGCCCACCCCTTCACCCGCCATCCCGGCGGCTTCGTGAACCAGCAGGGCGAGGTCCACCACGTCATCCGCGCCGCCCTCGACCGCGGCCTGAAGGTGGACGTGGGCCATGGCAGCCACTTCTCCTACCGCCTTGCGAAAAAAGCTATTTCCGCTGGTGTCGTGCCGCACACGCTGGGCGCGGACATGCACGGCTACAACACCCATGTGCCCCCGCCCGCCGGCACGCCGGAGGCGCACTATGACGACGAGAACCACCCCTTCAAGGGCCAGGCCCGCTTCAGCCTGACCCAGGCCATGAGCTCCATGATGGCCCTCGGCCTGTCGCTCGCCGACGTAGTGCCCATGGTCACCAGCAACCCGGCGCAGATGATCGGCCTCACCGACCGCCTCGGCGCGCTGACCGTGGGCTATGCCGCCGATGTCTCGGTGCTCGACGACCATCGCGGCCGCTTCCTGCTGCGCGACAACGAGGACACCAAGGTCATCGCCGAGCGCCTGCTCACCCCCGCCTTCTGCCTGCGCGCCGGCAAGCGCTTCGATGCCAAGGCTCCCATCCTGCCCCAGGCGGTGGCGGCGTGAGCGCGGCGGCCGATCCGGCCCCGCAGGCGGTGTGGGATACCCTGTCCCAGGCCGAGCGGGATGCCGCCTACAACAACAACGCCGCGGTGCCGGGCAGCGCCGCGTGGGTGGCCGCGCGCGACCTTGCGGCGGCGGAATTCCGCGCCACGGCGCAGGCCCATCTCGACATCCCCTATGGCGACGGCGCGCGGCAGAAGCTGGATCTTTATCCCGGCCGGGGGGACGCGCCGTGCCTCGTCTTCATCCATGGCGGCTACTGGCAGCGCAACACCCGCGAGGCCTTCGCCCATTATGCACGGGGCCTGCTCGCCCACGGCTGGTCGGTGGCCATGCCCGGCTACACGCTTGCGCCCGAGGCGCGCCTCGGCCAGATCGGCGCGGAGATCGGCGCGGCGCTGGACCTTCTCGCCCGCGATGGCGCGAGCTTTGGCATAACCGGCCCGCTGGTGGTTTCCGGCTGGTCCGCCGGCGCGCAGCTGGCGGTGATGCAGATGGACCATCCCGCCGTGTCCGCCGGGCTCGCGGTATCCGGTGTCTATGAGCTGGCGCCGATCCGCGACACCTTCCTGAACGGCCCGCTGGACCTGTCGGATGAAGAGATCGCGGCCTATTCGCCCCTGCGCCAAGCCCCGTCGGGCAAGCCGCTCGCCATCGCCTACGGCACGGCGGAACTGCCGGCCCTGGTACACGATTCCCGTGCGCTCGCCGCGCAGCGGACGGCGGCCCACGCGCCGGGCGCGCTGCTGCCCATCGCCGGCGCCGACCATTTCTCCATCCTCGACGACCTCGCCCGCCCCGACGGCCGTCTAGTGCGCGCCGCCCTTGACCTGATGCCGGGAGCCGTCGCATGAGCGAAACTCTCGTGCACAAGGGCGCCAGCGCCCGTCTGCCGCGACACGAAGGCGTCGGCGCCCGTCTTCCGCGAAAGGAAGACGACCGCCTGATGCGTGGGCGCGGCCAGTTCATCGCCGACATCCGCATGACCGGCATGCAGGACGTGGCCTTCGTCCGCAGCCCGCTGGCCCATGCCCGCATCCGCGCCATCCATGTGCCGGACGACCTGAAGGGCCGCGTCTTCACCGCCGCCGATCTCGACGGCATCAAGCCTATCCGCGCCGTCTCCGGCCTGCCGGGCTTCAAGGTGTCGGAGCAGCCGGTGCTGGCCACCGGCAAGGTGCGGCAGGTGGGCGAGCTGATCGCCATCTGCGTCGCCGGCACCCGCGCCGAGGCCGAGGACATGGCCGCGCGGGTGGAACTGGACCTCGAGGAACTGCCCGCCCTCCACGACATGCTGGAGGCGCGCAAGCCCGGCGCCCCCCTCGTGCACGAGCACTGGGGCGACAACGTCTTCCTCGAAAGCCTGGTGAACATCAACATCGAGGCCGCCCTCGACGCGCCGGTGAAGATCTCGCGCACAATTTCCACCGCGCGCCAGTGCATGGCCCCCATCGAGGGGCGCGGCGCGGTCGTCCATTTCGATCACCGCAGCGACCAGCTGGTGGTCCACACCGCCAGCCAGATGCCGCACATCGTGCGCTCCGGCCTCAGCGAATGCCTGCAGATGGAAGAAGGGCAGATCCGCATCGTCTCCCCGGATGTGGGCGGCGGCTTCGGCTACAAGGCCATCCTGCTGGCGGAAGAGGTCTGCCTCGGCTGGCTGGCGCAGAAACTGCGCCGCCCGGTGCGCTGGCTGGAGGATCGGCGCGAGCACCTCACCGCCAACGCCAATTGCCGCGAGCACCATTACGAGATCACGCTCTATGCTGAGCGCGACGGCACGCTGCGCGGCATCGACTGCGAGGCGAGCGTGGATAGCGGCGCCTATTCGGCCTATCCTTTCTCCGCGTGCCTGGAAGCCGCGCAGGTGGCGAGCATCCTGCCCGGCCCCTACGACTTTCCCGCCTATCGCTGCCGCACCTGGTCGGTGGCCACCAACAAGTGCCCCATCCTGCCCTATCGCGGCGTGGCGCGGACCGGCGTGTGCTTCGCGCTGGAAGTGGCGCTGGATGCGCTGGCGGCGGAGCTTGGACTCGCCCCCGAAGTGGTGCGGCTGAAGAACCTCGTGCGGCCCGGGCAAATGCCGTTCGACAATATCACCAACAAGCATTTCGACAGCGGCGATTATCCCCTGGCGCTCCATCGCGCGCTTGGCGCGATCAAGGTAGAGGCGGTGCGGGCGCGCCAGACGACGGGCGAGGCGGATGGCCGGCGCATCGGCCTCGGCCTCTCCATCTATTGCGAGCAGGCGGCGCATGGCACCTCGGTCTATTCGGGCTGGGGCATTCCCATGGTGCCCGGCCACGAGCAGGCCGGCGCGCGCCTCACCCCCGACGGCGGGCTGGAGCTGCGCATCGGCGCCCATTCCCACGGCCAGGGGCTGGAGACGACGCTGGCCCAGGTGGCTTGCGAAATCCTCGGCATTCCCGTCGCCCGCACCCGCCTCGTGCACGGCGACACCGCCATGACGCCCTATTCCACCGGAAGCTGGGGCTCGCGGGTGATGGTGATGGCGGGCGGCGCTGTGGCCACCGCCTGCACGGAACTCGCCGAGCGGGTCCGGCGCATCGGCGCCCACATGCTGCAGGCACGCCTGGACGAGGTGCGGCTCGAAAACGGACGCGTGGTCGGCCCCGCAGGCGATGTCACCGTCAGCCAGGTTGCCCACACCTGGTATCGCCGCCCGCAGGACCTGCCAGCGGATGTGGACCCCCACGGGCTGGAGGTGACCGCCGGCTACAAGCCGCAGCGCGACAGCGGCACCTTCAGCTATGCCGCCCATGCGGTGGTGGTGGCGGTGGATCCGGAGCTGGGCGAGGTGGAAATCCTCGACTACGTCATCGTGGAAGATGGCGGCACGCTGGTGAACCCCATGGTGGTGGACGGCCAGATCCTCGGCGGCCTCGCCCAGGGCATCGGCACCGCGCTTTACGAGGAGATGCCGTTCGACAGCTCCGGCCAGCCCTTGGCCTCCACGCTGGCGGACTATCTCCTGCCCGGCGCGCCGGAAGTGCCCCTGCCCTTCATCGACCACATGGCAACGCCCTCGCCCTACACAAGGTTCGGGGTGAAGGGCATCGGCGAAGGCGGGGCCATCGCGCCGCCGGCCGCCATCGCCAATGCCATCAATGATGCGCTGCGCCCGCTGGGCGCGCAGATGCTGCGCGCGCCCGTCACGCCGCGCCGCATCGTCGAGGCCGTGCTTAAGGCCCGCGCCAACAGCAGGAGCGCCGCATGAAGCCCGCGCCCTTCCGCATGGAGCGTCCGCGTGACATCGCCGGCGCCACCGCCCTCCTCGCCGCGGCCGGCGACGGGGCGAAGGCCATGGCCGGCGGCCAGTCCCTCGGCCCCATGCTCAACCTGCGCCTCGCCACACCCGACTTGGTGGTGGACCTCGCCGGCATCGATGCCCTGAGCACGGTGCGCGAGGAGCCGGACCACATGGTCTATGGCGCCCTCGTCACCCATGCCGACGTGGAGGATGGGCGCGCGCCAGACGTGGGCGCGCACATCCTGCGCCGGGTGGCGGGCGGCATCGCCTATCGCGCGGTGCGCAATCGCGGCACCATGGGTGGAAGCCTTGCCCACGCCGACCCCGCCGCCGACTGGGTGAATGCCCTGTCCGCCCTCGGCGCCGAGGTGGAGATCGCCGGCCCCGACGGCATCCGCCGCCTCGCCCTGGGGGCCTTTCTCACCGGCGCCCTTTCGACGGCGCTGGAGGCGGGGGAAATCCTCGTCGCGGTGCGGGTGCCCAAAGTACCGGCCTCCGCCCGCTTCGGCTATGTGAAGCACTGCCGGAAGGTGGGCGAGTTCGCCCACGCCATCGGCGCCGTGCTGGTGGACCCAGCTGCGGGAACCTGCCGCGCGCTGATGGGCGCCATCGACGCTCCGCCCCTCGTCTTCCCCGACGCCGCACTGCTGTTCGGCGGCCGCATCGATGCCGGCTTTGCCGCCCGCTTCGACGCACCCACTGCCGACGCCGCCCTGCGCGCCGCCGGGATGGATGATCCGGTCGACCGCCATGTGCATGTGGAGGTGCTGCGCCGCGCCGCCGTGCAGGCAGCCAACCTCTTCACCGAGACGCGGAGCGCCGCATGAACGCCCTCCCCCGGCCGGAAGGCATAACCCTTGGCGCCTCGTCCATGATCACCCTCACCCTCAACGGCCAGCCCGTCGCTGCGGCGGCCGAGGCGCGCACCAACCTCGCCGACCTGGTGCGGGACACGCTGAACCTCACCGGCACCCACCTCGGCTGCGAGCACGGGGTGTGCGGCGCCTGCACCATCCTGGTGGACGGCGAGCCGGCGCGCGCCTGCCTCTCCTTTGCTGCCGCGTGCCAGGGCGCGGATGTCATCACCATCGAGGGGCTCGACGATGATGCGGTGACCGCAGAGCTGCGCGCCGCCTTCAATCGCGAGCACGCCCTGCAATGCGGTTTCTGCACGCCAGGGATGCTGGTCTCGGCCCGCGACCTGGTGCTGCGCCTGCCGGAGCCGGACGAGACCCGCATCCGCCTCGGCCTTGCCGGCAACCTCTGCCGCTGCACGGGCTATGCCGGCATCGTCAAGGCCGTGGCCTCCGTCATCGCCGCGCGGCGGGCGCAAGGCATCCGCCCGGTCACGGCTGAGCGGCGGCTGGGGCCGGTGGGGGCGCGGGCTGGCGGGGCGACGACAATCGCCGTTCCGCTGGCGGACGTCGCCACCCTCGCCGCGCCGGTGGCGGCGGCATCCATCCTCGCCGAAGACTTCACCCCCGCCCACAGCTTCGAGCAGGGCTTCGAGGTGCCGTTCCCGCCCGCCGACGTGTTCGCCTTCTTCGGCCGGATCGAGGAGGTGGCGGCCTGCCTGCCCGGTGCTGTCATCGACGCCATGCCCGCCGCCGATCTGGTGGAAGGCGGCATGCGGGTGAAGCTCGGTCCCATCGGCACCACGTTCCGCGGCACCGCCCGCATCAGCCGCAATGAGGCCGCCACCAGCGGCATCATCCACGGCGCCGGGGCGGACGGCCGCTCGCGGACGGAAGGCGAGATCCGCTATCGCGTCGAGCCGGGCGCGGCGGCCGGCTCGGCTCGCGTGGCGCTCACCGTGGGCTACACGCTGAAGGGCCCCCTCGCCCAGTTCGGCCGGCCGGGCCTGGTGCGCGAGGTGGCGGGCCGGCTCATCGCCGACTTCGCCGCAAATCTGGAGGCCCGCCTTTCCGGCGCGCCAACCCCGGCGACGGCAGGCCCCGGCCTCAACCCGCTCAAGCTCCTTGCAACCCTGATTTCCCAACGCCTTGGTGCCCTGTGGCGCCGCATCCGCCCCGCTTCCTGACCCTGACTGCCCATTGAGACTGGAGACCCTCATGATGATTTCGCGCAGGACGACACTCGCGGCCCTCGGCTTCAGCCTCCTCGCCGGCACGGCCCTTGCCGCCGACACCATCAAGATCGGCGTCAACGAGCCCCTCACCGGCGCCTTCGCCGCCTCCGGCACCTATGTGGTGAACGGCGCCAAGATCGCCGCCGACGAGATCAACGCCAAGGGCGGCGTGCTCGGCAAGAAGATCGAGCTCGTCATCGAGGACAACAAGAGCAACCCCACCGAGGCCGCATCGGTGGCGGAAAAGCTCATCACCTCCGACAAGGTGCCGGTGCTGATGGGCTCCTGGGGCTCCAGCCTGACGCTGGCCACCATGCCGAAGCTTGAGGAATACCAGGTGCCCATGCTGGTGGAGACCTCCTCCTCCGGCAAGATCACCACCTCCGGCAACCCCTTCATCTTCCGCATCTCGCCGCCGTCCTCGGTGGAGGCCGACGCGTTCGAGCCCATCGCCAAGAAGCTCGGGCTGAAGAAGGTGGACTTCCTCGTCATCAACAATGACTGGGGCCGGGGCGCTGCCGCCGATTTCTCCAAGATGCTGAAGGCCAACGGCGTCGAGGTCGGCCTCACCGAGACCATGGACCAGTCGGCCCAGGACATGAGCGCCCAGCTCTCCAAGCTGAAGGCCTCCGACGCCGACACCATCATGGTGACCAGCGCCGTGGACCAGCTGACCCTGCTGTTCAAGCAGATGGCCGCCCTCGGCCTAAAGAAGCGCGTCATCACCACCGGCGGCTCGCAGAACCCGGACCAGATCATCGCCCAGGCTGGACCTGCCGCCGACAACACCATGCACCTCACCACCTTCCTGCCGTGGTGGCCGGAGAAGACCCCCAACCCCGAGGCCACCGCCTATTTCCTCGGCGAGTGGAAGAAGCGCGGCTTCGAGTTTGCCGGCGCCACCGAGAGCTTCCGCGGCTATGACGGCATCCGCACCGTGGCGGCCGCCATCGCGGCCGGTGGCGGCACCGATCCCGCCTCGATCCAGAAGGGCTTCTGGAAGGTGGACATGGTGGGCCTCAACGGCCCCATCAAGTTCGCCAAGAGCGGCCCGGCCGGCAAGGAAAGCGGCCAGTCCAAGCCCAACGTCTACCTGATCGAGATCACCGATGGGAAGGTGAAGCAGGTTCAGCTCGGCGGCTGATGCCCGCCCTTTACCGGTGTTTCCCCCGCCGTCGCGCGGGGGCGCCGGGGTGAGGGACTGCACGCACTCAACTGCCTGATTGCGCAAGCTATCCCTCACCCCGCTCCCAGTTCCCCGTTCCAAAGGCGCGCAAGCCCCTCCCGCGCGGCCCCGCAAGGCCGCCCCGCACCGCCCCGAATGCCAGACGGACAGGCCAGATGGACCAATTGCTGCAACATATCCTGAATGCGCTGGTGCTCGGCGGCACCTATGCGCTGCTGGGCATCGGCCTCACCTTGATCTTCGGCATCATGAACGTGGTGAATTTCACCCACGGGGCGCTCTATACCTTCGGCGGCTATGCCATGTACCTGGCCGCCGTCGCGCTGGGCCTCAACTTCTTCGTGGCGCTGCCCGTGGCCCTGGTGGCGGGGCTGCTGCTCGGGGCGTTCATCGAATTCACGCTGCTGCGGCCGCTGCGCCGCTCCGACATCGACACAACCATGCTGGTGATGATCGGCGCCGGGATCATCATGCAATCGGGCACGCTTTGGATCTTCGGCGGCGTCGCCAAGGCGGTGCCCACGCCCTTCCCGGCGCAGCCCCTCGTCATCGGGCCGGTGTCGCTGTCCTACGTGAACCTGTTCGTGCTCGCCGCGGCCATTGCGCTCATCGCCATCACCTATTTCACCATCAACGGCACCAGGCTCGGCCGCGCCATGCGCGCCACCTTCCAGGACCACGACACCGCCGCCCTCATGGGGGTCAACGTCTCCCTCATCTACACCGCCACCTTCGCCATCGGCTCGGCACTGGCGGCGGCGGCCGGGGCGCTGCTCGGGCCGGTCTATGTGGTGACCCCGCAGATGGGCGAGCTGGCGGCAGTGAAGGCCTTCGCCATCGTCATCCTCGGCGGGCTCGGCTCCATTTCCGGGGCAACCATCGGCGGCTTCATCCTCGCCTTCGCGGAGGAGCTGGGCGCCGGCTACATCTCGTCCGGCTATCGCGACGCCATGGGCTTCCTCATCATCATCGCGGTGCTGCTGGTGAAGCCCACCGGCCTGTTCGCCCGCGCGGAGCGGATCGGATGACGCGCTTCATCGCCCCCCTCTTCCTCGTGGTCTTCGCCCTGGTTCCGCTCGGGCTGAAGGACCCCTATCTGCTCAATGCCCTGATCATCACGGGCATCCTCACCATCTGCGCCATGAGCCTGAATTTGCTGCTCGGCTTCACCGGGCAGCTCAGCCTCGGCCATGTGGCCTTCTTCGGCATCGGCGCCTATGTGAGCGCGCTCACCGCGCTGGGCTTCGACGTGAGCCTGCCGTTCGGCCTGCGCGTGACCCACGAGGGCGGATCGCCGCTGCTGGGCTTCGCGCTGGCGGTGGGGCTCACGGGGCTCTGCGGCTATCTCATCGGCCGGCTGTCGTTTCGGGTGCGGGGCGCCTATTTCGTCATCGTCACCATCTCGTTCGCCGAGGTGGTACGGCTGGTGGCGCTGAACTGGGTGGAGCTGACCCAGGGCCCGCTCGCTCTCACCGCCATCCCCAACATGGTGCTGCCGGTGCCCGGCCTCGGCGACGTGGCGCTGCGCTCCAAGATGCAGAACTATTACCTGGTGCTGGCGGTGGCGGCGGTGAGCTACCTGATCATCGCCCGGCTGGTGGCCTCGCGCTTCGGCCGCGCCATGCGCGGGCTGAAGGAGAACGAATCCCTCGCCCTCTCCCTCGGCATCAACGCCACCCGCACGCTCACGGTGGCCGCCACTATCTCCGCCGCCATGGCCGGGGCGGCGGGCAGCCTCTATGCCCATTACATCCGCATCATCGATCCGGACGTGTTCCTGTTCTCCTACACCGTCACCATGGTCATCATGGTGGTTTCGGGCGGCAAGGGCACGCTGGCCGGGCCGCTGGTGGGCGGCATCCTCTTCGGCCTGCTGCCGGTGGCGCTCAGGCCCGTGATGGCTCCGGAAGCCCAGTGGATCGTCTACGGCGCCATCCTCATCGCCATCCTGTTCCTGATGCCGCGCGGCATCGTCCCGGCGCTGGAGAGCCTCGCCCTCCGCCGCAGGCCGGCGACCGCCGAGGCCCAAAGCGCGGCAAAGGCCGCCGAAGCGGGAGCGAACCCATGAACCCGTCCATAAGCTATCCTGCCGGCACCGCCATCCTCAACGTGGAGCATGTGGGCATGCGGTTCGGCGGCCTCACCGCCATCGCCGACCTGCATTTCGACGTGCATGAAGGCGAGATCGTGAGCCTCATCGGCCCCAACGGCGCCGGCAAGACCACCGCCTTCAACATCATGACCGGCTTCCTGAAGCCCACCCAGGGCCGGGTGCTGTTTAGCGGACAGGACCTCTCGCAGACCCGGCCGAACGAGATCGCCCGGCTGGGCCTTGCCCGCACCTTCCAGCGCACCAGCGTGTTCGCCGACGACACGGTGCGCGACAACGTGCTCATCGGCCTCAACCGCCACGGCGACGTGGCGCTCCTCGACCGCTTGTTTCCCACCCCCCGCGGCCGGCGCGCGGAGATCGCGGTGCGGGAGCGGGCGGATGCCATCCTCGACCTCGTGGGCCTTGCCGCCCGCGCGGACGAGAAGGCGGGCTCTCTCTCCTACGGCGAGCAGCGCCTCGTGGGCTTCGCGCTGGCGCTGGCGGTGGAGCCGAAGATGCTGCTGCTGGACGAGCCGGTGTCCGGCATGAACGCTTCGGAAACCCAGGGCTTCGTGCGCCTCATCCGCAAGGTGCGGGACGAGGGCGTCACCATCCTGCTGGTGGAGCACGACATGCCCATGGTGATGGAAGTCTCCGACCGCATCGTCTGTCTCAATTACGGCCGGCTTATCGCGGAAGGCCCGCCGGCGGCGATCCGCACCGACCCCAAGGTGATCGAGGCCTATCTGGGCAAAAGCGCCGCCAAGCTGGAGCACAAGGAGCCGGTCCATGCTTGAGATTTCCGATCTCGTCTGCGGCTATGGGCAGGTGGCGGCGCTGAAGGGCATCTCGCTCACCGTCGGCCAGGGCCAGCTTGTCGCCCTTGTGGGCGCCAACGGGGCGGGGAAATCCACCACCCTGCGCTCCATCTCCGGCCTGGTGCCGGCGCGCGGCGGCGCCATCCGGCTGGAGGGCGACGACGTGACCCGCGCCGGTCCGCAGCGCATGCTGCGCCTCGGCGTCGCCCATTGCCCGGAGGGCCGGCGGGTATTCCCGCACATGAGCGTTGCCGACAACCTCGCCATGGGCGCTTATTTGCGCCCCAGCGATGCCGCCCTCAGGGAAGACTACGCGCGCATCTACGCCACCTTTCCGCGCCTTGCCGAGCGGCGGGCGCAGATGGCGGGCACCCTCTCCGGTGGCGAGCAGCAGATGCTGGCCATCGGCCGGGCGCTCATGTCCCGCCCCCGCCTGGTGCTGTTCGACGAGCCCTCGCTGGGGCTCGCACCCAATATCGTGGAGCAGATGTTCGCCATCATCGGCTCCATCCGCGACGCCGGCACCACCGTGCTGCTGGTGGAGCAGAACGCCTTCGCGGCGCTCGAACTGTGCGACTACGCCTATCTGCTGGAGGCCGGCCGCATCGTGAAGTCCGGCACCGGCGCCGAGCTGATCGACGATCCGCACGTGCGGGCAGCCTATCTGGGCAGCTGATCCGGCCCCGGGGGATAACCCGTCTCCCGCTGGGGCAAGGGCGGCGGCGGACGGAGGATGGCCACACTTCTGTCGCCTGCCTGTCATGGAAGGAGTCGACATCTCCCGCCGGATCAGATCGGGTGCCCCACATGGACTATTTCAAGCGCTTCAATTTCCTGTTCGCGACCCCGGTGTTCGACGCCGAGGATCTGGAGGGCGCCCGCTACAACCAGATCGTCGCGGAGATCGAGAGCTCCGGCTTCGAGGTGGTGAAGGCCCGCAACATCGAAGACGCCGAGATCGCGGTGCAGACCGATGCCGCCATCGGCTGCATGCTGGTGGACTGGGGCAAGAAGGGGCTTGAGGGCAAGACCGCCTCCCTCATCAACCTGATGCGCCGGCGCGGCCTCGACTTCCCCATCATCCTGCTGATCCGCCGCAAGCGCTTCGAGGATGTGCCGGTGGAGGTGCTGGACTTCATCGACGGCTACGTCTTCCTCTCCGAGGAAACCCCCGCCTTCATCGCCAAGAACCTCATCAGCCGGCTGAAGCAATATGCCGAGACGCTGAAGACGCCCTTCTTCGGCGCGCTGGTGGATTATGCCGAGGAGGGCAACCAGCTGTGGACCTGCCCCGGGCACAATGGCGGCGTGTTCTATTCCCGCAGCCCCATCGGCCGGGTGTTCATGGAGCATCTGGGCGAGGCGGTGTTCCGTGACGACCTCGACAATTCCGTGCTCGACCTCGGCGACCTCCTGACCCACGAAGGCCCGGCGCTGGCGGCGCAGAAGGAGGCGGCGAAGATCTTCGGCGCCGAGAAGACTTATTTCGTCCTCAACGGCACCTCCACCTCCAACAAGGTGGCGCTCTCCGCCCTCGTCACCGACGGCGACCTGGTGCTGTTCGACCGCAACAATCACAAGGCCGCCCATCACGGCGCGCTGATGATCTCCGGCGGCATCCCGGTCTATGTGCCCACCGTGCGCAACGCCCATGGCCTCATCGGCCCCATGGACTTCGCCGCACTGGACGAGACCGCCCTGCGCGAGCGCATCCGCACCCATCCGCTGGTGAAGGACCCCGACGCCTGGCAGAAGCCGCGTCCGTTCCGGGTCGCGGTGGTGGAGCAGTGCACCTATGACGGCACCATCCACAATGCCGAGATGATCCTGAAGGCCATCGGTCATCTCACCGACTACATCCTGTTCGACGAGGCCTGGGCGGGCTTCATGAAGTTCCACCCGCTCTATGCCGGGCGCTTCGCCATGGGCCTTGCCGACCTCGGCCCCGATGCGCCGGGCATCATCGCCACCCAGTCCACCCACAAGCAGCTGGCAAGCTTTTCCCAGGCCTCCCAGATCCACATGAAGGACAGGCACATCACCGGCCAGAAGCGCCGGGTGGAGCACCGGCGCTTCAACGAGAGCTTCATGCAGCACGCTTCCACCTCTCCCTTCTATCCCCTGTTCGCCTCCCTCGACGTGGGGGCGCAGATGATGAAGGGCCGATCCGGCGAAGTGCTGTGGGACGACACCATCCGCCTCGGCATCGAGCTCAGAAAGAAGATCCGTGCCGTGCGCCGCGAGTTCGAGGAAAAGGAGCAGCGCCCGGAGCGGCGCTGGTTCTTCGAGCCGTTCGTGCCCGACCGGGTGGCCATCCCCGACGTATCGAGCCCCGGCGCGGTGCACGAGGTGCCGTGGGAGAGCGTCGCCACCGACCTCCTCGCCACCAATCCGGCCTTCTGGCACCTCACCCCCGGCGCGTCCTGGCATGGCTTCGAGGGCATGGCGGCGGGCTTCGCCATGACCGACCCCAACAAGCTGACCCTGCTCACCCCCGGCTTCGACCGCGCCACCGGCGCCTATGCCGAGCACGGCATTCCCGCGCCGGTGGTGGCACAATATCTGCGCGAGAACCGCATCGTCGCCGAGAAGAACGACCTGAACTCCCTGCTGTTCCTGCTCACCCCCGGGGTCGAGGCCTCGAAGGCGGGCACCCTCATCTCCGGCCTCGTCGCCTTCAAGAAGCTGCATGACGAAAACGCGCTGCTGGAAGAGGCGATCCCGGAATTTTTCCGCCGCCGGCCGACGCGCTATGCCGGCGTGCGGCTGCGCGACCTATGCGGGGAGATGCACCGCTTCTTCCGCGCCGCGAATGTGAGCGCGCTCCAGGCCATGCAATTTTCCGCCGCGCACCTGCCGGACATCGCCCTTTCGCCCCACGACGCGGCGCGCTGCCTGGTGCGCAACGACGTGGACTACCTGCCCATCGACGCCATCGCCGGGCGCATCGCGACCACGCCGTTCGTGGTCTATCCGCCGGGCATCGCCACCATCGTGCCGGGCGAGCGGCTGACTGAGCGGGCCAAACCCATGATCGACTATCTCAAGATGTTCGAAGCCAGCTTCAACACCTTCCCCGGCTTCGACGTGGAGATCCAGGGCGTCTATCGCGAGACGGATGCGTCCGGCCGCGTGCGGCTCCATACTTATGTGGTCGCGGAATAGGCTTTGGTCAGCTTGGGAGTGTCGGGTTCGTCCATGGAGCAGGAGCAAGCTGTCGTCGTCCGCCCGTCGCGGGAAGCGGACGTGGATGCCATGCTGGCGATCTATCGCCACCATATCCGTCGCGGCGTCGAGGAAGGCGTGGACGACGCCGACACACCGCAGCCGGACGACCTGCGCGAGCGGCGCAAGAACCTGAAGAGCCGGCGCTTCCCCCACCTCGTCGCCACCCGCGGCGAGGTGGTGGTGGGCTATGCCTATGTGGTGCTGTTCCGCAAGCGGCCGGCCTACCGCTACAGCGTCAAGCACTCGATCTACGTGCACCACGCGCATCTCGGCCAGGGCATCGGCCGCCACCTCATGCGGGGGCTGATCGATGCCTGCGCGGCAGCCGGCTTTCGCCAGATGATCGGCTATATCGACGCCGACAACACCGCCTCGCTGACCCTGCACGAGAAGTTTGGCTTCGTGCGCGTGGGCCATCTGCCGGGGGTGGCCTATCGCTACGGTCGCTGGTCGGACAGCGTCATGGTGCAACGCTCGCTGGGCCCCGGCGCCACCACCCCGCCGCCCCCGCTGCCCCTGTCCACCCGCTGAACCGGGAAACGCTGCGGGCGTGCGTCCTCTTCCGCCCGCCTGTCGCAACCGCCGGCGCATGCGCCGCGCGACGGCAAGGACCATCACGCGCAGCGCCAACCGCATTAAATCAACCTTATCAAGAGAATAGCTTGAAATTTCATGCTGCAAGGTCTTGAGGCGTACGGCCTGGACTTCGGCACCCGCTCCAAAGTCCTTAATTGTGCATTCTGTGTCGTTCTTTCCCGACCGGCAAAAAGGTACGCAATTATCGCATATTGCGGGGTCGACCTGCGGGGCGTATCGAACCCGTCGAAACAAAAGCAATACATAGAACGACGAAAGGCACCCCCATGGCCAATACGACGGCGGAGCTCGAAGCGCTCCTCTCGCAGCGATCGCTGACCGACGCGCAGCTCCTGGCGGCGGCGGAGACATCGGCGGACTTCCGCATCCTGCCGGACGCGACCGTGCTCAAGATCGGTGGCCAGAGCATCATCGACCGTGGCCGCGCCGCCGTCTATCCGCTCATCGACGAGATCGTCGCCGCCCGCAAAAGCCACAAGCTGCTGATCGGCACCGGTGCCGGCACCCGCGCCCGCCACCTGTATTCCATCGCGGCGGAGCTGAACCTGCCGGCCGGCGTGCTGTCGCAGCTCGGCGCCTCGGTGGCCGACCAGAATGCCGAGATGCTGGGCCAGCTATTGGCCAAGCACGGCATCTCCAAGGTGGACGGCGCCGGGCTCTCGGCCGTGCCGCTGTATCTTGCCGAGGTGCACGCCGTGGTCTTCGCCGGCATGCCGCCCTATTCGCTGTGGACGCGCCCCGCCGCCGAGGGCGTCATCCCGCCCTACCGCACCGACGCTGGTTGCTTCCTGCTGGCCGAGCAGTTCGGCTGCAAGCAGATGATCTACGTGAAGGACGAGAACGGCCTCTACAGCGCCAACCCGAAGACGGACAAGGATGCCACCTTCATCCCCCGCATCTCGGTGGACGAGATGAAGGCGCGGGGGCTCGCCGACTCGATCCTCGAGTTCCCCATGCTCGACCTGCTCAAGCAGGCCCGCCACGTGCGCGAGGTGCAGGTCGTGAACGGCCTCATCCCCGGCAACCTGACCCGCGCGCTCGCCGGCGAGCATGTCGGCACCATCATCACTGCGAGCTGAAGAAGAACTGCCATGTCTGATACTTCCAACGGCATCAAGCACGTCGCCTCGCC
This sequence comes from Xanthobacter oligotrophicus, assembly GCF_008364685.1. GTDB lineage: Bacteria > Pseudomonadota > Alphaproteobacteria > Rhizobiales > Xanthobacteraceae > Xanthobacter > Xanthobacter oligotrophicus. Next base: position 103,985 of record NZ_VTTL01000003.1, read on the forward strand.
GCTCGCGCGCCAGACCCTCCTCGACGGCCAGCTCACCCGCCCCGTCGCCGGCGTCAAGCCCATCCGCCTCCTGCCCTGGCTGCAGGTGGTGAAGATCGGCGGCCGCGCCATCATGGATCGCGGCCCGAAGGCGATCCTTCCCATCGTGGAGGAGATCCGCAAGCTGCTGCCCGAGCATCGCCTGCTGATCCTCACCGGCGCCGGCATCCGCGCCCGCCACCTCTACGGCGTCGGCCTCGACCTCGGCCTGCCGGTGGGCACGCTCGCCCCGCTCGCCGCCAGCGAGGCCGGCCAGAACGGCCACATCCTCGCCACGCTGCTGGCGCCGGAAGGCGTCTCCTACGTGGAGCACCCGACCATCGCGAGCCAGCTTGCGATCCATCTCTCCGCCGCCCGCGCGGTGGTGGGCAGCGGCTTCCCGCCTTACCACCATCACGAGTTCCCGGGCTCGCGCATCCCGACCCACCGGGCCGACACCGGCGCGTTCCTGCTCGCCGATGCGCTGGGCGCGGCGGGCCTGACCATCGTGGAGGACGTGGACGGCGTCTATTCCACCGATCCGAACGGTCCTGACGGCGCCTCGGCGAAGTTCCTGCCCGAGGTCAGCGCCGCCGACCTTGCCACCGGCGAGGGCACGCTGCCCTTCGACCGCGCACTGCTCGACGTGATGGCCACCGCCCGCCACATCGAGCGGGTGCAGGTGGTGAACGGCCTGGTGCCGGGCCGCCTCACCTCTGCCCTGCGCGGCGAGCATGTGGGCAGCATCGTCCACACCGCCGCCCGCCGCAACTGAGGCCGACCAGCTTCGCTTTGCCCCTCAGCCCCCCTCCCCCGGGAGGGGGGCTTTGCATGCAGCGGTTGCGCTGGCGGCCAGCCCCTCTGAATATCCGACGCCGCCCCGCGAAAAACGCGCGAAACACAAAGGTGCTACCGAAGCGGCTTCGACGGAGCTGGGAGCACCCGATGACCATTTCCACGCCCATCACCGGCAAGACGCGGACCGGCACGACACGGAACTGGTCGCGGACCGCGCGCCGCCTCGTCGGCACCCTCGCCGTGGCCGGCGCCCTTGCCTGCGGGATCGCAAGCGCCGCTGCGGAGCAGGCCGTCAGCCTGTTCAAGATCGTCACCGTGCGCGACGAGATCGTGGTGGGGGTGGGACCGCAGGATGCCACGGCCCTCGGCGGCAGCGATGTCACGGCGGTGGGGCGCGCCCTCAAGGGCGGCGGCGAGCTGACCCTCTGGCAATATGCCGTGCGCAAGGCGCCGGACGGCGAGCTGGAGCAGGCGCCCCTGCGCCGCATCAGCATCATCGGCAGCGACAGCCTCCGCGTGGAGCCCTATGCCACCCCGCTGCGGGTGGTCGCCCCCAAATGATGCGCGCCCGGAAGACGCCACGCCGCAGGCCCCTGCCCCGCATCGCGCCCGCCGTCTTCGCCTCTGGTCTCGCCCTCTGGCTCGCGTCACCGCTCCCGGCGCGGGGGCAGGAGGCGGCCTGGCTCGCGGAGGCAAAGGCGAAGCTGCCGCCCTCACTGGTGGCGGGGCGCGTCATCCGCCTCGATGAGGAGGCGCTGAAGGCCACCGTCGCCGTGTTCCCCGCCGGGGCGGATTCGCCCGCCACCCCCGGCAGCGTGTTCACGCCCCTCCAGGTGCTGGAGGTGGATCTCAAGTCGGACAACGGCACCCTCGCCGTGGCCACGACCACCGTGCGCGCCCGCCGGCCCGGCGAGCCAAGCGACGACGACAGCGAGCCCTACCAGGCCGAACTGCGCGCGGCCTTGGCGGCCAGGCGCAAGGCGGAACCGCAGGTGGAACCATGCCGCATCAAGGGATGGGCGCTCAACGACACCCGCCATAGCCTCCCGGTGCGCGCCGCGCCATCGGCGGATGCGAAGGTGGTGGGCCATCTCGCGCCGGTCCGCGTCACCCCCGACTCCGGACAGGGCTCGGAAGAGGGGTGGCGGGTGGAATTCGACATCACCGGCTACAGCCACGGCTGGTTCCGCATCGCCAAGGCGACACCGCCCGGCACGCCTTATGGTGATCCGCCGCCGAAGCGCTATCCACGGACCTATTCCGGCCCCGGCTGGATCCGCGCCAGCGAAGCCGGCGGGGCCTATGCCAACTCGCAGATGCCGGTGCGGCGCCTTTTGTCCGCTCCCCATGTGGATGCACCGGGCGAGCCGCCGGGCGCCGACGTGGCCGGGCCGGACGGCGCGCTCTCCATCGACGGAACATTGGTGCGCCTTTTCGCCTGCTCGGCGAACTGGGCGCTGACCGAAAGCCGGGACGGCCGCCGCGGCTGGTGGCGCGGCATCTGCTCCAACCAGGTCACCAACTGCAGCTGATACCATCGTCCTCGGTCTTCGACCGATGCCAAGTGGGTTACGCTCAAACGCCGCGCGGGCTTGACCAATGGCCCATGAGAGAAGCTCATGGGCCATTGGTATGACGGGGCAAGGGGACGCTCCCCAACCTGCGCCTTGGCCATTCCGTTCAGGCAGCGTCCGCCCTAGACTGCTCGCTCTGCGGGCATCTGGTGAGGAGGGCGCTTCCGGCGCGCGAGCATGGCGGGGCAATCGACGGGCGGGGAGACGGGCTGGCGCATCGTCGTGGTGGACGACGAGGAAGCACTGCGCGAGACGGTGGCCGAATATCTCGCCGGCCAGGGGTTCCGCGTGCGCTCGGCCGCGAGCGGGCGCGATCTCGACACGCTTCTGGCCGCCGATCAGGCCGACCTCATCCTCATGGACGTGCACATGCCGGGGGAGGACGGCCTCACCCTCGCCCGCCGCATCCGCTCCACCGCACCGACGCCCATCATCATGCTGACCGCGGCCGACGACATCGTCGACCGCGTGGCGGGCCTCGAGGTCGGCGCCGACGATTATGTGGTGAAACCCTTCGACCTGCGCGAGCTGAAGGCCCGCATCCGCGCCGTGCTGCGCCGCTACACCGCGCCCGCGCCGACCGAGCCCTCACCAACCGAGCCGGCGCCCGCGAACGGCACCGCGCCCGCCGGTGCGGACCTGACACCGTGCGGCGTCGTCTTCCTGGACATGGAGGCCCATTGCCTCGTCAAGCGGGACGGCACGCGGGAGATGCTCACCGCCATGGAGTTCGACCTGCTGCGGGTGTTCCTGCAAAACCCCAACCGCGTCCTCACCCGCGACCGGCTGCTCGACCTCGCCCATGACCGGGACAACGAGCCATTCGACCGCAGCATCGACGTGCGGGTGACCCGCCTGCGCAAGAAGATCGAAGCCGACCCGGCCAAGCCCCAGGCCATCAAGACGGTGCGCGGCGTCGGCTACCTGTTCGTGCCCGGCCCCCGGGGCACATGACGACACCTCCGGCCGGGGTCTCCCTGAACGGGAGGCTCCGGCCGGAGGATCGCACACGGAACGGCAGCGCGGGGATGCCGCCGCCCGGGTTCAGAGCGCGCCCGCGGAGGCGGAACGCGAAAGCAGATCGCCGGCCACGTCGGCCTCGGCGGCGACGCCATGGGCCGCGGCGATCATCACGCCGGCCACGACCTCGTAGGCATCGGACCAGGCCCGGCGCAGGTCCATGGAGAAGCGGGGGCCGAAATAGAGCGACAGGGTCTCGATCAAGGCCGCGCCCACCGTCGCGTAGTGCGCGTCGCGCACCCCATAACGGACGTGGCGCACGGCGAGCTGCTCCAGCACCGGAACCACCTTGTCCAGGCTCCGCAGCGAGGCGACGACGAGACCCAGCGCGGCGAAGAGCTTCTGCCCCTGCCCCGCCATGTCCGTATCCCCGAACAGCCGCTTCAGCGCCGGATCAAGCACGAACAGCCGCTCGTAGAACAGCGCAGCCGCCGCGTCCCGGTTCGCGGAAACCTCGGCGAAGCTGGTTTCGAGAAGCGCGATCTGGTCGTCGTGCATGGCCGTCCCTTGCGGTGAACGGGGCGCACTTTGACCGACATGTGTTGCTGCAGGCGGTCAGCTCTCGGTCCGCCGTGTTTCAGTTGTTTCAGGCGGCGGGGCCGCGTCGCGAACGAGAGCGCCGAGGAAGGCGCGCACATCGGCGGGGGTGAACGGCTTCTCGATGAGCGGGCAGCCCGAACGGGCCAGGAAGCGCCCGGCCGACGGGCCCAGGGTATCGCCGGAGATGAACCCGATCCGCGTCGAAAGGTCGGGCCGGTGGCTGAGCAGCCAGTTGTAGAGGCTGGGGCCATCGCCATCGGGCATGCGGATGTCGCACAGGATGCCGACGAAATCGGCCGGGCGAGCGGCGGGCGCAGCCCGGGCCAGCAGCGCCTGCGCCTCCCGGCCGCTGTGCGCCACCACAGCCACGTAGCCGCTGCCTTCGGCGATTTCCGCGAGCAGCCCGGCAATGTCCGGCTCGTCGTCGATGATCAGCACCGATCCCAGATGCGCGCCGGCCGCGTCATGCGCATGCTCCTGCGTGCCGGCTGGCGGCGCTTCGGCGGCGACCTCCTCCAGCGGCAGCTGGATGGTGAACAGGGCGCCGCCATCGGGGCCCGTGCCCAGCTCCAGCGTGCCGCCATGGGCCTCGATCAGCCCGCGCGAGACGGCAAGCCCGATCCCGGTGCCCACCCCCTGGGGCTTGGTGGTGAAGAACGGATCGAAGATGCGCGAGCGGATGTTCTCGGCGATGCCCGGACCGTTGTCTGCAACCCGGATCAGCACGGCGTTGCGGTCCGCATCGGCCGCCACCGAGACGGAGACAAGCCGCTCGCCGGCCTTCTCCTCCAGCGCCTGCTGGGCATTGACCAGCAGGTTGAGCAACACCTGGTGGATCTGCCCGGCGTCCAGCATCAGGCGCGGCAGGCCGGGTTCGACCGCGAGGGACACGTTCACCCCCGAGGCCCGCATGTTGTAGCCTAGCAACTCCACGGCCTCGCGCGCCACGTCCGCGAGATTGGTGGCCCGGCGCTCCGCCTCGCGCTGGCGCGCCATGTCGAGGAAGCTGCGGACGATCCGGGCGCAGCGGTGCGCGGCCGTCTCGATGCGATCACAGCGCTGGATCACCTTCTCAAGGCTGGGCAGGCCCGCGGATCGCACATTGGCTTCCTTCAGCACCTGCTCGCGCAGCAGCATGGTCTGGCCGGTGACCACCGACAGCGGGTTGTTCAGCTCATGGGCGACGCCCGCGAGCAGCGAGCCCAGCGCCGCAAGCTTTTCCTTCTGATGAAGCGCGTTGCGTTGCCGCTTGATCTCCTCCTCCGCCCGCTTGGCGGCGCGCAGGTCGCGCATGTGCGCGGCAAACAGCCGGCGCTCGCCACGGGTCACGTCGGTGATGGCCAGTTCGATGGGAATGCGCGTGCCGTCGGCCAGCAGCGCCGGCAGCTCCAGCCGCTGGCCGATCAGCCGGGTGATGCCGGTGGCGAGGTAGGAGCGCATGCCTGCCGCGTGGGCGGCGCGCAATTCCGGCGGCACCAGCAGCTCGGCGATGGAGCGGCCGATGGCCTCCTCCTTCCGGTAACCGAAGATCTGCTCGGCGGCCGGGTTGAAATCCACCACGGTGCCGTCTTCGTCCACCACCACGATGCCGTCGAGGGCAGTGCCGACGATGGCGGCGTGATAGGCCTCGGCCTCCATCTGCGCCTGCGTGCGCCGGACGATCTCCATCTCCTGGTGCTTCATGTCGGTGAGGTCGCGGCCGACGCCGAAGCAGCCGACCACCGGGCCGGTGATGTCCGCCCGGTAGGGCGAGATCACCTCCTCCAGGTATCTCTTGCCCAGGCGGCCGTAATCGACCCAGGCCACCCGGCGCACCAGCTCGCCGCCGAACACCCGCTCCATGAGCGGGGCGTAGGACTCGAACACGCAGGGCTCAAGGAAATCCTGCACGGGCCGGTCGATCACCTCGTCCCGGCTGCGCTCGATGAAATCCATGAACTCCTGGTTGGCGAAGCGGCAGACGCCGGAGCTGTCGAGAAGCACCGCGCGGCCGGGGATGGACTGGAACAGCGCCGTGAACAGGCCGAGGTCGGAGAGCCGGACGAGGCTTGCATCGCCACGGCCGTCCGGCGCGATCTCCTGCATGTCCAGAGGCGATGTCATGGCGTCCTCCTGCCTCGCCGTCTTCCTGCCGTCTTGCGGGCCCACTGGCATAGCCCCGCGCGACTGGGCTGGGAGCGGCGCCACGCGCGCTTCGGCGAGGCTGAGTAGGCCAGCATTGTTTCAGCCCGGTTTCAACCCGGCCGCCCCGCGCTGGCCGCGCCCTCCGGGGTGACCCGCAATTGATCGCGCCGGACGGCCTTGTCATTCTCCCATGCGCCCTCCCCGGCGATCTCCATGCGGACGCGCCCGGGGCGCGGGCCGGGACGGCGGCGCAATGATCGTGCTTCGACATCGTCCGGACGTACGAAGATGGGCATCATGCCGGGACCCGCGCATGGTCCCGGGATCGGGGGAGCATCTTGAACATCGTCTCCGAGACCTCCCGGCAAAAGCGGCCCGACAGCCTGCGCGCCTTCTGGACCCAGCCCCCCGAAGCGATCAGCGCCCTGCTTGGCTGCGGGCACGACGGCCTCGGCACCGATGATGCCGCCCGCCGGCTTGCGCAATACGGGCCGAACAGCGATGTGGAGGCGAAGGCCGACAGCCTCGCCCGAGCAATCTTCCGCCGCCTGCTGGAACCCCTCTCCCTCATCCTGCTTGCCGCCGGCATCGTCTCGGTGCTGACCGGCGATGCCGTGGGCGGGTCGATCATCGTGGTGATCCTGGTGGTCTCCATCGGGCTCGACACGGTGCAGGAAGGCCATGCCGCCCGGACGGCGGAGATCCTGCGCCGCTCGGTGGCGCTCAAGGCCGAGGTCAAGCGCGACGGCGTCTTCCGCGAGATCGAGGTGGACCAGGTGGTCCCCGGCGACCTCCTGCGGGTGCGGGCAGGCGACATCATCCCCGCCGATGCGCTGATCCTCGAAAGCCGGGCCTTCACCGCCGGCGAGGCGGCCCTGACCGGCGAGCCCTATCCGGTGGAGAAGCGCGCCGGCCCGAGCGCGGGTGAAAGCCCCGGCGAGGCCACCAATGCCCTGTTCCGTGGCGCCGTGGCGCAGACCGGGGAGGCACTCGCGCTCGCCGTCGGCACCGGGCGCAACACCGTGTTCGGCGCCGCCGCCTCGGCGCTGGCGCAGGCGCAGCTGCCCTCGCCCTTCGAACGCGACCTGCACCAGTTCGGCCTCGTGATCGCCCGCCTGACGCTCGGCCTCGTGCTCGTGGTGCTGGCCACCCGGGTGGCGTTCGGACGCCCCGCGCTCGATTCACTGATGTTCGCCGTGGCCCTGGCCGTGGGCCTGACTCCCGAACTCCTGCCCATGATCACCACGGTGACGCTGGCCCGCGGCGCCATGCGGATGGCCGCCCGCAAGGTCATCGTCAAGCGGCTGGCCTCCATCCACGATCTGGGCGCCATGACGGTGCTGTGCACCGACAAGACCGGGACGCTGACCTCGGCCGAGATTACGCTGGCCCGCAGCCTCGATGCGGCGGGGGCCGACGACCCGCGCGCCGCCCGGCTGGGTGCTGTCGCGGCGGACCTCGGCGGCGATCGCGGCGCGCTCGATGCGGCGCTGGTGGCGAGTTCCGCTGAGGCTGCGAAAGGCTGGGTGCTGTCGGGCCGGCAGGCCTTCGATTTCTCGCGCCGCCTGGGTTCGGTTCTGGCAGCCGGCCCGGAAGGGCCGCTGCTGATCGTGAAGGGCGCGCCCGAAGCGGTGCTTGCCCTGTGCACGGCGCAGCGGGCCGGCGATGTCCGCTCGCCCATGGGCGAGACCGAGCGCGCGCACGCCCTCGAAACGGTCCATGCCCTGGCCCAGGACGGCCTGCGGACCATCGCCATCGCCTCGCGGGCATGGTCCGGCGCGACCCATGAGATCGAGGCCGACGACGAGAAGGAGCTGGTGTTCGAGGGCCTGTGCGCCTTCGCCGATCCGCCCAAGGCCACGGCGGCAACCGCCATCGCCCGGCTCGGCTCGGCCGGCGTGCGGCTGAAGATCCTGTCGGGCGATGATCCCATTGTGGTGAAGCGCCTCGCCGGCCTCGTCGGGCTGAACGCGCAGACGGTGCTGTCCGGCACCGACATCGCCGCGCTGAGCGACGATGCCCTGGCCGTCCGGGTGCAGACCGTGGACGCCTACGGACGCCTCGCGCCCGACCAGAAGTCGCGCATCATCAAAGCCTTGCAGGCTCGAGGCGCGGTGGTGGGCTATCTCGGCGACGGCATCAACGACGCCCCGGCGTTGAAGGGGGCGGACATCGGCCTGTCGGTGGCGGGGGCGACGGGCGTCGCCCAGGCCGCAGCCGACATGATCCTGCTCGCCTCCGACCTCGAAGTGGTGGCCGACGGCGTTCAAGAGGGCCGGCGGACCTTCGCCAACATCCTCAAGTACGTGCGCATGGGGGCAAGCTCCAACTTCGGCAACATGCTGTCCATGGCGGTGGCCTCCATCGCCCTGCCGTTCCTGCCCATGCTGCCGACGCAGATCCTGCTGAACAACCTGCTCTACGATCTCTCGGAGATCGGCATCCCGTTCGACGACGTGCGCCCCGAGGCGACCCAGCGACCGCAGGTCTGGGACATGCACGGCCTCCTGCACTTCGCCGGCGTGATGGGGCCGCTCTCCTCGCTGTTCGACTTCCTGACCTTCGGCGCCCTGCTGTTCGTGTTCCACGCCACGCCGGACGCGTTCCGCACCGCGTGGTTCCTGGAATCCATGGCGACGCAGATCCTCGTCATCTTCATCATCCGCACCAACGGCCGGCCGTGGCAGGACCTGCCTAGCCCGGCGCTGGCCATCTCCTCGCTGGTGGCGCTCCTGGTGGCACTAGTGCTGCCCTTCACGCCCATGGGCGCCTGGTTCGGCTTCGAGGCGCCGCCGCCCGCCATGCTCCTCGGCATCGCCGGCGTGGTCGTCACCTATCTGGTGTGCGCCGAGGTGCTGAAGCCCCTGGCCCTCAGCGGACGAAAGCGCATCGGGGTCGCGCCCGGCGCACCGTGACCCGTGACTATTGTGCCCGGCCGGTCACGTGTTGCCTGTACCGGCGCGGTGGCTGTCCTCGACAAGGGCGATCAGGTCCTGGCGGATCGACAGGGTGCGGCTGTAAAGGCCGATGGTGCGTGTCGGCTGGGGCGGCGGCAGCGGCAGGGTCACCACCCTCGCCCCTTCAAGGCGCGGCCCGGTCCAGTCCGGGATGATCGCCACCCCGAGGCCTGCGGAGACCATGGCCACGATCCCGTCCAGGGCGTCCAGTTCGATCCGCTCGCGCACCACAATCCCGGTGGTGCGCAGAAAACGGTCGACGATCCGGCCGCCCCAGTTGCGCCGGTCGTAGCGGATGAAGGCCTCGCTGGAGAGCAGCGAAAGCGGATCGCGTCCGGCGCAGGCGGGAGGCGCGATCAGCACCAGCGGCTCGACGGCCCAGGGGCTGAAGCGCTCGCCCTTGCGCAAAGGCGCGGGCGGCTCCACCACGATGGCGGCGTCGAGCGAGCCGTCGAGCACCCGCTCGCACAGGTCGAGGGAGGTTCCCGGCTCGATCATCACGTCGAGGTCCGGATGACGCTTCGTGAGGGTGCACAGCAGCGGCGGCAGGATCCCGGTGCTTGCGGTGGCGATGGTGCCGAGCCGCAATTCGCCGGCGATGCCGCCGCTGTCGCTCGCGCGCCTTTGGAGGTCGGTGGCCTGGTCGACCATGGCGCGCAGGCCCGGCAGCAGCCGCGCCGCAGACGCGGTCGGCGCGATGCTCCGCCCGGCCCGGCCGATCAGCACGGTGCCAAGCTCACTCTCCAGCGTCTTGATCCGCAGCGCCACGGCCCCGGCGGTCAGGCCGAGCCGGCGCGCCGCGGCAGCGATGGACCGCTCCTCGATGACGGCGATGGCGGTCCTGACGAACTCGGTGTCCATCCGCAGTTTTCCTGATTCTTGAAGTCAGGCTCCAGCAGCTTTTATCGCCTATCGGCATGGCGTAGCAAGGAGCCGCACAGGAGATTGCCCCCATGTCGCTTCCCTCCACCTCGCTTCGCCCCTTCCACCTCGCCTTCCCCGTCCATGATCTTGCCGCCGCCCGCGCCTTCTATGGCGAAAGGCTCGGCTGCCCCGAGGGGCGCAGTTCCGACGAATGGATCGATTTCGATTTCTACGGCCACCAGATCGTCGCCCATGTGGTGCCGGGCATGGCCGAGGCCGACCGGGGCGGCAATGCGGTGGACGGTCATCACGTGCCCGTGCCGCACTTCGGCGTGGTGCTGAAGATGGCCGACTGGCAGGCCCTGGCCGACCGGTTGACGGCGGCGGGCACCCGCTTCGACATCGAGCCCTATGTGCGCTTCAAGGGCCAGCCCGGCGAGCAGGCCACCATGTTCTTCCGCGACCCGAGCGGCAACGCCATCGAGATCAAGGCGTTCGAGGACCTGGGCCAGCTGTTCGCCAAGTGAACGTAACGTATGAGGTGTGAAGCCGGGGGGCGGCGCGGGTTCAGCCCCGCGGCGTACCCCGGGCTTTTTCAAAGCGCTTGATCACGCGCTCCCGCTTCAGTCGCGAGAGCCTCTGGATCCAGAACACGCCGTCGAGCTGGTCGATCTCGTGCTGGTGGCAGATCGCGCGCAGGCCCTCGGCCTCCTCGACGTGTTCGGCGCCGCTCAGGTCCTGGTAGCGCACGTGGACGCGCGCCGGGCGCTCCACCTCCTCCGACACGCCGGGCATGGAGACGCTGCCTTCCGGATGCCGGATCAGCTCCGCCGAGGCCCACACGATCTGCGGATTGATGTAGGCGCGCACGCCGTCCTCGGCCGAAAGCTCCAACACCACCACTCGCTTGCCGATGCCGATATGCGGTGCCGTGATCCCGATCCCCGGCGCGGCACGCAGGGTGTCGAGCAGGTCGGCGACGAGATGTGCCAGCTCTTCATCGAAGACGGTCACAGGCGCGGCCACGCTGCGCAGGCGCGCATCCGGGAAGATGATGATCTGCCTTGCCGTCACGATCCGCTGCCTCGCGCCGCCGCTTCTCTGGTACGCCCCTGGAAGCCCTGACGCTCCAAGTGCCTCAACGATAAGCGCACGCCGCTGAAGCCCTCCTTCTCAGAACCTCCGCGTCGCGCGCAAGAGGGCTTTGGAGTGGCAGATCCAGCCTCTCCGTTCAAGTTTCCAACGGACGTTTCGGGCTGCAATTTCGGAGCTGATGCACCCGGCACTATACGAACGTGCGGCCTCTGCCTTCGGCAGGGATTACTGGTAGCTCCGTCGAAATTACGAAGTAGCGCGAAGAAATTAATTATCATACTGCGAATAATCAAGAATTTTAGATGAGCTTTAGCCGCGGCTATCCTTTTCGCCGACAAGGGCTATGACGCCAAGGCCGACCGGGCCGTCGCCCGAGCCCGCGGCATCGCGCCGGTCATCCCTTTCAAATCCAACGCGAAAACCCGGCCGGTCTTCTTTCCGAAGGCGCTCTATCGGGGCCGCGCCCGCATCGAGCAGTGCTTCGGAAAGCTCAAGCGATTCAAACGCGTCGTGCTAAGATGCGAGAAGATCGAATGCGGCTCCGACGCCATCGTCGCTCTTGCCTGAAGCTTGATCCTCATCAAGGTCGTCCACACCTCCTAGACGCCGGTTTCCGCCGTCAGCTGGATTCAGCCCGGCGGCATGGGGCGTCAAGGTCCTGAAGGAGGAGCTTCCGGTCATCCGGGATGACGCCAACAGCAAATCCGGGACAATTGAGTGACCCGATTGCCAATTGGCCGTCCCGGATCGTCAGGCGAGCCGGCTTTCCCGGGGCGCGATGGTAAAGATCGGGGTGCTTCGCCACGAAATGGTCCTGCTCGTCATCAGGGGCGAAGCTCATTCCGTCGATATAGTGGTGGCCGTTGCGCTCGAGGTGCGTGAGGCCGAGCAGCGAGACGAGGGCGATGTCCTGCTGCGTACAGATGCCGGCCCAGGTGCACAGGTCCTCGGCGGAGACGAAATAGCGTCCGCCGCCCCCTTCGGCATTGCGCCGGGCCACCCGCGCCGCATTCAGGATGGACTTGTAGAAGCCCTTGCACGTCTTACTGGAAACGCCCTGGTAGCCGAGCCCGACGGCACGCGGGAAGGCGTCGAGATCGCCATCCGATTCATCGATCATCATCGGCTTGAGCATGGAGAGCGCCCGGACATCCCGCTCCAGCGCCACGGCCCGCTTGATGGGCTGCTCGATGCATAGAACGGAAGCCGCGAGCCGCTTCAGGGCCGGGTGTTCATCGATGCGGCGCCATAGCTCGGCGATGCCTTCCACGTCGCCATATTGCTCATTGCCGTCGAGGGTGGAGCGGTAGTCTCCGGCGGACCCGTCCAGGACGGCGGCGATGCCCTGGAGCCGGTCGAGGTCCGCCGCCGGGTCGCCGGACACCTTGATCTTGAAGTAGCGGCAGCCATAGGCCCGCACCACCTCCGCCAGCGTGCGCGGCAGACCGTCATCCGGCGCCGCCGCATCCAGGTCGCCGGCATCCAGGGCATCCACCAGCCCTACCGTGTGGCGCACGGCGATGCTGTCGGCGGGCGCAAGGCCGGCGAGGAATCCGGGCAGGTCGAAGCCCGCAAGGTCGGGCGTCAGCTCGGTGACGGCCAGGCCCGGCACGTTCGCCGTGATCATTTCGGCAAACGACAGGCCGAGCATGCGCCCCACCGCGTCAAGGATCGCCCGGTCGATCAGTGCCGGGCCGTAGGATGCCACCAGCGGGTTCAGCCCCACCACGCGGCAGCTTGCTTGCTGTTGCGGATAGACGCGGGCCGAAAGACCGAAAGGCGTATCGGTGCCAGCGTGCCGGTAGAGGTCGAGGGCAATGGCGAGGGCGGTGCGCAACTGTTCGACATTGTCGGCGTCGGTGAGCTGCGGGTTCTTATCGAACCATTTCGGCAGCAGACATTCCGCTGCGATGCCGACCGCTCCGCCACCATCGGCCCGCGCGATGCGCACCCGCAGCACGGCCTGCCGGGCCTCCGTCATGGTGGTGACGCCGAAGCGGAACGGCAGGCGCAGGCGCACTGTGCGTTCCGTCAGTTCGGCCTCGACCAGACGCACGCGCACGTCTTCCGGTCTGCTCATGGAACAGCCTCTTGAAGCAGGAAGGGAGCAAGATGAGAACCGATGCCGCGCGCGCGGCCGGCCCCTATTCCACCATGCGCGGGAAGGCGCCGCTGCGCGCGCGTGCCTCCAGCGGCCAGGTCTCGCCGAGCCGCGTGGTGGTGGAAACGACGATGGAGCCGCAGCTTTCGAGATCGGAGCGGCTCATGCGGTTGGTAGGAGCGGCGAGGCTCACCACGCCGACGCATTCGGAAGCCCCGCCGAGGGTGGGCGCCTTGATCGGCGCGGCTACCGCGCCCACGCCCAGTTCGTTCTCCTCATAGCTTAGCGCGAAGCCCCGGCGCGCCACTTCCTCCAGCTCGGCACGAATGTCCGAGATGGAGGTCTTGGAATAGGCCGTGGCCGGCTCGAGGCCATGCTGAAGCAGCAGTTTCAGGGCGGTCTCAAAGGGTAACGTTGATAGCCATGCCTTGCCGGTCGCATGGGTGTGAAGGCCGATTTCGAGCGTGTAGTTCGGATCGATGCGCAGGGAGCGCTTGCTCCCGGCAAAGGACTGCACCCAGACGATGCGCTGGCCGCCCGGCTCGACGATGGCCAGGCGGACCAGCTCGCCGGTCTCCTCCGCCAGCTGGCGCAGGGCGGCGGAGCACTGGTCCAGAAGGCGGCTCGTCTGCAGGTGGCGCAGGCCAAGATTGCTGATGCGATAGGTGAGGTAGTAGCGCTGGGCCCGCTCGTCGCGCCACACCAGATTCATGCCTTCGAGCGTATTCAGCAGCTTGCTGACGATCGACTTGTTGAGGGCCAGCCGGCGCGAGATCTCGGACAGGGGCAATCCATCCACGGAATCGGCCAGCATGCCGACGATCTCGAACGCCCGCTCGACCGAAATGATGGTCTCATCGATTTTCTCTGACCGCCCCGGCGTCACGATCTTTGCCGTCTCTCGCACCATGTCTCACGCACCATGTCTACTGCCGCTAACGGCGATACCCATATTTGATAACAGTGTTACTCATATTCATGCAGGGCGCAACGGCAGATTTGCGTGCAGAATTCAGATTGAAGCCAGTTGACTCCCAAAATCGGTGCATATATCCCATTCATCAATGGTAACGCAGTTACCTAATCAGAGGCCGCCGCCGACGGGCCCTTACCCCGGCAGGGCCGCCCAGCACAGGGAGCCGTACCTTGAGTGGACGCCTGACTTTCGACACCCTTCCCGACCTCATCGAGACCGAGGCCCAGCTCGAAGAGCTGATCTCCCGGCCGACCCAGGGCCTGATCGACGATCTCGCCACGGTGGAGGGCGACATCGTCGTCCTCGGCGTCGCCGGCAAGGTTGGTCCCTCCCTCGCCCGCATGACCAAGCGCGCGGCACCCGACAAGAGGGTGATCGGCGTCGCCCGCTTCTCCGAGCCCGGATCGCAGGAGGAGCTGGAGGGCTGGGGCATCGAGACCATCAAGTGCGACCTGCTCGACCAGTCCGCGGTCGCGCGTCTGCCGCAGGCCGCCAATGTGGTCTACATGGCCGGCAAGAAGTTCGGCACCAATGAGGATCCGTCCTTCGCCTGGGCCATGAACACCATGGTGCCGGCCACCATCGCCGCGCATTATCGCCAATCCCGCATCGTCGCCTTCTCCACCCTGTGCGTCTATCCGTTCGGCGTGGTGGCGCATAATGGCTGGGACGAGCGGGTGCAGCCCCGCCCGGTGGGCGACTACGCCAATTCCTGCGTCGGCCGCGAGCGCGCGTTCCAGTACGGCTCCCACAGCTGGGGCACGCCGGGCCGGCTCATCCGGCTGAACTATGCCATCGACCTGCGCTACGGGGTGCTGCACGACATCGCCCAGTGGGTGATCAAGGGCGAGCCGATCCCGATCCGCACCGGCCATGCCAGCGTCATCTGGCAGGGCGATGCCAATGCGCAGATCCTGCGCTGCCTGAAGCATGCCACCGTGCCCACCTCGCCCATCAACATCGGTGGCCCGGAACAGGCGAGCGTGCGGGCCATCGCCCACGCCTTCGGCGAGAAGTTCGGGAAGGCACCGATCTTCGACGGCGAGGAAGAGCCCACGGGCTGGATCAACAGCACCTACCTCTCCCAGCGGCTGTTCGGATACCCAAACGTGCCGCTGGCCCGGATGATCGACTGGGTCGCCCACTGGGTGGAAAACGACATGCCCATCTACGGCAAGCCGACCCGCTACGAAGTCCGCGACGGCCTGTTCTGAGCCCCGGGAGGCCGCACCAATGAACGGCAATCTCGGCTTCATGGGCTTCTGGTCCGACATCGACCAGGACTACCAGCTCCGCTACCAGGAATGGCACAATTGCGAGCACATTCCCGAGCGTCTCGGCATTCCCGGCTTCATCGAGGGACGTCGCTATCGCGGCGCCCCCGGCGGCCCGAACTTCTTCATGTGCTACATCACCGCCGGACCGGAAGTGTTGCGGAGCGAGGCTTATCTTTCCGCCCTCAACCGGCCGACCCCATGGACGAAGGAGGCCCTGACCCACTTCCGCAATCCCACCCGCACGCTCTATCGCAAGTTGAGGGCGGTGAGGTCGGAAGGGGGCTACGCGCCCTATGTCCTGCTCCTGCGCTTCGACGATGAACGCCCGGCTGAAGTGCTGGAAAATCAGGTGGTTGAGGCGCTTTCCGGTACCGGATCCGCCGCCGTGTCGGGGGGGCTCTACGAGGTGGATGCGGAGGCGTCCGGCATCATGACGGCGGAGCGCCGGATCTATTCCGGCGGCCCCGGCAGCCAGCGCTACCTCATCGCCGTGGAGGCGCTCGACCGCGCCCAGGCGGAGGCGGTGGCGGAGCATGTCGAACGACGGCTCTCGCCCGGCATCCATGACCTCGACCGCAGCATCTACTGGCTGGAAACCCGCATCCGCGCTGAAGATCTGCGCGGTCCCGCCCGGAAGGACGTGCAATGAAACTCCTCAGATACGGCGCGGCGGGGCAGGAACGCCCCGGCCTTCTCGCCCCCGACGGCTCCCTGCGCAGCCTTGCCGAACACATCGGCGACTTCGACAGGTTCCTGTTCGCCGACCCGGCCCGCCTGGCCGAACTGCAAGCCATTGATCCAGAAACGCTTCCCGTCGTTGAGGGGGCGGTGCGCCTCGGGGTACCGCTCGCCGATATCGGCAAGATCGTCGGCATCGGCCTCAACTACCATGACCACGCCCGCGAGTGCGGCGCCGCCATCCCCTCCGAGCCCATCCTGTTCCTGAAGGCGACCACCTCGCTTTCCGGCCCGAACGATGCCATCCGCCTGCCGGAGGGCGCCGAGAAGACGGATTGGGAAGTGGAGCTGGGCGTGGTCATCGGACGGACCGCGCGGGACGTGCCGCTGGCCTCCGCCCTCGATCACGTCTTCGGCTATTGCGTCGCCCACGACGTGTCGGAGCGCGCGCATCAGCTGGAGCGCGGCGGGCAGTGGACCAAGGGCAAGAGCCACGACACCTTCTGTCCGGTGGGGCCCTATCTGGTCACCGCCGACGAGGTGCCGGACCCGCAGTCTCTCGACATGTATTGCGAGGTGGACGGCATCCTGCGCCAGTCCAGTTCCACCGCCGAAATGATCTTCGGGGTGGCGGAGGTGGTCAGCTACGTGAGCCGCTTCATGACGCTCGCCCCCGGCGACCTGCTCATCACCGGCACGCCGGCCGGGGTCGGCCTCGGCCTGAAGCCCCCCACCTATCTTGCCCGTGGCGCGCAGGTGCGGCTCGGCATCGCCCGTCTCGGCGACCAGCACCAGCACGTCGTCTGATCCAGCACCGGAAAGGCGCCTGCCATGGCCTTGCTCGATAGCCTGAAGAAACTGGCCTCCTCCGAGGCCGCGCGACCGCTGCTGCTGGTGGCGGTCATCCTCGTCGGCTGGGATATCGCGGTGCGGATCTTCAAGATCCCACCCTATCTCATCCCCGCCCCGTCGCTGGTGGTGGAGCAGGTGATCGCCCAATGGCCGCTGCTGTTGCGCGAAAGCCTGCCCACCCTCTACGCCACCCTGGGCGGCTTCCTGCTCAGCGCGCTGTTCGGCATTCCGGTGGCACTGCTGATCGCCTCGTCCCGCACCATCGAAAGCTATCTCTACCCACTGCTGGTGTTCTCCCAGAGCGTGCCGAAGATCGCGGTGGCGCCGCTGTTCGTGGTGTGGTTCGGCTTCGGCATCGTGCCGAAGATCATCGCCGCCTTCCTGCTCGGCTTCTTTCCGGTGGTGGTCTCCACCGTGCTGGCGCTGAAGAGCATCGACCAGGAGATGATCGACCTTGCCCGCTCCATGCGCGCAGGGCCGCTTCGGACCTTCCTGCGCATCCGCCTGCCCCATGCCCTGCCGGGCATCTTCGGCGGGCTGAAGGTGTCCATCACTCTCGCGGTGGTGGGCGCGGTGGTGGGCGAGTTCGTGGGGTCGAACTCCGGCATTGGCTACGTACTGCAGATCGCCAACGGCAATTTCGACCTGCCGCTCATGTTCGCCGCCCTGTTCGTGCTCTCCATGATGGGGGTCATCCTGTTCATGGCCCTCGACCTTTTGGAGCACCTGATGATCCCCTGGCATGCGTCCCGCCGCACGGGCGGGGGCGGGGCCGCCTGACGACACGCAAGACTACAAAAGTAAAAACAAAATCACCGGAGGAGGAAACCATGTTCTGGCGAATTCTCGTCGCTGTATGCTTAGCATCCGGTCTGGCCGCACCGGCCCTGGCCCAGACCGCCGACAAGCCCCTCGAAAAGCCCCTCGACAAGGCGGTGCTGATGCTCAACTGGTTCGCCTATGGCGAGCATGCGCCCTTCGTGCTGGGGCGCGACAAGGGGTTCTACAAGGACGAGGGCATCGACCTTGAGATCCAGGAGGGGCGGGGCTCCAGCGTCACGGTGCAGGCGGTGGCCGCCGGAACCGTGCTCTTCGGCCTTGCCGACGTATCGGTGATGATGAAGGCCGCGACGAAGGGCGCCCCGGTGAAGTCCGTGGGCGTGCTGCTGCAGCGGACCCCCGCCGCCGTCATCACCCCCGAGGGCAAGATCAAGAACCCCAAGGACATCGTCGGCAAGACCATCGCCATCACCCCCGGCGATGCGCTGACCCCCATCTGGCCGTTGTACCTGAAGAAGGTGGGCCTTGCCGACGGCAGCTTCCGCACCGTGGCCGGCGATGCCCAGACCAAGCTCAACGCCGTGGTGAACGGCCAGGCCGACGGGCTCATCGGCTTCACCACCGAGCAGGGCGCGCGCCTGCCCGACATCATCAACAAGCCGGTGACCATGCTGCGCTTCACCGATGCGGGGGTGAACCTCGTCAGCCTCGGCATCGTCGCCAACCACGACACCATCAAGAACCGGGGCGACCTGGTGCGGCGCTTCATGCGCGCCACCACCCGCGCCGTCGAGGCGGCGATGGCCGATCCCAAGGGTGCCGTGGACCTGCTTCTGATCGCCTATCCCAAGATGGGGCTTCCCGACGCGCAGCTGCGCAGCCTGCAATATGCCCAGGCCCTCTACAGCGCCCCGAACGCG
Organism: Xanthobacter oligotrophicus; assembly: GCF_008364685.1. Lineage (GTDB taxonomy): Bacteria > Pseudomonadota > Alphaproteobacteria > Rhizobiales > Xanthobacteraceae > Xanthobacter > Xanthobacter oligotrophicus. The sequence continues at coordinate 122,559 of NZ_VTTL01000003.1, forward strand.
CTTGGCCCACGGCCGTTCCAGATGAACCCGGCCCTCATCACCGACACCCTGGACGTGCTCAGCCAGTATGGCGGCCTGAGCGAAGCCGATCGCGGCAAGGTCTCCGACTACTACACCGCGGAATTCCTGCCATGAGCCGCACCCTGAGCCCCACTGCAACGAGAGCCTCGGCGATGGTCCTTCCTGCTCATGCCGCGACCCCCGTGGCCGCGGCCCGCGAGACGCATATCGAGATTTCCGCCGTCACCAAGACCTACCGGTCGAAGACCGGCGCGGTGCCCTCGCTGCGGCCCTTCGACCTCTCCATCGCGCGCGGCGAGTTCGTCGCCATCGTCGGGCCGAGCGGCTGCGGCAAGAGCACCCTGCTGAAGCTGGTGGCGGGCCTCCTGCCGGTCACCAGCGGCACCATCTCCATCGCCGGCAAGACGGTGAAGGAACCACTCGACGACGTGGGCATCGTGTTCCAGAGCCCGGTGCTGCTGCCGTGGCGCAACGTCCGCGACAACATCCTGCTTCAGGTGGAGATGCGCGGGCGCAATGTGGGCGCCTACCGTGAGACCACCGCGCGGCTGCTGAAGACCGCAGGCCTCGAAGGCTTCGAGGACCGGTTTCCGTGGGAATTGTCAGGCGGCATGCAGCAGCGCGCCGCCATCTGCCGCGCTCTGGTGCACGATCCCGGCGTGCTGCTGATGGACGAGCCCTTCGGCGCCCTCGACGCCATGACCCGCGAGCGCATGAACGCCGAGCTGCAGCGCATCTGGATCGAGACCGGCAAGACGGTGCTGCTCATCACCCACTCCATCCCGGAGGCGGTCTATCTCGCCGACCGCGTGGTGGTCATGTCGAGCCGGCCCGGCGCAGTGGAGGCGATCTACGACATCGACCTGCCGCGCCCGCGTGACCTTTCCATCATGGGTGAGCCGGCCTTCGTGCGGTTCACAAAGGAGATCCGCAAACACTTCTTCGCCGCAGGCAATCTCGACCACTGAACACCCGGCATGTGCTCCTCCCCTGAAAGCGCCGCGACGGCGCTGCTCAGGCACCATACGTGCCCGCAGGAGGGGGCATCCACCCCATCAGTTCAGGTTTGACGAGGGGACGCGTTGCAGCGTGTTCAGGCCTCCGCGGGTCGGTTGCAATCGGAACCTAGGGGCTGTCGTCGTCCGCCTTCGCGGCGAGGATGGTTCCTTCAGCACCTGGAACCGCCGGCCAGCGGATCAGTGCCTCGCGCCCCGCCGGCGTGAGGCCGTAGATGCCGCGATCTGCACGGGCGAACCAGCCATAGACATTGTCCAGAAGGATTTTTCCGGCGTTGGGCGCGAACGCACGAAGATCGCGCGGGCGTTTGGGGGCCTCCGTCATGGCCAGGGCACAGGCGAGCGCCTGCTGCCGATATGCGGTCATGATGGGTGTACGAGACCCGCCCCCCACCGCCGGATCGCCCACCCGGCGCCGGTGCTCATCCACGAGCCGCGACTTGCGGCGCGGATCCTTGCGCGGCATGGGAGACGTGGGACTGACGATGATCGTCACCTCGCCCGCAGGCGAGACGCCGAGCATCCCGAAACCAAGGCGTCGACACAGGTTGCGGAAACGCGAGTCGCTTTCCCGTCCGTTTCCGCGCGCCGATGTGCGCGCTGCGAGCCAGACCTCGTCGCAGGCGGTAGCGCGGTCGACGGCCTGGAGGACGAGTTCCAGATTGAAGCTGAGCTTCAATTCCCCGATGACCACGATCGGTATTCCGTCTCCTGCAAGCGCAACCAGGTCGCAGCCGCCGACCTCGCCTTTGACGGCAAAGCCGAGGCCTTCCAGAAACGCTTTCACCGGCGGATAAAGGGATGTCTCCAGGATACGCTCTCCGTCATCAGGCCGGCCTGTGCCGGGCAGGGCCGGGAGGGCGAACCTCCGGATTGGTGGCGATCCAGATGATATGGCGCGCGCCCCCGCGCCCTCCATTGGCCCGCACCCGCGCCTCTTCGACGCCAAACCCCGCCTTGCGAAGCCGCTGGGTGAAATTTTGGTCCGGTCTCGATGACCAGACGGCCAGCAAGCCGCCGGGTCGCAGCGCCGCCCTGGCCGCGTTGAGGCCGGCACTATCGTAAAGCCGGTCGTTGGCCGCGCGTGTCAGCCCTTCGGGTCCGTTGTCGACATCAAGCAGGATCGCATCGAACGTCGCCCGGCCGGCGCGGATCGGGCCGCTCACGTCCTCTTCGCGGATGCTGACGCGCGGATTGGTCAGGCAACCTGCGAAGATCTCCGCCATGGGGCCCCGCGCCCACGCAACCACCGCCGGCACCAGTTCCGCCACGGTGACACGGGCATCGGGCCCGAGTTCGGCGAGCGCCGCGCGAAGGGTAAAACCCATGCCCAGCCCCCCGATGAGCACATGTGGCTTGGGGCGGTCCCGAAGCCTGGCGCAGACCATCGTGGCGAGCGCCTCTTCCGACCCGCTGAGGCGACTGTTCATCAGCTCGATGGAGCCGGCCATGATCGAGAATTCCGCGCCGCGCTGCATCAGGCGGAGCTGGCCGCCGCCATCGGGCACTTGCGCGGTGTCGAGCTGCAACCAGGGGATCACGGGTCACTCTTCGGTTGAGGATCGCGTTTCGCGAGCCGCCGTATATAGGCCAAACCTCCGTCCCCCCGCCACCGGCGAGGAGACGACCACGTACCGTCTCTCGATGAGCGGGCTGGTGTCCCAAGTTGAGGTTTAAGGCGAAGCAGAGGTCCCACTGACCGCTTTCGCCGTGCCCGACCGCGCCAGGAGCAGGCGTTGGCTCGGTTACGGGATCCGAACCTTCAGAGAGCGGCCACCCTCCAGAACGCTGAGTGTCCACACGGCACTGGGCTTCTCGCTAGAGACGTGCGGCGGAGACGCGAGAGAGACCATCCGCGCCCTCCTTGTCGGGCAACAGGAGCGACCAGAGGCCGCCCGTATGCGGCATGCCGGCGGGGAGTTGGTCGCCGGCTCGTGAGAGCCGCGCACCATGCCCGATTTTGTGTCGCGTGGTGACCCGGTGGTGACCCAGATCCGCCGCCAAGGAACGGGGGCTTCCCCGCGCCGCACAAGTCCAGGATTTTATTTAAGAAATGGCGCACCCGGCACGATTCGAACGTGCGGCCTCTGCCTTCGGAGGGCAGCGCTCTATCCAGCTGAGCTACGGGTGCCTGCTGCTGCAGGGCTTACGCGGATTTTCCACGAGAGAAAAGCTCTCCCGGACCATCCTTGCAAGACACTGAACTTACAAACTCTTGTCTTCTCGCCTGACACACCGGCCGGAGTGGCATCCGCCCTTGGAAGGCGATGCTGCTTCTGGCTGGCAGACCGACGCGTGGCGCGGACGTCACTTCGGCCTTCATACTGGAAGCCGTCGCGGGCGGCAACAGGCGTCGGGACCTGTGGCCGCGGCGTCCCCAATGGATCTCCCGGAGCTCGGCCACATCGCCCGCGCGCCAGGACCAGGACCCGGCCGGAACAATCCGTCGGCTGAGCCGGCGCAGGCTCCTTCTTGAATTTAGAGGGCGCTGCCCGACGAAGCCTCGGCTTGCGCCTGCAAGGCCGCGAGCAGGGCCATGAAACGCTCGCCCAGAACCTGGACATGGGCGCGCATCCGCTCCGCAGCCCCAACGCCGTCGCCGGCGGAAAGCGCCGCCATGATGGCCTCGTGTTCGGCGAAGGACGCCTCCATGCGGCGCGGCACGTTGAGCTGCAGCCGGCGATAGGGCCGCAATGCCCGCTGCAGGCGCAGGGCCTCGCCATGGATCACGCGATTGCCGGTGGCGGCATAGATGGCGGCGTGGAACGCAGCATTGGCCGTATAATAAGCGGATGGGTCCCCTGCCGCCACCGCCGCCCCGCAGGCGGCATGGGCGCAGGCCAGGGCGGCACGATCGGCGGCTCCCATGCGCTGGGCAGCCAGGCGCGCGCAGGCGGCTTCCAGTTCCTCCATGAGCTCGAAGGATTCCAGCAGCTCGCGGGGGCCAAGCAGCACTACGAAGGCGCCGCGGCGCGGGCGGATCTCGATGAGGCCCGAGGCGGACAGCTGGATCAAGGCTTCGCGGATCGGCGTTCGCGATACGCCGAAGCGCTCGGCGAGCCCCACCTCGTCGAGCCTCTGGCCCGGTCGCAGCCGGCCGGAGACGATGTCCTCCTCCAGCGCCTCCCTCAGCCTCGGGGTCTGCTCGCCGCGCACGATCCGCCTCCGTTCGCTCCATCGTCGCTGCGCCGACGCCAAGGATGCACTTACAATAATCTTGTATACAAGATTATTGACAAAAAATCCAAACTGGATTTCATTCCATGCATCCTAGTCGCAGAGGTCGCCATGCCCCATCCTTCCTCGCGGCACCGTCCACGCGCCGCAGCGCCCGGACGCCCTCAGCCGAAAGAGATGGGGCATGCGGCGCACGCGCGCCTTGCCATTGCCGGTTTCCCGCTCTCCCATAGGCGCTTCGACAGCGGGCTCTGAGACCACGGCGGGGCGATGCGATGAGTTCCAACACTTCCTTCTTCGGCGACCTCCTCACCTCCATCGCGGAGCGCGGGCGCTCGCTGCTCGACCGGTCGAGCCGGGTGTCCGGCGCCACCAAGGCGGCGACCCTGGTGGAGCGGTGCGAGCAGCTTCTCTCCGGCCGGGGCGAGGCCTCCGGCGTGGCGCTGGCCTCCGACATCCTGGACCGTTACGCCCGCATGAAGACCGGCGAGCGCATCGCCTTCTTCGAGGCGCTGGCGGAGACCTTCGGGCCGGACCGGGCGCGGCTTGAAAAAGCCATCGAGAGCTACGGCCGCACCGGCTCGGACGCGGCGGCGGCCGAACTCCATCTCGCCAGCGAGCCGCGCCGGCAGGAACTGTTCCGCCGGTTCAACCTCGGCCCCGGCGCGACCCTCTCCCTGGTGCGCATGCGCGAGAATCTCATGGACGCCCTCGTCCATCGCCGCGATCTTGCCGCCGTGGACCGGGATTTCGGCCATCTGTTCTCGTCCTGGTTCAACCGGGGGTTTCTCGTGCTGCGCCGCATCGACTGGTCGACGCCCGCCAACGTGCTGGAAAAGATCATCCGCTACGAGGCGGTGCACGCCATCCGCGACTGGAACGATCTGCGCGCCCGCGTGGATACGCCGGACCGGCGCTGCTACGCCTTCTTCCACCCCGCCCTGGTGGACGAGCCGCTGATCTTCGTGGAAGTGGCGCTGATGAAGGACATTCCCGGCGGCATCGCCCCGGTGCTGGACCAATCGCGCGCGCATCTGGAGCCGGAAAAGGCCACCACCGCGGTGTTCTATTCCATCTCCAACTGCCAGCGCGGGCTCGGCGGCGTGTCCTTCGGCAACTTCCTGATCAAGCAGGTGGTGGAGGAGATCTCCCGCGAGATCCCCTCGCTCTCCACCTTCGTCACGCTCTCCCCCGTGCCCGGCTTCCGCGCCTGGCTGGATGCCGAGCGCAAGGCGGAGAATTCCCCCGCGCTCACCGCCCTCGATCGCGAGGCGCTGGCGGCGCTCGATGCCCCGGACTGGGCCGAGAAGGCGGAGACGCGCGAGGCGCTGGTGCCGGTGCTCTCGGCGGCGGCGGCCTATTATTTCCTCGTCGCCCGCACCACCAAAGGCAAGCCGGTGGACCCGGTGGCGCGCTTCCACCTTGGCAACGGGGCACGGCTGGAGCGCATCAACCCCATGGGCGACCTCTCGCCCAAGGGCATCGCCCAGGCCGCCGGGCTGATGGTGAACTACCGCTATGTGCTGGCGGACATCGAGAAGAACCACGAAGCCTTCCTCGGCAAGGGCGAGGTGGTGGCGAGCGGGCCGGTGAAGAAGCTGCTGAAGGCCGAGGCCGCCAGCCGCGCGCTCGTTCCCACCTCCTGAAGCAGGACGGACCAAACCAGATCGGCCCCCGGAAGAAGGGGCCGATGGCACGAGAGAAACGATGAGCGACAACCATCTCTTCGGCGCCATCCGCGCCGCCATGCCCGCCCTCGACACCCCGCTCGCCAGCCTCATAGACGGGCGGGTGGAGACCTATGGCGATGCGCTGGCGCTTTCCGCCCGCCTCGCCCACCTGCTGGTGGCGCGCGGCGTGAAGCCCGGCGACCGGGTGGCGGTGCAGGTGGAGAAGTCCTGGCCCGCCCTCGCGCTCTATCTCGCCACGGTGCGCGCCGGCGGCGTCTACCTGCCGCTCAACACCGCCTACACCCTGAACGAGGTGGAGTATTTCCTCTCGGACGCGGAGCCCACGCTCTTCGTCTGCCCGCCCCACATCGAGGCCGACGCCCGCGCCCTGGCGACGCGTCTCGGCGTGCCCTCCATCGAGACGCTGGGCGCCGACGGCACCGGATCGCTGACGGACGGGGCCGCGAACCTGCCCACGGAATTTGCCGACGTGCCGCGCGGGCCGGAAGACCTCGGCGGCATCCTCTACACCTCCGGCACCACGGGCCGCGCCAAGGGCGCCATGCTGAGCCACGACAACCTCTTGTCCAACGCCCTGACGCTGAAGGACGAATGGCGGTTCACGGGCGACGACGTGCTGCTCCACGCCCTGCCCATCTTCCACACCCACGGGCTGTTCGTGGCCTCCAACATCGTGCTTCTGGCCGGCGCCGCCATGATCTTCCGGGCGAAGTTCGATCCGCGCGAGGCGCTGGAGCTGATGGCGGCGGGCAAGGCGACGAGCCTGATGGGCGTGCCCACCTTCTACACCCGCCTCCTCGACCAGCCCGGCCTCACCAGCGAAGCGACGGCGAAGATGCGCCTGTTCGTCTCCGGCTCTGCGCCGCTTTTGGCGGAGACCCATCGCGCCTTCTTCGAGCGCACCGGCCACGCCATTCTCGAACGCTACGGCATGACCGAGACCGGCATGAATACCTCCAACCCCTATGACGGCGACCGCATCGCCGGCACCGTGGGCTTCCCCCTGCCCGGCATCTCCCTGCGCGTCACCGATCCGGAGAGCGGGCGGGTGCTGTCCACTGACGACATCGGCATGATCGAGGTGAAGGGCCCCAACGTCTTCAAGGGCTACTGGCGCATGCCGGAGAAGACGGCGGCGGAATTCCGCGACGGCTTCTTCATCACCGGCGATCTCGGCAAGATCGACGCCAGGGGCTACGTGCACATCGTCGGCCGGGGCAAGGACCTCGTCATCACCGGCGGCTTCAATGTCTATCCCAAGGAAGTGGAAGGCGAGATCGACGCCATTCCCGGCGTCGCGGAAAGCGCGGTGATCGGCGTGCCCCACCCCGATTTCGGCGAGGGCGTCACCGCCGTGGTGGTGAAGGTGGCAGGCGCCAGCCTGACCGAGGCGGACATCCACGCCGCGCTGGAGAGCCGGCTCGCCAAGTTCAAGCAGCCCAAGCGCGTGTTCTTCGTAGCCGAACTGCCGCGCAACACCATGGGCAAGGTGCAGAAGAACGTGCTGCGCGACACCTACAAGGACATCTTCCGCGCCGTAGCGTGAAGCGCGCTCATGCCAGCGGTCCCGGTCTTTGACCGGCGCCGGGGGCGCTCAGGCGCCGCACAGCCTTGCGGCAACGCGTGTTCTTGCGGCAACGCGTGTTGGCCTCACCGCACCACGGGGGCCACGTCCACGCCTACGGACAGGCGATGGTCGCCGGAGGTGACGATCACCCCGTCCACCGGCGCCACATCGGCATAGTCGCGGCCGACGGCGAGGATGATGTGGTCGTCCCCCACCGGAATGGCATTGGTGGGATCAAGGCCGATCCAGCCCGCCTCCGGCCCGCACCAGATCTCCACCCACGCGTGGGTGGCGTCCGCCCCTTCCAGGCGCGGCTGGCCCTCCGGCGGGATGGTGCGCAGATAGCCCGACACATAGCGCGCCGGCAGGCCGAGGCCGCGCAGGCCGGCGATCATCACCTGGGCGAAGTCCTGGCACACACCGGCCTTGGCGGCGAACGCCTCGTGGGGCGGGGTGGCCACATGGGTCGCGCCGGGCTGGTAGGTGAAATCCTCGTACACCCGATGCATCAGTTCCAGCCCCGCCTCGAGCACCGGGCGGTCGCCGCGGAAGCTGGTGGCCGTCCACTCGGTGATCTCGGTGTCGAGCGGCACCGCGCGGCTCGGGAACAGGCCGTGGGCCGCCGCATCCGGGCCGAGGTCCGCCTCCTCCAGCGCCGCGGCGCGCACGTCGTCCACCAGCAGCGTCTCCTCCGGGTCCGGCAGGGCGGTGGAGGTCACGTCCACCCGGCTGCGGGTGGTAAGCGAGAGATGGCCGTGGGGCTGGTCGATGGTGAGCCAGGTGAGGCCGTTGCCGAAGAAGTCGATGCCGTGCTCCAGCTCCGCCGGATCGGGATCGATGTCGAGGATGTGGGCGATGACGTGCTGGTGGCCGATGCGGTCCACCGGCGTCATGCGCAGCACCTGCCGCACCACCCGCACGGGCACCTGATAGCTGTAGGTGGTGGTCTGGCGGATGTCGTAGAGCATCTGTCCCTTCCTCGCGGATCCCTCGGATGCGCCGCATCCGGGATCCCTCTTGCTCAATCGCCGCGCGGGCTACGCGCCCACATGGGAGAGAGACGGCGTCATCTCCGGGGCATGACCCTGGAGGAAGTAATGGGCGGCGATCTCATCGGAAAGCTCCATCAGCATCTTCTCCATGGCGTTGAACCAGGCCGGCTCGAAGCTATCCGCCGTGCTCGCGGCCAGCTCTGCCTGCATGCGGGCGACAAGGCGCTCCCAGAGCGGCGGCGGCGCATCCTGGTCACGGCCCGGCAGCACCTTCAGATGGTTGGCCATGCGGTGCACCTGGAACGCCACCGAACGCGGATTGTCGGGATCGAGCAGCACCAGGTCCAGCACCGGCCCGCGCGCTTCCATCATCACGTAGCGGGTGCGGTAGGTGATGAGGCTGTCGGCCACCTGCAGCAGCGCATCGAGGGAGCCCAGCGGCGCCCCCACCTCGCCGAAGGTGCGGGCGAAGCGCAGGGTGCCGATGGCCCGCTCGGTGCGACGGCCCAGTTCCAGAAACCGCCAGCCGGTCAGCCGGTTCATGTTCTCCGAGGCGAGGCCGTAGAAGGCGGCGATGATGCGCAGGGCGGCATCCGCCCGCTCCGCCGCGTCCGCCTCGGACGGGGCGGTGGCGATGGGCGCGTCCACGCAAGCCTCAAGGTCCACCAGCGCCCGCCAGGCGTCGGGCGAGAAGCGGTCGCGGATCACCGAGGCCGAGGCCCGGGCCGCCTGCACCAGCTGCGGCAGGGCGCCGGGCACGTCGCGGCGGGTCAGCACCGCCACCGCATAGCGGGCCGGGGTGGCGCGGGCGAGATCGCGCGGCATGGCGCCCCAGGCGCCCAGAAGGCCGAGTAGGCGCGTGACCAGGGGGCTGGCGCCACTGTCGCCGCTCTCGGCGAGGCGGCCCACCAGCACCCGCGACAGCCGCAGCGTCGCCTCGGCGCGCTCCACATAGCGCCCGAGCCAGAACAGATTGTCCGCCGCCCGGCTCGGCAGCGTACCGGAGGAGCGGCGCACCTTCACGTTGGCCGAGCTCGGCAGCAGCGTGGTGTCCGACACCGCCTCGTCCGCCAGCACCCACACATCCGCCGAGCGGTCGCCCTTCTGCATGGAGACGGCGCGGGCGTCGGGTGCGGAGGAGATGCGGCAGAAGCCGCCGGGCATCACCGTCCAGCCCTTGTCGGTGGCGGCGAGGAAGACGCGCAGCATGAAGGGGCGTGGCGTCAGTTTCTCCCCGGTCCACACCGGGGTCGTGGACAGGCGCGCGATATCCTGGCCCACCACGTCGCCGCCACGCCGGGCAAGCAGGGTGGACAGGCGCCGCCGGTCGGTGGCGGTCAGGTCGGCGCCCAGCACCGAGCCGCCATCCGGCAGGCCCGGCAAGGCGCGGCCAAAGGCCGAGGAGATGACCAGCTCGTCCAGATGCTCCATCACCTGCGCCCGCTCGGCGGGCTGGCCGCACCACCAGGTGGCCACGTGCGGCAGCTTGAGCGGCCGGCCGAACACGCGGGTGGCGATGCGCGGCAGGAAGGCGAGCAGGGCCGGCGCCTCGATGAGGCCGGTGCCCAGCGCATTGGCCAGCGACACGCCGCCCATGCGCACCGCCTGCACCAGGCCGGGCACGCCGAGCCGCGAGCCGGCATTCAGCTCCAGCGGATCGGCAAAGTCGGCGTCGAGCCGGCGCAGCAGCACGTCGATGCGCCGCAGCCCGGCCACCGTGCGCACATGCAGCGTATCGCCCCGCACGGTCAGGTCCTCGCCCTCCACCAAGAGGAAGCCGAGATAGCGGGCCAGCAGCGCGTGCTCGAAATAGGTCTCGTTGAGGGGACCCGGGCTGAGCAGGCCGATGCGCCCCTCCCCGGTCCGGTCGAGCTTCATCAGCGAGGTGCGCAGCGCCTGGAAGAAGGAGGCGACGCGCTGCATGTTGAGGTTGCGCGACACGTCCGGCAGGGCGCGGGTGGAGGCGAGGCGGTTCTCCAGCGCATAGCCGGCGCCTGACGGCGCCTGAGTGCGATCCGCCAGCACCCACCAGCGGCCATCCGGCCCGCGTCCCACATCGGCGGCATAGACCCGCAGGAAGCGCCCGCCCTCGGGCTTGATGCCCACCAGCGGCCGCAGGAATTCGGGGCTGCCGGCCACGGCCGCGGCGGGCAGGTCGCCATCGGCGACGAGATGGCCGGCGCCGTAGAGATCCTGAAGCACCACTTCGAGAAGCTCGGCGCGCTCGATGAGGCCGGCGGAGAGCGCCTGCCAGTCCGCATCCTCGATGAGCAGCGGCATGTGGCTGAGCGACCACGGCCGCTCGCCGCCGCCGGTATCGTCATAGACGCGATAGAAGACGCCCGAATCGCGCAGATAGCGGTCGGCAGCGGAAAAGCGTCGGCGCAGTTCGTCGGAGCCAAGTTCGGCGAGGGCGGCGAGGAAAGGCATCCAGTGGCGGCGCGGCTGGCCGTCCTGGTCCATCATCTCGTCGCGGATGCCGGGCAGGGTCCGGTAGCCTCCGATGAGGCTTTCCGCGGCCGCCCGTTCAAACACCTCGCTCCGCTGCTCGGCCCCCGACACGACTACCCCTTCCAGGGCCGGATTCGGTGTGGGCGGAATGTGCGCAGCGATCCCGTCCAAAATCTGAACCCGCCTCTAAGCCTAAGAGAAGAGCACATTTTACCCATCGGATTGCACCGCAATCCGATGGCAACGCGCTCAAGGTGCCCGGCGTTCCCGAACGCCCCATTATGACCCGCCCGGCGCCGGATGCACTCTTCTTTGGAAGAGGTCGAGGCCGACCCCTGTGCGGAGCACTTCCGCCGGCCCCGCACGTGTCGGGCCTTCCGCGTGAAGATGGAGGCCGGGCCAAAGCGCAGTTCCCGCTGGTCCCAGGCTAACCCGGCTCAAGCAGCAACCCTACACCGGTCGTTTGTTTACCAACAGTTTTCGACCAGCCCGACAGCTCGTCCATTGCAACGCCCGCCTGATCCGGACGAAGCCGGACCGCGCGCGTTGCCACGGCACCGCCCCTGCCCCACCCCGTCCCGATGAGGAGGGATGAGGCAGGCAGCGGCCGGTGGCTTTACGCGCCGATGGGGCGGCGCAGGTCGAGGGTGGTGGGGAACTCGTCCGGCGCGTTCTCCTCCGGAACGGGGGTGGTGCCGGGCGTGTGGCCGTAATCCTGGAAGCGGGCGAGGCGGCGGGCCTCGGCTTCATAGGAATTCACCGGGAAGGTCTCGTAGCTGCGACCGCCCGGATGCGACACGTTATAGCGGCAGCCGCCGCGCGACCGCTCGCTCCAGGTGTCCACCACGTCGAAGGTGAGGGGCGCCTGGACCGGGATGGTGGGATGCAGGCCCGACCAGGGCTGCCACGCCTTGTAGCGCACGCCGGCCACGAAGGTGCCGTTGCGGCCGGTGGGCGCCAGCGGCAGCCGCCGCCCGTTGCAGGTGACGATATGGCGGGCGGGGTTGAAGCCCTCCACCTTCACCTGCAGGCGCTCCACGGACGAGTCCACGTAGCGCGCCGTGCCGCCGACGACGCCCTCTTCACCCAGCACATGCCAGCATTCGAGGGCCTGGCGGATCTCCAAGTCCACGCCGCCCCGCTGCACCTTGCCGTAGTGCGGGAAGCGGAACTCGAACTGGGCGCGGAACCACTCCGGATCGAAGCTGTAGCCGGCGTCCGAGAGGTCCTCCAGCACGTCCACGAAGTCGGCCCACACATAGTGGGGCAGCATGAAGCGGTCGTTGAGGATGGTGCCCCAGCGCGCGCACTTGCCGGTGACCGGCTTGTGCCACAGCCGGGCGACGAGGGCGCGCAGGAGCAGCTGCTGGGCCAGGCTCATGCGCCAGTCCGGCGGCATCTCGAAGCAGCGGAACTCCACCAGGCCCAGGCGGCCGGTGGGGCCGTCCGGCGAATAGAGCTTGTCGATGGAGATTTCGGTGCGGTGGGTGTTGCCGGTGACATCCACCAGGATGTTGCGCAGCAGGCGGTCCACCAGCCACGGCGGGGTCGGGCCTTCTTCCGCGCCCGGCAGGCCGATCTTGGAAAGCGCGATCTCCAGCTCGTAGAGGCTGTCGTGCCGCGCCTCGTCCACCCGCGGATGCTGCGAGGTCGGGCCGATGAAGAGGCCCGAGAACAGGTAGGACAAGGAAGGGTGGCGCTGCCAGAACAGCAGCAGGCTCTTCAGCACGTCCGGACGACGCAGGAACGGGCTGTCGGCCGGCGTGGCGCCGCCCACCACCACATGGTTGCCGCCGCCGGTGCCGGTGTGGCGGCCGTCCACCATGAACTTCTCGGTGCCGAGACGGGCCTGGCGCGCCTCCTCATAGAGGATGCGGGTGATCTCGACGCAGCCCTCCCACGAGTCCGACGGATGGACGTTGACTTCCAGCACGCCCGGATCCGGCGACAGGCGGATAAGGTGGAGGCGGTAGTCGAAGGGCGGCGGATAGCCTTCAAAATGAATGGGGGTGTTCAGCTCGATGGCCACCTGCTCGATGGCGGCGATGAGGTCCAGATAGTCTTCCAGAATCTCCACCGGCGGCAGGAACACGCACAGGCGACCGCCCCTCGGCTCCACGCAGAGCGCAGTGCGGGTGTCCTCGGTAAAGACCTGGGTGGAATTCTTGGCGAGATACTGGCGCACCAGCTCCTGCGCGCGCTCGCCGGTGCCGTAGGCCTCGGTGCGGGGCGCGATGCGATAGCGTTCGCGCGCATCGCTTGCCGGCTCACCGCCCCCATCGCCCGCGGGCGCGCCGCGGTAGCGGCCGGTGAAGGCCTCGGCGTCGGGCAGAGGGTCGCGCGGCTCGAACGGGTCGGCGGGCACGATGTAGGGATAGCGCGTGGGCGCCAGATACATCATGGATTCCAGCGGCAGCCGGTATCCGATCGGGCTTTCGCCGGGGATCAGGAACAGGAACTCGCGGCGGAAGGTCCAGGCTTCCGAGCGCCAGACCGGACCCTGCGGCGTCCGCACCCGCGCCAGGGGCAGCACCGAGCCGGTGGCATTGGCGAGGCCCTGGTTGAAGGTGCGCGCCAGCATGCGGCGCTGCACCTCGTCGGCCATGCGCTCGTCGCCGGGGGCGATGTTCTCGGGAAGGCACTGCTCCTTCCACATGAAATAGATGTTGTCCTCGAACGCCTGGTGCACGAACTGCTCGCCCACGGCCAGCTTCTCGGCCACGGCCTTGCAGAACCGCTCGGCATCGGCGGCGGTGACGCCGTAATCCACCGTCTCGTCCGCGATCAGGTCCTCGCGGGTCCAGATGGGCTGGCCGTCCTTGCGCCAGAACAGGTCGAACGACCAGCGCGGCAGCGTCTCGCCGGGATACCACTTGCCCTGGCCGTAATGCAGCACGCCCTCGGTGGAGAAGCGCTTGCGCAGGCGGCGGATGAGATCATCCGCGCGCACCCGCTTCTGCGGGCCGAGGGCCTCGGTGTTCCACTCCGGCGATTCATAGTCGTCGATGGAGACGAAGGTGGGCTCGCCGCCCATGGTCAGGCGCACGTCGCCGGCCTTGAGGTCCTCGTCGACCTTGTGGCCCAGCTCGTCGAGGGCGGCCCAGGTCTCGTCGGAGAACGGCAGGGTCACGCGCGGCGCCTCGGCCACGCGGGCGACGCTCATGTCGAAGCCGAATTCGGTCTCCGTCTTCTCCATCAGATAGCCGGTGATGGGGGCGGCGGAGCGATAGTGCGGGGTGGCGGCGAGCGGGATGTGCCCCTCGCCGCAGAGCAGGCCCGAGGTGGGGTCGAGGCCGATCCAGCCCGCGCCCGGCACATAGACCTCGCACCAGGCGTGCAGGTCGGTGAAGTCCACGTCGGTGCCGGAGGGACCGTCGAGGGCCGCCACGTCGGGCTTCAGCTGGATCAGGTAGCCGGAGACGAAGCGCGCGGCGAGGCCGAGATGGCGCAGCACCTGCACCAGCAGCCAGCCGGTGTCGCGGCAGGAGCCGAGCTTCTTGGTGAGCGTCTCGTCCGGGGTCTGGACGCCCGGCTCCATGCGGATGACGTAGCCGATCTCCTTCTGGAGCAGCTGGTTGATCTCCACCAGGAAATCCACGATCCGGCGCGGCTCGAGCGAGACGCCGGCGACGAAGGCGTCGAACGGGGCGCCCTCGTTCTCCAGCTCGAGGTAGGGGGCCAGCTCCGCCTTCAGCTCGGGGGTGTAGGCGAAGGGGAAGTTCTCGGCATATTCCTCGACGAAGAAGTCGAATGGATTGAGCACGTCGAGCTTGGCGAGGAGGTCCACCTCGACCTTGAACTCCTCCACCTTCTCCGGGAACACGATGCGCGCGAGCCAGTTGCCGAACGGGTCCTGCTGCCAGTTGATGAAATGTTCAGCTGGTGAAATCTTGAGCGAATAGGCGGGGATCTCGGTACGGCTGTGCGGCGCCGGACGCAGCCGGATGGTCTGCGGTCCCATGGTGACCGGGCGCTCGTACTTGTAGCTCGTAACGTGATGCAGGCTCGCGAGGATCGACATATATGGCACCTGGTCCTGCGGGCATTGGCCCTACGGGCAGCCCAAGGGGTGGGGTGGGCGGTTTCCGGCCAAGGTTAGACAAGGCCGTTATAGGGAGAAAGCGCGACTTTGCGGCGACATCTGCCCACAGAACGGGCAGATGTCACGGGTTTCGGCAGGGCCGGCGCGCCCCGATCAGGCAGATGCGGGCGCGGGTGGCACGCCGGCATCGGCCGCAGGGGCTTCCGGCGGCTCGGGCGGCGCATGGCCCGCAGGCTTCTTCCTGCCCTTCAGCTTCTCCTCGAACCGCTGCAGCACCGTATAGAACGACGGCACGAACAGCACCGCGAGGCAGGTGGACGCCAGCATGCCCGACACCACCGCGATGCCGATGGATTTGCGGGAATTGGCGCCGGCGCCGGTGGCGAACACCAGCGGCAGCACGCCCAGGATGAAGGCGAAAGAGGTCATGAGGATGGGGCGGAACCTGAGGCGCGAGGCCTCCACCGCCGCATCCATGATCTCCATGCCCTCCGCCCGTTTCTCGCGCGCATATTCCACGATGAGGATGGCGTTCTTCGAGGCAAGGGCGATCAAGAGCACCAGGCCGATCTGGGTGTAGAGGTTGTTGGAGATGCCGAGGCCCACCAGCGCCCCCACCGTGCCGAGCAGCGCCAAAGGCACCGCCAGGATCACCGCCATGGGCTGGATCCAGCTCTCATACTGGCCGGCCAGCACGAAATAGACCAGCAGGATGGCGAGGCCGAACACGTAGTAGATCTGATTGCCGACCGCCTTCTCCTGGTAGGACATGGCGGTCCACTCGAAGCCCGTGCCGGGAGGCAGGGTCGCTGTGGCGATCTGCTCCATGAGGGAGAGCGCCTGGCCCGAGGAGAAGCCCTGGGAGGTGCCGCCCACGACGGTGGAGCTGGGATAGAGATTGTAGAGCGAGATCAGCGGCGGCCCCTGCACCATTTTCACGGTGACGAGGGTGCCCAGCGGGATCATCTGCCCCTTGGGCGTGCGCACCTTCAGGTTGGTGAGGTCGGTCGGGGTGACGCGATAGCCCGATTCGGCCTGCACATAGACCTGGAAGACGTTGCCGAACTTGTTGATCTGGTTGACGTAGGTCGAGCCGAGATAGGACGAGATGGTGTCGAACACCTGCCCCACCGTGACCCCCAGCGTCTCCGCCTTGACGCGGTTGACCTCCACCTCGATCTGCGGCGCCCCGGCGCGGAACGACGAGGAGACGTGCTGGAGGGCGGACTGGGCCGACGCCTTGTCCACCATCGAGGTGGTGATCTGCTCCAGCAGGCGGTAGTCGAAATTACCGTTGCGCAGCTGGGGCTGCATGGTGAAGCCGGCGGCGTTGCCGATGCCCTGGATGGCCGGCGGCAACAGGATCAGCACCTCCGCCTGCACCACGTCCGCCACCGCCTTGTTGAGGTTGATGTAGAGCGAGAGCAGGTCCTGTCCGGTGGTGGCATAGCGCTCCGACCACGGCTTCAGGGTGATGTAGGTGACGCCCGCATTGGCGAGGGTGGATGAATTGTCCAGCACCGAGATGCCGGAGATGGCGAGCACGGTCTCGACCCCCGGCACCTTGCGGATGCGCTCGCTGACATCAGCCATCACCTTCTTGGTGCGGTTGAGGTTCGATGCGTCCGGCAATTGCACGTGGGCGAGAAAATAGCCCTGGTCCTCGATGGGGAGGAAGGACGTGGGCACGCGGGTGAGGCCGTAGGCGGCGACGCCCATGAGCGCCAGGGCGATGATCACCATGACCTTGGAGTGATGCACCATGCGGGAGATGAGGCCCGTATAGCCGTGCTCGGCCTTGGCGTAGATCTTGTTGAAGCCGCGAAAGATGAAGTTGCGCTTTTCCGGCGGCACCGGCCGGCGCAGCCAAAGGGCGCACTGGGTGGGCTTCAGCGTCGCCGCATTGATGGCCGAGATGAAAGCCGTGGCGGCGATGACCAGCGCGAACTGCTTGAACATCTGCCCGGTCAGGCCGGGGATGAACGAGGCCGGCAGGAACACGGACATGAGCACCAGCGTGATGCCCACCACCGGGCCGAACAGCTCGTCCATGGCCTTCTCGGCGGCCGGCTGGCCCGCCATGCCTTCCTCGATGTGGCGGGCGACGCCCTCCACGATGACGATGGCGTCGTCCACCACGATGCCGATGGCCAGGATGATGGCGAACAGCGTGGACAGGTTGATGGTGAAGCCCATGGCGTCCATGGCCGCGAACGCGCCGATGATGGTCACCGGCACGGTGGTGGCCGGCACCAGGGTCGCCCGCCAGTCCTGGAGGAACAGCAGGATCACCACCAGCACCAGGAGCGCCGCCTCGAACAGGGTCTTCCAGACCTCGTCGATGGAGGCGGACACGAACAGGGTGGTGTTGAAGGGGATGCTGTATTCGAGGCCTTCGGGGAAGTCCTTCTTCAGCTCTTCCATTTTCTTGGAGACGCGCGCCGCCACGTCGAGGGCGTTGGCGGCGGGCAGCTGGAAGATGCCGATACCGGCAGCAGGCTTGTTGTCCTGCATGAAATCCTTGGAATAGCTCTGCGCACCCAGCTCCACCCGGCCGATATCGCGGATGCGGACGATGCGGCCACCGTCCGAATTGTCCACCTTGACGATGATGTTCTCATAGTCCTTGGCGTCGTCGAGGCGGCCGGCGATGTTCACCGTATATTGGAAGGAGGCATTGTCCGGCGCCGGCGGAATGCCGAGCTGGCCGGGGGTGACGATCTGGCTCTGCTTCTGGACGGCGTTGGAAATGTCCTGGGGCGTCAGCCCGAAGGCCTGCATGCGGTCCGGGTCCATCCAGATGCGCAGGGCATAGGTGCCGGCGCCGAAGATGCCCACGTTGGCGACGCCCGCCACGCGTTCCAGCTCGTTCTGGATGTTGATGATGGCGTAGTTGTTGAGGAACAGCCCGTCATAGCGCCCGTCCGGCGAGATCAGGGTCACGAACTCGAGGATCGAGGTGCCCTTCTGCAGGATGGTGACGCCCTGCGCCTGCACCGCCGTGGGCAGCGAGGCGAGGGCGATGTTGACGCGGTTCTGCACCAGCACCTGCGCCATGTTGGGATCGGCGCCGATCTCGAAGGTGACGACCAGCGTGTAGGTGCCATCCGAGGCCGACCACGACTGCATGTACAGCATGCCCTCGACGCCGTTCACCTGCTGCTCGATGGGCAGGGCGACGGTGTCGATCATCGTCTTGGCGGAGGCGCCGGGATAGGAGGTCGACACCGAGACCGTGGGCGGCACGATGTTGGGATACTGCGACACCGGCAGCCGCGACAGCGAGACCAGGCCGATCAGCACGAAGACCAGTGCGAGCACATTCGAGAGGACCGGCCGCTCGATGAAAAAGCGCGATATCATGGGCGCTGCCTCTTTCTTCGAGAGCGGGTCAGTTCTTCTGTGTCGCGGGTGCCTGCGACGGCGCCACCGAGGGCGCAGCCTTGGCGGGTGCATCGGCGGGCGCGACGCCCGCGGGCTTGGCCAGGGGCTTGTTGCCCTGGTCGACGGCGGGCGGCGCGATGCCGACGATCGTGCCCTCCTCCACCTTCACCTTGGAGCCCGGCACCGCGCGCTGGATGCCGTTGATGATGATGCGGTCGCCGGCCTTCAGCCCGCTCTGGATGGCGCGCAGCCCGTCGGCCTGGAGCTGGCCGAGGGTCACCTGGGTCTGGGAGACCACATTGTCCGCGCTCACGGTCAGGACATAGGGCCCGAGCTGGTTGGCGTTGAGGGCGGCATCCGGCACCAGCACGGTGGTCTGCGCCGCGCCGAGCGGCACCCGCACCCGCGCGAACAGGCCCGGCAGAAGCGCGAAATCGTCGTTCTGGAAAATGCCGCGCACGGTCAGGGTGCCGAGGTTCGGGTCCACCTGCGGCGCCACATAGTCGATCTTGCCCTGATGGGGATAGCCGGTCTCGGTCTGGAGACCGATCTCGATGGCAAGGTCCGGCACGTCACGGGTGAGGGAGACCAGCGAACGGCCCTGCTTGGCCAGGTGCTCCTTGATCCGCAGCACCTCCTGCTCGCTCAGGGTGAACCAGACCCAGATGGGGTTGATCTGCACCACGGTGGCGAGCTTCGTGGGGCCGCTGTAGCCCACCAGCGCACCCACGTCCTGGAGATGGGCGGTGACGGCGCCGTCGAAGGGCGCCGTGATCTGGGTATAGCTGAGATTGATCTGGGCCAGCACCAGGGAGGCCTGGGCGTTCGCCACCTCGGCGACCGCAGAATCGCGCTTGGCCCGGGCCTGGTCGAGGGTGGCCTGGGAGGCGAAATCCTGCTTGGCGAGCTGGGCCTGGCGGTTGAACTCGGCCTCGGCCTGCACCTGCGAGGCCTGGTTGGCGGCGAGCTGAGCCTTGGCCTGGTCCACCTGGGCCTTGTACTGGTCCTGCTCGATCACGAACAGGACGGTGCCCTTCTTGGCGAACTGGCCGTCCCGGTAGTTGATCTGCGTGAGGAAGCCCTGGACACGGGCCTCCAGGTCCACCGAATTGATGGCGGCGGTGTTGCCGGTCAGCTCGAGGAAGCGGGTGACCGGCTTCTCCAGAACGGGGGCAACGGTAACGGCAGCGGGGGGCGGCGGTACGTAGGTATTCTTTTCCTCGCAGGCCGAGAGCAGAAAAGCCGCGCAAAGCGCCACCATGCCGTGGCGCAGCCCGCCGGACACCCCGATCCCCCCCACCATACCGCATTCCCCCATATCGCAGTTGCGCCGGATACTAAGCACCGGGTCATGACGTGTCCATGAGAGGAATGGGCCGAACGGTGCCCATGCCCCTGACGACGCTGCGGCAGCGCCGCTGCCGCCCCCACTCGCATTGACATTGCCCTGACCCGTTCATAAGTGTCCGCGTGGCACGCTGCCCAAGAAAGGGGAGCGGGACTTGAGGAGCGGGATCTGGGCTGCGCGCTTTGCCGCTGCGCCCGCCCCGTCCCTTCGGACTTGCTGACGCCGCATTGAAGGTGTCCAACGGCGCATCATTTCCCGGAGGGTCCGGCGGCTCGTCTCCGCCCTCCCTGAGACCTGACGGATCGGAACAGAGACACAACTCATGTTAGGTGGACTTGCCCGCAAGCTCTTCGGCTCCGCGAACGATCGCCGGGTGAAGGGATACCGTCCCCGCGTTCAGGCCATCAATGCGCTGGAGCCGGAGCTGGAAGCCCTCTCCGACGAGGCGCTCCGGGCCCGCACCGAAGATTTTCGCCGCCAGCTGGCCGAGGGCAAGACCCTCGACGACCTGCTGGTGCCTGCCTTCGCCACCGTGCGCGAGGGCGCCAAGCGTGCCTTGGGCATGCGCCCATTCGACGTGCAGCTCATCGGCGGCATGGTGTTGCACGAAGCCGGCATCGCCGAGATGAAGACCGGCGAAGGCAAGACCCTGGTCGCCACCCTCCCGGTCTATCTCAATGCCCTGGCCGGCAAGGGCGTGCACGTGGTGACGGTGAATGACTACCTCGCCAAGCGCGACGCCGAATGGATGGGGCGGCTGTACCGCTTCCTCGGCCTCTCCACCGGCATCATCGTCCATGGCCTCGACGACGACGAGCGGCGCGTGGCCTATGCCAGCGACGTGACCTACGCCACCAACAACGAGCTGGGCTTCGACTATCTGCGCGACAACATGAAGTACGAGCGCGGCCAGATGGTCCAGCGCCCGCAATTCTACGCCATCGTGGACGAGGTGGACTCCATCCTCATCGACGAGGCGCGCACGCCCCTCATCATCTCCGGCCCGCTCGACGACCGCTCCGACTTCTACAACACCATCGACGCCTACATTCCGCGCCTCGGCAAGGAAGACTACGAGGTGGACGAGAAGCAGCGTTCCGTCTCCATGACCGAAGCCGGCATGGAGAAGATGGAGCAGATGCTCAGCGCCGCCGGGGTGCTGAAGTCGGACTCCCTCTACGACATCGAGAACGTCTCGGTGGTCCACCACGTGAACCAGGCCCTGCGCGCCCACACCCTGTTCCAGCGCGACAAGGACTACATCGTCCGCAACGACGAAGTGGTGATCATCGACGAGTTCACCGGCCGCATGATGCCGGGCCGGCGCTATTCGGAAGGCCTGCACCAGGCGCTGGAGGCCAAGGAGCGCGTCCAGGTCCAGCCTGAGAACCAGACGCTGGCCTCCATCACCTTCCAGAATTATTTCCGCCTCTACGAGAAGCTGTCCGGCATGACCGGCACCGCCAACACCGAGGCGGCGGAATTCGCCGACATCTACAAGCTCGAGGTGGTGGAGATCCCCACCAACGTGCACATCTCGCGCATCGACGACGATGACGAGGTCTATCGCACCGCCGGCGAGAAGTACGCCGCCATCATCGAGCTGATCAAGGAGTGCGCGGAGCGCAGCCAGCCGGTGCTGGTGGGCACCACCTCCATCGAGAAGTCCGAGCTTCTGGCCGAGCTGCTGAAGCAGGCCGGCTTCCGCCAGAAGGACTTCTCCGACCCCACCGCCTTCAACGGCCGCGAGCTTCTCATCAACGACCGCTCCGGCAAGAGCTTCGCGGTGCTGAACGCGCGCTACCACGAGCAGGAGGCCTATATCGTCTCCCAGGCGGGCGTGCCGGGGGCGATCACCATCGCCACCAACATGGCCGGCCGCGGCACCGACATCAAGCTCGGCGGCTCGGCCGACATGCGCATCGAGATCGAGCTGAAGGACCTGCCCGAGGGTGTCGAGCGCGCCGCGGCGGAAGCCAGGATCCGCGCCGAGGTGGAAGAGCTGAAGCAGAAGGCGCTGGAGGCCGGCGGCCTCTACGTGCTCGGCACCGAGCGCCACGAAAGCCGGCGCATCGACAACCAGCTGCGCGGCCGCTCCGGCCGCCAGGGCGACCCCGGCCATTCCAAGTTCTTCCTGTCGCTCGACGACGACCTGATGCGCATCTTCGGGTCGGACCGGCTCGACGGCATGCTGCAGCGCCTCGGCCTCAAGGAAGGCGAGGCCATCATCCATCCCTGGATCAACAAGGCCCTGGAGAAGGCGCAGCAGAAGGTCGAGGCGCGCAACTACGACATGCGCAAGAACGTCCTCAAGTATGACGACGTGCTGAACGACCAGCGCAAGGTGGTGTTCGAGCAGCGCGTGGAGCTGATGAACGACGAAGACGTGGCCGAGACGGTGGAGGACATGCGCCATGCCCTCATCACCGAGACCGTGGCCAAGTTCATTCCCGAGAACGCCTATCCCGAGCAGTGGGACGTGGACGGCCTCGACGCCGCGCTGAAGGAAATGCTGGCCCTCGACCTTCCGGTGAAGGACTGGGCCAAGGAAGAGGGCATCGCCGGCCCCGAGGTCACCGAGCGCATCATCCGCCGCGCCGACGAGCTGATGGCCGCCAAGACCGCCCAGTATGGGCCGGACATCATGCGCTATGTGGAGAAGTCCATCCTTCTCCAGACCCTCGACCATCTCTGGCGCGAGCATATCGGCATGCTGGACCACCTGCGGCAGGTGGTGGGCCTGCGCGGCTACGCCCAGCGCGATCCGCTCAACGAATACAAGTCGGAAGCCTTCAACCTGTTCTCCGCGCTGCTGAACCGGCTGCGGGAGGTGGTCACCGCCCAGCTCATGCGGGTGGAGATCGTGACCCAGCCGCCGCCGGAAGAGCTGCCGCTGATGGAAGCCCACCACGCCGACCCCTTCACCGGGGAAGACGAGATGGCGTTCTCCGGCGCGGCCCTGGGCAGCCGGCCGGAGCCGCTCCTCTCCGGCGACCTCGCCGTGGCCGAGCGCGATCCCAACGATCCAGAGAGCTGGGGCAAGGTGGGCCGCAACGAGGCCTGCCCCTGCGGCTCCGGCAAGAAGTACAAGCACTGCCACGGCCGCTTCGCCTGAGGCAGGATGAGAGGCCGCCCCCAGCGGGGGCGGCCCAGTGGCTGGGATCAACGCCCTGCGCTCAGGCGCAGCGCCGGATGAGCGTGACCCGAAAGCCTTAGGTTCGGGCCGCAATGCTCAGGGCTTGCGGCACGCCAGGAGCCGGTCGAGCCCCAGAAAGATCAGCGCCGTCGCCAGGAACACCGCCGCCAGCAGGACGGTATTGAGCGCCATGCGCCCATCCCCCAGCTTGGCCGGATCCAGGAACCAGTAGGCATACCAGCCATCCGCCTCGCCCCGCGCCAGCGCATAGGCGAGGTACAGGACCGGTGGCGCCATGGCCCAGGCCGCGTCCCGCACGCCGAGACGGCCGAGACTGCCCTCCCCGAGACTCCCGCTCCCCGGCTCCGCCCGCGCCGCCAGCACCCAGGTGGCCAGGAAGAGCACCGGCGTGGCCTGATGCAGCAGGCGGTCGGCCACCAGTTGCCAGCCCTCCGGTTTCCACACATTGCGCAGCAGCAGGGCATAGATGATGCCCACGAGCACGATGGACACCACCGCCGCGAGCCGCACCCGCGGCCCAGCCATGGGGCCGTTGGGACGACGCGCATAGGCGCTCGCCACCGCGGCTACGAACAGGTTGGTGAGAACGGTGAAATAGCCCAGGAAGCGCCACAGGGCCGGCCCGAAGCCGTCGCCGGCGGCGGCCATCTTCTCCACCACGATGCCGAGCTGAAGCGCCAGCGCGCCCCACGCCACCAGCGCCGTAACGGCGCTCAGCCGCCGCGCCCAAATAGCGCTCGTCCAGGCTCCGATTTCTTGTCCCACGCCCCTGCCCTCCCCCGAGGCTGAGGCGCGACAAAGGACCAGGCCAGACAGACGCGCCCCATATGGGCGCAAGCCTAAGCGCGGCCGCATGGCCCCCGCAAGGGGGCCGCGACCGGAGCCTTATTGCGAGAACGTGCCGGTGGACATGATGGCCGAGCCACCCGACACCGAGGCCGGCGGCGTCAGCGTGCCAACGGAAGCAACCGTGGCCGGCCTGTAGGCCTGGGCTGCCGGCTTGTCCGATGCCGAATTCGCAGGCACAGGCTTGGCCGCAGACGAGGCCACAACAGGCTTGGCCGTCGCGGAAGCCGCCACCGGCTTGGACGCCGGCGTCACCACCCGCGCCGCCGGGGCAGGCTTGGCAGTCGGTAGCGGAGCCGGCGCGGCGGCTGCGGCAGGAGCGACGGGCGCGCTGCTGGCCGTCGCCACGGGGGCAACCGGCGCCTCCGTATCCAGCGCCACCTTCTCAGGGGTCATCTTGGGCGGATTCACATATTCGGGCAGCGTGCCGGGCGCCGCGGCGAAGGACATCTGGCCGCTCTCGCGCTCCTTCAGCTTGGCGAGGAAGACCGGGTGCATGCCGCCGTCCGCATTGGTGCGCACCGGCGCCAGCGGCGAGGACGGCGCGAGCGCGGCCACCTGGGCCTCGTCGCTGCGCTGCTTCTCGGCCACGGCCGAGGCCACCTGGGGCGGCACCTGGTAGGGCGGGCAGGACATGTTGGCGTCGAAGCTGCGGCCAGGAACCGGCTCGGCGTCGAACACATAGGAGCGCCCGCAGACATTGACCTTCGGCACCTGTTTGGTGACCTCGAAATGGTCGTAGCCTTGCTTCAGGTTGCGCCAGAACGCCATGTTCGGGTTGTTGCGGTGGCGGGCAAGGTTCTTCGGCGTCATGCGGAAGGGATAGGCCTGCACCTGGAAGCCCCGCTGGCCACCCGCGAAGCTCTCCCGCGCCAGGGAGAAGATCTCGGAAATCTGCTCGTCCGTCATGGCGTAGCAGCCGGCCGACGAGCAGTCGCCGTGCACCATGAGGAACTCGCCCGTCCGCCCGTAGGAGCGATCGAAGGCGTTGGGGAAGCCGAGGTTGAAGGACAGATAGTAGCTGGAGTTCGGGTTCATCTGCCCCGGGGTGATGGTGTAGAAGCCCTCCGGCGCCTGCCGGTCACCCATGTTCACTTTCGGGCCCAGTTCGCCCGACCAGCGGCAGATGGGGTAGGTCTTCAGCAGCGCATAGGAGCCGTCGGAGGTGGCTTTCCACACTTCCAGCTCGGCTTCCTGCTTGAAGATGCGCACGAGCATGGGGCTCGCGGGCGACATGTCCTTCTGCGCGATCAGGGACACCATCTCGGGCGTCAGCGGCTTGTTGGCCTTGCGCGCCACTTCGGAGTCGGTCTGGTTGCAGGCGGCGAGCGCGAGCGCTGCGGTGGCGGCCAGGGCCACCATGCGGATGCGGGACGAGACCATCGTCCACGAACGGTTCGACGCGAAACGGTTCACCGCGCAACTCCTGGGTCCGTATCGGCCACATGGACCGACAGGGTTAGCCCCTTCCCCTTGACGATGCGTTAGCACCCTCGACCGCCGCGCGGAGCGTTGCCGCTACCGCCTGGGCAGGCTTGGAGAAAATAAGGCAAATGCGGCCAAGATGAGATGCCGGACCGGCATGGGCCGCCTGCCGTGCGCTCATGGTTAAAGCGACCGGCCGATTGCGAGAAATTTGTCACGCCGCGCCTTGCGCACGGCAGCACCGTCGAGCCCGGCGAGCTGCGACAGCGCATCGGCGATGGCATCCCCGGCGGCACCGATGGTGGCTTCCGGATCGCGATGGGCGCCGCCGGGCGGCTCCTTCACGATGGCATCGATGATGCCGAACTTCAGCAGGTCCTGCGCCGTGATCTTCATGTTGGTGGCGGCGTCCTGCGCCTTCGCGGTGTCGCGCCACAGGATGGAGGCCGCGCCTTCCGGCGAGATCACGCTGTAGATGGCGTGCTCCATCATCAACACCTTGCTAGCGGTGGCGATGGCGATGGCCCCGCCCGAGCCGCCCTCGCCGATCACCAGCGCCACGTTGGGCGCGCCCAGCGCGAGGCAGGCATCGGTGGAGCGGGCGATGGCCTCGGCCTGGCCGCGCTCCTCGGCGCCGATGCCGGGATAGGCGCCGGCGGTGTCCACCAGCGAGATCAGGGGAATGCCGAAGCGGTCGGCCAGCTCCATGATGCGCGCCGCCTTGCGGTAGCCCTCGGGGCGCGCCATGCCGAAATTGTGCCGGATGCGGGTTTCCGTGGTGGAGCCCTTCTCGTGGCCCAGCACGCACACCGCCTCGCCGCGGAAGCGGGCGAAGCCGCCGATGATGGCCTCGTCCTCGCCGAACTTGCGATCACCGGCCAGCGGGGTGAAATCCTCGAACAGGCCCTTGGCGAAATCGGCGAAATGGGGCCGCTGCGGATGCCGCGCGACCAGCGTCTTCTGCCAGGGGGTGAGATTTGCGTAGAGGGCGAGGAGCGCCTCGCGGGCCTTGGTCTCGAGCCGCTGCACCTCGTCGGTGATGGTTACACCATCGCCCGCAGAGGCAAGCGCGCGCAGCTCTTCCACCTTGGCCTCGAGTTCGGCGACCGGCTTCTCGAAGTCCAGATAGCTGCGCATGAGGGTCCGTAAAGGTTGGAGGAGGCCCGTTACCGGCGCCGCCCACGGGGCCGGAAGCTGCCTGCGCCGGGTCGGCAAGTCAAGGTCGGCAAATCAAGGTCGTCACGTCAAGCCTGGCAGCGCAAGTCCCAGACATCACGGTTGCCGGTCAGGCATCCCGATCTTGCGCTCTGCCCGCACCGGCCAAAGCCGCTGTGAAACGCCGCCGCTCTGAAACGTGAAGGCCGCACCGCCCCTTTCGCGTTCGGCACTGCAACGGAAGGGGCGGCGAGAGCGTTGTTCCCCAATCATGGTCACATCATGGAGGCAGCCATGGCCGCCCATAAACGTACCCTCCCCCGCCAGAGCGCTCCGAAGGCCGCAAAGCCCGGCCGCGCGCCGGCCTCCCCGGCGCCACCGCCGGAATACGACTTTCCCGCCGCCGGCCCCCATGCCCGGCCCGAGCTGATGGATCCCGAGCGCACCCCCGGCACCGGCGCCCTCTCGGAGCCGGGCCGCTCGCGGGACGGGGACGCGACGGGCTGACGCAGGCGCGGCAGGAAACCTTCATCGGACCCGTCACGAGCGGCCTGCGGCCTTGTTCACAACCGCCTCGGGGGGCTATTGCTGACGCGCAACTCCCCGGGGACCCTTCCTGCGATGCGCGCGCTGCTCGACGTCATCCTTCTCGTTCTTCAGCTTTATGTCTGGCTGCTCATCGCCTCGGCGGTGCTGTCCTGGCTCGTGGCGTTCAACGTCGTGAACCCCCACAATTCGTTCGTCCGCAGCGTGGGCGAGTTCCTCTACCGCATCACCGAGCCGGTGCTCGCGCCCATCCGCTCCGTGCTGCCCAACCTCGGCGGCCTCGACCTGTCGCCCATGGTGCTGATCCTGATCATCTTCTTCATCCAGCAGGTCATCGGCTACTACATCTACCCGAACGTCTTCTGACGGGCGGGGGGCTCTTGTCGTTCCTGAAGCTCCTGCCCGACGGCCTGGAGGTGACAGTGCGTGCCACCCCGCGGGGTGGGCGCGACGCCCTTGATGGCGTGGCGGAGCTGTCCGATGGCCGCGCTGTCCTGAAGATCAGGGTCAAGGTCGCGCCGGAGGACGGCGCGGCGACGTCCGCCGTCGCCCGCGTGCTGGCGCAGGCGGCAGGAATAGCCGCATCCCAGGTCAGGCTCACGTCGGGAGCCACCGCGCGGGTGAAGACGTTCCGCATTGCTGGAAATGCGGCCGAGCTGGCCACCGCCCTCACCCAGGCCGCCGCGGCGCCCGCCGGCAAGGCGCGAAAATAACGCTGAGAATGGGCGGGTCCTGATCATCGGCCATTGAGCGAGCCCAAGCGGCGCTTGCAAGACCTCGTCGGAGTCTCGGCCCCTCTCCCGGGCCAAGATGGCCCCGAGGGGCCGGCCGGGACACTTGCCCCCCCTCATACCATCGGCCTTTGTCGTTGACCGATGCCAAGTGGGTACGCTCAAGCGCCGCGCGGGCTTGACCAATGGCCCGTGAGACAAGCTCATGGGCCATTGTTATCACCCCTGCCGCTCCAGTCCCGAAGCGCGCGAGCGCCGGGAGCCGGATTGCGGCCCCCGTTCCTTCCTTCCCCAACCTTCCGATCCGATCTTCCCTCGCGGCTCATGCGCCATGGGAAACGGTGCCCGGCCCATGTGCGGACCCATGTGCGGACCCATGCACCCGGCCGCATGACCCTGGCGGATGCCCCCGGCGGGGGCCGGCACCGGCGACACGCCTCAGGATAAGTCGCCCGTTTCAACACCGGGGATGCCGGGACGCAGGCACTCGGCGGACCGCGCACCAGCCAACCAACCAGCCAGCCAGCCCCGGCCGGATCACCCCGACAGCTACTCCTGCCACAAAAGAAAAAGGCGCCGCGCGGTAAGCGCGGCGCCTTCTGGCGTCAGGGACGCCGGTTCAGATCACTTGAGGGCGTTCAGGGAGGTCGCGAACGACAGGGTCGCGAGGAACTTGTTGCCGCAAGAGTTGGTGTTGCTGATCATGAAGCCGCAGTCGGCATCGCTCAGGTCGGTGCCGGAGTAGCGCAGGTCGAGGGTGGCGGCCTTGTAGGTGAAGGCAACGCCCACGTTCCACCAGTTGTAGCCGGGGATCGTCTGGATGTAGGTCAGGTCGGTGAAGGCGTAGCTGACTTCATAATTGTAGGCGCTGGTGGACAGCCACTGATGGCCGAACTCGCCAGACGCATACCAGCCGAACGCTTCGCCGGGACCGAAGGAGGGGAGCGGAACCTTGGCGGTCACCGAGAGGGCGGTGCCATCGGTGCCGGTGGAGGCGAAATCGCTGGTCCAGTAGAGGTTCAGGCCGAGGGTCAGCCAGGGCGCGACCGTGTAGGTCGGCTTGGCATAGATTTCCCAGTAGTTGAAGTCGCTGGAGCCCGGGCCGAAGTTCAGGCCGGTGATCGGGTCCTTGCTGGAGCTGCTGCCGGGATAGGTGTAGTAGACCGCGCCGACGTCGAGGGCGAAGTTGCCCCAAGTGTGGCGCAGGCCGCCCGAGAAGTCGACTTCCAGCGAGCTGTTGCCGTTGGTGTAGCCGAGGCCGTCAATGGTGGTGTTCACCCAGTTCTGGTTGGACGCCCACACGTTGAAGTACACCCAGTCGAACAGCTGCAGTTCGACGAAGCCCTGGATGGCGGGGTTGTTGTTGGTCTGGCTGATACCGCGGAAGAGGTAGTCCGACGTGCCGGTCACGCCGAAGGCCAGATCCCACAGGGGAGCCTCGGGAGCCGGAACAGCCTTCACCGGCAGCGGCGAGCTGAGGTCGGCCGCGGAAGCGGCTCCGGCCAGGAGCAAGGAGGCGGCGACGACTGCGATCTTCTTCATAACGGTACCCCGGCTGCGATTTAGATTGATAGAAATCAGGTCCCCGCCTCAAGTCCAATGGCAAAATTCAGGCAGCAATTGCTACCCAATTGGGCAAACCCGCATGAATGCTGGATTTCTGTGTTGCGAAGATGCAACGCACTCTGGCGAAACGGTGACGACGCCGGTTCCTGACACGAAAAACATCTGACGCAGGAGCAGTTTAGAAGCCTCTGAAGAGGTATTTCAGTAAGCCACGCCGAGTTGGGTGACGCGGCCGCGCCACAGCGACTCGATGCGTTTCGGACGGCGTCCGACCGCCCGCCAACGACCGGGAGACGAAACCGGCCCCCGTCGCGCCCTGCATGACCGGCGCGTCCGGATCGCAGATGCTCAAGCTGGCGTGCCTGCTTATGCCATCGGCCTCGGTCTTCGACCGATGCCAAGCGGGGACGCTCAAGCGCCGCGCGGGTTTGAGCAATAGCCCATGAGTCAAGCTAACGAGCTATTGGTATTTAAGGCCGGTTCATGAGCAGCGGGCGGCCACGCTCCGGCGTCCGTGCCCAGCCGCCGTCTTCCTGCCGCGCGAAGCGGATCACGGCGGTGTCGGTGTCGCCGCGCACCAGGATATTGCCGCCCTCGATGTCCCACGCCACGGGACCAAAGCGCAGAAGGGCCGGATCACAGCCCGACGCGATGGCGAGCGCCTTGCCCTTGCCGTTGCCCGCGGGCTGGTCGAGCAGGGTCACGCGGCACACCGGCGTTCCCGCCTGCCGGGCGAGGTCCCATTCGCCCACGACCTCTTCCACCTTGATCTCGGCGTCCTCGTCGGCCGCAGCGGGATTGGCGAGGAAATAGACCCCGTCGCCTTCCCTGAGCGCCTCAAAGCTGCCGTTGGTGCCTTCGGTGAACTCGGCCACGGTGCGGCCCTGGGCATTGAGCAGGCGCAGGGAGCCGGACGGGTCGGGCAGCCAGGCCACCACCTGCGCCGAAAAGGCGATGATGGCGCAGGCCTGCCGGTCGAACTCCACCGCGAGGCCCGGCCCGGCGGGCTCCGCCTTCAGCGCGAAGGGACAGGTCCGCGAGCCATCGGCATTGGCCAGACGGAACGGCGCGGCGAGCCGCGCGCCCGCTTCCCGCACTGCAGGATCGAGCCGCGGAGGGGCCTGCGGCCGCGGTGCCGCGGCGGGCGCTGCAGGGCCGGAGGGCGCATCGCTGCGCTGCGCCAGCTGGATGCCAGCCGGAATCATGGCCGCGCCAGCGGTGGCGGCGCGCGCGAGGGCCGCGCCCGGCGGCGTCACGCCCATCTGCGCGCCCAGCACCAGCGCCGCCGCAAGACCCATATGCCGTGGAGCCATCCTGCCCTCGAAGCCGAACACGGGCCGAAACGCTACCACCTTCCGCCTACCGGTTCACCCCCGGTGCGCGCGCGATTGCCTCTGGCGAGCCACTATGGGTGAACCACGTCCGCCGGACAGGTCACGCGCGCGCCGACGGACAGACCGAGCCTCACGCCTTCGGCCAGGGGGTCTCCGCCACCGGGGTCAGCGGACCCTTGCCGTCCATGAAGGACACGATGTTGTCCACCACCAGTTGGCCCATGGCCGCACGGGTATGGTGCGTCGACGAGCCCACGTGGGGCAGCAGCACCACATTGTCGAGGCCGAAGAAGGCCTCCGGCACATGGGGCTCCTTCTCGAACACATCGAGCCCGGCGGCCAGGATGGTGCGGGATTTCAGTGCCGCGAGCAGCGCCGCCTCGTCCACCACCGTGCCGCGGGCGACGTTGATGAGGATGCCGTCCGGCCCCAAAGCGGCGAGCACGTCCGCATTCACCAGATGGCGGGTCGCCGCCCCGCCGGGGACGATGACCACCAGCACGCTCACCTCCCGCGCCATGTCGAGCAGGCTCGCATGATAGGGCAGGTCCACGTCCGGCTGCTGGCGCCGGCTGTGATAGGCGACCGGCACCGCGAACGCCTCCAGCCGCCGGGCGATGGCCTTGCCGATGCGGCCCATGCCGACGATGCCCACCGTGCGCTCGCGCAAGGTCGGCCCGAGCGGATAGGCGCCCTTCAGCCAGTTGCCGTCGCGCACGAAGCGGTCGGCCTGGGGGATTTGCCGCACGGTGGCGAGCAGCAGGCCGAGGGTCAGATCGGCCACCTCCTCGTTCAGCACGTCCGGCGTGTTGGTGACGATCACGCCGCGCCGGGCTGCGGCGGCGGCATCCACCGTGTCGTAGCCGACGCCGAAATTGGCGACGATCTGGAGATTGGGCAGGCGCGCCATCAGCGCCTCGTCCACCCGCCCCTTGCCGCGCGTGGCGATGGCGCGCACCGCGCCGGCGGTGGCGTCGGAAAGCCCATCCAGGGGCAGGAGGTCGAAGCGGGCGGCGAGCTGGCGCTCCACCACCTCTTCCATCACGGGTCCGGTCAGAAGGACGGCCGGGCGGGCTTGATCGGTCATGGCAGGCTCTCAGTTCCGACGGTCAAATCTGGCCCAGGACCAATGCCAAGGGCAAGGAAACGGTAGCAAGGTATCCCGGCGCCGGCCGGGAACGCCCCCTGTCTACCCCCATCGCAGGGGCCGGTTCAATGAAAGTTCAATCGTTTTAAATTCCCTCTTGATCCCGGCTTCGGCTTTCACCATGATCGCGCCGCGTCACACAGAGGGCGCAAGGTTCCCCTAAGGGACCCAAGAAACAGAATGAAGATCACGCGCGACGTTGAAGGCGGACGGATATCCGCCCGGCGCGCTGGCGAACACGAGGGAGAGGACGCTTCATGGCGACCGTGGACATTCGCGGTGTGAAGAAGGCCTATGGCGCGACGGCTGTCATCCATGGGGTGGATGTCAGCATTCGCGACGGCGAATTCGTGGTGCTCGTGGGGCCTTCCGGCTGCGGAAAATCCACCCTCCTGCGGATGATCGCGGGGCTCGAGAACATTACCGGCGGCCAGATCCTCATCGGCAACCGCGTGATCAACGAAATGCCGCCGAAGGAACGGGACATCGCAATGGTGTTCCAGAACTACGCGCTCTACCCCCACATGACGGTGGGGGCCAACATGGGCTTCTCGCTCAAGCTGCGCAAAGCGCCCCAGGCGGAGATCGATTCGCGGGTCAAGCGCGCGGCTGAAATCCTCAACCTCACGAAGCTGCTCGACCGCTACCCCCGCCAGCTCTCCGGTGGCCAGCGCCAGCGCGTCGCCATGGGCCGCGCCATCGTGCGCGACCCGCAGGTGTTCCTGTTCGACGAGCCGCTCTCCAACCTCGATGCCCAGCTGCGTGTGCAGATGCGCACCGAGATCAAGGAACTGCACCAGCGGCTGAAGACCACCACGGTCTACGTCACCCACGACCAGATCGAGGCCATGACCATGGCCGACAAGATCGTGGTGATGCACGACGGCATCGTGGAGCAGATCGGCGCCCCGCTCGACCTCTACGACCGGCCCGCCAACCAGTTCGTGGCCGGTTTCATCGGCTCGCCCTCCATGAACTTCGTCAAGGGCAAGGTGCGCCTCGGCGCCGACCCGCGACTGGTGACGGACAGCGGCGTCGAGATGCCCCTGCCGGCAGCCCCCGGCCTCACCGACGGTCAGGCGGTGGTCTACGGCCTGCGGCCCGAGCACATCCGGCTCGACCCCAACGGCGTGCCGGCGACGGTGGTGGTGACCGAGCCCACCGGCTCGGAAATCCTGGTGGTGGCCCGCCTCGGCGAGGCCGGCCAGAAGGGGCAGGAAATCACCTGCCTGTTCCGCGAGCGCCTGTCGTTTGCCCCCGGCGAGGTGATTCACATCGCGCCGCAGCCCGGCCTCACACACCTTTTTGAGGAGGCGACGGGCAACCGCCTCTGACACACTCCAGACGGCAGCAAAGACGGCCCGGCGACGCCAATCCACAACGCCAGGGCCGCACCAGAACTGCTCGCACGCCAAAACAAACATATCTTCACGGGAGGAAGACGAATGACCCTTTCCAGACGCGACGTGCTGATGGGCGGCGCCGGTCTCGCTGCAGGCAGCATGGCCCTGCCCTTCCTGGGCGGCACCCAGGCCTTCGGCCAGTCCGTTCCCAAGTTCGAGCCGGAGCCCGGAGCCTCCCTGCGCCTGCTGCGCTGGTCGCCCTTCGTGAAGGGCGAGGAGGATGCCTGGCTCGCCAACACCAAGAAGTTCACCGAGGCCACCGGCGTCGAGGTGCGCATCGACAAGGAGAGCTGGGAGGACATCCGTCCGAAAGCCGCCGTGGCCGCGAACGTGGGCTCCGGCCCCGACATGGTCTGGGTCTGGTTCGATGACGCCCAGCAATATCCCGACAAGCTGCTCGACGTGACCGACCTCGCCAAGGGCCTCTCCGCCACCTACGGTGGCTATTATCCGGGCAACGAGGTCTATGCCCAGGTCAACAATCGCTTCGTGGCGCTGCCGCTGGCCACCATCGGCAATGCGGTGGTCTATCGCGACAGCTGGGTGAAGCAGGCTGGATTTAGCGAATTCCCGAAGGACACCAAGGGCCTGCTGGAACTGGGCAAGGCGCTCAAGGCCATCAACCACCCCATGGGCTTCACGCTGGGCCACGGCGTGGGCGACGGCAACAATTACTGCCACTGGATCCTGTGGAGCCACGGCGGCAAGATGGTCGACGAGAACGGCAAGGTGGTGATCAACTCGCCGGAGACCGTCGCCGGCCTGCGCTACGCCGCCGAGCTGTACAAGACCTTCATTCCCGGCACCGAGAGCTGGCTCGACGTCAACAACAACCGCGCCTTCATCGCTGGCGACCTGTCGGTGACGGCGAACGGCGTGTCCATCTATTATGCGGCGGCGAACGACCCCAAGCTCGCCGACATGGCGGCGGACATGAAGTCCACCAACTTCCCCATCGGCCCCATCGGCAAGAAGGTGGAGCTGCACCAGACCACCCAGGCCTGCATCTTCAAGTACACCAAGTACCCGAAGGCGGCCCAGGCCTACCTCGCCTTCATGTTCGACGCGCCGCAGTACAATGCCTGGCTCACCGGCGCGAGCGCCTATTGCTGCCAGACGCTGAAGGCCTTCGCCAACAATCCGGTGTGGACCTCCAAGCCCATCCACGCCGCCTATTCGGTCGCCTCCGAGACCCTGCAGCCCAACGGCTATGCGGGTCCGCTCGGCCCCAAGTCGGCGGCGGCCATGGCCGACTGGATCGTGGTGGACATGGTGGCGGAAGCCGCCACCGGCCAGCGCACCCCGGAAGAAGCCGCCAAGCGCGCCCAGCAGCGCGCGGAGCGCATCTACCGCTGATGTGACGGGGGCTCCGGCGCCGACGCGCCCGAGCCCCTTCCCGCTCCGCCCTCTCCCGCCTCGCCCTGCACGCGGGAGAGGGCATTTCCCGACAGCGGCGGCACCGGCTTCAGGCCGGCCGCCCCCTCCCCCTTGGGGAGAACGGCACGTCAGATTCCCGGAGATTCCTTCCATGGCCAACGTCACTGCGACCGAGCCGTCCCCCTCGCGGTCCTTCTGGGCCGGCATCGGCCAGGGCCGGCATGTGATCGGCATCCTCTTCATGCTGCCGGCCGCCGTGTTCCTGCTGTTCTTCCTCACCTATCCGCTGGGGCTCGGCGTCTGGCTCGGCTTCACCGACACAAGGATCGGCCGCGCCGGCGTCTTCATCGGCCTGGAGAACTACCAGTCGCTCATGGGCGACAGCCTGTTCTGGCTGGTGGTGTTCAACACGATTCTCTACACGGTGGCCGCCTCGATCCTGAAGTTCGCGCTCGGCCTGTGGCTGGCGCTGCTGCTGAACGAGAACCTGCCGTTCAAGGCCTTCTTCCGCGCCGTGGTGCTGCTGCCTTGGGTGGTACCCACCGTGCTCTCGGCCATCGCCTTCTGGTGGATCTTCGACAGCCAGTACTCGATCATCTCCTGGGCGCTCATCAAGATGGGGCTCATCTCCACGCCCATCAACTTCCTCGGCGACGTGGCCAACGCCCGCGCCTCGGTGATCGCCGCCAACGTGTGGCGCGGCATTCCCTTCGTCGCCATCTCGCTGCTGGCCGGCCTGCAGACCATCTCGCCCTCGCTGCACGAGGCCGCGACCCTGGATGGCGCCACCAACTGGCAGCGCTTCCGCTACATCACGCTGCCCATGCTCTCGCCCATCATCGCGGTGGTGATGACGTTCTCGGTGCTGTTCACCTTCACCGACTTCCAGCTCATCTATGTGCTGACGCGCGGCGGGCCGCTGAACTCCACCCACCTGATGGCGACCCTGTCGTTCCAGCGCGCCATTCCCGGCGGCTCCCTGGGCGAGGGCGCGGCCATCGCGGTGGCCATGATCCCGTTCCTGCTGGGGGCGATCCTGTTCAGCTATTTCGGCCTCCAGCGCCGCAAGTGGCAGCAGGGCGGAGCCGACTGATGGCCACGCCCCGCCCGGCCGGCACCGGCCCCTCCCGCTCTTTCCTTTCCCCGACCCTTACCCGCATACGGGTGAGGGAAAGCGCCGCGCCCGCGTCGAGGACCCGCCCATGACCCAAACTTCCGAACAGATGACCGACAATTCCACGGGCATGAGCTATCTCGACAGCCTGCCCCGGCGGCTGGTCACGGTCATCCTGCCGCTGCTGGTGTTCGTCTTCGTGCTGCTGTTTCCGTTCTACTGGATGGCGATCACGGCCATCAAGCCGAACTACCAGCTCACCGACTACAACAACTATTCGCCGCTCTGGGTGGTGGAGCCGACGCTGGAGCACATCAAGTATCTCCTGTTCGAGACCTCCTATCCGCACTGGCTGTGGAACACCATCTACATCTCGGTGGCGGCCACCGTCATCTCGCTGGTGACCTCGGTGTTCGCCGCCTATGCCATCGAGCGGCTGCGCTTCAACGGCTCGCGCTGGGTCGGCCTCGGCATCTTCCTCGCCTATCTGGTGCCGCCCTCCATCCTGTTCATCCCGCTCGCCATCATGGTGTTCGGGCTCGGCATCTACGACACCAAGCTCGCCCTCATCCTCACCTACCCCACCTTCCTGGTGCCGTTCTCCACCTGGCTGCTGATGGGCTATTTCCGCTCCATCCCGTTCGAGCTGGAGGAATGCGCGCTGGTGGACGGCGCCTCGCGCTGGCAGATCCTGATCAAGGTGCTGCTGCCGCTGTCGGTGCCGGGCCTGATCTCGGCGGGCATCTTCTCCTTCACCCTGTCGTGGAACGAGTTCATCTACGCGCTCACCTTCATCCAGTCGTCGGAGAACAAGACCGTGCCGGTGGGCGTGCTCACCGAGCTGGTGCGCTCGGACGTGTATGAATGGGGCTCGCTGATGGCCGGCGCGCTGCTGGGCTCGCTGCCGGTGGTGATCCTCTACTCCTTCTTCGTGGACTACTACGTGTCGTCCATGACCGGAGCGGTGAAGGAATAGGCATCTCGCGCAGGCGGGACCTCCCCCGGTCGGCAAAGCTTCCCCTGCGAAGCTTTGCCCGCTTGCCCTTCGGCCGCGACCGTGGCACCCCTTTGCGCCTTCGCTGCAACGCGGCAGGGGTGGCCCGCAGGGTCGATACGGAGGGGATGGGACGATGCTGGAACGTGCGATCGAGTCGGTGCTCTTCCGCAGCCGCTGGATCATGGCGCCGTTCTATCTCGGCCTCGTCGTGTCCCTGCTGGTGCTGCTGTTCAAGTTCGGCAGCGAGCTGCTGCACTTCGTGACGCATGCTACCGGCGCCACCGAGAGCGACACCATCCTCGGCATCCTCGCCCTGGTGGACCTGACGCTGACCGGCAACCTGGTGCTGATCGTCATCTTCTCCGGCTACGAGAACTTCGTCTCCAAGATCGATCCCGAAGGCCATCCCGATTGGCCGGAATGGATGACGCGGGTGGATTTCACCGGCCTGAAGCAGAAGCTTTTGGCCTCCATCGTCGCCATCTCCGCGATCCAGCTGCTCAAGGCCTTCATGAACATCGACAAGGGGATGAACGAGAACACGCTGATGTGGCTCGTGATCATCCATGTGGTGTTCGTCGGCTCGAGCCTTATCCTCGCCTGGTCCGACAAGCTCTCCAACAACAAGCATTAGGCCGGGTCCCGCTGCCGGGCCTATCGCCCCGGCAGCACCAGCACGGTCGGCGCCTTGGGCAGGGTCTCCCGCGCCAGCATCACGCTGGCGTCGGCGGAGCGTTCCACCTGCCACTCCCGGCCGAGGCGCGACAGGAACCGTTCCAGCCCCCACGCGCTGAAATAGTGCATGGGGATCACGAGGGGGGCGTTGATGGCCTTCAGCGTCTCCACCATGCCCTCGATGTCGAGGGTGTAGGAGCCGTCCACCGGCGCCAGCACCACGTCGATGCGCCCCAGCGCCTCCAGGTGGGCGGGCGTCAAGAGATGGTGCAGGTGGCCGAGATGGGCGATGCACAGGCCCGCCACCTCGAACACGAACATGGAATTGCCGTCATACTCGGTGCCCGCGCCCCGCCGGATGTTGGTGGGCACATTGCGGATCCACACGTCGTCGAGGGTCAGCTCGTAGTGCGCCGCGCGCCCGTCCGGGCTCCAGCCGCGCAGCACGTATTCAATCCCGGCCTCGGGCGCATCGGTGTAGTGGCTGTCGTGGGCGTGGTTCATGGTGACCACGCGCGGCACAATGGGCGGGCGGATATAGTCGTTGTAGTCGGTGACGATGGTCACACCCGCGGGGCTCTCGATGAGAAAGCTCGCGTGGCCGAGAAAGGTCAGCCGGACGAGACCCGCAGCCGCAGCCAGCCGCAGCCCACCACCGTCCAGCGCCGCGAAGCGGACCGGCGCGCGATCGGCCACCATGCGGGGACATTTCTCCGGCTGCGCGGCGGCGAAGCCCGGCACCAGCACCAAGGCGGCGAGAGCAGCCAGCGCGGCTCGCCATAGATTGTGCATCGCAGCATGAAAGGGCAGGACCAACCGGGGGCGGGCAAAGGCGGCCATGGAGCCTCTCTGGGATCGGAGCCTCACGCGGATCGTGCCGGCGTATGGCGCGCGGACCGGCGCCAGAGGCGGGAGCAAACCGGAATGCTTTCAATTGTCGCCCGTTACCGCGTCCGCGCAATGCCACCCCACGTAACGGCGCCGTGAGCGCCACCCGAGCAAAGCGCGCGTGTGGCGGCTGTGTTCCCGCGGCGCAGCATGGACGAAAATCCAGCCCCGTCCGCCCAGGCGAAGACAGCCTGGGTCCGGATTGCGCCTTCGTGCATGCAGGCAAAGGGCGATTCCCCGCGCGCACGGGCTCCCCAGCGCTTCCGCGCCAACGGACCATTCTCTAGCATTGGCGGGGGATGACTATAAATCACGTGACGTGAGGAAATTTCACAATGTCTTTCAACCTCGTCATCATCCAGCCCTGGGTCGCCCTGGCGGCAGGCGTCCTCATCCTTGCCTTTCCGCGCCTTCTCAACGTTCTGGTGGCGATCTACCTCATCATCGTCGGTCTCACGGGGCTCGTCGGCCACTGAGGCGCCGCCTGGGGCAGGCAGGGGCTGCGGCGTTGGCCCCTGTTGCTGCTTTGTGCGCTGCACGCTAAGCATCTGCCCATTCCGCACATCCCAGCTACAGGGATCAGCTACATGACGAAATGGGTCTACACCTTCGGCGACGGGAAGGCCGAGGGCAAAGCCGACATGAAGAACCTGCTCGGCGGCAAGGGCGCGAACCTCGCCGAGATGTCCAATCTCGGCTTGCCAGTCCCTCCCGGGTTCACCATCCCTACCGAGGTGTGTACCTATTATTACGCACACGGCCAGACCTACCCGGCCGAGCTGAAGGGCGACGTGGAAGCCGCCCTGGCCCAGGTCGGCCAGCTCACCGGCAAATCGTTCGGCGATGCCGCCAACCCGCTTCTGGTCTCGGTGCGCTCCGGCGCCCGCGCCTCCATGCCGGGCATGATGGACACGGTGCTGAACCTCGGCCTCAACGACGAGACCGTGGAAGCCGTGGCCAGGCTCGCCGGCGACCGGCGCTTCGCCTATGACAGCTACCGCCGCTTCATCACCATGTACTCGGACGTGGTGCTGGGCGTGAGCCATCACCATTTCGAGGAGATCCTGGAGCACTACAAGCTCCAGAAGGGCTTCAACCTCGACACCGAGCTGTCCGCCGACGACTGGGCGGCGCTGGTGGTGAAGTACAAGGAGAAGGTCGCGGCCGAGCTCGGCAAGCCCTTCCCGCAGGATCCCCACGAGCAGCTGTGGGGCGCCATCGGCGCCGTGTTCAGCTCGTGGATGAACGCCCGCGCCATCACCTACCGCCGCCTGCACACCATTCCGGAGAGCTGGGGCACCGCGGTGAACGTGCAGTCCATGGTGTTCGGCAACATGGGCGAGACCTCGGCCACCGGCGTCGCCTTCACCCGCAACCCGTCCACCGGCGAGAACGCGCTTTACGGCGAGTTCCTGGTGAACGCCCAGGGCGAGGACGTGGTGGCGGGCATCCGCACCCCGCAGGACCTGACCGAGAAGGCCCGCAAGGCCGCCGGCTCGGACAAGCCCTCCATGGAGCTGGCCCTTCCCGAGGCCTTCAAGGAATTCGAGCGCATCTCCCACGTGCTCGAAAACCACTACCGTGACATGCAGGACCTCGAGTTCACGGTGGAGAAGGGCAAGCTCTGGATGCTCCAGACCCGCTCCGGCAAGCGCACCGCCAAGGCCGCCCTGCGCATCGCCGTGGAGCTGGCCGCCGAGGGCCTCATCACCGAGGAGGAGGCGATCGGCCGTGTCGATCCCGCCGCCCTCGACCAGCTGCTGCACCCGGCCATCGACCCCAAGGCCGAGCGCAAGGTGATCGCCACCGGCCTCCCGGCCTCCCCCGGCGCGGCGGCGGGCGCCATCGTGTTCACCGCCGACGAGGCGGAAGCGGCCAAGGAAAAGGGCCTGAAGGTCATCCTGGTGCGCGTGGAGACCTCGCCTGAGGACATCCACGGCATGCATGCGGCCCAGGGCATCCTCACGGCGCGTGGCGGCATGACCTCCCACGCCGCCGTGGTGGCCCGCGGCATGGGCAAGCCCTGCGTCTCCGGCGCCGGCTCCCTGCGCATCGACGCTGCCGCCCAGACCCTGACCGTGAACGGCCAGGTGTTCAAGAAGGGCGACCACATCACCATCGACGGCGGCACCGGGCAGGTGCTCTCCGGCGAGGTCGCCATGCTCCAGCCGGAGCTGTCGGGCGAGTTCGCCACGCTGATGGGCTGGGCCGACAAGGTGCGCAAGCTGAAGGTGCGCGCCAATGCCGAGACCCCGGCGGATGCCCGCATGGCCCGCTCGTTCGGCGCCGAGGGCATCGGCCTTTCCCGCACCGAGCACATGTTCTTCGATGCCGGCCGCATCCTGGCCGTGCGCGAGATGATCCTCGCGGACGACGAGGCCGGCCGCCGCGCGGCGCTGGCCAAGCTGCTGCCCATGCAGCGCGACGACTTCGTCGAGCTGTTCGAGATCATGAAGGGCCTGCCGGTCACCATCCGCCTGCTCGACCCGCCGCTCCACGAGTTCCTGCCGCACACCGCGGAGGAGACCGAGGAGGTGGCCAAGAGCCTCGGCGTGGATGTGGAGCGCATCGAGCGACGCAACAAGGAGCTGCACGAGGTCAACCCGATGCTCGGGTTCCGCGGCTGCCGCATCGCCATCGCCTTCCCCGAGATCGCGGAAATGCAGGCCCGCGCCATCTTCGAGGCGGCCATCATCGCCGCCAAGAAGACCGGCGAGGCCGTGGTGCCGGAGATCATGGTGCCGCTCATCGCCACCAAGGCGGAGTTCGACATCGTGAACGCCGTCATCCGCAAGACCGCCGAGGCGGTGGAGAAGGAAAGCGGCGAAAAGCTCACCTTCCAGGTGGGCACCATGATCGAGCTGCCCCGCGCCGCCCTGCGCGCGGAGGAGATCGCCAAGGGCGCCGAATTCTTCTCCTTCGGCACCAACGACCTCACCCAGACCACCTTCGGCGTCTCGCGCGACGACGCGGGCACCTTCCTCGGCCCCTATGTGCAGAAGGGCATCATCGAGGTGGACCCGTTCGTCTCCATCGACGTGGACGGCGTGGGCGAACTGGTGAAGATCGGCGTCGAGCGCGGCCGCAAGTCGCGTCCCGACATCAAGCTCGGCATCTGCGGCGAGCACGGCGGTGATCCCGCCTCGGTGGCCTTCTGCCACGAGGTGGGGCTCAACTACGTATCCTGCTCGCCCTTCCGCGTGCCGATCGCCCGCCTCGCGGCGGCGCAGGCGGCGCTGAAGAAGTAGGACCGGGTCCGGGTATCCGGACGGGCCCTGCTCGTCCGAATACCGCGTCAACCAAGACGCGAAAACAAAGAGGCCGCCCGGGGGAGCACTCCGGGCGGCCTCTTTGTTTTCGCGTTCCGGTGGCAGGCACCGGAACAAGCTGCGCCTTCGGCCGTTTCGCCTCAGTCACCCTCACGGTGACGCCAACGGTTGAGGCACATCATGCAAGACGCACAGGTCGGCTGGATCGCGGCCATCATCATCGGCGGCTTCGCCGGGTGGATCGCATCGAGCGTCATGAAGAGCGACACCGGCCTCTTCATGAATATCATCCTCGGCATCATCGGCGCCGCCATCGCGAGCTTCCTCTTCGGCCTGCTGGGCGTCAACTTCGGCGGCTGGCTGGGCTATCTCATCGCCGGCGTGGTCGGCGCGTGCATCCTCATCGGCGGCGCGCGAGCGATCCGACGATAGGCCCGTT
This sequence comes from Xanthobacter oligotrophicus, assembly GCF_008364685.1. Lineage (GTDB taxonomy): Bacteria > Pseudomonadota > Alphaproteobacteria > Rhizobiales > Xanthobacteraceae > Xanthobacter > Xanthobacter oligotrophicus. Next base: position 164,317 of record NZ_VTTL01000003.1, read on the forward strand.
CCGATCCGATCACGGCTCCGGCGGACCGGACGACCGGTCCGCCACGGCGCGGGCAGGCGGGCGATGTCACTGCACGAAGGTGTTGCGCAGCGTGCCGATGCCCTCGATCTCGATGGCGATGTCGTTGGACGGCTCCTTCATGACGCCAACCCCGATGGAGGTGCCGCAGGCGATGAGGTCGCCGGGGTTCAGCGTCATGTCCTGCGACAGCAGCGAGACCAGGCGCGCCGGCGGGAAGATCATGTCGGCGAGGGGATAATTCTGCCGCTCCGCCCCGTTCAGGATGGTGCGCACATGGGCTGTCGCCGGATCGAAATCGGTGACGATCCACGGGCCGAACGGGCCGTAGCCGTCGATGCCCTTGGCCCGCGCCCACTGGGGGAAGGTGGGGTCGCGGTTGAGGATGTCGGCGGCGGTGATGTCGTTCACCACCGTGTAGCCGAAGATGTGGGCGGCCGCCTCGTCCTCGGAAACGTTGGTGGTGGGCTTGCCGATGACGATGCCCAGTTCGCCCTCATAGACCGTCTTGCCGGAATAGGCCGCAGGCCGGCGCACCGTGGCGCCGGGAGCGGCCACCGAGGTCACGGCCTTCAGCAAGTAGAGCGGCTCGGCGGGCTCGGCCACGTTCAGCTTGGCCGCGAGCTGATGGAAATTGTTCCACAGGGCGATGATCTTGGTGGGCGCGCAGGGCGCCTCCAGCGTCACCTCGGCGAGCGGGATGCGCGCGCCCGTGGCGCTGGCGCCGGAGAACAGGCAACCGTCGTGGACGAGGATGGTCTCGCCCTCAAGGGTGCCGAAGCCGGTGGTGCCGTTGGCGCTGAAGCGCAGCCAGGTGGTCATGGGTGTTTCCTCTTGAATGTATTGGGCGCGCGAAGCACAGCGCTACCTCAGACGGCCGTCATGGCCGGGCTTGTGCCGGCCATCCACGCGGATCGACCGGGATGAACCTCGCCGAACGTCGCAATCGGCCCGGCGTGGATGCCCGGCACAAGCCCGGGCATGACGGTGGATAGGATGGCGGATACGAGAGAGCAGTCCTCAGCGATCGCTCAGCCCGAGAACCTCAGCCCTTGAGCACCTCGACGAGGGTCTTGCCGAGACGGGCCGGGGATGGCGACACGCGGATGTCCGCCGCCTCCATGGCCGCGATCTTGTCCTCGGCGCCGCCCTTGCCGCCCGAGATGATGGCACCCGCATGGCCCATGCGGCGGCCGGGAGGCGCCGTGCGGCCGGCGATGAAGCCAACCATCGGCTTCTTGCGGCCCTTCTTCGCCTCGTCCGCGATGAACTGCGCCGCCTCTTCCTCCGCCGAGCCGCCGATCTCGCCGATCATGATGATCGACGTGGTCTTCGGATCCGCCAGGAACATCTCCAGCACGTCGATGAACTCAGTGCCCTTCACCGGGTCGCCGCCGATGCCTACCGCAGAGGTCTGGCCCAGGCCTTCCTGCGTGGTCTGGAACACCGCCTCATAGGTCAGCGTGCCCGAGCGCGACACCACGCCCACCGAGCCGGTCTTGAAGATGTTGGCCGGCATGATGCCGATCTTCGACTCGCCCGCCGTCACGATGCCGGGGCAGTTGGGGCCGATGAGGCGGGACTTCGAGCCCGACAGCGCCCGCTTCACCTTCACCATGTCCAGCACCGGGATGCCCTCGGTGATGCACACGATGAGCGGGATCTCGGCGTCGATGGCCTCCAGGATCGCGTCGGCGGCGCCGGGCGGCGGCACGTAGATGACGGAGGCGTCGGCCCCGGTCTTCTCCTTCGCCTCGATCACGGTGTCGAACACCGGCAGGTTCAGGTGGGTGGTGCCACCCTTGCCCGGCGAGGTGCCGCCGACCATCTTGGTGCCATAGGCAATGGCCTGCTGGGCGTGGAAGGTGCCGTTCTTGCCGGTGAAGCCCTGGGTGATGACACGGGTGTTGGCGTCGATAAGCACGGACATCACGCAGCTTCCTTCTTCACGGCCGCGACAATCTTCTGCGCCGCGTCATCGAGGTCATCCGCCGGGATCACGTTCAGACCCGACTCACGGATGATCTTCTTGCCCTCGTCCACATTGGTGCCGGCAAGCCGCACCACCAGGGGCACGTTCAGCCCCATCTGGCGCACCGCGGCGATGACGCCCTCCGCGATCACGTCGCAGCGCATGATGCCGCCGAAGATGTTCACCAATATTCCCTCGACATTGGGATCGGCGGTGATGATCTTGAAGGCGGCCGTCACCTTCTCCTTGGTGGCGCCACCGCCTACGTCCAGGAAATTGGCCGGCTCGCGGCCGTAGAGCTTGATGATGTCCATGGTCGCCATGGCGAGGCCCGCGCCATTCACCATGCAGCCGATGGTGCCATCGAGGGCGATATAAGACAGGTCGTAGCGCGAGGCCTCGATCTCCTTGAAGTCCTCCTCGCTCTCGTCGCGCAGTTGCACCACCTCCGGATGCCGGAACAGGGCGTTGGAATCAAACCCCACCTTGGCGTCGAGGCAGACGAGGCGATCGTCCCGCGTCAGCACCAGCGGGTTGATCTCCAGAAGGCTCATGTCCTTGTCGGTGAAGGCGCGATAGAGGTTTTCCGTCAGCGCCACCGCCTGCTTGGCGAGGTCGCCGGACAGCCCCAGCGCCTGCGCCACCTTGCGGCCGTGCAGGGGCTGCACGCCTGTGGCCGGGTCCACGGAGAAGGTGACGATGCGCTCGGGAGTGGCATGGGCCACTTCCTCGATGTCCATGCCGCCCTCGGTGGAGACCACGAAGGCGACGCGCGCGGTGGCGCGGTCCACCAGCATGGACAGATAGAATTCCTTGTCGATGGATGCGCCTTCCTCAATATAGAGGCGGTTCACCTGCTTGCCCTCCGGCCCCGTCTGCACGGTGACAAGGGTATTGCCGAGCATCTCGGCAGCATTCGCCTTCACATCGGCAGGGGTCCTCACCACCCGCACGCCGCCCTTGGCCTCCCCGGGCAGTTCCTTGAACTTGCCCTTGCCGCGGCCGCCCGCGTGGATCTGCGCCTTCACCACGAAGGCGATGCCGCCCAGCTTCGCGGCGGCCGCTTCCGCTTCCTCGGCGGTGAAGGCGGCGATGCCGCGGGACACCGGCACGCCGAATTCCTTGAGAAGGGCTTTCGCCTGGTACTCGTGAATGTTCATGGGGTTCCTCCCTCGTCGAGGGCCGCGCATGCGGCGACCTCGGGCGCGGCTCTTCCGGCTGCGTCCTGCATCCTCGGTCTTGCGACCAAAGTCGGAGTGTGCACGCATTCCGGGCCGCGCACCAATGCGACACGACGCCAGTTCACGACGCCAATCGGGGCCGCAGGCGTGACGCTCTCGGCGGGGTTCCAGAGTGAAATCGCCGGCCCCTCAGGGGCGACGCGGGACCGGCGGGGGGCGCTCAGCGCCAAAGTGCCGGCAAGACAGGTACGTTCGGCGGCGCCACTCTGCGACAGGACATGCTGCGTGGCAGGTGGGCTTCATGCGCGGCGGCCTGCCCTGCCGGGCCGCTCGTTCGAATGTCGGAACGTCGAGACTGATTTCTGGGCGCGGACAGTTGGAACCCGGATTTTCCGAGTTCCAACCTTGGAAAATGGAAGCCGGCTACCGCCGACTTCCGAGTTTGCCGAGTGCTCGATCAGACCACGCGGCCCTCGTGCATGGACTTGATCTGGTCTGCCGAGTAACCGAGCTCGGACAGGACCTCGTCGGTGTGCTCGCCGAGCAGCGGGGAGCCGGTGACTTCCACGCTCAGGTCGGAGAACTTGATGGGGCTGCCCACGGTGAGATACTTGCCGCGCTGCTTGTGATCCACCTCGACGATGGTGCCGCTCTTGCGAAGCGACTCGTCCTCGGCAATCTCCTTCATGGTCAGCACCGGCGCGCAGGGGATGTCGAACTTGCGCAGGATGTCCACCGCCTCGAACTTGGTCTTGTCGGCGAGCCATTCCTCGATGGTGGCGAAGATGTCGAAGATCTTGTCCTGGCGGGCGCGGGCGGTGGAATAGGCCGGGTCGTTGATCCATTCCGGCTTGCCGATGGCTTCCGCCACCTTGCCCCAGGCCTGCTCCTGCACGGTGAAGTAGATGTAGGCGTTGGGATCGGTCTCCCAGCCCTTGCACTTCAGCACCCAGCCCGGCTGGCCGCCGCCGCCCGCATTGCCGCCGCGCGGCACCACGTCGGAGAAGGTGCCGTTCGGATACTGCGGGTATTCCTCAAGGTAGCCCACGCGGTCGAGGCGCTGCTGGTCGCGCAGCTTCACGCGGCACAGGTTGATCACGGCGTCCTGCATGGACACGGCGACCTTCTGGCCCTTGCCGGTCTTGTTGCGGGCGTGGAGCGCCGTGAGGATGCCGATGGCGAGGTGCATGCCGGTGTTCGAGTCGCCGAGGGCGGCGGCCGACACGGTGGGCGGGCCATCCCAGAAGCCGGTGGTGGAAGCGGCGCCGCCGGCACACTGGGCGACGTTCTCGTACACCTTCAGGTCTTCATAGTGGTGGCCGTCGGAGAAGCCCTTCACCGAGGCGACGATCAGGCCCGGGTTCAGCTCGTTGATGTGCTCCCAGGTGAAGCCCATGCGATCGAGCGCGCCGGGGCCGAAATTCTCCACCAGCACGTCGCTCTCCTTGATAAGCTTCGTGAGCACTTCCTTGCCCGCGGGGGTCTTGGTGTCGAGGGTCAAGGAGCGCTTGTTGGAGTTCAGCATGGTGAAGTAGAGCGCGTCGGCATTGGAGATGTCGCGCAGCTGGTTGCGCGTCACGTCGCCCGAGCCGGGGCGCTCCACCTTGATCACGTCCGCGCCGAACCAGGCGAGGAGCTGCGTGCAGGCGGGACCGGCCTGGACGTGGGTGAAATCGATGATCTTGATGCCTTCCAACGGCTTGGTCGTCATGGTCGCGTTCCCTTATCAAGCGTTGCCTTAAGACCGGGAGAAGACGGGCAGTGGCGCCCTCTCGTCCCGAAAACCTCCGGTCGCGGCGGCCGGGCCGCCATCAACCGATCCGTGCCGGTTGATCCGGCTATTGTGCTTGTTCCGTCGCCTTCAGCTTCGCCTCGAGCTCGGCGACGCGCTTCTGAAGGTTGCGTTCTTCCTTCCAGCGCTCCGTCTCGTCGCGGATGACCGCGGCGACGTGCGTCGGCTTTCCGTCGGCCGAAAGGACGAGGGCGACGGTGAAGGCGATGGACAGGGCGTGGCCGTCCTTGTGGACGGCAGGGACGCGCAGCAGGCTGGTCCCGTAGCGGGTGACGCCCGTGCGCATGGTCACGTCGTAGCCGTCCCAGTGCCGCTTGCGCTGGCGCTCCGGGATGATGATGTCGAGCGACTGGCCCAGGGCCTCGGCGGGCGCGAAGCCGAACATGCGCTCGGCGCCCATGTTCCAGAGCGTGATGGCGCCGGCCTGGTCGCAGACGACAATGGCGTCTCCGACGGCATCTAGCAGCTGAGCAACATCTAGGGCCGCAGTCATGACTTCCGTTCCTTCCTGCCTTTTGCTCCCCGCCGGCACGCGGCCGGCGGCAAGGGGCGGCCCCTCAGGGTGCCGCCCGGAGGCGCGATGACCTATTCCGCCGCCATCCGGCGCGGCGCGCCGAGCGCACCCGACTGGCGCAGGGCGTCGATGCGGTCGGGGGTGAGGCCCAGTACCTGGGAGAGCACCTCGTCCGTGTGCTCCCCGAGCAGCGGCGAGCGCTCCACATCCACCTGGTTGTCCGAGAGCTTGATGGGGTTGCCGACCGTCAGGTAGGTGCCGCGCACCGGGTGCTCCACCTCCACCAGCGTGCCGGTGGCGTAGAGCGAGCGGTCCTCGGCGATCTCCTTCATGGACAGGATCGGCCCGCAGGGGATGTCGTACTGGTTGAGGATCTCCATGGCCTCGAACTTGGTGTGGGCCATGGTCCACGCCTCGATACGGGTGAAGATCTCGTTGAGGTGCGGCAGGCGGGCGGCCGGGCTCGCATAGTCCGGCTTGGTCTTCCACTCCGGCTCGCCGATAACATCGCAGATCTTCGACCACACCGGACCCTGGGTGATGAAGTAGATGTAGGCGTTGGGGTCCTGCTCCCAGCCCTTGCAGCGCAGGATGCGCCCGGGCTGGCCGCCACCGGAATCGTTGCCGGCGCGCGGCACGGTCTCGCCGAACGGGACCCCCTCGCCGAACTGGCTATATTCCTTGAGCGGGCCATGGCCGAGGCGCTGCTGGTCGCGCAGCTTCACCCGGCACAGGTTCAGCACCGCGTCCTGCATGGCGCACAGCACCTTCTGGCCGCGCCCGGTGTGCTCGCGCTGGAACAGGGCGGTGACGATGCCCAGCGCCAGGTGCAGGCCGGTGCCCGAATCGCCGATCTGGGCCGCGCTGACCACCGGCGGCCCGTCGCGGAAGCCGGTGGTGGAGGCGGCACCGCCGGCGCACTGGGCCACGTTCTCATAGACCTTGCAGTCCTCGAACGGGCCGGGGCCGAAGCCCTTCACCGAGGCGAGGATGAGGCGCGGATTGATGGAGGACAGGCGCTCCCACGTCAGTCCCATGCGATCCAGCGCGCCGGGGGCGAAATTCTCCACCAGCACGTCGCAACGCCGCACCAGGTCCTCGAGCACGGCCTTGCCGTCCGCGGTCTTGGTGTCCAGCGTGATGGAGCGCTTGTTGGAATTGAGCATGGTGAAGTAGAGGCTGTCCGCGTCGCCGACATCGCGCAGCTGGCCGCGCGTCACGTCGCCTTCACCCGGCCGCTCCACCTTGATCACGTCGGCGCCGAACCAGGCGAGCAGCTGGGTGCAGCTCGGGCCGGATTGAACGTGGGTGAAGTCCAGGATGCGGACCCCCTCTAGTGCCTTGCCCATCTTGTCCTCGCTCCGGCTGGTCTTGCGACTTTGCGCCGCTTTCGTGTCTCGTTCCCGGTTTACTGTTTTTGTTCTTGGTCTTCGGGTTTGGCAGGCGGGACTTGTCCCGCCTGCCAGTTTCATGGGGTCGAAAAGCTCACTTCTTCTTTTTGACCACGCTCTGCGGGTTGAGCGAGCCGATGTTGCCGCTCTCGGAGCCGGCCGCCGGATCGATCACCGCGTTGATCAAAGTGGGCTTGCCTGAGTCCATGGCGGCGCTCACGGCGCGATAGAGCTCGTCGGGGGAGGTGACATGCACGCCCACGCCGCCGAAGGCTTCCATCATCTTGTCGTAACGGGCGCCGGGCACGAACACCGTGGTGCCGGGATCACGCCCGGTGGGATCGGTGTCGGTGCCGCGATAGATGCCGTTGTTGTTGAAGATCACGATGGTGACCGGCAGCTCGTAGCGGCAGATGGTCTCCACCTCCATGCCGGAGAAGCCGAAGGCGCTGTCACCTTCCACCGCGAGCACCGGCTTGCCGGTCTCCACGGCCGCGCCCACCGCGAAGCCCATGCCGATGCCCATCACGCCCCAGGTGCCCACGTCCAGGCGCTTGCGCGGCTGGTGCATGTCGATGATGCCGCGGGCGAGATCGAGCGTGTTGGCGCCCTCGTTGACGAGGATGGCGTCGGGCCGCTCCTTGATGACGTTCTTCAGCGCGCCGAGCGCCGAATGGAAGTCCATGGGCACCGAATTCTTGAGCAGCTTCGGCGCCATCTTGGCGATGTTGGCTTCCTTCTTGGAGCGGATGGCCTCCACCCACTCAGCGGGCGGGGCCTGCCAGCTGCCGTCGATGCGGGCGTTCAGCGCCGCGATGACGGAGCCGATATCGCCCACCAGAGGGGCCTTGATCTCCACGTTGGAGTCCATCTCGCGGGGCTCGATGTCCACCTGGATGAACTGCTTGGGCTTGTCGCCCCAGGTCTTGCCCTTGCCGTGGGACAACAGCCAGTTGAGGCGGGCGCCGACCAGCAGCACCACGTCGGCATCCTTCAGCGCGGTCGAGCGCGCGGCGCCGGCGGACTGGGGATGGGTGTCGGGCAGGAGGCCCTTGGCCATGCTCATGGGCAGGAAGGGGATGCCGCTGTTCTCGACGAACGCGCGGATCTCTTCATCCGCCTGGGCATAGGCGGCGCCCTTGCCGAGGATGATGAGGGGCTTCTTGGCGCCCTTCAACAGGTCGATGGCGCGGTCCACGGCGGCGGGCGAGGGAATCTGCGCCGGGGCCGCGTCGATCACCTTCACCAGCGATTTCGCGCCGGCTTCGGCGTCCATCGCCTGCGAGAACAGCTTGGCCGGCAGGTCGAGATAGACGCCGCCGGGACGACCCGACACCGCCGCGCGGATGGCCCGCGCCACACCGATGCCGATGTCGGCCGCGTGCAGCACGCGGAAGGCCGCCTTGCACAGGGGCTTGGCGATGGCGAGCTGGTCCATCTCCTCGTAGTCGCCCTGCTGGAGGTCGACGATCTCGCGCTCGGACGAGCCGGAGATGAGGATCATCGGGAAGCAGTTGGTGGTGGCGTTGGCCAGCGCGGTCAGGCCGTTGAGGAAGCCCGGCGCGGAGACGGTGAGGCACACGCCCGGCTTCTTGGTGAGGAAGCCGGCGATGGCCGCCGCGTTGCCGGCATTCTGCTCATGACGGAAGGAAATGACGCGGATCCCCTCCTCCTGGGCCATGCGGCCGAGGTCGGTGATCGGGATGCCGGGGACGCCGTAGATGGTCTCGATGCCGTTCAGCTTCAGGGCATCAATGACGAGGTGGAAGCCGTCGGTGAGCTCCTGCTCGGCCGCGGGGTCGAGATGCACCACGTTGTCTTCGATCTTGGTCTTTTCCGCCGTTGCCATGAGGCGTCTCCTTCAGCGCGTCGTCCCGGTTTGGCTTGTTCTCGGCCTATTCGGGAAAGACACCGTGCCGCTCCACATGGGCCGCAAGGCCCATGGTGTGTTCCCGCACCAGGCGCTCGGCGAGATCTGGGTCCCTGTGCTCGAGCGCGTCGATGATCGCCATGTGTTCCCGCATGGAGATTTCAAACCGGTTCTCCTGCCGCACCGACACCGCGCGGATGGCGCGCATGTGCAGGAACAGGTTCCCGGTCATGTCCACGATCAGGCGGCAGCCTCCCATGCGGATGACCGCCTGGTGGAAGGCGATGTTCGCCTGCGAATATTCGTGCATGGGGCTCGCCGGCGGCGAGGCCTCGAATTCGTTGAACAGCCGCCGCAGGCTGGCGATCTCGTCGTCGGAGGCCTGGGTCGCGGCAAGCCGCGCCGCCATGCCTTCCAGCGCCGCCCAGACCACGATGAGGTCGAGGATCTCGCGCTTGGTCTTGCGCACCACGAAGATGCCCCGGCGCGGCACCGAACGCACGAAACCTTCCTGCTCCAGGACCGTCATGGCCTCGCGGATCGGCGTGCGCGACACCCCGAGCGTCTCGGAGAGCTGGCGCTCGTCGAGCCGGAACTCGGCGGCACTGCCGTAGATATCCATTTGGGTGATGGCTCGCTTGAGCGCATCGTAAGCAAGCATGCGCAGGCTCGAGGCAGCCTCCAGCGGCTCGACGTTGAGCTTCGGAGGGTCCGTGACCGGCGCGGGGGTCTGATGCACTGGCAGTTGATGCACGACCTTGGCTTCCTCTCCCTGGAACGGCCACCTTCTGGCGAGGCGGTCCAACTCCGTGAAATACTGTATACGGTCTTCATAACGCCAACGCAATCCCGCCGCCCGGAGATTCGATTGCGCACCGCAGCATTGCTGGGCTTGCGCGGGGTCGGGAGGGGGCGTCGGGCGGCTTTGCGAGGGCTGCCCGGTCACGCCGCAGGCGGGGCGACGACCCATCGCCGCCCCGCCGTCTTTCGCTCAGGTCCGTGTCATTCGGCAGCGGCGGGCTTTGAGCCGTCCGCCTTGAACCGGGCAAGGAGCATGGAGATCAGTGGCCAGATCAGCATGACCAGGGCCAGCGTCACGATGGAGCCCACCAGCGGGTTGGACCAGAAGATGGAGAGATGGCCCTGGGACACCAGCATGGCCTGCCGGAACGACGATTCCGCCATGTCGCCCAGCACCAGGGCCAGCACCAGCGGCGCCAGCGGATATTGCAGCTTCTTGAACAGGTAGCCGATGACGCCGAACACCAGCATCACGGCGATGTCCAGCCCCGCGTTGTGCACCGTGTAGGCGCCCACCGCGCAGATCACGAGGATGATGGGCGCGATGACGCTGAACGGAATGCGCAGGATGGCCGCGAAGATCGGCACTGTGGTCAGCACCACGATCAGCCCGGCGATGTTGCCGAGATAGATGGAGGCGATGAGGCCCCACACGAAGTCCTTCTGCTCCACGAACAGCAGCGGTCCCGGCTGGAGACCCCAGATGAGCAGGCCGCCCAAAAGCACCGCCGCCGTGGGCGAGCCGGGGATGCCCAGCGTCAGCATGGGCAGCAGCGCCGAGGTGCCGGCGGCGTGGGCCGCCACTTCCGGCATCACCACGCCCTCCAGTTCGCCCTTGCCGAAGTTGCGTCCGTTCTTGGAGAACTTCTTGGCGAGGCCATAGCTCATGAAGGAGGCGGGCGTGGCGCCGCCGGGGGTGACGCCCATCCAGCAGCCGACGATGGCCGAGCGCAGGCAGCCCACCCAGTATTTCGGCAGCTTCTTCCAAGTCTCCCACACCACCTTGGCGTTGATGGCGGCGCTCTTGCCCTTGAAGGCGAGGCCCTCTTCCATGGTGAGCAGGATTTCACCCACGCCGAACAGGCCGATGACCGCCACCAGGAAGTCGAAGCCACGCAGCAGCTCCACCGAGCCGAAGGTCATGCGCAACTGGCCGGTCACCGTATCGATGCCCACCGCCGCGAGCGCAAAGCCCAGCATCATGGCCGCGATGACCTTCGCCGCCGGCTCCCGCCCCATGCCCACGAAGGCGCAGAAGGTGAGGAGATAGACCGCGAAGAATTCCGCCGGCCCGAACTGCAGCGCGAACTTCGCGATGACAGGCGCGAGGAAGGTGATGAGCAGCACCGCGAAGAAGGCGCCGATGAAGGAGCCGGTGAAGGCCCCGGTCAGGGCCTCGCCGGCTTTCCCCTTCTGGGCCATGGGATGCCCGTCGAAGGTGGTGGCGACGCTCCACGGCTCGCCGGGAATATTGAACAGGATCGAGGTGATGGCACCGCCGAACAAGGCCCCCCAATAGATGGAGGACAGCATGATGATGGCGGAGACCGGCGTCATGGAGAAGGTGAGCGGCAACAGGATGGCGACGCCGTTCGCGCCCCCCAGCCCCGGCAGCACGCCGATGAGCACGCCGAGCGTGATGCCGACGAACATGTAGACGATGTTCATGGGGTCGGCGAGGACACCGAACCCTCCGATGAGTGAGGTGAGCGCTTCCACGGGGGCCTCCGTTGCACCGCCTCACGCCGCGTCTGGCGGCGGCCTTGAGGGGCGGGCGCGTTGTCTTTTCAGGGTTGGGCCGTGTTCTGGCATGGCGGCTGAGCCGGCGCGCCGGGCTTGTCTCTCGCGGGGCGCCCGCCGGCCCGTCCAGCGGACGAGGGATGCGGATGCAGCGCACGGTGCGCGGGACCTGGCCTCGCGGGACCTGGCCTCGCGCTCCTCGATGCTTTTCACGTTTCGTCGAACGGTTAAGACGAACGTGTACTTGGTCGGCGTGTGACTTGACCAAGCGCGCCTTTTCCTGCGCGCCGGCGAGCGCCTCAGTAGCCGAGCGCGGTTTCGAGCGGCCCCTTGGGCAGGGGCACCAGGAACCAGATCTCGAACATCACGAACAGCGCGAGGGGCACGCCCACCGCGACCGGGATGATCTTCGCCGGCGAATACTTGCCCAGCCACCCCATGAAGAAGGCGATGAAGACGGCAGAGGCCAGATAGATCCCCAAAAGGAAGATCAGGCCCACATAGATCGTCGTCGGGATCAGCACCTGCATCACCGAAACGAGCTGGGTGCGATCGACGAAATTGGTGAGGTCGGGATGGCGCGTGACGATGTTCTGCACCAGCGTGACCGTGCTGGCGACGAACATGATCAGCCCCACATAGAACGGGAAATAGCCCGCCTGCGGCCCGTCCGCCGCCCAGCTCGCACCCACGCGCCAGCTGTCGCTCATCACCAGCGCCGAGACGCCCATGAAGATCAGGGCCACCACCATGTCCATGGTGCGGTTGGTGACGGTCTTCTCACTGCGGCCGGTATGGCCGGTTTCGCTGCTCATGACCCATTCTCCCGTTGCCGAAGACCTGCCTGCCGCGTCGGACAAGGCCCCGCCGGATATCCGGCGGAGCCTTGCCCCCTACTTCGCGACGAAGCCAGCCTTCTCCATCAGGTCCTTGTGGGTCCCGGCGGCCTTGTCGAGCCAGGCGGCATAGTCCGTGCCGGTGAGGGCGGTGGTGTTGAAGGCGCCCTTCTGCATGAAGTCCTGCCATTCGGGCGTGGCGCGCACCCGCTTGAACAGGTCGACGAAATAGTCGACCTGTTCCTTCGAGGCGCCCGGCGGCATGAAGATGCCGCGCAACATCAAATATTCGATGTCGAGCCCGGCTTCCTTGCAGGTGGGAATGTCGGCCCACGCCTTGCCGCTGGCGATGGGCTCCTTGTAGGGCAGGCGCTTGTCGTCGAACACGCAAAGCGGCTTCAGCTCGCCTGCGCGCCACTGGGACACCGCCTCGATGGGATTGTTCACCGACGAGGTGACATGGCCGCCCACAAGCTGCGCCGCCACGTCGCCGCCGCCCTTGTAGGGCACATAGATGAACTTGGCGCCGGTCTTCTGCTCGATGGCGGCGGTGATGATCTGGTCTTCCTGCTTGGAGCCGGTGCCGCCCATCTTGAAGATCTGGTCGCCCGACGCCGCCTTCAGCGCATCGAGATAACCTTTCACGTCGCTATAGGGTGCCTTCGCATTCACCCACAGGATGAATTCGTCGAGGGCGAGCATGGAAACCGGCGTCATGTCCTTCCAGGAGAAGGGCACGCCGGTGGCGAGCGGCGTGGTGAAGAGGTTGGACAGGGAAATGATGATCTTGTGCGGGTTCCGGTTGGAGCCCTTCACGTCGAGAAAGCCTTCGGCGCCGGCGCCGCCGGACTTGTTGATGACGACCAGGGGCTGGGTCATCAGGTTGTTCTTCTGAACAATGCCCTGAATCATGCGCGCCATCTGGTCGGCACCTCCGCCCGTACCCGCCGGCACGATGAATTCCACGGTCTTGGTCGGTTCCCAGGCGTGCGCCGCCAGGGGGGAAAAAGCTGCGGCCACGGCGAGCGCGGCTACACCTCGCCGGATGGTTCTGGCGATTGCCGAATGCATGATGGTCTTCCTCCCGGATCGTCCGCGTTTTTGTTTTGCGGATCGAGACGTGTGCCGAATCGAGACTTGTGCCGATCGAGATGGGAGCCGCATGCATACGGGCCGGCCGGCCCGCGCACAGGATCCGTCCCTCGATTTCAGGAGAGACACCGCTTTACCGGCCGGATGACGATGTGATCAGGCCGAAGCAGGCTCTCACGTCTTGTTCGAGCTGGCGCTCTATTTGGCGTTACCACCGCTTACGTTAGGGCGGCTCCGGAAGAGTATAATGAGCTTCCCTTGTGTCAATTGGAATTTTCAATTCCGAATTTGGTACTCCGTATCCCAATATTTGGAATACTGTATGCCAATTCAGTCAACAGACCTTACCGATACGCCGCATAATCCTGCGAAACGCTTTCATCGACGCCGGAATAAAGCCGCGTCATCTGCTCGGCGGCGGCGGCGACGCGGCGGCCGAGGCGCAGGATGCGGTCCTCGCTCATGCGCACGGCGGGCGCGGAGACCGAGACGGCGCCGATGGGATCGCGCCATTCGTTGAGAATAGCGGCCGCCACCGCCCGCATGCCCGGCGCATGCTCCTCCCGGTCCACGGCGAAGCCGCGCTCCAGGATCTCGCTCACGTCGTCCATCAGCGCCCGCTCCTCGCGGTGGGTGGCGGTGGTGAAGGGCTCGTAGCGGATCTGGCCGAGGCAGGCGCCGCGGAAGGCGGGCGTGGCGGCGGCCAGCACCGCCTTGCCGGCGGCGGTGGCATGCAGCGGCAGCCGCGCCCCGAGCCGGAAGAAGGCGCGCACCGGCGCATGGGCCTCCGCCTGGGCCACCACCACCAGCTCCATGGCATCGAACATGGCGAGGTTCACGGTCTCGTCGGTCTCATGCAGCAGCCGGCGGATCACCGGGCGGCCGATGTCCGGCAGCTTGCGGATGCGCAGGTAGGCCGAGCCGATGCGGAACAGGCCGAGCCCCACGGTCCACAGGCCGGTGGACAGATCGTGATTCACCAGCTGGCGCTTCTCCAGCGTCGTCAGCAGGCGGTGCACCGTGGACACCGGCAGCTCCGCCCGACGGGCGATCTCGGCCAGCGCCATGCCGTCCTGGTCCGCCACCACCCGCAGCAGGGCGATGGCGCGATCCAGCGACTGGACCTCGGCCCCACCCTCGGCGGCGGTGCCCGAGGCGGGGCGACCCCTGCGGCGTGGTGCGACCTCGGTCTCCGGCATCCCAATACTCCCTACCTGTTCGGCTGCGGCTCTGTGCGTCGGCCCCCAAAGTAGCTGGACGGCGGCCGACGTCCACCCTGTGACAAATTTTCCATCTTCCGGAATTAATTTCCACTGCTATCGTGGAGACCATGGTTGCCAAGGGCGGAGCGTGCGCTCTAGTCTGGCATACATAATACGTAATGAACCATCAGGAGGGATCTGCCATGAAGGTGTGCATCTACGGAGCCGGAGCCATCGGCGGATATCTGGGCGCCCAGCTCGCCAGCGCCGGAGCCGAGGTGAGCCTGGTGGCCCGCGGCGGCCATCTGGAAGCCATGCAGACCAACGGCCTGAAGCTGCTGATCAACGGCGAGGAGCGCGTGAGCCATGTCCGCGCCACCGACGATCCCCGCGAGCTGGGCCCGCAGGATTACGTCATCATCGCCCTCAAGGGCCATTCGGTGCCGGGCGTGGTGGAGCGGCTGCGCCCCCTCATGGGCAACGACACCGCCATCGTCACCGCCGTAAATGGCGTGCCCTACTGGTATTTCTACAAGCATGGCGGCGCGCTGGAGAACCGGACCCTGTCGACCATCGATCCCGGCGCCCGCCAGTGGGAGGTGCTGGGACCCGAGCGCGCGCTCGGCTGCATCGTCTATCCGGCCACCGAGGTGGTGGCGCCGGGCGTGATCCAGCACATCTACGGCGACAAGTTCCCCCTCGGCGAGCCCTCGGGCGAGATCACGCCGCGGGTGACCGCGCTCAGCCAGATGATGGAGAAGGGCGGCCTTCGCGCGCCGGTGCTGACCAACATCCGCGACGAGCTGTGGCTGAAGCTGTGGGGCAACCTCTGCTTCAATCCCATCAGCGCCCTCACCCACGCCACCCTCGACATCATCGCCGCCGATCCCGGCACCCGCGCCGTGGCCCGCTCCATGATGCTGGAAGCCAAGGCCGTCGCCGAGAAGCTGGGCATCAACTTCCGCGTGGACGTGGAGCGGCGCATCAATGGCGCAGGCGCGGTGGGCGCCCACAAGACATCCATGCTGCAGGACCTGGAGCGCGATCGCCCCATGGAGATCGACCCGCTGGTGAGCGTGGTCCAGGAAATGGCGCAGATGCTCGAACTGCCCACCCCCACCCTCGACGTGGTTCTGGCCCTGGTGCGCCAGCGCGCGGCCATGGCCGGCCTCGGCGACATCCTCGCCGTGCCGCCGGTCACCGCTGCCGATCTCGTGCCCGCTAAGAAGGCGGCCGCGCACTGAGCCGGGCGAGGCTCCGGCTGGCGGCAGCGCCCCGGAGCCCCCCTGCCCTTGGGTCATGATGCAAGCAAAAGAAAAGGCCGGGTCTCGCCCGGCCTTTTTCGTTTCAGTGGTAGAATGTCCGGATCAGGCCCGGCCTCGCACGCTGCGCCGGCACGGGGCCAGCGCGGCGGGTGCGATCACTCGCTCTCCGTCACTCGCTCTCCGTCATGGGGGCGGCGAGGGGCGTGCCCGGGTTCGGCTGGCTGGCGTTCAGCGCCATTCCCGTCAGGACATAGCCGAGCACGAGAGCGGCAAACACGGCGATTCGCTTGAACATCCTCATCCCTCAACTTGGTCGCGGCCAGACCGAGCCGAATTGTGCATCGCCCCGACGTCGCATGCTTTAGTCGCCATGCGCCGCACAAGAGCTGAACACGTACTTCAGCAGCGGTTCATAAAGCCTGAACAGGCTGGCCCCACCTGGGTTCCGGGATTTCTCCCGAACAGCGGCACCATGCCCATCGGCACCGAAACCGGGGCTCGCCCCGCGCGACTCAGGTTTCGGTGCCTGTGGTCTTACACCGCACGAAACGCCCTGTCTGTGTCCGGCCGGTCACAGCCCGCCGTCGCGTGGAGATCACGGTAAAGCAATGGTTTACGTGTCGTGAGGGGGGTCTGGCGGGATGTCGCGGGGGCCTTTCACAGCCTCCTGGCGCTTTACTCGACCGGTGGGACGCTCTAAGCCGAGGGACCTTTTATACCGCACCGCACAAGGCGCCCATGCTCCGCAAGCTCTACGACTGGATCATCGCCTATTCCGCGAAGCCGTCGGCGCCCTGGGCGCTCGCTTTGGTTGCATTTGCGGAAAGCTCCGTCTTCCCGGTGCCGCCGGACGTGCTGCAGGTGCCCATGACCCTGGCGCGCCCGGATCGCGCCTGGCGCTATGCGCTCATCGCCACCGTCGCGTCGGTGCTCGGGGGGCTGGTGGGCTACGCCATCGGCGCGCTGCTCTATGACAGCGTCGGCAAGTTCCTGATCGACCTTTACGGCTACGGCTCGAAGGTGGACCAGTTCCGCGCCGCCTACGCCCATTACGGCCATTGGGTGATCCTGCTGAAGGGGCTGACGCCCATCCCCTTCAAGCTCGTGACCATCACCTCGGGTTTCGCCGACTACAACCTGTTCTGGTTCGTGGTGCTGTCGATCATCACCCGCGGCGCGCGCTTCTTCATTCTCGCGGCGATCCTGCATTATTTCGGACCGTCGGCGCGGGAGTTCATCGAGAAGCGGCTCGGGCTCGTCACCCTCGGCTTCCTCGGCGTCCTGGTGGTCGGCCTGGTGGCGGCCGCCTATTTCGCCTGACGCGTTTCCGGCCGCCTGCGGCCGGGGCTGGATCGCGGGCGACGCCCGGACACATTCTAAACCCACGGCCGGTGAGCAAGCTCACCGGCCGTTTTCTTTATTGCGCCTTCGGTCGCGACAGCACTGAGGCTGATCCGGCGGTGGCCGTGTCCGTGGTCGCGGTGCCCGCCCCGGCCTTGCGCTTTTGCGGCGCGGCCGACGCCGATTGCGCCGCGGACCGTCCAGCCTCCGGGCTCGCGGGGGTTGCCCCCGGATTGGCCGGCGCGGCCTGCGGAGCGGCGGATTGCGCCGGCGGTGACGGCGGCGCGGCGGCCGGCTGAGGCGAAGCAGGAGTTTGCGGCGTGGCGGCCTTGGCCGCATCCGGCGCCGGAGCGACCTGGGGCACAGCTTGGGGCACGGCCGGGGCCGGCGTCACCGTAGCCACGGCCGGCTCAGGCGGACGCGACGGCGGCAGGGGCTTGGCGGGCGATGACGGAGCCGCAGCCACCGGCGGCTGGGACCGCGGTGGGGCCGGGGGCGGCGGGGGGCGGCGGGGTCCAGGCCCGGGCGGCGTCGGCACGGCGATGGTCGGACCGCCATAGACGCTGCGCGCGCTCACCACACGGCCGGTGAAGGCATCGAGCCGGAGCACGGCCGGCCCGTCCTCGTCCACCGCCGTCACCACATAGGTGCGGCCGGCCAGACGCGGCCGCGACACCTGCCGGTAGCCCATGCCGACCACGATGGCGCGCACCTCGCCCGGCGGCAGCATGCCATAGCCGCGCGGCGGCGCGGGCACATAGCCACGGGGCGGCGGCCCGTAGGGTCGCTCATAGCCATAGGGCCCCTCATAGATCAGCACCTGTGCCGCTATGGGGGCAGATGGCATAATCGCAGCGCTCAAAATTAAGGCACCGATCCCGAAGCGCAGGGGACCTGTGAGGGTTCGCGGCATGGCGCACCTCTCCATTCTTGAACCTCATTTGTCCCGACACGCCAGCCGGCGCGTCGAAGCCTGAACACCAGCCCCGCCGACGGACGGTCCGGGCACATGAATCCCATGGAACTTAAGGCGCCCAATGCGGCAGCCTTTGGACGCGCCCGCGGTGTCACGGCGACAGCCATTGAGGGGCCGCCCGAAACTCCGTTGCGTCGCGGCGCCGCGCGCCGTACCGTTCTTTCGTCCTGACGGTATTGAACGCAACTTTTCGCCGATCCGGCTGCTTTTGCGCCATTGAGGCGCTTGTAGGCGTGCCGCTTTTCTGGCATGTTCCACGAGATAGGGAAACCATGCTTCCCTATCTCCCGTGTCGATGGCTCAGATTGTCTCAAGCTCGCGTTCATACGAACGGGGGGCCTTCTGTGCGGCGCGGCAGTGGTGCAAAAGTTGCAGCGTAGCCGTAGGACATCATCGGGCAGGCCCGGACCGATGAGGGCTGCAGCCCGATCCGCGGGGAACCCGGATCGCGGCGCAAGGGCAAGAGATGGGGAAGGACGGCGGGGCGCATCTGCCCGGCCGCCAGCACAGAAGGAACGACGAGATGGCAGCGATGGATCGCACAGATGGCTTGAACGGAAGCGTGGCTCGGCCGGCCGCCGCCGTGAAAGACACGGCGATCGTCGGCCGTCCGGAACCCTTCGGCCTGTTCGACCCCGCCCATGAGAAGGATGCCTGCGGCGTCGGCTTCATCGCCGACATCAAGGGCCGCAAGTCCCACCGCATCATCCAGGACGGCATCAACATCCTGCTCAACCTGGAGCACCGCGGCGCCGTGGGCGCCGACCCGCGCGCCGGCGACGGCGCGGGCATGCTGGTGCAGATCCCCCACAAGTTCTTCCTGAAGGAAGCGGCGCGGCTCGGCTTCTCCCTGCCGGAGCCCGGCCTCTATGCGGTGGGCCACATCTTCCTGCCCCGCGATCCCGAGGGCGAGCAGATCGTGCGCGCCACCTATGAGCGGGCGGTGGCGGAGGAAGGCCTCGTCATCCTTGGCTGGCGCGACGTGCCCACCGACAATTCCTCCCTCGGCTGGAGCGTGCTGCCCACCGAGCCCAAGCACGCCCAGGTGTTCATCGGCCGCGGCGAGTTCGCCGGCGACGAGGACGGCTTCGAGCGCCGCCTGTTCGTGCTGCGCAAGGTGATCTCCAACACCGTCTATGGCTCCAAGGACCCGCGCACCGCCGGCTATTACCCGGTGTCGCTGTCGTGTCGCACGCTGGTCTACAAGGGCATGTTCCTGGCCGACCAGCTGGGCGCCTATTATGCCGACCTGCACGATCCGGACTTCGAGAGCGCGCTCGCCCTGGTGCACCAGCGCTTCTCCACCAACACCTTCCCGGCCTGGCCGCTGGCCCACCCCTACCGGATGGTGGCGCACAACGGCGAGATCAACACCCTGCGCGGCAACGTCAACTGGATGGCGGCGCGCCAGGCCTCCGTGGACACCGAGCTGTTCGGCGCCGACATCTCCAAGCTGTGGCCCATCTCCTATGAGGGCCAGTCGGACACCGCCTGCTTCGACAACGCGCTCGAATTCCTGACCCAGGGCGGCTATTCCCTGCCCCACGCGGCCATGATGCTGGTGCCCGAGGCCTGGGCGGGCAATCCGCTCATGGACGAGGAACGCCGCGCCTTCTACGAATACCACGCCGCCCTCATGGAGCCGTGGGACGGTCCGGCCGCCATTGTCGCCACCGACGGCCGCCAGATCGTCGCGACCCTCGACCGCAACGGCCTGCGCCCCGCCCGCTACATGGTGACGAGCGACGACACCATCGTGCTCGCCTCCGAAATGGGCGTGCTGACCCTGCCCGAGGAGAAGATCGTCACCAAGTGGCGCCTCCAGCCCGGCAAGATGCTGCTGGTGGACCTCGTGGAAGGCCGCCTCGTTCCCGACGAGGAGATCAAGACCCAGCTCGCCCGCGCCAATCCATACAAGGAGTGGCTGAAGCACACCCAGCTGGTGCTGGAGGACCTGCGCCCCGTGGAGGCGCGCGAGGTGCGCACCGACGTGGCCCTGCTCGATCGCCAGCAGGCGTTCGGCTACACCCAGGAGGATCTCAAGCTCCTCATGGCGCCCATGGCCATCACCGGCCAGGAAGCGGTGGGCTCCATGGGCACGGACACGCCCATCTCCGTGCTCTCCAACAAGTCGAAGCTGCTCTACACCTACTTCCAGCAGAACTTCGCCCAGGTGACGAACCCGCCCATCGACCCGATCCGCGAGGAGCTGGTGATGAGCCTTGTCTCCTTCATCGGGCCGCGGCCGAACATCTTCGACCTGGAAGGCACCGCCCGCCGCAAGCGGCTGGAAGTGCGCCAGCCCATCCTCACCAATGAGGACCTGGAGAAGATCCGTTCCATCGGCTTCATGGAAGAGCGGTTCGACACCCGCACCCTCGACATCACCTACCCGTCCGACAAGGGCGCGGCGGGCATGAGCGACGCGGTCGAGCGGCTGTGCGAGCGCGCCGAGGCGGCGGTTCACGGCGGCTACAACATCATCATCCTGTCCGACCGCCTGGTCGGCCCGGACCGCATCCCGATCCCGGCGCTGCTCGCCACCGCCGCCGTGCACCACCACCTGATCCGCAAGGGCCTGCGCACCTCCGTGGGCCTGGTGGTGGAGACGGGCGAGGCGCGCGAGGTGCACCATTTCGCCTGCCTCGCCGGCTACGGCGCCGAGGCCATCAACCCCTATCTCGCCTTCGAGACCCTGCTCTCCATGAAGGACGAGATCCCGGAGGAGGTGGACGACAAGGAGATCGTCAAGCGCTTCATCAAGTCCATCGACAAGGGGCTGCTGAAGGTGATGTCCAAGATGGGCATCTCCACCTACCAGTCCTATTGCGGCGCGCAGATCTTCGACGCGGTGGGCATCTCCTCCGAGCTGGTGAACAAGTATTTCTTCGGCACCGCCACCACCATCGAGGGCGTGGGCCTCGCCGAGATCGCCGAGGAAAGCGAGCGCCGCCACACCCTCGCCTTCTCCGACGCCCCGATCTTCCGCATGGCGCTGGATGTGGGCGGCGAATATGCCTACCGCATCCGCGGCGAGGACCATGCCTGGTCGCCGGAATCGGTGGCCGAGCTGCAGCACGCCGTGCGCGGCAATGCGCGGGACAAGTTCCGCGCCTTCTCCACCATGATCAACGACCATGACTCCCGCCTGCTCACGGTGCGCTCCCTGTTCCGCATCAAGAGCGCGGAAGAACTGGGCCAGGCGCCGGTGGACCTGTCGGAGGTGGAGCCCGCCGCCGACATCGTGAAGCGCTTCGTCACCGGGGCCATGTCGTTCGGCTCCATCTCCCGCGAGGCGCACACCACGCTCGCCATCGCCATGAACCGGATCGGCGGCAAGTCGAACACCGGCGAGGGCGGCGAGGAGCCCGAGCGCTTCAAGCCCCTGCCCAATGGCGACAGCATGCGCTCCGCCATCAAGCAGGTGGCCTCCGGCCGCTTCGGCGTGACGGCGGAATATCTCGTCAATTCTGACGTGATGCAGATCAAGGTGGCCCAAGGCGCCAAGCCTGGCGAGGGCGGCCAGCTCCCCGGCCACAAGGTGGACGCGGTGATCGCCAAGGTGCGCCACTCCACCCCCGGCGTCGGCCTCATCTCGCCGCCGCCGCACCACGACATCTATTCCATCGAGGACCTCGCCCAGCTCATCTATGACCTCAAGAACGTGAATCCCGACGCGGACGTGTCGGTGAAGCTCGTGTCCGAGGTGGGCGTGGGCACGGTGGCGGCCGGCGTCGCCAAGGCGCGCGCCGATCACATCACCATTTCCGGCTTCGAGGGTGGCACGGGTGCGTCGCCTCTCACCTCCATCAAGCATGCCGGCTCGCCGTGGGAGATGGGCCTCGCCGAGACCCAGCAGACCCTGGTGGCCAACCGCCTGCGCTCGCGCGTCGCGCTGCAGGTGGACGGCGGCCTGCGCACCGGCCGCGACGTGATCATCGGCGCCCTGCTCGGCGCCGACGAGTTCGCCTTCTCCACCGCCCCGCTCATCGCGGCGGGCTGCATCATGATGCGCAAGTGCCACCTGAACACCTGCCCGGTGGGCGTGGCCACCCAGGACCCCGTGCTGCGCAAGCGCTTCAAGGGCACGCCCGAGCACGTGATCAACTACTTCTTCTTCGTCGCCGAGGAAGTGCGGGAGATCATGGCCTCCCTCGGCTTCCGCAAGATCGACGAGATGGTGGGCCGCTCCGAGGTGCTCGACCAGAATGAGGCCATCAACCACTGGAAGGCGAAGGGCCTCGACTTCTCGCGCATCTTCGCCAAGCCCGACATGCCGCCCGAGGTGGGCATCCGCCACACCGAGCGCCAGCACCATCCCATCGAGAAGGTGCTGGACCGCACCCTCATCGCCAAGGCCGCTCCGGCGCTGGAAAAGGGCGAGCGCGTCGAGATCAAGACGCCGATCCGCTCGGTGGACCGCTCGGCCGGCGCCATGCTGTCCGGTGCCGTGGCCAAGGCCTACGGCGGCCAGGGCCTGCCGGACGACACCATCCATGTGGAGCTGAGCGGCACCGCGGGCCAGGCATTCGCAGCGTTTCTCGCCGCCGGCGTCACCTTCGACCTCATCGGCGAGGCCAACGACTATGTGGGCAAGGGCCTGTCGGGCGGGCGCATCATCGTCCGGCCTCCGGCCAATGCGGCCATCGTGGCGGAACACTCCATCATCGTCGGCAACACGGTGATGTACGGCGCCACCGAGGGCGAATGCTACTTCCGCGGCATCGCCGGCGAGCGCTTCGCGGTGCGCAATTCCGGTGCAATCGCCGTTGTTGAAGGCACTGGCGACCACGGCTGCGAGTATATGACCGGCGGCATCGTGGTGGTGATCGGCCAGACCGGGCGCAACTTCGCGGCCGGCATGTCCGGCGGCGTCGCCTATGTGCTGGACGAGGACAAGAGCTTCGCCAAGCGCTGCAACCTCTCCATGGTGGACCTCGAGCCGGTGGAGGAGGAGGAGGACCTGCTGGAACGCCTCCACCACCACGGCGGCGACCTGGAGTTCAAGGGCCGCATCGACGTGCAGGGCGACATGTCCCGCCACGACGAGGAACGCCTGCACCAGCTCATCGCCAAGCACCTGCATTACACCGGCTCGGCGCGAGCGCAGGCGATCCTCGACAACTGGGCCGATTACCGCTCCAAGTTCGTCAAGGTGATGCCGGTGGAATACCGACGCGCCCTGCGCGACATGGAAAAGCGCCGCGGCCTGGCGGCGGCGGAATAGCGCAAAGCCCGCGCTCTTCTCGTCCTCTCCCGCAAGCGGGAGAGGACGTTCGGCCGGTGTGCTGGACGCCGGTGTGCTGGACCTGGACGGGCGCGCGGATCAGGCGCGCGAATTCCGAGTCCTCAAGCTGGAACAATTCTTGTATTTGGACACGTGGTGCGGCACCCGGACTGATGCGGTGCGCGCGGCGGTTCCCTCAACGAGGTTCGCCTAAGGGGTTCTGATGGGCAAGGTCACGGGTTTTCTGGAGATCGACCGGCGGGAGCAGAAGTATCAGCCCGCCTCCGACCGCATCCGCCATTTCCGCGAGTTCACGCTGCCATTGCCCGACGCCGAGGTGACGAACCAGGCGGCGCGCTGCATGGATTGCGGCATCCCCTTCTGCCACGGGCCCAACGGCTGCCCGGTGCACAACCAGATTCCGGACTGGAACGACCTCGTCTATCGCGACGAGTGGGAGGAAGCCGCGCGCAACCTCCATACCACCAACAATTTCCCCGAGTTCACCGGCCGCGTCTGCCCCGCCCCGTGCGAGGAAGCCTGCACGCTGAACCTCGAGGACATGCCCGTCACCATCAAGACGGTGGAGCAGGCCATCGCCGACAAGGCGTGGAAGAAGGGCTGGATCAAGCCCGAGCCGGCTCTGGTCAAGACCGGCAAGACCGTCGCCATCGTCGGCTCCGGCCCGGCGGGCCTTGCCGCCGCCCAGCAGCTCGCCCGCGCCGGCCACGACGTGCATGTCTATGAGCGCGAGCCCAAGGCCGGAGGCCTGCTGCGCTACGGCATCCCCGACTTCAAGATGGAAAAGCACCACATCGACCGCCGCGTGAAGCAGATGGAAGCGGAAGGCGTGACGTTCCACTACAACGAGAACATCGGCATCGTCCGGCCGTTCCAGGAACTGCTCGACAGCCACGACGCCGTTCTGCTGGCCGGCGGCTCGGAAGCCCCGCGCGATCCCAAGCTGCCGGGCCAGGAGATGGAGGGCGTGCACTTCGCCATGCCCTATCTCGTGCAGTCGAACCGCCGCGAGGGCGACGAGCCGGTCAACGAGATCCCGATCCTCGCCGGAGGCAAGCACGTGGTGGTGGTGGGCGGCGGCGACACCGCTTCGGACTGCGTGGGCACCGCCTTCCGGCAGGGTGCGCTCTCGGTCACCCAGCTCGACATCCGCGCCGTGCCTCCCATGAAGGAGGACAAGCTGGCGGTGTGGCCCTATTGGCCCACCAAGTTCCGCACCTCCTCCTCCCAGGCCGAGGGCGCCGAGCGTGAGTTCGCCTGCGCCACCCTGGGCATCGAGGGACGCAACGGCCGCGTTACCGGCGTGAAGTGCGCCCGCGTGGACCAGAAGCGCCAGCCCATCCCCGGCACCGAGTTCGTGCTGCGCGCGGACCTCGTGTTCCTCGCCATCGGCTTCGCCCATGCGGCCCATCCCGGCCTCATCGAGCAGTCCGGCGCGGCGCTGGACAAGCGCGGCAACGTGGAGGCCGACGACCTCGCCTACGCCACGTCCGTGCCCAAGCTGTACGCGGCGGGCGACATGCGGCGCGGCCAGTCGCTGGTGGTGTGGGCCATCCGCGAGGGGCGCCAGGCCGCCCACGCCATCGACAAGGAACTCATGGGCGCGACCACACTGCCGCGCTGAGGCGGAATGCGTCGTTCATTGGAATGCCGTCATGGCCGGGCCTGTCCCGGCCATGATTGTTTTTGACCACCCATCGTCGCGCACGAGCACGGCATGAGCCCATGCCCCGGGCGGGAACGATCTGCCGATGTTTGAACCCTCCGGAGCGGACCATCGCGTCCGCCCCCTGGGTCGGGCCTTCGAGCTCTTACGTCTCCACCAGGCCCGTCGTATCCCCGGACGCTGCCGAATCCGGACGGCCGTGAGGCTTTGCCAGATATTCGCCCGAGCGCATCTCGTGGATGCGCGACACCGTGCGCGCGAACTCGAACGCCTCCGCCCCCTCGGTGCCGAGATAAAGCGCATCCGGCGCCGCCGCCGCGGAGGCGATGAGCTTCACGTTGGAATCGTAGAGCGTGTCGATCAGCGAGATGAAGCGCTTGGCCTCGTTGCGCTGGTCCGGCCCCAGGATCGGGATGTGCTCCAGCACGAGGGTGTGGAACATGCGCGCGAGCCGCAGGTAGTCGGGGTTGGGACCAAGCGCCGCCTCGCACAGGTCGGCGAAGGTGAAGCGCGCCGCGCCGTTGGCCATGGCCGGGATCGCGACGCGCCGGCCCTTCAGCAGCACCTCTCCGGGCACGCCGCCGCCGGGACCGGCGAGCCGGCGCCACGCCTGCGCCACCGCCGCATCCGCCTCGGGGCCGAGGGGCGTGTGCCAGGTGGACACCCCTTCCAGCTTCTCCATGCGGTAATCGGTGCGCGAATCCAGCGTCATCACCTGCATGCGCTCCTCGATCATGCCGATGAACGGCAGGAACAGCGCGCGGTTGAGGCCGCCGGAATACAGGTCCTTCGGCGCCACGTTGGAGGTGGCCACCACCACCACGCCGTCGGCGAACAGCTTCTCGAACAGCCGTCCGAGGATCATGGCGTCGGCGATGTCGGTGACGTGGAATTCGTCGAAGCACAGGATCTTCGCCTCGTCGGCCAACGCCGCCGCCACCGCGATGATGGGGTCTGAGGCCTTGCGGTCGCCCTGCTTCTGGGCCTGGCGTTCGCGGAAGATGCGCTCGTGCACGTCGCCCATGAATTCGTGGAAATGGGCCCGCCGCTTGGCCCGGGACGGCAGGGCGTCGAAGAAGAGGTCCATGAGCATGGTCTTGCCGCGGCCGACCTTGCCGTAGACATACATGCCCTTGGGGGTCACCGGGGCGCGGCGCTGGAACAGCCAGCCCAGCGCCGAGGACTTCTGCGCCATGGCCCGCTCGCGCAGCTCCAGCTCCAGGCGGGCGAACTCCTGCACCACCATGGCCTGCGCCGGATCGTCCGAAATATCGCCCGCGGCCAGCTTCGCCGCATACAATTCCCGTACCCGCGCCTTCGTTTCCGCTGTCATTGAGCCCATTCCCGTTCGCCGCAAGGAAGTCTCGGCGCCGTGCTTCGCCGAAGGCAGGGCTGGCTATAGAGCAGATGCGGGAAAAGTTGAATGCATGCCGGCGCAGCTCTTGCCGCACTGGACAGGCCCGGCGAAGCATGAATTCCTCCGCCCATGCCCGAGACGTCGCGCCGCCCCGGACCCGTCCCCATGTCGCCCCCACTGTCGTCGCCGATTCCTTCGCCATCGCCCCGCCCCCGCAAGCCGCTCCTCGACCGGCTGAAGGGGTGGCTTGCCGACCATGATCCCGGCGGGGTCGATCTTACGCGGGCGTTCCATCTCGGCGTTTCGTTCGTGATCGTCATCCTGGTGGGCTACGCGACCTCGAGCGCGTTCCGGCTGGGCATGAACGTGACCTTTCCCATGATGGCCGGCTGTGCCGCGCTGGTGATGATCAGCTTCAATCCGGCGGCGAGCGTCGCCGCCGAGGCGCGCACCATGGGGCGCCTGTTCGGCATCGGCTTCGCCTTCCTGCTGGCGCTGACGCTGGTGGGCCCCGGCGAGGGGCCGGGCAACGACATCGTCCAGAAGCTGCTGCTCATCCCCCTCGCCTTCTTGGCCCTGGCGCTGCGGCGCTATGGCATGGACGGGCAGAGGCTCGGCCTCGCGCTCATCGTCGTCGCCACGGTGGGCACCATCCTCCAGCCGACGCGGATCCAAGCAGCGCTGCTGCTCGCCGCCTTCTGCCAGGGCGCCCTGGTGGCGGCGGCGGTGCGCCTGTCCCCCTGGCGGCCCTCCGCCGTCAATGCCTTCGTCGAGACGACGCTCGACATGCAGGGCGCGGTGGCGAGCTATCTGCGCGAACTGTCGGAAGCCGTGCGCCACGGCCGGCATTTCCCGGAAGAGGCGAACGACGCGCTTGAGAACCTGCGCGGCCGGGTGTGGAACGCGCTCGCGTCGGCGATCGCCGAGGATCCCACCGCGCAGCCGGACTTCGAGCGCCTGAGGGTGCACTTCTATCGGCTGCGGGTGGCGGTTCAGCTGCTCGCCAGCTGCGTGCCGCAGAAGGCGCCGAACACGCCGGACTGGCGCCACCCCTTCGCCGCCGCCGCCGATCACATCGCCCGAAGGCTCGAGGCGGTGGACATCTCCGACGTGCACGCGGAGGAGCGTTACGAGCGTGCGGTGGCGTCCCTGCGCCGCCTCGCCTTCGCGTCGGAGCTGCCGCCGGACGCCCGCTTCGCGCTGCTGCGGGCGCTGACCGCGTTCGACCGGCTCTCCCTTGTGGTCACCGGCATCGCCGCCGCCGAGACCGCGCCGTTTCCGCCGCCCCACGATGAAACAGCGCCCACCCCGCCGGTGTTGCGCGTCATCCCCACACTGGTGAAGGGGCCGGACGGCCGGCGCACCCTGTCCGCGCCCATGCGCGTCGCCTGCCAGGGGGCCATCGCCACCGCCGTCACCACCGCCCTCGACCTCGGGGTGCACCTCGACCACGCCTATTGGGCGACCATGACGGTCATGTTCGTCATCGGCAACAGCGTGGGCGAGACCTACATGCGGGTGCGCTACCGCACCATCGGTACGCTCATCGGCGTGGTGCTTGGCATGGCCCTGTTCCTCGGCCTTGGCCCGCACATCTGGATTCTCGCCGCCTTGTGCATGGCGGCCCAGATGATCGCCCTCGTCACCCAGAAGGACCGCTACGACGTGGCCTCCGCCGCCGTGGGCCTGTCGGTGGTGCTGGGATTGCACATCATTTCCGGGCTCGGCACCGAGGGCATGCTGGCGCGCATCTACGAGACCGCCATCGGCGCCGCCATCGCCTTGGTGGTGTCCTACCTGGTGTTGCCGGTGTATCTCGCCGAGCAGTTGCGACCCGAGGTGAAGACGCTGGTGCGCCGCTCCCGCGTCGCCTTCGCCTCCTGGTGGCCCCACCAGGGGGAGAAGGCGAGCGTTTCCGCCCTCGCCCAGGACGTGCGGGCCATGGGCACGCGCCTGCCCAATCTCGGCGCCGAGCAGGTGTTCGGCCATTCGGCGGGGGACGCGGCCAACATCGTCTCCACCCTCGACGTGCTCATCACCTATCTCGCCCTGATGGAGGACGTGGCCCTGCGCCTGTCCGCCATGGGCGCCGATGCGCGCGAGGAGGTGGTGGCCGTGGTGGAGGCGGCACGCTCGCGCATCCTCACCGGCTTCGAGGTGGTGCTGGGCGAGGCCGGCAGCGGCAGCGCCGATGCGGCGACGCCGGCGGTGGACGCCGCGGTCTCCACCGTGCTGGGCATGGCGGACGACCCTGCCGTGATGGAGGTGCTGCCCCTGGTGGCGGATTATCTCGCCTATTCCGATGCGGTGCTGCGCCCGCTGCGCGAACTCAACGCCGCGCTGAACGACGCCGTGCCCTGGCGCAAGGAGGAGATGATCGCCGCCGGGCGCGCGGCCGCAACCGCGACCGTCGGCAAGGGGTGAGGGGCCGCGTTGGCTCTCACGTCCCCACGGGCTTGAAATGCTTGGAGAGCTTCAGGCCCTGACCCTGGTAATGGGAGCGCATGTCGGCGCCGTAGAGGGTGCCGGGGCGGCCCGCCATGCGCTCGTAGACGAGGCGGCCCACCGTCTGGCCGTGTTCCAGGATGAAGGGCACCTCCCGCGAGCGCACCTCCAGCACCGCGCGGGCGCCGCGCCCACCCGCCGCCGGATTGCCGAAGCCGGGATCGAAGAAGCCGGCATAATGCACCCGGAACTCGCCCACCAGGGGATCGAACGGCACCATCTCCGCCGCGTAGTCCGGCGGCACGTGCACCGCCTCCCGCGAGGCGAGGATGTAGAAGGCGTCGGGGTCGAGCACCAGCCCCGCCGTGCGGCCGGGCCGCACCCGGATGGGCTCCCAGAAATCCTCCACGTCGAGCACGCCGGCCTCGTCCACGTCGATGACGCCCGTGTGCTTCTTGGCGCGGAAGCCCTGCAGGCCGGGGATCACTTCGCCGGCGAGATCGACCCCCAGCGCGATGCCACCCGCCGCCACGTCCGGCTGGGCGGCGTCCACCAGGCATTCGGCGGACTGGAGGCTCAGCAGTTCGAGGTCCGACAGCCGCGACACCCCGCGGCGGAACCGCACCTGCGACAGGCGCGATCCGGTGCGCACCAGGATGGGAAAGGTGCGCGGGGAGATTTCCAGATAGAGCGGGCCGTTGTAGCCGGCCGGAATGGTATCGAAGGCGCGCGCGCCATCGGTGATGACGCGCACGAACACGTCGAGCCGGCCGGTGGAGCTCTTGGGGTTCGCCGCCGCCGCCAGATCAAACGGCAGCTTCAGGCGCTCGAACAGCTCCACCAGATAGACGCAGCCGGTCTCCAGCACCGCGCCCTTGGCCAGGTCGAAATCATGCAGGGCGAGATCGGCCAGGCGCTCCTTCACCGAGACGCCCGCCCCCGGCAGGAAGCTCGCGCGCACCCGCCACGCCGTGCGGCCGAGCCGCAGGTCCAGGCTCGCCGGCTGGATCTGGTCCACATCGAGCGGCCGGCGGCAGGAGATGGCACCCGTCGCCTTCAGCGCCGAAATGGCCTCGGCGGGCAGGATGCCGGGCTTCTGATGCTCCGTCGCTCGCACGGTCATATCCGCTTTCCCGTCCTTTTTGTTCGCTTTACCGGACGAAACCCTTGACGCCAAGGGGAGGCCGGGCGTTTACTGCCGCTCACTCGTGGTGAATTTGAGCCGGCCCGCTTGCAGCCACGTTAAACAACCTTGCTAAAAGGCCGGGGACGAACAGACGGGCAAGCCGCGCGCGCCGCACACCGGCCACCGCGGCGGCGAACCGCGCCTGATCCCCTCGGCCTCCCCCGGAGACCGTCATGTCCGTGGCGCAAAAGCCAACCCCCAAATTCATCCCCAAAGATCCCCTTACACTCCACCCGGAGACGCGCCTAGTCCATGGCGGTACCACCCGCTCGCCTTATGGGGAGACCTCAGAGGCGCTGTTCCTGACCCAGGGCTTCGTCTACGACAACGCCGAGTCCTGCGAGGCCCGCTTCAAGGGCGAGGATCCGGGCTTCGTCTATTCCCGCTACGGCAATCCCACCACCGCCATGTTCGAGGAGCGCATGGCGCTGCTGGAAGGCGCGGAGGCGGCGCGGGCCACGGCTTCCGGCATGGCGGCGGTGAACGCGGCGCTGCTGTGCCAGCTCTCCGCCGGCGACCATGTGGTGGCGGCGCGCGCCCTGTTCGGCTCCTGTCGCTGGATCCTGGAGGATTTCCTGCCGCGCTTCGGCGTGGAAACCACGCTGGTGGACGGCACGGACCTCGCCGCCTGGCGGGCGGCGGTGCGGCCGAGCACCAAGGTGTTCTTCCTGGAGAGCCCCACCAATCCCACCCTGGAGCTGATCGACATCGCGGCGGTGGCTGAGATCGCCCACGCCGCCGGCGCCCGCCTGGTGGTGGACAATGTGTTCGCCACCCCCCTGCTCCAGCATCCGTTCGAGCTGGGCGCGGACATCGTGGTCTATTCCACCACCAAGCATGTGGACGGCCAGGGTCGCTGCCTGGGCGGGGTCATCCTCTCCTCCCAGCAGTTCGTGACCGACCACCTCCAGACCTTCCTGCGCCAGACCGGCCCCTCCATCTCGCCCTTCAACGCCTGGATCATGCTGAAGGGCCTGGAGACGCTGGCGCTGCGGGTGGAGCGCATGCAGGCGAGTGCGGGCCGCATCGCCGATGCGCTGGCCGGCCTGCCCAAGATCGAGACGGTGCTCTATCCCGGCCGCGCCGACCATCCGCAGGCGGAGCTGGCCCGCCGGCAGATGAAGGGTGGCGGCACCCTCGTGACCTTCGTGGTGGAGGGCGGCAAGGAGGGCGCCTTCCGCTTCGCCAACGCCCTCGGGCTGATCCGCATCTCCAACAACCTCGGCGATGCCAAGAGCCTCATCACCCATCCAGCCACCACCACCCACCAGCGCTTCACGCCGGAGGCCCGCGCCGAGATGGGGATTTCCGACGGCCTGCTTCGCCTGTCCGTGGGGCTTGAGCATCCCGACGACCTGATCGCCGATCTCACCACCGCCGCCGGAGCCTTGTAACGGCTCCATTCCGGCCACGGGGCGGAGCAGACTGTTGCGCCCGGACGGCAACGCGGGTTCACTGTGGCCCGCGGGGGCATTTTCTCCCGCGGTGAGGGGAGCTCGAGCGGGTATGTACCGCGCCATCACTCGAAATATTCAGGTGACCGCGACGCCGCGTTATGTGGCGGAGCGATCGGAGCCCGACCAGGGCCGTCATTTTTGGGCTTATACCGTCGAGGTGGCCAATTTGGGCCAGGAGACCGTGCAACTGAAGGGCCGCCACTGGGTCATCACCGACGCCAACGGGCACACCGAGGAGGTCCATGGAGCCGGCGTCGTGGGCGAGGAGCCCACCCTGCCGCCCGGTGGCCGATTCGAATATACCAGCGGCGTGCCGCTCAACACCTCCACCGGGATCATGAGCGGGCACTATGAGATGCTGGCCGACAACGGCGAGACCTTCTCCATCGAGATCCCGGCCTTCTCGCTCGACGTGCCGGACGTGCGCCGGGTCCTGAACTGAGAAACGCCGCGGGCGAGAGCATTTTCCGTGCACGCCCGTTCGCGGGAAATGCTCTATCTCGTTTGCGTATCGCATTTTCTTAAACTAACCCGGCATCCACTCCGCTCGAGGGCGCTTTAGAATCTCGCGTTGGCGCGTTTTCTTCACGCGAACCGGTAGCCACTTCGCTTGAAAACGCTTTAGGGGAAGGGGGACGTCATGCACGCCGCGCGCATCCCAACGGTGGAGGCCGAGGCCGTTTCGGTGCTCAGCCTGCGTCCGGTGGCGGCGACGCTCGGCGTCCTCCTCGCCATCCTCGGCGTCGCCATGCTGGTGCCGGCGATGGTGGATTTTGCCACGCGGTCCGGCGGACAGGGCGCCTTCGTCGGCGCCTCGGCCATCACCATCTTCGTCGGCGTGCTGCTGTGGATGAGCGGTCGCAGCCAGAAGGTCAGCAAGCTCGACCTCAGGCAGGCCTTCCTCCTGACCACCTCGGTCTGGGTGGTGCTGTCGCTGTTCGCGGCCCTGCCGCTCATGTGGGGCCACTCGCGGCTGTCCTTCACGGCCGCCATGTTCGAGAGCATGTCCGGGCTCACCACCACCGGCGCCAGCGTGATGTCGGGTCTGGACGCCATGTCGCCCGGCATCCTGTTGTGGCGGGCGCTGCTGCACTGGTTCGGCGGCATCGGCATCGTCGCCATCGCCATCGCGGTGCTGCCCATGCTCTCCATCGGCGGCATGCAGCTGTTCCGCACGGAATCCTCCGACAAGTCGGAGAAGTTCCTGCCCCGCGCCGGCGCCATCGCCAAGCGCCTGCTCATCGCCTATGTGTTGCTCACCGCCATCTGCGCCGGATTTTACCTGATGGCGGGGCTGAAGCCCTTCGATGCCGTCACCATCGCCATGTCCACTCTGTCGAGCGGCGGCTTCGCCAATTCGGACACCTCGATCACCGTGTTCGCCAAGCCGGCGGTGGATTATGTGGCCGTGGTCTTCATGATCGTGGCCGCCCTGCCCTTCCCGCTCTATGTACGCGCCCTGTCCGGGGACCCGTGGCGCATCTTCTCCAATCCGGAGGTGCGGCTGTTCTTCGCCATCGTGGCGCTGTTCACCACCCTCTCCTTCCTGCAGCTCACCTTCAGCGGCGTCGCCTCCGGCGAGACGGCGCTGCGCTGGGCGCTGTTCACGGTCGCTTCGCTCATTTCCACCACCGGCTTCATGGCGGCGGACTACACCAATTGGGGTACGACCTCGGACGCCATCTTCTTCGTGCTGATGTTCATCGGCGGCTGCACCGGCTCCACCTCCGGCGGCCTGAAGGCCCTGCGCCTCGCCATCACCGCCAAGGCCATCCGCCAGCACCTGAAGCGCATCTCGTTCCGCGCCGGCGTGTTTCCCCTGCGCTACGGCGGCGCGCCGGTGGCGGACGACGTGGTCGCCTCGGTACTGTCCTTCGTCTTCCTCTATCTGCTTGCCTTCTTCCTGTTCGGCGTCGCCCTCAACATGCTGGGCCTCGACCTGAAGACCGCCTTCTCCGCCGCCATCGCCTGCCTTGCCAATGTGGGGCCGGGGCTGGGGCCGCTGGTGGGGCCGGCCTCCAATTACGGCGTCCTGCCCGATTCCGCCCTGTGGCTGCTCACGGCGGCCATGCTGCTGGGGCGGCTGGAGATCCTGACCGTGCTGGTGCTGTTCCTGCCGCGCTTCTGGGTGCGCTGAGCCGCCCTCACAGCACTGCAGCCGCGCGCACAAGCCCGCGCGGCGTTTGAGCGAAAGAACGCGGCAAGAGCGAAGGCGCTCAAAAATGCGCCATGTAGCCGCCATCCACCGCCAGCACATGGCCGGTAACGTAGGAGGCCGCCGGTGACGCGAGAAACACCGCCGCCCCCGCCACCTCGGCCGGCTGCCCCCAGCGAGCCAGCGACGTGCGGCGCGACAGCCATTCCCCCACCGCCTGGTCGCGCGCCAGCTCGGCATTGGGCTCGGTGAGGAAATAGCCGGGCGCGACGGCGTTCACCGTGATGGCATGCGGCCCCAGATCGGCCGCGAGCGCCCGCGTCAACGCCTCCAGCCCGCCCTTCGCGGTGGTGTAGGCGGCATCCCCAGCCCGCGAGAGCGGCCCGGCGATGGAGGTGATGTTGATGATGCGCCCGCCCTTGCCGCGCGCCACCATGCCTTTCGCCACCTCCCGCGTGAGATGGGCGGGGGCGAACAGGTCCAGCTCCACCAGCCGGCGGAACGCAGCGTCCTCCATGTCGAGGAAGCCGCGCCGGTCGCGGGCGCCGGCATTGTTGACCAGGATGTGGATGGGCGGCGCCGCAGCGATCGCCTTGGTGACCGCATCGGCATCGCACACGTCGAGCACGAACGGCTCGGCCTTGCCGCCCTTGCGGATGATGGTGGTCACCGCCGGGCCGAGGCGTGCGGCGTCCCGGCCGTTCACCAGTACATGGGCCCCCGCCAGCGCGAGGGCGGTGGCGATCTCGAAGCCGAGGCCGGCCACCGAGCCGGTGACGAGGGCGGTCTGGCCGTCCAGCGAGAAGGGATGGGTCAAGGCGGGCTCCCGGCCATTGGGCGTGCCCTCCTTTCCTAGCGTCTGGCGCACGCTTCGGCCAAGCCGTCAGGCCAGAACATAGCCCAGCAGCGCGCCGCAGATGGCGCCGAAGAACAGGCCGCCGTCATGCAGCGCCAAAGCGAGGCGGCTGGGCTGGCCGGCGCGATAGATCCACGCTGTCGCGCCCACAGTGGCCACCGACCAGCCGGCACCCACGCAGATGAGGGCGGCAGTGATGGTCTCCGGCGTCCCCAGGCTCTGGAGCGGGATGCCGATGGCCACCAGCAGCGCACCTGCCACCGCGATCACGAGGGGCGGCACGCGATCCCCCACGAAGGCGAGTGGCACGGCGGGTGCGTACATGGCGGCCACATGCAAGGCGATGAAGCCGAACACCGCCGCCCCGCCGATGCCGCAGCCCACCAGCGCCAGCGGCGCGCCGGACATGACGGTATTCATGCCGAACCAAGCCGCGCCGCCCACCAGGGTCGGCCACAGGATGGCGGACAAGGGCGCCCGGGCCTTGGGGTGGAACACGGAGGTCGGGTCCGAGGCGAGCATGACCGCGACGCCGAGGGAGCAGGTGTGCGCGAGAGCCGCCAGCGCGGCGGCGCCGACCAGGAAGTAAGGCGCGGCGAGCTGTTCGGCGAAGCCCGCGAGCGTCGGCCCGGCAAAGGCGGCAGCGACACCGCCGGCCAACACGCCGGCTGTGGCGGCGGCGGGCCGCCCGCTCGCGGCGGCGGCCTCGTGCCGGTAGAAGAAGGAGAAGCCCTGCGCCATGCCGAGCCACAGGGCACCAAGGCACGCCCAGGCGAACTGGCGCTGTATCAGCGCCGCCACCAGCAGCGCCCCGCCGGCGATGCCCAGCGACGCGCCGAGCGCGAACCCGGTGCGCCGGCCGAACGCATCGCGCAGGAAGGACGCCGGGAAGGAGGCGAGCGCCGCCCCCAGCAGCATGGCCGCGAACGGCCAGGTGACCAACTCCGGCCGTGGCGCCAGTTGTGCACCGGCGAGCGGCAGGGCGGCGGAGGCCACCGTCTGCGCCAGCACCGCGAAGGCGAAGCCGAGGGCCAGGCCGAAGGTGGAGACGGGGCGCGGCCCGTTGTCGTTGGCGGGGGCGTCGAGCTGCGGGTCGCAGACGCACACCAGCATGCCCGCGCGGGGTTCGGGGGCGGAGGCGGTGCGTCTCATGGCTTCGGGGCACCACGGCCGGACAGCCCACCCGCAGACTTGCCCCCCGGAGATTTGCCGGCCGGCGGCTGGGCCGAACTGGGAAGGTCATCGTCCGACAGGACGCGCACTGCGGCCCCGTCGAGGTCGTCATACTGGCCGCTCTTGAGGCTCCACAGGAAGGCGAAGAGGCCGGTGAGGCCCAGCAGCAACGCGAGCGGCAGGAGATAGACGAGGACGTTCACGCGGCCGCCTCCTCCAGTGTGCGGACATCGCCGCCGGCAGGGGCCGCGGCGTCGGTCGCCTCATCCTTGCGCCCCGGCCGCGCCGCGCGCAAGGCGTTGACGGTCACGAGTATGGAAGAGCCGGACATGGCAAGCGCCGCCACCAGCGGCGTCACAAAGCCGGCGATGGCGAGGGGCACCGCAATCACATTGTAGAGCACGGCGATGGCGAGGTTCTGCCGCATCAGCCGCGCCGCCACCCGCGCCCCGTCCACCGCCGCCAGCACCGGCGCGAGGCGCCGGCCCAGGAACACCGCATCCGCATGGGCCTGCGTCACCGCCGCGCCGGTGGCGGGGGAGAGGGAAACGGTGGCGGCGGCCAGCGCCGGGGCGTCGTTGAGGCCGTCGCCCACCATCAGCACCCGCCGGCCGTCCGCCTTCAGGCGATCGAGCGCGGCAATCTTGTCCGCGGGCTTCAGGCCCGCGTCCCAATGGGTAATGCCCAGCGCCTGCGCCACGGGAACCACCGCCGCCTCCCGGTCGCCGGAGAGGATGCGCACCTCAAGGCCACGGGCCTTCAGCGCGGCCACCACCTCCAGCGCGTCCGGCCGCAGGGCCTGTTCCACACCCATGACCAGGGTCTGGGCGCCACGGCGCAGCGCGATCAGCGATGCGCCGGCCGGCAGGTCGCCGGGCAGGGCCGCGCCGCAGAAGGCGAGGCTGCCGAGGCGCACGACCGCGCCATCCACCACCGCCTCCACGCCCTGCCCGCTCACTTCGGTCACACCCTCGATGGCCGGCCCGTCGGCACGCGGAGCGAGCGCCCGGGCCAGCGGGTGGCGGCTCGACAAGGCCAGCCGCCCGGCAAGGCCCACCAGCCCCCGGTCCGCGCCGCGCGGCAAGGCAAGGGCAGGCTCCGGCAGGGTCAGGGTGCCGGTCTTGTCGAACACCACCGTGTCCACGGCGGCGAGGCGCTCCAGCATGTCGCCGGCATTGATGAGAAGGCCGGCGCGAAACAGGCGGCCGGTGGCCGTCACCTGCACCGCCGGCACGGCGAGCGCCAGCGCACAGGGGCAGGTGATGATGAGCACGGCGACCGCGATCATCACCGAATGGTGGAGGCCCGCCCCGGCAAGGAGCCAGCCGATGGCGGAGACCAGCGCCGTGAGATGCACCATAGGGGCGTAGAGCCGCGCCACCCGGTCGGCGAGGCGCACATAGGCGCCCTTCTCGGCCAGCGCGCCATCCAGCAGGCGCTGCACGTCGTCCACCAGGGTGTTCTCGCCGCCGGCGGTGACCTTGAGGTGCAGCGCGCCCTCGCCGTTGAGGCTGCCGGCATAAACCGCATCGCCCGCCTTCAGGGCGCGCGGCAGGGTCTCGCCGGTGACGAGGCTTTCATCGACGCTGGACTGGCCGGAGGCGATGACGCCGTCCGCTGCCACCCGCTCGCCGGGGGCGACGAGGATGGTGTCGCCCGGCTGCAATGCCTGCACCGGCACCAGCACCGGCACCCCGTCCGCACCGAGACGGTGGGCCATCTCGCCGCGCAGGGCGGCGATGTTGCCGGCCGTGG
The DNA here is from genome assembly GCF_008364685.1 of Xanthobacter oligotrophicus. Lineage (GTDB taxonomy): Bacteria > Pseudomonadota > Alphaproteobacteria > Rhizobiales > Xanthobacteraceae > Xanthobacter > Xanthobacter oligotrophicus. The sequence continues at coordinate 201,606 of NZ_VTTL01000003.1, forward strand.
CGCGGGTGCGCCGGCGCGCCTCATGGTCGAGATAGCGCCCGGCCAGGAGGAAGAACAGCAGCATGATGGCGCTGTCGAAATAGGCGTGGGGCTGGCTCAGCGCCGTCTCCAGCACGCTCATGCCCAGCGCCAGGGTGACGCCGATGGTGATGGGCACGTCCATGTTGAGCCGGCCCGAGCGCACCGCCCGGAACGCGCTCTGGAAGAATGGCTGGCCGGCATAGGCCGCCGCAGGAAGCGCAATGAGCGCCGACACCCAGTGGAAGAAATCCCGCGTCTCCGGCGTGATGTCGGTGACATTGCCCGACCACACCGAAACCGACAGCAGCATGATATTCATGGCCGCAAAACCCGCGACACCCAGGCAGCGCAGCAGCCAGCGGGCGTGGCGCGCCTCGCTCTCCTCGGCGCGGCCGGCGAAGGGGTGGGCGCGGTAGCCCAAAGCTTCCAGCTGGCTCACCACCCGGTCCGGCGAGGTCTCCTCGCGCCAGGCGACGGTGAGGCGGTGGGTGGAATAATTGAGGCGTGCGCGCACCACGCCCGGCAGCGCCTTCACCCCGTCCTCGATCTCGGCGATGCAGGCGGCGCAGTCGATGCCGTCCACGGCGAGGCTCATCTGGGCGAGGCCGTCTTCGGACCGCGCGACGAAAATGGAATAGTCGATCGCCTCAGCCATGGCTCCATCCCCGGGGGCTGCGGGGCCCCGCTGCACCGCGCAGCGGGAAGATGCGGACCCGAATGAGAGAAAAGTACGACAGGCCGGCCGGCGCGACGAACCAACCGGCCTGGTCGTACTCAAGGTGCAGGCGACCCTGGACGGATGCCGCCCGGCAGTCTCGATGCCGCCTCGGGAGGCCGGAGGAAGCCGGTTGCCCGTTCACAGCGGCTTACGGAAGCTGCACACGATTTTTGGACCGGAACTGGCGCTCTCCGCCTTGCGCAAAATCAATCACCAGATCCCACTGGCCCGGTCCCGCCGCCGCGGTGGCGCGGTAGCGGCCGTCGCCGATGGGCTTGAGGTCCAGGTCCACGTCGCGCCGGGCGTCGGTGGGGTGCGCGAGGCGTCCGTCCGGGGTGAGCTGCGACAGGGGCGCCCCCGAGGGATCGAGCACGCGGATGGTGACCACGCGAGCCTCGTTGCCCGGGGAAGCCAGTTCCACGTTCACGCTCCAGTGCCGCGCGACCTGCTCCTCGGCGGCGCGGTGCTCGGCGGAGAAGGCGAGCCCGGCCTTGTAGGAACTCTCCGTCTCCACGCCTGCGAACGTGGACACGGCGAAGCGCGCCATGATGACATTGACCACGATCACCACGCCGAAGAAGGCGAGGAGGATCAAGAGCACCGCCCGGCCGGTCAGCTCACGCGGCTGGCGGGGGACATCAGCATGGGCCATGTTTTGCCTCCCGTGTTGGTGCGGTCCGTTGCTCACGGGCCGATGAAGTGATCGTTGACCGCCGCCGTCAAGCCCGAAGCCTTGTCGCGGATGCGGAAGGTGATGGGCAGGGACGCCTGCGAGGCGAGCTTGTCGCGCGTGGTCACCAGCACGCGGATCTCGCGGGTCTGGTCGGGGCCGATGGTGAGGCCATCGGCATTGTCGCCGATCACCTCCATGGTCGCGCCGGGCACGCCTTCGGCCGAGAGGGTGAAGGTGCGCTCCTCCAGCTTCTTGTTGATCAGCCGCACCGTATAGGCGTTGCGGATCGAGCCGTCCGACAGCCGCACGAACAGCGGGTTGCGATCGTGGATGGCGGCGACGCCCTCGGTCGAGCGGCCGATGAGGGAGGTGAGCATCAGCCCGGCGGCCACGCAGATCAGCACCGCGTAAAGGATGGTGCGCGGGCGGATAATGCGCTGGGTGAAGGACTTGTGGGCAAGCCGCGCCTCAAGGTTCGCCTCGCTGTCGTAGGAGATCAGGTCGCGCGGGCGGCCGACCTTGTCCATCACCGTGTTGCAGGCATCGATGCACAGGCCGCACTGGATGCAGGGCAACTGCATGCCAAGGCGGATATCCACGCCCGTGGGGCAGACGGCGACGCACTGGCCGCAGTCGACGCAATCGCCCGCCGGCTGGCCCTTCTCGCGCGCGGCCTCGGCCTTCTTCAGCGAGCCACGGGGCTCGCCGCGGTCGTAGGCGTAGGTGACATTGAGGGCATATTCGTCCGTGAGCGCGGCCTGGATGCGCGGCCACGGGCACATGTAGGTGCACACCTGTTCGCGCATGTGGCCGGCGAGCGAATAGGTGGTGAAAGTGAGGATGCCGATGGAGATGTAGGCCACGGCCGGCGCCTGAAAGGTGGCGAGTTGCACCACAAGGGTCGGCGCATCGGCGAAGTAGAGCACCCAGGCGCCGCCGGTCCACCAGGCGATGAGCAGCCAGATGGAGTGCTTCAGCGTCTTGTGGGCGAACTTGTCGATGGTCCAGGGCGCCGCATCCGCGCGCATGCGCTCACGCCTGTCGCCCTCGATAAGGCGCTCCACCGCCATGAACAGGTCGGTCCACACCGTCTGCGGGCACAGGTAGCCGCACCACACGCGCCCGGCCACCGCGTTTATGAGGAACAGGATCAGCGCCGCCAGGATGAGCAGGCCGGCGACGTAATAGAATTCCTGCGGCCAGATCTCGAGGAAGAAGAAGTAGAAGCGGCTCGATGGGAAGTCGAACAGAACCGCCTGGCTCGGCGCATCGGGACCGCGGTCCCAGCGCACGAAAGGCAGGAAGTAATAGATGCCGAGCGTGACCGCGAGCACGATCCACTTGATGGTGCGGAACCGGCCGTGCACGCTCTGCGGATAGATCTGGCGCCGGGCCTCATAGAGCGGGATGTCGTCCGGGTCGGCCACGGCTGCGGCCTTCTGCTCGGATTTCGTGGACAGGGCGGTCATGGGTTGCTTGCCGAAGGTTGGCCAGCCGCCTCGGGCCGGCGATACGGGTTGAGGGCAGACCCTCGTTGGGTCGGCTCTGGTCTCGGGACATTCGCCCGGCGCCGACACGGCAACATTCATAGCTTAGAATGTTCGATCGGCCCTGCGGGCGAAAGGTCGCGCCGTCGATTGGTCGCGCGACCTTTTGGCTCCCCTTGCGCCCCGCGTCGGCCCCCCTCGATGCCGGCGCCTGCTCCCCTTTTGCTCCCGCCAGCTGAACAGCGACGGCTCGACCTGATCGGGTTGCCCCGCCCGCATCGACCGATCCGCCTCCACCCCGGAAAGAGCACGCGCCGGACCGGGCAACAGCCCTGATCCGGCGCGCTTCACATTTCAGTCTGCGCGCCCGGCCGGCGCGGAGCAAGCCGGACCGCAGGGCTCACCCGTCAGCGACCGCCGCCGAGGGAGTGCACGTAGACAGTGAGCGCCTTGACGGTGGTCGGCTCAAGGCGCGCATGCCAGGCCGGCATCACGTTGCCGCGGCCGTTGACGATGCCGTACTCGATGGTGGCCTTGTCCGAGCCATAGAGCCAGATGCCATCCGTGAGGTTGGGGGCGCCCAGTTCCTGGTTGCCCTTGCCGTCGTCGCCATGGCAGGCGGCGCAGTTGGCGGCGTACACTTCCTTGCCCTTGGCGAAATCCGCGCCAGGCTGGGCGATGCCGGACAGGGTGCGCACAAAGTCCGCCACCGCCGCGATTTCCGGCTTCTGCAGGATGCCGTCACGGCCGAAGGCGGGCATGGAGCCGGTGCGCGCCTCGGCGTCGCCGGAGCGGATGCCGTACTGGATGGTCTGCTGGATCTGCTCCAGCGAACCGCCCCACAGCCAGTCGTCATCGTTGAGGTTGGGGAAGCCCGTGGCCCCGCCACCGCCGGCGCCGTGACACGGCGCGCAATTGTCGGCGAAGGCGACGCGTCCCTGGGCCCGGGCGAGGGTCAGCAGCGCCGGCGTCTGCTCGATCTGCTCGAGCGAGGCGGTGGCGAGCTTGGCCGCGCTCTCGGCGCGCAGCGCCTGGAGATCGGCAAGCTGGACCTGGATCGCCGAGCGCGAGTGCCAGCCGAGCAGGCCCGGCGTCGCCGAGTTGATCAGCGGCCATGCGGGATACAGGATCCAGTAGCCGATGGCCCAGACGATGCAGGCGTACCACACCCACAGCCACCACCGCGGAAGCGGGTTGTTCAGCTCCGAGATGCCATCCCATTCGTGACCGGTGGTCGAGACGCCGGTTGCGGCATCCACCTTGCCATGGTGGGTATCTTGAGTCGTGCTCACGGGATCAATCCTCTTTGAGCGGAATGTTGGCGGCGTCGTCGAATTCCTTCTTCCTCGTTTTCGAGGGCCAGAAGACGTAGGCGATCACCAGCAGGAAACCGAGGACGAAGAGCACGAGGCCCCAGGTCTGGGCGAAGGACGCGAGCCAGAGGTAGGTCTCGTGCATCAGCTCACCTCACGTTGGCTTGGTTGTCGTAGAGCTTGAAGTCCACGAGCGTGCCCAGCATCTGGAGGTAAGCGATGAGCGCATCCGCCTCGGTGAGCTCGCCGGGATTGCCGTCGAAGTCACGGGACTGGGCCTTGGGATAGCGCTTGTCGAGACCGGCGGTATCGCCGTCGGTCGTGGACTGGGCCTTCAGATCTTCCTGGACGTTCGCAATCATCTCGTCCGTGTACGGGACGCCGAGCAGCTTGAGGTCCTTCAGGTCGTCGGCGAGGTGCTTGGTGTCGAGCTTGGTCTGCGCCAGCCAGGGATAGCTCGGCATGATGGAGGCCGGCACCACGGAGCGCGGGTTGTGGAGATGCTCGCGCTGCCACAGGTCCGAATACTTGCCGCCCACGCGGGCAAGGTCCGGGCCGGTGCGCTTGGAGCCCCACTGGAACGGGTGGTCGTACATGCTCTCGGCCGCCAGCGAATAGTGGCCGTAGCGCTCCACCTCGTCGCGCAGGGGCCGGATCTGCTGCGAGTGGCAGTTGTAGCAGCCCTCGCGGATATAGATGTTGCGTCCCGCCAGCTCGAGGGGGGTGTAGGGGCGCATCCCCTCCACCTTCTCGATGGTGCTCTTCAGGTAGAAGAGCGGCGCGATTTCCACCAGGCCGCCGATCGAGATCACGATCAGGATGCCGAGCATCAGCCAGTAGGAGTGCTTTTCGAAGATCTGGTGCTTGGACCAGATGGAGGTGCCTTGCGTTGCCATGAGTGCCTCCTCATTCCGCAGGCGCAAGGGCGAGCGACTGCTCGGCCGCCGCTTCGGGCATGGTGATGGTCTTCCACACGTTCCAGGCCATGATCAGCGCACCCGAAAGGAACAGGATGCCGCCCAGGGCGCGGATGACGTAGAGCGGGTGCATGGCCTCGACGCTCTCGATGAACGAGTATTCGAGGAAGCCGAGCTGGGTGTAGGCGCGCCACATCAGGCCCTGCAGGATGCCCGCCACCCACATGGAGGAGATGTAGAGCACGATGCCGAGGGTCGAGACCCAGAAGTGCCAGGACACAGCCTTGAGCGAGTACATTTCGCGCTTGTTCCACAGCCAGGGCACCATGCAGTAGATGGCGCCGAAGGAGATGTAGGCGACCCAGCCGAGCGCGCCGGAATGCACGTGGCCGATGGTCCATTCGGTGTAGTGGCTCAGCGAGTTCACCGCCTTCACCGACATCATCGGGCCTTCGAAGGTGGACATGCCGTAGAAGGCCACGGCCACCACCATCATGCGGATGATCGGGTCGGTGCGCAGCTTGTCCCAGGCCCCCGAGAGGGTCATGAGGCCGTTGATCATGCCGCCCCAGGAGGGCATCCACAGGATGATCGAGAAGGTCATGCCCAGCGTCTGCGCCCAGTCCGGCAGCGACGTGTAGTGCAGATGATGCGGGCCGGCCCAGATATAGATGAAGATCAACGCCCAGAAGTGGACGATGGACAGACGGTAGGAATAGACCGGCCGCTCCGCCCGCTTCGGGATGAAGTAGTACATCAGGGCCAGGAAGCCGGCGGTCAGGAAGAAGCCCACCGCGTTATGGCCGTACCACCACTGGAACATGGCATCCTGGACGCCCGACCAGAGGATATAGGACTTGGGCGAGAACACCGACACCGGCACCGAGGCATTGTTGCCGAGGTGCAGCACGGCAATGGTGATGATGAAGGCGAGGTAGAACCAGTTCGCCACATAGATATGGGGTTCCTTGCGCTTCAGGATCGTCCCCAGGAACACCAGCAGGTAGGTGACCCAGACAACCGTGAGGAACAGGTCCGCATACCATTCCGGCTCGGCGTATTCCTTGCCCTGGGTGATGCCCAGCAGGTAGCCCGTGCCGGCGATGACGATGAAGAAATTGTAGCCCAGCACCACGAACCAGGGCGCGAGGTCGCCCACGAGGCGTGCATGGGAGGTGCGCTGGACCACGTAGAAGGAGGTGCCGATCAGCACGTTGCCGCCGAAGGCGAAGATCACCGCCGACGTGTGCAGCGGGCGCAGGCGGCCGAAGGAGATCCAGGGCAGGTCGAAATTGACCACCGGAAACGCCAGCTGGAGCGCGGCGATCACCCCCACGAGGAAGCCCGCGATGCCCCAGACGACGGCGGCGATGGTGCAGAATTTCACCACGTCGAAACTGTAGTTGGGCTTGCCGTCGGCATTGACCTGCGGCACGGGGCCGGCCGGCCGGGCCATGTAGCGGTTGCCGATGGCGAACACCGCCGCGATGCTGGCAGCGGCGAACAGATAGGCATGGAAGGCGTAGGCGGACGTGTAGGCCTTGGCGGCTACAATGATCGCGAAGAAGGCGAAGGCGGCGAACACCACCAGCAGTCCGGCTTCGCCGAACCGCATGGCCTTCGCCGGCGTCCGGATCGGATCTTGGATTGTTGACATTTCAGAACCCCTCGCGCCGAGGCGTGAACACTGCACCTTCGGAGCCGCGCCGCACCATGCGCCGCAAGCCCATTTTCTCCTTGATACAGGTCAAAGCTGCGTGAAGTGACGCGGTCGATGAGCGCTGCGACGGCCGGTCGCAACCGTCAAGGGTTAGGCTCGGGTCTTTTACGCAGGTGACGTCGCGTTCGTCATTCCCCGATGGCGCGACACCTTGACCGAAGTCCGTTTGAACGCTGCGGGCGCAGAGATTTGTCCACAGGTCCGCTCAATCATGGCGCGGCTCACCTTAGCGGCAACGTGCCGCGCGGCATTCAGTCAAGGGTTTGACGAAATCTCGCCACGGCGATGCCCATGGCCAGCAACATGAGCGCCACAAGCGCCACCGCATCCACCTTCAGGTCGCCAAACCCTGACCCCTTCAGCAGAATACCCCGCACCATGCGCAGATAATGGGTGAGCGGCAGGCCCTCGCCGATCCATTGCGCCCACGCCGGCATGCCCGAAAACGGGAACATGAAGCCCGACAGAAGAATCGAGGGCAGGAAGAACATGAAAGACATCTGCACCGCCTGGAGCTGGTTCTGCGCCAGGGTGGAGAAGGTATAGCCGATGGACAGGTTGGCGGTGATGAACAGCAGCGTCGCCGCCGCGAGGAAGATGGCGCTGCCTTCCAGCGGTACCCCGAACAGCACCATGCCGGAGCCGAGAATCAGGATCGCCTGCACGATGCCCACCAGCACATAGGGGATGATCTTGCCCAGCATGATCTCCACCGGGTGGATCGGCATGGACAGGAGGCTCTCCATGGTGCCGCGCTCGGTCTCCCGGGTCACGGACAGGGCGGTGTAGATCAGCATGGTCATGGTGAGGATGGTGCCGAGCAGGCCTGGCACGATGTTCAGCTGGCTGGTGCCGGCGGGGTTGTAGCGCCGGTGCTGGACGATCTCGAACGGCATGGCGCCGGCGGCGTCAACGAACCGTTCGCGCACCAGCGCCGAGCCCACCACCCCCGCCAGCGCCGCCAGCGCATTGGCCGAGCCCACCGGGTCGGTGGCGTCCGCCGCCACCAGCAGCTGCGGCTGCTCGCCGCGCCGCAGCGCGCGCTCGAAGCCCGCCGGGATTTCCACGAAGAACAGCACCTCGCCGGCGCGGATCATATGCTCCGCCTCCTCCGCGCTCCCGGCCTCCTTCACGAAGGCGAAGAAGGCGGTGTTGCGCAAGGCGGCGAGGATGGCGCGGCTCGCGTCCGTGTTCTCGTGGGCGAACACCGCCGTGGGCAGATGGCGCGGCGTGGTGTTGATGGCGTAGCCGAACAGGATCAGCTGCAGCAGCGGGATCATGATCATGGTGGCGAACGTCACCCGGTCACGCCGCAGCTGGATGAACTCCTTCACGATCATGGCGCCGACGCGCCTGAGGAAGCCGGCCGTGGCTTTGAATGCCCTCATCGCAGTTCATCCTTCGACCGGCTCATGAGGTCGATGAACACGTCCTCCAGTGTCGGGGCGTCGGCGCGGATGACAAGGCGCGCATCGCTGCGGTAGGGCGCGATGGCCGCCTCCAGCGCCGCCGGGTCGCGGCCGGAGACGTGCAGCGCGGTGCCGAAGGGTGCCACCATCTCCACGCCGTCGAGGGCGGACAATTCGCGGGCGAGGCGGGTGACGAGAAGCCCGGCCTCATGGCCCGCCGCGCCGGTGATCTCGACGGTGACGGTGGCAAGGCCCGCGGCGGCGATCACGCTCTGCACCGTGCCCTGGGCCAGCAACTGGCCGTAGGCGATGTACGCGATCTCGTGGCAGCGCTCCGCCTCGTCCATGTAATGGGTGGAAACGAGCACGGTGAGCCCTTCCGCCGCGAGGTCGTGGATCTGTGCCCAGAACTCGCGGCGGGCCTTGGGATCGACGCCGGCGGTGGGCTCGTCCAGCAGCAGCAGGTCGGGCCCGGGCAGGATGCAGGCGCCAAGCGCCAGGCGCTGCTTCCAGCCGCCGGAGAGCGCGCCGGCCAGCTGCTTGCCGCGCCCCTCCAGCCCCAGCCGCTTCAGCGCGTCGCCCGCCGCCTTCTCCGGTTCGGGAACTCCATAAACGCGCGCCACGAACTCCAGGTTCTCCCGCACCGACAGGTCCTGGTAGAGGGAGAAGCGCTGCGTCATGTAGCCCACATGCTCGCGGATGCGCCGGGCCTGGGTGAGGATATCCATGCCCAGGCAGGTGCCGCGGCCGGAATCCGGCGTCAGCAGCCCGCACAGCATGCGGATGGTGGTGGTCTTGCCCGAGCCGTTCGGCCCGAGGAAGCCGTAGATCTGCCCGCGCATGACGCGCATGGAGAGATTGTCCACCACCCGCCGGCCGCCGAAACTCTTGCAGAGATTCTCCACCTCGATGGCGACCTCCGGGGCGGCGCGGGTGGGCGCGGGCGGTGCTGCCTCCTGGGCCACGGTCACGGCGTCGCTCCCAGCGCGACGTTCACCGGCTGGCCCGGCCGGGCCTTGGCGGGGTCGTCGGGCCGCGCCTCCACCAGATAGACGAGCTTGGAGCGCTCCTCCCGGCTGTAGATGACGGGCGGGGTATATTCCGCCTGGGTCGAGATGAAGAAGACCTTCGCCGTGGTGGTCGGGCAACCGTCGCAGGTGACGGTGACGCGGCCCCCCAGCGCGACCTTCGGCAGCACCGCTTCCGGCACGAAGAACCGCACCTTCACCAAGCCCGGCGGCAGGATGGACACCACCGGCCGGCCTTCCGGCACCAGTTCGCCGACGCGATAATAGACGGTCTGGACCGGACCGTCCGCGGGCGCCTTCAGGGTGCGCCGGTCGAGCCGCACCTGCGCGGCGGCAAGGTTGGCGCGGGCGGCGGAAACCGCCTGCTCGGCCGCGTCGATGTCCTGGGTGCGGGCGGCGATGCCGGCTGCGGCGATGCGCTTGCGCGCCTCGTCGAGGGCCGCCTGGTTCTGGTCGTACTGGTGCTGGGCCGCATCGAGGTTGGCCTGGGAGGAGGCGCCCTTGGGCACCAGCGCCTTCTGGCGTTCGAGATCGAGGCGGGACTGGTCGAGGGCAGCGGTGGCGCGGTGCTCGGAGGCCTGGAGCACGGCGATCTCCTCCGGCCGCTGGAGCGGGGAGCGCGCATTGGCCAGCCGTGCCTCGGCTTCCTTCAGCTGGGCGGCCGCCGCATCTCGATCGGCGGTCTGCAGGTCATCCTCCACCCGGGCGACCACGTCGCCGGGCTTCACCACACTGCCCTCCTCCACCGCGAGCGCGCTCACCCGGCCGGCCTCGGTGGGGCCGATGAAGACGAGGTCGCCCTCCACATAGCCGGAGAAGCTGTCTGCGGGCGCGGGAGAACAGGCGGCGAGGCCGAGGGTCGCGACGACGGCGAGCAGCATCGGGGAGAGGCGGGGAGATCGATGGGGTGTCACGTGTCTCTCCATCCGAGCCCGCGCAGCAGCAGGTCGCGGTGGGCCATGAGGAACGCCCTCACGTCGAGCGGGTCGAAGGCGCCGAACATGCCGTTCCAGACCACGGCCACGACGGCGGGCGATATGACGAGTTGGGGAAAGCGCACCGCGAGGTCGGACGTGATCTCACCGCGATCCAACCCGCGCTGGGCGATCCTGCGCACGATGGCAAGGCCTCGGGACACCACCTCGCGGTGGTAGTAGGCGGCAAGCTCTGGAAACCGCGGCCCCTCGGCGATCATGAGCCGGACCAGGCCCTCGGCCGGGGTGCCGATGACCCGCTCGATCAGGATCGCGATGAGCAGGTCGATGAGGTCGCGGGTGGTGCCGGGAAACACGGCGATGGCCGCATCCGCGTTGGCGAGGATCGGCGCGATGTTCTGCTCCACCAGGCCATGGAACAGCGCTTCCTTGTCGGCAAAGTGCAGATAGAGCGTACCCTTGGCCACGCCGGCCTGTCGGGCCACGTCGTCGAGGCGGGCGCCGGCAAAGCCGTGGCGGGCGAAAACTGTGAGCGCCGCTGCAAGGATGGCGCGGCGGCGTTCAGCCTTGTCCATGGGTGCAGCCCGGCGCCGACGCGCCTCGGGCGTTGGGGCCAATGGCGCCGGAGGTTGCGGATCCTGGTTGGGCGGGCGCGCCACAATCGTTAACTTTCACTGACTGACCCGTCAGTCATTAGCATGATTGCGTGCGGGCTCCAACACTCTCCGCTGACGGCCGTTCGCCCGGAGCCCCCGAGGGGGAGCAAGACCCACCATCCCCGCCCGAACGGGCACTTCTCGCTTCAGTGTATTGAAAACAAGCGGATTTGCGATTTCGGCGGCACCACCAAGCCATCCAGCGAAAGGCATCCGGCCGGTGCCCGCGCACCCGCTTGCCCGCGCGGCACCGACAAAAGGCCGCACCGATCAGAGGTATCTAAAAACCTAGCCCATTAAGGTTAATAGAAGGTTGACGGCGCAAATGCGGCGCGCATCGGGCATTATCATTTCATTAACCCGGTCGGATTTCCCGCCATGTCGAAGCGCATCTCGCCTCCCTGCCTCCTGTTGGCCCTCGCCGCAGCGCTGCTGTGCGCCGGGGTGAGCGCCGCCAGTGCTCAAGAGCAGCGGGCACAAAACACGCGCTTCGCCAATCTTGCCTCCGCCTTCGCGCCCCGCCATCTCGCCGACGGCCGCGTCACTACCGCCCCCACCGGCTATGTGCGCTTCTGCGCCGAGCATGCCCACGATTGCGAGGCGGCGGGCGCCGGCATCGCGGTGATGAAGCTCGACACCCAGCGCACCGCCGAGCTGGAGCGCATCAACCGCACGGTGAACGAGGCGGTCCAGCCCGAGACCGATCTTGACCATTACGGCGAGACCGAGCGCTGGGCCTATCCCGACGACGGCCGGGGCGATTGCGAGGACTATGTGCTGGAGAAGCGCCGGCGCCTCATCAATATCGGCTGGCCCAGCTCGGTGCTGCTGATCACCGTGGTCCGCGACCGCGAGGGCGACGGCCATGCGGTGCTCACGGTCATGACCGACAAGGGCGACCTCATCCTCGACAACCAGGAAACCGATATCCGCCCCTGGAAGGATACCGGATACCGCTACGTCAAGCGCCAGTCCCAGGTCGATCCCTCCACCTGGGTGTCCCTGGGCGAGACCCGCGTGCCCCCGGTGGTGGGCACCGGGCGTTGATCCCGGCGCGCCGCAGGGCGCGCTTCAGCCTTCCGCCTACGGGGCTTCGGCCTCGCCACGGCGGCAAGACGGGCCGGAACCGACGCTGCGGTTCCGGCCCGTTTTCCTTTTGGGGCGCGGACCGCCCGCTCAGTCGATGCGCTTCAAGCCCTTGGCATAGCGCTGCCAGTTGCGCTGGTAGTGCTCCGCGGTGCCGACGAGGCGTGCCGCCGTCGCCTCGTCGATCTGCCGCGCCACCTTGGCCGGCGCCCCGACGATGAGGGAGAAGGGCTCGAACACCTTGCCCTCGGTGACCAGCGCCTTGGAGCCGACCAGGCACTTGCTCGCGATATTCGCCCCGTTCAGCACCGTGGAGCCCATGCCGATGAGGCTGCCGTCGCCCACGATGCAGCCGTGCAGGGTCGCCATGTGGCCCACGGTCACGTTGGTGCCGATGGTGAGCGGAAAGCCGGGGTCGGTGTGGAGGACACAGTTTTCCTGGATGTTGGACCCCTCCCCCACCACGATGGGCTCGTTGTCGCCGCGCAGCACGCTGCCGAACCACACGCTGGCGCCTTCCTTCAGGGTCACGTTGCCGATGATCACCGCGTCCGGCGCGATCCAGTAGTGTCCCGAGGCGGGCAGGGTGGGCGCGACACCGTCGAGGGCGTAGATGGGCATGGCGGTCTCCGGTCCGTAACTGGCTCTGGCTGCGTCACTATACCGGCCCCGGCCTGCGTGCTAGCGTCGAAACGCATCAGGCTGGCCCTTGCCAGTACGAACCGCATGTCTGGTCAGAACCTTCCGAAGCCCTTCGTGTCGATCCCCCCGCTTTCCCCCGACCAGACCCGCCTGCTGCACGACGGCTACCAGGCCCAGGTGCGCGGCCTCCTGGACGACGCCGCCCGCCAGTATCGCAAGATCCTGAAGAAGGTGCCGGACCATCCGGACGTCATGCACCTTCTGGCCATGGTGCGGTCGCGCCAGCATCGCGCCGACGAGGCCATCGGGCTCTACCGCGCCGCCGCCGCGCTGAAGCCGCAGGATGCCAAGCTCTGGTACAATCTCGGCCTCGCCTACACATCCGTGGAGCGCAATACCGAGGGCGCCGAGGCCTTCGCCCGTGCCCTCGCGCTGGATCCCTCCCTTCCCGAGGGGGTCGGCATGCTGTTTTCGGCGCGCCGCTCGGTCTGCGACTGGCGGGACGACGCCCCGCTTCTGGCGGCCATCGCCCGCGCCGGGGACCCGGCGAGGGCGGAGATCCCGCCCTTCTTCACCCTGTGGCTCGACGACCCGGCGCTGCAGCTCGCGGCCGCACGCCGCGCCGTGCGCCGGCGCTGCGCCGGCATCGCTCCCAAGCCCCTGCCCGTCCGCGCGCGAACGGAAGGGCGCGTACGCGTCGGCTACCTGTCGGCCGATTTCCGCAACCACCCGACCACCCATCTGCTGGTCCGGCTGCTGGAGGTCCACGACCGCTCAAAGTTCGAGATCACCGCCTTCTCCATCGGCCCGAACGACGCTTCGCCTGCCCGCAAGCGCGTGGAGACCAGCGTCGACCGCTTCATCGACTGCGAACGCGACCAGCCGGCTGAGACCGCCGAGCGCGCCCGCAGCCTCGGCATCGACATCCTGGTGGATGTGATGGGCCACACCAACGGCAACCGCATGGAGATCTTCGCCGGCCGCGCCGCGCCGATCCAGGTGAGCTATCTCGGCTATCCAGGTACCAGCGGCGCCGATTTCATGGATTATGTGATCGCCGACCCGTTCGTGCTGCCGCTGGAAGACGCCCGCTTCTTCAGCGAGAAGGTGGTCCAGCTTCCCGATACCTACCAGCCCAACGACCCGTCCCTCGCCCCCGCCGCCCGCCCCGGCCGGGCCGAATGCGGCCTGCCGGACACCGGCTTCGTGTTCTGCGGCTTCAACAACACGCGCAAGCTCGATCCGGCGACCTTCGCCCTCTGGCTGCGTCTCCTCATGGAGGTGCCGGGCAGCGTGCTGTGGCTGCTCGCGGGGGAGGACGCCCGCGCCAACCTCCGGCGCGAGGCCCAGGCTGCCGGCGTGGCGCCCGACCGGCTCATCTTCGCCCCGCACCGGCCGCTGCCGGAGCACCTCGCCCGCATGGCGCTGGCGGACCTTTTCCTCGACACCTTCCCCTATACCGCCCACACCACCGCCTTGGACGCGCTCCGGGTGGGGCTGCCGCTGGTGACGCGAACCGGCCGCTCCTTCGCCTCAAAGGTGGCCGGCCGCCTGCTGCAAGTGTCCGGAGTGGGAGACCTCGTCACCGATCATCCTGGCGCCTACGAGGCGCTGGCCCTGGACCTTGCTCGCGACCCGGCGCGGCTCGCCGTCCTCCGGGCACGCCTCGAGGGTAGCGCGGCGCGGGCGCGCCTGTTCGACATCCAGCGCTACCGCGCGCAGATCGAGGCGGCCTATCTCGCCATGATGGAACGCGCCATGGCCGGCGCCGCGCCGGACCATATCGTCGTCGCGCCATCCCCCGCCGAGGGGGCCGGCGCCTGAGTCCCCAAGGCCCGGAACCGTGCGGCGCCCTCGGCTATCGTCTCGATCCGGCCCATGCTAGAGCACGCGCCGATCCGCTTGCGGCACGGGCTGGTCCGATCCGGCTCCAGAGGCGGTTTTCAGGGAACGACCACGCGACGCCATGCCTCCTTCACCACCGCCCGGCCCCCCGCCCCTCGCGCCCGCGCTCCAGAAGCTGCTCTACGACGGCTACCAGCACCAGCTGCGCGGCCAGTATGAGGAAGCGGCCCGGCACTATCGCAAGATCCTGCGGGCGGCGCCGGACCATGTGGATGTGATGCACCTGCTCGGCATCGTCCGCGCGCGGCAAAGCCGGGAAATCGAGGCCATCGAGCTGTACAAGAAGGTGCTGGCGCGCAAGCCCGACGACGCCAAGGCCTGGCACAACCTCTCCCTCGCCTACGGGGCGCTGAACCAACCGGACGACTCGCTCGCCGCCATCGCGCGGGCGTTTGACCTCGACCCCAGCCTGCCGCTGTCCGCCAATCTATTGCTGCCGCACCGGCGCGCGATCTGGGACTGGCGAGGCCACGACCGCCTGTTCGAGAACCTGAAGCGGGGCGTTTCCGATTCGAATGTTCCGGCCCTGCCCTTCGCCACCCTCTATGTGGACGATCCGTCGCTGCATCTGGCCTCTGCCCGGCGCAAGGTGGCCGAGGAACAGACCCCGCCCCGCCCGCGCACGTTCGACCATTCGGCCCGGCACACCGCCTCGGGACCGATCCGCGTCGCCTATCTGTCCGCGGACTTCCGCACCCATGCCACCACCTTCCTGATCTCCAAGCTGCTGGCGCGGCATGATCGCAGCCGCTTCGAGGTGACCGCCATATCGGTGAGCTACAACGACGCGTCCGAGCATCGCCAAAGCATCATCGACGCGGTCGACCACTTTCTCGACCGGGAGAAGGCGACCCCGGCGGCCATCGCCGAGGAGGTGGCAGCCCTCGGCTTCGACGTGTTCGTGGATCTCATGGGCCACACCAGCGGCGAGCGGCTGGCCGCGTTCGCAGAACGCCCGGCGCCGGTACAGGTGAGTTATCTCGGCTATCCGGGCACCAGCGGCGCGCCCTTCATGGACTATGTGATCGCGGACCCGGTGGTGCTGCCGTCCTCCGACGCCGCCTTCTACACCGAGAAGATCGTCCATCTGCCGGACTGCTACCAGCCCAACGACCCCGAGCTGCCGGTGGGCGAGCGCACGACCCGGGCCGATTGCGGCCTGCCGGACGAGGCGTTCGTGTTTTGCGCCTTCAATTCGGCCTGGAAGCTCGATCCGGAGGTCTTTTCCGCCTACACGCGCATCCTCAAGGCCGTGCCCGGCTCGGTCCTGTGGGTGCTGGAGAGCCGGGAGAACAGCGCCGACAACCTGCGCCGGGAGGCCACGGCGCGGGGCCTCGACCCGGCCCGCCTCGTGTTCGCGCCCATGGTTCCGCTCAAGGACCATTTCGCCCGGCTGCCGCTGGCGGACCTCTTCCTCGACACCTTCCCCTACACCGCCCACACCACGGCCAGCGACATGCTGCGCATGGGCCTGCCCATGGTGACGCGCACCGGCCGCTCGTTCGCGTCGCGGGTTGCAGCCAGCATCATGACGCAGATGAACCTGGCCGACTTCATCACCACCGACGTGGAGGGGTTCGTGGCCAAGGCCGTGGCCATCGCCAACGATCCGGCCGCCCTCGCGGAGGCCCGCGCGCGGCTTGCCGCCGTCCGCGCCACCTCGCCCCTGTTCGACATCGACCGCCATGCCCGCCACATGGAACGGGCGTTCGAGACCATGGTGGCACGCTCCCGCGCCGGCCTGCCGCCCGAAGCTTTCGCGGTGGAGCCGCTGCCGCGCGGCTGAAAGCGCAGCGCGCTCAGGCCTTGGCACCCGCCGGATCGGCGGGTGAAGGGCCTGCGGCTTCCCGCCCCGCGCCGGAATCCTGGCTCTCGCGCGCCTTGTCGGCCAGCAGGGCATATTCCAGGCGCAGGCGCTCCAGCGTCTCCTCGTCCAGGTCCTCCAGGTCCAGCAGCACCTCGCGCGGCCCTTCCAATCGCGCGATCAACTCGTCCAGCTTGATCTGGAGCGCTGCCGTATCCCGGTTCTGGCTGTTCTGGATCAGGAACACCATGAGGAAGGTGACGATGGAGGTGGAGGTGTTGATGACCAGCTGCCAGGTGTCGTTGAAGCCGAACAGCGGCCCCGTCATCCCCCACACCACGATGATGGCCATGGCACCGATGAAGGTGGCGGGCTTGCCGGTATAGCGGGCCGCCGTCTGGGAGAAGCGGGTGAACAGCGGGCGCGGCGCGCGGCCCCGCTCCACGGTGCGCCGCAGTTCCTCGATCGATGCCTGCGCGGCCATGATGTCTCCTCCTACCCTCGGAGGGAACGAACGGCCGCGGCTGCGGTTCCCCCTTTGGCGACGCTTGAGCTTGCGCGTCCCGCGACGGAGGCCCCCCATGTCAGTGCAGATGATCCTTCTTCCCCTGTTCGTGCACGTGGCACTGGTGCTCGCGGTGCTGCTGCGCGCCGTCAAGTCCACCGAGGTGACCGCCGACGGCCTGCGCGCCGGGATGGCGGCGGTGCTGTTCTACACGCTGACCATCCTCGCCCTGTACACCCGCAAGGCGGACATCATCTTCGTGGTGCTGGCCTGGGTGTTCGTGCTGCTGCGCCTCATCTCCGCCTTCCCGCATCTGCTGTCCGCCGAGGCGCGGGGGCGCATCAATTTCGGGGTCAGCTTCGACCTAGCGAGCCTTGCGGTGCTGGCGCTCATGTGGGGCCTGTTCGCCTTCGCCATCCTGCTCAACATCTGAAGGCGGCTGGTTGACAGGCGAAGCGGGGCGGTCGAGGAGTTGGACTTTGCGCTCCAGCCTTGCGTCTCGGGTGACCTTTGATGACCGACCCTGCCCGCCACCTGTCTTCCATCGGCGGCCATTCCATCCTGTTCGTGATGGCCACCAGCCAGGAATACGGCCCCCATCTGAAGTCCCGCATCGATCCCCTCATCACCGGGGTCGGGCCGGTGGAGGCGGCGGTGGAGACGGCGCGGGCCCTCGCCATCCTCGCCCACCAGGACCGCCTGCCGGACCTCGTCTTCACCCTCGGCTCGGCCGGCTCACGCCGCCTCGACCATGCGGAGGTCTACCAAGTGGCCCGGGTGGCCTATCGCGACATGGATGCCTCCGCCCTGGGCTTCGAGAAGGGGCGCACCCCCTTCCTCGACGAGCCGGCGGTGATCGAGCTTGCCCACCGCATCGCCGGGGTGCCCGAAGCCTCGCTCTCCACCGGCGGTGCCATCATCTCGGGCGCGGCCTATGATGCCATCGCCGAGGACATGGTGGACATGGAGAGCTTCGCTGTGCTGCGCGCCGCGCGGCGCCACGGCCTGCCCCTGATCGGCCTGCGCGGCATCAGCGACGGCAAGGCCGAGCTGACCGGCTACGGCGACTGGACCGAATATCTCCACGTGATCGACGAGAAGCTGGGCTCAGCCCTCGACCTCTTCGCCCGGCAGCTGGAGGCGGAAGGCCTTCAGCCCGCCCCCGCGCGCCCCTGACGGATAGACCATGATCCCCGCCGCCCGTATCTCCGCTGCCATCGAGGTCCTCGCCGACCTCACCACCCGCCGCCGGCCCGCCGCCGATGCCCTGAAGGACTGGGGCCTCTCCCACCGCTTCGCCGGCTCCGGCGACCGCGCCGCCATCGCCGGCATCGTCTACGACACCCTGCGCCGGCGTGCCTCCGCCGCCCATGTGATGGGCTCGGAGGAGCCGCGCGCGCTGGTGCTGGGCATGCTCGTGCTCATGCGGGCGCTGGATGGCGAGGCCATCGCGGCGCTGGCGGACGGCTCCCGCTTCGCCCCGGCGCCGTTGACCGAGGACGAGCGCGCCCGCCTCGCCGACCCGAGCATCAAGGGCGCGCCGCCCTTCGTCCGCGGCGACTATCCCCAATGGCTGCACGCCTCCCTGCGCCATGTCTTCGGCGAGGACGTGGTGGCGGAAGGTGCGGCGCTCGCCACCCGCGCGCCCCTGGACCTGCGCGTCAACACCCTGAAGGGCGAGCCGGAGGCGGTGCGCGCCGAACTCTCCCATCTCAGCCCGGCACCCGGCCGCTTCTCGCCTTTGGCCCTGCGCATCCTGCTGGATTCCGAGGGCAAGGCCCCGCCGGTCTCCGCCGAGCCCGCCTTTCTGCGCGGCGAGGTGGAGGTGCAGGACGAGGGCTCGCAGCTCGCCGCCATCCTCGCCCGCCCGGTGCCCGGATCCCAGGTGCTGGACCTGTGCGCGGGGGCCGGCGGCAAGACGCTGGAATTCGCCGCCCTCATGGACAACAAGGGCCAGCTCTACGCCCACGACAGCGACATTCGTCGCCTGAAGCCCATGCATGAGCGCCTCGCCCGCGCCGGCGTGCGCAACGTGCAGGTGCGCAGCCCGCGCGGCGCCGAGGACGTGCTCCACGACCTCGAAGGCCGCATGGACCTGGTGCTGGTGGACGCCCCCTGCACCGGCACCGGCACCTGGCGCCGCAACCCCGACGCCAAATGGCGGGTGCGCCCCGGCGCTCTCGCCCAGCGTACCTCCGAGCAGGCCAAGATCCTGGAGGAAGCCGCCCACTATGTGCGCCCCGGCGGGCGGCTCGCCTATGTCACCTGCTCCCTGCTGGACGAGGAGAACGGCGCCCAGGTGCGCGCACTGCTCTCCAAGCGCGAGGATTTCCACGTGGTGCCGCCCAACGAGACTGTTCTGTCCCTCGGCGCGCACGGGCAGGCCCTTGCGGACGCCGCCCTCACCAGCCGCGAGGGCATCCTGATGACCCCCCGCCGCACCGGCACGGACGGCTTCTTCGTCAGCGTGATGAAGCGGGCGGGGTGAGGCGGGTTCAGATGTCCGGCGGAGGCGCGACATGCCGAGCTACAGCGAAGACTGGAACCCGTTTCCCGGCCTGACGCCGAAATTCCAGCTGAAGGTAACGCGGCTGGCGGCGGTGGGGTGTCTCCTCGTTTTGGCGACGATTGTCGGCATACTGGCTTGGGTCGACTCCTCGCGAACCTATTGTCCCGGCTGGGTCTTCGATCAAAAGACCGGCACAAGGATCTGGGGATTCGCGTTGATCTGGAGCCTTCCAGTAACAACCTTCTGGTGCTGGCGCGCGATATTCATGACGGAACGCAAGTTCC
Source organism: Xanthobacter oligotrophicus (assembly GCF_008364685.1). Lineage (GTDB taxonomy): Bacteria > Pseudomonadota > Alphaproteobacteria > Rhizobiales > Xanthobacteraceae > Xanthobacter > Xanthobacter oligotrophicus. The sequence goes on from NZ_VTTL01000003.1 coordinate 221,218, forward strand.
TGACAGAACAAAAAACCGAATATGAAAAGGGTCCGCCTTACAACCTCGGGGAGGACATCACTTACGCGACGCCGGAAGAGTTCCGGAAAATCGATTTCGATGGGGGTATTTGCGCGGGCGCAGTCTTTTGCGGCCTCATCACCGCCGTCCCGCTCTTCCTCATGCTCGCCCTGTGCTCCCCCCTCGCCCCCCTATGGCGCTCCCCGCCCGCACAGCACCCCGGCATGAACCTTCACCGCCGCTCCGACGTTCCCGCCTTGCCCGTCACGCGCACGGGCGAGAAAGAAAGCATCGCGCCATGGGTCTCATCCGACTGCTGCTCCTCGTGGTCGTCCTCGTCGGCGGCTACTGGGCCTTCTACGTCTATGTCTCCGGCGAGCCTTATGACGAGATCGGCACCGCCATCAATTCCAAGCTTCCCGCCGAAGCCCGCGCCTTCGCCTGCGCCGAGCTGAAGCGCCGCCACGGGGCCACCGCCGCGAAGCCGCCGGCCGGCTGCGAGGCCTATTGGTCGACCCTCTGAGCAGGCGTCGCCAGGCGCAAGGCCGACCTGCGCCGGCCTTGACTTTTTAAATGGCCGCTTTGCCGCTAAAGGAGGGCGCAACATTTCCTCCTTCGCGCGCAAGGTGCCCCTTCATGTCCTCCCCCGCTTTGGATACTGCCGCCCAGGAAACCGTCCTCATCATCGATTTCGGCAGCCAGGTGACCCAGCTCATCGCCCGGCGAGTGCGTGAGGAGGGCGTCTATTCCGAGGTGGTGCCATTCCAGAAGGGCGCGGAGGCCATCGCGCGGCTGAAGCCCAAGGCCATCATCCTCTCCGGCGGCCCGGCCTCCGTGATCGAGGGCCAGAGCCCCAAGGCGCCCGATGAGGCGTTCGCCGCCGGCGTGCCGGTGCTCGGCATCTGCTATGGCGAGCAGTGCATGGCGGCCCAGCTGGGCGGCGCGGTGGAGGCGGGACACCATCGCGAGTTCGGCCGCGCCGAGCTGACCGTGCAGAAGGTGGTTCCCCTCTTCGAGGGCGTCTGGCGCGAAGGCGAGCGGCACACGGTGTGGATGAGCCACGGCGACCGCGTCACCGCCCTGCCCGAGGGCTTCGAGGTGGTGGCCACCTCCGACAACGCCCCCTTCGCCGCCATTGCTAACCTGTCGCGAAATTATTACGGCGTGCAATTCCACCCCGAGGTGGTGCACACGCCGGACGGCGCGCGCCTGCTCTCCAACTTCGTGCGCAAGGTGGCCAAGCTCGAGGGCGCCTGGACCATGGGCGCCTTCCGCGAGCGGGCCATCGCCCGCATCCGCGAGCAGGTGGGTACGGGCCGCGTCATCTGCGGCCTGTCCGGCGGCGTGGATTCCTCCGTGGCGGCGGTGCTCATCCACGAGGCCATCGGCGACCAGCTCACCTGCGTGTTCGTGGACCACGGCCTGATGCGCCAGGCGGAAGCCGACGAGGTGGTCTCCCTGTTCCGCGGCCACTACAATATCCCGCTGGTGCATGTGGACGCGTCCGAGCTGTTCCTGAAGGAACTGGAAGGCGTCGAGGACCCCGAGGCGAAGCGCAAGACCATCGGCCGGCTCTTCATCGACGTGTTCGACGCCGAGGCCAAGAAGGTGGGCGGCGCCGACTTCCTCGCCCAGGGCACGCTCTATCCGGATGTGATCGAGAGCGTGTCGTTTGCCGGCGGCCCCTCGGTGACCATCAAGAGCCACCACAATGTGGGCGGGCTTCCCGAGCGCATGAACATGAAGCTGGTGGAGCCCCTGCGCGACCTGTTCAAGGACGAGGTGCGCGCGCTCGGCCGCGAACTCGGCCTGCCCGAGAGCTTCGTCGGACGCCACCCCTTCCCCGGCCCCGGCCTCGCCATCCGCTGTCCGGGCGCAATCACGCAAGAGAAGCTGGACATCCTGCGCAAGGCCGACGCCATCTATCTGGAAGAGATCCGCTATGCCGGGCTCTACGACGTGATCTGGCAGGCCTTCGCCGTGCTGCTGCCAGTGCGCACCGTGGGCGTGATGGGCGACGGCCGCACCTACGACCACGTCCTCGCCCTGCGCGCTGTAACCTCCGTCGATGGCATGACCGCCGACTTCTACCCCTTCGACATGGGCTTCCTCGGCCGCACCGCGACACGCATCATCAACGAGGTGAAGGGCGTTAACCGCGTGGTCTACGACGTCACCAGCAAGCCGCCGGGGACGATCGAGTGGGAGTGAACTAGGGTGGTTTCAGACCATCCCGCGCCGCTCCGAAAATCGCACCAACCCTCTGGCTGACAACGATTTTTCTTCCTACCCCGTATCACTGCGTTTCAGCCCAGCCGGACCACTTTGTTGGTACCGATGTTGGTATAGCGCAGGATGGTCGAGAAACGGGCTTCCGGTACCAACAGCGCCTGTTGATGGTATCCGTTCGCCCCTCGACCGGATGCGGATTTATGAGCGAACTCACTGATAAAGAACTGAAAAATCTCAAGCCGAGGGCCAAGCTCTACAAGGTGACGGACCGCGATGGGATGTATGCGGCCGTCACCCCGACCGGGGTTGTCTCGTTCCGGTATCAGTACCGGGTGAACGGGCGGCAGGAGGTGTTGACCATCGGCCGATATAGCGCCGAGGCGGCGCGCAAGCTGACACGGGCACCCGACGCGCTGGAATACGGGATGGAGGTGTCCCTTGCCGAGGCAAGGTCGCTTCTGGCGCGCGCTCGTCGTCAGGTCGAGAGGGGCGAGTCGCCGTCGAAAGCCAAAGTGGAGAAGCGCACCGCGTCAGCCGAGGCATTGACGTTCGGCGGGTGGGCGGAAGCCTATTTCAAGCACAAGGCCGATCCCAAGTCGGGAGCTGAGAGACTGGCCGACAGCACCCTGGCCATGCGCCGGTCCGTCTATGATCGCGCCATCGCGGGAGAGTTGTCGAAGCTCAAGCTCGGGGAAGTGACGCCGCAGCGCCTCAAACATCTGTGCGACGAGGTCAAGGAGAAGCGCGGGCCGGCCGTCGCCGTGCATGTCCGCGAGGTCGTGTTGCTGGTGTTCCGTCATGCTCAGGGAAGCGGGCTGGACGTGAGCAATCCGGCGGAGTCGATCCGCACCAGCGCCATCGCCACCTTTGAGCCGCGCGAGCGCGCCCTTTCGCCCTCCGAGGTCCGCGCGGTCCTGGTGGCCTTGGATCATGTGTCGGCCGCGCCCACGCTACGCTTGGCGGTGAAGTTTGTCTTGCTGACCGGCGTCCGCAAGTCGGAGTTCATCGACGCCACCTGGAAGGAAATCGACTTCGCCGCCGCACGCTGGACGATCCCGGCAGAGCGCATGAAGGCCGGCAAGGCGCATGTGGTCCCGCTGAGCGATCAGGCGCTCGACATTCTGACGGTGTTCCGCACAATGTTCGGCACCAGCCGATATCTGCACCCCGGCCGATACGACAGCGATACGCCGATCAGCAATGCCACCCTCAACCGCGTGATCGACACCGTTGTGGAGCGCATCCGCGAGACTGATCCTGATTTTCAGAGTTTCGGGGTTCACGATCTCCGTCGCACATTCTCGACCGGCCTGAACCGCGCCAAGTTCGATGATCGCTGGATCGAGATGAGCCTGGCCCATGCGCCCCGGAACCGGATCGCCGCCGTCTACAACGTGAACCGCTACCTCGCCGAGCGGAAGATCATGCTTCAGTGCTGGGCTGACATGCTCGACGCCTGGGTAGACGGGCGATCCGCAAGGGATCTGATCGCCACCGCAAAACAGCGCGCCGCCGAGGTTCACGATGACGAATTGGATGATGATCTCTGAGTGATGCTTCCCCGTCCATTCTGTCAGTCATTGGTGGCCCGCCATCGGGGCGGATCCGCGATCCATCGGTTGATGTCGGATTCCCGCCAGCCGGCACCGTTAGTGCTGATCTTCAGTTGGGCGGGAAAGGTGCCCTCGGCGATCTTGCGGTAGATGGTGGAACGGGACAGGCCGGTGCGGGTAAGGACGGTCTTGAAGCGGATAATACGCTCTGGTGTCTGCATGGCGGTGCTGCCTCCTGCTGGGCGCGCCTGATGGCGCCTGACCAAGACAAGGCATGGAGCCGCCGACGGGCAAGAGGATGAACCGCGCCGGTGTTTTCTGGCGGATCGGCGGCGGCACATCGGATGGGTCTAGAGTCCAAGACCACGGCTGCGGTCGAAGTCGATGCCGTGGCTATGGGCGAGTTCTCGGCCCAGACTGCGGCCTGTGTTGAGGCTGATGCCGAGTTCCTTCCCGCGAGCGGCAAGCAAGGATTCGAGTTGCGGGTCGCGCTCCAGGCTCCGCGCCATGTCGCCCATCTGGACGCGGGTGGCCTTGTAGCCGGAGTAATCGCCGTCGCTGTACTGGCGTTGACGCTGCTGGTCGAGCTTCTTCCAGTGTTCGACAAATTGACCGGCGCGGCGCTCCGGATCGGTGCGGATTTCCGTTTCAAGCTGGAGGGCGCGAATGGTGCGATTGAGCTTGCCGCCGGCCGCCTCGTGCACCAGCTCCGGGTTCTTCTTATAGGCCGCTTCCGCGTCCCGCCAGCCATGAGGGCGTACCTTCTCGAAGGCCTTGCGGGCGTCAGAGAGTTCGCGAAGCTGCTCGGGCGTCCCCTGGCCGGTCGCGTCGGCCGTAGAGAGGATCGCGTCCCACGCACGGGCATGCCGGACGAGCGCGCGGGTTCGCGCCTGCCGCAGCACCGCCTCCGGATCCTCGGGAGGCTCCTGGGCGATCGGCCTGACTTTGTTTCCTAGCTCCTCGCGCAGGGCTGGTGCGTCCTGTGCAAAGTCTACGGACGGTCTGAGCGTGTCGACGAGGTCGCGCAGCTTTTCCGGGACCTTGCGCACGATCTCGACGACACGCTGGCGGAAGGTGATGCCGCGGCGCTCGGCATAGTCCTGCGCCGGATCGGAGCGCGCATAGTCCGACGCCATGTCCTTGGCCCGGTCACGCGACAGGGTGCGCACCAGCCGGTCCCTATCCGCGAAGTCGTCGCGGCCAAAGTGCAGCTCCATGCCGTCGCGGTGGCGCGAGAGGGCGACATAGCTGGAATGGGCATCCAAGCCGGGCGTGGCCAGCACATGGGTGCGGTCCACCGTCATGCCCTGCGCCTTGTGGATGGTGGCGGCATAGCCATGGTCGATGCGGTCGTAGTCCTTCAAGTCGAAGGCGACGGATCGGCCATCATCAATACGCACGGACATGGACTGCGCGCTGACCTCTTCGATGGTGCCGAGCGTGCCGTTCTTTACCCCGAGCCCGCGCTCGTTCTGCAGGAACATGACACGGTCGCCACTGGCGAAGGAACGCTCTCCGCGCTCCACAGTGACACGGACCTCCTCGCCGAGATCTCCGGCCTCCCGCATACGTTCGCGGGCGGCCTGGTTGAGGGCGCGCACCTCGTCATTGGTGTGGGTGAGAATGATGCGGCTACGGTCTGGTGCGGCCTGCCGGTCGCGGTCCCAACGCTCGATCAGCTCGCCCCGCGCCTGCTCCCGCGATTGAGCGGCATGGACCATGCCGTTCCGCTCATAGGCTTCAACCGCATCGCCGATCCGGCCGGTCGCCAGATCGCGCGTGGCGTCGCGCTGCCAGTCCGCGCGTTGGCGGCGTACCTCGCCTATCTCCGCACTGCCATGACGCTCAACAAGCGAACGGAAGGCCGCGCCCGCCTCGATCGATTGCAGCTGCTGCGGATCGCCGACCAGCACGACCTTGGCGCCAACATCCGCAGCATGGGAGAGCACGCGCTCCAGTTGGCGCGTGCCGACCATGCCGGCCTCGTCGATCACCAGCACATCGCGTGAGGTGAGCCTATCCCGGCCTTGGCTCCAGCCATGTTCCAGGCTGGCAATGGTGCGGGACGTGATGCCCGATCCGCTCTCCAGATTCTCCGCCGCGATGCCGGACAGCGCGACGCCGCGGACCTCCAGGCCCGCCGCCTCCCAGACCTCGCGCGCGACACCCAGCATGGCGCTCTTCCCCGTCCCGGCATAACCGACGACAATGCCGAGATCGCGCGTACCTGTTATGTGCGCCAGCGCGTCAGACTGCTCGCCGGAGAGAACGAGCCCGCGCTCAACTGCGCGGGCCAGAGCAGCTTCGCGATCTCTCTCGTTCACCGCATGGCGCTCGCGTTCCGCCATCATCTCGGCGACCCTATGCAGGCGCTGCTCAGCCTCGATCATCTGCCGCGTGGTGAAGCGCTGCTCGCTGCGTCCATCCTTGCCGAGCTCGACGAGATCGGGTGCGCGGCTCATCGCGCCCATCGCCTCGTTGAACTGCTCGATGCCGTCACTGTGACGGTGCGCGAAGCGCGCCATGTCGCGCCGGGTGAAGGTCGATTGCTGATGGGTGATGGCATCCAGTGCCAGCGACGGATCAGCGATGATGCGCGCGCCATTGCCGCGCGCGATCTCGCGATGAACCTCCGCCCGATCGGCCGCCTCGATCCCTTCCGCTTCGATGCGTTGCGCGGGCGCGCCGATCTGGCTCTGCGGCTCGAGCGCGATGCCCTGCGCTTCCAGGCTACGGTGATCGATGCGCGCGTCGATGTCGAGCTCGGCCAGCCGCTCATTGGCGAGCGCGGCCCAGCGCTCGCGCCAGCGCTCGACCATCTGGGTCGCGTTCCACTCGCGCACCTTCGGGCCGAAGCCGTCCTCATCCACGGAGCGCATGGTGAGCATGACATGGGCATGGGGTTTCGCCATGCCGTCCTCGCCAATATCCCAATGCACATTGAGATCGGCGACCATTCCGAGATCGACGAACTCCGTCTCGACGAAGTCACGAGCGAGCGCGATCCCCTGCGCCTGACTCATCTCGCGCGGCAGGGCAAACTCGACCTCGCGGGCGAGTTGGGCGTCCTTCCTCACCTCGAAGGCTTCGACATCGTTCCACAGCCGCTCGCGGTCGCGCCACATCTCGGGCGCCCCGTCGGGCAGCAACACCTCTGAGTGCACGACACCGCGCTTCGACGAGAAGTCCTGAACGCGATCAATCCGCGCGTCGCGCAGCCGCGAGGCCGAGCGGTAAGCTGCGGACGCCACCGCGCTGGAGCCGGCCTTGCGGCCGATGACCTTGACGTGAAGATGATAGATCGCCATCGCGATCCGAACATCACCATGGCGAAGCGCGCGTCGGAACGACGTATAAGCGCGCCCTCGAAACTAATTTCTCTGGACTGATCGCGCCGTTCCATGCCGTCCCGTCACCCTTAAAGCATTTCGGCATGCGCTCAACTATCATCGCTCCATCGACAGCTTATGGAGGCGATGATGCGCAAACCACGGGACTTCGATGCAGAACTGAAATCGCTGGAAGACAGGGCACGAGACCTGAAAGCACGCAAGATGCAGCAGCTTGGCGAACTGGTCATCTCGACCGGAGCCGACGCGCTGACCACCGACGAACTGGCGGGCGCGCTGATCGTGCTGGCCGAAACCAAGGACGCCGGAAAGAGGGAGGCGTGGGCTAAGCGCGGGGCCGCGTTCTTTCAGGGGCGGACACGCCGAACTGCACCAGCATCTGACCGCGACGTTGGTGGCGCTCAACCGCAACCGGGCAGCGCGCAACCGGCATCAGGGAGCGCGGGCGCGGAATGATATGCGCACCTGGCAGGTCGAGCGTCGCAGGCGGACGCGGCATCTGATCGAACTCGGCGGCCTCGTGGTTAAGGCCGGGATCGTGGACCTGACGGGCGATGATCGCCCCATGATCTACGGCGCACTGCTCTGGATGGCCGAAAAGCTCCAAAGCGATGAGCGCGACAAGGCGCTGGCGCTGTGGGCTGCGAAGGGAAAGCAGGGGTTCGAGGATAGCTGAGCGTCAGCCCATCAAATGACTCGCCCCTTCGATCGCGTTGCGGTCAGGGAAGGAGAACGCGCTCCAATGCGTCGACCAGCTCCCGCCGTTTGGCATCGGACAACTGGGCGAGGTTGCGCTGCTTCCACATGACGGCTGGCAGATGCTGGGCTTCCGGTATCCCGAGAAGTGCCCAATCCGGTTCGCCGCGTTTGAAGCCGGAAAGGAAGCGCCGGTGGTCTTCCGGCATTTCAGCCACCATCGCGGCGATGATCGCTTCCCGCGCTGCCTCAAGGTCCGCAAGCGCGACAGGCTCCTGAGTCATGCCGGCGAAGCCCCGCGCAAACTCCTCATCCAGCGGCTTGCGGGTCGGGGCGAGAACTTCGGCCATCGGACGGTTGTGACTTATGACGTAGACAAGAAAGGCGCGGCGCAACTCGTCGCCGACGCCCTCGTTTGCCAAGAGGCTGCGCACGTCGAAGAGATCGCGCGGGTGCTGGCGGTCGAAGGCCGCCACGATCTTGCCCGCGTAGAGGTCGGCGAATGACACGACCTGCATTTCGGCGAAGCCGAAGGCGTCTTCGACAACGGGCACCACGCTCATTACAACGGGATCATAGACCGCACCACGGAGCACTGGCGTCACCTCGATCTTGATCTGCACGCCGTTCGTCCGAACGATCAGCTTGGTGACGATATTCTCGGCGGCGGAACGCGAAGCATTGACGCGCGCGACAGGGATCGCCCGCTCGATCCGTCCCTTGATCCTCAGCATGGCGGCGTTGATTGCCGCGAGCGAAGCGGCCCGATCTTCGACCGGCAGATAGGTCAGATCGATGTCCACGGAGAGGCGCGGCATGTCGCGCACGAACAGGTTGATCGCGGTGCCGCCTTTGAGCGCGAAAGTCCGCTCCTCCGCCACGAAAGGAAGGACGCGAATGAGCAGGGCGACCTGCTGCCGATATGTGTCCAGGAAGGCCATGAACTTCACGGGCCTCCAAGATCGGACGGCACGGTGATGTTGTAGCGCGGATCGAGCTTGCCACCTTTAGCGAGGACGCGCTTGCCCGAACCCAGATCGACGCGGGATACATCGAGCCGGGATCGCCACGCATGGCGGTGGCGGTCGGCGAAGTAGAGAAAAAGCCGCTTCACCTTCACGCTGGCGCAAGCCTCCAGTAGGGTTTGCAAACGGCGTGGGCTCAGATCGCTCATCCCCTCCATCAAGGCGTCGGCCTGATAAAAGCTCTCATGCTCGGGCAGTTCGTCGAGCAATTCTAGAACGGCGCGCTCCTTGCTGGAATAGCGGACAGGTAAGGTCAGGCCACCGGCGCTGACCATGACCGGGTTTGATTCGGGCGGTGCGTCGGCGCCGCCGGGAAAGAGCCGCAGGCTGTTGTGCCAAGGAAAGGTCACGTCGAGCGGCAGGTCCGCCAGCCAGGTCGGCGGGCGCTTCGGCCCGTAGAGGTGAACCTCGCGCACGGCTGCCGAAAGGTAGTGGGCGTAACCCTGCTGTTCGAGCGCGGTGCGCCCGCCGACGGTTAGCGGAAGGTCCAGCACCGTCTGGAGTGAGACGGCCACCTGCTGCCAGGTGAGTGGCGTGCGCGACCGGCGATAGACGCGCCGGGCCGGACTATCGAGCCAGCCCGCGCGAACATACTGGCTGCGCAGCGCCGACGAATAGCTGTGGGCCTCCATCCAGGCGGCATCGGCCAGGAGCCCTTCGGGGAGTTCCTGCTGAAGTCGGTTTAGCTTGCCTCCAGAACGCATATCCATGCTTAGCATTTTGGTATATTTTTAAACCGTTGTCGAGTTCATATTGTCCGACACTCGCTAAGTCATGCTTTGCGTTTATTGAAATTTGCAAACCACACCCCCTAAGATCATTGAGGGGACCTGGCCTGCTGCCGGTTCTGTGGACACGAGGTTAAGCTAATTTAGCTCGCTCCTCGAACTCGACGGGGCCGAGACAGGCCAATGTCAGTACCAAAAACCGGAGGGCTTGTGCCCAAATACCTCGGCAGCCACCTCCTAGCCCGCATTCCGCCCTTCATCCCGCCCCCTCACTCGGCCGTCGTGAGGGCTGGGATGCCGCTCACATCGACCTCGCGCTCCGCATGCCACAGGTCATGGCCGGCCTGCATGCGCAGCCAAACAAGCCCCGTCATTGTGAGCAGTCACGCGAATCGCTTAAGCCACGGCGGCATCTCAGCCCGCAGTTCGGAAAGGGGATCAGGACGCCCAGCCCCTCCCGAGGCGAAGCATCTGCCCTGGCTGTCGATCAGCGCATATGCTGGCTCAGACATTCAGCGTAGAGCAGTGGATCCCGCCACCTTCGGCGATGAGGTAAGGAAGCTCCATAGGGACTATGTCCCGGTGCGGAAACGCCGATTTCAGGGCTGCGGCGGCAGCGGCGTCGCTTTCCGCGTCGCCGAAGGCGGGGAGGATGACCGCGCCGTTGACGATGAGAAAGTTCAGATATGTCAGGGCATCGTACTTGCCATTCGTCTTGACTTGGCCGGGCCCGGCGATGGGAATGATCTCGAAGGGTGCCCCGTCGTCCTGACGCGCCGCCTTCAGCGCCGCGACATTCTTCTCCTCAGTGGCATCAACCATCACCACACCGGGCGCCACGAAACGTGCGATCCCATCAATATGCCCACGGGTCACGTCGCCCGGATCGGTCGAGCCGGGGAGCCAGACCACGTGCGCGGCGCCGGTCTCTGCCTTGAGGCGTGGCTCGGCGCCCGCCCGATCGAGACCCTCGTTCCGTTTTTGATGCAGGACGCAGCTTTCCGTCGTCATCAACGTACCAGCCCCGTCGCAGTCGATCGCACCACCCTCAAGCACGAAGGAGGTCTTGCGCCCCGTCTTGCACAAATGCTCTCGCGCAAAGAGCGTGGCCAGATCTCCATCCACCTCGTAGCCCTTGGCGGTGAATCTCCCGCCCCAGGCGTTGAAGTTCATGTCGAGCCAGGAAAACTGCTCATCCGAGGCCCACAGCGGAAGCCCGAGCGTATCGCGGGGCCAGATTCCGAAATGCGGCATGAACAGCGGCTCGACATTACCGGCGCAAATACTGTCCGCCTGTGCCCGCTCTTGCTCGTTGAACAGCAATGTCACGGGCACGTATCTGGCGATGGCCTGCGCCAGCTTGACCAAGTCGCTCCTAACTCCCGGAAGATGCCCTTTTTCTATGGCCGGCTCACGCGAGGACCCATAGCACATATAGACACGCTGCTGTCTCTCCCACTCAGCCTTGATCCGCATCGTCTTACCCCTCCGGTGGCGCATCGCCTTCCGGGCCTGGCACCCTTACATGCGCCGTGCTTTAAAAACGGTCGTTTGGGCCCGATGACGCAGACGCTTGTAGCTGCCCCTCGCTACCCTTAAGACGAGCATATTAACGCGGCGGGAGGTGGGTCGAGTGGCGGAGCTTTTTCCCTCGGACATAACGCCGCTCCATTTGTCGCTGGGCGAAACCTCCGAATTGCGCACCCTGGATCTGCTGCGCCGCCGCCTGCCCGCGGACTATGCGGTCTACCATTCCGTCCATTGGTCGCTCTCCACCAGCGCACGCGTGATGTTCGGCGAGGCGGACTTCGTCATCGTCAACCGCTCGGGCGAGGTGGTCATCATCGAGCAGAAGGCGGGGCGGCTGGAGGACACGCCGGAGGGCCTTGCCAAGCGCTATGACGGGGCGGTGCCCAAGCTGGTGGCACCGCAGATCCACCGAAATCAGGACGCCCTGCGCAAGCAATTCCTGCGGCAGACCGGCCATCAGCTGACACTGGATTACCTCTTCTATTGTCCTGACCACCGGCTACAGGGGGCTGTCGGCGCGGGGCTTTTGGCCGATCGGGTGGTGGATGCGACGGCGGCGGAGGGCTTGCCGGAGCGTATCATGGCGCTTTTGCCCGCCGGGACCGACGGGCGCGAAGGGGCACTGGTCCGTCGCTTTTTCGAGAATCTGTTCCATCTGGTGCCGGACATCCATGCCCATGTGCGCGCCGGCGAGCAGGCCATGGCGCGCATCCCGGGCGGCGGGCTTGCGGGCATCGTCGCGGCCATTGAAATGAACCCCATGCGCCTGAGGGTGCGCGGTACGGCGGGCAGCGGCAAGTCGGTGGCGGCGCTCGCGTGCGCCGCCCGCGAGGTGGCGCACGGAAGGCGCCCGCTACTGGTGTGCTTCAACCGTCCACTGGCAGAACGGCTGCGCGCCGAAGCCCCCGCAACGTGCGAGGTGACCACCTTCCACGGCCTGCTGGACCGCTTCCTGGCCTCACGAGGGCAGTGCATCGATTTCAGCACCATGTCCCGCCCCGACTTCTGGGGAGAGGTTCAGGAGCGAGTGATCCTGGAAACTGTGCCGGATGACTGGCGGTTCGACACGCTGATCGTGGATGAGGGCCAGGATTTCGATTCAGACTGGCTCGATATTCTTGGCCTTTTCATGAAAGAGGTGCCGCACATCATCTGGTTCGAGGATCAAGACCAGGATATCCGCTATGGCAAGGAGGCCGGACGCAGCATCGAAGAGGCGTTTTCCCACCTCGGCTTCGTGACCTTCAACGCGCAGGGCAATTACCGAACGCCCCAGTCCATCGCCACCTTCATCCGCGACCTGTTGCCGGGATTGGACTTCGACGCCCGCAATCCCCTGCCGGGCCTCGGGGTCGGAGAACACCAGTGCAAGGCGCCGGCCGATGTCGCCCGCAGAGTGGGCGCGGTGGTGACGGAACACCTGAAACAGGGCTTCAAGGCGCAGGATATCGTGGTCCTGTCGCTGCGGGGGCTCGGCTCGGCCACACTCGCGCACGCGGCCAAGGTTGGCGCTTTCACGCTCGCGCGCCCCACCGGCATTTATGACCCGCAAGGCAACCAGATCATGGACAGCGGGCAGATCCGCTTTGACACGATCTTTCGCTTCAAAGGGCAGGAGGCGGATGCGGTGATCATCACTGATGTGCCGCCCCTTTCTGCCGATCCCACGGCCACGCCGGCCTCCCGCCTCCTCTTCACGGCGCTCACGCGGGCGAAGGTGCGCGCGGACATCCTCTATGGACCCGACCCCGGCTGACGGACGACCGGAACTGTCGTGGATGGGAGCCAGAAGAGGGAACTGAGAAAGTTTGGGGATGTGCGATGGCGGAAACCGAAGACGACTTGCAGCGCAAGATCTCGCGTCTCGAAGCCAGGAATGACCGGCTCATGGCCATGGTGGATGACCTGCATCGCAAATGGGGTGAGGCGCTGGACCAGGCTTCCCGCCTCGCAACCCTGCTCGTGGCCGCCGCTGAGAAGGCCGACCTTGAGGCCGCCTCTTCCTCGCGGGACGCGCGAGGCGCCATCCCGGATCGCCATGGCGACGCCAGGATCGCGGCCAGCCAGGGCCAATCGGACATCTAGAAGGGTCGGGGCGGGAGAGAGCGATGTTCCAAGGTGTCTTGGCCTGTCAGGCCGGGGGCTTCATTCCGGCCTATGTGCCCCTGCGGCGGGCATTGTTGGAGCGGGCCTATCTGCCGCCCACCCAGGCGGCGGACCTGTCCTTCGGCGAGGCCCTGCGCCCTCATCTGGCGGCGGGGCCATGGGCGGCGAGCTTTGCCGTCGCGCCGGGGGAAACGGCACGGGCGGTAGAGCGCGCCCTTCGGGACGTGATGCTGGCGAGCGGCACGCTGCGCCCCGACGGCATCGACCTGTCCCGGCTTGATCCGCAGTCGCGGGCGCATCATCACCTCTCGGCCCTTCTGGCGCTATGGGTCCGCTTGGGCGACCTCCTGCCGGACGACCTCGCTTTTTTGCGCCCGATCCTGGAGGCGGAGGCGGATGAGGCCATCGATCCGCTCCATGTGGTCCACGATCCGGCCGATCCCGATCTGACGGCGGTGGAGCGCGCCGTCCTCGACACCTTGCTGCGCCATCACGGCGCGCCCGACGACCTTGCGGCGCGCCGGGGCGCCCTCATCGCCACGCGCGATCGCTGCCACGGCCGGCCCGGTTCCGCCTTGGCCCATCTCCAGGAGACGTTTCTCGCCCAGGCGGCCACCCGTCGGCCGCTGGATGACAGCGTGCATGTCTATGGCCTGCGGGATGCCGCGGCCGAGGCGGACTTCGCGGCGAGCCTCGCCCAGAGCTGGCTTGATGGGGATGCCTCGCTCACGCCGGCCGAGATCGGCCTGCTGCTGCCGGGCGGCCCCCAATATGTGCCGTTCGTTCGCGAGGCATTCGCCCGTGCCGGGCTGCCGCTCTCGGGGCTGCCGTCGGAGGGGGCAAAGCGGGATCTGGCCGGGGAGTGCTTGCTGCACTGCCTCCCTTGCCTGCGCCAGCCGGCTCCGGCAATGGCGCTCGCCTCCCTGGTGCGCTCTCCGCTCATGCCGTGGCCGGCGCAGGATGGGCGCCGGATGTCCGATGGGGTGATGGAGGGGAACTTTGATCGGCGCCATGGCGTGTCACTGACCGGTCCAGCCCTCGCCATGGCCCAACTCCTCAATGACCGGCGCGTCCCGAAGGCGCATGATGCCGCCGAGCGGCTGGCGACGCTCCTGCGCAACCTCACCCGCGATGCCGCCTTCGCCGATGACGTGGAGCGACTGGGCGACCTGGCCCGGCCGATCCGGCTTGCGCTCCTCGCACGTCCGGCCGAGAGCGAGGTGCCGTGGGAGGATCTGCTCGCCGGGGTGCCCGTGGGCGGCGCGCGGGACGAGGGTCCCAGTCCCGCATGCCTCGGCGGCGTTACGATCCTGGTGGATGGCGAGCCGCCAACCGGTCCGGTGCGGCGCCTCATCGTGCTCGGCTTCAATGCCGGCGCCTTTCCGGCCACGCCGCCGGTGAGCCCTCTCTTCCTGGACAGCGAGGTGGCGGAGATCCGCGCCCAATGCGGCCTCGATCTGCCGAGCCAGGAAGCCATCTTGGCTAGGCGGCTGCGGGTGCTGCGCTCGCAGCTTGCGGCTGCCAGCGAGAGTCTCACCGTCCTGGTGCCCTATCGCGACCTGATGGGCGCGCGGAGCGCGCCGTCCGCCTCCCTCGCCTTCATGGCGCGCTGCTTCGAGGGGATCGAGGAACCCGACCATCTCATCGTCGACCTCACCGACGAGCGGCATCTGCCGGAGGAGAGGCTGCCGGTGGCGCCGGAAACCAAAAGCGCCGGTCTGCCACCGCTCAGTGTGCCGTCCACTCTGGCGCTGGGCACCGATCTTCTGGCGCTGCGGACCGATGCGGAAGGTCGCCCCCGCCCCCAGTCGCCGACGCGGCTCGATACGCTTCTCGTCAGCCCGCTGGCCTGGCTGCTGAACGAGCTGGACATCCTGGACCGGCCCTGGGCGCCGGAGACGCTGGATGTGCTCACCAAAGGCAGCCTGTTTCACAAGGTGGTGGAGCACTTGTTCCCGCCCGATGCCCCCCAGCCGTCCGAGGCGGACATCCGCGCCCGGCTTCCCGATCTGCTGGCGGCGGAAATTGCGGCGTCGGCGCCCTTCCTTGCCAGTGGCGGCTGGATGGTGGAGCGCCAGTCCATGGAGCGGGAGTTCACGACGTCGGCTCTCTCCTGGCGGGCGATGCTGGAGGCGCTGGGTGCCCGCGTCATCGCCAGTGAGCTGCCCCTGCGCGGAACGGCGCTGGGTGTGCCCTGCCGGGGCTTCGTGGACTGCGTGCTGCTGCTGCCCGATGGTCGCCTCGTCATCGTGGACCACAAGACCAGCGGGTCCGGCACCCGGCGCCAGCGCATGGAAAGCGGTTTCGACCTTCAGGTGGAAATCTATCGAAGCCTCGCGAACCAAGTGGCCAGCGTCCCCACGGAGGCTGGCCTTGAGGTGAAAGCTCTCGCCCGAGGCGGCCCCATGGGCGTCGCGTATCACACCACGCGGGATGGCATCTTGCTGCTGAATGGCCTCTCCATCGTCGCCCCGCCAGGCGGGGTCGAGGTGATCGACACCGACATATCGAGCGCCGCCACCGTTCGCGTCACGCAGGAGATCGCGCGCCTGCGGGCCGGCACACTGCGGTTGCCAGGGGCGGCGGAACGTACAATGCTCGAAAAGGCCGGGGTCGGGCTCTATGCCCTGGAGACGAGCCCGCTTGTTGGCCTCTTCACGCCCGCAGCGCCCGCGCAGGAGGGGGACGATGCCTGACATTCGCATCGTGCCCGCCGGCGCCGGCGCCGGAAAGACCCACCACATCAAGCAGACCCTGCTGGACTGGGTGAAGGATGGCTCCGTCCGCCCGGAGCGAATCCTTGCCGTGACCTTCACCGAGGCGGGGGCGGGGGAACTGCGCCATCGCATCCGCGCGAGCCTCATCGCCGAGGGGCGCATGGAGGGGGCGCTGGCGGTGGACCGCGCCTATGTCTCCACCATTCACGGCCTCGGCCTGCGCCTGCTCACCGAGCACGCTCTGGCCGCCGGCGCGTCGCCAGCGCCCCGCCTGCTCTCGGACGAGGAGCGCGACCTCCTGATCCGGACCGAGCTGCCCCATGCGGACGACCTCGCCGAGGTGTCCGCCGACCTTGCGCGCTACGGCTATCGCTTTGCACTCGGCACCACACCGGAAGCGGAGTTTCGCGGCCGGGTGTTCGAGACCGTCTCGCTGCTCGCCACCATGGGCCCGCGCGGGCTCGATCCGACGCTGCCCGCACGGGCCGAGGCCGCCATCTGCGCCACCTATGGCGCGGCCCAGGGGGAGGCGCTGGCGCTGGCGACGCGGCTCCATGGCGCGGTGGCTACCTTGCTGAAGCGCTTCCCAGGCAGCCTGTCGCGGCCCGACATGAACAAGACGGCCCGGGACACCTTCCGGGGCGATCACCAGGCGCTCCGCGCGGCGCAGGACCTGGCGCGCCTGGAGCGGGACTGGGGCCTGTGGGTTGCGCTGAGCGACTTGCGCCTCACCCGGCGCGGCACGCCGACGCCCGAGGGCTATGACGACCTCGCCCGCGCGGTGATGGAGGCGGCGTCCGCCCTTTCCAGCCATCCCGGCCCCCTGGAGGATGCCTGCCGCCATGCGCGGTGCCTGATCACGGGTGCGCAGCAGATCCTCAAGGGCTATGCCGCCCGCAAGCGCGCCCTCGGAGTCATCGACTTCACAGACATGGTGGCGGATGCGGGGCGCCTGCTGCGCGAGAATGCCCGCATCCGTGCGGCGGTGCTGGGCGAGATCGACTGCGTCATCGTCGACGAGTTCCAGGACACCAATCCGGCCCAGTTCGCCCTGCTCTGGCCGCTCATCCAGGGGGCGCCCCGGGCCATCATCGTGGGCGACGTGAAGCAGGCCATCATGGGCTTCCAAGGCGCCGATGCCCGGCTGATGGAAGCCCTCGTCACCCGTTTCGCCTCCGGCGTCGCGCCGCTCGATCGCAACTGGCGCTCCTCGCCGCGTATCATGGCCTTCGTCAATGCGGTGGGCGCACAGCTGTTTCCCGGCCGCTACGATCCCCTCACGCCCACCCAGCCGGACGGCACCGGCTTCGCTTTGGAGGTGGTGGCGACGCAGGCGCCGCGCACGGGAGGCGGCACGCTGCGCCCCTACCATCACCTCGCCGCCCATCTGCGCGCCTTGCTCACGCGCCCCGACACGCGCATACGCGACCGCCAATCCGGCGCCTTGCGTCCGCCCGGCCCGGGGGATTTGGCCGTGCTCTGCCCCACCCATACGCAGTGCCAGGCCTATGCGGCGGCATTGGCGCGCCTGGGGGTGCCCGTCCGCGTGGCGGGTTCGGGCTGGTGGACGAGCCCCATCGTGCAGGCGGCGCGGTTCGCGCTCCAGGTGGCCGACGACCCGCAGGACCGCCACGCCGCCTTGTGCTTCGCGACGCTCGGCCCGCCCGCTCTGCCTCTTGAAACCGCCCTCAAGCAGATGCTGGACGGCGGCACTCTCGACCATCCAGCCCTTGCGCGCCTGCGGGCCCTTGCCGCTTCCAGGCCGAGCGACACCGTCCGCGCCTTGCTCGGCGCGGCCATTGCGGCGGCGGGTTTGCGTGACTGGGCCGACCTTCAGGACGACCCGGCGCAGGCCCGCGCCGACCTGCTGCGCCTGGAAGCCGAGGCCGAAGGCTTCCTTGCCACCCATCGGGACATGCGGGCGGCGGCGGGCTTCTACGGCTTCGGGGTCAAGGTGTTCCTGGGCTGGATGGAATCGCGCCAAGGCGAGCGCGGCTTCGACCAGCGCCCCAATCCCACCGGCAATGTGGCCGATGGCGTGGAGATCCTCACCTGGCACGCCTCGAAGGGGCGGGAATGGCCCGTGGTGGCGGTGGTGGGGCTCGACCAGGAGTTCGGGCCCCGCGTGGGCGGATGGCGGGCGGCGTGCGAGGATTATGGCGACCTCGACGGCATGCTGGAGCGCACTCATCTCGCCCACACGCCGAAATTCCATGCGCCCGGGACCAATGAACGCTTTCTGGCCGGCGAAGCGCCCCAGGCGCAGGACACGGCGCGGCGCCTGCTCTATGTGGCCTTCACGCGGGCGCGGGACGTGCTGGTGCTGGAATGGCCGGAAACCTTCGCGCAGAAGGCCGAGGCCGGCGAAAAGCCCCCCTTCAGCGGCTGCGCCCTGCTTGTCGCCGGCGGAATGAAGCTGGAGCCGGGGCACATCCGGCTCGGCAAGGCGGCCTTTCCCGCCCGCATCTCCTTCTGCGGCAAGGAAATGCCACCCGAATGCGAGGGGGAGCCGCCGGCCCGGGCGCAGTCCTTGGCGCGACTGGGGCGGCGCGCCATCCTCCCACGCCTGCCGCGGCCGGATGGCGGGCCGGCCTTGCTCGTGCCCTCGGGCCTCGACACGGCCCTTTCCGCCCCCCCGGTTGGGCTTGCCACGGACGCCATCGGCCCGGCCTTGTCCATGCCGCCCGAGACCTTCGCCAGCGCCACCGACCGCGGCACGGCGCTCCATGACATGCTGCGCATCCTTCTCGTGCGCCCCGACATGGCGGACCACGCTGCGCCGCGCCTCGGCCTGAGTGGAGAGGCCTGTTCCATCCTCACCCGGCAGGCGGAGGCTCTTCGCGCCTGGCTGGCCAGCAGGGGCTATGGCACGCTCATGACCGAAGTGCCGATCGAGGTGCAATTGCCCGGCGGCGCCCGTGTCAGCGCGGCTCTGGACCTTGTGGCGCGGGGCGAGGCCGGCCTTGCGATCATCGATCACAAGAGCGATGCGGTCTCCGATTGCGACGCCCGCTTCGCCCATCACTGGCCGCAACTGTCCTCCTACGCAGCGGCCGTGCGCGCCCTGGGCTTCGCACGGGAGCCCATTCTGATGGGCATCCATTGGCTGGGGCGCGGAGCGGTGACGTATGGGATGAAATAGCGGCGATTGTGGAGGGAACAGCGTGGCCCAGGACACCATCCGCCTTGAAAAGGCGGCGAACCTTCTGAAGCTCGCCCAGGCGCTTGCGACCTCGGCGGAGGGGCTTTCGCTGGACGAGATCGCCAGCCAGTTCTCGGTCAACCGGCGCACCGCCGAGCGCATGCGCAATGCGGTGCAGGATCTGTTTCCCGGCTTCGAGACCCTGGAGGAGGGCAGGTTCAAGCGCTTTCGCATCACGGGCGGGCTCGGCGCCTTCTTCATCGCGCCCAGCGTCAGCGAGCTTGCGGAACTGGAGACGGCCTGCAAGGGGCTCCAGCAGGCCGGCCACCAGCCGCGCGCCGCCTTGCTGCGGACCTTGCAGACTAAGATCACCGCCGCCCTGCGCGACACCACGCGCCGCATGCTGGCCCCCGATATGGAAGCCTTGTGCCGCGCGGAGGCCATCGCCCGGCATGTGGGCCCCCACGTCGTCACCGATGAGGCGACCCTTCAGATCCTGCGGGAAGCCCTCATCGCCATGATGCGCGTAAGCTTTTACTATCCCCTGCCGGACGGGCCGGACGGCTATGTGCGCACCGTCGTTCCCTATGGCCTTCTGTTCGGTGCCAATGCCTATCTGGTTGGCCGCGAGGCGGGGCGCCCCGACGCCGTGCTTTGGCGTCTCGACCGCATGCGGGGCGTGAAGATGACCGCCCAGGCCGGCGGGCCGCCCGAGGACTTCAACCTCGATGCCTATGCCGCCCGCTCCTTCGGCACCTTCCAGGAGCCCGCCATCCGCGTGGTCCTGCGTTTCGGGTCAGAGGCGTCAGAGGCGGCCGCGCGCATGGTGTTTCACCCCACACAGGAGGCCCGGAGGCTGGAGGATGGCCGGCTGGAGGTGTCGTTCGTGGCCGGAGGAAAGCTGGAAATGGTGCATCACCTTTTCACCTGGGGCGCCACGGTGGAGATTGTCGAGCCGCCAGAGCTTCGGGACCAGATGATTGCAGAACTGAAGGCAGCGCTCGCGGGCCACGAACGCCCCACGCGGACCCGTTCCAGGGGCATCCGCGGCAAGAATTGAGGTCGCGCAGGGCGCGGCGCGTTTCCCGTCAGGGCTTTGCCATCGGAGCGGACGGTAGGAGGACGGGTTCTGCGGGGGCGGTGCCGAGTGCGTCCCTGATCCTGTGGACGGCCGCCAGTATCTTTCCCGCCACATCGGTTTCCGGACCGCGATGGCCCCTTTCCCGCTCCGCGACCTGGACCCACGGCTCGGGGTTGGCCCAGAAATCTGCCGGCAGTGGACACAGGTCGTTTCCCACATTGGGCAGAAACACCCACGCCCAAAGGTCGTCGCCCCATTTCTCCGAGGCCACCAGACCCGTCAGGCGAGAGGCATATGCGCGCCCTTCAGCAATGCGCATGGGATCTTGGGAGTTTTTCTCCTCGCGTCGCATGAGGCCGATGGCCATCATGTCGAACGCCTGCACCCGAACGATGAAGGGGATCTGGCTCGCAGTCTCGAAATTCAGTGTGAAACCGTCATTCCTGAATTCTGATTTCAGCAAGCCGGCGCCTTCGTTATTGCTGATATCCGAAACCAGCGCTTTGAAAAGTTCTCTTTTCATCTCTAAGAGCGAACGCTGGACATCGAACGCGGAACGGATGAAGTCCGAACGGCCGGACATCAGGCTGACAAGAGCGTCATCTTGGTTCATGTCACGCATGCCGACAAACTCCGCTTTGATCTGTGCTTGAATTTCTTCGATAAAACTTGCCACGCGGGGGGAGCGGGATGCCAGTCGGCAGGCATCCAGCCACGCGGGTTCCCCCGGTCGAGGCGATAGCGCGAGGTCCCGGTAGCTGAGGCAGACGAGTGTTCCGTCGCGCTGTCTCGCCTCCGCCACCTCGTGATCCAGGCTGTGTTTCGAAGGCAGCCGACCATCGGCTGTCAGGTAGACGATGGTGGCCTTGAGATGCGCCCGGCTGAGTTGATCCGCATATGTGAAATAGCGCTGCAACTGCCGGTCCTGGTCTGCGGCATAGGGTTTGTTTTCAATGACGAGAAACCGCTCACCGCATTCGACGACGATGTCGATGCGGCCATCAGAAAAGGAGTGTTCAATCTCGACACGGGCCTGGTCGCAGTCCTTTTCGGACCAGAGGCCGGCCCCCGGAACCAGGTTGCGCACGAACAGATGGAGGAAGCGCCCCTTTTGCGCGTGGGTCTCACGCGGGTTCAGCAGCCATGCCATCAGCCTCGACCACATGAGTTCGTCGAGCCACAGGAACTGGAGCGGACTGAAATCCGGCGCGAGGCGATCCTCATATTGTCGCCGCGCCGCTTCCACCACGGTGCGGCAGGCCGCCACTTCGCTCAGAAGCTGGTGGGCCGTCTGAATGGGGTCAATGCGAGTCAAACCTGCACCTTTCCTTTCCTCGGATGCGCCCTTCGTCCATGCCCTTGTCGTTCGGGCGGCGCCGCGTCCATCCCCCTCAGTACCGCCGATAATGCGCGTCGACCGCAAATCGCACGCGCGCGGCCTCAAGGGCGAAGCGGGCGAGGATAGCGCAGCGGCGCCGGGGCGTGTGGAGGCCCGGATCCGCATAGAGAATGAAAATTCCAGGGCCGCATTGATAGACGATGCGGCCCCGCGGGAAGTCCTCATATTCATGGTCGAGGATGCAAGCGGGAAGCGCCAGTCGCGCCAGGCCGCGCATCCCGAGGGCGCGCCAGGCCTCCCATGTTTCGAAATGCCCCCGGGGATGGCCCAGGCACGCCCCATAAGGTTCCGCCTGCGACAACGGCGTGCTGTCGCAGAGCAGAACCGGCCCGCCGGGCGCAGGCACCAGCCAGAAGATGCCGAGCTGGGGCGTCGGCCGCGCCGTGGGGTCGAAGGCGCCCGCCGTCACAGCCAGCCGAACATCAGGAGGGCGATGGCGGCGATCATGAGGCCGAACAGGCCGAGGCCGATGAGGATCATGCCCCACAAGATGAGGCCGCGCGGCGTCCGATCGGGTTCAAAAGTCTGCATGCACCCCCTCCGTTGGCCTGATTAGGGATGCCATTGACATGCGACAGAAACGGTCGCATTCGGGCTGGATCGCCTTGGCGGCGCCTTCGGGGCTGTTCGGGGACGATGCTCATCGTGCGACCATTTCTGTCGCATCTTTGTGGCATCTCCTCTCTCCCTCACGGAGAGCGCTATGCACCCTTTTGAACGGCATATCCTGGCCCGATAGGTCGCGGACCTCGCCACCGGCGGGAGCGCGGTCTGGGCGCGCTGGTGGCGGAACACGGAGCTGGCGCACTGGCTGGTGCGCCACCAGGCCGTGATTGGGCTTCCCGCCCTTCCCGGTACGCAGGACGAGAACGACCCCTCGGCCAATTCCGCCGCCCGCGATGCCGCGCTCCGGCACTTCACCAGCCTGCGCCAAAGCCGGACGCCAGCGGCCTCGCCCCTGGAGCGCAAGATCTCCTGGCTCGCCGACGAGTTGGGCCTCGGCCAGATCGACCGGTCGATCCTCGCCCTGCTGGTGCGGACGGCGACGGTTCCAAAAGCCCATGATCTGGCCTTGGCTTTGGGGAGCCAGTTCATTCCGGAGCGCCTGCGCATGCCGCATAATATGGATGTGGCGCTGGGCAGCATCGCCGCGCTGCTGGGGCAGACCCCGCGCGCCGTGAGCCGTCGCCTCACGCGCGAGATGCCGCTGATGATGTACGGCCTCGTGGACGACCGGAGGGGGCAGGATTTCGCCGCCTCCGATCGTACTTTGAAGGTTTCGAACGCGTCCCGCTCCACCGCGCAGACGCTGCGCAGCCTCCTGTTTGGCAAGCCCAAGACCACATCCTTGACGTGGGAGGATTTTTCCCACCTGAAGGCCGACGCAGAAGTGGTGTGCGACCTTCTGAAGGCGGCGTCCCGCAGCCGGACGCGGGGCATCAACATCCTGCTCCACGGCGCGCCCGGCACCGGAAAGACCGCCTTTGCCAGTGCGCTCGCCGCGCGGGCGGGGCTCCACGCGGTGTTCGTGGGGGAGTGCGCGGAGGAGGGCGAGGAGCCCGACCGGGAGCAACGCATCAGCGCGCTCGCCCTCGCGCAGAAGCTCTCCAGCCAGAGCGAGGGGCTGCTTCTGGTCATGGACGAGGCAGAGGACATTTTCGTCGGCGTGGACGAGGCGCGCGGCCACAGCCGCCTCGGTGCCAAGGTGTTCATGAACAACCTGGTGGAGGCCAATCCCTGCCCGACGCTCTACATCTCCAACCATCCCCACCGGCTGGGCCGTGCCGTCCTGCGCCGCATGACCTATGCCGTGGAATTTCCGCGCCTGGATCGCGCGGCCCGCGAGCGGATCGTCCGCCGCTCGGCCACCCGCCACAAGATCGCGCTCGATCCGGCGCGCCTGC
Source organism: Xanthobacter oligotrophicus (assembly GCF_008364685.1). Classification (GTDB taxonomy): domain Bacteria; phylum Pseudomonadota; class Alphaproteobacteria; order Rhizobiales; family Xanthobacteraceae; genus Xanthobacter; species Xanthobacter oligotrophicus. Next base: position 244,681 of record NZ_VTTL01000003.1, read on the forward strand.
AGGAGCTTGTCCGCCTGGATGCGCCCCCCGCGCTCATCGATCATGGCCTGCGGGCCGCGCGCCTGTGCGGCGCGGAGAGCCGGGTCGCGGTGCGCGCCGCCGCGTCGGTGTTGAAGGTGATGGGAGGGCGTCCTGCCCCCGTGGACGCAAAGGCGCGGTTCCACGCCGCCTTTGCCTGTGCCGATACCGACCTTGCGCGCCTCACCGACAGGATCGTGGCCAGCGGGCGCACGGAAATCTCGCTCTGCCTCCATGGCCTTCCCGGCACGGGCAAGAGCGCCTATGCTCGCCATCTGGCCGAGCGCATGGGCCTTGAAGTGCTGGAAAAGCGGACCAGCGATCTCCTCGGCATGTTCGTGGGCGAGACCGAGCAGAACATCGCCGCATGCTTCGCCGAGGCGAAGGACAAGCGTGCCTTCCTTATTTTCGACGAGGCGGATTCCCTGTTGCGCGACCGCACCAATGTCGGGCAGTCCCATGAAGTGAGCCAGGTGAACGAGATGCTCACCTGGATGGAAAGCCACCCCTATCCCTTCGCCTGCACCACCAACTTTGCCGACGCGCTCGATCCAGCCGCCGCGCGGCGCTTCCTGTTCAAGGTCAGATTTCTGCCCCTCTCCCAAGCCCAAGCCCGCGCCCTCTTCGCCCACACGTTCGGCCAGACCGCGCCCGCGCACCTGGACGGCCTCTGCCAGCTCACCCCCGGCGATTTCGCGGTGGTCGCCCGCAAGGCGCAGGTGATAGGAGAAACCGACGCCTGCGCCCTGGTGGAGGCGCTTGCCGCCGAAGTGGAGGCCAAGCCCGGCGGCCCCGGCCGCCCCATCGGCTTCCGGGCGCCGGCGCCGACAGGCTGACGACCCGGCGAGGGGACGGCGATACGTGGCGGCCGCCTGCACGCGCGACTGGCAGCATCATCCGCAAGAGGGATCGATTCGGCGGTCCAACGCATGGGGAGCAGTCATTGCCGCAGCGATCGACACACGCGCCGTTCTTGCGGGCGGCAGCGCCATCGCGCACCAAATGCCTATGGGGCCACGCGGGCGGTACATGTCGCAAATCGGGGAAAGGGACTTGGAAGTGGTGGAAGCATGGGGAATCCTCCGGCCTGGCGACATCCCTTCGGCTCGCCGGCTGCAGGCACTGGGCCTGACCAGTGCGGTTCGCCACTTCAATGAAAGGGCGGTGCCCGGCATGGGCGGGCTTTGGTTTGCCATGCCTTTGGTGTGGTCGATGCTTGGAATAAGCGTCGCGCGCAAGCTCCACCATCGTCCCATTGAAGCGGCGAACGCCGTAGAAGCGCTGGCCATGAAGGAGGCGCTCGCCAAAGGGGGAGGAGAGTCAAATCCACGTGTGCGGGGAAGCCGGAACCTACCTTACGTCACAGGCGATTTTCAGATCCTGAGCAAGCCGGGCTCGTACGTCACCCAGCCGTTCCGGCAAACCTGCACCCAACCCCTCGTCACCCTCGGCCTCGTTCAAGGCACGCGGGCGCGGTTTAACTCCTTCGACCTCACGGAGGATGGAAGGCGCCTTCTTGCACCGCTTGGGATTGTTCCCGACCTGATCGAAAAGTGGGTCTGTCGCGGCATGCGCCCGCCTTCTGATGACTTGGCACCTATCGCCCCGACCGCGTGTCTTCCTGACGCCATACGTGCGGAGCTGACCCGGCGCATCTATGGCGAGGGCGCCGATGCGGAGCGGCGAAAGGCCATTCGCGACATGCGCGGGGACCAGAACTCAGACGCATTGCTCAACGCTTCGCTCCCGGCGGGCCTGACGCACGAGCATCTGGTGGATCTGCGCGGAGGCATTGCGGCCGTTCAATTGCGGGCGGCCGCGCTTGAGGTCCTCGGCGCGGTCGAGAACCGGATCTCCAGACGGCGGGATGATGGGCTGACGCCGGCACTCAGTCTCGACGAGGCTGAGCGAGACGAGGGCATTTGCGCGAAAATCGAAGCATGCGTCGTCAAGGCCGAGCGTGTCGCCCGCCATATCGAAGCGGCCAATGAGCCGGAGAGCCAGACATTCTTGGGCGAATGCCGGACCCCCAACGGTCTCGTGCGGCGTCTCGCCAAGCGGGACGGGGTCGTGATTGTTCTGCGCGATGAGGAGCTGGCGCCCGGGCCCGCATTCGGGGCAGACGCCGTGCCTGAAGGCGATACGGATGCCGCTCCGTCAGGGGTGCCAGAACTGCCTCGGATCGCAAATCTCCTCGCGCTCACGGCCGATCTCTGCGGCGCCAATTCGCAAGCCGTCGGAGGAGACGCCCCATGAGCCAAAGCCTGTTGACGCTCTTCGCCCCTCCCGAAGAGGGAGAATATGTCGGTGACTTCGGCATGCTGTGCGGCTTCACGGCCAGCGCCGGTGTGCTCAATCGGATTGCCGAAACCTTCTCGGGAGATGGCTCGCGTCCGCGCTTGGCCGCTTTCATCCATCCGACCGCCTTGGCTGTCACCGACGTCCCCGGTCTAGCCTGGATGCATTTTCGCCTGCCGCTGCCCTTCCGCCTTCTCCATGCGAAGGTGGCGCTTCTCGGATTTTGCGGGCCGACGGACTATCTGCTGCGCCTCGCGGTCAGCACGGGGAACTGGACCGCAGAGCCGCTGACGACCAGCATCGACATGTTCTGGTGCGCCGACCTTGTCGTGGGCGCGCGTGACCTACAACTCGCCTCCGACATCCGCGCGGCCGATGACCTGTTTGGTTGGCTGCGGGAGCGTTGCAACGACGACCTGCTGCAGCAGACCTTCGATGGCGCCCGTCCCGACGAACGCTTCCGGGAGGCAATCGACCGAATGCCAGCCGAAGGTCGCCGGCCGCGTTTTGTGGATACACGCAAAGAGACAATGCGCTCACAGGTGTTGGAGAGACTGACCAAAGGCAGTAGACGGCACCTGGTCATCGGGTCGGGATATTACGAGCAAGGGGTCAGCGAGAACACCGAAAGCCTCTTAGAGAGCCTCCACAACCAGCTTGTGAGGGAGCGGAAGCTCGCCAAGGAAGATGTGGCCCTTGATCTCGTGCTCAATGAGGACAGCTGCCAAGGTCTATACGAGTGCGCCGAACATTTGGTCGGGAAGGGATGGAAGCTCCGTCGACCCGGCTCCCTTCATAAGGAGCACAGCCAAGCCAAGCTGCATGCCAAATACCTCTATCTCGCGCAATTTGGCAGAAAGGGAGAGATTGGACGGGCGCAAATCTATATCGGCTCGGGCAATTTCAGCCGTGCGGGGTTCGAGAGCACCGCACCCCATGGCAATCTTGAGGCGGGGATTGTCGTCTCGCCCGATCCCACACTGAGCTGGCGCAACAATGCAAAGAACAGCATTCGCAGCTTTCTGCCCGGCGATTTTGCATCCGGCGTGGAGCTAGCCGCGCTCGCCCCTGGCGCCGCATTCGATCCTCCGCCGGACCCACCACCGCCTCCGCCGGTGGCGTTCGTGGAATGGGCGGGCGGCGAGGTCAGAGCGCCTGCGGCCTGCGAGGTCGCGGTCGAGGTCCTTGGTCCCGCGGACGCGCCAGTGGAGCTGCCGTGCCCGTGGCCCGCGCCGCCCCCCGCCTTCGTGACGCTGCACCCGACGGGCTGGAAGGTGCCTGTGCGTGCTGACGGGGCCCTGGTGGTGCCACGGCGGAGTGCCCCCACGTTGGAAGACATCCTGGTGCTTATCGGTCAGTTTCCGGCTGCCCCCATCGGCGTCGGAGAGGAGGAGGAGGACGGGGAGGGCATCGACCGGGTGTGCAAATGCGAGGCATTTGAGGCGGAAAACAATGCCACGCGCACCTACCCGATCAGGCAGATGATGCGCCTGATGACGCGCCTCACGGAGGCCCAGAAGAACCATGATCCAAGGGATTGGCAACGCTGGTGCCGTGAGCTCCAGCAGAACCTTTCCGATCTGGCCCAGACCGAACCGGACATGATTAGGCCCTTCCGCGAGGCGGGTGCCAATCCGCTGTATGCCCTGTCCGACACGGAATTCCTGCCCGCCGGCGTCGATCGCCAGCGGATCGAGGCGGCGATCCGCCACATCACGGAGGCCTGGGATCTGTCAGGTGCGGGGAATCTTTGGGAGCATACGCCGTGACCGGATTTCAAGGATGGGAGGCCGTCGCGGACGGCTTGGATGCGGTTGCGGCTCAGGCCGAGGGCTTGGACGTGGAACATGCCCAGCTCGATGAGGGCCAGTGCGCCAGCATCCGGATGATCGCGCAGCGTATGCGGGGTGGGCGTCGCGCCCTTCTCATCGCGGATGAGGTCGGCATGGGCAAGACTCGCATCGCCGCCGCCCTCATCTCGGCCGTTCGCAGCTGCGGCGGGCGCGCGGCCATCGTGATGCCCGCCGGGCTTGGCGCGCAATGGCAGAAAGAGCTCGCCATCTTCGACCCGGACCATCGCACACTCATGCCGCTGCGCAGCTATGAGAGCTTTATTCGAGGCTTTGCCAGGGAGGGACATGACGGACTCCGCCAGGGGTGGCAGGAGCGTCGCAATGCGAAGCTGAACGACCGACGTCAGCAGCGTGAACTGCCGGAGAGTTCTTGGCAGGACGAGAAGATTTTGATGATTTCACATGCCTTTGCGCGGATGACGTTTCCGTTGCCTGAGAACGGAAACCTCCCGTGGCGCCGCGAGCTGATGCCCGCGTTTGAGGCTCTGTGCAAGGGACGCAGGCGCAACATGCGCGAGGGTGGGCGTGGAGAACGTCACGCATCGCACGAGGCGGCCCGCGCAGCCTTCGCGACCCTCGCCGCTGAACCCCTGCCGATGGAGTGGGCGCGGGATTGGCGGCTCATGCCATCGGAGGATTTTCGTCGCGCAGTGCTGCCCGTGATCGGCCGCGCCCTCGGCCGCTTCGATCTTGTGGTCATTGATGAGGCACATAAGGCGCGCGGCGAGGACAGCAGCCTCTCCCGGATCCTCAGCGCTCTCATCTGGGAAAGCGCGGACCCGTTTCGCCTTGGGATGACGGCAACGCCGGTGGAACTCGAAGCGCAACAATGGCTCAACACGCTGCAGCGAATTTGCGGCCCAGCGGATCCTTCGGCAGATGGGGAGGGCAACGGAGGCGACCTCAGAGCCATCACAGACCCTATCTCCAAATATGCCGAAATTGCCAAGCGCCTGCGAGCCGAGCCACTGGACGAGGCCTTGGTCAGCGCATTCGAGCAGGCCGCAAAGTGCTTTTCCTCCGCCCTCGGACCTTACATCATTCGGCGCGACAAGCGCTCAGACCGCGAACTGAAGGGCTTCCAGGAGGCACATGGGTGCAGCTATCGGGACATCCGAACGGTCTCGGTGACCACGAAAGTCATGGGCCGCGATTGGATGCGCGCTTTTTGCGCCGCTGAGGCGCTGTCGCTTCTTCCGGAAACAGACACCGCCACCAAGCGCCGTCGCCTGACGGTCGAGAAAGGCCACGGCCTGGACAGGCTGATCTTGGAGTCCGCTGCGTTGGGATCGAAGGCTGAGCTTGACTTCTGGTCTCGCAATGCCCGGCCTCCGCACGACGCAAGCATATTCACTCACCCGGCCGTTCTCGCTGCGGTGAGGATCATTGAGGCGGCCACCGCTGAAGGTCGCAAGGCGCTTGTGTTCGGCACCTTGCTTCAACCTCTCTTCGCGCTGACGCGCCTGCTCGATGCGCGTGCCATGCTGCGCCATCTCGCGGAAGGCAAGCATTGGCCGGCACGGGAAATCGACCCCAGTTCCACGAGGCATGATCTCGGCGCGGTGGAGGCTGTCCGGGCAGCCCTTCTGTCGCCGGATTGCCCGGTCGGCATTCCAAATACTGTCGAGGACATCAATCGTGTGCTCGCTGCACGATACGACTCCGCCCGCCAGAAGCGCGACGCGAGCCTCAGGTCGGTCCACGGGGAGATCTCGGCTCTGGCCGGGGACGGGGATGACACCGCATTGCTCATCTCGCAGGTCTGGGCAGCGCACGAACAGGATGGCATTGCGCGGCTGCTGCAGGCGCTGGAGAGCCGCCGTTCCCTACGTTCAGACGTACAGGATGTGGAGGCTCAGACGCGCTGGACGACAAAATGTCTGATCAAAGACACATACGAGTTGGTCAAAAAGCTCCGTGAAGACTCCAGCGACTTCTCTACGAAAGAAACGCCAGACGGTTTGACTGCCCGCCAGGAGAGCCGGCTCCAGCTCCTTCAGGCTCATCTCGGCGAATTTTCCGGCCGGGGAGGCAGCTTCGCCCGACTGCTCTACGGAGAGACCAGGCCCCAGACCAGGCGTTTCCTCCAGAACGCCTTCAACCGCCCGGGTTCTTGGCCGACGGTCTTGGTGGCGCAGTCCATGGTCGGGCGAGAGGGGCTGAACCTGCACGAGGAATGCCGCACGGTGGTCCTCCTGCATGCGGAGTGGAATCCCGGTGTCGTGGAACAGCAGATCGGCCGGGTGGACCGCAAGAACAGCCGCTTCTTGAAGGATTACCGCGCGGGTGATTGGCGTAGTCATGGCGCGTCGCCGCCGCGCATCGAGGTCTCCTGCATCCAGATGGATGGAGGGTATGACAGCCTTCATTGGGCTCAATTGCTGAGGCGATGGGACGATTTGCGTGCCCAGTTGCATGGCGATGTGGTTTCGATGCGAGACCGGGAGCGCTCTCGGACCGATCCCGAACTCGAAAGCCTGATCAGGCGGCTCGATCTCGCGGCTCCCGATTTCTATCCTAGGTGACTCTGCGGATCAGACTGCCTCCACCTTATCCTAGGCAGCGGTCTCATAACGCATTGAGGGTTGTGCGCGGACCGTAGCGCTCAGGCACGTCCCGCCAAGGCGCCCCGGTCCGGAATCGCCAGAGAATGCCGTTGATCACCAAGCGGTCATCCACCCGCGCAGCATCCACAGCTTTACCAATCTGCAACGACACCACCGCCTACGGATCAAGTGGACGGGGAACAGGCTGCGTGATGAGGAACGGTCGAGCGCGGCCCATCACGCAAATAATTCAAGTGATGTTCTTGCCATGCGCAAAAATTCGTGACATAAATCAGAATTGAGGCAAACTGTGGGAGCTGGCCGATGACTGCGGACGAGATCAAGGCGCGCATTGTCAGCACCTTGCCGCGAGACTTGTTGATCGACCTTCTCGATACGTCCGCGGCGCGGACGCGCCAGGCTCACGAACTCATCCGCGATAACACGGACCTGACCGGGCGCAGCGCTCGTGGGCTGGAAGGACAGGCCCGCTTCCGGTTGATGGAGAAGGGCTTTCAGGACACATGCGAGTTGCACGGAGGGATGCGGTTGGAAGGGGACGTGATTCCCGGCACGGAACTCCGTTACTATCAGCCATTTATGCGGTTCGGGGGCGATCAGCCCGGCATCCTGCTCGGTTTGGCATCGATGTCAGTGCCGAAAGAGTTGCCGACCAAGAACCAATCCCGGCTCGCTGGTGTGACACTAAATTACCGTCTGACGCCGCGCCTAGACTTGGAAGGTGATGGCGGGACTGCGAAGCCGGGCGACATCTTCGTCCTTTTCCTGTTCGCACGAGACTCGTCGCAGGGCGGTCGTCTTCAGGAAGTCGCGATCGGCGTCATCGATGCCGAATATCAGGGTTTCCTCGCATACGAGACGGTTGAGACGTTCATGGGAGCCTATGCTCCGCCCTCCACCGGAACGGAGTCGGCCCCGGAGGGTCAGCCTCTCGTCACGCTGAAGAAGACGCCCAAGGCTTTCAAGCCGCCGGAGCAGCCGGATTCTGGCGAGACGGCTGACGGCCCGGCGGAATAAGCGGCGACGACCATGCCAATCGGTACACCAGGCTTTATGCCCGGCCGTCTAACGGAGGCCAGGGCGGCTCGACGGATTCCAAGCATGTCCGCGCTTGCGCGGGCTATGAGTTTGAATCCCAGCAGCGTATCGCGATGGGAGGATGGAAGCTCGGCTCCCGACCCGGAAACGCTTGCTCGATTGGCCGTTTTTTTGGGTGTGCGGCCGGAGTTCTTTTTTCGGCCCGAGCATGTGTCGGCGCGACCGACATTCCTTCGTTCGCTTTCGTCGACGCTGGTCCGCGACCTTCAATACCAGAGCGCGCACATGCGATGGCTGCAAGAGATCAGTCATGCGGTCGAGCACTATGTGGACCTCCCCGTCGTCGATATTCCGGACGTGATGGCCGGCGCGAGCTACCACCAGCTTCGCGATGAAGACCTTGAGCGCATCGCGCTCGATTTGCGGCACCATTGGCGTCTCGGCGACGGCCCCTGCGGGGATATGGTGTCCTTGCTTGAGCGCTTCGGTTTCATAGTCGGCGTCATTGAAATGGGGACGGTGAAACTTGATGGGCTATGTAGCTGGTCGCCTGTCGATGACAGGCCACATGTCCTGCTTGCTAGCGACAAAATGTCCTTTGCGCGTAGGCAGATGGATGCCGCGCATGAAATGGCGCACGCAATCCTCCATCGGGATGTCACCGAAGAACAACTTAAACGAGACCTGAAGCTGATCGAGGCGCAGGCGTTTCGGCTGGCCAGCGCTTTCCTGCTTCCCTCGACGACTTACCCGGTCGAGATGCGTTTCCCTTCACTCGCAACGATGGTAACAGCAAAGGAGCGTTGGCGCGTGTCGATCAAGGCGCAAATCAAGCGTCTGGCCGATCTCGAAGTTATCCCGGCTGACTTTGCTACTCACCTCTACAAGCTCTACTCCGCCAAGGGCTGGACGAAGGAAGAGCCATTCGACCGCCAGTGGGTACCCGGCGAACCTCGGGTGCTTCGGGATGCGCTCCACCTGATTGTCGATGAAGGTGTCCGGTCAAAGCCGGACCTGCTAGCGCTCGAGTTCACGATCCCGGCGGGTGATGTTGAAAATCTGACGGGCCTGCCGCCCGGCTGGTTCACCCATGAGGTGGCGACGGTGGTGCGTCTTAAGCCCAGCCCTAGCCAAGCGTCTGCCGGGGCGGGAACGGGAGAAATAATTTCGTTCCGCCGCCGGGATTGATCATACGATCGATTTCATGATCGAGGCGTGTCCGCGAGGGCACCCAGCAAGGGCAAGACCCGCCAACGGAGAGAAAAGCAGCGGCACCTTCTCCCGAAGCTCAATCTCTTTTGGCCTGCATTTTTCGCGGCGCCCGTTTATGATGTGCGTGCGTATATGGCGGGGAGGACAGCCATATAGCATCTGTGAATCCAGCGCCCTCAGCTTGGTGGTATCGCAGTTGGTATGGGGTTTGGGGCGTGTCCGAAAAGCCCAATATTTGCAATGCTTACCCAAGTCCATTGACCATCGAGTGGGAATGATTCAGGCCCATCCGAACGCCGTCCATGGCAGGCCGGGACGCCCCGCCGGCCTTTGAGATAACATGGTCGGTCGGCGCAGCTGTCGCGAGCGGGCTCCACTCGGCGCCGGCTACACCAGCATCTGCAGGTCCCCGTCCACGGCGATGGCCTGCCCGGAAATGCTGGAGCCCAGCGGGGATGACAGGAACACCGCCACGTTGGCCAGGTGCTGCGGGGGAATGAGGCGCTTCAGGGAGGTGGCGGAGAGCGCCATGGCCTGCACGTCCTCCATGGACAGGTTGCGCTCGCGGGCCTTGTGCTCGAACACCGAGCGGATGCGCGGCCCGTCCACGGAGCCCGGCAGGATGGCATTGGCGCGGATGCCGAATTCACCCAGTTCCATGGCCAGCGACTTGATGAAGCCGACCACGCCCCATTTGGCCGCCGCATAGGGCGAGCGCAGCGGAAAGCCGAAGCGCCCGGCCGCCGAGGCGAGGCCGATGATGGAGGGATTGTCGCTCTGCTTCAGGGCCGGCACGGCCAGCCGGGTCACGTTGAAATGGCCGGTGATGTCCACCGCCAGCGTGCGGTCCCAGTCCTCGGGGGAGATCTGATCCACGCGGCCGGTGGGGCCGGCGATGCCCGCATTGTTCACCAGCACGTCGAGCCCGCCGAGCCGGCCGAGCGCGTCATCCATGAAGCGCTGCACCGCCGCGCGGTCGGCCACGTCGCACACGGAGCCGGTGACGCCGGGAGCCGACTGCGGCAGGGCATCGAGCGCCGCCTCGTCCACGTCGCACACCTCGATGCGCGCGCCCTCCCGGGCGAAGGCGCGGGCGATTTCGAGGCCGATGCCCCCGGCGCCCGCGGTGATGATCACGCGGATGCCCGTGATGCCGAGGTCCATGGCGTTTCTCCGTTGAAATGCTGGTGTTGTTTTGGGTGTGAAGGCCGCGTCAGTCCGGCAGGACATCGCGGGAGAGGATGAAGTCGCCCGCGCTCCAGATATCGGCGACGAGCGCGGTTCGGGCCGCTTCCGAGTCCCGGGCCTTGAGGGCGGCCACCATGGCAGCGTGGCGGATGTGGGCCTCGCCCATGCGCACGCGATCCGGGCCGGCCCGGAAATCAAGGTTCAGCACCGGGCCGATCTGCAGCCAGAGCCCCTCGATCATCTGGAACAGGGTGGGCAAATGGGCAGCCCGGTAGAGGGCGAAGTGCAGGTCCTTGTTGTGGCACATGGCGACGGCGCCATCTGGCTCCGGCTTGTCACGCTCGGCGGCGAACAGGCGCTCGAAGCGCTCCACTTCCGCGACCTCGGCGTCGGTCGCCTCGCGCACCGCGATCTCGGTGGCGAGGCCTTCGAGGCTGCAGCGGATGAGGCGCAGCTCCCTGAAGCGGGCACGCGGCATCAACGGCACCCGCACCGCCCGGTTGGGGAGGACTTCCAGCGCATTCTCGGCGACCAGGCGCGACACCGCCTCGCGCACCGGCATGGCGCTGGTGCCGATGGCGCTCGCAAGGCCCCGCAAGGTGAAGCGCTCGCCCGGGGCGGCGCGGCCGGCGAGCAGGATCTCCTTGAGGTCACCATAGACCTGGTCCGCCAGCGTCTGGCGCACGATGCGGCCCACGCGGGCATCAAGGCCTCCGGAAGCCTCTCCTGCCGCTCCGTCCTCGTGCTCGTCCGCAGATGCCGTCTTGTGTTCCATGTTTCCCGTCTGCTATGTGTGATCACAGATAACAGATAGCCGAGCCTATCGGCAATCACCCGGTGCGGGTTGGACAGGGAAAATCCCGCCTCCGCAACAAACCGGTCCAAAAGGGAGGAGACCCACGCCGTGAATGACACGCCACATCCCGCCTCGCTTGCATCCGTCCCACTGGCCCGCCGCACCCTGCTGAAGGGCGCCGGGGCGGCCGCGCTCCTCGGCGGCGTCGGCATGCCCGCCATCGTGCGGGCGCAGGCCGACACCATCACCTTCGGCCATCTCACCCCGCTCACCGGCTTCCTCGGCCCGCTCGGCGCCTATGGGCAGATGGGCGTGCAGCTCGCGGTGGAGGAATTGAACGCCGCCGGCGGCATCAACGGCCGCAAGATCAATCTGGTGATGGAAGACAGCGTGAACCCGGCCACCGCCTCCTCCAAGGCGGAGCGCTACATCGAGCGCGACAAGGTGCCGGTGATCATCGGCGAGATTTCCTCGGCCTCGGCGCTGGCCATCTCCCAGGTCGCGGCGCGCAACAAGGTGGTGTTCGTGAACACCGGCGGCAATTCGGATGCCCTGCGCGGCAAGGATTGCAACCGCTACATGTTCCATGTGGAAGGCGCCAACACCCAATATGTGAAGGCAGTGGGCGCGGCCATGGTCCGCGACGGGCTGGTGAAGGGCAAGAAGCTGTTCTTCCTCACCGCCGACTACGCCTTCGGCCACGATCTCTCCCGCGTGGCGAAGCTTTACATCGCGGCCAATGGCGGCGAGGTGGTGGCAGACGAACTGGTGCCCACCGACGCCACCGACTTTTCGCCCTACCTCCTGAAGGTGCGGCAGGCGCGGCCTGATATGGTGATCTCCAATCTCGCCGGAAACCAGATCACCAATTTCATCAAGCAGTATTCGGAATTCGGCCTCAAGTATCCGTTCGGCGGCTTCGGCTTCGATACGGCGGTGGCCTGGGGTGCCGGCAAGGGCACCTTCGGCGGCCTCTGGCCGCTGATCTGGCACCACGACGTGCCCACCGCAGACTCCAAGGCATTCGTCGCGGCGTTCGTGAAAAAGTTCGGCAAGCCCCCGGAGAACCAGGCCTGGGGCGACTATGTGGCCACCAAGGTGGTGGCCCGCGCCATGATCGAGACCAAGAGCACCACGGCGGCGGACCTCATCGGCTTCTTCGAGAAGGAGCCGGAGCTGGACATCCTGAAGGGGCGCAAGGGCTATTTCCGCGCCTGGGACCACCAGCTCATCCAGGAGATGTACACCGTCACCGCCCGGCCCGTGGCCGAGGTGAAGGACCAGTGGGACCTGATGATCCTCGGCCCCGCCGTGCCCGGCCCGGAGACCGCGCTTTCGGCCATCGCCCCAACGCCGGAAGAGAACGCCTGCACCTTCCCGGGGTGAGGGCCGAGGCCTCACTCCCTCTCCCGTCCGAGGCCGGATGTTTCCGGCCTCGGTTCGTGGGAACCGAACTCGGCAGCAGCCGAGTTCGGGCGGGGGAGGGAGCCCGCCCGCAGCGCGGAAATGGCGGCGCCACGCTTCCGGGCGCCACGCCGGCCGAAACGCCGCCCCCTCCCTACCCTCCCCCGCAAGCGGGAGAGGGCTTTCGCCCGTCGCTGAAGATGCGCCGTTCCGCCTCAGGTGGAGTAAAGCCCCCATGCCCCTCGAACTCGTCTTCCTGATCGAGCAATTGCTCAACGGGCTGCTGGTAGGCGTCGCCTACCTGCTCATCGCGCTCGGCCTCTCGCTCATCTTCTCGCTGGGCGGCATCGTGAACCTCGCCCACGGCGGCTTCTATGCCATCGGCGCCTATATCGGGGTGGAGATCGGCAATCGCTTCGGCTTCCCGGCCGCATTCGTGGCGGCGCCACTGTCGGTGGCGGTGATCGGGATGGTGGTCGAGCGCCTCCTGTTCTCGCGCTTCTACAGGGCCGACCCGATCCTCTCGCTGCTGCTCACCTTCGGCCTCGCCATGGTGATCGAGCAGGCGCTGCGCATGACCTTCGGCGCGACGCCCATCCCTTTCGCCATCCCCGAATTCCTGAAGGGCCAGGTCTTCGTCGGCGATTTCATCTATTCTCGCTACCGCCTCGCCATCCTCCTGGTTGCCGCCGCAGCGGTGCTGGGGCTGTGGCTGCTGCTCCAGCGCACCGCCTTCGGCCGGGTGGTGCGGGCCGGCGTGCAGAACCCCGACATGGTGGGCGCGCTCGGCATCTCGCTGAGGCCCTATCTCACGGCGGTGGCCGCCATCGGCATCGGCCTTGCGGGGCTCGCCGGCATCATGCTCGCGCCCATCTCCGGCGTGCATCCGGCCATGGGCGCTGAGATCCTCACCGCCGCCTTCGTGGTGGTGGTCATCGGCGGGCTGGGCTCGTTCTGGGGCGTGGTGCTGGCGGGGCTGCTGGTGGGGCTGGTGCGCGGGCTCACCGTCTATTTCGTGCCGCCGGCGGCCGAGGCCTCCATGTATCTGCTGATGCTGATGGTGCTGCTCCTGAGGCCGCGCGGCCTCTTCGGCGAGCGCATCCTGCGGTTCGAGTGAGGCGGCCATGCTCCAGCACCCCACCTCCTCCCTTCGCCCCGAACAGTCCGCCCGCCCGGGCAAAGGAGCTGCCATGCTCGCGCGCAACGCCAATCTGCTGGTCGCCGCGGCAAGCCTCATCGCGCTGCCGTCGGTGCTGTCCGCCATCGGCCTGACGCTGACCTCCGCCAGCGACGTGGTGCTCCTCGCCATGGCCTGCATGGCGCTGAACCTGCTCGTCGGCTACACCGGCCTCGTCTCCTTCGGCCATGGCGCGTGGTTCGGCCTCGGCGCCTATGCGGCGGCCCTGCTCCAGCACCACCTCTTGCCCGGATGGGGCGTGGTGCTGGCGCTGCCGGCCGCGCTGGTGGTGGCGCTCGCCGCCATCCCCATCGGCTTCGTGGTGCTGCGCCGGCGCGGCGTCTATTTCTCGCTGCTGACGCTGGCCTTCACCGCCCTGCTGTTCTCCATCGCCTTCCGCTGGACCAACGTGACCGGCGGCGAGAACGGCATCGGCGGCGTGCGGCGCGGCACGCTGTTCGGCTTCGACCTGGAGACCGGTCCGGCCTTCTACGCGGTCGTCGCGGTGGTGATGTTCATCGTGGTGTTCAAGCTCCAGCGCTTCGTGCGCTCGCCCATGGGCTCGGTGCTGGTGGCGATCCGCGAGAACGAGCAGCGCGCCCGCTTCATCGGCTACGACACGCGGGCCTACAAGATCGCCTGCTTCACCCTTTCGGCCGGCGTCGCGGCGCTGGCCGGCGCGCTCATGACCTTCAACCATCGCTTCGCCTCGGCGGACCCCATCGCCGTGGCATTCTCCGGCGAGCTTCTGGCCATGGTGGTCATCGGCGGCATGCGCAGCTTCCTCGGACCGGCGCTGGGCGCGCTGTTCTTCGTGCTGTTCCGCGAATTCCTGTCCATGTGGACGCCCAACTGGCTGTTTTATTTCGGCCTGCTGTTCATGGCCTTCATCGTCTATTCCCCCACTGGCCTCGTGGGGGTGGCGGGCCGCCTGATCGCGCCCCTACGCAAAAAGAGCGAGGAAGCCGCCGCCATGGGCCAGCGCACCGGGGCGCAGGTGCGCGCCCTGCCCGCCGGCCTCACCGCCCGCCCGCGCTGGGACCGGCCGGAACCGATGCTGGAGGCCAAGGGCCTCGTGCGCAGCTTCGGCGGCATCAAGGCGGTGCGCGAGGGCGCGGTGGCGGTGAAGGACCGCACGCTCCACGCCCTCATCGGGCCGAACGGCGCGGGCAAGACCACGGCCTTCAACCTCATCTCCGGCATGTTCGCGCCCCAGGCGGGCGAGATCCGCCTTGCCGGCGAGCGCATCGACGGCCTGCCGCCGAACGCCGTTTGCATGAAGGGCCTGTCGCGCTCGTTCCAGATCACCAACCTTTTCCCCACCCTGACCGTGGAAGAAAACCTGCGCCTCGGCGTACAGGCCACCCACAAGAGCCGGCTCGATCCCTGGCGGGACGCCGCCGCCATTCCCGAGATCGTTGCCGAGACCCGGGAGATGATGGACTTCCTCGGCGTCGCCGGCATGGAGAAGGCGGAGGCCGGTGCGCTCTCCTATGGCGGGCAGCGGCTGCTCGACATGGGGCTCGCCCTCACCTCCCGCCCGCGGGTCCTGCTGCTGGACGAGCCGCTGGCCGGCCTTGCCGCCGCCGAGCGCACGCGGGTGTCGAACCTCATCAAGCAGATCTCCGCGCAGGTGCCGGTGCTGCTGGTGGAGCACGACATCGACCGGGTGTTCGAGCTGGCCGATGCTGTCACCGTCATGGCCGACGGCGCCGTGCTGGTGGACGGCACGGTGGAGGACGCGCGGTCCAACAAGAAGGTTCAGGAGGTCTATATCGGCTCGGGCTCGGCGGCGCTGGCGTCGCGGGACCTTCAGTCGGCGGCCACCGACAAACCCATGCTGACGCTCGCGAAGGTGGATGCCTTCTACGGCAAGAGCCGCATCCTCACCGACGTGTCGCTGGAGGCCAAGGAGGGTGAGATCCTGGCCCTGCTCGGCCGCAACGGCGCCGGCAAGTCCACCCTGCTCAAGACCATCACCGGCATCGTGAAGCCGGCGTCCGGCTCCATCGTGCTGGCGGGCGACGAACTGGCGGGCCTGTCGTCCGCCGCCATCGCGCGGCGTGGGGTCGGCTACGTGCCGCAGGGCCGGGCGCTGTTCCATGGCATGAGCGTGCGCCACAACCTGGAACTGGGGCGGCTGAAGCGCATCACCGGGGCCGGCAAGCACTTTTCCGAAGAAGAGGTGCTGGAGCTTTTCCCCCGCCTCAAGGTGCGCCTCGACACGGCGGCGGACCTGCTCTCCGGCGGCGAGCAGCAGATGGTGGCGGTGGCCCGCGCCCTCATGGGCGACACTCGCGTGCTGCTGCTGGACGAGCCGTTCGAGGGCCTGTCGCCTGCGGTGACGGAAGAGCTGTTCGACGCCTTCGACCGGCTACGGCAGTCGCTGACCCTCGTCATCGTGGACCACCATCTCGATGTGGTGCTCAACCTCGCTGACCGAGCCGTGGTGCTGGAGCGCGGGCAGGTGATGCACGAAGGCCCCGCCCGGCCGCTGGCCCGTGACCTCGACCTGCGGCGTCAGGTGCTGTGGCTGTGAGGGACAGGCATCGCCGGCTTCGCCGACCTTTTCCCCTGGGCCCCGGATCAGCGCTCCACCTGTGGTGTCGCTGGTCCGGGGCACGGGCTCTTTCGACCTGAAGAGGCTTCCATGACCAAGATCGCCATCATCGGCTCCGGCTTCATCGGTCGCGCCTGGGCCATCACCTTTGCCCGCGCCGGCTTCGACGTGGCGCTGGCCGACCACGCGGCGGGCGCGCCCGAGGCGGCCCTCGCCTATATCGAGGGCGTGCTGCCGGACCTCGCCGACAACGACCTGCTGAACGGCGCATCCCCCCAGGCCGTGCGGGCGCGGCTGTCGGCCACCACCTCCTATGCGCAGGCGCTGGATGGCGCGGCCCACGCGCAGGAGAATGCGCCGGAAGACCTCGCCATCAAGAAGTACCTCTATGAGGAACTCGACTCCCTCGCCGGCCCCGACACGGTGCTCGCCTCCTCCACCTCGGCGCTCCTGCCGTCCCTGTTCTCCAAGCACCTGAAGGGCCGGGAGCGGGTGTGCGTGTGCCATCCCATCAACCCGCCCTATCTCATCCCCGCGGTGGAGGTGGTGCCAGCCCCCTGGACCAGCGCCGACACCATGGCCCGCGCGGCGGACCTCATGCGCGCCGCCGGCCAATCCCCCATCGTGATGAAGAAGGAGCTGGACGGCTTCGTCATGAACCGCATGCAGGGCGCGCTGCTGGAGGAGGCCTTCCGGCTGGTCGCGGACGGCTATGCGAGCGTGGAGGACGTGGACATCGGCATCCGCGAGGGCCTCGCGCTGCGCTGGTCGTTCATGGGGCCGTTCGAGACCATCGACCTCAATGCGCCGGGCGGCGTCGCCGACTATGTGGCGCGCTACCAGCAGATCTACGAGCGCATCTCGCCCGACCAGTGGCGCCGCGTGGACTGGGCCGGGCCGGTGCTCGAAACCGTGCTCGCCCAGCGCCGCGCCCGCCTGCCCGAAAATGGGCTGGCCGAGCGGCAGGTGTGGCGCGACCGGCACCTGATGGCGCTCGCCGCCCACAAGCGCAAGGCCGCCAAGGACATCGGCTCCTGACCTTTCCTCCCATCTATTCCCCTATTTCCACAGAGGCTTGAATACCATGGCCGAGACCACGCCCGCCCCCAAGGCCCCCTCCACCGCATCCCGCAAGGTGGTGATCACCTGCGCCATCACGGGGGCGATCCACACCCCCACCATGTCGCCCCATCTGCCGATCACCCCGGACGAGATCGTGACGGAAGCGCTCGCGGCAGCGGAGGCCGGCGCGGCCATCCTGCACCTGCACGCCCGCAACCCCGAGACCGGCCAGCCCGACCAGACGCCGGAAGGCTTCTCCCGCTTCCTCCCGCGCATCAAGCAGGCGACCAACGCGGTCATCAACATCACGTCCGGCGGCAGCCCCTACATGAAGGTGGAGGAGCGCGTGCTGCCCGCCGCCACCTTCAAGCCGGAAGTGGCCTCCCTCAACATGGGCTCCATGAATTTCGGCCTGTTCCACCTGGCCGACAAGTACAAGGAGTTCAAGCATCCGTGGGAGAAGGCGCATCTGGAGAACACCCGCGACCTCGTCTTCCGCAATACCTTCAAGGATATCGAATACATCCTCTCCACCTGCTACGACAACGGCACCCGCTTCGAGTTCGAGTGCTACGACATCGGGCACCTCTACAACCTCGCCCACTTCCTCGACCGCGGGCTGGTGAAGCCGCCGCTGTTCGTGCAGTCGGTGTTCGGACTGCTGGGCGGCATCGGCCCGCATCCGGAGGACGTGATGCACATGAAGCGCACCTGCGACCGGCTGTTTGGCGACAAGTATCGCTGGTCCGTGCTGGGGGCGGGGCGCAACCAGCTGCCCATCGCCGCCATGGCCGCCTCCATGGGCGGCAACATCCGCGTGGGGCTGGAGGATTCGCTCTGGGCCGGACGCGGCAAGCTCGCCACCTCCAATGCCGACCAGGTGAAGCTGGCGGTGAAGATCATCGAGGGCCTGGGCCTTCAGGTCGCCTCCCCCGACGAGGCGCGGCAGATCCTGGAGCTGAAGGGCGCCGACAAGACCAACATCTGACCTACCCCGGTGCCGGCCCCAACCGGCACCGGCTCGACTGGCCCGTGCCCGGCTGTCAAAGGCGTCGGATGGGACGCGGAACGCGAGCTTAGCCTCTTGCTTGAAGGCCGGTTTCCTGCATCAATCCGGCCGCTCGCCTCTCCCCAGCCCGCATCCATCCCCCTCCGCGCGGCCACCCCGCGCGCCAGCATCGGGAACACCTCGATGAACGTCGTCACGGCCCCGATCCCGCTTGCCGTCGTCACCCAGCGCATCTGGCTGGAATGCAAGCGGGCACCGGACAGCTCGGCCTATTTCGTGCCGTTCGTCTATCGCCTGAACCCCGATATCGACCCCGACCGGCTGGAGCAGGCGCTGCGCGAGACCATCGCCGCGCACCCCGCTTTGCGCTCGGTGATTCGCGAGGTGGATGGCAAGCCTTACCAGGTGGTGCTGGATGCACCGGCGCGGGTGCTGGAGCGCTCCGACAGCTGGGAATGGGCCATCACCCAGCCGTTCGACGTGGAAAACGGCCCCCTGTTCCGCTTCGTGCTGTGCGGCGACATCTTCGTCCTCAACGGCAGCCACATGGTGATCGACGGCGGCTCCATCATGCTGCTGATGGAGGAGGTCGGCGCCCGCTATCACGGCCAGACGGTGCCCGAGCCCGGCCCCGGCCCGGCAGCCTGGGGCGCCCACGAGCGCGCCTATCTGGACAGCCCCGACCACGAGGCGGACCGGGCCTATTGGGGCGAGGCACTGGCCCAGTCCGATTTCCACGCCGGCCTGCCGACGCGGCGCGAGAGCTACCAGGGCGAGAAGGACGGCAATCTCTATTTCTCGCTGCGCCTGCCGCAGATGAATGTGAGCCCGTTCATCACCACGCTGGCGCTGATCCAGGCGCTGATCCACCGCTACACCGAGCAGGAAATAGTGGCGGTCCTCTATCCCACGGACCTGCGCGGCAAGCCTTTTGCCCGCTCCATGGGCTCCTTCGTCAACACGCTGATCGCCACCGCAAGCTTCACGCCGGAGCTGACCTTCGCCCAATTGGTGCAGCAGGTGCAGGAGCAGCGCCGCGCCACCCGCGAACATGATCGCCTGTCGTTCCAGGAGGTCATCGCCGGCCTGCGCAAGGCGCGCCCGTCCGATGGCATCCAGCTGCCCAACGTCTCCGTCTCCTGGGCCAAGCCCCTGTGGCCGTTCGCGCTGGGCACCCCGCTGCCGCTGGAAACGGTGGATTGCCAGAACGACCTCCTGTTCCTCGCCTTCGCCGAGGGCGAGCGGCTGGACGTGCGGCTGCAATACCAGGCCGCCCAGTTCACCCGCCGCTTCGCCGAGGAGCTGGCCGCCCACCTGTCCCTGCTCGCCGATGCGGTGAGCGCCCAGCCGGACGCGCCGCTGTCGAAGCTGAAGCTCGCCACCGAGGTGGAGGTGCAGCGCATCGAGACCGAGTGGACGCCGCCGCCCGCGCCCCGCCCCGACCTCCAACTGTTGCACGACGCCTTCTCCGACTGGGCCGAGCGCCAGCCGGAGGCCCCTGCCCTGCTCATGCGCGAGCGGGTGGTGAGCTATGGCGAGATGGAGCGGCTGACCAACCGCATCGCCCACGGCCTGCGTCGGCGGGGCGTGAAGCCCAACACCCTGGTCGCGGTGATGATGGAGAAGGGTTGGGAGCAGGCGGTGGCCTGCATGGCCATCCTGAAGGCGGGCGCGGGCTACCTGCCCATCAATGCCGCCTGGCCGCCCGAGCGCATGGATGCGGTGAACGCGCAGGGCGAGGTGGAGATCGTGCTCAGCCAGCAGCGCGTGCTGGACCGCCTCGGCCGCCCCGGCCTCGCCGTGGATGACGCCGCCCTGTGGGCGGACGAGCCGGACACCCGGCTGCCCTCCATCAACGATATCGGCGACATCTGCTACGTGCTGTTCACCTCCGGCTCCACCGGCAAGCCGAAGGGCGTGACGCTGACCCATTTCAGCGTCATGAACAGCCTGCGCAACGCCAATGCGGAGCATGGCGTCGGGCCGGGCGACCGGTCGTTGCAGCTGTCGGATTTCAGCTTCGACCTTTCGGTCTATGACATCTTCGGCATGCTCTCGGCCGGTGCCGGCGTGGTGATCCCGGACGAGGACCGGCATCTGGAGCCGCCGCACTGGGTGGAGCTGGTGCGCCAGCATCAGGCCACCATCTGGCTGAGCGTGCCCATGTATGTGGACATGTGGGTGCAGTCCGGCGAGGCGCTGCCCTCCATCCGCGTGTTCATGATGGGCGGCGACAAGATCCCCACCGACCTGCCGGACCGCATGCGCCCGCTCGCCCCCGACGCGGTGATCTGGAGCATCGGCGGCCCCACCGAAACCTCCATCTTCTCCAACTGGTACCGCATCGGCGCGGTGGATCCGATCTGGACCACCATCCCCTATGGCCGGGCCATGCCCAACCAGAAGATGCTGGTGCTCGATCCCGGGCTCAACCCGTGCCCGCCGTTCATGCCGGGGCGGATCTTCATGGGCGGCGTCTGCCTTGCGCGCGGCTACTGGCACGACCCGGAGAAGACCGACGCCGCCTTCATCACCTATCCCGCCACCGGCGAGCGCATCTATTACACCGGCGACCTCGGCCGCTGGCTCCCCGACGGGCAGGTGGAATTCCTGGGCCGCGCCGACTTCCAGGTGAAGGTGAACGGCTTCCGGGTGGAGCTGGGCGAGATCGAGGGCGCCATCGAGGCCCTGCCCGGCGTGAAGGCCGCCATCGTGGACGGGCAGGACCAGCCCAACCGCAAGGGCAAGTTCCTGGTGGCCTATGTGGTGTCGGAGGACACGCTGGACGCGGCCGAGATGCGGGCCGCCCTGCAGGACAAGCTGCCCTATTACATGATCCCGCGGGTGTTCGTGCCGCTGGAGCGCATCCCGCTCTCGGCCAACGGCAAGGTGGACCGCAAGGCCCTGCCCCGCCCCGACGTGGCGCAGATGCCCGGCGAATTGCCCTATGTGCCGCCGCGCACCGAGACCGAGGCGGCGCTGGTGGACATCTGGCAGGCGGTGCTGAAGCACGAGCCCGTCGGCATCCACGACAATTTCTATGCGCTGGGCGGCGACTCGCTGCTGGCGGTGCAGCTCGGCATCAAGGCGCGGGAGGGGGGACTTCCGCTCGATCCCACCGCGCTCCAGCGCACCCCCACCATCGCCGAGCTGGTGCAGGGCCTTGCCCCGGTGCGGGCGGTGGACGCGAGCGAGGCCACCGGCGACGAGCCGCTGTCGCCCATGCAGCGCTATTACTTCACCTGGGCGACGGAGCGTCCGCAGCAGTTCAACGTCTCCGCCGTGTTCCGCTGCGCGCTGGAGCCGGAGCGGCTGCGCGACGCCCTGCAAGAGCTGGTGGCCCACCACGACGCGCTGCGCCTGAGGTTCCATGACGGGCGCCAGTATTATGTGGAGACCGGCATCGAGGTGCCGCTGGAGTGCGCCGACATCCCGCTGGCCGACGTGGCCGCGCGGGCGGCGCAGATGCAGGAGACCATCGACATCGCGCAGGGCCCGATCATGCGCGCTGGCCTGTTCACTACCGAAGAGGGCCAGCGTCTGGTGCTCATCTGCCACAAGATGCTACTGGTGGCATAATACGGATGGATCGGCTGTTCTTCTCCGCGGCGAAGGCGAGGATGCCCATGAGTTCGCCGCGCAGTTCGGCATGGACCTCGCCGCGCTTCGGGCCGGGGGTCAGCACGATCTCGCCGATGAGCGAGCGCAGCGCCTCGGCCGCCTGCCGGCCGCCATCGGGGTCGTTCAACGCTTCGGTGAACCGCTCCACGTTCCGGCGATAGACGTTGGCGATGTTGGGATGCACGTCCGGCACATCGGCGGGGGCCTGCGCCATGCGGGCGGTGATTTCCGCCTTGTCGTGCTCAAGCTCGTTCATCCGCGCCTTCATCGAAGGCTGATAAAGTCCATCCTCGATGGCCGCCATGATGCCGGCGATGGCGCGCTCGATCTTCTGTAGCGCCCGCTGGTCTGCGTCCGCCTGCGCGCGCCGGTCATGGTACAGCCGGTTCGTTTCCTTGGCATAGGCGCGCACGGCTTCGGCGACAGCCTCGGTGGACACCAGTTTCTCTTTCAGGCCCGCCAGCACCCGCGCCTCGATCTCGTCGCGCCTTATGGTGCGCTCGTTGCTGCAAATCCCCTTGCGCAGATGGTTGCGGCAGGCATAGCGGTCGGTCATCACCATGCTGATCCTGCCGCCGCAGCAGCCGCAGACCAGCAGGCCGGAAAGCAGGGTGACGGGCCGGTTGGTGCGATGGAGCTTTTTGGCCCTTGCCTCGCGAGTGTTGGCGAGGTTGGGGCCGAACAGGGCGGAGATACCCCGCTGACGCTCGCGCACCGCCTGCCAGAGCGCATCGTCCACGATCCGCAGATGCGGAACCTCCGTCCTGATCCACGCGCTTTCCGGGTTCACGCGCGATATGCGGGTGCCGGTCTCGGGGTTCTTGATGAAGCGCTGCCGGTTCCATGCGAGAACCCCGGCATAAAGCTCATTGTTGAGGATGCCAGTGCCGGCCGCAGCATTGCCCCGGATGGTGGCGTCAACCCAAGGGCGGTTCCGGGGGCCGGGGACGCCTTCCCGGTTCAACTGGAATGCGATCTCCTTCGGGCTTCTGCCGCTGGCGTATTCGCGGAAGATGCGGCGCACCACTTCCGCCTCGTCCTCGACAATTGCCCGCTCGCCGCGGATCGGCTCGCCGCTGGCGTCGAGCTGGTGGACGGTGCGATAGCCGTAGGCGGCTTTGCCGCTGCCGGCCTTTCCCGCCTCCACGCGCCCGCGCTGGCCGCGATGGGTCTTGATGGCGAGGTCTTTGAGGAACAGCGCGTTCATGGTGCCCTTCAGGCCGACATGCAGTTCGTTGATCTCGCCCTCGGACAGGGTGACGATGGAGACGCCCGCGAAGCGCAGGCGCTTGAACACGGCGGCCACGTCCTCCTGATCGCGGCTGATGCGGTCCAGCGCCTCGGACAGCACGATGTCGATGCGGCCCGCCTGCGCATCGGCCAGAAGCGCCTGAATACCGGCGCGGATCATGGACGACCCGGAGATGGCCCGGTCGGAATAGGTCTCCACCACGGTCCAGCCCTCGCGCGCGGCCCGCTCGCGGCACTGGCGCAACTGATCCTCGATGGAAGCATCGCGCTGGTTCTCGGAGGAATAGCGGGCGTAAAGGGCGATGCGGGTCATGGCGGTAACTTCCCTGTCTAGAGGTTCCTCAAATCCTTGATGAGCGCGAACAGATGCAGCGGATCGGTTGGGGACGGCTGGAAGTCGAACCGCTCATAGAACGAACGCGCCACATCGTTCTTGGCGTGAACAACGAGCGCGCGGACACCGGCAATGTCGGCCACTTGCAGCGTGCGCAGAACGGCGTCGCGCAGCAGTCCCGCGCCGATCCTCTTTCCCTGCCACGCCGCGCTGACACCGAGCCGGGCCAGCAGCATGACCGGCACGGGATGCCGGGCCAAGCCCCTGGTCAGCCGCTCCGGCGCGCCCTCGTAACGAACCTCGCCGACAACGAGCGTATAAAACCCCACGATGGCGTCGTCATCTGCAAGACCGACATAGGTTTGCGAGGCGTTCGCCATCTGGTTCGGAAGGGCGAAGCGGACCAGAAAGCGATTCAGCGCGTCCTCGCCGCAATTGAATGCCTCGACGGCATGACGGCGATGCAGCTTTTCGATCCGAAAGCCCGTCACGCGCGCTTATCGTCCGAAAAGACGCCCGGCTCGTTCAGCAGTTTGCGCAGACGCGGCAGATCGCGCGGCGGTGCGTCCAGCGCGGCGATGAAGGCTTCCCATTTCTCGGGCGGAAGCTGGAAAACGCGACGGTCGGCAAGGGCTTCCTCAGCCCGACCAAGGGCGCTTTCAAGCACGAACTCACTCAACGAACGGCGCTGCGCCTGCGCGGCGATGGTCAGTGTATGCTTGGCCTCGGCCGTCAGGCGGAGATCGAGCTTTTCGGTGCGGGTGATGCGTGTTGTCATGACATTGTCTCCTGAGCGCATCCTGCCAGAGCGCCGGACATTGTCAAGACATTTTGCGCGCCGCGTCATATGTCCTCTTCGTCCGACTCGTCTCGGGCCGGCGGCGCGTTGTCATTGGCGGCGCGCATGGCCTTCTCGAAATCCTCGCGCGCCATCCGCCTGCCGATCAGGCGGGCGATGGTCAGCACCACCGCATCCAGCCGCTCGCAGGCATCGGTTTCGCGCCCGTCCCGTCCACCGGGCGGGTGGTTGTCATTGGCGGGTCTCTCTCCGCCGGAGCGCTTTCCGTCATCAGCCATTGCCGCCGCCTTCCTCTGGTCGCCACGCCACGGGATCGGCGACCCATCGGTCGATGTCGGATTCCCGCCAGCCCGCGCCGTTGACGCTGATCCTGATCTGGGGCGGGAACGTGCCCTCGGCGATCTTGCGGTAGATGGTGGACCGGGACAGGCCTGTGCGGTCACGGACGGTGTTCAAGCGGATGATACGGTCTGGCTGGCGCATGGCCGCGATGCCTCCTGCTGGCTGTTTCTGGGAACTGCCAGGACAGGCAAAGGCAAGGAATTGCTGTTGTGCAATAGATAGTTAGTCGTCGTAGGGTGTGGCGAAGAGGCGGCGGTAAATAGGACGGTTCTACAGCCCGAGACCCCGGCCCCGGCCAAGCCCGAACGTGAGGGTGAGGTCGCGGCCGACGCCCATTCCCGAATCGAATGAGATGCCGAGTTCCCGCTTGCGGCCCGCCAGAAGGGACTCCATCTGCGGGTCGCGTTCGAGGCTGTGCGCCATATTCCCCATTTCCGCCCGCGCGGCCCTGTGACCGGCATAGTCGCCCGCCGCATATCGCTGGTCGCTGGCCCTATGGAGATTTTGCCAGCGCTCCACGAAACGGTCGGCACGCAGGCCGGGATCGGTGCGCAGCTCGGTTTCCAGTTGCAGGGCGCGGATCGCGCGCCGGGCGTCGCCGGACGCCGCCTCCGCCGCAAGCTCCGGGTTTTTCTTGTAGGCGGCTTCGGCGTCGTGCGAGCCGTAGGGGCGCACCTCATCGAACCGCTGGCGCGCCTCCTGCAATTCCCTGACCTGATCAGGGCTGGCCTTGCCGCCCTGCTCCTGCGCCGCGAAGATCGCATCGACGGCGCGGGCATGGCGGACGAGCGCCCGGCCACGGGCGCGGCGCAACGTCGCCTCCGGGCCTTCCTCCACCTTCCTTTCCGGCCCCTGTCCGCCCTCGGCGGGCAGGCGCAGCCCGTCGAAGATGCCGCGGACCTTTTCGGGAACCTGGCGAACGATCTCGATAACCCGTTCCACCCGTTCGCGGAAGGTGATGCCGCGCCGCTCGGCGTAGTCGCGGGCAGGTTCGTAATCGCTCGCCATGTCCTTGGCCCGGTCGCGCGACAGGGTGTTGATGAGTTTGTCCTGACTGGCGAAGTCGTCGCGCCCGTAATGCAGGTCCATGCCGTCGCGGTGGCGCGAGAGGGCGACATAGCTGCCGTGGGCGTCCATGCCCGGCGTCGCCAGGACATGGGTGCGATCCACGGTCATGCCCTGCGCCTTGTGGATGGTGGCGGCATAGCCGTGGTCGATCTTGTTGTAGTCCTTCAGGTCGAAGGCAACGGATCGGCCGTCGTCGGTACGGGCGGTCATGGATTGCGGGCTGACCTGCTCGATGGTCCCGAGCGTGCCATTCTTCACGCCAAGGCCGCGCTCGTTTTGCAGGAACATCACGCGGTCGCCGGGTGCGAAGGTCCGTGCGCCACGTTCGGCGGCGACATGCACGTCTGCGCCAAGATCGCCCGCCGCTCGCATCCGGTCGCGCGCGGCCTCGTTAAGGGCGCGCACCTCCGCATTGGTGTGGGTCAAGATGATGCGGGAGGTGTCGGGGCTGGCCTGCCGGTCACGGTCCCAACGGTCGATCAACTCGCCGCGCGCCTGTGCGCGGGTTTCGGCGGAATGCACCATGCCGTTGCGTTCGTAAGCATGGATCGCATCGGCAGTTCTGTCGGTTGCCAGGTCGCGCGTGGTGTCCCGTTGCCAGTCCTCGCGCTGGCGGCGCACCTCGCTGATCTCCGCGCCGCCGTGGCGCTCAAAGATCGAACGGAACGCCGCGCCCGCCTCGATGGATTGCAACTGCTGCGGATCGCCGACCAACACAACCTTCGCGCCAGCGTCGGCGGCATGGGACAGCACGCGCTCCAACTGCCGCGTGCCGACCATGCCCGCCTCGTCGATCACCAGTACGTCGCGGGACGTGAGCATGTCGCGGCCCTGCGCCCAACCATGCTCCATGCTGGCGATGGTGCGGGACGCGATGCCCGATCCGACTTCCAGATTCTCGGCCGCGATACCGGAGAGCGCCACGCCCCGGACCTCGTAGCCCGCCGCTTCCCAGGCTTCGCGCGCCACACCCAGCATCGCGCTTTTCCCCGTTCCGGCATAGCCGACGACAACACCCAGACCGCGCCCATTCGTGACATGCGCCAGCGCGTCGGCCTGCTCGCCGGACAGGACAAGGCCGCGCTGTTCGGCGCGGGCCAATGCGGCTTCGTGGTCCCTGTCGTTCACCTCATGGCGTTCGCGCTCGGCCATCATCGCGGCGGCGCGGTGCAGGCGCTGTTCGGTCTCGATCATGTCGCGGGTGGTGAAGCGGTCCTGCCCGGCATCGTCCTTGCCGAGTTCGACAAGATCGGGCGCACTGCGCATCGCGCCCATCACCTGGTTGAACTGTTCGATCCCGTCGCTGTGCCGGTGCGCGAACATCGCCATGTCGCGGCTCGTAAACGTCGATTGCTGGTGCGTGATCGCGTCCAGCGCCAGGTTAGGATCGGTGATGATGTGGTCGCCGTTCTCACGGGCGATGCGCCGGTGATCCTCGGCCCGGTCGGCTTCAAGCCCGGCGGCCTCGATGCGCTGCGCGGGTGCGCCGATCTTGGTTTGCGGCTCAAGGCCGATGCCCTGCGCCTCAAGGCTGCGATGGTCGATCCGCGCGTCGATATCGAGTTCGGCCAGGCGCTCGTTGACGTGATCGGCCCAGCGTTCGCGCCAACGCTCCACCAGCTCGGTGCGGTTCCAGTCCCTCGCCTTCGGACCGAAACCATTCTCGTCCACTGACCGCATGGTGAGCATGACATGGGCGTGAGGCTTGGGCAGCCCGTCCGCGCCGATGTCCCAATGCACATTGAGGTCGGCGATCATGCCCCGATCGACGAACTCGGCCTGCACGAAGTCGCGGGCCAGTTCGATGCCTTGGCGCTCCGTCATCTCGCGCGGAATGGCGAACTCCACCTCGCGGCAAAGCTGCGCGTCCTTCCGCTTCTCGAACGCCTCGACATCGTTCCAAAGCTTTTCGCGGTCGTTCCATTCCTCCGGCGCTCGCTCCGGCAACATGACCTCGGAATGGACGACGCCGCGCTTGGCGGAAAAGTCCTGATCGCGGCCCAGCCGGTCGTCGCGCAGCCGTGAGGCCGAGCGGTAGGAGGCGGCAGCGACCGCGCTGCGCCCCGCCGCGCGTCCGATGACCTGAACGGAGAAATGGTAGATCGCCATGGCGACCGACCAGATACTGCCCTCAAGCGCACGTCGGAACGACGTATAAGCGCGCCCTCGAAATGAATTTCTCGGGATGATCCGCGCCGTTCCAGGCCGTCCCGGCAACCTTACAGCATTTCGGTCGCTGCGAAACTATCATCGCTCCACTGACAACCCATGGAGATGATGATGCGCAAACTGAGAGACTTCGATGCGGAACTGAAGGCGCTTGAGGACAAGGCGCGAGACTTGAAGAATCGCAAGGTGCAGCAACTCGGCGAGTTGGTGATCTCGACCGGAGCCGACGCGCTGACCGCCGACGAACTGGCGGGCGCGCTGGTCGTGCTGACTGAAACCAAGGACGCCGGGAAGAGGGAGGCATGGGCGAAGCGCGGTGCCACGTTTTTCCAAATCCGTTCGCGGCGATCTGCTTCGACATCTGGGCGCGACGCTGGCGGCCCTCCAGCGCAACCGGGCGGCGCGCAACCGGCATCAGGCGGTGCTGGCGCGGCATGACATGCGCACATGGCAGGTCGAGCGCCGCAAGCGCACCCGGCATCTGATCGAACTCGGCGGGCTCGTCGTCAAGGCCGGGGTCGTGGACCTGACCGGCGATGATCGCACTATGATCTACGGCGCGCTGCTTTGGATGGCCGACAAGCTCCAACGCGAGCAAGGAGAACATGCGCGAGCGCTCTGGGCCGAGAAGGGAAGGCAGGCGTTCGCTGCGGAACGGGCGACAGATGCATCCGCGATTTCGCACGAAACGCCGCAGCAAGATCGAGTGTGACCGATAGCGGGCGGCGCCGGCGGTCAATCCGCAGCGCGGGAGCTTTCTGGATCGGCGCGCGTCAGGCGGCACGCCCGAGCGGCGCGGCGATCGACATGGCGTGGCGCGCGCCGAGCCGATGTCATGGAAGCTGCGCGCCACGGCATGAGCGAGACCTTGTCGCAGATCGGCGGCCTTTTGCCCAAGGGGCGGGTCAGGGAGGAATTCGAGCATCGGGCGCGCAGCCTTCTCAAAAAGGCCGACGACGCGACCCTGGCACAGCGCCGGCTCGAACAGGCGAAACGGGCGGAGCGTCCTCGGCCTGCCAACGGGCTGTCTGACGCCGATCGCCAACGTCTTGCGCCTTGTCGCAGGGGGCGGTATGTGTTCGGATGTCGCCTCGGATAAGGCGTTCGAGAACGTATTCTGCATCAATGCGATCCGGCGTTTACCGACAGAGAACCGCTGTTGTCGTTCCTCTCAACGCCTTATTCAACTGCGTCCAGTATGGTGTAAGTGTCTGTCCAAGAAGGATCGGCGAGGTGGAGGGGTTGAGTGAAGTTCAGAAAAGCGCTCCTAATTTGAATGCCCAGTTTGGAAAAGAGACGGAAGAACCGCGCCTGATTTGGTGGCTTCAGGACCAGGAGCGTCAGAATTTTGGCGATTACCTGACCGATTTTCTTTGGTCGAACTTGGCCAGAGGAATGCGCATCCCCGCCGATGGCTACCGGCTGTTGGGGAGCGCGATCTCCGATTGGATCGTCCACGATGACCTTTCGAAGCTCGGCAGTTGGGAACATGGACGGATCGTGTTCTGGTGCTGCGGTATGCGCGATGAGACGCCGCTTCAACCCGAAACGCTAGCGCGAAGCATCTTTTGCGGCGTCCGCGGCCCCCTGACGCGCGCGGCGCTCAAGCTTCCCGAAACAACGGTGATGGGCGATCCGGGATTGCTTCTGCCCCTCCTGCACCGACCGCAGCACGCGCAGCGGACCGCGGGCAAGAGCATTTGCGCGCCCCATTTCCACGAAAGCGCCACCGACGATCAGTTGCAGAAACTAACCGGCGCCGATGTGATCGTTCGGCCGGCCATCGACAGGTCCCCCACCGCGCTCAAGATTTTATTGGACGAGATCGCCACGTCCGATTTCGTGCTCGCGGGCTCGCTCCATGCCGCCATCGTCGCCTGCGCCTATGGCGTGCCGTTCTGCTATTTCGACTCCGGCTACGTCGATGTGCCGTTCAAATGGCGCGATTTCAGCGCGTCCGTCAATATTGGAACCTTTTTTGTCGATAATGTCGCCGAAGGCAGGCAAACTTACGAGACCGCGATAAGACCCAGGCTGCGCAAGCCGCTGCTTTTTCCAATTCTCGCCGCGGCGCCATTCGCTGTGCGGACGCGGTATCTGTTCGACGCGGCGCTGCTTGATTCGCAGCAAATCGGCGGTGATCGCCAGCTTGCGAAGGATGTCCTCGCCAGCTTCGCCGACGCCGCGAACAATGGAATTGCGCTTTTTGATCAGCAATCGATCTTGGCCAAGCTGGCCGACGCCGACCGTGCCTTGACGGCGGAATGCACCGCCCACGCCGCCACCTTGGCCAAGCTGGCCGACGCCGACCGTGCCTTGACGGCGGAAGCGGAAGAGCGGTTTCGCGTCGCGCAGGACCTGGATAAGGCGTTCCGACACCCATGGAGGCCAGGCATGGCATGGGCTCAATATCTTCTACTCAAGTCGCTTGCCTTCGCCAGTACACCCTTCTCGCCGCACGCGTCCGAACGTTTCAAACGGTCCGCCCAAAAGCGCAGTCCACGACGATACAAGAAAATGCTTGCGGCCCTGGTTGTTGCGTCGCGAACGACTGAGCGAGAAAAGGCGTCGCCGCTGGCAATTCCATTGGTGATGTCACGCGGTTCCAAACCCGCGCTTCCTGCGGTGCGTCATGTGGACCTGCGCGAAGCCTTCCTTTCACGATACGGGAACACCGCGATTGATTTTCCTGCCGTCGAGAATCCCAAAGTTTCGGTCATTATACCTGCGTATCGCAACCTCGCAGACCTCGAGATGTGCTTGCGTTCGCTTGCCGCGCATCAATCTAGCGGACCGTCGTTCGAAGTCATCATTGTCGATGATTGCCCGTCGGTTCCGGTAAACTGGGCTCTTCCCGCAAGTGGCGGCTTGGTTAAGATCGACAACGAAGAGAACCTAGGCTTTCTTTTGACCTGCAATCGAGGCGCCAAAGCCGCACGGGGCGAGTTCCTCTGCTTCCTTAACAGCGATACGATCGTCTCGCCAGGGTGGCTGGCCGCTCTCGTTGAAGCCTTGGAGGAAACGCCTGACGCCGCGCTGGCGGGGTGCATGCTCTTGAATGTCGACGGCACCATTCAGGACGCTGGTTGGCGCATCCTTTCCAACGGCTGGGGCTATCCGATCGGCCGAAACTGTGACGCAAATGACGGCGCGTATACGTATCGCAGACATACCGATTGTGTGACGGGTGCATGTTTCGTGACACGTTCAGCGGTTTTCGCGCGAATGGGCGGACTGGACTCGCTCTATGTTCCTGCCTTTTATGAAGAGTTCGACTTTGCGTTCCGCGCGCGCCAGCTCGGGTTCAAAACCATTTACGAACCGCGCAGCCGCGTGGTGCATCTGGGCAGCGCGTCCTATGGCGCGGAACAGCGGGACCGGCTCTCAGGGATTAACCATCGAAAATTTTGCGATCGGTTTGCTCAGATTTTAGGAAAACAACCCTATGATACCGGCGATCCGTTTGAAATGCGTCAGGATTTCAGCGCGGGTCCGGTCGTGCTCGTGGTCGATGCAGGGATTCCGCGACCTGACCGTCATGCCGGCGACGTGACAATGAGTCAGTACTTGTCCATGCTGGCGCGAGGTGGCTGGCGCGTTGTTTTCGCGCCCATGGGCGGACAGGCGACCGGCTCGTCGGCGGAAGCTCTCGAACGCTTGGGAGTGGAAATCATTCGCGCGCCGACGACTGTGGAGGACTGGCTCATCAGGCATGGTCGGCACGTTCGTGAAGTCTTGCTTGCCAGGCCTGAAATAGCGGAGAAGCTCATTCCCTTGGTGCGCAGTCATACGACAGCGCGAATATCCTATTACACGCATGACCTTCACCATTTGCGTCTTCAACGCGAAGCGGCGCTTAAGGGCGACAGGGATTGCCATAAACAAGCGAATCGGATCAGGGCACAGGAGTGCGGTATATTCGCCAGCGTGGATTGCATTCTTTCGCCAAGTCAAGACGAGGCGGAAATAATCGCCACTCTTGTTTCCGGCGCGGACGTGAAGGTATTGCTTCCATACTATTATGACGAGGCGGACATACGCGCCCGTGATCGGATGCATTTCGAAACGTGCTGCGATGTCATTTTCGTGGGCGGCTTTCCGCACGTTCCTAACGTCGACGCCGCGCTTTTTATTGCCAACGAAATCATGCCTCTCGTTTGGGCGAGGTCTCCGCAGACCAAACTCGTTCTGGTCGGCTACGGCCCACCGCCGGAAGTCCGTAACCTTGCAAACGAGCGAATCGTCGTTACGGGCCAGGTTCCGTCTCTCGCGCCATATTACGATCGGGCGCGGGTAACATTGGCTGCCCTGCGGTATGGCGGCGGGGTCAAGGGCAAGGTTGTTGACGCTTTGCGCCAGGGCGTTCCGGTTGTCGCTACGCCGGTTGGCGCGGAAGGCATCGGCATAACGTCGGGAAGGGAAGCCCTTGTCGCCGACAACGCCGCCGATCTTGCCGAGGCCGTGCTGCGCTTGCTCGGCGATTCGCAACATTGCGCCGAGCTTTCCGAGGCCGGCGCAGCCCTTATCCGCCATCGTTACTCGCGCGAGTCCGCGCGCAAGGTGATCAACGCCGTTTTTCGCACACCACGTTGCGCGGTTTGCGGCTCTAGTCACGTTCTTGTCCTGCCGGCGGAGTGCAACTACCGCGAAGAATTCATCTGTCGGAACTGTTTTGCTCTCACGCGTTCGGAGGCGCTTGGGCAGGTTATCCTGAAGCGTTTCGGGCGCGAGGGAGAGCAATCGCTCGTTGAACTCATCGACAAGAATCCGAACCTTGACGTTTACGAGATTGGCTTTGTCGGCGCGATCCACGATGCTTTTGTGAAAAGCCCGCGTTTCGTTTGCTCCGAATATTTCGAGGACGTTCCGCGCGGCCAGACCGATTCTTCGGGCGTGCGCTGTGAAGACACGACCTGCCTGACCTTTGCCAACGAAAGCTTCGACCTCGTCGTCAGTCAGGATGTGTTCGAACATGTGTCCGATCCTGATCGAGGCTTCGCCGAGGTTGCACGCGTCCTGCGACCCGGCGGGGCTCACATTTTCACCGTTCCGCAGGCCCCACATCTTGAAACGAGCGTTACGCGCGCTCGGATTCGTGACGGCCTCGTCGAGCACGTTCTGCCGCCGGAATATCATGGCGACCCTGTTCGCGCGGAAGGGGCGCTCGTATTCACGGACTTCGGCGCTGACTTGAAAGCGAAGATCGCAGACGCCGGAATGGCATTGTCGATCCATGAGATAGCCGTTCCAGGGCATATTGAGCAGCGAACCGTGCACGTGTTCGAGGCGCTCAAACCCAAAACGGTTGGAGCCAGACGAACATAGAAAATTTCTAACTGGTTTAGTCAGGCCAGCTTTTGCAGCAGCCCGCTTGCGAAGGTGAGCAATTACTCCAAAAGGCGAAGACCTCTGTCTCCGAAATGGCCCACTGAATCGATCGTGACTGGCGCTGGGTGTTGGGTCAGCAGTTCTTCTGTCCCGGTTGACAACCCTGGATCGCGAATATTGAAACGGCGCCAATTCAGCGCAGAGGGAATCCATGACACAAAGGGATCATATCCTCAGCTATCTGGCCGAGATAGCGCGCCTCATTGAAGGGCTCGGGGCGCTCGCGCCGCAAATCGAGGCGGCCGCAGACATGTGGGTCGAGGCCTTGTCGGCCGGGAACAAAGTGATTTTCTGCGGCAATGGTGGATCGGCGGCCGACGCTCAGCATCTGGCGGCCGAATTGATGGGGCGGTTCCTGATCGACCGCAATCCGTTGGCGGCGCTTTCCCTGACCGTGGACACATCCGCCTTGACCGCGATCGGCAACGATTACGGCTTTGACAAGGTTTTTTCCCGCCAGTTGCGTGGCCTCGCGAAAGCGGGCGACGTGCTCTTCGGCATGTCGACCAGCGGCAATAGCGGCAATGTGGTTGACGCCTTCCTGACGGCGCGCGAGCTTGGCGTCAAGACGATCGGCCTCACCGGCCAGAGCGGCGGCAGGATGGCCGCGCTGAGCGATCTTCTGATTGCTGCGCCCCACGACAAAACCAATCATATCCAGGAAGCGCATATTGCGATTGGTCACCTGATTTGCGCTCTGACCGAGGCGGCGCTGTGCTCTCCCAGGCCGTAATTCTTTGCGGGGGGCTCGGCACACGGCTCGGCGAGCTGACGGCGACAACGCCCAAGCCGCTCCTGCCGGTGGCGGGCGCGCCTTTTCTCGACATCCTCATCCAGGAGGCGGCGCGCTTCGGCTTCACCGACATACTGCTGCTCGCCGGACGTTTCGGCGAGCAGATCGCCGGGCGCTATAACGGCCGCGACATGTATGGGGCGCGTGTGCGGGTCCTCATCGAGCCGGCGCCGCTCGGAACAGGGGGCGCGCTGCGCTTCGCGGCCGCGGAGCTTGCGTCCGCCTTTCTGCTGATGAACGGCGATTCCTGGATCGAGGCCGATCTGACCCGTTTCGCCGCTGCCTGGGCGGGGAACGGTGGGGCGCTCGCCGCCCAGATGCTTCTGCAACGGGTTCCCGACGCTGGCCGTTTCGGCGCAGTTGAAAGCTCGGGCGGCCGGGTGTTGGCTTTTCGGGAAAAGGACGCCGCGTCATCGGGCCGCCCCGGCCTGATCAACGCCGGAGTTTATGTCGTGAGCCGCGAGATCGTCGCGGGGATCTCGGCGGACAAGACGCCTTCGCTGGAAACCGACATCCTGCCGCCGCTGGTCGCGGCGGGCCGGGTCGGCGCCGTCGAGGCCGTCGAGGGGAGCTATTTCGTCGATATCGGCGTGCCTGAAAGCTATGCTCGCGCCCAGACGGAGCTGCCGGCCGTGCGGACCCGTCCCGCGCTTTTCCTCGATCGCGACGGAACGCTGAACGAGGACATGGGCTATACCTCGAGAATTGAGGACCTTCACTGGACGCCCGAGGCCCGCGAGGCGATCGCTCTGGCCAATGGGGCGGGCTATTATGTCTTCGTGGTGACCAACCAGGCCGGCGTCGCGCGCGGATTGTACCCCGAATCCGCGATCCTTGAGTTCCATCGCGCCATGCAGGCCGATCTTTTCGCCATCGGCGCGCATATCGACGCGATCGAATGGTGCCCGCACCACATCGAGGGCACGGTTGAGCGCTACGCAAAGGCCTGCCCGCGTCGCAAGCCGGGCGGCGGCATGCTGGCCGATCTGATCGCCGCCTGGCCGGTCGATGTCAGCCGCAGCCTGCTGATTGGTGATTCGCCTCATGACGTCGCCGCGGCCGAGGCGGTTGGCGTCCGCGGCCTGCGCTACGAGGGCGGGTCGCTTCTGGAATTACTGCGTCAAGAGATTGAAAGTTAGGATAATTTCATGTGGGTCAGCAGAACGCCCTTGCGGGCGAGTTTCCTGGGCGGCGGAACGGATTATCCCTCTTATTTCCGGGACCAGCCGGGCGCAGTGCTCGGCGGCACGATCGACAAACATATCTATATCCAGGCCCTGCCGCTCGCGCCCTTTTCCGAGCAGAAGTTTCGCGTCACCTATCGCGCGACGGAAAGCGTCAACCGGGTCGAGGACATCAGGCATCCGGTCATTCGGGAATGCCTGAAGCTTTATGAATGGACAGAGCCTCTCAATATCGCGACCATGTCCGACCTGCCCGGCGGCACCGGGCTTGGCAGCTCCTCGGCTTTCACGGTCGGCTTCATCAACCTGCTGAACCGGATGCTCGGGATCGAACTAACGCGTTATGAGCTCGCTCGGCAAGCGATTCGCATGGAGCAGGACATCCTGCACGAAAATGTCGGGGTTCAGGATCAGGTCCACGCCGCCTTCGGCGGTCTCGCGCGCTATGAGTTTTCCGGCGATTCGATCTCAATCCAGCCGCTGCGGCTCACGACGACGCGGCACAATCGCCTCAACGCCTCGCTTCTGCTGGTCTATACCGGCGCGGCGCGCAGCGCGTCGGCTGCGGTCGCCGCGCAGGAGAGTCGCACGAAGTCCGGCGCAAACCAGGCCTATCTCCGCGAAATGTACGAAATGACCGCCGTCGGCGCCAGGGTTCTGGAAGAGGAGGGCGACGACCGCGCGGCGATCGTGCGATTCGCCGAACTGCTCGACCACGGCTGGAAGCTGAAACGCCAACTCGGCGAAACGGTGAGCAATTCGGCCATTGACGAACTTTATCTGGCCGGGAAGGCGCTTGGCGCGTGGGGTGGCAAGCTCCTCGGCGCCGGGGGCGGGGGCTTCGTGTTGTTTCTCGCCGACGCCGGTCTGCACTCCTTGTTCGCCGAGCGGTTCGGCAAGCCGAACATCATTCCGGTCGCGATGACCAACGGCGGCTCGACCGTGTCCTGGATCTCCTGACGATGGTAAGTCGGGCGCGGCCCGCCGGTAAGAACGTCAGTAGGCAATAGGTTACGCTGCCGTCCTCTGCGCTCAAACCGGGACCGTGATCGATTTATGCCGGAAGTGCCATCTGGCACCATCTGGTGACCGATGGCCTCTCCTGGGGCGCGGTGGTGACGGACCTGCAGCGCGCCTATCTGGGCCAGCCGCTGGCGCCGGCGGGCGGCACGTACAAGGCGTGGGTGGAAGGCCTCATAAGCTACGCCGCGACCCCCGAGGCGGAGGCGCAATTCCCCTACTGGCTCGAGCAGCAGGGCCCGACCTTCACCCCCGACAGCGACCAGCCCGGCGCCCGGCAGCGGGACATCGTCACCTTCCAGAGCGTGATGCTGGAGGAGACGCCGTATAACCCTTACGAGCGTGTCGCCGCCGCCCTGGTGGAAGCCTCTGGCCAGGATCGCCTGATGCTGCATGTGGTGGGCCACGGGCGCGAGGCCGTGGTGGAGGGGGTGGACCCCACCCGCATCTGCGGCTGGTTCACCACCCACACGCCCATCGTGCTGTCGGGCGGCCTCACGGACGTGGCCGGGCAGCTGCACGCCATGCCCCGGCACGGCATCGCCCATGGCGCGCTGCGCGCCTATCATCCGCGTGGGGCGGAGCTGGCGGTGCAGGACCAGGTGAAGATCCTGTACAATTTCTTCGGCGAGACCTGGGATGCCAGTTTCCACGGCGCGATGTTCGAGAAGCCGGAAGACGAGCTTTTGTACCTGAAGAACCACGCCTTCGCCGACAACCCGGCGGACTTCTGGCTGTATCTCGTCGCCGTCATCCATGAGGGCAAGCTGCTGGTGCGGTTTCAGTACTCGTCCGTCAACTACAGGGAAGAGACGATCCGCGGCCTTGCCGACCGGATGCGGGAAAGCCTGAAAGCGCGCCTCCACGACCCGGTCGCCGCGCCGGCATGATCGCGCTCTATCTGCTGATCCTGGTGGATTCCATCAGCGCGACCGTCATCATCCCGCTGCTCGGCCCGCTGCTGATTGATCCGGCGACGCTGGTGTTCCTGCCGGATGCGTCGTTGCCGCTGCGCAATTTCGTCAGCGGGCTGCTGGTGGCGACCTACGTCTTCCTGATGCTGTACATGGCGCCGGTGCTGGGGCGGCTGTCGGACCAGTGGGGCCGGCGGCCGGTGCTGCTGTTGTGCGGGGCCGGCGTGCTGCTCGGCAATCTTCTGGCCGGACTCGCCATCGACCTGCACCTGCTGCCTCTGCTGTTCCTCGGCCGGCTCATCGGCGGCGCCACCGCCGCCGCCCAGCCCACGGCGCAGGCGGCACTGGTGGATACGGGCAGCAACAAGGCCCGGCTGCTGAGCTACAGCATGCTGTTCTCCTCACTCGGCTTCGTGCTCGGCCCCGTGGTGGCGTCCAGTCTGTCCACCATCTCCTTCTCCGCGCCGCTGCACCTGTGCACGGCGCTGACGCTCATCGCCCTCTTGCTGCTGTGGACCGGCTACCGGGAGGAGGACAAGCCCGGGCGCAAGGTCGACTGGTCCACCATCTCCCTCTTTGAAGGCGTGCGCTGTTTCCGGGAGGCGGCGGGCGACAAGACGGTGCGCGGCATCCTCGGCGGCTTCCTGCTGATGCAGGTGGCGTGGGGCAGCTTCTTCGTCTTCGTCTCGGTCTATCTGATGGCCGCGCCCGGCCTGCAGCTGAGCCTGCACCAGGTGGGCGCCTTCATGTCCATCATGGGGATCGGGTTCTGCATCTCCAACGGACTGGTGCAGCCGGCCCTGTCCGAGCGCTTCGGGATGCGCAGCCTCGCCGTGGCCGGGCTCGCCCTGAATGCGGCGAGCATGGTGCTGTGCCTTCTGCTGGGTTCGGCCTATCAGGCCTATGCGGCGGCGCTCATCGCCGGCATCACGGTCAACATCGCCTACCCCTCCATCGTCACCATGCTGTCGGATCGCGTGCCGGCGGAGCGGCAGGGCTGGATCCTGGGCATGGTCGGATCGGCGGCGGCCATGGGGTGGGGGATTTCGTCGGTGATCTCGGGCGCCCTGGGCGGGCTGGGCCAGGCCCTGCCGGTGGTGCTAGCGGCGGCGCTGATGGCGTCCGCCGCTCTGGCCATGACCGTGGCGGGCTCCGGCAGGACGACCGCCGACGCACCGGATTGAGATCAAAGGCCCTCGCGCTTGACGCGCGGGCTTTTGATCAAGCCCGAGCATCCGTCGAGGGGCGAAATCGGCAAGCCTCAATCGCCCCTCGTGCTGCACCTCGGTGCTTAACCCACCTTGGTGACCGCCGGGATCACCCATGACCCGTCGAGGATGGAAGGCTTCTTCTCGTCCGGCCAATAGAGGCGGAGCATGAGGAGGAACTTGCCCTTGGGCGCCGGCAGCCAGTTCGCCTCCTTGTCCGCGCCCGGGGACTCATTCTGGATGTAGATGACCAGGGAGCCGTCCTTCTCCAGCTTCGGATTGGTGCGAACGCTCATGGAGTAGCGGTTGATGGGATTGGCGACGAAGAAATAATCCTCGTCATACATGGTCAACGACCAGAATCCCTTCACCGGGGGCAGTTGCCCCTTGGCAAAGCGCATCACATACCTGTTCGAGCCCTCGTAGGACCCTCCGGCCGCCGGCTTCAGCGACGTGGGATAGACCGCGTCCTGCGGGCGGTTGGCGCCAAGACCGATGGCGGTAATGAGCGCGCGCTGGATGTAGTTGGTGCCGTAGAGGCCGGTCTTCGTCGAGAAGCCCCAGCCATTGATGAGCTGGATGTCGCCATCGCTGAACTTGAAGTGCATCATGATGCGATCGAACGAGACCTGCGGCAGCCGCTTTTCCCACCGGGCGTCGATTGCCTTGCCGTCGAAGCTCTTGCCCGGCACGAGCCCGATCTTCGCGAAGCGCTCAAGGGCGGGGGCATCCTTCGGCGCCGGAGGATTCTGCTTCATCAGCTCTGCGAGCAACGTAAAATACTCGGTGGCAGTGAGCTTGTTCACCTGCTCGCGGACCGCCGTCTTCATGTCGATGGCGGGGTCCACCTTGCCCTCGGGCGGTGTCCAGTCCTTGCCGGCGCTGAGCGGATAAAGCTTGAACTGGTCCTGCAGCGCATGCACCGCAGCGTAGTCCTCGGGCGTGCCGGAGCAGTAGATGCGCCCCAGCAGCCACACCAGGCTGGTCGGTGACTTGAGCTGCTTCATCCCCGCCGGTACCGGCCCGCTCCAGTTCGGCCCGGAGATCAGGTAGGTCTGCGGCC
This sequence comes from Xanthobacter oligotrophicus, assembly GCF_008364685.1. Classification (GTDB taxonomy): domain Bacteria; phylum Pseudomonadota; class Alphaproteobacteria; order Rhizobiales; family Xanthobacteraceae; genus Xanthobacter; species Xanthobacter oligotrophicus. Next base: position 284,017 of record NZ_VTTL01000003.1, read on the forward strand.
CGGTCCCGGTGGTGCGCTTTCCGGGAACCTCGAACACGTCGGTCCATCCGCTGAGCAGGGGCAGAAGGAAATAGCGGTCCTTCATGTCGGGGACGCTCAGCACCCAGGGCTCGGCGCCCACATCGAAGAAGGACGTGGTGTAGAGCGTATCTGCATTCGGCGCGGTCACGTCGCGGAACGTGGCATCCGGGTAGGAGCGCAGCTTGATGAGCTGCCCCATGGGCGCCCGGGTGCCTTCCGGCTTTGCGACATTGGTGAAGACCCGCCGGGTCATCTCCATCGTGACCAGGGGATAGCCGTAAACATAGGCGTCGGAGGCGATCTTGAAGTCCTCGACGCCCTCGACGAGGTCCGAGACGAGCCCGTCCCAGGCCAAGGCGGCCGAAGGCACCCCCACCGAAGCCAATAGTCCCAGCCCGCCGAATGCCGCTTCACGCCGCGTCAATTTCATGGCCGCCTCCCTTTCATTCAACACACCCGTCGGAATGCGCAGAAAAAGAGACTGAACCAAGGCCGCCGGGACCCGTTCTCACATGGACGTAGCGGCACCTTCCCATGCGCATGGCGAGGCGCCGCCCGACCGCTTGTCACCTTCGATCCTTCAGAACTTCACCGTGACCCGGGTGTTGAAGGAGCGGCCCATACCGGCCACCGGGTAGCCCCACGCAGCCGACGATCCCATCATGCTGGCCACCTGGTAGTTCACCAGGTTCGCCCCGCCCAGCGGCAGGTCATAATTGGTGTCGAAGATGTTATCGACGCCGAAATCCACCTTCACCATGTCCAGCTCGTAGCTGGTGCGGAAGTTGAGCAGGGCATAGGCCGAGGTCTCAAGCTCGTTGCGCACCTGGCTCACCAGCGTCTTCGACGACACCAGCTGGAGCTCGAGGCTGGAAGACCAGTGGCCGAGGCTATGGTCGATGGCCACGACGCCGTTCAGCGGCATCATGTGGTAGAGATTGACGCCATCGGTCCTCTGGCCCTGCACGAAGTTCAGGCTGCCGCGAAACGCGCCCTTGCCGTAGGTTGCGTCGTCCCACAGCGCCAGCTTGCCGTCGATGTTGACGCCGTAGAGCCAGGCGTCGTGGTTGGCGAACTGCAGATAGACGAAATTGTTGGTGGTGGTCAGGTTGCCGGGCAGGTTGGGGCAGGTGGACAGGGCGCAGCGGTCGGCGTCGATATAGTCCAGCACATAGCTGTAATAGGGCGAGACCCGCAGCTCCCACACCTTCTTCGCCGGGTCGTGCCAGGTGGCGGTGAAGCTCACCGTGTGCGCCGCCTCCGGCACCAGATCCAGATTGCCCACATAGCCGTTGCCGTCGCCGAACCAGCCGATCATGCTCATGGCCATAGCGTTGGTGGACCAGGCGTAGCGCTCGTAGAAGTTCGGCGAGCGCGTCTTGCGGGCAAGGCCCAGCTCGTAGAGGCTGGACTCATTGGCCTCGTAGCGCAGGATCGCGGAGGCATCCACATTGAAATCGGTGCGGGCATGGTCCTGCGCATTGAAGAGCGCGGCGTTCTGCCCGTACATCATTTCGTTGTAGCCCTGTACGTCTCCGGTATTCATCCAGACGATGTCGTTGCGCAGGCCGAACACCGCGGTCCACTTGTCATCGATGTGGCGCTCCCACTCGCCGAAGGTGCCGAGGCGGAGCCGCTGGCCGTTGTTGATGGTGATGAAGGTGTCCGGCCCCATCATCATGGAGCCCTCCACCGGGGGCCACCAGTCGTCGAGGTTGTTGTAGTAGAGCTCGTTGCCGAGGCGGATGACATCGTGGGCCGACACCCCGAACGTCCCCTTCACGGCATAGCCGAGATCAGTGCTGCGCGTCTCCATGGGCATGTCGCCGCTCTTGTCCGGCTCGATGAAGCCCATAGTGTGCCGCACGCGATTGGCGAACACGGTCGCCTCCAGCTTGCCCCAGTCGAACAGCCCCTCGTAGCGGGCATTGCCGAAGATGCTCTTGTTCTCCACCAGGTCCATGTACTGGTTGACGTAACCCTCCGAGGGAATGAACTGCCCGCCGATCTGGAAAGTGAACAGCTGGTCCTGCAACTTCTTCGAGACGCTCAGGGCATGGTTCTGCGTCTCATACATGGTGGACTTGATGGTGGTGCCATCGCCCGCCGTATAGTCGCTCGCCCGCGCCCAGCCACCGGTGTAGGTGACGCTGGTGTCCTCGTTGGACACGGTGACGTTGGCATCGACGCCATAGCCGTCGCCGTTGCTGCGGTAGAAGCCGGAGACGCTGCCGTGGGTGGTCAGCGCCTGCCCGGGCGTGAACTGTGCCGGGGCGACGGACACATCCACCTTCGCGCCCGTGTAGTCGCCGCCGACGCTCACCGGCGCGGTCCCCATGTAGACCCGCGCGCCGGCGATCATCGCCGGGTTGACGAAGGACAGGGGCGGATTCATCTCGTTCGGGCAGGCGAGGCCGAACAGCATGCCGTTGATGGAGACCTGCACCCGGTCCGCCCCCATGCCGTTGACGGCCGGCAGGCTCGACACGCCGCCGGCGCCCCAGGCCGCGCCACCCGGAATCCGGCTGATGAGCGAACCCGAATCGCTGGTCGAGAGGGTCGCGCCCTGGGCCTGTGCGCCCGATATGGTCGCGGTGTCGGCCGGGGTGAACGGACCGTCGGATGCGCCTCCCGCCGTGGTGGACGGGGTGTCGGAGCGGACCACCACGGTGGGCAGTTCCACCGCGCTCTGCGCACGCGCGCCGGAGGTCAGGAGCGGCGCCATGCACAGGATGGCAAGCGAGGGCCGCACCAGCGCGCTTGTCAGATGCAAGGCGCGACGCAGGGTGTTTCGGGATTGAATCGGCATGGGACGGTCCAGGCTGCCGACGGCAGGACGTGCGCTGCGCCGGCTGCGACGAGCCGCACGCGCGCAAACGTCTTCCGACGTCTCGGCGATAAAGGAGGGTGTTGGTGGTACGCGCGGCGGGCGCGCGGCGGTCCTAGGCCTGGGCCGGCGGCGCGCGGGGCTGGAACGGGAGGGCGACGGACTGGCCCTGAAGCGAACTGCGCAGGATCGCCTGGAAGTGCAGTTCGATGGCAACGCGATCGATCACCGCCGTCATCACCGGCGGCGGCAGAACCGCCACATCGGTGCGGGACAGGCAGAGCGGGCAGTGGACGATGGATTTCGCGGCGCCGCCGTCATCCGATTGCGCGTCCGACGACGCGTCGGAGTGGCAGAACGCCGTGATGGCATCAGCGCCGGCAAGCGAGACCGAGGCCATCAGGGCGCTGGTCAGGACGATCTGGAAGACAAGGGCATAGGCCGCCGCGAACGCAGCGATCCAGCCGATCCCCCATGCCTGTCTGCGCCGCCTGATCATCAGATCCCTTCCCCCACGGGAAGGTCTAACATGCCACCTGCCAAAAGGAAACGCCGCGAACCGCGACCGATGGGCCGCCGGCGGCGAAGATCTCGAGGATGGCACCAGACGTTCGGGAGGCCGGACGGTTCAACAGCGCCCGGCTGTTCTGGCGAAGGTCGGCCGGTCGAGCGCGGCGACGGCTGGAGCATCTTCAATACACGCAAGTTTACGGGAAATGATCTTCCCGCTTCGAGCATGGCGCTTCTCCACGCGATCTGCGCGGCCGAGCAGCATTCGGGCGGCGGTCCGTGCCAAAAAAGGAACGGCGGCACCCTAGGGGATGCCGCCGCCTCATGGGATGGAAAGCCGATCAGGCGGCGTTGAAGAGCCGGCGCTCGAACAGCGGGCTGCCCTTCAGGCCACTAAGCGCCTTGGCCGCCGCGAGCACGGCGAGATCCACCAGCGGCTCGACGATGATGACCAGCAGGTAGGCGCCGCCGAAGGAGCCGATGGAGGCGGCATTCTCGGCAGTGAAGCCCTGGCCGTAGAAGGCCCAGAACGCCACCCAGGCGACGATGCCGGCCTGGTAGGTGGTGGAGAGCGCGAGAGCCTGGCGATACTTCAGGTCCACATAGGGCGTGTTCGGCGCGATGACCTTGGGCGCCAGCGCCGTCAGCGCGAACAGCGGAACCAGCAGGGTGGTCACGTTCATGCCGAACTGCGGCAGGTCGAAGGGCGCGAAGAACAGGCCCTGGACCAGCAGGCCGAGGGCAAGGCCGAAGGCGGCGGGCGCAGCCCCCAGAATGAGGAACAGGGTGGAGCCCAGGATGAGGTGCACTTCGGAGACACCCACCGGATAATGCGGCAGCACCTCGAAGAAGGAGAAGACGAGGGCGGTGGCCACGGCGCTGCGCGTCAGCAGGGACACGGCGCCGCGCTCGCGCACGGCCTCGAAGGCGAGCTTCAGCGTGTAGCCGCCGGCACCGGCGGCCGTCACATAGCTCAGCCAGATCTTTCCGCTGTCCACAAGGCCAGGTTCGATATGCATTGAAAGCTCCATTGCCGTCTCACCCGACGGCGTGAGGGTGAACACATGCCCATGGTCGGTCTCCTGACTTGCGGGTCGTCGCAACCATCCGCCTTCCCAGACCCGCCTCGAAAGGCATGGGTCCAGTGGCATCGTGGAAGGCCACTCGCCGCTCACAGTCGCGGGGGCGGTCGGGGCTTCGGGCGGTCAGGCCCTTCCCCATTCCCAGATCCATCGGAGCGCGTCGCCGTACGCCGATGGAAAACCATGTGCAGGTGCAGCAGCGGATAATCGGCGGTTCCTGTCAAGCCTGATCGCCGAGAAACGCCCACTACGCAGGCGTTCCAAAGGCCTGCCCTTGAGGGTTCAGGGGCGGATCTCGATCTCGCCGCTCAGCGCGCTGGGCGCGCCATCCGGGCCGAGGATCTCGATGCCGACGGACCAGCGGCCGCCTTGGGGAAGGGTGATGTCATCGACGCGCCAGGTGCCGTCTCCCGGCTTCGTCGCCGGGCGCCGGATCGGCCCGATGCCGGCCGCGGGATTGGACAGGATGAGCGTCACCCCCTTGGCGTCGAGCGGGCCGAACTCCCCCGTCAGGACGACGATGGAGGCGCTGACCGGACCGGCACGGCCCGGCGCGATGGACAGGTCCGCCATGGCCGCGCCCGTGTGGATATGCACCGAGGCCGGCTCCGCCGCGATCACCGCCAGCACGCGGGGCGGCGGCGTGAAGCGCCACACCGCCGCCACCGCGAAGATCGCGAAAATGAGGACGATCTCGGCGCGGATGGACCGGCGCAGGCGCGCGATCGCCGTCGCCTCTCCCCGCTCGGCAGGGGCCGTCAGCCTGACCCGGTTGACGACCGCCAGGGCGAACAGCGGAACGAGCAAACCCGCCTTCACCAGCAGCACCGCGCCATAAGCTGTGGTCCAGAGCGCATCGAGGCTGCCCAGTTGGATGACCGCCAGCATCAGGCCCGCCGCGACCAGGGGCAGCACCGCGAACGGCGCAAGGACCGAGAAGCAACGCAGGGCCGCTGCCGCATCGGGCGATCGCGACGCGAACGCGGCGCCCAGGGGAATGAGCGCCCCGGCCCAGACCGCGATCCCCACGGCGTGCAGGAACACGGCCGGCCGGGTCAACCCTTGCGGGTGCGCTGCGCTGGCATGGCCGCTGGCGGCGAGCGCGCATCCCGCCAGGAGCAGCGCGGCGAGAGACAGGAGCTTGCCCGCGATACCCTTCAGCCCGAAGGCGCCCAGCCCCAAGGCGAGAGCCAGCAGCGCCAGTTGCGCGGTCACACCGTAGCTGGTCGAGAAGCCCGCCCGCCATACCACCGGCTCGGGCAGGTTTCGCAGTGTCGCGCCGAGGGCATCGAGCCCCTGGACCCCGACCGAGAGCGGCACGGCCACAAGGCCGGCGACGATCACCCCTGCGCCGAGGCGCGTCGCCAATCGCGACGGGGCGCCGATCCAGTTGGCGAAGAAGGCCCCGCCAACACCCACGAACAGCCCGGCATAGAGGGTGAACCTCGCGAGCCAGATGGCCATGCGCACCGGCCAGTCGATGACATCCACGGCGGCGGCGGAGACGCCGGGGCTGGGCGCTCCGATGGAGAAGACCACCGCGCCGCCCACCGGATGGCCATCGTCCGAGACCACGCGCCACGCCAGCACATGGGTGCCGTTCGGCAGGCCTGCGGGCGCCTCCACATCGAGCGTCGCGCCCCACTGCACGAAGCGGTCGAGGGTGACGGCCGCGCCATCCGGCCCGACGAGACGCAGCACCAGCGGGGATATGGGCTCGCTGAAGGTGAGCACGAAAGCCCGGGGTTCGCGCGCCACCATGGCGCCGTCGGCGGGCTCGGAGTGGACCAGCGAGGCATGGGCCAGCGCGTCGCCGGCGAAAGCCAGTGCGCCGACCATAATCAGCAAGGCTTGCAGGAGGCGCCGCACGCCCGCCGCGACAGCGGCCTTCCCGCCGGCAGCAGGGCGCGCGACGGAATGAACGGTGAACTGCCGCGGCAGGCAGCGGATGGTTGCCACCATGGCGGCAACCACACCCGTCAGCACCGCTCGCTTGCTGCGAGAGGGGCGCATGTGCATCGACTGATGCACCTTTTCTTACTTGGCCGAATGGGAATGATCGTGGCCGCTGCCCTCGGCGGCGATGGCGTCCACATTGTATTTCACCGCGACTTTGCCGGCCTTCTCGAAGGTCAGGGTCCCGTCGATCACCGCCCCCTGCTTCAGCGGCTGCTTCAAGCCGAAGAACATGATGTGGTACGAGCCGGGCTTCAGCGCCACGCTGCCGCCGGCGGGGATGACGAGGCCGTCCGACAGGGGACGCATGGTCATGACACCATCCTTCACGGCCATCTCGTGGATCTCCACGCGCTCGGCCACATCGGAGGCCGCCGACACCAGGCGATCCGGCGCGGAGCCGGTGTTCTTCAAGGTCAGATAGCCGGCACCCACCGTGGCGCCGCCCGGCGTCGCCCGGGACCACGGGTGGTCGATCTCGATGGCTCCGGCCTTGAATTCGTGCGCCAGCAGCGTCTGCACCGACAGCACCAGGACGAAGGCGGCGAAGACCAAGGCCGCAAGGATTTCTTCCGCAAAGGGACGATAGGGCGCGCGGGTATTGGCGCTGCCCTTGAGAAGGCGCGTGAGGCTGGACATGGCAAAGCTCCATTGACGAAGCCGCATCCCGGGACCGGGAGCGGAAACACGGACGGGAAACGGATCGAAGACCCTGCCGGGGCAGGACGTTCAGACCGTGCCGGGAGGAGCCCTGGGAAGACCGGGTGAAGCGCCGTGCGCCGATCGCCGGACCGCGCGGGGCGAGGCGGAGGCCGTGTCGGCCACCACCAGCACCGGGTGCCGGACAAGGTTCCAGGCGGCCGGCGGCGGGGCAGCGCCGGGCCCGAACATGGAGCAGCCGAGCACGCAGCAAGACAGGCTCTGGTGGGGCGGGAGCGCGCCATTGTCCGGTGGCACCATTGCCCCATGGGCGGACGGACCGCACATGGCCGTGGCGATCGGATCGAGGCCGAACGATGCCGCATGGGCGCCGCCGGCGATCCCCGTGACCAGCACCTGCAGGACGAGCAGATAGGCCGCAGCGACTGCGGTCCAGGCTCTCCAGGCGGGATGGGGGATGGTCACGAAGCCATGGCCTTTATCGAGAAACGCGGCACGTCACCCTGCCGCCCATGCTGCACCTTGTAGAGGCCGCGCGTCGCATCTTGCGATGCGTCCCGCGGCCACACAAGGTGTCCACCGACGCGAGGCGATCGGCGCCATTAAACACAAAAATGTACAGTTAATTCAATCAATAACACATGATCACAGTTTTATAAATTGAATCACTATATTATATCGACTAAATCGCAAGAGCGCTGCATGCGCGCCCAAGCGGACCATCCCGTCGCAGCTCTGCTGCGGGGCAGCGGAAACTGCGCGCGTGCTCCGTGCGCGCCATGGGTTGCCGATCTCCGTCAGTTCGGGCTGCTTGGGAAGACGGATCCCGGCGCGTCATGGGGCGATCCGAGGGGTGGCTCCGGCCGCCCACCCAATTCTCGCCCAAACGCGCGTGCCAGCTTGAACCTGCCCCGCCGGGAAGCCTGCGGCGGCCAATCTCAGGAGTTTTCCATGTCCACGAGCTTTCCGTCCCGGCGTGGCGTCCTGGCTGCGGCGGCCTTGGCTGCCGGCGCGCTGATCCTGACCGCCCAGGCGCCCATGGCGCATGAGTTCAAGGCAGGCTCCATCGAGGTCGACCATCCCTGGTCCCGCGCCACGCCCGGCGGCGCATCCGTCGCGGCCGGCTACCTGACGCTCAAGAACACGGGCACGGCGCCGGACCGGCTGGTCTCAGTCACCGCCCCCTTCGCCGGCAAGGTGGAACTCCACGAGATGGCGGTGAAGGATGGGGTGATGACCATGCGGCCCCTGCCGGACGGCGTCGCCATCCCCGCCGGCGGCACCGTGGCCCTGAAGCCCGGCTCGTACCACATCATGTTCCTCAACCTGAAGGAGCCCCTGAAGGAAGGCGCCAAGGTGGACGGCACGCTGACCTTCGAGAAGGCCGGCACCGTCGCGGTCCAGTTCCAGGTGGAGAGTGTCGGCGCGTCCGAAAGCGGGCATTCCCACAAGAGCCATTGAGCTTGAAGGCGAATCCCGGACCACTACGCTGGTCCGGGGCCCGCCGTCGTGAGCGAGCAAGGGCGCAGCCAAACGCATTCCAGATATGCACGCATACAATATTGTTATTGTATGCGTGACGCAGTATCGTCCATCCAACCTCATGGACGAAACGAGCCCTGTCATGTCCGCCGAGCACTGGCCCCCGCTCTCCCCGCTTCAGACCGGCCTTCATGGCCGCTGCCCCCGCTGCGGCCAGGGGCATCTGTTCAACGGCTTCCTCACCCTGCGCCCCTCCTGCGAGGCGTGCGGCCTGGATTATGGCTTTGCCGACCCCGCGGACGGCCCGGCGTTTTTCGTGATGATGTTCGTCTGCATCCCGGCGGTGATCTTCGGCCTGTGGCTGGAAATGGCCTATGAGCCGCCCATGTGGGTGCATTTCGTCACCACCCTGCCGCTCATTCTTTTGAGCTGCATCCCGCCCCTGCGGCCGCTGAAGGGATGGCTCGTGGCCTCCCAGTTCTTCTACAAGGCAGAGGAAGGCCAACGCGTGACGACGCAGGACGAAGCCGCCACGCCCCGGCCGCTGCCCTGAGCCCCTAGAGCAATTTTCGCTCGCCCTGGCTCGCGCTAATCGCTCTAGAGCCTTGTATCAACGCGCTTTCTTCACGCGAACCGGTATCCACTTCGCTCGAAAACGCTCTAGGCAGAGCCTCAGACCACCCCGTCCTGATAGCGTTCGTGCAGGGTGCTCATGATGGCGGCAAGTTTCTCCAGCGCCGCCTTGAGCCTTGCCCGGTCCGGAACGCCACCGATGGAGATGCGCACCGCGTCCGGCGCGCGGGCCTCGACGCTGAAGGCGTCCGATGCCGTGACCCCCAGCCCCTCGCGCCGCGCCGCCTCCACCAGGCGATAGCGGTCCCAATGCGCCGGCAGGGGTTGCCACAGGTGCAATCCGTTGCGGTGCGACCGGGCCGAGGGAAACAGGTGCCGGGCCATCTCCTGCCGGGCGGCGGCCTCCTCGCGCACGCCCTTGAGCAGATGGGCCGCCTCGCCGCTGCGGATCCAGTCCGTCGCCAGAGCCGTCATCAGAGGGGCCGGCATCAGCACATGGGCCCTCAGGGCGCCGACCAATGCATCCGGTGCGGTGCCGTCCGGCACCACCACGAAGGCCGTGCGCAGGCCGGGCGTGAGCACCTTCGACAGGGTGGAGACGTAATAAATGCGCTCCGGCGCCAGCGTGGCGATGGGCGGCGGCGCCTCCGGCGCCAGCAGGGCGTAGGGGTCGTCCTCGATGATCGTGAGATCGAGCGCCGACGCCACGCGGGCGAGCGCGATCCGCCGCGCCGGGGAAAGGGTCACCGCGGTGGGGTTCTGGATGGTGGGGGTGAGGCAGAACACCCGCGCCCCATGGCTCCGCGCCGCCTGTTCGAGACCATCCGGCAGCGGCCCGTCCGCGTCCGCGGGCACGGCAACGGGGCGCACCTGCCAATGTCGCGCCGCCGCCAGCAGGCCGGGATAGGCGAGCGGCTCCGTGAGGATAACGCCCTCGCGGCCGACCAGGCTTCCGATCAGGGCCGACAGCGCCGACTGCGCGCCGGGGGCCACCACCAGCCGCTGCGGATCCACCGGGCCCAGCAGCGGTTCGAGCCACGCGGCGGCGGCCATCCGGTCCGCCAGGGAGCCGGCGCCCACATGATAGCTCATGAGCAGGTTGGAATCGGCGCGCGCCAGCACTGAGCTGATGCCCCGCTGCATGAGGTCCGCCAGCCGTATCCCCTTGGGGGCCGGCGGAATGTTCATGCTGAGGTCGAGCAACGGCCCGCCCGGCTCCCTTCGGACCGCGATGAAAGAGCCGCGCCCCGTCACCGCATCGATCAGGTTGCGCCGCCGTGCCTCGGCATAGGCGCGGGTGACGGTGGTCAGGTCCACGCCCAATTGGTCGGCCAGCTTGCGCTGCGGCGGCAGGCGGTCGCCGGGACGCAGCCGGCCGGCGGCGACGGCCTCGGCGACCAGATCCACGATCTGCAGGTAGCGCAGCCCGCCTGCCGGATCGAGCGGGCGGATCCACGGCGCCGTCCTGTCTCCCCCCGCCATGGCAGCCCCCGCGAGCCATACAATCTCAGATATTGTACGCAAACATTAGCCGCTGCGCCCCAGGTAGGGCAATGCCGTTCCGGGCGAGGTCAACGCCCGGAACGGCCGCCCTCAGTTCAGCCCGGCGATGGCGCGGGCGAAGTCCCGGGCGGCGAAGGGCTGGAGGTCCTCGGCCGCCTCGCCCACGCCGATCAGGTGCACCGGCAGCTTGTGCTTGGCGGCGATGGCCACCAGGATGCCGCCCCGCGCGGTGCCGTCGAGCTTGGTCATGACCAGCCCGGTCACCCCGGCGATGCGGGTGAAGGCCTCCACCTGCGACAGCGCGTTCTGGCCCACCGTGGCGTCGAGCACCAGCAGCACCGCGTGGGGCGCCGAGGGCTCCAGCTTCTTGATGACGCGCACCACCTTCTCCAGTTCCGCCATCAGCTCGGTGCGGTTCTGGAGGCGACCGGCGGTGTCCACCATGAGGATGTCGGCCCCGGTCGCGCGCGCCTCCACCACCGCCTCATGGGCCACGCCGGCGGCATCCGAGCCCTGCTCGCGGGCGATGACGGTGGCCCCGGAGCGGGCACCCCACACCTTGAGCTGCTCGATGGCGGCGGCACGGAAGGTGTCGCCGGCGGCGAGCACCACCTTTTTGCCCTCGGTGCGCCACTGGGCGGCGAGCTTGCCGATGGTGGTGGTCTTGCCGGAACCGTTCACCCCCACCATCAGCACCACGAAGGGCTTGTGCGCCGTGTCCACCACCAGCGGCTGCGCCACGGGAATGAGGATGCGCTCCACCTCCTCCGCGATGAGGCGCTTCACCTCCTCGGGCGAGATCATCTTGTCGTGCCGGCCCTTGCCCACGGTTTCCACGATGCGCATGGAGGTCTCCACGCCGAGGTCCGCGCGGATGAGCACGTCCTCCAACTCTTCCAGCGTATCGGCATCGAGCTTGCGCTTGGAGACAAGGTCGGTGATGCCCTGACCGAGATTGGATGCGGTACGGGCGAGGCCCTCGGCGAGACGGCTCCAAAAGCCCTTCTTCGCCGGCTGCGGCTCGCTCCCCACCGGAGCCGGCGCGACGGCGAAAGACTCGGCGGCCGGGAGGACGGCTTCCGTCGCCTCCACGGGGGGCAGATCGACAGGCAGGGGTCCGGCAACCGGCGGAGTCTCCAGAAGGGCTTGCGCATCCGGCGTGGGCGGCAGCGGCTCGGCTTCGAGTACAACCGCAGGCGCTTCAGACTGAGCCACGAAGGCGGGAGCGCCTGCGATCGCCGCGGCCTCGGCCGGAAGCTGCTGCGGCACATCGGCCGGCGCAGGCTCGACGGTGGCAGGCGGGGCCTCGGGCGTGGACTCGGGCTCGGCCGCAAAAATGGGGGCTTCGAGAACAGGCGCTTGTTCGGGCGGCGCTGCAAAGGCAGGCGTGCCGGTTTCCACGCTCTCGGATGCGATGGCCTGCGAAGCTTCAGCGTCCGGCGCCTTGGGCTCCGGCTCGACCACAGGAACCGGAACCGGTTCGGGCGTCGATTCAGCCACGACTGGAGTGGCAAGCACTTCGACGGGCGGGACCGGGAAGGCGGGCGCACCGCCGGCCTCGATGCCATCCGCCGGAACCGGCGGAGCGACTTCGACGGCAATCCGCGCCTCCACCAGGGGCTCCAAGGTGGGGACCGTCGGCTGTTCGATCGGCGCGCCGAAGGCGGGGCCGGCTGTGGGAGCCACGGCTTCCGCCGGGACCTCCTCCACCAGGACCTTGGGCAGCACCTCGGCCACCGGCGCGGGCACCGCTTCGGGGACGGCTTCGGCCGCAGGGGCAGGCGGCACATCGGCGGGGGCAAACGGGGCGGAGGCGGGCGTCGGGGAAGCAGGCTCGCCGGCCGCTGCGGGAGCATCGCCCGACGGTACGGGAGCGGCCTCGCGTGCCTCTTCAGCCGGCGCGCCAGCCTCCTGCGGGGTGTCGTGGGTGAAGCGCGGGACGGGGTCCTCGAAGCCGGACTTCAGCCAGCCCCACAAGCCGCGCTTCTTCTTCTGCGCGTCGGCGGGGGAATTCCGGTCGTTGTCGCTCATGGCTCAGGCCGTTCCTTGAAGAGGGGTCACGCCGCGATGAGGCGCGCGCCGTCATGTCCGGCGATGCGCAGCGCCGTGAGGCTGCCGCGCTCGGCCGGCCATGTCAGCCGCACCGGGGTAAAATGTTCCGTATGGCCGCGTCCGCCGGCCTCCACCAGCACCTGCCGGCGCCGGCCCACCTCGCCCGAGAGATGGCGGCGCAGCAGCTCGGCGGCGGTCTCGCGCAGCCGGCGCGCGCGCTCCGCCACCACGCCGGCGGGAAGCTGCGGCATGCGGGCGGCGGCGGTGCCGGGCCGCGCCGAGAACGGGAAGACGTGGACGAAGGCAAGGCCAGCCTCGTCGAGGAAGGCGCGGGTGGCGCGGGCCTGTTCCTCGGTCTCGGTGGGAAAACCGGCGATGATGTCGGCGCCCAGCACCACGTCCGGCCGTGCCCGGCGCAAGGCGGCGATGAAATCCAGCGCCTGCGCGCGGGAATGCCGCCGCTTCATGCGCTTCAGGATGAGGTCGTCGCCGGCCTGCAGGGAGAGGTGGAGATGCGGCATCAGCCGCTCTTCCTCAGCCAGCGCCCGCATCAGTTCGTCGTCGGCCTCCACCGCGTCGATGGAGGAGAGGCGCAGGCGGGCAAGATCCGGCACGCCGTGAAGCACCGCGCGCACCAGCCGGCCCAGGGTGGGCGCGCTAGGCAGGTCGGCGCCATAGGCGGTGAGGTCCACGCCGGTGAGCACCACCTCGCGGTGGCCGTTCGCCACCAGCCGCCGCACCTGATCCACCACTGCGCCCATGGCCACGCTGCGCGAAGGGCCACGGCCGAAGGGGATGATGCAGAAGGTGCAGCGGTGGTCGCAGCCGTTCTGCACCTCCACGAAAGCGCGGGTGTGCCCCTCGAACCGGTCGGCGAGGTGGGGGGTGGCCGCGCGCACCGCCGAAATGTCCTGCACCCGCACCTTTTCCTCGGCCGCGATGCCGAAATCGAGGGCGGCGCGGGTCGTGGCCCAGGTGGCGGGATGGGTCTTTTCGCCATTGCCCAGCACGAGGTCCACCTCGTCCATGCGGGCGAAGGCGTGCGGGTCGGTCTGCGCGGCGCAGCCGGTGACGATGACGCGCAGGTCCGGGTCCTCCCGCCGCGCCCGGCGGATGGCCTGCCGCGCCTGCCGCACCGCCTCCGCCGTCACGGCGCAGGTGTTGACCACGAGGGTGCGCTCCAGCCCCTCGGCTGTGGCGGCGCGGGCGATGCCGTCACCTTCCAGCGCATTGAGCCGGCAGCCGAAGGAGAGGACGCGCACGGCCGTGCCCGGCGCTGCAGGTTCCATGGAAGATGCCGCCACCGATGAAGCCGCCATCAGGCGGCCTCCTCCAGCATGGCGGGGGAGAGGGTGCCGGAAAACTCGTGCTCCACCGGGCCGGTCATCAGCACGTGGCCGTCGGTCTCGCGCCAGGAAATCTCAAGGTCTCCGCCAGGCAGCGTCACGGTCACGGCGCGCCCGGTACGGCCGGTACGGGCGGCGGCAACGCCGGTGGCGCAGGCGGCGGTGCCGCAGGCGCGGGTGCGCCCGGCGCCGCGCTCCCACACATGCAGCAGGATGCGGTCGGGCGCGGTGAGGCTGGCAAAGGAGATATTGGCGCGCTCGGGAAACAGCGGATGATGCTCCAGCGCGGCGCCAAGCTTCTCGACATCCACCGCATCCGCGTCGGGCACGAAGAAAACGGCGTGGGGATTGCCCATGCTCACGAGGCTGGCCGGCCCCAGCGCCTCGAAGCCGGGGATGATCACCTGCGCCGTATCCCCTACGTCACGGGACAGCGGGATCTCGCGCCAGTTCAAGCGCGGCGCCCCCATGTCCACCTCCACCTGCCCATCCGGGCGCACAAGGCAGTCCAGAAGGCCGGCTTCGCTCTCGAACAGGGCGTGGGGGGCGCCGGTGCGCTCGGCCTCCAGCGCGGCGATGCAGCGGGTGCCGTTGCCGCAGGCGGCGGAGATTGAGCCGTCGGAATTCAGGATGCGCACGAAGGCCGCCGTGCCCTCCCGCCGGGGCGGATAGAGCACCATCGCCTGGTCGAACGGCAGCACGGAGGGACGTGCCAGCGCGCGCGCCGCAGCGGCGGGCACCTCCACGGGATCGGCGCGCAGGTCCAGCACGAGGATCTCGTTGCCGAGGCCGTTCATCTTGACGAAGGGGCGGTTTGCGAGCGGGTTCACGGCGGGTCGAGCCACAAAGCATGGATCGAGCGGGTCACTCGATACAGAAGGTTAGCCAATCCTATCGGGGGACCCACTCGGGTTGAAACTGCCGTCCTATATGGCCCCGATCCGCCGGCGACACCACCCCTCGCGCGCCACGGCCGCAGGAGGGTCGGCTGCAGGCCCCAGCGTCGCCGCAAAGCCGCCGAAGTGCGGCCTCGCCGCCGCCCGAGAACATGCTAGAAACGGTGCTCCACTGCTTCGGCGGGGCGGGAGAAAGATCAATGGCCGGATTGCGTTGGGTCAGCCTCGACAGGATGAGGAGGGCCGCGGCAGGCGCCCTCCTGAGCGCCGTTTTGAGCGCCCTCCCGGCGCTGGCGACCCTGCCCGCCGCGGCGCAGAGCCCGGCCCCCGCCGCCCAGCCCGGCGCCGGCGGAGCATTGACGCCGCCGCCCGTGGTGGACCCCAAGAAGGTGGAGACCACCCCCGTCGCCCCCGCCGGGCGCACCTTCGCGCCGCAGGAGATCACCCTTTCCCCGGTGCCGGTGCTGACGCTCGCGGGCTCGGCCACGTGGGAAGAGGCGTTCGAGAAGCTGGTGGCAAGCGTGAAGCAGGCGGATGCCGAGCTTAAGCGCCTCGGGCTTTCGCGCGCGGGCGACACCTTCATCGTCTACACCTCGAGCGACGACCTGAGCTTTGAATATGAGATCCAGGTGCCCTTCTCCGGCACCACCACGCAAAAGCCGGGCGACGGCATGAAGCTCGGCGGCTCCCATGCGGGCAAGGTACTGAAATTCACCCATACCGGCTCCTTCGCCGACATGGACAACACCTACGAGCAGATCGCCAACTATCTCGACGAGAAGAACGTCGAGCAGAACGACATGTATATCGAGCAGTACCGGACCGACATCGTCACCGGCTCCCCCGAAGCCCTGGAAATCGACATCCTGGTACCGGTTCCGTAACGTTTCTTTGATTGGGGCAATCGCAATTTCGCGCGCCACATCCCCTATGACCGCATAGGTAGCGAAGTGTGCGGCGGTATTCGTCGCAGGCGCTCCGGAACGCATCAAGGGCAAGAACGCCGGGGGCGAGAACCCCCATGGCAGGAGAATTGAATGCCAGCATTATCCGTCAGAACGTGTGTGAAAGGCCGTGCCGGCAACTGGTCCCGTGTCGCCGTGGCGGCGGTGTTCGGCTGGTCGACGGCGGTCTATCCCGTCCTGGCCCAGACCCCGCCAGCTGACCCGCAGGTCCAGCCCGTGCCGCAGGCCCAGCCGGTGCCCCCGGTTCCGCCGGCCCCCGAGGTGCAGCCCGCCCCGGCGGTCGCGCCCGTCCCGCCCCCGCCCGCAGCGGCCCAAGCACCACTTCAAGCACCGCTGCCGGTCGCGCCGACCCAGCCGGCGAACGCCGCACCGATCTATTCGCTCTCGGATCTCGAATATCTCCTCGGCCCGCTGGCGCTCTATCCCGACCCGCTGCTGGCGATCCTGTTCCCGGCCACCCTGTTCCCCGAGCAGATCGTGGACGCGTACAACTGGATCGAGGCCAATCCGCGCCGGGTGCAGGCCCGCAATTTTGCGGCGATCGATGCCAAGAACTGGGACAGCTCGGTCAAGGCGCTGATCCGCTTCCCCGATGTGATCCGCCAGCTCCACGACCATATGGAATGGACCGAATCCCTCGGCCTTGCCTTCTCCACCCAGCCCCAGGACGTGTCCAACACCATCCAGATGCTGCGGGCCAAGGCGCAGAGCGTCGGCAACCTGAAGACCACGCCCCAGCAGGTGGTCACCACCCGCGAGGAGGGCGGCCAGCGCACCATCTACATCCAGCCGGCCAACCCCGAGCGGGTCTATGTGCCGGTCTATGACAGCTCCGACGTGTTCACCACCTTCGCCACCGGTGCCCTGCTGTTCGGCGGTGGCGTGCTGGTGGGCTCGGCGTGGAACAATCGCTGGGGCTGGAACAACCGCGGCTGGAACACCGTGTGGGTGACCCCGCCCGGCTGGCACCAGCCGCCGCACTGGGGTCCGGGATGGGGTGGCGGCGGACGTCCGCCGGCCTGGGGTCCGGGACCGTGGCGTCCCGGCCGCCCGCCGGGCTGGCAGCCCGGCCAGCCCGACCGGCCGGTGGTGGGTCCGGATCGTCCCGGCGGCCCCAACCGCCCCGGTTTCCCGGATCGGCCCGGCTCGGGTCCCAATCGCCCTGGGTTCCCGGATCGGCCCGGTTCAGGTCCCAACCGGCCGGGTGTTCCGGATCGCCCTGGCACGGGTCCCAATCGGCCCGGCCTGCCGGATCGGCCCGGTGCAGGCCCGAACCGGCCCGGTCTTCCGGATCGCCCTGGTGCGGGTCCGAACCGGCCTGATCGTCCCGACCGCCCCGGCGCAGGCCCGAACCGACCTGATCGTCCCGGTGCAGGCACCGATCGCCCGAACCGGCCCGGCGCGGGAACGAACCGCCCCGAGCGGCCCGGTGCGGGGCAGCACCGCCCGAACCAGCGGCCGAATGCGCAGCGGCCCAGCCAGCGGCCGAACGCGGGGCAGAACCGTCCGCAGCAGCGGCCGAACGCCCAGCGGCCGAGCCAGCGGCCGAATGCCGGGCAAAACCGCAGCCGGCCGCAGCAGAGCCGGCCGCAGCAAAATGCCCGGCCGCAGCAGCGCGCACGGCCCCAGCAGAACGCTCGGCCGCAGCAGCAGCGGGCTCGCCCGCAGGGCGGCGGGGAACGGGGGCGCTGATAGGCGCAGCCGTCCCGACGACGAAAAAAGGGTACGCAACGCACCCGATACACAGCGAGAGGCGGCCTCATGGGGCCGCCTCTCTTTTCTTTCCGATGCGAATCTTCTTCACTTGGGGCACCGTCGCTCCACCGGGCGGTCCCGCCCCGGCGCCGGCGCTGTCAGAGCCGACCCGTCGCCACGGGTCGACCGATCGCGGAGGGTTCCATGCCGCGACTGTTCACCGCCATCGAGATCCCCCCCGAGGTCGGGCTCGGCCTGTCGCTGCTGCGCGGCGGGCTTTCGGGGGCGCGCTGGATCGATCCCGAGAACTACCACGTCACCCTGCGCTTCGTGGGCGACGTGGACGACGCCACCGCCCGCGACATCATGCTGATGCTCGGCCAGGTGCGCCGGCCCGCCTTCGACCTGACACTGGACGGCATCGACCAGTTCGGCGGCCACAAGCCGCGCGCGGTGTTCGCGGCAGTGAAGGCCAGCGCGGCCCTCATGGAGCTGCAGGCCGAGCAGGAGCGCATCATGCAGCGCCTCGGCCTCGGCGCGGAACGCAACTTCAAGCCCCACGTCACCCTGGCCCGGCTGCGGGACGCCTCCTCGCGGCAGGTGGCCGATTATCTCGCCATGCGCGGCCCCTATCGCAGCCCCTCGTTCCACGTGCCGCGCTTCGTGCTGTTCTCCTCGCGCGATTCGGTGGGCGGCGGCCCCTATCTGGTGGAAGCGGCCTATCCGCTGCTGTGACGAGGGGGGGCGCGGAGGACTTGCGGGCGGGCGAAGCCTTCCCAAATGTTGGTCATGACCAGCACCATTCTGGGTGACGACGCGTTGGGCACCGACGGCCTTTCCCCCGACGAGCGGGAGAAGCGCGAGCAAGACAAAGGTGCGCGCGACGAAGAACGCGTGCGCCACGGTTTCTGGGCAAAGATCAAGTCCACGGCCGCGCGCATCCCCTTCGCCGAGGATGCCATCGCCAGCTATTATGCGGCCTTCGACCAGCGCACGCCGCTGCGGGTGCGCGCCATGCTGCTGGCGGCGCTCGCCTATTTCGTCCTACCGCTGGATGTGATCCCGGACATTTTCCCCGTCATCGGCTTCACCGACGATGCGGCGGTGCTGATGGCGGTGCTGAAGCTGCTGTCCGGCCATGTGACACCGGAGCATTACGCCGCCGCCCGCGACGCCCTGGCCCGCGTGAAGAACAGGCCGGACTGAGCGGGCGAGACGGCCCCGGCGTTATCGTGGCGTCACCGGCCGGTGGTGAGCACCACCTTGCCCTTGACGCGCCGTCCGGCGATCTCCCCCAGCGCATCGACGCAGCGCTCCAGCGGGAAGGTCTTGTCCACATGGGCGGAGATGCGACCTGTGCGCGCATGCTCCATCAGCTCGGCCACCACGCCGGCGAGCCACGCCGGGTCGCTGCGCGCCACCGTGCCGAAGGCCACGCCACGCGCGTCGCAATTCTTCAACAGCAGCAGGTTGAGCGGAATCTTCGGGATCTCGCCGGCGGCGAATCCCACCACCAGGAAGCGGCCGAGGGAGCCCAGCGCCCGCAGCGCCTGCTCGGCCATGTCGCCGCCCACCGGATCATAGACCACGTCGAGACCCTTCGGCCCTCCGAACGCCTTGAGCGCGCCCTTGAGGTCACCCTGGGCATAGTCGAAGCCCTCGTCGGCGCCATGGGCCTTGGCGAAGGCCACCTTCTCGGCGGACGAGGCGCAGGCGAGGATGCGCGCGCCCATGATGCGCCCGATCTCCACCGCCGCGAGCCCGACCCCGCCCGAGGCGCCGAGCACGGCGAGGCTCTCGCCGGCCTTCAGGTTACCGCGCTCGCGCAGGGCATAGAGCGAGGTGCCATAGGTGACGATGAGGCCGGCGGCCTTCACCAGGTCGAGGTCGTCCGGCACCCGCGCCAGGAACCGGGCCTCAACCACCACCTTTTCCCGCGCGGCGCCGTGGGTGACATAGCCGCACACCCGCTCGCCCACGGCGAAGCCGGTGACGCCCTCGCCCAGCGCGGCCACATGGCCGGCGAACTCGGCACCGGGCGAGAACGGCAGGGTCGGCTTGACCTGGTAGAGATCGCGGATGATCAGCGTGTCGAAGAAATTGAGCCCGATGGCCGAGACCTCGACCACCACCTCCCCCAGCCCCGGCACCGGATCTGGCAGATCCTGGATTTCGAGGGCGTCGGGGGGACCATGGCGCACGCAGATGACCGCTTTCATGGGCTCACCTTCTGTCACGGTGGATCGCGAGACGGGTTACCAAAATTTAACCCCGTGCCGCAAAAGCTCCGGATACACATTCATTCCCCAACGGCAGACAGACGCCATCACCCTTGGCCCGCGCCGCGGGATTGCCGGCCCATCTTGCCGCTCAAAGCCGCATGCCGCTTCGAATCATTGCGCGGCAGAGCGGTCGCCTCAGGCGGAGCGGAGCCTCTGGTTTATGAAAACGCAAGACGTAGCTGCCATTTTTCGACCGCCACGTTTTTGACCGCCTGCGCCGCTACCCGATGGCGGCCACGCTTCGAGAGCCGGACGTGTCTGGACGGAAACGCCTTGCGCTTTCGCCTGAACACTCCATCCGTCTCTCTTCACAGAGTTAGAAGGCGATTTGCCGATGAGATGGAACCGGAACCGTTTCGACCTCCCCGGATCGCACTCTCGTCCGGCTCGCCTGAAGGGCCTTGGTGAAATAGGAGAAGCCATGACGCTTCCTCGTGTCCATCCGACTCGTGTCTATCCGACTCTTCTGGGCGTGTTCCTCGCCTGCGCGCTCGTGGTCCCCGCCGCTGCGCAGGGGCAGCCCCAGTCCAAGTCCGTGGCGCAGTTCGGGGATTGGAGCGTCTACGTCTCCACCGTCAGCCCGAAGGTGTGCTACGCCATCTCCCAGCCGAAGACCCGCGCGCCGGAAGGCCTGAAGCGCGATCCGGCGTTCTTCTTCGTGTCCACCCGCCCGAGCGAGAACGTGAAGAACGAGGTGACCGTCACCATGGGCTTCCCGCTGAAGGAAGGCTCCGACGCGACCCTGACCATCGGCGCCATGAAGCTCCAGCTCTACACGAAGAACGAGGGCGCCTGGGTGCGCAACGTGGCGGACGAGGCCAAGCTCGTGGACGCCATGCGCCGCGGCAAGGACCTGACCGTCGTGTCCATCTCCCTGCGCGGCAACCCCACCACGGACAAATATTCCATGACCGGCCTCGGCCAGGCCCTCGACCGGGCGGCACAGGAGTGCAAGTGACGCCGGGTTGAGAACAACGCCGGTGCAAAGGTGACACGGCAGCACATATGACGGGGCCGGGCGCGTTCGAACCGCGCCCGGCCCCGTTTTCGCCTTGCTCTTCTGGCCTGAAGGATGCGAGCCATTTGCACCTTCATCCCGCGCAGCCTAACCTGCGGCAGCCGCAGCCGGGCGAGCATCACACGATCATGACCGACCTTCCCCTTCTCGACACCGACGGCGACCCCGCCTCCACCCGCGTGGTGGTGGCCATGTCGGGCGGGGTGGATTCGTCCGTGGTCGCTGGGCTCTATGCCCGCGCCGGCTATGACGTGGTGGGCGTCACCCTCCAGCTCTACGACCATGGCGAGGCCGCCCACCGCCGCGGCGCCTGCTGCGCGGGGCAGGACATCTACGACGCCAGCGAGGTCGCCCGCACCCTGGGCATCCCCCACTACGTGCTCGACTATGAAAGCCGCTTCAAGGAAGAGGTGATCGACCGCTTCGCCGCCAGCTATGCCTCGGGGGTCACCCCCATTCCCTGCGTGGATTGCAACCGCACGGTGAAGTTCCGCGACCTGCTTGCCACCGCAGAGGAGCTGGGCGCGCGCTATCTCGCCACCGGCCATTATGTGGCCAGCCGCGCGCTGCCGGACGGCCGGCGCGGCCTCTACCGCGCGGCGGAAGAGGCGCGCGACCAGTCCTATTTCCTCTATGCCACCACCGCCGCCCAGCTGGAGCGCCTGCGCTTCCCCCTCGGCGAGATGCAGAAGGCGGACGTGCGGGCGCTGGCGGCCGAGTTCGGCCTGCCGGTGGCGGACAAGCCCGACAGCCAGGACATCTGCTTCGTGCCCGGCGGCGACTATGCCCAGGTGGTGCAGCGCCTGCGGCCCGAAGCCGCCGAGCCGGGCGACATCGTCCATCTGGATGGCCGTGTGCTCGGCCGCCATCGCGGCGTCATGCATTACACCATCGGCCAGCGGAAGGGCCTCGGCATCGCCACGCCGGAGCCGCTCTATGTCATCGCCATCGATGCTGGACGGCAGGAAGTGCGGGTCGGCCCGCGCGCGGCACTCACGGTGAGCGCCATCACCATCGACGACGTGAACTGGCTGGGCGACATCCCCTTCACTGATGCGCTGGCGCGGCAGGCGGACGTCTACGTGAAGGTGCGCTCCACCCGCCCGCCGGTGCCGGCGCATCTTGCACGCGCGGCGGATGGCACGCCGGCAGTGCATCTGGCGGTAGGCGAAGAGGGCGTTGCGCCGGGGCAGGCCTGCGTGCTCTACGATGACGCCGGCGCCGCCGCGCGCCTTCTGGGCGGCGGCACCATCATGCGGGCGGAACGGGTGGCGAAGAGCGTCGCCGAAGTGGCCTGAGGTTAAGCGCCGCAAGGCGGGCCTTGGGGCCGGGAGAGACTGAGAATGGCGGTCCAGTACGATCTTGAGGGACAGAAGCGCGCCTACGCCAAGTGGGCGCCCATCTATGACAAGGTCTATGTGAAGCTGCTGGCGGACGCCCAGCGCAAGGCCGCCTCTGCCGCCGCCGCCTGCGGCCCGCGCATCCTGGAAGTGGGCGTGGGCACCGGGCTGGTGCTGCCCTATTACCCCAAGGGCACTCAGGTTACCGGCATCGACCTGTCGTTCCACATGCTGCAGAAGGCGGTGGACAAGAAGGTGGAGCGCGCCCTGTCTCAGGTGGGCCTGCTCGCCGCCATGGACGCCTGCAACCTGGGCTTTGCCGACGAGAGCTTCAACGCCGTCACCGTGCCCTTCGTCATCACCCTGGTGCCGGACCCGGAAGGCGCGCTCGACGAGATGTACCGGGTGCTGAAGCCCGGCGGGGAGATCGTGATCGCCTCCAAGCTCGGGGCGGACGAGGGCGCCACCATGCATATCGAGGCGGCGCTCGCCCCGCTGGTGAAGAAGGTAGGCTGGAGCATTGCCTTCAAGGCCAGCCGCCTGCGCAACTGGGCGGCGCGCTATCCCGACATGGAAGTCATCGAGATTTCACCGGTGTTCCCGGTGGGCTTCTTCAAGCTGGTGCGCATCAAGAAGCGGGCGCGCTGACCCAGCCCCGGCGCGAACGGGCGCGCGGTGGAAATCGGGTGCGGAGCATCGTTCCGCGCCCTCCGCTTTCTTGACACCCGCGCCGCGCCGCCCCTATATGCGCGTCTCTCCGCGTGGCAGCGTAGCTCAGTTGGTGAGAGCGCCGGATTCATAACCCGGAGGTCGGCGGTTCAAATCCGCCCGCTGCTACCACATACCTCCGCCTTCTCCCTCCACAATCCGCACACTCCTCCGCACGCCCCGCGCTCATACGAGCCCGCCGGCCGGTGCCGGAAAGCTGCATGCGCGATGGCAGCGAGGGCGGCGGACGCTTCAACGGCGGATCGGACCGGCTTGCGACGTGCGTGGAGCGAACCCTTCACCCGTAAGGGGATTCGTCACTCCACGGCGTGCAGTGTGGGCAGGTCCGACCGTCCCGCCGCATCGGGCGCGGCGGCGCTCACCACCACCTGGTCGCGCCCCAGCGCCTTGGCGCGATAGAGGGCGGCGTCGGCGGCGACGATCAGGTCGTCCGGCCGGCTGACGTGGTCGGGGAAAGTCGCGACGCCGATGGAGGCGGTCACGCCGTCCAGCACCCCGCCCGACCAGAGCACGCGCAGGCTGCGCACCGCCTCGAGCAGGTGGTTCGCCACCGCCAGCGCCCCGTCCTGCGTGGTGTTGGGTAGCAGCAGCAGGAATTCCTCGCCGCCGTAGCGGGCGATGATGTCGCTCTGGCGGGTGTTGGCGCGCAATACGTCGCCGATGGCGCGCAGCACCGCGTCCCCCGCCTCATGGCTGTAGGTATCGTTGATCCGCTTGAAATGATCGAGGTCGATGAGCGCCACCGACAGCGCCCGCCCGTCCCCCGCGACGCCGGCGATCTGGAGCGCCAGCGCATCCTCCACGAAGCGGCGGTTGCCGAGGCCGGTGAGGGGATCGCGCAGGGCCTGGCCGCGCAATTGCTCGCGCAGGTCGATATTGGCGAGGGCGAGGGACACCTGCTCGGCCAGCATGGTGGCAAGCTGGAGCGCCGAGGCGCTGGCCGCCTCCGCCGCCGGCTCGCGATAGAACAGGCCCAGCAGACGGTTGCGCGCGATCAGCGGCTGGCACACGTGGTCCGGCGCACCGGCATCGCCGACGGCACCCGCCACATGGTCGCAGACGAGGCCCCGGCTGGCCTCGGAAACCGGGAAGGCCTGCCCCCGGCGCAGCGCCCAGCAGGCGCCCGGGGCAAAGGCCGCCACATCGGCCTTCGGCGCGCCCCAGCGGCCGCCGCGCACCACCTGGTCCCGCGTGCGATTGAGCACGTAGAGGGCGCCGGCCTCGTCCGGAAACAGCCGCGCCGCATAGGCCTGGACCGAGGCGAAGACCTCGTCGGTGGACTGGCAGGATTGCAGGATGGAGCTCAGCTCGGCGAGAAGGGTGATCTCCCGGGTGCGGGCCTCGGCGGCATCGACCAGCCGGGTGAGATCGGCATTGGCCTCGTGCAGCGCGCGCTCGTGGCTGCGCCGCTCGGCCTCCACGGCGAGCGCATCGGTCTTGTCCTGCATCACCCACAGCACGTCGCCGTCGCCCCGGCGCCCCTGGAGGAACAGGGGACGCCCGAAGGCATCCACCACCACCGGCGGGCGATCGGGACAGTTGAGGTGCAGTTCGAGCGCGGCGGTTCCGCCCGCGGCGATGGCGGCCAGCGCCGCCTCGAACGCGGCGACATCCTCCGGCCGCGCCGCGAGATCGGCGAGGTCAAGGCCAGCGAGGGCCTCCGGCGCGCGGCCGCACAGTTCCCCCATGCGGTGATTGCCGCGCACCACCTCGCGCCCGTGGGTGAACAGGATGCCGGCCAGCGGATTTTCCACCAGCGCCCGCTGCTCCGCATCGAGCGCGCCGAGGCTGCGGGAGAGCCGGCCCGCCCGCATCAGCGACAGCGCCATGCCGGCCAGCAGCAGGCTGATGACCGAGCCGCTGGCCAGCACCACGGCGGGAATGGTCTGGTCGGCCTCGTAGCTCGATCCCGCCCGCGCGGCGAAATGGAGCAGCCAGAGCCGGTCGCCCACCACCAGGGCGCGTTCGGCGGCAATGCCGATGGGCACTTCCGCCACCGGCGTCACCACCTGGAGGTTCGGCTCGCGGCTGTCGAACAGCAGCACGGCGGCGGCGGCCAGGTCCGCCGGCTCCGCCGTGACCGCGCCCTCCGACGACACCCGGGCATAGCCGCGATCGAGCACTCGCACGTTCATCTGCTGCAGGGTGCGGGCATCGAGCACGCCGCGCATGAGGTCGTTGGCGCGATAGACGGCGGCGGCAAAGCCCAACAGGGCGTTGCGGCGCTGCTCCACGGTGGCGGTCAGCTCCCCGGCCTTGTAGAGCGGCGCGCGCAGGATGAAGCCGAGCCCGCCGCTCTCGTCCTGCAGCAGCTTGACCGGGGGCGTGGCGACGATGCGCCCGGTGTCCCCGCCGCGCACCAGGCTGTCGAGCTGCGCCGGGTTGGAGCCCACGTCGAAGCCCAGCACCCGCTCGTTGCCGCGCATGGGCTCCACGAACTGGATGACATTGTAGACCGGGCGCGGCCCGACCGGATGGACGGTGTAATTCGGCTGGCCGCGCGGATCGACGCTGGTGTCGGCGCGCGTCTCGGCGACGAAGGCGGCGAGGCCGTCCGGCGCCACATGGCGCAGCACCTGAAGCGCCTCGAAACCGGGATAGCGGCGCACCAGGTCGAGCACGTCCACATAGCGCTGGAACTGGGCGCGATCGATCCGCCCCACCGAGGCATAGAGCCCCTGCATGCTCACCAGCACCTCGGCATGGGCGCGCACGCGCGCGCCAACCGCCGCGGCCATCTCGGCGGTATCGGCCGAAAACCGGGCCTGGGTATTGGAGAAGATGACGTGCCGCGCCAGCGACCCGGCCGCCCACGTCGCCGCAAGGCCCGCGGCGAAGATCGCCGCCGCCACTGCGCCCGCGCGCCAGTTCAGCAGCTTCTGGTCCTGAAGTCCCATGGCGCGCGCTTTATCCCCCGGAGTGGTGCGGCTGACGCGCAAACAGATGGGTGCATATAAACCAGAAGGCGGCACCGGGCACAATTACCACTATCGCACCGCAGCATGGGGCCGGAAGGCCCACCGGCCCGAAGCGGGCGCGCCGGGGACGGCCAGTCATGCCACTCCCCTCCCCCTGCCATCTTTGCTATCCAGTGCCTCCCCGCCGAGCGGCGCCCCAGACGCCGGGGGTGGGGCCGTGATTCCCAGGGAGCCCGCCATGCTGACCACCACCGCCCCCTTCGACCGCATCGGCGAGGAGAACGCCTTCGCCGTGCTGGCGCGCGCCACGGCGCTGGCCGGGCAAGGGCGGTCCATTCTCAACCTGGGCATCGGCCAGCCGGATTTCCGCACCCCGGACCATATCGTCGAGGCCGCCGTGAAGGCGCTGCGCGACGGCCAGCATGGCTACACCCCCTCGGTGGGCATCCTGCCCCTACGCGAGGCGGTGGCCGCCGACCTCAACCGCCGCTACGGCGTGGAGGTGAACCCGGACCTGGTGATGATCATGCCCGGCGGCAAGGTCACCATGTATGCGGCCATCCGCCTGTTCGGCGAGCCGGGGGCGGAGATCCTCTATCCGGATCCCGGCTTCCCCATCTACCGCTCCATGATCGAGCACACCGGCGCCACCCCCATCCCGGTGCCGATCCGCGAGGAAAACGGCTTCGCCTTCTCGGCCGAGGAGACCCTGGCGCTGATCACACCGCGCACGCGCCTTCTCATCATCAACTCGCCGGCCAATCCCACCGGCGGCGTCACGCCGACGGCCGAGATCGACAAGCTGGTGAAGGGCCTTGCCGCCCACCCCCATGTGGCGGTGATGTCGGATGAGATCTACGACCGCTTCCTGTTCGACGGCGAGGAACACCGCACCTTGCTGGCCTACCCCGAGATCCGCGACCGGCTGATCCTGCTCAACGGCTGGTCCAAGACCTATGCCATGACCGGCTGGCGCCTGGGCTATTCCATCTGGCCGAAGGACCTCTACGACAAGGTGCGCAAGCTGGCGGTGAACTGCTGGAGCTGCGTGAACGCCGCCACCCAATATGCCGGCATCGCCGCACTGGAAGGCCCGCAGGACGCGGTGGAGGCCATGACCGCCGAGTTCGACGCCCGCCGCCGCATCGTCGTGGAGGGGCTGAACGCCCTGCCCGGCGTGCGCTGCGCCACCCCGAAGGGCGCCTTCTACGCCTTCCCCAACGTCTCCGGCACCGGCTGGGCCGAGGCCAAGAAGCTTGCCTCCGCCTTGCTGGAGGAGGCGGGCGTGGCGGTCATCGGCGGCCCGGATTTCGGCGTCCATGGCGAAGGTTACATCCGGCTGTCCTACGCCACCTCGCGGGAGAATATCGCGGCGGCGCTGGCGCGCATGGGCGATTTCCTCGCCGCAAACCGCAAGGTGGCCTGAGGCGTGGCGGCGCGGCACGCGCGGGGGCGATGGCTTGGCCTGGCCGTCCTCGCGCTCGCGCTGAGCCCGCTCGTCATGCTGGCCATCGCCCCGCCGCCGGATCCCCCCGTCCCGCCCGGACTGTCGCAGCCGGCGCGCTCTGATACGCCGGCCGAGGCCTCGCTCTCGGCGCCCGCGTCAGGGCCGGAGGCAGACGAAGCTGCGCCCGAAGTCCCGGTAGCGCCCAAGGCGGCAGCGGATCCGGTGCGCGCCGCTGCCCCCGTCCGGCGCGGGACGCCGACCGGGCCCGAGCGCTGGGCCGGTACGCCGGCCTGTCCCAAGGACAGGATTTCGGGCGGGCAATACAATCGCTGCCTGTTCGAGGCCACCCGCACCTCCGAGCAGGCGCTTGAGGTGGAGTTGTCCAACGCCTTCGCGGTCATCGAGGCGCGGGCCGATTTGCAGGGTGTCCAGCGGGTACGCTGGAAGACCATGCTGGACGAGGCCCAGTCCCGCTTCCTGCTCTATCGCAACTTCGACTGCCAGAGCGTCGCCCCGTTCGAGGGACCGCGCGGCATCGGCAATTTCGAGCAGCGTGCCCTGTGCCTCATCGAGGCCAACATGCGCCGCGCCGGCGAGCTGCGCGCCCGCTATGTGGCAACCGTGGCGACCACCACCGAGCGCACCCGCCCCAACGGCCCCGAGGACCGCCCCGGAACCTGGACCCACCCCGTTCCCCCGGCCGCAGACTGAGGCGCGCCAGCGATTTAGAGCCCGTTTGAAAATGCTTTTCAGATGGGCTCTTGTAGCCCTCGCAGGTGCTTTCTCACCGTCATGGCCGGGCTTGACCCGGCCATCCACGCGGGGAGGCTGGGAATGTTTTTCGTAAGTTTTCCCATGCGGATCGGCGTGGATGCCCGGGTCAAGCCCGGCCATGACGGGGTGATAGCGGCTATGCTTTTTTGAATTTCGAAACGCGCTCTTAAGAGCACCGTGCGGGTGCGCCGAACCGCGGCCATCCGGTCTGAAAATGCAATAAAAACCGATTGATCGCCGCTCAGGTGTTGCTACGGTCGCCCCGGCAGGCGGGAGAGGAAGCGGAGGCGCTCGTGTCCAAGGTGGTTTGCGTGGGTGAGGTCATGGTGGAACTGGCCCGCGGTTCGGACGGCCGGTTCGGCCTCGCCTATGGCGGCGACACGTTCAACACGGCGGTCTATCTCGCCCGGGCCGGCATCGACGTGGCCTATGCCACCGCGCTCGGCGACGACGCCTTCTCCGACGACATCCTCGCCCTCGGCACGGCGGAAGGGGTGGACATGAGCCTCGTGCCGCGCCTCAAAGGCCGCGCGCCGGGCCTTTATCTCATCAGCACCGATGCGAGCGGCGAGCGCAGCTTCAACTACTGGCGCGACACCTCCCCCGCCCGCACCCTGTTCGAGGCCGAAGGCTGGCAGGACGTTGCGGCGGCGCTGGTGGGCGCGCGCGCCGTCTATTTCTCCGGCATCACCCTGTCGCTCTATTCCAACCAGGGCCTCGGCCGCTTCCTCGCGGCGCTGGAGATGGCGGGAACGAGTGCGCAGAACCGGACCCTCACCGTGTTCGACGGCAATTTCCGCCCGCGCAACTGGGGCGGTGACCTCAACCGGGCGCGCACCGTGTTCGCCGAGGCACTGAAGCGCGCGTCCATGGCGCTGCCCACCTTCGAGGACGAGGTGGCCCTGTGGGGCGACGCCTCGCCCGCCGCCACCATCGAGCGCATGACCACCTATGGCCTGACCGAGGTGGTGGTGAAGAACGGCGCGGCCGGCGCCCTCGTCCATGCGGATGGGCGCACGGTGGAGGTGCCGGTGGAGCGCGCGGTCTCCCCCCTCGATACCACCGGCGCCGGCGACAGCTTCAATGCCGGCTATCTCGCCGCCCGCCTGCAAGGCGCCGGTCCCGAGGATGCCGCCCGCGCCGGCCACCGCCTCGCGGCGGAGGTGATCATGCACCGGGGCGCCATCATTCCCCGCGCCATCCATGAGGGTGTGCGGGCGCATTGAGGCCCCCGCCCGCCGCCGGACGGCGCGCGCCCCGCGCAGGTCCGGGACCAGCCCTGCATTCTGCAAGTGGAACTCCAAGTGGAAAGCGCGGGCCGAAGGCATTATGTGTGACGCCATGATGTCCACACCCGAAACCGCAACCGACGCCACTGCGCCCGAAGCAGCGCCTTTGCCGCCCATCGGCGCGGGCGCGCCCGCTCCCCTGCCGTCCCTCGTCGGCCTCGACCGGGACAAGCTGGGCGCGGCGCTCGACGCCATCGGCGTGCGCGGCTCCGACCGGCGCATGCGGGTGAACCAGCTCTGGCACTGGATCTACCTGCGCGGCGCCACCGACTTTGCGGAGATGACCAACGTCTCCAAGCACCTGCGCGCCGACCTTGCCGCCGCCTATTCGCTGGCGCGGCCGGAAATCGTGATGGAGCAGGTGTCGCAGGACGGCACCCGCAAGTGGCTGCTGCGCTTTCCGGCCGACCATCCCGGCGAGCGGCCCCACGACATCGAGACCGTCTATATCCCCGAGAGCGATCGCGGCACGCTCTGCGTCTCCAGCCAGGTGGGCTGCACGCTCAACTGCTCGTTCTGCCACACCGGCACCCAGCGTCTGGTCCGCAACCTCACCGCCGCCGAGATCGTGGCGCAGGTGATGGTGGCCCGCGACCGCCTCGGCGACTATCCCGGCCGTGACCGCGCCGTGGGTCCCGGCCTGCCCACCGAGGGCGACCGGCTGGTCACCAACATCGTCTTCATGGGCATGGGCGAGCCGCTCTATGCCTATGACAGCGTGAAGGAAGCCATCGAGACCCTCTCGGACGGCGACGGCCTGGGCCTCGGCCGGCGGCGCATCACCGTGTCCACCTCCGGCGTGGTGCCGGAGATCGAGCGGCTGGGCGCAGAAGTCGGCCCCATGCTCGCCATCTCGCTCCATGCGGTGCGGGACAAGCTGCGCGACGAGCTGGTGCCCATCAACAAGAAGTACCCCATCGCCGAGCTGATGGAGGCCTGCCGCACCTATCCTGCCGCCTCCAACGCCAAGCGCATCACCTTCGAATACGTGATGCTGAAGGGCGTCAACGACAGCCCCGCCGACGCCAAGGCGCTGGTGAAGCTCCTGGAAGGGGTGCCGGCCAAGATCAACCTGATCCCCTTCAACCCGTGGCCGGGCACACAGTACGAATGCTCCGACTGGGAGACCATCGAGCGCTTCTCGGACATCGTGTTCCGCGCCGGCTATGCGAGCCCGGTGCGCACGCCGCGCGGCCGCGACATCCTCGCCGCCTGCGGCCAGCTGAAGAGCGAGAGCGAGAAGCTTTCGGCCCGCGAGCGCCTCGCCCTGCGCGCCATGATGGCGCAAGACGAGTAGGCCGGCCCGTCGGCTCCGTGTCGCGTGAGGCCGACAGGTTCGCGCCCAGGCCGGGCAAACAGGCTGAGGAGGCCACCATGCTGGACCATATGGGCATCTCGGTGCGCGATCTGGAGCGCTCGCGCGCCTTCTACCTCGCCGCCTTGGCCCCCCTCGGCTACGGCATCGTCATGGAGGCGAACCCGCCCGGCGGGCATGCCTATGTGGGCTTCGGCGCCGGCAAGCCGGAATTCTGGATCGGTGATGCGCCCACTGCCACCGGGCATCTGCACGTGGCGTTTTCCGCCACCAGCCGGGCGGCGGTGGACACCTTTTATGCGGCGGCGCTTGCCGCCGGCGGGCGCGACAACGGTGCGCCGGGGCTGCGGCCCCATTATCACCCGCATTATTACGGCGCCTTCGTCTTCGATCCCGACGGCCTCAACGTGGAAGCCGTCTGCCACCTTCCGGAATGACACGACAGCCATGGACAACCTCACCCGCCTGCTCCTGCGCTTCGTTCTGGTTCCCCTCGGCTATCTCGCGGGGGTGATCGCGGGGGCGGCGGTGATGCTGGTCGGCGAATGGCGCATCGGCAGCCTGTTCGAGGCCCCGGAGGGATCCGAGGCGGCAGGCCTCGGCATCCTGGTCGCCATCGTGGTGGCGGGAACGGTCGTGACGCTCCTGCTCCTGTTCATGTGGATGGTCGCGACCATCGGCATCCTGTTCTCGGAGGCCTTCGCGGTGCGCTCGTGGATGTTCCACGCCGCGAACGGGGTGGTCTCCGCCCTCGTCGGAGCCCAGCTGGTCAACGGTGGGCCGGATGCGCCGCCGGTGACCGGGGATCCGTTCTACACCGTGGCCGCGGGCCTTGCCGCGGGCCTTGTCTACTGGCTGGTCGCGGGCTCGAGCGCCGGCTTCTTCAAGCCGATCCTGGGATCGCCGGCGGAGCGAGCGGCCCGCCTGCCGCCGCCGCCCGCCCCATCGCGGACCGATGTTCCGCCGCCCACCTCCCTGCCGCCACGCCAGTGACCATCGGCGTTCCAGCACATTCCCCCAGCGTCAATCCAGGCCACGGCATCCGAGAGCGGGAACGGGCGTGCGGGCACACCGCGCCAACAATCCTTTGATTCCGCGCCCCGTTCCGGCTAAGGCTCCCCCTCCCAGCCGCGCGAACGCCAAGATGCAAACCCAGACCCCGCTTTCGCTCGCCGACCTGCGCGCCGAGATCGACCGCATCGACGAGGCCATGCACCGCCTCCTCATGGAGCGCAGCGCGATCATCGACCGCCTGGTGCAGGTGAAGCGCACCGCAGGCGCGGAGAGCGGCTCCGCCTTCCGCCCGGCCCGCGAGGCCGACATGATGCGCCGGCTGGTGGAGCGCCACGACGGCCTCTTGCCCCTCGACACGGTGGAGAGCATCTGGCGCGTCATCATCGCCACCTTCACCTACGTGCAAGCGCCGTATTCGGTCCATGCCGACCTTGCCGTGGGCGAGCCGGCCATGCGCGACAGCGCCCGCTTCCATTTCGGCTTCACCGTGCCGTTCGTGCCCCACATGGGCGCGCGGGGGGTGATCGATGCGGTGAAAGGCTCCAAGGGCGACCTCGGCCTCATCGCCGCTGCCGCTCCTGGCGCCGGCGACCCGTGGTGGACCGCGCTGGAGGCCGAGGGCGCCCCCAAGATCATCGCCCGCCTGCCCTTCGTGGAGCGCGCGGACCATCCCGCCGGATTGCCGGTGTTCGTCGTCTCCCACCCTATCGACGATGCCGCGGTGCGCGAGGTCCGCGTCTATTCGCTGCGCGTCACGGGATGGAGCGCGGCGGCGGGGCGTGGCATACCCGCCCTCGCCGAGGTTGTGGTGGCGCCCGATGACGCTCTCGACGGCGCGGCGCTCCTCGTCTCCCTGCCCCCCGGCCATGGGGTGGACGAGGTGATCGCGGCCCTCACCGAGGCCGGCGCCGGCGTCCGCGCCGTGGCCGAGGTGGGCAGCCATGCCGCCATCCACAAGGTGGGGGCGGAAACGTAAGGGTAGACTGCCAAGGGCCGCCGGGCGGCCCGATCCGTCAGGTTCTGGAGTATGTTGAGATGTCCGCCGTGCTGAAAGACCCGATCCCCGCTCCCGGCCGTCCGCAGCCGCGGCCCGGCGTGCTCGCTATCCAGGCCTATGTGCCCGGCAAGAGCCACGCCCCCGGGGTGGAGAAGGTCTTCAAGCTCTCCTCCAACGAGACCCCGCTCGGCCCGAGCGAGAAGGCGCTCGCCGCCTTCGCCGAAGCCGGCCGCAAGCTGGAGGATTATCCGGACGGCTCCGCCACCGTGCTGCGGCAGGCCATCGCCACGGCCTATGGGCTCGATCCCGCGCGCATCATCTGCGGCGCCGGCTCGGACGAGATCCTGAACCTCGTGGCCCACGCCTATGTGGGGCCGGGCGACGAGGTGATCTTCAGCGAGCACGGCTTCCTCGTCTACAAGATCGCGACGCTGGCCGCCGGCGGCACCCCGGTGGTGGCCAAGGAACGCGACCTCACCGCCGACGTGGACGCCATCCTCGCGCTGGTGACGCCCCGGACGCGCCTCGTCTTCCTCGCCAATCCCAACAATCCCACCGGCACCTACCTACCGTTCGACGAGGTGCGCCGCCTGCACGCCGGCCTGCCCGGCAACGTGCTGCTGGTACTGGACGCGGCCTATGCTGAATATGTCCGCCGCAACGACTACGAGGCGGGCCTCGAACTGGCGCTCACCGCCGACAACGTGCTGATGAGCCGGACCTTCTCCAAGATCCACGGCCTCGCCGCCCTGCGCATCGGCTGGGCGGTGGGCCCGGCCCATGTGATCGACGCCATGAACCGGGTGCGCGGCCCGTTCAACATGAACACCCCGGCCCTGCTCGCCGGCGCCGCCGCCATTGCCGATGCGGCGCACGTGGAGAAGGCGGTGGCGCACAACGCGCGCTGGCTGCCGTGGCTGACGGAGCAGTTCGAGGCGCTGGGCCTGAAGGTCACGCCCTCGGTCGCCAACTTCCTGCTCATCCACTTCCCCGACACCCCCGGCCGCACGGCAAAGGAGGCGGATGCCTTCCTCACCAGGCGCGGACTGGTGCTGCGGCAGGTGGCGTCCTACGGCCTGCCTGACGCCCTGCGCATGACGGTGGGGACCGAGGAGGCCAACCACCTGGTGGTGGCGGCCCTCGCCGACTTCATGTCGGGCCAGGATTCGGCCGGCAAGGATTCCGAGGGGACCGGCGCGTGATCCGCCCCCTCGTCCCCCGCCTCGCCATCATCGGGGCGGGGCTCATCGGCTCGTCGCTGGCCCGCGCGGCGCGTGAGAAGCATCTCGCCGGCACCATCGTGGTGGCCGATCGGGACGCCGCCGTCTGCGCCCGCGTGCGCGAGCTGGGCTTTGCCGACGCGGTGACCCAGAGCGCCGCCGAGGCCGCAAGCGACGCCGACATCGTCATCGCCTGCGTGCCCGTGGGCGCCTCCGGCGCGGTGGCGGCCGAGGTGGGGCCGCACCTGAAGCCCGGCGCCATCCTCTCGGACGTGGGCTCGGTGAAGGCCTCGGTGGTGGAGGCCATGGCACCGTTCGTACCGGCCCACGCCCATCTGGTGCCGGCCCATCCCGTTGCGGGCACGGAATTTTCCGGCCCGGATGCCGGCTTTGCCGCCCTGTTCGAGAACCGCTGGTGCATCGTCACCCCGCCGGAGGGGGCCGATCCCGCCGCGGTAGACCGCATCGTCGCCATGTGGCGCGCCGCGGGGGCGAACGTGGAGACCATGAGCGCCCAGCACCATGACCTGGTGCTCGCCATCACCAGCCATGTGCCGCATCTCATTGCCTACAACATCGTGGGCACGGCGGCGGAGCTGGAGGAGACGCTGACCTCCGAGGTGATCAAGTTCTCGGCCGGCGGCTTCCGCGACTTCACCCGCATCGCCTCGTCCGACCCCACCATGTGGCGCGACGTGTTCCTCTCCAACCGCGAGGCGGTGCTGGAGATGCTCGGCCGCTTTACGGAGGACCTCACCGCCCTCCAGCGCGCCATCCGCTACGGCGACGGCGACGCCCTGTTCGAGCATTTCACCCGCACGAGGGCCATCCGCCGCTCCATCATCGAGCAGGGCCAGGAGACCGCCGCCCCCGATTTCGGCCGCCGCGCTGCGGAAAAGCCCAAGCACGAGCAGAGCTGACACAGCTGAGACCGGGCAGGGGGATAAACGCGGCGCCGCCGCTGCGGCAGGCGCTCCTGTCACGCCATCGGCAAGAAACTGTGCCACTGGGGCATGCCACGCTTCCGCCGAAGTCCGGGGCAAGGTGAGACCCGGCCCGGATTCGGGGATGCCTCCCACAGGCCGCATCGACGGGCCGCATCCACGGGCCGGTGAACGAGGACGATTGCCGATGACGCCGCGCACCGTGACGGTCGCCCTGAGCCTTGTGACCGCGCTCCTGTTCGCCGTCTTGGCGCCGCGCCCGGCGCAGGCGCACCCCCATGTGTGGGTCACCATGAAGAGCGAGCTGGTCTATGATTCCAGCGGCCGCCTCACCGGGGTGAAGCAGATCTGGACCTTCGACGATGCCTTCTCCGCCTTCGCCCTGCAGGGCATGGAGAAGCAGAAGGACGGCAGCTATGGCGACGATGTGCTCAAGCCCCTCGCCGAGGTGAACGTCACGTCCCTGAAGGAATACAATTATTTCGTCGTGGGCAAGACGGCGACGGCCAAGCTCGCCTTCAAGGACCCCATCGACTATTTCCTCACCTACGAGAACGAGCTGCTCACCCTTCACTTCACCCTGCCGCTGGAAAAGCCGGTGGCGGCGAAGGGGACCACCTCCCTTGAGATCTACGATCCCACCGCCTTCGTCTCCTTCTCCTTCAACGAGAAGGACCCGGTGAAGCTGGTGTCGCCTCCGGCCGGCTGCACCCAGGAGGTGATCTCGCCGGAGCCGCCGGCGAGCGGGACCCTGAACGAGGCGTTCTTCTCCAATCTCACCTCGGCCAGCACCTACGGCGCCCAGTTCGCCGACAAGATCACGGTGAAGTGCCCGTGAGCCAGATGATCGTGAAAGAGCGGGCCGGGGCGGCGCGGCCCCTGCGCTGGCTCGCCGTGCTGCTGCTGGGCTTGGTCGCCACCCTCGCCTTCGCCCTGCTGGCGGCGCTGGTGCTTTATCCCGATCTTGCCTTCGCGCAGGGCTTCGGGCCGGCGCCCAAGGCGACGCCTTTCGGCCTCGGCGGCGGCGCCCAGCCCACCGGCATTGCCGGCTTCATCCTCGCCAAGCAGGCGGAATTCTATCGCGCCCTGGTGCAGGCGGTGCGCGCCAGCAAGCAGGACGGCAACGCCACCTTCCTCCTTGCCGGCCTGTCCTTCGCCTATGGCGTGTTCCATGCCGCCGGCCCCGGTCATGGCAAGGCGGTCATCTCCTCCTATCTGCTGGCCGACGGCGGCACGCTCAAGCGCGGCGCGGTGCTGGCGCTGGCCTCGGGCATGGTGCAGGCCATCGTCGCCATCGCCTTCGTCGGCGTGCTGGCGCTGGCGCTGAATGCCACCGCCGTGTCCATGGCGCAGGCCATGAACTGGGTGGAGATCGTGGCCTATGGCGGCATCGGCGTGTTCGGCCTCTATCTCGCGATCGTGAAGGGCCGGGCGCTGGTTGCTGCGGCGCGGGGCGAGGCCGCCCACGCCCACGGCGCCGATTGCGACTGCGGCGATATCCATGCCCCCGATCCCGCCCTGCTGGAGGGCAAGGGCGGCTGGAAGCGGGCGGCGGTGGCGGTGGTTTCCGCTGGCGCGCGGCCGTGCTCGGGCGCCATCCTGGTGCTCACCTTCGCCCTGTCGCAGGGCGTGTTCATGAGCGGGGTCGCCTCGGCCTTCGCCATGGGCCTCGGCACCGCGCTGATGGTGACCGCCATCGCCGCCATCGCGGTCTATGGCAAGCGCCTTGCGGTGCGGCTCGCCGGCCGCGACGACCGGCGGGCGGTGCTGCTGCGCCTCGGCGTGGAGCTGGGGGCAGCGCTGCTGGTGATGGCGTTCGGCTTCGCCCTGCTCACCGGCTATCTCCAGAGCGAGCGCCTGCTGCCGGGCTGAGCCAAGCTCATGGGCATAGGTCAAAACATGCTGCACCGCCGCTGGGCAGATGCCGCAGTGCGCCAAAATTCGCCACGCCCGCCTTTTGGGCAATTTCGTTGCGCCTTGAGTTAGAACAACGAAATTGCGGGGTGCGACACTCCGTGCCAGCCTAAGGTCGAACGGCTGCGACGGCTGGACCCCGTCCGCGCCGCGCCCGCCTGGAGGCGCCCATGGCCCTGACGCCCGTCTCGCTCGACGACAAATACGACCTCACCCAGGACCGCGTCTTCGTCTCGGGGACGCAGGCGCTGGTGCGCCTCGCCCTGATGCAGAAGGAGCGCGACCGCCGCGCCGGCCTCAATACCGCAGGCTATGTCACCGGCTATCGCGGCTCGCCGCTGGGCGGGCTCGACCAGCAGTTCCTGCGCGCAGAAAAGATCCTGAAGGCCAACGACATCAAGTTCCAGTCCGGCCTCAACGAGGATCTGGCCGCCACCGCGCTCTGGGGCTCCCAGCAGGCCGAGCTGCGCGGCGAGGGTAAGTTCGATGGCGTGTTCGGCCTCTGGTACGGCAAGGGCCCGGGGGTCGACCGCTCCGGCGACGTGTTCCGCCATGCCAACAATGCAGGCACCTCCCGCCATGGCGGCGTGTTGGCCCTCATGGGCGACGACCACACCTGCGAAAGCTCCACCACCGCCCACCAGAGCGAATTCCATTTCGTCGACGTGATGATCCCCGTCCTCAACCCGGCCGGGGTGCAGGAGATCATCGACTACGGCCTCTACGGCTGGGCCCTGTCGCGCTTCTCCGGCACCTGGGTGGGCCTGAAGGCGGTGAAGGACACGATTGAATCCACCGGCATCGTCGACGGGCGGCTGGAGCGGGTGCGCATCGAGCCGGCGCTGGGCTTCCAGATGCCGCCGGGCGGCCTCAACATCCGCCTCGGCGACACCCCGCTGGCGCAGGAGGAGCGGGTCCAGGAATACAAGCGCGACGCGGTGCTGCACTTCCTGCGCGCCAATCGCCTTAATCGGTTCATCACCTCGGGCGGATCGCGGCCGCGCATCGGCATCGCCACCGTGGGCAAGTCCTACCTGGACGTGCGCCTCGCCCTGGACGAGCTGGGCATCGACGAGGTGCGCGCCAACGATCTCGGCCTGCGCATCTGGAAGGTGGCCTGCCCGTGGCCACTGGAGACGGAAGGGCTCAGGGAATTCGCCCGCGGCCTCGACCTCATCATGGTGGTGGAGGAAAAGCGCTCCCTCATCGAGGTGCAGGTGCGCGAGGAGCTGTACGGCACCGCCAACCAGCCCGTCTGCATCGGCAAGAAAGATGAAGAGGGCCGCTGGCTGTTCCCCGTGAAGGGAGCCCTCGACCCCAACGATATCGCTATCCAGCTCGGCCGCCGCCTGCTCGCCTATGGCGACATCCCGGACATCGCGGCCCGCGTCGCCGAGCTGGAGGAGGCCCAGCGGGTGCTCGCCGCCACCTCGGACGTGGCCACCCGCATCCCCTATTTCTGCTCCGGCTGCCCGCACAACACCTCGACGAAGGTGCCCGAGGGCATGCGCGCCTATGCCGGCATCGGCTGCCACTACATGGTGCAGTGGATGGACCGGGAGACCACCGGATTCACCCAGATGGGCGGCGAGGGCGCCAACTGGATCGGGGAATCCTCCTTCTCCAAGCGCCCCCACGTGTTCCAGAACCTGGGCGACGGCACCTACAACCATTCAGGCTATCTCGCCCTGCGCGCCGCCTGCGCCGCCAAGGTAAACGTCACCTACAAGATCCTGTTCAACGACGCGGTGGCCATGACCGGCGGCCAGAAGCACGACGGCGACCTCACCGTGCCGGTCATCGCCCGGCAGGTGGCGGCGGAGGGCGTCGAGCGGGTGGTGGTCGTCACCGACGAGCCGGACAAATATGCGCCGAACACCCACTGGCCCACCGGCCTCACCATCCACCACCGGGACGAGCTGGAGGCGGTGCAGCGCGAGCTGGCGGAAATCCCCGGCGTCACCGTGCTGATCTACGACCAGACCTGCGCCTCCGAGAAGCGCCGCCGCAGGAAGCGCGGCCAGTATCCGGACCCGGACAAGCGCGTTCTCATCAATGAGCGGGTGTGCGAGGGCTGCGGCGATTGCGGCGTGAAGTCCAACTGCGTCTCGGTGCAGCCGCTGGAGACCGAGTGGGGCCGCAAACGGGAGATCGACCAGTCGTCCTGCAACAAGGACTTCTCCTGCGTGAACGGCTTCTGCCCCTCCTTCGTCACCGTGAAGGGCGCCAAGCCCAAGAAGGTGGCGGGCGCCGCCGGGGCGGAGGGCGACTGGCCGGCGTTGCCGGAGCCGGCGCATCCTGAGATCCATGGCACCTACGGCATCATCGCCACGGGCGTGGGCGGCACCGGGGTGGTCACCATCGGCGCCATCCTCGGCATGGCGGCGCATCTGGAAGGCAAGGCCTGCGGCATGATCGACATGGCCGGCCTCGCCCAGAAGGGTGGCGCGGTCTACAGCCACATCCGCCTCGCCAACGACCCGGCCGACATCACCGCCATCCGCGTGCCGGCGCGCGGGGCGGACGTGGTGCTGGGCGGCGACCTGGTGGTGGCGGGCACCAAGAAGGTGCTGGCGGCGGTGAAGCCCGGCAAGACCATCGTGGTGGTGAATACCCACGAGGTGCTACCGGGCGATTTCACCCGCAATGCCGACTTTTCCCTGCCCACCGAGCGCATCAAGCGCACCATCCGCGATCTCGCGGGCAGCGAGATGACCCATTTCATCGAGGCCAGCCGCCTGGCCCAGGCCCTGTTCGG
Organism: Xanthobacter oligotrophicus; assembly: GCF_008364685.1. Classification (GTDB taxonomy): domain Bacteria; phylum Pseudomonadota; class Alphaproteobacteria; order Rhizobiales; family Xanthobacteraceae; genus Xanthobacter; species Xanthobacter oligotrophicus. The sequence goes on from NZ_VTTL01000003.1 coordinate 323,544, forward strand.
CAACGCCTTGGCGCAGAACATCTTCATGGTGGGCTACGCCTACCAGTTCGGCGCCCTGCCCCTGTCGGCGGAGGCCATCGAACGGGCCATCGAGCTGAACGGCGAGGCGGTGGCCATGAACAAGACCGCCTTCCTGTGGGGCCGCCGCGCCGCCCATGATCCCGCGGCGGTGGAGGCGGTGGCGACGCCCAAGGGCGAGATCGCCAGCGACGCCCGCCGCCTCTCGGCGAGCCTCGACGAGGTGATCGCGCGCCGCGTCGCCGAGCTGACCGCCTATCAGGATGCCGCCTATGGGCAGCGCTATGCCCGGATGGTGGAGAAGGTGCGTGCAGCCGAGGCGCAGAAGGCCCCAGGGCGGGGCGGACTGACCGAGGCGGTGGCGAAGAGCCTGTTCAAGCTCATGGCCTACAAGGACGAATACGAGGTCTCCCGACTCTATGCGGACGGCGCATTCCGCGCCCAGGCCGCCGCCGCCTTCGACGGGGATCTCACATTCGAGTTCCACCTCGCGCCGCCGCTGCTGGCCCGGCACGATCCCATCACCGGCGAGCCGCGCAAGATCACGCTGGGCCCCTGGATGATGCGGGCGTTCGGCCTGCTGGCGAAGCTGAAGGGGCTGCGCGGCACGCCGTTCGACCCGTTCGGCTACACCGCGGAGCGGCGCACCGAGCGGGCGCTGGTCGGTACCTATGAGAAGACGGTGGAGGAATTGATCGCCGGCCTCGACGGCGCGAGCCATGCCATTGCGGTCGCCATCGCGGCGCTGCCGGAGAAGATCCGCGGCTTCGGCCATGTGAAGGCGCGGCATCTGGCGGCGGTGCAGGCGGAGGAAACGGAGCTTCTCGCCCGCTTCCGCGCCCCGCCGCAGGCCCCCGCCGTGGCGGCGGAATAGGGGAAGAAGTTTCAGGGGCCGGACGCCGCCGGCCCCTGAAATGTCGGGACTCAGTTGCCGGCGAGGATCGCGTTCAGCTCGGCGCGGAACTCGCCCTCGATGTCCGGGCGGGACAGGGCATAGGCGACGTTGGCCATGAGGAAGCCGATCTTCGAGCCGCAATCGTAGATGCTGCCGTCGAAGCGCACCGCAAAGAAGGGGTCCGTCTCCTTCAGCTTCAGCATGGAATCGGTGAGCTGGATCTCGTTGCCCGCGCCTCGCTCCTGCTTGGCCAGAAGGTCGAAGATGGCCGGCTGCAGGATGTAGCGGCCGGAGATGGCGAGGTTGCTCGGCGCGGTGCCGGCCTTGGGCTTCTCCACCATTTCGGTGATGGCCCGGGCGCCCTTGCCCTTCTCCTCGCCCACGCCGACGATGCCATACTGGTGGGTCTGGTCGTCCGGCACCTCGTAGACCGCGACCAAATTGCCGCCGGTCTCGTTGTAGGCCTCCACCATGGAGCCGAGGCAGCCCTGGCCGTTGCCATTGCCTGCCTTGGGCATGTGCAGCATGTCGGGCAAAAGCAACGCGAACGGCTCGTCGCCGATGATCTCGCGGGCGCACCACACCGCATGGCCAAGGCCCAGCGGCAGCTGCTGGCGGGTGAAGGAGGTGGTGCCGGGCTTGGGCGTGTCGCGATCGAGCTGCGCCAGTTCCTTGGTCTTGCCGCGCTCCTCGAGGGTGCGCTCCAGCTCGAACTGCCGGTCGAAATGATCCTCGATCACCGCTTTGTTGCGGCCGGTGACGAACACGATGTGCTCGATGCCGGCGGCGCGCGCCTCGTCCACCACGTGCTGGACCACCGGGCGGTCCACGACGGTGAGCATTTCCTTCGGCACCGCCTTGGTGGCCGGTAGGAAGCGGGTGCCGAGACCCGCGACAGGAAGGATCGCCTTACGAATGGGTTGACGCATCAATTCTGCCCCTTCTTTCCCAAGCCGTCGGGTCTTGCAGAGCCGGCTCCGATCAGGTGGGCCCCACCGACCGGATCGGAGCCGCCTCTCCCCAGAATAGAGAACGCGGATGAGCCGGATTGCGATGCAGGCCGGCCAGCGTTTGCTCTAGCACACCGTCACAGGCCGCGCTGCATTGCAACTCGACCACGCTGCGCTGCACCAAATAAATCTGGGCATGGTAACCCGGCCGCAACAATCCCGGGGCACCAGCCGAATCCCCCGGCGCCACGGGCGGCTGGGATAAGACCGTCTCCTGCCGGCGATTTGGTGGCGGGGACGCCGATGGGGATACGCCGCGCCAGTCGGCTCCGGCACCTGCAGCGCGGTCGCGGGTAGCCCCGTCCCGTCCGGGGGCATCCACGGGAAACTTGCCATCCATTAACCGCGACGCAACCATATTGCCGCCCAGTAGAGGCCTATCGGTGAGGCGAGGCGGCGGCAGAAGGACGCGCGCCGGGGAGGAAAGCTTGGCAATGGCTCAAACGACCTGCATGCGTGCCCTGAAGGGTGCCCTCAAGGGCGCCTGCATCGCCGGGCTCGCGCTCGCGGCGGCGTCGCTGATCACGCCGGCACGGGCGCAGGCCCAGACCACGGGCTCCATCTTCGGCTTCCCGCCGCTGGGCCAGCCCCAGGCGGCCCCGGCGAACGGCGGCCATCCGCTGATGACGCCCCAGGCGCTGGCGGACGCCCAGGCCAACTTCCCCGCCTGCATCGCCAATTTGTGGCCGCTGGCCCAGTCCAAGGGCGTCTCGCAGCGGACCTTCCAGCGCTACACGGCCAACCTCGAACCCCAGATGAAAATCATGGAGTTCATGGACAGCCAGCCGGAATTCTCCAAGCCCATCGGCGCCTATGTGAACATGCTCGTCACCGAGACGCGTGTGAAGAAGGGCCGGGAGATCCTGGAGCGCTACAAGCCCATCTTCGACAGGATGGAAAAGGCCTATGGCGTGGACCGCTATGCGGTGACGGCCATCTGGGGCATCGAATCCACCTATGGCGACCCCGACGGCATCGGCCGGCGCAACGTGCTGGAATCCACCGCGACGCTCGCCTGCATCGGCCGGCGGCAGGACTATTTCCGCGACGAATTCATCGCCACCCTCCAGATCCTGGAAAAGGGCGACGTGCCCTATGACCACCTGAAGGGCTCGTGGGCCGGCGCGTTCGGCCCCACCCAGTTCATGCCCACCTCGTTCCAGCGCTTCGCCGTGGACTTCGACGGCGACGGCAAGCGCAACGTGGTGGATTCCATCCCCGACATCATCGCCTCCACCGCCAACAACCTGAAGCTGGACGGCTGGGAGTTCGGCAAGGCCTGGGGCTATGAGGTGGTGCTGCCGCAGGGCTTCGACTACCGCAACGCCAACCGCACCATCAAGCGCACGCTGGGCGAGTGGAACACCATGGGCCTGCGCCGGCCCACCGGCGTCGCCTTCCCCCGCGCCTCCGAGAGCGCCTACCTGCTGCTGCCCGCGGGTGCCAACGGGCCGGCGTTCCTGATGATGAAGAATTTCGACGCCATCCTGAAATACAACCCGGCCGACGCCTACGCCCTCGCCATCGGGCACCTGGCGGACCGGCTGCGCGGCGGCAACGCCTTCGCCCAGTCCTGGCCGAAGGAGGAGCGCGGCCTCTCCAAGGCCGAGCGGCAGGAGATCCAGTCCCGCCTCGCCCAGCGCGGCTACGACATCGGCAACGTGGACGGCATCCTCGGCCAGAAGACCCGCGTCGCCATCCAGGATTTCCAGTCTCGCGCCGGCATGGTGCCGGACGGCTATCCCGACCTCGACGTGCTGTCCCAGCTGCGGCGCTGAGGGGCGAGCCCCCTCCACCCGAAACGAAAAACCCGCCGGCGCAACCCGGCGGGTTTTTCTTTGGGTCACGTGCAGACCGCTCTCACCCCAGCCCGATGCGGTAGCTCTGGGGGAACGGGGTGCCGGCCATGTCCACCGGCGCCAGCGGCCGGGCGGCGGGGCGCTTCAGCACTCGCTTCACGATCTCCGGGATCATCACTCCGCCCACATAGCGGCCGAGGCACTCGTGGTGGCCGTAGCCGAAATGCAGGTAGGTGTGGAACGGCCGGTCGGGCCGGAACGCCTCCGGGTCCGGCACGAAGTCCGGGTCGAACATGGCGGAGAGGCTCAGCGGCAGCACCACCGTGCCCTTGCCGATCACCTTCTCCCGGTCGGTGCCCTGGGCGATGGTGATGGTGGAGGCCGCCTCGCGGAACATGAAGGCGACGATGGGCGAGAAGCGCAGCGCCTCCCACACATAGCCATCGAAGGCGGCGTCATCGCCCGCCTCCGCCGCTGCCCGCGCGCCGGCCAGCGCCTCGGGCCGGGCGAACAGCTCGGCCAGCGCGTTGATGACCGCTTCCGCCGTGGTCTCGATGGCGCCGATGAGCAGGCCGCCCACATTGATCACCACCCGGTCCATGCCGAAATGGTCGGCCGCCGGCAGGTTCAGGCTCAGGATGCGGGTCAGGCTGTCGTCGGGGGCGGTGCCGGCCTTGATTTCGGCGATGCGCGCCGGGATCAGCTGGGCGAACAGATTACGCAGCTTCACCCGCGAGTCTTCCGCCGCCTGGTGGATGGCGTCGGCGTCGGGGCGGTCGTCGTAGGGCAGGTTGTTGAACTGGTCCATCTGGTTGGCATAGGACCAGTCGAGCAGGTCCTGGTCCGGCCCATGGATACCGAAGCAGCGCTGCACGATGCGCATGGGCACGTGGCGGGCGAGCTGCTGCACCGCCTCGATCTCGCCGCCGGCCGCATCCAGCGCCGTGTCCGCCACCTCGGCCGCGACGGCGCGGATCTTGGGCAGGTCGTCGAAGGCGAGGATGGCGCGCATCACCGACTTGTCGCGGTAATTCACGATGGTCTCGTCCATGGCCAGCATGAAGTCGCCCATCTTGGGCTTGTAGAGATCCACCGTGAACACCTTCGGGATCGAGAGCACCTCGATCACGTCGGCGCGCCTGGCGACCAGCGTCACCTCGCTGGTCTCGTAGATGGGCGCGTGGGCGCGCAGCTCGGCGAAGAAGGCGCGCGCCTCGTTGGCGATGAAGTCGCGGGCGAGCGGCCAGCGCTCGACGGGGCGCAGGGCCGCGAGGCGGTCGAGCAAGGGCGTCGGCGCGGCCCCGTTGCCGTCAATGGCGGCGGACATCCGGCCCCTCCAGGATCTTGAGGTATTCGATGATGGCGTAGCGGTCGTCCGGCGAAAGCTTAGCCACCGAGGGGTCGGGGAAGCTGTGGCCCCGGTTGGAATTGCCCGCGAGGTTGGTGTCGAACAGGAACAGCCCCTCGCGCTCCTTCTCCGGCAGGGAATCGGGCGAGGAGACGAAGCCCAGCTTCTCGGTATCGAGCTGCCGCGAGCCCACATAGAAGCGGGCGGGCCGCTCCTCCTCGGGCGAGAGCAGGTCGTAGACGGTGGGCACCGAGCCGTTGTGCAGGAACGGCCCCGTCGCCCACACGCCGGCGAGCGGGCCGGCCTTGTAGCTCGCGGGCGTCAGCCAGCCGGACTGGGGCGTGGTGCTGCCGGGGGCGAAGCGCCAGCCGTACCATTGCTTGCGCGCATCGCCGGTGATGCCCTGGGCGCGCAGGTTGTTCTCGGTGATGACGCTCACCGCCGCCAGCAGCACGGCGCCGGCCGGTACCTGCCCGTCGGAGAGGTGCGGCGCGTTGGCCACCAGCGGGCCCAGAACGCCGGGCTTGGCGAAGCGGCCGGTGAAGTTGGTGAGCATCTTGGGGTCGGTCTTCACCTTGGCGATGTCCACCATGGAGACCGCCAGCCACTGCCGCCCGCCCTCGTTGTCCGCGGCGGGGGTGAGGCGATACTCGGGACCGCCATGGCAGCCGGAGCAATGGGCCTTGAACAGCTCGGCGCCGCGCTTCGCCTTGGCCGCGTCCACCTTGCCCAGCTCCTTTTCCGGCCACGGCGGCGGCTTCAGGTCCGCCACCCAGGCCTCCAGCGCCACCAGATTGTCGGGCAGCGCGGTGGAGGCGAAGGCGGCGGGATTGCCGTTGGCGAAGCTGGTGTGGCCGAACACGCCCAGCACCTCGCCCAGGTTGCGCCCGAGCGGATTGCCGGCAACGCCGTTCCACTGCACGTAGCGCTGGGCCGGGGTGGTCCACAGGAAGGGATAGCTCACCGGCGCGTCGGGCATGCGGAAGTTGGCGGGCTCGCCCAGCGCGTCGGCGGCCACCGCGTTGAGGATGTGGCCGAAAGCGTCGAGCCGGCCGCGCCCGTAGGGCACCGGGGTCCAGGACGCGGCCTCCAGCCGGCGGATCTCGGCGGCGGTGGCCTCCAGCGCCGGGCGGATCTGCTTGGGATCGGCGGCCACGAGGCGCGCGGCGAAGCGCTGGTACTTGGCGGGATCGGCCAGAGTATTGTCCAGGGCGCGGCTCAGCCGCTTCATGAACAGCTGGTAGTCGGCAAGGGCGGCGCCGCCGTCGATGCGGATACGCACGCCGTTCGCCTCGACGTCGGAGGTATGGCAGGCGGCGCAGGTCATGCCCACGCTGGGGCCCATGGTCCCGCCGCCGGGCCGCGGGTCCTTCACGAAGCCGATGGGTAGGCTGTCCGGATTGAGCTGCGAGGGACCGTCCGCCGGCAGGAAGCCCATCTCGGCAATGTGCGTCGGATCGAGGAAGGGCTTGTCGGACAGCGGCTGTTCCAGCGCCCGAAGGAACACGTAGGGCAGCAGCTGCGAACCTTGCGAGGTATAATAAAACTGCTCGCGCAGGCTGTCCGACCAGCCCTGGTCGAGCACCTTCGGCGGCCCAGCCTGCTCCACGGCCTGCCGCCGCGACATGATCGCGTCGGTGGCCGCCGCAAGGCCCAGAAAGCCCGCGACACCCGCGAGCACGAAGAGACCCTTTCGCCCCAGCATTTTCTCCCCCAAAGCTTGTTGCGGGTCTTCAAGCGCCCGCACATGCGCCGGTCCGAAGCGGATGCTTCACCCCCGTGAAGCCTCGGCTCGGCCGGCGCAGGATGTCCGCAATCGAGACCGGCGTCAGCTGCCGATCGCCCTCTCACGTCAAGAAACGAGAACGCTTTCTCCGACCAACTCGCGGCGCAAGGTGACCGGCGCGTTCTCCAAGCCTTGCTCCAAAACTCGCGCGCTCGCATGTCAGGCGAGCGACAGCTCACGCGTCCTTCCGCCGGAAGTCTTCCGGCAGAAGGCTTGCTCCGCCCTCGCTCACACCAGCGACAGGTCGAGGCTCTCGCGCAGGCGGGCCACCAGCTCGCCCTGGCGGTTGGTGTCGGTCTTCTCGTACAGCGCCTTCAGTTGGCTGCGCACCGTGGACATGGCCACACTGCGCTTGTTGGGCGAAATCGGCGAGCGAGGCCCCCACCGCCAGCGCCGCGCCCAGCGCCGCCTCCGACGGGGTGAGGCGGAAGGTGGTTTGCAGCCGGCGCGCCACGTCAGTGCCGCTGCGGCCCGGCGCCCGCACCACCACCGCGATCTGCGAACGGGTGGCGAGCTTCACGTTGCCCGTGCCCGCGGGCAGCGGATGCAGCGACACCCGGTAGGGACCGCTGTCGGAATTGGGGCGCGACACTTCCATGTGCTCGGCATGGGGCAGGCTGGCCTCGCCCCGGGCCGCGGCCAGCGCCAGCGCCACCGCCGCCGCCACCTGCCGCGAGGCGCGGTCGTCGCGGAAGGCGAGCTTGCCGCCGCGCAGGGCGATGTCGCCCTCCTTCACCATGGCGTCGCCCGCCACGTTGACGTGGGCGACGCGCATGTCCCCATCCACCAGGAAGATGCCGGCATCGACGATATCGAGGGCGGCGGCGATGTCGCCCACCTTGGCCTTCGCCTCGTCGAGCAGCGCGTAGAGTTCGAACGCCCGGCGCAGGTGCGGCACCACCAGGCCCAGCTTCTGCTTCTCGGGTGCGCCGAACGCCCCCTGCCCCCGGCCGCGCATGGCGCACACGGTGGCCATCACGTCCGCCTCCTGGGCGAAGTAGGAGACCAGCGAATGTTCCAGGTCCATGGGCTCCACCACCTCGCGGAACATGGCGGAGGCGCGGAACTGGTCGGGGTCCACCCCGTCCTCGCCGCAGATGATGCGGCCGGGATTGGAGAGGATGTACGACAGGCGGGGGTCTTCCGTCGCGTGGCGGTAGAGGAAGGTCTTGTAGTCCTGCGGGTCATGGCCCCACACGCGCCAGGTGGGCTTGCGCTGCTGCTTGAGGCTGAACACCGCCAACTGGCCGACGCGGCCATCCACGAAGCGTGTCACGCCCTCCAGCAGGATGCCCCACTGCTGGGGATCGCCGCTGAGTTCGTACACGTCGCCGATGAGGCGGGAATATTGATCGAGATCGCCCATGTCCGTCCCATTTCCGCGCATCGCCACGGCCGGCCGGGCCGGTGGGACGACACGCTCAGATCCGATGGACCGCCGTGGCTCATCCCCGCGAGAGCCGTGGCGCGCTGGCGCCCTCGATCCCGCCGACCGGCAGGGAAGAGGACGAACGGTGGCGCCCGAGACGCCACCCGATGCCGCAGTCGCCGGAGCGGTCACGCTCCTTGATCGCAGCATTGCACAACCGTCTCAGGCTGCAAGACGGCCGATGGGTGGGTCATCCCCCATTCGCGGGATGCTGCCCCTTGCGGCTTCATGCTGCCCTAAGCGGGAAGGGCAAGGGCGCCGGCAACAGCGTGAAGAACCGAATGACATTTGGAAGGTCCATGGAAATGTGTGCGGGGGGAGAGGATCCGCGCCCGTCGCTCCGCGAGGCGATCGGGGAGCGCGTGCGCGCCCTGGCGCTGGAATCGGGCGCCCGCCCCGCCGATCACGGCTTCGGCTTCATGTTTCCCGCCCTGTGCGGGCCGGCCCATCGCCTGGCGCCGGAGCCGCGCACCCTGAACAATCTCGCGCGCTTGGCCTCGGTCATGGCCGAGCCGCAGGACATGCTTCAGGACAGCCCGCCGCCGCCGCGCGTCCGGTCGGCCGGCGATGGCGATTTGCCCGCCGCCTATACCTATCTGGTCGAGTTCCTGCGCAACGATCTGGTCTGGGAACGCCGGACGCCGGACGAGGCGGGCCTCGGCCCGGACGCCTTCGCGCCGCTGCCGTCCCTCGCCGGCCTGCTGAACCGGCGCTCGGGTGGGCTCGACCTCGACAGCGTCTATGATGCGCCGCGCGACCCCCAAGCGGTGCGCCGCATGCTGGTCGGCACCGTGTCGCCCAAGCCGAACGGCTGCCCCCATGGTCGCCCGCCGCGTGCCGGCGTGGCCAACGACCTGCCGCGCCATCCGCGCAGCTCCGAGCCCGGCCGCGACCGCGCCCCGCGCATGAGCGATGCCCGCAACGACGATCACCTCATCCTCGGGCAGCTGCACGTGGCCTTTCTCAAGGCGCACAACGCCCTCATCGGCTCCGGCCTGTCGTTCGAGGCGGCGCGGCGCGCGCTGCGGCGCCGCTTCCAGTGGATGGTGCTGTTCGACCTGCTGCCGAAGCTCTGCGCGCCCGACGTTCTCGAAAACGTGATGGCGGAAGGCCCGCGCATGTGGCGGGTGGAGCGGCCCGCCGCCCTGTTCATGCCGGTGGAATTGTCCGCCGCCGCCTTGGTGCTGGCCCCGTCCATGCGGCGGGCGAGCTACGACTACAACGTCCATTTCCGCAACGTAGAGCGCGGCGCGCTGGCGACGCGGAGCGTGCTGGGCGGCGGCCGCGACCGGCCGGAGACCCTGCCCGAACACCATGTGATTTCCTGGGAGGGCTTCCTGCCGTTCGCCGCCGAGGCCCCGCAGCGGACGCGGCGGCTCGACACCGTCATCTCCGGCGCGCCGGAGAGTGCGCAGGCGCTCGCCACCCACCACCTGCTGCGCGGCTTCCGTCTCGGCCTGCCGACAGGACAGGCGCTGGCACGGCACCTGGGCCTCAAGCCCCTGAAGGACGACACCCTGCTCGCCGCCCTGCCGGACCACCAGCGCGTCGCCGCCCTGCCGTTCTGCGAGGCGACGCCCTTGTGGTTCTACATCCTGGCGGAGGCCGGAAATCCCGAGGGTCCCGCCGGCCGGCATCTCGGCCCGGTGGGCAGCCGGATCGTGGCCGAGGCCCTGTGGACCCTGGCGCTCCATTCGGACGCGTCCATCCTGTCGCCGGGCGGCCTGCCCGACTTCGCGCGCTTCTCCCTGAGCGACCTGATCCTGCTCGCCGCAGAAGAAGACGGGCGCTAGAGCGTTTTCGCGCGAAGCGGATACAGGTTCGCGCGAAGAAACCGCATCAAAACAAAACTCTAGAGCGATTGCCGTGACCCAATGCAAACGGGAAACGCTCTAGAAGTCGATTCACCGATCAGATCGAACCACCCTGATCAGCGAATCACCCTCACATTTGAATAAAGAGCGCGCACCCCGGGGATAGGCCCCGGAGCCGCCCCCGCGCCGAGGGCGCGAAGGGGCCGGGGGGAGCCGGCAGCCGAGCTGCCGGCCGACCTCTTGGTCGGGGCGCGCGCAACCGGTCTACCTCAAGTTGCAGCGCATCATGGGAGAAGCCCGAACCGGGCTTGCGGCCCTAACCGAGTGTGGCGGGAATTCTGAAAAAGCCCAAGCAAAACCCGGTAGGATGGTGCCTCAACCTGCTTAACTTACGGGCATCTACTTGGAATTTGCGTGAACTTAAAAGAAATGACGTGACAGCTCCGCGTCGGTACGCATAGGTTGCGTTGCGGCAATTCTGCGGAAGAGGGCGCTTCCCATGGATAGCTTAGATCTTCTCGATGGTCAGGCGCGGGTGGTCGGAAACGGCCTTGGTCAAGAACCCGAAGCTGTTGCGGTCATCGGAATCGGCTGTCGTTTCCCAGGTGGTATCACGAGCGCGGAAGGGTATTGGTCCTTCCTGCTGGGCAAACGATGCGGTATCCGCGAAATACCGGCGGATCGCTGGAACCTTCGCAACTATTATGATCCGGACCCCGAGAGCGCCGGGCGCTCCTATTCCAAGTGGGGCGGATTTCTTTCAGGCGACGTCTTCAATTTCGATCCGGCCTTCTTCGACATGGCCCCGCGCGAGGTCATGTCCATGGATCCCCAGCAGCGCCTGCTGCTGCAGGTGGCCTATGAATCCATCGAGGATTCGGGCGTGCCGCTGCGCACCCTGCAGCGCCAGCGCGCCGGCGTCTTCGTCGGCATCTCCACCTCGGACTTCAGCTACAGCCAACGCTATCGGCGGGTCGCCACCGACATCTTCGCCGGCACCGGCTCGGCCTATTCCATCGCCGCGAACCGCATCTCCCACCGGCTCGACCTGAAGGGGCCGAGCATCGCGCTCGACACCGCCTGCTCGTCGGCCCTGGTGGCGGTGGACGAGGCCATGCGCCACCTGACCATGGGCACCTGCGACGTGGCCCTGGCCGGCGGCGTCAACATGATGCTGGACCCCGGCCCGTTCGTGGCCTTCGCCAGCGCCAACATGCTGTCGGCCACCGGCAGGATCTATACGTTCGACGCCCGCGCCGACGGCTTCGTGCGCGGCGAGGGTTGCGGCATCGTCGTGCTGAAGCCGCTGGCCCGCGCCGTGGCGGATGGCGACCGCATCTATTCGGTGATCCGCGGCTCGGCAGTGAACCAGGACGGCCGCACCCCCACCCTCACCGCCCCCAGCGACGTGGCCCAGACCGCCATGCTGGAAAGCCTGGTGGCCCTTGCCAACCTCGACCCCGAGGACGTGGGCTACGTGGAGGCGCACGGCACCGGCACGCCGGTGGGCGACCCCATCGAGGCGAGCGCCATCGGTCGCGTGTTCGGCGCCGGCCGCGTGGACCGCCCGCTGCTGGTGGGCTCGTTCAAACCCAATCTCGGCCATCTGGAATCCGCCTCCGGCGTGGCCGGCCTCATCAAGATCGTGCTGTCCACCCATCACGGCATCGTGCCGCCCAACCTCAATTTCGAGACCCCCAACCCGACCATCCCGTTCGACGCGCTGGGCCTTTCGGTACCGGTGGAGCCCACCCCCTATTCGAGCGAGCACGACGTGCGGCTCGCGGTGGTGAATTCCTTCGGCTTCGGCGGCACCAACGCCTCGGTGGTGGTGGAAAGCTTCCATGGCGGCAAGCGGCCCCGCGCCGACATGCGCGCCGACTTGCGCGCCCGGCCGGTGCCGGCCGAAGGCCCGGTGTTCATCCCGGTCTCGGCCAACGGCAAGGCGGGCCTCAGCCTGTGGGCGGAAGAACTGGCCGACGCGGTGGACGAGGGCGGCGCGCTCGGCGCGGTCCCCTACGAGACCCTGGCCAGCGCCCTCAAGACCAGCCGCGACCACCTCACCGAACGGGCGGCGATCCTCGCCGACCCGCAGGCACAGGATCTGCCGCTGAAGCTGCGCACCCTCGCGCTGGGCGCCGACGCACCGGCCAACGAGGCCATCGCGCCCTATATCATCACCGGCCGCGCCAAGCCGCGGCGCCTCGCCTTCACCTTCTCGGGCCAGGGCGGCCAGTGGTGGGCCATGGCCCGCAAGCTGCTCACCGAGGACAAGACCTACCGCGCCTTCGTCGAGACCTTCGACGAGGTACTGAAGCCCCATACCGGCTGGTCGGTGATCGAGGAGATCACCCGCGACGAGGCCACCACCCGCATCAACGACGCGGACGTGACCCAGGCCGCCATCTTCTCCAACCAGGTGGGCCTCTACCGCATGTGGCGGGAGCGCGGGCTCACCCCGGAACTGCTGGTAGGCCACAGCTTCGGCGAGGTGGCGGCAACCCATATCGCCGGCTGCATCGACCTCGATACCTGCGCCCGGATCATCTATCACCGCGGCCTCATCCCCCACGGCAGCACGCGGCGCGGCGCCATGGCGACGCTCGGCGTCACCTACGACCAGATCGCCCCCCTGCTGCCGGACGACGGCAGCGTGGTGGTTGCCGCCTTCAACGGCCCCACCGCCCAGACCATCTCCGGCATGGAAGCGCCGGTGGTGGCGCTGCTGGAGGAGGTGAAGCGGCTCTATCCGGATGTCACCGCCCGCCGCCTCACCATGGATTTCGGCTGGCATTCGCCCCACCTCGACGATTGCGAGGCGAAGTTCCGCGAAGGCCTCGGCGAGATTTCCTGGAAGCCGCCGTCCTTCCCCATCGTCTCCACCGTCACCGGCATGCTGGAGACCTGCTTCGGCAGCGAATACTGGTGGCAGAACCTGCGCCAGGCCGTGAGCTACAAGAAGGCCATCGACTTCTGCCTGGATCTGGGCATCGACGCCTTCCTGGAACTGGGGCCGCACCGCACCGTCACCCCGCTGATCCACGGCATTGCCCAGGAGCGCAACGCCTCCGTGGTGGCCGTGTCCTCGCTGGAACGGCAGGGCGACGACCGCCTCGTGATGGCCCGCTCCATGGCGAGCCTCTATGTAAACGGCGTGTCCTTCGACTGGAGCGAGAGCGACGCTGGTGCCGAAGAGCACCTGCCCCTGCCGCGCCGGCCCTGGGTCAACGAGCGCCTGGTGCAGCTGCCGCTGGAAGCCCGGCAATTCCTGTTCGACGGCGACCGCCATCCGCTGCTGGGCTGGCGCGAGATCGGGCCGGATCCGGCCTGGACCAACGAGATCACCCTCAAGAGCGCCAAATATCTCGCCGACCACCGGCCCGGCGGGGACTGCCTGTTCCCCACCGTCGGCTATGTGGAGATGATGGCGGGCGCCCTGCGCGCGCTGTTCGGCGAGGCTCCGGTGGAGCTGCGCGACTTCCGCATCTACGAGGCCCTGTCCATCGGCGGCGACGACGTGGTGCTGTTGCGCACCACTTATGATCACACCACCAGCCGTCTGCGCATCTCCTCCATGAAGCGCGATACCGATGAGGACTGGCGGCTGCGCGTGGAGGCCTACGGCTGGCAACATGCCTTCGCCGTGCCCCCCGCCAGCTTCGACCCGGCCATCCTTGCGACCCGTCCGGCCATCGAGCGCGAGGATTTCTACCGCCTCACCGCCCGCCACGGTCTCGACTACGGCCCGACCTTCCAGGCGGTGGAGGCCCTGTGGCTCGCCGGGCCGCGCCACGCGGTGGCGCGCATCTCCAGCGCCGACGCGGCCAAGCGCGACGGCTTCATCGCCTTCCCCGGCCTGTTCGACAGCGTGCTCCAGGCCGGCCTGGTGGTGGAGGACGTGGACCTGGGCCTGTGGATCCCCGGCGAACCGCTCCCCGACGAGGAGAGCGTCGCCGGCAAGTACAAGCTCATGCTGCCGGTGGGCATCCGCAAGGTGATGGTGGCGGGCCCCCTGCCGCCGGAGGTCATCTGCGAATTCTTCACCGATCCCGCCGACGACACCGGCATCTACCGTGTCTATGCGCTGGACGGCACGCCGCTGCTCTCGGTGGAGAACCTCAAGGTCAAGACCCTCGGCGCCCTGAAGGCGAACGCCAATGACGGCGGCACCGTGGTGATCGAGGAGACCTTCGAGACCGTGGTGCCCAAGGCCGACACCCCGGTGCGGCTCGGCCGCTGGCTGGTACTGTCGGGCGATCCGGCGACCACCGAGCCGCTCGCCTCCGCCCTCGTGGCATCGGGCGCTGTGGTCGAAACCCTGGCGCCGGATATCTTCACCGCCATGAAGGCGGAAGACGCCACCCGATTGATCGAGCAGCGCCTTGCCGCGCCCGAGGGCCTCACCGGCATCGTCTATGCGGCGACGGCGGGGGTCGAGCTGGGACCTGAGGCGGAGCTGTCCACCGAGCGCCTGGTGGCGGCGGTGGAAGCGGCCTCCTTCGGCCTCGTCACGGTGGGCCAGGTGCTGGACCGCCTGCGCACCGCGCCCAGCCGGCCGGCCCTCGTGGTGGTCGGCCGCGCCAGCCGCCTGATCCCCGGCGACGGACCCATGGCGACGGAAGGCCTCGCCGATTCCGCCCTGCTCGGCCTGTCGCGGACGCTCGCCAACGAGTGCCCGGAATTCGCCATCCGCCATGTGGACGCGGACGCCGCCGCCTTCAGCGAGGGCATGGCCCTCGCCCAGGCAGTGCTGGAAGAGAGCGACGAGGCGGAAATCATCCTGCGCGGTACCGAACGGACCGTGCCGCGCCTGCGGCAAGGCCCGCTCAACGGCCTCGCGCCGCGCCGGCGCACCATCGCCAAGGGCTCCGACCCCGCCAACTTCACCGTGACGATGACCAACCCCGGCCTCATCGACAACGTGGTGGTGCGCGAGTGCCCCAACCCCACCCCCAAGGCGGGCGAGGTGGTGGTGGAAGTGGCGGCCGTGGGCCTCAACTTCCGCGACATCATGGCGGCAACCGGCATCCTGCCGGACGAGGCGGAGGGCGAAGGCGCCTGGTGGCGCAATCTCGGCCTGGAATTTGCCGGCACCGTGCGCTCGACGGGTGAAGGCATCGCCGGCTTCAAGCCCGGCGACCGGGTGATGGGCATGGGCAAGGGCTTCCTGCGCCGGTTCGCCGCCGCCGACGCCCGCTTCCTCATGCATGTGCCCGACGACGTGGCGCTGGAAGACGCGGCCACCCTACCGGCCGCCTTCATGACCGCCCATTATTCGCTGGTGGACATCGGCCGCCTCGAACCCGACGAGAAGGTGCTGGTGCATCTCGCCACCGGCGGCGTGGGCCTTGCCGCCATCCAGGTGGCGCGGGACATCGGCGCCGAGATCCTGGCCTCCGCCGGCTCCGACACCAAGCGCAATTTCCTGCGCGACCTCGGCATCACCCATGTGATGAACTCGCGCAGCCTCGAATTCTCCGAGGGCGTGCGGGCCGCCACCGGCGGGCGGGGCGTGGACGTGGTGCTGAACGCCCTGTCGGGCGCCGGCATCGACAAGGGGCTGGAGTGCCTTGCGCCCTTCGGCCGCTTCGTGGAGATCGGCAAGCGCGATCTCGCCCAGGACAAGCCCATCGGGCTGAAGTCGCTCTATTACAACAACTCCTATTCGGTCATCGACCTCTCCACCATCGCCGACGAGCGCCCCGCGCGCCTGTCGTCTTTGCTGCGGGCTGTGGAGGCCAAGGTGGCGCAGGGCCTGTACCGGCCGCTGGTGGCCACCCGCTTCCCGGTGTCCCGGGCGGCGGAGGCCATGCGCCTGTTCTCCAAGGCGCAGCATCTGGGCAAGGTGGTGCTCACCTTCGACGAGCCCGCCATCGAAGTGGAAGTCGACCTGAACCAGCCCATGCGCTTCTCGGGGGAGGCAAGCTACCTCGTCACCGGCGGCCTGCGCGGCTTCGGCGTGGCGGTGGCGGACTTCCTCAGCCGGCAGGGCGCCGGGCGGTTGCTGCTGTGCGGCCGCAACGGCACCCCCGACGCGGACTCCGAGCCCGTCCTCGCCGCCATCGCGGCGCGCGGTACTGAAGTGGTGCCCATCGCCCTCGACGTGACGGACGCTGACGCCGTGGATGCGCTGATCGCCGCCCACGCCAAATCCGACAAGCCGCTCAAGGGCATCGTCCACGGCGCGGCGGTGATCCAGGACGGCTTCGTCAGCCAGCTCGACGAGGGCCAGATCTCCCGCGTCATCCGTCCCAAGGCTGGCGGCGCCTGGAGCCTCCACCGCGCGGTGACCCGGCACGGGGCGGACCTCGACTTCTTCGTCAGCTTCTCGTCGCTGGCGCAGGTCATCGGCAGCCCCGGCCAGGCCAATTACACGGCGGCCAATTCCGTGCTCAACGGCATGGGCTCGTTCCGCAAGAGCCGGGGCCTTGCCGGCTCGGCGGCGGCCTGGGGCTCCATCGCCGGCTCGGGCTTCGTCGCCCGTTCGGAGGCGCTGGGCAATTATCTCGAGAGCATCGGCATGAAGCCGGTGCCGGACACGGAGGCCGCGGCCTCCCTCGGCACGCTGCTGCGCGCCGAGGACGAGAACCTCGGCTTCGCCCGTGCGGACTGGGCGGCCATCTCCCGGGCCCTGGCGCGCACCGCCGGAACCGCCCGCGTGAAGCCGCTGCTCGCCCAGCGCACCGGCGGTCGCTCGCGCATCCAGGCTGAGCTGCTCGCCGCCCCGCGCGAGGCATGGGACGGCCTTTTGGCCGACCTCATCCGTGGCGAGGTGGCGAAGGTGCTGAAGGTGTCGCCCAACGACATCCCCTCCGACCGCCGCCTGTCGGAACTCGGCCTCGACTCCTTGTCCTCGTTCGAGCTGAAGAACCGCATCGAGGCCCATGTGGATGTGAACATCCCGGTGGCCAAGTTCCTCCAGACCCCAACCGTCACCGGCCTCTCCGGCGTGGTGGCCGCCACCTTCGAGGCGACACAGAAGGCCCGGGCCGCCACGGCCGCGGCGCTGGCCGACGGCGGCAGCGATGCCGGCGGCACGGGCGGCGGCGCGGTGTTCCGTCCGCTGGTGCGGCAGGAGGCGGTCATCGCCCTCTCCGGCCGGCCCATGACCTCCCCGGTCACCCGGGCGGCGCTGGAGGTCTCAGCCTCCCGCGCCGTCGATGCCGGGCTCGATTTCGAGACGCTGGCGCAGGCGCTCGCCGCCCTCGCCTTGGCCGAGGACGCCCTCAAGCTCACCGGCACGGCCGCAGGCGAGATCGTTGCGGGCGAGGCCCCCGACCTTGAGTGGATCACCGACGCCTCCGGCCTTGCCCCGGTCACCCAGCCGGGTCCGCTGTGGCGGTTCGGCATCTCCAAGGCGGCGGACGGCGCCCTCACGCTCCATGCGCGGGCCCACCGCGCGGCGGCGGATTCCCTGTCCCCCCATCTCGCGCTCGCCGCCCTCGTGGCGGCGGCAGATACGACGCCCGCGCCGGGCACGCCGTTTGCCGCCTTCGCTGCGACCGAGCGGCCGGCGGATGGCTCCATGGCCCTGGCCGGGCACATGGCCTTCTGGAAGGAAATGCTGCGCACGCCGCCCAAAGCCCTGCCGAGCCTTGGCCGCACCCTGGCGTCGGCGCCCACGGGCTTCGGCCTCAATCGCGGCGCGGTGGGCCATTTCGACGCCACCCTGGCCGTCCCAGGCTTCGACGTGCTCGCCGCGCCGGACCAGGAAGCGCTCCTCGCCGCCGCGCTGGGCCGTGCGCTGGCTGCCGGCTTCGGCATCGAGCGGGCGCTGGTGGAATGCCATGACCCGGCCCGGCGGGCGGTCCCCGCCGCCCTGATCGGACCCGTGGGTTCAGGCGTGCCGCTGCTGCTGGACCGCCTGGACGCCCCCGCCGACTGGCTGATCCGGCGGGCGCGCCAGCGCCTTGCCGCCGCGCGCAGCCACCGGGCGCTGGACACGGCGGCCGTGGAAGCCCTTTTGGCGGACCGCCTCAACACCTCCGGCGCAGCGCTCCGGCAGGTGGGCTTATCCTTCATCGACGCCGACGGCGCGGCCCGGGCCAAGGCCCTCGGCATCGCCGAGCCCCTGGCGGCCCTCACCGATCCGTTCAACGAGCTTCGGCTCGACGCGGTGGCGGACGGCGCCGGCCTCAGGCTGCGGCTCGCCCTCGACACCGCCGCCTTCCCCGCCGAGGCCGGGCGCGCCCTCCTCGATGCCATCGCCACCGCCGTATCGGAACTGTCCGGCACCCCGGCGGCGGTCATCGAGGCCGCCTGGCACGCACCGCACATCACGGCGCGTCCCGTCGTCGTACCCGCCGCACCGCCGGTGGCGGCTCCCACCCCCCCGCCCGCGCCGGTGCAAAGCAACGGCGAGCGCGAGGTTCCGGTCTCCCTCAAGCAGGGCATGCTGCTGCGCGCCCTCATGAAGAGCGAGACCAACCACGCCTATCGGGTGTCCTGGACCATCGGCCGCGCCTTCCGCATCTCCCCGCGCGCCGACATCGATCGCATGCGCCGCGCGCTCATGCTGGTGGAGCAGCGCCAGGAGGCCCTGCGCACCCGCTTCGTGGTGGGGGACGACGGCGTTCCGCGCGCCTTCATCGTCCCGCCCGGCGAGCCGTCCATGGCGGTGGAGGACATGCCCGGCGCGGATGCCGCCGAGGTGGATGCGCGCATCGCCGCCCTGCTGGAGGACGAGTTCGACCCGTTCACCAACCCGCCCTATCGCATCACCGTGCTGCGCGGCGCGGCCGATGGCGATGTGGTCATGGCGCACGGCTACCATACGGTGTTCGACGGCTGGTCACTGGGCGTGTTCGTGGAAGAGCTGTTCCAGGCCTTCCTGGGCATTCCCCTGCCGCCCGCCGAAATGGGCGTCGAGGAGTATGTGCGCGAGTTCGAACGGGCGCTGGACCCGGCCTTCATGGCCGAGCGCGATGCCTATCTGCGCACTCTCTACGGGGACAACCCGCCCCAGCTGCCGAACTTCGGCCGCAAGGCGAAGGGCCTGGCCCCCAACCTCGACCTGACCAACGGCGGACCGGGGGCGGAGATGTTCGCCTTCCTCAGCCCCGCCGGCCAGGACCGGGTGCAGACCCGGGCCCGCGCCGCCGGCGTCACCGAGACTGCCCTCTTGATCGCCGCCTACACCCAGACCCTCGCCGCCCAGGGCGGTGTGGACGACGTGATCGCCGGCGTGGCGGCGGCCATGCGCACCGACCGGCGGCTCACCAGCCTCATCAGCTGGGTGGCCGGCACCACCCTGCTGCGGGCGCCGACGCGCGCCATGCCGAAGCTGGAGACGCTGGCGGCCCATCTGTCCGAACAGCTCAACCAGTCCCTGCCCTACGTGCCGTTCGAATACGCCTGCGCGGACGGGCCGGTGCATGACGAGCTGGTGGCCAAGGGCTCCTACTTCTCGCTCTACTACACCGGCATGCAGACGCCGGACCGCTTCGCCCGGGGGGCTACCACCTCCGCGCTGCAGCGGCAGGGCAAGGCGGAGGAGCTGGATCTCGGCCTCATCAAGGTGGCGCCGCTCTCGGCGAAGCTGTCGCGCTATGCCATCAACGAGATCGACCTGCGGTCCTTCCAGAGCGCGGACGGCCTCGCCTACCGCATCGGCTTCGACCTGACCGCCTTGACGCGGTCCGAGGGCCGGGGCTTCCTTGAGGAGGTGATAGACCGCATGGGCGTCGGCCCCGATGGGGTGGCCTCCATCGTGGATACCGACGCGGAGGAGGAGACCGCGTGAGCAAGGCAGCCATCGCCCGCAGGGGCGGACGCCTTCCGCCTGCGGAGGGGATGCGGTGAAGCCGCAGCCCCTTCCCCCCGCCCTGGTCGAGGCGGACTATTCCGCCGGCTGGCGCCGCCTCACCATCGCGCTTGCCCTCGCCGTGGTGGCGGGGGTCCTCATCGGCTACTGGTACGTGGTGCCGCGCACCGCCGCCTGGCACCAGGTGCAGCCCCGCCCCATGAGCCTGGAGATCAACGGGCCGGGCCTGCTCGACGCCATCAACCGCGTGGTGGTGACGAGCCGCATCCAGGGCTTCCTGAAGTCCATCGAGGTGGACCGCAACGACGCCGTCACCCGCGGCCAGGTGCTGGCGCGGCTGGAATCCGTCGACCTCCAGAACCAGCTCGCCGCCGCCCAGGCGCAGGCGAGCGCCGCCGCCCTCGGCATCACCGGGAGCGAAAGCGAACGCGCCCGCGCCAAGGCCGGGTTCGACCGGGCCAAGATCGAGTTCGAGCGGCGCACCACCCTTGCCCGCACCAATGTCATCTCGCCCGCCGAGCTGACCACCGCCGAATCCAATTTCCTGCAGGCCCAGGCGGACATGGCCCGCGCCGACGCCGCCATCGAGCGCTCGAAGGCGGAACTGCTCGCCCAGCAGGCCAACGTGAAGGTGCTGGAAGCCCGCCTTGCCGATGCCACCATCACCGCCCCCTTCGACGGCGTGGTCATCTCCCGCGAGCGCAATCCCGGCGACCTGCTGTTGCCCGGCGCCAACCTGATGCAGGTGGTGGAGCTGTCCACCATCATCATCTCCGCGCGCTTCGACGAATCCGCCCGCTCCGCCATCAGGCCGGGCCAGCCGGCCCGCATCCGCTTCGCCTCCGACCCCACGCGGGTGTGGACCGGGCAGGTGCTGCGCCTGTCCCGGCAGGTGGACCAGGAGACCCGCGAGTTCACCATCGACATCACCCTCGATGCCCTGCCCGAGAGCTGGGCCATCGGGCAGCGCGCCAATGTGGCGGTGGAGGCGCAATCCCCGGCGGTCGCCATCGGCGTGCCGGAGACCTTCGTGACCCGCCGCGACGGGCGCGCCGGCGTCTGGCTAGCGCGGTCGGGGCGGGCCACCTGGACCCCGGTGGCGCTCGGCTACACCAGCGGCACCAACATCGAGGTTTCGCGCGGCCTCAAGGCCGGCGACGTGGTGCTGTCGCCGGTCGGCCGCTACTCTTTCGAGCCGGTCGACCTCGGGGAAGAGGTGCCCTGACGCGGGCGGAGGCACAGGCCCATGAACATCGCCCTCAAGGACATGCGGTTTTCGATGCTGCGCTTCGCCCTCACGGCGGTGGGCATCGGCCTCCTGCTGGGGGCGACCATGGGCATGATCGGGCTCTATCGCGGCATCGTCCATGAGGCGCTGCTCATCATCAACGACGTGGGCGCCGACCTGTGGGTGGTGGAGGGCGGCCGCTCCGGCCCGTTCGCCGAGACTTCCGCCGTGCCCTCCAGCCTCGACCGCCGGGTGGAAGGCGTGCCGGGGGTGGCCGCCACCCGCCGCTTCATCCAGTACAACCAGCAATATGACATCAACGGCAAGAGCGTGCGCCTTGCCGTCACCGGCATCGACTACCCCAAGGATTCCGGCAGCTGGATCCCGCTCATCGACGGCCGGCTGTTCCGCTCCACCCGCTACGAGGCCATTGCCGACCAGACCACTGGCCTCCTGGTCGGCGACGTGATCCGCCTCGGCCATGACGACTACACCGTGGTGGGCCTCACCAAGGGCCAGGTGGACATGGGCGGCGACGGCATGTTCTTCGTCACCATTGCGGATTCGCAGGCCATCAACCGGGTGCTGCCCTCCGAGGCCATCCTGCTCAATCGCGTGGCCAAGGGGCGCTCGCGCATGGGCCTCGGCGACGGCGGCGCGCTGGCGGCGGTGATGGTGGAATTGAAGCCCAATGCGGACCCGCTGCTGGTGAAGGCCCAGATCAAGAACTGGGGCGACGTGGAGGTGCTGACCAAGGAGGAAGAGCGGTCCATGCTGCTCGACGGGCGGCTGTGGCGGCTTCGGGTGCAGATCCTCGCCTTCACCGCCATGACGCTTCTGGTGGCGGGCTCCATCATCGCGCTCACGATCTACATGCTGACGCTGGAGAAGATCAACCAGATCGCCCTCCTGAAGCTCATCGGCGCGCGCGACCGGGTCATCATCGGCCTCATCGTGCAGCAGGCCATGTGGATCGCGGCGCTGGGCTTCTCGGTGGCGCTGGCGATCTCCTTCACGCTCTATCCCAACTTCCCGCGCACCGTGCTGCTCCTGCCCGACGACCTCGCGGCCATCGGCGGATCGCTGCTGGTCATCAGCCTCGGCGCGAGCTGGTTCGCGATCCGGCGGGCCATGAAGGTCCGGGCGCAGGAGGTGCTGGCGTGACCGCTCAATTCTGGCCCAGCCATGTGGTGATGGAGGTGCGCAACGCCTCGAAGACGTACCTCTCCGGCGCCAATGAGGTGCATGCCCTCACCGACATGACGCTGGCGCTGAAATCCGGCGAACTGACCGGCATCGTCGGCCCGTCCGGCTCGGGCAAGACCACCTTCCTGATGATCGCCGGGCTGCTGGAGCCGCCCACCAGCGGCACCGTCCATTTCCGCGACCAGCCCATCGCCAACGCCTCGACCCGCCTCAACAATTTGCGCGACTTCCGCCGCACCCACGTGGGCTTCATCTTCCAGAAGGCGAACCTGATCCCCTTCCTCACCGCGGTGGAGAATGTGCAGATCGCCCTCGAGATCAACGACGTGCGGCCCAAGCAGGCGAAGGCGCGGGCGCGGGAGCTGCTGGCCCAGTTCGGCCTCGACCACCGCGAGGATAATTATCCCTCCCAATTGTCCGGCGGCGAGCAGCAGCGCGTCTCCATCGCGAGGGCGCTGGCCAACGACCCGGTGATGCTGCTGGCGGACGAGCCCACCGCCGCGCTGGACGGCTCGCGCGGGCGGCAGGTGATGGAGGTGTTCCGCACGCTCGCCGACGTGCACCGGGTGGCGGTGTGCGTGGTCACCCACGACCCGCGCTGGTCCGACATCTTCGACCGCATCGTGGAGATGAGCGACGGCCGCGTGATGGAAGTCCGCCCCGGCGGCGCCATGAAGGCCCGATTGCAGGTGTGAGGATGCGCAGTTGCGGTGAGTTCGGCGCACACCCATGATGGCGGGAGAGAATCACTGCAGGTCAGTCGGTTCCGCATAGGGGGAATGCGTGCCGGGTTCAACAAAGGCTTGGGTGGTGGATTGCGAAACCACCGGGTTGGCGGGATACGACCGTATTGTGTCCTTCGCAGCCGTCGAGATGCTTGGACCTGAACCGACCGGGCGGGTTTCATATCTCCTCTTCAACCCCGGCAGACCCTGTCATCCGCGCGCGGCGGCGGTCCATGGGTGGCGTGACGACGTTCTTCGCAAGCAGGAAGAATTCACCGCCCACGCCCCATTCATCCACGAGATACTGTCGAAGGCGGATGTCGTATGTGGGCATAACTTGGGATTCGATCTCGGCTTCCTCCACCGCGAACTCGCAAAAGTGGGACTATCGGAGATCAGAACGAACCCCTACTGCACCATGCAGGCTTACAGGAACAAGTTTCCCGGCCGCAAAGCCACACTCGACCTGTGCCTGCAAGACATTGGCGGCAGCCGAGCCGGAGAGACGCACGGCGCCCTCGAAGATGCATTCCTCGCCGCATCCCTTTATGCTTGGCTGCGCTTTGGCGTAATCGACACCTTCGGCCTCAACGCGTGGCCTGATCCATTCAACCTTCGCTCCTAACGCATCCATCTGCGCGCCCTCCTCAGAGCCCGTTTGAAAATTCGCTAAGATGGGCGCTTGCAGCCCTCTCAAACGCATTACCACCGTCATGGCCGGGCTTGTCCCGGAAGTCGGCTGTTGCCGACTTCCGCCTCTGAGAGCGGAACCCGCAAACATGCGGGTTCCGGCCATCCACGCGGGAAGGCTGGGAACGATTTTCGGATGCTGGCTCAAGCGGCTCGGCGTGGATGCCCGGGACAAGCCCGGGCATGACAGAAGTGATTGCTGTTATGCCGTTTTTGAATTTCCAAACGGGCCCTCACACCCCCGGCGGCAAATGGTCGGCGACATCGTCCAGCGTGCCGGTGGGCGCGAGATACTCGATGAGCCGCAGGGTGCGGTCCCCGGTGCCGGCGAGCTTGGCGATGATGGCGCGCAGCGCCTTGAAATCGGCCGCCGAGAGCGGCTCGAACAGGGCGTCGTTGGCCGGCACCTGAACCCGCGTCAGCTCGGCGAGGCGGCGCTCGGCCTCGGCGGTCACGGCCAGCACCACGCGGCGGCGATCGTCCGGGTTCGGCACCTTGGTGACGAGGCCGGCCTGGACCAGCTTGTTGACCTCGATGGTCACGAACGCACCCGACAGATGCAGATGCTCGGCCAGCGCGTTGACGCCCAGTTCCGGAGCGCTGCGGCTGAGCCGGGCGATGGAATTGAGGATGGTGTATTGGGTGCCCGACAGCCCGATGAGGCCGCCGAGCCGGTTGCGCACCTCCTGCAGGGCGGCGGCGAACGCCAGCATGTTGTGCACCATCTCGCGGAATTCGAGATCCGACCCGTTCACCAGCAAGGCGGCGCGGGACGCGGTCAAGGGCAGTCGCCGGCGGGCTTTGGGCGTCGATTGCGGCATGCGGGCGCTCCCTGGTCGTGCCGACGGCGGGCGCGGTGCCGACAGCGGGCCGTGGCCCGGACCCGCCTTTCCCCCGACGCGGACATATCCTGATCGCGCTTCATAGGCGCGCAAGGGCCTTGACGTCCATCGCCTCTTCATAATAGCTTTGTTACAAAGCTAATTGAAGCGGACATCGCCCCATGTCGGCCACCACAGCAGACGCCTTCGACACCCGCGCCTTCCGGTGCACCCTCGGCGCCTTCGCAACCGGCGTCGCCATCGTCGCCGCCGAGGGCGAGGACGGCACCCTCGTCGGCATGACCATGAGTTCGTTCAACGCGGTCTCCCTCGACCCGCCGCTGGTGCTGTTCTCGGTGGCGCGCAACGCGCTCTCCCTGCCCGCGCTGAAGACGGCGCGCGCCTACGGCATCTCCGTGCTCGCCCAAAACCAGCAGGAGCTCTCCGGCCGCTTCGCCCGCGCGCAGGGGGAGAAATGGGCCGGGGTGGCGCTCCTGCGCGGGGCCGGCGGCGCGCCGCTGATCCCGCAGGCGGCGGCGCATCTGGAATGCGTCCCCCACGCCATCCACGATGGCGGCGACCACGAGATCTTCATCGCCCGCGTCCTCGCCCACCACTGCGAGCCCGCGGCGGACCCCCTCGTCTTCCATGCCGGACGCTATCGCAGCCTTTCGACCATCGCGTCCTGACCCCCCTTCCGGAGCACCAGCCATGATCAAGACCGGCAGCGCCCACATCGCCAGCCTCAGGGACGGCCGCGAGATCTTCCTCGACGGCCAGAAAATTTCCGACGCCACCGCCCACCCCGCCTTCCGCCGCGCGGTGGCCTCGGTGGGGCGCATGTTCGATTTCCACAGCGCGCCGGACAACAGGGCGCTGATGACCTTCGAGACCGACACCGGAACGCTCGCCAACCGCATCTGGCAGTTGCCCACGAGCTATGAGGAACTGAAGACCCGTCGCCGGGGCCTGGAAGCCTGGACCGAGCTGCACGCCGGCTTCCTCGGCCGCGCGCCGGACCATGTGGCCTCCTGCATCTCCGGCATGTACATGGGCCTCGACCAGTTCGAGCTGTACGATCCGGCCCGCGCCCGGGCGCTTGGCGATTACTATCGCCATGCCCGCGACAACGATCTTTATCTCACCTACGTCATCATCAACCCGCAGGCGGACCGCTCGAAGAACGCGGCGGAGCAGGCCGACCCGTTCCTGTCTGCCGCGATCGTGGACGAGGACACCTTGGGCATCACCGTGCGCGGGGCGAAGATGCTCGCCACCGGCGGCATCATGGCCAACGAGGTGTTCGTTACCTGCATCCAGCCGCTGCAGAAGGGCGAGGAGCGCTACGCCCTCTCCTTCGCCATTCCCATGAACACCAAGGGCCTGAAGATCCTGTCGCGCAAGTCCTATGAGGCGGCCGCGCCGTCCGTGTTCGACAATCCCCTGTCGAGCCGCTTCGACGAGAATGACGCGGTGCTCTACTTCGACGACGTGAAGGTGCCGTGGGACCGGGTCTTCATCGCCGGCGACATCGCCATGACCGGCCGGCAGTTCCATGCCACCCCGGCCCATGTCTACCAGAACTACCAGGCCCAGATCCGCCTGTCGGTGAAGCTGAAATTCCTGCTCGCCATCGCCCGGCGCACCGCCGAGGTGAACGGCACCACCGGCTTCCCGCAGGTGCGCGAGACCCTGGGCCAGCTCGCCGCCGAGGCCGCCATGGTGGACGCCTTCGTCACCGCCATGGAGGCCAAGGGCAGCTTCTACGGCCCCTATTTCGTGCCCGACCGCCACACCCTCTATGCCGCGCAGACGCTGACCCAGCAGCTCTACGGCAAGTTCATCACCAGCCTGCGGGAGCTGGCCGGCGGCGGCATGATCATGCTGCCCTCCTCGGTGCATGACTATCAGAACCCGGAGCTGGCCGCCCTCATCGCCAAGACCCAGCAGTCGCCTGCCGCCAGCGCGGAAGAAAAGGTGAAGTTCTACAAGCTCGCCTGGGACGCGGTGGGCTCGGAATTCGCCTCCCGCCACGCCCAGTACGAGATGTTCTACGCGGGTGCCGGCTTCGTGGTGAAGAACCACTCCTTCCGCACCTATGACTGGGCCGGCGCCGAGCGCCTGCTCGACATGATGCTCTCCTCCTATTCCCTCGCCGACGAAGTGGCCCAGCCCGCCGCCCGCGCCGCCGAGTGATCCCTTTTCACCGCAGGACTGCCCCCATGCCCATCACCAAGATCCACGACGAGTTCCACACCCTCGACCTCGCCACCGGCTGGGAAGTGCCGCCCGGCTATCCGGAAGGCATCAAGCAGAAGATCCTCTCCGGCGCGCTGGATGAAGAGAACAAGAGCGGCTCGCGCACGCGCCTGCTGAAGTTCGACGCCGGCGTCTTCACCACCAAGCCCTTCGTGCACGAATACTGGGAAGAGGTGTTCCTGGTCACCGGCGATCTCACCGTGGGCAATGACGACAAGGGCGAGGGCGGCGAGAGCTTCTCGCCCTTCACCTATGCGGTGCGCCCCCCGGGCGCGTTCCACGGGCCGTTCAAATCGGATAAGGGCTGCATGCTGCTCGAAATCCACTATTTCGACCCGGCCTGATCCCGCCCACCCCCTCTGCTGATCCGGACTTCGCCATGCCCCAGCCGACCCTTGCCGCCCTCGCCCAAGACCTCGCCTCCGGGCGCACCACGGCGCGGGCCCTGGCGGAGGCCTGCCTCGATCGCATCGCCGACCCGGCCGGCGAAGGCGCCCGCGCCTTCGTCTCGGTGAACCGGGAGGGCGCGCTGAAGGCGGCGCAGGCGCAGGATGACCTGCGGCAGGCGGGGGCGGCGCCCTCGCCCTTCGCCGGCATCCCCATTTCGGTGAAGGACCTGTTCGACGTTCAGGGCGAGGTCACCGCCGCCGGCTCCAAGGTGCTGAAGGACCATGCGCCCGCCACGGCGGATGCCCCGGCGGTGGCGCGCCTGCGCCGGGCGGGGTTCGTCCTCCTCGGCCGCAACACCATGACCGAGTTCGCCTATTCCGGCCTCGGCATGAACCCGCATTACGGCCACCCGCGCGCCCCGTTCGAGCGCGCGGAAGGTGAAAGCCAGACCGGTGGGCGCGTCTCCGGCGGCTCCAGCTCCGGCGGGGCGGTGGCGGTGGCGGACGGCATGGCCCACGCCGCGCTCGGCACCGACACCGGCGGCTCCTGCCGCATCCCGGCGGCCTTCTGCGGCATCACCGGCTACAAGCCCACCGCCAGCCGTGTGCCGCGCGAGGGCGCCTTCCCGCTCTCCACGACGCTGGATTCCATCGGCCCCATCGCCCGCTCGGTGGCCTGCTGCGCGGCGCTGGACGCCATCCTCGCCGGCGCCGAGCCGGCGCCGCTGGCGCCGCGCCCGGTCAAGGGGCTGCGCCTGCTGGTGCCCACCACCGTGGCGCTGGACGGGCTCGACCCCGAGGTCGCCAAGGCCTTCGAAGTGGCGGTGGACGCGCTGGCGCAGGCCGGCGCGCATATCGTCTCCGCGCCCTTCCCGGAGTTCGGCGAGGTGGCCACCATCAACGCCAAGGGCGGCTTTTCCGCCGCTGAGAGCTATGCGGTGCATCGCCGCCTGCTGGCGGAGAAGGCCGACGCCTACGATCCGCGCGTCGCCGGCCGCATCAAGCGCGGGGCCGAGCAGTCGGCCGCCGATTATGTGGAGCTGGTGGCCGCGCGCCGGGCGCTGGTGGCGCGGGCGGCGGCGCGGCTTGCCGGCTTCGACGCGCTGGTGATGCCCACGGTCGCCATCCTGCCGCCGAAGATCGCCGATCTCGCCACCGACGACGACGCCTATGGCCGCGCCAACATCCTTTCCCTGCGCAACCCCACCCTCATCAACATGATCGACGGCTGCGCCATCTCCCTGCCCCTCCCCGGCGCGCCCGTAGGGCTGATGCTGGCCGGCGCGCCCGGCACGGATGCAGCCCTCTTCGCCATCGCGGCAGGGGTGGAGGCGGCGCTGGCGGCCTGAGCGGGGCGGGTGGATGCCGGAGCTTCAAGCTGCGGCAGTCCGCTCACCATCGTGCTTTTTGGGGCAAATTGGTATCAGGGTGGAGCTTGCCCTGAATGGAATGCATTTCTGTATTGCGGAAAATGCGGATTGTGCATTGCAGCAATCACGGTATGTTCATCGCAGATAAGCGCACCGAAACCTAGGCCGTCGGCCGCACGCGTGCGCAGAGGCTGACATGAACAACATCCTCAAGATCGTCGGCGCGGCCGGCCTCCTTGCCACGGCGGCTGTGACCGTGGCCGCCACCACCTTCGCCGGCGAGCCGCTTCCCGCGGAGCGTCAGGCCATCGTGACCCACCTGGGCGGCAAGGCTTCCGCCGTGACCTATTGGGTCAAGGATGCCAAGGGCTACGAGGTGATCACCACCGTCGATGCCGCCGCCGAGCCCAACGCCGCTCCGGCCGTGATCCGCGTGTCCACGCTGCTCCAGCCCGGCCAGCAGCAGGTGATCTCCCTGCCCGGCCCGGTGGGCCGCAGCGGCACCACCCTGAAGATCAGCCGCGTGGCCGACCACGTGGAAGTGGAGAAGGTCGGCGCGCTCTCCTTCTGAGCCCCACCTTCGACGCAGTGCAGCACAGGGCGTCCGCCACGCGGGCGCCCTTTTGCTTGTCCGCGACCGCTCCGGGACAGGGTCGACAAGGCGCCGAAGCCTCATGAAGAAGAAACATCGATGGTTCGTTGACGACTTATCGAGATGACTTAACATCCCCCCACGGGCAACCAGCCACCTGACTTCATGGCGCTGCCGAAACGGGCGCATCCGCCGGGGATGAGGACACCATGGGCACACTTTCGGGCTTTGCCTGCGGTTCCGGCACCCACGCCGCCCCGGCTCTCGCCTTGCCTCTGGCGGCCTCCGGTCCTGCCCGCCCCACCTTTCTGGTGAGGCCATGAACGACGCCGTGGGCGAGAAGGGCCGCCCCTGCCCCGCCATCGTCTCCTCCGCCCACCTCGCGGACGGGGCGCTGCCGGCGCTGTCCGAGTTCGAGTTCGGCCTCAACATGCTCATCCATGCCTATGGCCGCTGGATGGTGCGCTGCATGGCGGCGGCGGGCGTGCCGGACCTGTCGCCCCTCGACGTGCAGGTGCTCCACCACGTGGTGCATCGCGACCGGCCGAAGACCATCGCCGACCTGTGCCTCGTGCTGGACGTGGAGGATACCCACCTCGTCACCTATGCGGCCAAGAAGCTCCAGGCCCTCGGCCTCGTGGCCTCCGGGCGGCGGGGCAAGGAGAAGACCCTCATCGCCTCGCAGCAGGGCCGCGCCACCTGCGAGCGCTATCGCGAGGTGCGCGAGGCCCTGCTCACCGGCGCCGTGGCGGCCACCGGCATCGCCCCCGACAAGCTCTCGGAGATCGCCGCCCTCATGCGCGCCCTCTCCGGCCATTACGACCAGGCCGCCCGCGCCGCCGCCTCGCTCTGAACTCTTGCAGTGACGCGTTGTCTTCACGCGAACCGGTGGTCCCTTCGCTGGAAAGCGCTCTGATCCGCGCCGCCGGCGGACCGGGGTAGGGATGTTTTCGCCTGTCCCGTCAGGGGCATGGCGCGGCGGGGACAACTGGCTCTATGATGCCCACTGACCATGCGGGAGGTTCGACCGGCGCCATGTGGCTTGACGATCTGCGCCCCCTTCACTTCGGGGCGCCCGCCGAAAGCGAGCGCCTGAACGAAGCGGCCTACCAGGCCTTCGGCATCGCCGGGCTCGGCGCGAGCGTGGCGGACGTGGTGGGAGCCCGCCTGCCGTTCGGCCAGTTGCGGATCTTCTCGCGCAGCCCGCAGCCGCGTCGCCGGGTGCTGGTGGTGGCGCCCATGGCCGGGGCCTATCCCTTCCTCATGCGCGACCTGGTGATGGCGCTGCTCGACGTCGCCGACGCGGTGGCGGTCACCGAATGGCCCAATGCCCGCTACGTGCCGGTCTCGGCCGGGCGCTTCGGCTTTGCCGAAAACTGCGTGGAGACCGCGCAGATGGCGCGCGCGCTGGCGGGGGACGTTCTGGCGGGGGATACGGGCGGCATCCACATCATCGGCGTCTGCCAGGGGGCCCTGCCGGCCTTCGCCGCCGCCTGCCTCCTCGCCGAGGCGGGAACCGCGCCGGCAAGCCTCAGCCTGATCGGCGGCCCCATCGATCCCTCGCGCAACCCCACCCGCCTGTGGCGCGTGCTGCAGGAACGCTCGCTGGAAGCGCTGGAGCGGCAGGTGATCGAGACCGTCTCCTCCGCCTTTCCCGGCGCCGGGCGGCGCATCTTCCCCGCCTGGCGGCAGATCGACGCCTTCGCCCTCTATCTGTGGCGCCAGAGCCTTTCGGGGGGCGACCTGCCGTTCCGCCTCGCCTTCGACGACGGCGACGACCCCGTGCGCTTTCCCCTCGCCCGCCTGTGCTGGAGCATGATGGACGTGGCGGGCGAGTTCTTCATGGAGAATGTCGAAACCGTATTCCGCGAGAATGCCCTGGCCCGCGACCGTCTCACCGTCGCCGGGCACGAGGTGCGGGCCGAAGCCCTGTCCACCACTGCCCTCCTCACCGTGGAAGGGGAAGTGGACGACATCTCGGCCCGGACCCAGACCGAGGCCGCCCACGATCTGTGCGTCAACATTCCAGCCCACCTGAAGCGGCAGATCGTGGTGCCCAATGCGGGCCATTTCGCGCTGTTCTACGGCCGCCGCATGCGCGAAACGGTCCTTCCCGCCCTCGCCGAGGTGATGCAGGCCGCAGAGAGTGCCGTCCGGCCGGCGGCCTGATCGAGCGCCGGTATCAATGCCCGCCGCGGGATCCGCGGCTGGCGAGATGGCGGTGCAGGGTGCTGCGGTGGATGCCGAGCCGGCGGGCCGCCTGCGAGACATTCCCGCCGCTGGCGGCCAGCGCCGAGTCCATGGCCGCACGCGTCACCGCGCCAAGATCTCGTGACTCGAGATCCCTCGCGCCAAGCTCCCGTGAAACCGAATCCCCGGCCTCGGCGCCGGCGGGCATGATCTCCGCCGGCCGGCCCGCGCCGCGCCATTCCAGCGGCGCGCTGCGCACGTCCGCCGGCAGAGCCTCCACCCCCAGCACCTCGCCCGGCTCCGCCAAGGCCTGGAGCACCCGCAGGACGCCCACCAGCTGGCGGAAATTGCCCGGCCAGCCATGGCCGGCGAGCGCAGCCCGGCATTCGGCCGAAAGCGACGGCGCATCGGGGCAGGCGCCCGTCAGTTCCGCCCACAGGCGATCCACCAGCGCCTCACGATCGGCAAGGGTCCGCAGCGCCGGAAGCGTCACGGTATATTGGGCGATGCGGAAATAAAGGTCGGCCCGGAAGGCGCCCTCCTCCACCCGCTGCTTCAGGTCGCGATGGGAGGCGCAGACGAGGGCGAAATCCACCGCCACCGGCCGCCCGCCGCCGAGCGGCGTCACCTCCCGCTCCTGCAGCACCCGAAGCAGGCGGCTCTGGAGGGAGAGCGGCATGTCGCCGATCTCGTCGAGGAACAGCACCCCCCCGTCCGCCTCGCGGAACAGGCCCTTGAAGCCGGCGCGGCGGGCGCCGGTGAAGGCGCCCTCCTCGTAGCCGAACAGCTCGGATTCGATGAGGCCCTCGGGCAGGGCCGCGCAATTGACTGCCGCGAACGCCTTGGCGCCCCGGTTGCCGCGCCGGTGGATCTGGCGGGCGAACACTTCCTTGCCGACGCCGGTCTCGCCCTGGATCAGCACCGGCACGCCGGCCTCCATGAGGCGCACGGCGCGGCCGAGGTCGCGCTCCGTAGCGGCGTCGAAGCGCGGACCCGTCTGGACGGGGGGCTGGGCGGGCACAGGCGCAGCCGGGCGCTCCACGGCGGGTGCGGCGCGCGGCGCGATGGTGCGCACCGGCAGGCCCTGCCGTTCGAGGCGCATGGCCACGTCGCCGCGACGGGTGCGCACGCGCCGCTCTTCCCCCGCCTTGCCGAGGCTGCCCTCGAACAGGTCGCCGAAGCGCTTGGCGCCCAGCGCATCCCAGCCGAGGCCCAGCAGGGCGAGACCCGGGCGGTTGGCGGCGACGAGGCGATACTCCTCGAACACCAGGATGCCTTCGCGCGCGGTGCCAAGGAAGCTCGGGTCGGCGTGGAAGCGCACGAGGCTATGGTCGGGGAAAGCGCCCTCGAACATGCGGTGCTCCACCTGGCCGGCGGCCAGTTCCACCAGCGCCAGCGCATGCAGGTGCGGCACCGAGGCCGGTCCCGACAGGTCGAGCAGGCCCACCAGTTCCCCGAACGGGTCGTGGATGGGGGCGGCGGCACAGCTGAGGATGCCGTTGGCCTCGGCATAATGCTCGGCCCCGCGCACCTCCACCGGGCGGCGCTCCACCAGGGCGGTGCCGATGGCATTGGTGCCGGTCTCGGCCTCGCTCCAGCTCACGCCGGGGCGCAGCGCCACCTTGGCGGCGCGATCGGCGAAATCGGCGCTGCCCACGGTGTCGAGCACCAGCCCCGACGGATCGGTGAGGATGACGATGCTGTCCGCTGCACGGGCGGCGGCGTGGAGCGCCTCCAGCTCGGGGCGGCAGCGGCGGCGCAGGGCCTCGTGGCGCTCGCGCCGGGCGGCGAACTCGCCGTCGGTCAGCGGCTCCATCCGCGAACGGGATTGCGGCCCCAGGCCCCGCGCGGCGCAGCGGGTCCAGGAGCGCAGGATGGGCTGCGCCAGCGCGTCCTCCGCCACCGGCGCGCCGGAGAAGAAGCGGCGCCGGGCGGCAAGGACGGCATCGGTCGCGGCGCAGGACGACAGTGCAGAGGTCGACACGGCGGGCGTCGGCGCAGCAGGCATCTTGGTCCCTCGCTTGGCATTTCTCCCTGAAACACCTGTCGCAAATCGCGACAGGTGTCGCAGCTCTTGTTC
Source organism: Xanthobacter oligotrophicus (assembly GCF_008364685.1). GTDB lineage: Bacteria > Pseudomonadota > Alphaproteobacteria > Rhizobiales > Xanthobacteraceae > Xanthobacter > Xanthobacter oligotrophicus. The sequence goes on from NZ_VTTL01000003.1 coordinate 356,956, forward strand.
TTATGTGCGTCAGTCTGGCACGACTATTCGTGTCGCGTCCAGCGGACGTTCCGGCAAGGCTTGGCCGCCGTTGGCAAAATCAAGACAGGCCAGCATCTTCCCGCAGTGCAAATAAAGCCGCCGGCCGCCCTCCCGAGATCTGGCACGGGCGCTGCAAACCATCCGCTGCACCAACTCTCGGGAGGGAATAATGAACATACCCGCATTCCTCGCCAGCCAGCACGCCTCGCCCTTCAAGCCGCGCTACGGCAACTTCATCGGCGGCGCCTTCGTGGAGCCGGTGAACGGGCACTATTTCGAGAATATCTCGCCCATCACCGGCAAGGTGGTCTGCGAAGTGCCGCGCTCGGACGAAGCCGACATCGAGCGGGCGCTGGACGCCGCCCACGCCGCCAAGAAGGCCTGGGGCCGCACCTCCGCCGCCGACCGCGCCCTGGCGCTGCTCAAGATCGCCGACCGCATGGAGGCCAACCTCGACCTGCTCGCCCGCGCCGAGACCTGGGACAACGGCAAGCCGATCCGCGAGACGACGGCGGCCGACATCCCCCTCGCCATCGACCATTTCCGCTATTTTGCCGCCTGCGTGCGGGCGCAGGAAGGCGCGCTTTCCGAGATCGATCACGACACCGTCGCCTACCACTATCACGAGCCCCTCGGTGTGGTCGGCCAGATCATTCCCTGGAACTTCCCCATCCTGATGGCGGTGTGGAAGCTCGCCCCGGCGCTCGCCGCCGGCAATTGCGTGGTGCTGAAGCCCGCCGAGCAGACCCCCGCCTCCATCCTGGTGCTCGCCGAATTGATCGGCGACCTGCTGCCCGCCGGTGTACTCAACATCGTCAACGGCTTCGGCCTCGAGGCCGGCAAGCCGCTCGCCTCCTCCACCCGCATCTCCAAGATCGCCTTCACCGGCGAGACCGGCACCGGCCGCCTCATCATGGGCTATGCCAGCCAGAACCTCATCCCGGTGACGCTGGAACTGGGCGGCAAGTCGCCGAACATCTTCTTCGACGACGTGGCCGCCCACGACGACGACTTCCTCGACAAGGCGGTGGAAGGCTTCGTCATGTTCGCCCTCAACCAGGGCGAGGTCTGCACCTGCCCCAGCCGCGCGCTGGTGCAGGAAAGCATCTTCGACAAGTTCATGGAGAAGGCGCTGGCCCGCGTCGCCGCCATCAAGCAGGGCTCGCCGCTCGATCCCGCCACCATGCTCGGCGCGCAGGCCTCCTCGGAGCAGATGCACAAGATCCTCTCCTACATCGACATCGGCCGGGCCGAGGGGGCGCAGGTGCTGGCCGGCGGCGAGCGCAACCTGCTCGAAGGCGACCTTGCGGACGGCTTCTACGTGAAGCCCACCGTGTTCTTCGGCACCAACAACATGCGGGTGTTCCAGGAGGAGATCTTCGGCCCGGTGGTGTCGGTGGCCACCTTCAAGGACGAGGAAGAGGCCCTCTCCATCGCCAACGACACGCTGTTCGGCCTCGGCGCCGGCGTGTGGACCCGCGACGGCTCGCGCGCCTATCGCATGGGCCGCGAGATCCAGGCCGGCCGGGTGTGGACCAATTGCTACCACGCCTATCCCGCCCATGCGGCGTTCGGCGGCTACAAGCAGTCCGGCATCGGTCGCGAGACCCACAAGATGATGCTCGACCACTACCAGCAGACCAAGAACCTGCTGGTGAGCTACAGCCCCAAGAAACTCGGGTTCTTCTGAGCTCGGGTTCTTCTGAGCCTCTTCTGAAACCTGTTGACGGGTTCGGCATCGTCCGGACCCGGCATCTTCCAAGCTTGCCCCCCCTCCCGGGGCATCTTGCCGGGGGTGGCCTGGAGCCGGACCCGTTCAGGTGAAGCAGCCGGAGCGGTGAACGCGCTTCCAACCCAGCAAAGGAGAAGCTTCAGACGCTTCTCTTGGTCTCGCGCTCACACGTCTTGTGATCAGTTGCGCGCGTCCTCGGCGCGGGGGCCGGTTGCAGCCACCCCCGGTTTTTTCTTCTCGCGTCTCGTACCACCTTCGAATGGAGGGCCGACAGCCATGCGCCTGGACCGGAGACCCGATTCCCCCGGGTCTCCGGTGTCGGCGCGCGTCGGTGCCCGATCACGCAATTGCCAGGGACGAAAGGGGAACGCAAGCCCGGCACCGGCGTTGATTCCGAGCTGCGGAGGCGTTGTTTCCGCACCTTGGAGGATGTTTCCGTGAACAGCAGGCCATCTGTGTCGCCGGATCGCTCCGCCCAGACCGAAGCCCGGCTGGACGAGGCGCTGGAGGAGAGCTTCCCGGCCAGCGATCCCCCCGCCGTTTCGCGTCCCGACCCGGCGCCGAAGCAATACCCCGCGCCCTCAGGGCCGGACGAAGCCGCGCGCGCCGCCGGATGCGAGCACAAGGCTCACGATTCGCAGACCCTCGACGAGGCTCTCGACGAGACATTTCCGGCCAGCGATCCCCCGGCCATCGTCCAGCCCCACGGCTCGGACGAAAACGACGAGGCGGCGCAGAACTGCCCCCTCCCGTGATTCTTGGAGCAGGACGCGGACCGGTCTTCGCGCGCCGGCTTTACGGGCGCGGCGCCTGAGGCCTCGGCCGGCCGGCGCCGTCCTCGGGGGCCGGGATGAACTCGTCGTGATCCATGGGGATGAGGTCGAACCGCCCCTCCCGCCATGCGGCCTTGGCGGCATCGAGCCGCTCCAGGTCCGAGGACACGAAATTCCACCAGATGTAGCGCGGGCCTTCCAGCGGCTCGCCACCCATCAGCATGAGCCGCGCCGGCGTGATCGCCCGCGCGCTGGTGGCAAGGCCCCGGCGGATCACCAGCATGCGCCCCGGCTCGAAGCGGGTGCCATCCACCTCCACCTCGCCTTCCAGGGTGAACACGGCTCGATCCTCGTGGGTGGGGTCGATGGGCAGGCGCGCGCCGGGCGCCAGCGTGATTTCGGCATAGGTGGCCGGCGAGGCCAGCGCCACCGGAGACGCCGCCCCGAAGGCGCTGCCCAGGATGATGCGCGCCGTCAGCCCGCCGTCGGACACCACGGGCAGGTCCTCGGCGCCGGTGTGGAGGAAGTCCGGGGCGTCCTCCTCCCGCGCCTTGGGCAGGGCGATCCAGCTTTGGATGCCGAACAGCGGGCCACCGCGCGCCTTCACGGTGGCGTCGTGCCGCTCGGAATGGACGATGCCGCGTCCGGCGGTCATCAAATTCACCGCGCCCGGCGCGATCACCCGCTCGTTGCCGAGGCTGTCGCGGTGGACCATGATGCCGTCGAACAGGTAGGTGACCGTGGCAAGCCCGATATGGGGATGCGGACGCACATCCTGCGCCTGATGGGCGGTGAAGCGCACCGGCCCCATGCGATCGAAGAAGATGAACGGCCCGATCATCTGCCCTTGGGCCGAGGGCAGTACGCGGGCCACCTCCATGCCGCCGATGTCATGCGCGCGCGGGATGATCACCGTCTCCACCGCGTCGCAGCTGCTGGCATCTCCGGGGGTGGGGTCGGGGCAAGGGGCAAAGCTCACGGCAGGCACTCCCTGGCGGGCATGTTGTCCGCGCACGCATTCTTGGCATGGAATCCGGGCCGGAGCTTGCCCCCATCGCGCGGCGCGGTCAAAGGGCGCGACGGGAGGCCATGTCCCGGCTTGAAGCGAAGTACCATCGCCGCCACCCCCGCGTGGGATGGCGGCCCCTGCTCCCCGCTCAAGGGCAGGCAACGCCCTTCCCCTCTCCGGCCCGCTCCTTCAAACCGTGTCGCGCGGCCCATCAAACGGCCTATCTTGCCGCCGATCATGGGGCTGACGCAGGGAGACGATGATGCGCGGCGGGACGCGGAGGAGGGTGCTGGCCGCTCTGGTGGCGAGCCTGGCGGTGGGAGGAACGGGCACTGCCGGCGCTCAGGTCGGCATCCCCCTGCGCCCGGCGCCGCTCACCCCGGCGGCGCCCGTGGTGCGGCCGGCCCCGAAGCCGGTGGCGCCGCTGGCGCGTCCCCCGTCTGTTGCCCCCTCCGTGGCCCCGCTGAAGCCGGTCGGCGCACCCGTGGGAACCGGACGCCTGCCGCCGCCCGCGCCGCCTGCCGCCCTTGGCCCGCCGACACGGCCTCCCCCGCTGGTGCCACCCCAGCGCGGCCCAGTGATGAGCGCGCCCCTCGCGGCGCCCCTTGCCGCACCGCTTCAGCCGGCCCCGCCGCCGCTGGCCGCGCCCTTGATGAATCAGGTGCCGCCGGTGATCCTCCCCGCGCCCACGCAGAGCTGGGGTCCCGGCGGCCCGGTGGGGAACGGCGGCGCACTGGGCATGCTCCAGCCGGGAATGGCGGCGGGGCTGGTGGGCGCGCCCCCCGCCAACGGCATGTGCTGGTACTACCGCACGCCAGACCGCCGCACCGGCTTCTGGGACCGCTGCCGCTAGAGCGTTTTCGAGCGAAGTGGACACCGGTTCGCGTGAAGAAAACGCGTTAACACAAGGTTCTAGAGCGATTTCCGTGAGCCAAGGCGAGCGGAAAACTCTCTAGGTGTTGTGAGACGAAACGGGTCGGTTGAGCCGCGACAGGCGCAGAACCCTCTCCCGCTTGCGGGGGAGGGGGCCGACGGCGGGCCTCCTGAAGCCCGGGCACGACCTCCTTAACGGGTCCTTATGCCGCTGCCGTTAGGGTGCCTTCCGCTGCGCTGCGCTTCCGCCCCATTTTGATGCTGCAAGGGACGTTGCAAGGGGTACGGCTCCCGCAGTGCGGCGGACGGGGGCACAAGCAACGGGATCATTCATGACGGCACGCGGACGAGGCGAGGCAACGAGGCGGGAACCGGTGCTGGAACGCCCCGAATCCCTGTTCGACATCCGTCTCGACGCTCGCGACCGCTCCGCCCCGCCCCCGGTGGACCCGCCGCGCCGGGCCGCACGCGCCGCCAAAGCCGCCAAGCCGTCCCCCGAGCCGAAACCCGCCCCCGCCGAGCCCCGCCGTGGCCGCGCCGATCCGCCGGCGAAGGCCAAGCCGGCCCGCCGCCGGCGGCGTGGCTCGCTCCTGTTCGGCCTGATCAAGTGGGGCCTCATCCTCGGCGTATGGGCGGTGCTGGCGCTGGCCGGCGTCATCGCGTGGGAGGCCTCCAAGCTGCCGCCCATGCAGACGCTGATGATCCCCAAACGTCCGCCCACGGTGACCGTGCAGGCCGCCGACGGCAAGACGCTGGCCACCCGCGGCGACATGGGCGGCGTCGCCGTGCCCATCGGCGAGCTGCCGCCCTACCTGCCCAAGGCGTTCGTGGCCATCGAGGACCAGCGCTTCTTCAGCCATTTCGGCCTCGATCCGGAGGGCCTCGCCCGCGCGCTGGTCACCAACCTCACCTCGCGGCGGCTGCGGCAGGGCGGCTCGACCCTGACCCAGCAGCTCGCCAAGAACCTGTTCCTGACCCAGGAGCGCACCGCCTCCCGCAAGGTCCAGGAGCTGGTGCTGGCCCTGTGGCTGGAGCACAAGTTCACCAAGGCCGAGATCCTCGACCTCTATCTCAACCGGGTCTATTTCGGCGCCGGCGCCTATGGGGTGGAAGCCGCCGCCCAGCGCTATTTCGGCAAGTCCGCCCGGCAGGTGACGCTGGCGGAAGCCGCCATGCTGGCCGGCCTCGTCAATTCCCCCTCGCGCCTTGCCCCCACCCGCAACCTGAAGGGCGCGCAGGCCCGCGCCGGGCTGGTGCTCAACGCCATGCGCCAGCAGGGCCTGATCACCCCGGAGATGGCGAGCACGGCACTCGCCCGCCCGGCCCAGCTGTCGCGCGCCGGCATGCCGGATTCTTCGGGTTATGTGGCCGACTGGGTCATGGACCAGCTCGACTCCTTCGTGGGCGAGGAACTGCCCGGCGATGTCACCGTGCGCACCACGGTGGATGCCGGCCTCCAGCAGGCGGCGGAAAAGGCGCTGGAGGACACGCTGGCCAAGTCCGGCGGCAAGTTCGGCGTCGGCCAGGGCGCCCTCGTGGTGCTCGACACCGACGGGGGGGTCAAAGCCCTCATCGGCGGCCGCAATTATGCCGACAGCCAGTACAACCGGGCGGTGACCGCGCGCCGGCAGCCCGGCTCCGCCTTCAAGCCCTTCATCTACCTCACCGCCATCGAGCACGGCCTCACCCCCGAGACCGTGCGCGAGGACGGCCCCATCCAGCTCAAGGGCTGGCGGCCGGAGAATTCCACCCACGAATATCGCGGCCCGGTGACGCTGACGCAGGCGCTGGCCCTGTCGCTGAACACCGTCTCGGTGCGCCTGACGCTGGAGGTCGGCCCCAAGGCGGTGGTGGCCACGGCCAAGCGGCTGGGCATCGCCTCGCCGCTGGATCCCAACCCGTCCATCGCGCTCGGCACCTCGGAAGTCTCGGTGCTGGAGCTGGCCGGCGCCTATGTGCCGTTCGCCACCGGCGGCATCGGCGTCATCCCCCACGTCATCGACGTGGTGAAGGGCGCCGACGGCAAGGTGCTGTACCAGCGCAACATTTCCGGTCCCGGCCGGGTCATGGACCCGGCCTATGCGGCCATGATGAACCACATGATGATGGAGACGCTGGCGAGCGGCACCGCCCGGCGCGCCGATCTTCCCGGCTGGGAGGCTGCGGGCAAGACCGGCACCTCGCAGGATTATCGCGACGCCTGGTTCGTGGGCTACACCGCCCGCTACGTCACCGCCGTGTGGCTCGGCAACGACGACAGCTCCCCCACCAAGAAGGCGTCCGGCGCCAACCTGCCGGTGGAGATCTGGAGCCGGGTGATGAAGACCGCGCACCAGGGCGTGCCGGTTGCCGAGCTGCCGGGGGGCCTGAGGTCCTACGGCTTCGGCGGCGCCGGCTATGGCGCGCCGGGGGGCAGCCTCCTGCCGCCGGAGAGCCTGCCGGATGATCGCCCGCCCGCCGTGGTGGGCCAGATGCCGCCGCCGCCCCAGCAGGAACAGCCCATGACCATCGACCGCTGGTTCGCCGAGACCTTCCTCGGCGCCAAACGGCAGTAATGCCAACGGCTCCGGTCTTCGACCGGTGCCGAGAGGGCGACGCTCAGGCGCCGCGCGGGCTTCACACCAAGCGCTTGCGCCGGGCGCATTGCTCCCCGATAACGCCCTCATGACCGATACCGCTTCCGACGCGCCCGACCCCTTCCTGGAAATCGGCCGCCTGCTGTTCGCCGGCGACTGGCAGTTCGTCACGGCCGCCCCCACCGTGGAGGTGCTGCCGCCCATGGTGGGCATGGAGATCGCCCTCGCCGGGCGCTCCAACGTGGGCAAGTCCTCCCTCGTCAACGCGCTCACCGGCCGCAAGGCGCTGGCGCGCACCTCGGTGACACCGGGGCGCACGCAGGAGCTGATCTTCTTCCGGGTGGGGCCTGAACTGTCCCTGGTGGACATGCCCGGCTACGGCTTCGCCAAGGCGCCGAAGGAGAAGGTGGAGGCCTGGACCCACACCATCAAGGCCTATCTGCGCGGCCGGGTGAACCTGGCCCGCGTGTTCGTGCTCATCGACAGCCGCCACGGCATCAAGCCGGTGGACGAGGAGATCCTCGACCTGCTCGACAAGGCGGCGGTGTCCTACGCCATCATCCTCACCAAGTCCGACCAGGTGAAGCCCACCGCCCTGCCGGCCGTGATCGCGGGGGTTCAGGAGAAGATCAAGCGGCGGCCGGCGGCCTATCCGGTGGTCTTCCCCACCTCCAGCCAGACCGGCGCCGGCTTCCCCGAGCTGCGCGCCGCAGTGGCCCGGCTGCTCCACGAGCAGGGGTAGGGTTCCCCAGCAGCACTCGATCATAAACCGCGCCTGCCACCCGGCACCGGCCTGCCCCTCCCCCGCAAGCGGGAGAGGGTTCACCAGCGGTTCTGAACGTAAACCGTGCCGGCCGCACGTCCCTCACGCCACCAGGTCGCGCTTCTCCGCCACCGTGGAATCGGCCGCCAGCTTGTAGACGATGGGCGCGCCGGTGTTCAGCTCGCGCTTCATGATGCCCTCGGGGGAGAGCTTCTCCAGCGTCATGATGAGCGCGCGCAGCGAATTGCCGTGGGCGGCCACCAGCGTCACCTGTCCGCGCAGCACGCACGGCAGGATCTCCTGCACATAATAGGGCAGCGTGCGGGCAACCGTGTCGCGCAGGCTCTCGCCGCCGGGCGGGGCGATGTCGTAGGAGCGGCGCCAGATGTGCACCTGATCCTCGCCCCACTTGGCGCGGGCATCGTCCTTGTTGAGGCCGGAGAGGTCGCCGTAGTCCCGCTCGTTCAGCGCCACGTTCTTCGTGGTGGGCACACTCTCCTGACCCATCTCGTCGAGGATGAGACCGAGGGTCTTCTGGGCGCGGCTGAGGTCGGAGGTGAAGGCCACGTCGAACTTCAGTCCCTCGGCCTTCAGCAGCGCGCCGGCGCGCTTGGCCTCGGAGACGCCCTGTGCGGTGAGGTCCGGGTCGCGCCACCCGGTGAACAGGTTCTTCAGGTTCCACTCGCTCTGCCCGTGACGGACGAGGACGAGGATGCGGTCGGACATGGAAAGCTCCTGGGTGGTCTCCGGGCGTGGCTCCCGGCTCGAAAATCTGCGGATGGGAAACGGGGCTCACAGCCCTTCAGGAAAATCGTCCGTGCCTTCTTCGGACGTCATGGCCGGGCTCGTCCCGGCGATCCACGCGGTGAGGCTGGGATCAGCTTCCCGACGTTGCCGCCAGCGGTTCGGCGTGGATGCCCGGCACAAGGCCGGGCATGACGGCCGAAAAACCAATTCAGACATGTGACGCTTCCAACAAGAGCGCTCAGAAATCCCCGAGGCCGAGCACGTCGGCCATGGAATAGAGGCCCGGCTCGCGGCCCTTCAGCCAGCGCGCCGCCGTCAGCGCGCCGCGGGCGAAGATCATGCGGTCCTCGGCCTTGTGCACCAGCTCGATGCGCTCGGCCTGGCCGGCGAAGATCACCATATGCTCGCCCACCACCGAGCCGCCGCGCAGGCTGGCAAAGCCGATGGCGCCGGGCTTGCGCGCGCCGGTGACGCCGTCGCGGCCGCGCTCGGAGCACTCGTCGAGATGGCGCCCGCGGCCCTGGGCTGCGGCCTCGCCCAGAAGCAGCGCCGTGCCGGAGGGCGCATCCACCTTCTTGTTGTGGTGCATCTCCACGATCTCGATGTCGAAGCTGTCGTCCAGCGTCGCCGCCACCCGGCGGGTGAGGGCGGCCAGCAGGTTGACCCCGAGGCTCATGTTGCCGGACTTCATGATGGGCGTGCGACGGGCGGCGGCGGCGATGGCGGCATTGTCCTCGTTGGAGAAGCCGGTGGTGCCGATGACATGGGCGATGCCCGCCCCAGCCAACGTCTCCGCCAGCCGCACCGAGGCGGAGGGGGTGGAGAAATCCACCACCACGTCGGCGCCGTTGAGGGTCGGGGCCGCGTCGCTTTCCACTGTCACGCCGTTGGGCGTCAGGCCGCTCATGGCCCCGGCATCCTCGCCGAGAAAGGACGAGCCGGAATATTCCAGCGCGCCCACCAGCACCAGGCTCTCGCTTTCCGAGATGGCCTTGATGAGGGCGCGGCCCATGCGGCCGCCGGCTCCGGAGATGACGATGCGCAGCTGAGGCACGGTTGGGTGAGACACGGTTCTTCTGGTCCTTCGCGTGGCCGGGCGGCGCTTCACGGCGCGCCGGCAAAGACGGTGGCACGGCCCTGCGGGCATTGCCTTGGCGAGAACGGCCCCATGGGCCGGCCCGTCAGGAGGGGGGCGCCTCGCGCCCGGTATAGCCGGAGATGAGGACAAGGTCTGCCACCGACGCCGACTGGCGGATGGCGCGTGCCCGCTGGTAGCCGGGCGAGAAATAGCAGGCTCGCGCCGTCTCCACGTCGCGGTACGCGATCACCACATAGCGCTGGCGTCCGAGGCCATCCAGTAGCTGATGCCGGCCGCCACGCACCAGGAACCAGGCACCGTATTCGGCGAACGGCTCCGCAGTGGCCGCCACATAGTCCTTGTAGCGCTCGGGATCGGTGATATCGACCTTGGCCATCCAGTAGCCGCGGGGCTTGTCCGGCGTGCCCTCGGGCGGGGGCGCCGCCGAGGGCTGGGGGCCGTCATGGCCCTCCACCGCCGCGAGGTCGGCGATGGCGGTGGCCCGCCGCATGGTCCTCACCGGCTGGTAGTCGGGGGCCTCGTAGGTGGAGACCGCCACCTCGAAGGAGGGCAGCTCCACCAGCACGTTGCGGTGGCGCTTGATGCCCTCCAGATGCTCGAAATCGCCGCCGCGCACGATGAAGCGCAGGTCGTGCTCCGCCGCGTAGCGGGCGTTGGCTTCCCGGTAGGTGATGTAGTCCACCGGGTTGACCACGTCGAGATTGAGGAACCAGTAGCCCTTCGCCATCGCCCCCTCCATTGCCCCGTTCCCGGCCGTCAGGCCCCCGCCAGTTCCGCGAGGATGGCCTCGGCCGCCGCCACCGGATCCTGCGCCGCCGTCACCGGCCGGCCCACCACGATGCGGTCGGCGCCGGCGGCGATGGCTTCGGCCGGGGTGGCGAAGCGCTTCTGGTCGCCCACCTCCGCCCCCTTGGGCCGCACCCCGGGTGTCACCACCCGGCGGTCCGGCCCGAGGATGGCGCGCACCATGGCCGCGTCGGTGGGCGCGCAGATGACCCCGGCGATCCCCGCCTCCAGAGCCTGCCCGGCGCGCAGGCGGACCGTATCGGTGACGCCCATGTGGTAGCCGGCAGTGGCAAGGTCCGCGTCGTCATAGGAGGTGAGCACCGTCACCCCCAGCACCTCAAGCGGGCTGCCCTTGGCCCCCCGCGCCGCCGCCGCCATGGTCTGGGGATAGGCATGGACGGTGAGGATGTGCACCCCCCGCTCCGCCGCCGCGGCGGTCGCCCGTTCCACCGTGTTGCCGATGTCGTGCAGCTTGAGGTCGAGAAACACCTTCTTGCCGGCGCCTATGAGGTCGGCGGCAAGGTCCAGCCCCCCCGCGATGGAGAGCTCGAGGCCGATCTTGTAGAAGGTCACCACGTCGCCGAGCTGCCAGACCAGGGCCTCGGCCGCGCTCACGTTGGGATAGTCGAGCGCCACGATCATGCGGTCGCGGACTTTCGCATCGACAAGGCTCATGGGCCCTCCTCCGGTGCGCACGCGAGCGCTGCGCCCTGTTCCCGCGCGCCGGCTGGCGCTGTGCTGTCTTCACGGGCACCAGCCTGGGCTGGGCCGTCTTGTCGGGCGCCGGCCTGTGCCGCGCCCTCTTCCCCGGCGCAGGCGTGCCCTGCGTCCTCTTCCCGAGAGCAGGCCATGCCTGCCCTCTCTTCCATCGTGTGCCAGCGGTCCGGGCGCGCTCCCGCTCCGGCGCGGAACCAGCAGCCGCCGCCCACCGGCGGCTGGTCATGGATGCGGGAGATGGGGTAGCCCGCCAGATGGCACAGAAGCAAGGTGCCGACCCCGCCATGGCCCACAAACAGAACTGGAACCTGTCGATGGTCTTGAAGTTCGGCGAGGGTTCGGGTGACGGCGGCGACGATTCGCGTCTGCGCGTCCTGCGCCCGCTCCCAGCCTCGCACACTCTCCTCCGGGCGGGCGAAGAAGGCGTCGGCCATCTGCTGGAATTCAACTTCCGGCAGGTAACCTGTTGCGGAACGGTCGTTTTCCTCCATCCCCCGAGCCACCTCGACGGCAAGGCCAAGGGCCTCGGCGAGGAGCGCGGCGGTCTCCTGCGCCTTCACCTCGGTGGAGGAAACGATTCGCCGGTAGGGGGAGAGATCCGCGCATGCGGCAAAGGCGCGCGCGCGCGCCCGCCCGACCTCAGACAGGCCCCAGCGGGGCACCGGCACGGCCGGGTCCACCGCGACCTGAGGGTGGGTTAAATAAAGGAAATCCGTCACTTAAGGGCCCCGGCGGTGTGGCCGTCCGGGCGCCGGGCGGCGCCGGCGGCACGGAAACCTCAGGGCCGGCGATAGGCCCAGACACGGGCGGGGGGAATATTTCTCCACACCCGCGGCGAACGCTCGCCCTCGATGGCGCCCGGCACCAGCGGCACCGGCGTCACCACCGCATAAGTGAACTGCACGAACGGCGAGCCGGGGGTGGACATGTCGAACGCCTCGTTCACCATGCGGTGCCGCTCGCTCTCCGGCATGGTGAAGAGCGGCAGCGACGAGATGGTGCCCACCGCCTTGCCGGGCAGGCGGCCCGTCAGCGTCTTGGCGAGGGTGTAGGCCTCGCCGTTGATCACCGTGGCGCCGGGATAGCGCAGGCGCAGCAGCGCGCAAAATTCCGGGTTGTACTCGATGAGGAACAGGCGCTCCGGCGCGAAACCGCGCTGGATCAAGGCCTTGGTCACCGGACCCGTGCCGGGTCCAAGCTCGATGACCGGACCGTCCTGCTTCGGGTCGAGATAGCTCGCCATCATCTTGGCCAGAGCCGGGCTGGACGGCGCCACGGCGCCGGTCTTGAGCGGATTCTGGAACCACGACTGCAGAAAGCGAACCTCGTCCTTGAGATTCGGCTTCGGAAGCAAGGGCTTGTGAAGCGGCCGGCGCTGGTCGTGGGAGTGAAGCATCAACGGCACCTCGGGCGCCCGAGAAGAAACGGATATCAGGCGCTTAGACGGGAAAGCAGGCGGGGTCAAGGTTCGTGCCACTCGGCCAGGGGACGCGTCGTCCGATCGGCTTCAGATGCCAACCGATGGGACAGGGCGTTCCCCGCCCCGGGTTTTCAGCGACGGATTGACCGCCCAGGCGAGTTTGGCCCGGTCGGATCCGGCTCCAGCACCCCGTTGAGGAGGGCGTCGAGGGCGGTGGCGAGAAGGTCCTCTTCCGATGGCGAAAGAAAGGCAGAGCAGGTGAGTTTCAGGCTCGCCGTCCCATGGACCAGGATCCAGAAGGTGAGCGCGAGCGCGGCCGGATCCTGCCCCGGCTTGAGCCGGCCTGCCCTGTGGAGGTCCTCGAAGGCGCCGGCGAGCAGTTGAAATGCCGCAGGCCCCGCCTCGTCCTTGCCGCCAAGGGCGCTGGCGGCGAAGTCCGGCTCCATGAAGATCAGGCGGTAGGTCTCGGGATCCCTCCGGGCAAAAGCGGCATAGGCCAACGCCAGCGCCCCGAGGCGCGCCACCGGGTCCGGAACCACCGCAGCCTCGGTCAACGCAGCGAGCAGGCTGCGCATGCCGCCCTCCCCGAGCGCCCGGGCGATGGCGTCCCGATTCGCGAAATGGAGATAGAGGGCGGCGGCCGAATAGCCTGCCGCTTCGGCGATGCGGCGCATGGTGAGGGCCTCGAAGCCGTGTTCCAGCACGATGCGCCGCGCCTCGTCGAGGATACGGGCGCGGGCGTCTTCCTTGCGGCGGGCACGGGGGGCGGACGGCAAACCATCGTCTCCGGGATTGACATGAACAACGTTCAGTTTATGAACCATGTTCAGTGAACACTGTTCAGGAACACTCTAATGCCCGTCGCCATCGCCTCGCAAGCCTCGCCCCGCATCGGTCTCGTCGGCGCCACCGGATCCGTCGGCGCCAGCATCGCCGCGGCGCTCACCGACGCCGGCACTCCCTTTGCCGCCATCGGTCGCTCGCTCACGGGCCTGACCCGCGCCTTCACCTCCCGGCCCGAAGCCGAGCTGAGCACCATCACTCCCGAGCTGCGCACCTGGAACCCGGACGATCCCGCCACCATCCGGGGCGCGTTCCGGGGCCTTGAAACCCTCGTCTACATGGTGGGCGTGCCTTACGACGCCTTCCATCTCCACCCCCAGCTCATGGCGCGTACTGTCGAGGCTGCGGCGGCGGAGGGGGTATCGCGCCTGCTGCTCATCGGCACCGCCTATCCCTTCGGGCGGCCGCAGGCCGCGTTGGTGGACGAGACCCACCCGCGCACGCCGCATACGTTCAAGGGCCAGATGCGCAAGGCGCAGGAAGACGTGCTGATGGAGGCGGACGCGGCGGGCCTCATCCGCGCCACCATCCTGCGCCTGCCGGATTTCTATGGGCCTGGCGTGGAGCGCAGCTTCCTCTCCGACATCTTCGCCGCCGCGGCGGAGGGCCGGCGGGCGAAAGTGATCGGCCCCATCGACGGGCCGCACCAGTTCGTCTTCGTGCCGGACGTGGGGCCGGTGGTGCGCACCTTGCTTGCCACCGACGCCGCCTTCGGCCGCACCTTCAACCTGGGCGGCGCCGGCACCATCAGCGTACGGGAGGTGGCGGAGCGCGCCTTCGCCCTGGCCAATGCCAGACCGCGCCTGATGGTGGCGAACAAGACCATGCTGCGCCTTGCGGGCCTGTTCGACCCGGTGATGCGCGAACTGGTGGAGATGAATTATCTGATGACCACGCCGGTCATCATGGACGACACAGCCCTGCAAGGCCTCACCGGCCCCCTCATCGGCCCCATGGCGAAGACATCCTATGCCGACGGCATCGCCCGAACCATGGCGGCAGCGACTGCGGCAGCACGTGCGTCGCGGTCCCGGCAGGCCGCGTGAAGGCAGTCCCGCCGGTCAGTTGCGGGGAGGCCCCTCAGGCCCCCTCGCCGGCGGCGCCCTGGAAGAATTCCTTCACCTTGGCGAAGAAGCCGGTGGATTCGGGATGGGTCTCGCCGGAGCATTCCTTGTCGAACTCGGCGAGCAATTCCTTCTGCCGCTTGGTGAGCTTCTGCGGCGTCTCCACCACCACCTGCACATACATGTCGCCGTGGTTGCGCGCGCGCATGATGGGCATGCCCTTGCCGGAGAGGCGGAAGCGCTTCTGCGACTGGGTGCCCTCGGGGATTTTCACCTTGCTCTTGTCGCCGTCGATGGTGGGCACCTCCACCGCGCCGCCCAGTGCCGCCGTCACCATGGAGATCGGCACCCGGCAGTAGAGGTCCGCACCCTCGCGCTGGAAGAAGGTGTGGGGCTCGATGGAGAGGAAGATATAGAGGTCGCCCGCCGCGCCGCCGCGCACCCCGGCTTCGCCCTCGCCGCCGAGACGGATACGGGTGCCGTCCTCGACACCGGCGGGGATCTGCACCGAGAGGGTCCGCTCGCGCGTCACCCGTCCGGCGCCGCCGCAGTCGCCGCAGGGGTCCTCGATGACACTGCCGCGGCCCTGGCAGTTCGGGCAGGTGCGCTCCAGGGTGAAGAAGCCCTGGGCGTGGCGGATCTTGCCGGCGCCGCCGCACATGCGGCACGCCTTGGGCTGGGTGCCGGGCTTGGCGCCGGTGCCCGAGCAGGTCTCGCACGACACCGAGGTGGGGATCTTGATCTGCGCGGTCTTGCCGGAGAAGGCCTCCTCCAGCGTGATTTCCATGTTGTAGCGCAGGTCCGCCCCGCGGCCGCGCTGCTGGCCACCGCCCCGGCCCCGGTTCATGGCGCCGCCGAACAAATCGTCGAAGATGTCGGCGAAGGAGGACGCGAAATCATTGCCGAAGCCGGGACCACCGCCGCCGCCATTCTCGAAGGCGGCATGGCCGAAGCGGTCATAGGCGGCGCGCTTCTGGGGGTCCTTCAAGACCTCGTAGGCCTCGTTGACCTCCTTGAACATAACCTCGGCTTCCGGATTGCCGTGGTTGCGGTCCGGATGCCACTTCATGGCGAGCTTGCGGTAGGTGGCCTTCAGCACCGTCTCGTCGGCGCCGCGGTCGCAGCCGAGGGTTTCGTAATAGTCGCGCTTGGCCATGCTCAATTTTCACCCGCCGCAATCGACCTGCCCTGCCGTCCCGCCCGAAGGCTTAGCGGACAGTCTTCAACATTCTGAACAGATCGTCACTGCCGGCCTTGGCCGGCGATCCACGCATCGTGGCCGGGAACACGCTTTTGGGCGTGGCTCCGGCGGACCTGCATGGATGCCCGGGACAAGCCCGGGCATGACGTTGAAAACCTGATGCACATGCCCTCTTTCAAGAGAGGACTGACGGCGGGCGCGAGCGCCCGCCGGTATTGGATCAGGCCGACTTCTTCTTGTCGTCGTCGACCTCGGTGAACTCGGCGTCCACCACGTCGTCCTTCGGCTTGGCGCCGGCCTCGGCGCCCGGCTGCTGGGCCGCATACATGGCCTCGCCGAGCTTGAGGGAGGCCTGGGCCAGGGTGTTGGTCTTGGCCGTGATGGCCTCCACGTCATCACCTTCCAGCGTCGACTTGAGGTCCGCCAGAGCCGCCTCGATGGCGCCCTTCTCCACCGCGCCGACCTTGTCGCCATGCTCGGCGACGGCCTTCTCGGTGGAGTGGACGAGGGCTTCGGCGTGGTTCTTGGCTTCCACCAGGGCCCGGCGCTTCTTGTCCTCGGCCGCGTGGGCCTCGGCGTCCTTCACCATCTTCTCGATGTCGACCTCATTGAGGCCGCCCGACGCCTGGATGCGGATCTGCTGCTCCTTGCCGGTGCCCTTGTCCTTGGCGGAGACCTGCACGATGCCGTTGGCGTCGATGTCGAAGGTCACCTCCACCTGCGGCACGCCGCGGGGTGCGGGCGGGATGCCCATGAGGTCGAACTGGCCGAGCATCTTGTTGTCCGCCGCCATCTCGCGCTCGCCCTGGAACACGCGGATGGTCACCGCGGTCTGGCCATCCTCGGCGGTGGAGAAGGTCTGGCCCTTCTTCGTCGGGATGGTGGTGTTGCGGTCGATGAGGCGGGTGAACACGCCGCCCAGGGTCTCGATGCCCAGCGACAGCGGGGTCACATCGAGCAGCAGCACGTCCTTCACGTCGCCCTGGAGCACGCCGGCCTGGACCGCGGCGCCGATGGCGACCACTTCGTCCGGGTTGACGCCCTTGTGGGGCTCCTTGCCGAAGAACTGCTTCACCACTTCCTGCACCTTGGGCATGCGGGTCATGCCGCCGACGAGGACCACCTCGTCGATCTGCCCGGCGGTGAGGCCGGCATCCTTGAGCGCGAGCCGGCAGGGCTCCACCGTGCGCTGGATGAGGTCGTCCACCAGCGCCTCGAACTTGGCGCGGGTGAGCTTCAGGGTGAGATGCTTCGGGCCCGTGGCATCGGCGGTGATGAAGGGCAGGTTGATCTCGGTCTGGGTCGCGCTCGACAGCTCGATCTTCGCCTTCTCGGCGGCCTCCTTGAGGCGCTGGAGGGCGAGCTTGTCGTTGCGCAGGTCGATGCCCTGCTCCTTCTTGAACTCGTCCGCCAGATAGGTGACGAGCCGCATGTCGAAGTCTTCGCCACCGAGGAAGGTGTCGCCGTTGGTGGACTTCACCTCGAACACGCCGTCGCCGATCTCCAGCACCGACACGTCGAAGGTGCCGCCGCCGAGGTCGTACACCGCAATGGTGCCGGCCGACTTCTTGTCGAGGCCATAGGCGAGCGCCGCCGCCGTGGGCTCGTTGATGATGCGCAGCACCTCAAGCCCGGCGATGCGGCCGGCGTCCTTGGTGGCCTGGCGCTGGGCGTCGTTGAAGTAAGCCGGGACGGTGATGACCGCCTTCTCGACCTTCTCGCCCAGGAATGACTCGGCCGTCTCCTTCATCTTCTGCAGGACGAAGGCGGAGATCTGCGAGGGGGAATACTTCTTGCCGTCCGCTTCCACCCAGGCATCGCCATTGTCGGCGCGCACGATGGAGTAGGGGACGAGATGCTTGTCCTTCTCGACGGTCGGGTCGTCGTAGCGGCGGCCGATGAGGCGCTTCACCGCGAAGAAGGTGCGCTCGGGATTGGTGACGCTCTGGCGCTTGGCAGGCTGGCCGACGAGACGCTCGCCGTCCTCCGTGAAGGCGACGATGGACGGCGTGGTGCGCGCGCCCTCGGCGTTCTCGATGACTTTCGGGGTGGACCCCTCCATCACCGCGACGCAGGAATTGGTGGTGCCGAGGTCGATACCGATGATCTTGGCCATATGGTTTTCTCCTTGTCGGCAGGCCGACCGGGCCCTTTCGGCACCCGCGGGAGATGGCCGCAGGCCCCTCCCGCAACCGATCCGCCGGCCCCCTGAACTTTCGAATTGGGGTTCGTCGCGACAACGACGATCGAGGCGGATATAGGGGGGGTGTTTTGGCGCCGCAAGGCGTGCCGGCTCGCGGTCCGGTCCTTTTTCACGTCCGCGCGAGCCCGCGCGTCATCGCAAAGGACCATCCGATGCCTGCCCCCTCCCCGGTCCCGCTCGCAACCGCCGGCAACAGGGCCCGCGCCGTGCTCGTGGCGGTCGACCTGCAGGTGGACTTCCTGCCCGGCGGCCGCCTGGCGGTACCAGGCGGGCATGAGGTGGTGCCGCTGGCAAACGTCGCGGCGCGGCACTTCGCCAATGTGGTGCTGACCCAGGACTGGCACCCGCCGAGCCACGTCTCGTTCGCCTCGAGCCACCCGGGCAAGGCGCCGTTCGACGAGATCGACCTGCCCTATGGGCAGCAGATCCTGTGGCCGGACCATTGCGTGCAGGACAGCGATGGCGCCCGCCTGTCCGCCGAACTCGACATACCCCACGCCCAGCTGATCATCCGCAAGGGGCACCACCGCACCATCGACAGCTATTCCACCTTCTACGAGGCGGACCGCACCACCCCCACCGGCCTCTCCGGATACCTGCGGGACCGGGGCATCGATACGGTGTATCTCCTGGGGCTGGCGACGGACTTCTGCGTGTCCTGGTCGGCGGTGGATGCCGCCCGGCACGGCTTTGCTACCTACGTGATCGAGGACGCCTGCCGGGCGCTGGACGTGGACGGCTCCCTGGCCAAGGCCTACGCCGACATGGCCGCCGCCGGGGTGCGACGGGTGCGGCTGGCGGATGTGATCGCCTCAATGTCGTGATCTGAGCCGCCCGCCGGCTCATACCAACGGCCGGTGAGCTGGCTCATCGACCATTGGCTAGAGCACGCGCCGATCAGATCGCATCGCGATCAGATCGGATAACGCGTTCTCTATTTTAGAGTTAGAGGGCGTTTCACCGATCAGATTGATTCAATCTGATCGGATCGCGCTCTGGCCTGCGCGGCGCTTGAGCGAACACGCTTGGCATCGGTCGCAGACCAAGGCCGATGGTATTATTCGTCGAACGCGGTCATCAGGCCCAGCGGCGCGCCGGTCGCGTCGGCAACGATGGCGATGCGGCCGACACCCTCGATGTCGAACGGCGGCCGGACCACCTGCCCGCCCTTGGCTTCAAGCAGCGCCACGCGGGCATCCACATCGTCCACGCTGATGTAGCCGAACCAGTGGGGCGGCACGTAGGGCGGCACGATGTCGGTCTTGTCCATCAGGCCGGCCACCGGCTCGTCGCCGAGCATGGCGACATAATAGACCCGGCCACCCTCCATGGGCATCTCGCTGAAGGTCCAGCCGAACACGGCGCTGTAGAAGGCCTTGGCCTTTTCCACATCGTCGGTCATCAGCTCGTTCCAGTAGAACTTCGCGTGCGGTGCCATGGCCTCTCCTGCCTGATGGGCGAGCGCCGGCACCATGCCCGAACCGACCCGCCACGGCCAGTGACCCGGATAAAATGCCGCCATGGGTCATCGGACTTCAGACGCCCGGACCTGCAGCCCCCTCTTCCCCCCGCCGCGGGAAAAGGGAGTCTGGGTCATTGGAGCATCGTCCTCATTCGATGATCAGGATGATCCGACGGGTGCGGGGCTCCACCACCGCCGCCTCGGCCCCCGGCAGCACAACGTAGCGGTAGCCCGAGAGGTCAGCCCCGCCTCCATAGCCACCGCCATAACCGCCGCCGTAGCCCCCACCGTAGAGCTCGCCCGGATAGACCGGCGTGTTGTAGTCAGCCACGTCGTAGCCGCCCCGGTCGGGATAGCCGACCCCCGGATCGCCCTGGCCGTAAAAGACCTGACCATAATAGCCCGGCCCGTAATAACCCTGCTGGTAGGTGGAGTAGCGCTGGTAGGTCGGCGCCGCGGCGAAGCTCTGGAGCGGGATGCCGGCCGGCAACACCGCCCCCACGGAGGCGACGAAGCCCCCCGGGATCACAGCCGGCGGAACCGGGTGACGCACCACATAACCCTGGATGTACCCACGTTGGGCCGGCGAGATATACCCTCCGGGCCCCACCACGACGGCCTGTGCCGACGCGGCGGAGACCCCGGCGATCAGCACCGCGATGCCGAGGCCAACCGAAAGACGGATGCTTGCGCGGAGACTCTTTAGGCGGGGATTCATGACGACTCTCCTCTCGATCCCAGCGACCCGAAGACATCCTGCCGCGCCTTTTTGTTCCGACTTAGCTTAATTGTGATATGTAACATATGGTTACTTCCCCATTAAAGCCGTGGTCACGCCAAGGGAAAGCCGCCGTCCAGTACCTCTGTTTTCTTTGAAACGCCGGAATCGGAGCGCCTGAAGACATGACGGCAACGCCCGCTTCCACGCCAACCCAAATGCCAGCCCATCTGGAGGTGGCCCCCGGCGCTCTGTGGTTTCGCGACGCGCTCGACCGGGAGGCCCAGGCCGCCCTGCTCGCGGACATCCGCGCGGTGCTGGACGAAGCGCCGCTGTTCACGCCGGCCATGCCGCGGACGGGCAAGCCGTTTTCCGTCCGCATGAGCAATTGCGGGCCGCTCGGCTGGGTCTCAGACGCCGCCGGATACCGCTACCAGCCGTTCCATCCCGAAACGCGCGCGCCATGGCCCGCCATGCCGCCGGCGCTGACGGAGCTATGGACCACCTATGCGGCCTTCCCAGCCCCGCCCGCGGCCTGCCTGATCAATTATTACGGGCCGGACGCCCGCATGAGCCTGCACCAGGATCGCGACGAAGCCGACTTCACCACGCCGGTCCTCTCCCTCTCGCTGGGGGACACCGCCCTGTTCCGCATCGGCGGCGAGACGCGGGGCGGCGCCACGCGCTCGATCCGCCTCGCCTCCGGCGACATCTTCCTGCTGTCCGGGCCGAGCCGGCTGGCATTCCACGGCATCGACCGGATCCTGCCCGGCACGTCCACGCTGCTGCCCGAGGGCGGACGCTTCAACCTCACGCTGCGGCGGGTGAATCCCGCCACCTGAAGCCTCGCACCTGTGGCAAGGCCCCACAGAAAAGCCCGAATGTCGCCCGAAACAGACCTTTCGATCCGAGACCGCGGGGAGCGGAGGCCCTGCCGCCGGATCCCTCCTCCCCCGCCGGAGCCCTCCATGCGCCTGCTCTTGTCCGCCGTCGTCCTCGCGTTCTCGATCCTCGCGGCGCCCCTGTCCGCGGCCTTCGCCGCCGATCCGACCTTCCCCCGCGGCTCGGCCATCGGCCTCGTCCCGCCGCCGGGCATGGTGGAAGGGCAGGCCTTCGCCGGCTTCGAGGACCGCGCCCACAGCGCCTCCCTGCTCATCGTGGACATGCCGCCGGATGCCTACGAGCAGATCGACGCCGGCTTCACCGACACGGCGCTGGCGGGCAAGGGCATCACCCTCGACAAGCGCGAGGCGTTCCCCCTCAAGGGCGCGAAGGCGGTGCTGTTCACCGGCACGCAGACGGCGGGCCCCGCCTCCCTGCGCAAATGGGTGCTGCTGGTGGGAACCGACCAGCTCACCGGCCTCATCACCCTGCAGGTGCCCGAGAGCGAGGCTGCCGCCTATCCCGATGCCACGGTGCGCGCCGCGCTCGCCACCCTCGCGATCCGCTCCGTGCCGGACCAGGTGGCCGCCTTGCCCTTCGTCGCCACCAACCTCGCCGGCTTCCGCCCGGTGCGGGCGCTGGCCGGCACCACGCTCATCCTCACCGACGGGCCGAAGGACGTGCAGGAAGGCGTGGACCAGCCCCTGTTCGTGGTCACGGTGGGTGGCGGCGCCCCGCGCGAGGACGAACGCCGCCAGTTCGCGCTCCGGCTCCTGTCCACCCTGCCCGGCGTGAAGGACCTGAAGCTGGAGCGCGCCGAGCCGCAGCGCATCTCCGGCCAGACCGGCTTTGAGGTGATGGCCACCGGCACCGACGTGAAGACCGGCGCGCCGGTGAAGCTGGTGCAATGGATCCGCTTCGGACCCTCCGCCTACATCCGCATGGTGGGGGTGACGCGGCTCGACGCCTTCCCCGACACCTACGACCGCCTGCGGGCCCTGCGCGACGGCGTGGAGCCGCGCTGAGGGCGGCGTTGCGCTTTTCCCCGGCGCGGGATTAACTCGCAGGTCCCAACTCCCGCGTCAGGACCGCCCGATGCCCATGCCCGAGGGCAAGGACTTTCTCGCCGACAGCCCGCTGGCCCTCGCCAGCGGCGCGCCCGATTTCGGCGCGGTCGACGCGGAAGAGGCGTGGATCGCCGTCATCCGCAAGATGGACGAGACCTATGCGGAGCTGGTCCGCCAGCAGGTGGAGCTGGAGGAGAAGAACGCCGCGCTGGAGGAAGCCCAGGGCTTCATCGCCGGCCTGCTCGGCTCCATGACCGATGTGCTCATCGCCTGCGACCTGGCCGGGCGTGTGGAACAGGTGAACCTTGCCGCCGAGCGCGTGTTCGGCCAGTTGGCCGACGCCCTCACCGGCCGCCCCCTCGCCGCGCTGCTCGACCCTTCCTCCCCCACCTCGGCGAGCGATGTCCTCGCCACGGCAGCACGACGCCAGCGCATCGCCGACCGGGAATTCACCCTCGCCACCCCGGAAGGGCCGCAGGCGGTGTCGGTGAACGGCGCCCTGCGCTTCGACCCGCGTGGGCGGCCGGTGGGCGTGGTGCTGGTGGGCCGGCCCATCGGCGAGCTGCGCGCGGCCTATCACGCCCTCGCCAATGCCCATGAGCATCTCAAGCGCACCCAACAGCAGTTGGTGCATGCGGAGAAGATGGCCTCCCTCGGCCGCCTCGTGGCCGGCGTCGCCCACGAGCTGAACAATCCCATCTCCTTCGTCTATGGCAACGCCCACGCCCTGAAGCGCTATGCGGAGCGGCTCATCGCCTATCTCGACGCGGTGCACGCGGGCGCGGACGCCGCCGCCCTCGCCCGCACCCGTGGTGAACTGCGCATCGACCGGGCGCTGGCTGACATTCCCGCCACCCTCGCCGGCATGCTGGAAGGCGCCGAGCGGGTGCGCGACATCGTGGCGGACCTGCGCCGCTTCTCCTCCGACAAGCGCGAGGCGCGGGAGGTGTTCGACCTCGCCAGCGTGGTGCGCTCGGCGGTGGACTGGGTGGCGAAATCGCAGATGCCGGACCTCGCCATCCGCGTCGCCATCCCCGAGGGGCTGGAGGCCGTGGGTCATCCCGGCCACATCCACCAGGTGCTCATGAACCTCGTCCAGAACGCCGTGGACGCGCTGGAAGGCCGGCCCGATCCGCGCCTCGACATCACCGGCGAGCGCCTCGGTGGTCCGGACGGGGAGCGGGTGGCGGTGCGGGTGCGCGACAGCGGGCCGGGAATCCCTGAGGACATTCTCGGCCGCATCTTCGATCCCTTCTTCACCACCAAGGCGGTGGGCAAGGGCACGGGGCTCGGCCTGTCCATCTGCTATCGCATCGCCGAGGAGCATGACGGGAGGCTGGAAGCGGCCAACCATCCGGACGGGGGCGCCGTCATCTCCCTCATCCTGCCGGCAGGAGGGCGGGCATGAGCACCACGGCACGCGAGCCCTTCACCGTGCTGTGGCTGCAATCGGGCGGGTGCGGCGGCTGCACCATGTCGCTGCTGTGCGCCGAGGCCCCCGACCTTGCCGCGACGCTCGCCAGCGCGAACATCCGCTTCCTGTGGCACCCGACCCTGTCGGAAGAGACCGGGGACGAGGCCATCGCCCTGTTCGAGGCCGTGCTCGCGGGGGACATCCGCCTCGATGCCCTGTGCATCGAAGGCGCGCTGCTGCGCGGGCCGAACGGCACCGGGCGCTTCCACACCCTTGCCGGCACCGACACGGCCACCATCGACTGGGCGCGGCGGCTCGCTGCCGTCGCCGAACACGTGGTGGCGGTGGGCACCTGCGCCGCCTATGGGGGCGTCACGGCGGCCGGGGTCAATCCGGCCGACGCCTGTGGCCTGCAATATGACGGGCGCCGCCCCGGCGGGGCGCTGGGCGCGGCCTTCCGTTCCCGCTCCGGCCTGCCGGTGGTCAACGTGGCCGGCTGCCCCACCCATCCCAACTGGGTGACCGAGACGCTGATGCTGCTCGCGTCCGACCTCATGCGGGCCGAGGACCTCGACAGCTACGGCCGCCCGCGCTTCTACGCCGACCACCTCGTGCACCATGGCTGCCCGCGCAACGAATATTACGAATACAAGGCCAGCGCCGAGAAGATGAGCGACCTCGGCTGCATGATGGAGCATCTGGGCTGCCTCGGCACCCAGGCCCATGCCGACTGCAACACGCGGCTGTGGAACGGCGAGGGTTCCTGCACCCGGGGCGGCCATGCCTGCATCAACTGCACCGCCCCCGAGTTCGAGGAGCCGGGCCACGCCTTCCTCGACACCCCCAAGATCGGCGGCATCCCCGTGGGCCTGCCCACCGACATGCCCAAGGCGTGGTTCATCGCCCTGTCCTCCCTCGCCAAGGCGGCGACCCCGGACCGGCTGAGGCGCAACGCCACCGCTGACCATGTTCTGACGCCACCTGCCGTGCGGGACATCCGCAAGCGATGAGCGCGAAGACGAAACGGCTCGTGGTGGGGCCGTTCAACCGGGTAGAAGGCGACCTCGAAGTCCGGCTTGACGTGGCCGAAGGGGAAGTACGGCAGGCCTTCGTCAATTCGCCCTTGTTCCGCGGCTTCGAGCGCATTCTGGAGGGGCGCGACCCGCGCGACGCTTTGGTCATCGCGCCGCGGATCTGCGGCATCTGCTCGGTGTCGCAGTCCCATGCGGCGGCTTTGGCGCTGGCGGGCCTTGAGGGCATCGCGCCCACCGACAATGGCCGTGTCGCCACCAACCTCATCCTTGCCACCGAGAATGTGGCGGACCACCTCACCCATTTCCACGTCTTCTTCATGCCCGACTTCGCCCGGGCCATCTATGAGGACCGCCCCTGGTTCGCCGCGGCCGCCCGACGCTTCAAGGCGGCGCAGGGGGAAAGCGTGCGCCGGGCCTTGGCGACGCGGGCGACGCTGCTGCACGTGATGGGCCTGCTCGCCGGGCGCTGGCCGCACACGCTGGCGATCCAGCCGGGCGGGGTCGCCAAGGGGGCCGACGCGCGGGACCAGATGCGCCTCATCGCCACCCTCGGTGCCGTGCGCGCCGACCTGGAGGAGCGCCTGTATGGCGCCCCGCTGGAGCGGGTGGCCGAGATCGCCGACGTGGCGGAACTGGAGGCGTGGCGGCAGAAGGGGCCGGACGGCGACTTCCGCCTGTTCCTCGAAATCGCCGCCGACCTGGACCTCGCCCGCCTCGGCCGCGCCCACGACCGCTTCCTGTCCTACGGCGCCTATGCGCTGGACGAGGGCCGGCTCTATACCGGCGGCACCTTTGCCGGGGGGCGGGCCAAAGGCCTCGATCCCGCAGCCATCACCGAGGACCACAGCTTCGCCCGCATGGAAGGCCGCGAGGCGCCCCACGCTCCCTTCGAGGGCTCCACCTTCCCCGATGCGGCGGACGAGACCGGCTACACCTGGTGCAAGGCCCCGCGCCTGTCGGGCCTGCCGTTCGAGACCGGTGCCTTCGCCCGTCAGGTGGTGGCCGGCCATCCCCTCGCCCGCGACCTTGCGGCCAAAGAGGGGGCGAACGTGCGCGCCCGCGTGGTCGGCCGGCTGGTGGAGACAGCCCGCACCCTGATCGCCATGGAAGGCTGGGTGCGCCAGCTTCATCCCGGCGCTCCCTGGTGCGCGCAGGGCGTGATACCGCAGGCGGGGCGCGCCTTCGGCCTCACGGAAGCGGCGCGGGGGGCGCTCGGCCACTGGATGGTGGTGGAGAAGGGGCGCATCGCCCGCTACCAGATCATCGCCCCCACCACCTGGAACTTCTCCCCCCGCGATGCCGGCGGCCAGCCGGGACCGCTGGAGACGGCGCTGGTGGGCGCCCCCATCCGGCAGGGCGAGACCACGCCGGTGAGCGTGCAGCACATCGTGCGCTCGTTCGACCCCTGCATGGTCTGCACGGTGCATTGAGCCCCATGAGCAAAGAGGTGACCGGCACCGAGGTCGCGGGCGAGAAGATCGAGGTTTCCGGCATCGTGCAGGGGGTGGGCTTCCGCCCCTTCGTCTATCGCCTCGCCCGCCGGCTGGACCTGAACGGAGACGTGCGCAACGCCGGCGACCGTGTGGTCATCCGGATCGCCGGCCCCGCCGCAGCGCGCGATGCCTTCGCGGCGGCGCTGGTGCATGAGGCCCCCGTTCTGGCGCGGGTGGAACAGATCGTGCGGCGCCCGGCACAGGTCCCGGAGGGCGCCTTCCGCATCGTCGAAAGCGGGGCCGGCGCCGTCTCGGTGGGGGTCGTGCCGGATGTCGCCACCTGCCCCGCCTGCCGCGCCGAGATCACCGACCCCAAAGCGCGGCGCTACCGATACGCTTTCACCAATTGCACCGATTGCGGCCCGCGCTTTTCCATCGTCACCGGCCTGCCCTATGACCGGCCGGCCACCACCATGGCCGGCTTTCCCATGTGCCCCGCCTGCCGCGCAGAATATGAGGACCCCGCCGACCGCCGCTTCCACGCCCAGCCCATCGCCTGCACGGACTGCGGCCCCCGCCTGTGGTTGGAAGGCGACGGCGACACCAGCGCGGACCCCATCGAGCGCGCCGCCGCCCTGCTGCGAGCCAGGCATATCCTTGCGGTGAAGGGCCTCGGCGGCTTCCACATCGCCTGCGACGCCACCAATGCGGACGCCGTCGCCCTGCTGCGCGCCCGCAAGCACCGCCCCACGAAGCCGCTGGCGGTGATGGCGGACCTCGCCGCCGCCCACGCCCTTTGCCATATCGCCCCGGAGGAAGAGGCGGCCCTCTCCCACCCCTCCGCCCCCATCCTGCTGCTGCCGCTGAAGCCCGGCGCGCCGCTCGCACCCGGCATCGCCCCGGGCCAGCGCCATCTCGGCGTGATGCTGCCCTATACACCGCTGCATCACCTGCTGCTGGCCGCCGTCGGCCGGCCGCTGGTGATGACCTCCGGCAACCGTTCCAGCGAACCCCAGATCTTCCGCGACGACGAGGCCCGCGAGTGCCTCGCCGGCATCGTCGATGCGTTCCTCATGCACGACCGGCCCATCGCCCGCCGCCTCGACGACAGCGTGGCGCGCCACGTGGCCGGCCGGCAGCGGATTATGCGGCGGGGACGCGGGCTCGCCCCCATGCCGTTGACCCTGCCTGCCGATTTCGCCGACACCCCGCCCGTGCTCGCCTTGGGCGGCGAGCTGAAGAGCGCGCTCTGCCTCACCCACGGTGGGAAGGCTCTGCTCTCCCACCATCTCGGCGACCTCGACGAGCCGGCCACGGGCGACGCCTTCGAGACCGCGCTTGCCGACTACACCGCCCTCTTCGCCCACCGGCCGGCGGTGGTGGCCGTGGACCTGCACCCGGACTACCGCGCCACCCGCCTCGGCGAAGACCTCGCCGCAACCGCCGGCCTGCCTCTGGAGCGGGTGCAGCACCACCATGCCCATATGGCCGCCGCCATGGCCGAGGCCGGCTGGCGGCGGGCGGACGGGCCGGTGGTGGGCATCGCGCTGGACGGCCTCGGCCTGGGCGCGGATGGCACGGTCTGGGGAGCCGAAATCCTCGTGTGCGATTACCGCACCAGCCGCCGGGTCGCCCGCCTCTCGCCCATCCCGCTCGCCGGCGGGGATGCGGCGAGCCGGGAACCGTGGCGGGTGCTTCTGGCCCATCTCGACCGCGCGCTGGGGCGTTCCGCGGTGGATGGCGACCCGCGCCTCGCGGCGCTGTTCGCTGGCAAGCCGCTCCTGACCCTGCGCGCCATGATGGACAAGGGCCTGAACGCGCCTCTGGCCTCCTCCGCCGGCCGTCTGTTTGATGCGGTGGCGGCGCTGCTTGGCCTCGCGCCCGACCGCCTCAGCCACGAGGGCGAGGCCGCCATGGCGCTGGAGGCGGCGGCGGAAGGCGAGGCCCCGCCCTATCCCTTCGCGCTGCGCGCCGATGGTTGGCCCTTCGAGATCGACCCCGCCCCGCTGTTCAAGGGGCTGGTCGCCGATCTCCACGCCGGGCGGCCCCGCGCCGCCATGGCCGCCGCCTTCCATACGGGCCTCGCCGAAGCCTTCACCGCAGTGGCGGCGCAGGTGGCGACAGCGGAAGGCCTCACCGCCGTCGCCCTGTCCGGCGGCGTGTTCCAGAATGCCCGGCTGCTGGAAGAGACGGTGCGGCACCTGGAAGCGCGCGGCCTCACCCCGCTGGTACCCAGCCAAGTGCCGGCCAACGACGGCGGTCTCGCCTTCGGCCAGGCGGTAGTGGCCGCTGCCCGCCGGATGGGATGAGGCCAGCCCCGCACCTTGCCCAAGCCGCCGCGTCTCAGCCCCGTTTTCGTCCCGCACGAGCGGGGCTATGGTGGCGCCATGACCAGCCCGCACCGCTCGCCCGCCCCCGCCCGCCCGGAGCCCTCCGCCGCCGGGGCGGATGTGAACACCTTCCTCATCGCCGGCACCCGCGTCTCGGCCCCCGCCCTCGCCCCCGGCCTACACGTGGTGGCCACCCCCATCGGCAACCTCGGCGACGTGACGGTGCGTGCGCTGGAGACGCTGGCGGGCGCGGACGTGATCGCCTGCGAGGACACCCGCATGTCCCGCCGGCTCACCGAACGCTACGGCATCACCACCCCGCTTGTGCCCTATCACGACCACAACGGCGCCAGCGCCCGGCCGAAGCTGCTGGCGCGGCTCGCTGCCGGCCACCGCATCGCCCTGATCTCGGACGCCGGCACGCCGCTGGTCTCGGACCCCGGCTTCAAGCTGGTCGTAGAGGCGGCCGAGGCCGGCCACACGGTGCATCCCGTGCCCGGCGCCTCGGCCCTGCTCGCCGCCCTGGTGGCTGCCGGCCTGCCCACGGACTGCTTCCTGTTCGATGGCTTCCTGCCGCCGAAATCAGGCCAGCGCCGCAATCGACTTGCAACCCTTGCGAGCGTTCCGGCCACATTGGTGTTCTACGAGACCGGCCCGCGCCTGGCCGAAAGCCTCGTTGACCTCGCCGACCGGCTCGGCCCACGCAAGGCGGCGGTATGCCGGGAACTCACCAAGGCCTATGAGGAAGTGCGCCGCGGCGACCTCTCCACCCTCGCCGCCCATTATGGGCAGGCGGAGGCCCCGAAGGGCGAGATCGTGTTGGTGGTGGGCCCGCCGCTGGAGCAGGCCGCCGGTGACGCGGCCGTGGACGAGGCCCTGACCCGCGCCCTTAAGGATGCCTCCCTGAAGGACGCCGTGGCCGCCGTCACCGCCATGACCGGGCGGCCGAAGCGGGAGGTTTATGCCCGTGCCCTTGCCTTGTCCGAAGGCCGGGCCGGGGACAAGGCAACCGATGACTGAGGTTCCCGCCGCGACGCGCCGCCGCCGTGCCGCCCACACGCGGGGCCTCGCCGCGGAGGACCGCGCCGCCACGCTTCTGGGCGCCCATGGCTTCGAGATATTGGCCCGCCGGGTGCGCACCAAGGCCGGCGAGATCGACCTGATCGCGCGGCAGGGCGACCTGCTCGTCTTCTGCGAGGTGAAGCTGCGGGCCGCCCTTTCGGATGCCGCCTTCTCGCTTCTGCCGCGCCAAAGGCGGCGCATCGCCGCGGCGGCCGAGGCGTTCCTCGCCGACCATCCCGAGCTGGCGAGCCTCAACATGCGCTTCGACGCCGTGCTGCTCGCCCGCTCGGGCGCCGCCGAGCACCTGCCCGGCGCATTCGAGGCGGAGTTCTGAACCGGGAGCGGGTGGCAGGTTGCCGTGCGCGCCTATAGATAAGGCGAAGCCCCAGCCGGGCGCCGGGAGATTGCCATGGCCCTCAAGGTCGCGGTCCAGATGGACCATATTGCCAACATCAACATAGCGGGCGACTCCACCTTCGCCCTGATGCTCGAAGCCCAGGCGCGCGGGCACACCCTGTTCCACTACACCCCCGACCGCATGGCCATGCGCGACGGCGCCGTCTTCGCCACCGTGGAGCCCCTTGCGGTGAAGGACGAGGCCGGCGCCCATTTCAGCCTCGGCGAGAAGCGGCGCGTCGCGCTCGACGAGATGGACGTGGTGCTGATGCGCCAGGATCCGCCCTTCGACATGGCCTATGTGACCGCCACGCACCTGCTGGAGCGCATCCACCCGAAGACGCTGGTGGTGAACGACCCGGCCCATGTGCGCAACGCGCCGGAGAAGATCTTCGTCACCGAGTTTCCCGAGTTGATGCCGCCCACGCTGATTTCCCGCGACCTTAGCGAGATCAAGGCGTTCCGGGCCGAATTCGGTGACGTGGTGATGAAGCCGCTCTACGGTAACGGCGGCGCGGCCGTGTTTCGCCTGACTGCCGATGACCTCAATTTCGGCTCGCTCTACGACCTGTTCGCCACCACATTCCGCGAGCCGTGGGTCATCCAGCAGTTTCTGCCGGCCGTGAAGCACGGTGACAAGCGCATCATCCTGGTGGATGGCGAGGCGGCAGGCGCGGTCAACCGGGTGCCGAGCGAGGGCGACCTGCGCTCCAACATGGTGCGCGGCGGCGCCGCGCGGCCCACCGACCTCACGGATCGGGAACTGGAGATCTGCGCCCGCATTGGTCCTTCACTGAAGAAGATGGGGCTCATCTTCGTGGGCATCGACGTGATCGACGGCAACCTCACCGAGATCAACGTCACCTCCCCCACGGGCCTGCGCGCCATCAAGCGTCTGGGCGGACCCGACATAGCCGCCCAGATCTGGGACAAGATCGAGGAGAAGCGCGCACCTGCCTGACCCGTGGCGCCGGCATCACCGCTCCGGACGCCATGCGAACGGTGCTGGAGACGGCTCGCAGCCCGATCGGCACTGACCGGTGAGTGCTCAGCGGCGCGATATGCCCAGCGACGCTTAATCGAATGAACCAAAAGCACCCGCCGGAGGATATCACCCCCGGCCGCCGCCAGCCGGGAGACAGGCGCAGGAGACAGGCACATGGGCCAGCCGTTCACCGCTTCCATTCCGCACCGACTCGGCAAGGCGGAGGCGACACGGCGCCTTCAGGTGGGGCTCACCACCGTGCGCTCGCGCTTCGGCCGCCACATCGCCATCCTCCAGGAGGTCTGGACCGGCGAGCACCTGGACTTCCGTATCGCTGCCCTCGGCCAGACCGCGAACGGCACCCTCGACGTGACGGAGGAGGCCGTCCACCTGTCCGTCGAATTGCCATTCCTCCTCGACCTTCTGGCCCGAAAAGCGCAGGACCTCATCAAGAAACAGGGCCGGCTGATGCTGGAGAAGAAATAGGCTGTCGTCCTCACCGCCGCCAAATCCCCCAGGGCCCCATTCCCGTAAGGAACCGAGGCCGCGGAGGATAGAGCGCCAGCACCGCGCTCAGGCCGGTTCCAGTTCCAGTGTCAGCGTGTCGAGAGTGAAGGAGCCATCCGCCTCGATCTCGAAATGCTCGGCCACATCCCGGCTCGCCCCGGCGACCAGGGATCTTATGGCCGCCACGTGCAGTTCAGGCGTGCGGATCCGCTCGACCCAGGCACTGAACTCGAGCCGCAGACGTCGCTTGGCGGTTCGCATGACCCGAAAGCCGGCGCCCTCCGCATGCTCCACCCATTCCGCCTCGCGATAGTCGCGGCCATGGGAGGGATCGCGCAACACCTCGATGGTTTGCAGGAAGCTGTCCGCCACCGGCCAGTCGGGAGCGATCACATCCATCACCATGGCACGCCCGTCCGCCTTCAAGACCCGCCGCGCCTCACCCATCGCCGCCGGAACATCCCGCCAGTGGTGGGCACTGAAGCGGGTGGCGACGAAATCGAAGCTGGCGTCAGAAAACGGCAGGCGCTCGGCCACGCCCTGCCGGGTAGAGATGTTGGTGAAGCCGCGCTGCCCCGCTTCCGCGGCGACGGCGCCCAACATGTCATCGGAGAGATCGTAGGCCACAACCTCGGCCACGAACGGCGCAGCCGCGAAGCTCACATGCCCGCCGCCGCACCCAAGATCCAGCAGCCGCCCTGGCCGCAGCTCAGCAACCAGCGCCGACAAGGCTTCGAGGTCCGCACCGCGCGCATGTACGGCGCTCGCCACATAAGCGGCCGCCTGAGGGCCGAACATGTCGGCCACATGCGCCTCGTGGCTGCGCATTCCGCCCGCTGACCCGTCCGTCATCTTGTGCCCCTGTTCGCTGAAGCCGCGCCAGAATAACCGCGGCTGCGGACGTGGCAAGGAAAATTGTTCCGCTTTCGTTCTTGTCGTTGCGGTAATCCTCCGCTACCGTAGGATGCAGGCAGTCGAGCGGGGTGGGTGCGGTGATCCAGCGGGTTGCGACAGTCGCATTCGAGGGGGTGGACGCGCGCCCCGTGGACGTCCAGGTGCATGTCGCGGCGGGCCTGCCGGCCTTCACCATCGTCGGCTTGCCGGATAAGGCCGTGTCGGAGGCGCGCGAGCGCGTGCGGGCGGCACTCATCGCCTCGGGCCTTGCGCTGCCCGCGCGGCGCATCACGGTCAATCTCGCGCCGGCCGACCTGCCGAAAGAGGGCTCCCACTACGATCTGCCCATCGCACTCGGGCTCATGGCCGCCATCGGCGCCATACCGTCCGACGCGCTCGACGGCTTCACCGTGGTGGGAGAGCTGGCGCTCGACGGGGCCATCGCCGCGGTGGCCGGCGTGCTGCCCGCGGCCATCGGCGCCAACGCGCGCGGGCACGGCCTCATCTGCCCTGCCGCGTGCGGCGCGGAAGCCGCCTGGGCCAGCCCCGACATGGAGATCCTGGCGCCGCAATCCCTCATCCAGCTCGCCAACCACATGACCGGCCGGCAAGTGATGGGCCGGCCCGAACCCAGGATGAAGGCGCCGGGGGAAAACATGCTCGACCTGAAGGACGTGAAGGGGCAGGAGACGGCGAAGCGCGCCCTCGAGGTCGCCGCGGCTGGTGGGCACAATCTTCTGTTCATCGGGCCGCCGGGCGCGGGAAAATCCATGCTGGCCCAGAGGCTTCCCTCCATCCTGCCGTCCCTGTCTCCCGCCGAGATGCTCGATGTGTCCATGATTGCGTCGGTGGCCGGCTCCATCGAGGACGGCGCGCTGATGGACCGCCGCCCATTCCGCGCGCCACACCATTCCGCCAGCATGGCCGCCATGGTGGGCGGCGGCGTGAAGGCGAAGCCCGGTGAAGTCTCCCTGGCGCACAATGGCGTCCTCTTCCTGGACGAGCTGCCGGAATTCTCTCCCCAGGTTCTCGACTCCCTGCGTCAGCCCCTGGAAACGGGAGAGGTTCTAATCGCGCGGGCGAACCATCGTGTCACCTACCCCTCGCGCTTCCAGCTGATCGCGGCCATGAATCCATGCCGGTGCGGCCGCGCGGGCGAGCCCGGCTTCACCTGCAAGCGCGGCGCGCGCTGCGCCGACGAGTATCAGGCCCGGCTGTCCGGCCCCTTCCTCGACCGCATCGACATTCATCTGGAAGTGCCGGCGGTGTCCGCCTCCGATCTCGTGCTGCCCGCCCCGACGGAGGGCTCGCGGGAAGTGGCGGCGCGGGTGGCCATGGCGCGGGAGATCCAGATGGAACGCTACGCCGCCCTCGGGCGGCGGGACGTGCGCACCAATGCCGAGGCCTCCGGCCCCCTGCTGGATCAGGTGGCAACGCCGGACCCGGGCGGCGCGGCCCTCCTGCGCGACGCCGCGGACGCAATGCGCCTCAGCGCCCGCGGCTATCACCGGGTCCTGAAGGTGGCGCGCACCCTCGCCGACCTTGACGGCGCCGATGGTGTCGGACGCCGTCACCTCGCGGAGGCACTGGCCTATCGCGCCGCCGCTGAACGCCCGAGGGCGGCCGCATGATCTCCAATCAGAAGCGAAGCGACGCCCTGCGGCGCCGCTTCGGAGCTTGGGCCGGCTCAGCGAACGGCGTTGACGGCCAGGCCTTCGAGATAGGTGATCTGTGCGAGGTCGCCGGGCTGGACCTGTTGCAGGTCGGCAAGCACCTTGTCATTCGCCGCGCGCACGGTGCGCACGCCACCGTCAGGCCCTTCGAAGGTGACCGTTCCGGCGGCCTTGTCCACTGCCACGAAGATGGTCGTCAGCGTCACCTCGCGCACGCCGAAGCCTTCCGGCCAACCGGGCAGGCCGGCGTCCAGCGCCACCTCGTTCATCACCTCTCCCGGCTTGCCCTGCCGCGCCTTGCCAAGGGCGGTGACCACGCCGGGCGCCACGCGGATGATCAAGGTCTCGCCATTTCGAAAGAAGGTGAGGTCGCCCAGCAGCGGCGGCGCGATCACCGCCCAGCGACGACCGGACGGATCTTCCAACACCACGCGCCGCGTCACGGGATCCGCAGACACGAACTTCGCCTTGTAGGTGAGAACCGTAATCTGGCCGGCACCCTGGACGATCACTGTGTCGACCTCGGCCGGCGTCGGCCGAGGCTGCGCAACAGCGATACCGGGCGCGATCTGCACCAGACCTGCGGCCAGCGCCACAGCCGCGAACATTCCACGAACAATAGACATCATGCCCCCCTTGGTCTCACGGGCGCCTTCGTGCCGGCGCCTCACCCTGGCGCTAGCACCGCACCGGATGCCCCGCAAGGCGGGGAACGCCGATGCTTGCCTCGACGCGCCAGCACCTGTGCTGTCGTGGGCCTGGATCCCGAGGCCGGCGGCCCTGCTCCATTGTCACATGGGCGTCGAAAAACTATGGTGTTGGTGACGTTCATGGCCTGGTAGCCGAGGGTACCGGTTCCGGGGGGCGATAGGGGCGACGCCTAGTGTCTCGGATCGCGCCCCTGCTGGCGCGGTTCCAGGGGCGGGGCCGGATGTTCAGGGATGGCGCGCGCGCCGCAGGCGGCGGCCCGGGGAGGGGGTCGTTGCAATGAAACGGACAGGACAGACCGATCCAAGCTTCAGCCTGCCGGCCCTGTTCGGGCGCGGCATCGACGTTGCCCGTGATCTGGCACGCGATTTTGCGCGCGATCTCTCCTGGGACATGACGCGAGGCGACGCGCGGTCCGGCTTCGGGCAGGCCGGCGCCGGCCTTGGCACCATCGGGCCCATCAGCCGCGAAAGCGCATTCCACGTCCCGTTCGAAAAAACAATCGGGCAGGCGATGCCCGGCAAGCCCGCCATGTACGTACCGCAGAAGCTGGTGACCGATTTCCGCGCTTATTCGGGCATCCGCTACAAGGACGCGTTGCCGCCGGATCCGGACGGCCTCGTGCTCGGGCGCCTCGGCGCGCTGGAGGTGCGGCTCGCCCGCACCGCGCGCGACGTACGGCGCGCCCAGCGCCTGCGCTACAAGGTGTTCTACGAGGAGATGTCGGCGGTGCCGGATGGACCAGCCCGCCTCGCCCGCCGCGACATGGACAGTTTCGACGCCATCTGCGAGCACCTGCTCGTGCTCGACCACGACGCGGGCAAAATGGTGCTCGGCCGGCGCAAGCCCAAGGTGGTGGGCACCTACCGCCTGCTGCGGCAGGAGGTCGCTCAACGCCACGGCGGCTTCTATACCCAGGGCGAGTTCGACGTGAACGGCATCATCGCCGCCCACCCGAACCTCCGGTTCCTGGAACTCGGCCGCTCGTGCGTGCTGAAGCCCTACCGCAACAAGCGTACCGTAGAACTGCTCTGGCACGGCGTGTGGACCTACATCCTGCGCAACAAGATCGACGCCATGTTCGGCTGCGCGAGCCTGGAAGGTACCGACCCTACGGCGCTCGCCTTGCCGCTCTCCTTCCTCCATCACAATGCGCTGGCGCCGGACGAATGGCGCGCGCGAGCCGTGGAGGGCCGCTACGTGAGCATGGATCGCATGGCGAAGGCGGAGATCAACCCGAAGGCCGCGTTGCAGGCCCTGCCCCCGCTCATCAAGGGCTATTTGCGCCTCGGCGGCTTTGTCGGCGACGGCGCGGTGGTGGACCACCAGTTCGGCACCACCGACGTGCTCATCATCCTGCCGGTCTCGGTGATCAGCCCCCGCTACGTGGAGCATTTCGGCCCCACCGCGAACCGCCACGCCATCTGAGCTGAGCGGCGGCCAGCGCCGGCGTCGCGGCCATTTGCCGAACCACGAAGGGGACGGAGCCGCTTGCGCACGGCAAGGCGAACCGTCGACGCCGTTGGTCGGCGGCGACGTTTGGTCTAAGAGCGATGGCGCCTGGGCTGGCGGCCTGTGTGGTGCCGGCGGGCGGGAGGCCGAATGCGGCCCGCGAGCCCTTGCGGTCGCGCTCGACGCCGAAGGTTCTGCCATGATCGAAATCACGCCCCGCATCGCCATCTCGGAGGACGAGATCGAACTCTCCTTCGTGCGCGCCTCGGGGCCGGGCGGGCAGAATGTGAACAAGGTGTCGAGCGCAGTGCAGTTGCGCTTCGATGCCGCCGGCTCGCCCAACCTGCCGGAGGGGGTGAAGAACCGCCTGGTCCGGCTGGCCGGAAAGCGGATGACCCAGGGCGGCGTCATCATCATCCAGGCACAGCGTTACCGCACCCAGGAGCGCAACCGCGAGGACGCTCTCGAGCGGCTGGTCGAGCTCATCCGCAGCGCGACCATCGTGGCGCCAATCCGCCGGCCTACCCGGCCCACCCTGGGCTCCAAGGAGCGACGCCTCGCGGCCAAGGAACGGCGTGGCGAAGTCAAATCCCTGCGCCGCGACAAGCCACAGGCGGATTGATGCCACAGGCGGATTGATTCGGAGTCTGGCGGTGCGGTACGGGCGAGTTGGTCCCGTCGGCGGCGGAGCGGGGATCTGATTCCCAGGGGCCCAAGACGTGCGAACGGGTTCGCATCGTTATTCCGGGCCGCCCGATCAGGCGAAGCGTCCGCTCTCCCGGCGAACCGAAGGGTTGCAGCACACGCGCAAAACTTAAGGAAAGAAAATGCCTTATACCATCGGCCTCGGTCTTCGACCGATGCCGAGTGGGTGACGCTCAAGCGCCGCGCGGGCTTGACCAATGGCCCATGAGTCAAGCTCACGGGCCATTGGTATTAGCCGATCCGATTGCGGTGCGAGCCGATCGGCGCAGCCCTACCGCGCAGCCTTCAGCAGGCGGTCGGCGGCGGCGCGGGCTTCGGCGGTCACGGTGGCACCGGCCAGCATGCGCGCGATTTCCTCGCGCCGGGTGGTGGCGTTGAGGGGCGCCACCCGCGTGGTGACCGGCGCGTCCTCCGCGAGCCCGTCCTGTCCCGGCGCACCGTCCGCGGTCGCCTTGGCGATGAGCAGATGGTGACGCGCCCGGGCCGCCACCTGCGGCGCATGGGTCACGCACAGCACCTGCACCTTCTGGGCAAGCCGCCCCAGGCGCTGGCCGATGGCATCCGCCACCGCGCCCCCGACGCCGGTGTCGATCTCGTCGAAGATGAGGGTGGGGGCAGATCCGCGATCCGCCAGCACCACCTTAAGCGCCAGCAGGAACCGGGACAGCTCGCCACCAGATGCCACCTTCATGAGAGGCCCCGGTCGCGTTCCGGGATTGGTGCGCACCCAGAATTCCACCTGGTCGTAGCCGTCCGGCCCGGCCGAGGCGGGATCGCTGGTGACCTTGGTGATGAAGGCGGCGCGCTCCAGCTTCAAGGGTGGCAGCTCGGCCACCACCGCCGCGTCGAGCACGCCGGCCGTCGCCTGGCGCTCCGACGACAGGTCGGCTGCCGCCGCGCGATAGGCGGTTTCCGCCGCAGCCACGGTCTTCTCCAGGCGGGCGAGGGTGGCCGCACTCTGGTCGAGGCGTTCAAGCTCCGCGGAGAACCGCGCCGCCACCGCGGGCAGGTCGTCCACGCTTGCCGCGTATTTGCGGGCTGCGGCGCGCAACGCGAACAGCCGCTCCTCGATGCGCTCCAGCTCCGCCGGCTCGAAAGCGGCATCCGCCAGCGCCACCTCGAGATGGGCGCGGGCGATCTCCAGCGCGTCCAGTGCCTGGTCGATAGCCTCCACGGCGGGCCGCACCAGATCCTGCGCCTCCCCGGCGCGGCGCTCCAGCCGGCGGACGGCGGCGGCCAGCGAGGGCACCGGCGAGCTGCCGCCGGCCACCGCGTCCAGCGCCTCGTCGAGGTCGGCGGCGATCTTTTCCGAGCGCATCATGCCGGTGCGGCGCTCGGACAGCGCCGCCTCTTCCCCGACCTCGGGCGCAAGGGCGGTGAGTTCCTCCACCGCATGGCGGGTGAAATCGGCCTCCCGGGCGGCGATCTCCAGCCGCTCCCGCTCGGCTCTGGCGTCCGACAGGGCCGCACGCCACGCTTTCCACAAGGCCCCGACGGCCTCCGCTTTGGCGCCGAGGCCACCGAAGGCATCGATGACGACGCGATGGCTGGCCGGGTCCACCAGGGCGCGGTCATCATGTTGGCCGTGCAGCTCGATGAGGCTTGCGCCGATGAGGCGGAGCGTCTGCACGCTCACCGATTCCTCGTTCACGCTCGCCCGCGTGCGCCCGTCCGCCATCTGGATGCGGCGCACCACGAGGGGGCCTTCGTCCGGAAGCTCGGCGGCGGCGAGTATGGCGTGGGCGGGATGGTCGGGGGACAGGTCGAAGGTGAGCGTCACCTGCCCTTTGGGCAGGCCGTGTCGCACCAGAGCGCCGTCACCGCGCCCGCCAAGGGCGAGGGACACGGCATCGAGCAGGATCGACTTGCCAGCACCCGTCTCACCCGTGAGGACCGTGAGGCCTTCCGAGAGGGTGAGATCGAGCTTCTCGATGAGGACGATGTCCCGGATCGAGAGCGCTGCCAGCATGGATGATCAGCCAAGCCCCATCTTCTTGAACGCCTGGCTGATCCAGGACGCCTTGTTCTCTTGCGGTTCGACCCCTCCGGCCTGAACCAGCTTGTAGGCGTCCTTGTACCACGAACTGTCGGGGAAGTTATAGCCGAGTACGGCGGCGGCGGTCTGCGCCTCGTTCACCACGCCGAGCGCCATATAGGCCTCGGTGAGGCGATACAGGGCCTCTTCCACCTGGCGCGTCGTCTGATACTGCGTCACCACGATTTTGAAGCGGTTGATGGCGCCCGTGTAGTTGCGCTGCTCCAGATAGTAGCGACCGATCAGCATCTCCTTGCCGGCGAGCTGGTCGCGGGCGACCTCGATCTTCTTCTTCGCCGTAGCGGCGTATTCGGTGTTCGGATACTTGCGCGCCACGTCTTCAAGAGCATCAAGTGCTTGCCGCGTCTTGCGCTGGTCGCGGGTAATGTCGGGAATATTCTCGTAAAGCGCGGAGGCGACGAGATAATGCGCGTAGGCCGCATCCTGCGATCCGGGATACAGCGCGATGTAGCGCTTACCCGTCGCGATGGCCTCGTCGTATTTGCCGGCCTCGAAATAGGCGTAGGTGGTCATGAGCAGCGATTTGCGCGCCCATTCCGAATAAGGATGGGTCTTGTCCACATCCTCGAAGCGCTTGGCGGCCTTCTCCGGCTCCTGCCGGCGCAGCAGGGTCAGGCCCTCGTTATAAATCTTCTCCGCCGGCTCGTCGGGGGGCAGCACGTCGTCCTTGTCGCTGGCGCAGCCGGTCACAAGCAGCCCCATCACCAGGGCGAGTGCCAGCGCTCCGCCGCGGACGACGGCGCGCACCTTCAGGACCTCGTAAAAGAATCGCATCACGGTTCAGCTTCCGTCCCGCGCCCCTGGGCGCTGCTTGTAAAGGAGGATTGCCGGCCGGGACATGGCGCCACGATGGCACCGTCCGACCTTGGTCCTCACCCCGTCGTTGGAGCCTGTTCCCGTACCCGGCTCGAGGCGCCGGCCATAGAACACGCACCTGCCACAGCTTCGTCCCCGCCGCGTCTTCCCCACCCGGCCCCGCCCGCCGGGCCGGAGGAAAAAATTTCCGTCTCCGCGCTATCGGGGCTTTCGGTCGGCAATGTGGCGGAGCGGCGGCATGGCCGTGCCCATGGTCGGCCAGCGCCGCACTGTGGCGTCCCCGCAACGCCGGCTCACGACTTGTTCGGCCCCGGCCGGATGACACCGGCAGGAGCCCACTTTGCGATGGTTTCCGGCTCCATTGGGGCAGATCCGGCCCCAATGAACGGGAATCCAGGTTAAAAAACCGCAAGCGCCGGCACAAACCGCAAGCGAAGCCCGCCCCAAAACGCAAGCGGCGCCCGCGTGGGGCGCCGCTTTAATACGAGCAAAGAACCGATCAGACTTCCGGTGCGAACACCGGCACCGGGGCCGAGACACCCATGTCGGCACCCACCGTGTCGCGCACGGGACGAGCCGGGGCCTCCACCACCGCATAGGCGGAGCGGTCGGAGAAGAGGGCGTCCACCACCTGGTAGTTCAGCTTGTGGCCGCCGCGGAAGGAGCGGTAGCGGGCGAGCAGGGGCAGGCCGGAAAGGGCGAGATCGCCGACCGCATCGAGGGCCTTGTGCCGCACGAATTCGTCGGTGAAACGCAGGCCGCCCTCATTCATCACGCCGGCCTCGTCGAGGCACACGGTGTTCTCCAGCGCCGCCCCGCGGGCATAGCCGGCAGCGCGCAGGCGCTCCACATCCTTCAGGAAGCCGAAGGTGCGGGCACCGGCCAGTTCGCGGCGGAACACGGCGGGGGACATGGTGGCGGCGAAGCGCTGACGACCGATGGCGTCGTGGGCGAACTCGATTTCCACTTCCAGGCGGAAGCCCGCGTCGTAGGGCAGAAGCTCTCCGAAGGAGGCGCCGTTCTCCACCCGAACCGGCTTCAGCACCTTGAGATACTTGCGGCGGCCGCGCACCTCGGTGACGCCGGCGGCATCGATGGCGGCCACGAACTCGGCGGCGCTGCCGTCGAGGATCGGAACTTCCGGCCCATCGATCTCCACCACCGCATTGTCGATCGCAAGGCCATGGAAGGCAGCGAGAAGATGCTCGACGGTGGAGACAAGGGCGCCGGAGCGATCACCGAGGACGGTGGCAAGGTCGGTGGCCTGAACCGAAGTGCGGCTCACGGTGGCCTTGCGGGGCGCCTGATCGGCGAAGGAGCGGACGAAGACGATACCGGTGTTCGCGAGGGCAGGCTTCAAAGTGACGGTCGCGTCGACGGCCGCATGGACACCCGCACCTTTGAGCGTGATCTCGCGAGCCAGTGTCGTCTGCATGTCGATGCGTCCCGTATCGGAGCTGGGGTCCGCTGCCTCATGGCCGCCGCAACCCGTCCCTCAAACCTTCACCTTGCGTTCCCACTTTCGCCTCGGTTGTACCAACAAACTGTCAACGCGAGGCGTGTGGAACCTTTGGAATGGGTGCACCCTAGTCGCCGGAACAGGCGACGCCAAATCACGCTTGCCTACCAACTGTTACCAAGCTTCGGCTTAAATTTTCCATTAACTATCAAATCGTTAGCGATGCCGACGCCAAGCGCGTCGCGGCGACTGTTACAGGCTGCGCAATACCGTCGCAGGCTGGTCGCGCCCGAATCACGATGGCTCCACGCCCCCGTCCATACGAAAACGGCACCGGTCTTGCGACCGATGCCGGGAACACAACAAAGCCTCAGGTTGCATCCGGACGGAGGGTGGGGGGGACGCC
Source organism: Xanthobacter oligotrophicus (assembly GCF_008364685.1). GTDB lineage: Bacteria > Pseudomonadota > Alphaproteobacteria > Rhizobiales > Xanthobacteraceae > Xanthobacter > Xanthobacter oligotrophicus. The sequence goes on from NZ_VTTL01000003.1 coordinate 398,242, forward strand.
TCCCGGCCGGTCGCCTCATCCGCGATCCCACAGATGCCAGGGCATCCGGGATCGCGTCTGATCAGGACTTGGTCCCGACTTCTCAGTTGGCCTGGCGGCGCAGAAAGGCGGGGATCTCCAGCTGATCGTCCTCGTGGTGCGGGCCCGGACGGGACGGCACTTCAGCGGCCGGACGGGCCGGCGGACGCTTGGCGAATTCCGACACCGGCGGCTCGCCGGCACGGCCCGGAAGGGTCGGACGCACGTCACGGGTCTCCTGGCGCGTTTCCTGGCGGGTCTCTTGCCGGGGCTCGGGCCGGGCGTCCTGCCGCGGCTCCACCGGACGGCGCTCGGGGGCGCGCATGCTCGGCTGGTCGCGACGCTGGGGCTCCGGCTCCTCCTCGCGGCGGCCCACATGGGCGAGACGCTGCAGAAGGGTCATGCGCTTCTTGTCGGGCTGCGGCTGCTCAACCGGCGGCTCGCCACGCTGGGCGCGGATCTGGTTCTGGCCGGGCAGCGGCAGCTCGTCCACGCGCGGCATGCGCTGGCTGCGCGGGCGCTGGCCCTGCGGCGGGATGTAGGGCGCGAACTCGTCCTCCACCATGGGCGCGGGGGGAGCTGCGGGTTCCGGCTCGGCGAAGTAGGAGGGCTTGGGCGCGGCGGCGCGGATGGTCACGTCGTCGATGGCGACCGCCTGCTGGGGCGCCGGGGCGGCGGGTGCATAGGCCTGCGGGGCGTAAGCCGCGTGAGCCTGCGCCGCCTGGGCCTGGGCATCCTCCATGCCGATGAGGTCCTCGGCCGAGATGGAGGCGACGGCGGTGCGGATCTGCGCCTCGCGGGTCGCCTCGACGGCGGCGCGGCCGGCGTTGGAGATCTTGCGGCCGGCCAGATCGGGGTAGCGCTCGGCGCCGGGGCTGATCTGGTCGGGGATGACCGCCGGGTCGATGCCGGTGGCCACCACGGACACGCGGATGATGCCGTCCAGCACTTCGTCGAAGGTGGCGCCGAGGATGATGTTGGCGTCGGGGTCCACTTCCTCGCGGATGCGGGTCGCCGCCTCGTCCACCTCGAACAGGGTCATGTCCTTGCCGCCGGTGATGGAGATGAGCAGGCCACCGGCCCCGCGCATGGAGGTCTCGTCCAGCAGCGGATTGGCGATGGCGGCCTCGGCGGCCTGGATGGCGCGCTTGTCGCCGGAGGCTTCGCCCGTGCCCATCATGGCCTTGCCCATGTCGCGCATCACGGCGCGCACGTCGGCGAAGTCGAGGTTGATGAGGCCTTCCTTCACCATCAGGTCGGTGATGCAGGCGACGCCCGAATAGAGCACCTGGTCGGCCATGGCGAAGGCGTCGGCGAAGGTGGTCTTCTCGTTCGCCACCCGGAACAGGTTCTGGTTCGGGATGACGATGAGGGTATCGACGCTCTTCTGCAGCTCGCTGATGCCGTGCTCGGCGACGCGCATGCGCCGCGCGCCCTCGAAGTGGAAGGGCTTGGTCACCACGCCGACGGTGAGGATGCCGAGCTCACGAGCGGCCCGCGCCACCACGGGAGCGGCCCCGGTGCCGGTGCCGCCGCCCATGCCGGCGGTGATGAACACCATGTGCGAGCCGGAGAGGTGATCCCGGATCTCGTCGATAACTTCCTCGGCCGCGGCGCGGCCGACTTCCGGCTGCGAGCCGGCGCCGAGACCCTCGGTCACCGCCACGCCCATCTGCACCACGCGCTCGGCCTTGGTGAGCGAGAGCGCCTGGGCGTCGGTGTTCGCCACCACGAATTCCACCCCGTGGAGGCCGGCGGTGATCATGTTGTTCACCGCGTTGCCACCAGCACCGCCCACACCGAACACCGTGATTCGGGGACGAAGCTCACGAATGTCGGGCATCTGAAGATTGATCGTCATGCTTTTGCTCCGTCGAACCCGATCGGCCTGTCCGCCTCTCACGAATCCTGTCTGACCACTGTGTTAGCCCAGGCTTCGTTAACCATGTCTAAAAGCTGTCCTTCAGCCAGCGTCCCACGCGGCCGAAATAATTCGGGCTCTCGCCCACCACCGCCTGCCTGCGGCGGGGCTCGAAGTGTTCCAATCCTGCCACCTGAGGGTAAACAAGAAGCCCTGCTGTCACCGCGAATGCAGCACCGCGCGCCGCCTCCGGAAGCCTGGAAACGCCAAGCGGCCGGCCGATGCGCACCTGCGGCCCGATGAGCCGCGCCACCAGGTCCGGCAGGCCCTGGAGCTGCGCCGCGCCACCGGTGAGCACGATGCGCCGGCCGGCGTCGCCGGCGTGTCCGGAGGCCTTCAGGCGATCGCGCACCAGTTCGACAATTTCTTCCGCCCGGGGGCGGACGATGGTGACGAGGCGCGATTTCGGCACCATGTGCGGCTGATCGCGCGAATCACCCGACAAGGGCGGCACGGTGAGCATGTCGTGGTCGTCGGAGGAGACCGCCACCACCGCGCCGTGCAGGGCCTTCATGCGCTCCGCGTCGGCAAGGCGCGCCGGCAGGCCGCGGGCCACGTCGTTGGTGATGTGCTGGCCGCCCAGGGCCACGCCGTCCACATAGAGGCAGTGACCGCCGGCGACGATGGAGAAGGTGGTGGTCCCCGCCCCCATGTCGATGAGGGTGACGCCCAGCTCCATCTCGTCGTCGGTGAGGGAAGAGAGCGCCGCCGCATAGGGCGCCGCCACCATGGCCTCGATGGAGAGATGGCAGCGCTCCACGCACAGGACGAGATTCTTCAGCGCCGTGAGATCGGCGGTGATGACGTGCATGTCGGCGCCGAGCTGGCGCCCCAGCATGCCGCACGGCTCGCCGATGCCGCGCCGCCCGTCCAGCGAATAGCCCACCGGCAGGGCGTGCATCACCGCCTGCCCGTCACCCACGCCGTAGGTGGAGGCGGCCTCCAGCACGCGGCGGATGTCGAATTCCTCCACCGCCGGGGCGGTGAGGCGCACGGCGGCCTCATAATGCTGGGAGGCAAGCCGCCCGCCGGAGACGCCCACCACCACGGAGGCGATCTGCACCCCCGAGGCGCGCTCGGCCATGTCCACCGCCTGGCGGATGGCAAGTTCCGCCTTGGCCATGTCCACGATGGCGCCGCCCTTGATGCCGTGGGCGCGGGTGTGGCCGATGCCGAGCACATCGATGGCATGGGTGCGCCGCGTGAGCACATCCGATGCGGCGCGCGGCTTCAGCCGTGCGATGGCGCACACCACCTTGCTGGTTCCGATGTCGAGCACGCCGACGATGCCGCTCTTTTTCGGCGGCATCGGGCGCATCTTCGGCGCGAAGCCCTGGGCGAGCCTGTGCCTCATGCTGGGCCTCCCTTTTTAGCCTTGGCCCGCGCCTTGAGCATCTGCGCACGGGCGTCGGCAGCGGCATCCGAAAGCCGAACCACGACGCGGTCCGGCAGGCGCAGGTCCACGATGGAAACATCGCGGCTGAGCAATTTTTTCTCGCGGTCGAGATCCATGAGCGCCACCAGGGCCTCATCCAGGCCTTCTTCCGGCAGGCGCACGTCGATGCCGTTGCGCATCTTCAGGGTCCAGCGGCGCTCGGCCACGCGGATGGCGGCGCGCACCTGGTCGCGCAGGGCCGGCACCCGGGCCAGCGCGTCCACCACCTCGCCCACCTTCTTCTGCGCGCCCTCGCCCACCACGATGGGCAGCTGCACGTAGCGCGGATCGTCCGAATAGGGCGCGATGGGGATACCGTCGCGGGCGATGACCTTCAGCTCGCCGTTGACCTGCCACAGGGCGAAGGCCTGCCGCTCGGCCACCGCGATGTCGATGCGGTCGGGATAGAACTTGCGCACGCTGGCCGACTGGATCCACGGCAGCGCCTCCAGGCGCGCCCGCATCTCGTCGGCGTTGAGGAACAGGATGGAGGTGGAGGACTTGATGCCCGCCGTCTCCAGGATTTCCGCCGGGGTGACGTGGTTGTGGCCGGAAATGTTGACTTCCTTGACCTTGAAGCCGGCCACGTTGCCGGCCGCATCCGCCACGTCGATCACGATGCCCTTGGCCGTCTCGGCGTGGCCGCCGAGCATGACGCCGTAGGCCGAGAAGCCGCCCACCACTGCGATGGTGAGCAGGCTGGCGCTGCGCCGGCCGAGCCGGGACGAGGCGAGGCGCACCGTCAGGCGGCGCAGCAGGAGGGACATGCGGCTGGTGGGGCGCGGCTCCACCGGCAGGCGCTTGTGCCGGCCCGGCGGCGGCAACGGAACCGGACGCTGCGGCGGTCTCCTCCCCGCCTCGGGGCGGGGCCTTAGCGCTCCAGCGAAGCGTCCTCCACCATCCATGTCACAAGCTCACCGAATGAGATGCCCGCGTGGGCGGCCAGTTCAGGCACCAGAGACGTCTCAGTCATCCCGGGCTGGGTGTTCACCTCGAGGCAGATCAGGCCGGAGCCATCCCCTCTCGAAGGGTCGAACCGAAAGTCGCTCCGCGACACCCCCCGGCATCCGAGAGCTCGGTGCGCCGTGAGGCTTAACATCTGCACCCGTTGGTAAATTTCGGGTAAAATCCGGGCCGGAAGAATGTGCTGCGAGCCGCCCGGTGCATATTTGCTTTCGTAATCGTAAAACTTCTGTGTGGACTCGATCTCGATCACGTCCAGCACTTTGTCGCCCATCACCGCGCAGGTGAGTTCGAGGCCGGGAATAAATTCTTCCGCCAGAAGATTTTCTCCGTGCGACCAATCCTCCCGGGTCAATTCCTGCGGCGGATGGGCCTGGTCTTCGCGCACGATGAAGACGCCGACGCTGGACCCTCCTGCATTGGGCTTCAGCACGTAGGGCCGCGCCATGATGTGCGCCTTTGCCGCCTCGGCGCGGGAGACGAGGCCGCCCTTCGCCACCGGGACCCCGGCGGCGGCGAGCATGATTCGCGCCTGCGCCTTGTCCATGGCGAGGGCGGAGGCCAGCACGCCGGAATGGGAATAGGGGATGCGCAGGATTTCGAGGATGCCCTGGATGGTGCCGTCCTCGCCGGGCTGGCCGTGCAGCACGTTGAACGCCACATCGGGCGCAAGGCGCGTCAGCACCTCGGCCACGTCGCGGCCAACGTCGACGCGGGTGACCTGATAGCCCGCCGCCTCCAGCGCTCCGGCGCAGGCGGCGCCGGAACGCAGGGAGACTTCGCGCTCCGACGACCAGCCGCCCATGAGCACCGCCACGTGTTTCGCCATGATCTGAATTCCCGGTCTGTCCACGGCCCGGCCGCGCGCCCGATGACGCTCCTGCCCAGTGCCCCAAAATGGCGCCTCAAGATGGCGCCATTGCCTTGCGCCTTTGCTAATGGCCCGCTCAGGACGCCGCAGGCAGGCCGATGCGCTTGATTTCCCATTCCAGCTCGACGCCGCACTGGGCCTTCACCCGGCGGCGTACTTCCTCGCCCAGCCCCTCGATCTCGGCGGCGGTGGCGCCGCCCAGGTTGATGAGGAAGTTGGTGTGCAGCTCGGATACCTGCGCCCGGCCCATGGTGAGGCCCCGGCAGCCGGCGGCGTCCACCAGCTTCCAGGCGCTGGTGCCCGGCGGGTTCTTGAAGGTGGAACCGCCGGTGCGGCTCTTGATGGGCTGGGTCGCCTCCCGGCTTTCGGTGATCTTCGCCATCTCGGCGGCGATCAGCGCCGGATCGCCGGGCCGCCCCTCGAACACGGCGCGGGTGAAGACCACGTCCGCCGGCACGCCGCAATGGCGGTAGGTGAAGCCCATCTCTGCGTTAGTGAAGCGCACCTTCTCGCCGGTGCGGGTGACGACGTCCGCACCCACCAGCACGTCTTTGGTCTCGCCGCCATAGGCGCCGCCATTCATGCGCAGGGCGCCGCCCACAGCGCCGGGAATACCGCGCAGGAAGGAGAAGCCGGCAAGGCCCGCATCGGCCGCCGCCCGCGCCACCTTCACGTCCGGAACGCCGGCGCCGGCGATGATGCAGTTGCCCTCCACCGCGATATCCGTGAAGCCGCGCGCAAGGCGGATCACCACCCCCGGCACGCCGCCGTCGCGCACGATGAGGTTGGAGCCGAGGCCGATGACGGTCACCGGCACCTCCGCCGGCAGGCCGGCGAGGAAAGCGGCGAGATCGTCCTCGTCCGCCGGCACAAACAGCACCTGGGCCGGGCCGCCGACGCGGAACCAGGTGAAATCGGCGAGGGGCGCATTGGCCTTCAGGGACCCGCGCAGGCCTGGAAGACGCGCTTTGAGGCCGGGGACCAGGTCCTCGAAGCCCTGTCCCGCCGGGTGTGTCTGTGCCACGCTCATCCTGCCCGTCCGTCCATCATAAGGGTCGCTCTCCCATAACAGGGTCGCGAGGGCAAGCATCGCCGGCTTTTGCCGGGCCGCCATGACGTGGCATCATGGCAATCCAATCGCCCTTCCCTTTCGCCTGGAGCTGCCCCCATGAGCGAAGACATTCGCGAAGACCTGCATCAAGGCCCCGGCGCCGACCCGTCGCTGCCGCCCGATACCAAGCTCACCACCACCAAGCAGCGCTGGGCGCAGGAAGGGCGCTTCCTCACCGGCCGTGTCACCCGCCCGGAGACCGAACGCCTGCCCGCCGGCCAGCATCTGGTGAAGGACTGGCCGGTGCTCGACCTCGGCATGACGCCGGTGGTGACACGGGAGGCCTTCCGGCTCGACGTGACCGGTGCGGTGGAGACCGCCCTGTCGCTGGACTGGGACGGCTTCCGCGCCCTGCCGCAGACCCGCAATGTCAGCGACATCCACTGCGTCACCACCTGGTCGCGCTATGACAATGCCTTCGAGGGCGTCTCTACCCGCGAGTTGCTGGAGCGGGTGAGGCCCGCCCCTCATGCGGCGGCGGTGATGCTGCATTCCTACGACGGCTACACCACCAACCTGCTGCTGGAGGACTTCGCCGCCGAGGACGCGGTAATCGCCCATTCGTGGGAGGGATCGCCGCTCACCCGCGAGCATGGCGGGCCAGTGCGGCTGGTGGTGCCGCACCTGTATTTCTGGAAGAGCGCCAAGTGGCTGAAGGGCATCGAGTTCATCGCCCGCGACACCGCAGGCTTCTGGGAGGCCCGGGGCTACCACATGCGCGGCGACCCCTGGGCCGAGGAGCGCTATTCGGACGACTGAAACGCGCGCGCCGGCCTCACCGGGATCACGCCGCCCCCGATCACGCGGCCCGGCGGGCGAGGTCGGAGCGGGCGAACAGCTCCGCCACCCAGTCCACGAACACCCTCAGGCGGTTGGAGAGGTGACGGCTCGGCGGATAGACCACGTGGATGGGCATGGTGCCGGCGGTCCAGTCGGTGAGCACGCGCACAAGCGCCCCGGAAGCGAGGTGCTCATCCACCTGGAACACAGGCGCCTGGATCACGCCGAGGCCGGCGAGGCCGGCGGCGATATAGGCGTTGCCGTCGTTGCAGGCCACGCGGTAATCGCCCGTCATCTCCACCACCTCCGAGCCCCGGACGAACTCGAACGGGTGGTAACGTCCCGTCTGCGCGCTGAAATAGCGGACCATCACATGGCCGGCCTCGAAATCGTGCGGGTGTGAGGGCGCGCCACAACGGGCGATGTAGGCCGGGGCCGCCACCGCCTCGAGGCTCAGCTCGCCGATGCGGCGGGCAACCAGGTTGGGATCGTGGATCTCGCCCACGCGGATCACGCAGTCCACGTTCTCGCCCAAGAGGTCCACCGGCCGGTCGGTGCAGCCCACATCCAGCGCGATGTCGGGATAGCGGGCCAGGAAGTCCGGCAGGGCCGGGATCAGCAGACGGGTGGCGAGCGACGGCGACAGGTCGATACGCAGGCGGCCCTGCGGCAGGGCCTGCGCTGTGGAAAGCGAGCCGTCCAGCTCGTCGAGATCGTTGAGGATCAGCAGCGCCCGCTCGTAATAGGCCGCACCGTCGGGGGTGACGGTGACGCGCCGCGTGGTGCGGTTGAACAGGCGCGTGCGCAGGTGAAGCTCCAGCGATTGCACGTGCTTGGTCAACGTCGCCTTGGGCATGTCCATGAGGTCGGCGGCGCGGGTGAAATTCCCGGTTTCCACCACCCGCACGAAGGCCCGCATCGCAGCAAGCTGGTCCATATTCCAACCTTCCGCCCCGAAAATATATGCCAATTATTCACATACGTGAATAATGATACCATGTTTCGAGGCTTTATCGGCATTATCTAGATCAATATCGTTCTCGCACTGCACAAAGCGGACATTCCCGCCAGCATCGAGGACAGTTCGCGATGGCCCCCCACTGGCAAGAGACATCCCTGCAGACGCAAGCCGGCCCCATGCCGGCGCGGCTGTATGGTGTCCGCCCCAGCAAGGGCGCGGTTCCGCTTATTTTACACCTGCACGGCGGCGCTTTCACCGGCGGCACGCTGGAGTGCGGTGCCTATATCGCCGCCCTTCTGGCAGAAGCCGGCGCCGTGGTGGTCTCGGCCGACTATCCACTGGCCTGCGAGCACCCCTTCCCCTTCGCCCTGACCGCCGCCTTCGGCGCACTGGCAGCCCTCTACAACCGCCGGGGCGAGTTCGCCGGCCGCAGCGCCCCGCTCTACGTGGCGGGGGAGGAATCGGGTGGCAACCTTGCCGCCGGCCTCGCCATGATGGCGCGTGACCAGCAAGCGCCCCCCCTCGCCGGCCAGATCCTCATCTCGCCCATGCTTGACCCCAGCCTCGCCACCGCCTCGCTGCGCGCGGCCGAGGCCGGCACCTGCGGCTGCAAGTGGGCGGATGGCTGGCAGAAATATCTGGGCTCCCCCGAGAAGGCCGCCCACCCCTACGCCGCCCCCCTCGCCTCCTCCCGCCTGCAAGGCCTGCCCCCCGCCTTGGTGGTGAGCGCACAGGACTGCCCCATGCGGGACGAGAGCGCCCGCTATGCCTGCGCGCTGGAGAAGGCCGGCGTCGCCACCGAGCTTCACATCCTGCCCGGCCCGACCCACTGGCACGAAGGCATCTCTGCGCCGCCCGAACGGCCCGAAGCTTGGGCCGGCACGATGCGCACCCTTTTCTCCCGCTTCTTCGAATCGTCACGGCCACGTCGGCGCAAGCCGGCCGTGGCCGTCCTGTGACCGCCCGACATCCAGAACCGCCTCAGGGATCTGCCCCATGATCACCCCGACACCCGCCCCGACCATCACCGCCAGCACCCGCAAAGCCCGCCTGCGAAATCGTCTACTACTCGGCTCCGTCGCCCTCGCCGCCGTCCTCGGCACGCTTTACGGCCTGCCCCAGACCAGCGCCCATGCCGAGAAGCCGGCCGCGGCGGCGCCCGCCGCCGTCCCGGTCTCCGTCGCCACCGTGGAGCCCCGCGACGCGCGGCTGTTCGAGACCTTCTCCGGCCGCCTCGAGGCGGTGGAGCGGGTGGAGGTGCGCTCGCGCGTGGCCGGCGCCATCAAGGCCATCCATTTCCGCGAGGGCGCCCTGGTGCGCGAGGGCGAGTTGCTCGTCTCCATCGATCCCGAGCCGTTCGAGGCTGAAGTCGCCGAGGCCGAGGCCCAGGTGGCCGCCGCCCAGGCCCGCGTGGAACTTGCCCGCAACGAACTGGAGCGCGGCCAGCGCCTCTGGAATTCCCGCACCGTCTCCCAGCGCGACCTCGACGAGCGCGTGAACGGCCAGCGGGCCGCCGAGGCGGCCCTGCGCGCCGTCGAGGCCAAGCTCACCTCGGCCAAGCTCAGCCTCTCCTACACCCGCGTCCGCGCCCCGGTGTCAGGACGGGTGGGCAAGTCCGAGATCACGGTGGGCAACCTTGTCGCCGCAGGTCCCGGCGCGCCGGTGCTCACCACCCTAGTGTCGGTGGATCCCATCTATGCCAGCTTCAATGCGGACGAGGCCACCGTCTCCCGCGCCCTCGCCGGGCTCGGTGCCGGCGCCGACGTGTCCGACCAGCTCGACCGCATCCCCGTGCTCATGACCACCTCCGCCGGCGGCACGCCGGTGGAAGGCCACATGCAGCTGGTGGACAACCAGGTGGACGTGCGCACCGGCACGGTGCGGGTGCGCGCCCGCTTCGCCAATGCCGACGGGCGGCTCCTGCCCGGCCAGTTCGCGCGCCTCGAAATGGGCCAGCCCGTCAGCGAGCCGGCCCTTCTCGTGAGCGAGCGGGCGGTGGGCACCGACCAGGACAAGAAGTTCGTCTTCGTGGTGGACGCCGCCAACACGGCGGTCTGGCGCGAGGTGACGCTCGGCGCCCCCGTGGACGGCCTCCGCGTGGTCACCAGCGGGCTGAAGGCCGGCGAGCGCATCGTCGTCAACGGCCTCCACCGCGTGCGCCCCGGCGCGCCGGTGACACCGCAGAGCGTGCCCATGCGGGTGACGGAAGCGGCTTCCGCGACCATCGCCAACTGACGCCTTACGCCGTCATGCCCCGGCCTGCCGGGGCATGACGGCAGAATTCCGAACCAATTTCGATCCCTCTCCCCCGCATGGGAGAGGGCGGGTGAGGGGCGGGCCGTGCGCTGCGCCCCCGGCAAGCGGCATCGCCCCTCACCCACCTTTTTCGTCCGCCCCTCCCGCACCCGGGCTGGGAAAGGACCCGTCCCGCGTTCCGAACCCCTTTAGCCACCCGCATCTTCGGGAGGGTCCCATGAACCTGTCCAAGTTCTTCATCGACCGACCCATTTTCGCGGGTGTGCTGTCTGTCCTCATCTTCCTCGCCGGCCTCATCTCCATGCGGGCCATGCCGATTTCCGAATATCCGGAAGTGGTGCCGCCGCAGGTGGTGGTGCGCGCCACCTATGCCGGCGCCAACCCCAAGGTGATCGCCGAAACCGTCTCGACACCTCTGGAAGAGGCCATCAACGGCGTCCAGGACATGCTCTACATGTCCAGCCAGGCCACCACCGACGGCCTGATGACGCTGACCGTCACCTTCAAGCTGGGCACCGACCCGGACAAGGCACAGCAGCTGGTGCAGAACCGCATCTCCCAGGCGGAACCCCGCCTACCGGAAGAAGTGCGGCGCCTCGGCATAACCACGGTGAAGTCCTCGCCCGACCTCACCATGGTGGTGCACCTCATTTCCCCCAATAATCGCTACGACACCACCTATCTGCGCAATTACGCGGTGCTGAACGTGAAGGACCGCCTCGCCCGCATCGAGGGCGTGGGGCAGGTTCAGCTGTTCGGTGCCGGCGACTATTCCATGCGCATCTGGCTCGACCCGCAGAAGGTGGCCGAGCACGGGCTGTCCGCCGCCGACGTGGTGCGCGAGATCCGCGCCCAGAACGTGCAGGCGGCCGCCGGCGTGGTGGGCGCCTCCCCCGGCGCTCCGGGCCTCGACCTGCAGCTGTCCATCAACGCCCAGGGCCGCCTCGCCAACGTGGAGGAGTTCGGCAACATCGTGGTGAAGAGCGGCGCCAACGGCGAGATCGTGCTGTTGAAGGACGTGGCGCGGGTGGAGCTGGGCGCCTCCGAATATGCCTTGCGCTCCCTGCTCAACAACACCCAGGCGGTGGCGGTGCCCATCTTCCAGGCGCCCGGCTCCAACGCCATCCGCATCGCCGACGAGGTGCGCCGGGTGATGGAGGAGATCAAGGCCAACATGCCGGAAGGCGTGGATTATTCCATCGTCTACGATACCACCCAGTTCGTCCGCGCCTCCATCGACGCGGTGGTGCACACGCTCTTGGAAGCGGTGCTGCTGGTGGTGCTGGTGGTGATCGTGTTCCTCCAGACCTGGCGGGCCTCCATCATCCCGCTGCTGGCGGTGCCGGTCTCCATCGTCGGCACGTTCGCGGTGATGCACCTGTTCGGCTTTTCCATCAATGCCTTGACCCTGTTCGGGCTGGTGCTCGCCATCGGCATCGTGGTGGATGATGCCATCGTCGTGGTGGAGAATGTGGAGCGCAACATCGAGGGTGGCCTCTCCCCCCGGGAGGCCACCTACAAGGCCATGCAGGAGGTGTCCGGGCCCATCATCGCCATCGCCCTGGTGCTGATCGCGGTGTTCGTGCCGCTGGCCTTCATCACCGGGCTAACTGGCCAGTTCTACAAGCAATTTGCCCTCACCATCGCCATCTCGACGGTGATCTCGGCGATCAATTCCCTCACCCTTTCCCCCGCCCTCTCGGCGTTGCTGCTGAAGGGGCATGATGCGCCCAAGGACCGCCTCACGCGCCTGATGGACTTCTGTTTCGGCTGGTTTTTCAAGGGCTTCAACAAGGCATTCGTGAAAGGCTCCAATGCCTATGGCAGTGTGGTGAAGCGCACCATCGCCCACAAGGCGATCATGCTGGGGCTCTACGTGGTCCTGGTGGCCATGACGGTGGTGCTGTTCCGCGCCGTGCCGCCCGGCTTCGTGCCGGGGCAGGACAAGCAGTATCTCGTTGGCTTCGCTCAGCTTCCAGACGGCGCCACGCTGGACCGCACGGAAGAGGTGATCCGCCACATGAGCGACATCGCCCTCAAGCAGGAGGGCGTGAAGTCGGCCATCGCCTTCCCTGGCCTCAGCATCAACGGGTTCACGAACTCCTCCAACTCCGGCATTGTTTTTGTCGGTTTGGACGAGTTCGAGGCACGCAAGTCGCCGGCCCTGTCCGGCAACGCCATCGCATTGACTTTGAACCAGAAATTCGCCGCCATCCCGGATGCGATGATCGCCATGTTCCCCCCGCCCCCGGTCCAGGGGCTCGGCACCATCGGCGGGTTCAAGTTCCAGATCGAGGATCGCGCCGGCCGCGGCTATGCCGCGCTCGATGAGGCGACCAAGGCGTTTCTCGCGAAAGCCGCCACCGCGCCGGAGCTGGCCGGCCTGTTCTCCTCCTACCAGGTGAACGTGCCGCAGCTGTTCGCCGACATCGACCGGGTAAAGGCGCGCCAGCTGAACGTGGCCGTCACCGACGTGTTCGACACCATGCAGATCTATCTGGGCTCGGCCTATGTGAACGACTTCAACACCTTCGGGCGCACCTACACGGTGCGGGTGCAGGCGGACGCCCCGTTCCGCGCCCGGCCCGAGGATGTGGGGACCCTGAAGGTGCGCTCGGCCACCGGCGAGATGATACCGCTCTCGGCGCTGCTCAAGGTGCGCTCGGCGGCGGGGCCGGAGCGGGCCATGCGCTACAACGGCTTCCTCTCGGCGGACGTGAACGGCGGCGCTGCCCCCGGCTTCTCCTCCGGAGAGGCGCAGGCGGCGGTGGAGCGCATCGCGGCCGAGACGCTGCCCAAGGGCTTCTCCTTCGAATGGACGGAGCTGACCTACCAGGACATCCTCGCCGGCAATTCGGCGGTGTGGGTGTTCCCGCTCGCCATCTTCCTCGTCTTCCTGGTGCTGGCGGCCCAGTACGAAAGCCTGATGCTGCCGCTCGCGATCATCATGATCGTGCCCACGGGCCTGTTCGCGGCCATGACCGGGGTGTGGCTCGCGGGCGGGGACAACAATGTCTTCACCCAGATCGGCCTCGTGGTGCTGGTGGGGCTTTCGGCCAAGAACGCCATCCTGATCGTGGAGTTCGCCCGCGAGCTGGAATTCGCCGGCCGCACCCCGGTTCAGGCGGCGCTGGAGGCGAGCCGGCTCAGGCTGCGGCCGATCCTGATGACCTCGCTCGCCTTCATCATGGGCGTGGTGCCGCTGGTCACCTCCATCGGCGCCGGGGCGGAGATGCGCAACGCCATGGGCACGGCGGTGTTCGCGGGCATGATCGGCGTGACCGCCTTCGGCATCTTCCTGACGCCGGTGTTCTACGTGATGCTGCGGGGCCTTGCGGGCAACCGGCCGCTCACCCAGCACGGTCACGGCACGGTGGAGCCGACGCCGGACGCGTCCCATGGGGCCGGCCATGGCGCCGCTGCCGCCGCTCCTCCGGCGCTTCAGCCGGGGGAGTGAGGAGTGGCTGGTCCGTTCGCGGGCCGGCAGGCGAGAAAAAGGTGACTGCCTCGGTTTGAAGTCCGCTGCCTCCACCAGACACGATGGGAACCCTCCCCCGCTTGCGGGGGAGGGAGCGGTGCTGGCGTAATTTAAGGCCCCTCACCCCGAGTTGCGCAGGCCCGCCGAGATGCCGTTGATGGACAGCTGGATGCCGTGCAGCACCTTGTCGTCGCCGGAATTGGCGCGGTGCTGGCGCAACAGCTCGATCTGCAGATGGTTCAGCGGATCGAGATAGGGGAAGCGGTTGCGGATGGAGCGGTCGAGCAGCGGGTTGTCCTCCAGCAGCTTCTGCTGGCCCATGATGGCGAGGACATATTTGATGGTGCGCTCGTATTCGGCGCGGATGCGGCCGAAGATCTGGGTGCGCAGCTCCACGTCCGGCACCAGTTCCGCATAGCGCGAGGCGATGGCCAGCGACGACTTCGACAGCACCATGTCCATGTTGGAGAGCTGGGTGCGGAAGAACGGCCATTCGCGATACATGGCCTGAAGGAACGACAGGCCATAGTCCGGCCGCCGCTCGGCAAAGGCTTCCACCGCCGAGCCGAAGCCGTACCAGGCCGGCAGCATCAGCCGGCACTGGGCCCAGGAGAACACCCACGGAATGGCCCGCAGCTTCTCGATGGATCGCGTCTTCGCCCGCGAGGCCGGGCGCGAGCCGATGTTCAGCGTGGCGATCTCGCTGATCACCGTGGAGGACCAGAAATAATCCTCGAACCCCTCGGTCTCGTAGACGAGGTTGCGGTAGGCGCCGAAGGCGGTATCCGAGATTTCCTCCATGGCGCTGAGGAATTCGGTGCGCGGGGCATTGTACTGGGGCTGGAGCAGGGAGGCTTCCAGAGTCGCCGAGACCAGGATCTCCAGGTTGCGCCGGCCCATGTCCGGGTTGGAATATTTGGAGGCGATGATCTCGCCCTGCTCGGTGATGCGGATCTGCCCGTTCACCGCCCCGCCCGGCTGGGCGAGGATGGCATCGTAGCTCGGCCCGCCGCCGCGCCCCACCGAGCCGCCCCGGCCGTGGAACAGGCGCAGGCGCACATTGTGGGCGCGGAACACCTCGATGAGGCCGATCTCGGCCTTGTACAATTCCCAGCCGGAGGTGACGAAGCCGCCATCCTTGTTGCTGTCGGAATAGCCGAGCATCACTTCCTGCTCGTCGCCGCGGCTCGTCACCAGCTTGCGATAGGCCGGGATGGAGAGCACCCGGTCCATCACCCTGGCGCAGACCTGAAGATCGCCGATGGTCTCGAACAGCGGGATGATGTTGAGCGCCGTGGTGCCGTCGGCGGTGACGAGGCCCACCTCCTTCAGCAGCAGCGCCACTTCCAGCAGGTCGGAGACGCCCTCGGCCTTGGAGATGATGCAGTTGGGGATGACCGCGCGCCCCAGCGCGCGGTGCGCCTCGGCGGCCATGCGCAGGATGGCGAGCTCCGACTGGGTCTCCTCCGCATAGGCGAGGAAGGGCGAGGCCAGCGGGCGGGCGGTGGCCAGCTCCTGCAGCAGGAGGGCGATGCGCGCCTCCTCGTCGAGGCCGACGTAATTGGTGCCGGGGGCCACCTTCTCGAACAGGTCGGCCACCACGCGCTCGTGCACGTCGGAGTTTTGCCTGAGGTCGATGCAGGCGAGGTGGAAGCCGAAGCAGTCCACCGCCCGCCGCAGCAGCCGCAGCCGCCCGCGCGCCAGCACCTTCGATCCATTGTCGCAGAGCGAGGCATAGATGATGTCGAGGTCGGCCTTCAGCGCGGCGGCGTTCTCGTAAGGGGCGAGGCCGCCGGCCTCCTCCGCCTCAACGCCTTCCGGCGCCTCGCCCTTCAGGTGGTGGGCGGTGATCCGCAACCGACCGAGCACATAGGCAAGCGCCAGGCGGTAGGGCTCCTCGCGGTGCTCCTGGGAGCGGTCGGGAGAGCGGGCGGCCAGTTCCGCCAGCTCCGGCGAGACCTTGATGAGCCGCGCGCCGAGGGAGAGTTCGGCACCCAGCGCGGTCAGCTCCTGCTCGTAATGGGCAAGGATGCGGTCGCGGTGGACGCGAACCGTCTCCTTCAGCACGTCGGCGGTGACGAAGGGATTGCCGTCGCGGTCGCCACCGATCCAGCTGCCGATGCGCAGGAATGAAGGTAGCGCTACCTCGGAGCCGCCCTGCGAGACGTGGTCCTCGATGGAGCAGTAGAGGCGCGGCAGCTCGGTGAGGAAGGTGTAGTCATAATAGGACAGGCCGTTGGCCACCTCGTCCAGCACCGTCAGCTTGATGCGGCGCAGCAGCGCGGTCTGCCACAGGGTGAGCACGGCGCGGCGCAGCGTTTCCTCGTCCTGCTCCTGCTCCGCCGGGGTGGGCACCACGCGCTCGCGGCGGTCCAGCAAAGCTGCGATTTCCATCTCGCGGTTGAGGGTGCTCTTGCGGCGCACCTCGGTCGGGTGGGCGGTGAGCACCGGGCTGATGTGCGCGCCCGAGAAGAAGTCGGTGAGCTGCTGCGGCCCGATGCCCAGCGCCTCGGCGCGGGCGAGGGAATAGGCAAGGCTTCCCGCCCGCGGCGCCGAGCCGGCGATGGCGTGGGCGCGGTTGCGGCGGATATGGTGCTCGTCCTCGGCGATGTTGGCGAGGTGGGAGAAATAGCTGAAGGCGCGGATGATATCGACGGCGCGCTGGGACGAGAGCTGCTCCAGCAGGCCGCCCAGCTCCTTGCGGGCCGCCTCGTCGTCGTCGCGGTGGAAGCGGATGGAGGTCTGGCGGATGCGCTCCACCAGCTCGAACACCTCCTCGCCCTCCTGCTCGCGCACCGTATCGCCGAGAATCCGCCCCAGCAGGCGAATATCCTCGCGCAGGGGCCGATCCTTCACTTCCTCGTCGCCCGGCGCCTCAATGGACCAAACCGCACTCGTCATCTGGCAACCCTTCCCCCGGAGCGGATCGCAACCGCTTTTCGACCTTAGTCTTACGGAATTTGTGCAGGAGCGAAAGAGCAACGCAGCGGCACAACACTGTTGCTTCTGCACGCTTGAGAGGCAGGTTCCGGCGCTGCCCTTGCGCCAGCACAGGCCGATCCGGCATGGCTGGCCCGCGGCTCCCGCGCTTGCACGCCGCGGCGCGGCGGGGGTACAGCCGGGAGCCGACCGGCGGCATGGCCATGCCATACCGCCTGACGGGTCGCTCGCCCGCGATTCGCGCGGGCGGCGCAGGTGCCCCCTCCTCCCACGCCAGACAGCCCGATGCCCCTGACCCCCGACGCGCTCCTCGACCTGCTTGCCAACAACGGCATTCCCGCCACCACCCATGCCCATCCGCCGGTGCATACGGTGGCCGAATCCCAGGCCCTGCGCGGTGACATTCCCGGCGCCCACACCAAAAACCTGTTCCTGCGCGACGGGAAGAAGACCTATTTCCTCGTGGCCATCGCCGAGGACACGCCGGTGAACCTCAAGGCGCTGAAGGGGCCGCTGGGGGCCAAGGGCTCGCTCTCCTTCGGCTCGGCGGAGGCGCTCTACGAGCATCTCGGCGTGCTGCCGGGATCGGTGACCCTGCTCGCCGCGGCCAATGACACGGCCGGGCTGGTGAAGGTGGCCATCGACGCCGAGCTGCTACGCGCCGAGGCAGTGGGCTGCCACCCCCTCACCAATGAGCGCACCACCGTGCTCACCCCGGCAGCCCTGCGCGCCTTCTTCAAGCTCACCGGCCACGAGGTGATGGAGCTGGAGATCCCCCCGCCCGGCACCGAGCCGTGAAGCGCGTCAGCCGGCACAGGCCTTCATGACGGTTTCGTCGGAGCCGGCCTGCGCCAGGAGGGTGCGCAGATCCACGTCCTGGATCAGCGGCACGAAGTTTCCGCCGGGCTTCAGCCGCAGGTAGGTGCTGAGCGGCAGCGGGCCGGACGGCAGCATCCCCCGCACGCAGCCCTCCGCGGACACGGCGAGGGAGCCGTGGAGGCGGCGCCCCTTGGCAAGCTCGTCCGACTTGAGCGCCAGCGCCTCGCCGCGGGCCGCCTCGAGCTTGCGCCGCCCCTCGTCGGTCAGGCGGAACACGGTGATGCGCTGCCCCTCGCGCTCCTCTTCCTTCAGGGCGGCGAGCGCCCTCGGGTCAACCTCTACCTCCAGCAACGCCTGGACGGTAGTCTTGCGACCCTCCTCGCCCTGGCGCCAATAGGACATGATCACGAACGCGCCGCCGGGCACCGGCGCGATCTCCTTGGGCGCCCGCACGGCGGCGCGCAGCACCGAGAGATCCGCCGTATCGAGATCAAGGCTCGCCAGCTGCGGCAGACTGCTGACGGGAACATGCGAGCAGGCGCCGACGGACAGGGCCAGCGACAGCAGGAGCAGGGAGCGGCGGACGAAGGCACGGCCGAGACGCATATCTATTCTCATTAAAGATTGCATTATTATTGTTTTACGATAAATTTTGATTGCGTCAAGGAAAGCCCTCTCATGTCTCCTCCGCCCCTCGACCCCCGCCTCGATCGCGTCGTGCGTCTCGGCCGTGCCCTCTCCCTGGCCACCCTCGTGGTGGTGCTGCTGCTGGTGGCATCCGGCCTCGGCATCTGGCTGCGTCCGGCCCTCGTGGAGCAGATGGTGGTGCCGCGCCTCGGGCTCGCCGGGCACCAGGTCTCGCTCGACGGCGCGAGCCTGTGCGCGGGCCTCGTCATCTCCGCCGTGCCGCTCGGCATCCTGACCTATGGATTGCTGCAGGTCCGCCAGATCTTCCGCGACTTCGGACGTGGCGAGCTCATCTCGCAGATGCTGGCGCACCGCCTCGAACGCTTCGGAGCGGCGGTTGCCGTCCAGGGACTGATCAGCCCGTTCACCGGCGCGGCGCTGAGCGTCGCACTCACCCTGGGCAATCCCCCCGGCGAACGCGCCCTCGCCGTGTCGCTGTCGAGCCACGACGTGGTGGCGGTGATCGTCGGGCTGCTGATCATCGGGGTCGGCGCGGTCATGCGCGAGGCGGCGCGAATCGCCGAAGAAAATGCAAGCTTCGTCTAAAGCGTTTTCCGCTCGCCCCGGCTCACGGCAATCGCTCTAGATTTTTGTTCTAACGCGTTTTCTTCACGCGAACCGGTATCCACTTCGCTCGAAAACGCTCTGATGCGAAGGGCTATGGGAGCAACATGCCCATCATCGTCAATCTCGACGTCATGCTGGCGCGCCGCAAGATGCGCTCGCGCGAGCTTGCCGAGCGCATCGGCATCACCGAGCAGAACGTCTCGCTGCTGAAGTCGGGCAAGGTGCGGGGTGTGCGGTTCGACACGCTGGCGCGCATCTGCGAGACCCTCGGCTGCCAGCCGGGAGACATCCTGGAATATGTGCCGGGGCCGGAAGAGGAGGCGGAGTAGCTCCGCCGCGCCGGCGATCACCGCGCGATGGAATCATAGGCCTTCTGGGCGGCGAGCACGGCGTCCATGTTGGCCTCGGCCCAGTGGGCGAGGGCGGCGACGGTGTCGGTGAGGGTGCGGCCGAGGCCCGTGAGGGCATATTCCACCGTCACCGGCACGGTGGGGAACACCTGCCGCGAGATCAGCCCGTCCCGCTCCAGCTTCTTCAGGGTCTGCGACAGCACCTTCTGCGAGATGCCGGCGATGTCGCGCCGCAAATGATTGAACCGGACCGGGCCATCCCGCAGCCGGTCGAGGATCAGCAGCGCCCATTTGTCCGCCAGCCGGTCCAGCACCATCCGGGTGGGGCAGCGATCCTGATAGACGTCGTAGGGCAGATCCATGGTCCCTCCACCCGGTGGCCGGTTTCCCGGCGGTGACCATGTGAGCTTCAGGTGCTCTCTTTCGGGCCACCGGCAGGGCCTGTATGTATCCCCCCGATACGTGGTTTCCAATAGAAACCCATCCGGCAGCATTTCGGGAGCAGGACATGAGCGACGCGATTCTGGTGATCGGGGCCACCGGCAATGTGGGGCGCCCCCTGGTTGAGGCGCTCAAGGCGCGCGGCGCGCGGGTGAAGGCCGCCTCGCGCTCGGGCAAGGCGGTGGACGGGGCCGAGGGCGTCGCCTTCGATATCGCCGATCCCGCCACCTTCGGCCCGGCCTTCGACGGGGTGACAAGCGCGTTCGTGATGCTGCCCACCGGGTCCACCGATCCCAAGGGCCAGATCCTGCCGCTGATCGAGGCCGCGGCCGCCCGCAAGGTGAAGGTGGTGTTCCAGAGCGTGCTCGGCGCAGATGCGGATGAAGCCATCCCCTACCGGCAGGTGGAGCGGGCGCTGGAGGCGTCAGGCACGCCTTACGTGATCCTGCGGCCCAACTGGTTCGCGGACAATTTCCACACCTTCTGGAAGGCCGGCCTCGACCACGGCGTCATCGCCTTGCCGGCGGGCGCGGGCAAGTCCAGCTTCATCGATACCCGCGACATCGCCGAAAGCGCCGCGGCGGTGCTGACCTCCGACCGCTTCGACGGCCGCGCCTTCAATCTCACCGGACCTGAGGCGCTGGGCTATGGGGAGGCGGCGGCGATCCTCGCCAAGGTCATCGGCAGGCCGGTCGCCTACACCCCCATCGACGACGACACTTTCGTCGGCATCCTTGTGGGCGCCGGCGTGCCGCAGGACTATGCCCGCTTCCTCGCCACCATCTTCGTGCCGGTGCGCGAGGGCTGGACCGCCGCCGTCACCCCCGACGTGGAGACGCTGACCGGCCACGCGCCCCGGTCTCTGGAAACCTATGCGAAAGACAGCGCCGACCGGCTGAAATAGGCGCCGCGAGCGGCGCCCGCCGGCCTCACAGCTCCATGCGGTACCGGACGAAATCGTCGGCCTCGACAAAGGCGTCATAGAGCCGGCGCGCCGGGTTGTCCTGGCGGGTGTGCCAGTACAGGCGCGACCAGCCCCTCTCCTTGCCGAGGCTGACGAGGTCCGCGATCAGGCGGCGGCCGATGCCGAGGCCCCGGCAGGCTGGATCGACGAACAGGTCCTCCAGATAGCAGACCGGGGCCGCGACCCAGGTGCCCTCATGCAGGACGCTGATGGAGAAGCCGGCCAGCCCCCCGTCGCGCCGGGCGACGCGGCCCAGCAGGGGGGACGCAGGATCAAGGATGCGCTGCCACGTGTGGTCGGTGATCTGCGGGGCCACATTCGCCTCATAGAAGGCGTTGTAGCCTGCCCAGAGCCGGCGCCAGTCGGCCTCGTCGCCGGGCAGGGCATCCTCGATCACCACGGCCCCGCTCATAGTCCGCGCCCCACCGACGGTTCGCCTCCCCCCTCCCCGGCCCATACAGGGCCGGAGACGGGACCGGCCTCAGTTCCCGCCGTCGAGCAGGCGGCGGGCGATCACCTGCGCCTGGATCTCGGCCGCGCCCTCGAAGATGTTGAGGATGCGCGCGTCGCACAGGATGCGCGACACCGGATATTCCAGCGCGAAGCCGTTGCCGCCGTGGATCTGCAGCGCATTGTCCGCCGCCGCCCAGGCCACGCGGGCGCCCAGCAGCTTGGCCATGCCGGCCTCAAGATCAGTGCGGCGCCCCTCGTCCTTGGCGCGAGCGGCAAAGTAGGTGATCTGGCGGGCGATCATGGTCTCCACCGCCATCATCACGATCTTGTCGGCGACGCGGGGGAAATGGATCAGCGCCTTGCCGAACTGCACGCGCTCCTCGGCATATTTCAGGCCCACCTCCATGGCCGCCTGGGCCACGCCCACGGCGCGGGCGGCGGTCTGGATGCGGGCGCTCTCGAAGGTGGTCATGAGCTGCTTGAAGCCCTGCCCCTCCTCGCCGCCCAGCAGGTTGGCCGCCGGCACGGTGAAGCCGTCGAAGCCGATCTCGTATTCCTTCATGCCGCGATAGCCGAGCACCTCGATCTCGCCGCCGGTCATGCCCTCGGCGGGGAACGGGTTCTCATCCGAGCCGCGCGGCTTCTCGGCGAGCAGGATGGACAGGCCCTTGTAGCCGGGCTCGGCCGGATTGGTGCGCACCAGCAGCGTCATCACGTCGGCGCGGACGGGATGGGTGATCCAGGTCTTGTTGCCAGAGACCTTATAAACGTCGCCGTCCTTCACCGCGCGGGTGCGGAGCGATGCCAGGTCCGAGCCGGTGTTGGGCTCGGTGAACACTGCCGTGGGCAGGATCTCGCCGGCCGCGAGCTTGGGCAGGTAATGGGCCTTCTGGTCGTCGGTGCCGCCGGCGAGGATCAGCTCCGCCGCGATCTCCGAGCGGGTGCCCAGCGAGCCGACGCCGATATAGCCGCGCGACAGCTCCTCGGTGACCACGCACATGGCCTCCTTCGGCAGGCCAAGGCCGCCGAACTCTTCGGGAATCGTGAGGCCGAACACGCCCATCTCGGAGAGGTGGGTGATGATCTCGATCGGGATATAGTCGTTCTTCAGATGCCATTCGTGGGCGTGGGGGGCCACCTCCGCCTCCACGAAGCGGTGCATCTCGGTGCGCATGGCCTCGGTGGTCTCGTCGAGGCCGGCTTCGCCGATGGTGCCGGTGGGGTGGGCGCCGCGGATGATGTCCGCCAGCGCCGCGCGGCTCGCTGCCGTGTTGCCCTTGGCCGCGAGGGCAGCAATGGCCGGGTCGGCGCGCAGGGCGGCCTCGGTGTCTTCCGAAATGTAGAGGTCGCCGAGCCGGACGATCTCGCCCTGGCTCATGGGAATGCCGCCGAGGATCTGGGCGACATATTCGCCGAGGCCGATCTGCACGATCAGCTTTTCGGTGGCGCCGAACTTGCCCATCTCGGTGAGGCGGTCGGCATAATGCACCAGCTCGCGCACGGAGAAGACGTAGGTTGCGAGCCAGGCGAGGCCGTGGGCGGAGCGCTGCTCGCGCTCCAGCAGCGCGGGGGAGATGCGACCGCCCTCGGTCACCTGCGCCTTCACCAGGGAGGTCGCTTCCGCCAGCAGGGCTTCCAGCCGCGCCGTGGCCGTGCGGCCCAGCGCAACGGCATCCAGGGTGTCGGTGTCGACGGTCTGAAGGGCGGCGCTGGCGCTCATGAAGGCTTTCTCCCCGATTGTGCGTTGCAGAATTGGCTTATCCTTGCCTTGGAACCGGCCCAAAGCAACGCCTGATTACGGCTGCCGTGTGCGCCGCCACAGGCGACGCGGTGCCGGTGACTTAGAGAGGAATTCGGTGGAAGGGTCGATCCGACCTTCTTCCCATGCCCGCCGCTGCACAGACGGAATATTTTTCACTGGAAAATAAATTGTTTCCGCCCGGAAGAATCGCGCCTGCTGCCAAGCTAGCGGATTCTGTTACCGTTCCGCCTCGACCTCGTCGAAGCGGGCGGCAAGGTCTTCCAGGTTTTCCCGCACATGGTTGCAGGCGGAGACTGCCGCGAACAGCGAAGTCAGGGTGTCGGCGCCCGCCGTCTCCAGCACGCCCTCGCCGTTGAGGCGCTCGGCCTCGGCCTCCAGCGCCGCCACCGCCGCCCGCGCGGCCTGCGCCTTTTCCTCCAGCCCTTCCACCGCCAGCCCGTCGAGGCGATCGGCGAGGGCGAGGATATGGCCGTTCAGCCCGGCCACGGCGGCATCCAGGCTCGGGGCGACGCGGGCGGCCACGTCCTTGTCCATGGGCCGGTCGGCACCGCGCAGCAGGATGATCACCGAGTGCCACAGCCGGCGGCAGCCGCGCACCACCGGCGCCGGATCCACCTGCCCGGCCAATCCGCCCACCTGTTCGCGCAGCGCCTCGGCGATGCGCGCGTCGGCGGCGCGCAGGGCCTGGCGGGCGGCGGAATTCAGCCGGTCGAGGGCCGAGGGGTCGAGGCCGCGGCCCAGCAGCCCGTCGCGGCCCAGCTCCAGCAGCCCTGCGTTCAGGCGCAGGGCCTTGGCACAGAAGGGAAACAGCCGCAGCAGCGCCCGCTCGGGCAGGATCAGGATGGACGAGGCCATGCCCACCACCCCGCCCACCGCGATCTCGAACACCCGGTGCAGGCCCGACAGCCACGGCTCCAGGTGGCTGGGATCGGACAGCAGCACGATCACCACCGTCACCGGCGCCAGCTTGTAGCTGGCCGAGCGGGCCGACAGGGTGGCGGTGAAGAACACGGCGACGCCCAGCGCCACATAGGTCAGCGTCGCCGAATTGCCCGCCAGCATGGCCGCCACCACGCCGACCACGCCGCCCACCACGGTGCCCAGCGCCCGGTCGATGGCCACCGTCAGGCTGGCGCCGATGGTGGCCTGCACCACCAGCACCGCGGTGAGCACCGCCCAATAGCCGTTGGGCAGCGCCAGGCCGGTGGCCAGCCCATAGGCCACGAGCCCGGCGAAGGCCGCCCGCAGCCCGAGCTTGAAATGACTGGGGCTCAAGAGGCCGGAGAGCCGCTCCATGAGGCTGGGCGAGGCGGGTCCCGGGTCGGGGCTCGGCATGGTCCTCTCCGCAAACGCTCGGACGCGGCGACGCAGGTGCCGCCTGCCCCGTTCCTATCCCATGGCCCCGCCCTTCGCCAACAGGTGCGGAGTGCACGGAATGCACGCGGGCGCGCAGAGGACGCACAGGAGGCGCGCGGGGCGCGCGCTTGCCAATCGCGGAGGAAAGCCCGATGTGGGAGGAAACGGGAGTCTTTATGCTGCGGCGCATCATCCATATTCCGCTGGATGCGTTCTGGACCTTCGCCGCCGACGACGGCTGGGCGATCGCCAGCCATATCGCCCTGTCGGCGCTGATGTCGCTGTTCCCGTTCCTGATCTTCGTGACTGCGCTGGCCGGCTTCCTCAACCTCCAGCCTTTGGCCAACGAGACCATCCAGCTGATCCTGGAGACCTGGCCCCAGCAGGTGGCCGGGCCGATCTCTCGCGAGATCTACAATGTGGTGAACCAGGTGCGCACCGACGTGCTCACCTATGGCGTGGTGCTCGCCATCTACTTCTCCTCCAACGGCATCGAGAGCCTGCGCATCGGCCTCAACCGCGCCTATGGGGTGAAGGAGATGCGCTCCTGGTACTGGCTCAGGCTGGAATCCATCGGCTACGTGCTGCTGGCCGCCGTCTCCATGCTGGCCCTGTCGTTCCTGGTGGTGCTGGGGCCGCTGCTGTGGCAGGCGGCGGTGGCGCAGGTGCCGGCGCTCAAGCCGTTCTCGGGCGCCATCACCCTGATCCGCTTCGGCGCCACCTCCATCATCCTGGTGGTGTCGCTGGTGGTGGCCCATCTGTGGCTGCCGGCGGGGCGGCGCTCGCTCGCCGAGGTGGCGCCGGGCATCCTCGTCACGCTGGTGCTGTGGCTGGTGGCGGCCACTACCTTCGGCTTCTACCTCGCCGAATTCCCCGCCAATTATGTCACCACCTATGCCGGCCTCGCCTCGGTGATGATCGCCCTGGTCTTCCTGTACCTCACGGCATCCATCTTCGTGTTCGGCGGCGAGCTCAACGCCGCCATCAAGCGCGGCTTTGCCGCCACCCCCGCCGAGGCCGAAGCGGGGGCCACCCCCGTGGAATCCAAGCCGTGAGGGATCTGCTGCCAGAGCTGCGGCCGGACGGGCGCCAGTCGGAGACGGCGCGGGCCGTGCAGCGCGGCGTGCTGCGGCATCTGGCGCTGGCCGGGCTCGCCGGCATTCCGGAATTCGCGCTGGTGACGGGGCGGCGGGCGGACATCCTGGCGCTGGGGCCGAAGGGCGAGATCACCATCATCGAGATCAAGTCGTCGGTGGTGGATTTCCGCACCGACGCCAAGTGGCCGGAATACCGCGCCTTCTGCGACCGGCTGCTGTTCGCCGTGCCGCTCGATTTCCCGATCGAGATCCTGCCGGAGGAGACCGGGCTGCTGGTGGCGGACGCCTTCGGAGCGGAATGCTTGCGCCAGCCGCCGGTGCATCCGCTGGCGCCGGCCACCCGCAAGGCCCTGACCCTGCGCTTCGCCCGCGCCGCCGCCACCCGCCTGGCCGTGCTCTATGACCCGGAGCTGCTCCGGGGGCTGATGTAGCGCGGTTTCCAGCAAACCGGGGCCGGACGCCGCTCCCTCTCCCGCTTGCGGAGGAAGATTCACATCGTTCCCGGTCCCAGCGGCAGCTTTCAAAATGGGACGCGCGCCCCTACCGCAACGCGGCGCGCCGAGTCCCTCCCCTGCGCGGGCCGCTACCGCGGTGCGCGCTTGGCCAGGATCCGCTGGAGGGTGCGGCGGTGCATGGAGAGGCGGCGGGCGGTCTCGGAGACGTTGCGGCCGCACAATTCGTAGACGCGCTGGATATGCTCCCACCGCACCCGGTCGGCGGACATGGGGTTTTCCGGCGGGATCGGCTTGTGGTCGGCGCTGGCGAGTAGCGCGGCCACCACGTCGTCGGCATCCGCAGGCTTCGCCAGATAGTCCACCGCGCCCAGCTTCACCGCCGTCACCGCCGTGGCGATGTTGCCGTAGCCGGTGAGCACGATGGCCCGCGCGCCGGGCCGGTGCCGCTTCAGCGCCGAGATCACGTCGAGCCCGGTGCCGTCGCCGAGGCGCATGTCCACCACCGCATAGGCCGGGGCCGAGGCTTCCACGCGGGCGAGGCCGTCGGCCACCGTCTCCGCCGTGGCCACCTCGAAGCCGCGGGCTTCCATGGCCCGCGCGAGACGCTGCAGGAAGGAACGGTCGTCGTCCACGATCAGAACCGACCGGTCTTCCCCTACGTCGGGCGGCGTCGTCTCATTCATAACGTCTTCCTCAAATCCAGTTCCGGCAGGGCCGGTTACGAACAGAACTGGCTGCGGCTTTCTACGCCGCCTGCCTGGTAGATTAATCCGATCCGCGTCCCTTTGTCGCGTATTCATCCGTCTCGATGGCCAGCGCCTTGCGCGGCCAATGCATGCGGATGACGGCGCCGGTCTCGGGCGGGAAACGGTTCTGGAAGCTCAGGGTCGCCCCGGTCCGCTCGAGTAGGGTCTTGGCAATGAAGAAACCGAGGCCGAGACCGCTTTCGCCGTCCTCTTCCAACCGGTCGCGGGCACGGGATGTCACATAGGGCTGGCCGATGCGCCCGCTCACCTCCGGCGAAAAGCCCGGCCCGTCGTCTGCCACCACGATGTCGAGGCCGGCGAGACTCCACTGGGCGCTGATATCCACCCGCGTGGCGGCGAAATCCACCGCATTCTCCACCAGATTGCCCAGGCCGTAGAGCAGGCCGGGATTGCGGGCGATCACCGGCGCGTCCGGATCGTCCTTCACCTGCACATTGATGGCGATGCCGAAATTGCGGTGCGGCTCCACCACTTCCTCCAGCAGCAGGGCCAGCGGCATGCGATCGAACGGCGCGTCGCCCGAACTTAAGGACGTGAGCTTCTGCAGGATGTCGCGGCAGCGGTTGGCCTGGTCGCGCAACAGCGCCACGTCCTCCGCGAGGGGATCGTTCGCGGTCATGGCGCGCTGCATCTCCTTCACCACCAGGGCAATGGTGGAGAGCGGCGTGCCCAGTTCGTGGGCGGCGGCGGCGGCGAGGCCGTCGATGGCGGACAGGTGCTGCTCGCGCGCCAGCACCAGCTCGGTGGCGGCCAAGGCGTCGGCCAGCTCCCGCGCCTCTTCCGCCACCCGCCAGGCGTGGAGGCCGATGAAGCCCACCGCCACCGACAGGGACACCCAGATGCCGGCGAGATAGAGGTCCGGCAGCACCGGCAGGTTGCCGCCCGCCCAAGGCAGCGGCCGCGCCCACAGGCCCACCGTTCCCGCGCAGGTCACCGCGAGCACGCCCAAAAGCACCGTGGTGCTCCAGGACAGGGCGGTGGAGGAGATCATGACCGGGGCGAGGTACAGCAGCACGAACGGGTTCTTCAGCCCGCCGGTGAGGTAGAGAAGGGCGGTGAGCTGGAGCACGTCGTAGGCGAGCAGCGGCCCGGCGGCGGCATCGCCGAGCCGGCGGGCCACCGGATATTTTACCCGCAGCAGCACGTTCACCAGCGCCGACAGGCCCACCACGGCAAGGCAGGGGGTCAGCGGCAGCGGAAAGCCGAGCCCGAGGTTCACCACCACCAGCGCCAGGATCTGCCCGGACACCGCCAGCCAGCGCAGGCGAATCAGCGTGTCGAGGCGCAGCCCGAAGGAGCGGCCGTGGGGCGGCGTGACGAAGGCGGTGCTCATGAGAGTGCGCCTTTCCGATCAGCGACTTGAAGGCAGTCCGCACGGCATGGAGTCCCTGCATTCCCCAAGGTGATGCAAGGGAACAGTGGCCCAGATACCACAAGCTTGCGCGAAGCGGACTCTATGTCTTTTGTCGGCATTGACCAAACCTGCAAGTGCGCTCACGTTTCGGATAAGGCGCCACCCGTAACGGAGCGCACTAATCGCGAGGAGCGCAGATGGCAATCGGTGAGTTCGCGAGCGCGCTGCGTTTGCCGCGCCAGGGTGACGTCGGCCTGTCGACCCCGCTCTACTGGATGTACGAGATGGGGTACGCCGCGCTCAACCCGTCGCGGGCGGTGGCGGATGCCAGCCGGGCGGTCCTCAACAACCCGATCAATCCGGTGTCCCACACCACCCTCGGCAAGTCCATGGCGGCCGCCTGCGAGCTGTTCGAGCGCACCACGCGACGCTACGGCAAGCCGGACTGGGGCATCACCCACACCACCGTGGGCGGGCAGAAGGTGCCGGTGCACATCAACACCGTGTGGCAGCGCCCGTTCTGCAACCTGCTGCATTTCGAGCGCGCGTTCGAATATCCGCCGCGCGGACCGCAGCCGCGCCTGCTCATCGTCGCCCCGGTGTCCGGCCACCACGCCACTTTGCTGCGCGGCACGGTGGAAGCCATGCTGCCCACCCACGATGTCTATGTCACCGACTGGGTGGACGCCAAGCTGGTGCCCCTCACCGAAGGGCGCTTCAGCCTGTCGGACTATGTGGACTACCTCATCGCCATCTTCCATCGCATGGGCGGTGACTGCCACGTGATGGCGGTGTGCCAGCCGGCGGTGCCGGTGATGATGGCGGTGGCGCGCATGGAGGCGGAGGAAGATCCCTTCGTGCCCAAGTCCATGATCCTCATGGGCGGTCCCATCGACACCCGCGAGGCGCCGACGGCGGTGAATGCCCTCGCCAAGGATCGCGGCATCGACTGGTTCAAGCGCCACGTGCTCACCACCGTGCCGTGGCCCCATGCCGGCGCCATGCGGGAGGTCTATCCCGGCTTCCTGCAGCTGAACGGCTTCATGTCCATGAATCTCGACCGCCACCTCCAGGCCCATTGGGACCTGTTCCACCATCTGGTGCAGGGCGACGGCGATTCGGCCGAGAAGCATCGCGACTTCTACGACGAGTATCTGGCGGTGATGGACCTGACGGCCGAGTTCTATATCGAAACGGTTGAGAACGTGTTCATCACCCACGCCTTGCCGAAGGGCGAGATCCTGCACCATTCCCAGCCGGTGAAGCCCGACGCCATCCACCGCGTCGCGCTGATGACGGTGGAAGGCGAGAAGGACGACATCTCCGGCATCGGCCAGACCAAGGCGGCGCACAAGATCTGCCCGCGCATTCCCGAGGACAAGCGCGCCCATTACGAGCAGCCGGGCGTCGGCCATTACGGCGTGTTCAACGGCTCGCGCTTCCGCTCGGAGATCGCCCCGCGCATCGCCGACTTCATCCTGTCCCAGGAGCTGCCCCGCGGCGCCACCGCCCACGCGCCCAGCGCCCGGCCGGCCCCCGAGGCGGTGGAGGACGGTCCCGACGTGTTTTCCCTCAACACGAATGTGACCGCCTTTTATCCCCGAGTTGCTCCGACTTAGCACTGGCAGGGCGAAGCGAATGGGGGGAAGATGCGGAGGTAACCTCGCCCCGGTTGTCCCCATGCTGTTTCGCCGCCAGGACCCCAGGCCGCCCGCACCACGGGCGGCGGAATGGATCGAGCTGATGCTCGATGACGGGCTGTTGCGCGTGGCGGTACGTCGGCACCCGCAAGCCCGGAGGCTCACCCTGCGTGTGCGCGCCGCCTCCCGGGATGTGACGCTCACCGCCCCGCCCCACGTGCCCCTCGCCTTCGCCCGCGACTTCGTGCAGCGCCAGCGCGAATGGGTGCGCGTGCGCCTGGTGCGCCTGCCGGAAAAGGTGCCGTTCGAGCCCGGCGCGCTCATCCCCATCCACGGCACGCCCCATCGCATCGTCCATTGCCCGCACGCGCGCGGCACCGTCTGGGTGGCGCCGGACGCCGATGGCCAGCCCGCCCTGCATGTGGCGGGCGAGGCGCCCCACCTGGCGCGGCGGGTGCAGGACTACCTCAAACGCGCAGGGCGGCAGGCGCTGGTCGCCGCGGTCAAGCATTATGCGGGCGCGCTGAAGGTGGAGGTGGGCCGCATCACCCTGCGCGATACCGCGAGCCGCTGGGGCTCGTGCTCGGCACGGGGCGACCTGTCCTTCTCGTGGCGGCTCGTCATGGCGCCGCCCTTCGTGCTGGACTATCTGGCCGCCCACGAAGTCGCCCACCGGCTGGAGATGAATCACGGCCCGCGCTTCTGGCGGCTGGTGGAGCAGGTGTGCCCGAACCGCCGGGAGGCCGAAGCCTGGCTGCGCCGCCACGGCTCCGACCTCCACCGCTACGGCGGGGACTAAAGCGTTTTCGAGCGAAGTGGACACCGGTTCGCGTGAAGAAAACGCGTTAACGCAAGGTTCTAGAGCGACTTCCGTGAGCCAAGGCGAGCGGAAATCGCTCTAGGTCCCGCTCAAGCCCTGCCGACCGCTCAGTTCCATTCCTTGCGGCCGAGGGCGAAGCGGCCTGGGCCGGCGGCGAAATAGACCAGCAGGCCGCCGATGATGGCCGCGTTCTTGAAGAAGTGGATCTGCTGGCCGGCGGCTGCGGCCGGATCCGGGATCAGCCAGAACAGGTGCGAGGTGGCGGTGGCGATCACCACGAAGCCGGCCAGCACCACCGCCACGATGCGCGGAATGACGCCGAGGATCAGCAGCAGGCCGCCGCCCACTTCCACCGCGATGGTCAGATAGGCCATCAGGGTCGGCATGGGCACGCCCTTGGCGGCGAGGCTCGCGGCGAAGCCGGCGACGTTGCCGATCTTGCCGATGCCCGCAGGCAGGAACAGGGAGGCCACCAGCAGCCGGCCCGCGAGCAAAGCCAAATCATCAAGAATACGCAAACCCGTTCTCCTCAGCTTACCGCCATAATGACGAAAGGTGAGGCTTGTTAGGAGCGGATCGCGCGCGTGGGCAAGCGCCGGACTGACGCAGCGGAACACTATTTCGTGTGCTCGCCTCCCGACGGCCCGGCGTGCCGTGTCACACCTTCCGCTTCCTCCACCGCAGCGAACAGCAGCCGCGCCGCCACCGGCAGGGCCACCGAAAGGCCTGCGAATCGGAACAAATGGTGGGCGCTCATGAAGGCGGGGTCGTAGCCGAGGGCGAAGCCCAGCGCGGTCATGGCCTCCAGCGCGCCGGGGGCGAAGGCGGTGACGAGCTTGCCGAGATCATCCCCGGTGAGCCAGGCCGCCAGCAGGGCGAACAGGGTGGAGATGCTCACCGCCACCAGGAAGGCCCCCAGCGAGGCGAAGAAATAGGCGCGGATGGTGCCCAGCGTGGTGCCGAGGAAGCGCACCCCCACGCTCGCCCCCAGCACCACGAAGGCGGGTACGATGAAGGCTTGCGGCAGCACGGCGCTGGAGAGGCTGGTGGCGTGCAGCGCCGCGCTGCCGGCAAGCGCGCCGAGGATGAGCCCGCCCGGCACCTTCAGCCATGCCGCGCCGAGCCCGGTGGTGACGCAGACGCCGAGGAGGATCGCCACCTCCAGCGCCGTCGAGACATGGGGCGGCGGCGGCAGGCCACCGGCCGTGAGCCCGGCAGCGCCCAGCACATTGGGCAGGGCCGCCACCAGCAGGAACAGGCGCAGGGACTGGGCGAACGCCACCTTGCGCAGGTCCGCTTTGGTGTCGGCGGCCATGGCCACAACCGTGCCGAAGGCGCCGGGGGCGGAGGCCCAGAAGGCGGTCTCCCGGCTCCAGCCGGCGACGCGATTGAGGAACAGGGCGCCCCCCGCCATGGTGGCGAGCACGCTGGCCCCGAGGCACGCCATGCTCACCGGCCAGGTGGCGGCGCGAGCGAAGGTTTCCGGCGTCAGCGCCGTGCCCATGGAGGTGCCGAGCACGATGAAGGCCAGGAAGCGGATCCATTCGGGCACGGCGATCCGCACCCCCGCCACGGCGAGAGCGATGGACACCACCAGCGCGCCGGAGATCCAGGCCGCGGGCAGGCCCAGGGCGGCGAACACGCCGCCACCGAGGGCGCCCGCCCCCAAGGTTACCGCAGCCGCGACGGCCGACCGCAGCTGATAGGCGAGCGAACTCACGCCGCGCCTGCTCCCGTGAGCCCATCTCCCGTGAGCCGATCTCCCGTCAGCCACGCCACGAGGCGGCGGCTCGCCTCGGCAAGCTGGGCATCGCCCCGGGCGAAGCACAGGCGCATGAAACCTTCCCCGCCGGGACCGAAGGCAGTGCCGGGGGCAAGGCCCACATTGGCTTCGTCCACCAAAGTGAGACCGAGGCTGCGTACGTCGCTCCGGCCCTCGATGCCGAAGAACAGGTAGAAGGCGCCGGGCGGCTTCACCAGATCTACCTTTCCGGTGGCGATCAGCGCGTCGGCGACGAGGTCGCGGCCTTTGCGGGCGCGGGCGATCTGCTGGGCGACGAAATCCTCGCCCTGATCGAGCGCCGCCACCGCGCCGCGCTGCATGAAGGCGGCGACGCCGGAGGTGGAATACTGGATCAGGTTCTCGATCACCTGCCCAAGGCGCGGGTCGGCCTCGATCCAGCCCACGCGCCAGCCGGTCATGGCCCAGTTCTTGGAGAAGGTCTGCACGAACAGGATGTGGTCGTCCTCGTCCATCACATCGTGGAAGGAGGGCGCTCGGGCCTCCTCGCCATAATAGAAACGGCCGTAGATCTCGTCGGCGATGATCCACAGGCCGTGCCGACGGGCCAGCGCCAACACCGCCTTCAGGTCGTCGTGGGTGGCCACGAAGCCGGTGGGATTGGCCGGAGTGTTGAGGAAGATGGCGCGGGTGCGCGGCGTGATCGCCTCCGCCAGCCGCTCATGGTCCAGGCTGAAGCCGTCCTTGCCATAGGCGAAGGGCACGTACACCGGCCGCGCCCCCGCCTTCTGCGCCGCGGCGGCGGCATTGGGCCACGACGGGGAAGGAATGATCACCTCGTCCCCCGCCCCCGCCGCCATGGCCAGCGCGATATGGATCGCCTGCATGCCCGAGCCGGTGACAAAATAGCGGTCCGGATTTTCCGGAACGCCATAGGTGCGCGCCATGTAGCGGGCGATGGCGCCGCGCAGTTCCGGCAGGCCGCGCTGCCAGGTGTAGAAGGTCTCACCCGCGTGCAGCGCCGTCGCGGCGGCCTCGCAGATGAAGGGCGGGGTGGCGACATCCCCCTCCCCGGCCCAGAGCGGGATCATGCCGGGCCGGTCGCGGCCGTAATTCATCACCTCCACGATGCCGCTCTCGGGCAGGGTGCGGATATGGTCGCGCACCCGCTCCAGATAGGGGTCTTCCCCCGCGCCGACGGGCGTCAGCGGCAGGTGGGGGCACGCAGTGGAGGAAGGATCTTCAGGCGTAGGGAACGCACGCGAATTCATGGCAGGCTCGCGGAACGGGGCGATCGGGACAGGCCGCGACTTATAGAGGCTTCGGCGGCGGAGCACCCATCAATTGCGGTGGAGAACCGATCAGCAGCGCTGATGCCAGCCCGCGTGCACCGCTGCAAGGGCGCGCTTGCAAGCCGGGCCATTGTACCGTCGCCCAAGCCAGCCTAAGTGCATGGCGACACTCCCCGATCCGGGACGCGCGGCATCAGGTTCTCGGCGCGCCACGGCTGCCCCAAGGACATCTCAGCATGACCACCAAGATCGACCAGGCCGCCATCGACCGCCTGTTCCTCGAAGCCCGCTCGCAGAACGGCTGGACCGACCAGCCGGTGACCGAGGCGGAAGTCCGCGCCCTCTACGATCTGGTCAAGTATGGCCCCACCTCGGCCAACACCCAGCCCGCCCGCTTCGTCTTCGTTTCCAGCGCCGAGGCCAAGGAGCGCCTGCGCCCGGCCCTGTCGCAGGGCAACCTGAAGGCGCTCGCCGCGCCGGTCATCGCCATCATCGGCTACGACCTCGCCTTCCACGACAAGATCCCCGAGGTGTTCCCGCACAATCCGGGCTTCCGCGATGTCTTCGTGAACAATCCGGCGGCCATCGAGCCCCACGCCTTCCGCAACTCCTCGCTGCAGGGTGCCTATCTCATCCTCGCGGCGCGGGCGCTGGGGCTGGATGTGGGTCCCATGTCCGGCTTCGACGCGGCCAAGGTGGATGCGGAATTCTTCCCCGGCGGCACGGTGAAGACCAATTTCATCGCCGCCATCGGCCACGGCGACCCGGAGAAGGTGATGCCCCGCCTGCCGCGCCTCGCCTTCGCCGACGCCGCGCAGATCGTCTGATACTCATGCCGCTGAGCTTGACTCATCGGCAGGGGCATAAGCCCGCGCGGCGTTTGAGCGACACCCTCTCGGCGCCGGTCAAAGACCGGGGCCGTTGATATGCATGAAAAGGCCCGGCGCGATCCGCCGGGCCTTTTTCCGTCCTCAGTCCTGGCCGGGATCGCCCACGAGGCCGGCGGCGGTGATGCCGGCGAGGGCGCTCGCCTCGTCATTGTCCGAGGTGTCGCCGGAAATACCCACCACGCCGATGATGCTGCCCGCCGCGGAACGGATCAGCACGCCGCCCGGCACCGGGACCAGCGAGCCGCCGATGGCCGAGGTGGCGGCAGAGATGAAGAAGGGCTGGTCCTTGGCCCGCTTGAACAGGGACCGCGACCCCATGCCCAGCGCCAGCGCGCCGTTGGCCTTGCCACGGGCGATCTCGCCGCGATTGAGGCTGGTGCCATCCTCCGCCGCATAGGCCTTGAGCGCGCCGCGGGCATCGAGCACGCACACCGCGAGCGGGTTCATGGCGCCGGCGCGGGCGTGGGCAAGCGCTGCGGCGACGATGGTCTGCGCCGCCTCCAGGCTGAGGTCGGTGGCTGTGCTGGTCATGGGCCTCTCCTTCCGGCATGCGCGCCGCGCGGCCGCCGGTCTTGCGGGAACCGAGAGCCCGTCTTTAGAGCAGATTCGCGTGGCGTTGAATCGCGAAGCGCTGTCGTGACCGGCAATGCAGTCTTGCCGCCGTCGCCTCGCCAATCCCCCCGATGCCGCGCCCCGGCACGATCGGCCGCACCCGACATTTTCCTCCCCCTCGGCGGGGCCGGCATGGCACCATGGGCCGGTCTGCCGGTTCCTCGCGCCCCACGGCGCCCCATCTGGGCCTTCTCGATGCGCCGTCCTTCCCGCCCCCCGGTCCGCCCGGCGCCCCTCCGGCCGCTGCCATGACCACAACGCCGCAACCAACAACGCCCCGCCGCAGCCGGGAGCCCGGCCACCGCCGCAAATTCCTGGTGGTGGTGGACGACACCCCCGAATGCGACCGCGCCATCTATTATGCCGCCCGCCGCGCCGCCGGCACGCAAGGCGGCCTGGTCCTGCTCGGCGTGCTGGAGCTGGAGGGCGTGGCCCAGCAATGGCTTGGCGTCGCCGACCTCATGCGCGCGGAGGCCCATGAGGAGATGGAGGCGCGGCTCCAGAAATTCGTCGCCCGCGCCCGCCAGGTGGCCGGCATCACGCCCGAT
This sequence comes from Xanthobacter oligotrophicus, assembly GCF_008364685.1. GTDB lineage: Bacteria > Pseudomonadota > Alphaproteobacteria > Rhizobiales > Xanthobacteraceae > Xanthobacter > Xanthobacter oligotrophicus. Next base: position 433,591 of record NZ_VTTL01000003.1, read on the forward strand.
CTGGTGATCAAGGAAGGGGCCCCGGCCGAGGCCATCGCCCGGGTGATCGCGGAGGATCACGATATCGCCATCCTCGTGCTGGCGGCCGGCGTCGGCAAGGAGGGTCCCGGCCCGCTGGTCACCGTGCTGGCGGCCGGGCATGCGGCGCGGTTCCCGGTGCCCATCACCATCGTGCCCGGCGTGCTCACCGACGCCGAGCTGGACGCCATCGCCTGAGCGCGGGGAGCCGGCGTCGCCGGAACCTGAGCGCAACCGCACGCTCGGATGCCCTGACGCTGCGCTTGCGCGTTTGGCATTTCCGTCTATATTAGCGCCGTCCCTGATGAGGGATGCCTCAGCGCCATCGCAGTCGAAGGTGATGAGAGTGGGTCCCCGCCGGGACCCGCTCCGTTTCTGCTTATCCGGTCTCACCGGAGAGTTCGCTGCCGGGCCGCAGGGGGAGAACTGAGAGACGGATCCGCCGACCAGGTCCAATCCACCGGGTCGGCTTCGCCTCTTGCGCACTATCCGGGCGCCGGTGCCGAACCGCCGCGTGCCCACCGGCCGAGAACGGCCGCAGTTCAGCTGTCCTGGAGGGACATGACCGAGATCCAAGCCGTGCTCGACGATCCCAACGAGCCGCGCCTCATCACCGAAACCGGGGTGGCCGCCCGCGTGGCTGCCATCGCCTCTGGCGTGCTCGGCGCGCTCGGCTACCGACTGGTGCGCGTGAAGGTGACGAACCGCGACGGCGGCACGCTGCAGATCATGGCCGAGCGTCCCGACGGCACCATGAGCATCGACGATTGCGAGGCTGCCTCGCGCGCCTTGTCTCCGGTGCTCGACGTGGAAGACCCCATCTCCAGCGCCTACCGCCTGGAAATGTCCTCCCCCGGCATCGACCGGCCGCTGGTGCGCCAGTCGGACTTCGTCCGCTGGGCCGGCCATGAGGTGAAGGTGGAGATGGCCCGTCCCGTGGACGGCCGCAAGCGCTTCCGCGGCATCCTGATCGGCGCCGAGGACGGTATCGCCGTGGTCCGCCGCCTCGATGCGCCGGCCACGGAGGAGCCCACCGTGCGCCTGCCGGTGGCCGACATCCACGACGCCAAGCTCATGCTCACCGACGCCCTCATCCGCGAGGCCCTGCGCGCCGCCAAGGCTGCCGGCCAGGCCATCGACGAGGACGCGGAAGCCTTCCTCGACGGCGAGGACGGAGAGGACGTGGAAGGCACCGGCGTGGACGCCGAGGACCAGGACGACGACGAGACCTTCGTCGAGGCCGAGGCCACCCCCCAGCCGGCGGCGCCCTACAGGGGTCCCTCGCGCAAGGACGGCGGCAACAAGCTCGTCGGCCGCAAGGCCAAGGGCAAGAAGGCTTCACCCAAGAAATCCAACGCCAAGAAGAAGGCCGGCCTGGAAACGGCCGCGTCCTCGGCCAACGCCAGCACCGTGAAGGAGACGCACTGATGGTTGCCGTCAGCGCAAACCGGCTGGAACTGCTGCAGATCGCCGATGCGGTCGCGCGGGAAAAGTCCATCGACCGCAGCATCGTGATTGCCGCCATGGAAGATGCCATCGCCAAGGCCGCGCGCTCGCGCTACGGCCAGGAGACGGACATCCACGCGGACATCAACGCCAGGACCGGCGAGCTGCGTCTGGCCCGCCACCTGCTGGTGGTGGACGAGGTGGAGAACACCGCCACCGAGATCACCCTGGACGGCGCCCGCCGCCACAATCCGGCGGCGCAGGTCGGCGACACCATCGCCGACACCCTGCCCCCGTTCGACTTCGGCCGCATCGCCGCGCAGAGCGCCAAGCAGGTGATCGTGCAGAAGGTGCGCGAGGCCGAGCGCGACCGGCAGTATGACGAATACAAGGACCGCATCGGCGATGTGGTGAACGGCCTCGTCAAGCGGGTCGAGTACGGCAACGTGGTGGTGGACCTCGGCCGTGGTGAAGGCATCCTGCGCCGCGACGAGCTTCTGCCGCGCGAGACAGTGAAGACCGGCGACCGCATCCGCGCCTACGTATACGACGTGCGCCGCGAGCCGCGCGGGCCGCAGATCTTCCTGTCGCGCACCCATCCCCAGTTCATGGCCAAGCTGTTCGCGCAGGAAGTGCCCGAGATCTACGACGGCATCGTCGAGATCAAGGCGGTGGCGCGCGATCCCGGCTCCCGCGCCAAGATTGCGGTCATCTCCCGCGACCAGTCGGTGGACCCCGTCGGCGCCTGCGTCGGCATGCGCGGCTCGCGCGTGCAGGCGGTGGTGAACGAGCTGCAGGGCGAGAAGATCGACATCATCCCCTGGAACCCGGACATCGCCACCTTCATCGTCAACGCCCTCGCCCCCGCCGAGGTGGTGAAGGTGGTGCTCGACGAAGACCGCGAGCGCATCGAGGTGGTGGTGCCCGACGCCCAGCTGTCGCTGGCCATCGGCCGTCGCGGCCAGAACGTGCGCCTCGCCACCCAGCTCACCGGCTGGGACATCGACATCATGACCGAGCAGGAGGAGAGCGAGCGGCGCCAGAAGGAATTCGCCGAGCGCACCAAGATGTTCGCCGAGGCCCTCGATCTCGATGAGATGATGGGCCAGCTGCTCACCTCCGAGGGCTTCACCTCGGTGGAGGAGATCGCCTACGTCCAGCTTCAGGAGCTTGCCTCCATCGAGGGCTTCGACGAGGACACCGCCGCCGAGCTCCAGGCTCGCGCCCTGAAGCACCTCGCCGAGGTGGAAGAGGCGCTCGACGCCCGCCGCACCGAGCTGGGCGTGGACGACGACCTGAAGACCGTGCCCGGCGTCACCTCCAAGATGCTGGTCGCGTTCGGCGAGAACGACATCAAGAGCGTCGAGGACCTGGCCGGCTGCGCCACCGACGACCTCGTCGGCTGGACCGAGCGCAAGGACGGCGAGACCGTCCGCCACGCCGGCGCCCTCGACGGCTTCGAACTGTCCCGCGAGGACGCGGAGGCCCTGGTCATGCAGGCCCGCGTCGCCGCCGGCTGGATCGAGGCAGACGAACCCGCTGCGGATGGCGATGACGCCGCCGCCGGCGAAGCCTGAGAACGGGAGATGACACACGGTGCCCGCTATGGTGGACGAGGACGAGACGGACGGGGGACTGCGCAGCCTTGCGGCGGCGCGAGCGCCCCTGTCGCGCCTGTGCCTTGCCACCCGGCGGGTCACCCCGGTCGCGGACATGCTGCGTTTCGTGATGGGGCCGGACGGCGCGATCGTCCCGGACATCACCCGTAGGCTGCCCGGCCGTGGCGCCTGGATCAGCGCCACCCGCGCCGACCTCGAGACCGCGCTGAAGCGCAAGGTCTTCGGCCGCGCCTTCAAGGGCAAGGGCACCACGGCGCCCGACCTTGCCAATCTCGTGGATACATTGCTGGAAAAGGACGCCCGCAGCGCCCTCTCCCTGGCCAACAAGGCCGGGAAGGTGGTGACGGGCACAACGAAGGTCGAGGCGGCTCTCGCCTCCGGTGACGTGCGGGTCCTCCTGCACGCCCAGGACGCACGCCCGGACGGGGTGCGCAAGCTCAAGGCCCTCACGCGCCAGGTCGAAAATGCCGGCGCCCGCCAGGTGTCCAGTGTCGATTGCTTTACCGGCATCGAATTGGACTTGGCGTTAGGGCGGTCAAATGTGGTACATGCGGCGCTGCTCGCGCATCCGACGACGGAAGGGTTTCTCGAGCGCTGCCACAAGCTCCTGCGCTGGCGGACGGGTACGTCCGACATCGAAGAGCATGGGCAGGGCGAGGGTCACGCGCATGTAACCGGTCGGATGCAAGGAACGGATACGGAATGAACGATACGAAGACCCCAGGCGACAAGACGCTGCATCCCGCCACCGGCAAGACGCTCACGCTGAAGCGCCCGGTGGAGCAGGGCATGGTGCGCCAGAGCTTCAGCCACGGCCGCTCCAAGGCGGTTGTGGTGGAGAAGGTGAAGCGCCGCGTCATCGCCCCCGGCGAAGCAGCCGGCCAGGGTACCGGGCAGGCGGCACCGGCCGCTCCGGCAGCGGCACCGGCCGCGCCGCGCCCGGCTGCGCCTGCCGCTGCTCCGTCCGCAGCGCCTGCTCCCGCGCCTGTCGCGCCCGCCCCGGCTCCGGTTGAGGCGAAGGCCCCGGCCGCCCCGGCGCCGGTGAGCGCCCCCGTGGCCCCGGCTGCGGAAGCCCCTGCCCCCAAGACTGAAGCGCCCGCGCCCGTCGAGGCGAAGGCCCCGGCAGCTCCGGTGGTCGAGGCGCCTGCGGCGCCTGCCCCCGTTGTCGCGCCGCCCGCTCCGGCGGTCGCCGAGCCGGCTCCGTCCGCCCCCACGGCGGCGGCACCGGCCGAAGCCCCCCAGGCATCTGCGCCCCAGGCCCCTGCGCCTCAGGCTGCCACGCCCAAGCCGGCCGCCCCCAGGGCTGCCGCTCCGGCTACGTCCGAGGCGAAGCCGGCTTCGTCGCGTCCCGGTTCGTCCACGGGCGGCCGCTCCGACGGTCCGCGGACCGCCGCCGGCGCATCCAGCCGTCCCGGTTCCCATTCCGGCTCCCAGGCGTCCCAGCGTCCCGGCGCCGGTGGCCCTCCCGGCCGTCCCGGCCAGCCGCCGCGCTCCGGTGGCCCCGGCGCCGACCGCCGCCCCGGCAGCACCGGCCCCTCCGGCCGTCCCGGCGCCCAGCAGCGTCCCGGCGGCTCCGGCGTGGTGCTGCGCACCCTGACCGAGGAAGAGCGCAACGCCCGCGCCAGCGCCCTTGCCGACGCCCGCGTCCGCGAAGTGGAAGAGCGGCGCATGGCGGAAGAGCGCCGCGCCGCCGAGGAAGAGGCCCGGCGCCGCGCCGAGCGCGAGCGCGTGGAGCGTGCCGAGCGCGAGGCCGCCGAGGCCCGCAAGCGCGAGGAAGAATCCCGCCGCGCCCAGGAAGACGAGAGCAAGCGCCGCGCCGAGCAGGAAGCGCGCAAGCGCTTCGGCGGCGAGGAGCAGGGCAACCGTCCGGCTGGCGCCGGCGCGAGCACCGGCGGCAACGCCGGGGCGGGTGCTGCCGCCACCACCGCACGGCCGCTGTCGCCGCGTCCGGCCGGCACCGCCGAATCCGAGGACGAGGAGCGCCGTGCCGCCCGTCGCGGCCCCGGTGCGCGCGTCGCGCCCCCGGTGAAGGTGCCCCGCGCCCCCGCCGGCCAGGAAAAGCAGCGCGGCCGCCTGACCCTCGTCACCGCCCTGTCGGGCGAGGAGGAGCGCCAGCGTTCGCTCGCGTCGTTCCGCCGCCGCACCCAGCGCATGACCGGCCACCGGGTGCAGGAGAGCAAGGAAAAGATCCTTCGCGAAGTCATCCTGCCCGAGACCATCACCATCCAGGAACTCGCCAACCGCATGTCGGAGCGGGCCGTGGACGTGATCCGGATGCTCATGAAGCAGGGCCAGATGCTGAAGATCACGGACGTGGTCGATGCGGACACCGCCCAGCTGATCGCCGAGGATCTTGGCCACACCGTGCGCCGCGTCTCGGAATCCGACGTGGAAGAGGGCCTGTTCGACACGCCCGACGCCCCGGAGACCCTGCTGCCGCGTCCGGCCGTCGTGACCATCATGGGCCACGTCGACCACGGCAAGACCTCGCTGCTGGATGCCATCCGCAAGGCCAACGTGGTCTCCGGCGAGGCCGGCGGCATCACCCAGCACATCGGCGCCTACCAGGTGACCTCGCCCTCGGGCAGCAAGATCACCTTCATCGACACCCCCGGCCACGCCGCCTTCACCGCCATGCGCGCCCGCGGCGCCAAGGTGACGGATATCGTGGTGCTGGTGGTGGCGGCCGACGACGGCGTGATGCCCCAGACCATCGAGGCCATCAATCATGCGCGCGCCGCCAAGGTGCCGCTGATCGTGGCCATCAACAAGATCGACAAGCCCGGCGCCAAGCCCGAGCGCGTGCGCTCCGAGCTGCTGCAGTATGAAGTGCAGGTGGAAACCATGGGCGGCGATACGCTCGAAGTGGAGGTCTCCGCCAAGGAGCACCTCAACCTCGACAAGCTGCTCGAGGCCATCGCGCTCCAGTCGGAACTGCTCGACCTGCGCGCCAATCCGGACCGCGCGGCCGAAGGCACCGTGGTGGAAGCCAAGCTCGACCGCGGTCGCGGCCCGGTGGCGACCGTCCTGGTGCAGCGCGGCACGCTGAAGGTCGGCGACATCGTGGTGGCCGGCGCCGAATGGGGCCGCGTGCGCGCCCTCATCTCCGACACCGGTGCCAACGTGGACACCGCCGGCCCGTCCCTGCCGGTGGAAGTGCTGGGCTTCAACGGCACCCCGGAGGCGGGCGACCGCCTCGCCGTGGTGGAGAACGAAGCCCGCGCCCGCGAGATCACCGACTACCGCCAGCGCCAGAAGCGCGAGAAGGCGGCGGCCAAGTCCGCCACCGTGCGCGGCTCGCTCGAGCAGATGATGAGCCAGGTGAAGGCCACGGGGCGGAAGGAATTCCCCCTCATCATCAAGGGCGACGTGTCCGGCTCCGTGGAAGCCATCATCGGCGCCCTGGAGAAGGTCGGCAACGACGAGGTGCAGGCCCGCATCATCCATTCCGGAGCGGGCGGCATCAACGAGAGCGACGTGACGCTGGCGGAAACCTCCGGCGCCGCGATCATCGCCTTCAACGTGCGCGCCAACAAGGAAGCGCGCGACGCGGCCGAGCGGGCGGGCATCGAGATCCGCTACTACAACATCATCTACGACCTCGTGGATGACGTGAAGAAGGCCATGAGCGGCCTGCTCGCGCCCATCAACCGCGAGACCATGCTGGGCAACGCCCTCATCAAGGAGATCTTCGCGGTCTCCAAGGTGGGCAAGGTGGCCGGCTGCCAGGTCACCGACGGCAACGTGGAACGCGGCCAGCATGTCCGCCTCATCCGCGACAACGTGGTGATCCACGAAGGCAAGCTTGCAACGCTCAACCGCTTCAAGGATGCGGTGAACGTGGTGCATGCGGGCCAGGATTGCGGCATGTCCTTCGAGAACTACCAGGACATGCGCGCGGGCGACGTGATCGAGTGCTATCGCGTCGAGGTGATCCAGCGCTCGCTGTGAGGCGGACGCGAGGTCGCCAAATCCTTCTCCCGTCACAGGGTTGAGCCCTCTCCCGCCTGCGGGGGAGGGTCGGGAGGGGGAAGGCGCATCCGCCGGCAGGACCGTCTGACGACGGTTCCGGCGGCGCCACCGCAGCCCCTCCCCTCTTCCTCATGCGCAATCCGCAAGCGGAAGAGGGCGCAAGGCGTCGGGGGCACAGAGAACCAACCGGAGCGGCACGGTCCAAACCCGTCCGCTCCCTTTTGAAGGAGAAGGTGCCCCGGCCAAGGTCCAGCCAACGCCCGGCACCCGCAAAGGCATTCTAGACCCATGAAACCTGATACACGCACGGGGGGCGGCCCCTCCCAGCGCATGCTGCGCGTGGGCGAGCTTGTCCGCCACGCGCTCGCCGACGTGCTCCAGCGCGGCGCCATCACCGATCCGGTGCTCACCGCGCACATCATCACGGTGCCCGAGGTGCGCATGTCGCCGGACCTCAAGATCGCCACCTGCTACGTCATGCCCCTCGGCGGCAAGGACATCACCCCGGTGATCAAGGCGCTGGCGGCCAATGCCCGCTACCTGCGCCTGGAGGTCGGCCGCCGCATGGAGCTGAAATCCGTGCCCGAGCTGCGCTTCCGCGAGGACACCTCGTTCGACGAGGGCGCCCGCATGGATGCCCTGCTGCGCTCGCCCAAGGTGGTGCGCGACCTCGATGACACCTCCTCGGATGACACGTCCTCGGACGCCACCACCGACACCGACAAAGAGACCGACGCCGAATGACCGCCCCCTTTGCTGCCGACGCCGCCGCCCCGATCCTCGCCGCCGAGGCCGACATTCCGCCCGCGCCCGTCGCGGCCGATGCGCAGGTCCAGCCGGACGGTGCCGAAGCCCCGCGCGCCTCCCGCGAGCAGGACAACCGTCCGCGCGCGCCCAAGCGCGACCTGGACGGCTGGGTGCTGCTGGACAAGCCCACGGGCATGACCTCCACCCAGGCGGTGGCGGTGGTGAAGCGCATTTTCGGCGCCCGCAAGGCCGGCCACGCCGGCACGCTGGACCCGCTGGCCTCCGGCTGCCTGCCCATCGCCTTCGGCGAGGCCACCAAGACCGTCCCCTACGTGATGGACGGCCGCAAGACCTACCGCTTCACGGTGCGCTTCGGCGTCGAGACCGACACCGACGACAGCGAGGGCAAGGCCGTGGTCACCTCCGACCATCGCCCGACGGACGAGGACATCGTCGCAGCGCTGGCCGCCTTCCGGGGCGAGGTCATGCAGGTGCCGCCGGCCTATTCGGCCCTCAAGATCGGCGGCGAGCGCGCCTATGACCTTGCCCGCGAGGGCGAGGAGGTGGTGCTCCAGCCCCGTCCGGTCACCATCTTCCGCATCGAGCTGGTGGAGCGCCCCGACGCCGACCATGCGGTGCTGGAGGCGGAATGCGGCAAGGGCACCTACGTGCGCGCCATCGCCCGCGACCTCGGCCGCATGCTGGATGCGCGCGGTCACGTCTCGGCCCTGCGCCGGGCCTGCGTCGGCCCGTTCCTGGAAGAGGATCTGGTGCCCCTCGACGAGATGCGCGAGCGCGCCGAGGCCGGCGAGGAAGCCCTGATGGACGCCCTCGACCCGGTGGCGCTGGCGCTGGAGGAGATCCCGCAGATCGCAGTGACCCCGCCCGACGCCCACCGCCTGCGCTGCGGGCAGAGCGTGATCCTGCGCGGGCGCGATGCGCCCATCGTGCAGGGCCATGCCGCCATCACCTGCCAGGGCGCCCTGATCGCCATCGGCGACGTGGACGCGGGCGAGATCTTCCCCCACCGCGTCTTCAACTGGGGCCAGAAGGACAAGAAGCCCCAGCGCCGCGGCAAGCGCTGAGCTGGCCCCTGCGCTAAGCGTATTCTGCGCTGAGCGTATCCTGCGCATTGCATACAATGCGGCATGCGTCTTGCGTTCCTTCCGTGGGGGCTCTCCACGGAAGGACGTTTTCATGGCGTTTCGACATTCCCTAGCCGCTGCTTTTTTCGCCGCCGTTGCACTGGCGGCCCCGGCCCGGGCTGAAAGCGTGGTCCGCTACGGCATCTCCATGGCTGACATTCCCCAGACCACGGGACAGCCTGATCGTGGGGCAGGTGCCTATCAATTCACCGGCTACACCCTCTACGACCCGCTGGTGGCGTGGGAAATGAACGTGGCCGACCGCCCCGGCAAGCTGGTGCCGGGCCTCGCCACCGAATGGAAGGTGGACCCCACCGACCAGAAGAAGTGGCTGTTCACCCTGCGCAAGGGCGTGAAGTTCCACGACGGCAGCGATTTCAACGCCGACGCGGTGGTGTGGAATCTCGACAAGGTGCTGGACGAGAAGGCGCCCCACTTCGACAAGCGCCAGTCCGCCCAGGTGAAGACCCGCCTGCCGGGCGTCGCCTCCTGGAAGAAGATCGACGATAATACCGTCGAGATCACCACCAAGGACGTAGACAGCTTCTTCCCCTACCAGATGCTGTGGTTCCTGGTCTCCAGCCCCGCCCAGTATGAGAAGCTCGGCCGCGACTGGGACAAGTTCGCCCAGAGCCCCTCCGGCACCGGGCCGTTCAAGCAGGACAAGCTGGTGCCCCGCGAGCGGCTGGAGCTGGTCAAGAACTCCGACTATTGGGACAAGACCCGCCTGCCCAAGACCGACCGCATGATCCTCATCCCCATGCCGGAGGCGCTGACCCGCACCAACGCGCTGCTCGCCGGCCAGGTGGACCTGATCGAGACCCCTGCCCCCGATGCCGTGCCCCAGCTCAAGTCGGCGGGCATGAAGATCGTCACCAATGTCACTCCGCACGTGTGGAACTACCACCTCTCGGTGCTGCCCGGCTCGCCCTGGACCGACGCGCGCCTGCGCAAGGCCCTCAACCTCGCGGTGGACCGCGACGGCGTGGTGGAGCTGATGAACGGCCTCGCCAAGCCCGCCAAGGGCCAGGTGGACGTTTCCAGCCCGTGGTTCGGCAAGCCGGACTTCGACCTCAAGTATGATCCCGAGGCCGCCAAGAAGCTGGTGAAGGAAGCCGGCTATTCCCCGGAGAAGCCGCTGAAGGCCACCTTCATCATCGCCGCCGGCGGCACCGGCCAGATGCTCTCCCTACCCATGAACGAGTTCCTGCAGGCGAGCTTCAAGGAGATCGGCGTCGACGTGGAGTTCAAGGTGGTGGAGCTGGAAGCGCTCTACACCGCCTGGCGCAAGGGGGCGAAGGACCCGATGAACGCGGGCATCACCGCCAACAACATCGCCTATGTGACCTCGGACCCGCTTTACGCCCTCATCCGCTTCTTCGACTCGCGGCAGGTGGCGCCGGTGGGCGTCAACTGGGGCTTCTATGCCAACCCCAAGGTGGACGCCCTGATCGACGAGGCCAAGCACACCTTCGACACAAAGCAGCAGGACGCGCTGCTGGCCCAGGTGCACCAGACCGTGGTGGACGACGCCGTGCTGGTGTGGGTGGTGCACGACACCAACCCGCACGCGCTCTCGCCCAAGGTGAAGAGCTTCGTGCAGGCCCAGCACTGGTTCCAGGACCTGACCACCATCGGAGTGCAGTGAGCCAGCTCCCCCTCCCCCTTCCGCGGGGGAGGGGTCCCGTTGTACCCGGCGACCCGCGTGCCCCGGCCGACTGAAGCGTCAGCGGAAGGAGAGCCGGGGCACAGCGCAAGAGTCAGCCGAAGGCGCTTCCAACTCGACCGCCAGGACTTGCAGTTGCCTGCTGCGCAGGACTCTTGCGCTGGATCCCGGCTCGGCGCTCCGGCGCCGCCGTCGCTGGGCCGGGACACAGCCGCCCGGAAACATTCCTCTGGTTTCACGGGGAAAACTGGATATAGTCCGCCGCGCGGACGGTGCCGAAAGGCGCCGCCGTCCGCGTTTTGCCTCGACCGTGCTGGACGACATCCCGGCCCGGCCGAGCGGAAGCCCGAACGGCCATCCGGCAACCCGGTGGCTCATCCCAAGGGCTTCCACCCCACTCTCGTTTGAAAGGATGGACCGATGTCGATCACAGCAGAGCGCAAGCAGGCGCTGATCAAGGATTTTGGCGCGAAGGACGGCGACACGGGTTCGCCGGAAGTGCAGGTGGCGATCCTCACCGAGCGGATCACGAACCTCACCGGTCACTTCAAGTCCCATCACAAGGACAACCATTCGCGCCGCGGGCTGCTGAAGCTCGTGTCCCAGCGCCGCAGCCTTCTCGACTATCTGAAGCGCAAGGACGAAGGGCGCTACAAGTCCCTCATCGAGCGTCTCGGCATCCGCCGCTGACGCGGTGAGAAAGACCCGCCTGGCACCGGTGGAAGACCGGGGCAGTCGGGTTCAGGAGCGGCCCGGCCCATGGAGGGCCGGCGCCGTGCGCGCCTTGCAAAGGTGTGCTTTACGCAGCGGGCATGGGGCCGGCTGCGGGTCCGCGCACGAAGGACAGGTCATGGCAGGATCGCCGGACGCAACCGTCGGAGCCTCCTCTTGAGGGAGCAGCTTCGCGCGGCGCGTCCGGCCGTCTTGCTCATGGCTTGCCTGCGTCGCGCCTGAATCAAGAAAGAACACACATGTTCGACATCCATCGCGAAGAGCTGGACTGGGGTGGCCGCACCCTCACCCTCGAGACCGGCAAGATGGCCCGCCAGGCCGACGGCTCGGTGCTCGCCACCTACGGCGACACCAAGGTGCTCGCCACCGTGGTCTCCGCCAAGGAGCCCAAGCCCGGCCAGGACTTCTTCCCCCTGACCGTGAACTACCAGGAAAAGACCTACGCCGCGGGCCGCATCCCCGGCGGCTATTTCAAGCGTGAGGGGCGTCCGAGCGAGAAGGAGACCCTGGTCTCCCGCCTCATCGACCGCCCGATCCGCCCGCTGTTCCCCGAGGGCTACAAGTGCGACACCCAGGTGGTCATCACCGTGCTGGCGCATGACCTGGAGAACGACCCCGACGTGGTCGCCCTGGTCGCCGCCTCCGCCGCCCTCACCCTGTCCGGCGTGCCCTTCATGGGCCCCGTGGGCGCCGCGCGCGTGGGCTTCATCGACAACGAGTACGTGCTCAACCCGTCCGTGGACGAGGTGAAGGAAAGCGCGCTCGAGCTCGTGGTCGCCGGCACGGGCGATGCCGTGCTCATGGTGGAATCGGAAGCGAAAGAGCTGCCCGAGGAGATCATGCTCGGCGCCGTAATGTTCGGCCACCGCCACTTCCAGCCGGTGATCGAGGCCATCATCAAGCTGGCCGAGAAGGCCGCCAAGGAGCCGCGCAACTTCCAGCCGGCCGATGTCTCCGAGGTGGAGGCCAAGGTCCGCGAGATCGCCGAGAGCGACCTGCGCTCCGCCTACAAGATCAAGCAGAAGCAGGACCGCTACGCCGCCGTCGGCGCCGCCAAGTCCAAGGTGAAGAAGTATTACGAGGAACTGGCCCTCGACGGCACCAAGGTGCCCACCGCCCAGGTGATCTCCGACGTGTTCAAGGCGCTCGAGGCCAATATCGTGCGTTGGAGCATCCTCGACGAGGGCATCCGCATCGACGGCCGCGACGTCTACACCGTGCGCCCCATCGTGTCGGAAGTGGGCATCCTGCCCCGCGCCCACGGCTCCGCCCTGTTCACCCGCGGCGAGACCCAGGCCCTCGTGGTGGCGACGCTGGGCACCGGCGAGGACGAGCAGTTCATCGACAGCCTGGAAGGCACCTACAAGGAGCACTTCCTGCTGCACTACAACTTCCCGCCCTTCTCCGTGGGCGAGACCGGCCGCATGGGCTCCCCCGGCCGCCGCGAGATCGGCCACGGCAAGCTCGCCTGGCGCGCCATCCACCCCATGCTGCCGGCCAAGCACGAGTTCCCCTACACCCTGCGCGTGGTGTCGGAGATCCTCGAGTCCAACGGCTCGTCCTCCATGGCCACCGTCTGCGGCACCTCGCTGGCGCTGATGGATGCGGGCGTGCCGCTGCGCCGCCCGGTGGCGGGCATCGCCATGGGCCTCATCCTCGAGGGTGAGAAGTTCGCCGTGCTCTCCGACATCCTCGGCGACGAGGACCACCTCGGCGACATGGACTTCAAGGTGGCCGGCACCGAGCAGGGCGTGACCTCGCTCCAGATGGACATCAAGATCGCCGGCATCACCGAGGAGATCATGAAGGTCGCCCTCACCCAGGCGAAGGACGGCCGCGTCCACATCCTCGGCGAGATGTCGAAGGCCCTCACCACCGCCCGCGCGGAACTCGGCGAGCACGCCCCGCGCATCGAGGTGATGAAGATCGCCGTGGACAAGATCCGCGAAGTGATCGGCTCCGGCGGCAAGGTGATCCGCGAGATCGTCGAGAAGACCGGCGCCAAGATCAACATCGAGGACGACGGCACCATCAAGATCGCCTCGGCCTCGGGCGACGCCATCAAGGCCGCCATCAACTGGATCAAGTCCATCGCTTCCGAGCCGGAAGTAGGCCAGATCTATGAAGGCACCGTGGTGAAGGTGGTGGACTTCGGCGCCTTCGTGAACTTCTTCGGCTCCAAGGACGGCCTCGTCCACGTGTCGCAGATGGCCAACGAGCGCGTGGCCAAGCCCTCCGACGTGGTCAAGGAAGGCGACAAGGTCAAGGTCAAGCTCATGGGCTTCGACGAGCGCGGCAAGACCCGCCTGTCCATGAAGGTGGTGGACCAGGCCACCGGCGAAGACCTGGAAGCCAAGGCCAAGGCCGAGCGCGATGCCGCCCGCGCCGCCGCCCCGGCCGCCACCGGCGACGAGGCCGGCGCTGCCGAGTGATCCTCCGGGTCACATGAGACATGGAAAGGGCGGCCGCGAGGCCGCCCTTTTTGCTTGGCGCCGCGGGACCATCGCCGTTTTCGACCGACGCGGCCCGCTTTCGGGCGCAACGGCGAATTTCGCCGCAAATGACCTATGTCAAAAAGGCAGGCCGGCGCTTGCGATAGATTGGCGAAGTTATGTTTGCCATTGCTTTGGCTATACGCTCCCCGGAGCGGGCGTGCCTTGTAATCATTTCAGTCGGAAGGTGATACTTTGGATACGGTCGAAGAATTTCTGGCCTATGCCGTCAAGCTCGAGGAAGAAGCCGCCATCCGGTTCGGCGAGCTTGCCGATGTGATGCTCAGCTGCGGAAACACGGATGTCGCAGCACTTTTCCGCCGCTTGTCCGACTATTCGCGGCTGCATCTCGCCGATGCCCGCGCGCGCGCCAAGTTCCGCGACATCCCCGATCTGAAGCCGGCCGAATTCGCGTGGCCCGACCTGGAGAGCCCGGAAACGGCGGGAATCTGGGCGGCCGATCCCTTCATCGGTCACGGACAGGCGCTTGAAATCGCGCGCGACGCCGAGGAGGCAAGCCGCCAATATTACAAGACGATTTTCGAGACGACGGCAGACCCTGAAATCCGGGCCCTCGCGAAGGAGTTCTTCGAGGAGGAATCCGAGCACGTCCAGGAGATCCACAAATGGATCGCCGCCCACGCCGCAGGAACGCGCCTTCCCGCGGAATGACGTGCCCGGGGCCGGGCGGGCCTCAGCCTTCCCGCGCCAGGAATCCCTCCGCCAGCGCCAGCGTGCCCTGCGTGTAGGCTTCCCCCATGGCCTGCGCAGTCGGCGTCTCGGCATGGGAGGCGACCCAGGCGGTGAGCAGCATCCGGCGCAGCATCACGAACACGTCGAGCGCGGCTTCCGCATCGGCGGGCAGGGGTGCGAGCGCGCGGTAGCCGTCGAGCCACGCCGCCTTCAGCTCTGGCACCACCGGCGAATGCTCGATGAAGGAGACGGCCGCGGCGAAGTCGTAGAGGAACCACGAGAAGCCGCAATCGTCGAAATCGATCAGCGTCAGCGTGTCCCCCTCCGTCAGCAGGTTGGCGAGGCGCAGGTCGGCATGGATGAGGCCGAAGCTGCCGGGCTGTGACAAGGGCCCAAGCCGGTCCTTCAGCACGCCTGCGGTGCGCTCCAGCAGCGCGCGGCCCGGCGCGTCGAGGCCCAGCGCCGCGCGGAAATCGCCCCATAGCGGGCGCGACCCCAGCATGCTCTCGAAATCCCACACCTTGCGGGTGAAGCCTTGCGGCCGGGCCCAGCGTCGCGCATGGGCATGCAGGCGCGCATGGATGGCGCCGAGATGGCCGAACCAGCGCGGCAGGCCCGCGCCCTCCTGCGGCTCGGCGCCGGGCACGAAGGCGAAGGCGGCCATGCGGCGGGGCGTGCCGCCATCGTCGATCTCGGCGAGCAGGCGCCCGTCCAGTGTCGGGATGATGCGGGGGGTGGGCACGATGTCGTCGGCCCTGAGCGCCGCGATCCAGGCCAGCTCGGAGCGGATTTCCGCCGGCGTGTGGTAGCCCGGCCGGTAGACGCGCAGCACCAGATCACCCGCGTCGGCGGTGGCGCGGAAGGTGGCATTCTCGGAAATGGAGAGCAGGCTCAGGGCCGCGTCGGGCGGCAGTCCCCACGTAGGAAGATGGGCGCGGATGATGTGCTCGATCCGCGTCAGATAGTCGGCGTCATACAGCACCCGCCCGGCCCCTCGCATTTGCGGGCGGAGCCTATAGCACGGCCGGGCGCGGATGGCGCCCGGCGACGCATCACCCATCAGCCATGCCGCAGTCCAAAACCGCCCTACCCCCGCGCGGCGCGGCGGGGGGCTTCCTCGTCCTCGGCGGGGCCTTCGAACACCGCCACCAGCGCCCGGCGGATGGTGGACTGCCGCGCCGCACCGGTGATCTTGGCACCCATGAGGTCGGTGACGTAGAACACGTCCACCGCCCGCTCGCCGAAGGTCGCCACATGGGCCGAGGCGATGTTGAGGTTCAGCCGCGACAAGGTGTTGGTCAGCGCGAACAGCAGGCCCGGCCGGTCGAGGCCGGAGACCTCCACCACCGTGTGGCGGTTGGACCAGGCGTTGTTCACCGTCACCTCGGGCTCCACCGTGAAGGTGCGGCGGCCCTTGGGGATCTTGCGGGCCATCACCTCCGGCAGGCGCACCTCGCCGGTGAGGGCCTGCTCCACCGCCTCCTGGATACGGCCGGCGCGGCGCAGTTCGTCCTCGTCGCGATCGAAGGCGCGCCGCAGGGCGATGGTGTCCAGCGCCAGCCCGTCGGTGGTGGTAGAGATGTGGGCGTCCACGATGTTCGCCCCCGCCGCCGCGCACGCGCCGGCGATGATGGACAGGAGCTTGGGATGGTCCGGCGCCACCACCGTGAGGGTGGTGATGCCGCGCCCGGCCTCCAGCGTCGCGTGGGTGGCGATGGAGCGGCCGGCGGTCTCCGCCTCGTCGATGAAGCGGGCGTGGCGCAGCTTGGTATCGAGGTCCACCCGCAGCCAGTAGGGCGGATAATGGCGTGCCACATAGGCCGCCACCTTCTCGTCCGACCAGTCGGCGAGAGAGGCGCGGAACTGGGACTGGGCGGCGGACACGCGCTTGCCCCGGTCCACTTCCGAGAAGCCGCCGGTGAGCACCGGCTCGGTCTCGTAATAAAGCGTCTTCAGCAGCTGGGCCTTCCAGCCGTTCCAGGTGCCCGGCCCCACCGCCTTGATGTCGGCCGTGGTGAGGATGGTGAGCAGCTTCATGCGTTCCAGGTTCTGCACCACGGACGCGAAATTCTCGATGGTCTTGCGGTCGGACAGGTCGCGGGACTGGGCCACCTGCGACATGACGAGGTGCTGCTCCACCAGCCACACCACGGTCTCGGTCTCCACCGGCGACAGGCCGAGGCGCGGGCAGATGCGCCGGGCGATGCGCGCCCCCGCCACCGAATGGTCTTCGGGCCGGCCCTTGGCGATATCGTGCAGCAGCAGCGCCACATAGAGCAAATTGCGGTTCTTCACCGTGCCCATGAGGTCGTTGGCGAGCCCGTTCTCCGGATTCACCTTGCGCTCGATCTCCGACAACACGCCGATGCAGCGCAACAGGTGCTCGTCCACCGTATAGTGGTGGTACATGTTGAACTGCATCATGGCGACGATCTTGCCGAACTCCGGCAGGAAGCGGCCGAGCACGCCCACCTCGTTCATGCGCCGCAGCACAGTCTCCGGCGCGTTCTTCGAGGTGACGATCTCCAGGAACAGCCGGTTGGCTTCCGGATTCTCGCGCACGCCGGCATCGATCAGCGCGAGGGAGCGGGCGGCAAGCTGGGTTGCGTCCGGATGGAGCGCGAGGTTGCGCTTGTCCGCCACCTGGAAGATGCGGATGAGGTTGACCGGGTCCCGCTTGAAGGCCTGATCGTCGATGACGTTCAGCCGGTCATGATCGAGGATGAAGTCCGGCGTCTCCTTCAGGGTGATGCGGCGTGAGCCGGCGCGGAAGCGCTCCACCATACCCTTCAGGCCCGGCACCGGCTTGTCGTGGCGCGCCTCCAGCGCGGCGGAGAGGATGGCGGTGAGGTCGCCCACATCCTTCGCCACGAGGAAATAATGCTTCATGAAGCGTTCCACGTCGCGCTGGCCGGGATGCTCGGTGTAGCCCAGGCGCTGGGCCATCTCCCGCTGCACGTCGAAGGACAGGCGGTCCTCGGCGCGGCCGGTGAGGAAGTGGAGGTGGCAACGCACCGACCACAGGAAGTCCTCGCACTTGGTGAAGAGGCGTGCCTCCTCGCGGGTGAACACGCCCTTCTGCACCAGTTCGTCGGTGGTCTGCACCCGGTAGACGTATTTGGCGATCCAGAACAGGGTGTGCAGGTCCCTGAGGCCGCCCTTGCTCTCCTTCACGTTCGGCTCGACAAGGTAGCGCGACTGGCCGGACCGGCGCAGCCGCTCCTCCCGCTCGGCCATCTTGGCGGCGACGAACTCGGCGCCGGTGCCGTCCACCACCTCTTTGTCGAAGCGCTTCTCCAGGTCCTCGAACAGGCCCTTGTCGCCGACGATGAAGCGCGCTTCCAGGATGGAGGTGCGGATGGTGAAGTCGGCGCGGGCCTGCCGCAGGCACTCGTCCACCGAGCGGGTGGCGTGGCCCACCTTCAGGCCGAGGTCCCACAGCATGTAGAGCATGGCCTCGGCCACGCTCTCGCCCCAGGCGGTCTGCTTGTAGGGGAGGAGGAACAGGATGTCGGTGTCGGAGCCCGGCGCCATCATGCCCCGGCCGTAGCCGCCCACCGCCGCCACCGCCATGCGCTCGGAGCGCGAGGGATTGTCGGCCGGATAGAGGAAGCTGGTGGCCACCTCGTGGGCGGTGGCGATCACCGCGTCCTGAAGGGCGGAGAGCCGCATGGAGCAGCAGCGCCCGCAGCCGTCCTCCCTGAGCTGGCGCTCGGCCTCGGCGCGGCCGTCGTGCAACGCCTTCTTGAGGCGGGCGACGACGGCATTGCGCAGGTCGAGATCGCGGCCCTTGTGGGCGACGGCAATCTCGCGGGCCTCGACCCGGAGCTTGCTGCCTTCGAACGGTTCGCCGATGACGCGGGAGGCTTTTGGGGAGCGGACTGTGGGCATGCTCGGCGATCTGAAGGCAGGAAGAGAACGGCAGTCTATACCTTTAGCGCAAACCCACCCGCCCCGCGAGGGGGCCGTGGGCGGGGGATCGATGGAACGCGGCAAGAGCCGATGTGGGGCAGAGGCGCGGAGCGGTGAAGCCCCTCTCCACCCGAGCCGCCGTGCTACCCCCTCTCTCGCTTGCGGGAGAGGGGCGGGGAAGGAGCGAGGCACCGGGGCAGAACACCACCCGCCGGGAGGGCGGACGCCTTCTGCCTCACCCTGCCCTGCCCGCCTCACCCTGCCCGAGCGCGGCTGGTGCCTTGTCCGACTTCGGAGCGGGAGAAGCGTCCCGAACGCGCCCGGCCGCCGCGGGCGCTCCCAAGCCGGGATATCACCGCCCGCAGGTTGCGCGCGGGAGGGGAGCGTTAACCCTCAGATCAGCCGGAGGCCTCGCGGGGGCGGCGGCCGGGGCGTTCTTTACTTCCCCGCAAGGGGCCGCCCCTAGCGTCGGCCTCACCGCGGCGCATCTGCCGCGCGGCATCGGATTTTCAAGCCATGAAGCTATTGTTCTGGCGCTTCATCAGGGAGGAAGAGGGCTCCACCGCCCTCGAATACGGGCTCATCGCCGCGGGCCTCTCCATCGCCATCGTCACCGTCCTGGTGCAGATCGCCGCCACCTTCGCCCGGCTTCAGGCGTCGTCGGCCGCGGCCGGAAACTGACGGCGCGGACAGGCGCACCCATGCGGTTGGCCGAACTCCTTCTTCTCGGGCTCTATCCCACCGCCCTATGCACCTGCATCGGAACGGATATCGCCCGCCGCATCATTCCCAATGCCGTCATCGCCGCCCTGCTGCTCGGCTTCGCGGCCCTCGCCATCCTCAGCCCCCTACCCGACCTGTCCCTGCGCCTGCTGCTGGCGGCGGCGGTCACGGCTCTGGGCTTTTCCCTATTCGCGGAACATGTGGTGGGGGCGGGCGACGCCAAGCTCGCGGGGGTCCTGATGCTATGGATGGACCCGGCGCAGCTGCCGCTGTTCGTGCTCGCCTGCGGCCTCATCGGCGGGTTCCTGACCCTCGCCGCCGTTGCGATGCGCCGTCCGGCGGAACGGCCGGACGGGATCATCGCCGTTCCCCGCCAGACCATCCCCTACGGCGTCGCCCTGGCCGGCGCCGGCCTGCTGCTGCATCCCTTCTCCAGCCTCCTCGGCACCGGCTGACCCCTCCCCGTTGCTGACGGCGACGTTGGGGCAGGCGCGCACGCTCTCCCCCCGCGTGAAGGCGATTTTGCCGCCGCGCGGGCAACGAAACCGTTGCCATATTGGCGGATCGCGCTCTACCCATTGGCCTACAGGTCCTTTCGCGCGCCGCGCCGGCGCATCCACGGCCCCGCCGGCGCGCAGGAGTTCATTCATGCTCGATTGCATTGCGCCCGCCTCGTCCCTCAGCCTTCCCGTCTGGTGCGTCACCAAGGAGACCTTCGCGTCCGCCGCCGTACCGGAAACGGCCCGCCGCTTCGCCGAGGCCGCCGGCTTCGGAGGCGAGGCCGGCAAGCTGCTGCTGGTGCCCGCCGCCGAAGGGGGACTGGCCGGCGCCCTGTTCGGCGTCGCGGCGGGGGCCCGGGCGGATGCCTTCGCCGCCGGCGCCCTGCCGGGGCTGCTGCCCGCCGGGGCCTGGCGGCTGGAAGGCGAGGTGGCGAGCCCGCGCCTTGCCGCGCTGGCGTTCGCGCTGGGCACCTACCGCTTCACCCGCTACAAGGCCGCCGCCGGTCGCGACGTGCGTCTCGTGCTGCCCGAAGGGGTGGACGCCGACGCCCTGGTGCGCACCGTCGAGGCGGTGACCCTCACCCGCGACCTCGTCAACACCCCCGCCAACGACCTCGGCCCGCCCGAGCTGGAAGACGCCGCCCGCGCGCTCGCGGCCCGCCACGGCGCCACCTTCCGCTCGGTGACGGGCGAGCGGCTGCTGGCGGAGAATTTCCCCATGATCCATGCGGTGGGCCGCGCCGCCGACCGCGCGCCGCGCCTGCTGGAGATCCGCGCCGGCGATCCCGCCCACCCCAAGGTGACGCTGGTGGGCAAGGGCGTCGCCTTCGACACCGGCGGCCTCGACCTCAAGCCCTCCTCCGCCATGCTGCTGATGAAGAAGGACATGGGCGGTGCGGCCAATGCACTGGGCCTTGCCCATCTCCTGCTGTCGCGCGGGGCCAAGGTGAACCTGCGGGTGCTGATTCCCGCCGTGGAGAATTCGGTCTCCGCCTCCGCCTTCCGGCCGGGCGACATTCTGAAGAGCCGCAAGGGCCTCTCGGTGGAAATCGGCAACACAGACGCGGAGGGCCGGCTCGTGCTCGCCGATGCCCTCGCCCTCGCCGACGAGGAGGCGCCCGACCTCGTGATCGATTTCGCTACCCTCACCGGCGCGGCGCGGGTGGCGCTGGGGCCGCAGTTGCCGGCAGCCTTCACCCAGGACGAGGACCTCGCCGCGGATCTTGCCCGCCACGCCATGGTGGAGGCCGACCCCCTGTGGCGCCTGCCCCTGTGGGCGCCCTACCAGGGCATGCTCGATTCCAAGATCGCCGACACCAACAACGTCTCCTCCGGCGGCCTCGCCGGAGCCATCACCGCCGCCCTGTTCCTGGAGAAGTTCGTGGGTGCGGCCCGCGCCTGGCTGCATCTCGACCTGTTCGCCTGGAATTCCGGCGCCCGTCCCGGACGCCCCGAGGGCGGCGAAGCCCAGACCATCCGCGCCCTGGATGCGCTGCTGGCCGAGCGCTACGGCTAGAGCGTTTTCCGTTCGCATTGGCTCACGGAAATCGCTCTAGACTCTCTGGTTGACGCGTTTTCTTCACGCGAACCGGTGCCCATTTCGCTCGAAAACGCTCTAAGGCCCGCCATGCCGCACGATCCCCGCCTCACCCCGGCCCGCCCGGATCTCGCCGCCGCCGCCCTGAAGGGGCAGGTGGAGGCCGCCCGCTACGTGGAGGGCGAGGTGCGCCGCGTGGCGGTGCCGGTGGCGCCGCTGCGGCGCCGCCCCGCCAGCGACGCGCCGCTCGAAACCCAGGCCCTGTTCGGCGAGACCGTCCGCGTGTTCGAGGACGATCCCGAGGGCTGGTCCTGGGTTCAGCTCGAGGCCGACCGCTATGTGGGCTACCTGCCCACGGAGGCCCTCGCCGCGCCGGGTCGCGCACCCACCCACACGGTGCGTGCGCTGCGCACCTTCCTGTTCCCCGGCCCCGATATCAAGCTGCCGCCGCGCGAGGCGCTGGTGCTGGGCAGCAAGGTGGCGGTGAGGGAGGTTCGCGGCGGCTTCGCCGTAACGACCGACGGCTTCCTGCCCGTCGTGCATCTTGCCGAGCCCGCCGAACGGGAAGGCGATTTCGTCGCCGTGGCCGCGCGCTTCCTGGGCGTGCCCTATCTGTGGGGCGGCCGCTCCAGCCTGGGCCTCGACTGCTCCGGCCTGGTGCAGACCGCGCTCGCCGCCACCGGCATTGCCGCCCCACGCGACAGCGACATGCAGGAAGCCGCCCTCGGCGACCCCCTGCCGCTCGACGCGGAGCCCCGGCGCGGAGACCTGCTGTTCTGGCCGGGCCATGTGGGCATCGTCGAGGCGGCGGACACCCTGCTGCACGCCAACGCCTTCCACATGGCTGTAGCGCGCGAGCCCCTCGCCGAGGCGCTGGCGCGCATCTCGGCCGCCGGGCTGGAGCTGCGCAGCATCCGCCGGCTCGCCTGAGCCGGGCCGGTCCGGTGGACCGGACACGATCTAGCGGAAGGTGCCGTTCGCCCCGCTGGCATACAGGTCGGCATGGGCGACCACACGGTCCCGCCCGGAGCGCTTGGCCTCGTAAAGCGCGGCATCGGCTGCCGCCACCAGCGTGTCGGGGCTGCCCTCCAGCGTGGGAATGGTGCTGGCCACGCCGAAGCTGGCCGTCAGGCGGCGGCGGGGCGAGGCCGGATGGGCGATGGCCACCTCGCTCAAAAGGCGGCGGACATCCTCCGCGAACGCCAAGCCCGCCGCCAGGTCCGCCCCGGACATCAAAACGATGAATTCCTCGCCGCCATAGCGGGCGACCAGATGGCTCGTCCCCGTCGCCGCCGCCGACAGCATGCGCGCCACCCCGCGCAGAGCCTCGTCGCCGGACAGGTGCCCGCGCGCATCGTTGAACGCCTTGAAGTGGTCCACGTCCAGCATCACCAGGGTCAGGGGCGCGCCATCGCCGCGGGCGCGCACCCAGTCCTGGGAGAATTGCACGTCGAAGGTGCGGCGGTTGGCGAGGCCCGTGAGCCCGTCGGTGCGGGCGAGGGAGGCGAGGCGCCCGTTCATGGTGCGCAGCTCGCTGTTGCGCTGGGACAGGCGGCGGGCCATCTCGTTGAAGGCCCGCACCAGCGGGGCGAACTCGGTAACGTCGTTGTCCTTCACATGGTCGGCCTCGCCCCGGCCCACGGCGGCGACGGAGCGCGTCAGCCGCGCGATGGGCGTGATGATGATGCGCTCGGCGGCAAACCACGACACCAGCAGGAAGCAGGCCAGCGCCGCGAAATGCACGAGCGCCGTGGTCTGGATCTTCCGGTCGATGGGCGTGAGGACCTTGGCGGTATCCATGCCCACCACCACCCGCAGGTCCAGCCCCTCGAAGCGGTTGAAGGCGAAGATCCGCTCCTTCCCGTCATAGCCGATGGTGGTGACGACACCTTCCTTCGCGGCCATGATCTTGCGCGTCAGCGGATGGTCCGGAAAGCGGTGCTCCACGATCTCGGGCAGGGTCGGATAGCGCACCAGCACCGTGCCGCCCTCCCCCACCACATCCACGATCGCGCCCACCTCCACGGCGCTGCCGGCGGCAATCCGCGAGAGCCACTGCAGGTCGAGGATGATGCCGGCCACCGCCAGCGGCTTCCCGCCCGGCGCGCGCTCGGTGCGCAGCATGAACACGGAATTGAGCCCGCTGACCCGTGAGAAGGACAGCTCGGTCATGAGCATGTCCTCGGCAGCGAGGGCATCGTGGAAAAACGGCCGGTCTGCGATGTTGACGCCCATGGCCAGCGGCGCGTGGGCGCATTTCACGTCGCCCTCGGGGGTGGCGATGAAGACGCCCTGGATGCCGGCCACCTCGTCGGCGAGCCGGGTGACGAAGGGGATGCAGGCGTTCAGGTCCTCCAGTAGGTCCTCCGCCTGCCGCGACACCACGTCGAGCACGGTGCGGGCCCGCGTCAGCCCTTCGAGCTGGGCCAGCGTGGCGCGGCGGACCAGGTCGCGCACGTCGTCCTCCAGGGACTGGATCTGGTCCTGCCGATCCGCGAAGAGGGCCATGATGCGCTCCACGGAGAGCGGCACGGCAACCAGGCAGATGAGAAAAAGAATGCGCAGGCGCAGGCTGGAAAGCCGTCTCGAAGCGACTGGCGCCTCTTCGCCGCTACGCTCGACCATGCTCGGCCACGCCCCCCGCGGACGGATTTTCGAAACCGTCGCCAAGTGTGTTGTAAACGCTTCTTGATCAGATGGGGAGATCGGTCCATCTGCTGCCGGATGGACAGGTCTCGCGGGGGCGGCGGCGCCCCGTCTCTTTTGTCTATCGCATTTTCTTCAAGCGCAGTGGTATCGGCGCTTCAAGGCTGCACCCGGGGAGAGGTCGAGGTATCATGAACACGCAAGCCGAAGCGCGGGACGCGGCGTCAGGTCTTCACGCGGTGCGCGGAGAGATCCTGTCCGCCTGCCGCGACGCCGGGCGCGATTCGGCCGCCGTGACGCTGGTGGCCGTCTCCAAGACCTTCCCGGCCCCCGAGATCGTGCCGGTCATCGCCGCCGGCCAGCGGGTGTTCGGCGAGAACCGGGTGCAGGAAGCCCAGGGCAAGTGGCCCGCGCTGTGTGCGGTGCATCCGGGCATGGAGCTGCATCTCATCGGGCCGCTCCAGTCCAACAAGGCGCGCGAGGCGGTGGCGCTGTTCGATGTGATCCACACGGTGGACCGGCCCAAGATCGCCATCGCGCTGGCCGAGGAGATGGCCCGCCAGGGCCGCCGCCCGCGCCTGTTCGTGCAGGTGAACACCGGGGCCGAGCCGCAGAAAGCCGGCGTTCTGCCGGAAGCGGCGGACGCCTTCATCGCCGAGTGCCGGGAGCAACACGGGCTGGAGATCTTCGGCCTGATGTGCATTCCACCGGCGATAGAGGTGCCCGACCCGCATTTCGCGCTGCTGGCCAAGATCGCCGCGCGCAACGGCGTTTCGGGCCTTTCCATGGGCATGAGCGCCGACTTTCCGGCCGCGATCCGCCAGGGCGCGACGCACGTGCGTGTGGGCAGCGCCATCTTTGGCCACAGATCCTTGCCCAATGAGGCTTGAAGTCCCCGCCGAACGCCGCTATAGAGCACCCCTCTCGCGAGATGCTCCCATCGTCTAGCGGTCTAGGACGTCGCCCTCTCACGGCGAAAACAGGGGTTCGATTCCCCTTGGGAGCGCCACTTGCGTACAAAGCCGCGAACCCCCGGATGGGTGGCCTGATCGGCGAGTACGGCTCGTTCCAGCACTGTCTTTGAACCGTGGATGCGGATGACGTGGTCATCGACCTCCACGGCGTCGATCAGAGATCGCAGATAGGCCTTGCGGAACGGTACCGTACCTTCGGTGATGTTGGTGTGCATGAGCTGGCCGAAACGAGCGATCCGGTCCGGGCCCAGCCGCCCGGCTACACCCCGGTTCGTGATCCGCTCCAAGGCGGACTTCGTCCGGTCGCGGTCGGACTTGAGCGCTGCAATGCGCTCCTTCAGCATATCGTCGAGGTCGGTGAGACCATCCTCCACCAGTTCATAGAGCCGCCGGAGCTTGTCTTCCGCCGCTCCAGATTCACGGCGCAAGTCCTCGATCCGGCCCTGGACCTCGGCATCGGCCTTCAGGCGCCGGTCGGCAACGGACTGGAGCAAGGCCTCCAGTCGTTCGGGGAGAAGAATGCGCTCAGCCACATGCTCGGTCACCAGCCGGTCGAGCTTGTCCATGGGGACCGAGCGGCCCTTGCAGGCTGCCTCGCCCACGCGGGCAGAGGACGAGCAATTGTAGTAGCGATAGACCCTCCCGGTCTTTGACGTGCCGGTGCGCAGAGTCATGGCGCAGCCGCAGGACGCACAATAGGCAAGGCCAGTCAGTAAGATTGGGCCGGTGATGGCCCGAGGCGGACTGTTCTGCGGGCTCTTAGCCTTCAAGGTCTTCTGCACCTTGTCGAAGATGGTGCGGTCGATCATGGCCGGAACGGAGATGGGGATGACCTCGGTCTGGGGCTTCACCTGCCCGGTCTTGGCGTTGCGCTTGTTGAAGCTCCACGCCCCCACATAGACGGTGTTGGTCAGGATGCCGTGTACCGTGCCGACACCGAACCTCGCGCCGAGCCGGGTGCGATAGCCCCTGGCGTTGAGGTGCTTGGTGATCTCCTTGATGCCCATGGGGCCGGACGATCCGTCGCCCTGCAGATAAAGATCGAACATGAGCCGGACGAGTTCGGCTTCGACGGGATCGACGACAATCCGCTTCTTGGTGCGGTGGCCACGCTTCTCCACCTCTTCGAGGGTGAAGCCGAGCGGCAGGCGCGCCCCGTTGTAGAAGCCCTGACGTGCGTTCTCCTTCATGGCGCGTAGGACATGCTTGGCATTCTCGCGGGACTGGTATTCGTCGAACAGGGCGATGACCTGCCGCATCATCACCTGGGCGGGATCGTCCCCGAGTTCCTGGGTGATGGAAACGAGCCGCACGCCGTGCTTGGCGAGGCGGCGGATGTACATCTCCAGCCCGAAGGCATCGCGGAAGAAGCGGCTGAAGCTGTGGACGACGACGACATCGAATGGATGATCGTCGTCGCACGCCCGCTCGATCATCCGCTGGAACTCGTGCCGGTTGTCGTCCATGGCGGAGGCGCCGGGCTCGACATATTCAGCGAGGACCGGCCAGCCCTGCCGCTGGCAATAGGCGGCGGTCTGAAGGCGCTGGTCGGGGATGGAGAGATCGACCTCGGCCTGCCGGGTGGTGGAAACCCTGAGATAGAGCGCGGCGCGGCTCGCAACAGGCAGGGTCACATTCATGGCCGGACTTCCCTCGCTTCGGTGCCGTCACTTCAGAAGCGTGTCGATCGCCTGCCGCAGGAAGGCTTCGATCACATCGACTTCATCGGCGGTGATCGGAACGGTCGAAGGCCAATCGTCGGTGACGTGCCAGACGCCCGAATCATGCGCATGCGAGTCTTGCGGCGCAAGGCGTTTCAGAGATTTTCCGCACCCTCCGATGCCGGAATTCGATCCTTTCGAGCGTGGCACATCGGTAGAACCAGAAGACGGGATCAGCCCTTCGCAGGACGCGATGGTTTGTGTCTTCCTTCGACGAAGAGGGCGCGAGCGGAGCATGCTCGCAGGATCACGCCATCGGGCAAGTTCAAGAATAGCCTAATTTTACGCCCGGCTACGATCTCGTAGAGCAGCGCGAAAATACTTATCCGATACGGAAAGAGAGAAGCGTAGCGGAGAAGCTATAGCGGGCGAGGACTGCTTACGCCGGTTCTATGACCGCCGCTTCGTTCCGGAAGATGCGGCCAGTCCAAGGAAGACCACGATGGCCCGGTTGAGGCGCAGGACATCCTCATCGTCCAGCCGTCCGATGCGTGTCCCGACCTTGGATTTCGGGACGGTCGTGATCTTGTCCACCATCAGGCGGCACGTGGTCCTGAGCCCGTTGCGTTCGTTGGGCGCCACGGGAAGACGAAACAGTGGCGCCTCGGTCTCGTCGGTGGTGAAGGCGCAGATGGTGATCGAATCCGTGGCGTCAAAGGTATCATCCTGCACGATGACGACGGGACGCGGCTTGCCCGCATAGTCCTTGCCGCCGGCCACGGTCCAGATGTCGCCCCGCCTCATTCATCACCCCAATCCGATACCGCATCGATGAAGGCCTGATCCTCACCGGCATGGGGGCTCGTCGCGACGGCCAGCGACTGGCGATGCGCCTCCGACCGGAAGGACGGCGCGCGCACGTCGGGCACCCAGATCTGGATGGGTCGCAAGCCCTGGGACCGCAGACGCGCGCGATAATCCCGGACCTTCACGCGGGAGGACTTGGGCGTCGATGCCGTGGGCATGTGATTGGACCTCGCCATGGTTACATGTAACCTAGCAGGAGGACCCGCCTGCAACCAGTGCTTCCGGAAAGCGGACCGCCCGCTCCCAATCTGAGCCTACACTCCCCCGAACGCCGTTCGATCCCTTCGCCATTTCGCACGGAGCGCTCGCGCTCCCAACTCGCCTTCTCTGCTTGCCGAGCCTTTGCCGGGCATGAGCCAGCCGGTCAAGGCTGGCGCGGCACGCGCCACCGCGAAGCGGCTCGGCCTTGAGGGGCTGGCTCAGGTCTGGCCCCCTGTTTGCGAGCAGAAAAGGCTTCCCGCAGCGCGGCGGTTTCGGGGAAACCTGTCACAGCCCGAGCCCGCGTTTGCGTCCGAAGCTCCACTCGATGCCGCCGTCGTCGCGCACGGTACCGGTGACGTGCTGCCCGATACGTTTCTCGATTGTGGGTTGCCACGGCACGAGCTGGAAGCCCATGCCGTCGTCGATCATGGCGAAGCGCCCGGAGGCGAGGTTGGCGGAGCCGGTGAGCTTGCCGCTGACATATTCGCCGGCCTTGACCTCGACGAAGGCCAATCCCCGCTCCGCCGCCATCTCGCGACCGACGCGCGTGATTTCGGCGCGCTCCAGACGCGCAAGGATGTCCCGCGGAGCCCGAACCGCCCCGTCCTCCAGACGGACCGCGTGCCCCTGATCGACGAGGCTTTGCCGCCGCCTCTCCATCGCCTCGCTCACCTCCCGGCCGAACCCCGCCTCGGCCAGCGGCGTCCGCTCGCGCGAGGCCAGCTCCCGGTCAAGCCAGGTCGCCCCGTCGCTGCTGACCTGGTTCTCAAGGTTGAGGGTCGAGAGCGTGCGGACGGAGAAGTCCTTCGCCCGATCCCGCGCATCATAGGCCATGCCCCGTTCGGCGATGTCGGCGGGAATCTTCCAGTGGTCGGCGTCGATGCGCTCCACATGGCCAGCTCGGCGGAGCGCCTCGAGCCGGCGCACATGGGAGCGGACGTAGGCTTCCGGATCGCCCTTGATCCGCTCGATCTCCGGGCGGGCGGCCTCCAGATGCACGCTCGGTCGGTAGATGCCGCCCGAGCGTTCTGCAAGGTCGTGAATGTTGAGGTCCGCCGCCCGCGGCTCGGCTTTGACCGGCATAGGATCGAGCGCAACGATGTGCCCCCGTCCGATCTCGTCCAGCCGGGTGGCGTCCGCCATCTCCACATAGTGGGTGCGTCCATCCACGGCGTCGATGACGAGGTGCATCCGGTCGCCCATCTCGTCGCCAGCGGCAAGGCCCTTGGCCAGCACCCGTCCGACGATGGGCTCGGTGACGGTCTGGCCATGGATGACGTAGCGATCCGCCCCCCGCTCCTCGGCGAGCCCGTGGTCAACCAGTGCGCGCTGCATGGTCGCGACGATCTCGTTTCGGGTGCCGAGGTCGCGCAGCGTGCGCTCCGTATCTGCCTTCAGCCGCCAGCGGGCGGGCTCGACTTCCTCGGCGAGGCCGTAGCGCTCCAGCCGCTTCGCCCGGTCCACCAGCAAGTGACGATTGGCCCGCACCGTATAGCTGTCGGAAGCATCGGGGCGAAGGTCGACGATGCCCCGCCCCTCCTGCTCGGCGAGGAGCATCCGATCGAGCCGGGTCAGCCGCTCGGCCTCCACCTCCCGCCGGAGCTTCTGGGCCACGTCCAGCTCGGTCTGCGGCCCGAGCTCCAGAGTCACCAGTTCCTGCGCCCGGTGGCAGATGCCTTGGGCGATGTAGTCGCCGGCGATGTTCAGGATGCGGCCATCATCGAGTACGCCCCGCACGAGGATGTGGGTGTGGGGATGGCCGGTGTTGTGGTGATCGACGGCGATCCAGTCGAGCCGAGTGTCGAGGTCCTGCTCCATCTGGCGCATGAGGTCGCGGGTGAAGGTCTTGAGGTCGCCCAGCTCGACGGCATCCTCGGGTGCGACGATGAAGCGGAACTGGTGGCGGTCGTCGCGTCCCCGTTCAACGAAGGCGCGGCCGTCCGCCTCGTCCTCCAACGCGGAATAGGCCCGGCCCTTCTCGCCCTCCCGCGTGACCCCGTCGCGTTCCAGATAGCGCAGATGGGCATCCATGGCAGTGCGGGCGGTGCCGCGCATGCCCGATGCCCCGCGCCGGGGGTTGAGCCTGACGATGCGGGCCTTCACCACCACGCGGCGGGACCGGAAGCGTGGACCGCCTTTGTCCTGGCCCCGCCCCTCCGCCGGGAAACCGGCCACCACCCTGGCGCCGCGCCCGCGGGCATTGAACCGCCCGCTTCCCTTCCCGGGCGGACCATCGCCATGAGACGCCGTTCCGCCGGCCTTGCGCGCGGCGGCCTGGACCTGGTTCAGGAAGGACTGTGCCCGCGGGTGGGCGCGCGTGCCTTTGGCGCGCGGCCGCCCCGCGCGGATACGGAAATCATTGTCGTCCCGGTCTGCCATGAGGGCAGGATTGGCAGTGAATTCGAGGCATTCAAGCCTTCAAATTCGGTTATCGTAGTATAGCGTAGAAAAACTTGCCGTGGCGTTGAAAATTCGATGGACACCTCTTAAAAGAAACACCTCAACATACTCATACAAAATCATATTCTGAGGCAAAGGAGCAGCAGCGCACCCTGCAAGATGACCGAATCCCGCGTTTTCTGGAACAGAAAACAATGTGCAGACAAGGCCTTGCGAGCAAGGCGAGCGCGGATTGAAAATCCGCTTTATCTTGCCGTATTCTTCAGCTGTTATTTTCTCACCCAACCTGACCCTCTATGTCATGCATATTAGGAATCATGCGTGAAAGGTCTGCCGAAAATGAGCGACACAATACTTGCCGCCGAGTTGCGCCAAATCCGAGCCGATGGTGTTGCCCACACGCTGTTGGAGCGTTGAAAATCACGCCACCGCCCTGCAGTCGAACAGGTGTTAGAATGGCGACCTTGTTGCCGTAGATTTGCAATTAGGCCGCCATCGGTACGCATTTCCAGCGTCAACCCTGACTCGGAATCGCTCACACGGCCCCAAGGCAAATTTCATCCACGCGACCTGATTCACTCGATAGATCCCTACAGGCTGCACCCGGTAGTAGCGCCTGTGATAGACCCTGACGTTGCCCCCTATTTGCCCTCGTTCATAACTGGACTCTGTTCTCGATATGGTCCGTCCTGGACCGGGTTGCA
>NZ_VTTL01000004.1:0-320449 GCF_008364685.1 Xanthobacter oligotrophicus
CGTTGTTCTTCCGAGCCGTGCCGCACCAGCGTGTTCATGTTGTACATCTGGCCGTGGCAGGCCCCCGAATTGCCGCCCGCGCGGTTGATCTCCTCCATGATCACGGAGGCCTCGGTGAGGCCGAGGCCGGAGCCGCCGTATTCCTCGGGGATCAGCGCGGCCATCCAGCCGGCCTTGGTGAGGGCATCGACGAAGTCTTCTGGATAGGCGCGGGCCTCGTCCACCTTGCGATGGTATTCGGCGGGGAAGTCAGCGCAGAGCGCGCGCACCGCGTCGCGGATGTCCTGGAACTGGTCGCTGCCAACGGTCTGCATGGTTTCGGAAACCCTTATTTATCGGCCGGCGGACGCGGCGGTCTTCAGCGTCACCGCGTCGGTCCGGGACAGGATCAGGATGGCATCGGCGAGGGCGCCGGCGGCGCCGGCCCCCATGACGGGAGCGCTCAGGGTCATGAACTTGGCGCGCAGCGCCGCGTCGTCCGGGAAGGTCTCGGGCTCGCCGGACGGGTCCGGGACGGTGCGTTCGAAGATCCCCTTCGACGTCGTGAGGCGCAGCGTGGCACCGAACGGGTGGGGGCGATCCTCGAGGCGCGGGTCGGCGAAGACGGTGATGCGGTCGCTCAGGGCGTCGAGCACAGGGTCGCCGAGCCGCTTGTAGTCGTCCCAGCCGAAGCGGCCCTGGTCGAGGGCCACCGCGGCAGTGAACGGCATGGAGAACTGCCCTTCCACCACCGCGCGCACGCGCCGCTTCTCCGGCAGCGGGTCGGCGGTGAGTTTAATGCCGTTGCGGTGCAGGCCGATGTCCACCTGCTGGATATCGGCCGCCAGGAGAGCATGCTCGGCGCGCAGGGCGAGCAGGCCGTCGAGGGCGGCATGGGTGTAGCGGCAGCTCGGATAGGGCTTGAGGCCGATGCGCAATGTCTCGAAATGCAGTCCCAACCCGGCGACGGCTACGGCGGGATCGGCGCCGTCCGAATAGCCTTTGAGGAAGCCGTGCTCGCCCTCGACGGCGGCGCTCGATCCGTGGAAGCCCTCGGCGGCGAGGAGGGCCGCGATGAGCCCGTTCATGGCCGCCGCACCCACCTGGTAGCGCTTGTTCCATGCGCCGTTGGCGAGGAATTGCAGGGAGCCTGCCGCCTGGCTTCCGGCGACGCCGAAGGCCGCCGCCATGGCCTCGGGGGCAAGGCCCAGCAGGCGTCCGGCGGCCGCGGCGGCGCCGAAGGTGCCGGCTGTCGCGGTGGGGTGAAAGCCGCGCGCATAGTGCCGCGTGGGGTCAAGCGCGAGGCCGAGGCGGCAGCAGACTTCGTAGCCTGCGATCACCGCTGCCACGAAATCTGCGCCGCTCGCCCCCGTCAGTTCCGCGGCCGCAAGCGCGGCGGGGATGACCGGCGCGCTGGGATGCAGCGAGCTTGCCGCATGGGTGTCGTCGAAATCGAGCGAATGGCCGAAAGCGCCATTGAGCAAAGCGGCGGCAGCCGGCCCGTAGCCGCGCGCCTCGCCCAGCACCGTGCACGGGCCGGGCGCGCCGAAGCCGGCCTTTTCCACAAGGGCGCGGATGGATGGGGCGGAATCCGTCTCGAACCCGCCGCGCACGATGTTGCCGACAAAGTCGAGGATCAGCCGTTCCGCCCGCGCGACCACCTCGGCCGGAATGTCCGCAAGCCGGATGCCAGAGGCATAAGAGGCGAGGGTGAGGGTTTCATTGCTCATTGCGTGACCTTCCAGCGGCCTGTGTGCGGGCCAGGATGCGCTCGGCGCGCAGGCGCACGGGGGCGTCCACCATGGCGCCGTCAACCGTTACGACCGAACCGCCCTCGTCCAGTGCGGCGAGGATGCGCGTGGCCCAGCTCACCTCTTCGGCGGTCGGCGCAAAGCCCTTCATCACGGGGGCGATCTGGCTGGGGTGGATGCACAGCTTGCCGGCGAATCCGAGGGCCACGGCATGGGCCGCGTCGTCCTGCGCGAGGGCGGCGTCGTCGACGCGGGTGGTGACGCCGTCCATGGGGCCTTGACCGCCGGCGAGCCGGGCTGCCAGCACCAGCTCGGAACGGGCGGACAGGAGCGCCTCGCGGGTATGGGCGCAGCCGAGATCGGCGGCGAAATCGATGGAGCCGAAGGCGAGGCGCGCGACGCTCGGCGCCGTCGCGATAGACCGCGCCGCCGCGAGACCCCGGGCGCTCTCGATCAGGGGGATGATGGGTATTTCCTCGCCGAGGCGGGCCGCCACCTGCTCCACCTCCTCCCGGCTCTCGGCCTTCGGCAGCATCACGCCGG
Organism: Xanthobacter oligotrophicus; assembly: GCF_008364685.1. Classification (GTDB taxonomy): domain Bacteria; phylum Pseudomonadota; class Alphaproteobacteria; order Rhizobiales; family Xanthobacteraceae; genus Xanthobacter; species Xanthobacter oligotrophicus. Next base: position 2,274 of record NZ_VTTL01000004.1, read on the forward strand.
CGAGCGGCAAGGCCCGCGCGGCGGCGAGATCGTCTGCGTGCCATGGGGTGCCGGAAGCGTTGATGCGCAACAGCACGGGTCCGCCGGCCGGGACGGCGGCGGCGAGGGCATTGCGGGCACCTGCCTTCTCACCGTGGCCCACCGCATCCTCGAGATCGATGATGATGGCGTCCGCGCCGGAGGAGAGCGCCTTCGCGAAGCGGTCTGGGCGCGTCGCCGGGACAAACAGGGCAACGAGCCGCCCGCTTCTGAGCGAAACGGGCCGGGCAAACTCGGACATGGTCGAAACCCGTCGGATGGGGTCGGCGCACTCTCGGCAGGGGCCAGCGCGACGCGACGTCATGGAAACGGGGGCACAGTCACCGCAAACGCGGCTTCAGGCGAAATAGGGATTTGCGCTGGCAGACAGACGCCGCGGCTATAGCGTCGGCTTCCGCCAGCCTGCGGTGAGGCATAACATTCTGCTATAGCGCCTAGGCTTCACTTATATTTGTTTTCTGGCCCCGGCGCGGCGATCTTGCGGAGGAAGAGCCTCGGTCGAGGCGCAGACGGCGTCTGCACCGGCCGGCGAGGTTTCCCCGTCGCCACTCAGTCCGCCGGTGTTTCGATGCATCGTGATCTCGAAGGTATGCTCGTCGTCTCGGTGGAGCAGGCCGTTGCCGCGCCCTACCTCTCCAGCCGGCTGGCGGACGCGGGGGCGCGCGTCATCAAGGTCGAACGCCCCGAAGGCGATTTCGCGCGCAATTACGACAGCCTCGTCCATGGCGAGAGCGCCTATTTCGTCTGGCTCAATCGCGGCAAGGAATCCATCTGCCTCGACCTGAAGGAGCGCGGCGACGCGGACCTGCTCGCCGCCCTGCTCGAAAAGGCCGACATCTTCATCCAGAACCTCGCGCCGGGGGTGATCGAGCGGCTCGGCTTTGCCCCTGATGACCTGCGCCGGCGCAACCCGCGCCTCATCACCTGCTCCATCTCCGGCTATGGCGACGAGGGGCCCTACCGCGACCTCAAGGCCTACGATCTCCTGGTCCAGGCCGAGAGCGGCCTTTCCTCCATCACCGGCAATGAGGCGGGGCTGGCGCGGGTCGGGGTGTCGGTCTGCGATATCGCGGCGGGGATGACCGCCTTCCAGGCAGTGCTCCAGGCCATCATCGGCCGGGAGCGCACCGGCGTGGGGCGCCATGTGTCGGTCTCGCTCTATCATGCCCTGTCCGACTGGATGAACGTGCCGTATCTCCAGTTCGCCTATGGCGGCAAGGTTCCGGTGCGCGCGGGCCTCAGCCATCCCACCATCGCGCCCTATGGGGCCTTCGAGTGCGCCGACGGCAAGGCGGTGCTCCTGTCCATCCAGAACGAGCGCGAGTGGGTGAATTTCTGCGCAGACGTGCTGGGGGATGCGGCCATGGCCGCCGATCCCCGATGGACCAGCAACAGCCTCAGGGTGGAGAACCGGCCGGCGCTGGAGGCGGCCGTCATGGCGGCGTTCCGCGCGCATCCGCGCGACGAGATGGTGGCCCGTCTGGAGAAGGCGCGGATCGCCTATGGCCGGGTCAGCACCATGGAGGATCTTTTGGTCCATCCGCAGAATCGCCATGTGGAGGTCGACACTCCGACCGGCCCGGTGCGTTGCCTGGCGCCGGGGGCGCTGTTCGACCGGATCTTGCCGAGCTTCGGGCCGGTGCCGGCCTTGGGGGCCCATACGGACGCCATTCGCGCAGAGTTCGCTTTGCGCGTGACCGCGGGCACATAAGGAGGGCCGACATGCAGCATCCCGATGCCGGTCCGGCGGATGAGGCGCCCCGCGCGCGCCGTCCTGCCGGCAGCGCGCTCGCGCTGATCGACGACTGGCTCGGGCCGCTGGCCGGCCGGCTGATCCTCGACGTGGGCTGCGGCCGGGGGGCGCTCGCCAAGGCGCTCACGGCACGGGGCACGCATGTGGTGGGCATCGATCCCGCTACTGACGCGATCGAAGCCGCCCGGGTTGCGGTGCCGGAGGCCCGGTTCGAAGCCGGCGGGGCAGAGGCGCTGCCCTATCCCGCCGCCAGCTTCGACGCGGTGCTTCTGCTCAACAGCTTCCACCATGTGCCGCACCACCTGATGGCTGCCGCGCTGGCGGAGGCCATGCGGGTCGGCCGAGGGTCGATGCTCATCATCGAGCCGTTGGCGGAGGGGCCGTTCTTCGAGGCGATGCGGCCGGTGGAGGACGAGACCGCGATACGTCATGCCGCCCAGGCCGCCATCGCCGGTTTCGTGACGCAGGGCCGGGCAACCATCGCCCGGGACTACGTCTTCGACGACGTGCGCCACTTCAGCGGCGTCGATGCCTTCCTCGACAAGATCGTGGCGGTCGATCCCGCCCGCGCCGCAGCGGCGGGGCGACTGAGGGGCGAGGTGGCAGCGCTCATGGCGCGCTGGGGCACGACCGAGGAGGGAGGCGTGCGCCTCGACCAGCCGCACCGGGCGGTGCTGCTGGAGGGAGTGCCCGTCGCTCCATAACTTTTTGGCGTCTGTGGGCGAAGTTCTATAAGCTTCTTGTCTATCAAGGGGCGAGGAAACGCCATGGACCTGCGGCAGCTGCGCTATTTCGTGTCCATCGTCGAGGTGGGCTCATTCTCCAAGGCCGCCCATCGGCTGCGCGTGGCGCAGCCGGCCTTGAGCCAGCACGTGCGCAACATGGAGATCGACCTCGGCGTGGAGCTGCTGTTCCGCAGCCCGCAGGGGGTGCGCGCCACCGAGGCGGGGGAGACGCTGGTGCGCCATGCGCGTCTCATCCTCAGCCAGATGGAGGTGGCGCGGGAGGCGGTGCGCCGGGGCCAGGGCGAGCCCGAGGGCGAGGTCCGCTTCGGCCTTCCGGGCACGGTGAGCCAGATGCTGTGCGTGCCGCTCCTCAGTGAGGCGCGCCGCCGCTACCCCAAGATCAAGCTGCGCGTCGCCGAGGCCATGAGCGGCTTCGTGCTGGACTGGCTGCGCGAGGGCAAGATCGATCTCGGCGTCCTCTACCGGTCGGTGGCGGATCGCACGCTCTTGGCCCGCCGCGTCCTCTCCGAGGAATTGTGCCTGCTAGGTCCAGCGGAACCCATGGAGCGGCCGCATCCCCCGCCGGGTCCGGTCTCCTTCTCCGACATCGCCGACCTCACGCTGATCCTGCCCAGCCTCGGCCACGGCCTGCGCGACCTCATCGAGGAGCGGGCGCTTTCCGAGAATGTGCATCTCAGCACCGTCATCGACATCGACACCTACGGCCAGATCAAGCTGCTGGTGGAGGGCGGGCTCGGCTATTCCATCCTGCCCGGCGCAGCACTGCGGGCAGAGGTGGAAAAGGGCCTGCTGCGCACCTGGCCCATGGGCGAGCCGGTGCTCTCGCGTGACCTGCACCTCGTCCGGCCGGCCGACCGGCCCATGTCCAATGCGGTCCGGGCCATCGAGGAGCTGGCCCATGCAACCCTCGTTCGCCTAGTCCGCGAGGGCGCGTGGCCGGCCGATCTCATCGATGACGAGGCCGGTGCGGCGGCGCTCCGGGAGCGGGTATTGGGCTAGAACTTTCCGCTATGGGATCCAAGTCAAAATAGTCTTTTGAGATAGCCGTCGGCGAAACCAGAATGCCCTCGCCTCCCCCGGTGGGGAGAGAAGAAACGCGGTCGAATCAGACCGATCTGGAGGAACGCCGATGTTGCTTCGTCGCCTCGTCGCGGCAGCGGGACTGTCGCTGCTCGGCCTTTGTCCCGCCCTGGCCCAGCAAAAGCCGGCCGAGCTGAAGATCGGCATCACCACCTACAGCTCGGGCGCGGCGTCCGTCTTCGGCATCCCGGCCCGCGAGGCGGCGGAGATGCTGGCCGCCGACATCAACGCCAAGGGTGGCGTCCAGGGCGTGCCGGTGAAGCTGTTCTTCGTGGATGAAGGCGCCGGCATCGAGACGCTCATGACCGAATATCGCCGCCTGGTGGAGGACACCAAGGTGGACGTGATGTTCGCCTCCATCTCCTCCGGCGTGTGCAACAAGGTCGCCCCGCTGGCCGAGGACCTGAAGGTCCTGAACTTCATGTGGGATTGCGGCACCCAGCGCATCCTCGAGGAAGACAAGTACAATTACGTCTTCCGTACCCAGGCGAACGCGACCCCCGAGGTTCTCGCCCCGCTGCTCTACCTCCTGAAGACCAAGCCGGACTTCAAGACCATTGCCGTGGTGAACCAGGACTATGCCTGGGGCCGCGACAGCTGGGCCATCTTCTCCCAGGCGCTGAAGGTGCTGAAGCCCGACGTGAAGGTGGTGGCGGAATTCTTCCCCAAGTTCGGCGCCGCCGACTTCTCCACCGAGGTCTCGCGCCTGCTGGCGCTGAAGCCGGACGTGATCTTGTCCACCTCCTGGGGCGGCGATCTCGACACCTTCGTGCGGCAGGCCAACCAGCGCGGGCTGTTCAAGTCGTCCCAGTTCGTGCTGCCGCTTGCCGAATCCTCGCTCCAGCGCCTTGGCACCGACCTGCCTGAGGGCGTGATCGTGGGCGGCCGCGGCGACCACTACTTCCTGCACCCCGAGCGCATCGGCGACGCCAAGTTCAAGGCCTTCATGGACGCCTTCAAGCAGAAGACCGGCAGCTATCCCATCTACCCGGTGTTCCACATGGCCCAGGCCTTCGCCGCTCTCGAGGCGGTCTATGCCAAGTCGGTCGCCGCCAACGGCGGCAAGTGGCCGAACCACGACCAGGTGGCCAAGGCGATGCCCGGCCTCACCTTCCAGGCCCTTGGCCGGCCGGTGGAAATCCGCGCCGACGGGCAGGGCGTCGAGGACCAGCTGATCGGCACCACCACCCGGGTGCCGGCCTATAATTTCGACATCCTCGACAACATGATGATCTTCCCCGCCGCGCAGCTGATGCCGCCGGTGGGCCAGAAGTCCGAGGCCTGGATCGCAACGCTGAAGCCCGGCATCGTCGACATCAAGGTCGACACCTTCAAGGCGGCCAAATAGGCCCCGCGATCCAAGCCATCCGACGTTTTTCCGGGCGCGGCATGTCACGTACCGCGCCCGTACCGCAAGGGGCCTTCATGTCCTTCGACACCATCGTGCTGGCCGTCTGCGACGGCGTTGCCTATGCCTCCCTGGTCTTCCTGGTGGCGGTGGGCCTGACGTTCATCTTCGGCGTGCTTGGCGTGCTCAACATCGCCCACGGCAGCTTCTACGCGCTCGGCGCCTATACGGCGGTCAGCGCGGGGATGGCGCTGACCAAGGCGGGGTTCAGCCCCTGGCTCACCTTTCCGGCCCTGTTCGTCGGCGCCATCGCGGTGGGCGTGGTGCTGGGCGGGCTCATGGAGAAGCTGCTGCTCCAGCGCATCTACGACAAGGAGCAGGTGCTGCAGATCCTCGTCACCTTCGCCGTGTTCATGATCCTGGAGAACGTGCAGCGGCTGGTGTGGGGCGTGCAGCCCTATTTCATGTCGGAGCCGCTGCAACTGCTCGGCAACGTCTCCCTGTTCGGCATCAGCTACACCGCCTACCAGACCCTGTTCCTGCCGGCGCTGGCGCTCATCGTGCTGTTCGGCCTGCGCTTCTTCCTGCGCCATACCTCGGCGGGGGCGCAGATCCTCGCCGTCACCGAGGATCGGGAAGCGGCGAGCGCCATCGGCATCGATGCCCAGAAGGTCTATTTCATCACCTTCATCGCCGGCGCGACGCTCGCGGCACTCGGCGGGGCGCTGGCGGCGCCCACCACCTCCCTCATGCCGGGCATGGGGGCGGAGATGATCGTGCTGTCCTTCGCGGTGGCCGCCACCGCCGGCCTCGGCCAGATCGAGGGCGCCGCCGTGGCGGCCCTGATGATCGGCCTCGGGCGATCCGTCGCCGTCTATCTCGCCCCCGAATTCGAGGTGCTCGTGCCCTACATCCTCATGGTCGCGGTGCTCATCTTCCGTCCGAGCGGCCTGTTCGGCGCGCCCCAGCTCAGGAAGATCTGAAAATGGCCCTGCGCTGGATCCTTCTCGTCCTCCTCCTCGCTGTGCTGGCGGCCGTGCCGGCGTTTGCCGCCTCGTCCCAGACCTTTCTTGCCATCGTGTTCGCGAAAAGCCTCGCGGTGCTCGGCCTCCTGCTGCTGCTGCAGGCGGGGCAGGTGTCGTTCGGCCACGGCATGTTCTTCGCGACCGGGGCCTACACCGTGGCCTTCCTCGGCCGCAGCATGGGCGGTGGCGACATCGCTTTGCTGCTCGCCGCCTCGGCGGTGTCGAGCGTGGTTCTCGGCCTGCTGGTGGGCCTGTTCGTGGTGCGCTACCGCTACATCTTCTTCGGCATGTTGAACCTCGCCTTCTCCATGGTGCTCTATTCCATCCTGGAGAAGTTCTTCCACCTCACCGGCGGCTCGGACGGCCTGCGCATCCGCCGGCCCTCCGCGTTCGGCTTCGCCTTCGATCGCGCGCAGTTCGACACGCTGATCTATTACCTCACCCTGGTGCTCGCCTTCGGCGCGGCTTATCTCGTGTGGCGCTATCTGCGCAGCCCGCTCGGACAGGCGCTGAAGGCCATCAAGAGCAACGAGACGCGGCTCGAATACATCGGCCTGTCCGCCCGCTTCGTGATGCTGGTGGGCTATGTGATCTCCGCGCTCCTGTGCGGCATCGGCGGCGCCTGCCTCGGCATCATCCAGGGCATCGCGACGCCCGAGTATAGCTACTGGACGCGCTCGGCGGAGTTCGTCTTCATCGCCATCCTCGGCGGGGTGGGCCATGTGGCGGGGGCGCTCACCGGCACCTTCGTCTACGAGGCGGTGCGCACCTATGCGGCGGCCTTCGTGGCCGACAGCTGGCAGATGATCCTCGGCTTCGTGCTGCTCGCCATCATCCTGAAGGCGCCCACCGGCATCGTCGGCCTGGTGCAGGCCATCGCCGGCCGCCGCAAGGCGCAGGCTGACGCCGCCCTCACCGTGGAGACCGCGCGATGAGCGAGCATCCCATCCTGCTTCAGGCGCGCGGCCTCGAGATCCGCTTCGGCGGCGTGGTGGCGGCCAACGGCATCGACCTCGACGTGCGCGGCGGCGAGAACCTCGCCATCATCGGCCCCAACGGCGCGGGCAAGACCACCTTCCTCAACATCTGCACCGGTTATCTCAGGCCCAAGGCCGGCACGGTGCGGTTCGAGGGCAAGGAGATCACCGCCCATCCGCCGCGGGACATCACCCGCCTCGGCATCGCCCGCGCCTTCCAGATCCCGCAGCTCTTCTCCGACCACACGGTGCTGGAGAACATGCTGCTGGCGGCGGCCTCCCGCGCGCGGCGCTTCAACCTGCTGCGGCCGCTGGAGAAGATCGCCGAGCGCGACGAGATGGTGGAACTGCTCGACCTCGTGGGCTGCGCCGGGGACCTCGACAAGCGCGCCGGCGACCTGCCCGAGGGCCACCGCAAGCTTGTCGACATAGCCATCGCGCTGGCCATGAAGCCCAAGCTCCTGCTCATGGACGAGCCCACCTCCGGCGTCGCCACCGCCGACAAGTTCGGCGTCATGGAGATCCTGGTCTCGGCGCTCGCCAAGGCCAAAGTCGCCTCCGTCTTCGTCGAGCACGACATGGACATGGTGCAGCGTTACGCCGGCCGGGTGGCGGTGTGGAGCGCCGGCAAGATCCAGAAGCTCGGCTCCCCGGCCGAGGTGCTGGAGGATCCCGAGGTCATCCGCACCGTGATCGGAGTTTGATCATGCTCCTCCTCGATCATGTCACCGTCTCCTTCGGCACCGTCCCGGTGCTGCGCGGCGTGTCCTTCCAGCTCAAGGAGGGGGAGGCGGTGGCCTTCGTCGGCCGCAACGGCGCCGGCAAGACCACGACGCTGCGCTCCATCATGGGCTTCACCCGGAATGGCGGGCGCATCGTGTTCGACGGGCACGATTTCGCGGGCATCGCCGCCCACCTGCGGCCAGGCCTCGGCATCGGCTATGCGCCGGAGGACCGCCGCCTGTTCTCCCGCTTCACGGTGGAGGAGAACATCCTGCTTCCGGCGCAGGTGGCTAAGCTCTCGAGCGATGAGACGAAGCGCCGGCTGGATCGCGTCTACCACGTGCTGCCCGAGCTGAAGGAGATGGCCAAGCGCCCGGCGGGCTCGGTCTCCGGCGGGCAGGGGAAGATGGTGGCGCTCGGCCGCGCGCTGATGCTCGCCACCCGTCTCGTACTGCTGGACGAGCCCTTCCAGGGCCTCGCCCCGGTGCTCGCCAACCGTTACGCCGAGGCGCTGCGGCGCCTGCGCGACACCGATCCCAGCCTTGCCCTCATCATTACTGAATCGAACCCGCACCTGCTGCGCAGCTTCGCCGAACGCACCATCACCATCGAGCGTGGCGAGATCGCGGGCGACGTGCCCAACGAAGGACTGGCCGCATGAATGAGCTGAGCCCCGTGATGCCCGCCAAGGGCGTCTTCATCAACAACGCCTGGCGCCCGGCCGCCTCCGGGCGCGTCATCGATGTCTACGCCCCCGCCGAGGGCCGGGTGTTCGCCCAGATCGCCGCCGGCACCGCCGCCGACGTGGATGCGGCGGTCAAGGCCGCGCGCCATGCGGCGGAGGAGGGGGCCTGGAGCCGCCTCACCGCCACCGAGCGCGGCCGCCTGATCTCCAAGCTCGCAGTCGTCATCGCCGACCATGCGGAGGAACTGGCCAAGCTCGAGGCCCGCGACACCGGCAAGCCCATGAAGCAGGCCCGCGCCGACATCGCCGCCACCTCGCGCTACTTCGAGTTCTACGGCGGCGCCGCCGACAAGCTGCACGGCGAGACCATTCCCTTCCTCGCCGGCTATTTCGTGCCCACCGAGCGGGTGCCCCACGGCGTCACCGCCCACATCATCCCGTGGAACTACCCGGCGCAGATGTTCGGCCGCACCATCGGCCCGGCGCTGGCGGTGGGCAACGCCACCGTCATCAAGCCGGCGGAGGATGCCTGCCTCACGCCCCTGCGCCTGGCCGAGCTTGCCGCCGAGGTGGGGTTCCCGGACGGCGCCATCAACATCGTGCCCGGCCTCGGCGAGGAGGCGGGCGCGGCGCTCTCCGCCCATCCGGACATCGATTTCATCGCCTTCACCGGCTCGCCGGAGGTAGGCATCCTGATCCAGACCGCGGCGGCGAAGAACCATATCGGCTGCACCCTGGAGCTGGGCGGCAAGTCGCCCCACGTGGTGTTCGCCGATGCGGACTTCGACGTGGCCATCCCGGTCATCGCCAACACCGTGGTGCAGAACGCCGGGCAGACCTGCTCGGCCGGCTCGCGCCTGCTGGTGGAGCGCAAGGTCTATGAGGAGGTGGTGTCCCGCCTCAACGCCCGCTTCGCCTCGCTGCGCGCCGGCTCGCCGGAGATGGACCTCGACCTCGGCCCGGTGATCAACGCCAAGCAGAAGGAGCGGGTGGAAAGCTTCTTCGCCAAGGCGGCGGCGGACGACGTGGGCGTGGTGGCCGAGGGGCTGGTGGCCGAGGGCGTGCCCGCGGGCGGCTTCTACGTGCCGCCGCGGGTCTACGGCCCGGTGCCGCGCAGCCACATCCTCGCCACCCAGGAAGTGTTCGGCCCGGTGCTCGCGGTGCTGCCCTTCGACGACGAGGCCGACGCCATCGCCCTCGCCAACGGCACCGAGTTCGGCCTCATGGCCGGCATCTGGTCCACCAACGCCTCGCGCGCCATCCGCGTGGCCCGCAAGGTGAAGGCGGGGCAGGTCTATGTGAATGCCTATGGCGCCGGCGGCGGCATCGAACTGCCGTTCGGTGGCATGAAGAAATCCGGCCACGGCCGGGAGAAGGGCTTCGAGGCGCTCTACGAGTTCTCGACCCTCAAGACCCTGATCATCAAGCACGATTGAGGAAGCGGCCCACCATGTCCACTGCTGGAAACCTGCGTCTTTCCGGAAAGACCGCGCTCGTCACGGGCGCCGCCTCGGGCTTCGGCGCCGAGATCGCCCGCGTCTTCGCCCGCGAGGGCGCCAAGGTCGTCATCCTCGACCTGAACGGCGCGGGCGCACAGACGGTGGCCGAGGAGATCGGCCCGGCCGCCATCGCCGTCACGGCGGACGTGACCAGCCGCGCCGACATCGAGGCGGCGGTGAAGGCCACAATCGCTCATGGCGGCAAGATCGACATCGTCGTCAACAACGCGGGCTGGACCCACCGCAACAAGCCGCTGATGGAAGTGACCGAGGAAGAATTCGACAAGGTCTACGCCATCAACGTGAAGTCCATCTATCACATGATCCACACCATCGTTCCGGTCATGTCGGCCCAGGGCGGCGGCGTGGTGGTGAACGTGGGTTCCACCGCCGGCATCCGCCCGCGGCCGGGCCTCACCTGGTACAATTCCTCCAAGGGCGCGGTGAACCTTGCCACCCGCTCGCTGGCGGTGGAGCTGGCGCCGCAGAAGATTCGCGTGAACTGCGTCGCCCCGGTGATGGGCGCCACCGGCCTGCTGGAGAGCTTCATGGGCGTGCCCGACACGCCGGAGAACCGCGCGCGTTTCATCTCCACCATTCCCCTCGGCCGGCTCTCCGAGCCGAAGGACATCGCCAACGCCTGCCTCTACCTTGCCTCCGACGAGGCGGAGTTCATCACCGGCGTGGTGCTGGAGGTGGACGGCGGCCGCACCATCTGATCGCAAGAGAGCGTTTTCGAGCGAAGTGGACACCGGTTCGCGTGAAGAAAACGCGTCAATGTAAGAGTCTAGAGCGTTTTCGAGCGAAGTGGACACCGGTTCGCGTGAAGAAAACGCGTCGGTGCAAGAGCCTAGAGCGCTTTCCGTGAGCCAGGGCGAGCGAAAAACGCTCTAGGGAGCCCGGCCGGCGCCAACCGCCGGGCTCCTTCGCTCTCGCCACGGTGGGGGTGCGTGTTCCGAGGGGAAGAGCGCCGGCATACGGCGCCGTGAGGGAGGAGGGAGTCGGATCGCCTGTCGCGCATCGTCACCTGTCTCGCAGCCCGACGATGGCGCGGATCGGCCGGCTCCCGGACCAATGCGTCAGGGAGGACAGACATGAACGATCCGAGGATGCTGATCACACGCCGGCGCGCGCTCCTGGGCGGCGCCCTTTCCGTGGGCGCGCTTGCGCTGGGGACGGGCCTTGCGCCTGCCTTCGCCAAGGCGCCGCTGGTGGGCCAGCCGGCGCCCTATTTCTACCGCTTCAAGTTCGGTGACGGCGAGATCACCGTGGTGTCCGACGGCACGCTGCCGCTCGGCGACCCCCACGCCAACTTCACCGGCCTGTCCGCCCCGGAGATGGACCGGCAGCTCACGTCCAACTTCCTGCCCCTCTCCAACGCGGTGCTGGAGCAGAACATCCTGGTGCTGAACACCGGCGAGAAGCTGATCGTGTTCGATACCGGCATGGGCACGTCCAAGCTGTTCGGCCCCACCACCGGCAAGCTGATGACCTCCATCAAGCAGGCGGGCATCGATCCGAAGGACGTGGACGCGGTGGTGATGAGCCATGCCCATATCGACCATTGCGGGGGCTGCATGGCCGAGGACGGCACGCGCAACTTCCCCAATGCCCAGTATTATATCTCCCAGGCCGATTACGATTACTGGACCGACGAGAAGACTGTGGGGCCGAACCTGAAGGCCTTTCTGGAGCAGGCGCGCAAGAACCTCGTTCCCAACCGCGACCGCATGGTGTTCTTCAAGGACGGGGAGGAATTCCTGCCCGGCATCCAGTCCATCTCCGCGCCGGGACATACGGTGGGGCACACCGTGTTCATGATCAGCTCCGGCGGCAAGCAGCTGTGCTACATCGGCGACCTCGCCCACCATCCGGTGCTGCTCTTGGAGCAGCCGCTCACCGAGTTCATGTACGACACCGACCCCAGGCAGTCGGCCCAGTCGCGGGTGAAGGTGCTGTCCATGCTCGCGGCCAACCGCATTCCCCTCATCGCCTACCATTTCGCCTGGCCGGGCTTCGGCCATGTGGCGGCGCAGGGGCAGGGCTTCCGCTATTTTCCGGCGCCCATGGTGATGGAGATGTGAGGCCGGGCGCGCGTGCGCATGACCCGTGCGGCCGTGCGCGAGCAACGCGGCCGATGGTCTGAGATCGGATGGGGAGGCGGCGTCCTGCCGCCTCCCCATCCCCACGACAAGGAAAGCCAGGCGCCATGTGCTCCGCCCAAGTCCGCCCCGCCCAAGCCAGCTCCACCGGTGTCCGCCCCGTTGGCGCTGCAACCGTCATCCGCGAGGACGACATCGTCCAGAGCGTCGCCGATGCGCTCCAGTACATCTCCTTCTTCCATCCGGCGGACTACATCGCCCATCTCGCCCGCGCCCATGCGCGCGAGGCCTCCCCCGCGGCCCGCGATGCCATCGCCCAGATCCTCGTGAATTCGCGCATGGCGGCGCTGGGGCGGCGGCCCATCTGCCAGGATACCGGCCTCGTGGTGGTGTTCGCCAAGGTGGGCATGGAGGTGCGCATCGACAGCGCCCGGCCCTTCGCCGACCTCATCAACGATGCCGTGCGCCGCGCCTATCTGGACGAGGCCAATCCCCTGCGCGCCTCCATGGTGGGGGACCCGCTGTTCGAACGGCGTAACACCAGGGACAACGCCCCGGCGGTGGTGCACGTGGAGCTGGTGCCGGGCGCCACGCTGGAGATCACGGTGGCGGCCAAGGGCGGCGGCTCGGAGAACAAGGCGAAGTTCGTGACGCTGGATCCCGGCGCCAGCGTGGAGGAGTGGGTGCTGAAGACCGTGCCGGAGCTGGGCGCGGGCTGGTGCCCGCCGGGGGTCATCGGCCTCGGCATCGGCGGCTCGGCGGAAAAGGCCATGCTGATCGCCAAGGAGGCGCTGCTGGAGGAGATCGACATGACCGATCTCCTCGCGCGCGGTCCCTCCAGCAAGCTGGAGGAGATGCGCATCTCCCTCTACGAGAAGATCAACGCGCTGGGCATCGGCGCCCAGGGCCTCGGCGGCCTCACCACAGTGGTCGACGTGAAGATCGCCACCTTCCCCACCCATGCGGCCTCGAAACCTGTGGCGCTCATTCCCCAGTGCGCCGCCAACCGCCACGCCACCATCGTGCTCGATGGCTCGGGGCCGGTGCGGCTCGATCCGCCGGATCTTTCGGCCTGGCCGCAGATCGTGCTGGACGCCGCCGACGGCAGCGCCCGCCGGGTCAGTCTCGATGGGCTGACGCGGGCGGAGGTCGCCTCCTGGACGCCGGGGCAGAAGCTGCTGCTCTCCGGCCGTATGCTCACCGGCCGCGACGCCGCCCATCAGCGCCTCATCGACATGCTGAAGGCCGGCACGCCCCTGCCGGTCAGCCTCGAAGGCCGCGTCATCTATTATGTCGGGCCGGTGGACCCGGTGGGGGACGAGGCGGTGGGCCCGGCCGGCCCCACCACCTCCACCCGCATGGATCGCTACACCGACGCCATCCTCGGCACCGGCCTTCTCGCCATGGTGGGCAAGGCGGAACGGGGGCCGGAGGCGATCGCGGCCATCGCCCGGCACAAGGCGGCCTATCTCGTCGCCGTGGGCGGGGCGGCCTATCTCGTCTCCAAGGCCATCAAGGCGGCGCGGGTGGTGGCCTTCGAAGACCTCGGCATGGAGGCCATCTACGAGTTCGAGGTGGAGGACATGCCGGTGACGGTGGCGGTGAGCGCCGAGGGCCAGTCCATCCACACCCTTGGGCCGGCACTCTGGCGGGAGCGGATCGCCGGGCAGCCCTGAGCGGGAGCCGCCTCCCGGGCCTACTCCGCGTCGGCCAGATGCTGGCGGACCCAGGAGGCCACGCCGGAGATGCTGGCGAATTCGCACACGGCACGCGCCTGAAGGTGCGGCAGGCGTTCGCGGGCCATGCGCGACAGGCCGCTGCCCGGCCCCAGCTCCAGCAGGACGGTGCAGCGCCGTTCATCGATGGCGTCGAGGCAGGCGGCCCAGTCGAGGGGGTGGTCGATCTGGGTGGCCAGCGCCTCGATGGCCTTGGCCCGGTTGCGCACGGCGGCGCCTGACACGCCGGCCAGCACCGGGGCGGTCGGGGCCTGCCAGGCGGCCTCCAGCAGCCGCGCGCGGAATGGCTCGCGTGCCGGCTCCATGAGGGGCGTGTGGGAGGCGATGGCGATGGACAGGGCCGTCGCCTTGCCGCCCTTCACCTCGGCCGCATGCTCCAGGGCGGCGAGGTCCGCCGTGCGGCCGCCGGCGATGAAGCGGTCCTCACCGTTGACAATGGCGATGAAACAGCCGGTCCGCCGGCACAGGGCCGCGAGCGTCGCCCGGTCGAGCCCGCGCACCGCGCACAGGCCGCCGGGCTCGGCGCTGGCCGCATCCATGAGTTCAGCGCGCTGGCGGGCCAGCCGCACCACCGCCTCAGGAGCCAAGGCCCCGGCGCAGCCGTGGGCCGCAAGCTCGCCCACGCTGTAGCCCGCGAACACCGCCGGCTCGGGAATATGATCCCGCAGCAGGGCGAAGGTGGCGAGGGCGATGGTGCACACCAGCGGCTGGGCGATGGCGTTGGCGTGGCACAGGTCGGGCGGAAGGGTCAGGGGATCGTGCCCGATCACCTCTGCGAGGACATGGAGCAGGGGTTTCGCCCCCGGCGATCCGCGCAGCAGGTCGAGCATTCCGGGGGTCTGGTCGCCCTGGCCGGGGCAGAGAATGGCGAGCGTCATCCTGCCGCCTCACGGGTCCAGCGACTGGACGAAGATCGCCGCCGCGAGGATGTCGGCGCTTCCGCCCGGCGACAAGTGCCGCGCGATGCACGCGTGGTGCAGGCCGAGCGCCCGTGCGCGCCAGTCCGGGGCCGCAACGCCGCCGGCTTCCAGAAAGGCTGAGGCCTGCGCGCGCACGAAGGCGAGCCCGTCCGCGCCGCCGCGATGGAGGAGGTTGGTGTCGTCGAGCCGCGCCATGACGGCGAAGAGGCTCTGGACCCGGGCCCGCTCGGCACAGCCCAGGCGGGCGAACGTGTCCTTCAGCGCCGGCAGGGCCACCGCCATGAGGGTCGGAAAGCCCGCGAGCGCCTCTTCCCGCGCCCCGCGCGCCCGGAAGCGGGCGACCATCCGCCGGCCGTGGCTCGCGGGCGCGGCTCCGGCGGCGGCCGCGATGGCATCGCCCCACTGGTCCAGCACGGTGCCCACGAGGGCGTCGGGCGCGAGGCTCAGGCCGCGCGCCACCCGGAAGCCGGCGGCGGCGGCGAGCAGGCCGATACAGAAGATGGCGCCGCGATGGGTGTTGATGCCGCCCGTCGCCTTCAGCATGCGGGTTTCGGCGGCGATGCCGAGGCGCTGCAATTCGTTGAACGGGGCAGCGCCCATGCCCGCGTCCGCGATGTCCTGGAAATAGCGGCGCAAGGCGAACAGGCTGCGCAGGAAGGTGACGGCGTCCATGTCGTCATGGGCGCCGTTGTCCACGAGGCTCACAAGCCCCGGCTTGGGATAAAGCACCAGTTCCTGGTGCAGGGCCGCGACGGCGCGCCGGCCGATGGACAGCGACAGGCGCGATGCCGCGCCGATCTCGCGCACATGCCTCATGCCGCCTCCTGTCCGCTGGTGACGAACAGCTCCGCCGTGGAACGAAGCGCGAGACTGCGCAGGTGCTTGACCAGGACACGCTCCGGCCCGGCAAGGACTTCTCGCCACGCCGCGGCGCCGCCATCCGGCAGCACGAACTCGCCGTCCAGCCGTGGGGCCGGATGGGCTGTGCCGAAGCCCTCGAGAAGCCGTCCGGCCGCGATGCAGGCGGCGGCATCGGCGGGGAACAGGAGCAGGTCCACGTCCGACGCGGCGGTGAGATAGCCCGTATCGCGCCCCTCCATGCCGTCGCACGCCAGAGCGTGCCAGGCGAGGGAGCCGAACACGCGGGGGCCGAGGCCCGCCGCGTCCAGCTGGGCGGCGAGGTCCCGAAGTGGGCCGCGCCAGGACGCCGGCGCGAGCGCTGCTGCCGCATCGAGCGTCAGGGGCGGTGCGACTGCGCCGATGGCGCCGGCCTCGACCACCAGCCCGACCCGGCGCCGGCCGGGCAAGGCGAGGCCGAGGCGGATGCCGTCCTCGGGATCGGTGGAGACCGGCCTGGCGGCGACCAGCGGCCGGCCGGCGGCGATCCAGTCGGCGACCACGGGCGCCTCGGCCGCGGGCAGCGGGAAGGCGAGGGCCTCCCGCCAGTGTGCGGCGAGCCAGACCCGGTCGTGGCGCCGCACCTGTGGAGGGACGGGCGCCGGATCACGGGGCGCCATGGCGCACCCGCTCGGCCACGTCGAGGGCGAGCCTGCGGCCGCCCCGCTCCGCCCCGCGGGCGCGGCGCTGGTCGGCGGTGTCGTGGGTGGAGAGGGCCGCAGCCAGCTCCCGGGCGAGGTCGCCGCTCCACAGGGCCTCGATGGCGCCCATGCGCCAGTAGTTCTCCACCCCGGGGGCGAACACCGGCGAGGTCTTGCTCAGCTCCTCCAGCCGCTCCAGCGGGATCTTGGTGATGCGCGACATGGCGGGCAGGTTCATCACCCGCACCTCGGCCTCCTTCAGCGCGAAGCAGCGGTCGGAGAACAGGCTGCTCGCGAGGAAGCCGCCGCTCACCGCCTGCGACCAGACGAGGCCGAGGATGGGATGGCCAGTGTTGCGGGCAAGCGCAAGGCACTTGGCGAGGTGCGCCATGTAGCCGTTGATACCCAAAAGCTCGTCGCGATGGCTGAGGCGCTGGCCCTGGGTGTCCACCAGCAGCAGGATGGGCCGGCCGGGATGGTCGCGCACGATGGCGAGCACCTCGCCCGCCATGCGGAAGGCAAGCTCGACGCCGATGGGGGCGGCATCCACGCTGCCGATCACCGCGACGGTCTGGCCCGCGCTGGTGCCAGTGCCGGAGAAGAACAGGCCGTCACGGGTGATGGCGTGGCCGTCCGGAAATAGGCGGTCGAACAGGGTTTCGGCGTCCAGGGTCTGCGCGTCCAGGGGTTGCGTGTCCAGAGTTTGCGTGTCCAGAGTTTGCGTATCCATGTCAGGCCCTCCGTCCGGCGGCGAGCGCCCGGAATGCGTCGGCTTCCAGCAAAGGCAGGCGGTCCGGCGCCTCGAAGCCGAGGTCGCGCCAGATGTCGAGCGCGTCACGGCAGGCGCCGAAGCGCGTGATGCGGGCGCCGAGGCCGGCATGCTCGGCCTCCAGCGCGGCCAGCGACAGGTCGGGCCGGGCGTGCTCCAGCGCCGCGATGGCGGCGGCGCGGAAGGCGGCCATGTCGTCGGCGACGATCTCGGCCGCCTCGCCCAGCAGGTAGCGGTGCTTGCCGCCCACCGTGCGCCAGACCAAGGCGCGGTCGCGGGAATCGAACTCCTCCACCCCGCAGGTGGTCTCGATCACCTCCGGGCCGGACAGGCCGAGCCGGCCTTCCTCGCTCATGATGACGGCGTCGCACAGCCGGGCGACGATGCCCATGCCGCCGAAGCAGCCGAATTGTCCGCCATCGAGCAGGATCACCGGCACCCCGGCGCCGCGCAAGGCGAGCACCGCGCGCATGATCTCGGACACGGCAATGAGGCCGGCATTGGCCTCGTGCAGGCGCACGCCGCCGGATTCCACCAGCAGGATCACGCCGGCAGGGCGGGTGTCCAGCGCCCGCTCCAGCAGGCCGGTGAGCTTGGCGCCGTGCACCTCCCCCACCGCCCCGCCCATGAACCCGCCCTCCTGGGCCGCCACCAGAATGGGGCGTCCATCAAGACGGCCCTCGCCCACCACGATGCCGTCGTCGAAGGCCGCGGGGGTGTCGAGCTGAAGCAGATGCGGGCTCATGACCCGCTCCTGCGGCGGCAGGATCTCGATGAACGAGCCCGCGTCCAGAAGGCCGGCGACGCGCTCGCGGGCGCTCGCCTCGTAATAGCTGGTCATTGCCCGCCTCCCAGATAGGTCTCGATCGCCTGGTCGAGCCGCAGCGACACCACCGCCGGCGTCGCGCCCACGTCGTTGATGGAGATGCGCAGGTCGCCGAGGCCGTGCCGCGCGAAGAAATCGTCCATCACCGCCTGCCAGATGCGGCCGAAGCCCACCGCGGCGGTGGTGATCTCGATGGTCATGGCGCCATCCTGCGCCACCGGTTCCACCAGCACTTCCAGATTGCCGGAGCCGACGACGCCGGCCAGGGTGGCCTTGGCGTTGCGCGTGGCCGGTCGTCCGCCGGCATAGGTGAAGGTCAGCCGTTCCATGGGTGTCTCCTCACCAGTTGCGGAAGCGCTTGGGCGGGTCGTAGAGCCCGCCTGACGCCCGCACGAGGTCCTTGATGGAGCGCGCGGCGAGCAGGTCGCGCGTCGCGCTGCGCTTGTCGATGCAGAGGTCCTCGGGCCGCAGGATGATGCCGCGGTCGTGCAGATTCTCCACTGCGCGCTTGTCGCGGCCGAGCCCCACCGGGGTGTAGCCCGCCACGCCGCGGATCGCCTGCTCGCGCTCCTCGTCGGTGCGGCAGAGCAGGAGGTTGGCGATGCCCTCCTCGGTGAGGATGTGGGTGACATCCTCGCCGTAGATCATCACCGGCGGCAGGTCCATGCCGGCGCTCTCGGCGAGGGCGAAGGCATCCAGCGTCTCGACGAAGGCCGGCTGCATGTGCTCGCGATAGGTCTCCACCATCTGCACCACCAGCTTCTGCCCGCGCGGCACCAGGTTGCGCCCCGCCCGCGCCTCGCGTCCCGCCTTGAGCCAGGTGGGGCTGGCATGGCGCCGGCCGCGGGCATCCGCCCCCATGTTGGGCGCGCCGCCGAAGCCGGCGATGCGCCCGAGCGTCGCCGTGGAGCTGTTGCCGGCGAGGTCGATCTGCAGGGTCGAGCCGATGAAGAGGTCGCAGGCATAGTGGCCCGCCGCCTGGCACATGGCCCGGTTGGAGCGCATGGAGCCGTCCGGGCCGGTGAAGAACACGTCCGGCCGGGCGCGGATATAGGCTTCCATGCCCAGCTCGGAGCCGAACGAATGCACCGATTGCACGAAGCCCGCCTCGATGGCCGGGATCAGCGCCGGATGCGGGTTCAGCGCCCAGTGGCGGCAGATCTTGCCCTTGAGGCCGAGGCTTTCGGCATAGGTGGGCAGGATCAGCTCGATGGCGGCGGTGTCGAAGCCGATGCCGTGGTTGAGCCGGTTGACCTCGTAGGGCGCATAGATGCCCTTGATGGCCATCATGGCCATCAACACCTGGATGTCGGAGATCTGCGCCGGATCGCGGGTGAACAGCGGCTCGATGTAATGGGGCTTCGGGCTCGGTATGACGAAGTCGACCCAGTCCGCGGGGATGTCCACCCGCGGCAGGGTATCCACCAGCTCGTTCACTTGGGCGATGACGATGCCGCGCTTGAAGGCGGTGGCCTCGACGATGACCGGCGTATCCTCGGTATTGGGGCCGGTATAGAGATTGCCGTTGCGGTCCGCCGCCTGGGCGCAGACGAGGCTGACGCGCGGGGTGAGGTCCACGAAATAGCGGCTGAACAATTCGAGATAGGTGTGGATCGCGCCGATGGCGATCTGCCCGCCCGACACCAGCCGGGCGAGCCGCGCGCCCTGCGGCCCGGAGAAGGAGAAATCCAGCCGGGACGCGACCCCGCTCTCGAACACGTCGAGATGCTCCGGCAGGGCGAGCACCGACTGCACCATGTGCAGGCCGTTCACCCGGGCGGGATCGAGCCCCGCCAGCACCTTGGCGAGAAAATCCGCCTGCTTCTGGTTGTTGCCCTCCAGGCAGACGCGGTCGCCGGTCTCCAGGATGGCCTCCAGCAGCGCCGCCGCGTCGGCGCTATTGACCACCTTGCCTCGGGCGAGGGGGGCGGCGCGCTCGAGGCGCGCCTCCCGGTTGCGGGCCTGCGTGTTCCAGTCCCGCGCGGCGGGTGCGGAAGACGGGGCGCAAGATGTGGCGCTTGCGGGCGCGGTCTGTTGCAGCATTCCGGTCACCAGGTGATGGCCTTGACGGCGAGATAGAGGACGGAGGGGCCGAGGAGGCAGCCGAGGCCGGTGTGGAAGGTGGCCACCAGCGCGCCGTAGGGCACGAGCTTGCGGTCGGTGGCGGCAAGGCCGGCGCTGACCCCGCTCACCGTACCGGCGAGCCCGCCGAACACCATGGCCGACTGCGGCGTCTTCAGCCCCATGAAGCGGGCGAAGACGGGGGTGAACACCATCACCATGATGGCCTTCACCACCCCGGTGGCGATGCTGAGGGCCATCACATCCGACGAGGCGCCGATGGCCGCCCCGGTGACGGGCCCGACGATGTAGGTGACCGCCCCGGCGCCGATGGTGGTGAGCGCGATGGGATCGGTGTAGCCGAACGACCAGGCCACGATCACCCCGACGGCAAAGGGCAGCACGGTGCCGAGCAGCAGCGCCACGACGCCGAGCCAGCCGGCCTTCTTCGCCTCGTCCACATGGACCTCGCTGGCGGTGGCGACGATGGTGAAGTCCCGCATCATGGCGCCGCCCATGAGGGCGAGGCCGCTGAAGGTGGCGATGTCCGCAAGGCCCTTGGCCTTGCCGGTCACGGCGCCACCCCAATAGGCGAGCGCCAGTCCGCCGAGCACCGCGATGGCGGAGCCCGCCACGCGCCCGCCGGTCAGGTGGCGGCCGATCTGGTTCGACACCCAGATCACCACGCCGACGAAGGCGAAGGCGGTGATCAGCGGATTGTCGGCGATGGTCTTTTCCAGCATGTGCAGCATGGCGCGCTCCTACCGGGACTTGAGGGCTTCGGGGGCGGCGACGAGGCCGGCGGCTGCGTCAGCCTCATCCGGCGGCGCGTTTCGCTGCATGGAGCGGTTGATCAGCGCCACCACGCCGAAGCACAGCAGGAAGGAGCCCACGGCGCTGAGGAGGGCGATGGGACCGCCCTTGATGGCGACGACCACGTTCTGCGTCGCGGCCATGGCCACCACCACGGGGATGTACATCATCGCCCAGAAGACCACGCCCTTCTCGGTCTCGGCCGGGAACAGGCCCTTCTTCTTGAGAAAGTGCTGGGCGGCGATGAGAAAGATCATGGCGATGCCGACGCCGCCCACATTGGCCTTGACGCCGATGAGCACCGCGATCGCCTCGCCCACCCATATGCCCGCGAGGTAGCACGCCGCCAGCAAGGCGGTTCCAAAAATGACCATCGATGTTCCTCCCTCTGCCTTCATTTCGGTCAGGCGATCACAGCCCACCGTGCCTCGGCGCCGGCCCACGAATCCTGTCGGGGCAGTTATGGTACGCCGATGACTCTGTTACGCATTCTTATGATGCGATTTCTGTATACAGAGAACGTCATTGAGAATTTGGTGTCAAGGTGTATCTATGCAAAAGACGTTTTTTTGGGATTCGATGCCCGTGGACAGCGGACCAGTGCACCCCAGCAGCCTTTCGGAGCAGCTGCGGGAAGATGTCGAGGAGCAGATCGTCACCGGCGCCTACGGGCCCGGTGCGCGCCTCGATGAGGTGGAGCTTGCCGCCGCCTTCAACGTGTCACGCACGCCGGCGCGGGAAGCGCTGATCCAGCTCGGGGCGGCGGGCTTCATCGAGAAGCGCCAGCGCAAGGGATGGGTGGTCGCCGAGATCCCCGCCAACCGGCTGTGCGAGATGTTCGAGGTGATGGCCGAGCTTGAGGCCATGTGCGCGCGCCTTGCCGCGCGCCGGGGGACGGAAGCCGACCACCAGGCCATCCTCGCGGCCCACGAAGCCTGCAGGCAGGCCTGCGAGGCCAAGGATCCGGACGCCTATTTCCGGCTGAACGAGGATTTCCACTTCGCCATCTACAACGCCAGCCAGAACCAGTTCCTGATCGATCAGGCGCGGGTGCTGCAACGTCGGCTGCGGCCGTATCGCCGCCTGCAGCTGCGCGTGCGCTCGCGCATCGGCAAGTCGTTCGAGGAGCACGAGGCCATCGTGAAGGCGATCATGGCGGGCGACGCCGATGCGGCCTCGGCTCTGCTCAAAGCCCATGTGGTGGTGCAGGGCGAGCGCTTCGCGGACCTCGTCGCCTCCCTGGAGGCCTGCAAGCGGGCGGCGCAATAGACCTCGCTACGGCGGGGCCAGGGATCGCCTCCGCGCGCCGGGCGCGCTGGCTTTCGAGCGGCGCGACCAGATGGCGCCATCTCGTGGAACGATTGACCCAGCGCAACGTTTTTCCTCGCAGTCGTGGTCAGGCTCTCGCGCCATGGCAGCATGCATTCATCGAGGATGAACGATTATGGCCGACTCAAATCTCGCCCAGGACACCCGTGCGACCATCGAGGCGCAGATCATCGAGTTGAGGAACGAGATGGGCCGCCTCAGCAAGTCGCTCCAGTCGCGGGCGTCGGACGCCGCCGAAGAGGCCGAGGATGCGTTCGAGACCGTGAAGGCGCGGGCCAATGGCGCGGCCAAGACGGTCCGCCGGCAGGCCCACGCCGTGTCCGAGGCCATCGGCGACAATCCCGGCACGGCCGCGGCGGTGCTGTCGTCCGCTGGCGTGATAGGGCTTCTGGTGGGTTTTGCCGCCGGCTATATCCTGGCCAGCGGCTCGCGGCGCTGAGCCCTCCGCCGTCCGGTTTCGACCCGAAGGCCCCGCCGTGTGCGGGGCCTTTTTGCATCCGGGCGCCGGCCTAGCGGCTGTAGCGGCGCCCGATCAGGATCGAGACCGTCCCCACGGCCGCGCCCGCATGGCGCAGGTCGATGGTGGCGAGGGGCTCCAGCCGGGTGAAATGGCTTCGGATCTGCGCCAGATCCTCGGGTCGCGCCGGTGCCGGCACCACGATGATGGCATCGTCTCCCACATGGTCCTCTTCCACGTGAGTGACGCGGAAGCCGCGGCAGTCGTCGCCGATGCAGGCGATGGGCCAGCCGTCCCCCAGCGCGTAGCCGACCTTGCCGCCCTCGTGCCAGATGCGCGACACCACGAACGGCGTGCGTTCCAGGGTCAGGCCCTGCTGCTGGAAGGCGCTCGCAAGGTCGCTCCAGGTGGCAAGCTCCCGCAGCGGATCGCGGGGCGTGCCCGGGCCATAGGCGGCCAGCGTCGGCACTTGCGCCAGCACCATCACGGCCACCATCACCGTGGCCACGAAAATGGCCGAGCCGAAAGCCCAGCGCCGTGTCGCCGGATGGCGCGGCCAGCGCTGCGCCATCAAGTGCCCGAGCAGGGGGAAGAGCATCAGGTAGCCGGGCGCTGCCCAGTGGAAGAAGGGCTTCGCCGGCGACCACGCCGCCACCAGCGGGAACAGCAGCATCGGGCCGCAGCCAATGCACACCAGCAGCCAGGAGCGCGCCGCGCGGCGCGACGGCCCACGCGGTGAACGTAGATGGGCGCGCACCGCCCGCACGGCAGCGGCCACCAGCCCGACCCAGATCCACGGCGTGAGGAACAGGGCGATGCCGCCGATCACCACCAGCGGCATCACCGGCTGGAACCGCGCCGCCGCCGCCCGGCTGGCCTGGAAGCTGAGCGAGATGAAGTCGTTCTGGATGTTCCAGATCACCACCGGCGATACCACCGCCAGCGCCACCAGCGCACCCGCATAGGGCCACGCCCGGCCGAGCCAGAAGCGGTGGCGCGGGCTGGTGAGCAGGAACAGGACCGTGCCGGCGAAGAAGAACACGCCATGATACTTGGACAGCATGGCAAGGCCGCCGAGCAGCCCCGCCAGCAGCCAGCCCGCCGGATGGGCATCGGGCTCGAACAGCACCCGCGCCAGCACCAGCGTGGCGGCGAGCAGGAAGGCGATCAGCGGCCCATCCGGCAGCACCCAGCTGGCGCTGGTGACGCCCAATACCGGCGCGCACGCCATCATCAGCGCCGCCAGCACCCCCGCCCACGGATCGAACAGGCGGGTGGTGAGCCGGTACATCAGGAAAGTCGAGAGCGCCGAGAAGACGAGGAACGGCGCACGCACCACCGCCGGCGCCTCGGATCCCATGAGCCACGCCGAGAGGCGTGCCAGCCACCACGCCATGGGCGGGTGGTCGAAATAGCTCATGGCCACGGCGCGGCTGGTGACCACGGTGTAGGATTCGTCGTTGCCGAGGCCCGTGGCGGCTGCGAACGCGATCCGCAGAACCGTCGCGCCCACAAGGATCGCCAGCAGGGCGATCGCGGGCGAGATGCGGCGCGGCAGCGCCTTGGCAAGGCCGGTTGTGGAAGCCGGGCAGGGGGTGTCCAGGGAAGCGTCCAAAGTCGGGTTCAGGGCTGCCCCCGCAACCGGCGTCGCCGCCGGCACCGCATGCGTCATTCGTCGGCTCCCCAGACCAGGGCGGTGCTCATGGCGTAGTTCCAGACCGCGCCGATCAGCGAGCCGGCGACGCCCGCCGCCCACCAGCGCGAGCCGCCCCAGAAGACCCAGCTCGCCACCCCCACATTGGCCACCGCCCCGGCGCCGCAGATGGCGTAGAACTTGGCCAGCGCCGGCACGATGCGCCAGCCGTGGACCCGGCGGTCGCGATAGGTGAGGGCATTGTTGAGCGCGAAGTTCGAGGTCATGGCGCAAAGCGTGGCGATGGCCTGCGCGCCGGCGAAGGCGAGGCCGGCCGCAAGCGCGCCCTTCAGCACCGCGAGGTGGAGCAGCAGGCCCAGGCCCCCCACTGCGGAGAACCACAGGAAGCGGGGCGAGATGGTGGCGCCGATGCCCTTGCTGGCGAGCAGGGCGAGGAAATCCAGGATGGTCCGCCGGTCGAGCTTGCTCTCGCCCGCCTGCCGCGCCCCGAACGTGAACGGCACGTCCACGCACGCCAGCGGCTGGCCGCAGGTGGTCATGATGTCCAGCAGGATCTTGAAGCCGTGCCGCGACAGGTGCGGGGCGCGCGCCTCGACCGCCTCGCGGCGGATCATGAAGAAGCCGCTCATGGGGTCGGTGGTGGAGACGCCGGGCAGCCATTTGGCCATGGTGGTGGCGGTGCGGCTCAGCCAGCCGCGCTGCCGGTCGAAGGCGTCGGCGTTGCCGCCTTCCATGTAGCGGCTCGCCACCACCAGGTCGGCGCCGGCGCGGATGCGTTCCAGCATGGTCCGCAGTGCGGAGGCATCATGCTGCAGATCGGCGTCGATCACGGCGACCACGGGCGCCTGGGCGGCCAGCATGCCCTCGATGCAGGCGCCGGCAAGACCGCGCCGTCCCACGCGGCGGATGCAGCGGGCGCGCCCATCGCGCGCTCCGATGGCGCGGACGGTCTCGGCCGTGCCATCGGGGGAATCGTCGTCCACGAAGATGGCTTCCCAGGCGACAGTCTCCAATGCCGCCTCAAGCTGGCCGAACAGGGCCTCGACATTGTCGCGCTCGTTGAAGGTGGGGACGATGACCGAGAGTTCCGGCACGGCCGGAGGCACTGCAATGACACCCATGCCGGCCTGCGGGGGAGAAACGTATGGGTTCATGGCAGTGCCCCGGCCGTGCCGAAGGACTGGCGGGGCGCATGGACCACGGGCGCGGTGCCGATGCGGTCGTCGTTCACTTCGATGGCGTTGTTTTTCTTGTACATCATCCGCGCTGTCTGGAGCATTTGCCGGGAGAAATGGAAGTGTGCGACGGGTGTGGACGGTAATTTTCAGCAACTTTCGACGCGTATTCCGGTATGCTGGTACATGACATCTGCGATGGTGCAGCCTGCCCCGACACTCAGTCCCGGTTTCACTCGCCATCCCAGGCCATGGGCGAACCTGGTGGTTCGACCTGCTCGCGACAGATGGATTCCATCTGGCGCTGTCGAACCACTAGGCAGCCAAGCTTACAGGCACCTTACAAGGCGTGGCTGGATCGAGGGCCGGCGCGGTCGATTCTCTTGCCGATCCGGCGTGGTGATGCGGAATACTGTTCTGTCTGTGATGCAGCGTGCGCAATACAAAAAGACCTGCTGCGAGCGGGTGTTGAAGACGGCTCCCCGCAAGGGCGTATCGATAAAAAGGCGTGGCAACAAGGGGCCGCCCCGTAGGGGCATGGTGCGACGATCACGCAGGCTATGGCGCCAAGGCTAGGGCTTCTCTTCCGAAACGATGCAGAAGAGCGCTCAGACAGTGCAGTGCAGCAGGCGGCTCGCCCTCCTTTACCGCAGTGCGGGAAGAATATATTACCCCCCGACCAAGGAAGAGGGTGTCGTCCGCCGGGTTTTCTGCTTTACTCCCGCTCCAACAAATGCTCCCGGAACGACGGGGCGCGGGAGGGATATTGTGACATTCGAAACCAACGGTCGTCCACGCCGGCCCATTGGACGTGTTGCGGCGAGGAGCATCGCCGCAGGTGATGATACGGCGCGTCAGAGCGCTGCGGTTCTCGTCGTTGCCTTTTCGTGCGCGGCCTCCGGCCTCCTCATGGGCCTTTGCCTTGCTGCTGCACACTGGCCGGCGCTGGCGTTCGTGTTCGGGGCCGTGCTCGCGGGCACCGGCGCCTGGTTCGCCAAGGATCTCGTCGCCCAGATCAAGGGCTGACGGCGGGTATTCCAGGATGGCGTCCGGCCGGCGGGCCGGGCGCCATCTTTCGTTTGGGCGGTCGGTCGGCCGCGTGCCCGTCAGTCGGCGGCGAAGGGGTGGCGTGCGCTCGCGCTCTGCGCCAGCACGTCCGCCGGACGGGGCGTGCCGCTCACCGCCCGCATGATGGCAAGGCGGGTGGCCTCGTGGTTGAAGGCCTGGATCTTCGCATTGTCGCTCGCATCCCAGTGGATGAAGACGCCGACGCAGATGAAGACATCGTCGGCTTCCTCCACCGGAATGATGCCCTCGGCCACGCAGTCGGTGACCGCCTTGGCCACCGCATATTGCGCCGGGCCGAACATCTGCACCGCCTGGCGGGCGTCCTTGATGGTCACCTTGTTGAACAGCACGGTGGCGGGCTTGGCCAGAAGGTTGGGTTCCACCACTGCGAGCAGGGTGGTGAAGCCGTCCTTGTTGTTGGTCAGGGCGGTCACGAACGCGGTCTCGGCGGAGGAGCCGCGCGGGCCCATGATGAGGTCGATATGGGCCACCTCGTTGCCCTCGCCCACCAGGGCCTCGCCCACCATCAGGCGATCGATCTTCGGCATGAAACCTCCAAAAATACGCAACGTGCTGAAAAGGGGCCGGCATGGCCGGGGCTATTTGCCTTTTCATGCAATAACCTGACCGCTCCCGGGCCAGCGTTTGTCGCCCGTTCAGTGCCTGGATTGTTGCTTGGCGCGCGCCGGAACCGCCCTACAGCACTTCGAACGGCAGGTTCCCGGTGGCGGCGGCGCCGCGGCCGTCGCGCACGGTGACGAACACGCGGTAACGGCCCGGCGGCAGGCCGGCGATGCGGACCCCGTCCGGATGGGGCTCGTGGATGGCCTCGGGAAAGCTCGGAGGCACCGGCTCGGGATCGCCGCCGACGCTGCGCACGGTGGTCTCGGCCATGACCTGCCATTCCACCTTCAGGGAATCGCCGTCGGGATCGGTGGCGGCGATGCGCACATGGGTGTCGCCGTCGGCGGCGAAGCGCGATGGCCCGGCGAAGGTGAGGGCGAGGATGCGCGGGGCATGGTTGGTTCCGCCCGGCGGCGTGCCGCCCCAGATGGCGGCCATCACTTCCACCGTCTCGGTCCATTCGCCGGTGGGCAGCAGCAGGGAATACCAGGTGGGGGTGATCTCCTGCTTGTGGCCCCACAGGAAGGGTATGGCCCCAACCCCCGCCTGCTTGGCCGTGAGCAGGTAGCGCCGCACGCGATCGGCCTTCTGCGAGGAGGTGGGCTCCAACGGCGCGCCCCACGGCGCGGTGGGGGCGTCCCAGTGGCCCTGCGCGCCCATCTCGGTGAGCATCACCGGCCCGGTCCAGCCCTGCGCCCGCGCGCGCTTGGCCGAGGTGAGCAGGCCGTCGCCATAGCCGTTGATGCCGATGACGTCGATGCTGGGCGCGTGGCGCTTGATGAGCGCCGCTTTGTCCTGTCCCACCTCGGCGAGGGCCGCCATGGTGGGGTGCTGGCCGTCCAGGGTCTTGGCGAGCTTGGCCGCCTCCTCGATGGCGGGCCACACCGCCATGGCCTCCTCGGGGGAGAGATCCACCTCCACCTCGTTGCCGATGCCCCACATGAGCAGCGCCGGATGGGTGCGATAGCGCTCCACCATGTGGCGCAGCGTCTCCAGCTGCTGGGTCACGGCGGTGCGGTTGGCATAGTCGAAGCCGAGGCGCGGATGGCCGAGCCAGAAGCCGACGATCACCTTCAGCCCGGCGCGCTGGGCGGCATCGAGGATTTCCCCCGGTTCCTGCCCGTAGGTGCGCACCACGGTGGCGCCGAGGGCCTTCAGATCGCTGAAGCGGGCCTCGCCGCTGGCGCCGTTGGGAATGAAGGGCTTGCCGTCCACGACGATCTCGGCGCCGCGCACGCTCACCTGCGCGGCATGGAGGGAGGACGACATCAGGAACGCGCTGAGCGCGAGGAGGAGGGCACGACGCACGGGAACCAGACTCGCATTGAAAACCTTGGCAGCTGCACTGCACCATGAAGGGTGCAGGACCGTGGCGGCAACATCAACTTATTGTCGGCGCTCCCGCGCCGGCCCCCTCCTTCCCCGAAAGTGAGGGCCGCGGCGGCAGGCGGGTGAACCGGGCGGGCGATCTGCTATAAGGCCGGCGTTCGCGGCAGAAGCTGAGGTTTTCCGCATGTACGTGCTGGCCCATCTCTCCGATCCCCACCTCGGCCCCATCCCCGAGGCGCGGATCTCCGAGCTTCTGGGCAAGCGCTTCTTCGGCATGATGAACTGGATCGGCGCGCGGCGGCGCAATTTCGGCGCTTCCACCCTGGCGCCGCTCATCACCGACATGCTGGCCCAGGCGCCGGACCATATCTGCGTCACCGGTGACCTGGTGAACGTGAGCCTGCCGGCGGAATTCGATACCGGCGCCACCTTCCTCGCCTCCCTCGGCGCGCCGGACAAGGTGAGCGTGGTGCCCGGCAACCACGACGCCTATGTGCGCTCGGCCATGCACTATCACCTGGAGCATTGGGCGCCGTTCCTCGCCGGCGACGACACCCACCCCCACACCCCGGTGGACGTGGAGGCCTTTCCCTATGTGCGCCGGCGCGGGCCGGTGGCGGTGGTGGGCGTCTCCACCGCCGTGCCCACCGCCGTGTTCCTCGCCAGCGGCGAGATGGGCCGCGCGCAGCGGGCGCGGCTGAAGGCCCTGCTGGAGCGGCTGAAGGCGGAGGGCCTGTTCCGGGTGGTGATGATCCACCATCCGCCGGTGGGCGAGCGGCCGTTCCACCGCGACCTGCGCGACGCCGCCAAGGTGCGCGCGGTGCTGGCGGAGGCGGGGGCGGAACTGGTGCTGCACGGCCACGACCATCGCGCCTCCCTCGGCCAGATCACGACCGATGCCGGGCCGATCCCGGTGGTGGGCGTGCCTTCCGCCTCGGCCGGGCCCGCATCGGAGCGCGGCCCCGGCGGCTATTGCCTCTACCGCATCTCCGGTGCCCCCGGCGCGTGGCGCTGCGACATGGAGCGGCGCGGCTACGCTAAGGACGTTGCGAGCGTCCAGTCTCTGACGCGTCAGGTGCTCGTCGGGGAGAGGCAGGCGTCTTAAAAGTCATGGCGAAATCGTGCCGGTGAAACGGCGTGGATGTGACCGTGCAAGAGCCGGCGTAACGACTTGTAACTGAAGGCTGATTACAGAACTTTAAGTTGCCCGCGAGCGGCTGCGGACCGATGCTTCCTTCGCCCCTTGAAGGAGGACTGCATATGAAACGCGCCGTCATTGCCGCCACTGCCGCTGCGCTTATCGCCGGCTCGGCGGTGTCTTTCGCCGCCAATTCCAACGCCGGCCCCGACACCGGCGGCCGCTGGCATCCCAGCGCCGAGGATCGCGCCATCCTTACCGACGCGCGCATCGTCGCCCTGAAGACCGCGCTCAAGCTGACCCCCGACCAGGAGAAGCTCTGGCCCGGCGTCGAGGCCACGCTGAAGCAGGTGTCGAAGGACCGCGCGGCCCGACGCGACGAAGCCCGCGCCGCCCGCCAAGCCGCCCGCGAAGCCAACACAGCGCCCGATCCCATCGCCCGCATGCGCGCCATGGCCACCCGCATGGACGCCAGCGCCACCGACCTGCGCAAGATCGCCGACGCCGCCGACCCGCTCTACAAGACCCTGGACGATGGCCAGAAGCAGCGCCTCAACCTGATGCTGCGCCAGCAGTTCCAGGGCGGCGGCCACGGTGGCCACGGCCCGCACGGCGATGGCCCGCGCCGGGGCTGAGTGCTGGCGCCCTGAGTCTCGCGAGTTGGCCTGGAAGTTCGCTACGATCGTCATGGCCGGGCTTGACCCGGCCATGACGGCGGTAATTGCGGTTATGCCCTTTTGAAGTTCCAAACAGGCTCCGAGCGATGGCCGGTGGACCCTCCACCGGCCATCGCCGGTCGGCCTTCCATGAGCATCCTTCATGGATCGGTTGATCAATATTGATTTTCAATAGGGCCGGCAAATCCGTAGACTGGCTGTGAAAGGTGCCCCCCGGCGCCGCACAGCGAGTTTTTCCATGTCTGCCACGTCCTCGATGCCGGCGCCTCCCGGCGCGCGGCGCGCGCTTCCGGCCATGCTCATCCTGGTCGCCGGCTGCGTCATCGCCCTCATCACCTTCGGCCCGCGCTCGGTGTTCGGCCTGTTCCTGCTGCCCATGTCGCAGGAATTCGGCTGGGGGCGTGACGTGTTCGGCCTCGCGGTGGCGCTGCAGAACCTGCTCTGGGGCCTCGGCTCGCCGTTCGCCGGCGCCATCGCCGATCGCTTCGGCACCGTGCGGGTGATGTGCTGCGGCGCGCTGCTCTATGCCGCCGGCCTGGTGCTGATGTCCTATGCCACCACCCCCGGCATGCTGCATCTCACCGCCGGCATCATGGTGGGCTTCGGCCTGTCCGCCGCCTCGTTCAACCTGGTGCTGGCCGCCTTCGGCAAGCTGCTGCCCGACGAATGGAAGTCCATCGGCTTCGGCGCGGCGACGGCGGCGGGCTCGTTCGGCCAGTTCCTGTTCCCGCCCCTCAGCCGGGCGCTGATGGATACCATCGGCTGGCACGAGACGTTGATCGTGTTCGGCGCCGCGCTGCTCATCGTCATGCCGTTCTCGCTGGCGCTGGCGACCCGTGGCGTGGCTGCGGCCAAATCCGGCGCGGCCAGTTCGGGCGTAGCGGCATCGGCACCGCAGCAGGGCATCGGCGCCGCCATCGGCGAGGCGCTGCGGCATCCGAGCTACGTGATGCTGGTGCTCGGCTTCTTCACCTGCGGCTTCCAGCTCGCCTTCATCACCGTGCACATGCCGGCCTTCCTGGTGGACAACGGCGTGAGCCTGTCGGTGGGCGCCTACACGCTGGCGCTGATCGGCCTGTTCAACATCCTCGGCTCGCTCACGGCGGGCTACCTGTCCAGCCGGGTGTCGCGCAAGTGGCTGCTGGCGTGGATCTATGCGGGGCGGGGCGTGGCCATCGCCGTGTTCGTGCTCATGCCCATCACGCCGCTCAGCTGCTACGTGTTCGGCGCGGCCATGGGCTTTTTGTGGCTCTCCACCGTGCCGCCCACCTCGGGCCTGGTGATGCTCATGTTCGGCACCCGGTACATGGCCATGCTGTACGGCTTCGCCTTCTTCTCCCACCAGGTGGGCGGCTTCCTCGGCGTGTGGCTGGGCGGCATGCTCTATGTGGCGACGGGCTCCTACAGCTGGGTGTGGTGGCTCTCGGTGGCGCTGTCGTTCGCCTCCGCCGCCATCAACCTGCCCATCAAGGAGCGCCCGGTGGCGCGGGTGCGTGTGGCGGCCTAGCCGCCACAGTTCGGGCACGCTGGTGACCTAAGTCCTAACGCCGGGCCGGGCCTTTCCGCGACATGGAAGGCACGGTCCCGGCGAAATCCGACACGGCGGGCGCCTCGGGTGTTCCCCTGCTGTTCCGGACTCTTGACAACAACCCGCGGTCTCTGCGCAACGTGGTAGGGATCAAACAGGTATTCGCGAACGAGCCATGCGCAGCATCCTTTTCGCGGCCTTGGGCTTTGCCGCATTCGCCAGTGGCCCGGCCTTGGCCCAGCAGAATTCCGGCCAGCAGCTCTCCGCCCAGCAGGCGCGGGATTTCGCGGTGGGCAAGATGTTCTCCTTCAGCTGCTTCGAGGGATCGAAGGGCGCGGGGCGGATCTATCCCGACGGCTCCGTCGCCGGCATGATCACCATGCCCGACAAGGAGCCGCGCTTTGTCCGCCTGCCGGCCAACACCCTGCGCGTGCGCGGCGATAACGTGTGCGGCTTCGTGAAGGGCATGACCTTCGAGCCCTGCTTCGATCTGGTGAAGACCGGCCCCGGCTCGTTCCGCGGCTCGCTCGCCGGCGTGCAGACCATGTGGTGCGAGTTCGTGAGCGCGGGCGGGGACAAGTCGCAGGTCGCCTCCCGCCGCGCCAAGACCAAGCCTCGCAGCCCCACCACGGAAGCCTCTGCGGAATAATCCCGGCCGCTCAGTCCTCGGCCAGCATTTCCTCCGCGGCCGCCACTGCGTCCACTGGCGTTTCTTGGCCCTCGATGCGGCCGCGCAGCTTGCCGATCTCGCGGCCGGCATGCTCCATGAAAGTGCGCACCCGCG
Organism: Xanthobacter oligotrophicus; assembly: GCF_008364685.1. Taxonomy (GTDB): domain Bacteria; phylum Pseudomonadota; class Alphaproteobacteria; order Rhizobiales; family Xanthobacteraceae; genus Xanthobacter; species Xanthobacter oligotrophicus. The sequence continues at coordinate 34,677 of NZ_VTTL01000004.1, forward strand.
CCGTGGCCTTGATGTCCGGATGGGTGAGCAGCCACAGGCCGGATTCCATCTCCGGCTGCGGCGGCACGATCTGGACGAGGTCCGGCGTCACCGCCGCGATGAAGCAGGGCAGCACCGCGAGCCCGATGCCCTCCGCCGCCGCTTCCGCCAGCCCCAGCACCGTGTTGACGCGATAGACGAGCTTGTCCTCGTCCACCCGCTCGCGCAGCCATTTGGCCGGCTTGATGCCGCCGAGATTGTCGGAAAACCCGATCCAGTCGTAACGCCTGAAATCGCCGGTGCCGAGCGGGGTCGCGGGCGCGAGGTCCGCGCGGGCATAGATGGCCCAGGCGATGGAGGCCATCCGCCGGCCCACCAGCGTGTCCCCCGGCCGGTCGCTGGCGCGGATGGCGATATCCGCGTCGCGCTTCGACAGGCTGAGGGACTGGTTGGAGATGACCACGTCCAGCCGGATCTCGGGGTAAGCCTTGAGGAACGAGCCGAAAACGGGCGTGAGCATGTGCACCAGCAATGTGTCGTTGGTGGTCACGCGCAGTTCGCCGGAGGGCCGCAGGTCCTGCCCGGTGATTCGCCGCTCCACCGACAGCACCTCGTCGGCCATGCGCTCGGCGAGGCGCACCATCTCCTCGCCGGTGGCTGTGGGCACGTAGCCGGAGCGCGCGCGCTCGAACAGGCGGGCGCCGAGCTGCTCCTCCAGCGCGCCGAGCCGGCGGAACACGGTGGAGTGGTTCACCCCCAGCTGCTCGGCTGCGCCGGCAAGGGAGCTGCTCTGCGCAATGGCCTGCACCAGGCGGAAATCGTCCCAGGCGATCATTCCCAATCCCACACGCTCGTTGGCCCTACGGTCATTCGCCTCACGCTGCCTCTCGCTCCGCGCGAGGATGTGATTTGCGTGAATGCAAACTCCAGCTTGATTTCTTGATTATGGCGTTGCGGGAGTGCGAAAGCTAGAGGTGGTGCCACATCAAACCGGAGATCACTCCCATGGTTGACAACCGCACCGCCCCCTACGGCCTCTTCATCCTTCGTCTCGCCCTCGGCCTCATGTGGGTCTCGCACGGGCTCATGAAGGTCTTCATCTTCACCGTGCCGGGCTTCGCCGGCTTCCTCGGCAAGATCGGGCTGCCCTCCGCCCTCGCCCTGCCCATCATCGCGGCCGAGATCATCGGCGGCCTGCTCATCGCCTCGGGCGTCTATGCCCGCCAGGTGGCCATCCTGCTCATCCCCATCATGCTCGGCGCGCTGAACTACCACCTGCCCAACGGCTGGGTGTTCTCCACCACCGGCGGCGGCTGGGAATATCCCGCCTTCCTCGTGGTGGCGTCCCTGGTGGTGGCCCTTGCCGGCGAAGGCGCCTATGCGCTGAAGCCCGCCGCCCTCATCCCCGGCGGCCGTCGCGCCCTCGCCTGATCCTGTTCCGCGACACACGAAAAAGGCCGGCTCCGCAAGGGGCCGGCCTTTTGCTGTTCGAGATGCGTGTCGCACGGGCTTGGCCACTTGGCCTCGGTCAACGACCGAGGCCAATGGTATCAGTGAGCGCGGGACAGGCAGAAATCCACGGCTTCCATCAGCGCGTCCTTGGCTTGCCCGTTGGGGAACAGGGCCAGCGCGTCCTTGGCGATGGCGCCGTAGTGGCGCGCCCGCTCCACCGTGTCGGCGATGGCGCGGTGGCGCGTCATCAGGCCGATGGCCTGGGCTAGGTCGGCATCGTTGCCCTCGCCCTTCTCCAGGCAGCGCTGCCAGAAGGCGCGCTCGGTGGCGTCGCCGCGGCGGAAGGCGAGCAGCACCGGCAGGGTGATCTTCCCCTCGCGGAAGTCGTCGCCCACATTCTTGCCGAGCTTGGCTTGGCTGCCGCCGTAGTCGAGGGCGTCATCCACCAGTTGGAAGGCGATGCCCAGATTCATGCCGTAAGAGCGGCAGGCAGCCTGCTCGGCCTTGGGCCGCTGGCCCAGCACCGCGCCCACCTCGCAGGCGGCGGCGAACAGCTCGGCGGTCTTGCCGCGGATGACGGCGAGATAATCGTCTTCCGAGGTGGCGGTGTTCTTGGCGGCGGCGAGCTGCATCACCTCGCCCTCGGCGATGACGCAGGCGGCGGTGGCCAGGATGTCGAGGCAGGTCATGGAGCCCACCTCCACCATCATCTTGAAGGCCTGTCCCAGCAGGAAGTCGCCCACCAGCACGCTGGCCTCGTTGCCCCACAGCTTGCGGGCGGCGAGCTTGCCCCGGCGCATGTCGCTCTCGTCCACCACGTCGTCGTGGAGGAGGGTGGCGGTGTGCATGAACTCCACGGACGCCGCGAGCTTCACATGCCCGTCGCCCCGATAGCCGGAGAGCGACGCGCAGGCGAGCGTCAGCATCGGCCGCAAGCGCTTGCCGCCGGAGGAGATGAGGTGGTTGGCCACCTCGGGAATCATCGCCACGTCGGAGCCGGTGCGCGCCAGGATGGTGGCGTTCACGCGTTCCATGTCCGCTTTCACCAGGGCGACCAGGGCCTCGATGGACGGCTCGTTGGGCTCGAACGGTAGGACGAGGGCCAAGAAACGCTCCCGCTTGTCATTCTTTGGGGCGCACCATAGGGATGCTGACGGGCTCCGTGCAAGCGCCGGGCGGTTTTCTTCGCGTCGCGCGGTCGGGCACATTGCCGCTAGGTCGGGTGGAATACGATGCAGGAGCTGGTGCGGACCAACGATCTGGTGCTCATCGGCGCCATCGAGGCGCTGTTCGTGTCGGCCGATATCGGGCACATGGTCGCGGACCAGTATATGAGCGTCATGGAAGGCACCATCGGTATCCTGCCCCGCCGCCTGCTGGTGGTGGACGAGGATGTGGACCGCGCCCGGCGCCTGCTCCGGGAGGCCGGCTTCGGCGCGGCGCTCCGCGATGGCGACTGACACCGCGCCACCCGCATACACCACCGACAGCGTTCTCGGCGGCGGACTGACGCTGCGTCAGCTGAAAACGGGCCACCGCGTGGGACACGACGCGCTGCTGCTCGCCGCCTTCGCCCCGGCCGATCGCCGCCGCGTCGTGGATCTCGGCGCCGGGGTGGGCAGCTGCGGCCTCGCCTTCCTCACCCGCGTGCCGCAGGCGCAGGCCGTGCTGGTGGAGATCGCGCCGGAGCTGGCGGATCTGGCGCGGGACAATGCGGCGCTGAACGATCTGTCCGCGCGGGTCGAGGTGGTGGCGGGCGATGTCACCCGCCTCGGCCGCCCGTCGGGGCCCGAGGTGCCGCAGGCGGGGGCGGCGGACCTCGTGCTCACGAATCCCCCCTTCAACGATACGGCGCAGCATCGCATCTCCCCCGACGAGGCCCGCGCCCGCGCCCACATGGCGGACGACGCGCTGCTGGAAGAGTGGGTGCGCGCCGCCGACCGCTGCCTCGCGGCACGGGGCGTGCTCTGCCTGATCCACCGGCCGCAGGCGCTGGCGGCGATTCTTGCGGCGCTCGATGGTCGTTTCGGCGCGGTGGAGATTCTCCCCGTGCATCCGCGTCCCGACCGGCCGGCGGTGCGTCTTCTGGTGCGCGCGGTGAAGGGGCGCCGGACGCCGCCGGCGCTGCTGCCGGGCCTTGTCCTCACTGATGCGGACGGCACCCCCACCGCCGCCGCCGATGCGGTGCTGCGACAGGGGGAAGGTCTCGTGCAGTCCGGTCTCGCCCAGCCCTGAACCTGTTCGCCCTTGCTCCCTCCGCCTTGAGTGCGTCACCTGCGCGCCCTACATCTGGACCATGGCCGACAGCTTCCTCTCTTCCCTTTCGCGCCGCGTCAGCGGCATCCTCCCCAAGAAGTGGCGCCGGGACCTGCCGGTGGTGCCGGTGGTGCGGCTCTCCGGCGCCATCGGCATGCAGACGACGCCGTTTGCGCGCAGCCTGTCGCTGGCCGGCACCGCGCAGGCACTGGACAAGGCCTTCGCCGTGAAATCGGCACCGGCGGTGGCGCTGCTCATCAATTCGCCGGGCGGTTCACCGGTGCAGTCGCACCTGATCTTCCGGCGCATCCGCGCGCTGGCGGAGGAGAAGGAGAAGCACGTCTTCGCCTTCGTGGAGGATGCGGCGGCGTCCGGCGGCTACATGATCGCCTGCGCGGCGGACGAGATCTTCGCCGATCCCTGCTCCATCGTCGGCTCCATCGGCGTGGTGACGGCGGGATTCGGCTTCGACAAGGCCATCGAGAAGCTGGGCGTCGAGCGGCGGGTCTTCACCGCCGGCGAGCGCAAGGTGACCCTCGACCCCTTCCGTCCCACCCGGCCGGAGGACGTGGAGCGGCTCGACGTGCTCTTGAAGGAACTCCACACCGTGTTCGTGGACCTCGTGCGCTCGCGGCGCGGCGACGCGCTGCCGGCCGACGACGAGAGCCTGTTCTCCGGCGAGTTCTGGCTCGGCACCCAGGCGGCGGGCCTCGGCCTCGTGGATGGGCTGGGCGACGTGCGCTCCATCCTGAAGGCGCGCTATGGCGAGGAGGTGCGGCTGCCGCTGGTGCAGTCATCCTCCGGCCTCATCCCCCGCCGCGCGGGTGGCTTTGGCGCTGCCCTGGCGGGAACGCTCGCCGGTCAGGCGGCGGAAGGCGCCCTGGCGGCGGTGGAGGAGCGCGCCCTGTGGTCGCGGCTCGGCCTGTGATCGACGAAAAACGCCGCGCGGCAGCCCCTCCGGGGTGCTGCGATGGCGCCGGATGAGGCAGATTTCGCGCCTGCCCTTTTCTTGCCCTTTCCCCCCTTCGCAGCTGGGGTTAAATCCGATTCCATGACCACCGTCCTCCCTACCGGCACAGCGCCCGGCGCCCCCGAGACCGACGCTCCCGTCGACACCCTGTTCATCGCTGTCGCCCAGCTCAACCCCATCGTGGGCGATGTGGCCGGCAACCTGGACCTTGCCCGCCGCACCTGTGCCAGTGCGAAAGATGCGGGGGCGGACCTCGTGGTCTTCCCCGAGCTGTTCATCGCCGGCTATCCGCCTGAGGACCTGGTGCTGAAGCCGGCGTTCCAGCAGGCCTGCCGCGCCGCCATCGAGATGCTGGCCGCCGAGACCGCGGACGGCCCGGCCATGCTCATCGGCGCGCCCTGGGTGGAGGAGGGCAAGCTCTACAATTCGGTGCTGCTGCTGGAAAACGGCGGCATCTCCGCCGTTCGCCACAAGGTGGACCTGCCCAATTACGGCGTGTTCGACGAGAAGCGCGTGTTCACGCCCGGCCCGCTGCCGGGGCCGATCCCGTTCAAGGGGGTGCGCCTGGGCGTGCCGGTCTGCGAGGACATCTGGGGCGCGGACGTGGTGGAATGTCTCGCTGAGACCGGCGCGGAACTCCTCATCGTGCCCAACGGGTCGCCCTATCGCCAGAACGTCTATGCCGAGCGCGAGAACGTGGCGGTGGCCCGCGTGGTGGAGAGCCACCTGCCGCTGCTCTATGTGAACCAGGTGGGCGGGCAGGACGAGCTGGTGTTCGACGGCGCCTCCTTCGCCCTCAATCCCGACCGCTTCCTCGCCCTGCAGTTTCCCGGCTTCATGGAGCGCGTGCGCATCTCCAAGTGGCAGCGCTTCGAGAACGGCTGGAAGTGCCTCGGCGCCAACCTGGCCGACCGCATCGAGGGCGATGAGGCGGACTATGCCGCCTGCGTGCTGGGCCTGCGGGACTATGTGAACAAGAACCGCTTCCCCGGCGTGGTGCTGGGGCTTTCGGGCGGCATCGACAGCGCCATCTGCGCCGCCATGGCGGTGGATGCCCTGGGGCCGGAGCGCGTCCACTGCATCATGCTGCCCTATCGCTACACGTCCGGCGACAGCCTGTCGGATGCGGCCGCCGTGGCGCAGGCCCTGGGCGTGCGTTACGACATCGTGCCCATCGCCGCCGGGGTGGAGGGCATGGAAACAGCGCTCGCGCCCCTGTTCAAGGACACCCAGCGCGACGTGACGGAGGAGAACCTCCAGTCCCGCGTGCGCGGTGCGCTGCTCATGTCGGTGTCCAACAAGTTCGGCGCCATGGTGGTGACCACCGGCAACAAGTCCGAGATGTCCACCGGCTACGCCACCCTCTATGGCGACATGAACGGTGGCTACAATCCCATCAAGGACCTCTACAAGACCCAGGTCACCCGCCTGTCGCGCCTGCGCAACCGCTGGAAGCCAGCGGACGCACTGGGGCCGAACGGCATCGTCATCCCCGACAGCCTCATCGACAAGCCGCCCACTGCCGAACTGCGCGACAACCAGAAGGACGAGGATTCCCTGCCGCCCTACGCGGTGCTGGATGCCATCCTCGAACGGCTGGTGGAGCGCGAGCATTCGGTGGCCCAGATCATCGCCGACGGCTTCGACGCTGCCACCGTGACGCGGGTGGAGCGGCTTTTGAACATCGCCGAATACAAGCGCCGGCAGGCGGCGCCGGGGGTGAAGGTGACGGGCCGCAACTTCGGCCGCGACCGGCGCTATCCCATCACCAACCGCTTCCGCGAGGGGTGAGGCGATAAGGACAGCGCCGGCCGGCACCGTCCGCCGGCGTGTCCATGCTACCGCCACGGCGAAGAGCAAAATCATTATAAGAATTGAGCACTTAACGTGGCTCAGCTAGCGTTGCGCCGGGCGCTGCGCTACACCCCGATGCCGGTGGGGGAGACGTGCGCGTTTCCCGCGCGGAGTCGGCCCAAGGCCGGCGTGGCAGCAGACGGGTGCATGGCGATGGATGAATGGGCTCTTCTCATTCTGGTGGTTCTCGCCTTTCCGGTGATGACGCTGGTGGCCTTCGTTCTCGTCCTCAAGCATCGGGGCCGCATCCGCGTGCTGGAGGCCAGGGTCGCCGCGCTGGAGGCGCAGGCCTTCGGCCTCGTTCCCGAGACGCCGCCCGCCGCCGCCCCGATTCCCTCAGGCCCGGTCACGCTGGCGCCCTTCGCGCCCCGGCCGCCGGAACAGGTCGCCCCGCCGCCTGAACCCGCCCTGCCGCCGGCCCTGCATGACGTGACGCGGCCGCCGTCCCTGTCGACGCCATCGCAGCCCGAGGACGCCGTGCCGCCGGTCCCGCCGCGTCCGGGCTTTGACTCCGGCCAGCTCAAGGAGCGCTTCGCCGGGTTCGAGGAGAAGGTGGGCGCGCGCTGGACGGTGTGGGTGGGCGGCCTCGCCCTCGCGCTGGGCGGGGTGTTCCTGGTGCGCTTCGCCGTGGAGCAGGACCTCATCGGCCCGGCCATGCGGGTGGGGCTCGGGCTGCTGCTGGCGGTCGCGCTGCTTGCGGGGGGCGAAGTGCTGCGCCGTCGCGCCCGCGGGGAAGAGCCGGCCGAGCCGCCCTTGGCGCCGTCCGCCGGCCCCTTTGCCGGTCTCGGGCGCGTGCCCGACGTGCCGAGCATCCTCACCGCCGCCGGCACCATGACCGCCTTCGGCAGCATCTATGCCGCCTATGAGCTGTACCATCTCATTCCACCGCAGGCCGCCTTCCTGCTGCTGGCGGCCTGCGGCGTCGCCACCCTGCTGGCCGCCTTGCTGCATGGCCCGGCGCTGGCGGCGCTGGGCTTCATCGGCGCGGCGGTGACGCCCTTCCTCATCACCTCGAAGGACCCCAATGCCTGGGGCGTGGCCTTGCTGATCGCGGCGGTGGCGGCGAGTGCGCTCGCCGTGGCGCGGGTGCGTGGCTGGGCGTGGCTGGCCTACATTGCCATCATCGGCGTGGTGGCGTGGGGCCTCACTTTGGTGGTGTTCGCCGTGCCGCAGGCGGTGAGCGCCTCGGGCGCGCTGGGGCTGGTGCTGCTGGCGCTGACCGCCCTGCTGCTGGCGCCCCGCCTGTTCTGGGGTCCTGATACCGGCCCACGGCCGGAGCCGATCTCCATCCTCGGCGCCGTGGGCGCTCTGCTCGTCACCGCCGTGGCGGCGGTGGACGGGCAGGTGGGTGCCATGCCGCTCTCGGTCTTCGTGCTCGCGGCCGTGGGCGTGCTGGCGCTGGCGTGGCGGGTGAAGCCCATGACATTGGCCACGCTGGTGGTGGCGGCGCTGGCGCCGGCGATCCTCACCCAATGGGTGTTCCCGCCGCTGCCGGGCACGGCCATGGCCCCCGCCGGACCCATGGCCGGCGCGCTGCCCGAGCCGGCGCGGCTGTCGATCGGCCACTTCATGGTCTACGCCTTCGGCATGGGCGCGCTGATGCTGGGGGCAGGCCTTGCCGGCGCGTGGCGCGGTGGGCGGTTCCTCGTCCTCGTCGGCTGGGCGGTGACGGGCACCCTCGGCCCGGTGCTGATGCTGATCGCCGCCTATGCGCGCCTGACCGAGCTGGACCGCAGCGTGCCGTTCGCGGCGCTGGCGCTGGCCCTCGCCTTCCTGTTCACCCTCGCCGCCGAGCGGCTGTCGCGCGCCACCCGCGTCTATGGCGGCACCATCTTCGCCGCCGGCGCGGTGGTGACCCTTGCGCTCGCGCTCACCTTCGCGCTGGAGAAGGGCTGGCTCACGGTGGGCCTCGCGCTGGCGGCGCTGGGCGTGGCGTGGATCTCGACCCTGCGGCCGCTGCCGGGGCTGCGCGCCTTCTCCGCCGGGCTCGCGCTGGTGGTGCTGGGGCGCATCGTGTGGCTGCCCACCATCGCCGTGGAGCCGGGCGCGACGCCCATCTTCAACTGGCTGCTGTGGGGCTATGGGGTGCCGGCCTTCGCCTTCGCCGGCGCCGCCTTCCTGCTCGCCAAGACCGGTGACGACTGGAGCCGCCGGGTGCACGAGAGCCTGGCGCTGCTGTTCGCGGTGATGCTGGCGGCAACGCAAGTGCGCCACCTCGCCCACGGCGGCGACATCTATGCCAGCGGCACCCGCCTGTTCGAGACCGGGCTGCTCGCCACCATCTACGGTGCCTATGCGGTGGGCCTGTCGCGCCTTGCCACCATCACAGGGCGCAGCTTCTACCGGCTGTTCTCGGACCTCGTCGCGGCGATCGCGGCGCTGTGCGCCCTCAACGGCCTCGGCGAGAACAACCCGTTCGCCACCGGCGAGAGCGTCGGCGGGGTGCTGTTCAACGACCTGCTCGTCGCCTTCGCGCTGCCGGCGGTGCTTGCGCTGGTCTTCGCCGGGGTGCAGCCGGAGGCGCGCCCCCGGGTGAAGCTGGCGGCGGGCGGCCTCGCCATCGTACTGGCGCTGGCCTACATCACCTTCGAGGTGAGCCGCCTGTTCCAGGGCGACGTGCTCGATCCCGACCAGATCAGCTCGGCCGAGTGGTACGCCTATTCGGCGGCGTGGCTGGTGTCCGGCATGGTGCTGCTCGGCATCGGCCTGTGGCGGGGATCGCGCATCCTGCGCCTCGCCTCGGCGGCGGTGATGGTGCTGACCGTGCTGAAGGTGTTCCTTTCCGACATGGCGGATCTGGAGGGCGTGCTGCGCGCGGTCTCCTTCATCGGCCTCGGCGTGGTGCTGGTGGCCATGGGCTGGGTCTACCAGCGCCTGCTCGCCCGCGAGAAGGCCGCGCCACAGAATGACGCACCACGCGGGCAGGGGCCTTTCTGAGCCTCAGCCGCGCGGGCCGAAGACGATGACCGCGGCCCCGGCGAGGCACAAGGCCGCGCCGGTGGCGTCCCAGTGGTCGGGGCGCACGCCTTCCACGGTCCACATCCAGACCAGCGACGAAAGGATATAGATGCCGCCATAGGCCGCGAATGCCCGCCCGGCGGCCTCTGCCTCCACGAAGGTGAGGGCATAGGCGAAGGCGGCAAGGCTGGCGATACCCATCAGCAGCCACCACGGCGAGCCGCCGAGCCGCACCACATGCCAGAAGGCGAAGCAGCCGGCGATTTCGCCGAGGGCGGCGAGCAGGAAGGCGGGCAGCGTCATGGTGGCGTTCAGCCCTATCGGAGAACGGTGGGTTTCACCCACCAGCCGGGCTGTTGCGCAAGCACGCGCCGTGCCAGCGCGGCGGCGGCGCGGCAGCTGTCGGTGAGCGCGAACACCGTGGCGCCGGAGCCGGACATGCGCACGAGGCGCGCCTCGGGAGCTTCGGCCAGCAGCGCCATGGCCCGGCCAATCTCAGGGGCCAGCGCCAGGGCCGGCGGCTCCAGATCATTGGGCAGGCCGGAAAGGAACGCGCGCAGGGCGGCCGTATCCCCCGCCGTTGCCTCCGGCGGGGCGTCCGGGTGTTCCGGACCGGCGAGCGTCGCGCCCGGCTGAAGGCCCAGCGCCCGGAACACGCCGGCGGTGGGCACGGCGACCCGGCAATTGATCAGCACCGCCGACAAGGGCGGCAGCGCCAGCGGGGCGGACAGAACATCGCCGACCCCGCGCATCAGCCGCGCCCGCGGATCAAGGCACACCGGCACGTCCGATCCGGTGGCGCGGGCGGCGGCAAACAGGCGCGGATCGTCCAGCGCCAGCCCGTTGAGGCCGGCGAGCAGGCGCAGCGCGGCGGCGGCATCGGACGAGCCGCCCCCCAGCCCCGCCGCCACCGGCAGCCGCTTTTCCAGCACGAAACGGCCGAGCCGCGCGCCGGGCACCCGTTCCGTAAAGGCACGGGCGGCGCGCAGCACCAGATTGTCGTCGTCAGGGCCGGCGGCGGCGGCGGTGGGGCCGGACACCTCCAGCGCCAGCGGCGCATCGGGATGAAGGAAGACGAGGTCGCCGGCGCCGGCAAAGGCCACGAGGCTCGCGAGATCGTGAAAGCCATCGGTGCGACGGCCTTCGATGCGCAACGTCAGGTTGATCTTCGCCGGGGCGCGCGCGCGCATCAGTTCCATGGGGCGGGCTTATAGCAGATCGGGCTGGGCCGTCACGCCCGTGCGCGAGCCCGTCTCCCGCACCGCACCACCACCCTGCGGTATCGCTTCCGCGGCATTACGCGCACGTAACTTGCGGTGTCACAGGAAAGCCGCCATCCTCGCGCCATCTCGCCCCGCTTGGATCCTTCACCCGTATCTCTGGCGTTCAACCGGCCGGGGGCTTTTTCAGGACATACGATCGGTGACGACTGCACGCCCCTTTTTCTCCCTGGCCCTCGCGGCCGGCTTTGCTGCGGTGCTCCATCTCGCGGCGAGCCCGGCCCGCGCCGAAGCGGTCCCCGACGTCGATACCTCGCTGGCCGGCAATTATCTCGCCGCGCGGCTCGCCAGCTCCGAGCGCGATTCGGATGCGGCGGTGACCTACCTGCGCAACCTGATGAAGCTCGATGCGCGCAATGACGAGATCGTCGAGCGCACCTTCTTCGCCATGCTCATGGATGGCGACATCGACGACGCCATGAAGCTCGCCGACCGGATGGTGAAGGCGGACCGCACTCACCGCATCGCCCGCCTGGCGCTTTCCGTGCGCGCCATCAAGAAGGCCCATTACCAGACCGCCCGCACCAACCTCGCCCTGTCCGTGCGCGGCCCCATCGGCGATCTCACCGCCACGCTGCTGGCCGCCTGGACCTTCTACGGCTCCGGCAACACCAAGGGCGCGGTGGAGCTCATCGACCGGCTGGAAGGCCCCGACTGGTACGTGCCTCTCAAGGAGCTGCACGCCGGCCTGATCCTCGATGCCGCCGGGCAGAAGAAGGAAGCGGGCAAGCGCCTCGAGCAGGCGATGAAGATCGATCCCGGCTCGCTGCGCGCCATCGACGCCTATGCCCGCTGGGCCTCGCGCAACGAGAGCATCGACGCGGCGCTGGCCGCCTATGCCAGCTTCGAGAAGCAGCTGCCCAACCACCCCATCGTGATGGCGGCCATCCGCGACCTGAAGGCGGGCAAGGCCCTGCCGCCGCTGGTCAAGACGGCGCAGGAGGGCTCCTCCGAGGTGCTCTACGGCCTCGGTTCCACCGTGGGCCGGCAGGGCGGCGAGGACCTCGCCCTCGTCTATCTGCAGCTCGCCATCTGGCTCTATCCCGAGCACCCCTTCGCCAGCCTGACGCTCGCCGATCTCTACGAGCAGCTGAAGCAGCCCTCCAAGGCCATCGAGGTCTATGAGAGCGTGCCGGACAGCTCGCCGCTGAAGCGCAACGCCGAGGTCCAGCTGGCCGTCAACCTCGACGCCGCCGACAAGTACAAGGAGGCCCGCGCCCATCTGGACAAGATGATCGCGGCCGATCCCAAGGACATCGAGGCCATCGTGGCGCTGGGCAAGATCCAGCAGTCCCGCAAGATGTTCGCCGAATGCGCCGCGACCTATTCCAAGGCCCTCGCCCTCATTCCCCAGCCCACCAAGGGCAATTGGGCGCTGTTCTATTTCCGCGGCATCTGCAACGAGCGCTCGAAGAACTGGCCGGCGGCGGAAGCCGACCTGAAGAAGGCGCTGGAGTTGAACCCGGACCAGCCCCACGTGCTCAACTATCTGGGCTACAGCTGGGTGGACCAGGGCATCAACCTCGACCAGGGCGTCGAGATGATCCGCAAGGCGGCGAAGCTGCGGCCCGACGACGGCCCCATCGTGGACAGCCTGGGCTGGGCCTATTACCGCCTCGGCCGCTACGACGAGGCGGTGGTGCAGCTTGAGCGCGCCATCGAGCTGATGCCGCAGGATCCGGTCATCAACGACCATCTGGGCGATGCCTACTGGAAGGTGGGCCGCAAGCTGGAGGCGGGCTTCCAGTGGGCCCACGCCCGCGACCTGAAGCCCGAGCCGGACGACCTGACCAAGATCGTGCAGAAGATCGACAAGGGCCTCGACGCGGTGGACCAGCCGGCCCCCGTGCGCAAGGCCGAGGACACCCAGAAGGGCGGCTGAGGCGCGTGTCCCGGACGCATGCAGCGTGAGCGGAATGCGCGCCGGGACCCAGCACGAGACTCCTGCGCAGCAGGCCGGAAGTCGGTGTGCCGGGGCCTGCCGGAGGCCTGTGATGGACCCATGCGCGGGGTCCATGCGCTGGACCCGTGCTGAAACTTGGCCGGGCTCCTGGAGCCTTGCCCCGGTGAGCCGCAGCATGGGGCTTTCCCTCCCGTCCGGGCACAGCATTTTTGCCGCGCCCATGCTTCCCTCGCGTGGCGGGACCCGATAGGGTCGCCGCCGCCCAGGGACTGATGCATGCACGAGAGAACCGCCCGCCCGCTCGATCCCTCATCCGACGCCGCCATCGCCGCCAGCGTGACGCCCCGGCCCATCGCCGAGGTGGCGGACGCCCTGGGGATCCCGGCGGATGCGCTCTACCGCTATGGACCCTACAAGGCCAAGGTGGCGCTGGATTTCATCACCGAGATCGAATCCCGGCCGCGCGGGCACCTGGTGCTTGTCACCGCCATCAACCCGACCCCGGCGGGGGAGGGCAAGACCACCACCACCATCGGCCTCGGCGATGCGCTGGCCCGGCTCGGCACCAAGGCCGCCGTGTGCCTGCGCGAGCCCTCCCTCGGCCCGGTGTTCGGTGCCAAGGGCGGGGCCACCGGCGGGGGGTGGGCGCAGATCGTCCCCATGCAGGACATCAACCTGCATTTCACCGGCGACCTGCACGCCATCACCGCCGCGCATAACCTGCTGTCGGCGCTCATCGACAATCACATCCACTGGGGCAACGGCCTCGACCTCGACGCAAGGCGCATCAGCTGGCGGCGGGTGATGGACCTGAACGACCGGGCGCTGCGCCACGTCACGGTGGGGCTCGGCGGTCCCGGCAACGGCTTCCCCCGCGAGGACGGCTTCGACATCACGGTCGCCAGCGAGGTCATGGCCATCCTGTGCCTCGCCACCGATCTCGCCGACCTGGAGGAGCGCCTGTCCCGGATGGTCATCGGCCAGACCCGGGGGCGCCGGCTGGTGAGCGCGGAGGAGCTCGGCGGCATCGGCGCCATGGTGGCGCTGCTGCGCGATGCCTTCCAGCCCAACCTGGTGCAGACCATGGAGGGCACTCCCGCCTTCGTCCATGGCGGCCCGTTCGCCAACATCGCCCATGGATGTAATTCGGTGATGGCCACGAAGGCCGCCCTCGGCCTTGCCGACGTGGTGGTGACCGAGGCCGGTTTCGGCGCCGATCTCGGGGCGGAGAAGTTTCTGGACATCAAGTGCCGGCAGGCGGGCCTTGCGCCCTCCGCCGCGGTGGTGGTGGCCACCGTGCGGGCGCTGAAAATGCATGGCGGCGTCTCGCTCAAGGAGCTGGGAACGCCGGATCCGCATGCGGTCACGCGCGGCTGCGCCAACCTGAAGCGACATGTGGAGAACCTGGAGAAGTTCGGCTTGCCGGTGGTGGTGGCATTGAACCATTTCACCTCCGACACGCATGAGGAGACCGAGGCCGTGCGCGCCGCCCTGGCGCCCCTGGGCGTGGGCGTCCATGTCTGCGGCCATTGGGCGAAAGGCGGTGCGGGGGCTGAAGACCTCGCCCGCGAGGTGCTGGAGCTGGTGGCCCGTCCCTCCACCTTCCACACCCTCTATCCCGACCAGCTTCCGCTCACCCGGAAGATCGAGACCATCGCCCGCGAGATCTACCGCGCCGCCCGCGTGGACATCGCCCCCGCCGCCGCCCGCAAGCTGCATGAATACGAAATCGCGGGCTTCGGAGACTTGCCGGTGTGCATGGCGAAGACGCAATATTCCTTTTCGGCCGATCCGGCGGCGCGCAACGCCCCGGAAGGCCATGTGCTGCCGGTGCGCGAGGTGCGCCTGTCCGCCGGCGCCGGCTTCGTGGTGGCGCTGGCGGGGGACATCATGACCATGCCGGGCCTGCCCTCGGCCCCTGCCGCCGAGCAGATTTTCGTGATGCCGGATGGCTTTATCGCGGGCCTGTCATAAGGCAGGCCGCGCACCTATCTCAACCAAGACCAACACAACGCGGTGTCACGCCGCCGGGAGAACGACATGCCTTTAGGAGATCTGGAGACCAAGGCCGCCATCGTGGGCTGGGCCCATTCGCCGTTCGGCAAGCTTGAGGATGCCGACACCGAGGCGCTGATGGGCCGCGTCGCGGGCGCCGCCATCGAGCATGCGGGCCTTGCCCCCTCGGATGTGGATTCCATCCACGTGGGCGTGTTCAACGCCGGCTTCCAGAAGCAGGATTTCCAGGGCGCCATGCCGGCCCTGAGCGTGCCGGAGCTGGCCCATACCCCGGCGGTGCGGGTGGAGAATGCCTGCGCCACCGGATCGGCGGCCATCCACTCGGCTCTGAACTATATCGAGAGCGGGCAGGGCCGCATCGCCCTCGTGGTGGGGGCTGAAAAGATGACCGCCAAGCCCACCGCCGAGGTGGGTGACATCCTGCTCAACGCCTCGTACCGCAAGGAAGAAGCCGACATCGACGGCGGCTTCGCCGGCGTGTTCGGGCGCATCGCGCAGGCCTATTTCCAGCGCTACGGCGACCGCTCCGAGGAACTGGCGCGCATCGCCGCCAAGAACCACAAGAACGGTGTTTCCAATCCCTACGCCCAGATGCGCAAGGATTTCGGCTTCGAGTTCTGCAACACCATTTCCGAGAAGAACCCCTATGTGGCCGGCCCGCTGCGTCGCACCGACTGCTCGCTGGTGTCGGACGGCGCCGCGGCGCTGGTGATCGCCTCGCCCGACGTGGCGCAGACCCTGCAGCGCGCCGTCGCCTTCCGCGCCCGCGCCCACGCCAATGACATCCTGCCGTTGTCGCGACGCGATCCCATCGCCTTCGAGGGCGCCCGCCGCGCCTGGCTGAAGGCGCTGGAGCAGGGCGGCATCAGCCTCGATGACCTCGACCTGGTGGAGACCCACGACTGCTTCACCATCGCCGAGCTGATCGAGTACGAGGCCATGGGCCTCACAGCCCCCGGTGAGGGCTACAGGGCGGTGCGCGAGGGCTGGACGCAGAAGACCGGCAAGCTGCCGGTGAACGCCTCGGGCGGGCTGAAGTCCAAGGGCCATCCCATCGGCGCCACCGGCGTGTCCATGCATGTGCTCTGCGCCATGCAGCTCATGGGCGAGGCCGGCGACATGCAGATCGCCGACGCCAAGATGGCCGGCATCTTCAACATGGGTGGTGCCGCCGTAGCCAACTACGTCTCCGTCCTCGAACGGGTGAAGTGAGGGCAGGGGGCCGACGGTCCCCTTATCCCGCCGGGGGCGGCTTCGGCCGCTTCCAGCCCTGCCCGGCGTGTGGCTCATTCCGTCACCGCCGACAGGATCGGGCCGCCGGACGGAAGCTGGACGAGGACCGCTGTGAGAAGGCCCGACGGCGTCTCGCTCCGGGCGATGTGGAGGGGCTTGCCGTCCCAGCCGCCGAGGCGTTCCAGCCGGTGCACAACGCGCACGTGGGGCAAGGTGCGGCCGGAATTCTCGCCGCGCCGCACGGGCACCTCCACCACGTTCGGATCATAGGCCACGAGCCAGATGTCGGCCTCGGCCGGCGGCGCCGCTCCCCGGTCGATGGACACCTCCCTTGGCCCGAGCGCGATGTCCGGTCCGCTCAAGGGCGCGGCGGCTGAAATGGTCCGCTCGATCTCCGCCAGGTTGAAGCCGACGCGGCTGATGCGACCGTTCACCACCATCTGCGGCGTGAACGGCCCGCGCTCGCCCAATTGCGGTTCGTAGGCATATTGGCGTTTCGTGAATTCCGGCTTGCCGAAGGTGTCGCGCCAGCCGAGATGGTCCCAATAAGTCACGCTGAAGCTGAGGGCCAGCACATCCGGACGCCGGCTGAGGGCGACGAGGTTGGCGTCCGCCGGCGGGCAGGAGGAGCAGCCCTGGCTGGTGAACAGCTCCACTACGGTGAGACGCTGGTTCTGCGGAGCGGCGACGGCCGGTATTACGGCGGCAGTCGCAAGCGCCACCATGAGGGCGGTGGCGTGCATCAGGCGTGCGCGTGGAGAGGAGCGTGTCGGTGCGGGCATCGGGCAGTTCTCCGGAGCGAGGCGCCATTCGCCGCGACACGGCCGAACGCGCTCCTTGAGCGCTTCGGCCGACGCCCGTGCCCGGTTACACTCTCACGTCATCGTGCGTGCCTTACCCTCGCGACAGGCCGTTCTCCTCAAGCGCCTTGAGATAGGCGCCGAACTTCTCTTCCTGCTCGGCGCCATAGGCGTGGAGCAGCGGCCAGGTGTAGAGGCCGGTGGAATGGCCATCGTCGAAGATGAGCCGCACCGCGTAATTGCCCACCGGCTCCACCTGCGCGATGCGCACGTTGCGCTTGCCGGCGATGAGGATCTTCTCGTCCGGATTGTGGCCCTGCACCTCGGCGGAGGGGCTTTCCACGCGCAGGTATTCCGCCGGCAGGGTGAAGCTCTTGCCATCATCGAAGGTGACGGCGAGGGCGTGCCGGTCATTCACCACGCGCAACTCGGTGGGCCATGCCGCGGCGGGGGCAGTCGCTGTGGGCATTTTCGTTCTCCAATCGCATGCTCGGGCGGGGCCACACCGCAATGTGTACCGGACCCGACCCTATCCATGGGTTGCTTGCATACGATATATAGAGCGTGCGCCGAAGTCCGCGCACTGCCGCAGCCTCTTTGGAAACAGGGAGGCCGGCGGGAGCGGGCCTTCGAGATCGGCAAGAAGCCGGCAGGAGAGGCGGCGCAGGGTGGATGTGGGGAGTGGTCTCGTGAGTGACGTGCCGAGGGATCTGATCGACCGGCCAAGCGTGGCAGCGGCGGCTCAGGCCGGACCGTTGGTGGATACGTTCGGCCGCGCCGTCACCTATCTGCGCGTCTCCGTGACCGACCGCTGCGATTTCCGCTGCGTCTATTGCATGGCCGAGCACATGACCTTCCTGCCCAAGCAGGACCTGCTCAGCCTGGAAGAGCTGGACCGCCTGTGCAGCGCCTTTGTGCTGCGCGGGGTGCGCAAGCTGCGTCTCACCGGCGGCGAGCCGCTGGTGCGCCGGGACGTGATGACCCTGTTCCGCAGCCTGTCCCGCCACATGGAAACCGGGCAGCTCGAGGAACTGACGCTGACCACCAACGGCTCCCAGCTCGCCCGCCACGCGGCCGACCTCGCCGCCTGCGGGGTGAAGCGCATCAATGTCTCCATTGATACGCTGGACGTGGCCAAGTTCCGCGCCATCACCCGCTGGGGTGAGCTCTCCAAGGTGCTGGAGGGCGTCAAGGCCGCCAGCGCGGCCGGGCTCAAGGTGAAGATCAACGCGGTGGCGCTCAAGGACGTGAACGAGCACGAGATCGCGTCCATGATGGAATGGGCCCACGGCGAGGGGCACGACCTCTCCCTCATCGAGGTGATGCCGCTGGGCGAGGTGGGCGAGGAGCGTGTGGACCAGTATCTGCCGCTCTCCGACGTGCGCGCGCGGCTGGAAGAGCGCTTCACCCTCACCGACATCGACTATCGCACCGGCGGCCCGGCCCGCTACGTGCAGGTGAAGGAGACCGGCGGGCGGCTCGGCTTCATCACTCCCATGACCCACAATTTCTGCGAGGGCTGCAACCGCGTGCGAGTCACCTGCACCGGCACCCTCTACATGTGCCTCGGCCAGGACGACGCCGCGGATCTGCGCGCGCCGCTGCGGGCCTCGAAGGACGACGCCGTGCTGCAGCAGGCCATCGACGAGGCCATCTTCCGCAAGCCCAAGGGCCACGATTTCGTCATCGACCGTCGCACGCGCCAGCCAGCCGTGAGCCGCCACATGAGCACCACCGGCGGCTGAAGCTTACTGCGCCCGGCGCCCTGCCTTCGCCCGGAGCTAGGAGGTTTCCCGCTAACGTCCTGTGCCGGCGCGAAGGTGAAATGCGGCGGTGAGGTGGCGGCGGCATGCGGCGCGCGAAGGGCTCGAGCGCGAGCCCTTGGGATTCCGCAAGGCGCGATTTACCTGAAATCAGCTACATCTGGTTCAACTAATCGATGAGGTGCGGACAGGAAGTTCGCGCCGTGGGAGCAAACCCCAAGAGGTCGATCGTGAGCCTGCCCCGGGCTGCCGCGCGCCTGCGCGTCGGCGACAGCTTCATTGCCGCAACGCCTGTCCTCTCCTTCGCCGGTTGTCCGGTGGAGCGCAGGGCATGAGCCGTCTCCCTCAATCGGCCAAGGCGACCGCAGCCGGCCCTGCGGCGGCAAAGCCGGCCATGTCGTCCACGGCGAAGGGGCTGCTCGCCATGGCCCTGTCCATGGCGCTCTTCGTCACCAACGATACGTTCCTCAAGCTCTCCATCCGGGAGATCCCGCTCGGGGAGGCGCTGGGCCTGCGTTCGTTCCTGGCCGGAATCGTACTGTTCGGGCTGATCGTGCGTGCGGGCGACCTTCCGGCCCTGCGCTACGCATTTCACCCCCGCGTGGTGATGCGCTCCACCCTCGATACGCTGACCACCTTCGTCTATGTGGCTGCGCTGGCGGTAATGGCCATCGCCTCCTCCACCACCATCTACATGGCGACGCCGCTCATCACTACGGCACTGGCCGTGCCCATGTTGGGCGAAAAGGTGGGCTGGCGCAGCTGGTGCGCCATCGTGGTCGGCTTCTGCGGCGCGGTGATCGTGACCCGGCCGGATCCGGCCACCTTCGAAGCCATCGCCATCCTGCCCCTGCTGGCCGCTCTGTTTGGCGCCATCCGGGACGTATCGACGCGCGGCATCGGCCGGGAGATTCCGGGCACGGTGGTGGGCTTTTCCGGCACGCTGGTGCTGTGCGCCACCGCCGCCGTTTTCATGGCCTGGGAAAGCTGGAAGCTGCCTTCGGTGGCGGTGGTAGCCTATATCGTCGCCTCGGGCGTTGCCTTTGCCGGCGGCACGCTGCTGCTCGTCTTCGCCTTCCGCAACGCACCGGTGGCCTCGGTCTCGCCCCTGCGCTACCTGCTGGTGTTCGGGGCGCTGGTGTCGGGCTATTTCGTCTTCGGCGATCTGCCGGATGCCTGGACCACGGTGGGCATGGTGCTGGTGGTGGGCGCGGGCCTCTATGCCGTGCACCGCGAGCACGAGAAGAGCCGCGCCGCTCGCCGCGCCGCCACTCCGGGGCTTGGCGCCACGGTGCCCGGCTGCCGGCCCGCCGCCGCCTGCGCGCCCGCCCGCGATTGATGAGCCCGCCGGGTGCGGTCCTGACCGTCGCCGGATGAGGCTTCTCAAGAGCCGCCGGGAACGTGCCCGCGTGGATGTGATTGCGAGCGACTTTCGGCGGGCAGCCCGGCTTGGCGCGCGGAGCCAGCTCGGCTCGGGCCTTCAGTTCTGTTTGGGACGGTAGTCGCCGGTGACCGGGTCGCGCTCCAGCGGCACGGTCTTCATCTCATTCGTGCTGGCGGCACGACGGCGATCGAGCGCCGCGTTAATGCGGCGCGTTTCGGCGACGATCACCTTGACCACAGCGGCGGCGCCGAAGGCGCCCAGCGCGACGACGAGGAGCGGGGGCACGACGTTCTCCCTTCAGGCCTCCGGGACGGACAGCCTGAGGCATTCTCATCATACGCCCATGGCGAAAAATCGTCGCCCGCCTTCCCGCCTCGTCTCACCGCGCGGGCTGGGAGAAGACCCGGTAGCGGCGGGGCAGGAGGCCCACCTGGGTGCCTGGCTCCAGGATCTGGCCATGGGGCACGGCGGCTTCGACCACCACCGGGCCGCCGGTGCTGGTCAGTTCCACATCGGCGCGGCGGGTGGGGCCGAAGGTGCGCACCGCCAGCACCTTGCCGGCGAAGGGCGTGGTGCCGGGATCGGCGAGGTCCACGTCATGCGGGCGGGCGAGGATGCGCGCCGGACCGTCGGCCACTCCCTGCGGATCGAGGCCCAGCGCCTGGGTGCCGAAATAGAGCGCGCCGCCGCGCACCTCGCCGGGCAAAGCGATGGTCTCGCCGATGAAATCGTGCACGAAGGCGGTGGCGGGATGGTCATAGACCTCGGCGGGGGAGCCCACCTGCTCGATCCTGCCGTGACCCATCACCACCACCCGGTCGGCGAGTTCCAACGCCTCTTCCTGGTCGTGGGTGACGAGAACGGAGGTGACCGGGAGTTCCTCGTGCAGGTGGCGCAGCCAGCGCCGCAATTCCTTGCGCACCTTGGCGTCGAGGGCGCCGAAGGGCTCGTCCAGCAGCAGCACGCGCGGCGAGATGGCGAGTGCGCGCGCCAGCGCCACGCGCTGGCGCTGGCCGCCGGACAGCTGGGCCGGATAGCGCTCGGCCAGCCAGTCGATCTGCACCAGGGAGAGCAACTCGTTGACCTTCTCGCGGATGGCGGCTTCCGGCAGCTTGTCGGCGCCGCGCCGCACCCGCAGGCCGAAGGCCACGTTCTCGAACACGTTCATATGCCGGAACAAGGCGTAGTGCTGGAACACGAAGCCCACGTTGCGCTCGCGCACGGAGCGCGACAGTGCGTCCTCTCCGTCGAAGCGCACCTCGCCCGTGTCCGGCCATTCGAGGCCGGCGATGATGCGCAGGAGCGTGGTCTTGCCGGAGCCGGAGGGGCCGAGCAGAGCCACCAGCTCACCCGAATGGATGGTGAGGTTCACATGGTCGAGGGCGGTGAAGGTCTTGAAGCGCTTGGTGACGCCAACCACGTCGATGGTCATCTGTCTTCCTCGGCGAGGCGGTGTTCCAGGATGGTCTTGGCGATGAGGGTCACCAGCGCCAGCAGGGCCAGCAGCGACGCCACCGCGAAGGAGGCGACGAACTGGTACTCGTTATAAAGGATCTCGATGTGCAGCGGCATGGTGTTGGTCAGCCCGCGCACATGGCCGGACACCACCGAGACCGCCCCGAATTCGCCCATGGCGCGGGCGTTGGAGAGCAACACACCGTAGAGCAGCGCCCATTTCACGTTGGGCAGGGTGACGCGGAAGAAGGTGGAGAGGCCCGACGCCCCGAGCGAGATGGCGGCCTCTTCCTCGGAAGTCCCCTGCTCCTGCATCAGCGGGATCAGCTCGCGCGCCACGAACGGGAAGGTGACGAAGATGGTGGCCAGCACAATGCCCGGCAGGGCGAAGATGATCTTGATGTCCCACGCCTGCAGATAGGCGGCGAACAGGCCCTGGGAGCCGAACAGCAGCACGAAGACGAGGCCGGCCACCACCGGCGACACGGAGAAGGGCAGGTCGATGAGGGTAATGAGCAGGCTCTTGCCCGGAAACTCGAACTTGGCGATGGCCCAGGAGGCGACCAGCCCGAACAGCAGGTTCGCCGTCACCGAGATCGCCGCGACGATGAGGGTGAGGCGGATGGCGGCGAGGGCATCGGGCTCGATGATGGCGGCCACATAGGCCGCCCAGCCGCGCCGGAACGCCTCATAGAAGACGCTGACCAGGGGCAGGCCGATGAACAGCCCGAGAAAGGCCAGCGCCACCAGGATGAGGGCGATGCGCACGGCGCGCGGTTCGGTGCGCACCGGCCGGCTGCCGTGATGAGCATAGGCGTGGGCTTGCTCCAGCGCCGAGGGCAGGCCCTCGCTGGCGCCGTGGATTGTGGTCTGGGCGGGGTGGCCGAGCGTGCTCATGCGTTGCGGCTCCCCCGCAGCTCCGCCCAGCGCTGCAGGCGGTTGATGACGAGCAGCAGGAGGAAGGAGGCCACGAGCATCACCGTGGCTATGGCGGTGGCGTCCGCATAGCGGAACTCCTCCAGCCGGATCACGATGAGCAGCGGCGCGATCTCCGACACGCCTGGCAGGTTGCCGGCGATGAAGATGACCGAGCCGTATTCGCCCACCGCCCGCGCGAAGGCGAGGGCGAAGCCCGTGAGCAGCGCCGGCCAGATGGAGGGCAGCACCACCTTGACGAGGGTCTGGGTGCGGGTGGCGCCGAGGCTGGCGGCGGCTTCCTCCAGTTCCTGGTCGAGGTCCGCGAGCACGGGCTGCACGGTGCGCACCACGAACGGCAGGCCGATGAAGACGAGGGCCACCACGATGCCCAGCGGCGTGAACGAAACCTGGATCCCGAGCGGCGCCAGCAGGGAGCCGACCCATCCGTTCTCGGCATAGAGCGCGGTGAGCGCGATGCCTGCCACGGCGGTGGGCAAGGCGAAGGGGATGTCGATGAGGGCGTCCACCACCTTCTTGAAGGGAAATTCGTAGCGCACCAGCACCCACACCACGATGGCGCCGAACACCACGTTCACCAGCGCCGCCACCAGCGCCAGCCCGAACGACACCTGCAAGGCATGCAGGGTGCGGGCGGCGGTGATGATGGCGATGAAGCGGTCGAAGGTGAGTTCGCTGGTCTTGATGAACAGGGCCGACAGGGGCAGCAGCACGATGAGGCCAAGCCAAGTGAGCGTCAGCCCCATGGTGAGGCCGAAGCCGGGGATGACGCTCTGCTGCCGGAAGGCGTTGCGGGACGAAGAGGCGCTCATGGGTAAATTATAAACTCTGTCGAAGGTCGCGTCTCTCAAGTCCCGAAAACGGCCGCCGCCCGGGAGGGGGCGGCGGCCGCGAGGATGTCAGGAAACGGATCAGTTGCCGGTGATCTGGTCGAACACGCCGCCATCGGCGAAGTGGGTCTTCTGCGCCTTCTGCCAGCCGCCGAACACCTGATCGATGGTGAACAGCTCCACGGGCGCGAACTTGTCCTTGAACTTGGCCGCCACGGCCTCGTTGCGCGGACGGTAGTAGTTCTTGGCCGCGATCTCCTGGCCCTCGGGCCTGTAGAGGAACTTCAGGTAGGCCTCGGCGGCGGCGCGGGTGCCTTTCTTGTCCACCACCTTGTCCACCACGGCCACCGGGGGCTCGGCGAGGATGGAGACGGAGGGGGTGATGATGTCGAACTTGTCGGGGCCGAGCTCGTTGACCGAGAGGTAGGCCTCGTTCTCCCAGGCGATCAGCACGTCGCCGATGCCGCGCTCCACGAAGGTGACGGTGGAGCCGCGGGCGCCGGTGTCGAGGACCGGGGCGTTCTTGAAGAGGGCCTTCACGAACTCCTTGGCCTTAGCCTCGTCGCCGCCGCTCTTCTTGAGCGCATAGCCCCAGGCGCCGAGATAGTTCCAGCGGGCGCCGCCGGAGGTCTTGGGATTGGGGGTCACCACCTTGATGCCGGGCTTAACCAGGTCGTCCCAGTCCTTGATGCCCTTGGGATTGCCCTTGCGCACCAGGAACACGATGGTGGAGGTGTAGGGCGAGGCGTTGTCGGGCAGGCGCTTCTGCCAGTCGGTCGCTAGCTGGCCGCGCTCGGCGATGGCGTCGATGTCGTAGGCCAGCGCCAGCGTCACCACGTCCGCCTCGAGCCCGTCGATGACCGAGCGCGCCTGCTTGCCCGAGCCGCCGTGGGACTGGCGGATGTTCACCGTGTCGCCCGGATGCGCCTTGGCCCACTCGGCGGCGAAGGCCTTGTTCACTTCCACATAGAGCTCGCGGGTCGGGTCGTAGGACACGTTCAGCAGCGTGGTTTCGGCGGCGGCAGCCACGCCGGCCGACAGGGCCAGCGCCGTGACAGCCCCAAGGGAACTGCGCAGGAAAGAGCGACGAGACGACATGGAGGACCTCCAGCGAAGTTCATCCGTCAAACGGATCGTTTGTTCGATAAAACAAACGATGGCACTGGCCTCGCGAAGGGTCAACACCTTTTATCACAAATTCGATGGAATTAAATTATTTCCCATCGCCAATATGGATACCGCATTCGGTCTTGGACTTTCCGCGCCAGCGGCCGGCGCGCGGGTCCTCACCCGGCTTCACCCGCGAAGTGCAGGGCATGCAGCCGATGGAGGGAAAGCCGAACTGTTCCATGGGATGCCGCGGCAGAGCGTGAGCATCCATGTAGGCGAGCAGGTCGTCGCGACCGAGCGCCGCCAGCGGGTTGAACTTCACCCGCGTCCCATCCTCCTCCACGAAGGGAATGTCGGCGCGGGTCGATGCCTGGTAGCGCTTGCGGCCGTTGATCCAGGCGGCATAGGGGCCGAGCGCGCGGGCCAGCGGCTCCACCTTGCGCAGGCCGCAGCAGGCATCCGGGTCATCCGACCACAGGCCGTTCTCCGGATCGCGCGCGGCGAGTGCCACCGGATCGGGATGGAAGGTGAGGACCTGCGTCAGCCCGAGGCGCGCGATGAGGGTGTCGCGATAGGCCAGCGTCTCCTCGAACAGGTGGCCAGTGTCGAGGAAGAGCACCGGCGTCGCCTTGTCCACCTGCGAGATCATGTGCAGCAGCACCGCCGATTCCGTCCCGAAGGAGGAGACCGCGGCGATGCGGCCGGGAAAGGCGGCAAGCCCCGCCGCGATGACTTCCAGAGGCGCGGCCGACCTGAGCTTCGCATCGAGTGCCGCCACGTCGAAGCCCGATCCTGCGCCCAAGGGGGTGCCGGACGAAGGCTGGTCGAAAGGAGTGGAGGGGAGGCTGGCGCTTTGGCTGGCTGTCATGGGACTATCCCCCTGTGGCCGCCGGCGCGGTGCGGACGTCGCGCACGGTGGGGCGATGGTCGCCCGTGGGCTGGTAGAAGACGGAATAGGTGGCGACCGCCTTGCCGAATGCTTCCACGTCCGCCGCCTTCTCCAGGGAAAAGGCGTCGAAACCGGCGCGCACCATCATCAGCACCTGGTCGCGCAGCACGTTGCCCACGGCACGCAGCTCGCCCTTGTAGCCGTAGCGCTCACGCAACAGCCGGGCCTGGCTGTAGGCGCGCCCGTCCCGGAACTTGGGGAAGGCGAGGCTGATCAGGGACAGCCGCGACAGGAAGGGCTGAAGCTCGGCCACATCCTTGTCGTTGGGCCAGGCGACGCCGATCTCGCCATTGCGGGTGATGAGCGCCGGGCCGTCCGCAAGAAGGCGCGCGGCAGAGACGATCACCGGCCCGTCGGGCAGCGGCTCGCCGTCGGCGACGGCAACGAACAGGTCGGCGGCAGGCGCCCCGTTCTTAACGAGGGGCATAGGCGCGCTCCTTGAAAGGCTCGATTCCCAGGCGCTCCACCGCCGCCACGAAGGTCTCGGCGGGAGAGGTCCGCAGGTTGAGATAGGTATCGACGAGGCTTTCCACCACGTCCACGATCTCGCTTTCCGCAACGGCGGGGCCGATCAGCTCGCCGATGCGGGCCTTTGAATTGCCCTTGCCGCCCAGCGTGATCTGGAAGAACTCCTCGTCCTTCTTCTCCACGCCCAGAATGCCGATGTGGCCCACATGGTGGTGGCCGCAGGCATTGATGCAGCCGGAAATGTTCACATGAAGCCGGCCGATGTCGGCGATGCGCGCCTCGTCGGCGAAGCGCTCGGTGAGCTTCTGCGCAATGGGGATGGAGCGGGTATTGGCCAGCGAGCAATAGTCGAGGCCGGGGCAGGAGATGATGTCGGTGAGGAGGCCCACATTGGGGGTCGCGACGCCGATCGCCTTCAGCTTCGCCCACAGCGCCGGCAGGTCCTTCTGCCGCACGTAGGGGAAGGTGAGGTTCTGCTCGTGGGCGACGCGGATCTCGCCATAGGCATACTGGTCGGCGAGGTCGGCGATGGCGTCCATCTGGTCCGCCGTCGCGTCGCCGGGCGGGGCGCCCACGGGCTTCAGCGAGAGCGTGACGATGGCATGGCCCTTCGCCTTGTGGGGCGCTACCGAATTGGCGTGCCAGCGGGCGAAGGCGGCGTCGGTGGCGAGCGCGCGGGCCAGCTCCGCGGGCTGGTCGTCCACCGCATCGAGGTCCGGGATCTGGAAGCGGTCGCGGATGGCGTCGAGGGCGGCTTCGTCCAGTTTCAGGGCGCCGTCGCGGATCTCGGCCCATTCGGCCTCCACCTTCCTGGCGAAGGCCTCGGCGCCCATCTCGTGCACCTGGATCTTGATGCGCGCCTTGTAGATGTTGTCGCGCCGGCCGCCCAGATTATAGGTGCGCAGCACCGCCTCCAGGTAGGAGAGCAGGTGCTCCTTCGGCAGGAAGTCCTTGATGGTCTTGCCGATGAAGGGCGAGCGGCCGAGCCCGCCGCCCACCATCACCTCGAAGCCGGTCTCGCCGTCGCGCTTGTGGAGGCGCAGGCCGATGTCGTGCACGCGGATGGCGGCGCGGTCATGCTTGGCCGCCGTGATGGCGATCTTGAACTTGCGCGGCAGGTAGGTGAATTCCGGGTGCAGGGTGGACCACTGGCGGATCACCTCCGCATAGAGGCGCGGATCCTCCACCTCGTCCGCCGCCGCGCCGGCCCAGGGGTCGGTGGTGGTGTTGCGGATGCAGTTGCCGGAAGTCTGGAGGCCATGGATGCCCACCTTGGCGAGGTCCGCCATGGCGTCCGGCAGCTCGTTGAGCTTGATCCAGTTGAACTGGATGTTCTGGCGCGTGGTGAAGTGGCCGTAGCCCCGGTCATATTTGCGAGCCACCGCGCCGAGCGCGCGCAGCTGCTGCGAGGACAAGGTGCCGTAGGGAATGCACACCCGCAGCATGTAGGCGTGGAGCTGCAGGTACACGCCGTTCATCAGGCGGAGCGGCTTGAACTCCTCCTCGTTCAGCTCCCCCGACAGGCGGCGCGCCACCTGGTCGCGGAACTCGGCGACGCGCTCCTGAAGGAACGTGCGATCGAACTCGTCATAGACGTACATGAGGCCTACTCGCTTGGGCGTCGGGGTCCCTTGAGGGATCTCAGGCGGCGCCGGGCAGGGAAATGGTGGGGCCGGTGACGCGGATGCGCTCGCGCAGGTTGGCCGGCTGCGGCGTGCCGTCGGCCGCCAGAATTGCCGGGGCCGGATAGGCGCCGACCGCGGTGATTTCGTCCCCATGGGCGATGTCGAGCAGCCGCAGCACCTCGTCGCTGGTGGTGCCCACCGCGGCCTGGGCGATGGTCTCGCTCCAGCCGCCGGTGGCGGTGAGCCACACGGAAATGCCATCCGCGAGACGGTTGGCGGTCACCACCGTAGGTCCGCTGATCTTGAGCTTGCGCTGCAAGGGGGAGGTCATGAAAAAGCCGCTCCGCGCGCCCGATTTCCCATCTCACAGCGGGAGAGCGCTAAATAATCCAGTTGACGTGTGTCTTAAGCTAAATTACCGATCAAAAATGCGCAATATGAAAATAACCGCTTCTCGTCAATGTAAATTCTACCAGTTTGGTAGAATTTAAAGGTTGCCCGCCGTCTGTGGCGCCCGGCCCGGGCGCGGTCAAGGCGGAAGGGGAGGGCGGTTCGGTTTGGATGGGCTCCGGCCCGGCGTGTCCCGCGGTCTGCGGGCAGGCCGAGACCGGGGCAGACCGGCACCTTCAGCGGTGCCACGAAGGAATGACGTCATGACGCGTCTCGATGCGCTGGAAGCGCAGAGCATCTTCATCTTCCGCGAGGCCTTCGCCCAGCTGCGCAAGATTGCCATGCTGTGGTCGCTGGGCAAGGATTCCAACGTGATGATCCACCTGGCGCGCAAGGCCTTCTTCGGCCGCCTGCCATTCCCGGCCATGCACGTGGATACCCACCGCAAGTTCCCCGAGATGTACGCCTTCCGCGACCAGTACGCCAAGGAATGGGACCTCGACCTCATCATCGAGGACTGCCCCCCCATCGAGAGCACCGACCCCACCCTGCCCCCCGCCGCCCGCTCGGCCGCCCGCAAGACCGAAGGCCTGCGCCTGGCGCTGGCCAAGCACGGCTTCGACGGCGTCATCGCCGGCATTCGCCGCGACGAGGAGCCGACCCGGGCCAAGGAGCGTTTCTTCTCCCCGCGCGGCACCGACGGCGCCTGGAACGTGCGCGAGCAGCCCCCGGAGTTCTGGGACCAGTACAACACTGCCCTGACCCCCGGCGCCCATGTGCGCATCCATCCCATCCTGCATTGGACCGAGATGGACATCTGGGCCTACACCCAGCGCGAGGGCATTCCGGTGATCCCGCTGTATTTCTCCAAGGACGGCAAGCGTTACCGCTCGCTGGGCGACCAGGACATCACCAACCCGGTGGAGTCGGACGCATCCACCCTGGACGAGATCCTGGCCGAGCTCGCCGTCACCCGGACCTCCGAGCGCTCGGGCCGTGCCATGGACCACGAATCCGAGGACGCCTTCGAGCGCCTGCGCACCGCCGGCTACCTGTGAGCCAGCGCGCCGCCTCCCGAGATTTTGAAGAGATCATTGCCATGTCCGCGTCAACGTCCGCTTCCGCATCAACGTCCGCCCTGCCGCTCGCCACGTCCTCCGCCGCGCCGGCGGCCAAGGAGCGTGAGCTTCTGCGCATCGTCATCGTCGGCCACGTCGACCATGGGAAGTCCACCCTGGTCGGCCGCCTGCTGCACGAGACCGGCTCACTGCCCGACGGCAAGCTGGAGATGCTGAAGGAAGTCTCCGCCCGCCGCGGCATGCCGTTCGAGTGGTCGTTCCTGCTCGACGCGCTGCAGACCGAGCGTGACCAGGGCATCACGGTGGACACCAGCCAGATCCGCTTCAAGACCGCCAAGCGCGACTATGTGCTCATCGACGCGCCCGGCCATGTGGAATTCCTGCGCAACATGGTCACCGGCGCCGCCCAGGCGGATGCCGCCCTGCTGCTAGTGGATGCGGGCGAGGGCGTGCGCGAGCAGACCCGCCGTCACGCCTTCCTGTTGCACCTGCTCGGCCTGCGGCAGGTGACGGTGGTGGTGAACAAGATGGATCGCGTGGCCTTCGACCAGGAGGCATTCGCGGCCATCGAGGAAGATGTGGGCGCCTATCTCGGCGGCTTCGGCCTGCGCCCCACCTTCGTCATCCCGGTTTCGGCCCGCGATGGCGACTTCATCTCCGAGCGCACCGCGCGCCTGCCCTGGTATTCCGGCCCCACGGTGGTGGAGGCGCTGGACGCCTTCACCGCGCCGCCGAGCCTGGCCGACCAGCCGCTGCGCTTCCCCATCCAGGCGGTCTACAAGTTCGACGAGCGGCGCATCCTCGCCGGGCGAATCGAGAGCGGCCGCCTCTCGGTGGGTGACGAACTCGCCTTCGAGCCGTCGGGCGCCACCGCGCGCGTAAAGTCCATCGAGGCGTGGCCCGGCCCGGCGCCGACCACCGTTGAGGCCGGCCAGTCCGCCGGCATCACCCTCGACAAGGATATCTTCGTCACCCGAGGCGACATCGCCGCCCATGGCGACCAGCGCCCCCGCGCCGCCAAAAGCCTGAAGGTGCGCCTGTTCTGGCTGGACGACGCACCGCTGAAGGCCGGCGACCCGGTGGTGGTGCGCCTCTCCACCGCCGCCGCGCCGGGCGTGGTCTCGGCGGTGACCAGCGCGGTGGATCCCGCCAATCTCGTCACCGAGGGCCAGGCGAGCCTTGGCCGCAACTATGTGGGCGAGGTGGAAATTACCTTGCGCCAGGCCCTGCCGGCCGATCCCTACCACCTCAACGCCTTCACCGGCCGCGTGGTGGTGGAGCGGGACCGGCGCATCTGCGGCGGCGGCATCATTCTGCACGCGGCCCGCGAGGCGCGTCTGGAGGCGCCGAAGCGTGGCCCCGTGGTGGCGGTGGATTCGGCCGTGACGGCGGCCGAGCGGGTCACACGCTTCCATCACCAGGGCGCCGTGCTGTGGCTCACGGGGCTGCCGGCCTCCGGCAAGTCCACGGTGGCGCGGGCCCTGGAGCGGCGCCTGTTCGACCTCGGCGGCTCGCCGGTCTATCTGGACGGCGATACCCTGCGCACCGGGCTCAACGCCGACCTCGGCTTCTCGCCGCAGGAGCGCTCGGAGAACATCCGCCGCGTCGCCCACATGGCCGGCTTCCTTGCCCGCAACGGCCACATCGCCATCGTCGCTCTGGTGTCGCCCACGCGCGCCGACCGGGAGCAGGCGCGGGAGGTGGGCGCGCGCTTCTTCCACGAGGTGTTCATCCGCGCCCCGCTGGAAGTGTGCGAGGGGCGCGACCCCAAGGGCCACTACGCCAAGGCCCGCAAGGGCGAGATCGCCAGCTTCACCGGCATTTCCGCGCCCTATGAGGAGCCGGAGGCGCCCGAGCTGGTGCTGGACACCACCGGAGACATCGCCGTCACGCTGGCGGCGTTGGAGGCCTATCTGGAAGAGGCCGGCGTGCTGTTCCCGCCGGATACCGATTCGCCGATCTGAGGGTGGGGGCGAGCGCGGCAGGGTGCGTCGGCGCCGGGCCTGAAAAAACTCTCGGCCCGGCCGCCTTGTGGCGATGCTCCGGCTTTGGCAGCTTGGCGGTCCCAATCCATGAGGCCGCCGCCGCATCCCGCGAGCGGCCGAGCCGATAAACGCCCGAGGAACGCCCCCAATGAGCGCCCCCACTAGCGCCGCCGCCGACGAACACCCCATCCGCCTCGACATCGCCGAGGGCATCGCCCGCATCCGCTTCAACCGCCCCCAGGTGCTGAACGCCATCAACGAGGCGGCGGTGCTGGCCTTCAAGGCGGCGGTGGACCAGGTGGCGAAGGACGAGAGCGTCCGGGTGGTGGTGCTTTCGGGGGAAGGGCGGGCCTTCATGGCCGGCGGCGACGTGGGCCGCTTCCACGCGGCCGGCCGCGACGCGCCGAAGGTGGTGAGCGCCATCATCGATCCGTTTCACCATGCCATCGTCTCGCTCGCCGCCATGCCGGCGCCGGTGATCGCGTGCCTCCACGGCGCGGTGGCGGGGGCCGGCGTCTCGGTGGCGCTGGCTGCCGACCTCGCCATCGCCGCCGACGACATCAAGATGACCTTGGCCTACACCCGCATCGGCACCTCGCCGGACGGGTCGTCCACCTTCTCGCTGCCGCGGGTGGTGGGGCTGCGCAAGGCCATGGAGATCGCGCTGCTGTCAGACACGGTGGACGCGGCGGAGGCGCTGCGGCTGGGGCTGGTGAACAAGGTGGTGCCGGTGGCCGATCTCGAAGCCGAGACACAGGCGTTGGCGAAGCGCCTCGCCGCCGGGCCGACGCTGGCCTATGGCCGCATCAAGCACCTGCTGCGCGCCTCCTTCAACCACAGCCTGTCGGACCAGCTGAACGCCGAGCGCGATGCCTTCATCGCCAGCTCCGGAACCCATGATTTCGCCGAGGGCGCCGCCGCCTTCGTGGAAAAGCGCGCGCCCCGCTTCGAGGGGCGGTAGCCCGGCCGCACGATCCTCAAGGTTTGCCGCAAGCCTTGCGCCGCCCGCCGGCTTTCGTCGGCGGGGAGGGGATGGCTTAAATCCAAATACACATAATAAAAATGTTTATTGACGATATTCACTTTCCATATAAAATGACTGGACATAATAGGAAGTGAATTATGACCATAGCACGCGGGCGCGTCCTTCGGGACAGCTTCCTCTTCCTTCTGGCCTACGGCGTCATTGCCGCCGCCGTCATTTTCGGCTGATCAGCACTGCCATTTGGCGTCGTGTGCGGCTTGAACGCCTGCGGCGCGGCGCTCTGGCCGCTGGCGAGCATGGCTCCAGCGTCTTGGGTGCGGCATCCCGCGCCAGGCACAAGCCTTTGTTGAGCTTGGCATTTAGCTCCCGCTCCGGCACCCTTTCCGCAATGCGGTGGGCAACAGGGACGGTGAGGACGCGATGGGACATCTGATCCCTGCTGCCGGTAAAGCGGCTGAGCCCGGCCGGGAGGCGGCGCGGACCAGCGGGGTGGCGCCCCGCCTGCACGAGCGGGCTTTCGACATTCTGGCGGCACAGATCGTTGCCGGTTCGCTGCGGCCCGGCGAGCGCCTGCTCGAATCCCGAGTGGCCGAGCGCTTCGGCATTTCCCGCGCTCCGGCGCGCCAAGCCCTTGCCCGGCTGGAGCAATTGGGCCTGGTGCGCCGCGCCGAGGGGCACGGCTTCGTCGTCGAGCTGCCCATCGGCCCCGTCCCGGATTTCACCGAACAGGCGCCGGCGGCGGATGTCCACCTCGCCCCCGAATCCACCTGGGAACGCATCTACAAGGAGGTGGAGCACGAGGTGGTCACCCGCAGCGCCTTCGGCTCGTTCCGCGTGGTGGAGAATCACCTCGCCGCCGCCTACGGCGTCAGCCGCACGGTGGCACGGGAGGCGCTGTCGCGGCTTCACCAGCGTGGCGTCGTTCGCAAGGATGCGCGCCAGCACTGGTATGCGCCGGCTCTCACGCCCGCTTACGTGGCTGAATTGTTCGAGATGCGGGCCATCCTGGAGCCGGCGGCCCTGCGCCTTGCCGCCCCGCGCCTGCCGCCGGCGACCCTCGCCGCGCTCAGGGGCAACCTCGCGGATGCCATGGCCGCCCCCGAAGCCGTGGACGGGGGGCGCCTCAGCGCTCTGGAGGAGGAACTGCACATCAGCCTCCTCGGCCATTGCGGCAACGCCACCCTCATGGATGCCCTCTCCACCTACCAGACGCTGCTGGTGGCCCTGACCTTCCTCTATGACGCCGCCGCGCGGGCGCCTGGCGTGGAGCCGTTCCTCGCCGAGCATATGGATGTGGCGGAGCGGCTCGCCGCCGGCCATGCTGAAGCGGCGGTGGAGGCGCTCAAGAGCCACCTCGACGGCTCCTTTGCCCGCGCCATGGAGCGCCTGGAGCGCGTGCGGCAGGCCCCGGCGCCGGGGCCGCTGCCCTACCTGTCGCCCTTGTAGCGCCGAGCGCCCGGGCCGGCGCCGACGGCGCACGGCGGCATTTTTTCAATGCCGCCCGAGGCCTCAATTCCCGGGTGAACTCATAACCCATTGATCAGAATTGGTTTTGTGCGAGGCTGTCGCATGCCGCTGTCTCGGCCGCCAGCTTCGGCGTGGTCACATGGCCGTGACGCCCCTCGTTGCCACCGGCGCGGCACCTATTTGTTGATCCAGACGGGTAGCGCGCGGCCCGAACAGGGTTAAGATAAACCTGTTCGTCGGCGCAGGTTCTGTCTGCTTGCCGACGATGGTCGCAAGCGTCTTGGAGGAGGATCTCCATGTCCCTCATTGCCGGTTCCGCTCTCGCCCTCGCAGCTCTTGTCGGGACCATGGTCCTCGCCCAGCTTGCGGCGCGGCAGAAGCAGGCGGTACCCGTGCGCGTGCGGGCGCGCCGCGGCAGCCGCTGAGGCGCACCGCCGTTCGCCATCGGGAATCCTCTCTTTCCTTAAGTCGGGACGGGTTGAGCTTTCAGAGCCGAATCCGATCAGATTGCCGTGCAATCTGATCGGTGGGTGCTTTAGATCCTGTCTCGCTTCGATTCGGTCGAAAAGCATCGGGCTTTTCTCGAGCGGGGCGGATTGGGCAATCCCCATGGACACCGACATCGAGATCCGCGTCGAGCGGGTCTCGCAACTCTTCAACATGCTCGATCCCTTTCCCTTCCGGGAGCGGGATCTCGACCCCGAGGCCGAGGCGTATATCGTCGCCTGGGCGCGGGAGATGCCGCGCCGCTCGCCGGTGCGCATCGTCGTGCACCTGCCTGAAGCGGAAGCCGCCAAGCCCGAGGCCAAGGGCCTGCCCGAGGCGCTGCGACACTATTTCGTGGATCGCGAGGTGGCGGTGGCGGGTGAATTGAAGGAATTGTTCCGCATCGGGCGGCTGTCCCTCGCCATCGGCTGCGCGGTGCTCGCCGTCTGCCTGGGTATCGCCGGCCTGATCGGGGAGGGGGCGTTCTCGCGGAACTTGGCGGGGTTCGCGGCAGAGGGCCTGCTGATCCTCGGCTGGGTCGCGCTTTGGCGACCCATGGAGATCTTCCTTTACGACTGGTGGCCCATCGCCCGGCAGCGCAGCCTGTACCGGCGCCTTGCCGCAGCCGAGGTCGCGGTGCGCGGTACCGTCAGCCCCGCCTGATCCCAATCGCAGTCTCGTTCAAACGCAATCCGGCGCCGGGACGAGCCCGGCGCCTATGGGCAAACGTAAGACGGAACCGGTCCAGACCGGTCGGGGCCGAAACCTCAGGCGGCGGCGAGCGCCGCGCGGGCGTGGCCGCGGATGCGTTCCACCATGGAGCGCAGGCCGTTGGAGCGCTGCGGCGTCAGGTGACCCTCAAGCCCGATCTGCCGGAACACGCCGAGGATGTCGGTCTCCATGATCTCCTTCGGGCTGTGGCCCGACACGAGATGGAGCAGCACCGCTACCAGGCCGCGCACGATGTGGGCGTCGGAATCGCCTTGGAACTCGATGATGGTGCCGGCCGGCGTCTGCTTCAGGTCGGAGATGAGCCACACCTGGCTGGCGCAGCCCTGTACCTTGTTGGTCTCGTTGCGCTCGGCGTCGGGGAAGGGCGGCAGCTTCTTGCCCAGCTCGATGACGTGCCGGTAGCGGTCTTCCCAATTGTCCAGGAATTCAAAATCGGCAATGAGGTCGTCTGCGTTCATGAGGCCAATTCCTCGTCCCACTTAGAGGCGCCCGCCCGGAAAACGGGAGGGGCGCCCAGAGATCCTTGCGCTGCAGCATAACACAGCCGGCAAGGAATGCGGTCACTTTGATTCTGCGTGGCGATTTCAGGCGTCAGGCGGGCCGGCGCGGCGGCAGCGGCGGCTGAGCGGGGGCCGCAGGCGCGGCGGGTTGGACGCCTTGAGGAAGAACCGTGCGGCCATTCTCGCCGCCGCCCCAGACCGGCAAAAGATCCTGGGGCGAGAGGTCGAGCGCGCCCGTCTGGCCCGCACCCGGCACGCCGGCAGGCGGATGCGGCGCCTCGCCCGAGGGGGCGGAGCCGATGGAATCGTGCAACCACTTGGCGCCCACCTGCGCCTTTTCCACGAGGTGGCTCGCCATCTGCCCACCCACCGCGCAGGCCTGCGGCTGGCGCTCACAGAAGCCCTTGAGGTCGGCCACCAGCGCCTGCGCGGCGCCGAAGGCGTCGAACACGCTCACCTCCTTGCCGTCGGTGCCCTTGAGGCCGAGCGGCAGGAGCAGGAGCACGAGGCCGATCCAGAAGGCGAGGCGCAGCAGAAAGAACATGGCCCCCTCGTCAAAACGCGCGGGCCTGATGCCGACGCCTTTGCAGAATACCAGAGGAGGGGGGCCGCGGGGCCCCGCGGGGGTGCCGCAGGGGCGCACTTTTCAAGACATCGTTAACGCTGAAAGCAGGCGGTGCCGCCCCGGCTTAGCGTTCGCTTAAAGCCTGCCGTGGCAGGGTGTTCTCCGCAGTGCCGGGAGACCGGCGCACAGGTTTTCACAGCATTCGGCCCGCTGGTGCGGGCATCTGACAGGGGGCGGCGTGCGTCACCTCGGCATCGGCGAAGCGGTGGATGTTTCCCGTCCCGGCCCCAAGCGGGGTGCGGGCGGCGAGAGCCTGCCGCGTCTTGCGGTGCTCGGGCGGGTCACCGGCGCCACGCTCACGGGCCTTGGCGTGCTGGCGCTGGGCTGCGGTGCCATCGTGCTCCTGGCCGAGGTGACGGGCCTGGTCCAGGGGGCATTCCTGAATGCCACCGCGCTGGTGGCCACCGGCCTCGTCTCGACCGCCTTGGCGGCGGTGGCCGGCGGGCTGGCCCGTGCCGCGACCCGCGCCAGCGAGGAAATTCCCGACGATGCCCTCCTCGTCACCCGCCATGGCCTGCGCGGGGAGGTGGCGGTGGTGGAGGCGATGGAGGGGCCATTCGCCGACGCATCGGCCTCCGCCTTCGCCGGCCTTGCTTTGTTCGAGCGCGTGCTGGTGGCCGACCGGCCGGCCTTCCTCTCCGCCGTGCAGGCGGCGCATCACGGCAGGGCGCAGCGCTGCGAACTGCGGCTGCGCTGCGACGGCAAGGCGGAAACCGCGCCGGCCTTCATGACCGTGGAGGCGCGCTGCACGGCCCTGCGCTCCGGCCTGGTGCGGATCATCTGGCGGGCGCCCTGGCAGGCGGCTGCCGTCGAACGGCTGAAGGCCGACGATGCCGCCCGCGCCCGCGCCGAGGCGGAGGAGGCCAATGCCGCCAAGAGCCATTTCCTCGCCGCCATGAGCCATGAGCTGCGCACCCCGCTCAACGCCATCCTCGGCTTTTCCGAGCTGCTGGCCACGCAGACCGGCGCCCCCCTCGACGACGCGCGCAAGGCCGATTACGCGCGCATCATCCACGAGAGCGGCCAGCATCTGCTCGGTCTGGTGAACGACATCCTGGATCTCTCGCGGGTGGAGGCGGGCGCCTACGAGCTGGAGCGCGAGGGTGTGGACGTGGCCGCCCTCGTCGCCGGCTGCGCCGAAATGGTGGCCATCGATGCCGGACGCGCGGGCGTGGCGGTGAAGACGGTGTTCGCCCCCCGCCTGCCGGCCATCAGTGCCGACCGGCGGGCGTTCAAGCAGATCGTGCTCAATCTTTTGTCCAACGCCGTGAAATTCACGCCCGAGGGCGGTCGCGTTCAGGTGAGCGTGCGCCGCGAGGGCGAGGCGGTCGCCATCCGGGTGCGCGACACCGGCCCCGGCATGCGGCCGGAGGATGTGGCGCGGCTCGGCGAGCCGTTCTTCCAGGCCGGCGACTGCACCCAGCGTGCCCGGGGCAGCGGCCTCGGCATCGCGGTGGTGAAAGGGCTGGTGAAGCTGCACGGCGGCGACCTCCGGGTGGAGAGCGCGCCGGGGCGGGGCACCAGCGTCACCGTGACATTGCCGCTTGCGGCTGAGCCGGCGGTGCGGGGCGAGGGCGTGGTGGCGCCGTTTCCCGCCCGCCTCGACGATACCCGGGCGAAGAGGTTGGCATGAAGCTGGAACCGGTCATGGCGGGGGGATTGGGCGAGGACGCGCCGGCGGCGGTGGACCCGTTGGCGGCGAGCGCCCGTGCGAACGAGGAACGGCGCTTGCGCCGGCTCGACATGGCGGCCGGCGCCGTCGCTCTGACCGCCGCCGGGGCATTCCTTGTCAACCTCCTGCTGCTGCAGGCGCCGCCTGCCGGCGCTCCGCTGCCGGAGGCCCGCCCGGCCGGGGCCATCCAGGCCCTCGACCGCTCCAAGACCAACCGCACCACCGTGCCGCTGCCGCCGCACAGTCCCGGTGGCTCGCCCGCAGCCTCCACCGGCGGCGCCACCGATGGCGCGCTCGGCTATTTGTCCATTCGTACCACCGTGACCGGCACGCCGGTGCCGCTGGTGCCCGGCACGGCTGCGGCCGGCCGCTCGACCGCGCAAGCCTATGCCGATCCCGTGCCACGCCGTCCGCCGGCCAGCGTCGGCGCCGGGGCGGATGTGACCGGCGCGGTGCGTCCGCCGAGCGACGTGCCGGCCTCGCCGCGCCTGCTCGCTGTGCAGAAGGCGCTGGCAAAGCTTGGCTACGGTCCGCTGAAGGTGGACGGCCGGCCCGGCGGCGAGACCCGCTCCGCCATCCAGCGCTTCCAGCGCGACCGCAACATGACCGCCGACGGCGAGGTCAGCGACAAGCTCGTGCGCGAGCTGGCCTCGGTCTCCGGCGTCACGGTCAACTGAATGCGGCTCAAGAGCGCAATCTTCGTCTCCGCGCTTCTCCGCCGCGCCCAGGTGGAAGGCGCCTATGGTGCCGTGGTGCGCCGGGGCGCCGAGGAGGCGGGGGCCATCTTCGTCAAGGCCTCGCGCCTCGACGGGACGGCCGCGCTCTATGGCCCCGCGCCGCAGAGCGCCTTCGACGAAGGCGCCCCCGGCGACCGCCTGTTCTCGGTTCTGGTGGAACCCGGCCGGCCCGAGGCGGATGCGGACGCGCGCATCGCACGGGAGCTGAAGTTCGACCCGGACATCTTCGTGGTGGAGATCGAGGACCGCGCCGGCCGGCATTTCCTGGATCTGGCCAAGGACTGAGCCAGTCGGACTCAAGGCCAACGGGGCGAGGTAGGCGGGGCCGCCCGCCATGATCGGTTAATCTCCCGTTCAGGTGCACGAAACCATAAGAACGCCAGCGACGTTGTGATCACGGCTCTTGATCGAGGAGAAGAGCATGAGCACTGTCATTGCGTTCCCCGACGCGTGGACGCTGGCTGAGCGCCGCGCCACCACCCGCAAGAGGGATGGAGACGAGGTCCGGACCGCAGGCGCGGACATCGTGATCCTGCCGGTGGTGCGCGTGGAACGGTATGAGGCGCAACTGCCGGGTCCCGTGCCCCGCAGCAACCACGGCCGGCGCGCCCGCTGAGTTAGAGCGTTTTCGAGCGAAGTGGCCCGTGGTTTGCGTGAAGAAAGCGCGTCAATACACGAGTCTGGAGCGATTGCCGTGAGCCGGGGCGAGCGGAAAACGCCCTAGTTGGAGAGTGTGCATGTGGCGGCTTCGAGCTGGCGCCGCACGAAAGCCCGCGTGCCCCGCTCGCGCACGAAGGCCCGCACCGCGACGATGCCCTCCAGCGCGGGGGATTCGATCACCAGCCGATCCGCGGCCGTGATTTCCTCGTCTTCCGGCAAAGCCGCCTTCTGGCTCGCGGTCATGAGGTCGAGCTCGATCACCTTTCCGGCCGCCTGGTCGCTCAGCGCGTAGAAGGCGAGGCCCTCCGCCGTGTAGAAGGACACCGAGGTGTAGTCGGCCGTCGCCGGCACCCGCACCTTCAGCGGCGCTTCCGACAGATCGTAAAGGCACACCGCCGACACGAAGGCGGGGTCCATCATGGGCAGCACCTGTTCCTGGGGCGATGGGTCCGGCAGCAGGGTGAGCACGTTGGAATCCATCCGCTCGGAGAGCCGGGCATAGGCGTTGCGCTCGGCGAGCGCCGGCATTGCGAGGATGGAGACGATGTGGGCGATGGCACCCAGCACCACCGCGAACGCAACGAACAGCAGCACCTGACCGGGCGAGCCGAAGCGTGGCCGCGACAGGCGCGGGTGGGAGAAATGCGGGCGCGGCAGGCTGCCGAGGAAGCGCCCAGCGCGCCGGGCAAGGCGCGCGGCAACGGTCGAGGCTTCCTCGCGCAGATCGTCCAGCGTCGTCACAGGCAGGCCTCCTGCGTGATCTTGGGCAGGACGGCCGCGTCCGCGGCACCGGAGGCGAAGGAGAACGGCGCGTCATAGAGGCGGAGCGCCACCTTCAGTCGCGGCCGGGCGCCGGTGGGCAGCCAGTTGCCCGAGCGGGCGCGCGGGGAGAGGCGCACGTCGATGGCACCGTCGTCGCGATAAACCACCTCGGCGCTGGTGAAGCCGAAGCGGCCGGCATCATTGGCGATGAGGTGGCCGTCCTGGTCCATGAGGGTCAGCGTCCACAGCCGGGCCTGGGGCAGCACCCCGACGATGCGCGTCTCGCAGCGCCCGTCGATGGGCCTGCCGGCATCATCAGTGGCGGCAAGGAAGAGCAGGCCGTCGGCCAGTTCCAGCGGTAGCTCGCCCGAGCGGGCAAAGGCGGCGCGGGCGTAGGGGTCCGCCTTGGCCGTGCCGGCGCGGGGCCAGCCCTGCCATGCGCCGGCGCGCACCACGTCGAGCCCGCGCGAGTGGGTGACGGAAAACCAGGTGACGCCGAGCCCGAGAATGGTGGCGACGAGAAGCGTGAAGGCAAGAGGCAGAAGGCGCACGGCACATCCGGGGCTGTCGGCCCCCTATCTAGAGCACAATGCCGGCCGGCGCAAAGCGGCGGACGCAAGGGCCTCCCCCTATCGCACCAGATAGCCTTCCAGCACGGCCCGGCTGGCGTCCGGCAGGGGCAGGGGGCGGCGGTGGGTGGTGTCGAAAAGCACCACCACGGTTTCGGCGGTGGCGGTGCATACGCCGTTCTGGAACAGCGCCTGCTTGATGGAGACCGAGCTTCGGCCCACCGAGAGGACGCCGGTGCCGATCTCCACCTGTCCCGGCCAGTGCATCTCGGCGCGGTAGTCCAGGACCAGGCGGGCGATGACGAAACCGGCCCCTTCGGGTGCCACCTTGTGGGGGGCATCGAGCAGCAGCCGGGTGCGGCCGGTCTCCAGGAAGGTGGAGAAGACGGCGTTGTTCACATGGCCGAGCTTGTCGGTGTCGCCATAGCGGATGGTGTCGCTCGCCTTGACCGGGAAATCGTCCAGCACAGGCAGGGGCGGCTTCTCGCGGGCGGTCATCGGGCAACCTTGCCGGGTGTCGCTTTGCCCAGCGCGCGCCAGCCGATGTCGCTGCGGTAGAAGCCGTCCGGCCATTCGATGCGGGCGATGCCCGCATAGGCCCGGTCGCGGGCTTCGCCGAGGGTGGCGCCGGTGGCGGTGACGTTCAGCACGCGTCCGCCGTTGGAGACCAGCCCGACCCCCTTGCGCCGTGTGCCCGCCTGGAACACCAGCACGCCGTCCAACTCCGCCGCCGCATCGAGCCCGCCGATGGGGCTGCCCACCTGATGCGGGCCGGGATAGCCGCGCGAGGCATAGACCACAGTCATGGCCGCATCCTGCGACCATTCCGGCGTCACCTCGGCAAGGTGACCAGTGGCGGTGGCGTGCAGCACCTGGACCAGATCCCCCGTAAAGCGGGGCATCAGCACCTGGCATTCGGGATCGCCGAAGCGGCAATTGTATTCCACCAGCTTCGGGCCATCGGCCGTCAGCATCAGCCCGGCATAGAGCACGCCGCGATAGGGCGCGCCGGCCGCCACCATGGCGCGGGCGGTGGGGATGAGGATTTCCTCCAGCGCCCGGCGCTCCAGCTCGGGCGTCAGCACCGGGGCGGGCGAATAGGCGCCCATGCCGCCGGTATTGGGGCCGAGGTCGCCGTCGAACGCGCGCTTGTGGTCCTGCGCACTGCCGAAGAGCACCACCGTCTCGCCGTCCACCAAAGCGAACAGGCTGGCCTCCTCGCCCTCCATGAACTCCTCGATGAGCACCTCGGTGCCGCCGCCGGCGAACACCTGCTCCACCGCGTCCACCGCTTCTTCCTCGGAGAGGGCGACCACGACGCCCTTGCCGGCCATGAGGCCGTCGGCCTTCACCACGATGGGGGCGCCCTGCTGGCGCACATAGGCGGCGCCCTCGGCGGCGGAGGTGAAGCGGCCGAAGGCGGCGGTGGGTATGGAATTGGCCTTGCACAATTCCTTGGTGAAAAGCTTGGAGCCCTCCAGCCGGGCGGCCGCAGCCGTGGGACCGAAGGCGGGGATGCCCACCGCCTCGAGCCGGTCCACCAGCCCCGCCACCAGCGGGGCCTCCGGGCCCACCACCACGAAGCCGATGCCGTGGTCCTGGCACCATTTCACGATGGTGTCGTGGGCCGAGAGGGGTATGCCCTCGATCAGCTCTGCGTGCTCGGCGATGCCGGGATTGCCCGGTATGGCGTAGAACTGGCCGATACTTGGGCTCTGCGCCAGCTTCCAGGCGAGGGCGTGCTCGCGCCCTCCCGATCCGAGCAGCAGGATGTTCATGCGGCCTCCCCTGTGCGTTGCCCCATGTCTCGCTCGGACGTTTCTGCCAACGTCTCTTGCGATGAGTCTCTTGTCACAATCGCCTATCGGCTCGGAGCCGCGCAAACAAGAGGCACGGCTCTGCGCTCGCCGCATGGGGGGCTTTCCCGCTATGCTTATTCCTTGACCAACAGCCGACTGCGATTCGATGGTGGATGTCGCCGAACCCCGCGCCAACGCGCCAGAATGGAGCGTTTCCGAGCTCTCCGCAGCGCTCCGGCGCACGGTTGAGGACGCCTATGGCCACGTGCGGGTGCGCGGCGAAATCTCCGGCTATCGCGGGCCTCACGGCTCGGGCCACGCTTATTTCAGCCTGAAGGATGCCGGGGCACGGCTGGACGCGGTGATCTGGAAGGGCACCTTCCAGCGCCTGCGCCTGAAGCCCGAGGAGGGGCTGGAGGTGGTGGCCATCGGCCGCCTCACCACCTATCCGGGCAAGTCCGGCTATCAGATCGTCATCGAGGCGCTGGAGTTCGCCGGCGCCGGTGCCATCATGGCCATGCTGGAGGAGCGCAAGCGCCGCCTCGCGGCCGAGGGCCTGTTCGATCCGGCGCGCAAGGTCGCGCTGCCGTTCCTGCCGCAGGTGATCGGGGTGGTCACGTCGCCCACCGGGGCGGTGATCCGCGACATTCTCCACCGCCTCGCCGACCGTTTTCCGCGCCGGGTGCTGGTGTGGCCGGTGCGGGTGCAGGGCGAGACCTCGGCGGCGGAGGTGGCGGCGGCCATTCGCGGCTTCAACGCCTTGCCGGTGGGCGGCACCATCCCGCGCCCGGACGTGATCGTGGTAGCGCGGGGCGGCGGCGCTTTGGAGGACCTTCTGGGCTTCTCCGACGAGGAGGTGGTGCGGGCGGCGGCGGAAAGCGCCATCCCGCTGATCGCGGCCGTGGGCCACGAGACCGACGTGAC
Organism: Xanthobacter oligotrophicus; assembly: GCF_008364685.1. GTDB lineage: Bacteria > Pseudomonadota > Alphaproteobacteria > Rhizobiales > Xanthobacteraceae > Xanthobacter > Xanthobacter oligotrophicus. The sequence continues at coordinate 77,270 of NZ_VTTL01000004.1, forward strand.
CCTCATCGATTTCGCCGCCGACGTGCGCGCGCCTACCCCCACCGCCGCCGCCGAGATGGTGGTGCCGGTGCGCTCCGAGCTGATCGCGGCGGTGGAAGACCTCGGCGGGCGCCTCGCCGCCGCGCCGGTGCGGCTTCTGGAACGGCGGCGGGCGGACCTGCGTGGCTTGTCCCGCCTCCTGCCCAGCGCGGAGAACCTGCTTTCCGTGCCCCGGCAAAGGCTCGATGCCGCGAGCGAGCGCCTGCCGCGCGCCCTCAAGGCCAATGCTGCGGCCCACCGCCTGCGCCTCGTGGCCGCGCGCGCCCGGCTGTCGCCGGAGGCGCTGAAGCTGCGCCTGGAGCGCGCCGGCGACCGGCTGGAGACGTTGGAGGGCCGGCTGAAGCGCGCCTTCACAGTGGCGCGCGAGCAGCGGACGGCGCGGCTGAAATCGGCGGGCCAACTGCTGGATGCCTTGTCCTTCAAGGGGGTACTGAGCCGCGGGTTCGCGCTGGTGCGCGACGCGCAGGGCCAGCCGGTGCACTTCGCCGCTGGCCTTGGGCCGGGGACGGCATTGGACCTTCAGTTCGCCGACGGGCATGTGGCGGCGGTGACGGGGGATGCGGCGCCGGCTGCAACGCCTCCGGCGCCCGCGCGGTCGCGCCCGGCCAGATCTAAGAAGCCGCCGAAGGTCGAGGGGCCGACTCTGTTCGATCCGTGAGCCGGCGCCTCTTTCGCGCCGCGGACCGAATGGCTATGCTGGAAATTCTTCTTTCAGGACGATGACGGCGGTGATGAACAGATTCGAACGCTTCCCCGAGCCCCATGGCGAGGCGGAGGTCCGCTACCTCGACGGTGAGTTCCGCATCCTGCGGCCGGGCAGCTTCGTGCGCTGCGCCGTCACCGGGCAGGCCATTCCGCTGGATGAGCTGCGCTATTGGAGCGTGGACCTCCAGGAGGCCTATGCCGGCCCCGAGGCGGTGCTGACCCGCGTGAAGGAGCGTCCGGCGGGCTGACGCTCCCGGAAGTGCTGCCATCGAAAAGAAAGGGCGCGCCGGTGGCGCGCCCTCTTTCGTTGGAACAGCTTGAGGACCAGCCTGCTCTCAACCCTGCGGCTGAAGCGTTTCCAGGAAGCTAATGGGCGCGCCGGAGGCGGGGCCGGTAAGCTCGCCCTCCCACATCACCTTGCGGCCGCGCACGAAAGTGCCCACGGGCCAGCCGGTCACCTCCTTGCCGTCATAGGGCGTCCACTTGGACCGGGAGGCGATCCAGTCCACCGTGATGGTGGCGCGGCGCTTCAGGTCCACCACGGTGAAGTCGGCGTCATAGCCCACCACGATGCGCCCCTTGCGGGCGATGCCGAACAGCCGGGCCGGGCCGGAGCTGGAGAGGTCCACGAAGCGCTCCAGCGTCAGGCGCCCGGCGGCCACGTGGTCCAGCATCAGCGGCACCAGGGTCTGCACCCCGGTCATGCCCGAGGGGCTTTCGGGATAGGGCTTGGCCTTCTCCTCCAGGGTGTGGGGGGCGTGATCGGAGCCGAGCACGTCCACCACGCCGCTCTGGAGCGCCGCCCACAAGGCATCGCGATGGCGGCCGTCGCGCACCGGCGGGTTCATCTGCACCAGCGTGCCGAGCCGGTCATAGCAGTCGGGCGCCGCCAGGGTGAGGTGGTGGGGCGTCACCTCCACCGAGGCCACGTCGCGGGCGTCGGCGAGAAAATCCATCTCCTCCGCCGAGGTCACATGCAGCACATGCACCCGTGCCCCGGTCTCCCGGGCGAGGTTCACCAGGCGCCGGGTGGCGGTCAGCGCCGCGATCTCGTCGCGCCACACCGGGTGGGAGGAAGCATCGCCGGGAACGCGCAGGCCCTTGCGCTCCTGAAGGCGCGGCTCGTCCTCGCAGTGGAAGGCGGCGCGGCGGCGGATCACTTTCAGGATGTTCCGCACCCCGTCATCGTCCGCCACGAGCAGCGAGCCGGTGGACGAGCCGATGAACACCTTCACGCCCGCCGCCCCCGGCAGGCGCTCCAACTCGGGCAGGTCCTTCACGTTGTCGTGGGTGCCGCCCACATAGAAGGCGAAGTCGCAATGCATGCGGGCGGTAGCCCGCGCGATCTTGTCTTCCAGAGCCGAGGCGGACGTGGTCTGGGGAATGGTGTTGGGCATCTCGAACACGCCCGTCACCCCGCCCATTACGGCGGCAAGGGACCCGGTCTCCAGGTCTTCCTTCTGCTCCAGCCCCGGTTCGCGGAAATGCACCTGGGTGTCGATAACGCCGGGCAGGATGTGCAGGCCGGTGGCGTCCACCACTTCGCCCGCGCTTGCGGCGCCCAGCGCGCCGATGGCGCGGATGCGTCCGCCTGTCACTCCGATGTCCGCAACGGCAATGCCGGCGGGGGTCGCGACCGCGCCGCCCTTGAGCAGCAGATCGAAAGTCACGGGCATGGGAGGAAGCTCGCTCTTGATGGGGACAGGCAAGCGGCCTTAAATCTGGTTTTTATTTTTCTGACAAGGACGGCCCCCATGCCCGTCGTTTATTTGACCGATCGTGTGCTCATTCGTGCCACCGGCCCCGAAGCCTCCAAGTTTCTCCATGGCGTGATCACCTGCAACGTGCAGACCATGGCGAAGGGCGACTCGCGCTACGGCGCGCTTTTGACCCCGCAGGGCAAGATCATCTCCGACTTCCTCTTCTACAGCGAAGGCGAGGATGCCTTCCTGTTCGACGTTCCCGCCGAGCGGGCCGAGGACCTGCTGAAGCGCCTCACCTTCCATCGCCTGCGGGCCAAGGTGACCTTCGAGAAGGCGGACGATTTCGCCGTCGCCGCCGTGTTCGGCGATGCGGGGGAGGTGCCCGAGGGCGCGCTCTATCCCGACCCGCGCCTTGCCGCCCTGGGCCAGCGGCTGGTGCTGCCGCTGGTAGCGGCGCAAGCCCTGTCGTCCGATCCTGTGCCCTATGAGGCGCACCGCATCGCCCTCGGCATCCCCAAGGGCGGGCCGGATTTCGCCTATGGCGACACCTTCCCCCACGAGGCCGACATGGACCAGCTGGGCGGGGTGGACTTCAAGAAGGGCTGCTATGTGGGCCAGGAGGTGGTGAGCCGCATGGAGCACCGCTCCACCCCCCGCAACCGGCTGGTGGAAGTGCTGTTCGACACCCCGCTTGCCACCGGGCAGGAGATCACGGCCGGCGACAAGAGCGTCGGGCAGGTGTTGTCGGTGACGGACGGGCGCGGCATCGCCACGGTGCGCCTTGATCGCGCCAACGATGCCAAGACCGACGGCGTGCCGCTTCTCGCCGGGGAGGTTCCGGTGGAGTTGCGCCGCCCCGACTGGGCCGTCTTTTCCATGGAATGGGAAAAGAAGGTGAGCGAGCTGGACCGGAAGTTCAAGGGAAGCTGAGAGGGGCGATTGCAGAGCCGGAGGCGGGAGGGGCGATGACAGGGCCGAAGGCGGGAAACGCGAAAAAGAGTGTGCCCGAGGCTGCAAGCGCAAAGGAGACCGAGCCGGCGGTGAAGGCCGAGCGCGCGCCGCTGCTCCGGCACGGGGACGGGCGCGCGCGCTGCTTCTGGTGCGGCACCGACCCGTTTTACATGGCCTATCACGACGACGAATGGGGCGTGCCCGAGCGCGACAGCCGCGCCCTGTTCGAGAAGCTGCTGCTGGACGGCTTCCAGGCCGGACTCTCCTGGATCACCATCCTGCGGAAACGCGAGAATTTCCGCCGCGCCTTCGATGGCTTCGAGCCGGAAAAGATGGCCCGCTATGACGCCGCCAAGGTCGAGGCCCTCATGGCCGACGCCGGCATCGTGCGCAACCGGGCCAAGGTGGAGGGCGCGGTGGCCTCCGCCCGCGCCTATCTCGACCTTCAGGAAAAGGGCATCGCCTTTTCCGATCTGATGTGGGAGGCGGTGGACGGCGAGACGCGGGTGAACCGGCCCTCCCGCATTGCCGACGTGCCGGCGCAGACGGCGCAGTCCATTGCCCTGTCCAAGCGGCTGAAGGGACTAGGCTTCAAGTTCGTCGGCCCGACCATCGTCTATGCCGCCATGCAGGCCTGCGGGCTGGTGGACGACCACTTGGCCGGCTGTCATTGCGCCAAGCCGTAAGACCCTCCGCCGATGAGCTTCACTCATCGGCGGAGGGTCCAAGCCCGCGCGGCGCCTGAGCGAATCCGCCCGGTGCCGGTCGAAGACCGGGGTCGGTACAAGGTTCCGCGACAAAGGGTCGGGGATGGCGGCGGACTTTGTGGTGCGCGCCCCTTTCATCGCCGGCGGGTGGCGCCTATATTCATTCTGCCGACGCAAGTCGGATACGGCGATAAATGGGTGTCGGAATAAGCCTTTCGGACCCGGGGGCGGTACCCGGCGCCTCCACCAAAGCCCAACTTCCCCTCGCGGGGAGGCGGGCTCCGGCGGGGGCGAAATAGGATCGACGAGGGTGTAAAGGGCATACTTTCGCTCGGCATGGTTCCGCCGTCATCGGGCCGAACTGATAGTTGCGAATGACAACTATGCTCCGGTTGCTCTGGCCGCGTGAGCGGTTTGACGATCGAAATCAAAGTCCTACCGGGTAGCACTGGCTAGGCGGGGTTCGGAGGCACCTGGCAACAGAAGCCTCCACTTCCCTTCCATCCGGCCGGACGAGGGAAGGTTGGAAGCTCCATAGCCAGACCCTCCGGATACGGCGCTCCCGTATGGCCCCCCGGAAGGTGCCCGGAGCCTTCTGGATCACCGGGCCGGACGGGGAAGTGCTGCGGGCTCATGTCGGTCGATCATATCCGCTACGATCTTCTCGCCCAGGAGGCCTTGCGCTCCGTGGTGCGCCGCGTGCTCCTGGATGTGGCCAAGACAGGCCTGCCGGGCGAGCACCATTTCTACATCTCCTTCGACACCCGCGCGCCGGGCGTCCGCCTCTCCCCGCGCATGCTGGAGAAGTATCCGGAGGAGATGACTATCGTCCTCCAGCACCAGTTCTGGGATCTCATCGTCACCGACACCACCTTCGAGGTGGGCCTGTCGTTTGGCGGCATTCCCGAGCGGCTGCTGGTGCCGTTCTCCGCGTTGAAGGGCTTCTTCGACCCGTCCGTGAAGTTCGGCCTCCAGTTCGAGCTGGCCGCGAACGAGAGCGAGGCCGAGGAGAGCGACGAGACGCCGTTCGAGGCGCCACGCTCCGCCAACGCACCTGCGCCGCTCAAGCCCGCACGGGGCGCCGCCTCCGAGCCGGTGCTCGCGAGCGCCGTGCCCACCGCAGCGAGCCAAACTGCCGCAACCGGCCAGGACGCGGGTCCGGACGCCGGCGAGCGGCCCGCGAGCGGCGCCCAGGTGGTGCAGCTCGACGTTTTCCGCAACAAGAAGTAGCCGGCCCTTCGGGACGGCATTGGTGACCGCCGATACCGATGTGGTGGTGATCGGGGCCGGAGCTGCCGGCCTCGCCGCCGGCACACGCCTGCGCCAGGCCGGCATTCCTTTCCGCATTCTTGAGGCTGCCTCCACCCCCGGCGGGCGGGCCGCCACCGACACCACCACCCTCGGCGTGCCGTTCGACCTCGGCTGCCACTGGCTCCACGACGCGCGGGCCAACCCTTTCACGGACCTCGCCGCCAAACTGGGCTTCCGGGTGGGCGCAAACAATCCGCACCCGCGCCGGCTGCACCTCGGCACCCGTTTCGCCAGCCCTGAGGAAAGGGCGCAGGCGGACGTGGAGGTGGATCAGGTATTCGAGGCCATCATCGCCGCCGGGCATGCGGGCAGGGACATTCCGGCCTCCGAGGCTGCGGGGCCGGCGGGTGCCTTCGGGCCGCTGGCGCGCCATTGGCTGGAACTCATGTCGGCGGCGGGGCCGGACGCCATCTCCTGCGTGGATTTCGCATTCTATCACGACACCGACGACAACTGGCCGGTGCTCGACGGCTATGGCGCCCTGGTGCTGGCGGCGGCTGGCCTGCTGCCGGTGACGCTCGACTGCCCGGTAACCCGGATCGACCATTCCGGCCCGCGCTTGAAGTTGGAGACGGCGCAGGGCACCCTCACCTGCCGCACGGTGATCGTTGCCGTGTCCACGGCGGTGATCGCCTCTGGCCGCCTCGCTTTTGCGCCCGCGCTGCCGCCGGATCTGGCCGAGGCGTTCGAAGCGCTGCCGCTGGGCTTTGCCGAGAAGGTGGCGCTGCTGTTCGAGGACGATGTGTTCGGCGTGCCCGAGCGCACCGCCCTCGACGCCATCGACCTTGACCATCCCGCACGCGCCGGGGCCTCCGTCCTGCTGAAGCCCGGCGGGGCGCCGGCGGCGCTGGTCCATGTGGCGGGGCCGGAGGCGCAGGCCATCGCGGCGGAAGGGGAGGGGGCGCTCGTCGCCTTCGCGCTCGATGTGCTGGGCGCCGCCTTCGGCGCGGGCCTCAAGACAAAGGTGAAGCGCAGCCGTGTCACCCGCTGGGCCGACATGCCCTATGTCGGCGGAGCCTACTCGTGCGCCCTGCCGGGCCGCGCCGCCCTGCGCGCGCGGCTGCACGAGCCCTTGGACGAGCGGATCTTCTTTGCCGGGGAAGCCTTGGGGCGGGAGGCCTTCTCCACCTGCCACGGCGCCCATCTCAGCGGCCTTGCCGCCGCCGACGCGGCCCTCGCCGCCCTGAAAAGCGCCCGATGATGGAGATCGCCCCGATGACGCCCGGCCATACGCTTCGCCATCCGCCCCGCCATCCCTTGGCCCTCGTGGTCGCGGTGTCGCAGAACGGGGTGATCGGTGCCGACGGCGGCCTGCCGTGGCGCCTGCCCTCGGACCTCAAGCGGTTCCGTGCGCTCACCTGGGGCAAGCCGCTGCTGATGGGCCGGCGGACTTATGAATCCATCGGCCGTCCGCTGCCGGGGCGCACGTCCGTGGTGATCAGCACCGATCCCGTCTTCACGGTGCCGGACGGGGTGCTGAAGGGGGCGAGCCTCGAGGAAGGGCTGCGCCTCGCCGATGAGGCGGCGGACGCCATGGGCGCGGACGAGATCATGGTCATCGGCGGCGCGCGCCTGTTCCACGACACGCTGCCCATGGCCCGCACGCTGCATCTCACGCACGTGCATGCGGCGCCCGGGGGCGATGTCTTCTTCCCCGCGTTCGATGAGGCCCAATGGCGCGAGATCGAACGGGACGGGCCCATTCAGGGCGAGAAGGACGAAGCCGCTTTCACCGCTGTGACGCTGGTGCGCGCCGGCGCCTGAAGCCGGCCTTCGTTTCCGACCGACGCTGAAGGAATGTGCGGGCTTGGCCGGCGGTGTTCGGACGCCTCCGGCCAAGACTTGCGGCCAAGACACTTGCGGCCAAGACCTGCGACTGTCGGCGCGCTTACTGCGCACCCACGAGGCCGGGCGGGCGCGGCAGGTCGCCGAAGCCGCGGGTGGGCGGCAAGGTGGTCTCCGGCGGCAGCGGGGTGAACACGCGTGGAGGCGGCTCGGGCTGTGCCCGCTCGGTCCGGCGCGGCGCGGGCTGGCGCACCACGGGCGCGTGGCGCTCGGCGGGGGCTTCCGGCGTAGCGCGGGCCTCCGGCCGCGCATCCGGGCGTGACGAACTCGGTTGAGCCTGCGACTCGGCTGGCGTTGCGGTGCCGGCGGCGCCCGATGCGGTGGGCGCGCCGAAGCCGACCGGTGCCGCCTCCCGCCGCTCGATGGCCTGAGGAAACGGCGCCGGCTGGGGCATCGGTGTGGGCTGGGGCGCGGCTGCCTGTGCGGGCGCGGGCGGCACGGCTTGCTGCGTCGGCGCAGGCGAAGTCGATGGCTGCGCAGGAGACGCCTGGGCCGCGGGTGCCGTTGCGACGGGGGCTGGTGTTGCCGGTCGCGGAGCTGGCGGCGGGGCGCTCGTCTGGGCCGGCACTGCGGGTTTCACCGCAGCAGGAGCCACAGGCGCGGGTTGGGCCTGAACGGGCTGCGGCTGCACCGGCGGTGCGACAGGCGCAATGGCGGCGGGGGCGGGGATCGAGGCCGGTGCCGCCACGGGCTGGGCCAAGGGCGCCACAACGGGAGGCACAGCGGGAGATGCCACGGGCGAGGCCTCGGGCGTGGTGCGGCCCTGGCGCTCCTCCAGGCGGCGCGTCTCGCGCTCGATGGCGCGCATGGCGATCACGCTGGTGAGGGCCGGGGCGCTCACCCGCCGTTCGGGACCCGTCACCGGGCCGCGCCACACGATGCTGCCGCCCGGCGCGCCGCCCGCGCCTTCGGGCGCTTCCAGGTCCACGGTGGTGTCCATGGCAAGGCGGGCCACATCAAAACTGCCGTTGAAGCCCACGCGCACGCCGTCGGCGGTGGCGCGGGCCGGGGAGAGGCGGGCAACGCCGTTCACCACACCCAGCGTGGTCTCGACGAAGCCGATGCGCAGCGGCCCCTTGGCAAGGGTGCGGTCGAGCATCTGCGCTGCGCGCCGCTCGTCGGGCGGCGGCGAAAGGCTGGCGGCTTCCGCCAGCGCCTGATCGAGGCCGGCCGGGCTGGCGCCATCAATGACGAGGTCGCGCACCCCCAGCGTGCCCTGGCCGGAGAGGTTCTGCACCACGGCCAGCACGCTGCGGCCGGATCCGCCGAGGTCCACCAGCAGGTTGACCTTGCCCTTGGGCGCGGCGCGCGCGCCGGTGGGCGCCAGCAGCGCCGCCGCATCCACCTGCTCCAGCACCAGTCGTCCGTCGGCCTGCACGCCGTCGCCCTGCCGGCGCAGGCGCAGGCTGGCCGCCGCGCGCCCGCCGCCGAGGCTGCCGGCCATGTCGCGCAGGTCGAGGTCGGCGCCGTCGCTGCCGAGCACGAGGCGGCCGTTGCCGAGAACATAGGGACCCATGACCGCAAGGCGGGCAGCGGTCAGTTCCAGATTGAGGCCGTAGCCCGAGACCGCCGCCGGCAGCAGCCGGGCCGCGCTCCAGGCGCCGGCGCCCGCAGGCTCCGAGCCGGTGCGGGCAGCGAACATGCCGAGGATGCGCGGCAGAGAGAGGCTCTCGAACGCCAGCTTGCCGCCGATGCGCGGCACCGGGCCGGGCTCGAACTCGATGTTTCCCGAAACCGGTGCCGCAGCGAGCGAGCCGGTGATGGTGTCGAGCCGCCAGATCCCACCGGTGCGGGCGAGGGTGAAGGCGAGGGCCGATGGCACCGGCCCTTCCACCGCAGCCGAAGCCTGGGGCAGCACGCGGCCGAGGTCGCCGCCGTCGAGCCGCACGGCGAGGCTGGGCTCGATGGCGCCGCCGGCAAGGCGCGCGGTGCCTTCCGCCTGGGCGGTCATGTCGGCGAGGGTGAGGCGGCCGCGCACCTGCGCCTCGTCCTGGGTGAGGGGGGAGACGGAGAGTTCCGCGTGGGCCGGGCCGAGGCGCGGGGCGAGGCCCTCCACGCCGAAGGCCGCGAGCGCCCGCGCCCCGTCCGCCGCATCGGCCTTGAGCGCGATGCGCAGGGGCACGCCGGCATTGTTGCGGGCGAAGGTCACGTCGCCTGAAATCTGCCCCAGCGTGCCGGTCACCGTGATGTTGCGTCCGCCGGCCTCGCCCCACACCACGGTGCTGGCAAGCTTCACCGGGGCGGCGATGGGCTGGAGGGTGGCGAGCACCTGCGCCGTCTGCTCGCCGGCCACGAGGCGGGCGAGGGGGACAAGTCCGTCCGCCTTGGCGCCGGAGAGGGCGAAGTTGAATTCGCCGCGCGGCGTGGTGGAGAAATTCTCCATGCGCCCGGCGCCTTCGAGGCGGATGCCGGCGAGGTCGTCCATGACGATGCGCGACAGCCGCCAGTTGCCGCCGGTGGCCGCCGCATCGAGGGTGAGGCCGCGCAGGGGCAGGCCGGAGAGGATCAGGTTGCGCCCGTCCAGCGTCAGCGCGCCGTCGGCACCGCCGCCCACGGCGGCAGCGGCGGTCTGGAGCGCGGCCACCAGCGGGTCGAGGTCGAAGCCGTCGAGGGACAGCTTGAGATTGAGCTTGGGCGGGGCGCCGGCATCGAACGCCGCCACCGCCGAGCCGCGCACCCGGCTTGCCGCGAAGGTGGCGTCGAGCCCGTCCACGGCGATCCGCGTCGGCCCGGCATTGACCTTGCCGGTGATGCGCACCGGGCCTTTCGCCGCCGCCACATAGTCGCGCGGGGCGGTGGGCGCCGCCCAGCGCAGGAAGATGGCGGGGTCGTCCGCCGAGAAGGTCACGGTGCCGTCGAATCCGCCGCCGCCGGGCCCGCGCGTGGGCTTGCCGGAGATGCGCAGCGCCGCCTTGCCGGGCAACTGCGCCTCGGCATTGTCCACCCGCCAGCCGGCGGCGGAGCCGGAAATATCGGCGCGCACGTCACGCACCAGCGTGCCGCCGAGCATCAGCTGCTCCACCGACAGGCCGACGCGGGAGGCGATGTCCGGTGCCGGCAGGGCCGCCACGCCGGCGAGGAAGCGCGCCAAGGCGGCGGCGGGATTCTGGTCCGCCGGAGGCTTGTCCTTTGCCGCGTTCGGCACGCCGTCGGTGGCGGCGCGCAGGGCGTCGAGGTCGAGGCTGCGGGCATTGAGCACGGCGTCGAGGCCCACTGCCCGCCCGAGGGCGACGCGGGCGGAGCCGGAGAGCTGCGCCGGCGTCTGCGCCCCGCCCAGGGCGAGGTCCAGACTGTCGGCGAGCACGGCGTCGGGGCTGGCCTTCAGCGTGCCGGAGAGCTGCCAGGCCTCCAGCCCCTCGCCGCCGTGGCGCGAGAGGGTGGCCCGGCCTTCGAATCGCGGCTTGGCGCCGGCGAACGCAAGGCCGCCGTCGAGGTCCAAAGCATAGGGCCGGTTGCGGCCGTCGAGCACCAGGCGCAGGCGCCCCGTGCCGTCATCGCCGATCTTGCCGAGGGTGGAGCGGATGGCGAAGCGCGCGCCCTGGGCCTCCACCTCGCCGTCGAGGCGGAAGGGGCCGGCGAGCGAGCGCGCCTCGCCCTTCAGGTTGAGGCCTTCCAGGGTCTGGGTGTGGTCGGAGGCGCGGTCGAGGATGTCGAGGGTGCCGTCCTTCACCTCGAACCGGGCGATGGAGAGGGCGGCGGGACGCTGGGCGCCGGTGGGCAGGGCGAGCCGCCCGGCGCTGTCGATAACGAGGCGGATCTGCGGCCGGTCGAGGCTGACGCCGGTGGCCTCCACATCGCCGCGCAGCAGGGCGCCGAGGGAGAGTTCGGCCTTGAGCGCCTTCACCGTGCCGCCGGTGGAAACCACGTCGCCGAGGGTGACATCGCGCAGCAGGATGCGGGGGGCGGGCAGGATCTCGGCGTCGATGGGACCGCGGATGACCACCGGAACGCCGAGCGCCTGGCTGATCTGCGTTTCGAACGTTCCGCGCCAGGCGTTCCAGTCCACCACGAACGGGGCTGCGAACGCCCCGCCGATGGCCAGGATCACCGCCGTGGCGAGGCTGATCAGTATCCCCTGCACGCGTGTCTCCCCCAAAGGTCCCCCTCATATGGGGAACCTGTTCCCTATGCGCAGGGAATGCGATCAGATCGCGACGATCTTGCCCGGATTCATGATGTTTTTAGGATCCATGGCGCGCTTGATGGAGCGCATGACCTCCAGCGCCTCCTCGCCGTGCTCGGGCAGCATGTATTTCATTTTGCCCTGGCCGATGCCGTGCTCGCCGGTGGAGGTGCCGCCCATGGCGAGCGCCCGTTCCACCAGCCGCTTCATATAGAGCTTGGCCTTGGCGAAATCCTCGGGGTCGTCCACGTCCACCATCAAGGTGGTGTGGAAGTTGCCGTCGCCCACATGGCCGACGATGGGAGCGATGAGGCCCATCTCCTCAATGTCGCGCTTGGTCTCCATGACGCATTCGGCGAGCCGCGAGATGGGCACGCACACGTCGGTGGCCACCGCCTTGGCGCCCGGCCGCAGCGGCAGCACGGACCAATAGGCGTCGTGCCGGGCCTGCCAGAGCTTGGAGCGTTCCTCGGGCTTCACCGCGAACACCGAGGGGCCGCCGCCGAACTCGGCCGCCAGCTCGCCGAAGCGGTCGGCCTGCTCGTGGACGCTGGTTTCGGTACCGTGGAATTCCAGGAACAGGGTGGGCGTCTCCGCGAGCGCGAGCTTGGCGTAGGCGTTGGAGGCCTTCACCTGCACCTCGTCCAGCAACTCGATGCGCGCCACCGGGATGCCGCTCTGGATGGTGGCGATGACCGTGTTGCAGGCTGCCTCCACGCTGGGGAAGGGGCAGACGGCGGCGGAGACCGCCTCCGGAATGCCGAACAGGCGCAGCGTGATCTCGACAATGATGCCCAGCGTGCCCTCGGCGCCCACATAGAGGCGGGTGAGGTCGTAGCCGGCGGAGGACTTGCGGGCGCGGGTGGCGGTGGTGATGACCTCGCCGGTGGGGGTCACCACCTTCAGGGACAGGACATTGTCCTTCATGGTGCCGTAGCGCACCGCATTGGTGCCGGAGCAGCGGGTGGAGGCCATGCCGCCGATGGAGGCGTCGGCGCCCGGATCGATGGGGAAGAACAGGCCCTGGTCGCGGAGCTCCTCGTTCAGCCGCTTGCGGGTGACGCCGGGCTCGACCACGCAGTCGAGGTCTTCCGTGTTCACGGCGAGGATGCGGTTCATGCGAGAGAGATCCACGCAGATGCCGCCATAGGGCGCGTTCACATGGCCTTCCAGCGAGGTGCCCGCACCCCACGCGATCACCGGCACCTCGTAATCCGCGCAGGCCCGGACCACGGCCTGCACATCTTCTGTGCATTCGGCGAAAACCACCGCATCTGGCGGCTCATTGGGCAGGTAGGTGGTAACGTTAGCGTGTTGTTCCCGGACGGCGAGGCCGGTCACGACCTTGTGATCAAGCTCGGCCTTCAGGCGTTCGATGACGGCAAAGCTTCTCTCCAGAAGCGTGAGCTCGGATTTCGCGGCTGCAACAACCATTTACGATTCCTTAACTTTGCCTCGCACCTGCCGCCCGGGGGACGGACAGGGGCCTTGGAGTCATCCCCAGAAATAGCTCGTTCTGAGCCACATTGAACTTGACAGTGACTTTTGTGATTCGGTTTTCGCGCCGTTTTGGGGCGTGACGAATGCCTTTTCTCGCGTCACAGTGTGTTCATCAGCGGCACATTAATGCAGATGAAGCGAGGCGGCCATGCTTGACCGGATCGACTTTGAGCCCGTGTTTTTCGCTCCGTTCGTGTCTTCCGCCATGAAGGTGGAGGGGGAATGGATCGATTATAATGGTCATCTGAACGTGGCCTACTACACCCTCATTTTCGATCGGGCCGTGGACGAGGCGCTTTGCCTTCTGGGCCTCGGCCCGACCTATGCCGCCAAGCGCGGCGCTTCCTTCTTCACCGCGGAAAGCCATATCCGCTACCTGAAGGAACTGGCGCCCCACTCGCCCGTGCGCGTCACGCTCCGCCTCGTAGATTATGACGAGAAGCGCCTGCACCTGTTCCAGACGCTCCATCATGCCTCGGAAGGCTGGGTTTCCGCCACGACCGAGCAGATGGTGCTGCACGTGGACCTGCGCACTCGCCACGTGGCGCCGTTCCCCGATGACGTGCTGGAGCGCATCGCCACCATGCGCGCCGCCCATGCGGCCCTGCCGCCGCCCGAGGGTCTCGGTCGCCAGGTGACCATGCCGGCGCGCTACTGAGCGCGGCGGCCCCGGCTCCGTGCCGGGGTCGGCTGGTCGCCTTCCCAGGCAAATCTCTTTCCTTGCGCTTGGCGCAGGGCAGGCATGCCGGTTGAGGAGTTCTGCTGCGCTGCGTCGGGGGATATATTGCACTGCAAAAGGGCAACAGAGCCCATTTGCAGGAGGCCTCTATGAGCGCCGTCACCTATACTGACAAGTTCGTCCGCACTTCCAAGGTTGCCTCTTCTGCCAAGAAGGGCTTCTTCGCCCGCTTCCTTGAGGCCGTCGTGGCGGCTCGCATGGAGCAGGCCGAGCGTGAATACGCGCGCTACGTCCAGATCCACGGGCGCGATCCCGTCGCCTGAGGCGTTTCGACCGGATCGCGCGCCGATCCGCTGTTGAACGTGAGGGGACCGATTTGCCGCCCCGGTTGCGATGCAATCCGGGCGGCACATGCGCCGGCCACCGGCCGGCTCTTACGCTTGTCCTCCAAGCTTGTTCCCCAAGCCTGTTCCCTTGCCCGATTGACCGCTCGCACCTGCTCGGCGCGGGCGGATTCGGCTTGGGGCACTCCCGTCTTCAGCGCAGGGGACGCCCCGCGTCCGCCGCGAGGGTGAGCGTCGCCCAGCCTTCGATGTGCCGCTGCGACACAAGGCGAAGCCCCTGGGCGCGATAGGCCGCGAGCGCCGCCGGCACCTGCGCCGACAACAATCCCGACAGCACGATGCGCCCGCCTGGCGCCATCAGCCGGCGCAGCGGCCGCGCCAGCCGCTTCAGCGGCGGCAGCAGGATGTTGGCGAGGATCAGGTCGTAGGGACCGTCCACGTGGAGCGCGCGCGCCCCGGCCCCCGCCGCGTGGATCATCTGCACGCCCGGCGCCTTGTTGGCCTTCGCGTTGGCGCGGGCGGTGCGGACGGCGATGGTGTCGATGTCGCTGCCCACCACGTGGGTGTGAAACAGCCGGTCCGCCGCGATGGCGAGCACGCCGGTGCCCGTTCCAACATCCAGCACCCGCCGCGGGGCCCCGCGGCGCGCGGCATCGGTGATGGCGTGGAGGCAGCCCTGGGTGGTGCCGTGGTGACCGGTGCCGAAGGCGAGCGCCGCCTCGATCTCGATGCCGATGAGGTTCGGCCCCACCCGCCCGCGATCATGGCCGCCATGGACCACGAAGGTGCCCACGCGCACCGGCGCGAGGCCTTCGAGGCTCGCGGCCACCCAGTCCTTCTCCTCCACGTCGCCGAAGGTGACGCCCTTGGCGATCTCCGGTCCGGCGGCGATCTCCACCATCTCCAGCAGCCGCTCGGGGTCAAAGGCCGCGCCGGCGTAGACTTCCACCACCCAGTCATTGTCCGTGCGCTCGAAATTGGCCACCGCCACCTCGGCGGGGTCGAACGTCTCGGAAATCATGTCGGAGATGCGCTGGGCGGCGACGCGCGGCGCTTCCACCCGCATCACATGGGTGGCGTCGTTGGGGGGGAGGCCTTCGAGCATGGGGGGCGCAATCATCCGTTCATCTTGAGGGCGTCGGCTTCGGGCCCGCCCGCTGCGCGGTTGCGCCCGGCCGCCTTCGCCGCGTAGAGCCGCTTGTCGGCCGCATCCAGCAGCTCCGTCAAGGTGCTGCCGTCATCGGGCGCGCTGGCGATGCCGATGGAAAGGGTCTGCCGGGCGACCCCCGGGGGCAGCGTCATGGCGCCGACGCGCCGGCCCAGCTGGGCGGCGAGCGACAAGGCCCCCGCATTGCCCACGCCCGGGGCGAAGACGGCGAACTCGTCGCCGCCATAGCGCACCACGTGATCCGCCTGTCGCAGGCTCTCGGTGAGGCAGCGGGCGAGGCGGCGCAGCACCTCGTCGCCGGTGGGGTGCCCGCACTGGTCGTTCACGTCCTTGAAGTCGTCCACGTCGATGAGCAGCAGGCTCACCGGCCGCCCGGTGGTGCGCGCCACGGCCAGCAGGTCACGGCCCAGCGGCTCCAGCTGGCCGCGATGGAGCACATGGGTGAGCGGGTCGCGGCGGGATTCCTGCTTCAGGTCCTCGTAGCGCTGGCGGTAGGTGAGGGTGTGGAACACGTCGGCGATGGTCCGGCGCGGCGTGTTGCCGGCCAATTCGAAGCGGGCGAGGTATTGGCCGAGCATGGCGGCATAGAGCCCCGCCGCGGCGACCTTGCCCAGCCAGCCGCCGATCCCCGCCGTGAGCGGCACCCCCATGGCAAGGGACAGGACACCGAAGAACGCCATCTGGTCGAAGGTGAGAACCAGTGCCAGCGTGACCCAGATGGCGAGGATCGGCATGCGCCGCAGCGGCCGCGCGATGCGCTCGTAGATCAGGATCATGGCGATGGCATCGATGAAGAGCAGCAGCGTGCCCCACATCATCAGCATGCCCATGGCATCCATGAAGGACAGGTCCGCCGGCACGCCGGGGGCGGCCACCGCATCGTGCTGGCGCAGCAGGGTGACGAGGCCGATCAGCAGGATGTTGCCGATGAACAGCCCATAGATGGGCTGGCGGGCGACGAGGGCATCCTCGCGGATGTAGATGAGCAGGATCAGCGCGAGCTTGCCGGAGAACAGCACCACCGATCCCGGCGACAGGGAGATGCCCAAGGGCAGCTGTACAAAATAGGCGGCCGCCAGATACGTCTCCATGAAATGGAAGCTGCCCAGGGCGCAGAAGAACACGCCCAGCCCCAGCGTCTCGCGCAGGCGAAACAGGGCCAGCATGGCGGTGAAATACACCGCCATCTCGACGAGAAGCAGGAAGACGTTGAAGCCGGCCATGATGGTTCGCTGCGCCGGCAGAATTGCAGGCGGGCCGGGATCCTAGCAGGCGGCGGGCGGAAGAAAACAGGAGATGCGCCCAGCCGGGGCGGCAACCGCAAGCTTCACGCAAGCCCGGTGGGCGGCGCCCGGCCCCCCGATGCCTGGCCTGTGGCGTCACACCTTGTCGACGAAGGTCTCCAGCACCCGCTTCTCGCCGGCCTTGTCGAACTGCACCGTCAGCTTGTTGCCGTCGATGCCGGTCACCTCGCCATAGCCGAACTTGATGTGGAACACCCGCTCGCCGGTGCGGAAGGCCGATGCCGGGCCGGCGGAGGTGGCCACCAGCGTGCCCTCGATCACCATGGGTCCCCGCCGGGCGGAGCCGCCCGCATCATAGCGCCCGCCCCGTTCGGAGAAACCGCTGCGGGAGGAGCCCGAAGAAGTACTTGAGAAGCCGCCCTGGTCGGTGCGGCCTCGGTTGGCCTGCGCCCGCTGCCAGCCGGGGGTGGAATAGGAGGAGGCGGAAAACGGTTCTGCCCGGTCGAAGCGGCTCTGCCCGTAATTGCCGCCGCCATAGCTCGATCCACCCCAGCCGGCGCCGCCGCGGCTTTCCTCCACCCGCACATGGGCGTCGGGCAGTTCGTCGAGGAAGCGGGAGGGAACCGTGGAATTCCACATGCCGTGGATGCGCCGGTTGGAGGCGACGAAGATCCGCGCCGAGGCCCGCGCCCGGGTGATGCCCACATAGGCGAGGCGGCGTTCTTCCTCGAGCCCCGCCTTGCCCTGCTCGTCCAGCGCGCGCTGGTGGGGAAACAGGCCTTCCTCCCAGCCGGGCAGGAAGACGGTGTCGAATTCCAGCCCCTTGGCGGAATGCAGGGTCATGATCTGCACCGCGTCCTCGCCGGCGCCGTTGTCGGTGTCCATGACGAGGGAGATGTGCTCGAGGAAGCCGGAGAGGTTCTCGAACGGCTCCATGGAGCGTACCAGCTCCTTGAGATTCTCCAGCCGCCCGGCCGCCTCTGCTGAGCGGTCCTTCTGCCACATTTCGGTGTAGCCGCTCTCGTCGAGCACGATCTCGGCCAGCTCGGTGTGGGACAGAACCCGCGCCTGCTCGCGCCAGCGGCCGAAAGCGTCCACGAGGCCGCGCATGGTGGCGCGCACCTTGGGCTTCAGCTCCTCGCTCTCGGTCAGGATGCGGGCGGCTTCCTGCAGCGGCAGGCCGACGGCGCGGGCCACATCGTGGATCTGCTTGACCGTGGCATCGCCGATGCCGCGCTTGGGCACGTTGACGATGCGCTCGAAGGCGAGGTCGTCGGCGGACGAGTTCACGCAGCGCAGATAGGCCAAAGCATCGCGGATTTCCGCCCGCTCGTAGAAGCGCGGGCCGCCGATGACGCGATAGGGCAGGCCCAGCGTGACGAAACGATCCTCGAACTCGCGCATCTGGAACGAGGCGCGCACCAGGATTGCGATCTCGGACAGGCGATGCCCGGCGCGTTGCAGCGCCTCGATCTCCTCGCCGACGGCGCGGGCTTCCTCGCCTGAATCCCAGGCGCCGGTGACGGTGACCTGCTCGCCGTCCTCGCCTTCCGAGAACAGGGTCTTGCCGAGCCGGCCCTCGTTGTGGGCGATGAGATGGGCGGCGGAGGCGAGGATGTGGCCGGTGGAGCGGTAGTTGCGCTCCAGCCGGATCACCTTGGCGCCGGGAAAATCGCTCTCGAAGCGCAGGATGTTGTCCACCTCGGCCCCGCGCCAGCCATAGATGGACTGGTCGTCGTCGCCCACGCAGCACACGTTCTTCGAGCCCTGGGCGAGCAGGCGCAGCCACAGATATTGGGCCACGTTGGTGTCCTGATACTCGTCCACCAGCAGGTATTTGAAGCGCTTGTGGTATTCGGCGAGCACGTCCGGGTTTTCCCGGAACAGGCGGATGCCCTCCAGCAGCAGGTCGCCGAAATCCACCGCGTTCAGCGCCTTCAGCCGTGCCTGATAGGCGGCGTAGAGGGTGCCGCCCCGGCCATTGGCGAAGACCGCGCCTTCGCCGGGCGGCACGTCCTTCGGCGACAGGCCGCGGTTCTTCCAGCTGTCGATGGTGGAGGCCAGGAGCCGCGCCGGCCAGCGCTTCTCGTCGATGTTCTCGGCGGTGAGCAATTGCTTGAGCAGACGGATCTGGTCGTCGGTGTCGAGGATGGTGAAGCCGGATTTCAGCCCCACCAGCTCGTGATGGCGCCGCAGGATGCGCACGCCGATGGAGTGGAAGGTGCCGAGCCACGGCATGCCCTCCACCTGGTCACCCACCATGGCGTGGATGCGGTCCTTCATCTCCCGCGCGGCCTTGTTGGTGAAGGTCACCACCAGGATCTGCGAGGGATAGGCGCGGCCCTGCGACAGGATGTGGGCGACGCGGGCGGTGAGCACCCGCGTCTTGCCGGTGCCGGCGCCGGCGAGCACCAGAAGCGGGCCGTCCAGCGTCTCCACGGCTTCGCGCTGCTCGGGATTGAGGCCGTTGAGATAATCCGGAGCAGGGGCGGCGGCGATGGCGGTGGCCCGCGCGGCGATGCCGCCCGCGCGGGGGGCGGGACGCTCGGGCGCCGGCTCAGGCGGAAGCCGGCGCGGATCGGTCAACTGGGTCACGGGCAAACTCTCGCAAGGCCTGATTCTCTGTTGAGAACAAAATGGCACTCAATGACGGCGATTGCGAGGGCGGGCCGTGCAGCCCTTTGGCGGGCGGTCACTTCGGGGGCATTTCAGCGTTTCAGGACGCGTCTGCCGCCGTCTGCCCGGCGGCCACCTTCGGCAGGTGCACTACGTAGAATTTGCGCACCGCCGTCACGCTCTTCCAGGTTCCGGTGAAGCCGGAGGGAATGAGGAAGGAGGCGCCGGCCTCATAGGTCTCGGTGTGGCCGGAGGCGTCGGTGAGTTCCACCTTGCCCTCTATGAGGACGCAGAATTCGTCTTCCTCATAGCTCACGGCGATCTCGGACGGGTGCGAGGCCCAGAAGCCGGCGGAGAAGGCGCCGGTGCGGTCCTGATACCACTCGTGCACGGTGGTGGCGGACGCGGCCTCCACAGGTGGCTTGGGATCGAAGCGGATGGAGCGGATGGTCATGACGGCCTCCTCAAATCCTGTATCGCGTCGGCATCATGTGCCCCCGTCCGCCCTCGCACCAGCACGGCGCCGAGGGCGAAGAAGGCGACGAGCACGGCCACCCCTGCCTTCTGGCTGCCGGTGGCCGCCGTCACCAGCGCCACGCAGGTGGGCGCGGCGAACGAGGTGATCTTGCCCGAAAGGGCGAACAGGCCGAAGCATTCCGCCATGTTCTCGGCCGGCGCAAGCCGAACCAGCAGGGTGCGGCTCGCCGCCTGCAGCGGGCCCGCCACGGCGCCGATGAGGAGGCCGAGCCCCACATAGATCTTCTCCGGCAGCGAGCCGAAGAGCCCGCTGGCCGGCGCGGTGGGCACGAGGCCGAACAAAATCGCGCCGCGATCGAGCGAGAGCAGGCCGACACAGGCAAACAGCAGCACCAGCAGCGCACCGAAAATCACCGCGCGCGGCCCCAGCGCGTCGTCGAGCCAGCCGCCGGCCAGCGCCCCCGCGGTGCCGGTGAGGGTGAGCAGGATGCCGAAGATGCCGATCTCGATGGAGCCCCAGCCGAAGGTGCCCGCCGCATAGATGCCGCCGAACGCGAACAAGGCCACCAGCGCGTCCGTATAGACCATGTTGGCGAGGAGGAAGCGCGCCAGCACCGGGCGTCTCTTCAGGCGCGGGATTAGGCGGCGGATCTCGCCGAGCCCGGTGCGGATGGCCTCGCCCATGGGCATGGCGCGGGGCGCGTCGGGCACGAACAGGAACATGGGAATGACCAGCACGGCATACCACAGCGCCGTCAGCGGCCCGCTGAAGCGGTCACCCTCCCGCGCCGCCGCGTCGAGCCCGAAGGCCGGCGGGCGGCCGAGGAGGGTGAGGCCCGTATCGGGCTGGGTGGCGAAGAAAGCGAGCATCAGCGCCAGCGCCACCAGCCCGCCGAAATAGCCCGCCGCCCAGCCGGCGCCCGACAGCCGTCCCAGCCGTTCCTTGGGCACCAGGGCCGGCATGATGGCATTGTTGAAGACGGTGGCGAACTCCACCCCGATGGTGCCCATGGCGAAGGCGGCGAGCACGAGGGGAATGCGCGCCGTGTTCCCTGGCTCGGCGAACCACAGCAGCGCCGCGCCCGCCATCATCAGCAGCCCGAAGGCGAAGATCCACGGCTTGCGCCGGCCAGCGGCATCCGCCACCGCCCCGAGCACCGGCGAGCAGACGGCGATGACAAGCCCCGCCGCGCCGGTGGCGAAGCCCCAGAGCGCCTGCCCCTGCGCCGGTGTCGCCGCTACGGCCGAGGCGAAATAGGGCGCGAAGATGAAGGTGGTGATGAGGGTGAAATAGGGCTGGCAGGCGGGATCGAACAGGATCCAGCCGACGATGGCCCGGCGCGGGACGGGGAGGGAACGAACAGGCGGGGAAGGGGAGGTTTCGGGCATGCCGGATCCGGACGGGTCAGGTCCACCCAAGGGCGCACAGGACGCGCCGCCGTGCAAGAGCGGCGACCCGTCGCGTCAGGTCGTCAATCCGGTGGCGCTCACTCCGGCAGGTCCGGCATGGGCTCGGCGCCCTTGGGCACCAGGTGCTCTACCAGCGCGGCCACCGCATCCTTGACCAGCACCGCGGCGCCGATGGGCGTGGCGGAGAAGAAATCCTCTTTCACTGTGTTGCCGGCGGGGTCGTCGAAGGCGGATGAGGCGGCGCGCACGCTCACCGCTTCGGTCACGAGGTAGCCGTCCTTCACCAGGTCCCGGCCCATGGCCTTGGGCGGACGCTTGTCGCGCACGTGCAGTTCGCCTTCGGGGTCTCCGCGCAGCGTGACGCGATAGATGAACATGGCCTTGTCTCCTGCGGTCGTAGATGCGAACGCCCGTTGCCGTCGCGGCGTTCCGCCGAGGGAAGCTGCGGTGGCGCGGTGGCGGCGTCACCGTGGATCGCAAAGCCGTGCCCGAGCGTTATGCCCCTGCGCGGTCCTGCGCGCGGGGCAAGAAGGAATTGGCGATGCTGGGTTCGGGTGACTCCTCCTTCAAGATGCCCGTGCTCGGACGCGGGCAGGATCGCCTCGTCACCTTCTTCGCCGCCATCGCCATCGTCACCGTGCTGTATCTGGGGCGCGACGTATTCGTGCCCATCGCGGTGGCGATCCTGCTCGCCTTCGTGCTGGCGCCGGTGATCATGGTGCTGCGCCGCATCCGCATCCCGCGCACGGCCGCGGTGGTGGCGGTGGTGCTGGTCACCTTCCTCGGCCTCATGGCGCTCGGCGGGATGATGGCCCTGCAGGTCACCGACCTTGTGGCCGAGTTGCCCCAATACCGCATGAACATGCGGGACAAGATCAAATCGCTGAAGGATGCTGCTGGCGGCTCCGGCACCTTCGAGCGAACCATGGACCTGTTCCAGGACCTCAGTCGCGAGATCGATGCGCCGCAGGCCGGGCAGGGGCTGGCGGCGGGCGCAGCCGACGGGCGGCCGGTGCTGGTGGAGGTTCACGAGCCGCCGGCGGGCACACTGGGCACCCTCTCTGCGGTGATGGCGCCGCTGCTGCATCCGCTCGCAACCTTCGGCATCGTCTTCATCTTTGTGCTGTTCATCCTGCTCCAGCGCGAGGACCTGCGAAACCGCTTCGTACGGCTCGCGGGGGCGCACGATCTCCAGCGCACCACGGCCGCCCTCGACGATGCGGGGAGCCGGCTGTCGCGGTTCTTCCTGGCCCAGGTGGCGCTCAATGCGTCCTTCGGCGCGGTCATCGGCCTCGGCCTGTGGGTCATCGGCGTGCCCAGCCCCTTCCTGTGGGGGCTGGCGGCGGCGGTGCTGCGCTTCGTGCCCTATATCGGCGCGGCCATTGCGGCGGCGTTGCCCATCGGCCTCGCGCTGGCGGTGGATCCGGGCTGGAGCATGGTGCTGTCCACCGCGGCCCTGTTCCTGGTGGTGGAGCCGGTGGTGGGCCATGTGATCGAGCCTTTGCTCTACGGCCGCTC
Source organism: Xanthobacter oligotrophicus (assembly GCF_008364685.1). Lineage (GTDB taxonomy): Bacteria > Pseudomonadota > Alphaproteobacteria > Rhizobiales > Xanthobacteraceae > Xanthobacter > Xanthobacter oligotrophicus. The sequence continues at coordinate 99,610 of NZ_VTTL01000004.1, forward strand.
CACCGGCCTGTCGCCGGTGGCGGTGATCGCGGCGGCCACCTTCTGGACCTGGCTGTGGGGGCCGGTGGGGCTGCTGCTCTCCACCCCGCTCACGCTCTGCCTGGTGGTGCTGGGCCGGCATGTGGAGAGCCTTGAATTCCTCGACGTGGCGCTGGGCGACCAGCCGCCCCTGTCGGCGAGCGAACTGCTGTACCAGCGCCTGCTCGCGGGCGATCCGCTGGAGGCGGCAGCCGCCGCCGAGGAGCACCTGAAGCAGAACTCGTTCGGAGATTATGCCGACGGCGTGGCGCTGCCGGCATTGCGCCTTGCCCAGCGCGATGCCGCCCGTGGCGTGCTGGATGAGGCCCGCCAGACCCGCCTGAAGGAAACCCTCGCCGAGCTTCTCGACTACCTGCCCGATTCGGACGACCTGGTGGGTCCGCCGGCCGAGGGCACCCCTCACGTCCTCATCCTGTCGGCCCGCTCCGCGCTGGACGAGGCGGCGGCGCTGCTGTTCGCCCACCGGCTGCGCCAATCCGGCTTGCGGTGCGAGACGCGCTCGCGGGGCGGGCTCGGCCGGCCCGTGGGGGAGGAGGTGAACCTGCTGGTCCTGTCCTATCTGTCACCGGCCACGCCCGCGCACCGGCGCTACACCATCCGCCGCCTGAAGCGCGATGCGCCGGGCCGGCGGGTGATCGTCGCCGACTGGGGCACCGAGGAGGGGCAGACGGAACGGCTCGAAGGCGAGGATGCCGTCGTCACCTCCATCGCGGCGGCGGTGGAGGCGGTGGAGGCGCTGCCTGCGCCCTCTGCCTCTGCTGTTCCCGCTGCCGCACCGGCTCCCCTTCGGGCCGGCGCGGCCTGATCCGGCTCACACACGTCCTCGGGCGCGGTCGGCACCCGGACAAAAACCTGCGGCCCCGGTCGGGAACCGAGGCCGCAGGTTGCATGTCAGTGCCCCGGTCCCTGATCGGGGCCGAGAGGGTGCAGCTCAGCTTCGCACCAGGTCCGAGAGCAGGCTCGCGGCCAGCGTCAGCTTGGAGAGGCTGAGGCCGGAGGCCGCGATCTCGCGCACGGTGCGGCGCATGCGCTCCACCTCCTCGTGGCGGGCGCTGATGAAGGCGTTGACCGCGGCTTCTCCCGCCACGTCGTCCACCAGCATCAGCTCGGTGATGCGGCGCATGAAGGTCTCCAGTTGTGCCAGAGACCGGTCGAGGGCGAGACGGTCGTAGTAGTCCGGCGCCAGGATGCTGCGGGCCTGCATGAACAGGTCGTCGATGGCGAAGGTCCGCCCCGCCGCGAAGAAGGTGCTGGCGGCGCTGGGGATGGACTTGCCGGTGGTCTCGGCGATGAGGGCGATGTCGGAGGCCGCCGCCAGTCCCGGCATGAAGGCGATCTTGCGGGCGAGGTCTTCCGGCACGTTGTGGCCGATGAGGTCGGCCATGCGTGCCTCGCGTTCGCGGCGCCAGGCTTCGGGAAGGCTCGCTTCCAGCACGGCTGCCACCGCCGCGATCCCGGTGCGATAGCGCTCCACAACCCCGGCGATGCCGTCGGCGAAGGAGACGTTGCCGAGGAACCAGATGGTGCGCCCCACCACCAGGTCCTGCACCGCGGCGTAAAGGCCGAGCTGCACGGCGCCCGGCACCTTGGTGTCGAGGGCGTCGATGGCGGCGTTCAGCTCCGGCACATGGTAGCTGTCGCGCACGGCGGCGAAGGCGCGCGCGATGGCGGGGGCGTCGGCGCCGGTCTGGTCGGCGATCCGGGCGAGGCACGAGGGCCCGCCCTGGTTCACGATGGCATTGGACAGGCCGGTGGCGATGATCTCCCGGTGCAGCCGGTGGGTCTCGATGGCGTGGGGATAGCCTTCCTTGATCTCGCGCGGGAAGTAATTCACCAGCTCCCCGGAGAGATAGGCGTCGTCCGGCACGTTGGAGGCGACGAGGTCCTGGTCCAGAGACAGCTTGGCATAGGCCAAGAGCACCGCCAGCTCGGGGCGGGTAAGGTGCTCCCCGCGCGAGCGCCGGTCGGCGATCTCGGCGTCGGACGGCAGGAATTCCACCGCCCGGTCCAGTTCGCCGCGCGCCTCCAGCATCTGCATGAGGCGCTGCTGGAAGGCGAGGTCGTCGGCGCCCTTGTGCTCGGCCAGGGAGAGCGCGAGGGTCTGGAGGTAGTTGTTGCGCAGCACCAGGGTGCCGACCTCGTCGGTCATCTGCTTCAGCAGGGCGGCCCGGTCGGGTGCGGTCAGGTCGCCCCGCTCCAGCGGCAAGGCGAGGGCGATCTTGATGTTCACCTCCACGTCGGAGGTGTTCACGCCGGCCGAATTGTCGATGGCGTCGGTGTTGAGCTTCACGCCCCGGCGCGCCGCCTCGATGCGCGAGCGCTGGGTCATGCCGAGGTTCGCGCCCTCGCCCACCACCTTGGCGCCGAGGTCGGCGGCGGCGATGCGCACCGCGTCGTTGGCGCGGTCGCCCACCTGCGCGTCGGTCTCGCCGGAGGCGCGCACATAGGTGCCGATGCCGCCGAAGAACAAGAGGTCCACCTGCGCCTTCAGGATGGCGGTGATGAGTTCGGCCGGCGTGGCATGGGCCTTCGGGAAGCGCAGCAGGGCCTGCACTTCGTCGGAGAGGTCGATGCTCTTGGCGCTGCGCGGGAACACGCCGCCGCCCTTGGAGATGAGCGACGCGTCATAGTCGGCCCAGGAGGAACGGGGCAGGTTGAACAGGCGCTGGCGCTCGGCGAAGGAGGAGGCCGGGTCCGGCGTGGGATCGATGAAGATGTGGCGGTGGTCGAAGGCCGCCACCAGCTTGAGCGCGCGGGACAACAGCATGCCGTTGCCGAACACGTCGCCGGACATGTCGCCGACGCCGGCCACGGTGACCGGGGTCACCTGGATGTCGATGTCCATCTCGCGGAAGTGGCGCTTCACCGCTTCCCAGGCGCCGCGGGCGGTGATGCCCATGGCCTTGTGGTCGTAGCCCACCGAGCCGCCGGAAGCGAAGGCGTCGTCCAGCCAGAAACCGTGGCGCGCCGAGATGGCGTTGGCGGTGTCGGAGAAGGTGGCCGTGCCCTTGTCGGCCGCCACCACGAGATAGGGGTCGTCGCCGTCGAGGCGCACCGTGTCGGCGGGGTGCACCACCTGCCCGCCCTTCAGGTTGTCGGTCAGGTCGAGCAGGCTGGAGACGAAGATCTGGTAGGCGGCGGTGCCCTCGGCCATCACCGCCTCGCGGCTGCCGCCGGCTGGAAGGCGCTTGGGCACGAAGCCGCCCTTGGCGCCCACCGGCACGATCACCGCATTCTTCACCTGCTGCGCTTTCACGAGGCCGAGGACCTCGGTGCGGAAATCCTGCGGCCGGTCGGACCACCTGAGGCCGCCGCGCGCCACCTTGCCGAAGCGCAGGTGCACGCCTTCCACGCGCGGCGAATAGACGAACACCTCATACAGCGGGCGGGGCAGGGCGAGGCCCTCCACCTTCGCGCTCTCGAACTTGATGGCGATGGCCTCCTTGGGCCGGCCCTCGGCATCGCTTTGGTAGAAGGTGGTGCGGATGGCTGCGTCCACGAGGTTCACGAAGCGCCGCAGGATGCGGTCCTGGTCGAGGCTCGACACCTCGGCGAGTTCGTCGTCGATGGCGGCGCGCAGGGGCGCCTCGCGGGCAGCGCGCGCCTCGGGCGACGAATCGAGGGTCGGGTCGAAGCGCGCATGGAACAGGGCAACGATGGCGCGGGCCAGGGTGCCGTGCGTGTTCAGCGTCTGCCAGATGTAGTCCTGCGAGAACGGGATGCCCGCCTGCCGCAGATAGCGCCCCAGCGTACGCACGAGCGCCGCCTCGCGATGGGAGAGGGCGGCATCGAGCACCAGGCCGTTATAGCCGTCGTCTTCCGCCTCGCCACGCAGCACGGCGTTGAGGCAGTCCTCCAGTCGTTCGTCGGCGCCCGCCATGGAGATGGAACCGCCATCGGCGCGCTCCAGTGTCATGTCGTGAAGCCAGCTGCGCGCCGCCTCGCTCGCGGGCTCGATGCGGTAGGAGCGCTCGTTGATCGCGCGAAGGCCCATGTTCTCCAGCATGGGCACGCGGGTGGAGAGGGGCAGTGGCGCGCCGAAGGAGAGCAGGCGCAGGGAGATGCGCCGCTCGTCGTCGCCCGGCCGGCGGTAGAAGTCGAGGGCGACGGGGCGCGCGGGTGTCAGGCGCTCCAGCCGGTCGATGTCGGCGAGTGCGGTCGCGACGTCGTATGCCGCCTCGTAGCCGGGGCCGAACGCGAAAGCGTAGCGGTGCTTCAGGCGCGCCGCCATCTCCCAGTCGATGCCGGGCAAGGCGGAAATAGCGGAGCCGAGCCGGTCGCCCCAGGAGAGCATGGCATCGGCCACTTCCCGTTCCAGCGCGACGCGGTCCACCTCCGGAATGCGGCCGTCGTCGCGATCGATGATGTAGTGGACGCGGATGAGCGGGATGCCGGTGACGAAGTCCTGATCGACCGATGCCACCTTTCCTCCGAAGGTCCGGGCGAGGATGGCGCCCGTCTTGTCCCGCACTTCCGCGTCGAATCGCTCGCGGGGCAGGAAGACGAGGACCGAGACGAAGCGGTCGAACCGGTCCGCGCGTGCCATCACCTTGAGGCGTGGACGGTCGTAGAGGGAGAGGATCTCGCGGGCGTGGACCAGCAGGGTTTCCGTGCCGATCTGGAACAGGTCGTCGCGCGGATAGGTCTCGAGCAGGGTCTGGAGGGCGTGGGCCGAATGGCTTCCGGGTTCGAGGCCGGTCTCCTTCACCACTGATGCGGCCTTGAGCCTGAGATAGGGGATCTCACGCACCGGCTGGGTGTAGGCGGTGGCGGTGAACAGGCCGATGAGGCGCACCTCGCCCACCACGCTGCCATCGTCGTCATGGGCCTTGATGCCCACATAGTCCATCATGTCCCGCCGGTGGACGCGCGAGCGCAGGCTGGCCTTGGTGAACAGCAGCGGGGAGGAGGCTTCGAGGAAGGCGCGGATCTCCGGCGTTGTCACCACCGGCTGGTCGCCGAGACGCAGCTCGTGCACGTCCGGATCGCGCAGGATGCCGAGGCCGCTGTTTGGCTCGGCCCTGAGGCTGCCGTCCGCGATGAGTTCGTAGTGCCTGAGGCCGAGGAAGACGAAGTTGTTCTCGGTCAGCCATTCCAGCACGTCCGCCGCCTCTTCCTGGGCCTCGGGGTCGTAGGGGCGCTTCTCGCGGCGATAGCCCTTGCTGAGGCTGCGGACCTGCTTGCGCATGGCCGTGAAGTCGTCGTTCACGGCCCGCACGTCCGCGAGGGTCTCCTCGAGGACGGCTTTCAGCTGCGCCCGCTCCGCCTCGCCGATCGCCGGGACGTGGATGTGGATCAGGCTCTCACGGTTCTCTTCGGACCGCTCGCTCGTTCGGGAGGAAACCTCCAGCCCGGTGACGCCGCCCTCCGCGTCGCGCTCCACATGGAGGATGGGGTGGGCGGCGAGCTTCAGCTCCAGCCCGCGCTCGATGACTTCGCCGGCCACCGAAGTGTAGAGGAACGCCATGTCGTCGTTCACCGCCTCGATGACGGTGACCGGCCCGCCATGAAGCTCGGGATTGAAAATGCGCACGGAGGACTGCCCCCGGGGCCGGCTCGAGACATGGGACCACGCCTCGGTCAGCAGCAGGGCGACGCAGGACGGCGTGAGGGGAAGGAGATCTTCGAGCGCCGTGGCGGCGAGGAAGGTGTCGACGAAGCCAGCGGGCAGGGATGGGGCCTGCGCCGCGATCTGCGCCTTCAACTCCGCCAGGCTGATGGGATCCCCCCAATTGATCGCGCCGGCTTGAAATCCCATGATGTTCATGGCTTTCCCCTGTGGAGCATCGGCCGGGTCCGTCTACGATGAAACCGGTAACCGGTGAATTCTGGACCCGAGTTGTGTACCGGGCTGGCAACGCGCGAATGACGAGGCGACGCGATGGCAAAGAAGGTGAGGGCAGGCGTGGGCGCCGAAAAGGGCAAAAGCGGGACCGCTGAAATTAAGGGCATGCCTGCAAAAAAGGCGCCCATGAAAAAGGCGGCGACAAAGGCCGGGCCGCTGAAGTCGCCGGCCGCCAAGGTCGTCGCAAAGCCCGCCTCCGTCCCCGCTCCGGAGCGGCAGCGGGACGACCTGCCGGCCATCGCGCTTCCGCTGCCACCGGCGGAGCTTGATGCTGCCAACCGGGCGTATTTCGACAAATGCCTGGAGAAGATCGGATTCGTTCCGAACGTGCTCCAGGCGTATGCGTTCGACATGGCGAAGCTTTCGGTCTTCGCCGCCATGTATAACGACCTCATGCTCGCGCCATCCGGCCTCTCCAAGCTGGAGCGGGAGATGATCGCGGTGGTCGTGTCCGCCGTGAACCGCTGTTACTACTGCCTCACTGCCCATGGCGCCGCGGTGCGCCAGCTGTCCGGCGATCCCATCCTGGGCGAGCAATTGGTGATGAATTATCGCGCCGCCCGGCTCGATCCGCGCCGCCGCGCCATGCTCGACTTCGCCGCCAAGCTCACGGAGCGCCCCAATGAAGTGGAGGAGGAGGACCGCGAGGCCCTGCGCCGCGTCGGCCTTTCCGAGCGGGACATCTGGGACGTGTCGGCGGTGGTGGGCTTCTTCAACATGTCCAACCGAATCGCCTCGGCCACCGACATGCGCCCCAACGAGGCCTACCACGCCCAGGCCCGCACCCTGCCTGAGTGAGGGGCCGCGCCCGTCCTGCCGCTGTCGGCAACGCTCCGGTGCGCCGGCTGGCGGCCCGCGCACCGAAGTTGTATTTCGTGGAGAGATATATCTCATGAAATACATCTGAGGACGGGTGGCGGCCACGGCATCCCTGGCAAATTCGGTGCGCGGCAGGCGGCCGGGAGCCGCCGAGGCAGTCATCTCGCTGGTCCTCCCGCTGCTCCTGGCGGCCGGATTTCTGGCGGCGGCCGGCGGACCGGGCAGGGCGCAGCCGGCCGCACCGGCGCAGGATTGCGACCGCGCTGCCTGGCCGTTGGCGGCCGATCGCGCGCGGCTCTCGGCGCCCGGTCTGCGTCCGTTGAGAAACGGCGACACGCTGATTCTGCCGCTCGACAGCGCTTTGCGCTTCATCCTCGTGCCGCAGGCGGGAGCGAATCTCCCCATCCCGCCGCGCAAGGGAGAGGAGGGAGCCTTCGCCGGGGTGGTGGACCTGAAGGTGCCGGCGCCCGAGCGGGTGTGGCAGGTCACGGTTTCGGTAAATGCCTGGATCGACGTGGTGGTCGACGGCCGGCCGCTGACGCCCATTGCTTTCACCGGCGTGCACGCCTGTCCGGGCCTGCGCAAGAGCCTGCGCTTCAGGATTCCGGGCGGCGACGTGCGGCTCCAGGCGTCGGGCGCGGAGGGCGCGCGGCTCGATCTCCTGATCACGCCCGTGGATTAAGCAGTCGTCACGCGGCGCTGCACATACGCAGGGTAAGATCGAGATAGACAAACGTCGCCATAGCAGTCTATTGACGCTCCCATGGCGCAACGTGCTAGTTTGCGCCGCAAGATGAAGTGCACCGCAAAAGGTGCCGATCCGGAGGAAATTGGCCAGGGGAACGCTCGCTGTCTCCATCGGCCGCAATAGCGAGGGCACCTTACGATCATGGACACCGTCTCAGACGTGCCCTACATCGTTGAAGCGTCTGGTCTTACCAAGGAATTCAAAGGATTTGCTGCGGTCAAGAACGTTGACCTCAGGATCCGCCGGCACACCATTCACGCCCTCATCGGGCCGAATGGCGCGGGGAAGACCACCTGCTTCAACCTGATCACCAAGTTTCTGGAACCGACCCGCGGCACCATCCGCCTGAACGGGAAGGACATCACGCGCACGCCGCCGGCGGATGTGGCCAGGCTGGGCATGGTGCGCTCGTTCCAGATCTCCGCCACCTTCCCGCACCTCACCGTGCTGGAGAACGTGCGCATCGCGCTGCAGCGTCCCATCGGCAACTCCTTCCATTTCTGGAAGTCGGAGACCTCGCTGGACGCGCTGAACGACCGCGCCATGGGGCTTTTGGCCGACGTGGACCTGACCTCCTACGCCAAGCATCTTGCGGTAGAACTTCCCTACGGCCGCAAGCGGGCGTTGGAGATCGCCACCACCCTGGCGCTGGAGCCGGAGATGCTGCTGCTCGACGAGCCCACCTCCGGCATGGGCCGCGAGGACATCGCCCGCACGTCGGACCTCATCAAGCGGGTCTCCGAGGGGCGCACCATCCTGATGGTGGAGCACAATCTCTCGGTGGTGTCCGACCTCTCCGACATGATCACCGTGCTCGCCCGCGGCGAGATCCTCACCGAGGGGCCCTACGCCGAGGTGTCGAAGAATCCGCAGGTCGTCGAGGCCTACATGGGCACCGGGCATGGGGCGCACTGAGATGGCCGCGACTGGAACTCCGCTCCTCGAGGTGAAGGATCTGCACGGCCACTATGGCGAGAGCCATGTGCTGCACGGCATGAACTTCGAGGTCCACCCCGGCGAGGTGGTGACGCTTCTGGGCCGCAACGGCGCCGGCAAGACCACCACCATGAGGGCCATCATGGGCCTGCTGCGCAAGCGCGCCGGCTCCATCCGCTACCAGGGCACTGAAACGGTTGGGCTGGCGCCCAACAAGATCGCCCGCCTCGGCATCGCCATCTGCCCCGAGGAGCGCGGCATCTTCGCCTCGCTCTCGGTGCGCGAGAACCTGCTTTTGCCCCCCGTGGTGCTGCCCGGCGGGCTGACCGTGGACGAGGTCCACGAGCTGTTCCCGCGCCTGGAAGAGCGGCGCAACAGCCAGGGCACCAAGCTGTCGGGCGGCGAGCAGCAGATGCTGGCCATCGCCCGCATCCTGCGCACCGGCGCCAAGCTGCTGCTTCTGGACGAACCCAGCGAGGGCCTTGCCCCGGTGATCGTCCAGCACATCGGCCAGATCATCCGGGACCTCAAGAAGAAGGGGTTCACGGTGCTGCTGGTGGAGCAGAATTTCCACTTCGCCTCCACGGTTGCCGATCGCCACTACGTGGTGGAACACGGCCGGGTGGTGGACATGGTCCCCAACGACAAGATCGCGGAAAACGCGGCGCGTCTCGAAGCGTTCCTCGGCGTCTGAAGCCGGGTTCCTGACAGAGAAATCCGGCTCTCAGCCGGTGGGAGGAAACACATGCGTCTTGCAGCCATTTTCCTGGCGGCCAGCAGCCTCATGGGCGCCGGCGCCGCTTACGCCCAGGTTCCGGTGAAGATCGGCGTGCTCAACGACCAGTCGGGCCTTTATGCCGATCTCGGCGGCCAGGGCTCGGTGTGGGCCGCCAAGAAGGCGGTGGAAGACTTCGGCGCCGCCGCCAAGGGCCTCAAGGTGGAGGTGATCTTCGCCGACCACCAGAACAAGGCCGACGTGGGCACCTCGGTCGCCCGCCAGTGGTATGACGTGGACGGCGTGGACGCCATCTTCGACACGCCCAATTCCGGCGTCGCCCTGGCGGTGAGCGGCGTCACCAAGGAAAAGAACAAGGTCTTCATCAATTCCGGCGCGGCGTCGTCCGACCTCACCGGCAAGGCCTGCACGCCCAATACAGTGCACTGGACCTACGACACCTGGGCGCTGGCCAACGGCACCGGCAAGGCGATCGTGAAGACCGGTGGCGACACCTGGTTCTTCCTCACCGCCGACTATGCCTTCGGCCATGCCCTGGAGCGCGACACCTCGGAAGTGGTGAAGGCCAACGGCGGCAAGGTGCTGGGCCAGGTCCGCGTGCCGCTCAACAACGCCGATTTCTCGTCCTTCCTGCTGCAGGCGCAGAGCTCCAAGGCGAAGATCGTGGGCCTCGCCAATGCCGGCGGCGACACCATCAACTCCATCAAGCAGGCGGCCGAATACGGCATCGTGGATGGCGGCCAGAAGCTGGCCGGCCTGCTCATCTTCCTCACCGACGTGCATTCCCTCGGTCTCAAGACCGCCCAGGGACTGAACCTGACCGCCGCCTGGTACTGGGACCAGACCGACGCCAACCGCAAGTTCGCCGACGCCTTCGCCGCGGCCAACGGCGGGCGTCGTCCCACCATGGTGCAGGCCGGCGTCTATTCCGGCGTCACCCACTACCTGAAGGCGGTGGAAGCCCTGAAGTCGGCCAAGGACGGCGCCGCCGTGGTGGCCGAGATGAAGAAGATCCCCACCGACGACCCGCTGTTCGGCAAGGGCGAGGTGCGGGCCGATGGCCGCCACATCCATCCCATGTACCTCTACGAGGTGAAGAAGCCCTCCGAGTCCAAGGGACCGTGGGACTACTACACCCTGAAGGCCACGATCCCGGCGAACGAGGCGTTCCGCCCCCTCGCCGACAGCGAGTGCCCCCTCGTCAAGAAGGGCTGATGCTCCAATTCAGGTGGGTCGGCCTTAAGGGCCGGCCCGCGTCCTCCTGACGAGACGGATCTTCGATGTTCGAGCTTCTCGGCATTCCCCCGCAGGCCCTTTTCGGGCAATTGCTGCTCGGCCTGATCAACGGCGCGTTCTACGCCATGCTGAGCCTTGGGCTCGCGGTGATCTTCGGCCTTTTGAACGTGATCAACTTCACCCACGGCGCGCAATACATGATGGGCGCGTTCGGGGCGTGGATGCTGCTCAACTATGCCGGCATCCCGTTCTGGGGCGCGCTGGTGCTGTCGCCCATCATCGTGGCCATCATCGGCATGGTGATCGAGCGCACATTGCTCAAACGGCTCTACCACCTCGATCATCTCTACGGGCTACTGCTCACCTTCGGCCTCGCCCTCATCCTCGAGGGCCTGTTCCGCCGGCAGTACGGCTCCTCGGGCCTGCCCTACAACAATCCCCTGCCGGGCGGCACCAACCTCGGCTTCATGTTCCTGCCTAACTACCGCGCCTTCGTGGTGGTGGCCTCCCTCGTGGTCTGCATCGCCACCTGGTACGTGATCGAGCGCACCAAGCTCGGCTCCTACCTGCGCGCCGCCACCGAGCGGCCGGACCTGGTGCAGGCCTTCGGCATCGACGTGCCGCGCATGATCACGCTCACCTACGGCTTCGGCGTGGGCCTTGCCGCGCTGGCCGGTGTGCTGGCGGCCCCGGCCTACCAGGTGAGCCCCACCATGGGCTCCAACCTCATCATCGTGGTGTTCGCGGTGGTGGTGATCGGCGGCATGGGCTCGATCATGGGCGCCATCGTCACCGGCTTCGGCCTCGGCATCGTCGAGGGCCTCACCAAGGTGTTCTACCCGGAGGCCTCCTCCACGGTGATTTTCGTCATCATGGCCATCGTGCTCATGGTGAAGCCCGCCGGCCTGTTCGGCACAGCCAAGTGAGCGCGGCGCAATGAGCACGTCCACCCCCGCCCATCCCGCCGGCGCGCCCGCGGCCTCCGGCTCCGGCGCCAGCGTCGGCACCATCTTCGGCATCCTCGCCATCGCGGTGCTGCTGGCGGCGCCGTTCGGCGTCTATCCCGTGTTCCTCATGAAGGTGATGTGCTTCGCGCTGTTCGCGTGCGCCTTCAACCTGCTCCTGGGCTACACGGGCCTGCTGTCCTTCGGCCACGCCATGTTCTTCGGCGGGTCGGCCTATGTGTGCGCCCACACCATCAAGGTGATGGGCTTTACCCCCGAGCTGGGCATCATCGCCGGCGTCGCCTTTGCCGCCGCGCTGGGCTTCATCTCCGGCCTGCTCGCCATCCGCCGGCAGGGCATCTATTTCGCCATGGTGACGCTGGCGCTGGCGCAGATGTTCTTCTTCTTCTGCCTCCAGGCCCGCTTCACCGGCGGCGAGGACGGCCTTCAGGCGGTGCCGCGCGGGGCGCTGTTCGGCCTCATCGACCTGTCGAAGGACATCAACCTCTACTACCTGGTGCTGGCCATCTTCGTGTTCGGCTTCCTGGTCATCTACCGGGCGATCCACTCGCCGTTCGGGCAGGTGCTGAAAGCCATCCGCGAGAACGAGCCGCGCGCCATCTCGCTGGGCTACCGGGTAAACCAGTACAAGCTGCTCGCCTTCGTGCTCTCGGCGGCGCTGGCCGGCCTTGCGGGGGCCACCAAGGTGCTGGTGTTCCAGCTCGCCTCGCTCACCGACGTCGCCTGGCAGATGTCGGGCGAGGTGATCCTGATGACGCTGGTGGGCGGCATGGGCACCATCCTCGGCCCCATCGTGGGCGCGGCGGTGATCGTGACCATGCAGAACTACCTGGCCGGTCTCGGCGAATGGGTGCTGGTGATCCAGGGCGTCATCTTCGTGCTCGCCGTCTCCCTGTTCCGTCGTGGCTTCGTCGGCGAAGTCATCGCCATCATCCAGCAGTTCAAGGCCAAGAAAGCCGGCTGATAGAGGCGGGCTGAGAAAGCCGGCCGACAAGGCCTGAGACGCACCCAAAATCCCGCGGGCGACCGGTGTCGCCCGCGGGATTTTTGTTTCAGTGGGCCGCCTCAATCCCGGCGCTTCAGATCCGCCGGAGCCGGTCGAGGCCGACGATGAGGAGGCCCGCCGCCAGCCCCCAAACCGGCGCCCCGAGGCCCAGGGCCGTGACCCCGGAGGCGGTGGTGGCGAAGGTGGCGACGGCCGCGACCCGGTGCTTGTCCTCGTTCAGCGCCGCCGTGAGCGCGCCGGTGAGAGCGGGGAGCAAGGCGAGGCCGGCGATGGTGGCGATGAGGGCCGGCGGCAGGGCCGCGAACACCCCCACCAGCGAGGCGCCGGCCGCCGCCAGCAGCACATAGAAGCCGGCATAGACCGGCCCCGCCAGCCAGCGCTGCCTCGGATCGGGATGGGTATCGGGCCCGGTGCACAGGGCGGCGGCGATGGCAGCCAGGTTGGAGGCGTGGGCCCCGAAGGGCGCGCTCGCCATGGAGGCAAGGCCGGTCACGGCGAGGATGGGCCGCACCGGGGGCACGTAGCCGCACGCGCGCAGCACCGCGAAGCCGGGCAGGTTCTGCGACGCCATGGTGACGAGGAACAGGGGCAGGCCGAGCCCCACCAGCACCGGGGTCTCGAAGCGCGGCGTGGTCCACACCAGGGCCGAGAGTTCGAACTCCGGCATGGGTCCCACCCGGCCGAGCAGGACGGCCCCGGCGCCGCCCACCACCAGCGCCGCCGGCACCGCCCAGTTGGGCGACAGAACCCGCACGATGAAGAACGCCGCGATCACCGGCAGCACCAAAGCCGGGGATGCCGCCGCATGTTCGGCCAGAGCCATGACGAATCGGACTAGGACGCCGGCCAGCATGGCGGCGGCCACCGCCACCGGAATGCGCGCGACCAGAGTGCCGAGGGGCTTGATGGCCGCGCACAGCACCACCAGCAGGCCGGCGACCAGGAAGGCACCGGTGGCCGAAGCCATGCCGATCCCCGATCCGAAGCCGGCTATGAGGGCCGCCCCCGGCGTGGACCAGGCAGCGATGATGGGCATGCGGTAGCGGATGGAGAGAAAGGCCGAGGTCGCCGCGATGGCCAGGCAGATGGCGGCGACCCAGGAGGAGGTTTCGGCAGGGTTCGCTCCCACCGCCGCGGCGGCGGCGAGGACAATGGCGAGTGTTCCGCCGAATCCCACGAGCGCCGCGACGAAGGCGGAAACGATGATGGAGACGCGCACGGGTCTGTCCTTGGCTGAATGGGGCAGGGCGGGAGCGGGAATGGGAGGGAAAGCCGCCCGATCAGGGCGCCTGCGCCGCCAGCACCGGGGCGAGGATGGCGATGGCCTGCCGCCGCGCCAGTGGGCCGAGGGGCTCGGGGGCGGTCATGTCGAGACTGGTGAAGCGCACGAACACCACCGTGTGCGCGCCCTTGCGGGCAAAGCCCACGAACCAGCCGAACGGTCGCGCCCGGTCGAGGCTGCCGTCGGCATGGCGGCCGTTGCCGGTGCCGGTCTTGCCGAACACCAGCCAGCCCGCCGGCTGCTCCTCGATGGCCATGAGCCGCTCGGTGGCGCCGACCGCCTCGGCGGAGATGGGCAAAGTGCCCTTCAGCATGCGACGCAGGAAATCGATCTGTTCCCGCGGGGAGATGCGCAGGGACGAGGAGAGCCAGAAGCGGGCCAGCGGCTCCTCCTCGCCCTTCAGGCCGCCCATGTTCTCGTTGCCGTAGGCGAAGCCCTTCAGATAGCCGCCCATGCGCTCCGCCCCCAGCTCGCGGGCGAGGACCTGAGAATACCAGACCACGGAATTCACCATCCAGGAGCGCGGCGTCTGCGGCCCGCGCGTCTGCGGCCGGGAGAGATCCGCGCCCTCGGGCGGCTCGAACACCGGCTGGGTCTCGCTTTTCAGCAGACCGGCATCATAGCCCATCAGGGCGAGGGCGATCTTGAAGGTGGAATTGGGCGGATGGCGGGTGGCGCACAGGCCCTGCTTCGCCAGCACCCGCCCGCTTTCGAGATCGGTGGCGAGGAAGCAGTCTTCCGCCGCCTGCGCCGGCGCGGCGAGCACCGCGGCGGCGAGGGTGAGGAGAAGGCCGAACGCGGCGCGAGTCAGCGGGGGGCGCGTGCGGTGCGCGCCCCCGGTCCGGCGCGCAGCCATCAGGAGGCTTTCGCCGGCTTCTCGACGAGGCGCGGGGCGTAGGTGTGCTCGGCGGCCGGGAAAGTGCGGGCGCGCACCTCGTCCGCATAGCTCGCCACCGCCTTCTCGATGTCGGGGCCGAGATTGGCGTATTTCTTCACGAACTTGGGCACCCGGTCGCCGAGGCCCAGCATGTCCTCCAGCACCAGGATCTGGCCGTCGCAGGCGGGCGAGCCGCCGATGCCGATGGTGGGGGGCGCCACCTCCTGGGTGATGCGGCGGGCCAGCGGCTCGGCGATGGCCTCGAGCACGATGGAGAAGGCTCCGGCCTCGGCGATGGCGCGGGCGTCGTCGAGGATGATGGAGGCTTCCGCGTCGTCCCGGCCGCGGGCCTTGAACGAGCCGAGCGTGTTGATGGCCTGGGGGGTGAGGCCCACATGGCCCATCACCGGCACGCCGCGATCCACCAGGAAGCGCACGGTCTCGGCCATGCGGCGCCCGCCTTCCAGCTTTACCGCGCCGGCGCCGGTCTCCTTCAGCACGCGGGCGGCGGTGTGGAAGGCTTCCGTGTGGCTCGCCTCGTAGCTGCCGAAGGGCAGGTCCACCACGATGAGGGCGCGCTTGGTGCCGCGCACCACGGCGCGGCCGTGGACGATCATCATCTCCACGGTGACCGGCACGGTGGTTTCCATGCCGTGCATCACCATGCCAAGGCTGTCGCCCACCAGGATCACGTCCACATGGCGGTCGAGCAGGCGCGCCGTGTGGGCGTGGTAGGAGGTGAGGGAGACGATGGGCTCGCCTCCCTTGCGCGCCTGGATCTGCGGCGCCGTGATGCGGCGGGCGTCGGCCTGACTGGACATGGCGTTCCTCTTACGTTTCTGGCGCAGGCGGCCTCACATGACGGGCACGCCGATCACATAGGGATGGAATAGGTAGGCGAGCGCGGCATAGAGCACCAGCCCCCCGCCCACGACGAGCGCGTCGCCGGCATAATTGTTGGGCGCCACCGGCAGCGGATCGCCGCGCCGCTTGACCGCGATGCGATCATACACCGCCCAGGCCAGCACCGAGCCGAACAGCACGATGGAGGCGACATCGCCATTGGCGAGGAGATGGGCGAGGGCCCAGATCTTCACCCCCACCAGCATGGGGTGCTTGAGCCAGGCCTTGATGTGGCTCGGCACCTTGGAAGCCACCAGCGCGATGCAGGCGAACACCATCAGCAGCTTGGTGAGATGCATCATCCCCAGGGGCGGATCCCACAGGTCCGGCGCGCCGGAGGCCCGCCACAGGGCAAATCCGTAGGCGGTGAGCAACAGGCCGCTGATGGCGAGCAGGGAGAAGAAGCCCTTGTAGCCGGCCTCCCCCACCTGGGCGATGAGCTTGGCCCGAAGACCCCTGAGGCTCCCCACCACATGGATGCCGAGGAAAACCACAAGGCCGAACAGCATCATCACCATGGATTGATCTCCTTCGCCGGCGCCCGGCTGACAGCCCTCTACGGCTCGCCGGCGCTTCGAACCGGCGCGCGGACAATAGAACATTTTCGCGCGGAGTGGGCCTCGATCCGCGTGAAGAAAATGCGACGGAACAAGGGTCTAGAGCAGCATCGCGATTCCGTGAAGTCCGCTCCGGCTCGCGCCCCGACCGGCGGCGCGGCGGTATCTGTTGGCGGCCGCATGGATGGCGTTCGCCCTGGGCGCAGATTTGGGTGCAGCCTTGCGTTGCAGCCTTGGCGTGGCAGTATGATTTCCCGAAGGGGAGGAAGGATACGGCGATGGCTGGGTTGTGGGCCGGCTTCCGTGCGGCGGCAAGATCTGCTGTGAAGCCATCGGCCGTGAAACCTTTGGCGAAACCTTCGGCCGCAGGCGGATGGCGGGCGGTGCCGGTGGCACTGGCCCTGCTTCTGCTGTCGGGCATCCTCGTCCGGGCCGAGGCGGCGGCGGTGGTGGCGCGGGTGGACCTGTCGTCCCAGCGCATGACGGTCTCCGTGAACGGCGTGCCGCGCTATTCCTGGCTGGTCTCCACCGCGCGACGGGGCTACGTGACGCCTACCGGCGTCTACCGGCCACAGCGGCTCTACCGCGAGTATTATTCGCGCAAGTATTACAACTCGCCCATGCCCTATTCGATCTTCTACAGCGGGGGCTTCGCCATCCACGGCAGCTATGCGGTGAACCAGCTGGGGGGACCGGCCTCCCACGGCTGCATCCGCCTGCATCCGGGGAATGCGGCCACGCTCTATTCCCTGGTCCAGAGCTATGGCCCGGGCAACACGCGGATCGTGATCACCCGCTGAAGCGCGCCTGCGGGGCGTTCTGGGTGGGGCGCCCCGGCCGGCCCTGCGCCTCAGATGTAGTACAGCACCGTCAGAAGCGCGAAGCACGGCACCAGGAAGACGATGGACCAGACCATGTAGCCGAAGAAGCTCGGCATCTTCACGCCGCGGTGGCGGGCGATGGAGAGCACCATGAAGTTCGGCGCATTGCCGATATAGGTCATGGCGCCCATGAACACCGCGCCCGCCGAGATCGCCTCCAGCGTCACCGCCAGCGGTCCCATGAGCTGGTGCGGGTCGCCGCCGGCGAGATTGAAGAAGACGAGATAGGTGGGCGCATTGTCGAGGAACGCCGAGAGCGCCCCCGTCAGCCAGAAGTACCACACGTTCACCGGCTGCCCGTCCGCCCCTGTCACCAGTTCCACCAGCGGGGAGAAGGCGCCCCGCGAGCCGGCCTTGAGAATGGCGATAACTGGTATGATGGTGAGGAAGATGGCGGCAAACAGCTTCGCCACCTCCCGGATCGGCTCCCAGTCGAAGCCGTTGCGCTCGCGCACGATGGCGGGGGTGATGGCGAGGGAGACCAGGGCCAGGACCACCAGCAGCACATCGCGCGCGATCCACTGCAGCTCCACGGGGGTGCCGTAGATGTTGAAGGTGACGCCGGGCTTCCACAGGGCGCTGAGCAGGATGGCGCCGATGATGCCCACCAGCAGCGGCAGGTTCTGCACTCCGCGCAGCCCGATCCCTTCCGTCGGCGGGGTCGGATCGGGCCGTTTCACGGCGGCGTCCTCCTTCGCGTAGAAGTAGCGGTCGAGCAGGTAGAAGGCGACGAGCAGGATCGCCGCGATCACCGCCGTGTCGTGCAGCAGGTGGGTGGTGGTCCAGAAGAAGTTCACGCCCTTCAGGAAGCCCAGGAACAAGGGCGGGTCGCCCAGCGGCGTAAGCGAGCCGCCGATGTTGGACACCAGGAAGATGAAGAAGACCACGGTGTGCACATTGTGCCGCCGGTCGTCATTGGCGCGCAGCAGCGGCCGGATCAGCACCATGGAGGCGCCGGTGGTGCCGATGAGGCTCGCGATCAGGGTGCCGATGGCGAGGATGAGCGTGTTGACCGCCGGCGTGCCCTTGATGTTCCCGGTCACCAGCACGCCGCCGGACACCGTGAACAGAGCGAACAGCAGGATAATGAAGGGGATGTATTCAAGGAGCGCGGTGTGCACCACCTCGTGCCCCGTGGCCGACGGGCCATAGACGGCGGCGAAGGGCACGACGAAGGCGAGGCCCCAGAACAGGGCCACCTTGCCGTAATGGTGATGCCAGAAATGGCTCGCCAGCAGCGGCAGCAGCGCGATGGACAGCAGCATGCCGGCAAACGGGATGGCCCAGAGCGGGGACAGCCGCGCCCCGTCGAGCACCGGCAGGCCCTGCGCCGCAAGGGCAGGCGAGGCCGCGGCCAGGAGGAGTGCGAGGAAGGGCAGGGCAAAAGCGGCCGCGGACCCGAGACCAAACTTCATCCCGCGACGCTGCGCTGCCATCGCCACCCCCCAGATTACCCACCCGGGTTTGATGGACGAAGCACACGCCGGTGGCAAGGTGGAGCTTGGCAACGTTCCCCCGGCCTGCGGCCCGCAGTGCACCATGGCGCGCCCCGCGCGGGGCTCCAGGGTCGCCGCCGCCACCCGCCGCGACCGGGAGAAAGGTTGACCGGACGGCCTGTTTCTGTCCTAGTCCCGCCCGATTTTACCCTTGACGGATCCATGACCCAAGATCGTACGACGGAGCGCGCCCCCGAGCGTGCGCAAGACCGTAGCCTCGACCGCTACAATGCCCGCGAAGCCGAGCCGAGGTGGCAGAAGACCTGGGCCGAGCGCGGCATCTTCCGCACGCGAAACGACGACCCGCGCCCGAAATTCTTCGTCATGGAGATGTTTCCCTATCCGTCGGGGCGCATCCACATCGGCCACGGCCGCAATTATGTGATGGGCGACGTGCTCGCGCGCTACAAGCGCATGCAGGGCTTCAACGTGCTCCATCCCATGGGCTGGGACGCCTTCGGCCTGCCGGCGGAGAATGCCGCCATCGAGCGCGGCATCCACCCCAAGAGCTGGACCTACGAGAACATCGCCTCCATGCGCGAGCAGCTGCAGCTGCTCGGCCTCTCGCTGGACTGGAACCGTGAGATCGCTACCTGCGACCCGTCCTATTACGCGGAGCAGCAGCGCATCTTCCTGGATTTCCTCGACAACGGCCTCGCCTATCGCAAGGAGAGCGAGGTCAATTGGGACCCGGTGGACAACACCGTGCTCGCCAACGAGCAGGTCATCGACGGGCGCGGCTGGCGCTCGGGGGCCATCGTGGAGCGGCGCAAGCTGTCGCAGTGGTTCCTGCGCATCACCGATTTCGCCCAGGAACTGCTGGACGCCCTCGATACGCTCGACCGCTGGCCCGAGAAGGTGCGCCTCATGCAGCGCAACTGGATTGGCCGCTCGGAAGGCATGGAGGTGCTGTTCGAGTTCACCAGGGCCGCGGTTTCGGCCGGCACCCTGCCGGCGGCGGCGAAGGCGGTGAAGGTCTACACCACCCGTCCCGATACCCTGTTCGGCGCTTCCTTCCTGGCGCTCTCTCCCGACCATCCGCTGGCCCAGCATCTGGCGCTCAAGGATGCGGCGCTCGCGGCCTTCATCGCCGAGTGCAAGCGCGGCGGCACCTCGGCCGAGGAGATCGAGACCCAGGAGAAGATGGGTTACCCGACCGGCCTCGAGGTCGTCCACCCGCTGGACGACAAGCGCACCGTGCCGGTCTACGTGGCCAATTTCGTGCTGATGGACTACGGCACCGGCGCCATTTTCGGCTGCCCGGCCCACGACCAGCGCGATCTCGACTTCGCCCGCAAGTACGGCCTTTCCGTCACCCCCGTGGTGCTGCCGGCGGAGACCGATCCCGGCGCCTTCGCGGTGGACGACGTGGCCTATGACGGCGACGGCACCCTGTTCAACTCCGGATTCCTGGACGGCATGAGCGTGCCCGACGCCAAGGAAGCCGTGGCCCGCCGGCTGGAGCGCTTCCGCGTCGGCGACGAGCCGCAGGGCACGCGGCGGGTGAATTTCCGCCTGCGCGACTGGGGCATCTCGCGCCAGCGCTATTGGGGCTGCCCCATCCCGGTCATCCATTGCGACGCCTGCGGACCGGTGGGCGTGCCCCGCGAGCAGCTCCCGGTGGCGCTGCCCGACGATGTCACCTTCGACCGTCCCGGCAATCCGCTGGATCGCGCCAAGGCGTGGCGCGACGTGCCGTGCCCCAAGTGCGGCAAGCCGGCCCGGCGCGAAACCGACACCATGGACACCTTCGTGGATTCGTCCTGGTATTTCCTGCGCTATGCCTCGGACAATCCGCAGGTGCCGCTGGACAAGGACGCGGTGGCCCACTGGCTGCCGGTGGACCAGTATATCGGCGGCATCGAGCACGCGATCCTGCACCTGCTCTATTCGCGCTTCTTCACCCGGGCGCTGAAGAAATGCGGGCGCGTGGACCTGGACGAGCCGTTCGCCGGACTGTTCACCCAAGGTATGATCGTCCACGAGACCTATAAGGATACCGCCGGCAAGTGGCTGTTCCCGGAGGAGGTGAAGCTCCTCGGCAACGGCAAGGCCATCAAGATCGCCGACGGTTCGGATGTCACCGTCTCCCCGCCGGAGAAGATGTCCAAGTCCAAGCGCAACGTGGTTGCCCCCGAGGTGGTGGCGGATACCTACGGTGTGGATTGTGCCCGCTGGTTCATGCTCTCCGACACCCCACCCGAGCGCGACAGCGAGTGGACGCAGGGCGGCATCGAGGGCGCATGGCGCTTCGTGCAGCGGGTCTGGCGGCTGGTGAATGAGGCGGTGGAGCTGGGCGCGCCCGCAGGTTCCCCGCGCCCGGATGCCTTCTTGCCCACCGCCCTCGGCCTGCGCCGGGCCGCCCACGGCCTTGTGGCGACGGTGGCCGAGGATATCGAACGCCTGCGCTTCAACGTGGCGGTGGCCCACGTGCACGAATTCGCCAACGCTTTCGGCAGCGCCATTGCCGCGGCCCGGGCGGAGAAGGAGGTCCCGTCGGACCTCGCCTTCGCCCTGCGCGAGGCGGCGGAAATGCTCGCTTCAGTGGTGGCACCCATGGTGCCGCACCTGGCGGAGGAGTGCTGGGTTGCCCTCGGCGAAAGCACGCTGGTGGCGCAGGCCCCCTGGCCGAAGGTGGAGGCCGACCTGCTGCGTCAGGACACGGTCACACTTCCGATCCAGATCAATGGCAAGAAGCGCGATGATATCGTCGTGCCGCGCGAGGCGACGGCGGCGGAAGTGGAAGCCCTGGTGCTGAAGCTGGAAAGCGTGCAGCGGGCACTCGACGGCCGCGCGCCAAAGCGTATCATCGTGGTGCCGCAGAGGATCGTGAATGTCGTTGCTTGATCCCTCGTCCCAAGTGTCCCGCCCTAAGTCCCGCCCCGCTTCCCGGGTGGGTCAGCTTGCCCGTGCACCGCTCGCGGCGCGGCTGGCGCTGGTGTGCGCGCTCGCCGGCGCGCTGGCTGGCTGCTTCCAGCCGCTCTATGCGGAAAACTCGACCGTGGGCGGCCCCGCCCTCATGGACAAGTTCCGGGACGTGGATGTCATCGAGATCCGGGGCCGGCTCGGCAATGACCTGCGCAACGACCTCATCTTCGCCCTCACCGGCGGGTCGGGGAACCCGAAGGGTGCGCCGCTCCAGCTCATCGTCGCGGTGGATACCTCCGCGTCCACGGCCATCGTGAACTCGTCCTCGGGCCTGCCCGAGAACCAGGTCATCCGCGTCACCGCCAACTGGCGCCTGGTGAAGGCGGCCGACGATCCGAAGAAGGCGGCGATCGTGACCACGGGCGCGGCCTCCGGTACCGCCACCATCGACACCAGCGACCAGCGCTTCGCCAATTACAGCGCCACCATGGACGCCGAGAAGCGCGCCGCGCGCAGCGTCGCCGACCAGATCAAGGCCCAGCTTGGCGCCTTTTTCATCCGCAATCCCAGCGCCCCCGGCTCGGCGAGCTGAGCCGTGGTCGCGGTGCGGCCTGGCGACGCCGAGACGGCGCTCGCCCGGCGCGACCCGGGCAAGAGCGTCGTCCTCATCTTCGGGCCCGATACCGGCCTCGTGCATGAGCGGGCCCAGGGCCTCGTGCGCCGGGCCGTGCCCGATGCGCACGATCCGTTTGCCCTGGTGCGCCTCGAAGGCGACGACATCTCCTCCGACCCCCGCCGGCTGATCGACGAGACCTCCACCATCGGCCTGTTCGGCGGCGAGCGGGTGGTGTGGGTGCGCGCCGGCAGCCGCAACATCGTGCCGGCGCTCGAGCCGGTGCTCGCCGGCCGCTGCGACGCGCTGGTGGTGGTGGAGGCCGGCGACCTGAAGAAGGGCGCCCCCTTGCGCGCCCTGTGCGAGAACGCCCCCAACGCCCTCGCCATCGCCTGCTATGCCGACAGCGACCGCGATCTTTCCCGTCTCGTGGATTCCATGATGGCCGAGGCGGGCCTTGCCATCGACCGCGACGCGCGGGACCTCCTGGTTTCCCTCATCGGCGGCGATCGCCTCGCCTCCCGCGGGGAGATCGCCAAGCTCATCCTCTATGCCCTGGGGCAGCAGCGGGTGAGCCTTGAGGATGTGCGCACCATCGTGGGTGATGCCTCGGCGCTGGCCCTCGACGACGTGGTGGACTCGGCGCTGGCCGGGGAGACGCGGGAGGCTCTGGCCGCCCTCGCCAAGGCCATGGGCGCGGCGACCCGGCCCGACGCGGTGCTCGGCAGCCTGCTGCGCGCGCTCACCGCCCTGCATCCCATGACGCTCGCCGTGGCCGGCGGGGCGAGCCCCGACCAGGTGGTGGGATCGGCCCGCCCGCCGGTGCATTTCTCGCGCAAGGCGAAGATGGAGAAAGCGTTGCGGGCGCTCGATCCGGATCGCTGCCTGAAGGCTCTGCTGGCGGTGGACGACGCCGTGCTCGCCGCTCGCCGCAACGCTCCGCTTGCGCCCGCCATCTGCGAGCGGGTGGTGCTCCAGGTGGCCCAGCAGGCCGGGCGGGGACGGCGGTAACGAGAGAGGCTTAGCCGGCGTCGTCGGGCCTCAGCGCGCGGAAGTGGCCCTTCGCCTGCAGCCAGCCCAGGGCGACAAGGCCCGGCAGCCCCGCCACCGCCGTGAGGGCGAAGAACAGCGGCCAGCCCGATGCCTCGGCGATGGCGCCGCTGGAGGAGCCGAGCAGGGTCCGGCCCACGGCGGTGAGCGCGGTGAGCAGCGCATATTGGGTCGCCGTGTGCTCGCGCGCCCCGCACAGGGCGGAGAGGTAGGCGACGAAGATCACGGTGCCGATGGCGCTGGTGAAGTTCTCCACCAGGATCACGCCCGTGAGCACGCTCGCGTTCGGCCCGGCATAGGCCTGCAGGGTGAAGCCGAGGTTCGACGTCATCTGCAGCACGCCGGAGATCCACAGGCAGGTGACGAGCGGATAGGCGCGGGCAAGGTAGGCTCCGACGAAGCCGCCGACGATGGTGCCGCCGAAGCCCACCACCTTCACGATTTCCACGTAGGTGGCCTTGCTGAAGCCGATGTCCAGCACGAACGGCCCGGTGAGCACGCCGGCGAAGGCATCGCAGAATTTGAACAGCATGACGAACAGCAGGATCATCACCGCCTGGTCGCGGGTGAGGAAGTCGCGGAACGCCCCCACCGTGGTGGCGATGAGCCGGTGTCCGGTGCCCTCTCCCACCTTGCGTTCCGGTGCCTTTGGCTCGCGGGCGAACAGGGTGGCGATGACGCCGATGGCGACGCACGCCCCCGCCAGCGCGTAGCCCCAGAACCAACTGGTGCCCCGCGGCAGGCCGTGCGCTTCCTCAAGATAGGCCACCAGGGCGATGACACCGGCACCCGTCACGAGCATGGCCAAGCGGTATCCCGTAACGTAGCCGGCCATGCCGGCGGCCTGCTCGCTGGAGCTATCCAGCCGCTCCACGCGGAAGGCGTCCACCGCGATGTCCTGGGTGGCGGAGGCGATGGCCACTGCCAGCGCGCAAGCGGCCACCGCGAAGGGGGAAACCACAGGGTCCTGCACCGCGAGCGCGGCAATAGCGGCAATGAGCACGATCTGGCAGGCCAGCAGCCAACCGCGCCGCCGGCCCAGCAGCCGCGACAGCAGCGGCACGTCGACCGCATCGAGCACCGGCGCCCAGAGAAATTTCAGGGTGTAGGGCAGGCCCACCAGACTGAACAGGCCGATGGTGGTGAGCGTCACCCCCACGTCCTTCATCCACAAGGCGAGGGTGCCGCCGGTGAGCGCCAGTGGCAGGCCCGAGGAGAAGCCGAGCAGGCTGACGCTCAGCACGTCGCGCTGGGTGTAGAGCGCGAACGCCTCCTTCAGGGAGCGGCGCTGCGGCGCGGTGCCGCCGGACGGGCTGAGGGTTTGCTCGGTCATATGGATCCTTCGGCCGTTGCCGGTGGGCGGGCGCGGTCGGGAGGCCCGTGCGCCAGACCTGTCCCGACGTGCTTTAGACCGTGACCGGTGAAAAGGTCCCTACCGGGGCGACGGACGCCGTCAGGCCATGGCCCTCAGGCCTGGGACTGGCTCCAGAGCCCGGCTTCCACCTTGGACACTGCGATCACGGCCTGGGTGCGGCTTTCCACGCCCAGCTTCTGCAGGATGGCGGAGACATGGGCCTTCACCGTCGCCTCCGAGACGCTCAGCTCATAGGCGATCTGCTTGTTGAGCCGGCCTTCGGACAACATCATCAGCACCCGCACCTGCTGGGGCGTCAGGGTGGCGAGGCGGGCGATGATGGCGTCCGTCTCCGCGTCGGCGCGGGCGGCGAGGCTGATGTCCGACGGCACGAAGGCCTCGCCCCCGAGCACGCTCGCCACCGCATCGCGCATGTCGGCGACGCTCATGGTCTTGGGAATGAAGCCCGAGGCGCCGAGGTCGATGCAGCGGCGGATCACCGCGGACTCTTCGTTCCCCGATACCACCACCACCGGCAGGCTGGTATATTGGGCGCGCAGATAGATGAGGCCGGAAAAGCCGCGCGCCCCCGGCATGGTGAGGTCGAGCAGGATCAGGTCGAAATCGCGGTCGCGTTCCAGGAGCGCGGTCAGATCGTCGAAGGTGCCCACCTCCTCGATGGTGGCATCGGCATGACGTCCGAGCACCGCCTCGCGCAGGGCGCCGCGGAACAGGGGGTGGTCGTCGGCGATAACGAGGCGCAGGCTGCTCCCGGCGGCTTCTCCCAATGCTCCCTCCCGGCGGCTCCGCCCTTCTTGTCTCCGCGGGAGGGCGGTGCCCGCCGCGAATCGGCTCGCCCGATCATCAATCCGTGGCGGAGCGGTGACAAGCCGATCACGCCATATGGCCGATTGTTCCGGTGAATGCCAGCACCACCTCGCGGCGCTGGGGCCGGTTGCGATGCTCGATCAGGTAAAGGCCCTGCCATGTGCCGAGCGCCATGCGGCCCTGGCTCACCGGAATGGACAGGCTGGTGTCGCTCAGAAGGGTGCGCACATGGGCCGGCATGTCGTCCGGACCCTCGGTGTCGTGGACCCAGCCGAAATCGCGGGGCGCGAGGCTGTTCAGGGCGCTGAGGAGGTCCGTGCGCACGTCCGGGTCCGCATTCTCCTGGATGGTGAGGGAGGCCGAGGTGTGGCGGCAGAACACCGTCAGCACCCCCGCGCCGGCCGCGATGTCGCCGAGGAAGGCCGCCGCCTCGGCGGTGATGTCGGTGAAGCCCTCGCCGGGCGTCGTCACCTGCAGGCGGGACTCGGCGTGGCGCACGGCATCGCTCAGGGTCGGGGCGGAGCGGGTGGTGCGGGCCATGGCGGGTCTCCTGCGGGGCGCCGGCGGGGACGATCCGGCCGGCGTGGTTTCTGGTATCGGCGGCGTTTCTGGTATCGGCGTCTTGCGTGGAGCGGTTCCGGCTCGTACCAGTTTTGCCATCTCCCCGTCTCTCTCGCGAGCGCGGCCGGCTGGCCGCCGCTGCCAAGGACTGTCGCCGATGTCGAAGCTGGTTCTCGATGCCGCCGTGTTCTCGCCGGCGTCCGTCGCGCCCGATACCCGCATGGTCAACGACGCCATCGTCAAGATCATGAAGACCATTCCCGACCGCTGGGCGGTGCCGCTGCCGGAGATCCGCGCCGCGCGGCTTTCCGGCAAGGGCGTCTTCCCGCTGGCGCCTGAAAGCGCGCGGGCGCGGCAGGAGACCATTCCCGGCCCGCGCGGGGATATTCCGGTGCGCATCTACCTGCCGGATGAGGCGCCCAAGGGTGTCTACCTCCACATCCACGGCGGCGGCTGGACCGTCGGCTCGGCGCGGGAGAACGAGGGGATGCTGGATCGCATCGCCGGCCAGTGCGGGCTTGCCGTGGTCTCGGTGGACTACGCCCTCGCCCCTGAGGAGCCCTATCCCGCCGGCCCCGACGATTGCGAGGCGGCGGCGCTGTGGCTGGTAAAGGAAGGCGGCGCGCGCTTCGGCACCGAGCGCTTCGCCATCGGCGGCGAATCGGGCGGGGCGACGCTCGCGGTGGCGACCCTGGTGCGGCTGCGCGACAACCACCAGCTCTCGCCCTTCTCGGCGGCGGTGCTGACGGCGGGCTGCTTCGACCTGCGCCTCACCCCCTCCGCGCGCAACTGGGGCGACGAGCCGCTGGTGCTGAACACGAAGGACATCACCTTCTTCGTGAACAATTATCTTCGGCTGGAGGGCAAGGCGGAAGAGGCGGACGTCTCCCCGTTGCTCGGCAACCTGAAGGGCCTGCCGAAGGCACTGTTCATGGTGGGCACGCGCGACGCGTTGCTCGACGATACCCTGTTCATGGCCAACGCCTGGCTCGCGGCTGGCAACGCGGCGGCGCTCGATGTCTATCCCGGCGGCTGCCACGTCTTCATCGGCTTTCCCGGCACCCTTGCCGATCAGGGCCTGAAGCGCATGTGCACCTACCTGAGCGAGTTCTGAACGCTAGTCAGAGGCGCTCCTCGTCGCTCGGGGCGCGCAACTCGTCGATCAGGCCTTTCAGGCGCCGGTAGAAGCGTTCCGCATAGGCGAAGGCCTGGTCGAGGTCGGTGGCGTTGGGTGCTGCGCCCGGCGGCGGCACCGGCGCTCCCGGCTGGGGCGGCAAAGGCTGTGGCGCGACCGCGGCGGCGCGGCGCAGGGTATCCACCTCGGCCTTGAGCCGGGCGATTTCGGCCTCATAGGCATCGCGGGTGTCGGGCACCGCCTCGCAGGTGAAGCCCGAGGGCCGCTTGGCGCACAGCGACACCCGGCCCGTCTCCCGGTCGAGCTTCAGCGCGCCGCCCTCCACCGGGGCGAACGCGAAGCGCGGCGCGGAGGTCTCAGCGGACGGTGCCGCTTGGGCTGTTCCTTGGGGCGCGCCCTGCGCCATGGCTGGCGTTGCCGCCAGCGGCGAGAAAACAAGGGCGCACAGGGCGACGAGGCGCAGATCAGCGGTGGAACGGGTCATCATCGCCTCCCGTGAGGGGCGGCGCGCGGCCGCCTTTGGCGAAACATAAGCGCTCCGATCCGGTCCGGAAGGGGCGGCCGGACCTTTACGGGATGCCTCAAGGCATAGGGACCAGCCTCGATCCCGTGGCCCGCCTTGACCCACCGACCGTATTGCACCGCAATCGGGTTGGTAGGTCAGGCTCTAAACTTCAGATATGGAAGCTTTCGCCGATCAGGCTGCGGTCCATTTCGCTCGAAGACGCCCTAGTAGGTCGCTGCCAGGTAATCGATGATCGCCTTGGCGTCGGTATCGTCGATCGGGGCATGGTAGGCCGAGATCATCTTGTGGACTTCAGCCTCCCAGAACGGCCGCCCCATGTGCGGCGGCTGGGTGGTGACGTAGTCCGCCGAATGGCAGGCGGCGCAATTGTTTTGTGCGGACTCGATCCCAGGTCCCGGCTTGAACACTGCGGTCTCTTCCGGAAGCTCGTAGGTCAAGGGTTTGGCCACTACCAAGCCGGCGAGAGGCCCCGCGAAGGTACCGGCGATCGCGACCGCCATGGCGAGGGATTTGAGATGCTTGATCATCGCTCTGTCCCTCACCCGGCCACGACGTTGGTGGTCTCGACGACGCTGCGCATGTAGCCGGATGGGTTCCATCGGGCCTCCATGGGCTGGGTCTGGCCGAGCGCGTTGGTGGCCCGCACCTTGAGCGTGTGCCGGCCGGCGGGCAGTGTCACGTTGGCGGTCCATTCGCGGAACGAGTATTTGCCAAGATCCGCGCCGAGCGCGGCAGGCGTGAAGGACTTGCCGCCATCGGCCGAGACCTCCACGCGAGCGATCCCCGAGCCGCCGTCGAAGGCGATCCCGCGCAATGCCACCGGCTTGCCCGCCGCCACCGTTGCGCCATCGAGAACGTTGGTGAGAAACGAGCGGACGGCGAAGCGGCCGATGGGCACGGTTTTCTCGGGCTTGCCGCCCGCAGGCACGCAGGCGCAGTCATTGTCGGGGATGCGATATGCCGTGCTCATCCAGAAATTGTCGAGCGGCTTGTCGAGAACGGCGATGTGGTTGAGGTGCTTGACCCAGTAGGTGCCGAAATAGCCGGGGACCACGAGGCGCAGCGGGAAGCCGTTCAGCCAGGGCAGGTCCTCACCGTTCATCTGGTAGGCCAGCATGACCTCGCCATCGAGCGCATGATCAAGCTTCAGCGACTTGGCGAAACGCGGCGTCTCCGGGATGACGGGATTGTCGAGCCCGGTGAAATAGACTTCCACCGCCCCGCTGGCGATGCCGGCCTTTTCCAGCACGGATTTCAGGGTCACGCCCTTCCACCGGGCATTGCCCATCAAGCCGTTGCCGGCCTGCCCGCCACCCACACGCGGCTCGAAAAAGCCCCGGCTGTTGCCGGAGCATTGATGCACGGCGACATACTCGACCGGATCGAACTTGGTCTTCAGCTCGTCGAGCGAAAGCGAAAGCGGCGTCGAGACCTTGCCCTTCACCTCCAGGCGGAAGGCTGCCGGGTCGATCTCCAGCGGGATGTCGGCCAGATGATAGCGCACGAAAAACGCGTCGTTCGGCGTCAGTATGCCCTCGTTGAACACCGAAAACGGGGTTTCCAGCTGCGGCGGACGCGATGTCAGGCCGATCAGCGCCCGCTTGCCGGGATAGGTCACAAGCGGCCGCTCGCCGTTGGCGAAGGGAAGGGTGATGCTCTCCGCAGCGGCGGCCGCGAGCCGGGAGCCGGCCGCGAGGGAGGCCCCGTATCCCAAGACCATGCCGCCGACTGACCTCAATGCCTGCCGTCTCGTGACCATTGAACACCCTCCCATCCACAGCGGCCCGGTTGATTTCGGACCTTGTCTGATTCCACTCTATCCGAGTTAACCTGAAGCTTGGCCGGAATGAGCGCATTCTTTTCGCGCCTCATGGTTTGCCCTGATCCTGCCCCCGATTCGCCGGATGGACTCTCACGCCGTCGGCCGGAACGGCGGACGCTTGCTGGCGAGGGCTTCATCCAGGAGTTCGATGCGGTCCTGGCCCCAGAACACCTCGCCGTCGAGCACATAGGACGGGGCGCCGAACACGTCCGCCGCCATGGCCTTCTCCCGGTTGTCCAGATAGGCCGCTTTCGCCGCCTCGCCCTGGGCCGCCGCGACGAGGCTGTCGCCGGGCAGGCCCACGGCGTCGGCGAGGCCGGCGATGACCTCCGGCAGGGCGAGATTTTCCTGCCGTTGCCAGACGCCCGAACAGATGCGGGCGACGAGGTCATCCACCGGCAGGCCGGCCTGAAGGGCGGCGATGATGGTCTGGTCCGCCAGCGCGCCGTCGAAGGGCCAGAAGGCCGGCGCCAGATGAAGGTCCACCCCGAGCTTGGCCCGCCAGCGCTGGAGTTCCACCAGCCGGTAGCGCTGGCGCTCCGGCGCCCTTTTGGCCAGCGGCAGGCCGCCGGTCTGCGCGAATACAGGCCCCAGCTCCACCGGATGGAAGGCGACGGCGGCGTGGTGCCGTCGCGCCACCGCCATGAATGGCGCGTGGCCAAGGAAGCTCCACGGGCTGACGCAGGAGAAGAAATAATCGATTTGGCGATGGGGCGTGTGGTCTGGGGCGGTCGGGTTTGGCGCGGTCATGGGAGGGCGGGTCCGGGGGCTCTGGATGCAGGATCCGGCGGCACGGATCAATCGCCGCCGCGGACAGTTGTACACGCAGGTCAGCTTGACAGGGAAACGCCGGTGGTCCCCTCTCAGGCGGCCCACATGGTGATCCGGGAGGCATCATTGGGCGAAGAGCGGCATACGGAATTGATGGGGCTCCAGAGCGAGCTTTCGGGCGCTGCCCTGAAGGCGGCCATGGAGACGGACGCGGCGGCCCCTGATGCCGCCATGGATGCGGGATCAAGGCGCGCGCGGCGCGCGGTGCGGCTCAATCCCCTGGCCTGGATGGCGGTGTCGTTCCTGGCCGGAGTGGTGGTCGGCGCGCTGCTGCGGCCGGTGACGATCGTGCGCACGGGAAGGAATGCGGGATGAATGTCGATCAGCTGGCGCGGAACCTCAAGATCCTGCTGCGCACCAACACCATCATCGCCGAGATCCACCTGCGCCACGTGGCGGCGCGGGTGGGCCTGTTCGCCTTCGCGGCGCTGGTGGCGAGCTTCGGCGTGGTGATGCTCGGCGTGGCGCTGTTCCTCGCGCTGGAAGCCTCGCTGGGGGCGATCTGGGCGGCCGTTGTGGTCGGCGCCGGGGGGCTGGTGCTGGCCCTCATCGTGGCGGTGGTGGGCGCGACGCTGAAGCCCTCGCGGGAACTCGGCCTCGCCAACCAGGTGAACCAGGCCGCCATGGACGCGGTGCAGGCGGAGATGAAGGCCACCTCGTCCAGCCTGTCCCAGTTCGCCTCCTTCGCGGCGGTGCCGGGGCTGGTGGTGCCGGTGCTCACCTTCCTGCTGAGGGCCTTCCGCCGCCCGAAGGCGTGAGCGGGTTTCGCTCAAACGCCGCGCGGGGGTGGTTCACGCCGTGTTTTCGCTCAAGCGCCGCGCGGGCTCGGGTTCACGCCTTGCGCACCCAGCGGCCGTTCTCGTCCTGCTGCCAATAGGTGAGGTCGTGGCCCTGCGCGGTGGCGGCGGCCTTGGCCTCGCGCCAGCGCTCGCGGGCGGCGGCCACCTGCTCATCGTCGCGCCCGTCAAACAGATGCACCACGCGCAGATAGGGCGTGGAATCGGCCAGCGGCACGGCATCCACCAGGAAGCGGACCTGCGCGCCGTTGGGGTTGGCCTCGGTGGTGGAGATGAGCACCGGCTGGCGCTCCGGCACCGGCTGGGCCTCGGTGCCGTGGGGCAGGAACGAGGCCTCGCTGTAGGTCCACAGATGCGCATCGAGCGCATCGCGCCGCTCCGCCGACCCGCACTGCACCACGCACCGCCAGCCGCGCTCCAGCGACTTCTCCAGAAGCGTCGGCAGCACCTGCTCCAGCGGGCGGCGTTCGAGGTGGTAGAAGAGGATTTCGGTCATGGATGATTACGATATAGGGCGTCTCTCCAAGATCCAAGAAACCTCTTGACCTCGGGCGCCTTCTACATCAATACTCCCCTCGTTTTGCGCCAACAAAGCGAGGAATTTTTCTATGAACATTATCGCAAAAATTTTTACGAAAGTAAAGCCCCTCATTTTTATTTTGAGACTTTTAAGCGCCTTTTTTCCAGGGCTTTTGGAAACGGATAAATGCGAGCAGGTGTTTTGGGAGCGCGTGAAAATTGACGTAGTGGAATTCGAGCGTCGTGTCGAAAGGCAATCAACAGAGACAGTGACTGGATTTCACTGTGTCTCCCATGGAACGAAAATCAGTCTCGGCGATGCGCCGTGGTCGAGGCCATCGCAATAGGTCATTTATCTCGTGCAACGGCGTTTCACCAGCGAGCTGAAAGCACGCGGGCCTGTCATGGCGAGAAGCGTGCTTGGACGACTGATATGATCGGCCGCTCTATGCATATGTGGTGCTGCCCGTGGTGGTGATCGCTATGGGCTACGCCGCCATGCGCCTGACCGAGCCGAAGCATCCCCCGCACGCCGGTCCGGCGGAATAAGTCGCCGCACCGCGTTCTGCCTCCCCCCGTCATCCTCCGGCTTGACCGGAGGATCCATGGCGCCGCTTGTCCCAACTCTTCGGCGCCTGCGCTTGCCGGGAGATGGGCCCTCCGGTCAAGCCGGAGGGCGACGGTGGGAGAGGCTTGACGACAAGAGAGGCGTGCCGCCTCACCCCTCGTAGTGATCCTTCACCAGCTGGTTGAGCAGGCGCACGCCCCAGCCCGAGCCCCAGCTCTTGTTGATGTCGGAGGCGGGCGACGACATGGCGGTGCCGGCGATGTCCAGGTGCGCCCAGGGGGTCTTGTCCACGAAGCGCTGGAGGAACTGGGCGGCGGTGATGGAGCCGGCATGGCGGCCGCCGGTGTTCTTCATGTCGGCGAACTTGGAATCCACCAGCTTGTCGTATTCCGGGCCCAGCGGCATGCGCCACACCCGCTCCCCGGTCTCCTGACCGGACTTGGTGAGGCGCTCGCTCAAGGCGTCGTCGTTGGAGAACAGGCCGGCATATTCCGACCCCAACGCCACCAGGATGGCGCCGGTGAGGGTGGCAAGGTCGATCATGAACTTGGGCTTGAACTGCTCCTTGGCGTACCAGAGCACGTCGGAGAGCACGAGCCGGCCCTCGGCATCGGTGTTGATGATCTCGATGGTCTGGCCCGACAGGGAGGTGACGATGTCGCCGGGGCGCTGGGCAGCGCCATCGGGCATGTTCTCCACCAGGCCGATGAGGCCCACCGCATTCACCTTCGCCTTGCGGGCGGCGAGGGCATAGAGCAGGCCGGTGACGCAGGCGGCGCCGCCCATGTCGCCCTTCATGTCCTCCATGCCGGCGGCTGGCTTGATGGAGATGCCGCCGGTGTCGAAGGTCACGCCCTTGCCGATGAACGCCACGGGCGGCTCGCCGGCCGGCCCGCCGTTCCAGCGCATGATGACGACGCGGCTCTCCTTGATGGAGCCCTGGCCGACGCCAAGCAAGGCGTGCATGCCGGCGCGGGCGAGGCCGGCGTCGTCCAGCACCTCGATCTCGACGCCCACGGACGACAGGTGCTCCTCGGCGCGGCGGGCGAACTCGGGCGGGTCGAGCACGTTGGCGGGCTCGTTCACCAGGTCGCGGGCGAACAGCACGCCGTCGCCCACCGCATCGGCGGCGGTGACGGCGCGCTTGGTGCCGGCCTCATCGGATACCAGCAGGGTCACGGCGAGGGCGCCGCGCTCGGTGTCGTCCTTCTTCTTGGTCTTGTAGCGGTCGAAGCTGTAGGTGCGCAGGCGGATGCCGAGGGCCACTTCGGACGCCGACTCGGGGCCGATCTTGGCGCCCGGCAGATCGAGCACCACGGTCGCCTCGCGGGCGGAGGAGGGGATCTTGCCCGCCGCCACGCCGCCGAGCTTGAGGAAATCGGAGGGCTTCAGCTCCCCGGCCTTGCCCACGGAGATCACCACCAGGCGCGGCGCATCGAGGCCGGCGGGGGCGAGCAGGTCGATGGTGCTCCAGGCCTTGCCCTTGTAGCGCTCGGCGTCGAAGGCGCGGGTGATGGCGGCATCGGCGCCCTTCAGCAGCTTCTGCGTCTGCGCGCCGAAGGCGAGGGTCTCGTCGGTCAGCACGATCAGCACGCCCTTGGGGGCGGCGGTGAGCCGTGCGAACGAGAGGGTGACGGATTCGGACATGCGACGCTCCGGGCAGGAAAGGCTTTTCAAGGAATCGGTCTGTCGCCTCTTTCTCTAGACCGGCTGGCGCGCGGGTGGAACCGCCCATGCCGCCGCGCCCGAGCTTCGAGGCTCCCGTCTAGATGGGATGTTGGCGGAGGATGGAAAGGGCGCAGCGGCACCCGGCGCCGCGATTTCGGCCGCGGACCGAAGGGAAGCCGTCATTCGGCGCACCCCCCTCGGCGCACAAGCCTCCCGCGCAAAAGAAAAGGGGGGCGCCGGGCGCCCCCCTTTGAACCGTCAGAGACGAGGCCGTGGGCCTCACTCGGCGGCGGCGTCCTCGGTGCCGGCGGCGGCCTTCTCGGCCCGCTCCTTGGCGCGCTCCTTGGCCTTCTCGCCGGGCTCGCCCTTCTTGGGGTTGTTCTTGGCATCGCGCTTCAGCAGGCCGGCGGCGTCCAGGAAGCGGGCGACGCGGTCGGTGGGCTGGGCACCCTTCTCGAGCCAGGCCTTGGCCTTGTCGAGGTCGAGCACCACGCGGTTCTCGGCATCCTTGGCCAGCAGCGGGTTGAAGGTGCCGATCTTCTCGATGAAGCGGCCGTCGCGGGGCGAGCGGGCGTCGGCGATGACGATGCGGTAGTAGGGGCGCTTCTTGGCGCCGCCGCGGGCGAGACGGATCTTCAGGGACATGAGTTTCTTCCTTTGGTCGTTCGATTAGGTGATCGTGCGATTAGGTGATCGTGCTGGTCGGGGTCGTCAGACCCGGCCTGTGCCGGGCATCCGAGCCCGGCCATGATGGAGAGTTGGAATCCGCGTTACTTCTTCTTCGAGCCTCCCAGTCCAGGAAGGCCTTTCGGCAGGCCCGGCAGGCCGCCGGGGAACTTGGAGGGCAGGCCCCCCGGCAGGCCGGGGAAGTTGGGCGGCAGTCCGCCCGCGCCGCCGGGACCGCCGGCGCCCATCTTGTCGGCCATGTCCTTGAGCATCTCGGGCGAAGGCCCGCCGCCGCCGAAGCCCATCATGCCAGCAAGGCCCGCCAGGGGACCGCGCTTGCCGGCGGCGCCGCCGAGGGACTTCATCACGTCGGCCATCTGGCGATGCATCTTCAGGAGGCGGTTGATTTCCTCCACCTTGGTGCCCGAGCCGGCCGCAATGCGGCGCTTGCGCGAGGCGTCGAGGAGCTTGGGGGCGCGGCGCTCCTTCGGCGTCATCGAATTGATGATGGCCACCTGCCGCTTGAACACCTTGTCGTCGAGATTGGCGGAGGCGATCTGGTTCTTCATCTTGGCGACGCCGGGCAGCATGCCCATGAGGCCGCCTAAGCCACCCATCTTCGCCATCTGCTCCAGCTGGCTGCGCAGGTCGTCAAGGTCGAAGGTGCCCTTGCGCATGCGCTCGGCGGTGACCTTCGCCTTCTCGATGTCGATGGCCTCGGCGGCCTTCTCCACCAAGGCGACCACGTCGCCCATGCCGAGGATGCGGCCGGCCACGCGATGGGGATCGAAATCCTCCAGGGCGTCCATCTTCTCGCCGGTGCCGAGCAGCTTGATGGGCTTGCCGGTGACCGCGCGCATGGACAGCGCCGCGCCGCCGCGGCCGTCGCCGTCGGCGCGGGTGAGCACGATGCCGGTAAGGCCGACCCGGCCGTCGAAGGCCTTGGCGGTGTTCACCGCGTCCTGGCCGGTGAGGCTGTCGGCCACCAGCAGCACTTCGTGCGGGCTGGTGGCGGCCTTCACCTCGGCCACCTCGGCCATGAGGGCCTCGTCCAGCGTCACGCGGCCGGCGGTGTCGAGCATGACCACGTCGTAGCCGCCGAGCTTCGCCGCCTCGATGGCGCGCTTGGCGATCTGCACCGCGCTCTGGCCGGCGACGATGGGCAGGGTGGCCACGTCCACCTGCTTGCCGAGGGTGGCGAGCTGCTCCATGGCGGCGGGGCGGCGGGTGTCTAGGGACGCCATCAGCACCTTGCGCTTGCCGCGTTCGGTGAGGCGCTTGGCGATCTTGGCCGTGGAGGTGGTCTTGCCCGAGCCCTGCAGGCCGACCATCAGGATGGGGACGGGGGCGGGGGCGTTGAGGTCGATGGGGTCGGCGTCGGAGCCCAGGGTGGCGACCAGCTCGTCATGGACGATCTTGACCACCATCTGGCCGGGGGTTACCGACTTGATGACCTCCACGCCCACGGCGCGGTTCTTCACCCGGTCGGTGAAGGAGCGCACCACGTCGAGGGCCACGTCCGCCTCGATCAGCGCCCGGCGCACCTCGCGCATGGCCTCGCCCACGTCGGCCTCGGTGAGGGCGCCGCGCCGCTTCAGCTTGTCGAGTATGCCGCCGAGGCGGTCGGAAAGGGTATCGAACATGGCCGTCCGTGGTTTGGGTTTCACATAAGACGGGCCGGTGCCGGCCCCGCGCACGTGTCGAGACGGCTACGCCTCAAGACAACGCAGATCGCGCCCGAGGGCGCAACGCGCTGTCGGGCGGTGACCTCCGGACTCAAGGTCCGGTCGGCGGGATCGGCATGGCCGTCCTCGTGAAGTGCGGGTGGTTAGCACCTTTGCGCCGGAGAGGCAAATTCCGGATCCGGATTCCCGATCATCGCCTTCGTTGCGGGTTCCGTTTGCGGCGAGCGGAAACCAGCCACGCCACACTACTGCCCGCGGCCGTATGAGGCCATACTCCTCCGGACGCGCACGCGCTTCGAGGTTGCTGCGACGGAGGAAGTCCCATGCCTGACACCGCCACCTCTGACACAGCCGCCACCGGCGCCGCGCCTGCGCAGGTCATTCCCTTCCCTGCGGATTTCCGCACGCGGGAGATCGCAACCAACGGCACGACCATCCATGTCCGCTTCGGCGGCAGCGGGCCGGTGGTCGTCCTGCTGCACGGCTATGGCGAAACCGGCGACATGTGGGGCGCGATGGCTGCCGCGCTGGCGCCGGACCATACCGTGGTTGTGCCGGACCTGAGGGGCATGGGGCTTTCGGCAAAGCCGGATGGCGGCTTCGACAAGAAGACCCAGGCCGGCGATGTCGCCGGCGTGCTGGATGCGCTGGGCATCGAGAAGGCCGCCCTCGTCACCCACGACATCGGCAACATGGTGGGCTTCGCCTTCGCCGCCCTCCATCGCGACCGGGTGACACGGTTTGTCCTCATCGACGCGCCGTTGCCGGGTGTGGGGCCGTGGGAGGAGATCCTCAAGAATCCGCTGCTCTGGCATTTCCGCTTCGGTGGCCCGGACATGGAGCGGCTGGTGGCGGGGCGCGAACGCATCTACCTCGACCGCTTCTGGAACGAATTCTCCGCCCATCCCAGCCATTTCGGCGAGGCGGCACGGGCGCACTACGCCGCGCTCTATGCCTTGCCGGGCGCCATGCGGGCCGGCTTCGCCCAGTTTGCCGCCTTCGACCAGGATGCGATCGACAACAAGGCCTTCCTCGCCGCCGGCAAGCTCACTGTGCCGGTGCTGGCGCTGGGCGGCGAAATGTCGTTCGGCCTGACCATGGCGGAGGTGATGAAATTCGCCGCCACGGACGTTCAGGGCGCCGTCGTCCCCGGCAGCGGGCACTGGATCATGGAGGAGAACCCGGCCGCGACCGTCGCGCTGGTCAAGGCCTTCCTCGCCGCCGGATGATCTGCCGGCGCAGCAACGCGGACCTTCCGCGCGATCCCTCAGGCCCGCAGCGCGGCGCCGACCAGCGCGGCGGCGAGGAGAGCGAGCCAGCAGGCGGCGGCGCGTCGATAGACGAGGGGCGGCTCGGCGGTGTCGCGCTTCATCATCCCGCCGGCGCCGGCCCAGATCGCCGCCACCATCAGGACCGAGGCGGCAAACAGGCCGAGATGCAGCAGGAAGACCGGCGCGGCCCCATGGGGCAGGAGCGTGAGGCCGATGATCAGCCCCTTGGGATTGAGCAGCGTCGTCACGAACACCCGGCGCGGGGTGATGGCCTCCACCTGGGCGCGGCCCGCTTCCACCCGCCAGAGCTTCACGGCGAGGAAGGCGACCCAGCCCGCCGCCGCGAGCTTCACCGCGCTGGCCGCGAGCGGCTGCCGAGCGAGGAGGTCGGCCCCGAACAGCGCCAGCGGCGTTACCACGAGGAGGTAGGCGGCAAGCTCCGCCGGCATCAGCCGCGTGGACCGGCGCAAGCCCGCCGACGCGCCGGACAGGGCCAGCAGCGTGTTGGTGGGGCCGGGCGTGAGCAGAAGGCCCCAGATGGCGAAGAGAAACTCGGCTGTGGGCACGCGTGTCATCCGTTCGGCCGCCATGGGCGAGGCGGACTTTAGAGGGCGCCCCGCCGGCGGCCAACGGAAGCTGGTGTCACATGGGGATTTCCCGGAGCGCACGCGCCGATCCGATCGGATCGCGCTCTGAGCGGCCGCATTCCCGGCGCGCGCGAAGCTGTGCTAGACCTGCCTTCCGACAGGAGGACCCCATGCCCGAGACCAACGAGATCACCCGTTTCTTCGGCGGGTCGCCCGCCTGGGTGCTGGTGCGCCTCGTCATCCTCTCGGTGGTGGTGGGCGTCATCCTCGCGGCGCTGGGCATCGACCCCATGAACATCCTCACCAGCCTGGAACGGCTGGTGCGCAGCCTGTTCAACTTCAGCTTCGAGGCTGTGGAGCGGCTGTGGCGCTATTTCCTGCTCGGCGCCGTGGTGGTCATCCCGCTCTGGCTCATTTTGCGCGTCCTCGGCCGGGGCTGATCCCCCATGACCCTCGCCGCGGCTGACGGCCGGGTCACGCATCGGCGGGTGCTCGCCATAGCGCTGCCCATGACGGTGGCGCACCTGACCACGCCGCTGCTGGGCATCGTGGACGCAGCGGTGGTGGGGCGGCTGGGCGATGCGGCGCTGCTGGGCGGCGTGGCGCTCGCCGCCGTCATCTTCGACATGCTGTTCTGGGTGTTCGGCTTCCTGCGCATGGGCACGGTGGGCCTCGCCGCCCAGGCCGTGGGCCGGCGCGACGGCGTGGAAGAGCGCGCCGTGCTCGCCCGCGCCTTGCTGCTGGCCGGGGCGCTGGGTCTGGTGCTCATCGCCCTTCAGGCGCCCATCGCCTACGCCGCCCTTGGCCTTGCCGGCGCGAGCGAGGAGGTGAACGCGGCGGTGCGCGCCTATTATGCCGTGCGCATCTTCGCCGCGCCCTTCACCCTGGCCAACTACGTGGTGCTGGGCTGGCTGGTGGGCCTCGGGCGCACCGGCCGGGCGCTGGCGCTGCAGGTGGGCATGAACCTGCTCAACATGGTGCTCACCGCCGGCCTCGTGCTCGGCGGCGGCTGGGGTGTCACGGGCGCGGCCGCCGGCACGCTGATGGCGGAGATCGCCGGCACCGCGGCGGGGCTGCTGTTGTGCCTGAGGATGCTGGGCGGCGCGGTGGCCCTGCCGCGCGGGGTACTGTTCAACCGGGCGCGGCTCGCCGAATCGTTCCTGCTCAATCGCGACATCATGATCCGCACGGCGGCGCTGATGTTCGCCTTCTCCTTCTTCGCCGCGCAGGGCGCGCGGGCGGGGGATGTGACGCTGGCCGCCAACGCCGTGCTCCAGAACATGGTGATGGTGGCCGCCTATTTCCTCGACGGCTTCGCCACCGCCGCCGAGCAGATCTGCGGCGCGGCGGTGGGCGGGCGCCGGCGGGCGGATTTCTCCACCGGGGTGCGGCTGTGCCTCATCTGGGGGCTGGTGTTCGCGCTGGTGGCCTGCGCGCTGTATCTCGCCATCGGCCCGGCCATCGTGGATGCCATGACCACGAGCGAAGAGGTGCGCGCGGCGGCGCGCGATTTCCTCATCTATGCCGCGCTGCTGCCGGTGGCGGGCGTTGCCGCCTATGCCTTCGATGGGGTCTATATCGGCGCCCTGTGGTCGCGCGACATGCGTAACCTGATGCTGTGTGCCCTCGCGGTCTATCTCGCCGCCTGGTGGGGGCTGCGGGGGCTCGGCAATCACGGCCTATGGCTCGCCTTCCTCGCCTTCCTCATCGCCCGCGGGGCGTTCCAGGCGCTGCGCCTGCCGGCGCTGGAGCGCCGCACCTTCGGGGCGTGATCAGGCCATGTCCGGGAAGACGTGGGCGCCGTCTGGCCCCAGCGGCAGGTCCTTCACCCACAGCACGGCGCCAAGCGGCAGGGGGCCGTAGAGGTGGGGGAAGAGGGCGCCGCCGCGCGAGGGCTCCCAGCGCAGGGCCGCGCCCAGCGGCTCGGCCGCCACCGCGACGAGCTTGAGGTCGCCGGCGCCCTTGAAATGCCGCGCTGCCGTTTCCCGCGCCTGCGCGGCGGTAGAGAAATGGATATAGCCGTCCGCGTAGTCCACCGGCGCGCCGGAGAATACGCCCTCGGCCTCCGCCTGCGCCCACAGGGGGGCGGGGCAGATCTTGAAGATGATGGCAGGGGTGGGGGAGGTGTCAGGCACGGGGCAACTCCGCGACGGGGATCTTCAGCGGCTCCCTTACGCGGGATCGAACAAAACGGCAACCTTATGCGTCTCAGGGTTGCATCAGGACAGAAGTCCTGTACAAACAGGGAACAAATTCTTATTGTCCGGACTCAAGCAGCAGGACACGGAAGCTCGATGCTCACTCACGGCCAGGTCTGGCGTGCCATCGACCAGCTCGCGGAACAGCATGGGCTGTCCACGTCGGGGCTGGCGCGGCGGTCCGGGCTCGACCCCACCACGTTCAACCGCTCCAAGCGCATCACCACCGACGGCCGCCTGCGCTGGCCCTCCACGGAGAGCATCGCCAAGGCCCTGTCGGCCACCGGCACCAGCGCCGAGTTGTTCTTCGCCATGATGGTGCCGGCCGATGAGCGCCATGGCGGGACCCACGGCTTCGCCGAGGAAAGCCAGCCGCTGACGGGTCCCATCCACGCCATCCCGCAGATCGGCTTCGCCCAGGCGGGCTCGGGCGGCTTCTTCGACGATGCCGGCTTTCCCGTCGGCACGGGCTGGGACGAGATCGCCTTTCCCGAAGTGGAGGACCGGCACGCCTACGCGCTGGAGATTGCGGGGGATTCCATGCAGCCGGTCTATCGCAACGGCGACATCGTGGTGGTCTCGCCGGGCACGCCGGTGCGGCGCGGCGACCGGGTGGTGGTGAAGACCCGCGAGGGCGAGGTCCTGGCCAAGGAGCTGGTGCGCAGAACCACCCGCCACGTGGAGCTGCGCTCCCTCAACCCCGCCCACGAGGACCGGCAGATCCCGCTGGACCAGCTGGAGTGGATGGCGCGCATCATCTGGGCGAGCCAGTAGGGAGAGCGCTTTCAGCAGCAACGCCTACCGCAGCAGCGCCTCCAGCGTCTCCAGCCGGTCGGCCTCGCCCGGCGGCTTGTCCCATCGCAGGCGGGCGATGCGGGGGAAGCGCATGGCGATGCCGGAGCGGTGGCGGGTGGAGCGGGCGAGGCCCTCGAAGGCCACTTCCAGCACCAGCCCCTCGTCCTTCTCGTGCACCACCTCCCGCACCGGGCCGAAGCGGTTGATGGTGGCGCGCCGCACGAAGGCGTCGATCAGCTTCAGCTCCTCGTCGGTGAAGCCGAAATAGGCCTTGCCCACGGGCACCAGCACATCGCCCTCCTCGCCCTGCGTCCACACCCCGAAAGTGTAGTCCGAATAGAAGGACGAGCGCTTGCCGTGGCCGCGCTGGGCATACATGAGCACGGCGTCCACCGTGTGCGGATCGCGCTTCCATTTCCACCACGGCCCCTTGGGGCGGCCGGGCAGATAGGGGCTGTCGGCACGCTTGATCATCACCCCTTCCACCGCCCCGGCGTCCGGCCCGGCGCCGGCAGAGGCAGGGTCTGCGCGGGCACGGGTGAGGTCATCCCAGCCGGCAAACGGCACCAGCGGGGAGAGGTCGATGCGGGGCGACGACAGCTTCCCCACCAGCGCCTCCAGCCGCGCCCGGCGGGCGGCGAAGGGCAGGGCGCGCAGGTCCTCGCCGCCCTCCACCAGCAGGTCATAGGCGCGGATGTGGGCGGGAAATTCCGCCAGCATCTTCACCGTGACGGTTTTGCGGTTGAGCCGCTGCTGGAGCACGTTGAACGGCTCCACCCGCCCCGCGCGGACGATCAGCAATTCCCCGTCCATGGCGCCGTCGAAGGCGATGGAATCGGCAAGGTCGGGGAAGGCCTCGGAGATGTCCTCACCGGTGCGGGAATAAAGCCGCACCGCCCGCACCCCGTCCGGCCCGGTGCCGGCCACCGCCTGCACGCGGATGCCGTCCCACTTCCATTCGGCGCTGAA
The DNA here is from genome assembly GCF_008364685.1 of Xanthobacter oligotrophicus. GTDB lineage: Bacteria > Pseudomonadota > Alphaproteobacteria > Rhizobiales > Xanthobacteraceae > Xanthobacter > Xanthobacter oligotrophicus. The sequence continues at coordinate 141,247 of NZ_VTTL01000004.1, forward strand.
GTCGCCGGGAGCGAGGTCGGCGAAATTGGCTTCCTCGATGGCGTGGGCCAGCATCACCGGGCGGAACGGGGCGGGGTTGGAGGTCTCAGGCCGCAGCCCATGGCCCTCCACCCAGGCGAACAGCGCTTCATAGGGCGGCGCGAGGCCGGGCCAGACCAGCTCCACCTCGTCCGGCGTGACGCTTCCAAGGCTTGCCACCGCAGTCTTGGCGAGGCGGGCGGAGGCGCCCACCCGCATGGCGCCGGTGATGAGCTTCAGCAGCGCCCAGCGGCCGGTCTCGTCCAGCCCGTCGAGCCAGTCGGCCAGGCGGCGGGGCAGGGTGGAGCGGGAGAGGGTGGAGAGGCCGTGGACGATCTCGGACAGGAGCGGCGCGTGGGCGGGGGCGTCCTCCAGCTTCGGCCACATGAGGGCGACGGTTTCCGAGAGGTCGCCCACATAATCGTAGGACATCTCGAACAGCACCGGGTCGGCCCGCTCCATGATGAGCGCGCGCACCACGCCGGGCTTGGCATTGGCGAAGGAGAGCGCGCCGGTGAGCGCCGCAAACGCAAAGCCGCGCTCCGGGTCCGGCGTGGTGCGGAAATAGTCCGCCATCAGCCGGATCTTGGCGTTGCGCCCGGCTTCATAGGACATGCGGTCGAGCAAGGCGGCGAAGCGGTTCATGGCTCAGCCCCCGGCGCGGCGCCGTCAGCGGGAGCCGCCTCCTCGTCCTCTTCGCCATAGCCCACCATGTGGAGCGGGCGGGCGCGCAATTGCCGGGTCTGGGCCCAGTGGACCAGCGCATCCTCGGCGCCGTGGGTCACCCACAGCTCCTCGCAGCCCGTGGCCTGGATGGAGGCGCAGAGGCCGTCCCAGTCCGCATGGTCGGACACCACCAGCGGCAGCTCCACGCCGCGCTGCCGGGCCCGGGCGCGCACCCGCATCCAGCCGGAGGCAAAGCAGGTGATGGGATCGGCGAAGCGCCGCGCCCAGATGTCGGTCATGGCCGAGGGCGGGGCGATCACCACAGCGCCCGCGAAGGCGGCCTTGTCCGTGCCCTTCACCGGGCGGATGTCGCCCAAGGCCATGCCATGAGCCTCGTAATAGTCGGTGATGGCGGTGAGCGCCCCGTGCACATAGATCGGCGCGTCGTGGCCGGCGGCGCGCATCAGCGCCATCATGCGCTGCGCCTTGCCCAGCGAATAGGCGCCGACGATATGGGTGCGCTCCGGGAAGATGCGCACCGAGGCGAGCAGCTTCTCGGTTTCGGCCGCTGCCGGGGGATGGCGGAAGACCGGCAGGCCAAAGGTCGCCTCGCTGACGAAGACCTGGCAGCGCACCGGCTCGAACGGGGCGCAGGTGGGGTCGGCGGCGTCCTTGTAGTCGCCGGACACCACGATCACGAGCCCGTCCTTCTCCAGCCGGACCTGGGCCGAGCCGAGCACGTGGCCGGCGGGATGCAGGCTCACGCGCACGCCGTTGATGACCACCGCCTCGCCATAGGCCAGCGCCTGGGACGCGCCGGCGAAGCCTTCGCCGTAGCGGATGGCCATGAGGTCCAGCGTCTCCCGGGTGGCGAGCACATAAGCGTGGCCGGCGCGGGCATGGTCCGAATGGCCGTGGGTGATCAGCGCCCGCGGCACGGCGCGCGTCGGGTCCACGTAGAAGTCGCCGGCGGGGGAATAAAGGCCCTTGGGCGAGGGGCAGAGCAGGTCTTCCGGGCGCATGTCTTTATGAAGCGGCTTGCCACCTATATGGGAAGCGCAATGCGGTTTCGCGAGGTTTGGTTCCAGTGGCTCATTCCGCCTTCACCCTCCTGTCCGGCGATCCCGTGCTCGACCGGCGGCTCGACTGGGCCCGCGCCTTCCTCGCCGAGGGCGATGCGGGCGCCTGCGCCGAGCTGCTGGCCGAGACGGTGGCGGACGCCCCCCATTTCGCCGCCGCCTGGTTCCTGCTGGGGGAGGCGCGCGCCGCGCTCTCCGACCGTGATGGTGCGGCCGAGGCTTTCGAGCGGGTGCGCGCGCTCGATCCCGACGACGCGCTGGGGGCGGGGCTGCATCTGGCCCGGCTCGGCGTGGCGCCGGCGGCGGGGGCCATGTCGGCGGCCTATGTGCGCACCTTGTTCGATCAATATGCCGACCGCTTCGACACCGCCCTGCGCGACAAGCTCGCCTATCGCGGGCCGGAGCTGCTGTTCGAGGCGGTGGCGCGGGGGGCGGCAGCGCGGGGCCGCACCCTCGCCTTCGCCGAGGGGCTGGATCTGGGCTGCGGAACCGGGCTCGCCGGGGTCCTGTTCGCGACGGTGGTGGAGCAGCTTTCCGGGGTGGACCTGTCCCCCGCCATGCTGGAGAAGGCGGCAGCGCTGGGTCTCTATGCCCGGCTTGAGGCCGGCGAGATGGGCGCGGCGCTGGAGGCCGTGCCGGAGGCCGGCCTCGACCTTATCCTCGCCGCCGATGCCCTGTGCTACGTGGCGGACCTTGCGCCCATCCTTCACGCGGCGCGGCGGGCACTGAGGCCCGAGGGCCTCTTCGCCTTCACGCTGGAGACCCATGACGGCGAAGGCGTGATCCTGCGCGATACCCTGCGCTATGCCCATTCCGCAGATCATGTCCGCGCGCTGGCGGAGACGGCGGGGCTCGGCGTGGTGCTGCTGGAGGCCGCGTCCACCCGCGCGGAAAAGGGCGTGGCGGTGCCCGGCCTCGTCTGCGTGCTGGGGTAGCACCAAAGGCCGGTGAGCTTGGCTCATGGGCCTTTGGTCAAGCCCACGCGGCGCTTGAGCGAACCCACTCGGCACCGGTCGAAGACCGGGGTCGATGGTATAGTCAGCCCCTGCGGCCCAGCGCCTGGATGGCGAGAGCAAGAGCACCGCAGGCAAGTCCCGCCGTGCACACCGCCGGCCAGCCGCCGAAGCCCCAGGCGAGCGTCGCCGCCGCCGAGCCCAAGGCCCCGCCCACGAACATGGTGCCGATGAGGATGGTGTTGAGCCGCGCGCGGGCGGCGGGCCGCAGCGCGAACACGATGTGCTGGTTGGCCACCAGCGCGCCCTGCATGGCGAAGTCGAGCACGATGACGCCCACCACCATGCCGGCGATGCCGGGCCAAGCGAAGAAGATGAGCCAGGCGACCAAGGCGAGGCCGGCGCCCCAGATCACCACGCTGCCGGGTCCCCTGCGGTCGGCGAAGCGCCCGGACAGGGGCGCGGCGAAGATGCCCACGAGGCCGAGAATGCCGAACAGCCCCGCCGCCTGCGCGCCGAGGTGGAAGGGCGGTCCTTCCAGCCGGAAGGCCAGGATGGTCCAGAAGGCGATGAAGGCGGCGAAGATCAGCGCCTGGGTGACGGCGGCCCGGCGCAGGGTGGGAAACTCGCGCCACAGGGCGCCCAGCGATCCCAGGAGGCGGCCGTAGGACAGGCTGGTCTCGGGCATGCTGCGGGGCAGGGTCAGCGCCATCAGGCCTCCGGCGAGGAGCGCCATGGGCACGCCCAGCCAGAACATGTCGCGCCAGCCGGCATGGGCGGCGACGAAGCCCGACAGGGTGCGGCTGAGCAGGATGCCGGCGAGGATGCCCGACAGCACCATGCCCACCGTGGCGCCGCGCTTTTCCGGTGCCGCGAGGTGGGCCGCCAGCGGTACGATCTGCTGCGCCACCGTGGAGCCGAGGCCCACGAGCAGCGAGGCGGCGAGCAACGCCAGCGGCCCCTGCGCCAGCGCGGAGAAGGCCAGCGCCGCCGCCACCGCCACGAATTGGATCACGATGAGGCGCCGCCGCTCCACCACATCACCGAGCGGCACCAGCAGGAACAGGCCGGCGGCATAGCCGATCTGCGTCACCGTGGGCACCAGCGGGGTGAGGGGACCGGGCAGGTCGCGCTCCATCACAGCCAGCATGGGCTGGTTGTAATAGATGTTGGCCACCGCCACGCCCGCGGCGGCGGCCATGGCGAAGATGCGTCCGAAGCCGGCGCCTTCGGCGCTGGCGGAAGATGAGGTCATGGGCAGTCTCCGGCCGCGCGGGCCGCAGCAGGGGCGGTGCGCCGGGCGGGCAGGGTCGGAAGCGGGGCTGGGCGGTCCCGGCTTGCGAGGCCGGCCGGGATCGATGTGCGCACGATCCTAGAGCATGCTGCGCCGCAGCGCGATTGCCCCGCGCCGCTTTCGCGGATCACGCTGTCGCGACAGCCGCCTATCATTCGCTGCGGGTGCCCATGACGCAAAGGCACTGGTGCCGGGCTCGCGACCGCACCTTCCCGCTTCGGCGGGCCGATCCCGCAGTGTGCAGCCGGACCGTCCGGCCTCAGCGCACCGGCAGGCTGAAGGGCTCACCCTCGAAGGCGTCGGCGCCACGGCCGATGGCGTGGATGGCGGCCACCATCCGCCCGTCCCGCTTCAGCACCGTATCGGCCAGCGCCACGATGCGCGGATTGGGCGTCGCCGTGGGCGAGGCGTGGCGCAGGCGCTGGGCCAGCTCCATCTCGTCGCGGTCCGGCAGCAAGGCGCACAGGGTGGCATAGGCCGCCGCGGTGGAGCGCGAGATGCCGGCATAGCAATGGATCACCAAGGGCGCCTCGCGCGGCCAGGCATGCACGAACTCGAACAGCTCGTGCATGTGCGTCTCGTCCGGCGCCACCATGCCCTCGATCTCCTCGACGATGTCGTTGATGCCGAGGAAGAGATGGTTGGTGGGGTCCACATTGCTCGGACGGGTCAGAACCGTGTTCCCGTTGATGAGCGTGATGACGTGCCGCGCGCCCGTGGTCTCGACCGTATCGTGCAGCTTGGCGAGGGAGCAGACATGGATCATGGCTTCAGCTCCTCGAACCGTTTCAGAAACCGCGTTTTTGCGGTCTCTGCCTCCCATGGGGTGAGATAGTCCTTTTCCGCCGCAGCGTCGAGGCGGGCCGGGCGGCCGAAGAAGGCCTTGGCCTCCTCGACGGCGAAACCGGCAAGGCGCGTCGCCTCGAAATAGGCGGCGGCATGGTCCGATGCCTTCACGATCTTGACCAGCGGTGCCGGCCAGACCGTCGGCAGGCCGAAGCGGATCGAGATGGCGGCCAGGAGCCGGGCCTCCACCGCCTTGTAGTCGCCCCCCAGCACCGCCTTGAACGGCGAGATCATGTCGCCGATCACATATTCGGGGGCGTCGTGCAGCAGCACGCACAGCCGCCAGCGCGGGTCGAGGTCCGGGTGGGAGCGGCGCGACAGGCGCTCCACCAGCAGCGAATGCTGCGCCACCGAAAAGATGTTGGCGCCGGAAGTCTGCCCGTTCCAGCGGGCGACACGGGCAAGGCCGTGGGCGATGTCCTCGATCTCCACGTCGAGGGGGGAGGGATCGAGCAGATCGAGCCGCCGCCCGGACAGCATGCGCTGCCACGCCCGCGCCGGGGCCGGCTTTTTCCGGCGGGCGGGGGCAGGGGCCTGCGGGGTCGTCGGCAGCGCCTCGGGCGGGGCCTGCGGCGTCTCCTTGGGCGGGGGGGAGGGGTCCTTCGTCTCGGCCGTCACGAATCGCGTGCTCCAGGTTGACGGGAAGGGTAAGCTCCCGCCCACCCACGACAAGCCGCCCGTCACGGGCGGGCCGAGCCTTTCAGCCTGAGCCTTCCCAGTACGAGCTTTGCCATGACCGAGACCCTTTCGCCGCAGACCCCCGCCGCCGCGCCGCGCCCAACCGTGCGCCCGACGCTGGCGGCCAGCGCCGCCGTGTTTCGCGGCCCACTGGTGCTGCTCGCCCGCCGCGCCGCCAACCCCGGCGCCGGCCTGTGGAGCCTGCCCGGCGGCCGGGTGGAGCCGGGCGAGACCCTGGCGCAGGCCGCGGTGCGCGAAGTGATGGAGGAGGTGGGCGTCAGCGCCGACATCGTCGGGCTCGCCGCAGCGCGCGACATCATCATCCGCGACAAGGAAGGCGAGCTTGCCGCTCATTTCGTGGTGATCGCCCATGCCGCCCGCTGGCGCGCCGGCGAGCCGCAGACGGGCGCGGAGGCCGCCGAGGTGGGCTGGTTCCGCCCCAATGAGGTGGCCGCCCTGCCCACCACCGAGGGGCTGGCCGAGGTGGTCGCGCAGGCGGCCCTTCTGGTGATCGAGCCTTGACCGCAAGGGCGCCGCGCCGCAGGAGTGGGCGCGGAAACGGCAAGGTCATGCGCATTCTCGTTCTTCTCACCGCCGGCGCGCTCGCGCTCTCCTCCCCCGCGTTCGCCGCGGGCCCGACGGAAGGTGCCGCGCCGCCTTATGATTCGGACCTCATGCGGCTCGCCGAGATCCTCGGCGCGCTGCATTACCTGCGTCCGCTGTGCGGCGTGACCTCCGAGGGGCAGCGCTGGCGCACCGAGATGCAGGCGCTCATCGATACCGAGCAGCCCTCGGATGCGCGCCGGATGAAGATCATATCGAGCTTCAACCGCGGCTATTCCAGCTATGCGGAGGTCTACCGCGCCTGCACGCCGGCGGCGCGGGTGGCGGTGGAGCGCCAGCTCGACGAGGGCTCGCGCCTCGCCCACGACATCGTGGTGCGCTACGGCGGAAATTAAGAATTCCGGCGTTAACCTTTTGGTCAGAACTGGCCTGAACGCCCGCGCGCGGCATGCTAGAGAGTGCGGAGCGCCGCATGATTTTCGCGGCGCGGAGGCCTTGCCGTGTCGACCTTGCCCACCCCAGCCATCGCCCTTCCCGAGATCGCTGACATGGCCGCGGACGACCGCCACGCCGCGCTCACCTATCTGAACGATGCGTGGGTGGAAGCCGTGCGCGAGGGGCTGGACGAAGACTGCCTGGTGCAGGCGGCGCTGTTCACCGCCCTCCGCAGCCTTGTCGCCACCTATGGCGAGACCGCGAGCGCCGAATACATGGCCCGCGTCGCCGAACGCGTGGCGGCGGGCGAATACACCATCGCCGGCCTGACCCACTGAGGGCGCCTTTCGATATTCGATACGACTGAGACAAGGCCCGGAGCGTCATGCCCGGGCTTGTCCCGGAAGTCGGCTGTTGCCGACTCCCGCCTCTGTGAACGGAACTCGCAATCAAGCAGGTTCCGGGCATCCATTCCGGACCGCTGGTGCAAGAGCGCGAAAATCCGTCCCAGCCGCCCCGCGTGGATGGCCGGCACACGGCCGGCCATGACGGTGGTTGTTGAACGAGCCGGAGGGCGCCGTTTCCGAGCACGTACCTGCGCAACTCGCTGGTCCACCTGCCACACTCGCCGCACCAGCCATCGCCCAAAACAAAACCGGCGCCCCGAGGGGCGCCGGTCTCGTTTTCACGGATGCTGCGGCTCAGGCCGCCGCGTCGCGCTTGTTCTGGCGGTTGTGGATGAGGTCCTCCACCACGCCGGGATCGGCGAGGGTCGAGGTGTCGCCCAGGCTCTCGAACTGGTCCTCGGCGATCTTGCGCAGGATGCGGCGCATGATCTTGCCCGAGCGGGTCTTGGGCAGGCCCGGCGCGAACTGGATCAGGTCCGGGGAGGCGATGGGGCCGATCTCGCGGCGCACCCAGTTCACCAGTTCCTTGCGCAGTTCCTCGGTGGGTTCCTGGCCGTCCATCAGGGTGACATAGGCGTAGATGCCCTGGCCCTTGATGTCGTGGGGGAAGCCCACCACGGCGGCTTCCGAGACCTTGGGATGGGCGACGAGGGCGCTTTCCACCTCCGCCGTACCCATGCGGTGGCCGGAAACGTTGATCACGTCGTCCACGCGGCCGGTGATCCAGTAGAAGCCATCCGCATCGCGGCGGCAGCCGTCGCCGGTGAAGTACTTGCCGGGATAGGTGGAGAAGTAGGTCTGCTCGAAGCGCTCATGGTCGCCGTAGACCGTGCGCATCTGGCCCGGCCAGCTGTCGGCGATCACGAGGTTGCCCTCGCAGGCGCCCTCAAGCACCTTGCCTTCCGCGTCCACCACCTCGGGCAGCACGCCGAAGAAGGGTCGGGTGGCGGAGCCGGGCTTCAGCTTGGTGGCGCCGGGCAGGGGGGTGATGAGGATGCCGCCGGTCTCGGTCTGCCACCAGGTGTCCACGATGGGGCAGCGCTCCTCGCCCACCACGCGGTAATACCACTCCCAGGCTTCCGGATTGATGGGCTCGCCCACCGAGCCGAGCAGGCGCAGGGACGAGCGCGAGGTGCGCTTCACCGGCTCCTCGCCCGCCTGCATCAGCGAGCGGATGGCGGTGGGGGCGGTGTAGAAGATGTTGACCTGGTGCTTGTCGATCACGTCCCAGAAGCGCGAGACGCTGGGGTAGTTGGGGATGCCCTCGAACATCAGCGTGGTGGCGCCGTTCGCGAGCGGGCCATAGACGATGTAGGAATGGCCGGTCACCCAGCCCACGTCGGCGGTGCACCAGTAGATGTCGCCGGGGTGGTAGTCGAAAATGTATTGATGCGTCATGGACGCATAGACGAGATAGCCGCCGGTGGTGTGCAGCACGCCCTTCGGCTTGCCGGTGGAGCCGGAGGTGTAGAGGATGAACAGCGGATCTTCCGCGTGCACATGCGCAGCCGGGCACTCATCGGTGACCATGGCGGTCGCTTCGTCGTAATAGACGTCGCGGCCGGGCAGCATGTCCACCTTGCCGCCGGTGCGGCGCACCACGATCACATGGTCCACGCCGCCGTCGATCTGGGCGATGGCCGCGTCCACATTGGCTTTCAGCGGCACCTTGCGGCCGCCGCGCAGGCCTTCGTCCGCGGTGATGATGCACTTGGAGCCGCAGTCGGCCACGCGGCCGGCGAGGCTGTCCGGCGAGAAGCCACCGAAGACGATGGAATGCACCGCGCCGAGCCGGGCGCAGGCGAGCATGGCGAAGGCCGCCTCGGGGATCATCGGGAGGTAGATGGTGACGCGGTCGCCCTTCTCCACGCCGCGGTTGCGCAGCACGTTGGCGAGCTTGTTCACCTCGCTGGAGAGTTCGCGATAGGTGATGTTGCGGCTCTCGTCCGGGCTGTCGCCTTCCCAGATGATGGCCACCTGGTCGCCGCGGGTCTCGACGTGGCGGTCCACGCAATTGTAGGCGACGTTGGTGATGCCGTCCTCGAACCACTTGATGGAGACGTGGCCGGGATCGAACGAGGTGTTCTTCACCTTGGTGTAGGGCGTGAACCAGTCGATGCGCTTGCCGTGCTCGCCCCAGAAGGCATCCGGGTCGTTCACCGAGGCGGCGTACATGGACTGATAGTGCGCATCGTCCACATAGGCCTTCTGGGCCCATTCGGAGGGAACGTCGTAGATCTTGTCGGACATGCTCTTGCCTCCCTCGCGCGGGCGCGTTTCCCGCGATCCTTCGTTTGCGGCGGATTGTTCCGCCTTGGTTGGGCCGGATTATGGGGAGACGCAGGAAGCTCCACAAGGCGGTGGCGAGGCCGACTTTGGGTGCATAGCCCTTCGTCGCCTCCGCAAAAGCCCGCGCCGGCCGACCTGCATCGCAAGCCGATCGGGCAAGGCGTTGTGTTTCCACGCGCTTGCGGACGCAATCGCCCTTCGGTCCGCTACAACCTGATTACAGCGGACCCCGTCGAAAATGCTGCCCCGCACTCTCCCGAAACTGTTCGCAGATGCCGCAGCATCCCGGCATTTCGCCGCCCCGGCCGCCGCCCTATAGAGGAGCTGAACCGTCGCACGTGCGAGATACCAAGCCCTGCGGCGAGACTTCGCCGTCCCCTTCCCCTACCGGACTTCGCTTCATGACCCCCTGGACTCGTAGTCTTCTCGTCCTTGCCGGCCTCATGGGGGCCGCGGGCGTTGCGTCCGCTGCCGCTGCGGCCCATTTGGGCGGCGTGGCGAACCTGGAGACGGCCGCCCACTTCCTCCTGTTCCACGCCGCGGCCCTGGTGGGGCTTTGCGCCCTCAGCCTTTTGCTGGGGCGCGGCCGCGTGGTGCTGCAATTGGGCGCGAGCGCCATCGCGCTCGGTGCCCTGCTGTTTTCCGGCGATCTGGCGTTGAGGGCCTTGATGGATGTCAAGCTTCTGGGCGGCAGCGCACCTTTCGGCGGTTCGCTGATGATCCTTGGCTGGCTGACGGTCGGGGCCTCCGCGCTCGTGGCACGCCGCGCCTGATTCCCGCCTTCTAGGTGCGGCGCGCCTGAAAGCGGGCTTCGGCGAGGTCCACAAGGGCGTCGAGCCCATGGGGATCGTCGAGGGCGAGGGCGACCGGCAGGGTGGCGATGGCGTCGAGGACACCCGCGAACTCCGTCCCGGCGAAGGCTGGCCCGGTAAGGCGGATCCTGTCCTTTTCTGTCGTCACCAGAAGCGCGCCGTGCGCCCGTGCGGTTTCGGCAAGGCGGGCGATTTCGGCGGGGCGGAACGGATGGTGGTCGGCGAAGGCGTGCCGGGCACGGATTGCCAGCCCTTCCCCTTCCAGCGTCGCGAAGAATTTCTCCGGCCGGCCGATGCCGGCGAAGGCGATGAGCGGCACTCCGCGCAACGCGGCCACCGCCGCCGGATCGGGCACCAGCCGGCCGCGCAGCACGGTGCATCCCGCCTGGGCGGCCTCAGCCGCCACCTCGTCCCCCGCGCCGCCGTCGCCCACCACCAGCACTGCGTCGGCGCGGGCCAGTTGGGGCAGGAGCGGCGCCCGCAGCGGGCCGGCGGGGGTCACGCAGCCATTGCCGACGCCCACCATTCCATCCACCACCAGAAGCGACACATCCTTGTGCAGGGAAGGATTCTGGAAGCCGTCGTCCATGACGACGTGGCTCGCCCCAGCGGCCACCGCCATCTCGGCGCCGGCCCGGCGCGCGCCGCCGGCGACGATGGTGGGCGCGTGGCGGGCCAGCAGGAGGGCCTCATCACCCACCGCATCCGCGCCGTGGATCGCCGGATCCACCCGCAGCGGCATCCGCGCCGAGCCGCCATGGCCCCGCAGCAGGGCGAAGGGCGCCGCGCCACGGGCGGTGAGGCGCCGGAGCAGGGCGATGGCGGTGGGCGTTTTGCCGGCGCCGCCCACGGTAGGATTGCCGATGCACAGCACCGGGGCCTCCACCCGCCCGCCGGCATTGCCCATGCGGGCCAGCGCGATGGCGCCCACCACGGCGCCGATGGGGGAGAGCAGGGTGGAGGCAAGACCCGGGCGGCGCCACCAGAAGGCGGGCGCGCGCATCCTCAGCGGGCCTCGAGGCGGATCTGGATCAGATAGGGTTCGATGGCCGAGAGCGTGCGATCCAGCGCGCCACCCAGTCCGGTGACGGTGGCGAAGGCGGCGTCGGCCATGTGGCCCTGGAGCTGGCTATCCTGCATCAGGGCATAGGCGGCGCGGGCGATGCCCATGGCGTCGGCCACTTCCGCCGCGCCCTCGTTGGTGTCGAGGGCGTCATAGACGGCGGCGAAATTCCACACATGGGGGCCGTGGAGTACCACCGTGCCGAGCTTGGCCGGCTCGATGGGGTTCTGCCCGCCGTGCTCCACCAGCGAGCCGCCCATGAAGGCCACCTGCGCGAGGCGGTAGAACAGGCCCAGCTCGCCGATGGTGTCGGCCACATAGATGCCGGTGTCCGCGTCGGGCCATTCGTCGAAGCCGCGCTGGCGCGGGGCAAGGCCGGCGGCCTCGGCCAGCTCCGCCACCTCGGTGCCGCGCTCGGGATGGCGCGGGGCGATGATGGTGAGCAGGTCGGGAATCCGGGAGGTGATGATGCGATGAGCCTCGATGATCGCGCCTTCCTCCCCCTCGTGGGTGGAGGCGGCCAGCAGCACCGGGCGCTTGCCCACGGCGAGGCCGAAGCGCTTCAGCTCTGCCGGATCGACGCCGGGCGGAGGCACGTCGAACTTGAGATTGCCGCAGATTTCGACCCGCGGGGTCCCCAGCGAGCGGTAGCGCTCCGCATCCTCCTCGCTCTGGGCGAGGCACAGGTCGATGCGCGAGAGCAGGGCGCGGGCGCTCTTGGGCAGGCGTGCCCAGCGCTTGGCCGAGCGCTCGGACAGCCGGCCGTTCACCAGCACCACCGGGGTGCCGCGCCGGCCCAGCTCCGCGATGAGGTTGGGCCACAGCTCCGATTCGGCCAGCAGAACGAGGTCGGGCGCCCAATAGTCGAGGAAGCGGGCGATGAAGCCGCGTGCGTCCAGGGGCACGAACTGGTGGATCACCCCGGGCGGGGCGCGGGTCGCGGCCACCCGGCTGGAGGTGAGGGTGCCGGAGGTCAACAGCACCTTGAAGCCGCGTGCGTCGAGCCGCTCGATCAGCGGCAGCACCGAGATCACCTCGCCGACGCTGGCCCCGTGCACCCACACCAGCGGCCCGTCCGGGCGCTCGGCGCTGGGGTGCCCGCGCCGCTCGGCGAGGCGGGTCGGGTCTTCCTTGCCCTTGCGGACCCGGTAGGAGAGCCAGGCCGGCGCGAGAAGCGAGGCCGCGGCGCTCGCGCCCCGGTAGAGGCGCAGGGTCAAGGGCAGGGCGCGACCCTTCATACGGCGCCTGCTCCGGCGGCCAATGTTTCGAGGACGAGGGCCTCGGCGCGGGCGGTGACGGCTTCAAGCCGGGCCTGCACCAGGTCGCGGGCGGCCTTCATGGTCGCCTCGTCGGCGTCGCGCGGCACGAAGATGGGCTCGCCCACCACCGCGGCGCCCCGGCCGAACGGCAGGTTGAGGCTGGCGCGGTCCCAGCTCTTCAGGGTGATGCGGTTGCGGGTGGCCATGGCGAGCGGGATGATAGGGCGTCCGGAATACCGCGCAATGGTCACGACGCCCAGACCCGCCCGGCGGGCGATCTTCGGCACGTCGGCGGTCATGGCCACGTTGATGCCCTGCTCCAGGGTGTCGAGCATCTCATAGGTCGCGGAAACCGCGCCCTTGCGGTGGAAATCGTTGCGGGAGGTGGCCCCCGAGCCGCGGATGGTGCCCACCCCGAGCTTCTCGGCGGCGATGGCGTTGATCTCCGCATCCGCGTGGCGGGAGATGAGCACCTTCGCCTTGTGGTGGGGCTTCATGGCGAAGGGCGTGAGAAAATGCTGCCCATGCCAGAAGGTGATGATCACCGGCATGCGCTCGTCGATGGTCTCGAAGATGTCCGGCGGCTCGATCACGAACCGCGTGGTGCGCGCCACGAGCTTGAAATAGGACGCGAACGTCGTGCCCGCCGCCACCTTGAAGGCGTGGTTTGTCCTCAGTCGCCGCCACATCTTTTGGTCTTTTGCTCCGGGCTGCGCGGCCGGCCGCTTCTCGCGGGTCCAGCCGACGCCCCTTCTTATTCGATCTTGGAGACGAAAGAACAGGCCGGGCCTGCGTGGCCCGACCGCTTCCCCCTCATGGCGCCCGTCCCTCAGGGGCGGGCATGAAGATGCGTCAGCTGCCCTGGACCTTGCCGGTCTGCGGATCGAGCAGGCGGTGCAGGTGCACGACGAAATAGCGCATCAGGGCGTTGTCCACCGTCTGCTGCGCCTTCGCCTTCCAGGCGGCGGCCGCGCTGGCATAGTCGGGGAAGATGCCGACGATGTCGAGCTTGGACAGATCCTTGAACTCGGAGCCGTCGAGGGTGGTGAGCTCACCGCCGAAAACGAGGTGCGGCAACTGTTTCTGCGTGTCAGTCATGGCTTGTCCCAACTAGCGCTGATCTAAAGTGGCGTTGAAAAACGGGGGCTGCGGCGCACGCTCCACCAGGGCGGCGTGAAGCGCGGGGCCGGCGCAGAGCAGCGCGGGGTGGCGCGGCTCTGGCGCGTTGTAGGTGAGCGGGGTGCCGTCGCGGGTGGTCAGGAGGCCGTGGGCCTCGTGCACGATGAGGTCGGCGGCGGCCAGGTCCCAGTCATTGCTGTTGCCGGCGGCGAAGGCGACATCGATCTCGCCGGTGGCGACGCGGGCGAGGCGCAGCGCCAGCGAGCGCACGCGCGGCAGGCGCTCCACCGGCGCGCGGCGGGCGAGGGCGTCGAGGTCGGCGGGGGGGCCGGCCACCCTGGCGCCGTCGAGGGTGTGGCGCGGCGCCACCTTGAGGGGGGCGCCGTTGAGCAGGGCGCCGCGGCCGGCCTCGGCGGTGAACAGCTCCCCGGTCGCGGGTGCGAACAGGGCGGCGAGGACCGGCCGGCCCTCTTCCACCAGCGCCACCGAGACCGCCCAGTCGTGGCCGCCGGCCATGAAGCCGCGGGTGCCGTCGATGGGATCCACCACCCACAGCCGGCGGGTGCCGAGGCGCGCCGGGCCGTCTGCGGATTCCTCGGAAAGCCAGCCGATGCCGGCATCCAGCGCGGTGAGGTGGCGGTGGAGGAAGGCGTCCACCGCCATGTCCGCCTCGGTGACGGGGGAATCGTTGCCCTTGGTCCAGGATTTCACGCCGGCCTGGAACATGGCGAGCGCGATCTCTCCCGCCGCCGTCACCGTCTCGGTGAGCTGGCGCGCCAGGGGGGCGGGGTCAGGCCCGTCGGGGCCGCTCGTCGGCTCGACGCTCATGGGCCTGCCACATAGGGGCGTCGGCGTCCCGAGGCAAGAAGACTTGTGCTGCACTGCGTCAATGCCGCGCCCCGCCGAGAGCGCTTGCCGCTCGCACAGGCGCACGGCGAACGCCCTGGATTATTGAGTTTGCGCGTTTTCTTCACGCGAACCGGTGCCCACTTCGCTCGAACCACTAGGGCAGGAGCGGCGCGAGGGTGTTGGGCACGAGCGTGTCGAGGGCAAGGCCCGCGAACAGGATCAGGCCGGCGTCGCGGTTGGACTTGAACACCGCGAGGCAGCGGGCGCCGTCGTCGATGTCGAGCCGGCGCACCTGCCCGGCCAGATGCAGGGCAAAGCCGATCAGGCCCATCACCGCGAACGGGCCGGAGGGCACCGAGAGGAGGGCGATGCCGAACAGGACCACAACCAGGGTATAGCAAAGCGCGACCACGAGTGCGGTGCTGCGGCCGAACAGCAGGGCGGTGGAGCGCACGCCCACGATGGCGTCGTCCTCCTTGTCCTGGTGGGCATAGATGGTGTCGTAGGCGAACACCCACAGCACGCAGCCGGCGAACAGCAGCAGGGCCGGGTCGGCGATGGTGCGCATCACGCTGGCCCAGCCCATGAGCGCGCCCCACGAAAAGGCGATGCCCAGGATGAGCTGCGGCACCGAGGTGACGCGCTTCATCAGCGGGTAAACAGCCACCACGCCCAGGGACGCCAGGCCGGTGACGATGGCGAAATGGGGCAGGGACAGCAGCACCGCGAGGCCGACTAAGGCCTGCGCCGCCAGGAAGGCGAACGCCGCCGGCACGCTCACGGCGCCCGAGGCGACGGGGCGGTTGCGGGTGCGGGCCACCTGCCGGTCGATCTTGCGGTCGAGGATGTCGTTCCAGGTGCAGCCGGCGCCGCGCATGGCCACCGCGCCGATGGCGAACAGCACCAGCAGCCGGGGATCGGGATAGGGGGCGTCGTCGGCGATGGCGGCGAGCGTGGTGGACCACCAGCACGGCAGCAGCAGCAGCCAGGAGCCGATGGGCCGGTCGAGACGGGCGAGCCGAAGGTAGGGACGCACGCGCAGGGGCGCGAAACGATCTACCCAGTTACCACTCACGGCATCGGCGACGGGAGGGGTCATCGCCCCTTCGTTGGAACTGGAACGCAATCCGGCAACCTCACTTCAGCGCGTTGCCGTTCAGCGTGTCGAACACGCCGCCGCTCTTCTGCGAGCCGAGGCTGTAGCCGGTGGTGATGCCGAGCGCGCTCGACATGGAGCCCTGCGGCGGCGGCTTGGCGGCACCGCCGCCGGGGGCGGCGCCACCGTTGGCGGCGGCTTCGCAGATCTTGTTGCGGATGCCCACCGACTTCTTGGCGCCTTCGGCGGCATTGTCGATGGCCTGGGGCGGGATCTGGCACCAGTCCTTGTTGTCGCCCAGGAACTTCACCCACTTGGCCTCGGAGGCGGTGTAGGCGCGGAACAGTGGGCACAGGGTCTGCGGGTCGGCCTTCTTCTTGATGGCGGCCTGCAGGGCCTTGCCCTTCTCCTCCAGCTCCGAGCGCACGGAGGCGACATCGCTCTGGCAATCCGCCAGGGCGGCGCCTGTCGACAGCGCGGTCCCGACCAATATGGCCGACGTGGCGAATGCGAGCGTCAGTTTCTTCATGAGGCCGAGCCCCTCCTCATTCCACCCCTGCGGAACCTTGTGGTGATATACACAGCCCAAAGATGGGGCAATATCGGGGCGGACGGCGAAGAGAGCCTATCATTCGTTCCCTAACGGAATTTTGCGATCCGGCGTCGGAAGTCCTGTGGCAGCGCTTGACGTGCGGCCTGCGCATGGGTAGCTTCGCGCAACTTTTGAAAGGGACAGCGCCCACATGCGCAAGATCGTTATTCTTCTCGTAGGGTGGCGCGCCACTTTTTGTCCAGCCTGAGGGCTGCGGCAGACGAGGTGGCGCGTGACGAGGGGCCTTCGGGCCCCTTCGTCGTTTCTGAAGGGCCTCGGCCCTGAAGGGCTTCGGCGTCCGGCACCGGCCGCCATTCGTGACCGAGATGCCGGCGAGGCCGGCGTTGATGCAGGATTTGCCGGCTTGAGCCCGGCGGGGCCGAAGGCGCCCCTGATGGAGTTGCAGACCATGAGCATCCAGATGACCGGCGCCGAAATGGTGATGCGCGCCTTCGCCGACCAGGGGGTCGAGCACTTCTTCGGCTATCCGGGCGGGGCGGTGCTGCCGATCTATGACGCGCTGTTCCAGCAGAACGCCATCGAGCACATCCTGGTGCGCCACGAGCAGGCCGCGGTCCATGCGGCGGAGGGCTATGCCCGCTCCTCCGGCAAGGTCGGCGTGGTGCTGGTCACCTCCGGCCCCGGCGCCACCAATGCGGTCACCGGCCTCACCGACGCGTTGATGGATTCGATTCCGCTGGTCTGCATCACCGGGCAGGTGGCGACCCACCTCATCGGCAATGACGCGTTCCAGGAATGCGACACGGTGGGCATCACCCGGCCCTGCACCAAGCACAATTACCTGGTGCGCGACGTGAACGACCTCGCGCGCGTGCTGCACGAGGCCTTCTACGTGGCGCAGAACGGCCGGCCCGGCCCGGTTGTCGTCGATATCCCCAAGGACGTGCAGTTCGCCACCGGCACCTACATCGGCCGCGAGAACATCCAGCACAAGACCTACCGCCCCAAGCTGAAGGCCGAGGACGCGCAGATCTCCGCCGCGGTGGAGATGATCGCGGGCGCGAAGAAGCCCATCTTCTACACCGGCGGCGGCGTCATCAATTCCGGGCCGGAGGCGAGCCGCCTTTTGCGCGAGCTGGCGCGCCTCACCGGCGTGCCGGTCACCTCGACGCTGATGGGCCTCGGCGCTTTCCCGGCGGCGAACCGGCAGTGGCTGGGCATGCTGGGCATGCACGGCACCTATGAAGCCAACATGGCCATGCACGATTGCGACGTGATGGTCTGCATCGGCGCGCGCTTCGACGACCGCATCACCGGCCGCCTCGACGCCTTCGCGCCTGGCTCGAAGAAGATCCATATCGACATCGACCCGTCCTCCATCAACAAGAACGTGAAGGTGGACCTGCCCATCATCGGCGATTGCACCCGCGTGCTCGCCGACATGGTCGAGGCCTGGAACGCCCGGTCCCTGAAGATCGACCAGCCGGCGATGGCCGCCTGGTGGACGCAGATCGAGCGCTGGCGCGCGCGCAACTGCCTCGCCTATCGCCCGTCGGACGAGATCATCAAGCCGCAGTTCGCCATCGAGCGCCTGTATGCGGCCACCAAGGACAAGGACGTCTACATCTCCACGGAAGTGGGCCAGCACCAGATGTGGGCGGCGCAGTTCTTCCGCTTCGAGGAGCCGAACCGCTGGATGACCTCCGGCGGCCTCGGCACCATGGGCTACGGCCTGCCCGCCGCCATCGGCGCGCAGAAGGCCCACCCCGGCGCGCTGTGCATCGACATCGCGGGCGAGGCCTCCATCCTCATGAACATGCAGGAGATGTCCACGGCGGTGCAGTTCGACCTGCCGGTGAAGATCTTCATCCTCAACAACCGCTACATGGGCATGGTGCGCCAGTGGCAGGAACTGCTGCACGGCGGGCGCTATTCGCACTCCTACTCGGAAGCGCTGCCCGACTTCGTGAAGCTGGCCGACGCCTACGGCGGCGTGGGCATCCGCTGCGAGAAGCCCGGCGACCTCGACGCGGCGATCCAGGAGATGATCAACGTGAAGCGCCCGGTGATCTTCGACTGCATCGTGGACCAGCAGGAGAACTGCTTCCCCATGATCCCGTCGGGCCGCGCCCACAACGAGATGATCCTCGGCGACATGGCCATCGACCTCGACGAGGCCATCACCGACGAGGGCAAGATGCTGGTGTGAGGCACGAGGCGGCCGGGGCGGAATGCGCTGACACGCGCCGCCCTTACCCCCTCTTCCGCTTGCGCGGGGGAGGGCTGGGGAGGGGGCAGGCCCTGTCCGCTTCAGCAAGTGGCTCGGCACCGTGCCTTGCCTCTCCGTCCTCCCCGCCGACCCGGTTGCATCCGTCCCGGCCGCTGACAGCCCCCTCTCCTGACCCTCTCCCGCTTGCGGGGGAAGGGATCCCGCCGACACCTTTCCTTCAGAGCCCCGCCATGTCCCATCCCCCCGAGACCATCGAGCGCCACACCCTCTCCGTCCTCGTCGACAACGAGCCGGGCGTGCTTGCGCGCGTCATCGGCCTGTTCTCCGGCCGCGGCTATAATATCGACAGCCTAACCGTGTCCGAGGTGAGCCACGAGGGGCGGCTGTCGCGCATCACCCTCGTCACCACCGGCACCCCCATGGTGATCGAGCAGATCAAGAACCAGCTCGACCGGCTGGTGCCGGTGCACAAGGTGCGCGACCTCACCGTCGAGGGCACCGCGCTGGAGCGGGAATTGGCCATGGTGAAGGTGCGCGGCCTCGGCGAGGCCCGCGGCGAGGCGCTGCGCCTTGCCGAGGCGTTCCGCGCCCGCGTCATCGACGCCACCCGCGAGAGCTTCGTGTTCGAGATCACCGGCAAGTCCGACAAGATCGACCAGTTCGCCTGGCTCATGGAGCCGCTGGGCCTCGTGGAAGTGGCGCGCACCGGTGTGGTCGCCATCTCCCGCGGGCCGGAGGCCATGTAGGACAGGATGTTCCCGTTCATCATTTGAGGCAGCGCCTCGCGCCGGGGCAGGGCGGGAAAGCCGCCCTCCGGCGCGAACGGCTGTTCCCATTTCCCGCAATCCGGTGCAAAGGGACGCCCGGCGCGGATCAAACCGACATTCAAGACAACGCCCATAAGGAGAAAACGATGCGCGTTTACTACGATCGCGATGCCGACCTGAACCTGATCAAGGGCAAGAAGGTCGCCGTCGTCGGCTATGGCAGCCAGGGCCATGCCCATGCGCTCAACATGCGCGACTCGGGCGTGAAGGATGTCGTGGTCGCCCTGCGTCCCGGCTCCGCCACCGCCAAGAAGGCCGAGGCCGAGGGCTTCAAGGTGATGAGCCCCGCCGACGCCGCCAAGTGGGCCGACGTGGTGATGATGCTCACCCCCGACGAGCTGCAGGGCGACATCTATCGCGAGAGCCTCGCCGACAACATGAAGCACGGCGCGGCGCTGCTGTTCGCCCACGGCCTCAACGTACACTTCAACCTCATCGAGCCCCGCCCCGACCTCGACGTGCTGATGGTGGCCCCCAAGGGCCCCGGCCACACCGTGCGCTCCGAATACCAGCGCGGCGGCGGCGTGCCGACCCTCATCGCCATCGCCCAGGATGCCTCGGGCAATGCCCATGACCTCGGCCTGTCCTATGCTTCCGCCATCGGTGGCGGCCGCGCCGGCGTCATCGAGACCACCTTCAAGGAAGAGTGCGAGACCGACCTGTTCGGCGAGCAGGTGGTGCTCTGCGGCGGCCTCGTGGAGCTGATCCGCGCCGGCTTCGAGACCCTGGTGGAAGCCGGCTACGCCCCGGAGATGGCCTATTTCGAGTGCCTCCACGAGGTGAAGCTCATCGTCGACCTCATCTACGAGGGCGGCATCGCCAACATGAACTATTCCATCTCCAACACCGCCGAGTATGGCGAATACGTCACCGGCCCCCGCATCATCACCCCCGAGACCAAGGCGGAGATGAAGCGCGTGCTCACCGACATCCAGACCGGCAAATTCACCCGCGACTGGATGCTGGAGAACAAGGTGAACCAGGCCTCCTTCAAGGCCACCCGCGCCCGCGCCAACGCCCACCCCATCGAGGAAGTGGGCGAGAAGCTGCGCGCCATGATGCCCTGGATCAAGGCCAAGGCTCTCGTGGACAAGACCAAGAACTGAGGTTGTTTGTCGGTTACGGGGAGGCGGTCGCCTCCCCGTAAATTTCTCCCAAGGGGTCGGTTGACGCGCTTTGAACCCTCTCATGATCGCGAAGACATAGGCGCTTCCCGGAGGCGGAGATGGGCGAGACCGACGACCTCGAATGGCACGATGACAAGGATGCGGCGAACCGTTTGAAGCACGGTTTGCCGCTCTTCTTTGCGGCGGTCATTTTTGATGGCCGGCCGCGCTTTGAACGTCTCTCTCCGAAGCAGGTCGCCGGCGAGGCCCGCGTGGAAGCCATGGCAGAAGTGGCCGATCGCGTGCTATACTGCGTCTATATCTGGCGTGGCACGAGACGACGCATCATCTCCGTCCGGGCAGCGCATCGGAGTGAACGGCGTGCCTACGAAAAAGCAACTCGAGGAAGCTGAACGTCTCTTGCGCACCTTCGACTGGTCGAAGGTGGACGCCATGTCTGACGCTGAGATTATCGAGGCGGCAAAGGCAGATCCGGACACCTCGCTTCCCACCGACGAGGAACTCGCCGAGTTCGATCTCGTCATCCCCGCGAAAAGCCGGCGCAAGCCGCCGAAGGAAGCAGCCGAATAGGTTTGCGCGCCATTGCGCACCTGGCGGGTGCGTGGCGACGGCCGCCTTGCCTTGCGGCGGGCCTCTCGCCAAGAGTCTCCCGCACCCAGATCTCCCACCTGGCTTTCCAGCCTTACCGCGTCCCATACGCCATGTAGCGGACGATGCGCCAGACGCCGTCCGGATCGCGGCGGAAGACGTCCAGCCCCTGCTCCGCCCAGCTTTCGCTCTTGTCTGGCGTGCTTTTGCCCGCCGCGCTCAGCGTGGAGGTCCAGGTGAGGCGCACGGCGGCCATGTCGCCTGAAACCAGGATGTCGTGGATTGCCACCGTGTAGGTGAGCCTGCGGTCCGGCTTTGCCAGCGCCGCCTTCAGGCGGCCGCAGACCGAAGCCTTGTCGCCCACCGGGGCGGTTTCCACGTCCGACTGCAGGTCGTCGGCGAAGAGGTCGCAGACACGGGCGGCGTCCCCCGCATTGAAGGCCTCGGCCCAGCCCGTGAGGCGGGCGCGGATCGCGGCCTGGTCGGACGTCTGGGCAGCTTCGCCGGCTCCTGCGAGCCGGAGCGAAGCCGGCAGCGCCAGGACCACGGCAAGCGCCACCGAAGCGAGAGGCAGGGCAGCGCGGCGCGTCATGGGGTTCTCCAAGCTGGCCTTATCCCCGGTGGGCGCGCGCCCGTCCGGCTCAAGGTCGCGGCGAGGATAGCGCGGCCGCTGCCAGCCTCAATCCACGATCTGGGTCTGGATGGTGAGGATGTCGTAGGCCGGCGCCTCGGGCGGGTTGGCGTAGAGGCTGGTGAAGGTCGAGGCGCCGCCGTCCGTCGTGATGGCGCGGCGGGCGAGGCCGCCGATTTCCCCGCCATAGACCTGGATGGCGATGGCCACCCCTACTTCCGAGGCATTGGCGATCTTCAGGCCGTCGCCGCCCTTGGGGGAGAAGGTCTCCACCGCTCCGGCGGGCAAGGCCTTCACCGGTGCGCGGGGCTCGGGGGCGGCGCCGTCGGGCAGGGCGAAGCGCTGGCGGTGGATGCTGCCGCGTAGCACGCCGAGAATCTCCCAGAACGGCTCCTGGCACAGGGGCAGGTCGGCGCCGCCCGACAGAACGGTGGCAACCACGCTGAAGCGCTCCATGCCGTCCGCATAAAGCTGGTACTGGCGGAACGGCGCCTCCCCGGCCGTGGCGAACACGCCCGGCAGCCAGTCGTCGGTGGCGACGAGGCGGCCCATGAGGTCGGCGCCGATCATCAGGATCTCGCGGGGATCGTCCGCCAGCTCCACCATGGACTGGATGTCCCAGATGAAGCGCTTGAGGGCGGGCGGAACGGGTTCGGTCACGGGCGGATCCTCGCGGCGGCTTCAGTGGTCGTGATCGTGGTCATCATGATCATGGTCGTCGTGGTCATGGTCGGTCTTTGCGGCGGGCGGCTTCACTAGCGTGGCGGCCAGCACCGTGCCGGCGGCGAGGATGCCGTCGTCGTCGATGGCATGGCCGAGGCCCGGCCGGCGCATGCTCTTCGCCGGCACGCCCAGCGCCTTCAGCCGCTCGCGGGTGGCGACCATCTGGTCGAAGGGAACCACCGCGTCCTCCTCGCCATGGATCAGCAGCACCGGCGGCCGGGCGCGGATCTCGCCGGAGAGATCATCCGCCTCGGGCAGCGCGCCGCAGAAGCCGATGACGAGGGCGGGGGATGCGGCGCGGCGCAGCCCCACATGGAGCGCCAGCATGGCCCCCTGGGAGAAGCCCACGAGAGCGAGGTGGTTGTCCGGCAGCCGGCGCTCGGCCAGCATGCGGTCGAGGAAGGCGTCGAGCCACGGCCCGGCGGTGGCGAGGCCTTCCGAGATGGCTTCCGGCGTCATGTCGTCCGAAGGGAACCAGCGCCGGCCGCCGCCGGGGGCGGGGAAGGGGGCTTCGGCGGCGAGGAAGTCGGCCTTGGGCATTTCGGGTGCCCAGTTGAGGGCGAGGTCGATCACCTTCTGCCCGTCGGCGCCCTCCTCGTGCAGCAGCACCACGAGCCACGCCGGCTTGCCGCAGGACAGGGCGGCGATCTTCGGTCCCGCGACGATGGGCAGTTCGGCGTCCGAGGTGGGAGCGGGGGAGACGTGCGTGGTCATCCGCGCGCGCCCGTGCAGGACCGGCGCAAGGCGCGCCGGAGGAGAGCCGGGCGGCCGTTGTCACACCCATGTCGGGTTCCGCACGCGAGCGGGCAGGCCGCGCGCGGGGTCGAATCTGCCTTCGTCGCCAAGGCCATGGCCGGCCCCACTTGCCATCGCGCCCCCGCTGCGGGGGCTTCACGGTACTGGTCTGGCAAGAAATGGGCCGGTGATGGGCGTCAGGCGATGGGCGCCTTGGCGCTCACCACGCCGCCCACCAGGTTGAGCCCCAGCAGGAACTCGGACGGCAGCTCGGTGCGGATGAGGGGCACGCGCTCCACCGGCCGGGCCAGCGCCTCGGCCTGGGCGCGCCGCGCCGCCACCGCCGCCGCGATATCCACCGCCGCGAAGCAGAAGCTCGCCCCGGGGCGCAACTGGGCGAAGCTGCCGAGATCGGCGCCGATGACGGTGGCGATCTTGGGATAGCCGCCGGTGGGCGCGCGGTCCGCCATCTGCACGATGGGCAGGCCCTCGCCCGGCACCTGGATGGCGCCATGGGCGATGCCGTCGGAGACGATGTTGAAGCCGCCGGCGTGGGTCAGCGGCTCGCCCTCCAGCAGGTAGCCCATGCGGTCGCTGCGGCCAGAAAGGGTCCACGGCTGGGTGAGGAAGCGCTCCACCACCTCGGGCGCGAAGAAATCGTCCTGCGGGCCGAGCACCACGCGGACCACGTCGCGCGAGCGCTCCAGCCACGGGGCGATGAGGCGGGAGGGGGCGGTATGGCCCAGCTCCGCCGTCGCGCCCAGGGGCAGGCGGTCGCCCGCCTTCAGCGGCCCGCCGTCGAGCCCGCCGAGGCCGGAGCGGGTGTGGGTGGCGGTGGAGCCCAGCACCGGCGCAAGGGCAAAGCTCCCCGCCGCCGCCACATAGCACCAGGCGCCCGTGGCGCCGGCGCGCAGGGAGAGGGCGGCGCCGGACTCCAGCGTCAGCACCAGCGGGGTTTCCAGCTTCTGGCCGTCCAGCGTCACGGTGAAGGGCGCGCCGGCGATGGCCAGCGTCACCGGCCCCTCTTCCGCCGCGAGCGACAGGCCGCCGAGCCCCACCTCGATGGCGCTGGCGCCGGGCGTGTTGCCCACGGCGAGGTTGGCGGTGGCGTGGGCGAGGGCGTCCATGGGGCCGGCCCCGGTGACGCCGAAGCGCAGGTAGCCGTGCCGCCCGCTGTCCTGGATGGTGGTGCCGGGACCGGCGGCGACGATGCGCAGGGCGGGGGCGCTCATGGCTGCCCCCGCCGTGCGACCACTTCGCCCGCCGCGGCGCGGGCTTCCAGCGCGTCGAAGGTGGCGCGGTCGATGGGCTCGAACATGAGTTCGTCACCCACGTCCAGCAGTACCGTCGGGGTGCGGGTGAGGGAAAACATGCGCTCTGGCGTGCGGCCGACGAGGAACCAGCCGGTGGGCATGGAGACGGTGGCGATGCTGGCGAGCCCGCCCGCCATCATCACCACGTTGGGCGGATGGGGCGGGCGAGGCTTGAGCCGGCGCGAGACCTTGGCGAACGCCTCCGGCAGGCCGCCCAGATAGCAGAATCCGGGCGCGAAGCCGTACATGTAGAGCCGGTAGCGCGCGCCGGAATGCAATGCCACCACCTCATCGGGAGTGAGGCCGGTGGTGGCGGCGATGGTGGCGATGTCCTCGCCGAATTCGGGATCATAGCAGCAGGGGATGGTCCAGAGCGCGCCGCGCCGAGCTTCGGCAGGAGCGGCCTGCGCCAGCGCCGTCACCTCGGCGGCCAGCGTCGCGCGGTCGATCACCAGCGGGTCGTAATGGATCATGAGCGAGCGATAGGTGGGCACGCTCTCGCGCACGCCGGGCAGGGCCCGCGCGGTGACAGCCGCATCGAGGGCAAGCACACGGTCGCTGATCGCTGGGTCCACCTCGTTGCCGAACTCGGCGACGAGGGCGGTTTCCCCGGCATCCAGCAGGCGCAGGCGACAACGTTCTGGCGAAGGACTTTCAGGCGAAGGGGACAATGGAAATGCCCTCGTCTTCGAGCCGCGCCCGCACGCGCCGGGCGGTCTCCACAGCATGGGCACTGTCGCCGTGCACGCAGATGGAGCCGATCTCGGTCGGCAGCGGCGTGCCGGATGCGGTGATGATGGAGCCGGCCTTCACCATGGCGACGACGCGCGCGGATGCCTCGTCCGGATCGGTGATGACCGCGCCGGGCTGGCCGCGCGGCACCAGCAGGCCGGCCTCCGTATAGGCGCGATCGGCGAAGATCTCGGCGATGGGGGTGAGCCCCGCCGCGCGGGTGGCTTCAGCCTGCGCGCCGAGGGGGCCGGCAAGGATGGGCAGGCGCGCATCCACCGCCTTCACCGCGCGGGCGATGGCGGCGGCGACTTCCGCGCTCTCTTCCGCCATGTTGGAGAGGGCGCCGTGGGCTTTCACGTAAGACACGCGGTGGCCCGCATAGGCCGCCAGCCCCTGGGCGGCGCCGACCTGATAGGCGACCAGCCGCTCGATCTCTCCCGTCGAGAAGGGGATGCGGCGGCGGCCAAAGCCCCACAGGTCGGGAAAGCCGGGATGGGCGCCGACGCTGACGCCCTTCTGCTTCGCCAGAGCGAACACCCGGGCCATGATCTCGGGGTCCCCCGCATGCAGGCCGCAGGCAAGGTTCGCCGAGGAGACGATGTCGAGCAGCGCCGCGTCGTCGGTGATGGCGTAGGCGCCGAAGCCCTCGCCCAGGTCGGAATTGAGGTCCACCTGCATGGTGCTGTCCCCTCAGGAATGGCTTGAGACTGACCGAATATGGCGTGCCGCGATCCCGGCGTCAGGCCCGGGCTTGCATCGGGCGGGATGGCCGGGACGTGCCCGGCCATGACGGCTTGATCGCTTGGCTTCCGCCGCCAGACGCGCGGTCAGATGCCCAGATACGCGCGGCGCACGTCCGGATTTTCGCGCACCTCGGCGGCGGAGCCGGACAGGATCACCCGTCCGGTCTGCAGCACATAGGCGCGGTCGGCGATCTCCAGGCTCTCCACCAGCCGCTGCTCCACCAGAAGGATGGTGACGCCGGTGTCGCGGATGGTCTTCACCGCGTCGAAGATCTCGTCCACGAGCTTGGGCATGATGCCCTGGGACGGCTCGTCGAGCATCAGGAGGCGCGGGCGGGTCATCAGCGCGCGGCCGATGGCGAGCATCTGCTGCTCGCCGCCGGAGAGCGTCGCCGCCTTCTGGGGCAGGCGCTCCTTCAGCCGGGGGAACAGGGTGAAGACCTGCTCCAGCGGCGCCTCGCGGTCGGCCTTGTCGGCGTGCAGATAGCTGCCGAGGCGCAGATTGTCCGCCACCGTCAGGCGCGGGAACAGGCGCTTGGCCTCCGGCACGTAGGCGATGCCCCGTGCCGTGATGAGGTGGCCGGCCATGCCGTCGATGCGATCGCCGGCGAAGGTCACGGTGCCGCCCTTGGGGCGCTCCATGCCGGCGATGGATTTCAGCAAAGTGGACTTGCCCGCGCCGTTGGCGCCGGCCACCACCACGATCTCGCCCGCCTTCACTTCCACCGAGATGTCGGAGATGGCGATGAGGCCGTCATAGGCCGTGGTCAGGGATTTGACATCAAGCAGCACGGTGGCGATCCCCGAGATAGGCGGTGATGACATCCTCGTTGCGGACGATGTCGGCGGGGCTGCCCTCGGCAAGCAGCTTGCCGAGGTTGAGCACGATGGCCCGGTCCACCAGCTGCATGACGATTTCCATCACGTGCTCCACCATCACCACGGTGATGCCGCGGGCGCGCACCTTGCGCACCAGATCCATGCCGAGGCGCGCCTCGGAGGGTGTGAGGCCGGTGAGCACCTCGTCCAGCAGCAGGAGCTTGGGCTCGGTGGCGATGGCGCGGGCCACCTCCAGCCGGCGCTTCTCCGGCGGGGTCAGCTGGCCGGCGGTGGCATCGGCGCGGCCGTCGAGGCCCACATAGTCCAGCACCTCCAGCGCGGCGGCACGGGCGCGGGTGGCGTTGGCGTTGCGCACGAAGGCGCCGATCATCACATTCTCGGCCACGCTCATGGAATCGAAGGAGCGGGGCACCTGGAAGGTGCGGGCGATGCCCAGCCGGCAGCGCTCGGCCGCCGGCATGCGGGTGATGTCCACGCCCTCGAACAGGATCGAGCCGGAGGTGGGCACCCGCGCCCCGGAGATGGCCGCGAACAGGGTGGACTTGCCCGCCCCGTTGGGGCCGATGAGCCCCAGGATCTCACCGCGCCGGATGGAGATGGAGACATCCGAGTTGGCCACCAGGCCGCCGAAGCGCTGGGTGACGCCGCGCGTCTCGAGCAGGATATCGGACGTCATGCCTTGCCTCCGCTCTTGCGGGTGAAGAGGCTGAGCAGGCCCTCGGGCTTGGCCAGCGCCACCACCATGATCAGCGCGCCGTAGATGATGAGGTCGAGGCCGGAGCCCGACCCGCCGAGATAGGAGCGGGTGATCTCGGTGAGGGGGATGAGGATGGCGGCGCCGAGCGGGGCGCCCCACAGGGTGCCGATGCCGCCGAGCACCGCCGGCAGGGCGAACAGCAGCGAGAAGCGGAAGCTCATCACGCTTTCGGGGTCGATGTAGGAGACGAAGGCCGCATAGAAGCCGCCGCCCACCGCGGTGAAGAAGGCCGACACCGCCGCCGCCGCAAGCTTGGAGCGGAACACTTCCACGCCCAGGCTTTCGGCCGCCTCCGGATCGTCCTTCACCGCGCGCCACCAGAAGCCCCAGCGGGAATTCTCGATGAGATAGGTGACGAACCACACCACCACCAGCAGCCCGAGGGCGATGTAGAAGTAGGGCACCTTGTCCCGGGCGAACTGGAGGGTCCAGATGCTGTCGGTGCCGAACGGCCACTGGATGCCCAGGGCGCCGCCGACAAAGTCCCAGTTGTGGACCAGGACCAGGCCGATTTCCGCGATCACCAGGGTGGCGATGGCGAAGTAGTGCCCTTTCAGCCGGAAGGTCATGAAGCCGAGGCCCACCGCCAGAATGGCCGAGAGCACGCCGCCCACCACCATGCCGAACCAGGGCACGATGTCGTAGTTCACGTAGAGCACGGACGCCGCATAGGCGCCGATGCCGAAGTAGAGCGCATGGCCCAGCGAGATCTGGCCGCAATAGCCGCCCAGGATATTCCAGCTCTGCGACACCGCCGCATAGAGCAGGGTGAGGATGAGGACGTTCTGGAGATAGACGTCCCGGATGCCCAGGGGCAGGCAGGCCACGGCGGCGAACACCGCGGCCGCGACGACGAGCTGGCGCCGGCGCTTGGCCAGGAAGGCATCGCCGCGCAGCTTGAGGGAGGTGAGGGTGCTGTCGGTCATCTTCACAGCTTTCCGAACAGGCCGCTCGGGCGGAAGAACACCACGCCGAGATAGAGGGCGTAGATGCCCACCGCCTTCATGGTCGGCGGCAGGATGAGGGCGGTGATGGCCTCCACCAGCCCCACGATGACGCCGGCCACCAGTGCGCCGAACACGCTGCCGAAGCCGCCCAGCGCCACCGTCACATAGGCGATGGTGCCGAAGGTCGCGCCGACCTGGGGATGGATGTAGTAGAAGATCGCCAGCACCGTGCCGGCGAGGCCCACGAGGGCGGCGCCGAGGCCCCAGCCGACCGCGAACACCTTGTTGCGGTCGATGCCCACCAGCGCCACCGCGCCCTGGTCCTCGCGGGTGGCTTCCAGCGCCTTGCCGAAGTCGGTCCGCGAGATCAGGGAGAGGGCGGCAAACGCCGCGATGGAGATGAGGCCGCCATAGATCTGCGGCCAGGGCAGGAAGATGCCGGCGAGGTCCAGCGTGTGCCCGCCGAGCCACGAGGTCTTGATGGACCGGTAGTCGGGGGTGAAGAAATACTGGGCGCCGCCCTGGATGAGGATGGCGAGGCCGAAGGTGGAGAAGATCTGCACCATGCCGGCATTCGCCTTGGTGCGCATGGCATAGCGCACCACCGCCACATAGACGAACGCGCCTACGCAGAACATGAGCCCCACCACCAGGGGTGCGACCACGATGGGATCGAGGGTCGTCCACAGGACGAGGCCGAACGTGGCGTACATGGCGATCATGAGGAATTCGCCATGGGCGAAGTTCACCACATCCATGAGCCCGAAGATGAGCGAGAGGCCGACTGCGATGAGGGCATAGATGAGCCCCATCAGCAGGCCGCTCGCAAGCACCTGGATCAGCGCTTGCGCGGTCATTGTGTGTCCTTCCAGCCGGAACGTCAGCCGTTGATTCAGCCGTTCATGGGCCAGATGGCAGCGGCGATGGCCACGTCCTCGGGGAAGATGGTGACGAACTTGCTGCCGGTGTACTGCAGCAGAACCGGGCTCGCGTCGGGGTTCTGGCCTTCGTCGTTAAAGTGCACGCGCGCCCAGGGCATGATGGTGCGGGTGCCGGGAATGTCGGTGGCCGCCAGCGCATCGCGGATCTTGGTGCCGTCGGTGGACTTGGCCCGGTCGATGGCGTCGGCGAGGATGACGAGGCCCATCAGCTCGCGGGAGGAATTGTCGTTGAGGTCGCGTGAGGAGCGGGCCTTGTACATCTCGTTCACCTTGCCGATGAACGGACGCTTGGCGGCCAGATCCAGCGAGAAGGAGGCGCGGGAGATGGCGCCGATGAGCTTGTCGCCCACCGCGTCGAAGGTCACCTGCTCGGAGAAGCCCGAGGCCTGGGCGACGAGGTTCCTGGGCTTGTAGCCCAGCTCCGCCATGGTCTTCACCAGAAGGATGGCGTCGGTGGTGTAGGTGGACGGCATCAGCACGTCCGGATCGGCGCTTTTCAGCTGCTGCACTTCGGCGGAGAGCGAGGGCGAGTTGGACTTGTACTTGATGTCGGCGGCGATCTTGTAGCCGCGCTCATTCGCGAGCTTGCGCTGCACGTTGGACGAATCCACGCCGAAGATGGTGTCCTCATAGAACAGGCCGACGCTGTCGATCTTCTTGCCCTTTTTCTTCTGGGCGTCGAAGAAATCGAACATGGCGGCGGAGAACATCTCGTCCTGCGCGGCCGGGCGGAAGAAGAATTTCAGCTTCTTGCGCTGGAGGCTGGGGGAAGACGAATCCGCGCACAGGAACGGCACGCCGTAGCGCTCGGCCACCGCGCTCACGGTGGAGGACACCGCCGACTGGTAGCAGCCGATGAGGGCGGTCACCTTGTCCTGGGTGATGAGGCGCTCGGCCTCGGCGCGGCCCTTCTGCGGGTCGGCCTGGTGGTCGGCATAGACGAGGCGCACCTTGGCGCCGCCGAGGCCCGCAAGGCCGGCGGCCTTGGCGGTGGGCATGTCGAAGTCGAACGAGCCGTTGATGATTTCGGCGGCGGTTTCGAAGGCGTGGCGGGCGTCGATGCCCACCTGGGCGCTCGGGCCGGACATGGCGTAGAGCACGCCGATGACCACTTCCGGCGCGCCCTGGGCGAAGGCACGGGAAGCGGCGCCGGTGAGGCCGACGAGCGGCAGGGCGGAAGCGGCGAGAAGAAGCTCTCTGCGGTTCATGTGTGGTCCCCTCTGAAGGTCAGGATGTCTGGATAGGCATTTGTTGCAGTCTGCGCCGTTTTCGGCGTCAGTCCGAGCGTTGCCGCCCGGGAATGATCAAAGGATCGCGAACTCGGTGTTGCGCCGGTCGGTGACCAGCATGCAGCCGGGCGCGTGGGTGATGGCGAAGGACGGGCGCGCCTCGGCGATCACCGACTGGGGGGTGACACCGCAGGCCCAGAACACGGGCAGCTCGTTGTCGAGCACTTCCACCGCGTCGCCGTAGTCGGGCTGCATCAGGTCCTTGATGCCGATCAGCTCCGGCAGGCCCACATGCAGCGGAGCGCCGTGCACCTGGGGAAAGCGCGTGGTGATCTGGATGGCGCGGATGGCATGGGCCGGCACCAGCGGCCGCATGGACATGACCATGCGCCCCGAGAAGCGGCCGGCGGGCACGCACTGCACATTGGTGCGGAACATGGGCACGCGCACGTTGCGCTCCACATGGCGCAGGGGCAGGCCCTCGGCCATCAGCGCTTCCTCGAAGGACAGGGAGCAGCCAATGACGAAGGCGACCAGATCATCGCGCCAATAGTCCGTCACGTCGGCGGTGTCGGCGATGACCTCGCCATCCTGCCACACCCGGTAGCCGGGGAAGTCGGTGCGGATGTCGAGGTCCTCGCCCAGTACCGGCACCTTGAAGCTGCCGGGCTCCGACATGCCGATGACCGGGCAGGGGCGGGGATTGAAATGGCAGAAGCGCAGGAATTCCTCTGCCAGATCCTTGGGCAGCACGGCAAGGTTGCCCTGCACATAGCCCGGCGCCATGCCGGCGGTGGGGCCGGTGAGCGCGCCGCTGCGGCAGGCCTGGCGCACCGCCAGCGGGGTCTGGTAGGCGGAATAGGCGTCCGGCTGGGGCGCGATACGCAGGCTTGCTGTGCTGGCCATGGTGAGGCTCGTCCTGTTCATCGCCGGGGCGATTCGGGCTGATCTGGCGTCGAGAGCACTTGGTGGCTTGCCTTTGGTGGCCTGCCCATGGATTAAGCGCGCTCGATCTATGGGCATTATCGAGACGAAAGACGCACAAGGTCCAATGATGATTCAGGATTGTTTCGGATAAGGCAGGCTTATAATCCGCGCCGGCTCAGGGTTTGACGGCGAAGCAGGCCTCCACCTCCACGCTCATTCCGCTGGGCAGGGAGGAGGCGCCGCTGGCGATGCGGGCATGCCGCCCCCGCTCGCCGAACACAGCGCAGAACAGATCAGACGCCCCGTTGATGACGCCGGGGTGGCCCTCGAACGTGTCCACACAATGCACCAGCCCGGCCACCCGCACCACCTGCATCACCCGGTCGAGGTCGCCGTCGCAGGCGGCCTTGAGCTGGGCGAGAAGGTTGAGGGCGCAGAGCTTTGCGGCCTCATAGCCCTCCTCGGGCGTGCGCTCGGCGCCCACCTTGCCGGCATAGAGCAGCTGGCCGTCGCGGCGCGGGCCCTGCCCGGAAATGAACACCAGGTCGCCCACCCGCACGAACGGCACGTAGGTGCCGCGCGGGGTGCCGGCCTGCGGCAGGGTCAGGCCGAGGGCGGTGAGCTTGTCTTCCGCTTCAGTCATGTGCGAGTCCTTATTTCACCTGACGCCAGTCGCCCCGGTCGCCCTTCCAGTTGACGCTGTCGCCCAGGGTGCGCGCAACGGTGAGCTTGAGGGTGCGCACCAGGCCTTCCCATTCCTTTGCGGAAAGCCCGTCCACCGCCGGCTCGGGCGCCATGAACATGCCGTCGACGCCGCCGAACGCCACGCACTGCTCGATGGCCCGCACCTCCAGCTCCGGATCGTGGAACACCACCGGGTTTTCCAGCAGCGCCGACAGCGCGGCGACGAGGCCGGTCGCCCCCAGGTTGGAGATGTTGGCCACCACGAGGTGGCCCGCAGCGGTGGCCGCTGCCACGCCGCCACGGCCGGGAATGCCGCAGTCGGCCGCCTTGGGCGAGAAGGCGGGCAGGTCCTGCGCGATCACGCCCATGCCCAGCTCGTTGCCGCCGTCGCCGATGCCGATGAAGGGCAGGCCCATGGCCTTGCCGGTGCGGAACAGATAGTCGAGGTCGCCCACCATGCCGTCCAGCGGACGGCCGCCGAGGCCGTGGTAGAGCCCGTTCGCATTGGCGCCCGGCCGCTCGATGGCGAGGAGCAGTTGCGGGCGGGTGTGCTCCAGAAGCTCGTCGGCCACGGTGCGGCAACCTTCCGCATCCTTCGGCACGGTGCGGATATAGACCGGGCGCAGGAACGGCACGGGCCTGATGACGCCTTCGGCCGGGAAGGGCAGGGGGGCAAGCCCCGCGCCCCGGCAGGTGGCGGCCATCATCTCCGCCCAGTCCTCGTCGATGACGATGACGCTTTCCACCCCGAAGCCGAGGAACAGGGCGCGGGCGATGAGCGCGGCGCCCACCGGCCCGTCGGTCTCCGGCACGCCGCCGCCCTCGGGAAAGCCGGTGGCGATGAGGGCGGGGCCGCCCTTGGTGGTGAGGGTCGCGGCGATGATCTCCGCCGCGCCCATGGCGATGAAGCCCGGTTGCCGGCGCTCCAGCGCCGCCCGGATCGGCCCGATGAGGCCGACGCCGGTGAAGTCGAGGCACATGAAGTCGTCGATGGTGCGCGCGACCCGCGCATAAAGGGCCGTGTCCTTGGCAAGCATGGTGAACCCTGTCGGTTGGAATGGGGCATAAAGCCCGCGCGGCGCTTGAGCGAAGACTTCGAAGAGCCACCCGCGCGGCGCTTGAGCGAAGCCCTTTCGCTAAGACTCAGGCGCCGATGCAGGCGGCGTAGGTGTCGGGATCCACATTGCCGCCGGACAGCACGACGCCCACGGTCTTGCCCTTGGCGTCCACCTTGCCGGCCAGCACGGCGGCGAGCGGGGTGACGCCGCCGGGCTCGACCACCAGCTTCAGCGTGTCATAGACAAGGCGCATGGCCGTCCGGACCTCCGCATTCGTCACCGCCACGCCGCCCGCGAGCAGCGCGCGGTTGATGGGGAAGGTGAGCAGGCCGGGGGTGGGCACCATCAGGGCGTCGCACAGGGTGGTCGCGCCCGGCGCGTTGCGCTCCGGCTTGCCGGAGGCAAGCGAGCGGGCGGTGTCGTCGAAGCCGTCGGGCTCGACGCTGAAGACCTGCGTGGCTGGCGAACGGGCCTTGAGCGCGGTGGCGGCGCCTGCCACGAGGCCGCCGCCGGAACAGGCGAACAGCGCCATGTCGAGGCTTGCGCCGAGGGCTGCCGCCTGCTCGGCCAGTTCCAGGCCCACCGTGCCCTGGCCGGCGATGACGTGGGGGTCGTCATAAGGCGGGATGATGACGGCGCCGGTGCGGGCGGCGATGTCGGCGCCGATCTCCTCGCGCACTTCGGTGGCGCGGTCATAGAGGCGCACGGTGCCGCCGAGCCGTTCGGCGCCCTCGATTTTGGCGCGCGGGGCGTCGGACGGCATCAGGATGGTGGCGTGGATGCCGTGGCGCGCGGCCACCGCCGAGATGGCGAGGGCGTGGTTGCCCGAGGACCAGGCGACGATGCCGCCGGCGCGCTCGGCGGTGCTCATCAGCGCCACGCGATTGGAAGCACCGCGAAACTTGAATGATCCGGTATGCTGCAACATCTCCGGCTTGATGAGAATTCGCGCCCCGCAGGCGGCATTTACGGCTGCATTCTCGAAGAGCGGGGTGCGGATGACCTGCCCGGAAATACGACCATATGCTGCCTCAACGTCAGCGATCGTGGCGGCGAATACCTGAGCAGTGTCGGGAATGGCGGAGGAAAGCGCGGATTGGGATGACATGAGCGAGCCTCGGCGGGAGAGGCTGTCATGTCACCACGCTCCATGCATGCATTCAAATTATGATCTGGCATGAACTTTAATCATGCCCGCTTATTAGCCATCTCTCCTGCCCGATCCTCCCGCGCCACCTCGGCGGCGAGGGCGGCCAGCGGACCGGCGATGCCGCCGCCCAGGGCCATGGGGTAGCTGGCGGTGAAGGCGAGGTCCGGCAGGGTGACCTCGGTCTCGACCACGCGGAGCTTGCCGGCGGCCAGTTCCGCGCGGATCACGTCGGGGGGGATGACGCTGAGGCCGATATGGTCCTCGGTCATGCGGATGATGGTGGAGAGGGAGGAATTGCTGAACAGGCGCGGCGATCCGATCTCGGGAATGCTCAGGATCTCGCGCAGGAAAGTGTAGGGATAGGTGGATTTGGGATAGGTGATCAGCGGGTATTTCAAAAGGTCCCGCCGCGACAGGGGCTCGGCCGCGAGGGACAGGTCGCTGGCCGCCACGAAGGCCAGCGCATAGCTGCCGAGGTCGAGGTTGTGCATGTTGGGCTCGTTCACCGGGCCGAGCAGGAAGGCGAGGTCCAGCTCCCGCTTCACCAGCGCGTCGCGCATCACCGGCGACACGTCCACGGTGATGTCGATGAGCACGTTGGG
Source organism: Xanthobacter oligotrophicus (assembly GCF_008364685.1). Lineage (GTDB taxonomy): Bacteria > Pseudomonadota > Alphaproteobacteria > Rhizobiales > Xanthobacteraceae > Xanthobacter > Xanthobacter oligotrophicus. The sequence goes on from NZ_VTTL01000004.1 coordinate 176,011, forward strand.
ATAGACCGCATGGGCGCGCTCGATGAAGCGGGCGAGCCAGGTCTGCACGATGGTCTCCGAGACGCCGAGGCGCACCACCCCACGCATGGCCTCGGGGGTCGCCACCGCCTCCAGCATGGCCGCGCGCAGCCTCAGGAAACGCTCGGCATAATCCACCAGCACCCGGCCCTTCTCGGTGAGGCTGATGGAGCGCGAGGAGCGCTCGAACAGGCGTGTCCTAAGCTCGGTCTCCAGCGCGGCGATGCGCTGGGATACGGCGGGCTGGGTGGTGTTCAGCCGCTCGGCCGCCTTGCTGAAGCTTTCCAGCTGCGACACCCAGTAGAAGATTTCAAGGCTGCGGAAATCGACCATGGAACGCGGTACGCCTCAGGAGGGGCCGTGATTGTAGGCCGATGGGGGGCGCTGGCAATCGGGGCTTCCTCCCCGCCACGATATGCCCCCTCCCGCAGGCGGGAGAAGGGCCCGCGTTGCGTGTGATGGAGGGGGTGTGCGCCGGCTGGAGCGGATGAACCTGCCCCCCGCATGCGGGCAGGGGGCCAGCCGCGTTTCAGGTCAATGCGCCCCCCCGGAAGCGCACCCGCTCAGGTGAGCGGCAGCACCATCAGCTCGGCCGCGATGGGGCGTGCCTTCAGCCGCTCGTACCAGGCAAACAGGTGCGGGAAATCCGGGCGCTCCAGCCCCGTGCCGTCCAGCGGCAGGTTGAACCAGCGGTGGCAGGCGCTGGCGAGGGGGATGTCGGCCATGGTGAAGCGCTCGTCCACGAGATAGGTGCGCGTCGCCAGCGCGCCGTCGGCCACCGCCAGCGCGTCCTTCAGCTCGCCGAAGGCGCGGGTGATGACGATCATGTCGCGGGCTTCCGGCTTGGTGCGCACGACGCCGCGGAACACCGGAGAGAGTACGGGCGCCACCGCGCTCAGCTGGAAATCCATCCAGTGGTCGGCATCGGCGCGCAGGCGGGCATCCTCGGGCATCAGGGTGCCCACGCCGTGGCGGGCGCACAGATAGCGCACGATGGCGTTGGATTCCCACAGCACGAAGCCGTCGTCCTCGATCACCGGAACCCGGCCGTAGGGGTTGAGGGCGCGGAAGGCGGACGTGTCCACGAGGCCGAAGACGCCGCCGGCGTCGATGCGCTCGAACGGCACGGACAGCTCCCGCGCGCACCACACCACCTTTTCCACGTTCACCGAGTTCAGCCGGCCCCAGATCTTCAGCATCCCCATCTCCTTTGCCCCGAAGCTTCGGGCGGTGCCTGCCCCGGGACCGACTCACCGCTCCGTGAAGGCGCGGGAGAAGGCATCGGTGACGGGCCGCACCAGATAGCTCAGGACGGAGCGCTCGCCCACATAGAAGGCGACATCCGCGTTCATGCCGGGCACGAGGCGTTGCTTGAGCTGCGGGGGAATATCGGTGTCGGCCACCGCCACCCGTGCGAGGAAGTAGGGCTGGCGGGTGGCCTCGTCCACCAGCCGGTCGCGGGAGACGGTCTTGAGCTTGCCCATCACCATGGGCGTGGTGCGGTCGTGGAAGGCGGGGAAGCGCACCTCCACCGTGGCGTCCTTCCCCAGCCGGTCGATGTCCTGCACCGGCACCTGGGCGTCCACCACCAAAGGCTCGTCCAGGGGCACGATCTCCAGCAGCGTGTCGCCGGCCCGCGCCACCGCGCCGACGGTGTAGGCGCGGGCGTTGATGTTCTGCACCGTGCCGGCGCGCGGGGCGCGGATGTCGATGCGCCCGAGCACGTTGCCGGTCACCCGCACCTTCTCGGTCAGCTCGGCGATCCTCTGGCGCGCCTCCAGCAATTGCTTGCCGATGTCCTCGGCGCGCTGCTGGCGCAGCTGGGAGACCTGCATGGTGAGCTCGCCGATGGAGCCGCGCACCTTGGCGGTGTCGGCGGTGTTGCGGCCGACCACGCCTTCCAGCCGCGCTTTCTCCCGCTCGATCTGGGAGACGCGGGACTTGTTCACCAGCCGCTTCTGCTCCAGCTGGCGTAGGGAATCCAGCTCGTCGTCGATGAACATCAACTGCTGCTCGGCGGAAAGCCGTTCCTGGGCGAGGCCCTCGATCTCGTGGCCGGACTGCACGGCGCGGTTTTCCAGGATGCCGGTCTGGCTCTTGAAGGCGGCGCGCCGGTCGCGGAACTGGGTGAGCTGGTCGGCCATGGCGTCGCGCACCACGGGATGGCCGGAATTAGCGAGGAGATCGTCGGGAAAGGCGATCTCCTCCCGGTCGTCCCGCTCGGCCACCAGCCGCGCCTCCAGTGCGAGAGCGGCGCGCAGCTGGGCCAGGGCGGCGTCGTCGCTGGCCTTGGACTGGGTCGGGTCGAGGCGGAACAGCACCTGGTCCTTCACCACATCCTCGCCTTCCTTGACGAGGATTTCCGCGACGATGCCGCCTTCCAGGTGCTGCACCACCTGCCGCTTGCTTTCCACCGCCACCACGCCGGGGGCGATGACGGCGCTGTCCACCCGCGCCAGCGCCGCCCAGCCGCTGACACCGAGGAAGGTGAAGGCGATGATGGCGTAGCCGACGCGCACCATGGCGTTGTAGTCGCCCGAGGGCGGCGGGGGCCCACCTGGTGTGGCCGCAGGGACCGGTGCGGCCGGCGGCGCGCCGGTGGCAGCACCCATGTCCGGTCCGGCCAGTGCGGCGCGGGGGCTGAACCAGCCTTCAAGAAACCGCATGGCCATCCTCCATCGCCGGGGGCCTGGGGGCGCCGGGCGCATTGGGCGCGATTTCGCCCGCCGCCGCCCCGCCGGGAACGCTCGCCAGCGGCGGGCGGGTGCGGATCACCTGAGGCCCGGGCTGGGGCATGGGCTGGGCGGCCGGGTGGCCCATGGGATGGGCGCCGGACGGCCCCCCCGGCTGGGGGCTGCCGCCCGTCATGCGCTTGAGCATTTCGTCGCGCGGGCCGAACGCCTGGGGCGTGCCGTCCGCGAGCGCGAGGATCAGGTCGCACTGGCCGAGCACCGCCGGGCGGTGGGTCACGATCACCACCGTGCGTTCCGCCGCCTTGAGCTGGCGCAGCGCCTCGGCGAGCGCGACCTCGCCCGGCGGGTCGAGGCTGGAATTGGGCTCGTCGAGCACGATCAAGGCCGGCAGGCCGAACACCGCCCGCGCCAGCCCGATGCGCTGGCGCTGCCCGCCCGAGAGGGCGACGCCGCCCTCGCCGATCTGGGTATTGTAGCCCTGCGGCATGTGCTGGATCAGGTCGTGCACGCCGGCAAGGCGGGCGGCGGCCACCACCTCGCTGTCGTGGACCTCGCCGAAGCGGGCGATATTCTCGGCGATGGTGCCGGAGAAAAGCTCCACGTCCTGCGGCAGATAGCCGATGGCGCGGCCAAGCTGGGCCTCGTCCCAGTGGCCCAGCTCCGAGCCGTCGAGCCGCACGCAGCCGGCGACCGCCGGCCACACCCCCACCAGGGCGCGCGCCAGGCTCGACTTGCCGGCCGCGGTGGGGCCGACGATGCCGAGCCCGGTGCCCGCCGGCAGGCGGAACGACACGTTGCGCAGCACCGGCACCTCGCGGCCGGGTGCGCGCACGAACAGGTTCTCCACCGCGATCTCGCCGCGCGGCTCCGGCAGGCGAAGGCGCCGGCCGGGATCGGGCGCCTCGGCAAGCAGCTGCTGGATGCGAGCGTGGGCGGTGCGCACGTTCACCACCGACTTCCAGTTGCTCACCGCCAGCTCGATGGGCTGGATGCAGCGCCCCACCAGGATCGAGCCGGCGATGATCATGCCGGGGGAAATCTCCTTGTGGATGGCCAGATAGGCCCCGAGCCCGAGCACCACGCTCTGCACCAGGGCGCGGTTGAACTTGGTGAGGGCCACCAGGATGGTGCCGCGATCGCCGGCCCGGCCCTGCCAGCCCAGCGCCTGCTCGCGCATGGCGCCCCAGCGCCGGCGCAGCTCGGGGGCCATGCCCATGGCCTGCAGCACCTCGGCATTGCGCAGGGTCGCCGTCGCCAGGGTGCTGGCGGTGATGCTGGCGCGGTTCGAGGCGGAGAGGCTGGGCTGGGTGGCCCGGTTGTTGAGCACCGCGAGGGCGCCGGAGAGCAGCGCGCTGCCCAGCGCCAGATAGCCGTAATAGGGATGCAGCAGGGTGGCGCAGATGGCGTAGATGGGCATCCACGGCAGGTCGCACAGTGCGGTGAGGGCGGGGCCAGCGAAGAAGTCGCGCACCGTGTCCAGGTCCCGCAGGGTCTGGGTCTGGCCGGAGCTGCGGTCGCGCACCGCGGTGCGCTGGATGGCGTCGAACACCGGCACGTGGACCTTGGCGTCGAAGGCGAAGCCGGCCCGCTCCAGCACCCGCGTGCGCAGCGCTTCCAGCGCCGACCACACCACGTAGAGGAAGGCGGTGATGAGGGTGAGCAGGATCAGCGTCTCGATGCTGCGGGACGACAGCACGCGGTCGTAGACCTGCATCATGTAGATCGAGCCGTTGAGGCCCAGGAGGTTGATGAAGAAGCTGAAGACGATCACGGCGACGAAGGCGGGGCGGATGGCCCGCAGGGCCTGATCGAGCGCGGTCGGCTTGTGCGCGGGGGAAGGCCCCCGGTGGCCGGGCGAAAGGCTCATGAAACATCCTCGGCGCGGGTCCGGCTGCGGCCCCGCAAGGCGCTGGCCGCTCGATGCCGCAGCAGCGGCGCGCGCATTGAGATCAGTGTGTCCTTACGGCGAAGCGACGGCCCGCATCGGCCATGGCGCGGGCACCGGTGGTGCCCCGCTCACTCGCCATGACGCAGGGTGATGGAAAAAAGCCGGTGGTCGCCCGGGGTCACCCCCAGGCCTGCGAATAGAGGTCATGGCCCCGACGCCTCCCGTTTCGACGGTATGACGATGCATTCCCGCCGCCGCAGATCAAGCCCCAAACCGGGGTTGCAGTGGCGCAATTGGAAGCAGCCGGCCGAAAATCGCGCTTTATTGGCACATGCTTACGCTGCGCGACAACCTGGGCGCGAAATTCTTGCCGGAAACATGTGATGGCGGTCGGTGACTTGGTCTAATTTCGCGAAATGCCATAGGCGGCGAGGAAGACTCGCACCGCCCCATCGACGGTTTTGGCGATCTCGTCGGGGCTCGGCTGCTGGCCGGTGCCGAACATCAGGCCCTTCACCAGGTTGCCCTGGCAGAGGTTGAAGAACTGGAACGCCGCCATCTCGCGGTCGTCCACCTTCAGGTGGCCAAGCTCGGTTTGCCGGCCGAGGAGCTCGGCCAGGCGTCGGCCGCCGTGGCAGGGGCCGGTCTCGAAGAAGGTACGACCCACCGCCGGGAATTTCTCCGCCGCGCCGATGACCATGCGGATGAGGCGGATGTGGTCGGGCTGCACCATCATGGTCATGAAGGTCATGCCGATGCGCTTCAGCAGGCTTTCCACGTCCTTGTCATCGGGATCGAACTCGAACAGGCGCTCTGCGGACTTGCGGCGGTCGGTTTCCACCAGCGCCTGGAACAGCTCTTCCTTGCTGGAGAAGTAGACGTAGATGGTGGCCTTGGAGACTTGGCTGGCGCGGGCGATCTCGTCCATGCTGGCGCCGTCGAAGCCCTTGTCGAAGAACACCCGCCGGGCACCGTCGATGATGTCGCGGTGCTTGCCGGCCTCGGGCACGGCGGTTTGGGGCACGGCGGGTTCGGGTGCCACCTTCATTTCCGGCGCGGCGCCCTTCATGGGATGCCTCATCTTGACCCTTCCTGACAGACCCCCTGCATAGGAGCGGCGGGGCGCGCTGTCAAAATGTTTGACTGAACGGTTCAGTTCAATATACTCCCTCCAGATACTGAACTGAACCGTTCAGTTGGAATTTTTCGCGCCAGCCGGAGGGCGACCGTGACACAGGCGAACAGAATCGAACCGGCCGCGCAGGACGCGGCCCCAAACACGCCCGCATCCGCGTCGCCCGCCGCCGGCGTGACCGTGCTGAAGCGGCCCGGAGCCGCGCCCGGCGCTGAGCCCCTCACGGACGCACCCGCATCGGCCCCGGCGGGCGAGGCGGCGCCCCCGAAGAAGCGTTCGGTGAAGCCGTTCGTCTTCGGCGGCCTGCTGGTGGCGCTGGTGGCGGGCGGCGGCTGGTATGGCACGCACTGGTGGCAGGTGGGCCGCTTCGAGGTCTCCACCGACGACGCCTATGTGGCTGCCGACACCTCCATCCTCGCCGCCAAGGTCGGCGGCTACGTGAAGAGCGTGGACGTGGTCGCCAACCAGTGGGTCAAGGCCGGCGACGTGATCGCGCGCATCGACGATGGCGACTACACCCTCGCCCTGCGCGCCGCGCAGGACAAGATCGCCACCCAGGAGGCGGCCCTGTCGCGCTTCGACGAGCAGGAGAAGGCAGCCGAGGCTGCCGTCGCCCAGGCGCGGGCGCAGCTTGTGGCCACCCAGGCGGACCTGCAGCGCACGCAGCTCGAATTCGACCGGCAGAACAAGCTTGCCAGCTCCCATTTCGCCAGCCAGTCGGTGCTCGACAATGCCCGCGCCGACCGCGACAAGGCGCAGGCGAATGTGGCTGCGGGACAGGCCGCCGTCGCCTCCGCCGAGGCTGCGGTGGCGGTGCTCAAGGCCCAGCGCACCGAGGCCGCGCGCGTGCTCGACCAGTACCGCACTGCCCGCGACCAGGCCCAGCGCGACCTCGATTTCACCGTGGTGCGTGCGCCCATCGACGGGGTGGTGGGCAACCGCGCGGTGCAGGTGGGCCAGCTGGTGCAGGCCGGTACCCGCCTTGCCGCCGTGGTGCCGCTGGCCGGCGTCTATGTGGACGCCAATTTCAAGGAAACCCAGCTCGGCCGCCTGCATCAGGGCCAGAGGGTGCGGGTCTCGGTGGATGCCTATCCGGACCGGGATTTCGTCGGCACGGTCATGAGCGTGTCCCCGGCGTCCGGCTCGGTGTTCAGCCTGCTGCCGCCGGAGAATGCCACCGGCAACTTCACCAAGATCGTGCAGCGCGTTCCCGTGCGCATCGGCTTCGAGGCCGGCGCGCTCGAAGGGCGCAACCTGCGGCCCGGCATGTCGGTGACCGCCGTGGTCGACACCCGCGCCGACGCCTCCTGAGCGTCGGCCGTTCGGGCCCAAGGACGAACACCATGTCCACCACCATAACCCAAGGCACGCCTATCGCCCCGCCCCGCGCACCCGCCGCCGCGCCGGGTGTCGAGGGGCGGCGCATGTTCGCCTTCCTGTGCATGGTGTTCGGCATGTTTATGGCGATCCTGGATATCCAGATCGTCTCCGCCTCGTTGTCCGAGATCCAGGCCGGGCTTGCCGCCTCCTCCGACGAAATCTCCTGGGTGCAGACCAGCTACCTCATCGCCGAGGTGGTGATGATCCCGCTGTCGGGCTTCCTGTCGCGGGCGCTGTCCACGCGCTGGCTGTTCGCGGCCTCGGCGGCGGGCTTCACCTTCATGAGCTTCATGTGCGCGACGGCCACGAGCATCGAGCAGATGATCGCCTATCGCGCGCTCCAGGGCTTCCTTGGCGGCGGCATGATCCCCACCGTGTTCGCGGCGGCCTATTCGGTATTCCCGAAGGAGAAACAGCCCATCGTGGCGCCCATGATCGGCCTTGTGGCGACCCTGGCGCCCACCATCGGGCCCACCGTGGGCGGCTATCTCACCGACCTGTTCTCCTGGCACTGGCTGTTTCTGGTGAACGTGGTGCCGGGCATCGCGGTGGTGATCGCGTCGGTGACGCTGATCGACTTCGACGAGCCGGATTTCGCCCTGCTGGACCGCTTCGACTGGTGGGGCCTTTTGTTCATGGCCGGCTTCCTCGGCAGCCTGGAATTCGTGCTGGAGGAAGGCCCGACAAACGACTGGTTCGAGGACACCTACATCTCGGTCTTCGCCCTCGTGTGCGGCGTCTCGGCCATGGCCTTCTTCGCGCGCGTGCTGATGGCGAAGGAACCGGTGGTGGATATCCGCGCCTTCGTGAACCGCAATTTCGCCATCGGCTCGGCCTTCAGCTTCGTGCTGGGCATCGGGCTCTATGGCCTCACCTATCTCTATCCCGTGTATCTTGGCCGGGTGCGGGGCTATTCGGCGCTCCAGATCGGCGAGACCATGTTCGTCACCGGCGTGTTCATGTTCGTGAGCGCGCCCATCGCCGGGCGGCTGATGACGCGGCTCGATCCCCGCATCATGATCGGCGTTGCCTTCGCCGGCTTCGCGCTGGGCACGTGGTGGATCACCTTCATCACCAAGGACTGGGATTTCTGGGAGCTGCTGATCCCGCAGATGCTGCGCGGCACCTCGCTGATGATGGCCATGATCCCCATCAACAACCTGTCGCTGGGTACGCTGCCGCCGGCGCAGCTGAAGAATGCGTCGGGCCTGTTCAACCTCACCCGCAATCTCGGTGGGGCGGTGGGGCTCGCCCTCATCAACACCGTGCTCAACAACCGCTGGGACCTGCACCTCGCCCGCCTGCACGAGAGCGTGGAATGGGGCAATCAGGCCGCGCTGGAGCGGATCGACGGCCTCACCAAGACCTTCGAGGGGCTCGGCTCCTTGGCCTCCGATGCGGCGCTGAAGCAGATGGCGCTTTTGGTGCGGCGCGAGGCGCTGGTGATGTCGTTCGCCGACGTGTTCTACCTGCTCACCTTCGTGTTCCTCGCCCTGGTGGTGGCCGCCCCGCTCATGCGCCGGCCCAAGCCCGGCGGGGCAGGGGGTGGCGGCGGGCATTGAGGATCCCCATCACCCGAAGATGTCGGCGGTGATGGCGGCGTACCAGCCCATGTTCTCATCCTGCGTCGCCCGGCGCAGGGCGGGGGGCTCGCTGGTCTGCGAGATGAAGCCCTCCACTTCGCGGATCCGGCCGTCGGCGGGGGCATAGCGGCCGCCCACCTTCACCGCGTCGTCGGGGGTGATGAGGCTCCAGCAGGTGTTGGCGTAGCGGGCCGGGAAGGCGCGCGCGCCGATCAGGTCGGCGCGGACCTTCATGGCCGCGACCTTGGCCTGGCTGTTGGCGGCGAAGGCGGATTTGGGCATGTCGCCGGGAATGGCGGCATCGCCGATGACGAAGATCGCCGCATCCATGCGCGAGGCCATGCTGTCGGGATCGATGGGGCACCAGCGCGAGGCATCCGCCAGCCCCGCCTGCCGGGCGATGGCGCCGGCCATCTGCGCCGGGATGACGTTGACGAGGGCGGCGTCCCGGTAGGTCTCGAAGCCGGTGACCACGGTGGAGGTCTTCGGGTCCACCCATTTCAGGCCGTCCGAAATGTCCGGGGCCATCCACTCGATCATGCCGGGATAATTGGCCTCCCAGCCCTCCTGGAACAGGCCCTGCTTGGAGAACTTCTCCTTGGGATCGACGATGATGATCTTGGCCCGTCCGCGCCCCGTGGTCTTGAGCACATGGGCCATCATGGAGGCGCGCTCATAGGGGCCGGGCGGGCAGCGGTAGGGGTTGGGCGGGGCGACGATGACGACCAGCCCGCCGTCCGGCACCGCGTCCAGCTTCGCCTTCAGGATCTGGGTCTGGCGCCCCGCCTTCCAGGCGTGGGGCATGATGTCCTCGGCGTCCCTGCTCCAGCCGGGGACCGAGCCGTAGTCGAGATCGATGCCGGGGGAGAGGATGAGCCGGTCGTAGGGCAGGCGGCCGCCGCCGGAGAGCACCACCGCGCGCCGGTCGCGGTCGATGGCGGACGCCGCCTCGTGGATGACGCGTACGCCTTCCCGCGCCAGCCCCTCGTAGCCGTGCAGGAGGCTGTCGAAGCCGCGCAGGCCGCCGAGGAAGAGGTTGGAGTGGAAGCAGGTGACATAGGTGGGGTTCGGCTCCACCAGGGTGACATCGATGGCGCCGGCGGCATCCTTCGCCACGTAGCGCGCGGCGGTGGCCCCCCCCGGCCCGCCGCCCACCACCACGAGGCGGGGCCGCGCCTGCCCCAGCACGGCCGGCGCGGCGAGAGTGGCGGCGGCGGTGGCGAGCAGGGTCCGGCGCGAGATTGTCCCGATCATGGGGGTCAGCCCACCTTGAGATAGGCGAAGCCCTTGTTCTGCAAGGCACCCACCGTGGCCACGCCCGACGGCACGAAGGCGATGTAGGGCGCCTTGCGGGCCCGCTCCTTGTCGATCTTGTTGCGGGCGAAGGTGAAGGAGCACAGGTAGATCTTCAGCCCGTTCTTGGCGAGGGCGTCGATCTTCTCGGGGAAGCTTGGGTCCAGCGTCTCCTTCTCCCACATGGTGCCGGCGAGGCTGTCGAGGAAGAACTTCACCCCGCCGGCATGGGCCACCAGTGCCAGCTGGATGGCGAAGGGGTCGGCGCCATAGGCGGCATAATGGTTGGAGATGTTATTCAGGGTCTGGGCGAAGCGCTCGTGGTCGCCATAGTCGCAATGGTAGAGGCAGGCGGTGTCCGCTTCCTTGGCGATGTCTTTCAGTTCCACGCTCTGGGCGGCGTGGGCCGCCACCGGAACGGCCCCGGCCAGCGCCAGGGTGCCGAGAAAGGCGCGGCGATCGAATTGCGGCATGGTTTCCTCCCGGGCCCGGACTTTTGCCGAGCTTATGGATGACCCGTCATCGTGCGGGCTTCACGTCTGCGAAATAGGCGGCGAGCGCGGCGATCTCCGCGTCCGACAGCCCCGAGGCGAGGGCGTGCATGAGGGGGGAGGGCCGTGCCCCGCTGCGATAGTCCTCCATGGCCGCGACGAAGGCCGCCTGCGGCAGGCCGGCGATGGCCGGCACGCCCCCCGATGCCGCCCCCGCCGGGTGGCAGGCGACGCAGGCCCCGGCGAGCCAGGCACCCAGCTCCACATCGCCTGACGCCCGCGCGGGGGCGAGGCCCAGGGAAAGCGTGAAGGCCAGCATCAGCGCCAGTCCGCTGCTGATGCCGTGAAGACCGGGCATGGCCCTCGTCAAACGGACCCTCGGCATGTGGGGGGTGCCCTCACTCCAGATTGCCTTTGGGCGCCTCGCCGTCCGGGGTCACGTTGAGGATCTGGGCGCGGGCGGTAACGTGCACCTCGCCGGAGCAGTTCGTCATGCAGGGGGCCTTCTTCCAGAATGCCTTTTCGGTGGTCTCGCGGTCGTCCTCATAGAAGTTCGCCTCGTTGGGCAGCGCCACCTTGGGGAAATTCTCCTTGGACAGAACGTAGCCCTCCGGCACCAGATCGTTGAGGTTCAGCAGATAGGCCACGATGGCATAGGTCTCGTCAGCCGTCAGCGACTGGTTGTTGCCGAACGGCATGGCGCGGTGGACATAGTCGAACACGGTGGAGGCATAGGGCCAGAACGAGCCGATGGTCTTCTCCGGCCGGTCCGATTTCAGCGTGCCCTGTCCGCCCGCCAGCACCGGCCAGCGTCCCGCCCCCTCGCCGAACTCGCCGTGGCAGACGGCGCAGTTCTGCAGAAACAGTTCCTCGCCCTGCTTCACCGATCCCTTGCCCTCGGGCAGGCCTTCGCCATCCGCCCGCACGTCGATGTTCCAGGCGGCGATCTCCTCCGGCAAAGCGGGCCGGCCCAGCGCGATGGCCTTCGCGGCCGGCGCCGGCGGCGCGGCGGTGGGGACATTCACCGCCTGTTGCGGCTTTGCCTGTTCCTGCGCGGCCTTCTGCCCCCCGGCGTTCTGACCCCCGGCCTTGGCGGGCGCGCCCTTCGCCTCGGGCGCGGCGCCGGCCGGGACCGCGAGCAGGAGCGCGGACGCGACCAGCAGCGCCTCAGCCGACTTCCACATTTTCCGTCTCCCCGTTGGAGCGCACCAGCCAGGTCTGGATGCCGTTGTTGTGATAGATGGAATTGGTGCCGCGCACGGCCCGAAGCTCATTCTTGGTGGGCTGCACATAGCCGGTGTCGTCCATGGCGCGGGATTGCACCATCAGCTCCTGCCCGGTCCAGTCGAAATCCAGGTAGAAGCGCGTCATGGCCATGGGCATAACCGGCCCGTCGATGCGCGCGGTGGTCCAGTTGCGCCCGCCATCCAGCGACACGTCCACCCTCTTGACGGTGGCGCGCCCGGACCAGGCGATGCCGGTGAGCACGTTCGGCCCCTTCTGGCGCAGGGGCGCCTGCGGGCTCGGGCTGGTCACCACGGATTTCGCATCCATGATGAAGGTGAAGCGGCGCGAGCGGCCGTCGGCGAGCAGGTCGGTGTATTTCGAGGTTTCCTCGCGCTGCTGCCACGGCTGGTCACCCACCTTGATGCGGCGCAGCCACTTGACCCACATGTTGCCTTCCCAGCCCGGCACCACGAGGCGCACCGGATAGCCCTGCTCGGGCCGCAGGGCTTCCCCGTTCATGGCGAAGGCCACGAGGCAGTCGTCCAGCGCCTTCTCGATCGGAATGGAGCGCGTCATCACCGCCGCGTCGGCGCCCTCGGCCAGCACCCACTTGCCCTTGGGCTTTACCCCGGCCATGTCGAGGAAAGCGCGCAGCGGCACGCCGGTGTAGAACACATTGTGGATCATGCCGTGGGTGAACTGGCAGCCATTGAGCTGCGCGCCGCGCCACTCCATGCCGGAATTGGCCGCGCATTCGAGGAAGTAGGCGCGGTTCACCCGGCCCGGCATGCGCTTGATGTCTTCCAGGGTGAAGACCAGTTCCTTGTCCACCATGCCGTGGATCATGAAGCGGTACTTGTCCGGGTCGATCTCCGCCTCGCCGCCGTGATGGCGCACGAAGCACAGGCCGTTGGGCGTGATGACCCCGTCGAGCGCGTAGAGCGGGGTGAAGCTCACCGAGCTTTCCGAGCTGGCGGTGAGCCAGGTCACCTCGCGCCGCACCACGTCCTTCTCGAACTTCGAGGGCTTGCCGTAGGGATTGACGTTGACGCCGGCGCCCAGCGTCTTCGACCAGCTCGGCACCGGCACGATGTTGGGGTCGGGGCCGGCTGCGGCTGCGGGGTTTGGGCGCAAAGCACCGGCGCCGGCCGCAGCCGCACCGGCCCCAAGGCCTGCCACGGACAGGAAACGACGGCGCGAGAGCGGCGGAGCGACACCGTTTCCGGCGGGGCGGCTGGTCTCCGGGAGCTGGTTATCGGACATGGTGTCCTCCCTGATATTTTTTTATTCGGTTGTTTGAATATTATTGGCGGAGTCGGGTGCCTGAGGGGGCTCGGCTTGTCGGGGGCAAGTCGGCTCTGGGGCAAGTCGGCGTTGTCCTCACGCCCCCGTCACCTTCACCGACGCATTGGGCGTGATCTTCACGGTCTTCGCGCCGGCCACGTAGCGCTCCACCACCTCCCAGATGGGCGGGCCTTCCACGGTCTGGGCGACCGACGCCCAGCCGGCGACCGTATAGGTCTTGTCCGCCTCCAGCGGCTTGCCGGTCTTCAGGAAGGTGAGGTCGGAGATGCGCTGGCCGACGCCCTTCGACACGTCGATGGCGTAGCCGACGCCCCCCACGCGCACCATGTCGCCGCCGCCCTGGAAATAGGGGTCGGGATGGAAGATGTTGTCGGCCACATCCTCCAGCACATCCTTCAGCTGCCGGCCAGTCATGGTGTTGCGGTAGCAGGCCGGATAGGTGATGGCGGTGGCGTTGGAGATGGTCTCGAAGGTGATGGGATCGCCCGGCAGCAGCGTGCCGCCCCAGCGAAAGCCGGGGGAAAGGGCGATCTCCGCGTCCCGCTCCTGCAGGAGCGCGTCGCAGATCATGTCGTCGAAGGTGCCGTTGAAGTTGCCGCGCCGGTACAGCAGGCTTTCCGCCCGGCCCACCTCGCGGGCAAGGTCCTTGGCGAACGGCGCGCGGATTTCCGTCACCAGCTTCGTCATCTCCGGATCGGGCGCGATCACGTCCGAGAACACCGGGATCAGCTGGAACCTGTAGCCGGTGACCCTCTTGTCCTGGACGTCGAGATCGAGGCGGGACAGGAACTTGCCGTGGGAGCCGGTGGCGATCAGCAGGGTCTTGCCCACCTCGGTGGCGGCGGGCATGGCATCATGGGTGTGGGCGGTGAGGATCACGTCGATGCCCTTCACCCGCGCGGCCATCTTGCGGTCCACGTCGAAGCCGTTGTGGGAGAGCACCACCACCACGTCGGCGCCGCCGGCGCGGGCGGCATCCACCTGCTTCTGCATCTCCTCCTCGCGGATGCCGAACTCCCAATCCGGGATCATCCAGCGCGGGTTGGAGATGGGGGTGCGCGGGAAGGCCTGGCCGATGACGGCGATCCTGGCGCCGCCCTTCTCGAAGGTCTTCACCGCATCGAACACCGGCTCGCCCCATTCGGTGGAGCGCACATTCTGGGCGAGGAAGGCGAAGGGGGCCTGCTCCTTGATGGCTGTGACCCGGTCGGCGCCGTAGGTGAACTCCCAGTGCCCGACCATGGCCTCCAGCCCGAGGGCGGAGAATACCCGCACCATGTCCTCGCCCTTGGTCTGCAGCGACGACCACGAGCCCTGAAGCCCGTCGCCGCCGTCGAGCAGTAGAACCTTGTCCGCCCCCCGCTCGGCGCGGATGGCCTTGATGAGGGTGGCGATGCGGTCCACTCCGCCCATGCGGCCATAGCTGCGTGCAAGCGCCGTGAAGTCCTCCGAGGTCAGCGCATAGGCGTCGCGCGTGCCCGGCCTGATGTTGAAGTAGTTGAGGAAGGCGATATCGGTTAAGTGCGGCGGCACGCCCCGCGCATCGCCGACGCCCAAATTGATAGACGGTTCACGGAAGTAGAGCGGATTGAGCTGGGCGTGGATGTCGGTGACGTGCAGAATGGTGAACGTGCCGATCCTGCCGAACTTCAACAGGTCATTCTGGGTCAATTGCCCGCCGATGGCCTGCGCCAGCCCCGGTCCCGAGGCGGCGAGAAGGCCGGCGAGCGCCGTCCCGGCGGACAGAAAATCGCGCCTTGAGATCATGGTGATCGCGCTTTCCAAAAGTCATGGGAGTGGCGTCGTCCGGATCAGTGCGTGATCCGGATGTATAGCGCTTCCGAAAGCTGGATGAGTGGCGGATTTTTGCTTTGACGTCAGGCGACGGTGAGCTTGGCGGTGGCCTTCTGCTCGGCGCCAGCGTCGTCCTTCCAGGAGAAGGTGAACTCGCCGCTCTCCCTGGCCTTGTAGAAGAAGGACTGGAAGGGATTGGCCGAGATCGCCGGGAACCATTCGGCGGTGAAGAAGGTCTTGCCGTTGAACGCGGCCTGGAAGCTGTTGATGATGTCGCGCGGCACCGTCTTGCCGGCGGCATCCTTGCGCTGGCCGCTTTCCATCTCGTGGGAAATCAGGGTCTTGATCTCGATGATCTCGCCGGCTTTCGCCTGGGCGGGGACGCGCACGCGGGGCGCGGACTTGATGGCCATGGGTATCCTCCCGATATTTCAGGTGGGGCGATTGTCGCCCGCGATTATTGTGATTCGTTTTGAGATTTACTCAGCCGCCGCAGCCGCCGATGGTGACCTTCACCTGCGACCTTGCGGAAAACAGCGCACCGGAGGACATTTCCGCCACCGCGATCACATTCTGCGTCTGCGCCAGCCGCATCCGGGCAGAAGCCGACGCCTTCCCGCTCTCCGGCGTGAAGGTGTAGGTGACCACCTGGGGAAGCGGGTTACCGTCGGCGAACACGTGGACAGACTTGACGAAATCGGCTTCCGTCATGGGGCTGTCCACGTCGATGTTGATGGGCACGACGAGGCCGTTCTCGGCGATCTCCGGCACGTCCAGCTTGATCTTGCCTTCGCCCATGGCCTTGCCGCCAAACAGCTTTTTCATCTCCTCCGCCACCTGCGCCTCGGTGGCGAAGCTCATGCGCGGCGCCAGCACCGCGGCGAGGGCCGCAACGCCTGCCAGCTGCAGCGCCCGGCGGCGGGTGGCAAGAAGGGGTGAATCCATGTGAAGGGTCATCCGTTTCCTCCTGGGGGGCCCCTGGATGAGGCCTTAAATGCTTATTTTTGCTTGATGATTGAAGGCAGGCGCACCGCGCCATCGCCAATCAATTTCACATATTGTGATATCGATTTCTTTGAATGTAAAGTAGCCTCCATCGGGTCATCGCGATTGCCTATCACTGGCCGCCGCGGGGCCGAAGGCCGTTGCGTTTCAAGGGCTTCACCAGAAAGCCCGGCGCCTCGGCCCGTCAAGACCGGGAGGATATATGCGACCCAAAGTCCCGTTTCTCACATGTCTGTGCGCCCTCGCTCTCCTCCTCGCCCCTACCCTGCGGGCCGGCGCCCAGGAGGATGCGAGCGAGAAGGAAATCGAGCGCTACCGCGCCATGATCAACGATCCCATGGCCAATCCCGGCTACCTCGCGGTGGACCGGGGCGAGGCCCTGTGGGCGGAAAAGCGAGGCACGAAAAACGTTTCCCTGGAAAGCTGCGACCTCGGTCTGGGAGCCGGAAAGCTGGAGGGTGCCTACGCCACCCTGCCGCGCTATTTCGCCGACGCCGACAAGGTGATGGACCTGGAGCAGCGGCTCTTGTGGTGCATGGACAAGATCCAGGGCCTCGACATCAAGCCGATCATGGCAAAGCCTTTTTCCGGGCCGGGCCGAGGCTCCGACATGGAGGATCTCGTCGCCTTCATCGCCAACAAGTCCAACGGCATGGCGATCGCCGTGCCGCTCGATCATGCCAGGGAGAAGGAGGCCTATGCTATTGGCGAGGCGCTGTTCTTCCGCCGCTCCGCCATCAATGATTTCTCTTGCTCCACCTGCCATGCGGACGCCGGCAAGCGCATCCGCCTGCAAGGCCTGCCGCAGCTCGACAAGCCCGGCAAGGACGCGCAGTTGACCATGGCCTCCTGGCCCACCTACCGGGTCTCCCAGAGCGCGCTGAGGACCATGCAGCATCGTCTGTGGGACTGCTACCGCCAGATGCGCATGCCCGCGCCCGACTACGGCTCAGAGGCAGTCACGGCACTCACCGTCTTCCTGAACGCGCAGGCGGCGGGCGGCGAGCTCAACGTTCCGTCCATCAAGCGCTGAGGGGAGAGGCATCATGAAGAAGATACTCATCGCCGCCGCGCTTGTTCTGCCCGGCTTGGCCCATGCCCAGCAGATTTCGCCGGCGTCGCCCGTCGTGGTGGACCGCGTGGTGAAGGAAAGCTTCACCAACCTTCCCGACGGCTGGGCGCAACGGCTCGTGCCGGACGAAACCATGCAGCTGTGCTCGGTGACACGGAACCAGCCCTCGGCCAAGGAGGCGGACGCCATCATGGCGCGGGAGGCAAAGACCGTGAAGCTGCCCGAGGGTAGCGTCATCGGCAGCTGGAAGGAGGGGGAGAAGGTCGCGCAGAACGGGCGCGGCGGCCAGTTCTCCGATCCGCCGGGCACGGTGAGCGGCGGCAATTGCTATGCCTGCCACCAGATGGACCCGCGCGAGGTGAGCTACGGCACGCTTGGCCCCAGCCTCACCAACTACGGCGCGGATCGCAAGTTCGCGCCGGCCGATGCCAAGGCCGCCTATGCCAAGGTGTTCAATCCGCAGGCGGCCTTCGCCTGCTCGCCCATGCCGCGCTTCGGGCACAACGGGGTGCTCAGCGAACAGCAGATCAAGGACGTGGTGGCGTATCTGTTCGACCCCGACTCACCGGTGAACAAGCCGGTGAAATAGCGCCGCCCGTCCGCTTCCTCCCGGGCCCCGCTTCGCGCGGGGCCTTTTTTCAGGTGCGGCCCCGGCGGGCGAGAAAGGCGTCGAACGTTCCGTCCTTGTAGGCGCCCTCGGCCACATAGCGGAACATGGCGGCGAACTCCGTCTGCGGCAGTAGGCCGGGCAGGCGGGCCACCTCCTTCGCCGTTCCGCCGTCCAGCGCGAAGAACTGGAAGGTGGGCGTGGCGCGGATGCGCTCGCGCTGTCCGAACGCCTTTTCGGAGAGGCGGGCGCCGTCGAAGGCCGTCACCTCGCGGGCGCCGAACAGGTCGAGATGGACGATGTCGAACGCTGCGCGGATGGGGTCGGCGAGAGCGGGATCGGCGAAATAGACGGTGTGCAACGTCTTGCAATAGATGCAGCCGCGCTGGCTCCATTGCAGGGCGAAGTGGCGCCCCTTCGAGATGGCAGCGGAAAGATCTTCGGAGAGGTCGAGGAAGCTGTCCAGGTACCAGTTCTGCGCATAGAGGCCGTCATCGCCGAGCCGCGTCACGGCCTTCGCCGCGCCGGGCGTGAGCGCTGTCGCCGCAAGGCCGGAGGCGCCACGCAGGAGGCCGCGGCGGGTGAGGTGGGATGCATCCGACATCAAGGTCCCTCCGGGGTTTGCGTCAGCCGATGGCGCCGAGGGCCGGCACCTGGTCCATGAGCCATTGGGCGACCTCGGGCATGAAGCCGGTCATGAAAGCGAGGCCGGTGAGGATGAGAAGCGCGCCGGCCACCTTCTCGATGAGGCCCAGACGCCGCCGCGCCGCTGCCGCCCAGGCGAGGAAGGGGCCCGTGAAGGCTGCCGCGATCAGGAACGGGATGCCGATGCCGGCGGCATAGACCGCCAGCAGCGCCATGCCCTTGCCCACCGAGGCTTCCGCACCCGCCACCATCAGGATGGCGGCGAGCACCGGCCCGACGCAGGGCGACCAGCCGAAGCCGAAGGCG
Organism: Xanthobacter oligotrophicus; assembly: GCF_008364685.1. Classification (GTDB taxonomy): domain Bacteria; phylum Pseudomonadota; class Alphaproteobacteria; order Rhizobiales; family Xanthobacteraceae; genus Xanthobacter; species Xanthobacter oligotrophicus. The sequence continues at coordinate 194,453 of NZ_VTTL01000004.1, forward strand.
AGGCCGATGAGATAGGGGCCGACGAGGCCCGCAGGCGTAGTGGCGGCATCGATCTTCGCCTGGCGGTACAGCAGGGGAATGCGCACGAGGCCGGTCATGTGCAGGCCGAACAGCACCAGCAGGACGCCGGAGACGAGGGTGAGCGCCTCCACATGGCGCATCAGCATCTGGCCGAGGGTGGAGGCGGTGGCACCCAGCAGGATGAAGACGGTGGAGAAGCCGAGAACGAACAGAGCCGCTGCGGCGATCACCCGCCGGCGCGGCGCGGCCTGCCCTTCGCGACCCGCGACCGTCCCGGTGAGAAAGCCCAGATAGGCGGGCACCAGCGGCAGCACGCAGGGTGAGGCGAACGACAGGAGCCCGGCTAGGAAGGCGCCGGGCAGGCCGATATCCAGCGACATGATCCTCCCTCCCGCATGCGTTGAGCCGATGCGGTTTCCGAGCTTGCTCAAGATATATGCGAATGCGATAATATGAGAAGTGAAATCGCGCTTCTGGAGCGTGGAATATGCGTCGCGCCTTGTCCTTGCTGGCCCTCATGGGCGTCCTTGCCGTCGTGCTCGGTGCGGCGGTGCCCGCGCGGGCGAGCGAACTGGTGATGTTCGAGCGCAAGGGCTGCGTTTACTGCCTCCAGTTCGATCGGGATGTGGCGCCCATCTATCAGAAGACCGAGGAAGGCCGTCGCGCACCGCTGCGCCGGGTGGACCTTTCCGGCGGGGTGCCGGCGGATGTCGCGCTTGCGCGGCCGGTCCGCTTCACGCCCACCTTCGTGCTCGTGGATGAAGGACGCGAGGTCGGGCGCATTACGGGCTATGCTTCAGATGAAGCCTTCTGGGGTCTGCTCGGCGCGCTGACGCAACAGGGCGCGCCCAAACGGCCGTGAGGCCGGAGAGCATCGTCGATTTGTGAGAGGTTCGAGACCATGCCGCCCATCGTGTCCACGCGGATCGAGGACGAACTGCGCGAAGGCCCGGAGATTTCGCCGGAACTCGACCAGCTCATGCGCAACGCGCGCAAGGCGAGCGATTTCCTCAAAGCCCTCTCCCACGAGAACCGGCTCTTGCTGCTGTGCCTGCTGGCCGAGCGCGAGCGGTCGGTGACCGAGCTGGAGAATATCCTGTCGCTGCGCCAGCCTACGGTGTCCCAGCAACTGGCGCGGCTGCGGCTGGACAATCTCGTCACCACGCGCCGCGACGGCAAGACCATCTATTACAGCCTCGCCAATGACGACGTGCGGCGGGTCATCTCGGTGATCTACGACATGTATTGCGGGTCGGCACGCGCCGACAAGAAGTAAGACAAAACAGCGCCGGGCCGGCGACGGGACGACACAAGTCCTGCGCCTGCCATCTACGGGAGGAGGCGGCGCATGGATATTTCAAGCCCCTGGTGGACCGCGCTCGCGGGCCTCCTGGTGGGAGGCATCGCGGGTTTCTGCGTGTTCCGCGCCCGGCTGTGCACCTTCGGCGCCCTCGAGGACGCCATGGTGGGCCAGGATTGGCGGCGCATGAAGGTGTTCGCCCTCGCTCTCGGCCTTGCCATCGCCGGGACGCAGGCGCTGGCCCTCGCCGGCATCCTCGCGCCCGAACGCACCAATTACGTGCCCATGGCGCTGCCGTGGCTCGGCATCCTGCTGGGCGGGCTGCTGTTCGGCCTCGGTATGGCGCTGGTGGGCACCTGCGCCTTCGGCTCGCTAGTACGCCTCGGCTCGGGCGACCTGCGAAGCCTCGTGGTGCTGATGGTGTTCGGCGCGGCGGCCTACGCCACCTTGCGCGGGGTCCTCTCCGGCTTCCGGGTGGATGGGCTGGAACGCGTAGCTCTCGCCCTTCCCGCCGGCACGCAGGCGGATCTTCCCTCCCTCATCGGGCGGGTCTCGGGACAGGATCTGCGCGGCTGGATGGGGGCGCTGGCGGGCCTCGTCCTGATCCTGCCCGCCTGCGCCGACCGCCGCCTCCGGCGCGCACCCCGGCTGATGACCGCCGGCGTCGTGCTGGGCCTCGGCGTGGTCGCGGGATGGCTGGCCACAACCCTTCTGGTGGACGAGTTCGCCCACCCCACGGCGCCCCAGAGCCTCACGTTTGTGTCGCCGGTGGCGCGGACCCTGTTCGGCCTGCTGTTCGACCAGGCGAGCCTTGCCGAGTTCGGTGCCGGCAGCGTGTTTGGCGTGGCGCTGGGCGCGTTCGCCGCCGCGCGGCGGTCAGACGGCTTTCGCTGGGAGGCGTTCGACGATCCGCGCGAGATGAAGCGCCATCTCCTCGGCGCGGTGCTGATGGGCGTGGGCGGCATCCTGTGCGGGGGCTGCACCATCGGGCAGGGGCTGACGGCGGGATCGCTTCTGGCCTTGTCCTGGCCGCTGGCCATCGCCGGCATGGTGGTGGGCGCGCGGCTCGGCATCGCGCTGCTGATGGAGGGGTCGTTCATCCACGCGGTGCGCGGCATGATCGAGGCGCACGGGCGCTGGCGGGCGGGGCCCTGATACCCAGGGCCGATGAGTTCGGCTCGTCGGCCCTTGGCCAAGCCCGCGCGGCTCCTGAGCGCACCCCTCTCGGCATCGGTCAAAGACCGAGGCCGTTGGTATGACGCATATCCTTTCAAATCGCGCGGGACATGAAAGCCGACTGAAAGTTTGGGTGGCTTAGAACGATCCACGGCCACCTTTCGCCAACGGGTGCCGCAAGACCAAGAGAATGCCGCAAGGCATCACCATTCGAGGAAACGCGCGCGCAAAGCGCCCTTCAGGGAAGGCCGACCCATGCCCCATTTCTCCCCGTTCCGCCACGCGGGACGCAGCCTGCGCGTCGTCGCCGGGTCGTTCATCGTCGCCGCCGGCCTGCTGTCTGCTGGCGCGGCGTCGGCGGAAAAGCTCACCATCATCGTTGGCGGCATGGAAAAGCAGATCTATCTGCCGGCCGTGCTCACCCGGGAGCTGGGCTACTTCAAGGACGAGGGGCTTGATGTCGAGCTGATCAACACCCGCGCCGGCGTCGAGGCGGAAAACGAGCTGCTTGCCGGCGCCGTGCAGGGCGTGGTGGGCTTCTATGACCACACCATCGACCTCCAGGCCAAGGGCAAGTTCCTGAAGTCCGTGGTGCAGTTCAGCCAGGCACCGGGCGAAGTGCAGATGGTCTCGGCGAAGTTTTCAGACCAGATCAAGTCGCCCGCCGACTTCAAGGGCCACACCCTGGGCGTGACTGGCCTCGGCTCCTCCACGGACTTCCTCACCCGCTATCTCGCCGCGCGGGCGGGCCTGAAGCCCGGTGACTTCTCCCTGCTGCCGGTGGGCGCGGGCAATACCTTCATCGCGGCCATGAAGCAGGACCAGATCCAGTCCGGCATGACCACGGAACCCACCATCGGCCAGCTGGTGAAGACCGGCGTCGCCAAGATCCTGGTGGACATGCGCACCCCCGAGAAGACCGTGGCGGCGCTGGGCGGTCCTTATCCAGCCGCGTCCTTCTATGTGCAGTCGTCCTGGCTCGACAGCCATCCTGAGGACGCGCAGAAGCTTGCCAACGCCTTCGTGCGCACCATGCGCTTCATCGCCAGCCACAGCGCTGCCGAGATCGCCGAGAAGATGCCCAAGGATTACCTCGTGGGCGACAAGGACCTCTACATCCAGGGCCTCGCCGAGGGCAAAGCCCAGTTCACGCCGGATGGCCGCATGCCGGCGGATGGCCCGGAGACGGTGCTGAAGGTGCTCGCCGCCTTCTCGAAGAACGTCCAGGGCAAGCAGATCGACCTGTCGAAGACCTACACGACGCTCTTCGTGGACAACGCGGCCAAGACGCTGGGCAACTGAGCCTTAGGAATTGACGCTGGGCGCCTGACCTTCGGCGCCCGCCGTCCCGAACCAAGACCCGCAAACACCCGCAAGACCAAGGTCGCCGCGCGGCTGACGCCGGCGATGGGAGGAAACGCATGTCTCTTCAAGCCGTGGCGGACGTGCGTCCGCCAATCATGCCCGCCGCCGCGCTCTCGCCGGCCATCGAGCTGGAGAACGTCACCCGCCGGTTCCTGACGCCAAACGGCAAGTCCATGACGGCGCTGCGCGATTTCACCATGACGGTGGATCGCGGCGAGTTTGCCTGCGTGGTCGGCCCGACCGGTTGCGGCAAGTCCACTACCCTCAACCTCGTCACCGGCCTCGCCAAGCCCAGCGCCGGAGAGGTGCGGGTGATGGGTGGCCCGGTGGAGGGAATCCACAAGGACGTGGGCTTCGTGTTCCAGGCGGACGCGCTGTTCCCGTGGCGCAGCGTGCTCGACAATGTGGCGGCCGGCCCGCTCTATCGCGGCCTTCCGAGGAAACAGGCCTACGAGAAAGCGCGCGACTGGATCGCCCGCGTCGGTCTCTCCCGATTCGAGAACCACTACCCGCACCAGCTCTCCGGCGGCATGCGCAAGCGCGTGGCGCTGGCCCAGACCTTCATCAACGAGCCGAAGATCCTGCTCATGGACGAGCCCTTCTCGGCTCTCGACGTGCAGACCCGCTCGAACATGCAGGACGAACTGCTGGACCTGTGGTCGGGCTCCGGCGCCTCGGTGGTGTTCGTCACCCACGATCTGGAAGAGGCGGTGGCGCTGGCCGACAAGGTCTATGTGCTCACCGCCGGCCCCGCCACGGTGAAGAGCGTCTACCAGATCGACCTGCCGCGCCCGCGGGTGATGGAGGAGATCCGCTACGACACCGCCTTCGTCGAGAAGTGCCGCACCATCTGGAGCGACCTGCGCGAGGAAGTGCAGATCGGCCAGCAGCGCACCCTTGAAACCGGCCACTGAAGACAGGGAGGACTTACAATGACCATGCAGGCAGAAGCCCCGTCCGCCCCGTTCAAGGCGGCCCCCCGCGCGATTCCCACCGAAGCCGAGATCGAGGCCAAGGCCCGCGCCCGCCTCAAGGCCCGGCGCACCCTCGTCATCTCTCTGCGCATCGCCATCCTGGTGGCGGTGCTGGGCATCTGGGAGCTGGGCGCGCAGACCGGCTTCATCGATCCCTTCTTCTTCGCCAGCCCCTCGGGCATCGCCGAGCAGATCTGGGTATGGATGACCGAAGGCACCTCGCAGGGGTCGCTCTGGGTGCAGATCCTGGTCACGCTGGAAGAGACCGTTCTCGGCTTCTTCATCGGCGCCATCGGCGGCGTCGTCTGCGGCATCGTGCTGGGCCGCAACAAGCTGCTCGCGGACGTGTTCTCCATCTACATCAAGATCGCCAATTCCATCCCGCGCGTGGTGCTGGGCTCCATCTTCATCATCGCGCTGGGCCTCGGCATGGCGTCGAAGGTGGCGCTCGCTGTGGTGATGGTGTTCTTCGTGGTGTTCGCCAACGCCTTCCAGGGCGTGCGCGAGGCCGACCGCGCCATGATCGCCAATGCCCAGATCCTTGGTGCCTCGCCGTTCCAGATCACCACCTCGGTGATCATCCCCTCGGCCATGAGCTGGATCCTCGCCTCCCTGCACGTCTCCTTCGGCTTCGCGCTGGTGGGTGCGGTGGTGGGTGAGTTCCTGGGGGCCAAGCAGGGCGTCGGTCTGCTCATCGCCACGGCGCAGGGCGCGTTCAACGCCAACGGCGTGTTCGCGGCCATGATCATCCTCGCCGTGCTGGCGCTGGTGATGGAGTTCTTCATCACCCTGGTGGAGAACCGGCTCGTGAAGTGGCGGCCCGTGCCCTACAGCGAGCAGAACTGAGGAACGGGTAGTCGTCGGAGACCCTGTCGGCGAGCGAGGGCACCCGGTCTGGCGATCAGGCGCCCCGGATGCCATCCTCCAACCTGCCGGTGGCGGAAGCTGCCGGCAGACGCATTTCCACCCTCAGCCCGCCGGCTTCCGCCGTGCCGAGGCTGAGGGTCCCGCCGGCGCCGTCCACCACCTCGCGCACGATGGAGAGGCCGATGCCCGAGCCCTCGCCGGGGGTGCCCGGCACGCGGTAGAAGCGCTCCCACACCTTGTCGCGCTCTTGCGGTGGGATGCCCGGCCCGGAATCCTCCACCAGCAGCACTGCCCAGCCGTCGTCCGCGCGCACGCTGACCGCGACGCTGCCGCCCGAGGGCGTGTAGCGCAGGGCGTTCTCCACCAGATTCACGATGGCCTCGCGGGTCATGGCGCCGTCGCCCCGGGTGAGCACGGGGGCGTCCGCATCCAGGGCGAGGTCGATGCCACGCTCGATGGCGAGGTCCACCAGCCCCTCCAGCACCAGTCGCGCCGACGCTGAAAGGTCGATCTCCTCGTCGCGCGGCCGGCGGCTGCCGGGTTCCGAGCGGGACAGGGTCAGCAACTGGCTGGCAAGGCGCGCAAGACGCCGCGTGCTTTCCTGAACCCCGGACAGGGCCTCCTCACGCTCGGCCGCATCGGGGGTGCGGCGGGCATAGGTGACCTGGGTGGCGAGCAGGGCCAGCGGCGTGCGCAACTGGTGCGCCGCATTGGCGACGAAACGGCGCTGCGCCGCCATCTGCCCCTCCACGCGGGCCATATAGGTGTTGAGGGCGGCCACGAGCGGCCTCAGCTCGCTCTGCACCGCCGCATCGGGGATGGGGGCGAGGTCGTCGCGGCCCTTGTTCATCACGGTGTCGCGCAGGCGCAGCAGCGGGGCGAGGCCCTGCCTGAGCCCCACCAATACAAGCAGGCCAGCGGCGGCGAGCAGCACCAGCTGCTGGCTGAAGCCGCCCACCCACAATTCCCGCACCATGGCGGCGTGGCCTGCCAGCGTCACCCCCACCACCACGGTCACGCGTTCCCCGTCATGGGCGCCCACCACCGGATACTGGAGCGCCACGAGGCGCAGCTCCTGGTCGCGGTAGGGGGCGGAGAAGTGCAGGGGAACACCTTCCTTCGGCGTCGCCTTCGGCCGCGGCAGGTCGGGATACCCGGTCAGAAGACGTCCCTCGGCGGTGTCCACGCGGTAATAGACCCGGTCGCGGTGGCCGGTGTCGAACATCTCCAGCGCCACGGGCGGAATGGTGGCATCGATCACCCCCCGGTCGAGGCGCACATCCTCGGCGATGGCGCGGGCGGAAGCATCCAGCGTGCGGTCGGTTACGAGGTCGGCGGTAGCGCGGGCCTGGTGCCCGCTGGTCCATACATTGAGCGCCACCAGCCCCGCCAGCGGCAGCAGCAGCCAGCACAGGAGCTGGAGGCGCAGGCTCTCAATGCGCATCGTGTTGCAGCAGGTAGCCGAGGCCGCGCAGGGTGACGATGCGCACGTCGCTGCCTTCCAGCTTCTTGCGCACGCGGTGCACGTAAATCTCGATGGCGCTGGGATCGGCGAGGTCGTCGAGGCCGAAGATGCTCTGGGAGAGCTGGGTTTTGCTGACGGTCTGCCCCGATTTCATCAGCAGGATCTCCAGCACCGCATGCTCGCGCGGGGTGAGGGCGAGCGGGGCGTCGGAGAGGGCGAACAGGCGGGTGTTGGTGTCGAAGGCCAGCGTCCCGCAGCTGATCACCGGGTCTGGCCGCCGCGCCGAGCGGCGCAACTGCACGCGGATGCGGGCTTCCAGCTCGGCGATGTCGAAGGGCTTGGCGAGATAGTCGTCCGCCCCCTCGTCGAGGCCGGCGACGCGCCCGTCGAGGCTCGCATTGGCGGTGAGGATGATGACCGGCACGGCATCCTTGCGGCTGCGGATGCGGCGCAAGAGCTGCATGCCGTTGATCTTCGGCAGCGTGAGGTCGAGAATCACCAGGTCATAGACGGCAACGGCGAGCGCGTGGTCGGCCTCCTCACCGTCGTGGAAGACGTCGACCACGTAATTGTCCTGCCGCAGGATCTTCGCCAGCCAGCCGGCGAGCTCCAGATTGTCCTCGACCAGAAGAAGGCGCATGCGTTTCCTGTCCCGGCGGGCAGACTAATGCCAACGGCCTCGGTCTTCGACCGATGCCGAGAGGGCCACGCTCAGGCGCCGCGCGGGCTTGACCAATGGACCATGAGAAAAGCTCATGGTCCATTGGTAAAATGCAGCACCCGACCGCCGAGAAGGGCGATTCCTCCGGCCTAAGGGGCGGCGACGTTCACCGGGTGGCCGGCGGCGAAGGCCTCGATGTTGGCGATGAGCTGGTCCGCCAGCGCCTGCTGCGCCTCGATGGAGGCCCAGGCCACGTGGGGCGTCACGATGGCCTTCGGGTGGTGGGCAAGGCGCATCACCGCGCTGTCGGCGGGGGGCGGCTCGGGCATGGCGACATCGATGCCGGCCCCGGCAACCTGGCCGGCGTCGAGTGCTGCGATCAGCGCCTCCTCGTCCACGAGGCCGCCACGGGCGGTGTTGACGAGGATGGGCCGTCGGCCCATGCGCGCGAATTCGGGCGCGCCGATCAACCCGCGCGTTTCGGGCGTCAGCGGGCAGTGCAGGGTGAGCACGTCCGCGGTCTCGATCACCTCGGCGAACGGCATATAGCCGGGCCGGGCCTCGCTCGCGCCCTTGCGGCCGGCGAACACCGGCTCCATGCCGAACGCGCGTCCGAGGGCCGCCACCTGCTGGCCGAGATCGCCCGAGCCGAAGATGCCGAGCCGCCGGCCGTGAAGATCGATGATGGGATGGGTGTGGAAGCAGAACTGCCCCGCCGCCTGCCATGCGCCGGCCCGTACGTCCGCTGCATAGGGCACGATGGCGCGCGACAGGGCGAGGATGAGCGCGAAGGTGTGCTCCGGCACGCTCGCCTTGGCGTAGCCGCGCACGTTGCTCACCACGATGCCGGCGGCGGCGCAGGCCGCCTTGTCCACGCAGTCGGTGCCCGTGGCCGCCACCGCGACCAGGGCGAGGCGCGGCAGCCGGGCGATGGCTTCGGCGTCCAGCCGCACCTTGTTGAGGATGAGGATGTCCGAGTCGCGGGCACGCTCCATCAGTTCGTCCGGCGCGGTGCGCTCGTATTCCACCCAGTCGTGGGCGAAGGCCGGGCGCGCGAGCGTCACGGCCGGCGCCAGCGTCTCGCGATCGAGGAAGACGATGCGCGGGACGCGGCCCTGGGGCGGGAAGGGCGCGTTCACAGCCGCGCCCGCGCCGCATCCGCCACGGCAGCAGGGGTAATGCCGAAATGGCGGAATAGCTCGTCGGCAGGCCCCGATGCGCCGAAGCCGCTCATGCCTACGAAGGCGCCGTCCGCGCCGATCCAGCGTTCCCAGCCGAGCTTCACCGCCGCCTCCACCGCAACCCGCACTGTGCCCGGTCCGAGGACCTCCCAGACATAGGCCTCGTCCTGCTGCTCGAAGATTTCCCAGCAGGGCATGGAAACCACGGCGGTGGGGATGCCCTCCGCCTGGAGAAGATCGCGCGCCCGGACCGCCACGTCCACCTCCGAGCCGGTGGCGATCAGCGTCACCCGGCGCGGGCCGCCCTCGGCCGCACGCAGCACATAGGCGCCACGGGCGGAGCGGTTCTCGCTCGAGTCACGACGCTGGGCCGGCAGGGCCTGCCGCGAGCAGATGATGGAGGAGGGGCCGTCGCGGCGGGCGAGCGCCAGCTGCCAGCATTCGGCGGTCTCCACCGCGTCGGCGGGGCGGAACACCGCCATGTTGGGCATGGCGCGGAGCGAGGCCAGGAACTCCACCGGCTGGTGGGTCGGCCCGTTCTTGCCGATGCCGATGCTGTCGTGGCTGTAGAGGGTGATGACTGGCAGCTCCATCAGCGCCGACATGCGTAGCGACGGGCGCATGTAGTCGGAGAAGACCAGATAGGTCGCGCCCAGCGGCAGCACGCCGCCATGGGCCACCATGCCGTTCATCATCGACCCCATGGCATGCTCTCGGATGCCATAGTGGATGTAGCGCCCGGCCGGGTTCTCGGCGGTGAAGGCGTCGAGGCCGCGCTTGCAGTTGGTGGGGCCTTCCAGATCCGGCGCGCCGGGCAGCAGCTCGGGCACGAGGCCCGCGAGCAGGTCCACGATGTCGGCGGTGGACTGGTTGGACGACTGGGCGGGCGCCGCCGCAGCAAGGGCCTCGGCATGGGCGTGGAGTGCCGGCAGCACGCCCGCCGGCAGGTCGCCGCGGATCAGCCGCTCAAATTCGGCGCGGGTGTCGGCGGGCAATGCGGCGACGCGGGCCTGCCAGGCGTCATAGGCGGGTCGGTTGCGCTCGGCGGCGCCGGCCTGCCACGCGGCGGCGACATCCTGCGGCACCTCGAACGGGCCGTGGGTCCAGCCGGCGGCGGCGCGGGCTTCCACCACATCCTCGGGGAACACCCGTCCGCCATGGGCGCCGCGCTTGCCTTCGAGGCGCGGCAGGCCTTTGCCCAGCACCGTGCTGCAGGCGATCATGGTGGGGCGCGGATCCTGGTTGGCCAGGGTGAGGGCGGCGCTGACCGCCTCCACGTCGTGGCCGTCGGCGTCGATCACCTGCCAGCCGGCGATGCGGAAGCGGGCGCGCACGTCCTCCGAGATGGCGAAGTCGGTGCCGCCATCATCGGTCATGCGGTTGTCGTCCCACAGGAAGGTGAGCTTGCCCAGCTTCAGGTGGCCGGCGAGCGAGATCACCTCATGGGCGACGCCCTCCATCAGGCAGCCATCGCCGACCACCGCATAGGTGCGGTGGTCCACCAGCTCGGGGCCGTAGGTGGCGGAGAGGAAGGCTTCCGCCACCGCCATGCCCACCGCATTGGCGATGCCTTGGCCCAGCGGCCCGGTGGTGACCTCGATGCCGAGCGCCACGTCGCGCTCGGGATGGCCGTGGGTGTGGGCGCCCAGCTCGCGGAAGCGGCGGATCTCCTCCATGGGCATGCCGGCGTATCCGGCGAGGTGGAGCAAGGCATAGATCAGCATGGAGCCGTGGCCGTTCGACAGCACGAAGCGGTCGCGGTCGAACCAGGCCGGGTCGGCCGGATTGCACTTGAAGTGGCGGGTGAACAGGGCCGTGGCCAGCTCCGCCCCGCCCAGCGGCGCGCCGGGATGGCCGTCCTCGGCCTTGGCGATGGCGTCGAGGGCGAGGAAGCGGATGGCGTCGGCCATGCGCCGCGCGGAAGGGGTGCCGTCCTCGGCATTCGGACGCACGGCGGCGTTACCGGCTTCGGCGAAGCCAGTGGAGGCAATGAGCGACATGGGGTGTGACCTTGGCTGGCGCCGGGGCACGGGCCCCGGCGCATCAAAGGGAGATCAGGGCAGGAAGCCGATGGAGAACCACGGAACGGCCGCGACCAGCGCGAGGCCGATGAGCAGGGCCACCATGTAGCCGACGATGGGCTTCATGCCGGCGTCGGGGCTGACCCCGCCGATGGCCGTGGCGCAGTAATAGCCGACGCCGAAGGGCGGGGCGAACAGGCCGAGGCCCATGGAGAGGATCACCACCATGGCGTAGTGCACCTCGTGGATGCCCATGCTGCGTGCGATGGGGAACAGCAGCGGCCCGAACAGCACGATGGCCGGGATGCCCTCCAGCACCGATCCCAGGATGATGAAGGCGATGATGGACACCACCATGAAGGTGCCCGCCCCGCCGGGCAGTCCGCCCATCACCCGCGCCAGCTCCTGCGAGAAGCCGGACTGGGTAAGGGCCCACGCCATGCCAGTCGCCGCGCCGATGATCAGCAGGATGGCGCCGGAGAGCGCCGCCGTGGCGGTGAGCATGGGCATCAGCCGCTTGAAGTCGAACTGCCGGTAGATCAGCAGCCCCACCACCACCGAATAGACGATGCCGATGGTGGAGACCTCGGTGGCGGTGGCGATGCCTTCCATCACCGCGGCGCGGATGACGAAGGGCAGGGCGATGGCCGGGATGGCGATGGCGAGGGCGCGCAGGATTTCCTTGCTGCTCGCCCGGCGCACGCCGGAGAGGTCCTCGTTGCGGTAGCGCCAGCGCACCAGGATGCACAGCATGACGCCGAGCACGACGGCGGGCATCAGGCCGCCGGCGAACAGGGCGGCGATGGACACGCCGGTGACCGAGCCGATGGTGATGAGCACGAGGCTGGGCGGGATGGTCTCGGTCTGCGCGCCGGTGGCGGCGAGCAGGGCCACGAGGTCGCCGGGCTTGGCGCCACGCTTGATCATCTCCGGGAACAGCACCGGGGTCACCGCCGCCATGTCCGCCGCCTTTGAGCCGGAAATGCCCGAGACGAGATACATGGCGCCGATCAGCACGTAGGACAGGCCGCCGCGCACATGGCCGAGCAGGCTGGCGAGGAAGCCCACCATGGCCCGCGCCATGCCGGTCATCTCGATCAGCATGCCGAGGAACACGAACAGCGGCACCGAGAGCAGGATGAGGTGGCTCATGCCCTCGTCCATGCGGCCCACCACCACCGTCAGCGGGGCGTTGGTGGTAAAGGAGAGATAGGCAAGCGTGGCGAGGCCGAACGAGAAGGCGATGGGCACCCCCGCGAACACCCCCGCCGCCACGAGGCCGACGAAGAAGATCACGAGATTGATGTTGCCCAGGGTCTTCAGAAACGGCGTGCCGAGGATGCCGACCGCGGTCAGCGCCGCGAGGAAGGCGACGACGCCGGCCACCTGCATGGGATTGGCGTTGCGGGCGAGCTTCAGCAACGCGACGATGCCCATGAGCGCGAGGCCCACCGGCAGCGCCGCCGCCTTCCACGTGTTGGGCACGTCGAGGGCGGGCAGGGTCACGAACATCTCGTCCTCGGCATATTCGAGGCTGGGATGGAACATGGCCACGAGGAAGATGAGCGGCGCTGCGACGGCGAGCGTCTCCAGCACCGCGCGCCTCGGCAGGGGCAGCGCCCCCACCAGCGCGGTCATGCGCATGTGCTCACCGCGCTGGAGCGCCACCACGGAGCCCAGCATGGCCAGCCAGATGAACAGGACCGAGGCCAGCTCGTCCGACCAGACGATGGGTGAATGCACGAAATAGCGCATCACCACGCCGACGAAGAGCACCACCACTTCCGCCAGCACCAGAAGCGCCGCCGGAATTTCCACCATCTTGATCAGCGTGCGCTCAACCTTGAGCACGCCCTTGCGCCAGCCGCCGGCGGGCTCGTCCGGCGCCAGCATATGGGTATGAGCCATGTTCGGCTCGGTGATTACCGGGTCCGTGATTGCGCGATCCATGACGTCACCCCAGCTTGCCGACGGACGCCTCGAGGAGCGACCAGGCTTCGTTGCCGTATTTGGCACGCCAATCGGCATAGAAGGAAGTCTCGGCGAGCGTCTTGCGGAAGGGTTCGCGATCCACGTCGATGAAGGTGATGCCCTTGGCCGTCAGGTCGGCCCGGAGCGACTGGCTGAGCGCGGCGATGTCGGCTCGCTCATCGACGCCGGAGCGGTCGAACTCGCGCACCAGGATGGTCCGAAGGTCCTCGGGCAGCGCGGCGAAGGCACGGCGGTTGCCAAGGATGAGGTAGCCGTCCCACACATGGCCGGTCATGGAGCAGGACTTCTGCACCTCGTAGAGCCGGGCCGAGGAGATGATGGCGAGCGGGTTCTCCTGCCCTTCCACCACCTTGGTCTGAAGCGCGGAATACAGCTCGTTGAAGTTGATCGGCGTTGCGCCCGCCCCCAGCGACTTGAACACCGAGGTGAGCATGGGCGCCGGTGGGACACGGATCTTGAAGCCCTTCATGTCCTCGGGCGTGCGAATCTCGCGGGTGGAAGAGGTCACCTGCCGGAAGCCGTTGTCCCAGAACTTGATGGGGGCGACGAGGCCGGCCTTGGCGATCTGCTCGCGAATGTAGGTGCCGAGCCCGCCGTCCACAGACTTCCACACCGTCTCGTAGTCCGGGAAGGCAAAGCCGGTGTTCACGATGCCGGCGACCGGCACCAGCGTGGCGAGGATCGAGGCGGAGAGGTTGAACAGTTCCACGCCGCCGGAGCGCACCTGGGTGAGCAGGTCGGTGTCCGAGCCCAGCTGGTTGGCCGGGAACACCTTGATCTCCAGCCGGCCGGAGGTGGCTTCCAGGATGCGCTGCGCGGCTTCCTGGGCGCGCTTGTTGACCGGATGGGTCGGGTCCTGCCCGGTGGCGAGCTTGTAGGTGAATTCGGCGGCGCGGGCCCGGGTGATGATGCCGGCCAGCGGGATGGCGGCCGCCGCGGTGAGAAGGGTGCGGCGGGTGAGGCCCTGCGCAAGGCCCCTGGATGCGGGCGTGTTGGTCATGTGTTTCTCCCTTATTGGCCGCTGTGCGGCCTTCTTGATGTTCCGCGTGTTGGCGGTCGGCGTTCTGCGTGTCGGTGGAGGCGGGTCAGTCCCGGCCCTGCAGGCTGCGATAGGCGCGGATGACCTGGCTGTCGTCGGCGGCGCCGAGGCCGCGACCGGAGACGGAGAGGAACATCTGGTGGGCTAGAGCGGCCATGGGCAGCGCCGCCTTGGCCTCGCGCCCGGCTTCCATCACCAGGCCGAGGTCCTTTACAAAAATGTCCACGGCGCTGGTGACGGTGGGGTCCGCCTCCAGCATGCGGGGGCCCCGGTCGCGCAGCATCCAGCTCGCCGCCGCCGAGCCGCCGAGGATGTCGAGCATGGCAGTTGTGTCCACGCCGAGCCGCTCGGCCAGCGACAGGGCTTCCGCCGCCACGGCGAGGTGCGCGCCGCACAACAGCTGGTTCACCACCTTCGCGGTGGCGCCCTGTCCGGCGTCCTTGCCCACATGCACCACCTTGGCGCCCATGGCGTCGAGGGCCGGCCGGGCGCGGGCGAAGGCGTCATCGCCGGTGCCCACCATGATGGTGAGGGAGCCTGCCGCAGCGCCCACCACGCCGCCGGAGACGGGGGCATCGACGAAGGCGAAGCCCCGCGCTTCCACCTCCGCCGACACCTCGGCCACTGCTGCCGGAGGGCAGGTGGACATGAGCAGGATGGCGCCGCCGGGAGCGAGGGCGTCAAGCACGCCGCCGGAGAACAGCACGTCGCGGGCCTGGGCGATGTTCACCACCATCAGCACGGTCATGTCCGCCCCAGCGCAGGCGGCCGCGGCAGTGTCCGCCGCCTTGCCACCTGCTTCCACGAGGGCGTTGCGGGCCTCGGCGCGCAGGTCGAAGCCGGTGACTTCGAAGCCCCGTGCCACCAGGTTGCGCGCCATGGGCAGACCCATGGAGCCGAGACCGATGAAGCCGATGGCTGTCATTCTTCCTCCCCTTGGCCGCTTTGGGCCATATGGTTTGCTTGGTCCGTCCGCTCTCCGGCGGATCGGGTGGGAAGGGGCGGGCCCCTTCCCGGATCGGTGGTGGCTTAGAGCGTTTTCAAGCGAAGCGGACATCTGTCCGCGAGAAGAAACCGCGCTAGCGGCCGGTCCAGTCTTTGACCTGGTCCGCGACGGCTGCGGCGGAGATGCCGTAGCGGTCGTGGAGGGTCGGCAGGGCGCCGGCGTCGAGGAAGGCGTCGGGCAGGCCGATCTGGTGGAAGCCGGCCGGCGCCACGCCGGCGCGCAGCAACGCGCCCGCTACGGCCTCGCCGAGGCCGCCGATGACGGTGTGGTTCTCCGCCACGATCACCGGGCGGCCGCTCTTGCGCGCCGCCTCCACGATGGTCGCCTCGTCGAGGGGCTTGATGGTGGGCACGTGAAGCACCGCGACCTCGACCTTGTCCTGGCGCAGCAGGTCCACGGCCTCCAGGGCCCGCATGGTCATGATGCCGGAGGAAACGATCAGGGCATCCGGGCCGTCGCGCAGCATCTTGGCCTTGCCGAGCTCGAACGTGTAGCCGTACTCGTCCAGCACCAGTGGCACCTGGCCGCGCAGCAGGCGCATATAGACGGGCCCGTCATGGGCCGCCATCACCGGCACCGCCTGTTCGATCTCGTGCGCGTCGCAGGGGTCGATCACCACCATGTTGGGCATGGCCCGGAACAGCGCGAGGTCTTCCGCGGCCTGGTGCGAGGGACCATAGCCCGAGGTGAGGCCCGGCAGCGCGCAGACGATCTTCACGTTGCGGTTTTCTTCCGCGATCGTCTGGTGGATGAAGTCATAGGCCCGGCGCGAGGCGAACACCGCATAGGTGGTGGCGAAGGGCATGAAGCCTTCCGCGGCCAGCCCCGAGGCGGCGCCGAACAGAAGCTGCTCGGCCATGCCCATCTGGTAGAAGCGCTCGGGGAAGGCCTGCGAGAAGATGTGCAGGTCGGTATATTTGCCGAGATCGGCGGTCATGCCCACCACGGCCGGATTCTCGCGCGCCAGGGCGACGAGGGCGTGGCCGAAGGGGGCGGGTTTGGTGCGCTGGCCCTCGGCGGCGATGGAGGCGATCATCGCGGAGGTGGTCAGCCGGGGCTTGCCGGCCGCATCCGCGGCGGGGGCGGCCTTGCGGGTCGCGTGGTTCATGACGGCTTCCTCTCGTCGAGCGCGGCCAGCGCCAGTTGCCACTCGTGGGCATCGACGCGGATGAAGTGGTTCTTTTCGCGCGCCTCAAGGAACGGCACGCCCTTGCCCATCAGCGTGTCGGCAATGATGATGCTGGGCTTGCCGCCGCCCGACTGCGCCTTGCACGCATCGAAGGCCTCGCGCACCGCTTCGAGGTCGTTGCCGTCGACGCGGCGGACAAACCAGCCGAAGGCTTCCATCTTTTCCTTCAGCGGCTCGAAGCCGAGCACCGAGGTGGACGGCCCGTCGGCCTGCTGGTTGTTGACGTCCACCACGGCGATGAGGTTGTCGAGCTGGAAGTGGGCGGCCGACATGATGGCCTCCCACACCGAGCCCTCGTCCAGCTCGCCGTCGGAGAACAGGGTGTAGACGTGGCGGTCGGAGCCCTTGCGCTTGAGGCCGAGGCAGCGGCCCACCGCGATGGCAAGGCCGAGGCCGAGCGAGCCGCCCGACATCTCCATGCCCGGCGTGTAGCTGGCCATGCCCGACATGGGCAGCCGGCTGTCGTCGAAGCCGTAGGTCTCAAGCTCGTCCTGGGGGACGATGGCGGCCTCGATCAGCGCCGCGTAGAGCGCGATGGCATAGTGCCCGTTGGACAGGAGGAAGCGGTCGCGCCCTTCCCATTCCGGATCTTCGGGCCGGTAGGTCATGGCGTGGAAATAGGCTGCCGCCAGAACGTCGGAGATGCCGAGCGCCTGTGCGATGTAGCCCTGGCCCTGCACCTCGCCCATGCGCAGCGCGTTGCGCCGGATGGCGTGCGCGCGTTCGGCGAGCTGCCGGTTGTGGCCGGAAGTTGCGATGGTCATCTGAATTTCCTCGAAGGCTGGACGCCGCAGCGCCAGAGCGCTCAGTGGATGAGCATGCCGCCGTTGACGTCGATCACCGCGCCGGTGACGTAGGCGGAGAGATCCGAGGCGAGGAACAGGAAGATGTTCGCCACGTCCTGCGGCACGCCGAGGCGGTTGAGCGGGATGTTCTCGAGGATCTTCACGCGGGCGTCGTCGGAGATCTTGCCGGCGTTGATGTCGGTCTGGATCAGGCCGGGGGTGACGCAGTTCACCCGGATGCCGTCGGCGCCCAGCTCGCGGGCCATGGCCTTCGCCAGCCCGAGCACGCCGGCCTTGGCGGCGGAATAATGCGCGCCGCCGAGGATGCCGCCGCCACGCTGGGCGGAGACCGACGACATGCAGGCGATGGCCCCGGCCTTGCGCTCGCGCATGTGTGGCATCACCGCCTGGCTCAGATAGAGCACGCCCTTCAGGTTCACGTCCTGGATGCGGGCCCAGCTTTCGGGATCGATATCCCACACCTTGATGGCCTGGGTGATGCCCGCATTGTTGATGAGGATGTCGATCTGGCCGGTGGCGGCGAGCACCTCGCCGATGGCGCGGGCGCAATCGGCCTTGTCGGTCACGTCGCAGCCGATGCCGACATGTTCGGGACCGAGTTCTGCGGCCGCCTTGGCGGCGCCGGCCGCGTCGAGGTCCAGAATGGCGACACGCGCCCCCTGGGCGGCGAAGGTCTTGGCCGTCGCAAAGCCGATGCCGCGCGCGCCGGCCCCACCCGAAATGACTGCGGTCTTGCCCTTGAGCAGCACGATACGTCCTCCCGATCCAATTTTGGTTGGCCGGAGTGTGTCGGAAACCTTACGTCGGGAAAAACACAAAAATTGCGCGAACCGGTGAATTAGGTTCATCTAAGGGAGCATGAATGCTCTTCCGCTCGGCGCCCTGCGCGCCTTCGAGGCTGCCGCTCGCACCGGCTCGTTCCGCGCCGCAGCGGAGGAACTCGCCATCTCGCCGAGCGCGGTCAGCCACGCCATCCGCAAGCTGGAGGACCTGATGGGTGTCCCATTGTTCGAGCGGGAGGGGCGGGTCGTGCGGCTCAATCCAGCCGGCGAGGCGCTTCATCTCAGCGTTTCCACGGGCTTCGACGAATTGCGGCACGGCATTGAGCAGGTCAGCGGCCGGGCCAGCAACCACTTGCGGCTGCACTGCGCGCCCAGCATGGCGGCGCAGTGGCTGATGCCGCGACTGCGCCGGCTCATCGCCGAGAATCCCGGCTTCGACATCCGCCTGTCGGCCAGCACGGATTATCCGCGCTTCCTGAATGATGAATTTGATGCGGACATCTGCTACGGCCCGCCCCGGCAGGAGGGCCTCACCGTCATTCCCCTCGGCGAGGAGACGGTGCGCCCGCTCTGCGCGCCCGAGATGGCGGCCGGCATCCGCATTCCGGCGGACCTCTACGACCATCCGCTGATCGAGAGCGAGCACAAGAGGCTGCGCTGGAATGCGTGGTTTCTCGCCAACGGCCTTGCCCCGCCGAGCCCGCGCGGCAGCCGGTTCGACCGCAGCTTCATGGCGATTGCGGCGGCGGTGGACGGGCTTGGCGTGACGCTGGAATCCACCCGCCTCGCCGAGCGCGAGATCGCCGACGGCCGGCTGGTGGCGCCCCTCGACGGCGTGGCCCATGACCTTCGCTACATGGGCCACTTCCTAGTTTTTCCGGCGAAGGCCAAGCCGCGCAAGGCGGTCCGCATCTTCGCCGACTGGCTGGCCCGGGAACTGGGGCTGAAGCCGCCTCCGGCCCTGTGAGCCCACAAGGCAACTCGGACCGTATCCTGAGCCCTGACACCGGAGCATCGCGACACGGCTTGCGACAGTACGGTCGTCGATGCTCCGGGCTCGCTCCCAGGCTGCGGCGGGCCCAGGAGG
Organism: Xanthobacter oligotrophicus; assembly: GCF_008364685.1. GTDB lineage: Bacteria > Pseudomonadota > Alphaproteobacteria > Rhizobiales > Xanthobacteraceae > Xanthobacter > Xanthobacter oligotrophicus. Next base: position 213,385 of record NZ_VTTL01000004.1, read on the forward strand.
AGGGGGAGAAGTGGAACCGGAACTGTTCAGGTCAAACCAGGCTGGGCGGCTAATCCACCTCTGGATCTAAGTCAGGAGACCATTGTCCAATCCGACTGCGATGTCGTGTATTGGAATTGGTTCTCGTGATTTTTCGAGCGAATTTGATATCAGTTCGCGTAATTAAGATGTTCTAGTTGCGCGATACGCGCGCTGCTGTCTTCTCCGCTCGGCCAGGAAGTAGCCGCGCGTAGGATGTCTCGTTGTTGTCGTTCCAGATGATCTTGTCCCCGCTCAACGCGACGAAGACACAGTTCCAGCTGATCTTTTTCCCGTTGTCCTCGTCGTAGGCGAGGCAGAGCTTGTTACCGACGATCCGCCAGTAGCCCTGGTAGGCCTCGTGTTGATTGCGGCCGTAGATGGCGCCGTTGGGGCTCAGGTATTCGGCATAGAACTCACCATCCTCGATGCCGACGACGGTATTGCCGACCATCCGCGCGCGGATCTCATCGGCGGTGAGCTCGAAGTCGGACGCGTGGGCGCATGTCGCCAGGACGGCAATAGCCGCAGCAGCAAGAAGTCTCATGACACGCTCTCCTCTTCAGTTGCGTGGGACGAACTGCTCGACGAATGGATAGATGTTGAGGGCAAGTTCCAAGACCAGGATAGCCAGGATCCAAAGCACGATCCGGTTGCTCTTGGACCATTGGGATGCCTCGATGATCCTGGTGTTGAGGACCTCGTGATATTCGAAGGCGAAGTCCAGGGGTTCGCCGAGGGCTTCGAGGCGGTCATAGAGATCGGCCTGAAGAGCGAGTTCGGCGAACAGCCGCTTCGAGCCAGGGCTAAGCCTGGGATCGAGTTGTTCCAGGGCGGAGTCGTTGTGCAGGGCCTGGCTGTTCATCTCGGTGACGATCTCGGTCATCCGGCCGACCTTGGCACCGTTGCGCCTGAGATCGCCGGGCCAGACCGTGTGCGTCAGCCTCACATTCTGGTTGATCGAAGCCCACACTTCGGGCATGCGGCGTTCGATTTCGCAGATGTTTCGTTCGAGAAGCGTGAAGCGGATCAGCGCGTCACGGGCGTCCGCGAACTGTTCGGGGCCCGCGTAGATGATGGCGCGGGTGTTGGTCCACACCACCCGCGCCGTCCGCAGCCCCGCGCGAACCACACGGCCACCGTCCTTGGGGCCCTCCAGGGGGAGGTCTTCCAGCCAGGCGTTGTCGTCGCCGCCGAACGCCAGAGGCGGCATCCAGAGCAAGGAGAGGGAGCGTCCGTTGGTATCGTCAAACCGTGACGATGGAGCTATCGCATCAACGGGCTCGGCGACCACGAAAGCCCTGCGCGGCTCCTCGATTATGAAAACCTCCGCCTCCTCAAGAGCAGTCCCCCGTTCGGGGGCGGCATCGAGGAAGCGAAGCCGCCACGCACGGGCTTCGATCTCGACCGTCGGGTTGGGAAGTGTCCTTTGCATGACTCGGCCCCTTTCGTGTTCGGGCTTCAAGGCATCAGGGCGGCCCGGGCGGCGACGGGCCGGACAGGGACGCGATCGTCGTCGTAGAGGTGCTCGGCGATGATCCGCGCGACCTCGGCAGCCGTGGCGATATCCCGCGATGCGGTTTCCTGCTTGGCTTCGTAGGTGCAGTAGCGAAGGCACTCCGCGTCCTCGAACCATTCGCTGGGCGCCACACCGGCCCCCACCGAGAGGCGCCAGGCGCTGTCGAGCTTGGCGGGATCGGCGAAGGCGAAGCGGAAGCCCAGCGAAAGCAGCAGGTCCGACCATCCCCACCGCGACGTCAGCGTCTTGATGCCGGTGAGAAGCTCATACCGTTCGATGACCTCGATAGGCAGGTCGCTGGTGACCGAGCCGAGGATGAAGCCGCGGGAGGCGACGCGCCGGATCTCGGTGATGACCTCGGTAAGCTGGTCGCGCTCGAGGCGGCACAGGCCGGTCTCGATGACCACATCGAACGAACCGTCGGGAAACGGCAGCCGCTGCGGACAGATGCGCAGGTTATGGCCGCGCAGCCGGTGCGGGGTGCCTTCCCAGGCGGCGCGGCAGGGCTCGACGCCTATGGCATCGAACCCGAGGGCCCGCAGGTCCGACAGCAGCTTGCCGGAACCCGAGCCGAAATGCAGGATCCGCGCGCCGGGCTGCACGCCCCATGCGGTTTCCATGATCTCGGCCAGGTAGCTGCCGTTGAGCGCCCTGTTTCGTCCGGTATCGCTGGTTTCGGTCGTCGGGTCGCGGCGCACGGTGGCGGGCGCGAACTGCGAGTGCCGCCGCGCCATGACCTCGCTGACGATGATGTCGGAGGCGGCATCGGCCGAATCCAGGACGCCGTTGAGCGTCGCGTCGAACATATAGTCGCCCACCGCCAGAAGGCCGGGATACTGCTTGGCCGCGGGGCGGTGGTTTACAAAGGCGCTGCGCACCGGATAGCCGCCGGGAATCGCATTCACCGATGCCATCCAGCGATGGATCCGGCGATCGACCAGCAGCCGGCGGGCATCCCCGAAGGCCGGCGGCAGGGCGTCGAGGCAGAGGCGCTCGATATCCTCGTCGGTCATGTTGGCCAGGCCCAGGGCGGCGTTGCCGGCGATGAGGAAGCCCAGCGCCCCCCACGGTCCGATGGGGGTGCGCGCGCCCTCGTCATAGGCGCAGCAGCCATCGAAGGCGTCGAGCATCCACCAGGCCCCGGAGATGTGCTCGCGCCAGAACGGGCGCTCGAACAGCAGAGTGGCACGCAGGTAGTGGCCGGGCCGGTCGAAGTAGTTGATATGCTGGTCCATGGCCGCCTTGAGGTGCGGCGAGCGCCAGTCGATGATGGACAGCGCGGTCAGGGGCAGGCAGACGACCACATAATCGACCACCTCATGCTCGATGGCGCCGTGGGTGCAGATATCCAGCTGGAAGCGTCCGTCGAAGAGCGGCTTCACGGACTTCACCGTGGCACCGAGATGGACTTCCGCGTCGATCAGCTCGCACAGCCCGTCCACGATCTGCTCGTTGCCGCCGACCACGGAGAAAACGTCCATGTATCCGGGCACGTCCATCAAGACGTTCTTGAGGAATGTCAGGCCGTTGGTGAGATGCGGTGGGGCGGCGACATCGCTGTGGGCCATGATGCGTACGTAACGCCGGGCCGCATCATTGGTAATCTCATTATAGAGTGTTTCCTCGCCCGACTTGCGGGCCCAGGAATGGTGGTTGTCCACGTTGCGGGTGCTGGCGTAGAAATCCTCCACGCTCAAGAGTTCCGCGCATTTCTGCTTGAAGCGGACGACCTGGTCCCGTGCTTCGGATCCAAATACCTCTCCCAGATGCTCCACATCGTGGATGATCTGCCCGTCGAGGATGCAGGAGCCACCGGCGATGTGCCGGATTTCAAGGCCGAGCTCGGTTTCGATCAGGTGGCGGAGGGGATCTGGACCGAGGGAGGAGTAATCGTAGATCTCCGCGACGCCGGCCTCGTAGGGCCCGACGCCGGCGAACTCGCCGGTGACGATCTTGCCGCCAAGGCGCTCGCTCGCTTCGAAGATCTTGATTCGGCAGGCTTCACCGAGCTTGTCGGTGAGGTGCCGGGCCGTGAATAGACCCCCCGGTCCACCTCCTATGATCGCGACAGTGCAGGGTTCGGCAGTCTCTCGACAATACTGGGCAGGAGATGGCGCATACCGCATTTCGGCCTCCTTCGTGCAGCCGATACTTTCAGGTCCGAAGGCGAAATCGGCGACGCAGTGTTCCAGAAACATTCGGTTCTTGAAGAGGACACGCTCCGCATGTCGCTCCTGACGGGTGCAGGTGCGTCGCGCGCTCTTCTAAACTAGTGCTTGCAGGGTCGCGCCGTGTCGCAGACGTCCTTCGGGGCAGGCCAACGCGGGCTTGCCTGAACGAAAGGTCTTTATCTGGACCGAGAGTGGGTCGGCATCCTCGTTTCGGTTGTTGTTGTTCTTATCTCGACTGAAATATTCATAGCATGCGCAAACTGAGCAAGAAACTATCGCGGAATTACGCTAAAACTGACATATTTTGGACATATTCGCAATATGCTCGCAATTGCGAGATTCGAGCCATGGCGGCGTCTGGGACAGTCCCATGGTGTATAGAAGTACCCATCATTACGTAAGGTAATTTGTGCACAACTGTCGGTAAATATTGGGTTTTCGCAGATGATAATCGCGAGAATGTGAACCTCGATCGGTGCTTCGGTGCCGGCATCGTCCGGGCCACGAGGCTTATCGACATGGCGGAGGTCAAGTCCCTGCTCGAATGTCGTCCCGCTCTACCGCCGCGACGGGGGTGGCAAGGGAGATCTGCGCAGGGAGTGCCCCGCAGGCATTCATTCGGGAGGTGGCTTGGGGAAGGGGCTTGCGGGACTGTGCCGCGAGTGGCGGGCCGGATCGCGATCCGGCCCGAAGGGCAGCTGCCTCAGCGCGGCGAAGGGGCGGCGCCGGCGCCAGTCCGGGGCTTCAAGGTCCGCTTCGGCGCGGCGATCAAGCCTTCCCGCTGGGCCTTCTTGCGCGCAGCCTTGCGGGTGCGCCGCACGGCTTCGGCCGCTTCGCGGACACGACGCTCGGAGGGCTTCTCATACGCCTTGCGCTGCTTCATCTCGCGGAAAATACCTTCCCGCTGCATGCGCTTCTTCAGGACTTTCAGGGCCTGTTCGATATTGTTGTCTCTGACGAGTACCTGCAAAACGGTTCCAATCTGAGGGTTGCCGCGAATCCCCGGCCGCAACGCGACCGCTCGCTCGAGGGCTCCCGGCATCATACCGGAAAGTGGGCGTCTTAGCACATATGCCGCGATTTACCGCATCGGCGCAGGATTTATCCGTGCATGCCGATGGTCGCCGGCGGCAGATGGGCCCGGTGCCGGGCCGACATGGCGCCATAAAGGCCTTCCAGGTCGGCCGTATAGGCCGTCACGTCGAAGAGAGGCGCCGTCAACCTGTTCGCGGCGAGGCGGGCGCGCACATCCGCAAGACGCTCTTCGTCCACCGCCAGGGCGTAGGCGAGGTCGAAATAGGCCTCCGGACTGTCGGTTACGAGGTCCGGCAGGCCGATGGCGTGAAGGATGCTGCCGGCAACCCGGGACGGAAAGGTGTCCCCGGGGCAGGTCACGAAGGGCAGGCCCGCCCACAGGGCATCGCTGGCGGTGGTGTGGGCGTTGAACGGCGAGGTGTCGAGCATCAGGTCGGCGAGCTGGAGCCGCCGCAGGTGCTCCGCCTGGCCCACGTTGGCGCCGAAGACGAGGCGGCGGGCATCGATGCCCCGCGCGATGGCCTCGCTGCGCAGGTTCCCGGCGGCATAGGGGGTGTCGAGCAGCCACAGCACGCTGTCGGGCACGCAGGCGAGGAGCCGGCACCAGATATCGAACATCTGGGGGGAAATTTTGTAGGGCTGGTTGAAGCAGCAGAAGACGAAGCCGTCGTCCGGCAATCCCGCCTCCCGGCGCGAGGGCCTGTCGCCCACGGGCGTTCGCCGGCCATGGGGATGATAGGTGTTTGGCATGTAGGCGAACGATTCGGAATAGAAGCCCGCGCTGGCCGGCGGGGTCAGGAACGGGTCGGTGATGACATAGTCGCAGATGCCCGCGCCCATGGTGCCGGGATATCCGAGGTAGTTGACCACCACCGGCGCCGGCCGCAGCAGGGCGATGCCGGAGCGGGCCTGGGCGGTGAAGCCCTTCAGGTCGATGAGGATGTCCACCGCGTCGTCATAGATGAGCTGCGCCGCCGCGCTGTCCGCCATGGCGGCGATGTCCACGAAGCGGTCGCAGGCTGCCATCAGCCGGCGGCGCATGGGCAGGCCGTCGTCGGCGCCGAAAGAATAAGCACAGACCTCGAACGCATCGTGATCATGCGCCTCCAGCACCTCGATCAGGAGATGGGCGGTGGCGTGCTCATGGAAGTCGTTGGAGAGGTAACCAAGGCGGATCTTGCGCCGCTCCGAGGGCGGGAAGGTGAAGGCGAGGGCGTCACGCTCGACCTGCGCCGTCACCCGCCGCTCGCGGGTCCACAGTTCGGAGCATGTCCGCTGGTCACCTGCGCTCATGCCCGGCACCGACAGCAGGTGGAAGGGCGAAAGATGGTGGCCGTGGCCTTCCGCAAGGACGGCGGCGAGGTCCGTGTCATCGGCGGCAAGGTCCGCCCACTCGCACATGTGCCGCCTGCGTCCGAATGTATTCGAGCCCATGTGTCGAGGACCCTCCTGCCCGCTGCCATTCGCCCCAGCGGTTTCGCGGGGGCATCTGTCGCGCAGGGTGGGGGTCGCAGACCCGCCGCCTCCAAGGTCAGATGGTATAATAAAGCAAGAAATGGACCGTCGAGGCAGCCTCAGCCGGCCAGTGGCACGGGAACCTGCTCCGGCGGGCAGGTTTCCAGCGCTGTGGCGAGTGCGCGCGCCATGCGATCCGCCCATTCGGCCTGCCCGGCGGGTTCGGTGATCAGGTCCTGCCGGATCTCGATGCCCGTATGGAGCAGTCCGCGGCGCTCCCCGTGGACGGGGATAGTGTAGTCTGTCGTGTCATCGACACTGTATGGCTCGTTGTCGCCAACGGTGAGGCCGCTTTCCTGCCGGAGCGCCGCCAGGATGGCGCTCGCAAAACGGGTATCGCGGTTGTAGAGCGCGCCCACGTGCCAGGGCCGCGCCACGCCGTGATAGGCGGGTGTAAAGCTGTGCATGGCGATGAGCACGGCGGGCCGGCCGGCCTTCGCCCTGCGGTCCAGTTCGGCAGCGATGCGCGCATGGTAGGGCTGGAAGAGATCCCGCTCGCGCAAGGCCTTGGCATCATCGCCAAGGCCAAGGTTGCCCGGGATCGGCGTCGCCTCGCTCTCCTGGGGGATGGATGAGGGAACGGCGGGCGGGCGATTGCAGTCGATGATGAGTCGCGAGTAATTCTGCTGTATGAGGGTAGCGTCGAGTCGTTCCGCCAGCGTGCGGCACACGCCCGCAATGCCGATATCCCAGGCGATGTGACGCACTTGATCCGCCTCGGAAATGCCGAGCCGGCCCATTGATCGCGGAAAGGCATTGCCCGCATGATCCGCGACAATGAGGAACGCGGAGGCTCCTTCCGCATTGAGCACGGTGACAGGCGGCATCTCGTCGTCCGCCAGCAGGGATACCGTCCGGTCCAAATCAGTCCTCACCCCTGCGCGGCGACCACGGTCGCCTGCGCCGTTTTTGAAGTTGCCGCGAGCCATAGCAGACATCCGCGCGTTCTGCTCGCGCAAACCCAATGAGGTTCCCACCCATGAAGATTCGCGCGGGCTACGAGATTATCCACACGTGCCCCAAGCCCACTCCGATGATCCTGACGCTCAGCGTCCACCCCTCGCGGGTGAACGATCTTGAGAGCGTGGACCGGATGCTGTTCGATCCGCCGATCCAGGCTAATACCTATCACGACAGTTTCGGAAATTTCTGCCACGTCATCGAGGCACCGGCGGGCCAGCTCAAGATCCATTCGGATTTCGTGATCCGCGACAGCGGCAAGCCTGACGTGGTGGCGCCTAGCGCGGTCCAGCATCCCCTCGGCGACCTGCCGGTGGATGTGCTGCTGTTCCTGCTGGGCAGCCGCTATTGCGAGACCGACCGGCTGAGCAACGTCGCCTGGACCATGTTCGGCCACGTGCCCAAGGGCTGGCCGCTCGTTCAGGCCATCTGTGATTTCGTCCACGGGCACATCACCTTCAACTATGCCCATGCGAGCCCGCTGAGGACCGCCTTCGACGCTTACAACGAGCGGCGCGGCGTGTGCCGGGATTTCGCGCACCTCGCCGTCACCCTGTGCCGCTGCATGAACATCCCGGCACGCTATTGCACCGGCTATCTCGGCGACTTCGGCGTGCCCGTCGATGTGAACCCCATGGATTTCAGCGCCTGGTTCGAGGTGTATCTGGGTGACCGCTGGTACACGTTCGACGCCCGGCACAACACCCAGCGCATCGGCCGCATCCTTATGGCACGCGGGCGCGATGCCACCGATGTCGCCATCGTCACCTCGTTCGGACCGGCGACGCTCTCCAGCTTCAAGGTGGTGAGCGACGAGGTGGTGTGACCGGCACACTCCGATCCTGCGCGCTGGCGGGGGTTGTCACCCCGTCAGCATGTCGATGCGCGCAGTGGCCATGCGCACCCGGCCGGCCAGAAGGATGGCGAGGTTGCGCATGATGCGGTCTGCTGCGCGGGCATGGGTCTCCTGGAAGGCGCGGAACTGCTCGGCGGAAATCTCCAGGCAGACGGCCTCCGTGTCGGCCCACACGTCCGCACTGCGCGGCTGGTCGATGAGCGCCAGCTCGCCGAAGGCCATGCCCGGAATCAGGGTCGACAGGCGCACGTCGTGCATGGAGCGGACGCTGACCATGCCCCGCACCAGGAAATAGACGCGGGCCGGCGGCTCGCCGGCGTCGATGATCCGCGTGCCGGCATCGAACACCACCCGGGTGCCGAGGCGGGATAGGTCCGCCAATTCCTGCGGCGAGAGCCCGGCAAGGAGCGCCTGGCCCGACAGGTCGGCCTCGATGCCGATCTGCGAGAAGCCGCCATGGCGGTAGACGATCTGGTCCTCGGCCCAGTCCACGGCGGCGTCGTAGGTGGGGAAGATGCGCACGCGCACGCCTTCCTCCTTCATCGCCTTGACCTGCGGCGCCACCGGCGAGTTGCCTTCCACCCCGGCGATGACTGTGGTGGTGGAGGCCGGAAGCTGGTTGCGGATCAGGCCGGTGAACAGGCGCAGCCCCGCATCGGTGATGGTGGAGACCCGGTGCAGGTTGAGGATCAGGAAGGCCGGCACGCCGGCGGGGTCGGTGAGCCGGCGTGTCACATAGTCCATGGTGGCGAAGGAGAGCTTGCCGGCCAGCTCCAGCACGCGGATGGAGCTGGAGCGCTGTTCCAGGATGCTTTGCTCGTGGGGCTGGCGCCCGGGCTTGGAAGGCACGGTGCGGAAATCGTAGTCGGCGGCGATGCAGGTGCGCACGTCGTCGCGCCGCGAGAGCATGTGCAGGTCGAAGGCATCGGAGAGGGCGGAGCAGGTGCGCAGGCCACGCACGCTGTTGCCGTGGGCGTCGAGCCGAGGCGAGAAGATGCCGAGGCCCAGCTGGGACGGCAAAGCGGCGAGGATGCCGCCGCCGACACCGCTCTTGGCCGGCACGCCCACGCGGTAGATCCACTCGCCGGCAAAGTCATACATGCCGGAGGAGATCATCACCGCCAGCGTGCGCGCCACGGCATAGTTGGAGGCCACCGTCTCTCCGGTCACCGGATTGACCCCGTGGTTGGCGAAGCTCGCCCCCATCACGGCGAGGTCGCGGGCGGTGACCAGCACGGAGCACTGGCGGAAATAGGTGTCGAGGATGTGGTCCACGTCGCCGCGCACGCCGCCATAGGTGCGCAGCAGATAGGCGATGGCGCGGTTGCGGTCGCCGGTCTGGCGCTCCGACTGGAACACCGCATCGTCCACCGCGAGATCGCGCCCGGCGAAGCGGCTGAGGGTGGTGCGGATCAGCTCGAAGGCCTCATCTCCGGCGGCCTCGGCCAAGAGCCCGCTGCAACATATGGCGCCGGCATTCACCATGGCGTTGAAGGGGCGGTTGTCGGCCTTCAGGCGGATGGAATTGAAAGCCTCGCCGCTCGGCTCCACGCCGATGGCGGCCTCCACCTTCTCGGACCCCAGCATGTCGAGGGCGAGGGCGTACACGATGGCCTTGGAGACCGACTGGATGGTGAACGGCACAGCCGTGTCGCCCGCCTCGTAGACGTGGCCATCGGTGGTGGCCACCGCGATGCCGAAATGGTCCGGGTCTGCCTTGCCGAGTTCCGGGATGTAGGAAGCGACCTCGCCCTCATGCAAGGGCGTGAAGCGGGCGTGGATGCCCCTGATGGCGCGCAGCAGCGGTGTTTCGAGGGGTGTCGTGGGAACGGGCAGGAGATTCGGCACAGCGCGGCTCCGGGAAACTCCCCCCTAGTGAAAGCGCGTGCGCTGCGGTTGGCAATGGTGCGTGGCGGCGAACTGGCGCCGCACTTCCGGCCATCGGGCCGTCTCGGGGGCATCCGGCCTGTGCCGGGCACCCCCATGACGAAACCGGCGGGCTTATTCTGCCGCCAGTGCCCGGCTGTCGCGGGCAGCGAGGCGGGCGAGGAGATAGTCCACCTCGGCCCGCGCCGTGGCGGACAGCGCCGAGCCGGGTTTGCGCTGGGCATCACTGGCGATGAAGCCGCGCCGCATCAGCACATATTTGCGCACCGCGAGGCCAACCCCCTGCTGCTGCTCGTAGCGCAGCAGCGGCAGGTGGGCGTCGAACAGGTCGTGGGCCTCGTCCCGCCGGCCGGCCCTGGAGAGGCGCACCACGTCGGCAAGCATCTCGGGGAAGGCATAGCCGGTCATGGCCCCGTCGGCGCCCCGCTCCATCTCGAAGTCGAGGAACAGGCCACCATTGCCGGTGAGGATGGAGATGGGACGCATGGAGCCATCTTTCTCGAAGCCACGCAGGGTCGAGATCTTTTCCAGCCCCGGCCAATCCTCGTGCTTCAGCATGACGCAGGAGGGATGGTCCTGGACGATCTGCCGGATCACCTTCGGCGTCATCTGCACCGTGAGGGTGAGCGGATAATCCTGGATCACGAAGGGGATGTCGGTGCCGATGGCCTCCACCGCCTGCCGGTAGTAGCCGATGATCTGGTCGTCGGTGCGAAGGCTCGGCGGTGGGGCGATCATGACGCCGGCGGCGCCCCGGTCCATGGCTGCGCGCGCCAGCCAGCGCATGGCGGCAAGCCCCGGCGCGGAGACGCCGACGATGACCGGCAGGTCGCCCATGCCGGCGATGAAGCGGGTGGTGAGGTGGAGCGATTCCTCCGGCTCCAGCTTCGGCGCCTCGCCCATGATGCCGAGCACCGTGATGCCGGTGGCGCCAGCCTTGAGATAGCGGGCGATGAGGGTGTCGATGGAGGCCTCGTCGATCCGCCCGTCCGGCGTGAACGGGGTGGGCGCGATGGGGAAGAGGCCCGAGGCGGTGGCGTCGAGACGCATGGCAATCCCTCAGATGCTGGCGATGAGGCCGCCATCCACGCGGATGACGGAACCGGTGACATAGGACGACGGCGTGCCCGCCAGAAACGCGACCACATTGGCGTATTCCTGCGGATCGCCGTAGCGGCCCACCGGGATGGAGCCGGTGCTCTCGGCGGAGACCTCCTCCACCGTGCGTCCCTCGCGCTCGGCCTTCTTGGCGTCGAGGAACTTGATGCGGTCGGTGGCGATGCGGCCGGGCAGGATGATGTTGGCGGTCACCCCGTCGCGGGCGACCTCGCGGGCCAGCGTCTTGGACCAGCCCACCAGCGACAGGCGCAGCGCATTGGAGATGCCGAGATTGGCGATGGGCGCCACCACGCCGGAGGAGGTGGAGGTGATGATGCGCCCCCATTTCTTCGCGCGCATCTGCGGCAGCACCCGGTCGGTGAGGGTGATGACGGAGAGCACCATCTGCCCGAAGCTCTTGCTCCACAGTTCCGGGTCCTGTCCCGCGGCGGGCGTGGGGGGCGGGCCGCCGGTGTTGTTCACCAGAACGTCCACCGGGCCGAAGGCGGCTTCCACCTGCGCTACCCGCGCGTCGATGCCAGCGATGTCGGAGAGGTCGAAGGGCAGCGCCAGCGCCTCGCCGCCGTCCTGCTTTATGGCGGCGGCCACCCGTGCGAGGGCCGCCTCGTCGATGTCGCCCAGCGCCATCCGCGCGCCCTCCCGCGCCAGCGTCGCGGCGATGGCGCTGCCGAGCCCGCCGCCTGCGCCCAGAACGAGGGCGGTCTTTCCCTTCAAGCCGAGATCCATGCCTTGTCCCCTTGTCCTCTCGCCGCGCCTGTCGAGGCTCAGTCGGCGAGGCCGATGGGTGTCACCGGCACGCCCCGTTCGGCGCGCGCCAGATAGTCCGCCTTGCTGTATTGCATATGGTCCACGCAGAGCTGCGCCAGCGCCCAGCTGTCCGTGCCCTGCAGCAGCTCGATCATGATGTCGTGCTGGCGTCGCGACAGGGCGAGCCCGTCGCGGTCCGCCAGGTTCTTCGCGCGCATGGGCAGCGTCAGCCCCATGTAGTCCTGCAGGGTCCGCACGAGATAGGGATTGGCGCAGCCCGAGAACAGGACGATGTGGAAGGCGTCGTTGGTCTCGTGGATGCCGCGCAGGTTGCCGGCCTCCGCGTGCCGGGCATAGTCGGCCTGGATGGCCTTCAACTGCGCCACCAGCTCCGGCGGGGCGGGCAGCGGGATCTTCAAGGCCGCCTGCCGGGTCAGCATCTCGCGGACCTCGTAGATCTGGCGCACCTCCTCCGGCGAATAGGAGCGCACGGTGGCGCCCACATTCTTCTCCCGGTTGACGATGCCGGTGCGCTCCAGCTGCACCAGCGCCTGCCGGATATAGTGGCGGGAGGCGCCGTAGCGCGCCATCAGCGTGTCTTCCACCAGGCGCGAGCCGGGGGCGAGGCGGCCGAAGATAATGTCTTCCTCGACGCGGCGCAGGATCTCCGCCTGCTCGTCGGCCCGCGAGGTGGGAAGCAGGTCTTGGCTCATGCTGCGCTCCTGTCGCAGGTCTTGAAGCTGGAGAGCCGGTAACAATCCTCCACCAGCCGCAGGGTCTCGAGGTTGTCCTCCGGCGCGGTCTCGAACGGGGCGCCGGTGGCGAGGCAATCAACGAAATGGCCGATGGTGGCGGCGTAGGAATTGAGATAGGTCGCTTCCGGATCGTAGGTGAGGTGCTGCGTCGTCGCACCCGAAAGCGAAAGCTCGGCGCCTGAAAGGCGGATCGTCCCGGTCTCGCCGAGAATCATGAGCTGGTCCTGCTGCTGGGCCGGCGCCCCATGGGCGGCGAAGCTGGCGAACACGCTCACCCCGGCCCCCGAGGCGGTGGAGAGCTGGATCACCGCCCCGTCCTCGCCACGCAGGGCCGGGCAGGTGCGGCTGAGGGCGGCGGCCTCCGCCTTCAGTGGGCCGAGCAGCATGCGCAGGGTGTCGAGGTGATGGATCAGCACTTCCGCCACCAGCATCCGCGTCTCCCCGGCCATGAAGGGCTGGCGCTCCAGGGCGGTCAGGCGGCCTTGCGCATCGGGCACGGTGCCGGAGGTGACCAGGGTGAGAGCGGCGGCTTTCACCGTGCCGATGCGGCCGGCGCGCAGCCACTCCGCAGCTTGCCGGTAATAAGCGCGGAAGCGCCAGTTCTCATGCACCATGAGGCGCACCCGCCCGCCGATGTCGGCCACCAACTGCTCGGCCTCCGCAAGGCTCGGGGCCAGCGGCTTCTGGCACAATATGGGCAGGCCATAGCCGGCCGCGAGGCGCGCCAGCGCCACATGGGCGGCCCGCGGCGCGGCGATGTCCACCGCATCGAGGCCGCCCGCCGCCAGCATGGCTTCGGCGCTGTCGAAGATAGCGGGAATGCCGAATGCGGCCGCCCGCTCCGCCGCCCGCTCGCGGGAGGGATCGGCGATGGCGACCACCTTGGCGGCGTCGCCCAGCGCCTGCCAGCCCTTCAGATGATGCTGCGTGACCCAGCCGGCGCCGATCAGGCCGACCTTGAGAGGGCGGGCCATCAATGGGTCCTCCGCTGGGTGGCGGCGCGCACGGCTGTCGTCGCGCTCTCCTGCGGTGCGATTGCCTCGCCGGTGGCGGCATCGAACAGGTAGGCGGCTTCCGGGCGGAAGAACAGTTCAACCGCCTGGTCCGGCACGGCGGTGACATGGCGGGGAAGTCGCGCCGTCACTTCCGTGCCGTCGTTGAGGGCGACCAGCAGCAGGGTCTCCGCGCCCAGCGGCTCGACCGCGATGGCGCGCCCGCGCAGGGTTCCCGCCGCGTCGCCTCCATCGGGGCGTTCGATGCTGAGGTCTTCCGCGCGCACGCCCAGCGTCACCTTTCCACCGGTACGGGCAGCCAACACCGCCGGTGTCCAGCGGCTGAGCGGGGCGCTCACGCCGGACGCCTCCGCCCGTGGCGTGCCGGGGGCCAGCGTAGCCTCCACGAGGTTCATGGGCGGGGAGCCGAGGAAGCGGGCGACGAAGGTGTTGGCCGGCTGCCAGTAGACATCGAGCGGCGCGCCGATCTGGGCCACGCGGCCGGCATTCATCACGCAGATGCGGGTGCCCATGGTCATGGCTTCCACCTGGTCGTGGGTCACGTAGATCATGGTGGAGCCGAGGCGGTTGTGCTGCTTGATAATCTCGCTGCGGGTGTTGACGCGCAGCGCCGCATCGAGGTTCGACAGCGGCTCGTCGAACAGGAACACCTGCGGCTCGCGCACCATGGCGCGCCCGAGCGCCACGCGCTGACGCTGGCCGCCGGACAGGGCAGCCGGCCGCCGACCGAGCAGCGCGGCAAGGCCGAGGATGTCCGCCACCTGCATCACCCGCCGCTCGATCTCGGCGGCCGGGATGGCGCGGCGGCGCAGGCCGAAGGCGAGGTTGTCCTTGACGCTCATGTGCGGATAGAGCGCATAGGACTGGAACACCATGGCGATGTCGCGGTCCTTGGCCGGCACGTCGTTCACCACCCGCCCGTTGATGGAGAGGGTGCCGCCGGAGATGGTCTCCAGCCCCGCGATCATGCGCAGCGTCGTGGACTTGCCGCAGCCGGAGGGGCCGAGCAGCACCATGAACTCGCTGTCGGCGACAGTGAGGTCCACATCCTCCACCACCACCGGCCCAGCGCCGCCGTAGCGCTTGACGATCCTGTCGAGTTTCACCACCGCCATGGAAGCCTCACTTGATCGCGCCGGCGGTCATGCCGCGGATCAGCTTTTCGGAGAAGAAGACGTAGGCGACGATGACCGGGATCACCGAGATCATGACGCCGGTGGCGATCATGCCGATGTCCTGGAAATGGTCGCCCATGAAGGCGCGGATGCCGATGGGCAGGGTGCGCTTCTCGGGATCGGTGATGAGCACCACGGCGAACAGGAACTCGTTCCACAACTGGATGAAGTTCAGGATCAGCGTGGTGGCGATGGCCGGCATGCCCACGGGCAGCACGATGCGCCAGAAGATCTCGAGGTCGCCGTAGCCGTCCATCTTGGCCGCGTCGAACAGGTCCTGCGGGATCCGCGCGAAGAAGCCTTCCAGCAGATACACGGTGAGCGGCAGCTGGAGCGAGACATAGACCAGCGAGAGCCCGAACAGGCTGTTGTAGAGATTATAGTCCACCAGGATCTGGTAAAGCGAGATCAAGGTGATCTGCGGCGGGAAGATGATGGACGAGAACAGGATGGAATAGATCAGCCGGTTGCCACGAAAACGGTAACGGGCCAGCGCGTGGGCCGCCGCCGCGCCGACCAGCGTCACTACCGCCACCGCGCCCACCACCACCATGGCGGAGTTCCAGAAATAGGTGGCGAAGTCGGAGTCCACCCAGGCGCTGCGGAACTGCTCCCAGTGGAACGGCCGCGGCCAGGCATAATGGTCGGCGCTGATCTCGGCGGTGGTGCGCACCGACATGGTGGCGAGCCACAGGAACGGGCCGAGAGTGTAGATGGTGTAGGCGACCAGCACCAGCGCCAGCGCCCCCCGGCCGAACAGGCGTGGCAGGGGGCGCTGCGAGGGGTGCGGGTCCCGGTCGAGGATGGTGGTCACGGCCATGTCAGTACTCCAGCCGTTCCTTGGAACCGAGCACCCGGTTCAGGATGAGCACCGAGGCACACACCACCAGGAACCAGACGGTGGCGATCGCGGACGGGTAGCCGAGATCGAAGGTGTTCCAGTTGAAGGCGCGCTTGTAGACATAGGTGGAGACGGTCTCGGTGGCCCAGAGCGGTCCGCCCTGCGTCATGATCCAGACCAGGTCGAAGATCTTCATCTTGCCGATGAAGGCGAGGATGTAGAGGCTGAGCAATGTGGGCCGCAGCATGGGGATGATGACGTAGCGCAGCTTGGCGCCCCAGCCGCAATTATCCAGCTCCGACGCCTCCAACACTTCCCGTGGCAGCGAATGGATGGCTGCAAGGCACACCACCATGTTGAAGCCTGCCCACTTCCATGCGTGGGTGACGATGAGCGAGGCCAGCGCAAGCTTCGGGTCGCCGAGCCATGACGAGGCGAGGCTCTCAAGCCCCACAGCGCGCAGGAGCGCGTTCAGCACGCCCCAATCATAATTGTAGATCCACATCCACAGGATCGCGACCACCACGTAGGAGAGCAGCACCGGCGTGAACCAGGCGACACGCAGGAAGCGGGCGAAGGGCACGCCCGCATAGAGCGCCAGCGCCAGAAGAAGGCCGGTGGCCACATCGAGAAACGGCGCGACGAAGGACCAGATGAAGGTGTTGCGCACCGCCACCCAGAAGGTTTCGTCGCCCATCAGTTCTGCGTAATTGGCGAGGCCGACGAAGGTCGCCTCCAGCCCCTCGATGTGGAAGAAGCTGTCATAGATGGTGCGCGCCGCCGGATAGGCGGTGAGCCCCGCATAGATCAGCAGGCCCGGGCCGAGGAAGACGGCCAGCACGAGCCGCGACGCCCGGCGCGGATCGGCGAGGGTGGAGGAGGCTTTCGCCCCCTCGCTGGTGGATGCGGGCTTCAAGGTCAGTGCGTCCGTCATGGATCACTTCTTCAGGCAGGCGGCATCCATCTTCTCGCCCGCCTCCGCCACGGTGATGAGGCCGGCGGGGAAGGCGTTGTTCATCACCTGGACGTAAGTGTCGGCGCACTTCGCCCGGTAGTAGAGCAGCGGCGTGCCGAAGAAATAGTCCGCGTCCTTGTTGCGGGCGATGAGATCGGCGAAATAATCCTTGTGCGGGCTTTCGATCTTCGCCGGATCCGACTTGAGGCCGCTCTGGAGGGAGACCTGGCCGATCCATTTGGTGCCGTTCTCGGCGGTGGCCATGGATTTCAGCAGCCTGCCGGCGCAGTCCTTGTTCTTGCCCTTGGAATACATCACGAAGCTTCCGGCCACCGCGAGGGTCTTGCAGTTGGGGCACGCGCCGTTGTCCATGGCGGGGAACTTCATGATGCCGAGGGGAAAGCCCGCCGGCATGCCGCCCTTCTCGGGCGCGGCGAAAGCGCGGCCGGTGAACCAGCTGGGATCGGGGAAGGTGAGGGCGCCGGGCGTATTGTAGAAGTAGAAGTGAGACTCCCCGAGCTTCAGGGTGGAGAAGCTCTTAGGATAGGCGCCGGCATCCACCAGCCCCTTCACCCAGGTCATCACCTCCACCACGCGCGGGTCCTTGAAGGAGAGTTCGCCGTTGAGTAGCTTGGCGTAATCGTCCTTGCCAAGCTTGCGCAGCAGGGATTCGAACAGCAACTGCCCGCCCGGGAAGGGCCGGTCGCCCACGCCCTGCGATACCGGCGTGATGCCGGCGGCAACGCCCTTCTTCACGAGATCGGCGAAGGCCGCCTGGGTGAGCTGGAAGGAGGGCGGAACCTCCACGCCCACTTTCTTCACGAGATCCTTGTTGTAGTAAAGCTCGACCGTATAGGCCTCCACCGGCACACCATAGACCTTGCCCTTTGAAGTCCAGGCGGGCTTGGCCCAGTCCTCGATTCCGGCAAGGTTGATGTAGTCGTCGAGGGGCTCCAGGAAGCCGCCGGCGAGGAATTCGGGTTGGTCCGGCTCCATATAGAAGATGTCGGGGGCCTGTCCGGTGCGCACCGCGGACTTGGCCTGGGTGTAGATGTCGGCCTTGGGAATGAAGCTGAGCTTCACGCTGCACTGCTTGTTGGCCGCCTCGAACTCCTGGACGCGGGCACTCACCCAGTCCTTCTTGGCCGGCTCGTCGGGCCAGTTGCTCCACATGGTGATCTGGGTGGGCTCCTGCGCCGCCGCATGGCCCGCCCCCATCGCCAGAACCGCCAGGGCGGCCATCCCGATCCTGCGAACGCTCGTCATTCCGTCCTCCCGTGGCGTGTTCTGATTTTTGCCGGAGAGTGCGGAAGCTTCGCATTATTGTCAATAATGAATGCGAAAGATTCCGAATATCAGCGGATATATGGCGATGTAGCGCTAAATTTATTGACAATATGGGGCGGTACCTCGAATGTCCCGCCCAGGTCGACGACGATCGGCAAGAGGGCGACACGGATGGCGCGAGGACTGCGTAAGGGCTTGACCAGCTACGGTGACGAGGGCTTCGCGCTGTTCCTGCGCAAGGCCTTCATCAAGGCCATGGGTTATTCGGACGACGCGCTGGATCGGCCCATCGTCGGTATCACCAACACCTATTCGGACTACAATCCCTGCCACGGCAACGCGCCCGCCTTGGTCGAGGCAGTGAAGCGCGGGGTGATGCTGGCGGGCGCCATGCCCATGGTGTTTCCCACCATCTCCATCCACGAGAGTTTCGCCCATCCCACCTCCATGTTCCTGCGCAATCTCATGGCCATGGACACGGAGGAGATGATCCGCGCCCAGCCCATGGATGCGGTGGTGGTGATCGGCGGCTGCGACAAGACCTTGCCGGCCCAGATCATGGCGGCTGCGAGCGTGGACCTGCCCACGGTGGTGGTGCCGGTGGGACCCATGGTGGTGGGCCATCATCGCGGCGAGGTGC
The DNA here is from genome assembly GCF_008364685.1 of Xanthobacter oligotrophicus. Lineage (GTDB taxonomy): Bacteria > Pseudomonadota > Alphaproteobacteria > Rhizobiales > Xanthobacteraceae > Xanthobacter > Xanthobacter oligotrophicus. The sequence goes on from NZ_VTTL01000004.1 coordinate 231,878, forward strand.
TGGGCGCCTGCACTGATTGCCGGCGCCTGTGGAGCGCCCATCGCGCCGGCGAGATCGACGAAGTGGAGATCGAGACGGTGAACGGCCGCCTTGCACCCTCCGTCGGCACCTGCATGGTCATGGGCACTGCCAGCACCATGGCCTGCATCACCGAGGCCATGGGCCTGTCCCTGCCCATGAGCGCGACCATTCCCGCCCCCCATGCCGAGCGGATCCGCCTCGCCGAGGCCAGCGGCAAGGTGGCGGCCAAGCTCGCCGTGGAGGGCGGTCCGCGCCCCAGCGACCTCCTGACGCCGAAGGCCTTCCGCAATGCCATGGTGGTGATGCAGGCCATCGGCGGGTCCACCAACGGCATCGTCCATCTCGCCGCCATCGCCGGGCGCACGCCGCACCGCTTCGCTCTTCAGACTCTCGACGAGATCGGTCGCGAGGTGCCGGTGCTGGTGGACCTGAAGCCGTCCGGCGCGCACTACATGGAGCACTTCCACCATGCCGGCGGCGTGCCGCGGCTGCTGGACCAACTCGGCGACCTCGTGGACCTCGATGCCCCCACCGTCACCGGCACCACCCTGCGCGAGGTGGTGGCGACGGCGGAGGATGTGCCGGGACAGGATGTCATCCGCCCCCGCAGCGCGCCCATCAAGGCCGAGGGCTCCATGGTGGTGCTCCACGGCAACCTCGCCCCCGGCGGCGCCGTGCTGAAGCAGGCGGCGGCGACAGAGCGCCTGCTTCAGCATACGGGCCGGGCGGTGGTGTTCGATTCCGTCATCGACATGGCGGCGCGCATCGACGATCCGGACCTCGACGTGACAGCCGACGATGTGCTGGTGCTGCGCAACACCGGCCCCAAGGGCGCGCCGGGCATGCCGGAGGCGGGTTATCTGCCGATCCCGAAGAAGCTAGGTCGGCAGGGCGTGAAGGACATGGTGCGCATCTCCGACGCGCGCATGAGCGGCACCGCCTTCGGCACCATCGTGCTGCACATCACGCCTGAATCCGCTATTGGCGGGCCGCTGGCGCTGGTGAGGACCGGAGACATGATCCGCCTCGACGTGGCCGGCCGCCGCATCGACCTGCTGGTGGACGATGAGGAACTTGCCCGGCGGCGGGCGAACCTCCCGGCCGAGCCGGTGCGTCCTGTGCCCGAGCGCGGCTATGCACGGCTCTATGCGCAAACGGTGCTTCAAGCCGACGAGGGATGTGATTTCGACTTCATGGTCCGCAAGCCGGACAATGCGTCTTGAGCATGGGTGCCGCCGCGCCCCTGTGCTTGCCGCCGCGTCCGGTCGGTCCACTGCCCACGGTGCGACTGCTGCCGCCGGGGACCTGCGACGCGCACATGCATGTGTTCGGCCCTGTGGCGCGCTATCCGTTGGCGGTGGCGCGCAACTACACGCCCCATCCGGTGCCCTTCGCTGATTACCGTCCGGTGATGGCGGCACTCGGCATCGACCGGGCGGTGCTGGTGCAGCCGAGCGTCTACGGCACGGACAATTCAGCCCTCCTCGACACACTGCGGCAGGCGCCGGGGCAATTGCGCGGCGTGGTGGTGGTGCCCCCGTCCATATCCGACGGAGACCTTGCCGGATTGCACCATGCGGGCGTGCGGGGCATCCGCGTCAACAGGCGCAATCCCGGAGGGCTTGCTTTGGAGGACTTGGCGCTGCTGGGCCGCCGCATCGCTCCGCTCGGATGGCACATCCAGCTTCAGGTGGAGATCGGGCAGGGCGCCCCGCTCGCGCCGCTGGTGGAAAGCTGCCCGGTGCCGGTGGTGCTGGACCATCTCGGCCTGCTCGATCCAACGCGGCCGGTGGGGGACGCGGCGTTCGCTGAGGTGCTGGCCCTGCTCGCGGCCGGCAATCTCTGGCTGAAGCTCTCCGCCCCGTATCGCGTCAGCCGCATGGCAACGCCTTATACGGACCTTGCGCCGTTCGTGGAGGCGCTCATGGCCTGCCGCCCGGACCGGCTGCTGTGGGGCAGCGACTGGCCCCACACGGAACTGTGGCGCGACATGCCCGACGATCTCGACCCGGGACTGCGGCTCGGATTCGACCGGGTGCCAGAGGCGATCCGCCAGCTCATCTTCGTCGCCAATCCGGCCCGCCTCTATGGGTTCGAGCCCGCAGAGCATCCCTGACTCGCCGCGCTGGCGGGGAGGATCTTCCGTCGGCAGCGAAAATGGCCCCATATGGAGGCGACGCCGTCGCCATCCGGTGCGGCGGGATCTTTCAGCAGGGGAGATGGGGTGCGCCGCCGCATCTTTGCCTTCCGGTCGATCGTGGTTCTCGTCCTGGTGTGGATCGGGGCGGTGGGCGGCTTTGCGCTGCTTTCCGTCCGCTCGGCCACGCAGCATGCCGGTGAAGAGCTGAACGCGGCTGGCGTGGCGCTGCATCGCATCGTCTCCCAGCGCGTGGCGCAACACGATGCCCACCTCACCAGCCTCGCGGCGCTGGTCCAATCCGCCGATCCGCCGCCGCGCGAGGCGGTGCGGCAGGTGGCGCTCGCCATCATGCGCTTTTATCCGCGCATCGTTTCCGTGCGCATCGTGGCGCCGGGCGCGGGCGGTGCCGGCGAAATCCTTGTGGCGGCCCCGGACGCGGCGCTGGCTTCGTCCTTGCCCTCCTTCACCGCTGGCGTGTTCGCCCAGGCCCCCGGCGAGGCCCGCGCCTATGCCGATCCCGCGGTGCCGGGGCGCTATTTCCTTGGCAAGCGGACGGGGGGGCCGGGCCGTCCGCTGGCCATGATCGTGGAGATCGACCCCGCCCTCCTCGTGGAGGGCGAGGAGCGCCCGGCCGCGACCCGCCTGCGACTGGAGCTTGGCGGGCACAACCTTGTGGATCGCACCGCCACCGCCGGGCCGCAGGAGAGCGCGGCGCTTGAGACGCTGCGCTTCGAGCGCGTCATCGACAGCCAGACCCAGCCCTTGCAGCTGTCGCTGAACCGCAGCCTTGCGTTCGCGCAGGGGGTGCCAATGGGGCCGGTGCTGCTCTTCGCCGTCCTGTCCCTGATCGGCCTTCTGGCCCTGCGCTACACCCTGAAGCAGCGCCGGGAGGCCGGCCGCTCGCGCGCCGCCGCACGGGAGGCGCAGGAGCGCAGCCTTTTGCTGGAGCGCGAAACCCGTCTTGCCCACGCTTCGCGGGTTAACGCCCTGGGCGAGCTTGCCTCCGGCATCGCCCACGAGCTGACCCAGCCGCTCACCGCGCTGCTCAGCCAGAGCCAGGCGGCACTGCGGCTGGCGGCGCCGGGCGGCGATGCCGCGAGGCTCGACGAGGCGCTGCGGGCCAATGTGCGCGAGGCCAAGCGGGCCGGGGAGATGCTCCAGCGCATGCGCGACTACATCAGCAACCGCGCCACCGCCCGCATCCCCTCCGACATCAATGCCGTGATCGTCGATGCCGCCGCGTTGGCGCGCACCGATCTCGCCCAGCGCGGCATCGGCCTGGAGCTGGATCTGGAACGCGCGTTGCCGCAGGCGGTGGTGGACCCCATCGAGCTGGAGCAGGTGCTGCACAACCTCATCCGCAACGCGGTCGACAGCCTGGATGGCACGGCGCAGGCCGAGAAGAAGATCGTCATCCGCACCGGGACCGGCGGTGGGCAGGTGGTGATCCGCGTTTCCGATACCGGTCCGGGCATTGCGCCTGCGGTTCTGCCACGCCTGTTCGAGCCCTTTTTCACCACCAAGGCCGACGGCATGGGGCTGGGCCTGTCCCTGTGCGCGACGCTGGTGGAACGGGCCGGCGGCTCCATCCGCGCGGATACGGGGGCGAGCACGGGCGCGGCCTTCGTCATCGTCCTGCCTGCCGCGATGTTGCGCATGGAGGCGGCGCAATGAAGGCCCTGCGCGTCTATATCGTGGATGATGACGCGGCGGTGCGGCAGGCGCTGTCGCTGCTGCTCTCCACCTGCGGCATGACGGTGGAGACCTTCGCGGACCCCGAGACCTTCCTCGCCCATGTGGACACGGCGCGTCCCGGCTGCCTCCTCATCGACCTGCGCATGCCGCTGGTCAGCGGGCTCCAGCTCAAGGCGGCGCTGACGGCGCGGGGCATCGACTGGCCAGCCATCATGATCACCGGCCATGGCGACGTGAACGCCTGCCGGCGGGCCTTCAAGGCCGGCATCGTGGATTTCCTGACCAAGCCGGTGGACGAGCAGGTGCTGCTCGATGCCCTCGCTGCCGCCGCCAAGGTGCTGGAGGAGGTGCTGGAGCGGCAGGAAACCCATGCCCTGCTCGCCACCCTGACCGAGCGCGAGCGGGAGGTGATGGACCTGGTGTGCCGAGGATGGGCGAGCAAGGAGATCGCGGCGGCGCTTGCCGTTTCGCCGCGCACCATCGACGCCCACCGCGCCAACATCGCCGAGAAACTCGGGACCAGTTCCGTGGCGGATCTGGTGCGCATGTCCATTGCTGCACCGCCGTCTCGGTAGTCCTACCTAGTCGCCCGTGTGAAGGCGCGGATTAAGCGGACGCGCGTCGCGCAGTAGAGCATGGGGCCGTGGCGGCGCGGTTCCGCCACCCTGATCCGCTTTGCGCTCCGGCGCCTGGCGCCCCGTTCCATCCGGCGCCATTGCATACGTGCCAAAGACATCCGCAGCACAGAAAAGGGATTGACGATGAAGCGCCTTCTTCTCGCCGCCGTGGCCGCGGTCTCGCTCGTGCCCGTAGCGTCCGCCCAGGTCCTCCAGGACAAGAACATGCCGCTCACCATCGCGCTGGACATCGCACGCGAGGCGGTCGCGGCCTGCGCGGCCCAGGGCTACAACGTGACCGCGGCGGTGGTGGACCGCGCCGGGGTGATCCGGGCGCTGGCGCGGGCGGACAATGCTGGCGTGCACACGCCGGACGCGGCGCGCCGCAAGGCCTACACGTCAGCCTCCACGCGCATTCCCACCTCGACCATGGTGGAGAACATCCAGAAGACGCCGGCTGCCGCGCAGCTCGTCGCCATCGACGGTTTTCTCGTTGTCGCCGGCGGCGTGCCGGTAAAGTCCGGCAACGAGGTCATCGGCGCCGTGGGCGTCGGCGGCGCGCCGGGCGGGCAGCTGGACGAAGCCTGCGCTAACGCCGCCATCGCCAAGGTGGAGCAGCAGCTGAAGTGAGGCGGCGGCACGCGGCCGGCATCGCGAAAGCGCGCCGGCCCGGCGTGACCCAAAAGCCCGAACAGCTTCAAGCGCCAGCCGCCGGGTTCCCGCCCCGCGGCTGGCGCTTGAACGAGCCATTTCGGGGTACCGTAAACGAAGGCATCGGGAAATTGTGGTGCAGTCCGGGTTGTGATATATTTCCACGATGGAAAGTAATCACCAAGATATCGAGCCGACCCGCACTGATGCGGCCTCGGCTATCTCGCGCTGGGACGATGAGGGTGGTGCTCAGGTGCCCCCAAATCTGTCGGCGCAGCGCCATGCGGCCTTGACTGAACGCGAGCGGCACATTCTCGAATGCTTGGGCGCGGCTTTGGTCAAGGAATGGACCGACCTGCCGACCGCCGTTCAGCGTGCGCTGTTCCGGCGGGCGACCGCCAGCGATCATGATGATCCGGTGCAGCTCAAGGTGCTCATCGCGCGCTTTCTTCATGATCACAAGGATGCGCCGGCAGCCCCGGAGGCGAGCGCTCGATCATGAGCGAACCTGTGAGACGGTGCGCCGCCTCACCAGACCCGCACGTCCACGCTCATGTCCCGGAAGGCGAGGGTGTCGCCGATGAAGCTGCCGGCCACCGGAATGGCTTGGCGGATATCGCGGACCACGGCGACGGGAATGAGGTTGGATCCGCCCATGCTGCGGTTGGTGGGATCGAACGGGATCCAGCCCGCCCCCGGCACGAACGCCTCGCCCCAGGCGTGGGTTGATCCCGCACCTGCCGATCCGGCCAAGCTCTGGTCGGGATTGTGCAGATAGCCGGACACGATGCGCGCTCCGAAGCCGAGGCTGCGGGCCGCCTCCACGAACAGAACCGCGAAATCCCGGCACGATCCCCAGCCGCGCTGCAGGGTCTGCACCGGTGCCTGCGTGCCCTCCTCGTCGCGGCTCTGGTAGCTGATGGCCTGGGAGACGCCCATGCTGAGGTCCTTGAGCAGGGACAGCGTGTCGGTGGGCATCGCGCGCACGAAGCCCTGGGCCCAGCTGCGCAACTGGTTGCCGGGATCGGGATATTGCGGGGTGCCGAGGGCGCCGAGGTCCTTCCATTCGTCGTCGGAATAGCGGAACGGGAAGGATTGGGCGGAGCCGGCGATGTCGAACACCGGCCAGGCCACCGCGTCCAGCTGGATCTGGGTCAGGCTTTCCACCACCAGCAGGTCGCCGCCCACCTGGAAGGTCGCGGTGGCCACCGCATTGCCGGACACGTCGTGCGCCCAGCTCACGCTCGCTTGCGGGGCTAGCGTGATGGTGTTGGAGATCACGCGCAGGTCCCGGCTTTCACGGGGGCGGAGCATCAGGCGGTGGGGTCCGAACGCGACCGGCCGGTGAAAGCGATAGGTGGTGGTGTGGCGGATCTGGAGAAGGCTCAACGGGTGCTCCACTGCCGGAGAGGCCACCTTATCACCGCATGACTGTGACACCACTGCAAGGTTTCCCGGTGCCGCTCCAGCCGGTCTCGCGGGGCTGCGGCGCGGCTGGGGTTCCTGTTCGCAAGGCTGGCCCGGCGGGCTGCACAGCCGAGAGGTAAACATCGCACGTGTTCGGCAGCGCTTGGCATGTGGACAAATGCGGAAATGGCCATATGGAAAATATTATTGCTATTTCCAGCATTTGGGAGCATAGCTGATGCGTCGATGGAAAGCCGGAAAACTTGGCTATAGGCGGGATTGATTTCTGCTCTAAACCAATATCTCTCGCCAGAAAATGCGATTTCGACGGCCGGGCAAGGCTCGGCAAGCTACAACTCAAAAATTTGAAAGGGTTTCCCATGGCTGAGGGAACCGTAAAGTGGTTCAACGCCCAGAAGGGCTTTGGCTTCATCACCCCCGATTCCGGCGGCAGCGATGCCTTCGTGCATATCAGCGCGGTTGAGCGCGCAGGTATGTCCGATCTGCGCGAAGGCCAGAAGGTGGCCTTCGAGCTCGTCACTGATCGCAAGAGCGGCAAGCTGTCGGCCGACCAGCTCAAGGATCTGAGCTGATCTTTCCGGCCGGCGTCCCGGTCAATCGGGCATCGCCGGCCTTCGCATCGCTTCCACGTGGCTGACCGCGGATGTACCGGCAGCTGTCGTGAGAGATGCGTAAACCATTCTTCTGCAAGGCGCCCGGCGCCTTGCAGCCTGCGTGCCCCACGGCTTGCGCGCCCCAGTGGTCGGCTGTCCCAGTAGTCGAGCACCCCAGAGGTCGCGGGCATCGTCGGCACACGCGAGCACACAATTCCAGGCGCAGGAGACGGCAATGGCCAAAGGACAATTGCGCGGGAATCGCGAAACCAAGAAGCCGAAGAAGCAAAAAGAACCTGTGGCAGCTCCTTCATTCATCAAGGGTACGCCCGTATCAATCGGGCCTCCGAAGAAGAAGAGCTGAGGTGTCGTCATGAACGTTCGCACCCATGAAACCATGGTCACGTTCGAGCACCCTTTCCGGATCAGCGGCACCGAGGGCGTGCTCCCGCCTGGAACCTATCGCGTGGTGATCGACGAGGAGCAGATCCTCGGCCTCTCCTTCATCGCCTACCGGCGCGTGGCGACCCTGTTGCACACGCCGGCCGTCGCAGCGCCACAGGGCCGGAGCGAAAGCCTCGCCATCGACGCTGCCGACCTGGAGGCCGCCCTGTTGAAGGACCGGCAGCAATCGGCGGAGAGCCGCGCGGGTCCCTCTTCCGTGGCGGCCGCTTAGACGGCCGAGCCCATAAAGGGGAATTCCAATGTCGCTCCAGTTTCCCAACACCAGCCGCAGCTACAACGCATCCAAGCGCTGCGTCACCTTCTGGGGATATGATTCCACCTTCGAGATCTCGTTCCATGTGGATGCGGATGTGCTGCAGCGGTTCAACCCCCGGGCGGGACAGGACGAGGAGGCATCGCTCCAGGTCTTCGACGTGAATCGGTCGCGGATCGAAAGTGTCGCCAGCGGCATCTATGCGCGGCGCAAGCAGAACTTCAACCGTCTCTCCACGGCTGATTTCTAGACTATTCTGGGCGTGCCAAGTCGGCCTCGCGCGAGGAGAGAGTGCCAGAACGGCGTTCCTTGTGAATACTTACCCGTCATGCCCGGACGAGCCCGGCCATGACGATCCAGGCCGGACAGGCGCCCAGACAGGCGCTTGGCATCTGGCCATCGTCCGCCATGTGCCGTCCTGATCAAAGGGGCGCCGGAGGCCGGCGACATTCTTGAAGCGACGACATTTGGACCTGCCGCAGGGACCTGTCGCCAGATGGCATTCGACAGGTGCGCGCCGTGCGCCTCGGCCCGACGACAGAGAGGTCTAGATGAACAAAGGCCTCAACATCATCTTTCAGGCGCTCGACGCCGATCATGTCCTCGCCCGGATCGTCTGGCGTGAGCAGGATTCCGGCGGGGGTTCGCTTACCATTGAAATTCCCGTGCGCAGCGCCGCGGCGGCCCCGAAGAGCAACGCCGAGCTTCAGGCGGACGCGCGCGCCCTCGCGGTGCGCTTCGCCCGCGCCTTCGCCGATACCATCGAGGGATGAGGCGAAGGGGAGCATGATCCAGGCGCCGCGACCGGTCTGCTCCGCACTTTGTGGTATTGAAAATGGTAATACCAGTTTTGCGCGATGAATGCGTGTAATTACGAATTGATTTCCGGATGTTCTGTTCCGATTACGTCATCTGGAGTGGTTCGTATGGCTGATGTCTTTATGAAAAGAAGCCGCTTCCCGGTCTGAGCGTATTTCGATTCGATCAGATGGGGTTCCATGGCCCACCGTGCGCCGAAAGCGCGGCAGAAAGGTCCATTTGCTCTCGCTTCTCCACGCCGCCATCGGGCGCGCGCCTTCGTCTTCCGCCTGGAATGACGGCCAACCGGTCCGCGAAGAACTGTTCAGTGCGGAACGTCTGGAAGAACACGCCCGCAGCCTGGCTGCGGCCCAGCCCGTGGAGCCCCGGCTGGCCCGGGGTCACACCCTGTCGGCCCGTCTTGCGGACAACGGCGCCGTATTGCTGGACGCCTACCGCGCCATCGCGGCCGCCCTCGCCGAGGGCGGTGCCATCACCCCTTCGGCGGAATGGCTGATCGACAATTACCACCTGGTGGAAAAGCAGATCCGTGAGATCCGCTCCGATCTGCCGCCGGGCTATTATCGCCAGCTGCCGAAGCTCGCTGCGGGGCCGTTCGCGGGCTATCCGCGGGTATTCGGCGTGGCGTGGGCGTTCGTGGCCCACACCGACAGCCGCTTCGACCCGGAGATGCTGGCGCGTTACCTGAACGCCTATCAGGAGGTGCAGCCGCTCACCATCGGCGAGCTGTGGGCGGTTTCCATCACCTTGCGCATCGTCCTGATCGAGAACCTGCGGCGCATGGCCGAGCGGATCGTGGACGATCGCGTGGCCCGGCGCGAGGCCGATACTTTGGCCGACCGCCTGCTGGGGCTGAGCGGGCGGCCGCCCGAGCCGGTTGCGTCCGTGCTCGCCGCCCACGAGCAGGGGCCGCTGGCGGATGCGCTCGCGGTGCAATTGGTGCACCGGCTGCGCGATCAGGACCCGAGGATCACACCTGCCCTTACCTGGCTGGACCAGCGTCTCGCGGCGCAGGGCATGACTGCCGATGCGGTGGTGCGCGACGTGCACCGCAGCCAGGGTGCCGCCAACCTGACGGTGCGCAACATCATCACCAGCCTGCGCCTGATCTCCGATCTGGACTGGAAGGAGATGTTCGAGCGCACCAGTCTGGTGGACCGCGTGCTCACCGCCGGCAGCGCCTTCTCGGCGATGGATTTTTCGACCCGCAATCTCTACCGCAATGCCATTGAGCAACTGGCGCGGAGCGCGCCGCGCACCGAGCTTCAGATCGCGCAGGCCGCGCTGGCTGCGACCGTGCGTGTCCGTGCCCCCCGCGACGCCGATGCGATCCGGCGCGAAAGCGATCCCGGCTACCACCTGATCGGAGGGGGCCGCCGCGCGTTCGAGCAGGAGATCGGTTTCCGCCTGCCGCTTCATGATGTGTCCACGCGATTGAACCGGGCCTTCGGCATCGGCGGCTATGTGGGCGCCATCGCAATGGCCGCCGCTGCGCTGCTCGTCTTGCCGTTGCTGGCGATGGGTTCCGCCGGGTTCACCGGGCCAGCGCTCGGTGTTCTGGCGTTGCTCGGGGCCATTCCGGCGCTTGATGCGGCGGTGGCGCTGGTCAACCGCGCCATGAGCTTCGGCTTCGGGGCGACCGCTCTGCCGGCGCTGGAACTGCGCGATGGTGTGCCCTCCCATCTGCGCACGCTTGTGGCGGTACCGACGCTGCTGGCGCACGCGGATTCCATCGAGGAAAATATCGAGCGGCTGGAGATCCACCATCTGGCCAGCCCCGAAGGCGACCTGCATTTCGCCCTCCTGTCCGACTGGACCGACGCCGACGCGGAGCATGCGGACGGCGATACTGCCCTGGTCGCCACGGCGGCGGCGGGGATCGCGCGCCTCAATGCGCGCTACGGACCGGGGCCCGGCGGCACCCGCTTCCTGCTGCTTCATCGGCGGCGGGTGTGGAACGCGGGGGAGGGGCGCTGGATCGGCTGGGAACGCAAGCGCGGCAAGCTGCACGAGCTAAACCGCCTGCTGCGTGGCGCCGCCGACACGACGTTTCTCGCCATCGACGGGGTTGCCCCGAACGTGCCGGAAAATGTGCGCTATGTGGTGACGCTGGATGCCGACACGCGGCTGCCGCGGGACACGGTGCGCCGTCTCATCGGCAAGATGGCCCATCCCCTCAACCAGCCGCGTTTCGACGCGGCGTCCGGGCGGGTGGTGGAAGGCTACGGCATCCTCCAGCCGCGGGTGACACCGTCGCTGCCGGTGGGCGTGGAGGGGTCGCTGTTCCAGCGCACCTTCTCCAGCATGAGCGGTATCGACGCCTATGGCTCAGCCGTGTCCGATGTCTACCAGGACCTCACCGGCGAAGGCTCCTACGCCGGCAAGGGCATCTATGACGTGGATGTCTTCGAGGCCTCGCTGGCCGAGCGGGTCCCCGACTCGACCCTGCTCAGCCACGATCTGTTCGAGGGGGTGTTCGCGCGCGCGGGCCTTGCCTCCGACGTGGAGGTGGTGGAGGAATTCCCCGCCCGCTATGACGTGAGCGCGCTGCGACGCCATCGCTGGGCGCGCGGCGACTGGCAGCTTCTGCCCTGGATCGTCGGCTTCGGCCCCCAGCCGGCCCATGTGGCCCACGGCTTCGGCGACATCCCGGCCATGGGGCGCTGGAAAATGCTGGACAATCTGCGCCGCTCCCTGTCGGCGCCCCTCGTGGTCGCGGGCCTGATCGCGGGCTTCACCCTGCCCTGGACCGCCGCGCTGATTTGGACCTCCTTCCTGCTCCTCACCCTCGCGCTGCCCAACCTCATCCCGGTCTTCGCCGCCGTCGTGCCCAGCCAGCGCGGGATTGCCATGGTGAGCCACCTGCGGGCGCTCCTCGGCGATCTGCGGCTGGCGCTGCTCCAGTCGGCACTCACGGTGGTGTTCCTGGCCCATGAGGCTTGGCTTATGGGCGATGCCATCGTGCGCACCCTGTGGCGGCTCGCGGTCTCCCGTCGGCACCTGCTGGAATGGGTCCCCGCCGCCCAGGCCGCCTCGGCCCGGCGCCTCGACCTTGTGGCCTATTGCCGGCGGATGGCCGGCGCCTTCGTTATTGCCGCCGCCGCGCTGGTCGTTGCCGTGGTTGCGGGGCAAGGCGCCTGGCCACTGGCGTTCGCGTTCGCGGCGGTGTGGTTCGCCTCGCCCGTAGTGGCGCGCTTCGTCAGCCGCTCGCCCCAGCCGGCCGACCTGTTGCAGATGTCGGACGCCGATGCCCGCACGCTGCGGCTGACGGCCCGCCGCACCTGGCGGTTTTTCGAGACCTTCGTCACAGCGGCGGACAACATGCTGCCGCCGGACAATTTCCAGGAAGACCCGGCGTCCGCGCTGGCGCGCCGCACCTCGCCCACCAATATCGGGCTCTATCTGCTGTCGGTGGCCAGCGCCCGCGACTTCGGGTGGGTTGGAACCCACGCCGCCATGGAGCGGCTGGAGGCCACCCTTGCCACCATGGGCCGCCTCGCGCAGTTCCGCGGCCATTTCTACAATTGGTACGACACGTCAGACCTGCGGCCGCTCGACCCCAGATACGTCTCCACTGTGGACAGCGGCAATCTGGCCGGGCACCTCGTCGCCCTCGCCAATGCGCTGCGCGAGTGGCGAACCGGCGTGCAGCCCCCCGCGCAGCGCCTTGCCGGCATCGCCGACGCGCTGGACCTTACCCGCACCGAGGCGGCCCGCCTGCAGGACGGCCGGCGCACCCAGACGGTGACGCTGCCCCAGCTGGACCATGCCCTTGCCGCCCTCATCGCCGAGGCGCAGCGACCCATGTCACCGGAAGAGGAGCTGTCCCACCGGCTGGAGCAACTCGCCACGGCGGCGGACACCATGTTCGACATCGCCTCTGCGCTCGCCACCGAGCGCGGGGATACGGCTGGCGCCGACATGCTGTTCTGGGCGCAGGCGAGCCTTGAAGCCGTCGCCACTCATCGCCGCGATCTCGTATCGGACGACACCGCCGACGCCGCCTTGCGGGTCCGCGTCCTGGCACTGGAGGACACCGCCCGTGCCATGGCGCTGGCCATGGAGTTCGGCTTCCTCATGGACGGCGACCGCAACCTCCTGTCCATCGGCTACCTGGTGCCGGAGGGCACGCTCGATCCCAGCTGCTACGATCTTCTGGCGTCCGAGGCCCGGCTCGCCAGCTTCTTCGCCATTGCCAAGGGCGACGTGCCAGCCCGCCACTGGTTCCGCCTCGGCCGCTCGGTGACGCCGGTGGCGCACGGCGCCGCGCTGATCTCCTGGTCCGGCTCCATGTTCGAATACCTGATGCCGTCGCTGATCATGCGCGCACCGGGCGGCAGCCTGCTGGACCAGACCAACCGCCTGGTGGTACGCCGGCAGATGGATTATGGCGCGAGCCGGCGGGTGCCCTGGGGCATCTCCGAATCCGCCTACAACGCCCGCAATCTTGAACTGACCTACCAGTATTCCAACTTCGGCATTCCGGACCTGGGGCTGAAGCGCGGCCTCGGCGACAGCCTGGTGATCGCCCCCTATGCCACGGCGCTGGCCGCCATGGCGGAGCCCGCCGCCGCCTGTGCCAATCTCGCTCGTCTGGCGGCCTCCGGCGCCTCCGGCCGCTACGGCTTCTACGAGGCTCTCGACTATACGGCGAGCCGGGTCCCGGCGGATGAGAGCTTCGTGATCGTGCGGGCGTTCATGGCCCATCATCAGGGCATGACCATCGTCGCCATCGCCGATGCGCTCATGGGCGGCATCATGCGAGCGCGGTTCCATGCCGAGCCCATGATCCAGGCCAGCGAACTGCTGCTTCAGGAACGTACCCCCCGCGACGTGGCGGTGGTCCGCCCCTGGTCGGCGCAGGTGCGCGCCGCGGATCGTGTCCTGGATCTTGAACCGGCGGCCACGCGCACCTTCACCTCCGCCCGGCAGGCGACGCCCGCCACGCACCTGCTCTCCAACGGGCGCTATGCCACCATGCTGACGGCGGCGGGCTCCGGTTTCAGCCGCTGGGGCGATTTCGCCGTCACCCGCTGGCGCGAGGATGCCACCTGCGACGATTTCGGTTCCTACATCTTCCTGCGGGATGTGCGCAGCGGCGAGGTCTGGTCCGCCGGCCTCCAGCCCAGCGGCGTGGAGCCGGACGCCTGCCTTGTGACCTTCCACGAGGACCGCGCCGAATTCACCCGTCGCGACGGCACGCTGGAGACCACGCTGGACGTGGTCGTCTCCGCCGAGGATGACGCGGAAGTCCGCCGCATCTCGATCATCAATACCGGCAACCGGGTGCGCGAGGTGGAGATCACCTCCTATGCCGAGCTGGCGCTGGCGCCGCAGGCGTCGGACATGGCCCATCCGGCCTTTTCCAAGCTGTTCGTCGAAACCGAATATCTCGCCGATATCGGCGCCATCCTGGCCACGCGCCGGCGCCGGGCGCCTTCGGAGCCGGAGATCTGGGCCGCCCACTTCAGCGTGCTCGAAGGCGAGGAGTTGGGCGCCACCGAGATCGAAACTGACCGCGCCCGCTTCCTCGGCCGGGGCCACGGCGTGCGCGCGCCCATCGCGGTGATCGACGGCGGCCCGCTGTCCCATACGGTGGGCACCGTGCTCGATCCGGTGTTCGCCCTGCGCCGACGGGTGCGGATCGAACCCGGTGCGGTGGCGCGCATCGCGTTTTGGACCATGGCGGCGTCCAGCCGCGCCGCGCTGCTGGACGGCATCGACAGGCATCGCGATGTCACCGCCTATGGCCGGGCGGCGACGCTGGCCTGGACCCAGGCCCAAGTGGAACTCTATCACTTGGGAATTACGGCGGGTGCCGCCGCCGTGTACCAGCGGCTCGCCGGCTACGCCATCTATAACGCGCCGACGCTGCGCCCCGCCTCGGACACGATCCTGCGCGGCGGCGGCCCGCAGTCCGGCCTGTGGGGGCAGAGCATTTCCGGCGACCTGCCCATCGTGCTGCTGCGCATCTCCGATATGGACAATCTGGATGTCGCCCACGAATTGCTGAAGGCGCAGGACTATTGGCGCATGAAGCAACTGGCGGTGGATCTCGTCATCCTCAACGAGCGCCGCTCCTCCTATGTGCAGGACCTCCAGACCGCCCTCGAAACGCTGGTCCGCACCAGCCAGTCGCGGCCGCAGGTGGCGCGCGAGGCGGGGCGCGACGGGCCGGCGGGACGGGTGTTCGTCCTGCGTGCCGACATCATCCCGGCGGAGACGCCGGCGTTGCTCTCCGCGGCGGCGCGCATCGTGCTGGTGGCCCAGCGCGGCAGCCTTGCCGAGCAGTTGGACCGGATCGTCGAAATCGCGGCTCTCGCAAAGCCCCACCCGAAGCGTCCGGCGGCGGTTCAGGCCGTGGCCCCGACGGTGCCGGACCTCGAATATTTCAACGGGCTCGGCGGTTTCGCCGATGGCGGGCGGGACTATGTAACGATACTTGGCCCCGGCCGCTCCACGCCGGCGCCGTGGATCAATGTCATCGCCAATCCCGCCTTCGGCTTCCAGGCGGCGACCGAGGGCAGCGGCTCGACCTGGTCCCTCAACAGCCGGGAAAACCAGGTCACGCCCTGGTCCAACGATCCGGTCGCCGACCGCACGGGGGAAGCCTTCTACCTGCGCGACGAGGAGACCGGCGCGGTGTGGACGCCCACCGCCTTGCCCATGCGCGACGACGCGGCGACCTATGTGGCCCGCCATGGCCGCGGCTTCAGCAGCTTCTCCCATACGGCGAACGGCATCGCCGCCGAGCTGGTGCAATATGTGCCGGTGGACGGCGCCATCAAGATTTCCCGTCTCACTTTGCGCAACCTGACCAGTAGGCCCCGGCGCATCTCCCTCACCGCCTATGCGGAATGGGTGCTTGGCCCGTCGCGCTCCACCACGGCGCCCTTCGTGGCCACCGTTATCGATGACGAAACCGGCGCCCTGTTCGCACGCAATCCGTGGAATGCGGATTTCGGCGGTCGGGTCGCCTTCCTCGACATGGCGGGTCGCCAGAGCGAATGGACCGGCGACCGCCGGGAATTCATCGGCCGCAACGGCACCTTGGCCGATCCCGCGGCCTTGCGGGGCGTGCCGCTCTCCGGGCTGGTGGGCGCGGGGCTCGATCCGTGCGGGGCTTTGCGGACGCAGATCGAGCTGCGCCCGAACGCCAGCATCGAGCGCGTTGTCTTCCTGGGCGAGGCGAATGATGCGGCGGACGCCCGCGACCTGATTTCCCGCTTCCGTGTCGCCGACCTAAACGTGGTCCTCGCCGAGGTGACGCGGAGCTGGGACGATATTCTCGGCGCCGTGGAGGTCCGCACCCCGGACCGCACTATGGACATCATGCTGAACGGCTGGCTGCTCTACCAGACCCTCGCCTGCCGGGTCTGGGCGCGTGCCGCCTTCTATCAGGCGAGCGGCGCGTATGGCTTCCGCGACCAGCTTCAGGATGGCATGGCCCTCGTCGCCATCCGCCCCGACATGACCCGCGCCCATCTGCTGCGCGCCGCCGCCCGTCAGTTCGTCGAGGGCGACGTGCAGCATTGGTGGCTGCCCCATTCCGGCCGTGGCGTGCGCACCCGCATTTCCGATGATCGCGCGTGGCTCGCCTACGCGACGGCCCATTATGTGGCTGTAAGCGGGGACGCCAACGTTCTTGATGAACGGGTGCCGTTCCTGGAGGGCCAGAGGCTGAATGCGGGCGAGCACGAGAGCTTCTTCCCGCCGGCCGTCTCGGATGAGGCCGCATCCGTGTTCGAGCACTGCGCCCGTGCCCTCGACCACAGCCTTGCACTGGGCGGCCACGGCCTGCCGCTGATGGGCACCGGCGACTGGAACGACGGCATGAACCGCGTGGGCGAGCAGGGCGCGGGTGAGAGCGTCTGGCTGGGCTGGTTCCTCCATGCAGCGCTGACGGCCTTCGCCCCCCTTGCGCAGGCGCGGGGCGAAACCGAGCGCGCGGCGAGATGGCGGCAGCACGCCGAAGGGCTCTCGGCCGCCCTCGATGGCGAGGCGTGGGACGGCGACTGGTATCGCCGCGCCTTCTTCGATGACGGCACGCCGCTCGGCTCTGCCATGAATGCAGAATGCCGGATCGATTCCATCGCGCAGTCCTGGGCGGTGCTGTCGGGTGCCGGCGATCCGGCACGGGCGCGGAGGGCCATGGCGGCGATCGAGCGTGAACTGATCCGGCCCGGGGAAGGGTTGGCGCTACTGTTCACCCCGCCGTTCGACAAGTCGTCGCCGGATCCCGGCTACATCATGGGCTATCCGCCGGGTATTCGCGAGAATGGCGGGCAATATACCCACGCCGCCTTGTGGTCGGTGATGGCGTTCGCAGCCCTGGGCGAGGGCGACAAGGCGGCGGCCCTGTTCTGGATGCTCAATCCCATCAATCATGCCCGCACCCGCTCGGACGTGCTGCGCTACAAGGTCGAGCCCTATGTGCTCGCCGCCGACATCTATGCCGAGCCGCCCCATGCGGGACGTGGCGGCTGGACCTGGTACACCGGCTCCGCCGGCTGGATGCAGCGGGCCGGGCTGGAGAGCATTCTCGGGCTGCGCAAGGAGGGCAACCAGCTGCGCCTCGATCCCTGCATCCCCAAGGATTGGCCGGGCTTCGAGCTGACGATCCGCCATGGGGCGGGGCGCTATCGCATCGTGGTCGAGAACCCGGACCGGGTGAGCCGCGGCATCGCATCCGCCACCCATGACGGGCTGGCGCTGCCGGTGAAGCCGCTGCTCATCACCCTCGACGGGGCGCGGCAGGATCATTCCATTCACGTCCGGCTGGGATGAGCCGCGCAGTTTTTCGGCTGGCCGGGACGTATTGGCGGCGCGTGCGCATGTTGGTAGCCGAAATGTGCGCACGACAAAGGCCGGCCCTTCGGAAGAAGAGCCGGCGCACAAATCGGACCATTGATTAATTTCTACCGCTCAAGGGCGGTATGGTATATGGTGTTGTTTATGGACACATTTTCTCCCGCGCTCCATGAGCGCATTTCCAGTTCGGACCGTCGCCGGCAGCTCGAAAACTCGATCGCCCAGGCCATGGACCGCTACAATTCCGACTTCGAGGCGATCCGCGCCAACACCGCGCGCCTGCGCGCGCTGCGCGAAGCCCGTGAAGCGGAAGCCGAAGCCCTCGTGGTGGTCGCGCCCGTCCGCAAGCGTCGCACCAAGGCTCAGGCCAAGGCGGTCTGAAGCTGAACGCCGGGGCCAGGTGAAACCCGGCCCCCGATCTTGTCGCGATGATACGGCACGACTGCCCTTCGCCCCGGCGAAGCCGCGACGGTCGTTTGCCTGACATTACGCATCCGTCATAGGCCCGGCCCGCATGTCGACCATGCACCGGATGCGCAATCTCAATTCAATCCCGCCCAAAGCCGATATCGCCTCTCGCCCTGCACCTACTCTGCGGGAGCCTCAGGCGTCGGCGAAGTAGGGCAGCAGGCCGGTGCCGGCGTGGCAATTGGCATATTCGGCATGGGCGCCCGGCAGCAGCGCGAACACTTCATGCCATGTGAAGACCTCGCGCCTCTCCTTGTGCAGCCGGTTCATGGCGATGGCGTGCCGGTAGATGTCGAGATGGGTCTCGTGGCTGCGCGACCACTCTTCCAGATGCGCCATGGAGAGAAAATAGCCGTGCACCGAGGTTTCGGCTCGCGGCCTACCCTCGGCATCCAGATTTGTCATGATGCGCAGGGTCACCGTGCCGGTCTCCACTGGGTGGGAGGAGAGGTGCGCCATGCCGCGCATGAGCTTGGGCTGGAGATGGTCGATATAGTCGGCGGTCTGCTCGTTACCCGCCCCCTCCCAATACTGGCCGGACCGGATCGAAATGAGGTTCAGCGGGAACGCCGCAGTCAGCCGCTGGCCGAGGGACGTGGGCGCGCGGCGTGGCGGCATGGCGTCGAGCGGGCTTTCCAGCGTGTCGATGGCGGAGATGGGCATGCGGTCGCGCATGGCGCCGAAATAGCCGTTGGTGGTGATGGGCGCGCGGGTTGCGCCCGGCGTACGGGCAAGGCCGATGGCGTAGCCGGGCGTGGAATAGATGGTTTCGTGCCGGTCGTAGGGCACGTGCATGGTCTCCCGCCACACCCCACGGGTGCCTTCGAGGCGTTCGGGGGCGCGAAACCACGCCATGAAGGGTGAGTTGCGCTCCCAGCGGGCATGGGCGGTGGCATCGAGCCAGTAGGCGACGAGGATGGCGTTCACCGCGCCGGTCTCGTCGCTCGCGCGCATGATTTCGTGGGCGACAGGCCCGTCCGCGCCGAAGGAGGCTTCGAGGCGGTCGAAGAAGGCCTTCTGCTCGTCCCAGCCAAGATCGTGCCCCTGCAAGCCGAAATAGGCGCAGACCAAGAGCCCCACCGGCTGCTCCCAGCGCAGGGAGAAACGCGGCGCGGCAGGCTCGTGGCCCGGCGGCCGGCGCTCGGGGACGATGCGCGGATAGTCGACGTGGAAGACCATGGCGTTTCCTCTTGGCGGAGCGTCACGCCGGGGCGAGCCGACGCGACGCCTCCTTCAGTGATTATGGACTTCAGTTCAGCGTCTTCCCGGCCCAGATGGCCGGCCCCTTCGCGGCCTTGGCGGGGAACGCGGTGACAAGATCGTCGCCGCGCCACTGCACGAAGACCGGATAGGCGGTGCTGGAAAGCCCAGTGGCGTCGAAGGCGGTGCAGCCGCCCGGAATGCCGGCGGCAAAGCCGGTGTCGCAGATCTTCAGCGCCGCGATGGCGTCGCGGATCTTCTCCGGATCGCGGGATTTCGCCGCCTCGATGGCCTTGGCCAGGTGATGCAGCGCGGCGCCGTACATGATCACTTCGTGGGTCATGAAGGTGCCGTGCTTGGCCCTGTACTGGGCGTTCAGTTCGGGAATGAAATCGTAGTTCGCGGGCGCGATGGAGAACACGCCCTCGGAATATTCGCCGAGGCCCTTCTTGAAGTCCGGAATAATATAGCCGGCGGCGCCGCCAACGGTGGGAATATCGATCTTCTGCTGGCGCATGGCACGGATGATCTGGAGCGCGTCGTTGAAATAAGACACCGGGAATACAATGTCGGCTTTGGACGCCCGCAGCTTGTTGATGAGCGGCGCCACATCGGTGATGCCCAGCGGATAGGCCTCGTCGATGGCCGGCGTGATGCCCGCCGCCTTCGCCGCTTCGCGCAGGCCCTTGGCCTGGGCGGTGCCGTAGGCGGTGTCCTCGTAGAAGATCGCCACCTTTTCAAATGGCGCGCCGGCCTGCTTCGCCAGCGCGATGGCATAGTCGAATTGCGCCTTGCCGTAGGTGGTCGCCTTGGCCGACACCTGGAAGATGTACTTGTAGCCGCGCGAGGTGATCTGGTCGGCGAAGGAGTGGGTGATCATGGGGATGCCGGCGCGCTCTGTCACCTCCGAGGCCGCCAGCGTGATGGACGAGACGAACGCCCCGATCACGCCCACCACCTGATCCTGGCTGACGAGGCGCTGGGTGGCGGCAGCCGCTGTGTTGGGGCTGGGCACGTCCGCCACCACCAGCTCGATCTTCGCGCCGCCGAGGGAGGCGATGCCGCCCGCGGCATTGATGGCGTCCGCCGCCATCTCGATGCCGGTGCGGCTGTTGATGCCGAACTGGGCGTTGGGTCCGCTGAGCGGCAGAACCACGCCGATCTTCACCGGCGCCTGCGCCATGGCTGCGGCCGGCAGCAGCGCTGCGGCAAGGGTCGCGGCGGTCGCCGACGCGACCGCTTTCCAGGTCCTTTGCATGCGGAAAGGTCCTCTCTTTTCTTGGAAGGTCCGAAAAGATGAGGGTGCGACGGATGCCATGTCAACAATCTTCGACGCAGTGGAGTGAACGGCATCGCATCTGCCCAAACAAGTGACAGTATGATTGATTTTTATCCCACTTCTATAGCGTCGAAAATTGCCGACAATTCCTCCCAGGAGGCGGGGTCGGAAGCTGCCCTGCGGATGCTGCTGGCGCCTGCCGTCGAAAATTTCGACACTTGATTTTGGTGTCGAATCTCATGTTTCAGAAATCAGTTTGCGTAAAATGTTTGCACATTAAATTATGAAATATCAAATAGATAAATCATATCGCCCGCTGTCGTGCGGCCAGTGCTCAAATTTTGGTGCCGAAGCTTATTGACGGAAATAACCGACACGCCGTAGCGTCTGGCCCATCGAAAGCCAGAGCCGAAGGTGGTCCCATGATGTCCGCACCTCTCGACCGGCGCCGCGCGGCGGGTGTCATGCTCGCCGCCGGTGCCGCCGTGTTCGCGTCCTTCCTCCAGCCCGCGCATGCAGCGGACGATGTGGTGGTGGGCGTGATCCAGCCGCTCTCGGGGCCAAACGCGCAGTTCGGCATCGGCGCCCAGCGCGGCACCGAGCTTGCGGCCGAAATGATCAACGCCGCAGGCGGCATCGCCTCCCTCGGCGGCGCCAAGATCAAGCTGGTGGCGGCTGACGTGCCCACCCCCAACACCGCTGCCGCCACCACCCAGCGCCTGATCTCGCAGAACGGCGTGAGCGCCGTGGTGGGCGCCTTCGTCTCGTCCACCACGCTGGCCGCATCGGAAGTGACGGAGCGCGCCGGCATTCCGCTGGTCACCTTCGCCTTTGCCGACCAGATCACCGGGCGCGGCTACCAATATGTCTTCCAGGTGTCGCCCAAGGGCACGGTGTTCGGCGCGGCGCAGTTCGACTACGCCACCGAGATTGCCAAGGCCGCCGGCGAAAAGATCGACAGGATCGCCATCCTCTACGAGGACACCGCCTATGGCACCGCCCAGGCCAAGGGCCTGCGCGAAGCGGCGCAGAAGGCCGGGGTCCAGATCGTGCTGGACGAAGCCTATCCGCTCGGCATCACCGACGTGTCGCCGCTGGTGAACAAGCTGCGCGCCTCCGGCGCCCAGATGGCGTTCCCGGTGTCCTACCTCAACGACAGCCTGCTCATCATCCGCGCCCTGCGCCAGCAGCAGATCGACATTCCGGTGATCGGCGGCGCGGCCGGCTACATCATCCCGGATTTCAAGAAGGGCCTCGGCGAATATGCCGAGGGCGTGCTCTCGGTTGCGGCCGCCAGCGGCGACCTGATCCCGGATCTCGCGGCCAAGTACAAGGAGAAGTACGGCGCCTTCATCACCCACGAGGCCCTGATCCACGCCGCGGCCCTGGATGCGGTGGCGCAGGCCATGGAGAAGGCGAAGTCGTCCGATCCGCAGAAGGTGCGCGACGCGCTCGCCAGCCTCGATTATTGCGCGGGCTTTGCGCGCGGCGTGCCCGGCGGCTGCATCAAGTTCGACGCCAATGGCCTCAACGCCTCCGCCTTCCCGGTGATGGTGCAGTGGCGCGGCGACGAGCCGGTGACCGTCTATCCGCCCAAGGCAGCCAAGCAGGCACCCATCTGGCGCGGCAAGCCGGTGAATTGACCTAAAGCGCACCTCGCTCTCCGGCCCCGCCGCGTGGCGGGGCCGCCCTCCAGCCTGACGGGACACCTATGCTTCAGGCCCTTGTCGATGGTCTCCTCCTGGGCGGCGTCTACGGCGTCATCGCCACCGGCCTTTCGCTGGTGTTCGGCGTGCTCGGGGTGGTCAATTTCGCCCATGCCGAATTCCTCATGCTGGGCATGTATGTGGCCTGGTTCGCCTGGCGCTATCTGGGGCTCGATCCGCTGATCGGATCGGTGCTGTCCTTCATCGTTGTGTTCGCCGTGGGCTATGGGGTCCAGCGCACGCTCATCCAGCGCGTGCTGAAGGCGCCGCCGGCGGCGCAGGTGTTCCTCACCGTGGGCCTGATGATCGTCATCGAGAATGCGGCGCTGATGGCCTTCGGCTCCGACTTCCGGTCGGTGAGCGTGCCCTATCAGGTGGAGGGCTACAGGCTCGGCGACATCTTCATCGGCGCGCCCTATCTCTACGCTTTCATCGCCGCCGTCATTCTTGCGGGTGCGCTGTGGCTGTTCCTAGACCGGTCCTGGATGGGCCGCGCCATCCGCGCGGTGGCGCAGGACCCCATGGCGGCGACGCTGGTGGGCGTGGACACGCGGCGCACCTATGGGCTGGCCTTCGGCCTGGGCGTGGCCCTCACCGCCTTCGGCGGCGCGGTCATCCTGCCCTACATCACGGTCAGCCCCACCATCGGCGGCCAGTTCGTGGTGCTCATGTTCACGGTGGTGGTGCTGGGGGGACTCGGATCGGTGGCAGGGGCGCTGGCGGGCGGGATCATGGTGGGCATCGTGCAGTCCATGTCCACCCTCGTCTTCCCCATCCAGCTGCAGAACCTCTGCCTGTTCGTGATCTTCATCGCCGTTCTCGCCCTGCGCCCGCAGGGCCTCATCAAGGGCGCCTGAGCCATGCGACAGCTTTTCTCGCCGGGGCGCGCGGTGCTGCTCCTGTTCTTCGTGGCGGCGGCTCTGCTGCCGCTGATGGTGGATCCGCGCGGGCATCTGCTGCGCGTCGCCGCCATGGTGTTGCTGTTCGCGGCCATGGCGCAGTCGTGGAACATCGTGGGCGGGCTCGCCAACCAGATCTCGCTGGGCCATGCCGCCTTCTTCGGCCTCGGCGCCTATACCTCCACCCTGCTGTTCCTGAAGCTCGGCGTCTCGCCTTGGATCGGCATGTTCGCGGGCGCGGTGGTGGCGGGGGCAGCGGCGGCGCTGCTCTCCATCCCCACCTTTCGGCTGAAGGGCCATTACTTCGCGCTGGCGACCCTCGCCTTTGCCGAGGTGATGCGGGTGATCGCCAACAGCTGGGCCAGCCTCACCGGCGGGCCGGTGGGCCTCTCCATCCCCTTCATGGGCACCCAGCCGGCCTATTTCGCCTTCCGCGCGGTGTCTTCCTATTACTGGGCCATCCTCGGCCTGCTGGTGTTCGTCTGCCTCGTCTTCCACCTTTTGGCGCGCGGCGCCATCGGCTATCGCCTGCGGGCGGTGCGGGAGAACGAGAATGCAGCCGAGGTTGCTGGCGTCGATACTTTCCGGGTGAAGCTCACCGCCAGCGTCATCTCCGCCGCGCTCACCGCCATGTGCGGCACGGTGTTCGCGCAGTTCACCTTCTTCTTCGATCCGGACTCCATCTTCTCGCTGGCGGGCATCTCGGTGCGCATGGCCATGATCGCCATCGTGGGCGGGCTCGGCACGCTGGGCGGGCCCCTCATCGGCGCCCTGTTCCTGATCCCGCTGGAAGAGGTGGCGAATGCCTATCTCTCCTCCAAGGCGGCGGGCCTGTCGCAGCTGGTGTTCGGGCTGATCCTGATCGCCGCCATCCTCATCCAGCCGCGCGGCATCATGGCCTTCTGGCCGAAGAAGCGCCGCGCCGCCAAGGCGGCGCCACCGGCGGTGGCTCCGGCCCAAGCCGCCGCGAAGGGGGCATGATCATGCACGCGCTGCTTCAAGCGGATGCCATCGCCGTCACCTTCGGCGGCCTCAAGGCGGTGGACGGCGTCTCCTTCACCCTGAAGGCGGGCGAGATCATCGGCCTCATCGGTCCCAACGGGGCGGGCAAGACCACCCTGTTCAACGCCCTGGTCGGTCTCCAGCCGCTCACCTCCGGCAAGGTCGTGCTGGACGGCGACACCGTGTCCGGCCTCAAGCCCCACAAGGTGGCGGCAAAGGGCATGACCAAGACCTTCCAGAATGCCGCGCTCTTCCCCGACATGAGCGTGGTCGAGAACGTGATGACCGCCGCCCTGCTGCGCCACGACCTTTCCGGCGCGCGCGCCACGGCGGAGCGGGTGCTGGACAAGCTCGGCCTCTCCCCCATCGCGGAGGCGGATGTGGCCGACCTCACCTTCCCCCAGAAGGCGCTGGTGGAGATGGCCCGCGCGCTGGCCACCGGGCCCCGCGTGCTGCTGCTGGACGAGGTGATGGCGGCCCTCACCCCCAACGAGATGGACGAGGTGATGGGCGTGATCCGCGCGCTGAAGGCCGAGGGCCTGAGCTTCCTCGTGGTGGAGCACCACATGCGCGCCATCATGGCCCTGTGCGACCGGCTGCTGGTGGTGAATTTCGGCCGGCTGATCGCGCAGGGCACCCCCGCCGAGGTGGCCGCCAACCCGGCGGTGATCGAGGCCTATCTCGGCCATGGCGCCGCCGGCAAGGAGGCAGCCCATGCTTGAAGTTCGCGACCTTTGCGCTGCCTATGGCGGCCCGGACGTGCTGTCTTCCGTCACCCTGGAGGTGAAGGCCGGCGAGACGGTGGCGGTGCTCGGCGCCAACACGGCGGGCAAGACGACGCTGCTGCGCTCCATCTCCGGCCTCGTGCCCAAGGCGCGCGGCACCATCGCCTTCGAGGGGGCGGCGTTGCTGGGCCGGGCGGCCCACACCATCCCCGGCCTTGGCATCGGCCACGTGCCGGAGGGGCGCCACGTGTTCCCGCGCATGACGACGCTGGACAATCTGATGATGGGCGCCTTCGGCCATCGCGGCGCGCGCGACATTCCCGAGCGGGTGGAGCGGGTGTTTGCCCTGTTCCCGCGCCTCAAGGAGCGGCAGGCGCAGATGGCGGGCTCCATGTCCGGCGGCGAGCAACAGATGGTCTCCATCGGCCGCGCGCTCATGGGCCAACCGAAGCTGCTTTTGCTCGACGAGCCGAGCCACGGCCTCGCCCCCATCGTGGTGGACGAGCTGCATGCGGCCATCGGCGAGATCAACCGGCAGGGCGTGTCGGTGCTGCTGGTGGAGCAGAACGCCATGCTCGCCTTGTCCGTCGCCCACCGCGGCTACGTGCTGGAGGCGGGCCACGTGGTGCTCTCGGGCACCGCGCAATCCCTCTCCGACGATCCCGGCGTGCGGCGCGCCTATCTCGGCGTGTGACGCCCCATCAAATCCCAGGGAGAAGAAAGATGAAAGTGAAAGCCGGCGTCGCCCAGGTGGGCGCGGTGCCCTTCGACGTGGAGGCCTCGGTCGCCAAGGCCGAGTCGTGGATCGCCAAGGCGGGGGCGGAGGGCTGCGAGATCGTGGTGTTCCCCGAAGCCTTCCTCTCGGTCTATCCGAAGGGCTCGGATTTCGATATCTCCATCGGCGTGCGCACCGCGCGCGGGCGCGACGATTTCCGCCGCTATTTCGACGCCGCCATCACCGTGCCGGGGCCGGAGACGGACCGCATCGGCAAGGCGGCGGGCGAGGCCAAGACCTATGTGGTCATCGGCGTGATGGAGCGGGAGCTGGGCACCATGTATTGCACGGTGCTCTATTTCGGCCCGGACGGGTCCTTGCTGGGCAAGCACCGCAAGCTGATGCCCACCGCCGGCGAGCGCCTCGCCTGGGGCTTCGGCGATGGCTCGACGCTGCCGGTGTTCGACACGCCCATCGGCAAGATCGGTGCGGTGATCTGCTGGGAGAACTACATGCCCATGCTGCGCATGACCATGTACGCCAAGGGCGTCTCGCTCTATTGCGCGCCCACCGCCGACGACCGCGAGACCTGGCTGCCCACCATGCGCCACATCGCGCTGGAGGGCCGCTGCTTCGTGCTCACCACCTGCCAGGTGGTCAAGCGCGGCGACTTCCCGGATGACTACCGCTGCTCCATCACCGGCGATCCCGAGGCGATCGTGATGCACGGCGGGGCGGCCATCATCGATCCCCTCGGCAAGGTGCTGGCCGGCCCGGTCTTCGACACGGAGACGCTCCTGACCGCCGAGCTGGACCTGGACGATCTGGGCCGCGCCAAGTTCGACTTCGACGTGGCCGGCAACTACGCCCGGCCGGACGTTTTCAGCCTGACGGTCAACGAAGCCCCGCAGCAGGCGGTTCGCCTGAAGGCTTGAACACGGCGGGACATGCAATCCGCCGCGAATTCATCCATTCTCACGGCGCGGCTCGCCTGCGCCGCGCCGTGAGACCAACACGTCATGGACATGGAAGAAAAGCTCGCCAAGATCGGAATCACCGGAAAGCTGTTCAAGCTGTACCTCGCCGCCGTAGAGCTGGGTGAGGCGCCGGTGCAGGAGGTGGCCGCCCGTGCCGGGCTTGCCCGCACCACCGCCTATGACGTGCTGGAGCGGCTGGAGCAGGAGGAGCTGATCCGCATCGAGGAGCGTTCCGGCCGGCGCTTCGTGGTGGCGGAGGATCCGGTGGGCATGCTCCAGCGCCTGGAACTGCGCAAGCAGGTGATCACCGATGTGATGCCGCAGATCCGCTCCCTCTACAACCGCGCCAAGGGCAAGCCGCAGATCCGTTTCTACGAGGGCGAGGAGGGCATCAACACGGTGCTGTGGGACACCCTGACCTGCCAGAGCAAGACCTTGTGCGGCATCCTCTCCATGAACGAGCTGATCGAGACGCCGGGGCTCGGGGAGATGGACGTGTACATTTCCGAGCGGGTGAAGCGTGGCATCACGCTGAAGGTGCTGCGCTCGCGCAACAAGGATGTGGAGCAGATCTGGCCTTCCGGCATGGAGCAATTGCGCGAGCTGCGCTATGCGCCGGACGCCATGACGCTGGGCGTGACCCAGTATGTCTATGACGACAAGGTCTCCATCATCTCTTCCAAGCGCGAGAATTACGGCCTCATCATCGAGAGCGAGGATTTCGCCCGCCTGCAGTCGCTGATGTTCGAGACCTTGTGGTCCATCTCCACGCCGGCGACCCCGGCCGAACCGCCGCGCAAGCCCGCGGGCGGACGCCGCCGCGCGGAGAAGGTTTAGGCAGGCCTACCTGCCGGCCTGGACGAGACCCGGCAAATCGTTCGCCTGCAGTTGCAGTCGGGTGCGGCGGATGTGGCTTTCGAGCAGATGCTGCACGTCCACGCCGTCGCGGCGCCGGATCGCCTCCATGATGAGGCGGTGCTCGCTGTGGATGATCCACTGGCCCTCTTTCCCGATGAGGTGGGAATAGGCGCGGCGATAATGCTGGGTGGTGTTCCAGAAGCGCTCGATCATGGCCAGCAACGTGGGCATGGCCGCCGCCTTGTAGCTGAGCAGGTGGAATTCTCGGTCCAGCTTCAGGAAATCCTCCACCTCCGTTGAGGCCTCGATCTGCGCGCACAGGTCCGCGAGGCGGGCGATGGTGGCCGCGTCCATGTTGCGGATGCTCTCGCTGAGGGCGAGGGGCTCGATGCGCTCGCGGATCTTGTAGATTTCCACGCACTCGTTGATGTCGGTCTTGGCGATCCAGGCGCCGGAATTGGGCACCAGCACAACCAGCCCCTCGCTTTCGAGGTCCCGCAGGGCCTCGCGCACGGGGATGCGGCTGGTGCCGTAGCGCTCGGCCAGCTCTTCCTGCCGCACGCGGGTGCCGGGGGCGTAGAGCCCGGCGAGGATTCCGGCTCGCAGGTCCGTGGCGATGGCGTGGCTGCGGACGCCCTGGTCCTTGTCCGCCCCGTCCGGGGATTTTTCCGTTCTCATGGCGCGCTCTGCTGGAGGATCCCTGACTCGCAGGGGGACCGTGCGGCTCGGTTGATTTGGATACCATGCGCGTGCGCATTCCAGCAAATGTATCCAAATATGCGTATTTTGCGCTGTAATATCCCAATATGTGCCACAATTGGATACATTGATGTTGACAGCGTATCTCACCAGCCGTATCCGTCAGGAAAGCGGCGCAGATCGTTTGGCAAGGGAGAGACGCGAGGGCGAGGGGGCTGCGGCGACCGCGACGGTGGCCCGCTTCCCGCGGAAATCGCACCCTGTCCCAGCCGAACGGCACGCCGATCCCTCCAGCGGGTCGGGTCATGAGCACTGAGGGTGGGCAATCCTACGAGACGGCCAAGCGGGGGCTTCCGGGCCTGCGCGGCACCGATCATATCGGCTTCACCGTTCCCGATATCGACGAGGCGGTGCGCTTCTTCGTGGATGTCATCGGCTGCATCCAGGTCTACGAGCTTGGCCCGTTCCAGGCCGAGGACGACTGGATGGCGCGGCAGCTCAATGTCGATCCCCGCACCATCATGAAGAAGCTCGTCTTCCTGCGCTGCGGATTCGGCTCCAATTTCGAGATCTTCCAGTACATCGCTCCGGACCAGCGGACGATACAGCCGCGCAACAGCGACGTGGGTGGCCATCATCTTGCGTTCTACGTGGACGACATGGATGCCGCCGTCCGCCACCTTGAGGTGCACGGCGCCCGCATCTGCGGCGTGCCGGTGACGCGCGAGAGCGGCCCCAGCGGCGGGCAGACCTGGGTCTATTTCCTCACCCCCTGGGGTATGCAGTGCGAGCTGGTGAGCTTTCCCAATGGCAAGGCCTATGAGCGCACGTCCTCCCTGAGGCTCTGGCACACCGCCGACCCGGGCGGCTGAGCCATGGCTAGCACCTTGATGTCACGTTCTTTCGCGCGGGGGATGTTTGCACCCCCGACGTTTCCAGCGTTTTCGGAGCTGCCGTGATGGCGACCCATATGGACCTGAAGCCCGCCGCCCCCTGGCGTGAGCTGACCACCTCGCGCGATGACTGGAATGCGGCCGATCCGGCCCTGCTCGGCACCATGCTCACCTCCATGGTGCTGATCCGCGCCTTCGAGGAGAAGGTGCTGGAGCTGGCTGGGCAGGGGCTGGTGCACGGCCCCGCCCATTCGGCCATCGGTCAGGAAGGCGGTGCCACCGGATCCGCCGTCATGATGCGCGCTTCCGACCAGGTGAACGGCTCCCATCGGGCGCACCACCAGTTCCTCGCCAAGTCGCTGGCCTATGTGGCGCCGGATGGCCTGTCCCCCACTGCCGCCATCGGTGGCGACGTGCGCGATCTGTCCAAGAAGACCATGGCGGAAATCCTTGGCCTCGCCCAGGGCTTCTGCAAGGGGCGCGGCGGCTCCATGCACCTGCGCTGGGGCGATGCCGGCAATCTCGGCACCAATGCCATTGTCGGCGGCGGCGTGCCGCTGGCGGCGGGGGCGGCCTTCGCCCACAAGCGCGCCGGCACGGGCGATGCCGTCTTCACCTATTTCGGCGACGGGGCCACCAATATCGGCTCGGTGCTGGAGACCATGAACCTCGCGGCGGCCTGGAAGCTGCCCCTGTGCTTCTTCATCGAGAACAACCGCTACGCCGTCTCCACCCATGTGGAGGAGGCCACCGCAGAGACCCGCCTGTCCGCGCGCGGGCTGGGCTTTGCCATCCCCTCCTGGAAGGTGGACGGCATGGACCCGCTGGCCGTGGCGCTAGCCAGCGCCGAGGCGCTGGAGGTGATGCGATCGGGCGGTGGCCCCACCGTCATCGAGGCGGATGTCTACCGCTTCTTCCACCAGAACGGACCACTCCCCGGCAGCGCCTTCGGCTATCGCACCCGCGAGGAAGAGCAGGAGTGGCGCCGGCGCGATCCCATCGATCTCGTGGCCCGCGAGATGGCCCTGCGCCAGCTCATCGGCGATGAGGAAGTCGCCGCCCTGCGCGCCCGCGCCAAGGCGCTCATGGAGGATGTGGCCGGCGAGCTGGTGGAGCAGGTGGACGGCAAGCGCCGCATCATCCCGGCCCTGTGGCCGTCGCCTGATTTCCGCGATTTCGGCGTGCGCGGCGACCTCTCGGAACTCGATGGCGTGCGCACCGAGGAACTGGAGACCTTCACCGGCCGTATCGAGCCGCAGGCCCGCTTCGTGGATGTGGTGGCGGACGTGATGCACCGGCGCATGGCGCAAGACGACCGCATCGTGGTGATGGGCGAGGACGTGCATCGCCTCAAGGGTGGCACCAATGGCGCCACGCGCGGCCTGAAGGATGCCTTCGGCGACCGCGTGCTCGGCACTCCCATCAGCGAGAACGCCTTCGCGGGCCTCGCCGGCGGCATCGCCATGGACGGGCGCTACGTGCCGGTGATCGAGTTCATGTATCCGGACTTCATGTGGGTCGCCGCCGACCAGGTGTTCAACCAGATCGGCAAGGCGCGGCATATGTTCGGCGGCGACATGGCGGTGCCGCTGGTGCTGCGCACCAAGGTGGCCATGGGCACGGGCTATGGCTCGCAGCATTCCATGGACCCGGCCGGCATCTTCGCCACTGCCGTGGGCTGGCGCATCGTCGCCCCCTCCACGCCGTTCGATTATGTGGGCCTCATGAACAGTGCACTGGCCTGCCAGGACCCCGTGCTCGTGCTGGAGCATGTGGACCTCTACAACGCCAAGGGCCCGGCGCCGGTCGATGACCTCGATTACTTCATTCCCCTCGGCAAGGCCAAGGTGGTGCGTCCCGGCTCGGCCATGACCATCCTCACCTATCTGTCCATGGTGAAGTCGACTCTGGAGGAGGTGGAGCGCCTGGGTGTGGATGCGGAGGTCATCGACCTGCGCAGCCTCGACCGCGCCGGCCTCGACTGGGAAACCATCGAGGCCTCCATCGCCAAGACCGGCAACGTGCTAGTGGTGGAGCAGGGTTCGGTGGGCACCTCCTACGGCGGTTTCCTTGCCGCCGAGATCCAGTCCCGCTGCTTCGATGCGCTCGACCAGCCGGTGCAACGCGTCCATGGCGGGGAGGCCTCGCCCAGCATCTCCAAGGTGCTGGAAGCCGCCGCCTGCGCCGGTCCCAAGGACATCGAGGCCGGCATCCGCCGCGTCATGGCCGAGCAGGGCCTCGCCCTCGCCTGATCAGGAGCCCCACATGCCCAAGGAAATCCTGATGCCCGCCCTCGCCGCCGGAATGGAGGAGGGCCACCTCGTCCGCTGGCTGAAGAAGGAAGGCGAGGCGGTGAAGCTTGGCGACCTGCTCGCCGAGATCGAGACCGACAAGGCCGTCATGGAGATGGAGGCGGAAGGCGAAGGCCGCCTCGGCCCCATCCTGATCGGAGACGGTTCGCGCGGCGTGGCGGTGGGCACCCTCATCGCCTCCATCCTCGCGGAGGGGGAAACGGCGCCCGCGCGGGTCGCGTCTGTCGCCGCTGCGCCGGCGGTGACGGCCGTGGCCGCGGCTGCGGCGGTTTCTGTTCCGGCATCGCCTGTACCTGCCCCCTCAACACCCGCGCCCGTTGCGCCGACCCCGAGCCTTGCGGCGCGGGCACCGTCCATCGCCGCCCTCGTGGCCGCGCGCAAGGTGGTGGCCTCGCCGCTCGCCCGGCGCCTCGCGGATGATTTCGGGGTCGATCTCAGCGCCGTCGCGGGCAGCGGTCCCAAGGGCCGTATCGTACGGATCGACGTGGAGAAGGCCCGCCATAAGGTGGCGCCCGCAGCACCACGTATCGCCACTGCTGCGCCGCGTCTCGGCAGCGGGTCGGGGCAGGGGGGGCTCAACCATGCATGGCTGCGCCAGGGCGAGGGCCGGCCGCTGGTGCTGGTTCACGGCTTCGGCTCGGAGCTGAACGGCTGGCGCCCCTTCCTCGCCGGCGCTGCGGTGTCGCGGCCGGTGCTCGGCATCGACCTTCCGGGCCATGGCGGGTCGGCCGGCCACGGCGCCGCGCGCTTCGAGGCGCTGGTGGCGGCGGTGGGCGAGACGCTGCAGGGGCTTGGCCTGTTCGATCTGGATCTCGTCGCCCATTCCCTCGGTG
This sequence comes from Xanthobacter oligotrophicus, assembly GCF_008364685.1. Lineage (GTDB taxonomy): Bacteria > Pseudomonadota > Alphaproteobacteria > Rhizobiales > Xanthobacteraceae > Xanthobacter > Xanthobacter oligotrophicus. The sequence continues at coordinate 263,937 of NZ_VTTL01000004.1, forward strand.
CGGCGGTGGCGGTGGCGCTGGCGGCGGAAGGCTATCCCGACGTGCGCTCGCTCTTCCTGCTGGCGCCGGCGGGCCTGGGGCCCGACATCAACGGCGCCTTCGTGTCCGGCCTTGCCCGTGCCCGCACCGCCGAGAGCCTTGCGCCCTGGCTGGGCGAGCTGGTTGCCGATCCCGCGGTGCTGACCCCCGCCTTCGTGCGAGCCGCCGCGGCGGCCCGCGCTGACGAGGCTTTGGTGGCGGCGCAGCAGCGCCTTGCCGCCGCCCTGTTTCCGGACGGCACGCAGGCCTTCAGCGTGCGGACGGAGCTGGAGCAGTTGCGCATCCCGGTCACCGTCGTCGCCGGCACCGAGGACAAGATCATCCCGCCGGGCCATGTGCGGCGGCTGCCGGGCATGGTGGGCCTGCACCTGTTTCCGGGCGTCGGCCACATGCCGCAGCTGGAGATCCGCGACGAGGTCTGGCGCCTTCTGGAGCGCCACCTGCGCGCGGCGGGGTGAGCCCGCAAAGAGTGAAGAAAAGTCGGGTGAAGCCAAGTAAAACGACGTCCCAGGGAGGACTTTTCATGACCATCCGTACACATTTCCTCGCGCCCATCGCCGCCATGCTGCTGGCCTCGACGGCGGGCGCTGCCAGCGCCGAGCCGCTGAAGGTCGCGGTGATCGAGACCCTTTCCGGTCCTCAGGCCTCCACCGGCCTGCTGTTCAAGACCGCCGCGAAATTCGGCATCGACAAGATCAACGCCGGCGGTGGCTATGGCGGCGAGCCCATCGCGCTGCTGGAATATGACAACCAGGGCGGCCCGGTGGGCGCTGCCGACAAGGTGAAGGCGGCCATCGCCGACGGCGCCCGCTTCATCGTGCAGGGCTCGTCCTCCGCCGTGTCGGGCCAGATCACCGAGGACGTGCGCAAGCACAATCTGCGCAATCCCGGCAAGGAAGTGCTCTTCCTCAACGTGGGCGGCGAGGCGCTGGAGCTGACCGGCGCCAAGTGCCACTTCTACCACTTCCGTTTCAATCCCAACGCGCAGGTGCGGGTGAAGCCCATGGTGCTGGCCATGAAGGATGCTGGCATTCTCGGCACCCGCGTCTATTCCATGAACCAGAACTACAGCTGGGGCATCGACATGGAGGGCGCCATCGTCGCCAACGCGCCGCTGGGCGGCTACACGGTGGTGGAAAAGACCCTCCACGATGTCAACAAGATCCAGGATTTCTCGCCCTACGTCGCCAAGATCTCCGCGGCCAACGCCGAGACGGTGATCACCGGCAACTGGTCCAACGACCTGCTGCTTCTCATGAAGGCGGCCCATGGCGCCGGCCTGAAGACCCGCTTCGCCACCGCCTTCCTCGACCAGCCGGGCAATATCGCCAATGCGGGCGATGTGGCCCTCGGCAATGTGGTCTCCCACCCCTTCAACGCCGAGGCGAGCGAGGCCACCGCTGCCTTCTCCGAGGACTACAAGGCCAAGACCGGCCACTATCCGGTCTATATCGAGCCGCAGACCGCCTTCGGCATGGCCATGGTGGGCGAGGCGCTGAAAAGCGTGCCGCCGGCCAAGGACGGCAGCGTCGACATCAACGCCGTCGCCAAGGCCATCGAGAACGTCAAGGTCAAGACGCCCATGGGCGAGGCCAGCATGCGCGCGGCCGACCACCAGGCACAGATTCCCATGGCAGTCTCCATCGTGGCGGAGGACGCCAAGTTCAAGGTGGACGGCACCAACCTGGGCTTCAAGCCGATGAAGCTCTTCACCGCCGCCGAAGCCTCCTCTCCGGTGCAGGACGCCTGCAAGATGACGCGGCCCAACTGAGCCTGTCCGCCTCACGATCCGCCATGGCCGGGACACGCCCGGCCATGGCGGCTGTCATGAAACCGCGATCCGCCGTCCAGCCGAACACCTCTGCCTGACGCGAGAGGACATGTGATGGAACATCTCTTTGTCGCCGTCCTGAATGGCACGATCTACGGATTGCTGCTGTTCATGGTCTCGGCGGGGCTGACCCTCATCTTCGGCATGATGGGTGTCCTCAATTTTGCGCACGCCTCGTTCTACATGCTGGGCGCGTATGTGGCCTATGCGCTGTCGGGCGTGCTTGGCTTCGCGCTGGCGGTCATCGTCGCCCCCCTCGTCGTCGGCGCGGTGGGGGTGGTGGTGGAGCGCTATTTCCTGCGCCGGGTCCACCGCTTCGGCCATGCCCACGAACTGCTGCTCACCTTCGGCCTGTCCTTCATCATCGCGGAACTGATCAAGCTGTTCTTCGGCAACTTCCCGGTGGACTACCGGGTGCCGGCGGCCTTGAGCTTTGCCGCCTTCCGCATCGGCGGCACCGATTATCCCGTCTACCGCCTCATCATGGGCGCGGTGGCGCTGGCCATGTTCGGCGTCATCTACGCGCTGCTCACCACCACGCGGGTGGGCATCGTGGTGCGCTCGGCCATCTTCCGGCCGCGCATGGCCGAGGCGCTGGGCCACAATGTGCCGCTCGTCTTCATGGGCGTGTTCGGGGTGGGTGCGGCGCTCGCGGGCCTCGCCGGCGCGCTGGCGGGGGCGTTCTACACCACCAATCCCAACATGGCGCTGGAACTGGGGGTGCTGGTGTTTGTGGTGGTGGTGATCGGCGGCCTCGGCTCGCTGGAAGGGGCCATGGTCGCCTCCCTACTGATCGGGGTGGTCACTTCGCTGGCGGTAGGCATCGACGCGAGCTTTGCCGACTTGCTCGGGGTCGTCGGCCTCGGCGATTGGGCGCGCGCGGTGGGCGGCCCGCTGACGCTGCAGGTGTCGAGCCTTGCCGCAACCATTCCGTTCGCGCTCATGCTGCTGGTGCTGCTGGTGCGTCCCTCGGGCCTGTTCGGCGACAAGAGCTAACCCATGCGCACCAAGGTCCTCCTCCTCGCCCTTGCCGTCGTGGCGCTGGTCGCCGCCCCGGCCTTCCTCTCCGCCGGCCTCGTCAATGCGTCGATCCAGATGCTGATCGCGGCCCTGTTCGCCTCCGCCTTCAGCCTGTTGTGCGGGCAGGCGGGGATGCTCTCCTTCGGCCATTCGGCCTATTTCGGCATCGGCGCATTCGCCACCATCCATGCCATGAACGCCTTCAATGGCGCCGGCCTCCTGCCCACGCCGCTGCTGCCGCTGGTGGGCGGCGTGATGGGCCTCGTGAGCGGTATCGCCGCCGGCTGGTTCGCCACCAAGCGCACCGGCGTCTATTTCTCCATGATCACGCTGGCGCTGGCCGAACTGCTGCACGCCCTGGCTCCGCACCTGAAAGAAGTGTTTGGCGGCGAGGCGGGCATCTCCGCCATGCGCATGCCGGCCTGGGGCTTCACCTTCGGCAGCAATGTGGAGGTCTACTACCTCACCCTCGGCTGGGTGCTGCTGTGCCTGCTGCTGCTCTATCTCTACACCCTGACGCCGGTGGGCCGCCTGACCCTCGGCCTGCGCGAGAACACCCACCGGCTGCGCTTCCTCGGCTACAACGTCCACCGGCTGGGCGTGCTGGTGTTCGCGGTGTCGGCCATGTTCTCGGGCGTGGCGGGCGGGCTGCAGGCGCTCAACATCGAGGCGGCCAACTATGTCGTGCTCGACATGCAGCTCTCCGCCTCGGTGGTGCTCAACAGCTATATCGGCGGCGTGAAGGTGTTCCTGGGCCCGGCGATCGGCGCCGCGCTCATGTCCTTCTTCGGCTATGCGGTGTCGGACCTCACCCGCTCGTGGCTGCTCTATCAGGGCGTGCTGTTCGTGCTGGTGATGATGTTCCTGCCCGATGGCCTCGTGGGCGAGTTTGCCAAACGGGTCCGCGAGGGGCGCTTCGGCCTCGGCTGGGAGCGGCTTTCGGCGGGGTTGCTGTTCGCGGTGGCACTGGTGCTCGCCATCGTCGGCTTCGTGTGCATGGTGGAGCTGGCGCAGCGCTTCTTCTCCACCGACTATCGGTCGATGATCGTCGGCACCCCATGGCCGCCGGTCACCCTGTTCGGGCGCGAGTGGCTGCCGTTCTCTCCCGTCACCTGGGGCCTGCCCCTGGGCCTGATGGCGGTGGGCATCGGCCTCCTCAATTTCGCGTCGCGTCGTCTGGATCCTGAGCGCGGAGGCGTTTCATGAGCACGCCCGTCCTGTCCCTCCACGGGGTCCGCAAGTCCTTCGGACCCATCGAGATCATCCGCGGCATCGAGCTCGACGTGGTGCCAGGGGAGCGCCATGCGGTGATCGGGCCGAACGGGGCGGGCAAGTCCACCCTGTTCCACCTCATCTCCGGCCAGCTGACGCCCACGGCCGGAGATATCCTGCTGGATGGTCTGCCCATCGGCGGCATGCCGCCCCATCTGGTGAACCGGCAGGGGCTGGCGCGCTCCTTCCAGATCACCAACATCTTTCCCGGCCTCTCGGTGTTCGAGAACCTGAGGCTGGCGGTGATGCGGCGCTTCGGCCTCGATTTCGTGTTCTGGCGAAGGGCCTCCCGCCTCAAGGCGGTGACCCATCTGGCGGACGAACTGCTGGCCCAGGTGCGGCTGGAGAAGCGGGCAAACGTGCTGGCCAGCGAGCTGTCCTATTCCGAGCAGCGCTCGCTGGAGATCGGCATGACGCTGGCGAGCGATCCCAAGGTGATCCTTCTGGACGAGCCCATGGCGGGCATGTCCCACGAGGAGACGGAATACACGGTGGGCCTCATCCGCGACATCACAAGGGGGCGCACGCTGCTCATCGTGGAACACGACATGGACGTGGTGTTCTCCCTCTCCGACCGCATCAGCGTGCTGGTCTACGGCCAGATCATCGCCACCGGAACGCCGGCCGAGATCCGGGGCAACCTCGCGGTGCGCGAAGCCTATCTCGGCGAGGAGGCCAGCTGATGCGCGACACACCCCTTCTCACCGTCGACGGCCTCCACGCCCATTACGGCAAGAGCCACATCCTGCACGGCGTCACCTTCCAGGTGGGGCAGGGGGAAGTGGTGAGCCTCTTGGGCCGCAACGGCTCGGGCCGCTCGACCACGCTGAAGGCCATCATGGGCCTGGTGCCGCCCACCCGCGGACACATCGTGCTCCGCGGCAAGGACCTCACCGGCGCCCGCGCCTTCACCATCTGCCGGTCCGGCATCGCCTATGTACCGGAGGAGCGCGAGGTCTTCCTCAACCTGACCGTGGACGAAAACCTGCGGATGGGCGAGCAGAAGGGCGCGGAGGGCGCCGCGCGCTGGACCATCGAGCAGATGTTCGACTATTTCCCGCGCCTCAAGGAGCGGCGCAACACCCGTGCCGGCAGCCTCTCCGGCGGCGAGCAGCAGATGCTCACCATGTGCCGCTCGCTGCTGGGCAATCCGCTGGTCATCCTCATCGACGAGCCCACCGAGGGCTTGGCGCCGAAGATCGTGACCGTGGTGGGCGAAGCCATCGCCGACATCAACCGGCGCGGGGTGTCCGTGCTGCTGGTGGAGCAGAAGCTCACCATCGCCCTCAAGGTATCGCACCGGGTGTGCGTCATGGGCCACGGCCGCATCGTGTTCGAGGGGGCCCCCGAGGCGCTCACCTCCAACGCGCGGCTGATGGAGGAATGGCTCGCGGTCTGAGCGGGCGCTCAAGACCCGCAGTCAGGTCTCGGAGGTCGCGCGCACCGTGCGCTTGATGCGGCGACGGCCGGCCTCGCCGTTCTGCAGGTCCTGCTGGGCCTTCAGCCGGGTGATGAAGACCCCCGCCGCGCGCAGAATGTGGTCGCGGCTGAGCTGCTCGGCCTTCGCCCCGTCGCCGGTGACGATGGCATCCAGAATGGCGGCGTGCTCGTCCCAGATGTTGTAGGGCATCTCGTCGGCGTCGCGCAGCACTTCGCCCATCACCCGCCGCAGGGATGGCCAGTGGGGGGCGGTGGTCTCGTTGATCAGGGGGTTGCCCGAAAGCTCGCTCAGGAAGGCGTGGAAGGCGATATCCGCCTCGATCTGGCGATCGAGCAAGCCGCTTTTGACGGCCTCGAGGCCATCGGCGATGTAGCGCGGGCCTTCCGCCTTGGCGCGCTTGCAGCCGTTGCTCGCCGCCAGGCGCGCCGCCAGGCCTTCCACCACCGCGCGGATCTCGTAGAGATTGCGGATGAAGTCCAGGTCCAGCGGGGCCACGACCAAGCCCCGGCCTTCGGCCTCGCGCACCAGCCCGCGGCTGCGCAGCAGCAGCAGCGCCTGCTGCACCGGCTGGCGGGACACGCCATAGGCGCGCGCCAACTCATCCTGAATGAGGCGCGCATTGGAGGGCAGCTCTCCGCTGATGATCTCCGACGTGATCGCCTCGACGACCTGATCCACCAGACTCGGCTGGCTCTGAATAACGCGCATCTCGTCCCTCACCATCCCCAGCATACATGTTGCGCCGCAGAAATGCATCGTCGCTTGCATTTGAATTCGGAATTCGTATGCTGAATTCAAAGAAGGCCGAAAACAACCCGGCACAAAGTCGCAAACGGGAGGAAACGCCATGAAGACCCTGAACCGACGCGCGCTTCTCAAGCTGTCCGCCGCCGCCTGCGGCGTCCTCGGCGGCACCACGCTCGCCGCGCCCTACGTCCTCGCCAAGACCGAGCCGCTCAAGCTGAAGTTCGGCAACGACCTGCCGGACAGCCATTCGGTGAACGTGCGCCTGCGCGAGGCCATCGCCGCCATCGGCGCGGAGACCGACGGCGCCCTGGACATCAGCCTGTTTCCCAACAACCAGCTCGGCAGCGATCCCGACATGATGTCCCAGCTGCGCTCCGGCGCGCTGGAACTGGCCACCATGCCGGGCACGGTGCTGTCCACCATCATCCCGGCCACGGCCCTGACCGGCGTTGGCTTCGCCTTCACCAGCTACGACAAGGTGTGGAGCGCCATGGACGGCGCGGTGGGCGACTATGTCCGCGCCAGCATCGCCAAGACCAACCTCGTTCCCTTCACCGCGGCGTGGGACAACGGCTTCCGCCAGATCACGTCGAGCACCCGCCCCATCAAGGATCCGGGCGACCTCGCCGGCTTCAAGATCCGCGTGCCGCTGGTGCCGCTGTGGGTGAACATGTTCTCGGCCTTCGGGGCCTCGCCGGTCAGCATTCCGCTGGCGGAAGCCTATTCATCGCTCCAGACCAAGATTGCCGACGGCCAGGAAAATCCCCTCGCCCTCATCTACAACGCGAAGTTCTTCGAGGTTCAGAAGTATTGCTCGCTCACCAACCACGCGTGGGACGGCTTCTGGCTGCTGGCGAGCGGACGGGTCTGGAAGAACATTCCAGAAGACCTGCAGAAGGTGATGGAAAAGCATTTCAATGCCGCCGCCCTCAAGCAGCGGGCTGATATCGTCAAGGCCAACCTGAGCCTCCAGGCGGAGCTTGAGGCGAAGGGACTGATCTTCAACACCACCAACTCCGAACTCTTCCAGCAGACCCTTGCCAAGACGAGCTTCTACAAGGATGCGCGCGCCAAGTTCGGCGACGAGGCCTGGAACCTGCTCCAGAAGTTCGCCGGCCCCATCGGCTGAGAGGGGGCCATCATGCAGATCGACCTGGGGCTGGGTGCCGCCGCGCCCGCCGTTCAATCGCCCTTCCTCATCCGGCGCCTCACTGCGCTGATCCGCAGCGTGACGGGCATCGCGGTTGCGGCGCTGGTGGCGGCCGAGATGGTGGTGCTGTTCGCCGGGGTCGTGGCCCGATACCTGTTCCACAGGCCCCTGATTTGGACCGATGAACTGGCGGGCAGCCTGTTCCTCTGGCTGGCCATGCTCGGGGCCGTGGTCGCCTTCGAGCGCGGCGAGCACATGCGCATGAGCGCCTTCGTGGGGGGCCTTCGGTCCCCGCTGCGCGGCTTCTTCGAGGCGCTGGCGGTCGCGGTGCCGCTGCTGTTCCTGGCGCTGGCCATGGGCGCGGCGGTGGAGTTCGCGGTGGACGAGGCCATCGTCACCACCCCGGCGCTCGACATCTCCGCCGCCTGGCGGGTGTCCGCGCTTCCCGTGGGCTTCGGCCTCATGCTGGTGCTTGCCCTGCTTCGGCTCGCCGGACAGGCCGACTGGCGCGCCACCCTCGCGGCGGTGGTGCTGGTGGTCGCGACGGCGGCGGCCTTCAGCGCCCTACACCCGTATTTCACCGGGCTCGGCAACCTCAACCTGGTGATCTTCTTCGTGGGACTGGTGGGGGCCATGGTCCTGGCCGGGATTCCCATCGCCTTCGCCTTCGCCACGGCAACCTTCGGCTACATCTGCCTCACGACGCGATTGCCGCACACGGTGGTGATCGGCCGGATGGACGAGGGCATGAGCCACTTCGTGCTGCTCTCGGTGCCGCTGTTCGTCTTCCTCGGCCTGCTCATCGAGATGACCGGCATGGCGCGGGCCATGGTGGCCTTCCTCGCCAGCCTGCTCGGCCATGTGCGCGGCGGCCTGCAATATGTGCTGGTGGGGGCCATGTACCTGGTCTCGGGTATTTCCGGGTCGAAGGCCGCGGACATGGCCGCCATCGCCCCGGTGCTGCTGCCGGAGATGGAGAAGCGCGGCGCGCAGCGCGGCGAGCTGCTGGCGCTGCTGTCGGCGACCGGCGCGCAGACCGAGACCATCCCGCCCAGCCTGGTGCTGATCACGGTCGGCTCGGTCACCGGCGTCTCCATCGCCGCCCTGTTCGCCGGCGGCCTTCTGCCGGCGGTGGTGCTCGGCGCTCTGCTGTGCGCCGTGGTCTGGTGGCGCAGCCGCGGCGAGGACCTTTCGGCGGTGCGCCGCGCCAGCCTGCGGGAGATCGCCTCCGCCTTCGTCGTGGCGCTGCCGGCGCTGGCCTTGCCCTTCATCATCCGGGCGGCGGTTATCGAGGGCGTGGCGACGGCCACCGAAGTTTCCACCATCGGCGTCGCCTATGCCGCCCTGGCCGGGCTTCTGATCTATCGCCGCTTCGACTGGAAGCGGCTCTATCCGATGCTGGTGGACACCGCGGCCCTGTCCGGGGCCATCCTCCTCATCATCGGCGCCGCCACCGCCATGGCCTGGGCCCTGACCCAGTCGGGCTTCTCGGCCTCGCTGGCCAAGATGATGATGGCGCTGCCCGGCGGCCCCTTCGCCTTCCTGCTGGTGTCGCTCCTCGCCTTCGTGGTGCTGGGCAGCGTGCTGGAGGGCATTCCCGCCATCGTCCTGTTCGGGCCGCTGCTGTTCCCCATCGCCCGGCAGGTGGGCCTGCACGAGGTGCACTACGCGATGGTGGTGATCCTCGCCATGGGCATCGGGCTGTTCGCCCCGCCCTTCGGGGTCGGCTACTACGCCGCCTGCGCCATCAGCCGCATCAGCCCGGACGAAGGCATGCGGCCCATGCTCGGCTACATGGCCGCGCTCCTCATCGGCACCCTCATCGTCGCCGCCGTGCCGTGGATCTCCACCGGCTTTCTCTAGAGCCATGTGTTCACGCGTTTTCTTCACGCGAACCGGAATCCACTTCGCTCGAAAGCGCTCCAGTGATCCGCGCGGCTAGGCATGCCGCAATCGGAGGGCAGGACATGACTGATTTGCTCAATTTCGGCCGGATGCTTGCGTCCCATGCGCGCCTCGCCCCGACGCGGATCGGCGCCCGGGATCTGGACCGCGAGATGACCTTCGCGGTGTGGAACGCGCGGGCCTGCCGCCTCGCCAACGCCCTGCTGGGGCTCGGCCTCGCCAAGGGCGACCGGGTCGCCGTGCTGGCCTACAACTGCCTGGAATGGGTCGAGATCTACGCCGCCACGGCAAAGGCCGGCCTGGTGGCCGTGCCCATCAATTTCCGCCTGGTGGGCCGGGAGGTGGCCTTCATCGTGGAAAACTGCGAGGCGGCGGCCATCATCGTGCAGGACGAACTGGCCGGCGTGGTCGAGGAAGCCCGCCCGCAGATGACCCTTCGCGCCGACCGCTACATCCATTTCGGCCGGCATGCCGCCCCGGCGGGCTATCGCGACTACGAGGATCTGCTCGCCCGCGCCAGCGATGGCGAGCCGGATCAGCTGGTGCTCGAAGAAGACCCGTGGACGCTCATGTACACCTCGGGCACCACCGGCAATCCCAAGGGGGCGATCCGCAGCCATCGCGGCGGGGCGCTGCTGTCCCTGGTCACCGAGATCGAGCTTGGCATCCACCGCAACGACGGCGCGCTGCTGGTGATGCCCATGTGCCACGCCAACTCGCTCTATTTCTTCGGCGCGTTCGCCTATGCGGGAGCGACCATCAACATCTACTCCCGGCAGACCTTCGATCCTGAGCACTGCGTGCGGACATTGGCCGAGAGCGGCGCCTCCTTCACTTCGCTGGTGCCGACGCATTATGCGCTGATGCTGGGCCTGTCCGAGGTGGAGCGGGCGCGCCACAGCCTCGCGTCCGTGACCAAGCTGATGATCTCCTCCGCCCCGGCCCGCCAGGACACCAAGCGGGCAGTGATGGAGATGTTCCCGAACTCTGGCCTGTTCGAGCTTTACGGCGCCACCGAGACCGGGTGGGTGACCATGCTGCACCCCCACGAGCAGTTCTCCAAGCTCGGCTCGGTGGGCCGTGAATGCGTCGGTTCCGCTCCCATCCGCCTGCTCGACGAGGACGGCAACGAGGTGGCGGACGGCGAGGTGGGCGAACTCTATTCGCGCACGCCCTATACCTTCGACGGCTACTGGCGGCTGCCCGAGAAGACCCGGGACGCCTTCCGCGGCGACTGCTGCTCTGTCGGCGACATGGCCCGGCGCGATGACGACGGGTACATCCAGCTCGTCGACCGCAAGACCAACATGATCATCTCCGGCGGCGAGAACGTGTACCCCTCCGAGGTGGAGGCGATGATCGGCGCCCATCCCCTGGTGCGGGACGTGGCCGTAATCGGCGTGCCGGACGCGAAGTGGGGCGAGCGGGTCCACGCGGTCGTCGTTCCGGTGGATGGCGCCGCGCTCACCGAGGCGAGCCTCACCGAATGGGCGAAGAGCCGCGTCGCCGGCTACAAGCGGCCGCGCTCCTTCGATTTCGTCCGCCATGAGGACATCCCGCGCAACGCCACCGGCAAGGTGCTGTACCGCGAGCTGAAGGCCCGCCTCGTCCGCGAAAGGGCGTGAGGCGCAAAAAGCAGGCGCAGACACAGCAGGGCCCGTGTTCAGGAACAGGAAGCCGGCGCGTCGTGGCGCGAGCGCGCTTCGGGAGGAACATCATGAAAATCTCGTCCGACAGTGTCGCCGCTTTGGTGGCGAAGGTTCTGGTTCGCCGCGGCGTCAAGCGCGTGTTCGCGCTGTGCGGCGGCCACATCATGCCGCTGTGGATGCGGCTCGACGCCGAGGGCATCGCCATCGTGGACGTGCGCGACGAGCGCGCCGCCGTGCACATGGCCCAGGCCCACGCGGAGCTCACCGGAGAGCTGGGGGTCGCTCTGGTCACGGCCGGGCCGGGCGTGACCAATTCCATCACCGGCATCGCCAATGCCAACGTGTCGCGCGCGCCGGTGCTCATCCTGTCCGGCACCTCGCCGCGCCCGCAGGAAAACCGCGGCGGCCTCCAGGACATGGACCAGAGCCAGCTGGTGCGGCCGCTCACGCGCTATGCCCGCACCGTGCGCGAACCCACGCTCGCCCTTGCCGAACTGGACGAGGCCATCGCCTGCGCCCTGGGGGAGGGCGGGGTTCCGGGGCCGGCCTTCATCGATTTTCCGGTGGATACGCTGCGCGCGCCCTTTCCGCAGGCGCTCCAGCTTGAGGAACAGATGGCGGCAAAGCCCCGCTGCATGGCGTTGCCTGATCCAGACCAGGTGGCTGCCGCCGTCGATATCCTGTGGAACGCGCGGCGCGTGCTGGTGATCTCCGGACGCGGCGCTCGGCGGGCGGGGCCGGAGCTGGTGGCGCTGCTCGACCGTCTCGGCGCGGTCTATCTCGACACCGGAGAAAGCCGGGGCCTTGTGCCCGACGACCACCCCGCCGTGGTCAGCGCCATGCGCGGCGCGGTGATGGGCGATGCCGACGTGGTGCTCACGGTGGGCCGCAAGCTCGACTTCCAGCTGGGCTTCGGATCACCCGCCGTGTTCAACGGCGCCACCTTCGTGCGCATCAGCGATGCGGCGGCGGAAGTGCGCGACAACCGGCGCGGCGCGGTGGCCATCGTGGCCGATGTCGCCGCAACCCTGCGCGCGCTGGTGGAAGCGGCCGGCAACACCGCGCCGAAGGTGGATCCCGCCTGGGCGGACAAGCTGCGCGAGGGGCATCGCAGCCGCGCCGTCAAATTGAGGCAATCCATGGCCAGCGCCCCCGCCGGCGCGGACGGGCGGATGCACCCCAACACGCTGCTGGCGGCGTTGCAGGATGCGGTCGGCCGCGACGCAGTGGTGATCACCGACGGCGGGGATTTCCTCTCCTTCGGCCGGGTCGGCCTCAGCGCCGATGCCATGCTGGATCCGGGGCCGTTCGGCTGCATCGGCGTGGGCGTGCCCTACGGTATCGCCGCGAGCCTGGAATATCCGGACCGGCCGGTGGTGGTGGCCACGGGCGACGGCGCCTTCGGCTTCAACGCCATCGAGATCGACACGGCGGTCCGCCACAAGGCGCCGGTGCTGATCGTGGTGGCCAACAATGGCGCGTGGCAGATCGAGGTGCACGACCAGCAGGAGACCCACGGCAAGGTGGTGGGCACGCGGCTGCAATACGCCGACCACGCCATGATGGCTCGCGCCTTCGGCATGCATGCGGAACGGGTGGAGCACGAGGCCGACCTTGCCCCGGCCATCGCCCGCGCCCTCGCCAACCGGCCGGCGCTGCTCGACGTGGTGGTGACCACCGACGCGGTGTCGTCGGATGCCAAATCCGGGCTTGCCTGGGTGCCGGATCTCCAGCCGCTGGCGGCCTGGGACGCGGCGGAGCGTGCCTTCCGGGAGGGGTAATGCCAACGGCCGGCGTGCTCCGGCGTTTGGAGAAGCCAGCGTGGAGAACGGTTCCGGACACAGCCGGAACCGGGCTCAAGATCCCAACGCGGCGCCGGTCAGGGGCCGGGGCCGTTGGTCGCCTACTTCCCGATCCGGTGCAGCGGCCGCCCACCGATGCCGAGGCACAGGGCGATGAGGATTTCGTCCGGGCGCGGGGCATCGGCGATGGCGATCTCCGCCGAATCCATGTCGTCGAAGCTCCAGATGTTGTTCTTGTTGGTGAGCGGCATGAGCAGGGGCGATCCCGGCCCGCCGATCTTCTTGGTGCCGGGGATGATGTCCTTGCCGGTACCGACCGCGGCCCGCACCGGGGCGCCGAAGCGGGGGTGGAGCAGAGCGGCGGAGTGCTCGATCTCGCCGTTTATGCCCACCACCGCCCCCTTGCCGTAGCTCACCACCTCGTCCGGCGCGACACCCAGCGCCGCGACGCCGCGCGTGGCCAGGAGGCCGCCGACCTCGGCGCCGAGATCATAGAGCGGCGTCAGGTCCTCCACATAGGTGCCGGCATAGGGATTGGCGATGACGGCGGCCACCGTCACCTTGCGGCTGGGCGGGGACACCTGCTTGCCCTGTTCGGTGTGGATCTCCTCCAGCTGGATGACGAGCTTGCGCAGCTTGAGCAACGACATGGGTTTTCCTTGGATCTGCCAGTTGAATGACGGGGAGAGGCCGGGGATTACTTTTTCACCAGCGGGCACTCGCTCTCGGCGAGCGGACGGAAGGCCTCTTCCGCGGGGATGGTGGCGCGCAGCTTGTAGTAGTCCCACGGCGCCTTGGACTCGGACGGCTTCTTCACCTCGAACAGGTACATGTTGTGGATCTTGCGCCCGTCCACGCGGATCTTGCCGTCGCCGAACAGGACATCCTTGATGGGCGCGGACTTCATCTTGTCCACGACTGCCTTGCCGTCCTGGCTGGCGCCGAGTTCGGCCACGGCCTTGAGATAGGCGAGGGTCGCCGAATAGACGCCGGCCTGCACCATGGAGGGCTTGGTGCCCCGCATCTTGTCCGCGAAGCGCGCGGAGAAGGCCCGCGTGTTGTCGTTGAGATCCCAATAGAAGGGCGAGGTCAGGATCAGGCCCTGCGCCGTGGGCAGGCCGATGGAGTGCACATCGGTGATGTAGATGAGCAGGCCGGCAAGGTTCTGGCCGCCCGAGACGATGCCGAATTCAGCCGCCTGCTTGATGGAATTGGTGGTGTCGGCCCCCGAATTGGCAAGGCCCACGATCTTCGCCTTCGAGCCCTGCGCCTGCACCAGGAAGGAGGAGAAATCGGACGTGCCCAGCGGAACGCGTACCCGGCCGATCACCTTGCCGCCGTTCTGCTCGACCACAGCTGCGGTGTCGCGCTCAAGGGCCTGGCCGAAGGCGTAGTCGGCGGTGAGGAAGAACCAGGTGCCGCCCCCGGTCTTCACGATGGCCTGGCCGGTTCCGTGGGCGAAGGCCCAGGTATCGGAGGTCCAGTGCACCGTATTGGGCGAGCAGGCCTTGCCGGTGAGGTCGGACGTTGCCGGCCCCGAGGCCAGCATGACCTTGTTCTTGTCGCGGGTGATCTGGTTGACGGCAAGGGCGGCGGCGGAATTGGTGACGTCGGTGATCATGTCGACGCCGTCCACGTCGTACCACTGGCGGGCGACGTTGGCGGCGATATCGGCCTTGTTCTGGTGGTCCGCCGACAGCACCTCGATGGTCCAGCCTTTCTTCCGGAGGCCGGAATCTTCGACGGCAAGCTGCGCCGCCACCACGGACCCGATCCCGCCCATGTCGGCGTAGGGGCCGGACTGGTCGTTGAGAACCCCGATCTTGACGGCTTTTGGCGCCTGGGCGGATGCGGCCACACTCGTCGCCAGCAGCGCGACGAGGCCGATGATCATGCCATGTCTCATTGTGTGTCCTCCCGTTCTTATTGTCGTTTACTGACGCGTTTCCTCGCGCGTGCACTGGCCTCGGTTCGGGCCGGCCCGGCGCTTATGCGCTCGGGCCTGGTGGGCGTTTCAGTTCTGCCGCAGAAAGGCGATGACCCCGGCATAGTCGGTGCCGCGCCCCCCATTGTCGGCGAAGCGGGCGAAGATCTCCTGTGCCGCCGCGCCCAGCGGGGTCGCGGCGCTGGCGGTGCGCGCCGCCTCCTGGGACAGGCGCAGGTCCTTGGCCATCAACTCGGCGGCAAATCCCGGGGTGTAGCCGCGATTGGCGGCGGAGGTGGGCACCGGACCGGGGACCGGGCAATGGGTGGTCAGTGCATAGCATTGCCCGGACGAGGTGGAGGCCACGTCGTACAGCGCCTGGTGCGAGAGGCCGAGGGCCTCTCCGAGGTTGAAGGCCTCGCTCACTGCGATCATGGAGATGCCGAGGATCATGTTGTTGCAGATCTTCGCGGCCTCGCCATTCCCCGCGCCGCCGCAATGCACGACGCGACGGCCCATGGCGGCCAGAAGGTCCTTGCCCGCCGCGAAGGCTGCCTCGCTGCCCCCCACCATGAAGGTCAGCGTGCCTGCGCTCGCCCCTTCGGTGCCACCGGACACCGGGGCGTCGAGGGAGAACAGGCCGACCTGCGCCGCGAGGGCGTGGGCGGCGCGGGAGCTTGCCACATCGACGGTCGAGGAATCGATCATCAGGGCGCCGGGTCGCAGCAGGGGGGCGGCGCGCGTCCACACGTCGAGCACGGCCGCCCCATTGGGCAGCATGGTGATGACCACGTCGGCCGCCGCGAAATGCGCGTCTGGCGCGGCGGTGACGGCGAGCCCGTCCTGGGCCGCCGCGTCCATGGCGCTGGCCGACTGGTCGTGGCCGGTCACGCGGTGGCCCGCCTTGACGAGGTTGGCGGCCATGGGGCGGCCCATGTTTCCAAGGCCGATGAAGACGATGTTTGCCACAGCGCAGGTCCCTGTTTGCAGGGCCCGCCGCTCGCCGGTGACGGTGGCGGCACGCCCGCAGATGCACGGCTGGAGCGGTTTTATCTGTTCCGTTGCGGGCGGCGGCTGCCTATGTTTCCACTTCGGTTGTGCAAAAATGAGCAACGAGGGGCGGCGCCGTGAATTGGGAGTATCTTCAGGCGCTCATCGCGGTGGCGCGAGGCGGCACCCTTTCTGCGGCGGCCAAGACGCTGGGGGTGAAGCATTCCACCGTCAGCCGCCATCTCGCCGGCCTGGAGAAGGACATCCGCACCCAGCTGGTGATCCGCTCGCCGGGCGGCCTCAAGCTGACGGATGCGGGCCTCCGGCTGCTGGAAGCCGCCGAGACCATGGAAATGCAGGCGCAGACGGCGCAGGACGAGATCAGCGGCCGCGACGTATCCATCTCCGGCACGGTGCGGGTCGGCGCGCCGGACGCCTTCGGCGCCTTCTTCCTCGCCCCGCGCCTGATCCGGCTGCTGGACCAGCAGCCGGGGCTCACGGTGCAACTGGTGGCGACGCCGCGCTCGTTCAATGTGACCAAGCGCGAGGCGGATATCGCCATCGCGCTGACCATGCCGGAGCGCGGTCGTCTGGTGACGCGAAAGATGGCGGTCTACGGCCTCGGCGTCTATGGCAGCGCGGCCTATCTGGCGCGCCATCCGAGCATCGAGAAGATCGAAGACCTGAAGCGGCATCGCTTCATAAACTACATCGACGACCTCATCTTCACCCGCGAGCTGGACTACATGGATGAGGTGGCGGCCGGCGTGCACGCCGCCTTCCAGAGCTCAAATCTCATCGCCCAGATGCAGGCCGCGCGGGCGGGGCTCGGGCTCTGCATCTTGCCGTATTTCCTGGCCGGCACCTGTGCAGACCTCAAAATCGTCCTGCCCGATGCGGTTCAGCTGGTGCGCTCGTGGTGGATCATCGTGCAGGAAGAGCAGAAGAACCTGTCGCGGGTGAGGATCACGGCGGATTTCATCACGCACGAAGTCGCGCGCGAAACGCAGACGCTGATGCAGCCGTCGCCGCTGAACCTGGTGGGGTGAAGCTGCCGTGAGGCAGCCACAGCAGCGGAACGGTCAACGCCCGCGGCTCACGATTTGGCGTCGACGATCTTGCGGAGTGCGTCGTTGATGCGGTCCTGCCAGCCGGGGCCGCCCTCCTGGAAATGCTCCAGCACCTCGCGGTCGATGCGCAGCGTGACCATTTCCCGCCCACCGGGAACGACCGGGGCCTTCGGGGGCGCCTCGACAGGCTTGGTGGTAGCCGATTTGAACGCCGCCTCGGCGGTGTCCCGCACCGAGCTTCCGGTTCGGCGAAATGGCGGTCGAGCCATGGATTGTTCCCCTCACTCGTCTTGTGCGTCGGCGGCCGTATGTTCGCGCCTTCCCGCCGCAGGTCGGCCGATTCGGCCAGTCCGTGACCCTGCCATGGGCGAGCCTTGCTATAAAGGCACGGCGGCGAAGGTCAGCGTGGCCACGAGCAGGGCGGCGACCCCCAGCAGGGCGAGGGCGGCGACCGGCCAGCGGCGCAGCACATCGTCGGCCGCCACCGCACCGCCCATGATCGCCCGGCCCGCAGCGCCCAGAAAGCCGAGGGCGTAGAGGATGTCGCCGGCCGGCACCTCCGGCACGCGCGGCGCCTTCCAGGCCAGGAGCGCCGCAAGCCCGAGGCCGAGCGCCACGGGCCACAGCCCCTTCAGGAGCGCCGCGGGCGTGAAGGCGGCCGATGCCGGCAGGCCCGTCACCGCCTCGAACAGGACGAAAGGCAGCACCAGCGCAAGAACGGCGAGGGTCAGCGCGGGCACCACGAGGCCGCGCGGCGGCTTGCCTTCAGTACCGCTGCGGGCCACCAGCAGCGCGTAGCGCGCCATCAGCAGAGTGCTGCCGGCGGCGGAAAGCGTGAGCAGCGTTCCCGCCACACCGTCGGGAACGATGAGCTTGATGGCGTATTTCGCCATGGCGCCGCCGGTCAGCGGCAGGCCGGCAAGGCTCAGGCCCAGCACGCCGGCGACCGCCGCCACCGCCCAGGCCCGCTTGGGTGAGGAGGCCATGGCTACCCCCACCGCGAGGAACATGGCGCCCTTCAACAGCATGTGGTTCGCCGCATAGAAGGCGGCGATGGTGAAGGTGCCCGCCGTCCCGTTCAGGATGCCGGTGCCGATCACCGCCGCCACCACGCCCATCTGGCTGACGGTGGAATAGGCGAGGGCGCGCTTGGGATGGGTCTGGGTGAGGCCCACGGCGACCCCGTAATAGGCCGTGAACAGGCCGGCGCCGCACAGCACCGCGCCCCAGCCGGGCAGGGGCACGCCTTCCGGTAGGAAGCGCAGAAGGCCGATGACCCCGGCCTTCACCACCACGCCGGAGAGCACCGCCGATCCGGGCACCGGCGCCACGGAATGGGCCAGCGGCATCCACACATGCAGGGGGAACAGGCCCATCTTCAGGATGAAGCCGAGGAGGATCAGCACCAGCACCGGGGTCTTCCACGGCGAGGCGGGCAGCAGGGCCACCGCGTCGCGGATCTGCGGATTGGCGTCGGCCGCGCCGGAGGCGAGCATGACGAAGGCGGCGATCAGCAGTGCTTCGCCGAGCACGGTCAGGGCGAGGTAGAGCGAACCGGCGCGCCGGGCCTCAAGGGTATCGTCATGGGCGGCAAGGCCATAGGCGGAAAAACTCACCAGGGCATAGGCGAGATAGAAGCTCGCCACATCCGCCACCAGGAACACGGCGAAGGATCCCGCCATGGTGAGCAGCCACCAGACGATGAAGGCCTGCCGCGATGGGTCCTTGCGCAGATAGGCCATGGCGTAGGCGCCGGCCGTCATCCACAACAGGGAGGCCCCGCCGAGCAGCAGCGCGCCCGGCGCATCGAGGGCGAGGGTGAAGCGGAAGGGATCGGGCGCCACCAGCACCGAAAGCCCCCGCGGCACCGTCAGGGCTGCGATAAGCGCCGGAAGCGGGACCAAGACCAGAAGATTGGGCAGGGCGCGGCGCACCGCCGGCACCAGCGCGACGAAGGCCAGCACCAGCGGCAGCGCAATCGCCACCACCAACAAGGCCTCGGACAAAGCCGGCATGGCTGGCGCGAGGGCGGAGAGATCGAGCGGCGGGGACAGGGTGTCGCCGGTCATGGCATCACTCCCGTCCAGGTCAGGGGGCGGCCGATATCCAGGAAGGGCAGGGGCGCGAGCGGCATGAAGCCCACCAGCATGGCCCCGAAAGCGAGGGCGAGGGCGATCAGCGCCCGCCAGCGGCATTCCCGGGCATCGGGCAGGTCGCTATCGGGATGCTGCAGGGCGATCACCACCACCCGCAGCACATAGCCGCCCGCCAGCAGCCCGCCCACGAGCACGACGGTGGCGATCCACCACGAGCCTTGCTGCAGGGCCGAGGTCAGCAGCATCACCTTGGCCACGAACCCGCCCGACGGCGGCAATCCCATGAGCGAGAGGCCGCCGAGGCCGAAGGCGGCGACGCTCACCGGCGCCAGCCGGCCGACACCCCCCAATCCGGACAGCCGGTCATGGCCCATTGTCTCCGCGATCAGCCCGGCGGCGAGGAACATGGCAGCCTTGGACAAGGCATGGGAGACGAGGTGCAGCGTGCCGCCGGTCCAGGCCAGTGCGCTCCATGGCCCATCGCCAGAGGCGGCGAGGGGGAACATGAGGCACAGGTAGCCGATCTGCGCCGCCGTGGAATAGGCGATGAGCAGCTTCAGCCGCTCCTGCGCCAGCGCCACCACCCCGCAGAACACGATGGCCGCCGCGCCACAGATTGCGAAGACCGGGCCCGCCAGCTGGGTCAAAGGCAAGGGCGCAAGGTCCGACCAGAGCCGCACCAGAAGGAACAGCGGCGCCTTGATGACCACGGCGGAGAGCACCGCGCTCGCCGCCGGCGGCGCGCCGGAATGGGCGGGCGGCAGCCAGAGGTGGAGCGGGAACAGGGCAGCCTTGGCCATCAGCCCCGCGCTCATCAGGGCGAGGGCCGCGGCGGCGGTCCAGCCACCCGCTCCGTGCGCCATCAGGCCCGCGAGGTGGGCGATGTCCAGCGTGCCGAACAGCCCGTAGATCAGCACCACGCCCAGCAGGTAGAGCACCGAGCCGAACAGGGCGAACAGCAGGTAGGTGAGCGCCGCCGAAAGCTGCCCCGCCTTGCCTTCGAGGCAGACCAGGGGCACGGCGGCGAAGGTGAGAAGCTCCAGCGCCACATAGAGGGTGAAGAGGTCCTGCGCGAGGAAGGCGAGGTTGAGTGCGCACGCCAGCGACAGCAGCAGGATGAAGAAGGTGGCCGGCATGCCGGCCGAGCCGCGCGCCTTCACCTTGCGCGTCATGTCGCCCGGCCCGGTCATGGCGAACAGGCCGGTGAAGAGCAGCACCAGCGCCGCCATCAGCATCATGGCGGCGGAGAAGCCGTCCGCTCGCAGCCCGACGCCGAGCGGCGGCGCAAAGCCGCCGACGAAATAGCCCAGCGCCCGCCCGCCCTGCGCCACCCGCTCGGCGATGCCGGCGGTGATGGCCACATTGACGGCGAGCATCCCCAGCGCGGCGCGTTCGCCGGTGCGCGGCCCGAGGAGGAGGAGGGGCACGAGGCCAAGGAGCGGCGCCGTGATCGCGAGGACGAGAAGGGCGCTCACCTCTCCTTCTCCCGCTCACCGTCGCGCGCGGTCTCGGCCTGAACGGCGGAGAGCCGCACCAGCAGGGCTGCGGCGAGGGCGGTGGCGCAGAAGGCGACCACGATGCCGGTGATCACCAGCGCCTGCGGTACCGGATCAGCGCCGAACCCGGCCGCCGCGCCCCGTCGCGCCACCACGCCGAAAATCAGGAAGACCCCTCCGCCGAGGATGTTGAAGGCGAGGATGCGGCCGAGGGCGCCGGGCGCCGTCAGCAGCCCATAGACACCGCAGCCCACGAGGGCCGCTCCGGCGAGGCCGAAGAGATGGGCGCCGGTCACGAGCGCTCCTCTCCGGCCGGGGGGCCGAGCACGATGAGGGCGAGGGTGACGGCGATGGATATCGTGATGGCCACTTCCACGGCGATGATGACCGCTTTCTCCGCCCCCGGCGGATAACCCAGGAAAACGCCCGCCGTCGCCCAGCCGGCAAAGCCAACCGCCAGGAAGCCGAAAGGCCCGGCCAGCAGCATCAGCCGCAGGCCCCGGTTTTGCGTCGCCGGGATGCGGATCTGGTCGCCCATGACCAGCAGCAGACCCATGGCGGCGAGCACCGCCCCACTCTGGAATGCGCCGCCGGGATGGTCGGCGCCGGCCCACAGCAGATAGAGCCCCACCAGCACCCCAATGGGCGCCAGCACCCGGGCGAGGAAGGCGGAAGGTGCAGGCGCCGGTTCCGCCGACAGGGGATCCGGCCGCCCCCGACAGGCCGGATCGCGCGACAGGGCCCACACGCCCACCAGGGACAACAGCAGCACCACCTTCTCCAGCAGCGTGTCGAGGGCGCGGAAGACGAGGAGCACCCCGGTGACCGGATTGCCCAGATCGGTGGCGGGCAGGGCAGCGGCCACGTCGGCGGCACGCGTGGGCGCCGGCTCCGGGAGGGCGAGTACCGCCGCCCCGAGCGCCACCGCGATGCCGATGGAGACGACAGCCGCGAGCGGCCGCAGGGTGCGGTTCGGTGCCGGCATGCTCGGCGCCGCTGGCAGGGCGCGGACGCAGCGCAGCAGCACCACGCCGGAAATGCCGCTGCCTATGGCGATTTCGGTCAGCGCCACATCCACGGCGGCAAGGCGCACCCAGGCAAGGCCGAGCAGCAGCCCGTAGCCGATGAACGCAATCACCGCCGGCCGCGCCGCGCCGGTGGCCACCACGCAGAGCGCGCCGGCCAGCAGCAGGAGGCAGAGCACGGCATCGAACACGAGGCTCACCGGCTGTCCTCCCCCGGAGCGGATGCGTCTGCGGCGTCCTTCGCTTCCGCCAGCGTGGCTTCCGCCATGACCTGCGCCACCGCGCCGGAGGCGAGCTGGGCCAGTAGCCAGACCGCCACCATCTTGGCGGCATCCAGCATGCTCGCCGCCTGCGGCAACAGGCCGATCACGATGAGGGCGAGGCCCACATTGTCCGCCTTGGTGAGGGCGTGGATGCGCGACAGCGTCCCCGGCAGGCGCACGAGGCCGAGGGTTCCGGCGGCGAAGAAGCCGATGCCCGCCGC
Organism: Xanthobacter oligotrophicus; assembly: GCF_008364685.1. Taxonomy (GTDB): domain Bacteria; phylum Pseudomonadota; class Alphaproteobacteria; order Rhizobiales; family Xanthobacteraceae; genus Xanthobacter; species Xanthobacter oligotrophicus. The sequence goes on from NZ_VTTL01000004.1 coordinate 285,878, forward strand.
GATGAACACGAGGGTGAAGGCGTCCGCGATCAGGCTCATGGCCGCGGCACCGCCGGGGGCGTCCCCGCCTTTGGACGCACCGGGCCGAAGGCGGCGCGATAGGCGCAGGCCGCCAGCGCGGCGAGCAGGGCCAGCAGCAGTGCGGTATCGAGCAGAGATGGATCCCCCGTGGCCGGCGTCAGCAGCAGCAGCACGGCGATGCCTGCCGCGCCGAGAAGCTGGACGGCGAGCATGCGATCCACATCGTTGCCGGCCCGCCACAGGGCCGCGAGACCGGCGGCGGCCAAAAGCAGAAGCAGCGTCGCCGCAGCGAAGAGCAGGTCAGCCATGATGCGGCGCATCCACCACGGCGAGGAAGGCGCTCGCATCCGCATCCAGCGCCGCGACGACCGGGGCGTCCATGTCGAGGCAGTGGACCCTAAGGTCCGGCCCCCGTCCGGGGAGGGGCAGCGTGCCCGGCTGGAGGCTGGCGAGCGCCCGAAACGCATCCCGCGCAAGGCCTTGCGGCACGGCGCACGGCACCACCAGCACCCCGGGGTTCACCTGAGGCGGACGGGCGGCAACGCGCCACGCCACATCCCACCCGGCGCGCAGCGAGCCGGCGAAGAAGCGGGCGGCATAGGCCGGCATTGCCCGTGGGTTGAGGCGCACGGGTGGCAGCAGATGCAGGCTAAGGGCCGCGGCAAGGGCGGATATGATGAGGCCGGCGGCGAGGTCGATGGCGCCAATGCGCCCGAGAATCACCCACCCGGCGAAGAACGAAAGCCAGCGTGCCGCGCCGTGCGCGCTGAAGAGTTTCCCCATTCCTGGCCTTCCCAGCCTGCGTCGTCCACCCGGATGCTGCTTTGCAGCATGGCGGCCATCATAGCCAGCGCCTGCGCGGGACGGAAGGCGCAGGTCACGGTTTACGCGAGAAGGTTGCGGGTGCGGCGAAACCCACGCCTTCGGCTGCGTATGATGATCGCTGGAACAAAGCGCCTCGTGCGGAGTCTTCCTCGCGCCGTCCGCGCGCGGACCAACGGGGGCAAAAATGCGCTTCGCCGTCCAATCCCGCCTCGAATACGAGGTGAAGTCTCCCACCGTGTTCATTCTTAATGTCGAGGCCGCCGCCTTGCGCCGGCAGCGCATCATCTCCGAGCGGCTGCAGCTGACGCCGGGCTACGCCATCGAGCGTTTCGCCGAGGATGAAGGCGGCAGCCGCTTCCTGAGGGTGATCGCAAATCCGGGTCCCTTCAGCGTGGCCTACGCCGGCGAAGTGGAAGTGAACATGATCGAGAAGGAGCCGGCCGGCATCAGCGAGGTGCCGGTGGGCGAGCTGCCGTTGGACATCCTGCCCTATCTCAACCCCAGCCGCTTCTGCCAGTCCGACCTCTTGGGTCGGTTCGCCCGCCGCGAGTTCGGCGAGCTGGAGCCCGGCCACAACCGGGTGAACGCCATCTGCAGCTGGATCCACGATCACGTGGACTATGAACGCGGTTCCAGCGACGCCCAGACCTCCGCTTATGACACCATGGTGTTGCGCGCCGGCGTATGCCGGGATTTCGCCCATCTGGGCATCGCCTTCTGCCGCGCCCTCAACATCCCCGCACGCTTTGCCAGCGGCTACGCCTGGCAGTTGGACCCGCCGGATTTCCATGCGGTGTTCGAAGCCTATCTCGGCGGCGAATGGTATCTGTTCGACGCCACCCGGCAAGCCGCCCTGCAGGGGCTGGTGCGGATCGGCGTCGGCCGCGATGCCGCCGACGCGGCATTCGCCACCATCTATGGGGACGCGGAATTCAAGGGTATGTCCGTGGGCATCGAGGCCGTCAGTCCTGACGCGGAGGAGGAGCCCACGGTCCGCGCCGTCGCCGTCGGCTAGGATCCTGTCCGAGTCATGGGATCGACGGGGGCGTCATCTCTTGATTCATTGGCACATGGCCAAGACGTTTCGCTCGTGGGATGTTGACCAAAGCTGGCCTCTGCCGGCTTCGGTGCATGATTTCGTGCCGTCGGGTCACCAGGTGCTTTTCGTTCGGGACACGGTGCGCGAGGGCCTCGATCTCTCGGCCAGGCTCCCAGCTAGCCGTAGCGCCGGCTGGCCTCGATGGCGAGGCCGGTGCCGACGGAGCCGAAGGTGTCGCCCTCGATCACCCGGGCCTGCGGCACGCAGGTGCAGATGGCTGCGCGCACATGGCTGAGGCGGGTGGAGCCGCCCGTCAGGAACAGGGCGTCGATGTCGTCGGCCTTCAGGCCCGCCGTGGCGAGGCAGGAGGCGATCCGCCCGGCGATGCGATCCGCCAGCAGGCCGGTGTGCCGCACCAGGTCCTCATGGGCGATGCCCACGGACAGGCCCGCTTCCAGCACCGCGAGATCGAGCACGGTCGCGCCCGCCTCCGCCACGCGGATCTTCGCGGTCTCCACGTCGAGGGCGAGGCTGTGGCCACGCTCGTCCTCCACCGCCCGCGCCAGACGCGACACCAGCTGGGGCCGCTCGGCGTCGCGTTCCAGCTCGCGGATGGAGCGGGCGGTCTTCCCGTCATACAGCCTGTTGATGGAGGACCAGGTGGCAAGATCCTGATAGATGCCCACCGGCATGGACAGTCCCTTGCGCTTCAGCGGGCTGCCATGGCCGAGCAGCGGCATGACCATGGACAGGGAGAGTTGGCGGTCGAAATCCGTGCCGCCCACGCGCACGCCCTCGTTGGCCAGGATGTCGGACGCACGGTCGGCCTGGTTCGCATGCCCGCGCGCGATGCGCACGATGGAAAAGTCCGAAGTGCCGCCGCCGATGTCGGCGATCAGCGCCAATTCCTCGCCCGCCACCTGCCGCTCGTAATCGAGGCTCGCCGCGATGGGCTCGAACTGGAACGACAGGTCGGCAAAGCCGATCTCGCGGGCAATGGCGCCCAGCACGTCCTGCGCCCGCATGTCGCCGGCCGCGTCGCCATCGACGAAATGCACCGGCCGGCCGAGCACCACCTGATCAAGCCGACCTCCGGCCGCCGCCTCGCCCTGAGCCTTCACCGCGCCGAGAAACGCCGCGATCACCGCCCGGAAGCTGAGCCGCAGCCGGCCGACGGACGTGGTCTCATCCACCAGCGCCGTGCCGAGCACCGATTTCAGGGCGCGCATCAGCCGGCCTTGCTCGCCCGACACATAGGCCGCCATGGCCGCGCGGCCCACCATGGGCTCGCCGGTGCGCGGAAAGAAGATGGCGCTCGGCAGCGTATCGGCCGCGCCCTCCAGGGGTGCAAGACGTGGACCGTTCGCGCCGATGAAGCCGAGGGTGGTATTGGAGGTGCCGAAATCGAGGCCGCAGGCGGTCATGGGCCCTCCGTGCAGGATGCGGGATGCGGAAGGGGGCGCTTGCTAGAGCATGTCGTGCTGCAACGCAAGAGATCAAGCGCAAGCGGCCTCCGGAGCAGCCCCTTTCGGGGGCCGCCCTCAGGCTGGCCGATGCAGGTCCGCTCCCGCGTCGGAGGCGCGATCAGGGGCGGCGCGGCTTCTTTCCTGCCGGCTTGCCCGCGAAGGTACCCGGACCGCGATCCGCAGGGCCTCGGCTTGGTGGCTTCCCGCCCTTGCCCGGTCCGGCCTTGTCGCGGAACGGCTTGCCACGGCCCGGCCGGTCCTGCCCCGGCTTGTCATATCCGGGCTTGTCTTGGGGCCCCTTCCAGCGTGGCGCCGGCCGTTCGGGACGGCTCGACGGCGCGCCACCGGGCAGCGGCTCGATGACCACGTCCGAGCCGTCCGACTTGCGCGCCGACGTGCTGAAGCGGTCAAGGGCGGCGGCGCTGACCTCGAAGGCGGTTTCCTCGTCGAAGATGCGGATGGCGCCGATATCGTCGCGGGTCACGTTCCCGCGCCGGCAGATCAGCGGCAGCAGCCAGCGCGGGTCCGCCTTGTTGCGGCGCCCGATATTGAGCCGGAACCACGCCCCGCCCCCCGCGCCCGCAGGCCCGCCGAGGCCGCGCGCGGCGGCACGGTCGCGGCCGCGCGGCTCGCCGGGGTCGGCCACCTCTTCCGGGGACGGCAGGCCGGCGCGATACAGGCGCACCAGCGCCGCCACCAGATGCTCGGCCGGCTGCTGTTCCAGCAGCGCGCGGGCAACGGCGGCATCCTCCTCGCTCGGCTCGTCGGTGAGGAGGGGGTCACGCAGCATGCGCTCGTGGTCGAGCTTGCGGATCTCGTCGGCGGTGGGCGGCCCCGACCAGGCCGGGGTCAGGCCCATGCCCCGCAGCATGTCTTCGGTGCGGCGGCGGCGGAACGGTGGCACCAGCAACACGCTGACGCCCTTGCGGCCGGCTCGCCCGGTGCGGCCGCTGCGATGCTGGAGGCTTTCCGCGTCGTTCGGCAGGTCGGCATGGATGACGAGGCCGAGGCTCGGCAAATCGATGCCACGCGCGGCCACGTCGGTGGCCACGCAGACCCGCGCCCGGCCGTCGCGCAGGGCCTGGAGCGCCGAATTGCGCTCGTTCTGGCTCAGCTCGCCGGACAGGGCGACGGCGGAAAACTGCCGCTCCTGCAGGGTCGCGTGCAGGTGGCGCACCGTTTCGCGAGTGTTGCAGAACACGATGGCGCTCGGCGCATCATAAAAGCGCAGCACGTTGACGACGGCGTGCTCGATCTCCTTCGGCACCACGCGCATGGCGCGGTATTCGATGTCGGCGTGGCCGCCCTCGGCGCTCGCAACCTCGATGCGCAGGGCCTCGCGCTGGTAGCGTTTGGCCAGCATGGTGATGCCGCGCGGCAGCGTCGCTGAGAACAGCAGGCTGCGCCGCTCTGGAGGCGTGGCGTCGAGAATGAACTGGAGATCCTCGCGGAAGCCGAGGTCGAGCATTTCGTCGGCTTCATCCAGCACCACCACCCGCACGGCGGAAATGTCGAGCCGGCCGCGTTCCAGATGGTCGCGCAGGCGGCCGGGGGTGCCGACCACCATGTGCGCGCCCCGGCTGAGCGCGCGCTGTTCTTGGCGCGGGTCCATGCCGCCGACGCAGGAGACGATGCGCGCGCCTGTCGCCGCATAAAGCCACTCGAACTCGCGCTGGACCTGAAGGGCCAGTTCCCGGGTGGGAGCCACCACCAGCGCCTGCGGCGCCGTGGCGGGTCCGAAGCGCTCTTCCGTGCCCAGCAGCGTGTCGGCCATGGCGAGGCCATAGGCCACGGTCTTGCCCGAGCCGGTCTGCGCGGACACGAGAAGGTCGCGCCCCGACGCCTCGGGGGCGAGCACGGCAAGCTGCACCGGCGTCGGGTCGTTGTAGTCCCGCTCGGCCAAGGCGCGGGCGAGCGCCGGGTTTGTCGTCATGAAGGGCACGGGCTTGGTTCCGCCTATCTGGTACGGTCGTCAGGCGTCGAACGGGAGCCATCGGATGGGGTTGGGAGCTCTTCTTAATCGAGCCGACGCCCTGATACCACGGCCAGCTTGATCTGATCCAATGCGACCCCTCTCGCGATACCCCTCCCGCCCCGGCTGACGCGCGCGACCGCCGCACCAGCCTCACCGCCCGCAGGCGGAGCGGCTTCTATGGCGGCGGGGGCGTTAGGCGGCAGGCCCATAAAGCGGATTCCCTTTTTGGGTCGAAGGCTGATTCATTTCTCCTTATGGAGGATGACATGGCACGCTTTGATCTGACGGATTTCGAGTGGTCTGTGATCCAGCCGCTTTTGCCGATTAAGCCGCGCGGCGTGCCCCAGGTGGGCGACCGACGTGTTCGGAACGGAATTTTCTGGCGGCTGCGGACCGGCGCACCTTGGGCCGACGTCCCCGAGCGCTACGGCCCGCACACGACCTGCGTGAACCGCTTCAACCGCTGGCGCAAGGTGGGCGTCTGGGACCGCCTTCTGGACGCCGTGTCAAAGGCTTATGACGGTAACATCCAGATGATCGATCGTTCCAGCATCCGCGTGCACCAGCACGCCGCCAACGCCCACAAAAAGACGACCGATCCGGTTGCATGGGTCGCTCGCGGGGCGGCCTGACGACGAAGATCCATGCCTTGGTCGATACCGAAGGCCTGCCGATCGCCTTCCACCTGACCGCTGGTGAGGCCGGCGACAGCACGATCTTCAAGCGGCTGCTGGATCTGGGTCCCGACATCACGCCGCGCGCGGCCCTCGCTGACAATGGCTATGACGCCGAGGCCAACCGGGCCATCGCACGCGCCCGCCGCACCGCGCCGGCTATCCCTTTCAAAGCCAACGCGACGGAGCGGTCGACCTTCTTCCGAAGGTGCTTTACCGGGGCCGCGCCCGTATCGAGCAGTGCTTCGGAAAGCTCAAGCGATTCAAGCGCGTCGCCCTGCGCTGCGAAAAGACCGAATGCGGCTTCGCTGCCATCGTCGCCCTCGCCTTGAGCTTTATCCTCATCAAATCCGTCCACCCCGCCTAGAGCACTTCAGTGACGGGCAAGGGCGCCGCGGGCCGGCGGCTTTCCCCGGCCATGATGGTGGCGAGGTGGGCGGCGAGCGCGTCCAGCAGCACGCGAGTCTTCAGCGGCACATGCCGGGCGCTGGGATAGAGCGCGAGAATGGGCGCGTCGCCGCCATCCCAGTCGGGCAGCACGCGGGCGAGCCGTCCGGCGGCGAGGTCCTGGGCCACATCCACCTCGGACTTGAGCATGATGCCGAGGCCGGCGAGCGCCCAGTCGTGCACCACGTCGCCATCGTCGACGCGCAAGCGCGCCGCCGCGGCGAGGCTGGCCGTTGTCCCGTCCGGTCCTCGCAGCCGCCACGGGTCGGTGCCGCGTCCGTAGCGCAGGAACGCATGGCCTGCCGCCTCTTCCGGCGTCGCCGGGCGACCCTCCCGGTCGAGATAGGCCGGCGCGGCGACCAGGATGCGCCGGTTGTCGGCGAGCTTGCGCATCATGGCCGAGCTGTCGGCGGGCGTGCCGATCCGGATCGCCACGTCGAACCCTTCTCCCACCAGATCCACCACCCGGTCGTCGAGCTCCAGAGCGACGGCGAGCCGGGCATGGCGCGTGGCCAGTTGGGCAAGCACCGGCGCCACGCAGCGCCGGCCGAAGGCGATGGGCGCGCTGACCCTCAGCGTTCCAGAGGGCTCGACCCGACCGCTCGCCAGCCGCTCCTCGCCCGCCTCGATGGCCTCCAGCGCGCGCTCCACGTCGATCAGGAGGCGCGCGCCCTCCTCGGTGGGGCTGAGCGCGCGGGTGGTGCGATGTATGAGGCGCGCGCCGGCCCGGTCCTCCAGCGTCGCCAGCCGCTTGCTCACCACCGCGAGAGTGACGCCGAGCCGCCGCGCGGCGGCCGAGAGGCTGCCCTCGGCCAGGATCGCCCGGAACGTCTTCAGCTCATTCAGGTCGTCCAGCACCGCCAGCTCTCAACTTAAGTACGATAATGACTCGTATAAGTGATCTCTTATCCATTCTAATGCAACGGCGCACATTGCCCTCATAACGAATTGGATTTCCCCTCCCACCTGCCGGCTGCGGCAGCCAGGAGGCCGGGACAGGAGGTCTCATCATGGCACTCGACCTGACAGGTAAGCGCGTTCTGATCGTTGGCGCGGGCGGAGGCATCGGCGCGGCCACCGCGCGGGCCTTCGCTGATGCCGGCGCCCGTGTGTTCGCCGCCGGCCGGCCGGGGCCGAAGCTGGACGCCGTCGCGTCCGGGACCGGCGGCGCGGCCGTGGCCCTCGACATTCTCGACGACGGCGCCATCGAACGCGTCTTCGCGGAGGCGCCGGCCTTCGACCATGTCGCCATCGCGGCTGCGGCGACCAAGAGCGGCCCAGTCTCCGGCCTGCCGCTGGAGGCCGCGAAGGCCTCCATGGAGAGCAAGTTCTGGGGGGCGTACCGCATCGCCCGCGCGGCGCGGGTGGCGGAGGGGGGCTCAATCACCTTCGTGTCCGGCTTCCTCTCCCACCGGCCGAGCGCGGGCGCGGTGCTGCAAGGCGCGATCAATGCCGCGATCGAGGCGCTCGCCCGCGGCTTGGCGCTCGAGCGGGCGCCGGTGCGCGTCAACACCGTCTCGCCCGGCCTGATCGACACGCCGCTGTGGCAGGGCATGCGGGCGGACGACCGCGCGGCCATGTTCGCCCGCACCGCCGAGCGTCTGCCGGCCCGTCGGGTGGGGCGGCCGGAGGATGTCGCCCAGGCGATCCTCTTCGTCGCCACCAACCCGTTCGTCACCGGCACGACCGTCACGGTCGATGGCGGCGGGACCATCGCGTGAGGGCGGCATGCTGGACCATGTCACCCTGCGCACCCACGACCTCGAGGGCACGCGGGCCTTCCTGGAGGCCCTCCTGCCTTTGAGGCCCGGTCCCCGACCCGACTTCCCGTTTCCGGGCTACTGGCTCTACGCCGGAGACGAACCGGTGGTGCACCTCATCCCCGGTGGACCCGGCCCGGTGGATCGACGGGGCGAAGCCATCGACCATGTGGCGTTCCGCCTGACCGGCTACGAGGCGTTTCGCCAGAAGCTGGAAGGGCTGGGGGTTGCCTATTCGCGCATGGACCTGCCCGAGCTTGGCGAGCGGCGCCTCTTTGTCCGGACGCCGGCCGGCATCCTGCTGGAGCTGGTCTTTCGCGACGGTGCCGTCCCGGCCCACCCCTGAAGGAGACATCAAGATGCGTGAACTGCTTGCGGCTGCCGTCATTGCCGGGCTTCTCCCGGCCCCCGCATTCGCGAGGGAGGTGAAGGTTGACGAAGTCGTCGTGTCCACCGCCGTTCCGGCCTCCCAGCGCGACGCCACGGTGAAGGCCGCGATGGCCTTCTACGACTTTTGGAACACCGGCGACGAAGCCCTCCTGAAGGCGGCCATCGCCCCGAGTTTCACCGATCACACCCTGCCGCCCGGCCGTCCCCAGGGGCCGCAGGGACCCGCATTCGCGTCCGCCCAGTTCCGGACGGCGTTGCCGGATCTGGGGGTAAAGGTCCGCAAGATGATCGTCGCCGATGACTATGTGACGGTGCACATGGAGTTTACCGGGCATTTCACCGGCACGCTCGGCAAGGTGAAGGGCGAAGGCCAGCCCATCGACTTCATCGCCACCGACCTCATCAAGGTCACGGACGGGCGCATCACCGACAACTGGCACATCGAGGACAACCTGACGCTGCTCTCAAAGATGGGCGTGGCCCATATGGAGCCGTGAGGCCGGTTGAGGGGCGTGACCATGCCGTCTCAAGACACCTGCCCCTGACGAACCCTTTCGGTGCGCCATGCCATGTCATTCGCCGCCCTTGGATGCCGGCGGCCTAGTCTGTTCCGTGGTGCCACCCGTGCGGGTGGATCCGGGGGGCACCCAGGTCGCGAGCTGGTCGCGGCCCTCCTGGGACATGTCCTTGGCTGCATCGAGAATGGCCTTGTGGACGATGAGCCAGACCGCCCGCCGCGCGGCCCGCAGCTCGACGAACGCCTGATCGCCCGCGCTTTTGTCGAACGGCGTCGCCGAAATGGCGCTGCGGGCCTTGTCCTGCGCCAGGCGGGAGGCCTGCTCGGCGGCGGCGAGGCTGCCGGCGATTTCGCCGAAGCGGGCGCGCAGCACCGCGGCGTCCGCCGCCGGCAGGGTGGCGGCGAGGCGGTCGATGTGCACCGTCTGGCTTCGCACGGCCGGCGGCGGGCCGTGCATGCGGTGGAGCGCCACCGCTACCGCCGCGCCGGCGAAGAACAGGTTGAGCGCGAGGGAGGCCACCAGCAGCACGCGCTGCGACGGCATGGCCATGAGGGAGCGCCGTTCAAGGCTCACAGAACGTCCTCCCCCAGCGGGTCGGGCTCGAACACGATGGTACTTACGTCGCCGCCGGAAAACTGCGGCGCGTGAAGCTCGCCGGGCATCAGGCCGAAGCCGCTCGTGCCGGTGCCGATCACGAAGCCCAGCAGTGCCATGCCCGCCAACAGCGCGATGCTGGACCATGCCGGGGCGAGGTCCAGCGACACCAGCCAAGAGGGCAGCCAGGAGGGCAGCCAGCCCGCCGGGCCTCGCTGGTCCTGGGGCGGCAGCGGCGCGGCGAACAGGGCATCCATGACCCGCCGTCCGCTCGCCGTATCCTGCGGGGGGCTCCGGGTGGCAGCGACCAAGCGGGCGTGGAGGGCGTCGCTCTCAGCGAGGAGCGCGCGCGCCGCCGGGTCCCGCCGCGCCAGCCGTTCGGCCTCCTGCCGGATGCCGGCGGGCCAGAAGGCGCGATCCGCGCCGTGGCGGGCGATCAGCCGTTCGAGTTCCGCGCGCGTCATGCCTCACACTCCGTTCTGGTGCGGCCCGAGGCGGCCGCGCAGGCTGCGCCGCGCCCGGACCAGCAGGGTTTCCACCCCGGAAACCGAGGTGCCGAGGATGTCCGCCACGCGCGCATTCGAGTGACCCTCCCAATAGGTGAGCAGGATGGCTGCGCGCTGCCGCTCGGGCAAATCGGCGACCGCGGCCCAAAGCCCAAGGTCATCCTCCCGGCGCTCCATGCGCGCGAGGGCGTCCGGCGCCGGGTCGGCGGCCTCGTCGGTCCCGTCGAGGGGCAGGAAGCGGGTCCTGCGCCGGTGGTTGAGGCAGAGATTGACCACGATGCGGTAGAACCACGTGCCGAAGGCCGCCGTCGGGCGCCAGCGGGGCGCGGCGCGCCAGACCCGCAGCAGGGCCTCCTGGGCGATGTCCTCGGCGTCCTGCGCATCGCCCACGAAGCGCCGGGCGAAGCCGGCGGCGCGCGCCACATGGCGGTCACAGAGCGTCCGGAAGGCTGCCGCGTCGGCCGTGGCCACGCACGCCATGAGGTCCTCGTCGCTCGCCTCGCGCATGGGCGTATTCGAACCCGCCTCCCATCCCCGCAGCATGCCACCATGGTGCGCCCTCCCTCAATCGGCCGCCCCGTCCCATGCCGGTTGTCCGCCCGGCGTCTTCCGCAGCGGCGCCGGAGGCCGGCAGCGTTCTGCGGGTTTGGTCCTTTGAACCCGCACGGTGGGGAAACCCTGCGGTCCCCGTTGTCCGCCGATGCGATCACAGTCCCGTGAGCCTGGCCGCGGGGCCGCAGGGTTCCGGCCGCGCGCGGGTTGAAAGGCCCATCGACCACTGGAGCGCAAGAGCCTGATGCGGCCTGTCTTATGGATCGTGACGCCGGCAGTGATCCTCGCCGGTGCCTTCGCATGGCATCTCGGGCTGCTGACACCTGGCCCGGACGCCCCCAAGGCGAAGGCTGCCGCCCCGCCCATTCCGGTGGTGGCGGACACCGTCAGGCTTCAGGACGTGCCCATCTACGCCCTCGGCATCGGCACGGTGCAGGCCTCCAACACCATCGTGGTGAAGGTGCGCGTCGATGGCGAACTGCAGAAGGTCGCCTTCACCGAGGGGCAGGACGTGAAGGCGGGCGACCTGCTCGCCCAGATCGACCCGCGCCCGTTCACGGCGGCACTCAACCAGGCCAAGGCGGCCAAGGCCAAGGACGAGGCCCTGCTCGCCAACGCCAAGATGGATTTCGAGCGCTACAAGACCCTCGTTCCCAAGCAGGCCGCATCCCAGCAGCAGCTCGATACCCAGTCGGCGCTCGTGGCCCAGTACCAGGCGGCGGTGGAGGGCGACCAGGCCGCCATCGACAACGCGCAGGTGCAGCTCGACTACGCCACCATCCGCGCTCCCATTTCCGGGCGCACCGGCGTGCGCCTCGTGGACCAGGGCAACATCGTCCACGCCTCCGATACCGGCGGGCTGGTGGTGATCACCCAGGTGAAGCCCGTCGCCGTGCTGTTCGCCCTGCCGCAGGATCGTCTTGAGGACGTGCGCGAGGCCATGGCGCGCGGGCCGGTCGAGGTGATCGCCCTGAAGCGGGACGGCACCACGCAGATGGGCCAAGGCCAGATCCAGCTGATCGACAACCAGATCAGCTCCGATACCGGCACCCTGCGCCTCAAGGCGCTGTTCTCCAACGACGACCTCAAGCTCTGGCCCGGCGCCTTCGTCAACGTGAAGGTGCTGGTGGACACCCGCCACGCGGTGGCGACGGTTCCCGCGCAGGCGATCCAGCGCAGCCCGGACGGGTTCTACGTCTATCGCGTGAAGGCGGACGACACCGTGGAGCAGCGCCCGGTGAAGGTGGGCGGCACCCGAGACGGCGTCTCCTTCCTCGAAGCGGGCCTCGCCGCCGGCGACCGGGTGGTGGTGGACGGCCAGTACAAGCTGACGCCCGGCGCCCGGGTCTCGGTCCGTCAGGCGCCGGCGGGAACCCCCGGCACCGGAACCGGCGGCGCACCCGGCGGCGGCACGCTCACCAGCGCCAATGCGGAGAGCCCGGCATGAACATCTCCGCCCCCTTTATCCATCGCCCCATCGCCACCACGCTGCTGATGGCGGCCCTCGTCCTCGTCGGCGCGGTGGCCTACCTGATGTTGCCGGTGGCGCCGCTGCCGCAGGTGGACTTTCCCACTATCCAGGTGTCGGCGAGCCTGCCGGGCGCGAGCCCCGAGACCATGGCGTCGTCCGTCTCCACGCCGCTGGAGCGGCAGTTCAGCCAGATTTCAGGCGTCACCCAGATGACCTCCACGAGTGCGCTCGGCGTCTCGTCCATCACCGTCCAGTTCGACCTCAGCCGCAACATCGACGCGGCGGCGCAGGACGTACAGTCGGCCATCAACGCGGCCGCGGGCCAGCTGCCCAAGAACCTGCCCAGCCCACCCACATTCCGCAAGGTCAATCCGGCGGATGCGCCGATCCTGATCCTGTCGGTGCAGTCGGACCTCTACCCCCTGACCAAGCTCGACGATGCCGCCGACACCATCCTGGCGCAGCAGATCAGCCAGATCGCCGGCATCGCGCAGGTGGCCATCACCGGCGAGCAGAAGCCGGCGGTGCGCGTGCAGGTAGATCCGTCCAAGATCGCGGCCCTCGGCATGAGCCTTGAGGACGTGCGCGCCGTGCTCGCCGCCGCCACCGTGGACCAGCCCAAGGGCAGTTTCGACGGCGCGGCCCAGAGCTTCACCATCTATGCCGACGACCAACTCCTCGCCGCCATGCCCTGGAACGAGGTGGTGGTGGCCTATCGCAACGGCGCGCCGGTGCGCATCCGCGACATCGGCCGGGCCGTGGACGGCCCCGAGAATGCGCGCCTCGCCTCGTGGCAGAACGGCAAGCGCGGCATCCAGCTCATCGTGTTCAAGCAGCCGGGCGCCAACGTGATCGAGACCGTGGACCGGGTGCGCGCCATGATCCCGCGCCTTGAGGCGGCGCTGCCGCCGGGCATCAAGGTGGAGATCATCGCCGACCGCACCCAGACCATCCGGGCCTCGGTGGAGGATGTGCAGTTCACCATGCTGCTCACCATCGCGCTGGTGGTGGGGGTGATCTTCGTGTTCCTGCGCAACCTGTGGGCGACGGTGATCCCCTCCGTCACGGTGCCCATGGCGCTGATCGGCACGTTCGCGGTCATGTATGTGCTGGGCTACAGCATCGACAACCTGTCCCTCATGGGCCTGACCATTGCGGTGGGGTTCGTGGTGGATGACGCCATCGTCATGCTGGAGAACGTCTACCGCCATATCGAGGAGGGCCTGCCGCCCCTTCAGGCGGCGCTGAAGGGGTCGGGGGAGATCGGCTTCACCATCATCTCCATCAGCCTGTCGCTGGTGGCGGTGTTCATCCCGGTGCTGATGATGGGCGGAATCGTCGGGCGGCTGCTGCGGGAGTTCGCGGTGACGGTGACCATCACCATCCTGGTGTCGGTGGTGGTCTCGCTCACCCTCACGCCCATGATGTGCGCGCTGTTCCTGAAGAACGACCACGGGGTGAAGCACGGCCGCGCCTACATGGCGGCGGAGGCCTTCTTCGACGGCATGCTCAAGGTTTACGACACCGGCCTGAAATGGGTGCTGAAGCACCAGTTCGCGACCCTGATGAGCCTGTTCGTCACCATGGCCGCCACCGGCTATCTCTATGTGGTGATCCCCAAGGGTTTCTTCCCGCAGCAGGACACCGGCTTCATCCAGGGCTTCTCCGAGGCGGCGCAGGACATCTCCTTCGCCGCCATGACGCAGAAGCAGATGGCGCTGATGGCGGTGGTGGCGCGCGATCCGGCGGTGGAGGCTGTGTCCGGCGCGGCGGGTGCCACCGGCGGCTCGCAGACCGTGAATACCGGTCGTGTCTGGATCACTCTGAAGCCGCGCAATGAGCGGGACGCAAGCGCCGACCAAGTCATCACCCGGCTGCGGCCTGAGCTTGCCAAGGTGGAGGGCATCGCCCTGTTCCTCCAGGCATCGCAGGACATCAACGTGGGCGGCCGTCCCTCGCGTACCCAGTATCAATACACGCTGCAGGACGCCAACCTCGATGAGCTGAACGCCTGGGGTCCGCGCATGCTCGCCAAGCTCCGCGCCCTGCCGCAGCTGCAGGACGTGGCCACCGACCAGCAGACCAATGCGCCCACGGTCTCCCTGACCATCGACCGGGACACCGCCGCGCGCTTCGGCATCCTGCCCCAGGTGATCGACGACACGCTCTATGACGCCTTCGGCCAGCGGCAGGTGGCGCAGTATTTCACGCAGCTGTCCCAGTACCACGTGATCCTGGAGGTGGACCCCGCGCTCCAGACCGACCCGAGCGCGCTGGAAAAGCTCTATGTGCGCTCCCCGCGCACGGGCGAGGAGATCCCGCTCTCGGCCTTCGTGAAGGTGGATACGGCGAAGTCCGCCTATCTCTCCATCTCTCACCAGGGCCAGTTCCCGGCGGTGACGCTGAGCTTCAACCTCAGCTCCGGCACTGCGCTGGGGCAGGCGGTGGACGCCATCAAGCAGGCCGAGCGCGACATGGGCATGCCGGCAACGCTGATCGGCACCTTTCAGGGCACGGCGCAGGCGTTCCAGGAGTCCCTGCGCAGCCAGCCCTACCTGATCCTCGCCGCCATCATCGCCGTCTACATCATCCTGGGGGTGCTCTACGAGAGCTACATCCACCCGCTCACCATCCTGTCGAGCCTGCCGTCGGCGGGGGTCGGGGCGCTCTTGATCCTCTATCTCTTCGGCTACGACCTGAGCGTGATCGCGCTCATCGGCATTCTTCTTCTCATCGGCATCGTCAAGAAGAACGCCATCATGATGATCGACTTCGCGCTGGCCCGGGAGCGGGAGGAGGGGATGGCGCCGGAGGAGTCCATCTACCAGGCCTGTCTCATCCGCTTCCGGCCGATCATGATGACCACCATGGCGGCGCTGCTCGGCGGCCTGCCGCTGATGCTGGGCACCGGCACCGGATCGGAGCTGCGCCGCCCGCTCGGCTTCGCCATCGTCGGCGGCCTGCTGGTGAGCCAGGTACTGACGCTCTACACCACGCCGGTAGTCTATCTGTACATGAACCGCCTGCAGCGCTTCTTCGCGGATCGCCGCCGCCCGGCGCCGCCATCCCCTGCGGTGGCGCCGCCGCTGGATGTGGCCGCCGAGTGAGCGGCGGGCGCCGGTGCGGGGCAGGCCCCGGCGTGGCATCTGGAGGAATGGGCCCGGGGGGAGGGCACGAACGTTCAGGCGAGGTTATCAGGGCAGCACCCGAGGCCCGTGCCCTCTCCCCGGACCCGCCCCCCTCCGGCCGGACGGCGGAGGAGGGCGGAAAAGCATGCCGGCAGAGGCCGGTCACTCGGCCGCGATATGCTCCGGCAGGGAAAGGCCGAAATACTTCTTGTAGATGTCGTTGAGCTTGCCGTTGGCGAGGTTCGCCTTCACCCACTCGTCCACATAGGCCTTCAGCTCGGGATCGGTCTTGCGCAGGCCGACGGCCATGGGATAGGCGGCCATCTCCAGCTTCACCTCGAGGGTCTTGCCCGGGTTCTGCTCGGCGACGGTGTTGGCGGTGGAGAGGGCGGCGGCGATGAGGTCCTGCTGGCCGGTGGCAAGCGCGGTGACGGCGGTGGCCTCGTCCTCGTAGCGCACGATGGTGGCCGCCACCTTGGCATCCTTGATGGTGCGGGAGAGCTCGATGTCGGCGGTGGTGCCGCGGGCGACCGCGATGGACTTGCCCGCAAGGTCCGCCGGGCTCTTGATGGCCATGGCCTTGGGCGCGGAGACCACCACCGGGATCACGCCGTAGGGGATGGAATAATCCACCACCTTCTTGCGCTCCGCCGTGATGGAGAAGGAGGCGATGACCACGTCCACCTTGTTGGCGAGCAGCGAGGGCACCCGGTTGGCGCCGGACACCGGAACCACCTCCAGGGCGACGCCCAGGTCCTTGGCGAGCAACTGCGCGGTCTCCACGTCCGAGCCGGTCTCCTTGGCCTTGCCGTCCAGCATGCGGTAGGGCGGGTGGGACACGTCGATGGCGACGATCAGCTTGCCGCGCTGCTTGATGCCGGCGGGCGTCTCGGCGGCGGCGGGCGCAAGGGCTGCGGCGAGGCCGAATGCCAGCGCCACGGCGCCGATGATGGGGGTCCTGAGCATCCTGGGGTTCCTCCGGTCAGTGTTTTTGATGGTGATTACAGGCCGCTGCCGACGAACTGGCGCAATTCGTCGGTGACGGGATTTGAGAGCATGGCGCCGGGCCCGGTTTCCCAGACGCGGCCCTGGTGCATGAACACCACTGTGTTGGCCACCGAACGGGCGAACGCCATTTCGTGGGTCACCAGCATCATGGTCATGCCCTCGCGGGCGAGGCGCTCGATCACCTTGAGCACTTCGCCGGTGAGTTCCGGATCGAGGGCGGAGGTGACCTCGTCGAACAGGATCAGCTTCGGCCGCATGGCCAGCGAACGGGCGATGGCGACGCGCTGCTGCTGGCCGCCTGAGAGCTGCTCGGGATAGGCCTGCGCCTTCTCGGAGAGGCCGACCTCCTCCAGCACCTCGGCGGCGATGTCGCGGGCCTCGGCCTTGCCGATGCGCCGCACCTTGCGCGGGGCCAGGGTGATGTTCTCCTCCACCGTGAGATGGGGGAAGAGATTGTAGCTCTGGAAGACGATGCCCACGTCCTTGCGCAGTTCCAGCAGGTCCACCTTGCCGGCGTGGAGCTTGCGCCCGCACACTTCCAGCTCGCCGCCGTTGATCATTTCCAGGCCGTTCACGCAGCGCAGCGCCGTGCTCTTGCCGGAGCCGGAGCGGCCGATGAGCGCCACCACCTGCCCTGGCGCCACATCGAGGGTGATGCCCTTGAGCACCTGGAGCGCGCCGAAGCTCTTCTCCACATTCTTGAAGCGCACCAGGGGGGCGGCGGGAGAGGTCATGCGAAGGCCCTCGTGCAAGGTGGCGGCGGAAAGGTCGGCTGCGGGGGAGGGCAAGGCCATGGCGCGTCCTCAGCTCCGGTGCAGCCGGCGGTCGAACCGGCTCGCCAGCAGCGACATGGGAAAGCAGATGGCGAAATAGATCAGCGCCGCGATGGTGAAGACGGTGAACGGCTTGTAGGTGGCGTTGTTGATCACCTTCGCGGAGTAGGTGAGATCGAAGAAATTGATCACCACCGAATAGGAGGTGTTCTTCACGATCTGCACCAGGAAGCCCACCGTGGGCGGCACCGCGATGCGCAGCGCCTGCGGCAGGATGACGAAGATGAAGCGCTGGGTCTTGGTCAGCGCCAGGCACTCGCCGGCCTCCCACTGGGTGCGCGGCACGGCGAGGATGCAGCCCTTCCAGATCTCGCCGAGATAGGCGCCGGAATACAGCGTCATGGCGACGCCGGCGGCCACCAGCGCCGGCACGTCGAAGCCGGCGATGGAGATGCCGAAATAGACCACGAACATGATGACCGGCAGCGGAATGCCCTGCACCAGCTGCACCAGCAGGCCGGACAGGAAGCGCAGGAGCCGGCTCTTGGAGGCGCGGGCGAGCGCCACCGGCAGGCCCAGCAGCGTGCCGCCGACGAAGCCCAGCAGCGACAGCACGATGGTCCAGCCGGCGCCGCGGAAGAGGTAGGCGATCTGCTCGATGGTCAGGCCCAGCATGGCATCCTCACAGCGGCGTGCCGAGACGGCGAAGGCGGGGGAAGGACACGTGCGCCACGCCCATCAGGCTGAGGCGCAGCAGCGAGGCCATGGCGAGGTAGATGACAGCGATGACGAGGTAGACCTCGAAGCCGCGGAAGGTGAAGGATTGGATCATGTAGGCGACGCCGGTGAGTTCTTCCGCCGAGATCTGCGACATGATGGCGGTGGCGAGCATCATCAGAACAAACTGGCTGACGAGGGCGGGATAGACCCGCTCCACCGCCTGCGGCAGCTGCACCGACCACAAGGCCTGTGTGGGCGTGAGGGCGAGGCAATGCGCCGCCTCGATCTGGCCCTTGGGGATGGAGCGGAAGCCGGCCCGCATGATCTCGGCCGTATAGGCCCCCACATTCACCACCAGCGCGATCACGGCGGCGGGAAACGGCCCGATCTTCGCGCCCAGCACGGCGAGGCCGAAGAACAGCCAGAACACCTGGATGATGAGCGGGGTATTGCGGATCGCCTCCACATAGAAGGTAACTGCGCGCTGCACGGGGGGCGGCCCGTAGAGGCGCCCCACGGCGCACAGGGTGCCGAGCACGAAGCCGGGCAGCACGGAGGCCACGGTCATGCCCAGCGTCAGCCAGACGCCATTGAGGAGGTCCGGCCAATACTCATTCAGAAATGAAAAATCGAATTCATAGCCCACGGCATCAGATCCGCTTCGCCGACGACAATATATCTGCGCTCATGACCAGCATGAATGCTTTGATGCGCGACATGGATGCGCACGAACGAATTTTGGGATCACGGATGTCTGGCCATTGGCGTCCCCATAACCCTGATATTTGTTATATTTTTCGTTTGACTAGACCATGTCTAACATGATTGATTGATGCACGCAATGATCATTTTTAGGGAAACGCCATGCTGACGACGTCCGCCGCATCACCCCTCATCCACCTTCATGCGTCGGACAATGTCGGGGTGGCGCGCGCGCGCATTCCGGCGGGAACCGCCGTCGTCCTCGATGGGGTGGGCGTGATTGCGCTGGCCGAGATTCCCAGCGGCCACAAGATGGCGGTCGAGCCCATCCCGGCGGGATCGCGGGTGTTGAAATATGGCCAGACCATCGGCGTCGCCACCGCCGATATCGCGCCCGGCGCCCATGTCCACCTGCACAACCTCGCCATGCAGGAAAGCGATGTCGCCCACCATTTCGCCGAGGACGGCCGCGCCACCGAGCTTCTGCCGCAGGCTGAGCGGCGCACCTTCGAGGGCTATGTGCGGCCCGATGGCCAGGTGGGCACGCGCAACTACATCGGCATCGTCACCTCGGTGAACTGCTCGGCAACGGTGGCCCGCGCGGTCGCCGATCATTTCAATCGCGGCGACGCTCTGGAGGGCTTTCCCAACGTGGACGGCGTGGTGGCCCTCACCCACGGCACCGGCTGCGCCATCAACACCAAGACCGAGGGCTACGCCTATCTCACCCGCGTGCTCGGCGGCTATGCCAAGAACCCCAACTTCGCCGGCATCCTGATGATCGGCCTTGGCTGCGAGACCAACCAGATCGAGCCCATCGTCTCCCGCGAGGGGCTGGTGGAGGGCCAGCTGCTGCGCACCATGACCATCCAGGGCCTCGGCGGCACCCGCAAGACCATCGAGACCGCCAGCGCCATCATCCGCGAGATGCTGCCCATCGCCGATGCCGCCCAGCGCACCACGGTGCCCCTCACCGGCCTGAAGGTGGCGCTGCAATGCGGCGGCTCGGACGGCTATTCGGGCATCTCCGCCAATCCGGCGCTCGGCCATGCGGCCGACCTGGTGGTGAAGCACGGCGGCACGGCGGTGCTCAGCGAGACGCCGGAGATCTACGGCGCCGAGCACCTGCTCACCCGCCGCGCGGTGAGTCCTGAGGTGGCGCAGAAGCTGATGGACCGCATCGACTGGTGGCGCAGCTACACCGAGCGCAACGGCGCGGAACTGAATAACAATCCCTCCCACGGCAACAAGGCCGGCGGGCTCACCACCATTCTTGAGAAGTCGCTGGGCGCGGTGGCCAAGGGCGGCTCCATGCCGCTGGAGGCGGTCTATGAATATGCCGAGATCATCGATCGCACGGGCTTTGTGTTCATGGACACGCCCGGCTACGATCCGGTGGCGGTGACCGGCCAGGTGGCGGGGGGCTGCAACGTCGTCGTCTTCACCACCGGCCGCGGCTCGGTCTCCGGCTTCAAGCCGGCGCCCTGCATCAAGGTCGCCACCAACACCCAGATGTATTTGCACATGCACGAGGACATGGACATCAACTGCGGCGGCATCGTCACCGGCGAGGACACCATCGCCGCCGCGGGCGAGCGCATCTTCGAGAAGATTCTCGCCGTGGCCTCGGGCGCCCACACGGCGAGCGAGGATTTCGGCTTCGGCGACAGCGAGTTCGTGCCATGGCAGATCGGCGCCGTCACCTGAGCGCGGCGCGGGCCACAGCGCCCGTGGTCGATCGCACGCCGGCCTATGCGGTCATCGCCGGGCGGCTGCGCCGCTCCATCGCCGAGGGAGCGTTGCCGGAAGGCATGGTGCTGCTGGAAGGCCCGCTCGCGGCCCTGTTCGGCTCCAGCCGCTCGCCGGTGAAGCAGGCGCTGGCGGAGCTGGAAGAGGAGGGCGTGGTCTCCCGCTTTGAGGGGCGCGGCCTCATGGTCGGCCGGGCCGCCACCCCGCGCCGCCTGCCGGTGACGGCGGACATGCTGAAAAGCGGCGACGAGACGGTGGAGGCCCGCAAGGGCTTCGCCTGGCAGGCGCTCTATTACGATTTCGAGCGCGAGATCATCCTGTCCTCGGTGTTCGGCCGGTTCCGCGTCAACGAACTGGCCATCGCGCGGCATTTCGACGTGGGGCGCACCGTGGCGCGCGACCTGCTCATCCATGCCCGCGAGGTGGGCATCGTCTCCAAGGGCGAGAAGTCCCACTGGTGGACCGTGCCGCTGGACGAGGCACGCTTTCACGACCTCTACGAATTGCGCATCCTGCTGGAGCCGGTGGCCCTCGACAGCGCCATCGGGCAGATCCCGACGGCGCAGCTCGATGCCATCGAGCGCCGGCTGCGGGACGCCATGGACAGCTATCCCAAGGTGGAGAGCGCCGACCTCGATGTGCTGGAAAACGATCTGCACATCGACTGCATCGGCCATGGGCGCAATCCGGAGATCATGGAGGCGCTGAAGCGCACCCGCTGCATCCTCGTCTCCGGCAAGCACATCCAGATGGAACTGAAGCCCCACGGGCTGGTGGACCCGTTCATGGGCGAGCACCTCGACATCATAAAGGCGGTGCGCAAGGGCCAGCACGCGGCGGCGCGGCGGGCGCTAATTGCCCATCTTCAGGCCTCCAGCGACAAGGCCGCCCAGCGCCTCGCCGCCTTCCGCGCCACCCATGAGCACGCGCCGCTGCCGTACATCGTCTAGGGTATGATCCAATCAAATCGAGTGCGTTTGCACGGTGAATTGCCGTCCAACTCCAGTAAGCTGAAGATCTCAACAGCCTGTCAGAACAGCAGGCGCTGCGACTGATTTTGCGCCGTGTTCCGCAGGAAATGCCAGGTTGCCTGCACCCGCGCGCTGTGCTTGAGCTCGATGGGCATCAGCATCCAATAGGTCCGCTGGAAGCTCACGGTCTCGCCCAGAACGGCGCGAAAGCCGTCCTTGCCGTTGACCAGATAGCTCGGCAGGATCGCGATCCCCGCGCCCGCTGCGACGGCGGACATCTGCGAGAAGATGCTGGTGCTGCGAAAGCTGCTGCACGCGGACTGGACGATATCCCAGATTGCGGGCAGGCCCTTGGCCGGCCCGGCCTCCTCGATGTATCCCACGAATTGATGGGGCCTCAGGTCGGCGAGAGAGGCGATGTTTGGAAACCTGTCCAGGTATTGCGGTGATGAATACAGTTTAAGAGTGTAGTCGAACAGCTTCGTGATCAGGTAAGGCCCGCGCTCGGGCCTGTCGATGGTGATCACGATGTCCGCCTCGTTGCGGGCGAGCTGGATGGGACGGGGCTGCACGATGAGATCGACGAACAGGCCGGGGTGCGCCTGCCGGAGTTCGGCGATGTAAGGGGGCAGCACCCCGACCCCGAACCCTTCGGTGCACCCCACGCGCACCACGCCCGCCACCTTGTCCGCCGGATCGGCGAGGTCCTCGTCGATGCCTCGAAAGACGTCCTCGATGGATTGGGCTTCCACCAGCAGGGTCTGGCCCTTGCGCGTCAGCTCATGGCCGGAGGCGGTGCGGTTGAACAGCGGGGCTCCCACCGCAAGCTCCAGCCGCTGGATCCGCCGGGACACGGTGGTGTGCTTCACGTCCAGCCGGCGTGCGGCTTCCGTCAGCGTGCGCGTGCGCGCGAGCTCCAGAAAATACCTGAGGTCGTCCCATTCCATAATCGGTGCGCCCGCTTCGGCCTGTGCATTTTTGAACACTACCCTTGCGTCGGCGGGAGGTTCAAGCACGCGGGGCGCGTGCTACCCAATCGATCCAGAGGGTGCCGTCCGCAGAGCGCGAAGGCAGGTGATGCCGCAAGACGCTTAACCGGTTGCCATGTGCAATCAGCCATGTGCGACGGGCAAGATCGGACGCGCCCCGGGGAGGAACCGTAATGCGGAAGATTGCCTTCATCGGCCTGGGAAACATGGGTTTCCCCATGGCCGCCAACCTGCTGCGCGCAGGCTATGACGTATCTGCCTACGACATCTCGACCGCCACCGTGGAACGCCTTGCCGCGTCCGGCGCCCGTGGCGCGGCAAGCCCGCGTGACGCGGCCGACGGCGCCGAGGCGATCATCACCATGGTGCCGAACGGCAAGGTGGTTTCAGACCTCTATCTGGGGGCGGACGGGCTCATCGCCGCCCTTCAGTGGCGTCCGCTGCTCATCGATTGCTCCACCATCGCACCGGAAACGGCGCGTTCGGTGGCGGCGGCCGCGGCTTCCGCCGGCTTCGCCATGATCGATGCGCCGGTGTCCGGTGGGGTGCAGCGCGCCGCCGACGGCACGTTGAGCTTCATGGTCGGCGGCAGCGCGCAAGCACTGGCGACCGCACGCGAACTGCTGGAGCGCATGGGCAGCTTCATCGTTCACGCCGGCGGCAACGGCAGCGGCCAGGCGGCGAAGATCTGCAACAACATGCTGGCGGCCGTGACCATGGCCGGCACCGCCGAGGTGCTGGAACTTGGGGTGCGCAACGGGCTCGATCCCGCCGTTCTCTCGGCCATCATGCAGAAGAGCTCGGGCGGCAACTTCTTCCTCGATCGCTGGAACCCGTGGCCGAACGTGATGCCGGATGCCCCGGCCAGCAAGGGCTACGCCGCCGGCTTCCAGCTGTCCCTGATGCTCAAGGACCTCGGCCTCGCGCTGGAAAATGCGCGCGCCCACGGCGCCGCCGTGCCGCTCGGCGCGCTGGCGCAGAGCCTCTACGCCATCCGCTCCAAGGAAGACGGCGCCGGCGCATCCGACTTCTCCTGCATCCAGACCCTCTATTCGCACGGCGCGTGAGCGCTCTCCAAACTCAAGAAAGAGAACGCGCTGTCCGATCAGCTTGCGACGCAAGCTGATCGGCGCGTGCTCCAGCCACATTCAAGGAACGCACATCATGTACGGCAAGGATCATTACATCGACGGCACCTTCAGCGCCGGTTCCGGAAGCCGGACCGGGGCGGTGTTCAATCCCTCCACGGGCGAAGAGATCTATCGCTGCAATTATGCGAACAAGGCGACCGTGGACCAGACGGTGAAGGCGGCTGCGGCCGCCGGGCGCAAGTGGGCCCGCCAGTCCCAGGCCCGCCGGGTGCAGGTGATCTTCAAGATGCGCGAGCTGGTGCTCGCCAATACGGATGCCATCGCCCGGACCATCGGCCTCGAGCACGGCAAGACCATCGACGATGCCAAGGGCGAGATCGGCCGCGCCGTGGAGGCGCTGGAGTTCGCCACCAATGCCGCGCAGGTGACCAAGGGCGAATATTCCTGCAACGTCGGCGGCGGCATCGACACCTATTCCATCCGCCAGCCGGTGGGCGTGGTGGGCTGTATCGCGCCGTTCAACTTTCCGGCCATGGTCCCCCTGATGATGGGATCCATGGCGGTGGCGGTGGGCAACGCCGTGGTGCTGAAGCCGTCCGAGCGCGTGCCCGGCGCCTCGGCCCTCATCAGCGAGCTGTGGCAGCAGGCCGGCCTGCCCGACGGCGTGTGGAACGTGGTCAACGGCGATGCGGAGGTGGTGGATGCCATGCTTGAGCATCCCGGCATCGCCGCCATCAGCTTCGTCGGCTCCACCCGCGTGGGCGAGTACATCTACCAGAAGGGCTGTGCGCACAATAAGCGGGTGGCGGCCTATACCGGCGGCAAGAACCACATGGTGGTGATGCCCGACGCCGACCTTGAGGCGGCGGCGGCGGCCTTCGTCAGTGCCGCCTATGGTTCCGCCAGCCAGCGCTGCATGGCCATCTCGCTCCTCGTCGCGGTAGGCGAGGAGACCGCCAGCAAGCTGCGCGACCTGGTGGTGCCCATGGTGCGCAAGCTGCGCGTCGGCGCCTATGACGACACGACGGCGGACTTCGGCCCGGTGGTGACCGCTGCCGCCAAGAAGACGGTGGAGGACGCGATCCAGCGGGCGGTGGCCGAGGGCGCGGAACTGGTGGTCGACGGCTCGGCGGCTGGCGCGGACAAGCCGGGCTTCTATGTCGGCGCCTCCCTGGTCGACCATGTGACCGTGGACATGCAGATGTGGAAGGAAGAGATCTTCGGGCCGGTGCGCGGCCTGATGCGGGTGAAGAGCCTGGACGAGGCGATCGAGGTGGTGAATGCGCATGAATACGGCAACGGCGCGGTCATCTTCACCCGCAGCGGTCAGGCCGGGCAGCGGTTCTGCGCGGATGTGGAGGCCGGCATGCTGGGCGTGAACGTGCCGGTGCCGGTGCCGGTCGGGTATCACAATTTCGGCGGCCTTCGCCGGTCGAAGTTCGGCGACGCCCACATGTTCGGCCCGGATGCCGCGCGCTTCTACACCAAGATGAAGACCATCTCCCAGCGGTGGCCCGAGCCTGATGCGCAGGAAGAGCGCGCGCTCTCCTTCGCCTTCCCCAGCAACGATTGACGCCTCCCCCGCCCGTCCCGGCAGCCGGCGGCGCGGGACGGGCGGGCACGACAGTCCGGTCCAAAGAAAGCCGGCGAGACAAACGCCATAAAAACAAAACAATATTGGGAGAAATGCCATGAAACTGGCGACTTCAATGATCGCCCTGCTCGCGTCCGTTTCGCTGTGCCAGGCGGCAGATATTACGGGCGGCGTCGTGAAAATCGGTGTTCTGAACGATCAGTCGGGGGTGTATTCAGACTTCGGCGGCAAGACATCGGTGGATGCCGCGCGCATGGCGGTCGAGGACTTCAAGGGCGGGTCAAAGGGCATCAAGGTCGAGATCGTATCCGCAGACCACCAGAGCAAGGCCGACGTGGCATCTGCCACAGCCAAGCGCTGGTTCGATGTGGATGGCGTGGATGCCATCGCCGACCTCACCAATTCGGCGGTGGCCATCGCCGTCAACACGGTGGCGAAGGAGCGGGGCAAGATCACGCTCATGACCGGGCCGCTCAGCACGGCGCTGACCAACGAGAACTGCTCTCCCACCGGTTTCCACTGGGGCTGGGACACCTATTCGCAGGGTGTGGGCACCGCCGGCGCGCTGACGGCGCAGGGGCAGTCGCGCTGGTTCATCCTGGCGGCGGACTATGCCTTCGGCCGTGCCATGGCGACGGACATCTCCCGCGTCGTCACCGAGCGGGGCGGGCAGATCGTGGGCAAGGTCAGCCATCCGCTTGATACCGCGGACTTCTCGTCGTTCCTGCTCCAGGCCCAGACCTCCGGTGCGCAGGTGATCGCGCTGGCGAACGGCGGCACCGATACCATCAACGCCATCAAGCAGGCGGGTGAGTTCGGCATCACCCAGGGCGGGCAGAAGCTGGCCGGCCTCGCCGTGGTCATCAGCGACGTGCATGCGCTGGGGTTGAAGACCGCACAGGGGCTGGTGGTGACCACGCCGTTCTATTGGGACACCAACGCGGAAACCCGCGCCTTCTCCAAGCGCTTCTTCGAACGCAACGGCCGGATGCCCGGCGCGGTGCAGGCGGCGACCTACTCCGCCGTGCTGCATTACCTCAAGGCCATCGACGCCGCCGGCACCGACGACGGCCCCACCGTCGCCGCCAAAATGCGCGAGATGCCGGTGAACGACGCCTTCGCCCCGAACGGCCGGATCCGCGAGGACGGGCGCATGGTCACCGACATGTATCTCGTGGAGGTCAAGAAGCCGGGCGAATCCACCGGCGACTGGGACTATTTCAAGGTGCTGAGCCCCATCGCCCGGGAGACCACCGCGGCCCCCATCGAGCAGACACGGTGCCCGTATCTCGTGAACCGGGACAAGGCCGTGACGCGATAGCTCGGCGCCGCCCCCGCGGCTTTGGAAGACGGATGGCCGGGACGCGCCCGGCCATCCTTCAGGCGCTCAGCCCAGTTGTTCTTTCCAATATTCGCAGACGACCTGGCCCGCCGCCGGCAGCAGGAGGCGACCGAACAGGACGCCGACGATAGTGGCGATGGCAGGGCCGACATTGAACGCGCTGATCAGGACGCCCGCCACCGCCGCCGCGAGGGCTTCCGGCGAGTTGATCTTGAGAGAATCGAGAATGGTCTTGCGCGCATCCGGGTCGCCCTCGCCCCCGCCGCAGACGAGGTCGTAGATGACCTTCTGCCAGCGCTTCAGCACCCGCCGGCCGATCTCCATAAGCCCGTCGAGCGGCCCCATGGTCGCCATGTCGAGGGGGATGGAGGTTGCCGGGGCAGCGAACTTCGCCGCATCCGAGGCATAGGCCTTGGAATAGGCCCCGAGCTGTTCCAGGAGCTTTTCGTCGTCGGCCTGCTGAAGTTCGCCAATCACGGTTTGAATGTCGCTCATCATGGTCCTCCCACCCCGATATTGCGCGGCGGGATCAGCCGCGCATCGCCCGCTCCGTAGACCGCATAGCAGAGCCCCAGCGGATTGCGGCTTGCCTGAAGCAGAATGAGCCGCGCCTGCCGTACCGCCTCGCCGATGGTCTCCCCCTGGAAGATCCGGCCCATGACCTCGCAGCCGAAGCGATCCGCGAAGACTGCGGGAATGGTCGCCTCGCTGCCGATGATGGCGCGCGCGCCCCGCGAGAGGAAGAAGCTGACGAATGAATTCTCGACCCCATTCCAGATTTGCGCCGACTGGCAGGTATTCAGGAACAGCACCGGCGCGTCGTTCAGCCTGGCGCCGTCTGGCGGCAGGGCCAGAAGCAGGTCGGTGAGCCGCACGGTCGCCAGGCTGAGGATGAGGGCGCTCGCCTCATCGCCCTGGCCCACCACGTCCTTCAGGGCCTGCAGCGCCGCGACGCGTGGCTCAAGCTCGGCCGGGGGAAGACCGGCCGCGTTCTGTTTCAGCTCCTCCTGCACGTCCGCAAGCTTGGCGAGGGTGCGGTCGCGCAGGGCCATGGCCGAGGGCGTGGCCGGCGCCGCCGCGTGCCCATGGGCGTAAAGATAGATCAGCTGGCCGCCGCCCTTCAGCGCCTCCACGAAATCCGCCGCGCCCTTGAGGACGGGCTCGACCAGGATCGCCTCGTCCCCATGGGCGGTGATGATCTGCGCGAGGCGGGCGCGGTGCTGGGCTTCGTTCGCGAACGGCCAGTTGCCGTAGCGCACCTTGATCGGCCGCCGGTCCCGCTCGGCCGGGGCGCGCCGGTCCACCCCGTCGCCGCAGCGCTTGACCTCGAGGACGAAGCGCAGGCCCCACAGATTGTCCTCCGGCTTCACCCGCGCCACCGCGACGCCCGGAGCGGGGGGAGGGCGGTTGTCCACCGTGAGGATCTGCCAGGGGAGGGCAAGGTTCTCCGCCCCCTTCCCCAGCACGATCTGCACCAAGGGAGCCTGCGGCAGCGCCTCCAGCATGATCTGGCCGAGGCTGAAGAAATCGCCGCCCTCGCCATAGTCGAACAAGGTGGTCAGCACGTCTTGCCCGAGGCGGGTGAGGTCGGTGAGGG
Source organism: Xanthobacter oligotrophicus (assembly GCF_008364685.1). Taxonomy (GTDB): domain Bacteria; phylum Pseudomonadota; class Alphaproteobacteria; order Rhizobiales; family Xanthobacteraceae; genus Xanthobacter; species Xanthobacter oligotrophicus. The sequence goes on from NZ_VTTL01000004.1 coordinate 313,780, forward strand.
TCCGGGTGCAGGCGGCAGGCGTCAGCTCCGCCTTGGCGAAAGCCTCGCCGAACACCGTATCCAGCAGGATGTTGCGGAAGCGCGTCATGAAGGTGTCGAGCTGTTCGGCCCGCAGCCGCTTCACGGCATAGGTCTGGGGGATGCCGCCGGCGTTGCCGAGGGTCACCGCGAACCGATAGGTGGCGTCGGTATCGGCCACGCGACTGATGGCGATGTTGAGCGTGCGCGCGGCCCGGTCCGGCTCCAGGGCCTCCACGCTTGTGCCCTGCGCCCGGCAGAACACCACCCTGACGGCGGGCTCGTCGGGTGGCGAAAGGGGCTGGCCGGGCTGCACCTCCAGCCGGAGGTCCAGTTCCAGGTGGTCGATGAGGTTGAGGCGGTGATAAAGGCGGATGCCGATGCGCCCGCGCCCGCCGCCCCGTTGCCGGAACGCCTTCACCTGCGGGGTGAGCCGGAACACCGCGGCCGTTTCCGAATCCCCCATCGCCGGCAGGCGGAAGGATGCGAAGCGCCTGTCGATCTCGAAGGCGCCGCCTTCCTCGTCGTCGAATTCGGCGGTGCTTTCGTCGCTGACGATCGCCCACACGGTTTCGGTCTGCGTCTGCCCCGGAATGCGCACGTCGGGCTGCTCCGGGCGGTCCTTCGTGAGGCCGAGCCGCAGGGCGCGCACCGCAATGCTCAGGGTGTAGGCGCGGCCATGGACGAGGGGCTCCAGCCGCCCCAGCTCGCGCTCCGCATCGAACAACTGGATGTCGGTGAAACGCGGCGCCGGCTCGGGGAGGGGCGCCGCTGCGCCCGCGTCTTCGGTGGATTCCGGCAGGGGCAGCTCCAGATCGAGTGGGTCGATATTCACGATTGCATCGAAAGAGACATCCCGGTCGGCGATGGAGGTGCCGGCGGGAGCCTCCTCTGGCCGCTGCTCCGGGCCGGCCCCCCCTTCAGCCGCGATGAACTCGTCGAGCCGCTCTGCGGTGCCCAGCTCCTTGTACATGGGGCCGGCGTCCCCGAAGAGGTTGGGGAGGACGGCGATGGCCTCGGAAAGCACCGCAAGGGCGACATCTTCGTTGTCCGTCCATGCATGCCGATCCGGTCGGGTCAGGACGATGCGGTTCAGCCAGGAGAGGTCTTCCGGCTTGACCTCGGTGGCGCCGATGCGGTGGAAGCGGATGCCGAGCCCGTGATCGCGCGCGAGGATCCGATCCAGCAGAATTCTGGCTTCGACGCGCTCGGACAGGGTGGGACCGTGAAGCGCGCACCAGACGAGGACCGGCAGCGCCACATCGGCCGACATGCGCGCGGCCGCCCGCTGGGCGCGGGCCCGTGCCGGCCCATTCCCCGAGAGGGCGGCATGGACGACTGCGAAGGCAGTGGGCCGGTCGGTGAAGCCCTCCAGCGTCTCGCAGGCGAGAAAGGCTCGAAGGCGCTCGCTTGTCGCGCCTTTGGGAATATAGCCGCGAGGCTCGGCTGCGATGGCCGCCATGACCTCAGGCCCCGGCAGGATGATCGAATGCTCGGCCAGCATGGCCAGCAGCGGCTCCGAGGCCTGCCTCCCGAAGGCGGGAAGCATGCGCTGGGCGGTGAGCCGCGTGCGCTCGTCCTGGTGGGTGATTGCAAAAGCGAGGAGGCGCTCGACCGCGCCGTCCATGTCACCCGTGTCGAGGCGGGAAAGCGTGTCGGCGAAAGCCGCGTCGAGGCTTGCCCGGGCCGCCGTATCGCTGCCGAAACTGGAGAAATCGCGGCAGGCATTCTCGAAGGCCCATCGGGCCGCCCGTGCCTTCCGCTGGCCGGCGTCCGGTTCTTCCTCGTCGTGGTCCGGCTCTTCCTGTGGCGGCCCGGTGCGCACGCGGTGCGCAACAAAGAAGGGTTGCAGCAGGCGAAACCGGCCCGGCCGCCCGATGCGGTCGACCATCTGGTTCATCGAACGCGCCCAATGCTCGCCGTCGCCGGCCGTGGCCGCTTCCACCACCTCGGGCGTCGTTTGAAGGATGCGCGCGGCCAGCGGCAGGCCGTCGCCGCCGGCCCATTCCATGGCGATGGCGAGAATGGAGGCCTCGGCGACAGGCAGCGGTTCGGGCAGGTGCGCCTGGCGCGCGGACAACAGCTCCGCCGCCCCCTTCGGCTCCAGCCACGGTGCCGCCCGCGCCGCGCCGATCCGGATCAGCTCTTCAGGATCGGCGAGGGCGGCTTCCAGCGCCCGCAGGGCTGCATCCGGCGCGATGGGGCGGGCGTCGAGAAGACTGCTGGCCTGGCCATGGGTTGATGCAGCCCGGGCTGGACGGAGACGAGACAAGAGCCGAGCTAAGGCCTCGCGCACGAAGGCCACCATGTCGCCCTCCCCAGCATGGGCGCAACTTTCGGCTCTTTTCCTGAATCGTCAAGGGCCGACACGCCGTCTGGCAAGGGAACCGGGGCGTCGCCGTTGGCGATGGCTGTCGCCCTCGGCCCGGCAGCTCGGCGCAGAAGATGAGGTGACCCGTAGTGACTGAACCGGCATCGGCGATGGTCCGTTGCGCCCGGCAAGGCCTCCAACCCTTAAATCCGATATAAGTCGCAAGCATATGCGGCGAAGCCCCGCCTCATGTATCGCTCGCAGGGGGGCCTACGGCCTGTCCTTCCGCGAGGAAACAGCATGGACGCGATGCATGGACGCGATACGACACTTCTCAGGTCACGTGCTGGCGGTCCGCCTCGCGGACATTCCCGCGCCGGTGATCGAGGCCGCCAAGACGTTCCTGCTCGACAGCGTCGGCGTCGGCATAGCCGGCAGCGCCGGGCAGTGGGCGCAGGAGCTTGCCGGCTGTGCCGCAGGCTGGGGCTCGGGGGAGGAGGCCCGTGTCTTCGGCCGGCGCGGCCGGTTTCCGGCGGCGGTGGCCGCGCTGATGAACGCGTACCAGATCCATAATTCCGAGTTCGACTGCCTTCATGAGCAGGCGGTGGTCCATGCCATGACGGGGGTGCTGCCGGCGGCGCTTGCCGTCGCCGACCGGCTGGGTGGCATCTGCGGCGCGCGGTTGCTGGAGGCGGTCGTCGCCGGCGTCGATGTCGCCTGCGCCATCGGCCTTGGCGGCACCCGGCCCATGAAGTTCTTCCGTCCGGGGGTGGCGGGCGGGTTCGGCGCGACGGCGGCGGCGGGAAAACTGCTCGGCTTCGATGCCGACACGCTGGAGAACGCCTTCGGCACCACCTTCGCCCAGCTGTGCGGCTCCATGCAGGCGCATGAAGAGGGCACCATGCTGCTCGCCCTTCAGATCGGCTTCAATGCCCGCAACGCCATCCAGGCCTGCGATCTCGCATCAGCGGGGCTGAAGGCGCCGCGCGAGGTGCTGGAGGGCCGCTTCGGCTATTATGCGCTGTTCGAGGATGGGGTAGACCTTGGCCCCGTGGTTGAGGCGTTCGGCAAGGCTTGGCGTATGGCCGAGGTTGCCCAGAAGCCCTTTCCCAGCGGCCGCGCTACCCACGGCGCGCTGGAGGCGATCGCCGGGCTCAGGGCGCGGCATGCGTTTTCCGCCGACACGGTGGATGCCGTCCGCATCCGGATGACGCCGGTCGCGCGCAGTCTCGTGGGCCGTCCGCTGAGGGACGACATGGCGTCGAATTATGCCCGCCTCTGCATGGCCTATTGCGCGGCGCGGATGCTGCGCGGCGGGTCCCTCGCCATGGCGGACTTCACGCCTGAGGCGCTGCGGGATCTGGAGACCCACCGCCTGGCGGGGCTGGTTTCGCTGGAGGTCTTCGACACCACCTCAACCGACGCCTTCGCGCCCGCCGCCGTCGAGATCACCCTGAAGAACGGCATGTGAATGCCCGGGATATTTTCCGTCCGAGAACGTCTCTGGCCTTGCGGACAGACTCGAAGTCGGCCTCCGTGGCCATAAAGTCTTCTGGCGTGTCTCCATAAGCCCCCTGTGTGTCATGCTTCCGATAATATCGGCACGGGATCTCACCGCCGGCTTGCTTGACCTCATCGAACAGCCAACCAATTGCACTAAAATCCCAACCAGTCGGGCTTGCCCTCTCTGTCATCAGCCCCGCCCTCGTTCTGTCGCGTGTTCAGTCTTTGTTCACGGCAGTCTGCCGAGGTTCGCCGGTGTCCGCAATGGTTCGCAGGGGTTCGTCTGCCCCGTGGATCTGGAGAGCAGAGCGATCTACGCTCCTGTATTGGAACCGCCTCGCCTCAGGCCATCCAGGAAATCCGCCCAGTCGCACATCATCTGCCGCCGGCCGGCGAGGTATTGTGCGCTGTTGTAGGCGCCGCGCACTTCGTCGCGTTCATCATGCGCGAGCTGCCGTTCGATCCAGTCCGGATGGTAGCCGGCCTCGTTGAGCCAGGTGGACGCTACCCCTCGGAAGCCGTGGACCGTCGCGCGGCCGTGGTAGCCCATGCGGTACATGGCGAAGAGCATCGTGTTGTTCGACATGAAGCCCTCCTTGCTGGGGGAGGGGAAAAGCTGGGGACTGCGGCCAGCGAGGGGGCGAAGCTCCTGCAGCACGGCGACTGACTGCGGCGAAAGTGGCACGAGGTGCTCGAACCTCATTTTCATGCGTTCGGGCGGGATGCGCCACAGCGGCTCGGGCCCATCGAGCCCCTCGAACTCTGACCAGCGCGCGGCGCGCAGCTCGGTGGTGCGCACGAAAGTGAGGACCATCAGCTTCAGGGCGAGCTTTGTCATGGGCTCGCCGTCGTAGGCGTCCAGGACCTTGAGGAAGTCCGGCAGATCCTCACGGGGCAGGGCGCGGTGGTGCTTCTGCCTACCCGGCGATTTCAGGGCGCCGCGCAGGTCCTGCGTGGGGTCCCGTTTGGCCCGGCCGCTGGCGATGGCAAACCGGAAGATCTGCCCGATGACCTGCATCTCGCGCTTCGCCAATTCGATGGCGCCACGGGTCTCCACCTTGCGAATAACCTCCAGCACCTCAGGCGGCTCGATATCGGCGATAGGCCGGGAGCCGAGCGCGGGGAACACATCGGCTTCCAGGCGGCTCATCAGGCGGTCGGAATAGGACGGAACCCAGCCGGGGAGCTTGAGTGCGAACCACTCCCGCCCGATGGCTTCGAAGGTGCGGCTGGAGTTCAGGGCGGAGGCGCGCTTGTCGGCCTTCTTTGCCTGCCCAGGATCCACGCCCTTTGCCAGCAGCGCCTTTGCCGCTTCCCGCCGCTTGCGGGCATCGGCGAGGGACACATCAGGGTAGACGCCGAAGGCCAGGAGCTTCTGCTTCTTGTCGAAGCGATAGGCCATGCGCCACAGGCGCCCGCCGTCCGGATTGACCTGCAGGAACAGGCCGCCGCCGTCGGAGAGCTTGAACGCCTTGTCCCGGCCCTTGGCGTTGCGGACGGCGATGTCGGATAGGGGCATGTGTTGGTATCTGGCCAATCCCGTGTTTTCGATACCAACACAAATACCAACAAATTTCCCGGATGCCAACGAACTTAAGCGGACGCAGGCGACGGCTTGATGACTATAACTATTTAATATCGTATGATCTTCCAGAACACCGGCGAACCGGAACGAGCCTCGGCGGAGGGGAATTTGGTGGGCCCGGCAGGACTCGAACCTGCAACCAGACCGTTATGAGCGGTCAGCTCTAACCATTGAGCTACAGGCCCCCGGCTGGGCGCGGCACGGGGCCGCCGCCGGTTGCGCTTCTCGTCTAGCAATCCCGTCGTCGGCGAACAACAGGAGACCGCGTGTGGCGCCCATGGGCGGGCGGAAAACGCGTGGATGGTGCACGCGGGCAGAGCAGCCTGCCCCATTGGCGCCGCCTTCGCAGCGTCGTCTCCCGCCGAAGGCTCAGGCGGGCCCGAGCCAGAAACAGCCCGAGGGAAACACCATGCGTCTTGCTTCGTCCGGTCCGGCGTCCGTCATCCGCGCCCCGCGCCGCGCTGCCGCGGGCGCCGTGGTGGCGGCCATGACGGCCCTCCTGCTCGCGGGCGGGCCCGCCGCCGCGGCGGCGACGCTCACCGTGGTGGGCGAGGCCCGGGCCTCTGCGCCGCCCGACATGGCCGTGCTCACCACCGGTACCCTGACCACCGCCAAGACCGCCGACGACGCCCTCGCCGCCAATTCCAAGGCGGTGACCGATGTGATCGCCGCGCTCAAGACCGCCGGCGTCGAGCCGCGCGACATCGCCACCGCGAACTTCTCCATCCAGCCGCAATATTCCCTGCCTCAGCAGGGCTCGCGCGAGGCGCCCAAGCTGATCGGCTTCGAGGTGCGTAATTCCGTGCGCATCACCGTGCGCGACCTCGCCAAGCTTGGCCCGCTGCTCGACAAGGTGGTGCAGTCGGGCGCCAACCAGGCGTCGGGCCTGTCCTTCGCCCTCGCCGAGCCGGGGCAGCTCGACCGCGAGGCACGGACCGCCGCGGTGAAGGATGCCATGGAGCAGGCCAAGGCGCTGGCCGCCGCCGCCGGCGTCCGGCTCACCCGCATCACCTCGATCCAGCCCGAGACCCAGGGCGGCTTTCCCATGCCGGCGGCGCCCATGATGATGAAGGCCGATGCCGGCCGCATGTCGGTGCCGGTGGAGGCGGGCGAGATCGAGGTGCGCGCCCGTACCGTCATGGTCTACGAAATCGAGCCCATGTAGCGTCGGGCCCATGTAGCGTCGGGCCCATGTAGCGTCGGGCCCATGTAGCGTCGGGCCCATGTAGCGTCGGGCCCATGTAGCGTCGGGC
>NZ_VTTL01000004.1:320542-421558 GCF_008364685.1 Xanthobacter oligotrophicus
GCCGGGCCCATGTAGCGCCGAGCCCATGTAGGGCCATCGTCCACCGGTTGGCCCTCCGGATCCGCCAGGGTCAGGGGGGCGCGGAACACGCGGTGCCGGCGTCCCGGCGGGGCCTTGAGCAAAGGCGCGGAGCTTGTCCGTGTCCGGCGCTGTGATAGATCAGGAAAGGTAACCGATTCGGGCACGCGCCCGGATCGGTCGTGTGTTTCGCCGTGTTTCCCTAGATCTGCCTTCGCGTCTGCCGCAGGACCGCCCATGTCGCCACCCCCGGTATGGCCAGCGCTTCCGGTCGCCACCGGCGGGCCATCCGGCCGGCGGGTGCAGTATGCGGCGCTGCCGTATCGCGTGCGGCGCGACGGCGAAGTGCAGATCCGCCTCATCACCTCCCGCGAGACCCGGCGCTGGGTCATCCCCAAGGGCTGGCCCATGAAGGGCCTGTCCCCGCCCAAGGCGGCGGCGCGCGAGGCTTATGAGGAAGCCGGGCTGGTGGGGGTGATCTCGCGCGAACCGCTGGGCATGTACACCTACGAGAAGCGGCTCGGCACCCGCTCGGTGCTGTGCGACGTGCTGGTGTTCCCCCTCAAGGTCAAGCGGTTGCTGGAGAAATGGCCCGAGCGGTTCCAGCGCTACGGCTTCTGGTTCTCCATCGACAGCGCCGCCGCGGCGGTCCAGGAGGAGGACCTCTCCGAGCTGATCCGCAGCTTCGGCGAGATCATGGCCCGCAGGTGGGAGGCCGAGCGCCTCGAAGCCGAGCAGAAGACCAAGGCCAAGGCCTCGAAGGACAAGTCGGCGAGCGCCGTGCCCGGCGTTGAAATGCCGGCCGGGGAGCGCGAGTCCAAGGACAACCCGACCAAGGCGAACCCGACCAAGGCGAACCCGACCAAGGCAAAGGGCACCAAGGCCAAGCCGGACAAAGCCAGATCGCAGAAGGCGGCGCAGGTTGCTGCCGACGCGGACAGCGACACGGCTGTCGAACCTCAATCCGCGGGCAAGGCCAGGGCGGGCAAGGTCAGGCCGGACAAGGGCAAGACCGAAAAGGCGAAGCCCGACAAGATCAAGGCGGAAAAGGCCCCTCCGGCAAAGGGGGTGAAGGCCAAGTCGGAGAAGGCGGCCAAGGCGAAGGCCCGAGCTGCCGGGGACGAGACGGCTGCCGCCGGCAGTGCTTCAGAGCCGGCTGCCGCCACGAAGAAGGCGGCCAAGGGCAAGGGCGGGAAGGCGGCCCGCAAGGGCGCTCAGGTCAGCCTCCTTGCGGCCCCCGATGTGCCGCCGCCTGTCGTCGCGAAGGTTGGCCGGGACGTGGCGCCGGTCGCGGCGGCGAAGGCCCATGGCCGGCCGATCCGCAAGGCAGCCGTGGCCAAAAGGGCGGAGACGGTCACGAAGCCGGGATGGATGCCGGAGAAGAAGGCGCCGTCGGCCAAGAAGGTGACATCGCTGAAAAAGGCATCGACGGTGAAGAAGGGGACCGCGGTGCGCAAAGCCGCGCCGGCCATGGTTCCGGCCAAAGCTCCGGCCAAAGTCCCCGCAAAGCCCTCTGCGAAGCCGTTGGCCGGCGAACCCGCCAAGGGCGTGTCGCGGAGCGTGCCAAAGGGCGCGTCAGCCGACAAGCGCAAGTCGAAAACGCCGGCTCCGCCGGAGAAGCCCGGGTCCTGAACGATCGCGGCAAGGGAGGCTGCCCGGGCTGTAAGACCACGTCCGGCGCGTGGACGAAATGCGCGCGGCGCCGGTCGATGAACCGGCGCCGCGAGTGTCCACTCTGCCTGAAGGCGCTCTACGCGGCGGGGACCACCGCCTTGCGGTAGATGTGCCAGGTGGCGTGGCCGAGCACCGGCAGCACCACGATGAGCCCCAGGAAGCAGGGCACCGAGCCGGCGGCGAGCAGCGCCACCACGATCAGGCCCCAGGCGATCATGGGGCCGGGGCTGGCGAGCACCGCCTGCACGCTGGTGATCATGGCCGTGACCACGTCGATGTCGCGATCCATCAGCAGCGGAAACGACACCACGGTGATGGAGAACAGGCCCAGCGCCAGCGCCGCGCCCACCACATGGCCCACCGCCAGGAAGGTCAGGCCGTCCTGCGTGGTGAACACCACGTGCAGGAACTCGTTGAGGGTGCCGAACGAGGAGTAGCCGAGGAATAGCGCCAGCAGCAGGCGCACCTGGTACATCCAGATGATGAAGGCGAAGATGGTGACGAAGGCCATCCAGCCCAGTTCCCGCTGGCGCTGGGCGAACACGGTGGACATCACCCCCTTGAGCGTCGGCTGGCGCCCGGCCTCGATCTCCCGGCTCACGTCATAAAGGCCGGCGGCCACGAACGGGCCGATGAGCACCGAGCCAGCCAGCAGCGGATAGGCGAGATAGCCCAGGTCCAGCGCGAACACACAGGACAGAAGGAAGATGCCGCCGAAGGCGTAGACCGCGCCCAGAAGGGCGCCGATGACGGGTGCGCGATTGAAATCCTCGACCCCCGCGAGGAGGGCCTCCTTCACGTCGGCAAAAGAAATGGCGCGGACAACGGGCGCCACCGGCCCAGCTTGCACCGGCCGATCAAGAACAGTGGCCATATGTCACTCCCTGAAGGCCACATCGGGCCTCTTATGTTTTGTTGAGAGAGTGAGGTCGCATCGGCCCCTTGTAAAGGGCGACGAAGGGTCAAGGTCCACGATTGCCGCAGTTCAGGCCCCGTCGTCCTTCACCGGCTCCATGACCACGTAGGTTGAGGTGCTCGCCACATGGGGCAGGGCGGAGATCTTCTCCCCCAGCACCGCGCGATAGCGGCGGATGTCGCGCGTGCGCACCTTCAGCAGGTAGTCGAACGAGCCCGCGATCATGTGGCAGGCCTCCACCTCCTTGATCCGGAGCACCGCCGCATTGAAGGCGGACAGCGCCTTCTCGGTGGTCTCGGAGAGCTTCACCTCGGTGAAGGCGATGTGCTCCAGCCGGAGCTTCACCGGATCAAGCACCGCGCGGAAGCCGCGGATGTAGCCCTCGTCCATCAGCCGCTTCAGCCGCGCCTGGCACGGGCTGCGCGACAGGCCCACCCGCGCCGCAAGGTCGGTGACGGACATGCGGCCATCCTCCACCAGCGCGGCGATGATGCGGGCATCGAAGGCGTCGATTTGACTGTCAGATGCGCCATTATCCATAAAAATGATCCAATATGGCAGTCATTTAAAGTCAGTATGAGTGGCTCTTCGGCAGATGAAAAGCCGGAATGCCTGACGCCTCTGGATTAGCATGTGAACAGCCGTCGAAACCGTCCCGTGCCGCGGTGATCCGCCTGCCGGGGGACGAGGAAACACATCATGATCCCCGCCGCCGCCGCGCCCTGGGCCGCCCCTGAACCCGCTCCGCTCTTCGCCGATTTCGCGCCGCCGGCCGGCCCGCCCACCCCTCTGCGTGCGGCCCTCGCCGCCGCGCATCGCCGCCCGGAGCGGGAGGTGATCGCCGATCTTTTGCCCGACGCCCGCCTGCCGCCGGAGCTGCGCGCCCGCATCGCCGCGCGGGCGGGGAATCTCGTCACCCGGCTGCGGGCGAAGCCGCGCGGATCGGTGGTGGCGGCGCTGGTGCAGGAATATGCCCTCTCCAGCCAGGAGGGCGTCGCGCTCATGTGCCTTGCCGAGGCGCTGCTGCGCATTCCTGATAACGAGACCCGCGACGCCCTCATCCGCGACAAGATCGGCCATGGCGACTGGCAGGCGCATCTCGGCGGCGGGCGCTCCCTGTTCGTGAATGCGGCCACCTGGGGCCTCGTCCTCACCGGCAAGCTCACCGCCACCGCCGACGACGGGCGGCTCACCACCGCGCTCACCCGCCTCGTGGCGCGCTGCGGCGAACCCCTGATCCGCCGCGCGGTGGACATGGCCATCGGGCTGATGGGCGCCGAGTTCGTCATGGGCCGCACCATCGAGGAAGCGCTTCACCGCGCCGGCAAACGCGAGGCGCAGGGCTTCTCCTATTCCTTCGACATGCTGGGCGAGGCGGCCATGACAACGGCCGACGCGGAACGCTATTTCGCGGCCTATGGCGCCGCCATCGAGGCCATCGGCAAGGCCTCGGCGGGGCGGGGCATCCACAAAGGGCCGGGCATCTCGGTGAAGCTCTCCGCGCTCCATCCGCGCTATGCCCGCGCGCAGGCGGGCCGGGTGATGGCGGAACTGCTGCCGCGCCTTGAACGCCTCGCGCTGCTGGCCCGGGGCTACGACATCGGCTTCAACATCGATGCGGAGGAGCAGGACCGCCTGGAACTCTCCCTCGATCTTCTGGAAGCGCTCGCCGCCCATCCCGGCCTTGCGGGGTGGAACGGCATCGGCTTCGTGGTGCAGGCCTATGGCAAGCGCTGCCCGGCGGTGCTCGACTTCGTCATCGATCTCGCCCGTCGCACCGGCCGGCGCATCATGGTGCGCCTCGTGAAAGGCGCCTATTGGGATGCCGAGATCAAGCGCGCGCAGGTGGACGGGATGACGGATTTCCCCGTCTTCACCCGCAAGGTGCACACGGACCTTTGCTACATCGCCTGCGCCCGCAAGCTGCTTGCCGCGCGCGATGCGGTCTTTCCCCAGTTCGCCACCCACAATGCCCAGACGCTGGCCGCCATCTTTGAGCTGGCGGGGCCGGATTTCCGCGCCGGCGACTACGAGTTCCAGTGCCTCCACGGCATGGGCGAGCCGCTATACGAGGAGGTGGTGGGGCCGCTTGGCCGGCCCTGCCGCATCTATGCGCCGGTGGGCACCCATGAGACGCTGCTCGCCTATCTGGTGCGGCGGCTGCTGGAGAACGGCGCCAATTCCTCCTTCGTCCACCGCCTTGCCGATGACCGCGTGCCGCTGGCCGAGCTGATCGCCGATCCGGCAGAGACGGTGGCCGCCATGCCCGACGCCGGCGCCCCCAGCCCGGCCATCGCCGCCCCGCGCGACCTGTACAGCACGCGGGCCAATTCCGCCGGCCTCGACCTGTCGAGCGACGCCGTGCTGGCCGCCCTTGGCCAGGTCCTCGCTGCGGGTCGGGCCACACCATGGCGGGCGCATCCTGCGGGCGGTGGCGGGCCGGCGCGGGCGGTGCGCAATCCCGGCGACCATCGCGACGAGGTGGGCGCCGTGCGCGAGGCCGGCGCCGAAGATGTGGTGCGGGCGGTGGCCGTGGCTGCCGGCGCCGCGCCCGGCTGGGCCGCGCTCTCGCCCGCCGAGCGCGCGGCGCCTTTACGCGCCGCAGCCGACATGCTGGAAGCGCAGGTGCCCCACCTGCTCGGCCTGATCATGCGCGAGGCGGGCAAGTCCGCCGCCAACGGGGTGGCCGAGGTGCGCGAGGCGGTGGACTTCCTGCGCTATTATGCCGACGAGGCGACAGCCCGCCTCACCCGCGACCATCGCCCGCTGGGGCCGGTGGCCTGCATCAGCCCGTGGAACTTCCCTCTCGCCATCTTCACCGGGCAGGTGGCGGCGGCGCTGGCGGCGGGCAATCCCGTGCTCGCCAAGCCGGCGGAGGAGACACCGCTCATCGCCGCCGAGGCGGTGCGGCTGCTGCATGCCGCCGGCATTCCACAGGATGTGCTCCAGCTGCTGCCCGGCAATGGAACGGTGGGTGCGGCGCTGGTCGCGGCGCCGGAGGTGGCGGGGGTCATGTTCACCGGCTCCACGGATGTGGCGCGACGCATCGCCGGGGTGCTCGCCCAACGCCTGTCGCCTGCGGGGCGACCGGTGCCGCTCATCGCCGAGACCGGCGGGCAGAATGCCATGATCGTGGACAGTTCCGCCTTGCCCGAGCAGGTGGTGGCGGATGTGCTGGCCTCCGCCTTCGACAGCGCCGGCCAGCGCTGCTCGGCCCTGCGCGTGCTCTGCCTGCAGGAGGAGGTGGCCGACCCCATGCTCGCCATGCTGAAGGGCGCCATGGCGGAGCTGGAGATCGGCCGCGCGGACCGCCTGTGCGTGGATGTGGGGCCGGTCATCACCGCCGAGGCGCAGGCGGGCATCGAGACCCATGTGGCGGCCATGGCAGCGCGCGGTTTTCGCGTCCATCGCCTGCCTTTGCCGGCTGAGGCGGCGAACGGCACCTTCGTTGCGCCGACGCTGATCGAGATTTCATCCATGGCGGATGTCACGGCAGAGGTGTTCGGCCCGGTGCTGCATGTGCTGCGCTGGCGGCGGGCGGATCTGCGCCGCCTCGTCGCCGACATCAACGCCACGGGCTACGGCCTCACCTTCGGCCTGCACACGCGGCTGGACGAGACCATCGCGGCGGTGATGGACCAGGTGGCGGCCGGCAACCTCTATGTGAACCGCAACATGATCGGCGCAGTAGTGGGGGTGCAGCCCTTCGGCGGCCACGGCCTCTCCGGCACCGGGCCGAAGGCGAGCGGGCCGCTTTATCTCGGCCGGCTGGTGACCGGTCCGGCCTTCGCCCTTGGCGCCGGCACGGCGGACGGGGCGGCGCTGGCCTTCGCCGATTGGCTGGAGGGGCGCGGGCGAGTGGATGACGCGACGGCGGTGCGGGCGCTGGCGGAGGCCGTGCCGCTGGGCCTGTCGCTGGATCTGCCCGGTCCGGTGGGCGAGCGCAACAGCTGGCGCCTGCGCCCGCGCGGCACCCTGCTGTTGTTGCCGACCAGCGAGACGGGGCTGATGCGCCAGATCGGCACCGCCCTGGCCACCGGCAATCGGGCGGTCATCGAGGCCGAGGCGGGGCTCTTGAGCCAGCTCGCGGGAGTGCCGCCGGCGGTGGCGGCGCGCCTTCGCATGGGCGGGCAAGCTATGGGGGCGGAGGGCGGCCCGTTCGCGGCAGCTCTGGCGGAAGGGGAGGGGGCGGCACTCGTGGCCGTTGCCGGGCGCCTCGCCGCGCTGCCGGGGCCGATCGTGCCGCTCCATGGGGCGACGCCGGACGACATCGCCGCCTCGCCCTTCGCCTTCCCGGCGCAGCTGCTGCTGGAAGAGGTCTCGCTGAGCGTGAACACGGCGGCGGCGGGCGGCAATGCGAGCCTGCTGGCCGTGGCTTGAGGCACCCCTTCGCCTGAACGCCCTACTTCTTGCGCTGGCTGGCGATCAGCGCACCGAGGGTCGCCTGGCAGGGGGGCGTCACCTCGTCCCTGTGATCCTTGAGGCATTGGAAGAGGCGGTCGGCGCCCGGCTCGATGCTGCCGCACAGCTTCGTCACGTCGGCCTCGCAGGCGGTGCGCAGCGCCTTGGCCTGCTCCGGTGTCTGCGCCCGCGCGCCCAGCGAGAGGCCGAACGCGAGGAGCGGCAGGGCGAGGACGCAGGCGAGGCGGTTACGGGACATGATCTTGCTCCACAGCTTCAGCCGCCCGTCGCTCCGCCCCATATAGCGCGTCGGACAAGGCGGCCTTCAGGGCCCCGCCTTACCACGGCGTCCCCTCAAACACCCGGCAGCTTCGTCCCCGTGATCTGCGCATAGAGCCGCGCCACGGAGGCGTCGTCGTCCCGCCCCATGCCGGAGGCGGAAGCGGCGAGGAACATCTGCAAGGCGGCGGCAGAGACCGGCACCGGGAATTTGGCGCTGCGGGCCATGTCCTGGACGATGCCGAGGTCCTTCACGAAGATGTCCACCGCGCTTTTCGGGCTGTAGTCGCCGGAGAGCACGTGGGGCATGCGGTTCTCGAACATCCAGCTGTTGCCGGCGGAGGCGGTGATCACCTCATACACCTTCTTCAGGTCGAGCCCCTGGCGGGCGGCAAAGGCCATGGCCTCGCAGGCGGCGGCGATGTGCACGCCGGCAAGCAACTGGTTGATCATCTTGAAGGCCGCGCCGGCCCCCGCCGCATCGCCCAGGGTGTAGAGCTTGGCCGCCATGGCATCCAAGGCCGGCCGGGCCTTGGCGAAGGCCGCCGGGCTGCCGGAGGCGAGGATGGTGAGCGCGCCCTCCGCCGCCCGCTGCGCGCCGCCCGAGATGGGGGCGTCGAGATAAAGCCGTCCCGTGGCCTCAAGCCGCGCGGCAAGGGCGCGGGCCACGTCCGGGTCCATGGTGGCGCAGGAGATGAAGACGGCGCCTTCCGGCAGCGTCTGCGCCACGCCTTCGGGGCCGAACAGGATGGCTTCGGTCTGCGCGGCATTCACCACCACGCTCACCACCATGTCGGCGCCCTGCGCCACCTCGGCGGCGGACGCAGCCCCGCGCCCGCCCTGCGCCACGAAGCGGGCCACGGCTTCGGGACCCACATCGCAGCCGGCCACATCGATCCCCGCCCGCAACAGGGACTGCGCCATGCCGAACCCCATGGAGCCGAGCCCCACGACGCCGGCACGCTTGGTGGTATTCGGCGTTTCCCCGGTGCTGCTCATGGCCTGCTCCCTTTTCGCGTCGCCGGCCTCGACTGCCGGCGCATCTTGCTTTTGGTCTTTGTAGGAGCGCGGGCTGGAACCTTCAAATCGTTTCAGCCGGGCCGGCGGCCCGCCACACGCACAAATGAAAAGAGCCCGTTCCAGGGGAACGGGCTCTCAGGTTTGAAAGGGCTGGCTGACTCACACCAAAGGCCCGTGAGCGCGACTCACGGGCCTTTGGTGAAGCCCGCGCGGCGCCTGAGCGCGACCCTCTCGGCACCGGTCAAAGACCGGGGCCGTTGGTATCAGTAGACGCCGCCGGCGCGCTGCTGCGGGGCGGCATTGGCCGCGGGCTTGGCGGGTTTGGCGCCATCCGGCTTGGCGGATGCGGTGGCGGGCTTGGGCTTCTTGTCCTTCTGATTGGCCTGCTGCGGCTTGCCGTTGGGCAGGGCCGCCATCAGTTGGACCTTCGGCGTCTTGTCCCGGGCGATGAGCTCGGAAATGGTGCCGAACTTGTAGCCCTTGGCGATCAGCTCATCGAGGATGCGCGGCATGGCCGCCACCGTGGTGGGGTAGATGTCGTGGGACAGCACGATGGCGCCCGGCGTCACCTGCGCGATGATGGCGTCATGCACCTTCTGGCTGTCGCGGAACTTCCAGTCGTTGGGGTCCACGGCCCAGTTGACGGTGGTGAGGCCGTACTTTTCCTCGATCATGGCCCGCAGGGTCGGCTTCATGGAGCCGTAGGGCGGGCGCAGATACATGGGCCGCTTGCCGGTGACCTGGAAAATGGCCTCGGAGGTATTGCCCAACTCCTTCTCCACCCCCGCCTGGCTGATACGCGTCAGCTGCGGGTGGCTCCAGGAGTGGTTGCCGATCTCGTGGCCCTCGTCGGAGATCATCTTCAGCACTTCCGGGTGCTTGGCCACCATGTTGCCGAGCACGAAGAAGGTGGCCTTGATGCCGCGCTCCTTCAGGATGGCGAGCAACTGGGGCGTCGTCTCCGGATTGGGACCGTCGTCGAACGTCATGGCGATGTAATTGCCATCCACGTTGAACGACTTGTAGGTGTAGTTCTTGCGCGGGGTCACGGCCGGCGCGGGGGCCGGATCCGGCGCCGGGGCGACGGCTTCAGCCTGCTGCGCGGCCTTGCCCTGCGCCCCCTTGGCCTGCCCGCCGGGGCCGTTCTGGGAGATGGACTGCGTGGTGGCAGGTCCATCGTCCCTCACGGCCTTGGCGGACGTGAGCATGGGGGAGATTGCCACGCCTGCGCCAACGGCGCTCGCGACCAGAATACCAGAGACGATCAGGAGCGGCTTCACGGTGGCGGCTTCCCAGCTGTAATTTCTATCTGGGTACAGCCTCACGCGTTTTTGTGGATAAATCGTGAAGCGCAGCCGTCACAGACGTCTTTTCCTCCGCAACGGCACTTTATTCTCGCCCGTGACGGTGCGGAATACCGGCAAGGGTACTTCGATCCGGAATGCCGTTACGTCAGCGCTGGAGGCCCCAGCGGCGCACCGTGCGCTGCTCCACCGCGCGGAACAGCACTTCCACCGCAAGGCCGATGAGGATCACTGTGACCAGCCCGGCGAAGACGCGATCCGTCAGCAGCTCGTTGCGGTTGCGGTAGATGAACCAGCCGAGCCCCCCGGCGCGGGAGGAGACACCGAACACCAGCTCCGCCGCGATCAGGGTGCGCCAGGCAAACGCCCAGGCGATCTTCAGCCCCGACAGCAGCGAGGGCAGCGCCGCCGGAATGAGGATGAGCGCCACGTAGGACAGCCCCTTCAGCCCGTAGTTGCGGCCAACGAGGCGCTGGGTCTCCGGCACCTGCTCGAAGCCGGTGAGGGCTGCGAGGGCGAACGGCCATAGCACCGCATGCACCATCACCAGCAGCAGGCTGGCTTCCCCAAGGCCGAGCCACAGCATGGCGAGCGGCAAGAGCGCGATGGCGGGCAGGGGATTGAACATGGCGGTCAGCGTCAGCAGCACCTCTTTCAGGAACGGCACCGCGATGGCCGCCGAGACCAGCACCAAAGCCAGCGCCACCGCCAGCACATAGCCCTTGATGAGCACCGCGAGGGAGGCGAGGGCGGCGGGCAAGAGGTCGCCCTCGGAGAGCGCCGAGGCGAGCGCCGACATGGTGTCGGTGAAGGTGGGGAACAGCAGCGGATTGCTCTGCCACACCGCCGCCGTCTGCCACATGGCGGCCAGCGCCGCCAGCACCACGGCGCGACGCACCACGGTGAAGCCCCACAGCCAGCCGAGGGCGGCCCGCGGCGACAACCGCGCGGGCGCCTCGGTGCGGGGGCGGGCGGGCTCGGCGCTGCGTGCGTGCGCTGTGTCCGCCAGGCCCGAGCCGGACACGGTGGTGTCAGACATGGTGGCCTCCGTCGGCGAAGATGAGATTGTGGACATCGCGCACCACCGCCTCGAAGGCCGGGGTGCCGCGCGCCGAGATGCCGAAGGCGGCGGTGTCGAAGGTGGCGAGGGTGCGGCCCGGATGGGCGGCGAGCAGGTGCAGGCGCGTGCCGATGAGCACCGCCTCGTCGATGGCGTGGGTGACGAAGACCAGGGTGAAGCCCTGTTCCTCGGCCAGCGCCAGCAGGTCGTCCTGCAAGGTGCGGCGGGTGAGGGCGTCGAGCGCCGCGAACGGCTCGTCCATCAGCAGCACGTCCGGGTCGGTGGCCAGCGCGCGGGCGATGGCGGCGCGCTGCTTCATGCCGCCGGACAGGGTGTGCGGATAGGCGTCCAGCGCCCGGGCGAGGCCCACCTTCACCAGCGCCGCCTCGGCCCGGGCGTGGGCCTCCTTCTGCGACATCTTGCGGGCGACGCGCAGGGGGAAGGCCACGTTGTCGCGCACGCTCTTCCAGGGCAGCAGCTGGTCGAATTCCTGGAACACCACGATGCGGTCCGGCCCCGGCCCGGTGATGGCCTTGCCGCGGATCTCGACCGTTCCCGCCGCCGGCTTCAGGAAGCCGGCCAGCGCCTTGAGGATGGAGGACTTGCCGCAGCCCGAGGGGCCGAGCAGCACCAGCCGCTCGCCCGACGCCACCGAAAAGCTCACGTCCTCCACTGCCCGGTGGCGCCCCTTGGCGCCGGCATAGTCGAGGGTGAGGCCGCGCGCCTGAAGCACGGGGGTGGCCTGCGCCGCAGCCGGTGCCGACACGGGGTGGAGCTGCTGGGCGCCGTCAAGGCGGGCGACGGTGGCGGTCATGGCTGCGCCCTCAGCTGCCGGAGGCCGAATGCAGCTCTTCGAAGGTGAATTCCTTCCAGCTGGCGGGCTTGTTCTTGATGGCGCCGATCCGGTTCATGAAATCGGCGAACTTGATGGTGCCGAGGGGCACCAGCGTATAGGTCACCTCGGGATCCGATAGCACTTCCGCGATGAAGGCGGGATCAAGCTTGGACTGCTCCACCTTCACATAGATCTCGGCGGCTTCCTTCTTGTTCTCGTCCACCCATTTGGTGGCCTCGGCGAAGGCGTCCTGGAACGCCTTGTAGGTCTTGGGGTTCTCCTGGCGGAACTTCACCGTGGTGTAGGCCACCGTGGGCGTCGCCGGACCGCCCAGGATGTCGTAGGAGGAGAACACCTTGTGCACCTTGGGGTCCTTGAGCGCCTGGTTCTGGAACGGCGGGTTGGACAGGTGGGAGGTGATCTCGGTGCCGCCGGCGATCAGGGCGGCGGTGGCGTCCGGGTGGGGCAGGGTGACCATCAGCGGGTCGAGCTTCTTGGCATTGCCGGGGCCGAAGGCCTGCTCCGCCGCCATCTGCAGGATGCGCGCCTGCACCGACACGCCCGCCGCCGGCGTCGCGATCTTGTCCTTCTCGGTGAAGTCCTTGATGGTCTTCACGTTCGGGTTGTTGGTGAGCAGGAAGTTGGGCTGGGCCCCGAAGGCGCCGACGATCTTCACCTCCTGCGCCGTGCCGCGGGTCTTGTCCCAGATGGTGAGGAACGGCCCGATGCCGGCGGAGGCGATGTCGATGCTGCCGGAGAGCAGCGCATCATTCACCGCGCCGCCGCCGGAGAGGCGGATCCACTCCACCTTGATGTCGATGCCCAGTGCCTTGCCGTGCTTCTCGATGAGGCCCTTCTCGCGCAGCACGTGGAACGGCGTGTAGAGGGTGCCGAACTGCTGGGCGATGCGCAGCACGCCTTCCGCGCGTGCCGGCACGGCGGCGAAGGCTGCGGACAGCACCACGCCGGCGGCGGCGAGGCGGGCGAAGGTGCGGCGGGTGAGCGGACTGCGGGTGAAAGTGCGGGTGGTCATCTTCATCTCCTCGAGGCTCAGGACACGGCGGCGCGACGCCGCTCCGCGCGGTGGGAGCCCACGGCGAACTCATTGACGATATTGTCGGAAACCTTGCGGCGGCGACCGTCGATGCCAAGCTCGGGGAACAGCAGCTCGGCGACGCGATAGGCCTCTTCCAGGTGCGGATAGCCCGAGCCGATGAAGGTCTCGATGCCGATCTCCTGATATTCGCGGATGCGGGCGGCGACGCTCTTGGGGTCGCCCACCAGCGCGGTGCCGGCGCCGCGCCGCACCAGGCCGATGCCGGCCCACAGGTTGGGCGCGATCTCCAGCTTGTTGCGATCGCCGGGCTGCAGCGCGGCCATGCGCGCCTGCCCCACAGAATCCATCTCCACCTTGAAGCGCTGCTGCGCGCTTTCGATCTGCTCGTCGGAGACCTGGGAAATCAGCCTGTCGGCGGCGGCCCAGGCCTCGGCCTCGGTCTCGCGCACGATGAAATGGATGCGCAGGCCGAACTTCAGCGTGCGCCCGCGCCGGGCGGCGCGCGCCTGCACGTCGGCGAGCTTGTCTTTCAGCACATGGGGCGGCTCGCCCCAGGAGAGGTAGACGCTGGTGTGCTCGGCCGCCACCTCGTGCCCGGCTTCCGATGAGCCGCCGAACCACAGGGGCGGGTGGGGCTGCTGCACCACCGGGAAGTCCAGCCGGCCGTGCTCCACCCGATAATAGGGGCCGGTATGGTCCACGACCTTGCCGGCCACCAGATCGCGCCAGATGGAGAGGAATTCGTCGGCCTGGGCGTAGCGGGCGTCATGGTCGAGGAAGATGCCGTCGGCGGCGAGTTCCGGCGGATTGCCGCCCACCACCACGTTAAGCAGGAGCCGCCCGTCGCTGAGCCGGTCGAGAGCCGTCGCCTGCCGCGCGGCAAACGCCGGGGTGGTGACGCCGGGGCGCAGCGCCACCAGGAATTTCAGCCGCTCGGTGGCGGTGGCAAGGCCGGCGGCGGTGATCCAGCTGTCCTCGCAGCTCTGGCCGGTGGGCAGGAGCACGCCCTTGAAGCCGAGCCGGTCCACCGCCTGCGCCACCTCCCGGAAATAGGCGAATTCCGGCGGGCGCTGCCGCGTCTCCGACCCCAGATAGGCGCCGTCGCCGTGGGTGGGGATGAACCAGAAGATGTCCGGGCTCTGCGCGGCGGGGGTGGGATGACTCATGGGAAGCTCCGTCATTTCCCTGAAAATGACGGGTAATTATGCATAATGTCAATAGAACTTGTTAAATCAGGTGTGAGCCGTGCCGTCGCAGCCGTTTGCAGGCGCACGGGCGTTCAGGATGCAGGGTTTCTGCCGGCCGCGCGCAGGGCGTCGCGCAGCTTGTCGGCCTCTTCGCAGCCCTTCGGGTAGCAGAGCAGGCGGATCAGCTCGAGGTTCTTCTCGGCCTTCTTGAAGTCGCCGATCGCGATGAAAAGCTCGCCCTGATATTCCAGCGCCGGGCGATGGGCGGGATCGTAGTAGAGGGCTTCCTTGTACCAGCGCGCCGCCTCGTCGTAGCGCTTCAGGTTGCGGTTGGCGAAGGCGATGAGATTGTAGAGATCGGCATGGCGCACCGTGGCCGTCAGCGGCATCAACAGCGCCAGCGCCCGCTCATAATCCCCGGCATAGATGGCCGCCCGGCTCTGCGAGAGGTCGGGCAGGTCGGTGGAGGGGGCGGTGTCCATGGCGGCGGCCGGCAGGGCGGCAAGCAGCATGGCGGCGAATGCGGCACTTCGGAGGGCGGCGCCCATCACGCCGCGTCCCGCCGGGAGCCGCCATCCTCGCCCATGGCGGCGAGGATGCGCCGCTTCAGCGCGACGAATTCGCCATCCGCCCGGTCGCGGGGGAAGGGCAGGTCGATGGTGAGGTCCTCCACCACGCGGCCGGGATTGGCGCTCATCACCACCACCCGGTGGCTGAGATAGACCGCCTCCTCCACGTCGTGGGTGACGAGGATCATGGTGGTGCCCTCGGTCTCCCAGATGCGCTGGATCTCGGCCTGCAGATGCACGCGGGTGAGGGCGTCGAGCGCGCCCAGAGGCTCGTCGAGCAGCAGGATTTCCGGCCGGCTGGCGAGGCCGCGGGCGATCGCGCCGCGCTGGGCCATGCCGCCGGACAATTCATGCGGATAGGCCTTCTGGAAGCCGGAAAGGCCCACGAGGGCGATATGCTCGGCCACCGCCTCGGCCTTCTCCTTCTGGCTCCAGCCGGAATTCTCGAGGCTGAGGCCGATGTTCTGCTCCAGCGTCAGCCAGGGCAGGAGGCGGTGGTCCTGGAACACGATGCCCCGCGTGAGCGAGGTGCCGGTGATGCGCCGGCCGTTGAGCAGGATGTCGCCGCGATAATCCTCGTCCAGCCCCACCACGAGGCGCAGCAGGGTGGATTTCCCGCACCCGCTCGGCCCCACGATGGTGACGAAGGCGCCGGGTTCCACGTCGAAGCTCACATGGGAGAGCACGTTGACGAGGGGCCGGCCGGGCAGGGCATAGGTCTTCGACACGTTGCGGAATTCAAGATGTCCGGGGGTGGCCATGGTCTGGCTCCTAAGGTTCTGGGGTCAGCCGTCGTAGCCCTGCTTCCACTTCAGCACCCGCTTCTGGGCGATATACATGGAGCGGTCGATGGCGAAGCCCACGAGGCCGATGATGACCATGCACACCAGCAACTGGTCGGTGAGCAGCAGGCCTTGCGCGCGGAAGATGAGGAAGCCGAGGCCCTCGAGGCCCGAAAGGCCTTCCGCCACCACCACCAGCGCCCAGGCAAGGCCCGCCGCGTAGCGCAGCGAGACCATGATAGAGGGCATGGCGGCGGGCACGATCACCTTGCGCACCAGCTGCCAGCGGGTGAGGGTGAGGACCTTGGCCAGTTCGATATAGTTCTTCTCCACGTTGCGGATGCCCTGCAGCGTATTCAGGAACACCGGGAAGAACACCGACTTGGCGATGACCAGTACCTTTGCGGGGGCGCCGATGCCGAGCCACAGCACGATCAGCGGCAGCCAGGCGATGCCGGGAATGTGGCGGATGGTGTCGAAGGTGGGCCCGAAGAACTGCTCCACCTTGCGCGAGAGCCCGGCCGCGATGCCGAGGATGATCGCCGCCACCGAGCCGTAGAGGAAAGCCTGCCCCACAATATTGATGGAGGCGAGGAAGTCGAAGGCCAGATGCTGCTTGGTCAGCATCTTCCAGAACGCTGTCACCACGGTGACCGGCGCCGGCAGGAAGACCGGATCGATCCACTTGTTGGCCGCCGCGGTCTGCCACAGCACCAGAATGGCGAAGGGCAGGATGAAGCCGATGAAATTGGGCCGCCGCGCGCCGAACAGGCCACCGGCGAACCGCGGCGCCGGGCGATCGACCGTGCCGGCCTCGACCGCCGCGGCTTCGATGGTCTCCGATGTATTGGCCATGTGCTGAATGTCCGGATCGCGCAAATATCTTCAAGGAAGAGCGCCGGGAGCGTGTCCCGGCGCCGTTTCGTCAGTTGTAGATGGAGTACTGGCCGCCCACGAAGAAGCGCCCGTCGATGAAGGCGTCGATCTGGGCGCTGGTCAGGCCGCGCTCGGCGAGGATGTCGTCGCCGTTTTCCACGTACCAGGCCTGGAAGGTCTTGATGGCGGTGCGGGCGCGGTCGGCATTGGGCTCGCCGGCCATGAATTCCCACTCACCCGCGTGGGTGATCTGGAACTTGGCCACTTCCAGCGGCACGCGGGTCTTGTCGGCGACGATCTCGGCCGCCTCGTCCACGTGGTCGGAGGCCCATTCGCGGGTGCGCTCGCGGGCGGCCAGGAAGGCTTTGACCACCTGCGGATACTTGTTCACGAAATCGCGGCGGGCAAAGTAGGTGACGCGGCCGGCGTTGTTCACATAGACGCCGTCGTCGGGCGAGCGGCCCACCACCTTGAGCTTGCCGGAGAGCCACGCGCCGGCGAAGGCGCCGGCGGCCAGATGCGCCGTGGTGGCGTCCGTCGCGCCCGAGAGCACGGAAGAGATGGCCACCGCCGCATTGTCGATGGAGGTGTAGCGGATGCGGCCCGGCTTGTCGCGCGAATCGAAGGGCAGGCCGGCCTTGGTGGTCACTTCGAACGGCGAGGACCAGTAGCAGGAGATGCGGCTCGATCCGAACTTCTTGCCGTCGAGGTCGGCCACCGAATTGATCTTGTCGTTGTCGGCGCGGGCGAGGATGGGCGCGCGGTAGCGGTTGGAGGGCTCGGACGCCCAGATGATGACGCCGTCGAGGCCGTTGGCCCGGTGGACGGTGGCCGGATAGATCATGCGCTGGGCGATGGCGATGGCCCCGCCGTTCACCGCCGCCGCCTCGGCGCCGAGCAGGTCGGCCGCGCCTGAGGCGATGAGGTTCACCTTGGTGGTGCCGATCTTGTCGAAGGCGTCTTTGAAGAAACCCTTCTCCTGCGCGATCACGGTCCAGGGCGTGAGCTGGAGATTGATGGAGGGCAGCACCTCCTCGGCGCGCGCCGGGGTGAGGGTCGGTGCGGCGAGGGTCAGGGCCAGGGCTGCGGCGAGGAGGCCGGGCCGGACGGCGCGGGCATGGGAGGGCTGGTGGGGCATGAGCGTCTCTCGGGGATGAAATGAGGCGGGCAGGCCAAGAATGGCTTGCAATGTACATATAATCGACAGATTTTATATAAAATAGCAATCCGGCTTTCAAGCCCTCCACCGCCCCTGCGTCCATTCTGGCGCCGGGGCGGTGGACGGGGCGGGGAGGCGGTCCGCAATCTCTTCTGTCGCTTCGCGAATTTTCGCTTCGGGTGCCCGTGCTCATGTCCTTGATCCTGCGTCCACGCCGGTCCGTTTTCCGTCTGCTGCTCGGGGGTGTCGCGCTGGTTTGCCTCGTCGCGGCGGCGCTGGTCGCGGCGGGATTTGCCGTGGTCCCGGCGGGGGCGCGCGGCCCGGTACCGGATTTTTCCGGCCGGCCGCTGCGGGTGGGCGTCGCCTGGCTGCCGCCGCCGGACACCCCCGACATGCGGCTCTACGTGGAGGAGGGATTCGAGCTGGATCTGGCCGCCGTGCTCGCCGGCGCGCTCGCGGCCGAACTCCAACTCGTGCACGTCGCGCCCGAGGCCGCCGAGCAGGCGCTTAAGACCGGCGAGGTGGATCTGGTGGTGACCCGCGCCGGTGCCGAGGATCCCCTGCGCCGCCGCGCCCGGGTGGTGGAGACGGGCTTCTCCTCCGGCCTCAGCCTTGCCATGCGCTCGGACCGGCCGCTCAAGGCGTGGAGCGCGCTTCAGGGCCGCACCGTCTGCGTGACCGAGGCCAATGCGCATGGCCTCGCTTTGGCCGTGCGGCTGGGGGCGCAGGTGCGGGTGTTGCGCGCCCCGGCGCAGGCGCTCATGTCGGTGCGCACCGGCGAATGCGACGCCGCCCTGCATGACCGGGCGCTGCTCGATCCTCTGTTCGGCAAGATGTCGTGGCAGAAATTCTCCGCGACCCTGCCGGCGGTGGAGCCCACGGACCTGGTCGTCGCCGTCGCTCCCGACGCGGCGGGCCTTGCCGAGGCGGTTGAAGGCGCCCTCAAGCCCCTGTCGAATTCCCAGACATGGCAGGCGCGGCGCGAGAAATGGGCCTCCACCGTATCGTTCGAGGTCTATCGCGATCAGGTGGCGGCGGATTGCCATTGAGGCGACGGCTCACCTGTACGGCGGCCATCGCGGCGGGTCTTGTGGCGCTGGCCGGCCTTCTCCCCGCGCTGGCGCAAGACCGCGGTCGGGAAAGCGTGCGCGTGGCCTATGCCGGCCCGCCCCAGACATGGCCGGCGCCGTGGATCGATCCCGGCGTTGCCTTCGTGGAACTCGCCGCCGCGCCGCCGCCTGCGCGGCACTCGCCTGAGGCGGAATTGGGCGGGCGGTTGTTCCGCGATCCGCTGCTTTCCGCCGACGGGCGCATCGCCTGCGCCTCCTGCCATGATCCCGCCCACGGCTTCAGCGTGCCGGAGGCGGTGGGGCGGGGCATCGGCGGTGCGCCGGGGCGGCGCAATCCGCCGGCGCTGTTTGCCGTCGCCGGCCGTCCGCGCCTCGACTGGGACGGCGGCGGCGGGAACCTTTCCGCCCGCGTCCTCGCCCCCCTCACCGCCGCCGACGAGATGGGAAACACCAGCCTCGCCCCGGTGATCGCGCGTCTTGGGGCCAGTGCCCATACCGCCGATTTCACGCGCCTGTTCGGGGCGGAGGGCGCTTCCCCCCGCACGCTCGCGGCTGCGCTGGTCGCCTATCTGGAGACGCTGGATACGCTCACCCGTTTCGACCGCTTCATGGCCGGCGACCGCGCCGCGCTGAGCGATACGGAAGTGTCCGGCCTCCACCTCTTCCGCACCAAGGCGCGCTGCGCCAATTGCCATTTCGGCCCGCGCCTCACCGACGAGGGCTTCCACAATCTGCGCCTCTCCTTCTTCGGCGAGCCGGCGCAGGACCTCGGCCGCTTCAGCGTCACCGGCGCTGCCGACGATGCGGGGCGCTTCCGCACGGTGTCCCTGCGCCATGTGAGCGAGAGCCCGCCCTTCATGCACAACGGCCTGTTCCCGACCCTGGAGGGGGTGGTGAACCTCTACGACCGGGGCGGCGGCGAGGTGTGGGCGCGCAACGCCCGGGAGGCCGCGCGCCCGCTTTACGGCGAGGCCGCCCGGCGCTCCCCGCACCTGCGACCGCTGGGCCTCACCGCTGGGGAAAAGGCGGCGCTGGTGGCCTTCCTGAAGGCGCTGTGACGCCGTTGCGGCTTGACACATTCTTTATATCGATCTTTTTTATAAAAATAATTGACTAAAGGGTAAGCCATGTCCGTCCCTCCCCTCCGCATCGGCGTCTGGGCGCCCGTCCACGGGCCGCGCGCGGCGCTGCAGGATCCGGCCGAGCCGTTCAATGCATCGTGGGAGCACAATCGCGACACCGTGCTCCAGGCCGAGGCGCTGGGATATGACGCGACGCTGGTGGCGCAGCACACGGTGAACCCGCACCTGCCGGACCACGACCAGCTCGAGGCCTGGACCGCCTCCGCCGCGCTGGCGGCCCTCACCAGCCGCATCGAGATCATCGCCGCCATCAAGCCCTATCTCTACCACCCGGTGGTGCTGGCGAAGATGGCGCTGCAGATCGAGAACATCTCGCGCGGGCGGTTCGCCTTCAATCTCGTCAACGCCTGGAACCGGGCGGAATTCGAGAAGGCCGGCATCCCCTTCGGCGAGCATGACGAGCGCTACGCCTATGGCCGCGAGTGGATCACCGTGGTGGAGCGGCTCATCCGCGGCGAGAGCGTGACCCATAAGGGCGAGAATTTCGCCCTCACCGATTATCTGCTGACCCCGAAGGACCTCCACCGCGCCCGCCCACGCATCTATCTCGGCGGGGAATCCGAGCCCGCCCGCGCGCTGGCGGCGGATGCGGCGGACGTGTTCTTCATCAACGGCCAGCCGCTGGAGGACGTGACCGCCTTCATCGCCGACCTGAGGCGTCGGCCGCGCACGCTGGCGCCTTTGTCGTTCGGCCTTGCCGCCTTCGTCATCGCCCGCGACACCGAGCGGGAGGCGCAGGAGGAATACCAGCGGCTCGCGGCGCTGGCCGCCAGGGATGCGAGCGTGCGCGCCGCCCAGGCCGCCCGGACCGATCCCAACGTGGTCATGGTGAAGACCTTCGCCAAGTCGGAACGCGTGGGCACCAATGGCGGCACGGCGGCCGGGCTGGTGGGCAGCTACGACCAGGTGGCCGAGCGCATCCGCGCCTTCCATGCCGCCGGCATCGAATTGTTCATGCTGCAGTTCCAGCCGCTCACTGTCGAGCTTGCCCGCTTCGCGCAGGAGGTGTTCCCGCGTCTCGGCCGCGCCGCGCCGCCGCGCATCGAGCTTCGCCAGTCGCAGGCGGTCTGAGTCGCCCTCTCTTTGTGCCCGAGGTCATCGTGAGCCAAGCCGACCACACCGCAACCCTCGCCCTGCCGGGCCTTGCCGCAAGGGAGCCCACTGCGCCCGCCGCGCCGCCCATGCGGCAGGCCCGTGTGTTCAGCCCGCGCGCCCTGCTGGCTTTGTCCTGGCTGGCGCCGCTGCTGCTGGTGGCGGTGTGGGAAATCCTCGCCCAGACCGGCTATGTCACCCCGCAGGTGCTGCCGGCTCCCAGCAAGGTGGTGCGCACGGCGTGGCGCCTCGCCACCGCCGGCTCGCTGCTGACCGATCTCGGCACCAGCCTGCTGCGCGCGGCGGTGGGCTTCGTCCTCGGCGGCAGCATTGCCTTCGTGCTGGGCATTCTGGTGGGTTTCTCCCGCCTCGCCGAGGCGCTCATCGACCGCAGCGTGCAGATGGTGCGCGCCATTCCCTTCCTAGCGTTGCTGCCGCTGGTCATCGTGTGGTTCGGCGTGGGGGAGGGGCAGAAGATCTTCCTGGTGGCGCTGGGCGTCGCCTTCCCCATCTACATCAACACCACGCTCGGCATCCGGCAGGTGGACGGCAAGTTGCTGGAGCTGGGCCGGGTGCAGGGCCTGTCCACGGCGCAGATGATCACCCGCATCATCCTGCCGGGGGCCTTGCCCTCCATCCTCACCGGCGTGCGCTATTCGCTGGCCACCGCGTGGCTGGCGCTGGTGGTGGCGGAGACCATCGGCGCCCAGGCCGGCATCGGCTTCCTCGCCATGGATGCGCGCGAATTCCTGCGCACCGACGTGGTGGTGCTCACCATCGTCATCTACGCGCTCATCGGCGTGGTGGCGGATTCCATCGCCCGGCTGCTGGAGCGGCGGCTGCTGGCCTGGCATCCCAATTTCAGCGGAGCGGCCCGATGAGCGCCCTTCAGGACGCCGCCGCGGTGCGCGTGTCCGGCCTGCGCCGGGCCTATGGGACGCGGGTTGTCATCGACCGGCTCGACCTCACCATCAGGCGCGGCGAGTTCGTGGCGCTTCTGGGCGAGAGCGGCTGCGGCAAGACCACCCTGCTGCGGGCGCTTGCCGGCCTCGACCCCATCGACGGCGGCCGCATCGAGGCACCTAAGCGCCCGGCGGTGGTGTTCCAGGAACCGCGCCTTTTGCCGTGGGACAGCCTGTGGCGCAACGTGGCCCTCGGGCTGCCCGCCGAGGGCGCGCGCGAGAAGGCCGCCGCCGCGCTCGCCGAGGTGGGCCTCGGCGGCCGGCTCGACGACTGGCCGCGCAACCTCTCCGGCGGGCAGGCCCAGCGGGTGGCGCTGGCCCGCGCGCTGGTGCAGGAGCCCGAATTGCTGCTGCTGGACGAGCCCTTCGCGGCGCTCGACGCGCTCACCCGCATCCGCATGCATGTGCTGGTGAAGGACCTCGTCGCGCGGCATCGGCCGGGCGTGCTCCTCGTCACCCACGACGTGGCGGAGGCCATCGCGCTGGCCGACCGCATCCTGGTCATGCGCGGCGGCGCCATCGCGGCCGAGCACCGGCCGTCGGCGCCGGGCCTGCCCGCCGCCACCCGCGCCATTCTCCTCGCCGAGCTTGGGGTCGTCGACGACCTCAAGAGCGCCTGATCCCTTTTTTGAGAGAAGCCATGTCCGCCTTCCTGACCCCCTCCCGCCGCCAGTTCCTTGCCCTTGCAGGCGCCGCCTCCGCCGCCGGCCTGCTGCCGTTCGGCGCCAATGCTGCTCCCGACACCCGCAACACCGACACGGTGCGCCTGACCTGGGGCTTTCATGGCCTGACCCTCATCGCCAAGGAGCGCGGCACCTTCGAGAAGGCGCTGGCCGAAAAGGGCATCAAGGTGGAATGGCTCGGCCCGTTCCCCAACCACGCCCCGACCCTGCAGGCGGTGACCGGCGGCAGCGCGGATTTCGGCTTCGGCGGCTCCACCACGCCGGCGCTGGCCGCCATCATCGCCGGCTCGCCACTGGTGTTCAGCCAGTTCGTGCTTTACGAGCCGCGCACCACCGCCATCATCGCCAAGGACGGCTCGGGCATCGACAAGGTGGAGGACCTCGTCGGCAAGTCGGTGGCGGTGAACCGCTCGGGCCTCGGCGAGTTCCTTTTGGTGGCGGCGCTGGAGAAGAACGGCATCGACCGTTCCAAGGTGAAGTTCGTCTATCTCAACCCGCCGGACGCCGCCCCGGCGCTGGCCTCCGGCAAGGTGGACGCGTGGTCCATGTGGAGCCCCGGCGTCGATATCGCGCGGCTCGAATACAAGGCCCACGACATCTTCCTCGAGGGCCGCGACCTCGAATTCTACATCGATTACAGCTCGTATGTGACCAGCCGCAAGTTCTCGCAGGAAAACGCACAGATCGTCCGCGCCGTGGCCGCCGCCTATGAGGAGGAGGCCAAGTGGGTGAACGCCAACGTGGTGGAGGCCGAGACCATCGTGCAGAAGCGCGCCGGCTATTCCGACGTGATCCGCGACCAGTTCATCGAGCGCCGGCGCACCTACAAGCTGATCCCCGTCACCGACAAGACCTTCGTTGCCGACCTGCAGAAGGCGGCGGACTGGCTGGTGGCGCGCAAGATCCTGCCCGAGCCCATCACCGTGTCAGATCATCTCGCGCAATTCTGATTTCGAGCCCTTCGCCGGGCCCCTTCACTCTGCCCGTTTCAAGTCTTCGAGGACCTTATGAACAAGCCCGTCACCGATGTGTCCGTCCGCCTCTCGGGGCCGCCCGTGGCTGATCCTGCGCCCTGGCGGCGCCTTATCGAACATATCGGGCGTGGCTCTTCGGAGCGCGAGCACCGGCGCATCCTGCCGTTCGAGGCATTGGACCTGCTGCGCGAGGCCCGCTTCGGTGCCCTGCGCCTTGCGAAGGAGGACGGCGGGGCCGGCGCCTCGTTCCGTGAGCTTTATGCTCTGGCGCTGGAACTGGCGGCGGCGGATGCCAACGTCGCCCACATCTTCCGCAATCATTTCACCGTGGCCGAGCAGTTCACCCGCATCCCTACGGATGGCCGCAGCCGCTCGTGGCAGCAGGCGGTGCGCGACGGCGCCATCTTCGGCCTCGCCAGCACCGAGGCCAATGCCAGCCCCGCCGGCGGCGGCGTGCCCACCGACACCGTGCTGAGCCCGGACGGCGACGGCTTCCGCCTCGACGGCGTGAAATATTACAGCACCGGCACCCTGTTCGCCGACGCCATGCTGGTGCGCGCGGGCACCAGGGACGGCCGCGTCGCCTCGGTGATCATCCCCACCAAGCGCGAGGGGCTGGAGGTGGTGGACGACTGGGACGGCGCCGGCCAGCGCCTCACCGGCTCGGGCACCACGCGCTTCCATTCCGTGCGGGTGGAGGCGGACGAGGCTATCTTCGACACGCCGGACCGCGGCTATGGCCTCGCCTATTCCAACACCCAGGCCCAGCTCTTCCTCACCACCGTGGTGGCGGGCATCGTGCGCGGCGTGCTGGAGGATGCCATCGCGCTGGTCACCCGGCGCAAGCGCAGCTTCTATTACGCGCCCACGCCGAACCCGGTGGACGACCCCTTCCTGCAGCAGACCATCGGCCAGATCGCGAGCCACGCGTTTGCCGCCGAGGCCATCGTGCTGGCCGCCGCCGACGCCCTGGATCGGGTGAGCCGCGCCCGCGACCGCAACGAGCCGGCCGATGCGCTTGCCGCCGATGCGGCGCGGGCGGCGGCGCAGGCCAAGATCGTGGTGGACGAGCTGTCCCTGCGCGCCGGCACGCTCCTGTTCGAGGCGGGCGGGGCCTCCGCCACCGAGCGCAGCGTCAACCTCGACCGCCACTGGCGCAACGCCCGCACCATCGCCGCCCACAACCCGGCGAGCTACAAGGCGCAGGCCATCGGCGCCCTTCTGGTGAAGGGCACGCCCCTGCCGTCGAAGGGCTTTTTCTGAGCGCGCGAGCCGGGAGGGGGGCGCGCTGTGTGACCCCTCCCGGCTCGGCCGTCAATGAAAATCCCGCGATTTCGGCAGCACCCGCACGTCGCGCGGATGCTGGCGCGGAGGTTGGGGATGGGCGAATTCGTCGGCCCGCGACAGCTCCATCTGCGGCTTGCGCACGCGCGAGAGCAGCGCGAGGTCGGCGGTGCGGTCGACGAGGCGCTCGGCCATCAGGTGCACCACCCCCTCCGGGCTCTTCTGCACCCGGCCTTCCACCAAGAGCAGGCGCGATCCCATCACCGCGCGACGGAAGCGCTCGAAGGTGCGCTCCCACAGGACGATGTTAGTGATGCCGGTCTCGTCCTCCAGCGTGATGAAGATGGCCTTGCCGTTGCCCGGCCGCTGGCGCACCAGCACCACCCCGGCGGTGCGCGCGAAGGCGCCGTCCTTCAGCGCGCCGGTCTCGGCGCAGGAGAGGATGCGCTCGGCCCGGAAATGGTCGCGCAGCTCGCCCATGGGATGCCCCTTCAGGGAAAGACGCGCCGTCTGGTAGTCGGCGACGATGTGCTCGGAGCGGGCCATCTCCGGCAGGCGCACCTCCTCCTCCGTGCCCAGCTCGCGGGCGTCCGCCGCGGCGAATAAGGGCAAAGCGTCGTCGTCCGGCAGGCGGCGAGCGTGCCACAGGGCCGCGCGCCGGTCGAGGCCGAGGGAACGGAACCCATCCGCATCCGCCAGCAGCTTCACCGCGCGGGTGGGCAGGCGGGCGCGCCGGGCGAGCACCTCGACGCTGGAAAAACCCGGTCCTTTCCCCTCCAAGTCGCGCGCCGCGACGAGGCGTTCGCCCCATTCTTCATGGAAGCCGTCCACCTGCCGGAACCCCAGCCGCAAAGCCAGCGCGCCGTCGGCGCGGCGCTCCAGCGTGTTGTCGTGGTGGCTGTGGTTGATGTCGATGGCGCGCACCTCCACGGAATGCTCGCGGGCGTCGCGCACGATCTGGGCGGGGGCGTAGAAGCCCATGGGCTGGGCGTTAAGCAGCGCGCAGGCGAACACCGCCGGGTGCCGGCACTTGATGAAGGACGAGATGTAGACCAGCTTGGCGAAGGAGGCGGCATGGCTCTCGGGAAAGCCATAGCTGCCGAAGCCCTTGATCTGCTCGAAGCAGCGCTGGGCGAAGTCGCGCTTGTAGCCGCGGGCCACCATGCGCTCCACCATCATGGCCTCGAATTCGTGGATGGTGCCGAGATTACGGAAGGTGGCCATGGCCCGGCGCAGGCGGTTGGCCTCCGCATCCGAGAAGCGGGCCGCCACCATGGCAAGCTTCATGGCCTGCTCCTGGAACAGGGGCACGCCCATGGTTTTCTTCAGCACCTCTCGCAGTTCGTCCGGCGGCCCGTGCTCCGGCGCGGGGGAGGGGTAGTCCACCTTCTCCTGCCCGTTGCGGCGGCGCAGGTAGGGGTGGACCATGTCGCCCTGGATGGGGCCGGGCCGCACGATGGCGACCTGGATGACGAGGTCGTAGAATTCGCGCGGGCGCAGGCGCGGCAGCATGTTGATCTGGGCCCGGCTCTCCACCTGGAACACGCCGATGGAATCCCCGCGCGAGAGCATGGCGTAGACATCCTTCTGCTCGCCCGGCACGTCGGCGAGGCCGAAGTCGATGCCCTCATGGTCGCGCATGAGGTCGAGGGCCTTGCGGATGCAGGTGAGCATGCCGAGCGCCAGCACATCCACCTTCATGAGGCGCAAGGCGTCGATGTCGTCCTTGTCCCATTCGATGAAGGTGCGGTCCGCCATGGCGGCGTTGCCGATGGGCACCATGTCGTCCAGCCGTTCGCGGGCGAGCACGAAGCCGCCCACATGCTGGGAGAGGTGGCGCGGCGCGCCCATGAGGCGGCGGGCGAGGTCCACCGCCCGGCGGATGAGCGGGTTTAAGGGGTCGAGCCCGGCCTCGCGGATCTGGCTGTCGGCGATGTCGCGGCCCCAGCTGCCCCACTGGGTGGAGGCGAGGCGGGCGGTGATGTCCTCGGTGAGGCCCAGCGCCTTGCCCACGTCG
Source organism: Xanthobacter oligotrophicus (assembly GCF_008364685.1). GTDB lineage: Bacteria > Pseudomonadota > Alphaproteobacteria > Rhizobiales > Xanthobacteraceae > Xanthobacter > Xanthobacter oligotrophicus. The sequence continues at coordinate 346,904 of NZ_VTTL01000004.1, forward strand.
CGGATGGCGCTCCTCGGGCGATAATGGATGACGGTGGCCACGATGCCGGCGCGGTGGCGGCCGTATTTCGCATAGATGTGCTGGATCACCTCCTCGCGCCGCGCGTGCTCGAAATCCACGTCGATGTCTGGGGGCTCGCGCCGCTCGGTGGAGATGAAGCGGGCGAACAGCAGGTCGTTGTCGGCGGGGTCCACGGCGGTGATGCCGAGCACGTAGCACACCGCGGAATTGGCCGCCGAGCCGCGCCCCTGGCACAGGATGCCCCGGCTCTCGGCGAAGCGGACGATATCGTGGATGGTGAGGAAATAGGGCGCGTATTCAAGCTGCCGGATGAGGGCCAGCTCGTCGACCAACAGCTTTTCCACCTTTGGGGGGAGGCCGGCCGGATACCGCACCCGCGCGCAGCGCCAGGTCAGCTCCTCCAGCCAGGCCTGCGGGGTCCAGCCGGGGGGCACCGGCTCCTCCGGATATTCGTATTTCAGCTCGCCCACGCTGAAATCCATGCGGGACAAGAGGTGGCCGCTCTCCGCGATGGCCTCCGGCGCATCCTTGAACAGGCGCGCCATCTCGGCGGCGGGCTTCAGGTGCCGCTCGGCATTGGCCTGAAGCCGGCGGCCGGCCTCGCAAATGGTGGTGCCCTCGCGGATGCAGGTGAGGATGTCCTGCAGGTCGCGCTCGCGCGGCGTGGCGCACAGCACGTCGTTGACCGCGAGCAGCGGCACGCCATGGGCGCCGGCCAATGCCTTCAGCGCGGCGAGGCGGCGCCGGTCGTCGCCGGCAAACGGCATGTCGGCGGCGAGCCACACCGCGCCGGGGACGGCCTCTTTGAGGCGGGCGAGGGCGGGGGAAAGCCGCTCCGCCAGCCCATCCACCCCCGGCCCGGGCATGAGCACCAGCAGCAGGTCGCTGGGATCGGCGAGCAGGTCGGCGAGGGCGAGGTGGCATTCACCCTTCTTGGCCCGGCGGTTGCCGGTGGTGAGCAGCCGGCACAGGCGCCCCCAGCCGGCGCGATCCGCCGGATAGGCGAGGATGTCCGGCGTGTTATCTGAGAAGACGAGGCGGGTGCCGGTGGCGAGGCGGAAGGCGCGTGCCCGCGCGGCGAGACGGGCCTTGGCGGCGCGGGTTTCCGCGTCGTCTTCATCCCCCGCGTTCTCCTCCGCATCCAGGCGGCGCAGCTCTTCCAGCGCGCTATAGGCCCGCACCACGCCGGCGACGGTGTTGCGATCGGCGATGCCGAGGCCGCAGTGGCCGAGGCGGACCGCGACCTCCACCAGCCGCGCCGGCGCGCTCGCCCCGCGCAGGAAGGAGAAATGGGAGGCGGCGCAAAGCTCCGCATAGGCCGGCGCCGGGGCGATGGCATTCATGGGAACAGCCCGTGCAGGAACCAGCGCGGCTCCGAGGTTTCCCGCCCGTAGGTGCCGGCGCGATAGAGCCAGAAACGGCGGCCCTCCTTGTCCTCCACGCGGAAATAATCGCGGGTCAGCGCTTCCGCCCCGGTCCACCATTCGGCGGCGATGCGCTCCGGCCCCTCGGCGCGCACCACCTCGTGCAGCACCCGCCGCCAGCGGAAGCGCAAAGGCGGGCCGTCGGGCACCTCGGCCAGGGTCTCCACCGGCTCGGGATGGGCGAACAGGGCCGGCGGGCGGGGCAGGGGCGCGCCCTCCGCCGTCGGGGCGGGCCATGCGGCAAGGCCGGCCCCGGTCCAGCCCTTCTGCGCCGGCACGCTCGCCGCCGCTCGCTCGGGCACATGGCTGTCCTGCGGCTGAAGGCACATCACCCGGCGCGGGCCGAGGCGGGCGGAGAGCACATCCACCAGCTCCGACAGGGCCGCCTCTTCAGGCGCCGCGCCGAAGGTGGCCTGGGTGGCCGCAAGTGGTTCGCAGGCGGTGACCGACAGGCGGATCACGTCATAGCCGAAGCCGGGATCCAGCGGGTCGGCCAGCGCCGAAAGCCGTTCGCGGAACAGGCCGGCAAGGCGCGCGGCATCGCGCAGGGGGGCGGCGGTGCCCGCCTCCACCCGCCGCACGGCGCCGTCGCTGCGGAAGAAGGCCGCCGCAAAGCGCCGCCCGCCTTCCCCGTGCCGCTCCAGCACGGCGGCAAGCTCGCGGGCGAGGTCGGCGAGCACGGCGCGGGCGGTTTCCTCATCCCCCATGGGTTCGGCGAAGCGCCGCTCCGCCACGTAGATTGGCAGGGGATTGAGGGGGGAGATGGGGGCATCGGCCGCGCCGGTGATCTCCTCCAGCCGGCTGACGATCCGGCTGCCGAAGCGGGCGGCGAGGGCGGCCCGGGGCTTGCCCGAAAGGTCGCCGATGGTGGCAAGGCCGAGATAGGCGAGGCTGCGCTCGGCCTCCGGATCAAGCTCCAGCGCCGCCACCGGCAGGCCGGCTACGGCCTCCCCCTCCGTCCCCGGCGCGGCCACGAGGCCGGGGCGCCAGCGGGCGAGGGCCAGCGCCGCGCGGGCGGTGCCGGCCACCGCGCCCTGGACCGCGAAGCCCTGGGCGGTGAGGCGCGCGACCATGGCGGCGAGCATGGCCTTTTCGCCCGCGAACAGATGGGCGCAGCCGGTGATGTCGAGCACGATGCCATGAGGCGGCGCGAGCGCCACGAAGGGGGTCCAGCGCTCGCACCAGCAGGCGATGGCGGCGAGCAGGGCGCCGTCCGCCGCAGGGTCGGCCTCCACCGCCTGAAGCTCCGGCACGCGGGCCTGCGCATCCGCCAATGTCAGTCCCGGATGGAGGCCGAGGCGCGCCGCCGTCGCATCCACCGCGTGGAGGCGGCGGGCGTTGGCGAGGGTGTGCACCACTGCGAGGGGGGCATCTTGCGGCGCCTCATCCGGCGCGGCGCTCGAAGGGGCCGACGACCACGGGTGCCGGGCCGTCCGCGGGTGCCGGGCCTTGCGATGCAGCCGGTCGGTGGGCAGGCGGGGCAGCAGCAGGGCGGCGAGGCGCCGGGGCGAAGCGTCGGGCATGGGCATTCCATTCCACAATCCAGCGGCCGGTGGGCCCGGCCCGGTTGCGGGCCAGCTCCAGGGCGAAAGCGGGCGGCCCGAGGCAAAAGGCCGGCGCCCCCGCCGCGCCGGAGGGGGCGGCCGAGGCCAGCCAGCGGGTGGCGGCGGCGGAAGGCACGGGCTCTGCCGCCGCGCGCAGCAGCAGGGCCGGCACCCCCGAGCGCTCGGCCCTCAGCGCGAGGCGGCGCGTGGCGGTGAGGTCGAGGCGGGACGGCATGCCCCAGGGCTCCACCACCACCAAGCCGAGGACGGCATGGCGCAGCGCCTCCTCGGCGGCGGCGAGGGTGTCGGTGGCATCCGCCCCCTGGACCACGATGAGCCGCGCCGGATCGAGCCCGAAGGCGGCGCAGCCCGGCCCATAGAGGTCCCCGCCCTCCAGCGCGGCGAGGTCCTGCCGCACCCACACCACGGGCCGCCGTGTGCCGGCGGCCAGCGCCAGGGCGAAGCCGAGGGCGGCGGCGCCATTGCCCTTGTCGCTCGCAAACACCTCGTGCAGCGCGCCCAGCGCCAGCCCGCCGCCCAGCGCCCCATCCAGCGGCGCGCCAAGGGCCATGTGCCCCCGCGCCGCCCCCGCCGCCGGGGCGCCGGCGTGCTGGATCTCCTCCACCCGCCGCCGCAGCGCGGCCAAGGGACCCCCCTCGCTTCCCTGCCGCCCGATGCCCTCGCGCCCGATCCTTTCGCGCTCATGCATGATGTTCCTCTTTTGTTCTTATAAAAAGACTCCGTTGGGGGCGAATGTCAACGGGGAGGCCTCTGAGCCGACCCCGATAGCGTCCGGCTTGGGCAGTTCGCCCACTTGGCTTGTACGAATGGTATGGGCAGGTTCCAGACGGACCGCTTTCAGGAGGCGACGGTGGGATAGCAGCTATTCTTCTTGAGGAGCGGAATAATAATCGGTTAAGATAAAATTAATTCGTTCAGAGTGAACGGTGCAAAACTGGAATATCAACGTTCGATATATTTTTTAATTAGTGATATAATCTGATTTATACCAATATATATGGTATTATTATAATAATATTATGATTATTCAAAATCGTTAACGATAGTTTTCATGTGCAGATGGAATAACTTTCACGTGCCCGAGGCCGACTTTATGGAGAAATGATCGCATCCAGTTGATATTAGATTGGTGTTTTGGGCCTAAAATCACCTCTCTAACGACCTCCCGAGCAGGATCCGCTATTAGGCATGAGATAAACGGCCTGACTGATGTTCCGGTTGCAAAAAAATCGATCTCAGGGAGGCTTGCCCGATGCCGGTAACGCAAGAGACGCCACTCACACTCCTCATGAAAAGTTTGTGTTTTGGTGCCGTAGATCCGAAAGTGCAGAGGAGCCAACGCGTGCATTAGTTCGGACAAAAGCGCTGGCGATGACTCGTCGCGAGCCAGAAAAAGGCCATGGCTATCTGCTTCACGGTCTGCAAGCGCGCGTAAGGCATCTTGGCGTGAAAGCCCGGCTTTTAGAGACACAAATTCACCGCTTGACCCGAATTTATCTTCCATCTGTCGCGCGAGTGGAGCTAGAGATTCCCGCAGTGCCGCTTCACCGTAGTCGACTTTTATTAGCTCATAGAAAGCCTTTCCGAAATTGACGTGGCCGTAGTCGCGCATCAGCAAATCGGGGGAAAATCCGATCGAAATTCCAGTCCCGTCGCCAGCATAAGCCCGCCACTGACTGAGGAGATCTCCATTCTCCGAAAGACATAATGCGAAGCCCTCCGTTGCATCTGCATATCCCTCTACAATTATAGACGCGACATCAACTACGCCCTGCGGCAACCCGGTCTCCCTGAGCAACTGTGCGAAAAGCCTGCTTAGGACCCTACCTTCCAAACTGTCATTGGCGGCAGAAAGCGGCGATAATCGAAACGTTCGGGATTGCAGAATTGCAAACCCCGTCTGGGTCGAACAATAATGGTACAGTATCTGATCCACGGCACCACCTCAAAAATTAACGGACAATATGGCCAAGGCTCAACTTTATATTACGCTTAAAATATAATCTATACCGTGTCGTTGATGGCGGCATCAGGGTGTGACGGTCTAAATGAGGGGCACTTCCATAGCAGTGAAGCAATGTCGCTTCCTCGCGCATTCAAGGGGCGCATTCAATCCCCCCTAAACCCGTCTCTCCCAGGGATGCCGTGGAAACTTCAGCCTCCCTTCCCCCACATCATGCCGCGCAAGGATCTCGTCCAATGCTTCCCGGTCGATGGAGAGGGTGTCGAACAGCCGCGTTGCGATGTCCGCGATGGCGGCCTGGGCGTTGGGGTGGAGGACGATGCGGCTCGCCTTGTCCGTGCAATAGCCCATGAACATGGCCTGCTGCTCGGGGCCCAAAGCGAAGTGGGATCTCAGCGCGTGGATCTCGGCGTCGTCGGTGCGGTGGGAGTCGATGCGCGGGATGTAGAGCGGGGCAAGCGTCTTCCAGTAGTGCGCCTCGGCGATCTGTCCGGCCAGAAGAATGACGATGGCATCCTCGATGAAGTGCCGGTCGGCCTTGGCGTTCAGGTCCAGCAACAGCTCGCCCGCGCCCTCGAACCTTGTTTCCCCGCTCAGGCCATGGGGCGGGTGAAGCGCGGCCCCGGTCACGTTGCGTTTGTGGAGAAGGGCCACAAGGGCATGCCCGGCCTCGTGGACCGCCACCGCCTTGCGCCGGATGTCCAGGGGGATCTCGTGGGCCGGCGTGGCAATCATGAAGGCGGTTCGCAATGGCTGAGAACGGGCTAAAACGCTCTTATACCATTGCGCGGGCGATCGGCTCCAGCGGCTTGTGCCTTGCGGGGGCGGGGAGGGGGGAGCCGGCGCTTCCCCGCCCATCTCACCATCGTCGCCCTCCGACTTGACCGGAGGGTCCATCGCGCCGCTTTGCAATCCGCCGCCATGGTGTCCTGGCCGTTCCATGGGCCGTCCGGTCAAGCCGGACGGCGGCGGTGGTCTCTCGTCTTATGGCGCCGCCCCCGCCCCATCCTGAACGCCAGGCCGCGCGCAAAACCCAAATGGAGGACCGCTTGACCACACGGGCCCTCTCCCGCGAGGGGAGAGGGGAGCGCGGCAGCCCAAGGTCTTTCGCAATGCTCTCGCACGCGGGAGAGGGAGCCGGCAGGGCGGGCGCCCGGCGCCTACCGTGCGTCGGCCTTGATCATGTCGGCGGCCTTCTCGGCGATCATCATCACCGCCGCCGCCGTGTTGGCGGAGACGATGGTGGGCATCACCGAGGCATCCACCACGCGCAGGCCCTCAAGGCCGATGACCTTGAGGCGCGGGTCCACCACCGCCGCAGGGCCGGTGCCCATGCTGCAGGTGCCCACCGGGTGGTAGATGGTCTGGCCGGTGCGGCGGGCGAATTCCAGGAAATCGGCGTCGCTCTGGACATCCGGGCCGGGGTTCATCTCGAACGCCCGGTAGGGGTCCATGGCCGGCTGCTCGACGATGCGCCGGGCCAGCTTCATGCCCTCCACCAGGCAGTCGCGATCCTCCTGCACCGCAAGGAAATTCGGCCGGATGGCCGGGGCCTTGAACGGGTCCGCGCAGGTCACGTGGATGGAGCCGATGGATTGCGGGCGCAGCTGGGTGACGCCGATGGTCATGCCCGGCTGGCGGTCGAGGGAACGGTCGGCGGCATTGGCATAGCTGGCGTGCATGAAGAAATACTGCACGTCCGGTCCCTCCAGCCCCGGCCGCGTCTTCACGAAACCATGGGCAAGGCCGGTGCCGAGGGTGAGAATACCTTTGCGCGTCAGAAAATACTGCGCCACCGCCTTGGCGAGGGCGAGGCCGCGGGTCTGCTCGTTGAGGGTCACCGGCTGCTTCACCCGCCAGTTCATGCGGGTGGCGAAATGGTCGCGATAATTGTTGCCGACCCCGGAAAGGGCATGCACCACCGGGATGCCCGCCGCCGTCAGCGTGTCCGGATGGCCGATGCCCGACAGCTCCAGGAGCTGGGGCGACTGCACGGCGCCTGCGGCGAGCAGCACCTCGCCCCGCGCGGTGGCCGCCACCTCACGGCCGCCCTGCCGGTAGGTCACCCCGGTGACCCGCCGGCCGTCGAGGGTGAGGCACAGGGCCTGGGCATGGGTCGCCACCTTGAGGTTGGGGCGCGACAGAGCGGGGCGCAGATAGCCGTCCACCACGGTCCAGCGGCGCCCGTTTTTCTGGTTCACCTGATAATAGCCGAACCCGTCCTGAACCTTTCCGTTGTAGTCGGGGTTGCGCGGGAAGCCCGCCTGCTCGGCGGCCTTGATGAAAACCTCCGACAGAACAGGGCGTTCACCCACGCGGACGATGTTGATGGGGCCGTCGGTTCCGCGCTCGTCGGTGTCGATGTCGAAGGCCTCGAAGGTCTCGAACTTCTTGAAGTAGGGCTTCACGTCGTCCCAGCCCCAGCCGGTGGCGCCGAGCTGCGCCCAGCCGTCGTAATCCTGACGCTGGCCGCGCACGAAAATCATGCCGTTGATGAGGGTTGAGCCGCCCAGCCCCTTGCCGCGCGGCACCACGATGGGGCGGTCGTAGGTATTATTTTCTGGCTCGGTGTGGAAGCGCCAGTTGAAGGCGCTGCCGGCCAGAAGCTTGGAGAAGCCGGCCGGAATGGGCACCCAGAAGCCGCGGTCCGTGCCCCCTGCCTCCAAAAGGAGGACGGTGCGGCGGGGGTCTTCCGAGAGGCGGGCCGCAAGGATCGCGCCTGCGGTTCCGCCTCCCACGACGATATAGTCGAAGCTGTCCATGGCCTTGTTCCAGCGTGCCTTTTTGTGCGCCCGGGGGTCAGCCCCCAGCCGGCAGGACCTTTCCGGGGTTCAGGAAATCGTCCGGATCGAGGGCTCTCTTGAGGGTGCGAGCGAGGGCGATCTCCGCCGGCGCGCGGCGGATGAGAAGCTCGTCCACCCGGTACTGGCCGATGCCGTGCTCGGCGGAAATGGAGCCGGCAAAGCTTGCCACCACGTCGTGGACCAGGGTGTTGATGGCGGCGCCGTCCTGGCCCGGCGCAAGCACCACGTTGTAATGGATGTTGCCGTCGCCCAAGTGCCCGAAAGCATTGACCTTTGCGCCCGGCGCGCCGGTCGCGATGGCGATGTCGGCGGCCTCCAGGAAGGCGGGCACGGCGACGATGGGCACGGAGACATCGTGCTTCATGCTCTTGCCCTCGCGGGCCTCGCCGTCGGTGATGTGCTCGCGCAGGGCCCAGAGCTGGGTGGCCTGGGCGCCGGTCTCGGCGATGACGCCGTCCAGCGCCGTGCCGTTCTCCAGCGCCGCCGCCAATGCCGCCTCAGCCGCCTCCCGCAGGCCGGAGAGGCTGGCGCCGGCCTCCAGCAGAACGAACCAGTCGCCGGAGGCGATGGGCGGGGTGAGGTTGAGGTGCCGCTTCAGCAGGTCGAAGGAATAGCCGCTCATCAGCTCGAAGGCGGAGAGGGTGTCGCCCAGCTCGTCCTGGGCCAGCGCCAGCAGGTCGAGGGCCGCCTGGGGGCTCGGCACCGACAGCAGGGCGGTGACCGTATTCCGGGGCCGGGGCACGAGGCGCAGCACGGCGCCGGTGACGATGCCCAGCGTGCCCTCGGTGCCGATGAAGAGCTGCTTCAGGTCGTAGCCGGCATTGTCCTTGCGGAGCTGGCGGGCCATGTCCACGATGGTGCCATCGGCGAGCACCACCTCAAGGCCCAGCACCAGCGCGCGGGCCATGCCGTAGCGCACCACATTGACCCCGCCCGCATTGGTGGAGACCACCCCGCCCACGGTCGCCGAGCCTTCCGCCGCAAGGCTTATGGGCAGGAGGCGACCGGCCTCGGCGGCGGCATCCTGCGCCACCTTGAGGATGCAGCCGGCGTCGGCCGCGATCGTCAGGCCCACCGGGTCCACGGCGCGCACCTTGTTCATGCGGTTCAGCGAAAGCACCACCTGTCCGCCCGAGGCGTCCGGTACTGCGCCGCCAGCAAGGCCGGTATTGCCGCCCTGGGGCACGATGGCGGCGCCGGCCGCGCGGCAGGCCTTCACCACCTCGGCGACCTCGGCGGTGGAGGCGGGGCGGGCGACGCACAGCGGGCGGCCGGGGAAGAGGCGGCGCCAGTCGATGGCATAAGATGCCATGTCGGCCTCGTCGGCGAGGAGGCCGGAGGGGCCGAGAATGGCGGCAAGGCGGGAAACAAGATCGGCGCTCATGAGGCAGCCCTCAAGACATCTGGCATGAAACGGGTGCGGGCTTGAGCCGGATGGCCCCGCCCGCGCGGTGGCGAAGCGGATGCATCCGTTGGCCGCGCGCCGCAAGCCCCTTTCTCCCGCAAAGGCCGTGTCCTTGCCGTGGAAAGCCCGGACACGGCATGCCGTCACACATAGCCGTAGGCGGACCAGCCGCCGTCCACGCCCATCACCTGCCCGGTGACCGCGCTCGAAGCATCGGAGGCGAGAAACACCGCCATGCGCGCCACTTCCTCCGCCTCCACCAGCCGGCCCATGGGGGTGCGGGCCTTCAGGCGGTCGAGGTCGAGGCGGCCGCGGGCGGCGAGGTCGTCCAGCAGCGCGGTGCGCACATAGCCGGGGGCGATGGCGTTCACCCGCACCTTGTCCCGCGCCCATTCGCAGGAGAGGGCTTTCGCCATCATGGCGACGGCCGCCTTGGAGGCGCAGTAGCCGATGCGCTCGGGCGCGGCGACCACGCCATACATGGAGGCCATCAGCAGCAGCGAGCCGCCGCCCTGGGCGATCATGCGGCGCCCCGCCTCCTGCGCCGTGAGGAAAGTGCCGGTGAGGTTGATGTCGATGACGCGCTCCCATTCCTCCTCGGTGACCGAGAGGGTGGGCGCGTTCTGGGAGACGCCGGCATTGGCGACGCAGATGTCCACCGGGCCGAAGCGGGCCTCGGCGGCGTCGAAGGCGCGGACGATATCCGCCTTCCGCGTGACTGAGCCCTTGACCGCGATGGTTTCGCCCAGCTCCTGCGCCCGCGCCTCGGCGGCGGGGTCGAGGTCGAGCAGCACCAGTGCCGCGCCCTCCGCCCGGAACGCCTGCGCCACCGCAAGGCCAAGCCCGGAGGCGCCGCCGGTGATGAGGGCGCAGCGACCAGCGAGGGACCCGCTCACTTGCCGGCTCCCGGAAGCGCGCGCATGCCGAGGAAGTCGGCCATGAGGTCGAGCTGGCAAGCCAGCATGGGCTTGCCGAAATGGATGCGGCAGCCCTTGGCCTTGGCGGCGGTGAGGAGGGCGGTCTCCTCCGGCTGCATGATCACCTCGGCCACGATCTGCTCCGGGGCAAGGCGCGCGGCATCGAGCGGCAGGGCATCGCCGTCCTTGAGGCCGAGGGAGGTGCCGTTCACCACGATGTCGTGGCCGGAGGGGTCAGGGGTGCCGATGTCCACCTGCGCCGCCGGATAGGCTTCGGCCAGGCGGGCGGCAAGGTCCTCCGCCTTGGCGCGGGTGCGATTGGCGATGGTGAGGCGGGAGATGCCGGCCTCCACGAAGGCGAAAGCGATGGCGTTGGCTGCCCCGCCGGCGCCGGCGAGATAGATGCTCTTGCCCTTCGGATCGATGCCCGCCGCCAGTAGGCCGCCGACGAAGCCCTTGCCGTCCAGCATCTCGCCGATGAGCCGGCCGTCCGCCTCGCGACGCACGGTGTTCACGGCGCCGATGCGGCGCGCGCTGTCGGAGACGGCATCGCACAGGTCCACGATGGCGGTCTTGTGCGGCACCGTCACCACGAAGCCGCCGAGGCTTTTCATGGTCTTGAGGCCGGCGACCAGGGTCGCGAGGTCGTCCGGGGCGACCTGGAACGGCACCATCACCCCGTCGCGGCCCTCGCGCGCCATCAGCGCATTGAGCATCTGCGGCGTCTTCACGTGATGGATGGGGTCCGCGAGGATGCCGTAGACCCGGGTCAGGCCGGTGATCTCGCGGGTGGTCGGAGCAGTGGTCATGGGGCAGGTTCCGGGGGTGGCCCGAAGGCTCAGATGCCGAGGTAGGCGGTCTTGATGTGCGGGTCGGACAAAAGGCCGATGCCGGTGTTCTCGAGGGCGATCTGGCCGTTCTCGATCACATAGGCGCGGTCGGCGATCTTCAGGGCGTGGAACGCCTTCTGCTCCACCAGCAGCACGGTTGTGCCGGTCTTGCAGATGCGGTCGATGACGTCGAACATCTGCTGCACGATGATGGGGGCAAGGCCCAGCGAGGGTTCATCCAGCATCAGCAGCTTGGGCTTCGCCATCAGCCCGCGGGCGATGGCCACCATCTGCTGCTCGCCGCCGGAGAGGGAGCCGGCGAGTTGGTCGAGGCGCTCGCGCACGCGAGGGAAGATGTCCAGCACCTCGTCGAAGCGCTGGGCCATGCCGGCGCGGACCTTGGGGTGGTAGCCGCCCATCAGCACGTTGTCGCGCACGCTCATCACCGGGAACAGCTGGCGTGCTTCCGGCACCATGATGAGGCCTGCGCCGACGATCTCGTCCGGGGGCAGGCGGTCGATGCGCTGGCCGTCGAACTCGATGCTGCCGGCGGTCGGCTTCACGAGGCCCGAGATGGCGCGCAGCAGCGTCGTCTTGCCGGCGCCGTTGGAGCCGATGATGGTCACCACCTCGCCGCGCCCCACCCGGAGCGACACGTCCTGGAGGATGACAGTGCGGCCGTAGCCGGCGGTGATCTCAGAGACCTTGAGCATCGACGAAATCCTCTCCGAGATAGGCCTCGATCACCCGTCTCTCGCGCACCACGGCGTCGGGCTTGCCTTCGGCGATCACCTTGCCGCTGTCGATCACCACGATGCGGTCGGACAGGCTCATGATGGCCTGCATGTTGTGCTCGATGGCGATCACGGTGACGCCGGTGTCGCGGATGGCGCGGATCAGCTCCACCATCTTCAGGGTGTCGGATTGGCTCTGGCCGGCCATCACCTCGTCCAGCAGCAGGATGGCGGGCTCGGTCGCGAGCGTGCGCGCCACCTCCAGCCGCTTCAGGCCGCCGATGGGCAGGGTTCCCGCCTCCAGGTCCTTCACGTCGTCGAGGCCCATGAGCTTCGCCACCCTCAAGGCGACGGCGCGGGCATCGTCCACGGAGCGATGGCGCAGGAAGGCGCCGATCATGATGTTCTCCAGCACGCTCAGCTTGCCGAAGGGCTGGACGATCTGGAAGGTGCGGCCGATGCCGAGCCGGGCGAAAGCGTCCGGCGAACTGGGCTGGTGCCACTTGCCGTCGGGGCCGAGGATCTCGATGGTGCCGGCATTGGGGGTGAGGAAGCCCGAGAGCTGGGCGAAGACGGTGGTCTTGCCGGCGCCGTTGGGGCCGATCACGCCCAGGATCTCGCCCCGCTTCAGGGTGAGGGAGACGTTGTCGGTGGCGGTCAGCCCGCCGAAGCGCTTGACGAGGTTCTGCGCCTTCAGCACCACCTCGCCGGGGGTGCCGGTGATGATCTTGGTGGCGGGCGCGACCACATCCGCGCGCGTCCGTCCGCCGCCGGGCAGCCTGTCGATGAGGCGCACCACGAACGGGCCGAAGGTGCCCACGAGGCCGCCCGGCAGGGTCAGCGTGATGATGACCAGCACGGACCCATAGACGAAGCCATGCAGGCCGTTGGCCGAGGCCCCGAGCCAGCCGCGGGCGAGTTCCGCGAGCGGAACCACCAGCACCGTGCCGAGCAGGGGCCCCGCCACCGTCCCGAGGCCGCCTATCAGGGCAAACATGGCGATCTCGATGGCGGTGGCGAGGGAGAACAGCGTCGCGGGCTCCAGGAAGGTCATGTACATGGCGTGGAAGGTGCCCACCAATGCGGTGAGCGCCGCCGAGATCGCCATGGCCCAGAGCTTGACGCCGTTGATGTTGATGCCCGCCGCCTGGGCCGCGCTGTCGCGTTCACGAACAGCTGTGAGCGCATAGCCGAGGCGGGAATGGCGGATCGCGTAGGACACCGCCAGGCAGAGCACCAGAAGTCCGAATGCAATGTAGAGATAGTTGATCTTGTCGCGGAAGATCATCCACGGCCAGCCGATCTGCAGCGGCACCACGAGGCCGGCCGAGCCGCCGGTGACCCCGTTGAAGTGGATGGACAACAGCCGCACCACCTCCAGGAAGGCGATGGTGGCCAGCGAGAAGAACGGCCCGCGCAGGCGGAAGCAGGGATAGCCGATGCCCAGGCTGACGAGGGCCGCCAGCGCCGCGCCAGCGATCATGCCGATCCAGGGCGACAGGCCGAAATGGGTCAGCAGCAGCGCTGCCGTATAGCCGCCCAGGCCGTAGAACACCGTGTGGCCCAGCGACAGCTGCCCGGCATAGCCGCCCAGGATGTTCCAGGCGGTGGAGAGCGCCCCGAACACGCAGATGGTGACGAACACATGCACCATGAAGGTGGAGCCCGACCAGGCCGGGATGATGACCAGCAGCGACAGGGCGATCAGCGCGCAATAGACGCGCGGATCGGTGAGCCGGGACAGGACCGAGAGCCCGCCGGGGGTAGGGGCGGTCCGGGAGTCCTTGAGCGAGGAGTCGTGAAGGCTCATCGTGTCACTCCGTGCCGCGGCCGAGGCCGAACAGGCCGGTGGGCTTGAAGATGAGGATCAGGAGGAACAGCGCGAAGTAGACGACCTCTTTCAGGTCGGGCGCGATGTAATAGCCGGAGAGGCTGTCCACGAGGCCGATGATCATGGCCCCGAAGAAGGCGCCGTACATGGAGCGCATGCCGCCCAGCACCACCACCACGAAGGCGGTGAGCACGAAATAGGTGCCGATGGTGGGTGTCACCGGATAAAGCGGCATCACCAGCGCGCTGGCAAGGCCCACGCAGGCCGCGCCCATGCCGAAGGCGATGACGTAGATCTTGTCCACCTTCACGCCCATCAGCAGCGCCGCGTTGCGGTTCTGCGCCGTGGCGCGGATGGCGCGGCCCAGCGCGGTGGACTGCATGAACAGGTGCAGCCCCGCCACCAGCGCCAGCGCGCAGACGAACATCACGATCTGCCCTTTCACCAGGGTGAAGCCGGCGACCTGGACCGAGCCCTGCGCCGAAGACGGCGGCACCGAATAAAGATCGGCGCCGAACAGCAGCAGCGCGAGATTCACCAGCGCGGTGGACAAGCCCACCGTGGCGAAGATCTGGATATGCTCGTCGGCGGAAAGCAGCGGCTGGATGATGAAGCGCTGCACCAGCGCGCCGAGGGCGAACAGCAGCAGCACCACGGGAATCGCGGATGCATAGGGATGCAGGCCGAACTTCGCGGCGAGCAGGTAGGCCGCATACATGCCGACCATCAGGAACTCGCCATGGGCGAAGTTCACCACCCGGACGATGCCGAAGATGAGGGTGAGGCCGACGCTGATGATGGCATACATGCTGCCGAGCAGGATGCCGTTGAGCACCAGCTGAATGAGAACGTCCATCGCGCTCCGCTCCAGTTGTGTTCGCGGGGTCTTTCGGCACGGGGCCGGACATGGGGTGAATAGCTTGGTGAATGCTTTGGGGATGCTTGCCCCCGCGCGAGGCCAGATCGCGCGGGGGCTGCGCGGCGACCCGACGGGGGCGCCGCAGGCAATCGGAAAAGCGTCAGTTGGCGCCGACGCCGGTCTTCAGCTTGGCGACCGCGGCCGCCTCGGGGAACACGGTGACGAGGTTGCCGCCCTGCCACTGCATGAGGAAGGGCTGGGCGCGGGTGTTCTGGCCCTGCTCGGAGAACTTGGCGCCCCAGCCGGTGGCGGTCTCGCCCACGGGGATGTCCACCTTCAGCACGGCGGCGCGCACCTTGTCGGCGTCCGTGCTCTTGGCGCTGGCGATGGCGTCGAAGAACACCTTGGCGCCCATATAGTTGGCCAGCGAATGGCCGGAGCGCGGATCGATGCCGTACTTCGCCTTGTACTTCGCCACGAATTCCGTGAGGCCGGGAGTGGCCTTGGGGTTCGTGTTGAACTGGGTGAAGTCCACGTCGAGGGCGCCTTCCATGTTCTCCGCGCCCACGGCCTGCATGGTGTCCCGGGTGGAATAGCCGCCGCCGGCGCCCATCACCGCCTTGGGCTTGTAGCCCTGGTCCTTCATCTGGCGGAAGAACAGCACGGTGTCGTTCTGGTAGGAGGTCTGCAGCACCACGTCCACACCGGCCGACTTGAGGCGCAGGATGACCGGGGTCAGGTCCACGGACTTCGCCGAATAGGGCAGGACCTCGACTACGTTGAGGCCCTTCTCCTTGGCACGGGTCTTCTGATAGCCGGAGACCGTCTGGCCGTAGAGGCTGTCCTCGTGGATGATGCCGACCTTGAGGTCCGTCGCCTTCACGCCGAGGGCCGGAGCCACCGCCTCGATCACCGAATCCACCATGCGGTTGGCGAAGTCACGGGCCGTGGCATTGGTGCGGAAGACGTATTTGAAGCCGCGTTCGGTGATGGGATCGGACACCGCGCCCAGCTCGAAATAGGGCACGCCGGCGAGCTCGGTCACCTGCGTCGCCGCCAGCGACAGGGACGAGGAGTAAGTGCCGAAAATGGCCGAGACCTTGTCCACGGAGGTGAGGCGCCGGGCCTCGCCCACCGCTTGGTTGGGATCGACCGCGTCGCCCTTGATGAACTCGATCTTCTTGCCGTCGATGCCGCCGGCTGCGTTGCGCTCTTCAACCGCCAGCTCGAAGCCGCGGAAGCTCTCGTCGCCCAGAAGCGCGAGGCCGCCCGAGAAGGGATAGAGGGCGCCAAATTTGACCGTGCCCTGGGCCGCCGCGGGTCCCGCGAAGGGGGAGACGGCAACAAGCAGTGCGGCGGCCAATGCCGCCCGCGCGAAACTCTTCATCGTCTCCTCCCTCGTCCGGCGCATCGGAGGCCGGCTCTTGCAACCCGTTATGCGGGCACGATTTTTAAGTGCCCGACGGCGGTGGGGCGGACATTGCCGCCCGTCTGGCGCTGCGGATAATGCAGATAACCAAGTTGCCTGACAAGTAGGACTTCTGTAGTTTTCCCGCATCGAGGTGCCCGCCGCGAAGAGGCGCCGACAAGACGCCTCGCGGAAGGCCCGAGGGAGGAATGCCGGTGGTTGAAATTCCCAGTTCCATGCGCCATGCCCGATTCACCGGAGCCGGCGGACCGGAGGTCATTGCCATCGAGACCGCGCCGGTGCCCTGCCCCGGGCCGGGGCAGGTGCTGGTGGAGGTGGTGGCCGCGGGTGTCAATCGCCCCGACTGCCTCCAGCGCGCCGGCAATTATCCCCCGCCCCCCGGCGCCACGGAAATTCCGGGCCTCGAGATTGCGGGCCGCGTCGTCGCGCTCGGCGAGGGTGTTGAGTCTCTGAAGATCGGCGATGAAGTCTGTGCCCTGGTGATCTCGGGTGGCTATGCCGAGTATTGCGTGGCGGAAGCCCCGCTCTGCCTGCCGATTCCAAAGCCGCTTTCGCTGCTTGAGGCCGCCGGACTGCCGGAAAACTATTACACCGTCTACGACAACGTCTTCACCCGCGGACGCCTGAAGTCGGGCGAGACCATCCTGATCCACGGCGGGTCGAGCGGCATCGGCTCCACCGCCATCCAGCTGGCGCACCATGCCGGAGCGCGTGTCATCGCCACCGCCGGCTCGCCGGAGAAGTGCGATTTCTGCCTGAAGCTGGGCGCGGACGCCGCCATCGACTATCGCGCCAAGGACTTCGTCGCCGAGGTGAAGGCGCTGACTGACGGGCGCGGCGTTGACGAGATCCTCGACATGGTGGGCGGTCCCTACGTGGCGCGCAACCTCCAGGCGCTGGCGGTGGAAGGGCGCCTCGTGCAGATCGCCTTCCTCCAGCCGAGCGAGGTCCAGATCGACCTCATGCCGGTGATGCTGAAGCGCCTGACCTTCACCGGCTCCACCCTGCGCGCCCGCTCCGTGGCGCTGAAATCCGAGATCGCCGAAGCGCTGAAGCGGGACGTGTGGCCGCTGCTGGAGGCGGGCAAGATCAAGCCCTTCGTCCACGCCACCTTCCCGCTGGATCAGGCGCGGGAGGCCCATGCGCTCATGGAATCGAGCGCCCACCTCGGCAAGATCATGCTGGAGACCGGACGGTGAACTTGTCGTCTTCCCCCGTCGTTTTCGTCACCGGAGCAGGGCGCGGCATCGGCCGCGCCATGGCGGACGCCCATGCGGATGCTGGCGCCGCCGTCGCCTATGTGGACTTTGATCCCGCCCTCGCCGAGGAGGCCGCCAACGCCGCCATCCAGCGCGGGGTGAAGGCCATTGGCCTTGCCGCCGACGTGGCCGACTATGCGGCCGTGGAAGCCGCCGCCCGCGCCGCCACCGAGGCGCTTGGGCCGGTGAGCGTGCTGGTCAACAATGCCGGCATCTCGCCCAAGGGCGGGGCCGACGGGCGCCGGGCCGAGGCGCCGGACATGGACCCGGCCGAATGGCGGCGGGTGATCGACGTCAACCTCACCGGCGCTTTCAATTGCGTGCGGGCGCTGTCGCCGGGCATGAAGGCGTTGGGGCGCGGGCGCATCATCAACATCTCGTCGGTGGCGGGGCGCACCTATTGCGACATCGTGGGGGTGCATTATGCCGCCTCCAAGGCCGCCCTCATCGGCTTCACCAAGCATCTGGCGGGGGAGCTGGGGCCTTACGGCATAACGGTCAACGCTATCGCCCCCGGCCGCATCGACACCCCCATGGTGCGGGGCACCGCCACCGCCGCCAACGAGGCGGTGCGGCTCGTCACGCCCCTGCGCCGCCTCGGCCAGCCGGAGGAGGTGGCGGAGGTCTGCCGCTTCCTGTCGTCGGACGCTGCCGCCTTCGTCACCGGCCAGGTGATCGACGTGGCCGGCGGCTGGCTGATGACCTGAAGTTCGGGAGGATCTCCATGTTCGACTTCAGGAACCGGACCCTGCTGCTCACCGGCGCCAACGGCGGCATCTCCCGCGCCATCGCGGAGACCTTCTTCGCGCTCGGCGCCAATTGCGTGCTCACCGACCTGGACGAGGCTGGCATCGCCGCCTTCGCCCGGGAGCTGGACCCCAGCGGCACCCGCGCCGTCGGCATCCGGCAGGATGCGGCCGACCCTGCCGACGCCGACCGCGCCCTCGCGCTGGTGAAGGAGCGCTTCGGCGCGCTGGACGTGCTCGTCACCTCCGCCGGCCTCTACCGCGACCGCAAGGTGGCGGAGATGTCGGATGCCCACTGGCGCACCGGCATCGCGGTCAATCTCGACGGGGTATTCTACACCTGCCGGGCGGCCATCCCCCATTTCTCCGAAAACGCCGCCATCGTGAACGTCGCCTCCATGGCGGGGCATCGCGGCAGCGTGGGGCATGCGGACTATGCGGCGGCGAAGGGGGCGGTGCTCAACTTTTCCCGGACGCTGGCCATGGAGCTGGCGCCCCGGGTGCGGGTGAATTCCGTGTCCCCCGGCCTCATCGACACGCCCATGGTGCGCGGCCTGATGGACGCCAACGGGGCGGCGCTGATCGCGGGAACGCCGGCGAAGCGGCTCGGCACGCCGCAGGAGGTCGCACGCGTGGTGGCCTTCCTTGCCTCCGACTGGGCCAGTTTCGTCACCGGCGAGACGGTCCATGTGAACGGTGGTCTTTATATTGCGAGTTGAGTTTGCAGATAGAGTCGCGCGATTTTGCGCGCGGCTCGGTCGGCTGAGCTAGGAGCAACGGATGGCCCAACCCCGCGACATCATCGGCCGGGCGCCTTCCCTCGCCGAGACGCTGGCGCACCGGCTCCGGGAGGAGATCGCCTCCGGCCGCCTCCAGCCGGGCGAGCGGCTGCCCACCGAGCACCAGATGGCGGAGACCTACGGCGTCAGCCGGCCCATCGTGCGCGAGGCGGTGGGGCGGCTGAAGCATGACGGCCTGGTCACCACCCGCCAGGGTGCCGGCGCGTTCGTGGCCGAGCCGGGCGCCGCTTCCACCTTCCGGCTCGACATCGCCGATTTCAGCGACAAGGTGGAGATGCGCGCCATCGTCGAGCTGCTGATGGCGGTGGAGGCCACCGCCACCGCCCATGCCGCCGTGCGCCGCTCGGAAGAGGATCTCGCCCGCATCGGGGAACAGCTCGAAGCCATGCAGGATGCCATCGTCCGCGGCGAGCCGGGGGTGGACGAGGACATGGCGTTTCATCGCAGTATCGTGGAGGCCACGGGCAATCCCTACTTCCGCGACCTGTCCCAGTTCCTCGATCACCGGGTGCGCCACTTCATCCGCACGGCGCGGGCGAACACGGCCCGCCATGGCGGGCTCGCCCAGGCGGTGCAGCGCGAGCACGATGCCATCTTCGCCGCCATCGAGAAGAAGGACCCCGTCGCCGCCCGCGCCGCCGCCGAGGAGCACCTGCGCAACGCCGCCGCCCGCCTCGCGGTCTATCTGGGGCCGTGAGGGGGGCTCTTGGGAGTGTCGAGCCGCTGAACCCTCTCCCGCTTGCGGGGGAGGGCAGGGTGGGGGCTGGCGGCTGCCGCAATCCCGCCCTTCGGGGGCACGGCCACGTCCCATTCCGGTACACTCCGCGCCCCGGGACCACACGCAGTCGGAACGCAGCGTGTCCGAATCGGTTATTGCTATCGTTTCCTGGTTTGTTCTTTCCGGGGCCTTTGGCTCAGCCTCCGGCGTCTTGCCCCCACCCCAACCCTCCCCCGCATCGAAGCCGGATGTTTCCGGCTTCGACCCTTGGGGATCCGAACTCGGCAACAGCCGAGTTAGGGCGGGAGAGGGGGCCGCGCCGGTTCGGGACGCGGGACATGGCCCCCTGAAATCCGCTCCCCCTCACCGCCGCTCGAAGGTGCCGAGGCCGTTGTCGTTGAAGAATTCCACCTTCATCCGCCGGTCCGAGAAGGTGACCTGCGACACCGATCCCGCCGGCGCCGTCTCCTCGCCCTCGGGCCGGAAGATGAAATCGTCCCCGCTCCAGTGGTCGAGGGTGAAGACCCGGGGCTTCGGTCCCACGGTGAGGACGAGGCGGCCCTTGTCCTCGCTCACCCGCGCCTCGCCGAAATAGGCATTGGCATAGGTGCCCACATAGGCGGACAGGGACTTGGCCGGCGCCGGCTTGGCCGGCGCGATCTTGCCCGCGAGAGCGCCGAGCGGCGTGTAGAGCGGATCGATGAGGGGGCCATAGGCGGCGAGCCAGTCCCGCGTCACCGTGCCGAACTGGGCAAGGTCCATGAAGCTGGCGGAGAGGGCTTCCGGCACGCCGGTGGGCTGGGCATTGGTGAGCACCACGATGCCCAGCTTCTCGGACGGCAGCAGCACGTAATTGGTGCCGGCACCGAGAATGAAGGCGCCGGAATGGTCGACCATCACCCGGCCCGCCGGCGACACGTTCACCGCGAAGCCATAGCCATAGAAGCCGGCGCGGGCGTCAGCGGCATAGGCGGGCGAGGAGATCATCTCCGGCCGCATGGCGGGCAGCAGCGCCTTCTCGGGCACGACCTGCCGGCCCTCGTAGGTGCCGCCGCCCAGCACGAAGCCGAGCCAGCGGGCCATGTCCCGCACGGACGAGCTCACCCCGCCCGCCGGGGACTGGGCCTGCGGATCGCGCTGGAACTTCGCGGCGAAGGTCTTGCTCTCCCCGATCTTGCCCACCCGCACATGGGGCACGGCGCGGTTGGGCCGGGCCATGTAGTCGGAAAAGCGCGAGGAGGTGGAGGCCATGCCCAGCGGCTTGTAGAGCACCTCGTCCGACAGGGTCTCCCAGTCCCTGCCCGATGCGGTGGCCACAGCCTCGGCGGCGGCGGTGACGCCGAAATTGGTGTAGGCGTAGGAGACGCGGAACGGGGCGAGGGGCAGCTTCTTCAGCCGCTCCAGCACCTGCCGCCGATCGTAGCCGAGGTCTTCCAGTTCGTCGCCAGCATGGTCCGGCAGGCCGGAACGGTGGCTGTAGAGATCGGCGATGGTGACGTGCTCGGACACCCAATCATCGTTCAGGGCGAACCAGGGCAGCAGGTCTTCCACCGGCGTGTCCCACTTCACCGTGCCCTTGCCCACCTCATGGGCGACAACGCCGGCGCCCACCGACTTGGACAGGGAGGCGAGCTGGAACACGGTGTCCGCGTCAATGGCCGCGCTCTCGCCCACCTTGCGCACGCCATAGCCCTTGAGGAACACCGTCTTGCCCTCGTGCACCACGGCCACCGCGAGGCCGGGCACGCCGCTGCGCGCCATGAGGTCCCGGGCGAGGGCATCGACCTTGCCCACCGCGCTCTCGATCTGCCCCTTGGGGATGGGCACGCCCGACGTCTGCGGCGGCGGCCGGGAGGCGTCGATCTGGGTCTGGGCGAGGGCGGGGGAGGCGAGGAGGAGGAGGGCGAGGGCTGTGGAGGGAAGGCCGGCGCGCCGGCCGGTTCGTGGGAAACGCCTGTGGGCCATCGGTGCTGCCTCCATCCGCCCGCGCGCGCCGGCGCAGGCTGCTTATGGCTCCAGGCTTAACGGCAGGGGCGGGCGGCCCGCAAGGGGCGGATGGAGCGGGGCAGGGCCGGGAGCCGAGCGGGATGTCGGGGCTGGCGGTGGAGGGGCCGGCGCTGGTGGTCTCGGACCGTCCGCCGGGCCGGTGGGGCGGACGGGACGCTGGATTACCTGCCGCGCCTCGGCTTCCTGCTGCGGCTTCTGGCGGGCGGGATCGGGCGCGGCGGCAACGACAACGGTTGAGACCGGGGCCGTCGGTCCGAGCGTCCGCTCACATCACCGCGGCCAGCCGCGGCGTCTCGTTGGAGTTGGCGGCGCGGCCGTTCACCGGCAGGCGGACGATGACGGTGGTGCCGCGCCCCTCGACGGAGCGGATGCGCATGGCGCCGCCGTGCAGCTCCACCAGTGACTTGGCGATGGCGAGGCCCAGGCCCGAGCCCTTGTGGGTCTTGGTGAACTGGCTCTCCACCTGCTCGAACGGCCGCCCGATCCGCGCCAGCGCGTCCTTGGCGATGCCGATGCCGGTATCCTCGATGGCGATCACCGCCGCCGCGCCGTTGATGCGCGCCTTCACCGCGATGTTGCCGCCCTCGGGGGTGAACTTCACCGCGTTGGAGAGCAGGTTCAGCAGGATCTGCTTCAGTGCCCTGCGATCGCCCTTGATGGCGAGGTTGTGCGCCGCCGCCATGGTCATGTCGATGTTCTTCTCGTCGCCGTTCACGGCCGTGACGCGCAGGGCGTCGGCGATGATGTCGTCGAGGGCCAGGTCCTCCACCTCCAGCTGCATGCGGCCGGCCTCGATCTTCGACATGTCGAGGATGTCGTTGATGACGTCGAGGAGGTAGGTGCCGGAGCCTTTGATGTCGGTGCAGTATTCGGCGTATTTCTCCGAGCCGAGCGGGCCGAACATGCCGCTCTCCATAATCTCCGAGAAGCCGATGATGGCGTTGAGCGGCGTGCGCAGCTCGTGGGACATGTTGGCGAGGAACTCGCTCTTGGCGCGGTTGGCGTCCTCGGCCTTGTTGCGCTCTTCCGAATACTTTTCCGCCAGTTCCGCCAGCTGCTGGGCCTGGTGCTCCAGGGTCTGCTGGGACTTGCGCAGGTCCGCCACCAGCGCCATCAGGCGCTTCTCGTTGTCCATGAGGCGCTCCTCATGGCGCTTCATGGTGGTGATGTCGGTGCCCACCGAGACGTAGCCGTTGTCCTTGGTGCGGCGCTCAGCGATCTTCAGCCAGCGGCCGTTGGAGAGCTGGGCCTCGAAGGCGCGCGAGCCCTCCTCGGGCTTGTCCTCGGGCTTCAGCGGGGTGCGGGTGATGGGGTGGCGGCCCACCGAGGCGATGGTCTCGAACGGGGTGCCTGCGTGGATGGCCTCGTCGGGCAGCTCGTGCAGGGACTGGAACTTGGAATTGCACAGCACCAGCCGGTTCTGGCTGTCCCACAGCACGAAGGCTTCCGAAATGCTCTCGATGGCGTCGCGCAGGCGCATGTCGGCGGTCACCGTGCGCTCGGCCATGCGCTGGGCCTCGGTGACATCCATGGCGATGCCGATGAGGTGGGGGCCGTCCTCGCCCTGCTGCTGGACCACTTCGGCGCGCATGCGCAGCCATACGAAGTCGCCCTTGGCGGTGCGCATGCGGAACACCCGGTCCACCGGCGTGCCCGGCCGCTCGGCCAGCTCCTGGGCCAGCTCGTAGAGGTCGCCGTCGTCGGGATGCACCAGCTTGGCGATCTCGCCGAAGGACACCAGCTCGTCCTTGCGCTCCAGCCCGAGGATCTCGAACATGGTGTCGGACCAGTACATGCGCCCACGGGCCATGTCCCAGTCCCACATGCCGCAGCGGCCGCGGTTGAGCGCGGTGTCGATGCGCCGGCGCACGGTGTCGTAGATGGCGTCCGCCTCGCGCGCCCGGCTCGCCTGCCAGTGGAACGAGAAGCCGAGAATGAGCAGCACGGTGCCGGTGGTGGTGAACAGGGTCACCGTCAGCGTGGTGGAATCCGACCAGGCCGCCAGCGCCCGCTCGGTGGGCTGGAGGAACACGATCTGCCCCAGCGGGGCGTTGAGGTTGCGCACGGTGGCCAGCGCCGTGCCGGTGCCGAAGGGCACCTCCAGCACGCCGGCGCGCTCGGCGAAGATGACGAGGGGCTGGGCCGGGTCGATCAGGTCGGCAAGGCTGGCCGGCGCCTCGGTGCGGGGCGCGGAGGCGATGATGCGGCCCTGGGCGTCGGTGACATAGGCGCGCCGCCCGCTCTCGGTGGCGCGGGGCGGCAGGCTCTCCTCCAGGGCGGAGGGCACGCGGGCGAGGGAATTGCCGGCGCGCAGGGTCAGGCCCTCGGCGGTGGCGAGGGCGAGGAGGGAGAGATCGTCCTTGGCGTTGTTGAGCTCGGCCACCCGGTGGGCGTGGATCTGCACCACCGCGCCGACCCCGATCACCACCAGGAAGGTGACGATGAGCGCCGGGACGATCCTGCGCAGGACCGGCTCCGCATCGAGCAGGCGCTGGTAGGCAGGGCGCGCGATCGACCGTGCCAGACCTCGAATGGCTTGGTCGCGCGCGCCTACGCTCGCAGCGTTGGCGCGTGCCATCGCCGGTCTCCTCCGGGTGTCCGGGGGCGTCGAGCGGCCTACTGCTCTTGAGCCCCCACGTCCTAGATCTGGAGGGACGTGCCGCATCTCTCCGAATCGAGCCCATTGGAATCGAATCGGAGGGCTGTTGTCTAGAGTCCAGCCGAGTCAAGAGGCGAATAAATACGGCCACGCCTTGGTTTTCGCCGGTTTTGGGCCGGTGGACAAAGCGTCCGGGTGCCATCGGGCGCAGCGACGCTGGGTCGCCGTGGACGGGGCGGCAGCGGGGTGCTTCTGTGCCGTCCCAAACAGGAGGAAAACATGACCGATATCTGGTTCAAGGCGGGTGAAGCGACGGTTCTGGCGGCGGAGGGGCAGGCCACCGATGCCATGCCGGAAGTGCTGATCGGCTCCGTGCGCGGCCCGGTGGGGCAGGCGGTCGCCTCCATGATGGGGCAGGTGCAGGGCCACACCCGCATGTTCGTGGTGCGCGACCTGAACCAGCTGGTGCGCCCGCTGACCATGATGACCACCAAGGCCACCATCCACACCGCCGAGTATGTGGATCTCCTCGGCGGCGTGGTGCAGGCGGCCATGGGGGACGCCATCATCGATTGCGTCAGCGAGGGTATCCTGCCCAAGGACGAGGTGGACGAACTGGCCATGATCATCATGGTGTGGCTCGATCCGCGCTGTGCCGAGGACCCGGACCTCGACAAGGCCGACCTCTACCGCACCAATTACGAGGCGACCAAGCTCGCCATCTCCCGCGCCATCAAGGGCGAGCCCTCCATCGACGAGCTGATCGCCAACCGCAAGAGCGTCAAGCACTACGCTCTGGAAGGCGTGATCGAATACTGACGCCGGCGCGCGCGCCGATCGGATTGCGCCGCGATCTGGTCGCATAGCGCGCTCTGTCCAAGGCGGGAGGAGGCGGGGCCTCCTCTTGCCTCGCCGGGCGGAATGCACCGGCGCGCGGCCACAGCCCCGCTCAGATGCTGCGGCCGGTTTCGGGCATGCGCACGGCATAGATCACGAAGCCCAGGGCGGCGATGGCCGAGAGGGTGAGGAAGGCCGCGGAATAGCCGGCCCACACGATGGTCACCCCCGCCAGCGACGCCGACAGGGCGGCGCCGAGGCCCTGCGCGGTGGCAATGGCACCCTGGCTGATGTTGAAGCGTCCGGTTCCGTAGGTCAGGTCGGCCACCACCACGGGAAACAGCGCGCCATAGATGCCGGCGCCGACGCCGTCGAGGCACTGCACCGCGAACAGCCAGTACGGGTCGTTGGAGACCGGATACAGGGCGCCGCGCAGGGCCAGCACCCCGAAGGCGGCGAGGAAGATGGGCTTGTGGCCCCAGGCGTCGGCCTTGGCGCCCACCATGACGGCGACGGGAACCATCACGCATTGGGCGACCACGATGCACAGGGCGATCAGGGAGGTCGCCTGCTCGCTCCCCACCACCTTGGTGAGCAACTGGCCGGTGGAGGTCAGCATGGCGGCGTTGGAGAGGTGGAAGAGGAAGCACAGCACGGCGAACAGCAGCAGCGTGCGGTTGGCCAGCAGCACGCCGAGGCTGGAGGGCTTCTCCGCGTCGTCTCTCTCGTGGGCGAGGCCGCGAGCCCGGGTGTCGTCGATCTCCGCCCGCGGCACCACCAGCATGGCGCCGATGCTCAGCACGGCGAGGGCGGCCATCAGCCAGAACACCACGATGGGCCCGAACAGGATGGCGGTTCCCGCCGCGATGGCCGCCGCCAGGGCATTGCCCATGTGGTTGAAGGCCTCGTTGCGCCCGATGCGCCGTGAAAATGCCTTCGGCCCCACGAGGCCAAGTGTGATGGCCGACAGGGCGGGCGCAAAGATCGCCCCGGCGACGGCGGCGAGGGATTGGGTGCCGGTGACGAGGTAGAAATTGGAGGTCAGCGGCAGCGCGAGGCAGGAGAGGGTGACCGCCAGCGCCGCGCCGATGATGATGGCCGGCTTGTTCCGGCTGTTGTCGATCAGGGCGCCGGCGGGGGTCTGGGCGATGAGCCCGACGAGGCCGGCGATGGTCATCACGAGGCCCACCGTGGCCTCGTTCCACCCCTGGTCCGGCCCGCGCACGGCGATGAGATAGATGGCGAGGTAGGGCCCGAGGCCGTCGCGCACATCCGCCAGGAACAGGTTGAGGGTATCGAGGCCGAAGGCCGCCCGGCGGGAGGGGCCGCCGGCCTGGGGACCGCCCGAGGCGTCCTCCAGTTGCACACCATGAACCTGATCCAGCATCGCCCCCCCGATTTCATTGCCGCAGCGGTGTGTTTGTGCCCGAGCGGGACGTGCGGCACCAGCCCGGCTCAAGGTGCCCGCGAGGAGGCAACGCCGCCGCGCCGCGCGGGGTCCGGGGCTGTGCTGGAATCTTTGCCGGCGTGAAGCCGTGGCCCGATCAGGCGCTGCCTCGGGTGGGCAGGGTCTCCGGTTCGCGTCGGACAGTAATGTCAACACGCGAGCTGGCGCTGTTGCCGTCGTCCGCTACCTGCGGCGAGTGCTCCAGTCTCATGAGGGCGTCATCCCATTGGCCGGAAAATGCTTTGGGTCACGCTGACGTTGATGGAGGCCGTTCGGGGTCTCGGCTAAGGTCGAAGCGCGCGCGGCGCATTCGGGGGCTCGTATCATCCGATCGCGTCCGGGCTTCGTATCGAGTGCATGGATGTCGCCGAGCCCAGCCTGTTGGTTTCCCCTCTCCTGCCGTCGCCCCGGGCGCGTTCGCTCGGCAGCGCGCGTGCGGGCGCACTGTTTGCGGTCGCGGCGGCCGGAACCCCTGCCGGGTTGCCAGCCATGAGCGCTGCCGCACCCGAGCCCCGCGCCGGAGCCGACATGAGCGCTCTCGTCGTCGCCATCGCCCGCACCGGGGACCGCGAGGCGTTCGCCCTCCTGTTCCGCCACTTCGCGCCACGGGTGAAGGCCTTCCTCATGCGCAGCGGCCTCTCCGCCAACGCGGCGGAGGAGCTGGCGCAGGAAACGCTGCTGATGGTGTGGCGCAAGGCGTCCTATTTCGACCCCACGCGCGCCGCCGCCTCCACCTGGATCTTCACCATCGCCCGCAACCTCTCCATCGACCTGAAGCGCCGCGAGCGCCACATGAGCACGGTGGATGTGGACGCTGCGGACGAGGAGGCCGACGAGACCTCCGGCGAGACCATCCTCATGAGCGCCGAGCGCGAGGCGCGGGTGCGGGCGGCCCTTGCCAAGCTCTCCGAGGAGCAGGCCACCATCGTCCGGCTCTCCTTCTTTCAGGAGAAGCCCCATTCGCAGATCGCGCAGGAGCTGGGCATTCCGCTCGGCACCGCCAAGTCGCGCGTCCGCCTGGCGCTGAGCCGCCTGCGCACGCTGCTGGAAGATTTGAAATGAGCGTCCATTCCCATCCCGGCGATGCGGCCCTGCTGCGCTATGCGGCCGGCACGCTGCCGGCCGGGCCGGCCCTGCTGGTGGAGATCCATCTCCAGGGCTGCCCGCACTGCCGCGCGGCGGTGCGCCGTTTCGAGGCGGTGGGCGGGGCGCTGCTCGATGCGGCCGAGCCGGCGGCCCTCGCCGGCGACGCCTTCGCCCGTACCCTGGCGCGGCTTGGTCCCCCGCCCGTGTCCGGGGACCTGAGGGGCGGAGATGCGCGGCGCGATCATCTGGAGGCCGCATTCTCCGGCCCGGCCGCCGTGCCGCGCCTTCCGGAAGGGCTGATGCTGCCGGAGGGCGTCCGCCTGCCCCGGCCGCTCACCTCCCGCCGCATCGGTGCCATGATGCCGGTGGCGCCCGGCGTGCGCATGGGGCGGGTGCATGTGCCCGAGGACGGGCAGTCCAATGTCTTCCTGTTCCAGATCGGGCCGGGCCGGGCCATTCCCCGGCACACCCACGTTGGAACGGAATTTACCCACGTCATCTGCGGCGGCTTCAGCGATCCGTCCGGCCATTACGGTGCCGGCGACCTGGTGGAGGCGGACGGGGACGTGGAGCATTCGCCCCGCGTGGATGACGACGGCACCTGCATCTGCCTTGCCGCCTTCGAGGGCCGGCTGCGCTTTCGCGGCCTGCTGGGCGTTGTGCTGCGGCCGTTCCTTTGAGCGCGCTCAGAACGAATTGCGCGGCACGCCCTTCTTCACCACCGACAGGGCGTGGGACAGGTCGCTCGCCAGCTCGGCCTTCTGGTCCGGCCCCAGGAAGCGCCCCACCGGCACTGTGCGCGGACCGCTGACGAGGGCGACATCCAGCGTGCCATGGTCCTCGTCGTCCTCCCGCGTCAGGCGGGTCCAGAACGGGTTGAGTCGGGTGATGGTGCGTCGTCCGCGCGCCGGCTCGCGCCGCACCTCGATGACGCTGGGGGTGACCAGGATGTGCTCGCGCGCCCGCGCCGAGCGGAAGCTGGCGCGGAAGGCCACATAGATCAGCAGCACGTCGAGGCCGAAGAAGCCGAAGATGGGCCATGCCCCCATGGCGAGGAAGGCGAGCCCGGTGACGAGGCTGACGCCACCCACGCCCATCATCACCAGGCGAAAGCCACGCGGGGTGAGCGAGCGATGCGGGGCAAGCGTCACCGCATAGACGACGGGCTCTTCGGGCGAGCCCGCATCCCCTTCGGGTGCGGTATCACGGTCGCTGGCTTGGGGCATTGGCGACCAGTATACCGGAAAAATGCCGCGCAAGATCTCCCCGCCCAAACCTTCCGTTGCGTCCGAGGCAGCTGCCGCCAAACCTGGTGCTCCCAAGTCTGGGGCCGCCAAGTCCGGCGACGCCAAGTCCGGTGCCCCCGCATCGGCCAAGCCACGTGGCGCGCAGGCCGCCCCCTCCGGACAGGCGCCGGTCTCGCCGGCGGCGAAAGCCGCGACGGGGGGGAGCAAGCCCGGAGCGAAGGCCAAGGCAGGGACCGGCGCAACCACAGGCGTGACCAAGGGCACCACCAAGGCTCCGGCCGAGCTGGCCGCCAAACCCGCCCTCTCCGGCAAGCGCAAGCCGGCCGTGCCCCTGCCGCCCAGCCCCGCGCCCCGCCGCAACAAGGCAGTGGCCAATGCGGCGGCTGCCGCCCACGGCAAGACGCTCGTCGCCTGGAGCGAGGAGGAGATCGCCGAGGCCTTCACCCGCTTCGAGGCGCAGGATCCCGAGCCCAAGGGCGAACTCAACCACACCGATGCCTTCACCCTGCTGGTGGCGGTGGTGCTCTCGGCGCAGGCCACCGATACGGGGGTCAACAAGGCCACCACCGGCCTGTTCGCCGCCGCCGCCACGCCCGCCGCCATGGTCACGCTCGGGGAGGAGGAGGTGGCCCGCCACATCCGCACCCTCGGCCTCTATCGCGGCAAGGCGAAGAATGTGGTGGAGCTGTCCCGCCTGCTGCTGGAGCGCCACGCAGGTGTGGTACCGCGCGACCGCGAGGCGCTGGAGGCGCTGCCGGGGGTGGGCCGCAAGACCGCCAATGTGGTGCTGAACATCGCCTTCGGGGCGCCCACCATCGCGGTGGACACCCATCTGTTCCGGGTGGCCAACCGCACCGGCCTTGCGCCCGGCCCGACGCCGCTGGCGGTGGAGCTGGGCCTTGAGGCGCGCATCCCCGACCGCTTCAAGCTGCACGCCCACCACTGGCTGATCCTGCACGGCCGCTACATCTGCAAGGCGGCCAAGCCCGAATGCGGCCGTTGCATCATCGCCGATCTGTGCCGCTGGCCGGAGAAGCGGTTTTAGAAGGGGAGCGCCTCAGCGCATTTCCGCGAGGAAGGCGCGGACCTCGTCCGGATTCACGTCCTTGGCGACGAAGGCCTCGC
This sequence comes from Xanthobacter oligotrophicus, assembly GCF_008364685.1. Lineage (GTDB taxonomy): Bacteria > Pseudomonadota > Alphaproteobacteria > Rhizobiales > Xanthobacteraceae > Xanthobacter > Xanthobacter oligotrophicus. Next base: position 376,557 of record NZ_VTTL01000004.1, read on the forward strand.
CGATGCCGCGCACCAGGATGAAAGTGAGCGCGCCGCGGCTCACCTTCTTGTCCTGGGCGATGAGGGTCATCAGCCCGTCGGTGTCCGGCAATTCGCCCGGCACGTCGGAAATCTTCGTGGGTAGGCCGGCGGCTTCGAGGTGCCGCACCGCCCGCGTCACGTCCTGCCCCGGGCACAGGCCGAGCCGCGCCGAGAAGGCGAAGGCCAGCGCCATGCCGATGGCGACGCCCTCGCCGTGGAGCAGGCGGCTGGAATAGCCGGCGCCGGCCTCCAGCGCATGGCCGAAGGTGTGGCCGAGATTGAGCAGGGCGCGGTCGCCGGTTTCCTTCTCGTCGCGGGCGACGATGGCGGCCTTGGCCATGCAGCTTGCCGCCACAGCCGAGATGCGCTCCGGTCCGCCGCCGATCACGCCGGCAAAGTCGCGCTCCAGCGTCTCGAACAAAGAGCGGTCGCCGAGCAGGCCGTATTTCACCACTTCCGCATAGCCGGCGCGGACTTCGCGCACGGGCAGGGTATCGAGGGCTGCGGTGTCGGCCAGCACCAGAACCGGCTGGTGGAAGGCGCCGACGAGGTTCTTGCCCTGGGGCGAGTTGATGCCGGTCTTGCCGCCGACGGAAGAATCCACCTGGCTGAGCAGGGTGGTCGGGGCCTGCACCACGTCCACCCCGCGCCGCAGCACAGAGGCGGCGAAGCCCGCGAGGTCGCCCACCACGCCGCCGCCCAGCGCTAGCACCAGGTCGCGCCGCTCGATGCGGGCGGAAATCAGCCCTTCCACCACCTGTTGGAGGCCGGGCCAGCCCTTGGTCTTCTCGCCCGGCTCCACCACGATGGCGGTATGGTCGATGCCGGCGGCGGATAGCGACTCCTGAACCGTCTTCAGGTGCCCGGCGGCCACCACGTTGGCATCGGTGACGATGGCGACCCGCGCGCCCTTGCGCAGCGCGGTCACATGGGTGCCCGCCTCGGCCAGCAGGCCGGGGCCGATATAGATGTCGTAGGGCCGCCCGGCCAGGTCCACGCGCACGGTGCTGCGGGTAATGTCGCCCATGGGCAGGGGCTCGGGCTCGGCATGGGCCAGATCGGCGGGACCAAGGGAGGCGGGGCCAAGGGGGGCGGACATGGAACGGGTCCCTTCGGGATACTGGATGAGATGGCGGTGCACCGCGCCAATCACCTCTTCCACCACCATCTCGTGCACCACGTCGCGGCTGTCCACGATCACGTCGGCGAGGGCGTAGGTGTCGCCGCGCTGCTGTAGCAGGGTAGCGAGCTTGGCCGCCGGGTCGCCCTGGGCGAGGAGGGGGCGGTCGGTGCGCTTCTTCACGCGCTTGAGCAGGGTGTGGAGGTCCGCGCGCAGCCAGACGGAGACGCCCTGGCGGGCCACCGCGTCGCGGGTCTCGCCATTCATGAACGCGCCGCCTCCGGTGGCGAGCACGCTGGGACCGGACTGGAGCAGCCGTGCCACCACCCGCTTCTCGCCCTCGCGGAACTCCACCTCGCCGCGGCGGGCGAAGATTTCCGGAATGCTCATGCAGGCGGCGCGCTCGATCTCCTCGTCGGCGTCCACGAAAGGCAGGCCGAGCCGCTTGGCGAGCCTGCGGCCCACCGACGACTTGCCAGCCCCCGGCATGCCCACCAGCACGATGGAGCGGCGCCCGAGGCGATGGACCATGTCGGCAGGCGTCACCGGGGCAGGAATCGCCGGGGCAGGAATCGCCGGAACAGGCGTCACGCCGGCGGGCGCGGCCTGGGTGGCTTCGCTGGTCCCGGCTTCGCTGGTCTCGGTGTCCTTGCGGGACGGGGGGATGTTCTGGGTCTGCACCCGCGCCTTCCTCGCTGCGGCGGCATGGCCGTGCGCATACAAACCTGCGCGCGAACGGCGGACCGGACGGGTGCGGCTCTAGCATCCGCAACGCGAGCCGGCAATGCGGTTGAACAAGACGGCCCGGCGTGGCACCTCTCGGCATGAGGGGCCGCGCGGGTCGATTCGCGGCCCGGCACGAGGAGGCGAAGGTGCCGACGCTCTTCCGCTTGCTGGCGGTCCTGGCCGTGCTGTGCGGCCTCGTCTATGCGGCCATGTGGGCGCTCGCCAACAAGGTGGAGCCGCAGCAGCGCGAAATCACCTTTACCGTGCCGGCCGAGAAGATCGGCAAATGAGCGGTGAAGGGCTGCCCCAAGATGGGCCGCCCCAAGACGGGCCTTCCGAAAACGGGGCACCTGAAAAGGGGTCGTCCAAGAAGGGGCTGGCCGCATCGGGACCGCTGGCGCTGTTCCTGGACATGCAGGCGATCGAGCGCGGCGGCGGGCCCAACACCCTCGACGCCTATCGCCGCGATCTCACCGACCTTGCCGAATTCCTCGCCCCGGTGCGCCTCGCCGAGGCCGACACATCGGCGATCCGCGCCTATCTGGCGGACCTGTCCGCCCGCGGCTTTGCCGCCACCACGGTGGCGCGGCGGCTGTCGGCCCTGCGCCAGTTCTACCGCTTCCTGTTCGCCGAGGGCCATCGCGCCGACGATCCCGCCGCCGTGCTGGAAGGCCCGAAGCGCGGCCGGCCCCTGCCCAAGGTGCTGAGCGTGGCGGAGGTCACCCGCCTCATCGACACCGCCCATTCGCGCGCCGCCCAAGCCGAGGCGAGCCTGAATGCGGGGCAGGGGGGCGAGGGGCAGGGGACGGAGCCGGCAGCCGGCGCGGCGAAGGCGGGTCGGGCCGAAATGCTGCGGCTGCGGCGGGTCGCCTGCATGGTGGAGCTGCTCTACGCCAGCGGGCTGCGCGTGTCGGAATTGGTGGCGCTGCCCGCCGCTGCCGCGCGGGCGCAGGGCGAGGCCATCCTTGTCACCGGCAAGGGGCGCAAGGAGCGCCTCGTCCCACTCTCGGGACCGGCGAAGGTGGCCATGCTGGCCTTCCTCGCCGCGCGGCGGGCGGCGGGGCTGGAGGCCTCGCGCTGGCTGTTCCCGTCCGGCAGCGAGAGCGGCCACGTCACCCGCCAGCAGGCGGCGCGGGATCTGAAGGAGTTGGCGCTGGCGGCGGGGCTCGATCCGGCGAAGCTGTCGCCCCATGTGCTGCGCCACGCCTTCGCCAGCCATCTGCTGGCACACGGCGCCGACCTGCGGGTGGTGCAGACCCTGCTCGGCCATGCCGATGTCTCCACCACCCAGATCTACACCCACGTCCTCGACGAGCGGCTGAAAAGCATGGTCCGCGACCTGCACCCGCTGTCGGACGAGTGAGCCTTCAGAACCGCGTCACCACGGCGGCGAGGTCGGGGCGGGGGCGGTCTTCCAGCTTCTGGGTGGCGGTGCCGATATAGATGAAGCCGGTGATGCGCTCGAAGGTGTCCAGGCCCAGCGCCGCGCGGGCCTCGGCATCATAGGTCGGCCATTCGGAGAGCCAGGTGGCGCCATAGCCGAGGGCGGCGGCGGCGATCAGCAGGTTCTGGCAGGCGGCGGCCGAGGACATGAGCTGCTCGAATTCCGGGATTTTCACATGCGGGGCGGCGCGCGAGACCACCGCCACCACCACCGGCGCGCGCAGAAAGCGACCGCGCTCGTCCTCCAGCCGCTTCTCCGACACGCCGGGATCGGACGCCGCCAGCACCTCGGCGAGCTTGCCGCCGGCACGCGCGCGGCCCTCGCCCTCGAACACGATGAAGCGCCAGGGGGCCAGCTTGCCATGGTCCGGCACGCGGGAGGCGATGGTGAGAAGGGTGTCCAGCTCGTCCGCCGACGGGCCGGGTTCGACCAGGTCGATGACGCGGGAGGAGCGGCGGGTGGCGAGGAGTTCGAGAGCGTCGGGCATGGGGCAATGGCTCTGCTGAAGAATGGAGAGAGGCAAGGCGGGTAGAGCGGCACCATAAGGGCAAGTGCCGCCGGTTTGAACAGGGTGCGGGCCGGCAAAGGCGTGGCCGGAAAATCCCGGCGTAATGTCATTTCCCCTGACGGCGATCGCGCGGTTCCGGCGCGGCGGGACGAAGCTGACGCAACGGCGCCGACTTGAATCCGCCCCGAATATTGTGCACGTCAGCACACATGATCCGCTTCGCCCGCGCTTTTGGCCGCTCTCCCGCCGTTCGCTGCCCTGTGCCGCGCCGCCGGGGGCTGCGGCTTGCGGCGCTGGCGTGCGCCGTGCTGGCCGTGGCCGCGCCGGTGCTCGCCGCCCCGCGCGATGCCGCTGCGCAAACCATGCAGTTCCTCGGCCCCCCTGCCGCGCCGCCGCCGGCCGGGCCGTTCCAGACCCCGCCCAACGCGCCGCGCCCGGCGTTCCAGGCCCCCGGCGGTGGTGGCGCTCCCGCTCCCGCCCCGTCGAGCCGCGAGCCCCATGCGGTGCTGCCGCAGGCGCCACCCGGCAAGGCGGCGCTTGGCGTGTTTGCCCGGTTCGGGGCCGATGGCGCGGCGATCCCTCGCGGCCTCGTCTGGCGCGTCTTCGCCGACCAGCCGGAAAGCACCGGCGCCTTCCCGCTGGTGGCGGAAAGCTCCGAGGCGACGCCGGTCTTCTTCCTCAATCCGGGCGGCTATATCGTCCACGTGTCCTACGGCTTCGCCACGCTCGCCCAGCGGGTGCAGATGGGGCCGCTCTCGCGCCGCCAGGCGTTCGACGTGCCGGCCGGCGCCCTGCGCTTGTCCGCCGACGTGGACGACAAGCCCATCCCCGCCCAGAAGCTGACCTTCGACATCTTCGAGGGCTCGTTCCTGCAGGGCCGCACCTCCAGCCAGCCCTATTATCGCGGCGCCGGCGCCGGCGAGGTGGTGCTGCTGCCCGAGGGCACCTATCACGTGGTGTCCACCTATGGTGACGCCAATGCCGTGGTGCGCGCGGACGTCACCGTCGCCCCCGGCAAGCTCACCGACGCCACCGTGCATCACCGTGCCGCGCAGATCATGCTGAAGCTGGTGAAGGTGGCGGGCGGCGAGGCGCAGGCCGACACCCAGTGGACGGTGATCACCCCCGGCGGTGATACCATCAAGGAATCCATCGGCGCCTTCCCCACCTTCGTGCTGTCGGAGGGCGACTACACCGCCATCGCGCGCAAGGACGGCAAGAATTTCAGCCGCGAGATCAAGGTGGAAGCCGGTAAGAACCAGGAAATCGAGGTGCTGGCGAAATAGCCCGCCAGCGTGCCTCGGATCGGGTACCTCGAAAGTGGTGCCCCAACGATAAGACCGAGGGACGAACGACCATGGTGCTCAAGTCCGCCGCCCGGCTTCTGCCGGGAGCCGCCTTCGCCTTCCTGCTGCTGTCCGGGCCTGTCGCTGCCGCCCGAGCCGGCGATCCCGAGGCCGGCCGGGTGCTCGCCACCGGCCTGTGCGCGAACTGCCATGTGGTGGGCGCCCAGCCCCAGAGCGCCGCGAGCGACGCGCCGACCTTCTTCGCCATCGCCGAACGGGACGGCGGTGTGAGCGCCGACTGGCTGGTGTCGCGGCTGGCGAATCCGCATCCGCAGATGCCGCAGGTCTCCCTGACGCGCGCGGACGCGACGGACCTTGCGGCCTACATCGCGAACCTCAAGAAATAGGCCGACGCCCGGCCCCTCAGGACGCCCCATAGAAAAAGGCGGGAGGCCTGAGCCACCCGCCCTTTCCATTCGCGTTCAACGTGCTCACGCCGCCTGCTGGGCCTTGGCGAGAGCCTTGCGCTTGAGATCCGGCGGCACCGCCTCATCCACCAGCGCCGCAACCACCTCGTCCAGCGTTCCGCCGGTCTGGGCGTTGGAGCCGAGGCGGCGGATGGAGAGGGTGCGCTCGGCCGCCTCCTTCTTGCCCGCCACCAGCAGCACCGGCACCTTGGCGAGGGAGTGCTCGCGCACCTTCAGGTTGATCTTCTCGTTGCGCACGTCGAGTTCCACGCGCAGGCCTTCCGCCTTCAGCAGCTCCGCCACCTCGGCGGCATAGTCGTCCGCATCCGAGGTGATGGTGGCCACCACCACCTGGGTGGGGGCGAGCCACAGCGGGAAGTGGCCGGCGAAATGCTCGATGAGGATGCCGGTGAAGCGCTCCATGGAGCCGCAGATGGCGCGGTGGATCATCACCGGCGTCTTCTTCTGGCCGTCCGCGTCCACATAGAAGGCACCGAACCGCTCCGGCAGGTTGAAGTCCACCTGGGTGGTGCCGCATTGCCATTCACGGCCGATGGCGTCCTTCAGGGTGTATTCGAACTTGGGGCCATAGAAGGCGCCCTCGCCGGGCAGGATGCCGGTCTTGATGCGCCCGCCCGAGGCGGCCTCGATCTGGCCGAGCACGCGGGTCATCACCTCTTCGGCGTGGTCCCACACGGCATCCGAGCCCACGCGCTTCTCGGGGCGCGTGGAGAGCTTCACGACGATCTCCTCGAAGCCGAAATCGGCGTAGGTGGAGAGGATCAGGTCGTTGATCTTCAGGCACTCCGCCGCCATCTGCTCCTCGGTGCAGAAGACGTGGGCGTCGTCCTGGGTGAAGCCGCGTACGCGCATGAGGCCATGCAGCGCGCCGGACGGCTCGTAGCGATGCACCGCGCCGAATTCGGCAAGGCGCAGAGGCAGATCGCGGTAACTCTTCAGACCATGCTTGAAGATCTGCACATGGCCAGGGCAGTTCATGGGCTTCAAGGCGAACACGCGCTCGTCCTTGGTCTCGTCGCCCGCGGACTGCACCTTGAACATGTTTTCCTTGTACCAGCCCCAGTGGCCGGAGGTCTCCCAAAGAGAGGCGTCGAGCACCTGCGGGGCGTTGACCTCGCTGTAGTCGGCCTTCAGGCGCCGGCGCATGTAGGCCACCAGCTCCTGGAACAGGGTCCAACCCTTGGGGTGCCAGAACACCGTTCCGGGGCCTTCCTCCTGGAAGTGGAACAGATCCATCTCGCGGCCGAGGCGGCGATGGTCGCGCTTCTCCGCCTCCTCCAGGCGATGGATGTAGGCGGCAAGCTCCTTCTCGTCCTGCCAGGCGGTGCCGTAGATGCGGGTGAGCATCGGGTTGTTCGAATCACCGCGCCAATAGGCGCCGGCCACCTTCATCAGCTTGAAGGCGGTGCCGATCTTGCCCGTGGAGGGCATGTGCGGGCCGCGGCAGAGGTCGAACCACTCGCCCTGCTTGTAGATCTTCACGTCCTGGTCGGCGGGGATGGCGTCCACCAGCTCGACCTTGTAGCCCTCGCCCTTGGCGGCGAACACGCGCTTGGCCTCGTCGCGGGTCCACACTTCCTTGGTGAAGGGCCGGTCGCGGGCGATGATCTCGCGCATCTTCTTCTCGATGACCGGCAGGTCCTCGGTGGTGAAGGGGGCATTGCGGGCGAAGTCGTAATAAAAGCCGTTCTCGATCACCGGGCCGATGGTCACCTGCGTGCCCGGCCACAGCTCCTGCACCGCCTCGGCCATGACGTGCGAGCAGTCGTGGCGGATCAACTCCAGCGCGCGCGGGTCGTCGCGGGTGACGATCTCCAGCTTCGCGTCGCGGGTGATGGGCTCGGAAAGGTCGGTGAGCGCGCCGTCGAGGGTGACGGCGACCGCCTTCTTGGCCAGGGATTTGGAGATGGCGGCGGCGATGTCCGCGCCGGACGTCCCCTCGGCATAGTCGCGCTTGGCGCCGTCGGGGAAGGTCAGGGAAATCATGAGGCAACTCCTTGCCGCCCACTCCTGCGGACCACGCAGGTAGGCGTCTTTTCATGGTCACGCGGGTCTTTTAAGCGAGAGCGGGTGCCCGCGTCCAGAACGGGGGATTGAGGGGGCTGGCGGGCAGTGTTCACGCGGATGTGCCCAGGTGGATACCGTTCGGCAACGCTTTGGGTGGAAAATGCTGCACTGCCCGGGCCGCAATCCCCCTTTTCCTCGCGCGCGGCCTCGGCTAATCCCGTGAGCGGGGTCGTGAGTGTTCGCCATGCCGGCGTCGTCCGACCGGACCTGATGGATCGGGTCCGGACCGGGGGCAGGGCGGTTCACGCCGGGGAGGGGAATGGGTTGGCCACGGAGCGGAATGTCCTGCCCCGCTTCCGACCTATTCACGTGTCACCGCTGTCAAAAGGGCGGATTCGCCCTCGGACGCGTAAAGAGAGGCCGGCATGATGCCATCCACGTTCAAGACCTTGACCTTCGCCGCCCTGCTCCAGGTCGGCGTGTTCGCCTTCGCTTCCGCTGCCAGCGCCCAGATCGGCCCGCGCGGCGCGCCGGGCGCCGTGATGGACATCGACGACCAGCCGGGCCTCGAGGCGCCGCAGGACGACTACGCCCAGATGGACCCCGCCTTCCGTCGCCAGCCGGTGTATTTCCGTACCACCGAGAAGCCCGGCACCATCGTCATCCACACCAACGAGCGCTTCCTGTACCTGGTGCAGGGCGACAACCGCGCCATGCGCTACGGCATCGGCGTGGGTCGCGACGGCTTCCAGTGGTCCGGCCTCAAGAGCATCGAGCGCAAGTCCGAGTGGCCCGACTGGACCCCCCCGGCGGAGATGATCCAGCGCCAGCCCTACCTGCCGCGCTTCATGGCCGGCGGCCCCGGCAACCCCATGGGCGCCCGCGCGCTCTACATCAGCGGTACCGTCTACCGCATCCACGGCACCAACCAGCCGCAGACCATCGGCTTTGCCGTGTCCTCGGGCTGCTTCCGCCTCGTGAACAGCGACATCATCGACCTCTACGGCCGCGTGCCCGTGGGTACCAAGGTCGTCGTGCGCCAGCAGGCCGCCCTCTGAGGGCGGTCCTTTTTCTCCTTATTTCTCACTGGGGGCATTCATGAAGACGATCCTGGCGCTTCTCGCCGGCGCCACCCTTGCGCTTGCCGCAACGGCGGCCTCGGCGCAGACCCTGAAGACGGTGAAGGACCGCGGCGAACTGGTCTGCGGCGTGTCCAAGGGCCTGCCCGGCTTCTCGGCGCCCGACGCCTCCGGCAAGTGGACCGGCTTCGACGTGGATGTGTGCCGGGGCCTCGCCGCCGCCATCTTCAACGACCCGAGCAAGGTGAAGTTCGTGCCGCTGTCGGCGGACGAGCGCTTCCCCGCCCTCTCCAAGGGCGAGATCGACGTGCTCTCGCGCAACTCCACCTGGACGCTGGAGCGCGAGGCCAAGCTCGGCCTGCTGTTCACCGCCATCAATTATTATGACGGCCAGGGCTTCCTGGTGCGCGACTCCCGCAAGGTCACGTCCGCCCTGGAGCTGGACAAGTCCAAGGTCTGCGTCCAGGCCGGCACCACCGCCGAGGACAACACCAAGGACTATTTCGCCGCCAACGGGATGACGCTGGAACTCGTCACCCTGCCCACCAGCACCGACCTGGTGAAGGCCTATGAAGAGGGCAAGTGCGACACCCTCACCACGGACGTGTCGCAGCTTTATGCCCTGCGCCTGACCATGGCGAAGCCGGCTGACCACATCGTGCTGCCCGACGTGATCTCCAAGGAGCCCCTCGGCCCCGTGGTGCGCCAGGGCGACGACCAGTGGTTCAACCTCGTCAAGTGGACCATCTTCGCCACGATCAACGCCGAGGAACTCGGCGTCTCCACCGCCACCATCGATGCGGCGCTCGCATCCAAGAAGCCGGAAGTGCGCCGCCTCGTGGGCACGGACGGCAATTACGGAGAGCAGTTGGGCGTGACTAATGATTTCGTCGTGCGCATCGTGAAGGCGGTGGGCAATTACGGCGAGAGCTTCGAGCGCAACGTGGGCGCCGCCTCCAAGCTCGGCATTCCGCGTGGCATCAACCAGCTGTGGAGCATGGGCGGCATCCAGTACGCCCCGCCGGTGCGCTGAGGCGCATCCGTCCCGCACAATCCGTGGTTTGAAAGGGCCGGTCCGTTTGCGCGGGCCGGCCCTTTCTGCTCGCGGCGATGTGAGAGCGAAATGCCGCTGCGGCATCGACCTTGCGATACCGCCTGCCTAATCTCCCCTCGTCTTCATGCAGCGAGGAGAGATTGATGACCGAGGTTTCTCGGCGGACCCTTCTGGCCGGAACGGCCGGTGCCACGGGCGCCATGCTCGCGGGTGCCGGCACACTGGCCGGCGGCCTTGTGGCAGGAAGCGGAATGGCACATGCACAGACTCCTCCGGCCGCGCCCGCTGCCGCCGCGCCGCAGGCCGGGCAGGTGCCGAGCGCCTATCGCTACAAGGTGGGCGACGTGGTGGTCACCGCCGTGTCCGACGGCATGCGCACCATTCCCCTGGCCGACACCTTCGTGCGCAACCAGCCCCGCGAAGCCGTGAACGCTGCCCTGAAGGCGGCCTTTCTGCCGGAGAACGAGGTTCCCATCTCCTTCACCGTGCTGCTGCTCGACATGGGCGGCAAGCGCGTGCTGGTGGATACCGGAAACGGCGGCAAGCCGGGTCCGGTAGGGCAGGTGCGCTCTACCCTCGCCGGTATCGGCGTCGATCCGGCCACGGTGGATCACGTCATCATTTCCCATTTCCACCCGGACCATATCAACGGCCTCCTCACCCCGGAGGGCGCGCCGGCCTACCCCAATGCGCAGGTGAGCGTGCCGGCGCGCGAATGGGCGTTCTGGATGGACGAGGGCCAGATGAGTCGCGCCCCCGACGGCCTGAAGCCCAATTTCCAGAATGTGCGCCGCGTGTTCCAGCCGTTCGGCGACAAGGTGGAGCGCTACGCCTGGGACAAGGAGCTGGCCCCCGGCCTCACCGCCGTGGGCACGCCCGGCCACACGCCGGGGCACACCTCCTTCACACTCGCCTCGGGATCGGACGCCCTCTTCATCCAGTCCGACATCACCAACCTGCCGGCGCTGTTCGTGCGCAATCCCACCTGGCACGCGGTGTTCGACATGGACCCGGTGATGGCGCAGGAGGTGCGGCGCAAGACCTATGAGCGGCTCGCCGCCGAGCGCACGCAGGTGGCCGGCTATCACTTCCCCTTCCCCGGCGCCGCGCACCTGGAGAAGGACGGCGAGGGCTTCCGCTACATCCCGGTCTACTGGCGCCCGGTGCTGTGAGCCGGCGGGGCTCGTAGCGCGGGGCTTCCGCCTCAGGCCGGTGCATCCGCCACCTCGGCGCCGATCCAGCCGAGATAGGCGGCAAGCCCGCCCTCCACCGGCAGCACCAGGATGGCTGGAATCTCATAGGGATGGCGGGCGCGCACCGCCTCCACCACATCGCTCGCGCGGGCGGCGGTGGTCTTCAGGATCATCACCACCTCGTCCGCGCGCTCGACCTGCCCCTCCCAGCGGAAGATCGAGACCATGCCCGGCAGGATGTTGGCGCAGGCGACGAGCCGCGCCTCCACCAGCGCACGGGCGACCTCTTCCGCGGCATCGCGCGAGGGGAATGTGGTGTAGACGAGGCGCTGCTGCATGGTCTTCTCCCGATCCGGCGGCACTTCATAGCCGATGCGTGGCCGGCGGCGAAGGCGACTGGCCGGACATGGCATCCGCCCGTGCCGACGCCTCGACAGACGGCGGCCGGGCCGCTAGACCACAAACCCCATTCCCCGCGTGCCCGGCGCTCAGCGCCGGATGCCGACCAGGCCGCCGCACCCATGAGCGAAGCTCCCCGCCGCTTCAACAGGATCGCCTTCGTCGCCAGCCAGACGCCGGAGGCGGAGGCCGCGCGGGAGCGCCTGATGGCGCGCTATGGCGCGGTGGAGCAGGAGGAGGCGGATGTCATCGTCGCCCTCGGCGGCGACGGCCTGATGCTGCAGGCCCTGCACCGCTTCCGCGATCGCGGCCTGCCCATCTACGGCATGCATCGCGGCTCGGTGGGCTTCCTCATGAACACCTACCGGGAAGAGGGGCTGGTGGAGCGCCTCACCGCCGCCCTTCAGGTGACCATCCATCCCCTCATCATGGAGGCGGTGGACGCCAGCGGCACCCGCCACCGGGCGCCGGCTTTCAACGAGGTGTCGCTGCTGCGCCAGACCTACCAGGCGGCCAAGCTGCGCATCTCCATCGACGGCCGGGTGCGGCTGGAGGAATTGATCTGCGACGGCGTCATCGTGGCGACGCCGGCCGGCTCCACCGCCTACAACCTCTCCGCCCACGGGCCGATCCTGCCGCTGGGCACGGCGCTTTTGGCGCTCACCCCCATCTCGCCGTTCCGGCCCCGCCGCTGGCGTGGGGCGCTGGTGCCGGACAAGGCGCGCATCGACATCGCGGTGATGGAGGCCGACAAGCGTCCGGTGAGCGCGGCGGCGGACCATTTCGAGGTGCGCGACATCATCGCCGTCTCGGCCCGGCTCGATGCCTCCTCCTCCATCGACATGCTGTTCGATCCGGACCACGGGCTCGAGGAGCGTATCCTGCGCGAGCAATTCGTGTATTAGAGGCGGCCGGACGGAAGGGCTTCCGTCCAGATGTGTCGAGCGCTCCCGCGTGCTCGCGTCAAAAAGGGCATAACGGCTTCCGGCGGTCCATGGTCTTCTCCTCGGTCACCTTCCTCTTCTATTTCCTGCCGGCGTTTCTGCTGTGCTACTTCGCGACGCCGGGCGTCCGGGCGAAGAACCTCGTCCTGCTGGCCTTCTCGCTGGTCTTCTATGCCTGGGGCGGCCTTGCCAACGTGGCGGTGCTCGCCGTCTCCATCGTCGGCAACTACCTGTTCGCCCTCTTCATCGACAAGCGCAGCGAGCGCTGGCGGCTGAGGATGCTGGCGCTGGCCGTGGCCGCCAACCTTTGCGGCCTCATCGCCTTCAAATATGCCGGCTTCCTGGCGCAGAACCTGAACGTGCTGCTCGATCCCCTCGGCGTCGCGCTGCCGGTGGTGCATCCGGCGTTGCCGCTGGGCATCTCCTTCTTCACCTTCCACGCCATCTCCTACCTCGTGGACGTCTACCGCCGGAAAGCCGGGGCCAACGGGCGGTTCGAGGAGATCGCGGTCTACATCACCATGTTCCCGCAGCTGGTGGCCGGCCCCATCGTGCGCTACTCCACCATCGAGCACCGGATCCACACGAGGCGCACCACGCTCGGGCGGGTGTCGGCGGGCCTGCGCATCTTCATCATCGGCCTGTCGTGGAAGGTGCTGATCGCCGACGAGGTGGCGCCCGTGGTCGCCGCCGTGTTCGACAACACGCCCCACCCCAATCTCGGCGAGGCGTGGCTCGGCCTCACCGCCTATGCGCTGCAGATCTATTTCGACTTCGGCGGCTATTCCAACATGGCCATCGGCCTTGCCATCGCCATGGGGCTGAAGTTCCCGCGCAACTTCAACCTGCCCTATGGCTCGCGCTCCATCAGCGACTTCTGGCGGCGCTGGCACATGAGCCTGTCCAACTGGTTCCGCGACTATGTGTACATTCCGCTGGGCGGCAACCGGGCGGGTCATGTGCACACGGCGGTGAACCTGTGGACCGTGTTCCTGCTCTGCGGCCTGTGGCACGGGGCGAGCTGGACCTTCGTGATCTGGGGCATCCACCACGGCACCTTCCTGGTGCTGGAGCGCACCCGCTTCGGCGCCGCGCTGAGAAAGGCGCCGCGGCTCGTGTCCCACGCCTATGTGCTGTTGGTGGTGCTGTCCGGCTGGGTCTGGTTCCGTACCGATACGCTGCCCGCCGCCATGGAGCTGTTCGAGGGACTGGTGGGGCTGAACGGCGTCGGCCCGCTCGCCGCCCAGCTGCAGGTGACGCTGAAGCCCGTCACCATGGTCATCATGGTGCTGGCCTGGCCGCTCGCCATGTTCGGCCTGCCGCGCCCCGGCGCGCGGGCGCTCAGTCCCAGGGTGCGCCTTGCCCTGTTCGGCACGGTGGATACGCTGGTGGTGTGGGCGCTGTTCGCCCTGTGCGTCCTCTCGGTGGGCGCGGCGACCTATTCGCCCTTCCTCTATTTCCGCTTTTAGAGTTTTTCGTTTGGCGCATTTTCTTCACGCGAACCGGTACCCACTTCGCTCGAAAATGCTTTTGCAGGGGGACAGACCATGCCACTGCTGATGTCCTTCCGCCGCTGGTGGGCCGCGATCTTCGTGGGCATCCTGCTGCTGCCGGCTCTCGGCCATTTCCTTCCGGACGTGCCGGCGCCCATGCGCACGGTGCTGGCGCCGGAGGCGCGCTGGTGGGAAGACGCGGCACGCCGCCTCGACCCCTACATCAACAATACCTTCGGCTTCCGCGGCGCGGTGCTGGGGGCGAACCGCTCGTACGTGCGCTTTATCGGCGACAGCCAGAGCAACCGTGTGGTGGAGGGCGAGCACGGGACACTCTTCCTCAACGAAGACAAGGCTCTGGAGCAATCCATCGGCCAGTTGGTGCGGCAGGATGCGGTACGCAAGACGGCGGATTTCCTGGAGCACCTGTCCCACACGGTGACGGCTATGGGCGGGTCTTTCGCCGTCGTGGTCGCTCCCAATGGGCACACCACAAATGCCAAAGACCTTCCGGCCTATGCGCGCCGTCTGATCAGGACACCAACTGAATATGATCTGATGGCCGAGGCCCTGCGTCACCGCGGCGTGACCTTTGTGGATGTGCGTCCCATCTTTGCTGAGGCTCAGAAGACCGGCCCCGTGCATCTGCGCTACGACACGCATTGGAATCATCGCGGCGCGCTGCTCGCGTTCAACGCGGTCATGGCAGCCGTCGGCCGACCTGATCTCGAGGCCGATCCGGTCGACGCGCTCGAACCGGCCGAGCTCATTTACTCGGGCGACCTCCAGCGCATATCCGGCAGAAGGGAGCCGACGGTGCCGGACGTTCAGTACCCGCCCAAAGGGCCGATGGTGCTGCCGCCGGCGCTAGAGCCGCTGCCCGGCATGATCCTCCCATCTCCCACGACGGATATTTACCTTCCGCCAGGCTTCAAGAACCGGGCCTACCGCAGCGGTCACGCGGGGCCGCGGATCCTGGTCCTAGGCGATTCGTTTACGTTCGACCCTTGGCTCGCGCTCATGCTCTCGCGCGCATCTGACTATGTCTGGGCGCACCACGCGGCCTGCCGCTTCGATACGGGAGTGCTGGAGCGCTTCCGGCCCGATATCGTCATTTACGCGCCGACTGAGCGAGCCATGCTGTGTCAGGGGTGGAAGAAGTGAGAACGCCTCACCCCACCGGGGCGCGGGCCTTCATGTCCATGCCGCCGCCGGGCGGGCGCTCGCGCTCGATCAGGCGGTCCACCGGCGCGTAGTCGAGATAGCCGCAGCGGGCGATCACCTTCAGCGCCGCGATGTCCACCCGCCCGTCGATGATGGCGGCATCGTCGATATGGACCCCGACGATCTCGCCGATGATCATGTAGGCGTTGGCCTCCACCCCGTCGCGGCCGCGCGGGCGGAAGGTCTCCACATAGACGCATTCCAGCGCGCAGGGCGCGGCGGCGACGCGGGGCGGCTTGACCAGCCGCGACGGCGCGCGGGCGATGTCCGCGGTGTCGAACTCGCTGAGGTTGCGGGCCACGGGGGCGGAGGTGAGGTTCACCTTGTCCACCAGGTCGAGGGTGGCAAGGTTGCACACGAACTCGCCGGTGGCCTCGATGTTGGCGAGGCTGTCCTTGGCGCCTTGGGACGAGAACATGACGAGGGCGGGCGTCTCGCTGATCATGTTGAAGAAGGAATAGGGCGCGAGATTCGCTACCCCGTCCGGGGTGAGCGAGGAGATCCAGCCGATGGGCCGGGGGGCGACGATGGCCTTCAGCGGCGCGTGGGGCAGGCCGTGATTGCGCTTGGCGGGCTCGTAGAACATCGCTGTGCTTTCGTGGGTCGACAATGCGCCACCTTATACCATCGGCCTCGGTCGGCGACCGAGGCCAAGTGGGCACGCTCAAGCGCCGCGCGGGCTTGACCAATGGCTCATGAGCAAAGTTCACGGGCCATTGATATGAGCCGTCGGCGCGCGCTCGTTCACCGCGCCCGGCGCATGGCTCGCGGGGCCGCCCCTTCAGGCGCCCAACGCCACCATGGCGTCCTGGATGTCGGGGAGCGCGCGCTCCGCCGCCTCGACCCCGGCGGCGATGGCTTCCCGTGCCCGGGGAAACTCGAACAGGCCGATTTTCCCGAGCTTGGGGGAGAGCATGATGTCGGGCGGGTCGCCGGCCAGCCGCGAGCGGGCGATGCGGTCCTGGGTGATGTTGAAGGCGTCGATCATCACGGTGGAGAGCCCGCGCGGCCCGTCGCTGGCGTGGCTGCCGTGGCCGGCGAAGAACTGCCGCTTCAGCCGCTCCGGGCTCAGCATGGCGGCGATGCCTTCTTTCTTCTCTCCCAGCGCCGCCTCGGCCACCCGCTCCACCACGCCGCCATGGTCCTGGATGACCGTGCCGTGGCCGAACACGTCGGCATTGAGATTCACCGCGATGACCATGCGCGCCCCCATGGCGCGGGCGGCGGAGACCGGGACGGGATTGACCAGCGCCCCGTCCATCAGCCAGCGCCCGCCCACCTTCACCGGGGTGAAGATGCCGGGCAGGGCGTAGGAGGCGCGGATCGCCTCCACGAAATCGCCGCGGGTGAGCCAGATCTCGTGGCCGGTGCCCAGCTCGGTGGCGATGGCGGCGAACACCACCGGCAGGTCCTCGATGGAGACCTCGCCCACGTTCCGGCGCATCAGCTCTACCAGCCGCCGGCCGCCTATAAGGCCCGCCCCGCCCAGGGCGAAATCCAGCAGTCCCAGTACATTGCGCTTGGTGAGGCTGATCGCCCACTCTTCCAGTTCGTCGAGCTTTCCGGCGGCGGCGATGCCCCCCACCACCGCGCCGATGGAGGTGCCGGCCACCACGGCGGGGTGGATGCCCGCCTGCCGCAGCACCTTCAGCACGCCGATATGGGCAAAGCCCCGCGCCGCGCCGCCGCCCAGCGCGATGCCGATGGCGGGGCGACCCCGGTCGCGGTCTCGTATGGGCCGGTGGGCGGGGGTGCCGAAATCGGGAGGCGCGCCGTCGTCGGTGGCGCCGGGGGGCTTCGGGGGGGAGCCGGGGGGAGAGCGCGTCGGCGACGCGGTTTCCGGGCCGGCCGCTTCGGGGGCGGCCGCCGGGGTCGAGCGCCAGTGGAGGGACTGGAACATGCGCGCCTCCTGGAGCCGGGTCCGATCAGCCTGAACCAGGCTGATCGGTAAATCCGTCCCTGAACCTCGAGACAGAGAACGCGGTGTCCGCCCCGCTTGCGATGGCAGGATCGGCGCGTGCTCCAGAGCCTGGCAGCAGGTTACTAATTTCCGGTGTCGGAAGCGTGGCGCTGTTTTACCGTTTAAAAGCATTTTCGAGCGAAGTGGACACCGGTTCGCGTGAAGAAAATGCGTTGAAACAACAGTCTAGAGCGATTCCCGCGGGTAAGGGCGAGCGGAAAACGCTCTAGTGGTCGTGACCGTGGCCGTCCTTGCCGTAGACGGCGGCGGGATCGAAGCGCGGCGCATCGCCGGTGAAGGCGAGCCGCACTTCGGCCGACGGCGTCACGCCCAACGGTACCGTGCGGTAGAAACAGGAGCGCCTACCGGTGTGGCAGGCAGCGCCCGTGCCGCCCATCTCCACCTTGATCACCACCGCGTCCTGGTCGCAGTCGATGCGCATCTCCCGCACCTTCTGGGTGTGGCCGGAGGTCTCGCCCTTCTTCCAGAGCTTGCCGCGGGAGCGGCTGAAATAATGCGCCTCGCCGGTCTCGATGGTGAGGGCGAGGGCCTGCGCATTCATGTGGGCGAGCATCAGCACCTCGCCGGTCCCGGCATCCACCGCCACGCAGGTGATGAGGCCGTTGGCGTCGAAGCGGGGGGAGAGGATGGTGTCCTCCTCCAGCGCCGCGCCCTTGCCGGCGGCGGGGAAGGCGAAGGCGGGTGTGGTCTCGGAGCTCATGGTCTCTCATCGAACGGAACGGGGCGTCCCCGCATGGCAGGAACGCCCCGATGAAATGTGAATGTCAACTGTGCCCTAAGTCAGGACCTGCGGTCAGGACCCGCCTTCAGGACCTGTTTTCAAGACTTGGAGCGCACCAGGGTGATGAAGCGCACCTGCTCGGCCGGGTCGTCCCGGAACACGCCGGTGAACTGGGTGGTGAGGGTGGAGACGCCCTGCTTGGTGATGCCGCGCATGGACATGCACATGTGCTCGGCCTCGATCATCACCGCCACGCCGCGCGGGCGCAGGCCTTCGTCGAGGGTGGTGGTGATCTGCGAGGTCAGGTGCTCCTGCGTCTGCAGGCGGCGGGCGAAGATGTCCACCACCCGCGCGATCTTGGACAGGCCCACCACCCGCTCGACCGGGAAATAGGCGATATGCGCCTTGCCCACGAACGGCACCATGTGGTGCTCGCAATGGGAGTGGAAGGGAATGTCGCGCACCAGCACGAAATCGTCGAAGGTGCCGATCTCGCCGAAGGTGCGCTCCAGCAACTCTTCGCTGTCCTCGCCATAGCCGGAGAACAGCTCGTCATAGGACTTCACCACACGCTTCGGCGTGTCGAGCAGGCCTTCGCGGGCGGGGTCCTCGCCGATATAGGCGAGCAGGGTGCGCACGGCGGCTTCCGCCTCCTGCCGCGAGGGGCGAGGGGTGCCATCCGGCAGCGGGGGATGAACCTTGGGTACCGGGGGCGCGCCATCCGGCCGCGCCACAACCTTGGAGGCAGCCTTGGCTGCCGCCTTGAGCTTGCGCTCACGCTCTTCGTTCTCGGCCTGCGCCTTGAACAACTTCACAACCGCGTCCATGCCCAACTCCGTTCGACCCGCTCCCGGCAGCGCCCATCAGGGCCAACCCGTGGAAGCGGGAGTGTCACCGGTCGTCGGCTACGCATGCGCGGTGTCGCTCAAACCGCGCCCCGCCGGTTTATCCGGCGGCGGCTTTGCCGTCCGTATCCTGTTCCGAGATCCGAAAAGCCGGACCTAGAATTATGATGGGGCCGAATGCCCGTTTTCGCAAGGGCGGCGCGCCGGGCGGAGGTGTCGCGATGCCGTGCACGGCTCGTGCGCCGGCCGCCCTTCCGCCCGTTGCTCCCGAGGCTATATAAGAAGCTTGAGCCGGCAGGGCGCATGCCCGCGCCGCCCGTCCTTCGCAACCGACCCGCCCCCCGAGGGCAGGGGAAGCCGCCCATGATCAACGACGTCTATAACGCCCGCATCCTCGCCCTCGCCGCCGATATCCCGCGCATCGGCCGGCTTGCCGCGCCGCAGGCGAGCGCCAAGGCCCATTCGCGCCTGTGCGGTTCCACGGTGACGGTGGATCTGGTGCTGGACGGCGACCGGGTGGCGGATTTCGCCCACGAGGTGCGCGCCTGCGCCCTCGGCCAGGCCTCCTCCTCGCTGATGGCGCGCCATGTGATCGGCGCTAGCACGGCGGAACTGCGCGCGGTGCGCGAGGCCATGTGGAAGATGCTGCGCGACAATGGCCCGCACCCGGACGGCCGCTGGGACGAGTTGAAGGTGCTGGAGCCGGTGCGCGACTACAAGGCCCGCCACGCCTCCACCATGCTCACCTTCGACGCGGTGGTGGACGCCATCGACCAGATCGAGGCCGCGCGCGCCGCCAAGGATCAGCTCGCCGGCGAAGCCGCTTCCGCGACCAGCTGAGACCTCAGCCTGCCGTGCTTTGCGCAGCGCGGGTATCGATGGCGGCGATGGCTTCCTCCGCGGCCTGATCGAAGGCGGCTTCCAGCGCCGGGCAGGCGCCGGCGAGGCCCTCCGCCACGGCACGGGACCATTCCACATAGGCCCGGGCGCGGGCGGGGGCCCAGTCCTGCGGCGGGTCCTCGGCCAGCGAACGCAGGTTCGCGGTCTTGTCGGCGAGCTTCAGCACCTTGGCGCGGGCGGACAGATGCGGGGCGTGGACCACCTGCAGGCGCTTGCGCTCGGCGGCTTCCAGGGCCTTGTCGTCGGTGACCTCCATGACGAGGGCCGCCACGTCGGACCCGAAGGTGGCCTCGATCTCGGCGGCGGTCACATCCTGGTCCTCCACCACGTCGTGGAGCAGGGCGGCGGCGACCAGGGCGGCGTCCTGCCCACCGGTCGCTTCGCTCACGAGAAGGGCCACCTCCGCCAGATGGTTGACATAGGGCTGGGCGCGCCGACCCTTGCGGCGCTGGTCGGTGTGGCGCAGCGTCGCGAAGGCGAGGGCGCGCACCACCAAGGCCAGCGGCGCGGTGGACGCAGCGGGTTCGGTCGCGGCGGTTGAGGCAGGATCGCTTGTCACGGGTTTACCTCCGCAGGGCGGAGCCGTGGCGGTCGCCGGGACCAACACGGCCCGGCCACGTTTGTGGGATTGGATGGCATTCATCAGCGCCGTTCACCATGGCGAATCTGAGGCAACAGGAACCACATGGGCGGGGAACGGGCAGGGGGCAGACCGGTGGACGCCAGCGCGGCGCAGCCGGGAGTGGCGGGCTTCATCGCGAGGCTACCGCGCCATGTGATGCGCCTGCCGATCCTGTTCTATCGCTACACCCTGTCGTCCTTCATGGGCCGCCAGTGCCGCTATCTGCCCACCTGCTCGGAATATGCGGAGGAGGCGGTGATGCGCCATGGCGCGCTCGCTGGCTCGGTGATGGCCACCGCCCGCATCTGCCGCTGCAATCCCTGGGGCGGGCACGGCTACGACCCGGTGCCTAGCTGCCTGCCGGCGGAGGCGCGCTGGTATCGCTTCTGGCGCTACGGCGTCTGGCGCATGCCGAAGGGGCCGGGCGAAGAGGGCTGAGGGCGTCAGCCATCCGTGCCCCGGCCGACTGCAACGAAGCGCAGCGCGGTGCAAGGACTCCGCCGCAGGCGCTTCCCGGGACACCCGATTGCCTGCTGCGCTGGGTCCCGGCTCGGCGCTCCGGCTGCGCCGTCGCTGGTCCGGGACGCGATGCGCCGTTTGGCCTGTGCTCAGTTGCGCTGCACCGGGGCGGGCATGGGAGCAGCACCGGGGACCGCGGGGCTGGTAGCGCGGGCTGTCGGCTGGGGCGCCGTGGCGGGGGTGGCGTCGGTGAGGCGCACCTCGGCCTCCTTCAGCATGCGCTCCAGCGCCGCGAGCCGTTCCGCCGCGCGCGGGGAGAGGGTGATCGGCCGCTCGGTCTCAAGGCCCGGCACGGTCATGGTCGCCGGCGTTTCGTCCAGCTTCGGGATCGGCGTGGTGACGCCGGGGATCGGCTTGATCTCGATGCCCTGGTGGGCATAGGCCATCACCTTCTGCCAGGTCATGGCGGGCAGGGTGCCGCCGGTCATCTTGTTCATCACGGCATAGTCGTCGTTGCCGAACCACACGCCAGCCACATAATTGCCGGTGAAGCCCATGAACCAGGCATCGCGATAGGCATTGGTGGTGCCGGTCTTGCCCGCCACCTTGGAATTGACGAGGCGGGCGCGGCGGCCGGTGCCGTTCTCCACCACGTTGTTCAGCATGTCGTTGATGTCATAGAGCTGCTGGGTGGGGATGATCTGCACGCTCTTGGGTGCGTCGCGGTCGAAGCGCCACACCACCTCGCCATTGCCGACGCGCATCTCCACCACCGCGTGGGGATAGACGCTCTTGCCGCCGTTCGCGAACACCGAATAGGCGGTGGTCATGTCGAACAGGGTCACCTCGGCGGCGCCCAGCGGCAGCGGCGCGCTGATGGGCAGCTGGGTGCGAATGCCCATCTGGTGGGCGAGATCGACGATCTTCTTGCGGCCGAACTTCTCCGCGAGGCGCACCGCCACCGTGTTCAGCGAATGCTGGAGCGCCGTCTTCAGGGTGATGGACCCCATGTAGGAGCGGCCGTAATTCTGCGGGCACCAGTTGCCGAGGCAGATGGGCGCGTCCTGCACGATGGTGGACGGCTTGAAGCCGTTCATCAGCGCCACCGTGTAGACGAAGGGCTTGAAGGAGGAGCCGGGCTGGCGCAGGGCGTCGGTGGCGCGGTTGAACTGGCTCTCGCCATAGTCGCGCCCGCCCACCATGGTGCGCAGGGTGCCGTTGGGCTCCATCACCACGATGCCGCCCTGCTTCACCTTGTAGTCGCGGCCGAACTCGGCGAGAGAGGTCTCCAGCGCCGCGTCCGCCACCTTCTGGATGTTGGGGTCGAGGCCGGTGCGCACGATGAAGTTGCGCTCCACCACCGAGGGAGGCAGCTGGTCCACCAGCTTCTTCACCTCGCCGAAGGCGTAGTCGAGATAGAAGTCCGGCACGTCGTCGTCGCGGCGGTCCACCGGGGTGGCCGGGTTGCGGCGGGCGCCGAACACCTGGCCTTCCGTCATGAAGCCGGCATCCACCAGATTGTCGAGCACGGTGGAGGCGCGGGCTCGGGCGGCGGGCAGGTTGACGTGGGGGGCGTATTTGGACGGCGCCTTGAACAGGCCGGCCATCATGGCGGCCTCGGCGAGGTTTACCTCGCGCACCGACTTGCCGAAATAATAGCGCGCCGCCGCGTCCACCCCGTAGGCGCCGCCGCCGAGATAGGCGCGGTCGAGATAGAGCTTCAGGATTTGGCTCTTGGTCAGCCGCGCCTCCAGCCAGATAGCGAGGAAGGCCTCCTTGATCTTGCGCTCGATGGTGCGCTCGTTGGACAGGAACAGGTTCTTGGCGAGCTGCTGGGAGAGCGAGGAGCCACCCTGCCGCACGCCGCCCGCCCGCGCATTGGTGACCACGGCGCGGAACGTGCCGGCGACATCGATGCCCCAGTGCTCGTAGAAGCGCCGGTCCTCGGTGGCCAGCGTTGCCTTGATGAGGTTGTCGGGAATGTCCTCCAGCGGCACCGTGTCGTTCTGCTTCACGCCCCGTTCGCCGATGGTGTTTCCGTAGCGATCAAGGAAGGTGACGGCGAGTTCGGTGCGCTTGAGCCAGTCGTCGGAGGTCTCGCGGAAGGCCGGAATGGCCAGCGCCAGCATCACCAGCGCGCCGGCCAGCGACAGGGTCAGGCCCTCGGAGGCCATGCCGGCGGCGAAGCGAGACACGCCGGTGAGGTTGAACCGCTCGGTGAAGGCCGCATAGGCGGAGACCGCCCGGCGGGTGCGTGCGCCGAGGCTGAACAGCCCGCTGTCGAGCAGGGCGTCGAAATCGAGCATCAACCCGCGCAGGCGCGTGCCGAAGGAGGAACGCGCCGGGCCGGGGCGAGCCGAATCGAGGCGCACCTCGTTAGGGCGCTTGTCGTCGCGGGCCTTTTCGTCGCGGGCCTTGGGGTCGGTCGGTTCGCGCTCGGTCACGGTTCGGGCTCGGTTCAGCGGGTCCGGCGGCGCCCCCGCGCCCGCGCATCGCCGCTCATGTCTGTCTTCCTCAGCCCCACTCTATAACGCGCCGCCGAAAATCGCGCGAGCTTGGCGCGGGTTCGGCGCTACGAACTCAGCGTCCCGGCACGTTCAGTACGCCCTCGGGGCTCAGGCGATCGATGATGGTGGGCAGGTGCTGCGCCAGAAGGTCCGGCAGCTGGTCCGCCGAGAGGCCGAGGGTGGTCGCCACCTCTCCCAGCCGGTCCGCGCCCAGGGCCGCCGTGATCTGCTCGGCGCTGACCGGGGCGTTGGGGCCGTTGGAGATCCAGCTCGCCACCGCATCCGAGAGACCGGCGTGCTGGAGCTGCTCCAGCACGCCGTCGAGGCTGCCGAAGGGGGTCTTGGCAAAGGCGGAGTTGAGCAGGCCGGGCAGCATCTGCCCCATGGGGCCGTTCAGCACGGTCTCCAGCAGACTGCCGGCGCCGTCGGTGCCGGCCTTGCTCAGCATATTGCTCAGGATACCACCCACCATATTGTCGAAGAGGCCCATGGCCGACGCTCCGTTGGTCCCGTGGCGCGCGCTCGCGCGTCCTATGGTGCTCCGCTGCACTGCATGATGCGGCGCGGTAAGGGTTGGTGTACCGGATCGGCTGTGCGAAGTCGATTGTGCCCGCCGTGCCCTTGGGGCCGATCACAAGTCGGAGCGCACCCTGCGGCTCCGCGCCGCTGGGACGGCATGTGGCCTATGCAGCCATCCTTTCACCCGCTAACGGCTCTGAGGTGATGATCTCACTGTCCCTGTTCGCAGCCTTTGCGCTCATGACCGCCCTCGCGGCGCTTGCCGTGCTGTGGCCCCTGTCGCGCGTCCGCGCCGCGCGGGGCGCGCATGATGCCGACCTTGCGGTCTATCGCGACCAGCTCGCCGAGATCGCCCGCGACGCCAAGTCCGGCCGCCTGCCCAAGGCGGAGGCGGAAGCCGCGCGCATCGAGGTGGCGCGGCGCATGCTCGCGGCCGATTCCGCGCAGGAGGCGGCCGCGATCGAGGATCCGGCTCGCGTCGCGCGCCAGGTCACACGGCGTCGTCGCGCTGCCGCCGTGTTCGCGCTGCTGTTCGTGCCCGTCTTCGCGGCCGGCCTCTATGGGAGGCTCGGCTCCCCCCGGCTTCCCGGCGCGCCGCTGGCCGAGCGCCTGACGGCGGCGCCCGACCGCAGCGACGTGGCCATCCTGGTGCGGCGGGTGGAGGAGCATCTCCAGAAGAATCCCAATGACGGGGCCGGATACGAGATCCTGGCGCCGGTCTACCTGCGCATTGGGCGGCCGGAGGATGCCGCCCGCGCCTATGCCGAGGCCATCCGCATCCTCGGTCCCTCCGCCGTGCGCCATTCGTCCCGAGGCGAAGCGCTGGTGGTCGCCTCCGACGGCCTCGTGACCGCCGATGCCGCCCGCGCCTTCGCCGATGCGCTGGCCCTCGACCCCAATGAGCCGCGCTCGGCCTATTTCCTCGGCCTCGCCGCCGAGCAGGACGGCCGCGCCGAGGATGCGGCGCGGATCTGGGGCCAGTTGCTCGCCCGCACGCCGGCCAACGCGCCCTATCGGCCCATGGTGGCGGCCGCCCTCGCACGGGTGGGCGGGGTCGCTCCGGCGGCCCCGGTTGCAGGTGCGCCCGTCCAGCCCGGTCCCGCCGCGGCGGATGTGGCGGCGGCTGCCTCCCTGTCGACCGACGAGCGCAACGCCATGGTTCGTGGCATGGTGGCCCGTCTCGCCGAGCGGCTTTCCACCGAGCCCAACGATATCGAGGGCTGGCTGCGCCTGGTGCGGGCCTATGGCGTGCTCGGCGACAAGGACAAGGCGGCGGAGGCCCTGAAAACGGCACGCGCCACCTTCAAGGACAATGCAGAAGCTCTCGGGCGGCTCGATGCCGCCGAGAAGGAGCTCGCGGCAAGGACGGGACCGGGAGACAAAGGATGACGCGCAAAGGCCGGCGGCTGGTTCTCATCGGAGCAGGACTCGGCGTGCTCGCGCTCGCGGCGGGGCTCATCCTGTCCGCCCTCAACGACACCATCGTGTTCTTCCGCTCGCCCACGGAAGTGGCGCAGCAGCAGGTGGCCCCCGGCGCGCGCCTGCGCCTCGGCGGGCTGGTGGAGACCGGCAGCGTCGTCAAGTCCGGCACCGTCACCACCTTCAAGGTCACCGACGGCAACGCCGCGGTGAAGGTGGCCTATTCCGGCATCCTGCCGGACCTGTTCCGGGAAGGGCAGGGGGTGGTGGCCGAAGGCGCGCTCCAGAGCGACGGCAGCTTCAAGGCCGACAGCGTGCTCGCCAAACACGACGAGAAATACATGCCCCGCGAGGTGGCCGACGCCCTGAAGAAGCAGGGCCGCTGGCAGGAAGGAGGCCCCACGCCCGGCACCGCTTCGCCCGTCCAGCGCGCGCCGGGGAGCTGAGCCATGATCGCGGAAATCGGCCAGTACGCCCTCGCCCTCGCCTTCGCCCTCTCGCTGGCGCAGGTGGTGCTGCCGGCCTGGGGCGCCCGGCGCAACGACCCGGTGCTGATGAGTTCGGCCGGGCCCATCGCCTTGGCCCTGTTCGGCTTCATCGCCTTCGCCTTCGGCGCGCTGGTGCAGCTCTACGTCACCTCGGACTTCACCGTGGTGAACGTGGCTGAGAATTCCCACTCCCAGATGCCGCTCATCTACAAGGTTACCTCTACCTGGGGGAACCACGAGGGCTCCATGCTCCTGTGGGTGTTCGTGCTCGCCTTTTTCGGCGCACTGGTGGTGCTGTTCGGCACCAACCTGCCGGACCGGCTGAAGGCGCTGGTGCTGGCGGTGCAGGGCGCGGTGGCGGCGGCCTTCCTCTCGTTCATCCTGTTCACCTCCAACCCGTTCGCGCGCCTGGTGCCGGCGCCGGCGGAGGGGCGTGACCTCAACCCCATCCTCCAGGACCCCGGCCTCGCCATCCATCCGCCGCTGCTTTATCTCGGCTATGTGGGGCTCTCCATCTCCTTTGCCTTCGCCATCGCGGCGCTGATCGAGGGGCGGATCGACGCCGCCTGGGCGCGCTGGGTGCGCCCGTGGACGCTGGCCGCCTGGATCTTCCTGACGCTGGGCATCGCCATGGGCTCCTACTGGGCCTATTACGAGTTGGGCTGGGGCGGCTGGTGGTTCTGGGACCCGGTGGAGAACGCCTCCCTCATGCCGTGGCTCGCGGCCACCGCGCTGCTGCATTCCGCCGTGGTGATGGAGAAGCGCGACGCCCTGAAGGTGTGGACCATTCTCCTCGCCATCCTCGCCTTCTCGCTGTCGCTGGTGGGCACCTTCCTGGTGCGCTCGGGGGTGCTGACTTCGGTGCACGCCTTTGCCACCGATCCGGCGCGGGGCGTGTTCATCCTCGCCATCCTCACCTTCTTCATCGCCGGCGGGCTGACCTTGTTCGCGTTCCGCGCATCGGAGCTGAAGCAGGGCGGGCTGTTCGCGCCCATCTCGCGGGAAGGCGCCCTCGTCCTCAACAACCTGTTCCTCACCGCCGCCACGGCTGCGGTGCTGGTGGGCACGCTCTACCCGCTGGCGCTGGAGGCGTTGACGGGGGCGAAGATCACGGTGGGGCCGCCCTATTTCAACCTCGCCTTCGGCGGGCTGATGGTGCCTCTGGTGTTCGCCATGCCGTTCGGCCCGCTGCTGGCCTGGAAGCGCGGCGACCTCATGGGCGTCGCCCAGCGCCTGATGCTGGCCGCCGCCCTCGCGGTGGTGGCCGCGGTGGTCATCGCCGCCGCCACCACGGGCGGGCCGGTGCTGGCGCCGCTGGCGGTGGGGCTCGCGGTGTTCATCATGCTGGGGGCGCTCACCGACATCGCCGAGCGCGCGGGCCTCGGCCGGGTGACGGCGCGGGTGGCGCTGGCGCGCCTTGCCGGGACGCCGCGTTCCGCCTATGGCACCGCTATCGCCCACTTCGGTGTCGGGGTGTGCCTGCTCGGCATCGTGTGCGAGACCGGCTGGAGCCTGGAGAAGATCGCCTCGGTGAAGCTCGGCGACACCGTCACCATCGGCGCCCGCAGCCTCACCCTCGACCGGCTGGAGAACCGCACCGGGGCCAATTTCCGCGCCCGCACGGCGGTGTTCTCCATCCGCGAGGACGGCGAGCCGCAGGGCACCATCGAGGCCTCCCGCCGCATGTTCGCGGCCCGGCAGATGGCCACCACCGAAGCCGGCATCCGCACCTTCGGCCTCAGCCAGCTCTATGTGAGCATGGGCGAGGAGAGCCCGGACGGCCACATCTCCATGCGCGCCACCTACAAGCCGTTCGTGACGCTGATCTGGCTCGGCGCGGTGGTGATGGCGCTCGGCGGCGCGCTCTCGCTGGCCGACCGCCGCCTGCGCGTGGGCGCCCCCCGCCCCGCCACCAAGCGCCCCCGCGCCGCGGTGCCGGCGGAGTGATGGGCATGCGCCGCCTCCTCGCCGCCCTTCTCCTCGTCGCCAGCTTCGCGCTGCCCGCCCTTGCGGTGCAGCCGGACGAGGTGCTGGGCGATCCGGTGCTGGAAAGTCGCGCCCGCGCCATCTCGGCCGAATTGCGCTGCATGGTCTGCCAGAACCAGTCCATCGACGATTCCGACGCCCCGCTCGCCAAGGACCTGCGCCTCATCGTGCGCGA
This sequence comes from Xanthobacter oligotrophicus, assembly GCF_008364685.1. Taxonomy (GTDB): domain Bacteria; phylum Pseudomonadota; class Alphaproteobacteria; order Rhizobiales; family Xanthobacteraceae; genus Xanthobacter; species Xanthobacter oligotrophicus. Next base: position 404,165 of record NZ_VTTL01000004.1, read on the forward strand.
GCGATTGAAGGCGGGGGACAGCGACGGGCAGGTGATGGACTTCATGGTGGCGCGCTACGGCGAGTTCGTGTTGCTGCGCCCGGTCATGTCCTGGCGCAACGCTTTGCTGTGGGCGGCGCCGGTGCTGGTGCTGGTGTTGGGGGCGCTTGCCGCGGTCTTCGGCCTGAAGCGTCGCCGCGCGGTCGCGCCCCAGCGCCTCTCCGCCGACGAGGAGGCCCACTTCAAGCGGCTTCTGGCGGAAGGGGAGGGGACGCCCCCCGAAGGCCGCTGAGCCCTTGCTGCCGCCTCAGGGCGTGGGGTGCTTGATCATGCCAAGCAATGCATCCAGCGCCGTCTCCGGCGTGGCGCGGGGCCAGTCCGCCATCTGGTGGCGGAAGAAGGTTTCCTGCCGCTTGGCGTAGCGGCGGGTGTCGCTCTGGCCCTCGGCGATGGCGGCGTCCAGCGTCATCTCGCCGGCGAGATGACGGGTCAGAGCCGGGGCGCCGTGGGCCTTGAGCACCGTGCGAGCGGGATCGAGCCGGCGCGCCGCCAGCGCCCGAACCTCCTCCAGCGCGCCGTCCGCCATCATGGCCTCGAAGCGCGCATCGATGCGCTGGCGCAGCACCGCGCGGTCCATCTCCAGCACGAGACGCACACAGCGGAAGGCATCCAGCACCGGGCGCGGCGCATCCTTCTGCCAGTCCGAAAGCGAGCGTCCGCTGGCGGTGATGACCTCCAGTGCCCGCAGTACCCGCTGGCGGTCGTTCGGCTGGAGGCGGGCGGCGGTCTGCGGGTCCATGTCCGCAAGGCGGGTATGCAGGGCGGCGCTGTCGAGGTCCTCCGCCGCGCCGCGCACCTCGATCCGCACCGCTTCCGGCACCGGCGGGATTTCGGCAAGGCCCTGTGTCAGCGCGCGGAAATAGAGGCCGGTGCCGCCGACGAAGATCGGCACAAGGCCCTGTCCTCGCGCGGCGGCGAGGGCGCAGGTGGCGTCCGCGAGCCAGCGGCCCACGGAATAGTCGGTGTCCGCATCCACGTGGCCGTAGAGGCCGTGGGGCACCCGCGCGGCCTCCGCGACGGTCGGCCGCGCCGTGAGGACCCGAAGATCGCCATAGACTTGCATGGAATCTGCATTGAGAACGATGCCCGTGAGTCGCTCGGCGAGCGCCATCGCGAGGGCCGACTTGCCGCTGGCGGTGGGACCTGCGATGAGCACCGCCTGCGGCCCATTCCCCTGTTCGAGTACCGATCCTGCCATGGCCTATGTCGCGACGCTGATCTCAAACCCATCTGCCCCGGCTTTGACCCGGGAGGCAATCCACGATGCGCGCGCGGTGCTGCCCGAGGCGCAGGAAGCGCTGGTGCTCGCCCCCGACGTGGCCGTGGATATCCATTTCGCCCCGCCGCTGGGCACCGATGCCCGGGAACTGGCCGATGCCGTGCGCGCCGCCCTCGGGGATGCGCCCATCGACGTGGTGGTGCAGCTAGAGGCTGCCCGGCGCAAGCAGCTTTTCCTCGCCGACATGGATTCCACCATGATCGGGCAGGAATGCATCGACGAACTGGCCGACCTCGTGGGTGTGAAGGCCCATGTGGCCGCCATCACCGAGCGGGCCATGCGCGGCGAGATCGCCTTCGAGCCGGCGCTGCGCGAGCGGGTGGCGCTGCTGCGCGGCCTGCCTGCCGGCGTGGTGGCCGATGTGCTGCGCGACCGCATCAAGCTCACCCCCGGCGGGCTCGAGCTGGTGGGCACCATGAAGGCGAATGGGGCCTATACGGCGCTGGTCTCCGGCGGCTTCACCGTGTTCACCAGCGCCATCGCCGAGCGCATCGGCTTCGACGAGCATCGGGCCAACATCCTGCTCATCGACGATGGCCGCTTTGTCGGCGCGGTGGAAGAGCCCATCCTCGGCCGCGACGCCAAGCTCGCCGCCCTTGAGGAGCTGCGCGACCGCATGCACCTCGCCCCGTCCGAGACCATGGCGGTGGGCGATGGCGCCAACGACCTCGCCATGCTGCAGGAGGCGGGGATCGGCGTCGCCTATCACGCCAAGCCGGCGGTGGCGGCGGCAGCCCACGTGCGCATCGACCACGGCGACCTCACCGCGCTGCTGTACATGCAGGGATATGCGCTGAGCGAGTTCCACACCGCCTGAGGCGGTATGGGTTCTCCCCATGCCGTTGCGCCGCCGCCATGCCCCTGGACAGTCCCGGGGATGAGGGCGGCGCCACCGCCGTCAATTCAGTGGGATCGTCACGAACTCCTGCTTGCCCTCGCCATCGGAGACGAGGAGCAGGGCGGAGCGCTTGCCCTGCTTGCGCAGGGCGTCCACCTGCTTCTCCACGTCTGAGGGGCTCGCCACCGCCTCCTGGCCCACCTGGACGATGACCTGACCAGCCTTCAGCCCCTTGTCCGAGGCGGGGGTGGAGGCATCGACGCCGGTGATGACCACGCCGTTGATCTCGCTCTTGATGGAATAGCGCTTGCGCAGCTCGTCGCTCATGGCCGACAGCTCGATGCCGAGGGCCTTTTTGGGCGCCACCTTCTGGGAGTCGCTGGCGGGCTTGGGGGTCTCCGGCTTGTCGTCCTCGGGCATGCGGGCGACCTTCAGGTGCAGGGTCTCTTCCTTGCCCTTGCGGACCACCACCACCTCCACGTCGGTGTCGGCCATGGCGTCGGCCACGGTGCGGGTGAGGTCGCGCACCTCCTTGATGTCGCGGCCGTTGAATTTCACGATCACGTCGCCGGCCTTGATGCCGCCCCTGGCCGCCGGGCTGTTCTCCGAGACCACGCCGATGAGCGCGCCGCGCGGCTTGCCGAGGCCGAGGCTCTCGGCGATGTCGTCGGTGACCGGCTGGATGCGCACCCCGATCCAGCCGCGACGGACCTCCTTGAACTCGCCGAGCTGGGCGATCACCGGCTTGGCGGTGGCGGCCGGCACCGCGAAGCCGATGCCGATGGAGCCGCCCGAGGGGGAGATGATGGCGGTGTTGATGCCGATGACCTCGCCATCCATGTTGAACAGCGGCCCACCGGAATTGCCGCGATTGATGGCGGCATCGGTCTGGATGAAATTGTCGTAGGGGCCGGAATTGATGTCGCGGTTGCGGGCGGAGACCACGCCCACCGTGAGCGTGCCGCCGAGGCCGAACGGGTTGCCGATGGCCATCACCCAGTCGCCCACCCGCAGCTTCTCGCTGTCGCCGAACTTCACCGCCACCAGCGGCTTGTCGGGCTTCACCCGCAGCAGGGCGAGGTCGGTCTTGGTGTCGCGGCCGATCAGCTCGGCCTTCAACTTTGAGCCGTCGTTGAAATTGGCGAAGATCTCGTCGGCGTCGGCGATCACGTGATTGTTGGTCACGATGAGGCCGGACGGGTCGATGACGAAGCCCGAGCCGAGGGAGGACACGCGCCGCGAGCGCTGCTCGCCGCCGTCATCCTGCCGACGCTTGAAGAATTCGTCGAAGAAGTCCTCGAACGGCGAGCCCGGCGGCAGCTGCGGCTGGGGCACCGAGCGCGAGGCCGCCACGTTCTGCGAGGTGGAGATGTTCACCACCGCGTCCATGACCCGCTCGGCCACGTCCGCCACGGTGTCCGGCCCCTTGCCGGGCGCGGCGAGGAGGGGAGCCGGGGCGAGGGTTGCGGTGAGGAGTGCGAGGGCGGCTGCCAGGACGAATGCGGGCAGGCGGGCGGCAGGAGCTGAGGAACGAAGCGGGTGGGGCATGTCTCTCCTCGACGCGGCGGTCGTTCCTTGAGGCTGAACCGGCCGCCGCGCGGGCGCAAGCCCCGGGCGGTCACGATCCGGCGTCAGCTGCACCGGAGGCGGGTCCACCCAGGTCCGACCGACCCGGCGCAGGCGTCGTCTCCGCATTCAAGACTGGAGCAGGGACCCCTGACCGCAAGGCGGCCGGAGAGCGCCTGCTCCGATGCGAATCGGTGCGGTCGCAATGCGGCTAAAACGCGACCGCCCCGCCCGCCGTTTCATGGGCGGGCGGGGCGGTCGGGCGTTCAGGCACGATTGAGGCCGTCTCGACCCCGGTCAGGGGCCAAGGTCCCGGGCTCAAAAGGTCCGGATGAGAAACACCACCAGCACGCCGAGGGCGCCGACCCCCAGCCCGGCGAGGCGCATGGGCGTCTCCGGGGCGTGGAGGATGGCCTCCATGGCCCGGCGCCACGCCGCCGGAAAAGCGGCGAGGCACAGGCCCTCGATGGCCAGCATGAGGCCGAGCGCGGCGATCAGGTCCTTCATGCCGCACCCGGCCCCTTTTTCAGTTTCCGGCCGCGGGAGCGGGGGGAGCCACCGCGCTCACGGGGTCCTGGAAGTAGCGGAAGAAGCGAGCATCCGGGCTCAGCACCATCCGGGTGTCGCTGGGCTTGATGCTGGCTTCATAGGCCTGCATGGACCGGTAGAAGGAGAAGAAGTCCGGATCGCGCCCGAACGCGTCGGCGAAGATGCGGTTGCGTTCCGCGTCGCCCTCGCCGCGCAGCTGCTCGCCCTTCGAGTTGGCCTCCGCCACCACGATGGTCACCTCGCGATCGGCCCGGGCGCGCAACCGCTGGGCGGCCTCGTTGCCTTGGGCGCGGATCTCGGCGGCCTCACGCTGGCGTTCCGTCTGCATGCGTTGGAACACCGCCTGGCTGTTGGCCTCTGGCAGGTCGGCGCGGCGGATGCGCACATCCACCACGGTGATGCCGAAGTTCGCCGCCTCCCGGTTCACCTGCTCGGCGATCTGGTGCATCAGGCCCTCGCGGCCGTCACGCACCAGGCTGATGAAGCTGTTCTCGCCCAGAACGCGGCGTAGCGCCGAGTTCAGCACCGTGGAGAGGCGCGAGTTGGCGCCCTGCACCGTCCCCACCGACTGGAAGAAGCGCAGCGGAGCGGTGATACGGTAGCGCGCGAACGCGTCCACCACCAGCCGCTTCTGGTCCGAGGCGATCACCTCCTGGGAGGGGTTTTCCAGGTCCAGGATGCGGTTGTCGATATAGACCACGCTGTCGATAAACGGCACCTTCCAGTGCAGTCCCGGCGTGGTCACGGGGGCCAGCGGCTCGCCGAGCCGCAGCACCAGCGCCTGCTGCGTCTGCTGGACGATGAAGGCCGCGGAATAGATGAGGACGAGGGCGACGACGCCGAGAATGGCGACGACCCCGCCGAGGATCGGGTTTCTCATCGCGTGGCTCCCTGGGTCTGGGCGGCAGGCGCCGGCTGGCGGCGGAGGAGGTCGTTGAGCGGCAGCACGGGCACGACGCCGCCCGGCCCACCGGCGGATACGCCCCCTGGCCCCTGTCGGGTGCCGGCGGAATCCACGATCACCTTGTCCACGCCGCCGAGCACGCGCTCCATGGTCTCGAGATACATGCGCTCGCGCGTCACCACCTTGGCCTTCTGGTACTCGTCATAGATCTTGAGGAAGCGCGCCGCCTGGCCGCGGGCTTCCACCACAGTGCGCTCGCGATAGCCCTGGGCGGCATTCTCGATGCGGGACGCCTCGCCACGGGCCTCGGGGAGGACGCGGTTGGCGTAGGTCTGCGCCTCGTTCTGGGAGCGCTCGGCGTCGGCGCGCGCGGCCTGCACGTCGCGGAAGGCGTCGATGACCTGGCTGGGGGGGTCCACCTTCTGCATCTGCACCTGCGTGACTTCAACGCCGGCCTTGTAGCTGTTGAGCACCGACTGCATCAGCTCCTGCACCCCGGTCTCGATGCCCTGACGGGCGCCGGTGAGGATGGGCTGGATGTTGGTGCGCCCGATGACCTCGCGCATGGCGCTCTCGGCCACCGCCTTGATGGTGCCCTCGGGGTTCTGGACGTTGAACAGATACTGCTCAGCGTTGGAGATGCGCCAGAACACGGCGAAATCCACATCAACGATATTCTCGTCGCCGGTGAGCATGAGGCTTTCTTCCGGGACATCGCGCATCACCGAGGTGCCGCGCCGGGTGTCCTCGCCGGTGCGCATGCCGATGTCGATGCGGTTGACGAAGGTGACCCGGGGGGTCAGCACCGTCTCGATCGGGTAGGGCCAGTGATAGTTGAGGCCGGGCTGGGTGACACCCACGAACTTGCCGAAGCGCAGCACCGCGCCCTGCTCGTCGGGCTGCACGCGATAGAAGCCGGAGAGGAACCAGCCGGCAACCACGAGCGCGACCACCAGGATGATGCCCTTGGCGCCGAAGGAGCCGGGTATCATGGTGCGCAGGCGGTCCTGGCTGCGGCGGATCAAGTCTTCGAGATCTGGCGGCGTCGGTCCTGATGAAGACGGTCCCGAACCCCAGGGACCCCGCGGCCCATTACCCCATGGGCCGCCACTCTGATTCTTCCACGACATCCGTCGTCTCCCGTGAGCGGTGCCGCCATCGGCACACGCGTCGCTGCGAGCCTCCGCCGGGCCCATGCGGCATGCCGCACCGAACCCGATCCGACAGGCGGACCCATTCGAGGTGGCCAGCCCGGCGCCGGCGGAAGCCAGCACGTTGAGCCACCCCGCCGGGTCTGGCGGTTATAGGAAACCGCGCGTCGCCTTTCAACGCGACGCGCGGCAGCCTCGTTCGCAGATAAGGTCGAGCCGCGCTTTACGCAACGGGAGGGCTTGCCGCGGGAATGCGTTCTCCCACGGCCTGGGTCCGGGCCGCCGTTGCCACGCCGCGATAGTAATCGAGGACGAAGAGGCGGATGGCGGACGACAGGTTGCCCTGAGTGCGGGCGGAGTCGATGGTCGCCACGAGGTCGGACAGGGTGAGCCGGCGGCCGCTGGCAATCTCCTTCAACGCCTCCCAGAAGGCGTCCTCGAGGCTGACGCTGGTCTTGTGGCCGGCGATGACGATGGATCTCTTAACCACGGGGCTTTTCATGTTCTTCCCTCTCGGTCAGGGCGTGGCCCTCAAGGTGGCGTCGCTGCCGCTCAAGCTCGTCTGCCAGCCTTTGACGATCGGCCTTGGTCCGTCCGAATCGGATCCGGTTCTCATCGGCCGCCGTCTGCGCCGCCTGACGGACCCGCGCCTTGCGCGCCCGATGAAGATTGACCACGTCGCCCAACTCTTCCCTCACCTTGTCGCCGGTTTCCTCCGCACCCGGCGGCCGGTGATCTTCTACGGCCGGCGCACCGCGTCAGGCCCACGAGCCCTATGAGATACTAATACCTCAGGACACGCTAAAGATATGGCGAATTCTTGGAGAGGTAACATCCCCCGGCTACCGCCTTGGAATTATTTTAGCCTACATGTCTAACTCCCCCGAAGGCCGCCAGCCGTGCTATGAGCCCGCCGCCCGCGAGACCATGGAAAGGCTAAGGCGATGAGCACCCGCATCGAGACCGACACGTTCGGTCCCATCGAAGTTGAATCCGATCGTTATTGGGGTGCGCAGGCGCAGCGCTCGCTGGGGAACTTCAAGATCGGCTGGGAAAAGCAGCCGCTCCCGGTGGTGCGCGCCCTTGGCATCGTCAAGCGTGCCGCAGCGGAAGTAAACCGCGACCTCGGCCGGCTCGATCCCAAGATCGCCGACGCCATCGTCGCCGCCGCCCAGGAAGTCATCGAGGGCAAGCTCGACGCCCATTTCCCGCTCGCCGTCTGGCAGACCGGCTCGGGCACCCAGTCCAACATGAACGCCAACGAGGTGATCTCGAACCGGGCCATCCAGATGCTCGGCGGGGAGATGGGCTCCAAGAAGCCGGTGCATCCCAACGATCACGTCAACATGAGCCAGTCGTCCAACGACACCTACCCCACCGCCATGCACATCGCCTGCGCGGAGGAGATCGTCCACCGGCTGCTGCCGGCCCTGCAGAAGCTGCGCAACGCCCTGAACGACAAGGCGCAGCAGTGGGCGGGCATCATCAAGATCGGCCGCACCCACACCCAGGACGCCACCCCCCTGACGCTGGGCCAGGAATTCTCCGGCTACACCCAGCAGGTGGAGAACGGCATCCGGCGCGTGGAGATGACCCTGCCGGCACTCATGGAGCTGGCCCAGGGCGGCACTGCGGTGGGCACCGGCCTCAACGCGCCGGTGGGCTTTGCCGAAGCGGTGGCGGACAAGATCGCCGCCATCACCGGCCTGTCCTTCACCTCGGCACCCAACAAGTTCGAGGCGCTGGCGGCACATGACGCCATGGTGTTCTCGCACAGCGCCATCAACACGGTGGCGGCCTCCCTGTTCAAGATCGCCAACGACATCCGCCTGCTCGGCTCGGGCCCGCGCTCGGGCCTCGGCGAGCTGTCGCTGCCGGAGAACGAGCCTGGCTCGTCCATCATGCCGGGCAAGGTGAACCCCACCCAGTGCGAGGCGCTGACCCAGGTCTGCGTGCAGATCTTCGGCAACAACGCCGCTCTCACCTTCGCCGGCAGCCAGGGCCACTTCGAGCTGAACGTCTACAACCCGGTGATGGCCTACAACTTCCTCCAGTCGGTGCGGCTGATGGCGGACGCGGCGGTGAGCTTCACCGACAATTGCGTCGTCGGCATCGAGGCGCGAGAGGACAACATCAAGGCGGCGCTGGAGCGCTCGCTCATGCTCGTCACCGCGCTGGCCCCGAAGATCGGCTACGATAACGCCGCCAAGATCGCCAAGACCGCCCACAAGAACGGCACCACCCTGCGCGAGGAGGCCGTCGGCGGCGGCTATGTGACCAACGAGGAGTTCGACGCTGTCGTGCGCCCCGAGAACATGATCTCGCCCGGCTGATATCGGTCTGGCATCAGGCATCGGCGCGGCGGCATCCCGGGCGGGGTGCCGCCGCGTGCGTTTTCGGCCAAGCTGGCCCCGCGCCGGATCCGTTTTTGCTGAAGACGCTCAAGGGAGAAGACCATGACCGACCAGAGGCCCCCTGATTCGATGCAGAACGGCCTGCGCGAGGTGGCCATCGATGGGCTTCGCCCCACCCAGCTCACCCTCGGGCTTTCCGAGGTGCGGCGCCGGGCGAAGACCATGGCCTCGCTCTCCCGGCGCGAGCTGCGGACGCTGCTGGAGGAGAAGGCGGTGCCCTGCGTGCTCGGGCCCAGGAAGCGCCTCTACATGATCGACCACCACCACCTGTGCCGGGCGCTGCTGGAGATCGGCCACGATACGGTGATGGTGGGCGCGCCCCGGGCCGACTGGTCCGACCTGGACGTGCCGACCTTCTGGCACCAGATGGAGACGCAGGGCTTCTGCTGGCCCATCGACGTGGACGGCAACCGGCGGCCCTGCATCAAGATCCCCGAGCACATCAGCGAACTGACCGACAACCCGTGGCGCACGCTGGCCCGCGGCGTGCGGGGGCGGGCCTATTCCAACGAGGACACGCCGTTCCAGGAGTTCATGTGGGGCAACTACTACCGCTCCTTCATGACCACGCGGCTGCTCCAGAGCGACAGTGTGCTGGCGGAGAAGCTGGCGGTGAAGCTCTCCCGCCTCGACGAGGCCCAGGACCTGCCGGGCTATCTCGGACCCAAGTGAAGGTGCCTCTCCGAAGGTGCCTCTCCGAGGGTGCCTCCCTGAGGGATCCTCCCAGGGACCTTTCCCGAGCCTTGCCGTGTTATAAGCGCGCCGAGACAGGGAAGGGGCCGCCATGATCATCGCGCTCAAGTCCACCGCACTCCAGCATTTCGCCCGGTTGCGGGCGCCGCTCTTCGCCGTGCTCGCCGGGCTGATGCTGGCCGGCTGCGGGATCAACGTGATTCCCACCGAGGAGGAGCGCGCCAAGGCCGCCTGGAGCGAGGTGATGAACCAGTACCAGCGCCGTTCCGACCTCATTCCCAACCTGGTGGAAACAGTGAAGGGCTATGCCGCCCAGGAGAAGGACGTGCTGACCTCGGTCATCGAGGCGCGGGCCAAGGCCACCTCGATCCGGGTGGATGCCTCCACCGTCACCGACCCGGCCCAGTTCAAGCAGTTCCAGGATGCGCAGGCGGGCCTCTCCAGCGCACTCGGCCGGCTGATCGCGGTGTCGGAAGCCTATCCGGACCTGAAGTCGAACCAGAACTTCCTGGCCCTGCAATCGCAGATCGAGGGCACCGAGAACCGCATCGCCGTGGCGCGGCGCGATTATATCGAGGCGGTGCGGGTCTATAACACCGAGCTGAAGACCTTCCCCGGCCTGCTGTGGGCGTCCACCTTCTATCGCGGCTACCGGCCCATGGAGACCTTCACCATCTCCGAGCAGCAGATGCAGGTGCCCAAGGTGAAGTTCAACTGAACCTGAGGGAGGCGGCCATGCTCCGCCTGTCCAAATCCGTCCAGGTGCTGGTGCCGGTCCTTTTCGCGCTTGTGCTCCTTGCCGGGGCGCCGGCGCGGGCGGAGCTGACGTTTCCCCCGCTCACCGGCCGGGTGGTGGATGCCGCCCACGTGCTCGACGCGGGGACCCTCGCGACCCTCGACGCCAAGCTCGCGGCGCAGGAGGCCAAGGCCACCGACCAGGTGGTGGTGGCCACCGTGCCCTCGCTCCAGGGCACCTCGGTGGAGGATTACGCCAACCGCCTGTTCCGCTTCTGGCAGATCGGGCAGGCGAAGAAGAACAACGGCGTGCTCCTGCTCGTCGCTCCAACCGATCGCAAGGTGCGCATCGAAGTCGGCTACGGCCTTGAGGGCATCCTGACCGACGCGGTGTCCTCCACCATCATCCGCAACGCCATCGTGCCCGCCTTCAAGGCCGGCGACATGGCCGGCGGCATCGTGAAGGGCACCGACGCCATCCTCGAAATCCTCAATCTCGATCCCGACGAGGCCCGTGCCCGCGCCAAGCGGCTGGAGCAGAGCGGCTGGACCGAGGAGGAGGTGGACAATCTCATCTTCCTCATCGCCATGATTGCCTTCTGGGGCTTCATCATCTGGCGGGTGACGCGGGGCAGGGGCGGGCCGGGCGGCGGCGCGACGGCCAGCAGGCGGAGCGGCAGGTCGGCGGGAGGCGCGTGGGCCGGCGGCTCCGCGTCCACCTGGGACTGGGGTTCCGGGTCCGGCGGGGGATCGGGTGGCGGCGGGGGCTGGTCGGGTGGCGGCGGCTCATCCGGCGGCGGCGGTGCCTCCGGCGACTGGTGAGGCGATTCGTCGAGTGTGGTAAAAAGGTGAGGCATGCCGGCAATGGGCGGGCTGCCCATTCAGCATGAGCGGCAGGGCCGCCGAGGGAAGGGAACACGCCATGAGCGCCGCCGAACGGGATCTGCCGTCCTCCGACGCCAGCGTCGCCGGCCTGTCGGACGCGGCGCTGGCGCGCATCGCCGATGCCATTGCGGCCGCCGAAACGAAAACTTCGGCCGAGATTCGCGTGGTGGTGGCCCGCGCGCCGCTGGTGCAGCACCCCTTCTTCTCGGTGCTGTGGGCCTCCCTCGCGGCGCTGGTCGTGCCCTGGTTCGTCGCCCTGCTTTGGCCCCTGCCGGCGCTGGAGCTGCTCGCCGTGCAGGCGGTGCTGTTCGTGGCGCTGGCCTCGCTCCTCATGCTGCCGGGCGTGGTCCACCGGGTGATCCCCCGCCTTGCCCTGAAGGCGGCCGCCCGCAGCGCCGCCATCGAGACCTTCCTCGCCTATGGCATTCCCCAGACGGTGGGGCGCACCGGCATCCTCATCTATGCCGCCGCCCGCGAGCGGCTGGTGGAGGTGGTGGCGGACGAGGGCGTCCACACGCCCCTCGGCCACGGCGCCTGGCAGGACATCTGCGATGCCGTGGCCTCCCGCGCCCGGAAGGGAAGCCTGGCGGATGGACTGGTCTGCGGCGTGGAGAAGGCGGGCGAACTTCTCTCCGGCCCCCTGCCGTGCCGCCCCGAGGACCGCAACGAACTCGCCAACCACGTGATCGTGCTGTGAGGGCGGGGGAACGGCCTTTCGCGATGGCCTGAAGAGGCCGACGGCATCAATAGCGGTCTGGGTTGCCGTGCGCGCCGGGACAAGTGCCGCCGCGCAGCGCGGTTTCAAGTTGTGTCGTCGATAACTACAATCTAAGATTGCTTTCAGCTTCCCTACATGCTTGGGGACACGGTCGCGCTTGTTTCCGGGCGGGGCGCGGCAGTGCTGTGGATGCGCTCATGTCATCTGCAGGGCAGGGGGCTTTACGATCCCGCTTTTCCGCTCGGACGGGGGGAAGCATGCCAACAGCAACCGTCTGGTCGAGTGGCAGGTCCGGCGAAAAAATTCGGATCTATCTGGAAAAAAAGACCCAGACGACCGCCTTTATCCAAATGGCGACATGGGGCGTGGGCCAAAATCCGAGCCTTGATCGTCCCAAGAGTCTCATCGCTTATGACCTCTACAATATCCGGGCCGTCTCAGACTCGGAGATTTCCTGCACGGCTGACGGTCCAGGCCCGTTCGACCCGCCCGTCGATTGCCGGCTCGTGGCCACGGCGGGCGGCGGCGTGATCGCGATCACCGTGCCCCGCATCATCGACGCGCAATATGCCGTCGGTGAGGACGACTTCGAGGAACTGGTGGTTTTCCTGAAGCAATCGAAGTTTCCGAAGTCCTGAACTGGGCCATTTGGCGCAATGGGCGCTCGCCGCACGCGCCAAACCTGAATACGCGCTGCCCAACGCCGATGTCCTGTGCCCGAACTCTTGGGCGCGGGACATCCCTCGTTGCCATCGCTCGGGCGGACGCGTGGCGTGCCCGCCCCACCTAAGACCAAGGTCCCACGGCAAGCCCCGAATCGGCTCCGCCTCGCGCCTTTCCTTCCGCCGCGCTGCGGCATAGATTGCGCGCCCGAGCCTTCGGGGCTCGACCTAAGGCAAAGGGCTTCTTCTCATGACCAAACCCGCCGTTCGCGTCGCTGTCACGGGCGCCGCCGGTCAGATTTGCTATTCGCTGCTTTTCCGCATCGCCAACGGCGACATGTACGGCAAGGACCAGCCGGTCATCCTCCAGCTTCTGGACCTGCCGCAGGCGCAGGCCGCCGTTGGCGGCGTCGTGATGGAGCTTGAGGACTGCGCGTTCCCGAACCTGGCCGGCGTGGTCATCACCGACGATCCGAAGGTGGCGTTCAAGGACATCGACGCCGCGGTGCTCGTCGGCGCCCGTCCGCGCTCGAAGGGCATGGAGCGCGCCGACCTGCTGTCCGCCAACGCCGAGATCTTCAAGGTCCAGGGCAAGGCGCTGAACGAGGTGGCCAAGCGCGACGTGAAGGTGCTGGTGGTGGGCAATCCGGCCAACACCAACGCCTACATCACCGCCAAGAGCGCCCCGGACCTGCCGGCGAAGAACATCACCGCCATGCTCCGCCTGGACCACAACCGCGCCCTGTCGCAGTTCGCGGCCAAGGCCGGCATCGCCACGGCGGACATCGAGAAGGTGGCGGTGTGGGGCAACCACTCCCCGACCATGTACGCCGACTACCGCTTCGCCACCGCGAACGGCAAGCCGCTGCCGGAGCTCATCAACGACGAGACCTGGTACCGCGAGACCCTGCTGCCCAAGGTTGGCAAGCGCGGCGCCGCCATCATCGAGGCCCGTGGCCTGTCGTCGGCCGCCTCGGCCGCCAACGCCGCCGTGGACCACATGCATGACTGGATCCACGGCACCGATGGCAAGTGGGTCTCCATGGGCGTCGCCTCCGACGGCTCCTATGGCGTGCCCGAGGGCATCGTGTTCGGTGTCCCGGCGGTGTGTAGCGGGGGCGCGTACGAGGTGGTCAAGGGCCTGCCCCTGGACGACTTCTCCAAGACCATGTTCGACAAGACCCTGAACGAGCTGCTCGAAGAGCGCGACGGCGTCGCCGCCCTCCTGGGCTGATCCGGTCGTTTCGACTCATCGCGAATCTGTGTCCCTGCCCCGTCGCATCGCGTGATGGGGCAGGGACACAGCCGAAGACACCACCCAATACGGTGCCATTTGTTTGGGCGGTGGCCGATTCTGCCGCCTTCGCAGGCGTAATTCGGCCAGGTTTGCCGTCGCCAGCCCCTTTGGATGGCCAGATGGTGGTCCGAAGCCTTCTGAATCGGGCGTTTCTCTCCGCCCATTTCTCAACGAAGGCTTGACGCACAGCGACTCTGCGGCTAGAAGCAGCCCACTTCGCGGCAGGCGGTCGGCGTCTGAGTGATCGGTTTCTCACCTCCCAAGGCTTCCCAGCCGGGAGCGAGACGATCCCAAGAGCCGAAACGCTGCCAGGAACAGCACTGCGATAACTTCAGGTGCATGATCGCGGCGTCGTCCCTCACGGGAATTGCGCGCTGTGATCCTCTGTCGCGAGAAAGGCGTGTCCGCACCCGTTTGGGCCGTGGACGGCGCCTTTCGTGTTCGTTGGTGCGAGCGGAATTTGAGGCCCCTAGGGGTCAATCGTGGCGGCCCCTGAAAAAGGTCGTCGAATGAAGAATGCGGCCCCAGGCCGCAGATCAGGACGAGGCGAAGGCGTACATGCCGACGATCAACCAGCTGATCCGTAAGCCGCGCGAAGCGCAGAAGGCGCGCGACAAGGCGCCGGCGCTTCAGGCGAGCCCCCAGAAGCGCGGCGTTTGCACCCGCGTCTACACGACGACCCCGAAGAAGCCGAACTCGGCTCTGCGTAAGGTCGCCAAGGTGCGGCTCACCAACAGCTACGAAGTGATCGGCTACATCCCCGGTGAAGGCCACAACCTTCAGGAGCACTCCGTGGTGATGATCCGCGGCGGCCGCGTGAAGGATCTTCCGGGTGTGCGTTACCACATCCTGCGCGGCGTGCTGGACACCCAGGGCGTCAAGAACCGCAAGCAGCGCCGTTCGAAGTACGGCGCGAAGCGGCCCAAGTGATCCGGCTAGGTTGAGGAACTGAACGATGTCCCGTCGTCACAAGGCCGAGCGCCGCGAAGTCATTCCGGATCCCAAGTACGGGTCCACCACTCTGTCCCGCTTCATGAATTCCGTGATGCGTGATGGCAAGAAGTCGGTCGCCGAAGGCATCGTCTATGGCGCTCTCGACGTGGTCGAGACCAAGGCCAAGCACGATCCGGTGGATGTGTTCATCCAGGCGCTCGAAAACGTGGCTCCCGCGGTGGAAGTTCGCTCCCGCCGCGTGGGTGGTGCCACCTACCAGGTGCCCGTCGAAGTGCGGAACGAGCGTCGCCAGACCCTGGCGATCCGCTGGCTCATCGCCTCGGCCCGTGCCCGCAACGAGAAGACCATGGTGGAGCGTCTCTCCGCCGAGCTGCTCGATGCTGCCAACAATCGCGGCGCCGCCGTGAAGAAGCGCGAAGATACGCACCGGATGGCGGAAGCCAACCGCGCCTTCTCGCATTATCGCTGGTGATCGGAGAGGACGACTTCCATGCCCCGTACTCACGCGATCGAGGACTACCGCAACTTCGGCATCATGGCGCACATCGATGCCGGCAAGACCACGACCACGGAGCGGATCCTCTATTACACCGGCAAGAGCCACAAGATCGGTGAAGTCCATGATGGCGCCGCCACCATGGATTGGATGACCCAGGAGCAGGAACGCGGCATCACCATCACGTCGGCCGCGACGACTGCCATCTGGTCGGGCAAGCGCCTGAACATCATCGACACCCCCGGGCACGTGGACTTCACCATCGAGGTGGAGCGTTCGCTCCGCGTGCTCGACGGCGCCGTGTGCGTGCTGGACGGCAACCAGGGCGTCGAGCCGCAGACCGAGACCGTGTGGCGCCAGGCGGACAAGTACAACGTGCCGCGCATCGTGTTCGTCAACAAGATGGACAAGATCGGCGCCGACTTCTACCGCTGCGTCGAGATGATCATCGACCGCGTGGCCGGCAACCCCGTGTGCTGCCAGCTGCCGATCGGTTCCGAGAACAACTTCAAGGGCATCATCGACCTCGTCCGCATGAAGGCGGTCGTGTGGGAAGATGAAGCCCTCGGCGCCAAGTATCACGACGAGGAGATCCCCGCGGATCTCGCCGATAAGGCTGCCGAATACCGCAACAAGCTGGTGGAAGCCGCCGTCGAGCTCGACGACGACGCCATGACCGCTTACCTCGACGGCGTCGAGCCGGATGAGGCGACCCTCAAGTCGCTGATCCGCAAGGCGGTGATCGGGCGCAAGTTCAACCCCGTGTTCTGCGGCTCCGCCTTCAAGAACAAGGGCGTTCAGCCCCTGCTCGACGCGGTGGTGGACTTCCTGCCGTCCCCCATCGATCGCGGCGCCATCAAGGGCATCGACTTCAAGACCGAGGAAGACACGGTTCGCCTGCCTTCGGACGAGGAGCCGACCGCGGTTCTCGCGTTCAAGATCATGGACGATCCCTTCGTCGGCACCATCACCTTCTGCCGGGTCTATGCCGGCAAGATGGAAACCGGCATGGGCCTGCTCAACTCCACCCGCGACAAGCGTGAGCGCGTCGGGCGGATGCTGCTGATGCACGCCAACAACCGGGAAGACATCAAGGAAGCCTATGCGGGTGACATCGTCGCCCTCGCCGGCCTCAAGGATGTGCGCACGGGCGACACGCTGTGCGATCCCACGAAGGCCGTGATCCTGGAAAAGATGGAATTCCCGGAGCCGGTCATCGAGATCGCCATCGAGCCGAAGTCCAAGGCCGACCAGGAGAAGCTGGGCATCGCCCTCTCCAAGCTGGCCGCCGAGGATCCGTCCTTCCGCGTGTCCACCGATTTCGAGAGCGGCCAGACCATCCTCAAGGGGATGGGCGAACTGCACCTCGACATCAAGGTCGACATCCTGAAGCGCACCTACAAGGTGGACGCCAACATCGGCGCTCCCCAGGTCGCCTATCGTGAGACCATCACGAAGAAGTACGAGGTGGACTACACCCACAAGAAGCAGACCGGCGGTACCGGCCAGTTCGCGCGGGTGAAGTTCATCGTGGAGCCGAACGAGGTGGGCAAGGGCTTTGCCTTTGAGAGCGCCATCGTCGGCGGTGCGGTGCCGAAGGAGTACATCCCGGGTGTCCAGAAGGGCCTCGAGAGCGTGCTTGGCGCCGGCGTGCTGGCGGGCTTCCCGGTGGTGGACGTGAAGGTGCAGCTCATCGACGGCGCCTTCCACGAAGTGGACTCGTCCGCCCTGGCGTTCGAGATCGCGTCTCGCGCGGCGTTCCGTGAGGCCCTCCAGAAGGGCAGCCCGGTCCTGCTCGAGCCCATCATGAAGGTCGAGGTGGTGACGCCGGAGGATTACACCGGCTCCGTCATCGGCGATCTCAACTCCCGCCGTGGCCAGATCCAGGGCCAGGACATGCGCGGCAACGCCAACGTGGTCAACGCGATGGTGCCTCTCGCCAACATGTTCGGCTACGTGAACACCCTGCGCTCGTTCAGTCAGGGTCGTGCCACCTTCACCATGCAGTTCGACCACTACGAGCAGGTGCCGTCGAACGTCGCCCAGGAGGTCCAGGCCAAGTACGCCTGACGGCGTCGGTCTGAGCCTCACGAGTTTCACCCTTCAGGTTCGCCAGAGAGACCCAACGGAGAGTCCAATGGCCAAAGAGAAGTTCAACCGCTCGAAGCCGCACTGCAACATCGGCACGATCGGTCACGTGGATCATGGCAAGAC
>NZ_VTTL01000005.1 GCF_008364685.1 Xanthobacter oligotrophicus
CGCCCCCCCGCTCCGCGGGGAGAGGGGAGGGGGGCCGGCGCGCGCCCCGCCCCCCCCCCCCCCCCCCCCCGGACAAAGCCCGGGCCCGTTGGTAACCCGGCGGCCGCCCCCCAAAACCCCCCCCCCCCCCGGACCAAGGGGGGGGGCGGCGGCGCTTTGCGTTTTGGGTCGGTGATGACGCTGGCTCAGGGCGCGATCCGATCAGATTGAAGCAAGCTGATCGGCGCGTGCTCTCTGCTGTCGGCGTGCCGGTCAGGCCGGCTTGCGCGCCTTGACGGGCTTGGTGGCGGCCTTCGCGGCAACTTTCGCGGCCGGGGCCTTCGCCACTTCGGATTTCTTGACCTCGGCCTTCACGGCCTTCGCTGCCGGAGCCTTGGCAGGGGTCTTTGCGGCCGGAGTCTTTGCGGCCGGCTTCGCGGGCTTCGCCTCGATCGGCTTGGCAACGACCGGCTTGGCAACGACCTTGGCCTCAGCTTTCGCGGCGGGCTTCGGAGCAGCGGGCTTGGGAGCCACCTTGGCAGGCGCCTTCGGCGCGGCGGCCTTTGTCTGAGTAGCCTTTACCGCCGGGGCCTTTGCCGCCGTCTCAACGGTGCCCATGGCGGTGCTTTTGGCAGCAGCCTTGGCGGCACCCTTGGCCGTCGCCTTCGGCGCGGTCTTGGCGGGTTCCGCCTCGACCTTCGGGGCGGGTGCCTTGACGGTCTTGGCAGCGGTCTTCACCGGGGCAGTCTTCGCCGGGCTCTTGGCAACGCTCTTGGCCGGGGCAACCGCCTTCGGCGCGGCAGCCTTGGCGGGGGGCTTGGCGAGAGTCTTGGCCGCGGGCTTGGCGGCCTTGGCCGGGGCCTTCGCCTCGAGCTTGACGGCGGGTGCCGGCTCGGCGGCCTTCGGCGCCGGCTTGGCCTTGGTCACGGGCTTCGCGGCAGGCGTGGCGGCGGGAGTGGGAGCGGCGGGCTTCGGAGCGGCGGCCTTGGGCTTGTCCGGGGCCTGGGTGAGCGCGGAGCCGGCCAGCGCCAGGATCTCGTCGTGGGACAGGCTGGAGGGATCCTTCAGCGCCTTCGCCGCGATGCTGCTCACCTTGTCGCTCGTCACTTCCGGCTTCTTCGCCAGCTTCTTGGCCATGACTCAATCTCCGAATTCAACGCGCCGGCGCAGAACCTTCGGTCGAATCAAGACGCCCGCCAGCAACCGATCCATCTCCGGATAGATTTGCAGAATGGTTAACGGCGATTTTTCACCATGCTCCCCAGAGGGTTGGCTGGGCGCCTTGACGTCGTCTGACGGGCGTGGCGCCATCTCCCCGGCCGCAGGCGAGCGCAAGGACGCCGGAATGATTCGCGCCGCGCGGCAGGTGTTCGCCTGGGGGGGGCGCCTGTCACAGCCGCGTCGGCTGCGTGGCGTAGGGTGCGAATCGGCGGGCGGGATGCCGCCACAGCGTTTTCGAGCCAGGTGGGTATCGGTTCGCGGGACGAAGGCGCGCCAGTGCACGCGCCGCTCACATTGCATCGTGATCGTATCCTGGCATCGTGATCGTATCCTGGCATCGCGATCTTAATCCTGACGCGGGCTCCATCTTTCGGGGCGAGAGAAAGACCCATGCCGATGACCGGACGGCCCACTGTTCTCTTCGTGTGCCCGGACAATGCGGGCACCAGCCTGATGGCGGAAGCCATCGCCCTTCACGGCCACCGGGGGCTGCGGCCGTTCAGTGCCGCCGCCCTGGTGCCCGGCGCGGTGGACCCCGCGCTCATCGATTGCCTCGAGGCCGCGCGGGTTCCCGCCGATGGCCTTTCGGCGAAGCCTGCGGGCGTGTTCAGCCTGTCCGGCGCGCCCCGGCTCGACGTGGTGGTGGCGCTCGGGGCGCAGGCGTGGCGCGCCCTGCGGCGCCAGACCTTCATCGGCCTGCTGCGCTTTGAATTCTGGCAGCTGCCCGAGGTGGCGCCGGGTGAAGGCCTCGCCGCCCGGCGCGCCGCCTATCGTACCCTGATGCCGGACCTCGACGGCGCCATCGGCCGGCTGGAAGAGCGCATCGCCCTGCGGATGGCCCGCGCCGCCGCCTGATGCAAAAGGCCGATGAGCCTGGCTCATCGGCCTTTGGTTCACGCCTGCGCCGCGACCTGAACGCTTCAGTCCGCGATCTTGCCGCCCAGCTCGTCCTCGATGTGAATGCGGATGATCTCCTCGAAGGAGCTTTCCGCCACGAAGCCCAGCTCGGTGGCGCGGCGGGGCTCGAACTTGCGCGGCCAGCCCGAAACGATCTTCTCGATCACCGGGTCGGGCGCGCGGGTGATGCGGGCCACCGCCTTGTCGCCGGCCACCTTGCGCAGCGCCTCGATCTGCTCGCCCACCGTCACGGCGAGGCCCGGCATGGTGAGGTTGCGGCGCGGGCCGACCTTTTCGCCGTCGAGGGTGGCGGCATGGATGAGGAAGCCCACCGCCGAGCGCGGCGAGGCGTGCCAGTGCATGACATCCTCCGACACGGGCAGCACTGCGGCCTGTCCCGCCAGCGGCTCGCGGATGATGCCGGAGAAGAAGCCGGAGGCCGCCTTGTTGGGCAGGCCGGGGCGCACGCAGATGGTGGGCAGGCGGATGCCGATGCCGTCGAAGAAGCCGCGCCGCGTGTAGTCCGCCAGCAGCAGCTCGCCGATGGCCTTCTGGGCGCCATAGGAGGTGAGCGGCGTGGGGAAGAACTCGTCGGGAATCGCATCCGGGAAGGGCGCGCCGAACACCGCGATGGACGAGGTGAAGACCAGGCGCGGCGTATAGCCCTCCATGAGCCGCACGGCATCGAACAGGTGGCGGGTGCCATCGAGATTGATGCGGTAGCCCTTGTCGAAGTCCGCCTCCGCCTCGCCGGAGACGATGGCCGCGAGATGGAAGATCACGTCGGGCTTTTCCGCCACCACCACCGCCGCCTCGCCGGGCACGGAGAGGTCCGACACCCGCGTGTCGATGGGAAAGGGCGCTTGCGGCGGCTTGGGCGGCACCACGTCGTGGGCGGTGAGGCGGGTGATGGGCTTGCCGCCCAGGCGCCCCTCGCGGGCGAGGCGTTCGATGAGCTTGCGGCCGACCATGCCGGCGCCGCCGATGACGAGAATATGCATGTGAGGGTCCCTCAAGGCCGTTCGAGAGAAGTCGATTCCGGATCGCTCGACGACGGCGTTTGGCTAAAGGTTCAGGGTAGGTCGCGGGGCGGGCGCCCTAGAGCGCCCAGCCGCCGTCGATGATGTGGATCTGCCCGGTGGTGAAGGCGCTCTCATCCGAGGCGAGATAGAGCGCCAGCGCCGCGATCTCCTCCGGCGTGCCGAGCCGGCCCATGGGCTGGCGGCCGACGAAATCGGCCCGCACGTCGTCCAGCGAGCGGCCGGTCTGGGCCGAGACGGCGGCGATGCGCTCGTCCAGCGAGGGCGACTGGATGGTGCCGGGGCAGATCACGTTGGCGCGCACGCCCTTCAGGATGAAGTCCGCCGCCACCGCCTTGGTCAGGCCGATGACCGCCGCCTTGGAGGCGCCGTAGACATAGCGGTTCGGCACGCCCCGGATGGAGGACGCCGCCGAGGCGATGTTGACGATGGAGCCCTTGCCCTTCTCCAGCATGCCCGGCAGGAAGGCCGAGATGGTGCGGTGCATGGCCTTCACATTGAGGTCGAAGGAGAAGTCCCAGTCCTTATCCGAGGTGTCGAAGATGTTGCCCTGTTGCACGTAGCCGGCGGCATTCACCAGCACGTCCACCGGGCCGATCTCCTTGGCCAGCGCGGCGACGGCCTGCGTGGAGCGCACGTCGAGCTTGTGGGCCGCGCCGGAAAAACCTTCGAGCTTGGCGGTGTCGAGATCGGTGGCGACAACCCTCGCGCCCTCGCGCACGAAGGCCTCGGCGATGGCTCGGCCGATGCCCTGTCCCGCCGCCGTCACCAGCGCGGTCTTACCCTGAAGTCGTCCAGCCATGGCGTTCCTCTTGAGCTTTTGGGATTGGTGAGGCGATGCCTCACAATGCGGCGCGGATGTCCTCCAGCCGCTGCGTCTGGCGGCCTTCGGCGTCGAAATTGGCGGGGTCGAGCCAGGCCTCGAAGGCGGCTTTGGCGCGCGGCCATTCATGGTCGAGCAAGGCGTACCAGGCGGTGTCGCGGCTCAACCCTTTGATGATCATGTGCTGGCGGAACAGGCCCTCGAAGCTGAAGCCAAGGCGCTCCGCCGCCCGCCGCGAGGGGGCGTTGAGGGCGTTGCACTTCCACTCGTAGCGGCGATAGCCGAGATCCTCGAAGGCGTGGCGGGACATGAGATACATGGCTTCCGTCGCCCCCGGCGTGCGCTGGAGCGCGGGGGTGTAGAGGATGTTGCCCACCTCGATCACCCGGTGCGCCGGCTCGATGCGCATGTAGGTGGCGTGGCCCACCGCGCGGCCGGTCTCGGCCTCGACGATGGCGAACAGCAGCGGGTCGGCCTTGGTGGCGGCCTCGGCGTAAAAGCGCGTGAAGGCGGCCTCGTCGGGGAAGGGCGCGGCGAAGAGATAGGCCCACAGCGCTTCTTTTTCCGGCCCGTGGGAGAGGGCGTAGAGCGAAGCGGCGTGCCGGTCGGCGTCGAACGGCACGATGGCGACGTGACGCCCCTGGAGGGTCACGGGCGCCGGCCGCCGGGCCGGGCCACCCTCCACCGGCGTGCCCAGAGGCACCGCGTCGGCGACCTCACCGGGGACTGCGCCGGAACGGATGCCCGGCGCCGCCTGTTCGCTCATGGGTCTGCTCGCTCAGTGGTTGTCGCGGGGAACGCCCATGGTCTGGGCCACCCGCTGGTACTTCACAGCCGGCTTCAGCACCATGCCCTCGTCGAACTGCGCCACCATGGAGCGCTGGATCTCCTGCCAGGGGGTCTGGCTCTGCGGCATGGGGAAGCCGCCGTGGCCCTGCAGGTCGGCGCGGCGCTGCGCCAGCTCCTCGGGGGAGATCAGGATGTCGGCGGTGCAGGTGTTGAGGTCGATGCGCACCCGGTCCCCGGTCTTGAGCAGGGAGAGGCCACCGCCGGCCGCCGCTTCCGGCGAGGCGTTGAGGATGGAGGGCGAGCCGGAGGTGCCGGACTGGCGGCCGTCGCCGATGCAGGGCAGGGCATGGATGCCCTTCTTGAGGAGCGCGGTGGGCGGCTGCATGTTCACCACCTCGGCGCCGCCGGGATAGCCCAGCGGTCCGGTGCCGCGGATGAACAGCAGGGTGTATTCGTCGATGCCCAACGACGCGTCGTCGATGCGGTGGTGGTAGTCTTCCGGCCCCTCGAACACCACGGCGCGGCCTTCGAAGGCCTCGGGATCGTTGGGGTTGGAGAGGAAGCGCTGGCGGAACTCGGGCGAGATCACCGAGGTCTTCATCACCGCGTTGTCGAACAGGTTGCCGTGCAGCACGATGAAGCCGGCATCCTCCTTCAGGGGCGCGTCATAGGTCTTGATGACCTCGCGGTCCCAGGAGAGCTTGCCGGTGCAGTTCTCGCCGATGGAGCGCCCGTTCACGGTCAGCGCGCCCTCGTGGATCTTGCCCTTCGCGATCAGCTCGGCCACCACCGCCGGCACGCCGCCGGCGCGGTGGAACTCCTCGCCGAGATATTCGCCGGCGGGCTGGAGGTTCACCAAAAGCGGGATCTTGTGGCCCACCGCCTGCCAGTCATCCACGTTCAGCGGCACGCCCACGTGGCGGGCGATGGCATTGAGGTGGATGGGGGCGTTGGTGGAGCCGCCGATGGCGGAATTCACGCGGATGGCGTTCTCGAACGCCTCGCGGGTGAGGATGTCGGAGGGCTTCAGGTCCTCCCACACCATGTCCACGATGCGCTTGCCAGTGTCGTAGGCGATCTGGCCGCGTTCGCGGTAGGGGGCGGGGATGGCGGCGCAGCCGGGCAGGGACATGCCCAGCGCCTCGGCCAGCGCGTTCATGGTGGAGGCGGTGCCCATGGTGTTGCAGTGGCCCACCGAGGGGGCGGAGGACGCCACCACGTCCATGAACTCGTCATAGTCGATCTCGCCGGCGGCGAAGCGCTCGCGGTTCTTCCACACCACGGTGCCGGAGCCGGTGCGCTCGCCCTTCCACCAGCCATTCAGCATGGGGCCGCCCGAGAGCACGATGGCCGGGATGTTCACGGTGGCGGCCGCCATGATGCAGGCGGGGGTGGTCTTGTCGCAGCCGGTGGTCAGCACCACCCCGTCCAGCGGATAGCCGTAGAGGATTTCCACCAGCCCGAGATAGGCGAGGTTGCGGTCGAGCGCGGCGGTGGGGCGCTTGCCGGTCTCCTGGATGGGATGGACCGGGAACTCGAACGGCACCCCGCCCATGGCCTCGATGCCGTCGCGCACGCGCTTGGCAAGGTCGAGGTGGTGGCGGTTGCAGGGGGAGAGGTCCGAGCCGGTCTGGGCGATGCCGATGATGGGCTTGCCCGACTGCAACTCTTCCCGGGTCAGGCCGAAATTGAGGTAGCGCTCCAGGTACAGCGCCGTCATGCCGGGGTTGTCGGGATTGTCGAACCAGAGCTGGGACCGGAGCTTGAGGCCGTGCTTCTCGGGCTGGTCGCCTTGACCGGACATGGGCGTCTCCATGGAAATCTGTGTGCTCCGGCGTTCCGACGCGCCGGGTTCTAATCGATTTGATTTTGGCGATATATGCGCCTCGGCGCGCCGGAAATCAATCGGGATTGGAGCTGCACAAAACAGAAAAGGGCGGCCGAAGCCGCCCTGTACCGTTCGCGATGCGTGCCGACTTTTCGGGAAATTCCGCGATCAGGAGGCCGCGCCGGCGGTGGCGAGGGCCGCGTCGGCGTCTGCGCGGGTGGCGACCACGGTGGCCAGTTCGCCTAGGCCCGTGGTGAGGAGAACCTCCTCCACCGTCGGCGCCGCACCGAACAGGATCAGGCGCCCGCCCCGCCGGGCCAGGGCCTTGGCATTGCTGATGAACAGGCGGATGCCGATGGAGGCGACGAAGGGCGTCGCCGACAGATCCACCAAGGTCGCCTTGGCGTGGCTCGAGACGGCGCTGAACGCCACCTCGATCTGCGCCGTGCCCTCGATGTCGAGCCGGCCGTCGAGCACGATCAGAACCTGTTCCGGGCCGAGGGCGTGGGTTTCGATGTTCATGGATATGAGACCGGCTTGAGGGACGACGGCGACCGTAGATCGCGCCAAGGGATCGCGCCAGGGGAGCGTGCCGCCTCTATTTCATCAGGATGTTTCAGTTTTGTGACGCGCGCGGTGCGTTGTTCTCCCTCGTGTCCGCCGGGAGCCGGCCGCCTGCGATAAGGGTTTGCACCGCGCGGGGAAGCGTATAATCCATCTCGCACCCGCGATGTTCACCGCTTCACGATCCGCGCGCCCCGCGCGCCAGCCGAATCGCCCCGACGCCGGCGACCTGCCCGCCTCGGACAGTCCCGGTCGCGCCGCCGGCATGGTGCTCGACCGCGTGGTGCTCGACCGTGGTGCGCGTTCGGTCTTCGCCGGCCTCTCCCTCACCCTGTCCGAGCGGCGCATCGGGCTGGTGGGCGACAACGGCTCGGGCAAGAGCACCCTGCTGCGGCTGCTGAACGGCCTGCTCCTGCCCGACGCGGGAACGGTGACCGTGGCCGGGCTCGACACCCGCAAGGAGCGGCGCCGCCTGCCGGCGACAGTGGGCTTCGTGTTCCAGAACGTGGACCACCAGATCATCTTTCCCACCGTGCGGGAGGAGATCGCCTTCGGCCCCATCGCCCAGGGCCAGCCCAAGGCCGAGGCCAACGCCGCCGCCGACCTGCTGCTGGCCCGCCACGGCTGCGCCGGCTGGGGCGAGCGGGCGGTGGCCGACCTCTCCGAAGGCCAGAAGCAGCTGGTGTGCATCCTCGCCGCGCTGGCGGCCAGGCCGCGCATCCTGCTGCTGGACGAGCCGTTCTCCAGCCTCGACCTCACCACCCGCCTCGGCTTCGCGGCGCGGCTCGCCGGCCTCGACCTCCAGGTGGTCATGGCGAGCCACGATCTGCATCTGTTCGACGGCTTCGACCGGCTGCTGTGGCTGAAGGGCGGTATCATCGCCGCCGACGGCGCGCCGGGGGAGGTCATCCCGCTCTATGAGGCCGACGCCCGCGCCCGCGCCGTGGCGGCGGGAGGCCAGCCGTGATCGCCGGCTATCTCTCCGGCACCAGCCTCCTGCATCGGCTGCCAGCGGGGGTGAAGCTGATGGCGCTGGCCGTGCTGTCGGTCTTCATCCTGCCCATCGGCGATCCGCTGGTGCTGGCCTGCGTGCTCGCGGCGGTGGTGCTGGTCTATGCCGGCTTCGGCCGGCGCGGGGTGCTGCGCGTGCTGGCGTGGCGCAGCCTGGTGCCGCTGCTGGTGGTCATCTTCGTGCTGCAGGTGTGGGCCGCCTCCCTGTCGGTGGCGGTGGCGAGCGTGCTGCGCATCGCGGTGATGGTGCTCATGGCCGACCTTGTCACCCTGTCCACCCGCCTGCAGGACATGATGGACGCCATCGCCGTGCCGCTGAAGCCGCTGGCACGGTTCGGGCTCGATCCCGAGCGGCTGTCGCTGGCGGTGGCGCTGGTGCTGCGCTTCGTGCCGGTGCTGCTGGAAAGCTGGCGGGGACGGGAGGAGGCCTGGCGCGCCCGCAGCCCGCGCCGGCCGGGGCTGGTGCTCATCGGCGCCTTCTTCTCCGGCGCGCTTTCCACTGCCGACCAGGTGGCGGAAGCCCTCGACGCCCGCGGCTTCGGCATGCCCGATCAGCCGGAGCCGCCAGCCCCGCTCACGTCGCCGCGCCCGAACCCGTGAAGGATCGACCATGGACACCCGCACCCTCGTGCGCATCGCGCTCATCGCGGCCCTCATCGCGGCGCTCGGCTTCGTGCCGCCCATCTACATGCCGCTGGCCGCCGGCGTGCCCATCACCGCCCAGAGCCTCGGCGTGATGCTCGCCGGCCTGCTCCTGGGCGCGCGGGCGGGGGCGGCGGCGGTGGCGCTGTTCGTCTTCGTGGTGTTGCTGGGCGCGCCGCTGCTCGCGGGCGGGCGCGGCGGCCTCGGCATCCTCGCCGGACCGACCGCCGGCTTCCTCATCGGCTATATCGCCGGGGCCTATGTGGTGGGCTTCCTGGCCGAGCGGCTGAAACTGCCGGCCCTCGCTTCGGCCCTGGTGGCGTCGGTGGTCGGCGGCATTCTCGTGGTCTATCTGTTCGGCATCCCGGTGCTGGCGGCGGCGGCGGGCATCGGCCTCTCCAAGGCGGTGATCGGCGCGGCGGTGTTCCTGCCCGGCGACCTCGTCAAGGCAGTGGGCGCGGCAGTGCTGGTCACCACCGTACTGCGCAACTGGTCGGTGGCGGCGCAGCCGCGCCCGTGAGCATCACCCGCCATCTCGCCGGCCACGGCACTGAGCGCCCCCATGCGCCGGCCCTGACCTGCGAGGGCGAAAGCCTCACCTACGGCACCCTTGCCACGCTGGTGCAGCGCATCGCCGCCCGCTTCGGGGCCGCGCCCGAAGGCGGCATCGCGCTGGACCTGCCTAATGGCGCGGCGCTGGCGGTGCTGTTCCTTGCGGCCGCCCATGCGGGACGGGAGGGGCAGGTGCTCGACCCCTCTTGGCCGGCAGGACAAAGGGCGGACATCCTCGCCCGCATCCGGCCGGGGCTGCTGGTGTCGTGTGGTGCGGACGCGGATGTGCGCCTGTCTCCGGCGCAGGGGCTGGCGGGTCTTGCCGAGGCGGTGGGCGCCGGCGCGGACGCGGTGAAAGAGCCGCCGGATCCGGATTTGCCCTTGTATGTGGGCTTCACCTCCGGCTCCACCGGCCTGCCCAAGGGCTATCGCCGGGCCCATCGCTCCTGGACCGAGAGCTTTGACGCCGACACCCGCGAATTCGGCATCGGCCCAGATGATGTGGTGCTGGCGCCGGGGGCGCTCACCCATTCCCTGTTCCTCTACGCGCTGGCGCGGGGCCTTGATGCCGGCGCCCATGTGATCCTGTCGAAGAGCTTTCGCCCCCGCGCGGTGGCGGACCTCGCGCACCGGCACCAGGCCAGCGTGCTCTATGGCGTGCCGACCCAGCTCGCCTTGCTGCTCGACCATCTGCAAGCGGAGGGCGCGCAGCTGGACCACGTGCGCCTCGTGCTGTGCTCGGGCGCCAAATGGACGGCGGGGCGCAAGGCGCTCTTGTCCCGCCATCTGCCCAAGGCCGGTTTCGCCGAATTCTACGGCGCGTCGGAACTCTCGTTCATCACCGTGGCGAAGGGCGAGGAGGCGGTGCCCGAGGGCTCCGTGGGCCGCGCCTTCGACGGCGTGCGCCTCGCCATCCGCGACAAAGCCGGCCGGCGCCTGCCTGCGGGGCGCACCGGCCTCGTCTTCGTGGAAAGCCCCTTCCTGTTCCTCGACTATGCCACCGGAGACAGCGAAGACCTTTTGCGCCACGGGGCGGAGATCAGCGTCGGCGACATGGGGCGCCTGGATGCTGCCGGCTTCCTCACTTTGGCGGGGCGGGCCAAGCGCATGATCGTCACCTCCGGCAAGAACCTTTATCCGGAAGAGGTGGAGCGGCAGCTGGAGCTGCACCCCGCCATCGCCGCCGCCGCCGTGATGGGCGTGCCCGATGGCAAGCGCGGCGAGCGGCTGGTGGCCTTCCTCCAGCCGGAGGAAGGGGCGCAGATGGGGGCATCCGTGACACGGGCGGACCTCGTGGCGTGGCTGCGGCCGCGGCTCGCCCTGTTCAAGGTGCCGCGGCTTTATGCGCGGGTCGCCCGCTGGCCGCTGACGGCCTCCGGAAAGACCGACTTTGCCGCCGTCGCCCGCCTCTGGCCGCACGGCTGCGAGCTGATCTCATGACCGGCGTGGCGATGACCGGCGTCGCCCTTCTGGCCGCCAGGCGCACGGCGGTGGTGCCGCGTGGCGGCGCCTTCCGGGACCTCGAGCCCTTCGCCCTGGCGGCGGCCCTCATCGGCCCCCTGCTCGCCGAGGCCGGCATCGCGCCCGAGGCGGTGGACGAGGTGATCCTCGGCAATGCCCTGTCCGGCGGCGGCAATGTGGCGCGGGTGGCGGCGCTGGCCGCCGGCCTGCCGCAGCACATCCCGGCGCTGACGCTGGACACCCAGTGCTGCTCGGGCCTCGACGCCATCCGCATGGGCGCGGCCCGCATCGCGGCCGGGGAGGCGCGCTATGTGCTGGCCGGCGGGGTGGAGAGCTTCAGCCGCGCCCCGCTGCGCGCCCATCGTCCGCGCGCGAAGGACGGGGCGCCGGCCTTCTACCGCCAGCCCGCCTTCACCCCCTGGCCCGAGCGCGAGCCGGACCTTGCCGCCGCAGCGGCGGAGCTGGCGCGCGCCGAGGGCATCACCCGGCAGGTGCAGGAGGCCTTTGCGATGGAGAGCCATCGCCGGGCGCTGGCCGCCGCGCTGCCGGACGGCGAGATCGTGCCGGTGAACGCCGTGGCCTCGGACCCGTTCGCGCGGGTCCTGTCCCCGGCATTGCTCGCCCGCCTGCCGGTGATCGCGGGGGAGGCGGCCTATGGGGTCACCGCCGCTACCACTTCGGTGGAGGCGGATGCGGCGGCCATGGTGCTGCTCGGGCCGGGTAGCGACGGGCAGGTGCAAGTGCTGGGCGCGCTGGCGCGGGGCGGTGATCCGCTGATGCCGGCGCTGGCACCGGTGGCAGCGGTGGACGCCCTGTGCGCGCGGCTCGGCCTTCATGCGCGCGACATGGAACATGTGGAACTGATGGAGGCCTATGCCGTTCAGGCGCTCGCCGCCATCGGGCGGCTTGGCCTTGATCCGGCGCGGGTGAATGCGCAGGGCGGCGCGCTCGCCCGGGGCCATCCCATCGGGGCCTCGGGAGCGGTGCTGGCGGTGCGGGCCTTCCACCGGCTCCGGGCGGCGGGCGGCCGGGCGCTGGTGGCCATCGCCGGGGCGGGGGGCATCGCCAGCGCCATGGTGCTATCCCGGCAAGACGAAACCCTCCGGCCGTGGCAGGATTGAAGCATGAGATCTGGAGAGGATTCCGGCGCCGGCAGGACCGCGCGACCGGACACCGCTGGCCCCGCCGGGCCGCCGGCCCCCGCTTCGGTGGCGGGGCAGGCGCTGGTGTTCGCGCTCATCGATGTCCTCGACACCCTCAAGGAGGCGATCGAGGATCCGGACCCGGTGGAGATGGTCCATGACGCCCGCAAGGCCATGAAGGAATTGCGGGCCCTGTTGCGCCTCGTGCCCGGTGAGACCGCTTCGGCCTTGCGCCGGCAGACGGCGGAGGTGGCCCGCGCTCTGTCCGGAGCGCGCGACAAGGCCGCGGCCGGGGAGGCCATCGACGTGATCGAGGCCGCCGGCCTGCTCATCGCCTGCGACGCGGCGGATGCGCGGGCCGCCATCGGCCCCGATGCGGAGCCGCCGGAGGAAGCCGAGCGCCATCGCGCCGACCTTACCGCCTTCGGGGCCGAGGTGCGGGCAAAGCTCGCGGGCGATTTCGGGGCCGAGGTGGCGGCGGCGGACGTGGGGGCCGGGCTTGTGAAAGCCTACCGCCAGGCCCGGCGCGCGCACTTCGCCGACCCGCACCTTCTGCACGAGACCCGCAAAAGGGTGGTGGCCCACCGTTACCAGATGAGCTTCATCGCCTCCGCCTTCGGCGGCCGGGGGGCGAAGCGCGCCCGCAAGGCCCAGCGCCTGCGAGACATATTGGGCGCCCATCAGGACATCGAGATCCTGCGCCCGCTGCTTCAGGCGGCGCCGGATCTGGCGGAGGGGACGCGGCACCGGCTCGACTTCGCCATGGGCCTTGCCCAGAAGCGGCTGAAGAAGAAGGCCCGCCGCCGGCACAAGGCGCTGTTCCGGCTCCGGCCGAAGGCGTTTCTCGCCCACTATCGGGAGCTGCTTGAGCCGGTCGCAGCCATTTGATGCGGGTCATGGTACCGTAATCGGCATCGCGCATGCTCTGTCTTTGGATCGCGCTCTCGCGCGCCATGAAAGCGCCCCGAGCACGGGCAAGGAACAGATGTGCGCCGCTGGCGACCCGCCCGGCGGCTCCCGAGTTTGCGAAGAGACCGGCCGATGCCCCTCGAGACCCGCGTTCCGTCCCTGACCCTCGTCCCGACCGCGCCGTCGGAAGCGCCCG
This sequence comes from Xanthobacter oligotrophicus, assembly GCF_008364685.1. Classification (GTDB taxonomy): domain Bacteria; phylum Pseudomonadota; class Alphaproteobacteria; order Rhizobiales; family Xanthobacteraceae; genus Xanthobacter; species Xanthobacter oligotrophicus. Next base: position 13,055 of record NZ_VTTL01000005.1, read on the forward strand.
TCGGGGCGGCCCCGAAGGCCGGGCCGGCCGCTGCTCCGCCGTCGCCCGCGCCGCCCGCATCCGGGCCGGAGCGTCCGGCCATGGACTTCTCCCGCTTGCCGGAATCTGCCCGGATGCTGGCGCAGACGTGGGCGCGCCTGACCTGCCAGGATGACGAGGATTTTGACCGGGGCTCGGGTCCCGAGGCATTCCGCGCAGTGGACCGGGCGGCGGCGGCACTGGTGGCGCGCGCCACGTCCGGCCTGTCGCCGGCGGCGCTGTCGCTGGCCTATCTCGACTGGTGGATGCATCTGGCGGGCGCCCCCGGCAAGCAGGCGGAACTGGGGCTCAAGGCGTGGCGCAAGGCGGCGCGGTTCGGCTCCTATGCGGTGGCCTCCAGCTTCGACCGGACCTTCCCCAATTGCATCACCCCCCTGCCGGGCGACGAGCGCTTCAGCGCCCCGGTGTGGCAGGACTGGCCGTTCCGCCTCTGGTACCAGGCGTTTTTGCTGAACCAGCAGTGGTGGCACAACGCCACCCATGGGGTGCCCGGCGTGAAGCCCCACGACGAGGCGCTGGTGGCCTTCGCCGCGCGGCAATTGCTCGACGTGTTCTCGCCCTCCAACTCGCCCTTCACCAATCCGGAGGTCATCCGCCGCACCCGCGAGACGGGTGGGATGAACTTCGTGGAGGGCGCGCGCAACGCATTGGCGGATCTCGCCCGTAAGGCGAGCGACGCGCCGCCGGTGGGGGCGGAAGCCTTCGTTCCGGGGCAGAATGTGGCGGTGACGCCCGGCGAGGTGGTCTTCCGCAACCACCTCATCGAGCTGATCCAGTATCGCGCGACCACCAATGAGGTGGCTGCCGAGCCGGTGCTGATCGTGCCGGCCTGGATCATGAAATATTACATCCTGGACCTGTCGCCCGAGAACTCGCTGGTGCGCCATCTGGTGTCGAAGGGCCACACGGTGTTCTGCATCTCCTGGCGCAACGTGACCCAGGAAGACCGCCACCTCGGCTTCGACGACTACCGCACGCAGGGCGTCATGGCGGCACTTGAGGCCATCGCGGCCATCGTGCCCGGCAGCAAGGTGCATGCGGCGGGCTATTGCCTCGGCGGCACGCTGCTGTCGGTGGCCGCCGGAGCCATGGCGCGGGCCGGCGATGCGCGGCTCGCCTCGATCACCCTGCTGGCGGCGCAAACGGATTTCTCGGAGGCGGGCGAGCTTCAGCTCTTCGTCGATCCGAGCGAACTCTACATGCTGGAAAGCATGATGTGGGACCAAGGCTATCTCGCCGCCGGGCAGATGGCCGGGGCGTTCGAGATGCTGCGCTCCAACGACCTCGTCTGGTCGCGCCTGGTGCATGAATATCTCATGGGCGAGCGCGCACCCATGAACGACCTCATGGCCTGGAACGCGGACGCCACCCGCATGCCCTACCGCATGCATTCGGACTATCTGCGCCGCTTCTTCCTCGACAACGACCTTGCCGCCGGCCGCTATCGCGTGGACGGGCGGCCGGTGTCGCTGCTCGACATCAAGGTGCCGCTGTTCGTGGTGGGCACGGAGCGCGACCACGTGGCGCCGTGGCGGTCGGTGTTCAAGATCCACCAGCTCGCCGACACCGATGTCACCTTCGTGCTCACCTCGGGCGGGCACAATGCGGGCATCGTGAGCGAGCCGGGGCACAAGCACCGGCACTTCCGCCTGCATGAGACCAAGCATGGCGACATGCATCTGGGTCCGGACGAATGGGTCGAGGCCACGAAGCCGCAGGACGGCTCCTGGTGGCTGGCCTGGGACGCCTGGCTGGCGGCGCGCTCCACCGGGCCGGTGGGCCTGCCGAAGATCGGCGGCCCCGGCTATCCCACGCTGGGGCCGGCGCCTGGCACCTATGTGATGCAGCGCTGAGGGGGTCTCGGCCTTGGTGTCACGGCACCAGCACGGCCGCGCCCTTCAGGCGGCCGTGGCGCAGGTCGTCGAGGGCGTCATTGGCCTGCGCCAGGGGGTAGGGCGTCACATGGGTGGTCACGCCGGCCTTGGGGGCCAGCGCCAGGAATTCGTGGGCATCCGCCCGGGTCAGGTTCGCCACCGACAGGATCTTCCGCTCTTCCCACAGCCAGCGATAGGGGAAGGAGGGGATGTCGCTCATATGGATGCCGCCGCACACCACGCGCCCGCCCTTGCGCACGGCGCGCAGGGCCTGCGGCACCAATTCCCCCGCCGGGGCGAAGATGAGGGCGGCGTCCAGCGGCTCGGGGGCGGGGGCGTCGGAGGGGCCGGCATAGACGGCGCCGAGGGAGCGGGCGAAATCCTGCGCCGCCTCATCCCCGGGGCGGGTGAAGGCGTAGATCTCCCGGCCCTGAAACCGGGCCACCTGGGCGATGATGTGCGCCGCCGCGCCGAAGCCGTAGAAGCCGATGCGCCGGCCCTCGCCCGCCATCTTCAGGGTACGCCAGCCGATGAGGCCGGCGCAGAGCAGCGGCGCCAGCGCCGTGTCGTCGCCGGCTTCGCCGAGGGGATAGACGAAGTTCGCATCCGCCACCGTGTGGGTGGCGAAGCCGCCGTCCCGGGTGCAGCCGGTGAAGACCGGGGTGTCGCAGAGGTTTTCCTCCTGCGCGGTGCAATAGGGGCAGCTGCCGCAGGCGTGGCCGAGCCAGCCCACGCCCACCCGCTCCCCGAGCTTGAGGTGCGACACGCCCGCGCCCAGCATCGCCACCCGCCCGACGATCTCGTGGCCGGGCACGATGGGCAGCAGCGTCTGGGGCAGCTCGCCGTCCACCACATGGAGGTCGGTGCGGCAGACGCCGCAGGCGGTGACCGCGATCACCACCTCGCCCGGCCCCGCGACGGGATCGGGCCGTTCCTGCGCGACCAGCCTGTCGCCGCTGCGCTTCAGGACCATGGCGAGCATGCGGATCTCCGAGAGTGCCGGGCAAGGTTCGCACCCTTGCGGTCGCCGCGCCAATGATCTTGAGCAAGCCGTGCTAGCCCCCTCCCCCGCACGCGGGAGAGGGTTCGGTCCAGGCAGCACGCTTTCAAGCTGAGGCGCCGCCCAATGGCGCAACCTGCGCCTGCGCGTCAGCTGCCGCCGATGAAGATGCCCGCCGCCAGCACCAGCGCGCCACCCAGCACCACCTGCATCACCGAGCGCCAGAACGGCGTCTCCATGAAGCGGTTCTGGATGAAGGCGATGGCCCAGAGTTCGATGAACACCACGACGATGGCGATGGCCGTCGCGGTCCAGAATTCCGGGATGAGGTAGGGCAGGGCGTGGCCCAGCCCCCCCACCGCCGTCATGACGCCGGAGGCGATGCCGCGCTTGATGGGCGAGCCGCGGCCGGAGATGACGCCATCGTCGTGGATCGCCTCGGTGAAGCCCATGGAGATGCCCGCGCCCACCGCCGCGGCAAGGCCCACCAGCAAAGTGGTGTGGGAATTCTGGGTGGCGAAGGCGGTGGCGAAGATGGGGGCAAGGGTGGAGACCGAGCCGTCCATGAGGCCGGCAAGGCCCGGCTGCACCCAGGTGAGCACGAACTGGCGCCGGGCCTTCTCGTTCTCCTCGGCGCGCTTGTCCACCGGCAGGTAGCGCTCCGCCAGCGAGCCGGCGATCTCCTCGTGCTGCAGCTCGGTCTGGTAGAGGCTTTCCAGCAGCTTGACCGTGCCGGGGTCGGTCGCCTTCTTCTTGGCCTGCAGGTAGAAGTTCGCCGATTCGTCCTCCATCCGCCCGACTTCCGCGCGGATGCGCTCGATGCCGAGATTGGCCACGGCCCACACCGGGCGGCGATGGTAATAGCCGGCGATGCTCTCGCGCCGGATCAGCGGCACATGGGGGCCGTAGCGACGCTCATATTCGCGGGTGAGGCTGGTGGCATGGCCGCGTTCCTGGGCCGCCATGGCCTCGAACACCTTGGCGGTGTCCGGATAATCCTTGCGCAGGGTCTCTGCATAGTCGGTGTAGGTATAGGCGTCGTCCTCCTCCGAGGAGATGGCGAGGGCGAGGACTTCCTGTTCGGACAGATCGGCGAAGCGACGGCGGCCGGGGAAAAAGCGGGACATCCCGGATGACTCCAAATTAGAATATTTCTAATAACATTAGAATAGCGATGATCCGCAAAGGCAATGCGACCGCATGGCCAAACACTGGCTGGCCAAACGCCGCATGGCCAGCCGCGAGGAGAGATGCATGCCCGGGTCGGCACGGACTGTGATGGGCGTCGGCCTGGCGCGCAACCGCTACCTCCTGCTGACGGCCGCCGTGCTGCCGCTGGTCGTCGGCCTCGGACTGCTGCTGGCGGGGCAGGATCGCGCGGCGTTCCTCGCCTTCGTGGCCGGCACCGTGCCGGTGCTCGCGGTGCTGGTGTTCGACATCGCGCGGGCGCTGGGGGAGGGCCGGTTCGGCCTCGACCTTTTGGCGGCCCTTTCCATGGCCACGGCACTGGCCTTCGGCGAGCCGCTGGCGGGCAATGTGGTCGCCCTCATGTATGCCAGCGGCCAGCAACTGGAGCGCTTCGCCGAAGGTCGCGCCCGCCGGGAGATGACCGCGCTCGCCGCCCGCGCGCCCCGCTCGGCCCTGCTGCGGGAGGGCGACACGCTCCGCGAGGTGCCCATCGGCGCGCTGAAGGGCGGCGACCTCATCGTGGTGCGGCAGGGCGACACGATCCCCGCCGACGGGCGCATCTGCGGCGGCCCGGCGGTACTCGACCAGTCCTCCCTCACCGGCGAGGCGCACCCGGTGCGGCTCGAGGAGGGGGAGGAGGCGCCGTCCGGCGCCGTCAACGTGGGCGGCGCCTTCGACGTGCGGGTACTGCGGCCGGCGGACGAGAGCACCTACGCCGCCATCGTCCGCCTGGTGGAGGCGGCCGCCGCGAGCCGTGCCCCCATGGCGCGCCTCGCCGATCGCTATGCCCTCGCCTTCCTGGTGGTGTCGCTGGCGCTGGCGCTCGCGGCGGCGTTCCTCTCCGGCGATCCGCGCCGGGCGCTGGCGGTGCTGGTGGTGGCGACCCCGTGCCCGCTCATTCTCGCGGTGCCGGTGGCGCTCATGGCCGGCCTGTCGCGGGCCGCGAAGCGCGGGGTGCTGGTGAAGAGCGGCGGCGCGCTGGAAAAGCTCGCCACCGTGCGGGCGCTGGTGATCGACAAGACCGGTACGTTGACCCACGGTCGGGCCCAGCTTCAGGAGATCCGCACCGCGCCGGACTTCGCCCCCGACGAGGTGCTGCGCCTTGCCGCAGCCCTCGACCAGGCTTCGGGCCATGTGGTGGCGGCGGCGCTGGTGGCGGCGGCCAAGGCCCGCGGCCTCGCCCTCGCCGTGCCGGAGGGCGTGGCGGAAGAGGGCGGCGTCGGCGTCACCGGGCGGGTGGAGGGCCGGGAGGTGGCGGTGGGCGGCTGCACTTTCGTCGCGGCGCGGGCGCGCGGCGATCTGGCGGCCTTGCGTACCAGCCTGCCGGCGGCGAGCGCGGTGGTCGCGGTGGCCATCGACGGATGCTTTGCCGGCCTGCTCATCCTCGCCGACCGGGTGCGGGACGATGCGGGGGAGATGGTGCGGGCGCTCCGGGCCGGCGGGGTGGACCACATCGCCCTCGCCTCGGGCGACCGGGTGGAGGCGGTGGAGGCGCTGGGCCGCAGCCTCGGCCTCGACAGCTGGGCCGGCGACCTTCAGCCCGGCGGCAAGGTCTCCCACGTCACCGATGCCCGTGCCCGGCTCGCGGCGGGTACGGTGATGATGGTGGGCGACGGGGTCAACGACGCCCCGGCGCTGGCCGCCGCCGACGTGGGCGTGGCGCTGGGCGCCCGCGGCGCCGCCGCCTCCGCCGAGGTGGCTGACGTGGTGCTGCTGGTGGACCGGCTGGATCGGCTCGCCGAAGCCATGGCCATCGCCCGGCGGGCGCTCGCCATCGCGCGGCAGAGCGTGTTCGTGGGCATCGCCCTGTCGCTCGTGGGCATGGTGGCGGCCGCCTTCGGCCTTCTGGAGCCGGTGGCGGGGGCGCTCTTGCAGGAGGCCATCGACGTGGCGGTGATCCTCAACGCCCTCAGGGTGCTGATCCCCGGGCCGGGGGAGGGGTAGGCACAAAAAAGCCGGCCGCCCCTTCGGACGGCCGGCGCTTTCGTCTCTCTCACCTACGTCATCCCCCGGCTTGACCGGGGGATCCATGGCTCCGCCCGTGCCGGCACGTGGTCCCCAGCCCGTCGGCGCCGTGCCCCCCGGTCGAGCCGGGGGGTGACGCAGGCGAAAGCGAGGGGCGACGTGGGTGATAAGGCGAAGCGACCGGGCCGCGCCTATTCCGAGATCTTGCGCGCCCGGCTGCCGAGGGTGCGCAGGCGCAGGGCGTTGAGCTTGATGAAGCCCGCCGCGTCGCGGTGGTCGTAGGCGACCGCGCCTTCCTCGAAGGTGACCAGATCCTGGTTGTAGAGCGAATAGGGGCTCTTGCGGCCGATGACGGTGGCGTTGCCCTTGTAGAGCTTCACCGTCACTTCGCCGGTCACATAGGCCTGCGAGTGGTCGATGGCGGCCTGCAGCATCTCCCGCTCGGGGGAGAACCAGAAGCCGTTGTAGATCAGCTCCGCATAGCGGGGCATCAGCTCGTCCTTGAGGTGCGCCGCGCCGCGATCCAGCGTGATGCTCTCGATGCCGCGATGGGCGGCGAGCAGGATGGTGCCGCCGGGGGTCTCGTAGACGCCGCGCGACTTCATGCCTACGAAGCGGTTCTCCACCAGGTCGAGGCGGCCGATGCCGTTGGCCTTGCCCAGCTCGTTGAGCTTGGTGAGCAGGCTGGCGGGAGACAGCGCCTCGCCGTTGATGGCCACCGCGTCGCCCTTGTCGAAGGCGATGGTGATGAGGGTCGCCTCGTCGGGGGCCTCTTCCGGGGAGATGGTGCGCTGATAGACGTATTCCGGCGCGTCGTCGGCCGGGTCTTCCAGCACCTTGCCCTCGGAGGAGGAGTGCAGCAGGTTCGCGTCCACCGAGAACGGCGCTTCGCCGCGCTTGTCCTTGGCGATGGGGATCTGGTGGGCTTCCGCGAACTCCAGCAGGCGGGTGCGGGAGGTCAGGTCCCATTCGCGCCAGGGGGCGATCACGGTGATGTCCGGCTCGAGGGCGTAATAGGCCAGCTCGAAGCGCACCTGGTCGTTGCCCTTGCCGGTGGCGCCGTGGGAGACGGCGTCGGCACCCATCCTGCGGGCGATCTCGATCTGCTTCTTGGCGATCAGCGGCCGGGCGATGGAGGTGCCCAGCAGGTACAGGCCCTCATAGACCGCATTGGCGCGGAACATGGGGAAGACGTAGTCGGCGACGAATTCCTCGCGCACGTCCTCGATGAAGATGTTCTCGTCCTTGATGCCGAGCAGCTGCGCCTTCTTGCGCGCCGGCTCCAGCTCCTCGCCCTGCCCGAGATCGGCGGTGAAGGTGATCACCTCGCAATTGTAGGTGGTCTGGAGCCATTTCAGGATCACGGAGGTGTCGAGCCCGCCGGAATAGGCCAGCACCACCTTCTTCACGTCACGCGCCATCACGTCTCTCGGGAATGTCAGGGTGTCAGGAAAGCGGCGCGGACTATAGGCCCGTGCCGCGCCGTGGCAAGTCGTGCCGTGGGCCGTGCCGTGGTCGATCGCGCCGGATCGTCCGCGCCCGGCGCGCAATGCGGCGCCCGAACAGCCGCAGGCCCAGCCAGAGGGTGCGCGCAAACCCTTGCAGCGCAAGGCCGGCGCGGCCGATGGCGCGCTCCACTTCGGCATCGCCGGGCGCGCCCTTGCGGTCATAGAGCAGGAAGCGGGTGGCGACCACGATCAGCACTACCAGGACGCCGGAGAACACCACGTCGGTGAAGAAATGGCCGCCGAAGGCGATGCGCAGGCCCCCCGCAACAGTGCCGAAGGCGACCGCCGCCACCATGGCCACCACCCCGGCCGGTCCCGGCACCAGGCTGGCCGGCGCGGTCAGCCAGAAGCCCAGCGCGCCCTCGCCGGAGACGAAGGAGCAATTGCCCGGGCAAGTGCCGTCGGTGCGATACCAGGGCCGATATTCGTCTTTCCCGCCAAAGGTTTCCACATGCACCGGCCGCGGTCGGCCCCAGTGCGATTTCAGGATGCCGTTGACCACGAGGCCGGGGCCGAGCGCCATGGTGACCGCCAGCAGCACCGCCGCCCTGGGGTTCATGAACATCTTCGCCCTGGGCAGCAGCAGCTTCAGCACGATGGCGGCGAAGGCCGGGGCAGCGATGGCCCAGGGGATCCAGTTGGCGAGATTGCGCACGGTCTGCGCCCAGGGCGCGGCGGCAAGGACGAAATGGCGTCCGGGCGCGTCCCAGAACAGGCTGGCGATGGCCATGTCCCAGTCCGGGAAGACGGTGAACAGGATCGCCACCGCGGCCCCGATCACCAGCGCGAAGAACAGCACCCACTTCAAGGCGTCACCCGACCTCCGGCCACTTTGATCCAACCGCTTGCGGAAAGGCCGTGCCCCGCCGCAGATTGAGGCAGCGATGTACAGGCAGGACGCGCCCATGGCCAGCGGCACCCTCGATTTCTATTACGAGTTCGCCTCGCCCTATTCCTACCTCGCCGCCGCCCGCATCACGGCCCTGGCCGAGCTGGCGGACGTGCAGGTGGTGTGGAAGCCGTTCCTGCTCGGTCCGATCTTCGCGGGCCAGGGCTATACCACCTCGCCCTTCAACACCTACCCGCTCAAGGGCGCCCACATGTGGCGGGACCTGGACCGCCTCGCCGTGCTGGCGCGGCTGCCGCCGGTGACGAAGCCGGACCCGTTCCCGGCCAACGGGCTTCTGGCGGCGCGCCTTGCGGTCTATCTCAATGATGCGTGCCGGCCTTCCTTCACCCGCGCGGTGTTCTATGCCGAGTTCGCCCAGGGCCGGGACATTTCGGACCGCGAGACCCTGCGCCAGGTTCTGGCCGGCCTCGGCCATTTCTACGGCGATGTCATCGCCGAGGCGGAGCAGCAGGAGAACAAGGACCGCCTGCGCCACCAGACCGAGGAGGCCAGGCACCGCGGCATCTTCGGCGCCCCCAGCTTCGTGACGGCGGACCGGGAGCTGTTCTGGGGCAACGACCGGCTGGAGATGGCCCTCGACCACGCCCGCAGCCTCGCAAGGGTGGGGTGAGGGGATCACGCTGCAGTGTGCGACGCCGGCTTTATGGCGCCGGCCGGGATCATCCGATAAGGTCCCGGCCCGAAACAACAGCGTGCGGCCAGATTCCCCAATGACGGACCTGAATACGGACCTGAATACGGACCCGAATTCCCAGCCCGGCGCCGGCGCGCCCCGGACCGAGACCCATTTCGGCTACCGCACGGTTCCGCTCACGCAGAAGCAGGCGCTGGTGGACGACGTGTTCCACAAGGTGGCGCGCCGCTACGACATCATGAACGACTTCATGTCCGGCGGCCTGCACCGGGTGTGGAAGGATGCGCTGGTCTCCAAGGTGCGCCCGCCCCAGGGCACGCGCCCGTTCGAGCTGCTGGATCTGGCCGGTGGCACCGGCGACGTGTCGTTCCGGGTGGTGAAGGCGGGCGGCGCGGGCACCCGCGCCACCGTGGCCGACATCAACGCCGAGATGCTGGCCGTGGGCCGCGAGCGTGCGGAAAAGCGCGGCCTTGGCGACAAGGTCACCTTCACCGAGGCCAATGCCGAGGCGCTGCCCTTCCCCGACCGCTCGTTCGATGCGGTCACCATCGCCTTCGGCATCCGCAACGTGCCGCGCATCCCGCTGGCGCTCACCGAGATGCGGCGGGTGCTGAAGCCCGGCGGGCGCGCCTTCGTGCTGGAATTCTCCAAGGTGGACGTGCCGTTCCTGGACAAGATCTACGAGGCCTATTCCTTCAATGTCATTCCGGAGCTCGGCAAGCGGGTGGCAGGCGATGCCGAGCCCTACCAGTATCTGGTGGAATCCATCCGCCGCTTCCCCAATCCGGAAGTGTTCGCCAACATGATGCGCGAGGCCGGCTTCTCCCGCGTGGACTTCACGCGCATGACCGGCGGCGTGGTGGCCCTGCACTGGGGCTGGCGCATCTGATGGCGCGCGGCATTTGACCATGATCTTCTTCCTCGCCGCCGACGCGGCGCGGCTCGCCCGCGCCGGCTACGTGCTCGCCCGCGAGGGCGTGCTCTCCCTCATGTCCCCGGTGGCGGCCCCGCCCCTGGCGCGCCCGCTGCTGCGCATCGCCCGGCTGATCGCCCGCAAGGATGCCGGCAGCCGGCCGGCGCGCTTCTCGGCGGCCCTGTCCCGGCTCGGCCCGTCCTATGTGAAGCTCGGCCAGTTCCTCGCCACCCGGCCGGACGTGGTGGGCGCCTCGGTGGCGCGCGACCTCGAAGTGCTGCAGGACCGCATGCCCATCATCGGGCAGGAGGTGGCGGAGGCCACCGTCGCCGAGGCCTTCGAGCGGCCGGTGGGCGAGATCTATGCGCAGTTCGGCCCGGCGGTGGCCGCTGCCTCCATCGCCGAGGTCCACAAGGCCGAGGTGGCGGACAAGGACGGCACCCGCCACACGGTGGCGGTGAAGATCCTGCGGCCCGGCGTGGAGCGGCGCTTCTCGTCCGACATGGGCTCGTTCCGCCGCATCGCCCATTTCGCCGAGACCAATTTCGCCGAGGCCCGGCGGCTGCGTCTGGAAACCGTGGTGGATACGCTGGCCCGCTCGGTGTCCATGGAAATGGACCTGCGCCTCGAGGCCGCCGCCTATGCGGAGCTGGCCGAGAACATCGGCGCGGACAAGGAAATCCATGTCCCCCGCGTGGACTGGGACCGTTCCGGCCGCGAGGTGCTGACCACCGAATGGATCGATGGCATCAAGCTCTCCGACAAGGAGGCGCTGGTTGCGGCCGGGCACGATCTCAAGGAGATCGCCCGCGTCATCATGCAGTCGTTCCTGAAGCAGGCCATGCGCGACGGCTTCTTCCATGCCGACATGCATCCGGGCAACCTGTTCGTGGACGCCCAGGGCCGGCTGGTGATCGTGGATTGCGGCATCATGGGCCGGCTCGGCCTGAAGGAGCGGCGGTTCCTCGCCGAGATCCTCTACGGCTTCATCACCCGCAACTGGCGGCGCACGGCGGAAGTGCATTTCGAGGCCGGCTACGTGCCGCTCCACCATTCGGTGGATGATTTCGCCCTCGCCATCCGCGCCATCGGCGAGCCGATCCACTCGCGCACCGCCGACCAGATCTCCATGGCGCGCCTTCTGGCACTGCTGCTGGAGGTGACCGCCCTGTTCGACATGCAGACGCGGCCCGAGCTGCTGCTGTTGCAGAAGACCATGGTGGTGGTGGAAGGCGTCGCCCGCTCCCTCGACCCGCAGCTCGACATGTGGAAGACCGCCCGCCCGGTGGTGGAGGACTGGATCGCCGGCAATCTCGGCCCCGTCGGCCAGCTCCAGCGCGCCGGCGGCGGCCTCTCCGAAATGGCCCATTTCGCCACCACCCTGCCGGGGCTTTTGACCCGCACCGCGCGGGTGATGGAGCAGCTCGACGTGGCGACGCGGGACGGGCTGAGCCTGTCGCCCGCCTCGCTGGAGGGCATCGGCCGCGCCGAGGCCAAGCGCGCCTTCTGGGGCAACCTCGCCCTGTGGGTCATCGCCGCTGCCTTGCTGGGCATCTGGCTGGGCTGAACGCAAGGCGCGTCAGCACGAAGGCCAGCCGCCCGCCCGCTCACTCCGGCATGGAGCGCGGCAGCCGCACCCGGCCTGCCGGCGCGACGCCGCCCACGAGGCTGCCGTCCAGCGCCGGTTCCAGCACTGGGGCGAGGCGGGGCTTGCGGGCGGGGGCCGGGCGATAGAGTTGCTTGGTCGCCTCCACCACCAGTACCCCCGAGAACGGCAGGGAGAACTGGGCGCCGACCCGCTCCCACGCCACTGCCGTGCGCAGGAACCAGCGGCTGGGCGGCGCGTACAGCGCCTCGTTCCAGCCCACGGGGGTGAACAGGGCCTGCCGCAGCAGCGTCACCACCTGGCCGCGGGAGAACGGGCGGCCGTTGCCGAACGGCGTGGTGTCGAGCCGCGCCCACACCCCGCGCCGGTTGGGCACCACGGCGAGCAGCCGCCCGCCGGGGGCCAGCACCCGCCACACCTCGTTCAGCATCTCGGCGGCGTTGGGGGTCATCTCCAAAGCGTGAACCGCCACCACCCGGTCCATGCTGGCGGTGGGAAACGGCAGCAGCGTCTCGTCGGCGAGGGTGGCCAGCGTCGGCGCGGCGGAGGGCCAGCGCACCACCCCCTGCGCCGCCGGCATCACCGCAAGGCAGCGCTCGGCCTCCTCGCGGAACACGCCGAGATAGGGCGTCGCATAGCCGAGGCCCAGCACCCGCAGGTTCGTGACGTTGTCGAAGCGCGAGCGGATGGCCCGCCCCAGCAGGCGCCGCGTCATGATGCCGAGGGGCTGGGCGTAGAAATTGCGCAGGTCGACGACGTCGAGAAACATGGATCCCCTTCTCCCGGCCGCCACCGGTCTGCCGAACGCGCGGTGTGCACACCGCGCCGGCCGCTCTTCCGCTCGGCGGCTTAATAGAGGATCATGCCGGCCGCGTCCGCAACCCATTCGGGCGCCGCGTCGAATGCCGTTCCGCTCGCGCTCCGGAGACCCGAGACCGTGCCAGCCGAAATCCGCCTCGTCCCCTGCCTGTCCGACAATTATGCCGTCCTGATCCACGATCCGGTCACCGAGGCGACCGCCGTGGTGGACGTGCCCGAGGCGACCCCGGTCATCGCGGCGCTGGAGAAGGAGGGCTGGAACCTCACCCATATCCTCGTCACCCATCACCACGCCGACCACACCCAGGGCATCCCGGCGGTGAAGGCGCGATTCGGCGCCACCGTGGTGGGGCCGAAATCCGAGGCCGACAGGATCCCCGGCCTCGACGTGACGGTGGTGGACGGTGATCCGGTGGCCGTGGGCTCGCTGGTGGGGCGGGTGCTGGAGACCCCCGGCCACACCGCCGGCCCGGCCACCTACCTGTTCGAGGGCGAGAAGCTGCTGTTCGCCGGCGACACCCTGTTCACGCTGGGCTGCGGCCGGCCGCTGGAATGCGAGCCGCCGGTGCTGTGGGAGTCGCTGCAGCGCCTGCGCGCGCTGCCGGAAGACCTTCAGGTCTACAGCGGCCACGAATACACCCTCGCCAACGCCCGCTTCGCCGCCACGGTGGACCCGGACAATCCCACCCTCATCCGCCTCTATGGCGACGCGCAGCGGAAGCGGGACGCCGGCGCCCCCACCATTCCCTCGCGGCTGGGCGACGAGCTGGCCGCCAACCCCTTCCTGCGCGCGGACGATCCCGGCATGGCCGAGCGCCTCGGCATGGCGGGGGCGGAGCCGGCCCTCGTCTTCACCGAGCTGCGGCTGCGCAAGAACGCCTTCAAGGGCTGACCGGTGGCTGATGCGCTCAATGGGCTGACCGCCGAGGAGGTGGTCGCCCTCCTTCAGCTGCAGCCGCATCCGGAGGGCGGGCATTTCCGCGAGACCTTCCGGGATATGCCCGAGGGCGGCGGGCGGGGCGCCTCCACCGCCATCTATTTCCTGCTGAAAGCCGGCCAGCGCTCCCACTGGCACCGGGTGGATGCGGCCGAGGTCTGGCACTGGCACGCTGGCGCGCCGCTGACGCTTGCCATCGCCGATGGCGAAGGCCGGCGCGAGGTGGCGCTGGGGCCGGATCTCAAGGCGGGGGAGCGGCCGCAGGCGGTGGTGCCGCCGTTCGCGTGGCAGGCGGCGGAAAGCCGGGGAGCGTGGACGCTGGTGGGCTGCACCGTGGCGCCGGCGTTCCGGTTCGAGGGCTTCGAACTGGCCCCGCCCGGCTGGGAGCCGGACTGAGGTCGCGGGCTTTGTTTAAGCCCGCGCGGCGATTGAGCGAAATCAGCCCACGCTGCGGGCGGCGGACATGGCGACGGCGTCGCCTTCCACCACGTCCGCCGTGGTCTCGGCGCCCATGAGGACGAGCAGCTTGGCGCGGGCGCGGTTCACCCGGCTTTTGATGGTGCCCAGCGCGCAGCCGCACACCTCTGCCGCCTCCTCGTAGGACAGGCCCGCCGCGCCCACCAGCACCAGCGCCTCGCGCTGGTCGTCGGGCAGCCGGGCCAGGGCTTCCTTGAGGGAGGACAGGGTCGCCGACCATTCCTGGCTGGGGCCGATGTTGGTGTCCTGCTGGGCCAAGGCGCTCATGCCGTCGTTCTCGCGGCGGCGCTTGCGGATCTCGGTGTAGTAGGTATTGCGCAGGATGGTGAAGAGCCAAGCGCGCAGGTTCGTGCCCGGATCGAACTTGTCCATGTTCGACAAGGCCTTGAGCAGGGTTTCCTGCACCAGGTCGTCGGCTTCCGTGCGGTTGCGTGTCAGCGACCGCGCGAAGGCGCGTAGCGCCGGGAGGAATTCGAGCACCTGCGTGCGCAGGGCGGCGGCATCCATGTCTCGACGACCCCTTTCCGGGAGATCCCCTTCGCGATCCGCGAGCAAGTCCATTCGGCGGCCTATCTTTCGGGCGAAACGGTGGGGCAACGCGGGGTGTGGCAAGGCAAAGCGTGGCGGCGGTTCACGGCGCTGTATCCTGTACGGAGCGCCCGGCGGATTGGCGCACCGGACAGGGGCGCTGGGCCAAGAAGAATAGTCCCCGCACGCCATCGCCCTCCCTGAAATCACCGGTCCCGACCGACTGTCGCCGAGCGGGACACCACCCGCGGAAAACCCGCGCCGCACAGAAGCTCGGCCGTTCGTCATGCCACTCAACGTCGCCACGGGCCTCCCGGTTCCATCACCGGCGCCGGTATCCGGCGGCGGCGTTCAGGTTGTGCCGCCGGTGGGTGGCGTGCCGCCCGACTGGCTGCTCTTCTGCCCGCCCTTCTGCCCGGCCTGCGAGGCCAGGGCGCGGTCGCGGGAGAAGCTGCGATGTTCGTCGGCGACGCTCTGCCCGCCCTTGCGTCCGGCTTCCGCCGCCAGCGCGCGGTTCTGGAAGAAGCTGCGCTTTTCGGCGGGGACGCTTTCGCCGCCCTTGCGGGCAATGGCCTTCTGCTTCTCCGCGTCCATGGCGGCGAACCCGCGTTGCGATGTGCCCTTGGTTCGAGCCTTGTCCATGTGCTCTGCTCCTGCCAACTGGGACCGTATCGCCATGGCGATACCCCTGGAGCCAGATCCGGTCGGGTGTTTCGGCGGATCCGTCTCCCAATCCAATGAGAACGCGGTGTCCGGTCGGCTTGCGGCGCAGGCCGATGGGCGCGTGCTCCAAGGACAACGAGCCAGGGCGGCTCCGGTTCCGATAGAGCCGCCCAAGTTTGAGGCGGCCTGCGCCCGATCCCGCATGTTCAAGGAAACGCCGCCGTTTTCGCCGGGCTCCAGCCTGCCGTCGGCATGTGGGAAAATCTCAGGCGACGTGGCCGCCCTTGCGGCCCATCTGGGGGCCGGAGGCCGTGCGGCAGGGAAAATCGCCGGCCACCACCACGCCGCCGCCGGCCTCGTCGCGGCAGCCGAGGCTGCCCCCGAGCTGGGCGGCAAATCCGGAGGCGAGGTCGGTGGCCGAGCCCTTCTCGTCCCAGGACCCCGCCGCGCTGCGCAGGGCGATGTGGAGGCGCTCGCCCTTGCGGCTCCCGCTCAGCACCAGGGGCGCGGACCCGGTGCCCGGTGGCAGGGCGAGGTTGAGCGCCACTTCCACCACCATCAGGGCAAGGGGCACCGCCATGTCGGTGGGCAGGGGCACGTCCTGCGCCTCCACTGTGATGCGGACATTGGTGTCGGTGCTGCCCTCGATCAGCGAGGCCAACTCGCCGAGCAGCTCGCGCAGGTGCACCTGCGAGCCGTCATTGGCCTCGTAGAGGATGCGGTGAACGAGGGCGAGGGTGTTCACCCGCAGCCGCAGCTGGTCGAAGCGGCGGCGGTCCTCGCTCTTGCCGATCCCAGATCCGTAGAGGCTGAGCAGGCTCACCACCACCTGGAGGCTGTTCTTGATGCGGTGGTGGATCTCGCGCACCAGCGCGGTCTTCTCGGCCAGGTTCTCGCGCAGGCGGGCGTCGCGGTGGCGCACGGCGAAGGCCATGTTCTCCACCGCATGGCCGAGCACGCGGAATTCCGAGGGCGCCGCATCGAGGCGGGTCGGGCGGAAGCCGTAATGACCCTGCGCGTAGACCGCCGTCACCCGGCGCAGATAGAGCAGCCAGCGCAGGATGATGCGGTCCACCGCCACCCACAGGGCGGCGAGCGACAGGATG
Source organism: Xanthobacter oligotrophicus (assembly GCF_008364685.1). Taxonomy (GTDB): domain Bacteria; phylum Pseudomonadota; class Alphaproteobacteria; order Rhizobiales; family Xanthobacteraceae; genus Xanthobacter; species Xanthobacter oligotrophicus. The sequence goes on from NZ_VTTL01000005.1 coordinate 29,222, forward strand.
ATGATGAGCGCCGGCAGGGCGATGCTGGCCGCAACCGTCACGAAGGTCCAGCCGAACAGCCGGTCCGACGGCATGGCGAAGGCCACGGTGAGCCCGTCGCGGCCCAAGGGCGCGGTGGCGAAGGTCCAGCTCCTGCCGGCGGGGTCGGTGCTTTCGTAGAGGCTGCTGCGCAGGTCCTGGCCCACGGTCCGGAACAGCTCGCGCTGGAACAGGGCGGCGCTCATGGTCCGGGCGTTGGACACCAGCTCCTGCCCCCGGTTGGAGAACAGGGCGACGATGCCCGCGGAGGGCGGGGTCTGCTGCTTCAGCAGGTTGTCGAGCCAGCTGATGTCGATGCCCAGGGCGATTGCGCCTTCCAGCCGCCCGGCGGCATCGCGCAGCGGCAGGATGCCCACCAGCACATCCAGATTGGCGCCGGGGCTGCGCGCCGGCCCCACCAGGCTGAAGCCGGTCCTGCCGATGGCTTCCTTCCACCATGCCTCGTCGCCCACCGAGCGGCCGGGGAAGGGCAGGGCCGCGCAGGTCACCCGGCCTTCGGCATCGAGCACGCCGATATTGGCGGCGAATGGCAGGCTGATGGTGGCGCCGCGCAGGGTGGCCGTGCAGCTTTGGCCGGACGCGCGCACCTCTTCCACGTTCTTGAGGGCGTAGAGCACGTTTTCCGTGGAGGCGAAGATGTTCTGCTGGGTGACGGCGGCGGCCACGGCCTGCTGGAGCAGGCGCTGGCGCGCGGCCTCCTCCGCGTTGGAGAGCTGCATCACCCCCTGAGCGATGTTCAGCACCGCGATGGGCGCCAGCGCGAGGAGAACGACGAGGACGAGGCGGCGCCGGACGCTGTCGAAAAGCGTGCGTGGCTGCCCGACTGCCGAGGCAAAGATGGCACTGCGCTCCCTGTCGCGTGCCCGTGCGGCCTCCGCCTTGCCCAAATCCATGATCGCTCCGCAAGGACCGCGGCGCGCCGGACCGACCGGAACCCCGTGCCCGCGCCTCTTTTTTGCGGCCCCCGGCGCAAACCGGAAACGCGCCGCTTATGCTCGTCTGCGCACACAGTATAATGCGGCAGGCGGCGCGAGGTTCCCGTAACATGGGAACTTCCTGCCTGGCTTAGGCGTTACGAGGGTTTGACAGCTGTCGCTTCAGCTCGCGGCCTGGCTTCCGGCAAAGTTCGCGCTTCGCCGGCTCCCGGCTGGCAAGCGGCTGGCAGGTCGGATTACAACACGTCAGTTCCAAGGGATTTCGCATGGCATCGAACTCGCTCGTCAAGCAGCTACCGTTCCTGCGCCGCTATACGCGGGCGCTCGTGGGCTCGCAGGCGGCCGGCGATCTCCTCGTGCAGAACACGCTTCAGGCCATCCTGGATCGCAAGGTGGCGGTGGATGCCGCTGTCTCGCCCCGGGTCGCGCTCTACAAGGCGTTCCACGAAGTGTGGAACCGCCAGCCGCAAGGCGGCGCGGTGCCCTCGCGCGCCGACCAGCGCCTTCAGGCCATGGACCTGTCCTCCCGCGTGGCGCTGCTTTTGACCGCCATGGAGGGCTTCTCCTTCGCCGAGACCGCCAACATCCTCGGCACCTCCCTCGACGAGGTGGAGGCGCAGGTGGTGGCGGCCCAGCGCGAGATCGACCGCCAGATCGCCACCCGCGTCCTCATCATCGAGGACGAATGGGTCATCGCCCTCGACCTGAAGACCCTGGTCACCGAGCTGGGCCACGAGGTCATCGGCGTCGCCCCCACCCATTCCAAGGCGGTGGAGCTGGCGAAGGCGGGCAATTTCGGCCTGGTGCTGGCCGACATCCAGCTCGCCGACGGCTCGTCGGGCATCGAGGCGGTGACTGAGATCCTGGAGAGCTTCAACGTGCCGGTGATCTTCATCACCGCCTTCCCGGACCGCCTGCTGACCGGCGAGCGGCCGGAGCCGACCTATCTCATCACCAAGCCGTTCCTCACCGAGACGGTGAAGGCCACCATCGCCCAGGCGCTGTTCTTCCACGAGGCGAAGGCCGAGCCCGAGAGCCTCAAGGCCAAAACCGCCTGATGAAGACCGCGTGAAGGCGTCCGCCTGAAGAAGGCCGCCTGAACACAAGGCGGGTCCTGGCGGAACCATCGGGCCTCCCAGGTCGTCTCTACAGGGAAGGGCGAGGGCCGGCGTGACCGGCCCCGCCCGTTTCTCACCGCGACAGGCCTGAGCGCCGGTCACGAGGCGCCCCTCAGGACCCCTCGCCACCTGAATTCATCCGTGGAGACACCACATGGTCCAGAAGCCCGAAATCGTGAGCACCACCGCCGAGCCGAGCCTGAGCGATGTCCGCGCCGACCTCGACCAGCTGCGGGCGGATTTCGCCCAGCTGATCGACACCCTCGGCAAGACCGCCAAGCACGGCGTCAAGGGCGCCAAGGGCGAGGCGACGAATGCCGCCGAGGACGTGACCGACTGGGCCGAGGGCCAGTTTCTGACCCTGCGGGAGAGCATTCGCGAGCAGCCCATCACCGCCTGCGCCATCGCCGCCGGCGTCGGCGTCATCCTGGGCCAGATCCTGCTGCGGCGCTGAGCGGGCCGCGAGTGAGGGCGCGGGCCCCGCCCGCGCCCTCACTCGCTCTCGATGTCGAAGCCGAGCTTGCGCAGGCCGTTGCGAAGGGTGGCGCCGTCATAGGGCTTGCCCATGAGCGCAATCCTGGGCGAGGCGCCGAATTCGCCTTCCAGTTCCTTCGTGCCGTAGCCGGTGGCGATGATCACTGGCAGGTTGGGGGCGATGGCGCCGAGCCGGCGCACCACCTCGTCGCCGCTCATGTCCGGCAGGCCCACGTCCACCACCGCAAGAACCAGAGCGTTGCGCGACAGTTCCGCCACCGCCGCCTCGGCATGGGCGAGCGCCGCATGGCCGTGGGACGCCACCGTGACCTCGAAGCCGTGATCCTCCAGGATCTGCCGCGCCACCATGGCGACGAACGGCTCGTCCTCCACCAGGAGCACGGTGCCGCGGTTTCCCGGCGCCTCCAGCACGTCCTTCACCTTCGCCACCAGCTCCGCCTGGGTGAACGGCTTGGTCAGGAGGCGCACCCCATGGTCCAGCCGTCCGTGATGACCGGCGGCATTTCTCGCATATGCGGTTGTAAATAGCACCCTTACCGTGGTGAGCCGCCGCCGCACCTCGTCCACCAGATGGCGCCCGTCCATCCGCTGGTCATCCGCGTCCGCGCCGAGGCGCAGGTCGGTGAGGAGCAGGTCGGGCGCGGCGCCCTCCTCCAGCGCCGCGAGGGCGGAGGCGGAGTCGGCGGCCTCCACCACCGTGTGACCGGCGTCGCGCAGGGTGGCGGTCGAGAGCGCGCGGAGTGCGGCGTCGTCCTCCACCAGCAGCACGCGGGCGCCGCCGGCATGGCGCGAGCGGTCCGGGTGGGGGGCGACCGGCTCGCTCGCCACGTCGTCGGGGTGGCGCGGCAGGTAGAGCTTCACCGTGGTGCCTTCGCCGGGGGTGCTGTAGATCATCACGTGGCCGCCCGACTGCTTGACGAAGCCGTAGACCTGGCTGAGGCCGAGCCCGGTGCCCTCGCGCGGGCCCTTGGTGGTGAAGAAGGGCTCGAACGCCCGCGCCCGCACCTCCTCCGCCATGCCGGAGCCGGTGTCGCAGACGAAGATCGCCACATACTGGCCCGGCTCCAGGTCCTCGTGGGCGGCGCAATAGGCTGCGTCCAGATAGGCGTTGGCGGTCTCGATGGTCAGCGTGCCGCCCGTCGGCATGGCGTCGCGGCCGTTGACCCCGAGGTTGAGGATGGCGTTCTCCAGCTGGTTGTGGTCGATCTCGGCGCGCCAGAGGCCGCCGGCCAGCACGGTTTCCACCGTCACCCGCTCGCCCAGCGCGCTGCGCAGCATGTCGGACATGCCGGTGATCAGCTTGTTGATGTCGGTGGGGCGCGGGTCCAGCGGCTGGCGCCGGGAGAAGGCGAGCAATTGCTGGGTCAGGGTGGCAGCCCGAAGCGCGCCCTGGCGGCCATAGTCGAGGAAGCGGCGGATGTCGGTGGCGTCCTTGTTGGCGTCGTCCTTGGGCACGCGCCGCTCGGCCGCTTCCAGGTTGCCGATGATGACGGTGAGCAGATTGTTGAAATCGTGGGCGATGCCGCCGGTGAGCTGGCCCACCGCCTCCATCTTCTGGGCCTGCCGCAGCTGGGCCTCGGCCTTCAGCCGGTCTTCCATCTCCTGCTTGAGCCGCGCGTTTGCCTTGGCCAGTTCCACGGTGCGGGCGCTGGCGAGGCGCTCCAGGTCCTCGTTGGTGCGGGCGAGGGCCTCGCGGGCGGCGACGATCTCGGAGATGTCGGTGCAGCTGCCATACCAGCGGTCGATGCGCCCGTCGTCGTCGCGCACCGGCACCGCGCGGCACAGGAACCAGCGATAGCTGCCGTCGCTGGCGCGGAACCGGCATTCGCGGGAATAGGGCGCGCCCGAGGCGAGGCAGCACTTCCACGCATCGAGGGCGGCCGCCTGGTCTTCGGGATGCAGGTGGGTGTGCCATTCCGACACCTCCCCGGCCGGCGGGGTGACGCCGGTATATTCGCTCCACCTACGGTTGTAGTAGTCGCCCCTGCCGTCGGGGGTGGCGGTCCAGACCATCTTGGGCAGGGCCTCGGCGAGCAGGCGGTAGCGCTGCTCGCTCTCGGCCAGGGCCTTTTCGGCGGTCTTGCGCCCGGTGATCTCGGTGACGATCATGCCCACCAGCCCGATGGCCTCGCCCTGGGTGCGCACCGGGAAGAAGCTGACCAGGAAGTGGCGCCACACGCCGGGCGCCGCCGGGGTGGCGCCTTCCACCTCCACGTCGGCGAGGACTGCGCCGGTGGCGCGCACCTGCTCCAGCCCCGGGGTGATGGCCCCTGAAAGCTGGGGCAGCATGTCGGCGAGGGAGCGGCCCACATGCTCGCCGGCGGGAATGCCCACCATCCGCGCCAGGGTCTCGTTGACCCGCATGAAGCGCAGCCGGCCGTCGAAGAAGGCGAAGCCCACGGGTGCGTGCTGCAGCAGGGCTTCCAACGTCGCCACCACGGTGTTCTGCTCGGCCACCGCCGCCAGCAGTGCGCCGTGGGTGGCGTTCAGGCGGCGGACGCTCACCCGCATCAGCGTCCCGATCAGCCACAGGCCCAGGGCGTTCACCGTGAAGGAGAACAAGCCGGCCACCGCGCCGAAGCTGCCGTCAACGGGGCTGCCCGGATCGCTGCCCAGACTGCTCCACGCGCTGGCCGGCAGCAGCGCACCATTGGCGAGGACGAGGGCCACCACGGCGGCAAAGCCCACCCGCGCGCCGCTGATCAGCGTCACCACGACGATGGCGGGCAGCTGGAACAGGAACGGCGCCAGCTCCCGCAGCGACAGGCTGAGGCCGTAGCGCAGGCCGAACGCCGCCCCCAGCACCACGCCGGCGAAGCCCAGCCGCGACGCCAGGGTGCGCGGCTCTGAAATGACTTTGAGGAAAAGGCCTACAAGGCCCCGGCTGGACAGGTTCATCCATGCTCCTGCAGCGAACGGGCCGCCACAATGCCCTTGATGGGGCGTCAGGTTCAACCTTCGAGCCGCCGCATGGTTTCCGCGGCGGATGATCAATGATGCCTGAAAGCGTTTGCTACTTCTGTACCGTCCGTCGAACCGGGGACGCTTGGCGTTCGGGCCATGCCTTGGAGGCGGGTCCAAGTGACGAAGCGCTGGTTCCCACCTCAACGCCGGCCAACTCCCTCTCCCTCCCCCGCAAGCGGGAGAGGGTTCCACGGCGTGCCCGGCCGGAGCGCTGGATTTGCGGATTGAGACGCCACCGAGCCTTGGCCCGAAAACGCCCCCGGCGGCCAAATGAAAACGGGAGCCTCCCGGCTCCCGTCTCCCCCGCCGGGCATCCGCATCCGGCAGACCGGTCGAGGATGCCCGTTATTCAGCCGCCGGTCAGCGGGTGGTGGCGGGCGGCGTGGTGACCGGATGGGCCGGCTTGGCCACGCTGCCGGTGGTGGAGGGCGCCGCATCATACTTGGCGAACTCCGGCGCGGCCTTCAGCTCGTCCTTGGTCTTGCGCAGCACCAGGCGGTTCTTGCCGTCGGCGTTGCGGGTCACCTCCACCGCCTGGAACGGCACCGCCACGTCCTTCTGGCCGACGCCCAGGAAGCCGCCCACGCCGATCACCGCGGCCGTCACAGCGCCGGTGCGGTCGAGGACCAGGTCGTTGATCTCGCCCAGGTTCTCGTCGGCGGCGCCGTGGACCTTCATGCCGATGAGGTTGGAGGCCAGATGCTGGTCGGCTCGCTGCTGCTGGATGAAGGCCGAGTGGCCCGAGGTCGCGCCCGGCGTCATGGGGGTGGTCGCGGCCGGGGTGTTGGGCATGGCGGGCGGGACCGTGGTCTGGGCCATGGCGGTGGTGGACAGAAGAAGGGTCGCAGCGGCAGCGTAGATCGGCATCTTGTTCATGATTTTCTCCTCACGGAAATTGTGGATGCACGAATGGTCCAGACTGCGGTGACGGGAAACACAGCTTCACCGATGGTGCAGGAAGCCTAGGTGCTCCAGATCTCGAATCTGAACGCTCATTCGTATCAATCTTGCAGACAGTGGAAGGCGTTCACCTTCCGGCTGCTGCAGGGTCAACTCTGACCGGGAGGGTGGGTTCCAACCTTAATTTTTGGGCGCCGCCCTTGTTTGTGTGCGCCGGATGCCGAACGCAGGCGTCGTTTGTACGGGTGCGGGCTTGCGCTGGCGTATCTGCCCCGGACCATGGGCGTCGCCGCGCGCGCCACTCTTGCGCGGCGAAAGGCGGCATGGCACAGCCGGATCAGCCCCGATCCAAGGATAGAAGGCGCATGTTCCGCACCCTCTCCGACTTCATTACCGACATTACCGGCGGCGCCCGCGAGGCGGCTGCTTTCGACGAGACCGACTATCGCCTCGCCGCGGCCGCCCTGCTCGTGCACGTGATGTCCATCGACGGGGCGGTGACGGTGGACGAGCAGGCCGTGCTGCGGACCATCCTTGCCAACCGCTTCGGGCTCGACGCGAAGGAAAGCGAGGCTCTGGTTGAGCTTGCCATTGCCAAGGATGCCGAGGCAGTGGATCTTTATGCCTTCACCAGCGTGCTGAATCGCGCGCTGGACGACGAGGGTCGCCGCCGCATCGTGGAGATGATGTTCGAGGTTGCCTATGCCGATGGCGGCCTGAGCGAATTCGAGGACAACCTCGTGTGGCGCGCGGCCGAGCTTCTGAACGTCGGCTCGCGCGATCGCATCCGCATCCGCCGCGAGGTCCGGGAGGAGACGGAAACTGGCGGTGAGCAACCGGAATAGCTCTGGCGACGGCTTCGTGCCGGCAGGTCTGGACGCGCTGGGTCTGGACCAGCTCGGTCTGGACCCGGCGGACCGCGCGGGAGCGGACAGCTCCGCGCTGAGTGGGGCGCCTTCCGCCGGCACCGTGCTGGTGGTGCTCCATCAGGCGCGCTCCACCCCCGGCCGCATCGGCGAGCGCCTCGAGCGGCGCGGCTATGCCCTGGACGTGCGCCGCCCGGCCCTGGGTGATGCCTTGCCCGACCGCCTCGACGGCCATGACGGGGTGGTGGTGTTCGGCGGCCCCATGAGCGCCAACGACCCGACCCCCTTCATCACGGAAGAGATCCGCCTCCTGGAGCGGGCGCTGGCCTCGGCCACCCCCAGCCTCGGCGTCTGCCTCGGCGCCCAGCTCATGGCCCGGGCGCTGGGCGCCCGCGTCGCTCCCCACGAGGCGGGCGCCTGCGAGATCGGCTACTACCCGCTGGAGGCCACGACGGCCGGCACCGCCCTGATGCCGTGGCCGAGCCATGTCTACCACTGGCACTCGGAGGGCTTCGACCTGCCGGTGGGGGCGGACCTGCTCGCCACCGGCTCGGCCTTCCCCAACCAGGCGTTCCGCTATGGCGGGACCGCCTATGGCCTCCAGTTCCACCCCGAGGTGACGCGGGAGATGATGTGCGCCTGGACCGAGCGCGGCGCCCATCGCCTCACCAGTCCCGGCGCCCAGCCCCGCGAGGCGCATCTGGACGGCTGGGGGCGGTATGACGGGGCGGTATGCCGCTGGCTCGACGCCTTCCTCGACGCGTTCCTGGGTCCCCGCCGTAGTTCGGGCACCGCGCCGGGTGAGCAAACCGAACCGAAGTCGGCCTGAACCCTGCCGATGGTGACGAACCTCCCGATATGGGGCTGATCCCCCGCACGACTGTCATCGTCCTGCGGTATGGTGGGCTAGCGATGCTGTTTCCGCCGGCCCGGCGGCGCTGATCTGGAGATCCACCATGGATGCCCGCACGCCCGCCGCCGCGATCCGCGGCATCGGCTATTCCATCCGCGCCACCGCGCCGGAGTTCGAGGACCTGCCCGCAAAGCTCGACGAGGCCGAGGGGCTTGGCGTTGATTTCGTTGAGCTTCCTGCCTTCGCCTGGAACCTCGTGGTGGACGGGCGGGTGCTGGAAGACCGCCTCGACCGGCTGGTGCGCATGACCCGTGAGCGACCCTTCGGCTACACGGTGCACGGTCCGCTCGCCATCAATCTCATGTCCCCCAAAGCCCGCCTGCCCCGCCACGAAGCGCTGCTCGACGCCATGATCGCCATCTCCGGCGCCCTGGGAGCGGTCAACCTCGTCCTCCACACCGGCTGCGTGCGCGGCGACGACGATGTGGACGTGGCCTATTCCCGCCAGCGCGACGCCCTCGCCCGGGCCGGCGACAAGGCGGGAAATGTGGGCGTAACGCTTTGCGTTGAAAACATCTTCCGCTTCGAGCCCATGCGCGAGACGGCGTTGCCCTCGCGCCTTGCCGGCGAGCTGGATGCCCTCGACCATCCCCATGTGCGCGCCACCCTTGACGTGAGCCACGCCTTCCTGCGCACCACCGAGGCGCGGGTGGATTTCCTGAATGAGATCAGTGCTCTGGCCCCCTTTGCCCGGCACGTCCACGTGCACGACAGCTTCGGCCGTCCGCTGGAAAGCTGGACCATGGACGAGGCCGAGCGCCTGGCCCTTGGGGAAGGCGACCTGCACCTGCCGGTGGGCTGGGGCGCCATCAAATGGGACGACGTGGCCGCCCGCTGCCGCTTCACCCCCGGCACCGTTGTGAACCTCGAGTTGCACCGCCGTTACTGGAGCGAGCTTCCCGCCCAGATCCCGGTGGTCCGCGCCCTCGCCGACCGCTTCGCCGAGACTGCCAGCGTCCCGGCCTGAGACGGCCTCCCAGGTGGGGCGATGAAAACACGTCAAAACAATCAGCTAGAGCATTTTCGCGATTCATTGGGACGCAGAAGTGCTCTAGCTTGGCGCTGGGAGGATCGTCGCCATGCACAGAGCCCAAGAGCCATACGCTGCCGCGCCGAAAACCGAAAAGCCTGCACCTGCCGCCCCCACCCCAACACCCGCCCCCCCAAGCCGCCGCCTGATCTCCCCCAGCCTCGCGGCCCTGCTCGCCCGCTACAGCGTCTTCATCGCGCTGGTGGCCGGCGCCCTCCTGAGCCTCGTCCTGTCCTTCACCGACCAGTCGGCGTGGCTGATCGTGTTCTGCGTGCTGTTCCCGCTGGTGTTGGTGGGGGTGTTCGACATCACCCAGTCCGAGCACTCGCTGCTGCGCAACTATCCGGTGATCGGCTCGGCGCGCTGGATGTTCGAGGCGCTGCGGCCCTATCTGCGCCAGTATCTCATGGAGGACGACCTCTCCGAGCGCCCGTTCAACCGCGAGGAGCGCTCCATCGTCTATGCGCGGGCCAAGAACCAGGAAGACCGCCAGCCCTTCGGCACCGAGCTGGACACCTATTCCGCCGAATATGAGTGGATGACCCATTCCCTCGCCCCGGCGCCGGTGGCCCACGAGCCGTTCCGCGTCAGCGTGGGTGGGCCGGCCTGTGCGAAGCCTTATTCCGCCTCGGTTCTCAACATCTCTGCCATGAGTTTCGGCTCGCTGGGGCGCAATGCCATCGAGGCGCTCAATCTCGGGGCCAGGACCGGCGGCTTCTACCATGACACCGGGGAAGGCGGTTTCTCGCCCTATCACCGCGTCCATGGCGGCGACATCGTGTGGGAACTGGGGTCGGGCTATTTCGGCGCCCGTAACCGCGACGGCACCTTCTCGCCCGAGCGCTTCGCTGAGCGTGCCGCCGACCCCCAGGTGAAGATGGTGGAGATCAAGCTCTCCCAGGGGGCCAAGCCCGGTCACGGCGGCGTGCTGCCCGCCGCCAAGGTGACGGCGGAGATCGCCGAGACCCGCGGCATCGCCATGGGCGAGGACTGCATCTCCCCCGCCCGCCACTCCGCCTTCTCCACCCCGGCGCAGATGATGGAGTTCGTCGCCCAGCTGCGCGAGCTGTCCGGCGGCAAGCCGGTGGGGCTGAAGCTGTGCGTGGGTCACCCCAGCGAGGTGTTCGCCCTCGCCAAGGCGATGCTGAAGACCGGCGTCCGGCCGGATTTCATCGTGGTGGACGGCGCCGAGGGTGGCACCGGCGCGGCGCCGCCGGAGCTGGCCGACCATCTCGGCATGCCCCTGCGCGAAGGGCTGATCCTGGTGCGCAACGCCCTGGTGGGCACGGGCCTGCGGCGGGAGGTGCGGCTCGCCGCGTCCGGCAAGGTCACCTCCGGCTTCTCCATGGCGGCGAACATGGCCATCGGCGCCGACTGGTGCAACGCGGCCCGCGCCTTCATGTTCTCGCTGGGCTGCGTCATGTCCATGCGCTGCCACACCGGCACCTGTCCCACCGGCGTCACCACCAACGATCCCCACCTCCAGCGCGGCCTGGTGGTGCCGGAGAAGGCGGAGCGCGTGGAGAGCTTCCATCGCCACACGGTGCATGCGCTGGCGGAGCTGGTGGCGGCCGCCGGCCTCTCCCATCCGGGGGAGCTGCTGCCGCACCATGTGTGGCACCGGGTGAGCCCCATCGAGGTGAAGCCGCTGGACCGGCTCTATCCCTTCCTCGCCGCCGGCGCGCTGCTGGAGGCGCCGGACGAGACCGCCTACGGGGCCGACTGGCAGGCGGCCGACGCCGACAGCTTCGCACCCCGCGCCGCCGTTGGTCCCCGCAGGGCCGCCTGACCTCCGGCTGCGCTTGCGACCGGTGGCGTCTTGCAGGGATGGGACTTGCATCCCATATCCGGTCGGTCGGGGTGCCGTAAGGGCCCCGGCGGGCGCGGCCGGAGCGGTGCGCGCCCGGCAATGCAAAGTCGCTTGACGAGGGCTTTGACCGATGTCGCGGATGTCTTCGCTGTCGTCCCCGTTTCTCTTGGGGTTCGACGAGGTCGAGCGGGCGCTCGACCGGGTCGCCAAGAGTGCCGAGGGCTATCCTCCCTACAATGTGGAGAGGATCGAAGCCGCCGGCGAGCCGCTGCGCCTCAGGATTACCCTGGCGGTGGCTGGCTTCACGGCGGAACAGCTCGAAGTCGTCCTCGACGAGAAGGAGCTGACCATCCGGGGCCGCCAGGTCGAGGATGGCCAGGGTCGCGTATTCCTGCACAGGGGGATCGCAGCCCGGCAGTTCCAGCGCACCTTCGTTCTGGCCGAGGGCATGAACGTGCTCGGAGCCGAACTGAAGAACGGGCTGCTCTCGGTGGATCTGGTTCGCCCGGAACCCGCTCGCCACGCCAAGCGCATCGACATCGTCTCCCGCCCGTGAGGGGAGCTGTGCCGCATTGCCCGGAGTGAGGAGTATTGAGATGACACACGACACCGAACACCAGATCACCCCGGCGGAAATCACCCCCGAAGCCCTTGCGGTCCTCGGCGGCGGCGAGATCGCCTATGTGCGCTCCATCCGCTCGGAGGATGTGCAGGCCCTGTTCCCGCAGGCGCCGCAGATCGCGCCGGGGATGAAGCTGTTCACCCTGCATGCGGCGGACGGAACCCCCATCATGCTCACCGACAGCCGCGAGGCGGCCCTCGCCAATGCCATGGAGCACCAGCTGGTGCCCGTGAGCGTGCACTGAGCAGGCTTTCAGCCGTGCAGTGAGACCGTCAGCTGCCGCACGTCGCCAGTTCGCATCGGACCGGGAGCGTGCGGCACGCAGCTGATTCGCGTCTTCAGAAGTGGGGACGCGCGCCGGTCAGGCGGCGTTGGAGGCTGAGGCCGCCGTGAGCAGCGTGTGGATGGAGGCGGCGTCGCGGCTGGCGCGCAGCTTTTCCACCACGTCCGGATCCCGCAGCATGCGGGCAACGCGGGCGAGGGCCTTCAGATGGTCCGCACCGGCGGCTTCCGGCGCGAGCAGCAGGAACACGAGATCCACCGGGGCGCCATCCAGCGATTCGAAGTCGATGGGCTTCTCCAGCCGCGCGAACAGCCCGAACAGCTTGGTCAGCCCTGGCAGCTTGCCGTGGGGGATGGCGATGCCATTGCCCACCCCGGTGGAGCCGAGGCGCTCGCGCTGGAGGAGGGTCTCGAAGATCTCCCGCTGGTCGCGGCCCATCAGGACGGACGCGTGGTGCGACAATTCCTGGAGAGCCTGTTTCTTGCTGCTCGCCCGCAGCGTGGGAAAAACGGCTTCCGGGGCGAGAAGGTCGGCGAGAGGCATGGATCGGATCCCTGCGGCGAGCGGCCGAGGCTCGAAATAAGCGGCGGACGCGAGAGCCGGATGCCGGGCACAGAAGCAGGCCTCTGCTTCTCCACCCGGCCCGATCCGTCTCTGTTCAACACGCGGAGGGTCACCCCCTCCCGGAGGTCGTCGTCGCGGCCTCCATTAATGGGATCGCGCTCCATGCTCAAGCCACGGCCCGCGCGCGGGCCGAACGGCTTCTGGCCGGAGCCGTTCGGGCCGATTCAACCCGAACGGTAATTCCGTCTCCGACTTTAAGCAAAGAGTCTGTTTTTCCGATCCGGCTGCGATGCCGCCGGATCGGCTCTTTCTCTAGTGGAGATCTTCGGCGGCGGGATCGATCCAGCCCACGTGGCCGTCCGGGCGGCGGTAGACCACGCTCACCCGCCCGTGCCCGGCGTGGCGGAACACCACCACCGGCGCGCCGGTGATGTCGAGCTCCACCACGGCATCGGCGACGGAGAGCGAACGCAGGCGGCTCACCTGCTCGGCGACGACGGTCGGGCTCCAGCCTTCCAGTTCCTCGTCGGTCTCCCCCTCGGGGGCGGCGCTGAGGACGTAGCTCTGGGCGGCGAAGTCGTTCGCGCCGTTGCCATGGCCATGACGATCCTTGAGGCGCTGCTTGTAGCGCCGCAGGCGCTTCTCGATCTTCTCCACCGCCGAATCGGCGCAGGAATTGGCGTCCTGAGCGCTGCCATGCGCTTGCAGGTTCACGCCCGAATCGAGATGGAGCAGGCATTCGGAGCGGTAGCCCGAACCGTCCCTGGAGACGGTGACATGTCCCGACCATCCGCCATCGAAGTATTTGGCGAGGACTTCGGAGACCCGCTCGGTGAGACGCAGACGAAGGGCTTCGCCCACGTCGATATTCTTTCCGGACACGCGTAGGGCCATGCGATTTGATCCCCTATGGAGGGGCCGAGAACTCGACCCATCCTGCATTACAAACCGGCCGGCTACCTAAGTGGTAGGAGTGCTTTGCCGACGTGTCAACGGAAGACGCATGCGAAGCGCCGGCCCCTCACATCTCCCGTCATAGGTCGCGTGGTGGCGCCCTCTTTGCCCTGTTGCCCACGGTCATGCCTGCCGGCGCGAGAGATGGGGCAGCATGCGCGACAGCACCCCGTCGCGCCTGATGATGCCGTGCCAGAGGCCGGCCGCGATGTGCAGGATCACCAACGCGGTGATCAGATAGGCGAGCCGCTGGTGCCAATGGCCGAACAGGTCGGCGAGGCCATCATCCTTGCCCACCAGATTGGGCAGGGTGAACAGGCCGAACACGCGCACCGACGCACCGAAGGCGTTGGAGGCGAGCCAGCCCAGCGGCGGCATCACCAGCAGCAACGTGTACAGGACGTAGTGAATGATCTCCGCCGGCAGCCAGAGCGCGAAAGGCAGATTGGCGGGCCGGGGTGGCGGCGGGTTGAGGATGCGCACCACCACCCGCACGACCGCGAGGCACAGGATGGTGAAGCCGATCGACCGGTGCAGGTCGAAGAACCAGTCCTGCGCCGGCCCGTCCGGCAGGTTCATCATCGTGAAGCCAGCCGGGATCACGGACAGAACCAGCACCGCCATGATCCAGTGCAGCCATCTAGCCGGTCGCACGTAGGCGGCGGGTGCGTCGGCTGCCGATATTGCTGGATCGGATATCGTCGCCTTTGGCGTCCTGGGCTCGGTTGTCATGCGTTCGGTTGTCATGGGCTTGGCCCTCCCTCCCTGCTTGTCGCGGACGGTCGAGGTCGCCAACGTGGCCTTCGGTCCGGGCGAGATCGCACGCGAACAGCACGTCCCCGTCCGGAAACACATGCGCCCGCGCGGCGGGCCGCAGGGCGTCCGCCAGAGTGTCGCACGCCTTGCGCGTCAGTCCGATCCGGCCGGCGCCGAGGATGACCGGGGACACGAAAACGTGAAGGGCATCAAGGCATCCGGCCTCCAGGAAGGCCGAGAGCGTGTGCGCCCCGCCCTCCACCAGGATGCGGGTCAGGCCGCGGGCGGCGAGGGCGTCCAGCATGGCCGCAGGCTCGAAGGCGCCCGCGCCTTCGATGGCGATCACTTCCACCCCTTCGGCGACGGGCGCGGCGACCCCGGCCCGGCGCAGGACGAGGCGGCGCGCACCGTCCGCCGCGAAACAGCGGGCGGCCGGATCGGCCCGGCCGGAAGGATCGATGATGACCCGTGCCGGGCTCTGGCCCGCCACGCGGCGGACCGTGAGCAGCGGGTCGTCGGCGATGACGGTGCCCACCCCCACCACCACGGCGTCCACGTCGGCGCGCAGGGCGTGCAGGTGGTCGAGGGCGTGCGAGCCGTTGATATATTTGGATTCGCCGGAGGGCGTCGCGATCCGCCCGTCCAGCGACTGGCCGAGCTGGGCCACCACGAAGGGCCGTTCGCCCTTGTGAATGGGATGATATATCGCCACTTCAGGGGAGGTCGTCGCCTGATGCGGCGACCGCCGCCGGGTCGTGTCATCCATCGGTTCTCGCCCGCCGTAGAGATGGAGCATGTGGAGCAGGAACGCCATACGCCCTCGTTTGTTACGACCCTGCTGCGTTCGTGGATCTTTTTCTGGCGCGTTGCGGCGCCGCCTCTGCCTGTAAGGGGTCTTCATGACAACGGTGGTTGACGGCCTCGGCCTTGGCCGGGGCGCGGGAGAGATGGCGGTGGAGCGGGCGCTGGCGGAGCTGCGTGCCGGCCGTGGCGTGCGTCTTGAGGCGAACGGGACGGCCGTGCTGGTCATCGGCGCCGAAGCCTTCGATGCCGCAACTGCTGCCGCTCTCGCCGCTGCGGGGGTACGCGATGCCCGCCTCGTGCTGCCGGCGCCGCGCCTGCTGAAGCTGGGTGCCCCGCGCGCCCAGGCGGGTTCGGTATCCCTCCCGACCCTTGATGCCGAACGCGTCGCGACCCTGGCGCTGCGCGCCGAGGCGCGGGTGGATGCGCCGGTGGCGCCGGCCAATGGGCTCGATCATGCCGCTTTGGAGCTCCTGGGCCTCGCCCTCGTGCTGCCCGCCGCGATGGTGTGCGTGGTGCCGGGCGATGCGGTTGCCGGCCTCCTCGCGGTGGATGCGGCGGACGTGATGGCCTATCGCGCCACCCAGGTGGCGCGGCTGGCCATCGTCGGCCGCGCGCCGGTGCCGCTGGAAGGCGCGCCCGAGACCGAATTCGTGGTGTTCCGCGGCGGCGAAGGCCTGCGCGACCAGGTGGCCATCGTGGTGGGCCGTCCGGACCTGTCCGCCCCGGTGGCGGTGCGGCTGCATTCGGCTTGCCTCACGGGCGATCTGTTCGGCTCGCTGAAGTGCGATTGCGGCGACCAGCTGCGCGACAGCGTGCGCCGCATGGCCGACGGCGAGGGCGGCATCCTGCTCTATCTGGACCAGGAAGGGCGCGGCAACGGCATCTCCAACAAGATGCGCGCCTACGCCCTGCAGGCCCAGGGCTACGACACCTACGACGCTGACGCGGCGCTGGGCTTCGACCTCGACCAGCGCCGCTTCGACTTCGCCGCCGAGATGCTGCGCCAGCTGGGGGTCAGGGCGGTGCGGGTGTTCACCAACAATCCGCAGAAGATCGCGGCGCTGAAGGCGGCAGGGCTCGACGTGGTCTCCGACCAGCGGGTGCTGGGCCGTCCCACCGCCGAGAATGTGCGCTACCTCGCCTCCAAGCGCGACCGCGCCGGCCACTACATCGATTTCGACGCCCTGGCCGCCCGCGCCCCGGACTGACGCTCCGGCACGCGAAAAAAGCTGCCGGACTGGTTGTCGGGGGTATTCGAAACGATTTAAAACCGCACCAGTCACGCACGGCAAGACGTGGGACGAGACGTGGCAGAGGACTTGGGAGAAGCGGCCATGAGCAAGACGGGGAAGAAGATCGCCATCGTGACCGGCGCCGGTTCGGGTGTCGGGCGGGCGGTGGCGGTGGCGCTGGCCGGGGCCGGCTATGGCGTGGCCCTGGCTGGCCGGCGCCTCGATGCCCTTCAGGAGACCGCCGCCGAGATCGGCGACGACGCCCTGTGCGTGCCCACGGATGTGACTGATCCCGATTCGGTCCGCGCCCTGTTCACCGCCACGGTGGAGAAGTTCGGACGGGTGGATGTCGTCTTCAACAACGCCGGCACCGGCGCCCCCGCCATTCCCATCGAGGACCTCACCTTCGCCCAGTGGAAGCAGGTGGTGGACACCAACCTCACCGGCCCGTTCCTGTGCACCCAGGAGGCATTCCGGGTGATGAAAGCGCAGGAGCCGCGGGGCGGCCGCATCATCAACAACGGCTCCATCTCGGCCACCTCGCCGCGGCCCTATTCGGCGCCCTACACGGCGACCAAGCACGCCATCACCGGGCTCACCAAGTCCACCTCGCTGGACGGGCGCGTCTATGACATCGCCTGCGGGCAGATCGACATCGGCAATGCCGACACCCCCATGGCGCAGAAGATGAAGGCCGGCGTGCCGCAGGCGGACCTGTCCATCAAGGTGGAGCCGGTGATGGACGTGGCCCATGTGGCGAGCGCGGTGGTCTACATGGCCAGCCTGCCGCTGGATGCCAACGTGCAGTTCATGACCATCATGGCCACCAAGATGCCCCTCATCGGCCGCGGCTGATCCCGGTTCCGCGGTGCCCGGGCCGGCAGCGTGCCGGCCCGGGCGGATCATTGTCAGCGGATGAACTGGTCGATGAAGCGGTCGCCGAGGCCTGCGGCCGTATAGTGGGCGCGGCATTTGTCGATGCGGGTGAAGACATCGTCGAAGCCGGTGACCGCCCCGTCCGGGTCCACATAGATCATGGTCCCGTTCACCTGGAACAGGGTGATCATCTCGTCCACGTGCGGGTCCACCACAAGCGTGTGGGTCTCCCCCGGCGCCTCGTAGACATAACCGCCCTCGCTCGCCACCCAGTCGTGCTCCAGATAGCGCCACGAGCCCTTGATGACGTAGCCGTGCACCGGCTGGGGATGGCGATGCCGCGAGAGCACGCCGGCCCGGCGCACCCGCAGCACGCTCATCCAGTAGCCGGACGAGGCGGACAGCAGCAGCGGGCGGAACCACACATTGTCCTCGATGGGCACCCACAGCCGCTCGTCCTGCGGCACCGCCGCCGCCACCACCAGCTCGGGGACAGCCTCGGCAGGCTGGGGCTTGCGATAGGGCTGCCAGCGCTCGTCGAGGGGGGCGGGGGCAGGAGCGCGCTGTTCAGCGGTGGTCATTCTTGATCCTCCCTGTGTCGTCCCCGCGGGCGCCGCCGCGGGGATCATGTCCTTGACCGGTGCCGTCGTTCAGGCCGCCTCGCGGATGCCCATGGCCTCGCGCGCCACCTCGGCGATGCCCGCCGCATCGAGGCGGTAATGGGCATAGAGGTGGGTGGGCGGCGCAATCAGGCTGTACTCGTCGTGGATACCGTGGCGCACCAGGCGCACCGGCGCGCCCTCGTCAGTCAACACCTCGGCGATTGCGCTGCCCAGCCCGCCCAGCACATTGTGCTCCTCCACGCTCATCAGCACCTTCGAGCGCCCGGCGGCGGCCAGGATGGCGGCGCGGTCGAGGGGCTTGATGGTGGGCATGTCGATGACGCCCACGCTATGGCCCTGCGCGTTCAGGGTCCGCGCCGCCTCAAGCGCCGGATGCACGGTCATGCCGCAGGCGATGATCGTGATCTCGTCGCCCACCATGTGCTCAATGGCCTTGCCGAAGATGAAGGGGGTGTCGAGGGGGTATACGTCCGGCTCGCGGCCCCGGCCGATGCGGAAATAGATGGGCTCGGGATAGTCCGCCGACGCCTTGATGGCAGCGGCAAGCTGCGGGCCGTCGGCGGGCGAGACCACCGTGAGGTCGGCGATGGCCCGCATGGTGGCGATGTCCTCCGTGGCGTGGTGGGAGGTGCCGTAGAAGCCCAGCGAGATGCCGGTGTGATGGCCGATGAGCCGCACCGGCTGGGCGCAATAGGCCACGTCCATGCGGATCTGTTCGCAACACAGCAGCCCGAGGAAGGAGGCGAACGTGGCCACATAGGGCTTGAGCCCGGTGGTGGCGAGGCCGGCGGCGGCGGTCACCATATTCTGCTCGGAAATGCCGAACTGGATGTAGCGGTCCGGATAGCGCTCGGCGAACTTATTGAGGCCGTTGGAATATTGCAGGTCGGCTGAGCCTGCCACCACCGGTTCGCCCGCTTCCACGAGGGAGATGAGGGCGTCGGAGAGATGGCTGAGGCCGGGGGTCTTGGCATTCAGCTCGCGATACTGCCAGGAATTGGGCGAAAGGGGCCGGTTCATGTCAGGCGTGTCCTCGGCTCAGATGGTGCGGTTCATGATTTCCTCGACGGCGCGGGCAGCGTCCGAGGGGTCGAGATAGCCGAGGTGCCAGCCGGGCTCGGTCTCCATGTAGGAGACGCCCTTACCCTTCAGGGTGCGGGCGATGATACAGCAGGGCTTGGTGCGCGCCTCGTCGGCCTTCACCTGCCGCAGCAGGGTGGTGAGGGCGTCGAGGTCGTGGCCGTCCACGGTGTGGACCTCCCAGCCGAAGGCGCGCCATTTCTCGTCCAGCGGCTCGATGCCCATCACGTCGTCCACCGCGCCGTCGAGCTGGAAGCCGTTGCGGTCGATGATGGCGATGAGGTTCGAGGCCTTGTGGTGGGCCGCCGAGATGGCCGCTTCCCACACCTGGCCCTCCTGCATCTCGCCATCGCCGAGCATGACGAAGACGTCGAAGGACTGCTTCTGCATCCGTCCGCCCAGGGCCATGCCGAGGCCGGCGGAGAGCGCGTGGCCGATGGAGCCGGAGGAGAAGTCGATGCCCGGCACCTTGCGCATGTCCGGGTGGTCGCCCAGCGGATTGCCGAGGCGGGTGTAGTTGTCCAGCGTCTCGCGGTCGATGTAGCCAAGCTCGGCGAGGATGGGGAACAGGCCCACGGCGGCGTGGCCCTTGCCCATCAGGAAGCGGTCGCGGTCGGGCCGGCGCGGGTCGCCCTGCGTGATGTCCATCACGTCGTAATAGAGCGCGGCGAAGATCTCGGCGGCGGAGAACACCGAGCTGTAGTGGCCGACCTTCGCCACTTCGATCAGCCGGATGGTCTCCAGCCGCACGAAGCGCGCCTTCTCCCGCAGCAGGGCAAGGGTTTCGGCGGTGGGGCGGAAGTTGGACGCGGGCCGCGCGTCGGGGGGCAGGGTGCGTTCGCGTGCGCTCATGAAGGCTCTCTGTCTGGGCGTTCCTCGGGACCGGCAGCCCATCGCCCTCCCGCCCGGCGGGTGCGAAGCGGCATCGGCACCGGCACCGGCACCGGCACCGGTTCAATAAAATATGATATATCATCTATCAAGGCGCGTGCCTAGCGGGCTCGGACGAGAACGCCTTGGGGCGTGTGAAACGAAAAAGGCCCCGGCGGATGCCGGGGCCTGAAACCTTCAGAGTGAGGATCGCGACGCTGCCGCCGCGACCTTAGAGCGTTAACGCGTTTTCTTCACGCGAACCGGTATCCACTTCGCTCGAAAACGCTCTGGCGTCAGTTGTTGCGGTTGCCGAACAGCTGAAGCAGCATCATGAACATGTTGATGAAGTTCAGGTACAGCGAGAGGGCGCCCATGATGGCCTTCTTGCCGGCCACCGTGCCGTCGTCGCCGACGAAGTACATCTCCTTGATGCGCTGGGTGTCGTAGGCGGTGAGGCCGGCGAAGATCAGCACGCCTGCCACGGAAACGATGAACTGAAGCATCGTCGAGCCGAGGAAGATGTTCACCAGCGAGGCGATGATGATGCCGAACAGGCCCATCATCAGGAACGAGCCCATGCCGCTGAGGTCCTTCTTCGTGGTGTAGCCGTAGAGGCTCAGCGCGCCGAAGGAGGCTGCGGTGATGAAGAACACCCGCACGATGCTCTCGTGCGTGTACACGAGGAAGATCGAGGACAGGGACACGCCCATCACGGCTGCGAAGGCCCAGAAGGCAATCTGCGCCGCCGAGACGCTCATGCGCTCAATGCGGAAGCTGATGAAGAAGACTGCCGCCAGTGGGGCCAGCATCACCACCCACTTCAGCGGGCTCGTGAACAGAGCAACGCCGAACTGCGTCAGCATGATTCCGCCGCGCACCTGGGCTGCCGCCTGGCTCGGATCGGTGGTCACCGACAGCATGAAAATGCCAAGAGCCGCCGCGCCCGTGATGGCGAGGCCCAGCGCCATGTAGTTGTAGACGCTGAGCATATACGCACGGAGGCCTTGGTCGATCGCGGCCTGCGAGCGTGCCACCGACGGGTTGAAACGCCCGGCGACGTTGCGATCATAATCGGACATCGTCGTTCCCCTTTGAGAAATCGAGTGACGCGCCAGCCGGCCGAAACCACGCCTGCGCATCCGGGGTCAATATGGTGGGTTCGCGAAAGGGCGGCAAGACAAGCCCGGATGAAATTTACGCAAGGTCACTTAACGTCAGGTGGTGACCCGTCTTCGCACCTGCATATAATTGCAACCGGGCTGGGGCGTGGGCGGAAATGGGGACGCAGGGCGCAGACGGAGCGCGCAGGGGAGGGGCTGTCGCTGCACCGCGTCGCGGTAGGGCGAAGCTTTGCCGGCTTGCCGCCTTCACGGCTCTGCACTGTATCCTGTTGCTACCCGCCCTCATCCTCCTCGCCCCCTCGCCCGCCGGGGCGGGCGCCTGGACCCAGGAGGAGGGGCACGGTCAGGTCATCCTGCAGGGCAGCGCAGTGCATTCGGGCTCGGAATTCGGACCGTCCTCCGATCTCTACGACAGCCGTCCCTATGACAAGCTGGAGGCGACCCTCGTCTTCGAATATGGCGCGTCCGACTGGCTGACCCTCATCGTCGCCCCGCAATTGCTCTCGGTGGACCTGGGCGCGCCGGCGCCATCTTCCTATGCCGGGCTTGGCTATACGGATGCGGGCGCGAGGGTACGGATCTATAATGAAAACAACATAGTGGTTTCCGCGCAGGTGGTCGGCCGCCTGCCCGGCACCGGTAATTCCCAGAGCGCGGCGGCGGTGGGCTACGAGGACCCCGAGCTTGACCTGCGGCTGCTCGCCGGCTGGTCCTTCCCACTTTTCGGCAAGGCCGCCTTTCTCGATGTGGAGGCGGCCCAGCGCCTGCGCTTTGGCGATCCGCCGGACGAGTTCCATCTGGACCTGACCCTCGGCGTGCGGGTGGCCGAGCGCTGGCAGGTCCTGTTCCAGTCGTTCAACGTGATCTCGGAAGGGGCAGGGGAGGGGCCGTACTTCGGCACCTCGTATGAATATTACAAGCTCCAGCTCGGCGCCGCCTACGACCTGAGCGCGGCCGTGACGCTGGGGGTCGCCCTGGTGTCCACCGTCTTTGCCCGCAATGCGCCGCAGGAGAATGGCGTGGTGCTCACCGGCTTCTACCGCTTCTGATTTCAGCCTTTGCCGGGCGTCGTCGTGACGAGGCGGATGCCGAGGGCGATGGGCAGGATGCCGACGAGGTCGAAGGGCGGCACCCTTTCCCCTAGGAGAAGCCAGCCGAACATGAGCCCGAGCGGCGGCATCAGGAAGTGCAGGGCGCTGGCGCGGGTGGCGCTGGTGCGGCCGAGGATGAAGAACCACAGGGTGAACGCCCCCAGCGACCCGGCGAGCGTGAGGTAGGCGACGGACAGGGCCAGCGGCACGGTGAGATGCACGTCGGCGAGGTTCTCCCGCCACAGCGCCACCGGCAGCAGGGCGAGCCCGCCCCCGAGCAACTGGATGCCGCTGCCCACCCAAAGGGAGGCGGAGGTGCGCACCCGCTTGAACAGCAGCGTCGCCGCGGTCAGCGTCACCAGCGCGCCGGCCACATAGGCCACTCCCACCGGGTCCTCGTGCCCGGAGACGATGCGCGAGCGCACCACCAGCGCCACCCCCGCCATGCCCAGCACCAGGCCGCCGAGCTTGCGGCCGGTGAGCCGCTCCCCCAACAGCGGCGCCGCCGCCAGTGCCGTGAGCAATGGGTTGGCGGAGATGAGCACGGCGGTGAGCCCCGACGACACATGGGTCATGCCCACGTAGCTGAGACCGAGATAGCAGGCGTTGTTGAGGATCCCCATCAGCGCCAATGCGGCGAGGTCCCGCCCGGTGACCCGCGAGAAGTGTTCGCGCGGCAGCAGGATCGCACAGCCAACCAGAACGATGCTGCCGGCGAGGAGGAAGCGGAACGCCAGCATCAGCAGAGGCGGGCAGTCCGCCAGCGCGATCTTCGCCACGGCGAAGGCCGAACTCCAGATCAGGCAGAACAGGATGATCAGCACCGGCAGGGCGCTGGGCCGGCCGACCGTGGCATGGGGCGCTTCGATGGCGCGGATGGGCAAGCTCACGGGGATCTCCTTCGCACCGCCGAGGGCACCGTGTCGGGGACCCGCCTGCGCCAGAGACCACGAAATGTGAGCATTGAAAAATTGAATGTCGTGATATTAGCTAGTGAATAATCGAATGGGTGCGCAATGCTCGACATGGATCTGCTGAGGGCCTTCGTCAGCGTGGTGGATGCCGGCGGCTTCACCCGCGCCGGCGAGCGCGTCCACCGCACCCAGTCCACGGTCAGCCAGCAGATCCGCCGCCTGGAGGACCAGCTCGGCCATCAGCTGCTGGTGCGCGACGCGCGCGGTGTGACCCCCACCGCCGAGGGTGAGCGGCTCTTGGGCTATGCCCGGCGGATTCTCGCCTTGGGGGCCGAGGCGAAGGCCGCCTTGTCCGGCGCGGCGCCGGCGCTGGTGGTGCGGCTCGGCATCCCGGACGATTTCGCGCTTGCCGCGCTGACCCAGGTGATCGCCGATTTCGCCCGCGCTCGCCCCGGCGTGCGCCTTGCAGTGGAATGCGGGCTGAGCTGCGACATTGCCGCCGCCTTCGCGCGCGGCGATCTCGACATCGCGCTGGTGAAGCGGGAGCCGTCGAGCGGGCCGGCCCTCGCGGTGTGGCCGGAGCGCCTCGTCTGGGTCACCGGGCGGGATGTGGCGGTGGATCCGGACACCGTCCCGCTGGTGGCCTTCCGGCAGGGTTGCCTCTATCGCAACCGGGCGGTGCATGCATTGGAGAAGGCCGGCCGGGCGTGGCGCATCGCCTATGAATGCCCGAGCCTCATCGGCATCGACGCCGCGCTCGCGGGAGGTCTCGGCGTGGCGGTCCTCAGCGCCTTGTCGCTCTATCGTCGGGAACCGAGCCTGCGAGTGTTGTCGGCGGCCGAGCTGTGGCCGCCGATCCCGCCCACGGAACTGGCTTTGCGCGTGGCCGATCCCGCCTGTGCCGCCACCCGCGACCTTGCCGCGCTGGTGGCGGGCTTCTGCGACCGGGAAGCCGCCTGCGCGGCGGCGGCCTGAGGGGCGCCGCGAGATGTGACCCTATTCATCCACCAGCAGCCGGCGGCCGATCTCGCCGATGCCGATCAGGCCGGGGGTGGCGTGCGTCACCACATGGATGGGGATGAGCGACAAGCGGTCGAGATAGGGCGGATGCTCTTCGAACGCAGTCCGGAATGGGCTTTCGGCGAACAGGGGCGCCATAGCCCGGCCGATGCCGCCGCCCACATAGACGCCGCCCTTGGCGTCGAAGGCGAGGGCGAGGTCGCCCAGCACCCGGCCAAGCAGGCGCAGGAAGATGTGGCAGCTCTCCTTTTCCTGCCGCTGGCCGTCCAGCGCCGCCTTGATGATGGCGTGGGAGGACAAGTGCTCGCCGGACAGGATGCGGTGCAGCCGCACCAGTCCCGGGCCGGACAGGACGTGCTCCACCGCGACCGGTCCGAGGTCGCGCACCAGATGGGCGACGATGCGGGCCTCGTCCGTGGTCACCGCGCCGAGGCGCATGTGGCCGGCCTCGCTCGGAAGCACCTCGTAGCCGTCCTCCCGCGGCAGGATCAGCGCGGTGCCGAGCCCGGTTCCCGGGCCGGACAGCAGCATGGGCGCGCCGGGGACGCGGCGGCCGGTGCCCACCTCCATCAGGTCGTCGCGGGTCAGCAGCGGCAGGCCGTGGGCGAGAGCTTCGAAATCGTTGAGCACGGTGAGGCGCAGGAAGGACAGCTCCTGGGCCAGCGCCTGCGTGGAGAAGCGCCAGTTCCGGTTGGTCAGCCGCACGCCGTCGCCGTCGATGGGGCCGGCCACGGCCAGCGCCGCGCAGCGGGGCGGCTCGCCGCCCAGCGAAACGAGATAGGTCTTGAGCAGGTCCTCGATGGACCCGTAGGAATCGTTGGCCTCGAGACGGATGTCGAACGGCATGCCGTCCACGCCGGCGCGGGCGATGCGCGTCGTGGTTCCGCCGATGTCCGCAAGCAATACGGTGGGAGCCATGGGAGATTCCGATGGATGGGGCGCCGCGCGCGCCGGCGCCGATGCGGTGGCAATCGGGGCCAGGCGCGCTCAGCGCCTTGTAACTTAAGCCTGAACCGCCCGGCCTGTCGGAGCCGGGCGGATGCGTGCTCTACTGCGCCAAGCGCCGGCCGGACGCAAGCGCCGGCTGCCTCCCCACCTGGGCGGTGGTTCCGGCTTGCCCGTTCTCCTCAGGCCGTGGCGCGGCGGCCGATGGCTGACCATAGCGGCAGGATCGGCACAAGCCGGGTCACGACCCCGAGACCTGCCGCGCGCAGATGATGGACCCGGCGCGGGATCATGGTGCCGCCGGTCCGGTTTCCCGCGCCGGCCTCAATCGTTTTTATTCGTGGGGCAGAGCACTCGCCGGCGTCCGCGCTGCCTGCGGCGGTGGGCGAGGTGGCGCCGGGCGGTCACGTGCCGTAAGCTCACACTGAAATTGTGTGTCCGGCCAAACTGTGCGTCTCATGCAGATGGGGGCTGGCGGGACCGCAGCTTCGACGTACATAAGCTGAGATCGGTTTCGGCCCGCGGCGCGGTCGGCGGGATGATGCCGGTACGGGGCAACACGGCGATGCGGCTTTGCCGCGGCGCCCGAAAGGCATGGCGAAGCGCAGTGCTCGACATTTACACGATCATCTTCCTGGCCCTCGCGGTCTTCATCTTCGTGCGCCTGCGCAGCGTGCTCGGGCAACGGACCGGGCGCGAGCGGCCGCCTTACGATCCCTATTCCCGCGATACCGCCCGCCCGCCGCAGCCGGCCTCCGACAAGGTGGTGCCCCTGCCCGAGCGCCCGGTGACCCCGCCCGGCACCGCCGCCCCGGTGGACGAGCCGCCGCAGGCCTATCGCTGGGAGGGCGTTGCACAGGAGGGCTCCGCCAACGCCGCGGCCCTCGACGAGATCGCCCGCATCGAGCCGGACTTCGATGCCAAGCATTTCCTGGTGGGCGCCCGCGCCGCCTATGAAATGATCGTGACCGCCTTTGCCGCCGGCGACCGTCGCGCGCTGAAGGACCTGCTTGCCAAGGATGTCTATGACGGCTTCGTCGCCGCCATCGCCGACCGCGAGAGCCGGCGCGAGACCATGGAATCGCATTTCGTCGCCGTCGAGCAGGCCGAGCTTCAGGACGTGACGGTGCGCGACCGGAGCGCCCAGCTCACGGTGCGCTTCGTGTCCAAGCTGATCTCGGTCACCCGCAGCGCCGACGGCGCGGTGGTGGACGGCAGCCCCGACACTGTTGCCGACGTGACCGACGTTTGGACCTTCGCCCGCGACCTCGGCACGCGCGATCCCAACTGGAAGCTGGTGGCCACCGAAGCCGCCCAGTGAGGCCTCCGGTGCGGCACGCGGCAAGCCATTGTGGTGGGGACGATGGCCGACATGCCGGCCAAGATAGTGGCGGTGTCGGGGGGCGTGACACGGGTCATGGCCCTGTCGGCCGCCCCGCGACGGGAGCGGCCGGAAGCGCGAAGCGCCGCCTGCCGTGTACGGTGGGGGTGGTTCTCGCCCTTGTCGTTGCAGCCGCCGCGCCGACCCACGCAGCCATGCTGAACGCGGTTCCCCCGCCCGATATCGCCGGATCGAAGCTGATGCCGGTCGCCTACGGCGCACTCGACGGCTGGGCGGCGGACGACCACGCCGCCGCCTTCCAGACCTTTTTGAGCAGCTGCGCCGCCCGCCGCGCGCCGCCGGCCGAGGTGGGCCCCGCGTCCGCTCCGACGCTGGCCGCCGGCCTCGCCCATGCCTGCGCCTCCGCCGCGCGGCTGGGCACCACCACCCCGTCGCGGGAGGTGGCGCGGCTGTTCTTCGAGGCCAATTTCCGGCCCTACCGCGTGGTGCCGGACACGGGCGGCGAAGGCTTCTTCACCGGCTATTACGAGCCGGAGGTGGCCGGCGCGCTGGCCCCCGGAAACGGATTCGACGTGCCGGTCTATGGCCGGCCGGCCGACCTGCTGATGAGCGGCGGCGGACCCACCCCCAATTCGGGCGGCGCCCTGCGGCGGGAGGGCGATGCCCTGGTGCCCTATTTCGACCGCGCCGCCATCGAGGATGGGGCGCTCGCCGGCCGGGGGCTGGAAGTCGCCTGGCTAAAGGACCCCATCGACCTGTTCTTCATGCAGATCCAGGGCTCGGCCCGGGTCCGCCTGCCGGACGGGAGGGTGCTGCGACTCAACTACGACGGCTATAATGGCCATCCGTACCTTCCCGTGGGCCGGCTCCTCATCGCGCGGGGCCTGGTGCCGCGAGAGGAGATGTCCATGGACCGCATCCGCGCCTTCATGGAGGCCGATCCGGAGGCGGGCCGGGCGCTCCGGCGCGAGAACCGCTCCTATGTGTTCTTCAAGGCCCTCGACCTCGGCGGCGAGGCCGGCGCCATGGGTGCGCAGGGCGTGCCGCTGACCGCCGGCCGCTCCATCGCCGTGGACCGCAAGCTGCACACCTATGGCGCGCCGGTGTTCGTGGCGGCGGACCTGCCGCTGTCCGCGCCGGGTAGCCGCGACCCGTTCCGCCGCCTCATGATCGCGCAGGATACCGGCTCGGCCATCGTTGGGCCGGCGCGGGCGGACCTTTATTTCGGCACAGGGCCAGAGGCCGGCGCGGTGGCCGGGCGCATCCGCCATTCCGGCAGCTTCACCCTGCTGGTACCGCGCTTCGCGCCCGCCGGGACACCAGGGCGCCCCCAATGAGCCGGCGCGGACGGCGACGCCAGCTCTCGGCGGAAGAGCGCGCGCTCTGGGACCATGTGGTGCGCTCGGTGAAGCCGCTGAAGCTGCCGGCCGTGCCGCAGGATGTCGCCCCGCTGGTGCCGGACACACCACCGGTGGTGCCGGAACCACCCGCCGCTGCCCCTCCGGCCAAGGCCGCCAAGGCCGTCCGCTCCAAGACGCCGCCCGCTCCCCCGCCCGCGCCGCCCCTCGCCTCCCTGGAGCCGAAGACCCGCCGGCGGCTCACCCGCGGCGCGGAGGTGGATGCGCGCCTCGACCTGCATGGCCTCACCCAGGCCGCCGCTCATCGCCGGCTGCGGCTGTTCCTGATCGAGGCGCAGGCGCTGGGCCATTCGCTGGTGCTGGTCATCACCGGCAAGGGGGATCCCGACCGGCTCATGAGCACCGGCCCCGCCTTCGGCGAGGGGCGGGGCGTGCTCAAGCGCGCGGTGCCCTTATGGCTCGCCGAGCCGGATTTGCGGATGATCGTGGTGGGCTTCGAAGCCGCCGGCCGCCGCCATGGCGGGGAAGGCGCGCTCTATGTGCGCATCCGCCGGCGCAAAGCCTGAAATTCAGTTGGGCTAAGCCTCAATCCCCGATGCAGGCCGAGGCGGGCATCTCGTAGGTGCGAGCGGCGCCCAGGAGGTGGGCGGTGAAGCCGCGCGGCGGAAACAGGCCGGCGATGGCCGGATCGCGCACGCTCAGGCCGCCGGCATAGGCGCCGAAGGCCGGCAGCACCATGCGGCTGCCATCGGTGACGAAGCAACGCCGCCGCACGCCCCGCCCGCGCAGCGCGATGCGAGCGGCGGGGTGCAGGTGGCCGCACACTTCCCCCGGGGCGGGCCCTTCCGCCGGCTCGTGGCGGAACAGCAGCGGACCGTGGGCGAGCGCTGCCGTGCCCTCGCCGCCGAGGTCGTGAGGCACGGGATCGTGGTTGCCGGCGATCCACACAAAGGTGCGGCCGGCCTGGATGCGGCGGATTTCCTCGCGGACGGGATCGGCCATGCGCTCCAGCGCCCAGCGGTCGTGCAGGCTGTCGCCGAGGGCGATCACCATGCGCGGCTGGTGCACGGCGATGGCGGCGGCAAGGCGCTTCAATGTGTCGATACTGTCGTAGGGCGGCAGCATCTGGCCACGCCGGGCGAAGGCGGAGCCTTTCTCCAGATGCAGGTCTGCCACCACCATCAGCCCTTCGTCCGGCCACAGCAGCGCGCCGGACGGATCCAGCACCAGCTCGACGCCGGCGAGGATGACGGTGGCGAGGGGCGATAAGACTGATTCGGCACGGGCGAGCATGGCGGGGATTGTGCCCAATGGCCGCCATCGGGCAAGCGCTGCATTGGTGGGGAGGTGTAACCCGTGCGCAGGCCTCAGCGGGAGGAACTCCACACGCCGGCGTCTACCAGCATTCCGGCCATGTCTTCCGGCCACACCTGCTCGCTCGCCCGCGCCAGATCGGCCTGCGACCACCAGGCGTGCTCCGCGACCACCGCCCGTTCCTCGGCGGTCCAGAGCGCCGAGGACACTTCCAGCGTCGCGACGTGGATGAGGAAGTAGCGCTCGTCGGCTTCCACCGCGATCCCGTCCGGCATGGTGAAGGTGACGATCCGCCGGGCGACTTGCGGTCCGGGGTCCGCGATGTGAAGGCCGGTTTCCTCCAGCAGTTCCCGGCATGCGGCCTGCTCGAAGCTCTCGCCGGCATCGAGGCCGCCCCCCGGCGGCGCCCAGAAGACGGCGCCGGCCAGCGCGCCGGTTGTGTGCACGAACCGCAGCAGCAGCAGGCGGCCTTGCGCGTTCACGACCAGAAGGCGGGAGGAGGGGCGCTGTCTCATGGGCTCGGCCGGGCGATGGTTCAGAAGAAGCTCTGCGGGTCCACGTCGATGGCGACGCGGATGTTGCCCGTCACCTTCGGTGCCACGGCCCGCCAGTCGCGCAAATAGCGCGACAGGTCGAAGGCGCGGGGCGCGCGCACCAGCAGCCGCCAGCGATGGCGCCCGCGCAGGATCGCAAGCGGGGCTTCCGCCGGGCCGAGGATGCGCACCCCCGCCACCATGGGCGCGGAGGCGGCCAGCCTTCGGGCATGGCCCTCCGCCACGTGGCCCTCGCTGGCGGAGACGATGAGGCTCGCCATGCGACCGAAGGGTGGAAGCTGGGCCTCCTCGCGGGCGGCGATCTCGGTGTCGTAGAAGGCGTCCCGGTCGCCGGTCACCAGCGCGCGCATCACCGGATGCTCGGGCATGTGGGTCTGGATGAAGCCGCGCCCTTCGGTCTTGCCGCGCCCAGCGCGCCCCGCCACCTGGTGCACCAGCTGGAAGGTGCGCTCCGCCGCGCGCGGGTCGCCTTGGCCGAGGCCCACGTCGGCGTCCACTACACCCACCAGCGCCAGGCCGGGGAAATTGTGGCCCTTGGCCACGAGCTGCGTGCCCACCACCACGTCCACCTCGCCCTTGGCCACGGCGTCCAGCTCGGCGCGCATGCGCTCCACCCCGCCGGCGAGATCGGAGGAGAGGACGAGGGAACGGGCGGCGGGAAACAGCGCCTGCACCTCCTCCTGCAGCCGCTCCACCCCCGGCCCCACGGGGATCAGGCTGTCCTTGGCGCCGCAGGCGGGGCAGGCTTCCGGCACCGGGGCCTGATAGCCGCAATGGTGGCAGGTGAGGCGGCGGCGGAAGCGGTGCTCCACCAGCCACGCGGTGCAGGAGGGGCAGCGCATGCGGTGCCCGCAGGAGTGGCACAGGGTGAGCGGCGCATAGCCCCGCCGGTTCAGGAACAGCAGCGCCTGTCCGCCCGCCTCCAGCGTATCGGTGATCTCGGCTTCGAGGCGCGGGGCAATCCAGCGGCCTTTCGGCGGTCCCTCCTTGCGCAGGTCGATGGGCAGGAGGCCCGGCACCTTGGCGCCACCGAAGCGCACCGGCAGGGCGAGGCGGTGGTAGCGCCCGCGCCGGGCGTTCACCTCGGTCTCGATGGAGGGGGTGGCGGAGGCGAGCACGATGGGGGCGGCGGCGAGCCGCGCCCGCACCACCGCCATGTCGCGGGCGTGGTAGGCGACGCCGTCTTCCTGCTTGTAGGCCGGGTCGTGCTCCTCATCCACGATGATGAGGCCGAGGTCGCGGAACGGCAGGAACAGGGCCGAGCGGGCGCCGGCCACCACCTTCACCTGTCCCGAGGCCACCTCGTTGAGGATGCGCCCGCGCCGCCGGGTGGAGACGCCGGAATGCCATTCCGCCGGCTTCACGCCGAAGCGGGTGGTGAAGCGGTCGAGAAAGGCCTGGGTGAGGGCGATTTCCGGCAGCAGGATCAGCGCCTGCCGCCCGTCGCGGATCGCCTGCGCCACCGCCTCGAAATACACCTCGGTCTTGCCAGAGCCGGTGACGCCGTCCAGCAGGAAGACACCGAAGCCCTTGGCATCCACCGCCCCGCTGAGCGCCTGCGCGGCCTGCGCCTGCGGCTCGGACAGCGTGGGCGTGGCAAAGGTCGGGTCGGGGGGATAGGCGGCGGGCTCGGGGGGCAGCACCACGGTTTCAAGGGCGCCCTCGTCCACCAGCCCGTCTACCACGGAGGGGGAGACCCCGGCCTCCCGCGCCGCCTCCGACTTGCCGCGCACGAAGCCGTCGGCGAGGAGGTCGAGCAGCCGGGCGCGGGCGGCCGTCATGCGCGCCGGGGCGGGGCCGGCGAGGCGCACGCCCACCCGCTCGCGGCCGGCGCCGGGGCTTTCCCCGTGGCGCAGGGCCATGCGCAGCACCATGCCGCGTGGGGCGAGGGTGTAGTCGGCCATCCAGTCGACCAGCTTCAAGAGGTCCGGCGGCAGGGGGACATAGTCCAGCTTCGCCTTCACGGCCTTGAGCTTCGCCACGTCCACCGGCTTGCCGGATCCGCCGCCGGGGGGGCGCGGCCAGACGCAGCCGATCATCCCGCGCGCGCCCAGAGGCACATGCACGAGGTCGCCGGGGGAGAGCGTCATTCCCTCGGGCACGAGGTAGGAATAGGGGGTGTCGAGGCCCAGGGGCAAAAGGACATCGACCGTGCGCGCACTCATGGCGGTGTTTTGGTCCGTCCGGTGGGAAAGGTCAAAGGCGCGTGCGGCCGTCCCCGATGCTGGCGGAAGGCGGGTTCAGGGCGGCGGCGTGCATTTCCGTGGAACGGAGGGTTGAGGTGCAATAGCTTGGCCGTGGTTCATGTCCAATGGGAGGTGGGAGTGGTTGCTTCTGCAAAGGAACCCGGCGCGGGCGTGCCCGCCGCCGGTCCCATCCGCAAGATCGCTCTTGAAGAACATTTCACCACCCCCGACCTCGCCAGCCGCAACGTCGCCCGCCCGACCCGCAGCGATGCGCTGTTCGCTGACATCGAGCGGCGTCTGGTGGATTTCGACAGCCTGCGGCTGGAGGCCATGGACCAGGCGGGCATTTCGCTGTGCGTGCTGTCGGTCACCACACCCGGCGTGCAGGCCGAGAAGGACACGGCGACCGCCATCAGCCTTGCGCGCAAGGCCAATGACGCGCTCGCCGAGGAGGTCCGCCGTCAGCCCAAGCGCTATGCCGGCTTTGCCCACCTGCCCATGCAGGACCCCGTAGTCGCGGCGGACGAGTTGGAGCGGTGCGTGCGCCAGCTCGGCTTCAAGGGGGCTCTCATCAACGGGCAGACCAACGGCCAATATCTCGATGCCGACCGGTTTCTCCCGTTCTGGGAGCGGGTGGCCGACCTCGACGTGCCGGTCTACCTCCATCCCGGTGCATTGGCGGATGCGCCGGCCATGTTCGCCGGGCGGCCGGAGCTGGACGGGGCGGTGTGGGCATGGACCGCGGAAACGGCGAGCCACGCCTTGCGGCTCGTCTTCGGCGGCACCTTCAGCCGGTTTCCGACTTTGAAGGTCCTGCTCGGCCACATGGGGGAGACGTTGCCTTCTCTCCTGTGGCGGTTCGACAGCCGCTGGCAGTGCACCCTGGGGGAGACCTTGCCGCTGGAGCAACTGCCATCGGCCATCATCCGGCGCCACTTCGCCATCACCACGTCCGGCGTGTGTGATCCGACCGCGCTGGCCGCCGCCATCGCGGCCATGGGCGAGGATGCCGTGATGTTCTCGGTCGACTATCCCTATGAGGACACGTCCACCGCGGCCGCCTTCATCGAGGCGGCGCCGCTCGATCCAGCCGTGCGCGCCAAGGTGTGCCACGCCAACGCCGAGCGCATCCTGAAGCTGTGAGGGCGCGGCCGCCCTTGCGTTTGCGGCGCCTCCCGTCTACCTCCAAGCCATGAAATTCCTCGATCAGGCCAAGGTCTATGTGCGCTCCGGCGACGGGGGGGCGGGTTGCGTCTCCTTCCGGCGCGAGAAATTCATCGAGTTCGGCGGTCCCGATGGCGGCGACGGCGGACGCGGCGGCGACGTGTGGATCGAGTGCGTGGATGGCCTCAACACGCTCATCGACTATCGCTACCAGCAGCATTTCAAGGCCAAGAAGGGCGACCACGGCAAGGGCGCCAACCGCACCGGCGCCCGTGGCTCCGATGTGGTGCTGAGGGTGCCCGCCGGTACCCAGATCCTCGACGAACAGGAAGAGACCGTTCTCGCCGACCTCACCGAGGTGGGCCAGCGCATCAAGCTGCTGGAAGGCGGCAATGGCGGCTTCGGCAACGCCCAATTCAAGACCTCCACCAACCAGGCGCCGCGCCGCGCCAATCCCGGCCTCGAGGGCCAGGAGCGGTGGATCTGGCTGCGCCTGAAGCTGATCGCCGACGCCGGCCTGGTGGGCCTGCCCAATGCCGGCAAGTCCACTTTCCTGGCGGCCACCACGGCGGCCAAGCCCAAGATCGCCGACTATCCCTTCACCACGCTGCATCCCGGCCTCGGCGTGGTGCGGGTGGACGGGCGCGAGTTCGTGCTCGCCGACATTCCCGGCCTCATCGAGGGCGCACACGAGGGGGTCGGCATCGGCGACCGCTTCCTCGGCCATGTGGAGCGCTGCCGGGCGCTGCTGCACCTGGTGGACGGCACCTCCGAGCATGCCGGCAAGGCCTACAAGACCGTGCGGGCCGAGCTTGCCGCCTATGGCAACGGCCTCGACGAGAAGCCGGAGATCGTGGCGCTGTCCAAGGTGGATGCGCTTTCCCCCGAGCTGCTCAAGCAGCAGAAGGAGCGCCTGAAGCGCGCCGCCAAGAAGACGCCGCTGCTGCTCTCGGCCCAGTCGGGCCAGGGGGTGCAGGAGGCGTTGCGCCTGCTGCTCTCCGTGGTGGAGCAGGAGCGCGGCGCCGAGAAGGAAGAGGAGCCGCGGGACGCGTGGCGGCCGTGACGGGGCCGGGCTGACGCCGGTTCCCGTGTGTGCTAGCATTCCGAGATCGGGAGCTAGCACCATGCCGCGACAGCTGAACATCCGCAGCGACGAGGCCTTCGAAACCGCCAGGCGGCTTGCGGAACGCCATGGTTGGACCACCACGGAAGTGGTGGTGCGGGCCTTGCGCCGCATGGACGAGGCCGAAGGCCAGGCCCTGCGGCATGGGGATCTTTCGCCCCGGCAGAAGTCCTTGCACGATCGCCTGGCTGAGCTTGGCCGCAAGGCCCGCGAGGCGTCCCCTGAGGCCTCTTCCGAGCATGGCGACCTCTATGGCGAGGACGGCGCCCCCCGGTGATCGCCATCGATACATCGGTGCTCATTGCCACCTTCACCAACGAGCCGGATGCCGATCTCTACCGCCCCATCCTCGCGGGAGCGCCCTGCCTGATCGGCGCACCGACGCTCCTTGAGACCCACCTCGTCCTGCGGGGGCGCAGCTACCCCTACGCCTTGGAGGCGCTCGATCTCTGGCTGGAGGAAGGTGACGTCACGGTCATGCCCCACGACCTGCTCCAGTTGCGGTTGGCGCGGGAGGCCTTCGACCGTTTTGGCAAGGGGCGGCATCCGGCGGGCTTGAACTTCGGCGACTGCATGGCCTATGCCGTCGCCAAGGCGCATGACGTGCCGCTCCTCTTCAAGGGGGATGACTTTTCCCGCACCGACGTGCGCGTCCTGCCCGTCTGAGTGCCGCGACGGCGTCCAGAACTTCCATGGCATCGACAGATTCAACATCAGATTCGACGGCGCCCAATTCGGTGGTGCCGAAGACCCCTGTCTTCACCGACTTCCGCCGCATCGTCATCAAGGTGGGCTCCGCCCTGCTGGTGGATCGTGACCACGGGCGGGTGAAGCTCGCCTGGCTCACCTCGCTGGTGGAGGACATCGCCACCCTCCATGCGCGCGGCTGCGAGGTGATGGTGGTGTCCTCGGGCGCCATCGCCCTGGGGCGCACCGTGCTCGGCCTGCCCAAGGGGCCGCTGAAGCTGGAGGACAGCCAGGCCGCCGCCGCCGTGGGCCAGATCACCCTGTCGCGCACCTGGGCGCAGATTCTCGGGCACTATGGAATTACCGCTGGCCAGGTGCTGCTGACCCTCGGCGACACCGAGGAGCGCCGGCGCTATCTCAATGCCCGCTCCACCCTCGGCCGGCTGATGGACCTGAAGGCGGTGCCCATCATCAACGAGAACGACACGGTGGCCACCACCGAGATCCGCTACGGCGACAACGACCGCCTCGCCGCCCGGGTCGCCACCATGGCGAGCGCCGACCTGCTGGTGCTGCTCTCGGACATCGACGGGCTCTATACCGCCCCGCCGGCGCAGGACCCCAACGCCACCCTCATTCCGGTGGTGCCGCGCATCGGCGCCGAGATCGAGGCCATCGCCGGGGATGCGGGCTCGGAGCTGTCGCGCGGCGGCATGCGCACCAAGATCGAGGCCGGCAAGATCGCCACCTCCGCCGGCACCCACATGGTCATCGCCTCCGGCCATGTGAAGAACCCGCTGAAGCGCATCGTGGAAGGCGGGCGCTGCACCTGGTTCCTCACCTCCGCCAATCCCGTGCGCGCCCGCAAGAGCTGGATCGCCGGGGCGCTGGAGCCGCGCGGCACGCTGCATCTGGACGATGGCGCCGTGGCGGCCCTGCGCCGTGGCGCGAGCCTGCTGCCGGCCGGTGTGAAGCGGGTGGAAGGCCTGTTCGACCGCGGCGACGCGGTGGTGCTGCGCGGCCCCGATGGCGCCGAGGTGGGCCGCGGGCTGGTGGCCTACGATTCCACCCACGCGGCCCGCATCATGGGCCGCACCACCCCCGAGATCGAGGCCCTGCTGGGCGGCCAGGGCCGCTCGGAGATGATCCACCGCGACGACATGGCGTTGGGCGTGGAGTGAGGGGGCTTTCCAAAGGTCCCTCAAACTTGCCTTGCAAGCTCTCGCGGGAACATTCGAACGCAAGCTTATGATCTGATTCATGCTTTTTATCAGATGCTTAGGTTGCCATCTGATTCGGTCGATGCTACATATGTACATCGACGTCACATGGTTGGAATCGTGTGACGTCGATGCTCTTACCCCTTGTGGAAGGGGGCAGGTTAGGTGACCGCTATTAGGCGGCCTTCTTCAACAAGAGCAGCGGGAAATTAAAACCCGCCGCTGCTCGGATCTGTTGAAGGAACACGCTTACCTCCTTTCCATATGCGCCCGGACGAGGCGGGGTTACTCGAAGAGGGCGGGGTTAGAGGCCCCTCCGTCTTCAGGCTTCGAGCCCCCTTCCGCTGGAGCGGAAGGGGGCTCTTCCTTTTGGGGAGCCGAAACGAGGCTCCACACGATTCCATTGCGCTCAACTATTCCGTCATGCTTCAGCCGGGAAAGCTGAGGGCTGAGGCTTGTGCGTGGGTAGTCTACGCCCAAATGCTTGTTAACGACGGGAAGGATTTCCTGGGCGGTCATACCGCGGCCGGCGTCCGTAAGAGTCCGAACCACGGCCTCCTTGATCGTTCGCTCGGCAACTACCTTTTCGCGACTACCGCGAATCAGCCCCCCAAAAATCGTGCGCTCTACGTAAGTCTCTTTGGTGACGACATGGTCCTCAACGCCGGCGACCTTAGCTGCTAGTTCGATCTGGTCGCTTTCAACATTTAGAGCATGAAGCTCCGCATGCAGACGATCCTGTGCCTCCGCGATCTCCCGGCGGCGACGGATAAGGAAGTCGGAAAGAGTTTCACCAGCCTGAGCCATGAGTGAGACTATGCCCGACCAAGAAGTCTGGTGCAACCTTTATTCTCTAAATGTTCTTGGAGTCATGGTTAACGGACTCCCCGATCGTGACGGTCTATGGCCTTTCCGGTGTGGCCGAACGCCGAGATCGTCTGACCCTTTGCGCGGGCTGTCGCACCCAGTGTCGAGCGTGCTAGTGAAGAGTTCCTCCCTATATGTAGGGGGCCGAACCGCATTTCCCGTCAGCGAGACCCTGCCATGGCCACCGCCTCCGCCGCCCGCACCGATGTTTCCGCCGTCGCGGGCCGGTCCGTGCCGCCGGCGCAAGTCGGGACGGATACCGGGGTGGATCTTGCCGCCTACATGGCCGACATGGGCCGGCGCGCCCGCGCCGCCTCCCGCACCCTCGCCCTCACCGCACCCGAGGCGAAGACGCAGGCGCTCCATGCCGCCGCCGCGGCCATCCGCGCCGCCGCCGACGAGATTCTCGCCGCCAATGCCGGCGACGTGGCCAAGGCGAAGGCGGACGGCATGACCGGCTCGTTCCTCGACCGCCTCACCCTCACCCCCGCCCGCATCGCGGCCATGGCCGAGGGCGTGGAGCAGGTGGCGGCCCTGGCCGATCCCGTGGGCGAGGTGACCGAGAGCTGGACCCGCCCCAACGGCCTGAAGATCGAGCGCGTGCGCACGCCGCTGGGCGTCATCGGCGTCATCTATGAGAGCCGGCCCAACGTGACGGCGGACGCCGCAGCCCTGTGCCTGCGCGCCGGCAATGCCGTGATCCTGCGCGGCGGCTCCGACAGCCTCGCTTCGTCCGGCGCCATCCATCGCGCCTTCGTCTCCGGCCTCAAGTCCGCCGGCCTGCCGGAGGACGCGGTGCAGTTCGTCGCCGTGGCCGACCGGGCGGCGGTGGGGCTGATGCTGGCCGGGCTCGATAATAATATGGATGTCATCGTGCCGCGCGGCGGCAAGAGCCTGGTGGCGCGGGTGCAAAGCGATGCGCGGGTGCCGGTGTTCGCCCATCTCGACGGCATCAACCACGTCTATGTGGACAGGGCCGCCGACCTCGACATGGCCAAGACCGTGGTGCTGAACGCCAAGATGCGCCGCACCGGCGTCTGCGGCGCCGCCGAGACCCTGCTGGTGGACCAGGCGGTGGCCGCCACCCACCTGAAGCCGCTGGTTCAGATGCTCATCGACGCCGGCTGCGAGGTGCGCGGCGACGAGGCCGTGCAGGCGGTGGACGGCCGCGTCAAGCCCGCCGCGCCGCTGGACTGGGACACGGAATATCTCGACGCCATCATCGCCGCCAAGGTGGTGGACGGGCTCGCCGGTGCCGTCGCCCATATCGAGGCCCACGGCTCCCACCACACCGATTCCATCGTCACCGAGGATGAGGCGACGGCGGAGCGCTTCCTGGCGGAAGTGGATTCCGCCATCGTGCTCCACAACGCCTCCACCCAGTTCGCCGACGGCGGGGAATTCGGCTTCGGCGGGGAGATCGGCATCGCCACCGGGCGCATGCATGCCCGTGGCCCGGTGGGCGCCGAGCAGCTGACCTCGTTCAAATACCGCATCCACGGCTCGGGGCAGACCCGTCCGTGAGCTTCCCACCCGCCAGCGGGGGGACGCGGGACGGCGGCGCGGTGAGCCCCCGCGCCGCGCGCCACATGCCGTGGGTGACGGACGGCCTGCGCGTGGGCCTGTTCGGCGGCAGCTTCAACCCGGCCCACGAGGCCCATCGCGCGGCGAGCCTGCTCGCCTTGCGGCGGCTGAAGCTCGACCGGGTGTGGTGGCTGGTGACGCCGGGCAACCCCTTGAAGGACAACCGCGCGCTGCCGCCGCTGGAGCAGCGTGTCGCCATCGCGCGGCGGGTGGCGCGCCATCCGCGCATCGACGTGACCGGCTTCGAGGCCGATCTCGGCGTGCGCTACAGCTACCAGACAGTGGAATACCTGGCGCGGCGCCTGCCCACGGTGCGCTTCGTGTGGATCATGGGGGCGGACAATCTCGCTCGTTTCGATCGCTGGCAGCGCTGGCGGGCCATTGCCGATCTCATGCCCATGGCGGTGGTGGACCGCATGGGCGAAAGCCTTGCCGCCACCGCCTCCGTGGCGGCGCAGGCTCTGGGGCGCTACCGCATCGACGAGAGCGACGCCCCCCTTCTGGCGGACCTGAAACCGCCCGCCTGGGTGTTCCTCCACGGGCTGAAATCCCCCATGTCTTCAACGGGAATACGGGCCGCACGCGGGGGGCTCGACGGGCCGGCCCGCCAAACATCTTGAATTTTCGTTGATTTAGCCCCATTGTGTGGGGGTGCGACGGTTTGTGCCGTCGCCTCAATCAAGAGGATTTGGACCCCTGTCCACGACGGCACTTCTGGCGGCCGCTGAGATGACACCGCCCGCCACGGTCTCCCGGGCGCTTCCCGACGCCGAGGAGATTCTCGCCCTCGTCACTGCCCGGCTCGAAGACGACAAGTCCGAGGACATCGTCTCCATCGACCTGCGTGGCAAGACCTCCATCGCCGACTACATGGTGATCGCTTCCGGCCGCTCGCAGCGGCATGTGGGCGCTGTCGCCGAGCACCTCATCGAGGCGCTGAAGGCGGCTGGAATCAAGCACGTGCGGGTCGAGGGCCAGCCGGCCTGCGACTGGGTGCTCATCGACGCGAACGACGTGATCGTCCACGTCTTCCAGCCCGAGGTCCGCAGCTTCTACAACATCGAGAAGATGTGGTCCGGGACGCGCCCCTGATGCGCCCCGGGACGGCTTGCTGAGAGCCGCGTGCGCCTCGTTCTTGCCTGTGTCGGCCGGCTGAAGGCCGGGGCCGAGCGTGACCTCGTCACGCGCTATGTGGATCGCATCCGCCCCGCCGGCCGCCCCCTGGGCCTCGGCCCCTGCGACATGATCGAGATTCCGGAATCCGCCGCCCGCCGTGCCGAAGACCGCATGGCGGAGGAGGGCGCGGCCCTGATCGCGGCCCTGCCCGCGGGGGCGGGGCTGATCGTGCTCGACCCGCGCGGGCGCCAGCTCTCCAGCGAGGATTTCGCGACGCGCGTGGCGGCCCAGCGCGACGGCGGTCTCTCGGCTCTTGCCTTCGTCATCGGCGGTGCGGACGGGCTGTGCGACGCGGTGCGGGACAAGGCCGCGCTCATGGTTGCCTACGGCACCGCCACCTTTCCCCACCAACTGGTGCGGGTGATGCTGGCGGAGCAGATTTACCGCGCCGTCACCATTCTTTCTGGCCATCCCTACCACCGGGCGTAAAACCCACGGGCATGAGCTTGACTCATGGCCCGCAGTTGCAAGCCCGCGCGGCGTCTGAGCGCAATCTTCTCGGCATTGGTCAAAGACCACGGCCGTTCGTAGAGGCGCATTGCGGCGCGCCCGCATTGACATCGGCCACGCCGCCCCTTATCACGCCGGCTCGATCCAGCAACACGGTGTCGAAATGGGCCGCGCGGAAACGCGCAGCGGTCGGCCGGAAAGAGTTTGTCATGAAGATCCGCAATTCGCTGAAGTCGCTGCTCGGGCGCCACCGGGACAACCGTCTCGTCCGCCGCAAGGGCCGCGTCTACATCATCAACAAGACCCAGAAGCGCTACAAGGCGCGCCAGGGCTGAGCCGCGCGCGGGCTGTTCATCTTTTTGCCCGCGCCATCGCTCGTCCCGGCTGGATTTGGACTCTGGTTCCTGTTCCAGCCTCTGTCGTCCTGCCGTCTCTCCGCATCGTGACCATCCAGCCGGGCTTGCCGCCGGCGGGTGAGTTGACGCGATCCGCGCATGGGCGGACACTTCAAGGATGACCGAGGACACGCCGCCCATTCCCGCCCCTTTCATCCGCTCTTCCCGCAGATGGAAGAGGCGCGTCCGGCCGGTCGCGCTTCTTTTCTGTTTTCCCCTCATGATCACGCTGTCCACCGGTGCCGGAGCCCAGTCCGTGCTGCCGGGAGAGCGGGTTCCCGTGCCGCTGCCGGGCGTGCCGACCGGGCCGTCCGCCGCTCTTCCGCTGGGAGAGGCCGCGCCCGCTCGTCCGCGCCTTCCCAAGGACAAGCGGACCCAGCTCGAAGGGCTGTTCGCCGCGCTGAAGGTGGCGCCGGACGACCGCAGCTCCAAGATGATCGCGGACCGGCTCGACCAGCTGTTCTCCGATTCCAGCAGCCCGAGCGTCGATCTGCTGATGGCGCGCGCAGGCGCCGCCGCCGAGGCCAAGGCGTTCGACCTGGCACTCCAGATCCTTGACCAGGTCATCGAGATCGAACCCGATTACGTGGGCGCCCTCAGCAAGCGCGCCACCATCCTCTACCTGCGGGACGACTATGGCGGCGCCCTCGCCGACATTCGCGAGGTGCTGGCCCGCGAGCCGCGCCACTACGCCATGCTCTACGGCCTCGCCCTCATCATGCGCGAGCTGGGCGACGACAAGCGCGCGCTGGAGGCGGTGCGCAAGGCCCGCGCCGTCAATCCGCGCCTGGACGGCACCGAGGAGATGGAGAGCCAGCTGTCGCTGAAGGTGGAAGGCCGCGGCATCTGATACGGACCGTTCCGGTCGGCGCTGTTCTTACCGAGGCTTTGGCGGCGGGGGTGGCGGAGGCGGCACGTTCCCCTGCGCCGGCTTGGTCTGGCCCGATTCGGTCAGCTGCACGGTCCAGGCCTTCTGCTCCTGCGTGTCCACCTCGAAGAAGCCGGTGCGGTCGAAGCCGCGGGCGAGGCAGTCGTCGGCGGCCTTGATGGTGAATTCCTTTTCCCGCGTGCACATGTAGGCCTTGCCGGCCCATTCCCCGCCCTGGTCGTAATCCACGGCGTAGAGGTAATAGAAGCGGGCCGACAACTCGCCGCGCAGCAATGTCTCGCAACTGTTGGCCGAGACGTTCCACCAGCCTTCCGTGGTCCAGATATCGCCGTCCTTGTAGCCGAGGGCGATGCCGATCCGGCTCTGGGTGCGGTTGCACAGGCGGAACTCGGCAGCGGCGGCATCGGGGAAGAGCGATACGGCCGGTGCTGCCGCGCACAGCACGAGCAGGACCCGGCACAGGCCGCGCGACATCGCGCGCTGGAAGCGCCGGCTCAGGGGAGCGAAACGGGTCATGCCGTCGGACGGGAAGGACATGTCGCGATGGTGTGTGCCTCTAAGGCGCCGGCCCGTCAATGCCCGCGCGAGGATGGGCGGTCTGGCGGATGGTCTTGCGCCGTTGCCGCTCCTTCTGCCGCCGGATCGGGGCGCGAGCGAGGCAGCTCCCGTGTCGGTTTCTCGGCCTACCGTGGCCGGGCCACCACCAGCCCGCCGAGGATGAGCAGCCCGCCCACGGCCTGAAGGGCCCCAATGGGCTCATGGAGGAGAAGGGCGCCCAGCACCGCCGCCGACACCACCTCTAGGAAGAGCACCAGCGCGCCGAAGCCCGGCGGCACCAGGGCGAGCCCCACCGCCATCAGCCCCTGTCCGCCGACCTGGGCGACGAGGGCGAGCGCCACCAGCGCTGCCACCCCGCCGGCGCTCGACGGCCAGAGGGTCGGCTCGGCGAGGAGAGCCACCCCGAACAGGATCACCGTCGTCGCCGCCGTGGACACCAGCGTCGCCGCCGCCGCGCTCCGCGTTTGTCTGGCGCGGCTCAGGGCCAGGAAATAGCCGGCGAAAAACAGGGCGGTGACCAGTCCGGCGGCATCGCCCGGCAGGTGCGCAGGATCGAACTGCCAGCTGCGGCCCACCAGCGCCAGCGCCCCGAGCACGCACAGGCCGAGCCCGGTCCAGCCGGCGCGGGAGACGTTCTGGCGCAGCACCAGAACGGCGAAGGCGGTGATCCACACCGGGGAGGTGGTGGCGAGCACTGTGGCATTTGCAACCGTGGTGCCGAGAATGGCGAGGTGCCAGAAGATGAGGTCGCCGGCAAAGAAGCCCCCGGCGAGGAGGGAAGCGCGATCGGGCCGGAAGGCCTGGCGCCCCTCCGCCAGCGCGGCCCAGGCGGCGAGCACGGGCAAAGCGAGGCCCACCCGCCAGAAGGCGCTGGCGAATGGGCCCACATCCGCCTGCCGCACGAACAGGACGGAGGCGCCCATGGCGAGCGCGCCGAGGGTCAGGGTCGCGATGCCGAAGGCGAGGCGCGGGAAGGGCTGGGCTGTCACGAAGCAGATCGGGTTTTGGGGGACATCAGGCGCGCCTGAGCCGGCGGTCGCGGCCGGATGGGGTATCGCGCCAATCCCGGCCGCCCGCAATATGGTCGCCTCGCGGGGGCGAGCGCCGGACTCACGCGACGGCGTGGCGGATCTTGGAGTGTCGCGGCGCCTGTTGGGAGGGGCGGTGGTGCGTCCCGCAGTTCGGCTCGGCTTGCGGTGCGCGGGTCGCAGCCCCCGCATGGGTAGCGCAGGGCGGGGGCATGGGACGGCATTTCGGATCAAGATACCATATGCTGCCGCCGAGCCCTGATGCAGCGTGGATAGCGGGGACGCATCCTTGACGTGGGGCCTCGCGGCGGCCTCTATCTTCGTCCCGTTCTGGAGCCGTACCGGCTCCGGACCCGTATTTCGCGCGTTTCGCCGGTCGGCTTGGCCTGGGGAATGCGCTTTCGACCCAAGGAGACCGGCCAGGTGGCTGAAGACGTATCAGATGGCCCCGCGGGCTTTGCCAAGGAACAGCTCAAGTCCTTCATCGAGCGCATCGAGCGGCTCGAGGAGGAGAAGAAGGCCATTGCCGACGATATCAAGGATGTGTTCGCCGAGGCCAAGGCCAACGGCTTCGACGTGAAGGCGCTGCGCGCCATCCTCAAGATCCGCAAGGAAGACGCGGAGGAGCGCAAGGAGCTGGAGGCGATCGTGGAGCTTTATCTCCAGGCGCTCGGCATCTTCGTCTAGGGCGTTTTCGAGCGAAGTGGACACCGGTTCGCGTAAAGAAAACGCGTCAACACAAGACTCTAGAGCGATTGCCGTGAGCCGGGGCGAGCGGAAAACGCTCTAGGCAGGTTATGGGCGGCGGGGTTCGCCCCGCCGCGTCAGGCGGCCATCTCAGGCGGAAGGTGCAAGGCGCATGCGCCTTCGCCCCTCACATGCGCTGGGTGTAGGCGATGGCCGGGGCGCGGAACACATAGGTGGGCAGGTCCGCCACCGCCGTGCCGGAAAAGCGCGATTTCAGGCCGAACGAGCCATCCCGCGAGAAGGCGGACGCCACCACTTCGTGCGGCGGCGCCATGAAGGTGGCGAGCTGCCGCAGTTCTGGCGTGCGCAGATACAATTCCGTGGACAGGCTCGGCGACAGGAACAGCCGGCCGAACGTGACCTCGGCAACCCGGGCGCGCTGCTTTCCGGCGGGAGCCGGCGCATGCGCCACGGTCGGGGCGGCGGCGTTGGGCATCATGCCGCCCGAGAGGGTGCTGCGCTGCTCGCTCAAGGGTCCGGGCGAGGCATAGCCCAGGGCCGGACCTTCTTCGCTTGCTACGCCACGGGTAATGACGGTGGGGAGCGGCACCGAGGCGGCGTTGGAGCCCGGTGCGGTCAGGCTTGCCACCCGGTTGTCGCGGCCACCGGCCTCGGCCGGGCGGCGCTGGGGCAGCGGCGCGAACAGGCTGGCATTGGCGGCCACCAGCGCCCCTGTGGCGATCTCGGCCGGGCGGGACGGGGGCACGGGCGCGGTCGCCACCTGGACGATGGCCGGCGCGGCCTTGCTCCCGGCGCGGGCGGGCGTGGCGTCCTCGGCGGCGGTATCGGCCGCGGCGACCGTGGTGGTCTCGCCGCCCTCGTCGTCGTCCGCATCCTTCTTGCCGAACAGGCCGGAGAAGAACTTCTTCACGCCCTTGCCGCCATCGGCCGAGGCCACGGCAACGCCGGCCTTGGAACCGCGCGCCTGGATTTCGGCGAGGGCCGCGGCATAGCCGGAGAGCGGTCGCCCGTCGGTGCCCACATGCACGGTCTTGCCATCGGGGAAGACGCGGGCGAGCTGGTCATGGGTCATGCGCGGCCAGTGGCGCACATTGCCCGTGTCCATGTGGACGAAGGGCGAGCCGGAGGTGGGATAAAAGCCCACGCCGCCGCGCTGGAGGCGAAGGCCGGCCACCCGCAGGTCGGTGAGGTTCACGCCGGGAATGTAGAAATCCATGGCCCGGCCCAGCATGTGCTGGGAGAATTTCGCCACGCCGCTGGAGCGCGCGCGCAGCATGGAATTGGTCTCGGGCGAGCGGTAGGAGGAAACGATCTGGATCGGCGCGGTGGCGTCGGTCTCGCGATAGACC
Source organism: Xanthobacter oligotrophicus (assembly GCF_008364685.1). GTDB lineage: Bacteria > Pseudomonadota > Alphaproteobacteria > Rhizobiales > Xanthobacteraceae > Xanthobacter > Xanthobacter oligotrophicus. The sequence goes on from NZ_VTTL01000005.1 coordinate 74,002, forward strand.
TCCCACACGATGTCGAACAGGGCCGGGTCCATCTGCGTGGACTTCTGGTTGCGCCAGTCCCGCAGGAAATGATTGAGCTGGGCCAATACCTCGGCGTCGTAGCGGCCGTTCTTCTTGAAGGTGAAGCTGCCGCTCTCGCCGGAATGGGTGTGGTGCAGGGTGATGGTGCGGGTATCGCCGTTGGCCACCGCGTTCTGCAGCGAGGAGGTGCCGGCAATCAGAAGGCTCGTCCCGATGGCGACGGCCCGGAGCGCGGGCAGCCCCTTGAGGCGCAAGGCTTTTGCGCGCAGGGATCGGACGGCGGTGATCGCGGAACGTATGGCCAATGTCTCGAACCCGAGGCTCAGATGTCAAGGACGCCGCGACTGTTGCCGCGACGCTATGGGATGAGAGTCTTGTCGGGTTCGGTTAAGGGTGAGTTGACACCCCGCGCCCCCATGCGACCGAACCGCAGGTTTCCCTGAAGCATCGGTCACGGGTCCGTGAATTATCGGCGGAGTGTGGCAAAAACGTGCCGCCCCCAGTGCCGGGCTGTGGCTTTGCCGCACCAGGCAACCTGTGACATGCGATATTCACAGGCCGGATGGCGCGGCAGACTGACGCGTGTGTGATTCAGTTCTGATCTTCAAGTCATTGAAAAACAAAGGGACGGCCGTTGGGCCGTCCCTATCGTAGCGGTATGGTGTGAGGGGTCAGCGCGTCTTGGGCGCGGTGCCCCGGGTGGAGGTGCCGTCGGCGATTCGCTGCTTGCCGTTGAGGCCGAGCAGGGCTTTGGTCTCGGCATTGATGCCGTAGAGGTCCTCGCGCACCGCAAGGCGGCCGGCATCGTCCACCACCACGTTGAAATAGACGATGTGCACCGGGAAGCGCTGCTTCAGGTTCACGTAGCGCTCGGAGCTGCCGAACATCTTGCCGATGCGCGCCTGCGTCCAGTGATCATTGGGCAGGCCGAGGTTGAAGATCACCTCGCCGAACTTGAGCGGCTCGTAGACCCGCACGCAGCCGTGGCTGTAGGCGCGCCGGTCGTTCTGGAACAGCGCCTTGGACGGGGTGTCGTGCAGGTAGACCGAATGGTCGTTGGGGAACATGAACTTGATGCGCCCCAGCGCGTTGCGCTCGCTGGGCACCTGCCGGAACGAATAACCGCCGGAGCCGTTGCGCACCACCTCGATGCCGCGCCGCGCCAGCGCCGAGGGGTCGGACCGCAACAGCGGCATCATCTCGTTGCGGGCGATGGACGGCGGGATGTTCCACGCCGGGTTCACCACGATGTACTGCATCTCGCGGCTCAACAGGGGCGTCGGCGTCTCCGGCTTGCCCACCACCACCCGCGTCTCGTGGATCTCGTGGCCGCTCTGGTAGATGCGGACCAGAAACTCCGGAATGTTCACCATCACATAGGATTCACCCAGGTCACGCGGCAGCCAGCGCCAGCGCTCCATGTTGGCGATCACGTCCGACTTCAGGCTGCCACCGCCCGGGGTGGCGCCGGCGTTGAGGGCGGCGATGGTGGAGGGGCCGACGATGCCGGTGGGCTTGATCTTGGAGGCCTCCTGGAAGGCCTTCACCGCATCCACCAGCGCCGGGTCGTAGGCGTTGTCGTCCGCCGCCCTGCCGGTGATGCCGAGGCGGGTGCGCAGGGTGGGAATGCGCGGGTCGCTGGCACCGGGGCGGATCTGCGCGCCGGGCGGAACGGCGACGACGCCGGGGGTCTGGCCGGTGACCCGGGCGAGCTGCGCCTTCAGCGCGCGATAGCCGGCATGGGTCGGGTTGAAGGCGGCCAGCGCCGCATTGGCATCAGGGGCATAGGCCACCTTGGCCAGCACCGCCGTGGGATCGGGAATCTCGCGCACCGGCGTCACCAGCGCCGAGATGCGGCCGGGATCGAAGCGGCCGGCCTGGGCATGCCGGGCATAGGTGAGGGCCGCGACGGCAAGCTTCAGCTCGGTGCGGGCGAGATCTGCGGCGGTGGCGCCGGGCTTCGGCAGGGGCACAGCATAATCGGTGGGCTCGAGGCCATCCTCGCCGGCGGCCTCGAAGCGGGCGATCGCCGCCTTGCCACGGGCGTCGACGCCCTTCAGGCCCACGAACACCGGCATGTTCTGCCGTGCGCCGTAGAAGGCGACGAGGGCTTCCTGCTCCTTCTTCGAGGCGGTGACGCTCTCGGGCGTGGCCAGCAGCGCCGCGATGGCCTCGGCCACCGGGGCGAGGGGATCTTCAACCGCGACGGTCACCGGCGGGGCCGCAGGCGCGGGGGTCGCGGCCGGCGCGGGCGCGGCGACGGTCGCAGCCGGCTGGGCTGGGGTGGCGGCCGGCGCCGACTGCGCCTGCGCCTGCGCCGGCTGGGGAAGCGGATGGGGCGTATCGCCGGCCGAATCCACGCCGCCGCGCACCCGAGCGGGCGATATCGCGGGGGAGACAGGCGCCGGCGCGGCCGTGGCAGCGCGCGGGGCGGGAGCTGTCAAGGGCGGCAGCGGCGTGGTGAGGGGCACGTCGCCCGTTCCCATGCCGGCATTGCCGGTGATGGGTGCGGCGGCGGGCGGATCGGGCTGTTCCGCAAAGGCGGGGATGGACGCGGCAAGCGACGCGCCGACGAGCCCCGCGGCCATCAGCCGGGCGAGCGTTCCCGCCAGCCCCGTGACCACGCGCCCTTCGTCCTGACGCCGATACCCGTTAGCCCCGTACCCACTGGCCCCAAACATGGCCTTCTCCTCGCCACAGCCCCGCCCGTTGGTGCCGTGCTCCGGCGTTCCGATCAACTCACAAGCTTGAGCGGGCCAAGGTTTTCACTGCCTTGTCACTCAGCGGCAACAAACCGCGCTGCGGATGGTTCCACATCGCGGTTGCTGCCTACCGCATCGGACTCCAGTTCGGCGAGCTTGCGGTAGAGGGTGGAGCGGCCGATGCCGAGGCGGCGGGCCACCTCCGCCATGCGCCCGCCGTAGAGATGGCAGGCGAAGCGGATGGCCTCGGCCTCGATCTGCTCCAGCCGCCGGGCATGGCCGGCCGCCTCGAGGCGGGCATAGGCCAGGCTGTCGGTGTGCAGCGTCGGGGGCAGGGGGGCGTCCGCAGTGGTGTCGCGGACCGTGGCACGCGTGAACGTGGCCGCCACGGGTGGGAAGGCCACCACATTGTCCGTCTCTGCGCGCGCGGGCCGGGTCGCCGGCGGCGCGGCGCGGCCGAGGGCGACGGCATTGGCGAGGGCCACCTGAAGGCGCAGCACGCCTGCCGGCTTCACCACGAAATCCCGCGCGCCGGAGCGGATGGCGCCCGAGGCCGCATCGAGCCCGGCCGCCGTCACCTGCACCACCACCGGAACCGTAAGTCCGCGCGCCGCCATGGCGTCGAGCACGCCCATGCCGTCGAGGCCGGGCACCACCAGATCCAGCAGCACCACGTCGAAGGCGCGGACGGCCAGCTGGTCCAGCGCCGCGTCGCCATCCTCGGCCAGGGTCACCTCGTAGCCGAGGCCGGCCAGGGCCGACGAGAGGCGGCGCGCCTCGACAGGGTCGTCTTCGACCAGAAGCAGGGGCAGGGTCATTCAGGAATCGCTTGCGGCAGGACGGAAGAGAGAATCACCGGGAGCTTGGCGGGGGATGGTTAAGAACCCCTGAGCACCTCCGGCCCCGCTGCCCCGGCCTTGCATTCGCGCCGCTGTGGCGGGGCCGGCTTGCGGCGCCGGCCCAATGCGGCGATTTTGTCCCCGACGACCGGCGCCCGCGGTGCGAGCCGCGCGCGTCGCCACGGTCCGGAGGTCCCATGTTGCACCCATTCTTCCGTTCGCCCGCTTTGCGCGCGTCCGCCCATCCCGTTCTTTCGGCCGACTTCGAGAGCGCGTTTGCCGCCGCCCGTCACGCCGCGCCCGCCACCGCCGCAGCGGTGCAGACCGCCGAGCGCCTGCCCGAATGGAACCTGACCGACCTCTACCCGGCCATGGATTCGCCCGAGCTGAAGGCGGATCTGGGCAAGGTCGATGTCGCCTGCAAGGCGTTCGAAACCGCCTTCAAGGGCAAGCTTGCCGCCCTGCTCGCCCTCCCCGACGGCGGCGCGGCGCTGGGTGCGGCGGTGAAAAGCTATGAGGAGGTGGACGACCTGCTCGGCCGCATCGCCTCCTACGGCAGCCTCATCTATGCCGGCGACACCTCCGACCCGGCCCGCGCCAAGTTCTACGGCGATATCCAGGAGCGGCTCACCGACGCCTCCACGCACCTGCTGTTCTTCACGTTGGAGATGAATCGGCTCGACGACGCGGCCCTCGAGGCCGCCATGGCGGATCCCGCGCTCGGCTATTACCGCCCCTGGGTGGAGGACCTGCGCAAGGACAAGCCCTACCAGCTCGACGACAAGATCGAGCAGCTGTTCCACGAGAAGTCGAACCCCTCCCGCGGCGCCTGGAGCCGGCTGTTCGACGAGACCATCTCGTCCCTGCGCTTCACCGTGGACGGGCAGGACCTCGCCATCGAGCCCACCCTCAACCTCATGCAGGACCCGAGGGAAGAGGTGCGCAAGTCCGCCGGGCTGGCGCTGGCCGACACCTTCGGCAAGAACCTGCGGCTGTTCACCCTCATCACCAACACCCTGGCCAAGGACAAGGAAATCTCCGACCGCTGGCGCGGCTTCGAGGACGTCGCCTCCTCCCGCCATCTCGCCAACCGGGTGGAGAAGGAGGTGGTGGACGCCATGGTGGAGGCGATCCGCGTCTCCTTCCCGCGCCTGTCCCATCGCTACTACGCGCTGAAGGCCCGCTGGTTCGGCAAGGACCGGCTGGAGTTCTGGGACCGCAACGCGCCTTTGCCCAAGGTGGAGACCCGCGACATCGGCTGGGGCGAGGCCAAGGACACGGTGCTGTCGGCCTACGGCGCCTTCTCGCCGAAGATGGCGGACATCGCCCGCACCTTCTTCGAGAAGTCCTGGATCGATGCCCCCGTGCGCCCCGGCAAGTCGCCCGGCGCCTTCGCCCACCCCACCGTGCCCTCCGCGCACCCCTATGTGCTGCTCAACTACCAGGGCAAGCCGCGGGACGTGATGACGCTGGCCCATGAGCTGGGCCACGGCGTGCACCAGGTGCTGGCCGCCCGGCAGGGCGCGCTGATGGCGCCCACCCCGCTGACCCTGGCCGAGACCGCCTCGGTGTTCGGCGAGATGCTCACCTTCCGCCGGCTGCTGGATGGCGCCGAGACCCCTCGGGCCCGCAAGATCATGCTGGCCCAGAAGGTGGAGGACATGATCAACACGGTGGTGCGCCAGACCGCCTTCTACACCTTCGAGCGCGACGTCCACACCGAGCGCCGTAATGGTGAGCTGACCGCCGAGAAGATCGGCGAGATCTGGATGAACGTGCAGGGCGAGAGCCTCGGCCCGGCCATCCACCTCGGCGCGGGCTATGAGACGTTCTGGACCTACATTCCCCACTTCATCCACTCGCCGTTCTATGTCTACGCCTACGCCTTCGGCGACTGCCTCGTGAACTCGCTCTACGCGGTCTACGAGAATGCGGCGGACGGCTTTGCCGACCGGTATCTGGAGATGCTTTCGGCGGGCGGCACCAAGCACCACGCGGAGCTGCTCGCCCCGTTCGGCCTCGATGCCCGCGACCCGGCCTTCTGGCAGACCGGCCTCTCCCTCATCGACCGCATGATCTCCGAGCTGGAGAGCATGGAGGGCTGACCGCGGCGGGCGGCTTTGCATCCGGCGGGGGAAACCCCGTCGGATGTGCCGGCCGGAACGCCAAGGTTAACGTCTCCTAAACCCTGTTTCCCCAAGGATCGGGGCCATGACCGCAAGGGCCGCCCTGCTCCTGTCGCTCGCGCTCGCCGGCCTGCTGCCGGCGGCGATGCCGGCGCTTGGGCAGCCGGGCGGCGCCCCCGCCGTGGTGCCGCTGCCGCCCCCCGTGCCAGCGCGCTCCGGCCTTGATACCGATGCGCTGAAATCCGACCTGCGCGGCACCGAGGAGGCGCAGAAGCGCCTGCGCGCGGAGCTGGAGGCGGCCAAGGGGGATCGCGGCCGGCTCAACCAGATGCTGGTGGAGACCGCCACCCGTACCCGCTCCGTCGAGCAGCAGCTCATCGACGTGGAGGGGCGGATCGGCATGCTCGACGGCTCCGCCACGGACCTCAACGCCTCCCTCGCCAAGCGACGCGGCGTGCTGGCCCAGGTGCTGGCGGCGCTGATGCGCATGGGCCGGGAACCGCCGCCCGCGCTCCTGATGCGCCCGGACGATGCGCTGGACGCGGTGCGCTCGGCCATCCTCCTGGGCGCGCTGCTGCCGGAACTCAGGGTGGAGGCGGAGACCCTCGCCGCCGACCTGTCGGAGCTGTCCCGGGTGCGCGGCGAGCTGGCCGCCGCCCGCGACAGCCTCACCCGCCTCAAGGCCGAGCTGGACGACGACAGGAAGCGCCTGTCGGCCCTGGTGAGCGAACGTCAGCGCCGTCAGGCGGAGGAGCAGCCGGTTCCGCAGACCGACAGGAGCCAGGCCGAAACGGTAGCCAAGTCTACCGGCGACGTGCACGATCTCGTGACGCGGCTGGAGACGGAAGTGGGTCCGTCCGCCCGCGCCGCCGACGCGGCGAAAGCCGTGACCCGCCCCATCGAACCGGGCAAGCCGGACCTCACCGCCCTACGCAATCCCGCACGGATTACCCCCGCCATCGCCTTCAGCCAGGCTAAGGGCTTGCTGCCATTGCCGGTTGCCGGCGTGACGGTGAAGACGTTCGGCGCCCCCGACAGCGTGGGCGGGGCCGAAAAGGGCATGACCATCGCCACCCGTGCCGGCGCCCCCGTCAGCGCGCCGGCGGATGGCTGGGTGGTCTATGCCGGGCCGTTCCGCAGCTACGGACAACTCTTGATCATCAACGCGGGCGGCGGCTACCATATCCTGATGGCAGGCATGGAGCGGATCACCGTGGACCTTGGCCAGTTCGTCCTGGCGGGCGAGCCGGTGGGGGTGATGGGTGGCCTGTCGCGGACCGCGGGACCGGCGGCGCGCGGCGCGGCGGTACCGGCCTCAAGTCAGGCCCCGAGCGTTGTTCCGGCTGCCGGATTACGTTTTGGCAATGAGGCTGGCGCAGCCTTGGGACAGCCCCAATTGTATGTCGAGTTCCGAAAAGACGGGATCTCGATAGATCCTACCCCGTGGTGGGCCGCAACGGACAGTCAGAAGGTACGTGGATGATGCGTCGGACGTCTCTATTTCTTTTCGGCGTGGCGGCTGGCGCCCTTGTGGCCGTTGCAGCGGTTCAGCCGCGGGTGCTGGCCCCCTTCTTCCTGGGCACCGCCGCCGAGGCGGCGTCCTCGGACACCTACAAGCAGCTCAACCTGTTCGGCGATGTCTTCGAGCGGGTGCGCTCGGACTATGTCGAAAAGCCCGACGACGCCAAGCTGATCGAGGCCGCCATCAACGGCATGCTTCAGTCGCTTGACCCGCACTCCTCCTACATGGACGCGAAGAACCACCGCGACATGCAGGTGCAGACCCGCGGCGAATTCGGTGGCCTCGGCATCGAGGTCATCATGGAAGACGGCCTGGTGAAGGTCGTGACTCCCATGGAGGACACCCCGGCGAGCAAGGCCGGCATCCTCTCCGGCGACCTCATCGCCAAGCTCGACAACGACCAGGTCCAGGGCCTGACCCTGAACGAGGCCGTGGACAAGATGCGCGGCCCGGTGAACACGCCGATCACGCTGACCATCCTGCGCAAGGGCATGGAGAAGCCCCTCGAGATCAAGCTGGTGCGCGACACCATCAAGATCCAGACGGTGCGCTCGCGGGTCGAATCGGACGATATCGCCTATATCCGCCTCAACTCGTTCACCAACGAGCAGACCTACGAGGGCCTGAAGAAGGCCATCGACGATCTGACCGCCAAGATCGGCCCGGACAAGATCAAGGGCTACATCCTCGACCTGCGCAACAATCCCGGCGGCCTGCTGGACCAGGCGGTGGCGGTGTCCGACGCGTTCCTGGAGCGCGGCGAGATCGTGTCCACCCGCGGCCGCAACGCCGAGGAAACGCAGCGCTTCAATGCCCGCGGCGGCGACCTCACCAAGGGTCGCCCGGTGATCGTGATGGTCAACGGCGGCTCGGCCTCGGCCTCCGAGATCGTGGCCGGCGCCCTGCAGGACCACAAGCGCGCCACCGTCCTCGGCTCGCGCTCGTTCGGCAAGGCCTCGGTGCAGACCATCATCCCGCTCGGCCAGCAGGGCGCGCTGCGCCTGACCACGGCGCGCTACTACACGCCGTCGGGCCGCTCCATCCAGGCCAAGGGCATCGAGCCGGACATCGTCCTGGTCCAGGACCTGCCGGACGAGATGAAGCAGAAGCTCGGCGCCACCGTCGACACCACCCGCGGCGAAGCCTCGCTGAAGGGTCACCTGAAGAACGGCGACGACGAGCAGACCGGCTCGCCCTCCTACGTTCCGCCGGACCCGAAGGACGACAGCCAGCTGAAGCTCGCCGTCGAGCTGATGAAGGGCACCGTCAAGAACGCCGCCTTCCCGGCGAGCCCCAACAAGGCTTCCCAGGCGAACTGAGGCAGGCGAACTGAAGTTCGCCCTTCAGGGATCTGCCCGGAATATGGGCGCCTAAAGGTTGTGCAAATGCCCCGTCCGAGACATCGGGCGGGGCATTTCGTTTTGCCCCGGGCGGCTCCGTTGCGTCTCAACCTGCGGCCCCGGCGCCGTTGCCCCTTGTGACCACCGCGTGACAGCACGCATCCCGTGCGGCAGGCCCGTCGCCGGATCCCCTTGGCATAGGCCTTGCTCAGTCTCCGGTCGAAAGGCGCTGTGGCGCCGTGTCAGGGAGGCAGGCGCGACATGCGCTCAGATCGCAGGACTTTCCTTCGGACGGCGTTCGTCGCCGGTGCGCTGCTCGGCGCGCTGGCGCCGGTGGCGCTCTCGACGGCCGCGCGGGCGGATACCCTCGACGACATCATGAAGGCTGGCGTGATCCGCATCGCCGTGCCGCAGGATTTCCCGCCCTTCGGGTCGGTGGGCGTCGATCTCAAGCCGCTGGGTTATGACATCGACGTGGCCAACCTCATCGCCGCCAAGCTCGGCGTGAAGGCGGAGCTGGTGCCGGTGACCAGCGCCAACCGCATCCCCTATCTCCAGACCAAGAAGGTGGACCTCGTCATCTCCAGCCTCGGCAAGAATCCCGAGCGCGAGAAGGTGATGGATTTCTCCGTGGCCTATGCCCCGTTCTTCAACGGCATCTTCGGCCCCGCCGACGTGAAGGTGGAGAAGGTGGAGGACATCGCCGGCATGACGGTGGGCGTCACTCGCGGCTCGGTGGAGGACCTGGAGCTGACCAAGGTCGCCCCGCCCACCGCCGACATCAAGCGCTACGAGGACAACAATTCCACCATCTCGGCCTTCCTCTCCGGCCAGGTGAAGGTGGTGGCCACGGGCAATGTGGTGGCGGCGGCCATCCTCGCCCGCAACCCGCCGAAGAAGCCGCAGGTGAAGGTGCTGATCAAGAATTCTCCCTGCTACGTGGGCCTCAACAAGGACGAGCCCAAGCTGCTGGAGAAGGTCAACGCCATCATCACCGCCGCCAAGGCGGACGGCTCGCTGGAGAAGATCTCCCAGAAATGGCTCGGTGCGTCGCTTCCGGCGGATCTGTGAGGGGCTGAGTCGTAGCGCGCGCCGCCTTCGACCGGCGCGCGGCAGCCCGCTCCGCTTTCGCTGCGGTGGGTCATGAGGACGGGGCCGCCCCCTCCTCGACCCTCTCCCCAAGCGGGAGAGGGAGCCGGGCTTCGGGCGCCGGCCCCGGTTCCGGAGTGCGGGTTCCGCAGTGTTGAGTGCCGCCATTGGGGGAAGGGCACAGATGGCCTACAGCTTCGATTTCTCCTCCCTGGCGGACTATGTGCCAGTGATCGTGAAGGGCGTCGGCGTCACGTTGGAGCTGATCGCCGTGGGCGGCGTGCTGGGGGTCACCCTCGGCATCGCCTGCGCCTGGGCCAAGACCCAGGGGCCGCGCTGGCTGCGGCCGCTGGTGGAGGCCTATGTGGAGCTGATCCGCAACACGCCGTTCCTGATCCAGCTCTTCTTCATCTTCTTCGGCCTGCCGGCCATCGGGGTCGGGCTCACCGAGATGCAGGCCGCCATCCTCGCCATGGTGATCAATCTCGGCGCCTATGCCTGCGAGATCATCCGCGCCGGCCTCGAGGCGACCCCCAAGGGCCAGTTCGAGGCGGGGGCCTCGCTGGCCATGAGCCGGTTGCAGACCTTCCGCCACGTGGTGCTGGTGCCGGCGCTGCAGAAGATCTGGCCGGCTCTGTCCTCGCAGATCGTCATCGTCATGTTCGGCTCGGCGGTGTGCTCGCAGATCTCGGTGGAGGAGCTGACCTTCGCCGCCAACTTCATCCAGTCCCGCACCTTCCGGGCGTTCGAGGCCTACATCGTCGCGACCGTCCTCTACCTCGCCCTCGCCGTGCTGGTGCGGCAGGTCATGCGGGGCATCGGCGCCCTGGTCTTCCCCCGCAGGAGTGTCGCGCGATGACGGCGTTTTCCACCTGGGACATCGTCTCCAACCTGCTCCTGGCCGCCCGCTGGACCGTGCTGCTCTCGCTGCTTGCCTTCGTCGGCGGCGGCGTGGTGGGGCTGGTGGTGCTCTATGCCCGAATCGCCCGCAGGGCGTGGCTGCGGCGCGCCGCCGGCCTCTATATCGAGCTGTTCCAGGGCACGCCGCTCCTGATGCAGCTGTTCCTGATCTTCTTCGGCCTGCCGCTCATGGGCCTCGACGTGTCGCCCTGGGCGGCGGCGTTCGTCTCCCTCACCCTGTGGAGTTCGGCCTTCCTCGCCGAGATCTGGCGCGGGTGCGTCGAATCGATTCCCAAGGGGCAGTGGGAGGCCTCCTCGTCGCTCGCCATGAGCTTCGTGGAGCAACTGCGCTACGTGATCCTGCCCCAGTCCATGCGCATCGCAGTGCCGCCCACGGTGGGCTTCTCGGTGCAGGTGGTGAAGGGCACGGCGCTGACCTCCATCATCGGCTTCGTGGAGCTGTCCAAGGCCGCCACCATCATCACCAACGCCACGTTCGAACCGTTCACGGTCTACGGCTTCGCGGCGCTGATCTATTTCGCCCTGTGCTGGCCCCTGTCGAAGTCGAGCCAGATCCTGGAGAGGAAGCTGAATGTCGCTCATCACAATCACTGAGGTGCGCAAGAGCTTCGGCCAGAACGAGGTGCTTAAGGGCATCAACCTCGACATCGAGCCGGGCGAGGTCATCGCCATCATCGGCAAGTCGGGCTCGGGCAAGTCCACCCTGCTGCGCTGCGTCAACGGGCTGGAGACCATCGACCAGGGCTCCATCGTGGTGGCCGGCGCCCAGCTGGCGCCGGACGAACTGCACCTGCGCGCGCTCAGGCTCAAGGTCGGCATGATCTTCCAGGGCTTCAACCTGTTCCCCCACCTCACGGCGGGGCGCAACGTGATGCTCTCGCCCATGGTGGTGAAGAAGGTTTCGGCCAAGGAGGCGGAGGCGGAGGCCCGGGTGCGGCTGGAACAGGTGGGCCTCGGCCACAAGTTCGATGCCTACCCCGACCAGCTCTCCGGCGGCCAGCAGCAGCGCGTCGCCATCGCCCGGGCGCTGGCCATGAAGCCGCTGGCCCTACTATGTGATGAGATCACCTCCGCCCTCGACCCGGAACTGGTCAACGAGGTGCTCGCCGTGGTGAAGGCCCTCGCCGAGGAGGGCATGACGCTCCTCATGGTGACTCACGAAATGCGCTTCGCCCGCGAAGTGTGCGACCGCGTGGTGTTCATGCACCAGGGGCGGGTGCATGAGATCGGCCCGCCGGAAGAAGTGTTCACGCACCCTCAGACGCCCGAGCTCAAGCAGTTTCTCGGTGTGGCGTAAGGCGCCGGGTGGCGGCGCGGGTGGTATCCGGGCATCGCGGTGCGGCAATGCGGCCTAGGCGCCATCGTTCGGTCATGTTGCCGCCCACTTCTGCCTGTGTTAGGCACACCGGGATTTCGAGAGGCGGGTTTAGCCCTCTCGCGGGGTCGCACTAGATTATTCCCAACAGATCAAGGGCTTGGGCAATAGCCGCGCAAGGCGCGCGGCATGGGCTGCAAGTTCGAGAGAGGTGCGGGGTGGCGGATACGATCGTGTCAGGCATGGCGGGGCGCTACGCGACCGCGCTGTTCGAACTGGCGACAGAGGCCGGCGCCGTCGATTCCGTTAAGGCGGATCTCGATCGCTTGTCGGCTCTTATTGCGGAGAGCGCGGATCTGGCGCGGCTGGTCAAAAGCCCGGTCTTTTCGGCCGAGGAGCAGCTGAAGGCCATTTCGGCGGTACTTGATCAGGCGGGCATTTCCGGCCTCGCCGGGAATTTCGTGAAGCGGGTGGCGCAGAACCGCCGCCTGTTCGCGCTGCCCCGCATGGTTGTCGACTACGCGTCCCTCGTCGCCGCCCAGCGCGGTGAGACGACGGCGCAGGTCACGGTGCCGGCCCCCTTGAGCGATGCGCACTTCTTCGCGCTCAAGGATGCGCTGGCCCAGCAGACCGGCAAGGACGTGATTCTCGACGTGACCGTCGATCCGTCCATCCTCGGTGGTCTCATCGTGAAGCTCGGCTCCCGCATGGTCGACGCCTCTCTCAAGACCAAACTCAATTCTATCCGGCATGCGATGAAAGAGGTCCGCTGATGGACATTCGAGCCGCTGAAATCACCGCCATCCTCAAGGACCAGATCCAGAACTTCGGCCAGGAGGCCGAGGTTTCCGAGGTCGGGCAGGTTCTCTCCGTCGGTGACGGCATCGCCCGCGTCTACGGCCTCGACAATGTCCAGGCCGGCGAGATGGTCGAGTTCGAGAACGGCACGCGCGGCATGGCGCTGAACCTCGAAATCGACAACGTCGGCATCGTGATCTTCGGCTCGGACCGCGAGATCAAGGAAGGCCAGACCGTCAAGCGCACCGGCGCCATCGTCGATGCCCCGGTGGGCAAGGGCCTGCTCGGCCGCGTCGTGGACGCCCTCGGCAACCCGATCGATGGCAAGGGCCCGATCGTGTACACCGAGCGCCGCCGGGTGGACGTGAAGGCGCCGGGCATCATCCCGCGCAAGTCGGTGCATGAGCCCATGCAGACCGGCCTCAAGGCCATCGACGCGCTGATCCCCATCGGCCGTGGCCAGCGCGAGCTGATCATCGGCGACCGCCAGACCGGCAAGACCGCTGTGGCGCTGGACGCGATCCTCAACCAGAAGCCCATCAACCAGGGCACGGACGAGAAGGCCAAGCTCTACTGCGTCTATGTCGCGGTGGGCCAGAAGCGCTCCACGGTCGCCCAGTTCGTGAAGGTGCTGGAAGAGCAGGGCGCGCTGGAATATTCCATCATCGTGGCCGCGACCGCCTCGGACGCCGCGCCGATGCAGTTCCTGGCGCCGTTCACCGGCACCGCCATGGGCGAATATTTCCGTGACAACGGCATGCACGCCCTCATCATCCACGACGACCTGTCCAAGCAGGCCGTGGCCTATCGCCAGATGTCGCTGCTGCTGCGCCGCCCGCCGGGCCGCGAGGCCTATCCGGGCGACGTGTTCTACCTGCACTCCCGCCTGCTGGAGCGTGCGGCGAAGCTGAACGATTCCCTCGGCGCCGGCTCGCTGACCGCCCTGCCGGTGATCGAGACCCAGGCGAACGACGTGTCCGCCTACATCCCGACCAACGTGATCTCCATCACCGACGGTCAGATCTTCCTTGAGTCCGACCTGTTCTACCAGGGCATCCGCCCGGCGGTGAACGTCGGCCTGTCGGTGTCGCGCGTGGGCTCCTCGGCCCAGATCAAGGCGATGAAGCAGGTGGCGGGCAAGATCAAGGGCGAGCTCGCCCAGTACCGTGAGCTCGCGGCCTTCGCCCAGTTCGGCTCCGACCTCGACGCCTCGACGCAGAAGCTGCTGAACCGTGGCGCCCGCCTCACCGAGCTGCTGAAGCAGAGCCAGTTCGCGCCCCTCAAGGTCGAGGAGCAGGTGGCGGTGATCTACGCCGGCACCAACGGCTATCTCGACCCGCTGCCGGTCTCCAAGGTGCGCGAGTTCGAGCAGGGTCTCCTTCTGGCGCTGCGTTCGCAGCATCCGGAGATCCTGGAAGCCATCCGCTCGTCCAAGGAAATTTCCAAGGACACCATCGAGAAGCTGACGAAGGCTCTCGACGCCTTCGCCAAGAGCTTTGCCTGAGCGGCGCCTGTTCCTCGAACCTGACGGACGGGCACCATGGCGAGCCTGAAAGACCTAAGGAACCGCATCGCCTCGGTGAAGGCGACGCAGAAGATCACCAAGGCGATGCAGATGGTCGCCGCGGCGAAGCTGCGTCGCGCCCAGATGGCGGCGGAAGCGGCCCGTCCCTATGCCGAGCGCATGGATACGGTGCTGGGCAGCCTTGCCGCCGGCATCGTAGGTGCCGGCCAGGCGCCGGTGCTGATCGCCGGCACGGGGCAGTCGCAGAAGCATCTGCTGCTGGTGGCCAGCGGCGAGCGCGGCCTGTGCGGCGCCTTCAACACCTCCATCGTGCGCCTGGCGCGCGAGAAGGCGCAGCAGCTGATCGGCGAAGGGAAGGACGTGACGTTCTTCTGCGTCGGCCGCAAGGGCTACGACCAGCTGCGCCGGACCTACCCCGACCGCATCATCGAACTGGTGGACCTGCGCAGCGTGCGCACCCTCAGCTTCAAGGATGCCTCGGCCATTGCGGCGAAGATCCTCGCCCTGCTCGACCAGGGCGCCTTCGACGTGTGCACGCTCTTCTATTCCAACTTCAAGAGCGTGATCTCGCAGATCCCCACCGCCCAGCAGATCATCCCCGCCGTGTTCGAGGCGCAGGACGAGGGCGGCCCGGTCTATGAATACGAGCCGACGGAAGAGGAGATCCTCGCTGACCTCCTGCCGCGCAACATCGCGGTGCAGATCTTCCGCGCGCTCTTGGAAAACCAGGCGTCTTTCTACGGCTCGCAGATGAGCGCCATGGACAATGCGACCCGCAACGCCGGCGACATGATCAGGAAGCAGACGCTGATCTACAACCGGACGCGCCAGGCGCAGATCACGAAAGAACTCATCGAAATCATCTCCGGCGCCGAAGCGCTCTGACCACGGCCTGGATGAGGACAAAGGACGACGAACATGGCGAATCCCACCGGACGCATCACCCAGGTCATCGGCGCCGTTGTCGACGTGCAGTTCGACGGCCATCTGCCGGAAATCCTGAACGCGCTTGAGACCACCAACCACGGCAACCGCCTGGTGCTCGAAGTGGCCCAGCATCTCGGCGAGAGCACCGTCCGCACCATCGCGATGGATGCCACCGAGGGTCTGGTGCGCGGCCAGCCCGTGACCGACACCGGCTCTCCCATCCTCGTGCCGGTAGGCGAAGCTACCCTCGGCCGCATCATGAACGTGATCGGCGAGCCGGTGGACGAACTGGGCCCGGTGGTGGGCGATACCAGGCGCGCCATCCACCAGCCTGCTCCGTCCTATGCGGACCAGTCCACGGAAGCGGAAATCCTCGTCACCGGCATCAAGGTGGTGGATCTCCTGGCGCCCTACTCCAAGGGCGGCAAGATCGGCCTGTTCGGCGGCGCCGGCGTGGGCAAGACCGTGCTGATCATGGAGCTGATCAATAACATCGCCAAGGCGCACGGCGGCTATTCCGTGTTCGCCGGCGTCGGCGAGCGCACCCGCGAGGGTAACGATCTCTATCACGAGATGATCGAGTCCAACGTGAACGTGGATCCGCACGAGCATAACGGCTCGGCCGCCGGCTCCAAGTGCGCCCTTGTGTACGGCCAGATGAATGAGCCCCCCGGCGCTCGTGCCCGCGTGGCGCTGACCGGTCTCACGGTCGCCGAGCATTTCCGCGACCAGGGCCAGGACGTGCTGTTCTTCGTGGACAACATCTTCCGCTTCACCCAGGCCGGCTCGGAAGTGTCGGCCCTGCTTGGCCGCATTCCCTCGGCGGTGGGCTACCAGCCGACGCTGGCCACCGACATGGGCGCGCTCCAGGAGCGCATCACCACCACCACCAAGGGCTCGATCACCTCGGTTCAGGCCATCTACGTGCCGGCGGACGATCTGACTGATCCGGCGCCCGCCGCCTCCTTCGCGCATCTCGACGCCACCACCGTGCTGTCGCGCTCCATCGCGGAAAAGGGCATCTATCCGGCGGTGGACCCGCTCGACAGCACCTCGCGCATCCTTTCGCCGCTGGTTATCGGTGACGAGCACTACAACGTGGCGCGCCAGGTCCAGCAGACCCTGCAGCGATACAAGGCGCTCCAGGACATCATCGCCATCCTGGGCATGGACGAGCTCAGCGAAGAGGACAAGGTCACGGTCGCCCGCGCCCGCAAGATCGAGCGCTTCCTCTCGCAGCCCTTCCACGTGGCGGAAGTGTTCACCGGCTCCCCGGGCAAGCTCGTGGACCTGAAGGACACCATCTCCGGCTTCAAGGGCCTGGTGGAAGGCAAGTACGACTACCTGCCCGAGCAGGCCTTCTACATGGTGGGTTCCATCGAAGAAGCCATCGAGAAGGGCAAGAAGCTCGCGGCCGAGGCGGCCTGAGCGGACGTTCGACAAAGGCTTTCCGGTCATCGTTCGCATGGTGATCGGAATGCGTGATTTTCCTGCTCCGCTTTGAGGCGAATTTGCCGCTTAGGGTGTTGTACTCAAGTGGCAAATTCGGATCAGGGGTTGAGGAAATGATGAATGTGAAGGTCCTGGGCCTCGTGCTGGGACTTGTGGCCGGCGGCATCACCGGCTGGCTCACCCGGCCGCAGGTCGCCGAGATCCGGCTGCCGGGCCTCAATATCGAGCTGCAGGGCGAAAACCCGCGCGGCGGATTGACCTCGGAGCAAAGCCAGCACATCGGCCTTGCCGCCGTGGTGGGTGCCATCATCGGGCTCGGCGTCGGCTTCGTTGCCGATCGCCGGCGCTGATGCCGCGGAGGCGGTTGCGCCCGGGCCGACCAGGCCCGTGCGGTGAAGCCGCTTTCCTTCATGGAGTTGGGGCGTCCATCCGGCTGGATGGCGCCCGGAGGAGCACCCGATGTTGGGGCGCCTCCCGTTCGGGACGACCCGGAGACGAGAATTATGGCGACCTTACCCTTTGAGCTGGTCTCGCCCGAGCGGCTCGTGTTTTCCGGCGCCGTGACCGAGGTGATCGTGCCCGGCGCGGAAGGCGAGTTCGGCGTGCTGGCGGGCCATGCGCCCTTCATCGGCATGCTGAAGCCCGGTATCCTCACCATCAAGGGTGACGGCTCGCCGCGCTCCTATTTCGTGCGCGGTGGCTTTGCCGAGGTGAACCCGGCCGGCCTTACCATCCTCGCCGAAGAGGCAAAGCCGCTGGAGGAGCTGGACCTGGGTGCTCTGCAGCAGCAGATCCAGAATGCCAAGGAAGACGTGACCGACGCCACCACCGACGAGACCCGCCAGCGGGCCGCGCGGCAGCTTGCCGATCTCGAGCAGGTCTATGCGGCCCTCGAGAGCGGCCGCGCCGGCGGCGGGCACTGAGGCTGGACCTGTCGCAGTATCCCCCAGCGTTCGCTGGTGGGCTGATCGCGCTGGTTCGTTCCGGGTGAACGTGATGCCGCATCAGCGGGAAGGACTGTTCCGACGGCGGCCGTGAGGCCGCCGTTTGCGTTTGCGTGACATCGCGTGTCGGCATTATTAGATTTAATCTATGGAATAACTTATAATAGTAATGGTACGCTTCTTGCGGTTGAGAATGGATCCAACCGGGAGAGAAGCCATGCTGAACGCTCCGCCCCACGGGCCGCTTCCCGTCGCCGCATCGCCGCTCCTGGCAGGTGCCGCTCCCGCGCAGGCGCTTCTGCTCACGGAGAATGCCGCCCTCACCAACGGGCCGCCGCTGCTGTTCCAGCGCCTCACCGCCAAGGAGCGTGAAGAGGTGCTGCGCGAGGGCCAGAAGCGCGTGGTCTATCGCGGCAAGATGCTGTTCTCGCAAGGCACGCCCCACGACGGGATCTTCCTGATCGAGAGCGGCCGCATCCGCGTCTTCTACATCGCGCCGTCAGGCCGTGAGATCACCCTGGCCTATTGGAACTCGGGCAATTTCGTCGGCGGCCCCGAACTGTTCGGGCAGGGGCAGCATGTGTGGTCAGGGGTTGCCGCCACCAATGCGGTGGTCGTGCATCTGACCGGCAAGACCCTGCGCCGGCTCATCGCCCAGATCCCGGCCTTCGCCATCGGCCTCATCGAGGGGCTGACCTTCAAGGGCAAGTGCTATTCCGCCCTTGCCCAGATGCTGGGCACCCGCTCGGTCACCGAGCGCCTCGCCCACCTGCTCCTGCACCTCGCGGAGTCCTATGGGGTGCGGGAGGAGGGCGCCATCGTCATCGGCACGGCCTTCACCCACGCCGACCTCGCGCACATGGTCGGGGCGACGCGGCAATGGGTCACCATCAGCCTCAAGCGGCTGCAGGAACAGGGGGTTCTGAGGGCGGAGAAGGCCAAGATCGTGATCCATGACCTCGACGCGCTCCACGCCATGCGCGGCAACCGTTGAGGCCGGCGCAGGGCGAAGGTGGCCCCGCGCCGGGAAGGCAGGCAGCCTGTGACCAAGAAAGAGGCGGGTCTCGAAAGGAGGCAACTAATCGACACCCCCGCCGCATCTTCCTTTGAATGAATGGAAGCTGGCGCCCGAAGATCACCGTCGAGAGCCGTCTTTGCCCCGAGAGGTGGATCCGATGCCCCCGTTTTGCTCCAAGCATTTCCGCACCCAGCTTCTTCGCACCGCCGCCATTGCCCTGACCGTCGGCTGCGCCCTTGGGGCGCTCCCCGCGCGCGCCCAGACCGCCATCAGCTTCGGCATCGGTACCCAGGACACCACCACCAACACGGTGACCACGGGCGTGGTGATCAAGGAGCTGAAGCTGCTGGAGAAGTACCTGCCCAACGACGGCAAGTACGCCAACGTGGCCTACTCCATCGACTGGCAGAATTTCACCTCCGGCCCGCCGGTGACCAACGGCATGATGGCGGACAAGCTCCAGTTCGGCGCCATGGGCGATTATCCCCTCGTGGTGAACGGCTATACCTTCCAGTCCAATCCGCAGTCCAAGTCGCAGCTCATCGGCATCGCCGCCTACAATCTCGACGGCTCCGGCAACGGCGTGGTGGTGCACAAGGACTCGCCCTATTACGAGCTGTCCGACCTGAAGGGGAAGGTGCTGAGCGTGCCGTTCGGCTCGGCGGCCCACGGCATGATCCTCAAGGCCATGCAGGACAAGGGCTGGCCCAGCGACTATTTCAAGCTGGTGAGCCAGTCGCCGGAGGTGGGCTCCACCAACCTCCAGGAAAAGAAGATCGACGCCCACGCCGATTTCGTGCCCTTCGCCGAGCTGCTGCCGTTCCGGGGCTTTGCCCGCAAGATCTTCGACGGGGTGGAGACCAATGCCCCCACCTGGCACGGCGTGGTGGTGCGCACCGATTTTGCGCAGAAGTATCCGGAAGTCGTGGTGGCGTATCTGAAGGCGGTGATCGAGGCCAATGACTGGGTCCGCAAGGATCCGCAGGGCGCCGCCGAGAAGATCGCCAAGTGGACCGGCATCGACAAGGAAGTGGTCTATATCTTCCTCGGCCCGGGCGGCATCATGACCCTGGACCCCACACTCAAGCCCCAGCTCGTGGCCGACGCGGCGGAGGATGCCGCCGTGCTCCAGAAGCTCGGACGCATGAAGGAATTCGACGCCAAGGCCTGGGTCAACGACACCTATATGCGCCAGGCCTTCAAGGAGATGGGTCTCGATTACGAAACGCAGCTGAAGAGCCTCGCCAACTACGAGGTGAGCGGCGAAGACAGCTTCTGCAAGGTGAAGATCGCAGAGCCGCGCAAGGCCGGCGAGATCTGGATCGAGGGCGAGGGCATCAAGCCCTATTCCAGCGCCGCCTGCACGCTGGGGGCGCTGGCCGAGCTGACCGCCCAGGGCAAGAAGGCCAACATGACCTATCTGTTCGACACCGCCCGCGGCATCAAGCTGTTCGCCACCGACGCGTTCTTCGCGGTGACCGCGAAGGACGGCAAGAGCGAGATCTTGCCCTTCATGCTGAAGGCCGATGCGGAAGCGGCGGCGGCCAAGGGCGGCGGCAAGGTGATGAGCTTCGGCGATGCGCTGAAGGCCGCCACCGCCGGGCGTGGGTGAGGGCTATGAAGAGCGCCGCGGCGAAATCCCCCGTGAAGATGCAGACGCCCCTGCATATTGCCGGCACGGCGGAGGCGGCACGCCCGCGTCCCCCCGCCGGGTCCATCCTGCTGCGGCCCGAGCGTCCGGCCGCCGCCCCCCTGATGCCGCCGGACCGCGCGCTGACCGGCTTTGCCCGGCGCTGGCTGAAGCTGAACGCGCAGGCGATCCGGGCGACGCTGCTGGGGGCGCTGGCCATCGGGCTCTTCATCCTCGCCTGGCATGTGGTCACCGTGAACCGCATGGATCTCTATGTGCGGTTCCTGAACGTGCCCTCGCCGGAACAGGTGCTGGAGAGCGCGCGCACCGCCTTCTCCACCGGCGCCTTCTTCAACCATATCGTCATCTCCTGCCGGCGCATCTTCCTCGGCTTCGCCCTGGCAGCGCTGGTGGCGGTGCCGCTGGGGCTGCTGATGGGGCGCTATGCGCTCATCAAGGAATTCGTGTTCCCGGTCTGCGAGGTGCTGCGGCCCATCCCGGCCATCGCCTGGGTGCCCATGGCCATCATGCTGTGGCCCACCAACGAGCAGAGCATCGTCTTCATCACCTTCCTCGGGGCATTTTTCCCCATCCTGCTCAATACGCTGCATGGCATGGCCAACGTGGACGAGGTGCTGGTGCGCGCCGCGCGGTGCCTCGGGGCGAGTGAGCGCGCCACTTTCCGCGAGGTCTATTTCCCGGCGGTGCTGCCGCAGATCTTCACCGGCCTCACGGTGGGCATGGGCGTGGCCTGGGTGTCGCTGATCGCGGCGGAGATGATCTCCGGCCAGTTCGGCATCGGCTATTTCACCTGGGAGGCCTATTCCCTGGTGCAGTATCCGGACATCGCATTGGGCATGATCACCATCGGCGTGCTGGGGCTCGCGTCGTCCTTTCTCATCCGGCTGCTCGGGCGGGCGGTGACGCCCTGGTCCCGGGCCAAATGAACCCCGCGAGGCGCGCCATGGCCATTCCCGCAACCGCCCCCACACAGACCGGCCTCATCGAGGTCACCGGCTTCGAGCTGGCCTACGACACCATCGACGGCGCGGTGATCGCGGTGAGCGACGCCGACCTGGTGGTGAACCCCGGCGAGTTCGTGTCCATCATCGGCCCCTCGGGTTGCGGCAAGTCCACACTGCTCAATGCGGTGGCGGGCTTCCTCAAGCCCACCGCCGGGCGCGTCACGGTGGATGGGGAAGCGGTGAAGGGGCCGTCCGCCGACCGGGGCATGGTGTTCCAGCAATATTCCCTGTTCCCGTGGAAGACGGTGCGGGAAAACGTCGAGTTTGGCCTCAAGATGCGCGGCATGGGCCGCTCAGAGCGGGCGGTGGCGGCGCGTACGCTGCTGGGGCTGGCCGGCCTGTCGGCCTTCGAGAACCATTATCCCGACAGGCTTTCCGGCGGCATGAAGCAGCGGGTGGGCATCGTGCGGGCGCTCGCCACGGGGCCGAAGGTGCTGCTGCTGGACGAGCCGTTCGGCGCGCTGGACGCCCAGACCCGGGTGATCATGCAGCAGATCCTCACCAACCTCTGGCAGCGCCTCGGCATCTCGGTGCTGTTCGTGACCCACGACATCGACGAGGCGATTTTCCTCTCCGACCGCATCTATGTGATGACCGCGCGCCCCGGCTGCATCAAGGCCGAGGTGACGGTGCCGCTGCCGCGTCCGCGCGACGCGGCGTTGCAGCTCTCGCCCGAATTCATCCAGCTGCGGGCGGACCTTGGGGCGCTGATCCGCGAGGAGAGCCTGAAGGCCATGGGCGGCGAGCTGAACGAGGACGCCCTAAAGGGCCTCGCCGTGAACCTCAATGGATCGAGCCTCGCCCAGGTGGTGTGAGGGCGGCAGCTGCGGCTCCCGCCAGCCTCTGTCTTGTCCGGGGGGCCTCTTCACGGGGGGTGACGCTATCTTGTCATGGTCGGGACAAGGTCGGGCATGACGACGCTTTGTTGTGGGCAGGCATCCGGGGCCCGGTTCTTGCTGTCGTTCTCGTTCCCCTGAGTGCAAAAATACTGCAATTAATTGACCTCATCTTGCCTTAACACTCAGTCTTGTGCCGCCGCCCGGATAGTCTTGTTGCACAATTAACAGGACCTGCCCCATGGCCTATGTCGTCACTGACAGCTGCATCCGCTGCAAATTCATGGATTGCGTCGCCGTCTGCCCGGTGGATTGCTTCTACGAGGGCGAGAACATGCTCGTCATCAATCCGGACGAATGCATCGACTGCGGCGTCTGCGAGCCGGAATGCCCCGCCGCCGCCATCGCTGCCGACACCGCACCGGAAGCCGGACCCTGGATCGCGCTGAACGCGCAATATGCAGCCCTGTGGCCCAACATCGCCGAGAAGAAGGAGCCGCCGGTCGACGCCGCCCAGTGGATGGACGTGGCCGACAAGTTCGAGAGCGCGTTCTCGCCCGCGCCGGGGCAGGCGGCCAGCCCGTCCGCTTCCGGCCCGGCGTGAGGAGGCAGTAATGAGCAATCTCAACACCGAGACCGTCCTCGAGGTCCGCCACTGGACCGACCGCCTGTTCTCCTTCACCGCCACGCGCGATCCGGCGTTCCGCTTCAAGAGCGGCCAGTTCACCATGATCGGCCTGCCGGCGGAGGAGCGCCCGCTGCTGCGCGCCTATTCGCTCGCCTGCGCGCCCCACGAGGACCAGCTGGAATTCTTCTCCATCAAGGTGCCGGATGGCCCGCTCACCTCGCGCCTGCAGATGCTGAAGCCGGGCGATCCCATCCTGGTCGGGCGCCGGCCCACGGGCACGCTGCTGCTCGACAATCTGAAGCCCGGCAAGCGGCTCTATCTCCTGGCCACGGGCACCGGGCTGGCGCCGTTCGTCTCCATCGCCAAGGACCCGGAGGCCTATGAGCGCTTCGAGCACATCATCCTCGTGCACGGCTGCCGCGAGGTGGCGGAGCTGGCCTATGGCGAGGACGTGGTGGCGGCGCTGAAGGCCCACGATTTCCTCGGCGAATATGCCTCAACGCAGCTGCTCCATTATCCCACGGTGACGCGCGAGCCGTTCCGCAATCGCGGCCGCGTCACCGACCTGATGGAGAGCGGCCAGCTCTTCGCCGACCTCGGCCTTCCCGATCTCGATCCCGCCTTTGACCGGGTGATGCTCTGCGGCTCGCCGCAGATGATCGCCGACACCCGCGACCTCCTGGAGCGCCGCGCCTTCGCGGAAGGGGCGGGGCACCGGCCCGAGACCTTCGTGGTGGAGAAGGCCTTCGCCGAGCGGTGAGGGGAAGGAGTGCCTGGGGCCTTGGTCATCGGGCCGCGTCACCCGTCATCCCCCGGCCTGTCCGGGGGATGACGGGTGACATTCCCACGCTGCTCGTGGCCCCACCGCCTTGCAGCGATGAGGAACTAACTACAAAAATCGATCTATTGTAGAAATATAACTCGTTTGATCGATGCATGCTGCGGCGCGATCCTCGCCGCGTCCGAGGAACCCCGCCATGACCGACAAGCCGTTGTCCGAGCCCGCCGTCCTTCCCGATGCCACACTGCTTCCCGCCGCTCCGCGCTTCCTGACGCGCGCGTTCGGCGGCATCCTCCCGGGGCTGGCGCTGACGGTGCTCATTGCCGCCGCAAGCTATGGACTGCGCCAGATCCCCGGCATGGGGCTGGTGAGCCCGCTGGTGCTGGCCATCGTCATCGGCATGGGCCTCCACAACATCTTCGGCACGCCGGCCATCGCCAAGCCGGGGGTGAAGTTCGCGCTGCGGCGTATCCTGCGCTTCGCTATCGTGCTGCTGGGTCTGCAACTCACCTTCGCGCAGGTGCGCTCGGTCGGCTTCGTGGGTTTTGCCATCGTGGCCGGCACGCTGTTTTCCACCTTCTTCGCCACCCGCTGGCTCGGCCGGCTGATGGGGGTGGACAAGCAATTGTCGGAGCTGATCGCGGCCGGAACCGCCATCTGCGGCGCCTCGGCGGTGATCGCCACCAACACGGTGACCCGCGGCTCGGACGAGGACGTGGCCTATGCGGTGGCCTGCGTGACCGTGTTCGGCTCGCTCTCCATGCTGATCATGCCGGCGCTGCTGCCCTACACCGGCCTCGATGCCCACGCCTTCGGCCTGTGGACCGGCGCCTCCATCCACGAGGTGGCGCAGGTGGTGGCCGCCGCCTTCCAGGGCGGCCAGCAGGCCGGTGAGTTCGGCACGGTGGCGAAGCTCTCGCGGGTGATGCTGCTGGCGCCCCTTGTCATCGGCCTCGGCGCCGCCGCCATCTGGCGCGCGCGGGGCGACAAGGAGGCCGGCCATGCCAGCCCGCCCATGCCGTGGTTCGTGTTCGGCTTCATCGGCATGGTGATGCTGAATTCCACCGGGGTGGTGCCGGTGGAGGTGAAGAGCGACATCGCCATCGGCACCACCTTCCTGCTGGCGGTGGCGCTGGGCGCCATGGGGCTGGAGACCGACATCGCCAAGCTGCGCCTGAAGGGGGTGAAGCCCCTGCTGCTCGGTGCTGCCGCCTGGCTGTTCATCTCGGTGCTGAGCTTTATCCTCATCAAGACGCTCATGTGAGCCCGCGCGGCGCCTGAGCGTGCCCTCTCGGCCCGGTCGCAGACCGGGGCTGTTGGCATAAGATCAAGCCCGCGCGGCGTTTGAGCGAAGCAGCGCGAGTGCGGCGAGGCAGGGTCCATGACGCTGGAGCAGTTGAAGGTCTTCGTCGCCGTGGCCCGCGCCCTGCACATGACGCGCGCCGCCGAGGGCCTCCACATGACCCAGTCGGCGGTGAGCGCCTCGGTGGCGGCGCTGGAGGCGTCCTGCGGCGTCGCCCTGTTCCACCGGGTGGGGCGGCGGATCGAATTGACCGAGGCCGGCCACGCCTTCGTGCCTGAAGCTGAGGCCGTGCTCGCCCGCGCCGCCGCCGCCGAGACCGTGCTCGCGGATCTCTCGGGCCTCAGGCGGGGGCGGCTGGCGCTGGAGGCCAGCCAGACCATCGCCAACTATTGGCTCGGGCCGGTGCTCAACCGCTTCCACAAACTTTATCCCGACATCGCCCTGTCGGTGGTCATCGGCAATACCACGCAGGTGACGGCGGCGGTGCGGGAGGGGGCGGCTGATCTCGGCTTCGTGGAGGGCGAGGTGGAAGAGCCTCTGCTCGCCCGCACCGCAGTGCCCGGCGACCGGCTGGTGCTGGTGGCGGCGGCGGGCAGCCCCTTCGCCAAACGGCGCGCCATCGCCCCGGCAGATCTGTTCGAGATGCCGTTCGTGCTGCGCGAGCCGGGCTCGGGCACAAGGCAGGTGTTCGAGGATGCGCTTCGGGCCTCGGGGCTCGACCCCGCCGGGCTCAAGGTGGCGCTGGAGCTGCCCTCCAACGAGGCGGTGGTGAGCGCGGTGGCGGCAGGCGCGGGCGCGACCGTGATCTCGGATCTCGTGGCCGCGGCGGGCCTTGCCACCGGCACCCTGCGCCAGCTGCCCCTGACCTTTCCGGCCCGGCGCTTCTACGTGCTGCGCCACGCCGATCGCTATCATTCGCGGGCGGCGCAGGCGCTGATGGCGCTGATCCGCGAGCCGGCAGCAGGCGCGACGATTCCCGCGAAAACCGCCGCTGCGGCGCCTGTCAGCCGCCCGCGGTCTCGAGCTCGGCGCTGACGGCGAGCCATTCTTCTTCCGTTACGGCCAGCTTCTCCACCGCCTCGGCGCGGGCCTTGGCGAAGCGGGCGGCATCCAGCGGCTTCTTGGCGTGGAGATCCGGCGCGGCGAGCTTCACGTCGATGCCGGCGATCTCCTTCTCCAGCTTCTCCACGGCCGCTTCCAGCTCGCGGATGCGCTTCTTCAGGGGGCCGGTGGCGACGCGGCGCTTGCCGTCGGCCGGGGTGCCGTCCTTCTTCAGCTCGGCCTTGTCCTTGCGGCCGGCATCGGTCATGCGGTCGCCGTCGGACTTGGAGAGCACCTCGCGCTTGTACTGGTCGAGGTCGCCGTCATAGGCCTTCACCGTGCCGCCGGAGACGCGCCAAAGCTGGTCCGCGCAGGCTTCCAGCAGATGCCGGTCGTGGGAGACGAGGATGACGGCGCCGGGATAGTCGTTGATGGCCTCGATGAGGGCGGCGCGGGCCTCGATGTCCAGATGGTTGGTGGGCTCGTCGAGGATCAAAAGGTGCGGCCCGTGGAAGGTGGCAAG
Source organism: Xanthobacter oligotrophicus (assembly GCF_008364685.1). Classification (GTDB taxonomy): domain Bacteria; phylum Pseudomonadota; class Alphaproteobacteria; order Rhizobiales; family Xanthobacteraceae; genus Xanthobacter; species Xanthobacter oligotrophicus. The sequence continues at coordinate 100,308 of NZ_VTTL01000005.1, forward strand.
GCCCAGCAGCAGCCGCGCCTTCTCGCCGCCGGAGAGGGACGACACCTTGGTGTCGGCGGCACCGCCGGAAAAGCCCATCTCCGCCGCCCGCCCGCGCACCCGCGCCTCGGGCGCGTCGGGCATGAGCTTGCGCACATGCTGGGCCGGGCTGTCGCCGGGGATCAGTTCGTCGATCTGGTGCTGGGCGAGATAGGCCACTTCCAGCTTATCGGCGCGCACCACGCTGCCGCTCTCTTCCTGGAGGCGGCCGGCGAGGAGCTTGGCGAAGGTGGACTTGCCGTTGCCGTTGGGGCCAAGCAGGGCGATGCGGTCGTCCTCGTCGATGCGGAGGTCGAGATTGCGCAGGATCGGCTTGCCCGGCACATAGCCCACCGACACATGGTTCATCACCAATATGGGCGGCGACAGCAGCCGCTCCGGGTGGCGGATGGAGATGGCGGCGGCCTCCTCGCTCACCTGGGCGGCCAGCGGCTCCATGCGGGCCAGGGCCTTGAGGCGCGACTGGGCCTGCTTGGCCTTGGTGGCCTTGGCGCGGAAGCGGGCCACGAAGGATTCCATGTGGGCGCGCTGCATCTCCTGCTTCTTGCGCGCCTTCTGGTCCAGGAGCAGCCGCTCGCGGCGCTGGCGGTCGAAGCCGGTGAAGCCGCCCTTGTAGATGGTCAGCTTCTTTCCGGTGAGGTGGAGGATGTGGTCCACGCTCTCGTCGAGCAGGTCGCGGTCATGGGAGATGAGGATCACCGTGCGCGGATAATGCGCGAGGTAATCCTGCAGCCACAGGGTGCCTTCGAGGTCGAGATAGTTGGTGGGCTCGTCGAGCAGCAGCAGGTCCGGCTCGGTGAAGAGCAGGGCCGCGAGGGCCACGCGCATGCGCCAGCCGCCGGAAAATTCCGAGCAGGGCCGCTGCTGCGCGCTTTCGTCGAAGCCGAGGCCGGCGAGGATGGTGGCCGCCCGCGCCGGCGCCGAATGGGCGTCGATGTCCAGGAGCCGCATCTCGATCTCGCCCATGCGCATGGGGTCGTGGGTAGTCTCGCGCTCGTGCAGCAACTGGGCGCGCTCGGTGTCGGCGGCGAGCACACGCTCCAGCAGGCTGTCGGGGCCGGCGGGCGCCTCCTGCGCCACGCGGCCGATGCGGGTGCGGTTGGGCAGGCGCACCGCGCCGCTCTCCAGCTCAAGCTCGCCGACGATGGCCTTGAACAGGGTGGTCTTGCCCGAGCCGTTGCGCCCCACCACGCCCACCCGCGCATTCTCCGGAATGGCGACAGAGGCATGGTCGATGAGCAGGCGCCCGGCGAGGCGCAGGGAAATATCGTCGAGAACGATCATGGTCGCGCCTTTTCGCAGGCGCAGCGAGCGGGGGCAAGCCTCGCTTTCACCGGCCTTGCCGTCAGGCCAGCTCCGCCACCGCGTCGGTCAGGCGCTCCAGGTCCTCGGGGCGGGACAGGCGATGGTCGCCGTCCTTGATGAGGGAGAACACCACGTCGTCCTCGGCAAGGCAGCTCACGAGGCGCATGGCGTGCGCCCATGGCACGTCCTCATCCTGCGCGCCCTGGAGGATGCGCACCGGGCAGCCCACCGCGAAGGGGGCGCCCAGCAGCAGGTGGCGGCGTCCGTCCTCGATGAGGGCGCGGGTGATCACATAAGGCCCGTCACCATAGGGCGAGGGCCGCTCGAAACGCCCCGTGGTCTCGATCTGCGCCCACACCTCGGGGGAAAAGCGCGCCCGCATCAGGTCCTCGGTGAAGTCCGCCGCCGGGGCCACCAGCACCAGCCCCTTCAGGCGCTTGTCCCCCCGCTTGGCCAAAAGCCGCGCCAGCAGCAGCGCGATCCATCCACCCATGGACGAGCCGATCACCACCTGCTCGCCTTGCGTCTTCTGGTCGAACACCGCCACCGCCTCTTCCAGCCAGCGGGAGATGGTGCCCTCCTCGAAGGCGCCGCCGGAGGTGCCGTGGCCGGAATAGTCGAAGCGGACGTTGGCGCGGCCGTGGCCTGCGGCCCAGCGGGCGAGGTGCTCGGCCTTGGTGCCGGTCATGTCCGACTTGAAGCCGCCCAGCCAGAACAGGCCCGGCGCCGCCCCGGCCACGCTGCGCACGGCGATGTCGCGGCCGCCCACGTCCAGGCGGGAGAAGTCTTCGTCAAGGCTCATGGGGACTCACGCGAAGGTCGAGAAATAGCGGGCGATGATGCGGCTGTAGATGGCGGTGAGGGCGTGGATGTCCTTAACCGGCGTCGCCTCGTCCACCTTGTGCATGGTGCGACTGACAAGGCCGAATTCCACCACCGGGCAGATGTCCTTTATGAAGCGGGCATCCGAGGTGCCGCCCGAGGTGGAGGGCTCCGGCCGGCGCCCGGTCACCTCCTCCACCGCGCCGGCGACCAGCTCGGTGAAGGGGCCGGGGGCGGTGAGGAAGCTCTGGCTCGCTCCGGTCTGGAATTCGAGGTCATAGGTGAGGCCGGCGCCATCGATGCGGCGGATGATCTCGGACTTCAGCGTCGCCAGCGAGAAGTGGTCGTTGAAGCGCGCGTTGAAGCGGGCGGTGGCCTGCGCCGGGATCAGGTTGAATACCGGGTTACCCACGTCCACCGAGACCACCTCCAGGTTGGACGGCGGGAAGAAGTCCGAGCCGTGGTCGAGGGGCGCGGCGGTCAGCTCGCCGATGAGCTTCAGGAGGCGCGGGATGGGATTGTCGGCGAGGTGCGGATAGGCCACGTGCCCCTGCACGCCCTTCACCGTGAGGATGCCGGAGAGGCTGCCGCGCCGGCCCACCTTGAAGGCATCGCCCAGCGCATCGGGATTGGTGGGCTCGCCCAGCAGGCAATGGTCGATGGTCTCGCCCTTGGCCTTCAGCCACTCCACCACCTGCACCGTGCCGTCCAGCGCCGGGCCTTCCTCGTCGCCGGTGATGAGGAAGGAGAGGCTGCCGCGCTCCGGCCGGCCGAAGGCGAGCGCGGCGGCGAGGAAGGCCGCCACCGCCCCCTTCATGTCCACCGCCCCGCGCCCGTGGAGCACGCCGTCTTCAACCGTGCCGGCGAAGGGACCGTGGACCCATTGGGCGGCGTCGCCCTCTGGCACCACGTCCACATGGCCGGCGAAGCAGAAATTGGGGCCGGTTTCGCCGATACGGGCGTAAAGATTGGGGATGGGCACGCCGCCGGTTTCGAACGTCAGGCGTTCCACGCGGTATCCCGCAGCCTCCAGCCTTTTGGCCACCAGCTCCAGCGCATCGTCCGCGTGCGGCGTCACCGAGGGCGCGCGGATCAGCTCGGCGGCCAGCGCCACCGGGTCCGAGGCGGCAGCCAAGGGGGGGGCCACGGGGGCGGGCGGGGCGGAAGGGGCAGTCTGGGGCTTGACGGGAGCGGCGCCGGTCATCACGAGAGTCTCTCTGCCTCCGGTTGCGGCCGGAGGATGCGAAAAGGCGAAAATCGGGACGATCTTTATACCGGTTTTCGTGATTTCGAAGCCCCGCCGCGTCGCCTTTCTCTCCCATCTGCCACGAACATGCCGCCTTCGGGCGACAGGAACGCCGCCGCGGAGGTCCGATATGCATGTAACGAAGCCCGCGGCCGTTCTGGTCGCGCTCTTCCTGTCGACGGTTCCCCTGGCCCAGGCCGGGGCGCAGACGACGCAGGGGCAGGCCGCCCCGCACCAGAGCGTGCCCGCTGCGGGCGCGCCGGCTGCGCCTGCCGCTGGAACGCCTGCCGCTGGAACTCCTGCCGCTGCTCCGCCTGCCGCTGCTCCGCCTGCCGCCGCCGCGCCCGAAGCGGCCAAGCCGGTGGTGCTGCCGCCCGACCCCATGATCGTCGCCGCCCGCGAGAAGCTGGAGGCGGCGCGCGCCACCCTCGACGCCCTCGACGCCAGCCTGGCGCTGGAGGGGTTGCGCCCCAACGACCTCGACGAGGTGCGCCAGCGGCTCGATCCCGCCCGCCGCGACCTTGCGGCGGTGAGCGAGCAGATCGCGCCCCGCGTCACCGACGCCGAGAGCCGGCTCAGCGGCCTCGGTGCCAAGCCCGCCGACGGCGCCGCCGAGGACCCCGCGGTGGCCGCCGACCGCGAGCGCCTGCAGAAGATCAGCTCCGACCTCGGCGGGGTGCTGAAGCAGAACCGCGCCCTGCTGTTGCGCGCCGACCAGATCTCCGACCGCATCAGTGCCCGCCGCCGGGCTCTGTTCACCGGCCAGCTATTCGAGCGCTCGGACTCCATCCTCGATCCCGATCTCTGGGGCAACGCCCTGTCCTCGGTGTCGTCCGAGTGGCGGGCCGTCCAGTATTTCGTGAACGACTGGTCTTCGTTCGCGCAGCGCCGCCAAGGCACCCTCGCCATGCTCGGCATCGTGCTCGGCGGCTTCGGCATTGGCGCGGCGGTGGTGCTGGGCGGGCGCCTGCTGCGCCGCCGGCTGCGCACGCCGCCGCCGGGGCCGGGCGAGAACTTCACCCGCCTGCGCTCTGCCCGCGAGGCGCTGAAGGTGCTCGTCCTCAACGCCTGCGTGGCGCCCGCCGCCACCATAGCCGCCCTCGCCTTCCTGGGCGGGTTCGACGTGGTGCCGCCGCGCGCCGCGGACCTGCTGCACGGGCTGGTGGTGGCGGTCTTCATCAAGGCCATCGGCAATGCGGTGGCGCGCGCGCTGCTCGCCCCCGACGAGCCGTGGCGCCGCCTGCCGCCGCTCTCGGACGCGGCAGCGGTGCTCGCTTTCCGCTACTTCTCGTTCGCGGTGTGGACGCTGGCCATCGCCGCCTTCCTCAACGCCCTGCACAAGGTGCTGTTCGCCCCCGTGGGCCTGACGGTGCTGACCAGCGCGCTCCTCGCCTTGTTCATCGCCGGCTTCATCGCCCGCTTCCTCGTGGGGGTGGCGCGCTCGGAGGATGGCGGCATCGAGACCGAGGGCGAGGTGTCTCCGGCTGCGGAGCCGGCGGCGAGCGCCTCCGGCAGCCGCCCGCAATGGCTGCGCCTCGTCATCTGGATGGCGGTGATCCTGCTCATCGGTGCCCTGGTGGGGGGCTATGTGAGCTTCGCCGCCTTCGTCGCCGCCCGCATGGTGGTGGCCGCCGCGGTGCTGGGCGGGCTCTACCTGCTCTATGCCCTCATCGATTCCTTCTTCGGGGAGGGGCTTTCGGCCGAGACGCCGCGCGCCCGTCACATGTCCAAGGCCCTCGGCCTCCAGCCCACCAGCCTCGAGCTGATCGGGGTGGTGCTCTCCGGCCTGCTGAAGCTGCTCTTGTTCGTGGTGGCCGCCTTCCTTATCGCCGGAAGCTGGGGCACCTCCACCGCCGACGTGATGGACACGGTGGAGCGCGCCTCCTTCGGCGTGCGCATCGGCTCCGCCACCATCACCCTGTGGAGCGTGTTCTACGCGGTGCTGCTGCTGCTGGTGAGCCTGGTGGCCGCCCGCGCCTTCCAGCGCTGGGTCTCCACCGCCTTGCTGCCGCGCTCGGGGCTGGAGCCGTCGCTGCAATCCTCCATCGCCACCATCGTCAGTTATGTGGGCACCATCATCGCGATCATGATCGCCATGAGCGAGGTGGGGCTGAACCTCGAGAACATCGCGCTGGTCGCCGGCGCGCTCTCGGTGGGTATCGGTTTCGGCCTCCAGGCCATAGTGTCGAACTTCGTGTCGGGCCTGATCCTGCTCGCAGAGCGGCCGATCCGGGTGGGTGACACCATCAATGTGAAGGGCGAGGAGGGCTATGTGCGGCGCATCTCGGTACGCTCCACCGAGATCGAGACCTTCGAGCGGGCCACGGTGATCGTGCCCAATTCCGATCTCATCACCGGCATGGTGAAGAACTGGACGCACTCCAACACCACCGGCCGCATCATCGTGGCGGTGAACGTGTCCTACGACGCCGACGCGGAGGAGGTGCGCGACATCCTCGTCGCCTGCGCCTGCGACCATCCGCAGGTGCTGCAGACGCCGCCGCCGCGGGTGTTCCTTACCAAGTTCGCCGACGCCGGCATGGGCTTCGAGCTGCGCTGCGTGGTGGCCAACGTGGATTATGGCCTGACCGTGAAGAGCGACCTGCACTTCCAGGTGCTCGCGCGCTTCCGCAAGGCCGGCATCAGCATGACCGCCCAACCCTGGGCCGTGCAAGCCCATGCCCCGGCCGCCGTGGCGCCGCCCCCTGCCCCGCTCTAGCTTCCAGCGATGCGCGCGCCGATCCGGTCGGCGTGCGTTCCCGCGGCAAGGCGCGTCCCCACGCTAACGCTTCCTCAACCCTGAGGGCGCACAAGGCGGGACGCGCCAAGGGGGCGGAAGCCCCCCGAACATGTGCCAAGGGGCGAGGAGCCCCCGAACCAGCTGGAAGAGAGAAATGCGCGACCCGATCCTCCGCCGTCCCCTTCTCGCCGGTGCCGGGCTCGCGCTGCTGCTGACACTGGGCGCCTGCGGCACCACCGAAACCCAGCTCGACAGCCAGCCGGCCTTCTACATCAACCTCGCCAAGACCGGAAAACCGGTGGACGCGGCCGCCGCCGCCTCCATCATCTCCGACTATCGGGTCGGGCGCGGGCTGAGCCCGGTGACCCTCGACGACCAGCTCAACAAGATCGCCCAGGACCAGGCCAACGCCATGGCGCGGGCCGACAACCTCTCCCACGAGGTGGGCGGGCGCAACTTCATGACCCGCATGAAGGCCTCGGGCTACAACGCCTCCAAGGCGGTGGAGAACGTGGGCGCGGGCTATCACACCCTGGCGGAAGCCTTCTCCGGCTGGCGCGATTCCCCCTCCCACAACAAGAACATGCTGGAGCCGGGCGTGACCCGCATGGGCATCGCCACGGCCAATGCGCCCAATTCCAAGTACAAGGTCTATTGGGCGCTGGTGCTGGCCGAGCCGGACAAGAACGGGCGGTGACCTGACGTCCTCGGCCTGGGCCGGCGCATCCGGGGCCGGCAAAAGACCCTTGCACCTCGCGGTCGCGAAGCTGTAGCGTGCGCCGCAACATTGCGGGGGCAGAAGGGTCGGCCGGGTTATGCTGGCGCACACGAGTGAATATGAGCGCCGGCGCCGGGCGTTCTGCTGGGATATCCCGCGCCGCTACAACATGGCGGTCCATGCCTGCGACGGCATCGCCGCCCGCGCGCCCGGCCGTCCGGCCCTGTTCCTGCCCCATGGCGCCGGCTTCCGCCCCGTCTCCTACGGCGCGCTGGCTGCGGCCTCCAACCGGCTGGCCCATGCGCTTCTGGCCCACGGCATCGGCCGCGGAGACCGGGTGGCGATCCTGTTGCCCCAGTCGCTGGACGTGCTGGTCACCCATCTCGCCGTCTACAAGATGGGCGCCATCGCGGTGCCACTGGCCGGCGCCTTCGGGGTGGACGCCATCGCCTATCGCCTCGCCGATTCCGGCGCGAAGGCCCTCGTCACCGACGATGCCGGCCTTGCCAAGATCGTGGAGCGGCCCGAGGCGCTGGGGCTGGTCATCAATGTGGACGGGGCGCGGGCGGGGGTGCTCGACTTCACTGCCCTGCTGGACGCCGCCTCCGACCGGCCGCTTGCCATCACCTCCGGCCCGGACGATCCGGCGCTGATGATCTACACCTCGGGCACCACCGGCCAGCCCAAGGGCGCGCTCCACGGCCACCGGGTGCTTCTGCCCCATGTGAGCGGCGTCACCTTCACCCATGACGGCATCGGCCAGGCGGGCGACCGCATGTGGACCCCCTCCGACTGGGCCTGGGCCGGCGGGCTGCTCAACACCATCCTCCCCGCGCTGGCGCTGGGCGTGCCGGTGGTGGCGCAGCCGCGCGGCAAGTTCGATCCCGAGGCCGCTTTCGATCTGATCAAGCGGGCGCAGGTGCGTAACGTCTTCATCCCGCCCACCGCGCTCAAGATGATGCGCGCCGTGCCGGACCCCAAGGCCCGCTTCAACTTCGACCTGCGCACCGTGGGCTCGGCGGGCGAGGCGCTGGGGGCGGAGACCTTCGAATGGGGCAGGCAGGCCCTCGGCGTGCCGGTGAACGAATTCTACGGCCAGACCGAATGCAATTACGTCATCGGCTCGTCGGCCGCTTTGGGCGTGGCCAAGGCCGGGGCCACCGGCAAGGCGGTGCCGGGCCACGAGGTGGCGGTGCTGGGCGAGGATGGCGCCGTGCTGCCCCCCGGCCAGATGGGGCAGATCGCCGTGCGCGCGCCCGATCCGGTCATGTTCCTTCAATACTGGAACCGGCCCGATGCCACGCAGGAGAAGGTGCGCGACGGCTGGCTCATCACCGGGGACCTCGCGACCCAGGACGAGGAGGGCTATTTCCACTTCCTCGGCCGCGACGACGACGTGATCACTTCCGCCGGCTACCGCATCGGCCCGGCGGAGATCGAGGATGTGCTGCTGCGCCATCCGGCGGTGTCCATCGCCGCCGCCGTGGGCAAGAAGGACCCGCTGCGCACGGAGATCGTCAAGGCGGTGATCGTGCTGATGCCGGGGATCGAGCCCTCGGCGGCGCTGGAAGACGACATCCGCGCCTTCGTGCGCACCCGCCTTGCCACCTATGAATATCCCCGCGCGTTCGAATTCGTGGACGAACTGCCCCTGACCACCACCGGCAAGGTCATCCGCAGGCTGCTCAGGGACTGACGGCGGGGCCGGGGAGGCTCGAACGGCCTCAACCCCCTCTCCCGCAAGCGGGCGAGGGTTCCAGAGCGCGCCCGGTCCGGCAGCTGGCTTTCAAGTCTGCGCCCCGCCTGCGCCCGGCGCAGGCCTGCCTCTCGGTCCTGCCCACCATTTCGGCTTGCCCGCAGGGCGCGTGCGCCTACACTGAAGTCTTTACAGCTTCATCCCTTTTCATTCGACGGATACTGTCATGCATAACAAGAGGCTCGAAGCCTTGCGCGCCAATCCCGGCGGGGAGTGGCGGCCCGCCGACATCGAGATCACCGCATCCCAGTATGCGATGAAATTTCGCAAGGTGACGGGAACCCACGTGGTCTTCACCCACCCCTCGGTGCCCGATTGCGTCGCCGTGCCCATGAAGCAGAAGATCCGCCCCGTCCATGTGAAGGCGTTCGTCGCCATGGTGGACCGCATGGACGAGATGGACCAATGAGCGCCCCCGTCCCCCCCGATCTTGAGGCCTATCCGGTCACCCTCGCGCCCCTGCCGCCCGAGGAGGGCGGCGGCTTCGTGGCGAGCTTTCCGGATGTGCCGGGCTGCCACGGTGTCGGCGAGACCGAGGAGGAGGCGCTCGCCGACGGCCGGCTGGCCCTGTTCGCCTGCATCGATGCCCTGAAGGCCGCCGACCGCGAGCCGCCCGCACCCGGCTCGGCAAAGGCCTGAGGCGGTGGCCGCCTCAGCGCCCGCCGCGCGCCTTCTCTTCGAGGTAGGAGGAGACGGTGTCGAGCAGGCGGATGGCGCCGGGCAACTGGGCGTGGGCTTCGCTCTGCGCCTCGCTTTCCGGCTCCAGGGTGCGCCACCACACGATGAAGCGGCGGATCAGCGCGCGGCCGGGAATGGCCTCGAACCGCATGCCGGGAAAGCCTTCGGTGCCGAACGCCGCCTCCACCTGCCGGAGACAGCCCTCGATATAGGCGCGGTCGTCGGCGTCGAGGGTGTACGGCCCCTCGGGGGCGCGCCGTTCCATGCGCACTTCGCTGAGTTCGGGAATGTAGTCGGTCTTGACCAAGATGTGCCCTCGCGCCTGCCCCACGCGTGGGGCGCTCCGCGCCAAGCAGGAACAATGCCAGTGGCGCCAGCCCGGGTTTATCCGGGAGCGCCGGCATGACCGCGCCCGCCCGTCCGCCTCTCGCCGCCGCGCCCTCCCATGAGGCGGCCGTCGCGGTCCATGCGGTTCCAGCTGTGGTGCTGGAGCACGGCTTCCGCCTGCTGGTGCTGCGCGAGCTTGCCGCCGGCGACGGGCCGGCCGGCTTCGCTGTGATCGAGCAGGCGCTGATGCGGCCGCCGCCCCGGACCATCCGGCACGGCGTAGCCTTTGCCCTCGCGTTTCGCCCCGAGGTGGTGGCGTTCCTGACCTTCCATCTCGGCCGCCCGGGAAAGCGGGGGGTGGATGACCTGCCCCTGCGCAATCCGCGCTGGCCGGCCCTGTCGTGGCATCGGGCGGAGCGCCTCTGGCCCGATGGCGCTCAAAGCATCGAGTGGAGCGCCGACATCCTGTTTGCACAGGAGGACGACCGCGCCGCCTTCGCGCGGCAGTTCCATGCCGCTCTCGCCGCGGCGGTGCCCGTGGCTTGAGGCCCATTTCTTGCTTCCTCGCAAGGCGGGCCACCCTTGTTTGTTTGATCGCCTTTTTTGGGGAGTTTCGTCCATGTCGGATGTTATCGAGACCCGCTCCATCGTCACCGAAGCCGAGTTCGAGTATCCGGTGGACATTGTCTGGCGCGCCATTACCGATTCCGAATGGCTCGCCGTCTGGTTCTTTCCCAACGACATCCAGCCCCTGGAGGGACACCGCTTCACCATCTGGGGCCGACCCATCGAGCGCTGGGACGGCGAGTTCCAGTGCCAGGTGAAGACCGCCGTCACCGAGCGCGAGCTGTCCTTCAGCTGGAAGGGCGGGCACGAGGAGCTGAAGGGCTTCGGTCATTATATCGACACGCTGGTGACCTGGACGCTCACGCCCACGCCCAGCGGCGGCACCCATTTCCGCTTCGTCCATGACGGCTTCAGCACCGCCGCCACCTCCGACGGAGTGTTCGACGTGATGAACAAGGGCTCCCAGAGCGTGCTGCGCACCCTGACCCGACGCCTGCCGGACCTCATCCAGCACGGCGCGTGAGGCGCTGGCGCTAAAGTCGCCGTGCGTGCGGGATGTGCGACAGACGAGGGAACCCTTCGGCGAAGGCCGCGTTCATTCTCCGGTAGCCATGATGCGCCCGCAAAGCGCGCCGGCAGTGGAGATCACCATGGGACGCAGCCTTCCGCCGACCGATCCCTTTTCCCTGCGCATCGTCATCGGCGATGCGGAGACGCAGGCCTCCAGCATCGACGACGTGGTGCGCTTCCTGCGCCAGCAGGAGGCCGACGATTTCGCCGACCTGCTCCTGACCCTGCCGAGCGATGGCGCGGCGCCGTCCCTAAGCGATGTCTGCGCCCGCATGGAAGCGCTCTGCGCCATGGTCTGACGAGGCGCGGTCCGACTGGCCGCGCGCGACCTCTGCGCGCTTGACTTTCCGCGTCCGCGCCGCAGTCTTCCCCCTTCCAAGATCGGGGGTTACGGGGTGGGTGCAGACGAGAGGGCCGAGGCCGGCGAGACCCACGCACCCCGACCTGACGCGTTGGAAGCCCATTCCCTGGAAGCCCTTTCGGCGCGAATCCACGCGCGTCACCGCGACCTCATCAAGGTGCAGAAGCCCCATGTGGCGGTGGCCAATCTCGCGCGCATCATCGATGCGGCGCTGAAGCTCTCCAACCGCCACGGCTTCCACGCCATGACCCTGCGCCAACTGGCCGCCGAATCCGGCCTCAGCATGGGCGGGCTCTATTCCTATCTCGACAGCAAGGACACCCTGCTGCTGATGATCCTCGGCGAGGTCTCCCACGCCGTGGAAGCGGAACTGGGCAGCGCGCCCGAGGCGATGCGCGCGGACCCGGCAGCGCATCTCAACTGGCTCATCGCCGCCCACGTGCGGCTGTCCGAGGCCATGCACGCCTGGTTCGTGTTCGCCTACATGGAGGCAAAGGCTTTCCCGCCCGAGGCCAGGAAGCGCGCCATCGACAGCGAGCGGTTGACCGAGCGCATCTTCGCGGACGTGATCGCGCAGGGCCTGCGGCAGGGTGTGTTTTCCGCCGACGACCCGCTGTTCGCCGCTACCCTCATCAAGCCGCTGCTTCAGGATTGGTACGTGAAGCGCAGCAAGTATCGCGAGCGCGGCATCGACGCCGCGACCTATGCCGCGCAGGTGACGCGCTTCGTGGAAGGCGCGCTGGCGGTGCGGGGGCGGGGTGAGGCAGCAGCAGCGATCTAGCTCCGCCGTCATGTCCGGGACGGGCGCTATACTTGGCGACCCGCACTTGGCGAGCCTTGTGATCGATGCCATTCGCGCGGACGAAGACGCAGCCTCACCGCAGGAGGCTGGCCCTATTGCGCCGGCAGCCCGCGCACCGGCGCCCATTCGATGGCGAGGCGCTGGGCCACCGCGAGCTGGGCGGGGCTCATCTTGGTGGCCACCGCGTTGCGCAGCCGGGTGTAGACATCCCGCTCGCGCTTGGAGGCCCGGGCCGTGGCGAGGATGAGCCACTTCTGCGACAGCACCACATCGCGCGGCACGCCATGGCCCTTGTCGTAGAGCAGGCCCAGCAGATATTGCGCCGTCGCCTCGCCCTGCTCGGCCGCGCAGGCGTACCAATTGGCCGCCGCCAGATAATTTTGTGGTACGCCCTTGCCGTATTCGTAGAGGAAGCCAAGCAGGCCCTGGGCCCGGGGATCGCCGGCCCACGCCAGCGGCGTCAGCTCGGCGGCGGCGGCCTCATAGTCGCCCCGCGCGTAGAGCGCGAAGGCGCCGGCGGTGGAGGGCGCGCCCGCGCCGGCGGGTGTCACGGGCAGGCTGAGCGTCGCCGCGACGAGAAGCGTCGCCAGCATCCGGCGCGGGGAAATGGGACCCGTCAGCTTCATTGGCACCTCCCGTTTCCCGTCACATCAGCCCGGCCGACCAGCGGTCGAAGAGCCAGCCGATCCAGATGGCCGGCGCGAAGAACAATCCGAACGGCAGCCGGTCCCGCACGCGCACGGCGCTGCCGGCGGCGAGGCGGCTGACGCCATAGGCGAGGAGGCCCGTCAGCGCGGCGATCTCCACCGCCACCGCCATGGCCGTGACGCCGAGCCAGATCCCCGCCACCGCCGCGAGCTTCACGTCGCCGAGCCCCAGCCCGTCGCGGCCGCGCAGCGCGCGATAGCCGAGGCGGATGGTGAGGAACACGAGGGCCAGCCCCGCGCCGCCGAGGACCGCCGCGAGGAGGCCATTCAGCGGCTCCGGCGCCGTGGCGGCAGCGGCGAGGCCGAGCAGGGCGCCCAGCGCGTTCAATGAGTCGGGAATGATGAAGTGCCGCCCGTCGATGATGGCGATGGCGGCGAGGACCGGCACCAGCGCCGCCGCCAGCAGGCCGCCGATGGACGGCTCAACCGCAAGGCTTGCCGCCATGGCCGCTGCGACCACGGCCGCGAGGGCCGCCTTGCCGGCGCGGTCACCGGCGGAACGCATTGCGGGGAAAGACAGACTCATGGCCGGCCTCACCGTGCGCCGAGCGGGGCCTGCGGGCCGCCGGGCAGGGTGGTGACGGTGCCGCGCAGCTTGGCGCGCAGTTCCTCCGCCACCGTGTGGGCATCCACATTGTCGCGGATGATCTGGGGCCGGATGAAGATGATCAGCTCGGTGCGCTTCACCGTGCCGGTGGTGTGGGCGAAGGCGTCGCCGACGCCGGGGATCTGGTCGAGGATGGGCACGCCCTGCCGCACGCCGTTGTGGCGCTCGCTGATCAGGCCGGCGAGCAGCACGGTCTGCCCGCTCGCCACCGCGATCACGCTCTTCACCTTGCGCTGGGACACGGTGGGGGTGAGGCCGGTGGAATTGCTGCCGGTGCCGGAGGTGGTGGGATCGGACTGGGTGACGTTGCTGATCTCCTGCTCGATCTCCAGCCGCACCTGCCCGTTCACGTTCACCCGCGGCACCACATGCAGGATGATGCCGGTGTTCTTGTACTCGATGGTGTTGACCACCGTGTTGGACGACGACAGCACCGTGGCGCTGCCGGTGGAGACCGGCACCTCGTCGCCCACCTGCAGCGTCGCCTTCTGGTTGTCCACCACCACCACGGACGGGTTGGACAACACCTTCACGTCGGTGACCGTGTGCAGGGCGTCGAGGATGGCACGCGGCTGGTTCGCGCGGCCCACCAGCAGGTTGAAGCCGGGCAGCACGCGGTTGATGGCCTGGTCGGCGATCTCCCCCGACAGGGTATTCAGCACCGAGCCGTTGTTGCGGCCGAGGCCGAGGTCCTTGCTGGTGAGATAGAATTGCACGCCATAGGCCAGCGTGTCGTTGAGGGTCACCTCGGCCACGGTGGCCTCGATGGCCACCTGCAATTGCGGCTGGTCGAGCTGCATCAGGGTGCGCTCGATGATGCGGTAATTCTCCTGGCTGGCGAAGATCAGCAGCGAGTTATTGATGGCGTCGGCGGTGATGCGGATGCCGGCCAGCAGCGCGCCGCCCCCTCCCGAGCCGCCGCCGGAGCCGGTAAGCGGCGCGCCCTCGCTGTCGACGGCGGTGGTCTTGCCGCCGGTGCCGCCCGTGTCCTGCTTGGGCTGGGACTGGCCCAGCCGCTGCTGCACCGTGAGGCCCGATCCGGACCCCGACCCCGATCCATTGCCGTCCGACCCGCCGCCGGACGAGACCGAGGCGCCGGAGCCCGGCGCGATCTGGCTTGCCGCCTGGTCGAGGCCGCTGGACGATCCGCCCACGAACAGTTCGTTGAGCACCTTCGCCATCTGCTTGGCGTCGCCATAGCGCAGGCGATAGACGCGCACGCCCACCGTGGTGTCGGAGCGGTCGAGGCGGCCGATCCAGGTTCCGGCGGTCTGCAGCAGCTCCGGCTTCTTGGCGACCACCATGATGGCGTTGAGGCGGTTGATGGCCTGGAACTTCACCATCTTGTGGCTGAGCCCGCTGTCGCCCGCGTCCATGATGCTTTCCAGCTCGGAGATCAGCGGCTCGGGCGCGCTGTTGCGGACCGGATAGACCCCCACCGACTGGCCGCGCATCCAGTCGGCGTCGAAGGAGAGCACGGTGTTGATGGCCGATTGCCGCTCCGCCCCGGTGCCCTGGATGATGAGCAGGTTGCGGCCGGGATCGGCGCGCACCGCGCCGGCCTTGGTGGCGAAGCTGTCCAGCAGCGGCATCAGCGCCTCGGCGGAGACATAGCGCAGCGGCACCACGGAGATGCCGTAGCCCGGCTCCGGCCGCGAAGTGCCCACGTCGGCATTGCCGCCGCCCGCCGCCTCGGTGAGGGGCACGAGGCGATAGCCGGATGCCTCGCGCACCATGGCCACGTTGTTGGTCTTCAGCGCGGTTTCGAGCACGTAGAGCAGCTCGGTCTTCGGCACCGGCCGGGCCGAGGCCAGGGTGACCGTGCCCTGCACCCGCGGATCGATGACGTAGCCCACGCCGAGGATGTCGCCGAGCACCACCTTGGCGACGCTGGTCACCGGCGTGTTGTCGAAGTTGAGGTCATAGCCATCGGCGCCGCCGCTCACGCCGCCCCGTCCGGCCACGCCCACCTCGGCGCGGTCGGAGACAGCCGCCGCGGTGCTCGAGCCGAAATATTCGATGGCCTTACGGTCGTCGGGAATGTCCTGCGGGCCGGGCACGGGCTTGGTGTCGCGGGGCAGGAGGTCGATGGCGCGGACCTGGTCCATCACGCTCGGCGGCTTGACGTCGTCGGGCACCAGGGAGCACGCGGCCAGCGCCGTGGCGAGGAAGATCGCGCACGTCAACAGCAGGGTGCCCGGTCGGGAGCCGAACCGGTTTGGCCGATCTTTCCGCACTTCCACCCGATGCCTCGATAGAACCCAGCTGCCGTTCGAGGTGGATGGCCCCGATCTCCGGACGGACGACACCTAGTATCGATGCCGTATGACAGAAATATTAGGGTCACCCACAGTTGCGGAACGACTGGCTGTGCACGGCGCATCGGACGGGACTGTTGCAGGACTGTCATGAAGTCGCCGCGAAACCTTCATGGGGCGACACGATGATGCGCCCGCCGACGCGAGCGTGCTCGGGCCGGACGGCTGCGCGTTCGATCAGGGATCCCTCGAAGGGCCCCGCATAGAGGCCGTCGCGGGACGATATGTCCGGCGCACGCGTGAGCCCTGCCCGGCGGCAAGGATCAAGGTGAGGCGCGAGCGGCGAGCCAAACCGGCCGGCGCGCCGTTCGGGCGACGGGGACAGGGATGACGGCCGACGGCGCCGGCGAATTCGTTGGCGATTTCATGGGCTATCTGGCGCGATGCGGGCTGCTGCGGCCGGGCGACGCCGTGTCCGTGCGCCCGGATGAGGCGCATTCCCCCGACGCGCGCTCTTCTGCCTCGTCCACCTCCGCAAGCCCGAAGCCCCTGCGCAAGGTATGGGAATCCACCGAGCTGGCTGCCGGCGATTTCGCCGATGCGGTGGCCGGCTTCTATCGCCTGCCGCGGGTGAGCCTGCCGGAGCTGATGGCGGCGCCTGCGCTGGTGTCACACTTCTCGCCGCGCTTCCTGCGCGAGATGACGGCGCTGCCTTATCGCGGCGCCGACGGGGTGGTCTGTCTCGCCGTGGGCGATCCCACCGACGGTGCGGTGCGGCGCGCCGCCGAGATCGCGCTGGGCGAACCGGTGGCGCTGGTGGTGGCCTCCTTCGAGGACATCGCCACCGTGCTCACCGAGCGGCTCGGCGGCGACGAGGCACCGGCGGCGGGGACCACGGAGGCCGGCAGCGCGCGGGCCGACGACGACATCGACAGCCTGCGCGATCTGGCGTCGGGCGCGCCGGTGGTGCGCGCGGTGAACGACCTGCTGGAAAAGGCCATGGAACTGCGCGCCAGCGACATCCATATCGGCCCGTTCCGGGGGACCATCGAGGTGCGCATGCGCATCGACGGCCTGCTCAGGGTGGTGCTCGCGCCCGCCGACGTGCTGCCCCAGGCGGTGATCTCGCGCATCAAGATCCTGGCCGGCCTCGACATCGCCGAACGCCGCCTGCCGCAGGACGGCGCGGCGCGCCTCAAGCTCGGGCGCTCCGAGATCGACGTGCGCGTGGCGCTCATGCCGACCCAGCACGGCGAGGCGGTGGTGATCCGCCTGCTGCCCCGCGACCGGGGCCTCCTGAACATGGACAAGCTCGGCCTGTCGCCGGGTGATACCGAAATCCTCAAGCGGCTGCTGGCGCTGCCCCACGGCATGGTGGTGGTCACCGGTCCCACCGGATCGGGCAAGACCACCACGCTTGCCACCATCCTCTCCATCCTGAACGAGCCCACGCGCAAGATCCTCACCATCGAGGACCCGGTGGAATACGAGATCAAGGGCGTCTACCAGTCGCAGGTGAAGCCCGCCATCGGCCTCACCTTCGCCGCGGCCCTGCGCTCCTTCCTGCGCCACGACCCGGATGTGATCATGGTGGGCGAGGTGCGCGATCCGGAGACGGCGCACATCGCGGTCCACGCCGCGCTCACCGGCCATCTGGTGCTCACCACGCTCCACACCGACACGGCGGCGGCCTCGGTGCCGCGCCTGCTGGACCTCGGGGTGGAGGGCTTCCTGCTGAAATCCACCCTGCGCGCGGTCATCGCCCAGCGGCTGGTGCGCCAGCTGTGCGACCGCTGCAAGCGCCCGCGCACCCTCACGGCGATGGACGTGGCGGAGGACCCGCGCTTCTCGGCGCTCGGCTTCAAGGCTGGCGAAACCGTCCATGAGCCCAAGGGCTGCGAGCGCTGCGGCGGGGCGGGCTATCGCGGGCGGGTGGGGGTGTTCGAGATCCTGACCCTCTCCGACGAGATCCGCGAGATGATCGACCGCCACGCCGGTGCCGCCGCCGTGGACAAGGCGGCCATCGCGGGGGGCATGACCACCATGCTCGACGACGGCATCCTGAAATGCCGGGCCGGCATCACCTCCCCGGCCGAGGTGCTGCGCGTGACCACCGTGCGCTGATGGCGACCTTCACCTACAGGGCCCTCACCCAGGCCGGACAGATCGTGAGCGGCGAGATCACCGCGCCCACCGAGGCGGAGGTGCGCCGGCGCATCGAATTCCTCGGCCTCATGCCGGTGGAGACCGCCCCTGCGCGGGCCAAAAGCGAAAGCGGACGGTTCGGCCTCGCGCTGGGCGGGCCGAAGGCGGAGGATGTCACCCTCTTCACCCGCGACCTCGCGCTGCTGCTGAAGGCCGGCGCGCGACTCGACGAGGCCTTGGAGCTGCTGTCCGGCGACGCGGACCTCGGCCGCATGCGCGCCGTGGTGCGCAAGCTGCGCGCCGATGTGCTCGCCGGCCAGAGCTTCGCCGAGGCGGCGGCGGGGGAGCCGAAGCTGTTCCCGCCGGTCTATGTGGCGCTGGTGCGGGTGGGCGAAGCCTCCGGCACCATGGATCGCATCCTCGACCTGCTCGCCCAGGAGCGCGCGCGGGCCGAGCAGCTTCGGCGCAAGCTGATGGAGGCGCTGCAATATCCCGCCTTCGTGCTGGTGGCGGCGGGCGGCGTGCTGGTGTTCTTCCTGCTGTTCGTGCTGCCGCAATTCTCCACCGTGCTGCGCGACATGGGCGCCAAGCTCGATCCCGCCGTGGAGATGCTGCTGAACCTGTCGGACCTCGCCCAGGCCCATGGCGCCGCGCTGGGGGCGGGGGCATGCGGGCTGGTGGCCCTCGCATGGCTGGTGCTGCGGCGGCCGGCGACGCGCGCCGCCGTGATGGACACGCTGGCGCGGCTCCCGCTGGTCAGCACCATTCTGTTGTTTCGCCGCTCGGCCGTGTTCTGCCGCAACCTCTCCATCCTGCTGGGCAACGGCGTCACCCTCACCCAGGCGCTGCGCATCATCGTGGAGGTGATGGCGGCGGGCGACGATGCGTCCGTCTGGGCCGCCACCTCCGACAAGGTGCGCCAGGGTGCGCGGCTGTCGGATGCGGTGGCGGCCGGCGCGGCATTGCCGCCCATGGCGGTGCGCATGCTGCGCCTCGGCGAGGAGACCGGACAGCTTGCCATGCTGTCGGGCCGCATCGCCGATTTCTACGAGGAAAAGCTCCAGCGCTCGCTTGCGAAAGTGGTCGCGATCATCGGGCCCGCCGCCATCGTCACCATCAGCGTCGTCGTCGGCGGCCTGATCGTTTCCGTCATGACCGCGCTTTTGTCGGTCAGTCAAAGCATCGGATGAACCGCGTGAATACTTGTTTTCCGGCGGGCCGCGCCCGCGCTGCCCAATTGCGTCGCCGGCGTAGGAGCGAGGGCGGCTACACCCTCGTGGAGCTTTTGGTGGTCATCACCATCATCGGCCTCATCGTCGCCTTGGTGGGGCCGCGCGTGCTCGGCTATCTCGGCGACTCGAAGGTGAAGACCGCGAAGATCCAGATCCAGGGCTTCTCCAGCGCCCTCGACCTGTTCTATCTCGACACCGGCCGCTATCCCTCCACCTCGGAGGGGCTCGCCGCCCTGGTCCAGCGCACCCCCGGCGCGACCACCTGGAACGGGCCGTACCTGAAGGGCGGAACCCTGCCGTCCGACCCCTGGGGCAAGCCTTATTCCTATCGCGCGCCGGGCGAGCACGGCGCCTACGACATCGTCTCCCTCGGCTCGGACGGGCAGGAGGGGGGCACCGGCACCGCCGCCGACATCACGAGCTGGTCCAAGTGAGAGACGCGCGCACCACCGCCGCGAAAGCGGGGCAGGCGGGCTTCAGCCTGCTGGAGGTGGTGTGCGCGCTGGCCATCGTCGCGGCGCTCGCGGCCCTCGCCTTGCCGCGCCTGCCGCTCGGCACCTCGCGCCAGCGGCTTGAGGCCTATGCGGTGGAGGCGGCGGCCCTCCTGAAGGCCGACCGCGCCGCCGCGATGCGGCGCGGCACGCCGGTCGCAACCGTGGTGGATGCCCCTACAGGCCGCATCCGTTCCGGCGCAGCAGGGCGCCAGGGCGCGCGGGAGGTGCGCATTCCCGGTGACGTGCGCATGACCGCCGTGCTGCCGAATGTCTGCAACGGCCGCGCGGCGGGCGGGCGCATCGGCTTCCTGCCCTCGGGCCTGTCGTGCGGCGGGGTGGTCGCCCTCACCCGCAACGGCGCCGGCTATGAGGTGCGGGTGAACTGGCTGACGGGAGGAGTGGAGATTGTCCCGCGCCTCAAGTCCTGATGCCGCCACCGGCGCTACGGCGTGCGCCGGCTTCACCCTGCTGGAGGTGCTGGTGGCGCTCGCCGTGGCGGCGGCGGTGCTGGCCGCCATCGGGCAGGTCATGGGCGCCAACGGGCGCGGCGCCCGGGCGCTGGAGGCGCGCGCCGGGCTCATCTCCACTGCGCGGGCTGTGGAGGCCGGCATCCCGGCCCGGAGCGCTCTCGCCCTCGGCCGCACCGATGGCGACATCGCCGGCCATGGCTGGCGCATGGATGTGCGGCCCCTCGCCGTGGCCGGGGTGCCCGATGGCGCGAAATGGGCGCCGCGCGACGTGGTGATCCGCGTGCGCGCGCCCTCCGGCGCCATGGTGGTGCTGGAGACGGTGCGCCTCGTGCCGGTGGCCGTCGAATGAGCCGGGCTTCCCTGCGCCGGCCAGCCGTGGCCGGCTTCTCCCTCATCGAGGTGCTGGTGGCGCTGACGCTGACCGGCCTCGTGCTCTCGGCGCTGGCCATGGTGACGGGCAAATGGCTGCCCAGCTGGCAGCGCGGCCTTGCCCGCGTGGAGGCGAGCGAACTCATCGCCCTCGCCGTGGACCGCATGGCCGCGGACCTTGCCGCCGCCGAATTCGTGCCGGCCAATCTCACGGCCAGGCGCCCCCTGTTCGTGGGCACGTCCTCGTCCGTGCTGTTCGTGCGCACGGCGCTCGGCCCGAATGCGCGGCCGGGACTTGAAATCGTACAGTTAGCGGCGGCCGGCGGCGGCGGGCTCGCGCGCAGCGCAGCCTCCTTCGCTCCGCGCCCGGCCGATGCGGGCCTGCCGCCATTCGGGGCGCCGGTGCCGCTGCTGGGCGCGGCTTACCGGGCCTCCTTCTCCTATGCGGGGCGCGACGGGGTGTGGCGCGACGGCTGGACCGACGCCGACACCCTGCCGCGTGCGGTGCGCATGGTGATCCGCGAGGCGCGTACCGGCCGGGCCCTCGACGCTTCCAGTGCGGTGGTGATCCGCGCCGAGCTCCCGGCGGTGTGCGTCACCGACGAGACCCGCCCCGTCTGCGCCAAGTCGCGCCCGGCGGGGGCCGGGCAGGGCGTACCGGATGCATCGGGCGAGGGGCGCGCGCCATGACCGCCATGATCGCCGCATCCGTTGCCGCGTCTTCACCGCGCGATCCCGCCGATGCGGACGGTGCCCGCCGCGACGGCTTCATCCTGGTGGCGGTGCTGTGGATCCTCGCCGCGCTCGCTACCCTCGCCACGGTCTATGCGGTCTACATCTCCAGCACCGCAACGGCCGCCGCGGTGCGCGATGACGGCCTGCTCGCCCACGGCCTCGCCACGGCGGCAGTCGAGATCGCGGCCCTTCGCCTCGTCGCCGTGCCGAAGGACAAGCGGCCCTCCAGCGGCGAGGTGGCGTTCCGGATGGGCAAGGCCAGCGTGAGTGCCACCTTTGTCGGTGAGGCGGCGCGTATCGACCTCAACGCGGCGCCCAAGGACCTGCTCGCCGGCCTGTTCACGGCGCTGGGCGCGCCCGCGGAAGCGGCCGCCGATTTTGCCGACCGCATCCTCGGCTTCCGCACACCATCCTCCGGCGATGGCGGGCGGGAGGTGGCGCTCTATCGCGACGCCGGCCTCGATTACGGGCCGCGGGGCGCGCCCTTCGTGCATGTGGAGGAGATCTGGCGGGTGGTGGGCCTGCCGCCGGCGCTGGTGGAGCAGGCGCTGCCGCATCTCACCGTGTTCAGCGGGCGCGGCGAGATCAACGCGGCCGATGCCGATCCCGTGGTGCGCGCGGCCCTGCCCGGCGCGGCGCCGCCGGATGCGATCGGCGGGGAGGGCGCGCAAGGCGCACCTGCGGTCCTGCCCGGCACCGTCCGCGAGGCGAGCGACGCGGTGCGCGTGCGCATCCGCATGGCGTTCGATAATGGGCGCCATCGGGCGGCCGAGGCGGTGATCCTGCTGCGCGACTTCGGCGACGATCCCTATCGGGTCCTCTCCTGGCGCGAGGATATCGACCTGCCTGCGGAGACCCCGCCGCCGCGCCCCAAGGCGGAGCGCCGGCCATGACGCAGATGACGACGCACTCCCCGTCCTCGGCCGTCTCCCTGGCGCGGTTGCTCGACGCCTTCTCCGTCTTCATCGACCTTGCCGCCGGCTTCTTCGCCGACCTGCGCGGCCGGCTCACGCGCGGGGCGCCGGCGCGTCTGGTGGAGGGGGAGGGCGGGGTGTTCACGTTGGCCCTGCCGGGCGGGACGGTCCGTCTCCGGCTGGACGATCCCACCCCATTTCCGCCGGAGATCGCGGCGGCGCTCAAGGGGCGGGAGGTGGAGCTGGCGCTCGATCCCGGCCGCTTCCTGTTCCGGCCGCTGGAGCTGCCGCGTGGCGCGGCGGCATTCCTCGACGGCATCGTGCGCTCGCAGATCGACCGCCTGACGCCCTGGAGCGCGACCGAAGCGGCCTATGGCTTCACGGCGCCGCAGGAGGCCCCCGACGATCGCCTCGCCCTCACCGTGGCCGCCACCGCACGGGCCCGCATTTCACCCCTCGTGGAGCGGCTGAAGGCGCAGGGCGTGGGCGCCATCCTCGTGACCACGCAGGCGGATGGCATGGGGGCGCCCATCCGTGTGCTCGATCATGCGGCGTCCGGCGCGGCCTCGGGTGCCGCCGGGGTGCGGCGGATCCTGCTCGCGGTGCTCGGAGGCGCAGCGGGGGCCGCCCTGCTGGCGCTCGCCGTGTCCGGCCTGGTCGGCGGCAGCCTCGATGCGGATCTGGGCGACATCACCCAGCGTATCGCCGCCCAGCGCAGGGCCATGGTAGCCGCCCGCGACGGGCAGGGCGGGGCCGGGGGTGTCCTGGCCGCCCTCGAACGGCGCAAGCGCGAGGTGCCCGCCGGCGTTCTGGTGCTGGAGGCGCTGTCGCAGGTGCTGCCCGACGACACCTATGTCACCGAGTTGCAGATCGAGGGCGACAAGGTGGAGGTGACGGGCGTCTCGCGGGAGGCGGCGGCGCTGATCCGCCTGCTGGAGCAGTCTCGCCAGTTCGCCGAAGCCACCTTCGTGGCGCCCACCACCCGCGCGCCGGGCGAGGCCGGCGAGCGCTTCCAAATCTCCGCGCGCGTCCTCCTGCCCATGGAGGTGGGGCGATGAGCATGCTGTCGTCCGTTGTCCCGGCCGGCCGGCGGCCGCTGCTTGCGGCGCTGTGCTATCTGGCACTGGTGGTGGCCCTTCTCGCGGTGGCGGGGAGCGCTGTCGGCGACCTCATGGACAAGCGCACCGCCGTGGCCGAGGCTTCCGATGCGCTGGACCGGCTGCAGGGTCGCAAGCCGCCCCGCGCCGGCGACCCGGCGGACCCGTGGACCGGCGCGCCGGTGCTGGAGGGACCCACGGTGACGGTGGCGGGCGCCGTGCTCATGCAGCGCATCGCCGCCGCCGTGGAGCGCGCGGGAGGGCGCATCACTTCGTCCCGGCCGGAGCTTCAGGGCACGCCCTACGGGCCGGGCTTCGTCGCCGTGGCCGCCAGCCTCGACATCGGCGCGGATGGGCTCCAGAAGCTGCTCTACGACATCGAGGCGGGCCAGCCGTTCCTGTTCGTGGACCAGCTGGCGATCCAGAGCGAGGCGCCGTCCTCCGGCGGGAGGTCGGCGGACGGGGGCAGCCAGCAGCAGATAGCGCTGAAAGTGACCTTCACTGCCTACGGCCAATGGCAGGGTGCGCGATGAGAGCTTTCGCGCCGGTCCTCGGCCGTCTTCCCTCGGAAGTCTTCCTCCGGAAGGCTCGGTCGCTACTGGGGCTTGGTCTGCGTCTACACCGGGAATCTCCCGGCGTCGGCCCAGGCCAACGGCTTTGGTCTTTAACTGATGCCGGGCGAGCTTCGCCCAGCCGGCCCGTGGGCCTGGACCAGCGGGCGTTGATCCTGGGTGTCGTGACGGTGGTCCTGATGTCGCCCGCCGGTCCTGCGCGCGCAAACGATCTAGAAGCGCCCATCCCGCCGGCTGGCCCGGTCCAGGTCCGCACGGCCGATGGCGGCGATGGGGCTAGAGGCCCCGGCCAGCCGCAGGCGGCGCCGCGCGGCAATCCCCTGTGGTCGCTTCCGCTTGAGCGGCTCGAGGCCACCCGCGCGCGGCCCCTCTTCTCGCCCTCGCGGCGCCCGCCGGCAACGGCCGAGGCCCCGCCGCCGCCCCCGCCCGCCGCGCCGATGGCGGCGGCTCCGGCGCGGCCGCGCGTCACCCTTATCGGCACCGTGGTGGGGCTGGGCGACGCCTATGGCATCTTCCTCGATCCGGCGAGCAATGCCGTTTTGAGGCTGCGCACCGGGGAGAGCTTTGAGGGCTGGGTGCTGCGCTCCGTCAGTGTGCGCGACGCGCTGCTGCAGAACGGCCGCAACAGCGTGGTGCTGGCGCTTCCGACCTCGGGGAGCGGTGGCGCGACGCCGGCCGCCCGCGGGCCGGACGGCACCCCCCTGCTGGCCCGGCCGGGCCGTCCCGCCGCCGAGCGGCCGACAGCGCACATCATCGCCCCGTACCGGCCCCCTCCGGCACTCTCGGACATCGAATCCAGCCATTGACGCTGACTGCGCCGGCCGGGCGCGCCGGGTCGCTCCATCGTCATCGGCAGGTCACAGCCCATGGGGAAAGTGCGCCCCGTCTCCCCTAATTCTGCCGGACCGGACGGGCGCCATCGTGAGCCAGCTTATCGGATTGTTTCCCACCCCGGTGATGCGGGTGCCGGGATTGCTCGAACCGGAGACGGTGGCTGCCCTCGCCGCCGAGGCGCAGGACGCCACCAGCCTCACCAACGCCTATTCCGACCTGCTCTCCCACACCCCCGTGGCGGGCACCGAGGCTAACTCCCTGCACGGCCGGCTCGGCGCGCTGGTGCTGCCCAAGGTGGCGGAATTCGGCGAGGTGCTGTTCGGCGAGGCGCTCACCTGGCAGATCAAGGAAATCTGGGTGAACGTGCTGGAGCCCGGCGGGCACCAGGCCATCCACACCCACGCCAACAGCTTCATCTCCGGCGTGGTCTATCTTACCGAGGCGCATCCCTCCGCCAACATCGTGTTCCACAAGAGCATCGGCGGCACCGGCTTCCTGTTCGGCAACAGCAATCCCAACGCCCGCGTCAACGCCTTCAACGGCGGCAAGTGGGCCATGCCGGAGACGCGTGCCGGCGATCTCGTGATGTTCCCGAGCTACCTGCTGCACGAGGTGCCCGCCAATCGCGGCGAGCGGCGCATCTCCATCGCCTTCAACGCCATTCCCGACCGGCTCGACAATTTCGGCTACGCCATCCGCTTCGCGTGAGCGGGCGGCCTTTTCAGGAGTTCACGATGCAACCCGCCTCCGTCCTCGCCGCGCTTGTCGCCGGCCTCGTCGCCGGCATGGCTGCGCCGGCCCTCGCCCAGTGCGCGTTCGACCAGTCGGTGCCCAATGCCAACGACATTCTGGGCGACGCGCAGCCGGCGGTGAGCATCGACTTCACCGACGAGTTCGAACTCCACGAGGTGCGGGTGATCGGGCCGGACAATGCCGAATGGCCCACCGACTGGACCCGCCCTGCCGAGCAGGTGCGCAAGACCGAGTTTCGCGTCACCCAGCCCCTGCCACCGGGCAAGTATATGGTGATCTGGAACGGATACCTGCGCCGCCATTACCACGCCGACGGCGGCTCCATTCCCTTCACCGTGGCTGCTGCGGGCGAGGCGCCGACGCCGCATCCGGCGGCAGCGCCGCAAGAAGGCGGCGTGCATCGGGTCGGGCCGGGTTCGCCCTATCGAGTGCTTCTAGGAGGCGGCGCGCCGCAGCAGGCTCGCTGACCGCGCGCTGCCGCGCCATGGCGAGCACCGGCGCGTAGGCCGGCTCGAAATCCGGGCTCATGCGCACGATCTCGATGAGGCGCGGGGCGAGCGTGCCTATCACGTCTCGCGGGCCGCGCGCGGCCAGGGTCTGCGCACCCGTCTCCAGATAAGCGTCGCGCGCCCGCCAGTAGGCGGCAAGGCGGCGGCGGGCGTCCGGGTCGGCGGTGTCGAGCACCTCCTCGGGCATGGGGTGGAGCGCGGCGAGGAGGGCGACCAGCCGGTCGGCGGGCGTGTCCGTGCCGGCATAGGCGATGCGGGGCGCGTCGGTGGTGACGAGGGGGCGGTCGTCCGTGTTCACCGGCCCCGGCCCGGCGAAGGCCGCAAGCTCGGGTCGGCCCGCGAGATACAGGCCGAACAGGGAAAAATTCCCGGTCATGTCCAGCGCGGCGAGGCGCCCGGCCAAAGCCGGATCTTTGATGCGGCGCGCCGCCCAGTCGGCGGGATAGGTCTTCGGCTCGCGCCGGCCTATGAGCGCGATCAGCGGCGTCTCCACGCTGAACTGGGCGAGATAGGCGCTGGCATCGGGAAAGGTGTCGAGGAAGGTGCGCACGATTATGCGCAACGTGGGCAGGTCCAACTGGTGCAGCGGCAGCCACTGGGCGAACAGCCCGCCCTCCGCCAGCCGGTCGCGGATGGCGGCGAAATGCTCCCGCGCATAGAGCGCTCCGGAGCCATCCACGGACGGATGGTAGAGGTCGGCGACGATCACGTCGTAGCGGCTGCCCGGCGCACGCACGAAGCGCCGGGCATCGGCCACATGGACGCGCAGGCGCGGGTTACGGCCGATCTCGCCGGCCGAGGCGCCGAACAGGGGGAAGGTCTCCACCACCTCCGGCACCAGTTCCACCCCGTCCGCCCGGAGGCCGGGATGGGCGCCCGCCGCCGACAGGGTCGCCCCGGTGCCGAGGCCGAGGAACAGAGCGCTTTCGGGCGCCGGATGCAGCAGCAGGGGGATGTGCGCCTGCCGGTGGTCCGAGCGCATGGAGGCGCTGCCGCCCATGCGGAAATGGTTGTTCACCTGCAGGTGCCGGTCGCCCGCGCTGTTGGCGATGACGCTGACCGCCGCCATCACCCCGTCGCGGTGCCACACCAGTTCGCCGCCGGGCGGAATGCGCACGAAGCGCAGGGACAGCGGCGCCACCGCCAGCGCCGCCGTCGCTGCTCCCACCAGTCCCGCCGCCATGAGGGACCTGCGCCCCAGATCCGGCAGTACCAGGAGATAGCCGATAGCGATCAGCACGAAGGCGAGCTTGGCGCCGAGCACCGGCAGCAGCAGCGGGCCGAACAGGATCGGCGCCAGCGCCGCCCCCAGCGTGTTGACGGCGAGCGCCGGCCCGACGCCCCCCGCCTTGTCGCTGGCGCGCTGGGCGAGTTCGGTGAACAGGGCGCCCATGGCGATGGTCGGCGGCAGGAAGGCCAGCGCCGCGATGCCCAGCTCGGCGGCAAGCCGGCCTTCGAACGTGGCGGGAAGCGCCGCCCGCAGCATCTCCAGCATCGTGTCGGAGACGCCGAGCAGCGCCGCGCCGAGGAGGCAGGCAAGGGCGGTCGCCACCACCAGGGCGCGGGTGAGGTCGGCGCCGGGACGCCGCGCGGCGACGGCGTTGCGCGCCACCGCACCGAGGGCGGTGCCGGTGAGGTAGGCGGCCAGAAGGATGGCGAAGGTGTAGATGGTGTTTTCGAGGATCTGGCTCAGTACCCGGACCGTCACGACCTCGTAGCCGATACCGAGCAGGCCGGTGATGAACAGGGCAGCGAGGAGGCTGCGCGCGTGTTCCGTTCCGTTGCGGAGGGAAGCCGCTGCTGTCCCAAGCGCAGCGCGTCCTTCCCCCGCGCAGGCGATGAGCAGGGCGGCGCAGGCGAAATTCAGCCCGGCGCAGGCCATGAGCGTCGCCGACAGGCCCAGCACCGGAATGAGCAGGAAGGCGGTGCCGAGGGTGCCGGCCACGGCGCCCGCCGTGTTGGCCGCATAGACGCGCCCTACCGCCCCATGCGTCGCCGCGTCCCGCGTCGCCAACAGCGGCGCGAGCACGGCTTCCAGCGCCGGCAACGTGGCGCCCATGGCCAGTGTCGCCGGCAGCAGCAGCACGAAGGGCAGGCCGAAGGCCACGATCCATTGCCGCAGCGGGCCCGCATCCACCGGTACCAGTGCGGGGGCCTGTTCGGCGGCCAGCGGCGACAGGATGATCAGGGCGAGGGCCCACAGGCCGATCATGCATTCAAGGCCGGCATACCAGGCGGCTGGCTTGGGGCTCGACGCTATGCGGCGGCCGAGGAGCAGGCTGCCGAGGGCGAGGCCCGCGAACAAGGCGGAGACCACGCCCAGCACCGCCACGATCTCATGGCCCAGCGCGACGGCCAGCATCCGCGCCCAGACGATCTCATATCCAAGCCCGGCAAAGCCCGACAGCGCGGCGACGGCGGTGATGGCGCCGATGCGGCCGCCGCCGGCACCGGCGGCCTCGGGCGAAACGGCAGCAGGCGACGAAGCTGTCATCGTGGCGGTCGAGGCCGAGCGGGTATCGGACACGGTGGACTGGAACATGGAGAACCCGGAGTGTCGAAAAAAAGCGAGCCGGGGGCCGTGAAGGCCCCCGGCGTTACGCGGTCCCAAAATCGGGTCCGGACCGGCGCGCCGAAGCGCGCCGGTTCAGCCTCACTTCTTCAGCGAGACGGCGATGGCGCCGTTGGTCTCCACCAGCAGCTTGGGCTGGTCGGCGACGCGGATGAAGATGGGGTTGGTGTGGAACCACAGGTCCGCCCAGCCGGCCACGTCGTAGCTGGAGATCTTCGCGCCGTTGCGCACCACCATGTGCGAGGGGCAGGCGGCGTCCGTGCAGGGCACGAACGGGCCCTGGTCGGCGTTCAGCGGATCCCAGTCGTTCAGGGGGTTGCCCTTGGCGTCGGTCTCGGCCGGGGTGGACGGCGGCAGGTTGCTGCCGAGGGTCCGGACGTACATGTTGTTCTGCACGTTCGAGATCGTCACCACCATGGTCCGCTTCTGGCCGTTCACGGTCCAGTTGTTCGGGCCGAAGGAGGCGTAGATGCCGGCGGTGGAGTTGGTGGCGTTGGTGTAGTTGGCGTTGTCGGCGGCGATGACGCCGGTGACGTTGCCCTTGATGAACTGCACCTGGCGCAGGGTCGGCCGGTTCAGGGGCTCCTGAATGCCGATCTGGGCCAGCGACGGGTTGTTGAAGCTGTAGGGCGAGTTGTTCTTGGTGGTCGGCAGGTTCACCTCGAGGGTGAGCTTGACCGAACGGCCACGCGGAACCACCAGTGTCTGGCCCATCTTGGCGGTGCCGGCAGCGGCGTAGCCGATGACCTCGGCCTTGTAGCTCAGCTCGCCGGTGATCAGGTCGCCCTGCACCGAGTAGGAATTGCCGGAGCGCACGCCGTCGACGATCACGTTCGGGCGCAGGGTGGTGCCGGCCGCGGGGCGCGGCAGGTACAGCTTCTGGTATTCGCCGGGATAGAAATCCTGGGTCGAGGCGGCTTCGTAGATGCTGAAGGAGCCGCGGTTGTGCCAGTCCGAGCTGGCATAGAAGAACCAGTTGCGGCCTTCACCCAGCATGGCGTCCCACAGGCCGCCGACCTTGGCGGCGTAGATGCCGGTGCCGCCGAAGGTGGTCACGCCCACCGAATCGCAGCCCGTGCCGCAGAAGCCGGCGCGGTATTCGCCGCGATTGTTGGCGGCCTGGTGGCCCGGCTGGCTCTCGAAGCCGACGGCGACGGTCGGGCCCGCATTGTTGAAGTCGCGGAAGTGCTCGACGTTGAAGCCGTTGTTGCCGTTGGCGTTGAACACGCCAGCGCGTTCAACGTGGGCGGGCACGTAATAGCTGTCGAGGGGATAGTATTTCTGCAGCCACTGGACGGAGGGAACGGCCTTGTTCTTGTGGTTGGCCGTGCCCGAGCCGGAGCCCGAGGCGTTGGCCACCTTGCCTTCCCAAGTGTGGTTGGGCGCGCCCTTCGAGAAGTCGGTGTCCGAGCGGTCGAAGCGGTATTCGAACTCGGCCACGCCGGTGGCGTCGCCGGTGTCGCCACCGAAATTCTGCGGCTTCTGGTTGCCGATCACGGTCATCGAGGTGTGCTCGTGGCCGGGCACGTTGGTTTCGATGCCGGCATAGAGCATGGGCCGGTTGAGCTCCTTCGCGAGGCGCGTGAGCTCGGGATAGATGATCTCCTCGGCGCTCTGCCAGCGCCACATGGAGCGATGGCCCTGCGACATGGCCACGTCGCCCTTGACCTGGGTCACCGGCGCCACGTCCCAGAACTTGCCGGTGCCGGTGACGGAGCCGTCACCCTCGGGATCGTCCACGCGGCAGTCGCGCGGGCTGGAGCCGCCGTGGTCGGCGGCGCCGAGCCATTCGAGGCCGTAGCTCTGAACCGCCTTCTTCACCATGGTCTCGACCGACGAGCGGCCGTCCGAGCACGGCGTGTGGTTATGGAAGTCGCCGGCCATGTAGCTGTCGGCGAACGCCGGCGTGGACGACAAAGCCATCCCACCGGCCACGGCGAGGACCGAGGCCCCCGCAATCAGTTGATGCGCCAGCACCGCGCTTTTCATTCTCCAACCCCTTTGAATGAAACGGACGTCCAGAATCCGCTGGCGCTCTCCTATCGGTGTTCTGTGACTTCATGCTGAAGCTTTGATGACGCGGGGAAAGGTGAGCCGAAGAACTGGATTGTCGCAGCCGCGGGAAAACACGCCGCGCTGTCATCAACGCGACACCACCCGTTCGCTAGGTCATGCGCCTCAACAGGAAGTCGCAGCCGGAACGCAAGCCTTCGAAGCGCTTGCGAGCATCCGTGCAGGGTCGGTGCGGGGGACGGGATTTGACGTCATCGGGTTTGGAGCCGGCAGCGGCCGATGCAAAGGGCGCCCGGGAAAACGGCACCAGGGACAGCGGCGCGACTGTCGGCGAAGCGACGGCGGGCAGCGGTGGCGTGCTGGGCTTCCTCCGGCGCCTCGTGCGCGAGCCGCTGGTGCAGTTCATGGTGCTGGGCGCGGTCATCTTCGCCGTGCATGCCGCCACCACGCCCTCGGTCAGCAAGGAACGGCTCATCGAAGTGACGCCGGCGGTGCGCCAGTCCATCGTGGATGCCTTCAAGGCCTCCCACGAGGGTCGCGAGCCGGGCGCCGACGAACTGGCCAAGCTGGTCGACCTGTGGCTGCTGAACGAGATCACCTTCCGCGAGGCGCTGGCGCAGGGCCTCGACAAGGGCGACGAGATGATCCGCGACCGCATCACCCACAAGATGCGCCTGCTCATCTTCAACGGCGTCGACGTGAACGAGCCCACCCGGGCCGAGCTGAGCGCCTGGTTCGAGAAGCGCCGCGTCGCCTACGACATTCCCGATCTCGTCAGCTTCATCGCCGTGCCCTTCACCGGCGCCGACGCGGAGGCCGAGAGCCGCGCCGTGCTGAACCAGATCAGCGCCGGTACCGAGCCTGAGGACGTGCAGCTGCGCGCCCTCATCTTCGGACAGCGGCCGCGGCTGACTCTGGAGCCGTCCTTCGGCAAGGACTTCGTGGACCAGATCGTCGCCGGCCCCACGGGCGAGTGGCGGGTGCTGCCCTCGGCGGCAGGCTGGCACGTGGTGCGCCTCGACAGCTTCGTGCCCGGCCGCCGGGTGGAGCTGGACGAGGTGGGCTCCCAGGTGGCGCAGGCGTGGAAGGACGAGCGCCGGCGCGTGCTCGCCATCGCCGCCACCCGAGACCTCGGCAAGGCCTATGTGATCCGGCGCGACGACGCACCGGCGGGCGGCAACCCATGAGCGGAACGGCAAACCCCACCGCAACGGCAAACCCCGGCGCGCGGCGCCGTCCTTTCGCCGTGCTGGGCAGCCTTGCCGCCGCTCTGCTGTGCCTCGCGCTCACGCTGCTGGTGCCGGCCTCGGCGGCGCGGGCACACGAAGCCACCATGGCGGTGATCACCCTGCGCGAGATCGCGCCGGGCCGCTTCATCGGCCAGTGGACCATGCCGCCCGTGGACATGACGCTTCAGCCGATCTTCCCGCCCCACTGCACGTGGGAGCCGCCGGAGCTGGTCTGCGGCGCCCGGGGCCTCACCGGCCAGCTGAGCTTCATGGGGCTCGGCAGCAAGCAGTCGGTGGCCACCATCCGGGTCATCCCCCACGAGGGGCCCATGGAGGTCTATACGGTGAGCGCCGCCAAGCCCACCGTGATGGCGGCGCGCGATCCCGGCACCGACCTCGCCGTGTGGCGGGACCTGGCCGAGACCTACGTCAATCTGGGCATCGACCACATCCTGCGCGGCATCGACCATCTGTTGTTCGTGCTCGGCCTGATCTGGCTGGTGAAGGGCGGCTGGAAGCTGGTGAAGACCATCACCGCCTTCACGGTAGGTCACTCCATCTCGCTCGCCGCCGCCACCTTCGGCCTGGTGGGGGTGCCGGAGCGCCCGCTCAATGCCGCCATCGCCCTCTCCATCGTGTTCGTGGGCGTGGAGATCGTGAAGCTGCAGCGCGGGGAGGTAGGCCTGACGGCGCGCTATCCCTGGACCGTCGCCTTCGCCTTTGGCCTGCTGCACGGGCTGGGATTTGCCACCGCGCTCACGGCGCTGGGCATTCCGCAGGCGACGCTGCCTATCGCG
The DNA here is from genome assembly GCF_008364685.1 of Xanthobacter oligotrophicus. Lineage (GTDB taxonomy): Bacteria > Pseudomonadota > Alphaproteobacteria > Rhizobiales > Xanthobacteraceae > Xanthobacter > Xanthobacter oligotrophicus. The sequence continues at coordinate 132,546 of NZ_VTTL01000005.1, forward strand.
CTCTTGTTCTTCAATGTGGGCGTGGAAATCGGCCAACTCTCCTTCGTGGCGGTGGTGCTGGTGCTGCTGTGGGCCCACCGGCAGGCACAGGCGCTGATGCCGCGCTGGGGCGCCGCCATCCCGGCCTATGTGATCGGCTCGGTGGCCTCCTACTGGTTCCTGCTGCGGATCTGATTTGGGTGCCCCGCGCACCCCTGCTGTGAGAGAAAAGAGCAGATGAAACGCCTTCGCCCGAACGCCACCGCGCTGGTCGCGGTCCTGTTCGCCGCCCTTCCGCTGTCTCCCGCCTTTGCCCATACCGGGACCGGCGTCTCGCTCGGGCTCCTGAGCGGCTTCATGCATCCCCTCTCCGGCGCCGACCATCTGGTGGCCATGGTGGCGGTGGGCCTGTGGGGCGCGCAGCTCGGCAATCCCGCCATCTGGGTGCTGCCGGTGACCTTCCCGCTGGTGATGGCCGTGGGCGGCCTGCTCGGCGTGCTCGGCGTGCCGCTGCCGGCGGTGGAGCCGGTGATCGCGCTGTCGGGCATCGCGCTGGGCCTGATGGTGGCGCTCAGCGCCCGCCCGCCTTTGTGGGTCGCCGCCGCCATGGTGGGCGTGTTCGCCATCTTCCACGGCTATGCCCACGGCCGCGAGCTGCCCGAGGCGGCGGACGCGGTGGCCTATGCGGCGGGCTTCGTGGCAGCCACCGGCCTGCTCCACCTGTCGGGCATCCTCATCGGCGTGCTGGTGGGCTGGGAAGCTGGCGCCAGGGTGGTGCGCGCCTGCGGCGCCGCCATCGGCTGCGTCGGCGTCTACTTCCTGCTCGCGGCCGTGGGTGTCATCGAATGAAACGCTGGCTTCGTCTCCTCGCCGCGGCGGCAGCGCTCGCACTCGCGCCCACCGCGGCCCACGCCCATCTCGTGGATACGCGGCTCGGCGATTTCTACAGCGGCGCGCTGCATCCCCTCACCGACCTGCAGCAGGTGCTGCCCTGGATCGCATTGGCGGTGCTCGCCGCTTTCCAGGGCGCGCAGCGGGCGCGCTGGGTCATCCTGGTGTTCCCGCTGGCCCTCGCCGCCGGCGGGATTGCCTCGCTTTATGTCCCGCTGCCGGCCTTCGGTCCGCTCCTTGGACTCGCGTTGGTGGCAGTCACGGGCCTCGGTGTGGCGGCGGCGGCGCGCCTGCCGCTGGGCGTGCTGCTCGCCATCGCGGTGGTGATGGGGCTGCTGCACGGCGCGCAGAACGGCGCGGCCATGGTAGCGACCACCGACCGGGTACTGTTCCTCTCCGGCATGACGGCCATCGGCTATGGGGTGATCACACTGGCCACTGGAAGCGCCATCGCCTTCCTGCACGGCGCATCGTGGCGGCCCATTGCGCTCAGGGCCGGAGGCAGCTGGGTGGCGGCCGTGGGCATCATGGTGCTTGGCCTCAATCTGGTGCGCCCCGTCGCGGGGTGAGATCCGCCGCGACGCGATCGTGCCGGGTGGCGCGCCCGCGGGCGTCTGGCGCGTGCCGCCTGCCGGCCAAGTTGTAATGGACGGAGGCTCGGCTAAGCTCTTTCCCCAATGCCGAATCGCGGCTGCAGAGGGGAAAAGCGCATTGCCGCATTTCAATTCTACGGCCATATCGCGGGCCGAATACAACCCGAAGACGCGGGTCCTGTCGATCTGGTTCACCGATGGCGGCGGTCCTTACGACTACGATCGCGTGCCGCTGTTCGTGTACGAAGGCCTGTGCCGGGCCGGGTCGAAGCGCAGCTTTTTCAACACCTACATCCTGGACCAGTACGCCGCCCGCTAGAGCGTTTTCCGCTCGCCTTGGCTCGCGGCAATCGCTCTAGACTCCTGTATTGACGCCTTTCTCCACGCGCGCCGGTATCCACTTCGCTCGACAACGCTCCGGAGCACGCCCCGATCTTCAGCCCCGAAAATGAAAAAGCCCCGGACCAGCCGGGGCTTTTTCATTCGTGAAAGGCCAATCGCATCAGCCGCCGGCCACCGGCAGCGGGATGGGCGCGGGGCCCAGCGCCGTGCGCCGGGACGAGGCGGAGGCGCGCTCGGCCACGTGGTCGGCATAGGGCAGTTCCAGCCGCTCCCAAACGTCGGTGAGCGCCTTGGCCAGATGGGCGACGAGCGCGTCGTCGTGGAACGGGGTGGGGGTGATGCGCAGCCGCTCCGTGCCGCGGGGCACGGTGGGGTAGTTGATGGGCTGGATATAGATGCCGTACTCGGCGAGCAGCAGGTCGCTCGCCATCTTGCAGGCCTTGGCGTCGCCCACCATCACCGGGACGATGTGGGTGGGCGTCTCCATGACCGGCAGGCCGGCGGCGGCGAGGGCGCGCTTGACCTTGGCCACCTGGGCCCTCTGGCCGTCGCGTTCCGCCTGGGAGTTCTTCAAGTGCCGCACCGAGGCCGCCGCCGCCGCCGCGACCGCCGGGGGCAGCGCGGTGGTGAAGATGAAGCCCGGCGCATAGGAGCGCACCGCGTCGATGATCAGGCGCTTGCCGGTGATGTAGCCGCCGACCACGCCGAACGCCTTGCCCAGCGTGCCCTCGATCACGTCCACCTTGTGCATGACGCCGTCGCGCTCGGCGACACCGCCGCCGCGCTCGCCATACATGCCCACGGCGTGGACCTCGTCGAGATAGGTCATGGCGCCGTAGCGCTCCGCCAACTCGCAGATGGCGCCGATGGGGGCGATGTCGCCGTCCATGGAATAGACGCTCTCGAACACCACCAGCTTCGGCCGGTCGCCGGCGGCCTTCAGCAGCTCTTCCAGGTGCTCGAGGTCGTTGTGGCGGAAGATGGCCTTCTGCCGGCCGCCGTGGCGCACGCCCTCGATCATGGAATTGTGGTTGAGCTCGTCGGAGATCACCACGCAGTCAGGGATCAGCTTGACGATGGTGGAGATGCCGGTGGCGTTGGAAATGTAGCCGGAGGTGAAGACCAGGCCGGATTCCTTGCCGTGCAGGTCGGCCAGCTCGCGCTCCAGCATCACGATCTCGTGGCTGTTGCCCGAGATGTTGCGGGTGCCGCCGGCGCCGGCGCCGCGCGCCTTCGCTGCCTCGCACATGGCGGAGACCACATCGGGATGGCTGCCCATGCCGAGATAGTCGTTGGAGCACCACACCACGATGTCGCGCGGGCCGCCGGGGGAATGCCAGACGGCGCGCGGGAAATGGCGCGCGTCACGCTCGATCTCGGCGAAGGTCCGATAACGGCGCTCCTTGCGCAGGGCGTCGATGGCGTCGGCAAAAAAGCTGTCGTAGTTCATTCCGAACCCTGCGGCGACTGAGCGACTGGGTGCGGCTCCGACGGAGCCGTTCCTCATTGTTATAAGGTTATGCCGGCACCTTGCTCCTTGTATTGATACCAATCAAGAGGCGAGCAGGACGCGCGGCGATCCGGCGCAAGGCGGGCGGGCGGATCGGAAAAATCCCGCATTGCAGCATCTTGCGCGGGGCAGCCTTGGCCGCCCCGCGCCGTCGGGCCCCCGTGATGCAACCGGGGCGTGCTACTTCACATCCACCGGCAGGAAGGCGAAGGGCTCGGCCGGCTCGAAGCGCGCCGCCGCATTGCCGGAATAGACCTTGCCGCCGGTCAGCGTCAGCTTCTTCACCGGCGCCCCGGCCTTCAGGTCGAGATCGCCGAGGGGCACCCAGAAGCTGTTGGGGCTGGTGGCGGAATCGTAGAAATAGACGCGGTTTTTCTGGTCGCTCACCGTCCGCCACAGGGTGGAGGCGATATTGGGCTGGCCCGGCGTGGTCAGCCCCAGCGGCACGCTCACCGAACGGATCACGCTGGCGACGCTGGCCACCGCCTGGTTGGCATAGGTGCCGTCCGGCACGGCGGTGAGGATGGCCGGGAATGCCTGCGTCGGAATGGCCTTGATGAAGAAGCTGGCGCGGGCGAAGCGGTCGGCCGCCCGGTTGGTGCCGGGCAGGAACACGGTGCCGCCGATCTGCTCCCAGTAGCTGTTGAGCGCCAGCTGCTGGTCGAAGGACGGCGAGTTGGTCATCACCTGGTACTGGCGGCCGTGATGAACCACCAGCTTGCCGCCCAGATACTCGAAGATGGCGCTGTCGCCCGAGGGATCGGAAATGGCGAGGTGCAGCTGCGCGCCCTTGCCGTTGGGCAGGTCCGCGGTCACCACCACGAACGGCTCGGCGGACAGCGCCGCCACCGCCTCGCTCACGGTGGCGAAATTATCGAGCACATATTGCGCCCACAGGCTGATGGAGAGGGCGGGGCGGCCATCCGGCCTGGCGTATTCGGATTCGGCCAGATAGAGCAGGTTGGCGACGAGGCCCTTCTCGTTCATGCCGTCCGCGGTGCCCACGTCATAGCCGGAGGCGATGAGGCTGCCGTATTTGGATACCCATTTCGGGGTGTTCGCACCGGCGGCGCCAGTGCGCGCCATACCCGCCGGGAAGGCCCAGAGGTTGGTGTGCATGTCCTCGGCCCAGTCCATAGACCGGCCGGTGATGACCACGCCATCCGAACCCAGATAGACCGCGCGGGTGCAGGCCTGCGCCACCCCGGCGCCGAGGCCTGCGACATAAAGCGCGGCGGCGGCAAGCGCGGCGATGCGGACGGATCTGAGAGAAAGGGGAGCACGCGCGTGCGGCATAACGGCCTCCGGTTGGGCGGCCGGGCCATTTTTTGAGCGGGCTGCCGGAGCCTTAGGCCCCGGCACCACCGCATCGGCCGCCGGATAGACGGCTGAAAGAGATACCGGCTCCGCCCACACAGCAAGGCGGAGCCGGTCATCCATGCCCTGTCTGCCCCGAAAAGACATGGACAAGAGGGAGATAACCACTACCCCCGGCTCGATTCTCTGAGATGGATCAAATTTGGCGGAAGTCGGTCAGATTTTTGCTATGGACAAAAGTCGTAGCCAGCGCGGCCGCGCGCAAAAGGGCAACAGCGCCTCAGGCGCTTGGCAAGATGGAACGCGCCTCAGGCGCCTGGAGAGACGATGCTCGATAAAGAGGCCCATATGCCGGACGAGATCCCCGTGATCCGGACCATCGCCATGCCGGCGGACACCAATCCCAACGGCGATATTTTCGGCGGTTGGCTGATGTCGCAGATGGACCTTGCCGCCGGCAACGTGGCGGCGCGGCGGTCGCGCGGGCGCGCGGCCACGGTGGCGGTGGAGGCCATGAGCTTCCTGTCGCCGGTGGCGGTGGGCGACGAGGTGAGCCTGTTCGCCCGCGTCGCGAAGATGGGCCGCACCTCCATGCGCATCGAGGTGGAGGCCTGGCGCCGCGCCCGCGCCAGCGAGCAGACCACCAAGGTGACGGAAGCCGTCTTCACCTTCGTCGCCATCGACGAGGAGGGTCGCCCCCGCCCGATCCCGGTGGACGAGGGCTGACTCACGCTCCCGCGCCTCACGTCCCGCCCCTACGTTCCCCTTGGCTTGGCGCGGGTGGTGGGGGGCGCCTCGGCGGGGTCCTCGGGCCAGGAGTGCCTAGGATAGCGCCCGCGCATATCGGCGCGCACGTCCCGCCACGAGCCGCGCCAGAATTGCGGCAGGTCCTTGGTGACCTGGATCGGCCGGTGGGCGGGGGACAGCAGGGCCAGTGTCAGCGGCACCCGGCCGCCGGCGATGGCCGGATGATGGGTGAGGCCGAACAGTTCCTGCACCCGCAGGCTCACCTGCGGCCCACCCTCCGCGCCATAGTCGATGGGCAGGCGCGAGCCGGTGGGGGCGGTGAAATGGGTGGGTGCCTCCGCCTCCAGGCGCGCCGAAAGCCCATAGGGTAGGAGCGCGTGGAAGGCGTTGCTCCCATCGCCCGGTGAAATCTCGGCTAGTGCGGTCTTGCCAATGAGGAAGGGCGCTAGCCAGTCGGCGGCGGTGGCGGCGAGGGTCCCATCCGACAGGTCCGGCCACTCCTCGCCCTCGGCCGCGCGCAGGAAGGCGACGCGCTCGCGCCATTGGGCCGTGGCGGCATTCAGCGGCAGGCGGTGGAGGCCGAGCGCCGCGATGCCCTCCGCCAGCACCCGCGCGGTCGCCTCATTCGCCGGCACCGGACGCGGCTGGGCCGCAAGCACGATGGCCCTCAGCCGCCGCACCTCCCGTGCCCGCACGGCGGCGGCTTCCGTATCGAAGGCGATCTCGGTGCCGGAGGCAATGTCGCCGGCGAACTGCGTCTCCACCTCGTCCGGCGACAAGGCGGCGGCCAGCGAGATGCGCGCGGCCTCGGCCCGTCCGCCCACTTCCGCCACCGCGAGGAAGGGCGCCCGCGCGAGGGCCACCGCGGGGTCCATCACTGCGCCCCGGCCATTGGCGAGGAGGAAGCGGGTGCCGTCGCCACGGGCCTTCGCCACCCGGTCCGGAAAGGCGAAGGCGAGCAGCGCCGCCGGCGGCGGGCGCGGGCCATCGGACCTTTCGCCGCCGCGCTGCGCCATCTCGGCCCAGCGGGCGGCGAGGCGGCGGGCATCCTCGGCCCGGCGGGAGCGGTCACGATGGAAGCCGTCGAGGCGGTGGAGGAGGTCCACGCCATCGCCGCCCAACCCGCGCTCGGTGAGCAAGGCGGCGATCTCCGCCGCCTCCCGCGCCACGCCCCGGTCGGCGCCCACCACCACCAGATGGGCAAGGCGCGGCGGCAGGGGCAGGCGCGCCATGCGCCGGCCCAGCGGCGTCACCGTATCGTCGGTATCGAGGGCGCCGAGCAGGCGCAGCAACGCCTTGGCCTCGCTCACCGCCGGAGCGGGCGGCGGATCGAGGAAGGGCAGGGAGGCGGGCTCGCGCACGCCGACGCGGGCGAGGTCCAGCACCAGCCCGGTGAGGTCGGCGGCGAGGATTTCGGGGGTGGCGAAGGCGGCGAGGCTTCCCGTTTCGCCCTCTCCCCACAGGCGATAGCACACGCCCGGCTCGGTGCGCCCGGCGCGGCCGCGCCGCTGGTCGGCGGCGGCGCGGGAGACACGTACGGTCTCCAGCCGCGTCAGCCCCACGTCGGGCTCGAAGCGCGGCACCCGGGCGAGGCCGCAATCCACCACCACCCGCACCCCCTCGATGGTGAGCGAGGTCTCGGCGATGGAGGTGGCCAGCACCACCTTGCGCCGGCCCTTGGGCGCCGGCAGCACCGCGCGGTCCTGCTCGGCCGCCTCCAGCGCCCCGAACAGGGCCACCACGTCCACGGACGGGTCGCGCACCTGGTCCAGCAGCAGGCTCTCGGTGCGCCGGATCTCCGCCGCGCCGGGCAGGAAAGCCAAGATGGAGCCGCTTTCCCGGGTCAGCGCCCGGCGGATGGCCTCCGCCATCTGCGGCTCAAGCGGGCTGCGCGGGTCGCGGCCGAGATAGGCGGTGTCCACCGGAAAGGCCCGGCCCTCGCTCTCGATCACCGGCGCGGGTGCCTCGGCGCTGCCCATGAGGGCGGCGACGCGGGCGCCGTCCAGGGTCGCCGACATGGCAAGGAGCCGTAGGTCCTCGCGCAGGCCCCGTTGGGCGTCGAGGGCTAAGGCGAGGCCGAGGTCGGCATCGAGGCTGCGCTCGTGGAACTCGTCGAACAGGACGGCGGCGACGCCGGACAATTCGGGGTCCTCCAGCACCATGCGGGTGAAGATGCCTTCGGTGATCACCTCGATGCGGGTGCGGCCGGACACCTCCGAGGCGAGGCGGGTGCGGTAGCCCACCCTTTCCCCCACCCGTTCGCCAAGGCTCTGCGCCATGCGGCGGGCGGCGGCGCGGGCGGCGAGGCGGCGCGGCTCCAGTACCAGGATGCGCCCGCCCTTCACCCACGGCGCGTCCAGCAGCGCCAGGGGCACCCGCGTGGTCTTGCCGGCGCCCGGCGGCGCCACCAGCACCGCGCAGGGGGCGGCGGCCAGCGTGGCGGTCAGGTCGCCGAGAACGGCGTCGATGGGCAGGGGCGTGTCGAACATGGTGTTCGCCCGGTCATAAGGCATGGCGACGATCCGGGACAGGGCGGGAGCGTCCGCCGCTCAGTCCGCCCAGGCCGGATCCGCCGTGAAGGCGATGGTGAGCCAGCGGTCGGGGCTCTCATAGCCGATGGCATCGCCGATCCGGTCGCGGACGGCGTCCCATTCCTCCACCCGGCGCGGCGGCAGGCCGGTGGGCACGATGAAATACAGCTCCACCTGCTTGGCGCGCCCCACCTTGGCGATATAGGCCCGGTAGGACAGGAAGCCGTACTCCTTCAGCACGCCCTTCGCCACCTCATGCACATGGGCGGTGAGGTCGTCCGGCGCCACCAGGAGAATGTCGGTGAGCGCCTGCCTTATGTTGGAGACCGGCATGGGAATGATGACGGCGCACACCAGAGCGAGCACGGCGGGGTCGATATAAGGCGAGACCCATTCGAGCTTGGTGCCCTGCACCAGGTAGCCGCCGCAGAAGGCCACCAAGAGGGCTGCGGTGATGCCCCCCGACATCATCCACGCCTTGGCGTCGAGCCCCACGAAGTCCGATTTGATGCTGCGGTTGGCCTTGGTCTCCAGGACGGCCATCACCGTGCAGGCGATGAGCGTGACCACCGCATAGACGATAGCGAAGTCGAATTCGAGCGCGTGCCCGCCCATGAGCAGGCTGCCGATGGCGTTGACCAGAGCGTAGATGGAGACTGCCACCAGCAGCACCCCGTTCAGCCCAAGCACGATGGGCTCCAGGTGCCAGAAGCCGGTGGAGAAGCGCGCCTTGAGCGGCCCGGCAGCGGCCCGGCTCGACGTGTAGGAGGCGATGAGGTTGGCCACGATCAGGGCCAGCACGCTCATGCTGGCATCCACCAGGGCATAGATGCCATCGAAGGCGATGGAGAAGGACCCGGACAGGATGCCGAAGGTGATGCCGAACGCCGAGATCAGCAACGTGACCATGATCGAGGCGCGAAGAACGCCCTGTTCCGTCTGCATGTATGGTCCCTGAAACCGCTGGCGCGTGCCTTCGCGGGGTGTGATCCTGCGGGTATAGGTCATGGAGCGGGCGCGGCAAAGAGCCGTAGGGCGAACGCGGCCGGCCTCTCCGGCTTGACAAGCTCCATTGCCGCTCGCCCTTCCGGGCCTCCCTCGCGGCGCTCTCCGGCGCCTGCATCCAGCCTTGCGGTCGGGCACGTTCGGTGCCTTATGAGGCGCGTCGATGCCGCAACCGGGAACGCCGCCTTCATGTCCACCGCCCCGTCCAGCCTGACCAGCAAGGTGCAGCCCTTCGCCTTCGATACCGGCATCTTCGCCCTCGCCTTCCTCGATGCGGCAGCGGCCTTCGTGGGCACGGAGGGCGTGGTGCATCTGGTGGGCCCCGAGCCGAAGGCGGTTCAGGTTCACGGCGGCGCCGTGCTCGATGCCGCCTCCGACGGCAAGCGCCTCGTCACCGGCGGCGATGACGGGCAGGTGATGGAGACCCGTTCGGACGGCTCCACCCGCATCCTCGCCGGCCAGAAGGGCCGCTGGATCGACCGGGTGGCGCTGGGACCGGACGGCGTCGTTGCCTGGTCCGCCGGCAAGACCGCCCATGTGCTGCCGACGAAGGGCGAGCCGAAAAGCCTTGATGTGCCCTCCACCGTGGGTGGCCTCGCCTTCGCTCCCAAGGGCCTGCGCCTCGCGGTGGCCCATTATGGCGGCGTCACCCTGTGGTTTCCCAATGCCGCCGCCGCCAAGCCGGAGCTGTTCGGCTGGAAGGGCTCCCACCTCGGCGTCACCTTCTCCCCGGACGGCCGCTTCCTGGTCACCACCATGCAGGAGCCGGCGCTCCACGGCTGGCGGGTGGTGGACGGCGCGCACATGCGCATGTCCGGCTATCCCTCGCGGGTGAAGTCGTTCGCGTTCACGGCGGACGGCAAGTGGCTCGCCACCTCCGGCTCGGGCGAGGCCATCCTGTGGCCGTTCCAGGCGAAGGACGGCCCCATGGGCAAGGAGCCGTCCATGCTGGCCCCGTCCCCCACCACCCGCGTCACCGTGGTGGCGCCCCATCCCAAGGACCCGGTGGTGGGCATCGGCTACGAGGACGGCATGGTGATGATGGTGCGCATCACCGACGCCGCCGAGATCCTGCTGCGCGCGCCGGATTCGGATGCGGTGAGCGCCATGGCCTGGCACCCCTCCGGCGGGGCGGTGGCCTTCGGCACCCAGGGCGGCAAGGGCGGCCTGCTCGCCTTCTGAGCCCGCGCGGCGCCGGGGTGGAACGTTTTCGGGCCGCGAAGAGTGGGGCTGCCTTCAGGATGAACCCTTCCGGTGCGGTTGTGCCTCGTCGCAGCCCTGTCACCGCGCACCGGTAAGCGGCCTTGGGGCTGGTCGCAGATCCCGCCGCAAGCCATTGGCGAATTAGCGCGCCGCAGCCGATGGAACCGCTTTTCACGCGCCCGCGCGCGCACTAACGTGGCACCACCCGTTCGCGACTGCGAAGCGGGCCACGGAGCACGAGAGAAACGCCGATGAAGATCGCCGACGTTCGCCGCACCGCCTATTCGATGCCGCTCGTGAACCCCTCCTACCCGCCGGGCCCCTATCGGTTCGTCGATCGTGAATACATGATCATCACCTACCGCACCGATCCCGCCGCGCTGGCGAAGGTGGTGCCGGAGCCGCTCGAGATCATCGAGCCGATCGTGAAGTACGAATTCATCCGCATGCCGGATTCCACCGGCTTCGGCGACTATACCGAGACCGGCCAGGTCATTCCGGTGAAGTTCGAGGGCGTGGCGGGCGGCTACGTCCACTCCATGTACCTCGACGACGAATCCCCCATCGCCGGCGGCCGCGAGCTGTGGGGCTTCCCCAAGAAGTTCGCCAATCCCAAGCTGGTGGTGGAGAAGGACACGCTGGTCGGTACGCTGAACTATGGCAGCGTGCTCTGCGCCTCCGCTACCATGGGCTACAAGCACGTGGCCTGCGACAAGGAGAAGGTGCTCGCCTCGCTCCTGACCCCGAGCTTCCTGCTGAAGATCATCCCGGACGTGGACGCCAAGCCGCGCATCTGCGAGCTGGTGCGTTACTATCTGGAAGACGTGACGGTGAAGGAGTGCTGGACCGGCCCCGGTGCCCTCGGCCTGTTCCCCCACGCCCTGTGCAACGTCTCCCAGTTGCCGGTACTGGAAGTGATTTCCGCCCTGCATGTGAAGGCGGATCTCACCCTCGGCCTCGGCGAGGTGATCTACGACTACATGAAGGACGGCGAGGGCTGAGGCCTCAAGACTTCTTCCCGTGAAGCGGGCACCGGCTCGCGGCTTGCGGGAGGAACGTGGATGAAACACATGACGAGCGCCGGATCCGCTCAGGCTTATCTGATCGGAACATGATCTGGCGGAACGGGCGGCGCGCCGCCCGCTCATCGGCACGAAGAGCGTTCCGCCGGAATGCGAGGGGCAAGGTCCATGACACTAAGCGCCAATCACCTTCCGCCCGACCTCTGCGACATCGTCGGCGAGTACAAGCGCATCGCCCTGGTGTTCCAGGGCGGCGGAGCGCTTGGCGCCTACCAGGCCGGCGTCTACGAGGCCCTGGCGGAGGCTGGGTGCGAGCCCAACTGGATCTCGGGTGTTTCCATCGGCGCCATCAATTGCGCCATCATCGCCGGCAACGCGCCGCAGGACCGGGTGCCGCGGCTAAAGGCGTTCTGGGAAACCATTACCTCACAGCGGATCATCCCCTTCAATCTGGAGGGGGACATCTTCCGGCAGTGGCGCAACCAGTTCAGCGCCGCCCGGACCATTTTCCAGGGCCAGCCCGGCTTCTTCAAGCCGCGTTTCCCCAGCCCCCTGATGCTGCCCACCGGCGCCCCCGGCGCCACCTCCTTCTACGACACCTCGCCCCTGCACGACACGCTGCTGAAGCTGGTGGACTTCGACCGCATCAATTCCGGCGACAAGCGCTTCTCGGTGGGCGCGGTCAACGTGCGCACCGGCAACTTCATCTATTTCGACAACAGCGAGCACACCATCGGGCCGGAGCACATCATGGCCTCCGGAGCGCTGCCCCCCGGCTTTCCGGCGGTGAAGATCGACGGCGAGTATTATTGGGACGGCGGCGTCGTCTCCAACACCCCGCTCCAGTTCCTGCTGGACCAGCCTGATCATCCGAGCGCCTTGGTGTTCCAGGTGGATCTGTTCAGCGCCCGCGGCCAGCTGCCCCGCGACATGTACGACGTGTCCGAGCGGCAGAAGGACATCGGTTATTCGAGCCGCACCCGCTACACCACCGACGTCTTCCGCCGGGTCCAGGAGCTGCGCTCCAAGCTGTATGACGCGCTCCAGCGCATTCCCGAGCAGTTGCGCTCCGAGGACGACCTCGCCCTGATCGAGGATTACAGCTCATCCGGCCCGGTCAACATCTGCCACCTGATCTATCAGGAGAAGACCTACGAGCGGGATACCAAGGACTACGAGTTTTCCGCCGCCTCCATGCGCGATCACTGGCAGACCGGCTACGAGGATACGGTGAAGACCCTGCGCCGGGGTGACTGGCTCAAGAAGCCGGACGATTCCATCGGCATCGTGGTGCACGACATCCACCGCCTCTCCGAGTAGGCGGGGGCACCGGGAGCGCGCCCTACCGGAATCCGCGCGCCAGCATGTAGGCGCCGAGCAGGGCGAGGCCGGCAAAGAAGACCCGGCGGAACACCAGCGGCGAGACCGCGAGGCGGATCCGCCGGCCCAGTTCCATGCCAAGGAAGGCGGGCGCAAGCGCCGCCACCGAAGCCAGCGCCACCTTGGGATCGGTCAGCACCGCGCCGCCCTCCCCGGGACTTGCGAGGACCGCGGCAAGCGCGAAGGTGGAGACTGTGAAGGTGAGGCCGAGGGCCTGCACCAAATCGTCGCGGTTGAGCCCCAGCGCCTGGAGATAGGGCGCCGACGGCATCACCGAGACCCCGGTGGTGCCGGTCACCAGCCCGGTGAGCAGGCCCATGAGCGGCGACAACCACGGCTCAAGACGCGCCGGCAGGCGCAGCGGAATGGCGCTGAGGCCGAGGGCGCCGTAGAGCAGCAGGGTCGCCCCCAGCGCTGGCACCGCGGCCGGGGAGGTAAGGCCGCCCAGCAGCAGCCCGCCCGCGAGGGTGCCCAGCACCACGGCGACCATCATGGCACCGAAGCGCCGGGCCGTGCCGGCCACGTTGGGCCCGGTGAAATATTGCCAGAGATTGGTGACGGTGGCCGGCAGGATCAGCACGGCCGCCGCCTCGGCGGGGGTGAGGAACAGGCTGAGCAGCCCGATGCCCACCGTGGGCAGGCCCATGCCGATGAGCCCCTTCACCATGCCGGCCAGCACCAGCACGGCGAAACCCGCCACCAGCATGCCGACGGGCAGGGCGGCCCCGACGCCGGCGGCGGATGCCAGCATCGCGGCGATCAGAACTCGGCGCCGAGTTCTTCCAGTTCCTCGGGCTCATCCTGCGAGCTGGCGATCCATTCCTGCATCAGGGGCAGGGCCATGATGCGGGCGCGGTAGGCGTCGCATTCGGCATCCAGCTTCACGTCATAGGTGGTGAAGCGCGAGCAGACCGGGGCGTACATGGCGTCCGCCAGCGTCGGCGTCGGGCCCATGAGGAAGGGGCCGCCGTGGGCAGTGAGGCAGCCGCGCCAGATGGCGACGATGCGCTCGATGTCCGCCTGTGCCCCGGCCCACACCTTGAAGCCCGGATAATGGGCCTTGATATTCATGGGCAGGGCCGAGCGCATGTTGGCGAAGCCCGAATGCATCTCGCCCGAGATGGACAGGCAGTGCGCCCGCACCGCGCGATCGGCCGGCAAAAGCCCGGCCTGCGGGAAGACCTCGTTGAGGAAAGCGGCGATGGCGAGGGTGTCCCACACGGTCACGTCCTCATGCACCAGGCGGGGCACGAGGAAGGAGGGGGACAACAGCAGCAGCTCGGCCTTCATGTCCGGGTCGTCGAGGGGTACGCGCTCCTCCTCGAACGACAGGCCGGCCATCTTGCACAGAAGCCAGCCGCGCAGGGACCAGGAGGAGTAGTTCTTGCTGGAGATGGTGAGTGTCGCCATGCTGGATGCTCGCCTGCCTGTCCTGCGCTTCGAATATTCGACCTAAGTGCTAGACTTGGGCGCCCAACTTGGATGCCCGTTTCCATTATCATGTTGTCACGGTGGCCCGCTAACCCGTGAACCTAACGTAACAGCACAAAGTGACGCCGCGAGGGCACCAACCGTGTCCGGCGAAAGGGCTGGTCGGGATCCGAATTCCAGTGTCCATTCGCAGACGGATCGTCCCATCGGGCCGATTTCGACGTGAGCGGCTCCGGTTTTGAGTTCCTTGCGCGGAAGCATGTTGCATTGCAGCAGGCTCCGCTTCAATATTCGTGTAACAGGTACATCCGTTCAGGCTTGCTGCAAAGCGGAAAGCAGGCCCTGCGGCAATAACTTAAACAGAGGGTTCCGCCGTCCATGAGGGCGTCGGCAGACGGGGAACAGAAGGACCTTTCAGCGTCATGCTGCAGATGTTATTCAGGTCATTCTCTCCGCGGCTCGGCCGCCGGGCGCAGCGGCACGGGCGGCCATGATGTATCAGGCGTATCAAACCCAGTCCGACTTGATGGGCCCCATCCGCTTTCTGGCGGGGCTCGCACGCCAGACCCTCACGGGTCCGCTCATCAACGGCTACGGCCATGCAGGCCTGCGCCATCTCGCCGCTGCCTACGAACTGGTGGAGCGCACCGGGCTCAGCCACGGGCGCCCCGACTTCGGCCTCCGCACGGTGGAGGTGGGCAACCGCGAGGTCCAGGTCACCGAGGAGAAGGCGGCGGTGCTGCCCTTCGGCACCCTGCTGCGCTTCAAGAAGGACGTGGACATTGCCCAGCCCCGCGTGCTGGTGGTGGCGCCCCTCTCCGGCCATTTCGCGACGCTGCTCGTCAACACCGTGAAGACGATGCTGCCGGACCACGACGTCTACATCACCGACTGGCACAATGCCCGTGACGTGCCGTTGTCAGCCGGCCCGTTCGCCTTCGACGACTATGTCGAGCACGTCATCAAGTTCCTGGAGATCATGGGGCCGGGCTCCCATCTCGTGGCGGTGTGCCAGCCGTGCGTCCAGGCGCTGGTGGCGGCGGCGGTGATGGCGCAGGACAAGAATCCGGCCGCGCCCGCCTCCATGACGCTCATGGCGGGCCCCATCGACTGCCGGGTCAACCCCACCAAGGTGAACGAACTCGCCACCTCCAAGCCCATCTCCTGGTTCGAGAAAAACCTCATCGCCACGGTGCCGAAGGGGTTTCCCGGCTCGGGCCGCAAGGTTTATCCGGGCTTCGTGCAGCTCACCGCCTTCGTCAGCATGAACGTGAGCCGGCACGTCAAGGCCCATCTCGACCTCTACAACGCCCTCGCCGAGGGTGACCACGAGAAGGCCGAGGCCACCAAGTCCTTCTACGACGAATATTTCGCGGTGCTGGACCTCGATGCCGAGTTCTACCTGGAAACGGTGCGGTACGTGTTCCAGGAATACCGGCTTCCCAAGGGCGAACTCACCTATCGCGGCCAGCCCATCGACTTTAAGGCCATCCGCAAGACGGCCCTGCTGACGGTGGAAGGCGAGCGGGACGACATCTGCTCCATCGGCCAGACCATGGCGGCGCAGGACATCTGCTCGGGCCTGCGGCCCCACAAGAAGCGTCACCACATGCAGGCCGGCGTCGGCCATTACGGCGTGTTCTCCGGCCGCAAATGGGCCGGGCAGGTCTATCCCATCGTCCGCAATCACATCCTGTCCAGCGACTGATCCTCCAGGGTGATTTCCGCTCGCCTTGGCTCCCGGAAATCACTCTGGAATTTTGTGTTCACGCGTTTTCTTCACGCGAACCGTTATCCACTTCGCTCAAAAACGCTCCAGCGGTCCGGGGCGCCTGCCCCGGCCGCGTTCCCACCTAGCCTGACGGGCCAGGGCAGGCCGGACCAGAGCCGGGCCGCCTTGGCCCGGAGATCTGCCCCGTGCCCCAAGCTTCTGCCCCGACCCCATCCCCCTCCGAACGGCTGCGGGATCACCCGGCCTTTCTGCTGTTCTGGATCAGCCGCGTCGCCTCCGCCCTCGCGTTCCAGATGCTGGGCGTGGCGGTGGGCTGGCTGGTCTATGCCCTCACCGGCAGCGCGGTAGCCCTGGGACTGGTGGGCCTTGCCCAGTTCCTGCCCCTGCTGTTCCTGAGCCTCATCGCCGGACATGCCGCCGACGTGTTCGACCGGCGCCGCATCGTCTTCATCGGCCAGAGCGTCGCTGCGGTGACGCTCGCCCTGCTGGCCCTGGGCCTTGCGGAGGGGATGGTTGGCCTTGCCGCCATCTATGGCGCGGTGGTGATGCTCGGCGCCTGCCGCGCCTTCGAGCATCCCACCATGGCCGCGCTGCTGCCCCGCCTCGTGCCCGGCGAGGTGCTGCCCCGGGCGTTGGCGGTGTCCTCCTCCGCCATGCAGATGGCCACCATCGCCGGCCCGGCGGCTGGCGGCTTCGCCTATGCGCTCGGTCCCACCGTGCCCCTGGCGGGCGCCGCCCTGTGCTACGCCGCCGCCGCCCTCGCCATGATGGCGATACGCCATGTGCACGCCCCGGTGCAGCGCGGCGGGATGACGATCGCCACCCTGCTCGAAGGCCTTGCCTTCATCCGCGGGCACAAGGTGGTGCTGGGCTCCATCTCCCTCGACCTGTTCGCGGTGCTGCTGGGCGGGGTCACGGCGCTGCTGCCCATCTTCGCCAGCGACATCCTGCATGTGGGGTCGCAGGGCCTCGGCGCCCTGCGCGCGGCCCCGGCGGTGGGTGCCGTGCTCATGTCGGTGGTGCTCGCCCGCGTGCCGCTGTCGCACCGTGTGGGACACAAGATGTTCGCCGCCGTGGCGGTGTTCGGCCTGGCGACCGTGGTGTTCTCCCTGTCGAGCAGCTTTCTTGTCTCGCTTGGCGCCCTGTTCGTGCTGGGGGCAGCGGACAATGTGAGCGTGGTCATCCGCTCCTCGCTGGTGCAGCTCTCCACCCCGGACGCCATGCGCGGACGGGTGAGCGCGGTGAACTCGCTGTTCATCGGCACCTCCAACCAGCTCGGCGAGTTCGAATCGGGCATGGCCGCCGCTTTGCTCGGCGCGGTGGGCGCGGGGGTGGCGGGCGGCGTCGGCACCATCCTGGTGGCCCTGCTGTGGATGCGCCTGTTCCCCGGCCTGCTGAAGGTGGACCACATGCCCTCCCGCCCCGCGCGGACCCATCCCGCGCAGGCCAAATCCGCCTGAGCCGATCCGGCACCAGAGAAGCCGAGAGCCACCGCAAACATTTGGTTTGCCGGCTTCCGCGCGCCTCTTCGGTTGACGCGCGGGCGCGCTTTTCCCATGGTGCCGCCGCCCGCGCATCCGTCGCGGGTCTTTGCCCCCGACGCTGCGCCGACGAAGCGTTTTCCGCCCGCTTGACGCGCGTCCCGGGAATCTGTGATCGAGCGGCGCCCCGTTCCCGTGACGGGAAGCGCCGCCCCCCCGACGAGGAGTGTAGCGCCATGAGCGACTGGCCGGTCCACGCGAAGATCGACGGCCCCATCGTGATGATCGGGTTCGGCTCCATTGGCCGCGGCACCCTGCCGCTGATCGAGCGCCACTTCGATTTCGATCTCTCCCGCATGGTGGTGATCGACCCGGTGGCGGACCACAAGACGCTGCTCGACGCCCGCGGCATCCGCTTCATCCAGTCGGAAGTCACTGCCGAGAATTATCGCGAACTGCTCACCCCGCTCCTCACCAACGGCGGCGGGCAGGGCTTCTGCGTGAACCTGTCGGTGGATGTGTCGTCCATCGCGGTGATGGAACTCACCCGCGAGATCGGCGCGCTCTATGTGGACACCGTGATCGAGCCCTGGAAGGGCTTCTATTTCGACGAATCCATGGATAACGCCGCGCGCACCAACTACGCCCTGCGCGAGAGCCTGCTCGCCGCGCGCCGGCGCAATCCGGGCGGCACCACGGCGGTGTCCACCTGCGGTGCCAATCCCGGCATGGTGTCCTGGTTCGTCAAGCAGGCCCTGCTGAACATCGCCCACGACACCGGCCTCGACCGGCCCGAGCCGGCGAGTCGCGAGGAGTGGGCTCAGCTTGCCCGTGCACTGGGGGTGAAGGGCATCCACATCGCCGAGCGCGACACCCAGCGCGCCCGCGAGCCCAAGGTGATGGGCGAGTTCTGGAACACCTGGTCGGTGGAAGGCTTCGTGTCCGAGGGCCTCCAGCCCGCCGAGCTGGGCTGGGGCACCCATGAGAAGTCCCTGCCGCCGGACGGTCGCACCCACGAGGCCGGCTGCGGCGCGGCCATCTACCTGCTCTCGCCCGGCGCCGCCACGCGGGTGCGTTCCTGGACCCCGACGCCGCAGGCCCAGTACGGCTTTCTCGTCACCCACAACGAGAGCATCTCGATTGCCGACTACCTGACGGTGCGCGACGGCGACACCGTGCTCTATCGACCCACTTGCCATTATGCCTACCACCCGGCCAACGACGCGGTGCTCTCCCTTCACGAGATGTTCGGCAATGGCGGCCACTTCCAGGGCAAGTGGAAGATCCTCGACGAGCACGAGATCGTTGACGGCATCGACGAACTGGGCGTGCTCATCTACGGCCACGCCAAGAACGCTTACTGGTTCGGCTCCCAGCTCTCCATCGAGCAGACGCGCGAGCTTGCGCCCTACCAGAATGCCACCGGCCTTCAGGTGACCTCCGCCGTGCTCGCCGGCATGGTGTGGGCGCTGGAGAACCCCAACGCGGGCATCGTGGAAGCCGACGAGATGGACTTCCGCCGCTGCCTCGACGTGCAGTTGCCCTATCTCGGCCCGGTGATCGGCACCTATACGGACTGGACACCCCTCACCGGTCGCCAGAAGCTGTTCCCTGAGGACTTGGACCTCGAGGATCCCTGGCAGTTCAAGAACGTCATCGTGCGCTGATGTTTGCGGGCGGCAGCCGCCGCCCGGACCGCATGAGAGCTGCGACAGGCCCGGCCCCGCGCCGGGCCTGCATCACTCACCGCCCATGTCCCAAAATGAAAAAGCCCCGGCTGAGGCCGGGGCTTTTCTGCATCTGGCCGCCGTACAGGCCGGACCGAGGGCCGGCCGCGGCCCTTCGTCCTATGCCGACTTGCGCATCTCCCCCGCGAGAAGTTCAGCCAGCGAAGGCTGGGCAACACGGCCGCCCGTGGGGCTGATGAGGCCGCGCGCGCCGTCCAGCGCGCCGGCTTCCAGTTCCACCGCCAGCAGGCGGTCGCGGGCATAGGGGCCGGGCATCCAGAGCGCGCCGGTCTTCTGCGCGCTGAAGCCGAAGCGCTCGTAATAGGCCGCATCCCCCACCAGGATCACCGCGCCGTGCCCCTGCGCCCGCGCCGTATCCAACGCCGTGCGCATGAGGGTGGCGCCGAGGCCATGGGCCTGGAACCAGGGGTGCACCGCCAGCGGCCCGAGCAGCAGCGCCGGCTTGCCGGGACCGGCGGCGACGTTCCACAGCCGCACCGTGCCGGCGAGGCGGCCATCGGGGCCACGGGCCACGAAGGCAAGGTCGCGCGCCGGCAGGCGGCCTTCGCGCAGGCGCTCGGATGACTTGGTGAAGCGCTCGGCGCCCAGGCACAGGTCCAGCAGGGCCTCGCGCGGGGCCACATCTTCCACGGTTTCCAGCACGATCTCAGTCATCAGCAGCTCCTGTGCCAACGTGAGAGGCGAAGACATCCGTCCCGCCGCGCGGGATGCGCGGTCGGCCATCGGCTTGCGGCTCTGGCCTTTCGGGACGGTGCGGAAGACGAGGGGAAGCCCCCTCCTCATTGCCACCGGCGCGGGCCATCAGGTCCGGCGCGCGATGGGGATCGTGCAGGGGTGTGCGCGCCCAAGAGCGGACCCTCCCGGGTCCGGCTCCTCAACGCGCTGTCCCTTTCGATCGCAGGCCCTGGAACGCGGCCTCTGATCAGGTGCTCAGATCACGTAGGACTTCAGCGGCGGGAAGCCATTGAACGCTACCGCCGAATAGGTGGTGGTGTAGGCGCCGCACGCCTCGATGATCACCTTGTCGCCGATGGAGAGCGACAGCGGCAGGTCCACCGGGGTCTTCTCGTACATCACGTCGGCCGAATCGCAGGTCGGGCCGGCCAGCACGCAGGGCGCGGTGTCATCGCCGTCGCGCGGGGTGCGCAGCGGATAGCGGATCGCCTCGTCCATGGTTTCGGCGAGACCGCCGAACTTGCCGATGTCCAGATAGACCCAGCGCATGGCGTCGGCCTCGGACTTCTTGGAGATGAGCACCACCTCGGCCTCGATGAGGCCGGCGTTGCCCACCATGCCGCGGCCGGGCTCCATGATGGTTTCCGGGACCTGGTTGCCGAAGTGCTTGCGCAGGGAGGAGAAGATCGCCTCGCCGTAGGACTGCGCGCCCGGCACCTCCTGCAAATAGCGGGTGGGGAAGCCGCCGCCCAGGTTGACCATGGAGAGCGAGATGCCCCGCTCCGCGCAGGCTCGGAAGATCTGCGCCGCAGAGGCGAGCGCGCCGTCCCAGGCGTGCACGTTCTTCTGCTGCGAGCCCACATGGAAGGACACGCCATAGGCCGCAAGGCCGAGGCGATGGGCGTGCTCCAGCACGTCCGCGGCCATCTCCGGCTCGCAGCCGAACTTGCGCGACAGGGGCCATTCGGCGCCGGCGCCATCGCACAGGATGCGGCAGAACACCTTGGCGTGGGGCGCCACGCGGGCGATCTTCTCCGCCTCCTCGTAGCTGTCCACCGCGAACAGGCGCACGCCCAGGCGGAAGGCGCGCTCGATGTCGCGCTCCTTCTTGATGGTGTTGCCGAACGAGATGCGCTCGGCGCCGGCGCCGGTGGCGAGCACCATCTCGATTTCGCCCACGGAGGCGCAATCGAAGGACGAGCCCAACTCTTCCAGCGCCTGCAGGATGGCGGCGTCGGGATTGGCCTTCACGGCGTAATAGACGCGGGTGTCCGGCAGGGCACGGGCGAAGGCCTGGTAATTGGTGCGGACCACGTCGAGGTCCACCACCACGCAGGGGCCATCCTCTCGTCGGGTACGCAGGAATTCGCGGATGCGATCGGTCATGGTGTCCTCCCGTGACCTGAAGCCTCGTGAAGCACGGAGAATTCCGTGCGACGACAGGGACGGACGAACCCGCACTGGGCTCGGCCGGGGCACGCGCAAGCAGCCGCCCGGCGCTGTGGACACGCCGGGTCGTCTGCGGGCCGTACCCGCTTCGCCGGGGCTCTATCCCGGCCGCATCATCGGACCGAACGGCAGTCGAACCGCCCGCCGGGCGACAAGCCAGGCGAGGGCGAGACAACTGCGCACGATTGGAGAGGGAATCCCGCTCCGCACGGCCGGCAAGATGTAGTGCCTCTTCAGTACAGTCGCCCTTTGGAGGGGTGACCGAGACCAAAAAAGCCCTTACGTCGTTGCTTCAAGTCACGTCCCCCGCATGAGGAGCGGGGTGGGCCGGTTCCCTCCGGCTATCGGTCGTCCTGGCAGCTTTCCGGCCTCTTGTCCGGAGATCCTACCGACCGACACGCGACCACAGGCACGTGCGAATTTGGGCAGAGGGGATTTAGTGGATTCGCCCCGCCCATGCAAGTGGCATTTTGGTGATTTTCTCAGCGCCGATCCTGCCGCCGAAACGGGCGGCCGTGCCTGATCCGGGCCATGGCTGCGTGGCGGCTCCGCCTGGACCGGGAAGAGGGCGGACGCGGAGCAGGGGGCAGATACGCCCGCGGCGTTGACTTTTCAGGCATCCATGGTGTATCGGACCCACTTCGCGTGGGCCCTCGTGCCCGCATTCCCATTCCCGACCGGAAGAAGCCAGCCCTTCGAGGCTCGGCGGAACACGAAAGCGAGACAAGATGTTCGCGGTCATCAAGGCAAACGGCAAGCAGTATCGCGTTGCCGCCGCCGACGAAATTACCATCGACCACCTCGACGCCGAGGTCGGCTCGGTCTTCACCTTCCCGGTGCTGATGCTGGGCGGCGCCACCATCGCCATCGGCGCGCCCCACGTGGACGGCGCCACCGTCACCGGCGAAGTGGTCGAGCAGACCCGCGGCGACAAGGTGATCGCCTTCAAGAAGCGCCGCCGGCAGAATTCGCGCCGCAAGCGGGGCTTCCGCGCCGACCTCACCGTCGTGCGCATCACCGAGATTTCAGGCCTCGGCGAGACCGTCAAGGCTGAACCCAAGTCCCAGCGCGCGCCGGCTCCCCAAGCCGCTGCCGACGCCTGATAGCGAACGAGGAGAGCAACAATGGCTCATAAAAAGGCAGGCGGCTCGTCTCGCAACGGTCGTGATTCCGATGGTCGCCGTCTTGGCGTGAAGCGCTTCGGTGGCCAGGACGTCATCCCGGGCAACATCATCGTGCGCCAGCGCGGCACCAAGTGGCATCCCGGCACGAACGTGGGCATGGGCAAGGACCATACCCTCTTCGCCCTGGTGGAAGGCAAAGTCACCTTCCAGACCAAAGCCAACGACCGCACCTACGTATCGGTGCTTCCCATCGCCGCCGAGGCGGCTGAATAAACGGCGAGACCTGAGAATGCAGGTTCCCGCCGGTCACGTCGACCCGGTGGGCGCCTGAGCAGGCCGAACCTCAAAGCTCAGACACGAACCGGGGAGGCGGGACACCTCTCCCCGGTTTTCGTTTGTCTGGCCTTGAGGAGCTTGCCATGACCCTGTGTGAGACGCCGTCCGGAGCGCCGCTCGCGGAGAACTGTATCCCCGTCCTCGAAACCGACCGGCTCGTGCTCCGCGCGCCGCGCCTCGAGGACGTTGCCGCCGTCGCGGAGCTCGCCAACAATCGCAAGATCGCGGAAATGACCGCGAACCTGCCCTTCCCCTACAAGCGCTCCGATGCCCATGCCTTCGTCGAGACGCTGGCTGCCGTTCCGGACGCGGCCACCTTCGCGCTGTTCCTCAAGGGTGAAGGCGCCCTGACCTTCGCCGGCATGGTGAGCTTCGGCCGCCGCCCGCCCGAGCCCGCCCCGGAGATCGGCTACTGGATCGGCGAGCCCTTCTGGGGCCGCGGGATCGCCACCGAGGCGGTGCGCGCCGTCATCGACTATGCGTTTTCCGAGACCGAGCTGCAGCTCCTCATCGGCTCGGCCCGCGTGGTCAATCCGGCCTCGCGCCGGGTGCTGGAGAAGTGCGGTTTCCAGTGGTCGGGCGTGGGCCTCACCCGGGTGAAGGCGCTGGGCGCCTCCGTGCCGGTGGACCGCTTCCAGCTCGACCGGCGTATCTGGGCCTCGCTGCGCGCCTG
Organism: Xanthobacter oligotrophicus; assembly: GCF_008364685.1. Taxonomy (GTDB): domain Bacteria; phylum Pseudomonadota; class Alphaproteobacteria; order Rhizobiales; family Xanthobacteraceae; genus Xanthobacter; species Xanthobacter oligotrophicus. The sequence goes on from NZ_VTTL01000005.1 coordinate 155,715, forward strand.
GGGCTCCACCGCCATGCCGCGCCATCGCGCGGCGCACTGACGGAGAGGGCGCGCCATCGCGCGGCGCACTGACGAAGAGGGCGCGTCGTGGTGCGGCGCGCCGAGGGCATTGGACCTTTCCCGGGCTTGCGCGGCGACGCCGCGCGGGCCAATCAAGGGTAAAGCAACTCCTCCTTGCGGATCGCGCCCATGTCCAATCGCCACGACAAGAAACAGGACGACCTGCCCTATCGCCCCTGCGTCGGCCTGTGCGTGTTCAACGCGGCCGGCAAGGTCTTCCTCGGCCGCCGCGTCGGCGGGCCGGAGCACGTGGATGCCACCCATTCCTGGCAGCTGCCCCAGGGCGGCATCGACAAGGGTGAGGAGCCGTTCGCGGCCGCCTTGCGCGAGCTTTACGAGGAGACCTCCATGCGTTCGGTGACGAAGCTCGCCGAGGCGCAGGAGTGGCTGTCCTACGACCTGCCGGGCCGCATCGCCGGCGAGGCCTGGAAGGGCAAGTATCGAGGCCAGACGCAGAAATGGTTCGCCCTGCGCTTCACCGGCCTCGATGCCGAGATCAACATCACCCGCCCCGGCGGCGGCCACCACAAGCCCGAATTCATGGACTGGCGCTGGGAGAGCCTCGACAAGGTGGCGGACCTCGTCGTCCCGTTCAAGCGCAGGGTCTATGAAGAGGTGGTGAAGGCTTTCCGCCCGTTCGCCGGATAGCGAAGCGCCGGTCTTCGCACCTGTATGATGGCGGGAGCGGCAGTATCGCGCCGCATAATTACGCCCGCCGGTGCGAGTCGGGAATGAATAGATTAGGTAATCGCCGAATATTTAAATCATAGCATGGGCAATGATTTGAGTTTCTACACGAAATACACAGAATCCGTACTCTAAAATCAATATACCAGACTATTTTGTCCGTGGTATGACAGTCCGGATAAGATCACCTGTTGCCCTTGGGAGACAGTCATGGGCGTTGAACTGCGCTAAGACCCCGTCATCCTGCTTCATCCGGGCTCGGGGGATTACATGCGCAAGTCGCTGCTCGCTACCACCATTCTCGCGGCGATGGTCGCCGCCGGCGCCGCCCAGGCGGCGGACCTTGCCACCAAGATGCCGGTCAAGGCCGCGCCTGTCGCGCCCGCCTTCAGCTGGACCGGCTTCTACATCGGCGCCCAGGGCGGATACGGCTGGGCCAAGAACGATTTCAGCAACAGCTACGATCCGCAGAATCCGTCCACCCTCGTGACCTACGGTCCGGCGGACGCGCACTACAACCTCGACGGCGGTCTCGTCGGTGGCGTGATCGGCTACAACTACCAGATCAACAACATCGTGCTCGGCGTCGAGGCCGACGCGAACTGGGCCGACCTTACCGGTTCCGGCTCTTACTCCCAGATCGCTTTAGACGGCTCCATTGCCAAAACCTGCATCCAGAGCAACGATGCCTGCACGTCCAAGATCGACGCGCTGGGCACCATCACTGGCCGCCTCGGCTATGCCTTCGACCGCGTCCTGGTCTACGCCAAGGGCGGTGCGGCCTGGGCCACCACCTCCCACACGGCCGGCTTCACCGACCTGAGCGGTGATAATCTGGGCTATCATGCCAGCACGGACGCCACCCGCTGGGGCTGGACCGTGGGCGCGGGCGTCGAATGGGCCTTCTTCAACAACTGGTCGGCGAAGGTTGAGTACAATTACATCGACCTCGGCAGCAACGATGTGACCTTCAACTTCGTCCCCAATACCTATATGCCGGCTTATACCTCCACCGTCGATCAGAGCGTTCAGCTCGTGAAGGCCGGCATCAACTATCGCTTCTGAGAACGACGGCACCCGCGGCGGCTTTGCGCGACCCGCGCCGACCCGCCGTGGGTGCCGGCATGCCACGACGCGTGGTGTGACCGCGCCTCTTGAGAAGCAGTCCGCCAAAGACTCGCGCAGTTGTGCGAAGAAGCGGTGATCCGGCGACAGCTGGTACCCGACAGAGAAAATTAGCCTTTGCCATCTTCGATCCAGAGCCATTTCCGTTCGCATTGGTTCACGGAAATGGCTCTGGATTTTTGTATCGATCCGTCTTCTTCACGCGAGCCGGTGTCTACTTCGCTCGAAAACGGTCTAGCTTCGGCGCGTCAGCATTGGCCCATAGATGGCCAGAAATCCGGCGAAGGCCATGCACCAGGCTGTGGCGGCTGCGAGCATGAGTTGCGCGCCCCAGGACGGCAGGAGTGCCATGCTCACGCGTGCCGCGAGCGCGACAGCCACCAAAAGATAGATCGCCCGAGTCCCCGTGGAGGCCACCAGCGCGTGGCCCACATGTCCCAGTGTCGCGCGCGTCATCATGGCGAGCGTCATCCCGCCAATGCCGCCAATGGCCCAGACGTGAATGCCGACGGCGACCGGCAAGTCCACGGGCAAGATTGCGCGGAAGCATGAGGCGCCGGCGGCGAGAAAGCCGAGGGCGACCAGCAGAAAGGCCGCGTGGAGGACCAGCACCAGTGGATCCGGGAAGGTGCGCCATCCCCGCCAGCGCCCAAGCCGCCAGAGGTTGGCGGCGCCGCCCGCCAACAGCGCGGCGCCGGTGATGCGGGCATCCGGCACGGCCACCCATCCGGAGAGGCCGACGCCGGAAACCACCAGCGCAGCCGTGTCCCAGCGATCGGCGGGGGCCGGCCGGCGCGCCTCCCCGCGCTTCGCCAGCCAATTGCCGGTGAAGCTCGGCACCACGCGCCCCCCGAACAGGAGAATGAGGAACACGATCAATGCGAGCGCGGCCCGCGCCGCATGCTCCGCCGTGCCGGTCAGGCGGGCCTCCAGGTGGAAGCCCAGGTTGGCGAGCGCCAGTAGCAGCACCACCGCGGCGACTTTCAGGTTGCGGGTGTTGCGCGCGGCGATAATCTCGCGGGCCACCACCGCGGTGAAGACCGCCAGGAACGCCACGTCCACGGTTGCCGCCACAGCCCAGCCGATCAGTCCCGACACCAGCACGGCGCAGCGCCCCAAGAGCCAGAGCAGTGCGAGGCTGCCGAGCGTCGCCCCTGCCACCGGCAGCCGCCCGGTCCAGTTGGGAATGGCCGTCAGCAGGAAGCCGGCGATGACCGCGCTCCCGTAGCCGAACAGCATCTCGTGGGTGTGCCAGTCGATGGCCGAGAAGGCGGTGGGCAGCGCAAGCGTGCCGGTGAAGACGGCCGGCCATATGGCGATCGCCGCGAGCGCGAACACGCCCGCGCCCAGGAAGAAGGGGCGGAAACCCCGGCTGAGCAGCGCGAGTCCGGTGAAGGCCCTCAGGGTTTGCGCGGTGCGCATGTGGATCGCTCCTTACCCCGGCGTGTCACAGCGCCGGCCGGCTACAGGAAGAACAGGCCGTGGGCGCCGGCGGTGGCGCCGAAGATGGTTATCGCGGCCACCCCCAGCAATACGAGGTGAATGCGCAGCGCCCTGACCAGCACAACGTCCGGCGCCGCGCGGGCGGCGGCCTCGAAGCGGCGCTTCAACAGCGGCTCCACGACGAAGACAGCGGCCATGAAGACGAGCCAGAGCGCCACCATGGCGCCCATCCACCAGAAGGAGGAGCTGGCGAACCGATCCCAGAGGTCGAGGCGCCACGTCATCCAGAAGCCCGCCAGTCCGGCGAGCGGAATGGAGATGCGCACCTGCGCCGAGAAGCGCCGTTCCACCCGCTCGAACAGCTCCGCGCCCTCAGCCCCGGCACGGCGCGCGAGGGGAAGGATCACGAGGGTGACGAAGGAAACACCGCCGATCCAGTGCACCAAGGCAAGCACATGAAGCGCACGGGCCAAGGTTACGTCATCCATTCTCACATCCTTTTTCTTGTTTGTTCTCACATCGAATGGCTCCGGTCTTTGATCAATGCCAAGAAAGTCGTTCAGCCGCCCAAAGCGGACATATGCCGCGCCAGGGCCGGGGTGCCATCGCGGGCGATGACGAAGTCGTGCCCCCGCGGCTTGGCGCGGATGGCCGCGGCGATCGCCGCGCGCAGGGCCGCGCCGTCCCCGCCGGCGCGCAGCGGGGTCTTGAGATCGAAGGAGTCCTCCTGTCCGAGGCAAGTGTGGAGCACCCCCGTCGCGCTCACGCGCACGCGATTACAGCTCTCGCAGAAGGAGTGGCTCATGGGCGTGATGAAGCCGAGGCGTCCGCCGGTCCCGGCGACACGGGCATAGCGCGCGGGTCCGCCGGTGCGTTCCGTCGTGTCGGCGAGGGTCAGGCGCGTCTCGATCAGCTGTCGCAGGGCATCGAGGGGATAATACTGGTCGATGCGGTCAACGCCCACGTCGCCCAGCGGCATGGTCTCGATGAAGGTGAGGTCCATGCCGTGGCCATGGGCGAAATCAATGAGGTCGAAAACTTCGTCCGGCGTGACGCTGGCGAGGGCCACCGCGTTGAGCTTGACCTTCAGCCCGGCCTCCAGCGCGGCCCGGATGCCGTCCATCACCACGCCCAGATTGCCCCGGCGGGTGATGGCGCGAAAGCGCGCGGCGTCGAGGGTATCAAGGGAGACGTTCACCCGCTTCACGCCCACACGGGCGAGGTCGTCCGCATGGCGGGCCAGAAGGGTGCCGTTGGTGGTGAGGGTGAGTTCTTTCAGCGCTCCGCTTTTCAGATGCCGGGAGAGGCTTGCGAACAGGTCCATGATGCCCTTGCGCACCAGCGGTTCGCCGCCGGTGATGCGCAGCTTGGTGATGCCGGCTGCCACGAAGGCGGAGGCCAACAGGTCCAGTTCCTCGATGGAAAGCACCTGGTCGCGCGGCAGGAAGGTCATGTCCTCCGCCATGCAATACACGCAGCGCAGGTCGCAGCGGTCGGTGACCGACAGGCGCAGATAGGTCACGCGCCGGCCGAACAGGTCGACCATGGCGCAGGACGGTGGCGAGGCCGAGGGGCCTGATGAGTGGGGCATCAGCGGGTCTCCTGCCGCGCAGCGAGGGGCGGCGCTTCGGGCGTGCCGAGGCCGAACGCGCCGCACGTGCAGCCGGCGCCGCAGGGCGCGATATCTTCCATGTCCATTTCGAGGAAGGCTGCGATGGCATGGCGGCGCGCCGCCGTCATGGGCTCCACCGGCGCCGCCATCAGCGCATCGAGGGAGGGCAGGGCGGCAAATTCGACGGATGAGGAGACGGTGGTGCCGAGATCGCGCAGCAGGCCGTCGCCTATGCCGTAGATCCAGCCGTGCACGGTCACCTCCATGCCCCGCGCCCACGCGCTCTTGAGCACCGGCGTTGCCGCGAGACGGCGGACCTGCATCTCGATATTCAGCTCGCACATGCGGTCCAGCCGGTTGACGGCAGATGCATCCACGGCGACGCGATGGCGGACATAAAGCTCGACGACGGGGGCCAGCCAGTGGTCCACGAGGCCGCTTCCGCCGATGCCATCGGCATTCTCCAGCGCCCGCCGCACGCCGCCGCAGCCGTAGTGGCCGCAGACGATGATGTGCCGCACCCGCAGCACCTCCACCGCGAATTCGAGCACCGCGAGCATGTTCATGTCGCTCGAATGCACCACGTTGGCGATGTTGCGGTGAACGAAGATCTCGCCCGGATCGAGCCCGACCACGTCGTTGGCGGGCACCCGGCTGTCCGAGCAGCCGATCCAAAGGAAGCGCGGCGCCTGCTGCTCGGCGAGGCGGCGGAAAAAGGTCGGATCCTCTGCCGTCTTCCGGGCAGCCCAGGCGAAGTTCTTGTCGAACAGCTCGTCGAGGACGGTTTCAGCCCGGCCCATGGTCGTGCCCTCCGCAGCCTCCGCCTCCGCCGCACCCGCAACCCGCTTCCGCCGGAGGAGGGGCGGCATCCTGCTTCAACGACCAGTCGATCATGGTGCGCAGGCAGGTGGCGGCGGGGTCGGAACCGCGCTCCAGCGCCGTCATGAGCGCCAGCCAGTCCTCGTCGCTCGCTCCATCGCTGAAGCGGGCGCAGGCGCCGGCGGCATAGGCCGCGGCGGTCTCGCCGAAGCGCGCCCCCGCCTGCGCAACGCGTCCCGCGAGGGTCACGTCGCCGAGGGCGAACAGGGTTTCCTGCGCGAACCGTTCGTCCTGCAATTGCCGCAGGAGGGCGCCGAGCAGCATCGCTTCCCCCTACTGCACGAGGGGCGTTGTCGCCCCTTCGAGGGCGACGCCCTGAATGTCGGCCCTGCCGGCGAGCAGGCTCAGATACTGGCGCATGGCGATGTGCCAGGAGGTCACCTCCAGATGCGCCGCGATGGCTTCCTCCGCTGCCTCGAACGGCAGGTCCTCGCCGAGCAGGCGCTGGGCGACCCGCACGATGTGGAAGCCGTAGCGCGTGGCCACGAGCTGCGGATGGACCGAGCCGGGGTCGATGGCCGACAGCGCGGTCTCGAACTCCGGCACCGTCTGTCCCGGTCCGATCTGGCCGAGGCTGCCGCCCACCTCGCGCGACGGGCAGGCGGAATGCGCCCGGGCCATCTCGGCGAATGCGGTTTCATCCGTCAGCAGGGCGCGCAGCACCGCTTCCGCCTCGGCCCGTGCCGCCGAGCGCCTGGCCTCGTCGGCCGGCGGGGCGGGGATGAGGATGTGCGAAACCTCGTAGAGGTCATCCGAGCGGAAGGCCGCGCGGTTGCGCTCGAAATAGCGCCGGCACGTGGCGGTGTCGGCCTTGGGCACCGTGACTTCGCGTTCGAGGAGGGTGCGGATGGTCGCCTCCTCGTCGGTTTCGCGGGTGCCGTCGGCGTCGGTCGCCGGCTCGGCGACGATGTCGAGGCGCCGCGCCTCGGCTAGAAGAAGCTCCCGCACGACGAGGGCACGGGCGGCGGCGCGCCAGGCGTCAGCCGGGGTCTTCGCCGAGTGGTTCTGGATCTCGCGGGCGATGGCGGCGCGGGGGATGACCACGCCGTCCACGCGCACTTCGTCCGGGCGATGCTGCGGGCGGGCCGCGGGGGATGTGCCGATGATTTCGGTCATGGCGCTCACTCCGCCGGACGGTTGAAGGAGCGGGGCGCGGCCGGGCGCACCGCGGCCAGCGTCCGGCCTCCCGTTGCGGGCCGGGCGGCGCTTCGGGGCAAACGGGTGCGCACCACCTGGTAGCCGGTGCGGCCGAGATACCAGACCGGCGCGCTCCACACGTGGACGAGGCGGGTGAAGGGGAAGACGAGGAAGATCGTCATGCCCAGCAGCAGGTGCGCCTTGAACACGGGGCTGACGTCCGCCACATAGGCGGCCGCCGAGGGCTGGAGGGTGAGGATGCCCTGCGCCCAGGTCATGAACTTCACCATCTCGTGCCCGTCCATGTGGTGCAGCGAGACGAAGATGGTGGAGAGCCCGAGAGTGAGCTGCACCCACAGCAGCAGCAGGATGGCGGTGTCGCCGAAGCTCGAATTGGCGCGGATGCGCGGATCGAACAGCCGGCGGTGGGCCAGCAGCGCAATGCCCGCGAAGCACATGATGCCGGCGATGCCGCCCACCGTGATGGCGAGGCCCTGCTTGAACGAATGGGAGATGCCGAGCGCATCGAACACCCAGAGGGGTGTCAAAAGCCCGCCGGCATGGCCGATGAAGATCACCAGGATGCCCACGTGGAACAGGTTCGACCCCAGGCGCAATTGCTTGCGGCGCAGCAGCTGTGAGGAGCCGGTCTTCCAGGTGTATTGCTCGCGGTCGAAGCGGACCAGGCTGCCGAGCAGGAACACCGTGAGGCAAAGATAGGGGTACCAGCCGAACAGGGCGGCATTGATGGTCTGCGACATGATCGTCCTCCCTCAGGCTGCGGTGTGGCGCGCGTCGCGTTGGGCGGCACGCAACTGGGTTCTGAATCGGTCCACGGAGCACGCCCCCATGCCCTCGCCCGGCCCGAAGGTGACTGCGGTTTCCTCCCAGGCGGCGTCGAGGGCGGCCAGGTCGTCCACCGGCTCATCCACCGCGGGTGCCGGGGCGGGGGCGGCCACCGCCCCGTCCGTAGCCAGCGTCCGCAAGGCGGCGAACACCGCCGCATAGGCGGAGCTGCGCGCGATGAGCCGTTCCTCCAGGCTCGCGAGGATGTGGGCGATGTCGGCGATGAGGGCCTGCGCCTCGGGCAGGGGGCGGGTGGAGAGGAATTCCAGGAACAGCGGCAGGTAGTCCGGCAGCTCGTTGGCGACGAGCACCAACCCACCCTTCTCGTAGAGCGCGGCGAGGTCCACCATGGCCTGCCCCCGGTCGCGGCTTTCGCCATGCACGTGCTCGAACAGATGCAGCGACAGACGCCGCGTGCGGTCGAACAGGCCCACATAGGTCTCCTGCAGGGCGAACAGGTCGTCTTGCGCCAACTCCTCAAGCAGTGGCGCGAGGCCGGCACGCGCCGGCTCTGCCACGAGGCCCTCCAGGGCCAGCACGTCGGCGATGGCCGGCGCGGCGGCTACCAGATCCTCGCCCGGATAGGCGAGGAGCGCGGAGAGGGCCTTGAAGGTCAGGTTCGGGGATGCGCTCGCCATCACTCCACCTCCATGGGGGTGCGGGCCTTCTTCGTTGAAGGACTGCCGAACAGGTTGAGATCGCTGTCGCCGCCGGAGCAGCCGTTGCCGAAGGAGAAGCCGCAGGATCCCCGCAAATCGTAGGCGTCCTCGCTCCATTCGCGGTGGGCGGTGGGGATGACGAAGCGGTCCTCGTAATTGGCGATGGCCATCACCTGGTACATGTCGTCGATGGCTGCGCCGGTGAGGCCCACCTTGGCGGCGATGCGCTCGTCGATGCGCCCGTCCACGGTCTTGGCGCGCATGTAGGCGCGCATGGCCAGCATGCGTTCCAGCGCCAGGGCAACCGGCTCCTCGTTGCCAGCCGTGAGCAGGTTGGCGAGATACTTCAGCGGGATGCGCAGGGAGCGGACGTCCGGCATCTCGCCGTCGAGCCCCATCTTGCCGGAGGCGGCGGCGTTCTGGATGGGCGAGAGCGGCGGCACGTACCACACCATGGGCAGGGTGCGGTATTCGGGATGGAGCGGGAACGCCACCTTCCACTCCATGGCCATCTTCCAGATGGGCGAGTGGCGCGCCGCCTCGATCCAGGCATCCGGCACGCCGTCGGCGCGGGCCTGGGCGATGACGGCGGGGTCCTTGGGATCGAGGAAAAGGTCGAGCTGGGCCTGGTAGAGCTTCGTCTCGTCGGCGACGCTGGCCGCCTCCTCGATGCGGTCGGCATCATAGAGCAGCACGCCGAGATAGCGGATGCGGCCGACGCAGGTCTCCGAGCACACGGTGGGCTGGCCCGCCTCGATGCGCGGATAGCAGAAGATGCACTTCTCCGATTTTCCCGAAGACCAGTTGTAATAGATCTTCTTGTAGGGGCAGCCGGAGACGCACATGCGCCAGCCCCGGCACTTGTCCTGGTCGATGAGGACGATGCCGTCCTCCTCTCGCTTGTAGATGGCGCCGGAGGGGCAGGCCGCCGCGCAGGTTGGGTTGAGGCAGTGCTCGCACAGGCGCGGCAGGTACATCATGAAGGTGTTTTCGAACTGGCCGTAGATGTCGGCCTGAATGCCCTCGAAATTCACATCCTTCCGGCGCTTCTCGAACTCGCCGCCGAGGATCTCCTCCCAGTTCGGCCCCCATTCGATCTTCTCCATCCGCTCGCCGGAAATCAGCGATCGCGGGCGGGCGGTCGGGAACGCCTTGGATTCCTTCGCCGTGTGCAGGTGCTCGTAGTCGAAAGTGAAGGGCTCGTAGTAATCGTCGATCTCCGGCAGGTCCGGATTGGCGAAGATGTTGGCGAGGATGCGCCACTTGGCGCCCATCCTCGGCTCGATCTTGCCGTTCGCCTTGCGGCGCCAGCCGCCGTTCCACTTCTTCTGGTTCTCCCATTCACGGGGATAGCCGACGCCGGGCTTGGTCTCCACATTGTTGAACCAGGCGTATTCGACACCCTGGCGGCTGGTCCACACGTTCTTGCAGGTGACCGAGCAGGTGTGACACCCGATGCACTTGTCGAGGTTCAGAACCATGGCGATCTGGGCACGGATCTTCATTGGGCCATCTCCTTCGCCGGGGTGGTCGAAAGAGGCTCTTCCAGCCAGTCGACCTTGTTCATCTTGCGGATGACGACAAACTCGTCGCGGTTCGATCCCACGGTGCCGTAGTAATTGAAGCCGTAGGCCAACTGGGCGTAGCCGCCGATCATGTGGGTCGGCTTCAGCACCGTGCGGGTCACCGAGTTGTGGATGCCGCCGCGGTTGCCGGTAAGCTCGGAGCCGGGCGTGTTCACGATCTTTTCCTGGGCGTGGTACATCATCATCATGCCCGGCATGACGCGCTGGGAGACCACTGCGCGGGCGGTCAGCGCGCCGTTGGCGTTGAACACTTCCACCCAGTCGTTGTCGACGATGCCGGCCACGCGGGCGTCATCCTCCGACACCCACACCACCGGGCCGCCGCGGTTCAGCGTCAGCATCAAGAGGTTGTCGGTGTAGGTGGAATGGATGCCCCATTTCTGGTGCGGGGTGATGAAGTTGAGCACGATTTCCGTGTGCCCGTTGGGCCGGGCGTCGCGGTGGCCGACGATGGTCTTCAGGTCCACCGGGGGCTTCCAGGTCACGAGACCCTCGCCGAAGGCCCGCATCCACAGATGATCCTGGTAGAGCTGCTGGCGGCCGGAGAGGGTGCGCCAGGGGATCAGCTCGTGCACGTTGGTGTAGCCGGCGCTGTAGCAGACGGTCTCGCTCTCGATGCCCGACCAGGTGGGCGAGGAGATGATCTTGCGCGGCTGGGCCTGCACATCGCGAAAGCTGATCTTCTCGTCCTCCTTCGCCCGCGCCAGGTGGGCATGCTCACGCCCGGTGGCTTTGGAGAGGGCGTCCCACGCCTTCACCGCCACCTCGCCGTTGGTCTCCGGCGCCAGCATGAGGATGACCTCGGTGGCGTCGATGTCGGTCTCGATCTTCGGCAGGCCCTTGGCCGGCCCGTCGCGATGCACGCCGTTGAGGGCGCGCAGGGCATCCACCTCGTGCCCGGTCTTCCAGGCGATGCCCTTGCCGCCGTTGCCGATGCTCTCCATCAGCGGGCCCAGCGCCGTGAAGCGGGCATAGGTTGCGGGATAGTCGCGCGTCACCACGGTGACCTGGGGCATGGTCTTGCCGGGGATCGGTTCCACCTCGCCCTTCTTCCAGTCCTTCACGTCGAAGGCCTGCGCCAGCTCGCCGGCGGTGTCGTGCAGGATGGGGGTGAGGACGGTGTCCTCCTCCACGCCCAGCACCTCCGGCGCAGCCAGCGAGAAGGCCTTGGCGATGCCCTTGTAGATGTCCCAGTCGGAGCGGGCTTCCCACGCCGGGTCCACCGCCGCCGACAGCGGATGGATGAAGGGATGCATGTCCGAGGTGTTGAGGTCGTTCTTCTCGTACCAGGTGGCGGTGGGCAGCACGATGTCCGAGTAGACGCAGGTGGTGGACATGCGGAAGTCCAGCGTCACCAGCAGGTCGAGCTTTCCTTTCGGCGCCTCTTCATGCCAGGTGACTTCCTTGGTGCGCACGGCGCCCTCCGCGCCGAGATCCTTGCCCATGACGCCGTTCTGCGTGCCGAGCAGGTGCTTGAGGAAGTATTCGTGGCCCTTGCCGGAGGAGCCGAGCAGGTTGGAGCGCCAGATGAACAGGTTGCGCGGCCAGTTGGCCTCATGGTCCGGATCGTGGCAGGACAGTTCCAGCTCGCCGGACTTCAGGGCGGAGGCCACATAGTCCTTCACCTCCCGGCCGGCCGCTTTGGCCCGGGTGGCGATGTCCAGCGGGTTCTGCTTGAGCTGGGGCGCCGAGGGCAGCCAGCCCATACGCTCGGCCTTCACGTTGTAGTCGATGAAGGTCTGGTTCCAGTCGCCCTCCGGCGCGGTGGGGGAGAGGATCTCGCCGGCGGTCAGGGTCTCGTAGCGCCACTGGTCCGTGTGAGCGTACCAGAAGGAGGTGGCGTTCTGCTGGCGCGGCGGGCGGCTCCAGTCGAGGCCGAAGGCCAAGGGCTGCCACCCGGTCTGCGGGCGCAGCTTCTCCTGCCCCACATAATGCGACCAGCCGCCGCCGGACTGGCCGACGCAGCCGCAGAACACCAGGAGGTTGATCACCCCCCGGTAGCTCATGTCCATGTGGTACCAGTGGTTCATGGCCGCGCCGATGATCACCATGGACCGGCCGTTGGTCTTCTCCGCATTGGTGGCGAACTCGCGCGCCACGGTGACGATGGCCTCGCGCTTCACGCCGGTGATGCGCTCCGCCCAGGCGGGGGTGAAGGGCACGTCATCGTCATAGGAGGCGGCGACGTGGTCGCCGCCGAAGCCACGGTCGACGCCGTAGTTCGCCATCATCAGGTCGTAGACGGTGGCGACCTTCATCTCGCTTCCGTCAGCGGCCGCGAGGGTGCGCACCGGCACATTGCGGGTGAGGATCTCGCCGTGCTGGGTGGCGACGAAATGCTCGGTCGCCCGACCGCCGAAATAGGGGAAGTCCACGGCCTCCACCTCACCGCCGTCACCGGCGAGGGAGAGCTTCAGGCGGATGTCGCGGCCCTGCCCGTCCTTCTCCTCAAGGTTCCACTTGGCCGCTTCGCCCCAGCGATGGCCGATGGAGCCGAGCGGCGCTACGAGATCACCCGAAGCCTCGTCCAGCGCCACCGTCTTCCATTCCGGATTGTTGGTCTCGCCCAGCGCTCCCGGCAGGTCGGAGGCGCGCAGCATCCGCTCGGGCACGAGATGTCCGTTGCGCTCCACCAGGCGCACCAGGAACGGCATGTCCGAGTAACGCCGCAAGTAATCGTCGAAGTAAGGCACCTGCCGGTCGAGGTGATATTCCTTCAGGATCACATGGCCCATGGCCAGCGCGAGGGCGGCGTCCGTGCCCTGCTTGGGGTTCAGCCAGATGTCGGCGAACTTGGTGGCCTCGGCATAATCGGGTGAGACCACGGCGCTCTTGGTGCCCTTGTAGCGCACCTCGGTGTAGAAATGGGCGTCGGGTGTGCGGGTCTGCGGCACGTTGGAGCCCCACACGATGATGAAGCCGGCATTGTACCAGTCGGCGCTCTCCGGCACGTCGGTCTGCTCGCCCCAGGTCTGGGGCGAGGCGGGCGGCAGGTCGCAATACCAGTCGTAGAACGACAGGCACACGCCGCCGATGAGCGAGAGATAGCGCGCGCCCGCCGCATAGGAGACCATGGACATGGCCGGGATGGGCGAGAAGCCCGCCACCCGGTCCGGCCCGTGCTTGCGCACGGTGTAGGCGTTGGCGGCGCCGATCAGCTCGTTCACCTCGTCCCAGGTGGAGCGCACCAGGCCGCCATGGCCGCGGATGGAGGTGTAGGACGCGCGCGCCTCGGGATTCTCCACGATGGAGGCCCAGGCCGCCACCGGCGGCAGCTTCGCCCGCGCCGCGCGCCACAGCTTCAGCAGCCGGCCGCGGATCATGGGATATTTCACCCGCGCGCCGGAATACAGGTACCAGCTATAGGAGGCGCCACGGGCGCAGCCGCGGGGCTCGTGGTTGGGCAGGTCGGGCCGCGTGCGGGGATAGTCCGTCTGCTGGGTTTCCCAGGTGACGATGCCACCCTTCACGTAGATCTTCCACGAGCAGGAGCCGGTGCAGTTCACGCCGTGGGTGGAGCGCACGATCTTGTCGTGCTGCCAGCGCTTCCTGTAGCCGTCCTCCCAGGAGCGGTCTTCGTGGGTGACGATGCCGTGGCCGTCGGAAAAGGTCTGCGTCTCGCGGCGGAAGAAGGTGAGACGGTCGAGGAAATGGGACATGTGCTTCCTGCCTCCCGTTACGCGGCCGTGGCCGGACGGTGGGTGGGGCGCGGGGCGATCCCGCGCTCGATGTCATGGAGGAGGCCGCCCTTGCGGGTGTAGACGGCGAAGGTGATGAGCAGGCAGCTCACATAGAAGCCGAGGAAGGCCCACAGCGCCGCTTCGGGTCCGCCCGTAAGGGCGATGGAGGTGCCGTAGCCCTTGGGGATGAAGAAGGCCCCGAAGGCGGCGATGGCCGAGGTGAAGCCGGTGATGGCCGCCGCCTCCTTCTCGGCCTGCCGGCGGCGCGTCTCGGCGTCGGCGGCGGGCATCAGGCGATCCATCTCCTTCGCCATGATGGCGGGGATCATCTGGAAGGTGGAGGCATTGCCCACGCCGGTGGCGAAGAACAGCACCAGGAAGCAGCCGAAGAAGGCCCAGAACGCCCAGGGCTCTGCGCGCATGCCGATGGACCACAGCACGCCGGAGACGCCCGCCATCATCAGCACGAACACATAGATGGTGACACGCCCGCCGCCGTAGCGGTCCGCGAGCCAGCCCGTGCCGGAGCGCGCCAGCGCGCCGACGAGGGGACCGAGGAAGGCATATTTGAGGGCGTTCACCTCGGGGAAGAGGATGTTGGTGAGCAGCGGAAAGCCCGCCGAATAGCCGATGAACGATCCGAAGGTGCCGGTGTAGAGCCAGCACATGATCCAGTTGTGCCTGCGCTGGAAGATCACCGCCTGCTCGCGGAACGAGGCCTTGGCGGAGGCGATGTCGTTCATGCCGAACCAGGCCGCGAAGGCCGACAGGACGATGAAGGGCACGAAGATGAAGCCGGCATTCTGCAGCCACATGGGGGCCGGCCCGCCCGCCGTCTTCACGATGGCCGGATCGCCGCCGAACGCGCCGAAGATGCCCGTGGTGATGACGAGGGGCACCACGAACTGCACCACGCTGACCCCGAGGTTGCCGAGGCCGGCATTCAGCGCCAGCGCGTTGCCCTTCTCCGCCTTCGGAAAGAAGAAGGAGATGTTGGCCATGGAGGAGGCGAAGTTGCCGCCGCCGAAGCCGCACAGCAGGGCGAGGATCAGCAGCACCACATAGGGCGTATCCGGGTTCTGCACCGCATAGCCGATGCCCACCGCCGGGATGATCAGCGACCAGGTGGTGAGCGTCGTCCACAGCCGCCCGCCGAAGATGGGCACCATGAAGGAATAGAAGATGCGCAGCGTCGCGCCGGTCAGGCCCGGCAGCGCGGCGAGCCAGAAGAGCTCGTCGGTGGTGAATTTGAAGCCCACCAGCGGCAGCTTGGCCACCACCACCGACCACACCTGCCAGATCGCGAAGGACAACAGCAGCGCCGGGATGGACAGCCACAGGTTGCGCCGGGCGATGGCGCGGCCGGTGGAGGCCCAGAAGCCCGGGTCCTCCGGCCGCCAGTCGGTGAGGATGGCGCCCTTGACCGGCGCCGGGGCGGTAATTGCGGCCGGCATGCCCTGCATTTCCGGCAGCTGGGGCAGCGTCTCCAGCGTCTGGCCCGTGGCCTCCCGCTCCATCTGGCGGATGGCGAAGTGCATCCACGCGAGGGCGCCCGTGGCGAGGACGAAAAGCAGCATGAAGCAGCTGGTCCACAGCCCGGTCAGGTCGTTGAGCACCCCGAACATGAGCGGCAGGACGAAGCCGCCGAGGCCGCCGATCATGCCCACGAGGCCGCCCACGGCGCCCACGTTGTTCGGGTAGTAGACCGGGATGTGCTTGTAGACGGCCGCCTTGCCCAGGGCCATGAAGAAGCCGAGGACGAAGATGGTGACGGTGAAGCCCACCACGCCCATCTGCATGTGGAAGGCCATGGGGCCATGGATGCCCTGCACCACATAGTCGGTAGGCGGATAGGACAGGACGAAGGTGGCCGCCACCGAGACCAGGAAGGTCCAGTACATCACCCGGCGCGCGCCATAGACATCGGAGAGATGGCCGCCATAGGCGCGGAACAGGCTGGCCGGCACCGAGAAGAAGGCGGCGATCATGCCCGCGCTCTTGATGTCGAGGCCGTAGACCTTCACCAGATACTGGGGCAGCCACAGCGCCAGCGCGACGAAGGCGCCGAAGACGAAGAAATAATAGAGCGAAAAGCGCCACACCTGGATGTTCTTGAGCGGCTCCAGCTCCAGCCACGCGCTCTTCGGCCGGATGCCGAGGCGGCGGCGCTCCACCAGGACCGGATCGTCCTTGGTGGTGACGAAGAAGATGACGGCCATCACCACCAGCGCCGCCGCCCACACCTGCGCCACCATCTGCCAGCCGAAGGCGACGAGGACGAAGGGGGCGAGGAACTTGGTGACCGCCGCGCCCACGTTGCCGGCGCCGAAGATGCCCAGCGCCGTGCCCTGCTTCTGCGGCGGATACCAGCGCGAGACATAGGCGACGCCCACCGCGAACGACCCGCCGGCGATGCCGACGCCGAGGGCGGCGATGAGGAATTGCGGGTAGGTGGTGGCGTAGGTCAGCAGGAAGGTGGCGACCGCCGCCGCGAGCATGGTCAGGGTGAAGACGATGCGCCCGCCATAGAGGTCGGTCCAGATGCCCAGCGCCACGCGGATGAGCGAGCCGGTGAGGATGGGCGTGCCCACCAGGAGGCCGAACTGCGTGTCCGAAAGCCCCAGGTCCTGGCGGATGCGGATGCCGATGATGGAGAAGATCGTCCACACCGCAAAGCATACGGTGAAGGCGACGGTGCTCATGGCGAGGGAGGTCCGCTGGTCGGCGGCGCTCACGTCTCGAGTGGGTTGCATGGCCTGATCTCGCCTGTTGCAAGGGCACGGCTTCGTCGTGCGCCGGGCAAGTTCGTCCGCGCGGGGCCATTGAGCTTTGACTTAAATCAGTAAAAAGCTTGCGAGCGACGAAGTGTGGGATGATTTAAGCCATTAATGTCTCTCGATTATATGATTCAGTATTTGGATTTTACATATTTACTGCTGCCGATTGACATTTATCAAACGGTGGCTTCTATTGGCTCATCCGCTCCGATCGAGGCACGCATGAGGCCCGAAGACGCCGCCGCCATACGCGACCTGCTCCTTTTTCGGGATGCGCGGGAGGACACGTTCGCAGAGTTGGTGCGCGCCGGGTTTCTCCAGCGGTTCCCGCCGGGCGTCACGCTGATCAATGAGAGCGAACCGGCCGATTTTCTGCACGTGGTGGTGGAGGGGCTGGTGGAGTTGTTCGCCACCTCCGGCGATCGCGAGACCACCATGAGCATCGTCGAGCCGGTGGGCACCTTCATCCTCGCCGCGGTGTTGAACGACCAGGTCTATCTCCAGTCGGCGCGCACGCTGGAGAAGGCGCAGATCCTGATGATTCCGGCGGAGAAGGTACGCGAGGCGCTGGGCACCGACCCTGCCTTCACCCATGCCGTGGTCACCGAACTCGCGCGCGGCTACCGGCGCGCCATCAAGGAGGTGAAGAACCAGAAGCTGCGGACCGGAGCGGAGCGGCTTGCCAACTGGCTGCTACGGCAAGCGGTTCCAAGCGATACGGAGGCTCGGGTCAGGCTCAGGTTCGAGAAGCGGGTCTTGTCCTCGCTGCTCGGCATGACGCCAGAAAATCTGTCGCGCGCCCTTTCCGCTCTCAAGCCCCACGGCGTTGTCATTCTGGGGCCTGAAATCCTGATCCAGGATTAAGCGGCGCTGCTGCGCTTTGCCAATCCCAGTCCGCTTGTCGACGGACCGGAATGACGTACGCCCGAGCGCGGCCGTTCTCTTCCTTGCGGCGGTATCTTTGGCATCCGCCGAATGCCCCGGTTCACGGATTGCGGTGGTGACCCGCCCCGGTCTTAGAACGGTGGCGAGAGGGGGCGCTCAGGTCTCCCGTCCGGTCGCAATAAAGCGGATGGTCAGCACCCGCGCCGCTGCGACGCGGGCGAAGGCCTCGGTCATCAGCACCGGCGTGCAGTTGCTCAGGGCGAGAATGGCGGCGGCCACGAAGGCCCGTTGAAGGTCCGGCGGGCCGGTCAGCACCGAATAGGTGGCCAGCGGCTTGCCGCGCAGCTCGCCCTTGCCGGTGAGGCCGAAGCGCAGAGTGATCTCGAAGCCCATCGTTCCCGGCGGGGGAACCCAGCAGGCGAACAGCGCGCGGGACAGGTCATCGAAGGAATTGACCGGCACCGCGTTTGCCGGCGATCGGGCGGGTGGCTCGGCGCGGGCATTCCCGCCCGACACCGATGCGAGCAGAGCGATCACGAGCGCCGCAAGGAGCTTATGCAACGAGGCCATGCCGGGTTGAGAGTGGAACCATGGATCATACTCGGTACGTCACGCGCGCCCTTCAGCCAAGCGGATTGAGCCGGGCGCGGCGGACGTGATTGCGGCAACGCCCTTTTTGAATTTCCAAGCGGGCGCTCAGATGGATCGGGTGAGGCCGCCGTCGACGCGGATGTTCTGGCCCGTGATGTAGCCTGCGCCCTCCGAGGCCAGGAAGGCGACGGTGGCCGCGATCTCCTGGCTCGTGCCATAGCGCTGCATGGGCACGCCTTGCCGGCGCTCCTCGGTGGCGGGCAGGCTGTCGATCCAGCCGGGGAGGACGTTGTTCATCCGCACGTTGTCGGGCGCGTAGGTGTCGGCGAAGATCTTGGTGAAAGCGGCGAGGCCGGCACGAAATACGGCCGAGGTCGGAAACATGGCGGTGGGCTCGAACGCCCAGGCCGAGGAAATGTTGATGATCACGCCGGACTTCTGCGCCTGCATGATGGGGGTGACGAGGCGCGTCGGGCGGATCACGTTCATCAGGTAGACGTCGAGCCCGGTGTGCCACTGGGCGTCGCTGATCTCCAGCACCGGGGCCCTCGGTCCATGGCCCGCACTGTTCACCAGGACGTCGATGCGGCCCCAGCGTGCCATTGCATCATCGACAAGGCGCTTCAGGTCGTCGTTCGACTGGTTGGAGCCGGTCAGGCCAAACCCGCCCAGTTCCTGCGCGAGCGCCTCGCCTTTGCCGGATGATGACAGGATGCCCACCTTGAAGCCGTCGCCTGCGAGCCGGCGGGCGGCTTCCGCGCCCATGCCGCTGCCGCCTGCCGTGACCAGCGCGACCTTGTCTCCTGCCATGGCCTCTTCTCCCATCGGATGGCGCTCGCCGCGCCGGAGTGCATTTTTCCCGTGCTCGACGGGGATATCGTGCCTTCTCTCAATACCTTGCACGAGCGTGCCATGTCCTGCCACACCAATTCGGAGGCCAGGCTGCCGGGTGCGAACGGCTGCAAAGCTCAGGCTGGGAACGATGCCTGCGCTCAGGCGCGCTTGGGCGTGCCGATGGCCTTGCCGTCCGGGCCGAAGAAGGGGTGCGGACCGTCATAGGCGCCGATGAAGCTGCGGTGGGTCACCACCCGGCCATCCGTGAACAGGTGCAGGGACAGGCTCGGCGGCTCCATGTGGAAGGTGGGCGGCGCTTGCGGATCGAGGGCGAGGCTCACGGAATGGGCGGGGGCCGGCCCGATGGTGGCGGTGACGCCGGCGAAGGTGGTGGTCACCGCTCGGTGGACATGGCCGCAGGTGAAGCCCAGCACTTGGGGCCAGTGGCCGAACACCTCTTCCAGCCGCGCCGCGTCGGACAGGTTCTGCACGTCCATGTGCCGGATGCCGGTGAGGAACGGCGGATGGTGGGCGCTGACGAAGGCCGGCCGCCCGGGCGCCGCGCCCAGCGCGCGGTCGAGGAAGGCGAGGCCCTCTTCGCCCAGCGCACCATGGGGGCGGCCGTGGACGGTGGAATCCAGCATCACCAGCCGCAGCGGGAAATCCTCGACCACATAATTCACCCGCCCGCCGTCGCACCGCGCCGCGATCTCAGGGAAGGCGGCGAGCAGTCCTGCGGACGAGTCGTGGTTCCCCGGAATGGGAAACAGCGGCATGGGCAGCGCCGCCGTGATCGCCCGGAAGCGGGCATATTCGGCCGGGTCGTCGAAATCCGTCAGGTCGCCGGTGACGATCACCACGTCGGGCCGGGGCGCGAGGGCGAGGATGTGGGCGACCGCGGCTTCCAGATAAAGCGCCGTGTCCACCACCCCATAGGCGAGGGTGCCGGGGCGGCGGATGTGGGTGTCGGTGAGTTGGGCGATGAGCATGGGGCAGGATCAGACGAGGCAGGACCGGGTTAAGACCATCAGGCGAGGCTGATTCGGGCAGGATCGAGGATAAGCCCCACGGCGGTGCCGGGGGCCAGCGTTCCATCCGCGGGTGCCTCCACCAGGATGCGGGTCCCGGCCGGGTCCTTGAGGGTGACCTTCTGGCGGGCGCCCTGGAATTCCACCTGCACCACCTCGAACACGAGGCTGGCATCCGCCGCGCTCGCGAGCCGCGCCGCCTCGGGACGGAACAGCAGCCGCGCCGCACCTTGCCCGCCCGGGGCGGTGGCGGGTGGCGAAAGATCCGGCGGCAACGGAACGGAACCGGCGGCGGTCTCGAAGCGGCCATCCGTCACCGTGCCCGCGAGGCGGTTGGTGACGCCCACGAAATCGGCCACGAAATCGTCGGCGGGGCGGAAATACACATCGCGCGGGGTGCCCACCTGCGCGATGGCGCCGTTGCGCATCACCACGATCCGGTCGCCCAGGGCCAGAGCCTCGGCCTGGTCGTGGGTGACATAGATGGCGGTGATGGCGAGGCGTTTCAGCAGCGCGTCGATCTCGCCACGCAGATGCTCGCGCAGGGCTGCGTCCAGCGCGGTGAGCGGCTCGTCCAGGAGGATCACGCGCGGCTCCACGGCGAGGGCGCGGGCCAGCGCCACCCGCTGGCGCTGGCCGCCGGAAAGCTGGTCGATGCGCCGCTGCGCCAGCGCGCCGATGCGCATCATCTCCAGCACGCCCGCGGCCTGCGCGCGCCGCGCCGCCTGCGCCATGCCGCGCACGCGCAGGCCGTAGGCCACATTGTCGATGACGCTCATGTTGGGGAACAGGGCATAGGACTGGAACACCATGCCCACGTTGCGCTTCTCGATGGGCAGGGCGGTCACGTCCGCCCCGTCGAAGCGGATATGCCCGCCCGCGTCGGGGGCCTCCAGCCCGGCGATGAGGCGCAGCAGGGTGGTCTTGCCGCAGCCCGAGGGGCCGAGCAGCACAAGGGTCTCGCCCGCCCTGACGTCGAGATCGAGGGGCGCGAGGGCTTTTGTGCCGTCGGCGAAGGTCTTGCCGCAGCCGGCGACCGTGATGGCGGCGCCCCGGTTCATCGCGCCGCGCTCTGCACGGTGCGGCCGAACAGCTGGAGGGCGACGAGGAGGGGCACGATCATGACGAAGAATACCAGCGTGTAGGCGCTCGCGATTTCGAGGCGCATGGAGGCGTAGCTGTCGGCAAGGCCCACCGGCAGCGTCTTGGTAAGGGGCGTGTGCAGCATCCAGGTGAGGTTGAACTCGCCGATGGAGAGGGTCACCACCATCAGCGCCCCGGCGAGGATGCCGCCCCGCGCATTGGGCACCACCACATGGAAGAAGCGTTGCAGCGGCGAGGCGCCCAGCGAGGCGGCGCCCTCTTCCAGCGTGCGCACGTCGACGGCGGCGAGCACCGCCATCACCGCCCGCAGCATGAAGGGCAGGGTGTAGAGCACGTGCCCGGTGAGGATGAAGAGCGGGCTCATGCGGAATTCGCGGATGCCGCCGTAGGCCAGGATGAGGGCCAGCGCCAGCGCGAGGCCGGGGATGGCGACGGGCAGGGTCACCACCTCCTCCACCAGCCGCGTCAGCCGCGAGGGCTTCCGCGCCAGCGCCCATGCGGCGGGAACGCCGATGAGCAGGGTGACACTGAGGGTGCCGAGCGCGATGGCGATGGAGAGGAGGATGGTGTCGGAATAAAGCGCCAGCACCTCGCCGATCCACTTCAGCGTGAGGCCGGAGGAGACGCCGCGAAAGTAATTGACGGTGAAGCCGGCGAGGATGGAGGCGCCCGCCGGCACCATCAGGAAGGCGCAGGCCAGCAGCGTCACCATCAACTGGAATGCGAAGGTGAGGCGGTGGGGTTTCATCGACGCGGTCATCACGTCATCCTGCCGCCGCGACGCCGGAGCCGGCGAGATTGCGCGCCAGCGCCAGCACCACCCAGGTGATGAGGCCAAGCGCGATGGAGAGGGCGGCCGCCGTGGCGAAGTTCGCGTTCAAGGTGAACTCCGTATAGATGGTCATGGCCAGCACATCGATGCGTGTGGCGAGTGTGAAGGCGGTGCCGAAGGCACCCATGGCGGTGGCAAACGCAATGGCGCCGGAGGCCATGAGCGCCGGGGCGATGCCGGGCAGGGTCACGTCCCGCAGTACCAGCGCGCGGCTTGCACCCAGCGAGCGGGCGGCCTCCTCCAGCGCCGGATCCAGCTTCTCCACCGCCGCCATGAGGGTGACCAGCACCCGGGGCAGGGAGAAATAGACATAGCCCGCGAACAGCCCGGCCATGGAATAGGCGAACACCCACCGTCCCAGTCCGAGCCCCATGGAGAGGCCGGCGAGCAGCCCCTGCCGGCCGGCGAGCAGGATGACCATGAAGCCCACCACCACGCCGGGAAAGGCCAGCGGCAGGGTCAGCAGGGACACCAGCAGCGGCCGGCCGAAGAAGCGGTTGCGGGCGAGGAACAGCGCCACCACCGTGCCGATGGCCAGCGTCGCCGCCGTCACCGCGGCGGAAAGGAGCAGCGTGGCGACCAGGGTCGCGAAATGGCGCGGATTGGTGAGGATGGCGAGATATTCCGCCATGCCGTTGGGGCCTGATCCGGCCACGCCCACCAACCGCACCATGGGCAGCAGGAAGAACGCCGCCACGAACAGGAACAGCGGCAGGAGGAACAGGCGGGCGAGGCGGTCGGCGCTGTGCATGAGGTGGTCTCAAGGATACGCGCGGGAAAACTGCGCAAGGACAGGCCGGCTCCCTCCCCCGCAGGCGGGAGAGGGAGCCGGCGAGGTTCATCCCCTCACTTCACCGCGTTCAGATAGGCTTCCGAGAAGGCCTTCTGGGCGGCTTCCATCTTGGCGTAGTCCACCGGTTTGGCGCGGGCATAGTCGGCGGCGGGCAGGAAGCGGCTGGCCACCTCCGGCGGCAGCTTGATGTCGCGGGCCGGCCGGAGGTAGGCCTTGGCCCACATGGTCTGGCCCTTGTCGGAGAGCACGTAGTCCAGCACCTTCTTGGCCGCCTCGGGGTGGGGGGCGCCCTTCACCATGGTCATCACATAGGGCACCACCACGCTGCCCTCGCAGGGGATGACGAATTCGAAGTGCCCCATGTCCGAGTAGCGGGCGCGGTAGGCGTTGAAGTCGTAGTCGAACAGGATGGGGATCTCGCCGGAAACCACGCGGGCGTAGGAGGTCTGCTTCGGCACGATGGGCTGATTCGCCTGCAGCTTCTTGAAGTATTCGATGCCGGGCTTGAAGTCGTCCAGCGAGCCGCCCATGGCGCCGTTCACGGCCACCGCGCCCACATAGCCCACGAAGGCGCTGGTGGGGTCGAGATAGCCCACGAGGCCCTTGTATTCGGGTTTCAGCAGGTCGGCCCAGCAGGCCGGAATGGGGGTGCCCCCGAGCGCATCCTTGTTCACGAACAGGCCGAGCGTGCCGGAATGGATGGTGAACCAGTTGCCGTCCTTGTCCTTCAGCCCGGCCGGGATCTCGGCGAAGCCCTTGGGCTCGTAGGGCTGGGTGACGCCGGCGTCCTTGGCCTTGATGCCGAAGGTGACGCCCAGATAGGCCACGTCCGCCACCGGGCTCGCCTTCTCGGCGATGATCTGGGTGAGGGACTGGCCGGAATTCTTGTTGTCCTGCGGCACGTCGATGCCGGTGTCGGCCTTGATGGCCTTCAGCATGCTGCCCCAGTCGGCCCATTCGGGCGGACAATTGTAGCAGATGGCGTCCGCCGCGGCGGCAGGTCGGCCGGCGAGGGGAAGCGTCGCGAGGGCGAGCGCGGCGAAGGCGCCGGCTTTGAGGAGGCGGGGAAGGGTGGGGCGCATGGCTGGCCTCGGGAGAAGGAAGGGGCTTGCCGGGTTGCCGCGGGATGGCGGCTTCCGGCTCCAAACTCTAGGAAAGAGAACGCGTTAACCGGTCGGCTTGCGATCCAATCGGATCGGCGGCTCCTCTGGGAGCGAGCGTTCCGCCGGGGCGGAGCGTGAAGGGCAGGTGCTCGACGCGGGGCGCGGCGCCCGCCTCGATCATGGTGAAGAGCATCGCCACGGCGTGCGCGCCCATGAGGCGGGTGGGCGTGTCCACCGTGGCGAGGGTGGGGTGGACGGCGCCGCCCAGGGCGATGCCGTCGAAGCCGGCGACCGAGACGTCGTCCGGCACGCGGAGCCCCAGCGTGCGCAGGGCGCCGACCACGGAGAGGGCGAGCAGGTCGTTGGAGCAGAGCGCCGCCGTGGGGGGCGCTCCGGCACAGAAGAGGCCGGCGAGGGCCTCGGCATGGCTCGGCGCATCGCCGAGA
This sequence comes from Xanthobacter oligotrophicus, assembly GCF_008364685.1. GTDB lineage: Bacteria > Pseudomonadota > Alphaproteobacteria > Rhizobiales > Xanthobacteraceae > Xanthobacter > Xanthobacter oligotrophicus. Next base: position 179,822 of record NZ_VTTL01000005.1, read on the forward strand.
TAATCGAGCTCGAGGGGAGCCTCGGGCTCAAGGCCCGCCGCTTCCATGGCGGCGCGGTAGCCCTCAAAGCGGCGGCGGGCACGATCGGAGGTCGCGAAGCGCCCGGCGAGATAGGCGATGCGCCGGTGCCCGGCCGCGATCATGGTCTCGGTGAGGGCGAAGGTGGCGGCGGCATTGTCCACGCATACGGCGGCCCGCCCGGGGCGGGTGGGCTCGTTATGGACCAGGACGTAGGGGATGCCCTCCGCGTCCAGCAGGTCGAGGGTGGCGTTCTCCGCGGCATCGGCAACGGTGAGGATGAGGCCGGCCACATTCTGGGCCACCAGCGTTTCCACCAGCTCGGCCTCGGCGCCGGGTTCGTAATCGGTGGCGGTGAGCAGCAGCGTGTGCTGCCGCTCCCGCGCCGCCGACTGCATGCCGGCGACCGAGGCGGCGAACACCGGATTGGTCAGGCTGGGGATGACCACGCCCAGCGTCCTGGTGCGCAACGTCTTCAGCGCGCGGCCGATCTCGCTCGGGCGGAAGCCGAGTTCGGCGACGGCCGCGCGCACGCGCGCTTCCACGGCGGGGCTGGTGGGGGCCGAGCGGTTGATGACCCGGCTGACGGTGGCGATGGAGCAGCCGGCGCGTTCGGCGACGGTGCGAATGGTGACGATGCGTGCCATCGCGCGATCCTGAAGCCGCCGACTGGAGGCCGTCCAGTCCGTGAAATCGTTTTCAGGAACTTATTCTACATATCACGACAGGCATATGACCGGCCGCGCGATCCCTTGAAACGGGACCTCGGCAGGTGCTGGTCTCACCGTCTTTTCTATGACCACCTGCGCAAACGCAGACAGCGGGCGTGCCGGAGCACGCCCGCTGTGGGGAAGGGAGGATCAAGGGCGGCGAGACTCCCTTCCTTCGCGGAGCCTCTACCTGGGCGGGAGGCGATCTGGGGGGCCGCGCCGACCGCCGGGCGGGGGCGGGACGAGGCCGGGCGGCGGTGACGGCAGAAGTGCCGGCTCGATCTGGGCCAGCCGCTGGAGCTGGTCCTCGGACAGGCGCGCCTTCAGGGTTTCCACCGCCTGCCGCAGCCGCGCGCCGGCCTTGCCGGCCTCCTCGTCGCGCACCGCAAGGGCTGTGACGAGGGCGAAGGGGGCGGGCGCCGCGGCGGATGCACCGGGCGGCGGGAAGGGCGCGCCCGCAGGGGGCGGAGGTGGAGGAAGGGCAGCCTGGAAGGCGTCGGTGAAGTCGCGCCAGGCGTCCATCTGGTTCGGCCGGACGCCGATGGCGGTTTCGGCGGCAGCCAAGGTCTGGGCGAGGCCCAGCGGTCCGCCGGGGGGCGGGCCACCGCGCGATCGGGCGGCGTCTCGCGGATGGCCGGGGCGCGGCGGCGTGCCGGCCTCGTCACCCAGGCCGGGTGGCGGCAGGTCCCGGGGCAGTTCCGGCGGCAGCGGCAGGCCTTCCATGGCGAGGGCCGCGACGCGCACCGGGGCGCCCGCGGCGGCCTGCGGTAGCCGGTCCTGCGTCTTCGAGGCGGCGGGGCCGGACATGGACGCAGCGAAGGCGCATCCCGCCACGAGGGCGAGGGTGACGCCCGCCAGGAGCTTGGAGCGCAGGGGCTTGAACGACATGGGGTGCCTCCTGTCTGTCTTCAGGTTGAAGGCACTTTCGCCCCGTCCCGTTGCTGGCGAAGGTCGGGACATGTCCCAAGGTGTCGGCGCGGGCCGAATTTGTATCGCAATGTTGCTCGAAGCCGGTGGGCAACGCTTCGATGCAATGGAGGGCGCGGCGGTGGCGCGTCTCCGCTAGACTCGGCGAAAAGGAGACGCCGGTGCAGTCCGAAGGCGCAACGCATATTCTCGTCGTCGACGACGATCTCGAAATCCGGAAATTGCTCGGGCGCTATCTGGCGGCCCAGGGCTTCCGCGTCACCACGGCCGGCGACGGGCGGGAGATGGAGGAGAAGCTCGCCACCCAGCGCATCGACTTCGTGGTGCTCGACCTGATGCTGCCGGACGCCTCCGGCCTCGATCTGTGCCGCGCCCTGCGCAACCGCTCGCGGATCCCCGTCATCCTGCTCACCGCGCTGAAGGAGGATGTGGACCGCATCATCGGGCTGGAGATCGGCGCCGACGATTATCTCGGCAAGCCGTTCAACCCGCGAGAGCTGGTGGCGCGCATCCGCGCCGTGCTCCGGCGCACCGGCGGGGCTGAGCCGGAGCCGGTAGCGGCCTCGGCCTTTCGCTTCGCTCGCTTCCGCGCGGAGCCGGAGCTGCGCCGCGTGACCGATGGCGAGGGGGTGGAGATCCAGCTCACCGGTGCCGAGTTCGACCTGCTGATGGCCTTCCTGGAGCGGCCGGGCCGTATCCTCTCCCGCGAGCAGTTGCTGGATATCACCCGTGGCCGCGAGGCCGGGCCGTTCGACCGCTCGGTGGACGTGCTGGTGAGCCGCCTGCGGCGCAAGCTCGGCGACCAGGGCGCGTTCCAGATCCTGAAGACCCTGCGCAACGGCGGCTATCAGCTTGCGGTGCGGGTGGACCGGGAGGACGCCTCGTGAGGACCCTGCGCGCACAGGTCACCGCGCTCCTGGTGGTGGCCGTTCTTGTGGTGACGGCTCTGGCCAATGTCGCCTCCTTCTTCCTGACCCGTCCGGAGTGGCCGCTTCAGGGACGGGGGGCCGAGAACGCTCAGGAACTGGCCGTGATCGCCGATCTGGCGGCCTCCGCGCCCACCACGGGAACCGCGACCGGGGCAGGCCCCACGCAACCCGGCGGCGGGCGAGCGGTGATCCAGCCGGCGCCGCCCGAGGGCGAGATCGATCCCGAGGCCACGCGCATGCTGGCCGAAGGTCTCGCCCGCCTCGGCCGGACCATGCCGGTGCGGGTGTTTCGCCCGGGGCCTGAGGGGCAGCCGGGCCCCGATGGTCCGTCGCTCACCGCGCTGGGCCTTGCCGACGGCCGCTGGCTGGTGCTTCAGCGGCGCTTCGGCCCCATGCGCCCGCCCCCCGGCCCGCCGGGCGGTACGTTCGGTTTCGCCACCTGGCTCGCCTTCATGGTGGCGGGGGTGACGCTGGTGGTGGTATTCGCCGTCCGCCGGCTGACGAAGCCTTTGTCCCTGATCGAGGAGGCGGCCGGACGCATCGGCCCCGACGGCGAACTGCCGGTGTTGCCCGAGGAGGGGCCGGCCGAGGTGCGCGCGGCGGCCGCCGCCATCAACCGCCTGTCGGCCCGCCTGAAGGTGGCCATGGACAGCCGCATGCGCATCGTGGCCGGCGCCGCCCATGATCTGCGCACCCCGCTCACCCGCATGCGCCTGCGCGCCGAGTTCATCCCCGACGACGAGGAACGTGCCCAGTGGCTCTCCGACCTGGAGGAACTGGACCGCATCGCGGACAGTGCCATCCGGCTGGTGCGCGAGGAGGTGGAGGGGGGCCCGGAGGAGATCGTGCGTCTCGACGATCTGGTGGATGGCGTGGTGGCAGAGGTGGCCGAGGCGCGGCGACCCGTCCGCCTGGTCGGCGCGTCACCGGCGGCGGTGCGCGGGCGGCCCCTGTCGCTGAAGCGGGCGGTGCGCAATCTGGTGGTCAACGCCGCGACCCATGGCGGCGGTGCGCGGGTGGCCGTCAGCGCCGAGGCGGGCCGGGTGGTATTGCTGATCGAGGATGACGGCCCCGGCATTCCGGAGGCGCTGATGGGGCAGGTGTTCGAGCCGTTCTTCCGGGTAGATCCGGCGCGTCAGGTCAAGATTCCCGGCGCGGGGCTGGGCCTTGCCATCGCCAACGAGATCGTCTCGCGCCACGGCGGCCGCCTCACCCTCGCCAACCGGCCGGGCGGCGGCCTGTTGCAGCGGGTGGACCTGCCGGGGGTGGCCGTGGAGGGCTGAGGGCGCGCGGCACCGACGCGCCTCAAGCGCAGGCAAGGGCGGCCGGGGCCGCCCCGCGCTCTCAGCGGGTCGGGACCGGCTTCTCGCCGCGATAGTCGTAGAAGCCGCGCTGGGTCTTGCGACCGAGCCAGCCGGCCTCGACATATTTCACCAGCAGCGGGCAGGGGCGGTACTTGGAGTCCGCCAGGCCCTCGTGCAGCACCTGCATGACCGCAAGACAGGTGTCGAGGCCGATGAAGTCGGCCAGCTGCAGCGGCCCCATGGGATGGTTCGCCCCGAGCTTCATGGCCCGGTCGATGGAATCCACGCTGCCGACGCCCTCGTAGAGGGTGTAGATGGCCTCGTTGATCATGGGCAGCAGGATGCGGTTGACGATGAAGGCCGGGAAGTCCTCGGCCACCGCATAGGTCTTGTGCAGGCGCGTGACGAACTGCTTCGAGCTTTCGAAGGTGTCGTCGTCGGTGGCGATGCCGCGCACCAGTTCCACCAGCTCCATCAGCGGCACCGGATTCATGAAGTGAATGCCGATGAAGCGCTCGGGACGGTCGGTGGCGGCGGCAAGCCGGGTGATGGAGATGGACGAGGTATTGGAGGCCAGCAGCGCGTCGGGCCGCAGCACCTGGCACAGGCCGGTGAAGATCTTGCGCTTCACCTCTTCCTTCTCGGTGGCCGATTCGATGACGAGGTCGCAGTCGGCCAGGTCTTCGGTGCGCTCGGCCATGCCGATGCGGGCGAGGGCCACCTGCCGGGCTTCCTCGGTCACGGTGCCCTTGGAGACCTGCTTGGCCATGTTGCCGTTGATGGTGGCAAGGCCCGAGCGGATGCGGTCGGGGTCCGCGTCATGGATGAATACGTCATAGCCGGCGAGGGCGCAGACGTGCGCGATGCCGTTGCCCATCTGGCCTGCGCCGATGACCCCGACCTTCTTGATCTCGAGCGGCATGATTCTCTCGTTTCACCTTGATGCCGGGGGGAGGAGCCGGCGCCCCTGATGGCAGCGGCCGGAGCGTGCCCGGCCGCTTGTTTCTAGAGCATTTTCGCGCCGCGTTGAATGGGGGCACCGCGCGCGAAAACGCTTTGGCCTTATCCCTTCGCCTTGGCGAGTTCCGCCTTCAGCTCGGGGATGACGGTGTTGATGTCGCCCACGAGCCCGTAGTCGGCCACCTGGAAGATGGGGGCCTCCTCGTCCTTGTTGACGGCGACGATGACCTTGCTGTCCTTCATGCCGGCCAGATGCTGGATGGCGCCGGAAATGCCGAGCGCGATGTACAGCTCGGGCGCCACCACCTTGCCGGTCTGGCCCACCTGCCAGTCGTTCGGCGCGTAGCCCGCGTCAACGGCGGCGCGCGAGGCGCCCACCGCGGCGCCCAGCACGTCCGCCAGCGGCTCGATCAATTCCGCGAACTTCTCCCGCGAGCCCAGGGCGCGGCCGCCGGAGACGATGATCTTCGCTGCCGTCAGCTCCGGACGGTCGGAGGCCGCGATGGTCTCCTCCACGAAGGTGGAGACGCCGGGATCGGCCACCGCCGCGACAGCCTCCACAGCCGCCGAGCCGCCCTCGCCGGTGGCGGCGAAGGAGGCGGTGCGCACCGTGATGACCTTCTTGGCGTCCGAGGACTTCACGGTCTGGATGGCGTTGCCGGCATAGATGGGCCGCTCGAAAGTGTCGGGGGCCACCACCTTGGTGATGTCGGAGACCTGCATCACGTCCAGCAGGGCGGCCACGCGCGGCAGCACGTTCTTGGCCACCGCGGTGGAGGGACCGACGATGGCGTCGTAGCCGGGAGCCAGCGCCACGATGAGGGCGGCCAGCGGCTCGGCGAGGCGATGGGCATAGAGCGCATCGTCCGCCAGCAGCACCTTCTCGACGCCGGCGAGCTTGGCCGCGGCGTCGGCGACGCCCTTGGCGTTCTGGCCGGCCACCAGGATGTGCACCGGGCCGCCGAGGGCGGCCGCGGCGGAGAGTGCCTTGGCGGTGACGCCGTTGAGAGCCGAATTGTCGTGTTCGGCGAGCAGCAAAGTTGCCATCAGATCACCCCCGCCTCATCCTTGAGCTTCGCCACCAGCTCGGCCACCGAGCCCACCTTCACGCCCGCCTTGCGGCCCGCAGGTTCCGCGGTGGAGAGCACGGTGAGGCGCGGGGCGACGTCCACGCCGTAATCGGCGGGCGTCTTGTCGGCGATGGGCTTCTTCTTCGCCTTCATGATGTTGGGCAGCGAGGCATAACGCGGCTCGTTGAGGCGCAGGTCCGTCGTGACGATGGCCGGGCCGTTGAGTTTCACGGTCTGCAGGCCGCCGTCGATCTCGCGGGTGACGGCGACGCCGCCGTCCTCGACCACGACCTTGGAGGCGAAGGTGCCCTGGGGCCAGCCCAGCAGGGCGGCGAGCATCTGGCCGGTCTGGTTGCAGTCGTCGTCGATGGCCTGCTTGCCGAGGATGACGAGGCCGGGGGCTTCCTCGCCCACCACGCCCTTGAGGATCTTGGCCACCGCGAGCGGTTCCACCACGCCGTCGACCTTCACCAGGATGCCGCGGTCGGCGCCCATGGCCAGCGCCGTGCGCAGGGTTTCGGAGGCTTGGGCCGGGCCGATGGAGACGGCGATCACCTCGGTAGCCTTGCCGGCTTCCTTCAGGCGGAGCGCCTCTTCCACCGCGATCTCGTCGAACGGGTTCATGGACATCTTGACGTTGGCGAGCTCCACGCCCGACCCGTCCGATTTCACCCGGACCTTCACGTTGTAATCCACCACCCGCTTAACGGGCACCAGGATCTTCATAGAGGCGTGCTCCCCGTTCCCGAAATATTGACCGGCGGTCGAAAAATCGCGCCGGTCTTCCAGTCTTCCGCGTCGTCCCTGCATTGCAGCATTTTGTGCGGGCCGGCAACGTAGGAGGGGCCAGAAAGTGTGTCAACGCTCGCGCTTTCAAGGTCTCCTAAAGTCGGCCTCGTCGCCCTTTCACGGCTCGTTCTTGCGCGGCGCCGGGCGGCTCGGTACGCCGGAGGGATCGGGATCCAGAAGCGCCACCCCGCGCTGACGCATCACCGTCACCAGCAGCGCGCCGGCAAGGAAGCCGCCCACATGGGCCCACCAGGCGGTGTCGTGGTCGTCGCTCACCAGGATCTGCCAGATCTGGAGCGTGAACCACGCGCCTATGGCCCAGTAGGCCGGCACGCGCAGCGGGATCTTCATGAGCACCAGCGCCCACAGGCGGATGTTGGGGTGCAGGACCAGATAGGCCGCGATCACTCCCGCCACCGCGCCGGAGGCTCCCACCAGCGGCGCTTCCGAGGCGGGGTTCGCCAGCACGTGGGCGCTCGCCGCCAGCGCGCCGCATAACAGATAGAAGGCGAGGAAGCGGATGTGGCCGAGCGCGTCTTCCACGTTGTCGCCGAACACGAACAGGAACGCCATGTTGCCGATGAGGTGCAGCCAGCCGCCGTGCAGGAACATGTAGGTGACAAGGCTGAACGGCGCGGGAATGCGCGCATAGCCTTCCGGCAGCACCGCTTCCCCCGTCACGACCGCCGGAATGGTGCCGAAGGTCAGCGTGCCGGCCTCGCTTACCGTCCCGAAGGCGCCGTGCTGCAGCGCCAGGAACACGAACAGGTTGAGCGCCAGCAGCGCCCAGGTGACGTAGGCGTGCCGCACATGCTCCAGCGGGTTGGCGTCGGCGATGGGGAGGAACATGGCCCAGGGTCTTCCACGGGCGCCCGGTGCGCGCCCATGGCCTGAAGCCTAGAGCATTTTCGGATGGAGGAGGCAGCGGTTCGCCGGAAGAAAATGCGCCGGGATGACGCACAGGAAGAGCCGCTCCGCCCCGCCTCATCCTCAGGCGCGGCTGGCCCCCGGCACCCAGAGCACGTCGGCGGCGCCGCGGGCATTGGCGTAGCGGCCGGCCACGAACAGCAGGTCCGACAGGCGGTTCACATATTGGATGGCCGGCCCGCCCACGGTCTCGTCCGGCTGGTGCGACAGCTCCACCATGATGCGCTCGGCGCGCCGGCAGACGGTGCGGGCGAAATGCAGGTGGGCGGATGCCGGCGTTCCCGCCGGCAGGATGAAGGAGGTGAGGGGCGACAGCTCGGCATTGAGGGTGTCGATGTCGGTCTCCAGCCGGGTCACCTGCGCCGGAATGATGCGTAGCGCCGTGCCCGGCGCCTCGTCCGCCTTCGGGGGTACGCACAGGTCGGCGCCGAGATCGAACAGGTCGTTCTGCACACGCATGAGTGTGGAATCTAGCACCGCTTCGCCCGAAAGATGCAGGCGGGCGAGGCCGATGGCGGCGTTGGTCTCGTCCACCGCGCCGTAGGCGTCCACCCGCAGGTCGTACTTGGGAACCCGCGCGCCGGTGCCGAGCCCGGTGGTGCCGTCGTCGCCGGTGCGCGTGTAGATCTTGTTCAGCTTCACCATCTGGTTGCAGTCCCTCTCATCGGCCCCGATCGGCGTCCCGGTTCACCGCCCCATGGCGAAGATGGTGATCATCACCAGGATGATGGCGCCGAACTGGAACAGCACGCGCAGCTGCATGAGCCGCTGGGAGCGCTGGGGCGAGCCGCCCGAGGCGACATTGAACAGGCCGAGGATCAGCACCCCGGCCACCAGGGCCAGGGCCAGCGGGATGAAGAGATAGATGGACCAGTGGAGCATGGCGGACCTCGGGGACGCGGTAGGGCCGCGTCAGTTGAGGAGGACGATGGATGCATTCAAGGTGGAGGCGTAGCACACCCAGGCGAGATAGGGCACCAGCAGCCCTCCCGCCGTGCGGTCCACCCGGAAGGTGGCCCGCAGCGAGAGCGCCAGCACGACGATGAGCGCGAGGATGATGATGAGCCCCGCCACCGGCGCGTGCAGCCCGAAGAACACGGGAGACCACACCGCATTCAGCGCCAGCTGGCCGAGGAACAGGCCGATGGCGGTGCGCCGCGCCGGCGACGGCGCGACCTTGTCCCACAGCCGCCAGAGCGACAGCGCCATCAGGATGTAGAGGATGGTCCAGGCGATGGGGAACGCCGCGTTGGGCGGGGTCCACGCCGGCTTGTGAAGACCCTGGTACCAGCCGGGAATGGCGGGGGCGGTGACGGCGCCGCCCACCGCCGCAACCACCCCCACCAGCGCAAGACAGGCAAGGAGCCTCAGCCGCGAGATGGCGCAGGGGGAGAAGAACCTCGATTGGATCAGGGACATGGACCACCTTTCGCGTTCAAAACTGAGCCGGGGGCCGGTGGGCCTGACGCCCCGGCCCCCGGCTCAGCCCGCGCGGCGCTTGAGCGAAGCCCTCTCGCGGATCCCGTCGAAGACCGGAGCCGTCGGCATTATTCGAACGCGGTGCCGGGGTGGATCGTTTCCTGGGAACCCTTAGCCTGTGGCCATGGTTCAGGCCGCGATGTGGCGGCCGATCTCCTCCACCGGCAGCTTTACGAGGTCCTTGGCGATTTCCCCGTCCACCCGGCCCTTGACCTTGGCGCTCAGCGCGCCGCGCAGGGTGCCGAGCGCGCGCGGCGGCGCCACGAGGAGGATGCGCTCCGGCGCGGTGCCAGCCTCCACCATCACGCCGATCCGTGCGGCCACGCGGCCGAGAAACGCCGCCTCTGCCTGCGCGTGCAGGTCGGTCTCCTCCATGGCGCTGCGGGCGGTGGTGGCGGATTCGTGCACGCGGCCGGGCCGGTCAGTACCGAGCGCGGCGGTGCCGGCATGGGGCTCGTCGTAGCTTTCGAGGACGCTGAGCTGCGGGACGAGGGCGGTGCCGGCATCGGCCAGAAGGATGGCCTTGGCGCCGTCGCAGACCACCACCAGGCGGTGGGCCTTGTCGTGCTTCGTCATGTGCTGCCTCCCGTTGTTATTTTGCCGGCGCCGTGGTCAGCGACACCGGATGCGGCGCGATTCTAGACGCCCTGCCGCCCGGACACCTTGACTGTGCCGCCTTGATATGGCGCATCCTGCGACTTTGTGCCGGCATGGGGGCGCTTGCCGCCATCAAAGGCGCGTGAGACCATTTTCGATACGGAAACCCCAAGGCCGCTTGGTCGTTCCACAGCATGGGTTCAGGAGGGGAGGCCTCGCGATGCCATTTCTCGTTCGTTTCCTGCTGCGGCATGCGGTGATCGGGGTGGGCGTGGCCGCCGTCTTCGTCGCCCTTCTCGCCGCCTTCGACGTGGCGCACCTGGGGACCTTGTTCGCCACCTCTTCCGATGGCCCGCTGGCGCTGGTCGTGCTCACCCTGGCCCTCGGCGTGACCTTCGGCAGCGTGCAGATGGGCTTTGCCGTGATGCTCATGAGCGACAAGGACGAGCCGCCGCGCGGCCGGCGCATCCGCCTCATCCGTCTGATGCCGCGGCTCGCCCGGGTGCACGCGGGCCGCTGAGGCGGCCGCAGGCGAAAGCCTGCGCCCAAGTTCGGGATGTAAACCGTCGCGCCATTTGACTGGCCGGGCATTGCCTGGCCTTTTCGTTTCCCGGCCTACTGGCCCTTGCGCCGCAGGGCGTCAGCGAGCGCGGCGCCGAAGGCGCCCTGGGTGGGCTTGTCCTTCGGCGGCGGACCGCGGCGGGCGTCGTTCTGGCGCGGCCCGTTCTGGGGTTGCTCCTGCGGCCGACCCGCCGGGGGCCGCCCGCCCGCATCGTCCTTGCGCATGGAGAGGGCGATGCGCTTGCGCTTCACATCCACCTCCACCACCCGCACCTTCACCACGTCGCCGGCCTTGACCACCTCGTGGGGGTCCTTCACGAACTTGTCGGCCAGGGCCGAGACGTGGACCAGCCCGTCCTGGTGCACGCCGATGTCTACGAAGGCGCCGAAGGCGGCCACATTGGTCACCGTGCCTTCCAGCACCATGCCGGGCTTGAGGTCGCTCATCTCGTTGACCCCCTCGGCGAAGGTGGCGGTCTTGAACTGCGGGCGCGGGTCGCGGCCGGGCTTCTCCAGCTCGCTCAGGATGTCGCGCACCGTGGGCAGGCCGAAGCGCTCGTCCACGAAGGCGCGCGGGTCCAGCGCCTTCAGCGCCGCCGTGTCGCCCATGAGCGTGCGCACGTCCCGCCCGCACGCGGAAACGATCTTCTTGGCGAGGTCATAGGCTTCCGGATGGACGGCTGAGGCATCCAGCGGCTCCGCCCCCTCCGCGATGCGCAGAAAGCCGGCGGACAATTCGAACGTCCTCGGCCCGAGGCGCGCGACCTTGAGCAATTCCTTGCGGGTCTTGAACGGCCCCACCGTGTTGCGATGGGCCACGATGGCCTCCGCCAACGAGGCGCCGAGGCCCGACACGCGGGCGAGCAGAGAGGCGGAGGCGGTGTTGAGGTCCACGCCCACAGCGTTCACCGCATCTTCCACCACGGCGTCGAGGGCCTTGGCGAGGCGGGCCTGGTCCACATCGTGCTGGTATTGGCCCACGCCGATGGCCTTGGGCTCGATCTTCACCAGTTCCGCCAGCGGGTCCTGGAGGCGGCGGGCGATGGAGACGGCGCCGCGGATCGACACGTCGATGTCCGGCATCTCGGCGGCGGCCGTGGCGGAGGCGGAATAGACCGAGGCCCCCGCCTCGCTCACCACCACCTTGATGGGGTGGGGCGGCGGCAGCATGCCGAGGAGATCCGCCACCAGCTTGTCGGTCTCCCGGCTCGCGGTGCCGTTGCCGATGGCGATCAGCTCCACCTTATGCTGGCGGATGAGGTGGGCCAGCGCCGCGCTCGCCCCCTGCACGTCGTTGCGCGGCTGGAAGGGATAGACCGTGGAGGTGGCAATCAGCTTGCCGGTGCCGTCCACCACCGCCACCTTCACGCCGGTGCGGATGCCGGGGTCGAGCCCCATGGTGGCGCGCGAGCCGGCGGGGGCTGCCAGCAGCAGGTCCTTGAGGTTGCGGGCGAAGACGCGGATGGCTTCCTCTTCCGCCCGCTCGCGCATGTCGCCCATCAGCTCCACGGTGAGGTGGAGCGAGAGCTTCACCCGCCATGCCCAGCGCGCCACCTCCAGCAGGAAGCCGTCGGCCGGCGCGCCGTTGGCGAGGGGAATGCCGAAGGCCTCCGCCACGATGCGCTCGGTGGGCTTCACCGGGGTGGTGGCGTCCTCGTCCACCACGAGGTCGAGGGTCAGCATCTCCTCGTTGCGGCCGCGCAGCATGGCGAGCACGCGGTGGCTGGGGGCGGTGGCCCATTTTTCCGAATGGTCGAAATAGTCGCGGAACTTGGCGCCGGCCTCCTCCTTGCCCTCGGCCACCCTGGCCTTGAGCACAGCGTTGGCCTTCAGGTGCGCGCGCAGGCGGCCCACCAGCTCCGCATTCTCGGCGAAGGTCTCCACCAATATGTCCCGTGCCCCGTCGAGGGCTGCCTTGATGTCAGCCACCTGCTCGTTGAGGAAGGCCGCCGCGCGCTCTGCTGGCGCCACCGAGCGGTCGGCGAGGAGGGCCTCGGCCAGCGGCCCGAGCCCCTTCTCGCGGGCGATCTCCGCCTTGGTGCGGCGCTTGGGCTTAAAGGGGAGATAGAGGTCCTCCAGCTCCGCCTTGGTGGTGGCGGCGTCGATCTTGCCGCGCAGTTCGTCCGACAGCTTGCCCTGCCCGTCGATGGAGGACAGCACGGCGGCCCGCCGCGCCTCCAGCTCGCGCAAATAGGACAGGCGCTCCTCCAGGGTGCGCAGCTGGGTGTCGTCGAGGCCGCCCGTGACCTCCTTGCGGTAGCGGGCGATGAAAGGAACCGTGGCGCCTTCGTCGATGAGGGACACGGCCGCGCTGACCTGCGCCGGGCGGGCGCTGATCTCGGCGGCGATGATGCGGGCGATGGTCTCGCTCATTCCCTGCGGTGCGGCGGCAGCCATGGGCTCTCCTTCGAATTCGGGGCACGCCCCATAGCGGAGCAATGGGGCGCTGTCACGATGAGGTAACCAGGCGCCGCCGCCCGCGGTGGAAAAGCCGCCTCAGAACAGGTTCAGCCCCGGCGGCAGGGCGAGGCCCCCGGTGAGGCTCTTCATCTTCTCCTGCATCACCCGCTCGGCCTTGACGCGGGCATCGCCCAGGGCGGCGACGAGGAGGTCTTCCAGGATCTCCACCTCGTCCGGCTTCGCCAGCGAGGGATCGATGCGCACGGCCTTGCACTCGCCCTTGGCGGTGACGCGCACGGTGACGAGGCCGCCGCCGGAGGCGCCTTCCACCTCCACCTGTTCCAGCTCCGCCTGCATCTGCTGCATGCGTTCCTGAAGCTCCTTGGCCTGCTTCATCATCCCCATCAGGTCGCGCATGGCTTCATCTCTCCTGTCGTGGCGCGCGGCTGCGCTCTGGCGCCGCGCGGGCTGGTCAGTATTCGAGTTCGTCGTCGGCGCCGGGACCGGCATAAAGGTCCTCTTCCGAGGGGGCGAGGACCTCGGTGTCGATGGGCGCTTCTTCGCGGGTGCGCACGTCCACCACCTCGGCGCCGGGGAAGCGGGCGAGCACGGCGGCCACCAGCGGATGTGCCTTGATGCCTTCTTCCCGCTCGGCCTTCACCGCCGCATTCTCCTCCGCCAAGGTCGGCCCGCCCGCCTGCGAGGAAATGGAAACCAGCCAGCGCCGGCCGGTCCAGTCCGACAGCTTGCGGGAGAGATCCTGGATGACACTGGCGGGGGCGCCGGGCACCAGCGCCACCTCGATGCGTCCCTCCTCCACGTGCACCGGCCGCAGCGAGGTCTCGACGGCGTGCTTCAGGGCCAGGTCGCGCTTGGCGGCGACGTACTGCGCCACGTCGGCCAGGCTTGCGAGGCGGGGACCCGCCGCCGGCGCCGCAACGGCCGCGACCGGCGCGGGCTGCATCTGCGGCCGGGCCTCGGCGGGGCGAGGGGCGAGGGACAGCCGCGCGCCGCCGCCCCCTCCACCACCACCGCCCGAGGGGGCGGAGGGCGGCGCCGGGGCGTCGGTAACCGGCTGGTCCTTCAGGCGCCGCAGGGCTTCGTCCGGGGTGGGCAGGTCGGTGGCGTAGCCGAGGCGCACCAGCGCCATTTCCGCCGCCTGGGCGGGCTTGGGGGCCTGCTGCACCTCGCCGATGCCCTTGGTGAGCATCTGCCACGCCCGCGCTAGCACCCGCATGGACAGGCCCTGGGCCATCTCCAGCCCGCGCACGCGCTCGGCTTCCACGAGGGCTGCATCCTGCGCCGCGTCGGGCATGATCTTGAGGCGGGTGACCAGATGGGTGAATTCGGCCAGATCCGTGAGGATCACCGCCGGGTCGGCGCCGGCATCGTACTGGTCGCGAAATTCGGCGAGCGCGCGGGCCATCTCGCCCTTCATCAGCGCCTCGAACAGGTCGATGACGCGGCCCTTGTCGGCAAGGCCGAGCAGCCGCCGCACCTCTTCCGCGCCCACCGTGCCACCGCCATGGGCGATGGCCTGATCGAGCAGGGACAGGCTGTCGCGCACTGAGCCTTCGGCCGCCCGCGCCACGATGGCGAGCGCCTCCGGCTCGATGGTGACGCCTTCCTTGGCGCAGATGCCGGACAGATGCGCCGCCAGCTCGCTCGCTTCCACCCGCCTGAGGTCGAAGCACTGGCAGCGCGACAGCACGGTGACCGGCACCTTGCGGATCTCGGTGGTGGCGAAGATGAACTTCACATGCTCCGGCGGCTCTTCCAGCGTCTTCAGCAGGCCGTTGAAGGCCGCCGTGGAGAGCATGTGCACTTCATCGATGATGTAGACCTTGTAGCGCGCCATCACCGGGCGGTAGCGGGCGCTTTCGATGATCTCGCGGATGTCGTTGATGGAGGTGTTGGACGCCGCGTCCATCTCCATCACGTCCACATGGCGGGATTCGATGATGTCGCGGCACTGCCTGCCCATGACCGAGAGATCGAGGCTCGGCCCGCCAGCGCCGCCATCCATGGGCTCGTAATTAAGCGCGCGGGCGAGGATGCGCGCGGTGGTGGTCTTGCCCACGCCGCGCACGCCGGTAAGGATATAGGCCTGCGCGATGCGCCCCGAGGAGAAGGCATTTCTCAGGGTGCGGACCATGGCCTCCTGGCCGATGAGGTCCGTGAAATTCTGCGGGCGGTATTTGCGGGCCAGCACCCGATAGGCGGCGGGGGCCGGCGCGAGGGCCTCCGGGGTCGGAGCCGGTCGCGCGGCAGCGGACGGGGCGCCGAGGTCCAGGCCTAGCCCCGGATTTGGCCCGTCGTCGTCCGGGTGCGCGTGGGTGTCCTCGCTCATGAAGCTGCCTTTGGGGATGTGCAGGGGATGCCTACCCTACGATGCACCTGCCCCATACATAGCATCGCGGTCGCCCGCGTCGATGGGCGGGCCGGCAAAACCGCCGCCGGCCTGCCGCGCTTAAGCGCCGGCGCTCACCTGCCGGCGTTCACTTGGCCTTGGGGGCCTCGACCTTCGGCGCGTCGGCCTTCGGGGCGTCAGCCTTGGGCGCTTCCGCGGCGGGGACGCGGATGCAGACGTAGCGGCGATAGCCCTCGGCCACGGCTTCCTTGTGCCTGGCATCGAGCCGGGCGGGCACGTTCTTGGCGATGGCGGCCTTGCAGGCCTCCTCGGTGGGATAGGAGTTGTCGCGGTTGACCACCGCTTCCGGCTTGACGAGGGCGCTGAGGACGAGGACGACGACGACCCACATGGGATCCTCCTTGGAAAGGTGGCTAGTCTTATCCCCAAATCCGAACCGGATTGCGACCGGGGCGCGGCAATTCACAGGGCGAGGAGGGGAGGAGCGGGGAAGAGCCAACGCCCAAGTCGTAACGCCCAGGCTCCCCACGCCAAAGACCCCCCGCGCACCTTGACGGCGCTGCGGGCGGGACCTTGCGATGCGAGGATCGAGAGGTGGGAGGCTGGACGAAGACCCGAGTCGGGCTCGTTGGGGCTGCTTCCTTCCGGACCTGACCCGGTTGGCGAGTGGCTCGTCCACCGCCAACCTCCCGAGCGCTATATGGCAGGGGCAGGGGAGGGATGCAAGAGGGCGCCAAAGCCGCGTGTCCACCTTCATCGGCCGTCTTGCTCCGGCTTGACCGGAGCATCCATGGGACCGCTGGCGAAGCGGTCGGCTCCCGGTGCAATGTAGCCGCCACCGCAGCGGAGCTTGAGCATGGAGCGGCGCTACTTCGTCTATCTCCTCGCCAGCAAGCCCCGCGGGACGCTCTATGTGGGCGTGACCAATGACCTGACGCGCCGCGTGTTCGAGCACCGGCTTGGAACCGGACCCGGCTTCACCAGCCGCTACCATGTCCAGCGCCTCGTCTGGTTCGAGATCCACGAGACGGCGATGGCCGCCATTCAGCGCGAGAAGCGGCTGAAGGCATGGCTGCGGCAGTGGAAAATCGATCTGGTGGAGAAGGACAATCCCGGATGGCGGGACCTGTTCGACGAGATCGCGCTCGGCTGAAGCATGGTCCCGCCCAGCGCGGTGCCCGGCGGGGCGATGGACCCTCCGGTCAAGCCGGAGGGCGACGGTGGGAGGAAAGCCCCGTCATGGGAAGGCCCCCGGCGCTCGTGCCGCGCCCTCCATCCCAAACCGCCGTCATGCTCCGGCTTGACCGGAGCATCCATCGGCAGAGGGCAGGCGCTTATGTGGGGAATAGGGACGGGAGGCTGGACGAAGACCCGAGTCGGGCGCGTTGGGGCTGCTTCCTTCCGGACCTGACCCGGTCGGCGAGTGGCTCGTCCACCGCGAACCTCCCACGCGCGATATGGCAGGGGCGGGGGATGCGAGGGGGCTTTAGCTTGAATTTTGGTTGTCAAAACTGCAACAACCCGTGATAGTTGCGTTACCAAGATTCGAATGGGGGGGAGATGCCACCAATCATTTCGTTCGACGATGCTATCAGCGCAACTGCCAACCAAGATAGGGCTCTTCTAATCGGAAATGGCTTTTCTTCGAAATTTTTCAGTTATAAGACTCTGCTTGATTCTGTCGCCATTGGCTCAGAAGAGCCTGTTATGAAACTTTTTAAAAAGTTGGACACTTTTGATTTTGAATCTGTAATTCGCTCCTTGACGGATGCTGCGGCGGTTTCAGAAACGTATGGAGATACAGATAGCGCCTCGCGATTTTTGGGGGACGCTGATTCACTACGTGCGCAATTGGTGCATGCAATCCGAGCGAACCACCCAACGAATCGTACCGACATCGAAACAATCATCCCAAGTTGCATTGAATTTTTGAACAGTTTCAATAAATTCTTCTCGTTAAACTACGATCTATTACTATACTGGGTTCTGCTTGAAAACCCCAAGACGTTCGTGGGTGATGGATTTGGCCTTGGTGTGGTCAGTCAGGGGATGATAGGCCCATTCAAAGAGGGAGCTTATTGTAATACGTACTATCTGCACGGGGGGCTTCATTTATTTTCAGACCACCAAGGTGATATCCATAAGCATCTAAAAAATTCGAACGGCATCATTGATGCGATCACAAGCACTATAGAGAACAAAAAGAAACTTCCAACATACGTCGCCGAAGGAACCTCTTGGCAAAAGGTGGCAAAAATAAATTCAGTTGAATATCTTAGATTTTGTTATACGACTTTAGGTCGTATGGAGGGAAACCTATTCATTTTCGGTCACTCAGCCGCAGATAATGATTCTCACATATATAATAAGATATTTTCATCTAATATTGAGCATATATATTTCGGAGTCTACAGGCCAAATTCTGAAAATATTGCGCAACTCGACTCTCAATTAGCTCGCTATCAAAGGCTTGCAAAATCGAAAATTGATTACACTTTTTACGATGCTGAAAGCGCAAAAGTCTGGGATCGGATCACTCCGTAGCCTCGCCCCGATAACCCCCTTTCCACCTCCCCCACCCAACCGCTCACCCCCCATCCACCCCCTCCGCCGCCTATCCCGCCTAACCAACTGAAATCCCACACACTCCCCCTCTGGCACACCCCTTGCTGAACTTGCCCCAATCCCCCGGCCTCGACGCCGGTGGGGTGGTCAGCCAAGGGGGAGCGCCGGATGGCCCTCGAGACGTTCTATGAAGTCATGCGGCGGCAGGGCATCACCCGCCGCTCGTTCCTGAAATACTGCTCGCTCACCGCCGCGGCCCTCGGCCTCGGGCCGGAGTTCGCGCCGCAGATCGCGGAGGCCATGGAGACCAAACCGCGCACCCCGGTGCTGTGGCTGCACGGGCTGGAATGCACCTGCTGCTCGGAAAGCTTCATCCGCTCGGCCCATCCCTTGGCCAAGGATGTGGTGCTGAGCATGATCTCGCTGGATTACGACGACACCCTCATGGCCTCCGCCGGCCATCAGGCGGAAGCGATCCTCGACGAGGTGATGGAGAAGTACAAGGGCAACTACATCCTCGCGGTGGAAGGCAACCCGCCGCTGAACGAGGATGGCATGTATTGCATCATCGGCGGCAAGCCCTTCGTGGACCAGCTGAAGAAGGTGGCCAAAGACGCCAAGGCCATCATCTCCTGGGGCTCCTGCGCCTCCTATGGCTGCGTGCAGGCGGCCCGGCCCAACCCCACCCGCGCCACGCCGGTGCATGAGGTGATCTTCGACAAGCCCATCATCAAGGTGCCGGGCTGCCCGCCCATCGCCGAGGTGATGACCGGCGTCATCACCTACATGCTCACCTTCGACCGCCTGCCCGACCTCGACCGGCAGGGGCGGCCCAAGATGTTCTATTCCCAGCGCATCCACGACAAGTGCTACCGCCGTCCCCATTTCGACGCCGGCCAGTATGTGGAGAGCTTCGACGACGAGGGCGCGCGCAAGGGCTACTGCCTCTACAAGGTGGGCTGCAAGGGCCCCACCACCTACAACGCCTGCTCCACGGTACGCTGGAACGACGGCGTCTCCTTCCCCATCCAGGCCGGCCACGGCTGCATCGGCTGCTCGGAAGACGGCTTCTGGGACAAGGGCTCGTGGTACGCCCGCCTGTCCGACCTGAAGAGCGCCGGCTTCGGCATCGAATCCAACGCCGACCAGGTGGGCCTCATCGCCGCCGGCGCGGTGGGCGCGGGGGTGGCTGTGCATGCGGCGGTGAGCGCGCTCAAGCGCGCCCAGCACAAGACGACGGACAACAGCGCTGATACGGGCGCGACGGGAGGCGAGAAGTGACCATCCAGACGCCGAATGGCTTTTCCCTCGACACCTCCGGCAAGCGCATCGTGGTCGATCCGGTCACTCGCATCGAAGGCCACATGCGCTGCGAGGTGAATGTCGACTCCAACAACATCATTCGCAACGCGGTCTCCACCGGCACCATGTGGCGCGGGCTGGAGGTGATCCTGAAGGGCCGCGACCCGCGCGACGCCTGGGCCTTCGTGGAGCGCATCTGCGGCGTGTGCACCGGCTGCCACGCGCTCACCAGCGTGCGTGCGGTGGAAGACGCACTGCAGATCAAGATCCCCAACAACGCCTTCCTGATCCGTGAGATCATGGCCAAGGTGCTGCAGTGGCATGACCATGTGGTCCATTTCTACCACCTGCACGCGCTGGACTGGGTGAACCCGGTCAACGCCCTGAAGGCGGACCCGAAGGCGACCAGCGTCCTCCAGCAGTCCATCTCGGCGCATTCCAAGTCCTCGCCGGGCTATTTCCGCGACGTGCAGAACCGGCTGAAGAAGTTCGTGGAGAGCGGCCAGCTCGGCATCTTCAAGAACGGCTATTGGGACAACCCGGCCTATCTCTTGCCCCCCGAGGCGGACCTGCTGGCGGTGACGCATTATCTGGAAGCGCTCGACTTCCAGAAGGAGATCGTGAAGGTCCACACCATCTTCGGCGGCAAGAACCCGCATCCGAACTATCTGGTGGGTGGCGTGCCCTGCGCCATCAACATGGACGGCGACCTGGCTGCCGGCGCCCCGCTCAACATGGAGCGGCTGAACTTCGTGAAGCTGAAGCTTCAGGAAGCCTTCGAGTTTTCCCAGAACGTCTATGTGCCGGACGTGATCGCCATCGCCAGCTTCTACAAGGGCTGGCTCTATGGCGGCGGGCTTTCCGGCCAGAACGTCATGGATTATGGCGACTACGAAGCCATCCAGGGCCAGAAGCGGACCGATCGCCTGCCCGGCGGCGTCATCCTCAACGGCAACTGGAACGAGGTACACCCCATCGATCCGCGCAACCCGGATGAGGTGCAGGAGTTCGTGGCGCATTCCTGGTACACCTACGGCGATGCGAACAAGGACAAGGGCCTGCATCCGTGGGACGGCATCACCGATCCCCAGTATGTGCTCGGCCCCAACGCCAAGGGCACCCGCACCAATATCGAGGCGGTGGACGAGAACGCCAAGTATTCGTGGATCAAGGCGCCGCGCTGGAAGGGCAATGCGGTGGAGGTGGGCCCGCTCGCCCGCTACATCCTCGCCTATGCCCAGGGCGTCGACTATGTGAAGGGGCAGGTGGACGAGGCGCTGGGCCAGTTCAACACCCTGGCCGGTACCCAGCTGACCGCGAAGCAGGCGCTGCCCTCCACCATCGGGCGCACGCTGGCCCGGGCGCTGGAAGCCCATTACTGCGCCAAGATGTTCCTTGATGATTTCGACCACCTCATCGCCAACATCAAGGCCGGCGACACCTCCACCGCCAACATGGAGAAGTGGGACCCCTCGACCTGGCCGAAGGAGGCCAAGGGCGTGGGCACGGTGGCCGCGCCCCGCGGCGGCCTCGGCCACTGGATCAAGATCAAGGACGGGCGGATCGAGAACTACCAGTGCGTGGTGCCCACCACCTGGAACGGCGGGCCGCGCGATCCCAAGGGCAATATCGGCGCGTTCGAGGCCTCCCTCATGAACACGCCCATGCAGCGCCCCGAGGAGCCGGTGGAGATCCTGCGTACGCTGCACTCGTTCGATCCGTGCCTGGCCTGCTCCACGCACGTCATGTCCGAAGGCGGCGAGGAACTCGCCCGCGTCACCGTCCGCTGAGGGAGGGATGCCATGAGCGATACATCCCTCTCCGGCGCCGCGCCTCCGGCGGCCCCCGCGACCCCGGTCGCGCAGGCGATCAAAGGTGGAAAGAAGCTGACCACCGTCTATGTGTACGAGGCGCCGGTGCGCCTCTGGCACTGGGTGAACGCGCTTTCCATCGTGGTGCTGTGCATCACCGGCTACTTCATCGGCTCGCCGTTCCCGACCCTGTCGGGGGAGGCGAGTTCCCACTACCTCATGGGCACCATCCGCTTCGTGCACTTCTCGGCGGGCTACATCCTTGCCGTGGGCTTCCTGGGGCGGATCATCTGGGCCTTCTTCGGCAACAAGTATTCCCGCGAGCTGTTCACCTTCCCGTTCTGGCGGAAGAGCTTCTGGCGGGGCTTCTTCGTCGAGATCAAGTGGTATGCGTTCCTGAAGCCCCGCCCGCTGAAGTTCGTGGGGCACAATCCGCTGGCCCAGGTCTTCATGTTCTTCGTGATGGTGCTGGGGCTGGCCTTCATGATCGTCACCGGCTTCGCCCTCTATTCGGAAGGCACCGGGGCCGGCTCGTGGCAGGACAGGCTGTTCGGCTGGGTGCTGCCGCTGCTGGGCGGGTCCATGCAGGTGCACACGCTGCATCACCTGGGCATGTGGGTGATCATCCTGTTCGTGATCATCCATGTCTATTCGGTGATCCGCGAGGACATCATGTCCCGCCAGACCATGGTCTCGGCCATCACCAACGGCCATCGCACCTTCCGGGACGACGATCCGGAGTGAGCGGCGCAAGCAGCTTGGAAGGAAAGGGCGCGGCCTCGGCCGCGCCCTTTTTGTTTGGCGTGCCGTCCCGTGTTTTTCGGTCAGGAAGGGGGCACGCCCGTGCTTGCGCTGTCGCATGTTGCCGCAAGGTCAGGCGGCTGTGTGGGCTCGGAGTGGTGTGAAATAGCATCCCGCCATGCGGAAAATGGAAATCAGAATTCCAATTTGTGGATGAAAATGCGAGGGTTCTTCCACTTGTCATGCAGGCGCCACGTATGAGGTATGCAGCCGCCACGATCCGAATCAACGCTTTGTCCGGAATTGCGAACGACTGGCATGCTCTTTGAATTGGAGGATCTCGAAAATCAGGCGGCGGTAGACCGCCGTGGGAGGCTAGCCAGGAGGGATGCGTCGCATGGACGACGATCGGCAAGTTGCGCGCATTCTGGTGCTCGGCATCGGCAACATCCTGTGGGCTGACGAGGGCTTCGGCGTCCGCGTGCTGGAGGCTCTCGACGCCTCGCACGTCTTCCCCGACACCGTCACTTTGCTCGATGGCGGGACCCAGGGCCTCTATCTCTTGCCCTATCTGGAAGAGGCGGACGGCGTGGTCATCGTGGACGCGGTGGATTACGGCCTTGTCCCCGGCACCCTCCACATCCTCGCCGATGGCGAGGTGCCCGCCGTGCTCGCCGCCCGCAAGGTGAGCCTGCACCAGACCGGCTTCCAGGAAATCCTCGGCCTACTCGCCTTGCGCGGCAAGACTCCCGCACGCATCGTTCTGGTGGGCGTGCAGCCCGAGCTGCTGGACGATTACGGCGGCGGCCTCACCGCCACCATCGCCGCCCAGGTGGAGCCGGCGGCGCGCAAGGTGCTCGACATCCTGAAGGACGAGTTCGGGGTGGTTCCCGCGCCCCGCGCGGGAGAGGGCAGCCTCGTCACCGCCGCGGTCGGCCGGCAGTCCTACGAGAGCGAGCGTCCGAGCGCCGAGGCGGCATGCCGCATCGGCGACCCCCGCGTGCTCGCCACGCCCCGGAGCTGAGCCATGTGCCTCGGCCTTCCCATGCGCATCGAGGAGGTGGAGGGCACCTTTGCTTTGTGCCGCGCCGAGGACGCGCGCGAGCGGGTGGACCTCGCGTTGGTGCCTGAGGCGCGTGCCGGCGACCATGTGCTGGTGTTTCAGGGCACCGCCCGCCGTCTGCTGGACGCCGACGAGGCGCGCCTCATCACCGATGCGCTCAAAGGCGTCGCCGCCATCATGGCGGGGGAGGCGGACACCGCAGCCATCGACCGCGCCTTCGCCGACCTCGCCGACCGCGAGCCCACTTTGCCGCCCCATCTCGCCGCGGCCTATGCCGCCGGCCGAAAGGAAGCCTGATGTCCGAGGCCGCGATCCCCGATCCCAACCTGCATCCCCTGGTGCGCCGGCTCGTGTCCGAGCGCGCCTGGCCCTATCTCGAAGCGCCCGAGGACACCGCGCGGCTCGATGCCCGCGACCATTTCCTGTTCCTGCCGGCCCACGGCAAGGCGCATCTGGAAAGCCCGGACATCGCCGTGGTCCTGCCCGAGCTGGTGAATGCGCTGGGCGGCGAGGCGGTGCTCGGCGTCGCGGTGGCGGGGCCGAAGACCGAGGCCGCATTGCGTGACGCGCTCAGCCTCGCGCTGCCGGCCATCGTGGTGGTGCGCGGCGGCCTGCCGGTGGGCGCCATCTCCCGCATGCGTGACTGGGACGAATATCTCGAACGCCTCGGCGCGCTGCTGAAGACCCCGTCCGCCGCCACCCACTGAGGTTAAGACCCACAAGAAGGCACGCCCCGAATGTCCTCTTCCCCCTTCGCCACACAGCCCCCCGTCGGCTTCGGTCCTGGCAGCCAGTCCGGCAGCGACGAGGAGGGCCTCGCCTATCTGCCGCTGCCCTCCGGCATGCGCATCTTCGAGGCTCATCTGCCGGAGGTGGAGGACGCCGATCGCCTCGCCCCGGCGCTCAGCGTGCTGGAACAGGTGATCGCGGCGCTCCAGGCCTGGCAGCCGGGGACGAGCCACGTCATCCCGCTCACCCATCTCGACCGGGACAATATCGCTTTGGTGGACGAGGCCATGGGCGAGGGGGAAGTGGCCATCAAGGTGGCGGCATTCGGCGATGCCCGCGCCATGGAGATCCAGGAAGCGACCTTTGCCGGGGTGTGGCGCCTGCGGGGTGCCGCCGGCACCGACCGCATCGAGGTGGCGGCCTTCCCGCGCGGCGCGCTGGTGCGGGCCTTCGGGCTGGGAACGGGCATCGACCTCGAGGGCCTGGACACGCCGGCACCCGGCATCTTCAATGCGCCGGCGCTTCTGGTGGAGATCGACCACCGCGCCCGCTCCCGCCAGCCGGGGGAATTGCCCCACGTCATCAACCTGTCGCTGCTGCCCCACACGCCCGAAGACCTCGCCATGCTCGACGAGCGGCTGGGGCAGGGGGCGACCACCGTGCTCTCGCGCGGCTACGGCAATTGCCGCATCGACGCCTGCGCCACGCGGAACGTCTGGCGGGTGCGCTTCTATAATTCGCAGGACATGCTCATCCTCGACACCATCGAGGTGACCGAGGTGCCGGAAGTGGCCTGCGCCGCCCGCGAGGACATCGCCGACAGCGCCGAGCGCCTCACCGACGTGCTCGCGGCGATCCGGTGAGCGCCATGTCCGCCACCTCCTCCCCCTCCCACGCCTTCTTCGAAGGCTCCTATCTGGGCGACCGGGCGCGCCTTGCCCCCACCGCGCGCCTGGAATGCAAGATATGCTGGCACGTCTACGACCCCGCCGAGGGGTGCGAGACGTGGCAGATCCCGGCCGGCACGCCGTTCACCGCGCTGCCCGAGCACTGGCGCTGCCCGGTGTGCGACGGCGCGCGCGACCAGTTCATGGTGCTGGATGGCGGCGCGCCGGATCTTCCTTCGGTCTCCGTGCCCGCGCTCGCACCGGCGGTGGATCCCCATCTGGAAGCCCAGCTGAAGGACATGCCGGGGCGGTTCGAGGCGGTGTTCCGCGAGATCCATTCGGCCAAGATGAAGGGCGTGCCCTTCGTGAACGAGAGCCTGGGGGTGAAGGCGGTAGGCTTCCGCGCCCATGAGGGTCGCGCGCTCGGCGTGCTGGTGACGCCTTGGTTCATGAATCTCGTGCTATTGCCCGGTGCGCAGGACGACTGGAGTGGCCTGAAAACCGGCGACAAGGAGCTGATCGCCTTCCCGTCCGGGGCGTATGAATTTCTCGCCGCCAACCGGCCGGAGACGGGGCCCTACAAGGCCTGCTCCCTGTTCTCGCCCATGTTCGACTTCTCCTCCATGCTGCAGGCGGTGGAGACGGCGGCGGCGGTACTGCCGGCGCTGTTCGATGTCGCCAACCGGGAGGAGGGCACCCGCTCCGGCGAGATCCGCCGACGCGCGGAAGAGGAGGCGGCGGCGCTGGCCCAGGCCGAAGCTGCGGCGCTCGCGTCCGAAGAGCCCGCCCCCCGGCCCGCCGGTCCGCCGCCCGAGATGTCCCGCCGCGCCGTGATCCTCGGCCCGCGCGCGGCACAGAGCGCGGCCCCGGAAGGCCCGCAGGACAGCATCGCATGATCCACGCTCCCGCCACGCTCCGCCGCCTCACCATCGCGCTCGATCAGCGCGCGGGGAGGGAGGGCGCGGAAACTTGGCGCTTTGGGCGGGAGACCGGGCTGGACCCGGCGCAGGCGCTGGTGGGCCGCACGCCGCAGGAGGCGGCGCGGCTCGCGCCCCTCGTCTTCAACCTGTGCGGCGCCGCACACAGCTTTGCCGCCGCCACCGCCCTCGGCCTGCCGGCGGCGGCGGATGGGGCGGCGGACGGGGTGACCATGGCGCGGGAGACCGTGCGCGACCACGCCCTCGCCATGCTCCACGCCTGGCCGCAGGCGCTGGGCGAGGCGCCCGACCGCGCCGCGCTGGGCCTGTTGGCCCGACCGGGACGCACCGAGGATTTCGCCACGGCGCTGGTGGGGCAGGGGGCAGACCTGCCGTCCTTCTCGCCCGCCGAGCTGGACGCGTGGCTTGCCGAGGCGCCTACGGCCACCGCCCGCCTGCTGGCCCGCTTGCGCCGCGACACCGATCCCGCCGAGGGGCGGGCGGGGCTGCCGGAGTTGACGGTGCAGGACGTGGCGACGGCACTCGATCCCGCGCGGGCTTCAATCGCAGGCGGTCTCCGCGAGACCGGCGCCCTCGGACGCGTGGCGCGCACCCCGCTGGTCGCCGCCCTTCTCGTCCGCGAGGGGCCGAGCCTGTTCGTGCGCCTGCTGGCCCGGCTGGTGGATTGCCTCGTGGCGCTGAAACCTGCACCCCTTTCGACAGACGATCTGCCCCCCGGCCTCGGCATCGCGCCCGCCGCGCGCGGGCTGCTGGGCCATGGGGCGCGGGTGGAGGCGGGGCGCGTCGCGGCCTATCGCATCCTCTCCCCCAGCGCGTGGAACCTTGCCCCCGGCGGCCTGCTGGAACGCGCCTTCGCGGCGCTGACTCCCGGTCCGGGCGTGCGGCGGCTGGCGCCGCTGCTGGTGTCGGCCATCAATCCCTGCGTGCCGGTCACCCTGTCCTTCGCGGAGGAGCCGGCCCATGCATGAGATGGCCGTGTGCGAGAGCCTGCTCTCCGCCATGGAAGAGGCGGCGCAGGCGCAGAATTTCTCCCGCGTCACCCGCGTGCGCCTTGCCATCGGCCGCTTCGCCGGCATTGAGGTGGAGGCCCTGCGCTTCGGCTTCGACGTGGTCATGCGCGGCTCCCTCGCCGAGGGCGCCGAACTGGTGGTGTTGGAAGAGGACGGCAGCGCCTGGTGCTTCGACTGCTGCGAGACGGTGGCGCTCTCCCACCGCCTCGCCTCCTGCCCGAAATGCGGCGGGGAACGCCTCGTGCCCAACGGCGGCACGGACATGAAGATCAAGGACCTGGAGGTGTTGTGATGTGCACGGTCTGCGGCTGTAGCGGCGACGGCGCCACCATTTCCGATGCCACGGGCGGGCATGCCCACGCCCACCCTCATGAGCACGGCGAGGGCCATGCCCCCGGCGAAGGCCACGTCCACACCCATGCGGACGGCACCACCCACAGCCATGGGCATGGTCACGGGCACAGCCATGCCCATGGCCATGAACACGATCATGGCCATGGGCACGCCCATCACCCCCACGACGATCACGACCACCACCCCGCCGGCGGCACCCTCGACTACGGCACCGGCCCCGCCCGCGCTCATGCACCGGGGCTGTCGCAGGCGCGCATGGTCGAGATCGAGACCTCCATCCTCGCCAAGAACGACGATTACGCCGCCCGCAACCGCGCCGGCTTCGAGGCCGCCGGGCTGCTCGCCCTGAACCTTCTCTCCGGCCCCGGCGCGGGCAAGACCACGCTGCTGGTGGAGACGCTGAAAGCGCTGGCCGGCCGCCTGCCCACCGCCGTCATCGAGGGCGACCAGCAGACCGACAATGACGCCGCCCGCATCCGCGCCGCCGGGGCGCCGGCGGTGCAGATCAACACCGGCAAGGGTTGCCACCTCGACGCCCACATGGTGGGGCACGCGGTGGAAAAACTGCCCTTGCCGCCGGGCGGCGTGCTGTTCATCGAGAATGTGGGCAACCTTGTGTGCCCCGCCGCCTTCGACCTCGGCGAGACCAAGCGCGTCACCCTCATCTCGGTGGCGGAGGGTGACGACAAGCCGCTGAAATATCCCGACATCTTCGAGGGTGCCGACCTCGTCCTCATCACCAAGGCGGACCTTGCGCCTTATGTGGACGCGGACATGGCGCAGCTTGAGGCCAACATCCGCCGGGTGAACCCGCGGGCCGAGATCCTGCGCGTCTCCGCGCGCGGCGAGGTGGGGCTCACCCGCTGGCTGGCGTGGCTGGACAAGGCCCGCGCGGAGCGCCTCGACGCGCTCGCCGCCGCCCGCGAGCGCGAGGCGCAGGCCCTGCGCGCGGCCATGACTGCCGCCGTGAGCGGAGGCGCGCGGTGAACCGCCGCCCCGCCATCCTCGTGGTGGACGACGAGCCGCGTTCGGTGGAAGTCATCGCCCGCGTGCTCGACGAGGAGTTCGATGTCTTCACCGCGCTCAACGCGGACGAGGCGCGGCGCATCCTCGAGAACGAGTGGATCCAGGTGATCTTCTGCGACCAGCGCATGCCGCACACCTCGGGCGTCGCGCTGCTCACCGAGGTGCGCGAGCGCTGGCCGGACATCCTGCGCATCATCGTCACCGGCTATACCGAGCCGCAGGACATGATCGGCGCCATCAACGAGGCTGGCATCTACCAGTTCATCCCCAAGCCCTGGCATCCGGACCAACTGCTACTCGCCGCCCGCAATGCCGCGCATCTGTTCGAGCTCCAGCGCGACCACGAGCGGCTGAACCTGGAAATGAAACTCACCGCCGTCACCGCCGAGGCGCGGCTCGGCGCGCAGCAGGCGCGGGTGAAGCAGAATTTCCATTTCGACACCCTCATCCGCGCGCCCGGCAGCCCGCTCAGCGCGGTGTGCCTGCGGGCGGCGCAGGTGGCGACCTTCGACGTGCCCGTGCTCGTCCATGGCGAGACCGGCACCGGCAAGGAACTGCTCGCCCGCGCCATCCATTATTCCAGCCTGCGCAGCGACCGGCCGTTCTTCGCCGTCAATTGCGGGGCGATCCCGGACGAGCTTCTGGAATCGGAGCTGTTCGGCCACAAGAAGGGGTCGTTCACCGGCGCCCACGTCACCCGCATCGGCCTGCTCGACCAGGCGGACGGCGGCACCATCTTCCTCGACGAGATCGGCGACGTGTCCCCCGCCTTCCAGGTGAAGCTGCTGCGCTTTTTGCAGGAGGGCGAGATCCGCCCGGTGGGTTCCAACGAATCCAAGCGCGTGAACGTGCGGGTGCTCGCCGCCACCCATCGCGACCTTTATGGTGAGGTGGGGCGGGGCCGCTTCCGCGAGGATCTCTATTACCGCCTCTGCGCCATGGTGCTGACCCTGCCGGCCCTGCGCGAGCGACGCGCCGACATCCCGGTGCTGGCCCAGAGCATCCTCGATGCGCTCTCATCCCATCACGGCAAGCGGGTCAAGGGCTTCACCGAGGAAGCGCTCGCCTGCATGCGGGCCTATGACTGGCCGGGCAACGTGCGCGAGCTGCAGAACGAGATCACGCGCATGCTGGTGCTGGCCGAGCGCGACACGTTGTCCGCCGACCTGCTCTCGCCCCATGTGGTGCGCGCCGCCGCTGCCGAGACGCGGGCGGTGGAGACCCGCCTGTCCGAGGCAGGCGCGTCGCAGGCCATCGCCCTGCCCGACGGCGGGCCGCTGAAGGAGCGGGTGGAGCGCATGGAAGCCACCATCCTCACCGAGACGCTGGTGCGCTGTCGCTGGAACAAGAGCCGCGCGGCGGAGGAACTGGGCCTCTCCCGCGTGGGCCTGAGGGCGAAACTCGACCGCTACGGGATCTCCCGCGGCGGGGCCTTTTCCAAGTCGCATTGAGGAGCCTTGCCATGTGCCTCGGCATTCCCGGACAGATCGTCGCCGTCGCGGATGAGGACGCCATGCTGTGCGTGGTGGATGTCTCCGGCGTCCGCCGCAGCGTGGACGTGGTGTGCGTCGCCGAGCCCGGTGCGCCGCTTTCCGACCTCGTGGGCGCGTGGGTGCTGGTGCATGTGGGCTTCGCCATGAGCCGCATCGACGAGGAGGAGGCCGCCGCCACCCTCAAGGTGCTCACCGAGATCGGCGAGGCGGCGGCGGAAATGGAAGCGCTGACAAATGGCAGCGTCGATCTTCACCCCGCCATCGCCTGAGGAGACGGCCATGCGCTACGTCGACGAATTCCGCGACCCCGCCCTCGCCTCGGCCCTGGTGAAGGAGATCGGCGCCATCTCCGCCCGCCTGGAGCGCGGGCGCGACCGGCCGTTCGCCATCATGGAAGTTTGCGGCGGGCACACCCACGCCATCTTCCGCTATGGGCTCGAGGGCCTGTTGCCGGACCTTGTGGAGTTCGTGCACGGACCGGGCTGCCCGGTGTGCGTGCTGCCCATGGGCCGGGTGGATGATTGCGTCGCCATCGCCGAGCGGGACGATGTGATCTTCGCCACCTTCGGCGACGCCATGCGCGTGCCGGGCTCCCGGAAGAGCCTGCTTCAGGCCAAGGCGGACGGGGCCGACGTGCGCATGGTCTATTCGCCCCTTGATGCGCTTACTCTGGCCAAGCGCAATCCCGGGCGGCAGGTGGTGTTCTTCGGCCTCGGCTTCGAGACCACCATGCCCTCCACCGCGCTCACCGTGCTGCGGGCGGCGCGGGAGCAGGTGGAGAACTTCTCCCTGTTCTGCAACCACATCACCATCATCCCCACCTTGCGGGCGCTGCTGGAGCAGCCGGATTTCGGCATCGACGGCTTCATCGGGCCGGGGCATGTCTCCATGGTCATCGGCACGTCGCCCTACCGCTTCATCGCCGAAGAGTTCAACAAGCCCCTCGTGGTGGCCGGCTTCGAGCCCATCGACCTGCTGCAATCCCTGCTCATGGTGTTGCGCCAGATCGAGGCCGGCACGGCGCGGATCGAGAACCAATACGCCCGCGTGGTGCCGGAGCATGGCAACCCGCAGGCGCTGAAGGCGGTGGAAGAAGTCTACGAGCCACGCGAGACCTTCGAGTGGCGCGGGCTCGGCTCCATCGCCGGCTCCGGGGTGCGGCTCAAGGCGCCCTACGCGGCGTTCGATGCGGAGAAGCGCTTCAGCGTGCCGGACGTGAAGGTGGCGGACCCCTCGTCCTGCCGCTGCGGCGAGGTGCTGACCGGCGCGGTGAAGCCGTGGGCCTGCCCGGAATTCGGCACCGGCTGCACCCCCGAGACGCCGCTGGGCGCGCTCATGGTGTCGTCCGAAGGCTCTTGCGCTGCCTATTACCAATATGGTGGCGTGCGGGGAGAAGCCGCATGAATATCCCCTTCGTTCCCCCCACCCGGCGCCGGCCGCTGAGCCACAAGACGGTGACGCTCGCCCACGGCGGCGGCGGCAGCGCCATGCGTGACCTCATTGATGACGTGTTCCTTGCCGCCTTTTCCGGCGATGGCCGCGCCGCGCCGGAGGACCAGGCCCGCTTCGACCTCGCGGCCCTGATGGCCCATGGCGACCGCCTCGCCTTCACCACCGACGGCTTCGTGGTGGACCCTCTGTTCTTTCCCGGCGGCGATATCGGCAAGCTCGCCGTCTGCGGCACCGTGAACGACCTCGCCGTGGGCGGTGCGACGCCGGTGGCGCTGTCTTGCGCCGTCATCATCGAGGAAGGCCTGCCGGTGGAGACATTGCGGCAGGTGGCGGCTTCCATGGCGCAGACCGCGCGGGCGGCAGGCGTTGCCATCGCCACCGGCGACACCAAGGTGGTGGCGCGCGGGGCGTGCGACAAGCTCTTCATCACCACCACCGGTATCGGCGTGGTGCGGCGTGGCCTTGACGTGGGCATCGCCAAGGCCCGACCCGGCGACGTGGTGCTGGTGAACGGCCTTCTGGGCGACCATGGCGCCGCCATCCTGAACGCGCGCGGCGACCTTGCCCTTGAGACCGCCATCGAGAGCGACTGCGCGCCCCTCAACGGCCTCATCGACGCGCTGATCGCGGCCGCCCCCGGCATCCGCATGATGCGCGATGCCACCCGTGGCGGCGTCGCAGCGGTGGTGAACGAACTGGCCGAGGCCAGCGCTGTGGGGGTGCGGCTTCAGGAACTCAGCCTGCCCATGCGGGCCGAGGTGATGGGCTTCTGCGAGATCCTCGGCCTCGACCCGCTCTATCTTGCCAACGAGGGCAAGATCCTCGCCGTGGTGCCGCCGGAGGAGGCCGACGCCGCGCTTGCGGCGCTGCGCGCCCATCCGCTGGGACGGGAGGCGGCCATCATCGGCGCGGTCACGGCCCAGCGGCCCGGACGGGTGGTCATGCAAACGCGCTTCGGGGGAGAGCGCATCGTCGATATGCTGGTCGGCGATCAATTGCCCCGCATCTGCTGAAACCTTCATTTGGGGAGAAAAATATGCGTCACACAGCCCGCACGGCCCTTGCCGTTGCAGCCTTCTCGGTCCTGCCGCAGCTGGCCTTCGCCCATACGGGCGCGGGGGCCGTGCACGGCTTCGATGCCGGCTTCGCCCATCCCATGGGCGGCCTCGACCACCTGCTCGCCATGGTGACCGTGGGCGTCTTTGCCTTCCAGTTGGGCGGGCGCGCCCTGTGGGCGGTGCCGCTGAGCTTCGTCGCCCTCATGGCGGTGGGCGGCGCCCTGGGCGTCGGCGGCATCGACCTGCCGTTCGTGGAGCTGGGCATCGCCCTGTCGGTGGTGGTGCTGGGCGCGGTGGTGGCCCTTGGCCTCAAGGCGCCGCTGGCGCTGGCCATGGGCCTTGTCGGCTTCTTCGCCCTCTTCCACGGCCACGCCCATGGCACCGAGATGCCCATGGACGCCTCCGGCTTCACCTATGGCCTCGGCTTCATGACCGCCACCGCGCTGCTGCATGTGGCCGGCCTCGGGCTCGGCATGGCCATCGGCCGCTTCGGCGAGACCCATGGCGCGCGCTATGTGCGCGGCGCGGGCGCTGCGGTGGCGTTGGCCGGCATCGGGCTCGTCACCGGCATCCTGTGAGGTTTGCGCCTGCCCGCTTTCTTTAAGCTGAGCGGGCGTGAAGAAACGGAACCCGCATGATTGCGGGTTCCGTTTGCTAGGCCAGAAGCCGGCAACAGCCG
Source organism: Xanthobacter oligotrophicus (assembly GCF_008364685.1). Lineage (GTDB taxonomy): Bacteria > Pseudomonadota > Alphaproteobacteria > Rhizobiales > Xanthobacteraceae > Xanthobacter > Xanthobacter oligotrophicus. The sequence continues at coordinate 211,972 of NZ_VTTL01000005.1, forward strand.
ACTTCCGGGACAAGTCCGGCCATGGCGTCTGCAGAAAGCGCGGACGATTTTAGAATGGCCGTCAGGTCTCGTCGGTGCGGGTGCGGATCCACTCCACGATGCCGGAGAAATCCTTGCCCTCGTTCCCCTCCGCCGCGAAGGCGGTGTAGAGGGCGGTGGCCGCCGCGCCCAGTGCCGTGGCGGCGCCCGATGTGTCGGCGGCGTCCTGCGACAGCTTCAGGTCCTTCAGCATCAGCGCCGCCGCGAAGCCCGGCACGTAGTCCCGATTGGACGGGCTGGTGGGTACCGGCCCCGGCACCGGGCAATAGGTGGTGAGCGACCAGCATTGCCCGGACGAGGTGGAGGCCACGTCATAGAGCGCCTGGTGCGACAGCCCCAGCTTCTCGCCCAGCACGAAGGCTTCCGACACCGCGATCATGGAGATGCCGAGGATCATGTTGTTGCAGATCTTCGCCGCCTGACCCGCGCCTGCGCCGCCGCAATGCACGATCTTCTTGCCCATCAGTTCCAGCAGCGGCCTTGCCGCGCCGAAGGCCTCGTCGGTGCCGCCCACCATGAAGGTGAGCGTGCCCGCTTCCGCCCCGCCCACGCCGCCGGAGACGGGCGCGTCCACGCTGGCGTGCCCCGCCTCCTGCGCCGCCTCGTGGAAGGCGCGGGCGGAGGCGACGTCGATGGTGGATGAATCAATGAACAGCGTGCCGGGTTTGGCCGCCGCGAAAAGGCCGTCGGAGCCGGTGGTGGCGGCGACCACGTGCTTGCCCGAGGGCAGCATGGTGACCACCACATCCGCCGCCGCGACGGCCGCCTTCGCGCTGTCAGCCAGCACCACGCCCCTCGCCTTCGCCCCCACCAGTGCCGCCGGGGCGAGGTCGAAGCCGAGCACGCTGTGGCCGGCCTTGACCAGGTTGCCAGCCATGGGCCCGCCCATGTTGCCGAGGCCGATGAATGCGATGGTGGTCATGATGGTTCCTCCCCGGATGGAACGTCTTGCAGGCGTTCCTGATGCGTGTCCTTGGCGGGTCGTCATGGCCGGGCTTGTCCCGGCCATCCACGCCGTGCCGCTTGTGTTGAACCTGTGATGCAGTGCCCGGCCCATCCGCGTGGATGCCCGGGACAGGCCCGGGCATGACGGTCTGAATTGTCCTGCCCACGATCCGTGGTCAGCATCGGGAGCCGCCCTGCTCAGTTCCCCCGCGCGATCAGCGCGCGGGAGATGATGAGCCGCATGATCTCGTTGGTGCCTTCCAGGATCTGGTGGACCCTGAGGTCGCGCACGATCTTCTCCACCCCGTAGTCGGCGAGATAGCCGTAGCCGCCGTGGAGCTGGAGCGCCTCGTTGGCCACGTTGAACCCGGCGTCGGTGGCGAAGCGCTTGGCCATGGCGCAGAGTGTTGTGGCGTCCGGCGTCTTGGCGTCCAGCGCCGCTGCCGCGCGCCACAGGAAAGTGCGCGCCACCTCCAGTTCGGTGGCCATGTCGGCGAGGCGGAATTGCAGCGCCTGGAACGCGTCGAGCCTTTGTCCGAAGGCCTTGCGCTCGCGCATGTAGGCGAGCGTCTTGTCCAGGGCCGCCTGCGCCCCGCCGAGGGAACATGCGCCGATGTTCAGCCGCCCGCCGTCGAGCCCGGCCATGGCGATCTTGAAGCCGTCTCCCTCCGCCCCGAGGCGGTTTTGCACCGGTACGCGCACGCCTTCGAAGATGACGGCGCGGGTGGGCTGCACGTTCCAGCCCATCTTCTTCTCGTTGGCGCCGAAGGAGAGGCCGGGGGTGCCCGCCTCGATCACCAGGGTTGAGATGCCCTTGGGGCCGTCCCCGCCGGTGCGCACCATCACCACATAGATGTCGGAGGCGCCAGCGCCGGAGATGAACTGCTTTTGCCCATCGACCACATAATATTCGCCGTCGCGCACCGCCTTGGTCTTCAGCGCGGCGGCGTCCGATCCAGCGCCCGGCTCGGTGAGGCAGTAGGAGGCGATGTGCTCCATGCTCGTGAGGCGGGGCACCCATGTGGCGCGCTGGTCCTCGTCGCCGAAGCGGTCGATCATCCAGGTCGCCATGTTGTGGATGGAAAGGAAGGCCGCCGTGCCGGGGCAGCCGGTGGCCAGCGCCTCGAAGATCAGCGCCGCATCGAGCCGCGACAGGCCGGAGCCTCCCACGTCGTCCTGCACATAAATGCCGCCCATGCCGAGCGCCGCGGCGGCGCGCAGGGTGTCCACCGGGAAGTGCTTCTTCTCGTCCCAGTCCACGGCGAAGGGGGCGATCTCGGCGTTCGCGAAATCCCGCGCCATCTCGCGGATGGCGATCTGGTCTTCGGTAAGCGTGAACATGTCAGGGGCGCCAGTGATCGAGGGAGAGGATGTGCGGCAGGCCGGCTTCGCCCCTGGTCTTCTGGACCAGTCGGCGATCGGCGGTCACGAGCGGGCAATCGGCATGGCGGGCAAGGCTGAGATAGATGCAGTCGTAGATGGGGTGATCCAGCCGGAACGACAGCGCCACAGCTTCGGGAAGCAGCGGCTCTACTGGAAAGAGCCGCTCGAAGAACGCAGGCAGCTGGGCGCAGATGTGGATCGCCTCGGTCACCGTCACCCTTCCCGTCCGGCCCTTCTTCCACAGGGCGTTCGCGACTTCCGTCTGGATCAGAACCGGCGCCAGCAAGGTGGCGCCGGAGGCGGCAAGGGCTTCGGCCTGGGCCTCGTCGCCCTCATCGAAGAACCATTTCAGCGCGATGGAGGCATCGACGATGAAGCGGCTCACTTGCTGCCCTCGCGGATCTCATCAAGGGTCAAGGGGGGAGAGGGCTTGGTGCGGGAACGGAAATACCGCGACACCGCCACCCGCTCCTCCGGCGTGTAAGGCCGGTTCTTCTCCAGCAGGTTGCGGATTTCCTGCTCCAGCGAGATCCCGTTCCGCTTGGCCCGCTCCCGGTAGACGTTGAGGGTCTCGTCGGGAATGTTGCGGATCAGCACCTGGGCCATGGAACCCTCCTTCGCACATCTCGTGCTATCAAAAATGATAGCACGAGATTTTGGTTGCAAGGGAGCGCCGGCCCAGCCGCGCCTCACCCCATGGTGGGGATGACGAAGTCCGCGCCGTCCTTGATGCCCGAGGGCCAGCGGGAGGTGACGGTCTTGGTCTTGGTGTAGAAGCGCACGCCGTCCGGCCCGTGCTGGTTGAGGTCGCCGAAGCCCGAGCGCTTCCAGCCGCCGAAGGTGTGGTAGGCGAGTGGCACCGGGATCGGCACGTTGATGCCCACCATGCCCACGTTCACCTTGGAGGCGAAGTCGCGGGCCGCGTCGCCGTCGCGGGTGTAGATGGCGACGCCGTTGCCGTATTCGTGCTCGGTGGGAAGCCGCAGGGCTTCCTGGTAGTCCGGCGCGCGCACCACGGAGAGGACGGGTCCGAAGATCTCCTCCTTGTAGATGCGCATGTCGGCGGTCACGTTGTCGAACAGGCAGCCGCCCATGTAGAAGCCGTTCTCATAGCCCTGCATCTTGAAGCCGCGACCATCCACCAGCAGCTTCGCGCCTTCCTGAAGGCCGATGTCCACGTAGCTCTTCACGCGCTCCACCGCCTCGCGGGTGACGAGGGGGCCGAAGTCCGCCGAGCCGTCGGTGGAAGGGCCGATCTTCAGGTTCTCGACGCGGGGCACCAGCTTTTCCAGCAGCCGCTCGGCGGCGTCCTCGCCCACCGGCACCGCCACCGAGATGGCCATGCAGCGCTCGCCGGCGGAGCCGTAGCCGGCGCCGATGAGGGCGTCCACGGCCTGGTCCATGTCCGCGTCGGGCATGATGATCATGTGGTTCTTGGCGCCGCCGAAGCCCTGCACCCGCTTCCCGTTGGCCGCGCCCCGGGCATAGATGTACTGGGCGATGGCGGTGGAGCCCACGAAGCCGATGGCCTGGATGTCCGGATGGTCGAGGATGCCGTCCACCGATTCCTTGTCACCGTTCACCACGTTGAGGATGCCAGGGGGCAGGCCGGCTTCCAGCATCAGCGCGGCGAGGTGCATGGGCACGCCGGGATCACGCTCCGACGGCTTCAGGATGAAGGCGTTGCCGCAGGCGATGGCGGGGCCGAACTTCCACATGGGGATCATGGCCGGGAAGTTGAACGGGGTGATGCCCGCCACCACGCCCAGCGCCTGGCGCATGGAATAGATGTCGATGCCGGGGCCGGCGCCGTCGGAATAATCGCCCTTCATGAGGTGGGGGATGCCCACTGCGAACTCCACCACTTCCAGCCCGCGCTGGATGTCGCCACGGGCGTCCGGCACGGTCTTGCCGTGCTCGCGGGCGAGCAGGTCGGCGAGGAGGTCGTAGTCGCGCTGCACCAGCTCCAGGAACTTCATCAGCACGCGGGCGCGGCGCTGGGGATTGGTGGCGGCCCATGCCGGCTGGGCGGCCTTGGCGTTGGCGACTGCAGCGTTCAGCTCGTCCTTGGAGGCGAGGGCCACGTGGGCGATCACCTCGCCGGTCATGGGCTGGTAGACGTCGGCATAGCGGCCCGACGTGCCGGGCACGTGCTTGCCGCCGATGAAATGGCCGATCTCGCGCATGATGGGTGTTCCCTTGTGGTGCGTTTCCGAAGATCTGATGCTTTTGAGCGAGGGCGCCGCCTAGGCGGCACCCCTTTGTTGGCCGGCACATTGCCCTATCTTTTTGTGCACAGCTACGGCAATCTCCGCACCATAGATGTGCGCTAATTCACACCTGCGGCACCGGTCTTGGACCGGCTCCTGGCGTTTTACCCAAGCGCCGGGCGGGCGTGTCCGGGCCGCCGGGATCACATGAGGGGGAGCCGTGCGCGCGGGGGATTTCGACTGGTCGGACCTCACCTTCTTCCTCGCCGTGGCACGGGCCGGGCGGCTGACGGCGGCGGCCGCGCGCCTCAAGGTGGAGCATTCCACCGTGAGCCGGCGCATCGGCGCGCTGGAGGAGGCGCTGGGGGCGAAGCTGTTCGACCGGCGGCCCCATGGCTATGGCCTCACCGCCGCCGGCGAGCGCCTGATGGCTGCCGCCGAGGGCATGGAGACCTTGGCGCTGGCGGCGCAGGGCGAGATCGGTGGGGCGGACCTGGGCGTCGCCGGCACCGTGCGCATCGGCGCGCCGGACGGCTTCGGCACCTTCTTCCTCGCCCCGCGCATCTCGGCGCTGGCGGACCTGCACCCGGAGCTGGACATCCAGCTCCTCGCCATGCCGCGCCTGTTCTCTTTGTCGAAGCGCGAGGCGGACATCGCCATCTCTTTGTCGCGGCCCAAGGAGGGGCGGCTGCACGCGCGCAAGCTCACCGACTACCGGCTGGGGCTCTATGCGGCGCGGGCCTATCTGGAGCGGCACGGCCCCATCGAGAGTCGCGCTGGCCTTCAGCGCCATCCCTTCATCGGCTATGTGGACGACCTGATCTATGCGCCGGAGCTGGATTATGTGCCGCTGGTGGCCAAGGACATCCGCGTTCGGCTGAAGAGCTCGAGCCTCGTTGCCCAGCTCACCGCCACCCAGGCGGGGGCGGGGGTGTGCGTGCTGCCCTGCTTCATGGCGGACCTGTTCACCGGCGAGCGGCCCGATGCCCTGGTGCCTATCCTGCCCGGCGAGGTGGGGCTGACGCGCACCTTCTGGCTGCTCACCCATACCGATACGCGCGACCTCGCCCGCATCCGGGTAGCGGCGGATTTCATCGCCGGCGTGGTGCAGGCGGCGCGGAGTCAATTCCTGTCTCCAAGGTAATAGGATATCAACGACCGTAAAGCATCGGCCACCGGCGCGTCGCGGACGGAACCGAGCCTGAGGCACGAACCGTCGGCCGAGACCGCGATGCATACCAGGACACCGCCGGCCGCGATGCCGCCCGCTGCGAGACCTGCCAGCCTGCACCGTACGGTGGCCATGTCGCTGGTGCTTGCCGCCGCCTATGTGGTGCTGGGGCGGCTGACGTTCGCCGTGTCCGTGGAGTACGGCAACGTCACCAGCGTGGTGTTCGCGCCGGAGGGCGTGGCGCTGGCCTTCTGCATCCTGTTCGGCCCGCGGGTGGCGCTCGGCATCTTCCTCGGCCAGACCATCCTGTCCCTGTGGTCGGGGCCATCCCTGCTCGGCGGGGCGGTCATCGGCCTCACCAATGCCGCTGAAGGCGCCCTCGGGGGCTGGCTGTTCCGGCGCATGGCGATCTCGCCGCGCTTCGGCCGCCCGCGCGACGTGGCGTTGTTCGTGGCGATGGTGTTCCTGATCCTGCAGCCCGTCAGCGCCAGCGGCGGGGTGCTGGTGCTGTATCTTTTGGGCGCCATCCCCACCGACCTCATCCCGGCGGGCTGGGCGCCGTGGTGGATCCAGGGCCTGCAGAAGCCCCTGCCGTCGCTGGATCTGGTCCCCTCGGCCTGGGTGCACTGGTGGATCGGCAATTCGGTGGGGCAGTTGCTGGTGGCGCCGCTCATCCTCGCCTGGAGCGTGCCGCCGACCCGCCCGGGAGCGCCCAAGAGCCGACTCGACTTCATGCTGAGCGCCGGCGGCGTCCTGCTGGTGGCGGCGCTGGCCCTGAGCGGGATCCCGACCCACCCCCTGCTCCTGCTTGCCGTGACCTATTTCCTCCTGGTGTGGATCGGGCTTCGGCGGGGGCTGCGGGGCATCACCCTCGCCAACGTGCTCATCGGTGCCGCGGTGACCTGGGCGGGGGCGTCGGGGGCGGGGTTCATGTCCCATCTGTCGGTGGCCGACCGCCTGTCCAACGTCGGCTTCTTCGTGGCGGCGGCGTGCACCTTTTCCCTGATGCTGTTCGCCATGTTCGAGGAGCGGCGGCTCCTCATCGACCGGCTGACCCGGCTTGCGTCATGGGATTCGCTGGTCGAGCTTCACAACCGCCGCCATTTCATCGAGAGAGCGGACCGCGAGGTAGCCGCCGCGCAGCGCTACGGCCGCGACCTGGTGCTGCTCATGCTCGATGCCGACAATTTCAAGGAGCTGAACGACCAATACGGCCATGCCGCCGGGGATGCCGCCCTGAAGATGATCGCGGAGGCCTGTACGGCGGTCGCGCGCCAGACTGATGTGACGGGCCGGATCGGCGGCGAGGAATTTGCGCTTCTCCTGCCCCACGCCACCCTTGAAGGCGGCCAGGAACTGGCCGAACGGCTGCGCCGGCAGATCGCGGCGGCCCCGGTCCAGATCGCGACCGGCGGCCTGTTCCATGTCACCGTCAGCATCGGCATCGCCCGGCTGGGCCGGCGGGAAAGCCTCGACGCGCTGATGCGCGCCGCCGACCGGGCGCTCTATGCCGCCAAGCGGGCCGGGCGCAACCGGGCGGCGCTGGCGGATTGAGGGGGGCGGCGGCATCCCATACCTTGACGCAGCAGCGCTCTGCCCCTATACGAGCCGCTTCCCGATAGAGCGGGTGAGTGCGGCAGGGTCGTCTGGCCCCGCTTCGCGTTCCCCGCTGAAGACCAGATAAGAAGGACTTCTGCCATGTCCCGGCGGTGTGACCTGACCGGCAAGGGTGTTCTGAGCGGCCACAAGGTGAGCCACTCGAACCACAAGACCAAGCGCCGGTTCCTCCCGAACCTGTGCAACGTCACCCTTGAGAGCGAGACGCTGAAGCGCACCATCCGCCTCCGGGTGAGCGCCAACGCGCTCAAGAGCGTGGATCATCGCGGCGGCCTCGACGCCTTCCTCAAGAAGGCCCACGACGAGGAACTGTCCCCGCGCGCGCTCGACTTCAAGCGCCTGATCGCCAAGGCTGCGGCCGAGGCGGCCTCCACCGCGGCCTGAGGCCGGCGCCCGGGTTCCGGGCACGATTTTCGAGAAATCGACCCGCGGGTGGCCATGCCCCCGCGGGTTTTCGTCGTTCCAGGCCTGATGGATTCCGGCCTGATGGAATCTTGGGTGAGTCCTGAAGGGTGAGCCCCTCCCGGTGCCATGTCCGGGCTTTACCCCAGTGTTGCGCCGATCGACGCGCCGAGAGCCGTGCCCGAAGACGCCTCCCGCCGGCTCTTCCCTTGCGGGGGGAGCAGGCGGGAGGCCGCCGTGATTACTCCGCCGCGTCGGCCACCGGCGCCGGCTTCACCCAGCGCAGCACCGGGGAGCGGGCGGCGCGGGTTTCGTCGAGGCGGCGGCGCGGGGCGTAATAGGGGGCGCCGAGGAAGCGCTCCTTGTCCCCGGCCTTGGCGGCCAGCGCCAGATCCCTGAGCGCCGCGATGAACAGGTCGAGCGAGGCCTTGGATTCGCTCTCCGTGGGCTCGATGAGCATGGCCCCGTGCACCACCAGCGGGAAATAGACCGTCATGGGGTGGTAGCCCTCGTCGATGAGGGCCTTGGCCACGTCCAGGGTGGTGAGGCCGGTGCCGGCGAGCCAGGTGTCGTCGAACAGCGCCTCGTGCATGGCCGGCCGCTCGGCGAAGGGCGCGCTCATGAGGTCCATGAGGCAGGCGCGGATATAGTTGGCCGACAGCACCGCGTCTTCCGAGGCCTGCCGCATGCCGTCCGCGCCGTGGGACAGCATCCATGCCAGGGCGCGCACGAACATGCCCATCTGGCCGTGGAAGGCGCTCATGCGGCCCAGTGCCTGCTGGGCGCCGTCCGCGCCTTCATCCTCCACCAGCACCAGCCCCTCGGCGGTGGCGACCAGCGCCGGCACCGGTGCGAAGGGGGCCAGCGCGTCGGAGAGCACCACCGGCCCCGCCCCCGGACCACCGCCGCCGTGGGGCGTGGAGAAGGTCTTGTGCAAATTGATGTGCATGGCATCGACCCCAAGGTCGGCGATGCGCACCTTGCCGAGGATGGCGTTGAAATTGGCGCCGTCCGAATAGAAATAGGCGCCGGCGTCGTGCACCGCCTCGGCGATGGCCACCACGTCGCGCTCGAACAGCCCGCAGGTGTTGGGATTGGTGAGCATCAGCGCCGCCACCTCGGGACCGAGCGCGGCCTTCACCGCCTCCGGGTCCACCGTGCCGTCCGGGCGGGCGGGGATGGAGCGCACCTGATAGCCGATGAGAGCGGCGGTCGCGGGATTGGTGCCGTGGGCGCTCTCGGGCACCAGCACCACATGGCGCGCATCGCCTTCGCCACGGGAGGCGTGTGCGGCCTTGATGGCCATCATGCCGCACAATTCGCCGTGGGCGCCGGCCTTGGGGGTGAGCGCCACCGCCTGCATGCCGGTGAGTTCCAAGAGGTAGCGCGACAGCTCGGCCATGAGGCCCAGCGCGCCCTTCACCGTGGATTGCGGCTGCAGCGGATGAATGTCGGCAAAGCCCGGCAGCCGCGCCATCTTCTCGTTGAGGCGCGGATTGTGCTTCATGGTGCACGAGCCGAGCGGGAACAGGCCGCTGTCGATGCCATAGTTCATGCGCGACAGGCGCACGTAATGGCGCATGGCCTCGGGCTCGCAGAGGCCGGGCAGGTCCAGCGGCGCGGTGCGGGCCTGGGTGCCGAGGCGGTCGCGGAACGGCGCGGGCTCGGTAATGTCGACGCCCGTCACCTCGGTGCGGCCGATCTCGAAGATCAGGCCTTCCTCCAGGTCCAGCGCGCGGTTGCCGGTGAAGGTCTGCGGGCCCGTGAGGGCAGTGGAATGCGGCGCGGTGGCGCCGCGGCCTTCGCGGTTCATCACAGCACCTCCTTCAGGGCGGCGGCATAGGCGGCGCGGTCGTCTTGCGTGGTCGTCTCGGTGGCGGCGACGAGGATGAGGTCGTCGAGGCCCGATGTGGGCGCGAGGCGCGAATAGGGCACGCCGCCAAGGATGCCCCTGGCCGCCAGCTTCTCCACCATGTCCGCCGCCGAGCCGGGCACGCGCAGGGTGAATTCGTTGAAGAAGGTATCGTTGATCACGCTCACCCCCTTCACCGCCGCCAGCCGGTCCGCGAGATCGCAGGCGGCCGCGTGGTTGGCGCGGGCGAGGCGGGTGAGGCCGGTCTTGCCCAGCAGGCTCATGTGGATGGTGAAGGCCAGCGCGCACAGGCCCGAATTGGTGCAGATGTTGGAGGTGGCCTTCTCGCGGCGGATGTGCTGCTCGCGGGTGGACAGCGTCAGCACGAAGCCGCGCCGGCCTTCCGCGTCCACCGTCTCGCCGGCAAGCCGCCCCGGCATCTGGCGCACAAACTTCTGGCGGGTGGCGAAAAGGCCCACATAAGGCCCGCCGAAATTCAGCGCATTGCCGATGGACTGGCCCTCGCCCACCACGATGTCGGCGCCCTGCGCCCCCGGCGGCTCGATGAGGCCCAGCGCCACCGCTTCCGTGAACACAGTCACCAGCAGCGCGCCGGCCTTGTGGGCGGCTTCGGCGATGGGCTTCAGGTCCACGAGGTTGCCGAACACGTCCGGTGACTGCACCACCACGCAGGAGACCGTGTCGTCGATGGGGGTGATGAGGTCTTCCTCGCCGAACGGGGCGGGCGGCAGCGCCACCACTTCGTCGGCGGCGTAGCGCGAGAGGGTCTCGATGGTGGCGCGATAATGGGGATGCAGGTTGCCCGCCAGCACCGCCTTGCGGCGCTTGGTGATGCGGTGGGCCATGAGCACCGCCTCGGCGGCGGCGGTGGAGCCGTCATACATGGAGGCGTTCGCCACCTCCATGGCGGTCAGCTCCGCCACCTGGGTCTGGAACTCGAACAGATATTGCAGCGTGCCCTGGGCGATCTCGGGCTGATACGGCGTGTAGGAGGTGAGGAATTCCGAGCGCTGGATCAGGTGGTCCACGGTGGCCGGCACATGGTGGCGATAGGCCCCCGCGCCCACGAAGAAGGGCACGGAGCCGGCCGGCACATTCTGCCCGGCGAGGCGGGCCAGCGTCCGCTCCACCTCCAACTCGCCGGTGTGGAGGGCGAGGCGCGGCAGCGCGGTCTCGCGCTTGTCGGCGGGGATATCGGCGAACAGCCCATCCACCGAGGCGACGCCGATCCGCGCCAGCATCTCGGCGCGGTCCTCGGGGGTGAGGGGGAGATAGCGCATGGGAATCCCGGGTCAGGCGGTGGTGAAGCGCGGCGTGATGATGATGTCTGCGCGCACGGAATGGGCGATGAAGCATTCCTCGTGCGCCCGGTGATGGATGGCCTCCACATCCGCCGCGGAGGGCAGCTTGTCGCCGGAGAAGACCATTACGGGCGTGAGGGTGATGCGGGAGATGAAGAGCTTGCCCTTCTCGTTGGGCGTCATCTCGCCCACGGCAGCATCCTCGTAGCTGTCCACGCGGAAGCCAGCGCGTCGGGCGAAATCCAGCGCGAACAGCATGTGGCAGCTGGCGGCCGAGGCCACCAGCGCCTCTTCCGGGTCCACCGCGTCCTCACGGGAGAGCGGCACGCGCACGGAAGACGGCGCCGACGAGCCGGGCACCTCAAGGCCGTCGAACGCCCAGACATGGGCGCGGGCATAGCGCCCATCGGTGAAGACGGCATCGCCCCGCGCCCAGCGGATGGTCGCTTTGTGGTCGCTCGCCATGGTCAGGCCAGGGTGTCCAGGAAGTCCTTGTAGGCGTGCTCGTTCAAAAGCTCGTCCAGCTCGGCGGGGTTGGAGAGCTTCAGCTTCATGAACCAGCCCTTGCCCTCCGCGGCCTCGTTCACGAGGCCGGGGGCGCCTTCCAGCTCGCTGTTCACCTCCACCACCTCGCCGGAGAGGGGGGCATAGACCTCGCTCGCCGCCTTCACGCTCTCCACCACGGCGGCCTCGCCGCCCTTGGTCACGATCTTGCCGATCTCCGGCAGCTCGACGAACACTACGTCGCCGAGCTGCTGCTGGGCGTAGTCGGAGATGCCCACCACGGCCACGTCGCCTTCGACGCGCACATATTCGTGGTCCTTCGTGTAGCGCACGCTCGTCATGGATCAGGCCCCAGCTTTAGGTTTGCGCGCATAGCGCGTCGGCACGAACGGGAGGGATGCGACGGTGGCCGCCAGGGCCTTGCCGCGCACGAGAACGTCGAGGCGGGTACCGGGCGCGGACAGGGCCGGCGGCACGTAGCCCATGGCGATGGGGGCAGCGAGCGTCGGCGCGAAGCCGCCGGAGGTGACGCGCCCCACCACGGCGCCATCGGATGCGATCTCGGCCCCCTCGCGGGCCGGCGCGCGGCCCTCAAGCCTCAACCCCACCCGGACGCGGGCCGGGCCCTGCGCCAGTTCGTCCTGGATGCGCCCGGCGCCGGGGAATCCACCCTCGCTGCGCCGCCGCTTCTGGATGGACCAGTTCAACGCCGCCTCGATGGGGGAGGTGGAAAGATCGATGTCGTGGCCATAGAGGCATAGCCCGGCCTCAAGGCGCAGGCTGTCGCGGGCGCCGAGGCCGATGGCCTTCACCTCCGGTTCGGCGAGCAGGGCGGCCCACAGCAGGGGGGCGCTCTCGTTCTCGACCGAAATCTCGAAACCGTCCTCGCCGGTATAGCCGGAACGGGAGACCTCCACCGGGATCCCGTCGAATTCAGTCGGGATGGCCGCCATGAAGTCCAGCGCCGCCGCCGGTGGGCAGTGGCGGGCCATGACGGCCGCCGCTTCCGGACCCTGCAGGGCGAGCAGCGCGCGTTCCGGGCGCTCGATGAGGGTGACGCCCTCCGGCAGGTGGGCGGCGATGTGGGCGAAGTCGCCGGCCTTGCAGGCGGCGTTGACCACGAGGATGAGGGTGCCGTCCGCCTCCGGCGCCAGCGGCCGCGTCACCATGAAGTCGTCGATGATGCCGCCGTCCTCAGCCAGCAACTGGGAATAGCGCTGCCGGCCGGGCGCGAGATTCAGGAAATCCGCCGGGGCGAGGGCTTCGAGGGCGCGGGTGGTGGTGGCGTGGTCGGGTCCCTTCAGCAGGGCCTGGCCCATGTGGGAGACATCGAACAGGCCAGCGTGGGTGCGGGTCCAGCCGTGCTCCGCGAGGATGCCGTCGGGATATTGCACCGGCATCTGGTAGCCGGCGAAGGGCACCATGCGCGCGCCGAGGGCGCGATGGGCGGAGAATAGCGGGGTTTCGAGCAGAGGCTCGGAATGATCCAAGGGGGACTCCCGGACGACAGCGCCAATGTCCGAACCCGTCCCGCGCGTCACGACCCAACGGGTCATCACGACGCAAGACGCGGGTCCGCGCGGCGCCCCCTCTGTCTTAGGACCTGAGAGATTTCACCGCGCCTCGTGGAAGGGCACGGCTTACTCCTTCGGTGAGCGCCGAAGATGCGCGTTGCCGCGCAGCACCGGCGCTGCTTTCCAGAGATTCGTCCCCCTGCGGTCCTTTGGCCTGAGCGGTTCCGGGGCGGTTGCGCCTTCGGCGCCGGCGTACCTTGCGGTCGCCGGTCTCTCCCGCAGGGATCGTCCGATCACGCCCGAGCCGAGGCCCGAGCGCGCGTGCAGCATAAGCCAATGGCGCCGTGCGTCAACGCGCCCTGCTTCACCGGACCTTGCTTCAACGCGGGGGCGGCGAGAAGGTGCTGGTGGAAGGCGGCGCCTCGAAGCCGCCGGTGGAGGGCGCCGGCGTCAGGGTGCCGCTGCTGCCGGGGGGCGGGCCGAACACGTCGCCCTGGGGCGCGCTGCCGCCGGACGCGGGCTTCTGCGCCGCCGCCGGCTTCTTCGCGGCGGGTGCGGCGGGCGCTTCGGAGGTGTCGGCCGCCGGCCTGGGCCGGGGCTTCGGCTTGGCGGCGGGGGCGGGCTTGCGCTCCTTCGCCTCGGTGCCCTGCGGGTCGAAGCCCACATAGATCACGTGGCGCTCCATCTCCGCCGGCTTCAGCAGAGGGAAGGCGATCTGCTCCTCCACCACGGTGAAGGCGGCGTGGCCCGGATCAGCGGGCACGTCCACGGCCACGTTGAAGAATTTGGTGGTGATGTTCTTGGGGGAAGGCCCCTCCTGCACCACGGCGATGCGGATCGGCACCTTGACCTGACCGGGCGTACCCTTCTCGCCCATCAGGATGCGGCCCTCGATGCCGACGCGGACCATCATGGTGCCGCCGGAGACGGAGCATTCCCGGGCCAGGCGGCCCAGCGTGCCCTGATAACGCAGCCCCCCGCCGGCAGTGACCTGCCACGAGCCGGCACCGGTGCGCACGGTGACCGGCGGGCAGTCGTAGGTCACGGCGTCGGGGCCGGTGCCCACGATAAGGGCACCGGTGGTAGCGCTGTTGACCACGCCGGCGGAGGTGCCGCCCGTGCGGGCCACGCCGGTGTCCTGCGCGCCGAACGCGCCGTCCAACCCCTCGCCCCCGGCGCAGCCGGCGAGCGCCACGGCGAGCATTGCCGGCAGGGCGAGCCGAGGCAGGCGCGAAAAGCGGCGGGCGCGCGCGCCATCCGCCGCGCGAGTGTCCGCAGCCGTTCCAAATGCACCGGCCTGTTGTGCGCGCACCATGTCCATCAACTCCGTGGGCGCCCCCGATCAGACTGCCTTATAGCAAAGGGGGCAAGGGCTCGGGAACCGCCCCCCGGCGTTTCCAGGGGCGTCACCGGTTCTCGTGCGGATTAAGGTTACCCGGCGCAACCGTGTGCCCAGGCCGGGGCCGGGGCTGTCGGGTCTGGGAGAAGCCTCGGTGCCAGGCCTAGCCGCCCAGGCCCGCCGGCTTGCCCACCACCACCACGAGGGCGTCGCGGGCGGTGGCGAGGCGCGCCGCCACGCGCTTCAGGTCGTCGAGGGTGACGGCGCCGATGAGGGCGTTGCGCCGGTCCACATAGTCGATGCCCAGTTCGTCCAGCTGGATCTGGAGCAGCTGACCGGCCACCTTGGAGGAGGTGTCGAAGCGCAGGGCATAGCTGCCCATGAGATAGCTCTTGGCCTCGTCCAGCTCGGTCTGGCTCGGCCCGTCCTTCAGGATCTTGCGGAACTCGTCGGTGATGATGGCGATGGATTCGCCCGCCCGCTCGTTCTTGGTGGCGGTGCCGGCGAACCACAGGCCGGTATGGCCGAGGGCCACCTGGTAGGAATAGACCGAATAGGCCAGCCCGCGGGCCTCGCGCACTTCCTTGAACAGGCGCGAGGAAAATGCGCTGCCGCCGAGGATGTGGTTGAGCACGAAGGCGGGGATGAAGTCCGGGTCGCGCCGCTCAAGGCCGCCGGTGCCCATCACCACCACCGACTGGGGCACGTCGAGGGGAATGACGTCCACGGTGCCGATCTTCTGCGGCTCCACATGGGGCACGGGGACCAGGGTGGCGGTGGCCGGCAGGGTGCCGAACACGGCGTCGAGCCGCTTGCCCAGTTCCTCCGCGCTGATGTCGCCCACCACCGCCACCCGCAGGTTGGAGCGGGCGATGGCGCGCCTGGCGAAGCCGGCGATGTCGTCGCGGCTGATGCGGGCGACCGTCTCCAGCGTGCCGTCCACCGGCCGGCCATAGGGATGGTCCGGGAAGGCGAGGGCGAACCAGCGGTCGTTGGCGAGGGCGTTGGGCTCGGTGGAGCGCCGGCGCAGCATGGCGAGTTGGGAGGCGCGGATGCGTTCCACCGCCTCGGTGTCGAAGCGCGGCTCGGTCACCGAGAGGCACAACAGCTCGAACGCCTTCTCGCGATTCTCGGACAGGGTGCGCAGCGAGCCGCGGATCTCGTCGCGCCCGGCGTCGAAATGCAGTTCCACCGCATGGTCGGCGAGGGCGCTCTGGAAGGCGTGGGCATCAAGGGCGCCCGCCCCCTCGTCGAACAGCGAGGCGGTGAGGTTGGCAAGGCCGGGCAGGTCCTTGCCGTCCTGGGAGGCGCCGCCGAGGAAGGCAAACTCCACGGCGATCAGGGGCAGGGTGGTGTCGTGCACCAGCCACGCCTTGATGCCGCCGGGGCTCGTCACCTCGGTGATCCGGCTGGACTGGGACTGCGCCGCGGTGGCGGAAAGAAGGGAAAGGGCCATGGTTACCATCGCAAAGAGGAGACGACCGGCGCGCATGGCGCTGCCGGTCCGGTCGGAAAGGGGGGCGGGGCCAGCCCTCACGAGCGGTCGTCCTTCTTGATTTCGCTTTTCGGGGCCGCTTCCTTTTTGGGCTCCGACTGCTTCAGGTAGCCGGTGACGGCGCGATCGGTGATGAGATAGCGGCGCGCCACGTCCTTCACCTGTTCGGCGGTCACCGCCTTGATGCGGTCGGGCCAGGCCCGCACATCGTCGGCCGACATGCCGGTGGCCCAGGAGGCGCCGTAGATGCGGGCGAGGGTGGCCTGGTTGTCCTGCGAATAGATGGTGTCGGCGGTAAGCCGGGTCTTGGCGCGGGCGAGTTCCAGGTCGTCCACGCCCTTCTCCTGCAGCTCCGCGATCACGCCGTCCACCGCCGCCTCAAGGTCCTCCAGGCTCACGCCGGGGCGGGGCGAGGCGTAGGTCACGAAGCGGGTGGCATCATATGCGGTGCTTTGATACCAGGATCCGGAGCCGGCGGCGATGCCCTTCTCCGCCACCAGGGCGCGGTAGAGGCGGCTGGTCTGGCCGCCGCCGAGGATCTGGCCGAGCACTTCCAGTGCCTCGGCCTCGCCGGGCTGGGCAGTGCGGGAGGAGGGCACGAGATAAGAGCGCTGCAGGCTGGGCTGGGCCACGCGCGGGTCGGACAGCGCCACCCGGCGGTGGGCCTGGGGCTCGGGCTCCTGCGGGCGGTTGCGGGGCGGGGTGTCGGCGCGGGCCACCTTGCCGTAGGTCTTCTCGGCGAGGGTGCGGACGGTGTCCGGGTCCACGTCGCCGGCCACCACCAGGAGCGCGTTGTTGGGCGCGTAATAGCGGCGGTAGAAGGCGAGGGCGTCCTCGCGGTTCAGCCCCTTGATCTCGTGCTCCCAGCCGATGATGGGGTGCTGGTAGGGATGGTTCACATAAGTCGTGGCCTGCAGCACCTCGGAGAGGCGCGCGCCGGGGTCGTTGTCGGTGCGCATGCGGCGCTCTTCCAGCACCACGTCGCGCTCGGGCAGCACCACCTCGTCGGAGAGCTTGAGGCCGGTCATGCGGTCAGCCTCGAAGCCCATCACCTTTTCCAGGTGCTCCTTGGCGACGCGCTGGAAATAGGCGGTGTAGTCCTGCGAGGTGAAGGCATTCTCCTGGCCGCCGAGGCGCGCCACCTCGGCCGAGAACTGGCCCTGCGGGTGGGCGTCGGTGCCCTTGAACATCAGGTGCTCGAGGAAATGGGCAATGCCGGACTTGCCGGCCTGCTCGTCGGCCGATCCCACCTTGTACCACACCATGTGGGTGACCACCGGCGTGCGGTGGTCCGGGATGACCATGACCTGAAGGCCGTTGTCGAGCTGGAACTGGGTGACTTCCGGCCCTGCCGCGTCAGCAATGCGGGGGGCGGCTGTGGCCGCGGTGGCGGCGAGAATAGCAATCATGGTGAGGCGGCTCATGAACACGTGGCGATCTTCCGTCATTCGACGCGCCGAACGACGGGCACGTCAAGGAAAGATAGGAAGCCGGGCGCGGAAGCAAAGGTTGCGCCCGTCAAGATCGCCCCGCCCGGTGGATTAACTTTTCGAAATGGACGGTCCCTATCCGGTTCGAAAATTAATCCACCAGATCAAAGAGCTGTGGTCCGTCCGTCACTGCCGGTCGAACAGGGTGGGGAACTTGAAGGTCTCTTTCTTCGGCTCCACCACGCCGTAGGGGGCGTTGGGGGCCGGCGTCTGGTAGCCCGGCGGGGGCTGGATCAGGTTCTCGCGCTCCGGCTCGCCGTTGAAGGAGAGCTGTTCCTGCTTGCCGCCCAGGCCGCCCATCCAGCTGGTGAAGCCGAGCTGGTCGGGCAGCAGCACGTCGCGCTTGGATTCCGCGCCCACGGGCTCGGTGGGCGAGGACGAATTGCCAATATTCTTGCGCTTGCCGCCCTTCAGCTCCGAGGGCAGCAGCGGACGGCCGGGATCGTCGCGCACGATGGGCGTCTTGGACGTTTCCGCCTCGCGCTTGCGGCGCTGGACGTCGGGGTCCTTCGGCCAGTTGGGATGGGCGTCCGCCGCGCTGGCCTGGGGCGGGGGCAAGGTCTCCGGCACCTTCGGGGGCACCACGAGCGGGGCGCGCTCGCGATAGTCGATCTCGGGCTTGGGCTCCTCGTCCTTCAGGCCCAGGAGCTGCATGGTGCTCTCCATGAGGCTCGATGACCCATCGAAGGTCTGGGCGGCTGCCGGCCGGGGGGCGGCCGTCGCGAGGAGGCCAGCGCCCAGCAGGGCCGCAGCCAGAAGGCGGGAGTGCCGCAGCGGCATCGCGAAGCTGCTGGAAAGAGAGACGGCGGAAAGATCGCCTGCGGCCCGCTCGGCGGCGATGCCGCGTGAAAAATTCGAGCTCACGCGCATGGTTCCTGTTCCCCGACGTCCTGGTTTCCCTGAGGCCTTTGGGCAGCCTTTCAGAGCTCGCGTTCAGCTTCGCTCACGCTCAGCTTCGGATTTCGCCGCCATTGGCGGGACCGAGGGCGGCAATTTTGAGGCGCGACCTAAAAACGCATCATAAAGAAGCAGCCCTACCCCCACAACCACGGCCACGTCGGCCAGGTTGAACACGTACCAGCGGTAGCCGAAGGCGTGGAGCGAGACGAAGTCGAACACCGCGCCATAGACCACCCGGTCCACCGCATTGCCGATGGCCCCGCCGATGAGGAGGCCGAGGGAGAAAGCTTCCAGCCGCCCCCGCGCCCGCGTCAGCCAGACGGTGAAGAGCAAAGCGGCGGCCACCTTGATGGCCACCAGCACCCAGCGCCCGGTTTCGCCCTGCGGGAACAGGCCGTAGCTGATGCCGCTGTTCCACAGCGCGACGAAATCGAGCCCCGGCGCCACCGTGTGGAGCGGGTCCGTCCACTGGTGCGACCATGCGAGGACGAGGCTCTTGGTCGCCTGGTCCGCCACCAGGACGAGGACCGCGACGAAAAGGCCGAAGAAGATGTGGCGTCGGCCCATCGTCACCTCACTGAGCCGCGGTCTGGGCGGCGTAGAATTCCCGCAGGGCTGCCGCGTCGCGCGGGGTGACATCCGGGAACTCAGGATCGGTGCCCACCTCGGCGGAGATCTTCCAGGAGCGGGCGCATTTGCGGCCCTCGGCGCGCACCGGCACCACCGCCACGCCCGGCACGTCGGGCAGGCGGAAGGCGTCCGCCGGCCCCTCGGACCGGATGAGGGTGGCGGCGCTGGTGATGGTGATTTCGGCAAGGTCCAGCCCGTCGAGGGCATCGGCCAGCGCGGAATCGCTCACATAGACCTCCGGCGCAGCCTCCAGCGAGGAGCCCATGCGCTTGGCCGCGCGCTCCACCTCCAGCGCCCCCAGCACCACCCGGCGGATGACGCGCACCCGGCGCCACTTCTCCGCCAGCGCGTCGTCCCGCCAGTCGATCGGGGTGTCCGGGAAGCCGAGGAGGTGCACGGAGCCCTCCTCATCGCCGGTGCGGGCGATGTAGGCCTCTTCGCAGGTGAAGGGCAGGATGGGCGCCAGCCACGTGATGAGCCGCGCGAACACCGCGTCCAGCACGGTGAGGCAGGCCTTGCGCGTCACCGAGGACAGCGGATCGCAATAGAGCGCGTCCTTGCGGATGTCGAAATAGAAGGCCGACAGCTCGATATTCATGAACTGGGTGAGCGCCGCATTGACCTTCTTGTAGTCGAAGGCGCGGTAGGCGGCGCGGATCTCGCCGTCCAGCTCGACGAGGCGGTGGAGGATGTAGCGCTCCAGCGCCGGCATCTCGGCTAACGCTACGTGCTCTTCCGGCCGGTCGTGGTGCAGGGAGCCCAGCAGCCAGCGGATGGTGTTGCGCAGCTTGCGGTAGGTGTCGGCGGTGGTCTTCAGGATTTCCGGGCCGATGCGCAAATCGTCCGCATAGTCGGAGGCGCAAACCCACAGGCGCAGGATGTCGGCGCCGGACTGCTTGATCACGTCCTGCGGCGAGGTGACGTTGCCCAGCGACTTCGACATCTTGCGGCCGTCCTCGTCGAGGACGAATCCGTGGGTCAGCACCACGTCGTAGGGCGGGCGGCCGCGGGTGCCGCAGCTTTCCAGCAGCGAGGAGTGGAACCAGCCGCGATGCTGGTCCGAGCCTTCCAGATACATCACCCGGTCGTCGCCTTCGGGCGGGCGGCTGGCCTTCAGGTCCTCGCGCACTTCAAGCGTGAAGGCGTGGGTGGAGCCACTGTCGAACCACACGTCGAGCACGTCCCGGACCATTTCCCAATCGTCGGGCTTCTCAACGATACCCGAGAGGAAGCGCTCCTTTGCGCCTTCCTTGAACCAGGCGTCGGCGCCCTCGGCGGCGAAGGCCTCGGCGATGCGGGCGTTGACCTGCGGGTCCTTCAGGATCACCACTTCGCCGTAGGCATTTTCCTTCACGAACACGGCGATGGGCACGCCCCAGGCGCGCTGGCGCGAGACCACCCAGTCCGGCCGGTTGGCGATCATGCCGGTGATGCGGTTCTCGCCCGCCGCCGGCACCCATTCCACCGTCCTGATGCCGGCGAGCGCGCGCTCGCGCAGGGTGTCGGGCACGTTGCCCGCCAGGGTCGCCGGGCGCGGAGCGATCGCCCCGTCCGCAGTGCGGATGTCCTGGTCCATGGCGATGAACCATTGCGGCGTGTTGCGGAAGATCACCGGCTTCTTGGAGCGCCAGGAGTGCGGATACTGGTGCTTCACCCGGCCGCGCGCCAGCAGGTTGCCGGCCTTGATGAGCGCCTCGATGACGGCGCCGTTGGCATCGCCCTTCTCGCCCTTTTCGGTGATGACGCGCCTGCCCTCGAAGCCGGGGGCCTGCGCGGTGTAGAGGCTGTCCGCGTCCACCGTGTAGGGGATGGCGGGGCTGATGCCGCGCTCCTCCAGCCAGCGGCGGTGGCTCACCCACGCCTCGAAGTCCTCCCGGCCATGGCCGGGGGCGGTGTGGACGAAGCCCGTGCCAGCGTCGTCGGTGACGTGCTCGGCCTCCAGCAGCGGCACCTTGAAGGTGTAGCCACCGAGCCCGAGCTCGGCGAGCGGGTGGGCCAGGATGAGCGTCGCCAGCACCTCCGCCGGCACGTCGCCGCGCCGCGCGAAGGCGGTGACGCGGGCCGACTTGAACACGTCGTCCGCCAGCTTGTCGGCGAGGATCAGGCGGTCGCCGGCCTTGGCCCAGTTGTCGGCCGGGGCGTCCGTCACCTCATAGAGGCCATAGGCGATCTTCGGGGAATAGGTCACCGCCCGGTTCCCGGGCATGGTCCAGGGCGTGGTGGTCCAGATGACGACGGTGGCGCCATTCAGGTCGCCTTCGGAGGCAACCGGAAACTTCACCCAGACCGTATCGCTGGTGAAATCCTGATACTCCACCTCGGCCTCTGCCAGGGCGGTCTTCTCAACCACGGACCACATCACCGGCTTGGAACCGCGATAGAGCAGCCCGTTCTCGGCGAACTTCATGATCTCGCGGGCGATCTGGGCTTCCGCCGCGAACGCCATGGTGGTGTAGGGGTGGTCCCAGTCGCCTTCCACGCCGAGGCGCTTGAATTCCTCGCGCTGCTTGCCCACCCACTCTTCGGCATAGGCGCGGCATTCCTGGCGGAAGGCCACCATGGCGGCCGCGTCGGTGAAGTCGGGCTTGGTCTTGCCCTTCTTGCGGTAATTGTCTTCCTCGATCTTCCACTCGATGGGCAGGCCGTGGCAGTCCCAGCCGGGCACGTAGTTCGAGTCATAGCCCAGCATCTGCTGGGAGCGCGTCACCACGTCCTTCAGGATCTTGTTGAGCGCGTGGCCGATATGGATGTTGCCGTTGGCATAGGGCGGGCCGTCGTGCAGCACGAAGCGGGAGCGGCCCCGGCCCTGCTCGCGCAGGCGACCGTAGAGGTCGGTGCGGGCCCAACGGGCGAGCAACTCCGGCTCCAGCTTCGGCAGGCCCGCGCGCATGGGGAATTGGGTCTGCGGCAGGAGCAGGGTCTTGGAATAGTCCGGGGCGGTGGACGCCTCAGCCGTGGAAGTTTCAGGTGCGGACGTGTCAGGTGCGGACGTGTCAGGTGCGGTCATGGAATGCTCGGGGCATGAAATGTCGGATCAGGCGAAACAAACCCGGCGGCCCCCGCGCGCTCAGGCGCGCCGGCGGGGGGCCGGGCCGATAATTCGCGCCACGCGGGGCGTGCCGGGGCGGGGGAGCGCCCCGCCGCACTGAAAAGATCCGCACATGGCCCGGCTTCTAGCAGGCGCCCCGCGCCGCGAAAAGCCCGCAGATGGGCGCAGCGGGAGCCGGCGGAGGGGCAAGGCCCCTGCTGCGCCCGGTACAGGTCCCCTTCGCAGCCATGAAAGCCGCCATGAAAAAAGCCCCGGCACCAAGGTGCCGAGGCTCTTCTTCGTTCCCCTCTTTTATACCGGCGGGGCGGCGCACCCGAAGGCGCGTCGCCCCGGAAAGATCACGAGTGGTAGGCGCGCTCGCCGTGCTCGTTGATGTCGAGGCCCTCGCGCTCCACGTCGGTGGTGGGACGCAGGCCGACGACCACGGAGATGATGAACAAGATCACCGCGGTGCCGACACCCGACCACACGACGGTGACGCCGACGGCCTTGAGCTGGGCAATGACCTGGGTGGCCATGTCGTACGGGGCAACGGCGCCGGTGGTGTAGTCGAAGATGCCGGTGCCGCCGAGGGCCGGGCTCACCAGGATGCCGGTGGCGATGGCGCCGACGATGCCGCCCACGCCATGCACGCCGAACACGTCGAGCGCGTCGTCATAGCCGAACGCGTTCTTGATGGCCGTGCAGAAGATGAAGCAGATGGGGCTGACGATGAGGCCCAGCACCAGCGAGCCCATGATGCCGGCGAAGCCCGACGGCGGCGTGACGGCCACGAGGCCGGCGACGATGCCCGAGGCGAGGCCCAGCATGGAGGGCTTACCCTTCACCAGCCATTCCACGAACATCCAGGAGATGGCCGCGGCGCAGGTGGCGATGAAGGTGTTCATCATGGCGAGCGCGGTGACCGCGTTGGCCTCGAGGTTGGAGCCGGCGTTGAAGCCGAACCAGCCGACCCACAGCAGGGAGGCGCCGACCATGGTGAGCGTCAGCGAGTGGGGCGAGAGCGCCTCCTTGCCGTAGCCCAGGCGCTTGCCGACCATGAGGCAGGCGACGAGGCCGGCGATGCCGGCGTTGATGTGCACCACGGTGCCGCCGGCGAAGTCGATGGCGCCGAGGGAGAAGATGTAGCCGGCGTCGGCGAGCACGCTGTCGAGGGCGGCCTGGGCGGCGGTCTTGGCGGCGCCGTCAGCGGCGGCAGCCACGGCCTTGGCGGCGGCGTCGATGGCATCCGGGCCGGCCCAGTACCAGACCATGTGCGCGACCGGGAAGTACACGAAGGTCACCCACAGCGGCACGAACAGCACCACGGCGGTGAACTTGGTGCGCTCCGCGAACGCGCCGAAGATCAGCGCGGGGGTGATCATCGCGAAGGTCATCTGGAACGCGATGTACACCAGCTCTGGAATGGCCACGCCCACCGAGAAGGTGGCGGCCAGCGATTCGCCGGTCACGCCCGACAGGAACGCCTTGGAGAAGCCGCCGATGAAGGGCGAGCCGCCGGTGAAGGCGAGGGAGTAGCCGTACAGCACCCAGATGAGGCCGACGATGGCCACGCAGTAGCCGACCTGCATGAGCATGGACAGCATGTTCTTGGCGCGCAGGAGGCCACCGTAGAACAGGAACAGGCCGGGCACCGACATCATGAGCACGAGCAGCGCGGACGTGAGCATCCACGCCACGTCGCCCTTGTTCACGGTGGGGGCCGCCGCGGCGGCTGCGGCGGTCGTGGTGGCGTCGGCGGCAGGTGCGGCCGTCTGGGCCAGCACCGGCAAGGCGAATGCCGTTGCCAGGAGAAGCGCGGGAATCCCCACGCGGGACCACGTCTTGGACGTCATGGATGAAAGCTCCGTCGAATGAGAAAGGCTCAAAGCGCGTCGGCGTCGGTCTCGCCCGTGCGGATGCGCACGGCGTGCTCGATCGGCAGGACGAAAATCTTTCCGTCGCCGATCTGGCCGGTCTTGGCGGAAGCGGTGATGGCTTCCACCACCTTGGAGACCTGGTCGGCGGACACTGCGACCTCGATCTTCAGCTTCGGCAGGAAGCTGACGGCGTATTCAGCGCCGCGGTAGATCTCGGTGTGGCCCTTCTGACGGCCGTATCCCTTCACCTCGGTCACGGTCAGACCGTGCACACCGATACCGGTGAGGGCGTCGCGCACCTCCTCCAGCTTGAATGGCTTGATGATGGCCATGACGATCTTCATGGATCGGTCCCTGTTCCCTGATGCCGATGCGCCGCAAATGACGCGTGTCGGCTGTTTTCTCGCGGCGGCTTCGCTGAGCGGGTCGGGGAGATCCGCGCCGCGGCTGGCAAGCCTGCGCAGGAGGGAATCAAGTACCGTGCCAAGTCATAAGGATGGGGGTTCGGCGTGCCTATTTTTAGGCCACGCAACGTAAGGCCGTTGCTTTGCCGCTGACTTGCCGCTTTTTTTGCCTACTTATTGGTCGTTAAGCCCAATAGATCGGCATCTTATCTTCGCAGTCGCGAGATGGAGTGCTGAAATACCTTTTCAGTGCCTTTAGCGGGGGGTGACGGGGCGCATCAGGCCTTCCTGTGCCGCTGAAGCCACCAGCGTGCCGTCACGGGTGAAGATTTCACCACGGCAAAATCCGCGCGCGCCGGCGGCCGTGGGGCTCTCCTGGGTGTAGAGCAGCCAGTCGTCGGCCCGGAACGGGCGGTGGAACCACAGGGCATGGTCGAGGCTCGCCACCTGCATGTCGCGGTCGAACACCGACTTGCCGTGCGGCAGGAGTGCGGCCTGGAGCAGGGCGAGGTCCGAAGCGTAGGCAAGCACCGCCTGATGTGTGGGCAGATCGTCCGGCAGAGGGCCGCGGGTGCGCAGCCACATGCTGGGTCGCGCGCCGGGCGCACCCAGATAGGCAGGGTCTAGGCTGGTGGGCTTCACCTCCAGCGGCCGCAGCGCCATCCAGTCGCGCTTGGCGGCGGAGGGAAAGCGCGCCATCAGCTTGTCGCGCCAGGAGTCGTCGGAGGGCAGGTCCTCCGGCGTCGGCACATCCGGCATGGCGCCCTGATGGTGCAGCCCGTCTTCCACCACCTGGAACGAAACGGACATGCTGAAGATGGCCTGGCCGTGCTGGATCGCCACCACGCGGCGGGTGGTGAAGGAACGCCCGTCGCGGATGCGGTCCACGTCGTAGATGATGGGCACGCGCGGATCGCCGCCCAGCAGGAAATAACCGTGGAGCGAATGGGTGACGCGCTCGGCTTCCACCGTGCGCCGCGCCGCCACCAGCGCCTGCGCCACCACCTGCCCGCCGAACACCCGGCCCCCGTCCGGGGTGACGGTGCGACCGCGGAACAGGTTGATCTCAAGGGGTTCCAGGTCGAGGATGCCCAGAAGCGTATCCACGTCGGACGGTGATCCGGTCATAGGGCTTGGCTCGCTGAAGGCCGGCGCGCGGCGCGCTCCGGAGGGAAGGGATGGGGTCCGAACACGCCACGCTCGTGCGGATCGCGTCAAGTCCCTTTGCGTCAGGCGACTTCCCTATAGGGCGGGACGAAGAGCAGCGGAACGGATACAGGATCGGTGCCGGCCGGGCGGGCCCGCCGGGAAAAAGGTTCTAAGGAGTGAAGCGATGACCGGGCTGAACATGTCCGAGCCCCAGGCCGAGATGCCGCACGCCGGAGCCGGCTTTGCCGCCACCGCGGCCGCGCCGCGGGCGGACGTGGCCATCGTCGGGGGCGGGCTCGCCGGCCTCAGCCTTGCGCTGGCCCTGCGCCAGGGGCTCGGGCCGGATGCCGATATCGTGCTGTTCGACCCCTATCTCTCCCACGCCACGGTGGATGACGGTCGTTGCTCGGCCATCGCCGCCGGCGCGCGGCGCATGCTCACCACCCTCGGCGTGTGGCAGCACGTGGGGGCCAAGGCCCAGCCCATCCAGGCCATGGTGGTGACCGACAGCCGCACCAAGGACGTGGCGCGCCCCACCTTCCTCACTTTCGACGGCGATGTGGAGCCGGGCGAGGCCTTCGCCCACATGGTGCCCAACGCCGACCTGCAATATGCCCTCATCGATGCGGCGCGCTCCGCCGGCATCGATCTGCGCGCCCAATCGGTGGACGATTTTACCGCCGACCGCTCCGGCGTGAGCCTTTCGGCCGCCGGCGCGCCGGCGCTCAGGGCCCAGCTTCTGGTGGCCTGCGACGGCGCCAAATCGCGCATTCGCGGCATGGCCGGCATCGCCAACGTGGCCTGGGGCTATGGCCAGAGCGGCATCACCTTCGCGGTGGAACACGAGCGGCCCCACGAGGGCCGGGCGGAAGAGCATTTCCTGCCCCCCGGCCCGTTCGCCATCCTGCCCCTGCCGGGCAACCGCTCCTCCATCGTGTGGACCGAGCGCACGGAGGATGCCGACCGCATCGTGGCGTTGCCGGCCATCGTCTTCCAGGAGGAACTGGAGCAGCGGTTCGGCCATCGCCTCGGCTGGGTGAAGCCGGTGACCAAGCCGCGTGCCTATCCTTTGGGCTTCGCCATGGCGCGCAGCTTCATCGGCGAGCGCCTCGCTCTGGTGGGGGATGCGGCCCATCTCATCCACCCCATCGCCGGGCAGGGGCTGAACATGGGCCTGCGCGACGTGGCGGCGCTGGCCGAGGCGGTGACGGATGCGGCGCGGGTGGGGCTCGATTTCGCCGGCCCGGCGGTGCTGGAGCGCTACCAGCGCTGGCGGCGGTTCGACACCCTGGCCATGGGCGTGGCGACGGACGGGCTCAACCGCCTGTTCTCCAACCGCTCCGACGCGCTGCGCGCGGTGCGTGACCTCGGCCTCGGCCTGGTGGACCGCATGCCGCGCCTCAAGGGCCTGTTCATCCGCGATGCGGCAGGCCTCACCGGCCAGGTGCCGAAGCTGCTGCGCGGCGAGGCGCTTTAAAGCGTTTTCGAGCGAAGTGGATACCGGTTCGCGTGAAGAAAACGCGTCAACGCGAGAGCCGAGAGCGATTGCCGTAAGCGAAGGCGAACGGAAAACGCTCTCGCGGCGAAGACGCGCCGGCGCGGGCTGCTGGGGGCCGGCCGGCCCCTCTGGCAAGGAAATCCATACATGAGAACTGCAACTTCGGGTGTGCGGGTCATTCGCATGCCGTTCGAAGCCTCGTCTTGGCGGCGAGGAAGCGCGCTGCGCGTCGTCGGGCCGTGCCTGTTGCTCCTCCTCGCGTTGCTCGCGTTCCCGCGCGCGGCGCGCTCGGATACGTCGCCGGGCGCGCTGGTCAGCGCCGAGGCCATGCCCGGCGGGCCCGAGGGTGCGCAAGCCGTTCGGGTGATCTACTGGTCCACGAGCCTGTCCGGCGAACCGGTGAAGGTCTCCGGCGTGATCATCTCGCCCGCCGGCGAACCGCCTGCAGGCGGGCGCCCGGTGGTCGCATGGGCGCATCCGACCACGGGTGTCGTCAGCCGCTGCGCGCCCTCGCTTGCGTCAGGCTTCTTCGGCTCCGTACAGGGGCTTGGCGAGATGCTGCAGAAGGGCTTCGTCGTCACCGCCACCGATTATCCCGGCCTGGGCACGCCTGAGGTTCATCCCTATCTGGTTGGCGAGAGCGAGGCCCGCGCGGTCATCGATACCGTCCGCGCCGCGCGCGGGCTCGCCGGAACGCATGCAGGCGACAGGTTCGTCGTCTGGGGCCATTCGCAGGGCGGCCACGCCGCATTGTTCACCGGTATCATCGCGGCCCGCTACGCTCCCGAGCTCAAGCTCGTCGGCGTCGCGGCCGCCGCCCCGGCGACCGATCTCGCCACCCTCATGAGCGACGACATGGGCACCAGCGGCGGCAACAACGTCACGGCGATGACGCTGTGGTCGTGGTCGCGGGTCTATGGCGCGCCGTTGGATGCGGTCGTCACCGCGCAAGCCGAGCCGGTGGTCGACCACCTTGCCGGCCTGTGTCTGGAGAGTCTGTCCGACGCCTTCTCGCGACTGGGCCCGACCGAGGGGCTGAAGAAGGGTTTTCTGAAGGTCGACAATCTTGCAGACCGCGAGCCATGGCGCCGGCTGCTGGCAGAAAACTCCCCCGGCCCGCTGCCCGCCCATATCCCGGTCTTTCTCGCCCAGGGGGCGAGCGACCCGCTGGTGCGACCCTCCATCACCGAGGCCTATCGCGACCGGCTCTGCAAGGCGGGCAATCGGGTGGACTTCGTCCTGCTTGCGAAAGTCGGCCACCTTTTCATCGCGCGCGACACCGCAGCCGATGCGGTCGCCTGGATGGCCGCGCGCTTCGCCGGCCAGCCTGCGCCGGACAATTGCGGGCAGCGCTGAAAGCGCCGGGCCCGTCGCAAAGACGGTGTGCCGACCCGAGCGGATGGGTTCGATTTGCTCGGGTCGTGTTCCGGAGCACGACCCGTTCAGCCTACCCTGTCAGTTGAACGGATAACGCGCCCTCAGCGGGAGAGTTCGCTCTCGTCGAGCTTGCGGGCCTCGTCGGCCAGCATGATCGGGATGCCGTCGCGGATGGGATAGGCGAGGCGCGCGGCGCGGGAGACCAGCTCCTGGCGCTCGCGGTCATATTCCAGCGGCGCCTTGGTGAGGGGGCACACCAGGATTTCGAGCAGCTTGGGGTCCACGTCGTGGCCGGGGCGCTGGGCTTGGATCATCGCAACACTCGTCAGGGCGTCTTCAGGCGAGGCGCAGACCGGCTCGCGTGCAGAAAACGCATTGGACACCAGCCGGCGCGGGCCCACGTCACGAAGAAACGCGAAGCTGCGCCGGATCGCCCCGCGGCGGGGCGGTGCCACCATAGCGGGGGCGGGCGGGCGTTTCACCCCCAATCTGGTCCGATCCATCAGGCACGCTGATGCAGCCATCAGCCGGATTCGTTATCGCCAGGGCGGCCAGTCCCCTAAGCAGCGGGGGACCACCGCCGCCCCAATGTAAATTGTTACAAGGCATCCATGGACCGCCGCCCGAATCGCCAATCGCCCCTGGGGCTTGTCCTGGGCCTCGTCGCCGTCGTCATGTTCGGCGCGACGCTGCCCATGACGCGGCTCGCCCTGCACGATCTCAGCCCCTGGTTCATCAGCTTCGGCCGCGCGGCGCTGGCCGGCTTCTGCGCGCTCGCGGTGGTGCTCGTCCTGCGCCGGCCGTGGCCGTTCGGGGCGCGAGAAACCCGGCGCGACCTGGTGCTGGCCACCCTTGCTTTGGTGTTCGGCTTCCCCATCCTCATCGGGGTTGCCACCCAGACCGTCCCGGCGGCCCATGGCGGCATCGTGCTCGGCCTCCTGCCGTTGTGCACCGCCATTGCCGCCACCGTGCTCGCCGGGGAGCGCCCCGGCCTCGGCCTGTTCGCGGCCAGCGCGGCGGGGGCGGGGCTGGTGGCCGCTTTCGCCCTGCGCAACGGCGCGACGGGCGGGTTCGGCTATGGCGACACGCTGCTCTTCCTCGCCGTGGTCATCTGCGCCGCCGGCTATGCGGTCTCCGGACGGCTCGCCCGGCGCATGGCGGGCTGGGAGGTGATCGCCTTCATGCTCATCCTCGCCCTGCCGGTCACGGTGCCGGCGGCGATCCTGACCTTTCCGTGGGGGCGGACGGTGGTGGGCGAATCGTGGGCGGCACTGGTCTATCTCGGCCTGTTCAGCCAGTTCATCGGCTTCTTCTTCTGGAATGCCGGGCTGGCGCTGGGCGGCATCGCGCGGGTGGGGCAGGTGCAACTGCTCCAGACTTTTGTCACCGTGGGCCTCGCCTGGCCCATCAACGGCGAGCGGCCCGATGCCGAGACGCTGCTGTTCGCTCTTGGCGTGGCGGTGGTGGTGGCGCTGGCTCAGCGGGCGGGACGGCGGCGGGCGCCGGCCCCTGCCGCCGATCCGGCGGGACCTGCCTGAGGCCCAAAACGAAAACGGCCCTCCGAGGAGGGCCGTTCACATTCGTCAGGGAAAGCGCAGGTGCGATCAGGCAGCCTTGCTGCGGGCGGTGATGAGCTTGCGGTTCACCAGCACCTCGGCGATCTGCACCGCGTTGAGCGCCGCGCCCTTGCGCAGGTTGTCGGACACGCACCAGAAGTTGATGGCGTTGTCCACGGTCGGGTCGTCGCGCAGGCGCGAGATGAAGGTGGCGTCCTCGCCGGCAGCCTCGTGCGGGGTGGCGTAGCCGCCCGGCTCGCGGGTGTCGATGACGAGGATGCCCGGGGCCTCGCGCAGGATCTTGCGCGCGTCCTCGGCGGAAAGCTCCTTCTCGAACTCGACGTTCACCGATTCCGAGTGGGAGATGAACACCGGCACGCGTACGCAGGTGGCCGTCAGCTTGATCTTCGGATCGAGGATCTTCTTGGTCTCGGCCACCATCTTCCACTCTTCCTTGGTCGAGCCGTCGTCGAGGAAGACGTCGATCTGGGGAATGAGGTTGAAGGCGATGCGCTTGGGGAACTTCTTCGGCTCCACCGGATCCGACACGAAGATGGCCCGGGTCTGGGTGAACAGCTCGTCCATGGCGTCCTTGCCGGCGCCGGAGACGGACTGGTAGGTGGAGACCACCACGCGCTTGATGGTGGCGGCATCGTGCAGCGGCTTCAGCGCCACCACCAGCTGCGCCGTGGAGCAGTTGGGATTGGCGATGATGTTCTTCTTGGTGAAGCCGACGATGTCGTCCGCATTCACCTCGGGCACGATCAGCGGCACGTCCGGATCCATGCGCCACTGGGACGAATTGTCGATGACGACGCAGCCCTGCGCGCCGATCTTCGGCGACCATTCCTTCGACACGGAACCGCCGGCCGACATCAGGCAGATGTCGGTGTCGGAGAAGTCGTAGGTTTCGAGCGCCTTCACCTTGAGGGTTTTGTCACCGAAGGAGACTTCCACGCCCTGCGAGCGGCGCGAAGCAAGCGCCACAACCTCGTCCGCGGGAAAGCCCCGCTCGGCGAGGATCGAGAGGATCTCCCGGCCCACGTTGCCCGTGGCGCCGACGACGGCGACCTTGTAACCCATGATATTCCTCGGGATCTGCCGGCCCTGTTAGCCGGAACGGGGGTTTTAGGCCGAACGGCCCGCGCTTGCAAATTGAAGATTCCGCGAGCGCGAGGTTCCGCATGTCAGGCGAACTGTTGCGCCAACGCAACGCGCGGTGCCGGACGTTCGGGGAACATCCCCCTGCGCCCCTGCGTTTCCTTGCACCAGGGCCAAGAGTGTCCTAATTCAGGCAGGGGCGGCGGCTGTGCCGTTTCGGGAGGATGTCATGCGTGTCGCGCCGTACTTCACCATCGCCGCGGCGTTCCGGCTGGCGCTCGCGGTGACGTCCGCGGTGGCGCTGACGGGCGTCGCCTCTGTCGTTTCGGCGGATGACGCCTCGGCGCAGACCACCGTCAAGAAGCGCAGCCGCATCGAGATCACCCGCCGCTCCTATCTGGACGCCGGCACCGTGGTGAAGCCTGGTTCCAAGTCCTATCTGGACTATGCCCTGCCTCCCGGCTGGTTCTACCCGACCTATGATGGCGGCGGCGCCTCCGGTACCGGGCCCATCAGCGGCATCCGCTCGCCGCTGCCTGGCCCGTTCGAGTTGCCGGGCTTCTGATCCGCCCTATCAAGGCGCACGGAAAGAGGGCCGCAGGAGCGCGGCCTTTTTTTGTGCCCGATAAACACATCGATCTAACGTGAGATAAATTTTCTCCCGTAACGGAATGACATTTGGCGCGCGCCACGCCATAACGCCCCTTCGATTGCGGCCGTGCCGCGCTCTTTCAAGCCAGACAGCCGACAGGGCCGCGTTCATGCCCCGCCTTCGTTTCGCGTTTCCGGCCGGGGCCGGCCGGGCCCCGCGCAGCGTCATTCCCGGCTTCCGCCTCTCCCTGGGGCTGACGCTGCTCTACCTCGGCCTGATCGTGCTTTTGCCCATCGCCGCGCTGC
Source organism: Xanthobacter oligotrophicus (assembly GCF_008364685.1). Classification (GTDB taxonomy): domain Bacteria; phylum Pseudomonadota; class Alphaproteobacteria; order Rhizobiales; family Xanthobacteraceae; genus Xanthobacter; species Xanthobacter oligotrophicus. The sequence continues at coordinate 243,675 of NZ_VTTL01000005.1, forward strand.
TGCTGAAGGCGGCGGACGTGGGGTTCTGGGGCTATATCGCCATCATCACCTCGCCGCGCACGCTGGCCTCGTTCCAGATCACCATCACCACCGCGGCCGCCGCCGCCCTGTTCAATGCGGTGTACGGCCTGGGCCTTGCCTGGGTGCTGGTGCGCTACGAGTTTCCCGGCAAGCGCCTGCTGGACGCCATGGTGGACGTGCCCTTCGCCCTGCCCACGGCGGTGGCGGGCCTCGCGCTCACCACCCTGTTCGCGAAAAACGGCTGGTTCGGCGCGCCGCTGGCCCAATGGGGCATCCAGGTGGCCTATGCGCCTGCGGGCATCGTCTGCGCCATGGCCTTCACCTCCATCCCCTTCGTGGTGCGCACTGTTCAGCCGGTGCTGGAGGACATGGAGCCGGAGCTGGAGGAGGCGGCGGCGACGCTGGGCGCCTCGGACCTGCGCATCTTCCGCTCGGTGATCTTCCCGACGCTTTTTCCCGCCTTCCTCGCCGGCACCTCGCTCGCCTTCGCCCGCTCGCTGGGGGAGTTCGGCGCGGTGGTGTTCATCGCCGGCAACCAGCCCTTCCGCACCGAGATCGTGGCGCTGCTCACCTTCATCCGGCTGGAGGAATATGACTATGCGGCCGCCGCGGCCATTGCCGTGACCATGCTGGCGCTCGCCTTCCTCATGCTGCTGGTGGTCAACGCCGTGCAGGCCTGGCACCAGCGCAGCGCGCTGGGGGAGGGCTGAGATGGCGGCCCCGGTCAACCGCAACCGCCGCCGCGTGGGCGATGGGGTGCGCACGCGGGCGGCGCTTCTCACCTTGGTGCTCGCCACCACGGCGGTGGCCCTCATCGCGCCGCTGGCGGTCATCTTCTCCGAGGCGTTCGCGCGCGGCTTTTCAGCCTATGCCGAGGCGCTGGCGCGGCCGGATACGCTGCACGCCGTCGGCCTCACGATCATCACCGCGCTGGTCTGCGTGCCGGTGAACGTCGGCTTCGGTATCGCTGCCGCCTGGGCGGTGACCAAGTTCAGCTTCCCCGGCCGCAACCTGCTGCTGGCGGTGGTGGAGCTGCCTTTCTCCATCTCGCCCATCGTGGCCGGCGTGGCCTTCCTGTTCGTCTTCGGTGGGCAGGGGTTGTTCGGGCCATTCCTGCAGGCCCACGACATCAAGATCATATTTGCGCTGCCGGCCATCATTCTCGCCAGCCTGTTCGTCACTGCGCCGTTCGTGGTGCGCGAGCTGGCGCCGCTGATGATGGCGCAGGGGCGCGACGAGGAAGAGGCGGCGGTGAGCCTGGGCGCCAACGGCTTCGACGTGCTGCGCCTCGTCACCCTGCCCAACGTGCGCTTCGCCCTGCTCTATGGCGCGGCCTTGTGCAACGCGCGGGTGATGGGCGAGTTCGGCGCGGTCTCGGTGGTGTCGGGCAACATTCGCGGGCAGACCTCGACCCTGGCTCTGCAGATCGAGCTTTTGTACCAGGACAGCCACGTCGTCGCCGCCTTCGCCGCCGCGACGGTTCTGGCCGGCGTGGCGCTGTTCACACTGGTGGCGAAATATCTCATCGAGCGCGCTGAGCGCTCGCGCGAAGAGCGGGTCCCGGCCAGGCGGCCGGGGCACTGACACACGCGTCGTGCGAACCGGGCCTGCCCGAATTCACCTGCCCGAATTCAGCCGCGCGGGGCCGGCAGGCCGAGGGCGGTGGAGGAGGGCTGCTGAGCCGGCGCGACCCGCTTCAACTCGCGCTTGGCTTCGCGCGCCGCGCGGCGGAAGCGGCCCTGCCGGGCCCACACCACGATGCCGCCGGCCAGCACGCCCACGATCAGCGCGGCGAACACCAGCGCGAACAGGGGCAGCGTCACCGACAGCGCGGGCGCATCCGGCGAGAACGGGTCGAGGGACAGGGTGACGTTCTTGCGGTTCGCCACGGCGAGGGCCACCGCGACGATGGAGAGCGGCAGGCCGATGAGGATGGAGAGGATGCGGGCCACGGGCGCCTACTTTCCGGTGTTGAGACGCTCGCGCATCTCTTTTCCGGTCTTGAAGTAAGGAACGGTCTTCTCGCTCACGTCCACCTGCTTGCCGGTGCGCGGGTTGCGGCCGACGCGGGCGTCGCGCTTCTTCACCGAGAAGGCGCCGAAGCCGCGCAGCTCCACCCGGTCGCCACGCTCGAGGGCGGAGGCCACCTGCTCCAGGATGGCGTTGACGATGTTCTCCACATCCCGCTGGTAGAGGTGCGGGTTGGCCTCGGCGATCTTCTGGACGAGTTCGGACTTGATCATGATGGCCGCATGTCCCTTGAGAACGATCCGCTGGGTTTGGCGGAAAGGCCGCCTTCCGGCGACGGATTGCCGCGTTTAATGCAGGAGCCTCAAGCCCTTGTCACCCGTCGCTCCGAGGGTGCCAGAGGGCCAGTAGACCGTCAAGCTGGGCGCGCTCCAGCGCGCCGCGGGCGGTCTGGGTGAGGAACTCGGCGGCCTGGGGGAAGCCCAGCGCCGCCACAGTGCCGCGCGCGGCGCCGAGCAGCCAGCCGAACTCGGAATCCACCTCCCGTGTGCGCCAGCTGCGGACCCTGAGATTTTCCGGCACGCCCTTCTCGCGGGCGAGCCAGGCCCGGGCGGTGCGCTCGTCGCCCAGTTCATCCACCAGTTGAAGGTCGAGGCCCTGGTGGCCGGTGAAGACGCGCCCGTCCGTCACCGTGGCGAGCTTGTCGTCGGACATCTTGCGCCGCTCGCTCACCAGGCCCTTGAACCAGGCGTAGCTGTCCTTCACCAGCGATTCCACCGCCGCCCGCGCTTCCGGCGTGGTGGGGGTGTAGGGATTGGGCGAGGCCTTGAGCGGGGAGGACTTGATGTCCTCCATGGCCACGCCCACGGTCTTCAGCAGCTCGGTGACGTTGGGATACTGGTAGATCACCCCCACCGAGCCCACCAGCGCGTTGCGCCGGGCCACGATGTGGTCGGCGCCCAGCGCCGCGATGTAGGCCCCCGATGCGGCGATGCCTTCCACCACCGCGACCACCGGCTTCTTTTCGGCGAGGCGACGCAGGGCGTCGAACAATTGCTCGGAGCCGGTGACCGTGCCGCCGGGGCTGTCGATGGACAAGATCACCGCCCGCGCCCGCGAGCGGCCGATCTCCTCCAGCAGTTCGACCCGCGCACGGTCGTTGCGGATGATGCCGCCGATGGTCACCCGCGCCACATGGGGCGATGAGGCCGAGACGCCGTCGCCCGCCACGGAGGCCACCCCCACCGCGAGGGCGGCGACGGCGGCGAGCACGCCGAGGGTGCGCCAGAAAGTAACCTTCCGCCGCAGGCGGCGGCGTTCGACGATCTGGTCCGCGTCGAGCGACATGACTCAGCTCCTTCAGGGCACACCGGCCGCCGCAGGCGGACAAGACCGATGGGCCGCACTTAAGCAGGTGGCCCGGGGTTGGCAAGGCACTCGTGGTCAAGGTGTCCCCCGGAGCCACGGGCGGAACCCGGCATTCGGCAAGCGGTTCCCGCGGCGTCCCGTCCCGTCACCGTGGCCGGAGCGTTCACCAGCGGTCGCTGGCCGGCGCGCCGCGCCATTCGGCCACGCGCCGCCCGGTGGCGGGGGACATATCCTCCGGCAGGGCATCGGGTGCAAAGAACTCGGCCGCAACGATCTCCAGGTTGCGCTCCGGCCGGGGGCCGACGATGAGCCCGGACGTGCGGTACAGCACCACATGGTCGCGCCCACCCACGCGGGGATTGAAGAAGACACCGGCCAGGGCGAGCGGCCCGTCGGCCTCCACATTGGCCTCTTCCTTCAGCTCGCGCCGTGCCGCCGCCTCCGCGCTCTCGCCCACATCGACGCCGCCGCCCGGCAGGTGCCAGCCCGCCACATAGGAATGCCGCACCAGCAGCACCCGCTCCGCATCGTCCACGGCGAGCACGCGCACCCCGAGCGTCATGCCGTGGCGCAGGCGCCGGAGGAAGTGGAACAGCGGAAGCATGATCCAAGCATAGCCGAAGCCGGCTCAGTGCGCCTCGCGATTCGCGCGCGGCATGCGGGGTACGCGCGGGGCCTATCCGGCCGCGACCGCCCGGGCCGCCAGTTCTGCCGCCTCGATGGCCTCGGCGCGCTGGAAGGCGGGGCGGGCGGTGCAGCGCGCCACATAGGCGGCCATCCGCGGCGTGGGCGTGACCACCTTGAGCAGGTGAATGGCGTACCACAGGTCCATGGCCAGCATGATGTCGGCGGCGGTAAAGGCTTCGCCCAGCAGATAGGGGCCGTCCTTCAGCGCCTCGTCCACCACCTCCATCACAAGGTCGAAGCTGCCCCAGCCGGCGGCGCTCTTGGGCAGCTCGATGCCTTTCATCTTTTGCAGGAAGGCCGGCTCCATGCAGCCGGCGGAAAAGAACATCCAGTGGAGGTAGCGCGCCCGCAGTGGATCGCCCACTGGCGGGGCAAGATGGGCCGCTGGCACCTGTTCCGCCACATAGGCGCAGATGGCGCCGCTCTCGGCGAGATGGGCATCGCCATCGCTCAGCGCCGGCACCTTGCCCATGGGATTGATGCGGCGGAAGGCTGGATCGTCCTGCGCCCCCGTGCGGATATCCACCAGCTCCCGCTCATAGGGCGCGCCGGCCTCCTCCATCAGCCAGAGGATGCGGAAGGCCCGGGTGTGTGGCGCCCAATAGAGTTTCATGCTGCTCCTCCGCTAGTGCTGGACAGGAACATATAGGGAACAATTGGGGGCGTCGAGTCGGTTTTGGGGCCTTGCGATCCCGGCTCAGGCATGGATAATACCAGAACGGCCTGGGGTGCCACGCATCATGCGCGGCTGAGATCACACCCATCGAACCTGTCTGGGTCATTCCAGCGTAGGGAGACGCCGATGAGCGCCAGCTTGTCGACCTTTACGTCCAGTTCTTCTTCAGCCGGCTCGAGAGCCACTGGTCCGGCATCTGCGCGCCCGCGCGTCGCCATCGCTGGCGGCGGGGTCATCGGCCTCGCCCTCGCATGGCGGCTCGCCGAGGCGGGCTGCCCCGTGGATGTCTTCGAGGCGGGGGAAACCGGCCAGGGCGCGAGCCGCGCTGCCGCCGGCATGCTCGCCGCCTGCGCCGAGGCCGAGCCGGGGGAGGAGGGCCTCCTCGCCCTCAACCGTGCCAGCCAGGTCCTGTGGCCCGCATTTGCCGCGGAGCTGGAGCAGGCGGCCGGTTCGCCCGTGGACCTGCGCACCGAAGGCACGCTCACCATCGCCCTCACCGCCGACGATCTTGCGCGGCTGCGGCACCTGTTCGCCCTCCAGCAGTCCCTCGGCCTGCCGGTGGAATGGCTCACGGCGGCGCAGGTGCGGCGGCGCGAGCCCTATCTCTCGCCCAAGCTTGCCGGCGGCATCCTGACCCTTGAGGACCATCAGGTGGACAACCGCAAGGTGGCTGCCGCGCTCAAGGTGGCGGCGCTGAAGGCCGGCGTGAATATCCACGAGCACACGCCCGTCTCGCGGGTGGAGACTGTCGGCGGCCGCGTCACCGGCCTGGTGGCAGGCGACGCGGTTCACCCCGCCGACGTGGTGGTGCTGGCCGCCGGGGCCTGGAGCCGGGGCATCGACATCGCCCCCGCCACGCCGCTGCCGGTGCGGCCCATCAAGGGCCAGATGCTGGCGCTGCGCATGGACCCCGCCGCCCCCATCCTCTCCCATGTGCTGTGGGCGCCGGGCGCCTATCTGGTGCCGCGCCACGATGGCCGCCTCATCATCGGCGCCACCACTGAGGAGAAGGGCTTCGATACCGACCTCACCGCCGGCGGACAGCTCGCGCTGCTCACCAATGCGTGGCGTGCCCTGCCGACCCTGGAGGAGTTGACCATTATCGAGCAATGGGTCGGCTTCCGGCCCGGCAGCCGGGACGATGCCCCCATCCTCGGCCCGAGCGAGGAGGTGGACGGCCTCATCTATGCCACCGGCCACCACCGCAACGGCATCCTGCTCTTGCCGGTCACTACGCAAGTCATCGCCGATTATGTCCTGTCGGGCCGCATGGCGGACGTGGCGGTCCCCTTCGGCGCGGCGCGCTTTGCCCCGCGCGCGGCTGCGGAGTGAGCGCGATGACGCTCGCCCTGAAGGTGAACGGAGCGCCCGAGGACCATCAGGCGGCGACGGTCGCCGACCTGCTGCGCTCCAAGGGGCTCGACCCTGAGCGCAAGGGCATCGCGGTGGCGGTGAACGGCGCCGTGGTGCCGCGCCGCACCTGGGGCGAGGCGGCGCTTGCCGCCGGTGACGCGGTGGAGATCATCGAGGCCAAGCAAGGTGGCTGAGCAGGGCGGCTGACCGCCGCGACCGCCCGGCCATAACAACAGGCGTCGCCCGACGACGCCGGGACGAAACTCCAAGAGGCGCCCCATGGCGGCGCCGGGAAGCATCACCATGAGCGCCGTCTCCCAGTCTCCCAACGACCCGCTCGTCATCGCCGGGCGCGCGTTCTCCTCGCGCCTGTTCCTCGGCACGGCGGGGTATCCCAACCAGAAGGTGTTTCTCGATGCGCTGGAGGCGTCGGGGTCTGAGATGGCCACCGCCTCCATCCGCCGCATCAGCCTCGCCGGCTATGAGGAGAGCCTGACCGACCTGCTCTCCGGCCGCGTCCATATCCTGCCCAACACCGCCGGTTGCCAGACCGCCAAGGACGCCGTGCTCACAGCAGAGCTTGCCCGCGAGGCGCTGGAGACGGACTGGGTGAAGCTGGAGGTCATCGGCGACCGCGAGCTGCTCTATCCCAATGTGGAGGAGCTGCTGAAGGCCACCGAGGAACTGGTGTCGCGGGGCTTCGTGGTGCTGCCCTATTGCAATGATGATCCCGTCACCTGCCAGAAGCTGGCCGATCTCGGCGCCGCCACGGTGATGCCGCTGGGCTCCATGATCGGCACCGGGCTCGGCATCGCCAACCCGCACATGATCGAGCTGATCTGCGCCCGCTCGCCGGTGCCGGTGGTGCTGGATGCCGGCATCGGCACCGCCTCCGACGCGGCTTTGGCCATGGAGCTGGGCTGCTCCGCCGTGCTGCTCAACACGGCGGTGTCGAAGGCGCACGATCCGGTGCGCATGGCCACCGCCTTCCGCTACGCCGTGGAGGGCGGCCGCCTCGCCCGCCTGTCGGGCCGCATTCCGAAGAAGCTGCATGCGGAGGCGTCCAGCCCCGAGTTCGGGCTGGTGGGGAGCTGAGCGCCGCGTGCTGCCCGAGCCGCCGCTGCTGCTGATCACCGCCCGCGCGCTGGCGCGGAGGGATCTCGCGCAGGTGGCGGTGGAGGCCTGCGCCGGCGGATGCCGCTGGATCAGCCTTCGGGAAAAGGACCTGCCGGCGGTGGAGCAGATCGCCCTGTTCGCGCACCTTCGGGAGGCGACACACGCCTTCCGTCCCCGCCTGACGCTCCACGGCCCGGCTGAACTGGCGCGCGCCGCCGGGGCGGACGGGGTGCACCTGTCCGGTGGCGGGCATGCGGGAGACGCACGGGCGCTGCTGGGTCCGGATGCGCTGGTGGGGCTCTCCATCCACACTTTGGCCGAGGCGGAATCTGCCGACCGGGCCAGCCTCGACTACATCACCGCGAGCCCCGTCTTTCTCACCGCGTCCAAGCCCGGCTATGGCCCGGCGCTGGGGATGGCGGGACTGGCGGCCTTCGCTGCCGCCTCTCCGGTTCCGGTGATCGCCCTTGCGGGCATCGCGCCCGCCAATGCCCGCTCTTGCCGCGACGCCGGCGCCGCGGGGCTCGCCGTCATGGGCTCGGTGATGGGGGCGGAGGATCCGGCTGCGGAGTTTTCGGCCCTCCTGGCAGCGTGGCGCGGAAAGGCCCCCAAGAGCGAGTCCGATCCCGATGCGGCCTTGCATGCGCGGGCCAAAAGCTGAACCTTGCCCGAAACGGGGGAGGCGGGCATGGGGCAGCGATCGGGGCAGGATTCAGTGCGGGGACCGGCGGATGTGATCGTGGTCGGCGCCGGCCCGGTGGGGCTCACGCTGGCGGCGGAGCTGGCGCGCCACGGGGTGCGCTGTCGCGTCCTGGAGAAGGCCGCCGCACCGTCCATCTATTGCCGCGCGCTGGGCGTCACGCCCCGGACCCTGGAAGTCTATGAGGACATGGGCGTCGTCCGCGCCATGATCGACGCCGGCCTGTGGTTCGAGGGGCTCTGCCTAGCGGTGGACGGGGCGCCGGCGCGGACCATCGCCCCCGACCTGTCGGACCTGCCTTACGGCATGATCGGTATCCCTCAGCCGGTGACCGAGCGCATCCTCACCGAGCATCTTGTGGGCTTCGGCATTGAAGTGGAGCGGGGCGTCGCGGTGAACGGCCTCGTGCAGGCGGGGGAGAAGGTGCGGCTCGACCTCGTCGGGCCGGACGGGCGGGAGGATTTCGCCCATGCCCGCTTCGTGGTGGGGTGTGATGGCGCCCACAGCTTCGTGCGCCATGCCCTCGGCATCCCGTTCGAGGGCGATGCCTTTCCCTATCCCTTCATGCTGGGCGACGTGCATCTTGCCTTCCCGGGCGACCTGAAGCCGGCGCGCGGCATCGCCCTGCGCCTCATGCGCCTGCGCGAGGATACGGCGCCGGACCTGTTCATCGCCATCCCGCTGCCGGAGCACGGGCGCTACCGGGTCTCCATGCTGGCGCCGGAGAGCCTGGCCACTGCGGGATCGGGCGAGGCCCACGGCATCCAGTCCGAGCGGCCGGGGCCGTCGCTGGCAGACCTCCAGGCGGTGGCCGATCGCATCGCGCCGGGGCAGATCGTCGTCGGCGACCTGCGCTGGTCGTCCCAGTTCCGCATCTCCATGCGGCTGGCGGCGCGCTATCGCGAAGGCCAGGTGTTCCTGGCGGGGGATGCCTGCCACATCCATCCGCCCACCGGCGGGCAGGGGATGAACACCGGCATCCAGGATGCCTACAACCTCGCCTGGAAGCTGGCGCTGGTGATGCGGGGCAGGGCGCCCGCCGCGCTGCTCGACAGCTACGAAGCCGAGCGCCGGCCGGTGGCGCAGGACGTGATCGCCCGCACCGTCGCCGAAAGCGTCAATATCGGCGCTTCCGGTGGCGCCCGCGACCGGCTCGCCGACACCCAGATCCGGGTGTCCTATGCCGGCCTTGCCGGCGCGGCGGTGGCGGGCGGCGCGGCCGCGCCCGAAGGGCTCCCCGGCGACCGGCTCCCGGTGGCTGGCGACCGGGCGCCGGATGCCGCGGGCCTCAGGCGGCGGGGTGTGGGTGCGCCGCTCAGGATGTTCGATCTCCTGCGCGGCACGGATTTCGTGGCCGTCGTCGCTCTCGACGGGACGCCCGCCGCCCTCGCGGCCACGGAGGCCCTTGGCGCGGAACTGGCCGGAAGCAGCGTGCCGGTCCGGGTGGTCGCGGTAGCTCCGGCGGGGGCCGACCTTTCCGATCCCTATGGGGTGAGCCTTATAGCGGACGAGGCGGGGGGCTTTGCCGCCGCCTACGGGCTCGGCGCGGGCGAGGCGGTGCTGGTGCGTCCGGACGGCTATCTTGCCTGGCGGGGTAATGCGGCGGAGGCGGGCGCCGCCCTGCGGCAGGCGGTGGGAGCGGGGTAGGTTAACGCAAAGGCGTCTGGTGCCATTTCGGGCTGGAACGAAGCGTATCTGGCTTCAGGCCAAGATTTCGAGCGTGATTTGCCGGCGAAATGGCACCAGCACCATTTCCATTCGCACCTCTCGTGCTCTAGCTTTCGCAGACCGATGGAATTCGGATGTCGTAAGGGGGAAACGCCATGGCCGTTACACGTCGTACTTTGCTCGCGGGCCTCGTCTCGTGCCCGGTCTGCGCCAGTGCCGCGCACGCGGCCGGAGCGCACTGGACGTATGAGGGCCACGGCGGCCCGCAGGAATGGGGGTCGCTGGAAAGCAGCTTCCAGGCCTGCGCGGTGGGAAGCCAGCAGTCGCCCATCAATCTGGAAGGGGCCGTGCAGGCCGCCGGAGACGGGCCGACGCTGGCCTGGAAGCCCGACGCCTTCAAGATCGTCAACAACGGCCACACCATCCAGGCCGACGTGGTGGGGGATGCGGGAACGGCCACCATGGGCGGCAAGACCTACACCCTGCGCCAGTTCCACTTCCACGCGCCGAGCGAGCATGCCCTGAACGGGGAGCGCACGGCCATGGAGGCGCATTTCGTCCATGACGTGCCCGGAGGCGGCCTGCTCGTGGTGGGGGTGTTCCTGAAGCCGGGCGCGCCCAATGCCGGCTTCTCGGAGCTGATGGCGAGCGCACCGCGTGCCGAGGGCGCCGCCCCGCTCAAGGCGCCGCTCGATCCCACGGCATTGCTGCCGGCGCAGCGGGCCACCTATCGCTACGAGGGCTCGCTGACCACGCCGCCGTGCTCGGAGGTGGTGGACTGGAACGTCTTCGCCGAACCCATCACGGTTGGGGAGGCTGACATCGCCGCCTTCCGCGCCATCTTCCCCATGAACGCCCGGCCGCTCCAGGCCGTGAACAGGCGCTTCCTGCTGCGGCTCAACTGATAGCGATGGCGGGTGAGCTTCTCTCCCCCGCCATCGGTCAAGCCCGCGTGGGCGTTTGAGCGTAACCCACTTGGCGTCGGTCCAAGATCGAGGCCGATGGTCTACCCCTCTGCCGGAAGAATTGCGGCGTAACGGTATATGACGCCAACGGCCGTCGGACGTCCGACCGCTCCAACGCAAAAAAGGGCCGGCGCAGTGCGCCGGCCCTTTCCGTTTCTGCCGATCGCAAGGATGCGATCAGTCTTCCTTGGCCTCTTCCTTCTCGTCGGCATCGCCGCCGGCGGCACGCTGCTTGAGCGCGGCGCCGAGGATGTCACCGAGCGAAGCGCCCGAATCCTGCGAGCCGTAGGTGGCCACGGCCTCCTTCTCCTCAGCGATCTCGAGCGCCTTGACGGAGACCTGCACCTTGCGCGCCTTGCGGTCGAACAGGGTGACGCGGGCATCCAGCTTGTCGCCCACCGAGAAGCGCTCGGGGCGCTGGTCGTTGCGCTCGCGGGCCAGTTCCGACCGCTTGATGAAGGCGGAGAGATCGGTGCCGGTGAGCTTCACCTCGATGCCGCCGTCCTTCACGTCGGTGACTTCGCAGGTGACGATGGCACCCTTCTTCACCTCGCCGGCCTCGGCGAAGGGATCGCCGGCAAGCTGCTTGATGCCGAGGGAGATGCGCTCCTTCTCGACGTCCACGTCGAGCACCACGGCCTTGACCATGTCGCCCTTGCGGTATTCGTCGATCACCTGCTCGCCCGGACGGTTCCAGTCGAGGTCGGAGAGGTGGACCATGCCGTCCACATCGCCGTCGAGGCCGAGGAACAGGCCGAACTCGGTCTTGTTCTTGACCTCGCCTTCCACCACCGCGCCGGGGGCATACTTCTCGGCGAAGGCCTCCCAGGGGTTCTGGAGGGTCTGCTTGAGACCGAGCGAGATGCGGCGCTTGGCGCTGTCCACTTCCAGCACCTGGACCTCGACCTCCTGGGAGGTGGAGACGATCTTGCCGGGGTGGACGTTCTTCTTGGTCCACGACATTTCGGAGACGTGGATCAGGCCTTCGATGCCCGGCTCCAGTTCCACGAACGCGCCGTAGTCGGTGATGTTGGTGACGCGACCCTTGAAGCGGGCCTCCACCGGATACTTGGCCTCGATGCCCTCCCAGGGATCGCCCAGAAGCTGCTTCATGCCGAGCGAGATGCGGTGGGTCTCGTGGTTGATCTTGATGATCTTGACCTTGACCGTCTGGCCGATGTTGAGCACCTCGGTGGGGTGGTTCACGCGGCGCCAGGCGATGTCGGTGACGTGCAGCAGGCCGTCGATGCCGCCGAGGTCAACGAACGCACCGTAGTCGGTGATGTTCTTCACCACGCCGTCGATGGCCTGGCCTTCCTCGAGGTTCTGGACCAGCTCGTGGCGCTGCTCGGCGCGGGTCTCTTCCAGCACGGTGCGGCGGGAGACCACGATGTTGCCGCGGCGGCGGTCCATCTTGAGGATCTGGAACGGCTGCTGGTTGTGCATCAGCGGGCCGACGTCGCGGATCGGGCGGATGTCCACCTGGGAGCGCGGCAGGAAGGCCACGGCGCCGTCGAGATCGACGGTGAAGCCGCCCTTCACCTGGTTGAAGATCACGCCGAAGACCTTCTCGTTGGCGGTGAACGCCTTCTCGAGCTTGATCCAGCTTTCCTCACGGCGCGCCTTGTCGCGAGAGAGGACGGCTTCGCCCATGGCGTTCTCGACGCGCTCGAGATAGACCTCGACCTCGTCGCCCACCTGGATGGGGTTCTCGCGGCCGGGGCCGGCGAATTCGCGCAGCGCCACGCGGCCTTCGGTCTTCAGACCGATGTCGATGATCGCCAGATCTTTCTCGATGGCGACCACGATGCCCTTGACGACGGCACCTTCCTGCATGTCGGCGCGGCCGAAGCTCTCGTCGAGTAGGGCGGCGAAATCTTCACGGGTGGTTTCTACGGCGGACATTCACGCTCCAGACTTCTTGCGCCGGCATCTCGCGTTGCGAGGTCCGAACCGCTCGGGTGTCCGTCTTTCCATGAGGAAGGACGAACGGCCGCCGGCAAAGCGGCGGGCCGGCGCATGAGCCGGGCGGTACGGACGATGAATTGGGTGTCGCGCTGTGCGCTCAGCGAAAGCCAGGGCGGGCTGCCTCCGACGATCAGGGCCGCGTATCCCGCGTACCCCTGCCCGCCCGGGCAGCTTCCTGCTTTTGAAGGAGCGCAGCCTCGGACCGGCGCTGAGATAGTCCAAAAGCCCCTTCAACGCAAGGGCTGGTACCGGATGGAGCGCGCTGGAGCGCCTGAGCGGTAATCCCGCGCCGGATCGACCTCGCCGTCTCCCCTTTCCCACCCGCGGGGGCAGTTGGGAAGGGGAGGATCCCGATCCGTCTCAGGGATTGGGAAGGATCAGTCCCGGCGTGCCGACAAGGCGGCGCCGGGAGAGGCGTGTCCAGCCGCAGCCACATGCTCGGCCGGTGCCGCTTCGGCCCGGACCACCAGCACGGGAATGGTCGAATGGGTGAGCACCTTGGTGGTCTGGCTGCCGAGAACCAGGGCGGAGAAGCCCCGCCGGCCGTGGGAGGCCATGACGATGAGATCGCACTTTTCGCGCTCGGCGGTGGCGATGATGGCCTCAAACGGGTGGTCGTTCTCCACGTGAACCGTCGCAGCCTCCACGCCGCTCGCCGCGGCCTTCTCTGCCGCCGCGCCGAGGATGCGATCGGCGCGATGCTGCATGGTGCGGCGGTAGATGTCTTCCGTATCGGCGATCTGCTCCGCCTCGGTGGTGAGCAGGTGGAACGGCTCGCTGGCGGTGATGAGGACGAGGCGGGCGTGGAGCGCTGCGGCCAGGTCCACAGCCTGGGTGACGGCGAGATCGGAAAGGGCCGAGCCGTCGGTGGCGACGAGGATGTTCTTGTACATCGTCTTCTCCCCCTTTCGGGAGACGCGATGATAGCAAAGGTCGGATCGGCCGCGGCTTGAGGTTGATCAACTCGGCGGGAGCGGGCGTGCTTTGACGCAGCATCTCTGCGCCCCGCCTCACTCGGAGATGATCTTCACCTTCTCGCCGTACTTGAGCTTGGCTGCCGCATCGAGCCCGTTGAGGATCAGGAAGCGCTCCATGGGCCGGTCCGGCACCTGCATGCGGTTGGCCACCTTCTCCAGGTTGTCGCCCAGCCCGGCGGTGACGATGCGCACCCGCAGCGGCTTCACCGTCTCCGCCTCGCCGGAGGAGACTCGGCGGAAGGTGTCGGCGGCGGCGCGGAACTGCTTGTCCAGCTCCGGGGTCAGCTCCCGCGCCGCAAAGATGAGGCGGTAGACATCCGATCCGAAGCGGATGGCGAACATGCGGAACGACCATTGGTCGCCGCGGGCGATGGCGGTGGCGGCGGTAAATCCGTTCACGGTGAGGCTTTCCACCGTGTTGATCTCCACCCCTTCGACCCAGCCGGAGGACAGATACTGCGCCAGGGACTGGTCCGGGGCGACCCGCACCGCGTCGAGGCGCAGCGCCTCCCGCCCGGTCTGGGTGGCGCCCAGCACCGCCTGGGAGGTGTTCTCCAGGGAGAAGCCCTCGGGCGCGGTGAAGGTGAAGCCCAGCTTGGGATGGAAGAACTTGCGCCCGCGCACGAAGCCTTCCTTGGGATCATCGCCATAGACCATGCCGTCGATGGCGGAGAAATAGGCGTTGCGGTCGCGCTCGCCGTCGCCCTGGGGGGCGCCGTTGGCATATTGCCGGGCATTGGCGATGGCGATGGAGATGCGCTCGGGCGTGGCCGGATGAGAGGACAGGAAGTCCATGTCCGGCGTGGTGGAGGACGAGCCGGAAAAGGCCGCGCTCTTCAGGTCGCCGAACCGGCCCATGTCGGTGAGGAAGCGCGAGGCGCCGTAGGGATCAAAGCCCGCGCGCGCGGCGATGCCCACCCCGATGGCGTCCGCCTCCAACTCCTGCCCGCGCGAGAACGAGGCGAGCGTCCGCCGGCTCTTCTGCATGGCCAGAGCCCCGAGGTCGGGATCGTTGACCACGTCGGAGATGACGCGGCTGACCAGCACCGCCTGCTTCACCTGGTCCTCGCGGATGGTGGCGTGGCGGGCGATGACATGGGCCATCTCGTGGGCCAGCACCGAGGACAGCTCGGACGTGTCGTTGGCGAGCGAGAGCAGGCCGCGGGTGACGTAGAGGGAGCCGTCCGGCAAGGCGAAGGCGTTGATGGCCGGCGAGTTGAGCACGGTGACGCGATATTTCAGGTCGGGCCGCTCGGAGGCGGCGACCAGGCGCTCCACCACCTGCTGGATCAGGGCTTTCAGCTCGGGATCGTTGTAGGCGCCGCCATAGCTTGCCACCAGGCGCTCATGCTCGCGGCGCTGGTTGGGCGACATGTCGGCGTATTCGGACGCCGAGGCGGGCGAGGTCAAAGGCACGCTCGCCTGGTCGAGGTCGAGGCCGGCGCAGGCCGACAGCCACAGCGGGAACAGCAGCGGCAGCGCGCGGGCGAAGGTGCCCCAATGGCGCATGCCCCAACGGCATGTGGCGCGCCCGGACGCGGGCTGCGTCGCCCGCTCCGTCTTGCCGCCTGGCCGCTGTTGACTCACATCCCGCACCGAAACCTCATGCAACTGTGTCACTCGCCGCCGCGCTTTCCGCGCGCTGCCCGCGCCTGCGCGCCGGCCAGAAGGGCGATCTCGCCCGGCCGCCGCAGCATGATGGCAGGCCCCCCTTCCGCGCGTACCACGCCGCGCACCCGCACCAGGGTGCCGCGCAACATGGCTGGTTCAAGGCTATCGCCCATGATTGTGGCGAAATCCTCCCTTTCCATCATCGCAGTGAAATCTTGCCGCCAGCTTGACCCGAAATTGATAAAAATCCGATCCCGCGTTCCACCGGCTGCGAGCACACGCCCCTCTGCTACGGTGAACAGGCCGGAGCGGATGGCCATGGCCTCCTCGTCGGCGGCAGGCGCCACCGCCGTTGGCTCGGCCCAGATGCCGCGCCGGGCCGTCCGGGCCTGCGTCTCGGCCGCAAGCCGCTGGGCGAGGCATCCTTCATCCTGTGCCGTGGGCTGGGCATAGCCGGCGCCTGCGCGCAGCAGTGCCGTGGCGAGGTCTTCCTCCGCCGGCTCGTTTCGCGCCGGACAGGCCACCCAGCCGGCCGCCGACAAACGGCCGTGTCGGTCGGTGCGCCCGGCGGCGGGCCGCACAAGGCAGGAGGCGAGGGCGGCGCGCGCCGCGCGTTCGGCCGCGCGGGGCAGCGCCGCATCGCTCGCGAGCCGCGAGGGCAGGGCGATGCCTTCCGGTACCAGCCGCCGCCCGTCGGAGAGGATGAGGGCGCCCGCATCGGACCAATCGGCCGCAAGGCCGGAAACGCCTTCCAGGCGGTCCTGCTCCGCCGGCACACAGACGGCGTCCGACGCGGTTGGCTCCGCTCCGGTGGCGGCGCCCGCGAGGGCGATCGCGGTTGCGGCGATGGCGAGAAGACCCGTCCCCACGCGGCGCAAACCCCATTCCCGCTTTGCGTCCGGTGCCTGCGCGCGGCTGCGGGCGAAGCGGGTGTCGTGGGTGCGCAGGTGCATGCCAAGACGATAGCCGATAGGGGCGGGCGCATGAAGGCACCCGCGATCAACTCTGCTTACACCCCCTTTCCACCGGCCCCTGTCCACCCCCCGTCCGACGCCCTTTCCTCCTGCCGCGGCTCGTTCTAGAAGGAGGCTGTGTCCCGGTAGCTCAGCAGGATAGAGCAGCGGTTTCCTAAACCGCAGGTCAGGGGTTCGAATCCCTTCCGGGACACCAGTTTGCCATCCAGAGGCGTCTCGTAACGTCTGAAGCCCCCTTTAAAATCAGAGCTGTGAGCCGGCTCGGACTCCCATCGCCGTCCGCCGGTTGCAGGTGGGAGCATCGGGGAGGCGGGGCGCGTCGCGCTTCAATCCGCCGGCGTTGCCTCGGGCACGCTCGCGCTGGTGGCAGCGTTGGGATCGCCGGGTTCGGTTTCCCAGGCGAGGCCGGGAATGGCCACGATGCGCCGGCCCTGGCTGTCGAGCCGGCACACGATCACCTGGCGCTCCTCCATATAGGCCAGAAGCCGCCGCGCCCGGCCGGGGGAGCGGCTGCCGTAGGCGCGGGCCACGTCGGCGTCGGAGGGGCAGGTGCGGTGGTCGAACGCGGCGCGGGCAAGGGAGAGGAACACGCCCTGCATGTCCTCCGGCAGGGTACCGGCCATGGCCAGAACCTCGGCCCAAGGGGAATCCTCGGCTTCCGCCTCGGCGGCATCGATGCCCGCATGGGCCACCGCCAGCCGGCGGCGGAAGGCCGACAGGCTGAGGGCCTCCCCGCCGATCCTGCGAATCCGGCAGCGCACCAGGAAGTCCTGGTAGAGCACCGAGATGGTGCGAAAGCCGGCGTCGCGCTCGCTCAGGATCTCGCGCAGCGCCGAATCGATGGCGGCCTGGCGCTGCTCGGGCGAGAGGGTGGGCGCCTGCGGCGCGGCCGGCGGGGGCGGGGCCGGAGGGCCGCTGCGCGCGAGTTGGGCCAGCACGTCCGCCGTGGGCGCCACCGCCGGCGGACGGCGCGGCACCAGCGGGCGGACCTCGTCGGCGCCGGGCATGAAGATCAGGTCGTGGGCGTCCTCGGCGGCGGCGGGCTCCGGCAGCGGCACCAGCTTGGGGCTGGTGGAGCGCGCGGAGGTCTCCACCGGGCCGATGTGGATCGGCAGTGGCCGACGCGCCAAGGCTGGCCCGAGGGCGATGAAATGGCCGCTCTGCAGATCGCGGAACATCTCGGCCTGGCGCCGCTCCATGCCCAGCAAGTCGGCGGCACGGGCCATGTCGATGTCGAGGAAGGTGCGGCCCATGAGGAAGTTGGAGGCCTCAGCCGCCACGTTCTTGGCAAGCTTGGCGAGGCGCTGGGTGGCGATGACCCCGGCAAGGCCGCGCTTGCGGCCGCGGGACATGAGATTGGTCATGGCGCCCAGCGACACCTTGCGGGCCTCGTCCGACACCTCGCCCGCGGCGGTGGGGGCGAACAATTGGGCTTCGTCCACCACCACCAGAACCGGGTACCAGACATCGCGATCGGCATCGAACAGGCCGCCCAGGAAGGCGGCGGCGGCGCGCATCTGCTGCTCGGCGTCGAGCCCTTCCAGGTTGAGCACCACCGAGACCCGGTGCTGGCGCACCCGGGCGGCGATACGCTGGAGGTCTGCCTCGCCGCGCTGGGCGTCCACCACCACATGGCCGTAGCGATCCGCCAAGGTGACGAAATCGCCCTCCGGGTCGATGATCGCCTGCTGCACCCAGGGCGCGCTCTGCTCCAGCAGCCGGCGCAGCAGGTGCGACTTGCCGGAGCCGGAATTGCCCTGCACCAGCAGGCGCGTGGCCAGCAGTTCCTCCAGGTCCAGCACGGCCGTGTCCCCGCCCGCGCGGGTACCGAGGTCGATGGATACCTTGGCGGGCGCCGTCATCGCGGCGACCGCCCTGCGGGGAGGGCGCAAAACGTCATGGGGGCACTCATATCAATTCGCGCCGCCGGTTCAACCGCGCGGCGCGGGGAGCAGGGGGGCGGCTGTCGCCGGGCTGGCCTGTACCGCCGGGTGTTTGTCGCGAAATGTCAACGAAAATAGGGAGTTGAGGTTGGGTCGCGATCATTGCGTCCGTGTCCTCTGCGCGGGGGGCGTCAGATCGGAGCGGCCATGCGTGTCCGATCGTGTTCCGATAACTGAGGCCTGCCGCGTCGAAGCAAGTGGCGCGCCCGCCCACGGCCAGACGATCCACCGGCCGCTGGCTTCAAACATGCATGCACGCACCGACGGTCCAGTGGCCGCGAACCCTTTCGGACAAAACGGGGCGCGGCGCCGGCTCATGCATGGAAGCACGTGGCATGACGGACAAAGAGCAATGGGTCGTCTGGAACGGCTCCCTGGGTGTCCTCGATACGGTGACCATCGGTCTGGTCGAGCAGGGCGCGGGCGGGCGGACTGCCTGTCTCGCCCCGCCCTATGGCGTCGTTGGCCCGTTCAGCCTGGATGAGCTGGAAACGAAGGGCCGGATCGCCTTCGGCGAGTGCCTCGTCATGTCGCGGGCGAGGTGGCAGCAGGATCAGGTGGAGCTGCGCATCGAGGCGCGGAAGAAGCGCCAGGCCTTCCTGTCCCGGCTGAATGTCGATGACGACGACAAGGAGCACCGCGAGGCCCTGGACCTGCCCACGGAGGGTGCGCTCAAGCCGTCGGAGATCAATGCCGCCTTCCGGCGCCTGGCCAAGAGCGCGCACCCGGACGCCGGCGGCAGCGACGAGCGGTATCGGCGCATCGCCGAGGCACGGGACGCGCTGCTCGACCAGTTCGCCGGCGCCTCATAAGCCTGGGGCATAGGCATTCAAGGAGAGGGGGCACGCTTTCCCTTCAATGGACCGACCCATTGGGGTAAGGGCAGACTGGCCGTCGATCCGCCCTGCAGGCGCGGTATCCTCCGCCCGGCGGCAGTGCCGGGCAGGAGTGGTCTCCACGCATGACACCGCCACCTTCCAGCGAAATTGCATCTCGATACCGTCAAAAATCTGCTTTGCGCACCTGACTCAAGGTTAGAGGCGGATTTCCACTGCGTTTGATTCAGCATGAGCTGTTCCTGCACTAGGCGCGCCGCGGCGCGTTCGCCTACATTGGCCACCTCTGCCATCCCCGCCTGCTGCATTGGCCCTCGGTTACCTCAGCCCGGCCCGGATGGAAGGAAGAGCGGCTTCGCCCCGACCACGCGTTCGGGGGAAGACCGAGCGGGGGGGGAAATGACCGGACGTTCCTGGGCGCCGCATGGCGCCATAAGCCTTGTGTGCCTGACAGCGCTGTTTGCGCCGCGCGTGGCCGAGGCGGCCGACCTGCCGGTCAAGGCCCAGGCCGCGGAGAATGTGAAGGTCTGCGCGGCCTACGGCCCCGGATTTTACTACATTCCCGGCACGGACACCTGCCTCAGGGTCGGCGGGTGGGCCCGCATGGACACCTACATGAACGTCGCCGCGATCTTCTCGCAGGGCTCGGCGTTCGGCGGGCCGGGATATTCGCCGTTCGCCTTTCCTTTCCGGGATAAGCATGACGCCGATTACTTCACCCAGGGGCGCGGTGTCGCGGAAATCGATGCGCGGACGCAGACCGATTATGGCACGTTGCGCTCCTATTTCCGTGGCGGCGCCGAATGGGATTCCCAGACCGGCCCCGGCAACGGCCCCGGCCCCGCCCTCTATGTGGAGCGCGCCTTCATCCAGTTCGGGGGGCTGACGTTCGGCTATACCCAGTCGTTCTTCGACACCGGCATCGGCTATTCCATCGCGACCCTGTTCGCGGGCTCGAACACGTGGAACACCACGGCGGCCTACACGGCCGAGTTCGGCAACGGCTTCTCCGCCTCGCTCGCCGTGGAGGATGCGGCCAACCGCACCACCGGCGTCCAGGCGACGGGCGTGAGCATCACCGGCGTGACCTCGCCGTCCGACTTTCCGTTCGTGAGCGGCGGCACCGGCGCCCCCTTGCTCTATTCCAACTACCAGGCTGGCCAGCAAACGCCTGACATCGTCGCCAACCTGCGGGCCGAGGGGTCGTGGGGGATGGTGCAACTGGCCGGGGCGCTGCACCAGGTGGAGGCGATGCCCCCCGCCTATCTCGGCGCGGCGTTCATCGGCAGTTCCAGCACCGGCCAGTGGGGCTATGCGCTGGGCGCCTATAGCGAAATCAAGCTGCCCTTCATCGCCGCGGGCGACAGCCTTTACCTCCAGGCCAACTATTCCCTTGGCGCCCTCAATTATGCCGGCCTTGCCGCCGGCAACCAGAACCGGCTGCAGGCCATCGGCTTTGTTCCGCTCAACAGCGTCGGCCTCATGAGCGGCGCCTATTATCCCCTCGCCGACGCCGTGATGGGTCCGGACGGATCCTACGAGATGGTCGGCGCCTGGGCGATCCAGGGCCAGTTCCGGCATTTCTGGGTGCCGCAGGTGCGCTCCGCCGTGTTCGGCGGCTATGTCAGCGTGGATGTGCCGACCAATGTGGTGGGGGCGGCGAGCTTCGCCATGTGGCAGGCGGGCGTGAACACCTTCTGGTCGCCGGTGCGCAATCTCGATATCGGCGCGGAGGTGGTCTACACCGCCGTCGACGGCAGCCGGCCGCTGGGCATCGCCAGCGCTGTCTCGGCCAGCGGCGGCGTCATCCCCACCCTGGTGGGCGGATCGGCCAATGCGGTTTCCGGCGCGGTGCGAATCCAGCGCAACTTCTGAGAGATCCTAACTGCGCCGTCACAGGCGGCGCAGGCTCACCTCCGCCACCTCGTGCTCGCCGGTCTTGCGCAGGATGAGGTCGGCGCGCTGGCGGGTGGGCAGCACATTGTCCATGAGGTTGGGCA
Source organism: Xanthobacter oligotrophicus (assembly GCF_008364685.1). Classification (GTDB taxonomy): domain Bacteria; phylum Pseudomonadota; class Alphaproteobacteria; order Rhizobiales; family Xanthobacteraceae; genus Xanthobacter; species Xanthobacter oligotrophicus. The sequence continues at coordinate 264,506 of NZ_VTTL01000005.1, forward strand.
GATTGATGCCGCGCCAGATGGACAGGGCGGTGGCGCGGGCCTGGTCTTCCGTAAGCTGCGAGTAGCGGTGGAAGTAGGACAAAGGGTCCTTGAAGGCGGTGGCCCGCAGCCGCATGAAGCGCTCCACGTACCAGCGCTCGATCACGTCCTCGTCGCCGTCGATATAGACCGAGAAGTCGAAGAAGTCGGAGACGAAGGGAATGGCCTTGCCGTCCTTCGGCGGGCGGGTGGTCTGCAGCACGTTGAGGCCTTCGACGATCAGGATGTCCGGCCGGTCGATCTCCACATACTGGTCGGGCATCACATCGTAGAAGAAGTGCGAATAGAGCGGCGCGCGCACCGGCCGCCGGCCCGCCTTGATGTCGGTGAGGAAGCGCAGCAGCAGCGGCAGGTCGTAGCTCTCGGGGAAGCCCTTCTTGTCCATCAGCCCCTCGCGCTCGAGGATGGCGTTGGGCAGGAGGAAGCCGTCGGTGGTGACGAGATCCACCTTGGGCGTGTTGGGCCAGCGCGCCAGAAGCGCCTGGAGCACGCGGGCGGTGGTTGACTTGCCCACCGCCACCGATCCGGCCACCCCGATGATGTAGGGCATCTTGCCGTCCCCGTTCGCCTCGCTGTCGCGTTGGTCGAGGAAGTGGCTCATGGCGCGGAAGAGCTTTTGAGTTGCCGCAACGTAAAGCGATAGCAACCGCGACAGCGGGAGGTAGATCTCCTCTACCTCCTGCATGGAGAGGTGGACGCCGAGACCCTCCAGCCGGGTGATCTCGTCCGGGCGCAGGGTCATGGGCGTGTCGCGCCTCAGCGCGGCCCATTCGGCGCGCGAGAAGGTGCGGTAGGGCGAGAGGCCAGGGTCGAGCCGTCGATCCATCTTGTGCCTCGTGCTCTTCTCAGCCGTGCTGCCGGGCGGCTTTTTCGGCGAGGCCGGACTGGCCCGTTCGGCGTGCAAGCTCCGCATGGATCTCGGCCAGCGGCACCCCGCGCGCCTTCAACAGCACGAGGAGATGGTAGAGCAGATCGCTGGTTTCCGCGACGAGCGCCTTCTCGTCGCCGGTAAGGGCGGCAATGACCGTCTCCACCGCCTCCTCGCCCAGCTTCTGGGCGCATTTCTCGACGCCCTTGTCGAGCAGCGAGCGGGTATAGGACGCCCCCGCATCCGCCGAGGCGCGCGCCGCGACGATGGCTTCGAGGTCGGCGAGGGTGAAGCTGTCGCTCATCAAGGTGGCCCGGAGACGGAGGGCAGGGAGGAGGCGTTAAGGCGCGCGGCCTAGACGTCGAGGCGTACCGGCAGCCCCGCTTCCGCAAGGCGTTCCTTGGCCTCGCGGATGGTGAAGGTGCCGAAATGGAAGATGGAGGCGGCCAGCACTGCCGAGGCGCCGCCCTCGCGGATGCCGTCCACCAGATGGTCGAGGGTGCCGACGCCGCCGGAGGCGATCACCGGCACGTGCACCGCATCGGCCACCGCGCGGGTGAGGGCGCAGTCGAAGCCCTGGCCGGTGCCGTCCCGGTCCATGGAGGTGAGCAGGATCTCGCCGGCGCCGAGGTCCACCACCTCGCGGGCGAAATTTATGGCGTCGATGCCGGTGGGGGTGCGACCGCCATGGGTGAAGATCTCCCAGCGGTTCTCTTCGCCCTCTTTGCTCACGCGCTTGGCGTCGATGGCCACCACGATGCACTGCTCGCCGAACTTCTCCGCCGCCTCGCCCACGAAGGCGCGGCGGTTCACGGCGGCGGTGTTGATGGAGACCTTGTCCGCGCCGGCATGGAGCAGGGTGCGCACGTCGTCCACGGTGCGCACGCCGCCGCCCACGGTCAGCGGCATGAAGCACTGCTCGGCGGTGCGGCGCACCACGTCGAGGATGGTGCCGCGGTTCTCGTGGCTGGCGGTGATGTCGAGGAAGGTCAGCTCGTCCGCGCCGGCGAGGTCATAGGCGCGTGCCGCCTCCACCGGATCGCCGGCGTCGCGCAGGTCCACGAACTGGACACCCTTCACCACGCGGCCGTCCTTCACGTCGAGGCAGGGGATGACGCGGACTTTCAGCATGGCACACCTATCGTCCTGCCACCAGCGCCAGCGCCTCGCGGGCATCGAGCCGGCCGTCATAGAGGGCGCGGCCGGTAATGGCGCCCTGAAGCTTCTTCGCGCGCGGGGTGAGCAGCGCCTCGATGTCGGCGAGGGAGGCGAGGCCCCCGGAGGCGATCACCGGCAGGTTCACTGCTTCAGAGAGCGCCACGGTGGCGTCGAGGTTCAGCCCCTTCAGCAGTCCGTCTCGCGCGATGTCGGTGTAGATGATGGCGGTGACGCCGGCATCCTCGAACCGCTTGGCGATGTCCACGGCGGCGATGTCCGAGGTCTCGGCCCAGCCCTCCACGGCGACGCGGCCGTCGCGGGCATCAAGGCCCACCACGATGCGGCCGGGATGGGCCTTCGCCGCCTGCTTCACGAAGTCCGGGTCGCGCACCGCGGCGGTGCCGAGGATGACGCGGGTCACCCCCTTCTCCAGCCAGGCCTCGACGGTCTTCAGGTCGCGGATGCCGCCGCCGAGCTGCACGGGGATGGAGACGGTCTCCAGGATCCGCTCCACCGCCGCCGCGTTGACCGGCTTGCCGGCGAAGGCGCCGTCGAGGTCCACGAGATGCAGGTAGCGAAAGCCAAGGGTCTCGAACTCCGCCGCCTGGGCGGCGGGATCGCGGTTGAACACGGTGGCCCGCGCCATGTCGCCCTGTTCGAGGCGCACAGCGAGGCCGTCCTTGAGGTCGATGGCCGGAAAAAGGATCACGGATGCCACTTCAGGAAATTCGCGAGGAGCGCGAGGCCGAGCCTCTGGCTCTTCTCGGGATGGAACTGGGTGCCGGCCACGTTGTCGCGCGCGACCATGGCGGTGATGGTGCTGCCATAGTCCGTGGTGGCGACGAGGTCGATGCCGTCGGCCGGCTTCAGGTGGTAGGAATGCACGAAATAGGCATGCAACCCGCCTTCCCCGGTGGGAATGCCGGCAAGCAGCGGGTGCTCGCGCGCGGTCTGGAGGGTGTTCCAGCCCATGTGCGGGATCTTCAGCTCAGGGTCGGACGGGGTGATGCGCTCCACCTCGCCGCGGATCCAGCCGAGGCCTTCGGTCACCCCATGCTCCAGCCCGCGCTCGGCGAGCAACTGGAGGCCGACGCAGATGCCGAGGAAGGGGCGGCCGCGCTCCTTCACCGCCTCGGTCATGGCTTCCACCATGCCGGCGACGGCGTCGAGGCCGGCGCGGCAGTCGGCGAAAGCGCCGACGCCCGGTAGCACCACCCGATCGGCGGTGCGCACGATCTCTGGATCGCTGGTGACGACCACCCGTTCCGCGCCCAGATCGAGCGCGGCGCGCTCCATGGCCTTGGCGGCGGAGTGCAGGTTGCCGGAATTATAGTCGATGATCGCGACGCTCATCGCTCAGGTCCCCGGAAAGGCGCCGATGACGCCGGACTGGCCGCCCGGGAAGGCGGGGGTCGCCATGGGGCGGATGGCCGGCAGGTCGGCGCGTGCCAGCGGGGCGGGACGGGTTCCCGCCCAGTCCGCGAAGAAGCGCTGCTCAGCCTCGTCCCGGTTGGGAGCGATCACCACGCCGGCTTCCTCATAGCCCTGCCGCGCCAGCTTGCGCTGGCGCAGGGCCGGCAGCTCGAAGGCCAGCAGCAGGTGGAAGCCCGCCATTACCACGTCGGTCACCGCCTGGGCGACGCCGGCGAAGTGGGCGGTGAGCTGGAGCACCACTACCACCGCCACATAGGCGGCAAGCGGCAGCCACAGCCGGAAGCGCGCCAGCACGAATGGCGCGAAAAACAGGGTCGCCCACGAGAATTTCTCGCGCACGAACACGGTGCGGCCAGCCATCGCCTCGGCGGTGTCGCCGGGTTCCGTCCTGCTCAGGACCGTCCAGATGCCCATCGTCCGGCTCCTCAGGTTCCCAGCGCGCCCTTGGTGGAGGGAATCTCCCCCTCCGCCGCCGGGTCCACCGCCACCGCCGCCCGCAGCACCCGGGCAAGGCCCTTGAAGCAGCTTTCCGCGATGTGGTGGGCGTTCACGCCGTACAGCGTCTCCACATGCAGGGTCACCCCGGCGCTGGAGGCGAAGGCCTGGAAGAACTCGCGCACCAGCTCGGTGTCGAACTCGCCGATCTTGGGCACCGCGAATTCGGTGCGGAACACCAGGAAGGGCCGGCCCGAGATATCGAGGGCGACGCGGGTCAGCGTCTCGTCCATGGGCAGCAGCACGTCGGCGTAGCGGGTGATGCCGCGCATGTCGCCGAGCGCCTTCTTCAGCGCCTGGCCGAGCACGATGCCCACATCCTCGGTGGTGTGGTGGAAATCCACGTGAAGGTCGCCCACGGCCTTGATCTCGAGGTCGAAGCGGGCGTGCCGGGCCAGAAGGTCCAGCATATGGTCCAGGAAGCCGATCCCCGTGGAGATGGCAGAGCGGCCCGTTCCGTCGAGATCGACGGTGAGGGCAACGCGGGTCTCCTTGGTTTCGCGGACGATGTCGGCCTTGCGCATGGAACTCCTCCAAGGCCGCGGGTTCTATCAGCAACCTCGCTGCATTGCCATATGGCAAGCAGATGACGTTTTCGGCGTCCGATCGTCTCCTCGCCGCGGATGGGTGGATGTGGCATAGCACCAGCGCCAGCGCATGGGGGATGCCGATGCCGACGACGCAGAACGACGGGCTCGAACTTGCCTATCAGGTGAGCGGGGAGGGGCCGCCGGTCCTGATCATTTCCGGCTTGTCCGCCGAGCGCTCGTTCTGGGCGCTGACGCGGCCGCTGCTGTCTGGCTTCACCCTCATCGAGTTCGACAACCGCGACATCGGCAAGAGCGCGCGGGCCAAGGGGCCGTATGACGCCGCCGACATGGCGCGCGACGCCCTCGCCGTGCTCGACGCGGCGGGCATCCCGAAGGCGCATGTCGTCGGTCATTCCATGGGCGGCATGATCGCCCAGGAGCTGGCCCTCATGACGCCGCAGCGCGTGGACCGGCTGGTGCTCTCCAACACCATCGCCCGCAACGATCTCTACACCACCGAGATCATGCGCCTGCTCAAGGAACTGCGGCTCCAGCTCGACAACGAGCTGACCTTCGGGGCGGCGCTCACCACGTTCGTGCTGGGCATGGGCACGCTGAAGAAGATCCCGCTCTTTGCTGCGGTGCAGCAATCTCTGGATGCCGGGCTTTACCAGGAGAAGGACGCCTTCCTGCGCCAGCTCGATGTCTGCGCCAAGGTCGACACCATCGCGCGGCTCGGCCGCATCTCGGCCCCGACCCTTGCCATCTATTGCGACGACGACCGCATGTTCTCGCCCCACATGGTGCGGGAGATCGCCGACGGCATCCACGGCGCGGCGCTGGATGAGATCCTCGACAGTGGGCACTGCCCCATGGTGGAGGCCCCGGAGAATTTCGCCACCACCGTCCGCGCCTTCCTGAAGGGCAGTTGACGGCACAGAATGCCGCCGCTCGGTTGCGTCCGCGCCGGAACGCCCTAAGTAAGGCCCCGAGCGGAGCTTTTCATGCAGCATTCCCCGGATACCATTTACGGCACCACCATCGTCACGGTCCGCAAGGGCAACCGCGTCGCCATCGCCGGCGACGGGCAGGTGACGCTCGGCCAGACCGTGCTGAAGTCCAATGCGCGCAAGGTGCGCCGGCTCGGCCGGGGGGATGTGATCGGGGGCTTCGCCGGCGCGACGGCGGATGCCTTCACCCTGTTCGAGCGTCTGGAAGCCAAGCTTGAGCAATATCCCGGGCAGCTCCAGCGTGCCGCCGTGGAACTCGCCAAGGACTGGCGCACCGACCGCTACCTGCGCCGGCTGGAAGCCATGATGATCGTGGCGGATGCCTCCATCTCCCTCGTGCTCACCGGCACCGGCGACGTGCTGGAGCCGGAGGTTGGCGTGGCCGGCATTGGCTCGGGCGGCATGTTCGCGCTGGCCGCCGCGCGGGCCCTGCTCGACCGCGAGGAGGACCCGGAAGCCATCGTGCGCCGGTCTCTGGAGATCGCCGCCGACATCTGCGTCTACACCAACCGCAACATCGTGGTGGAAACCATCGGCGCCTGAGGCCCCGTTCGCGCCCCGATGGCGCGATGGACCGCGACCCGAACGCCACCAGATTCCATGAGCGACCCTTCATGAGCGACTTTTCCCCCCGCGAGATCGTCTCCGAGCTGGACCGCCACATCGTCGGCCAGGCCAATGCGAAGAGGGCGGTGGCCATCGCCCTGCGCAACCGCTGGCGGCGCCAGCAGCTGGACGACAAGCTGCGCGAGGAGGTGCTGCCCAAGAACATCCTCATGATCGGCCCTACCGGCGTCGGCAAGACCGAGATTTCCCGCCGCCTCGCCCGGCTTGCCGGCGCGCCCTTCCTCAAGGTGGAAGCCACCAAGTTCACGGAAGTGGGCTATGTGGGCCGCGACGTGGAGCAGATCGTGCGCGACCTCGTGGAGGTGGGCATCGGCCTGGTGCGCGAGGCGAGGCGCAAGGATGTGCAGGCGAAAGCCCACCTCGCCGCCGAGAACCGGGTGCTCGACGCCCTGGTGGGCGCCACCGCCTCTCCCGCCACCCGCGACGCCTTCCGCAAGCGCCTGCGCGCGGGCGAGCTGGACGACAAGGAAGTGGAGATCGAGATCCAGGCCGGCGGCCAGGGCATGCCCATGTTCGAGATCCCCGGCATGCCAGGCAGCCAGATGGGCGCCGTCAATCTGGGCGACATGCTGGGCAAGGCCTTCGGCGGCCGCTCCAAGCCGCGCCGCGTCAATGTGAAGGAGGCCCATCCCCTCCTTCTCGCGGAGGAAGCGGACAAGCTCATCGACCAGGACGCCATCGTCCAGGATGCCATCCACCAGGTGGAGAACAACGGCATCGTCTTCCTCGACGAGATCGACAAGATCGCCGGCCGCGAGGGCCGCTCAGGCGCGGATGTCTCGCGCGAGGGTGTGCAGCGCGACCTGCTCCCCCTCATCGAGGGCACCACGGTCTCCACCAAGCACGGGCCGGTGAAGACCGACCACATCCTGTTCATCGCCTCGGGCGCCTTCCACGTCTCCAAGCCGTCGGACCTGCTGCCGGAGCTTCAGGGCCGCCTGCCCATCCGGGTGGAGCTGGAGGCGCTGACGCGGGCCGATTTCGTGCGCATCCTCACCGAGACCGAGGCCAGCCTCGTCAAGCAGTCGGTGGCGCTCATGGGCACCGAGGGCGTGACCCTCACCGTCACCGCCGACGCGGTGGAGGCCATCGCCGATGCTGCGGTGGAGGTGAATTCCAATGTGGAGAATATCGGCGCCCGGCGGCTCCAGACCGTCATCGAGCGGGTGCTGGACGACCTGTCCTTCTCCGCCCCCGACCGCTCCGGCGAGACGGTCGTGGTGGATGCGGAATATGTGCGCTCCCGCGTCGCCGACCTCGCCCGCAACGCCGACCTGAGCCGCTTCATCCTCTGAGGCGGGATCCTCTCGCGCAGGATCCTCTCGCGCAGGACCGGCGCCGGCCTCTCACGAGAGCCGGCGCCGGTCCTGCCAGGCGAGCTTCTTGCGGTAGAGGGTCGAGGGGCTGAGGTCGAGGGCGGCGGCCGCCAGCGGGATGTTGCCGTCGAAGGCGGCGATGGCCGCCTCGATAACCCGCCGCTCCACGATGGCGAAGGGCTCGACCCGGCCGAACGTGCCGCCTTGCGCCGCATCGATCAGCATGGCGGCCACCTGGGCGTTGGGCGCCTCGTCCGGCTGCGCCGGCTCGGTCTCCTCGAACAAGTCGGGTCCGAGCAATCCGCCGTCGCCCAGAATGACCGCGCGCCGCATCAGGTTCTGCAATTCCCGCACGTTGCCGGGGAAGGGCCGGGCCCGCAGCACCTCGGCCGCGCCGGGGCCGAGCCGCGAAATGGGCCGCCCTTCCTCGCCGGCGAAGCGGGCCAGGAAGGCTTCCGCCAGGAGAATCACGTCGTCGTCGCGCTCGCGCAGGGGCGGCAGGGCCAGGGTGAGGACGTTCAGCCGGTAGAACAGGTCCTCGCGCAGGCGGCCGGTCCGCACATCCTCCAGCGGATCGCGGCCCGTGGCGCAGACCAGGCGGACATCGCTCTTGCGCTCGTCCGTCTCGCCGGCCCGGCGGAAGCGGCCTTTCTCCAGGAAATGGAGCAGCTTGTTTTGGGTGGCGCTGTTCAGCTCCGCCACCTCCTCGAGCAGCAGCGTGCCGCCGTGGGCGCGCTCGATGGCGCCGGGGCCGGTCAGGCCGAACACGGCCTGTTCCATATAGGCCGCCGGGATGGCGGCGCAGTTGAGGGCGTTGAAGGGGCCTTCCTGCCGGGTCGAGGCCACGTGCAGGGCGGAGGCGGCGAGCCCCTTGCCGGTCCCGCTCTCCCCGGTCACGAACACTGGCGCGCGCGAGGCCGCCAGCCGCTCGATCTGTTCATAAACCGCCTGCATGGCCGGCGAGCGGCCGAGGAAGCCGCAGAAGTCGCCGTTGCGCGGCAGTTGCGGCCGGTCGCGCCGCCGCCGCTCCGGCCGGCGGGCGGGCGTGGATGCCAGAAGGCGGTCCACCACGTCCTCGGGGCCGATGGGCTTGATCACCACGTCGTCGGCGCCGGAGCGCATGGCCGCCACGGCATCCGCCACCGAAGCCCCGCGGGCCAGCGCCACCACCAGCGTTCCCGCAAAGCCGGCAGCCCGCAGCCGCCGGGTCGCCTCTTCCGGGTGGTCCGCCGCCAGCAGGATGGACGCGCAGCGCGGCGCCAGGGGCAAGGCCGCGGCGAGATCCTCCGCTTCCAGCACATGCAGGGCATCGCGCCGGGCGAACGCGGCACGCATCATGGTGCGCACGCCCGCTTCCGGGTCGCAGACCAGAACGCAGGTGCGCCGGTCGGTCTGGGGGGCCGAGGGATTTACAATCATGGCATGTGTTCGTGGTAAAATGCTATGGTAAGAGTACCTGATGGTTAAACTAGATCAAGCTACCGATCCGGTCTCTGGAGCGTTTCAGGTAGGAGTGAGTCCGGATACTGCATGGTAAAAAGGCATGAAAACAAGAACCCGCGGTGTTTTAGGTGAATCCGTGCCCAACGTCGAGGTGCGGACGGGTAACATAGACCGCTGGTGACATCTCATATCCCCGGCTCGGGCGGTGAAATTCATCGACGCTGCGGGGGGCTGCAAAGAGGGCAGCCCTTGAGGGGCCTGAGCCAGCGCGGGCTTTTGCCGCGATTTCGAGCCCCATGCACGGCTCGGATTTGTTCAATTCAGGCCGGTCCGGTTCTCTTGCGTTGTGGTCTTGCATTTACGGTACGTATGGGTGCGCCGAACCTGCTCCGGGTTTTCATCCCACATGTTTTTCCGGTGCGAACCGGCATCTGATTCGCAAGAGGCACGGTCTATCCCCGCGGCGGCTTCCCGGCCACGGCCTCCCGGGAGAGGCCGGCGGTCTCCAGTGCGGCGAGGGCCTTGTCGGCCAGCCCGGGCGCCGGCAGCAGGCGGCGGACGAGACGGCGCACGCCTTCTGCTCCGTCCGGCATGCGGTGGAGCAGCGCGCCGACCACTTCCCGCCCGTCGCTCACGCGGCCGAGGGTGTGGAGGCAGAGCGCCAGCGCGAGCTTGTTCTCGATGGCCGAATGCAGGGTGAGCTGCGGCACCAGCGCCTGCGCGGCGAGCACATCGTCCCGCATGAAGGCGGCCATGCCCAGGAATGCATCCTGGAGATTGCTGCGGACCGCGCCTTCGCGCCGCGCGCGCATGAGCAAGGCCTCGCCTTCCTCCACGCGACCGGCGCCGATGAACACGGTGGCCACCGTCGCCGCCACGTCGAAATCGAGCGGATTGAGCTTCAGCGCCTTCTCGGCGGTTGAGATGGCGTCGTCCGGTTCGCCGGCGAAGAGCTGCACCAGCGCTAGGGTGCGGGCGGCATAGGCGCTGGCCGGGGCGAGTTCGGCCGCCCGTTCCGCCTCGTCGAGGAATTCCTCCATTTCCTCGGCGGTGGGATTGGGGGTGTCGTCGTGCAGCGTGGCGTAGAGCTGCGCCGTCGCGCGCACCGCATAGCCGAGGGCGAAATCCCGCTCCTGCTTGGTGAGTTCGGCCAGGCACGCAGTCCCGTTGCCGCGCTGGCCCTGGGGATCGCCGCGAATATAGGCGATGGCGGCGGCGATGCAGCCGAAGCCGGAACCCGGGGCCTTGGCCAGGGCCTGCGCCCGTGCCCGGACCGGGATGACGCCGTAGCTTTCCATGATCGCGATGGCGACATCGTGCACCACCCGTCGCTCGCTGTTCGCAAGGGCCGGCCCCTGGGCGAGGCCGTCGAGGGAGGCCGACCAGATGATGGAACCGTCGCAGCGGTCGGTGACCCGGGTGATCAGGGAGAAGGTGCCGTCGGCACGGCCTTCAGCGAGGCCGGCGAGGGCGAAGACCGAGCGCGACTGCGGGCCGGAGCAGATCTCGGGCACCCCCGTGTCGTGGGTCGTGGCGCCGGCGGCTTTCACCTCCACGAAGTCGAAGCGGGCGAAGGCGTCGCGCATCTGCTCCTCGATGGCGCGCAATTCCGCCTCCGCCGGAGCACCGGGGCCGGAGGCCTCGAACGCGCGGACCTCCACCACCGGCAGGCGGATGCGGTCCGCCAACGCGGTCCCACGATCGGACCTGAGCAGGCTGAGCCGCGGAGCGAGCAGAGCCAGCCCGGCGACCAGCGCCACGGCCAGCGCCGCGGCGGCCATCCGCACCCCGGTGCGCTGCCAGGCCGGCGTGGCGCGCGGCGCCTCCGGCGCTATCGGCGCGGGCTGCGGCTCCGGCCCGGACGGCACCGGCTCGGCTGGCGCTTCGGTGCGGGGGCGGAACAGGGGGACATAGCCCCCCTTGGGAATGTCGATGACCAGCGGGTCCTCGGCGCCCACCGTGGTGTAATAGCGCTCCAGCGCGCGCCTCAGCCGGGTGGCCTCCACCCGCACGATGGGATCGGACTGGGGATCGAAGGAGGGCGGGCGGCCCAGGGCCTCCACGGCAATGGTGTAGCCCTTGATCTCGTCGGCGCGCCCATCGAGGGTTGCCTCCACGACGAAACGCAGGAAGGCCGCGAGGCGGGGCGAGGCGGTAAAGTCGGGAGCCGCGAGCACGCGCTCCAGCGCGGCGCGAACGAGGACCGCCTCGCTGCCGCCCGGCGGCATGGCTTCCGCGGCTGCCGGAGCGTCGAGGTCCACGACGGCGTCCGGCTCGCCGGCCTCTGGCGTCTGCTCTACCAATATACCATCCTTACGCACGGTCACAATCTTTGTGGGTCAGAACCCGAACACGTGCAAGGGGCTCCGCTCGAAGGTCCCCCCGTGTGCGATCCGTCCCCACCGAAAACGCCGCTGTTTCCCAAGAGACGGTGAATCCCCTGCTAATCCCTTGAACGCAGACCGCTTCAACCTTCGAAGCCCATCGTGCGTCACGTGCGTCGAGAAGTATCCCGCTCCAGTGTTTCCAGCGGCCACGCGCGCTGCTAGCTTCCGCACCGACGCGGCCGAAGAATGGCAGCCGGCAGGCCCACTCTCGCCTGAGGCTGCCGCCGCGCGGGAGAGGTTTCATCATGGCTCTGGACGATCTGGTCACCGAAGGCGCGGGTGTGGGTGCGGACGCGATCCCCAACGATCTCGACGCTTTCTGGATGCCGTTCACCTCCAACCGTTCGTTCAAGAAGCGACCGCGGCTCGTCTCCCGAGCCAAGGACATGCACTATTACACTCCGGAAGGCCGCGCCATTCTCGACGGCTGCGCCGGGCTGTGGTGCGTCAATCCCGGCCATAACCGCGAGCCCATCGTGGAGGCCATCCGCCAGGCGGCCACCGAGGTGGATTTCGCCCCCACCTTCCAGTACGGCCACCCGCAGGCCTTCCGTCTCGCCAGCCGTATCGCGGACCTCGCGCCGGGCGATCTCGACCACGTGTTCTTCTGCAATTCCGGCTCGGAGGCGGTGGACACCGCGCTGAAGATCGCGCTCGCCTATCACCAGACCACGGGCGCCGGCACCCGCACCCGCCTCATCGGCCGCGAGCGCGGCTATCACGGGGTCGGCTTCGGCGGCATCTCGGTGGGCGGCATCGTGTCGAACCGCCGCACCTTCGGCACCATGCTCACCGGCGTCGATCACCTGCGCTCCACCTATGACCGCGAGCACCAGGCCTTCACCAAGGGCGAGCCGGATTACGGCGCGCACTTCGCCGACGAGTTGGAACGCATCGTCGCCCTGCACGACGCCTCCACCATCGCCTCGGTGATCGTGGAGCCCATGGGCGGCTCCACCGGCGTGCTGCCCACGCCCAAGGGCTATCTGAAGCGGCTGCGCGAGATCTGCGACAAGCATGGCATCCTGCTCATCTTCGACGAGGTCATCACCGGCTTCGGCCGGCTGGGCCATGCCTTCGCTGCCGAGCGCTATGGCGTGGTGCCGGACATGATCACCTTCGCCAAGGGCATCACCGCGGGCGCCGTGCCCATGGGCGGCGTGCTGGTGCGCAAGGGCATCCACGATGCCTTCATGAAGGGGCCGGAGCACGTGGTGGAGCTGTTCCACGGCTACACCTATTCGGCCCATCCTCTGGCCTGCGCGGCGGGCCTTGCCACCCTCGACCTCTACGCCAAGGAGCACACCTTCACCCATGCCCGCGCGCTGGAGCCGTTCTTCGCCGACGCGATCATGAGCCTGAAGGACAAGTCCGGCGTGCTCGACATCCGCACCGTGGGCATCACCGGCGCCGTGGACCTCGCCCCGAAGGACGGCGCGCCGGGCCTGAAGGGCTACGAGGCGCTGGAGCGAGCCTTCCATGAGGAAGGCCTGATGATGCGCATCGCCGGCGACACGCTGGTGGTGACGCCGCCGCTCATCATCTCCAAGGACCAGGTGGGCGAACTGGTGGAGAAGCTGGGCCGGGTCATCGAGAAGGTGGCCTGAGCCTGCGCCGACGCACCGGCCTCCTTTAAAACAGTCATGCCCCGGACAGGCCGGGGCATGACAGGTTCAGTGGAGGCTGGCGCGGATGCCGCCCGCCCGGACCCCTGCGGAGGGTCAGAGCCGTCCCGTGAGCGCCAGCACGATCACGATGATCAGCAGCACGCCGACGATGCCACCGGGCCCATAGCCCCAGCCGGAGCTGTAGCCCCATCGCGGCAGCGCGCCGATGAGCAGCAGCACGAGGATGATAATCAGAATAGTGGACATGGACGGCCTCCCTTATCGATCGGCGGAGCTTCGTCTCACCTCTCGCCGATGATAACGCCAGCCTGACCGTGGAGTTCCCGCTTGGTTCTTTTCAGAGTGGTGCGGTGGCCTGCGTCAGCCACTCCCGCTCCACCTCGTCGAGGTCGCCGGCCAGCGCCTCCGCCACCAGAGCGTGATAGGCGTCCACCTGCTCCCGCTCGGCGCCATCCAGCAGGCTGAGGTCGATGAGCCGCCGGTCGTAGGGCACCAGCGTCAGGGTCGAGAAGCCGAGGCAGGGCTTCTCCGCGCCCTCCACGCCGCGCCGCTCCACCAAAATCAGGTTCTCGATGCGGATGCCGTAGGCTCCCGTGCGGTAATATCCCGGCTCGTTGGAGAGGATCATACCCTCAGCCAGCGCCAGGTGCCCGAGCTGGGAAATGCGCGCCGGGCCTTCATGCACCGAGAGGCCGGCGCCCACGCCATGGCCGGTGCCGTGGTCGAAATCCAGCCCCGCCGCCCACAGATATTGCCGCGCCAGCGGATCGAGCTGGGCGCCGTTGATGCCGTCCGGAAACACCGCCCGGCTCAGGGCCAGATGACCCTTCAGCACCAGCGTGTAGTGGCGGCGCATCTCGGCCGTCGGCGTGCCCACGGCGAGGGTGCGGGTGATGTCGGTGGTGCCGTCCGGGTATTGCGCACCGGAATCCAGCAGGAACAGCTCGCCGGGATGAATGGACCGGTTGGTCTTGCGGGTGACGCGATAATGCACGATGGCGCCGTTCTCCCCCGCGCCCGCGATGGTGGGGAAGGAGACATCGGTGAGGTTGCCGGTGCCGCGCCGGAAGGTTTCCAGCGCCTCCACCGCCTCGATCTCGGTGAGATGGCCCTTCGGCGCCTCGGCGTCGAACCAGGCCAGGAAACGCACCAGCGCGAGGCCGTCGCGCACATGGGCGGCGCGCATGCCGGCGATCTCGGCCGGGTTCTTGGAGGCTTTTAGCAAAGCGATGGGGTCGGTGCCCTTGTCCACCGTGCCACCCGCCGCCTCGATGAGGCCGGCCAGCCGCACCGGGGCGGTCGCCTGATCCAGCCGGACCTTGCGGTCCTTGGCGAAGGCGGCGAGCACCGTGTCGAGGTCCCCGGTGCCGTGGAGGCGCGCATGCCCGGCCAGCGCCGCGCGGACCTCGTGGGAGAGCTTCAGCGGTTCGAGGAACAGCTCCGGCAGGCCCTCGCGCGGCACGATGCACCAAGCCAGCGGCAGGGGCGTGTGGGCCACGTCGCCGCCGCGCATGTTGAACAGCCAGGCCGCGCCGTGAGGATCGGAGATCAGTGCCCCGTCGAGCTTAGCTTCGGTGAGCTTCTCCTGCACGCGCCGGAGCTTGGCCGCCGTGTCCTCGCCGGCCACGGAGAGGTCGAGCAGCCGCACCGGCGCGCGGGGCGGCTCCGGTCGGTCGGGCCAGATGGCGGTGAAGGGATCGGCCTCCAGCGGCACGAGGATGCCGCCGGCCGCCCCCACCGCCTTGGCCAGCCGGTCGCGACCGTCGATGGTGGTGCGCCAGGGGTCGTAGGCCAGCCGCGCGCCACGGCGGAGGTTCGCTTCCACCCATGCATCTGGCCGCGTCTGGGACAGCGGCACCACGGTGAAGGCGCCCGTGTCCACCTGGGCCGGAGCCTGGAGGGTATAGCGCCCATCCACGAACAGGGCGGCGGTGTCCTCAAGCACGATCACCGTGCCGGCCGAGCCGGTGAAGCCGGTGAGGAAGGCGAGGCGCTCCTCGCAGGGCGGCACATATTCGTTCTGGTGGGCGTCGGCGCGCGGCACCACATAGCCGTCGACGTTCAGCCGGGCGAGTTCCGCCCGGAGCGCGGCGAGGCGGGCCGGACCGGCCGCGCCGTCGGCGAGGTCGTCGAAGGTCTGGAACACGGCCTTGAAGGCGTGGGGGGTCTTGTGGTGCACGGTCATGGGCGGGGCGGCCGGAGCTGGGGATAAGGATATCGCGCCAACCATAGAGCCATATCAGGCGCATTGGGTACCGTTTCGCGGCACGCGGGGGCACCTGCTCCAGACGGTGGGTATTTCGTGCAACGCCCTTGATGGGGGAGGGCGCCTGCGATTATGGTCGCCCGGCGCGCGGGCGTAGTTCAGTGGTAGAACGACAGCTTCCCAAGCTGTATGTCGTGGGTTCGATTCCCATCGCCCGCTCCATCCTTCTTTATTGAGCGCTTCGCAGCCCTACCGCCCCTCGCGGATGGCGAGGCGCGTCGCCTCCACGCCGCGATAGGCGGAGGCGCGGCAGCTCAGGATCACCACCTGCATGCGGGTGGCCGCCTCGGCGAGGATCTCCATCATGGTGTCGAAGCGGTCGTCGTCGGCGAAGACGAGGGCGTCGTCGAGCACGAGGGAGGCCGGCTTGCCCTTGGCGATCAGCAGGTCGGCGAAGGCGATGCGGGTGAGGATGGCGATCTGTTCCTGCGTGCCCTTGCTGAGCAGGTCCGCCGCCTCTTCGCGCCCGCCGCGGCTCAGCGCCTCGGGCCGCAGGGTCTCGCCGAAGGCCAGGCTCGCATTGGGCAGCAGCCGGCGCACATAGGGCTCGATGCGGCGTGTGACCGGCTCCAGATAGCGCCGCGCGGCCTCCTGCTGGGTCTCCCTCAGCACCTTGAGGAGGAGCGCCAGCGTGTCCGCCTCCTGCTTCAGGCGCTGGAAGGCGGCCTCGGCGGCGCCCGCCTCCTCGGTCGCGGCGGCGGCGCGGCTCGCGGGGCCTTCGCCGCCCAGAGTCTTGGCCTGCTCCTCCAGCCGCGCCACCTCGCCGGCGAGGGCCGGCAGCTGGCCCTGCAGGGTCTCGCGGCGCTTGCGCAACGCGTCGCGCTTGCGCACGAGGGTCGCCTCGTCCAGCACTTCGGCGGCGCGATGGGCCGCCTCGCGATCCATGAGGGCTCGGCCCTCGGCAGTCCGCGCGGTGTCGAGCGCGGCAGCGAGGTCGGCGTCCGCGAGATCAGCCGTTTCGGCGGCGAGGTCGTCGGCCCGCCGGAACCGGTCGCCCTCGGTCCGTTCCAGGGCGGTGGCGAGGGCCATTTCCCGCAGTTGCGCCGCCTTCAGCCCGTCCAGCATGGCCTCGCGCCGGGCCGCCGCCTCGGTCTCGGCGGTGCGCAGGCCGCGGGTGCGGGTCTCAAGATCGGCAAGGCCCACTGGCGCTTCCTTCGCTTCCGGCGCCGGAGGGGTGAGGCCGGCCAGCGCACCGCGCAGCGGGTCAAGGCCCGCCGGGATGCCGAGGGCGGCATCGGCCGGGCATTCGGCCTTGAGCCGCGTGCGCAGCCCCAGCAGCTCCGCCTCGTCTATGGCCCGCGCCCGCGCCGCCGTGCGCGCCGCCGCTGGCGTAGGATGGCCGGACGCGGCGAGGAAGTCGGCGAGCTTGCGCTGGGCATTTTCAAGCCCGGCGAGGGCCGGAGCGCCGCTCGCGGGCGGGGTGAGGGTGAAGGTGCCGACGCCGGGGATGGCGAGCACTATGGGGCGGGTGAGGCGCACCGTCGTCCCATCGGCGAGGGGGCCGCCGTCCATGAGGATGGTCGGCGCGCCGGGCTCCAGCGCCACCTGCAAGGTGGCGGCGCCCGCTTCCACCGCGGCGCGGGCGGCGCCGACGGCGTCTTCCAGTTGGCGCAGGCGGTTCATCGCCGCCTCGTCCATACGCTCGGCGGCGATGCGGGCTTCGCGGACGCGGATGTCGCCGGCCAGCGCCTCGGCCTGCTCCAGCCGGGCGAAGGCGGCGACGAGCATGCGGCGGCGCTCGGCGGCATCGCGCTCGGTGCGGGCGGTGTCGCGCGCGTCCTCGGCGGCGCGCAGCTCGGTGCGGGCGCGCTCCAGGGCGGCGGCGGCGTCTTGCTCGGCGGTCCGGGCGCGGGCCATGGTTTCGGCGTGGGCGGCGACATCGTCGGCGGCCTTGCGAGCCGCCGTCTCGGCTCTGGTGAGGGCGTCGCGCATTTGCGCGCGGGTGGTCGTGCGGGTTTCCAGCGCGGTGCGCTCGCCGGAGGCCCGTTGCAGGGCGAGGTCGGCGATGCGCAGCGCCTGACCCGCCTGCTTGGCGCGGTCTATGTCCTCGCCGAGCCGTTTCAGATCGTCGTCGATCTCCGGATTTTCCATGTCGCGGACGAGGCGGCGCTGGTCGTTGCGCTTGCCCTCCAGCCGTTCCAGCAGGCCCTCGAACTGGGTGAGTTCGCGCTGGGCCTCCTCGGCCCCGAC
Source organism: Xanthobacter oligotrophicus (assembly GCF_008364685.1). Taxonomy (GTDB): domain Bacteria; phylum Pseudomonadota; class Alphaproteobacteria; order Rhizobiales; family Xanthobacteraceae; genus Xanthobacter; species Xanthobacter oligotrophicus. The sequence goes on from NZ_VTTL01000005.1 coordinate 281,897, forward strand.
GCGGGCGGCATCGGCCGCCTCCTGCGCCTGCTTCAGGCGGCCGGTGGCGCGGCCGGTGGCGGTGTAGAAATCGGCGAGGCTCTTTTCCACCTGCAGGACCACGGCCTTTGCCCGCCGCCCGCCGGTCACCGCGCCCACCTCGCTCGCCAGCGCTTCTTCCAGCGAACGCCGGGCGCTCTCGGCGGGAGCGCTGAGCTGGAACGATAGGCCCTGTTCCACCCACAGCAGGCCGAGGGCGCCGCGGCTGTCCTCATCTGCACCGCGATTGCCGGCGCGGTTGAAGCCGAGCAGCGCCTGGAGCTTTTCCTCCGCCGCATCCGAGGAGAAGCGTCCGTCCGGCCCCTCCAGCGTCACCTGCGGCGCGGCCAGGAAGCGCTTCGACAGGCGCCATTCCCCGCCGCCTACGTCGAAGGCGAGATCCACCGTGGGCGCCACCTCGTCGCCCTGGGGGCGGAAGGAGCGGATGCGGTCGCTCTTGGCGCTGTGACGCTCGAACAGGGCCGCGCGCAGGGCGTCGAGCACGGTGGACTTGCCGGTCTCGTTGGGCTCGCAGACGAGGTTGAGGCCGTCGGCGAAGCCCTCCAGCACCACGGGGGCGCGGAACTTGCGGAAATTCTCGATGGTCAGGCGGCGGATGCGCATCAGGCCTCTCCCGGCCGCTGGGCCCGATGGTGCTCCACGTAAAGCCGCTCCAGCGCGGCACTGGCGAGGCGGCCCTCGGCGCCGCCTTCGGCCGCCAGGGCATTGAGGCGCTCGGCGGCGGCGCGCAGGTCGCCGAAGGCGTCGATCTCGGCAAGGTCGGTGTCGGTGGGGCGGGTGACGAGGCCGCCGAGGTCGAGGTCCAGCCAGCGCAGTTCGTGGGCGAGGGCGTCCTCCAGCCGGCGGCGCACCGCCACCTTGTCGCCGAGGGAGACAAGGCCGCTCAAGTGTAGCCGCGCCACCACGTCCTGCAGCGCCCGTTCGGGGGCGAGGCCCGCCAGGAGGGCGTCGAGATCAGAGGCGGCGGCGAGGCTCCAGTCGGCCTCGATCCAGTGGTGGCGGCCGATGGCAAGGTCGGTGACCTGCGGCGGCGCGCCGGGGCCGGCCAGCTCCACCAGCAGCGCGAGGCCGGTGGCCTCGCGGCCGAAATCGTCGGGCTCCGGCGTGCCGCTGTAATGGGTGCGCTCGTCGATCCGCAGACGCCCGTGCCAGTCGCCCAGCGCCAGATAGGCGAGGCCGGCGCGGCGGGCGCGGTCGGGGGCGAGCAGGTTGGTATCGGGATCGGAGCCGAAGGCCTGTACCGAGCCATGGGCCAGCCCGATGCGCAGCGCGCCGGGCGCTGTTTCCGCCGTGTCGAACCACGCGGTGGGGTCGGACAGGCTGCGCTTGTGGGTGAGCGGGGCCGGCAGCAGCACGGCGCTTTCGCCGATGGCGATGGGCTCGGCGGCGATGGCGGCGATGACGTTGGGCGGCGTCTCGGCCTTGAGGCGGGTCCACAGGCCGTCGGCGCGCAGGGGATCGTGGTTGCCGGGCAGCAGCACCCACGTGACGTTCGCCGCCTGCCGCATGCGCGAAAGCGCCTGCCGGTAGACGCGGTCACCGGGCTCGGCGCTGTCGAACACGTCGCCGGCCACCAGCACCAGCGGCGCGTCGTTGGCCTGCGCGGCGCGGGCGAGGGTGTCGATGGCGCCGAGGCGAGCTTCCTGCAGGGCCGCGCGGGCCTCTTCCGGCGCGCGCCCGAAGGGCTTGCCCAGCTGCCAGTCCGAGGTGTGGATGAAACGCATGCGGCCCTCCCGGGCCGGGAGCTTAGACGCCCGCGCCGCCGGCAAGGCAAGGCCGGCGCGGAGGGGCGCGGGAAAACTGCACGCAACACTTGCGGTTGCGCGCGATGGCGGTGGGGCCGCCTCGCCCACTCAAGGCCCGGCAGGGGGTAGGGGGCGAATCACCAGGGGTTGCATGCGAGGGAGCGTGCCGGGCAATCGGAACCGTGCAGCCCTCGCCCCGATGTACGGCGACACGCGCGGCTCCGTGCTAAAGCCTGTTTGAAATTTCGCCTGGATGGGCGCTCGTAGCGGCTTTATCACCGTCATGGCCGGGCTTGTCCCGGCCATCCACGCGGGGAGGCTGGGAGCGGCTTTCGTGCCTTGTCACAAGCGGATCAGCGTGGATGCCCGGGACAAGCCCGGCCATGACGGGGGGATTGCGGTTCCACCCTTTTGAAGGTCCAAAAGGGCGCTTACGCGATCATCAAAGCCGCCCCCCGTCCCTCAGGCTGCCTCGGCGTAGCGGGCGACGGAGAGGTCGGCGGTGTCGATGTCGGGGGCGCGGCCTCCGATGAGGTCGGCGAGCACCCGTCCGGAGCCGCAGGCCATGGTCCAGCCCAGCGTGCCGTGGCCGGTATTGGTGAAGAGGTTGTCGAGCTTCGTCGGGCCGATGATGGGCGTGCCGTCCGGCGTCATGGGCCGCAGCCCGGTCCAGAACGAGGCCCTGGCGATGTCGCCGCCGGCGGGGAACAGGTCGCCCACCGAATAGGCGAGGGTGGCCCGGCGCGGTTCCCTGAGACTCAGGTCGAAGCCCGCCAGCTCTGCCGTTCCGCCCACGCGGATGCGCTCGCCGAGGCGGGTGATGGCCACCTTGTAGGTCTCATCCATCACGGTGGAGCGCGGCGCCGCGTTCGGGTCCACGATGGGCAAAGTGAGGGAATAGCCCTTCACCGGATAGACCGGCAGCCTTATGCCCAAAGGCGCGAGCAGCGCCGGGGTATAGCTGCCCATGGCGGCCACATAGATGTCGGCGGTGGCGATTTCGCCCCCCGCCAGCGCCACCCCGGTGATGCGTCCCGCCTCGTGCCGGAGCCCTTCCACGGTGACGCCATAGCGGAAGGTGACGCCTTGCCGGGCGCAGATGTCCGCAAGGTTGCGGGTGAAGATGTGGGCGTCGCCGGTCTCGTCCCCCGGCAGGCGCAGGCCGCCGACGAACTTGTCCCGCACCCGGGCGAGCGCCGGCTCGGCGCGGATGCAGCCTGAGGGGTCGAGCAGCTCGTAGCGGACCTTGTGGGCGTCGAGCACCTCGGTGTCGGAATGCACGTGGTCGAGCTGCTTCTGGGTGCGGAACAGCTGGAGCGTGCCCAGCATGCGCTCGTCATAGGCGATGCCGGTCTCGGACCTCAGGGCATCGAGGGCGTCGCGGCTGTATTCGGCGAGGGCGACCATACGCGCCTTGTTGCGGCGGTAGGCCTCCTCGGTGCAGTTGGCCAGCATCTTGGCCAGCCACAGGTAGAGCTTGGGGTCGAGGCTCGGCCACACCACCAGCGGTCGGTGGTGCATGAGCAGCCACTTGATGGCCTTCACCGGGATGCCCGGCCCGGCCCAGGGTGCGGAATAGCCGGGCGAGACCTGCCCCGCATTGGCAAACGAGGTCTCCATGCCCGCCGCCGGCTGGCGGTCGAGCACGGTCACCTCGTGCCCGGCCTGCGCCAGGTAATAGGCGGACGCTGTTCCCACGACACCGCTGCCGAGAATCAGAATGCGCATGGCGAAGACCCCTCCGGACCCGCCCGCCCCGCCGGCACCCAGCTCCCGCCGGCGCCCCACGAGGCGGCTAAACGACATTGAGCGCCGAAGCCGGCGCAATCCAGTCCCGATCAAGCAATTTTCGCGCCTCGCCCGCGATCACGTTTGCTTGCGTGGCCTGCAGGATATCAGGCGGTTTTGGCTCCCATGCGACCGCCTGTCGCTCGGGTGTCAGGCACCTCATCGCCCAATGTTTGATCATGATCAAAGAATGATCGTTCGTCGTCTCCTAGCCTTGAAATCGTTGACGGGGCCTTGGGGCATGCCCGGCGGCGTTCGTGCAGGCTGGCAGAAGCTCGCATGGGGCAGCAGGGGTGGCGTTGCTCAGTGTTTTTCAAAAGTAGCGCGGCCGCATTCCGAAGGGCCCCGTAGTGGATTTCTTGATCTCTTCCAGAGGAGACGATGTGATGAGTGCCGTTGCCAAGCGCATTGAGCTGCCGGTTGAAGAAGCGCCCGTCCAGAAGGCCGATGACGTGCTGATCCACGTCCGCTTCAGCCCCAACGCCGAAGTGTTCACCATCGACCGCCTGCCCGAGGGCGTTGCTCCCAAGGCTTGGTTCGAACGCCTCTACCTGAATGCTGCTCCTTATTACCGGACCCTGTCCAACGGCCGCGGCTTCTTCCGCATCCCCGCCGAGGCGTTCGCGGCGGTCTGATCGCGACCTTCCTGCGGTTTTGAAAAGACCGGCGCCGGCCTCTGGCCGCGCCGGTCTTTTTCGTTTCGGATCCGTTCCTTACGATGAAACCTCCGACCGGTGGCGCGACCTGCACGACGCCTTTGCTCCGGCGCCAGGAAGGTGTTGATATCCGACAATGACGACGCGGAGCGCCTGTCGAAACTGGCGCGGTCCCGCCCAAATAGCCAAGGACAAGAGGGAGAGAGCCATGTCGGAAACCGCCGCGCCGAACGCATTGCACGCCAAGCTGGGCGACGAGACCTTCATGTCGGCCGATGACCTCAAGGCCTACATGCAGGAAATCGAGCAGTCGAAGTTGTCGAAGGAACTCGCTGCCATGGACCGCGCCGACAAGGCGCGCGAGGAGTTGGTGAAGACCCTGTCGCAGCCGGTCAACCTCACTCCAGAGAAGCTGCACGAGATCACCAACAACCTGCAGACCAAGATGCGGCTCGCCGCCCAGAGGGGTGAGACCGAGATCATGGTGATGCGCTTCCCCAATACCCTGTGTTCGGACAAGGGACGCGCCATCAACAATGCGGAGGAGGGCTGGCCCGAGAGCCTCACCGGCCGTCCCCGCCAGGCCTATGAGCTGTGGCGCGACCACCTGCGCGCCGGCCACTACAAGCTGAAGGCCATGGTCATCGACTGGCCGAACGGCATGCCCGGCGACATCGGCTTCTTCCTCAGCTGGGCCTGACCTGCACACGGGTTCGGGCGCCGGCACCATAAGAACAGGAGGAACGCCATGGCCCATGATCATGGGAAAGATGACGACGGCGGGAGGAAAGAGCCGCTGAAGCGCAAGGAGTATGAGCAGGAGCTCAAGGCGCTGCATGCCGAACTGGTGAAGCTTCAGCTGTGGGTGAAGCAAACCGGCACCAAGGTCTGCGTGATCTTCGAGGGGCGTGACGGCGCGGGCAAGGGCGGCGTCATCAAGGCGATCCTGGAACGGGTGAGCCCCCGCGTCTTCCGGGTGATGGCGCTGCCACCACCCACCGAGCGCGAGAAGACGCAGATGTTCATCCAGCGCTACCTGCCGCTTCTGCCGGCGGGGGGCGAAATCGTGATCTTCGACCGCTCCTGGTACAACCGAGCCGGCGTCGATCGCGTCATGGGCTTCTGCACCGAGGAGCAGACCAAGAAGTTTCTGTCCGCGGTGCCTTATGTGGAGAAGGCTATCGTCGAATCCGGGGTCATCCTGCTCAAATACTGGCTTGATGTGTCCGAGGAAGAACAAACCTTGCGCATGGAGAGCCGGATCGACGACCCACGCAAGATCTGGAAGCTGTCGCCCATGGACCTCGAATCCTATGCGCGCTGGTATGATTATTCCCGCGCGCGGGACGAGATGTTCGAGGCGACCGATACCCAATGGGCGCCCTGGTTCGTCGCCCAGTCGGACGACAAGAAGCGGGCGCGCCTCAACATCATCTCCCACCTGCTGTCGCGCATCCCCTACGAGGAGGTGCCGCGGGAGAAGATCAAGCTGCCCAAGCGCCAGAAGCCCCAGGACTATGTGGAGGCGGACTACGCCCGCCACCGGGTGCCGGAGCGGTTCTGAGCCTTTGCCCGGCGGCGGATGTCAGGACCGGCTGACGGCAGGTTCGCCGTCGGTCGCCGCTTCGCGTTGCGTCTTCAGGTCGAGGGCGTAGGAGAGGACTGCGAGGGCGAGCCCCGCCGCGGCGATGGTGGCACCCATGAAGGGCAGGTCCGCATAGGGCAGTCCGGCGGTGAGCGCGAGGCCCCCGGCCCAGGCGCCGATGGCGTTGCCGAAGTTGAACGCCCCCTGGTTGAGGGTGGAGGCAAGGTTTGGCGCTTTCGCCGCCTCGGTCACCACCCGCGACTGCAGCGGCGCGATGAGGGCGAAGGCGAGCACGCCCCAGATGAAGAGGGTGAGCGCCGCCGGCACCACCGCGTGGCTGGTGAGGGCGAAGGATGCGAGCAGCGGGATGATCACCGCGATGATGCCGATCACCGAGGGCATCAGCCGCCAGTCGGCCAGCCAGCCGCCGAGGAAATTGCCGCAGGTGAGGCCGACGCCGAACAAAAGCAGCATCATCGTCACCCCCTGGGTGCTGATGCCGGTGACGTTCTGGAGGATCGGCGTGATGTAGGTGAAGACGCTGAACAGGCTGGCCGACGAGACGATGCTCATGGCCATGGCGAACATCACCTGCGGGCTGCCCAGCGATTTGGCTTCCCGCCGGAGGTTCATGGGCGGGACCGCGATGGTGCGCGGCAGGAAGGCGGCCAGCGCCACCGCGGCGGCGATGCCGATGCCAACCACCACGAAGAACGGGCTGCGCCAGCCCATGGCTTCGCCCAGCGCCGTCCCCGCCGGCACACCCAGCACGTTGGCGAGGGTCAGCCCCGCGAACATCATGGCGATGGCCTGCGCCTTGCGGCCGGGCAAGACGAGAGCGGACGCCACCACCGCGCCGAGGCCGAAGAAGGCGCCGTGGCACAGGGCGGTAAGCACCCGCGCGCCCATGAGCAGCCAGTAGGATGGCGCGAGCGCACACATGAGGTTGCCGAGGATGAAGACGCCCATCAGCACCAGGAGCGCGCGCCGCCGGTCCATGCGTGCCGTCGCCACCGCGAGGAAGGGCGAGCCGAAGGTGACCGACAGGGCATAGCCCGTCACCAGCAGGCCGGCTTGCGGAATGGTGACGTGAAGGTCGCCGGCAACCTGGGGCAGCAGGCCCATGATGACGAATTCGGTGGTGCCGATGCCGAAGGCGGCGGCGCCCAGCGCAAGCAGGGGCAGGCGAGGATTGCCGCGCGCCGGAGCGGGCGACGGTGCGGAAGGCTGTGCGGCCATGACGATCACCGGATGGGGCGGAAGCCGGTTCGGGCGCAGGGCGCCGAATGATTGAGCGTCAATTTATGCCGCAGTGCAGCAAAATTACCAAATGCATTTAAAGCCGGACGGATACCCGCCTGATGCATGGCCTTGCCTGATGCCTAGCCTTTCGGGGCAGGGCGCTGTCTTGGACGAATGGAAGCCCCGCCGGTGGTGGCATGCCACGGGCGGGGCGTCACCCGGCGCGGGCGCCGGGGTGTCCGTGGATCAGATCGATCACATCAGCCGGCGCGGGGCATCCGGGACGAGCTTCATCGCATCGGCGAAGGTCTCGAAGGCCACCCAGGCCCGACGCTGGAGTTCGGGCAGGCGGGCGGCTTCCATCTGGTCGAGCAGCATCTCGGCATGCTCGCGCACCGGATGCGAGCGGACAAAGCCGATGGCATCGTCCAACGAGCGCAGGACGATGCAGGAGCCATCAACGCAGATCTTCAGCGGGCGACGGGCAGCTTCGAACATGGACGGTCCTCCGTATGGGTTGCAGCGCGTTGGCTACGTCTTCTTGTGTCGGCCAGCGCCGCTCTGCGCTTCCCGCATTCGGGGGAAGGATCCCCGGGACTTGGACCCGGGGGCTCAAGGCATGGCCGAAGAGCAGGCACGGAGGCTCCCGGAGCCCGCTCAGCCGTTAAAACGCGGGCAAGTCCCATCGGTTCCCGCCCGTTCCATATTTTTTTGTGCCGATCGCGGCGGGAATTCCGCCGCATCCTCCAAATTCGGGATGTGGGGTGCGCAGGGCTGTTTAGAACCAACGGCGTGCACGATGCCCGCTCGGCAAAGCGCGCCAGCCGGACGGCATTTCCCCGCATGCCGTCCGGCTGCCCCATTTCTGGGGTTTATTGGCTTCGGCCCTCCCATCGCATCGGCAGCGGAACCGCCAAGCTTCAGCAGAGTTGCATGAAGCATGGCCTTCACGGCCAAACCGAAACGCGACGGTTCAAGGATTGCCGTGCCCTTCTTTCTGATTCCCTGCATCTGCCTGTCCGCCCGGCTCCCCCCTCAAGGGAGGTTCCCGCATGCTTGAGCCTGTCACCGCCGGGGATGATCCGCTCTGGTACAAGGATGCGATCATCTACCAGCTCCATGTGAAGTCCTTCTTCGATGCCAATGACGACGGCATCGGCGATTTCCGGGGCCTCATCTCCAAGCTCGACTACATCGCCGACCTCGGCGCCACCGCGGTCTGGCTGCTGCCGTTCTATCCCTCACCGCGCCGCGACGACGGCTACGACATCTCGCTCTATGAGGGCGTGTCGCCGGACTACGGCACCATGGACGAGGCGCGCCGCTTCATCGCCGAGGCCCATGCGCGGGGCCTGCGCGTCATCACCGAGCTGGTGATCAACCACACCTCCGACCAGCACCCCTGGTTCCAGGCCGCGCGACGGGCGCCCAAGGGCAGCCCCGAGCGCAATTTCTATGTCTGGGCGGACGACGACAAGGGCTATCCCGGCGTCCCCATCGTCTTTTGCGACGTGGAAAAGTCCAACTGGACCTATGACGAGGTGGCCGGCCAGTTCTACTGGCACCGCTTCTATTCACACCAGCCGGATCTCAACTTCGACAATCCGGAGGTGCTGGAGCATGTGCTCTCCATCATGCGCTTCTGGCTGGACCTCGGCGTGGACGGGCTGCGGCTCGACGCCGTGCCCTATCTGGTGGAGCGGGAGGGCACGGACTGCGGCAACCTGCCGGAGACCCACGCCATCCTGAAGCAGATCCGAGCCCATCTGGACGCCCATTACACCGGCCGTATGCTGCTGGCCGAAGCGAACCTGTGGCCCGAGGACACCCAGCAGTATTTCGGCGCCGACGCGGACGAATGCCACATGGCGTTCCACTTCCCCATCATGCCGCGCATGTACATGGCCATCGCCAAGGAAGACCGCTTCCCCATCACCGACATCCTGCGGCAGACGCCCGAGATCCCGCCCACCTGCCAATGGGCCATCTTCCTGCGCAACCACGACGAGCTGACGCTGGAGACGGTGACGGATTCCGAGCGCGACTACCTGTGGAGCGTCTATGCGGCGGATCGTCGGGCGCGCATCAACCTCGGCATCCGCCGCCGCCTGGCACCGCTGCTGGAGCGGGACCGCCGGCGCATGGAGCTGATGAACTCGCTGCTGCTCACTTTGCCCGGAACGCCGGTGATCTATTACGGCGACGAGATCGGCATGGGCGACAATATTCATCTCGGCGACCGCGACGGCGTGCGCACCCCCATGCAGTGGTCGCCGGATCGCAACGGCGGCTTCTCCAGGGCCGATCCCGAGCGGCTCGTCCTGCCGGTGATCCAGGACCCGCTCTACGGCTATGGCGCGGTGAATGTGGAGGCGCAGTCGCGCGACGCCCATTCGCTGCTCAACTGGACGCGGCGCTTCCTCGGCGTGCGCCGGCAGCACGCGGCGTTCGGGCGCGGCACCTTCCGCCTGCTGTTCCCGCGCAACCGGCGCATCCTTGCCTATCTGCGCGAACTGGAGGGCGAGGCGGTGCTGTGCGTCGCCAATCTTGCCCACACGCTGCAGGCGGTGGAGCTGCACCTCGCCGAGTTCGAGCGGCGGGTGCCGGTGGACCTCGTCAGCGGCACCACGCTGGCGACGCTCGGCCGCGCGCCCTTCGTCCTCACCCTGCCGCCCTATGGCTTCTATGCCTTCAGCCTGTCGCAGACGGCGGCGGAGCCGTCCTGGCGCGACCCGGCGCCGGAGGCGTTGCCGGAATTCGCCACCCTGGTGGTGCGCGACGGGCTCATGGGCGCGCTGTCCGAGCAGCATCGTACCGTGATCGAGCGGGAAGCGCTGCCGGACTATCTTGCCCGTCGCCGCTGGTTCGAGGGGCGCGCTGAGGATATCGGGGCGACGCGCCTCGGCTGGGCCATGCGCCTGCCCGGCACCGAGCGCGACGTGGTGCTCGCCGAGGTGGAGGCCGAGATCGCGGGCGCCACCGAGCGCTACCTCATGCCCCTGTGCATCGCCTGGGAGGACCAGCACCCGCCGGCCATCGCCGAGCAACTGGCGCTCACCCGTGTCCGGCAGGGCCGCCGGGTGGGTTTCCTTACCGATGCGGCGGTGCTCGACGGGCTCGCGGCCGGCGTGGTGCGGGCGCTTCGGGAGGATGCGCCGGTGGCGCTGCCGGACGGCGGCACCATCGCCTTCTCGCGCACCAGCCATCTCGAAGGGATCGCGGTGGAGCGGGGCGCGCCGGCGGAGTTCATCGACGCCGACGAGCCGGCCGCCAACCTGGTGGTCACCGATCATGTTGCCGTGAAGCTGTTCCGCCACATGAAATTCGGCCACACGGCGGAAGAGGAGATGGCGCGCCATCTCACCACCCTGGGCCTGCCGCAGGTGCCCCCGCTGCTGGGTGCGGTCACCCGCACCGATCGAGAGGGCGCGCGGGCGCCGCTTGCCCTCGTCTACGGGCGCGTGCAGCACCAGGGCAATGCGGCGGACTGGACCATGACCCAGCTCCAGCGCGCCCTCGACACCGCCGCCTCCACCGTGGACGGCGCGCGCCAGCGCTTCGAGGACGAGATCGCCGGCATGATGGCGCTGGTGCGCAACATGGGCCGGCGCCTCGGCGAGCTGCATGCCGCCCTGTCGGTGCCCTCCGACGCCGCCGGCTTCACGCCGCAGGACGCCGATGTGGGCATGCGGGCCATGTGGCGCACGCGGGCGGAGGCGACCTACTCCGCCGCCCTAGACACCATCGCCCGCCTGCCTGCGCCGGATGGGGTGCGACCGGCCCGGCTTGCGGAGCTGGAGGGGATGCGCGCCGCGCTGAACGAGCGGCTCGGCGTGCTGTACTCCGGCACGGCACTGCCTCTGATCCGCATCCATGGCCGGTGCGACCTCCACCACATGCTGGTGGCAGGGGGCGATGCGCTGATCGTGGGTGCCCTTGGCGGCCTGGAAGGCGTGCCGGAAGGGGAGCGGGCGCCGCAGAGCCCGTGGCGCGACGTGGCCGAGCTTTTGGCGGCGCTGGAACGGGCCGCCGCCCGCATCGGCGGTGGCGAGGCAGGCGCAGCGCGCGATGCCCCGGAGCTTCGGGCCGAGCTGGTCGCAGCCTTCCTCGCCCGGGCGGAGCGGGCCGTGCTCGGCGCCTTTCTGGAGCGTGCGCCGGCCACGGCTACCGCATCGCGCCCCCTCGCCGACGCCTTCATCCTGGAGGCGCTGGCACGGACGGTGGTCGCGGAGCGGGAGCGGCCCCGGTGCGTCCAGGCCCTCGCCTCCGCGCTCTACCGCCAGACGGCGCGCCTCCTGAAGGCGGCGGACGCGGAGGAGCCGTCCGCTCTCACCCGTGGCGCCTCATGATTGCCGCGTCGGGCATGGGTTCGCGCGGGGCGGGGCGGCGCAGGGGACGGGTCACGCTGTTCCCGGAAGAGTTCGGCGCTGATGGGATCGGGCGGGCGCAAGTCCCGCCCGTGGCCGTTGGCGAAGGTATTGTTGCGCCGGCCAGACAGTCCAGTGACGGGCGGGTCATGGACCCGGCCCCCGATCATGTGCGCATCCCGCGTCTCGCAGACCCGTGCAGCCAAGCTCCCGGCACCTGAGTTGCAGTTCGCCGCAGCCCGGTCATGATCGGCGCCGACATGTCAGGCCTTGGTCTGGCGGTGCCGTGTCGCCCGGGTTCAAGGGGGCGTTCGCGCCGCGCCGCCGCCGTCTTGGAGTGCGACTGCGCCGATGAACATCCGGTTCCTTGAAACCTTCATCTGGGTGGCGCGCCTGCGGAGCTTTTCGAGCGCGGCGGACAAGCTGTGCACGACGCAGGCGGCGGTCTCGAACCGTATCGCCACGCTGGAGAAGGATCTTGGCGTGCGCCTGTTCGAGCGCGACCTGCGCAGCGTCAGCCTGACACCCGCAGGCGCGCGCGTGCTCGCCCAGGCCGAGATGATCGTGCGCATGTCCAACGAATTGCGGCTCGGCGTCGGCGACACCCACCACCTGCGTGGCCGGATGGCCATCGGCACCATCGACACGGTGGTCTATGCGTGGCTGACGCGGCTGGTGGAGGAGGTGAAGGCCACCTATCCGGACGTGGACCTCGACCTGACCGTGGACAACAGCCTGACCGTGGCGCGCCTGCTCCAGGACGGTCAGGTGGACCTCGCGCTCATCGCCGGTCCGGTGCTGGCGCCGGGCTGCCGCAACATCGAGCTGTGCGCCTACGACTGCCTGTGGGTGGCCGCGCCGCGGCTCGGCCTGCAAGGGCGGCGGGTGGCGCTGGAAGAGGTGGCCGCGTATCCCGTCTTCGCCTTCTCGCGCGGCTCCCAGCCCCACCAGAACGTCCTGCATCTCCTGGAGCGGGCGGGGCTGGACCCGCATCTGGTGCGCATCCTCAATTCCAATTCGCTGGCCACCATCACCCGCCTGGTCCGCGACGGCATGGGCGTCGCCGTCCTGCCGGAAACCGTGGTGCGGGAAATGCTGGAGCGGGGCGAACTCGCGGTGCTCGACGTGGCGGCCGCGGTTCCGCCGCTGAAGATCCATGCCGTGTTCCGCGAGGACCCCGGCGCGCTGCTGCCCGCCATCATCGCCCAGATGGCCGCGCGTATCGCCGCTGCCAAAACCGAGGCGGACAAGGTCGAAGCGGATCATGCTGCGGTGCATATAAAATAGGCGCATGCCGCCTATGCCTTTCTCATAAGCATTGCTTGTTAAGGCGGACAATTATTTCGCGTTTGTCGGGGCTCGGCGCGTCTGTTCTGCTTCCTGCCATCAAGAGCGGGAGAGCCGGCGTGAAGGTTTCGCTGATCCAGATGAACTCGCAGGGCGACAAGGCCGCCAATCTCGCCACGGCGGCGCGCCTGGTGGAGGCGGCGGTGGCGGCGGACAAGCCCGACCTCGTGGTGCTTCCCGAATATTACGCCTTCCTCGGCGAGACCCCGGACGAGATGCAGGAGGCCGCCGAGACCTTTCCGGACGGTCCCGCCTACCAGCTCATGTCCTCTCTCGCGAAGACGCTGAAGGTGGCCATCCACGCCGGCAGTGTCGCCGAAAAGGTGGGCAATTCCTTCTACAACACCACCGTGGTGTTCGGCCCCGACGGCGCCGAGCTGGCGCGCTATCGCAAGATCCACCTGTTCGACGTGGAGATCGCCGGCGGCACCGTCTACCGCGAATCCGACACCGTCTCGCGGGGCGAGGAGGTGGTGACCTACAGGATCGGCGAGACCACGGTGGGCTGCGCCATCTGCTACGACATCCGCTTCCCCGAGCTGTTCCGCAAGCTGCGCGACGCCGGCGCCGATGTGATCGTGTTGCCCGCCGCCTTCACCCTCATGACCGGCAAGGATCACTGGGAGGTGCTGGCCCGCGCCCGCGCCATCGAGACCCAGACCTGGTTCCTCGCCGTGGGCCAGACCGGCTCCCATGCCGGCGGCAGGAAGTGGTGCTGGGGTCATTCCATGGTCATCGACCCATGGGGCCACATCACCGCCCAATGCTCGGACAAGGTGGGCTTCACCAGCGGCCGGCTCGACTTTTCCCTCACCGGCACCGTGCGCGCGAACGTGCCGGTCGCCAACCACCACGTCCTCGGCTGAGCGGAGCTCTGTCCCCATGTTCATCGTCAATCCCATGCCGCAGCAGATCGCCCCGGAGCTGGTGGCGGAGCTCGAAAAGTGCGAGGTGGCCACCATCGGCCACGTGCTGCATTCCGGCTTCGTCGATCGCGAGATCCGCGCCGTGCTGCCCGGCAAGCGCGTTGCCGGCACGGCGGTGACGCTGCGCATTCCCCACGCCGATTCCACGCTGCTGCACTACCTCACCGCGCTGGTGCGCCCCGGCGACGTGGTGGTGATCGAGCGCTGCGGCGACACCCGCCATGCCTGCTGGGGCGGGGTCATCACCAATGCCATGAAGCTGGCGGGCGTGACCGCCGGCGTCATCGACGGGCCGGCCACCGATTTCTCCGAGATCGTGCGGGTGGACATGCCCATGTGGTGCCGCGGGCCCTCGCCCATCACCACCAAGCTCTTGGGCCTGGAAGGCGCCATCAACGTGCCGGTGAACGTGGGTGGCCAGACCATCGCGCCGGGCGATGCCGTGCTCTGCGACGAGAGCGGCGTGGTGGTGCTCGCGCCGTCGGACGCCCCCGCCGTCGCCGCCCGCGCCATCGCCATGCAGGAGGCCGAGATCGTGCTCCTCGCCCGGCTCGCCGCCGGCGAGAAGCTGCCCGACATCACCGGCGCTCGCGCCATGGTGGAACAAAAGCTCCAGACCGCGTGAGAAGAGGCCGGAAAACCGGCCCGCTCCCCTTCCAGTCACCTTTCCAGAGGGACTTCAAAATGACCACAGCATTCAGGATCGGCGCCGCCTGCGCGCTCGCCCTCGGCCTCCTCACCCAGGGGGCGGCGGCGGAGACCAATTTGACCGTCATGGCCTATTCCGGCCTGTTCCAGGAGCGCTACACCAAGGCGGTCATCGAGCCGTTCATGAAGGCGCATCCCGACATCAAGGTCACCTATTTCCCGCTGCCCTCCTCGGCGGCCATGCTGGGCAACCTGCGCGCCCAGAAGGCGGCGCCGCAGGCGGACGTGGTGATCATGGACGTGTCCGTCTCCAAGGCCGGCACCGACGAGGGCCTCTACACCAGGATCGACGAGACCAACGCGCCCAACGTCAAGGACCTCTACCCCAACGCCCGCATCCCGGACGTGGCCGGCGTCGCCGTGACCTTCGACAACCTCGTGCTGCTCTACAACACCGAGATCGTGAAGGAGACGCCCAAGTCGTGGATGGAGATGGCCAAGGCGCCCTTCAAGGGCAAGGTGGTGATCCCCGGCGTACCGGACATCCAGGGCCTGTCGCTGGTGCTTATCCTCGACAAGGCCCATGGCGGCACGGACTATCTCAAGGGTGTTGAGAAGGGCATCGCCGCCATGACGGAGATCGCCCCCAACGTGCAGACCTGGGACCCCAAGCCCGAGGTCTACGCCTCCATCGTCACCGGCCAGGCCGCCCTGGGCGCCGGCTGGAATGCCCGCGCGCAGGTCAACAGCGACCTCTCCGGCGGCAAGCTGAAGGCGAGCATTCCGCAGGAAGGCACCGTCTTCCAGATCAACACCATCAATCTCGTCGCCAACGGCCCCGCCGCCGAGGCCGCCAAGACCTTCGTGAACTATGCGCTCGGCGGCGAGGCCCAGAAGAGTTTCACGGAAACCATGTTCTACGCCCCCACCAACGCCAAGGCGGATATCTCCGCGGCGGCGCTGGAGCGCACCGCCGTGAGCCATCTCGACAAGGTGATGCCGGTGGACTGGATCGCCCTCGCCAAGGTGCGCGACGCCATCGGCGAGCAGTGGCGCCGCCGCGTCCTGCCCGCGAGCCGGTGAGGATCACCCCATGATCCGCGCCGAGCCGAAGGAGATCCAGCGCATGGTGCAAGGACAAGGCTTCCTCTCCCTGCGCGGCCTCACCCGCCGCTACGATCACTTCACCGCGGTGGACGACCTCAATCTCGACGTGGCCAGGGGGGAGCTGATCGCCTTCCTCGGCCCCTCGGGCTGCGGCAAGACCACCTCCCTGCGCATGATCGCCGGGCTGGTGCCTTCCACTTCCGGCCACATCGTGGTGGACGGCCGGGACCTGACCGGCGTGCCGCCCTACCGGCGGGACATGGGGCTGGTGTTCCAGTCCTATGCCCTGTTCCCGCACATGGACATTCTGAAGAACGTCGCCTTCGGCCTCGACATGCGCAAGGTGCCGAAGAAGGTGGCGCTGGAGCGGGCGCGCGAGGCCATCGCCATGGTGCGCCTCTCCGGCCGCGAGCATCACCGGCCGGCCCAGCTCTCCGGTGGCCAGCAGCAGCGGGTGGCGCTGGCCCGCGCCTTGGTGGTGCGGCCCTCCATCCTGTTGCTCGACGAGCCTCTGTCCAATCTCGATGCCCAGTTGCGCGACGAGATGCGCACCGAGATCCGCGACATCCAGAAGCGGCTCGGCATCACCGCCATCTTCGTCACCCACGACCAGATGGAAGCGCTGACCATCTGCGACAAGGTGGCGGTCATGAACCACGGCCGCCTCGAGCAGCTGGGCACCCCGCACGAGATCTACGAGCATCCCCGGACCGCCTTCGTGGCGGGCTTCGTGGGTCGCATCAACCGCCTCTCCGGCCGGGCCTCCGGTGGCATCGCTCAGGCCGCCGGGACCACCTTCGCCGCCCCCGGCTTCGAGGGTGAGGTGGAGGTGATGGTGCGGCCCCACCGCATCGGCCTTCAGGCCGGGACCTCGCCCTCGGACGCGAGCCTGCACCAACTCGGCGGCACCATCGTCCGCGCCACCTTCGCCGGCGACATCCTGGAATATGAGGTGGCGGCCGGCGGCACGGTGATCAAGACGGAAGCCTCCACCCGCGGCGGCGAAGCCCTGCTCGCCCCCGGCACGCCTGTCACCCTGTCCTGGCGGCCCCAGGACACCTTCGTGTACGCCGCGTCATGAGCGCCCTCGTCCTCTCCGCCCGCGAGCCGCGGCGGCTCGGCGCCCTCGGCACGGCAAGCCTGCTGCTTGCCCCCATCGCGCTCGTCAACGCCATCGGCTTCCTGTGGCCGGTGATGAACCTGCTGCGCATGTCGTTCCGGGAATCCACCGCCACCGGCGCGCTCACCGACGTGTTCAGCCTCGCCACCTGGAGCGCGACGCTGCAGGACAGCTTCACGCTCGATCTCATCGCCAGCAGCGTCGGCGTCAGCCTCTTCATCACGCTTTTGACGCTGCTCGCCTCCTATCCCATCGCGCTCTATCTCCACCGCTCCAGCGGGCTGTGGCGCACCGTGCTGATGGTGCTGGTGGTGGCGCCGCTGCTCACCTCGGCAGTGGTGCGCACCTATGGCTGGATCGCCATCCTCTCGGATCGCGGCCTTGTCGCCCATGCGCTGATGGCCCTCGGCATGGCCGAGCCGCCGCGGCTCATGTTCAACCTCACGGGCGTCATCATCGGCCTCACCGAGATCCTGATGCCCTACATGATCCTGGCGCTGCTCTCCGGCTTCGGCCGCCTGGACCCGCGCCTTGAGGAAGCGGCGCTGACCCTTGGCGCCACGCCGCTGAAGACCTTCTGGCGGGTGGTGGTGCCGCTCACCGCGCCGGGCATGGCGCTGGGCTCGCTGCTGTGCTTCGTGCTCGCCATCTCGTCCTTCGTCACGCCGAAGCTGCTCGGGGGCGGGCGGGTGTTCCTGCTCGCCACCGAGATCTACGACCAGGCCATCGTGACCCTGAACTGGCCGCTCGCCGCCGCCCTCTCCATGATCGTGCTCGTGGTGTTCGGCGTCGCCCTCGTTCTCTACAGCCGCGCCTTGCGGCGCATCGCCTGAGGAGGGATCCATGGACGAACGCCCCGTCTCCCCCGCCCTCAAGATCGCAGCCGGCGCCATGTTCGTGTTCCTGCTGGCGCCGCTCCTGGTGATCGTGCCCATCTCCTTCAGCGGCGATGCCTACATGGCGTTTCCGCCTGAGAGCTGGAGCGTGAAGTGGTATGGCGCCATCTTCGCCAACCCGGCCATGATGAACGCCTTCTGGGTCTCCCTCGCGCTGGCCGTGGTGGTCACCCTGGTGTCGCTCGCCGTCGGCCTGCCGGCGGCCTATGCGCTGGTGCGGCTGAAGCTGCCGGGCGCGGAAATCCTCTCCAACCTGTTCTCGGCGCCGCTGCTGCTGCCCACCATCGTGCTGGGCCTCGCCATCCTCTTGGTATTCGCGCCGCTGGGCCTGCTCGGCACCTTCCAGGGGCTGGTGGCCGCCCATCTGGTGGTGACGCTGCCCTATGCGGTGCGGGTGCTCAGCACCGCCCTCGCCAACCTGCCGTTGCCGGTGGAGGAAGCCGCCTCCACCCTGGGGGCGCGGCCGCTCACGGTGTTCTTCCGCGTGACCTTGCCCATGATGCGCTCCGGGCTCGTGTCCACGGCGGCGCTGTGCTTCCTCGTCTCGTTCGACGAGGTGGTGCTGTCGCTGTTCATGACCGGCCCGCGCCTCTCCACCCTTCCGGTGGCCATGTATCACCACGTGGAGCAGCAGGCGGACCCCATGGCGGCGTCCATCTCGGTGCTGCTGGTGGTGCTCACTCTCGTGGTCGTGGTGGTGGTGGACCGCACCGTCGGCCTCACCCGAACCTTCGTCAAATGACCGCAGGCCGGCCCGGCGGCTGACGCCGGACCTCCCCCTCACCCTGCTTTCGCCATCCCGCCCTTCGCCCGACCCGCCTTGCGCGGGAACGGGAGAGCTTACCCCGCGCCCTGGAGTCTTCCGTGACCCGTTCGCTCGCGACATTTGCCTTCTGGCTCACCGCGCCCACCTTCCCGCACATCGAGATCGCGCGGGACGCCGGCTTCACCGCCGTGGTGCTGGATATCGAGCATGGCACCTTCAACCTCGACGACCTCGACCGGGTCATCCCCTTCTGCCGGGCGCTCGGCATGAAGGTCTATGCCAAGGTGCTGGGGCCGCTCACCGAGCCGATCCAGCAGGCGCTCGATTTCGGCGCGGATGCGATCATCATCCCCCATATCGGCGACCTCGCCCACGCTCGGGCGGTCACGGCGGCGACGAAATATCCGTCGCTGGGCGTGCGCTCCTATGCCGGCGGGCGGACCGTGGGCTACGGCCCCGCCGGCGCGACCTACGGCGCCGACGAGAACGCCCGCACCGCCTGCTGGCCCATGATCGAGAGCCGGGAATCCCTCGCCGACGTGGAGGCTATCGCCCAGCTTCCCACCGTGGACGGCCTGTTCGCCGGCCCCACCGACCTGTCCATGGCCGCGGGCAACCTGCGCTACACATTCAACGACGCCGACAAGCTGGACATCGCCCGCATCGCCGCTGCCGCCAAGGCCGCCGGCAAGCCCTGGGTCATGCCCTGCTGGACCGCCCCGGAACGCGCCTTCGCCCGTGAGCATGGCGTGTCCGTCACCGTGGTGGGCGCCCAGTTCTACATGGTGCGCGCCGCCTTCGCCTCCCTCGTCGACGGCCTTGCCGCCGAAGGCCTCATCTGAACTCCGGCATCGAGACATCCCATGAGCACCGCGCCCATCCGCATCGCCGTCGATATTGGCGGCACCTTCACCGACATCGAGATCCTCGATGCGGCGACCGGCGAAATCCACCAGATGAAGACGCCGAGCACGCCGTCCGATCCCTCCATCGGCCTGCTCACCGGCATCCGCGAGGCGAGCGAGCGCTTCGGCTTCTCCCTCGACCAGGTGCAGTACCTGCTGCACGGCACCACCATCGCCACCAACGCGGTGCTGGAACGCAAGCTGCCGCTGGGCGCGGTGGTGACCACCGCCGGCTTCGAGGACGTGATGCAGATCGGCCGCCATGGCCGGACCGATGTCTACGCCATCACCGCCTCGCCCCCTCCGGCGTTGGTGAAGCGGCGCCTGTCCTTCGGCGTGCCCGAGCGCATCGGCGCGGACGGGCGCATCATCACCGCCCTCGACGAGGCCGCGGTGGAGGCGCTGGCCGGCGCGCTGATCCAATCGGGTGTGAAGTCGGTGGCGGTGTGCTTCCTCAATGCCTACGCCAATGCGGTGCACGAGCGGCGGGCCGGCGAGATCCTGCGGGCGCTGCTGCCGGGCGTCGAAGTCTCCCTGTCCTGCGACATCTCCCCGGAGCTGCGCGAATACGAGCGCATGTCCACCACATTGCTCAATGCGCTCCTGGTGCCGGTGGTGAAGACCTATACTGACCGCCTCGCCGGCAAGCTGAAGGAAGAGGTGCCGCAGACCCAGGTCTATCTGGTTCAGTCCAACGGCGGCGTGGCGGGCCTCGGCAAGGCGGGCCGCGAGCCGGCGCGCTTGCTGCTCTCCGGCCCCTCGGGCGGCGCGGCGGCGGCCCGGCGCCTCTCCGCCGCCCTCGACGAGCCCAACCTCGTGGCCGTGGACATGGGCGGCACCAGCTTCGACGTGTCGGTGGTGCATGACGGTGTCGTCTCCATGGTCAACGAGGGCGACGTGGACGGCTTGCCCGTGCGCCTGCCCATGATCGAGATGCGTACCATCGGCGCCGGTGGCGGTTCCATCGCCTGGGTGGATGACGGCGGACGCCTGCGCATCGGCCCCCACAGCGCCGGTGCCGAGCCGGGCCCGGCCTGCTACGGCCGCGGCGGCGAGCGGCTCACCGTCACCGACGCCAACCTGCTGCTCGGCCGGCTCGATGGATCAAGCTTCATGGGCGGCCGCATGGGCCTCGACCGTGACGCCGCCGGACGGGCCGCAGTGGATGTGGCCGGCAAGCTGAAGCTGTCCCCCGAGGAGACGGCGGCCGGCGTCATCGCCGTCACCAATTCCAGCCTCGCCACCGCCATCCGCCTCTCGCTGTTCGAGAAAGGGATGGACCCGGAAGACTTCGCCCTGCTCTCCTTCGGCGGCGCCGGCGGCGTTCATGCCTGCGAGGTGGCCGAGGAGCTGGGCATGAACAAGGTGATCTTCCCGGCCCATGCCTCCACTCTGTCGGCCTGGGGCATCCTGTGGTCGGATATCACCCACGACCTCGCCTCCACCCAGATCGGCCTCCTCGCCGACATCGGCCCGAGCCTTGCCGATCGCGCGGTGGCGCTGGCCAAAGACGGCGACCGGCTGCTCGCCGAGGACGGCGTGGCCGCCGCGAACCGCGCCTTCGAATGGGCGCTGGACCTGCGCTACCAGGGCCAGGCCTTCGACCTGCGGGTGCAACTGCCGGAGGCGGACTTCTCGCCCGAAGGCATCGCCAGGGCGGCAGCAGCCTTCCACGCCCTGCACCGCCAGCGTTTCTCCTATGACGAGCCGGCCGTGCCGGTGGAAGTGGTGGCGCTGCGCCTCTCCGCTGTAGGCCGCCTCGCCAAGCCCACCCCGGCGCCGGCTACCGGCGCGGTGGCGGGCGCGGAGCAGATCCGCCCGGTCTATGGCCGCGGCGGCTTCGTCGAGACCCGCGTGGTCGCCCGCGAGGCGGTGACCGCCGAAGGCGTCGCCGGCCCCGCCGTGGTGGAGGAGGTCTACACCGCCACCTACCTGCCGGCCGGCTGGACCATCCGTTCCCACGCCACGGGCGCCCTCGTTGCCGAGCGCACCCAGCGTCACTGAGAGCTTGAGGACCCATCATGAGCCCCATCGATCCCGTCCGCCTCGAAGTGATCCGCAACGCGCTGGTCGCCGCCGCCGAGGAAATGAGCATCACCATCTGGCGCACCAGCCGCTCCACGGTCGTGCGCGAGATCCTCGATTTCTCCACCGCCGTGTTCGATGCCCAGGGCCGCAACATCGCCCAGTCGGCGCGCATCCCGGTGCACCTCAACTCCATGTCCGACTGCCTGAAGACCGTGCTGGAAAAGTTCATTCCGCTGGACAGCTGGAACGAGGGCGACGTCATCGTCACCAACGATCCCTATGCCGGCGGCCAGCACCTGCCGGACATCCAGACCTTCCGCCCGGTGTTCGTGGACGGGGAGCGCGTCGCCATCGTCGGCACCCTGTGCCACCACGTGGACGTGGGCGGCGGCGCGGCCGGCTCCTATTATGCGGCGGCAACCGAGATCTTCCACGAAGGCATCCGCATTCCCCCGCTGCGCCTCGTGGAGAAGGGCATCCTGAACACCGGCGTGTTCGAGATGCTGCTCTACAATGTGCGCCAGGCGGAAGAGACCCGTGGCGACCTCAATGCCCAGATCGCGGCGCTCGGCATCGGCGCCAAAGCGGTGTCGCGCATCGCCCGCAAGTACGGCAGCGGCACGCTTTCGGCCGCCATGTCTGCCATCCTCGACGGCTCCGAGCGCATGATGCGCGCGGCCATTGCCGCCCTGCCGGATGGCACAGCCTCCTTCGTGGAGACGGTGGATGACGACGGCCAGTCGCAGGAGCCCATCCGTCTCGAGGTGAAGATCACCAAGAGCGGCGACACCATCGCCTTCGATTTCGCCGGCTCCAGCCCGCAGGTGCGCGGCCCGGTGAACAACACCCCGGCTATGACCTGCTCGGCGGTCTATTACGCGCTGCTCGCGGCGCTCGGTTCGGACATTCCGGCCAATTCCGGCTGCTACCGGCCGGTTACCGTGGCGCTGCCCGAGGGCAGCGTGGTGAACGCGCAATTCCCCGCTCCCGTGGCTGGCCGCATGGTGGTGAACCACCGCATCGCCACCTGCGTGTTCGGGGCGCTGGCCCAGATCGCGCCGGAGCGCATCCCGGCGGCCTATTACGCCATCTCCTACGTCTATGCGGTCTCCATCGTGCGGCCGGACGCCCGGCGGCAGGTGTATTTCGACATCGAGGTGGGCGGCTGGGGCGGCCATGCGGGCGGCGACGGCGCAAGCGCCCTGTCCTGCGGCCTCCACAACAACACCAATGCCCCCATCGAGATGGTGGAGGCCAAGTATCCGGTGGTGTTCACCCGCTACGGCCTGCTGCCGGACAGCGGCGGCGCGGGTGAGAACCGCGGCGGGCTCGGCCTCGTGCGTGAATTCCGCCTGGAGGCGCCGGAAGGCTCGCTCTCCACCAATTTCGAGCGCTTCCGCTTCCCGCCCTACGGCATCAACGGCGGCAAGCCCGGCTCGCTCTCCTCCACCACGGTGACGAAGGCAGACGGCACCGCCGTGAGCCTCAACTCCAAGGTCTCCGGCATTGCGCTCGCGGCCGGCGACACCGTGACCATCAAGACCTCCGGCGGCGGCGGCTTCGGCAAGCCCGAGGACCGTGACCCGGCGCGGCTCGCCGAGGACCTCGCCGAGGGCCTCGTGACCGAGGAGGCCGCGCGCACGCTCTACGGCGCGGTGGCGCTCGATGCCGAGGCGCGCAAGATCACCGGAGAGGCCGCATGAGCGCGCACGCTTCGGTCCAATCTCCTTCCATCCCGATGGCGGCCCTCACCCTGAAGGAGGTGGAGGACCTGACCTTCCGCGCGCTCGTCGCGTCCGGGGTGTCGAGCGTCAATGCCCTCTCCGTCACGGCGTCCGTGGTGGCGGCGGAGGCGGAGGGCGTGCATAGCCACGGCCTCGCCCGCCTGCCCACCTATTGCGCCCACGCCAAGGTGGGCAAGATCGATGGCAAGGCTGTGCCGGCCCTGTCGCGGCCCCGTCCGGGGCAGGTCCTGGTGGATGCGGCGGACGGCTTTGCCCATCCGGCCATCGACCTCGGGCTGCCGGCCCTGATCGAGGCGGCGCGGGGGCAGGGGATCGCCGCGCTGGCGGTCACCAACTCCTACAATTGCGGCGTGGTGGGCTATCACGTGGAGCGGATCGCCAAGGCGGGACTGGTCGCGCTCGGCTTCGTGAACGCGCCGGCCTCCATCGCCCCGGTGGGCGGCGTCACGCCGGTGTTCGGCACCAATCCCATCGCCTTCGCGGTGCCACGGGCAGGGGAGGAGCCGCTGGTCCTCGACCAGTCCTCGAGCGTCGTCGCCAAGAGCGAGATCGTCGTGCACGACCAGCGCGGCGAACCGATCCCCCTCGGCTGGGCCCTCGACAAGGACGGACGCCCTACCACCGATCCCAAGGCCGCGCTGGCCGGCGGCAGCATGGTGCCCATGGGCGGGCACAAGGGCGCGGGGCTCGCGCTCCTCGTGGAGGTGCTGGCGGCCTGGCTCACGGGGGCGAATCTCTCCATCGAGGCCTCGTCCTTCGCCGACAATGCGGGCGGCTCGCCACGCACGGGGCAATTCTTCATCGCCATCGATCCGGGGCCACTGGCGGGACCGGCGGCGCCTGGTCGGCTCGCCCGTCTGTTCGCGGCCATCGCCGATCAGGAAGGCGCACGCCTGCCCGGCGCGCGGCGGGCCGGCGCCCGCCTGCGCACGGCGGCCACCGGGGTGGAGATCCCGCAGGCCCTCAAGCAAAGGCTGGAGGCGATCATCGCCGGTCAGTGACTGGGCGGCCGCGCTCCTCTTGCCGGCGGCCTTATCCTTGAAGGGCCGCCGCACCATGCGCGCCAGCAACCTGACTTTGGAGCCGGCCTCGGGCGCGGCCGGCCTGTCTTCGTGACGAAGGGCGCGCCGGACATTCCTCGGCGGTCGACGGGGGTTGCGTATCGCGCGGACATGCCCTGTATGGCGGTGCGGCGGGTCCGATACGAACCCGGATGCACTGCCTTGGAGAGTGACATGGCCGACCTCGTTATCATTGCCTATGAGTCTGAGGCCAAAGCGGAGGCCGCCCGACAGGAGCTTCTGAAGCTCCAGAAGGAATATCTGATCGAGCTGGGCGACGCCGTGGTGGCGGTCCGGCAGGAAGACGGCTCGATCAAGCTGAACCAGCTGTTGAACACGACCCTTGCCGGTGCGGCGTCGGGCGGCCTGTGGGGCGGCCTCGTCGGGCTTTTGTTCCTGAACCCGCTCCTGGGCATGGCCATCGGCGCCGGCGCGGGCGCCCTCGCCGGAAAGTTCACCGACGTGGGCATCAACGACGACTTCATCAAGCAGGCCAGCTCGGCCCTTGGCCCGAATCAGGCGGCGCTCTGCGTGCTCGTCGGCAAGGTGACCGCGGACAAGGTGGTGGCCGACATGGCCAAGTTTGGCGGCACCGTGCTCCAGACCAGCCTGTCCACCGAGCAGGAAGAAAAGCTCCAGGCCGCCCTCAAGGGCGCGTAGAGCGTTTTCAAGCGAAGTGGGCACCGGTTCGCGTGAAGAAAACGCGTCAAGACGAGAGTCTAGAGCGTTTTCCGTGAGCCAGGGCGAGCGGAAACCGCTCTCGCCTTTTGTGTGATAGCCGGGCTGCCGCAGCGAGGCGGTGAGGCAGCCCGGCGGTCCCCACCGTCCGAGTGGGGATCATAAAGCTGAAGGCGTTACCGGCGCCGCGCCAGATCAGGCACGCGGCACCGCCAGAACGTCCAGATGGCCGATGGCGCAGGCCTCCGCATCGGCCCGGTGGCGCGCCCAGTCCTGCGCGGTGGCCGCATCGACGCGACCGCTCTCCACCGCCGCTGCGGCCGTGCCGGCGGCGAGCTTCTGGATCAGCGCTCGGTCGCCGGGAACGAGCCGCCACGGGCTCTGTGCCTGCCCTACCTCATAGCCCACCCGTGCCAGCGCCGCGCCGAGCACCCGCGCGGCGTCGGGTCCGAGCGCCGGGCCGAAGCCCTTGTCGATGCCCTGATGGGCGGCAAAGCCCGCCGCGATGGCGGCGTCCGCCGGATGGGGTGGTGCCCAGGCATCCTGCCCGTCGCAGATGAGGGCGGCGTGGACGAGGATGCCCGAGCCGGCCATCCCCTGCGCGAAGCTCTCGCACCACTGCGCCGAGACCAGATCGTGGAACGCCGAGGCGGTGACCAGATGCGGCGCGAAGGCGCGCGGCGCGGCGGGATCGCGGGCAAGGTCCGCGATGGCGAAGTCCACCCGGATCTCCCGCGCGCCCAGGGCAAGCACCAGCGTGTCGCCCGTCTTCCGCCAGCTGTCCGCGAAAGCCTTCAGGCGGGTGCGGGCGGCCTCGGCGAGAGCGCCGTCGTGATCCATCAGAACCCAGTGCTGGCGTGGACCAAGGCGCGGCGCCAGCGCCCTGAGGTTCGATCCGGAGCCGGCGCCGAGATCGACGATGCGCTGCTCCTCCACCTCTTCCAGATAGCGCGCCAGCTCCGCCTCCAGCGCCATGTTGCGGGAGCGGTGGTCGGCCGGCTCGCGGAGCGAGAGCCAGTCGTCGGAGAAGGTGGCGGGGATGGGAAGGGTCACGTGCGGCTCGTGTTCGCCAGCACCCGGCCGATGGTGGCGGCGGTGTCGGCCCAGGAGGGTAATTGTTGCCCAGCGGCGAAGGCCGCGTCGGCGAAGGCCCGGCGCCGGGCCGGATCGGCGATGAGGCTGCGCAGGGCGTCCGCGAAGGCTGCCGCATCGCCCGGCGGCACCTTCAGGCCGGCGCCGTCCGGCACCGTCTCGCCCGCCGCGCCGCCGGTGGTGCACACCACGGGCAGGCCGCGCCGCATGGCTTCCGCCAGCACCATGCCATAGCCCTCATAAAGCGAGGGATGCACGAAGATGTCCGCCTCCCCATAGGCGGCATCGAGGTCGGCGCGATCGAGCTGGCCGAGCAGACGGATGTTGCCGCGCGGGGCCGCCGCCGCCCGCGCCGCCACCATCTCCGCCGTGGGAGGATCGAGATGGGCGGCGCCGGCGATGGCGAGGGAAAAATCGAGGTCGGCGATCAGGTCGAGGGCATCGAACAGGATGTCGTAGCCCTTGCGCGGGGTCAGCGAGCCCACGGCGATCAGGCGCGGCGGCTCGCCATCGGCGGGCACGCGGGCCATGGGCTCGGTGCCGGGCACGGCCAATGTCAGGCGCTCGGGGGCAACGCCATAGCGCGCCACCAGGGTACGGCCGGTCTCGGGGCTCACGGTGATGACCGCATCGGCGGCGTTCAGAACCGCCTTCTCGCTCTGGAACAGATGTTCGGCCAGATCCGCAGGCAGCCCCGTCTCCAGCGCCAGCGGATGATGCACCAGCGCGACGAGGCGACGGCCCAGCCCCTTCAGCCGGTCCGCCGGCAGGGCGCCGAAGGCGAGGCCGTCGCCCAGCAGGATGGTGTCCGGCGCGGTTGCCGCGAGCCGGGCGAGGGCCGCGTCCACCTCGGCCCCGGTCGGGGTGGGGAAGGCGCCGTCGAGGCTAAGGGGCGCGATGTCGAGGCCCGTGGCCTGAAGCTCGGCGATGACGCGCCGGTCATAGGCATAGCCCCCGGTAGGTGTGTCCAGCGGGCCGGGGTGGACGAAGGCGACGGGCATGGATCTCAGGACAAAAGCTGGAGGGAGGCGTCGTCGGCGGCGAGGTCGGCCTCGTACCAGGCGCGGGCCACGTGGGATTCGTGCAGCATCACGCGGATGCGGGTCAGCGCCTCGCTGCCAGCGCCCAGTTCGCCGGCGCGCGCCGCCTGGGCCATCTTGTCGAAGACGTGCCGGCACAGCACTTCCGTGGTGGTGTTGCGGCCGGCGAAGTCCGGCACCTCGTCGAGGTTCTTGTAGTTGAGCGGGCCGAGCACGGCCTTGAGCGCATCGTGGGCGCGGGCGATGTCCACCACCACCCCCTCCACCGTCAGCTCGCGGCGATAGAAGGCCACGTCCACCACGAAGGTGGCGCCATGCAGCGCCTGGGCGGGGCCGAACAGGGCGCCCTTGAAGCTGTGGGCGATCATGATGTGGTCCCGCACCTCTACCGCATACATGCATAACTCCCTTGCGTGGGTTCCGGGGCAGGCCCGCGCAGCGCGTGCCCGAAGCCGGTGCCATCGGCGTCACTTGTAGCGCACCACCGTGGCGATGCCTGCCGCCCCGTCCGCAAGGATACGCGGCAGGGCCTGCGGCAGATCGTCGAAGGCCACCTCGTCGGTGATGAGCGCATCGAGGGCGGGGTCTTCGAGGAGGGCCAGCGCCTTCTCCAGCCGCCGCCGGTGGCTCCAGCGCGGGCGGCGGGCGGGGCTCACCATGCCCACCTGCGAGGAGACGATCTGCAGGCGCCGGTGGTGGAAGGCGCCGCCGAGCTGCGCATTCACGCCCTTGTCACCATACCAGCTCATCTCCACCACCCGGGCTTCCTCGCCGCAACAGGCCAGCGCCGTCGCCAGCCCCGCGCCGCTGCCGCTGGTGTGGAAGACGAGGTCGGCATCGGCAACCCCCGCGCTGGAGGGGGCGAAGGCGGCGCCGAAGGAGCGCGCCAGCCCCGCGCGGCTCTCATCAGGATCGATGGCGGTGACCTCCGCCCCTGGCAGGCGGGCGGCGAGATAGGTGACCAGCAGGCCCACGAGGCCCGCCCCCACCACCACGATACGATCGCCGGGGCCGGCACCGCCATCCCACAGGGCGTTGAGGGCGGTTTCCATGTTGGCGGCAAGGGTCGCGCGGCGCGGCGGCAGGCCCTCCGGCAGCGGCGTCAGCATGGACGCGGGAGCGTTGAAGCGCGTCTGGTGCGGGGCGAGGGCGAAGACCAGCCGGCCTTCCAATGCGGCTGGACCCGCCTCCACCCGGCCGACCGCGCAATAGCCGTATTTTACCGGGAAGGGGAAGTCGCCCTGCTGCAGCGGCGCGCGCATGCGGTCGCGGTGGACGGGATCGGTGAGGCCCTGAAACACGAGGCGTTCGGTGCCGCGGCTGATGGCGCTCCACACGGTGGCGACCCGCGCTTCGTCGAGGGAGGGGGGCGGCAGCTCTTCCGTGCGTAGGGCCGCTGCGCCGGGGCCGACGGTCCACAGTGCCCGGCCCTCGACGGATTTGAGACATTTTGACGCATCAAGGGCTGTCATGCCGTCGCTTTCGTATAGCGCTTCAGGGGTCTGCTGCGGCCTTGCTGGCGGCGGGTGCGGGATGCGTTTTCAGCCTTGAGCCGGGTCCGGCAGTTGGAGCTATGCATGTCTTCGAGGTCCGGTCCACCGCCTGAAGTGAGCCCTGCCGCCGATTTCACCCCGGCCCTGCTCCAGCCGATGGCGGCGCTCGGCCGGCGCCGGCTGTTCATGCTGGCGGCCAACGCTCTGACGCTGCTGGTGGTGCTGGCGGGGGTCGCCGCGCTGGGCATCCATGGCGGATTTACCCTCGTGGATGGTCTCATCCTCCTGTGCGCCCTCGCCATAACGCCGTGGAACGCCATCGGGTTCTGGAACGCGATCACCGGTCTCGCGCTGCTGCACGGGCGCCGGCGCGGGGTGGAGGCGGCGGCGCCCTTCCTCGCCCCGGAGCCGCAGGGGCCGCTCACCGCGCGCACCGCCATCCTGCTCACCGTGCGCAACGAGGATCCCGCGCGCGCGCTGGCCCGCCTCAGGGCGGTGAAGGCCGACCTTGATGCCAGCGGCCACGGCGCCCTGTTCGATTTCCATGTGCTCAGCGACACCTCGCGCCCCGAGATCGCGGCGGCGGAAGAGAGGGAGATGGCCGCATGGCGGAGCGAGGAGGGGGTTTCCCGTATCTTCTATCGCCGTCGGCCGGAGAACACTGACTTCAAGGCCGGCAACATCCGCGATTTCTGCCTCACCGCCGGCGCGCGCTACGACTTCATGCTGCCGCTGGATGCCGACAGCCTCATGGGCGCCGCCACCATCCTGCGCATGGCGCGCCTGATGGCAGCCCATCCCCGCCTCGGCATCCTGCAGAGCCTTGTGGTGGGGCTGCCGGCGAAGAGCGCCTTTGCCCGCATGTTCCAGTTCGGCATGCGCCACGGCATGCGCTGCTACACTTTGGGGGCGAGTTGGTGGGCGGGGGAGTGCGGGCCGTTCTGGGGCCATAACGCGTTGATCCGCATCACCCCGTTCCGCGCCTTTTGCCATCTGCCGCACCTGCCCGGCGCCCCGCCCCTGGGCGGCCCGATCCTATCCCATGACCAGGTGGAGGCGGCCTTGATGCGCCGCGCCGGCTACGAGGTGCGGGTGCTCCCGGTGGAGAGCGAGAGCTATGAGGAGAACCCGCCGGCCGTCACCGATTTCGTGTCGCGCGACCTGCGCTGGTGCCTCGGCAACCTACAATATCTGCGGCTGCTGGCGCAGCCCGGTTTTGGCGCCAGCCTCAAGCCCATGAGCCGGTTCCAGCTGGTCTGGGCCATCCTCATGTTCGTGACCGTGCCGGCCCATCCGCTGCTGATCGCGCTCCTGCCGTTCGCGGCGGCGCAGGCGGCGGGGATGCCGGATTATCCCGCCGGCCTCGCCATCGGCCTTTATGGCGGGATGCTGCTGATGGCGCTGGCGCCGAAGCTTGCCGGCGTCGCCGACGTGGCGCTGACGCCGGGCGGGGTGGCGCGCTATGGCGGGGCAGGGCGCTTTGCGGCGTCGGTGGCGGTGGAGCTGGTGTTCTCGTTCCTGCTCTCGGCCATCACCGCGCTGGCGGTGACCCTGGAGATCGCTCGCCTGTTGCTGGGCCGCGCGCGCTCCGGCTGGATGGCGCAGGCCCGCGACGGGCATGGGGTGAGCTGGATGGCGGCGGCGCGCGCCTTCTGGCCGCAGACGGTGTTCGGCCTTTCGGTGACGGCGGGGCTCGCCGTGGTGTCCCCCGGCTTGATCGTGTGGGCAGCGCCGGTGCTGGCGGGCTATGTGCTCGCCATTCCGTTCACGGTGGCCACCGCCGATCCCCGTTTTGCCCGCTTCGCGGTCAAAACCCGCCTGTGCGCCGTGCCGGAGGAGTTCGCCCCGAGCGACGTGCAGCGCATCCTTTCCGGCGAAAGCCGGCGCGAGCGGGCCGCGGCCTGAAGCTGAAGCCGTCCTGCGCGGGTGGCAGCATAGAGGCGCGGATCGGCCCAGTCAGGGTCGCGCCCGGGTGGATATCTTGATGATAGAGGGCCCCCCGGGCTGGAGGCCGGGGAGCGTTTGTTTTGCTGGAGTTTTGGGGACGGGCACGCTTCTCGCTTGCCCGTCCGTCTGGCTCAGCGACGAAAGCCGCCGCCGCCCCGGAAGCCGCCACCGCCGAAGCGTTCGCCGCCGCCATAGCCGCCGAAGCCCCGGTCGAAGCCGCCCGAGCCGTAACGCTCGCCGCCCTCGCCGAAGCGCTCTCCCCCGCCGTAGCTTTCGCCGCCGTAGTGCGCGCCGCCGTAGCTTGACACCCGCTGCTGGCTCACGGAGCGGGCGCGCTCCTCGTCGTCGAGGCGGCTGGTGTCGGCGGTGCGATCCACGTTCTGCCAGCCGGAGTTGGTGTGCTGTTTCCAGCCGGAATCGGTGTTCTGGTAGACATGGCCGTCGTGGTCCACGGCCACATGGCCGTTGTTCCAGGCCACCGCATTGCCAGTCTTGACGTTGCCGGCGACGCCGCGGCTGTCCACGCTCACCTTGCCGTCATGGTCGGTAACGGCAGTCTGGGAGGCGTGGCCGGTGCCGGTGGTGGGGTTATAGCCGGCCGATTCGCGGCCTGCGGCGGCATTGCCCGTGTAGGCGTTGCCTTCCACCCCGGCGCGGGATTCGCCCCGGGCGCCGGTTGTGGGATTGTAGCGGGCGTTCTCGGCGCCGGCGGCGTAATTGCCGGTGTAGGGATTGAACGCGGCGCCCGAGCGGCCGGTGAAGCCGGTGCCTCCCCCGGTGGTGCCGTGCCAGTCGCGGCCGGACCATTCGGTGCCGTTCCAGGTGGTGCCCCAGGCGTGGTTCACCGTGGCGGCGCCGCCCCAGCGGCCGTAGATGTTGGCCTGATTGATGTTGGTATAGCCCCAGTGGCCGCCCCACGGTCCTGCGTAGGGACCATAGCCGGCGCCCCAGTACGGACCCCAATAGGGCGTCACCGCCGCGCCCCACGGCCAGCCGGCGGCGAAGCCGAAGGCGAAGCCGTCCGCCACGCCGAGCGCGAAGCCGGCGCCGACGCCATAGGTCACCGGGCAGGACGCCCAGTAGGTGCCCACATAGCCCGGGCAGGTGTAGCCGGTGCCGTAGACCACGGTGCCGCCCGGCGCCACCACCACGCCCATGTAGCCCGGTGTATAGCCCACCACTACCGCTTCCGGGGTGGAGGCATAGATCCGCACATAGGTGACGTAATGCAGCGGCGAGGAGACCGGGATCGTATAGATCACGTCCGGTACCACGTCGGTCACGCGCCAGGGGCCAGTGGCGGTCTCGGCGACGAACCAGATGCCGTCGTTCACCGCATAATAGCGCTCGGTATCGAGCTGGATCACCGGGGTCGGGGTGTTGATGGCGTAGTTGAGGCCGGTGCCGGGAATGGGCTCGAAGCGCGGCGCGCCGTCGAAGGCGACCTTCAGGGGCACGTCCCGCTTCACGGTGGCGGTCTGCGGGATGGTGGCGGCGATCACCGCCTCCTTCGCCTGCGGCGTGCCGGCCACCGAGACCAGCACGTTGGCCTTGGCATCGTTGGGCGAGATCTTCGCGAAATCCTTCGGCAGCGCGTTGCTCGCCACGAAGGCCCACGGCCCCTTGAGGTCGGGGGCACGGAACCAGCGGCCGGACAGCAGGATGTAGTAGGTGTTGGAGGTGGTCTCCATGAACACCGCGTGGTCGGCATTGTTCATGGAGAGCAGATTGGTGCCGGCCACCGGCAGCATCTGCGGCGGGCCGTTGGACTGGATCAGCTCGGCCGGCTGGGTGGCGACGAGGATGGCGGGCGCCGGGTTGATGGGCTTGCCCTTGCCGTCCAGCAGCGGATCGGCGGCCTGCTCCTGTGCCGCGGCCTTGGCGGCGGCGGAGAGCGCATCCGAAATCTGGGGGGTGAGGATCCAGGTGCCGGTGAGGTTGGGGCTTTCATACCAGTGGCCGCCGGCCTCCAGATGATAGGTGCCGGCCTCGTCGAGCAGCAGCAGCGGGCGGGTGTTGACCACGCGCTGGAAGGTGGGCGCGCCGGAGATGGGCCGCAGCACCGGCGTGCCGGCCACGGGCACCAGCACGGTGGTGCTGGTGGCGAACAGGATCTGCGGCGGGGTGTTGTCCACCGGCTGGGACTTGAGCTTGGCCAGCTCCTGGTTCACCGCGTAGCTCGCCTGCAACTGGTCAAGCGGCACGGTCATGCCGTTGGCGGGCAGGCGCGACTGGAGGGTGGAGCGGATGAGGGAGGCCTTGGCCGGCTCGGTGGGCACCTCCACCCCCTCGATGGAGATGGTGGCGAGGTGGACGAGGCCGGCGGGCTTGTCGACGGCGACGCGCGCCGAGAATCGCACCATGCCGTAGGTGGGGGTGCCGGACTTGGGACCGATGGCCACCGCCGCGCGGCCGGACATCACGTCGCCGGTCCAGCTGTCGACCTGGGGCTGGTAGAGCTGGAGCACCTGATCGCCGGCGAGGGTGAAGTCCCGCGGCCACGCCAGGGGCGCCTGCTGGCCGGCTGCATCCTGCCCCTGGGGAGCTGGTGCGGGCTGGGCCTGGCCGCTTGTGCTCCAGAGCAGGGCGGCGGAGAGGACGGCGGCCGAGACGCCGGTCCAAAGTCGCGTCATGAAGTCACTTCCTTCCAAGTCCGTCGGGACGGCGGGAGGACTAGCATGTTCGCAGGCAAGCGTCAGCGGTACCTTGCTGTGGCGCAAACCACCGTTCCATTCACATGTCGGTGGGCGCCGGCCCCATCCCTCTCCCGATCCCATGGGCGGATCGGGCTGGAAGGGTCGCCGCCCGTCTGTCGGCCGGTCAGGCCGGTGCGCCGCAGGCGCGCTGCCACTTGAGCTGGGGGCCGTCCCAGGAGACCGATAGGGTCTTGCGGAAGGGGCAGAGGCTGCCGGTGCCGGCAGGCTCGGCGGCTGTGGTGCTCCAGTAGCCGTGCCACCGGTAGGGCGCGCCGCCGGTGGCAACCACGGCGTCCGGGCCCACGGCCGGGAACGCCCGCACGAGGTCGCCGCCGAACAGGCTCGCTGCAACGAGCGTGGCGCCGACCATGGCGATGATGGAAGACCGTTTCATGGCTGTCTCTCGAACAAGTTCTCGTCAGAAGGCAGATTCGCCGGCCAGGAACACCAGAGCTGGAAGACCTGATCTGGCCGGATCCGTCTTGTCGTCGTGCCGCGTTCCCTTCACCCGAACCGCCCCCCGTTTCGCACGGCATCGCTCCGGGGATTGGCGTTTCACAGCGCGTCTCTTCGCTGGGCATAGGACGACCCGACCCCCCGGTCGTCCCCCCAACGGAGGATGCGTGCTCGTGTCTTACGCCTGCCGACCTGAACCGGGTGCATCTGCTCGGTCAGGATTTGTTCATCTTTCCGCGAGCAGGCCCCGGACCCCACCCCGGACCCCACCCCGGACCCCATCCCGGCCCCCATGTCGCGCGCTCGCGGAAAGATACGGTGGAGAGCTCCGGTGCTTTGGGGTTGTGGGCTTGATCTTAACCCTGATGCGGATTTCGCTGGGCGGGGGCGCCGGCCTGATGAGATCTTGCGCGCCGGATCCGGATCCGATCAGGGCACCCTGCGCCCGATGGGTGAATCCGGCTCCACACTTGGGAGAGGGAGCACGCGGGCCATGCCTGAAATTCCGGGCTGACCGGTGCGCCGTTCTGGGAGGGGTAGGCATGAACAAATATGTGGCCGAGTTCATCGGTACCGCCGTGCTGGTGCTGTTCGGGTGTGGTTCGGCGGTGCTGACGGGCTATGTCTCGGCGCCCATCGGCATGCTCGCCATCGCTTTTGCCTTCGGCCTTGCGGTTACCTCCATGGCCTATGGCATCGGCCATGTGTCGGGGTGCCACATCAATCCTGCGGTCACTGTCGGCGTCTGGGCGGCGGGGCGTCTGCCCACCTCCGAGGTGCCCTTCTACATCATCGCCCAGGTGCTGGGCGGCATTGCCGGCGCCGCCATCCTGTTCTTCATCGCCTCGGGCAAGCTCTCCGGCTTCGACGTGGCTAAGGCCCCCGGCCTCGGCCAGAACGGCTGGGGCGAGGGCTATGCCGGCGGCTTCGGGCTCGGCGCGGCCATCGTGGCGGAACTGGTGGGCACCTTCGTGTTCCTGGTGGTGATCCTCGGCTCCACGTCCAAGGCCGGCATCACCCAGGCGGCGGGCCTCGCCATCGGCCTGTCGCTGGTGATGATCCACATTGTGTTCATCCCGGTCACCGGCGTGTCGGTGAACCCGGCCCGCTCCATCGGCCCGGCCCTGTTCGCCGGCGGCAAGGCCATCGGCCAGCTCTGGCTGTTCATCGTGGTGCCGCTGGTGGGCGCCTATCTTGCCGGCCTGCTGTTCAAGCTGAAGGTGCTGGAGGACTGAGCCTCCTCCTTCCAAGCCCGCGCGGCGCCTGAGCGTAGACGCAACAAGCCCGCGCGGCGTTTGAGCGAAGGCCACGTTCAGCCCGCGCGGCGCCTGAGCGTAGGCAGCGCTTGATCAGCCTGCGCGGTGCCTGAGCGTCCGTGACAACGTCTGCGAATCAAAAAGGGGATGGGCCGGAGCCCATCCCCTTTCCGGACGCCGGGCGGCGAACTGCCCGGCGTCCCCCGCACCTTCCCGGCCGTTCACTCGGCGGCGACGGGACCCGACGGATTCTTCTGCTGCTGGGCGGTCTCCGCCGCCTTCTGGCGGGTTTCGTGCTCCAGTGCCGCGCGCACCCCCGCCCCGTATTCCGGGTGGACCTGCGTAAACAGCGCGATCTGCCGGTCCGCAATCTCCTGCGGGATGCCGTACATACCCGCCGCGAGGTTGGAGAACAGGCGCGCCCGCTGGCCGGCGTCGAACAGCTCGAACAGCGCCCGCGGCTGGGAGAAGTCGTCATTGCCGATGCGGTGGTTGTAGCGCTCGGCATCGCCCGAGATCTTCAGCGGCGGCTCGGCGTATCTGGCGTCCTCCTTCGCGCCGCTGAACGAATTGGGCTCGTAATAGGCGTCGGTGCTGCCCGTCAGCTGCGGGAAGAACCGCATGGCGCCGTCCTTGTGGTAATGATGGACGGGGCACTTGGGTGCATTCACCGGCAGATGCTCGTAATGGGTGCCGATGCGGTGGCGATGCGCATCCGCATAGGAGAAGATGCGGGCCTGCAGCATCTTGTCCGGCGAGAACGAGATGCCGGGCACGATGTTGGACGGCGAGAAGGCCGCCTGCTCGATCTCCGCGAAATAATTCTCCGGATTGCGGTTCAGCTCCAGGACGCCGAGATCGATGGGCGGATACTCGCCATGGGGCCACACCTTGGTGAGGTCGAACGGATTGTAGGAGGTCTTCTCCGCATCCAGCTCCGGCATGATCTGGACCTGCACTTTCCACTTGGGGAAGTCGCCGGCCTCGATGGCGCCGAACAGGTCTTCCTGCGTGGATTCGCGGGTGCGGCCCACCACTTCGGTGGCCTCACCGTTGGTCCAGTGCTTGTGGCCCTGCAGGGTCTTGAAGTGGAACTTCACCCAGAACCGCTCGCCCGCCGCGTTGATGAAGGAATAGGTGTGCGAGCCGTAGCCGTTCATGTTCCGCACGCCCACGGGCAGGCCGCGGTCGGAGAACAGGATGGTGACCTGGTGCAGGCTCTCCGGCGACAGGGACCAGAAATCCCACATGGCGGTGGGCGAGCGCAGGTTGGTCTTGGGGTGGCGCTTCTGGGTGTGGATGAAGTCCGGGAACTTGTAGGGATCGCGCACGAAGAACACCGGCGTGTTGTTGCCCACCAGGTCCCAATTGCCTTCCGGCGTATAGAATTTGAGGGCGAAGCCGCGCACGTCGCGCTCGGCATCCGCCGCGCCCAGCTCGCCGGCCACGGTGGAGAAGCGGGCGATCATGGGGGTCTGCGCGCCCGGCTGGAGCGCCGTCGCCTTGGTGTACTTGGAAATGTCGCCGGTGATGGTGAGGGTACCGTGGGCGCCCCAGCCCTTGGCATGCACCACGCGCTCGGGGATACGCTCACGGTTCTGGTGCGCCAGCTTCTCAAGCAGCTGGTAGTCCTGCATCAGCACCGGGCCGCGCTCGCCCGCCGTCAGCGAGTTCTGGTTGTCGGCGATGGGGTTGCCGGCGGTGGTGGTGAGTGTGGGTCGCGTCATGAATGGGCTCCCTGAAAAGGCCTGAGGAACGCAAACTTGCCGGTCAGGCGTCCTGAACGGGTCCGACTCCCCGGGCGAAAACCGTGCCGCAGGATGGCCGCCTCTTGGAGTGAGTACAAATCAGATTGCGTTCAAACATCGATCAGATAATCTGATCAGGTGCTCTCCATCCGTCAGCTACGCTATTTCGAGGCCCTCTCCCGGCATCGCCATTTCGGCCGGGCGGCGGAGGATTGCGCGGTGACCCAGCCGGCCTTGTCCATGCAGATCCGCGAGATGGAGGAGATGCTGGGCGTGCGCCTTTTGGAGCGCGGGCGCGGCGGCGTGCGCCTCACCCCGGTGGGGGAGGAGGCGGCCGGCCGGGCGCGGGGCGTGCTGGCCGCGCTGGCCGACATGGAGCGCACCATCCGTGACAGCGGCCGGCTGCTGGAGGGGCGCTTGCGGCTCGGGGTCATCGCCTCCATCGCCCCCTATCTGCTGCCGCGCCTGCTGCCCGAGATGGCGCGCCGCCATCCGGGGCTGGAAATCGCGCTGCGGGAGAGCCAGACCGAGCATCTGGTGGCGGACCTCGTCCAGGGCGACCTCGACCTCGTCATCCTGAGCCTGCCGGTGGAACATCCCGCGCTGGAAGCCATGGCCCTGTTCGAGGACCGCTTTGTCCTGGCGGTACCGGAGGCGTCGGCGGACTTCCCGGGGCCGCAGGCATCCGCCGACAGCATCCTCGCCGCCGACCTGCTGCTGCTGGAGGACGGCCACTGCCTGCGTGACCAGGCGCTCAACGTCTGCCGCAAGGCGGATGCCCGGCAATTGCGCCGCTTCGGCGCCTCCAGCCTCGCCACCCTGGCGCAACTGGTGGCGAACGGGCAGGGCATCACCCTGCTGCCGGACCTGTTCGTGCGTGCGGAGGGTGGCCGCATGGCGGGAGTGCGCCTGCTGCCCTTTCCCGATCCCGTGCCGGCGCGCACCATCGGCCTGGTCTGGCGCCGCACCCTGCCATCCCGCAAGGATGTGGAGGCGGTGGCGGACATGGTGAGGGCCTGCCGGCCGGGGGCGTGAAGCTGGCGCGCAAACCGGGCGCATAAACCGGGGGCGCATGGCCCCGTTGCACGCGCTGCCTTGCTTTGCCCCGCATTCAAAGCTAAGCCCCGCGCCAGATACGAGGACCTCATGGCTCAGGACGGACTTTCCTACCGCGACGCGGGCGTGGACATCGACGCGGGCAACCGCCTGGTCGATCTCATCAAGCCGTTGGTGAAGGCCACGGCGCGCCCCGGCGCCGACGCGGACATCGGCGGCTTCGGCGGGGTGTTCGACCTGAAGGCGGCCGGCTTTGCCGACCCGCTGCTCATCGCCACCACGGACGGCGTGGGCACCAAGCTCAAGATCGCCATCGACACCGGCGTGCACGACACCATCGGCATCGACCTTGTCGCCATGTGCGTGAACGACCTGGTGGTGCAGGGCGCCGAGCCGCTGCTGTTCCTCGACTATTTCGCCACCGGCCGGCTGGCGCCGGAGGTGGGCGCCCATATCGTCGCCGGCATCGCCCGCGCCTGCAAGGACGCCGGCTGCGCCCTCATCGGCGGCGAGACCGCCGAGATGCCGGGCATGTACAAGGACGGCGACTACGACCTCGCCGGCTTCTCCCTCGGCGCCGTGGAACGTGGCGACCTGCTGCCCCGCAAGGATGTGGCGCCGGGCGACGTGATCCTGGGCCTCGCCTCCGCCGGGGTGCATTCCAACGGCTATTCGCTGGTGCGCCGCGTGGTCGAGCGCTCGGGCCTCGCCTGGTCGGATCCCGCGCCGTTCGAGGCCGGCCAGACGCTGGGCGCCGCCCTGCTCACCCCCACCCGTCTTTATGTGAAGAGCGTGCTGTCGGTGATCCGCTCCACCGGCTCGGTGAAGGCGCTGGCCCACATCACCGGCGGCGGCATCACCGAGAATTTGCCGCGGGTGCTGCCCAAGGGCACGCTGGCCCGCATCGACCTCACCAACCTCATGGTGCCGCCGGTGTTCCGCTGGCTCTCCACCGTGGGCGCCGTGGCGCCGGAAGAGATGCTGCGCGCCTTCAACTGCGGCGTCGGCATGGCCGTGGTGGTGCCGGCCGAGGACGAGGAGACCGTGGCCGACGCCTTCGCCGATGCCGGCGAGTGCGTCATCCGCCTCGGCGTCATCGAGCCCGGCGAGGGCGCCCCCCATGTCGCCTACGAGGGCTCCACCCATTTCGGATTCGCGTCGTGAGCGCAGGGTCGAGCGACGCGCCGCGGCGCACCGCCGTCCTCATTTCGGGCCGGGGCTCCAACATGGCAGCCCTGGTGCGCGCGGCCGAGCAGGAGGATTTCCCCGCCGAGATCGCCCTGGTTCTCTCCAACCGTGCCGATGCGGCGGGGCTGGATTTTGCCAAGGAGCACGGCATCCCGACCCTGGTGCTCTCCCACAAGGGCTATTCCGACCGCCTCGCTTTCGACGCGGCGCTGGATGCGCACCTGAAGGCGGAAGGCATCGAGATCGTCTGCCTCGCCGGCTTCATGCGCCTGCTGACGCCGTGGCTGGTGGAGCGCTGGCGCAACCGCATGATCAACGTGCATCCCTCGCTGCTGCCGAGCTTCAAGGGCCTGCACACCCACGAGCGTGCGCTGGAGGCCGGGGTGCGGGTGCACGGCTGTACGGTTCATTTCGTCCGCGCGGAGATGGACGAGGGGCCGATCATCCTGCAGGCCGTGGTGCCCATCGAGCCCGGCGACACGCCGGACGTGCTCGCCGACCGGGTGCTGACCCAGGAACACGTGATCTACCCCAAGGGCCTGGAACTGCTCGCTGCCGGCCGGCTGACGGTCGAGGACGAGCGCGTCGCTATCGAAGGCGCCAAGGGCGGGCTCGCCCCGCTGGTGGTGCCGGCGGTGTGAGGCGCCCCCTCTCCGCGGGCGGAGAGGGGCTATTCGAGGTCAGTCCGCCAGCTTCTCCACCCGCACGCGGTTGTCGTGGAACGCGGCGCCGCCCACCGGGGCAACCGGATCAGCGCCCGTCAGCGTGTTGATGCCGCGGCCCTCGCGATGGGCGCGTGCCGGCTGGATCTGCTCCGACACCACCACGCCCCGCAGCACGCCGTCGAACAGCCGCGCCTTCAGCACTACACGCCCGCGCGGGTTTTCCACCGCCACGAGGTCGCCGGTGGCGACGCCCAGCGCCGCCGCGTCCTCCGGATGGATCAACAGGGCAGGCTCGCCCTCCCGCGCCACGGAGGTGGGGGTCTCGGTGAAGGAGGAATTGAGGAAGTTCCGCGCCGGCGCGGTCACGAGGCGGAACGGGTGCTCGGCCGTCGCCTCCTCGATCACCGCCCAGTGGTCGGGCAAAGACGGCATGTCCGCCACCGGGCCGAACTTGGCGGGGGCCGGAAAGCCGAGGTTGGCCCAGTCCACGGCGAAGTGGAAGCGTTTGTCGCGGTGGCCGAAGCCGTTGAGGAAGTGCGCGTCCTCGAAGCTCTGGGCCACCTCGATGAAGCGCGCCTTCTCCAGTTGGTCGACAGGAGCGCGGCCGCTCTCGCGCAGGGTCCAGTCGATGAGGTCGCGCGGGCTCATGGCGAAGCCCGGATGCTCCGCCCCCAGGCGCTGGGCCAGGGCGGCGATGACCTCATGGTTGGAGCGGCACTCGCCCGGCGGCTCCACCAGCTTCGGGCCGAGCTGGATGTGGGGGTGCCCGCCGGCCTGGTAGAGGTCGTCATGCTCGGTGAACATGGTGGCGGGCAGCACGATGTCGGCCATCTGCGCCGTGTCGGTCATGAACTGCTCGTGCACGGCGACGAACAAGTCCTCGCGCAGGAAGCCGGCCCGCACCTTCTCCTGGTCCGGGGCGATGGCCACCGGATTGGTGTTCTGGATGAACAGCGCCTTCACCGGCGGCCCGCCGGCCAGCGCGTCCTCCTCCCCCATGAGGACGGGGCCGATGCGGGACTGGTCGAGCTGGCGGGTCCGGGGATCGAGCTTGTCCAGCCCTTCGATCATCTTCTTGCGCCAGCCATAGGTGCCCGACAGGGAATGCAGCGCCCCGCCGCCCTCATGCTGCCAACTGCCTGCAACCACCGGGATGGAGGCCACCGCATGCATGTTCAGCGCCCCGTTGCGGGAGCGGGAGAAGCCGTAGCCGATGCGGAAGAAGGCGCGGGGCGTGGTGCCCACGAGACGCGCATAGGCCTCGATCTCCTCCACCGAGAGCCCGCAGATGGCGGCGGCCCACTCCGGCGTGCGGGTCTTCAGGTGGGCTTCCAGCGCCTCGCTGTCGCGGGCGTAGCGGTCGAGATAGGCGCGGTCGGCATGGCCGTCGCGGAACAGCACGTGCATCACCGCACAGGCAAGCGCCCCGTCGGTGCCGGGACGGATGAGCAGGGGAATGTCCGCCTGCTCCATGGTGGGGGTGCGATAGACATCCACCACCGCGAGCTTCGCCCCGCGCTCCTTGCGGGCGCGCATGGCGTGGGTCATCACATTGACCTGGGTGGCGACCGCGTTGGTGCTCCACAGGGTGATCAGGTCGGAGGCCGCCATCTCGCGCGGGTCGGCGCCGGAGATGCGACCGGCACCCGCCATGTAGCCGCTCCAGGCCGGGTTCACGCAGATGGTGGCGAAGAAGCGCGAATAACCTTTGGCATGGGTCAGCCGGTTGATGCCGTCGCGCATCACCAGGCCCATGGTGCCGGCATAATAATAGGGCCAGACCGATTGGGCGCCGTGGGCTCGCTCCGCCTCAAGCAGGCCTTCGGCGATGCGGTCGAGGGCCTCGTCCCACGAGATGCGGGTGAACTGGCCGGAGCCCTTGGGGCCGGTGCGCATCAGCGGATGGGTGAGGCGCTCGGGATGGTTCGCCCGCTCCGCATAGCGGGCCACCTTCGCGCAGATCACGCCGGCTGTGTAGCTCTGGGCCTTGGCCCCGCGCACGCGGCCGATGCGACCGTCGGGCATCACATCCACCTCCAGGGAGCAGGTGGAGGGGCAGTCGTGGGGGCACACGGAGGCGCGCGTCTGGACCGGGCGGGCCGCCGTGGCGGCGGCCTGCGGGGACGTGTTCGGGGCATGCACGTTCATGCCCTCAGGATAAAGGGGGCGACGGCCGCCGTCGCCCCCTCTTTTCTCGCCGGCTCGGCTCCGGCGTCAGGCGCCGTGCCCGGCCTGGGCGATGGCCCGCGCCCGGTTGCGCAGTACGTAGCCGGCGCCCAGCACGATGGCGGCGCCGATGACGCTTGCCAGATAATGGGGCAGCGGGGCCGGGTGCATGCCGTGGTCGTCCACCTTCACCAGCGACGGGTCCAGGTGCTGGAGGGCGTTGAGGGACATCACGTCGCCCACCAGCATCTCGCCGGCGATCCAGCCCAGCAGCGCCGCGCCGGCCCAGATCAGGATGGGGAAGCGGGTCAGCAGCCGCAGCAGCAGCTGCGAGCCGAAGATGATGAGCGGGATGGTCAGCAACAGGCCGAACACGAACAATTCCCAATGGCCGCGCGCGGCGGCGGCGATGGCCACCACATTGTCGAGGCTCATGACCGCGTCGGCGATGGCGATGGTGCGCACCGCCTTCCACAGGCTGTCGGAGGCCGCCACCTCGTGGCTGTCGCCGTCGTTGTCGGTGACCAGCTTGATGGCGATCCAGAACAGCAGCAGGCCGCCCGCCACCTTCAGGAACGGCACGCCCAGCAGCACGGTGACGGCGAGGGCGAACAGGATACGCAGCCCCACGGCCGCGCCTGCGCCCAGCAGGATGCCCCACTTGCGCTGGCTGGGCGGCAGCGACCGGCAGGCCAGCGCGATGACGACCGCATTGTCGCCGGACAGCAAGAGATCGATCCAGATGATCTGCAGCAGCGAGACCCAGAATGTGGGGGCGGTAAAATCCATCGTTCACTCCATGCAGCGCGGTAAACCACCACGCGCCCGCAACAGGTGTGCGTGTCTCATTCCTAAGCGGAAGTCGAGGCGAACCTTTGGATGACGTTACGTCATTGTGAGGTCAAGAAAAAGGGGCCGCCAGGCCCCCGGTTTCCTACGATTGTTTCAGGCTGCGGCGTCGGTGTGTCCGTGGGCCGCTTTCCAGCGGTGAAGTCCGAACGCGATGGCGACGACGATCACGGCCCCCGCCGCAGCGACGATGCGGTGAAGATGCTCCGTGGTCTCTGCGCCGATCCGCTCGATCACCGCCACGTCGCCCAGCAGCATGTCGCCGGCCACCCAGCCGAGCAGCGCCGCCCCGGCCCAGACGAGGAGGGGGAAGCGGTTGATGAGCGCCATCACCAGCGAGGAGCCGGCGATGATGAGAGGGATGGAGATCGCGAGCCCGAAGGTGAGGAGCAGCCAGTTGCCGTCGGCGATGGCGGCCACCGCCACCACATTGTCGAGGCTCATCACCACGTCGGCCACCACCACGGTGCCCACGGCCTTCCACAGGCTGTCGCTGGCCTCCACGGCCTCATCGCCGCCCTCGTTGGGCGCGGCGAGGTCCACCGCGATCCACATGAGGGCGAGGGAGCCGACCAGCTTCAGCCACGGCAGGGCCAGAAGCGTGGCGACGATGCCGGTGAAGAGAATGCGCAGCACCACCGCGATGCCGGCGCCGAGCACGACGCCCATGCGCCGCGCCTTTTCCGGCAGCGACCGGCATGCCAGCGCGATCACCACCGCATTGTCGCCCGACAAAAGAACGTTGATCCATATGATTTGCAGCAGCGCGAGCCACAGCACTGGTGAATCGAGCGACATGTTACCCACCCCGGGCCTTTGGTTCCCCCGCTTTCTGCGGGTGGTATCCTGCGTCTTGTGCGCCGTATTATGGATTTTGACGCTACGCTAACCTGCCCTTAGGTCCGGTCTCAAGTAAAACCGGATGCCGCAGCGCATCATTCGTTGGCGCGCTGCGGCATCCGAGCCTGTTACCGCCTCAAGCGAGGTCCCGGAAATGCGGGTGCATCGCCGGGACTTGTGCGCTCAGCCGACGATTTCGTTGCCGGCGAAGAACTGGGCGATTTCCACCGCGGCGTTCTCGACGCTGTCGGAGCCGTGGGCGGAATTGGCCTCGATGGACTCGGCGAACAGCTTGCGGATGGTGCCCTCGGCCGCATTGGCCGGGTTGGTGGCGCCCATCACTTCGCGATACTTGGCAACGGCGTTCTCGGCTTCGAGGACCTGCACCACCACCGGGCCGGAGGTCATGAAGGACACGAGGTCGCCGAAGAAGGGACGCGCGCTGTGCACGGCGTAGAAGGTCTCGGCCTGGGCCTTGGTCATCAGGATGCGCTTCTGGGCGACGATGCGCAGGCCGGCGGTCTCGATGACGGCATTCACGGCGCCGGTGAGGTTCCGACGCGTGGCGTCGGGCTTGATGATCGAGAAGGTGCGCTCGATCGCCATGGGGGACCGTCCTGTCTGTTGCTGGTGGGATGGGATGCCGCGGCGTCCGCGGATGGCGCGGCTCTTAGCAGCCGGCGCCTGAAGGAGCAAGGGAAGGGCTTTTGAGGCGGTATATAGATGCCTATATCGTCCCGAGTATCCCGTCGATGGCCCGTTCCACCGCCTCCGTGGCGTCGAATGCCACCGGCACGCCGAGCACGCGCGGCCAGAACAGGGGCTCCTTGATGGCGCCGAGAAACTGCGCCGCCATGAGCTGCGGATCGCGCCCCGCCGGCAGCAGGCCCTCGGCGACGAGGGCGGCGAGATAGGCGGCAAGCCCCTTCACTGCCGGCTCCTTGCCGGCCGCGAAATAGGCCTGCGACAATTCTGGAAAGCGTGGCGCCTCGGCGATGACGAGGCGCAGCAGCGGGATCACGTCAGGCCGCGCCCAGTGCTCCGTCAGCCGGGCCACATAGGCCCGCAGCACGGCGCGGGCGTCGCCCGTGGATTCGCTGGGGATGAGCGGCGCGCGGGTGAAGTGGGACCAGGCCTCGTCGATCACCGCGCCGAACAGGTCGGCCTTGCCGGGAAAGTGCTGGTAGAGCGTGCGCTTGGACACCGGTGCGGCGGCGGCCACCGCGTCCATGGAGGTGCCCTCATAGCCCTTCTCCAGAAACAGGCGGCGGGCCGCGGCGCGGATGCGGGCGGCGGTTCCGCGGGTGTCGCGGCGCGGCCTGGTCGCACCCGTGGTCGTCGTTTCGGCGGCCGGCGGGGGAATGGCGGGGGCAGGGGGCGTCGGCATGGATGCGGCTTCGGCGCGGCTCATTGACAAAAGTAAACGGTACGGTGTAGTTTACATCCACGGCCAGCGCT
The DNA here is from genome assembly GCF_008364685.1 of Xanthobacter oligotrophicus. Taxonomy (GTDB): domain Bacteria; phylum Pseudomonadota; class Alphaproteobacteria; order Rhizobiales; family Xanthobacteraceae; genus Xanthobacter; species Xanthobacter oligotrophicus. The sequence continues at coordinate 326,496 of NZ_VTTL01000005.1, forward strand.
TGTCGCGCCGTTTGCGCTCCCTCTCATCTTCATGAGGTCCCCCATGGACCACCGTCCTCTCGGTCGCTCGGGTCTGTCCGTGTCCGCCATCGGCCTCGGCTGCATGGGCATGTCCGAATTCTACGGCCCCAGCGACGACGACCAGTCGCTGGCAACCCTAGCAGCCGCCCTCGATCTGGGCATAAATTTCTTCGATACCGCAGACATGTACGGCGTCGGCCACAATGAGCGTCTGCTCGGGCGCTTCCTCAAGGGCCGGCGCGACAAGGTGATCCTCGCCACCAAGTTCGGCAATGTGCGCGGGCCCAACGGCGAGCGCCTCGGCATTTCCGGCACGCCGGACTATGTGCGCGCCGCTTGCGATGCCAGCCTCGGGCGGCTCGGCATCGACACCATCGACCTCTATTACCAGCACCGCGTGGACCCCAGGACGCCCATCGAGGAGACGGTGGGTGCCATGAAAGGCCTCGTGGAGGCGGGCAAGGTGCGCTTCCTCGGCTTGTCGGAATGCTCGGTGGAGACGTTGCGGCGCGCCCACGCGGTGCATCCCATCAGCGCGGTGCAGATCGAATATTCGCTGTGGAGCCGGGATCCGGAGGCGCAGATGCTGGACGCCTGCCGCGAGTTGGGCATCGCCTTCGTCGCCTACAGTCCTTTGGGGCGCTCCTTTCTCACGGGGGCTGTGACCAGCCCCGACAGCCTCGCGCCGGACGATTTCCGCCGCGCCAACCCCCGCTTCACCGGGACGGCGCTGGCGCAGAATCTCAAGCTCACCGAGGCGCTGGCCGATTTCGCGGCGACTAAGGGCGCGACCAGCGCCCAGATCGCTTTGGCCTGGATCATCGGCAAGCAGGAGCACGTGGTGCCCATCCCCGGCACCCGGCGCATCAAGTACCTGGAGGAGAACGTGGCGGCGACCGCCATCCGCCTGACGCCGCAGGAGATCGCCACCCTCGACGCCCTGTTCGCCCCCGAGGCGGTGGCGGGCACGCGCTATCCCGAGGCCGGCATGGCGCTGCTTGGGCTGTGACGGCGCGTGGGGCGGTGCTGGCTTTGGCGGTGCCGCCCCTCCGTTTCCATCCACAGCGGCGCAGACCTGCCGTAAGGGCGGTTCACATCCCAAATTTCACATGCTATGCATATCTCATGTGAATTATGCATTTCACCGATTGTGAAATGTGGATGGGAGAAGCCTCATGATCAGCCGCCGCGCCGTTCTTGCTCTCGCGCTTGCCGGCGCCGCCACGGCGCCGCTCGGCACTCTGCCGGCTTTTGCACAGCAGGGGCCGAACACGCTGCTCAACGTGTCCTACGACATCTCCCGCGAGCTGTTCACGGCGGTGAACAACGAGTTCATCCCGTTCTGGAAGGGCAAGACCGGGCAGGAGCTGACCGTGAACCAGAGCCATGCCGGCTCCTCGCGCCAGGCTCGCGCCATCCTCGAGGGGCTGGAGGCGGACGTGGTCACCTTCAACCAGGTGATCGACGTGGATACGCTGGCCAAGGCCGGCTTCGTGGCCAAGGACTGGCAGGCCAAGTTCCCGAACAATGCCTCGCCCTATTATTCCTTCCCCGCCTTCCTGGTGCGCGCCGGCAACCCCAAGGGCATCAAGGACTGGTCGGACCTGGTGCGCGACGACGTGAAGGTCATCTTCCCCAACCCGAAGACCTCGGGCAATGCGCGCTACACCTATCTGGCCGCCTACGCCTTCGCGCTGGAGCAGTTCAAGGGCGATGCCGCCAAGGCCGATGCCTTCGTGAAGAAGCTGCTGGCCAACGTGCCGGTGTTCGACACCGGCGGCCGCGCCGCCACCACCACCTTCGTGGAGCGCGACACCGGCGACGTGCTGGTGACCTTCGAGGCCGAGACCCGCACCATCGAGGGCCTTTACCCCGACCGCAAGCTGGAGACGGTGGTGCCCTCCGTGAGCCTGCTCGCCGAGTTCCCGGTGGCGGTGGTGGACAAGGTGGTGGACAAGCGCGGTTCCCGCGCGGCTGCTACCGCCTATCTCGAATTCCTCTATTCGCCGGCCGGCCAGACGGTGGCCGCCAAGGGCTTCAACCGGGTAGTGGACCCCAAGGTTGCCGATGAGTTCAAGGCCCAGTTCCCGCCGATCCGCCTCGTGAAGGTGGAGGACGTGTTCGGCGGCTGGCAGAAGCTCCAGGCCGAGCATTTCGCCTCCGGTGCCAAGCTGGATTCGCTCTTCACCGCCAAGTGAGCGGAGGAGAGTGAGCGAAGCCGGGCGGAGGCCCTGTCGCGAGGTGCGGGGGGCTGGCCCGGTGAGCCTTCCGCACGAAGGGGGCTGCGCCTTAACACGATAGAGCACCGTCGCCGTCCGGCTTGACCGGAAGGCCCATGGCCCGGCCGGGATAACACGACGGGGGCAACGCGGCGAGATGGACCCTCCGGTCAAGCCGGAGGGTGACGAGTGGGGAGGTGCTGGCCCCACCCCTCTGCCGCTTGCGGGGAGGGGCGGGTGGGGACCTCCCATGTCGCATTCCCGCCCTTGTCGGCTTTGGCCGGCGCGCCTACCCGCCCGAGGGTCGGGCCGTACCGCACCAATATATTGGCGATAAACGGACTTTTGAGCCGTCCACGGCTCCGGCACGCATTTTGAATGGCTCCAGACCAGCCCCCACCGAGCCGTGAGCCGTCATGTCCGAAGCTGCCGAAAGCGAAGTCCTCGATATCCCGCAGGTTTATACGCACCACGTGTTCTGCTGCTTCACCCAGCGGCCGCCGCAGCATCCGCGCGGCTCGTGCGGGGCCAATGGTGCGGCGCCGCTGTGGGACCGTCTCGCCAAGAAGCTTGAGGCGTCGGGCCGTCGCGATATCGCCATGACCTCCTCGGGCTGCCTCAGCTTCTGCCAGGCCGGCCCCATCATGGTCGTCTATCCGCAGGGCATCTGGTACACGCCCAAATCCCCGGAAGACATCGACGAGATCGTCACCTCCCACCTCCTCGGCGGCAAGCCGGTGGAACGGCTGATCATCGTTCCGCGCATCTGAGACCGATGGCCCGTGAGCTTTGCTCACGGGCCATCGGTCAAGCCCGCGCGGTACCTCTGAGCGTGCCCACTTGGCATTGCTCGAAGACCGTCGCCGATGGTCTGAAATCCGCCGGCGCCACCCGGCGGGGCCGTCAGGCGTGCTCGGCGAGGCGGAAGGTGAGGCGCACGCAGGTGCCCGTCTCCCGCGCATCCAGGGTGGGCTCGCAGCCCAGCTTGGTGGACATGGCCCGCACGATGCGGGTGCCGAGCCCTGAGGACGCAATCGCGCCGGTCTCCGCGGCTTTCGGGGCCGCCATGCCCGCCCCGTCATCCTCCACCGTGAAATCGATGCGTTCGCCCTGACGCTTCAGCGCCACCCGTACCGCGCCCTCGCCGCCGGGATAGGCGTATTTCATGGCATTGATCACCAGCTCGGTGGCGATGATGCCCACCGCCACGGCGCGGTCGGGATCGATATGGATCGGGTCCGCATCCAGCGTGATGGTGATGCCGCCGAGGTCCCGGTGGGCCGACACCTGCAGGTCGTCCAGCAGCGAGCCGATATATTGGTCGAGGGCGACGGTGGCGATCTGGTCGGACGTATAGAGCCGGCGATGCACCTGTGCCACGGCCGAGACGCGGTTGCGGGCGGAGTTCAGCGCCTCCTTCACCCTTCCGTCTTCGGTGGCGCTGGCCTGCACGTTCAGCAACGACACGATGATCTGCAGCGAGTTGCCCACCCGGTGGTTCATCTCGCGCAGCAGCAGCGCGCGCTCGGCGGCCAGCGCCTCGAAGCGGTCGCGGGCGGCGCGGATCTCCGCTTCCGCCGCCTCGTGGGCGCGGCGCATGCGCACCTGCTCCACCGCCGCCACGAAGGCGGCGCGCAACAGCTCGATGAAATCGGCCTGGACCTCCTTCACCACATAGTCGGCTGCCCCGGCCTTCAGCGCCGCCACCGCGAGGCGGCCGTCCTGGGCGCCGGTGACGTAGACCACGGGCGGGGGGCGATCGAGGGCGCGGATGGCGCGCAGGGTGGTGATGCCGTCCTGGCCTGGCATGTAATGGTCGAGGGCCACCACGTCGAAGCGCTCCGCCGCCACCAGGGCCAGCCCGTCTTCCCCCGAGCCAGCCAGCACCACCTCGAACCCGAGCCGCCCGAGCTGGCGCTGCACCAGGCGTCCGAGCGCCGGGTCATCGTCCACATACAGGACGCGCAGCGGCGCCGGCGGCGCGGATGTGCCGTCCTGGAGCGGGGTGGAGGGTTCGGGCGCGGAGCCGTCCATCAGTCGGTCTCCGGAACCTGGATGACGGAGAAGAACAGCCCGAGCTGGCGGATGGCGTTGGCGAAATTCTCGTAATTGACCGGCTTGGTCACATAGACGTTGGCGCCGAGATCATAGCAGCGCTGGATTTCCACCTTGTCGTCGGTGGTGGTCAGCACCACCACGGGCGAGCGCTTGAGATGCTCGTTCTGCTTGATGCGGGCGAGAATCTCCACGCCGGTCATGTCCGGCAGGTTCAGGTCGAGCAGCACCAGCAGCGCCCGGCCGATATGGTCGCGCCCGGTGCCGTCCGCGCCGAACAGGAACTGCACCGCGCTGGTGCCGTCGGTGAAGGGGAGGATGTCGTTGCGCACCCCGGCGCGGCGGATGTTCTTCTCGATGAGGCGCGCATGGCCCTCGTCGTCCTCGACCATCACGATGGTGACGTGTTCAGTCATTGTTCTTTTTTCCGTTGTCCGTCGGCAGGCGGCGCGGCAGCGTGACCTTGAAGGTGGAGCCCTCGCCCAGCGTGGAATCCAGTGAAATCAGCCCGCCCATGCGGCGCACCAATGCCCGCACATGGGCAAGGCCGATGCCTTCTCCCGGCCGGTCCTGGCGGCCGGAGCGGCGGAACAGCTCGAACACCCGGCCGCGATCCTTGGGATCGATGCCGCGGCCGTTGTCCTTGACCGTGAAGGTGACGAAGCCGGGCGTGTCCACGGCGCTCACCTCGATCAGCCCGGGTACGCCGTCGCGCCGGTATTTCAGGGCGTTGTCGAGGAGGTTGGTGAAGATCTGCTCCAGCGCCAGGCGGTCGGAGTGGATGACGGGGAGCCGCCCCGCCCGGATCTGCGCCCCCGCCTCCTGAGTCTGGTGCGCCATGGAGCCGGCGATGTTGGCGATCAGCTCGCCCACGTCCACGTCCACGGGCATGAATTCCTTCCGTCCCTCCCGCGACAGGGCGAGGATGGCGTGGATCAGGCGGTCCATGCGGGTGATGGAGGTCTTGATGAAGCCGAGGGCCTCCTCGAAATCGGCGGCAAGCTCCCCGTCCGCCTCCGGTCCCTCGCCGGCCCTCTGGCGCAACTGGGCGAGGCGCTCGAACAGGTCGGTGCGCATGGCCTCGATCTCGCTGGTGAAGCCCATGATGTTCACCAGCGGCGAGCGCAGATCGTGGCTGACGATGTAGGCGAAGCTCTGGATCTCGTCGTTGGCTTCCTTGAGGTCGGCGGTGCGCGCGGCCACCCGCTGCTCCAGGCCGGCATTGACGGCCTCCAGGTCCTGCTGCGCCGTCTCCAGCGCCGAGATGGTCCGCCGGTTGAGGTAGAGCGCAACGCCGCCGAGGGCGAGCACCACGGCGAAGCCGCCGGCGCTCACGGCGGTGAGCCAGCTGGCGCTGTGCCGCGAAGCCGTGTCCCGGCTGCCAAGCAATTGCGTCTCGGCCGCCTTCATCTCCACAAGCATCGTGCCGAGGCGGGTCATGGCGCCCTCGGTGCGGTCGGACTTCAGATCCGCCTGCGCGCCCTCCACGTCGCCGCTCCGGCGCAAGGCGATGCCGCGCTCGAAGGATTCGAACCGGCTTTGAAGCAGCGGCCGCGCCTCGGCGACGCGGGCCTGCTGAACCGGGTTGTCCAACGTCAGGGCGCCGATCTCGTCGAGGGTCGGCAGCGCGCGGGCCTTGGAGTCCTCGTAGAAGCGCAGGAACCCCTCGCCGCCGGTGATGAGAAAGCCGCGCTCGGCGCTTTCCGCCCGCCGGATCATGATCTGCAATTGCGAGATCGCGTTCATCACGCGCAGGGTATGGTTCACCCTGTGGGCGTCGTCCTGCGCCCGGTACACCAGCGTGATCGACATGGCGCTGATGGACGCGAGAACCGCAAATCCAAGGATGAGCAGCAGCGTCGGGCCAGGAAGGCGCAGCCCGGCGACCGGAGTGCGGGTGGCGTGCATCACCAGCGCCATGGTGCCTCCGCGAAGGAAGGTCCTGGGCCGCCTGGCGCATCCTTGAGCCGCGCCGATGACAGTGAACCGCGCTTTCGTCCCGCCCTGGTCATGTGGTGGTCACGTTCCTTGTCCCGCGAGCGCCGATCTGGCGGCCCTGCCCGCCATGTGCCCAGTACCGCTCCAGGTGCATAATCATCGTCGCGCTTGAAGGTTCCCGAGCTTCGCGCTTGGATGAACAGGAAATCGACGTTTTTTTGAATGGAGTGTCATGCAGGTCCAGGCTCCAGGCGGACGACCCGACCATGCCGCGGCCCCAGGGGGCGCGGATGAAGCGGCGGAATATGTGACGGCCTTCGGCGTGCCGGAGGTGGTGGAGGTGCTCCTGCCCGACACCTCGGCGGTGCTGCGCGGCAAGTGGATTCCAGGCCATGCCATGGGCAAGATCTGGAAGGACGGGGTCGCCATCCCGCTCTCCATCTTCGGCCTTGATGTCTGGGGCTGCGAGGTGGAGGCCTCCGAGATCCATATGGAGACCGGCGACAAGGACGGCCTGTGCTGGCCGGTGCCGGGCACGCTGAAGCCGGTGCCCTGGGCGTCGCGCCACACCGCGCAGGTGCTCATCACCATGCACGAGCCCGACGGCTCGGCCCGCGGCAGGCCGTGGAAGCTCGATCCGCGCCAGCAACTTGCCGCCGTGGTGGAGCGCTTCGCCGCGCGGGGGCTCTCGCCCTGCGTCGCCTTCGAGCTGGAATTCTACCTGCTGAAGCCGTCCGACGTGCCGGGCGGGCCGCCCGAGCCGGTGTTCCAGGCCACGGGGCAGGCGCGGCAGAACATGTATGCCATGTCCGACCTCGACGCCTTCGCCGAGGTCTTGCACGACATGCGCGCCGCCTGCGTCACGCAGGGCCTGCCGGCCGACACCGTGATCTCGGAGGCTGCTCCCGGCCAGTTCGAGGTCAATCTCTATCACAAGGTGGATGCGCTGGGTGCCGCCGATGATGCGGTGCTGCTGCGCCGGCTGATCGACGGCGTGGCGCGCCGCCACGGGCTGAAGGCCACCTTCATGGCCAAGCCGCTGGCGGATTTCGCCGGCAACGGCATGCATGTCCATGCAAGCCTGATGGAGCATGGCGGCGGCAACCTGTTCGCCCGGGAGGACGGGGTGGGGGACACCGCCCTGCGCCATGCCGCGGGCGGGCTGCTCGCCAGCATGGCCGATGCGACGCTGATCTTCGTGCCCAGCTTCAACGGCTATCGCCGCCTGGTGCCGGGCAGCTATGCGCCGACCTCGGCGAGCTGGGGCTTCGACAACCGGCTGGTGGCGGTGCGGGTGCCCAACGGGCCGCGCCACGCCCGCCGGCTGGAGCACCGCATCGCCGGGGCGGAGGCCCATCCCCACCTCGTGCTCGCGGCCATCCTCGCCGGCATGCTGGACGGGCTGGAGCGGGGCATCGAGCCGCCTCCGCCGCTCGAAGGCAACGCCTACGAGCAGATTGGCGAGCCCCTGTCCCCAGACATGGAGGTGGCGGTGGACCGCTTTGCCGCCTCCGATTTCATCGCCCGCACCTTCGGCGTGGACTACCGGCGCATCTATGCGGCCATGAAACGGGAGGAATTGGCGGCCTTCCGCAGGGTCATTCTTCCTTTGGAGTACGAAACGTATCTGTGAAGCGCGGCGTTTCCTGTTGAGGGGGCTCGCCCGACGACATAGCCTTGGGTCCAGGGGGGCACCTTTAGGGCAACCTTGCAAAACATGACCCCCTTTCCAGAGGAGAACGGCGGATGCGTCGTCATTTCGTAGCGGCAATCATGTGTGCCACGCTGGGCTGGGCCGGCGCGGCCTCGGCCCAGGACAAGGTCCTCAACGTCTTCAACTGGTCCGACTATATCGATCCGACGGTGCTGGAGGATTTCACCAAGGAAACCGGCATCAAGGTCCGCTATGACGTCTTCGACAGCAACGAGGTGCTGGAGACGAAGCTGCTCGCGGGCAAGACCGGCTACGACGTGGTGGTGCCGTCCGGCTCGTTCCTGCAGCGCCAGATCAAGGCCGGCATCTTCCTGACCCTCGACAAGTCGAAGATCCCGAACCTGCAATACGCCTGGCCCGAGGTGACCAAGCGCCTCGCCGTCTACGACCCGGACAACGCTCACGCCGTCAACTACATGTGGGGCACCACGGGCATCGGCTACAACGTGGACAAGGTGAAGGAACGGCTCGGCGATATTCCCATGAATACGTGGGACATCGTGTTCAAGCCGGAAATCCTCTCCAAGCTCAAGGATTGCGGCGTCTATTTCCTGGACGGCCCGGAGGAGGTGATCCCCTCCGCCATGAAGTATCTGGGGATTGATCCAAACTCCAAGAACCCGGACGACATCGCCAAGGCCGGCGAACTGCTCATGTCGGTCCGCCCCTATATCAAGAAGTTCGATTCCTCGGGCTACATCAACGCCCTGGCGCGCGGCGACATCTGCCTGGCGGTGGGCTGGTCGGGTGACGTGTTCCAGGCCAAGACCCGCGCCGCCGAGGCCGCGAAGAAGACCAAGAAGCCGCCGGTGAACGTGGCATATGTGATCCCGAAGCAGGGCGCGCTCATGTGGTTCGACAATTTCGCCATCCCCAAGGATGCAAAGAATATCGACAATGCCCTTGTCTTCATCAACTACATGATGCGGCCTGAAGTGGCGGCGAAGAATTCCAATTTCATTTCCTATGCCAACGGCAACCTGGAATCGCAGAAGTTCATCGACAAAGATATCCTGAACAACCCGTCCATCTACCCGGACAAGGAAACGTTCGACCGGCTGTTCATCGTGACCACCAACGAGCCGGCGGTGCAGCGGGTCATCACCAAGACCTGGAACAGCTTCAAGCGCGGCAAGTGAGGCCCGGGGCTGACGTGACCGACTGAGCCGGACCGTCACCACAAACAAAAAGACCGCCGGAAGCTGCTGCTTCCGGCGGTCTTTGCGTGAGTGGGCTGTCTCAGCCTTCGGCGAGGGCCTGCTTCACCGCGGCGACGATGCGGTCCTGCGTGGTCTCGTCCAGATAAGCGTGCATGGGCAGGGAGATGACCTCCTCCGCCAAAGTCTCGCACACCGGCAGGATGGCGCCGGCGGATGGGTAGTGCTTGTAGGCCGGCTGCAGGTGCATGGGCAGACGGTAGTAGACCGCCGTCGGCACGCCCTGGGCCTTCAACCGGTCGGCGAGGCCGTCGCGCACGCCGGGGGCGAGGCGGATGGTGTATTGCGCCCATACCGAGGTGGCGCGCGGATCCACCACCGGCACGGTGGCGACATCCTTCAAAAGTTCGTTGTAGCGCCGGGCCACCCGGTCACGCGCCGCGATCTCCTCCTCGAAGATGGCGAGCTTCTCGATCAGCACCGCCGCCTGGATGGTGTCGAGGCGGGCGGTCATGCCGATGCGCACGTTCTGGTACTTGTCCACGCCCTGGCCGTGCTCGCGCAGGCTCTTGAGCACGGTGACCAGCTCCGCGTCGTCGGTGAGGATGGCGCCGCCGTCGCCGTAGCAGCCCAGCGGCTTCGCCGGGAAGAAGGAGGTGGCGGTGGCATCGCCGATGGAGCCGGTGCGCTTGTTGTTCCACGTGCCGCCGAAGCCCTGCGCGGTGTCGCACAGCACCTTCAGGCCATGCTTCTCGGCGATGGGTAGGATCGCGTCATAGTCCGCCGGCTGGCCGAACAGGTCCACGGGGATCACCACGCGCGGGGTCAGCCCCTGCTCAATGGCCACCGCGATGGCCTGCTCCAGGCTGTCGGGGTCCATGTTGAAGGTGTCTGCCTTCACGTCCACGAACACCGGGGTTGCGCCCACATAGGGCACCACCTCGGCGGTGGCGCAGAAGGTGAAGGCCGGGCAGAACACCGCGTCGCCGGGCTTGACGCCCCAGGCCATCAACAGCAGGGCCAGTGCATCGGTGCCGCTGGAGCAGGACACGGCATGCTTGGCGCCGGCGAAGGCGGCGAGCTGCTCCTCGAAGGCGCTCACTTCCGGCCCGTTCACGAAGCGGCAGGAGGCGAGCACGTCCAGCACCTTCTCGTCGATGCGGGCGCCGATGCGCGCGCGCTGGGCGGCAAGGTCGATGAAGGGGATGGGGGCGTTGTTCGCCGTGCTGGAAGCCGTGGTGGAAGCGGTGGTGGACTTGGCCGTCGCGGGAGACGTCATGGATGATCCCTGTCAGGTGCCCGTCGGGCGGGCGGAATGGCGCGGGTGCGGCGGGGCGTTACGAATGGCCCCGCCCTTCGACAGGCGCCGCGCGGGCTGGATCAAGGGCCGGTGAGCCAGGCTCACAGCCCCTGGTGCGACGCATGCCGGGTGCGGTGCGCGCAAGGCAGGCGGCCGTGGCCGCCCCGGCCGGCCTGCGTTTCAGCCCAGGGCGCGGCGCTTTTCGGCCGCAGTCTCGGAAGGCGCAGTTTTGGCGGCAGCCGAGCCGGGCAGGCAGGAGATGGCGATCTCCAGGCTCGACACGCCTTCTTCGCCGGTCACTTCCGGCGCGCGGCCGGTGCGCACGGCGGAGAGGAAATTCTCCAGCTCGGCGCGCAGCGGCTCGGCATAGGCCACCGGCAGGTGGCGGGTGGAATAGGAGCCGTCCGGCCGGTAGTCGAAATGCTCGGTCACCTGGCGGGTGAGGAGGTCGCCGATCACGTACTTCTTGCGGGTCGCCACATGCACCGTGCGCGCCTTGAAGGGCGTCAGCCAGTTGGTGTTGATGTGGGCGAGCACGCCCGAGGTGGTGCGGAACTGGAGGAGGGCGATGTCCTCGCGCTCGGCGATGGCGGCCGAGGTCTGCGGCTGCACCTCGAGGATATCCGAGCCGGTAAACCAGCGGATGAGGTCGATGTCGTGCACGGCAAGGTCGATCACCACGCCCACGTTGGACATGCGCGGCGGGAACGGCCCCACCCGGGTGATGGCGATGGAGAGCAGGTTCTCGTCGCGGATAGCCTCCTTCACCGCCCGCACGGCGGGATTGAAGCGCTCCACGTGGCCGATCATCAAGGTCACGCCCTTCTCGCGGGCGGCGGCGACGATCTCGCGGCCTTCCGCCACCGTGGAGGCGACGGGCTTTTCCACCAGCACCGAGCAGCCGGCGGCGATCACGTCGAGGGCGATGGGGTGGTGCAGGTGGGTGGGAGCCGCCACCACCACGGCGTCGAGGCCGAGGTCGAGCAGCGCGCGATGGTCGCCCACCGCCTGGCAGCCGAGGAAGTTGGCGACGCGCTGCGCCTGCTCCTGGTCCGGGTCCGCGACGGCGACAAGTTCCGCTCCGGGAAGCTGGGACAGCACGCGGGCGTGGTTGGAGCCCATGATGCCGATGCCCGTGACGCCGATCCGCACCGGCTGGTCGTCCTTCGGACGAACCCGGGCGCGCTCCGTGCCGGGCGCTGCCGTATGAGCCATTTCAGCCCTCATCAATCATTCAACGAGTGCGGGCTCTAGCACGATCGTCGTTTAAAAGGCGAGGCGGGGCGTCAAATCCCCCCTCCCGCCGCGTTCAAGAATTGCATCGCCGTGTTACCGGCATGTCGCGCCGGCGCATGCCGCGCCTCTTCCCTCGGCGCGCCGCAGGGCTTATCACAGCGCGCTTTTCGCACGCTTCGTCGAGCCAGATGGATACCGGGTCGCGTCAAGAAAACGCAGCAACACATGCGGCTGGATCATTTGCGCAAGGCAGTGCGAAAACGATCCGGCGGGGAGGACGGCTGAACATGCGCAAGATCGTCGCCGGCAAGCTGCACGGGCTCACCGTGACGGGGGCCGACCTGAACTATCATGGCTCCATCACGCTCGATCCCGAGCATTGCGAACAGGCGGGCATCCTGCCGCTGGAATTCGTCGAGATCTGGAACCGTAATTCCGGCGCGCGCATCTCCACCTATGTCATCCTCGGCGAGCGCGGCTCGCGCTGCTGCGTGCTCAATGGCGCCGCCGCCCGCACCTGCCAGCCGGGCGACGAGGTCATCATCTGCAATTCGGTCTATGTGCCGGAAGGCGAGATCGTGGCGCTGCGCCCGCGCGTCCTGACCTTCGACAAGGACAATCGCGTCGTCAGCCGCCTCACCTATGAGGTGACGCGCGACAGCCACGGCGCCTACCACTTCGCCGTGCGCGACGAACGCGGCGACGAGAAGCCGATCCCGCTGCGGGTCGAGGCGTCCTGATCTGCCCGCCGACCGGCGCGCGCGGGATCAGAACTTGTAGTTGATGCCGATCTTGGCGGTCTGCGCGGTCACGCCGGCGCTGGCGCCGAGGGTGTCGTAGAACTTGGAGCCGAGGTCCGTGTAGAGATATTCGGTCTTCGCGGTCCAGTGGTCGGTCAGCGCATATTCGATGCCGGCGCCCGCGGTCCAGCCGGTGTGGGTCTGCGACTGGCTGGCGCCCAGATAATCGATGGAATTATTGCCCCAGGCAAAGCCGCCGGTGACATAGGGCAGGATCGGGCCGAAGGCGTAGCCGAGCCGGCCCCGCACCGTGCCGAACGAATCGAGGGTGCTGGACAGGCCCAGAACACCAAGCTGTCCACCCAATTGCCCACCCAGTGGTCCGGACGCGCTGGCGCTGATGTCGCCGCCCTGGATGTCCGCCTCGATGCCGGCCACGACATTGTTGCTGAACTGGTAATTGTAGCCGGCCTGGCCGCCGCCGAACCACCCCTTGGGGTCGATGCCGGCCCCACCGAGGGAGCCGCCGAGCGCATCCTGGCCCGAGCCCCAGCCATAGCCGGCATTGGCGCCGATATAAAAGCCGGTCCACGAAAACACGGGGGCGGGAACCGCAACCGGGATCGCCGGCTGAGCCGGGCGTCCAAGATCCGCCGCTCCAGCAGGCCCGACCAACAGACAAGCCGCGAACAGGAATGCAGGCACGGCAAGGTATACGCCCCGGGGGGTGGTGCCTGATTTGCCGAACACCGTCCATTCCATGGCCGCGCTCCCGCGTCTTTCCGCCTTTCAACTTGGTCCGTTGCGCGGGCGGGGCAAGGGCGGCTTGGCGGCGAAGCGATGGCGGGCGCCGATTCGCATTCACGAATGCGTGCGTTCACCGCCTTTGGGGCGGCCAGAATGAAAAGGGGCTCGCGGCCATGGCCGCGAGCCCCTCTTTCACTCCAAGAAACGTCTCGCGCTGGCGCGAGATCAGAACTTGTAGTTCACGCCCAGCTTGGCGGTGCTGATGTTCGAGCCGACCGAATAGGAGTCGCCGAAGAAGTCGTTGGTGGTGTTCTTGTTGAAGCCGAGATAGAGATACTCGGCCTTGACCGTCCAGTTGTTGGTGATGGCGTACTCGACGCCGGCACCGGCGGTCCAACCCCACTTGGTGTCGTTGTAGGTGTTGCCGTAGAAGTCGCTGAAGTTCTGCTTCGCCCAGGCCGCACCACCGGTGATGTAGGGCAGGAAGCGGTCGATGCCGTAGCCGAGGCGGGCGCGGATCGTGCCGAAGTAGTCGATGTTCTGCGAGATGGAGCCGCCGGTGAACGGGCCGCCCGCCACGACGGTGGAGCTGCCGATGTCGGACCAGTCCAGATCGGCCTCGACGCCGACCACGACGTTGTTGGCGAACTGGTAGTTGTAGCCGGTCTGCAGGCCGCCGATGAAGCCGTTGCCGGTGCCGGGGCTGTAGGAATAGCCGACGAGCGAGCCGAACGGGGTCACGTCATAGGTGTTGTCAGCCCAGCCCCAGCCGACGTTGCCGCCGATGTAGAAGCCGGTCCAGGAGAAGGTCTGCACCGGGATGGGCGCCGCCTTCACGGGATAGCGGGTGGCGAGATCCGCCGCGGACGCAGAGCCGGCGAGGAGGGCGAGGGCGGTGGCGCCCAGAAGTGCACGCTTCAACATATTCATTACCTTTGTTGGTCAATCGGTCCAGCCCGGGGGCCTCGCCGACGAGTGGTTACGTCATACATCCAGGTGATGCGGTCGTCTGTAGCGAACGGGCCACACCCCCAAATTCAAAACGGGCGGAGATGTGGCAAAGTCCTAGCACTTGTTCAGGTTTGTGGCGTGACCTTTGGTAAAAGCGGCAAACCTGCGACAGCTACAAGGTTTTGCCTCAATTTTTGCCCTTGGGTCATCCCCTGATTTCAGAAGCGATAATTCACACCTGCCCGTAGAATATTGGCGTTGATGCCGCTTTCCACGGGTCCGATGACTGTCGGATAGGTTGCACTGCCAAGGTCTACGTAAAGATACTCTGCACGCGCACTCCAGTTTCGGTCGAAGGCGACTTCCGCGCCGGCGCCGATGGTCCAACCGGTCTGGGTGGAGCTGGAGGAGAGGCCGAGGACATCCAGGCTGCCCTGGCCGTAGGCGAAGCCGCCGGTGCCGTAGACCAGGACGCGGTCGAACGACCAGCCGAGGCGGGCGCGCACGGTGCCGAGATAGTCGAGGCTGTAGCCCCCGGCGGACAGGCCGGAGAAATTGAAGTCGGCCTCGACGCCCAGCACGAACGGGCTGGCAAACTGGTAATTGTAGCCGGCCTGGAAACCGCCGATGAAGCCGCCCGGATCGCTGTTCACGGTGGAGCCCCAGCCGTAGCCGGCATTGGCGCCAATGTAGAAGCCGGTCCAGGTGAAGGCCGCGACCGGTTGCACATAGGGCGCGGGATAGCGACCGGACAGGTCGGCTGCAACCGCCGGAGCGGCGAGCACGACGCCCGCCAGGAGCGCGGTGGAAGCAAGCAGACGGGAACGCATGGACTGTCCTCCAGGGTCCTGCCGGCCTTTTCGCCCCGGCAGTGCACGCACCCTTGCAGACGAACCTTGCCTAATCCTGTCCCCAAGCCGTGGGACGCGTGCATACCTAACGCGCCGTTAATTTATTAAATATTTGATTTATAATGGAAAAATATGGAGACGAGCAGGTTGTCCCCCACCAGGGTAGGTCGGACGTTTGCGACGTGGTTGAGCGGCAGTTAACGCCCTCGGCTCCGGCGGAGATTCCATCCGGCGCCCCGGCGCACTACATAGGCTCCATGACCGGCAGACGCCCCATCGACCCGCCCGAGATCGCCTTCGCCCGCGATGACCAGGCCACCCCTGCGCCCGAATCGGACGAGATGGAGGCGGCGGACGAGACCGACCTCCTCATCCTCGACGCCACCGAGGCGCCGCCGCCCGGTGCGGAAAGCCTGGCCAGCGGGCGCGACGCCATCATCCGCGCGGTCAAGCATGCCCCGGCGGGCCCCGGCGTCTATCGCATGATCGCGGCGGACAGTTCCGTGCTCTATGTGGGCAAGGCCAAGAGCATCAAGAAGCGGGTGCTCAGCTACACGCGCCCGGTGGGCCACACCAATCGCATCGCGCGGATGATCGCGGCCACGGCCTCCATGGAGTTCGTCTCCACCCGCACCGAGTCGGAAGCGTTGCTGCTGGAGGCGAACCTCGTCAAGCAGCTGAAGCCGCGCTTCAACGTGCTGCTGCGGGACGACAAATCCTTCCCCTATATCCTCATCACCGCCGATCACGTGGCGCCGCAGATCACCAAGCATCGCGGCGCGCGCAACCGGCCGGGGGATTATTACGGGCCGTTCGCCAGCGTGTGGGCGGTGGACCGCACCATCAACGCGCTGGAGCGCGCCTTCCTGCTGCGTTCGTGCTCCGACAGCTATTATGAGAATCGCACGCGCCCCTGCCTGCTCCACCAGATCAAGCGCTGCGCCGGCCCCTGCACCGGCGAGGTGAGCCACACCGATTATGCGGAGCTGGTGCGCGAGGCCCGCGCCTTCCTCTCCGGCCGGTCCCGCGCCATCAAGGAAGAACTGGCGCTGGAGATGGAGGCCGCCTCCCAGGAGCTGGAATTCGAGCGCGCCGCCCGCCTGCGCGATCGCCTGGCCGCGCTCTCCGCCGTGCAGGGCTCGCAGGGCATCAACCCGAGGGGGGTGGAGGAGGCGGACGTGTTCGCCTGCCACCAGCAGGGCGGGGCCACCTGCGTGGAGGTGTTCTTCTTCCGCACCGGCCAGAACTGGGGCAACCGGGCCTATTATCCCCGCGCCGACCGCTCTTTGTCGGAGGCCGAGGTGCTGGGCGCCTTCCTCGCCCAATTCTACGAGGACAAGCCCTGCCCGCGCCTCATCCTGTTGTCCCACAAGGTGGAGGAGCAGGCGCTTCTGGCCGAGGCCCTCTCGGAAAAGACCGGCTATCGCATCGAGATCGCGGCGCCCCAGCGCGGCGAGAAGCGCGACCTCGTGGACCACGCGCTCCAGAATGCCCGCGAGGCCCTTGCCCGCACGCTGGCGGAAAGCGCCACCCAGGCCAAGCTGCTGGAAGGCGTTGCCGCCACCTTCGGCCTCAAGGCCACGCCCCAGCGCATCGAGGTGTATGACAATTCCCACATCATGGGCACCAACGCGGTGGGCGGCATGATCGTGGCCGGGCCGGAAGGCTTCCGCAAATCCCAGTATCGCAAGTTCAACATCAAGTCGGCGGACATCGTGCCTGGCGACGATTTCGGCATGATGCGCGAGGTGCTGCGCCGCCGCTTCTCGCGGCTGCTGAAGGAGGCGCCGCGCGAGGGGGCAGGGGAGGGGGCGGTCGACGGGGCCGGCGAGGCTGCCGGTGGCGTCCAGGATCCGGAGGCGAGCGGTGCCGCCGGCGTGGCGCAAGGCGCCGACATCGCTTCGCCGCCCGTCATGCCCGGCCATGATGGCGGTTTCGCCGGGCCGGTCGTGCCGACGCCGGTGGAAGCGGGGCCTTCGAGCGCCGAACCGGACGAGCCTCCCGGTCGCGACCCCGAGGAGGCGGACGCCCTGCCGGACGCCGCCGAAGCCTCGCCGTGGCCGGACCTCGTGCTCATCGACGGCGGCCTCGGCCAGCTCAATGCGGCGCGCACGGTGCTGGACGAACTGGGCATCACCGACGTGCCGCTGGTGGGCATCGCCAAGGGCCTCGACCGCGAGGCCGGGCGCGAGCAGTTCTTCCTGCCCGGCCGTACGCCGTTCCGCATGGAGCCGCGCGACCCGGTGCTCTATTTCATCCAGCGCCTGCGCGACGAGGCGCACCGCTTCGCCATCGGCTCCCATCGCGCCCGCCGCAAGAAGGACATCACCGAGGCCGGTCTCCAGGCCATCGCCGGCGTCGGGCCGACGCGCAAGCGCGCGCTGCTGCGCCATTTCGGGACGCTGAAGGCCATCGAGCGGGCATCGTTGGTCGATCTGGAGCAAGTGGCCGGCATCAATGCCGCGACCGCCAAGGCGGTGTATAATTATTTCCACGAGCGGCCGCCCGGCTGAGGGCGTCTGGAGCCGCTGCTTTCGCAGGGAGGCTTCCGCCCGCCGCGCGCGCGGCCTAAATAGAAGCCGTCCGCCTCCCCCGGGGCGCGGGCATCGAGGCGGCATCCGACCGGCGAAGAGATCCGATGGCAGAGGCAGCGACCCGTTCCCCCACCTCCTCCGCGCCCGAACAGCGCGGGCGGAGCCACGCACTCTCGCTGCCCAATATCCTCACCTATTCGCGCTGCGTGGCGGTGCCGCTGGTGGCGGCCTGCCTGTTCTGGTCGGACATCCTGGCCGGCGGGCTGTGGCTGCGCTGGGTGGCGCTCGCGCTCTACATCGCCGCGGCGGTCACGGACTTCTTCGACGGCTATCTCGCCCGCGCCTGGTCGCAGCAGTCGGCCATCGGGCGGATGCTGGACCCCATCGCCGACAAGCTGCTGGTGTCCACCTGCCTTTTGATGTTCGCTTCCGACGGCACCATCCGCGGCTGGTCCCTGTGGGCGGCCATCGTCATCCTGTGCCGGGAGATCCTGGTGTCCGGCCTGCGCGAGTTCCTGGCCGAACTGCGCGTCTCGGTGCCGGTGTCGCGCCTCGCCAAGTGGAAGACGACGCTGCAGCTCGTTGCCGTGGGCGTGCTCATCACTGGACCGGCCGGGGAGGGCGTGCTGCCGGGGGTGAACCTCGTGGGGCTGACGCTGCTGTGGGTCTCGGCCGTGCTCACGTTATACACGGGCTATGATTATTTCCGGGCCGGCGCCCGCCACCTGGTGGAGGACGACCGGTGAAGATCCTGTATTTCGCCTGGCTGCGCGAGCGCATCGGGCTGGCGGAGGAAGAGGTGGCGCCGCCCGCCGAGGTGGCGACCGTGGCCGATCTTGCCCGCTGGCTCGCCGGCCGGGACGAGGCCCATGCCTATGCCTTTGAAAATGCCGCCGTGGTGCGCGCCGCCCTCGACCGGCGCCACGTCAAGCCGGATGCCGCGCTCGCCGGGGTGCGGGAAGTGGCGTTCTTCCCGCCCATGACCGGAGGCTGAGCCGTGTTTTCCGTGCGCATCCAGGAGGCGCCGTTCGATGCGGCCGCCGAGGCGGCGCGCCTCGCGCAGGGGCGCACCGACGTGGGTGGCATCGTCACCTTCACCGGCCTGTGCCGGGCCGACGCGGGGGCGGACGGGGCAGGGCTCACGGCGCTCACGCTGGAGCATTATCCCGGCATGGCGGAAGCGGAGATCGAGCGCCATGTGGCGGAGGCCCGCGCGCGCTGGCCGCTGTTCGGCGCCATCGTGGTGCACCGGCATGGGCGGCTGGTGCCGGGCGACCCCATCGTGTTCGTCGCCACCGCCTCGGCGCACCGGGCGGCGGCGTTCGCTGCGGCCGAATTCCTCATGGACTGGCTGAAGACCAGCGCCCCCTTCTGGAAGAAGGAGGAGCGGGCGGACGGTCCCGACGCCGGCGGATGGGTCGAGGCCAAGGCCAGCGACGACGCGGCGGCGGACCGCTGGGCGCAGGACTGACTGCGCCCAGTCCGTCAAGTGCAACACTTCGCCGTCAGGCGAGGAAGGCACCGTGCACCCAGCCGGACTTCTGCGCCACGCCCTGGGCGTCGAGCACGTTCACGAACCACCAGCTGCCACGTTGCTCGACGGGAGCCACCTGCGTGCCGTCGGCGAGCAGTTGGATCACCGCGAATTCCGTGCCGGCGCCCTGGCGCAGGTTGAGGCCGGTGGGCGAGCGCACCGTCAGGACGTTGGGCCCGTCCTCGGCCCGTCCGCCGAGCACCTGGGTGCGGAACCGCGTCATGTCGAAGGCCGGGCCGGGATCCCACTTGCGGCCGCGGGCGATGTCGTCATGGCCGAGGATGGTGTCCACGCCGTATTTGGCCGCGAGCGCCCGGGCGATGGCCACCGCCGTCGCCATCTGCTCCGGCGAATAGGGCTCCCAGCCGATGGCCGCGTCCGACGGACGATAGGGATTGCCATTCTTGTGGGCGGCGAGGAAGGGGTTGGCAATGGGCACGTTGGTGTAGGAGGTCCAGCTCCCGCCGGGACCGGGCTTCAGATAGCCCCAGTTGGCCAGCTCGATGCCGAACGACTTGTTGTTGAACGACGTCAGTCCGCCCCAGCTGGATTGGCCGGCGTGGTTGGCGGCGGTGTCGAAGTCCACGCACTGGATCACCGAACCGTCGCGGTCGATGACCACATGGGCGGAGGACTTGGATGTGTTGTCCGAATCCTGGAACCAGGAGGCGCTGGAGCGGCCCGAGGCGCCGTAGGTGAAGTGCATGATGAGGATGTGCGGCGTCGCGCTGAACGGGCCGCCGGTGTGCGCGGCCGGCGAGGCAATGCGCTCCACGGCCCGGCCGTTCTGTTCCAGTCGATGGCGTGTGTTGATGGCGAAACCCATGACCCCCTCCCAGCGTCAAGCGGTTCGGCATCCTATGATTGATATATTGAAATACTCAATCAATAGTTGCGTCATTCTCGCCCCGGTATCGAGGGATGTGGCCCGCTCCCGCTTGCGGATGTGTCGCGACCGGCGCAGGCCCTTGCGTCCCGCCGCTGGCCACGTCTATGAAACACGAGCGCCCTACCGAAGAGCCGGACAACGGTCCTCGCGCTGGTGAGAGAGACGATCCAGAGACACATTCCATGGATTTTCGCGTTTCGCTCGACGGTCGCTCCGCGTTGGTGACGGGTGCGTCCGGAGGTCTCGGGGCCTTTTTTGCCGAGCGGCTGGCGGCTGCCGGGGCGCGCGTGGCCGTTGCCGCGCGTCGGCGTGATGCCTGCGCCGCTTTGTGCGCCCGCATCGAGGCCGCCGGAGGCACTGCGCTGCCCATCGCCCTCGACGTCAGCGACGAGGCCTCGGGCGCAGCGGCGGTGGCCGAGGTGGTGGCGGCATTCGGCGGCCTCGACATTCTCGTCAACAATGCCGGCGTCACCGGCACCACGCCGCTCATGGACGAGACCGCCGAGGCGTGGGACCGCATCCTCGACACCAATCTGAAGGGGGGTTTCCTGGTGGGCCGGGAAGCCGCGCGCGCCATGGCGAAGACCGGGCGCGGCGGCCGCATCGTCAATGTGGCGTCCATCCTCGGGCTGCGCATTGCCGGACAGGTGGCGGCCTATGCGGCCTCCAAGGCGGCCCTGGTGCAGCTGACGAAGTCCATGGCGCTCGAATGGGCGCGCTATTCCATCCAGGCCAATGCGCTCTGCCCCGGCTATGTGGAAACCGACCTCAACCGCGATTTCTTCGCGAGCCCGGCGGGCGAGGCGCTGATCAAGCGCATTCCCTCCCGCCGCCTCGGCCGCCTCGATGATCTCGAGGGCCCGCTCCTGTTCCTGTGTTCCGACGCCGCCCGCTATGTGACCGGGACGACGCTGGTGGTCGATGGCGGCCACCTCGTCTCATCCCTGTGACGGCGCGACGGCGTGCCATTCCGCACGGTCCCGCTTCCGCTTGAGGGACCGGCCTCTTAAGGTCATCGAGGCGCCAGCGCCGAGGAGGAAATGATGCGACACAAGGTGTACCCGGACGCGAAAAGTGCCCTGGAGGGCGTTCTCGCCGACGGCATGATGATCATGGCCGGCGGCTTCGGCCTCTGCGGCATCCCCGAGAATCTCATCGCCGCCATCCGCGACCTCGGCGCGAAGAACCTCACCTGCGTGTCCAACAATTGCGGCGTGGACGATTTCGGCCTCGGCATCCTCCTCGCCAACGGCCAGATCAAGAAGATGCTGTCGTCCTACGTGGGCGAGAACAAGCTGTTCGAGAAGCTGTACCTGGCCGGCGAGCTGGAGCTCGAGTTCAACCCGCAGGGCACGCTGGCCGAGCGCATCCGCGCCGGCGGCGCCGGCATTCCCGGCTTCTACACCAAGACCGGCTACGGCACGATCATCGCCGAGGGCAAGCCCACCCGCGAGTTCAACGGCGAGCACTATGTGCTGGAGACGGGCCTTGTGGCCGACCTCTCCATCATCAAGGCGTGGAAGGCCGACAAGGAAGGCAATCTCGTCTACCGCAAGACCGCTCGGAACTTCAATCCGATGATGGCCACCGCCGGCAAGGTCACCATTGCCGAGGTGGAGGAGCTGGTGGAGATCGGCGATCTCGACCCGGACACCATCCACACCCCCGGCATCTATGTGGACCGCATCGTCGTCGCCAAGGGCGCCGAGAAGCGGATCGAGAAGGTGACCACCCGCAAGCGCGAAGAGGTGAAGTGAGATGGCCTGGACCCGTGACGAGATGGCGGCCCGCGCCGCCCAGCAGATCCGCGACGGCTTCTACGTCAACCTCGGCATCGGCATCCCCACCCTGGTCGCCAACGCGCTGCCCCCCGGCATGACCGTGAGCTTCCAGAGCGAGAACGGCATGCTGGGCATCGGCCCCTTCCCCTATGAGGGCGAGGAGGATCCCGACCTCATCAACGCCGGCAAGCAGACCGTGACCGAGGTGCCGGACACCTCCTATTTCTCCAGCTCCGATTCGTTCGCCATGATCCGCGGCGGCCACATGGACCTGTCCATCCTCGGCTCCATGCAGGTCTCCGAGACCGGCGACATCGCCAACTGGATGGTACCCGGCAAGATGGTGAAGGGCATGGGCGGCGCCATGGACCTGGTAGCCGGCGCCAAGGAGGTCATCGTGCTCATGGAGCACGTGGAGAAGTCCGGTGCGCCCAAGCTGGTGGAGAAGTGCACCCTGCCGCTCACTGGCACCAACGTCACCGACTTCGTGATCACCGACCTTGCGGTGTTCGCGTTCACCAAGCGCGGCGGCACGCTGGTGCTGAAGGAACTGGCGCCGGGCGTCACCCTCGACGAGGTGAAGGCCAAGACGGCGGCCAAGTTCGAGGTGGGCCTCGCCTGAGGCCTGACTTCCCTGAGGCTTGTCTTCGGGTTCTGAAGTGGAAGGCTCCTCCGCCCTGCGGGGGAGCCTTTTTTGCTCACGCCGCAGCTTGGTTCCGCAGCCCGTCCGGCAGGGCGAGGCTCACGTCGGCGGCATCGAGGATGCCCGGCAGTGCGGCGCCGTGGAGCACGGCGTATTCCACCTCCCGCTGCTGGGTCAGGGGATCGCGGGCGGTGAGCGGATCGTCCACCCGGCCGGGATGCACCATCACCAGCCCGCCATCGGGCACGCCCTTCAGGAAGTGGGTGAGCAGGGTCGCGAAATCGTGGTCGGCGGAAAAATCATAGGCGCCGCCGAAGCCGCGATTGGTGACAAGGCCGCGCCGCGCCGCATCCCGCGCGAACCCGCTGGCGAAGGCGCCGATGAGCCGGCCCTTCGCATCGAAGCCATGGAGCGCCGCCTTGGCTGGGGTCACGTCCCGCAGCCAGGCGCGGGGCGCGAAGCGAGCGGTGGCGGCGAGGACCGCCTTGCGCACCACCGGCAGCACATGCACGTGCTGGTGGCCGTCCACATGGTCCGGCGGCCGGCCGAAGGCGTCGAGGAAGGCCTCGAACTGCGCCTCAACTTCCGCCGCCACAGCCTTGGCGTCGAGCCGCCGCGACAGGGCCGCGAGCACCACCTGGGACAGGGAGGGGAAGCAGCCGTTCGCGCCCGCCATGCCCCGGGAGAGCGGGGGAAAGGTGCCGGTGAGGGTCACATGCAGGCCGATGCTGACATCCCGCTCCTCGGCAACGGCCTTGAGGGTGTCGGCCTCCTCGATCAGGCCGTCGAACACGGTCATCACTGAGGTGGCGTTGATCCGGTGCGCCGTGATCAGCCGGCGGATGGCCTCCGACACGCCGGGCGAGATGGCGTAGTCGTCGGCGCACAGGACCACGCGCTTCACGGCTCGGCCCTCGACGCCAGCGCCGACGGGTGGCCGGGACCCGCGAAGGGCTGCCCGGAGATGGGCTGTCCCGTCAGGGGGTGGCCTGTGGCCTCGGCGGGGGCGCGGTTGAGCACGTGGTCGGCGACGTAATAGACCGGGCGCGCCTTGATCTCGGAGAGGATGCGGGCGACGTACTCGCCCATCAGCCCCATCACCAGTAGCTGAGTGCCGCCGATCACCATCAAGCCAACGACGATGGAGGGATAGCCCGGCAGCGGGATGCCCCAAACGAGCCGTTCCACCACGATCCAGCTGCCATAGAACAGGGCAAGGCCCGCCAGCACCGCGCCGAACGCGGCGGCAAGGCGCAGCGGGGCCGGCGAGAACGAGGTCAGCGCCTCCATGGACAGGCCCAGCAGCCGCAGGAAGCTCCAGGAGGTGGAGCCATGGGCGCGCGGTGCCGGCCGGTAGGGCACCGCGATCTGGCGGAAGCCGATCCAGCTCGACAGGCCCTTGAAGAAGCGGTTGCGCTCAGGCATGCGCCGCAAGGCGGCGGCGGCGCGTGGGGACAGGATGCGGAAGTCGGCCGCATCCTCCGGAATGGTGGTGGCGGCGCCGAAGTTCAGGAGCTTGTAGAAGGCGCGCACGAACAGGCGCCGGCTCGCCGCCTCGTCCGAGCGGTCGGCCTTCACCGCATAGGCCACGTCGTAGCCCTCGTCCTTCCACAGGCGCAGGAAGGTGGGGATCATCTCCGGCGGGTGCTGGCCGTCGCCGTCCATGAACATCACCGCGTCGCCGCGGGCATGGTCGAGGCCGGCCATGAGGGCCGCCTCCTTGCCGAAATTGCGCGACAGCGCCACCACCTGGATGTCGATGCCCAGCACCGGCAGGCTCGCGGCCAGCGCGGCGCTGCCGTCGCGGCTGCCGTCGTCCACATAGACGATTTCCATGGTGAGGCCGCGCGCGTGCGCCTCGGCGGAGGCCGCGGCGCTCAAGTTGGCATGGAAGAAGGGCAGGCCTTCGGCCTCGTTGTAGAGCGGAACGACGATGCTGAGATCAGGTGTCATGGTACTTCCGCCGGGCACGCGCAGAGAATGCAAACTCATCTAGCCGCCTCCGCCCCGAAAGGGAGCAGAAATTTTTTGCGAGGATGCGGAACCTCCGCTTTTCCTCCGCGTTGACAGGTCAGCTCGATCACTCCCCCCATTGATCGTGCCATTGGCGCGGCCGTCTTCCCCCAAGGCGGCCGCGTCGTCATTTTGGCGGCCGGCCATCGCGAGGAGTGGGGTCGCTTGCGGGATATCAAGGCCCGAGACTTTGGGCGAGTTTAGGGTAAGGTCGCGTCGTTCAAACGGCCGAACGGGGGCCTTGTGTGATGATTCGCGACATTCTGGTCAATCTCGCCCAAGGGGTTGAGACGGATCGCGCCTGCGATTTCGCGGCGAGCCTCGCTGCAAGCTTCGGTGCCCATCTCACTGGCCTGTCGGTCGCCTATGAGATCGATGTGCCGCCCTTCTACATGGGCGCCCTCCCCACCGATTTCATCGATGCGCAGGTGCTGGAAAACCAGGCCGCCGCCGAGAAGGCGTCGGCGCGCTTCACCGCCGCTGCCAGCGCGGCCGGGGTCGCCCACGAGGTGCGCAGCCTGTCCGCGTCGCTCGGCGTCGCCGCCAACAGCTTCGCCGAGATGGCGCGGCTGTTCGACCTCACGGTGGTGGCCCAGCCCGATCCGGACCGGCCGGGTCCGGAAGAGGTGATTGCCGAGACGGTGCTGATGGAATCGGGTCGCGCCGTGCTCATCGTGCCTTATGTGCAGGTGAAGCCCTTCAGCGCCGAGCGCGCCGTGGTGGCGTGGGACGGTAGCCGTCCCGCCGCCCGCGCGCTTGCCGAGGCGCTGCCTTTGCTTCACCGCACCAAGGAGGTGGAGGTCTTCCGCGTGGTGTCCCATCGGGACGAGGAAGACACCGTAGGCGCCGACGTGGTGCGCCACCTCGCCCGCCACGGCCTCAACGCCAAGGTGCGCAAACTGCCGGTAACCTCCGGCGAGCCCATCGCGGCGGCCATTCTCAACGAGGTGGCCGACCAGGGCGCCGATTTCGTGGTGATGGGCGGCTACGGCCATTCCCGCATCCGCGAGCTGGTGATGGGCGGCGTGACCCGCGAGATCCTCGCCACCATGACCGTGCCCGTGCTCATGGCCCATTGAGGCCGCTCAAAGACTGGTCCTGAACGGCGTCCCGTCGTCCAGCCTGCGCAAAAGCAAAAGGCCCTCTTCCGGTGGAAGAGGGCCTTCTTTGTTACGGCGCCTGAGAGGGGGATGTTCGGCACCGGTCGAAGGCCGGTGCCGCCCGGATCAATCCTCGTCGTCGTCCTCGTTTTCGTTCTTCTTCGAGCCGCCGAGCTTGGCGAACACGGTCTCCAGATCGAGAGATTCGCGGCCCTTGGGGGCCTCCTCGTGGTCGTCGTGCCCGGTGGTGACGTCCGCCGGCAGCAGGGTCGCGCCACGGTCCTCGATGGCGGTGGCGGGACGGTCCTTGGCGGCGCGCTGGACTTCGAGGTCAAGATCGATCTGGCTGCACAGGCCCAGCGTCACCGGGTCCATGGGCGAGAGCTGGGCCGAGTTCCAGTGGGTCCGCTCCTTGATGGACTGGATGGTGGACTTGGTGGTGCCCACCAGGCGGATGATCTGGGCGTCCTTCAGCTCGGCATGGTTGCGCAGCAGCCAGAGGATGGCGTTGGGCCGGTCGTGGCGGCGCGAGACCGGGGTGTAGCGCGGGCCACGGCGCTTCTTCTGCTCCGGCAGGCGCACCTTGGATTCCAGCAGCTTGAGCCGGCGGTCGGGGTTCTTCTCGGCGACGGTGATCTCGTCGCGGGAGAGCTGGCCGGTGGAGATGGGGTCGAGCCCCTTGATCCCCTGCGCCACCTCGCCGTCGGCGATGCCCTTCACCTCGAGGGGGTGGAGCTTGCAGAAGTCGCCGATCTGCTCGAACGTCAGGGCGGTGTTGTCCACGAGCCAGACGGCGGTGGCCTTGGGCATCAAAGGTATGTTCGACATGGCGGCCTCTTGCGGCTTGTTGGTCGTCGGACGCTTCGGTCCACGGGCTTGTTCGGTCTGTGACGCCAGGGCTTGGGTATGCGCTGGCGTCGGTATCTGGTGGCGTCGGCATATGCGGGTTCGCAAGGCCACCCCTCCCCTGGGGCGGACCGCGGAACTCATCGCTTTATCCGGGATCGGGCCAACATAAGCGCGCCGGGGGCAAGTTGCAATTGCCGTGCGCGGGCGGACCGGAAATCGGGCGGTGCCGCAACGGACGCCCGAAATCGCCGGCGCGCCGTTGCGCTCCCTTGACAGGCGCGCCCCAAGACCGCCAATTCGCCCCATGCCCTCGATCGAGCCTGCCATGGACCCCGCCGCAGCGCCGGATGCCGCCGCAAAGCCGCCGC
The DNA here is from genome assembly GCF_008364685.1 of Xanthobacter oligotrophicus. Classification (GTDB taxonomy): domain Bacteria; phylum Pseudomonadota; class Alphaproteobacteria; order Rhizobiales; family Xanthobacteraceae; genus Xanthobacter; species Xanthobacter oligotrophicus. The sequence goes on from NZ_VTTL01000005.1 coordinate 353,136, forward strand.
TCAAGATCCTTCTTGCCGCGCCGCGCGGCTTCTGCGCCGGCGTGGTGCGGGCCATCGACGCCGTGGAGCAGGCGCTGAAGCTCTATGGTGCGCCGGTCTATGTGCGCCACGAGATCGTGCACAACAAATACGTGGTGGAAGACCTGAAGCGGAAGGGCGCCGTCTTCGTGGAGGAGCTGGACGAGGTGCCGGACACCTCCGCGCCGGTGATCTTCTCCGCCCACGGCGTGCCGAAATCGGTGCCGGACGAGGCGACCTCCCGCAAGCTGTTCGCCATCGACGCCACCTGCCCGCTGGTCACCAAGGTGCACCGCGAGGCCCAGGTGCATTTCCGCAAGGGCCGGCACATCCTGCTCATTGGCCATGAGGGCCATCCGGAGGTGGTGGGCACCATCGGCCAGTTGCCGGACGGCGCCTTCACCCTGATCGAGACCGCCGAGGATGCGCGCACCGTGATGCCGCGCGATCCGGACAACCTCGCCTATGTGACGCAGACCACCCTGTCGCTGGACGACACGGCGCAGATGATCGCCATCCTGCGCGAGCGCTTCCCGACCCTGAGCGAGCCGCACAAGGAAGACATCTGCTACGCCACCACCAACCGGCAGGAGGCCGTGAAGGCCATCGCGCCCAAGGTGGATGCGCTGGTGGTGGTGGGTGCGCCCAATTCCTCCAATTCCCAGCGCCTGCGCGAGGCGGCCGAGCGCGCCGGCTGCGCCCGCGCCGTGCTGGTGCAGCGGGCGGTGGACATCGACTGGACGGTGTTTTCCAGCATCGCCAGCCTCGGCGTCACCGCTGGCGCCTCGGCGCCCGAGGTGCTGGTGGAAGAAATCATCGATGCCTTCGCCGAACGCTTCACCGTGACGGTCGAGACCGTGACCTCAACGGAAGAAGACGTGTTCTTCCCCCTGCCGCGCGCCCTGCGGCCGGATGCGGCGGAGTAGATCGTGGCGGTCTATACGGACGTTTCGCCGGCGGAGCTTGAGGCTTTTCTGTCCGGTTACGACATCGGTACACTCACCTCTTTCCACGGCATCGCGGAAGGGGTGGAGAACTCCAACTTCCTGGTCCAGACCACGCGGGGCAGCTACATCCTCACCCTCTATGAGAAGCGGGTGAACCGGGACGACCTGCCCTTCTTCATCGGCCTGATGGAGCATCTGGCGGCGCGCGGCCTCTCCTGCCCGCAGCCGGTGGCGCAGCGCTCGGGGGCGGTGCTTTCGGAGATCGCGGGGCGGCCAGCGGCCATGGTCACCTTCCTGCCGGGCGTCTCGGTGCGCCGGCCCACGGCCGAGCATTGCGCCGAGCTGGGGCGGGGCCTTGCCCAGCTGCATCTGGCCGGCGCGGACTTCGCCCTGGCGCGGGCCAACAACCTCTCCGTCGCCGGCTGGCGGCCCCTGTTGGAGGCGGCGGACGGGCAGGCGGACGGTGTCGCGCCGGGTCTTGCCGGTGCCATCGAAGCGGAGCTGGCGACGCTTGAGGCGAGCTGGCCGCAGGACCTGCCGTCGGGCGTGATCCATGCCGACCTGTTCCCGGACAACGCCTTCTTCCTCGATGAAAAGCTCTCGGGCATCATCGACTTCTACTTCGCCTGCACCGACTTCCTCGCCTATGACGTGGCGGTGTGCCTCAACGCCTGGTGCTTCGAGCAGGACGGCTCCTACAACGTCACCAAGGGGCGGGCGCTCCTGTCGGGCTACGAGGCGGTGCGTCCCCTGTCGGACGCGGAAAAGGCGGCCCTGCCGCGCCTCGCCCGCGGCGCCGCGCTGCGCTTCCTGCTCACCCGCCTCGTGGACTGGCTGAACGTGCCCGAGGGCGCGCTGGTGCGCCCCAAGGATCCGCTGGAATATCTCAGGAAGCTGCGCTTCCACCAGGCGGTGGACAGCGCGCAGGATTACGGTCTGGCGGCATGAAAGAGGTTGCGGTGTTCACGGACGGGGCCTGCTCGGGCAATCCCGGCCCCGGCGGCTGGGGCGCGATCCTGCGCTTCGGCGCCCACGAACGGGAATTGAGCGGCGGCGAGCTTCTCACCACCAACAACCGCATGGAGCTGATGGGCGCCATCTCCGCGCTGGAGGCGCTGAAGGAGCCGTGCGCTGTCGATCTGCACACCGACAGCGCCTATCTGAAGGACGGCGTCACCAAGTGGATGCACGGCTGGAAGCGCAACGGCTGGCGCACCGCCGACAAGAAGCCGGTGAAGAACCAGGACCTGTGGGAGCGCCTGGATGAGGCGCTGAAGCGCCACACCCTGCGCTGGCACTGGGTGAAGGGCCACGCCGGCCACGCCGAGAACGAGCGCGCGGACGAGCTGGCTCGCGCCGGCATGGCGCCGTTCAAGCTCAAGGGCCGGATCAGCGGCTGAGACGCCCGTTCCGGGGCCCAAGCCTCAATGCTTGCCGCCGGCCTCGGCCTTCTTGCGCTGGATGCATTTCGAGATCAGGTCGGAGCGATCCCGGTAGCCGGAGCCCGACGGGTATTCCGCGTGGCACTCCTGCCGGATCTGGTCGCTGGTCTTCGGCTTGCCCTGTGCGATTGCCTCGGGCGTGGCCAGCAGCACCAGTGCCGGCGCCAGCATCCATGCGGATGGTTTCATAAGACAGCCCCTCCCATTTTTCCGGCCTGTGGCCGGTCTGGTCCCGCAGGCGAAATCTACGCCTGCCGGTTGTGGGCGGGGAAGGAGAGATGCGCCGTCCGCAGGCACCTCCCGCATCCTCGCGCGGCACCGGCCCCGCGCCTTGCCACACTCCATTGCCTCTCGGCAGTCCGGCTCGCGGGGAAGTGATGCGCCTGCGGGTAATCCCGGGCGGCGCCGTGCTTTACGCTGGCGCGACCGTTCCGGAGCCGGGACGCGGCGATTTCGCCGCCGTTGCCACCGGCCAGCGTGCGGCCGCAGCGGCGGTGACACGGACGCTGACAATCGTGACCTTTGCCGCGATGAACCGTTTTGCATCGCAGCAGCCTGTGCTATCGGATGCGCCGTCTTCCGGTTTCGGCTCGTCGGTTGCGGGAGGTGCCGAACCTTCTTCACATCTTCGTTGGCGGACGTTCGTCCGTCGAGGAGCCGGATTGCCATGACGCTTGCCTCGACGCTTGCCCCGCGCCTTCTTGCCCCGCGCCTTTGGGTCGTTCTTGTTGCGTTTGCCCTGCCGCTCGCCGCGTGCGGACAGCCTTCCGCCCAGCAGCAGGGCGCCCCGCCCCCGCCCCAGGTGACGGTGGCCACGCCGCAGACCAAGACCGTCACCGACCAGGACGAATATGTGGGCCGCTTCGTCGCCATCGACGAGGTGAATTTGCGCGCCCGGGTGGCCGGCTATCTGGACAAGATCCATTTCACCGACGGCCAGATGGTGAAGGAGGGCGACCTGCTCTTCACCATCGACCAGCGCCCGTACCTGATCGCCCTCGACCAGGCCAAGGCCAACCTCGACCAGGCCAAGGCCAATCTCGACTTCACCAAGGCCGACCTCGACCGCGCCAAGACGCTGCTGGAGGACCGCACCTCCAACGCCATCTCCAAGCAGGCGTTCGACCAGCGCACCCAGGCCGCGCGCGCTGCCGCCGCGACGGTGATGTCGCAGGAGGCGGCCGTCCACTCGGCCCAGCTCGACCTCACCTTCACCGAGGTGCGCGCCCCGGTTTCGGGCCGCATCGGCGATCGGCGCGTGTCGGTGGGCAATTATGTGGCCGCCGGCTCCGGCGCCACGCCCACCCTTTTGGCGGTGATCGTCTCCATCGATCCCATCCGCTTTGAGTTCACCATCGACGAGGCCTCCCTGCTGCGCATCCTGCGCCGCAAGGGCGGGGCCGACGTGTCCGGCGACCCGGTGGCCCTCAAGCTGATCGACGACAAGGATTTCACCCACCCGGGCAAGCTCGACTTCCTGAACAACGTCGTCGACCGGGAGACCGGTACCATCCGTGGCCGCGCCGTGTTCGAGAACAAGAATGGCGTGTTCCGCCCCGGCATGTTCGCCCGCATCCGCCTCGATTCTTCCGCCCCCTACCAGTCGCTGGCAGTGCCGGACGCCGCCATCGGCACCGAGCAGGTGAACAAGTTCGTCTATGTGATCGGGCCGGAGAACAAGGTGCTGCAGAAGGTGGTCACCCTGGGGCCGCTGGTGGGCGACATGCGGGTGATCCGCTCCGGCCTCACGGCGGACGACAAGGTGGTGGTCAACGGCCTGATGCGCGTGCGGCCAGGCGTCACCGTGAACCCGCAGATGGCGGAGGCCAGCCCTCCGCCCGCAGCCGCCCCTGCCGCCTCCACCGCGAAGTGAGGTGAGAAGATGCGCTTCTCACACTTCTTCATCGACCGGCCCATCTTCGCCTCGGTGGTCTCCGCCGTCGTCATGATCCTCGGCGCGGTGACCTACCTGCGCCTGCCCGTGGCCCAGTATCCCGATATCGCCCCGCCGGTGATCACGGTGACCGGGCAATATCCCGGCGCCTCGGCGGAAATCGTCGCCGAGACCGTGGTCGCGCCCATCGAGCAGCAGATCAACGGCGTGGAGCGCATGCTCTACCTGTCGTCCAACTCGACGGCGGACGGCCGCTTCTCCATTTCTGTCACCTTCGACATCGGCACCAACCTCGACATCGCCCAGGTGCAGGTGCAGAACCGCGTCGCCATCGCCCAGCCGCGCCTTCCCAGCGAAGTGCAGCAGGTGGGCGTGGTCACGGCCAAGTCCTCGCCGGACCTGATGCTGGTGGTGAGCCTGTATTCCCCCGACGGCTCGCGTGATCCGCTCTTCATCTCGAACTTCGCCAATATCGAGATCAAGGACGTGCTCTCGCGCATCGATGGCGTGGGCTCCATCACCGTGTTCGGCTCGCGCGAATACGCCATGCAGATCTGGCTTGATCCGGACCGGCTGTCCCAGCTCAACCTCACCACCACCGACGTGGTGGCGGCATTGAAGGCACAGAACGTCCAGGTGGCCTCCGGCGTGCTCAACGCGCCGCCGGTGCCGGAGCAGCGCGCCTTCCAGATCGCGGTGCGCACTCTCGGCCGGCTGACGGATGCGCGGGCCTTCTCCGACATCGTCATCAAGCAGACCGACCAGGCGCTGGTGCGGCTGAAGGACGTGGGCCGGGTGGAGATCGCGGCCCAGGACTATGCCTCGACCTCGTTCCTCGACAAGGACATCTCGATCCAGCTCGGCGTGTTCCAGCGCCCCGGCTCCAACGCGCTGGCCACCGGCAACGCCGTGGTCGCCGAGATGGCGCGCATCGGCAAGACCTTCCCTGTGGGGTTGAATTACGGCATCTATTACAACCCCACCCAGTTCATCCAGCAGTCGGTGGATGCGGTGGTGCACACCATCGGCGAGGCCATCGTGCTGGTGGTGCTGGTGGTGATCCTGTTCCTGCAGACCTGGCGGGCGGCGATCATCCCCATCCTCGCCATCCCGATCTCGCTCATCGGCACCTTCTTCGTCATGGGCCTGTTCGGCTTCTCGCTGAACAACCTGTCCCTGTTCGGCCTGGTGCTGGCCATCGGCATCGTGGTGGATGACGCCATCGTGGTGGTGGAGAACGTGGAGCGCAACATCGAGGCCGGGCTCTCCCCGCGCGATGCCGCCTACAAGACCATGGACGAGGTGGGCGGCGCGCTGGTGGCCATCTCGCTGGTGCTGTCGTCGGTGTTCGTGCCCACTGCCTTCATCACCGGCCTGTCCGGCGAATTCTATCGCCAGTTCGCCCTCACCATCGCCGGCTCCACCCTGATCTCGCTGCTGGTGTCGCTGACCCTGTCGCCCGCCATGTGCGCGCTGCTGCTGAAGCCGCATCGCGCGGCCCATGAGAAGCCGGCCTGGTATGCCCGGCCGGTGGTGGGTTTCTTCGGCCTCTTCAACCGCGCCTTCGAGGGCCTCGGCAACGGCTATGCCTATGTGACGGCGCGCCTCGTGCGCGTGGTGGCGCTGGTGCTGATCGTCTATGTGGGCATCGTCGCCTTCGGCGGCTATCTGTTCACCACCACGCCCCAGGGCTTCATCCCGCAGCAGGACCGCGGCTATCTCATCATCGCCGCTCAGCTGCCGCCCGGCGCCTCCATGCAGCGCACCGAGACGGTGATGAAGCAGGCCGGCGATCTGGTGCTCGGCACGCCGGGCGTCAGCCGCGTCATCAACATCGCCGGCTTCTCGGGGGCCACCTTCACCAACGCGCCCAACGCCGGCGCCATGTTCGTGATCCTGAAGCCCTTCCCCGAGCGCGAGGGCCATCCCGACGAGACCGCCTCTGCGGTGCAGAAGGTGCTGTTCGGGAAGATGGCGGGCATCCAGGAAGCCCAGATGATCGTGGTGCAGCCGCCGCCGGTGCAGGGCATCGGCAATGCCGGCGGCTTCCGCATGATGGTCGAGGACCGCTCCGGCGCGGGCCTCCTCGCCCTGCGCAATGCCACCTACGCCATGATGGGCGCCGCCGCGCAGACGCCGGGGCTGATGCAGGTCTATTCGCTGTTCGAGACCTCCACGCCCCAGCTGTTCCTCGACATCGACCGGCAGAAGGCGCAGCTGCTGAAGGTCAACATCGCCGACCTGTTCGCGGCGCTGCAGACCTATATCGGCTCGTCCTACGTCAACGATTTCAACCTGTTCGGCCGCACCTTCCGGGTGCAGGCCCAGGCCGACGCGCCGTTCCGCCTCGATCCCAAGGACGTGCTCTCGATCCGGGTGCGCGCCGCGGGCGGGGAGACGGTGCCGCTGGGCTCCTTCACCACCGTGCGCGACATTTCCGGTCCCTACCGGGTGCCGCGCTACAATCTCTATCCCGCCGCCGAATTGGATGGCTCGCCGGCCCCCGGCTATTCGCAGGGCCAGGCCATCCAGATCATGCAGGAGCTGGCGGCGAAGGTGCTGCCGCAGGGCTTCTCCTATGAATGGACGGCGCTGGCCTACCAGCAGCAGAAGGCCGGCAACACCGCCATCTTCGCCTTCGCGCTGGGCGTGGTGTTCGTGTTCCTGGTGCTGGCGGCCCAGTATGAGAGCCTGACCCTGCCTCTGGCGGTCATCCTCATCGTGCCCATGTGCCTGGTGGCCGCGCTCATCGGCGTGATCCTGAGGGGACAGGACAACAACATCCTGACCCAGGTGGGCTTCATCGTGCTCATCGGCCTTGCCGCCAAGAACGCCATCCTCATCGTCGAGTTCGCCAAGCAGCTGGAAGACCAGGGCCATGGCCGGCGCGAGGCGGCGGTGGAGGCCTCGCGCCTGCGGCTTCGGCCCATCGTGATGACCTCGCTCGCCTTCATCCTCGGCGTGGTGCCGCTGGTGTGGGCGACCGGCGCGGGCGCCGAGCTCAGGCAGGCGCTGGGCACGGCGGTGTTCTCCGGCATGATCGGGGTGACGCTGTTCGGCCTGATCTTCACGCCCACCTTCTACGTCTTCGCCCGCTGGCTCGCCGGCCTCGGCGCCCGCCGCGAGGCCAAGGCCGAGCCGCCGCACCACCCGGCCCCGGCCGAGTAGAACACCCACGGCTCATACGCAGCCGCGCGCCATGCAGCGCGCGGCTGCGTTTGCCTCGTGTGGGCCGTGAGGGCCGACGCGGCGCCATTGGTCGCGGCGGCGGCGGGCAGAGGGCGGTGCGGCCATGTGGCGCCGGCCACCTGGGCCGTTTTGACCCGCCGCATTTTACTTGCCGCACCGGGCCCGGGCTCCTATGTGCAGGGCGTGTCCCGTGGCCCTTCCTTCCCCGGCGTGCCGGATCGGCAGCCTGTCTTCAACGTGCCCGGCGCGGTCGCCGCGCTGGCGCTGGTGCTGGTGCTCATCCACGCGCTGCGCGCCATCGTGCTGTCGGACGACGCGGACCTCGAGGTCCTGACCTATTTCGCCTTCGTCCCGGCCCGCTATGGCCTGCCCGACACCCTGTTCTACCTGCCGGGCGGCTTCGGGCCGAAGCTTTGGACCCCGGTGAGCTACGCCTTCCTGCATGCCAACTGGATGCACGTCATCGTCAATCTGGTCTGGCTCCTGGCCTTCGGCACGCCGGTGGCGCGGCGCTTCGGCTCGGCGCGGTTCGTGGCCTTCTTCGCGGTGACGGCGGCGGGCGGCGCGCTGGCGCATTACCTGAGCTATCCCGATGCCCTGGTGCCGCTCATCGGCGCCTCGGCCTCGGTGTCCGGCACCATGGCGGCGGCGGTGCGCTTCGCCTTCGCCCCCGGCGCGGCCCTGTCGGGACGGCGCGCCATCTTCGCCGACCATCAGCCGGCGGGTTCTCTCCTGGAGAATTTCACCGATCGCCGGGTGCTGGTGTTCGTGGGGGCCTTCTTCGCCCTCAACCTGCTGTTCGCGGTCGGGGTGTCCCTGCCGGGGGCGGATGGGGCGCAGATCGCCTGGCAGGCCCATGTGGGCGGCTTCGTCGCCGGGCTGCTGCTGTTCCCGCTGTTCGATCCGGTCGGGAAGCGCCAGCCGGCCTGACCACCGCCGCACTGCGGCATGGGCGGGGCTTCATCTTCCGCGATCCGTGCCTCCGACTTTAGTGTGCGCTTGCGTCGCAGCGCATTGCGAGGGATCATAACTCTTCCAAACCATGCGCCAGAGAAGACCGGCCAACGGCGGAGCCGGTCCCTGGAATGACGAGAAGGGAGCCAACGCCTATGACCGTGAGCGTCATCCTCAGCCGCAAGGGCAACGACATCTGCACCATCGGGCCGGACGCGACCGTGGGCGATGCCGTGGCGCGCCTTGCCGGGCGCCGCATCGGCGCCATCGTCGTGGTTGACGACGCCATGAGCGTGGAAGGCATCATCTCCGAGCGCGACGTGGTGCGCCTGATCGGCGAACAGGGGGTCGGCGTGCTCGCCGAGCCGCTGTCCAGCGTGATGACGCGCGCGGTGGTGACCTGCACGCCCGACGAGACCGTTCCGGTGATCATGGAGCGCATGACGCGCGGCCGCTTCCGCCATGTGCCCGTGGTGTCGGGCGACAAGCTGGTGGGCATCATCTCCATCGGCGACGTGGTGAAGTTCCGCGTGGAGGAGATGGAGCGCGAGAGCGCCCAGCTGCGCGACTACATCATGTCGGCCTGAACAGGCCGGCTGAAACCAGACAAGCCCGAAACGAAACCGGCCGGCGTGAGCCGGCCGGGATGCATGCCGTGGGACGCCCCGCCGCGTATGGCTCGTGCGCGTATGGCCTGGGCGCTCAGGCGCCCGGCTGGCGCACCACGCGCAGATAGGGCTTCACGGTCTTCCAGCCTTCAGGGAACTTCTCCTTCGCCGCCTCGTCGGTGATGGAGGGGACGATGATCACGTCCTCGCCGTGCTTCCAGTTCACCGGGGTCGCGACCGAGTGCTTGGCGGTGAGCTGGAGGCTGTCCACCACCCGCAGGATCTCGTCGAAGTTGCGGCCCGTGGAGGCCGGATAGGTCAGGGACAGCTTCAGCTTCTTGTCCGGCCCGATGATGAACACCGAGCGCACGGTGGCGGTGTCGCTCGCGTTGGGGTGGATCAGGTCGTAGAGGTCGGAGACCTTCTTGTCCGAGTCGGCGATCAGCGGGAAGTTGAGGCTGGCGCCGGTGGCGTCCTTGATGTCGCCCACCCAGGCCGGGTGGTTCTCGATGGTGTCCACCGACAGGCCGATCACCTTTACGCCGCGCTTGTCGAACTCACCCTTCAGGTGCGCCACCTGTCCCAGCTCCGTGGTGCACACCGGGGTGAAGTTCTTGGGGTGGGAGAACAGGATGCCCCAGCTGTCGCCGAGCCACTCGTGAAACTTGATGGGGCCTTCGGTGGTCACGGCCTCGAAATCGGGAACCACGTCGCCAAGTCGCAGGGTCGCCATGTTCTTCTCCAATATCACATATAAAACGCGTTGATAATGAAATTATACCACATCATTGATGCATTTAAAGGTGAATCACACGCGGCCATCCGCTGCCGCGGCTCGGCGAACCGCAGCGGGGGAGCGGACGGTAGGGGTGTGAAGTCAGAGCCTGGTTGGAAAATTCGCTCGGGTGAGCGCCGGAAGCCCCACAGGGGCTTTATCACCGTCATGGCCGGGCTTGACCCGGCCATCCACGCGGCGACGCTGGGACAGGCTTTCGTAGGTCGTCGCAAGCGGCGCGGCGTGGATACCCGGAACTCGGGTGCTCCCGAGTTCCGACTCACGAGAGCCGAAGTCGGCAACAGCCGACTTCGGGGACAAGCCCGGGCATGACGGGGTGATTGCGGCTAGGTCCTTTTGAATTTCCAAACAGGCTGTCAGACCAAAGCGTGGCGGGCGACCTGCTCGCCTACCTCGAACACCCTTTTGTAGCGCTCGATCTCCTCCGCCGGCCCCATGGCCTTGGTGGGGTTGTCGGAGAGCTTCACCGCCGGGCGGCCATTGGCCGAGATGACCTTGCAGACGATGGAGATGGGGTCGAGCGCCCCATTGGGGGCGAGGCCCCGGAAATCGTTGGTGAGCAGTGTGCCCCAGCCGAAGCCGAGCCGCATGCGCCCCAGGAAGGTGCGGTGGATGCGCGCCACCTCCTCGGCATCGAGGGCATCGGAGAAGATGGCGAGCTTGTCGCGCGGGTCCTGGCCCCGCGCCCGCCACCAGGCGAGGGCCTCCTCACCGCCCTCCACGGGGTCCTTGCTGTCGATGCGGATGCCGGTCCAGTGCGCCACCCAGTCGGGCGCGCGCTTCAGGAAGCCGCTGGTGCCGTAGGTGTCGGGCAGGATGACGCGCAGGTTGCCGTCATAATCCTCCTGCCAGTCGGCCAGCACCTGGTAGGGCGCCCAGGCCAGTTCCTCGTCGTTGCGGGCCAGCGCCGCATAGACCATGGGCAGCTCGTGGGCGTTGGTGCCGGTGGCCTCCACCTCGCGCCGCATGGCGATGAGGCAGTTGGAGGTGCCGAGGAAGCCCTCGCCCAGCCCCTCGATGAGGGACTGCACGCACCAGTCCTGCCACAGGAAGCCGTGGCGGCGGCGGGTGCCGAAATCGGCGATGTTGACGGGGGCGATGGTCTTCAGGAACTGCACCTTCTCCCACACCCGCGCCATGGCCCGGGCATAGAGGATCTGCAGCTCGAACTTGCCCATGCCCTTCAGCACCGCGCGCGAGCGCAGCTCGTTGATGATGGCAAGCGCCGGGATCTCCCACATGGTGGTTTCGACCCACGGCCCCTCGAAGGTCAGCTCATACTGCCCGTCGCGCTTTTCCAGGTGATAGGCGGGGAAGCGGAAGCCCTCCAGCCAGGCCACATAGTCCGGCGAGAACATCTGCCGCTTGCCGTAGAACATGTTGCCGCGCAGCCACGTGCTCTCGCCCCGGGTGAGCTTGAGAGAGCGCACATGGTCGAGCTGCTCGCGCAGGGCGCCCACATCGATGATCTCGGCCAGCCTGATGTGGGTGGAGCGGTTGTGGATGCCGAAGGTGACGCGCGTCGCCCGGTGGCGGTTGAAGATCGTCTGCCCCATCAGCAGCTTGTAGAAGTCCGTGTCGAGCACGGAGCGCACGATGGGGTCGATCTTCCAGGTGTGGTTGTAGACGCGCGTGGCGATGTCGGTCATTGGCGTCTTGCGGGTGTTGGAAGGGGCGGCGCCCGGTCAGGCGCGCGTCCGCAGGGCAGGCGCACCACCTATAGCATGTCGGCGCTGAATGCGATCCGTTCGCAGCAAATTCCCCTCGGCGTCGGGGCTCAGCGGCAGCCCTTGCGGGCTTCCCACATCTTCACCTCGTCCACGAAGCGCTGCTGGGACGGGGTGAGCTGGCCGTAGGGCGGGAAGCACCGCTCGCCGAAGGTGGCGATGGCGTCCGCGGTCTTGAAGCAGTAGCCGCGCTCCGCATAGACGGCATTGCGCTGGACCCACAGCGCCCGGCACGACAACTCGCTCAGCGCCTGGGCCTGCGCCGCCGGGGCGAGGGCCAGAAGTGCGCCCGCCACGGCGCAAAGCAGCGTGCCTGTCTTCCGCATTCCTGCCTCCCTTTTCCGCCCGTTTCCCAAGGGTAGCACCGGGCCCGAACCGCGAGAATGAAGGCGTTGCGCATGATTGTTTCTCTCAGGGCATCAATGTCATTCCGTTTCTTCCCATAGAAGCGAAGACGGCCGGGGCGTATTCAGAATGCAAGTCAAAAAGACCAATAGGAGGAAATGCCATGGCCCGCATGCGTGCTGTCGATGCCGCCGTCCGTGTCCTTGAGAAGGAAGGCATCCGTTGCGCCTTTGGCGTTCCGGGCGCGGCCATCAACCCGCTTTATTCCGCCATGAAGGCGCGGGGCTCCATCCGCCACGTGCTGGCGCGCCATGTGGAAGGCGCCTCCCACATGGCCGAGGGCTACACCCGCGCGGTGGCCGGCAATCTCGGCGTGTGCATCGGCACCTCCGGCCCTGCCGGCACCGACATGATCACCGGCCTCTATTCCGCCTCGGCGGATTCCATCCCGATCCTGTGCATCACCGGCCAGGCCCCCCGCGCCCGCCTCTACAAGGAAGACTTCCAGGCGGTGGACATCGAATCCATCGCCAAGCCGGTCACCAAGTGGGCCGTCACCGTGCGCGAGCCGGCGCTGGTGCCCATGGTGTTCCAGCAGGCGTTCCACGTCATGCGCTCGGGCCGTCCCGGCCCGGTGCTCATCGACCTGCCCATCGACGTGCAGCTCGCCGAGATCGAGTTCGACGAGGAGACCTACGCCAGCCTGCCGGTCTACAAGCCGGCGGCGACCCCGGCGCAGATCGACAAGGCCATGGAGATGATCCTCGGCGCCAAGCGCCCGCTCATCGTCTCCGGCGGCGGCGTCATCAATGCGGATGCCTCCGACCTGCTGGTGGAATTCGCCGAGCTGACCGGCATCCCGGTCATCCCCACCCTCATGGGCTGGGGCACCATCCCCGACGACCATCCGTTGATGGCCGGCATGTGCGGCCTGCAGACCTCGCACCGCTACGGCAATGCCAACATGCTGGCGTCCGACTTCGTGGTCGGCATCGGCAACCGCTGGGCCAACCGCCATACCGGCTCGGTGGAGGTCTACACCCAGGGGCGCAAGTTCATCCATGTGGACATCGAGCCGACCCAGATCGGCCGCGTGTTCGGGCCGGATTTCGGCATCGTCTCCGATGCGAAGGCGGCGCTGGAACTGTTCGTTGTGGCCGCCCGGGCGCTGAAGGCCGCGGGCAAGCTGCCGGACTGGTCGGCGTGGGCCAACGAATGCCTCGAGCGCAAGCAGACCATGCTGCGCAAGTCCCACTTCGACGTGGTGCCGCTGAAGCCGCAGCGGGTCTACGAGGAGATGAACGAGGCCCTCGGCCGCGACGTCACCTACGTCTCCACCATCGGCCTGTCGCAGATCGCCGGCGCGCAGTTCCTGCACGTCTACAATCCGCGCCACTGGATCAATTGCGGCCAGGCCGGCCCGCTGGGCTGGACCCTGCCGGCGGCCCTCGGCGTGCGCGCCGCGCGGCCCGATGCCAAGATCGTGGCGCTCTCGGGCGACTACGACTTCCAGTTCATGGTGGAAGAGCTGGCGGTGGGCGCCCAGCACAAGCTGCCCTACCTGCACGTGGTGGTGAACAACTCCTACCTCGGCCTCATCCGGCAGGCGCAGCGCGGCTTCAACATGGACTTCGAGGTGAGCCTCGCCTTCGACAACATCAATTCGGAGGAGGCCGGCGCCTACGGCGTGGACCACGTGGCGGTGGCCGAGGGCCTGGGCTGCAAGGCCATCCGCGTGCGCACCCCCAACGAGTTCAAGGACGCCTTCGCCAACGCCCAGAAGCTCATGGACGAGCACCAGGTGCCGGTGGTGATCGAGTTCATCCTGGAGCGCGTCACCAACATCGCCATGGGGCTGGAGATCAACGCGGTCAACGAGTTCGAGGAAATCCTCGACGTGCCGCTGGATCAGGTCCGCGCCCTCGAGCCGGCGGAGTAAGCCCCGCACGCTCCGTTCCCGGCATCTGCGGCATCCCCCGGTTCCTCCGGGGGGTGCCCTTTGCCGCCCTTCGCCCCTTCCATAAAGCCGTGGATGCCCCGCAAGGCCGGGGCATGGCGGCGTGACAAGAGCGTTTTCAAGCGAAGTGGATACCGGTTCGCGTGAAGAAAACGCGTTAACGCATAACTCTAGAGCGATTTCTGCGAGCCAAGGCGAGCGGAAAACGTTCTAGCCCAAGGCTCAGCCCGCGGAGAGACGCATGCCCAAGTTCTGCGCCAACCTCACCATGCTGTGGAACGAGATCGACTTCCTCGACCGCTTCGCAAAGGCGGCTGCGGCCGGCTTCACCGGGGTCGAATATCTCTTCCCCTATCCGTATGAAAAGGATGCGCTGGCGGAGAAGCTGGCCACCTACAAGCTCACCCAGGTGCTGCACAATCTGCCGGCCGGCGACTGGGCGGCGGGCGAGCGTGGCATCGCCTGCCTGCCGGGCCGCGAAGGCGAATTCCAGGACAGCGTCGGCAAGGGCATCGATTACGCGAAGGCCCTTGGCACCAAGGCCCTCAACTGCCTCGTCGGCCTGACCCCGAAGGATGTTCCCGCCGAAAAGGTCCACGAGACGCTGGTGAACAACCTGAAGTTCGCCGCCGCCGAGCTGAAGAAGGCGGGCATCCCCTTCGTGGTGGAAGCCATCAACACCCGCGACATCCCCGGCTTCCACCTGCACAACACCAGGCAGACCCTTGCGGTGCTGGACGAAGTGGGCGCGGACGACATCTTCTTCCAGTACGATATCTATCACATGCAGATCATGGAGGGGGACCTTACCCCCACCATCCGCACCAACATTGCCCGCATCAAGCACATCCAGCTTGCCGACAATCCGGGCCGCGGCGAGCCGGGCACGGGCGAGATCAACTATCCCTTCCTGTTCAAGGCCATCGACGACACCGGCTACGACGGCTGGATCGGCTGCGAATACAAGCCCAAGACCACCACCGACGAGGGCATCGGCTGGTTCGCGCCCTACAAGGGGTGATCCTCCAGCCGGCAGTACGGCGTCATGCCCGGCCTTGTGCCGGGCATCCACGCCCCGCGGCCGGGAGCGGCATTCATCGCAGTGCGCAGGCGGCACCGCGTGGATGGCCGGGACAAGCCCGGCCATGACGGTTCGTTCGAGACGATTGTCTTTCGACCAAAACACTCTTCAGGAGAAACGCACATGAACGTCGGATTCATCGGCCTCGGCATCATGGGTTCCCCCATGGCGGGACACCTCATCGACGCCGGCCACACCCTGTTCGTCTATGACGTGTTCCGCATCCCCGCGGAGCTGACGGCGAAGGGCGCCACCGCCTGCGCCTCCTCCGCCGACGTGGCCAAGGCCTCCGACATCATCATCACCATGGTGCCGGATACCCCGCACGTGGAAGAGGCCCTGTTCGGCAAGGGCGGCATCGCCGAGGGCCTCGCCAAGGGCAAGATCGTGGTGGACATGAGCTCCATCTCGCCGGTTGCCACCAAGGGCTTCGCGGAGAAGATCAACGCGCTCGGCTGCGACTATCTCGATGCCCCGGTCTCCGGCGGCGAGGTGGGCGCCAAGGCCGCCTCCCTCACCATCATGGTGGGCGGGCCGGAAGGCGCGTTCGAGACGGTGAAGCCCCTGTTCGACAAGATGGGCAAGAACATCACCCTCGTGGGCGGCAACGGCGACGGCCAGACCACCAAGGTGGCGAACCAAATCATCGTGGCGCTGACCATCGAGGCGGTGGGCGAGGCCCTGCTGTTCGCCTCCAAGGCGGGCGCCGATCCGGCCAAGGTGCGGCAGGCGCTGATGGGCGGCTTCGCCTCGTCCAAGATCCTCGAAGTGCACGGCGACCGCATGGTGAAGCGCACCTTCGATCCGGGCTTCCGCATCGAGCTGCACCAGAAGGACCTCAACCTTGCGCTCCAGAGCGCCAAGGCCCTGGGCGTGAGCCTGCCCAACACCGCCACCTGCCAGGAGCTGTTCAACGCCTGCGCCGCCCACGGCGGCTCCAAGTGGGACCACTCCGCCATGGTGAAGGCGCTGGAGCTGCTGGCGAACCACGAGATCGCCTGAGCCCGGGGCGGGTTCAGGCCCGCCTCGGCTGAACGTGATCCCTCCCCCCGTGCGGGGGAGGGGCCGGGCTGGCTGCACCTGCCGCCCGGCGCTGCCGCGGCGCCGGTGTGCCGCGACCATCCGCCGGAAGACGCCAAGCCTCCGGAAGATGCGAAGCCGCCGCCGCCATCGGTCAGCCCTGCTGCCGCTTATGCGACTTTATGCTTACATGAAGCGCGTGCATGATGGCCCCAAGAGCGCTCGACTCAACAAGACCCATACCAACGCGTGATCAAACGCGGGAGCGAAGGAAAACGCCATGCCCACGAAGCGCCAACAGCCCCTGAAGCGCCAGCGTGCCACCAAGATCGTCGCCACCGTCGGCCCCGCCTCCAACAGCGAGGAGAAGCTGAAGGCGCTGTTCCTCGCCGGGGTGGACGTGTTCCGCCTCAACTTCTCCCATGGCACGCAGGAAAACCATGGCGAGGTGCTGGCCCGCATCCGCCGGCTGGAAAAAGAGATGAACCGGCCCATCGGCGTCATCGCCGACATGCAGGGGCCGAAGCTGCGCATCGGCCGCTTCAAGGACGGCGCCATCGCCATCAAGGCCGGCGACATCCTGCATTTCGATGCCGACGTGGACCGGCTGGGCGACGAGACCCGCGTGCCGATCCCGCACCCCGATATCCTCGCCGCGCTGAATGTGGGCTCCACCGTGCTGTGCGACGACGGCAAGGTGCGCCTGAAGGTGATCAAGAAGGGCGAGGGCTTCCTGGAGGCCCAGGTGGTGGCGGGCACCAAGCTGTCCAACAACAAGGGCTTCAACATCCCCGACGTGGTGCTGCCGCTGTCGCCGCTCACCGACAAGGATCGCCTTGATCTCGAATTTGCCTGCGAGGCAGGGGTGGAGTGGATCGCCCTCTCCTTCGTCCAGCGGCCGGAGGACATCCACGAGGCCCGCGCCCTCATCAAGGACCGTGCGGCGGTGATGCTGAAGATGGAGAAGCCGTCGGCGGTGGAATACCTCACCGAGCTGGTGGAACTCTCCGATTCCATCATGGTGGCGCGCGGCGACCTCGGCGTGGAAATCTCGCTCGCCGAGGTGCCTGCGCTGCAGAAGCGCATGATCGCCGAGGCGCGCAAGTTCGGCCGCCCGGTCATCGTCGCCACCCAGATGCTGGAATCCATGATCACCGCCCCGGTGCCCACCCGCGCCGAGGTGTCGGACGTGGCCACCGCCGTCTATGAGGGCGCCGACTGCGTGATGCTCTCGGCGGAGACGGCGGCCGGCCAGTTCCCGGTGGAGGCCGTGACCTTCATGGACGACATCATCCGCCACGTGGAGTGCGATCCCGGCTACCGCCACGTGCTGGACGCCACCCAGGCGGAATGGGGCAAGACCATCGGCGACGCGGTCACCAAGGCCACCTACCAGGCCGCCATCGCGGTGGATGCCTCGGCGCTGGTGGCCTTCACCCTGTCCGGCACCACGGGCCTTCGGGCCGCGCGCGAGCGTCCGGCCATCCCGATCCTCGGCCTCACCCCGAAGATTGAGACGGCGCGGCGCCTCGCTCTCTCCTATGGCGTGCACGCCGTGCACATGAAGGAGGACATCCACTCCTTCGGCGACATGGTGGACACCGCCGTGCGCACCGCTGTGGAGCATGGCCTCGGAAAGCCGGGGGATCGGCTGGCCATCACCGCCGGCGTGCCCTTCGCCAAGCCCGGCACCACCAACATCATGCGCATCACCACGATTGGGGTCGACAGCCCGCCCTCCCGCCATGACGCCGACACGCCCGCTGTCCGGTCGCCCAAGGCTCATGATCCGAAGGCCCAGGAGGCCAAAGCCAAAGAAGCCAAGACCCCCGGCGGCAAGGTGCACGCCTGACGCGACCTGGGTGCGGCGGGGCAACCCCCGGCCGCACCCGTCTCCCGGCATGTAACGCTACCGGCCGCTGCCTTCTGCCGCAGGCGAGGGGTCGAAATCGTTTTCTTTGGCCGGTCGGTGCCATGGGACCATCCCGGCTCTGGACGTGCCCGCGCAAAATGGGGTTAAGCTGCTGCCTCTTAGGTCAAGCAGCTGATGCCCGTCGAAATCGAGCGCAAATTTCTCGTCAAATCCAGCCGCTGGCGCGCTGGCGCGCGGGCTTGCGCCATCCGGCAGGGCTATCTCAGCCTCGGGGATGGTGCCACCGTGCGCATCCGGATCGCCGGCACGGAGGCCTTCATCACCGTGAAGGGCAAGACCCAGGGCCTCAGCCGAGCCGAGTTCGAATATCCCATTCCGCTGCGCGACGCCGAGGTCATGCTGGAGACCCTGTGCGCGCGTCCGCTCATCGAGAAGACGCGCTATTCCCTGGAGCATGCCGGCAAGCTCTGGACCGTCGATGTGTTCGAGGGCGAGAATGACGGCCTCGTCATGGCCGAGGTGGAGCTGACCGGCCCCGAGGAGCGGGTCGCGCTGCCCGACTGGGTGGGCGAGGAAGTCACCGACGATCCGCGCTACCGCAACTCCTCCCTCGTCAGCGCGCCGCTGGGCGGCCTCGACCTCGTCGAGGCCGAACTGGGCAGTGGCGCCTGAGGGGCGGGCCCGGCGCCGAGGTCGTCAGGGCGCTTCAGTCATTTCGATATCGTGCAGGGCGGACAGCGCCTGCGCGACCTTGGACCGGACCTCGTCGAAGGCGCCTTGGGGCAGCAACGCCTCGTTGATGGTGACCTTGCCGCCCGCGTGGAACAGCTCTAGGAACCGCACGTTCCTGACCGAGATGTCGCGGACATGGGTGATCCCCTCCCAGGCGACAAGCGTGCCGGGACCTCCGAGGATCATGCGCGGTACGCGCAAGCCCTGCTGGGAAATCGTAAGGACGGCATTGCTGGTAAGACCGCGAAAAAGCGAGAAAACACCCGCCAGGCAGAAGGCGATGCAGGCGGCGAAAAGCATCCAGAACACGATCGTGGCTGATACAGAGTCAAGATCGATCAAGTTGTTGATGATCATTTCGTTGTTATTTGCTCTGGCATTCAGGAACATCACATAAGCGCCGGCGCCGAATAAAATGACGCCGAAGACATGCATGAGCGGGCGCCTCGGCTTGTAGGCATATGCGGCATCGACCATTGCTCGTCCTTCGGCAATCCGTCACGGCAGTGCGCGCGACCATACGGAAGCTGTAGCGCTGCCGCAATCTGTTGCCGTAACGTCATGGCGTTGCTTCGGATGCGCTCCCCTTCAGCGCCGTTTCCACCGCCAGCATGTCGCGCCAGGCGAGGCGCTTGCCCAGCGGCGTGCGCAGCAGATAGGCCGGATGGAAGGTGGCAATGGCGCGGATGGTCCGCGTGCCGCTCTCATAGTCCATGAACCGCCCGCGCAGCCGGGTGATGCCCTCGGTGGTGGCGAGCAGCGCCTGCGCCGAGGGGCCGCCGAGGCACACCAGGATGTCCGGATCCGCCAATTCGATCTGGCGCTTGATGAAGGGCAGGCACACCGCCGTTTCCTGGGGCGTCGGGGTGCGGTTGCCCGGCGGGCGCCAGGGGATGACATTGGCGATATAGGCGCTGGTGCGGTCAATGCCGATGGCCGCCATCATCAGATCCAGCAGCCGGCCCGAGCGGCCCACGAAGGGCAGGCCCTGCTGGTCCTCGTCGCGGCCCGGTGCCTCGCCCACGAACATCACCTTCGCCTTGGGATTGCCGTCGGCGAACACCAGCCGGGTCGCCGTGCGCTTCAGGGCGCAGCCCTCGAAGCCGTCGAGGATGGCGCGCAGTGCGTCGAGGCTCTCGGCGTTCCGCGCGGCTTCGCGCGCCGACATCACGGCCTCGTCCGGCGGCTGGGTGACCAGCGCCGACGCGCCCGCGGGTGGCGCCGGGGCGCTGGGGCGCGGTGCGGGCGCGGCGGGCCGCGCGGAGGCTTGCGGACGGGCGGCCACGGGGGCCGGCGTCTGCGGAACCTGAACCGCCGGCGGACGCTGGGTGCGGCTTCGCGCCTGCTCGGCCGCGCTTTCGGCGAAACGGTCCACCGGCGCCTCGCCCACGGCCACGTCCACGCCCGCCTCCAGATAGAAGGCGAGAATATCGGCTATGTCGGTGAAGTTATCTTGGGGCGTCGCGGTCATGGCGCCATTCTAGAGCCGGATCGCCGGGAGCGGAAACCGCTGCGTTTCGGCCCGCCGCCTCCCGCCTGCGTGGGGTCGGTTTGCCGAAACAGGTCATCTTCTGCTCGCATAGGGCAATAGATTTCCGTATGCGGCATAGACCCAATTGTCATTGCGCTGCAACCGTGGAAGAAGTCCAACCAAGAAACGAGAGAGACGGGAGCTTGAGGCATGAGCGCGGCGGATCTGCCTGAACGCGAAGGCATGGATTATGACGTTGTGGTGGTCGGCGCCGGGCCTGCCGGGCTTGCCACCGCCATTCGCCTGAAGCAGCAGGCGGCCGAGCGCGGCAGCGACATCTCGGTGGTGGTGGTGGAGAAGGGCTCCGAGGTGGGCGCCCATATCCTCTCCGGCGCGGTCATCGATCCGGTCGGCCTCGATGCGCTCCTGCCCGGCTGGCGCGAGGAGGCGGATGCGCCCCTGAGCGTCCAGGTCAACGACGACCATTTCTACCTGCTTGGCCCCGCCGGCGGCATCCGCCTGCCCAATTTCGCCATGCCGCCGCTGATGAACAATCACGGCAATTTCGTCGGCTCGCTGGGCAATGTCTGCCGCTTCCTTGCCGCCAGGGCCGAGGCGCTGGGGGTGGAGATCTATCCCGGCTTTGCCGCCGACGAGATCCTCTTTGACGACAAGGGCGCGGTGGCCGGCATCGCCACCGGCGACATGGGCGTCGACAAGAATGGCGTGCCCAAGGGCGAGTTCACCCGCGGCATGGAATTGCGCGGCCGCTACACCGTGTTCGCCGAGGGCGCGCGGGGCCACCTCACCAAGCAGCTCATCGCCAGGTACGGCCTCGACGCCGGCCGCGACGTGCCGAAATTCGGCATCGGCCTGAAGGAGCTGTGGAAGGTGAAGCCGGAGAAGCACCGGCCTGGCCTGGTGCAGCACGGCTTCGGCTGGCCGCTGGACGGCAAGACCGGCGGCGGCGCCTTCCTCTACCATATGGAGGACGAGCAGGTGATGGTGGGCTTCGTGGTCCACCTCAACTACCAGAATCCCTGGCTGTCGCCGTTCGACGAGTTCCAGCGCTTCAAGACCCACCCCTTCTTCAAGGACACCTTCGAGGGCGGCAAGCGCATCGCCTACGGTGCCCGCGCCCTCTCGGAAGGTGGCTACCAGAGCGTGCCCAAGCTCAGCTTCCCCGGCGGCGTGCTGGTGGGCTGCGCGGCGGGCTTCGTGAACGTGCCGCGCATCAAGGGCAGCCACAATGCGGTGCTCTCCGGCATCCTCGCTGCCGACCACCTCGCCGGGGCTCTCGCGCAGGATCGCGGCCATGACGAGCTTGCGAGCTACGAGGCGGCGTGGCGCTCGTCCGCCATCGGCGCGGACCTGAAGAAGGTGCGCAACGTGAAGCCGCTGTGGTCGAAGCTCGGCACCCTCCTCGGCATTCCGCTTGGCGCGCTGGACATGTGGACCAACACGCTGGGCTTCTCCCTGTTCGGCACCCTGAAGCACGGCAAGACCGACGCCGCTTCGCTCAAGCCAGCCAGGGAGTGCAAGAAGATCACCTATCCCCGGCCGGATGGCGTGCTGACTTTCGACAAGCTGTCCTCGGTGTTCCTGTCCAACACCAACCACGAGGAAAACCAGCAGGTGCATCTGGTGGTGAAGGATATGGCGTTGCAGAAGGCGTCGGAGCACGACCTCTATGCCGGCCCGTCCAACCGCTACTGCCCGGCGGGCGTCTATGAGTGGATCGAGGAGGGGGCGGACGCGCCGCGCTTCCAGATCAACGCGCAGAACTGCGTGCACTGCAAGACCTGCGACATCAAGGACCCCAACCAGAACATCACCTGGACCGCCCCTGAAGGCGGCGGTGGGCCCAACTATCCGAATATGTGAGGGGAGGGCGGGGCTACGCCCTCCGCATCACGCCCTGACGCCATCTCACCGCCGTCATCCCCCGGCTTGACCGGGGGATCCATCGAGCCGCTTGCCCGGCCCGGCGGCGTGGATGCCCCGGTCAAGCCGGGGCATGACGAGAGTGTGTTTGGGACGTATTCCTGAAGGGGGCCGCGCAGGCTGGCGTCGGGTTTCGCCCCTCAGCCGCCGTTGGCGGCGGCCTGGGCGATCTGGGGCAGGGCCTCCACCGCCACTTCGGCCAGGGCCTGGCCGTAGAGGATGAGGCAAGGGCCTTCCGCGCCGGCCTCGGCGGCGCGGGCCACCTCTTCCGCGAGCGTCGCGACGGTGGCGAGGATCACCTTCTCTTCCGGCCGCGTCACCGAGAACATGGCCACTGCCGGCGTGGCGGGATCGATGCCGGCGGCCATCAGGTTGCGCACCAGGTCCGGCAGGGTACGGCGGGGCATGTAGACCACGGTCGTGGCCGCCTTGTCGGCCAGCGCGTTGAAGTCGAGGTCCTTGGGCAGCTTGCCGTCGCGGGCATGGGCGGTGACGAATTGCAGCCGCCGCGCATGGTCGCGGTGGGTGAGCGAGGTGACGAGCCGGCTCGCCGCCCCCTGCGGCGCCGAGATGCCGGGGATCACCTCCACCGGCACGCCGGCCGCACGGCAATGGGCGATCTCTTCCCCGGCGCGGCCGAAGATCATGGGCTCGCCGCCCTTCAGGCGCACCACGCGGCGGCCTTCCCGGGCGAGGTCCACCATCAAAGCGTTGATGTCGTCCTGCTTGCAGGAGGGGCCGTAGCCGGTCTTGCCCACCAGCATCTTCTTGGCCTCGCGCCGGGCGAAATCGAGGATCGCGCCGGAGACGAGGTCGTCATAGAGCACCACGTCCGCCGATTGCAGCGCGCGCACCGCCTTGAGCGTCAGCAGCTCCGGATCGCCCGGCCCCGCGCCCACCAGCACCACCGAGCCCGCATTGCTAGACCGGTGCGGCGTGCCCTCCGCTTCGATGGCGGCGAACAGGGCGGCGCGGTCGGTATCCTCAGGCGTCCGGTTGGGCTCGGCCAGCGCCGTGGCGGCGAAGCGCTCCCAGAAGGCGCGGCGGGCATGGTGGGAGAGGCCGCGCGCGGTGACCGCCTGCCGCCACGACTTCGCGGCGAGCGCCCAGGCCTTGAAGCCCGAGGGCAGAAGCGCCTCGATCTTGGCCCGCACCGCCTGCCCGAAGACGGGGGCCGCGCCATCGGTGGAGATGCCCACCACCAGCGGTGAGCGGTTGACGATGGCACCGAAGGTGAAGTCCGACAGGGCCGGTTTGTCGATGGCGTTCACCGGCACGCCGGCGGCGCGGGCGGCGACGGTGAAGCGCCGTGCGTCGGCCTCTTCGTCGAAGCCGGCCACCGCGAGGACGGCGCCGGGGATGTCGTCGGCGTGCCAGTCGCGCACATGGATCGAGATGGGGCCACGGGGCGGCGCGCCGGCCAGCCGCCACAGGTCCTCGCAGACATGGGGGGCGATCACCTCCACCCGCGCGCCGGCAGCGGAGAGCAGTTCCGCCTTCCAGGCCGCCGGCTCCCCGCCGCCCGCCACCAGCACGCGCCGGCCCTCGAGGCCGAAGAACACCGGCAGGCGCGCGATGGCCTCCATGCGCGCATGTCCGGCCTGGCGCGGGGCGCGGGGCGTGGGGCTGTCGGGGCCGGTGGCGGCCATGGAAAAGGTGCTCCCGAAGATGATGGATCTTCAACGTAAGGCGTGCCGGGCCGCCGATCAACGCGGGTGCGCCCCTCCGGCGGCAGCGCGCGCCGCCGCCGGAAGGTGCCGAAGGCTAAGGCTCAGCCGCGGGCGGCGACCACGATGATTTCCACCAGGAACTTGGGGGCGGCAAGCTTGCCCTCGCTGGTGGCGCGGGCCGGCGGGTTGTCCTGGTCGACCCAGGCGTCCCACACGGCGTTCATGCCGGCGAAATTGGCGATGTCCGACAGCCAGATGGTGGCGGTGAGGAGACGCGACTTGTCGGTGCCGGCGCGGGCCAGGAGGGCGTCGATGGAGGCGAGGACGGCCTTGGTCTGGCTTTCCACGTCCGGCCCCTCGGCCACCTGGCCGGCGAGATAGACGGTGTTGCCGTGGATCACGGCTTCGCTCATGCGGCGGCCCTTGTCGAGCCTCTCGATGCTCATGGGATGGTCCTTTCGGTTGGATGGGGGTGTTTAGCAAATGTGCGGGGGGATTCGCCAACGGGTGCGGGGCAGGCGGGTACCCGGCGGCATGCGTGCCGGCGTGGCCGTCGCCCCCTCAATGCGCCTCTTCCCAATTCTTCGCCGCTCGCGCATCCACCTTCAGGGGAACGGCGAGGGTGACGGCGGGGGCGGAGGCGGTTTCCATGGCCTCGCGCACCACGGGGATGGTGGCTTCCGCCTCGGCCTCGGGCACCTCGAACACCAGTTCGTCGTGCACCTGCAGCAGCATGCGGGCGGAAAGCTTCGCCTTCTCCAGCGCCGGCTCCATGCGGATCATGGCGCGGCGGATGATGTCCGCCGCCGTGCCCTGGAGGCGGGCATTGATGGCGGCGCGCTCGTTGAAGGCGCGGATGGAGGGGTTCTTGGCCGCGATCTCCGGATAATGGCAACGCCGGCCGAACAGGGTCTCCACATAGCCGTGCTCGCGACAGAAGGCCTTGGTCTCCTCCATATAGTCGCGGATGCCGGGGAAGCGCTCGAAATAGCGCTTGATGTACTGCCCCGCCTCCTCGCGCGGAATGCCCAGCTGGTTGGCGAGGCCGAAGGCGGAGATGCCGTAGATGATGCCGAAATTGATGGCCTTGGCGCGCCGGCGCACCTCGGCCGGCATGTCCTTCACCGGCACGTTGAACATCTCCGACGCGGTCATGGCGTGGATGTCCAGTCCCTCGGTGAAGGCATTGCGCAACGCCGGGATCTCGGCGATCTCGGCGAGCAGCCGCAGCTCGATCTGCGAATAGTCCGCCGAGACCAGCAAATTGCCCTCTTCCGCCACGAAGGCGCGGCGGATGCGCCGGCCTTCCTCGGTGCGGATGGGGATGTTCTGCAAATTGGGATCGGAGGAGGACAGTCGCCCGGTGGTGGTGGCGGCCAGCGCATAGGAGGTGTGGACGCGCTTGGTCTGCGGGTTCACGAAATGGGGCAGGGCGTCCGTATAGGTGGAGCGCAGCTTGGAGAGCTGGCGCCAGTCCAGGATCTTCTGCGGCAGTTTGTGGCCGGCCTCGGCCAGCTCCTCCAGCGCGGTGGCCTTGGTGGACCACATGCCGGTGGCGGTCTTGGTGCCGCCGGGCAGGCCCATCTTGCCGAACAGGATGTCGCCCATCTGCTTGGGGCTGCCCACGTTCAGCCGCTCGCCGGCCAGCTCCGCGATCTCGTCCTCGATGCGGGCCGCGCCCTGCGCGAACTCGGAAGAGAGGCGCGCCAGCATCGCCTTGTCGATGGAGATGCCCCGGCTCTCCATGCGCGCCAGCACGGAAATCAGCGGGCGTTCCAAAGTCTCGTAGACGGTGGTGCGGCCCTCGGCGGCGAGGCGGGGCTTCAGCACCTGCCACAGGCGCAGCGTCACGTCCGCATCCTCGGCGGCGTATTGGGTGGCGGGATCGAGGGCCACCTTGTCGAAGGTCACCCGCGCCTTGCCCTTGCCGGTCACCTCGGAGAAGGCGATGGGCTGGTGGCCGAGATGCAGCACGGACAATTCATCCATGCCATGGCCGTTCTTGCCCGCGTCCAGCGCGTAGGACATGCACATGGTGCAGTCGAAGGGGGCAACATCGATGCCGTGGCGGGCCAGCACCAGCTGGTCGTACTTCACATTGTGCCCGACCTTCAGGGTGCCGGCATCCTCTAGCACGCCCTTCAGCGCGGCGATGGCGTCACGGACCGGGATCTGGCCGGGCAGCTGCCCCTCGCTGAACAGGCCGTCGCCGGCTCCGGTGTGGGCGAGCGGGATGTAGCAGGCCTCGTTGGGCGACAGCGCCAGCGAGACGCCTACCAGGTCCGCCTGCATGGGATCGAGGGAATTGGTCTCGGTGTCGAAGGCCAGCAGGCCCTGGTCCTGCGCCTTGGCGCACCACGCCTTCAGCTCGGCGAGGTCGAGAATGGTGCGATAGGCCTTGCGGTCCACGGGAATGGTGCGGGCCGCGCTGGCGCGGGCCTGGGCGAGGTCGGACGGGGTGAGGGTGCCGTCCATGGCCTTCGCCACGGCCGAGGGGGCTTCACTGCCCGAGGCCGGCGCTTCGCCGTCCGCCGCCTCCGCCGTTGCGGTGAGGGAGAACAGGCCGGCGGGGGCGAGCCTCGGGTCGGCCTCCACCTCGGCGGCCTCCACGCCATAGGCCTCGGCCACGCGGCGGGTGATGGTGGTGAATTCCATGGCCTTCAGAAAGGCGATGAGGCGTTTGGCGTCGGGCGCCTCCAGCACCAGGTCTTCCAGCGGTACTTCGACGGAGACGTCGCGCACCAGCGTCACCAGCGTCTTGGAGATGCGCGCCGCCTCGGCATTGGTGAGCAGGGATTCGCGCCGCTTGGGCTGCTTGATCTCGCCGGCGCGGGCCAGCAGGGTTTCAAGGTCGCCATATTCGCCGATGAGCTGGGCGGCGGTCTTGATGCCGATGCCCGGCACGCCGGGCACGTTGTCGGTGCTGTCGCCGGCCAGCGCCTGCACGTCGGTGACCTTCTCCGGCGGCACGCCGAAATATTCCAGCACCTCGCCCACCCCGATGCGCCGCTCCGGCCGCGCCCCGCGCCCGCCGCTCTCGCCGGAGGCGGGGTCGTACATGGCGACCTTGGGGCCGACCATCTGCATCAAATCCTTGTCGGCGGAGACGATGAGCACGTCCGCCCCCGCCTTCACCGCCTGGTCGGCATAGGTGGCGATGAGGTCGTCGGCCTCGTATCGGGCCTGCTCCACCGGGATCAGGCCGAAGGCGCGCACTGCCTCGCGCATGAGCGGGAACTGGGGGATGAGTTCTTCCGGCGGCTCGGAGCGGTTGGCCTTGTAGTCGGGATAAAGCTCCTTGCGGAAACTGTCCTCCGACTTGTCGAAGATGATGGCGAGGTGGGTGGGCTTGATGCCCACTGCCCCGTCGCGCACGAACTGCAACAGCTTGGTGCAGAACAGCCGCACCGCCCCGGTGGGCAGCCGGTCGGAGCGGAAATTGTACTTCCGGTCCTGGTTGATGGACTGGAAATAGGCGCGGAACACGAAGGACGAGCCGTCCACCAGGAACACATGGTCGCCGGGCTGAAGGGGGCGGGGGGAGGGCGACATCTCAAGGTCCTCAGGAACAATCCGCGCAGGCAGGCGCTCGGCAATGGCGCGCACGATGCCCGAGGGGCCGGCCCGGAACAAGAGCGCGGCCCCCGCAGTCCCCGGCGCCGGCACGGGCGGGCGGCGCGGCGCCCTGTCACGCAGCGGTGAGGCGCCGCCATTGGATTTGGCCCGCCGCCCACGCTATCCTGCGCGGCGCTAACCGCCGAATGCCGGCGCTGAGCCGCCGCAAGGGAACCCGACCGACCATGGCCCTCACCCTCCACCGCCAGATGGACGACCACGCCGCCGGCCCCGCGCCGCGCGGGTCGCAATCCGGCCGGTCGGGCATGGGTGTGCGGATGGTCGTGGTCGGCAGCGTGGTCGTGGCCGGGGCCCTGTTCGCGGCCGCCTGCGTGCTGTGGGCGCGACATGGAGCCACCGTCTTCTTCGACATCATGAGCGCGGGCATCGCCGCCTGCCTGTGACCCCACCCCACCTGGCGCGCGTTCGCTCCCGAAGCGCGCAACCACGTCCCGGACCCGATTGCAAAGGCCAAGATCGCCAGCCCATGTCCCAGATCAAGCTGTCGCAACGCACCAAGATCATCGCCCTGTTTTGCGCCTTCGCGGCCGGCGCCCTCGTCATGGTCACCGCCGTGACCATGCTGGTGGGCAATCCGGCGCCGCGGGTGACCAGCACCGGCACCGCCGCCGTGGGCGGTCCGTTCCGCCTGGTGGACCAGACCGGCGCGCCCGTCACCGAAGCCGCGCTGAAGGGCAAGCCGAGCCTGATCTTCTTCGGCTTCACCCATTGCCCGGACGTGTGCCCCACCGCTTTGTTCGAGATGTCGGAGATCCTCACCGCCCTCGGCCCGGACGCCGGCAAGGCGCAGGTGTTCTTCGTCACCGTCGACCCGGAGCGCGACACGCCGGAGGCGCTGAAGTCCTATTTGTCGAGCTTTGCCCCGCAGATCCGCGGCCTCACCGGCTCGCCCGAGGCGGTGGATGCGATCAAGAAGGAATACCGGGTCTATTCCCGCAAGGTGCCGCTGACCGGCGGGGACTACACCATGGACCACACGGCGGTGGTCTATCTCATGGGCAAGGACGGCACCTTCGTCGCCCCGTTCAATTCCAAGCGGCCGCCGGCCGAGGCGGCGGCGGAGCTGAAGCGCTATTTTTGAGGCCTGACGCCGGTCGGACCTGCTGAAAGCGGCGCCCGCGCGGGTCGTGCGCCGGCGCCGGACGCGGCACCTGCCGCCCTGAACCGGTCATGGCCGCCCGCAGACGTGTGCTCATGTCCCGTTCCGAACGCCTTTTCGATCTGCTCGACCTCCTGCGTCGCCACCGCCATCCCGTGAGCGGGAAGGTGCTCGCGCAGGAGATCGGCGTCAGCATCCGCACGCTGTATCGGGACATCGCCAGCCTTCAGGCGCAGGGCGCGCACATCGAGGGCGAGCCGGGCGTCGGCTATGTGCTGAAGCCGGGCTTCCTCCTTCCGCCCCTCATGTTCACGCTCGATGAGGTCGAGGCGCTGGCGCTGGGGTCACGCTGGGTGGCCGAACGCGCCGACGGCAGGCTCGGCACCGCGGCCCGCGGCGCGCTGGCGCGCATCGCGGCGGTGCTTCCCGCCGATCTGCGCGAGGAACTGGAGACCTCGGCCCTGCTCATCGGTCCCGGCCCGATGATCCCGGGCGACGCGGTCGATCCGGCCCTGCTGCGCAAGGCGATCCGGACCGAGCGGAAGCTGCGGCTTGCCTACAGCGACGCCTCTGCCGCGCCCTCGCAGCGTGTCGTCTGGCCCTTTGCACTGGCGTTCTTCGACCAGGTGCGGGTGCTGATCGGCTGGTGCGAGCTGCGCGGCGATTTCCGCAGCTTCCGCACCGACCGCATCCATGAGGCCGAACTGCTCGATGCCCGCTATCCCCGGCGCCGGCAGGCCCTGCTGAAGGCGTGGCGTCACGCTCAGTGCCGGGTGCATGATGCTGCCGGAAACTGACAGCATGGCACCGTAGGCATTGCTCCTGATCGAGATCGAGCAGGAGCAAATCGTGACCGAGACCAACAATCTTCTCCTTTATGTCGCCGACCCCGAGGCCAGCGGTCGCTTCTACGCCGGGCTGCTGGGGCGTGAGGCGGTGGAGGTGAGCCCGACCTTCGTGCTGCTGGTGCTGCCCTCCGGGCTCGCGCTCGGCCTGTGGAAAGCATCCGGCGTCGAGCCGGCGCCCACGGCGTCCGGCGGCGGGAGCGAACTGGGATTCAAGGTGGCGCGCGCCGCCGACGTGGACGCCACCCATGCCGCATGGCTGACGCGCGGGGCGAGGATCGCCCTGCCGCCCACCGACCTTGATTTCGGCCGCAGCTTCGTGGCGCTCGATCCCGATGGCCACCGCCTGCGCGTCTATGCCTTGGCGGACGCGGCATGAGCGGGGCCGGCGGGGGGCCTCGTCGCAACGCCCATCGGCCCGCTCCGGCGTAGCGCGGCCGCTTGCGCCACGCGGTGGCGGGCGACGCCGTGCTCGGTCTTCTGCCAGTGGTGGGGCCGGCGCAGCAGCTCGAACAGCGCCCGCCACGCCGCCGTTGACAGCAGCAGCCAGTAGACCGGGATGCCGAGCACCACCTTGAACCCCGGCCGGCGGGCGCGCCGGCGCAGCCCCACATAGGTGATGGCGGCGGTGCCGGCATAGCCTGCGAACAGGGTGGTGAAGGTGAGGGCCGAGGTCAGCGCCTCGGCCAGCGAGCCGCGCGGCAGGCCGATGACCCCGCGCAGCAGGTCCGCCAGCAGCAGGGCGACGCAGAACGGGTGGACCAGGGCCGCCGCGAACGGGCCGGCGGCGAGCAGCAGCAGCGCCAGCGCGGGGCCCACCCCGAGATCCGCCATCAGCATCCCGGGCTGGCGCAGATGCACCAGCAGCGTCTGCGCCCAGCCCTTCAGCCAGCGGGTGCGTTGGCCGACCCACGCGCGGGCGCTCACGGGGGCCTCCTCGAAGGTGGTGGATGAGATCACCCGGGTCTGCCAGCCGGCGCGGGCGAGGCGAATGCCGAGGTCCGCGTCCTCGGTGACGTTGAACGGGTCCCAGCCGCCCACCTCATCCAGCACCCGGCGGCGGAAATGGTTGGAGGTGCCCCCGAGCAGGATGGGCAGGCCCAGCGCGCTCAGCATGGGTAGCAGCACATCGAACTGGGCGGCATATTCGGCGGCGAACGAGGCGGCGATCCAGCTGTCGTCGCCATTGTCGATGGCAAGGCGGGCCTGCACGCAGGCGACCTTCGGCCCGCCCGTGCGGAAGGCTTCCAGCGCCCGGCGCAGCTGGTCCGGCTCCGGCAGGTCCTCGGCGTCGTAGATGGCGATGAAGCTGCCGCGCGCCGCGGCGAGGGCCACTGCCAGCGCCTTGGGTTTGGTGCGGGGGCCGATGGCGGGCACCGGCACCTCTTCCATGTGCGGCGGCAGGGTGAGGGCGGCGATGGCGTCGCGGGTTGCGGCATCGTCGGCTTCCACCACCAATTTGATGTCGAGCTTTTCCGGCGGATAGTCGAGCGCGCCGAGGGCGGCCACCAGATGCGGCACGCTGGCCGCCTCGCGATAGAGCGGCACCAGCAGGGAATAGACCGGCAGCTGCCGGTCATCCAGCGTCGGCGGCGGGTCGGCGGGCGGATCATAGGCGCAGCTGGCAAGGCGCAGGGAGACCCAGCCGAGGAAGATCAGCGACAGCAGCGCCTGCACCGCAAGCACGCCCTGTTCCGGCGCCAGCGCCACCAGAACCGCCAGCGGCAGGCCCACCACCAGGGCGATGAGCCCGAGCACCCGCTTGGGGTCGAGGGTGGCGGCGGATTTCAGCGGGTCGCGGGCGGGGAGCCGCGTCACGGCGGCCTCGGCCAAGGTGGGACCGGCGGCGGCCATGACCGCGCGCCGGAACGCCCCCGGCACCGCGAGGCGGACCCGTCCGGCAAGGCCCGGATCCCGCCGCAGCGCGCGGAACAGGCGCCGCACGTCCCGCCCCCGCGCTGCGAGGGTGAAGCGCGGGCGCGTGCCGGCCGGCGCCTCGATGCGCACGCCGGTGCGCAGCACCGCCTCGGCGGTGGCGGCGTCGCGCGGCGGGGCGGTGTCATCGGGAGCGGCGACGGCGAGGCCGAGATGGGCGGCGAGCAGGCTTGTTGCCTCCGCCTCGTCCAGAAGGCCCTGGGCGACGAGCACCTCGTCGGCGCCGACGCCGAGCCGGCGGGCGCGGCGTGCGGCGGCCAGGAGATCGCCGTGGGGCAGGTGGCCGACGAACGGCTTCAGCTCGGCGGGAAGCGTGTCGGCGGGCCGGCGCCGGGCGGCCACAGGCGGTGCTGGCGTCGCACTCAGGCCGTGCACGACGCTGCTTTTCGGGCTATTTCGCTCCTCGGCCCGCCGCCCGGCCCGCCCCTTGTCGGCGGACCGCGCATCCCCCACCATGCGCCGCCCCTTCGAGTGCAACCCTAAGGTAAACGCGCCCACATGGCTCTACCAGTCCTTATCGCCCGCCTGCGGGCCGTGGTCGCGGGCCGTGGCGTGATCCCGGGCGGCCAGATCCCAGGCGGCTTGGGGCGGCGCCTTTGCGTCGCGCTCACGCTGGCGGCCCTGCCTTGGGTTGCGCAGGCCCAGCAGCCGCCGGGGCCGTCGCCCGTATGGGGGCCGGTCCGGGGCGGACAGGTGAGCGGTGCGGGCGCCGGCGGCGTATCGGTGCCCAATTTCTGGAATGTGGAACGCCGGCTGGAGCGGCCCGATGCCGCGCGCCTGCCCAAGGAGCTGCGCTTCGTCACCACCGACGATTACCCGCCCTTCAACTTCCTGAATTCCGACGGGGTGCTCTCCGGCTTCAACGTGGACCTCGCCCGCGCCATCTGCGCCGAGCTGGGGGTGACCTGCGTGCTCCAGGCGGCGGCCTTCGACACGCTGGCGGACAGCGTCGAGCAGGGGCGGGCGGAAGCGGCCATCGCCGGCCTCACCGCCACGCCGCAGTCCCGCGCCGCGCTGGATTTCTCCGAGCGCTATCTCGGCACCCCGGCGCGTTTCGTGGGCAAGCGGCAGGAGACCCTGGGCGCCGCCACGCCGGAAAACGTGGCGGCCAAGAAGGTGGCTGTGGTGAGCCGTACGGCCCATGAGGCCTATCTGCGCTCGTTCTTCAACGAAGCCGCCATCCGTCCCTATCCGGACCTGAAGGCGGCGCAGGAGGCGCTGAAAGGGGGCCAGGTGGACCTGCTGTTCGGCGACGGTATTACGCTGGCTCTGTGGCTCAACGGCGCGGACAGCGCCAATTGCTGCCGCTTCGTGGGCGGCCCCTTCACCGAAAGCCGCTTCTTCGGCGACGGCTTCTCCGTGGCGGTGAAGGAGGGCAACGACACCCTGCGCCACGCCATGGACTTCGCCCTGCAGCGCATCTGGGAAAAGGGCGTCTATACCGACCTCTACCTGCGCTGGTTCCCCATCGGCTTCTATTGAGGGGCGATGCGATCGCGTCGCGCCGGGGCAGGGTGGGCGCGGCCTCACGCGATCTTGCTTGATCGGGGGGCAGGCGGAGCCGGGCGGATCTTTAGTTTATAAAATCGATGTGTATTATATAAATATGAGTGGGTTGCTCCGGCACCCGCGCGCCCGTCTGTCCTGCCTCGAGACCCCTCCATGCGCTCCATGCCCCCATTCGCCGCCACGCTCGCCGCGACCTTCGCCTTCCTTGCCCTGGCGGTGCCTGCCGGCGCCCAGACGGTGAACCTGCGCGGCACCATCTCCTCCATCGCGGGCGGGACGGCTGTCGTCCACGCCCGGGACGGGCAGGATGTGCGGGTTGCCCTGTCCGACCGCACCACGGTGGTGGGGCTTGAGGCGCTGAAGCTCTCCGACATTCCGACCCATTCCTATGTGGGCGTCGCCGCCCTGCCGCAGGAGGGCGCGCAGCCCGGCGCGCCGGAACGGGCGGTGTCCATCCACGTGTTCCCGGAAGCCGCGCGCGGCACCGGCGACGGCACCCGCGCCTACGATCTCGCTCCCAACGCCACCATGACCAACGGCGCCCTTGCCGAGACGGTGGTGGAGACCTCCGGGAACCTCCTCACCATCGCCTATGGCGGCGGCCGCAAGCAGGTGTTGGTGACCCCGGCCACCTCCCTCGTGCGTTTCGTGCCCGGCAGCCTCGACGAGGTGAAGGCCGGCGCCCGCGTGGTGATCCGAGGCGTGAGCGCGGGAGATGGCGCGCTGGAGGCCCAGCGCGTTCTGGTGGGCCGCGGCGACGTGGTCCCGGCCTTGTAGGAACCCGGATCCGGCGGAGCGGTGGCGCGCGGGCGCGGCGGGAGAAGGCCCGCGTTGACGCCACCCGCCGACATTCCTAAGTTCGCGCTCCTTTTTTGGAGCCTGCCATGTCCTCCGCGCCGTCCTCCGTTCCGCCCGATGCTGCCTCCGCCTTCGCCGATCCGGCCGACCTTCCCGGCGAGCTGAAGCGCGTGGCCGAGACGGCCACGGCCTGGCCGTTCGAGGAAGCGCGCAAGCTGGTGGAGCGGCTGAAGCGCCACCCCAAGGAGCGCGCATCGGACGAGGTGCTGTTCGAGACCGGCTACGGTCCCTCGGGCCTGCCGCATATCGGCACCTTCGGCGAGGTGGCGCGCACCACCATGGTGCGCCACGCCTTCCGCGTGCTGACCGAAGACAAGGTGAAAACCCGCCTCGTCGCCTTCTCCGACGACATGGACGGCCTGCGCAAGGTGCCGGACAATGTCCCCAACAAGGACATGCTGCAGAAGGCGCTGGGCCTGCCGCTGACCAAGGTGCCGGACCCCTTCGGCACCCATGACAGCTTCGGCGAGCACAACAATGCGCGCCTGCGCGCGTTCCTCGACGCCTTCGGCTTCCAGTATGAATTCATGTCGGCCACCGACTGCTACATGTCGGGCCGGTTCGATGCCACGCTGCTGAAGGTGCTGCATCACTACGAGAAGGTGATGAACGTGATGCTGCCCTCCCTGCGCGAGGAGCGGGCAGCGTCCTATTCCCCCTTCCTGCCCATCTGCCCGCGCACCGGGCGGGTGCTCCAGGTACCGATCCTCGAGCACCACGTGAAGCATGGCACCGTCACCTACGAAGACCCGGACACGAAGGAGAAGGTGACGGTCCCGGTTACCGGCGGCGGCTGCAAGCTGCAGTGGAAGCCCGACTGGGCCATGCGCTGGGTGGCGCTGGGCGTCGATTACGAGATGGCGGGCAAGGACCTCATCGATTCCGTCAAGCTCTCCAGCCAGATCGCCAAGGCGCTCGGCGGCGAGCCGCCGGAAGGCTTCAATTACGAGCTATTCCTCGACGAGAAGGGGCAGAAAATTTCCAAGTCCAAGGGCAACGGCCTGTCCATCGAGGACTGGCTGAAGTACGCTTCGCCGGAGAGCCTCAGCCTGTTCATGTTCCAGTCGCCGCGCTCGGGCAAGCGGCTGTTCTTCGATGTCATTCCGCGCAACGTGGACGATTATTTCGGCTTCCTCGGCAAGTATGAGGAGCAGGACTGGAAGCAGCGGCTCGGCAACCCGGTATGGCACATCCATGCGGGCGAGCCGCCCAGGGTGGACATGCCGGTGTCCTTCACCATGCTGCTGAATCTGGCCTCCGCCTCCAACACTGAGGACGAAAGCGTGCTGTGGGGCTTCCTCCGCCGCCACGTGCCGGGGGTGTCGGGCGAGACCCATCCCAAGCTCGCCGAACTGGTCGGCTATGCGGTCAAGTATTTCCACGATTTCGTCAAGCCGAACAAGGTGTTCCGGGCGCCCGACGCGGTCGAGCAGGAGGCCCTCGCCAAGCTCGACGCGGCGCTGGCGGCCCTGCCGGCGGGCGCCACCGCGGACGATATCCAGAACGCGCTCTACGACGTGGCCCGCCCCATCCCGCGCTATCAGGACCTGAAGGCGAAGGGCGCCACCCCGGAGCGGCCGGGGGTGTCCATCGAGTGGTTCAACACCCTCTACCAGGTGCTGCTCGGCCTCGCCCGCGGTCCGCGCTTCGGCTCCTTCGTGGAGATCTACGGCGTGGCCGAGACGCGGGAGCTGATCCGCAAGGCGCTGGCGGGGGAACTGGCGAAGGCGTGAGCGGCCGCTACTCTCAATAATGATACCGGCATTGGGCGATGAGGAGCCGGTCGCCCTCCGCGCGATAGACCAGCCGGTGCTCCTGGGTGAGGCGGCGCGACCACCAGCCCGCCAACGGACCGCGCAGCGGCTCCGGCTTGCCGGTGCCGGAGAACGGCGTGCGGCTCGCTTCCCTGATCAGCGCATTCAGGCGCTCCAGCAGCTTGGGATCGCTCGCCTGCCAATGCAGGTAATCCTCCCACGCGCGCTCATGGAAGACGAGCTTCACTCGGTAGAATCTTGTTCTGACGCGTTTTCATCACGCGAACCGGTGTCCACTTCGCTCGAAAACGCTCCAAGCTCGCGCTCGGCCCCCTTGCCGGCGTCGAGATCGGCCACCGCTTCCATGAGACGGTCGGCGTTGCGCGGGTTGCGCAGCAGATAGCGCGTCTCCTCATAAGACGCGAAATCCTCCAGCGACATGAGCACCGCCGCCGGCTTGCCCCGCTCCCGCGTGATGAGTACGGGGGCGTGGTCGGCCGTCACGCTGTCCAGCGTGGCGGCAAGGTTGCGGCGAAGCTCGCTGTATGAGGTGGTGCGCATGGCTGAATTGTACCTAAAAAGGTACAATTCGCAAATAGTGTGTGAGCCAGCCCGCCGCAGGCGGACGGTGCCTCACACCGGCATCTGGAAGCTCAGGAGCTTGCCCTGCGGGAAGTCATAGAGCTTGCCGGTTTCCATGAAGGTGGGCAGGCACAGGGGCAGGATGGCGGCGGCGGCTTCCTCGGGGGCGGGCAGGGTCATGGGGTTCTCGCCTGGGAACGCCTTGGCCCGCATCAGGGTGCGGATGGGGCCGGGGTTGAACAGGTTCACCTTGAGATTGCCGGAGACGCTCTCCGCCGCCCAGGTGCGGGCGAGCACTTCCAGCCCGGCCTTGGTGAGGGCGTAGGGACCCCAATAGGCCCGCGCCTTGTGGGCGGCGCCGGAGGAGATCATCACCACCCGCCCGGCCGGCGACAGCTTCAAGAGCGGATCGAACGAGCGCACGCAGCGCCAGTTGGCGGTGAGGTTCACCGCGACGATGTCGTCCCAGTCCTTGGGATAGACATGGCCGAGCGGCGACAGCGGGCCGAGCACACCGGCATTGGCCACGAACACGTCGAGCCGCCCGTAGCGCTCGAACAGCGCGCCGCCGAGCCGGTCGATGGCTTCTGAATCCTTCAGGTCCAGCGGCACCAGGGTGGCGGTGCCGCCCACGGCGCGGATGTTGTCGTCGATGTCCTGGAGCCCGCTGTCGGAGCGGCCGACGCAGACCACATGGGCGCCGGCCCGGGCCAGTGCGATGGCGGTGGCAGCGCCAATGCCGCGGGTGGCGCCGGTGACGAGGGCGATCTTGTCGGCGAGGGGCCGGTCGGCGGTCATGCGGCTTCCGTGGACTTTAGGGAAAAAGACGCCCTCCCCCGCAGGGCGGGGGGAGGGGTTTCAAGAGGCGCGGTTCAGCTCGCCTCGGCCAGGAGCGAGAGCTGCTGCTGGCCCACGGCGCCGGCCCGGTCGGTGAGCGGGGTGGGATAGTCGCCGGTGAAGCAGTGGTCGGTGAATTGCGGCTTCACCGGGTCGCGGCCCTCGAAGCCCATGGCGCGGTAGACGCCATCCACCGAGAGGAACGCCAGCGAATCCGCGCCGATATAGCGCCGCATGCCTTCCAGGTCGTGGGTGGCGGCCAGCAGCTTGTCGCGGTCCGGGGTGTCGATGCCGTAATAGTCGGGATGGGTGATGGGCGGGGAAGCGATGCGGAAATGCACCTCCCGGGCGCCGGCATCGCGCATCATCTGCACGATCTTCACCGAGGTGGTGCCGCGCACCAGGCTGTCGTCCACCAGAACGATGGACCGGCCTTCCACCACCGAGCGGTTGGCGGAATGCTTCATGCGCACGCCCTGGTCGCGGATGGACTGGGTGGGCTGGATGAAGGTGCGCCCCACATAATGGTTGCGGATGATGCCCAGCTCGTAGGGGATGCCCGAGGCCTGGGAGAAGCCGATGGCCGCCGGCACGCCGGAATCCGGCACCGGCACGATGACGTCGGCGTTGGCGGGGCTTTCCTCCGCCAGCACGCGGCCCATCTTCTTGCGCACCTGGTAGACCGAGCGCCCGCCCACCACGGAATCGGGCCGGGCGAAATAGATGTATTCGAAGATGCAGGGCCGCGCCGCCATCTCCGGGAACGGCTTGAAGGACTGCAGGCCGTCCTCGTCGATCACGATGACCTCGCCGTTCTCCACGTCGCGCACATAGCGCGCGCCGATGATGTCGAGGGCGCAGGTCTCGGAGGCGAGGATGGGCGAGCCGTCCAGCATGCCCAGCACCAGCGGGCGAATGCCGAGGGGATCGCGGGCGCCGATGAGCTTCTTGTTGGTGAGGGCCACGAGCGAATAGGCCCCCTCCAGCGCGCGCAGGGCGTCGGTGAAGCGGTCGATGAAGCGCGGCTTCTTGGAGCGCGCAACGAGGTGAAGGATGGCCTCGGTGTCGGTGGTGGACTGGGTGATGGCCCCGTCCCGCACCAGCTGCTTGCGCAGGGTGAGGCCGTTGGTGAGGTTGCCGTTGTGGCCCACGGCGAAGCCGCCGGCGTCGAGCTCGGCGAACAGGGGCTGCACGTTGCGCAGCAGGGTCTCGCCGGTGGTGGAGTAGCGCACATGGCCCACCGCCATGTCGCCGGGCAGGCGCTCGATGACGCCGGCGTCGGAGAAGGCGTCGCCCACGAGGCCGAGGCGCCGCTCCGAATGGAAGCGCTTGCCGTCATAGGAGACGATGCCGGCCGCCTCCTGCCCGCGATGCTGGAGCGCGTGCAGGCCGATGGCGGTGATGGCCGCCGCCTCCGGGTGATTGTAGATGCCGAAGACGCCGCATTCCTCGCGGAGGCGGTCGCCGTTCAGGTCGAGATCCGCCTGTTCGGCCTGGGTCAGCCCAGCCAGCCGGGGATGGCCATCCTCGGAACGGGGTTGGTCGCCCGCGGTCATCGGGGCGTCACTGTCGAAATCCATCATGCACCTCCGCTCGGGCGGCTTACTGGCCGGTGCCGCGCGTGCTGGCGACGAGCTGGTCGAGACCCATACGTTCCGTGGAGCGGTAGGATTTACCCCCCGCCGCGGATGCGTCAGCCGACCCGGCTGGTCTTGTGGTGCCCCCCAAATCCGAACGCTGCCCCCCCGTCGGGGCGGCCGGGGCGGCGGGCGTGTCGCCCTCCTCTCCGGCGGGCGGCTTCTTCAACTTGTTCAAGATGGTGTTTTCAGGGTCATCCGGCAACTGCGCCTTAAGCCACTCCCCCGCGCTCTTGATGGCGGGAAGCGATTTTGCATTGGCGACCCACGGCGGCAGCTTCTCCGGCGGCACCAGCCAGTTGAAGAACAGCATGGCGATCACCATGAGCAGCAGGCCGCGCGCCAGCCCGAACATGAAGCCCAGCGTGCGGTCCAGCGCGCCGATTCGGCTGTCGAGCACCACGTCGGAGATGCGCGCCGTGATGATCGTCGCAAGAAGAAGCGTGCCGAGGAACAGCACCGCCACGGTGACGGCAAGAGCCGCCGTATCTTGGGCGATGTATTGCTTCACGACCGGTAGGAGCTGCTTCTGGAAATACACGGTGACGCCGGCTGCAACCACCCATGAGAGGATGGAGAAGACCTCGCGCAGGAAGCCGCGGACCATGGCCAGCAGCCCCGAAATCAGCATGACCGTCAGAACGATGATGTCGAGCAAAGTCACAGGCATCGGCGCAGTGTTCCGTCATCCGCGCACCGCGACGCGCGCATGCGCGCGGCATGCCGTCCAGGTGGTTGCCTGGTGGGAGCCCGCCGCGCGGCTGATATAGCTTGCGCGCCGGCCCGCGTCACCTTCCTGCGTTATGGCTTGGGTTATCCGGCCTCGTCGTCCGCCCATTCCGCATGTTCCACGGCCCGGGGCCTTTGTTCCCGCTCGCCCCCGCCCCGCGAATCTCGCATGGCAGGCCGGCGGGGGGCGCAGGCCGCAATGGCCGCCACCAGCTCCGCCAGCGAGCCGACCGGCTGCAGCGAGACCTGCGCATCGACCCCGTCGAGGCCGCCGGAGGGCAGCACCGCGCGGGCGAAGCCCAGCTTCGCCGCTTCCTTCAGGCGCGCCGCCGCCTGCGCCACCTGCCGCACCGCGCCGGTGAGGCTCGCCTCGCCGAAATAGACCGCATCCGCCGGCAGGGGTGCGCCGGTGAGGGAGGAGACCAAAGCTGCCGCAACGGCAAGGTCCGCCGCCGGCTCGCCGATCCTCAACCCCCCTGCCACGTTCAGATAGACGTCATGCCCACCGAGCCGCACGCCGCAGCGCGCATCCAGCACCGCCAGCACCATGGAGAGGCGGTTGGGGTCCCAGCCCACCACGGCGCGGCGCGGGGTGCCCAGCGATGAGGGCGCCACCAGCGCCTGGATCTCCACCAGCACGGGGCGGGTGCCCTCCATGCCGGCGAACACGGCGGTGCCCGGCGCGCCGGCGTCGCGATTGGAAAGGAACAGCTCGGAGGGATTGGCCACCTCAGACAGGCCGCGCCCGGTCATCTCGAACACGCCGATCTCGTCGGTGGGGCCGAAGCGGTTCTTCTGGGCGCGCAGGATGCGGAACTGGTGGCCGCCGTCGCCCTCGAAGGAGAACACCGCGTCCACCATGTGCTCCACCACCCGGGGCCCGGCGATCTGCCCGTCCTTGGTGACATGGCCCACCAGGATCACGCAGGCCCCGGTCTGCTTGGCGTAGCGCACCAGCAACTGGGCGGAGGTGCGCACCTGCGTCACCGTGCCGGGGGCGGATTCCACGCTGTCCGACCACATGGTCTGGATGGAGTCGATCACGACCATGTGAACAGGCGGGCCGCCGGACAGGGTGGCGATGATATTCTCGGCATTGGTCTCGGCGGCAAGGCTCACCGGCGCCTGATCCAGTCCGAGGCGCTGAGCGCGCATGCGCACCTGGTCCACCGCCTCCTCGCCGGAGACGTAGATCACCCGCTGTCCGCTCGCCGCCAGCGCCGCCGAGGCCTGCACCAGCAGGGTGGATTTGCCGATGCCGGGATCGCCGCCGATGAGCAGCACCGAGCCCGGCACGAAGCCGCCGCCGGCCACCCGGTCCAGCTCGCCGATGCCGCAGACCATGCGGGGGGCGGGCGTGGCGGTGCCCTGCAGGGTTTCCAGCGCCACCGAGCGGCCCTTGCGGCCGGAGCGCTGGGCGGCGGGCACGCTGGCGACCACCGCCACTTCCTCCGCGAGGGTGTTCCAGGCGCCGCACGCCTCGCACTTGCCCTGCCAGCGCGTATAGGCCGCGCCGCAGGACTGGCAGATGAAGGAGGTGTCGCGCTTTGCCATGACCTCGTTCCGCTGGAGCACGCGCCGATCAGATTGCGGAGCGAATCCCCCTGCGCTTAGCCATTAGAGCACAAAATGAGAACATGCAGTCCAGATGGCGCATTGCGGACGGCGACCAGTTGGCCCCGGTTCGCTTCCGGGCGGGGAGGAAGAGGTCGATACGGGAGCAGGCAAAGTTGGGCGGCTACCTCACCCGCCCACGTAGTGTCGGGCGTAGCGGGCGCCCAGCGAGGTGAGCACTTCGTAGCCGATGGTGCCGGAGCGGGCGGCGAGGTCATCCACGCTGATGCCGTCGCCGAGGAAGACCGCGGCATCGCCCCGTTGCACCACGCCGTCCGGCAGGTCGGTGATGTCGAGGGTGGCGAGGTCCATGGAGACGCGCCCTACCAGGGGGCAGCGCTGGCCGTGGAGGATGGCCTCCACCCCCTTGGTGGCGTCGGTGGAGCCGCCGGCGCGGAACAGGCCGTCCGCATAGCCGATGGAGACGGTGGCGAGCCGGCTCGGCCGCTTCAGCCGCTGGGCGGCGCCATAGCCCACCGTCTCCCCGGCCGGGGCGGTGGAGACCTGCACCACCTTGACCTCCAGCCGCACCACGGGCCGCAGCGGCGGCACCCCGTTGATGGCGATGCCGCCGTAAAGGAAGATGCCCGGCCGCACCAGCTCGAACCGGAAGTCGCGGCCGAGCAGGGTGCCGGCCGAATTGGCCAGCGATCCCGGAATGCGGGGGAAGCGCCGCACCACGTCGGCGAACACCATGCGCTGGCGGGCGGTGAGCACATGCCCCGGCGTGTCGGCGCAGGCGAGGTGGCTCATGATCAGGCTGGGGGTGAAGCCCAGGAGGCGGAAGGTGCCGGAGAGCTGCACCGCCTCCTCCAGCGACAGGCCGAGCCGGTGCATGCCCGTATCCACATGGATGGCGGCGGGCAGTTTGACGCCGTTGTCGCGGCAATAATCGCTCCAGTCGGAGATTTCCGGGGTCGATCCCAGCACGGGGCGCAGGTTCGCGGCCGCATAGTCGGCGGCGCAGTCCGGCAGAAGGCCGTTCAGCACATAGATGATGGCCTCGGGTAGCAGGGCGCGCAGGGCCACCGCTTCCTTGAAATGGGCGACGAAGAAGTTGCGCGCGCCGGCCCGCCACAGGACCGGGGCGACCCGGTCGATGCCGAGCCCATAGGCGTTGGCCTTCACCACGGCGGCGCACTCGGCCGGGGCGGCGAGCGCGGCGATGGTACGCCAGTTGTCGGCGATGGCGCCCAGATCCACGGTGAGGATGGCGCCGGCTTCCCGCGCCTCCCGGTCGGCGCTTTCGTGCGCCGCGGCGATGGCGGCGGCCTGGGCTGCGGCCTCCTCCGGGGAGGGCGCGCTCAGTGGCGCTCCGGCAGGTGGTCCTCCCGCGCCAGGTTGGAGAAGCGGGTGAACTGGGGCTCGAAATGCACCTTCACCGTCCCCGTGGGGCCGTGGCGCTGCTTTCCGATGATGACCTCGGCCGTGTTCTCGGCCGCCTTCATCTCGATCTCCCACTTGAACCACTCCTCTGTGCCGGGCTTCGGCTCCTTGCTTTTAAGGTAATATTCCTCCCGGAACACAAACATGACCACGT
The DNA here is from genome assembly GCF_008364685.1 of Xanthobacter oligotrophicus. Taxonomy (GTDB): domain Bacteria; phylum Pseudomonadota; class Alphaproteobacteria; order Rhizobiales; family Xanthobacteraceae; genus Xanthobacter; species Xanthobacter oligotrophicus. Next base: position 395,379 of record NZ_VTTL01000005.1, read on the forward strand.
CGGCGTCCTGCTCGATGGAGCCGGATTCGCGCAGGTCCGACAATTGCGGCCTCTTGTCGTCTCGCGATTCCACCTGACGGGACAGCTGCGACAGCGCCATGATGGGCACTTGCAGCTCTTTCGCCAAGGCCTTCAGTCCGGTGGTGATCTCCGTGATCTCCTGGACGCGGTTCTGGGATGAACTTTTGGAGGAGCCCGACAGCAGCTGGAGATAGTCCACCACCATGAAGTCGAGCCCGCGCTGGCGCTTCAGCCGCCGCGCCCGGGCCACCAATTGGGCGATGGAGAGGCCGCCGGTGTCGTCGATGTAGAGCGGGATGGTCTGCATGGTCTGGGCGGCGGCGGCGAGCTTGGAGAATTCGCTCTCCGAGATATCGCCGCGACGGATCTTGTAGGAGGCGATCTCGGCCTGCTCGGCGAGGATACGGGTGGCGAGCTGCTCGGCCGACATTTCCAGCGAGAAGAAGCCGACGATGCCCCCCGATACGGTCTCGATGCCGCCGTCGGGCCGCGTCTCGCCGCGATAGGCGGCGGCGATGTTGAAGGCGATGTTGGTGGCGAGCGCGGTCTTGCCCATGGCCGGGCGGCCGGCGAGAATTACGAGGTCGGAGGGCTGCAGGCCGCCCATCTGGTGGTCGAGGTCGTCCAGCGCCGTGGCGATGCCGGAGAGGTGGCCGTCGCGCTGGAAGGCCTTGGAGGCCATGTCCACCGCCTCGCGCAGCGCCTCGCCGAAGCGCTGGAAGCCGCCGTCGTAGCGGCCGGTCTCGGCGATCTCGTAAAGCCGCTTTTCCGCCTGCTCGATCTGGTCCTGCGGGGTGGCGTCCACCGGGGCATCGAACGCCTCGTTGACGATCTCCTCGCCGATGCGGATCAGGTCGCGGCGCACCGAGAGGTCGTAGATGGTACGGCCGTAATCCTCGGAATTGATGATGGTGGTCGCCTCCGCCGCGAGGCGGGCGAGATATTGCGGCCCGGTGAGGCCGGCCACATCGAGGTCCGAGGGCAGGAAGGTCTTCAGCGTCACCGGCGTGGCGAGCTTGCCGGCGCGCACGAGGGCGCTCGCCAATTCGAACACCCGGGCGTGGATGGGCTCGTAGAAATGGCGCGGCTCGAGGAAGTCGGAGACCCGGTAGAATGCCTCGTTGTTGACGAGGATGGCGCCCAGCAGCGCCTGCTCCGCCTCCAGATTGTGCGGGGCCTGACGATAGGACGGTTCGAGATCGCCCGCGTTGGGGAGGTCGAGCATGGCGCCAAGGTTCCGCTGGATGGGTCACTTCCTTACCAAGTCCGGGGTCCTGAGCACAGTAAGTTCTTAGTTTGTTCCGAAATCAAGCTGCGGGCTTTTTCCACAGGGGGGATGGATCTGGGGATAGCGGGCACAAGCCGTCGCCGACTTCGTGCGGGAGCATCGTGCCGGCTTCCCTTCCAGTCCCGGTCATTCCGGCGGCTTCTCGCTTTGCTCGCTCCCGCAAGGTGGGATAGATCCGGTGCCGGCGGCACGAATACGAAGGGAATCGTCATGCGCGGAAATCTCGGCGGCGTGTTTGGCCGTGCCATGCTGGCGATGGCGATCGTCGGCATGTCCGTTCCCGCCCTCGCCCAGAGCAGCGATCCTCTGGCTTTGCCGCCCGACCTCGGCGCCTCCAACCTGCCGGTGCCTGTGGACGGCACCGCCATCTACGGCCAGAACACCCCGCCGCCCGAAGGCATGATGGCCATTCCGGTGCCGCCCTCCACCTGCGGCGGCATCGCCCAGGTGGTGCGCACCCAGGGCCTCATCCTGATTCCCACTGGCAACGGCAATGCCCAGCGCTATGTGCGCGACGAGCGCTTCTGCGCCGGGGACCAGATCACCAAGCCGGCCTGGATCGCCACCTCGGACAATCCGCGCTGCTTCGTCGGCTATACCTGCGGCGAGAGCAACGACGACGGCTCGAACTGATACCAACGGCCCCGGTCTTTGACCGGTGCCGAGAGGGTGTCGCTCAGGCGCCGCGCGGGCTTTGGTATGAGCGACACGGCCGATCCGCTCACGTCACCGCCTGGGCATCGTGCTCGCGCCACTGGATGGCGGCGGGCGGCACCAGCAGCTTCAGCGCGCCGGGGGCGATGGCGTAGCGCAGGGGCACGCGCTCGCGCTCCACTTCCCCGTCGGTGGCCACCCAGGCGCGCTCGCGCCGGGCGTGGATGGTGACCCGCCGGGCCTGGAAGGCATGGATGCCCGGCTTGTCGCGCCAGGCATTCACCAGCACTTCTGCGCCGGTCTTCAGCCGCGCCAGGGTGCCGCGGTCCTCCGCCACCAGCACCTCCAGCAGCCCGCCGTCGAGCCGCGAGCGGTGCCAGCCGGGGGCGTCGAAGGCGTTCACCGTCACCAGCGCCGCATAGGCCTCGATGGGCTCGCGCACGCCCGCCACCTCCACCTCGATGGAGATGCGCCCCGACCGCGCTACCGCCTTGCCGAGCGCCATGAGCCAGCCCAGCACCCGCCCGCGCTGGGCGCGCAGTTGCTCGCGGGCCAGCGCCATCTGGCTGAAGAAGCCCACCCCCGAGACCCCGTGGAAGGCCCGCCCGTTCAGGAGGCCCACGTCCACCTGCATGGGCCGCGCCTTCAGCAGGGCGTCGAGGGCGCCCGCCAGGTCGCGCGGCAGGCCGATGTCGTAGGCGAGCATGTTCATGGTGCCCAGCGGCAGCACGCCGAGGGCAACCTCGGTGTTGGCGAACACCGATGCGGCATAGGAGACCGTGCCGTCGCCGGCGCCCACCACCACCGTGTCGTAGCCGTCGCGCTCGGCGGAGGAGATGGCGCGGGCGATGGCCTCGCCGTGCGCCACCAACACCTCCACGTCCGTGCCCGGCCGCGTCAGGGCTTCGTCCACGATGGCGCGGACCCGCTCGGGCCCCATGTCGTGGATGGTCCCGGCTTTGGCATTGAGTACGACCCGCATCCGCCGCATCGTGGCATCCTCCAGACCGGCACAAGCGCCGGCGCGGCCTTAAGGTTCCCGTTAGAGCACGTGCCGGTCGGCTGGCATTGCAAGCTGATCGGAGAACGGGTTCTCTCTCCTGGAGTTGGAGGGCGATTCACCGATCAGACCGGTTCGATCTGATCGGATCGTGCTCCAGGGGACGCGCGGCCGTGCCGGGCTCATCTCATCAAGGGGTCCAATCATGGCCAATGTGCCTCCGCCGTCCAGCTCGCCTCCACCGTCCAAACGGGCATCCTCCCCTTCCATCCTGCGTCTGCGGGCCGGGCTGCTGCTTCTGGTCGCATCCGTGGTGCTGTGCGGCGCCGGCGGCCATTTCGTGGCCCGACAGTTCGGCCTCGGGATCGGCTGGGCGATCCTGCTCGCCGTGGTGATCTGGGTCGGCGTCGGCATCCTCATCGCCCGGCTCGATACCCGGCTGTTTTTCGGGGCGGCGGTGGCGGTGACGGCGCTCGTGGCTTATTTCGTCTATGATTTTTCGTCTTCGGCCATCGGATGGTCCAGCGGTGTCTCGCTGGTGCTCGCATTGGTCGCAGCCCTGTTCCTGACCTTCACCTTCTACGATTTCCGGCGCCTCAAGCACGAGCTGCGCCTGTGGGCCTACAAGCGGTAGGCCGGGATGCGCGCGGCGCCCGAATCCCGGCCGCAAGGCGAGCCGGAGCCGGATCCCATCAGATTGCATCGCAAGCGGATGGGCGTGTGCTCCAAGGCTTGACTTTTACCGCCGCGGCACATTGAAGTTGCGTTGTGTGCGGTTGCAATGCTGGGGCGTGATGCGCCGCGGCGACGCAGCGGTCCAGGCGCAAAGGGGGGCGTCCCGCGTGCGGGCGTCCAAAGGCAAAGAATGTCCGAGGGACGCCTTTATCTCCTGGCCGGCCCGGCCATCTCGCTCATTGTCGCCTGCGTCTTTCTCCTGGTCTGGCTGCACCACCGCGAGCGGTCCTACGTGCCGCTCTTCGCCGTGGCGTTCTGCGCCTATGCCATGGCCGCGCTATCGCAGCTGTTCCAGGTTCCGGCAGGTGTCGGGCTCAACACCATGGTCTCGGGCCTGATCTACACGTTCGGCATCTTCTGCCTTGTGCAAGGAGTCTTGGCGCGGTTCGGCAAGGCGGGCTCCGCCCCGGTGCTGGTCGCCGTCTCCGTGGTGATCCTCGGGCTGCTCTATTATTTCATGTATGTGGACCGCAGCCTCGTCGCCCGGATCTATGTGCAGAATTTCGGCTACGGCCTCATGTTCCTGTTCGCCGCGGTCGAGATCTTCGGGGCCAGCGGCCGGCGGACGGTGGACCGGATCCTGTTCTGGGTCTTCCTCCTGTTCGGTCTCCATTTCTTCGTGCGCACCGTCTTGACCATGTCCATCTCGCCCGAGCTGTTCGCGCTCGACCAGATGCGGCAGGAGGGCGCCGACCGGAACGCCATCGGGCTTCTTTTCCGTCGCTCGCCGTTCTGGCAGGTGCTCAACTTCTCGCTGCTGGTCAGCGGCCTGCTGGTGGCGCTTGCCCTGATGGGAGCCATCGCCGTCGACGTCATGGACGAGCTGAAGCGGCAGGGCCGCGTCGATCCCCTGACCGGGCTCGCCAACCGCCGCGGCTTCGACGATCTCGCCCAGGAGCTCGTCGCCGACAAGGCGAGTCATCCCCTGAGCCTGGTCTATTTCGACATCGACCGCTTCAAGGTCATCAACGACAGTTTCGGCCATGCGACGGGCGACCTCGTGCTCGCCACCGTCGGCGGCCTCGTCGCCCGCGCGGTGACGCCGCGGGATGTGGCGGCGCGCCGCGGCGGAGAGGAGTTCGTGGTGCTGCTTGCCCGCACCGGCGCCCGCAGCGCCTTCCGCTTCGCCGAGCGGGTGCGCGCCGAGCTGCGGCGCACCGCCTTCGCCATGCTGCCGCCGGGCGCCGTCGTCACCGCGAGCTTTGGCGTCGCCGAGCGCAGGCCGGGCGAGGACCTGGCGGACCTGCTCCATCGCGCCGACCAGCTGGTCTACGCAGCCAAGCACGCCGGCCGCGATCTTGTGCTGACCGATGATGGCGTGCTGGCGGTGCCGTCGGCGGGACAGGGCGCCGGTTGATCCAGATCAACGTCGCGCGCGGTGCGGGTGCCTAGCCTTCCGGAAAACATCGGGAGGTCCCCAAAAGGGGGGCCCCAAAGGGAGGCCAAGGACATGCCTGCGCAAGTTGCTCTCGTCGTCACCGGGATCGTCGTCGCCTTTGGCGGTTTCGCCCTCGTCCTCGCCTTCGCGGACTACTACACCCACGCCGGCCGCAAATCCTGACGCCGGGACCGGCGGTCCGGTTTCCCCCTGTTGGTTCGCGCTGGAACGGCAGCCGGCGGATGCCGCCTGCTGCTGCTGCTGGAGCCCACGCCGGGCGCCCCGGCGGACGATGTGGACGGCGACCGGGATTTCCGCTCCGATGCGCCGGCCATGCGCGCGGCGAAGCCCGTCATCTACGAGATGATGCTCATGTTCGAGTGAGCGGACGCGGCAGGTGCGGTGTGCTAGAGGGGCGCCCATGAGCAGCCCCAAAGAGAGCAGCCCCGAAGATACCCCCCGGGACGACATCGCCCCAGACGCGCCGGACGCCCCGGCGCCCGATGGGGCACGCCTCCCGTTCTGGCGGGCGAAGCCTTTGTCGGCCATGAGCGCGACCGAGTGGGAGAGCCTGTGCGACGGCTGCGGCCGCTGCTGCCTCGTGAAGCTCGAGGACGAGGACACCGGGCAGGTGGCCTATACGGATGTCGCCTGCCGCCTGCTGGATGCCGCCACCTGCCGCTGTTCCGACTATGAGCGGCGTTCCGAGATCGTGTCCGACTGCGTGCGCCTGACCCCTGAGAGCGTCGCGGAGTTGAACTGGCTGCCGCCCACCTGCGCCTACCGGTTGGTCGGCGAGGGCAAGGACCTGCCGTTCTGGCATCCGCTGGTGTCGGGCGATGCGGGGAGCGTCGCGGCGGCCGGCATCACGGTCTCGGGCAAGGTGGCCGGCAGCGAGAACGAGTTCGGCCTGTTCGAGCTGGTGGACCATATCGTCGCCTGGCCGGTGCGCTGGCCAAGGGGGGCGAAAGGCGGGGCCAAGACGGGCGTCAAGACTGAGGCGAAGGCGCCGACGGGAGCGCGCGCCCGGCCGCGCCGCCCGAAGGCGAACGATCAGAAGGACTGACACGATCCCTGCCCGGCGCCGCGCGCGCCCGAGGCCAGCCCCCTCTGCGCTGGCTTCGCCTGACACCGGGATGGTGCCAACCGTCCTGGTGCGGCGGTGTGTCTGAGGCCGCGCAGCTATTCCCGCGCCTACTCCGCCGCGGTCGAGCGCTTTTTGCGGGTCTCCACTGGCGCCGGCTCGATAAGGGTGCGGCACTCCTCGGCGGTGAGGGGCTCGCCGAAGACGACGCCCTGGCCGTATTCGCAGCCGAAGCGCGCCATCTCGCCGGCTTCCGTTTCCTTCTCCAGGCCCTCCGCCATCACGTCCATGCCGAGGTCGTGGGCGAGGTCGATCATGGCGCCGACGATCACCGGCCGGGCGGCGCGGGCGGCGCCCTTGGCGGTGTCGCGCACGAAGCGCGGATCGATCTTCACGCTGTCGAAGGGGAAGCGCTGGAGATAGGAGAGAGCGGAATAGCCGGTGCCGAAATCGTCGAGGCACAGGCCCGCGCCCAGCTCCCGCATGCGGCCGAGCACCACGGCGGCATATTCGGGGTTCTCCATCACCAGGCTCTCGGTGACTTCCAGCTTGAGCGATCCGGGCGCCACCGCGTTGCGGGCCAGCACGGATTTCAGGTCCTGGATCAGGTCGTGCCGCAGCAGCTGGCGGGACGAGACGTTCACATGCATGAACAGGGGCGGGTCCACCCGCAGGGTGCGCTGCCACTGGCCGAGCTGGCGCGCCGCGGCGTCGAGCACGAACAGGCCGAGGTCGAGGATGAGCCCGGTCTCCTCCGCCAGCAGCAGGAATTCGGAGGCGGCCAGCTCGCCGAGGCGCGGATGGTTCCAGCGCATATAGGCCTCGAACCCGCCGATGGCCCGGTCGCCCAGGCGCACGATGGGCTGGTAGCGCACCGAGATCTGGTTCTTGGCCAGGGCCTCGCGCAACTCGCCTTCCAGCACCACCCGGTCGATCTTCTGCTGGCGCATGGCCGGGCGGAACACCTCGATGCGGTCGCCGCCGATGCGCTTGGCGTAATACATGGCCAGCTCGGCGTCCTTCAGCACCTCCTCGCGCTTCGACTGGTCGGGTCCCGCCAGCACCAGCCCGATGGAGGCGGTGACGAAGACTTCCCGGTCGGCGAAGGCGATGGGTGCGCGCAGGGAGCGGCGCAGGGTGTCGGCGAAGGTGGTGATGCGCTCGGCGTCGCGCTCGGACATGAGGATCATGCCGAACTGGTCGCCGGAAATGCGCGCCAGCGTGTCCTGCGGCTTCAAGAGGCGCATCAGGCGGCGCGCCACCGTGAGCAGGATGGAATCGGCCACCGCCATGCCCACCTGCACGTTGACCTGCTTGAAGCGGTCGAGGTCTATGACCATCACCGTCGGCTTCACCTTGTCGTCGAGGCGGGCCATGGTGAGGGACTGGCTGAGCCGGTCGAGGAACAATTCCCGGTTGGGCAGGCCGGTGAGGTTGTCGCGCACCGCGTCGTGGAGCAGGCGCTCGGCGGCGATGCGCTCGCCGGTCACGTCCATGAGGGTGCCGACACAGCGCACCACCTCGCCGTCGGCGCCCACCACCGGGCGGGCCTTCAGGTTGAAGGTGAGGTAGTGGCCGTCGATGGCGCGCAGGCGGAAGTCCTGGTCGATGCGCCCACGCCGTTGGTCGATGATGCCGTCCAGCGTGGCGCGGAAGCGGTCGCGGTCGGCGGGGTGCAGCACCTCCAGCCAGCCGGCGGCCTCGGTCTCCAGCGAATGGCGCTTGAGGCCCAGCGCCTCCTCCGCTTCCGGTGAGGTGTAGATGCGGTCGGTGTCCACATCCCAGTCCCACACGATGAGGCCGGAGCCGGCGAGCGCCAGCGCCCGGCGCTCCAGCTCGGAGGTGGAGCCCTGGATGCCGCCGATGCCGGCGAAGGCGTGCTGCATCACCGTGAAGCCGATGAGCATGACGATCAGCACCAGGCCGCCGGAGAGGGCGGGGGCGGCGAGATCGTTGGTGACGAAGCCTGCCACCGTGAGCCCGGCCATGAGCACCCACACCACCAGCAGCGACCAGGTGGGGATGATGAGCACCGCCCGGTCATAGCCGTGCTGGCTGAGCCAGATGATGACGCCCAGCCCGGCCACCGCCACCGCCAGCAGCGACAGGCGGGCGATGCCGGCCGCCACCGGCGCGTCGAGCAGGGCCACCGCCACCAGGGCGGCGAGGAAGGTGAGCCAGCCGGCGGCCACGTGCACGTAGCGCACGTGCCAGCGGTTGAGGTTGAGATAGGCGAACAGGAACACCAGCAGCGTGCCGGTGAGGATGGCCTCGCCCGCCGCCCGCCAGAATTGCTCGGCAATGGGTGAGAGGCCGAACACCTTGGACCAGAAGGCGAAATCGAGGCCGATATAGCCCAGCACCGCCCAGGCCAGCGCCGCCGCCGCCGGGAACATCACCGAGCCCTTCACCACGAACAGGATGGTGAGGAAGAGCGCCAAAAGGCCGGCGATGCCGATGACGATGCCGTGGTAGAGGGTGAAGGCGTTCACCCGGTCCTTGTAGGCGTCCGGCTCCCACAGATAGAGCTGGGGCAGGGTGGGGCTGCCCAGCTCGGCCACGAAGGTGACGGTGGAGCCGGGGTCGAGGGTGATCAGGAAAACGTCGGCGTCGGGCGCGCTCTGCCGCTCCGGCTTGAAGCCCTGGCTCGGCGTCAGCGAGGTGATCCGCCGGTTGCCGAGATCGGGCCAGAACAGGCCGGAGCCGGACATGCGGTAGTGCGGGGCGACGATGAGGCGATCCACCTGCTCGTCGGTATTGTTGGTGAGGGCGAAGGCGATCCAGTCGCCGTGGCTGCGTCCATCGGAGGTGGGCACCTCGATGCGCCGCACCACGCCTTCCGTATCGGGTGCGGTGGAGATCTGGAAGCGGCCGTCCTCGGTGGTCTCGCGCTGCACGGCGGGCAACAGGTCCACCACCTTGGCGTCGAGGCGCAGGGCGATGGCCTCCATCGCCTGCGCGCTGCCGGCGGGCAGCATCAGCAGGGGCGCCACGACGAGCGCCACGAGGAGCGCCATCGGCAGAGCAATGACGCGAGCGAGCAACGACCGCAATGTCAGGTCTCCGCACCCGGACTGCTGCCGGGCCGAGTTTCGGTTGAGGAGGGCAGCCTGCCGAAGGTGCGACGCAAAGCGCGGGACGGCAAGAGCTCAAGCTCATCCATGAGGAATGCATGTGCGCCGGGGCTGGCCCCGCGCGCCCGATTCCCTAGCCAAGCCGTGCGGCCGGAGCAAGGCGCGTGGCGGCGTCATGATACCGCCGCAAGTTCCGGGGCCCGAAAAAACGAATGCGCGCCCGGTGTGGGCGCGCATTCAAACCGTGGTGCGACCGCTCAGAAAAAGCGGCGGGCGTTGTCCCGGTCGTCGGCGGAGAGCGGGGTCGGCTCGCGGGTCAGGCGGGCGGCCTCTTCGCGGCGCACATATTCGGAGAAGGGGTCGAGGGCTTCCTCCACCGCTTCCTCGGCGCGCGCGGAGATCACCTCCAGCGGGGGCTGCGGCGCGGGGCGGGCGGCGGGGGGCGCGGGATGGACCTCCTCGGCCGGCACGGCGCGCTCGGAATCGGTGGTGCGCGAGGCCTTGGCGTCGAGCCACGGCAGGGGATAGGGCGAGGCGATGTAGGCCACGCCGTCTTCCTGCTCCCAGGCGATCATGTGGATGGCCTCTTCCGCCGGCATGCCGGGCAGGGAGAACATCTGCGGCAGCTCGCGGGCACCGCCGCTCCAGCCGATGGTGTGGGCGAGCTGGAAGGCTTCGTCGAGGAAGGCGGTGACGGCCGCGAGCCGATCCGCACGCAGCGCCTGGGCGAAATCCACATCGAGAAGCCGGCGGAGATAGGTCTCCACGCTGTCCCCGGCGGCCCACTGGGCGCCGGAGGCGAACTGGTAAACATAGACGCGCGGACTTGCCATCACGCAGCTCCGATAAACCATAACTGGGGGCCCCTCATACCAAAAGGGACCCGAAAACACAAAATCGTGCTGCAACTTAACCAGGCAAGGCTTAAATTTTTGTGATCCTGCGGTGCAGCACACGGCGCATTTCGTCCCGGTCCTGGACCGCCGGAGCGCGTTCGGATCGGGTGGCATGGCCATCAGATCGGCAACGCCCGCTCTATCCTCCATCTTGAGAGAGAATCACCGGCCCGATCAGGTCCGGTGCAGGCCCATGGGAAAGGGTGCCCGATGCCGATCGCTCCGCGTTCCCACGGCCTGTGGCAGGTCACGGCCCCGCCGGCCCCGGCGCAGGCGCCGCTCTCGGGGATCCAGCGGGCCGATGTGGCCGTGGTGGGGGCGGGATATGCCGGGCTGTCGGCGGCGCTGCGGCTCGCCGAGGCGGGGGCGCGGGTGGCCGTGCTGGAGGCGGCGGAGGTGGGCTTCGGCGGGGCGGGGCGCAATGTGGGCCTCGTCAACGCCGGCCTGTGGGTGATGCCGGATGTCATCCGCGCCGCCCTGGGTGAGGCGCCGGGCGAGGCGCTGATCAGCTTCCTCGGCGCGGCGCCGCAGGCGGTGTTCGACCTGGTGGCGCGCCATGGCATCGCCTGCGAGGTGGCGCCCGTGGGTACGCTCCATTGCGCCGTGGGCGCCGCCGGACGCGCCGAGATCGAGGCCCGCGCCGCCCAGTGGCAGGCGCGCGGCGCGCCGGTGCGGCTGCTGGAGGCCGATGAGGCGCGGGCCATGGTGGGTGGCGGCGATTTTTCCGGCGCGTTGCTGGATTTGCGCGCCGGCACGATCCAGCCGCTCGCCTATGCGCGGGGACTGGCGCTGGCGGCGCTTCAGGCCGGCGCGCAGATCTTCGCGTCGAGCCCGGTGGTGGCGGCCGAGGAGACCCCTGCCGGCTGGCGGCTCACCACGCCGGGGGGAGGCCTTGAGGCCGACCATCTCATCGTCGCCACCGACGCCTATGGTACCGGGCCGTTCGCCCCGCTGCGGCGCGAGCAGGTGCACCTGCCCTATTTCAACCTCGCCACAGCGCCTCTGCCGCAGGCGGTGCGCGACACCATCCTGCCCGGCCGGCAGGGCGCTTGGGACACCCAATCCATCCTCATCTCGTTCCGGATGGATGCGGCGGGCCGCCTGGTGTTCGGGAGCATCGGCGCCCTCGGCCGGGCCGGCGGCGCCATCCACCGCGCCTATGCCCGGCGGGTGCTGAAGCGGCTTTATCCGCAGCTCGGCCAGATGGCCTCCGAGGTGGCCTTCGAGGCCGGCTGGCACGGCACGATCGGCATGACCGCCGACGCCCTGCCGCGCTTCCACCGGCTGGGGCGCACCGGCGTGGCCGTTGCCGGCTACAATGGACGCGGCATTGCGCCGGGAACCGTGTTTGGCGCCCTGCTGGCGGACCTCGTGCTAGGCCGGGTGCGGGAGGCGGATCTTCCGCTGCCGCCAAGCGCGGTGGAGGCGGCCCGCTGGCGTCTGGCGCGGGAAGCGGTCTACGCCGCCGGTTCCGGTCTCGCCCACCTCGTCGCCGCGCGGTTCTGAGGCCCCGGCCGGAGCGTGCCTTCGCGTTCACAACCGCGTTTCGCCGCCTTCCGATCGGTCGGGAGGCGCTGCCGTTGCACGACTTTCTATTAATAACTCAGATGGATTTATCTATTGACTCGCCATGCGCCCTGCGCTCAGATGCCATGCGGATAACGCATCCGTCCGGCAAGCGGAAACCGCGCCGGCGCACTGGGAGGACGTTCGATGCAGGAGTGGCCACGGCTGCTGATGGCAGCTTCTGTCGCCTGGGCCGGGGTGGCCGCGACATCGCCCGCGGGGGCGGCGGAAAAGCCCGCCGAAAAGCCCATCGTCGGCATCGTCATCAAGACCTCCACCAACCCCTTCTTCGTCAAGATGAAGGAGGGCGCGGAAGCCGCCGCCGCGCGGCTGGGCATGGAGCTGCGCTCCTTCGCCGGCAAGATGGACGGCGACACCGACGCCCAGGTCACCGCCGTCGAAAGCCTGATCGCCGCCGGCGCCAAGGGCATCCTGATCACCCCGTCCGATTCCCGCGCCATCGTGCCGGTGCTGGAGCAGGCGCGGGCCAAGGGCATCCTGGTGATCGCCCTCGACACGCCGCTCGATCCCCCGAGCGCGGCCGACGCCACCTTCGCCACCGACAATTTCAGCGCCGGCAAGCTGGTGGGCGAATGGGCGGCCAAGACCCTCGGCGCCGGTGCCCAATCGGCCAAGGTCGCCCTGCTCGACCTCAACGTGAACCAGATTTCCGTGGACGTGGCCCGCGACCAGGGCTTCCTCCAGGGCTTCGGCGTGAACGTGGCCGACCCCGCCGTCATCGGCGACGAGAAAGACAGCCGCATCGTCGGCCACGACGTCACCCTCGGCAACGAGGAGGGCGGGCGCCGCGCCATGGAGAACCTGCTCCAGCGCGATCCCTATGTGTCGGTCGTCTATGCCATCAACGAGCCCGCCGCCGCCGGCGCCTATGAGGCGCTGCGCTCCATCGGCCGCGACAAGGACGTGCTGGTGGTGGCCGTGGACGGCGGCTGCCCTGGGGTGCGCAATGTGAAGGACGGCGTCATCGCCGCCACCGCCATGCAATTCCCCCTCGTCATGGCCCAGATGGGCGTCGAGGCGGTATTGAAATACGCCACGGACGGTACCAAGCCGAAGCCTTCGGACGGGCAGGATTTCGTCAATACCGGCGTGGAGCTGGTCACCGACCGGCCGGTGCCGGGGCTGCCCTCCATCGGCACCGACGCCGCCCTGAAGAAGTGCTGGGGCTGAGCGGCGCCAACGACAGCACGCGTGCGCCGGCCGGAACGGCCGCGGAGGGATCTGCAATGACAGACACGAGTGGGGAGAAACGCGGGATGCAGGCGTTCGAGACTGTCCTGAGCAAGCAGGACACGCGGGTGGCGGAATTCGAGGTCCACGCCAGGTCCCCGCTCCAGATGCTGCAGCATTTCCTGCATGCCAATCCGACCGCGGTGCCGGCCATCGTGCTGGTGCTGGGGGTGGCCGTGTTCTCGGCCATCGTGGGGCCGCGCTTCTACTCGGCCTTCAACCTGTCGCTGATCCTCCAGCAGGTGACCATCATCTGCATCATCGGGGTGGCGCAGACGCTCATCGTGCTCACGGCGGGCATCGACCTGTCGGTGGGCGCGGTGATGGTGCTGTGCTCGGTGATCATGGGCAAGCTCGCGGTCGCGCTGGGCCTGCCGGTGCCTGTGGCGTTCGCCGCCGGACTTGCCACCGGTGCGGCCTGCGGCGCCTTCAACGGCCTCTTGGTGGTGCGGCTGAAGCTGCCGCCCTTCATCGTGACGCTGGGCACCTGGTCCATCTTCTTCTCGCTGAACCTCTGGTATTCGGGCGCCCAGACCATCCGCGCGCAGGACGTGGCCAAGGCCGCGCCGTTCCTGCAGTGGCTCGGCACGCCGGTGGACCTGCTCGGCGCCCGCCTGACGTATGGCACCTTCTTCATGCTGGGGCTGGTGGCCATCGTCTGGTACGTGCTCAACCGCACCGCCCTCGGCCGCCACATCTATGCGGTGGGCGATGATCCGGACGCGGCGCGCCTCGCCGGCATCCGCACCGACAAGGTGCTGTTCTGCGTCTATGTGGCGGCGGGGGTCATCTGCGCGCTGGGGGCCTGGGCGCTCATCGGCCGCATCGGCTCCATCAGCCCGCAGGCGGGGCAGACCGCCAATCTCGACAGCATCACCGCGGTGGTGATCGGCGGGGCCAGCCTGTTCGGCGGGCGCGGCTCCATCATCGGCACCCTCATCGGCGCGCTTATCGTCGGCGTCTCGCGCTCCGGCCTCGCTTTGTCGGGGGTGGATGTGCTGTGGCAGGAATTCGCCGTGGGCAGCCTCATCATCGTCGCGGTCACCCTCGACCAGTGGATCCGGAAGGTGTCGGCATGAGCACGAATACTCTCGGCACGAACACTCTCAGCGCGACGACGGACACCGGCGTGCGCCGGCCGCTCATCGAGGCCCGCGGCCTCGTCAAGCGCTACGGCCGGGTGACGGCCCTCGACCATGCGGATTTCGACCTCTATCCCGGGGAGATCCTGGCGGTGATCGGCGACAATGGCGCCGGCAAGTCGTCCCTCATCCGTGCCCTCTCCGGGGCGCTGGTGCCGGACGAGGGCGAGATCCGCTTCGACGGCAAGCCGGTGCAGTTCCGCTCCCCCCTCGACGCGCAGGCGGCGGGCATCGAGACCGTCTACCAGTCGCTGGCGCTGGCGCCGGGCCTGTCGATTGCCGACAACCTCTTCCTTGGCCGGGAACTGCGCAAGCCGGGAGTGCTCGGCTCGGTGTTCCGCATGCTCGACCGCAAGAGCATGCAGCGCATGGCCCGCGAGAAGCTCACCGAGCTGGGGCTGATGACGGTGCAGTCCATCAACCAGCCTGTGGAGACGCTCTCGGGCGGCCAGCGGCAGGGCATCGCGGTGGCCCGCGCCACCGCCTTCGGCTCGCGCGTCGTGATCCTGGACGAGCCCACCGCCGCGCTGGGCGTGAAGGAATCCCGCCGCGTGCTGGAGCTGATCCTCGACGTGCGCCGGCGCGGCATTGCCGTGGTGCTCATCAGCCACAACATGCCCCACGTGTTCGAGATCGCCGACCGCATCCACATCCACCGGCTGGGGCGGCGGCTCACCGTGGTCCAGCCCTCGGCCTGCACCATGTCGGACGCGGTGGCGCTCATGACCGGCGCCCGCGCCCCGCAGGAAATGGCGGCCTGAGGCTGGGCCGGTCATGGCGGCGTTCCGCGCCGCCGGGGCCTTCCCGCGCGGGGGTGGGCAGGCCATGGCACAGGCGCGGAAACAAACGCCCGGATCACGGCCTGCATTGCCGTGATCCCGGCGGGGTTGTTTTGGGGGGGGGGGGGGTTCCGGGGCCGCGCGCCCCCCTCGGCGGGCCGGGGGCCCGCGGGGCGCGCCCGGGGCCCCCCCCGTTCCCGGGG
>NZ_VTTL01000006.1 GCF_008364685.1 Xanthobacter oligotrophicus
GCCATCCATGTGACGCCGGAAGCGGTGGACGGCGGCGCCATCGCCAAGGTGCGCGACGGCGACCTGGTGCGGGTGGATGCGGTGGCCGGCACCCTCGAAGTGCTGGTCCCGGCCGCCGAATGGGCCGCCCGCACGCCGGTGACCGTGGACCTTTCCGCCTCCCACTCCGGCGTCGGCCGCGAACTCTTCGCCCCCTTCCGAAACGCCGTCGGCCAAGCCGAAAAGGGCGCAAGCATTTTCGCCTTCGCGTGAGGCGAGGTGGTCAGGCCGGCTCGGCGCCGTTGGCGGCGAGCACCGCCCCGGCGAGATAGAGGGAGCCGGAGATCAGCACCCGGGGCGGAGGCACCTGCGAGGTGCGGGTAATGCTGTCGAGGGCGCTGCCTACGTCGCGGGCGACCCGCGCCGACATGCCGAGGCCCATGGCGGCGGCGGCCACGTCCTCGGGCTTGAGGCCCGCATGCTCGCCGGGCACCGGCACCGCGATGGCCTCCCGCACCAGCCCGGCGAAGGGGGCGAGGAAGCCGGTGACATCCTTGGTGCCGAGCATGCCGAGGATGAGCACCAGCGGGCGCGAATAGCGCTCCTCCAGCTCGCACAGGGCATGGGCGAGGGCGGCCCCGCCGGCGGCATTGTGCCCGCCGTCGAGCCACACCTCCACGCCGGCCGGCGCCCGCGCCACCAGCGGACCTAAGGGCAGGCGCTGGAGCCGCGCCGGCCAGTCGGCCTGCAGGATCCCGGCTTCATGGGCCGCCGGAAGCTTCACGGCGCGCAGCGTCGCCACCGCAAGGCCGGCATTGTCGATCTGGTGCGGCCCCACGAGGCGCGGGCGCGGCAAATCGAGCAGGCCGTCCTCGTCGGCATAGACGAGGCGCCCGGCCTCCTCGCTGACGTTCCATTGCTGGCCGCGCACGAACAACGGCGCGAGCTTCTTGCCCGCCGCCCGCTCGATGACGGCGAGGGCCTCCGGCACCTGCGAGCCCACCACCACGGGGCGGCGCGGCTTGATGATGCCCGCCTTCTCGCCGGCGATGGCCTCCACCGAGGTGCCGAGGAAATCCACATGGTCGATGGAGACGGGGGTGATCACGCTCGCCAGCGGCTCGGCCACCAGATTGGTGGCGTCGAGCCGGCCGCCGAGGCCCACCTCCAGCAGCAGCACGTCGGCCGGATGCTCGGCGAACAGCAGGAAGGCCGCCGCCGTGGTGATCTCGAACAGGGTGATGGGCTGGCCGGCATTGGCGGTCTCGGTGCGGTCGAGAGCCTCGGCGAGGGCCGCGTCGGACACCAGCACGCCGCCCCCCGGCGCGCCGAGGCGGATACGCTCGTTGAAGCGCACCAGATGGGGCGAGGTATAGACGTGCACCCGCTGGCCGGCGGCTTCCAGCATGGCGCGCATGAAGGCGATGGTGGAGCCCTTGCCGTTGGTGCCGGCCACATGGATCGTCGGCGGCAGGCGCCGCTCCGGATTGCCGAGGGCATCCAGCAGCCGGCCCATCCGCGCGAGGGACAGGTCGATCTTCTTGGGATGGAGCGCGGCGAGGCGAGTGAGGATCTCGTCGGTGGCGCGCGCGGGCAGGGGGAAGGGGCGGGGCAGGGCCATGTTCATTCTCGCGCGGGCGCGGCAGCGAAGTGCCGGCGCCCGCTGGCGCGTCCTTGTCAGGCCGCT
The DNA here is from genome assembly GCF_008364685.1 of Xanthobacter oligotrophicus. Lineage (GTDB taxonomy): Bacteria > Pseudomonadota > Alphaproteobacteria > Rhizobiales > Xanthobacteraceae > Xanthobacter > Xanthobacter oligotrophicus. The sequence goes on from NZ_VTTL01000006.1 coordinate 1,667, forward strand.
TCGGGGCGGGGCAGGCGGCCCTTGGGCGGCAGGGCCGGCGCCTTCGTGAGCATGCGGCACAGGCGACCCAGCGTGTCGCGCAATTGGTGGCGATGCACCACCATGTCGAGCATGCCGTGCTCGTGCAGGTATTCGGCGCGCTGGAAGCCGTCGGGCAGCTTCTCGCGGATGGTCTGCTCGATCACGCGGGGACCGGCGAAGCCGATGAGGGCGCCGGGCTCGGCGATCTGGATATCGCCCAGCATGGCGTAGGAGGCCGTGACCCCGCCTGTGGTGGGGTTGGTGAGCACCACGATGTAGGGCTTCCTGGTCTCGCGCAGTTCCTGGATGGCGGCGGTGGTGCGCGGCATCTGCATGAGGGACAAAATCCCCTCCTGCATGCGCGCCCCGCCCGAGGCGGCGAACATGATGAAGGGCGTGCCCTTCTCGGCGGCGGTCTGGAGCCCCTTCACCACCGCCTCGCCGGCGGCCATGCCGAGCGAGCCGCCCATGAAGCCGAAATCCTGCACCGCGATGGTCACCGGCAGTTCGGTGAGCAGGCCGGTCGCCACCTTCACCGCATCCTGGTAGCCGGTCTTGGTGCGGGCGTCCTTCAGGCGGTCGATATAGCGGCGCTCGTCGCGGAATTTCAGCGGGTCGGTGGCCACCTCGGGCAGAGGTACTTCTTCATAGGCGCCGTCGTCGAAGGTGGCTTTCAGCCGCTTCACCGCATCCATGCGCATATGGTAACCGGATGCCGGGATGACGTAGAGGTTGGCCTCCAGGTCCTTGTGAAACACCATCTGCCCGGTTTCGGGGCACTTCACCCAGAGGTTTTCGGGGACCTCGCGGCGCGCCAGGAAATCGCGGATCTTCGGGCGGACGACGTTGGAAATCCAGTTCACGGGCGGTCTCCGGAAGGCGGGCGGACAGCCGCGCTGCGGCGCACACCACTCTGCGTCCATGTAATGGCAAGCGCGACGCGGCGAAAGTGCGGCAGGACGAAGCCGTGCCGCACATTCGTCCACTCAAGTGCCTCCATCGCCCGGCTGCGGGGGCGCAGGATACGTCAGCGCTGGACGGAGCGCACCGCCTCGGCCAGCTCGCTCACCAGCGCTTCGATGCCCGGCAGGGTGTTGGCGGTGGCGTTGCCCTCGGCATCGAGGGTGCGGCGCACCACCTCCACCAGGGCGGAGCCCACCACCACCGCATCGGCGCCGGCGGCGATGGCCTTGGCCTGTTCCGGCGTCCGCACGCCGAAGCCCACCGCCACCGGCAGGTCAGTGTGGGACTTGATGCGGGCCACGGCGGCGGCCACCAGGTCCGCGTCCGGCGTCGCCGAGCCGGTGATGCCGGTGATGGAGACGTAATAGACGAAGCCCGCCGTGTGCTCGAGCACGGTCGGCAGGCGCTTGTCGTCGGTGGTGGGGGTGGCGAGGCGGATGAAGTCGAGCCCGGCGTTCAGCGCCGGCAGGCACAGTTCCTCGTCTTCCTCCGGCGGCAGGTCCACCACGATGAGGCCGTCCACCCCCGCCACCTTGGCGTCGGTGAGGAAGCGCTCCACGCCATAGACGTAGATGGGATTGAAATAGCCCATGAGCACCACCGGGGTGGCGGTGTCCTCTGTGCGGAAGACGCGGACCATCTCGATGGTCTTGGCCAGGGTCTGGCCGGCCTTGAGAGCGCGTAGGCCCGCCGCCTGGATGGCCGGTCCGTCGGCCATGGGATCGGTGAAGGGAATGCCCAGCTCGATCACGTCCGCCCCGGCACCGGGCAGCGCCTTGAGGATGGCGAGGGAGGTCTCCCCGTCCGGATCGCCCGCCGTGACGAAGGTGACGAGGCCGGGGCGGCCTTCCTCTTTCAGCGCGGCGAAACGGGTGGAGATGCGCGTGGTCATGGGCCTGCCTGGATCAAGAAACGGATGGAGGCGCGGGAAAGAGGTCCTTGAGACCGTGCGCCTTATACCCGTGTTCCATGAGCCTGGCTCTTGGGACACGGGTCAAGCCCGCGCGGCGCTTGAGCGTACCCACTTGGCATCGGTCAAAGACCGAGGCCGATGGTCTTATTTGTGGCCGGTGATGGAGCAGGTGGCGCGGTTCGCCGACGTGCCGCCGAGCAGGCGCACCTGGTCGGTTCCCGTCACCCCGGGCACGATGGAGAACAAGGTGGTGGACGACTTGCCCAGCGCCCGGTTGCCGGCGAAGAACTCGCAGGCGACATAGGCCTCCGAGATGGGTGCGGTGGTGCCGTTCTTCACTGAGACCGAGATAAAGGCGCCCGCCGGGTCGGTGATGACCTTGCCGGTGGTCAGCTGGAGCGCTGCGGTCTGGGCCGATGCCGGGGTGGCAACGCCCGCAACACAGGCGGCAACGCCAAACGCAAGAACCGCGGAGAACGACTTCATGGCTAAGCCCCCAGGCTGGTGCCGAGAATTTCCGCCACCTGGGGCACGTCCTTGTCCCCGCGGCCGGACAGGTTGACCACCATCAGGTGATCCTTCGGCAGCTTGGGTGCAAGCTCGACCACCTTGGCGATGGCATGGGCGGATTCCAGCGCCGGAATGATGCCTTCAAGCCGGGTGAGCAGCTGGAAGGCGTCCAGCGCCTCCTGGTCGGTGCAGGAGAGGTAGGTCACGCGGCCCACGTCGTTGAGCCAGGAATGCTCCGGCCCAATGCCGGGATAATCGAGGCCGGCCGAGATGGAATGGGCCTCGGTGATCTGGCCGTCGCCGTCCATGAGCAGATAGGTGCGGTTGCCGTGCAGCACCCCCGGCCGCCCGCCGGCGATGGAGGCGGCATGCTCATGGGTGTCGAGGCCGCGGCCCGCGGCCTCCACTCCGTAGATCGCCACGGTGGGATCGTCGAGGAAGGGGTGGAACAGGCCCATGGCGTTGGAGCCGCCGCCCACGCAGGCGATCAGGCTGTCCGGCAGGCGGCCTTCCATCTCCTGCATCTGTTCGCGGGTCTCGCGGCCGATGATGGACTGGAAGTCGCGCACCATGGCCGGGTAGGGGTGCGGCCCCGCCACCGTGCCGATGCAGTAGAAGGTGTCGTGCACGTTGGTGACCCAGTCGCGCAGCGCCTCGTTCATGGCGTCCTTCAGGGTGCGCGAGCCGGACTGCACGGCGACCACCTCGGCACCCAGCATCTTCATGCGGAACACGTTGGGGGCCTGCCGCTCCACGTCCACCGCGCCCATGTAGACCACGCACTTCAGGCCGAAGCGGGCGCACAGGGTGGCGGTGGCGACGCCGTGCTGGCCGGCGCCGGTCTCGGCGATGATCCGCTCCTTGCCCATGCGGCGGGCGAGCAGGATCTGGCCGAGCACGTTGTTCACCTTGTGGGAGCCGGTGTGGTTCAGCTCCTCGCGCTTCAGGTAGACCTTGGCGCCGCCCAGATGGTCGGTGAGGCGCTCGGCGAAATAGAGCGGGGAGGGGCGGCCCACATAATGGGTGAGGTAGCCCGCCATCTCGGCGTGATAGGCGGGGTCCACCTTCGCCGCCTCGTAGGCCTGCTCCAGCTCCAGGATCAGCGGCATCAGGGTCTCGGCGACGAAACGCCCGCCATGGATGCCGAAGTGACCCCGGAAATCGGGGCCGGTGCGATAGGAATTGAGAGCGGTCACGACGCACGCACTTTCGATGAGAGATCTTCAGGCCCCGGCGCCGTTTTCGCGCGGGTCGGTTCAGCTTCGGCCGGCTGGTCGGGCAGGCGGGCTTCCGGGAGACTGGCCTCGGCGCGCCGGACCGCCGCGACGAAGGCGCGGATCTTGTCCGGTGACTTCACGCCGGGGGCATCTTCCACGCCAGACGATACGTCCACCCCGTCCATCCGGACCTCGGAAAGGGCCTGCGACACATTGTCGACAGTGAGGCCACCGGAAAGCATGAGCGGGCGGGCGACGTCAAGGCCGGCGACGAGCCGCCAGTCGAACGGCCGTCCGTTGCCGCCGGGCAGCAGGGCGCCGGGATCGGGCTTGGCGTCGAACAGGATCATGTCGGCCACTTCTGCGTAGGCCTGCAGCGGGGCAAGGTCTTCCCGCCGGCCCACCGGCAGCGCCTTCATGACCGGAAGGCCGAAACGCGCGCGAATGGCGGCGACGCGCTCCGGGCTCTCGTGGCCGTGCAACTGGAGGAGGTCGGGGGAGAAGGCGGCCACCACCTGCGCCACCAGGGCGTCGTCGGGATCCACCAGCAGCGCCACCTTGCGCGCGCGCGCCTCGACCCGGGCCACGAGGCCGGGGGCCTCAGCGAGGGCGAGGTGGCGCGGGCTTTTGGGAAAATGGACGAAGCCCACCAGGTCGGCGCCCGCATCCAGCGCCGCGTCGAGGGCGTCCGCGGTCCTGATGCCGCAGATCTTCACGTCGAGGTGCCGCCCGTCGTGCTTCCTTGGGGCGTGGTCTTTTGCGTCGCGGTTTGCTGCGTCGCTCATCGTCTCAACCTTGCGCGCGCCGCCCGGAACCCGAGACGGCGCATTGCGATCACGTCTCCACGTGGGTGAACTGGCCGGCCTTGCGGAAGCGCCAGAGATAGGTGGGCAGCACCGTCGCGAGCGCGGTGGGGGTGATGTCGAGGCCGGCGAAGGAGCGGCCTTCGGTCTTGGCGGCGTCGGAGACCACGTTGTCCGTGCGCAGCATGGCCACCTGGTCGGTGGTGAGCGGCGCGCCGGGCGCCCATTGGGTGAGGCGGGCCATCAGGTTGGCGAGGCCGAACGGCAGGTCCACGAGCAGGCGCTTGTGGCAGATCTCGTGCAGCACCAGCTCCATCAGCTCCCGGAAGGTGCGTACCTCCGGCCCGCCGAGCTCGTAGGTGGCGCCGGCCTTGGCCTTGCCGTCCACCGCCTTGAGGATGGCGGCGGCCACGTCGCCCACGAACACGGGCTGGAAGCGGGTCACTCCGCCGCCGATCAGGGGCAGCACCGGGGAGAGGCGGGCCATGGCGGCGAAGCGGTTGAAAAACTCGTCCTCGGGTCCGAACATCACCGAGGGACGGAAGATGATGGCATCCGCCGCCGCGGCGCGCACCGCGGCCTCGCCCTCGGCCTTGGTGCGGCCGTAGCCGGAGGCGGAGGCGGCATCGGCGCCGATGGCGGAGATATGCACCAGCGGCGAACCTTCCCGCGCCGCCGCCTGGGCGATGGCGCGGGCGCCGAACACGTGGATGGCGTCGAAGCTCTGGCGTCCGCCCTGGGCGAGGACGCCCACGAGGTTCACCACCGCCTCGGCCCCGTCCACCGCGCGGGCGACGCTCTCGGGATAGCGCACGTTGGCCTGGCTGACCTGGATCTGCCCGACGAAGCCGAGCGGCTGGAGGAAGCCCGCGAGTTCCGGCCGCCGCACCGCCACGCGCACGCGGTAGCCGCGCATGGCCAGCGCCCGCACCACGTGCCGCCCGAGGAAGCCCGAGCCGCCGAACACGGTTACAAGGCTGTCGCTCACAGGACGATCGGTCACCGTCACATCGCTCATGCCGAACCCCCGCTCGCCGGCATTCCGCCGGTCCCCTGTGGTGGTGGATCTGCCGGGACGCTTTCGCGGCGCCGGCACGTCCATATATAGAGTGCGTCGAGCACATACGCGATGCGGGACCCCTCCGTAAAGGCGCTGCGATGCCGCCCTCTCGCCGCGGCGCGTGCACTGGAGAGTTGACGCGGGCGCGCTCCGACACTATAAGCCCGGCACTTCGCTGGCGGTTATGCCGCCGGCTTATCCACCCATTCATGCGCGACGCGGAGGGGCCATACGGGCCGCAAAGCCGGGCGCGAACCAGCAAGGACGGCCGATGGCCAATACGCCTTCCGCCAAGAAAGCGGTGCGCAAGATCGAGCGCCGCACCGAAGTGAACCGGTCTCGCCGCTCCCGCGTGCGCACCTATCTGCGCAAGCTTGAGGATGCGCTCTCGGCCGGCGACGCCACCGCCGCAACCGCGGCGTTCCAGGCCGCCGAGCCTGAGATCATGCGCGCCGTGACCAAAGGCGTGCTGCACAAGAACACTGCGTCCCGCAAGGTCTCGCGCCTTGCCGCCCGTGTGAAGAAGCTCAGCGCTGCTTGATTTAGATCAATCAAGAATGCTGTCTTAACTGTAAAGGCCCGGCACAGCCGGGCCTTTTTGCTTGGTACAATCATAGTGTGGCAGGTAGCGGGCTGCTCGACCCTGGGGCGGCGATAATCCCGATTCTCTCCAACCGTCAAGTCCTGCTTTCCGACCGGTTGTGGAGAGGGCATGGGGCCACCCGTGGACCGATCAGAAAAACAACATCCGGGTGAAAGGCTTAAAGGCTAAAGGTCGGAAGACGCCAAAGCGGACCCATTTCAGGGGTAGGAAAACACCTCGCCGCGCGGCGTTATTTCGCGTCGGTCGGCCGCCGCCGCCACTCGGAATCTCACTGTCGCGACAGAGGTTTGCCGGCTGATATCGAGAGCCGGTGCGGGTCGGTGGCGCTCTGGCTTGTACCCGTTATCCCATGGGGCAGGGGAAAGGCGTTGCACCCCCCAGAGGGGCTGTGTATGTTCAATCTCACTCCGGGAGCGACACTGGGGTTCACCGACAGAATGAAGTTTTCACGGCTCTTCGTGCATGAGGAGGGGATGGCTGTGTTTGTATTCTTTCACCGCTCTCCCTTTGGTTGCTGTGCCGTGAATGTGTGTATCCTTCGTTCCGTCGAGCTATGCTGAGAGTGATTGTCTGGTCCCAGCTCTGAGCACGTTTTAGAACAAGCAAAAATCTGATTAATTCCAACGGCCGCCGATGAACTTCGTCGGCGGAAATGGGGCGGCTATGACTTCTGGCACACAAGCGGCAGCGGATGCAGCGGCATTTAAGGCTCACTTTCCGGCTGCCTTGCGTTGCGTTCCGATCGTCGGGAGTGCTGGCCTCGAGTTCATCTGTACCTCGCCCCCTCCTCGCGGCAAGGATCGCGCATGACTTTGCGCTGATGCCGTAACAGCGTCCTGCGGACGCACCTGAAAACACCGCTCTCATTTTGCGAAAGTGCGCGCAGCCCGAAAGGGCGCGGACGGCTTTTGCGTCACTAACCAGGGAACCGCGTTGAACGCGGTCGGGGCTCCATGCTCAAACCTCATGCGCCGGACGCGCGCCGTGCCGGATCGAACACGTTTCAGCCTGCCCTTGCGGAGACCGCCGGAATGGAATGCGCGACGACCGCGACCACCCCTTGGGAGCGCGTCCGTCAGCGCCTGCGTGAAGAGATCGGCGAGGAGAAGTTCACCAGCTGGTTCGCCCGCATGGACCTCGACAAGCTGACCGCCGACGCGGTCCTGCTCTCCGTGCCCACGCGCTTCCTCAAGTCGTGGATCCAGGAGAATTATCTGCCCCGGATCGCCGACATCTGGGCCGAGGAGAGCGGCACCAAGCGGCGCGTGGACCTTGCCGTGCGCAACGCATTTGCCCGTCCCGTGGCGCTGAAGGCGACCACGGTTCGGGAGGTGGTGACCGAGCGCACCGACCTGCGTTCCGGTGATACGCGCCAGCAGCCGGCCCGGGCTTCCGATGCGCGCTCCGCCGATGGGCGCGGCTCCGAGCCGCGGGCTGTGGAGCCCCGCGCGGCGGCTGCCGCCCTGTCCGACGCAGCGGCGGGGGACGTGGCCTCCGGCTCCCCCCTCGACGCGCGCCTCACCTTCGAGACCTTCGTGGTGGGCAAGTCCAATTCGCTGGCCTTCGCTGCTGCCAAGCAGGTGGCCGAAAGCGCTCCCGGCTCGGCGCCGGTGTTCAACCCGCTTTATCTCCATGCGGCGGTGGGCCTCGGCAAGACGCACCTGCTGCAGGCCATCGCCCGGGCCGGCGCGGTGGGCGGCCGGCGCACCACGTACCTGACCGCCGAGCGCTTCATGTACGGCTTCGTGGCCGCGCTGAAGACCCATTCGGCCATCGCCTTCAAGGATGCCCTGCGCACCATCGACACGCTGGTGATCGACGACCTGCAGTTCCTGAAGGGCAACAATCTCCAGCAGGAATTCTGCCACACCCTCAATGCCCTGCTCGACGGCGGGCGGCAGGTGGTGGTGGCGGCGGATTGTCTGCCCGGCGAGCTTGAGCATCTCGACGAGCGGGTGCGCTCGCGCCTCGCCGGCGGCCTGGTGGTGGAGCTGGCCGCGCTGGAGGAGGACCTGCGCCTCGAAATCCTGAAGGCGCGCTACCAGACCCTGACCGAGCAGCACCCGGGCTTTGCCGTGCCGGCACCGGTGCTGGAGTTCCTGGCCCGCAGCGTCGGCCAGAGCGGGCGCGACCTCGACGGCGCGCTCAACAAGCTGCTGGCCTTCAACCAGCTGACCGGCGAGCCGGTGACGCTGGAGATGGCGGAAAACGCGGTCAAGGACCTCATCCGTCCCACCGATCCCAAGCGGGTGCGCGTGGACGACATCCTGCGGGTGGTGGCCAAGCATTATAACGTGTCGCGCGCGGACCTCCTGTCCCAGCGCCGCACCGCCACAGTGGTGAAGCCGCGCCAGATCGCCATGTATCTGGCCAAGACGCTGACCTTGCGCTCGCTGCCGGAAATCGGCCGGCGCTTCGGCGGTCGCGACCACACCACCGTGCTGCACGCGGTGCGCAAGATCGACGGCCTCGTCAACGCCGACCGGGCGCTGGCCGAGGAAATCGAGGTCTTGAAGCGCCTCGCCCTGGAAGCCTGAGACGGCCTTCGTCGACCCACCGGGCCCGTGATCGCCCCACCTTGGTCCCCGAATCCGGCGCCTGACGGCGCCGTTTTCGTTTGTACCGGCCCCGCGGATTGGTGCGTTTCCAGCGACCGTTTCAGCCGCGCGGGTATGGGCTGCGGTGGATCCTGGGGGCGTGGGCGGCGCCATACGGTAAAAATCAGCCAGCCGCCCTTGCCTTGGCGCGCCTTGGGCGGCAATGTCTGCGGCCCGGCATCCGTCTCCCGGCGGGTGCCAGCGCGACGCTTCCTGCGTTCCGCGCAATCGCCACTTGGCGCGCGATCCACCTTGCCCGCGACAGCGGGGAAGGGCGGAGCGGGCGCCGTCCCCGAACGACGAGGCGGACCCACCGGCGGGACGTAGGCGCCCGTGGCAGGCCGGCTCCAGAGCGAAGAGTGAACGGGCCAGGACCATGAAGGTCACCGTCGAGCGCGCCGAGCTTCTCAAATCGCTCAGCCACGTCCACCGCGTCGTCGAGCGGCGCAACACCATTCCGATCCTCGCCAACGTGCTGATCAAGGCGGGCAAGAACGGGCTGGAGCTGAAAGCCACCGACCTCGACCTGGAGGTGGTGGAGATCGTTCCCGCCGAGACCGGCCAGGCAGGGGCCACCACGGTGCCCGCCCATGTGCTCTACGACATCGTGCGCAAACTGCCCGAGGGCGCGCAGGTGCAGCTGGAGGCCGGCGGCGAGCGCGGCACCCTCACCGTCAAGGCGTCCCGCGCCCGGTTCTCGCTGCAGACTTTGCCCGAGGCCGACTTCCCGGACCTCGCAGCCGGCGAATTCTCCCACACCTTCAAGGTGAAGGGCGCGGACTTCCGGCGCCTGGTGGACAAGACCCAGTTCGCCATCTCCACCGAGGAGACGCGCTATTATCTGAACGGCATCTATCTCCACGTCACCGAGGGCGCCAGCGGCAAGTCCATGCTGCGGGCGGTGGCTACCGACGGCCACCGCCTCGCCCAGGCCGAGCTGGAGGCGCCGGCGGGCGCGGCTGGCCTGCCCGGCGTCATCGTGCCGCGCAAGACCGTGGCGGAGATCCAGAAGCTGCTGGAGGACAAGGAGGCGGAGGCCACCATCTCGCTCTCCACCACCAAGATCCGGGTGCAGGTGGGCTCTATCGTGCTCACCTCCAAGCTCATCGACGGCACCTTCCCCGACTATGGACGGGTGATTCCCCAGGGCAACGACAAGACCCTGATCGTGGACAAGGACGAGTTCGCCGCCGCGGTGGACCGCGTCTCCACCGTGTCCAGCGAGCGTGGTCGCGCGGTGAAGCTGTCGCTGGCCGAGGGCAAGATGACGCTGTCGGTTACCAATCCCGATTCGGGCAGCGCCACCGAGGAGCTGGAGGTGGACTACACCGCCGAGCCCCTCGATATCGGATTCAATTCCCGCTACCTGCTGGACATCACCTCGCAGCTGGAAGGCGACACGGCGGAACTGAAGCTGGCCGACCCCGGCTCGCCCACGCTGGTGCGCGATTCCACCCGGACGGATGCGCTCTACGTGCTCATGCCCATGCGGGTGTGAGCACGGGGGGGGTGAGAACCGCGGGTGTGAGTTTGGCGGCCGGCGCCAAGCCGCACTGCGTTCCTGCGGGACCGGCCGCATCCGACGGAAGACCGGCCGAAAGGTCCATGCCCCACGCCGCCATCCGCAAGCTCACCCTCACCGCCTTCCGGTCCTATCCGTCGGCGCAGGTGAGCGTGCAGGATGGGCCGGTGGTGCTCACCGGGCCGAACGGGGCGGGCAAGACCAATATCCTGGAAGCCCTGTCCTTCCTCTCTCCCGGGCGGGGGCTGCGGCGTGCCCAACTGGGCGATGTGGGCCATCGCGCGCCGGGCGTCGCCGGCGAGGCGCCGTGGGCTGTCTCCGCACTGGTCGAGGGCGCGCTGGGCGAGGTCCGCCTCGGCACCGGCCATGACCCGGCGCAGGAGGGCGGCGTGCGGCGCTGCCGCATCGACGGCGAGCCGGTGCCCTCCGCCAATGCCTTCCTCGACCATCTGAAAGTGCTGTGGCTGACCCCGGAGATGGATGGCCTGTTCCTCGGCCCGCCCGGCGACCGGCGGCGCTATCTCGACCGTCTCGTGCTGGCGGTGGATGGCGCCCACGGCACCCGGGTCAACGGTCTGGAGCGGGCGTTGCGCTCGCGCAACCGGCTGTTGGAGGAGAACGGCTCGGCGCGCTTCCTCGATGCGGTGGAGCATGAGGTGGCGGAGCTGGCGGTGGCGGTGGCGGCGGCGCGGCTGGAGACGGTGGCCCGCCTTGGCGCCGAGATTGCGGCCCACCGCGACGACGCCTCCCTCTTCCCCTTCGCCGAGCTGGCTCTCGACGGGGCGGTGGAGCGGCTGATCGCCGTCCATCCCGCGCTGGAGGTGGAGGACCGCTACCGCGTCCTGTTGCGCGACAACCGTCCCCGCGACCGGGCGGCGGGCCGCACCCTGGAGGGGCCGCACCTCACCGACCTGTCGGTGAGCCATGGCGAGAAGCAATTGCCCGCAGCGCGCTGCTCCACGGGGGAGCAGAAATCCCTGCTGATTGGCCTCACCCTGTCCCATGCGCGGCTGGTGGCCTCCATGCAGGGGCTCTCCCCCATTTTGCTGCTGGACGACGTGGTGGCCTATCTCGACGCCGCGCGCCGCACCGGCCTGTTCGAGGCGCTGGCCCGCCTTGGCGCGCAGGCCTGGATGACCGGCGCCGACCCCACCGCCTTCGCCGCTCTTGAAAGTGCCGAGCGCTTCGAGGTGGCACCGGGGGCCATCGCGCGGGCCTGAGGGGCGCGGTCATCTTTTGAGGGTGCATTCCGGACGCATGCAGCGTCGGCGCAATGCGCGCCGGAATTTAGCGCAAGGGGGCTGCAAGCCGTCCGTTTCTGCCTCATGGACCAATCACAGCTCGATTTTGGAACGAGGCGCCGTCCTCCCCCTCTCCCGCGTGCGGGGGAGGGCTGGGGAGGGGGCAGGCTCGTGCCAGAAGGCACCGGCGGCGCCGAGGAAAAACACCGTTGCCCCCTCCCTGCCCTCCTCCGCAAGCCGGAGAGGGTTTGCACCTCGCCCGGTCGCATCTGTGGAGGGTCGCGCCGGGTGCCGGCCCCCCTATAAGCCCGCTTGACTCCCCTTCGAGTAAACATCATATATCATACATACTAATAAGACGACCCGTGGGAGGGATGATGATCCGGCAGATTCTGGGTGGCACACTCGCGCTCGCGGCGGCCGCCGCCATCGGCATGGTACCGGCGCATGCGCAGCCGCAGGACGTGACGGTGGGCTTCGTGCTGCCGCTCTCCGGCGGCTCGGCCACCATCGGCAACCAGACCAAGCTCGGCGCCCAGGTGGCCGCCGAGCAGATCAATGCGGCGGGCGGCATCGCCTCCCTCGGCGGGGCCAAGCTGAAGCTGATCTTCGCCGACAGCCAGTCCAAGCCCGACATCGGCGCGTCCGAGACCGAGCGCCTGATCCAGCGCGAAAACGTCGCGCTGCTGGTGGGCGCCTACAACAGCGCCGTCACCTTCCCCGCCTCGGAAGTGGCCGAGCGCTACAAGACGCCGTGGATCGTCACCGGCGCGGTGAAGGACGAGATCACCGAGCGCGGCTTCAAATACGTGTTCCGCCCCAACAACAAGGCCACCTACGACGCGCGCGAGCAGCTCGATGCCATGGATCTCCTGAAGAAGGAGACCGGCAAGGGTCCCTCAAGCATCGGCCTGTTCTACGAGGGCACCGACTGGGGCCGCTCCCATGCCGCCAACATCAAGAAGTTCGCCAAGGAGCGCGGCTACGCCATCAGCCTCGACGAGAGCTTCCCGCCCAACCAGGTGGATTTCACCGCCCAGCTGCTGAAGATCCGCGCGACGAAGCCCGAGGCGCTCATCGTGGTGGCGTACACGCCGGACCACCTGCTGTTCACCCGGCAGTATTTCGAGAACAAGATCAACATTCCCTTCGGCATCCACTCGGTGGGCGGCGGCTCCGAGGACCCGTCCTTCTACAAGGCGGTGCCGCAGAAGGCGGTGGACTATCTGTTCGTGCAGGAAGACTGGCAGATCGACCGCCTGAAGACCGACACCGACCCGCGCGTGGTGGACGCCAACACCCGCTTCAAGGCGCAGGCGGGCTACGACATCAACTCCTACGGCGCCCAGGGCATCTCCAACGTCTACCTCATCAAGGACGTGCTGGAGCGTTCCGCCTCCGCCGACCGCGAGAAGATCCGCGACGCGCTGGCGGCCACCGACATCACCTCCGGCATGCCGCTCATCGTCGGCTACCAGCGCATCAAGTTCGACGAGCAGGGCCAGAACACCTTCGGCCACGGGGTGATTTCCGAGAACATCGGCGGCGAGCGCCGCACCATCTGGCCCTCCGCCAACCGCGCCCCCGACACCAAGCCGGTGTGGCCGGTGCCGGACTGGTCGGCCCGCTGAGGCTCGCCTCCGCGCAGCACTGCGGGCGCCGGATCGCCGGCGCCCTTTTTCACCTGCTCCCACATCCCCCGTCCCCGATCCCGGACTGCGCCGCGTGCCGCGCGCCGTCCCCACGGAGGTGACCCCATGGATCCCTTGACCCTTTCCTTTGCGGTCATCAACGGACTTCTGCTCGGCGGAATCTACGGGGGCGTCGCCCTCGGCCTCAGTCTCATCTTCGGCGTCATGCGCGTCATCAATTTCGCGCACGGTTCGTTCCTGATGCTGGCCATGTATTGCTCATATCTTCTTTGGGCGAGCCTTGGCGTGCATCCCTATGTGAGCATCCTCGTCACCGTGCCGTTTCTGTTCGGCGTGGGCTATCTAGTGCAGAGCGTGGTCATCTCGCCGCTCATCCGGCGCGAGCGGGCGCTGGTGGTGGAGCCCACCAGCGCGCTGCTGCTCACCGCCGGCGTCTACCTCGTGGTGGACAATAGCGTTCTCATGGCCTTCGGGCCGGACGTGCGCTCGGTGACCACCGACATCACCTACGAGTCGATCTTCGTCGCCGGCCTGCCCATCAACATGGCCCGGCTGATCGGCTTCGCCGCCGCCATCCTCGTGGCCTTCGCCCTGTCGTTCTGGCTGAAGCATTCGGACATGGGCCGCGCCATCCGCGCCACGGCGCAGAACCGGGATGCGGCGGCCATGTCCGGCATCAACGTGCCGCTGATCTACAACGTCACCTTCGGCCTCGGCTGCGCCGTGCTCGGCCTGTTCGGGGCGCTGCTGGTGCCGTTCTTCTCCATCACCCCCACCATCGGCCTGTCGTTCGGCATCAAGTCGTTCCTGGTGGTGGTGCTGGGCGGCATCGGCTCCATCCCGGGCTCGATCCTCGGCGGGCTGCTGCTCGGGGTGTTCGAATCCGTCGCCGCCCAGTTCGTCACCGCCACCTCGGCGGCGATCTTCTCCTTCGGCCTCTTCATCGTGATCCTGCTCATGCGGCCCGCCGGCCTCATGGGCCGAGCCTGAGAAGGCACGAGTCCCCATGCGCGCCTCCTTCACCCTCATCCTGGGCCTGCCGCTGCTCGTGGCGGCGCTGATCCTGCCGTTCGTGGTCGCCGACAATTACGTGGTCCATTCGGCGGCCATGGTGCTCTATTTCGCCTACATGGCGTCGTCGTGGAACTTCGTCTGCGGCTATGTGGGACAGGTCTCGCTGGGCCACGCCGCCTTCTCCGGCATTGCCGGCTACGCCAGCGTGCTGCTGTTCACCGGGCTTGGGCTGTCGCCCTGGATCGGCATGATCCTCGGCGGCATTCTGGCGGCGGCCATCTCGGTGCCGGTGGGCTATGCCACCTTCCGGCTGAAGGGGCCCTACTTCACCCTCACCAGCATCGCGTTTGCCGAGATCATGCGCATCTGGCTGGAGAATACCGACGAGTTCCTCGGCATCCCGCTGAAGGGCGCGCAGGGGCTCACCGTTCCGCCGGTGGGGGGCACGAGCTTCCTTGCCTTCCAGTTCGACGGCAAGCTGCCCTATTACTTCATCATCCTCGCCATGCTGGTGGGGGTGATGGCGGCGACCCACCTCATGGAGCGCTCGCGGCTCGGCTTTTACCTGAAAGCCATCCGCGGCAACCGCGACGGCGCCGAGGCGCTGGGCATCGACCCCACCCGCTACTGCCTGACCGCGCTGGCGCTTTCCGCCTTCCTCACTGGCCTCGGCGGCGCCTATTACGCGCAGCTGTTCCGCTACATCAATCCGGAGCGGAACATGGGCATCGACCTGTCCATCGACATGGCGGTGATGACCATCGTGGGCGGGCAGGGCACCCTCCTCGGCCCGACTCTGGGGGCCCTGGTGCTGCATCCGGTGGGCGAGATGGTGCGCGCCACCCTGGGCGGCCACGTGCTGGGGCTGCACCTCATCATCTACGGCGTCGTGCTGATGCTGGCGGTGCTGTATTTCCCCAAAGGCATCATCGCCCCGCTCCAGCGCTGGCTGACCCCCGCGCCGAAAGCGCCTGCGCCCCAAACGCCCGCGCACATCGTGACGCCCAAGGAGGTCGAGGGACGATGAGCACCCGCATCCTCGAGGTGGACGGCATCTCCAAGCGCTTCGGCGGCCTGCAGGCGGTCTCGCCGCTCTCCTTCCACATGGAGCCGGGCGAGATCCTCGGCCTGCTCGGCCCCAACGGCGCGGGCAAGACCACCGCCTTCAACATGATCGCCGGGGCGCTGCGCACCGACACCGGCGCCATCCGCTTCAACGGCCGCGACATCGTGGGCGAGAAGCCGTGGGACATCTGCCGGCGCGGCATCGCCCGCACCTTCCAGCTGTCGAAGCCGTTCGGCGGCCTCTCCGTGGTCGAGAACGTGATGGTGGGCGCCTTCGTGCGCACCGCCTCCGAGACGGAAGCCCGCGCCGAGGCCGAAAAGGTGGTGGATTTCCTTGGCCTGTCCGCGAAGGCATGCACCGATGCGGAGGACCTCACCGCCTTCGACCGGCGCAAGCTGGAACTGGGGCGGGCGCTCGCCACCGCCCCGCGCCTGCTGCTGATGGATGAGGTGGTGGCCGGCGCCACCCCCACCGAGGCGCAGGAGATGGTGGCGCTGGTGCGCCGGGTGCGCGACCTCGGCGTGTCCATCCTCATCGTCGAGCACGTGATGAAGGTGATCATGGGCCTTTCGGACCGGGTCATCGTGCTCGACTACGGCAAGCTCATCGCCGATGGACCGCCGCAGCAGGTGGTGAACCAGCCCGACGTGCTGAAGGCCTATTTCGGAGAGCGCTATGTCCATGCCCGCGCTTGAAAATACCGCGTCCCAGCGGGGCGGACGGGAGGCGCCTGCGCTTGAGGTGAAGGACCTGTGGTCCGGTTATGGCGAGCAGGACGTGCTGCGCGGCATCGACATCGCGTTGAAGCCGGGCTCCATCGTGGCGCTGATCGGCGCCAACGGGGCCGGCAAGTCCACGCTTCTGCGCACCATTTCCGGCCTCATCCGCCCGCGCCGGGGCGAGATCCGCCTCGGCGGCGAGGTGCTTTCCGGCCTTCCGCCGCACCGCATCGTGGAACGCGGCTTCGTGCAGTCGCCGGAGGGCAAGCAGCTCTTCCTCGACATGTCCATCCGCGAAAATCTGCTGGTGGGCGCCGCCAACCCGCGCGCCCGGGCGCGGCGGGAGGAGACGCTGGAGGAGGTGTTCGACCTCTTCCCCATCCTGAAGGAGCGGCAGGCCTACAACGCCTCCACCCTGTCCGGCGGCCAGCAGCAGATGGTGGCGGTGGGCCGCGCGCTCATGGCCCTGCCGCGGGTGCTGGCGCTGGACGAGCCGTCGCTGGGGCTTGCCCCCATCATGGTGGACCGCCTGTTCGAGAGCATCGCCCGCATCCGCGAGCGCGACCTCACCATCCTCATCATCGAGCAGAACGTGTTCCAGGTGCTGGAGATGGCGGACTACGGCTACGTGCTGGAGAACGGCGCCGTGACCCTCTCGGGGACCGGGCCGGACCTGCTCGCGAACGATCATCTCAGGGCGAGCTACCTGGGGCTGTGAGCCCCGCCGCCCCATCGGGAGAGACCCACATGACTGCTTTGGAGCGCTTCGCCGTCATCACCGGCGGCGGCACGGGGATCGGCCGCGCGGTGGCCGAGCATCTGCTTGGCGAGGGCTACACCGTGGTGGCGGCCGGACGCGACCGGGATGACGATCTGCCGGCGGCCATCCGCTTCGCCGAGCTGGATGTCACCGACGCGGCGGCCGTGACCGCTTTCGCCGCTGGCTTCCCGCGCCTGTCGGCGCTGGTGAACTGCGCCGGCATCATCCTGCACGACGCGAAGGAACTGACGCCGGAGGGCTTCGCCAAGGTCATCGACGTGAACCTCAACGGCTCCAACATCACGACCCTCGCCTTCCGCGCGGCTCTGGGCGCGGCGGGCGGGGCGGTGGTGAACACGGCGTCTATGTGGAGCTATTTCGGCTCGGGGCGGAACCCGGCCTATGCGGCCAGCAAGGGCGCCGTCCTCCAGCTCACCCGCTCCCACGCGGTGGGGTTCGCGGCCGAGGGCATCCGCGTGAATGCGGTGGCGCCAGGCTGGATCGAGACCCGCCTGTCCGCCGGCGCGTTGCAGAATCCCGAGCGGGCCGGGCCGATCATGGCGCGCATCCCCATGCAGCGCTGGGGCAAACCGGCCGACGTGGCGCAGGTGGTGGGCTTCCTCCTGTCCCCGGCGGCGGCCTATGTGACCGGGGTCATCATCCCGGTGGACGGCGGCTACGGCATCGCGTGAGGGGCGGTCGCGGGAGGTGTTTTGCCCGCCGCCTCCCCACCGTCATGCCCCGGCTTGACCGGGGCATCCATCGCGTCGTGCGCGCGCTGTGTGAAGGCGGGAGCGCGTCCCGGCCGCACCATGGATCCTCCGGTCGAGCCGGAGGATGACGGTGGGTGCGAGACGGATGACGGCGGTTCCGGGTTGCGCCCTCACTCCGCGGTGAGTGAGGCGAGCTTGCGCTTGCCGGGCGGGGCCTTGGCCTGCTCGTCCAGCCAGTCGGCCATGACGAGGCCCCAGGCGATGTCCTGCTGGATGGCATGCTGCGCCCGCTCCGGATCGCGCGCCCGGAGCGCTTCCAGAACGTCATAGTGGCGGTGGTCCTCGCCGGCGATTTGGCGCGGCGGCAACGTGGAGTGGAACACGCTGAGCAGCGGCCCCATCAGGGTCCACATGTTCTCCACGATGGATTCGAGCAGCGGCAGCTCGGCGATCTCGATCAGCGCGAAGTGGAAGTCGCGGTTCTTCAGGCTCGCCTTCTTCGGGTTGGAGGCGGCGGCCTCGATGAACTCGTCCTGGATCTGCTCCAGCCGGCGGATCTGCTTGTCGGTGATGCGCTCCGCCGCGCGGGCGGAAGCCGCGCCCTCCAGCTCCATGCGGATGAGCTGGATCTCCTTCAGCCGCGCGCTGTCCAAGAGCGGCACATGGATGGCGGTGGCGGCCTTCATCTCCAGCGCCTGCTCGCTCACGAGGCGGAAGATGGCCTCGCGCACGGGGGTGATGGAGGTGCCGAGATCGGCCGCGAGCGCGGAGATGCGCAGCCGCTCGCCGGGCTCGAACTGCCCGTCGATCAGCGCCCGGCGGATGCGGCCGTAGACGCGGGCCGAAAGATTTTCCTTCTCGATCTGCCGCAACTCGGCCATGGCATCCAACGCTTCTGAAGGGGTCCAGATACACCCTATATCATACGGCCAGCGCCGGTGCGGTGCTGGGGGATTTGCTCCCCTGCATTGCATCCTCCACAAGCGCGTCCGCGAACCGCCCCGCCTCGATGGCGAGGATGGCGCGCACCACCTCCGCCTCTTCCAGCACCCGAGGGAAATGCCGGGCATGGGGCGCCGACAAGGTGAGGCGGGCGATGGTGTCCGCTTCCTCAGGCGTGGGCGCCGCGCCGGCGAGGGCGGTGAGGCTCGTGGGCAGGCCGGTGGCGTTGTAGAAGCCGAGGAGATCGGCGAAGAAATTCGCGTCGCGGCCTTCCAGCACCAGTTGCACCAGCACCCCATAGGCCACTTCCAGCCCGTGCAGCGCGCGGGCATATTTCGGCACCGCGGAGAGGCCACGCGTCATGGAATGGGCGATGGAGAGGCCGCCGCTCTCGAAGCTGAGGCCGCTCATGAGCACGGTGGCCTCCACCACCAGGTCGAGGGCGTCGTCCGCTTCCTTGCGGTCCACGGCAGCGAGGGCGGCCGGGGCGTGGCGTCGCAGCACGTCGTAGCAGCCGCGGGCGAGGATGAGGGCCGAGAAGGCGGGGTCGGCACCGAACACGTTGCGGCCCTTCGCGGCCACGCAGCGCTCCACCTCGAACAGTTTCACCACCGCGTCGCCGATGCCGGCGAGGAACAGCTGGCGCGGCGCCTCGGCGATGACTTGGGTATCCACCAGCACCAGGTCCGGATTGGCGGGCAGCTTCTCCACCGCCAGCAGGCGGTGGTCGTCGTCATAGAGCACGTAATTATGGCTGGTGGGCGCGTCGGTGGAGGCGATGGTGGGGATGGTCGCCACCTTCGCGCCGATGCGGTTGGCCAGCGCCTTGCCCGCATCGATGCACTTGCCGCCGCCCGCCGCCGCCACCAGCGGGGGCGGGGTGTCACCCAGCGCGGCGCGAAGGCGGTCGATCTCCGATGGCGAGCTTTCCCCGCCGAAGCGCAGGCGGACGAGGTTCACCCCCGCCGCCCGGCACGAGGCCTGAAGGTGGTCGCCGAACAGATCGTCGATGAAGGGATCGATGACCAGCGCGGCGCTGTCGGTGAGGCGCGCCAGCTCGGGACCGAGATGATCCAGCGCGCCCTTGCCCTGCACATAGCGCCGCGGCGCGCCGAACACCTTCATCTGGACCCTCCGATTCTTGTCCTGCGTCTGGCGGGGCACGCCCCATGGGCGCCGTTCCGAACATGATATATCGTGTATGATAATCGGAGATCAAGCGTCTCCGGGGCAAGACGTTCCATTTCGGGCTCGGATACGACCGCCCTTTTCAGGGGCGGGCCACCTGCCGTAAAAGGCCGGCATGCCGATCCGTCCCGCCACCCCCGCCGACATCCCCGCCATCGCCGCCATCTATGACGAGGCCGTGCGCATCGGCACCGCCTCGTTCGAGCTGGCGCCGCCCGGCGTCAGCGAGATGATGCGCCGCCACGCGGCCCTTGTGGAGGCGGGCTTTCCCTATCTGGTCCTGGAAGAGGGTGGGGCGGTGCTGGGCTATGCCTATGTCAGCGCCTTCCGCCCGCGCATCGCCTATCGCCACACGGTGGAGAATTCCATCTATGTGGCGCCTGCGGCGCAGGGGCGCGGGGTCGGCCGCGCCCTGCTGGAAGCGCTGATCGCGGCGTGCGAGGCTGCAGGCTTCCGCCAGATGGTGGCAGTGATCGGCGACAGCGCCAATGCAGGCTCCATCGGCCTGCACCGCGCCTGCGGCTTCGCCGATATCGGCATCCTGCCGGCCACCGGCCTGAAGTTCGGCCGGTGGATCGATACGGTGCTCATGCAACGCTCCCTCGGACCCGGCGCCGACACCGTGCCCGAGGAAGCGGACCTCAGCTTCAGCGGGTGATCAGCGTGCCCGCGCCGTGGTCGGTGAGCAGTTCCAGCAGCACCGCGTGGGGCACCTTGCCGTCGAGGATGACGACGCCTTCCACGCCCGCCTCCAGGGCGTAGATGCAGGTCTCCACCTTGGGGATCATGCCGCCGGAAATGGTGCCGTCGGCGATCAGCGCCCGCACCTCGGCGATGGTCAGCTTGGGCAGCAGCTGCTTGTTCTTGTCCAGCACGCCGGGCACGTCGGTGAGCAGCAGGAAGCGCTTGGCCCCGAGCGCGCCGGCGATGGCGCCCGCGAAGGTGTCGGCGTTCACGTTGTAGGTGCCGCCGTCCACCGCCGCCGCCACCGGGGCGAGCACCGGGATCAGATCGCGGCCGAGGATCTGGTCGAGCACGGTGGTGTCCACCGTGTCCGGCTCGCCCACGAAGCCGAGGTCCACCACATGGTCGTTGTCCACCACCACGCGGTTGGCCTTGCGGGCGCGAACCATGTTGCCGTCCTTGCCGCACAGGCCGATGGCCTTGCCGCCGGCCTCGTTGATGAAGCCCACGATCTGCTTGTTGATGGAGCCGGCGAGCACCATCTCCACGATTTCCACCGTGGCCTTGTCGGTGATGCGCAGGCCGGCCGCGAACTCGGACTTGATGCCGAGCTTGGCCAGCATGGCGCCGATCTGCGGGCCGCCGCCGTGCACCACCACCGGGTTCACGCCCGACTGCTCCAGCAGCACGATGTCCTGCGCGAAGGTGCGCGCACCTTCCTCGCCGCTGATGGCATGGCCGCCATACTTCACCACGACGATGGCGTCGTCGTAGCGCTGCATGTGGGGCAGCGCCTTGGCCAGCACCTCGGCCTGCAGCTGGGCTTCCGACACCTGCGTGGAAAGGGGCTCGTTCATGACGGGCTCGCTCATGAGTCTTGGAGAGCCCCCGGCGGGTGCCGGGGCGGCGCCGTTCTAGCCGTTTCCCCGGCGCCGTGAAAGGGCATGGCGGTGGGCGGCGCGTGGGCCTATCTTTTGCGCATATTCCCTAGCGTCAGTCTTCCACTGGTCGCGGAAAGGTGATCAGAAGCGGCCACCGACCCAACACATTCGGCAGGTCAACAGCCCCCGGCACTCCGGGTGCGACCTGCCTTCAGGACGCTGCTGCCTCCCCCTCCAGCCATTCGCCAGAGATCGCACGGCCCAGATGACCACCCCCTCGTCCGCTTCCCCAGCGTTGCATTCGTCCGCCGCGCAGGGCCATCCCGTCCTCGGCCACCCTGTACATGCCGCGCCGCCGCGCCTGCCGCATGATCTGCGCGGACGCTGGATCGCGCTGCTGTTCGTCGCCTGTTTCGCGCTGGTGGCGGTGCCGATCCTGACGCACCCCCTGCCGCCCCTGTCGGACTATGTGAACCATCTGGCGCGCATGCACGTCATCGCCGCGCTGCCGGACGATCCCGACATCGCGCGCTTCTACTATCTCAAGTGGTCCATCCTGCCGAACGTGATGATGGACCTGATCGTGCCGGTCATCGAGCGGGTCACCGACATCTATACCGCCGGCGAGATCTACACGCTCATGTGCTTCGCCCTCATCGCCGGCGGCACGCTGACGCTCAACCGGGCGCTGTTCGGCATGTGGTCGGCGCTGCCGCTGGTGGCCTTCCCGCTGCTCTACAACGCCATCTTCCTCATCGGCGTGATGAATTATTACTTCGGCATCGGCCTGGCGCTGTTCGCGCTCGCGGCCTGGGCGTTCCTGCGCGACAAGCCGTGGCCGTGGCGGTTCGTCATCTCGACGCTGTTCGTGGTGGCGCTGTTCTTCTGCCACCTGTTCGCGGCGGGGGTGTATGGCGTCGGCCTCCTCGCCTTCGAGCTGGACCGCCTGCGCCAGGGCCACGGCCGGCCGTGGGGGCCGCGGCTTGCCACCTTCGTGGCGGCGGGCCTGCCCTTCCTGCCCATCGTCCCGCTCCTGATCGCCAGCCCCACCTGGGGCCTCAGCACCGAGAATATCTGGGAGCCGCAGGGCAAGGTCGAAGGCCTCGAAATGGTCGTGAACGTCTATTTCGACTTCGTGGCCGTCCTTTTGACCGCCGTGGTGCTGGGGGCAGCCATCTGGGCCGCGCGACACCGCCTGCTCCATGTCCATTCGCTGATGCTGCCGCTGCTCCTGGTGGCCGGGGTGGTCTATCTCGCCATGCCGCGCGTGGTGTTCGCCAGCTACATGGCCGACCAGCGCCTGCCGGTGGCCATCGCCTTCTTCGTGCTCGCGGCCATGCGCGCGGACCTGCGCCATCGCCTGGCCCGGCGCGGCTTCGCGGTGGTGCTGATCCTGCTGCTGGCGGTCCGCGTCGGCGAAGTGCAGGTGGTGTGGGACCGCCTGTCCCAGTGGACGGTGGCGTTCCGCCAGTCGGTGGAGCAGATCAGGCCCGGCTCCCGCATCCTGGTCGCCTATGCCGATGTCAACGGCGGCAACGATCCGCGCGATCTCGGCTTGGTCCATGCCGCCTGCCTCGCCATGATCGAGAAGTCGTCGCTGGTCACCACCGCCTTCGCGGTGAAGGGCAAGCAGATCCTGCGCGTGCACGAGCCCTATCGCAGCCATGTGGACACCGAGGACGGCACCCCGCCCCAGATCGAGCAGCTGCTCGTGACCGAGGAGGAGCCGAGTGCCGACGGCCCGCGCTACTGGGACCTGTGGCCGCAGAACTTCGAATATGTCTATGTGCTCTTCACCGAGCGGGGCGCCCCCAATCCGGACAGCGACCGGCTGAAGCTGGTGTTCGAGGGCGAGCGCTTCCAGCTCTACCAGGTGATCCCGCCCAGCGCCCCGCCGTCCTGAACCGCGGGGGCGTGCCGTCACCCACCGTGCGGTCACTTGGCCGTCACGGGTTCGGTGCAAGGCATGCCCCTTTCCGGTACAGAGCCCCCATGGAAACCGTCTACACCAACGCCCGCCTGATCCTCGACGACGAGGTGATCGACGGCACCCTCACCGTCCGCGACGGCGTCATCGTCGCCGTGGACGCGGGCCGCGCCCATGCGCCATCGGCCATGGACTGCGCGGGAGATTTCATCGCCCCCGGCATCGTCGACCTGCACACCGACGCACTGGAAGGCCATTTCGTGCCGCGCCCCAAGGTGTTCTGGCCGGACGCGCGGGCCGCCGCGCTGGCCCATGACGGCCAGACGGTGGCGAGCGGCATCACCACCGTGTTCGACGCCATCTGCGCCGGTGGCTTCGACCAGGCCAAGGTGGAGCGGCGGGACCTGTTCGAGCTGATGCTGGACGCGGTGGAGGACGGCGCCGGCCTGTTCCGCGCCCACCACCTCGTCCACCTGCGCTGTGAGATGACGGACCCCGACCTGCTGGCGCTGGTGGAACCGGCGCTGGCGCGATCCACCCTCGCCTTCGCCTCCCTCATGGACCACACTCCCGGCGCCCGGCAGTGGCGCAACGTGGACGTGCTGCGCGGCTTTCTCCTCGGCATCGGCAAGGATGCCGGCGAGGCGGAGCGCGAGATCGCCGAGCGCACCGCGCGTGGACGCTCCAACGTGGAGCGCAATTTCGCGCCGCTGGTGGAGATGCTGGCGGCCACCAACCTCGTGCGTGCCAGCCACGACGACACCACGGATGATCACGTGCGCCTCGCCCAGGAGGCCGGCTGCACCGTGAGCGAGTTCCCCACCACCCGCGCGGCCGCCGTCGCGGCGCGGGCGTCGGGGCTTGCCACCATCGGCGGCGCGCCCAACGTGGTGCGCGGCGGCTCCCATTCAGGCGGCGTCGCCATGGGCGCGCTGGCGGGGGAGGGGCTGGTGGATGCCCTCGCTTCCGACTACGTGCCGGCGAGCCTGCTGCAGGCGGCGGTGCGGCTCCATCTCGCCGATGGCCTGACGCTGCCGCGGGCCATGACCCTCGTCACCGGCAATCCGGCCCAGATGGCCGGGCTTGCCGATCGCGGCCGGCTGGCTGAAGGGCTTCGGGCCGACCTGCTGCGCTTCCGCATCGTGGACACGACGCCGGTGGTGCGGCAGGTGATGGTGGACGGCGAGCGGGTGTTCTGAGCGTCCCTGGCCCTAAAACAGGGACGGGACGATGCCCACCGGGAAGCCGGCGAGCTTGAGCGTGCCCGCCTCGAAGCTGAGCGCGAAGGTGGTGCCCTTGCGCCCCTCCACCTCGCCCTGCTTGCCCACCATGGCCAGTGCGCCGACGATGGGCGACACCTCGCGCGGGACCACGCCGGCGCGGTCGAGCCCCTTCACCAGGTCGTTGAGGCCGGCGAAGCCCAGGTCGAGCTTGCCGTTCAGCCGCCCCTGCTGATCCAGCGAGACGGCGCCGGTGGAGGTCACTGCGAGCTTGGGCGAGGTCACCGCGAAGCGCTCCAGCGTCGCCGTGCCGCCAGCCGCCGCCCAGGCCTTGAGGCGCTGGACGACCGGCATGGGGCGCAGGTCCGCCGAGGCGGTGACGGTGCCCTGAAGGGTCATGTCCACCGGGCCGGTGACGCCCAGCGCATTGAGCACGGCGCTCTCCCCGCCGCGCATGCCCGAGGCATAGTCCACCCCGTCGGGCTTGCCGTCCGTGCCGGGGGCGAGGCGGGCATGAAACTCGAACAGGCGGGCCGTGGCGAGGGGTGACGGGGGCGCCCCGGCTGCTCCCGGCTGCTCGATGCGCATGTCGTGGGCCTGCAGCGAGAAGCGCTGCGGCCGCCCGGACAGGTCGCCGACACCGCTCATCTGCAGTAGCGACCAATTGGCCCCATAGGCGCTGCCGGTGTTGAGGTCCTCGACCCGCGCCGGGCCGGCGAACTCGGCGACGATGTGGCTCGGTGCCCACACCTGAGCCACCGCATGGGCGGAGACCGCGGTGAAGCGCATGGCGTCGCCGCCCCGCGTCTCCAGCGTCGGGCTCTGGCAGCGCAGCTCGAAGCGGAACGGGAAGCCGCCGAGGCTACGGTCGGCGCAGCCCCAGATGCGGCCGAGCCGGGCTTCCCGGCCGATCCAGGCATCGATCTCACGCTGGGCGCGGTCCGCCGCATAGAACCACAGGCCGCTCCAGATCACGGCCAAGATCACCACGAGCGTGACCGGAACGATGACGAGCCACGGCTTGCGGCGGGGAGGAAGGGCGTCGGTGGCGGTCATGAACGTCCCTGGGAAGTGGCGGCCGTCGGAGCCGCCGTGCGGATCCATGCCGCGCAACAGGCCCCGACGGGTCGGGCAATATCGGTTTGCGCACGCGGGCGGCAGCCTGTTTCGCTCAAGGGCGGACCAGGCGCATGCTTGCGGCGGCAGGTGCCGGCTGTTAGGCGACGGTCTGGGGTTTCTGTCAACGCCCGAGCGCGTCGTGGCGCGGGCGGGCGCGTGTAATGATAACGCATTGAACACACGGTTGGAGCGTCGGGCGCATCCATGGTGGACGAGCAGGGGGCGGGAAAGGGCGGCGGGCCAGCCGGCGTGATGCAGCCCCATTCGGGCGATGTCTGGGTGTTCGCCTATGGCTCGCTCATGTGGAATCCCGGCTTTGCCTTCGCCGAGCGGTGCGAGGCGCGGCTCACCGGCGCGCACCGGACCCTGTGTGTCTATTCGTTCCACCATCGCGGCACGCCGGAACAGCCGGGCCTTGTGCTTGGGCTCGATCTGGGAGGCTCCTGCCGGGGTATCGCCTATCGCGTCGCCGCAGCGGACTGGCCGCAGACCCACGCCTACCTCACCGAGCGGGAGCAGATTTCCGGCGTCTATCGCGAGGTGACACGCCGCATCAGCCTGCTGGACGGATCAGGTCGCGAGGCGCCGGCGGTGGCCTATCTGGTGAACCGCGCCCATCCCCAATATGCCCGCGGCCTGACCCTGCAGGACCAGCTTCACCTGGTACGACGCTCCCACGGCAAGTCGGGGCCGAACACGGATTATGTGGTCGCCACCGTGAAGGCGCTGGAGGGCCTCGGCATCCGCGACGCGGCGCTCGCCTTCATCGTCCACCACCTGGCGGGCGGCCATGGCGCACCGGCGGACCTGCCGGCGGACGACGAGAAGACGCTGCCCTGAGGGCTGGTCACCTCGTGGGACGGCGAGGCGGCGCGGGTTCTGCCCTTAGCTTGACTGAAGCACCGTCGACTCCCTCGCCCGCTTGCGGGGGAGGGCTCACCGGGGTGTCCGGTCGCAGCAGCAGACTTTCAAACTGACACATCTCCGCCGTTCAGGCTTGACGAACGGCAAAGCCGCGAGATCGCCTTTCGCGCCCTCAGGCGGCGTGGCGACGGTCGTTGCGGCAGCGGGGCAGGCCGGTGGAGCGGGGGGCCGAAAGGACGGCGCCGCGGTCCATGAGGCGGCGCAGCGTAGGCGCGCCCTCCTCGCCGAAGACGTGGATATGGATTTCATCCCCGCGCGTGCGCAGCGCGGCATTGCGCGCGGCTTCGCCCGC
Organism: Xanthobacter oligotrophicus; assembly: GCF_008364685.1. Lineage (GTDB taxonomy): Bacteria > Pseudomonadota > Alphaproteobacteria > Rhizobiales > Xanthobacteraceae > Xanthobacter > Xanthobacter oligotrophicus. The sequence goes on from NZ_VTTL01000006.1 coordinate 28,219, forward strand.
GGGGCCGGCCCACATGGCGATGGCGCCGGCGGGCGTGCGCCGGGTGACCACCGCAAGGGCGTCGGGATAGTCGGGTGCGGCGTCGGCGGGGTAGACGGAAAACACATGACGCACGCCGTTCTCGTCGCGCCAAAAGCGGTAGCGCGAGCCGAGGCCGTGCTTCAAACCGTTGAGGTTGCCGGCATCCACAAGGGGGACGAGGAGCGAATCAGTTGCGTTCATGAGAACGAAACTAGAACGATATCGGGCCCTCGATCAAGAGTTTTCCACAGGCGGTGGAAAACGGGGATCGGGCAGGGTTTCCGGGGGCCGCCGCACGTCGTCGGGGGCTGCCGTACCCAGGTCATCCAGTCCCTCGGCGAGGAGGCGGTTGCTGGCGGTTTCGATGTCGTGTTCGAGGCGCGCCATGAAGGCGGCGCGGCCGAGGCCTGGGGGGATCGGCTCCAGCACTTCGACCAGGATGGTCCCCGGTCGCAGGATGAAGGCCCGTCGCCGCCAGCACAGCCCGGAATTGAGGGCGACGGGCAGGCAAGGCACCTTCAGGGTGGAATAGAGATAGGCGACGCCGAACTTGTAGTCCGGCGGCGCGCCGGGGGGGCGCCGCGTGCCCTCCGGGAAGATCAGGATCTGCCGGCCCTCGGCCATGTCGGCCTGCGCCCGCCGGGTCATGGTCTTAAGCGCGGCCGTGCCGCCCTTGCGGTCGACGGGGATCATGCGCAGCTTCGCGGCGAGCCACCCGAACAAGGGGATCCGCATCAGTTCCTGCTTCAGGATGAAGGCGGGGTCGCGGAACAGCGGCAAGAGCGCGAACGTCTCCCAAGCCGACTGGTGCTTGGCGGCGATCAGCAATGGCCCCTGCGGGATGCGCTCCAGCCCGCGAAACTCGGCGCGGATACCCACCAGCACGCGCAGCAGCACGCGGTTGGTGGCGACCCACCACAACGCGCCGAACTTCCAGAGCAGCCGGCGCGGCAAAATCGGGATGAGGGGCATCAGGACAATCAGATAAAGGGTCGTGATCCCGTAGAACGCCACCTGGAAGAGCAGCGAGCGGAAGGCCGTGAGGACGCCGGTCACAAGGGTCTCCAGTCGCTTGGGTCCGTTTTACCTGAGCCTGTGGCCCGCCGGGCGACGGGTGTCGGGTGACGGATCGGGCAGGCGCGGCCACCTGATCGGCGATCCCGCGGCCAAACTCAAGAGTGGAGCGCCGCAATCAGGGCGAAAGACGCGCCTCCGCCGGCCGGAAGCCGGCGCCGGTGGTGGGAATGGGCGTGGGGGTGATGCGGAGCGTGGCCGGGGCGACCGAGGCAGGAGGCGCCGGACGCGGGGCCTCGCCGGCGCCTGCCACCGCCTGCGCCGGGCGGATCTTCACCGTGGCCATGACGAACTTGAGGTATTCTTTCACCAGCAGATTCAGCGTGCCGGGATCGCTCCACCAGCTTTCCGGCTGGGTGCGGGTGGTGACGACAGGATAGGATACCAGTTCAACGTCCGGCAGCGCGCGGCCCAGCTCCATCATGGCGCGGGGCATGTGCCAGGAGGAGGTGACCACCACCAGCGAGCGGAAGCGCTTCTCCCGCGCCCATTCCGCCGCCTCCAGCGCGTTGCCGCGGGTGTTCAGCGCCTTGTGGCCGAGATCGATGCAGCAGCCCAGCAGATGCTCGCCGTCCGGCAGGGCGCGGCGCATCTCGTCCATGGAGGTGGCGGGATTGACGCCGGTGATCAGCAGCCGCCGTCCGCGTCCGTCGGCCAGCAGGCCCACCGCATCCACGATGCGCGACGGCCCGCCGGTGAGCACCACGATGGCGTCGGCGGAGCGCACCGCCGCCGGCTCGCGGGCGGCGATCTGCGCGGTGAAGGCCAGGAATCCCGCGGCCGCGGCCACGCCGGCGAGGCCCGTCAGCAGCACCAGGGCGACGGCGAGGCGGCGCAGAAGGCTGCGCGGGCGGGTCGGGGTTTGCGCCCGCGCGCCCGTCCTCCCTGTCGCGGACTGCTTCTGCCGCACCGCTCTGCGCCCGGTGTTGGACATGGTCATGAAGCGAAGAATGCCCGTGGAATGCGGCGGAGGCGAGGAAGACCGCAGCCGGCCGGCCCGTCCTGCTCCCGCCGGGCGCATTTCATTGGATCGTCCTCAACGTCCGGTAAACGGTGACACGGGAGGTGAGGGCGGTTGCCAGTGCCACCACCGCCACCGCCACCGCGATGCCGAGAAAGCCCCACAGGCCGGGATTGAGCCAGCTCACCACGGTTGGCAGCTCCGGATCGCCGCCAAGGCCGAGCTGCGGCAGCGCGGCGATGGCGCCGAATACCGCCGCCGCGCCGAGCCCGCCGATCAGCCCGCCCTGGGTGCCGATCTTCAGGAAATGGCGCTGGAACTGGGCGGCGATGAAGCCGTCCCGCGCGCCGACGAAATGCAGCACCTCCACCACCGCCCGGTTGGTGGCCACCGCCGCGCGGGTGGCGAACACCACCGACAGCACGGTGGCGAGGCCCACCAGCACCAGCATCACCACGCCGATGAGCATCACCGCGTCGGTCACCGCCACCAGGCGCCGCGACCAGCCGCGATGATCGTCCAGGGAGGCGGTGGGGATCTTGTCGGTGAGGGTACGCTTCAGCCGGGCAAGGTCGGCGGTGCCCGCGCCGTCGAGGCGCAGCACCACCACGCGGGGCACCGGCAGGTCGTTGAGGTCGAGGCCGGAGCCCAGCCACGGTTCCAGCAGGCGCGAGGTCTCCTCGCCGGTGAGGATGTGGGCGTCGGCGATGCCGGGGGTTTTACGCGCGATGTCGGCGGCGGCCTGCACCTGCGCGTCGGTCGAGGCCTTGTCGCCGGCGCGGATCTGGATGGTGACTTCCCGCGTCACGTCCGAGCGCCACTGGCTGGCGGTGCCGCGTACCGCCACCGCCGAGCCGATGGTGATGGCGGCCAGAAAGGTCATGATGGCCACTACCGCCACCAGCGCCCGCCCGGCAATGGTGGCGGAGGGCACGATGGAGGTGGGCTGGCGCGCCTTTTCCGCCCGGGGCTTGGCGGGCTGGGATTTGGCGGCCCGCGCCGGATCGCCCGGCACGGCGGCGGCCGGCGGCTTGCCAACGGGGGCGGCGTCATTCGTAGACATAGAGGCGCCCGTCGGCGATCACGAGGCGGCGGGCGTCGTACTGGTCCATGAGCGCGATGTCATGGGTGGCCAGCAGCACCGACGTGCCGGACTTGTTGAGTTCGATGAACAGGCGCAGCAGCCGGCGGGCGAGCGTCGGGTCCACATTGCCCGTGGGCTCGTCGGCGAGCAGGAATTCCGGCCGGCCGATGAGGGCGCGGGCGATGGCGGCACGCTGCTTCTCGCCGCCGGAGAGGATGGGCGGCAGCACATGCATGCGGTCGCCGAGGCCTACCCAGCCCAGAAGCTCGGTCACCTCGGCGCGGTAGCTCGCCTCCTCCTTGCCGAGCACGCGCAGGGGCAGCGAGACGTTCTCGTAGGTGGTGAGGTGGTCCAGCAGGCGGAAATCCTGGAACACGATGCCGATGCGCCGGCGCAGCACCGCCACCTCGTCCGGATCGAGGGAGGAGACGTCCCGCCCGAACAGGGTGATGAGCCCGCGCGTGGGCTTCAGCGACAGGAACAGCAGGCGCATGAGCGTGGTCTTGCCGGCGCCCGAGGGGCCGGTGAGAAACTGGAACGAATTGGGCTGGATGCCAAAGGACACGTCCTTCAGCACTTCCTGTCCCATCCCGTATCTCAGGCCGACATTCTCGAACCGGACCAACGCCCCTTCCTTCCCGCGAATCGCCAGTGATGCATGCGGTCCCAACATAAACGAAGCGCGCCGCCCCGCCACCGGCTGGGACTGTGGGTGTCGGGGACCAGGCCGACGATCCGGGCGTCGTCCCGCTCCCGCCCGAGGGGAGGGCTGTCAGCGCTTCCCGGGGTCGGCCGGGATAGGGTCGCGACGGCCTGCGCCGATGCGCCCGCCCATGTCCCGCCCATCGTCCGGGTGGACGCCCCGTTCCATAAGGCCCATGCTCGCGCATCTTGCGACGAGGAACCATGACCCTGCCCAACGTCACCGTTCTCTACGACGAGAACCGCATCGCCGCCCGCAACCACTCCCTCGCGGTCGAGATCGCCGCCACCAACCCGGAGCGCCTGCTCGCCGTCGCGGTGCTGAAGGGCTCCTTCATGTTCGCCGCCGACCTGCTGCGCGCGCTGCACGGCTCGGGCCTCGAGCCCGAGGTGGAGTTCATGCACGTGTCCTCCTACCGCGAGGCCACGGTCTCCTCCGGCCAGGTGGAGATCCTGCGGGACGTGCAGAGCGACGTGCGCGACCGCGACGTGCTGCTCATCGACGACATCCTCGAATCAGGCCGTACCCTGGCCTTCGCCAAGGACCTGCTGATGGCGCGCGGGGCGCGGCGGGTGCTGGTGTGCGTGCTGCTGGAGAAGCCCGGCAAGCGCGCGGTGCAGATTGATCCGGACTTCGTGGGCTTCACCTGCCCCGACGTGTTCGTGGTCGGCTACGGCATGGACGTGGCCCACGCCTTCCGCCAGCTGCCCTTCATCGGGCACATCAAGGGGCTGGGGTAAGGCGTCTCTGGAGAGGAGGCCGCCTCACCCGCCCTTCATGCGCGCGGCGATGCGCTGGCCGATCTCATAGGCCCGCTGCTCCAGCAGCACCGGCATCTCGCACACATAGGTGAGGGAACGCGCCCGCTCGTCGAAGATGCGGGCGTCCCAGGTCAGTTGCTCGTCCAGGGTCTTGGTCTCTGCGCTCTCGGCGGGGACGTTGGTCATGACGGCGGTGGCCTTGGCCTGGCTCAGCTTCTCGCCCTCCTCGCGGATGCGGTCGGCGAGGCGCTGCTGGCCGCGGGCATAGCGCTCGATGCCGTGCATGACGCGGCTGCGCTCGGTGTTGATGATCTCGTAGGTGCCCGCCATCACCCGCAGCAGCCGGGTGTTGGCCTCTGCCCCCGCCTCTCGCGCGAACAGCTGCAGCACCACGTCCACCTCGTCCATGGGGGTGCGGCGGGAGGCGATCCGCTGGGCGACGGTGGCGGCCTCCTGGTCGTCGGTCCATTTGCCGGCGGTGGCGGGGTCCGGCCCGTTCCACACCTGGGCGAGGTCGATCTCCGGCGCCTTGCGCTGGATGCACGGCCAATCCGGGTCGGCCTTGGGCTGGGCCAGCGCCGGCAGGGAGGCGGCCAGAAGCAGGCCGGCGGCGATGAGGGGGAGCGAAACGGAGCGCATCACGCGGCTTCTCCTTTGGGACCGCCACGCCGCCCCATGATGCCGCGCCCGGGATCATAGGCGACGACGGCGAGGGCGAAGAACACGATGGTGGTGCCGAGCACGACGGCGAAGGAGACCGGCTCGAACACGCCGTAGAGCGCGTTGCGCACCAGCTCCACCGCATGGGTGAAGGGATTGATCATGCAGACCAGGTAGAGCGTCTCGCTTGCGTCGCGCACGCGCCACAGGGGGTAGAGGGCGGACGAGGCGAAGAACATGGGGAAGATGACGAAGTTCATCACGCTGGCGAAATTCTCCAGCTGCCGGATCAGCGAGGAGATGACCAGCCCGATGGAGCCCAGCATCAGCCCGGTGAGGATGAAGGCCGGCAGCGCCGCCAGATAGCCCATGGGCGGCATCTCCACCTCCCACAGCCGGGCGATGGCGAGGAACACGTAGACCTGCGCCAGCGACACCACCACGCCGGCCACCAGCTTCGACAGCAGCAGATACCAGCGCGGGAACGGGCTGGTGAGCAGCACCCGCATGGAGCCCACCTCCCGATCGTAGACCATGGAGAGGGAGGACTGCATGCCGTTGAACAGCTGGATCATCACCGCGAGGCCCGGCGTCACATAGACCTCGTAGAGCACATAGGTCTCGTAGGGCGGGATGATGGACACCCCCAGCACGCTGCGGAAGCCGGCGGCGAAGATGAAGAGCCACACCAGCGGCCGCACCAGGGCCGAGAGGAAGCGCTCCTTCTGCTGCACGAAGCGCAGCAGCTCGCGGTTCACGATCCCGCCAAGGCACACCGCGTGGCCGGCCAAGCCCAGCGGGCGGACGATCGGGTGGGCAATGGGGCGGGGCGGCAGCGCGGTGTCGCTCATGCTGTCGTCCTCATGCGGCATCCTCGGCACGGGCCGCCGTCATGGCGCGGAAGGCGGCTTCCAGCGCGGCCGTAGCGCCCTCCGGAGCAGGTTCCTCCATGGGGCGGGCGGGCGCGAGATGCGCGCCGGCCACTTCACCCGCCGTGCCGTGGGCGATGATGCGGCCCTTGTCGAGCACGTAGATGTCGTCCTGCGGGTGCACCTCGTCGAAGATGTGGGTGGCCCACAGCACCGCGAGGCCCTCCTCGGCCACCAGCCGGCGCACGATGTCCACGATGGCGGCGCGGGAGGCAAGGTCGAGGCCCACGGTGGCCTCGTCCAGCAGCAGCAGGCGCGGGCGGTGGATGAGGGCGCGGGCGATCTCCACCCGCCGCGCCTGCCCGCCGGAGAGGGTGCGCACCTTCTCGTTCAGCCGGTCGGCAAGGCCCACCAGATGCAGCAGCGCCGAGATGCGGGCCTTCAGAGGCCGTCCGGAGAGGCCGTGCAGGGCGCCGTGGTAGGCGAGGTTCTGGTTCACCGTCAGGTCGAGGTCCAGTGTCCGGTTCTGGAACACCACCCCCAGCTCCGCCAGCGCCGCCGAGGGGCTTGTGGCCAGGTCGCGGCCGAAGATGCGCACGGCGCCCTCGCGTGTGCTGTAGAGCCGCGTCGCCAGCGAGAACAAGGTGGTCTTGCCCGCGCCGTTGGGCCCGAGCAGCGCCACAAAGCGGCCCGCCGGCACGGCCAGCGACACGTCGTTAAGCGCCAGCCTTTTGCCGAAGGCGTGGCTGACCGCGCGGATTTCCAGCGCCGGCGCTTCCTGATGGTTCATGCCGCCTCTCCGGGCCGTGCCGGATTCAACCCTCGCACCTATTGGGGCGAGACCACAACGCCCCACGGGGCACCGCCCACCTTGATGGATTTCACCACCTTCAGCTCGGGCACGTCGATGACGGAGACATCGTTGGAATTGCCGTTGGTGGTGAACAGCAGCTTCTCGTCCGGAGTGAAGGCGAGCTGCCACACCCTCTGGCCCACGAGGAGATACTTTTCCACCTCGAAGGTCTCGGCATTCACCACCGCCACCCGGTTGGCCGGGCCGAGCGCCACGAAGGCGCGCTTGCCGTCCTTGGTGATGCGGATGCCCACGGGCTGGATGGATTCCTTGGAGACGCCGGGGATCTTGAAGTCGATCTTCCGGATGATCTGGCGGGTCTGCGGATCGATCACCGAGACCGTGCCGCCCACTTCCGCCGACACCCAAAGGCGCTTGCCGTCGGCGGAGAATTCGGCGAAGCGCGGGCGCGCGTCCACCAGCACGTTGCCGATGATCTTGTTGGTCCTGGTGTCGATGAAATGGGCCATGTTGGTGGTTTCGGAGGTGGCCACCAGGGTGTTCCCGTCCGGGCTCACCGCCATGCCTTCCGGCTCGGTGCCCACCGGCACCTGGGCGACGACCTTGTTGGCCTCCACGTCGAGCACGGTGACCTGGTTGTCGTCCTCGTTGGCGATGTAGAGCGGGTTGCCGGTGGGATGCAGCGCGAACAGTTCCGGATCGGGACCGGACTTCAGCTTGCGCAGGATCTTCAGGCTGGCGGGATCGATCACCTGCACCGCGTGATCGTCGCTGGCGCAGACATAGACCGCCTTGCCGTCCGGGCTGATGGTGATGCCGCGCGGGCGCCGGCCCACTTTCACCGTCTGCTTCACCTCCAGCGTGGTGGAATCGATCACGCTGATGGTGTTGCCCTTCTCGTTGGACACATAGACCGTGTAGGCGGACGCAGCATCGGCGGCGACCAGCGCGGCGGCGCCTGCGAGCAGCGCTGCAAGCCGTCGGGGACGAAGAAGGGTCATCAAACGTGTCCTCCCGGACGGTGGCGCTTTTCGCGCCTTGTCATTTCAGGCGGCGTCATTTCAGGTGGCATCTGGATTCGCCCTCGTCAGTGCCGAGGGTATCGAGGGGGGTGCGCTGGTGCAGGAAGCCGTCTTCCGGCGCCACCGAGACGATGTCGAGGGGCTGGGCGATGAGCAGCGGCTGGCGCAGTTGCTGGTCCCACGGCCGGATGCTCACCGGCACGCCCTTGAAGGCGGCGAGGCTGAAATCCGGCGTCCGCAGGAAGGCGGCGAGGGTGGCGGGGTCGGCGCTCTTGGTGCGGGTGGTCGCCTCTCCGATCATGCGCGCGGCGACCCAGGCCTGGTAGTCCGCCGGCCGCATGGTGCGGGAGGCCGAGCGAAGGAAGCGGCTCTGCAATTGCGCCGAGCCCCAGGCATCCTGCGCCGGATGCCAGGTGGAGGCGGTGAGGCCCTGCGTGCCCACCACGAGGCGCGGCTCGTAGGTGCGGAACGGGATGTAGGTGCCGAAATCGTTGGCCTCGTCCGCCACCACGATCACGTCTGCGTCCACGCCCCGGCTGAAGACGAGGGCGTCGGAACGGGTGATGCTGTCGGAGCGCTCGCGCCCCAGCGGGCCGAAGGTCCAGGGCTTGTCGGCGACGATCTTCAGCCCGAACTTCTTCGCCGAGCGGCGCAGGGCCTCGGCATAGAGGGCGTCCGCCGGCTGCGGGCCGGTGATGAGGAAGAGCTTGGTCCAGCGTTTGCTGGCGAGGAACTGCATCAGGGCGTCGGTGAGCATGGCGCGGCTCGGTGCCACGTGGAACACGTTGGCCCGGCAATCCTGCGCGCGCAGCGCATCGTCGGTGGCGCCCACGTTGAAGAGGACGGCGCCCTTGTCCTTCACCGCGTCGGCCACCTTGAGCAGCTCGGCGCCGGGCAGGTTGATGATGAGGAGGCGCGTGCCGTTCGCCACCAGGGTGCGGGCGGCCTCCGCCGGGTCCTCGTCCTCGGCCAGCGTGGTGGTCTCAAGGGCGAAGCTCTGGCCGGTGAAGAGGCCGGTGGTGGTGTTGTCCTTCAGCGCCAGTTCCGCGCCAGCCACGGCCTCGTCTTCCGGCACCGCGAGGAGATCATAAAGCGGCGGCGGTGGCACGGCGCGGGTGATGAGGCCGATGCGGATCTCGAGCGGCTTCGCCTCAGCTGGCGCCGTGGCATCCGCCGCCGGCTGCTGCGCCTGCGCCACATTCAGGCACAGAGGCGCCGCCGCGAGCAGCGCGGCCGGGAGCAGCAGGCGGGCAACGCGGGTCAGCATGGGGCCAAAATCAGCATCGGTTCAGCACGGTCCGGGCGATCGTCCGTCGAAGAGGCGAAGATCTAGACACCATCGTCTGAGGGGTGCAACCGAATAGATCTAAGAAAACAATAAGATGTTCCCGGCTTGCCACGCGCGGTGCGGCTGTGACACCCTGAACCGGAAAAGGTTGACGCCATGTGGTGTGCTTACAAGGGTCTTCAAACCGCCCGGCGTGTCGGCGCGGGCCTTGCCGTTGCGTTGGCCATCTCTTGGGCCTTCGCCGGGGTTCTCGTCTGCGGGCCGGCGGCGGCTGCCGGCGTGCCAACGGCCGTGTTCGGCTTCGAGTTCTTCGACGACACCCTGGACACCCGGCCCGAGGTGCAGGCCGAGCAGGCGGCGCGCCTGAAGCTGGTGAATGCGGAGCTGGCCCGCCTCATCGCCGAATCCGGCGAGATGGCGCCGGTGGACCTTCAGGGCGAGGCCGCCCGCATCGCCGAGCTCGCGCCCTTCTACAAGTGCAACGGTTGCGAGGAGGAAATCGCCGGCGCCGCTGGCGCCCGGCTCGAGGTCCTCGGCATGGTGCGCAAGCTTTCCAATCTCATCCTCACGTTCACGATCCGGGTGAAGGAGGTGGGCGGGGCGGAGAAGGTGGTGCGCGGCGGGCAGGTGGACATCCGCGGCAACACTGACGAATCGTGGCTGCGCGGGGTGCGCTATTTGATGAAAAACCGCATCCTGGCCCCGGGGCAGCCGCCCCTCGACCCCAGATAGCGCCGTCGCCCGCCGGCGGGCGCCTTTGCACAAGACTACGGCCCGGGGAACGGGCCGGACCATCGGAGGAATGTGTTTCATGAAGCTGTTGCTTGCCGCCGCCGCGGCGCTTTCCATGGCGCTGCTGCCCGTCGCCGCCGACGCGCACGGCCCCACCCGCAAGAAGGTGACGGAGACCGTCGATATCAACGCCCCCGCCGAGAAGGTGTGGGCCGCCATCGGCAATTTCCAGGACATGAGCTGGCACCCGGCCGTGACCGCCAACGTCGGCCAGGGCGGCAACGCGGTGGACGCCACCCGCAAGCTCACCCTCCAGGGCGGCGGCACCATCGACGAGGTGCTCTACAAGTTCGAGCCCGAGCAGAAGAGCTATTCCTACCGCATCGCGGAAGTGGACGTGAAAGTCCTGCCGGTGACCAATTATTCCTCCACCATCACCGTCACGCCCATCGACGCCACCCATTCCAAGGTGGAGTGGCGCGGCGCCTTCTATCGCGGCTACCCCAACAATGATCCGCCTCCGGAGCTGAGCGACGAGGCCGCCATCGCCGCGGTGACCGGCGTCTATCGCGGCGGCCTCGACGCCCTGAAGGCCAAGCTGGAAAAGGGCTCCTGATGGGGCTGAAGGCGAGGGGGGCGGCTGCCGCCCTCGCGCTTTTTCTGAGTGCTGCCGCTTCTGCCGCTTCCGCCGTGGCGGAGGAAGCCTTCGTCACCAACCAGCCGGGCAACGAGGTGGCGGTGCTGGACCTTGGCGGCACGGACGGGGCGCCCGCGCGCCTCGTCGCCCGCATCCCCGTGCCCGGCCAGCCGGCCGGCGTGGCGGTGTCGCAGGACGGCCGGCGCGCTTTCGTCACCAGCCCCGAGGGCAAGGCCCTCAGCGTGATCGATACGGCGGCGCGGAAGGTCATCGCCCGTATTCCCCTCACCGGCGGTCCCCTGGGCGTCGCCGTGGCCCCGGCCGGAAGCCCGGTCTATGTGGCCGACTGGTATGGCGCGCGCCTGCTGGTGGTGGACCCCGACAAGCCCGGGGAGATCCGCACGGCCCCTGCCGGCGCCTCTCCCTCCGGCCTCGCGGTGACGCCGGACGGCGCGTTCGTGCTGTCCGCCGACCGGGACGACGACACGGTCTCGCTCATCGATACGGCGCGGCTGGAGCGGGTGGCGGTGATCCCCGTGGGCAAGCGGCCCTTCGGCATCACCCTCTCGGCGGATGGAACGCGCGCCTATACCGCCAATGTGGGCTCGGACGACGTGAGCATCATCGATGTCACCGCCCGCGCCGTGGTGGGCACGGTGAAGGTGGGATCGCGGCCCTATGCGGTGGCGCTGATCGGGCGGCTCGCCTTCGTCACCAACCAGTATGCGGGCACGGTGAGCGTGTTCGACGTGGCGACGCTGGAGCCGCGCGGCCTGGTGCATGTGGGAGAATATCCCGAAGGCATCGCCGCCGGTGCCGATGGCCGGCACGTCTATGTGGCCAACTGGTTCGACAACACCCTCTCCACCATCGATGCGCGGACCCTGAAGGTGGTGGCGAGCGTGGCGGTGGGGGAAGGGCCGCGCGCATTCGGCGCCTTCATCCGGCGCGACCCGACGCCATAAGCTGTGCCCAAATAGAAACGACCGGCGGGAGTACCGCCGGTCGCTTCAGACTTACTTGTTGAAAAATAGGGCGGCCAACCGCTGAAGCAGACCTTTCGGCATCGCCGGAAGGTCGCCGCTCTGCCCAGGGTGGTTTCCGCTCTAGGCCGCCGCGAAGGGGTGCTTCACCAGATCGCGCTGCTCGGTCGCTTCCTTGGCGGAGGGGAAACCCGCCACGGCGCGCTGGATGGAGAGCTTGGTCGCCTCGTAGTTGTAGTGCTGGATCTTGGCGTCGTCCGCCGCTTCCCAATGGATGAACACGCCGACGCAGATGTAGAGGTCGTCGGCCTCTTCCAGGGGGATGGTGCCTTCGGCCACCGCGTCCTGCACCGCCTTGGCGACGCCGCGCTGCGCGGGACCGAACATCTGCACCGCCTGCCGCGCATCCTTGATGGTCACCTTGTTGAACAGCAGGGTGTTGGGCTTGCACTGCATGTTCGGGGCGAGCACCGCGAGAAGCGTGGTGAAGCCGTCCTTGTTGTTGGTCAGGCTGTTGCAGAACGCCGTCTCGGCGGCGCTACCACGCGGGCCGATGATGAGATCGATGTGAGCCACCTCGTTGCCGTCGCCGACAAGCGCTTCACCGATCAGAACCTTGTTAATCTTAGCCACCTTATGCCCTCCCTCGTAGATCGAACAGGGATGACCGCCCCGAAGGCATTCCGGGAAGCGGTCATATGCCGCCTACCCTTGTTGTCAGCGCCCGGCAGGAGTGCCGAACCGGTTCACCAGATAGCGGGCGGGACACTAGCCGAGCCCGCCTTCACCAGCAAGCCGGCCGCAATGCGAAACCATGCGGCACTGCAGCGTGACCATCGTTCCTCTCGGCACGCGCAAACCCCCTGATTTTGCTGCGGTCACGATCGGTTAGAAGACGTTATTGGGACCTTCGCCCGCTTTCATGGCAAGATTGGCCGGATAAAGGTGCCGGCCTTGAGCGTGGCTTGAAGCCGCAGCTGAGGTCGTTCACCGCGCCGGGTGAGAAGATCCTGGATCGGCGAGAGACTGGCGGAAAGGTAGGCATCTTTGGCATCGTATTTGCTTTGTGACGAAGACTGAGAAGTTCATAAGAATGGCCGCGATACACTCCGATAATACCGCGGACCAACGGTAAACTGCCGGTGAAAGGCAGTGGGACGGAAAACGGAAGGGCGGCAGACCCAGCACAGCCAAATGGGGAAGTCACCGTCATGTTCGTCGTGCTTTATGCGTGCCTGATCACCGCGCCGGCCACCTGCCGGGAAGAGCGGATCAACGTTTCAGTGGAGGTGGCCGCGCCCACCGCCTGCATGATGTCGTCCCAGTTCACCATCGCCCAGTGGAGCGAGGAGCATCCCCAGTGGCAGGTGGGCCGCTGGAAGTGCGTGCCCGCGAGCCGCCTCTCCCGCGACATCTGATCCTGCGTCTGGCCGGTGCGTCTCTGCGGGGTCCGCGTCCGGAACCTCCCCTTGCGTCGGCGTGGCCGCCCTCCCATCCTCTAGGTCGAGGCGCGGCTCACGCGTCGGGAGGCGTGGGATGAACCACCTGAAGACGGCGATCATGCTCGCCGGCCTCACCGCTCTGTTCATGGCGGTGGGCTTCGCCATCGGCGGGCGGGGCGGCATGATGATCGCGTTCGTGGTAGCGGCGGCCACCAACCTGTTCAGCTACTGGAATTCCGACAAGATGGTGCTGCGCATGTATGGCGCCCGCGAGGTGGACGAGACCACCGCGCCGGACTTCGTGCGCATGGTCCATGAGCTGGCGCGCCGCGCCGACCTCCCGCTGCCGCGCGTGTTCATCATGGACAACCCGCAGCCCAATGCCTTCGCCACCGGCCGCAACCCGCAGAACGCGGCCGTGGCAGCCACCACCGGCCTGCTCCAGTCCCTAACGCCCGAGGAGGTGGCGGGGGTGATGGCGCACGAATTGGCGCATATCAAGCACTACGACACCCTCACCATGACCATGACCGCCACCATCGCCGGCGCCATCTCCATGCTGGCGAACTTAGGTCTGTTGTTCGGTGGCGGCGGCAACCGGAACTCCAACAACCCGTTCGGCGCCATCGGTACCATCCTGATGGTGATCCTGGCCCCGCTCGCCGCCATGCTGGTGCAGATGGCCATCTCCCGCTCGCGGGAATACGAGGCGGATCGCGGAGGTGCCGAGATCCTGGGCCGGCCCATGGTGCTGGCTTCGGCGCTGGCCAAGATCTCCGGCGCGGCCCATGAAGTGCCCAATTATGAGGCGGAATCGAACCCCGCCACGGCCCATATGTTCATCATCAATCCCCTGTCGGGGGCGCGGATGGACAATCTCTTCTCCACCCATCCGGCGGTGGAGAACCGCATCGCCGCCCTGCGCGCCCTGTCGCAGCAGATGGGCGGCGGCGGCGGTTTCGCGCCCGGCCCGGCGCCGGCCCGTCCGCCGGGGGGCAACCCGTGGGGTGGCGATCCCGGGGGTGGCCAGCGCCGAGGGCCTTGGGGCTGAGGCGCGGCCCGCGCTCTGCGGTCCCGTAGCACCCGCGTTCGGGTCGAAGCTGGAGGTTTCCGGCTTCGGCCGAGGTCCAATGCGGCCCCATCCCCGCATTTCCTGTCGATGCCGGGCGCGCGTGCGCTGACAGGGCGCGGACCGCCCGATACCGTGCGGCCATGACCACAGCCCGCAGCCCAGACCGCACCCGGACCGCCGCCCCAGATGTCTCGCAGGATACGCCTGCGCCCGACAGCGCCGCTCCGGCTCTCGCGCGGGGGGAGGAGGCGCGCGTCACCCCCATGATGGCGCAGTATCTGGAGATCAAGGCGGCGAACCCGGACAGCCTGCTATTCTACCGCATGGGCGATTTCTACGAGCTGTTCTTCACGGACGCGGAAGCCGCCTCGCAGGCGCTGGGCATCGTGCTCACCAAGCGCGGCAAGCACCTGGGGGAGGACATCCCCATGTGCGGCGTGCCCATCGACCGCGCCGAGGAATATCTGCACAAGCTCATCGCGCTCGGCTTCCGGGTGTCGGTGTGCGAGCAGCTGGAGGACCCGGCGGAGGCGAAGAAGCGCGGGCCGAAATCCGTGGTGCGGCGGGACGTGACGCGCCTCGTCACCCCCGGCACCATCACCGAGGACGCGCTGCTGGACGCCCGGCGCGAGAACGTGCTCGCCGCGCTGGCCCGCGTGCGCGCCGGCTCGGGGCCGCAGGATTTCGCTTACGCCCTCGCCTACACCGACATGTCCACCGGCACCTTCCGGGTTGCCGCCACCACGCGCGACGACCTCTCCGGCGACCTCGCCCGCCTCGACCCGGCGGAGATCCTCGTCTCGGACGCGGTGCTGGACGATGGCGAATTGCGCGCCCTGCTGCGCGCCTTCCCGGCGGTGACGCCGCTGCCGCGCCAGTCCTTCGACGGGGCTGGGGCGGAAAAGCGCCTTGCCGATTTCTTCGGCGTGGCGGCGCTGGACGCCTTCGGCACCTTCGCCCGCGCCGAGCTGATCGCGGCGGCGGCCATCGTCGCCTATGTGGACCGTACCCAGCTTGGGGCAAAGCCGTTGCTCTCCCGTCCGGTGAAGGAGGCGGAAGGCGGCATCATGGCCATCGATGCCGGCACGCGGGCCAATCTGGAATTGGTGCGCACCACCTCCGGCGAGCGGCGCGGCTCGCTGCTTGCCGCAGTGGACCGCACGGTGACGGCGGCCGGCGCGCGCCTCATCGCCCGCCGCATCGCCGAGCCGCTCACGGACCTTGCCGCCATCCGCGCCCGGCACGACGGCGTGGCGCATCTGGTAGACGAGGGCGAGCTGCGGCGCGAGCTGCGGGCGCGGCTCTCCCGCGCCCCCGACATGGCCCGCGCCGTCACCCGCCTCGCGCTCCAGCGCGGCGGCCCGCGCGACCTTGCCGCCGTGCGCGATGCGCTGGACGGCGCGCTTTCCATCGCCGCCCTGTTCGGCGCCGGGCCGCCTGAGGACCTGGCCCGCTCGCTGGCGGCGCTGGCGCGGGTGCCGCATGCGCTGGTGCTGGACCTCGCCTCGGCGCTGGCCGAGAGCCTGCCGCCCCACCGCCGCGACGGCGGCTTCGTCCGCGAGGGCTGCGACGCCGAGCTGGACGCCACCCGGGCGCTGCGCGACGAAAGCCGGCGCGTGGTGGCGGCGCTGGAGCGGCGCTATGTGGAAGAGACGGGCGTGCGCGCCCTGAAGATCCGGCACAACGCGGTGCTCGGCTATTTCGTCGAAGTCTCCGCCCAGAACGCCGACCGCCTGCGCGAGGCGCCCCAGGACGCCGTCTTCGTCCACCGCCAGACCATGGCGGGGGCGGTGCGCTTCTCATCCCTGGAATTGGGGGACCTGGAAAGTCGCATCGCCAGCGCCGGCGAGCGCGCCCTGGGGCTGGAACAGGCGATTTTCGACCGGCTCGCCGCCGCCGTGGTGGCGGAGACGCAGACCATTCGCGCCGCCGCCGAGGCGCTGGCGGAGCTTGATGTGGCGGCGGGATTCGCCGAGCTGGCAGCGGTGGAAAACCATGTGCGCCCGCACATGGAGCAGGGCGTCGCCTTCGCCATCGCGGGCGGGCGCCATCCGGTGGTGGAGCAGGCTCTCGCCAAAGAGGGCGGGCCGTTCGTGCCCAACGATTGCGACCTCTCCCCGCCGGAGGGGTTCGAGGACGGGCGCATCGTGCTGGTCACCGGGCCGAACATGGCGGGCAAGTCCACCTTCCTGCGGCAGAACGCGCTCATCTGCGTGCTGGCGCAGGCCGGCGCCTTCGTACCCGCTCGGTCCGCTCGAATCGGCGTGGTGGACCGCCTGTTCTCCCGCGTGGGGGCGGCGGATGATCTCGCGCGCGGGCGCTCCACCTTCATGGTGGAGATGGTGGAAACCGCCGCCATCCTGAACCAGGCCACCGCCCGGTCCCTGGTCATCCTCGACGAGATCGGGCGCGGCACCGCCACCTTCGACGGCATGTCCATCGCCTGGGCGAGCCTGGAGCACCTGCACGAGGTGAACCGCTGCCGGGCGCTGTTCGCCACCCATTTCCACGAACTGACCGCCCTGTCGCAGCGCTGCAAGCGGCTCTCCAATGCCACGGTGAAGGTCACCGAATGGCATGGCGACGTGATCTTCCTGCACGAGGTGGTGCCGGGGGCCGCGGATCGCTCCTACGGCATCCAGGTGGCCAAGCTCGCCGGCCTGCCCGAGGCGGTGATCACCCGCGCCAAAGCGGTACTCGCGGAGCTTGAGGCGGCCGAGCGCGCCTCGCCCGCCCAGAAGCTCATCGACGACCTGCCCCTGTTCGCGGTGCGCCCCAGGCCCGTGGCCGCCGCCGCGTCTGTGGACCCGAAGGCCGAGGCGGCGCTTGTGGCCCTCGACGGCATCGACCCCGACAGCCTGAGCCCGCGCGAGGCGCTGGATGCGCTCTATCGGCTGAAGGGGCTGCGGCGGGAGGGGTGAGGGGGCGGGATGGGCTGTCTTTAGTCACCGCCCATTGTTCCGCCCGCCCGGTCGTTCGCGTCTTCACAACACCGTCGCCCTCCGGCTCGACCGGAGGGTCCATCTCGCCACGTGTCCCGATGGTGGGAATGTGTCGAAAAGTACCGTTCCGGCGGCGACATGGGCCGTCCGGTCGGGCCGGAGGGCGACGGGGGTCAGGGGGCGTGGGTGGCGCCGTCCAGCCGGTCGGTGCGTCGGTCAGCGCGGCCTGTCAGCCGCCGTTCTGTGTCGCCGGCGGGGCGGGTTGGGCCGGCGGGCGCTGGAGCAGCTCGCCCCAGGCGGAGAAGGCGTCGTTGAAGGCCTGCTCGCCGGCGGGACCCTTCTCGAAGGCCAGCACCGCCTTCTTGTTGTTGGTGTAGGTGATGAGCGCATCCAGCCACGGATAGGCCTGAAGCAGCGTCACGTTGCGCTGGCGGTCCGCAGACTTCTCGGAAAGGCCGACCAGGAACAGGGTCGGGTTCACCCGCACCGCGAGTCCGGCGAGCGGGGTGCCGAGGGCCTGCTGGTTCGGCTTCATGCGCACCGCGTCCACGTTGGTGACGCCGCCGAAGGGGAAGTCGTCGGGCAGCTTGAAGCCGATCTCGATTGTGTGGGAGGCCGGCAGGGTCTGGTCGGTGTTGCGGCGGAGCACGAAGCTCATGTTGATCTTGCGCTCGGGGATGACCACGTCGCCGCGCAGGCCGATGTCGGGGGGCAGGCCGGGACCAGCATTCACGGTCTCGGTCTTCCACACCACCGTGCCCTCGAATACCTGCGGCTGGGCGCCACCGGGGGTCTCCTCCAGCAGCACGGCGCGGGCAGGTCCGCCACCAGCCCGGGGGGCGGCTGCCGGGGCGCGCCGGGCGGCGTCGCCGGAGGCGCGCACCACCCGGTCGGCGATCTTGGGCTGGTCGCTGCTGGCGCCGGAGGCGGCCGGCTGTGCGGCGCGCTGCTCGGCGGAGCCGCCCAGGAACAGGTCACGGTACACCACCGCCAGAGCGATGCCGCCCAGCACCAGCAGGGCGAGCGCCAGCCACAGGGCGAATTTCTTCCAGGAGGGGCCGCGCTCCCCATTGGCGGGGTGGCGGGCGCCGTTGGCGGCGGCGACCCGGCTGCGCACCTCGCCGCGGCCGCGCACCGGCGGGCGGCTGTCGGCCTCGGCGTCGTCCTCCTCCTCGCTGCGCTGGCGGGGCGGCAGGCGGCGCTCCGCGCGGCCATTGGCTTCGGGCGCGGTTTCGGCCGGCGGCGGGCGCAGCTGATCCCTGGCGGCGGGCGGGGCCGCAGGCGTAGCAGAGGGGCGCGCAGGGGCGGCGGGCGCCTCCGGCTCGTCCTCCGGCTCATCCCGGGGCTCGTGGGCGGCTTCGGCCTCGTCGTCGATGGCGTCGGCTGAATTGTCCTGCTGGGCGTAGTCGGCCTCGACCCGGCGGATGGCCTCCTCGAGGCTCATGCGCTCGCGGGTGATCTCGCCCTCGGGCAAAGGCGGGTCCACCCCCCGCAACTGGCGCATGAGGGCCGTGCGGGCGCGGTCATAGACCGCGCGCCGGCCTTCCCCGGTCTTCTGGGGCAGGCTCGAAATCGCGCGGACCAGCAGCGGGTAGTAGTCAGCCATGAGAGACGTGCGCTTCGCCTTGAGCCGTTAGGGCAGCGCGCGTGACACCGGTCACGACACACGCCCTATCGCATTTATATGCCGCATTTCCCTGACGCGAACCTCAAGTTCGCGCCGCGTGAAAATGCTCCGGACCCGCGTCACGCCCGAAGATCAGGCCTGAAACGGATTGTGGACCAGGATGGTATCATCGCGCTCCGGGCTGGTGGAGAGCACGGCCACCGGGCAGCCGATGAGCTCCTCCACCCGTCGCACGTACTTTACCGCTTCCGCCGGCAGGTCCGCCCACGAGCGGGCGCCGGCGGTGGAATCCTGCCAGCCTTCCATGGTCTCGTAGATGGGCTCGGCGCGCGCCTGCGCCCCGCTCTCCGCCGGCAAGTAGTCGATTTCCTTACCGTCAACCGTGTAGCCGACGCATACCTTCAGTTCGGTAAACCCGTCCAGCACGTCGAGCTTGGTGAGGGCGATGCCATGGATGCCGCAGGTGCGCACCGTCTGGCGCACCAGCACCGCGTCGAACCAGCCGCAGCGGCGGGCGCGGCCGGTGACCACGCCGAACTCGCGGCCCTTGCTGCCCAGGGTCTGGCCCACTTCGTCGGTCAGCTCGGTGGGGAAGGGGCCTTCGCCCACGCGGGTGGTGTAGGCCTTGGTGATGCCGAGCACATAATCCAGCGCGCCCGGGCCGATGCCGGTGCCGCTCGCCGCCGATCCCGCCACCGTATTGGACGAAGTGACGTAGGGATAGGTGCCGTGGTCGATGTCGAGCAGCGCGCCCTGCGCGCCCTCGAACAGGATCTTCTTGCCGTCGCGCCGCGCCTTGTCGAGCAGTTCCCACACCCGGTCCATGAAGGGCAGGACCTTGGGGGCGATGGCGAGCAGCTCGGCCACCAGGGCGTCGCGGTTCACCTCTTCCATGCCGAGGCCGCGGCGGATGAGGTTGTGATGGGTCAGCAGCCGATCCACCTTGGCCGGCAGGCTGGACGGATCGGAGAGGTCCACGAGGCGGATGGCGCGACGGCCCACCTTGTCCTCATAGGCCGGGCCGATGCCCCGCTTGGTGGTACCGATGCGGGCACCCTCGGCGGTTGCGCTCTCGCGCAGGGCGTCCAGCTCGCGGTGCAGCGGCAGGATGAGGGGGGTGGTCTCGGCGATGCGCAGCCGGTCGGGACCGATCACGACGCCCTGGGCGGCGAGGCGGGCGAGTTCGTCCACCAGCGCCTGCGGGTCAAGCACCACGCCGTTGCCGATCACGGAGAGCTTGCCGCCGCGCACCACGCCCGAGGGCAGAAGGGAGAGCTTGTAGGTGACGCCGCCGACGACCAGCGTATGGCCCGCATTGTGGCCGCCCTGGAAGCGGACCACCACGTCCGCCTGCTCCGACAGCCAATCGACGATCTTACCCTTGCCTTCGTCGCCCCATTGGGAGCCGACTACCACCACGTTGGCCACCTTAAGGCGCCTCCCGGTCCGGCGCGGGTGCATCGCAACGCACGCGCGCACAAAGGAAAGCCCCGGCTCAGGTCCGGGGCGTTACCCGAGCGTCTTAAGGGATCGGCGCTGGCGAGGCAAGGTAAACGAGGTGGGGCAAGCGCGGCGAAGGCGCCGTGCGGCAAAGCCGTTGGCGCGGGGGCATGGTTCGTGCTCTACGTTGCGCGATGAAACCGCCTTCTCGCGCCCCGAAACCCGCCCGCCGCCCCGGTTCAGGACCCGCCCCGGCTCCTGGGAAGCCTGCTCCTGCGACGCCCGGCCTTGCCGCTCGCATCCTCGCCGTGGACGGCCTTGAGCAGGTGCTGCGCCACGGTGCCGCGCTCGAGGATGCCCTCGACGCCGATGTCGCCCTCGATCCGCGCGACCGGGCGCTCGCCTATCGCATCCTTGCCACCAGCCTGCGCCGCATCGGGACCCTGCGTTCCCTGATCGCCAAGCTGATGGAGCGCGGCCTGCCGAAATCGGCGCCGCGGCTGGAATCCGTGCTGCTGGCCGGTGCGACGCAGATCCTGTTTATGGACGTGCCCAACCACGCGGCCGTGGGCCTGTGCGTGGACGTGGCCCGGGCCGACCGCAACACCGCCGGGTTCGCGGGCCTGGTGAATGCCGTGCTGCGCCGCCTCACCCGCGAGGCGGATGCGCTGATGGTCGGCATCAGCCCCGATTTCGCCGACACGCCGGAGTGGATGGGCCAGCGCTGGATCAAGGCCTATGGCCTTGAGACCACCCGCGCCATCGCCGCCATGCACAAGGTGGAGCCGCCCCTCGACATCACCGTGAAGGCGGACCCGGCCCTGTGGGCCGAGCGCCTGTCGGGCGAGGTGCTGCCCACCGGCTCGGTGCGCGTTCTCCAGGCCGGTCCGGTGCGGGCGCTGCCGGGCTTCGCCGAGGGCGACTGGTGGGTGCAGGACGCCGCCGCTGCCTTGCCGGCCCGGCTGCTGGGCAATGTGAACGGCCTCAAGGTGGCGGACCTGTGCGCTGCCCCCGGCGGCAAGACGGCGCAGCTTGCGGCGGCGGGAGCCATCGTCACCGCCGTGGACCGCTCGTCGTCCCGCCTCACCCGGCTGAAGGAAAACCTGGAGCGCCTGAAGCTCTCCGCCCAGGTGGTGGCCGGGGATGCGGCGGATTTTGCCGGCGGCCCGTTCGATGCCGTGCTGCTGGACGCGCCGTGCTCGGCCACCGGGACGCTCAGGCGCCATCCGGACATCGCCGTCAACAAGCGGCCGGGGGACCTCGTCACCCTTGCCGCCCTCCAGGCCCGGTTGATCGCCCATGCGGCGGACCTGCTGAAGCCCGGCGGCACCCTGGTCTATTCCACCTGCTCGCTGGAGCCGGACGAAGGGGAACAGCAGGTTGAACGGCTCCTGGCCGCCCGCAGTGATATAATTCGCGCACCAATCGTGTCCGGAGAGGTGGAAGGCATCGATCCGTTCATAACTCCTCAAGGGGATGTGCGCACTCTTCCCAGTCACTGGATGCGGGGGGAGGCGGAGCGGTCGGGTCTCGACGGCTTCTTCGCCGCCCGGCTGAAGCGCAAGGCCTGAAGCTCAGGTCCGCGCGACGCTCTGCCGGCCCCTCCCGTCCGTTGCGAATCAGTCGGTGAAGACGAGCGCATGCGGATTTGGAATGGAGCGGCGGGGCCCCTTCAGGTCGTGGCCAGGGGTGTCTTGGCCAAAGGCGGCCTGGCCAAGGGTCTCGCCCCGTTATCGGGGAGAGCCGTGAGCCGGAGCGGCCTGAGAGAGCGCACGCGCCTGATGGCCCTCCTCGCGGAGCTGTGGTCGCAGCAGGTGCTTGCTCGCCTCGGCGGCCGCACCATGGCGCTCGGCTATGTGCCGGTGCCGGTGCCCGAGCGGCTGCTCATCGCCCCGCAGGACCTGCGCACCGGCGACGCGACGCTGGCGAGCGAAATCTATTCCGGCCGCTTCGCCTTCGCCGGCAAGGTGATGCTGCTGGACGGGCGCACCCCGTTCGAGCTGGTGCCGCCTTCCGTGGAATGGGCCGAGGCGCTGCACGGCTTCGGCTGGCTGCGGCATCTGAAAGCCGCCGGCACCACCATTGCCCGCGCCAATGCCCGCTCCCTGGTGGGCGATTTCATGCGCGATCCCGGCAAGGCCCGGGCGGTGGCGGCGCGGCCGGACGTGGCGGCGCGGCGCATCATCTCCTGGCTCACCCAGGCCACCTTCCTGCTGCAGGACGCCGACCACGATTTCTACCGCCGCTTCATGCGCTCGCTGGCCCGGCAGGTGCGCCAGCTGCGCCGCATGGCCAATGACGCGCCGGACGGCCAGCCGCGCATGCTGGCGGTGACGGCCTTGGTCTTCGCCGGCCTGTGCATGTCGGACCAGGGCCGGCTGCTGAAGGCGGCGGACAAGCGCCTGTCCGAGGAGCTGGACCGCCAGATCTTGCCCGATGGCGGCCCGCTCACCCGCAATCCCGGCATGCTCATCGAATTGCTGCTGGACCTTCTGCCGCTGCGCCAGGCCTTCACCGCGCGCAACCAGCCGGCGCCCCCCGCGCTCATGAACGCGGTGGACCGGATGATGCCCATGCTGCGCTTCTTCCGGCACGGCGACGGGGCGTTCGCCCATTTCCACGGCATGGGGCACACGGCGGCGGACCAGCTCGCCACCATCCTCGCCTTCGACGACGCCCGCGGCGCGCCGGTGGCGAACGCGCCCTATTCCGGCTACCAGCGGCTCGACGCCCGCGCCCTCATGGTGATCGCCGACACCGGGCCGCCGCCCCCGGCCATGGCGAGCTGGGAGGCCCATGCCAGCTGCCTCGCCTTCGAGTTTTCGTCCGGCCGGCACCGCATCGTCATCAATTGCGGGGTGCCGGAGGTGCATCGGGAGATGTGGCGGCAGGTGGCGCGCTCCACGGCGGCCCATTCCACTGCGGTGATCGCCGACACCTCGTCCTGCCGGTTCCTGCAGGGCGGTTCCATGACGCGCATCTTCGGCGCGCCCATCGTCTCCGGGCCCAAGCACGTGGAGGTGCAGCGCGGCACCCGCAACAATGCCCTGCTGCTGCGCGCCAGCCACGATGGCTATGCGGAGCCGTTCGGCCTCCTCCACCAGCGCTCGTTCCGCCTCGCCATGGAAGGCAACCGGCTGGACGGCGAGGACGTGTTCAAGGTCGCCGAGGAGGGCGCGAAGCTGCCGGCGGAGACCTTCGCCATTCGCTTCCACCTGCACCCGTCCGTGACCGTGGAACGGCTGGACGATCCCCACACCGCCCTCTTGAGCCTGCCCAACGGCGAGGCCTGGGCCTTCGCGGCGCCGCATGTGCCGCTGGCGGTGGAGGAAAGCGTGGATCTTGCCGCCGCCGGCGGCCCGCGCCGCACGGCGCAGCTGGTGCTGTCGGGCGAGGTGGTGCGCACGCCGCGCGTCATCTGGACCTTCGTGCGCACCCGCGAAGCCCAGAGCGTGCCGCCGGGACGCCCGCCAGCGCGGGGATAGGCGGGGGCGTTTCGGCTGCCTCAGAGCTGCCGCGTGATATTCGCCGCAAACGAGAGGATGTGCGCCCGCGTCGCCTCTTCGGCGCCGTCGCCGTCGCGGGCGGTAAGGGCGGCGGCGATGGCGGCGTGCTCCTCCACCACGCGGGCGTGATGGCCGGCATCGCGGAGCGACACGAACCACACCCGCTGCGCCCGCTCGTGCAGATTCTTCAGGATGTCGCCCAGCACCGGATTGCCGGCCGCCGTCGAGATGGTGGCATGGAAGGCGCGGTCGAGCGCCATGGCCGCCGCCACGTCGCTCTCCGCCGCGGCCTCGCCCCCGCGTCGCACGTTGTCCGCCAGGGCGGCAAGGGTGGCGCCGTCGGCCCGCTCGGCGGCGAGGCGGGCGCAGAAGCCTTCGTTGAGGAGGCGCACCTCCACCATGTGGCGCACCTCGTCGGCGCTGATGGGGCGCACGATGATGCCCTTGCGCGGCAGCACTTCCACGAGGCCGTCGCGCATGAGCCGGTCGAACGCCTGGCGCACCGGGGTGCGGCCGAGGCCGAGGCTGGATGCCACCTGCGCCTCGCTCAGGGCCTCGCCGGGGCGGAACACGCACATGATGATGCGCTGCTTGAGCACCTCATAGGCGGTGTCGCGGAGCGAGCGGACCGGAGCGGCGCCGGTCTCCGCCGCCTCCTCCCCCAGCTCTGCGTCGATCTGCATGGGCGTCCTCCGGCGGCTTCTTTTCGAGCTTAGCCGGCGATCGGCAGGATGCGCACGTCATAGGCGTGGCGGATGGTGCGCTTCAGCACCGGGTCCTCCAGCTCGAATTCGAAGCGGTCCGCCGGGCGGATGCCGCCCTTGGCCGCGAGGGTGCCGCAGAACATGGCGGTGCCGTCGAAAAGGCCCGGCCCGTAGCCGGCGATGATCTCGCCCGGCGGCAGCATGGCCGATACCGGCCCCTCCTGGTAGAGCACCCGTTCCCCGCCGATGGTGGCAAACGAGCGGATGATCAGGCTGTCCCAGTGGGGCAGCACGTCGTCCAGCGCCCACAGGTCGGGGGCCACCGGCTTGTCGCACATCTGCTTGGAGACGGTGATGCCATAGGTCTCCACCGTGCGGTCGGTATGGTCCGAGCCGACGCCGAGGAAGCGGCGCCCGCCGCTCTGGAGCACCATGAACTCCACCTCGCCGGAGGAATCGCCGCCGGTGCATTCGATGGCGTCCGCCGTGGTGAAGCGGGCGGCCGCCACCCGGTAATAGATCGGGGTGGAGGCGGGGCGCGGAACGCCCAGCTCCTCCAGCTCCACGATGTGCTTTTCCAGCGCCGCCTTGTCGCGGCCGGTCCAGCCAGCGATCACCGCGTGGCGGATCTCCACCGCAAGGCGAGTGGTCCCGCCATCGGCGTGAAGGGTGAAATCAAGCGTGGTGGCCGGCATGGAGGTCTCTCTTGAGCACGCGCTGGTCAGATCGCATCACGATCTGACCAGCGAACGCGTTCTCTATCGTGGAGTGGCGGGATGGGAGAAGAGCCGGCGCCTTCCGGTCAGGGGCAGAAGGAAGGCGCCGGCCGTACGCGGATTGTGCCGAGGTCAGTTCGGCATCCGCGTATCCAGAAGGGTCCACTTCCCGCCCTTCACCTCGAGGATGTAGACGGGCTTCACAGCGTCCCCATCGGCGAAGGAGATGGCGCCTTCCAGCGCCGGCACGTCCTTCAGCTTGGCCACCTGGTCGCGCACCGCGCTGCGCTCGGCGGCGAGCTTCGCCTTGTCGCCGGTGGTGCCGGCCCGCTTCATGGCCTCGGCGTAGAGGTAGACGATGTCGTAGACCGAGGCGTCCATCTGGTTGGGGTCGGTGCGGTTGAGGCCGGCGGCCTTGGTTCGCTTGGCGAATTCCGCCGCGAAGGCGCGGGTCTTGTCGTTCACTTCAGGGAAGAAGGTGGTGCCGATGGTGAGCATTTCGCCGGCGCCGTCCATGCGCTTGGGCAGCTCGGGATCGGCGATGGTGGTGCCGCCGATGAGGCGGGTGGCAACGCCCTGGCGCTTCAGCTCCTTGGCGATGGTGATGGCGCCTTCCGGCGGCGAGCCGAGGCCGACCACGTCGGGTGCCATCTGCTTCAGCTGCGCCACCTGTGGCGACAGGTCGAAGGCGGCGAGCTGGAAATCCACCGCGCCCTTGGAGGGGATCGAATACTTCTCGAACATCTTGGGGACCACGCCGGTGCCGATGGATTTCGACACCACGTCGTCGGTGGCATAGGCCGCCGCGCCCGAGGCCATGGGCAGCTTCTTGTCCATGATGGAGGCCAGCACCTGGTCGATGACCTTGCCTTCGTCCGTGGTGTTGCGGAAGCCGTAGGTGAAGCCCTTGGTGAGGCCCGGCGCCGAGGAGGCCATGGACATCTGCGAGATGCCCTCGCGCTCGCCCACCGGGAAGGTGGTGCGCACCTCGGACGAGGAGAACGGCCCGATGATGGCCAGCGCCCCGGCATCCTGCGCGAACGAGCGCACGGCGGTGGTGGCCTGCTTGGGATCGCCGGCGGTGTCGAACTTGACCACCTTGATCTTGCGGCCGTTGATGCCGCCCTTGGCGTTGATTTCCTCAACCGCCATGTCCACCGCCACCTCGTTGGTGTTGGCGAGGCTCACATAGGGGCCGCTCTTGGCCATCATGTAGCCGAGGACGAGGTCTTCCTCGGCCCGCGCGGTGCCGGCGGCGACCAGCGCGGCCAGAAGGCCGGCGCCAAGAAGCAGACTTTTCTTCATGTCCAACTCTCCTCTGGATTTGGTCTGGTTTTTCTTTGTGTGGCGCGTGTTTTCATCACGCGAACCGGTCTTCACTTCGCCTGGAAAGATCAGGGACCACCCGCCCCGCCGAGATAGGCGTCCTGGAGCCTTGGATCGGCGGCGAGCGCTTTGGGGTCGCCGTCCATGGTCACGCGGCCCAGTTCCAGCACCGTGGCCGCGTGGGCGACCTTCAGCGCCTTGCCGGTGTTCTGCTCCACCAGCAGCACGGAGAGGCCGTCGCGGTTCAGTTCGCAGATGAGGTCGAACAGCTTTTCCACGAACAGCGGCGAGAGGCCGAGGGAGGGTTCGTCCAGCATCATCAGGCGGGGCTTCGCCATCATGGCGCGGCCGATGGCCAGCATCTGCTGCTCGCCGCCGGAGAGGCAGGAGGCCAGCATGTGCCGGCGCTCGGCGAGGTTGGAGAAGCGGCCATAGATGGCCTCCATCTCGCGGCGGACGGCAGCGGTGTCGCGCCGCATATGGGCGCCCAGCAGCAGGTTTTCCTCCACCGTCAGGGAGATGAGGATGCGCCGGCCCTCCGGCACCAGAACCAGCCCCGCGCCCATACGCTTGTGGGGGGCGGCGCGAGTGAGGTCGGTGTCGGCGAAGGTGATGCCGCCGCCCTTCGCCGGCACCGCGCCGAGGATGGCTTTCAGCAGGGTGGACTTGCCGGCCCCGTTGGCGCCCAGCACGGTGACGATCTCGCCTTCCTGCACCCGCAGCGACACGTCGGTGAGCGCCGCCACGCGGCCGTAGGAGACGGAAAGGGCGGAGATTTCGAGCAGCGCCATGTCAGGCCTCCCCGTCCGAGCCGATATAGGCCTCGCGCACCTTGGGATCCTGCCGCACGCGGGAGAGCGGGCCTTCGGCGATCTTCTCGCCGAAATTCAGCACCACCACGTTCTGGCAGATGGACTCCACGAAGTGCATGTCGTGCTCCACCACCAGCAGGGTGGTGCCCTTGGCCATCAGCGCCTTGAGGTGATCCCTCAGCGCATTGGTCTCGGAGGGATTGAGGCCGGCGGCGGGCTCGTCCAGCATCAGGAGGCTGGCGCCGGCCAATGTTGCGCGCACCAGGTCGATGCGCTTCCTCACCCCATAGGGCAGGGCGGAGACGGTCTCGTCCGCCCAGCGGCCGAGGCCGCTCTCCTCCAGCGCGGCGCGGGCCTCGCGCTTCCAGTGGTGGTTGGGGATGAGGCGGTAGGGGGTGAGCAGCGCGGCCAGCGAAGAGGCGCGCACATGTTGGCCCACCAGCAGGTTTTCCAGCACCGACAGGTGTGGCATCAGCCGGACGTTCTGGAACGAGCGGGCCACCCCGGTGCCGATGCGCTGGCGTGAGGGCATGCGGGTCACGTCCACGCCGTTCACCGTGATGCGGCCGGCATCGACGCCATAGACGCCGCTGACCATGTTGAACACCGTGGTCTTGCCCGCGCCGTTGGGGCCGATGAGCGCCGTGGAGACGCCCTTCGGCACGCTCAAGGAGAGGTCGCGGATGGCTTGGACGCCCGCAAACGACTTCGACAGGGCGGAGATTTCCAGCGCCATGTTCATGAGGAGGCCTCCGGCGCGCGGCGGCGGAACAGGCGGAACAGGGCGGCGGTCACCAGCCCCTGCGGGCGGAGCGCCATGAAGACAATGATGAAGACGGCGAACACCGCGTAGCGCCACTGGTCGGAGGCGCGCAGCAGCTCCGGCACGAGTGTGAAGAAGGCGGCGCCCACCAGCGGTCCCCACACCGTCTGGGTGCCGCCGAACAGCACGTAGAGCACGGTGAAGACCGAGAGCAGCACGTTGAAGTGCTGGGCTTCCACGAAATTATAATGGTGCGCGTAAAGGGCGCCGCCGAAGCCGGCCACCATGGCCCCCAGGGCGAAGGCCGCCACCTTCATGCCGCGCACCGGGACGCCCAGCAGGTCCGCCACCGTGGCGTCGCTCTTCACCGCCGTCAGCTCGAGGGCGAAGCGGGTGCGGGAGATGTAGAGCATCAGCAGCACCACGCCGGCCGCCGCCGCGAACACCACGTTAGGGCCGGCATAATCGGTGACCGGATAGCCCGCCGCGCCGCCCACGACTTCCAGGTTCAGGAACACCGCGGAGATCACCTGGCCCAAGGCGAAGGTGGCCATGGCGAAATAGATGCCGTGGGTGCGCAGCACCGGCAGGCCGATGAGGAAGCCGGTGAGCCCCGCCGCCAGCGCCCCCGCCGGGATGGCGGCCCACATGGGCCACGCGTATTCGTTGGTCAGGAAGGCCGAGCCATAGGCGCCGATGGCCATGAAGCCGGCGATGCCGAGATTGAGCTGGCCGGCGGCGAGCGGCAGGTACACCGCATAGGCCGCCATGACATTGAAGGCGAGGACGACGAGGACGCCCGTCAGATAGCCGCTCATCACAGCTTCTCCCGGCTGGGGGCACGGCCCATGAGGCCCTGCGGCCGCACGATGAGGATGAGGAGCAGCAGGCCGTAGACGGTGATGTTCACCACATCCGCGCCGATGAAGGAGATGGAGACCACCTCGGCAAGGCCGATGAGCAGGCCGCCCAGCACCGCGCCCCAGATGGAGCCCATGCCGCCCACGATCATGGCGGCGAC
Organism: Xanthobacter oligotrophicus; assembly: GCF_008364685.1. Classification (GTDB taxonomy): domain Bacteria; phylum Pseudomonadota; class Alphaproteobacteria; order Rhizobiales; family Xanthobacteraceae; genus Xanthobacter; species Xanthobacter oligotrophicus. Next base: position 57,199 of record NZ_VTTL01000006.1, read on the forward strand.
GCCCTTGAAGCCGACGCCCTCGCCCATGAAGGGCGACACCTGCTGGTAGTTCACCGCGAACAGGATGCCGGCCAGCGCCACCAGCGCCGCCGAGGCGACGAAGAGCTGCGGCACCAGGCGGGCGATGTCGATGCCCATGAGCAGCGCGGTCTCCCGGCTCTCCGCCACGGTGCGGATGCGCCGTCCGGCGGCGGTCTTCGCCAGCACGAAGGACAGCACCGCCACAAGGCCTAGCGACAGCAGCAGCGAGGCGAGCTGGGCATAGCCGATGACGAGGCCGCCGAGGCGCAGGTTGAGGTCCGGCAACAGCGCCGGGAACGCCTGCTGGTCCGAGCCGAACTGCACCAGCATCAGGTTTTCCAGCAGCACCAGGAAGCCGAGGGAGGACACCAGCGGCACTTCCGGATCGCCGCCCTGCATGGGCCGGTAGGCGAAGCGCTCCACCAGCAGCGAGATGAAGGCGGCGGCGGCCAGCGCCCCGGCGGCGGCGAGCAGGAAGGGCCAGCCGGCCTTCATCAGCCCGAAGGCGAGCATGCCGCCGGCCATGAACAGGCCGGGGAGGGAGAAATTGAGGAAGTTCAACACCCCGATGGCGAGGGTGAAGGCCACCGCCACGAGCATGTAGATGGCCCCGAGCATGAGGCCGTTGACGATCTGCTGCGCGACCATGGCGACGGGGCAACCTCGCTGGAACGCCGGGTGAGTAACCCGCCGGCCGCTTTCGCGACAGGCGAATTAGCTAATATACAAAGCTATCTGACTTTCCCATGCAAGCTGAAATTTCAGGCGGATTTCAGATTTCAGGCGATCGGTCGGGGCGACGGCGATGCATCTGAATAAGGGCGTTGTTCCCGTGGGTTGGCCGGCGCGAGAAGACTGTTTCGGCGCCTGCCGCTGATGCGGGGGTGAGCTGTGCGGTGCCCAACGGCGCGGCAGGGCGGCTTCGATGTCCCGGCGTCCGGGGCGGCGGTGGGCCGCCGGGAGCGAGCCCCGTCTTGATCTTGCCGGCCTCGATCTTGCTATGGCCGTTTCAACCCATCGTCCGATGCCAGGGGTTGTCACAGCCCGACTATTTTTGTCGGAACCCGGACATTGGTCGTCACCGTGAGGCGGTCATGAAGCTCATCGTCGAACGTCTGGTGGTCGAATCCCTGGTCGAGGCCTTTCCCGATCAGGCGCACCTCCTGGCCCAGCCGCGCCTCTCCACCCGCATGGAGCTGGGGCTCGACACGCTGAAGCCCGACGAGCTGGCCCATCTCCACGACCTGGTGCTGAAGAATGGCGGCACCGCCGTGCGCGGGCAGGAGGAGCAGCTCGCCAATCTCGTCGGCGTGTTCAAGGACGAGGGCCAGCGCTTCGCGCCGGAAGAGCTGGAAGACCTCGCCGGCGCGCTCGCGCTCTACTTCGTGAACGCGTCCATCCGGGGCTGGCTGTTCCGCATGAATTCCGGCGGCAAGCCCGAGCCCTACCTCATCACCCGGCTCGATTACACGCCCCCCGGCGAGGAGGAGGCCGGCCGCATCATCATCGAGCTGAAGGCCAACAATCGCGGCAAGACCCATGTGGAGAACCTGCTGATCCGCTCCAAGGACCTGCGCGGGCTCACCATTCCCGGCACGCTGGCGGCCAAGGGATGGCTGATGGAGGACGCGGGCCTGCTCGCCTCCTTCGACGACCAGCTGGTGCGCTATTTCGAGTGGCGGGGGCGCTATGGCCACCAGTTCTCCGGCAAGGGCACCGGCATCTTCGCCGAGGACCCCACCGCCAACCGCCGCGACACCGACTGGTCGCGCAAGTCCGTCATCGTCCTGTCCTCCTCGGGCTCCGAGGCGCGCCTGGTGAACGACGAGGAGCTGTTGGGCGAGCGTACGCTGGGCAACGAAACCTCGGGCTTCTTCCTCGACAAGATCGTGAAGAAGGCGGACAAGCAGAACCTCTTCCACATGGCGGTGGACGAGGCGCTGAAGGCGGCGCAGGCGAATGTGCGCAAGGGCTCGTTCACCGACATGCCGGTGCACCCCCTCATCCTCATGTTCCATCTGGAGCTGCACCACCACGTGTGGGTGCATGTGGATGACATCACGCCCTACCAGTACCACCCCGAGCTGAAGCAGAAGCTGGTGCTGCCCCCCGAGCAGACCGACCTCATCGACATCCTCACCGCCGAGATGAACACGCTCATGGACGACGTGGTGGCGGGCAAGTCCGGCGGCACCACCGTGCTGTGCGCCGGCCCGCCCGGTGTCGGCAAGACGCTCACCGCCGAGGTCTATTCGGAGATCATCCAGCGCCCGCTCTACCGGGTGCATTCCGGCCAGCTCGGCCTCGATGTCGCCCACATGGAGCAGGCGCTGAAGGATGCGCTCACTCGCGCCCAGCGCTGGGGCGCGGTGATGCTCATCGACGAGGCGGATGTCTACATCAAGCGCCGGCAGGACAACCTCACCATGAATGCGGTGGTGGGCGTGTTCCTGCGCGTGCTCGAATACTTCAACGGCCTGCTGTTCCTCACCACCAACCGGGTGGACGATATTGACGAGGCCATCATCTCGCGCTGCATCGCGCTGATCAAATACCATTCGCCGGGGCCGGAAGACCGCCGCAAGATCTGGCGGGTGATGGCGGACCAGTTCGGCCTGCCGCTGTCGGACGAATTGATCGGCAAGCTGGTGGTGATGTTCCCGGAAACGTCCGGGCGCGACATCAAGGGGCTTGCCAAGCTGGTGGCGAAATATTGCTCCCAGAAGAACGAGCCGCCCACCATCGACGCCTTCCGCCGCTGCGCCATCTTCCGCGCCCTCGACGTGCCCCCGGTGGAGGCGGCCTGACACTTCGGAACACCCAGTTCCCTGCGCGACCTTGCGCCCGTCCGGTCTCCGGGCGGGCGTTTTCTTTACGGCGCGACGTTCAGGGGCCGGTTCAGCAGCAATTGTAGTGGACCGTGCCGAAGCCGGACACGTCGTAGCCGCCGAGATCGGCGGCGCGCGCCTCGAAGACCGGCTCGCGGCAGAAGGCCACCAGTTTCTGGAATGGCGGATCGAAATAGGCCTTGCGCCAGACCAGGAGGTCGAAGCGCTCCTCCAGCAGCGGCAGGAAGCGCAGATTGTTGAGGCGCGCCGCCGCCGCGATGCCGAGGCCCACGTCGGCACGCCCGGTGGCGATGGCCAGCGCCAGATCGGTTTCGGTCCGCTCGATGGTGTCCACCACCCGGAGGTCGGCGCGCGTCATCTTCTCGGCAGACAACAGCCGCTCCAGCACCAGCTCGCTGCCGGCTTCCGGCTGCCGCGCCTGGAAGCGCAGGCCCCGGACATCCTTCAGGCTTTTCGGCGGGCGGGTCGTGTCCGGCCGGTAGATGAGGCCGCGCACCCGCCGTGCCCATTCGATCAGCACCCATGGCTCGCGGCAGAAACGGCCTTCCACCGTGCCCACGTTCCAGCCCTGCGGATCAGGCACATGCAGGCCCACGGCGATGCATTCGCCCCGCTCGGCGCGGGCGAGCCCGTCGAGCGCGCCGTCGAGGAAGGCGGCGATGCCGGAGCGCGATTCACGCAACGCCCAGTCCAGCAGGGGGTCATGCCCGCCGGCGAGAACGAGGGGCAGTTGGGCATGCTCGCTTGCCGCCTGCGTCTCTCCAGCCTCGCGCGGCTCGGTGGCGCCGCCGAGCCAGCTCTCGATTTCCTTGCGCGGGAACAGCAGCTTGCCCGTCACCCGCCGCACCGGGAGACTGCCTGTCGCCACCAGGTCGTAGACCTTGCGCTCCTTCACGCGCAGCAGCGCCGCCAGCTCGCGGGTGGTGAGGAAATCCGACATGCTCCGATGCACCGTCACGGCAGGGGCCCGAAAAAACAACACGTTTCACCTATATTCACATGAATACGGTTTCACGCGAAATTCAATCTCTATCGCTGCGGTATGGCGGCGCGCCCAACTGATGCGGAGATGGGCACGGGAAATGGACACGGGCTTGCATTTCGGCCCGGGTCGCGCCAGCACAGGCGGACCGCCCTGGAGACGGGCCCGATCAGGTTGAACCCGCCTGATCGGCGCATCCGCCTCCCGCCTTCGAGACCGGGGGCGCGCAGTCAGCGCGCACTCTGGACCAACCGGATCGCTCCCATGTCGCCAGCCCGCATCGGCATCGTCACCATCTCGGACCGCGCCAGCTCCGGCGGTTATGCCGACCTCTCGGGGCCGGCCATCGAGGCGTGGCTGCGGCATGCCATCACCAGCCCGTGGAGCGCCGACTATCGCGTCATCCCGGACGGCTTCGAGAGCGTGCGCGACACCCTGATCGACATGTGCGACCACGCCGGCCTCGACCTCATCTGCACCACCGGCGGCACCGGCCCCGCCCCGCGCGACCTGACCCCCGAGGCCATGGCGGCGGTGATCGAGAAGCCGCTGCCGGGCTTCGGCGAGCAGATGCGCCGCATCAGCCTCCAGGAGGTGCCCACCGCCATCCTGTCGCGGCAGGAGGCGGGGGTGCGCGGCAAGACCCTGATCGTGAACCTGCCGGGCAAGCCGGCGTCTATTGCGGTGTGCCTGGCGGCCGTGTTCCCGGCCATCCCCTACTGCCTCGATCTCATCGGCGCGGGACGCATCGAGACCGACCCGCAGGTGTGCGCCGCCTTCCGCCCCAAGGGAGCGTGACGCCTTGGGCGCGTGATTAAAGCACCACCACGCCGCGGTGCTTGGCCTCGTCTTCCGGCTCCACATGGATGGTGATGACCGCGTCGTCCATGTCCTGCTCGAAGGCGCTCTCGATGCGGTCGCAGATCTCGTGGGCGGCGGCCACCGTCATGGTGCCGGGCACCACCAGGTGGAACTCCACGAAGGTGATGCGCCCGGCGTGGCGGGTGCGCAGGTCGTGGGCCTCGAGGGCGCCGGCGGCGTGGGTGGAGACCAGCTCCTTGATGCGCGCCACCACGTCCGGCGGCGGCGCGGCGTCCATCAGGCCGCCCACGGATTCCTTCATCATCCCCCAGCCGGTCCACAGCACGTTGAGGGCGACGAGGCCGGCCAGCAGCGGGTCCAGCTGCGGCCAGCCGGTGACCGGCACCAGCACGAAGCCGGCGAGCACGGCGGCGGAGGTGACCACGTCCGACATCAGGTGCTTGGCGTCGGCGATCAGGGCCGGCGAGCGATAGGCACGGCCGACGCGCATGAGCACGACGTACCATACTACGTTGATGACGGTGGCCGCGCCGTTCAGCAGCATGCCTTTCAGCGGCTGGTCGGGCAGGGTGGGGTTCTGGAAGCCGTTATAGGCCTCGCGCATGATGGTGAGGGCGGCGATCACCACCAGCACCCCCTCGATCACCGCCGAGATGTATTCCGCCTTGTGGTGGCCGAACTGGTGGTTGTCGTCGGCCGGCCGCGAGGACACCTGCAGAGCGATGAGCGCCGCGCCGGAGGCGGCCACGTTGATGATGCTCTCCAGCGCGTCCGACAACAGCGCCACCGAGCCCGTCACCCACCACGCCAGCGTCTTGAGGCCGAGCACGATGATGCCGACGAGCACGCTCGCCGCCGCCACCCACAGCGTCTTGCGGCTCATGTCCGCCTCCTGTCCTGTCAAAGGCGAGCGCTGCCGGTTCGGCTCGCGCATTCCCGTCCGCTCCGCTCGCGGCCCGCGGGGCCAGCGCCGCGGCTGCGGACAAGGTGCCTGTGGAGCAGCTTCCGACCGGAGCGGATTGCCCCGCCGACTGGAAGTTGGCTCAAATTCAATGAGTTGGGCGATATGCCCGGCCCGGAGCGATCCGGACGCGCTATGCTCTAGCCGCTGGGCGGGTGCAGTGCAACGCCCCATGATGCCGCCGATCCGCCCATCCCCGCTGCCAGCAGGCGGGCCGCTTACTTCACCATGTGCTGCAACGCCTTCAGCATGGCGTCGGGCGGTATTATTATAATTCCGTCGAAGGGCGTGCTCATCTCCAGGATCAGGAAGATCGCCCCGCCCAGCGAGAGGGCGCACAGGAGAAAAATCGATACCGACACCGAGTTGACCGGCGAAAACAGTCCGAAGCTCATGAAGATAAAGGTGAGCCAGACGATCAGCACGACGGTGAAGATGGGCGGCACCTGGACCGCGCTTTCCTCGATCAGCACCCACCGCAAGGCGGCCAGGGACTTGTAGCGGTCGAGCGCCTCCGTCTTGAGCTCCACCTGGTCCGGCGTCTTCGGCTCGAGGGCGCGCACCATATGGCCCACATGCGACAGGGTCTGCTCGGACACGTCGCTGTTGACGAGGGTCTTCGTGGCGTCCGCCGGCCAGGTCTCGTCGAGGGCGTGCTGGGTATAGCCGCGCAGAGCATCGCGGGCCGGATTGGCGTCCGGTCCATAGTGCCGGAGCGACAGGTCGAGAGTGATGAGATAGGTGGCGTATTGCTGCACGTCGCGGCTGGTGGTGTCGAAATTCCCCTTCACCGACGCGGTCATCAGGCCGAGGATCAGCGAGGCCATGGCCGCCACCATGCCCACCGCGAGCTTCACCGCCTCCTGGGTTTCCTTGGAGAGGTGCTGTTCCTTCAGCTTGCGGGAGGCCCCCATGCCGGCGATGGCGCCGCCGAACAGACACACGAAGACAAGCCCGGCGACCACCAGTGCGTCCATGCCCTCACCCATCCCCAGCATGCAGCTGTTCTGTCTCTCACGGTCAGAACAGCCCGCGCCGATAGGTAGCGCTCTGGCGCAGGAGGTAAAGAGGCAATCGCGCCCGACGCTGGGTCAGGTCGGGCGGATCATCGACGCAGGCCGGAAGGCCGCTGCTATTCCGCAGCCTTCACCGGCGCGTCCGCGGCAAGCTTCGCCTCGGCGTCTTCCTGCTGCTTGAGCACGTCGGGATGCGGCATGGACATGATGTTGTAGCCGGAATCCACGAAATGGATCTCGCCCGTCACGCCGCCCGACAGCCCGGACAGCAGGTAGAGGGCAGAGCCGCCCACTTCCTCGATGGAGACGGTGCGGCGCAGGGGCGCGTGGCGCTTCTGGTAGTTGAACATGAGGCGGGCATCGGCGATGCCGGCCCCGGCCAGGGTGCGCACGGGGCCCGCCGAGATGGCGTTCACCCGGATGCCCGCCGGCCCGTAATCGGCGGCCAGGTAGCGCACGGAGGCTTCCAGCGCCGCCTTGGCCACGCCCATCACGTTGTAATTGGGCATCACCCGGGTGGAGCCGCCATAGGTCAGGGTGATGAGGGATCCACCATTGGGCATCAGCGCGGCGGCGCGCTTGGCGATCTCCGTGAAGGAGAAGCAGGAGATGACCATGGTGCGGGAGAAATTCTCCCGGCTGGTGTCAGCGTAGCGACCCTTCAGCTCCGACTTGTCGGAGAAGGCCACCGCGTGCACCAGAAAATCGATGGCGCCCCAGCGCTCCTTCAGCGCCGCGAACACGGCATCCACGCTGGCGAGGTCTTCCACGTCGCACGGCAGGAGGATGGAGGAGCCCAGGCTCTCGGCCAGCGGCTTCACGCGCTTGGCCACGGAGTCGCCCTGGTAGGTGAAGGCGATCTCGGCGCCCTGGCCGGCCAAGGCTTTGGCGATGCCCCAGGCGATGGAATGGTCGTTTGCGACCCCCATCACCAAGCCACGCTTGCCCTTCATCAGGTCCTGCATTACCCACCCTCTCGCGCCTGAAACGCCGATAGCAGACCGCGCGGGCCGGCACCACGGGACGGCCCTTCACCTTTCATGACCGACCCTGACGCATGCCTCCGGGGAAGGTCTGAAAAGCCCTTGCCCCATATGGCCTTGCTTCAAGCTGCTCTGGCCCGCATCGGTCTTTGCCCCCGATGGTCCTGCCGGTGGGGGGCTGCCCGGCGGGCTTAAGCCGCTGCCGTACGGTCACGCATCCACGTGTTTGATGATGAGCGAGGCGTTGGTCCCGCCGAAGCCGAAGCCGTTCGACAGGATATGTCCGAGCGACACGTTGTCGACCCGCTGCCGCACGATGGGCATGTCCGCGAACGCCGGGTCCATCTCCTCGATGTTGGCGCTCTCGCAGATGAAGCCGTTCTGCATCATCAGAATGGAATAGATCGCCTCGTGCACCCCTGTCGCGCCCTGCGAATGGCCGGTCAGCGACTTGGTGGCGGAGATGGGCGGGCACGCGCTGCCGAAAACGGCGCGGATCGCCTCGATCTCCTTCAGGTCGCCGATGGGCGTCGAGGTGGCGTGCGGGTTGATGTAGTCGATGGGCGCCTTGATCTGCGACAGGGCGAGCTTCATGGCCCGCTCCGCGCCCTCGCCCGAGGGCGCCACCATGTCCACTCCGTCGGAGGTGGCGCCATAGCCGGCGATCTCGGCATAGATGCGGGCGCCGCGCGCCTTGGCGTGCTCCAGCTCTTCCAGCACCAGTACCCCGGCGCCGCCGGAGATGACGAAGCCGTCGCGGTTCTTATCGTAGGCGCGCGAGGCCACCTGGGGCCGGTCGTTGAAGTTGGACGACATGGCACCCATGCCGTCGAACAGGACCGAGAGGGTCCAGTGCAGGTCCTCGCAGCCGCCAGCGAAGATGATGTCCTGCTTGCCGTACTGGATCAGCTCGGAAGCGTTGCCGATGCAGATGTTGGTGGTCGCGCAGGCGGCCGAGATGGAATAGCTCAGCCCCTTGATCTTGAACCAAGTGGACAGCGTCGCCGAGGCGGTGGAGCCCATGGCCTTTGGCACTGCGAACGGCCCGACGCGCTTGGGGCCCTTGTCGCGGGTGATGTCGGCCGAATCGACGATGGTCTTGGTGGAGCTGCCGCCCGATCCCATGATCAGGCCGGTGCGCTCGTTGGAGATTTCGTGCGGCTCGAGGCCGGCGTCGCGGATCGCCTGCTCCATGGCCACGTGGTTCCAGGCGGTGCCGCCGCCGTGGAAGCGCATGGCACGGCGATCCACCACCTCCTCGGCGTTCAGCGTCGGGGCGCCATGGACCTGGGAGCGGAAGCCGAGCTTGGCATAATCCCCCGCGATGGAGATGCCGCTCTTGGCCTCGCGCAGGCTGGCGAGCACCTCTTGCGTGGAGTTGCCGATGGACGAGACAATGCCCATCCCGGTGACGACGACGCGCCGCATGTCAAATCCCCATTGGAAAGCAGCAGTATGGCCGCGGATCGTGGCGGCGCCTTGTCAGGCGCTCGCCGGTCCCGCGGCGGGTGCCGCATCGGCCTGGAACAGGCCCACCTTCAGATCCTTCGCGCGATAGATGACGGCATCGTCCGCCGACAGCCAGCCATCGGCGATGCCCAGCACCAGCTTGGAGCGCATCACCCGCTTGAATTCGATGCCGTAGACCACCTTCTTCACGCCCGGCAGAACCTGGCCCGAAAACTTGAGTTCGCCGAGGCCCAGCGCCCGGCCGCGGCCGCTGGAGCCCAGCCAGCCGAGATAGAAGCCGACCAGCTGCCACATGGCGTCGAGGCCCAGGCAGCCGGGCATCACCGGGTCGCCCTTGAAGTGGCAGGCGAAGAACCACAGGTCCGGGTTCACGTCGAGCTCGGCGCGCATGAAGCCCTTGCCGAATTCGCCGCCGGTCTCGGAAATCTCGACGATGCGGTCGAACATCAGCATGGGCGGCAGCGGCAATTGCGCGTTCCCGGCGCCGAACAGCTCGCCACGTCCGCAGGCGAGGAGATCTTCATATGCGAAGCTGGTTTGCCGGTCCGCCATTCTCAAGCGTGTCGCCATTCTGCCCGGAAGGGGTTGACCCGCTAGGGGACCCCGTGGGGTGTTGCCGAAAGAGCCCGAAGACCCGCCCCCGTCATCGGCGGCGGGCACTCCCTAACATAGGGACGGGCGCACTCAAAGTCATGAAAGCGTCACGCCGCACGCAACGGTGCCGCAACGGAGCGATCCGTTTGGCGGGAAGCGGTTGCACATGGTGGCGAAGGTGGGCCGAAGGGAAATCCGGCTTCAGGCGTGAACCCGGGCCGCCCCGGCCGCGTTGCCTGCTTGCGGCCTGGTTGCGCCTTGGCGCTGCGTAAGGACGTTTCGTAAGGATTCGGGTTAAGGGTGCCATCTCAAACGGCTCGGGAGACGGACATGCCGGTGTTGAAGGAGTTCAGGGAATTCGCCGTCAAGGGCAATGTGATGGATCTCGCCATCGGCGTGATCATCGGGGCCGCCTTCGGCAACATCGTGACCTCCCTCGTCGGCGACATCTTCATGCCGGTCATCGGGGCGGTCACCGGCGGCCTCGATTTCTCGAACCACTACATCCCCTTGTCGTCGGCGGTGACGGCCGACAACCTGGTGGACGCCAAGAAGCAGGGTGCGGTACTGGCGTATGGCTCCTTCATCACTATCGCCATCAATTTTTTGATCGTGGCGGCGGTGCTGTTCCTGGTGGTGCGGACCCTCAACGCCCTGCGCCGGGCGGAGGCGAACAAGCCGCCGGCTGCGCCCAGCCACACGGAAGTGCTGCTCACCGAGATCCGCGACCTCCTCGCCAAACGCCCGACCTGAGGCGCCGCGCGCCTCAGCGCGCGTCCACGCCCACCGCGTCGGCGATGGAGGCAAAGCCGTCCGCCTTCAGGCGGGCGGCAAGGTCCGTCTTGATCCGGGCCACGAGGCCGGGGCCGTGGAACACCAGGGCGGAATAGATCTGCACCAGGCTCGCCCCGGCGCGGACCTTGGCATAGGCGTCTGCCCCGGAGGCGATGCCGCCCACGCCGATGATGGGCAGTCGGCCGCCCACAAGGCGGTAGAGCGCCCCGAGCCGTTCCGTGGACAGGGCCATGAGCGGCTTGCCGGAGAGGCCGCCGGTCTCGTCCTTGAACTTGCTCTGCAGGCTGGGCGGGCGCGACAGGGTGGTGTTGCCCATGATGATGCCGTCCACCCCGGTGGCGAGGGAGGCCTCCGCCACGTCGGCCAGGGCCGCGTCGTCGAGGTCGGGCGCCACCTTCACCAAAAGGGGGGTGCGCGCGGCGGGATCGGGCATGGAGGCGTTGCGTACGCCGATGACGTGGGCGAGCAGGGTTTCCATCTCCGCCCGGGCCTGGAGCGCCCGAAGGCCCGGCGTGTTGGGCGAGGAGATGTTGCACACCAGATAGTCGGCGAGGCGGCAGGTGGCCGAGACGCCGGCGCCGTAATCCTCCAGCGCGTCCTCGCTCTCCTTGTTCTTCCCCACATTGGCGCCGACGATGCCGCCCTTGCCCGCCGCCCGGCGCTGGCCCAGCCGGAAGATGAAGGGGGCAAGGCCCTCGCTGTTGAAGCCGAAGCGGTTAATGACCGCCTCGTCCTCGTCCAGCCGGAACAGGCGGGGCAGGGGATTGCCCGGCTGGGGGCGCGGCGTCACCGTGCCCGCCTCCACGAAGCCGAAGCCGAACTTGAACAGGGCGTCCGCCACCTCGCAATGCTTGTCGAACCCAGCGGCAAGGCCCACCGGATTGGGGAAGTCGAGCCCCCACACCTGCGTCGCCAGCACCGGATCGTCGGGGCCTCCCGACAGGTCCGGCACCAGGCCGCTCTTCAGCACGCGGATGGACAGATGGTGCGCCTGCTCCGGCGTGATGAACCGGAACAGGGGCTTGAGGACGCCGTAGAGGTCCATCCGCGCGGTCACTCGCCGGTGACGGCGGTGCCGCCGTGGGCCTTCGACCAGGAGTGGGGATCGTGGAGGAAGGATTCGATCTCGGCGATCTGCTTGGATTCGAACCGGTTCATGGTCTTCACCGCCGCCAGCACGTCCCACCAGGTGGCGAGGCGGTGCAGGCTGAGCCCGGCCTGGTCGAAGATACCCGAGGCCTCGGCGAAGATGTCGTAATAGAAGAACACGAAGCAGTGCGAGCACTCGGCCCCGGCCTCACGCAGGGCGTTGACGAAGGTCACCTTGCTCTTGCCGTCGGTGGTGAGGTCCTCCACCAGCAGCACCCGCTGGCCGGGGGCCAGGTGCCCCTCGATCTGGGCGTTGCGGCCGAAGCCCTTCGGCTTCTTGCGCACATACTGCATGGGCAGCATCAGCCGGTCCGCCACCCACGCCGCGAACGGGATGCCCGCCGTCTCGCCGCCGGCCACGGTGTCGAACTGCTCGTAGCCGATCTCGCGGAAGATGGTGGAGATGCCGAAGTCCACCAGCGTCTGGCGCACGCGGGGGAAGGAGATGAGGCGCCGGCAGTCGATATAGACAGGGCTCGCCCAGCCGGAGGTGAAGATGAACGGCTCGCCGGAGGAAAAGCGCACGGCCTCCACCTCCAGCAGCATCCGCGCGGTCTGCTCGGCGATGGTGGCCTTGTCCGGAAAAGCTGTGACGTTCGCCATGGGAAGGGCCTCGGTGCCTCGATTATGTGACGCGCATATATCAGAGCCGCGGCCCAATGCGACAGCCCAGGCGCCGCAGGCAGGCAAATGAGCCGCAGGCGCAGGTCGAATGTGCCGCAGGCTGGGCTGATGTGCCGTTGGGGTGTGGCGGCCTGCCTCAGGTGCCCGGCACCGGCGTCAGCGCCGGGCGGCCGCCGAAATGCGCCTTGAGATTGTCGATGACCAGATCAACGGTAGCTTTCACGGCCTCCGGCGAGCGGCCGGCGATGTGGGGTGTGAGCACGAGGTTCTGCTGCCGCGAGAGGTCCGACGGCACGTTTGGCTCGCCCTCGACCACGTCGAGGGCAGCGCCGGCAATGCGCCCGTGTTCGAGGGCATCGACCAGGGCCACCGTGTCGACCACGCTGCCACGGGCAATGTTGACGAGGAAGCCCGCCGGGCCGAGCGCGGCCAGTACGTCCGCATCCACGAGATGCCGCGTGGCCGCCCCACCGGGGGTGGCGACCACCATGAAATCCGACCATTGGGCCAGGGCCAGGGGGGAGGGAAGGTAGAGCCAGGGCGCGCCGGCCCGGGGCGTGCGGTTGTGATAGGCCACATCCATGCCGAACCCGCCGGCACCGCGCCGCGCGATCTGCTCGCCGACGGTCCCAAGGCCCAGGATGCCCAGCTTCTTGCCCGAAATCATCGGGCGGGGCTGGCGCGACCGGAGCCAATCACCGCCCCTCACCGCATGGTCGGCGCCGACGATGCCGCGCGCAACGGCCATGAGCAGCGCCATCGCGTGGTCGGCCACTGTCGCATCGTTGGTGCCGGGACCATGGGTGACGACGATGCCCCGCGCCCGGGCGGCCTCCAGATCGATCTTCTCGTAGCCGGCGCCGAGGGCGCAGATGATTTCGAGGGCCGCAAGCGCGGCGATCTCGTCGGCGTCGAGGCCGGTGGACCCGTTGGTCAGGACCGCCCGGATGTCGTCTCCTGCGGTGCTGATGACCCGCGCTCGCTCGGCCTTGTCGATGGCGCTGCGCAGCCCGAAACCAGCGGCTTCGAGGCGGGATGAGGAGACAGGATCAATTTCGATTGTGACCAGAAGCGGGATCTGCATCGTCTGACCTCTGTCCCGGGGGCATGTCCGGGACCAGCGTGACCAAGGCCGGGGGCCGATGCGGTCCCCCCTGCCTGCGCTTCAGCCCTCGCCGCGTCGGCCGGGCTTGCCGATGCCGCTCACGTCGAACTCCAGCCCGTCGGCGGTATAGCGCGGGTCCGGGCCGGTGCCAGCCCCTTTCGCGCCACCCTTTGCCCCGCGCAGCGGCAGGCCGAGGGAAAGACTGAGACGCCGCTTGCGAGCGGCGATTTCTTTCCGTAGCGGGAAGACGGGGACGTTAATCGTGATCGTCATAGCCACGCTCCAAAAGTATATCGCGCGTTCAAGTCAGCATGGATCAGTTACAAACTTTAACAAAATAGTAACATTTCCATGCCCCGAGGGCGTGCTTCTATGGCACGGCCACATAACGCTGGCTGAAGGCGGCGTTTATTGGGCGTTCATGCGGATGAACGAGGGCTTAACCCGGATGGCTCGCGCCTGTTGCAAAATGGCCGCGCACGGGTGCGAAACGGGGTCTATTCGGCGGCGGACCGGGCGAGGCGCCAGTGGGCGAGGAGGGCGCGCAGCGCCGCCGGCTTCAACGGCTTGTTGAGGATTTCCATGTCCGCCGCGCGGGCCGCGTCGCGCACCTTCTTGGTGCGGTCGGCGGTGATGAGAACGGCCGGCAGTTTCCCCAGTTTCCACCTCAGCGACATGATCGCGTCGATGCCGTGCCCGTCGTCGAGATGATAGTCCACCAGGGCCACGTCCGGCGTCTTGCGTGTCAGCCGCACCGCTTCCAGGGCGCCGGCGGCGCTCGACGCGGTGATGACCTCGCAGCCCCAACCCTTCAGCAGCAGTTCCATGCCCTCGAGGATGGCCGGCTCGTTGTCGATGGCGAGGACGGTGAGGCCGTCCAGCTGGGCCCCGCGGCGGGCCGGCGCGGGGACGGCCTGCGGTTCCTCCGGCATGGAGACGGCCACCGGCAGGTCGACGCTGAAGGTGGAGCCCTTGGACGGCTGGGAGGTGATGTCCACCTTGTGCTCCAGCACCCTTGCGATGCGCTCCACGATGGACAGGCCGAGGCCGAGCCCGCGCGCCACCTTGGCGCCCTGGTCGAGCCGCTGGAACTCCTGGAACACCACCTTGTACTTGGAGCGCGGGATGCCGACCCCGGTGTCGTGCACCTCCACCCGCAGCCGGCCCGCATGGCGGCGGCAGCCCACCAGTACCCGCCCGTGGGGGGTATATTTCACCGCGTTGGAGATGAGGTTCTGCAGCAGGCGCCGCAGCAGCCGCCGGTCCGAGCGCACGGCGAGGGAGCACGGCACGAAGGTGAGTTCGAGATTCTTCTCCCGCGCCAGCGGGGCGAATTCCATCTCCAGCGGCTTCAGGATGTCGGCGAGGCGGAACGGCGCGATCTCCGGCCGCATCACGCCCGAGTCGAGGCGGGAGATGTCGAGCAAGGCGGAGAGGATCTCCTCCACCGATTCCAGCGAGGCGTCCACGTTGCCGGCGAGGCGCTCCTCCTCCTGCCCCTTGGCGCGCTCCACCATGGCGGTCACGTAGAGCCGGGCGGCATTGAGCGGCTGGAGGATGTCGTGGCTCGCGGCGGCGAGGAAGCGCGTCTTGGAGAGGTTGGCCTCCTCCGCCTCGCCCTTGGCCTTCTCCAGCGCCTGGTTGAGGCGCTCCAGCTCCTCGGTGCGCTCGCGCACGCGGCGTTCCAGGTTTTCGTTGGCCCGCTCCAGGGCCAGGGCGGCTTCCACGGAAGCGGTGATGTCGGTGAAGGTGACGGCGATGCCGCTGTCGGGCATGGCGTCGGAACGGGCCTCGATCACCGCGCCGCGCTGGTGCAGGCGCTCGGAGAAGTCGGGGCTGGGATGGGCATAGCGGGCGATGCGCGCGCCCACACCCTTCACCTCGTCGTCGGCGGGAGCGGAGGCGAGGATGTCGGTGAGCGGCACGCCCACGGCATAGCATTCGGCGGGCAGGTCCAGCATCTGGCCGAACTGGCGGTTCCAGCACACGAGGCGCAGGTCGCGGTCGAACACGGCGATGCCCTGGCGCACATGGTCGATGGCGCTCTGCAGCAGCTCGCGATTGTACTGGATGGCGGCGGAGGCGTCGTCGAGCAGCTTCAGGGCCGCCTTGGTGGAGACGGTGCGCTTGCGCAGCAGCAGCGACAGCACGATGCGCGAGGAGGCTGCGCCCACCGCCGAGGCCAGCAGGTGCTCGGCATAGCGCACCATGCCGGCGTCCGCCTCCCGGTGCGGATCGAGGATGAAGCCGTGCTGGCGGGCGTAATTCTCGAAGGCCGCGCGAGCCCGCTCGGCACCCAGATAGCGTTCCACAGTCGCCATTACCTCGCCCAGCGTCACGGACGAGCGCCAGCGCAGGAAGGCGGGGCGCATCTGCCCCCGGTCGCCGCCGCCGGCGAACAGGCGGGCCTGCACCCGCTCGATCTGGCTCGGCTGGGTGAGGAACGACACCACCACCAGCACCAGCGTGTTGATGCCGAGGCTCCAGGCCACCCCATGGGCCAGGGGCGTGGCGGAAAGGCCGAGCAGGGCGGTGGGCTTCAGCAGCCACAGCCCGAACGGGCCGTTCTGCACCACGGTGGAGGAGATGAGGCCGGCCTCGGCGAGGCTGGGCAGCAGCAGCGTATAGGCCCACAGCGCGCTGCCGGTGAGGATGGCGGCGATGGCGCCGGTGGCGGTCGCGCGCTGCCACAGGATGCCGGCGGCAAAAGCCGGCCCCACCTGGGCGATGGCGGCGAAGGACAAAAGGCCGATCTGGGCCAGCTGCGCGTCGCCGGTGATGCGGTGGTAGAGATAGGCGGCCAGCACGATGACGAAGATGGCCACCCGCCGCACCATCAGCAGCACGCTGGTCATGTCGTCGGGGGGGCCACCGTCCGCCTTGGCGGCGCGGTGGCGCAGCAGCAGGGGCATCACCAGGTCGTTGGAGACCATGATGGCGATGGCCACCGATTCCACGATCACCATGGCGGTCGCCGCCGAGAGCCCGCCTACGAACGCAAGCAGCGCGATGGTGTCGAAGCCGGCAGCGAGCGGCACCGCCAGCACGTAGACGTCGCTGTCCACCATCTGCAGCGGGAACAGGGTCATGCCGGCGAGGGCGAGCGGCACCACGAACAGGTTGATGAGCACCAGATAGAGCGGGAACAGCCAGCGTGCCCGGCGGATCTCCTCCTCGCCCTTGTTCTCCACCACCGCCACGTGGAACTGGCGCGGCAGCAGCATGAAGGCGCCGCCGGAGAGCACCATCATGGTCAGCCAGTTGCCGAGCGGGAAGCCGTGCTCGAACGGCGCGGTGACGCCGGCCTCGCGCGCCGCGTACCACAGCTCCACGGGGCCGTCGAAGATCAGGAAGGTGACGACGATGCCCACGGCGAGGAAGGCCGCGAGCTTCACCAGGGATTCGGTGGCGATGGCGAGCATCAGGCCGTCCTGGTGCTCGGTGGCGTCGGTGTGGCGGGTGCCGAACAGGATGGCGAAGGCGGCCATTGCGCAGGCCACGAACAAAGCGAGGTCGCCCACCACCGTGCCGCGGCCGTGCTCCCCGGCGAAATGGCCGAGCATGGCGACGAGGGAGGCCGAGACCGCTTTGAGTTGCAGCGAGATGTAGGGAATGGCGCCGACGATGGCGACGAGCGCCACCAGCGCCGCGATGCCCTGGTTCTTGCCGTAGCGCGCCGCGATGAAGTCGGCGATGGAGGTGATGTTGTTGGCCTTGGCGAGGCGCACCACCCGCATGAAGACGGGGGCGCCCACGGTCATCAGGATGATGGGGCCGAGATAGATGGTGAGGAAGTCAAAGCCCTGGGTGGTGGCGAGCCCCACCGAGCCGAAGAAGGTCCATGAGGTGCAATAGACCGCCAGCGACAGGGAATAGATCATGGGCCGCGGCGCGCGCCGCGCCGCCTTCGGCCGCAGCCGGTCGCCATAGCTCGCGATGGCGAACAGGAAGCCGATGTAGGCCAGCGCTGCGAAGATGACGACCGAGGCCCGAAGCATGTCTCCCGTCCGGCGGCCCGATCAGGCGGCCGCCATTGTCTTGTTTTCGTTGAAGCCAACTCATCACTCGGCGCCGGCGTTGTCCAGCGCGGGATTCTCCCGGTGGCGGCCCGGCGCGATGGCCGCTGCCCGGGATGGGCTGGTGGTGTCAAGGTATTGTGTGATTTGCAAAAATAGGTTTTGAAGGAGCTTTGATGACGGTGCGTCCAGAAATAATTGCAATCTGCGATTTAATTTCGAATGAAATTGTGGTAACTACAAAAATGCCGCTCGGTGAACTGGGTATTGGGCCTGTCAGGGGGAATCCAATGCATGATCGTGTCACGCTGTCGAAGTTTATCGCCGATCGTTTGCGAGCCGAGTTTGATGGCATTAAAAAACAATACGAATCCAGTCTGCCGATCCGAAATTTTGTGGTGGACGATGTTCTTCCCGTCGATGTCGCTCTGGCGATCCACGGGAAATTCCCGTCCGGGGAGAATATGCGGCTCAACAAATCCCTGCGGGAATTGAAGTTTATCTCCGCGCAGATGAATGAGCATGACAGGCTTCTCGAAGAATCGATCTACGCCTTCCAGGAGCCGGAGATCGTTGAGATCATAAGTGAAGTCGTCGGAAAGCACGATATGGTTCCGGACGACAACCTGTATGCGGGTGGCATCTCTCTGATGGCGCCGGGGCACTTCCTCAACCCGCATCTCGACAATTCGCACGACAAGGATCGCCAGCTCTGGCGCAATCTCAACCTGCTTTTCTATGTGTCGCCGGATTGGCCCGAGGACAAGGGCGGAAATCTTGAGATCTGGCCGGAAGGCCCCAAGCAGAAGCAGATCACGATCCACTCGAAGTTCAATCGCCTCGCGGTGATGGAAACCCATCACCAGGCATGGCATTCGGTGAGCCCAATCACCAACACGGCGAGCCGCTGCTGCGTGTCGAACTATTACTTCGGCCCCACCCCCATGCATCCGGAGCAGGAGTTCCACGTCACCTCGTTCCGTGGTCGTCCGGAGCAGCCGGTGCGGGACATCGTGCTGCAGGCCGACATTGCTGCGCGGTCCGCCGTGCGGGCGCTGTTTCCGCAAGGCGTGGTCGAGAACAAGCACAAATATATCAAGTAGGAGCGCGCCGGCGCCCGCAGTCTCAGGCGTGCGGTTCTGCTCCCGTGGCGCCGCCCAATGGCGGCAGGAGCGCGTGCGATCGCACCCGCTCCTGCCGCCATTGGCGTGTGTTACGGCGACAGGAAGAAATCCACCGCCAGCGCCACCACCGGCGGCTGCCAGGCGTGGGGGCCGTTGTATTCCATGGTGGTCACGTCGTAGCCGGCGTCCTTGAGCAGGGCGGTGTGCACCCGCGCGCTGCGCTCGATGGGGATCTGCTCGTCGTGGACCCCGTGGGAGATGAAGACCCGTGGTGCGCCCTGCTGCCGGTGCACCGACATGAAGCCGGCGGACGAGGCGATGACGTGGGTCACGAAATGCCCGTTGGTGAGGCCGAGGGACAGGGCATAGCTGCCGCCGTCTGAATGGCCGGCGAAGGCGACGCGGCCGGGATCGATCGCAAACCGCGCGGCCACCGCAGCGAGGGCCATCTCGACCCGCTCACGATCGGGCCCGTTGCCGGCGATCACGATGTCCCAGGTGGGGAAGGACGATTGCGGCACCAGCAGCAGGAAGCGATGGCGCTGTGCGTGAGCCTCCATCATGGGGAGGATCTTGTTGGCGCTGCCGCCGCCGCCGTGGAACAGCACCATCAGCGGAACCGGCGCGCCTTCCGCCAAGCCCTCCGGCACCACGAGAACCGCGTCGCGCTCCGCGGCGATGCCCAGATCGTGCCGGCCGTGCGCCAGAGGCGGCAGCACTGGCGGCGCGGGGGTGAAGGCGATATGTCCGACGAGATTGGCATCCAGCATGGCCAGGCCCTGATGAGCTTCTTCTCTCTGGCATACCGTATATCAATGGCCGGATGAAGCCCCTTCTCGTGGCCCGCCTCCCGGTCACGAGAGGCCCGGCATGGCGGCCGTTCAGGGCTTGCCGGCGGCGGCCTTCTCCAGGGCATCGCGCAGGGCGGTGACCTCCCTCTGGAGCCGTATCGCGTCACCAAGGTCGAGCCCGGTGGCTTTGAGGATGCATTCGGGGATGGTCCGCGCCTGCGCCCGCAACGCTTCGCCCTGGGCGGACAGGCGCACCCGCACCACCCGCTCGTCCGCCGGATCGCGGCTGCGGGTGACGAGGCCGAGGGCCTCCAGCCGCTTCAGCAGCGGGGTCAGGGTGCTGGATTCCAGTCCCAGCTTCCCGCCGATGCTGCCCACCGTCTGGTCGTCCTTCTCCCACAGCGCCACCATGACCAGATATTGCGGATAGGTCAGGCCGATGGCGTCGAGCAGTGGCTTGTACACGCGGGTGAAGGCGTGGCTTGCCGCATAGAAGGAAAAGCACAGCAGGTCGTCCACGGGCACCAGCGCCGGGGCGGGCACGTCGGTCAGGGGCGGGCTTAACGCTGGCTTGGTGGTGTCGTGGGGCATGGCAACGACCTTAGGTCTCTGGGCGGAATATAATTCGTACGCGATATAATCGCAATCGCTTGACATGCGGGATCGGTCTGGCTAGAAATATCGTACACGAATTAATCGTGTCGACTAAATATCGCCACGCCATCTGAGAAGGAACAGTCCCATGCCCGTCAATGTTCTCTACAGCACCTCCGCCCGCGCCACCGGCGGCCGCGACGGCCATTCCGCGACCCTCGACGGGGCGGTGGATGTGAAGCTCTCCACCCCGAAGGAGCTGGGCGGCGCCGGCGGCGATGGGGTCAATCCCGAACAGCTGTTTGCCACCGGCTATGCGGCGTGCTTCCTCGGCGCCATGAAGTTCGTGGCCTCCCAGGGTGGCAGCGCGAAGGTGCCGGCGGACGCCACCGTCACCTCCACCGTGGGCATCGGCCCGCGCTCCGAAGGTGGCTTCGGCCTGGAGATCGCGCTTGAGGTGTCACTGCCGGGCGTGGACCGCGCGGCGGGCGAAGATCTGATCGCCAAGGCGCATCAGGTGTGCCCCTATTCCAACGCCACCCGCAACAATATCGACGTGAAGCTCAGCCTTGCCTGAGCCTCATCCGGTCCCTGCCGGCCCGCGCGACGTCCAGTTGTGCGGGCCGGATACAACCATATTCAACCATTGCGATTATTTTGATCTTAAAAAGGTGTATCGCCTCCCTCTTTTCCATTTGGAATCGTAAGGTACAACGCAAACAGACGTTCTTTTTTCAGGGTCCGACTGCAAAATTGCGTTGCAGGCCCACCATAGATACCCATCATATCAGGTTGTGCAACCTGTGATGGATTCTATGGGGGCTGACATGCCGATTGAACTGGCCTTGATCGACGGCTTTCCTGTGGTTCAGGACGAGGACGGGCGTGTGCATTGGGAATCGGGCGGCGCCATCGATGCCGATGGGGCCAATGGGCAGAACGGGGCGAAGTTCGCCTATCGGCTGGACGACAAGGGGCTCGACGCCCTTCAGAACGCCGGCTATCCGAAGGGCGCCTGGGACAATGTCCTCGTCGACCGGGGCAACGGCTATCCCCTCACCGACGCCGACGGCAACATCTATTCCAAGACCACCTATGCCTGGAAAGGCCGCCCCATCCCCACGCGCTACGTGGATGCGGCGACCGTCCCCTATGTGGTGGTCAATCCGCTGGTGCGCCGGCACGCCGTGGGCGTGGTGATCGGGTGCCGGGCGCTGATTTCCTACAAGGACAGGAGCATCGTGGCGGTGGTGGCCGACGTCAGCGGGGTCGGGCGCATCGGGGAATTGTCCATCGCCGCGGCGAAGGCCCTCGGGATCAAGAGTTCGCCGCGTACCGGCGGCATCGGCACCGGTGTCCGGTTCGAGATGTGGCCCGGCAGTGCCGCCATCATCGCCGGCGAGATCTACGAGCTCCAGCGCGCGTGAGATTTGCCACGCGCGGGCCGGGAGCGGCGTCTTCGTCTCAGCTGGCCTCGCTGCGCAGGGCCATCTTCTCGCGGCGGCGCTGAACCGAGGAGGGGATGTTCATGCCCTCCCGATACTTCGCCACTGTGCGCCGGGCGATGTCGATGCCCTCTTCCTTGAGCTTCTGCACCAGGGTGTCGTCGGAGAGCACGTCGTCCGCGCTCTCGGCCTCGATGAGCAGCTTGATGCGGTGGCGTACCGCCTCGGCCGAATGGGCCTCGCCGCCGCCGGAGGCGGAAATGGCCGAGGAGAAGAAGAATTTCATCTCCACCACGCCGCGCGGGGTGGAGATGTATTTGTTGGATGTCACTCGCGACACGGTGGATTCGTGCATGCCGATGGCGTCCGCCACCGTGCGCAGGTTCAGCGGTCGCAGATAGCGCACGCCGTGCAGCAGGAAGGCGTCCTGCTGGCGCACGATCTCGCTCGCCACCTTCAGGATGGTGCGCGCCCGCTGGTCCAGCGAACGCGTCAGCCAGCTGGCGCTCTGCAGGCACTCGGCCAGGAAGCTCTTGTCCTCGGCCGAGCGCGCCACCTTGGCCACGGTGGCATGATAGGTCTGGTTCACCAGCACCCGTGGCAGGGTCTCGGAATTCAGCTCCACCAGCCAGGTGCCGTCCTTGCCCGCGCGCACATAGACATCCGGCACCAGCGGATGCACCACGCCGGTGCCGAAGGCGAGGCCCGGCTTGGGATCAAGCCGGCGGATCTCGCCGATCATGTCGGCGAGATCCTCGTTGTCCACGGCGCACACGCGCTTGAGCGCATTGCGGTCGTGCCGCGCCAGAAGCTCTAGGTTCGCCACCAGCGCCTGCATGGCGGGGTCGAAGCGGTCCCGCTCCCGGAGCTGGATGGCGAGGCATTCGGCAAGGTTGCGCGCGCCCACCCCAGACGGCTCGAAGGTCTGGATGAGCTTTAGCATGGCCTCCACATCGGCGCGCGCCACGCCGAGCTGTTCGGCCAGCTGGTCGAGGTCGCCGGTGAAATAGCCGGTCTCGTCGATGAGGCCGATGACGTTGACGCCGATGAGCCGCCGCGCCGGATCGCTCACCGCCACCGCAAGCTGGGCTTCCAGATGGTCGGCCAGGGTCATTTCGGCGGTGAGGAAGGCTTCCGGATTGTAGTCCTCGCCGCGCTCGCCGCCGCCCCACTCGCCGGTGGAGGGGCTCTGGCCGGTGGAGCCACCGCCGGAGGCGCCGCGATCGGCGGGGGCGTCGTCCGGGAAGACGTTGCCGAGATCTGTGTCGAGGCGGGTTTCCATGGCCGCCCGGCTGGGCTCCATGTTGCCTTCCATCCAGTCGCCGGAGACTGCGGCCTCGGGCTCGGGAGCGGGGGCCTCGTCCCGCTGGGCGGTCTCGGAGGGGGTCTCGCCGCCGGCGGTGTCGGCCGGGCCGTCGCCCTCGGTGATGCGCTCCAGGAGCGGATTGCGCTCCAGCTCCGCCTCCACGTAGGCCACCAGCTCCATGTTGGAGAGCTGCAGCAGCTTGATGGCCTGCATCAGCTGCGGCGTCATCACCAAAGACTGGCTCTGGCGGAATTCCAGCTTGGGGCTCAACACCATGGCGGAAGCCTCCGCCGGCGTGGCACGGGTCGGGCGAGCGGCGTGCGGGGCGAGGCGGCGCTCATAGCCGGAACTCCTCGCCGAGATACAGCCGCCGCACCTCGGGGCTGGAGACGATGGATTCGGGATCGCCCTCCATCAGCACCGAGCCGGAATGGATGATGTAGGCGCGGTCGATGAGGCCCAGCGTCTCGCGCACATTGTGGTCGGTGATGAGCACGCCGATGCCACGGGAGGTGAGGTGGCGCACCAGGGCCTGGATGTCGCCCACCGCGATGGGGTCGATGCCGGCGAAGGGCTCGTCCAGCAGCATGAAGGAGGGCTGGCTCGCCAGAGCGCGGGCGATCTCGAGCCGCCGCCGCTCGCCGCCCGAAAGCGCGATGGAGGGCGACTTGCGCACATGGGTGATCTTGAATTCCTCGAGGAGGGCTTCGGTCTCCTCCCGGCGGCGGGCGCGGTTGGGCTCGGTGACCTCGAGCACGCCCATGATGTTGTCCTCCACCGAGAGGCCCCGGAAGATGGAGGCCTCCTGCGGCAGGTAGCCGACGCCGAGGCGGGCGCGGCGGTACATGGGCATGGGGGTGATGTCGTGGCCGTCCAGCTCGATGCGGCCGCGATCGGCCTTCACCAGCCCGGTCACCATGTAGAAGCAGGTGGTCTTGCCGGCGCCGTTGGGGCCGAGCAGGCCCACCGCCTCGCCGCGGCGGACGTTGAGGCTCACGTCGCGCACCACCTGCCGGCCGCCATAGGACTTGGCGATGCCGAAGGCCGCCAGCGCGCTGGTGGAATCGAAGGGCTGGGCGTCGCGGCCGTCACCGCGGCCATCGAGGGCGGCGTAGCGGGGATCGTCCCAGCCGCCGTCGTCGTAGTCGGCGGCGTTGCGCGGGTCGTCCTCGTCCCACTCGCGCGTGTCGCGCGGCGTGTCACTTTCGCTCCGGCGGGTGATGCCGCCGGACCTGGCCTTAGACTTGCCGAACATGGACAGGACGTTCAACGCGACCTCCGCACCTCCGGCCCCCGGATTGGAAGGTTTAGAACGTCCTTGCCGGGGATGCAACGTTTCCATGCAAAATGTGGGCCGCATGGCGTTGCGCCCCGTCGCGCGGCGGCGCCCGGCTCGGGCGGATCTTGCGTAACGGATTGATTTCAGGTCAAAATTTTGCGAATCGCGCCGACTGCGTCTACAGCCCCGGCTACCGCCAGGGGCGCATTTCAACCGCTGCGCGCGTTCGCTTTCGTCAGCGGCGGGGGGCTTGTCCGCCCTGGTCGGCGGGCTTGGGCAGGGTGTCCTGCTTCAGGCTGCCGGGGACGATAAGGCTTTCCACCCGCCCGCCCTCGAACTTGGACACGCCGGAGACGAGGTCCACCACCAGCTTCTGGCCACGGATCACGTTGGGGCCCTGGGTGAGGACCACCGGCTTGCCCACGAGGGTGACCGTGTTGGTCTTCATCTCGAACACGCCGCTGTCGCCGGTGGCGGTCTGCTCCTTGGTCTTCACCACCACGCCGCCCACCGCTTCCAGCTTGCGGATCTGGCCCTTCTGGGACGGGTCGACGCCGGTTGCCTGCTCGCCGGCGGGCTGGCCGCCGGCCTGCTGGGCCACGGAGCCCTCGTAATAGACCATGAGGTCCTTGGAGCGCAGCGTGGTGTCGCCCTGGGTCACCAGCACGTTGCCGGAGAACACGGCGACCTTGTCCTTGTCGCGTACCTCGAGGGAATCCGCGTTGATGCGCACCGGCTGGTCGCGGTTCTTGGCAAAGCCCTGCAGCGCGTTGGGCACGTTGGAAGTCTGCGCGGCAGCGGTGCTTGACGTAGAGACACCCAGAAGGGCGGCGCCGGGCGCCGCGACGAGCATCGCCGCGGCCGCAACCTGGGCGAGGCGCCGGGCGCGGAAGGCGAGGCCGGTTCGGTCCTGGGACTGGCGGATCATGGGTTGGACACCGGGCGTCGCGGGGGAAGGGGAGTGGGCTGGGCGGCGGGCGTGGCGGGCACCGATCCCACCGCGTCGCCATGGGGCTTGGCAGAAGTCCCGACAGGCGAGCCTGCCGGCTGGGCTGCCTCGCCCGATTTCTGGCCCGGCAGGTTGGACATGCGGAAATCCAGCTGCACATTGCCCTCGAACAGGGCGCGCGTGCCGCGATCGCCCACGTGCAGGCGGTCGGCCACCAGCTTGCCGTCCAGATAGGTGAACACCACCGGCTTCTCGGTGGCGATGGTGCCGGCCTTCACGTCCACCTCGGCGTCGTGCAGGCGGCCGCCGTAGCCGCCGTTCATGGCAAGGTCCACGCCGTCGCCGAGGGTGATGAACTGCTTCTTGGTGTCGAAGCTGCCCACCTTGGCAGTCACCTTGGCCCAGCCCTTGTCGGTCATCTCCAGCCGCGCCTCGATGTCGGTGAGGTCGATGAGGTCCGGGTGGGTCAGGTCCTGGGTGGCGGTGCGTGCGGTGACGCGGTAGCCGCGATTGTCGTCGGTGAAGCCGGAGAGCTTGGGCAATTCCATGGTGAGGCGCGAGCCCGAGAGGGTGAGGTGCCCGATCTCGAACGGCAGCTCGATGGAGAGCTTCAGCCGCGACAGGATGGAAACCGCGCCGATGGCCACCACCGCGACGACGATCGAGAGCGGCAGCAGGCGCTTGATCCAGCGCACCCGCTTGCTGTGACGCCGGGCGCTCGAGAAATCCGGGCTCGCGCGCTGGTCGAGGGCAGCTTCCTCGTCCGTGTAGTCCCGGAAGGTGGGAGACGCTTCCAGGCGCGCATCAAGGCGCGTGTCTTCGGGCGCGGCCGCTGGCACGGTCCCTTGCCGGTCGAGATCGTCTGGCGACACGTGTCGGTTCATGGCCCTGTTCCGGCGGCGGGCCAATCCCGCGTGCGCCTGTCATGGTTGGCAGAGAGACCGTTCGCCGACCAGGTCACGATGCGAGCTGATCGGCATGGGCTCTCACTGGCCTCAAGCCACAGGGCCGGCCGGCGCGTCGCCCCACGCACAGGGCCAAATTGTCCGAAATGGCGCGCCGGTGCAAGGCCCGGCCGGAAGGCCTTGCCAGGGCTCGATTTTCATAAAGGTTGCCGGCTCAGGAGTGGGCGAAGATGTCCTCGTCCGCCCAGCCCGAGAGGTCGAGGGCCGCCCGCGCCGGCAGGAAGGCGAAGCAGGCGGCGGCGAGCCCGGTGCGGTTCTCCCGCGCCAGCATCTCCTCCAGCTTCGCCTTCACCGCATGCAGGTGGAGCACGTCGGAAGCGGCATAGGCGAGCTGGGCGTCGGAGAGATCCTTGGCGCCCCAGTCCGAACTTTGCTGCTGTTTGGAGATATCCACGTTGATGGTCTCGCGCAGCAGGTCCTTGAGCCCGTGGCGGTCGGTGTAGGTGCGCACCAGCCGCGAGGCGATCTTGGTGCACCACACCGGCTGCGGCATCACATGGAAGGTGTGCTGGAGCACCGCGATGTCGAACCGGCCGAAATGGAACAGCTTGGTGATGGCGGGATCGGCCAGCAGGCGCGTGAGGTTCGGCGCGGTGGTGGCGTCGGCGCCCTGCGGGATCTGCACCAGATCGGCGCTGCCGTCGCCGTTGGAGAGCTGGACCAGGCACAGCCGGTCGCGGAAGGGGTTGAGCCCCATGGTCTCGGTGTCGATCGCCACCACGGGCGCGGCGACGAAGTCCGCGGGCAGGTCGCCGCGATGCAGGCGGATGGTCATCGGTGCGTCTTTATCTTTCTGGATCGCCACGGCTTTTAACGAAGCACGGCGTCCCTGTCGATGGCCGCGCGGCGGCGGTTCCCATACGGGCCACGACGGCTGTTCGTCTCCTGATTCGCCATGATAGAAGGGCGCGCCTTTCCACAGGGGGGAATCATGAAGCGAAATGTCGTCGTCGCCGGCCTGTTCGGCCTGCTGCTGGCGCTGGGTTGGCTGGTCTCGGCCGGCGAGGCCGTGGCCCAGCCGGTGCCGGGGGGCAGCTACCTCAACAGCTGCAACAACGTGCAGGTGCGCCGTGGGCGTGACCTCACCGCCTTCTGCGCCACCCGTCGGGGCAACTGGGTGCAGACCCGGCTCAACGACTTCCCGAGCTGCCGGGGTGACATTTCCAACCAGGACGGCCAGCTGTGGTGCGCCCGTGGCCGCCCCATGCCGCCGCCGCCGGCCCCCGGTCCCATGCCGGCGCCTCCCGGTTCCTACCAGCGCACCTGCCGCAATGCCTTCGTGGGTCCGGACAACGTCCTGCGGGCACAGTGCCGCTTGGGCGGCAACCTGTTCGTGAACTCCTCGGTGAACATGCGTTACTGCTGGGGCGCGCGGGACATCGCTAACTTCAACGGGCAGCTGACGTGTACGCGTTGATTGGCACACGGCCGAACCACCTGCACCAAACAAAAAGGGGCGCCGCGGCGCCCCTTTCCTTTTGGCAGGTCCCGTCTTGATCAGCGCCGCAGGCGGCTCACGTCGCGCACCGCGCCGCGGGCGGCGGAGGTGGTGAGCGCGGCATAGGCCTGCAGCGCCTGGGAAACCACGCGCTTGCGGTTTTCCGGCAGCCACGCCTTGTCGCCCTTAGCCTCCATCACGGCGCGCCGCTCGGCCAGCACCTCGTCCGACACCGCCACGCGGATGATGCGGTTCGGGATGTCGATCTCGATGGTGTCGCCTTCCTCCACCAACCCGATGGCCCCGCCCTCCGCCGCTTCCGGCGAGACATGGCCGATGGACAGGCCCGAGGAGCCGCCCGAGAAGCGCCCGTCGGTGACCAGGGCGCAGGCTTTGCCGAGGCCCTTCGACTTCAGGTAGGACGTGGGATAGAGCATCTCCTGCATGCCCGGCCCGCCGCGCGGCCCCTCGTAGCGGATCAGCACCACGTCGCCGGCGACAATGCGCCCGGTGGAGAGGATGGCCTCCACCGCCGCGTCCTGGCTCTCGAAGATGCGGGCCTTGCCGGTGAAGGTGAGGTTGGAGGCGTCCACCCCCGCCGTCTTCACGATGCAGCCGTCCAGCGCGATGTTGCCGTAGAGCACCGCGAGGCCGCCGTCCTTGGAATAGGCGTGGGCCACGTCGCGGATGACGCCGGTCTCGCGGTCGAGGTCGAGGTCGTCCCAGCGGCGGGACTGGCTGAAGGCCACCTGGGTGGGCACCCCGCCCGGCGCGGCGCGGAAGAAGGTGGCGACGCTCTCGCTCTTGGTGCGCTTCACGTCCCAGCGATCCAGCGCGTCGGCCATGGTGGCGGCGTGGACCGTGGGCAGCTCGGTATGGATGAGGCCGCCGCGGTCCAGCTCGCCGAGGATGGCCATGATGCCGCCGGCGCGGTGCACGTCCTCCATGTGGATGTTGGCGACCGCCGGCGCCACCTTGCACAGCACCGGCACCTTGCGCGACAGCCGGTCGATGTCGGCCATGGTGAAGGGCACCTCGCCCTCGTTGGCGGCGGCGAGCAGGTGCAGCACCGTGTTGGTGGAGCCGCCCATGGAGATGTCCAGCGTCATGGCGTTCTCGAACGCCTTGAACGAGGCCACCGAGCGCGGCAGCACGCTGGTGTCGTCCTGCTCGTAATAGCGGCGGGCGAGGTCGACGATGAGGTGGCCGGCCTCCACGAACAGCCGCTCGCGGTCGGCGTGGGTGGCCAGCGTCGAGCCGTTGCCCGGCAGCGCCAGGCCCAGCGCCTCGGTGAGGCAGTTCATGGAATTGGCGGTGAACATGCCCGAGCACGAGCCGCAGGTGGGGCAGGCGGAGCGCTCCATCACCTGCACGTCGGCGTCGGTGACCTTGTCGTCGGCCGCCGCGATCATGGCGTCGATGAGGTCCACCTTCTTCTCGCCGGTGGAGAGCAGCACCTTGCCGGCCTCCATGGGCCCGCCGGAGACGAACACCGCCGGGATGTTGAGGCGCATGGCGGCCATCAGCATGCCGGGGGTGATCTTGTCGCAGTTGGAGATGCACACCATGGCGTCGGCGCAGTGCGCGTTGACCATATATTCCACGCTGTCGGCGATGATCTCGCGGGACGGCAGGGAATAGAGCATGCCGTCATGGCCCATGGCGATGCCGTCATCCACCGCGATGGTGTTGAATTCCTTGGCGACGCCGCCGGCCTTCTCGATCTCGCGGGCCACCAGCTGGCCGAGGTCCTTGAGGTGCACGTGGCCCGGCACGAACTGGGTGAAGGAGTTCACCACGGCGATGATCGGCTTGCCGAAATCCCCGTCCTTCATGCCGGTGGCGCGCCACAGGCCGCGGGCGCCGGCCATGTTGCGACCGTGGGTGGAGGTGCGGGAGCGGTACTGGGGCATGTCCTCTCTTGCCTCTTATGTGTTGTGGTGCGCGATGGCTCTTAGCCCGGCGCGCAAAGCTGCCGGCCGTCTTAGAACCATGTGGGCCTGCATGAAAGGCCTTTGATGCGACACTCTATCACGCCTGCGGGGGCGCCCGTGATCACGAGGACGGGCACCGTCCTGCGGCGTGGCGCCGGTTTTCCAGCACGGCTGAAGTCGGCTATGTCCCGGCCAAACATCAAAAGACAAGGACACCACATGGACGGGGAGGCGTTCCGCCACTGGGCGCACGCGGCGGCGGACTGGGCGGCGGACTATCGCGCCGGCCTCCGCGACAGGCCGGTGCGCGCCGGCACCAGGCCAGGGGAGATCGCGGCCCAGCTGCCGGCTTCCGCTCCGGAAGAAGCCGAGCCCATGGCCGACATCTTCGCGGATTTCGAGCGCATCCTGGTGCCGGGCATGACCCACTGGCAGCATCCGCGCTTCTTCGCCTACTTCCCGGCCAATGCCAGCCCGGCCAGCGTGATCGGCGAGTTCCTGTCCTCCGCCATGGGCGCCCAGTGCCTGCTGTGGCAGACCTCTCCCGCCGCCACCGAGCTGGAGATCGTCGCCCTCGACTGGCTGCGCCAGGCGGTGGGCCTGCCGGAGGGCTTTTCCGGCGTGATCCAGGATTCCGCCTCCTCCGCCACCCTGTGCGCCTTCCTCACCATGCGCGAGCGGGCGCTGGGCTTCACCGGCAACCGCACCGGGCTTTCGGGCCGCCCGCAGCTGCGGGTCTACACTTCCAGCGAGGTGCACACCTCCATCGACCGGGCGGCGTGGTTCTGCGGCATCGGCGACGACAATCTGGTGCGGATCCCGACCCAAGGCCCGCTCAGGAGCATGGTGCCGCAGGCGCTGGAGGCGGCCATTCAAGCCGACAAGGCGGCTGGATTCGTGCCGGCCGGCGTCGTCGCCTGCGTAGGTGGTACCAGCACCGGCGCCATGGATGACGTGGCGGCAGTTGTGGGCGTGGCGCACCGCCACGGCCTGTTCGTCCATGTGGACGCGGCCTGGGCGGGCTCAGCTATGGTGTGCCCCGAGTTCCGGTCCCTGTGGGCGGGGGTGGAACAGGCCGACTCCATCGTGCTGAACCCGCACAAATGGCTCGGCGTACAGTTCGACTGCTCCGCCCATTTCCTCAAGAGCGCCGACGACCATCTGGCGACGCTGGCGATTCAGCCGGAATATCTGAAGACCCACGCCCATGAGGGCATCGACGGCGGCATCGTCAATTTCAGCGAATGGACCATCCAGCTCGGCCGCCGTTTCCGCGCGCTGAAGCTGTGGTTCGTGCTGCGCGCCCATGGCCTTGAGGGTCTCAGGCAGATGATCCGCAACCATGTGGGCTGGTCGCAGGCGCTCGCCGCGCGCATTGCCGCCGAGCCCGGCTTCTCCCTGGCCTCGACGCCGGTGCTGTCCCTGTTCGCCTTCCGCCACGATCCCGGCGACGGCCGCGATGGCGACGCCCACATGCTGGCCCTGCTCCAGGCCATCAATGACGGCGGGCAGCTCTACCTCACCCCGACCCGGGTGGACGGCCGCCTCACCATCCGCTTCCAGGCGGGGTCCATGGAGGCCACCGAGGCGGACGTGGACGCCGCCTTCCACATCATCCGCGACACCGCCCGCGCCCTGTCCTGAGGGGGCTTACGCTTGCGCTGGTGGTTCCTGCGCTGGCGGCTCGGGCGGGGCGCGCCAGCCGCGCACCGGGGAGCGGGCGCGGCCCTGGGTCGATCCGCTGAGGCCGTAGTGGCCGGCGAGCCGGTCAAGGGCGAGGCCCAGCACCACCTTGGCGGTGCGCGCCGGCCACAGCCGCTCGCGCTCCACCGCCTCCAGCCCCTTCAGGAAGCAGCACACATCCAGCAGCACGCCGGACAGCTCCGGCCCCACCGCCGTCATGGCCCGGCTGACGCGCAGCTTGGCGGCCAGCACCATGTCGGTGAAGGCCTCCGGCGTGCCGGCGCCGGAGACCTCGCTCCAGCGGCTGGTGATGCGCGGGGTGAGCTGGGCGCGGGTGAAATCCGCCCGCAGCCGCTCGCCGGCGGCCAGCTGGGTCGCATCCACGAGGGCGCGGCCGTCCTTGCCGGTGCGCCGGGCGAGCCAGGCCAGCGGGCTTTCGGCAAGGTTCATCTGCGGGCCGTGGGCGCCGGCCGGGGCGGGGCGGCGGGTCGGGGCCTTGCCGGAGTTTGCTTTACCGGAGGGTGTTTTGCGGGGCGCCATGATCAGCGTTCCGTGGCCCAGCGCAGGCAGGCCTCCATCTGGGCCACGCGGTGGTCGAAGGCGGGATCGTCCCTCAGGTCCTCGATGCGCCGGCAGGCATAGGCGACGGTGGAGCGGTCGCGCCGGAACGCCTGCGCCACGCCCGCCTGCGACAGGCCGAGGCCCACATGGGCGAGGTACATGGCGATCTGCCGCGCCATCGACACTGGCGCGGTGGACCGGCGCAGGTCCAGCAATGCATCCACGTTCAGCCCCGCCATGGCGGCGACGATGGCCGTCGCCAGCCGGCACGGATAGGGCACGGCCGTTTCGGACAAGGCGCCGGTCGCGGCGACCGGCGGGCGGGCAGGGGGCTGTGCGGAGGCGGCGCGGGGCTCGACCGGCTGGTAAGACATTACACCCTCTCGTTGCGGGGAAAAAATTCCTACAACGATCTTCTTGCGTTTCAAGGGGGCGTGGAGAGATCTTGCAACTTATGTTTGTGGTAAATCGGAATTAAAACCTGTCGTATCAATCGGTTGTATGCAAAATTTGGTGTGCGTCGGACGTTTCGATTCTAGGAATTTATCCCCCTACCTCCCCGCCGGGCGACCATTCCGCTCCACAGGGGAGAATGGATCATGCGGGCAGCAGCCGGGGTGCGGTCGGAGCGGGTTTACGCCTTCACATGCGAGGATCCGGAAGCGCAGGTCCGGCGTCATATGGTGGGGCTCGCCGTCGCCTATGGCGCGCCGGCGGCCCTGGCGCGGGCGTTGCGCCTGGCGCGCAAGGCGGCGTTCAGGGGCGGCATCGGCTACGATCCGGCGCGCCATGCCGCGCTGGTCCGGCTGGCTCGGACCCGGGCGAGTCGCCTCCGCGAGGGCCAGGCCTTATGACAGCTGCGCCCCGGCAGGGCCGGGGCGCAGGAACTTGAGGGTATCCTCGGGCGAAAGAGCCGTAGCTCTCTGTCAGAGGCCTTCGAACAGGGCTGTCGAGAGGTAGCGTTCCGCGAAGGACGGCACGATCACCACGATGGACTTGCCCGCCATGTCGTCGCGCACCGCGATCTCCAGCGCCGCCGCCACGGCCGCGCCGGAGGAGATGCCGCCGGGGATGCCCTCGTAGCGGGCCAGCGCCCGGGCGGTGTCGAATGCGGTCTGGTTGCCCACCGTCACCACCTCGTCGATGATGGAGCGGTCGAGCACCTCGGGCACGAAGCCGGCGCCGATGCCCTGGATCTTGTGGGGACCGGGGGAGCCGCCGGACAGCACCGGGGAATCCTCGGGCTCCACCGCGATCATCTTGAGCGAGGCCTTGCGCGGCTTCAGCACCTGGCCGATGCCGGTGATGGTGCCGCCGGTGCCGACGCCGGACACCACCGCGTCCACCTTGCCGTCGGTGTCGTTCCAGATTTCCTCCGCCGTGGTGCGGCGGTGGATGTCCGGGTTGGCCTTGTTCTTGAACTGCTGGGGCATCACCGCCTTGGGCAGTTCGGCGATGAGCTGCTCGGCGCGGGCGACGGCGCCCTTCATGCCCAGGTTCGCCGGGGTCAGCACCAGCTCGGCGCCGAGAATGGCGAGCATCTTGCGGCGTTCCACCGACATGCTCTCGGGCATCACCAGGATCAGGCGGTAGCCGCGGGCCGCTGCCACGAAGGCCAGCGCGATGCCGGTGTTGCCGGAGGTGGGCTCCACCAGCACGGTGTCCTGGTCCAGCACGCCCGCCGCCTCCATCGCCTCGATCATGGCGACGCCGATGCGGTCCTTGACGCTGGCGATGGGATTGAAGAATTCGAGCTTGGCCAGAATCTCGGCCTTGGCCCCGCGCAGTTCGGCGAGGCGCTTCAGCCGCACCAGCGGCGTGTTGCCGATGGTCTCGGTGATGGAATCATAGACGCGGCCGCGCCCCAGGCGAGGCTGGGCGGCGGGCACGATCTTGGCGGCAGGTCCTGCCATGGGCGATCTCCTTGGAAAATTGGTCGCCGGCACGCGGGGAGCGTACCTCTCAAATGGCGAAATCGATCCTCTCGTGCTCCGAACCGTGGCCCTTGCCATCGGCACTGCGGCAGAGGTCCTCGAGCGTCACCGCGTCGAGCGCAGTGTCGAACGTATCCTCGGCCGCGGCAACAGCGGGCTGGACCACCTCGGTCACCAGCGGGGGCAGGATGATTTCCTTCTCCTCCTCCGCCCCCTCGACGACCCGGACGATCTCGGCGACGGAGACGCGCCGGCGTTCACGCGCCAGCTCGTAGCCGCCGCGGGGGCCACGCACCCCCTTCAGCACGCCGGCATGTACCAGCGCCTGGAGCACGGGTTCAAGCCGGCGGGGCGGAAGGCCGTGCCGGGCTGCGAGGGCCTTGGCCGCTACCGGAGCGCCGCGCGCGTGCACGGCCACATCCACGACGGCTGCAATGGCGAGGAGGCTTTTGTCGGATAAACGCGGCATCAGTCTGTAGCTACTTCTTCAAAAACGTAGCTCCGAAGCCGGTTGAACCAAAACCACCGGAGCCGCGTGCAGTTTCACTCAAATCTCCGGATTCTTCCAGCATTATTTGGGTGACCGGGGCAACCACCATCTGGGCGATGCGCATGCCCCGCGTCACGATGAACGGCTCGGGCCCGTGATTGATGAGCAGGACCATCAGCTCGCCGCGATAATCCCAGTCGATGGTGCCGGGCGTATTCAGCACGCTCACGCCGTGCTTGCGGGCAAGGCCCGAGCGGGGACGCACCTGGGCCTCGAAGCCCTCCGGCAAAGCGATGGCGAAGCCGGTGGGAACCGCGGCGAACGCCCCGGGCAGGAGGATGAGGGGGGTCTCCTCCGGCAGGGCGCTGGAGAGATCGAGGCCGGCCGCGCCTTCGGTGGCATAGGCGGGCAGGGGCAGGCCTTCGCCATGGGGCAGGCGCTGGATGCGCACGGCAGGGCGGGGTGTCTGCACGCGGCTCATCGGGCCTCTCCCGCAAGTTCTGCGGCCATCCGCGCCACCAGGTGGCGGGCGACTTCGGCCTTGGAGGCGGAGGGCCAGTCCTCCACCCCGCTGGCGGTCACAAGATGCACGGTGTTCACATCCCCTCCCATGATGCCGGTCTCCGGCGAGACGTCGTTGGCGACGATCCAGTCGCAGCCCTTGCGCAGGCGCTTGTCGCGGGCATGGGCCACCACCTCCTGGGTCTCGGCCGCGAACCCCACCACCAGGCGCGGCCGCAGGGTGCCGTGGCGCGCAATGGTGGCGAGGATGTCGGGATTCTCCACCAGGGTCAGGGCCGGGGCGCCGCCGCCGGTCTTCTTGATCTTCTGGTCGGACGCGTCGGCCACGCGCCAGTCGGCCACGGCGGCGGCGAACACGGCGGCATCCACCGGCAGGCTCTCCTCCACGGCGGCCAGCATCTGCTGCGCCGTCTCAACATGGATCACCTTGACCCCCTTGGGATCGGCGACCTCGGCGGGGCCGGACACCAGGACCACCTCGGCGCCCGCCGCCCGGGCCGCCGAGGCGATGGCGTGGCCCTGCTTGCCCGAGGAGCGGTTGGCGATGTAGCGCACCGGGTCGATGGGCTCGTGAGTCGGCCCGGAGGTGACGAGGATGCGCCGCCCCTTGAGCAGGGGCGCCTCCGCAATCCCGAAATGGGCCTCGATGGCGCCGAGGATCTCCATGGGCTCGGCCATGCGGCCTTCCCCGAATTCGTCGCGCTCGGCCATGGCGCCCGCGTTGGGGCCCACCATGGCGATGCCGTCGGCGCGCAACTGCGCCACGTTGCGCCGGGTGGCGGGGTGCGCCCACATGCGCGGGTTCATGGCGGGGGCGACCAGCACCGGCTTGTCGGTGGCGAGCAGCGCGGTGGTGGCGAGATCGTCGGCGATGCCGTGGGCCATCTTGGCCAGCAAGTCCGCCGTTGCGGGCGCGACCACCACGAGATCCGCCTCCCGCGACAGGCGGATGTGGCCGATGTCGTGCTCGGCGGTGAGGTCGAACAGGTCGGTGAAGACGCGCTCGCCGGTGATGGCGCCCACGGACAAAGGCGTGACGAACTGGCCGGCCGCCCGCGTCATGACCGCCCGCACCCGTGCGCCGCGATCCTTAAGGCGGCGGACCAGCTCCAGGCACTTGTAGGCGGCGATCCCGCCGCCGATCAGGAGGAGGATGCGTTTATCGTTAAGCATCGGTGGCTCCCGCTCGGCCTGCGGTCAGGCGGTGGCGCCGGGCGCCGCTGCCGACCTTGCATCGTCATGAACGCCATATAGACCGGGCCGCCGCGCGAGGCGAGCCGGCGCAGAATGGAGTGGCCGCGCATTTGTGCAACCCAGCCGAGCAGTTGGGGTTCATTGGGACAACGGGCCGGCAGGATTGTGGCGAAAGCGTTTCCCGCGCTCTAGGATCACCTCCATGAGGGGCACTTCTCGCCACAACGGACGGCCAGAGCCGAGCGCGAGCGCGAACGATCTGCGACTGACCGCCATCGGCGGGGAGTTCGCCGATCCCGCGCTGGAGGCGGCATTCCGCGAAAGCCGCCTGGGCGAGGCGCGCCGGCAGGCCCGCATCCTGTTTGCGGCCTCGGTCATCCTCAATGCGCTGTTCCTTCTCAGCGACTGGCGCTTTGCGGGAACGGCGCATTTCGCGGTGGCGGTGTCGGCGCGATTCGTCGTGATCGGGCTGTCGCTCCTGTGCCTCGGCGCGATCCACCTGGCGAACACCCCCCGACGCGCCGACCTGATCTACGCCATCTGGCAATGGGGCACGGCGAGCGCGGTGGCGGTGCTGGTGACCTCGCAGAGCCAGCTGGCGCTGCTGGTGGTCATGCTGCTGCCCACCATTTTCTATCTGGCGGTGCCCATCTCCTTCTCCTGGCTGTTGGCCGGCGGTGTCGGCAGCAGTCTCCTGCTGTTCTACGGCTATGCCGACATGTCCATCGGCTGGCAGGTGGGATTCGGGCTGGCGCTTGCGGTAGCCTCGCTGAACATCGCACTGATGATCGTGGTCTCGCGGACCAACCGCATGGAACGGCAGTTCTGGGCGGCGGCGGGCGAAGCCCAGAGCGCGAACGAGCGGCTGCGCGTCAGCGAGGACACGCTGGAGAAAACGTTCCAGGCGGTGCCGCTGCCCCTCGTGGTCGCGCGGCTCGACGACGGGCGGCACGTCAAGTCCAACGCGGCGGCCCGGCGCTTCTATGGCGGGTCGCTGGACGCGCTGACCGGCGGCCTGTGCGATGGCTGCCTTGCGCCCGATGCCGCCGGCGATTTCATGGGGCGCCTGCGCTCCGAAGGCGCGGTGACCGGTTTCGAGACCACGGTCTCGGTGAGCGGGGGCGAGGAGCGGCGGGTGGTGCTGGCGGCCGCGGCCATCCCCATGGAGCCAGCGCCGCACCTGGTGGCGGCGCTGGTGGACGTGACCGAGCGGCGCGTCGCCGAGGACCAGGCGCTTTACGCGGCGACCCACGACGCGCTCACCGGCCTGCCCAATCGTGCCGCATTCCAGGATCGTCTCGGCGCGGCGCTCGAGGCGCGCCGACCGGGGCAGGGGATCTGCCTGCTGCTGATCGATCTCGACGGCCTGAAGGATGTCAACGACACCCTCGGCCACGACGCCGGCGATGCGGCGCTGATGGAAACCGCCCACCGGCTGGATGCCCTGCTGGAGCCGGACGGCCTGCTGGCCCGGCTGGGCGGGGACGAGTTCGTGGCGGTGGTGAAGGGGGCGGCGCCGGTCGCCGCCGGCCAACGGCTTGCACACGCCATTCTCGCCGAATTGCGCCGGCCGGTGCTGCACGCCGGGCGCCATTTCGCCACCCGGGCCAGCATCGGGCTCGCCGCCTGCCCGGACCACGATTGCAGCTATGGCGAGCTGATGAAGGACGCCGACCTCGCCCTTTATGCCGCCAAGCAGCAGGGCCGCAACCGCACGGTGGTCTATGCCCCGGCCATGCGGCAGGCGGTGCTGGAGCGGGTGGCGCTCAACCGCGCCATGCGGGCCGCCCTCGCCGAGGACGAGATCATTCCCTACTACCAGCCCAAGGTGTCGCTGGTGACCGGGCGCATCGAGGGGCTGGAAGCGCTGGTGCGCTGGCGGCGCTCGCCGCACAGCGTGCTGTCGCCGGGCTCGTTCGAGGCCGCGCTCACCGATCCGGAGCTGGCCGTCCTCATCGGCGAGCGCATGGTGCGGCGGGTGTCGACCGACGTGCGCGGCTGGATCGAGGCGGGCCATCCGTGCGGGCGCATCGCCATCAACCTGGCGCCGGCCCAGTTCGCCGGGGGGGATCTGGCGGCCACGCTGCTGCGCCAGTTCCACGCGGCGGGCGTGGAGCCGACCCATTTCGACGTGGAGATCACCGAGACGGTCTTCCTCGGCCGCAGCTCCGACCACGTGGCACCCATCCTCGACGAGCTTTACCGGGCGGGGGTGCGCATCGCCCTCGACGATTTCGGCACCGGCTATGCGGGCCTCATCCACCTGAAGCAGCTGCCCATCGACACCATCAAGATCGACCAGAGCTTCGTGAAAGACATCGAGCGCGACGCCTTCGACACCGCCATCGTCTGCGCGGTGATCGACCTTGGCCGCAACCTCGGCATGCGGGTGGTGGCCGAGGGGCTGGAAACCGCCGGGCAGGCGCGGTTTCTCAAGGACAAGCGCTGCGAGCTGGCGCAGGGCTTCTTCTTCTTCCGTCCCCTCGACGGGGCTGAGATGACGGAGCTGCTGCGCAACGAAGGCGAGGAGGCCGCCGCAGCGCGCCTCGCCACCTTCGAGACCAGCTGACTTCAAGACTGCCTGACTTCAAGCCCACCTGACTTCGAGCCCGGACAAGGCCGCGCGGCGGTGGGTTCTTTACATCAGGCCTCACAGATCGCTTTGGTGCGCTGCAGCGCCGCAGGGTGAGGAAAGTTGCGGCAAATGCGACGTGGCGGCTTTCGCAGTGCGAAATCTTTTTGCCGACACATGTGCTGAACCGTCAATTTTCGAACAATTGTCGGCTCGTGTCGGGCCGGATGATGGCGCTGTTTGGCGCGAAAACGGACACTGATCAAAAGGTGCTCAAAACGGTGGCAACTTTTGCCCTTACCTTGGGCACGACATGAGAATGAAACTAAATCAAAGTGTCGCTAATCATACAAAAAAGTTGGGATGGGAGCCTGAGGTGACGGAGACAGCACCATGGTTCATCAAGAAGCGTTGCAAGTCGAGCGCGAGCAGCCCCGGGCTCATGTACCCCTCGTATCCCTGAGCGATGTGGCGCTCACCGGGATCTACGAGATCTCGAAGATTCTGACGGCGCCGAACCGGCTCGAAACCACGTTGTCGAGCGTGGTCAGCCTGCTTTCGTCCTTCATGCAGATGCGCCACGGCGTCATCTCGCTGCTGGAAGACGACGGAATTCCCAACATCACCGTGGGCGCCGGCTGGAACGAGGGCACCGATGCGCGCTACCGCGCACGCCTGCCCGAAAAGGCCATCGGCCAGGTGATTGCCACCGCCGTGCCGCTGATCGCGGAGAACGTCGCCTCCCATCCCGCCTTCGCCCCTGCCGATGTGGTGGCGCTGGGTGCCAGCGAGGAGACGCGTGTCTCCTGGATCGGCGTTCCGCTGCGGGTCGGCTCGCGCGTCATCGGCACCCTCACCATCGACCGGGTGTGGGACGGCCGCTCCGTCTTCCGCCTCGATTCCGACGTGCGCTTCCTGACCATGGTGGCGAACCTCATCGGCCAGACCGTGCAGCTGCATCGCGTCGTCTCCCGCGATCGCGAGCGCCTGATGGCCGAGAGCGGGCGCCTGCAGAAGGAATTGTCCGAGCTGAAGCCCCACACGGGCAGAAGCGAGCGCAAGCGCGTCTATGTGGACGGCATCATCGGCGAGAGCCGCGAGATTCGCGCGCTGCTCGACAAGATCATGATCGTCGCCAAGTCCCATTCGCCCGTGCTGCTGCGCGGCGAGAGCGGCACCGGCAAGGAACTGATCGCCAAGGCGATCCACGAGCTGTCGCCACGGGCCAAGGGCCCCTTCATCAAGCTGAACTGCGCGGCGCTGCCGGAATCGGTGCTCGAATCCGAACTGTTCGGCCATGAGAAGGGCGCCTTCACCGGCGCCGTGGGCGCCCGCAAGGGCCGATTCGAGCTGGCGGACAAGGGCACGCTCTTCCTCGACGAGATCGGCGAGATTTCGCCCTCGTTCCAGGCCAAGCTGCTTCGCGTGCTGCAGGAGCAGGAGTTCGAGCGGGTCGGCGGTTCCCACACGCTGAAGGTGAACGTGCGCGTCGTCGCCGCCACCAACCGCAACCTTGAGGAAGCGGTGGCGAAGAACGAGTTCCGCGCCGATCTCTACTACCGCATCAGCGTCATCCCGGTCATCGTGCCGTCCCTGCGCGACCGCCGTGTAGACATTCCGCTTCTGGCCAACGAGTTCCTCGAGCGCTTCAACCGCGAGAACGGCCGCGACCTGGCATTCAATCCCGACGCCATGGAAGTCCTCATGGGCTGCGGCTTCCCCGGCAACGTGCGCGAGCTTGAGAACTGCGTGCAGCGCACCGCCACACTCGCCCAGGGCGGCGCCATCGTCAGCGACGACTTCGCCTGCAAGCACAACGAGTGTCTGTCGGCCCTGCTGTGGCGCAGCCCGGCCGAGGCGGCGACGCGCCGGCCCATGGAGATCCCGCTGCCGGTGATGCCGTCGGTGGTCACGCCCATCGGCGCCGAGCCGGCCAATTCCAACACCGTCACCAAGCTGCCTCTGCCGATGGCGGCGCCGCAGCCCCTGTCGCCGGCCGCAGCTCCGGCGGTGGTGCCGGCGCGGCCGACCGCGCTGGACGAGGAATTGTCGGAGCGCGAGCGGCTGGTGGACGCCATGGAGCGGGCCGGCTGGGTGCAGGCGAAAGCCGCGCGCCTGCTCGGCCTCACCCCTCGCCAGATCGGCTATGCGCTGAAGAAGCACGACATCGAGATCAAGCGCTTCTGACGCCTTCGCACCATCGTCCGGATCCGGCCGCGCCTTCGGGTGTTCGGCCTTGAGCCCGAAGTCGGCCCTGGCCGCCTTCGGGCTCAAGCGTTTTGGGGCAAGCGTGCTCCTGCGCCTCCACCCCCATTACCGCCACCTCGTGATCGCGGGCTCGTGTGGCCGGGCGGGGTGCCGGCATTGTCGGCCGTGGATGCCTGGAAGGCGCCTTACCCCGTCTCCGCACGGCTTCCGATGCCGACAGGCGCGCTGTCGCACTTGCGACACGTTGTCGGGGGAGCGACAGCGCTCTGTTCTCAAGGGCCAAAGAATATTTATAATAATTCAATGGGTTAGACGATGGCACGGTGCTTGAAAGAGAGCCTTGCCTGCCAATCTGCACAGAGCGGAGCTAGCCCATGGCCTACAAGATTATTGCGTCTCAGTGCACCGTCTGCGGCGCTTGCGAGTTCGAGTGCCCGAACGCCGCGATCAGCCTGAAGAACGATATGTACATCATCAATCCCAAGAAGTGCACCGAATGCGAGGGCAGCTTCGAGACCCCGCAGTGCGCGGTGGTGTGCCCGGTGGAAAACACCTGCGTCCCGGCCTGATGGCCTGAGCGGCGGGTGGCCCGCATGGCGTCCATGGGCGCATCTGCGGGCCGGTCACCGCGCAGTATCTTCGCCGGGACGCATGCGATGCGTGCTCTCCGGTGGCAAAGAGTGGCGGGCGGCGGATCGCAGATCCCCACCCGCACGGTTCCGGGGCCTGATGCACCAAGTCGGTGCCGGGCCGCCCGGTTTTCGGGCGAAAGCGTTTCAGGCGAAGTCATTTCAAGGCCCCTGGCGGGCTTCATGTGCGGTGTGCTGCGCCCGGTAACGTGAGCGCGCCGCCGCTGGCAAGTTGGACGGAGGGACATATGGCGGCCGTACAGGACACAGTCGAACAGGTTCGCTCCATCGACGTCGACCAGTACAAATACGGATTCGAGACCCTGATCGAATCCGAAAAGGCGCCGAAAGGCCTTTCGGAGGAGGTGATTCGCTACATCTCCGCCAAGAAGGAAGAGCCGGAATGGATGCTGCAGTGGCGGCTTGACGCCTATGCGCGATGGCTGACCATGCAGGAGCCCGAATGGGCGCGGGTCGACTATCCGGCGATCGATTACCAGGACCTCTATTATTATTCCCAGCCCAAGCAGTTCAAGGCGCCCAAGTCCCTGGACGAGGTCGATCCGGAGATCCTGAAGACCTACGCCAAGCTCGGCATCCCGCTGCGTGAGCAGGAGATCCTGGCCGGCGTGGAGATCCCCGAGGGCGAGCGTCCCAAGATCGCGGTGGACGCGGTGTTCGACAGCGTCTCCGTGGCCACCACCTTCAAGGAAGAGCTGAAGGCCGCGGGCGTTATCTTCATGCCGATCTCCGAGGCGCTGCGCGAGCATCCCGACCTCGTGAAGCAGTATCTCGGCTCCGTGGTGCCGCCGACCGACAATTATTTCGCGACGCTGAACCAGGCGGTGTTCTCCGACGGCTCGTTCGTGTACATCCCGCCGGGCGTGCGGTGCCCCATGGAGTTGTCCACTTACTTCCGCATCAACGAGAAGAATACCGGCCAGTTCGAGCGCACCCTGATCATCGCCGACAAGGGCTCCTACGTGTCGTATCTGGAGGGCTGCACCGCCCCCATGCGCGACGAGAACCAGCTGCACGCCGCTGTGGTGGAGCTGGTGGTGCTCGACGATGCCGAGATCAAGTATTCGACGGTGCAGAACTGGTACCCCGGCGATGCCGACGGCAAGGGTGGCATCTACAATTTCGTGACCAAGCGCGGCGACTGCCGCGGCAAGAATTCCAAGATTTCCTGGACCCAGGTGGAGACCGGCTCTGCCATCACCTGGAAGTATCCCAGCTGCGTGCTGCGCGGGGAGGGCTCCTCCGGCGAGTTCTACTCCATCGCCATCTCCAATGGCCGCCAGCAGGTGGATTCGGGCACCAAGATGATCCATCTGGGCAAGAACACCACCAGCCGGATCATCTCCAAGGGAATTTCGGCGGGCCGTTCCAACAACACCTATCGCGGCCTCGTCTCCGCCCACCGCAAGGCCGCCGGCGCGCGCAACTTCACCAACTGCGATTCGCTGCTCATCGGCGATAATTGCGGTGCGCACACCGTGCCCTACATCGAGGCGAAGAACCCCACCGCCCAGTTCGAGCACGAGGCCACCACCTCGAAGATCTCCGAGGACATGCTGTTCTACTGCATGCAGCGCGGCCTGACCCAGGAAGACGCGGTCGCCCTCGTGGTCAACGGCTTCGTACGCGACGTGCTCCAGCAACTGCCCATGGAGTTCGCCGTGGAAGCGCAGAAGCTCATTTCCATCAGTCTCGAAGGCAGCGTCGGCTGACGCCACGTCTTCGATCGTCAAAAAACGCCGGGCCCCACACATCAAAGGATCTTCACCATGGCTCCCCTTCTGGAAATCAAGGACCTCCATGCCGAGATCTCGGGGGGACGCAAGATCATCGACGGCATGAACCTCACCATCAATCCGGGCGAGGTTCACGCCATCATGGGGCCGAACGGCGCCGGCAAGTCCACCCTGTCCTACGTGCTGTCGGGCAAGCCGGGCTATGAGATCACCGCCGGCGAGGTGATCTTCCGCGGCGTGAACCTGCTGGAGCTGTCCCCCGACGAGCGCGCGGCGCAGGGCCTGTTCCTTTGCTTCCAGTATCCGCTGGAAATCCCGGGCGTCTCCAACATGGCGTTCCTGCACACGGCGGTGAACAGCCAGCGCCGCAAGCGCGGCGAGACCGAGCTGACCTCGCCGGAGCTGGTGCGCAAGGTGCGCGAGCTGGGCCAGACGCTGGGCATCAATGCAGAGATGCTGAAGCGCCCGGTGAACGTGGGCTTCTCCGGCGGCGAGAAGAAACGCAACGAGACGCTCCAGATGGCGCTGCTCGAGCCCTATCTGTGCGTGCTGGACGAGGCGGATTCCGGCCTCGACATCGATGCGCTGAAGGTGGTGTCCAACGGCGTGAACGCGCTGCGCTCCCCCGAGCGCTCCATGCTGGTGATCACCCACTACCAGCGCCTGCTCGACTATATCGTCCCGGACGTAGTCCACGTCTTCGCCGCCGGCCGCATCGTGCACACGGGCGGCAAGGAACTGGCGCTGGAGCTGGAAGCCACCGGCTACGCCCAGTACCAGAACGAGGCAGCGTGATCCCATGGCCGCCCCGACCTCTGCCCAGATCCGACCCATGAAGACCAGCGCCGAGCTGGCGCTGGCCGAAACCTTCGCCGCCGCGCGCACCGCGCTTCCGGGCGGCCCGGACGTGGCGGCCCAGCGCGCCGCCGCCTTCGGCACCTTCGCCGATGCGGGCCTGCCCCACCGGCGGGTGGAAGCCTGGCGCTATACGGACCTGCGCGCCTTGATGCGCGAGGCGCGCCCCCTCGCAGCTCCGCCGGATGCGGAGGCCAAGGCCCGGGCCGCCACGGCCGGCGCCATGCTGGCGGGCCTCGGCTTCCGCCGCCTGGTCCTGGTCAACGGCGCCTTCGTGCCCGAGCTGTCGGACCTCGCCGGCCTCGAAGCCGGCCTCTCCATCCGCTCCATGGCCGATGCGCTGACGAATGGCGATGCGCTCATTGCCCAACTCGGCCAGACGGTGCCGTCGTCGGACGTGGTTCTGGCGCTGAACACGGCCCTCATGGGCGACGGCGTGGTGCTGCACGTGGCGACTGGCGCGGTCATCGAGCGTCCGGTGGAGCTGGTCTTCGTGACCACCGAGGCGACCCCGGTGTCCATGTTCACCCGCTCCCTTGTGGTGGTGGAGGAGGGGGCCTCCCTCTCCCTTATCGAGAGCCATGAGGGCCCCTCTGGCGTCGCCTACCAGGTCAACACCGCGCTGGAGCTGGTGGTGGGCGCCGGCGCCAACGTGGAGCGGGTGAAGATCACGGCGGAAGGCGCAGACGCGGTGCATCTTGCCACCCTCCTCGCGCGCATCGATGCGACCGCCACGTTCGCCAACACCTTCTTCACCACCGGCGGCCTGGTGGTACGCAACCAGCTCCTCGGGCACCTCGCCGGCGAGGCGATCCACGCCCGCATGAACGGGGTGAGCCTTTTGTCCGGCAAGCAGCATGCGGACACCCTGCTGTCGGTGGACCATGCGGCGCCTGCCGGCGAAAGCCGGGAATCCTTCCGCGCCGTGCTCGATGGCACCGCGCAGGACATCTTCCAGGGCAAGATCGCTGTGCGCCAGGCGGCGCAGAAGACCGACGCCCGCATGCTCAGCCGCGCGCTGCTGCTGACCGAGACGGCGGAAGCCTGCGCCAAGCCGGAGCTGGAGATCTTCGCCGAC
The DNA here is from genome assembly GCF_008364685.1 of Xanthobacter oligotrophicus. Classification (GTDB taxonomy): domain Bacteria; phylum Pseudomonadota; class Alphaproteobacteria; order Rhizobiales; family Xanthobacteraceae; genus Xanthobacter; species Xanthobacter oligotrophicus. The sequence continues at coordinate 101,894 of NZ_VTTL01000006.1, forward strand.
GACGTGCAGTGCGGCCACGGCTGCACCACCGGCACGCTGGATCAGCAGCTGAAATTCTACCTCATGTCCCGCGGCATTCCCGCGAAGGAGGCGGAAGCGCTGCTGATCCAGGCCTTTGTGGGCGAGGTGCTCGACGCCATCGGCAACGAGGGCGTGCGCGCGGCGCTGACGGATGCGACCCAGGCCTGGCTCCTGGGTCGGGAGTGAATGATGCTTCCCCTTCCCGCTCCGCACCCCGCCGTTTCCAACGGCAGCTACGATGTCCTGCGCGTGCGCGAGGACTTTCCCATCCTCGACCTGAAGGTCAACGGCAAGCCGCTGGTCTATCTGGACAATGGCGCCTCGGCCCAGAAACCTCGCCAAGTCCTGGACCGCATCCAGCAGGTCTACACCTCCGAATATGCCAACGTGCATCGCGGCCTGCATTACCTCGCCAATGCGGCCACCGAGGCCTATGAGGGCGGGCGCGCCCGGGTCCAGCGCTTTCTCAACGCCGCGCGTCCAGAGGAGATCGTCTTCACCCGCAGCGCGACGGAGGCGATCAATCTCGTCGCCGCCACCTTCGGCAAGACCCGCATCAAGCCAGGCGACGAGATCGTGCTCTCCATCATGGAGCACCACGCCAACATCGTGCCCTGGCACTTCCTGCGGGAGAGTCACGGCGCGGTGATCAAGTGGGCGCCGGTGGACGAGGAAGGCAACTTCCTCATGGACGAGTTCGAGGCCCTGCTCACCGAGCGGACCAAGATGGTGGCCATCACCCAGATGTCCAACGTGCTTGGTACTACCGTTCCGGTGAAGGAGGTGGTGAAGATCGCCCACGCCCGCGGCATTCCGGTGCTGGTGGACGGCTCCCAGGGCGCGGTCCATCTCGACGTGGACGTGCAGGATCTCGATTGCGACTTCTACATCATCACCGGCCACAAGCTGTATGGGCCCACCGGCATCGGCGCGCTCTACGGCAAGTATGAGCATCTGGAGGCCATGCCGCCCTTCAACGGCGGCGGCGAGATGATCCGCGAAGTGCGGCAGGAAACCGTCACCTATGGCGATCCGCCCCACCGCTTCGAGGCGGGCACGCCGGCCATCGTGCAGGCGGCGGGCCTCGGTGCCGCGCTGGACTATATCGAGTCCATCGGCAAGGCCCGCATCCGGGCCCATGAGGCGGAACTCACCCGCTATGCGCAGGAGCGGCTCGGCGAGCTGAATTCCGTGCGCATCATTGGCACGGCCAAGGACAAGGGCGCTATCATCTCGTTCGAGATCAAGGGCGCGCACGCCCACGATTTCGCGACGCTGATCGACAATGACGGCATCGCCGTGCGCGCCGGAACCCATTGCGCCATGCCGCTGCTGGAGCGCTTCGGGGTCTCGGCCACGTGTCGCGCTTCCTTCGGTCTCTACAATACCCGCGAGGAAGTGGACCGTTTTGTCGCCGCCCTCTCGAAGGCGCAGGAGCTGATCGGCTGAGGCCGGCACACACTGCGTTTCCCCCGGACCGGGCGGTGTCATCAGCCCGGTCCGCATTTTCCCCAGTGCTTCTGCGCTTCCCCTCTTTCCGTTCGGGTCCTGACGAATCTTCGTCACGCGGCACACCGCGGCCAGCCCTGCCCACGCCCGGCGCGACATGCGCCCCCAGGCCCGAACCCATCCCTGTTCGAAACACATCCTTGGCGTCCGTCTCCCGACAGGAAGGACCCATGTCCGGCCGCCCCTACTTGGGGTTCGTGACCGTGTCGGCGGGGCACGTCGAACTTGCGACACGGCCCCCCTATCCGTCGCCTGTGTCGGCTTCCGCTCAGGCTCGGACGGTCTGCCGGCAGTGTCCTGTTTCAAACAGCCCTAAACTGGCGTGTCGGCCGAAATCACCGTGTGTCGGGTTCTGAACACGGGCGCAAGTGCCGGTAGTCATTCAATAAATGTCTGTTTTCAAAGGCATTTTTGCAGTGCGGTCTGCTGGCACGCTGGTTGCTAGCTTCTAGTGCGGGCGACAGGTTGCTGGCTTTGTGGGCCCCTACAAAGGCCACGTCCGCATCCGCGCCGGAGTGCAACGTCCCGGGGTGTGACCGCCAGCCGGCGCACACCGAAAGACCGGGCAGGACCGAATGTCGGCTTAAGGTTCGAAGGAGAGACAGATGTCTTCGCTGCGACAGATCGCGTTTTACGGGAAGGGTGGCATCGGCAAGTCCACCACGTCCCAGAATACCCTGGCTGCGCTTGCGCAGATGGGCCACAAGATCCTCATCGTGGGTTGCGACCCCAAGGCCGACTCGACCCGCCTGATCCTGCATGCCAAGGCCCAGGACACCATCCTGTCGCTTGCGGCGAACGCCGGCTCGGTGGAAGACCTCGAGCTCGAGGACGTGATGAAGATCGGCTACCAGGACATCCGCTGCGTGGAGTCCGGTGGTCCTGAGCCGGGCGTGGGCTGCGCCGGCCGCGGCGTGATCACCTCGATCAACTTCCTGGAAGAGAACGGCGCCTACGAGGACATCGACTACGTGTCCTACGACGTGCTCGGCGACGTGGTGTGCGGCGGCTTCGCCATGCCCATCCGCGAGAACAAGGCCCAGGAAATCTACATCGTCATGTCGGGCGAGATGATGGCCATGTATGCGGCCAACAACATCTCGAAGGGCATTCTGAAGTATGCCAACTCCGGCGGCGTGCGCCTGGGCGGGCTGGTGTGCAACGAGCGCCAGACCGACAAGGAACTGGAGCTGGCCGAGAACCTGGCGAAGAAGCTCGGCACCGAGCTGATCTACTTCGTGCCGCGCGACAACATCGTGCAGCACGCCGAGCTGCGCCGCATGACCGTGATCGAGTATGCGCCCGATTCGGTTCAGGCCCAGCATTACCGGAACCTTGCGGAAAAGGTTCACGCCAACAAGGGCAACGGCATCATCCCGACCCCCATCACGATGGACGAGCTCGAGGACATGCTGATGGAGCACGGCATCATGAAGGCCGTGGACGAGAGCCAGGTCGGCAAGACCGCCGCAGAGCTCACTGCCTGAGGCTGACGCAGCGAGGCCGGCCCCAATTGCGGGGTCGGCCTTCATCCGGCATCCAAAACGAGAGCGAGATTGCGAAATGAGCTTGGCCCAACCGCAAAGCGTTGCTGAAATCAAGGCGCGTAACAAAGAAATCATCGCGGAAGTTCTCAAGGTTTATCCGGAGAAGACCGCGAAGCGCCGCGCGAAGCACCTCAACGTCCATGAATCCGGCAAGTCCGATTGCGGCGTGAAGTCGAACATCAAGTCCATCCCGGGCGTGATGACGATCCGCGGCTGCGCGTATGCCGGCTCCAAGGGCGTGGTGTGGGGTCCCATCAAGGACATGATCCACATCTCCCACGGCCCGGTGGGCTGCGGCCAGTACAGCTGGGCCGCCCGCCGCAACTACTACATCGGCACGACCGGTATCGACACCTTCGTGACGATGCAGTTCACCTCGGACTTCCAGGAAAAGGACATCGTCTTCGGTGGCGACAAGAAGCTCGCCAAGATCATGGACGAAATCCAGGACCTGTTCCCGCTGAACAACGGCATCACCGTCCAGTCCGAGTGCCCGATCGGCCTCATCGGCGACGACATTGAGGCCGTGTCCAAGGCGAAGTCCAAGGAATACGACAACAAGACCATCGTGCCGGTCCGCTGCGAGGGTTTCCGCGGCGTGTCCCAGTCGCTCGGCCATCACATCGCCAACGATGCGATCCGGGACTGGGTGTTCGACAAGATGGACCCGAATGCGGCCCCCCGCTTCGAGCAGTCTCCGTATGACGTCGCCATCATCGGCGACTACAACATCGGCGGCGACGCCTGGTCTTCGCGCATCCTGCTCGAGGAAATGGGCCTGCGCGTGATCGCCCAGTGGTCCGGCGACGGCTCGCTTGCCGAGCTCGAGGCGACCCCGAAGGCCAAGCTGAACGTCCTGCACTGCTACCGCTCCATGAACTATATCTCCCGTCACATGGAAGAGAAGTTCGGTATCCCGTGGTGCGAGTACAACTTCTTCGGTCCGTCCAAGATCGCTGAGTCGCTGCGCAAGATCGCCGGCTACTTCGACGACAAGATCAAGGAAGGCGCCGAGCGCGTCATCGCCAAGTACCAGCCCCTCATGGACGCGGTCATTGCCAAGTACCGTCCGCGGCTCGAGGGCAAGACCGTCATGCTGTACGTGGGCGGCCTGCGTCCCCGTCACGTGATCGGCGCTTACGAAGACCTCGGCATGGAAGTGGTCGGCACCGGCTACGAGTTCGGCCACAACGACGACTATCAGCGCACCGCCCAGCACTACGTCAAGGATGGCACGATCATCTATGACGACGTGACCGGCTACGAGTTCGAGAAGTTCGTCGAGAAGGTCCAGCCCGATCTCGTCGGCTCGGGCATCAAGGAAAAGTACGTGTTCCAGAAGATGGGTGTGCCGTTCCGGCAGATGCACTCCTGGGACTATTCCGGCCCGTATCACGGCTATGACGGCTTCGCCATCTTCGCCCGCGACATGGACATGGCCATCAACTCCCCCGTCTGGAAGATGACCAAGGCTCCGTGGAAGAAGGCGCCGGCGCAGCCGAGCCTGCTCGCGGCCGAGTGACCGCCTGAGCCCGAAGCCCCTCCCCTTTTCGGGGAGGGGCACCCGGCGGGCTTGATCCGATTGACCCACCCATAGGGGTTCGAGATGCCACAGAATGCAGATAACGTGCTCGATCACTTCGAGCTGTTCCGCGGTCCCGAGTACCAGCAGATGCTGGCCAACAAGAAGAAGCTGTTCGAGAACCCCCGCGATCCCGCCGAAGTCGAGCGCGTCCGCGAGTGGGCCAAGACGCCCGAGTACAAGGAAAAGAACTTCGCCCGCGAAGCTCTCACTGTGAACCCGGCCAAGGCCTGCCAGCCGCTCGGCGCTGTGTTCGCCGCCGTGGGCTTCGAGCAGACCATCCCCTTCGTGCACGGCTCGCAGGGCTGCGTCGCTTACTATCGCTCGCACTTCTCGCGTCACTTCAAGGAGCCCAGCTCCTGCGTGTCCTCTTCCATGACGGAAGACGCGGCGGTGTTCGGCGGCCTGAACAACATGATCGACGGCCTGGCCAACACCTACAGCATGTACAAGCCGAAGATGATTTCGGTCTCCACCACCTGCATGGCGGAAGTCATCGGTGACGACCTGAACGCCTTCATCAAGACCGCCAAGGAAAAGGGCTCGGTTCCGCAGGAATACGACGTTCCCTTCGCCCACACCCCGGCGTTCGTCGGCAGCCACATCACCGGCTACGACAACGTGATGAAGGGCATCTTCGAGCACTTCTGGGACGGCAAGGCCGGCACCGCGCCGAAGCTCGAGCGCGTCCCGAACGAGAAGATCAACTTCATCGGCGGCTTCGACGGCTACACCGTCGGCAACCTGCGTGAAGTCAAGCGCCTGTTCGGCCTGATGGGCGTGGAATACACCATCCTCGCCGACAATTCCGAAGTGTGGGATACCCCCACCGACGGCGAATTCCGCATGTATGACGGTGGCACCACCCTGGAAGAGGCGGCCGACGCGCTGCACGCCAAGGCCACCATCTCCATGCAGGAATACTGCACCGAGAAGACCCTGCCGCTGATCGCCAACCACGGCCAGGAAGTGGTTGCCTTCAACCATCCCGTGGGCGTGAAGGGCACCGACGAGTTCCTGATGGCGATCTCCCGCATCTCCGGCAAGGAGATCCCGGAAGCCCTCGCCAAGGAGCGCGGCCGCCTGGTCGACGCCATCGCCGACTCCAACGCCCATATCCACGGCAAGAAGTTCGCCATCTACGGCGATCCCGACCTCTGCATGGGCCTTGCGGCCTTCCTGCTCGAGCTCGGCGCCGAGCCGACCCACGTGCTTGCCACCAACGGCAACAAGAAGTGGGCCGACAAGATGCAGGCGCTGTTCGACTCTTCTCCGTTCGGCCAGAACTGCCAAGTCTATCCCGGCCGTGATCTGTGGCACATGCGTTCGCTGCTCTTCACGGAGCCGGTCGACTTCCTGATCGGCAACACCTACGGCAAGTATCTCGAGCGCGATACGGGCACCCCCCTGATCCGCATCGGCTTCCCGGTGTTCGACCGTCACCACCATCACCGCCGTCCGGTGTGGGGTTATCAGGGCGGCATGAACGTGCTGATCACCATCCTCGACAAGATCTTCGACACCATCGATCAGAACACGATCGTCCCGGCGAAGACCGACTACTCGTTCGACATCATCCGTTGATCGCAGAAGTCTGACGACAATCGATCCGGCCCGGGGCCCCGCCCGGGCCGGCCCGAACGGGAGCCTGCCCTTTTCGGAAGTTCTGATCTTTACACAGCCCGCTTCTCGAAGGAGAGATCCATGAGCTCGGTTTCCGCTACGATCCAGGAAGTCTTCAACGAGCCAAGCTGCGCGAAGAACCAGAACAAATCGGAAGCGGAAAAGAAGAAGGGGTGCACCAAGCAGCTCCAGCCAGGCGGTGCCGCCGGCGGCTGCGCGTTCGACGGCGCCAAGATCGCCCTCCAGCCCCTGACCGACGTCGCCCATCTCGTGCACGGCCCCATCGCCTGCGAGGGCAACAGCTGGGACAATCGCGGCGCGAAGTCGTCCGGCTCGCAGATCTGGCGCACCGGCTTCACCACCGACATCAACGAGACCGACGTGGTGTTCGGCGGCGAAAAGCGCCTGTTCAAGTCCATCAAGGAAATCATCGAGAAGTACAATCCTCCCGCCGTCTTCGTCTACCAGACCTGCGTGCCCGCCATGATCGGCGACGACATCGACGCGGTCTGCAAGGCAGCGAAGGAGAAGTTCGGCACGCCGGTGATCCCGGTGAATTCGCCCGGCTTCGTGGGTCCGAAGAATCTCGGCAACAAGCTCGCCGGCGAGGCCATCCTCCAGCACGTCATCGGCACCGAGGAGCCGGAATACACCACGCCCTACGACCTCAACATCATCGGCGAATACAATCTGTCCGGTGAATTGTGGCAGGTGAAACCGCTGCTCGACGAGCTCGGCATCCGCATCATGGCCTGCATCTCCGGCGATGGGCGCTACAAGGACGTGGCCTCCTCGCACCGCGCCAAGGCGGCGATGATGGTGTGCTCCAAGGCCATGATCAACGTGGCCCGCAAGATGGAGGAGCGCTACGATATCCCCTTCTTCGAGGGCTCGTTCTACGGCATCCAGGATTCGTCCGACTCGCTCCGCGAGATCGCCCGTATGCTCATCGAGCGCGGCGCCGATCCGGAGCTGATGGACCGCACCGAAGCCCTCATCGAGCGCGAGGAGGCGAACGCCTGGAAGGCCATTGCCAAGTATAAGCCCCGCTTCAAGGACAAGAAGGTGCTGCTGATCACCGGCGGCGTGAAGTCCTGGTCGGTGGTGGCGGCGCTTCAGGAAGCCGGCCTTGAGCTCGTGGGCACCTCGGTGAAGAAATCCACCCGCGAGGACAAGGAGCGCATCAAGGAGCTCATGGGGCAGGACGCCCACATGATCGACGACATGACGCCCCGCGAAATGTACAAGATGCTGAAGGACGCGAAGGCCGACATCATGCTCTCGGGCGGCCGCTCGCAGTTCATCGCGCTCAAGGCCGCCATGCCGTGGCTCGACATCAACCAGGAGCGCCACCACGCCTACATGGGCTATGTGGGTATGGTGAAGCTGGTCGAGGAGATCGACAAGGCGCTCTACAACCCCATCTGGGAGCAGGTGCGTAAGCCCGCCCCGTGGGACAATCCGGCCAACAACTGGCAGAACCGCGCCATCGCCGAGATGGAGGCGGAAGCCGCGGCGCTCGCCGCCGATCCGGTGGCCGCCGAGAAGGCGCGCCGGGCCAAGAAGATCTGCAACTGCAAGAGCGTCGATCTCGGCACCATCGAGGACGCCATCGCGGCCCACGGCCTCACCACTGTGGAAGGCGTGAAGACCCACACCAATGCCTCCGGCGGCTGCGGTGCCTGTGCCGGTCGCATCGAGGAGATCTTCGAGGCTCGTGGCCTGGTGCCGGCGGAAGAACCCGAGCTCGATCCTGTCGCAGCAGAGGCCAAGCGTCGGGCCAAGAAGGTGTGCAATTGCATGAGCGTGGATGTGGGCGCCATCGAGGATGCCATCCATGCCGGCGCTGGCAACCTCGCCGAGGTGAAGGCGCAGACCAAGGCCACCGGCGGCTGCGGCGGCTGTGCCGAGCGCATCGAGGACATGCTGGATGCTGCGGCGCCGGCCACCCTCGTGGCTGCGGAATAGGAGGCCGGCATGGCGAAATTCGTCACGGGCAAGAAGGCCTGCGCGGTCAATCCCCTGAAGATGAGCCAGCCCATCGGCGGCGCGCTCGCCTTCATGGGGCTTCGCGGTGCCATGCCGCTGCTGCACGGCTCGCAGGGCTGCACCTCGTTCGGCCTGGTGCTGTTCGTGCGCCACTTCAAGGAAGCGATCCCGCTGCAGACCACCGCCATGAGCGAGGTCGCCACCGTGCTGGGCGGTCTCGACAATGTGGAGCAGGCGGTCCTCAACATCTACAACCGGACCAAGCCGGAGATCATCGGCATCTGCTCCACCGGCGTCACCGAGACCAAGGGCGACGACGTGGACGGCTACATCAAGCTGATCCGCGCCAAGTATCCGCAGCTTGCGGACTTCCCCATGGTCTATGTCTCGACGCCCGACTTCAAGGACGCCTTTCAGGATGGCTGGGAGAAGACGGTCGCCAAGATGGTCGAGGTTCTGGTGAAGACGCCGGAGCCGGAGGCCAAGCGCGACCCCAGGCGCATCAACGTGCTGCCGGGCTCCCATCTGCAGCCAGGCGATCTCGACGAACTGCGCTCCATCTTCGAGGATTTCGGGCTGGAGCCTTCCTTCCTGCCGGATCTCGCAGGCTCGCTGGACGGGCACATTCCGGATGACTTCACCCCGACCACAATCGGCGGCATCGGGGTGGAGGAGATCGCTACCATGGGCGAGGCCTCGTGGACGATCGCCATCGGCGCGCAGATGCGCCGGGCGGCCGAGGCCATGCAGAAGAAGACCGGCGTGCCTTATCGGCTGTTCGAGCGGCTGTGCGGGCTCGGGCCCAACGACGAATTCTTCATGTTCCTGAGTGAGATCTCGGGGCGGGAAGTTCCCAAGAAGTATCGCCGGCAGCGTGGCCAGCTGGTGGATGCCATGCTGGACGCCCACTTCCATCTGGGCGGGCGCAAGCTCGCCATCGGGGCGGAGCCGGACCTGCTGTTCGACGTGGCGTCCATGCTCCACGAGATGGGCACGCACATCTCCACGGCCGTCACCACCACCCAGTCGCCGGTGTTCGAGAAGCTGGAGGCGGAGGAGGTGCTGCTGGGCGACCTCGAGGACCTGGAGACGCTGGCGAAAGAGCGCGGCTGCGACCTGCTGCTGACCCATTCCCATGGCCGACAGGCGGCGGAGCGGCTGAACATTCCGTTCCACCGCATCGGCATTCCCATGTTCGACCGCATCGGCGCCGGCCACCGCATGATCGTCGGCTATCGCGGCACCCGCGAGCTGATCTTCACGCTTGCGAACCTGTGCATCGCCGATCACGAGGCGAACCACGAGGTGACGCCCGACACCTGGAAAAATCCGTGGGACGGGGATGGTCACGGCCACGCCCATGCCCCAGCGGTGACGCCCACCCACGGCACCGCCGTGAGCACGTCCCACCACTAAGAACGAGCAGAGGCGCACCCTCCCATGAAAGTCGCATTTGCAACCCAGGACCTCAAACGGGTCGATGCCCATTTCGGGTGGGCCAAGAATATCGCCATCTACGAGGTGGGTCCGGAAAGCCATCATTTCGTGGAAGCCATCGAGTTCGACGGCGACCTGAAGGAAGACGGCAACGAGGACAAGCTCGCCCCGAAGATCGAGGCGATCAAGGATTGCGCGATCCTCTACGTGGCTGCCATCGGCGGCTCGGGCGCGGCGCGGGTGGTGGCCAACAACATCCACCCCATGAAGGTGAACCAGCCCGAGGAGATCGAAGACCTCATCGAAAAGCTGGCCACGGTGCTGCGCGGCACGCCTCCGCCCTGGCTGCGGAAGGTGATGTCGAAGGGCCAGGAACGTACTTTCGATTTTGATGAATGAGGATTGACATGTCCGAAGCAGCGCAAGTGATCGAGCCGGTATCGGCCGAAGACAATCCCTTCATCAAGCAACTCATCAAGGTCTGGCGCGCCCAGGACACCCACGGCGCGTGGGAAGGCAAGGCTGACCTCGATCTCATCGCCGAATACATCGTGGACAAGGAGGCCCGCCGCGCCCTGCCCATCATCGGCGATCCCGATCCCGAGACCATCTGGCGCATGGAGCTGTTCTTCAATGCCGTGTGCCTCCTGATCGAGCGCGAGACCAAGGTGATGATCACGCCCATGCTGAAGATGAGCCACGAGGGCTTCGGTCGCATGGTGCTCATCGGCGGCCGGCTGATCGTGGTGAACAAGCAGTTGCGCGACGTTCACCGCTACGGTTTCGACAATCTCGGCAAGCTCGCCGAGGAGGGGACGAAGTTCGTCGCCTCGGGCGTCGAGATGATCCGGAAGTTCCCGGAAGTGGCCAACTACTGAAGATCAGGTGCACCCATGAGCGACGTGGAAGAACTCAAGGCCGAAATCAAGAAGCTGTCCGCCAAGGCGACGCAGGCAAAAATGGACCTCCACGATCTGTCTGAGGAACTCCCCATCAGCTGGGAGACGATCATGGATGTCGCCAAGAGGGCGCACAGCGCCTTCGCCGAGCTGGAAAAGAAGCGCGCGGACCTGAAAGCACTTGAGGCCGCCTAACCTGAAGGCTTTTTCGAAATGTCCAACGAAACCCGAGATGGTCGAGCCTGGCAGCCAGACTATTTGCTCGATATCGATGCCGGCAAGTGCATCGGTTGCGGGCGCTGCTTCAAGGTCTGCGGCCGGGACGTGATGACGTTGAAAGGCATCAACGAGGACGGCGAAGTCGTCTCCCTTGATGATGATGAGGACGATGAGGTCGAGAAGAAGGTAATGGTCATGAACGACACGGGCGCCTGCATCGGTTGCGGTGCGTGCGCGCGGGTCTGCCCGGCCAATTGCCAAGTTCATGGTCATGAGCAGGCTGCGGCCTGAACGCCACGGCTGATCGCGGATCGGGTTCGAAGTGGAGGGGTGATGAGCTTTGCTCAGAGGCCTTCCACCGAGACCCGCGCGGCGCTTGAGCCAAATCCATACGACACCGATCTCAGACCGGTGTCGTTGGTCTTAGGAGTGGGTCCATGGCCGCCGAAGAGGTCTATGACTGGTTGATTGCTTCATCGACCGCTTCGGCCGGCGACCCTTTCGACGTGCATGTGGCGGCCTCCATCGCCGCCGTCGCTTTTGCCGAGGCGGAAGAGGACGGGCGCAATTGCCTCGAGGCCCTGGGCCTCGATAAGGCCGCCTTCCTCGACCTCGCCCGCATCCTGTTTCCCGATGCGGTGGAGGCGCTCGGTCGGCGGATGGAGGGGCGCTCCATCTCGGTCGAGGCGGAAGAGCAGTCGATCCGCGACATCCTCGGCATCTATTCGTCCGATGCGGGGCGACTGCAGGCCCATTTCATCGCCATGATCGCGCGGCGCTGTCAGTCGCCCCACCACCTGTGGCAGGACCTGGGGCTCAGGGACCGCCAGGAACTGCGCGAGCTCATGACGCGCCGCTTCGCGCCGCTGGCGCTGAAGAACCGGCAGGACATGAAGTGGAAGAAGTTCCTCTACCGCATGGTCTGCGGATCGGAGGGCTTCACCCTGTGCGCGGCGCCGGTGTGCTCCGATTGCGACGAATTCCACGTCTGCTTCGGTGCCGAGGACGGGGAATCGCGCCTCGCCCGCAACCGCAATGCCGCCGCCAATGCCAACGTACCGCTCGGCCAGGTGGCTGCCGATGCGCTGCCCGAGGCCGCCGAATAGGGCGTCTGCCGCGCGGGTTTGATCAAGCCTGACATCGCATCGGGCTGCTGATCTTGTTCCTCTGCAATCGAAGCGCGTCGGTCAGGTCGGCGCTCGCCTGCCCGGGTGCGCCGGCGTGTCCGCGAGATCCCTATCTGGCCTTGCACGTCGGGCTGCTCTCGCCTCATGAAAAAGCCCGGCGCCGAGGATCGGGCCGGGCTGGTCTCGGGGCTCAGGAAATCGGACGGCGGCAGATGCCGTCACTCGATGCCTTCGCTGCGGGCGCGCCACATCATGGCGATGCGGAAGCGCTCGTTGATGGCGGCGGGGCTGGCGAGGATCTCGGCCTCGGCCTCCTTGAAGGCCTTCTCCACCAGATCGGCCTCGTCCCTGGTCAGGGTCACGCGGCCGGCGAGGTGGGTTGCCTCCGGGTGGACCGACCAGATCTTGCGGCAGTTGGGATGAAGCTTGATCTCGGTGAGGTCGAAGGATTCAAGCTGACCGTCGAGGAGAATGGCGAGGCCCGAAACTTCGAGCTTGCGCCCGTCCGAAGTGGTCTTGATGAGCGTGGTAGCCATGTGCGTCACCCGTCCTGGGCTGCGAGCCAACTGTAACCGCCCTGGTCCCAGAGCTGCGCCAGTAATTGATCCGAACTCCAGTCCGGAAATTGAGACTTCACGGTTTCATAATCGCCGCGAAAGCGCTCCGCGTCCTCTCCGGAAAGATCCGCAGTGAGGCCGTCCGGCTTGAAGCGGAGCACGAAATGCGTGTTGTCGTCCGCGGCGAGGAGCGTGAACTCCTCGCCGTCGCTGATGAGGGGCAGAAGGTCGGCCATGGGTTGCTCCCGTCAGGCCGCGGCGGCCGCGGGCGTATCTTCGGCAAGGCCCCATTCGGCCCACGAGCCGTCGTAGAGCGCCGCCGTCTTGTTACCGAGGATGAACAACGCCAGCAGCACCACCGCCGAGATGGTGCCCGAGGCGCAGGTCGCCACCACCGGCTTGGCGATGTCGATGCCGGCCGACGCGAAGCGGGCCGCCAGCGCGTCGGGCTGGATCAACTCGCCGCTGTCCTCGACGATGAGGTCGCCCCAGGGCAGGTTGATCGAGCCGGGAATGTGGCCTTTCTTCTTCACCGGGAAGACATCGTCCTGCGTGCCGGCGAACTTGGCCGGGCCGCGCGCGTCCACGACCTGGTCGGTCTTGCCGGACAGGTTCGACACCATCTCGCCGAGGTTGCGCACGAGGGCGGGATTGAGGGTGGCGGTGAAGGTCTTCGGCTCCGGCCGCACGGGCGACATGTCGGAGGGCTTCTTCTCCTTCACCCACTTGCCGTAGCCGCCATCCAGCACGGCAACGTCGTCGTAGCCGAAGATGCGGAACATCCACCACACCCGGGCCGCGGCCGCGCCGCCGCACAGGCGATCATAGACCACGATCTTGTCGCCATCGGCGATGCCCAGCAGGCCTACCTTCTTGGCGAATTCCGCGGCGGGCGGAAGCATGTGGGGGAGCGGATTGCTCTTGTCGGCCACATGGTCAATGTCGAAATGCACCGAGCCCGGAAGGTGACGCCCGCGATACTGGGTGCGCCCGTCCATGTTGCTGCTTTCATGCAGCCAGGTGCAGTCCAGGATCTTCACGTCCGGCGCTTCGATATGCTCGGCCAGCCATTCGGTGCTCACCAACGGTCCGGGAAGAACGGTGGACATGACGCAGGTCTCTCCCTGTCGAGGTTCGGACATCGGGTGCTTTCAATGCCTGCCGGGCAGGGCGCCCGGCAGGCGATTCTGGAGCGGTCGGCGCGCTGTGGCCGCCGGAAACGAAAGGCTCAGCGAACCTTGGGCAGGCTGTAGCCGGGGCGCGGGTGGGCGTCGTAGTAGTCGACGCGCTCAGGCCAGCCGCCTTCGGGGTTGAACTTGAACTTCACCACCTTCACCGGGGCGTTGGCGGAGAAGGACACTTCCGAGAACTTGATTTCACGGTCGCCGGGGCCGGCGGAGAAGTCGGCCACCACCTTGCCGTCGGCGGTCACCGCGCGGGCAAAGCCCGGGGTGCCCACGTCGGAGGCGTTCACCGTTTCGGCGACAAAGCTCGCCACCTCGGAGCCGTCCTCGGACGGGGTGCCGAACGCCGGCGTGGCGAAGGTGAAGGCGACGAGCTTGCCGCTGCGGTCCACCGCATGGTCGGCAGTCACGGGACGGGCAACGGAATAGACGGTGAGGGTGCCCCCCGCCAGCAGCTCCTTGATCTCCTCGAGGGAGCGGCTTGCGAATTCCGACGCGACGATCATGGCAATCTCCACTAGACAATCAGGTGTGACGAACGGTCCCCCTGGTTGATCAATTTTCGTGCCAGTCGCGGCCGTGCCCCCGGGTCTCCCTCCTCGCGTACCGGCCGGATGCCGCAAAGCCTTGTCCGCAAGCGCTTCCCACCCGGCATGGAGAGGCCGGCCGGCCATGTCGGAGGTCGTCGCCGGCTTGTCGGAAATGCGTCGCACATCGCGGGAAATGCGACGCGGACCCCGCCAGGAGCGCCATAAACCGGCCCATTCCGGCTGTGCGCGAATCTTGCAAGGGCTCCAAAAACGCGACACGCAGGGGATCTGAATCCATGCTGGACACGGCGATCATCGGCGGCGGGCTGTGCGGCCTCGCCCTGGCGCGGAGCCTCAAGAAGGCCGGCCGCAGCCTGACCCTGTTCGAGGCGCGCGCCCGTCTCGGCGGCCGCATCCTCTCCGCTGTCCCGGCCACCACCGGGGAGGCGCTGGACCTCGGCCCCACCTGGTTCTGGCCCGATACCCAGCCGCTCATTACCGCCTTCGTATCGGAGCTCGGCCTCACCAGCTTCGCCCAGCATGACGAGGGGGCGGTGCTCCACCTCACCGAGGCGGACAAGGGTCCCCAGGGGTTCGAGCAGCAGGTGCATGGCGGCGCGCGGCGCGTCGCCGGCGGAATGGCGCGGCTGGTGGCCGCCCTCGCCGATGGCCTGGGCGAAGAGGACATCCGGCTCGGCCATGTGCTCCAGAAGGTGGAGGACAAGGGCGACCACGTGGTGCTCACCTTCCGCGTGGACGACGCCTTCCTCACCGTGGAGGCCCGGCATGTGGTGATCGCGCTGCCGCCGCGCCTGGTGGCGGAGACCGTCCGCTTCTCGCCCGACATCGACGCTGCCACCCGCGACGCCATGGGCGCGGCCCCCACCTGGATGGCGGCGCAGGCCAAGGTGGTGATGGCCTATTCCTCCCCCTTCTGGCGGGAGGCCGGCCAGTCTGGCAACGCCTTCGTCACCCACGAGCAGGCGGTGGTGGGCGAGATCTTCGACGCCTGCGACGCCACCGGCGCCAAGGCGGCCCTGGGCGGCTTCCTCAGCTTCCCGCCGGACCTGCGGGAGGCTTTCGTCGTCGGCCTGCCCATGCTGATGGACAGCCAGCTGGTGCAGGTGTTCGGCAGCGCCGCCGAGGGCGCCGAGCAGCACTACCAGGATTGGGCGCTGGAGCCCTTCACCTGCTCGGCCCGTGACCGCGCCGAGCCGCAGGGCGAGCATGTGGCCTTCTCCAATCCCCTGCTGCGCCGTCCCCTGTGGGACGGGCGGCTCTATCTCGGCGGCTCCGAGACCGCGACCCAGGGCGCGGGCTATCTGGAGGGCGCGCTGGAAGCAGCGCGGCGCATCGACCGCTCGCTCGCCCGGGCGCGCTCCGAGGAGGACGAGGTGGCCCTGCCGGAAGGCCTCTCGGTGAATGCGGCGAGCCTTGCGCGCTTCGCGACCTGGGTAGCGACGCTGAACGATGCGGCCTTCGAGGCCTATCGGGTGCGGCTCAACCGGGCGCTGGCGGCCCAGGACCGCGAGCAGCTGACCCAGCGGGCCATGCTGGGCGCCATCGAGGACATCTACGAGCGCGCCGCGGATATGCTCGACACGCTGCCCTTCGACATGGTTGGCGTGCCGGTGGAGAAGGGGCGCTCGGCCCTGATGAGCGACGTGCAGCTGCCGTTCCGTGACTTCATCCAGACCCTGCTCGACGACATCATCGCCTTCAACCGCACGTCCTGTGCCCTGTCCAACTTCCCGGGCGAGCACCACCTGTCGAAGGACTATGTGCAGACCATCCTGCGCGACGTGGCAGCCGCCTGGCGCGACTTCTGCCTTGCCGCCAACCGCCGCCTGCTCGCCAAGGCCGAGGCGGGGCTGGCCGAGGCGGGTGCGGCCCTTCCCCTTGGCGCGGGTCCCCGCAAGGGCCCGATCCTGACGAGTGCATCGTGAACGAGGACAAGATGGAACCGAGCATCGCGGAAGAAAACGTGCCCGAGGTCGGCACCGCCTACGTCGTCTGCTCCATGAGCGACATTCCGAGCCAGCGCGCCCGCGGCTTCGAGCTGATGAAGGTCGAGGACGGCGTCGAGAAGCCGTTCAACCTCATTGTCGTGCGCTGGGGCCGGCAGGTGTTCGGCTATGTCAACCTGTGCCCCCATGACGGGGTGAAGCTGGACTGGGAGCGTAACCAGTTCCTCGATCCCAACGGCATCCGGCTGATGTGCGGCAAGCACGGCGCCCTGTTTGAGCTGGGCACCGGCGTGTGCATCGACGGGCCGTGCAAGGGCCGCAGCCTCACCTCGGTGGCCCTGAGCGTCATCGACAACGACATCTGCGTGACCGGCGTGACGCTGGCCGAGGAGGAAGAGGACGAGGATGAGGAAATCACCTCGTGCTCCGACGAGGGCGGCGGCGTCTGAATGTGGCCTGCGGGGGCGGGTTATTTGGACCCGCACTGCATGCATGTGGAGGGGCGGTTCGGCGCCTCTCCACATGGAGGATGAGGCCGGGCACCTTCAGCGGGGAAGTCAGGCTTCGCGTGCCGGCAGTGTTGATGAGCGGCCTGTGATCGGGATCCGGTCGACACCCCCTGCATCGACCTCGTCTGGTCCTGGCACAGTGGCGCTGACCCTCCGGTTGGCTTGAGCCGCCGTCACCGATCTTCCAAGACCCGACGTTCTAACGCCCCGGGCCCTCGCCGTGATGCCGGCGAGGGCCCGGTTCAGGGTCTGGTTTGGATCAGACCGGGCGGTTTGCGTTGCGGTTCTTCACCGGCTCCATGAGGGAGACGCCCTTTTCGTAGGTGATGGTCTCGTAGTCCTCGTGCCAGCCCAGGGCGGCATCGAGCACCTTGTCGGTCTTACCGGCGGTGTCCAGCTTCTTGACATCATTCTTGTCGATGCTGAGCAGGTCGGTCATCTCCTTCCACACGGTGGATTCATCGCAGGGCAGGACGTAGAATGTCTTTTCGCCGTACGTGACGCGATACTTCGCGAGAAGGTCGATGTTGTTGCAGAAGATGAAGTACTTGCCGTCGGGGGCAAGCGCGTCGCCGAGCACATCCGCTACGTCGGAGAGGAAGGCGAAGTTCTGCAGGTAGCCGGCCAGCACGGGAATGGTGGACTTGCCATCCTCCGCGAAGGTGATGACCTGCTCCATGGTGTATTCCGGCGGACGCTTCTCGTCGGCCATCTGCTGCTGCCACTTCAGGGCGATGTCGCCGCGGAAGTCGAAGCGGCCAGGCTTGGTCGGCTGCTTGAGCACGGCATTCAGGAGGCGCCCCTCTTTATCCAGCCGGCCCAGGGGGGTGTTCTCGATCGCAGTCATCAAAAAAGTCTCCGGTTCAGCACACAACTCTCAGACGGTCTCAGACGGGCGCGAGCAGGGGCGCGCCTTCGTGGGCTCGAAGGCGCCGCTCTCCGCCGAACCCCGTTCGGCGTGCCGCCCGCGCAAGGGGGCAGGCGCGTCCTCCATGCAAGCCCTTTGCCGCGCCGCGGCACGGCGGTCGCCGCAGGGGCGAGGCGCGACAATCGGCCATCCCTGAGGCGACCGGGAGCCGGCCCGCCGGCGCCTGCAATGGCGCCAAATCAAGGTCCGAACCGACATCGAGGCGCCGCCGGCGGCGGTGCCGGCCTGGCGCGACAGAGGGCGCCAGAAGTCGCCGGCGGCGTTGTCCGGAATCGGACACGCGTCGCAAAGGCAACAGCTGAATTCCGGAAAATTCAGGCAAATCAGTCCGTTGCTGTCTGGCACGGCGCTTGCTGGATGGAGGGCCGAAGCAACCTCTCAAGCGAAGGTCGAGCGATGATCAATTTGACCGACAGCGCCTTGCATGCGGTCCGGGACGCGATCCTGGGCGCCGATCAGCCGGTCAGCGGGCTGCGCATCATGGTCGAGACGGGTGGCTGCGCCGGCTACCAGTACAAAATGGGCCTCGTCAGCGATGCCGAGCCCGACGACACGGTGGTCGAGCGCGAGGGCGTGAAGGTGTTTGTGGACAACCAGAGCCACGAGCTGCTCGCCGGCACCGTCATCGATTTCGTCGTGGCCCTGGAGGGCTCCGGCTTCACCTTCGAAAATCCGAACGCCACCTCGAGCTGCTCCTGCGGCAAATCCTTCGGCTGAAGCCTGGATTGACCGCACGGGTTGAACTCAATTCACATAGAGGACGCAGCGATGTTGGCCGAGACCGAAGAGTGTGCGCCGCTCACCCAGCAAGCCAAGCGTGAGGCGATCATCCGTGAGGTGATCGAGGAGATCCGTCCCAATCTCAAGCGGGATGGCGGCGACTGCGAGCTCGTCGAGATCGACGGCAACAAGGTCATGGTGAAGATGACCGGCGCCTGCGTGTTCTGCAAGCTGGCGAGCGAGACCATCGAGGGCATCCAGACCAAGATCGTGGAGCGCCTGGGCGAGCTGATCCGGCTCATCCCGGTGGCCGGCGCGCAGAACAAGCCGCTGGTGAGCCTGAAGGGCATCGCGCCCGCTCCGTCCGCCGCACCGGTGGCTCCGGCCCCCGCCGTCCCCTCGCCGACGCGCTGAGGGGCGCGCCGGAGGCTCAGACGATCGAAGGGGTGATGCCGTGCGGCCTGTCTATCTCGACAACAACGCGACGACACGGACCGACCCCGCTGTGGTCGAGGCCATGCTGCCGTTCTTCAGTGAGCATTTCGGCAACGCCTCCTCCACCCACGCCTTCGGCGAGCATGTGGGCGAGGCGCTGAAGAGGGCGCGCAAGCAGCTTCAGGCGCTGCTCGGCGCCGCCTTCGACCACGAGATCATCTACACCTCCGGCGGAACGGAAGCCGACAACGCGGCCATCCTCTCTGCGCTGGAGACGCAGGAAGGCCGGGACGAGATCGTCACCACCACGGTGGAGCATCCGGCGATCCTGACCCTGGTCGCGCATCTAGAAAAGACGCGCGGCATCAGGGTGCATCTCATCGGCGTGGACCGCCACGGGCGGCTCGATCTCGATGCTTATGCCAAGGCATTGTCGCCGAAGACCGCCATCGTCTCGGTGATGTGGGCCAACAACGAGACCGGGACGCTGTTCCCGGTGGCGGATCTGGCCGCGCAGGCGAAGGCGGTCGGCGCCCTGTTCCACACCGATGCGGTGCAGGCGGTGGGCAAGGTGGCCATCGACCTGAAAGCCACCGCCATCGACATGCTGTCCCTGTCCGGCCACAAGCTTCATGGGCCCAAGGGCATCGGCGCGCTCTATGTGAAGAAGGGCGTGAAGTTCCGCCCCCTCATTCGCGGCGGCCATCAGGAGCGCGGACGGCGTGGCGGCACCGAGAATGTGCCGGGCATCATCGGCCTCGGCGCGGCGGCGGACCTCGCCCTCCAGCACATGGAGGAGGAGCGCACGCGCGTGAAGGCGCTGCGTGATCGGCTGGAGCAGGGCATCCTCCAGCAGGTGAGCGCCACGCTGCTCAACGGGGACGGCGACAACCGCCTTCCCAACACCGCCAACATCGCGTTCGAGTATCTCGACGGCGAAGCGGTGCTGCACAATCTCAACAAGGCCGGCGTCGCCGCCTCCACCGGCTCGGCCTGCACCTCCGGCTCCACCGAGCCGTCCCATGTGCTGAGGGCCATGAACCTGCCGGCCACCGCGCTGCATGGCGCCCTGCGCCTGTCGCTTTCCCGCGAGAACACGGGGGAGGACGTGGACCGGGTGCTGGAGGCGCTGCCGGAGATCGTCACCCGCCTGCGCGCCATGTCGCCGGCCTGGCTGGCGCGGGAGGGCGCGGACGGCGCGCCGGTGGCCAGCCATGTCTAGCCTTCGTGCCGGCTGTGACGGTGGCGATTACACGCCCGCCGGCGTTGCCTTCGCAACAGGAAATACGTGCCCGATGACGGCCGCTGCGGCGGCCGCCGGGTGCATCAGAAACATCCACGACCGGCATCGCATGGATGTCGGCGCGGGTAAGAGCGGCGAGTCAAGGCCGATCGAGGAGCCAGTTGTATGAAGATTATGATTCGCCGTTCTCCGGAGATTGGCTTGTCCATCTACGTTCCCAAAAAGGACCTTGAGGAGCCGATCGTCGAGAGCGAACACGAGACCCTGTGGGGCGGCTGGATCAAGATCGCCAATGGCTGGGTGCTTGATCTGCCGGAGATGGCCGAGGGCACGACCCTTCCCATCACGGTGAACGCGAAGAAGCGCGGCGAGGAGGAGTGATCTGATATGAATATTTCCGTCGCCAATATCGAGACGATGAAGCTCGCCGACGCCGAAGCCGTCCTGAAGGACGTGGCGGCGGAGCTGGTCGCCGGGAAGGCCGTGCCCTATCTGGGGCCCGGTCTCCTGGAGCTGTCGTCGCCCGCCATCCCGGTGACGCCGGAGGGCCTCGCGGCCTTCTTCGGCACCAAGGTGGCGCTGCCCAAGCGCGCCAAGGGCAACGTCTGGGCCTCCGCCCAGCACATCGAGAGCATGAAGCACCGCTCCACCGTGTCGGCGCTTATGGCTGATGCGTTCGCCCCACCGGTGGCGCCGCTGCCGATCCACACCTTCCTCGCCGGCCTGAGCCTGCCGCTGATCGTGGACACCTGGTATGACGGCGCCATGCGCTCCGCGCTGGAAGGCCGCGAGGGTTGGGGCGAAGCGCAGGGCATCACCCGCGCCGGCATCGGCGAGGACCGCTGGTATCGCTTCTATGACGCTGCCGGCAACGAGACCGACCGGGCCGCGGCCGAGACCTGGACGACCGTGCTCTATAAGCCCCATGGCAGCGTCGCGCCGGCCAAGAACTGGCTGATCTCCGACGCCGACTATGTGGAGGTCCTCACCGAGATCGACATCCAGACGCCGATCCCGGACGTGGTGAAGAACCGCCGCACCGAGCGCAGCTTCCTGTTCCTCGGCTGTCGCTTCCACGACCAGATGCTGCGAACCTACGCGCGCCAGGTGACAAAGCGCTCGCGTCTGCCGCACTTCGCCATCGTGGACGAAGCGGTGCTCACCAAGAACGAGCTACGCTTCCTTTTGACCCACGCCATCACGCCCATCGCCATGCCGCTGCCCAAGGCGCTGGACATCATCATGTCGGTCGCTGCCTGATCGTCCTCGTCTTCCCGATCTTCAGAGAGCATGTCCTGTCCGGACGTGCTCTCTTTGTTTTTGGCGCCCTGCCTGGAGTTTCGGTTCTGCATTGATCGAGATCAATAACGCGGCCGAAACCGAACGCACGACGATGTAACTTTTCCAACATGTCGTTCCCTGCGGGGCGCGTGTTGTTAAGCCGACAGCTGGGCGTCAATTTATAAGCATTTGAAATTATTTACGTATTTATCCGTAGCGCTGCTGGCACGCCAGTTGCTCATCCCTGTCCAAGGATTTTTTTGGGATCCTGCTGGAAGCGAGGAGCAGATTCATGCACGCGTCGACACAGCACGAGACGAGCGAAGCCGCAGTGGCCGACAAGTTGGCCGAGGCCCTTCAGGCCAAGGCGGAACACCAGGGTTGCGGCACGTCCGGCGGCTCGGGCAAGGCCAGCTGCGGTTCGTCCGCCGGCCAGGGCGACCTGCCCACCGAGATCTGGGAGAAGGTGAAGAACCATCCCTGCTATTCTGAAGAAGCCCACCACCACTATGCGCGTATGCATGTTGCCGTTGCCCCGGCGTGCAACATCCAGTGCAACTACTGCAATCGCAAGTATGATTGCGCGAACGAATCCCGCCCCGGCGTGGTGTCCGAGAAGCTGACGCCCCAGCAGGCGGCGAAGAAGGTGCTCGCGGTCGCCTCCACCATCCCGCAGATGACCGTGCTGGGCATCGCCGGCCCCGGCGACCCGCTCGCCAATCCCGAGAAGACCTTCCAGACCTTTGAGCTGATCAACCGGACTGCCCCGGACATCAAGCTCTGCCTGTCCACCAACGGCCTGGCCCTGCCCGACCACGTGGACACCATCGCCGGCTTCAACGTGGACCACGTGACGATCACCATCAACATGGTGGATCCGGAAGTGGGCGCGAAGATCTATCCGTGGGTGTTCTGGAAGCACAAGCGCTACACCGGCTATGAGGCCGCCAAGCTCCTCACCGACCGGCAGATGCTGGGCCTGGAGATGCTCACCGAGCGTGGCATCCTCTGCAAGGTCAACTCGGTGATGATCCCCGGCATCAACGACAAGCACCTTGTCGAAGTGAACCGGGCGGTGAAGTCCCGCGGCGCGTTCCTGCACAACATCATGCCGCTCATCTCGGCGCCCGAGCACGGCACCGTGTTCGGCCTCAACGGCCAGCGCGGCCCGACGGCCCAGGAGCTCAAGGCGCTCCAGGATTCGTGCGAAGGCGAGATGAACATGATGCGGCATTGCCGCCAGTGCCGCGCCGACGCCGTGGGTCTCCTCGGCGAGGACCGTTCCGCTGAGTTCACCACCGACAAGATCATGGCCATGGAGGTCAATTACGACCTCGACAGCCGCAAGGCCTACCAGGCCCTGGTCGAGGAAGAGCGCGTGGCGAAGGTCGCCGCGAAGCAGGAAGAGATGGAAGCTCTCGCCGGCGAGCAGAGCGACATCAAGCTGCTCGTGGCCGTGGCCACCAAGGGCTCGGGCCTCATCAACGAGCACTTCGGCCACGCCAAGGAGTTCCAGGTGTGGGAACTCTCCACCGGCGGCGCCAAGTTCGTCGGCCATCGCCGCGTCGACCTGTATTGCCAGGGCGGCTACGGCGAGGAGGACAGCCTCGAGACCATCATCCGCGCCATCAACGACTGCCATGCGGTGTTCGTGGCCAAGATCGGCGGCTGCCCGAAGGCTGACCTCGTCAAGGCCGGCATCGAGCCGGTGGACGGGTTCGCCCATGAGTTCATCGAGAAGTCGGCCATCACCTGGTTCAAGGAATACCTCAACAAGGTGAAGACCGGCGAGATCGAGCACGCGGAGCGCGGCGACGCCGAGATCCGCCAGGGCGCGCTCATCAACGCGGCCTGAGCCCCTCCCAAGACCTGGATCCGCCCAGGCTGAAATGGCCTGGGCGGATCCAGCTCAAGTTCAAGCAAACCGACCGTCCTGCCGATCAGATCGCGCGCTCGGCATCCAAGGAGCATCCCATGACGTTGAAAATCGTGGCGTCGCAGTGCACGAGCTGCTCGGCCTGTGAGCCGGAATGTCCCAACGTGGCCATCTTCGAGAAGAACGGGACGTTCGTGATCGACCCGAAGAAGTGCACCGAATGCATCGGCCACTTCGACGTGCCCCAGTGCGCTGCGGTCTGCCCGGTGGACGATACCTGCGTCATCGACAACGCGTATCCGCGCTATCAGCCCACCGCGTAAGGAGAGACGCGATGAACTTCACGATGACCCGTTCGGCCCAGCGCTTCATCCGCATGATGATCATGGCCGACGGCGGTCCCAGCGCCGGTTTCCGGATGCATGTGACCCCCGGTGGATGCTCCGGGCTCAATGCCGAGATCGCGGTGCTCCAGGAGCCCTCGCCCGGCGACGCGGTGGTGGAGCAGGACGGCCTGAAGCTGTTCCTGCCGGCGGAAAGCCGCCTGCTGCTCGATGGCGTCACCATCGACTTCACCGATACGGCCGCCAAGACGGGCCTGGTGTTCCAGGACCCCAAGGCGACCACCTGCAGTTCGCACGCGCACTGATCTGAGGTGATCCGGGGCGGCGCTGCCGCTCCGGCTTTTGTCGCGCGCAGGTGCCTTGCGTTTGGCAGCTGCGGGCGGGACGGGAAACGAGGGGAGCGGAATGGAAGGCTCGCAGGTTTCGGGCGAACCGGATTTCCTCACCCCCGAGGCGCTCCTCGCGAGCGCCGTGATGGGGGGAGGGCTGCCGGAAGACGCACAGCATCATCTGTGGGAAGCCGGCCTCTCCTACCAGCAGGACGAAGTTGCGGAAGGCCATCTGCGGCAGGCCGAGGCGTTGGCGCCAGGGCATGCCGCGGTGCTGATCGGTCTCTACCGCTTCTATTTCTACAAGGGCCGGCTTCGGGAATGCCTGGAGGTGGCGCGGGTGTGCCTGGCCAAGGCGCAGCGGGAGACCAATCTGCCGGCCGACTGGCGGGAGGTGCGCGCGCAGGATGCCGAATTCTCGCGCTACGACCGCCTGATGCCGCGCTTCTTCCTGTTTACGCTGAAGGGTTACGCCTACCTCAACATGCGCCTCGGCGACCTGGAGGAGGGGCGGGCCGCGGCGATGAAGCTGCTCGAGCTCGATCCCACCGACAAGATCGGTGCGAAGCTCTTGCTCGACGTGCTGAACAGAGCGGGGCAGGACGATGAAGATTGAAGACGACATCGACGAGGCCAAGACCTGGCTCGGGGAAGACGTCGATTGCTCCGCGTGCGCCCACCAGGACCTCCTGGCGGCGGGAAAATGCCATCTGCGGCGGGCCTGCGTGAACGATCGCTATGCCCGGCGCATCGACCGCTTCTTCAACTGGAATCCCTCGCTCGCCAATTCCTATGTGCGGCACGACCATTTCGAGGTGCGGGCCATCGCGGCCAAGCACGCGGACGTGTTCGTCCTGCCCCCGCTTCTCAACGATCCGGAGGAGACCGTGCGCTGGAATGCGGCGCGGCGCCTGCCGAAGACTAAGATCCTGCCGCTGCGCAACGATCCCCACCGGGAGGTGCGTATCCGCATCGTCTCGCTGCTGGAGGATGCCGACCTCTCCCCCATGATGACGGACGAGGATTATTACGTGCGGCTCGTCGTTGCGCGCCGCATCGCTCCGCCGCTGCTGTCGCGCATGGTGGACGATCCGGAAGCCGAGGTCCGCCGCGTGGTGGCCCAGCGCCTGCCATCGGAATGGCTGCTGTGCATGGTCAACGACCGGAGCCCGCAGGTGCGCCTGGAAGTGGCCCAGCGCCTTGCCCCCGATCTTCTCTCCGCGCTCGTCGCCGATCCGGACTGGCGGGTGCGCTACGAGGTGGCGAGCCGCATCGCTCCCACCCAGGTGTCACAGCTGATCGATGACGACGACGACTTCGTGCGCGAGGTCGCCCGGTCCCGCGCGAAGGCGGGCGGGGAGCTTTTGAGGGAGATGCCGCTATGAGCAACATTGTCCGTGACAGTGATGTGGTCGAAGTCTCAGAGCCGCCGTATTTCAACTTCGGCGAAAAGGTGAAGGCCAAGCGGGTCATTCGCAACGACGGAACCTATGCCGGGAAGGAAATCGGCGAGATCCTCGCGAAGAAGGGCGAGATCGGCTACGTGGTTTCCATCGGTACCTTCCTGCAGCAATTCTATATCTACGGCGTCGAGTTCACCGAAAGCGGTAATCGCGTGGGTATGAAGCGCAAGGAACTCGAAAGCGCGATCCCGCGCGACGAAATGGACATTCCCCTGCCCGGAGCACCCAAAGCATGATCCTTGAGCCGCGCAACCCCAAGTATCAGTGGGGCCAGAAGGTCAAGACTCTGATCGACCTCTACAATGACGGCTCCTATCCGGATTTCCCGGAGGAGGCGCTGCTGGTGGGCCTCGGCGCCACCGGCGAGATCGTGCAGGTGGGCACCCACACCGACACCAACACGCCCATCTATCTGATCGAGTTCACCGAACGCCTCGTGGTGGGGTGCCTCGAGGAAGAGATCTCCCCGCTCGAGTGATCCTTACGCAAAGCCGGCAAGGCCTGGACTGAGGAAAGAGACGAGACGATGAGGCTGCCCGCTCATCCGAACGATCTCGACAAGAAGCGCATCGAGCGCGCCATCAAGGCGCGCAAGCGCTATCGCTATGTCACGCCCCGGGTGCTGGCCACCCAGGGCGGCTATCGCATCGAAAGCGCGTGCTGCTCGCGCAACATCGATCCGGAGGGCGGCGTCGTGGACATCGCCCTTTTGCTGTTCGACGCGGAGGGGAGTGCCTGGCAGCTCTTCCGCAAGAACCACGGCACAAGGCTGTGGGAACTCGACAGTACCCATGACCGATTGAAGGAGGTTCTGGATCTCCTCAACGACGATAGCGAACGCAAATTTTGGCAATGATCTAATTTGGCAATGATCCTGCATGGGGGACTTCGGACCGCGACAGAAGACGCGGACGTGTCTCATCTTCGGCAAGGGAGAGTTAGGTTATGGCCCTCAGCGACAGCGACCTCACCGAGATCGAGCAGCTCCTCACGGCGGAGAACGCGTCCGGGCCGGTCTTTGCCGAACTGCGTCGCCGGTTTCCGGCCCTGTCCTGGACCCAGTGCGACGCCTCCGATGTCACGGAATCGCCATTCCGCACCTATTCGACATACGACATCCACCTGCTCGACACCGCCGATCACTGCGCCCACATCACGCTCGATCCCGCGAGCGCGACCGGTGTCATCCTTGCCCGGCGGAGCGCGTGATGAGCGACATGGATCTCTTCGACGACGCTGACCTGTCGGCCGACGACGGCGCCGAGGGCGCATCGATCCTGTTGTCGGATCCCGACATCACCGTCATCGAGCTTCAGGCCGTGGCCGAGGCGCTGCAGGCGCCGCGCCTGTCCAGCGGACCGACCGCCGAGGCTTTCGAGGCGGCGTTCGCCGGCTATCTCGGCCGCAAGTATGCTGTGGCCGTGCCCAGCGGCACCTTGGGGCTGCTTTACACCCTCAAGGCCTATGGGATCGGGCCCGGGGACGAGGTGATCTGCTCGCCCCACTCCTTCCGCGAGACGGTCCACGCCGTGAGCCTTTCTGGCGCCCGGCCGGTCTTCGCCGATATCGACTATTGGGCCGGAACGCTGGTTCCTGAAAAGGCGGCGGCCAAGATCACCGAGAAGACCAAGGCCATCGTCGCCGGTAATTCCAACGGCCATCCGGCGCCCTGGACCGCCTTCCAGGAGCTGGCGCGGACGCACAAGTTGGCCCTGATCGAGGATTCCACCGAGGCCATCGGCTCGCGCTACAAGGGCGCGCTGGTTGGGTCGTTCGGCGACACATCCGTGTTTGATTTCTCACAGCCCTTCCCGCTGGTGTGCGGCGAGGGCGGCATGGTGGTGACCGATGACATCGACGTGGCGGTGGGGCTGCGGCGCTTCCGCGCCCACCGGCTGGATGAGCGCTCTTCGGTGGTGGTCTCCATGAGCGCGCCCTACCAGGGCGCCATGAGCGACGTGACCGCCGCGCTCGGCCTCGCCCAGCTGGGGCGGCTCGAGGAAATTCTCGAGCAGCGGCACACGGTGGAGCATCTCTACCAGAAATATGTCCAGTCCTTCGAGGGCATCAAGGATCCCTTCATCGGGCCGGACGTGACGGAGGTGAACTGGTTCCTCTACGTGGTGCATCTGGGCACCCGCTTCTCCAAGTCGAGCCGCGACGCCATCGTCGACGATCTGAAGGTGGAGAAGGTGGAATCCGCCGCCTACAGCGCGCCGCTGCACCTGCAGCGCCATTACTTCGACCTCGGGTATCGCAAGGGCGACTTCCTCGTGACCGAGAAGGTGGCCGACCGGGCAATCGCCCTGCCGTTCCACACGCACCTGTCCGAGGACGAAATCGAGTTCATCGTTGCAACGATGAAGGATGCCTCGATCAATGTAGGGGCGGGCGCCGCCATCTACTGAAGGCAAACAATATCGCACCCCAACCACAAAAGTTGAAACGACAGGAGCTTATGATGTCCACGGTTACGTTGAAGGTTATGCCCGCCGGAAAGACCATTGAGGTTTCGGAAGGGACAAACCTCCTCGAAGCGCTCATCACCGTCGAGCCGGGCCTTGCCGCGCGGCAGACCTCGGACAAGGACGGCAGCGCGTCCCACGTCTTCGTGCAGGAGGGCCGCAAGGGTCTCTCGAAGACCTCGCGTGAGGAAAACGAGCTGCTCGACGCGATCGTGGGCGTGGGCTCGAAGTCGCGCCTGGCCAAGTACATCACCGTTCTCGGCACCGAGAACGTGACGGTGGAACTCCTCGGCGAGTTCTCCGGCCTCTGATTGGACAAGAAGCGTCCCGCCGGGTTGCGGGGCGCTTCTTTCCGGCCGCCCTCGCGAGAGGGCAAAGAAAATCCGCCCTGCCGCTGGCACGACAGGACGGATGGGGAGATGCCGGATTGGCTGCGGCATGCCGTGCCGCCGGTAGACGTTTCTGTTTTTTAGGATCGTCGCGAAGAGGGGATGGGGATCTGCCGGTTCGCGACGAGGTCAAAGTGGAGAAGCACGATGGACGCGGAAACGGTTATCATTCACTCGCGGTTCGCTCCCAACGGCACGATCGTGGAGATCAGCGAACGTCCCACGGGCCTCGACCCGCAGGATTGGTTCAACTTCCTGTCCTACCAGGCGGCGGACAGCTATCAGGCGCTGGCTGGCGGTCGCGGCGTTTTCCGTCTCACGCGCACCGCAGTGGATGCGCTCAAGACCGAAGCAACCACCAAGGCCGCGTGATCAACGTGTCTGTATTGAAGCCGTCCGAGGCGGGCGGTGCAATCCGGGCGATTACGTAGTCACCAGCCTCGTGAGTCATTTCGGGGCGAGGCGGCAGGTACCAATTGTGCGACGAATGCTCCGGCGAAGCCTTCCGCTCCGCCGGAGCATCTTTGTTTCTACAGTCATCCGCGCTTCAGGCCTGCATCACGGGTAGCGGCGAGCCAAGTGCGCTTTTCACCAGAGAATGCGCTTTTCACCAACGTAAACGACACAAAAAACGGCCCGCCGGCAAGGCTGCAGGCGGGCCGGCGTGATCAAATCCCGGCTCCCTGTGGGCGCCGGGAAAGCTGCATCAGGCGACGGGCGCGGCCACGCCCTTTTCGGCGAGGAGGGCGGTCAGCTCGCCCGCTTGGAACATCTCGCGCACGATATCGCAGCCGCCGACGAATTCACCCTTGACGTAGAGCTGCGGAATGGTCGGCCAGTTGGAAAAGGCCTTGATCCCCTCGCGCACGAAGGGGTCCTGCAGCACGTCGACCGCGCGATAGGGCACGCCGACCTGGGCCAGCACCTGCACGACGGCGGAGGAGAAGCCGCACTGCGGCGCCGCGGGCACGCCCTTCATGAAAAGAACCACGTCGGCGGACGAAATGATGTCCTGGATACGTTCAGCTGAACTGGCCATGGCAAGAACTCCGGTGTGAAGAAAGGCGTTGGAAAAGAACAGCGGCGTCGGCGCGGCCGAGCTGGGGCGCCCTATTTCGGGGCGAGGGTTTCCAGCTTCAGGGCGTGGAGCGCGCCGCCCATGTTGCCCTGGAGCGCGGCATAGACCATCTGGTGCTGCTGCACCCGGCTCTTGCCCCGGAATGCTTCCGAGGTGATCCGGGCGGCATAGTGGTCTCCGTCGCCGGCGAGATCCACGATCACCACCTGCGAGTCGGGTAGCGCTTCCTTCACGAGGCGCTCGATTTCCTCTGCGGCCATAGCCATTGCATTGTCTCCTTCGTTCGCGCGGTGCCATGCAAGGTCGAAACCAAGTGCGACCCGCCACCACCCCGTTCCCGCCGCAGGCAGATCCTGTCGCAAAGGCGACAGCTGTGGCGCGGCTTGGTTCAGAACCGGCCGACGCGGGCGGCCGTCGGTGCGCCCAATGGGGCCTTGGATGCGATTTCCATCCGCAACCTGAAGGCGTTCCAAGCGGCCCGGCTCTTGCTTTCAAAGTGTCGCCCCGAGGAAACGAGACCGGTCATGAGCGAATTGCAACAGCAGGGCCGAACGCGCGCGCGCCGCGCTTTCGCAACGATTCTGGGGACCAACGAAATCGCCTCGGCCGTTGCGGTCGAGCTGTACCGCGGCGGCTATAATGTCGTCCTCTCCCACGATCCCATGCCGCCGGTCATTCGTCGCAAGATGGCGTTCCACGACGCTTTGTTCGAGGACGACGTGAGCGTGGACGGGGTGAAGGCGGAGCGCGCCGACACCGGCGTCCATATCCGCGCCGGCCTCGCGCGTAACGCCGTCCAGGTCACCAGCCTCGGCCTTCTCGACCTGATCGTGCTCGGAACCATCGACCTTCTGGTCGACGCCCGCATGAACAAGTACCAGGTGACCCCGGACCTGCGGCGCCTCGCCAAGCTCACCATCGGCCTCGGGCCGGGCTTCAGCGGCGGCACCAATTGCGACCTCGCCATCGAGACGCGCCCCGGCAAGGAAGGCCAGATCATCCAGCACGGCCCCACCGACGCGCCGGACGGGATCGCCCGCCCCCTCGGCAGTGTCACCGCAGACCGTTTCGTGCGGTCCAAGGTGCCGGGCCGCTGGCATACCGCCATCGAGATCGGCGCTCGCGCCTTCAAGGATTTCCACATCGGCTATCTCGGCGGCGAATCCATCTGCGCGCCGTTTGACGGCATCGTGCGCGGCGTGGTGCGCGACGGCACCGAAGTGCCCGCCGGCGTCAAGCTGCTGGAGATCGACCCCCGCGGCCGTGGCGCCGACTGGACCGGGCTCGATGCCCGGGCCCTGGTCATCGCCCAGGCGGTGAGCCGCGCGCTGACCTTTCGCAACGCCCGGACCGCCGATGCGCCGTCCCATCCCTATCTGGTGAAATGACCCGTTGAAGGCTTTCGCCAGCCCCATCGAAGGGCTGAAGTCATGATCGACCTGCTGCCCAATACGGATGTCATCAATTTCGGCGAGGTGTCGGATACGGTGAACGCGCTGCTCCAGCAGGGCGTCATCGCCTATCGCCGGGATCGCCAGCGCGCGGACGAGCTGTTCCGCCAGGCGCTTGCGACGGCGCCGGCCGAGCTTCCGGTCTATTTCTGCCTCTACAAGATCCACACCTACCAGGGAAACCTGGACGAGGCGGAAGCGGCGGCCGAGGGCGGGCTGAAGGAGGCGGCGAGCCAGGCGGGGTGGGACCTCGACTGGCACAAGTGGGAGCCGCACGACATTCTGCCGGAGGGGCCGGGACGATTTGCCCTCTACACACTCAAGGCGCTGGCCTTCATCCATTTGCGCCAGAGCCGGCCGGATGAGGCTGCGGAGAAGCTTGAGGCCCTGAAGGTCCTCGATCCCACCGGCGCCGTGGGGTGGCCGGTGGTGGCGGCACTGGCGGAAGGCCTCGACTGAGGCCGGGCGTGGGCGGCCCGATCGCACCGTGGCAGTCGGCTTGCCGTTGGCATTGCACTTGCTACTGGATTGTATGACGAGGGGGCAGGAGGCAATGGGCAAATGACTCAGCCAAGTGATCACGGCATTGCCGCTCCGACCACGATGATCCTCCATGGTGAGGTGCGGAGCATTGACGAGTTTGCGGAAGATGAAGCGGCGTTGATGGAATCCATCATCGCCGGCTTGCGCACGGTGACTGATCCTGAAATCCCGGTGAATATTTATGATCTCGGCCTCATCTACCGGATTGAGGTCAAGGACGAGGGCGTGGTGGAGATCGACATGACTCTCACCGCGCCGGGCTGCCCGGTGGCCGGGCAGATGCTCGGCTGGGTGCAGCAGGCAGTGGGCGTGGTTGAGGGGGTTTCGGACGTCAAGATGAAGCTTGTGTTCGATCCGCCATGGGACAAGTCGCGCATGAGCGACGAGGTCCAGCTGGAGCTCGGCCTGATCTGATCACATCTCGGTGTCTTGCTTTCGGAATGGCCGGCCTTGCGCCGGCCATTCCCGTTTCGGGGTGCTGTGCGGCCGCCTCAGCCGAGGAACTGGGCGGCGAAGCGGGCGCGCTTCTCGTCGGTGTCGAGCCCCTTGGCGAGCGACCATTTGTTCTCTGAGAACAGGGCCTTGACGCCCCGCGTCACCTCGGTGCCGCGGACATACCAGCGCTCAACGCCGTCCGGCGAGACGATGGCCGGGCCGTCGGCGCGGTGGACGCAGGCATCCTCGAGCCAGAGCTTGGTTTCCGAATAGAGAAAGATGCCCGCCTTGCGGGACATGTCGTCCCGGTTTTCTTCGGTCACCACGAACATGTCGGCCATGGGCACTCTCCTTGTTGGCTGTAACGATTGGCAAGTCGTGTCAGTTGGGAAGGCTTTGCGTCACGCCCAGCAGGGCGAGATTGTAGCCTTCCTCACGCAGCACGCGCTGCACCACCGGCCGCTCCAGCATGCGCCGGTAGTGGGCGGCGAGGTTGGGCGGCAGGTCCATGCCGGTCTTGTCCGCCCAGAATTCCACGTAGAACAGGATGGGATCGGCCGCCGAAAAACCGCCCGCCACATAGTCCCGGCCCGCGAGCGCGCTGTCGAGGATGGAGAAGCCCTGACTCACGATATCGCGGCCCAGGGTTTCCACCTTCGGCCGGTCGGCGGGGCTGGCGGCGAAGGTCGGGGTGGAGAAGATGCGCGCGAAGCCCTGGCCGTGCACCGTGCCCACCACATAGACCATGGCCTCCAGGGCACGGGCTTCCGCATCGGCGTCGGCGGGCCACAGCCGCCCGCGGCCTCGGCTGCGCGCCAGCCAATAGGCGATGGAGACCACCTCCGTGAGGGCGCTGCCGTCCGGCCGCACCAGGGCCGGGATGGTGGACTTGGGGTTCACCGCCACATAGTCGGGCTTGAAATGGTCGCCCGCCGGCAGGTTCACGATGTGGGCCTCGAACACCTCCTCCAGTTCCTCCAGGATGATGTGGATGCCGGTCGAGCAGGAGCCGGGGGTCATGTAGAACTTCATCGCGGCCATCAGGCGTCATCCCTCGCGCACATGGTCGTGCGCCGTCCCGGCGGGGCAGGCGGCAGTCGGCATGCTTCATGCAAATATCGGGGCAGTTCGGAGCCCGGCCGCTGCAGCGGCTGGATGTGCCGACAGTCTGTTTCATTTGCGACAGGAGCCGGCATTTTCAGGCCGGTGTGTTTCAGGCAGGGCAGGAGCGGGACAGGGATGTCTGCCGACGAGATCGATATTTATGCCATCTGCGAGATTGAAGAGATTGCTCCCGGCGCGGCCAAGGCCTTCGACCTGTCCCGGGTCATGGACGACGGCGAGGCGCGCCCCTTCCGCATCGTGGTGATCCGCACCGCAGTGCGGGAGTTTGCGGGCTATGTAAATGCCTGCCCCCACCAGGGAACGTGGCTGAATATCGGCGGCGGGCAATTCTTCAACGCGGATCGCACGCGCCTGCGCTGCGGCCGCCATGGCTCGCTGTTCGACATCGAGAGCGGCACCTGCGTGGAGGGCGCCTGCGAGGGCAAGCATCTGGAGCCCATCGCCCTTGCCGTGGTGGGGCGCGACGTGTGCCTGTGCGGCGTCCGGCTGGTGGAAGAGGAACAGCGCCCCTTCCCGTATGACGATTTCGACGACACCATGGAGATCATGATCTCGCCCGACTGAGGGGGCCGGGATCGCGCTTCAAGAAGATGTCCGGGATGGAGACAGGATGACGGGTGATCTGGAGACGGCGGGCGTGGAGGTGGGCGAATGCCGTTTCTACACGACCTATACGGGCGTGAAGTTGCCCTTCCGGCTGGTGGAAGCCATTCCGGAGGCGCAGCTGACCCATCGCAACACCTTCATCCGCGCTTTTTTTGGTGTGGACGGGCTTTTGACGGGCTTCGACAAGATGGTCTATGGCGAGGTCGAGCTGGCGCACCGCTACGAATATCACGGCAACGGCGCGCTGCGCCGGGCCGAGGTGACCATGGACGAGGAAACAGTGGTGCTCGCCTTCGACGAGGCGGGCGCGCCGCTGGGCCTGGCCTGAGCGGGGCCATGGCGGGATCGATGATATCCGGGACGATGGGCGAGGGATGGTCATGACGGTGGCACAACTCCTCGAGGCGCTCGGCAAGCTGCCTCCGGACGCGGTGGTGCTGATGGAAAGCGACGGCGGGCTCTCCCTCGTCTCGGCGCTCGATTTCGTCGAGGCCCAGGGCGCGGGGGCGCCGGCCGAGGTGATCCTTCTGCCCAACATGGACGAATAGGCGGCATCCTCGCCCTATCGGCCGGCGCGTTTGCTGCGAACTCTTTGCGAGAGGTTGACCCATGTCCGACACGGTCGAGGCGGTACCCATGTTCGAGCGTCTGGGTGGCGCGGTGGTCATCGACCGGCTGGTCGAGGCCTTCTACCGGCGCATGGATACGCTGGCGGAGGCCGAGGGCATCCGCGCCATGCATGCGGACGACCTCTCCCAGACCAAGCACGTGCTGAAGCGCTACCTGACCGAATGGACCGGCGGCCCCAAGCTCTATTCGGTGGAGAAGGGCCATCCGCGCCTGCGCCAGCGCCACATGGGCTTTGCCATCGGCAACAGCGAGCGCGACGCCTGGCTGCTGTGCATGCGCGGCGCGCTGGAGGAGACCGTGGCGGACGCAGCGGCGCGGGACGAGGTCTATGGCGCCATGGCCAAACTCGCCGACTGGATGCGCAACACCGCCGGCAATCCCCATGACACTGCCGGCCACGCGGCGCGGCCCTGAGTTTCGGGCGCGGCCCTGACCTTAGTAGACGCGGTAATGCTGGCCGTTCGGGTGCCGCCCTAAAGCGGAACGCCGAAAAAATCCTCGTCCGATCCGCCCCAGGCCTGGTGCAGGGCGAGGGCGCTGCGCCACTTCGCCAGCTCTTCGTCGGAGGCGCTGCGGTGGGTGATCTTGCCGTCCGGCTTTTCGGCCAGAAGATAGGACTTCGCGTTGCGCAAAAAGCGGTTGAGGTCCTTGGTGTCGTTCGGGCGAACGATGCAGCGGGGGGCCTCATCGATGAGGATCGTCGTCGGGAGCATCGCCGAATCTCCTTTTTGGGCGACGGTCAGGTGTCGCGTCGCCGGTCGGGTGCTGTGTGTTTCGCTGTTGCCGTCGGCAAGGGGCGGGCGCGGGTGCCCGCCCGCCTGCTCAGAATCCGTCCTTCTTCGAGCCCCAGGGATGGGAGCCCGGCACGAAGGATGCCTTGATGCCGGCCTTCGCGATGGCCTCGATGGTCTTGTAGTAGGTGCCTTCGTGCACCAGTGCTCCGGTCTTGGTGTTCACCGCCACGTATTTGGCGACCATGTCGGTATCGCACACATATCCGCCGCCGGGATCGGAGACGCTACGGGCGTTGCCGTCCCAGTCGATGAAAAAGCCTTCACTCTCTGACATGCCTTGCTCCAGCAGATAAGGCGGAGCGCGCTATTCAGGCCCCGCTCCTCAGGTGTGAGCAAGGTTCTTGCCAGATGCGGAAGCATGGAATTGCGTGTCGGGGAGGCGACAGTGTCGCGCATCCAACAGCAAAACAGCTGGCGCGTGTGCTTCGCGACATTGCGAATTATCTAGCAAAAGCCATCGCGAATATTGAAAATTCTGACGGATCATCTAAAATCTGCAAGTTCTTTTTTGTCTTCGCTGGAGAGATGTTATGGCCGAATTGACACGACGCATCGCGTCACTGAGCGACGTGCAGGGCATCTGGGGGCTGCTGCGCCAGGTGTCGTCCGATGTCCCCTTCAAGGTCGAGGACGAGCGGGAGCAGGAGAGCCTTCTGTCCGAGCTGATGGCCTGCTGCACCTCCGGCCTGTCGCCGGTGCTGGTGGACAATGAAAAGGGCATCGTCGGCGCCCTGCTCGCCCGCCGCGACGATTTCGAATGGTGCTTCCGCAACAGCGAGGCCATCCATGTGGCCTATGCCGCCGTGGCGCCGGCGGTACGCGAGGACAAGGTGCTCCCGGCCCTTCTCGGCGAGCTGCAGGGCAAGAAGGTGCCACTTCTGGCCAGCGTGAAGAGCGGGGAGCAACTGGGCTTTGCCGCCGCCCTCGGCGAGCTGGGCTTCACCCATGAGGTGAAGGCGGAGAGCGGCTGGGGCGACCTCTATCAGTGGACGCCGCCGGCTTCGGTCCATAACTGATACCATCGGCCTCGGCCTTTGACCGATGCCAAGTGGGTGACGCTCAATCGCCGCGCGGGCTTGACCAATAGCCCATGAATCAAGCTCACGGGCTATTGGTATGACGGGATCGCGCGCTCCGAAGGAGCGCAAATCGGTCGGCTCGCCATGGTGGTGTCGCCATGTGCGGGCCGGACGGCTTACGCAACCGGTCGGGCCAAACTTCGTCGCTGTCGAATGGCCAGGACGTTGTTATTATTCAATTTGAGGTCCGGCTTGGCTTCCTCAGCCCGCCGCGCGATCGGGCGAGGTCAACGGCGGCAAACACCTCGGGTGAGAGCGGGACCTTTGTCCGGCCCTCAGTCGCCCAAAGCTTCTCAAACGGTGTCGTCGCTCTCAGGCCGCGCCTGGATTTCCGCGAAGGCGGCGTCCACCACGGCGCGGCATGCGAGAAGGCGCTGATACTCCGCAGCGCTGATGGTGATGGCGGGCTCAGGCGTATCGCCGTCGGCTGGCAGCCGGCCGGCCAGGGCGGCTTCGAACAGGGTGCGTTCCAGCTGGAAGATGCGCTCACTCGCCCGCTCCAGATACGGCAGCGGGTTGGCCCGGACATTTTGCTCATGCAGGGCATCAAGGCTGAGCAGCTCCCGGAAGCGCTTCTCCTTGCGCCGCTTACCCGCGCCGAAATCGTGCTCGATCACGCTCATGGTGGCGTCCCTGATGGACTCCCGCGTCGGCGGTATCCGATGAAACGTCCGTAAGCTTGGACCAAGTCGGCAAATATTTCCATCCCCAATCGACAGAAAAACGGCGATGGAGCAAGTCTTCGTATGGCGTTGCGTGCTGTGGCGAGCTTGGAACATGTGGGGTGAGGTGTCGTGCATCCCGCAGGGGCGGGATGCACGAACGCAACCTCAGGCCAACCACGCGCAAGCTTGAGCAATTTCAGCGACCCGGCGGGGGCGGAAAATGCTCTCGCCAGGTTCGGCTCAGTCGGCGGGCGGACCCATGTCGTCGTCGGCCTTCTTCTTGCTCTTCTTTTCCGTCTTGGCCTGGGCATAGGCGCCCGCGTTCTTCAACAGCACCGGACCCTGGCCCACCACATATTGGGAAATCCAGAACAGGGTGCGCTCCTGCGCCTTCTCGGCCGCTTCCGCATTATAGGCCGGCCCGGCCGCATAGCCGAAGCCGCGCGCGGCTTCCGGATAGGAGAAGGCCGACACGTCCGGCCGGCGGGCGCGGAACTGGATCCGGTCCTCCTCGGACACAAGCGGGTCCTGCTCGGCGAAATGGATGAGGGTGGGAATGCGGCGCTTCTCCATCACCCCCTCGAGCAGGCCGTCGGCATGGTAGCCGATGGCGCAGGCGAGGCCCTTTACCTTGTTGGCGGCGAGATAGGCGAGGTAGCCGCCCCAGGAATAGCCCACGAGGGCGACCTTGCCGGCGTCCTTCACCGTGTCCACGGTAGCCTGGATGGCCTCGATAGGCCATTCTGTGCCCAGCTCGGCGGTGAGCGAGCGGCCCTCGGCGTCGGCCGAGGCGTCCAGCTCGATGTTGGACTTCACCTTGTCGAACAGGGATGGCGCGACCGCGACATAACCGGCGGCGGCAAAGCCGTCCGCGATCTTGCGGATGTCGGCATTCACCCCGAACACGTCCTGCAGGACCACGACCGCCCCCTTGGGGGTGCCTTCGGGATCCGCCCGATAGGCGGAGAATTTCACTTCATTCGCTGTGACTTCGATCATGGCATCCTCGGTTCTCGAGCGTCTTCTCAAACGGGGCAGTGGCGCTCGCTCTGCCATTCATCCACGGCATTGCCATGCAGTTAGGATGCCAGAATCAGTGTTGGATCGCGTGTCTAGTCCGGAATATTACGGAGGCGCCGGTGCGCGGGGCATCTTCCGGTGTATTAAATTGCAAATGATTGTCGCTCGCGACCTGGCCTAAAGAAAAAGGTCGGCGGACCCGTCCGCCGACCTTTCTTGCCAGAACGTGTGTTGAAAGTGCCGCGTCAGGACGAGGCAAGGCGCTGGCGGGCGACCTCGGCCACGGGTGGCACGCTGTCTTCCGTCAGTGGCGGCAGAAAGCGGGGATCGATCCGCTCGGCAACGACGAAGCGGACCCGCATGTCGGGGTCGGCAACGAGGGGCGCGAGGCGGTCCGGATCGAGATGTTCAGCCACCACCACGCGCACCAGGGGATCATCGTCACTGGCCATGCGGGCAAGCTGGGCCTGCGGCAGCCGTCGCGCCACCACCCGGCGGACGTCGGTTTCGGAATCGTGCATGAGATAGACCAGCGCGTCCGGCGGGGCGCGGCGAGCCGCGGCGATGCGGACCTGGTAGTCGCCATCGGCGAGCATGGCGACGAGATCGCTGCCCTCGAGCCGCTCCGCGACGGCGATCCGCACTCGCGGCTCGATGTCGAAGCGCATCTCCTTCACCCGTGCCACCGGCAGACGCGCAGCGGCCACCACGCGCACGTCCGGCTCGGGATCGTCCTTCAGCGGCGCGAGCAGGAAAACGCTGGCATGCTTGGCCGCCAGCGCCCGCACTTCGAAATAGGGATGGTCGAGATAGCGGGCCGCCAGCGCCGCATTCTGGGAAAAGAAGCGGTCGATGCGCTTGCGCCGGCGGTCGGCCACGCAGACCTTGCCCAGGTCGCAGCGGCCTTCGGCGTGGATGTCCTCGTGCGGACAGTCCTGGCACCGCAACGGACGCCCCTGCCAGTCGAGGGCTTCAATAACGGTATCTGGCTCTTCGGCCATATGTGCGGACATGGAACGTCCTCCCGTCCCTAATCTAGGAGGGAAGGCGGAACTGTTCCAGAGGGGCCGACGCCCCGGGTGCCGATACTGGAAACAGCACGCAAATACCGCCTCCGGAGTGGCCCGTTGGAGCCGCTCCGGAGGCGTTTCAACATGTTGGATCGAAGCTTTCGGCTGCTCAGGGCAGCACAATCGGATGAAAAATCGAGAAGGCGCGGTCCCTGAAAACGGCGGGCGGGCCGTGCCCTGGAAGATCAGCCGAACTTGAACAGCACGCCGTAGCCGCCGCGCGGATAGTTCCACTCGATGTCGCCGGAGGGCTCGCCGATGATGCGGCAGGTGCCGCATTCCACGCAGCCGTCGGCGGTGATTTCCACCTGGCCCTTGTCGTTCATCTCGTAGCACTTGGCAGGGCAGGTGGTGAGCAGGGCCTTGAGGGCGGGGGAGGGAGTGGTGTGCGGGCGCACCTTGATATGGGCGCGGCCGGCATCCACCAGGTAGCGGTTCTGGAAGAGCTTGTCCTCGACGCGAACGGCGGTTTCGGTAGTGGCCATGGGAAACTCCCGAAGGGTGGCGGCGGCGGATATCTTCCGCCGCCTGGGTTTGAGCAATCTGATGCCGGACGGTGGGTCCGAGCGAACAACGGGCTGACCGAAAAGGACGTCAGCGCCAGGCGCGCGCGAGGCGGAAGGCGTCGCCGAACAGGCCCGCCCACGACCGCGCGGAGACGAAGGACTTCATCGTCAGCTTCTGCTTCTCCTTCTTCGGCGTGCCGTCGACACGCAGATAGTTCTCCATGGCCTTGTTGACCAGCTGGGGATAGGTGAGGAAGAAGTTTTGCGACTGGATATGCAGCAGCTTTGGCATATCCTTGTACTTCTTAAGATCCTTCATAATGAAGCTGTCGTCCAGCATCTTCTTGTAGAGCGACAGATTCTGGGCGGTCATGGGGTCCTTGCGGGACTTGACCTGGAAGATGGTCTCCGCCGCGATGCGCCCCGAGGTCATGGCGAGGTTCGAGCCCTCGCGATGGATGGCGTTGTTGAGCTGGGCCGCGTCGCCCACCACCACCCAGCCGTCGCCATAGAGCTGGGGGATCGCCTTGTAGCCGCCCTCGGGAATGAGGTGGGCGGCATATTCCTTCACCTCGGAGCCTTCCAGCAGCGGAGCGACGGAAGGGTGGCTCTTGAACTTCTCGAGCAGCTGGTAGGGCGAAACGCCGCTCGACTGGAAGTCCGACACCAGGCAGCCGAGCCCCACCGAGATGCACTCCCGGTTCGAATAGATGAAGCCCATGCCGGTCATCCCCTTGGAGATGGTGCCAACGGCCTCGATCACGACGCCTTCATTGCCCTTGAGGTTGAAGCGCTGCTCGATCACCTCCTGCGGCAGGAAGTGCATTTCCTTGACCGCGAGGGCGACCTCGGTGGGCTTGGGAATCTTGCGCAGGCCGGCGCGGGTGCCGAGCAGGCCGGTGACGCCTTCCGCCAGCACCACCACATCCGCATGGATCTGGCCGCCGCCGCGATCGGTCTTCACGCCGATGACCTTGCCGTAGGCGTCCTGGACCAGCTCGGTCACCGTGGTCTCGCAGACGACGAGGGCTCCGGCCTCGCGCACCTTGCTGGAGAACCACTTGTCGAACTGCGCCCGGATGATGGTGTAGCGGTTGGGGCTTTCCTCGTTGAAATCGTCAGACCGGTACTGCAGGCCGGTGTGCGAATTGTCCGTCATCATCCAGAAGCGCTGCTCGATGAGATGGCGCTCCAGCGGAGCGTCTTCCCGGAAGTCCGGGATGATCTTTTCCATCATGTCGGCGTAGAGAATGGCGCCCTGAACGTTCTTGGAGCCGGAATACTCGCCGCGCTCCAGCTGGAGCACCTTGAGGCCGCGCTTGGCCATGGTGTAGGCCGCCGCATTGCCGGCCATGCCGGCGCCAACGACGATGGCATCGAATTTTTCGTCGATCATCGGAGCTATCCTTCAGCTGGCGAGCTTGTCGCGGGAATGTGCGGACAGGCGCTTGGAGAAGGCTTCCGTCAGCATGGGCAGGAAGCGCACGGCGTCGGTCACGATGCCCACATGGGCGAAATCGAAGATGGGGGCGTTCTTGTCGGTGTTGATGGCGACGATGAGGTCGGCGCCCTCCACGCCCACGCGGTGCTGGATCGCACCCGAAATGCCGGCGGCGATGTAGAGCCGGGGGCGGATGGTCTTGCCGGTCTGGCCGATCTGCCGATCGGACGACACCCAGCCCTTCTGCACCAGCGGGCGCGAGCAGCCGAATTCGGCGCCCATGGAGGCGGCGAGGTTCTTCACCAGCTGGAAGTTCTCCGGCGAGCCGAGGCCCATGCCGCCAGCCACCACCACGTCCGCATAGGCAAGGTTCGCCTTGTTGGAATCGCGATCGGGCAGGAAGCTCAGGATCTTGGTGATGATGTCGTCTTCCACCACGCCGAGCTTGTGCTCGATGACGCGGCCGACCGGCTTTTCCACCCGGATGGGCATGGACATCACGCGGGGGCGCACGGTGGCCATCTGCGGACGGTAGTTGAGCGTGTAGATGGTGCAGAGCAGGGAGCCGCCGAAGGTGGGGCGGGTCGCCGCCAGCGAACCGTCGGCGTCCACGTCCAAC
Organism: Xanthobacter oligotrophicus; assembly: GCF_008364685.1. GTDB lineage: Bacteria > Pseudomonadota > Alphaproteobacteria > Rhizobiales > Xanthobacteraceae > Xanthobacter > Xanthobacter oligotrophicus. Next base: position 143,129 of record NZ_VTTL01000006.1, read on the forward strand.
TCGGTGGAGTCGGCGGTGAGGCCGGTGAGCAGGGTGGTCGCCACCGCGCCGGCGAGGTCGCGGCCCAGCGTGGTGGCGCCGAGCAGCAGAATTTCCGGCTTGTAGGTGTTCACGAGGTCCGTCATCGCGGACGTGTAGGCCTCGTTGCGGTAATCGGTGAGCACCGGGTCGGCCACCACATAGGCGATGTCGGCGCCGTAGCAGAAGGCTTCCGCCACCGCTCCGCGCACCGTCTCGCCTTCGGCGCCGAGCACCACGGCGCCGAGTTCAACGCCCAGTTTGTCTGCGAGCTTGCGGCCTTCGCCCATCAGCTCCCAGGAGACGGGATGGACCTGGCCGCGCTCCTGCTCGATGTACACCCAGACGTGCTTGTACGCCTTGAAGTGTTCCGGCAGTTCCTTCTTGGTGGACGCGCGTCCACCGGCGGCGGGGGCTGGGGGTGTCTTCGGCTCGCTCATGATGGTCGGCTCTCTGTTCCTGGGTCGACGGCCGTCAGAAGCCGCGCGCCAGCGCGGTCAGATCGGCTTCGAGATTGGGCTGGCGGGCAAACACTTCCGCGATCAGGGCCTCGGCGAGGTTGCCGCCCTCGGGGGCCTCGATGAACTTCGCCTTTTCGGCGCGCGCGCTCGGAGCGAACACGCGCTTCACGATGGTGGGCGAGCCCTTCAGGCCGCACTTGCTCATGTCCTGGACGCCGGCATCCTTGGCGCTCCACTTCACGACATCGGCCCGGGCTGCGCGCAGGGCGTTCTCCATGGAGCCGCGGCGGATCTCGTTGGTGGCTTCCAGCATGGCGACGAGGCAGGGCAGCTTGCTCTTGAGCACCTGCGTGCCGCCCTCGGCGCGGCGCTCCAGCGTGATGGTACGCCCGGCCGGATCGAAGTCGGCGACCTTGGCCACATAGGTGACCTGGATCAGGCCAAGGCGCTTGGCGATGCCGGGCCCCACCTGCGCGGTGTCGCCGTCGATGGTCTGCTTGCCGGTGAAGACCAGGTCCGGCACGCCGTAGGTCTCGCCGATCTTGGTGATGGCGGTGGCGAGGGCGAAGCTGGTGGCCAGGGTGTCGGAGCCGGCGAAGAAGCGGTCGGTCAGGAGCACCGCGCGGTCGGCGCCGTAGGTGAGGGCCTTGCGCAGGGAATCTTCCGCCGATGGCGGGCCCATGGTGAGCACGGTGACTTCGCCGCCAAACTTGTCGCGCAGCCGCATGGCCTCTTCGAGCGCGAACAGGTCGTAGGGGTTGATGATCGTCGGCACGCCCTGCCGCATGATCGTGTTCGTGACGGGGTGGACGCGGATCTGCGCTGAATCCGGGACCTGTTTGATGCAGACGACAATGTGCATGAATTCGCTCCGAGCCCTTCACCACGGCTTCGGACAGTGACTAGCAAACCGCGTACCAAGCCGATGTCATCTGTGAATCGTTCGCATTGGCAAGGACTTGTGCAGTATTGTCGCGAAACGGCGACGCCTGTGTGCCGTCATTCTTCGTGACAGATGCGAAATCTTGTCAGGAAGGCGACAGCCGAGTGGTGAGGGTGTTTGCTGTGGGATCTTGCGCCGTCATTCTGCGAGCGCTTCGCGATGGCGCGTCGCAATTGCGACGGTCGGCCGGCGTGATTGCGAGACTTCTGTCCGGAGGCTGACGCAGCCCGCGCGCGGGATGTCCGGGCGATGTCGCGCTTGTGTCGGGTCGCGGCCAAATGCGGGGGATGGGGAGAATGAAAGTCTCGCAGGGCGCGTCCGGCGATGGGCTGGCAGGTGCCGTCCGGCAAAAGGTCCCCCGCCCGAAGGCGAGGGACCGGGACGTCTGAGAAGTCTTGCGCCTAGGCAGCATGAAAGGCGTATCAAAAAGGTCACGCGGAGCCTTCTGAAATATTCGTGGCAGGACCAGTGCGGTTTGCCACGTGGCTCGGCGTCCGGGGCGATGGGCCGGCGCACAGCCGGCCCATCGAAGTCGTCAGCCTCAGGCAGTGAGCTCGGCGGCGGTCTTGCCGACCTGGCTCTCGTCCACGGCCTTCATGATGCCGTGCTCCATCAGCATGTCCTCGAGCTCGTCCATCGTGATGGGGGTCGGGATGATGCCGTTGCCCTTGTTGGCGTGAACCTTTTCCGCAAGGTTCCGGTAGTGCTGGGCCTGAACCGAATCGGGCGCATACTCGATCACGGTCATGCGGCGCAGCTCGGCGTGCTGCACGATGTTGTCGCGCGGAACGAAGTAGATCAGCTCGGTGCCGAGCTTCTTCGCCAGGTTCTCGGCAAGCTCCAGCTCCTTGTCGGTCTGGCGCTCGTTGCACACCAGCCCGCCCAGGCGCACCCCGCCGGAGTTGGCATACTTCAGAATGCCCTTCGAGATGTTGTTGGCCGCATACATGGCCATCATCTCGCCCGACATGACGATGTAGATTTCCTGCGCCTTGTTCTCGCGGATGGGCATGGCGAAGCCGCCGCACACCACGTCGCCGAGCACGTCGTAGGACACGTAGTCGATGTCCTCGTAGGCGCCGTTCTCTTCCAGGAAGTTGATCGAGGTGATCACGCCGCGGCCGGCGCAGCCCACGCCCGGCTCAGGACCACCGGACTCCACGCAGCGGATGTCCTGGTAGCCGATCTTCATCACGTCCTCGAGCTCGAGGTCTTCCACCGAGCCGGCGTTCGCCGCGAGCGACAGGATGGTATCCTGGGCCTTGGCGTGCAGGATCAGGCGGGTCGAGTCGGCCTTGGGGTCGCAACCCACGATGAGGATCTTGTGGCCCATCTGCGCAAGCGCAGCCAGGGTATTCTGGGACGTGGTGGACTTGCCGATGCCACCCTTCCCGTAAAACGCGATCTGTCGCAGCGAAGACATCTGTCTCTCCTTCGAACCTATACGGAAGACCACCGCGCGCGTGGCGCGAGGCCGTTTCTCTCGTCAGCAATATCGGTCGGAAACGCCCCGCGGGTTACGGGAAGGAGCGCTACGCTGGCAGGTGGCCTAGGCGTGCACTCAGCCCTCACTCGCTGTTGCGCCAAGGAAAGAGCAACCAGCGTGCCACTCGCCCTCGGCACCCCCAAATCTTTGATTTGTATCAAAATCCGGGCGGCAGGACGGGGCGCGCCATGGTGTGTCGAACGTGACAGCCCCGTTTTGCTGTGTCGGGATTAAAACAACTGGTGTGCATGCGAACGTCTGCGTGTCTGAAAGCATTCGCGCGCATGCGGACGCGGGCTCGCGGGCGGTCGGAGGCGCGCACGCACGTGAGCGCGCGACGTGCGTGCGCGGGCGTTGAAACACAGGGTGAACAGCGCCCCGTGTTGCAGCCGGCCCGCCTCTCCGCGGGCTCAGGAACGGAACTTGCTTGACGCGGAATTTGCGCGCCCGGCCCGCTTGTTCGCATGCGGGCGAGGGGAACGGGTGAACGCCCCGGCGAGGGGAAGACGAGCGAGGGTTAAGATGCAGATCGGCGTTGAGACTTCCAAGGCGGTGGACCAGCGGCGCGTCTTCGTGATCGACGAGGACGAGATCACGCGCGCGGCGCTCCAGTTCATGCTGCACGACGAGATCGAGACCCACGAACTCGCCACCCCGGAGGAAGCCTATGAGAAGGGCACCGGCTGGCTGGTGCCCCACGTCATCCTGCTCGGCGTCTCCCTGCTGAAGGCGCGCGGCGACGGGCTCATCGGCGAGCTGAAGGCGAAGTTCCCGGACGTCCGCATCCTCATCGTCACCGACAAGTCGGACGAGGCGGTTGCGGTGGGCGGCCTCAAGGCCGGCGCCCATGGCGCGGTGGTGAAGCCGCTGACGCTGGAAGCCGTGCGCAAGAAGGTGGACACCGTGCTCGGCCGTGGCGGCGCTGCCCCGCTGGTCCAGCTCACCGTGATGAAATAGCCGCTCGTGGCCACCGTCACCTTCTACGAGAAGCCGGGCTGCGGCACCAATGCCCGGCAGAAGCTCGCCCTGTCCAATGCCGGTCACACTCTGGAGGTCCGCAGCCTCCTGGCCGAGCCCTGGACCGCCGAGCGCCTGCGCGGCTTCTTCGGTGACACCCCGGTCGCCGCCTGGTTCAACCCGGCGGCGCCGAAGGTGAAGTCCGGCGCGGTGGACCCCTCCGCCGTCGGCGCGGAGGCTGCCATCGCGTTGATGCTGGCCGAGCCGCTGCTGATCCGCCGCCCGCTGGTGGAGACGGACAGCGGGCGCTGCGCCGGCTTCGACCGGGAGCCGGTCCTGTCCCTGCTGGGGCCGTCCGATCCGGGGGCGCGCCCCTTGACGCGGTCCTTGGAAGGCTGTTCCAGCCCGCACGCGCCGTGTCCGGACCCGGCCGAACGCAAGGCGTCCTGAACCATGAATGCTGCCCCGCCCGTTGCCCGTCCGGCCGATACGGCGCTCGCCTATCACACGCGCACCAAGCACAGCCTCAAGGCCTATGCGGCGGGGCCGGAAACCCTGGATTGGGACGCCCAGCCCAATCCCTTCCGGGAGTTCGAGGGCTGTCCGCGGCTCGCCCTGCCGCTGGCGGCGGAGGGGTTGGCGGTCACCTACGGCGAGATGGTCACGCCCGGCGCGGTTCCGGCGGCGCCACTGGATCTCGCCGGCGTCGCGCTGCTGCTGGAACTCTCCTTTGGTCTCGCCGGCTGGAAGCAGTACGGGCCGGATCGCTGGGCGGTGCGCTGCAATCCCTCCAGCGGCAATCTGCACCCCACCGAGGCCTATGTGCTGGCGTCCAACGTTGCCGGCGTGCCCGACGGGGTCCATCACTATGTCAGCCGCGACCATGTGCTGGAGCAGCGCTTCGCCGCGCGGGCTTCGACCTCGGTCGCCTTTGCCAGCGCGTCGGGCTTTGCCATGCAGCGCAGCTTTGCGCGGTCCCCGGCGGGGCCGGCGCGGCTGCATCTGGCGCTGTCTTCCGTCCATTGGCGCGAGGCGTGGAAATATGGCGAGCGGGCGTTCCGCTACTGCCAGCTCGATCTCGGTCATGCCCTCGCCGGCGTGCGCTATGCCGCCGCCTGCCTCGGGTGGAGCGCCCGCATGGTGGAGGGCGTGGGCAGCGCCGAGATCGCGCGCCTCGGCGGCTTCGACCGTGAAGCGGATTTCGCCGGGGCCGAGCGGGAGGATCCCGACATCCTCATCCAGATCACGCCGGGACCCTCCGTCGCTGTCACGCCGCCGGTACCGGACGCCCGCGGCTGGGTGGGGCAAGCCAATGTGCTGGACCGGCACAAGCTCTATCGCTGGCCGGTGATCGATGCGGTGAGCGCCGCCACCCATGGTGGTACGGGCGCGCCCGATCCGGCTCCGGCCGGCGCGAATGCGCTGCCGCCACGCGTGGTGACCAACCCAGCGAAGGCCTCCGCTGTCATCCTCGGCCGTCGCAGCGCCCAGCGCTTCGAGGCGAAGAACAGCGCCATGCCGCAGGAGGTCTTCTTCGGCATGCTGGATGCGCTCCTCCCCCGGAATGATGCGCCCTTCGATGCCTGGGGCTTCACGCCGCGCATCCACCCGCTGCTGTTCGTGCACCGGGTCGAGGGCCTTGCGCCCGGCCTCTATGCGCTGCCGCGGCGCGAGGGGATCATGGACGGGCTGAAGGCGGCGCTGCGTTCCGATTTCCAGTGGGTGAAGCCGGAGGGCTGTCCCGACCACCTGCCGCTGTACCGGCTGGTGGAGACCGACTGCCGGGGCATTGCCCGCACCATCAGCTGCCATCAGGCCATCGCCAGCGACAGCAGCTTCGCCCTCGCCATGCTCAGCGAGTTCGAGGCCACCGTGGCGGCTGATCCGTGGCGCTATCGCCAGCTGCATTGGGAAGCCGGGCTCGTCGGCCAGGTGCTCTACCTGGAAGCGGAGGCAGCCGGGTTCCGGGGCACCGGTATCGGCTGCTTCTTCGACGACGACCTGCACCGGCTCGTGGGGCTGGAAAACCTGGAGTTCCAGTCGCTCTACCATTTCACGGTGGGGCGCCCCGCCATCGACACCCGCATCACCACCGAGCCGGCCTATCCGGGCCGCTCGGCCTGAGGGACCTTCAGGAGCACGCCATGAGAGAGCGCATTCCCTTCCGCTGCATCGGCGTCGAGGAGGCCGCATCCATCGTCGGCGAAGGCCGGGCCGTGCTGCTCGACGTGCGCGACGCCAATTCCTACGCCGCCAGCCATGTGGAGGGGGCGCGGAACCTCGCCTACTCCGCCCTGTCGGACGTTATCGGCGCCACCCCGAAGTCGCAGCCGGTGGTGATCTATTGCTACCACGGCAACGCCAGTCGCGAATATGCCCAGACCCTGTCGGATTTCGGCTTCGCCCAGGTGTTCAGCGTCGATGGCGGCTATGAGGCGTGGCGGACCTTCGAAAGCGCCCGCGCGCCGGCGGCAACGCTCGATGCCGCCCTTTCCAATTGGCTGGTAAGCCTCGGCTTTCCTGCCGATGGCGTGAACGTGACGGCGGAAAATGGCATGACCCCGCTCATGAAGGCATCCCAGGAGGGGCTTGCCGACGTGGTGGGTGGCCTCATCGCCGCCGGTGCGGTGCTGGACGCCCGCAATGGGGACGGCAACACCGCCCTGTGGCTCGCCTGTGTCGGTAATCACCCGCACGTCATCGATGCGCTGGTGGATGCGGGCATCACCATCGACAGCCTCAACGACACCGGCGCCTCGTCGCTGATGTATGCCGCATCCGCCGGCAAGGTGGAGGCGGTTGAAAAGCTGCTCGCCCGTGGCGCCGACCCGCGTCTGGAGACGCAGGACGGCTTCTGCGCGCTGGATCTTGCGGCCAATCTCGAATGCCTGAAGCTTCTGCGCGCCGCCACACGGCGCGAGGCGGCGTCGGCGTGAGGGCTTTGGCGAAGCGGTGCTTGCCGGCAAGCGCGTCTTTGTCCCGTAGACCGTCCCGCTCGGTCCATATAAGCCTCAAAGCTGTATCGGATCCGGCATAAGCGGGGGCGGCGCATGACCTACAGATGGTGGACGCAGGCGAGAGTGGATGCCCTCCTCGCCGAGGACGCGCCCTATGGCGACCTCACCACCGAATCCCTTGCCCTCACCGGGCGCAAGGCGCGTCTCACCATGGCCATGCGGGCCGACGCCACCCTGTGCGGCGTCGAGCTGGCGCGGGACCTGTTCGTGACCGCCGGGGCCGAGGCCGATGTGCTCGCGGCCACCGGCACACGGGCGCCCGCGGGCGAGACCATCCTGATGGCGCAGGGGACCGCCGGCCCCATCTTTCGCGCGTGGAAGGTGGCGCAGACGCTGGTGGAATATCTCTCCGGCATCGCCACCCTCACCGCCGACATCGTGGCGGTCGCCCGAGCTGTCGCGCCGGATATCGCGGTGGTGACCACGCGCAAGACCCTGCCCGGCGCCAAGGCGCAGATGATCGCCGCCATCCGCGCCGGTGGCGCCTTTCCCCACCGGCTCGGATTGTCGGAAACGCTCCTGCTGTTTCCCGAGCACCAGGCTTTCCTCACCGACCCCGCCGCGGGCATCGCCACCCTGCGTCGCGCCGCCCCGGAGAAGAAGGTGGTGGTGGAGGTGAAGACGCTGGACGAGGTGGACGCGGTGCTGCCGGCCCACCCCGATGTGCTCCAGTGCGAAAAGATGCCCCCCGGTGATATCGCCGAGGTGGCGCGCCGCGTTGCCGCCCGCGCGCCGGATACGAAGGTGGCGGCGGCCGGCGGCGTGAACCTCGCCAACGCCGCCGCCTACGCCGTCGCGGGAGCCCATGTGCTGGTGACCTCCGCCCCCTATTGGGCGAAGCCTGCCGACGTGAAGGTGGTGATCGCCCCCGCCTGACACGATCTCGGGCTGCTGCGGTTCACACGCTGGAAACTGGTTTTCCGGGCTGGCCGCGGTGCCATTGTCCGCATGAATCCGGTTGTTCGGGCAATTGAACAAGAAAAACACCGCAGCGACCCGACAATGACTACGTAGTTATACGGAGGTTTGCGCGCTGAAAGCGTGGGCCTTCTCTGTCATGAACCTGTCGAACCCCACACAAGCCATCGGGCTGTCGCATTCGCGACATCCTTCCAGGTCCGTCTTTTCCGCTTGTTTTCAATAGCTTGAACAGGTGGCACGAGCCTTGCCAGTAACTTTGGCAGGGGGCGCTCAGGCGCAGGTGGACGGACTGATGATCACGCTCACGACCAACGCTCTGTCGGCAATCAAGGCAGCCATGTCGTGCTCGGCGCAGGCGGACGGCCTGCGCGTGGTGGCGAAGGCCGGGTCCGGGGACGGTGTGAACTACCTGATGCATCTCGATAGCCGGGCGCGCGACGGCGACCTCATTCTCGAGCAGGGCGGCCTCAAGGTTTTCATCGATGGGGCATCCCGCTCGGTCGCGCGCGGCATCGTCATCGATTTCGTGGAGTCGGAGACGGTGCGCGGCTTCGTGTTCGAGGACGATCCGGCGGCGCTGATGATGATGGCAGGCGGCGGCTTGCGGAACTGACGAGGGTCCGGGCCCAGCCCGGTGGAGTTCATTCATCCCCCGCCGGCGCGGCGGGGGATAGATCGGAAGGGACCCATGCTCGCGAAGTCACCATCGGCCATTTTGGCGCGCTCCAGCCGGGCCTCCGCGGATGCCAGCGGCGCTGCCGCCGGGACGGTGCCGGCCCGAACGGTTTTCCTGAACGACACCACGCTCCGGGACGGCGAGCAGGCGCCGGGCGTCGCTTTCACCCGCCGGGAGAAGATCGAGATCGCCGAGGCGCTGGCTGCGGCCGGCGTGCCGGAGATCGAGGCCGGCACCCCGGCCATGGGCGACGAGGAAATCGAGACCCTGCGCTCTATCGTTTCCCTCAAGCTGCCCCTGCGCGTCGCCGCCTGGTGCCGCATGAGCGAGGAAGACCTCTTCGCCGCGGTTTCCGCCGGCGTCACCTATGTGAACCTCTCCATCCCCACCTCCGACCGCCAGCTCAAGGGCAAGCTCAACCGCGACCGCGACTGGGCGCTGGGGGCCCTGCGCCATGTGGTGACGCTGGCGACCAAGCTCGGCTTCACGGCGGCCGTGGGCTGCGAGGATGCGTCCCGCGCCGATCCGGACTTCCTGTGCAAGGTGGCCGAGGTGGCGAAGGAGGCGGGCGCCTTCCGCCTGCGCCTCGCCGACACGCTGGGTGTGCTCGACCCCTTCTCCGCCTACGCGCTTGTGCGGCGCGTGGCCAATGCGACGGACCTCGAGATCGAGTTCCACGCCCATGACGACCTTGGCCTCGCCACGGCCAACACGCTTGCCGCCGTCACCGGCGGGGCGCGCCATGCCAGCGTGACGGTGGCCGGACTCGGCGAGCGGGCAGGCAACGCGGCGCTGGAGGAAGTGGCCATCGCCCTGCGCCAGACCGCGCGCTCGGAGACCGGCATCGACCCGCAGGCGCTGCGGCCGCTGGCGCAGAAGGTCATGGAGGCGGCTGGCCGCCCCATGCCCCGCACAAAGGCCATCGTGGGCGAGGACATCTTCACCCACGAATCCGGTATCCACGTTTCCGGCCTGCTCAAGGACCGCGGCACCTACGAGGCACTCAGCCCGGAAATGCTGGGCCGCTCGCACCGGGTGGTGCTGGGCAAGCACTCGGGACTTGCCGCCATCCTCAAGGCCCTGTCCGACCAGGGGCTTGCAGTGGATGAGGCGCGCGGCCGCGCCATCCTTGCCCGGGTGCGCGACTTCGCCATCCGTTCGAAGAACTCGGTCTCCCCGGACGTGCTCAGGCGCTTCTACGAGGACAGCTTCACCGAAGAGGCGCTCAAGCGCCGCCACGCCGCAGTGATGGGAGCCTGACCCATGATCATGGGAAGCCCGAAATGGCAGGGGACCGACGTTCCGCTCGCCGGCGCGGCGGAGGCTGAGAAGGCGTCCGCCCTCTCGGTGTGGCGCCTCATCCGCGAGGACGTGGACTGCGTGAAGTCGCGCGATCCGGCGGCCCGCAACACGGTCGAGATCGTGCTCACCTATCCTGGCGTGCATGCCGTGATCTGGCACCGGCTGGCGAGCCGGCTGTGGCGGCGGGGCATCAAGTTTCCGGCCCGCTTCCTGTCCTGGCTGGGCCGCTTCCTGACCAATGTGGACATCCACCCCGGCGCCACCATCGGCCGGCGCTTCTTCATCGATCACGGCGCGTGCGTGGTGATCGGCGAGACCGCCGAGGTGGGCGATGACGTGACGCTCTACCACGGGGTCACCCTGGGCGGCACCTCCTGGACCTCCGGCAAGCGCCACCCCACCCTGCGCGACGGGGTGCTGGTGGGGGCGGGCGCCAAGATCCTCGGCCCCATCACGGTGGGGGCGGGCTGCCGCATCGGCGCCAATTCGGTGGTGATCGAGGATGTGCCCCCGGCCATGACGGTGGTGGGCATTCCCGGCCGGGTGGTGAAGCCCATGGCCGACCGCCGACGCGTCGGCGACGGCCGCATCGACCTGGAGCATCACCTGATGCCGGACCCGGTGGGCGAGGCCATCGTCTCGCTGCTCGACCGGATCGAATTCCTGGAGGCGCGCCTCGCGCACCTGCAGAGCGAACGCCCGCGCGGCCGCAGCGCCACCGCGGACGAGGCGGCGTAAAGGTTGGCAGCTTCGGCAAGAATGACGAAAAGGAGGTCGCGATGTCGGTTGTCGACAAGCTGAAGTCCCTGCACAGCGCGGAAGAGTTCTTCGAGCTGCTGCAGGTGGATTATCAGCCGGAAGTGCTGCAGGTGCTGCGCCTGCACATTCTGCGGCGTATGGGCCAGTACCTCGTCTCTGCCGAATTCGAAGGCAAGAGCGAGGATGAGATCTTTTCAGCCGCCCAGTCCATGCTGGCGCAGGCCTATGAAGATTTCATCAAGTCTAATCCGATGGCGGAGCGCGTCTTCAAGGTGCTGAAAGAGCACGATCCGAGCCGCCCACCCGAGCCCGGCCCGAAGCCCGCCTTCGTGCCCCTGACCTCCCTGAAAACGGGAAGCTGAGGCTTTTGCCCTCACGTCGCGGCGCCCCCTGAGGCTCACCGTTTTGGTGGCCTTCGTCCGCGGCCTGACCACTCCCGCCGGAGGCTTCTGCCCCCGGACGGCTGCCCTCTCCCCGCCCATTGTTTGTTGAATTTCAGACGTTTGTTTATGTTTTTCATCCGGCTGGTCGCTCGGCCGCATGCGGGGAGAGGGCAGATTTTTTAAACGACGCGCCGGTGCATCCGGCCGCGCCCGACGTGTCGGCATGCCATAGCCGGTTTCAGCAGCGTCCGGCTGGCTGAGAGCTGTTTCAACGCTCCGCCCCTTGCTCAGCCGGACCTCACTCGCCTTTCCTCGAAGCTCCTCCGGCGCGCCGCGGGCCGCATCCGGCTCCGTGCGGCACCAGCCGTCTGATGCGGCCTGCCGTGGCGCGCTCGCCGCCCGAGGCGCTTCGGAGTGGCTCCAGCACCCTTGATCGGCTTCGCTGGGTGGCAAGTGCCTCCCGCGCCCTTTTCCCCGCAAAGATAGACCTCCCCCTTTCGGGTTCGCCGCCATTGCGGCGGGGCCTGCGAGCCCTGGATGTGCCTCACCCGCGATCTTGAGGCAGAGTCGCGCCTGCTGCTTTCGCGCACATCATGTTGATGAAGCGTCTTCAGGTTGCGTTCTTGCCTGAATCCCGACATCTCCCCGCGTGCGGCCCCGCCGGCCCTCGACGCCGATCGATGGCCTGCGGCGGTAGGCTGATGGGTCCACCATGCGGGATGGTTTTCCGCATGGTGCAAATGATGCTGAATTGGGGGCGAAAAGGCCTGTTTCGGCAGCAGAAATGGGCCTTCTCACACTATTTGTGCAGTGCGGCCGGCTTGAACCCCGGGGCGGATGGGAGTAGTCAAGCGCCGCTCGTTTCCTGCGGCGGCTCGTCTCATGCGCCCGCCAGCAGATCGGTTTCCGGGGACAAGGGATGGCCCGCAACAAGATCGCCCTCATCGGGGCCGGCCAGATCGGCGGCACGCTCGCCCTTCTCGCCGGGATGAAGGCGTTGGGCGACATCGTCCTGTTCGACGTTGCGGAAGGCGTCCCCGAGGGCAAGGCCCTCGACCTTGCGGAACTGACCCCCGTGGAAGGCTTCGACGCCGCCTATGCCGGCGCGTCGAGCTATGATGCCATCGCGGGCGCCGACGTGGTGATCGTCACCGCCGGCGTGGCGCGCAAGCCGGGCATGAGCCGCGACGACCTCCTCGCCATCAACCTCAAGGTGATGGAGCAGGTGGGCGCCGGCATCCGCAAATATGCCCCTGACGCTTTCGTCATCTGCATCACCAATCCGCTCGATGCCATGGTGTGGGCGCTCCAGCGCTCCAGCGGCCTGCCGCCGGAGAAGGTGGTGGGCATGGCCGGCGTGCTCGATTCCGCGCGCCTGCGCTATTTCCTCGCCGAGGAGTTCGGCGTCTCGGTGGAGGACGTGACTGCCTTCGTCATGGGCGGGCACGGTGACACCATGGTGCCGCTGGTGCGCTATTCCACCGTGGGTGGCATCCCGGTGCCGGACCTCATCCGCATGGGCTGGACCAGCGAGGAGCGCATCGCCGCCATCGTCCAGCGCACCCGTGACGGCGGGGCGGAGATCGTGAACCTGCTCAAGAGCGGCTCTGCCTTCTATGCGCCGGCGGCTTCGGCCATCGCCATGGCGGAAAGCTACCTGCGGGACAAGAAGCGCGTCCTCCCCGTCGCGGCGCTGCTGGATGGGGAATACGGGCTCAGGGACATCTATGTGGGCGTGCCGGCGGTGATCGGCGCGCGTGGCGTGGAGCGCATCGTGGAGGTCGAGCTCGACCGTTCCGAGCGCGCCATGTTCGACAGATCGGTCGCTGCCGTCGAAGGACTGGTGGAGGCCTGCCTGAAGATCGCACCCGGTCTCGGGAAGTGATCTCGACAGTGACGGCGCGCCGCAGGGTGCGCCGTTTTCGTGCCGGCGGAACGACCGGCGAGGTGAAGGAGACGAATGCTCCCCTTCCGGGGACCCCTGCGGTGGCCTGAGGGCTGTCGCGGTTCAGGGTTCCTTCTGCGGTGGAAGCGGCGCGGACCATCTGGCCCCGCATTTTGCGGGGCGCGGTCCGTCCGGGGCGGGGGAGGGGCGTTTCGCAACCCTGAGGGACGCAGAGATGAATATTCACGAGTACCAGGCCAAGGCGCTGCTGAAGAAGTACGGCGCGCCGGTCTCGCGCGGCGTGCCCGTGTTGAAGGTGGAAGACGCCGAGGCGGCGGCCAAGGAACTCGGCGGTCCGCTCTGGGTGGTGAAGTCCCAGATCCATGCGGGCGGGCGCGGCAAGGGCAAGTTCAAGGAGCCCGAGGCTGGCGACAAGGGCGGCGTGCGCCTCGCCAAGTCCATCGACGAGGTGAAGACCTTCGTCGGACAGATGCTCGGCAACACCCTCGTCACCATCCAGACCGGCCCCGCCGGCAAGCAGGTGAACCGCCTGTATCTGGAAGACGGCTCCGACATCGAGAAGGAGTTCTACATCTCCCTGCTCGTGGATCGCGCCACCTCGCACGTGGCCTTCGTGGTCTCCACCGAAGGCGGCATGGACATCGAGGAAGTGGCCCACTCCCATCCTGAGAAGATCGTCACCTTCTCGGTGGACCCGGTCACCGGCGTGCAGGGCTTCCACGGCCGCAAGATCGCCAAGGCCCTCGGCCTGACGGGCGACCTCGCCAAGCAGGCGGGCAAGCTCGCCGAGGTGCTCTATACCGCCTTCGTCGATACCGACATGGCGATGCTCGAGATCAACCCGCTGATCATCACCAAGGATGCCCAGCTGCGCGTGCTCGACGCCAAGGTCACCTTCGATTCCAACGCCATGTTCCGCCATCCGGAGCTCGCCGAGCTGCGCGACCTGACGGAAGAGGACGCCAAGGAAATCGAGGCCTCCAAGTACGACCTCGCCTATATCGCACTCGATGGCACCATCGGCTGCATGGTGAATGGCGCGGGCCTTGCCATGGCGACCCTCGACATCATCCAGCTCTACGGCGAAAGCCCGGCGAACTTCCTGGACGTGGGCGGCGGCGCCAATGAGGAGAAGGTGACGGCTGCCTTCAAGATCATCACTGCCGATCCGAACGTGAAGGGCATCCTCGTCAACATCTTCGGCGGCATCATGCAGTGCGACGTGATCGCGCGCGGCGTGCTGGCGGCCGTGAAGGCGGTGGGCCTGGAGGTTCCGCTGGTGGTGCGCCTCGAAGGCACCAACGTGGAAGAAGGCAAGAAGATCATCCGTGAGTCGGGTCTGAACGTGATCCCGGCGGATGACCTCGATGACGCGGCGCAGAAGATTGTCGCGGCCGTGAAGAAGGAAGCTGCGTGATGTCCGTGCTTATCGACGCCAATACCCGTGTCATCACCCAGGGCTTCACCGGCAAGAACGGCACCTTCCACGCCCAGCAGGCCATTGCCTACGGCACCAAGATGGTCGGCGGCACCTCGCCGGGCAAGGGTGGCACCACCCACCTGAACCTGCCGGTGTTCGACACCGTGATCGAGGCGAAGGAGAAGACCGGGGCCGACGCCTCCGTCATCTACGTGCCGCCGCCCGGCGCCGCCGACGCGATCCTGGAGGCCATCGACGCCGAGATCCCGCTCATCGTCTGCATCACCGAGGGTATCCCGGTGCTGGACATGGTGAAGGTGAAGCGGGCGCTGTCGGGCTCGAAGTCCCGCCTCATCGGCCCCAACTGCCCCGGCATCGTGACCGCGGGCGAGTCGAAGATCGGCATCATGCCGGCCAACATCTTCAAGACCGGCTCGGTGGGCGTGGTGTCGCGCTCGGGCACGCTGACCTATGAGGCGGTGTTCCAGACCACGCAGGAAGGCCTGGGCCAGACCTCTGCGGTGGGCATCGGCGGCGACCCGGTGAAGGGCACCGAGTTCATCGACGTGCTGGAGATGTTCCTGGCGGATCCGAAGACCACGTCGATCATCATGATCGGCGAGATCGGCGGCTCGGCGGAGGAAGAGGCGGCGCAGTTCATCGCGGACGAGGCGAAGAAGGGCCGCAAGAAGCCGATGGTTGGCTTCATCGCCGGCCGCACGGCGCCTCCCGGCCGCCGCATGGGCCATGCGGGTGCCATCATCTCCGGCGGCAAGGGCGGCGCCGAGGACAAGATCGCGGCCATGGAGGCGGCGGGCATCCGCGTGTCGCCGTCCCCGGCCCGTCTCGGCAAGACCCTCGTCGAGGTGCTCAAGGGCTGAGTATCTCGGGCTGAGCGATCGGGCGCCCTCGTCCGTAAAGAGATGAGGGCAGCCTGCCGTGAAGCCGGTTACGCCGCGCAATCGCCATGAAGTTCGGCGACTGGCGAGCGCGGTTTTAGGGGATGCGCCGCGACGGTCTTACGGCCGGCCGCGGCGCATCCCATCTAAAGGTTGTCGAGCACCGCTGCTGAAGGCCGCCACGAGCCTCGCAGGGGTGAAAGGGCGCCCGGCGTGAGCCGGACGCCGGATTTGTGGCAGACGAGCGGTCTTTGGGGCTTCATTTTCAGTGCAAAATGCGCTGAAGGAGTGGGAGGCGCCATCGACCATCCGGGAACAAGCCCATGTCGCGCGCGGAACAGAACGACGTTTTCCTCTCCACCTCCTTCCTCGACGGCGCCAATGCCGCCTGGATCGAGGATCTCTACGCCCGCTACGAAGCCGACCCGAATTCGGTCAGCCCCGACTGGCAGAGCTTCTTTGCGGCGCTGAAGGATGATCCGAACGCGGTGGTCCAGAACGCCCGCGGCGCCTCCTGGAAGAAGCCGCACTGGCCCGTGCACGCCAATGGCGAGCTGGTCTCGGCCATGGACGGCCAGTGGATCGAGGTGGAAAAGGCCATCTCGGACAAGGTGAAGGCCAAGGCGCAGAAGGTGGGCGTGGAATTCTCCGCCACCGAGGTGCAGCAGGCCACCCGCGACAGCGTCAAGGCGCTGATGATGATCCGCGCCTATCGCATGCGCGGCCACCTACATGCCAATCTCGACCCGCTCGGCCTGACCCCGCCCCGCGAGGCGCCGGAGCTGGATCCGGCCTCCTACGGCTTCTACGAGGCCGATCTCGACCGCAAGATCTTTATCGACCACGTGCTGGGCCTCGAGTTCGCCTCGGTCCGGCAGATGGTGGCGATCCTGCGCCGCACCTATTGCTCCAGCATCGGCGTCGAGTTCATGCACATCTCCTCGCCCGAGGAGAAGGCGTGGATCCAGGAGCGCATCGAGGGTCCCGACAAGGAGGTGACCTTCACCCGCGAGGGCAAGCGCGCCATCCTTAACAAGCTGGTGGAAGCCGAGGGCTTCGAGAAGTTCCTCGACGTCAAGTTCACCGGCACCAAGCGCTTCGGCCTCGACGGCGGCGAGAGCCTGATCCCCGCGCTCGAGCAGATCATCAAGCGCGGCGGCAACCTGGGCGTGAAGGACATCGTGTTCGGCATGGCCCATCGCGGCCGCCTGAACGTGCTGACCCAGGTGATGGGCAAGCCCCACCGCGCCCTGTTCCATGAGTTCAAGGGCGGCTCCTGGGCCCCCGACGACGTGGAAGGCTCGGGCGACGTGAAGTACCATCTCGGTGCCTCGTCTGACCGCGAGTTCGACAACAACAAGGTCCACCTGTCGCTGACCGCCAACCCCTCGCACCTCGAGATCGTGGATCCGGTGGTGCTTGGCAAGGCCCGCGCCAAGCAGGACCAGATGCAGGACGCCGAGCGGGTGCAGGTGCTGCCGCTGCTGCTGCACGGCGATGCCGCCTTCGCCGGCCAGGGCGTGGTGGCCGAGTGTCTCGGCCTCTCCGGCCTGAAGGGTCACCGCACCGGCGGGTCGATCCACGTCATCATCAACAACCAGATCGGCTTCACCACCAATCCGCGCTATTCGCGCTCCTCGCCCTATCCCTCCGACGTGGCGAAGATGATCGAGGCGCCGATCTTCCACTGCAACGGCGACGATCCGGAATCGGTGGTGTTCTGCGCCAAGGTGGCCACCGAGTTCCGCCAGCGCTTCCATAAGCCTGTCGTCATTGATATGTTCTGCTACCGCCGTTTCGGCCACAACGAGGGCGACGAGCCGGCGTTCACCCAGCCGAAGATGTACAAGGTGATCCGCCAGCACCCGAGCGTGCTTGAGCTCTACACCAAGAAGCTCGAGGCCGAGGGCGTCGTGACTTCCGGCGAGGTGGACACCATGCGCGCGGCGTGGCGCGAGCGCCTGGAGGCCGAGCACGAGGCCGGCCAGGCCTACAAGCCCAACAAGGCCGACTGGCTCGACGGCCGCTGGGCCGGCTTCAAGGCCACCCATGAGGACGACGACCCGCGGCGCGGCAACACCGGCGTCGCCGAGGACACGCTGAAGGCGATCGGCGAGAAGATCACCAAGGTGCCGGAGGGCTTTCAGCTCCACCGCACCATCCAGCGTTTCCTCGACAACCGGCGCAAGTCCATCGAGGACGGCAAGGGCATCGACTGGGCGACGGGCGAGGCTTTGGCCTTCTCGTCCCTGCTGCTGGAAGGCAACCCGGTGCGCCTCTCCGGCCAGGACGTGGAGCGCGGCACCTTCTCCCAGCGCCATTCGGTGCTGACCGACCAGGAGACCGAGGCCCGCTTCAAGCCCTTCAACCATCTCTCCGAGACCCAGGCCAAGTACGAGGTCATCAACTCGATGCTCTCGGAGGAGGCGGTGCTCGGCTTCGAGTATGGCTACACCCTCTCTGAGCCCAATACGCTGGTGCTCTGGGAAGCGCAGTTTGGCGACTTCGCCAACGGCGCGCAGGTGCTGTTCGACCAGTTCATCTCCTCGGGCGAGCGCAAGTGGCTGCGCATGTCCGGCCTCGTCTGCCTGCTGCCGCACGGCTATGAGGGCCAGGGACCGGAGCACTCCTCCGCCCGCCTCGAGCGCTACCTGCAGCTCTGCGCCGAGGACAACATGCAGGTGGCGAACTGCTCCACCCCCGCCAACTACTTCCACATCCTGCGCCGCCAGATGAAGCGCGAGTTCCGCAAGCCGCTGATCCTGATGACGCCGAAGTCGCTGCTGCGCCACAAGCGGGCGGTGTCTTCGCTGAGCGACATGGTGGCCGGCACCTCCTTCCACCGGGTGCTCTGGGATGACGCCCAGGCCCATCCGGGAGACAACGCCATCAAGCTGGTGGCGGACGACAAGATCCGCCGCGTCGTGCTGTGCACGGGCAAGGTCTATTACGACCTGCTCGAGGAGCGCGAGAAGCGCGGCGTGTCGGACGTCTACCTGATGCGCGTCGAGCAGCTCTACCCGTTCCCGCTCAAGACGCTGGTGCAGGAACTCTCGCGCTTCAAGAACGCCGAGGTGGCCTGGTGCCAGGAAGAGCCCAAGAACCAGGGCTCCTGGGCGTTCGTGCAGCCCTATCTGGAATGGGTGCTGGAGCAGGTGGGCGGCGCGGCCAAGCGTCCGCGCTATGCCGGTCGTCCCGCCTCGGCGGCGACCGCCACGGGCCTCATGTCCAAGCATCTGGCCCAGCTCAAGGCCTTCCTCGACGAAGCCTTGGGCTGAGCCGGCGGCATGGCCCACTTCCTCCTGCGCCTCTCCCCGCCGCGTCCCGCCTTCCCGGCGGATGCGACCGTGGCGGAGATGGATGCCATGGCCGCCCACGGCGCCTTCTGGCAGGGCGAGGCCGATCGCGGCGTCGCGCTCGCCGTGGGGCCGGTGGCGGATCCTTCCGGCATCTGGGGCATGGCGCTGGTGGAAGCTCACGATCAGGACGCGGCGGACGCTCTCGCCGCGCAGGACCCCGTCATCGTGGCAGGGCTGGGCTTCGCCTATGAGGTGATGCCCATCCTGTCGCTCATTCAGCGCCGGGTGGCTGGCCCGGCGGCTGTCGCATCTTCACCTGCCGATAGTTGAGGGAGGCCCCGCATTGGGGCGAACGCAATGACCACCGAGATCCGCGTACCGACCCTGGGCGAGTCCGTTACCGAGGCGACCATCGGCAAGTGGTTCAAGAAGCCCGGCGATACCGTCAAGGCCGATGAGCCGCTGGTGGAACTGGAGACCGACAAGGTCACGGTCGAAGTGCCGGCGCCCGCCGCCGGCGTGCTGGCCGAGATCGTCGCCAAGGACGGCGACACCGTGGGCGTCGGCGCCCTGCTCGGCTCCATCGGCGCCGGTTCCGGCGCTGCTGCCGCGGCCCCCGCCGCCGCAGCTCCCGCGCCCGCCGCTGCCGCCCCTGCGCCGGCCCCCGCTGCGGCGCCTGCCGCTGCTGCCGCATCCGGCGCCAACGGCCCGGCCGTGGGCCGCATCGCCGCCGAGAGCGGTGTTGATCCCTCGGGCGTCGCCGGTTCCGGCAAGGACGGCCGCGTCACCAAGGGTGACATGCTGTCCGCCATCGCCGCCGGTGCCGCCGCTGCGCCCGCCCCGGTGGCGGTTCGCGCCCCCTCCGTGCCCACCGATGCGGTGCGCGAGGAGCGGGTCAAGATGACCAAGCTGCGCCAGACCATCGCGCGGCGTCTGAAGGATGCGCAGAACACCGCCGCCATGCTCACCACGTTCAACGACGTGGACATGACCGCCGTGATGAGCCTGCGCAGCCAGTTCAAGGATGCGTTCGAGAAGAAGCATGGCACCAAGCTCGGCTTCATGGGCTTCTTCACCAAGGCGGTCATCGCCGCCCTGAAGGACCTGCCCGCGGTGAACGCCGAGATCGATGGCCAGGACCTCGTCTACAAGAACTACTACAACATCGGTATCGCGGTGGGCACCGAGAAGGGCCTCGTGGTTCCGGTGGTGCGCGACGCCGACCAGCTCTCCGTGGCGGAGATCGAGAAGGCCATCGCCGGCTTCGGCCGCAAGGCGCGTGACGGCAAGCTCGGCATCGAGGACATGCAGGGCGGCACCTTCACCATCACCAACGGCGGCATCTACGGCTCGCTGATGTCCACCCCCATCCTGAACGCGCCGCAGTCGGGCATCCTCGGCATGCACCGCATCGAGGAGCGTCCGGTGGCCATCAAGGGCCAGGTGGTGATCCGGCCCATGATGTATCTCGCCCTCTCCTACGACCACCGCATCGTCGACGGCCGCGAGGCCGTGACCTTCCTGGTGCGCGTGAAGGAGACCCTGGAAGATCCCGCGCGGCTCGTGCTGGATCTGTGAGGATCTGCGATCTGGAGCCCGCCCGCCTGCGTGCAGGCTCCAGATCCCTCGTGACACTGCCGAGATGTAAAGCCCCGACCAGTTCGCCGGCCTGAACGGGCGGGTGGCCTGAAACAGCGAATGTTCGAGCCTCCCGGGCTTGGAAGTGGATCTAAATCACCTCGAATGGAGCCGAACGGTCGGAATCGTCATTGATGCGGTCCCGGAACACGCGCGGCGGCTTTACTTGAGGTCCGGAGACTGAAGCGATGTCCTACGATCTCACCATCATCGGTACCGGCCCCGGCGGCTATGTGTGTGCCATTCGCGCGGCCCAGCTCGGCCTCAAGGTGGCCGTGGTGGAGAAGCGCGGCACCCATGGCGGCACCTGCCTCAACGTGGGCTGCATCCCCTCCAAGGCGCTGCTCTACGCCTCCGAGCTGTTCGAGGAAGCCGGCCACAAGTTCGGCGAGATGGGCATCGGCGTCCCCGCCCCCAAGCTCGACCTGAAGACCATGCTCGCCTTCAAGGACAAGGGCGTGGACGGCAATGTGAAGGGCGTCGAGTTCCTGCTCAAGAAGAACAAGGTCGACGTCTACATGGGCGCCGGTAAGATCCTCGGCGCCGGCAAGGTCGAGGTGACGCTGAACGCCGATGGTAAGGTCGAGGTTCTCGAGACCAAGAACATCGTCATCGCCACCGGCTCGGACGTGGCGCCCCTGCCTGGCGTGACCATCGACGAGCAGCGCATCGTCTCCTCCACCGGCGCGCTGTCGCTGCCCAAGGTGCCCGGCAAGCTGCTGGTGGTGGGCGCCGGCGTCATCGGCCTGGAGCTGGGCTCGGTGTGGCGCCGCCTCGGCGCACAGGTGACGGTGGTGGAATTCCTCGACCGCATCCTGCCCGGCATGGACAGCGACGTGGCCAAGAGCTTCCAGCGCATCCTCGACAAGCAGGGCTTCGCCTTCAAGCTCGGCACCAAGGTCACCGGCGTCGACACCTCGGGCAAGACCCTGAAGGTGTCGGTGGAGCCGGCGGCCGGCGGCGCCGCCGAGGTGATCGAGGCGGACGTGGTGCTGGTGGCCATCGGCCGCATTCCCTACACCGCGGGCCTCGGCCTCGACGAGGCGGGCGTCGCCAAGGATGCGCGCGGCCGCGTGGTGACCGACCACCACTTCGCCACCAACGTGCCGGGCATCTACGCCATCGGCGACGTGATCGTCGGCCCCATGCTCGCCCACAAGGCCGAGGATGAAGGCGTGGCGCTGGCGGAACTGCTGGCGGGCAAGGCCGGCCACGTGAACTATGACGTGATCCCCGGCGTGGTCTACACCTTCCCGGAGGTGGCCTCCGTCGGCAAGTCCGAGGACGATCTGAAGGCGGCGGGCGTGGCCTACAAGGTGGGCAAGTTCCCCTTCACCGCCAACGGCCGCACCAAGGTGAACAACACCACGGACGGCTTCGTGAAGATCATCGCGGACGCTGCCACCGACAAGGTGCTGGGCGCCCACATCATCGGCCCGGAAGCCGGCGAGATGATCCACGAATGCGCCGTGCTCATGGAGTTCGGCGGCTCGTCGGAAGACCTCGCCCGCACCTGCCACGCCCATCCCACCCGCTCGGAAGCGGTGAAGGAAGCGGCCATGGCCGTGGAGAAGCGCGCCATCCACATGTGAGACGGGGCCACCTCCAGAAAAAAGCCCTCCGGCCTGGGGCCGGAGGGCAATGGAGGTCCCTTGAAGATCCGTCGAGCGCGTCAGCCGCCCTTCTGGGAGGTGGACGTGCTCGCCGTCGTGGTCGGCGCGCCGGTTTGCGACGACGCGTTGGTCATGCCGGCGCATCCCGCGCCGCCGGCGAAAGCGGGCGCGGTGCCGGCAAACAGGGTCAGGGCGCATAAGGTGAAAGCGATCCGCTTCATCTTCTTCTCCTGGCCTCGGTCGGGGGGTACACAACCATTAAGCCATGTGCCGGCCGTCGCGCGAACCCTCCATCACCGAGGACCCGATCACGATTGCGCGCACCCTTGAGCGTCACCGTTCTTGAGGCGTCGCCTTGCGCAGGCTGGAAATGCGCCTTCCGGTAACGCATTCCGCACGTCGCCGCGCCCACCGGTGCCTGAGGCGC
This sequence comes from Xanthobacter oligotrophicus, assembly GCF_008364685.1. Taxonomy (GTDB): domain Bacteria; phylum Pseudomonadota; class Alphaproteobacteria; order Rhizobiales; family Xanthobacteraceae; genus Xanthobacter; species Xanthobacter oligotrophicus. Next base: position 165,254 of record NZ_VTTL01000006.1, read on the forward strand.
TGCCCTTACACGAACGTTACCGCCTCAATGCGCCATCCATCCGGGTCCTTCAGGAAGGCGGCGTAATAGCCCGGCCCATACTGGGGCCGCAGGCCCGGCGCACCGTAATCCATCCCTCCGGCGACGAGACCGGCCGCATGGAAGGCGGCGACGGCTGCCTCATCCGCCGCGCAGAAGGCGATGTGGGTGCCCGGCGGTGGGGAAACCGGCCCGTCGCGCAGTTGCACCCAGAAGGGCGCGGCGCCCATGGCGCCTTCCGGGGCGGGGATTGTGCCCGGCGGCCCCCAGCAGGCGGAAGCTCCCTCCGGCTCGTCATAATCCGCCACCCGCACAAGGCCCAGCGGCGCCAGCACCGCATCGTAGAAGCGTACCGCGCGCGGCAGGTCCACGGTGGTGATGGACAGGTGCTCGATGACCGGGCGGACAGACGGGAATGTCATGCGGTCTCCTTTCAGGCGGCTGGACTCTTCATGTGCAAGGCGCCGCGCGGTCCGTCAGGTGTCTGACGCGCCGGAGCGCGGATGGGCCGAGCGCCAGGCGGCCATCAGGGCGGTGGCGTCCACCTCGGTATAGATCTGGGTGGTGGAGAGCGAGGCGTGCCCCAATAGCTCCTGGATGGCGCGGATCTCCCCGCCCCGGGACAGCAGGTGCGTGGCGAAGGCGTGGCGCAGGGCGTGGGGCGTGGCGCTCTGCGGCAGGCCGAGGGCGCCGCGCATGCGCTCCACCGCCAATTGCACGATGCGCGGCGAGAGCGGACCGCCCCGCGTGCCGCGAAACAGCGGCCCGTCCGGCCCGAGGGCGTGGGGGCAGATGGCCCGATATTCGGCGATGGAACGGCGCACCGGCGCGATCAGCGGCACCATGCGCGTCTTGCGCCCCTTGCCGGTGACCGTGATGGATTCGGCATCCGCCGGCACGTCGCGGGGCGTGAGGCTCAGGGCTTCCGAGATGCGCAGCCCCGCCCCGTAGAGCAAAGCGATGACCGCCGCGTCGCGCGCGAGCACCCAGGCGTCCCGATCCTCCCCCGCGCGGGTGGCGGGATCGGATAGGGCGCGGGCGGCGGCGATTGAAACCGGCTTCGGCAGGCTGCGCGGCACCTTGGGCGCGCGCACGGCGGTGAGCGCGCCCACCTTGCCCAGCCCCTCCCGCTCCAGATGCCGGCCGAAGGAGCGCGCGGCGGCGAGCAGGCGCACCAGCGTGCGCGGGGCCACCCCGTCCGCCCGGCGGGCGGCGAGCACGGCGCGTACGTCGGCGGGGGTGAGGGCTGCAAGATCGCTCAGGCTCGGGCGCGCGCCAAGATGCTCGGTGAGGCGCAGCAGCACCACTGAGAGGTCGCGGGCATAGGCTTCCAGGGTCTTGTGAGACAGGCGCCGCTCGTGGGCGAGGCGCGCGAGCCAGGCCTCGATGGCCGCGCCCATATCCTGCGTCACGGCGCTGAGCAGGCCGTGGGCGGCTCGGGCGGCTTTCTGCTCATCGCTCATGGCCATGGGAGCACTCCGGAAGACGGCGCTTCCAGCTATGGGCGCGTCCCCTTCAAGAAACCCTGAACGGGAACCGCCAAGGGCCCCTTGCGTTTTAGATATATCGAACGATATAAAGATCGTCGTTGTATCTTACGACATATCTTAGGAGACGAACAAATGTTTGGATGCAGACGTGACGGGCACCATGGCGGCGATCGCCACCGGGGTGACTGGGACGACATGCGCCACGCCGGCGGCCCCGGCCGTGGCGGCGAATTCGGCGGCCATCGCGGTGGCGGGCGTGGCGGACGGGGCGGCGGCGACATGTTCCGCATCGGCCGGATGCTGGCGCAGGGCGACCTGAAGCTGCTGGCTTTGTCGCTCATCGCCGAGCAGCCGCGGCACGGCTACGAGATCATCAAGGTGATCGAGGAGAAGACCGCCGGCTGGTATTCGCCGAGCCCCGGCGTGGTTTATCCCACCCTCACCTTCCTGGAAGAGGCGGGCTATGTGACCTCCGAGCCCGATGGGGCGAAGAAGCGCTACGCCATCACCGAGGAAGGGCGGGCCTATCTCGCCGAGAACCGCGACTTCGCCGACGCCATCATCGGGCGGCTGTCGGAGATCGGCCTCAAGATGGGCCGGGTGCGCAAGTGGATGGGCTGGAGCGAGAACGGCCCGAGCCAGGGCGCCGAGTTGCCCCGGCTGGTGGAAGCCGCCCTCGAGAACCTGCGGGACGTGGCCCAGCAGAAGCTGGAGGCCAATCGCGGCGCCGAGACGCGCATCGTCGAGATTCTCGCCCGCGTGGCCAACGACATCCGCGAGGCGTGATGCCAACCCCTGCATGGTCGTGGTTCCATGAGCCGTGACCATGCCTGCCTCGCGCCGTCCGGGCGGTGCCTGCCCTCTGCGCGATGGGGCATCCGCCCTGGCGGAGGCGCGTGTTCGACTTTATGATGTTTGAAACATCATAAATCATGCTTGAAGATTGAATAAGGGAGGCGTAAACAGGAGAAATCACGCTCCACGCTTCCTATTGGTCGTCATGATCACAGCCGCCCAGCTCCGTGCCGCCCGTGCCCTTCTCGGCCTCGACCAGCGCGCGCTCGCGGCCTTGAGCGGCCTCTCTTTGCCCACCATCCAGCGCATGGAAGCGAGCGACGGCGTCATTCGCGGCAATGTGGATTCGCTCATGAAGCTCGTGGGTGGGCTGGAGGCGGCGGGCATCGAGCTCATCGCCGAAGGTACCGTCAGCGAGGCCGGCGGGCGCGGCGTGAGGCTGCGGGCACCGGCATCCACACTTGCGCCCACACCTGCGCCCCTTGCCGCCCGGCGCCCGGCGGGGGAGGAATAGGCCTATGCCCGAAGCCGCCTTCGCCGCGCAGCTTCCCGTGAATGGGCAACTCCTTGTCGCCCTTGGCGCGGTGGCCGCGTTGCTGGCCCTCGCCATGCTCGGCGTGGCCATGGCGCGCCGGCCCTTGGGTCGGCCCCTGGTCTATGGCGGCGCGCTGGCGGTGACGCTGGTGGCCGGGCTTTCCGCGCTCACCGCCATCGCGGCACCGGCGGCCGGGATCGTGCTGCCCCTGGGCATTCCGTGGATCGGCGCGCACCTGCGGCTCGATGCGCTGTCGGCCTTCTTCCTTGCGGTGATCAATCTCGGCGGCGCGGCGGCGAGCCTCTATGGCCTCGGCTATGGCCGGCACGATCATGCGCCGGAACGGGTGTTGCCCTTTTTTCCGGCGTTCCTCGCCGGCATGAACATGGTGGTGCTGGCAGACGACGCCTACAGCTTCCTCCTGTCGTGGGAGTTCATGTCGCTGGCGTCCTGGGCGCTGGTGGTGGCCCACGACAAGGAGGCGGGCAATGTGCGCGCCGGCCTCGTCTACATTCTTATGGCGTCCTTCGGCACCTTGGCGCTGATGCTGGCCTTCGGCCTGCTCGCCGCCGGCTCCGGGGGCGGCTACGCCTTCGACGCCATGCGCGAGGCGCCCCCCGTGGGGGCCTTTGCCGCTCTGGTGCTGGCCCTCGCCATGCTGGGCGCCGGCTCCAAGGCGGGCCTCGTGCCGTTGCACGTCTGGCTGCCGCTGGCCCATCCCGCCGCGCCGAGCCACGTCTCCGCCCTCATGAGCGGGGTGATGACCAAGGTGGCGGTCTACGGCTTCATCCGCATCGTGTTCGATCTCTCAGGCCCGCCGGACTGGTGGTGGGGCATCCCGGTGTTGGCGGCGGGCGGCGTCGCGGCGGTCATCGGCGTGCTGCAGGCGCTGCTGCAGAACGATATCAAGCGCGTGCTCGCCTATTCCACCATCGAGAATATCGGCCTCGTCTTCGTCGGCCTCGGGCTGGCGCTCGCCTTCTCGGCCAATGGCTTTCCCGCCGCTGCCGCGCTGGCGCTCACGGCGGCCCTGTTCCATGTGCTCAACCACGCGGCCATGAAGAGCCTGCTCTTCTTCGGTGCAGGCGCGGTGCTGACCGCCACCGGCACCCGGCAGATGGAGGAACTGGGCGGCCTCATCCACCGCATGCCCACCACCAGTGTGGTGATGCTGATCGGCTGCGCCGCCATCTCGGCCCTGCCGCCCCTCAACGGCTTCGCCTCCGAATGGCTGGTGTTCCAGGCGGTGCTGCTGAGCCCGGAGCTGCCGGCCTGGGGGCTGAAGCTGATGGTGCCGGCCGTGGGCGCGCTGATGGCGCTTGCCGCGGCGCTCGCCGCCGCCTGCTTCGTGCGGCTCTACGGCATCGCCTTCCTCGGCCGGCCGCGCAGCCCCAAGGCCGCCAAGGCCCATGAGGTGGATGTCTTCTCCCGCGCCGCCATGATCTCGCTGGCGGCCGTGTGCGTAGGCGCTGGCCTGCTGCCTGGCTTCGTCATCGATGCGCTCCAGCCGGCGGTGGGCAGCCTCGTGGGCGAGACCATGCCGGCGCAGGGCTCCGTGGCGTGGCTCTCCATCATCCCGGTGGCGGAGAGCCGCAGCTCCTACAACGGGCTGCTGGTCTTTGCCTTCACGGCGCTGTCGGCGCTTCTGGCCGCTTTCGTCATCCATCGCTTCGCCTCGCGGACGGTGCGGCGGGCGCCGCCTTGGGATTGCGGTTTCCCCTACGCTAGCCCGCTGGCGCAATATTCCGCCGCCTCCTTCGCCCAGCCCATCCGCCGGGTGTTCGCCCGCGGCCTGTTCGCGGCCCGCGAGAAGGTGGAGATGCCGCCCCCCGGCGCGCTCACGCCCGCCCGCTTCTCCTCCAGCGCGCGGGACCCGGCCTGGGCCTTCGTGTTCCTGCCGCTGACGGCAGCGGTGGGATACGTGGCCGAGCGGGCGAACACGCTGCAATACCTCACCATCCGCCAGTATCTGGGCCTTGTCTTCTCCGCCCTGGTGCTGCTGCTTCTGGTGCTCGCCCTATGGACCTGATGGCGCACATCCTGGTGCAGGGCACGCAGATGCTGCTCGTGCTCGCCCTCGCCCCGCTCCTCACCGGGCTGGTGCGCAAGGCGAAGGCGCGCCTTCAGCGCCGGCGCGGCGCCAGCGTGTTCCAGCCCTATCGCGACCTCGCCCGGCTGCTGCGCAAGGAGGCGGTGCTCGCCGAGAACGCCTCCTGGCTGTTCCGCGTGGTGCCCTATCTGGTGTTCGCGGCCACCTGGGTGGCGGCGGCGCTGGTGCCCACCTTCGCCACCGGGCTGATCTTCTCCTGGTCGGCGGACCTCATCGCCATCACCGCACTCATCGGCTCGGCGCGCTTCTTCCTGGCGCTGGCCGGCATGGATGTGGGCACCAGCTTCGGCGGCCTCGGATCGAGCCGGGAGGTGATGATCTCTTCGCTGGCCGAGCCGGCCATGATCATGATCGTATTCTCCCTGGCCTTGGTCGCCCATTCCACCCAGCTGTCCACCATCGCCTCGGTGATGCTGGCGGGCGTGGGCCTGCGGGTGTCGCTGGCGCTGGCGCTGGTGGCGCTGCTGATGGTGGCGGTGGCGGAGAACGGCCGCATCCCGGTGGACAATCCCTCTACCCACCTGGAGCTGACCATGGTGCACGAGGCCATGGTGCTGGAATATTCCGGCCGCCACCTGGCGCTGATCGAGCTGGCCGCGCAGCTGAAGCTGCTGCTGTTCCTCTCGCTTGTGGCCTGCGTGTTCGTGCCGTGGGGCCTCGCACCGGTGGGGGCGGGTGTCCCCGGGATGGCGCTGGGCCTCGTGAGCTATGCGGGCAAGCTCGCGGTCGGGGCGCTGGTGCTCGCCGTGTTCGAGACCTCCATCGCCAAGATGCGGGTGTTCCGCGTGCCCGACTTCCTCGGTGCCGCGCTCATGCTCGGGCTCTTGGGAACGCTGCTGCTGTTCGTGTCGGGGATCCTGTGATGATCGAGCACGCCATCACCCCGAACCTCGTCTTCGATGTCGCCCACATGTTCGCCGGTGCGCTGGTGCTCATCTCTTTCCTGATGCTCTACCAGGACCGGCTTTATGCGCTGCTGAACGTCTTCGCCCTGCAGGCGGTGGCGCTGGCGCTGGCGGTAGCGTGGCAGGCTTACGCCCAGGATGCGCCGCATCTCTACGTCACCGCGGGCATCGCCCTCGTGTTCAAGGCGCTTGTGATCCCGGTGGCGCTGCACCGCATGGTGGCGCGGCTCGGCATTCACCGGCAGGTGGAGACGGTGGTCTCCATCGGCCCCACCATGCTGGCCGGCATCGCCCTCGTTGCCCTGTCCATGGTGGTGATGCTGAAGGCCACCCCCGCCGCCGACGCGCTGGCGCGGGAAGACCTTGCCTTCGCGCTCTCGGTGGTGCTGCTGGGCCTGCTGATGATGGTGACGCGGCGCAATGCGGTGAGCCAGGTGGTGGGCTTCATGTCGCTGGAGAACGGCCTCATCCTCGCCGCCACGGGGGCCAAGGGCATGCCGCTGGTGGTAGAAATCTCGGTGGCCTTCTCCGTGCTTATCGCCTTCATCGTCATCGGCATCTTCCTGTTCCGCATCCGCGAGCGCTTCGACACCGTGGACGTGGACGCCCTCGACCGCTTCCGGGGAGGGCGCGCATGATCGCCTCTCTCGCCGCGCTGGCGTTCAATCCCGCGCCGGTCATCCTCGCCATCCCGGCGGTGGCGGCGGTGTTGCTGGCGCTGATCCCGTCCTATCGCGTCTCGGCCACGCTCAATGTGGGCGCCTGCGCCCTGACGTTCCTCACCGCCCTGGCGCTGCTGGTGGCGCCGCGCATCGCCGGGCCGTTCCTCATCGTGGACGACCTCAACATCGTGTTCGTGGTGCTGAACACCTTCGTGGCCTTCACCACCAGCGTGTTCTCCGCGAGCTACATCGCCCACGAGCTGGAGACGGGGCGCCTCACTCCGCTGCACCTGCGCTTCTACCACGCCATGTACCAGGTGCTGCTGGCGGCCATGAACCTGGCGCTGCTGTCCAACAATCTCGGCGTTATGTGGGTGGCCATCGAGGTGGCGACCCTCACCACCGTGCTGATGGTGGGCCTTTATCGCACCGAGGCGGCCATCGAGGCGGCGTGGAAGTATTTCATGCTGGGCTCGGTGGGCATCGCGCTGGCCTTGTTCGGCACCATCCTCGTCTACATGGTGGCCCAGCCGGTGGTGGGCGAGGGGCCGGACGGCATGATCTGGAGCGTGCTGATGAAGCGCGCGCGGGATTTCGACCCGGCCCTGCTCAACGTCGCCTTCGTATTCCTGCTGCTGGGCTACGGCACCAAGGTGGGCCTTGCGCCGCTCCATGCCTGGCTGCCCGATGCCCATTCGGAAGGCCCAACCCCCATCTCGGCGGTGCTGTCCGGGCTGCTGCTCAACGTGGCGCTCTATGCGGTGCTGCGCTTCAAGCTGCTGCTCGCGGCCCATCCCGGCACGCTGGCGCCAGGGCCGCTGATGATGGCCATGGGCCTCGCCTCGCTGCTGCTCGCCGGCTTCATGCTGTACCGGCGGCGGGACATCAAGCGGCTGTTCGCCTATTCCTCCATCGAGCACATGGGCCTCATCGCCTTCGCCTTCGGGCTCGGCGGGCCGGTCGCCAATTTCGCCGGGCTGCTGCACATGACCATGCATAGCCTGACCAAGTCGGCCATCTTCTTTGCGGTGGGCCACGTGTGCCAGGTGAAGGGCTCGCAGAAGCTTTCCGACATCCGCGGGCTCACCACCTCCCACCCGGCTCTGGGCTGGGGGCTCGTGGTGGCAGTGGCGGCCATTGCCGGCCTGCCGCCCGCCGGCGTGTTCATGAGCGAATTCCTGCTGGTGACCTCCGCCTTCGCGCACCGGCCGTGGCTGGCCCTGCCGCTGGTGGCGGGGCTGCTGCTTGCCTTCGGCGCACTGATGCTGAAGCTCTCCGGCATTGCCTTCGGCGCGCCCAGCCCCGGCACCGACAAGGTGAAGGCGAGCTACCTGCCCATGACGGTGCATCTCGCCTTGGTGCTGGTGGCCGGGCTCTATCTGCCGCCGCCGCTGGTGGCGTGGTTCCGGCACGTGGCCGGGCTGTTGGGCTAGGGGCGCACCATGCAAGCCTTCGCACAGCTTCTGGAAAACGGCCGCGCCGGCCCTTGCCGGCCCTTTCCGCGCGCCGAGGTGAGCGCGGAACAGTGGACTGCCCTTGCCGGGCATCTGGCGGCGGGCGAGCTGGTGCTCATGGGCCTGTGGGGCGATGCGGGCGCGGTGCACGATTCGGGTGCCGTCCACTTGGCGCTGCTGGACGAAGCGTCCGGCCGGTTGGCCGTGGCCACCTATGTCTGCGTTGGCGGCGCCTTCCCCTCAGTGGCGCACCATCACCCGCCGGCGGCGCGGCTGGAACGCACCGTGCGCGACCTCTTCGGTCTCGTGCCCGAGGGCGCGCCCGATCCTCGCCCCTGGCTCGATCACGGCCGCTGGGGCACGCGCCATCCGCTGGGGGCGAACCTGCCGGCGGAGCCCGAGGGCGATGCCTATCCCTTCCTCGCGGCGGAAGGGGAGGGGCTACACCAGATCCCGGTGGGCCCGGTGCATGCTGGTATCATCGAGCCCGGCCATTTCCGCTTCTCGTGCTACGGCGAGACGGTGGTGCGGCTGGAAGCCCGCCTCGGCTATGTGCACAAGGGCATAGAGGGCCTCATGGCCGGCGCCGACGTGGCGCAGGCGGCGCGGCTTGCGGGGCGGCAGTCCGGCGACAGCACGGTGGCCTATGCGCTGGCCTTCTGCCGCGCGGTGGAGGCGGCGCGCGGCGTCGCCGTGCCGGCGCGGGCTCATGCCCTGCGCGGGGTGATGGCGGAGCTGGAGCGCCTTGCCAACCATCTCGGCGACATCGGCGCCATCTGCAACGATGCCGCCTTCGCGCTGATGCTGGCCCATTGCGGCGCGCTGCGCGAGAAGGTGCTGCGCGTCTGCGCCCGCGCCTTCGGCCATCGCCTGATGATGGATGGCGTCATCCCCGGCGGGGTGGCGGGCGATCTGGCGCGGGAGGGCGTTTCGGCCATCCGCGTGCTGGTGTCCGAGGTGCGCACGGCTTTTCCGGCGCTGGTGGAGCTTTACGACAACACCGCCTCGCTGCAGGACCGCACCGTGGGCACCGGCTTCACCCGGCCGGACTATGTCCGCCAGTTCGGCGCCGGCGGCTTCGTGGGCCGCGCCTCCGGCCGCCCCTTCGACGCGCGGCGGGCGCTGGCCTATCCCCCTTACGACCGCCTGCCGTTCGAGGTGGTGGTGCGGAACGAGGGCGATGTGAACGCGCGGATCTGGGTGCGCATCCGCGAGGTGGAAGAGAGCCTCGGCCTCGTGGTGCGCCTGCTCGACACCCTGCCGGATGGGCCGGTCGCAACCGAAATTCCGGCGGGTCCCGGAGAGGGCCTGGCGGTGGTGGAGGGCTTCCGCGGCGACGTGCTGGCCTTCGTGGCGCTGGAGGCGGACGGACGTGTGCGGCGCGCGCATCTGCGCGACCCGTCCTGGTTCCAGTGGCCGCTGCTGGAAACCGCCATCGAGGGCAACATCGTCGCCGACTTTCCCCTCTGCAACAAATCCTTCAACTGCTCTTATTCGGGCGTGGATCTTTAGGGTCGGCCATGCGCAAGCTTCTCCTCCACGGGCTTTTGAAAGCCCCCCTCACGGAGGCCGCTCCCGAGGACGCGGCGGTGGAAAAGCTCGCCGCCGAGCTGAATGGGGCGGCGCGCGCGCGGCTCGGGCGCAGCCTCTCCATCCGCGAGGTGGATGCGGGCTCGTGCAACGGCTGCGAGCTGGAAATCCATGCGCTGGGCAACGCCTTCTACGACCTGGAGCGCTTCGGCCTGCATGTGGTCGCCTCGCCCCGCCATGCGGACGTGCTGCTGGTGACCGGGCCGGTGGCGAAGAACATGGCCGAGGCGCTGAAGCGCACCTATGACGCGACGCCGGCGCCGAAATGGGTGGTGGCGGCTGGCGACTGCGCCATCAACGGCGGCATCTTCGCCGGCAGTTACGCCTGCGCCGGAGGCGTGGAGGCCATCGTGCCGGTGGACCTCAGGATTCCCGGCTGCCCGCCGACGCCGCTGGCGCTGCTGACCGGCCTCCTCGCGCTGCTGCGGGCCGGCAAAGGCTGAGCCAAGTGCTGAGCCTCCTGCTGAGTCTCGTTCAGCCGGCGCGCAGGCCGTCGTTGGCGTCGGCATCGGCGCCGGGCGGGCGGGCGTCGATGGAGCGCAGCAGGGTGGCGCGCGCGGTGCGCAGATGGGCCCGGCAGCGCAGGTCGATGATGCGTACGTCGCGGCTGCGCAGGGCGGCGATATAGGCGAGGTGCTCGTGGATCGCGGCGGTGTTGCGTTCCTTCTCGTCCACCTTGTTCCACTGGTAGTGATAGTGGAAGATCATGGAAATCACGTCGTAGAAGTCGCGCATGAAGCGGTTGAGCGATGCTTCGTGGATGAGCCGGTGCAGCCGCTCGTCGAGGCGTGAGAAGTCGCGGTAGCGGGTATCGATCTCGGCCATGAGCGTGTGGTGTTCCCGCTCGATGGCGGCCAGTTCCTGCCATGCCGGTGCATCATCTGGCAGGCTGGCGAAGCGGTGGGCCGAGCGCAGCTCGAAGATTTCCCGGATCTCGTAGATCTCGGTGGCGAATGCTGCGGTGATGCCGTTGAAGACCCATGCGCTGTTGGGGCGCCGCTCGATCAGCCCGAAATGATTGAAGTGGGTCAAGTATTCGCGGATGGCGGTGGTCGATGTATTGAATTTGCGCGCCAGCTCCGCGCAATGGATGAGCTGGCCGGGCCGCAGGTCGCCGTGAAGCACCCACTGCATGAACTGGCGCTCCACGCTGGTACGGGCGGATTCGGTCTGCGGCTCGGGGAAACGGTCGCCCGCCACCGGATGGCGCGCGAGCCGCCGGCGCCCTTCGGACGCGGTGACGATGCCCGCCTCGCTCATGAGGGCGAGCACCGCGCGCACCGTGGTGCGGCTCACCCCCAGGGTCTGCGCCAGCTGGGTCTCCGAGGTCATGGGCGCGCCCAGGGGCATCCCGCCGACGAGGCCGAGGCTGCGGTTGTAGGTGCGCTTGAAGAGGCTGTTGCCTCGCATGGTTCGCCGTCTCCCACCCCGCCCCAGCGTCGTCACGCTGGGGCTATATGTATTTTATTACATAAAAAACTGTTTGACTTCACGGGCGCAGAATGGATTTTCATACGTAACTAGACAAGAGAAAAACGAGGGAGGAAGGCAGATGAGCCATGGTCGGCTGCCGTGGCCGCATGCTCTGCCGGAGCTTCCTCGCGCTGGATCTAAAAGGATTTACGCGTGAGCGGACGCATCATCCAGTTCGGCACCAGCCGGTTTCTCCAGGCCCATGTGGACCTGTTCGTCCATGAGGCGCGACAGGCCGGCCAGGCGGTCGGCCCCATCTGCATCGTGCAGGCTTCCGGCGCGGCGGATCGCGCCGGGCGCGTCAAAGCCTTCGGCCGGCCCGGCGGCTATCCGGTGATTATCCGTGGCATCGAGAAGGGCGAGCGCATCGAGCGCCGCATCGATGTCACCAGCGTCGACCGGGGCCTTTCCGCCGCGCAGGACTGGCAGGCCCTGTCCGACCTGTTCGCGAACGAGGCGGACATCATCGTCTCCAACACCGCCGATGCCGGCTACGAGATCGCCGCCGCCGATCGCGGCCCGGCGCTTTTGGCCGGCGGCGTGCCTGCGTCGTTTCCCGGCAAGCTCACGGCACTGCTCCATCGCCGCTGGCGCCAGACCGGGCGCGGGCTCACCGTGCTGCCCTGCGAACTCATCAACTGCAACGGTCGGGTGCTCGCCGCGGCGGTCGCCGCCCTCGCCCGCGAGGCGGGTGCGCCGGACGCCTTCCTCGCGTGGCTTGAGGGCGAGGTGATCTTCGCCGACACGCTGGTGGACCGCATCGTCTCGCAGGCGCTCGAACCCATCGGCGCCGTGGCCGAGCCTTATGCGCTCTGGGTGATCGAGCGTCGGCCCGGCCTTGAGGTGCCGTTCGTCCATCCGAGCGTGGTGCTGGCGGACGACCTCGAGCCATTCGAGCGGCTGAAGCTGCACATCCTCAATCTGGGCCACACCGTGCTCGCCGACATCTGGCGCGCGGAGCGGCGCGATCCGGGCGAGACGGTGCGGGAGATCCTGGCCGATGCGCACGTGCGCGGCCGCCTCGACGACGTGTACCGCCACGAGGTGCTGCCGGGATTTGCCGCCCATGGCATGGGTGAGGAGGCGCAGCGCTATGTGGCGACCACGCTGGAGCGCTTCCTCAACCCGTTCCTCGACCATCGCATCGCCGACATCGCCCAGAACCACTCAACCAAGGTGGAGCGCCGCATCACTGCCTTCCTGTCGTGGTGGGCGGAGGCGGGCCCGGTGGGCGCGACGCCGACCCTCGACGTGGTGATCGCGCGGCGGCAGTCCCAGCCTCAGAGCGAGCGGAGCGAGGCATGACCTACCAGTTCGATTTCGCCGCGCTCCTGCCGTACTGGCGCGAGTTCGCCATGGGGGTGTGGCTGACGCTGCAATTGTCCTTCGTCGCCACGGTGCTGGGCTTCGTGCTCGGCACCCTGTGCGCCATCGGCCGCTCCGATGGCGCACCCTGGGTGAAGGCGCTGGTGGCTTGCTACGTGGAGGTGATCCGCAACACCCCGCTGCTGGTGCAGATCTTCATCATCTATTTCGGCATCGCCACCCTGGGCCTCCACGTGGATGCCAATGTGGCGGCGGTGCTGGCGCTGGTGGTGAACGTGGGCGCCTATACCAGCGAGATCGTGCGCGCGGGCCTTGAATCCATCCACAAGTCGCAGCTGGAGGCGGCTGAATGCCTCGGCCTCAGCCGGCCGCAGACCTACTGGCACGTGATCGTGCGCCCCGCCATCGAGCGGGTCTATCCCGCCCTCACCAGCCAATATGTGCTGCTGATGCTGGCCTCCTCCATCACCTCGCAGATCTCGGCGGAGGAACTGACGGCGGTGGCGAACCGCATCCAGTCCGACACCTTCCGCAGCTTCGAGACCTACATCGTGGTGGGCGTGCTCTACCTCGCCTTGTCGTTCGTGGTGCGCATCGCCTTCTGGCTGTTCGGCCTCGTGGTCTTCGTCCGCCGGCGCAAGCTCGGCACGGCGCTCTGAGGGGGAACGAAAATGCCAACCTTCACCCTCATCCACTTCCAGTTCCTGTGCTGGGCGGCGCTGTGGACCGTGGGCCTGTCGGCCATCGCCTTCGTGGGCGGCGGGCTCGTCGGCTTCGGTGTCGCGCTCGCCCGCATCTCCTCCACGCGCTGGGTGCGTATCCTCGCCACCGCCTATATCCAGGTGGTACAGGGCACGCCGCTGCTGATCTTGCTGTTCCTGTTCTACTTCGGCATCGCCATCGTAGGCTTCAAGGAAGTACCGGCCATCTTCGCAGCGGGCCTTGGCCTCACCATCTATTCATCGGGCTTTCTCGCCGAAATCTGGCGCGGCTGCATCGAGAGCGTGCCCAAGACCCAGTGGGAGGCGGCGGAATGCCTTTCGCTGAGCCGTTGGCAGCGCCTGACGAAAGTGATCCTGCCCCAGGCCATGCGCATCGCCACCGCGCCCACGGTCGGCTTCCTGGTGCAGATCGTGAAGAATACCTCGCTTGCCTCCGTGGTGGGCTTCGTGGAGCTGTCCCAGGCGGGCAAGCTCGTCAACAATTCCATCTTCGAGCCGTTCACCATCTTCATGGTGGTGGCCGCCATCTACTTCGTCCTCTGCTACCCGCTCTCGACCTGGAGCCGCAGTCTCGAAAGGAAGCTCAATGTCGGCCGTCGTTAGTCTGACCAACGTGGAAAAGAGCTTCGGCGCGGTGAAGGTGCTGAACGGCGTCTCCTTCGAGGTGGCGCGGGGCGAGGTGGCGGCGGTCATCGGCCAGTCCGGTTCCGGCAAGTCCACGGCGCTGCGCTGTATCAATGCGCTCGAAACCATCGAGGGCGGCCAGATCATGGTCTGCGGCCATGCCGTGCACGACCCTAAGCTCGACAAGAAGACCCTGCGCCGCGACGTGGGCATCGTGTTCCAGAGCTACAATCTCTTCCCGCACCTGACGGCCGAGCAGAACATCATGCTCGCCCCCACCTGCGTGAAGGGCATCGGCAAGGCCGCGGCGCGCGACCTTGCCCGCGAGGTGCTGGCCCGCGTCGGCCTCGAGGCCAAGGCGGACCATTTCCCCGAGCAATTGTCCGGCGGCCAGCAGCAGCGCGTAGCCATCGCCCGCTCGCTGGCCATGCAGCCCAAGCTGATGCTGTTCGACGAGGTCACCTCCGCCCTCGATCCCCAGCTCACCGGCGAGGTGCTGAAGGTGATGGAGGATCTCGCCCGCGGCGGCATGACCATGATCCTCGTGACCCACGAGATGGCCTTCGCCCGCAAGGTGGCCTCCAAGGTCATCTACATGCACCAGGGCACCGTCTGGGAAACCGGCCCCGGCGCCATGCTCGACGATCCGAAGACGCCGGAGCTGCGCGCCTTCGTCGGCAGCGGGCTCTGATCCCCGCTTTCTCCGCCAGAACACTGCAACACAAAGAAGGGTTGGAAACATGGAGCGCATGAACATCAGCCGCCGCGCCTTCCTCGTCGGCGCCACCGGGCTCGCGGTCGCGGGCAGCCTTGCCCTGCCGGCCTTCGCCGACACGCTGGAAGAGATCAAGAAGCGCAACAAGATCCTGGTCGCCGTGGATCTCGGCTCGCCGCCCTTCGGCATGACCGACGGCAGCATGCAGCCCATCGGCTCGGACGTGGAGAGCGCGAAGCTCTTCGCCGCCGAGCTGGGCGTTCCGCTGGAGATCGTGCAGGTCACCAGCCCCAACCGCATCCCCTTCCTGCTCACCGGCAAGGCGGACATGGTGATGGCCTCCTTCAGCGTCACCGACGAGCGCAAGAAGGTGATCGACTTCTCCGATCCCTACGGCGTGATCCAGATCGTGGTGGCCGGGCCGAAGAGCCTTGCCGTCAAGGACATCAAGGACCTGGTGGGCAAGCGCCTCGGCACTACCCGCGGCTCCTCCAACGACAAGGAAGCCACCACCCAGGCGCAGGGCGCCGAGATGGTGCGCTTTGACGACGACGCCACCCTCATCACCGCGCTGGTGTCGGGTCAGGTGAACCTCATGGCGTCCTCGCCGCAGGTGATGCAGGCGGTGAACGCCCGCCGCCCCAACGATCCGCTGGAAGTGAAGCTGGTGCTGAAGACCAACCCCTATGCGGTGGGCCTGCGCAAGGGCGACGACGCCCTGCGCGAGGCGGTCAACAAGGTGATCGCCGCCAACCTCAAGAACGGCAAGCTGAACGAGATCTACACCCGCTACAACGGCACCTCGCTCCCCGAAGAGATGCTGAAGTGAGATTTCCGGCGGCCCGGTTGATCCGGGCCGCTTCCTGCGGCTGGTCTTGAGGCCCGGCCGCATATTTCAGGAAAGAATTGGACGATGAAGGCATTACTCTGCGAAGAACCGGGTCGCCTGTCGGTCATCAGCCGTCCCGTGCCGGTGCCCGCCGCCGGCGAGGTACTCGTGCGCATCCGCCGCGTGGGCGTGTGCGGCACCGACTTCCACATCTTCCAGGGCAAGCACCCCTTCCTCGAATATCCCCGCGTTATGGGCCACGAATTGTCGGGTACCGTCGAGGCGGCGCCCGAGGGCAGCCGCCTGAAGACCGGCGAGAACGTCTACATCGTGCCATATCTGTCCTGCGGAAAGTGCGTGGCCTGCCGCAAGGGCGTGACCAACGCCTGCCAGAACATTGCCGTCCTGGGTGTCCACAAGGACGGCGGCATGGCGGAATTCCTCTGCGTGCCCGAGGGCAACGTGGTGCCCACCGGCACGGCCTCCCTCGACGATGCGGCCATGATCGAGTTCCTCGCCATCGGCGCCCATGGCGTCAAGCGCGGCCAGATCACGGGCGAGGACAAGGTGCTGGTGGTGGGCTCCGGCCCCATCGGCATGTCCGCCATCATCTTCGCCAAGGCGCGGGGCGCTGAGGTGTCGGTGATGGATATGCGCGAGGATCGCCTCGCCTTCACCAGGGACATGCTCGGCGCCGACCATCTGGTGATGGCGGATGCCGGCGCCGAAGAGGTGGCCAAGCGCATCACCCAGGGCGATTTCTACGATGTGGTCATCGACGCCACCGGCAATGCCGGGGCCATGCAGCGCGGCTTCGGCTTCATCGCCCATGGCGGGCGCTATGTGCTGGTGAGCGTGGTGCGGCAGGACATCACCTTCTCCGATCCCGAGTTCCACAAGCGCGAGACCACGCTCTACGCCAGCCGCAACGCCCAGCCCGACGATTTCGCGGAAGTGGTGCGCCAGATGGAGGCCGGCCGGGTGCCGACGCGCGCGCTCAACACCCATCGCGGCGCGCTCAGCGATGCCCCCGGCCTGTTCCAGGAGTGGCTGAAGCCCGAGGCCGGCGTCATCAAGGCGATTCTGGAGGTCTGAGGTATCATGGCTGACCCGCGCACCCTGCGTCTCAACGCGGCGGACAATGTCCTCATCGCCATCGACACCGTCCCGCAGGGTGCGGCGCTCCCCGGAGGCCTCACCGCCACGCGCACCGTGCCGCGCGGCCACAAGATCGCGTCGGCGCCGATCCCCGCAGGGGCGCCGGTGCGCAAGTTCGGCCAGGTCATCGCCTTCGCCGGGGTGGACATTGCGCCCGGCGACTGGGTGCACGAGCACAATGTGATGCTCAAGGATTTCGAGCGGGACTATGCCTTCGCCTCCGAGGCGCGGCCGCTGGAAACCCTTTTGCCGGGCGAGACGCCGGCTACCTTCGAGGGCTTCCGCCGAGCGGACGGGCGGGCCGGCACGCGCAATTATATCGGCATCCTCAGCTCGGTGAACTGCTCGGCCACGGTGGCGGATTTCGTCGCCGACGAGGTGGCGCGCTCCGGTATCCTTGCGGACTATCCCAACATCGACGGGGTGGTGCCCTTCACCCACGGCACCGGTTGCGGCATGGGTTCGAAGGGCGAGGAATTCGACATTCTCGCCCGCACCCAGTGGGGCTATGCCAGCCATCCCAATTTCGCCGCCGTGCTGGTCATCGGCCTCGGCTGCGAGGTGTTCCAGATCCCGCGCCTGAAGGAAGCCTACGGCATCACCGAGGGCGACCATTTCCAGAGCATCGTGATCCAGGAGTCCGGCGGCACCCGCAAGTCGGTGGCGCGGGGCGTGGACAAGATCAAGGACATGCTGGCCTTCGCCAATGCGGCCAAGCGCGAGACGGTGGCGGCGTCCGAATTGTCCCTCGCGCTCCAGTGCGGCGGGTCGGATGGCTATTCCGGCCTCACCGCCAATCCGGCGCTGGGCGCGGCGGTGGACATGCTGGTGCGCCAGGGTGGCACCGCCATTCTCTCGGAAACCCCTGAAATCTATGGCGCCGAACACCTCCTCACCCGCCGGGCGGAGAGCGAGGACGTGGGCCGCAAGATCGTGGATCTCATCGAGTGGTGGCGGGCCTATGCGGCGCGGGCCGGCGGCGAGCTGAACAACAATCCCTCTCCCGGCAACAAGGCGGGCGGGCTCACCACCATC
Organism: Xanthobacter oligotrophicus; assembly: GCF_008364685.1. Taxonomy (GTDB): domain Bacteria; phylum Pseudomonadota; class Alphaproteobacteria; order Rhizobiales; family Xanthobacteraceae; genus Xanthobacter; species Xanthobacter oligotrophicus. The sequence continues at coordinate 182,695 of NZ_VTTL01000006.1, forward strand.
CTCGAAAAGTCGCTGGGCGCGGTGGCCAAGGGCGGCACCTCCACCCTGCGCGGGGTGTATCGCTATGCCGAGCGGATCGACCGCAAGGGCTTCGTCTATATGGACACGCCCGGCTACGATCCGGTGGCGGCCACGGGCCAGGTGGCGGGCGGGGCCAATGTGCTGTGCTTCACCACCGGGCGCGGCTCGGCCTATGGCTGCAAGCCCACGCCTTCCATAAAGCTCGCCACCAACACCGACCTCTATCGCCGGATGGAGGACGACATGGACATCAATTGCGGCGACGTGCTCGACGGCGTGAGCATCGAGGAGAAGGGGCGGGAGATCTTCCGCACCGTGCTGGAGGTGGCCTCCGGCACCAAGTCCAAGTCCGAGCTTCTGGGCTACGGCCGCAACGAGTTCGTGCCCTGGCAGATCGGCGCCGTCATGTGAGGTGGCTTCGGCCGGACCGGTAAAGTCCGCGCTTTCCAACGGCCGCGGACCGTGATGTTCTTCCCCCCGGCGACGCCAATGAATGAGCGGCGCCGGGAGGAATCATGAGACACGCCTTCGCCATCGGCCTCGCGCTTCTCGCCCAGCTGGTCGCCGCAGAAGCCCAGACTCCAGCACAATCCCAGCCCTCATCAGCCCCGAAGTTCGAGCCGCTCAAGATCACGCCCACCTGCTCGCAGGAGCGGCTCTGCCATCTCAAGACCTTCTACGACATCGGCAACTTCAAGATCGGCGGCACCTACGATCTCGCCGCCCCCGAAAAATGGGCCAATGGCGGGGAGGGCGGCACCACCCTCGAGCAGCTCGGCGCGGGTCCGCTGCGCACCGCCTACATCGCGCTGGGCACCCCCATCCGCAATTCGGCGGGGGAGATCACCAACGCGGTGATCATCAACACCTTCTATTCGGGCGATGCCACCGACATGTACGCCCAGTGGGTGGAGGGCACGGCGCTCTCGGGCGGATCGGTGATCGGGCCGGGCCGGGCCATCGACACCAACCAGTATTATGTGGTCATCCTCGACGCGCTGGGCCTGTGGGGCACCTCCAAGCCGTCCGAGGGGCTGGGGCAGAAGTTTCCCCAGTACAGCTATCAGGACATGGTGCAGGCCAACTACCGGATGCTGCGCGACCACCTGAAGGTCGCCCGCGCGGCGCTGGTCACCGGCGCCTCCATGGGGGCGACGCAGACCTATGTCTGGGGCGTCATGCACCCCGATTTCATGAACGGCCTGATGCCCATCGGCGGCACCAGCCAGTCGGATGGCGGCGACCCGGTGGGCAACTGGACCTTCCAGCTCATGTCCGCCGCCATCGAGAGCGATCCGCAATGGCGGGCCACCGGCGGCAATTACTACAACCTGCCCAAGGACAAGCACCCCAACCAGGGCGTCGCCTTCGGCTGGTCGGTGCTGCTGCTCACCGGCTTCGACTTCCAGTTCCGCTCCCAGCAGGACTGGGCCAAGGTGCAGCCGGACGTGTTCTACTGGAACCCGCCCACGCCCCAGGCCGGCGCCAGCGTGAACAAGCGCGCCCTGCTGTTCGATGCGGTGGACCTGTTGTGGCGCAACCGCGCCGGCGAGACCTACAACATCAATGACCAGCTCAAGCGCATCACCGCGCGCACGCTGGTGATGCATATCGACAACGACCAGTGGCTCACCTTCGACCGGGCCAAGCGCACGGTGGACCTCGTGCCCGGCGCCGACTTCGTCCATGAGAGGAGCCCGGTCGCCCACTACGGCGTGTTCTCCATCCTGAAGAACCGGGAGTTCGACCCCACCGTCGCCGGATTCCTGTCCGACGTGTCGCGCCTCACCCGCGACCGCGACCTGGTGGCGAAGACCTACCGCACCCCCTCGGTGGCCTCCAACATCACGCCGGACAAGTCGTTCTGGAACACGTTCGTCACCTATCCTTTCCCGGTGAAGAAGACCACGGCCAAGGACTCCCGCGGGATCGCGTGGGACATCGGCTACATGGATGAATATGCCGGCACGGCGCCCAATCCGGACGTGCTGGTGATCATCCACGGCAAGGGCGCGTTCGGCGGCCACTATGGCAACATCATGCGCATCGCGCTGGAGCGCGGCCTGCGGGTGATCGCCGTGGATCTGCCGCACTACGGCATGTCCGGCCCCGGCAACCTCGACAACAGCCCCGCCCGCACCATGCAAGAGATGCGGGAGGTGGTGCACGAGGTGGTGGTGAACCAGCTCAAGGTGCCAAAGGCCGCCTATCTCGGCCATTCCATGGGCGGGCAGATCGTGCTCGGCTATGCCCTCACCTGGCCTGACGCGGTGACGAAGCTGATTCTCGAAGCCCCCGCCGGGCTTGAGGAATATCCCCGCGAGGTGACAGTGGCGCCGGGCAAGAAGCTGGACCTGTTCGATCCCGCTTATGCCCACGACTTCGACAAGTGGAAGGCCACCTGGGACCAGACCGGCCTGCGCGAGCGGGAGAAGAACCTCACCGCCCAGCAGATCGATGATTTCTTCCACTTCCGCAGCCGCGATCCGGTGACCGGCGCGGTGACGCCGCAGCGCTCGGGCTATTTCCTGCGCGACAGCCCATATGCCCGCCTGCATACCGCCCAGCGCATCGGCATGATCAAGGGCGATCCGCGGGAATTGCAGCAATGGGTGGATGTCTTCATCTTCGACATCTACGCCATGGTGGCGGAACTGCAGGAGAAGGACCCGGCGAGCCTGTATAAAAGGCTCACGGACATCAAGATCCCCATCTTCCTTGCCTTCGGCGACAAGGAGCCGTTCATTCCCGGCTATGCCTTCAACGGGCTGAACGACCTTTCGCGCCAGCTCATCCTGCCGTTCATGCGGCGCATGGATGCGGCGGGCGGGGATGTGCGGGTGAAGGTCTATCCCGGCACCGCCCACTTCATCCACACCGACGAGCCGGTGGCCTTCGCCGAGGATGTGGTGGACTTCGTGGAGACCGGCCGCGTGCCCACGGCCTCGGCCGCGAGCGTGGACCGGCTGATCCACGGCGCCCCCTCGGACGCGCCACAGCAGGCCGCCACCGCCGCCGCGCCCACCGGCCTCAACAAATAGGTGCCGCCATGGCCACGCTGAAAGCCGGCGACATCAACCTCAGGGTTCAAGCGGGCGAGGTAAACCTCGCCTGGCGCCAATGGGGGGAGGGCGACACGGTCGTCCTCTTCCTCCATGGCAATCTGGCGAGCAAGGAGTGGATCGAACTGGCCGCGCCTCATTTCCCGCGCGGGGTGCGCACCATCGCCATCGACTGGCGCGGCTGCGGGGACAGCGACAAGCCGGAGCACCTCCAGGACTTCTCCAATTACTCCATCGCCCAGCATGCCGACGACATGCTGGCGGCGCTGGATGCACTGGGCATTGCCTTCTGCCACCTTGCCACCCATTCCACGGGCGGCATCATCTCTACCCGGATGATCCTGAATCAGCCGGATCGCTTCGGCCGGGTGTTCTCGCTCTCGCCGGTGGGGCCGCAGGGCCTCGCCTTCCGCCCCGAGCAGGCGGCCTTCTTCGACAAGATGAAGGTCGACCGCGAGCTGACGCGGCAGGTGCTGGCGTCCACCGCCATGAGCCTGTTCGAGCCGGAAAGCCTCGCCGAGGGACCGGCCCGCTTCAAGCCGGACGCGGGTCCGCGCGCCAGCCTGTTCGAGCGCATCGTGGACCAGACCATGGGGGTGTCCGACGGCATCTGGTCCGGCACGCCGGTCACCCTCACCAAGGAGGCGGCGAGTGGTGAGCTGAAGGCGCGCATGGGCACCATCACCCATCCCCACCTTGTGGTCTGGGGCATGAATGACGGTGTGATCCCCGAGAAGGATCTCAAGGAGATGGCGGCGCTCATGCCCGACTGCCGCTTTGTGGCGGTGCCGGGCATCGGCCATTCGCTGAATTTGGAGGCGCCGGAATTGTATGCCGGCTATTTCGGCGCGTGGTTCGGCGGGCTTACGGGCTGAGGGGCGTTTGAGACATCGCCCCGATGGTGCTGGTATGAGCCCGCGCGGCGTTTGAGCGAAACCCACTTGGCGTCGGTCGAAGACCGAGGCTGATGGTATCTACGTGAACTCCGCCGCCCGCCGGGCGAAGGCGGCGGAGAGAGCGCCGGTTTCCGCCGCGCCTTCCGCCGCGGCGTTGCCGGCTTTCGCCCGGGCGGCGATGCCCTCGAAGATCACCGCCCAGCGGAACAAAGCGAACGCCATGTGGAAGTCGGTGAGCGTGAGGCCATGGGTCGCCGCGGCCTCATACTGCGCCACGAAATCCGCGCGGGCGGGGATGCCCAACGCGTCGAGGTCCAGCCCCGCGATGCCGCCATACTCCTCAGGCCGCGACACCCAGGCCATGGCGCAATGGGCAAGGTCGGCCAGCGGATGGCCGAGGGTGGACAATTCCCAGTCCAGCACCGCCACCACCTCGGGGCGGGTGGGGTGGAACATGAGATTGCCTATGCGATAGTCGCCATGGGCGATGCGCGTGGTGTCGTCCGCCGGCACATGAGCCGGCAGCCAGGCGACCAGGCGGTCGATGCTGACGTCCTCGCGGGTCTTCGACAGCTCCCACTGGCGGGTCCAGCGGGCGATCTGGCGGCCGAAATAATTGCCGGGGCGGCCGAAATCGGCGAGGCCGGCGGCGGCGAAGTCCACGTTGTGGAGCGCCGCCAGCGTCTGCGCCATGGCGGCATACATGGCGCCGCGCTCCCCAGGGGAGACGCCGGGCAGGGTGCAGTCGTGGAACACGCGCCCCTCCACCTTGTCCATCACATAGAACAAGGTGCCGATGACCGAGCGGTCCTCGCACAGCAGCAGCGTGGGCGGCACCGGAACCGGCGTGTCGGCCAGCGCCCGCATGATGCGGAATTCGCGATCCACCGCATGGGCGGAGGGTAGAAGCTCTCCCGGCGGCTGCTTGCGCAGCACCAGCGCGCGGTTGGCGTAGGTGACGAAGAAGGTGGGGTTGGATTGGCCCCCCGAAATGGGCTGGAGCCTGGGCGCGCCTTCAAGGTCGCTGATGTGCGCCTTGAGATGGGCGTCGAGGGCAGCGACGTCGAAGCCGTAGGCGGTGCTTTCGGACCCGCTCATGCGCCTTCTCCCACCGGCCAGTTCCAGAAGGCACCTTCTTCCTTCTCCAGGAAGCGGTTCAGCACCATCTCGTGCACCGCGTCCGCGCCGTCCACCAGGCGGGCCTGGCGGGCGTAGCGGTAGATCCACTCCAGCACCGTATCCTTGGAATAGCCGCGCGCGCCATTGATCTGGATGGCGCTGTCGGCGGCGAGGTGCAGGGTGTTGGCGGCCTTGATCTTGGCCATGGACACCTCCTTGCGGGCAAGTCCGCCGCGATCCAGCTCCCACGCCGCCTTCATGGTGAGCAGGCGGCCGATCTCGATGTCCATGGCGATGCGGCCCAGCAGGGTCTGCACGCTCTCGCGGTCGGCGAGGCGCACGCCGAAGCCGTAGCGCACGTCCGCATACGCCCGTGCGATCTCCACACAGCGCATGGCGAGGCCCAGCCAGCGCATGCAATGGGTGAGGCGCGCAGGCCCGAGGCGGATCTGGGTCACACGCAGGCCCTTGCCCTCGCCCAGCAGCACATCCTCGGGGGGGATTTCGAGGCCGTCGAACTCCAGCTCGCAATGCCCGCCATGCTCCTCCGGCCCCATGATGGGGATGCGGCGCACGATGCGCCAGCCCGGCGCGTCGCGATGGAAGGCGAAGGCGGTGAGGCCGGTGCGCGGATCGTCCGAGGTACGGGCGACGAGGATGAGGTGGGCGGCCTCCTCCGCGCCGGTGATGAACCATTTGCGGCCGTAGATGCGATAGCTGCCGTTCGGCTGCTTCTCGGCGCGAGTGAGCATCATGGAGGGGTCGGAGCCGCCGCCGGGATGGGGCTCGGTCATCACGAAGGCGGAGCGCACCGCGCCGGACGCGATGGGGGCGAGCCATTTCGCCTTCTGCTCGGGCGTGCCCACCTGTTCCAGCACCATCATGTTGCCGTCGTCGGGGGCGGCGGAATTGAACACCACGGGGCCGAAGATGGAGCGGTTCATCTCGGTGTAGCAGACCGCCATGCCCACCCGGCCGACGCCGAGGCCGCCGCTCTCCGGCTTCAGCTGGAGGTTCCACAGGCCCTCGGCCCGCGCCTTCTCCCGCAGCCGCGCCAGCGGGGCGGGCGCGATGTTCTCGTGGGCATCATAGGCGGCGGGGTCGGCTTCCAGCGGAATGATCTCGCGATCCACGAACGCGCCGATGCGGCGCCGCAGGTCTTCGAGGGCGGGGGAGATGGTGAAGTCCATGGTGACCTCGATGGCTGGGAGGCACGAAAAAGAGCGAGCGCTCGCTTTTTATATTCACGCCGCTGAAACCGCAAGTCGTCTCGTGACGAACGGCCAGAAGGGTGGGTCTGGCCGGTGCGGGGTTTCGCGGGCAGATCGTGCGCCAGCGGCTTCCGCCGGCCCGTCGCATTCCATGGGGCGCGCGGTCCCATCGTTGCGCGGCTTTGTGGCGTCGGCCGCGCGCCGTGTTTCAACCCTGCCGGTACGTGCCGGCAGGGGCAGCCGTCATTCGGCGGCGGACTTCGCTGCAGATTTCGCAGCCGCCTTCGCGGTGCCGGCCGTGTGGGCGACAGCGCCGCTGCCGTCCGGCACTGCCGGTACCACGGGGGAGCCGGCAAGGCGCAGGCTCAGTTCCCGCGCCCCGAGCAGGGTGAGCGAAAGGGCGAAGGGCACGATGTAGTAGAACAGGCGGAAAATCAGCAGCGCGGCCAGAAGTTCGCTCTTGTCGAACTGCGGCAGGGCGACCAGCAGCGCCGCGTCGAACACGCCGAGGCCGCCCGGCGCATGGCTGGCGAAGCCCAGCAGCGTGGCGGTGACGAAGATGACCGCCAGCGACACCGGGTCGATATAGGGCGTCGACGGCATCAGCATGTACATGGCGGCGGCGCACAGGGTGAGGTCGAGGATGCCGATGCCCACCTGGACCAAAGTGGTGCGCCCGCGCGGCAGGGTCACGAACCAGGACGAGCGGCCGATGGTGCGCGGCGCCAGCGACACCCAGGTGATGTAGCCCGCCAGCACCGCCAGCGCGCCGATGCCGATCATCCGGTTGATGGCGGGGGGCAGCCGGTCTACCGCCGTGGCGGCTTCCGGATGGATGGTGATGCCGAGGCCCAGCACCGCGATGTTGCCGAGCCAGAAGGTGAGCCCAGCCACGAAGCAGATCTTGGCCACGTCGATGGCCCCGAGCCCCCAGGCGGAATAGATGCGGTAGCGCACCGAGCCGCCGGTGAAGACGGTGAAGCCCACATTGTGGCCGATGGAATAGGAACAGAACCCCGCCAGCGCCGCGATGCGGTAGGGCACGTGGTCCTTGCCGATGGTGCGCAGGGCGAACCAGTCATAGAAGGTGAGGGTGAGATAGGCCCCCGCCACCAGCAGGAAGCCGATGATGACGTTGCGCGGGTCCTTCTCGGCGAGGGCCGCCATCACGTCCGCGAACTTCAGGTTGTGAAGCATGCGGTAGAGCACGGTGGCCGCAAAAGCGATCACCACCAGGCTCAGGATGAAGCCCAGCCCGTGCAGACCTACCCGATCCCGCAGGAAAACCCAGATTTTCGAAGCTACCGCCCGAACACCCATTGCGTCACCGATATCCCCCGCCCGCAACGTCACCGGCCCGCCCACATCTGCACGCTTTCGCGCGAGTTTGAAGGGCCATTTTCACTCTTTTCGCATCGTGACGCCGCCGGCTCGCTCAGATTGTATTGTTCGTTGGCCGCACTTCAGGGGCGGCGCCGCGATGGCCGCCGGTCCATGGCTGCCTGCCGATTCCAGACTGATCCCTGCCCGCCGTGACGGCGCGGTGAATGCCCTTAAAGCTTCACCGGATAGCCGATCTCCACCGTGCGGGCCCGCGGCAGGCCGAACCGGTCCACCGAGCGCTCCGCGTTCCGGGCGAGGAAGGCGAACACATGCGCCACCACGTCCTTGATCTTCGTCACCTCGTCGGGCGGGATGATCCGCTCGTGGCCGATCACATAGATGGCCGCGTCCGGATCGATGCCGCGAGCGCTGAGCGCCGGGCCGAGCACGGAGGGAACGTCGATCTGCTGCATGTAGCCGAAGCGCAGATCCACCCGCACGAAGCCCTCGTTGAGGGTCGTCACCTTCACCCGGTCCTCCACCGAGACCCGGGGCCGAGCGGCGATCCACACCGACACGATCACCGCCTTCTCGAACCGGACCTTCAAGAGATCCGCCATGCGCGAGAGGGCGACGGGAGTCATGGCACCCGCACGAGACAGAAAGATGGCGGTGCGGGGGGCTTCCACGTCGTTCACCCGGTCCTTGCGGGCGACGAAGCTGTCGAGGGGCTCGGTGAAGCGGACCTGCTGGGCCACCACGCCCTCCAGGCCGCGCCGCCAGCTCACCATCACGAAGATGATGGCGGCGGCGATGCTCAGGGGCAGCCAGCCGCCGTCGTGGATCTTGGTCATGTTGGCCGAGGCGAAGGCGAAATCGATGATGAGCAGGCCGGTCGCCATGGCCCATACCGCCGGCGCCGGCCAGCCCCACGACCGGTGCACCTGGGCGACGAACAGGATGGAGGTGGTGACCATGGCGAAGGCCACCGCGATGCCGTAGGCCGAGGCCAGCCGGTCGGAGGCCTCGAAGCCCAGCACCACGGCGATGCAGGCGATCATCAGCAGCCAGTTCAGCCGGCCCACATAGATGTGCTGCTCGTTGTGCTCGGAGGTGTAGCGGATCCGCATGGGCGGCAGGTAGCCCAGCTCGATGGCCTGCTTCGCCAGCGAGAACACGCCGGTGATGATGGACTGGGAGGCGATCACCGTCGCCGCCGTGGCAAGGAACAGCAGCGGGATGTCGAACGGGTCCGGGCACAGGTCGTAGAACGGGTTGCGCACCGCGTTCGGGTCCACCAGCAGGATCGCGCCCTGGCCGAAATAATTGAGCAGCAGCGCCGGCATGGCCACGAACAGCCAGGCGCGGGCGATGACCGGGCGGCCGAAATGGCCAAGGTCCGCATAGAGCGCCTCGCCGCCCGTCACCGCCAGGAAGCAGGCGCCGAGGATGACGCCGGCAAGCCCGGGATGGTTCACCATCAGCATGATGCCGTAGCGCGGGTCGAGCCCGGCCAGCACCTGGGGCGCCTGCAGGATGCCGTAGACGCCCAGTGTCCCCAGCGAGCCGAACCACACCAGCATGATCGGCCCGAAGAAGGAGGCGATGCGCTCGGTTCCCAGCCGCTGCGACAGGAAGACGGCGAGCAGCACCACCACGGTGAGCGTCACCACCCAGTGTTCCAGCTCCGGCGATATGACCTGGAGTCCCTCGATGGCCGAGAGCACCGACATGGCCGGGGTCAGAACGCCGTCGCCGATGAGCATGGCGGCGCCCAGCAGGCCAGCCGCCAGCAGGTACCAGCGCATGCCGAGCGCACTGCGGTGGAGGTCGAGCAGGGTGACGAGGGCCAGGATGCCGCCTTCGCCGTCATTGTCCGCCCGCAGCACCAGCATCACGTATTTCACGGTGACGGAAAGGATGATGCTCCAGGTGATGAGGGAGAGCAGCCCCAGCACGTCGGCGCCGAGGAAATTGGTTCCGCCCACCGCCAGGACGCCCTGCTTGAGGGCGTAGAGCGGGCTGGTGCCGATGTCGCCGAACACCACGCCGAGGGCGCCGATCTCGGCGGCGAACGGCAGGGGGCGTGTGCGGTCGCGGGAAAAGCTGAGGGCCATCGAGGGCGATCGCTGCTCAGTGCCGCGCGTCGGGCAGGGGGAAGGTGCGGTGCCGGCCGTCGGGGCTCTGGTTTGTAAAAGCGCCGCGCTGCCCCGGCATCTGGAACCCCAAGCTGCGCAGGTTCATGCCGCAGGGTGACCTGCCGCCAAGTGACCTGCCGCACAGTGTCCTGTCGCGCAGTGTCACGCCTCGCGACCGTCGCACGAAACCGTTCAAGGCAAGCCCCCGCGCGTTTCCCGTCCGTGGCACATGGGCAGAGATCCGGACCGTGCCACGCCCGGCCCCAAGCCGAGGCCAGGGACCGAAAAGACGCCGCTCCGGAACCGTCCGGCTCTGCCCGCATGGGGCGGGTGCACCCAACACCTAGCTCCGTTCGCGGGGGAAGACAATGCGCCGCCGCAAACCCTCCAATACCAACGGCCTCGGTCGTTGACCGGGGCCGAGAGGGCGACGCTCATGCGCCGCGCGGGCCAGGACCTGAGACCCGGCAGCCGGGCCACGGGCGCAGGTCCAAACCGCCAGAAACAGGTCCAAATCACCCTCGAAACGAAGAACGCCGGCCCGAGGGCCGGCGTTCCGCTGGATCATGGCTGGCGCGCGAGGCGCGGCCGGCCGCCGCTCAGTAGCGGTAGTGCTCGCTCTTGAACGGACCCTGCTGGGGCACGCCGATATAGGCCGACTGCTGGTCGGTGAGCTTCGTCAGCTTCACCCCGATCTTGTCGAGGTGGAGCGAGGCCACCTTCTCGTCGAGGTGCTTGGGCAGGGTGTAGACTTCCTTGGCGTACTGGCCGGGCTTGGTGAACAGCTCGATCTGCGCCAGCGTCTGGTTGGTGAAGGACGCGGACATGACGAAGCTCGGGTGGCCGGTGGCGTTGCCGAGGTTCACGAGGCGGCCTTCCGACAGCAGGATGATGCGCTTGCCGTCGGCGAACTCCACCTCGTCCACCTGCGGCTTCACGTTGTGCCACTTCAGGTTCTTGAGGCCGGCCACCTGAATCTCGCTGTCGAAGTGGCCGATGTTGCAGACGATGGCGCGGTCCTTCATGGCCCGCATGTGATCCACGGTGATCACGTCCAGGTTGCCGGTGGCGGTCACGAAGATGTCGGCGCGCTTGGCGGCATCCTCCATGGTGGTGACCTCATAGCCTTCCATGGCGGCCTGGAGGGCGCAGATGGGGTCGACTTCCGACACCATGACCCGGCAGCCGGCGTTGCGCAGGGAGGCGGCGGAGCCCTTGCCCACGTCGCCGAAGCCCGCGACCATGGCCACCTTGCCGGCCATCATCACGTCGGTGCCGCGGCGGATGCCGTCCACCAGCGACTCACGGCAGCCGTAGAGGTTGTCGAACTTGGACTTGGTGACGCTGTCGTTGACGTTGATGGCGGGCCACAGCAGCGTGCCCTTCTTCTGCATCTCGTAGAGACGGTGCACGCCCGTGGTGGTCTCTTCCGTCACGCCGCGGATGGACTTGGCGAGCAGGGTGTACCAGCCCGGCTTGTGCTTCAGGCGGCGCTTGATGGCGGCGAAGAGGACTTCCTCCTCCTCGTTGGTGGCGCCGTCGAGGAAGGCGGTGTCGCCGTTCTCCGCGCGCAGGCCGAGATGGACGAGAAGGGTGGCGTCGCCGCCGTCGTCCAGGATCATGTTCGGCGCGCCGCCGTCGGCCCACTCGAAGATGCGGTGGGTGTATTCCCAGTATTCCTCCAGCGTCTCGCCCTTCACGGCGAAGACGGGCACGCCGGCGGCGGCGATGGCGGCGGCGGCATGGTCCTGGGTGGAGTAGATGTTGCAGGAGGCCCAGCGCACGTCGGCGCCCAGCGCCTTCAGCGTCTCGATGAGCACGCCGGTCTGGATGGTCATGTGCAGGGAGCCGGCGATGCGGGCGCCCTTCAGCGGCTGGGACGGGCCGTATTCGGCGCGGGTGGCCATGAGGCCGGGCATTTCGATTTCGGCGATGTCCAGCTCCTTGCGACCCCAGTCCGCAAGGTTGATGTCCTTCACCACGTAATCGTTGCTCATGGATTGCTCCGCTGGAATGCGCCGCGCCGCAGGGCGCAGGTCGGGATGCGGGCCTGTAGCACGGCGCCTTCATCGCGGCAATAAGGATATAAAGAAATGCTTATATGGCAGAGGCCGGTGCCGGCAAAGCCGCACGACGGCTCGTCTGCCAAGATGGCGGCCAAGTTGCCGCTCGCACCCGCCAAAGTAAGGTTGGCGACAGGCGCGCTTTGATTCCGACAAAAATTGTGATATACGTGACTTTACAGTCGATTGCTTCCACCAACCAGCCGCTTCGCGCCCGCACAGTGTTCGCGCATGACCATGGGCGTATTCTCGGGAATACAGGGGCGAGAATTTACGTGCCTGCCGACACTTACGGCGAGGCGCGGGGGCTGTCCATCGCCATCGACTGGCTGAGCGGGTTGGCGGGCGTTCCGGCCGCGACCCAAGTCCGCAGCGCCAGGTGCGCGCCGTCCCGGTACCGGACCGGCCGGCCTCCGCGCCAACAGGTTCGGCCCGGGAGTCATGTCCCTGGGGCGGATCAGGAGTGTCAAGAGCATGTCGGCAAAGAAGAGCACGCAGACCCGTCTCGGCTTCAAGACGGGCGAGCACATTGTTTACCCGTCCCACGGCGTGGGCCGCATCATGGCCATCGAGGAACAGGAAGTCGCCGGTTTCAAGCTCGAACTCTTCGTGATCTCGTTTGAAAAGGACAAGATGACGCTGCGGGTGCCCGTGCCCAAGATCGCCACCGTCGGCATGCGCAAGCTCTCCGAGACCAATATCGTCGATAAGTCGCTGGAAACTCTTCAGGGTCGCGCCCGCGTGAAGCGCACCATGTGGAGCCGCCGCGCGCAGGAGTACGAAGCCAAGATCAATTCCGGCGACCTCGTCGCCATCTCCGAAGTGGTGCGGGACCTTTATCGTTCCGACGCCCAGCCCGAGCAGTCCTATTCCGAGCGCCAGCTTTATGAAGCCGCTCTGGATCGGATGGCCCGCGAGCTTTCGGCGGTGAACAACATCACCGAGACCGAGGCGGTGAAGCTCATCGAGCAGAACCTCCTCAAGGGTCCGCGTCGCGGCACCGCCAAGGTGGTGGAAGAGGCCGACATGGACGCCGAGATCGAGGCCGACGAAGCGGCCTGATCTTTGCTGCCTGATCCGGCTGCGTGATCTTGCTTCAAGATCCTGTTTCCGAGATCCTGTTTCCAAGTCAAAGACCCGGCTCCGGCCGGGTCTTTCTTTTTTGGGCGGTCCTCTGGAGGCTGTCACAACCCTGCCATGCGTGCGTACGGCGCGGGACAGCCATGTGTCGCCGTCATGTGTGCTGGTCCCGGCGGGCGTTTCCCACGGCCGATGCTTGATGCCGGGGTGCGGACCGGGGCTGAGGCCGCGTCTGCGCCTGTCCGGCGGGGACACCGAACATTCCGCAGCTCCGGTGGAACCCGGCGGCGTTTTGCGCGTTTGTCCGCATGGGGCTGGCTTGGAGAAGCGATCATGTCCACTCGTGACCAGGATCAGCGCAATCCCCAGAACCAGAACCAGAACGAAAAAGGCCGCGAAGGTCAGGGCAAGGACAAGGGCCAGCAGCAGCAGGCTCAGGTGCCTGGCCAGAAGGGTGGCCAGCAGCAGGGAGGCCAACGGAACGAGAATCAACGGGACGAGCGGCGCGACCAGCGCTAGAGCCGGCTCGGACCAGGCGCTATCAGCCTGATCCCTGAACCCGTCTCTCAGCTCGGCAACATGCCCGAAGACAAGAGCCGAAGCCGCCGGCTGCCCTCTCCCCGGGGGGCAGCCGGTTTTATTTCGGGCCTTCCGGATGGCCGCGCCCGCCTTGCGGCGCTTCAGACCCCCGCCGCGCCGCCATCGGAGCGCGGATCATGCGCGCCCTCGATGCGCCCGCCGGGATGCAGCACCACGGCCCCTGCATGGCCCATGGTATCGCTGTAGGCGTCCGGGACCAGGGCCAGGTCGTGCCCCACCAGCTTGAGGCGCTCCACTACCTCGTCGTCGAAGCGCGGCTCCAGCCGCAGCCGGGTTTCCACATCGCCCCAGGTGCGGCCCAGCAGCCAGCGCGGCCGGGCGATGGCCTCCCCCAGCGGCACACCGAACAGCACGTGGCGGCTGAAGACGGCGGACTGGGTCTGCGGCTGGCCTTCTCCGCCCATGGTGCCATAGGCCATCACCCGCCCGTCGGCGAGCACCGCCAGCGCCGGGTTCAGGGTATGGAACGGCCGCCGGCCGGGCGTCAGCGGATTGAGAGCGCCTGGCTCCAGCGAGAAGCTGGCGCCGCGATTCTGCATCAGCACGCCGGTGGAAGGCAGCACGCAGCCCGAGCCGAACTCGAAGAAGATGGACTGGATATAGGACACCATCAGCCCCGACTTGTCCGCCGCGCCGAGCCACACCGTGTCGCCGCCAGCCTTGCCCTGCGGCCAGGGGAGGGCGCGGCCCATCTCGATACCGTCGGCCCGCTTGGCGATGGCCTCGGGGGTGAGCAAAGCGGCAAGGTCATGGGTGAGGTGGTCGTAGTCGCACACCACCTTGTCGCGCACCAGGAAGGCGCGCTTGGTGGCCTCGATGAGGCCGTGCACGTGCTCGAAGCTGTCGCCCCGCTTCACCTTCAGCCGGTCGAACAGAGCGAGGATGAGCAGCGAGGCCAGCCCCTGGGTGGGCGGCGGGGCGTTGAACAGCCGTCCGGCGCCGATGTCCACCGCCAGCGGCGGGCGCTCCACCGCCGCATAGCGCTTGAGGTCCTCGCGGGTGACAGGGCTGCCGATGCGCTCCAGGTCCGTCCCAATCTCGCGGCCCACGTCGCCGCGGTAGAAATCGGCGAGGCCGGCGCGGGCCAGATGGTCGAGGGTGTCGGCGAGGCGCTGCTGTCGCTGGAGCGTTCCCGCCTTCGGCACCGCCCGGTCTGGCGTCAGGAAGGCGGCGGCAAAGCCCGGCGCGTCTTCCAGCTCGGCTTTCTTCTGCGCGGTGAGGGCGGCCTGGGAGCGCGACACGGCCACGCCCTCGCGGGCATGTCGGACGGCGGGTTCCAGCAGCCTCTTGAGCGTCATGCGTCCGCCATGGACGGCGGCGGCCTCAAGGGCGAGGCGCCAGCCGTCCACCGCGCCGGGAACGGTGACGGCGGCCAGCGGTCCCCTGGTGGGCACCGCCCCAAGGCCGAGGTCATGATAGAAGGGGATGGTGGCGCGGGCGCCGGCGAAGCCGCAGGCCTCGATATAGCGCACCCGGCCCGAGGGCTCGCGGATGAGCCAGAAGCCGTCGCCGCCCACATGGTTCATGTGCGGATAGACCACGGCGATGGCGGCGGCTGCCGCCACCATGGCCTCGATGGCGTTGCCGCCCTCGGCCAGCACCTCGCGTCCCGCCTCCGCCGCCAGCTGGTGCGGGGCGGCGACCATGCCTCCCATGGCGTGGAGGCTCTCGTGGGCTTCGGCCGGCAGCATGCAAGCTCTCCTTTTCAGCGTGACCAACTTCACGCGACCACCGGGCGGACTTGACCCGGCGGCGCGCGCGTCGCAGTTTCCCGACCCGTTCAGGACCCAAGGTCCCGGTCTTCCGGCCGGCGCGGCGCGGGGTTCGCGAGGCGCCGTGGCGGGCGAGTCAGGTTCAACAGCCTAGGTAGCATGGACCTGAGGCATTTTGAGCCAGAGGTATAAGCAGCGGCAGGCCGAGGCCGAAGCCGCGGGAGACGAAAATGGCAGGTTCGCAGGAGGCCGGCTCCAACATGGCGGGTTCCAAGGTGGCGCGGCACGGCGGCAATCTCTTCACGGTCTTGAGCGCGACCGCGCTCATCGCCACCGAGGCCCTCGCCACGGCCGTTGCCGCCGGCTGGGCGCTGGCGGGCCTGCTCAATTTGGGCGATGTGGGCGAATATGCCCTGATGGGCCTGTTCGGCCTGGCCGCCGCCTATGTGAGCGTCGTCTATTTCCGCCGCGCCGTGCGCGTGGAGGCTTCCCTCACCATCTAGAGCGTTTTCCGTTCGCACGGGCTCACCGAAAACGCTCCAGAGTCTCGTATTGAGGCGTTTTCTTCACGCGAACCGGTCTCCACTTCGCTCGAAAACGCTCCAAGACGCCTCAGGGCGCCGGCCGCCACCGCGTGACGATCTGGTCGAGCGGGGGGCGGGGCCGGTCCTCAGCCCGGGCTGCCGGCCGGCCGATATGGAGGAAGCCGGCCACCTGTTCCGTCGCCGCGACGCCGAGCAGGGCTGCGGCATCCGGATCGCGGCCGGGCCATTTCAGCAGCCACAAGGCGGAAAAGCCCATTGCGGTGGCCGCCACCACCAAATTCATTGCGGCAGCGCCCGCGGACAGCACCTGATTGAATTCCGGAATCTTGGCCGCCGGATCGGTGCGGCTCACCACCACCACCGTCACCGGGGCGCGCAGCAGATAGTCGCGCCACATATGGGCCTTCTCCGGCGCAAGGCCGGGGTTCTGCGCGGCATAGAGCGCATCCAGCCGGTCGCCGGCGGCGGCGCGCGCCTCCCCTTCGAGCACGATGAAGCGCCACGGCACCAGCCGGCCATGGTCCGGCACCCGGGCGGCGATGGCGAGCATGCGGTCGAGCTCGGCGGTGTCGGGGCCGGGTTCCACCAGCGCGCGCAGGGGCAGGGAGCGGCGCGTCTCCAGCAGCGCCAGCGTCTGCGGCACGGGCTCGACCGCGATGGGCGCCAGCGGCGCCGTGGCGGTGGCTGCGGTCTGGTGATGGTGGCGGGGAACCGATTGGGTCATGGGCTGTCCTGTCGGGGCGATCGTCCGGGGGCCAGAGCCCGCGCCGATCGGATTGCACCGGCATCTGATTGGATAACGCATTCTCTTGTAAGGAGTTTAGAGGCGGATCCGGCTGTTGCGCCAGAAACGTGCCCGCTGCGCCCGGTGAGCGGAGAAAAACACAGGGGCGCGACAATAGAAATGGAGTTGTTCCACACCCCCAACGGAGCGGAACCACGTGCGGTCACGCTGCTTTTCCAGGCAAACGGGCTCGCCGGCCCGCCGCGGGTTCAGGGTCCACGCCGCCCCGCTCCACAGATGGCGCCTTGTGGCCCAACATTCATGTACCAAAGCGAGGCAGATGTGTTAGTCTGTTTGTTGGCCGGAGGAGTGCGCCCATTGTCATGGGTCCTGTTTCCGGCCTGTCCATTAGGCTGCGAGGCGAGACGCGGGTGGCTGGATTGAGCGTTGTGCGAAGGCGGATTTCAAGACGCCGGGAACGTGCAAGTTAAAGCATGAGAAACGCATTTCATCCGGCAGTGGTGGATGGCCCTAAGCCAAAATTGGCGACTGACCTCAACGGAAATACACATGAGCCGTAACCGAGACTTCCGAGAGCCGCGCCGCCGTGGCTTTGATGACGACTTTGCGCCGCCGCGTGATCGCGGCTTCGGAGGGGACCGTCCGTTTTCTTCGCCCAGCAGCAGCTTCAGCGCACCCGCCCCGTCCGGCCCGCCGATCGACGCCACCGTCAAGTGGTTCAACCCCGAGAAGGGCTTCGGCTTTGTCGAGCTCGCCGATGGCTCGGGTGACGTGTTCCTCCACGCGCGCGCCCTCGAGGCGGCCGGGCAGGAAAGCGTGCCTCCCGGTTCCAAGCTCTCGGTCCGCGTCGGCCAGGGCCAGAAGGGCCGCCAGGTGACCGAGGTCCTGGAGGTTGATACCTCTACGGCCGAGGCCGCGCCTGCGCGTCGCAGCTTCGGCGCCGGTCCCGGTGCTGGCGGCGGCGGCTTCGGCGGCGCCCCCCGCGCCGGCGGCGCCGGTCCCCGTGCGGCCACCGGCCCCACCGAAGAGCGCGTCGGCACCGTGAAGTGGTACAACCCCGACAAGGGTTTCGGCTTCATCGCGGTGGAAGGCGGCGGCAAGGACGTGTTCGTGCACGTCACCGTCATCTCGCGTTCCGGCCTCACCGACCTGGCCGAAGGCCAGCGCGTGGTGGTGCAGGTGGGTCAGGGCCCCAAGGGTCCTGAAGCCCGCGGCATCGAGCTCGCCGACTGATCATTCATCCTCCCGCCGTCCTTCGGGGCGGCGGGATTGGATCAACCGAACGGGCGAGGCTTCCCGCTTCGCCTGTTTTTGGCATTTCTGGAGTTCAAGACCAAAATGGCGCAACAGGCAGAGGCCGACCTTTCGAGCCTGCTCGATCGACTCAAGGCGGCTCAACGAGACCTGGTACTGACCGCAGCTAAGAGCACCGCCCTTCCTTCCGACGGCATGCTGCGCAAGATTTCCGAGCTGGAAGGCGCCATTGCCGCCACCGAGGCTCTCATCCAGGAAGAGGGCGACCGCCGCTGAGCGCGTCCTCGCCCGGCCCGGTTGTCGTCGCGTCCTGAACCGGCTTTCGGCTCGGTGGCGCGTGGCCCCGGCCGAGGCGCGCGCATCGGCACTTCCACGGGCTGGCCGGCTCTTCCCCGTTCGCATTCCCCGGACGCATGGCGCAGCGTGGTTTCCCGCGCGATTCAACCTGAGGTCAGCCCTGGCCTTGGGCGCGGGACGTGTGCGAAGTCTGGTCGCGAGCCGTGGTGGCGGGTTCTAGGCACATGCGCGCCCCGACTTGGTTCAGGTGACTTCGTTCGCCCGCCCTTTTCGTGCGACTTGGCCGCAGCCGTGGTGCGCCACGCGCGGCTTGCCTGCCGACGGCACAGGGGTGTAAGGCTCGCGGCATCCTTCCTTTTCAGTCCGCCATTGCCTTGCCCCTCACAATCTGCACCTGGAACATCAATTCCGTCCGCATTCGTCTCGACATCGTCCGTGCGGCGGTGGAGACGCTTCGGCCCGACGTCCTGTGCCTCCAGGAAACCAAGTGCCAGGACGACAAGTTTCCCCTCGCCGCCATCCGCGACATGGGTTTTCCCCACATCGCCCTCAACGGGCAGAAGGGCTGGCACGGGGTCGCGACCTTCTCGCGCCGGCCGTTCCTCTCGGTGGAGAAGGGCGATTTCTGCGGTAAGGGTGATGCCCGGCACGTGGCGGTGACCCTCGCCCCCGAGCACGCACTGGGCAAGCCGCTGACGGTGCACAATTTCTACGTCCCGGCTGGCGGCGACATCCCGGACCCGGAGCTGAACCCCAAGTTCGCCCACAAGCTCGCCTTCCTCGACGAGGTGACGGCCTGGCCGCCGCTCACCGCAGCAGCGGCGGATGCCGGGCGCCACGCGGTGGTGGTGGGCGACCTCAACATCGCCCCCCTCGAGACCGACGTGTGGGGCCACAAGCAGCTTCTCAACGTGGTCAGCCACACCCCCGTCGAGGTGGAGAAGCTGAATCGCTTCCAGGCCTCCGGCCCCTGGGTGGACGTGATGCGCACCATCGTGCCGCCCAAGGACAAGCTGTTCACCTGGTGGAGCTACCGCTCGCCGGACTACACCGCCAACGACCGCGGCCGCAGGCTCGACCATGTCTGGGCCAGCCAGAGCCTGGCGCCGTCCGCGCAGGCCATGACGGTGCTGAAGGACGCGCGCGGCTGGGAAAAGCCCTCCGACCACGTGCCGGTGGCCCTCACCTTCGGCTGACGGGGCGGTGCCGCGCAGCTGGCGCGGCCGTCCCCGGCATCATGCGTCAGGGTTTCGGCGCGAGGTCGAGCAGCGGCGCGCCAAGGTTGGGCAGGCCCAGGGCGGAGCCGATTTTGCCCTTCGGCACCTTGATCACCTGCACCCCCGACGGCAGCTGGAACAGCTTGGGATCCTGCGGCGCGCGGGTGAGCTTGAGCGCTTCGAACACCGTCTGCTTCTTGCCCTGCACCTCCACCTCGGTGCGCAGGGCGATGCCGTCCGGCGTGATGCAAGCGGTAGTGGGACCCAGCGCCACGCCACCGACCGCGCTGGCAGGGGCGTCGAGCTTCCACAGGTCGCAGGCCTCGCCCACCACCTGGCTCTCCCCCACCCGCAGGCCGGAGCCGCTGAGGGCGCCGAGGGCATATTCGGGCGGCAGCTCCATCTCTACCGCCATATTGGGCAGGTTGGGGGTGCGCACCACCATGCGGCGCGCCCTGAGGTCGATGATGCCCACGATGCTGCCGGGCACGTTGGGCTTGGTCATCTCCACCCGCATCTTGCCCTGGCTGTGGGCGAGATCCATGCTGCCGCCCCGGCGCAGGTCCGCGCTCAGGGCGAAATCCACCGTCGGCAGCGGCACCGGGTCCGCGCCCGCCGCGCCCAGGCCGAGC
Organism: Xanthobacter oligotrophicus; assembly: GCF_008364685.1. Taxonomy (GTDB): domain Bacteria; phylum Pseudomonadota; class Alphaproteobacteria; order Rhizobiales; family Xanthobacteraceae; genus Xanthobacter; species Xanthobacter oligotrophicus. The sequence goes on from NZ_VTTL01000006.1 coordinate 202,610, forward strand.
AGCGTCCCGGCCAGAACGGCGCTGAGGGACACGATGGACACAAGGGGGCCGTGCCGCGTTGCCCGGCACGATTGGGGCTGTCGCATGGTCGGGTCCTCCGCTTGAACCTCCTCATAGCAGATGGGCGCCGGGGCGCGATCCGTTTAGACGCAAATGGAACGGTTTCAATCCAGAGGGTGAATCGCGGAGCCCTCCCTAGTGAGAGCCGGCGAGCCGCCTCGTGCCCGTGCCTTGAAAAGAGGATAGTGCTCAAATGGAGCCATCCCATGGCGCCGGCCTTTCGCTGCGGGCGAGCGTTTGCCGGCTGTGGATCGCCTTACGATCGCGCGGAAGCTGTCGTAATGGCTTCGTTGAGCGGCGCCAGCATCCGAGCAAGCGGACGCCAACGGGCGATTCGCTCGGCCGGTGCCGGAACGGCGCCCAACATAGACGCCCGGGGAGGCGCAAAGAGAATGGCGATGGCTGGACCCGAGCGGGATACGGACCTCCAGCATGCCGCTGCGCCGCGCGACGAGGCCGATGGCGCCAGCGGCCAGCGGGGGCCGGTGGCGGCTGAAGCTCAGGCGCGCGCGGTGGAGGCCGGCGCGGTGGAGACGAAGGGTCCCGAGACGAAGGGTGCCGAGGCGAGCGTTGGGACGCCGGGTTCCCCCGCTTCCGGTTCGCCTCTGGCCGGTGGCCCAACACAGCAAGGCCCGCGCCGGCGGGCGCTCTTCCTCATGGCGGCGCTGGCGCTTGCCGCCGTCGCCGGCGTGGCGCTCGATGCGCTTGATCCGCTGCTCGCCGCGCTCATGGTGGCGCTGCTCGTGGCCCTCTTGTTCAGCCTGCCCGCGGCCCCCGCCGTCCCATCCCTTCCGGAGGCGCCGCCCATGCCCCCGCCGCCCGCGCCCCCGGTGCGCGGCGATGCGCAGGCGGCGGCGGTGGTGGCCGCCCTGCCGGAGCCGGCCCTGCTGCTGTCGGCCACGGGCGAAATCATCACCGCCAACGAGCGCTTCGCCCTCGCCATCGGGGCGACCCGCGTGGGCGATCCCCTGTCCTTCGTGGTGCGGGTGCCCGAGGTGCTGGACGCCGTGCGCGCCGCCGCCGAGGACGGCCTGCCGCGGCGGGTGGAGTTCGCCGAGCGCATCCCGCTCGATCGCTGGCTGGAGGCTCATGTGGTGCCGCTGCGGCTGGAGGCCCAGTCTGGCAACCGCTCCGGCGGCCGCCGGCCGACGGATGCGCCCGACGCGGTGCTGCTCACCTTCCGCGATCTCACCCAGCAGCGGCGGGTGGAGCAGATGCGGGCCGACTTCGTGGCCAATGCCAGCCACGAGCTGCGCACCCCGCTCGCCTCCCTGTCCGGCTTCATCGAGACCCTGCAAGGCCCGGCGCGCAATGACGCCCCGGCGCGCGAGCGCTTCCTCGCCATCATGGCGGCGCAGGCGCGGCGCATGTCGCGCCTCATCGATGACCTGCTCTCCCTGTCGCGCATCGAGCTGAACGCCCACGTGCGGCCGCAGACCAAGGTGGACCTCGCCGGCATCCTCGCCCATGTGTGCGACACCCTCTCCCCCCTCGCCAAGGATCGCGGCGTGGCGCTGGAGCAGGTGAAGGATGCCGCGCCGCTGGAGGTGCTGGGCGACCGGGACGAGCTGATCCGCCTGTTCGAGAACCTGGTGGAGAACGCGCTGAAATACGGCGCCCCCGGCAAAAGGATCGAGGTGCGCCTGTTCCGCGAGAACGGTACGGCGGTGGTGAGCATCCGCGATTTCGGCCCCGGCATCCCGCCCGAGCACCTGCCGCGCCTGACCGAGCGCTTCTACCGGGTGGACGTGGCGGCGAGCCGCGACCAGGGCGGTACGGGGCTGGGGCTCGCCATCGTCAAGCACATCGTGGCGCGCCATCGCGGTCGGCTGGGCATCGATAGCGTGCTGGGAGAAGGCGCAACCTTCAGCGTTCGCCTTGACGCTTTGCCGGGTCCGGAAAAAAATGGCGGGCCGACAGCCGTTTAGCCTGTCATCTCCATGTCATGCGGTCGTCATAGAACCTTGGCTGACCGGGGCTAAGAGTCCCGAGCCCAATGTTGCCCCGGCGTCAGGCCTGGACCGGCAACGGATTTGGCAAGGAGAATTACCGTGAAGCTCACCACCGCTCTCGGCGCGATCGCCGTAGCCGGCACGCTGTTTTCTGGCAGCGCTCAGGCCGTCGACTTCACCGGCGCTGGCGCGTCCTTCCCGGCCCCCGTCTACCAGGCCTGGGGCGCGAAGTTCAAAGAGAAGACCGGCAACACGCTGAACTACCAGTCCATCGGCTCCGGCGGTGGTCAGAACCAGATCATCAACCGCACCGTCGATTTCGGCGCCTCCGACGCCACCGTGCCCGGCGAGAAGCTCGCCTCCAACAACCTGCTCCAGTTCCCGACCGTGATCGGCTCGGTGGTGGCCACCGTCAATCTCGACGGCATCGTCACCAACCAGCTCAAGCTCACCGGCCCGGTGCTCGCCGACATCTACCTCGGCAAGATCACCAAGTGGAACGACAAGGCCATCGCTGACCTCAACCCCGGCGTGACCCTGCCGTCCTCCGCCGTTGTGCCGGTGTACCGCTCGGACTCCTCGGGCACGACCTCCATCTTCACCTCCTACCTGTCGGCGGTGAGCCCCGACTGGAAGTCCAAGGTCGGCTCCGCCACCTCGGTGCAGTGGCCCATCGGCGCGGGCGCCAAGGGCAATGAAGGCGTGACCGGCACGGTCAAGAACACCAAGGGCGGCATCGGCTACGTGGAGTTCATCTACGCCGCCGCCAACAAGCTCGTGGTGACCCAGCTGCAGAACAAGGCCGGCAAGTTCGTCAGCCCCGAGGTCGCCGGCTTCCAGGCCGCCGCCGCCTCCGCCGACTGGAAGGGCGCCAAGGACTTCGCCGCTTCCATGATCGACGCCCCCGCCCCCGAGGCGTGGCCGATCGTCAGCCCCACCTACATCCTTCTGCCGAAGGACCCGAAGAACGTGGACGCCTCGCGCGTGACCATGGAGTTCTTCAAGTGGGCCTACACCAAGGAAGGCGCCGAGATCGCCGAGCAGCTGCACTACATCCCGCTTCCCGAGGCGGTGGTGAAGCAGGTTGAAGAAGCCTTCAAGAGCGAGATCAAGGGTCCGGACGGCAAGCCCGTCCTCTGATCCCGGCAATCATCTGCGCCGCCCCCACCGGGGCGGCGCTTCTTTCATGGCAGGGGTGCGCGTTTCCTTCCGCCGTGGGGCGGGCGGCGGCACTCAGATGACGGGCGGCGCGAGAGCGCGTGCAGCCCTGGCTTCGGATCAGGCCGCCGGCAGCGGCGCGCGGGGGACAGGCATCCAATGGACGCGACGGTGGATAGCATGGGGTCTGGATCGGTCCAGCCCATCACCAAGGCGAAGGCGACCGGCCGGATCTCCGACCCGATCTTCGTCGGCCTCTTGTGGGCGAGCGGCATTTTCGTCCTCGTCCTGCTCGGCCTGATCATCGCCGAGCTGTTCCAGGGCGGACTGCCGGCGCTGAAGCATTTCGGGCTCGACTTCATCTGGTCGCCCGCGTGGAACCCGGTGACCGAGAATTTCGGCGCCCTGGTGATGATCTACGGCACGCTGTTCAGCGCCATCATCGCCGTGGTGGTGGCCCTGCCTTTGTCCTTCGGCATCGCCTTCTTCCTCACCGAGATCGCGCCCCAGCCGCTGAAGCGGCCCATCGGCGTCGCGGTGCAGTTGCTCGCCGCCGTGCCCTCCATCATCTACGGCATGTGGGGCTTCTTCGTCATCGTCCCGCTGATGGCCGCCTATGTGCAGCCGCCGATCATCGACACCATCGGCAACCTGCCGGTCATCGGCGCCCTGTTCGCCGGCCCGCCGCTGGGCTCGGGCATGTTCACCGCCGGCCTCATCCTCGCGGTGATGATCCTGCCCTTCATCACCGCCATGTTCGTGGAGACGCTGGAATCGGTTCCGCCCATGCTGAAGGAATCCGCCTACGGCATCGGCGCCACCACCTACGAGGTCTACAAGAACGTCTCGGTTCCCTACGGCAAGACGGCCATGGTGGGCGCCATCATGCTGGGCCTCGGCCGCGCCCTGGGCGAGACCATGGCGGTCACCTTCGTCATCGGCAACGCGACGCGCATGTCGGCCTCCCTGTTCGCGCCCGGAGCCACCATCGCCTCCACCATCGCCAACGAGTTCCCGGAAGCGGCGATCGGGTCCCTGAAGCTGACCTCGCTGCTGCAGCTCGGCTTCATCCTGTTCGTCATCTCATTCATTGTGCTGGCTCTGTCCCGGGCGCTCGTGCGCTCGCGGCTCGACTGATCCAAGGAGCAGGCAATCATGGCCTCCCTCGCCGCGCGCCGCGCCAAGGACACCACCATCAAGGCGATCTCGACGGGCTTTGCCGTCCTCGCCATCTTCCTGCTGGGCTGGATCCTGTGGACCCTGCTCTCCCGCGGGCTGCCCGCCCTCGGCCTCAACGTGTTCACGCAGGTCACCAAGCCGCCGGGCCAGAGCGGCGGCCTTTTGAACGCCATCGTCGGCTCGCTGATCCAGATCGGCATCGCCCTCGTCATCGGCGGGCCCATCGGCATCTTCTGCGGCACCTTCCTCGCCGAGAACGGCAAGGGCACGAAGATCGGCGCCGCCGCCCGCTTCGTGAACGACATCCTGCTGTCGGCCCCTTCCATCCTGGTGGGCCTGTTCATCTATACCCTGCTGGTGGTGCCGTTCGGCGGCTTCTCCGGCTGGGCCGGCTCGCTGGCGCTGGCCATCCTGGTGATCCCGGTGATCGTGCGCACCACCGAGGACATGCTGAACCTCGTTCCCGTGGGCCTGCGCGAGGCCGCCTTTGCGCTGGGCGCGCCGCAGTGGAAGGTGGTCATGTTCATCACCTGGCGCGCGGCGCGGGCGGGCATCGTCACCGGCATCCTGCTCGCCATCGCCCGCGCGGCCGGCGAGACGGCGCCGCTGCTGTTCACCTCGCTCGGCAACAACGCTTTGTCGACCGACCTGTCGAAGCCCATGGCGAGCCTGCCCATCGCCATCTACCAGTTTGCCGGCAGCCCGTTCGACGACTGGGTCTCCCTCGCCTGGGCCGGGGCGCTGCTCATCACCGTGGGCGTGCTCGTGCTCAACGTGGCGTCCCGCCTGTTCCTCGCGCGGAGCCATTAGGCCCGCCCATTAGGCTCCCGCGCACCCGAACCCTTCCGAATTCATCCTCCGAAGCGAGGCCAAAATGACTTCAGCCGTCGATCCCACCTTCAACATCTCCTCCTCGGTCGCCGCCCGTCCGGACGCGCTGGCCGCGCCCGCCAAGATCAAGGTGGAGAACCTGCAATTCTACTACGGCAGCAACCACGCGCTGCGGAACATCAACTTCCATGTGCCGGAAAAGCGGGTGACCGCCATGATCGGCCCCTCGGGCTGCGGCAAGTCCACCCTGCTGCGCGTGTTCAACCGCATGTACGACCTCTATCCCGGCCAGCGGGCCGAGGGCGCGGTGCTGTATGACGGCGTGAACATCGTCGGCAAGGAGCTGGATTCCACCATCGTGCGCACCCGCATCGGCATGGTGTTCCAGAAGCCGACCCCGTTCCCCATGTCCATCTATGACAACATCGCCTTCGGCGTGAAGCTGCACGAGAAGCTCACCAAGGCGCAGATGGACGAGCGCGTGGAATGGTGCCTGCGCAAGGCCGCCATCTGGGACGAGACCAAGGACCGCCTGCACACCTCGGCGCTCGGCATGTCCGGCGGCCAGCAGCAGCGCCTGTGCATCGCCCGCACCATCGCGGTGCGCCCCGAGGTGATCCTGCTGGACGAGCCCACCTCGGCGCTCGACCCCATCTCCACCTCGAAGATCGAGGATCTGATAGACGAGCTGAAGCAGGACTTCACGATCGTCATCGTCACGCACAATATGCAGCAGGCCGCGCGTTGCGCCGACATCACCGCCTTCTTCTATCTCGGCGAGCTGATCGAGGTGGCGCCTTCGGACGTGATCTTCACCAATCCGAAGGAAATCAAGACGCGCGACTACATCACCGGCCGCTTCGGCTGAAGGCTCAAGCGGCCTTGCGGGTCTTTCCGTCACAAGGTCGCTTCCTATTTTTGCTTTAGCGCATTTTCGTCACGCGAACCGGTGTCCACTTCGCTGGAAAATGCTTGAAAAGGATCATTCCGATGCCGGAGCATACCGTTTCGTCCTTCGACCAGGAGTTGAAGGAAATCGGCCGCAAGGTGGTGGAGATGGGCGGCCTCGCCGAGCGGCTGGTGGCCGACGGCGTTTCCTCGCTCATCAAGCGTGACGGCGCCCTGGCCCAGAAGGTGGTGCTGCTCGACAGCACCGTGGACCAGATGCAGCGCGAGATCGAGGATCGCGCCATCCTCGTCATCGCCAAGCGCCAGCCGGTGGCCAACGACCTGCGGGAGATCGTGTCGGCGATCCGCATCGCCAACGACCTCGAGCGCATCGGCGATCTGGCCAAGAACGTGGGCAAGCGCGTCATCGCCATCGAGGGTGAGTATCATCCGGCCAAGCTCGTGCGGGGCGTGGAGCACATCTCCGACCTGGTGCTGGAGCAGCTGAAGGAAGTGCTCGACGCCTACGCCGCCCGTAACGAGGCCAAGGCGGTGGAAGTGTGGGGCCGCGACGGCGCCATCGACACCATGTACACATCCCTGTTCCGCGAGCTCCTCACCTATATGATGGAGGATCCGCGCAACATCTCCGTGTGCACGCACCTGTTGTTCTGCGCGAAGAACATCGAGCGCATCGGCGACCACGCGACCAATGTCGCGGAGATCGTCTATTATATGGTCACCGGCCAGAACCTGCCGGAGAGCCGCCCCAAGGCGGATGCCTCCAGCGAGACCACCCTGGCTTTTCCGGGACGTTCCGCCCAGGCCTGAGGACTGGTCCTGAGCGGACGTGATGGCTGATCCCGGTCCATCCGGGCCGGGCGGCCGCAGTAGTCAAGACGGGTGATAGACAGTGCCGGCGCATATTCTGATCGTCGAGGACGAGGAGCCCCTGACCCTCCTGCTCCGCTACAATTTGGAGTCGGAGGGCTACGGCGTGGAGAGCGTCGGCCGTGGCGACGAGGCCGAGACGCGGCTGCGCGAGAGCGTGCCTGATCTCGTCATCCTCGACTGGATGCTGCCGGGCCTGTCCGGCATCGAGCTGTGCCGGCGCCTGCGCACCCGTCCGGAGACCGAGCGCCTGCCCGTCATCATGCTCACCGCCCGCGGTGAGGAGACCGAGCGCGTGCGCGGCCTTGCCACCGGCGCCGACGATTATGTGGTGAAGCCGTTCTCGGTGCCCGAGCTGCTTGCCCGCGTGCGCGCCCTGCTGCGCCGGGCCAAGCCCGAGCACGTGGCCACCCTGCTGCGCGCCGGCGACATCGAGCTGGACCGGGAGACCCACCGGGTCCACCGCGCCGGCCGCGAGGTGCATCTGGGCCCCACCGAGTTCCGCCTGCTGGAATTCCTGATGCAGAGCCCCGGCCGCGTGTTCTCTCGGGAGCAACTGCTCGACGGGGTGTGGGGCCAGGACGTCTATATCGACGAGCGCACGGTGGACGTGCATGTGGGTCGCCTGCGCAAGGCCATCAACCGCGGCCGCCAGTCCGATCCCATCCGCACCGTGCGCGGGGCGGGCTATTCCTTCAACGAGATGTTCGCCCGCTCCCATTGAGGCTTGGGGGAGCTTGGGGGACGAAGCGGCCTTGGGAGCCCGAAAGGCTAACCCGAGCGCACCCCGATCAGCCCCAGCACCTGCCGGGCCGCCCGCTCGCCCGACAGCCAGGCGCCGCCCACCGTGCCCCACAGGGTCTCGTGGGCATGCTCGCCGGCGAACACCATGCGGCCGCCCACAGTCTCGATGAAGGCGCGGCGCATATTGCCGTAGCCGGGCAGGGCGCAGGAGAAGGCGCCGAGCGCATAGGGCTCCTTGCTCCAGCGCGTGGCGTGCACCTTGCCCATCCGCACCGCCGTGTCGGCGCCGAATTCCCGCGTCAGTGCCTCCTTCGCGAAGGCTGCCGCCGCCTCGGGCGCGGCGTTGGCAAGGCCCGCCGCGGTGTCGCCGGCTACGTCCAGCGTATAGAGGTCGGTGCCGCCGATGCGGGCGCGCATCATGTAGGCGCGCGGGCCGTCCGCCTTGAAATAGACGGTCTCGTCCGCCGCGAAGCCGGCCGGGTTACGTGGCAGGCGGAATGCGATGTGGTCGTAGGCGCCCAGGGTGATCTTCTCCACCGCCATGCGATAGCGCGGCTGGAGGTTGGGCAGGATGCGCAGCCGGCCGTTGGCGATCACGCTCGGCGGCACAGCGACGATGACCGAGCGCCCCTGAAGGGTACCCTTGTTGGTCTGCACGGTGACGAAGCGGCCGCTCAGCTCCACGCTGCGGGCCACCGTCTCCAGCCGCACCGTCAGCGGACGCGCCAGCTGGGCCACCAGCGTGCCGATGCCCTGGCGGCAGATTTCCTCGCCCTCGCGCTCTTCGGCGCGGGCGAAATCCACGGTGGAGACCTGGTCGAGGTCCTTGGCGCAATCGATGGGCCCGACCACGAAGCGGGCGGTCGGCCCCCACGGGCCGAGGTCGGGCAGGGCGCGGGCGGCGGGCATGTCGCGGCCGGCATCGCCGGCGGCGCCGATGGCGCGTTCGGCGCGGCGCACCGTGGCGACGAAGGCCTCATAATCCGTGTCGCGGGCCTCGCGCCCGTTCACATAGAGCCGTCCGCCCTCGGGGGCGCGGGTGATGTCCAGCCCTTCCGCCCGGCCATAGGCCGCCATGGGGCGGGCCGCCGGCATGTTCAGCCGCGCCGCGCCGAGGTCGAGGGGCACGCCGAACACAGCGGTGTCGGTGACGGTGCGCCCGCCCACCCGGTTCGTCGCCTCGATCAGCACATAGGAGCGCCCCGCCTCGGCGATGCGGCGGGCGGCGGAGATGCCGGCGGCACCGGCGCCGATGATGATGACATCCGCCTCGCCCTGCTGGCCAAGCGCGCGGGTGACGCCCAATGGCAGGGCGCCGAGGGCGGCGCCTCCGGCAAGGAAGGCACGGCGGGTGAGGGGGAAAAGGCGCGGATCGGTCACGGGCCGGACGCTAGCATGGCCCGCGCGCGCGGGGGAGGGGGCGAGGAGAGAAGAGGGGGCGCCGCGCCACCGGCTCGTCCCGGTGATCGGCCGGGGCGCCGCCTGCTACTCCAGCACGCCCAGCGCCTGCCGGGCCGCCCGCTCGCCGGAGAGCCAGGCGCCGCCGACGGAGCCCCACAGGGTTTCATGGGCGTGTTCCCCCGCGAAGACCAGGCGGTCGGAGACGATCTCCATGAAGGCCTGGCGCATGTGGGCGTAGCCGGGCAGGGCGCAGGTGAAGGCGCCCAGCGCCCATGGCTCGCGGCTCCAGCGGGTGGCGTGCACCTTGCCGACCCGCGCCGCCGTGCGGGCGCCGAACTCATGGGTCAGCGCCTCCATGAGGAAGGCGCGTGCCGCCTCCGGCGGGCCGTTGGCAAGATCCTCGGCGATGGCGCCGGCCACCTCCAGGCTGTTGAGGCTGCCGCCGTTGATGCGCGCCAGCAGGCCGTAGGCCCGTGGCCCCTCCACCTTGAAATAGATGAGTTCGTCCACCTTCAGCCCGGCGGGGTTGCCCGGCAGGTCGAAGGCGATGTGGTCGTAGGTGCCGAGGGTGATGGTCTCCACGGCGGTGTGGTAGCGCTCCGGCAGGCGCGGCAGGATGCGCAGCTTGCCGGCGGCGATCACGCTGGGCGGCACGGCGATGATGACCACGCGGCCCTTGAGCGTTCCGCGATCGGTGGCGACGGATACCAGGCGCCCGCCGAGGTCCACCGTCCGGGCGGCAGTGCCAAGGCGGACGCTGAGCGGCGCGGCGAGTTTCGCCACCAGTGTGCCGAAGCCCTGCCGGCAGAATTCGTCCTCGTCCTTCTCTTCGGACCTTGAAAAATCCACGGTTGAGACCTGGTCCAGCTCCTTGGCGCAGGAGAACGGTCCCAGCGCGAACCGGACGCTTTCCCCCCACTCGCCGAGGTTGGGCAGCGCGCGGGCGGCGGCGACATCCCGCCCGGCCTCGCCGGTGGCGACGATGGCGCGCTCGCCCCGCTTCACCGCGGCGAAGAAGGAGTCATGATCGGTATCGCTCGCCTCGACGCCATCCATGAAGAACCGGCCGTTGTCGGGCGCGGGATAGATGTCGAGGCCCGCCGCGCGCCCGAAGGCGGACAGGGGATGAAGGCTTGCGGTGTGAATCCAGTGGGCGCCCACATCGAACGGGACGCCGAAGATCGTCGTGTCGGTGAAGGCGCGTCCGCCCACCCGGCCGGAGGCCTCGATCAGCGCATAGCTGCGCCCGGCCTCGGCGATGCGGCGGGCCGCGGCGATACCCGCCGCGCCGGCGCCGATGATGATGACGTCGCTCTCCGACGCCTGCCCCAGGGCGGCATAGGGACCGGCAAGGGGCACCGCGGCCAGCGCGGCCCCTCGGGCGAGCAATTTGCGGCGGTTCATCACGATGGTCCGGCCTTATCCGTCTCGGACGCGACCATAGGGCCGGATCGGCCCGGATTGAACCGGCCTGATGGGCGCGCCCGTCACATGATCGCGCGCGGGAGGGGGGCGCGGGAACGGGGACAATCCACATGGCCCGTGAGCTTGGCTCATGGGCTATGGGTCAAGCCCGCGCGGCGCGTGAGCGGACCCACTTGGCCTTGGGCGAAGATCGAGGCCGATGGTCTGAGCCTCAGTTGCGCCGGTTCGCCACGAACAAAGCGGCTTCGGCCAGTACCGCGCCGCGCGCGCCGAAGGGGGCGAGGGCGGCGCTCGCATCGGCCACCAGACGGTCGAGCAGGGTGCGGGCGGCGGGCAGGCCGAGGCGGGAGACCAGGGTCGCCTTGCCGGCGGCGGCGTCCTTGCCCACTTTCTTGCCCACCTCCTCGGCGGTGCCCTCCACGTCGAGGATGTCGTCGGCGATCTGGAAGGCGGCGCCCAGCGCCAGGCCATAGGCCAGGAGCGCCTCGCGCTCGGCCACGGTGGCGCCGCCGAGCAGCGCGCCGGCCTCCACGGATACCGCCAGCAGCGCGCCGGTCTTCATAGCCTGGAGGTCGCGGATGGCGTCTTCCGCAAGGGTAAGGGCGCCGTCGGAGAAGCGGCCCTCGGCAGCGAGGTCCAGCATCTGCCCGCCCACCATGCCGCCGATGCCCGCCGCGCGCGCCAGCACCCGCACCAGGGCGATGCGCACGGCCGCATCGGGATGGGCATCCTCCCCCGCTAGCAGGTCGAAGGCGAGGGTGAGCAGGCCGTCGCCGGCGAGGATGGCGGTGGCCTCGTCATAGGCCCGGTGGACGGTGGGTCGGCCCCGACGCAGATCGTCGTCGTCCATGGCCGGCAAATCGTCATGGACCAGGGAATAGCAGTGGATGCACTCGATGGCGGTGGCGGCGGTCACCGCCTGCGCTGCCGGAATGCCGAACAGGGCCGCGCTTTCAATCACCAGAAAGGGCCGCAGCCTTTTGCCGCCGCCGAGCGCGCCGTGGCGCATGGCGGCCATCAGCCGCTCGGGCCGCAGCCGCTCACCGGGCAGGGCGGCGTCGGCGAGGGCGAGGGCCAGGCGGGCCTCGGTGGCCGCGGCGGAGGCGTCGAGCCGGTCCTTGAGGGCGAGCTGGTCCTTGAGGGGAAGCGTCACGATCGGGTCACCTTGGGGCCAGCGAGCCACAAACGGGGCGGGAGGGAACGCCCAAGCCGGGCGCGCCGTTGACGGGGGCCACCGGGTGCCCCAACCAGAAGGCCGGGTCAAGCCGATTGGCCGCGCCCGGCGGGCGAGGGAGGATTTTGATGGTCGCTCTGGTGCTGCGCGTGCTGCTGGCCCTCGCCGCGATCCCGGTGGTGCTGTCCATCGCCTACAACGTGGTCAATCCGGTCTCCACCCTCATGCTGGTGCGGTGGGTGGAAGGCAAGCGGGTGGAGCGGGTCTGGACGCCCATCGAGCAGATGTCGCCGGCGCTGGTGCGCACCGTCATCGCCTCGGAGGATGCGAGCTTCTGCAGCCATTGGGGCGTCGACCTCGACGAGATGCGCGCCGCCATCGACAAGGCGGACGAGCTGGACGACGCCCGCGGCGCCTCCACCATCCCCATGCAGATCGCCAAGAACCTGTTTCTGTGGCCGGGTCGGGCGCTGATCCGCAAGGCGTTCGAGATCCCGCTCGCCCTGTGGCTGGACCTGGTGGTGAGCAAGCGACGGCTGATCGAAATCTATCTCAACATCGCCGAATGGGGGCCGAACGGGGAGTTCGGGGTGGAGGCGGGGGCGCGCCGGGCCTTCGGCATCCCGGCGGCGCGGTTGGATGCGCGGCAGGCGGCCCTGCTGGCGGTGATGCTGCCCAACCCCCGGCGGCGGGATGCGGGCAATCCGTCCGCCGGGGTGGAACGCCTCGCCGCCCGGCTCCAGGCCCGGGTGCCCCGGGAGGGGCCTGAGCTGACGGCCTGCCTCGGGCCGCTGCGATAGGGCTGCCGAAAGTGCCCTGAACGTGCAGTCACAAGCCCCGAACGGCTCGATTGTGGCGCCTGCAGGCGCCAACCTTCTTGATTGTGGCGCTTGCAGGCGCCACATGGGGGACGCGAGGCGCCGGTTATCCGGCGCATGCGTTCCTCCCACCGGCCCGGTCATGACGCAATCCACCGCCCCCGCCCGCCCCAGGATGAGCCCCTGGCTCAAGATCGGCCTCGAGATCGGCCCGCTGGTGCTGTTCTTCGCCGCCAACGGCTATGGCGGCATCTATGTGGCCACCGGCGTGTTCATGGTGGCGACGCTGGCGGCGCTGGCTGCCATGTGGGCGCTGGCGCGGCGCATCGCGGTGATGCCGCTGGTGTCGGCGCTGGTGGTGATGGTGTTCGGCGGCCTGACCCTGTGGCTGCAGGACGACCATTTCATCAAGATGAAGCCCACCATGGTGAATGCCCTGTTCGGCGTGTTGCTGCTGGGCGGGCTCTATTTCAGGAAGCCGCTGCTGCCTTATGTGTTCGACGGCATGGTGAAGCTCACCGAGGAGGGCTGGCGGGTCCTGACCATCCGCTGGGGGGTGTTCTTCCTGGTCATGGCAGTGCTGAACGAAATCGTGTGGCGCTCGGTCTCCACCGATACCTGGGTGGCGTTCAAGACCTTCGGCTACCTCCCGCTCACCTTCGCCTTCGCCATGGCCCAGGCCCCGCTCATGGCTCGCCACGAGCTGAAGGACGGCCCGCAGGAGGGCTGATGCGCCGCTCCGGCCTCTCGCACCTCCATTTTGCACACGCCTGCCGGTTGACTGAGGCTTCGCACATCCGCATAAGCCCAAAAGAGGGCCCAGCATGCTGACGAAAAAAGGAAAGTACGGTCTCAAGGCCGCGGTCCACCTGGCCCGACTGCCTCCGGGCGGGTCCACGCAGGTGGCCGACATCGCCGAGGCCAACAACATCCCGAAGAAATTCCTCGACGTCATCCTTGGCGAATTGCGCAATGCCGGCTTCCTGTCCTCCAAGAAGGGCAAGCTCGGCGGCTACCGCCTCGCCAAGGCGCCGGAGGATATCGTGGTGGGCGAGATGATCCGTGCCCTCGACGGGCCGCTCGCACCCTTCCCCTGCGCCAGCCGCAACGCCTACGAAGTGTGCGAGGACTGCGACGTGGCCACCTGCGAGGTGCGCATGCTCATGGTGCAGGTGCGCGACGCCATCGGCACCGTGCTCGACACCTACACCCTCGCCCAGATGCGCGATCTCTCGCGGGAAGCCCTGTCCTCCTTCGTGGACTATATCTGAGCGGGGCTGCGGCCCGTCTCCCCTATTGCTGGGCGGCGAGGAAGACGCGGAAGCGCGCCAGCGCCACGGCGAAGAACAGCACGCCCATGCCGAAGGTGGCCGCAAAGCGCGGCCACACCGTCTCGAGACCCGCCCCGCGATAGAGGATGGCCTGGGCGAAGGCCACGAACTGGGTCGAGGGCGAGGCCTGCATCACCACCTGCAGCCATTGCGGCATGCTCTCCAGCGGCGTGAAGCCGCCGGACAGCATGTTCATGGGCAGGACGGTGAGGAAGAACAACAGCCCGAACTGCGGCATGGACCCGGCCAGGGTGCCGAGGAAGATGCCGAGCGACGCGGTGAAGAACAGGTAGAGCGCCGCGCCCGCCAGGAACAGCGGGATGGAGCCGGCGATCCCCATGCCGAGCCCCCATTTCAGCACCACCACGATGCTGAAGGCGGAGCCGGCGAGGATGACCGCGCCATTGGCGAGGATCTTGGCCAGCATGATCTCGGACGGGCGCACCGGCAGCACCAGAAGGTGCTCCAGCGTACCGTGCTCGCGCTCGCGGATCAGGGCGGCGCCGGCCAGCAGGACCGAGAGCATGGTGATGTTGGTGATGAGCCCCATGGTGCCGGTGAACCAGGAGGATTCCAGCCCCTGGTTGAAGGCGACGCGGACCTGAAGCTCCACCGGGCTCGCCACCCCCTCCGAATGGCGCAGCACGAAGCGGTTCACTTCCTCCTGGAAGATGGCGGAGATGTCGTTGGCCCCGAGGCCCGCCTGCATCAGGGAGGTGGCGTCGATGAGAAGCTGCACCGAGGGGGCGCGGCCGGCCAGCACGTCCGCCTGGAAGTCGGTCGGGAAGTTGATGACGAAGGTGTAGCGCGCCGCATCCATGCCCGGGTCCACCTGCTGCGGGGCAAGCGGCACCGGCCGCTGGAAGCGTGGTGGCAGCAGGGCGTCGAGGATGGCGTTGGAGAGGGCGGAACTGTCCTCGTCCACCACGCCCACCGTGGCGCGGTTGAGGTCGTGCTTCATGCCGTTGGCCTGCAGCACGATGGCGAGGGTGAGGGAATAGACCACCAGCACCAGCAGCGCCCGGTCGCGCCACAGGCTGATGAGTTCCTTCACCACCAGCTCGCGCACATTGCCGAGGAAGGCGCGCCAGCGGGGAGGAGCTTTGGCAAGGGGAGGGGAAGGCGCCGCCATCTCAGGCCTCCTGCTTGCGCAGGATGAGGAAGGCGAGCCCCAGCAGCGCCGGCCAGAAGGCGGCGGTGGCGAGGACGAAGGGCAGAAGCTCGAAGAAGCCCAGCCCCTTGGTGAAGGCGCCCACGCTGATGCGCATGAAATAGGTGGTGGGGAAGAAGGTGCCCAGCACCCACGCCCCGCCCTCCAGCGTCGCCACAGGCTGCATCATGCCGGAGAACTGGGTGGCCGGCATCATGGTGCCGATGGCGGTGCCGAACAGGGCCGCCACCTGGGTGTTGGTGAGGGTGGAAGAGACAAGGCCGATGGCAGTGGTGGCGAGCACATAGGCGAGCGCCCCCAGCGCCAGCCCGAGGAACGAGCCCTTCAGCGGCACCCCGAACAAAAACAGGGCCATCAGCACCATGACGCCGAAGTTGAAGAAGGCCACACCCGCATAGGGCAGTTGCTTGCCCAGCAGGAATTCCAGCTTGGTGACCGGCGTGACGTAGAGATTGGTGATGGAACCCAGCTCCTTCTCCGTCACCACCCCCAGGGCGGTGAGGATGGCCGGGATGAAGATGAGCATGAGCGCGATGGTGGCCGGCACCATGGCGTCGAGGCTGCGGAACGACTGGTTGTAGCGATAGCGCATCTCCAGCGTCGCCGCCGTCGACAGGGTTCGCCCCGCCTGTTGCGCGGCGTCCGACAGGAACAGGGCGTGGACCGCCGCCACGTAGCCCTGGATGGTCTCGGCGCGGAACGGCATGGCGCCGTCAATGGTCACCAGCACCTCGGTGGGCCGCCCGGAGCGCAGGTCTGCCCCGAAATTCGGCGGCAGCTCGATGGCGAAGGCGATGGCATTGGATTTCAGCCGCCGGTCGAGGTCGTCCGGGTCGGCGAGCGGTGGCTGCACGACGAAATAGGGGGAGTGGGCGAAGCCGTCCACATAGGCCCGGCTTTCCGGCGTCTGGTCGCGGTCGAGCACGGCGAAGCGCAGCTTGTCCACGTCGAGGGTGATGCCGTAGCCGAAGATGATCATGAGGAACGCCGTGCCCAGCAGGGCGAAGCCGAGCCGGACCGGATCGCGCTTCAGCTCCAGCGCCTCGCGCCAGGCATAGGCGCCGAGGCGACGCGGGGAGAAGGCGGCGGGTCGTCCGGCCGCCCTTGGGGCAGGGGGCGGCAGTTGGGCGTCGGTCTGCGCCGCGCGGCCGCCCATCTCCATGTAGGCTACGAAGGCCTCCTCCAGCGTCGCCGTCTGCTTCTCCGCCTTCAGGGCATCCGGCGTGCCGGTGGCGATCACCTTGCCCGCATGCATGAAGGAGATGCGGTCGCAGCGCTCCGCCTCGCCCATGAAATGGGTGGAGACGAAGATGGTGACGCCGTCCTCCCGCGACAGGCGCTGGAGATGGTCCCAGAAATTGTCGCGGGCCACCGGGTCCACGCCCGAGGTGGGCTCGTCGAGGATCAGCACTTCCGGCTCGTGCAGCACCGCCACCGCCAGCGACAGGCGCTGGCGTACACCCAGGGGCAGGCCGTCGGCGAGGGCGTCGAGGTGGCTGGCAAGATCAAAGGCGCGCACCAGCTCGGCGATGCGCCGGTGCGCCTCCTCCTCCGGGAGGGAGAACAGATGCGCGTGCAGGTCGAGGTTCTGGCGGACCGTGAGTTCGCCATAGAGCGAGAAGGCCTGGCTCATGTAGCCCACGCGCCGGCGGGTCTCGATGTCGGTGGGGTCCACCTGCACGCCGAACAGCAGCGCCTCGCCGGAGGAGGCCGGCAACAGGCCGGTGAGCATCTTCATGGTGGTGGACTTGCCGCAGCCGTTGGAGCCGAGGAAGCCGAAGATCTCGCCCTTGCGGATCTTGAAGCTCACATGGTCCACTGCCACGAAATCCCCGAACTGCCGGGTGAGGCCGCGCGATTCGATGGCGATGGGCGCGTCGGGCGCGATGGCCTCCATGTGCTCCGTGCCGTCGCCGTCGCCGCGCTGGCCTTCCGGCAAGAGCGAGATGAAGGCGCGCTCCAGGTTCGGCTGGCCGGTGCGCGCCAGCAGCTCCGCTGGGCTGCCGTCGGCGAGGATGCGGCCGGCATCCACCATTACCACCCGCTCGAAGCGCGCCGCCTCCTCCATGTCGGCGGTGGCGACCAGCAGGGTCAGGCCCGGGCGGGCGGCGCGGATGGTCTCGATGAAATCCCAGAACTGGCGGCGCGACAGGGGATCGACGCCGGTGGTGGGCTCGTCCAGCAGCAGCAGGTCGGGGTCGTGGACCAGCGCGCAGCACAGGCCCAGCTTCTGTTTCATGCCGCCGGACAATTTGCGCATGAGCCGGTCGGCGAAAGGATCAAGGCCGGTGGCGGCGAGCAGCGGGGCGACGCGTCCGCCCCTGGTGCCGGCTTCCTCGCCGAACAGGCGGGCGAAGAAGGCGATGTTCTCCGCCACCGTGAGGTTGGGATAAAGGTTGCGCCCCAGCCCCTGCGGCATGAAGGCGATGCGCGGCTGCGTCGCCTCGCGGGCGCGATGGTCGGAAAAATCCGCGCCCAGTACCTCCACCTTGCCGTGCTGGATGCGCTTCGCCCCCGAGATGAGGCCGAGCAGCGTGGACTTGCCCACCCCGTCCGGCCCCACCAGCGCCACGGAGGCGCCTTCCGCGATGGCGAGGTCCAGCCCCTCCACCGCAACGGTGTGGCCATAGAGGTGGCGGATGCCGGCCAGATGGACGGCGGCGCCGGGCGCCTCCGCAGGAATGGCGTCGGCGCGGGGGATGTCCGCCCCGGCGCCCGCCATCACCTCGCGCACCGGCTCCTCCCTCACTGGCTCCTCGCTCACCGTGCGGCCTCGCCCACGAGGTCGGACTGGAGCCAGGAGGGCCACTGCGCCTTGGGGTCCATCCGCACGTAGCCGACGCCGGTCACGCCGGTCTTCACCTGCTCCAGGTATTTCTCCACCAGCGGGCGGGCCACGCGCAGCTTCACGCGGAACATCATGCGGTCGCGCTCGCGCTGGGTTTCCACCTGCTTGGGGGTGAACTGCGCCCGCGCCGACACGAACGAGACGGCAGCCGGCACGGCGCGGTCGGGCAGGGGCTCCAGCAGCAGCCGCGCTTCGGCGCCGAGGGTGATGGCGCCGGCATCGGAGGCGGGCAGGAAGATGGTCATGTAGACATCGGAGAGGTCGATGAAGGTGAGCACCTTGCCGCCCGCGCCCAGCACCTCGCCGGGCTCGGCGAGACGGTAGATGACGCGGCCGGACTTCGGCGCCGTGAGCGTGCCGTCGTCCACCATGCGGGTCAGGCGCTCCACCTCCGCCTCGGCGGCGCGGATGGCGGATTCGCTGGCCGCGAGGCTGCTTTGCGCGGCCGCCAGGGCGGCCTGCGCGGTGAGCTTGGTGGTGGTGTATTGATCCACCTTCTGCTCGGTGGCGAAGCCCTTGGCGACGAGGGTCTGCTGGCGTTCCAGCTCCTTGGCGGCGAGGTCCAGCTCGCCCTTGCGCTGCTCGACAACGTGAGTGGCGGTGTCGCGGGATTGGCGGGCCTGGCTCGCCTGCGCCTCGGCGGTGCGCAGGGCGGCGGCGGTCTCCGCCACATCCATATGGGCCACCACCTGGCCCTGATGGACGAAGTCGCCTTCCTCCGCGAGGACGTCGAGCACGCGGCCGGCAGCCTTGGTGGCCACGTCCACCTGCGTCGCCTCGATGCGGCCGTTGCCATAGGCGAAGCCCGGCGGCAGGGCGCGGCTGCGGCTCGCCATGTACCAGGCGCCCGCGCCCCCCGCGCCGACGACGGCAAGGACGGCCAGGAGGATGACAAGCGTGCGCTTCATGAAAGGACACCTTTTCGGCGTGCAGACGCGCCCGCGGAAGGTCCTGCGAAAAGGTGCCGGCAAGGGGATGCGACGGCAGGCCACTCCCGCGGGGCTTCGGGGCGGACTTCAGGTTACAACTTACGGCGGTGCAGCAATACGGCGTTGATCAAGGTCAATGGCCATCGATCCGCGCCTGCAGCGCCATGGCCCCGGCCGGATTGCGCACCTTGGCGCCGCTGATCAGGTAGACGAACACGTCGCGCTTGGCCTTTCCAGCCTTCGCCGCCGGGGCGAGCGTGGGCAGGCCCTCCGGCACCGCCCCCTTCTCCCAGGCATGGGCGGCGCTGGCCCAGCGGTCCAGCTCGGCGGAATCATAGCCGGTCTCCACCTCCGCCCGCGTGCGCTGGAGCCGGGCATAGGTGAAGTCCGCCGTCACATCGGCGATGGCTGGGTAGTCGTCGTGGTCGGCATAGACCACCGCCACCTTGTGCTTGCGCGCCAGCGCCACGAACTCCGGCACCGCGAACGAGGGGTGCCGCACCTCCACCGCATGGCGCAGCCTCACCCCCTCGTGGCTCTCCGGCAGGAGGGCGAGGAAGGCTGCGAAATCCTCCGGGTCGAAGGCCTTGGTGGCCGCGAACTGCCAGTTGATGGGGCCGAGCCGGTCGCCCATCTCGACAATGCCACTGGCGATGAACTTGCCGACGCTCTCCTGCGCCTCCGCCAGCACCCGCCGATGGGTGACGTAGCGTATCGCCTTGAGGGCGAAGACGAAGCCGTCCGGCACCTGCCCCGCCCAGTCGGCGCAGGATTTGGCCGAGGGCGTGCGATAGAAGGTGCCGTTGATCTCGATGGTCTTCAGGCGCTCGGCCGCGAAGGGCAGCTCCTTCTTCTGGACCAGGCCTTCGGGGTAGAACACGCCCCGCCAGGGCTCGAACGTCCATCCGCCGATGCCGACGCGCACGCTCATGGGGCTTCCTCCTTGCCGTGTTGCCGACCTTGTCGCCGCCGTCCGCGCGCCCTCAGGGCAGGGGCAGGACATGGGAATACTTCACCTGCTCCAGCGAAAACGAGCTTTCGATGGAGGCGATGCCCTCCAGCCGGGTCAACTTCTGCTTCAGGAACCTCTCATAGGCATCGAGGTCCGCCGCCACCACCCGTAAAAGGTAATCCCGCTGGCCGGTCATGAGATAGCATTCCAGCACCTCCGGCCAGGTGCGGATGGCGGCGGAGAAGGCATCCAGCGCCTCCTCCTTCTGCCGCTCCAGCTTGATGGAGACGAAGACACTCACCGGCAGCCCGGCCTTGCGCTGGTCCAGCACCGCCACATAGCGCGAGATGAGCCCGTCCTCCTCCAGCGCCCGCACGCGCCGCAGACATGGCGAGGGGGAGAGGCCCACTTCGTCCGCGAGATCGGCGATGCTCATGCGCCCGTCGCGCTGAAGGGCGGCGAGGATCTTCCGGTCTATGGCATCGAGGCGCACGTTTTCGCTCCAGAAGTGATATAAATTGGCAGATTATGCTGCGTGCGGTCGCTTGTTAAGGTGGATTTGACCGAACCTGCCGGGCCAGTCGCGCTAGACTGTGCGTCAGCGGCGCGCCGGCCCAAAAGCCGGGCTTGAAGCGCGCCCGTCGAGGAACGCCCCCGAGGAACGCTCTATGGACCGCCACACCTCTCACCCGACTTCCCCTGCTGTCCTCTCCGCCCCCCTGTGCCCGCGCCCCGCGCCGCCGAGCGCGGCGGACCTTGCCATCCTCGCCGAGCTGGAGCGCAAGGTGCTGTGGCTGGCGAGCTGGATGATCCACAACGCCAACCATCTTCGCCCGAGCACGGACGGGCTGAAGGTGGGCGGCCATCAGGCCTCCTCCGCTTCGCTGGCCGCCATCATGAGCGCGCTCTATTTCCACGTGCTGCGGCCTGAGGACCGGGTGGCGGTGAAGCCCCACGCCAGCCCCATCTTCCACGCCATCCAATATCTGTTCGGCCGCCAGACCCGCGAGCGGCTGGAAAACTTCCGCGGCTTCAAGGGCGCCCAATCCTACCCCTCCCGCACCAAGGACGCGGACGACGTGGATTTCTCCACCGGCTCCGTGGGCCTCGGCGTGGCGCAGACCCTGTTCGCCAGCCTCGCGCAGGATTACGTCCACGCCCACGGCCTCGCCGGCGACCGGCCCAAGGGGCGGATGATCGCCCTCGTCGGCGATGCGGAGCTGGACGAGGGCAACGTCTTCGAGGCCCTGCTGGAGGGCTGGAAGCACGAGGTGCGCAACACCTGGTGGATCATCGACTACAACCGCCAGAGCCTCGACGGCGTGGTGCGCGAGGGCCTCTACGAGCGCTTCACCGGCATCTTCGAAGCCATGGGCTGGCAGGTGGTCGTGCTCAAATACGGCACCCTGCAGCAGGCCGCCTTCGCCGAGCCGGGCGGCGCCGCCCTGAAGAGCTGGATCGACACCTGCCCCAATGCCGAATATTCCGCGCTCACCTTCCAGGGCGGGGCGGCCTGGCGCAAGCGGCTGATGGACGACCTCGGCGACCAGGGCGAGGTGTCCGCCCTCATCGCGCGGCGCTCGGATGCCGAGCTGTCCGCCCTCATGACCAATCTGGGCGGCCACGACATCGCCGCCCTCATCGCCGCCTTCGACGCCATCGACCACGACCGGCCGGTGGCCTTCCTGTGCTACACGGTGAAGGGCTTCGGCCTGCCGCTGGCCGGCCACAAGGACAACCACGCCGGCCTCATGACCCCGGCCCAGATGGAGGCCCTGCGCGCCGCCATGGGGGTGGGCGAGGGCCGCGAATGGGAGCCCTTCGAGGGCTTGAACCGCCCGGCTTCCGAGCTTGCCGCCTTCCTCGCCCGCGTGCCGTTCGCGCAGGGCGGCCCGCGCCGCTTCACCGACCCTGCCCTCGCTGTCCCGCCGCTGGCGCCGCCGCCCAATCCGGTGATCTCCACCCAGGCCGGCTTCGGCCTCATCCTCCAGGATCTGGCCAAGGGCGAGAGTGCGCTTTCCGATCGCATCGTCACCACCTCGCCGGACGTGACCGTCTCCACCAATCTGGGGCCATGGGTGAACCGGCGCGGCCTGTTCGCCCACGCGGCGCTGGCGGACGTGTTCAAGCGCGAGCGTATCCCCTCCACCTTCGCCTGGGAATTCTCGCCCAAAGGCCAGCACCTGGAACTGGGCATCGCCGAGATGAACCTGTTCCTGACGCTGTCCGCCTTCGGCCTCTCCCATTCCCTGTTCGGCGCGCGCCTCGTGCCGGTGGGCACGCTGTATGACCCCTTCATCTGCCGCGGCCTCGATGCGCTGAACTATGCCTGCTACCAGGACGCCCGCTTCATCCTGGTGGCGACGCCCTCCGGCATCACTTTGGCCCCCGAGGGCGGGGCGCACCAGTCCATCTCCACCCCGCTCATCGGCATGGCGCAGGACGGCCTCGCCGCCTTCGAGCCGGCCTTCGTGGACGAGCTGGCGGTGCTGATGGAATTTGCCTTCGACTATGTGCAGCGCGACGGCGAGGGGGTCGGCGACGAGCGCAACTGGCTGCGCGACGAGACCGGCGGCTCGGTCTATTTCCGCCTCTCCACCCGCCCGCTGGAGCAGCCGAAGCGGGTGCTGAGCGCGGCGCAGAAGCGCGGCATCGTGGACGGCGCCTACTGGCTGCGCGAGCCCGGCCCCAATTGCGAAGTGGTGGTGGCGGTGCAGGGCGCCGTGACCCCCGAGGCCATCGCGGCGGTGGCCCTCATCGCCGAGGACCGGCGCGACGTGGGCCTGCTCGCCGTCACCTCCGCCGACCGGCTCAACGCCGGCTGGACCGCGGCTGCCCGCGCCCGCGAGCGCGGCTTTGCCGGCGCCACCAGCCACGTGGAGCGCCTGCTGGAGCCGCTGCCCCGCCATTGCGGCATCGTCAGCGTCATCGACGGCCATCCGGCGACGCTGGGCTGGCTGGGCGCGGTGGCGGGCCATCGCTTGCGGGCGCTGGGCGTGGAGCATTTCGGCCAGACCGGGACATTGTCCGACCTCTACGCCCACTACGGCCTCGACACCGCCGCCATCGTCGCCGCCGCCCAGGCCATCTCCCCCGGCCGGCCGCTGCGGCACCTCAAGGCGGTGTAGGATACGAGGAACGGCTCATATACCTTTACGCCGGAATTCTTCCGGCAGAGCACCCAGGCGCCGCCCGGGCTTGACCTTTGGCCCATGAGTCGATCCCGCGGGCCATGGGTATCACCCAGCGATGGATGCAGCACCGCCCGCGCGCCGCCTGCCAGCGCCCCACCCTGCGCCGGTGGGTTTGGCGGTGGCAGATCGCCGAAGTGCCGTCGGCGGGCTTGTGGGGACATGGCCTGCCATGTCATCGGACGGCTTGTCGTGGCGCTTCGGGTCCGCTAGAAGCGCAGAACCACATGCTCGGCGCCCCGGCGCGCCGTGCCCTCGCGGAGAGGTGGCAGAGTGGTCGAATGCACCGCACTCGAAATGCGGCATACGGGCGACCGTATCGGGGGTTCGAATCCCCCCCTCTCCGCCAGTTTATAGACATAAGTAATTGAAATATAACGCGTTTTTAGCGTTCGTTTCATCTCGACCCCACCGCCAACCCCACCGCACGACACTGGCTTCACCGGGATCGAACCGGACGCTGCGGGACTGTAGCCCCCTAGAATGCCAAGGGGGCCGCCCCGGTGGGCAGCCCCCCTCGACCAGCCAGACCTCTTCGGTTGCTGCTCTCAGTGCGTCGATAGGGCTGGAGCGATCGCGCTGGTCTGAACCGGCTTGATCGAAGTGCCCTGTACTGCTTTCACGAGCAGCGTCAGCGGGTTTTCCGCATCGCCCTTGAGGGTGAGCTTGTCGTTGAGCAGGCCCAGGTGACGGGCGAGGAGCTGAAGAGCGCCAATCTTGTCGGACAGCTTCAGCTTCTTGACGCGACCGACAACGACCACGCCGTCAGGATCGAGTTCCTCGTAAACCTCCAGGCCGGCAATCGCTGCGGCAGTCTCGTCGTCGAGCTGATCGAGCGGCTTCATCGAGCCGTCCGGATTGAACGCCTTGCGGATGTCGAGGAAGGCGATGCGCGCCAGCTCTTGCAGGACGCGTTCAGCCGTCACCCCCGTCCGAGCGGACCGTTCGTCCATGGCACGCTGAATTTCACGTGCGATGTCTGGTTTCAGGAGGTTTTCACTCCCAATCTTCACTGCCGTTCGAGGGCTATACCCTGCCCGGATCGCAGCCTGCGTGCCATTCAGGTCGATGAGGTACTCGCGAACGAACACGCGCTGTTTCGGTGTCATTTCACACTATCCTTCTCTTTCTTTGCGCCAAAATGCCGAAATCGACGAAATAAATTTATCTTTTCATTTCAAGCTGTTGCGAAAACTATTTCGATTTCGCGCCAGTGCCGGAATTGAACGGCCGTGCCGAATTAACGTCACCGCCGAACATTGCTGGGTTTACCTCGAACCCCCTGCATTTCCGCCCGCGCCCTGCCTTGGGGTCCACGACCGGCCTGACGAGCCCAGCCTCGACAAGTTCGGCGCACGCCGCATCCATCGCCTCAGCCGTCCGGAGCCCGCCGCCGACCGTCCGTCGCAATTCGCGAGCATTGAAAGCCGGCAGCCTCTTCGCCTGGATGTGGCGGGCAAGGGTCGCAGCATTGGTTTCTGCCACCGGGATTGAGGCGTCGCCGAACACGCGTTCGGCCATGGGGAGAAAATAATCGGTCATCATCTCGCATGCCGTTGCGACGGCAGCCTCGCCGATGTCTGCGGGCTCCTCGAAGGACGCTCGCGGATCGGCGCTCCACCACAGGATGGTGAGGATGGCGGACAGCCGCAGAGCGTGCCCACGCGCTTTGCCAAGCGCCGACTTCATGAGCGGTGAAGCTCCCGCTTCGCGCGCCTTCATGTCCAGCGCGAACCGCTCCAGCTCTGCGAGGGCGCGCTCTTCCAGTTTCAGCAAGATCGGGCTATCAGGCAGGGGTACCGGGTTTGAGTTCATGTGCAGCCGGCAAATGCGGCTCACCACGCGCTCAGCTGGGCTTCGGTCGAGAGCTTCTCGCGCAATCCGGAAACCGGGGACAGGATCAGGCCAAGACCAAAGGAACCGTGAGACGAAGCCATCGTCCGCGCCCTTCAGCAGCTCGGCGGCTTTGTCTGGCTGAAGCGCCCCGATGATGCCAATCGACAAGTTTGGAACGCGAATGGGATCGTCGCTCTTCACGCGATCCACCGTGAACGCACGACCACCATAGCATTCGAGGAAAAATTGGCGATCGCTGCCGCCTCCGCCGCTGTATCTGCCGAAGCTGGCCAGCAGGCCCGCGAGTTCGTCTCGGTGAAGGATGAGGCCTGCGGGGTTCTCTGCCGAAAGGGTGGCGAGACGCTCGGTCGTGCTGTCGCGGACAACGATCCGCTTCAAGCGGGGCTTCGTCGGCTCGCGGAAACCCTCTGGCAGCTTGACGGGAATTGCGGCTGCGAGTGCCGGATCAGCACGCATTGCCTCGCGTGCTGCAGTTTTGTGCGCCGCCATGATCGCGTCGGCCGCCAGCTTCTCAGCTTCGTACTCGAACAGGCGCTGGCGGTAGTCGGCGTCGAGGTCCGCCTCTTCCTTGTTTACGAGGCTCATGACCGCTGACGATGCCGGGCTTTTTCCCGAACTAGGTTGGCCCACGAGGGCCGCGAACAAGGTGGGTGGCTCCTCCCACCCAGTGCCCGCGATGGGGCGACGGCGGTTGCCGAGGAGGCCGCCCACCAGGGCAATCATAGAGACGGCGACGTAATCAATTGGAGCGCACGCTGCGCGGGCCTGGGCCTCCGCCCACCGCGCGAGATGAGGCCCGAGCCATGTCACATCGAACGTGGGAGGCGCACGGCGGCCTTCGCGAAGCATGGAAAGATCCGGGAGCACCCAAGTGCTGCCAACCGCTTCCCGATCGATCACCTCGCCCGTGGCGGCATCGTGCAGCGTGCCATCTGCCGAGACAGCCAGATCGCGGTTCAGCGCGACGGCGGACGCGGCGATCTCTTCGTCGCGAATGAACTCCTCTGGCACCTCGCGGGGCTGGGCCATCCCACCGCGCCGGGCCGAGGAGATGGTCTTGAGCACCGCCCGGCGCCCGTCATCCTTCACAAGCCCGCACGCCTCTGCCGCCTGCACCAGGGCTGCGTGTGCCGTGTCTTCGGCCACCCATCCAGCCGCGACGAGCTGAAAGATCGCGAACGCCGAGGTGTTGAGCTGGTTGTTGCGGCCGCCGCGCCCGCACTGCGCCAGCGCCTGGATTTCGTCGTCGAAAGCCTTCTCCACCCAGGCGCGCAGCCGTGGGTGCTGCATGTCGAGCGCGCGACCGGTCTGGTGACTGATTTCCTTGGGCGGGACCGCCGCCCCTAAAGCCTGTGGCTGCAAGGGTTCCGGGGCGATTTCCTCTGCTTTGCCAGCCTCCTTACTGCTTAGTATGTCGTGCAGCCACGCCGGAAGCTCTGGTGCCTGCAGGATGTCGAGCGGATCACCATCGGGGTAGAGGTACACCCCGTCCTCGCGCGTTGCGTCTGGAGCAATTGTGTATCCGCCAGCTCCGCGCACGTCGATATTGCACTCTGGCTTAGGCGGCAGTGAGCCGCGACCGTTCCCCAGCGCCTCCCCGGCCCGTTGGCGGAAATAGTAATGCCGGCCGCCACTCGGGGTATCGACCATAATACATTCGGGCACACCACCCTGGGGTTCCGCCAGCCGCTCGAACGAGGCGATACCCTCCGCACCATCGGCATCGATCACGATAAGCTCAACCGCACCGAGGTGGATGCCGGGCATGGCATCTGGATGATCGGCCCACCACCGCTGCACGCGGTCGATCTGGCCCGGACGCGCCGACTTCCATGGCACGCCATAGACCGGCGTCTTCGCCTCGCCGCAGGGGAAGATCGCGAGCGAAGGCGCCAACGCGGAAGCAAGCTTCGCGTTCGTCTGGATGGTGCTTGGATCGAACGGAGGATCAAGCGCGACGGGCATTACGAGCGCTCCACGAACTGATCTATTGCGCTTTTCAAGAATTTTGCTTTGCCTGCGAGAGGTAGACTAGATATATTGCCCATGGTTGCAAAACCTTTGCTTTTGAAGAGGCTGACCTCTCCACAAGGTCGGCCCTTCTTATTTTTTACGCATCGAACTATCTCGACAGACGGCGCGAAATTTAGTGCTCACCTCTTGCGAAATCGACGCTGTTCGTCCTCGAACTCTCCGCGCGTCTGCCTGTTAAAATCGTCGCCGGCAGTGGGGTCTCGCCGCCACTCTGCACACCAGTCTCCACGAGAATCGACTTGAGGCCAGCGGGGCCAGCCTCGCCCTGGACGGGCGGCGCGGCATTCGCCCTCGTAGGCTCTGCCGGGATTGTGCGGGCGGAAGTGCCGGCAGGTCCCGCAGCTCTCTCCTGCCGGCGAGAGGTTCACGTTTCGCGAGCGAAAGCTGCTTTGCATCTCAGGCTCCCCTCTTTGCCTTGCGCGCGGCGATGGCCGCATCGGGCGCCGGATCGAGGCCGATGGGGCGGGATCGGAGGAACTTTTCAACGTCCTCGGAGAGGACGAGAGTTGTGCGCCCCACCTTCCGAGCTGGAAGGGCACCGGAAGCGATCAACCCAAAGGCGCGTGTACGACTAATACCGTAGAGAGCTGGAAAATCGTTTGGACGTATTGCGAAGGGGCGGGAGGCGGCTGACATCATCAACTCCAGTATCTTGGAGCTGGAGCATCAAGCCGCCAACCCCATTGTGCGCCAAATCTGGCAAAGGGTAAGCGGCACCTACTGCGCCGGTGATTCTGCACGTAACAGGATTCGGAGCCGTTTGAAAGCGTCCCGTTAGTCGCGAAAAACGCGACGCGTGACGAATTTTCCATAATTACGCTTGGATGTGGGGGGTATCGGGTACTTTTTTGGCGAAAAATCAAAAATTACCCTCTTACGGCAAGACAAATACCGAAAAACAAAAGGAAAATAATTATAGCTTTGGTCTCCGTACTGTTCAGGTGACAGTCTCTCGACGCAGCTAGTCCTCCACACTATGAAGTCGCTTCGCCCATGAAAAATGCCCCCGCCATGGAGGTGGCGAGGGCGGACAGAACCAGTTCGACTCAAGCCTCAATCAGGCGTTTTTCGCAGTCAGCGAGTGAAGTACGCAGTACATTGGCGAAACGCTCATCGGATGGCCGGGCTATATAAGGATTGATTCTATCCATATGTAATTCAATTTCTTCAACAGTTGCGTCGGCTGGAACGGGGCGAATTAGGCTAAATACCCTGAGATAAATCATGTCATTGCTTGAGACGTTCATTTTGACTTCCTTTATTTGGGATTGCGGATCAAGCCCTGCGAGCGAGGCGCGGGGCTTCGTCGGAAAATATCAGGGTCGGACGTAGATGTTTCCCCCAAATGGGCTGCCTGCGCCAAAAGGATTGTTGATGCTGTCGGGAGAAGATGGGCTCCCGTAGCGTCCGAACGGGTTGCTCGTACTGTCCGGATCGAAAGGATTGGTGCTGAGCCGCCCCGATAATTGCCCCGCTCGTCATAGAGCTTCGGCGCATTGGTCGCGTACGGATTGGTCCACGAATTGTTGCTGTAGGGGCTCCCTCGGTCGGAATATGGGTTCATGAGCCCATCGGGCTTGTAGGGACTGCCTGCGCCATAGGGATTGTTGAGGCAATTCGGATCGAAGGGACAGACGGCCCCGGCAGCGCTGGCAGACAGCAGCAGGACGATGGATGCGATGATGGTGCGCATGTGATGCCCCCCATCAAGCCTGAGCGGGCGTGGACGCCGCTACCAGCGCCAGCATATCCCGAACGATGCCGGCACCCATGCGATCCTCTGAACGGCGCTCATCGTCAGCGAGGATTGCAGCGAAGCGAGGCGGCAGCACATCGTCACCCTGCGCAATCCGAAGCGCCCGAACCTTCAGGGCAATATCGGCGACGGTGGTGGCAGGCGTCTTCGCGATCCGCGCTGCCAATGCGTCGGCCTCGCTCTGGAGTTCGGCGATGCAGACCTCCAGCGCCCGCAGTCCCGAGGCAATGAAGGCCTCTTCACGTTGAGCGTCCCATGCCTCCAGGCGGGCGAGCAGTTCAACTTCACCCGTCACCCTCAGATCGCGCTTCGCCTCGCATCTCGAAATGCGCCGCCCATCGCGAGCCTGATCGAAGAGGGAGCGGCCGAAGACCTTCGCTTCGAGCAATTCATCGTCCGGCACCGGCACGTTGGCAAGCGAAACCGCCTCCAGCCGATACCCCTCCGCGTCAATTTTCTCAATTTCCGCTATTCTGGCAGCGAACTCATCGACCATTTCAGCGATTGAGGCGGATTTATTCAGGATTGTGGCCACATAATTCTCCATTACTAGATTGCTTATCGAGTGCGACGTTGTGCAACGCCAAGAAACTACGTGGCAGCTTTGCCGACCGTCCAATGAAACATTTGAATCGATCCAGCGGCATCCATCAGAGGGATGAATCGTTGGGCTGAACTCGGATTGACCACAAGCGCTGTGGGCGCCATGCTTCGGATGGCTCCGAGGTCGTCCCGCGTTAGCTCAACCTGCGCATCGACGCTGGCACTGGCTGCGGTCTTGGAAGCGCCCCCGGAGCCGCTCCAGAAGAATATGGACATAGAGGCCGGCGCGCTGATGCAGAATGATGCGCGTGGAGAGGTTGTCCGCGAAGACATCAGAGACTACCTTTCAGATGGCTCCGGGTCGCCCCGTGTCTGGTCAGCCGGTCCCTCAAGATCGGATATGGCAGCGGTATTGATGGTGGCTTGGAGTTGCCGCTTTGGCCCGAGACTGCGCTAGGGGACCTGGAAACGGGTTGATTGGACTGCGCCCTTTCCCAGAGCGGTTTCTCCCCTTCGCATGTGGGGATCGAGCGGCGCCTTCTAACCGATGAGGTGATCAAGGTGCCGCCGCGAGAAATGATGGCACGATCACTCGCACCCTGATCTCCAACGCCCGAAGCGACGGCGGCGAAACACTGTAAGGCGCCGTCGCCGTTGCCGGCAATCCTGCAGTGACCAGCCAGCTCACTCCTCAGGCTCGACCGGCATCTCCTCAATGGCGTCCATGACCTTTCGAGCCGCAGCCTTCGTCAGCCGGACCGCTTGAATGTGGCCATACCCGGCATCGCGCAGTTGGCGGTAATATGCGCTCTCATCCGCAAGCTTCGAGGCACTTGAAGCGCCACTTGCCGGCGTGTTCGCCATCTCATCGATCACCCGGACCGCTTCACGTGCGGCCCCGCCACCGCCCTGCAGGCCACCCACAACAGCGCCGGCAGTTGCGCTGCCACCCGTCGCGACCGAAGCGACGACGGTAGGCAGCATGCTGCCGAGGGCATCTGCGGCCAATGCGACGTAGCCGTAGAAGCTCGGGTTTTTGCCGAGTGTCCACGTCGATGGCTTCAGAAGATCACCCTCCGGCGTCGAGTTCGCTATGGCGCGTTTGGTGTATTCGGAGACACCACCACGCGTCCGTTCACCCATCCCGTGAAGCGCGCTGGCAACACCCTCCATGAGGTTGGCCGGACGATACTCCGTGCCCGTCGCTGCCTCGACCAGCGGCGCACTGGTATTGCGTGCGATAATCCTAGATGCGACACCAGCACCGTGAGCAGTATCGCCAAGAGCGCCATAGACGCCTGCGGACCCAAGCAGAGCGAGGTCGCGGGCCTTGCCCGCCGCCCCCGGTTCATCCGCCTCGGGCAGTTTCTCCCGTGACGGCGCTGCCTCGCGACCGCCCCCCAGCATGGGCAGCACCGACAGCCGGCCGAGATGGGCCGCCAGATCTCGCCCCCGCGCCTTCACCTGAGCCGCCGGCACCTTCGTCAATAGGAGCTTCGCCAACTCCGGATCGAGCATCGCATCGCGAACCAACTCGTCCACCCGCTTCATGCCGGCATTCCGGATGGCCAGCGCCGCCGCCGTGCCGAGCGCTGCAAACCCGCCGGTGGTGAAGCCGCTCACGGCACCGACCGTGCCGGCGCCGCCGAGCGCCTGAGGCGTAAGGAGGTGTGCGAGAAGAGAGCGCGCTCCCCTCTGGGTCGCGGCGAGGTCCTGCGCGGTGTTACTGCCGCCCGGCAGTCGCACGGACGAAATCGAGCGGTTCGAACGCTTCAGGTCGGCAGCGACGCGGCCCAAAAGGTTGATTTCCTGTTCGGAAAGGACCTGCCGCAGGGCGGCGCCATTCGACTTCAGGAACCCCTGGAGCGCATCGGACTTGATCGTGTCGCGCCCGCTGGTGCCGGCCTCGGTGTTCGACAAGAACCGTTCCGTGATGTGGTCCGCCACCGCCTTGCGCAGCCCCTGGCGCGCCTCGGGATTGCCGCCGGTCTCACGCGCCAGGCGCCGCATCTGGGCAGCAGCATCCTGTTTCTCGAAGATGCCGCCGATGATGCGCTTCACATCCGCCGGATCGTCCACGCTCATGAGGCGGGAGATGGTGCCCTGCTGGAAATCATCCAGCGCCTTGCGCCGTGCAGCCGCAAGCCCTTCGATTGCCTCCGATGCCGTGGTGGCGTCGGCCAGCTTCGCGTCGAGTTCGGGAAGGGCTCGCAGTGCCTCGCGGTACTTGGCGCGCCAAGAGTTCACCTTCGCCGGGCTCAGCGTCCCGTCCGGACGCTCTGCCATGTGACGCAGGTCCGCCACCGCATAGTCGGCGATGACCGCGTTGGCCCGCTGATCGCCCACCGCGCGACGGAAACTGTCCACCGCCTCGAACCCACCTTCGCCCTGCCGAAACACGCGAGACGCCACGGCATGATCCGGAAGGCCTTCAGGGAAGAACCGAGCCTGATCGAGCGCGCGCGACGCCTTCTCCGCCGTGCCCATATTCCGACCGAGGCCGGGCATGGCGCGGAGGGCGTCTCGGTACTTCGTCCGCCACCGCTGGAAGGCATCGGGATCGAGCGTGCCGTCCTTCCGCGTCGCGACGCGGCGCAGATCCGAGATGGCATAGTCCGAAAGCACCTGCATGGCAGCTTCGTCGCCCACCGCCTTCCGGTACGCGCCCACGGCCTCGAAGCCCTTCGGCCCCGGTTGGAAGACCTTGGCGGGCACCGCAGCATCCGCCATGTGGTACGGGCCATCCTGGCCGGACCGCCGCGTCACCTCGCGCACGGGAGAGGCGCCGAAGGTCTGTGCTCGGTCGCGTGTGGCGGCGCTGGCTTCTTTCAAGCGCCCCACGGCGGCGGCATCGAACGGCTGCGATGCTGGCGTTTCGGCCACGCCATCGCGCCTGGCACGCCACGCGTCGGCCTGCCTCTGTAAGGTCGCCGCAAGGCTGTCTTCCGCATCCATTCGTCCGGAGGCCACCGCGCGGGCATCGTCCGCCGCCCGCGTCGCCACTGCACCATCAATGTCACGCTCCACAGCGCCACGAAGCTGTGACAGGCGGGCATAGGTGGGGGTCTGTCCCTTGCCGGGGCTGGAAAGCTCCTCCCGCATGGCGGTCGAGATGCGGCTGCGGAGCGCGGTCAGCTCGTTGAAGAGGACCGTGTCGCCTTCATAGCCGCGCGCCACGTCAAAGATTGCGCGCTCCTCGCCTTCCATGGGCCTTGCCGATGCCGGCATCCGGTCGATCACGTCTCGCGCCGCTCGCGTGGTGCTGGCGGAAGGCAGGGACAAGGCACCGTCCGGATCGACGGCCCGCCACAGGTCGCGCTCATGGTCCCTCGCAGCACGCTCCGCGTCCCGCACGCGCGAGCGAAGGTCGGAGCCGTAGCCCTCCGGCGTACCGGTGCCGCCCAGATCATCCATGGCGCTGCGAGCACGTTGCTGTGCGCGCTCAACCACCGGGCGTTCAAGGTCTCGAAGCGCAGCACCGTAGGCCTCGGGAGGAAGATCGCCGCCCATGCCTCGGACGCGCTCGGCAGCGCCCGCCGTCGCCTCTTCAATAGCCCGCGCGGTCTCCTTGTCGATGGCGTCGAGCTGCGAACGCAGGGCATTGGAAACAGCTTCGGGCGCACCATCCGGCTGCACCTTGCCAAGGGCGTCGAGACGCGCGGCGTTCTGATCGGCGCGGCGCTGTTGGAACACCTCGGGGTTCTTGGTCGCCACCGCGCGCTCCAAGCCACCGAGGCCCATGTCGCCGATCTGCTGGAAGGTCGTAGGCCGGGATCCGGGGATAAGCTCTTCTGCCGGAGCGTCCAGCGCTTCGCGGACGGCGACGGGATCAGTCGCAGCATCGGCGATGCGCCGGCCGGCCGCCCGTTCCTGCGCCGCCTCCGTGGGGACAAGGTAATCGGCAGCCCGGCGGACGCCACCGGCCACCGCGCCGGGGACCGCCATCACGCCAGCAGCGCCGACACCACCAGCGATCCCGCCCGCCATCTCGGCGAGGCGCCGCCACCGTTCGCCGCCCATCTCATCCGCCACCGTGCCAGCCACCTCACCACCTGCGCCGCCAGCGGCTCCCATCGCAGCATCCGCCGCCAACGCACCGGGGGAAGCCGCTCGGCCGATGAAGGGTGCCGCCGCGTTCACCGCCGCCTCGGTCGCCGGCACGGCCCTCGCCACAACGCCGGCCACCGCCTGCGGTGCGACCATAAGGGCAGCACCTTCACCTGCCTTGCGAAGGATGCGTTCCATGGGGCCGCGCGGCTCGACCTTCGCGGGATCGTTCACGCCCACCGCCTCGCCGGCACCCGCAAGCCACCGGCTCGAACCGGGAAGATCATTGCGAGCCTCCGGCAGATTGGCACCGGTCACGGCGTTGATGCCCTGCACCGCCTTGTTCGTCACCCAAGTGGCGCCGTCCATCGGCGCGCCGACGGTAGAATAGATGCCCTCGTTGAGGCCGGCGGTCAGGTTGTTGAAGGCGCCCGACTTCTTCTCTTCAGGCGCAGCGGTCTGGGCCTCGCCCCCTTGTCCCGGCATCCAGATGGGAGGCGAACCTGCGCTGGACGACGCCTTCCCAGCGACAGGGATCAAGTCATCGAACAGCCCGCCGCCAGCCGGAGCTTGCGTGGAGGGCTGAGCATCCGCGCCGGACGGGATGAGATCGTCGAACATGCCCATGATCAAAGCCCCGCCGGATCGATGTTGTTGTCTCGAAGCCGCTGCATCACCGCATCGCGGTTGGCGCCTCGCGCGATGGCGGCGCGAGCCTGGGAGAGCACATCTGCCCCCTGCTGCTGCCCCGTCTGTTTCGTGGGAGCGCCCTGTTGCGGAGCCGGCTGCTTCCAGATCCCGTCACCACCAGACGCCGGCGCAATTCGCTGCCCGCTCCAACCTTGCGGTGGACGGTATGAAGGGCCGGCCTCACGCATCATGCCGCCGATGGCGGTATGGCGGTTCTGCCGTTTCTGCGAAATCACCTCGGCACTGTCGCCCGGCTGGGGGAAATACTGGCGCCGGGCATTCGCAAACTCGCTTTCGGTGATGACCGCGCCGCTCTCTTTCCGAAGCACCGAGTTTATGAAATTGCGCTGCGCCTGGTCGACTTTCTGCCGATCTGTGCTGGCAACGATGTTGCCGGCACCAGCTGGCAAAGTGCTCGATATGGCGCCGCCAATGCCGCCCGTGATGCCCGAGTTGATCCCCTCGTTCGCGCTGATGACCGCTTCGGCCTCAGCCATGCGGTCTGAGAAAGCGGCGGCCTTGCCCTG
Organism: Xanthobacter oligotrophicus; assembly: GCF_008364685.1. Lineage (GTDB taxonomy): Bacteria > Pseudomonadota > Alphaproteobacteria > Rhizobiales > Xanthobacteraceae > Xanthobacter > Xanthobacter oligotrophicus. Next base: position 237,007 of record NZ_VTTL01000006.1, read on the forward strand.
ACCCTCGTTGAACTTTCCGGAGGCATAGGGGTTCACGCCCGCACCCTCTTCCTGCCGCTTCAGGTCGGACTTGAATTTTTCCTTGGTGAGGTCGTTCTGAAGCCCGCGCTGTTCCTTCGCAAGGTCAGACCGGGCCTTGTCCGTTGCTTCAAGCTGGTTCATGCCGAACTTGAAGACCTGTTCCGGCGACATCACCATCATGCCATAGCGATACAGGCTTTCCATGCCGTCGAATGACTGCTTCGTGACCTTGCCGTCCGGGGTGGTGAACTCGATATCAGCACCGATGGCATTGCCCCGGTCATCCTTGCGGATGGTGGCCTTGGCCGTCACGCCATCGTCGAAGTAGCCGGGCGCGTTGTAGGCGTCGGAGATGTGCTTCGCGAACCCATCGGCATCACCCATCTGGGCCGCCTGCATGCCGCGAACCCAGCTCTGCATGCCCTTCTGAACCTGTTCGTTCTTGACCCACTCCTGGTAGGCCTTGGCCTTCTCCGGCTGTCCGGCGCGGATATAGGCCTCGGTCACCTTGGGGGTACCCTCCTTCACGTAATAGTCGAGGAAGGGCTTCACGCCGTCCTGAGCTGCCGCCTTGGCCTGCGCCTGATCGGTGAAGGTCTTGTCGCCCACCTGCCACGCTGGGAGGCCCTTTCCATCCAGGGTCGGACCCTGCGCCTCGACAGGCAGGATCGATTTGCCGATGTCGGCATTGCGCTTCGCGGTGGCGTCGGTGGCCGCCTGATTGTAGGCGCCCCTGACGCTTGCCTCGTCCTGCCATGCCTTTCGCTGCTGATCCCGCTGTTCACGCTGGAAGCCGATATTCTCGTCTTCCGCCGCGCGACGCCGCGCCCGATCCTCTGCCGCAATGGTCCGGTCCTCGTCCTCGAGCCGCCGCCTGCGCTCACGGTCTTCCTTGTCCGACACCATCCTGTCCATGGTGGTGAAGCCGGTCATGAACGAGCTAATCCCCAATCCGCCGCTGACCATCACGCGTCCCCCTCAGTGTTCGTGGTGAGGGCGACGCTGGCCGTAGCCCCATCCAAAGCAGTTTTGATTTCCGCCATGCGCGCCAGGACATCGGGATGCAGCGCGGTCTCCACCGTGTCGCCGCGATCCAGTGCCCTGCGCAGGCGGGCGGCATTGGCCTCGACCTGGGATCGGCGCCGGTCACTCTCCAAGTCAGCGATGGCCATCAGCGCGACGGCAGGCACATGATGCAGCGAGGCGATCCGCTCCACGTCGCCATGGGACGCTTCAGCGTCGGTTGCGAGAGATGGCGCGCGAAGGATGAAGATGTCAGCACCGCCTTCAGCAGCAGCAGCTTCCAGCGCGGCAAGACGGCCGGCCATAGCAAACGGGTTGAGGACCAGAGGCTCCAACCCGATGAAGTACCGCAGGATGAAGGCGGGAACCGGCTCAGCGCCGGGTGAAGACGGGGCGCGCATCATGCGCATCCTCCTGATCGGGTGTGGGGGCGAGGCCAATGGTGAAGCCGTCGCGCTTGCTCAGCACGACTTTCACCTCGCGGGGCGCCTCAACCGCGAGGTGCGCATGGTGTCCGCTCCGCGAATTCCGGCGCTCGGCAAGCATGACCACCGCGTCGCCGATGCGCAGAACTTCGCCCATGTGGAGGGAAATGAGCTTCATGCGCCAACGATAGCGCGGCTCATAATATACTGCAATATCAAATAGTTAATAGGAATATCGCGGACGCTGGCGGACGGCTGTGAACGTCCTCGGACGTTGACATGCTGATCCTTTGTGAACTATAGTTGACACATGATCGAGGTGCGCCAGACTGACGAATTCATCGCCTGGATCAAAGCGCTTCGCGATGCCAATGCCCGAGCGCGGATCGTCAACCGTATGCGCCGCCTCGCTGCCGGAAATCCCGGCGATGTGAAGCCGGTGGGCTCGGGCGTCAGTGAAATGCGGATCGACTACGGTCCCGGCTACCGGGTCTATTTCGTGCAACGCGGCGATGTGCTGGTGATCCTGCTGTGCGGCGGAGACAAGCGCACGCAGGAAAAGGACATCGCCAAGGCAAAGGCGCTCGCCGAGGATCTGGAGGACTGACATGGCAACCAAGACCACCAAATTCGACGCGGCGGACTACATCGACACCGCCGAGGATGTCATCGCCAACATCGAAGCCGCCTTCGAGGATGGCGACCCTACGGTCATCACCATGACGCTCGGCGACATCGCTCGCTCCAAGGGCATGACGGCGGTCGCGAAGGATGCTGGCGTGACCCGCGAAGCGCTCTACAAGGCTCTGAGCGCAGATGGCGATCCGAAGCTGTCCACACTGCTGGGGGTGATGAAGGCGCTTGGCCTGCATCTCACCGTGGTTCGGGGTCGTGCAGCATGACCAAGCTCGCCGCCGAGGAGGCCGTAGATGCTGCGGCCATCATGCGGGGCGCTCCTATCAACCTGGGGGAGGCGGTTCCGCGGACGATCGGCCAGCCCGCAGCCACCCAAGGGGACCGCTAGGCCGTCGGCGACTTCATCATCCAATTGGAAGCCTCACGCAGCCTGCAGCGCGGTCTCTTCCTTGAAGTCGTAGCGGTGCGGGAGGCAGAGCGTGTCTTGGTTTGAACTGCGAACCAACTCTAGGGTCTGCAGCGTGTCCGCCTGGAACGCCGGGCTGAGTTCCAGACGCAGATACTCGAAAAGCTGCCGGTCATGGACGGCAATGATCACCTGCCGTCCATGCTCCTTCGACAGCGTCCGCAGCAGCGCGGCGAAATGGGCGATATGGATGTCGTCCATCGACTGTACCGGATCATCGAGGATCAGCCAGGGGAGTTGCGGCTTCATCGTCATGTGCAGGGCGATGAACAGGGTCAGGGCCGCGGTGTTGAGATTTCCGGCGCTCAGCATGGCCCCAGGGGTCCCGCCATCCCCACCGAGCCGGTGCTGGGTGATCAGCGTGGGCTGCAACTGCTGGCCGGCAGTTTCGGGGATCTTGAAGGCCGGCACGAACGGTTCGCTGGGCGCCAAGCGGACGAAGAGGTCGCGCCAAAGCTTGTTGAGCCGGTCGTTGAATTCATGCCGCACGATCTCGGAGCGTACATCCTTGACCGCGGCCTTGATGGCCTGAGCCGACTTCCGGCTCGCCGCGCCCCGCTCCAGAGCCTCCTCGATGCGGGCCAGATCGCCTCCGAGCCTCTCCAGCAATGACACGACCTCGCGGCGCGCGGCGACCTCGCGCTCCAGGCTGTCGATGCTCTCGAGCGCCCGGCGTCTGGCGGCTTCCCGTCCGCTGAAGGTCTCTATCATGTTGCTCAGAACCTTGCCGAGGCGGGCGGCCATGGCGTCGACGGTCTCGGTCTCGGACGCGGCAGGCTCGCCGATGGCGAGCGCCAGTTCCGACAGCGTGCTCAGCGCGACGTTCCGTGCCAAGCTAAGCGACTGCAGCTCAGCCAGCCGACGGCGTGCAGCGGTCTCCAGTTGGCCCAGGCGCCCGCCCTCCCTCAGGATCGGCTCGAGCCCTCTCAAGTCCCCGATCAAGCGCGACAGGGCGCTGGCTTCGCGGGTGAGGTTGGCGAGGTCGACGTCAGGCGGGGTTCGCGACTGGATCTCGGCGGCTTCCTGTTCTAGTCGCGTCAGCAGCGCCTGCTGAGAACTCCTATTGCCGCTGAGATCCAGAAGCCGCTGGGCCGAAGCCGACAACCGGCGCACGTGCTCGTTAACGTGCGCGGCCAAGGTGCCCTGTTTCGTTTCCGAGAAGTTCCGATCGCAGACCGGACAGACGTCGTTAACGATGAACGCGGCGATCTCGGCCAGTGCCGCGCTCAGACTGGCCGAATTGGCCGCTAGCTTGGAGAACTCCTGTTCGATGGTCTCCAGGTTGCGGCTCGCGACTTCGCGCTCCTCGACGATCTTCCCCGCTCGTGCGACGTCGGTGGTCGACTGATCAAGGCGCTGCAAGGCAATCTTCTCCAGCGCGGCCAACTGCAGCACGGCCGGCTCGACGAACTCGCCATAGGAGCGCGGCAGTGACGAGCGCGACAGAACCTTGGAGACCCGATCGAAGAGCTGATCGGCAGGCTGCTTATTTGCCGCTTCCCAGGCGGCCAGAGCCGCGGCGGTCACCTCGTGCGCCTGCGCAAATTCTGCTTCGTCGGGCGGGGCGGCGTCTTTTTCATGCTGCAGATGCCGCAAGGTGGACTGCAGTTGCGCTTGATGGTCACGCGCGGCGGCAGAGGCCCGGCTGTCGGCCGGATCGATGATAAGGGGTCGGTAACGGCCGATCTCGTCGATTGGCTCTTCGATCTTGATGCCGATCGGCGAGAGCAGCAGATTTAGCTGCGTCACGGCCGCGGAGATCGTCTGGGACATGGCGTCCAGAATCTTGCGGTTGCTGGCGATATCGCGGTCCAGGCGCATCTTCTCGGCCTCGAATTGAGAGAGCCGACCAGCGGCCTTGCGCAGATTGCGGATGTCGTCTGCCGGCGAAAGGCCCAGCTCAATCGCATCGAGCCGCTTGAGGCCCAACAGCTCGGAGACGAAGGCGGCCAAGGGCGACTCCGCATCGGCCCTGGCCTCCTGGTACATCTTCAGCAGCTGGTTCAGCAGCGATTGCGGAAGATAGCAGCGTTCCTTGAAGAAGTGACTCAACCCGTCGTCGAGCTTGGTGACGGTGGTCGCCCCCTCCGGGGTGATATTTGTTTCGAAGCGGTTGCGCTGCTTCAGGCCGAGGGTCTCCAACACAACCTTCCCCGACAAGGCTCCGCGGTGCAGGAGCTGGCGCCGGTAATCCTTGTCGGCGAGGTCGAGAAACTCGACGCCGCCCCTCAGCGCCAGTTCGATAGCTGACAGCAAGCTGGTCTTGCCGGCCCCGTTCTCGCCGTGGATCAATACTGTGTTGGCATTCAGCGGCGCGGTAAGCGTCCCGCGGATGCTGCGAAAGTTGCTGATTTCCAGCCGGTCTACCAGCACCTGCGTCATTGTTCGGCCTCCAATGGCCCCAACACATCGTCGATGCGGCGACCAAGGGCGGCCTTTACACCCGACTCCCCCCGCGTCGAGTCGGTGATGATCTCCCGAAGCAAGGCTGCATCGACGTCTGCGGGCAGGCGCGTCAACAGGAGGTCGAGTGCGCCGGTTTTGATGATCTCGGAATCCTCGGCGACCTCCGGCAGGCGAAGCGGCAGCAGCAGGCGGATCTGGTCTTCGAGGATCTCCGCATCCTTATGCTCGAGCGCGCCGTCCGCATCGAGCGCCAGGGCCGGCACCTGCAGCACCCGGCAGGTCTCTGCCAGGGCCTTGACGTCGTCGGTGAGCACGGCGCCGACCAGCACCGCGCTCAGCGTATAGCGCGACTGGGTAACGTCGAGTGCGCGACTGAGGGTTTCGATACGATTGCGCACGGCAAGACCATTGGTGTCGCCATGCTCTCCGGTGACTGCGTCAACAACGATCACTAGGTCCAGAGCGCGCGCGCCCACCCCGCGAAGCGCCGCGGTGAACTGAAACTCGACCGATGCCACCCGGAACGGTGTCGACAGGCGCACATAACCGGCTGCTTCTAGCCGTTCGACCAGCGTCTGAACCAGCGGCGACAAGCTCATAGCGTCACCTCCGAAATGAACCGCCGACGCAGATCGTCGAGATCTGCCGCGCCCTCGACGATAGGCTTCATGCAGACGTGGATCGTCTGTTGGCGATTGGAACGACCGGGCGGCCGGCGAGGCCCCCGCGGGCTGGAAAGACCCCCGCCCGTCGCCCCAGCGCTCAGCAGCCGCCACATCTCATCGCCATGGATCACAATGCTATTATCGTTCAACGCGCCACTCTTCTTCAGGAGCAGCGCCTGTCTGGCGCTCTGAACCACGAATACCGGACGTTCCTGCGCACCAGGATACACCCCTTTGGCGACCAAAGCGCCCGCGGAGATATCCACGGCAGCCGGCGGCATCAGCGACCAGATCACACCCAGCCCATGCTCAAGCAAGCTCAGAACCAAGGCCAGGTCTCCGAAGCCGGCGGCCACGGCGTTAGCGTCGCTCGCCACGTGCTGCACCGTAGAGTGGTTGATGGCCTCGTATCGCCCAGGATTTGCCGCCAACTGTCCGTCGCGAAAGAGCGAAACCAAGCGCGACCAAGAGGCGATCGCCAGGTTCACGAAATCCGTCTGATCGCCCGTCGCCTGAGCGGCGATCGTGTCGCAAAGCCGACTGAGGGCCTTGCCCAGGTCGGCGGCGAGGCCAGCCGGCGCGCCGGTCGCCAAGCGCTGGGCCAGCAGCAGGCTCAGCTTGTCGGTCACCACCCGCAGGGCCAGGGCGGGCAACACCTGTTCAGGCTAGGCCTTCAGCAGGGCGCCGGCCTTGATGGCGACCATGTTGGGATTGTAGCTGGCGCCATAGACGATCTTCAGCATGGCCACATGCTTGTCGCCGAGATCCTTCGCGTTGCAGAAGACATGGCCTTGGGCGGCGGGCGCGGCCCGGCCAAGGCCAAGGGTGATCCTTGCGCGCGGCCGCGAACAACTGTTGCAAATTGACGTCCTGGAGCGAAAGGCCGACCATCATTGCCTTTCTGTCTGTGGCGATTGCGGTGACGCGGCCGACCATTGGCGCGAAAAGCCGGTTGTTGGCCCATTCGTTGATCTGGGTGGCGCTCCCGGTCAGGAACTTGCGATACCGATCAGGGTCCTGGGTCGCATGGACGATGCAGCCGTGGAACTTCAGCAGCCGCGCCTTTGCCGCGCCGTCGCGCAGGTGATCAGGATCAACGACGACCTGCAGATTGCCCGCGCATCCGGTACCAAGCCGTTCGACGGCAGCCTCGATAAACCCGTCCCAGTTGGCCGAGGCGATCTCTTGGACCACGCCCTCCAGAATCAGGATGGCGATCGCCAGATGCTCGGCCGCGGGTGGCGGCGGGTTGGCGAAGGCGGCGCGGACATTGACGCCGTCCCACAGGAGATAGTCATCCAGCTTATGGGCTACACGGACGTCGAGGAGTTCGGAATACTTGTCCCACAGCCGGTTGACGATCGCCTTGCGCAGCTCAGGGGGCCAGGTGGCGAAGGCCGTGCCCCGATGCGGCGCGACGTCGGTGGTGGCGGCCTCGGCGATCCGCAAGGCTTCGTCGAAGGCTGGCGTGAAATCGGCAGTAGTGGCAGGATCAGCCGCGCCTTGGCGCAGAAATTCCATCGCTCGTTCGATGAGGCCGCCGAGACTGGGCGCGTTTCGCGAAATGCCCGAGCCAACCCAAAGGGCGAACTCGCCATTCTCAACCGCCTTGGCGACGTCAGCGAAGTCCACATCGAGCTTCTTGAGCACCTCGAGCATGCTCATGGTGACGGCCGCGCCACCGGTCATGTTCGCATCATCCCGTCGACGCTCGCGGCCTAGGACCGCTCCCCCTTTTAAGCTACACCATATCGTCTGTCGAGCGACTGTCCACGCCGATTGCCCGGCTGATGGCTACGGCTGGGCCAACGGCTGGTCCTTCCTCTCGCCGCGCACAACAATGTTCAGCGCGCCGTTCGGCAAGGGCCTCTGGAGCGCCTTCGCCTTGTCCCACGGCGCCGACATCCAAGCCTCGAACTCGTCAGGCTTCGTGAGCACCACCGACATGGCCTTCGGATGGATTGCAACGACTGGCTCTGATGGTTCGCAAGTGAGGAAGCCGTAGAGGTCGGCCGTCACCTCGGAGTGGGCGCGGTCCTCTCGCCATCTGGTCTCCGCTCGCTGCCGTGCCGAGGGCCGGCCGCTCCTCGGTGATCGACGGCGTCACCATCGACGACAACGTGTGAGCTATGCTTCAGGCGAGTGCCGGCGGAATGAGGCGTCCCATCAGCGGGAGTAGGCGGCATCAAGCCGCCCGCCTCTTCGCGACCTTGGCAATAGTCGCGCGGCTACACCCCGTCGCGGCCTGGATCTGCGACCACGACACTCCCTTCTCCAGCATCGCGGTGATGCCGGCATTGCGTCCCACGTCCTCGGGGCGCCCGGTATAGCGGCCCTCGGCCTTCGCCCTGGCCTGCCCCTGCGCCTGACGCCGCCGCCGATCCTCGTAGTCCTTCCTGGCGACCGCAGCGAGCACGTCCAGCATCATGGCATTCACGGCCGCGAACATGCGCGAAGTGAATTCGTCGGCAGGTGTCGCGAGTATCCACGAGGTGGGCAGGTCGAGCGCCACGACGCGCACCTGCCGGGCGTCCAGCTCGGAGCGGAGGCGTTGCCAGTCGGCGGACGTGAGTCGGGACAGGCGATCCACTTGTTCGATCAGCAGCACATCGCCGGGACGGCTATCGGCCAGCAGTCGGAACAGCTCCGGCCGCGCCAGTTTCGCGCCGCTCTCGTTCTCGACGTAGGTCGCCGCGATCCGCAGGCCCTTGTCGTTGGCGAAGGCCTCAAGATCGGCCCGAGCACGGGACGCATCCTGCTCATCGGTGGACGCTCTCAGATACAGGCGAACGAGCATGGATGCCCCCGGACAGTTCACTTTGGATGGTTCATATCTATCTGGTTCATTTTGAATGGTCAATTGGCATTTAGTGAACCGCTCAAAGGGCGGTTCACTTTGGGTATACCCAAAATGCACCTGCGGATTGGGCGGCCGGCCGTGACGCAGGCCTCGAACTTTACCCCGCCAAATGGGCATGATACCCAATTGGTGGGGCAACAAGACAACGCTCGTTCTCAGCGGGGCTTAATGTGCGACTCGTCGGTTCCAAGGAAGCGCTGATCGTCACGAACCTGACGGCGGACAGGCTGCGGGAATGGACGGGGCGGCGTGGTCTGATCGCCCCGGACGTGGCCGCGCGAGGTAAGGGCACCCAAGCCCGGTTCTCATGGCGAACGTTGTTGGTGCTGCGAATTGCAGCGACCTTGCGCGACTGCCTTCACGTGGAGCTGGAAGCGTACAAAACTGCCTTGGCGACTTTGCAGCAGCATCTCGTAGGCCAGCCATTCCACGCCCTGAGTGGAATGGTCCTGGTGATCGGCGCGGCCGCCGCGCCGGTACTGCGGCGCCCTGCCGACGTGCGCGTGGACCTGGGCGAGCCGAGCTTCGTGGTCGCCCTGCAGCCGCATCTAGACGCCATCTCCTCGGCTCTTCACCTGATCGAACCGATGACGCAGTTGCCGCTATTCCCTACTGTAGCGGTGCGTTGATGGTATCGGCGCGTGATTCCAGGCTCAACCTGGCACTGATCCTGCTCAGGAAGCTAGGCTATGACGAGAGCGCTGGCTGGGTTCCGGCTGACCGCTTCGATGCGCTAAACGTCCATCGCTTCGCTCTGCAACAGGCCCGCGAGGAAATGGGCGTGATAGGCGCCTTCTGCCTGACCCGACAGGGCCAGGAAACCCGAACTATCATTACGCCACTGGTCTTCGTCGCCGTCGCCGACGACGAGACGGCTGCCCAAGAAATCCACCGGCGGGTGTGGAGCCAAGGCCTAACTCCGTTCCTGCTCATCGCCTGTCCTGGCAAGGCAGCCGTTTGCTCAGGGTTTTCCTTCACCCACCGTGACTGGCCGAACTCGGTCGACTGGTTCGGGGCCGACGCCATTGCGGCGCTGCCACCCTCGCCGTATGGCCTAGTGGCTTTCGTGGCGCCCAGCGGCGCGCTCTGGGACTTGCGCGCCCCGCGTCTGAGAACCTCGCTGTTCTGGCGCGATCATTCCATCGACGTGGCCGGCCGCGTCGATCAAAGGCTGATCGACAGTCTCGAGGCCCTGAGTGACATCCTCATCCGGGGGCGGAACCTGTGCTCCCCGCTGTCGGCGGCGGCCGCCAACGGTTTGATCGGGCGATTTCTCTACATCTACTTCCTAGCCGACCGGGGGATCATCAGCCAAGCGTGGTTGGATGGACGTGGGCACAGCGAGATCACCCTAGCTGAACAGCACCGCGAATGGCCGTGCCCGGCGACCTGGGCGATGTTCGACGACCTCGATTCGATCTTCAACGGCAGCATCTTCCCGCTGGCGGCCGAGGAGAGGGCTGAGATTAATGCCAGCCACATCAACCTCGTACGCTTGGTGATGAAGCACGACGCTGAGCCACTGCGCTCGGGCGCTGTCCAGCTCAGCTTTCTCGACTTCTATCTTGGGGCCTTGCGGACCGAGACCCTGTCGGCAGTCTATGAGCAGTTCCTGGAGAATCTAAGAGCCGGCGAGCGTCGCCGCTCGGGCGCATTCTACACACCGCCGTTCTTGGTCGACTTCATGCTCGATCGCCTTGAGGAGCATCAACCGCTGACCGATGGGGTTTCTGTGCTCGACCCGGCAGCCGGCTCGGGCGTCTTTCTGGTCGGCGCCTACCGGCGGATCATCGAGCGTTCGCGCTCGACCCGTACGGACGCGAGATTGAGCCTGACTGACCTACGCGGTCTGCTCGTGCGTAACATCTATGGCGTAGAGCGCAACCGCGACGCCTGCCACGTTGCCGCGTTCAGCCTTTATCTGACGATGTTGGACTATGTCGACCCCCGCGATCTCACCCGCGTGGCGGCAGGCGAGGATTCTGAAAAGCTCTTCCCGGCGCTGATCGACAACAACCTGTTTCCCTCCGATTTCTTCGACGATACAGCCGCGCGAAAAGTGCTCAGGCGTGCAGACTGCATCGTCGGCAACCCGCCTTGGCAGACCCTGGCAAAGCTGGAGTCGCCGGCGGCGCGCGCTTGGCAGCAGGGACACACCGACGACGCACCGATCGGTAAGGAGCAGGCGGCCGAGCTTTTCGTTTGGAAGGCGCTCGCCGAGCATCTGAAGCCTGAAGGGTTCCTGGCCTTCCTGCTGCCAGCTAAGAGCTTCACCAATCCCTCCTCCTGGCCGTTCCGGCGCGAGCTGGCGCGGCGCCACACCGTGCTAGGGGCCGCCAATTTCGCGCATCTGCGCTACCGCCTTTTCTCCAGCGCTCGCCAAGCCGTCGTGGCCGTCGTCGTTCAGGCGCGGCCGCCGCGAAGCCGCGACGCGGCGTGGATTTACTCTCCGCTGTCTGTCGGCCAGCCGATGGCTCGTAAGGAATGGCCCTGGACCGTGGTGCTGGACCGGGCTGACGTGCAGACGGTTCGGCACGATGGCTTGGCTCGCAATCCCAGAGGTTGGTTCGAGGCGTTCATGCTGCGCCCGATCGACCGGCAGGTACACCAATTGCTGGAGGACGGTGTCCTCCTAAATCGTGTAGCCACCCTGCAGAGCCTGGGCGAAGCCCTGAACGCCAGAATCAGTCGCGGGGGCAATTCGACCGAAACCGGCGTGGACCGAGCCCATCTTATCGACGCGCCCAACGAAGACCTCCCAGAGGACGCCGACGCGCACGGGCTACTCGCGGGGCTGGACGGCGAGGGTAAATCCGCAGCCGACACTCTGCCGGCTGAGCAGTGGGCAAAGGTCAGAGCGCCGTATCGCAATCGGTTTGGCGGCAACGTCCTGCTGATCCCTAGAAACCTAAAAAGCATCCGAGTTGTCGCGTCCCCGACCGGCTACACGTCTAGCACCATGGCGCTTTTCTTCGACAAGCCGGCCGACACCGTCACTGCCCGCGAGAAGTGCCTGTTGGCAGCGATTGGCAGGTTTCTGCGTTCAAACGTGGCGCTCTACTTGGTTGCCACGATTGGCCGGCGGTGGCTGATGGATCGGCGGAACATCGAGCCCGAAGATCTTAAAGCCCTTTACGTGCCGATCATCGATCTAGACGACGCGCGGATCGATGGAATCCTAGCTCGAAGCGGAGCAGAGTTGGACTCCTATATCCTGCAATGCCTCGGCCTCAACGGCGACCTCCAACGGGCGGTCCGGGAGTTCGTAGCATTCCGGATCGGGTTCCAGGATGGCGAGGTGCCGCTTAAGGCGCTGCAGGTGCCAGAAGCTCTAGAAATGGACCGTTATCGCGATGTCCTGCAGCATACACTGGATGGCTTGATGGGACGCAAAAACGCGTTCCGGCTGGAGATGATGACCGATGTCGGTCTCGGAGTCGGGGCGGTCGGAGCGCACTTCGTGAAGGACTATACCACGCCAACGCCGCAGGGCCTCTGCCTCAACGCCCTTGCTGCCTATGCAAGGTCCTCGGCTAACAGTTTCACCGACAGTCTAGCCATGGCGTACTTGGTTAACCCGGTCAGCGTCACCGTCGTCAAGCCGTTGGAATATTTCCGCTGGACTGTCGACAGCGCCTTCTCCGATGGCCAGCGGATCATGTCCGCCTTCTCAAAGGGCAGGGTGTGACCCCGGCACCGTCCGCAGTCCCAGACCTTGCTGCCGTCCTCCTCCGGCACGGATTCTCGCCGGTGGGGGCCGAGCTGTGGGCGCGTTTCGTCGACGAAGTCGCTGCGGTGCTGGGTCAGGCGGAGCGCGAACTGAAGGTGCCAGCGACATGGGCAGCGTTCACGTCAAAGAGAGGCGCACTGGGCGTCGGCAAGCGTAGCGCCAAAGCGGGCGCGGTCCGTCCGCCGCTTGAGGACGCCCTGACCGCAGAATTGGGCCATATCGCTCGCCGCCTGCGCGCGAGCCTGGCTCAGGGGCATTTCCTGCGACTGCACGAGGTTGCGTTCGCCACGGAGCATTTGGTCGAAAGCCGGACCCGAACCGGGCGTTACTCGCGCAAGGTCGACTTTTTCATCTACGCTCAAACTGGCGAGGGCGGTCCAGAGTTGGCGATCGAGGCGAAACCTCTACGCACCGCAAGTGACATCGGCAGCCGATATCTCGCCGCCGAAGGCCTGGGCTGCTTCCTGACCGAGGACTCCCCCTACACCGGCCACTCTCTCGCGGGCATGTTGGCCTATTCGATTGGTCCCGAAGGCCTGTCGCACGCCGCGGCCTTACGCGCGGCGCTCGGGTCAGGTTCGGCGCCCGCCCTCAACCTCGACGACATCCAGTCAAGGGGAAGTGGCCAGATCCTGCTCTGTAGCCGGCACGCTCGACCGGCGCTCTCGACCACGCCGATCACCATCGTGCACTTGGAGATGCAGTTCTCACCGGAACCAGACGCTAGCGACGGCGAGGCAGGCCAGTATTAGGGGCTCTGCTAATGGCACCGGTACCACCTCTACACGTCCCGCCGCTTAGCGCCATCGCTGACATAGATAGTGCGAATGCCGGATGCGTCCGGGCAGAGTCGGAGTAGATCATGGCCGAGCGATTTGAACGCCACCGCCAGCCTTGGACCCATGAGGAACTCGAAAAGCTCAAAGTGCTCGCCAAGAAGGGCATGCCACTCAAAGCCATTTCGAAAGCCATGACGCGCAGCGAGGAATCCATCAAAGACCGCGCCAAAATCGATGGCATCGGGATCGCCAAGCTCAGGTAGGCTCTACTCACGGTACAGCCCCGAATGCGCGCCCCATGCTTGGCTCTCACAGAATGCCAAATTGGCATTTTGGCAATTTCGGCACAATCGGTGTGTCAAAAATATGCGGTCAAGTCATTGAAAACAGGTTATATTTCTATTTTGGCGATTTCGGCATTTTGGCACATAAGACACCCTTTTCTATAAGTAGTAGTATTATAATACCCTTATATCTCCATCCATCATTCCACAGCCTTTGGCTGGCAATGGGCCGCCCAGGCCGTCATCAGCTCCCGGCGCTTCTCCAAGGCATCACCCCGGCGATAGGCACGCTCGGTGGCATCCCCCACGACATGGGCCAGGGCGGCCTCGGCTATCTCCCGTGGGAAGCCCGTCTCCTCGGCTGCCCAGTCCCGGAAAGACGAGCGGAAGCCGTGGACGGTGATCTCCAGCTTCTGGCGGCGCAGCAGCATCTCCATGGCCATGCCGCTCAAGGGGCGGCCCTTCCGCTGCCCAGGGAAGATGTACGCACCCTTGTCGTCATCCTCTGGGCGCAGGGCTTCCAGCGCCCCTAGGAGCGCAATGGCGGGCGCCGTGAGGGGTACGCGATGTTCTCGCCCGGCCTTCATGCGATTGGCCGGCACCGTCCACACCTCGGCCTTCAGGTCGACCTCGCCCCACATCGCCCCCAGCACCTCACCCGACCGGGCGGCCGTCAGGATGGCGAACTCCAGCGCTCGCGCTGCCATAGCCTCCCGTGTCCGCAGTTCGGTGAGGAAGGCTGGCACCTCGGCATAGGGCATGGCGGGGTGATGGCCGCGCTGGAGCTTCTGGCGCTTCGGCAGCAGAGTGTCGAGGTGGCCGCGCCAGCGGGCAGGGTTCTCTCCCGTGCGCAGTCCCTTGGCCTTGGCGGCATCCAGCACCTTCTCGATGCGCCCCCGGAGGCGAGAGGCCGTCTCGTTCTTCTCCATCCACACCGGTTGCAGGACCGCGAGCACATCATCGGTGTTGATGTCCGCCAGCTTCCTCTCGCGGATCTTCGCGCAGTAGGCGGGGCCGAGTGTCATTTTCCATTGTGCCGCGTGCTTCTCATTCCTGAAGCCGGGCGTCAGCTTCTCGGCCATGGCATCCGCGAATGCGCCGAAGGAAGGTGCCTCCTCAGCCTCCTTCTGGCGCGCCGTAGCGGCTTTCCGGCTTTCCAGTGGGTCCTGCCGCTCCGCAGTGAGGCGACGGGCGTCCTCGGCCTTCTGGCGCGCTTCAGCGAGCCCCACGTCCCTCGCCGAGCCCAGCCCCATCTCCCGGCGCTTCCCATCGCGGCGGAACATGAAGAGCCAGGCCTTGGTGCCGGTGGGGCCGACTTGGAGGTAGAGCCCACCACCGTCCGCATAGCGGCCCGGTTCCTTCAGGTTCGCGACTGTCCGTGCGGTGAGACGGTTCGTTGCGCGTGCCACATACCCCTCCGATGGGAAGCCAGCCCCACCGGGATCCTAAATACTCCAACCCCACTTTCAACCCCACCAAGTGAGCTGGCTTTGGCCGGACGCTTTGGAACGGCGGCGGACAGGTGATGGCATATATGATTGATAAAACTGATATTCAGTGAATGCGTCGGAGTGCCTCCGGACAGCAGTTCGTCGGACCCCCTCTCCGCCAGTTCATTTCAATAAGCACTTGATATCAGACATGATTTTCGCCTGTCGAAAATCTGTGCCCCAGCATCTGCCCCAGCGCATTCGCTGGATTGCCCTGATATGCTGTGACACCTCACGATCCGCATGCCGGCTCCATCGCGCGATAGCCAGATTGGCAATAGGCCGCCGCCGCCCGGCCTTCGGCCACCCGGCTCACAATCCGCTCATTTCCTCTCAATCGCACGTTCAAGGCCCTTTTCGTGGACCCGGCTGCGCTCGCTCAGGATTGCTTCAACCCGCTTCTTCACCGCTTCATCGAGCTTCAAGCGCCGCGCTGCTGGATTTCCGCAACGCGGGCCTGAACCTTGACATTTCTTGACAACCTTGAGGCCGCTTCCTGCATGCTCTTGCTGCTGCCGGAATACCCCGCCTCGACATAAGCCTCATCCGCGCTCTTGCCCTTGGCAAGCTCCTGCGCGAAGCGCTCGTGGCGGCCGTTGTGAAGCGGAGCCATCTTCACCCTCTGAATCCACTGGCGGGAATTGGCCCTGAGCACCACCCCGAAAGCCTTGGGGTACAAAGCCTCATGAGGGGTGATTCCACCGTCAGGTCACCACCCCTCAGGCACGGGCCTTCATGCCATTCCCATCACGCCGCTGGTAATCCCCACGGGGCGGCGGCGGGCCATCTCCCGCGCGACCTTCTCCACACCCGGCGAATAGGTGTGGACCGGGATGCCCCGGCTCAGCAGGGCCTCGGCGACGGCCCGATGGGAAGGAGGAGCGCCATCCAGGCTGCTCCGGCGCTCTGGCGCAGGAGGCGCGAGAATGGGGCGGGCCGGCCGGTCCACCCCGAATATGTCACCCATCTTGCCGCGGCCCTGCGGCGTCGGGGCATCCGAGCCAGGCAGCAGCGACGCCCGGATGTAGGCTTGGGCGAGGGAGAGGGCTTCCTGTGGCGTCGGGGTGTCCGAGACCTTCGCCAGCAGCGCCCGCGCCCGGTCCGGGTTCAACATTGCGTCCTTCACGATGTCGTCCACGCTCGCGAGCCCGGCCTGTCGCATGGCCTCGATGATGCGCCCGAGGTGAGCCCCGCCACCGGCGCCTACTGCGGCCCCAAGGCCACCACTGGCCATGCTGCCGGCCGCAGCGCCAGCGCTGGCCAGCGCGCCGGGAGACAGCAGCCGTGAGAGCCAGGATTGCGCCCCGCCGGCCTGTCCCACTGCGAGAAGGTCCTGAACGGTGTTCGACCGGCCGGGAAGCTTCGCGGTTCGGTTCGACCGGCTCAGGTCCTCGGCGATGGCGGCGAGCGTCCTGACTTCATCATCGCTGAACACCTGCCGAAGCGCCGAGGCGGAGAGCTTGACGAACTCCTGAAACCGGTCCGAGCGGATCAGCTTCTCCTGGCTGGTGGCGGCTTCCGTGTTCCCGATGAACCGCAGGTTGATGTAGTCGGCCACGGCCTTGCGCAGGCCCTGCCGCGCTTCCTCGCTGCCGGCGGTCTCGCGGGCGAGGCGGCTCATCTGCTGCACGGCATCCTGCCGGGAGAAGATACCCCCGATGGTCCGCGTCACGTCCGCCGGGTCGTCCAGATTGAGCAGGCGAGCCACGGCGCCTTGCTCGAAGGCGTCAAGCTGGGCTTTCCGCTCGGCTGCGAGGCGGGCCATGGTCTCGGACGCCGCCACCGGGTCGGCCAGCATGCGGTCCACCTCGGGCACAGCCCGGAGTGCATCGGCGTGCTTCTGCCGCCACGCCTGCACCTTGGCCGGGTCCAGGGTGCCGTCAAGTGGGCTTTCCGCCGCCTTGCGCAGGGTGCTGATGGCATAGTCGCGGATCTGCGGCAGGGCCTCAGGCGCGGCATTGCGCAGCGCCTGCATGGCCTCATAGCCGCGCGGGCCGGGCAGGAAGAAGCGGCCGGGGACCACCGAGGCTTCGGTTTGGAACGGCCCGGAGGCGCCCGAGCGCTTGGTGACCGCACCCACTCGCCCAGCGTCGAAGGTCTGCGCCCGCTGCTTTGTCGCCTCGGATGCGGCCTTCAGTCGGCCGGCGGCTCCTTCGTCGAAGTTGGGAATGAGGTTGTCGAAGAGGCCAGGGCTTTGTACGCCTTCAGCTCCCGCAGGCCCTTGAGGTCTGCCGAGGCCTTGAGGTCGCGTTCCAGCCACTGGAGAAACTCGGCCCGCTCCGCTGGCGGCATTTCCTCCACCGCCTTCTGCAAGGCTGTCCCCCATTGGTACGGCTTGCGCTCGCTGCTCATACCAAGCCTGGGTCTTCTGCCTCATAGCGGCGAACATCGCCGCCATGGTGTCCTCTTCGGACATCGCGCCGGCCTGCACCGCCTGCTGTTCCATTGCAGCCTTGGACGCCACCGCGTTCTCGATATCGCGTTCGATGGCGCCGCGCAGCTGCGACAGGCGGGAATATACGCGGGTCTGGCCGTTCGTGGAAAGCTCCTGACGCAGCGCCTCGGACACCCGGCTGCGCAGCGCCGTCATCTCGCGGAATGGCACCACGTCGGGATACTGCAGGGCCGTGGCGATGGTAGCGGCTTCCTCGCCAGCCAGCGGCGCCGCCGACTTCTCCAATCCCTTCACGATGGACCGGGCCGCCTCGCGGGTTCCGGTGCCATGCAGGTTCAAGTCGCCGTTCGGGTCCACGGCCTGCCACAGGGCGCGCTCGCGCTCCTTGGCGACGCCGCGGGCATCCATGATGTTCTGCCGGATGCCGGTGCCGTAGCCCTCGGGTGTGCCCTCGCCGCCGAGCCGGCCCGCTGCCTCACGCGCCGCGTTCGTGGCGCCGGTGACGGCCTGCCCCGTGGCTTCGTCCAGAGCGGCGAGGTTATGGCGCAGGGACTGCACCACCTGTTCGGGGGCGCCCTGTGGTTGAATCCCCCGAAGAGTACCGACACGGGCCGCATTCTGGTCCGCCTGGCGTTCGAGGAAGGCGGCCGGGAAGCGGCTGTCGCTCGCCCGCTCCAGCACGCCCAGGCCCATGTCACCGGTCAACTGGAAGGTGGTCGGCTCCGAACCAGCCACCAGATTGCGGGGCATAGCGCCCGGCTCGGCGGGCAGGCCCACCGTCTTCGAGGCATTGGCCGCATCGATGGCGTCCCGCGCGGCATAGGGATCGCTCGCCGCGTCCCACAGCCGCCGGCCCGCCGCTGCCTCCTGCGCCGCCGGGTCGGACAGGCGGAAATCGCGCCACGCCTGAGTGATCTGGGCAGCGCCCCGGCCCGCCGCGATGGCGCCGGCACCAGCCGCACCGCCCACGAGGTTGCCGGCCGTCTCGGCGAGGGGCTTCCAAGGCTCGGGCACCACCTGGCCGGCCATCTGGCCGCCAACACCGGCCGCAGCGCCCACCGCGGCATTGGTGGCGACATCGCCCACGGAGGCAGAACGGCCGAAGATGGAGCCCAGCATGTTCATGGCGCCTTCGCCGACGGCGCCGGCCCGATTGAGCGTGCCCAGGGCCGCTTCGGGGGCGATCATGCCGCCGACGCCAGCGCCGGCCGCGCGGGCCAGCTTCTCCTCGGTGCTCGTGGCCTGCACCTTGGCGGGGTCGTTTACGCCCACCGCCTCGCCGGCACCCGCCAGCCACCGGCTGGAGCCGGGAAGGTTGGTGCGCGCCTGCGGCAGCTCGGCGCCCGTTACGGCGTTGACGCCCTGCACCGCCTTGTTCGTCACCCAAGTCGCGGCATCCACCGGCGCGCCCAGCGTCGAATAGATCATGTCGTTGACGCCGGCCGTGGCGTTGTTCCAGAGGCCGCCGGGGGAGGGCTGGGCCGGCTGCTGCGGCCGGCTCGGGATCAGGTCATCGAACAGGCCAGCGCCGGCCTGCTGTGGCTGCGCGGGAATCAGATCGTCGAACATGCCCATGGTCAAAGCCCCGCCGGATCGATGCCGTTTTGCCGAAGACGCTGGATCACCGCATCACGCGGCGCGCCACGCGAGATGGCGTCTCTTGCTTGCGCGAGTGGATCGCCGACCCCGCTCGCCCCTTGAGGCGCCCCCATCGAGGGATTGCTCGGGCCACCGCCGGGGGCCTGAGAGCCACCTGGAGCCCCGAAGTTCTGGCCCGCACCCGGCACCATTGCCCCCTGAGCCCGAAGCTTGGCGAGGCCGGTGGTGAGCGCATCCTTGAACTCGCCGAGTGCCGCCTTGTAGTCGTCGACGCTCTGCGCGGCGCTGAGACGGGCCATGGCCTGTTCGGCCTTCAGCCCTTCCACTTCCGTGATGGCGCCGCCGCCCTTGAGCATCCCATAACCCTGGAGGAACACCCCGCCGCGGAGCTGGTCCATGCGGGCCTGCACGCGGGCCGCGTCGGCGGTGAGGTTCGGCATGCGGGACGCCAAGGGCCCTAGCATCTCCGGCAACTTGGGGTCGTTCGCCAGCGCGTCGATATGGTCGCCGATCTGCTTCGCCATGCCCTCGGCGCCGGGCAACTGGGCCTGCGCCTGGCCGGCCGCCTTCCCGACTTCTCCGGCTGCCGCCTTGCCGGCCACGTTCTTCGGGATGATGCCAATGGGTTGGTGGGTGATCTGGTCCGTCAGGACAAAGTGCGTGCCGGCATCGCTCACAATGGGCTTGCTGGACAAGGTGACACCGGCCGGCAACGGTGGCTGCACAACCGTGCCGTCGTCGCCAAGCTGCAGCATCACGGTGTTGCCCTGTGCATCCACCCCGAATTGCGGGGTCAAGCTGCGGCGCGGGCCTTCGCCTGCACCTCGCGCCGGAGCCGAAGCGATAACCCGTCCATTGGAATCGTATCGCACCGCGCCTGGCGACAGCGTGAAAGGCTCTTGCGCCTGCTTCTGCGCCGCGAACTGCTGCTGAAGAAGCGCCTGCGCCACCGCGCGCTGGCCTGGGGGGAGCCACGGGTTGCCCACCGCCTCCATGAGGACCGGAAGAGGCACGCTGCGCATGAGGTTCGCCGCACCGGGAGAGGGTTGCGGCGCCGGCTGTGCAGCCATGGCCTGAGCGACCTGCTGCATGCCGGGTGTCGGGCGCGCCGGGATCGGATCGGCTCCGGGCACGGGCACGATGGGCGCACCAGAGGGCGGCATGAAGGTGGGGTCTGCACTCGCCACCTGCACCGGAGCGGCCGCCGGCTGGGCGCCACCCTGAAGACGGCGCACCCACGCCTGATCAGGCCCCTCGATGCCGAATCGCTCCCCGCCGAAGGCCGCCACCTGCGGCCCGGAGTTGAAGCCCACCGAGCCGGAGGCGTTTCCCGTGGCGTATTGCCCGACGTTCGATCCGCCAAGCACGGCCTTCACCACGTCGCCATAGCGGCCGGTGATCTGGGGATCCGCCGAGAACTGCGCTACGCGCTGATGCGTGATGGCTGGGAAATAGCTCCCGGACATGGTCTCGGCGAGGGTCTGGTTGCGCGCGGCGGCGCGGTTCAACATGCTTTCCATGAAAGCCTGCTGCGCCTGCGGCCCCTGGCTGCCCACCTCGGCATGCGTGAACGCCGCGAGGCGGGCCGCTACGACGGGATCCTGCAACTCTGGAGCGTAGCGGGTGCGCGCCTCTGCAAGGCCCGGAACGGTACCAGCTGCGGGCTGGGTTGGTGATTGTGCTGCCGGGACCGGCGCTCCGGCGTTCGGATCGAGGGATGCCACCTGCGTCATGGCATCGGCCACCCTGCGCACGCCCGGAGACGGGCCGGCCGGAGTGGTGGGGGCGGCCTGCGCCGGGGGCGCCGAAGCCGGCGCGGCTGCTGCGGGAACAGCAGGCGCCACGGGAGCCGCGCTGGTGGACGGAGGAGAAGCAGCGGCCGGCGCGCCGATCATCGCATCCACGATGGGCTGCCATTTCTCCTGAGCCGAGGCGCGGGCCGCGCGCTCCGCCTCATCGGCGTCGCGAGCCTGCAACCCACCCACAACGCTGTTCGCTACGCGAGCCAAGCCCTGCGCCCAATGCTGGACCGGGGAATAATCGCTGCCCTGCTTGATCAACGCGTCGGCAATCTCCCGGCGCCTGGCGATTTCCTCGGGTGTGAGCTGGGCACCGCCCTGTCCCCATACGAACGTTTCGGGAGCCTGAGAGGTGGTCATAGATCAGTCCTTCCGGCTCTTTCGGGATTGCGGAGCCTGCGGCGGCTTCACGCCGGTACGCTCAATGTGCTGGGCGATGGCGCGGCGGCCGAACTCGCTTTGCGTCAGGTTCTTGCGAGCGGCCGCCTCGGCGATGGCTGCCATGAACTCGCCCGAACAACGGAAATTGAAAACCTCAGTGTTTCGTGTCGCCATATTCGCCTCCAGAAGAATTACTGTACTACGGAGGCGCGAAATCTGAAATGGATGGATACTTTCCAAATATATGTCAGGACGCGTCCAGACGGTTCATTGCAGAATTATTTCCGGTTTGTTTTTAGTCAGACCATCTTCAGCCTCCACCATCCGGCGCCAGTGCTCGGCCTGATGCTGATGCGTCGCGCACAGCCCCATCAGGTCGACGTTTCGCTGCAGCAGGTCGTTGACCGCCCATTCGAGGCTATCCACCCGACGCAGCATGCCCTGCCGCTCGGTGTTGAGACCGTCCACCATCAAGCGCAGTCCCTCCACCTGCGCGCCGAGGTCCAGGGCGGCGGCCTGATACAGGTCCGCCAGCGCCGCGCGGTTCTTCAGCCGTTGCCGGGCATGGCGCCGGCGCTCGGCGCGGGCTGAAGGCTTCGGCGTCCCATGGCGGATGCTGGCCCAGTCCGCGACGGTGCGCAGGAGCGTGGCGAAAAGTGAAATGCGGGTGCCCTGCATCGTGGATTCTCCAAGGTGGCAGATGTCATCATTTGTCATGGTCGCAGCTCGCGAAATACAGGCCGCGAACCTGTCATTTGCTGTCATCATGGGCTGACGGCGGGATGTTCTCATTTGTTCTCATCCGACCGATCCCGAATGTTCACATTTGTTGACCTTGGAAGCCGCCGCAGAAGCCTGCCGCCGATGGGTGTTCACCGTCTGCGGCGACACCCCGGCCCGCCGGGCAATCTCCCGGTCGGAAAGTTCGGGATGCGCTGCGAGGATGGCGAGCACGTCGGCGCGCTTGTCCGAGTTGGTGCGGCGGGGTGCGGGCTGGGGCACTGAAACAGGGTCCGAACCGTTGGTGGTGCTGTTTTCCGCCCCGGCGGGTTCCATCAGCATCATCTCGAAATCGAGACGGAGTGCCGTCAGCGTCGCGGCCTCTTCAGCAAGGTCGCGGTGGATCGCCATGCAGCTTGCTCGGCCCGCCACCCTGGCTCCTTCGCCTCCATCCAATCGTCGAAGCCGTCGAAGATGCTGCGGGCGGTCGGTGGCGGCGGCGCGGTGTCCAACTTGGACATGGCTTCGGCGAGCGTCAGGCCGGCGGCCTTGGCGATGGCCTCGGCGCGGGAGCGGGCAGCAGCCCGTTCGCCCTCGGTCGCGCCGCCGGTCATCAGGCCGCGCACCTTCCGCAGCTTCTCGATATCGAACGTCGCCATCAGGGCCTCGCAATGGTGGCGGCGGCGGGAAGCGCCGAGCGCATCAGCTCCGCGACACGTGCTGCCTGCTGCTGCCGGAAGGTCGCGTGACACGCGCTACGGCAAAGCCACAGGTTGACCCATTGTTTTGGGGTGAGGATGGGAAGAAGGGGGGAACCCTCGCGACCCGGCCCGCCGCACACGAAGCATTTCAGCGGGTCGTTCTGGTGCGGCACCAGCCGGGGGTCGTTCCTGAGCGCGGCCGCGACCATCGCCACGGCACGACGCTCGGCTTCCGCGTGGGCCAGTCCCGCCGCGTTCATCAGGCGCGCGACCGTCCGCGCATGCAGGGCGGCAACCTCATCGAGAGGCATCGGGAATTTTATGTTTTCGCACCTACCCCCTGCTACACTTGCTACGTTTGCTACGGTTTGAGGTATTTCAGTATTGAGTGTAGCAACTGTAGCAACTGTAGCAGGGGGCACCTGCGTTTTCGCGCATTTGAATGGAGCCCATCCCATGGCTTACGCCTCCCCCACTGCGATGAGCATGCGGGGCCGGCTGGATGTCTCCCGCACCCATCCGTGCTTCATCAGAATGGAGACAATGCGCTCCAAAGTTTCCTTGGTCCGGATCGGGCCGGGGCCATGTTGCAGGATGTACCGAAACGCCATCGGTTCCCGCTCCGCGCCCTCCGCCCGCATCCAGTCCAGCAGGCGCTGCGCCATCAGCAGGTCGGGGTTCGTGCGCCCCGCCGCGTGAAGCCTCAGCGCTTCCCCGACATAGAAGTCCATCAGGCCAATGGCGCAATCCATTGCCTCCGGACCGATTTCCTCGGCATCGAGGTTCGCATAGGCCGTGAGCACCCCGGCAATCCTGGCCGCGTGCTCCGCCGCCTTCGCGGCGAAGTCCTGGATCCCGCGGAATTCGTCATCACCCCGCAGCGCCTGTTCGACATGGTTGAAGAACTGGCGCCACCGGGCGCCGGCCTCGGCCGATATCTCCAGCGTGGCCGGCGTCAGTTCGTTGCGCGTGCCGTCGGCGAGCGGAGGGCGCTTCTCCAGAATGGTGAGGATGCGGGCACCATAGCTGCGGATCGCCGCGTCATCCTCGGGGGCCGTCTCGCGGTAGAAGCGGGTGCCGGCGATACTGGCCGGAGCCGCCACCAGCACCCGCGACAAGAGCCCCTGATCGCGCAGCACCGGATCGGCAAGGAAAGTTGCGGCGGCATGGGGCTGCACCATGACGTGGAGCGCCAGCCGCCGGCCGGGCAGGATGGAAACGCCGTCGCCGGCCCGGATGCGCTTCACCGGCTTGCCGTCCCATAGCTCGGACAGCATAGCGGCCGTGCGCAGCCGGTTGTCTTCCGACATGCCGTGCGACCCGGTGAACACCCCGCCCTCCGCCGTGAACACCCCGAGCGCCGCATGCGCCCACGGCCAGTTCTTCGTCAGCCCGTCCGGCGTCAGGTCCCCGGTGACGATGAAGGGGGCAAGAGGGCGCTCCGGCTCCGCGCCGAGCATGGAAAGCGCATGCTTGCGGTCCGCATGGGCCAGCTTCTTGTTGGTCTCTATATGCCGCTTCTCGGCGCTCCATGCTGTGTGGTCGATCCGGTATTGCTCCATCGCCGCGATGTGCGTTTCGCGCAGGTTGCTTTCGTGCCGGTAGACCGGCCACAGGGCCTCATTGTCCGCGGAGGTTTTCCGGTCGCCGGAGGCCGCCACCGTGACGAAATCGCAGGAGAGCGGGCGCACCTGGCCGAAGGGCAAGCGAACATCGCAATGCGCCTGCGCGGCGAGGCTGGCGGCGGCGAGAACTGATTGCGCGGCGATGGCGTCGGGCACTTGCACCTTGCGGGCGATGGCGCGGGCCGCCTCCGCCAGCGGCCCGAGGGCGTCCATGGGATAGGGCTCGGGTGCCGCGAGCGGCGGAAAGAGGGGAAGCGGGCTGTCGCCGGCTGCTGACGCATCATCATTCGGCGCGCTGGCGGCGTGCATGCTGCTCCCTTGTCTGTTCGAAATGTCCCGCGGCTTCTGCCGCCCGGCGGCCAACCCGCTCTCGATGGTGGCGCGCACCGGGCGCTCCCCATCGTCGGCGATGAGGCCGCAGGATGTGGCGGCGCTGATAAGCTCGCCGCGCACGGTGTCCTCATCCACCAGCCCGGCGCCCACCAGCTGGCCGAGGCTGAAGGCGGCTGTATTGAGCTGGTTGTTGCGCTCGCCGCGGCCGCTCTGCGCCAGAGCCCAGCATTCGCCGGCAATCGCCGACTGGACATAGCGGCTTTGCGGTACCTGGCGGCTGGCAAGGTCCACGATTTTCGGGCTCTGCCGGGCCTCGGGAGCGGGCTCCTCAAGCAGTTCGTAAAGCCAACCCTCGGCCTCGGCGAAATGGAAGAAGTCCGTGGGATCTTCGATTTCGTAGCTGCGGCCGTCCGTCAGCTGGGAGCCGGCGGCGATGACATAGCCGCCTTCGCCGCGCACGTTGATGCCGCGGATGCCGCGTGCCCGCAGGCCGCGTTCCGTGTTCGTCACCGGCCGGTCTTCGCGCCAGCGGAACAGCAGGTGCTTGCCGCCGCTGGGCGTGAGGTGGGCATGGGTGCGGATCGGCGGATGCTGGCGCGCGATGTTCTCCCATGCCTTGAGGCCGTCCGCGTCGCCCGGCTCCTTCGCCACGTCGGGGTCGATGGCCCAAACACCATTCTCGCGGCCCATGGGCACGCCGATCAGGGCATCCGGCCATTGCGTCCACCAAGCCCGGATCTGGGCTTCGTCCCGGCTCGCGGCCTTGAAGCCGTGATCGATGAGGGGGCGCTTGGAAACGCCGCGCTCGGGCGAGGGGTTGCAGGGGAACACCTTCCACCCGCGCCCGGCGTAGTCGAGGGCATGATCCAGCGGCGTCATGCTCACCCCCAATCGATTTCGTCGTGGTTCTGGGGTTCGTCCGCCACCTGGACATCCAGGATTTCGGCGGGCGGTGGGTATTCGGCGGAATAGAGGCGGCCCGCGAGGGCAACGGCCTCATCCTTCGTCGGGAAGTAGGTGCGGCTGACCACGTAGGTGCCGCGGCGCTGGAGGACGGACCAACCGTCCTCCTCCATCACCACCGTGACCGACGCGCCGATGAAAGCGCGGCGAGCGGAGCGGATTGCGCGAACCGGAAGGAAGGCGATGCGGCTCACGAGACACCCCCGTCGCCCATCTCGGTGATGATCGGAGCGCCGAAGGCCTGGTGCTGGGGATCGCGATTGATCCGCAGCGCCGTCGTCAACGCCCCGCCGAAGCTCGCGTGCTCATCTTCCAACCAGCCGCCGCTATCTCGCTCGTGGTCCACCACAAGGCACTGGAAATGCGTGAGGCTGTCGGGGATCACATAGATGCGGTAGCGGTGCTGGCGCTCTTCCTTGATCTGGATCCACCCACCCGGATGGGGGGTGACAACGCGGCGAACGCGACCGGGATTGGAGATGCGAGCTGCCATCACTGCACCTCCTTCCCAAGGCCTGCGGCCTCGGCGTGGACAAGGGTGACGCTGAAGGGAACGCCGAGGGCGGACGCAAGCCGATGGGCCGCGAGGTGAAGGGTGTTCGGGAGGATCGAAGACGCGGGCTTCGCGCTGCTGGTGGGCGGCGGACGCTTGCCCGCACGGCGGGCCTGAGGTATGGATTTGGTCATGGAAATCGCTCTCGGAAGGGGTGGTTTCGACGCGACAATCCGCACCCGGCGCCTTCAGCAAGCGTCGGGTGTTGTCGTTTCAGGCGGCAGGCAGGCTGTGCAGCCAGGCATCGAGGTCGGTGCGCAGGACGAGGGTGCGCCGGCCGTACTTCTTCGCCTTCAGCTTGCCGTCGCGGATGGCCCGATTCACAGTGCTGAGGCTGACGCCCACCCGCTTCGCGACGCTCTTCGGGCCGAGCGCGTCATATTCCTTGGTATTGACCTCTGCCGCGGAAGCCTTCCCGCGCTCTCCATCGGTATGGGCGACGTTGTGCATTTGATCCTCGCTCATGACCGTCAGATTTCAACGTTGGTTGATCTGACCTGTCGTGAGGATGTCTGAGTTTTTCTGCCCTGTCGGCCGGCAAAAGGATTGCAATTGGTCTGCAATTCGAGAGCGGAATTAGAAGCCTTTTGCCGGCCTTTTAGAAACCGTCGCAGAGCCGTTGATTTCACTGGGTTTGCCGCGCTGTTCCGCCCCCGGCACCCACACGCCCACGACGCGCCCCACCAGTTTCTCGGCGGCGTGCTCGGTGGTGAAGGGGCCTTCACTGGTGCCGACACAGCCCGTGCGCAGCGCGGCGGCGTACCCCTCCCGCGTGCCCGGCGGGATCCAGTGGCAGGCGGTCCAGCACACGACCGGCACCGCGCCCTCTTCCGGCCGGAGCACCATGCACCCGTCCGGGCGCTGGAATTCTCTCCGGCCGCGCATCTGGCAGATGCGATAGACGAAGCCGCATTCCGTGTTCGGAGACGTGTAGGACATCAGGAACAGCTCGCCCTCGGCCGGTTGATGGTCGGCCAGGTCCACCACCGCGAATTCGCCGCGCCGCAGGTGCGGATAGAAGGCGTCGTCCGGGACGGGAAACGTCATATGCCCGGCCGGCAGCGTCGGGAACATCATCAGGGCGCGCAGCTCGGGTTGGTGCTCGAACTGGATGGCGCGGGCTTTCGGGGCAGGCCGGCCGGCAGAGGTGCGGCGGGTCATGCTGCGGCTCCTTCCGTGGCCGCCGCTTCGATCCGGTCGAAGAAGGCGTGCATGACCACGTCGTCACTTTCGATACAGAGCTGATCCCGGAGGATGCGCGCTTGCATGCCTGCATCCCCGAGGCTCGTGACGGGCAGGGCTAGAATGCGGTCCTCGTGATCCGCGAGACGAAGAGCCTGAACGTCGTACTGTTCCCATGCGGCATCCATACCGCACGCCTGCTTCAGAGCCGCGCATTCCCGCTCGTGGGCCTCCATGACCGAGGCGCGCCGAAGGGCTTCCTCCCGTAGCCTGCCCATGTGGTGCTCGGCCACATCCTTCCAGCATCGGCTGTCGCCCGAGAGGCGGATGCGCCCGTTCGGAAGGGAGTGCGTTTCCCAAGACGCGGGGAACAGCAGGAAGGCGCTGGGCGCGAGCGCCTCTTTCGGCCGTTCCGGCCGCTGATCGCAATAGGCATTGTGTGCGGCTTCATAGGCGCGTTCCAGGCGTTCCGCCTCGGCCTTGAGCCGCAGTCGCTCGGGCCAGAGCGCAGCGACGGGGCTGGTATCCGCCACTGCCGCTTCCGCCTTCGGCAGGACAACGACGGGAACCGCAAGGGCGGCGATGCTGCCGAGGGCGCCGGTGGCCTTGAGAAGGGCGCGGCGGGTGGTGGTGCGCTCACGCATGGGTCGCCTCCCCATCCGTCTGAGAGACGACGATGCGGGCCGCCGCCATGGCATATTGGGTCACGCCACGGGCGAATCCGGCGTGCACACCACTCCATCCCTGTCCGACTACGGCATGGTCGATCATGTCCTTCAGCACGCAGGCCAGCAGCGTCGAATGGCACACGGTAGGATAGGTACCGATAAATGTGAGGAATTCGCCGGCAAGGCGCTCACCGGTCTCGTAGTCGGCGCTGTAGTGGCCGGTCGGGCTCACCGCCCAATGGTCGATCCCACTGCCTCGCGGCTTGCGCAGCGCCATGAACGAAAGGGCGTCGGCGTAGTGCGGGACTTTGGGGGTAGGCATAGGGGTGGCGTTTGCCGCCGCGGTGGGCTTCGGCATTGGTGTTCTCCGGCGATGTGAAAGGTTGGTGGGCGGGAGGGCTTCGCGCCCCAGCGCGCCGGCTACTGGCCGGTGTGGTCTTTCAGCGGGGACGCGGCGGCGAACTCTTCCGGCGCCGCGTAGTCGGCATCCGTCATGGCCTTGTCGGCATCACGCGCCCATGCCGCGCCCGCTTCGAGGAAGCGCTCTGCGAGGTCAATCACGTCCTGCAAGCAGTCGACCATCTCCTGTGCCGAGATGTGGTTGTCGTTGTGGAGGACGACGCGGACGGTCTTCACCAGTGCGAGGGCGGTGACGATATTGTCGTGGCCGGAATTATTGACCGGGAAAACCACACGGTGCTCGCGCGGGATAGTCATTTCCATCTTGGGGCGGGCGGGTGGCGCCGGGTTCTTGGCGAGCATGGCGGGTTCCTCGTTGATGTCCTGTTTACATTTTTGATATAATGCTAGATGAAAGATGTAGTCAACATCAAAAGTGTAAGGTTGAGGCATGTCCATTTCCGCGGCGCAGTGTCGGGCCGGCAGAGCGCTCCTCGCCTGGTCGCAGGACCAACTTGCCGAGGCGTCCAAGGTGGCGAAGGCGACCATCGCCAATTTCGAGCTTGGTAAGCGAACGCCGTACGACAGGACCCTCGCCGACCTTCGCGCCGCCCTCGAAGCCGCGGGCGTGCTCTTCATCGAGCAAAATGGTAATGGTCCGGGCGTGCGCCTGAAGGATCGGAAATGACGGATGAGCCAGACGGCCAGACGCCGGCCACGCCCTATCACCCCGAGGAAATGAGGGCGACGTGGGACATGAAGGTCGGCAAGAGCATCACGCTTCATGGAAGCGCCCGCTGGACGCCAGCCGGCGTCGTGACCGCGGGGATTGCCGCTTCGGCCGTGCTGCTCTCGATTGCCGCCCTGGTTCGGGCGACGCGACGGTCGTGATGCACGTCATCGCCGCCGCCGGGGTCATCTTCGTTGCGGAGAACGGCGAGGGACTGGATGTGCGGCTGAGGGATCGAAAATGAGGACCGGAGGAGGGGGGGGGCGAGCAGCCATCTTGCCGGATGTTGCGTTGCGCTTTCAAGGTGCAATGCGGGCGTGGTAGGTTGTGGTTGCTTGGACGGGGGGCAGGGGGGGCGATGATGATGAAGGTGTGGTCGTGGTTGCTGGTAGCTTGTTTTTTTGCTTGTGCAGCGCCCAAGACCGTAGTGGCTCGCACGCTTAGCCTCCCGAGTGTCGCAGGGTGGGATGTATGGGCGTCTTTCAATGATAAGACGAAAGCATTTGAGAATTGCTCCGCACTCGCAACTTATAGGAGTGGGGTAGGCCTTATTTTTATGTTGGACAGCAATTTTGGTTGGCTTATAGGCCTAATTGGCGGAAGTATTCGAGCAACAGAAGGTGTTAATTACGATTTCATATTCAAGATAGATGATGGAAGAGTATATAACTATAGGTCTATTGGTGTTGGCAATAATTTTATGGCAGTAAAATTGGCTGATAGCGTAGATTTATTCAACGAGATGAGGCGAGGGCGGGTATTATACACGAAAGCTGGCAACGAGTTTGTCCAATTTCGCCTAGATGGCAGTGCAAGAATGCTCGGATCGCTGGTTGAGTGCGTAAAGAATAAAGGCCGGGTTGATCAAATTCCGCCTACCTCAACGCAGGCGCCGCCCAGCGCAGCTAGGCCCGCTGCGTCGTCAGGATCAAACCCTGCACCGCGTGGTGGGGTCCAGACTGGAAGCGGCTTCTTCATCAGCAGTCGCGGGGAAGGGATAACCAATGCCCATGTCGTGGATGGCTGCAGAAGCGCTGTAATTTCTGGGTTCGGGCCAGCGAAGATAATTGCACGAGACACCACGAATGATTTGGCGCTTTTGCAAATCGCGGGGGAGTCAAAGACACCATTCGCTCGGCTTCGGCGAAAGTCATTGCAACTGGGCGAAACGGTTTATGTCATGGGCTTCCCGCTCGCTGGGCATTTAGACAACGGGCTCAACTTCACCAGTGGCCTAGTGAGTTCACTGGCGGGGATGGGAAATGACAGCCGCCTGCTTCAATTCACGGCTCCGATCCAGCCGGGTAACTCAGGTGGTCCCGTTGTCGATAACGCAGGCTTGGTCGTTGGAGTGATCCAATCAAA
The DNA here is from genome assembly GCF_008364685.1 of Xanthobacter oligotrophicus. GTDB lineage: Bacteria > Pseudomonadota > Alphaproteobacteria > Rhizobiales > Xanthobacteraceae > Xanthobacter > Xanthobacter oligotrophicus. The sequence goes on from NZ_VTTL01000006.1 coordinate 267,205, forward strand.
ATTGGATGAAGTTGCCGCCCTGAAGGAAAGCGGTTCATTGCCCCAGAACATAAATTTCGGGGTAAAGGTGGGACTTTTAGTCAATTTTATCCAAGCAAATGGAAGCAGCTTGGTTGAAGTTGACAGTTCACCGCCCATCGAGGCCACCGCTGTGGCAACCGATGGTCGCGGCTTTACCTTTCAGGTGAAATGCACAACAGAATAATTGTGGAACTCTGACTGGGCGTGGGCCTCGGTAAAAAGAGGGGTTGAGCGACCGTGACGCCCACTCCCAGCTCTGCCCAATATCCAAATACCTCAAACCGTAGCAAACGTAGCAAGTGTAGCAGGGGGTACCCGCGAAACACGATTTTCGAGGAGCTATCTCCAGGTCGCCCGGATATGGCGTGGCGGGCGCTCGTAATCCTGAGGTCTGGCCTCGTCCGCCGGCCGCCACGCGTCACTTTCCAGAGACGGGAGGCTTGTTGCCGGCGAGGGCTAATTTGACGTGCTCCCGGATCGCGCTTCCTGAGATTTTCTCGTCGCACCATTCGCCCATGTGCTTTTCAACATCGGCCTGGATGAGTTGCCCGCCCCCTTCCGCGGAAAACCGCCTCACCTCGGCATAGAAGGGCGGCCAGTCGTGGACGACTGGCCTGCCCCGCTTGCCCGGCCTCAGGGCGAGCGCGCTCTGGCCTTCGGCCCCCACCTCATCATCGCCTGTGGTCGGTGCTTCACTCGGGGGTGCCCCGGCCCCTCGCCCGTCGCCAGATGGCTCGGCCCCCTTGGCGAAGGCCTTCACCAGCATGTCGGCGCTCACGAGGATCTGGCGCAGCAGCGTCTTCCCGTCCTGACTTCTCGCGCACCATGGGTCGGGGGTTTCGGCGAATTTGACCACCAGCGCCCATACCCGAGGCGGGATCATCGACCGCCCGCCGCCATTTTGCTCAGCCTCGGCCTTGACCCGGTCCTGCTTTAGGGCGGCCAAAAGCTCTGCTTCAGCATCCTTCAGGGACATGACCGGGGCAGGTCCATCAACGCCTGTCTTCGCCAAAGCATAGGTCAACGACATCCAACTAGACGACTTGCCCGAGCATTTGCGTGCCTCTTCCAGGTCATGGAAAAGGATCCAGCCAATGGCCTCGGGAATCGACAGCCATTCCCCGCCCTGCGGATTGTCGGCATCCGCCTGCTGATCTGTTCCGTGCTCTCGATTGTCCACAGCGCGCACCGCCTCCGCACCAGATGGCGCGTGGGGCACCGAGGGTGCGCTCTCGGCTTTCGGTTGGCCGGCCTAGCCCCACGCTTCACGAAGCCCCGTCCAGATTGAGCGGGGTAATTCCTATCCCTGCGCCTGGGGGCGGAGCGGCACCACCTTGGCGCCATCACCACCGCCTACGAACGACGCCCAAGCCTCCATCAGCTTCCGGCGCTTCTCAAGGGCATCGGCCCGGCGATAGGCGCGCTCGGTGGCATCGCCCACAGTATGGGCCAGGGCAGCTTCGGCAACCTCGCGAGGAAAGCTCGTCTCCTCCCCGGCCCAATCCCGGAAGGAAGAACGGAAGCCATGAACCGTCACCTCTGATTTGAGTCGGCGCATCTGCATGTCGAGCGCCATCACGGACAGAGGCTTGCCGGGCTTCCCTCCGGGGAAGAGGAACGCCGCGCCTTCCGGCTTCGGCTGGAGATCCATCGCCCGGGTGAGGACATCCAGCGCCGCGACGGTGAGGGGCACGCGGTGGACCTTCCCGGCCTTCATGCGCGCCGCCGGCACGGTCCACACCTTCGCATCGAGGTCGATTTCCGCCCACGTCGCGCCACGGACCTCGCCGGTGCGTGCGGCCGCCAGGATCAGGAATTCAAGGGCGAGCGACGTGGAGCCGGAGAGGGAACGCAGGCGCTTCACGAATGCCGGCACGTCCGAATAGGGCATGGCGGCGTGGTGGCCGCGCTGGAGCTTCTGGCGCTTGGGCAGAAGGGCGTCGAGATGGCCGCGCCAGCGGGCCGGGTTTTCGCCGGAGCGATTGCCCTTCGCCTTCGCGGCATCCAGCACCCGTTCGATGCGACCACGAAGCCGGGAAGCCGTCTCCTGCTTCGCCTGCCATAGGGGCTTCAGCACCGCGAGCACGTCCTCGGTGGTAATGTCGGCAACGGACTTGTCCCGGAGCGGTGCCGCATACTCCTTCAGCGTCATGCGCCATTGCTCGATATGCTTTTCATTCCGAAAGCCGGAGGCAATGTCATCCACCAGCGCGTCAGCGGCTTCCCCGAAGGTGGGAATGACCTGCTCATTCCGCCGAATGGAAAGCGGGCTGATGCCCTCGGCGAGCTGGGCGCGGGCTGCATCCGCCAGCTCGCGCGCTCGGGCAAGCGGCACGTCGCGGGCCGAGCCCAGTCCCATCTCGAGCTGCTTGCCGTCCCACCGGTAGAGAAAGATCCACCGCCGGCCGCCGTTCGCCGAGATGGACAGATAGAGGTTGCCGCCGTCGGCGTGCCGGCCCGGCTTCGTGAGCGTCGCGACCGTCCGAGCGGTCAGCCTCTTCGTCTCGCGTCCCATACCTGCCCCAGCACTGCCCTAGCATCTGCCCCAGCGCACGACTGACATTCACAGGCATTCAGAGAGCGGTCAAGGCTCGATCACCTCTAGGAATGCTTTGTCTACAATGGGTCGGTGCTATGCCCTGACCCATCCAGACCACAAGGTATTGCGGACCCCCTCTCCGCCATTCCTATGTAGCACCCTGTTTCTGATCGTTTGTAAAACATTGTAATAGCAGGTGTTTTTACCGTTCGGCTGACCTGGGCATTGCCGCTCGTTTCCCCGAATAACGCACATCTGCTAGGGTAAGCGTTAGGGTCGATCCTGACTTGCCCGCTAGGCCCTAACAGATGCCACTCAATCGCCTGATCGCGCGCACGGTCGCCAGCATCTGCGCACCGGCGAGAACCCGGCCCGCTGGAAAGGCCACCTCGCCCTCACGCTGCCGAAGCGCCAGAAACTCCAGCGCGGCCACCATGAGGCGATGCCCTATTCGGAGATGCCGGCCTTCGTGAAGCGCCTGCGGTTCGTCCGGGGCATGTCAGCTTTTGCGCTGGAGTTCGCTATCCTGACGGCGGCCCGGTCCGGCGAAGTGAGGGGCGCGCGTGGGGTGAGATGGACCTGGGGCCCAAGGTGTGGACCGTGCCGGCGGCCCGCATGAAAGCCCGCCGTGAACACCGCGTGCCGCTCTGCGCTCGCGCGGTGGAGATTCTGGAGACGCTGGCGCAGCTCGATCGCGGGCCGGCGGACATTGTCTTTCCCGGCCAGCGTCGGGGTTCGCCCTTGAGCGATATGAGCCTAACAGCTTTGCTGCGGCGCCTTGAGGTGCCGGTGACCGTTCACAGATTCCGTAGTTCCTTCCGTGATTGGGCGGGCGACGCCACCGCCTTCCCCCGCGAAGTCGCCGAGGCCGCGCTTGCCCATGCCGTGGGCGATGCCACCGAGGCGGCTTACCGGCGCTCGGACGCGCTCCCGAGCGTCGCGCCTCGCGTATCCGCTACACGGCAATGTCGTTCCCCTACCACCTCAGCGCCGCCTGGTTTGGCGGCTTCCTGGCCGCCACCGCCTTCGCCATCGTGGCTGCGACCGGCAATATTTACTCCGGCCTCTATTACCCGGTTGCGATCTCCGCGGCCTGCTTCGTGCTCAGCCTCTTGTTCGCCAGGGAGACCAGGGGGACGGATATCTCCAAGGTCTACTAAACAACAGCGGGAATGGGGCGCGTAACCCATAGCGCGCCCCGCTTGGGGGCGGCTCCAGTGGAGTCGAGCGGGGCTGTAAGGCACTCGGCCGAGCAAGGACGAACAAACACGGCAACCAGCTCGCCGGAAAGCGGACCGTCTGACTTCAGCTCAGGGTCAGAAGTGTCTTGCGCTACCCGGCCGGGAAGATGGCGCGGCAGGTCAGCTTCCTGTGCCGTTTTGTACCTGAATCAGCATTCGACAAGAGCCTGAGGAAGCAGAGCGGTCTTCCCGTTTGACGGGGGCAGGAAAGGACGGCGCAGGGCGCCGTCTGCCGCCGCATCCTCGTCCTGTCCCCGCCGACATCCGGCGCTTCGCCGGTCCATGGGTCAGATCCTGGCCCGGAGCGAGCGGATCAGACCTCCTGGCCAATCTCGAAGTTGGCCAGGAACTCCAGCGCGCGCACCAGCGCCGAGTGATCCCAGCCCGCGCCGCCATGGGCCGCGCAGGCATTGAACATCTCCTGGGCCGTCGCGGTATTCGGCAGCGAGATGCCCATCTGGCGGGCGGCGGTCAGGGCGAGGTTCAGGTCCTTCTGGTGCAGCGCGATCCGGAAGCCCGGGTCGAAGGTGCGCTTCACCATCCGCTCGCCGTGTACCTCGAGGATCTTGGAGGAGGCGAAACCGCCCATCAGCGCCTGGCGGACCCGCGCCGGATCGGCGCCAGCCTTGGCGGCGAACAGCAGCGCCTCGCCGACGGCCTGGATGGTCATGGCAACGATCATCTGGTTGGCCACCTTCGCCGTCTGGCCTGCCCCGACGCTCCCGACGAGGTTGATGTTCTTGCCCATCAGCTCGAACAACGGCTTCACTCTGGCAAAGATCTCGTCCTTGCCGCCGACCATGATCGACAAGGTTCCCGCCTTGGCGCCGACCTCGCCGCCCGACACGGGCGCGTCGAGATAGTCGCTGCCCAGCGCCTCGATCTTCCTGGCATAGTCCTTGGTCTCGATGGGCGAGATCGACGACATGTCGACGACGACGGAACCAGGCCGCAGGCCCTCGGCAGCGCCGTTCGCGCCGAACAGCACGTCCCCGACATGGGGCGTGTCCGGCACCATGATGAAGAAGATGTCCGCCTTTTCCGCCACCGCCTTGCTGTTCTCGCAAGCCACCAGCCCCTTGGCGGCGAGTTCGGCCGGAAGCGGCTTGCGGGCATAGGCATAGACGGTGTGGCCGGCCGCCAAAAGATGGCCCGCCATGGGCGTACCCATGATTCCGAGACCGACGAAACCCAGAGTGCTCATAGATGTATCCTCGATGATCGCAGGACTACCAAAGCGAATTCCGTTCGGATTGGCTCACGGAACTTGCTCAACATTATCGTGTTGGCGCCGTTTCGTCAGGCTGAGCGCTTTCACTTCGCCTGAAAATGCGCCAGGGTCACAGATACGTATCGCGCAGCTTCTGGGTGGCGGCGCGGAAGACGCCGAGGTCGGAACCCACGGCCACGAAGGTGGCGCCCAGTTCCAGATAGCGCCGCGCGTCCGCCTCGACAGGAGCTAGGATGCCCGAGGCCTTGCCGGCCGTCCCGGCGACCGCGAACACCGCCGCTATGGCCGCCTGCACGTCGGGATGGCCGGGATCGCCGAGATGGCCGAGCGCGGCGGCAAGATCGGATGGGCCGACGAACAGGCAGTCCACGCCGTCCACTGCGGCGATCTCGGCCGCCGCCGCCACACCGGCCGCGTTCTCGATCTGGGCAACAACCGTGATGTTCTCGTTGATCTTGGCCAGGTAGTCCTTGACGGTGCCATAGCGGTTGGAGCGCTGCGCCACCGAAATGCCGCGCACGCCGGCCGGCGGATAGCGCGTGGCGGCGACCGCAGCCCGCGCCTCCTCGGCAGACTGCACGAAGGGGATGAGGAAGTTGTAGAAGCCGGCGTCGAGCAGCCGCTTCAGCAGCACCGGGTCGTTCCAGGCGACCCGTACCACCGGCGCGGAGCGGCTGTCCTTCAGCGCCATCAATTGCGGGATCAGCGAGAGCACGTCGTTGGGGGCGTGCTCGGAATCCAGCAGAAGCCAGTCGAAACCGGCGAGGCCCAGGACTTCGGTGGTGATGTGAGACCCGAGCGCCGACCAGCAGCCGATCAGGCGCTTGCGCGCCAACACGTCGCGCCGAAGCGTGTTGGGAAAGGGGGTGTAGGCGAGTCCTTCGGACATGGCGATCGTCTCCTCCGGTTTTTGTTGGGATTGGGCCCGGTCAGGTGACCGGTGCCGGATTGAAGACGGCGAGGGCATTGTGCAGGCCCCAGACGTCGGACCAGGGCCGCTTGTGGCCGCTCGCCACATCGAGGATGAGGCGGAACAACTCCCAGCCGATCTCTTCCACTGAGGCTTCGCCAGTGGCGATGCGACCGGCGTCGAGGTCCATGAGGTCGTGCCAGCGGGCCGCGAGGTCGCTTCGCGTCGCGACCTTGATCACGGGGGCCGCTGCCAGGCCATAGGGCGTGCCGCGGCCGGTGGTGAATACCTGCAGCGTCATGCCCGAAGCGAGCTGCTGCGTGCCGCAGATGAAGTCCGACGCCGGGGTGGCGGCGAAGATCAGGCCCTTGGTGGTCGCCCGCTCGCCCGGAGCCAGCACCGCCGTGATCGGGCTCGTGCCGGACTTCACGATCGAGCCGAGCGCCTTCTCCACCACGTTGGACAGGCCGCCCTTCTTGTTGCCGGGCGAGGGGTTCGCGCTGCGATCAGTGGCGCCGGCGGCGAGGTAGGCGTCGTACCACGCCATTTCGCGGATCAAAGCCTTGCCGACGGTCGCGTCGACCACGCGGGGGGTGAGCAGATGCACCGCGTCGCGCACCTCCGTGACTTCGGAGAACATCACCGTGCCGCCGGCGCGCACGATGAGATCGGCTGCAAAGCCGACCGCCGGATTGGCCGTGACGCCGGAGAACGCATCCGATCCGCCGCACTGCACGCCGACCACCAGATCCGACGCCGGGCAAGTCTCGCGTCGGCGCCGGTTCAGCACCTCCAGCCGTGCCTGCGCCATGTCCAGTATGCCGTCCACCATGGCCTGAAAGCCGGTGAAGCGTTCATCCTGCAGGCTCAGGATGTTGGCCCGCGCCGCCTCCGGCGCGAGGTCCGGCATCAGCCGCTCGGGCTGAAGCTTCTCGCAGCCGAGGCCGATGACCAGGATCTCGCCGCCGAAATTCGGGTTGAGGGCCAGGTTCTGCACGGTTCGGATCGGCACCACCGCGGCGGGAGCGTTGATGGCGACGCCGCAGCCGTACAGATGGTTCAGTCCGACCACGTCGTCCACATTGGGGTAGTTCGGCAGGAGCCGCTGCCGGATCAGCCCGACCACATGGTCGACCACGCCGGCAACGCAATGAACGCTGGTTGAAATGCCGAGGATGTTGCGCGTGCCCACAGACCCGTCCGGGTTGCGGTAGCCTTCGAAGGTGTAGCCCTCCAGCGGCGGCTGGATCGGTGGCACGTTATCGGCCAGCGGCAGGCTTTCCAGAGCGGGTGGCTCGGGTAGTTCGACCAGGAACTCATTGACCCAGGCGCCCTTGCCGAGGGCCTTGACCGCATAGCCGATGATCTCGCCATAGCGCACCACCGCGCCGCCCTGCGGGATATCGGCGAGCGCCACCTTGTGGCCCTGGGGCACGGCATCGACGAGCACGAGGCCATCGTCGAAGCGGGCGCCCGCCCGCAGGCCGCCGGAATTGACCACGATCGCGACGTTGTCGTGCGGATGGAGCTTGATGGACAGCGGCTTGGCCGTCGTCGCGATGGGGGCATTCATGGCTCAGCTTTTCCTGAAAGAGGGCGACCGGAGAGCGCCGCGGTCGGGATTGGGGTTGGAAGACCGGGCATTGGCGATGCCCGGTCCTGCTCCGAGGGGCCTGCGCCTAGTCAGGGTGTCTGCGTTGCAAGGAGCGAATCCTTCAGCTCCACGCGCCGGATGGTTCCGACCATGAACAGCATGGCAAGCAGAGCCACGGCCGCGCTGAGGCCGACGAAGGTGAGCGCCGAGGCGAACGAGCCCGTTGTCTGGAGGATGTAGCCGATCACGATGGGTGTCACGATGCCGGCGGTGTTGCCGAAGGTGTTGAACAGGCCGCCGGACAAGCCACCCGCCTGCCTGGGCGAGGTATCCGAGACCACAGCCCAGCCGAGGGCGCCGATGCCCTTTCCGAAGAAAGCCAGCGACATGAAGAAGACGACCAGCATGTCCGATTCGACGTAGTTGCAGGCGATCATCGACATGGCCATGAGCATGCCCAGTACGATCGGTGTCTTGCGTGCCGCGGTCAGCGACCAGCCGGCCTTGATCAGGCGGTCCGAGATCCAGCCACCGAGGACGCCCCCGAGGAAGCCGCAGATGGCCGGCAGGGAGGCCACGAACCCTGCCTTCAGGATGGTCATGTGCCGCTCGGTGACGAGGTAGACCGGAAACCAGGTCAGGAAGAAGTATGTCAGCACATTGATGCAGAACTGGAAAATGTAGAGGCCAAGCAGCATGCGGTTGCGCAGAAGCTCCCCGATGCACTTCAGTGTATCGACCTCCTTCGGCTTGGCGGTTGCAGCTTTGCTGTCGAGCTCGACGAGCCCGCCGCCGGCCTTGATGTATTCGAGCTCGGCGTCGTTGACGCCCGGATGCGCCAGGGGGCCGTAGATCACCCGGTTCCAGAACAAGGCCAACACCAGGCCGAGGCCGCCCATGAAGTAGAACACCGCCTGCCAGCCGAAGCTGTGGACGATCCAGCCCATGATCGGCGCAAAGAAGGCGGTGGCGAAATACTGCGCGGAATTGAAGATGGCGGAAGCAAAGCCGCGCTCGTTGGTGGGGAACCAGGCGGAGGTGATGCGTCCATTGCCGGGGAAGGACGGCGCTTCCGCCGCGCCGACAAGGAAGCGCAGGGCGAACAGCAGAGCCACTGCTGCGGCTCCGGTGAGGAAGCCCACTGCGCCCTGGAACATGGTCAGCAGCGACCACAGGGTCAGGCTGACGAAGTAGGTGGTCTTCGAGCCGAAGCGATCGAGCAGCCAGCCGCCGGGAATCTGGGCAAGGACATACGACCACGCGAATGCGGAAAAGATGTAGCCCATCTGCACCGGGGACAGGCCAAGCGCCGCGCGCAGGTCCGGTCCAGCGATGGAGATGGTGGCGCGATCGGCGAAATTGATGGTCGTCACGACGAAGAGCATCGCGAGAATGCCCCAGCGGACGCGCGTGCGCGTCTCCGTCCGCGGCGGCGCCGCGGCGGGTACTTTCATATCCATGGCGTTTCCTTCCAAGAGACCGCTTGCAGTCCACGCGACCGCTGACAGTTTGGGCGCGGCGGCCCGCAGAACAGGCTGTGGGGCCGCACTCCGGACCGACGTCGCCATGCCCTCTCACGGAGGCATCGGCCTTCTCGGGGGTCGTTCAGGCGACCCCTCTTAGCCATCGGCCATATTTGTATCTATAAATGACAAATTATGGACGTGTCCACGAATTTTAAATACAAATCAGACAAGTTTTTTTGTCGGGTCGCAGAGGGCGTTTCGGCCGGGAGGGGCGCGGAGCCACCTCAACAAATCGGCGGGGCTGGTATAGATTGCCGGTGCGCGCCGCCTGGCCAAGGAGCCCGGCGCCGGTTCAAAGCGAGACGGAATGGCGGTGAAGACCAAGCGATCCGATGAAACGGTAACAGTCATGGCGGAGACGGCGCCCGCTGCGCGAACGGCCGTCCGGCTGACGCTCGGGGACCGGATCTATGATGAGATCCTTCACCTCATCATCAACTTGCAGATTCCTGAGGGCGGCCGTCTGCCGACCGAGGCCCAATTGTGCAAGCTCTACTCCGTCTCTCGCACCGTCGTGCGTGAGGCTCTGTCCCGGCTGAAGATCGACGGCATCGTTGCCTCGCGACAGGGCCAGGGCAGCGTTGTCCTGAGGCGCCCCAACGCAGGCGTCTTCGCCTTTCCCTTTGTCAGCAGCATCGCCGACATGCAGCGCTTCTTCGAGTTCCGTCAGCTCATTGAAGGTGAGGTCGCGGCACTTGCCGCCTCCCGCCGCACGCATGAGGAACTGGTGCGCATTCGTGCAGCTTTTGATGCTGTTTCCCGTGCCTTGTCCCAGAATGAGCCTGGAATCGAGGAGGATTTAGCGTTCCATTTCGCCATAGCGGATGCTGCGCATAATAAGTTTCTATCTTCTCCGCTTCTCTCTGCGCGCGACAATTTTGTGCAATGCATCCAGTTTGCCCGCGCGCTATCGACCAAGCCGAATGAAAAGATCGGCCAGAGGCTCGAGGTGGAGCATCGATTGATTCTGGAAGCGATCGAGGCCGCAGACGAGGATGGCGCCCGCGCTGCCATGATCGCGCACCTGACCAATACGAGAGACCGGGTTTTCCTCGGAGGATGACCGGAGTCCGGCATGTCCCGAGGAACGCCGGGAGACGGTGCGCGGCGCGGCCCATGCGGCTTCGCTTTCGCACGACCCTCTCCACGATCCCGGCTTCCCGCCCCCCAACCCAGGCGCGATAAAGGTGCGACTGTTGCCGCGACTTTCCCCATATGTCGTGCGCCGCCATCGAGGTCGCGGCATAACACCTGCCTTGATGTCAGTGACAAAAGCATGTTCGACAAACACCGGTTCGTCGAACATGCTCTAAAGCTTTGTTTCATCGCAATTCCGGACGCAGAACCGCTTCGCACTTTTGCTGGAATTGCTCTAGCGGATGAATCGCCCCTGAACTAAAGCAAAGAGAACGCGCCGGCCCGCTGGGGTGCCTGAGCGAGTGTCGGATAGTCGGTGTAGCCTGTGGCGCCGCCGCGGTAGAAGGTCGAGCGATCATAGGGGGTGAGGGGCGCCCCGCGACGGATACGCTCCACCAGGTCGGGATTAGAGATGAAGAAGCGGCCGAAGGCGATGGCGTCGGCATGGCCGGCGGCCACGCACGCCTCGGCGGTGTCCGGTCGGAAATTGCCGGCGGTGATCAGCACTCCCGGCCAGAGCGGGCGGAACAGCTCGGCCGCGGCCGGAACATCCTTGTGGTCCACGTCGGCCCGGCCGGCCCCGCTAGCGCGGGGCTCGATGAGGTGGAGATAGGCGAGGTTCACGCGCGCCAGCCGCTCCACCACATGGGTATAGAGCGGGAGCGGCTCGGCCTCGCCGCTGTCATTGGCGATGCCGAACGGGGAGAGCCGGATGCCGACGCGGTCGGCGCTCCACGCGCCCGTCACCGCTTGCGCCACCGCCAGCAGCAGGCGTGCGCGATTCTCGATCGAGCCGCCATAGGCGTCGGTGCGGTGGTTGGTGCGGCTCTGCAGGAACTGCTCCAGCAGGTAGCCGTTCGCGGCGTGGATCTCCACGCCGTCGAACCCCGCCGCCCGCGCGTTGCGGGTCGCCTGGGCATAATCGGCGATGACCCCCTCGATTTCCTGTTCCGTGAGAGCGTGCGGCGTTTCGTAGTCGGCGGTCGAGAAGTCGTTCCGGAAAGCGGTGAGGCCCTCGATCCGGATGGCCGACGGTGCCACGGGTAGGCGGCCCTCCGGCTGAAGCGAGCTGTGCGAAACCCGGCCCACGTGCCAGAGCTGGAGCACGATCTTGCCGCCCTTCCCATGCACCGCGTCGACGACGGCGCGCCAGCCGGCGATCTGCTCGGGCGTGTAGATTCCCGGCGTGGTGGGAAAGCCGTGGCCGGACGGAGAGATGGGCGATGCCTCCGCGATGATGAGCCCGCCGGGTGTCGCACGCTGGGCATAGTAGGTGACCGCGAGCGGTCCCGGCACGTTGCCGGGCTGCGTCGCCCGCGAGCGGGTCAATGGCGCCATCACGATGCGATGCTGAAGGTCGAGGGCGCCCACACGCAGGGGCCGGAACAGGGTGGCGGTCATGGTGGGCAACTCCGGACAACGGGGCGAGCCGGATGCGTGGGAAGCCATCCGTACCAATCTCTCGCCAAGGGGAAGGCAGGCGGGTGGCGCGTGAGCGCTAGCGAAACCAAGCACCCGAGCGTACCACCACAGTATGGTTAATCCATAGACCACGAGCGCGAGCGACGCGAACAGGGCCGTAAGGGATCCGGTCAGCCACAGCGCGGCCCAGCCGCCACCGAGGGCGAGCGCGCCGCGCAGGAACCCGCTGGCCAGGGGCCACATGAGCCGGCCGGAGCCCTGGGATGCGAAGTACAGCGCCATGCCGAGGCCGAAGAAGCTATAGGCCGGGCCGACAATCCGAAGAGAGGCGCTGCCGGCGGCGATCATGTCCGGCTCGGAGCTGAAGAGGCCGCGCCAAGCCTGCGGCCACAAAGCGGCGGCGATGCCGGCTGCTTCTGTGACGACGAAGGCGAGGCCGCCGCCGGCCAGCGCGATCTGCAGCGCGCGCCGGCTCAAGTTCACACCGTTCCAGAGCGGGTCCGCGATGGATCCGCCCGGTATGCCCGCGGGCTCACGCCCAGGTGCCGGGTGAAGAAGCGGGTGAAATAGGCAGGATCCTCGAAGCCCAGGCCGAAAGCGATCTCTGCCACTGTCATGGACGTGTAGGCGAGATGCCTTCGCGCTTCGAGAGCGAGGCGCTCCTGCACGATGCCCAGGGCCGAACGGCCGGTCACGCGCCGGCAAACGCGGCTCAAGTGGGGCACGCTCACCCCGAGCCGCCGGGCGCGATCGGTGAGGCTTGGATGGTGGCGAAAGTCTTCCTCTACCTGGGCGGTGAAGCGCTCCACAAGCTGGATGCCGGCGAATGCCAGGTCGCCGCCTTCCTGCTGCCCCGCAGCCAAAGTTCGGTGGAACCACACCAGGATCAGGCCTGCAAAGGCGGTAAGCGCCTCGCGTCGGCTGGCGCCGTGTTCACCGGATTCGACAAGCGCGAGTTCGAGCGTGGTCCGCAACTGCGTCGCCTGCGCCGGCGTGACCGCCAGCACCAGCGGGGCCTTGAACAGGCTCCGCCACTGGGTCTTGGGAGATGACCAATGGTCGAGCACGGCGGCGGGCACGCTCGCCACATAGCCGTCGGTGTGCGGGGCGAAATCGAAGGCGTGGACCACCAGCGGCGGCAAGGCGATGGCCGCACCGGGGCCGAGGGCGTGCACGGTTCCGTCAATGACAGCCGCACCGCCTCCCGCCCCGATGAAGAAGAACTGGTAGAGGTCGCCGTGGCGGTGCGAGCGGATGCGCCAGTCATGCTTGGCGCTGCGTGCCGTGATGGTCTCCACGTGCAGTTCGTCGGGAAAGCCATCCGCGCCCTCGCCGTAGAGGGCGTAGGCGGGCACCGGGGGCGCGGCGCTTCTCATTGGCACGTCCGATGGGTTCGATTTATCCAAGAGAGTGCGCGAAGCTTCCATTCCGCGCAAGCCGTCCGCGCTCCATTCTCGCCAGTGCCGACACCTCACGCGGCTTGGTGCGAGACCGAGGTGCGGGGACCGCCTTCCGGGCCGGAGGCCGCGGTCCCGCTCCGTCCATTGCCCAACCTGAAAAAAGCCAACGCCGGACCACTGCGGCGCGTCGAAGGCGCGCCGCGCGGAGTGTCCCTGGGAGGAAACAGACGTGCGACATCAAGTGTGCATCATCGGCGCCGGCCCTTCGGGCCTTCTCCTCGGCCAGCTTCTGGCAAAGGCGGGCGTCGACGCGGTGATCCTGGAGGCGAAGAGCGCCGATTACGTGCTCTCGCGCATCCGCGCCGGCGTGCTGGAGAGCGGCCTTGTGGACCTCATGCGGCAGGCGGGATGCGCCGAGCGGCTGGACCGGGAAGGCCTCGTGCATGACGGCTTCCACCTCGCCTTCGCTGGCCGCACCCATCGCATTGACCTTCGCGGCCTGTCCGGCGGCAAGTCGGTGGTGGTCTATGGCCAGACGGAAATCACGCGCGACCTGATGGAGGCCCGCGCCGCCCTGGGCGTTCCGACTGTCTACGAGGCGCAGGACGTGGCCCTGCACGATTTCGACGGCCTCCGCCCGCGCGTGACCTACAGCAAGGGCGGCGCCACCCACGAGATCGCCTGCGATTTCATCGCCGGCTGCGACGGTTTTCACGGCATCGCGCGCCGTTCCGTCCCGGAAACGGCCATCGCCCAATTCGAGCGGGTCTACGCCTTCGGCTGGCTGGGACTGCTCGCCGACGTGCCGCCAGCCTCGGAAGAACTCGTCTATGCCCGCCACGAGCGCGGCTTTGCGCTGGCGTCCATGCGGTCCCACACGCGCAGCCGCTCTTACATCCAGGTGCCGCTCTCCGACCAGGTCGAGGACTGGTCTGACGAACGATTCTATGACGAGTTCCGCCGCCGTCTGCCGGAGGAGGTGGCCGCGCGCGTGGTCCCCGGGCCATCGGTGGAAAAGAGCATCGCCCCGCTGCGCTCCTTCGTGGCGGAACCGTTGCGCTTCGGACGTCTGTTCCTCGCCGGCGACGCCGGCCACATCGTGCCGCCGACGGGGGCCAAGGGCCTCAATCTGGCGGCGAGCGACGTGCATTACCTGGCGGCCGGGCTGATCGAGCATTACCGGGACAAATCGGACGCCGGCATCGACGCCTATTCGGAGCGGGCGCTTAGGCGAATCTGGAAGGCGGAGCGCTTCTCCTGGTGGATGACCTCCATGCTGCACCTCTTCCCCGAATCCGGGGACTTCGTGGCCCGCATGCAGCTTGCCGAGCTCGACTATATCGCCGGCTCGGAGGCCGCGGCGACCACGGTGGCGGAGAACTACGTGGGCCTGCCGTTCTGAAGCCCGTTGCCGCCCCCGGCCGCCGTCGCGTCGTCAGGACCGTGCGGGAAAGCGCAGCGCTTCGATGAGCGTGAAGGCGGTGCGGGTGGCGGCGCCCGCGGTCGTCACGAGCTGGGGCAGGATCATCCACTCCAGGGTCCAGGCGGCGCCGGAGCGCTCGTTCTCGTGCACCAGGGCCTGGTCGAGGCCGCCCTGGAGCGTGGCGGCGAAGCGCGCCAGGGTCACCAGGATCTCGGCGCTCACGGGATTGTTCTTCTCCGGCATCGCGGAGGAGCCGCCGCCGCCGGCGATGGTCACCTCGCCCACCTCGTTCTGGGCCATGAGGGTGATGTCGGCGCCGAACTTGCCAAGCGAGCCGGCCAGCAGCGCGCACCAATGACCATAGGCGGCGACGGCGTCCCGTTCGGCATGGGTGGCACGCGGCGCGGCGCCTAGGCCGAGCCGGGCCGCGAGGCCGTCGGCCACGCGCCCGGCCGCTTCGCCCAGCTCGGCCCGGTTGCCCACCGCACCACCCAGTTGCACCCGGAACAGATCATCTGCCACTGCCGAAAAACGGGCCCGTTGCCGCGCGAGGGGCTCGCGCCAGGTGGCAATCTTGTGGGCGAGGGTGATGGGCCGTGCCCGCTGCATGCGCGTATGGCCCGTCAGCTCCAGGCCGCCCGCAGTGGAGGCGAGGCGATCGAAGCTGCCGATAAGCGCGTCGAGGCGCGCCAGCAGGATGTCGGACGCCGCCTTCAGGCGCAGGAACAGGCTGGTGTCGATCACGTCCTGGCTGGTCGAGCCCTTGTGCACGAAGCCCGCATGGGGCTCGCCCACCGCCGTGCGCAGCCAGCGCACCAGCTCCGGGATCACCACGCCGTCGCGGGCCACGGCGGCCGCCAGATCCGCGGGAGAGACGGCGAGGCTGCGTGCCGCCTGCGCGATGGCAGCGGCCGCCTCGTGCGGAATGACGCCGGCGTCCGCCTCCGCCTCGGCCAGCGCCGCTTCGAAGCGGAGCATGGCGGCGATGTCGGCTTCGGCGGTGAAGGCCGCGGCGATGGCCTCATCGCCAAGGAGCGGACGCAGGAAGGGATGCTCGAACACGGACACGCTCATGGACCTGCGGCCTTCCTTGGGAACGAAACGGGCCGCAAGCTCGACTGCGGCGCGCGGTGGCGTCAAGCCTGTTGTGTGGTCCGGCTCACAGCGCGCGGGCAACCTCGCGTAGGGCTTCGAGGAAGATCGCCGCCTGCGGCAGGGGGGCCTGCCCCGCTCGCGTGGTGAGGCCCACCGGCCCGCCGGATATGGACATGGACAGGGGCAGCCGCACCAATGTGCCGGCGTCGAGATCGCCGGCCACCACCCCGTGGGAGATGACCCATACCGCGTCACTGGTACCGACATAAGCCCGCGAGAAGCTCGCGTCGGTGGTCTCAATACGGTCGGCGGGGCCGGCCAGACCTTCCATAAGGAATAGCCGGTCGATCTCCGGACGAATGATGGAGCCTTGTCCCGGCATGATGAAGGGATGGCGAGCAAGCTCCACGAGTCCCACCGGGTGGCCGGTGTCTGCCGGGTGGCCGCGCCGCGCCACGAAGACGATGGGCTCGGAATACAGGTGCTCAAAGGCGAGCCCCATCATGGCCTTGGGCTCGGCAAGGCGGCCCACCACCAGATCGAGCCGGCCCTCGTTGAGCAGGTCGAGAAGCCAGCCGTTGGGCCCGGCCTCGATGTTGATGGTGGCATCGAGGCCCGTCTCCTTCGCCCGTCGGACCGCCCCAGGCATGATCCGCGCCGCCACTGTGGGCAGCGCGCCGACCCTGAGTACCACGTCGCCGGCGGCTGGCCGCCGCAGCGTGTCGATGCCGCGTCCCAGTTCAGCGAAGGCCGCTCCCGCATGGGCGCGGAAAGCGGTG
Source organism: Xanthobacter oligotrophicus (assembly GCF_008364685.1). GTDB lineage: Bacteria > Pseudomonadota > Alphaproteobacteria > Rhizobiales > Xanthobacteraceae > Xanthobacter > Xanthobacter oligotrophicus. Next base: position 283,523 of record NZ_VTTL01000006.1, read on the forward strand.
CCCTGCGGCGTCAGCACGGCGCCGCCGCGGCCGCGCTCGAACAGCGGCGCGCCGAGGATGTCCTCCAGTTCCGCGATGGCCCGCGAGACCGCCGGCTGGGTGAGGCTGAGCGCGTCGGCCGCGCGGCCGAACCCGGATCGCGCCGCCACCTCGAGGAAGCAGGCAATGTGGCGCAGCTTCATGCGTCCGTCGATCATGGTCGATACATATCCAGATTGTATGGATGGATAGAAAAATATCATTTTTCATATCATCAGGCACATGAAATTCTCGCGGCGATCCCAAACGGGAGCCGCCGGGTGGATCGAGCGTGTGCATGCACGTTTAGTCCAAGTTTATCCCGGTAGGCCCCGCGCCCAGAAGAGGCCGTCCCGTGTCAATTCCCACCGACCGTTCCCCGCGCTGGACTGCCGGAATGGCAACCCGCCGTTCCGTGCTCGGCGACACCTATGTGGACGCGGCATCCGCTCGCACCACGCCGTTCGACGAGGGGTTCCAGACCTTCATCACCGAAGGCGCCTGGGGTTCGGTCTGGTCGCGGCCGGGGCTCACCAGGCGCGAGCGGTCCATGATCACCATCGCGCTTCTGGCGGCGCTGGGGCATGACGAGGAAGTGGCCATGCACGTGCGCGCCACCCGCAATACCGGCGCGAGCGCCGAGGACGTCGCCGAAACGCTCATGCATGTGGCGGTCTATGCCGGCGTGCCTGCGGCGAACCGGGCCTACAAGATCGCCAAGGAAGTCTACGCGGAAGCGCGTACCGACGGCGACCCACAGGGAGAAAACCATGGTTGAGACGGGCGATTTCATGCGCCGGGACCGAAACTGGCATCCGCCGGCCTTCACCCCCGGCTACAAGACGAGTGTGTTGCGCTCGCCGCGCTTCGCGCTGGTGTCGCTGGAGCAGGGCATCGGCGAGAAGGCCGGCCCCATTTTTCCGCGGTCCGGCCTCGATCCCCTCGACAATGACCTCATCCGCAATTTTTCCAAGGACGGCGAGGCCATCGGCGAGCGCATCGTGGTGCACGGCCGGGTGCTCGACGAAAGCGGCCGTCCGGTGCCAGACACCCTCATCGAGGTGTGGCAGGCCAATGCCGGCGGGCGCTACCGGCACAAGAACGACAGCTATCTCGCCCCGCTCGATCCGAACTTCGGCGGCGTCGGTCGCTGCCTGACCGATTCCGAGGGCCGCTATGCCTTCCGCACCGTGCGCCCCGGTCCCTATCCGTGGCGCAACAACGGCTCCGACTGGCGGCCGGCGCACATCCATTTTTCCATCTTCGGCGAAGCCTTCGTTCAGCGGCTGATTTCCCAGCTCTATTTCGAGGGCGATCCGCTGATCCCGCTGTGCCCCATCATCAATACCATTCCCGACAAGGCCGCCGTCGAGCGGCTAGTCGCCCGCCTCGACCTGGGCCAGCAGATGCCCTTCGACGCGCTGGCCTACCGCTTCGACATCGTGCTGCGCGGGCGCCGGCAGACGTTCTTCGAGAACAAGAGGGAGGGGCACTGATGCCGGTCGAATACCTTAAGGAAACGCCGTCGCAGACCGGCGGTCCCTACGTGCATATAGGCACCCTGCCGGCGGTGGCGGGCCTGCCTGTCCGCACGCAGGAGAACCTGTCCATCCTTGCCTCCGGCAGCGTGCCGGGCGGGCGGATCCGCATCATCGGCAAGGTGTGGGACGGCTCGGGCCACCCGGTGAAGGACGCGCTGGTGGAACTGTGGCAGGCGGACGGCGACGGGCGGCACGACAATCCGGACTTCCTGGGCTTCGGCCGCGCCGCAGCTGACTTCGCCACCGGGGAATGGAGCTTCGACACCATCCGGCCCGGCGTGCTGCCCTGGCGCGACGGGCGCCCCCAGGCGCCCCACGTCTCGCTGCTCATCTTCGCACGCGGCATCAATATCCACCTGCACACCCGCATGTATTTCTCCGATGAGGCTGAGGCGAACGCCGGCGATCCGGTGCTGAAATCCATCGAGCAGGTGGGGCGGCGCGCCACCCTGGTGGGCCTGCGCGGCGACGCGGACGGTGTCGCTACCTACCGCTTCGACATCCGCCTGCAGGGCGAGAACGAGACCGTCTTCTTCGACATGTAACCAAAAACGCCAAACCGGCCGCCGCGTGTTGCGGTGGACCGGCGCGGGAGGAAACCATGACCACGCCAGCGGAGCGGACGATCGACGTCCGCCGATTTCTTGATGAACAGCCGATCTCCGGCTTCCAGTGGCTGATCTTCGCCCTGTGCTTCGCGATCGTCCTGCTGGACGGCTTCGATACTGCCGCCATCGGTTATATTGCCCCCTCGCTCCTGGGCGAATGGAACATCGCGAAGGCAGATCTCGCCCCGGTGCTCAGCGCCGCCCTGTTCGGCCTCGCCGGCGGAGCCTTGTGCTCCGGCCCCCTGGCCGACCGCTTCGGCCGCAAGCTGGTGCTGCTCGCGGCGGCGGGCGTGATGGGCGTCGCCAGCCTCGTCGCCGCCACCGCAGGCAGCCTTGATGCGCTGGTGATCTGGCGTTTCGTCACCGGTCTGGGCCTCGGTGCCGCCATGCCGAATGCCGTGACGCTTGTCAGCGAATACTGTCCGGCCAAGCGCCGTGCACTCGTCACCAATGCCATGTTCTGTGGCTTCCCCCTGGGCGCGGCGGCCGGCGGCTTCGTCGCAGCCTGGATGATCCCGCACTTCGGCTGGCGCAGCGTGCTGGAACTCGGCGGCGTCGCCCCGCTTGTGCTTGTGGCGGTGATGGTCGTCCTGCTGCCGGAATCGGTACGTCACCTTGCCCAGCATGGTGCCCCGGCGGAGAAGATCGGCCGCATTCTTCAGCGCATTTCCGCGGCCGCGAAGGGGGCGACCCGCTTCGTGCTCGATGAAGGCGAGGGCACTGCGGAAGCCGGCCGGCGCGGCATCACCGTGGTGTTTTCCGCGCCCTATATCCTCGGCACGCTGTGCCTGTGGATCGCCTATTTCATGGGCCTGGTCATCTTCTACGGCCTCATCAACTGGATGCCGATCATCCTGCGCGACAGCGGCATCAGTCCCACCCAGGCGACGCTCATTTCGGCCTTGTTCCCGCTGGGTGGCCTCGGCGCCATCCTTGCCGGCTGGCTCATGGATCGCTTCCATGCCGATCTGGTGGTGGCCGCCGGCTTCCTGCTCACGGCGCTGGCGGTCTATGCCATCGGCCAGGTGGTCGGCCAGATCGGCCCGCTCACAGCGGCGGTCTTCATTGCCGGAACCGTCATGAACACCGCGCAATCCTCTCTGCCCGCGCTGGCCGCCATATTCTATCCGACCCGGGGCCGGGCCACCGGGGTGGCCTGGATGCTCGGCATCGGACGGTTCGGCGGCATTGCCGGCTCGTTCCTGGTGGCCGAGCTTGGACGGCAGCAGTTCGGCACCGCGGCGGTGTTCCTGGTGATGGCGGTACCTGCCCTGATCGCCACCCTCGCGATCCTCACCAAGGCGTGGCTGGGGCCGAAGCCCGATGCCTCGGCTGGCCCGGTGCCCTCGCTCGGCCATTGAGCCCCGCGAGCGCACCGGCGCGACCATCTTCCAGGCGCCGCCCGGGCGCGCATCGTCTCAGCCTGCCGGTGATGGAAAGGCATCGCCTGCGTCGCCGAAGGCCTGCCATCCGCCATCGACCGAGAGCACGGTGCCGGTCACATAGCGTGCCGCGGGAGAGACGAGGAACGCCACCGCCTGCGCGATGTCGTCCGGCTGCGCCAGGAAGCCCAGCGGAATGCGCCGGCGGATGCGGCCGAGGTCGATCCTGCCGTCGCGCTCCAGGGCCTTCACGAGGGCGGTCTCCACATAGCCGGGCGCCACCGCATTGACCCGGATGCCGGTCGGCCCGAACTCGCAGGCCATGCTCCGCGTCAGGGCGACCACGCCTGCCTTGGCCGCGCCATAGGCATTGCGACGGGGCAGGCCGGTAATGCCGGCGATGGAGCTGAGGTTGACGATGCTGCCGCTGCGCCGGGGCAACATCACCCGCGCGGCTTCCCGCGAGACCAGGAACACTCCGGTGAGGTCCACGTCGAGGATCTTGCGGAAGCGCGCGGCGTCCTGTTCCACCGTGGGCAGGTGGGTGTCGGCGATGCCGGCGTTGTTCACCACCGCGTCGAGGCCTCCGAAGGCGGCGACCACCCGCCGCATCGCCTCGGTCACGTCCTCCTCCACCGACACGTCGGCGCGGATCGCGAGATGGCTCGAGCCCAGTTCCGCCGCCCGCGCGGCGGTGGCGCCATCGTCGAGATCGACCAGGGCGAGGCGCCACCCTCCGGCAGCCAAGGTGCGTGCAATGGCCCAGCCGATACCGTCGGCCGCGCCGGTGATCAATGCGGACGGGCTCATGGCGCAGCCTCCCCGAAGCCGGGACGCGGCACGAGGCTCATCAGGGTCTGCGACAGGCCGCCGTCCACCACGATCTCCTGACCGTTGACATAGGACGCCCGCCCGCTCGCCAGGAACACGGCGACGTCGGCGATGTCCGAGGGATGACCGATACGGCGCACCGGCACCATGGCCTCACGCTTCTCGGCGATACCCGGCGCGGTGTAGAAGGGCTCGCTCAGGGGCGTGCGCACGAGGCCCGGGCTGACCACGTTGGAACGCACGCCGCGCGGCCCCCATTCGAAGGCGATCTGCCGCGACAGCATGGACACCGCAGCCTTGCCTGGGCTGTAGGCGCCGCTGAACGGCTGGGGCTCGCTGGCGGCGATGGACGAGATGTGCACGATGGCGCCCGCGCCCTTCTCCAGCATGGCCGCGCCAAAGGCGCGGGTAGTGAGGAAATAGCCGGTGAGGTTCACCTTCAGCATGTGCTCCCAGTCCGCCGTGGCGACCGTGTCGATGCCACCGGGCCGCAGGATGCCGGCATTGTTGACGAGGATGTCGGCCCCCCCGAACGCCGCCAGCGTCGCCGCAGCAGCCGAGGCGATGCTGGCCTCCTCGGAGATGTCGCATTGAAGCGCCAGCGCCCACCCGCCAAGCTTCTCCACCGCGGCCTTGGTCTCGGCGCAGGTCTCCGGATTCCTGTCGGCGAGGGCAAGGTTCGCGCCGGCCTGCGCGAAGGCGAGCGCCACGGCGCGTCCGATGCCGCCGCCGGCACCGGTGACGACGCATGTGCTGCCTCGAAGGCCAAGCCAGCCGGTGTCGGGCGCGCTCATTGGGCCGCTCCTTCGTTGTCGAGGAAGCGGGTCACCGAGGCGAGGTCGATTTTCGTGATGAAGCGGTTCTCCTGCGCCACCAGCAGGTGGCCGGAGGCCGAAAGATAAGCCGGCCAGTCGGGATCGGCATCCCGCGCGATGCGGCGGCGGTCATAGTCGGCGAGGCTGTCGTAGCCCCACAGGTGCACCACCTGGTTCTGCGCGCCGATGTCGCTGGCGAAAAAGGCGATGGGCGGCCCCAGGTGGCGCAATTGCACCGGCATGGCGAGGGTGTCGAAGATCTCGATGAATTCGCCGAGGCCGCGGGGCTTGATGGTGTAGATGCGCAAGTCCGCGATACGGTATCCGGTCATGACAATCCTTGATGTGTTTCGCATCCCGGAGAGGTTCAGGCCCCCGGGGATGCACGTCACGGAGCCCAGGGGGCCGGGCGTATTCAGGTCTTCACGAAGGGGCAGCCGCCTTCGGCCACAGGCCGGAAGGCCTCTTCGGCCGGGATGGTGGAGACGAGCTTGTAGATGTCGCCGGGGGCCTTGCTCTCGGCGGGAGCCTTCACGGAGAACAGATAGGCGGGGTGGATCTTGCGCCCGTCCTCACGCACGCGGCCGGGGCCGAAACAGTCGTCGTCCGTGGGCATCTGCTTCATCACGGCGATGGTGTCCCGCCCCGAAGCCTTGGCGCGGGCGACGCCCAGCGCCTTCACCGCCTTGAGATAATGGGTGACGCCGGAATAATCCCCGGCCTGGCTCATGTTGGGGAACACGCCCGCCGGCAGCTTCGGGGCGATGCGCTTCATGAAAGCGCGGGTGCGGTCGTTGAGGTCCCAGTAGAAGGTCTCGGTGAGGGAAAGGCCATGGGCCACCGGCAGGCCCATGGCGATGACGTCGGTGATGTATCCCACGGTGGCGGCGAGGCGCACCTTGCCGCCGGCGTCGAGGCCGAATTCCTGCGCCTGCTTCAGGCAGGTGATCAGCTCGGTGCCGGAATTGCAGAAGGCCACCACATTGGCGCCGGAGGCCTGGGCTTGCAGCAGGAACGAGGAGAAATCCGCGGTCGAGCCGTAGGGATATTTCACCGCGCCCGCGACCTTGCCGCCGGAGGCCTCTATGAAGCGGGTGGCATCCGCCTGCGCGGCATTGCCGAAGGCATAGTCGGCGGTGACGAAGAACCATCTCGTGCCGCCGGTCTTCACCAGCGCCGTGGCGGTGGAATGGGCGAGGCACCAGCTGTCCCAGCTCCAGTGCAGGAGATTGGGGCTGCAGCTCTTGCCGGTGAGGTCGGAACTGCCGGCGGAGGTGACGATGGAGACCTTGTCGCGCTCCTGCAGGATACCGCGCGAGCCCAGCGCGATGGCGCTGTTGCCCACGTTGGTGATGACGTCGATGCCGTCCTCGTCGAACCATTTGCGGATGATGGTGAGGCCCACGTCCGGCTTGTTCTGGTGGTCGGCGACCACCAGCTCGACCCGGATGCCCGGATTGGCGGCGGTGAACTCCTCTATGGCCTGCCGGGTGCAGGCGACGCTGGTCGGCCCCTCCACGTCGCGATAGATGCCGGACATGTCGGTGATGTGGCCGATGCGGATGGTGTCGTCGGCGGCTCGCGCCCTCCCCGCCGGACCGAGCCCGAACGCGGTGACGGCAAGGCTTGTGCCGAGAAAGCTCCTGCGATCCATGGCCATGGCATTTTTCCCTTATAGTTCATTGTTTTGTCTTTGTTTTTCGTCAGTAGGCGGAGGCGCCGGCCAGGTGCCGCCCGGTGACATAGCCCGACGTCATGATGGGCCCGAGCGTGATGCCGGCGCCGGGATAATTGCCGCCCATGATGCTCGCCGCATCGTTGCCCACGGCGTAGAGGCCGGCGATGGGAGCCGCGTTTGTGTCCAGCACCCGGCCGAGGGGATCGGTGGAAAGCCCGTCGAAGGTGCCGAGATCGCCCATGACGATCTTCACCGCATAGAACGGCCCCTGACCAATGGGCGCCACCGTGGGGTTGGGCTTGTGGTCCGGGTCGCCGAGATAGCGGTTGAAGGCGGTGGAACCGCGGTGGAATGCCGGGTCCTCTCCCTTTTCGGCGCCCACATTGTAGGTGCGCACTGTCGCTTCCAGGGCGGCGGCATCGATGCCGGCCGCGCGGGCGAGGTCGGCCAGCGTGCGGCCCTTCAGCAGATAGCCGGTGCGGGTATAGAGCGAGGTCGGCACCGGAGCGGGCTTGGCAAAGCCGAGGCCGTACTTGCGGATGGTGGCATGGTCGCAGACCAGCCAGGCGACGGTCTCGCCCTGGCCCTCGCTGTCGGCGATCATGGCGGCGCCCACGTCGTGGTAGGAATTGGCCTCGTTGGTGAAGCGGCGGCCGTGCCGGTTCACCGCGATGACGCCGGGCTTGTAGCGGTCCACGAGGTGGGGGAAGACACCGAAGCGTCCGTTGCCCAGGGGCACTTTCGACACCGGCATCCAGGCCGCCGCATCGGGAAAGCGCGCCTCGAACTGCCCGCCCACGGTTTCCGCGAGGCGGATGCCATCGCCGGTATTGCCCTCAGGCGTGGGCGAGACATGCGCGCCGCCACGCCGGCGGTGGGGATAGATGCCCGCAAGACGCGCCTCGTCATGGGGGAAGCCGCCGCAGGCCAGCACCACGCCGCGTCGCGCGGTGATGCGCTGGGTGCCTACGGCGTCCTTCACGACGGCGCCGGTCACCGCGCCATCCTCGACGATCAGCTGCTTTGCGGCCGTGCCGGTGCGGATCGGAACGCCGCAGTCGAAGGCCGACCTGGCGAGGCGGGCCGCCAGCGCGTTGCCGCTCGTGACCTGAACACCGCGCCGGTACAACAGAAGGTCCTTCAGGTGGCTGGCAAGGCGCTTCGCCACATAGACCGCGGAAGTGAGGGAGCGCGTGGCGTTGAAGAAATGCTTCAATTCATTGTTGGACGAATTGAACATCATGCCGATGAAGGTGATGGTCGCGAGCGGCGGCTTGAGCCGGTTCATCTCCGTTCCAAGGCCACGCGCATCATAGGGCGCGGCCACGACGGAGCGGCCGATGTCCACCCCGCCCGGCAGGTCCGGGTGGTAGTCGGGATAGGCGGAGGCGACGAACTTCACTTCGGTCTCGCGCTCGAAGAATTCGAGCATGCGCGGGCCGTTGTCGAGAAAGCATTCGATCGCGTCCTCGCGGTAGAAGTTGCCGGTCTCGGTCTTCAGATAGAGCCGGGCGGCCTCTCGCGTGTCGGTGACGCCCTGCGCCGCAGCATGGGGATTTCCGGGGATCCACAGCACACCGCCCGAAAAGGCGGTGGTGCCGCCGAAATGCTCCTCCTTCTCCACCACGACGACGTCGAGGCCGTGCTTCCTCGCAGTGACCGCCGTGGAGAGGCCGCCGGCTCCGGACCCGATGACCAGCACGTCGCACACGAGCGGGGCGTGTTCGCTCAAAGACATGAAAAGGCTCCTCCTCGACACGCGCCGGGCGTGTGAAGTCCGCGCTTCCTGTGCGCAAAAGGCGTTGTGTGATCGCATGGCACCGCGGCGCCGACGCACTGGCGTCGCTCACTCCGCGGCTGGCTTGCCCAGCTCTTCGACGGCTCGTTGATGTGCCATGGATAGGCCCGCCGAAACCGGCCGACAATGGATGAAAGCAAAATCCTGTTGTACTTTTCGTAAGGCCACAGCATCCTCCAGGTCATGTCACAACAATGCTGCACTTGCGAATGACACGACGAAATGTGATCCCGAGCTTCTTTCTATACGACGAAGCCTTGGCAGACGTGGATCTCGACTTCCTCCACGTGGAAGCCATCCGTATCCGCTCGAGCGTGCATGATTGGACGATCCGTCCACATGCCCATCCCGAGCACGTCCAGTTCCTGTTCGTGACCGAGGGCGGCGGGCGCATCCGCGTGGAGGATGACGAGTGGCAGCTCGACCCGCCCACGGTGGTGGTCATCCCCCCGACGGCGGTTCACGAAATCCGCTTTGAACCGGGCTCGGACGGCTTCGCCCTCACCATCGCCGCTTCCTACGTGATGGCGATGGCGCGGACGGATCCGGCCTTTGCCGATGTACCCGCCACCGTGGGCCTCTATTCAGCCCAGGGGCCGGATGGCGACGGCTACGGCCTCCTGGATGCCTTCCAGTGGCTGGAGCGGGAATTCATCGGCGCGGCGCCGGGGCGGCGGGCGGCCATCGGCGCACACTTTCTGCGGGTGCTGGTCGCGCTGGCCCGGCTGAAGGATGGCGGTGCGCCGGCTGGAGGACCGCTGATGCGCCGCGATGCCGATATCGTGGTGCGCTATCGCCGGCTCATCGAAGAGCATTTCCGGCAGGCCCAGCCGCTCACCTTTTATGCCGACGGGCTCAACATCACCTATGCCCGCCTGAATGCCGCCTGCCGGGCGGTGGCGGGCAAGAGCGCGCTGAAGCTCATGCACGATCGCCTGATGATCGAGGCCAAGCGCAACCTGCTCTACACGAGCATGAGCGTCGGCGAGGTGGGCCATGCCGTCGGCTTTCAGGATCCGGCTTATTTCAGCCGCTTCTTCACCCGCCATGCGGGGCGCTCACCGGCAGCGTTCCGTGCCGCACCGCGATAGGACGCAGACGCTCACGCCCGCGCCGCGGCCCGCGTTCGGTAATAGGCGATGGTGGCGGCAATGCCCGTGTCGAGGGACGTTTCCGGCAGGTCCGGCAGCACGTCGGCGAGGTGATCCGGCGCCAGTTCCCCGGCAATGGGCATGGGGGAGCCGGCGGCGGTGATGTGCGCATCGGGCACCTCGCGCCGGATGGCGGCGATCACCTCGTCGATGGTAGCCGGGCGCCCGGCCAGATTGAAGGCGTGCGCGCCCTCCATCGGGGCGGACAAGGCTTGCTCGAAGGCCGCCGCCACGTCGTCCACATAGATCATGCCGGCGGTGCCCACATAGGGGATCACATAGGGCGTGCCCTGCGCGGCCGCGCGGCAGGCGAGCGTCGGCCCGGCGCTGGCGCCTTCCTCGCCGCGGCCCGGCCCGTAGACGATGAAGGGCCGGAAGCCGATGCTGGCGATGTGATGGTCGTCCCAATAGGCCCGGGCGCTGCCTTCGCAGGCGAGCTTGAAGGCGCCGTAGTGGGTGGTGGGACAAGGGATGTGTCCGTCCCGCGGCCCGAACACGCCCGCCGAACTCGCATAGACGAGGCGCGGCACGCCCTCGCGCCTGGCGGCCTCGAAGGCGTTGAGGGTGCCGATGAGGTTGATCTGGGCGCCCTTCACCGGATCCGCCCGGCAGGCGGGCGTAAGGATGCCGGCCATGTGCACGATCCCGCCGCAGCCCCGCACGGCCGCATGTACGGCGTCTGCGTCGCGAATGTCGGCCTTGCGCCAATCCACCTCGCGGGTGAGGTCGCCGAGGATATCGCGCACGGCGGCGCTATCGCTGGCAATGTCGAGGACGCGCACGGCGATGCTCCGCCGGAGCAGGCGGCGGATGATCCAGGCGGCGATGAATCCGGTGCCTCCGGTGACGAGGACCTTCATGGCTTGACCCCTGTGCTCGATCGCGGGACGCCCCGGGTGGCGCCTCAGTATCCCGGCCTCGGGATGTGGCCCATGAGGGAGCGGCGGAGGCCGCCATCCACAACGATCTCCTCGCCGTTGACGTGGGAGACCCGGGCACCGGCGAGGAAGACCAAGGTCTTGAGGCCCAGCCAGTCCCCGTTCTCCTGTGCCATCGCGGCGTTGCTTTCTGATGGTTGCGTTCTGCTCAGACGGCGACCGGCCGGCGATGTTCGATCGCGTGGACGACCCGCCGTGCGCGCTCCAGCGCGAGGCGCGCCCATTCCTCGATGCCGAGGCGCGGCTTCTCGGTCACGTTGGGCAGTTCCAGGCTGATGGGGAGATCACGCGGCAGCACGGAGAACATGTCGGCGAGGTCGATGCCGCCGTCGCCCGGCAGCAGACGCTCGGCGCGGGCGGTGTGGATGAGGGCCTCGGCGGTGGTCGGAATGTCGGCCGGTGCGTCGCACATCTGGGCATAGTGCAGCAGATGGCGCGGAATGGCGGCAAGATCGGCGAGTGTCGTCGCCGAGCGGGCAGTGTGCAGCGCATCCACCAGTATGCCGCCGTTGGGCGCTCCTGCGGCCGTGACGATGCGCAGGGCGGTCTTCGCGTCCGGCACCATCGTCCACGGCATGAATTCGAGGTCTGCCGTCAGCCCATAGGGCTGAGCCGCGGCGCAGAAGGCGGCATAGGACTGGACGAGGCGCGCTTCGTCCGGATCATCGCCCGCCACCAGCACCGCGCGGGCCGAAAGCCGCCCGCACAGATCGAGGAAGGCCGCCACGTCCTCCACGCGGAAATCGGGGGCGATCCGCACGATCTCCATGTCGAAGAGGGTGACGCCGGTATCGGCCAGGCGCGCCCGCGTTTCCCGCTCCGCGGCAGCATCGTGGAGCAACGGGTTGACCGCGCCGCCCGGCGCGGCCGGCAGCGCCCTGAGGCCCACCGCGCCATAGCCGAGGCGATGGGCGAGCAAGACCGCATCCGGCGCGTCGAGGGGCGCGCTCGTGAGATAGGCCAGCGAATAGACGGGCTCCACGGCCGACCTCCTCAGGCGAGCGGCGAGATGGCGGTGGGCAAGGCGATGACCGAGCGCATGTCGCCGGTGAGAAGTGCCGGCCCGCCGGGCGGCGGCCATACGCCCTCGGCGACGGAGCGGGCGCGCTTCTCGGCGCGGTCGTCGAGGCTGGCATAGGGCCAGATATGGGTGATGCGGGGCGTGCCCTCCAGCGCATACATGGCGATGGTGAGGGGCGAGAGGGCCACGCGCCCCGGGATCGCTGGACCCCAGACGCGCTCCACCGCCGGCAGGCAGCCGTGCTTCACGCGATAGGTGCGGATCTCGTAGACCGGGCCGTATTTGCCCGGCACCACCGGCGGCGAGAAGGAATAGGGCGCATAGCCCGTGAATTCCATCTCCACGATGGCATCGCCCGCGCCGAAGGGGTCGGTGGCGGCGTGGATGCGGGCGCGGTCGGCCTGCATCGCGTCGTCGTCGGCAAAGCTGCGGAACACGATGACGCGGTTGAGGTCCCCGATCTCGCTGACGAAGCAGCCGAGCAGCGTGCCGGCGCCCGGCGTCTTCGCATGGGCCTCGATGCCGGCGGTCACCGCAGGCACGGTGCCGAAGCGGATGGTGAGGGACAACAGTTCATAGCGCATGGGACTCTCCGGGCGGACGCTGTCCGCTGTCGATGGTGTCGGAAGGAAGGGGGGTGCCGCTGGCGTGGTGCGCGGCGACGAAGCCGAAGGTCATGGCTGGGCCGAGGGTGATGCCGCCCGCCGGATAGCGCCCGCCCATCACGCTCGACATGTCATTGCCCACCGCATAGAGGCCGGCGATGGGCGTGCCCGAACCGTCCAGCACCCGGGCATGGGCATCGGTGGCGAGGCCGGCGAAGGTGCCGAGGCTGCCGGCCACCACCTTCACCGCATAGAACGGTCCGTGGGCGATGGGTGCGACGCAGGGATTGGGCGTGTGCGCCGCATCCCCCTGCACCCGGTTGTAGAGGCTGGAGCCGCGGCCGAAGGCGGGGTCCTCGCCGCGCGCGGCGGCGTGATTGTACTCGGTGAGGGTCTGTTCGAGCCCGTCGGCATCGATGCCGCAGGCACGGGCCAGCTCGGCGAAGCTGTTGCCGCGCTTCAGATATCCGTTGGCGAGCCAGGGGCGCAGCGGGAATGGCCGGGGCCGGGTGCGGCCGAGGCCGTAGTGGCGCTGGAAGGGATGGTCGCAGATCATCCAGGCTTCCACGGGCGCGCCGGTGGGCGTCGCCGCCAGCAGCGCGCGCATCACGTCGTGATAGGAATCGGCTTCGTTGGCGAAGCGCCGCCCATCCCGCCGCACCATGATGAGGCCGGGCTTGGCGCGTTCGACGAGGTGGGGATAGGACGCCGGGGTGCCATCGGCCTGAGGAACCTGCGACACCGGTGCCCAGGCGCCGGCGTCGGAGAGGTCCGTACGCAGGCGGCCCCCCGCGGCCTCCCCCAGACGAATGCCGTCGCCGCCATTGGTCTGCGGCGCCGCCGACCAGTGCTCGCGGCCGGTCGGTGCGTGGGGAAACAGCGCCGCCTTGCGGGCGAGGTCATGGGGAAAGCCGCCGCTCGCCAGCACCACGCCGCGCCGCGCGTGGATCTCCTGCACCGTGGCTCCGGAGCCGGCGACGATGCCGCAGACCCGGCCGCCTTCCACCAGCATTTCATGGGCTGGAGAGGAGGCGAGGATGGTGACGCCGAGATCGTCGGCCGATTTCAGCAGGCGGGCGATGAGGGCGTTGCCGTTGACCAGCTTCATGCCGCGGCCGTGGCGCGCCACGTCGATGAAATGGCGCAGGATGCGCCCGGCGGCATGGGAGAAGGAGGAGGGGTTGCGCGTGGCCTCCAGGAAATGGTGCATGTCGCGCCCTGCGGCGATGCCCATGCCGAATGGGGAGATGAGGTCGAGGGGGGCGCGCAGATCGGAAATGCGCGCGCCGAGCAACCGTCCGTCGAACGGCGCCGCGCACAGCGAGCGCCCGCCCTTGGCCGAGCCGGGCGAGGTGTCGTGAAAATCGGGAACGGCGTTGCCGTCCACGAAGGCGAGGCTGGTGTTGCGGCGGAAGAAATCCACCATGCGCGGACCCTGCTCCAGCAGCATGGTGGCGAGGGCCTCGTCATAGGCGTTGCCCAGTTCGGCCTTCAGATAGGTACGCGGTGCCTCGATGTCCTCGACGATCCCGGCCTCCACCGCCAGCGGATTGCGCGGGATCCACATCCATCCGCCCGACCAGGCGGTGGTGCCGCCGATCTTGCCATCCTTCTCCACCACGACCACCTCGAGGCCGAGGAAGGCGGCGGTGACGGCGGTGGCGAGGCCGCCCGCTCCCGAGCCCACCACCACGAGGTCGCAGGTTCGCGTCGCGTTTTGGTGTGCGGCGCCGGAGGGCGCAATGGGGCCGGGATGCTGGTTCATGGCCGCTGCTCCCCGGCTTCGCAGGCATGGCGCACGGCGCGATAGGCGAAGGTGATGGCAGGGCCGATGGTGATGCCGGGGCCGGGATAGGTGCCGCCCATGATGGACTGGGCCTCGTTGCCGCAGGCATAGAGGCCGGGAACCGGAGTGCCGTCCTCCTTCAGCACCCGCGCCCATTCGTCGATAACGAGGCCGGTGGCGGCACCGATGTCGCCGGGATAAAGCCGCACGGCGTAGAAGGGCGCGGCTTTGATCGGGCCGAGGGTCGGATTGGGGCCGTGCGCCGCATCGCCGTTGATCCGGTGATAGGCGGTGGTGCCGCGGCCGAACTGCGTATCAACTCCGGTCTTGGAGTAGGCGTTCATGGCGCCGACGGTTTCTTCCAATACACCGGCATCCATGTTCAGCTTCGCCGCGAGGGCGGCGATGGTGGGTGCCTCCACCAGATAGCCGTCGTCGAGGAAGGGCTTCAGGTTGCGCGTGCCCATGCGCACCATGCCGAGGCCAAATCTCCTCAGGCCCACCGCATCGGTGATGATGAAGCAGGGGATGGTCGGCCGATCCCGGTTCGCCGCGAACATGGCCTTGCCGAACTGGTGGTAGGAGGTGGATTCGTTCACGAAGCGCCGCCCCGTCTGATCCACGCACACGGTGCCGGGCTTGGAGCGGTCCATCACGAAATGGGGGAAGACGGCGGTGGAGCCATCGGCGCGGCTGCGCACCGAGACGGGCGCCCAGAAGGCCGGCTGGTCGCCCCCCGTGCCGAAGCGGGCCCCGAGCTTCATGGCGAGGTCCTGCATGGAGCCGGTATGTCCGGGCGCGGCAGGGCTGTAGGCGGGTGTCGGCCGGGGCAGAAGCTCGGCCCGGCGGGTGGGGTGGCGGTTGAAGCCGCCCGCCGCGATCACCATCCCACGACGGACGCGGATTAGCCGCTCCGTACCGTTCTGCGCCACCGTGACGCCTTCAACGCCACCGCGCCCCGCGTCGACGTCGCGGACGGTGGCTTCCAGCAGAATGGGGACGTTGCGCGCCTTGAGAGAGGCGAGCATGCGCCCGACCAGGGCATTTCCCATCACCAGCCGGCTGCCGCGCCTCTGCGCCAGCCGGTCCCGGCCGTACCAGGCGAGGATCGCGGCGGCATGCCGGAACGAACGCCAGGACTTCGTCAGTCCCAGCAGGTGCCCGATGTCGGTGCGGTCGATCATCATGCCGCCGAGGATGGTGAATTCCGGGATTGGCGGCCGGATGCGCGCGAGGTCCGCACCGAGGCTGCGACCGTCAAAGGGCACCGGCTCCAGTGCCCGCCCGCGCAAGGTGGCGCCCTCATGGTCCTGCTCATAGTCCGGATGGGTGGCGTAGGGGCGAAAGCGCACCTGCGATTGGTCTTCGAGGGTGGCGATGGCCTCGGGTCCGCTCTCCAGGAAGGCGCGCCGCAGCACCGCCGGGGAACGGTTGCCCACCACGCCGTCCAGGAAGCGCTCGGCGTTCTCGAGGCTGTCGTCCGCGGCCACCTCGGTGGAGTGCCGGTTCATGGGGATCCAGGTGGTGGCCGCGGACAAGGCGGTGGTGCCGCCGATGTATTCGGTGCGCTCCACCAGCAGCACCTTCAGATCGGCGATGGCGGCGAACAGCGCCGTCGCCATGCCGCCGGCTCCGGAGCCGACGACGACGAGGTCATAGACGTCGTTTGGGGGGAGGGCGTCCAGGGTGGTGATCATGGCGCCGGCTCAAGCGTTGGAGTCGGTGTGCAGCAGAAAATCCACCATCTTTTCCTGCAGGGCGAAGTACATTTCGGTGCCGGTGGAGGTGGGGCAGCCGGCGGCGCGGGCGGCGGCGATCAGCGGCGATACCGCCGGCTGGGTGATGACACAGCCCACATGGGTGGCAGGCGCGAGCCTCGTCACATCCACGGGCAGCGGATCGCCCTCCTTCATGCCCATGGGCGTGGCATTGGCGACGAGGTCGAAGCCGGCGGGATCGGTGGAGCCCACCACCGCCCGGCCCTTGCCGAGCGTGTTGAGGCGGGCGACGATGGCATCGCGTCGCGCCCCGTCGGCGTCATGGATGGCGAGCTCGGCGACGCCCGCATCGATCAGGGCGAGAGCGATGGCGGAGCCCGCGCCGCCCGCCCCCACCAGCAGCGCCCGCTTGCCGGCAGGATCGAAGCCCGCATTGACCGCGGCGCCGACGAAGCCGAGGCCGTCCACGATGTCGCCGTACCAGCCACCCTCGGGCCGCTGGCGCATGATGTTCACCGAGCCGATGAAGGCGGCGCGGTCGGAGGCTTCGGCGCAGTGGGAAAAGCAGCCGAACTTGTGGGGCACGGTGACGACGACGCCGCCGAGATTTTTCAGCTTGCCCGAGACGGCGAGCAGGTCGCCGAGATCCCCGGTTCCCACCTGCACCGGCACAAGGATGCCGTCATGATTGCGGGAGAGAAAGGCTGCCGTCATGCCGGCGGGGGATTTCACCTGGGCGATCGGATCGCCGACGATGATGTAGAGGCGGGTTGCGCCGGACAGGTCGATGTTCATGGGGGGCTCCGTGGAGAGGGCGCGCGTCAGCTGGCCGCGGCGATGAGGTCTTCGCCCTGCACCACGCCGAGGAGGCGGGCCTGCAAGGCGTGATCGGCTTCCAGCCGCCCGGCGTCACCGGCGAAGGCCACCTGTCCGTTCACCAGGACATAGGCGCGGTCGACGATGGGCAGGACGGTTTCGGTGTGGTGCTCGACGATCACCATGGCCACCTTGCCGCGCAGCTTCACGAGGGCTTCCATGACCTCGTTGACCACGGCGGGCGCGAGGCCCTCGAACGGCTCGTCGAGCAGGATCAGCTTGGACGGCATCACCAGGGCGCGGGCAATGGCCACCATCTGGCGCTCGCCGCCGGAGAGGTTCTCTGCCCGCGCCGACTGGCGGGTCTTGAGCCGCGGGAACAGCTCGAACACCTCGTCCAGGCTGATGCCGCCGGGCCGGGCCGCCAGCTGGAGATTTTCCACCACCGTCAGGTTGGGGAACAGGCGCCGGCCTTCTGGCACCAGGGAGATGCCGCGGCGGTTGATCTCGTAGGGGCGCAGGCCGGTCAGCGCCTCGCCCTTCAGCTTCAACTCGCCGGCCGCGAGGGGCAGGCTGCCGGTGAGGGCGCGCAAGGTGGTGGTCTTGCCCACGCCGTTGCGGCCGAGCAGCGCCACCGCCTCGCCCTCATGCACCACGAGATCGATGCCGGTGAGGACGCTGGAGCCGTTGTAGCCGGCGACCATGCCTTTGGCCTCGAGGAGGATCGGCGCTGCGGCATGGGCTTGGCGCTCCACTGCCGGAGGGGCCGCGCGTTCGCCGTCCTTGGCTGCGCCGAGATAGGCGGCGATCACCTCCGGATGGGCGGCCACCTCCAGCGGCGGTCCGTCGGCGACGATGCGGCCCTGGTGCAGCACCGAGATGCGATCGGAGATGGCAAGGACCCGGTCGATGTCGTGCTCGATGAGCAGCACCGCATGGCTGCGCGACAATCGCTTGATGAGATCGGCCACCACCACGCGGTCCGCCTCGGCGAGACCGGCCAGCGGTTCGTCCAGGAGCAGCAGCTTGGAGTCGATGGAGAGCGTGACGGCGATCTCCAGCAGACGCTTGGCGCCGTGGGGCAGATCGGCGCTGCGCGCGGCCGCCTTGTCGGCCAGGCCGACGGCGTCGAGCAGCGACCAGGCCCGGGCGTTGATCGCATCCAGGCGATGGGCGTCCACGAACAGGCCCCGCGCTCCGCGCCGCTGCGCCTGTACCGCGATGCGCACGTTCTCGAACACGGTAAGGTGCGGGAAGATCGACAGGATCTGGAACGAGCGCCCCATGCCCAGCCTCGCGCGGGCGTGAAGCGGCAGGCGGGTGACGTCGGCTCCCTCGAACAGGACCTGTCCGGCCGTCGGTGGCAGCACGCCCGTGAGCATGTTGAAGAAGGTGGTCTTGCCGGCGCCGTTCGGCCCGATGATGGTGTGCAGCGTGTTGGGATAGACGGTGAAGTCGATGCTCCTGGCCGTGACGAGGCTGCCGAAGCTCTTGTTGAGCCCTCGCGTCTCGAGGATCGGCTTGCGCGAGTCGAGCGCCTGCAACGCGCTGGAATAAGGCACGATCAGCCCCGGGCGCTGTGGGATGGTATTGCGTGTCAGGGTCCAGCGCTCGCAGCGGAACAGCCGCTGGACGAGGCCCTGGATCCCTTCCGGGGAGAACAGCGCGAAGGCAATGAGCAGCGGGGCAAAGATCAGCCACCAGTTCTCGGTGATGGCGGAGAGGCGGTTTTCGAGCACGATGAAGGTGATGGCGCCCCACAGCGGCCCGAGGAAGTGGTGCACGCCGCCGAGCACCGTCATCAGCAGGCTGTCGCCCGCATGCTGCCAGCCGAGATTGTTGGCATAGACGCCCTGCAGCAGGAAGGTCAGCAGCGCGCCGGCATAGCCGACCACGACCGCGCACAGGATGAAGCCCACGAGCCGCACCCGGTAGACGTCATAGCCGAGGCTCGCCGCCCGCACGTCATTGTCGCGCACTGCCTGGAGCACGCGTCCGAACGGAGCGTGGGCGAGCCGCCACAGCAGCCACATCACCCCGACCACGGTCGTCACCACGAAGACATGGAAGGTCAGCGGGCTCTCCATGAGCGGTCGCGGAACGCCCTGGATGCCGTTCTCGCCGCCGGTGACGGAGGTCCATTTGAAGGCGACTTCGAACGCGATCTGCGAGCAGGCGAGCGTCAAAAGGGAAAAATAGAGCCCCTTGCGCCTCAGGATGACGGCGCCGATGCCAAGGCCCAGCAGGGCGGCGAACACCATCGACAGCCCCAGCGCGCCGATCTCGTTGCCGCCGAGCCCGAGGATGAAATAGGCCGCGGCATAACTTGTACAGCCGAAGAAGACCGATGCGCCGAAGGGCACAAGGCCGGTATAACCGATCAGCAGGTTCACCCCGGCGCCGTAGAGCGCGTAGATGGCGATCTGGGTGACGAGCTGGATCGGGGCGCCGAGGGCGAGCCACAACGCGCTGAGCGCGCCCAGCACCAGGGCGGTCCACAGGACGGGATGGAGGAGTACGGCGCGGAGGGTCATTCGAAGCGCTCCCACTTCTCGCCGAAGAGGCCGCGAGGGCGCGCGATGAGGACGACGGCCATGAGCACGTACATCGCGACGCCGGACCAATCGGGATAGAATTGAACTGTCAGGGCGGTGACGAGGCCCACCATGAGGCCGGCGACGATGGCGCCGCGGTAGGAACCGAGGCCGCCGATGGTGACGATGACGAAGGCCGGCATGATCGCCGCCGCGCCGATGGCGGGGCTCACGGTCCAGAGTGGCCCGGCCAGCATGCCGGCGAGGCCGGCGAGCAGGCAGCCGATGCCGAACACGCCCGAAAGCACGATGGGCAGGTTTATGCCGAGCAGGCCCACCATCTCGGGATCGCGCGAGCCGGCCCGGATGATGCGGCCGAACGGCGTGTAGGCTAGGAACGCCCAGAAGGCGACCAGCGCTGCGATGGTCACGCACAAAACCGCAACGCGGTAGGTGGTGATCAGGATCGCGCCCCATTCCACGAAGCCGGCCAGCGGCCTCGGCGGACTGAAGGGCTGGGGTGCGCCGCCGAAGATGAGCCGCAGCAGCGCCTCCACCAGCAGGGCCAGGGCGAAGGTGAGGATCAGGCTGATGAGGGGCTCCTTGTCATAGAGCCGCCGGATCAGAACCATCTCCACGACCATGCCGATGAGGCCGGTGAGCAGCGGTGCGAGCAGCGCCGCGCCCCATCCGAACTGTTGCGTCAGCACCAGAGCAAGATAGGCGCCGATGGCGAAGAAGGCGCCGTGCGCAAAGTTCACGATGCCCAGCATGCCGAAGATGATCGACAGGCCGACAGCAATCAGAACGTAGAGAAATCCAAGTACCAGGCCATTTACGGCCTGTGATAAGATCATGTCGAGCATTACCATGTCCTCGTGGGGGCAGTCGCGCGCGACCGGTCGCGGTCCCGTGTGGGGCCGCGTCCAGGACTTCGTGCGCCGCGAAGCAGCGGATGCTCAGATGCTGTCCATCTTGCAGGCCGAGGCGGTCTCGGGGCCGTAGAGGGCGTCCGCCTCGGCCTCGGTCTTCGGCACCTCCGCCTTGACGTCGAAGAAGTCCCACTTGTCGGTAATCTTGGGCTTCACGCCGAGCACGACCACGGTGCTCGTCAGCTGGTGGTCGAAGGGCCGGAAGGAGATTTCGCGCGTCCCGCCGCGTCGGGTCTGCCAGCGCTCGAGGGCGTTGACGACCGCCGTCGAATCCGTGGAGCCCGCGGCCTCGATGGAGTCGAGAAGGATGTTGGTGCCGAACCATCCCATCCAGGCTTTGTCAGCTGGAGGGCGATTGTATTTCTTCTCGTATGCCGCCGTCATGGCCTGTTCATCTGGCGGATTGGCGGGGTTCTTATAGTACCAGGTGCTCGTGTAGAGGCCGTCGGCGGCCTCGGGCCCCACGCCCCACAGGTCGGTGTTGCCCACCGCAATTTCCGCGAACGGGATGCGACCACGCATGCCCAGTTCGTTCCATTGCTTCAGGAAACCCATGAGGTCGCTGCCGGCGATGCCGCCGATGACGACGTCGGGCTTGGCGGCGCGAATCTTCAGGATGAAGGAGGAGAAGTCCTGCGTGCCCACGGGCACGTCATCGGCACCCACGATGGTTCCGCCGATCTCTTTGGCGTACTGGCCGAAGAAGCGCTTGATGTCCTGGCCGAAGGCATAGGCGGCCGTCAGCAGGTACCATTTCTTGCCGATGGCGGCGGCCTGAGGGGCCAGCACCCGTGCCTGCACCTCCACCGGGGCCTGGGTGCGGAAGGTGTAGCGATTGCAGGATGCGCCGGTCAGGGCGTCGGCCGCCGCATTGGTGGCGATGAAGGGCACTTTTGCCTTCTTGGCCACCGCCGAGATGGCGAAGGCGTGGGACGAGAGCGCCCCGCCGACAAGGCCCGCCACCTTGTGCTCGCCGACCAGGCGCTCGGCATTCTGCTGGGCGCCCTGCGGATTGGGCTCATCGAGCCAGACAATCTCCGTCGGCCGCCCAAGCAGGGTTCCGCCGCGCTGCTCCAGCGCAAGGAAGCTGCCCTGGGCGAGATGCTCGGATTGGCCGACGATAGGACCGGTCTTGCCGTAGAGCATGCCGATGCGGATCGGCTCGGCTGCATGGGCGCGGCCGACCCACGGCATGGCGACGGCACCGGCGGTCGCGCCGAGCAGCAGGTTGCGTCGATTGATGGCGAATGCGCCGGAGCGCGGACTCGTTTCGTCGCCCATCCTGTCCTCCCTGGAAGGCGTTTTTCCCGGAATGTCCGCTTTGCGGATTTTTTGGTGGTGGTCCGCGGGCTCGCCATGGAGCCCGTCACTGGACGGCTCATTCGGTAGCACGACTGGAATTGGATTCCAATTTTAATTTTGGAACTGGATTCCAGTTTTATTGACCGCGGCTCCGCTCCTGTGAAAGGCTGCGCCGTCTGCCGGTGCCCGGCCGCCGCGCGCGGAAGGGGCAAAGGCGCCGGTTGCAGTCGATCGGCGCCAGACCTATCAGTGGAGGCAGCAATGCCCGGTGCAATGGCCCCTTCTGCCAGGACGTCGCTGCCCTCTGGCGTGGGTGCGGATCCCACCAAAGGCGGCCGGCCGGTCACCGTGCAGAATGGACAGCGTGACGAGGCCATGGACAAGAAACTCCCGCAAAGCCCTGTCGAGAGCGATGCCGAGGCCGGCCCCAGCGGCCTTCTGGAGCGCACCCTTGCGGTGCTGGAGCTGCTGGCGGTCCATGCTCACGGCCTGCCGCTCTACGAGGTGGCCGACCATCTCCACATTCCGCGCAGCGCCACCCATCGCATCCTGACCAGCCTTGTGGAGCATGGATACGTGCGCCAGGAGCGTCAGCTCGGCGCCTATCTGCTCACGGCCAAGTTGACCTCGCTGGCCTTCACCTTCCTCGCCGCCAGCGGCATCACCGACTTTGCCCAGCCCATTCTCGACCGTCTCGCTCACGAGTCCGGGGAGCTGGTGCGCCTCGCCATGATCGACGGTCGCGAATTGATCTGGGTGGCGAAATCCCAAGGCTCGCCCTTCGGGCTGCGCTATGACCCGGACATGGGGCAGGTGGGTCGCCTGTCCTGCTCGGCCTCGGGCCACGCCTGGCTGTCGTGCCTGCCGGAAGAGGAGGCGATCGCTCTGGTGGAGACTCAGGGCTATGGGGCGCGTCGCGACTTCGGCCCGCGGGCACCGGAGACCCGGACCGCGCTGCTGAAATATCTGCGCGTCGCCCGCAAGCGCGGCTTCGCCGTGACCGTGCAGACCTATACGCCGTGGATGAATGCCTGTGCCGCCCCCGTGCGCAGTATCGCCACCGGCGAAGTGACGGGAACGGTGGTGATTGCCGGTCCCAATGTGCGCCTCACCGAGGCGCGCATGCTGGGGCTCGGGACGCTGCTGATGGAGGCGGCGCGCGAACTGTCCATGGCGGTGAGCGCCTCTCCCGGCCTTGCCGCGCGGCGTGGGAGTGAGCGGTCGAGTTTCTTTGCGGGACCGGGCGAAGCCTGAGCGGGGAGGGGGTGCTCACCCCTCCGAAATCGCCTTAGCAAGAGCACGTACTTGCTTCGGTCTCTGGGCTTTTTCGGTCGCGCGGCGATGACTTTGGCCGATGAACACGTAAGCCGCCGGCACCACGTAGAGCGTGAACAGCGTGCCGATGCTCGCCGCGATCCTCGCCGGGCAGGCGTCCGAGATAGGCCATCAGCTGGTTGCGCTGCTGGGCGAGCTGCTTCTGCAGCGGCGGCAGGGTGGCCTGCGTCTGGGCAAGGTTCGACTGCTGCGACAGCACGTCGGACTGCGCCACCGCGCCCAGCTCGAACTGGCGCTGGATCAGCGTGAGCTGCTCCTGCTCCGACTTGATGATGTCGTTGGTGGCCTCGATCTGGGCGAGCGGGGAGGCATCGGCGATGGCGGAGGTGACGACGTTGGCGGTGAGGCTGAGATAGGTCGCCTCCAGCTGGTAGCGCTGGTCGTCCGCCTGGGCCTCGATGGCTTCCACTTGCCGGCGGGTGCCGCCCCGTCCAGCGCATAGGACACGCTTACGGTCGCATTGTAGAGGTTGTAGGGGCTGCTGCTGCCGCTCTGGCCCTGCGTCGCTTATCTTGGAGCGTTACAGTCGGCTGTCGCCGGCCTGCAGGTGTTTCCGGAGAGGGCTGCGATGCCGCCGCAATGGGAGCCATTGCGCGCGAGGCCACACTTTCCAACGATGTGTCATCACGTGTGATCGGCATCATACGCCCAACCTCGCCGCCGTCATTCCGCCCGGACCAGCCGGGAGACATAGGCGAAGCGGTCGCCCGGGTGGATGCTGACGGAAAGAAGCGCCAGTTCGCCGGCACCCAGGAAATAGGAGCGCGTGATTTCCAGCGCATGGCCGTTCACCGGTGCCTGGAGCGCCGCGGCCATCCGCTCGGGCACGCCTGAGGCGCGCAACGTCTGCTCCACCTCGGCGATGCGGCGGCCGGCCGCTTCCTCCACCAGTTCGGAAACCGCGCCCACATGCGTTGCCATGCGGGCGCGCACGTGGTCGGCGTATTGCGCATCCACATAGACGTCGGTCCAGCAGATGGGCGGGGCCTCGGGATCCTTCCGGTCGACACGACAGTAGGAAATGCGCAGCCAGCGAGAACCCGGCTGGAGGCCGAGGCGCTTGGCCTTTTCCCGATCGGCCACCATGTCGGCGAGGGTGAGACCTTCGCGCCTGGTGTCGGCGGCGTACTGCGAGATCGCCTCGACCGAGCCGAGGGTCTGCGAGAAGCCCTGGCCTGCCCGCTGAGGCTCCGCCGCTTCCACCCGCGTGCCAAGGCTGGGGCGGCGGGAGACCATTCCGAGCTTCTGAAGTTCGTCGAGGGCGGCGCGCACGGTGGAGCGGCTGACCCCCAGGGCCAGGGCCAGGGCCGGCTCACTCGGCAGGGTTGAGCCCACCGGATGCACCCCCTGGCCGATCTCTCCAACCAGTTGGCGGGCGACCTCCGCATACCTCTTGCTCAACGCTCGGCTCTCCCTGGCAACTCGAAAATGGATAGCACGCGCCATTGTCCGAACAAAACGCTTGATATTTGTACGGACAATGTGTTTTGTTCGTACAAAATCAAATCAAGTCCCCATGACCTGGGAGGTCACATGTCCAGCACCGTTTTCGATTCACTCCTGTTCCGCGACATGTTCGGTACCCCCGCCATGCGCGCGGTCTTCACCGACGAGGCCCTTGTCGACCGTTATCTCGAGGCGGAAGCGGCGCTGGCCCGCGCCGAGGCGAAGCTGGGGCTGATCCCCGCCGCCGCGGGAGAGAAGATCGATGCCGCCTGCCGCAGCATCGAGATCGACTTTGAACGCCTGCGCCGCGAGACCGAGATCGTCGGCTATCCCATCCTGCCGCTGGTGCACCAGCTCGCCGAGGCGGCCGGCGATGCGGGAGGCTTCGTGCACTGGGGCGCGACCACGCAGGACATCATGGACACGGCCAACGTGCTCCAGATCCGCGCCGCACTCGATCTCGTCGAAGCCGATATCAAGGCCCTGCAGGACATCCTCGCCCGCCTCGCCAAGCGGCACCGCGACACGCCCATGGCCGGCCGCACCCATCTCCAGCAGGCCCTGCCAGTCACGTTCGGCTACAAGGTGGCGGTCTGGCTTTCCTCCATCGACCGCCACGCCGCGCGCCTTGCCGGTATCCGCGAGCGCGTGCTGTTCGGCGAGTTCTCCGGCGCGGCCGGAACCCTCGCCTCCATCGGCGAGGGCGGGCTCGATGTGCAGGCGGCCTATTGCGCGGAGCTGGGCCTCGCCCAGCCGCCCATCACCTGGCATGTGGCGCGCGACGGCATCGCCGAGGTGATCTGCTATCTCGGCCTCGTCACCGGATCGCTCGCCAAGATCGCCACCGACGTGATGCTGATGATGGCGACCGAGTTCGGCGAGGTCTCCGAACCCTTCGTCCACGGCCGCGGCGCCTCCTCCACCATGCCGCAGAAGCGCAATCCCATCTCCTGCGAGCTGATCCTTGCCGCGGCGAAATCGGTGCGCCAGCAGGTGGCCACCGCTCTCGACGGCATGATCCACGACTTCGAGCGGGCCACCGGCCCCTGGCACCTCGAATGGATCGCAATCCCCGAGAGCTTCATCCTGACCGCATCCGCCCTGGCGAACGCCCGCTACATGCTGGACGGGCTGGTGGTCCACGAGGCGCGCATGCGCGCCAATCTCGATCTGACCGGCGGCCTGATCGTCGCGGAGGCCGTGATGATGGCCGCCGCCCCGAAGCTGGGCCGCCAGCATGCCCATGACGTTGTCTACGAAGCCTGCCGTGTCGCCATCGAAGGCGCGAAGAAGCTGGCCGATGTGCTCAAGGCGAACCCGGACGTGGTCGCCGCCCTCGGAAGCCCCGAGGCGGTCGACCATGCCTGCGACCCGGTGAACTATCTCGGCCTCTCCGCCGAGATGACCGACCGCGTCGTGGCCGGCCGCGCCTGACACAACACAAAAATGCAACGGGGCCTGCCGGCGGGAGCCCGGCAGGTCATCCAGAGGGAGGATGCTCCATGTCCAGCATTTCGCATTCGTCGGCCTCGCCGCCAAAGAAGAAGCCCATGTGGAAGGGGCTTGGCTTCCAGGTCGGCGTCTCCATGGTCCTCGGCGTCGTGGTCGGGCTCATCTGGCCGGAATTCGGCGCGTCGCTGAAGCTTCTCGGCGATATCTTCCTGCGTCTCATCAAGACTGCAGTGGCCCCGCTCGTGTTCCTCACCGTCGTGGCCGGCATCGCCGCTGCGGGGGATTTCAAGCGCGTGGGCAAGGTGGGGCTCACCGCCACCATCTATTTCGAAATCGTCTCCACCATCGCCATCGTCTATGGCCTTGCCGCGGCCTATCTCTTCAATGTCGGCCGCGGCATGGGCCATGTCGCTGCTTCCCAGCAGGCGGAAAAGGGAGCGGCGAACGCGGCGAAGCTCGCCTCCCAATCCCACACCACCTTCGACCAGTTCCTGCTCAACGTCTTCCCCGACAATTTCGTCGGCGCTTTCGCGAAGGGCGAACTGCTCCAGGTCCTGGTCATCGCCATCATCTTCGGCGCGGCATTGCTCTCGCTGAAGCCGGACAAGCGCGCGCCCATCGAGAGCGGGCTCGCCTCCATCTCCAACGCCTTCTTCGAGTTCATCCACCTCATCATGAAGCTCGCCCCCGTGGGCACGTTCGGCGCGGTGGCCTATGCGGTGGGAGCGAACGGGACCGACGTGCTCATCGCCCTCGCCTGGCTGGTGCTGAGCTTCTACCTCACCATCATCGGCTTCATCGCCATCGTGCTCGGGGCGATCTGCCTGATCTTCCGCATCAACCTTTTCGGGCTTCTGCGCTACATCAAGGACGAGATCATCGTGGTGCTGGGCACCGCCTCCTCGGAGAGCGTCCTGCCGAAGCTGCTGGAGAAGCTGCCCGGCTATGGCGCCTCGCGGCAGGCGGTCGGCCTGGTGATGCCCACGGGCTACGCCTTCAACCTCGACGGCACCTCCATCTACATGGGCATGGGCGTCGTGTTCCTGAGCCATGCCTACGGCATCGACATCACCTGGACGCAGCTCGGCACGCTGATGGCCATCATGCTGCTCACCTCCAAGGGCGCGGCGACGGTGTCCGGAGGCACCTTCGTGGTGTTCGCGGCCACCGTAACGGCCTCGGGCTTCATCCCCGTGGAAGGGCTGGCGCTCCTGTTCGGCGTCTACCGCTTCATGTCCATGGCGGTGGCCACCTGCAACGTGGTCGGCAACTGCGTCGCCACCATCGTCACCGCCAAGCTTTGCGGCGAGTTCGATCCCGCCAAGGCTGCCCTCGCCAACCGTGATCCGCAGGCAGCGGAACGCGCGATCGTCTCCGAGTTCGAGCTTGCGGCTCCTGCCGAGGGGGAGCGGCCGGCAATGGCCACCACCTGATCCCAGCCGCGCCGCTCGGCCTCAAGCGTCGAGTTGAAGCATCACAACGCACGGACGCGATGGCGAACGACCATCGCGTCCGTGGCAGACGGGCGAGCCCTGACAGAGGGGCTGCCTTTCGCCGCCAACTCGCCACCGGGCAATGGCGCTAAGTCGGCATTCAGCTTCGCGCCGATTCCGTTGAAAAAGTCGGCGTTGCTGCCGGGACGACGTCCCGATTCAGTCGTCCTTGTGATGGGAGGGCCGGCCGGCGATGGGTGAGCGGACGGTGATGCAGCGGGCGCTTTTTTACGCGTTCAGCCTCGAACGCCACGTTCCCGCTGGCTGCCTCGTGCGGGCTCTCCACCGGCTTGTGGACCTCGCCGGCATCCCGGCCTTCCTCGCTCGCTTTCCCAAGGTGCAGCTGCAGATCATCGCAGCGGATCGGCCCGAAACCTGATCGCCGATCGCGGCTACGACTGCGCCTCGTTCCGGGATGCCCTTGTTGCAAAGGGGAACGAGCCCTTCGCCTACGACAAGGCTCTCTGCCGGCAGCGGCACAAGGTCGAAAACCTCTTCGCCAGGCTCAAGGACTGGCGCCGCATCGCCGCGGCCCTCATCTTCTGGCTCTGATGAGTGAGTTCCGAGCCTGAGCCGGTACCGGAACCGGCGCGCATCACCTCCGGATATCTCCCGTGGCCACTTTGGTGGTACGGCCGGCCACGCACTGCTCACCGCCATCTTTTATGAAGATCCGATTCCGGTCAGGACCGCAACATCCGCCCCTGGCACCCCATCCGTCTTGGCGGCGCGCTACCGCTCGGCGGGGATGGGAACAGGCTGCGGGGGGCTCGACGGGGTGGCGTATCGGCTCGGGGGGCGGGGGAGGCCGAGGCGGTCGCGCAGTGTACCGGGGGCGTAGGCGGTCTTGTAGAGGCCCCGTGCCTGGAGGATCGGCACCACGCCGTCGACGAAGTCCTCGAGACCGCCCGGCAGATAGGGCACCATGACGTTGAAGCCGTCGGCGGCGCCGTCGAGGAACCAGCGCTCCAGCGTGTCGGCCACCTGCACGGGGCTGCCCACCACCACCAGGTGGCCGCGCCCGGCGGCGACGATCCGCGCCAGCTCGCGCACGGTGAGCTTTTCGTTGCGCGCGAGGCCGGTGAGGAGCTCGGTGCGGCTCTTCATGGCGTCCGACGTGCTCAGCTCGGGCAGCGGCTCATCCAGCGGCAGGCCGGACACGTCGTGCCCAAGGAAGAAGGACAGCAGCGGCAGTGCCTGCTCCATGTCCACGAGGCTCTGCAGGTGGTCGAATTTCGCCCGCGACTGCGCCTCGGTGGCGCCGAGGATGGGCAGCACGCCGGGAAACACCAGCAGGCGGGAGGCGTCGCGCCCCGCCGCGGCGGCCCGGCGCTTCACCCCGGCATAGAAGGCCTGCGCCTCGGCGCGGTCATTCTGGGCGCTGAAGACGATGTCCGCCACCTGCGCCGCCAGCGCCTGCCCCTCATCGGAGGCGCCCGCCAGCACCAGCAGCGGATGGCCCTGCGGCGGCCGGGCGAGGGACAGGGGGCCGCGGACGGAAAAGTGCGCGCCCTCGTGGTCGAGATAATGCAGCTTGGCCTTGTCGAAATAGACCCCGCTCGCCTTGTCGCGCACGAAGGCGTCATCGTCCCAGCTGTCCCACAGGCCCTTGGCGACGTCGATGAATTCGGCGGCCCGGGCGTAGCGCTGGGCGTGGGGCAGGTGGCCGGCGCGGCCGAAGCTCGCGGCCACCTCCGCCGAGAGGGTGGTGACGATGTTCCACGCCGCCCGCCCGCCGCTGAGGTGGTCGAGAGAGGCGATCTGGCGGGCGAGGTTGAACGGCTCGTTGTAGGTGGTCGAGGCGGTGGCGACGAGGCCGATGTCGGTCGTCACCGCGGCGAGGGCGCTGAGCAGCGTCAGCGGCTCCAGCCGCGCCGCCGCCGAGGGCGAGGCCCCGCGCGAGGCGGTGGGTGTGTCCGGCAGGAAGAACAAGTCGAACAGCCCGCGCTCGGCGATCAGCGCGGTCTCGCGCATGAAGCCGAAATCCGCGCCGCCGGAGCGCGCATCGGGATGGCGCCAGCCGGCGAGGTGATAGCCCGCATGGAGCACGAACAGGCCCAGCCTGATCTGCCTTCTGCCCGCGTCGTGGCCCATGGCTGCGGTCCTTTCGGCTATTGGCGATAGGAGGTGTCGACGGCGTCCAGCTCGCGCACGAACGCCTCCCAGTTGCGGGTGGTGTAGCTGCCGCCGGAGGCGCGCGCGTAGGTCTCGGATGCCTGCCTCAGCGCGGCTTCATCCGGCACCACCAGGGGCGCGCCGCCGGCGAGGGCGGCGATCTGGATGGCGCAGGCGCGTTCGAGGAAATAGAGCTCCTGCAGCGCCTCGCCCACGCTGCGCCCGGCGGCCAGCAGGCCGTGGTTGCGCAGGATCATCACCCGCCTGTCGCCGAGATCACGCACCAGGCGATGCTGCTCGTCGAGGTTCAGGGCGAAGCCCTCGTAGTCGTGATAGGCGATGCGGCCGTAATAGCGGGCGGCGTGCTGCGAGATCATCAGCAGGCCATCGCGCTGGGCGGAGACTGCGGCCCCGGTGGTGGTGTGGGTGTGGAGCACGGCCTTCAGGTCCGGCCGGGCCGCGTGGACCGCGCTGTGGATGACATAGCCGGCCTGGTTGTGGCCGCGGCCGGTGATGTCCAGCAGCACGGTGCCGGCAAGGTCCACCTTCACCAGGTTGGATGCCGTCACCTCCGGAAAGGTGAGGCCGAAGGCGTTGATGAGGAAGTGCTCCTCCGTGCCGGGCACGCGGGCGGAGAAGTGGGTGTAGATGTGGTCGGTCCACCCCCACCGGGCGGCGAGCCGGTAGCAGGCGGCAAGGTCGAGGCGGGCCTGCCACTCCTCCGCGCTCACCTGGTCGCGGACGGATGGGGTCCTCAAGGCTTCGACGGCAGCGGTCATGGGATGGCCTCCTCGGGCGCGGGATCGGTGGGCACGGGGTCGGTGGGGACGGCGGACGGTGCGCCGGTGTCCACGTGGAGCGCCTCGAACAGGCGCGCCTTGATGGCGTTGAAGGCCGGCGAGACGCGGTCGCGCGGGCGCGGCAAGGGGTTCTCCACCACGGTGCGGATGCGGCCGGGATCGGCCTCCAGCACCACGATGTGGTCGGAGAGGTAGGCGGCTTCCTCGATGTCGTGGCTGACCAGGATCATGGTGATGCCGGTGCGCTGCCACAGCCGCTCCAGCTCCAGCTGGAGCGCGAGGCGATTGAAGGCATCCAGCGCGCTGAACGGCTCGTCAAGCAGCAGCAGGCGCGGCTGCCCGGCGAGGGTCCGGGCGATGGAGGCGCGCTGCGCCATGCCGCCCGACAGCTGGCTTGGGAACAGGTCGGCGGCATGGGCGAGACCCACCCGCTCCAGCAACTCGCGGACAAGGGCGTCGAGCGCCGCCGGCGCAAGCCCGGAGTGGAAGGCACCGAGCGCCACGTTCTGGCGCACGGTGAGCCAGGGGAACAGCCGGTGCTCCTGGAACAGCATGCCCCGCGACAGGTCCGGGCCGCGGATCGGCGCTTCGCCGACGCGGATGGAACCGGAATAGTCGCGGTCGAGCCCGGCCACGAGGCGCAGGATGGTGGACTTGCCGCAGCCCGAGGGGCCGATGAGCGTGATGAAGGCGCCGGCCTCCACCTGAAGGTCGATGCCGCGGAGCACCGGCCGGGGCCCGGCCTTGCCCGCATAGTCCTTATCCAGCCGGCTGATGAGAAGTGGCAACCCGCGAGGCGCGCTGTCCATGGCCGGCCTCACACCTGCGCCGTGCGGCGCCAGCGCATCAGGTGATGCTCCAGCTGGGCGAGCACGCCATATTCGAGCACGCCCATCACTGCGGCGAAGCCCAGGGTCCAGGCGATGACGCCAGCCACGTTCTGGGCACCGAACTCGCTGTTGAGCTGGTAGCCGATGCCGCTCGACAGGCCGAAGAGCTCCACCAGCACCACCACCTTCCACGCCAGCGACAGGCCGAGCCGCGCACCGCCCAGCAGCGCGGGCATCAGGCTCGGCAGCCACAGGCAGGCGAGGCGCGTGCGCAGCGGCAGGCGCAGCATGGCGGCCACCTCCAGCAGCTCGGCATCCACCGCGCGCACGCCCTGCAGGATGTTGAGCAGCAGCGCCGGGGCGATGGAGAGCGCCACCGCCACCGCCGCGCCGGTGAGCCCGATGCCGAACCAGATGATGCACAGGAGCGCCCACACCAGCCCCGGCACCGTGAGCCCGACGATGATCGCCGGCTCCAGGAAATGCGCCACCGCCTTCTGCCGGCCCATGGCGATGCCGGCGGCCACCGCGACGGCGAAGGCGATGGTGAAGCCCGCCCCCACCCGCAGCAACGTCACCGCCATCTCGCCGAAAAAGTGCCCGCCCCTGAAGATGCGCGCCAGCTCCTTGCCGATCTCCGGCAGGTGCGGCACGAGCGGAGAGTGGAGCGCCACCGCCATGGCCTCCCATGCGCCGGCCGTAAGGCCGAGCAGCAGCAGGGGCAGGGCCACCGGCGCGACGCGGCTCGCCGCGCGCCGCCACGTTCCGGGGTGGAACAGGGTTCCGGCGCGGGAGGGCGCCGCACGCGGTGCCTCGGCCGCGCCGGGCGCGAGGCGGCCGCCGGAGGAGGCCTCCATGCTCATGATACGCCCGGCAGCACGGTGTAGAGCGGCTCGGTCGGACGGGAGTCCAGCGTGCCGTACTTCAGCGCCAGGTCGATCTGCTGGCCGATATTGTCGAACACCGTCTGGTTCCACTCCACCGGGGTCACGCGGGCGATGCGCTCGGGCAGGAGCGCGATGGCGTCGGTCTCCTCCTCGCGCAGGCCGAGGGCGGTGTAGAGCTCGGGCCGCTTGAGGATGGAGGGATCCTTGCGCAGCACGCGGTTGATGTGGAGGTAGGCCCTCGCGACCTTGGCGGCCACCTCCGGATTGGCGTCGATCCACGACCTGCGCGCCGCCCAGCCCACCAGGAACAGCGGCTCCTTGTTGCCGGTGGCGGCGTTCCACAGGTCCTCCACGCGGGCGATCTCCCGCGCGCCGCGGGCCACGAGGCGGGTGGAGTTGGGCTCGATGGCGAGGATGGCGTCCACGTCGCCGCGCTCGAACAGGGCGAGGCTGGCGAGGCCGGGGCTGTGGCTCACCTGGAAATCCTTGCGCAGGTTCAGGCCATAAAGGGCGGCCGCCACCTCCGCCTGGCGGAAGGTGTCGGTGTTCACCGGCACGGTGGCAATGCGCTTGCCTTTCAGGTCCTCCAGCTTGCGGGCCGGGCTGCCGGCGGGGACGATGAAGCTGCCGTGGTTGAGGCTGAGCGGGGCGAACAGGGTCACGTCCGCGCCCTTCAGCTGGGCTTCCGCCACGCCGAGCGCGCCGTAGCCACCCACGTTCAGCGCCCCCGAAAGCAGTTGCACCTGCATCTGGCCCGGCGCGGTGCCGACCCAGGAGATGTCGAGCCCCGACAGGTCCACGAGGTCGGAGGCCATGAGGGCGGGATAGATGGCGGAGGTGCTGCCCTTGTTCGGCGCCATCAGGTTGATGGAAAAGGGCTTTCCCGCCTCGGCCCGGGCGCGGCCGGAAAGCGCGGCGAGCCCGAGCGCGGCGAAGCCGGCTGTGAGGAGGGTGCGCCGTCGCAGTCCATCGTGGGGCATGGGCTTGGGTCCTCGGCTGTGGGCGCGGCAGCCGTCCGGCTCCGGCCGCGTTGGTCCGCCCGGCCGGGAGGTCCGGCCGGTCCGTTTCATGGGGATTGCGCGGGTCGGCGAGGCCGTGTCAGGCCTCGCCGAGGGCGTGCAGCACCTGCCGGTGGATGGCGAACAAGGCCGGGTCCTCCGGGTCGCGCGGGTGCGGCAGGTCGATGTCCATCACGGCGGCGAAGCGGCCGGGATGGCCGTTGAGCACGAAGATGCGGTCGGCGAGCAGGGCCGCCTCCAGCATGTTGTGGGTCACCAGAACCCCGGTGGGCCGCGGGCCGTCCGCCTCGCCCCACAGGCTCTGCAGCAAAAGGCGCAGGCGGCGGGCGGTCAGCTCGTCGAGCGCGCTGAAGGGCTCGTCCAGCAGCAGGATGTCGGGGTCCACGGCGAAGGCGCGTGCGATGGCCACGCGCTGGCGCTGGCCGCCGGAGAGGAACTGCGGATAGGCGCCGGCGTGGTCCACAAGGCCCACCTTGCGCAAGAGGGCGCGCACCGTCTCGCGGGCGTCGCCGGGCGGCCGGCTGCCCTCGCGCTCGAAGGCGAGGGCGATGTTCTCCTCCGCCGTCAGCCAGTCCACCAGGCGCGGCTGCTGGAACACCATGGCGAGGCGGCTGTCGCGGGCCCGTCCGTCGAAGCGGATGGCGCCTGCGTCCGGCGCGTCGAGCCCGGCGATGAGGTTGAGCAGGGTGGACTTGCCGCAGCCCGAGGGACCCACGAGCGCCACCAACTGGCCGGCCTCGACCCGCATGTCGAGACCATCGAAGATCACGGCGGGGCGCCGCCCGCCGCGCGGGGCATAGGCCTTGCCCAGCCCCTCGATGACGATGTCGCTACTCATAGGCCGATTTCTTCCAGTGGCTGGCGTTCTTTTCGATCGGCCGGAACACGAGGTATTCCACCGCCATCATTGCGAGCCAGAAAGCGAGGGTCCAGGCGATCACGCCCTCCACGCTCTGCAGGCTGAACTGGGAATTGAGCTGGTAGCCCACCCCGTTCGACATGCCGAAGATCTCCACCAGCACGATGACCTTCCAGGCGATGGAAAAGCCCACCCGCGCGCCGGAGATGGTGGAGGCGTAGAGCAGGGGAATCCAGATCCGCCGCAGCACGGTGGTGCGCTTCAGCCGGAACACGCGCGTCATCTCCACGATGTCGGCGGAGAGCGAGCGCACGCCCTGCTGCACCGTGATGACCATGGAGGGCAGCACCCCCAGCGCCACCGCGATCACCGGGGACACGATGCTCACCCCGAACCAGATCACGCACAAAAGCGCCCATACCAGTCCGGGCACGGTGAGGCCGAGAATGACCCCGGGCTCGAAGAAGCGCTCCGCCTTGCGCGACACCGCCGAGGCGATGCCGATGGGAAACGCCAGCACCACCGCGAGCAGGAAGCCGAGCCCCATGCGGTAGAAGGTGACCCAGATCTCCCGGAACGCCTTGCCGCTCTCGCCGATGACCAGGAATTCGCGCAGGATGGCGGAGAGGTCCGGCACCAGCGGCGAGTGCAGCCACAGGGCCATCGCCTCCCACGCCGCCGCGAGCAGCACGAAGGAGGCGATGAAGGGTAGCGCCTCGCCCGCAGCGGTGCGCAGCGCCGGCGCCCACCGGGCGGCGGGGCGCTGCCCCCGCAGGCGGGCGCGGGCGGCTGCATCGGCTTTATCCACGACTGACATGGTTCCTCTTTCACGCATGCCCGGCGGGCCGAAGCCGGCCGGGCCCGCCTTCAGACCTTCACGTAGATCTTGCCGGCGGGCGCCTGCTTCAGCAGGCCGAGTTTCACCGCGACTTCGATCTGCTTGTCGATGACCTTGAACACCTCCTCGTCCCACGCCGTGGCATAGGAGCCCTGCGCCCGTCCGGGCAGCAGCGCGAGGGCTTCGGTCTCATCCGGCTTGATGCCGATGTCGCGGGCCACGTCCACCAGCAGCCGCGGGTTCTCGCGGATGGCGGAGTTGACCTTCACGAACAGCCTGGAGACCTTCGAGGCGGTCTCGCGGTTGGCGTCGAGCCAGGTGCGGCTTGCGGCGAGGCCGACGAGGATGGGCGCGCCCTTGAGGCCGGTGCCGCGCTCCCATTCGTCCGCCACCCGGGCGAGGTCGCGGGCGCCGCGGGCGACGAGGCGCGTGGCGGTGGGCTCCAGGGTGAGGATGGCCTCCACGTCGCCGCGCTCGAACAAGGCGAGGTTTGCGAGAGGTGAGCCGAACACAATCCTGAGGTCGTTGAAGTCAAGACCGGCGAGGGAGGCAGTGATCTTGGCCTGCTGGTAGGTTTCGCTGGTCTCGGGGGTGGAGGCCACCGTCTTGCCGGCGAGGTCCTTGGGGGTTTTGTAGGGGCTGTCGCCGCGCACCACCCAGCGGGTGTTGTTGTCCAGCGCCGGGCCGAACAGCACGATGTCGCTGCCCTTGTTGACGATGGTGCTGAGCCCCACCGAGCCGTAGACGCCCACGTCCAGCGCGCCAGCGGTCAACTGCGTCTGCATCTTGCCGGGGTCGGCGACGATCCATTCCAGGTTCAGCCCCAGCGCCTCGGCGATGCCGAGCCGCGACACCAGCGGCTGCCACACCGAGCCGGCGCTCCCGGGCGAGGGCAGGGTGATGCGCACCGGCGCGGCGGCAGCGGACACCCGCCCCGCCGGCAGCAGCGCGGCGGACGCGGCGCCCGCGAGCAGCTTCAGGTTTTCTCTTCTGTTCATCTTCACGTCTCCGCCCGGGGCCGGGCACTCGGGGGCTGGGGCGGCCTGTCGGGCGGGTTTACTGGACGATGGCGCGATGGAGCACGCGCAGGCCGTCGCCGTAATCGGCGACGCCGCGATGCTGGACCACACGGTTGTCCCAGATCACCGCCGCGCCTTCCTGCCAGGCGACGCGGGTCTGCACGTCTGGAGACTTGACGTAGTCGAACAGGATCTGGAGCAGGTGGTCGCTCACCGTGCGGGGAACGCCCAGGATGCGCTGGGTGTACAGCTCGCTGACGAAGATCTGCTTGCGGCCGGTGTCGGGGTGCACGCGGATCACCGGCGCCTCGATGGGCGGATACTTGGCGCGCTGGGCGGCGAGCGCGCCGGGGTCCTGGTAGGCGAGGGTCAGGAAGCCCTGCGTCTCCACGTCGTGCACCGCCGTCAAGGTTTCGAGGTAGCGCGCGAAATCAGGGTCCAGCAGGTCGTAGGCAGCGGTGGCGTTGGCGAACAGGGTGTCGCCGCCGGTGGGCGGCGCGGCCTTGCCGAACAGGGCGGTGAAGCGCGGTGGCTCGGGCACGAACGCCTGGTCGATGTGCCAGATCAGGTTCATGCGCGTCTTCTTCACCGAGGAATCGATGGTGTTGACGTTGGTGTTCTCCGCCGGGGCGGGGGTGTAGGGCGTGCCGGCGTAGCGGGCCTGGCCGAACAGGCTGACGAGGCGGCCGAAATCCTCGGCCTGAACCGTGCCCGGCGCAAAGAACAGGAAGCCGTAGCGCACCAGGCGGTCATGGAGAAACTGGGCGAGCGCCGCATCCAGTTCCGGCGCGGAGG
This sequence comes from Xanthobacter oligotrophicus, assembly GCF_008364685.1. Classification (GTDB taxonomy): domain Bacteria; phylum Pseudomonadota; class Alphaproteobacteria; order Rhizobiales; family Xanthobacteraceae; genus Xanthobacter; species Xanthobacter oligotrophicus. Next base: position 319,885 of record NZ_VTTL01000006.1, read on the forward strand.
CGCTGAAGTCGAGGCCGCGCACGTGGGCGCCAACCACCGGCGAATAGGGCTCGACCACCACGGCGTCGAGGGCTTCCCGCTCGCCCCGGTAATCGGCGATGGACAGGATCTTGGCCTGGGCGCTGTCGAGCCGCTCCTCGGGGATGTGCAGAACCCGTGCGGCCTGGATGTCGGACCCGGCGGAAGCTTGCGGCAGAGCAGTCATGTGTCGCTCCAAAACGGCGTTCGATTTTTGTTGCGCTTCGGAGCATGCGCGCGGCCAGGTCGCCGGCCCGAAGGTCGGCAGGCCCGCTGGCGCGGGGCCGGGCGAAATGGCGGCGCCCTGTGGGCGGGTCAGGACGTGGTCCCATGCTTCCGAGGCGGTGCCGACGGCCCCCCGAGGGGTGCAGCGTCGGCACATCTCGACGCTACCCACTTAAAATTCTAAGTTCAATCTTTATTTTATTAAATTGATGGACTAAATAAAATACGTCGCAACGGCCGAAGACCCCCTGCCATGCCGCCCCGGACCACCAGCTATCGTCCCCTCTCCGTCCTGGTGGGGCTGGCCTATTTCATGGACCAGCTGGACTCGACCATCATCGCTCCCGCCCTGCCGCAGATCGCCGTGGCCTTCGGGGTCAGCCCGCTGAACCTCGACCTGACCATGACGGTCTATCTGCTGGCCAACGTCGCCATCATTCCCCTGAGCGGCCTGCTCGCCGCCCGCTTTGGCACCCGCACGGTGTTCCAGGCCTCGCTCATCCTGTTCGCCGTGAGCTCGGCCCTGTGCGGCTTCGCGCAATCCCTTCCCGCGCTGGTGGCGGCCCGCGTGCTGCAGGGCGCGAGCGCGGCCCTGATGATGCCGGTGGGGCGTATGGCCATCATCCACGCCACCAGCAAGGCCGACCTCGTGGCCGCGCTCGCCTGGATGATCACGCCGGCCATGCTGGGTCCGCTCGTCGGCCCACTGCTGGGCGGCGTCATCGCCACCTATTCCGACTGGCGGTGGATCTTCTTCCTCAACCTGCCCCTCGGCCTCGCCGGCTATCTGTTCGCCGCGCGCGTCATGCCCCAGGTGACCGACGAGGCGCCACCGGCCTTCGACCTGCGCCAGTGGATATGGCTGGCGCTGCTGCTGGTGGCCGGGGCGAGCTTGCTGTGGCTGGTGCGTCACCACGGCATTTCACCCGCCGTGTATGCCGGCCTTGTCGCTGTGGCGGTCGTCTCCGGCACGGCCTATGTGCGGCGCGTGCGCGGCGGCGGGCATCCCCCACTGCTGGATTTCGCGCTGCTGAAGGTGCCGACCTTCAGCGTCTCCTTCTGGGGTGGCTGCCTGGTACGCGTGGGCTATGGCGCGCTGCCGTTCCTGCTGCCGCTGCAGCTCCAGCTCGGCCTCGGCTTCACTGCCATCGAGAGCGGCGTGGTGCTGCTGGCGAGCGGCCTCGTCGCCTTCGTCACCAAGACATTCACCGCCCGGATCCTGGCGCATTTCGGCTTTCGCAGCGTGATCATCTGGAACGGCGTGCTGTGCGGCCTCGCGCTGGCCCTGTGCGCGGCGTTCCAGGCGTCCTGGAGCGTGGCGCTCATCGCCCTTCTCGCCTCGGTGGGCGGCTTCTTCCGCGCCATCCAGCTCAATGCGCTGGCGGCCATCGCCTATGCCGACCTGCCACGCCGCTCGGTGGCGCCAGCGACCTCGCTCAACACCACCTTCCAGCAGTTCGCGGTGATGATCGGCATCTCCCTGTCCGTCACCGTGGTGAACCTCTCCGCCTGGGCAGCACAGCGCCCGCATCCCGGCGGCGGCGACTATGCGGCCGCCTTCCTCCTGCTCGCGGTCCTGGTGCTGGCTGCCGTGCCGGTGGCCCTCCGCCTGCATCCCGGTGCCGGGCATGAACTCAGCGGGCACCGCCGGGCCTCCGGCTCGCCGGCGGGCCGCGCGTAACGAGGCTGCGCGTCGCGCGAGGGCACCTTCTCCGCCGCATCCCGGCACTCTCTTAGGGAAAAGACATCATGACCGAGCCCGCCCCCTCTCTCCTCGTCTCCACCCAATGGCTCGCCGAGCACCTTGCTGACCCGGAGCTGCGCCTGTTCGACGCCACGGCGGGCGCCGCCCTCGCCCCCGGTGCAGCGCAGGCCGAGCCCGCCCGCGCGGTGTTCGAGAAGGCCCACATTCCCGGCGCCCGTTATCTCGACCTGAAGAACGACCTCTCCGACACCTCGGCCGCGCTCGACTTCACCCGCCTCCCGCCGGAGGCCGCCGCCGCGGCCTTCGCCAGCGTGGGTATCGGGCCGGATGCCGTGGTGGTGGTCTATTCCACCTCGACCTACGGCTGGGCGACCCGGGTGTGGTGGCTGCTGAATGACCTCGGCTTCCGCCGCGTGGCTGTGCTGGACGGCGGCCTCGCCAAGTGGGTCAAGGAGGGCCGGCCCACGGCGAACGGCACACAGCCGGCCTATCCGCCCGCGCCCGCCTTCGAGCCCGTGGCGCAGCGCCTGTTCGCCGACCTGCCGGAGGTCGCAGCCGTGGTGGAGGCGGGAGGCGCCACGCTGGTGAACGCCCTCAGCCCGGATCACTTCAGCGGCGCGGTCACCGGGCCCCACGGGCGCAGCGGGCGGATTCCCGGCAGCATCTCCCTGCCGGCGGGGTCGCTGGTGGCGGCGGCGGACAACAGCCTCAAGCCGCTGGAGGTGCTGAAGGCGGAGTTCGCCGCCAAGGGCATCTCTCCTGAGACCGACGTCATCGCCTATTGCGGCAGCGGCATTGCCGCCACCCTCGACGGCTTCGTCCTGAAGGCGCTGGGGCACGACAGGGTCCGTGTCTACGACGGCTCGCTGTCGGAATGGTCGAAGGACCCCCAGCGTCCTCTGGAGGCCTGAGCCGCGCCTTCGCCCGGCCGCGGCCCCGCCGCGGGCGCCGGGAGCGTCCCCTTTCCCACACAGCACTGGAGAGCCAGCCATGTCCGACGCGACAATTGAGGTTATCCGCCTTGCCCCCAATGTCCCGGTGTTCGACCTGCCCATCATCGTCGCGCTGGAGCGCGGCCTGTTCCGCGCCCACGGCATCGAGGTCGAGTTCGTGGCGCGGCACGATCCCGTCACGTCCAACCAGGATGCGTTCAAGCGCCAGAAGGAATCGCTCTACGAGAGCGGCCGGGCGGACGCCTACAACCTGTGCGAATGGGCCGGGCTCGACCGCTCGGACCGCAGCGGGCGCGGCAGCCGCGTGCATGCCCTGCGGCCGGCGGTGGCGGCCCAGGTGATCCTCACGTTCGATCTCGACATCCAGGAGCCCCGGGACCTTGCCGGCGTGCCTGTGGGCATCAACGAGTTCACCGGCTCGCATTACACCGCGCTGCAGTTCCTGGAAGGCACGCTGCCACGGGAGGACATCGTGCTGCAGCACGTGGGCGAGCCCTTCCTGCGCTATCAGCAGTTGAAGGCCGGCACGCTGCGGGCCGCCTCGCTCATGGAGCCCTATGTCAGCCTCGCCCTGAAGGAGGGCGCGCACATCATCTCGGCCAACTTCTATCGCGGCGCGGAGGTGATCTCGCCGGACCTCACGCCGGCGCAGCGCCAGGGCTACCTCGCCGCCGTCAACGCCGCGGCGGACCTCATCCGCGCCGATTTCGGCAGCTTCAAGCATCACCTGATCGTGGACCAGATCCGCGACCGCATCGCGCCCCACGAGATCGCCGACCACTTCGTCCATTATGCCCACGCCAAGCCGCTGGATCCCAAGCGCTTCGCCTACACCACCGAGTGGATGCGCAGCTGGAACCTCGCGCCCGAGCACGGTGCGTTCGACGAACTGGTGGTGATCTGACCCGCAGGAGAGGCGCCATGCTCATCGCCAGCCAGCTCGAGCCCTTCTTCAACAAAGTGCTCGCGGACCGCCTCGGAGCCGAGGTGCTGCCCGTGCCCCGCGGCGCGCCGGCGGCGCTGCCCGCCGAGGCGCGGATCCTCGTGGCCGCGCCCATGTTCGGGGTGTGGGACCTGCCCCATCTGCCGGAGCCGCCGGACCCGCCGGAAGGCTGGCCGTTCGGGCTGGAGTGGATCCAGCTCGTCTCCTCGGGGACGGACCATTATCCGCGCTGGTTCCTCAATTCGCTCCCGGCGAGCACGGCGCGCGGGGTGGCGGCGGGGCCCATCGCCGAGTTCGTCATCGGCACCATCTTCGAGGCGGTGAAGGCCCTGCACACGGTGTGGATCGACGATCCGCAGGCGTGGCGCACCCGCCCGTTCGAGCCCATCGAGGGCACGACGCTGGGCCTTTTGGGTTATGGCGCCATCGGCCGGGCGGTGGCGTGCCGGGCGCTGGGGCTGGGCATGCGCGTCCACGCCCTGCGCCGCTCCGCGCCGGCGGCGGAGCACGGTGTCGCCTTCGTCCGATCGGTGGAGGAGCTTCTCGCGGTGAGCGACCACCTCGTGCTCGCCGCGCCGGCCACGCCGCAGACGCGGCACATCCTGAACGCGCACAGCCTGCGGGCGGCAAAGCCGGGCATCCACATCATCAATGTGGCGCGCGGCAGCCTGATCGACGACGACGCCCTGCTCGACGCCCTGGCGGATGGCAGGGTGGGGCGCGCGACCCTCGACACCACGACGCCCGAGCCGCTTGCGGCCGGCCATCCCTTCTACAGCCATCCGCGGGTGCGGGTGTCGCCGCATACGGCGGCTATCGGAAGCGGCGCGCGGCTGGCGCTGGTGGAGAAGGTGGCGGCGAACCTGAAGCGGCGCGGGCAGGGGCAGGGGCTGCTCGATCCGCCGTGACGGATGCCGACGCGGCTCGGCCACGGCCGGGCCTCTCTATTTGTCGCGAGCCCATTCGGACGAGAACACCACGAAGGCCCGCTTCAGCACGTCATTCTCGGTCCGCAGCTTTTGGATCTGTCGCCGCAGGGCCTGAAGCTCGCTCTGCATCTGCTCCGGCGAGATGACCTCGCCCGACCCGGCCGCAGGCTCGGCGGCTTCCAGCCGCTCGGCGTCCCGCTTCTTCATCCACAGGCGGAGGGACTGCTCGCCGACGCCAAACTGGCCGGCCACCTCGCGATAGATGGTGCGGTCACGCGGATTGAGCAGCCTGCGCCGCTCCACCTCGCTCACCGCCAAGTCCTTGACCGCGGCCCCGTAGCGGGCGGAGGACGGCGCCACTCCTGGCGGAGGGAGTTCACCCCCCGCGGCCTGTGCGCGATCCTCGCTATCGGCGGCGGAGGCGACAGATTGAAGTGAAGCGCCACGCATTTCTTGCATTTCATATATAAATTTAGTTTAGAATTTATATCGGCGGCGCCGCGGACGCAAGTCCGCGATCCTGTCTCCCAGCGTGCCTGCCGCCCGACCCGGACCGGATTTCCAGTATGCCCAAGACCTTTCCTCTCGTCTCCACGCAATGGCTCGGGGAACATCTGGGCGATGACGATCTAATCGTTCTGGATGCCAGCGTGTATCTCGACCCGCCGCGCGACGGCACGCCGGCCGAGTTCCGCAGCGGGCTCGACGATTATGAACGCCGGGGCCACATCCCCGGCGCCCGCTTCGCGGATCTGTTCACCCAATTTTCCGATCCGGGCGCGCCCTTCCCCTTCACCCGCCCCACGGCCTCGCAATTGGCCGCCGCCGCCAGCCGGCTCGGGATCACGCGCACGTCCCATGTGGTCATCTATGACGACCTGTCGAACCAATGGGCCGCGCGTCTGTGGTGGGTGCTCCGCTCCTACGGGCATCAGCGCGTGAGCGTGCTTGATGGCGGGCTGCGAAAGTATCGGGCCGAGGGCCGCCCGTTGGAATTCGGCCTCTCCCCCTATGTGAAGTCGACCTACACCCTGCCGCTTCCGGCCGGCACAGTCGCCACCACGCAGGACGTTCTCGACATCATGGAGGGGCGGCGAACGGGACGGCTGGTCTGCCTTCTCCAGAGGGATGATTTCTCCGGCCGGGTGCCCGGCCGGTCGCGGCCGGGGCATATTCCCGGCAGCGCCAATCTTCCCTTCGTCGAGCTCCTGAGCGAGGCGGACAACACCCTGCGGCCGCCGGCGGAGCTGCGCAGCCTGTTCAAGGCACGCACCGCGCTGGCGGGAGAGTTGGTGGTGACCTATTGCGGTGGCGGCGTCGCCTCGGCCCTGGGGGCTCTCGCGCTGGCCGTGATCGACTATGGCACGACACTGGAATATGACGGATCGCTCGCCGAATGGACTGCGGATCGCGCGCGTCCTCTCGAAATCGGCGAAGCCTGAGGCCGCCAGGGCGAGCCGCGCTGGGTCACCAAGGCCGTCGTGTGCGCCGTTCATGACGCGCAGCTCGCAGGAGCATGGGGGCGGCAGGGGCGTGCGTGACGAGGGGCTCCTGGAGACGGCCCTGGATGGCCCGAAGAACCGCTACCACTACATGCAGCAGGATGACGCTGCCGGAGCACGGGTGTCCGCCTCCGACGTGGCCGCCCTGGCCGCCGCCTATGCCTTTGGCATCGCCAAGAACCATCCCTTCGTGGACGACAACAAGCGCACGTCCTTCGTCGTGTGCGAGCTGTGCGAACTTCGATCCTCCCGCCTGTTGCTGCACACTCCCGCCGAACCCGTGCGTTTCCATGTCCACCCTCCGTCCTCGCCTCGATCGGCCTGCGAAAGAAGGCGCTTGACTATATAAGACGACTGGTCAAATTTAATCCCGTTCCGGCATTCGCTCATGCCGGAAGACAAAGCTAGGGCACCGGCGCGAGAACGCCGGGCCGGAGGATATGCGATGCCGATGATCGACCTGTCCCTGCCCAAGGGCGCGCTGCCGGCCGACAAGCTCGAGGCGATGATGCACCGGGCGGTGAAGACGCTGATGTGGTGGGAGAAAATTCCGGATACGCCCGAAGCGCGCAACATCGCCTGGGCCTTCGTGAACGAACTCGAGCCGCACCACGTGTTCATCGGCGGCATGCCGCCCGGCCGCCCGCGCTACCGGTTCCGCGTCCACACCATCGAGGGCCTGATGGACGACCGCGCCAAGCAGGGCGTCATGCGGGATCTCACGCGGCTGGTTCTGGAGACGGAAGGCGTGCCGAACGACCCGGACAATGCCGGCCGCGTGTGGTGCATCCTCAGGGAGTACCCTCGCGCCAACTGGGGCATCGCCGGTTATCCCTTCCCGCCATCAGGCTATCTTTCCAGCGTCGGCCAGATCGCCGTGTCGCCCGAAGATTTTGTGAAATGAGCCGGGAAAAGTGATAAATTAGACCGGTCGGCTTGAAATCCCATTCAAGCCATCCAACCGGCGGGAAGGACGTTAGAGATGGCCAATCGCGCACCAAATCGGCGAGGAGCGGAAACCCGCGCCAAGCTGCTGGCCGCGGGACTTTCCGAATTTCATGCACGTGGCTTCAACGCTACGGGCGTGGATGTCATCGCGAAGGCTGCCGAGGTGCCGAAGGGCTCGTTCTATAACCTGTTCGAAAGCAAGGAGGCATTCGCCGCCGAAATCATCGACCTGTACTTCGAGCGGCACCGGGGGAAGATCGCGGAGTTCTTCGACAAGGCCGACCTGCCACCCCTCGATCGGCTCCGCGGATATTTCCACGAGCGTATCGGCTTCTTCATCGGGCTCGGGTTCAAAAAGGGTTGCATGATGGGCAACCTCAGCCTGGAAACCGCCGATCACAGCGAACGGATGCGTCAGCGGCTCGCCGAGAACTTCAACATCTGGAGCGGCCAGTTCGCCGCAACCATCGGGGAAGCCCAGAGCCGCGGCGACATCAAGTCGAAGACCGACCCGGCGGTCCTCGCCGACTTCATCCTGAACAGCTGGGAAGGAGCGCTGCTGCGCATGAAGGCTGCGCAGAGCGTAAGGCCGCTGGAAGAAGCAACCAAGATCATCTTCGAGACCATTCTCGTGTGAAAAAAATCAATTGGGAGGACAGCCATGACCGACAACAGCGGGATCGTCGAGGCGTGCCGGGCGGCATTCACCGGGTTTGAGGCGAACGACAAGCGAAAACTCATCGAAATTCTATCGCCGGACGTGGTTTTCGAGTTCCCTACTTCCCTTCCCTACGGCGGCAAGTACACGGGGATCAACGAGTTCAGGGCATTCTGGGCCGACCTCTACGAAAATTACTACGATTATTTCAACTATGACGCCCACGCGATCCTCGATGCAGGTACTCACGTGGTGGTGCCCGTCGTCGCCCGCGCAAAGGCCAAGAACGGCCGTTTCATGGAAAACGAGCATTGCATGCTCTTCAAGGTCGAGAACGGGCGCATCGTCTACGGACGCATCTATGCGGACACGGCCAAGGGCCGCGACGTGATGGAGGGGATGGTGCAGCACCCCTCGCGCGCGTCGGCGTGATCATCCCCGCCTGAGATCAAAAACCCAAGGCGGCATTGCGTCTGCCGCCAGGCCACCGCGCTTCGTCACGGGCGCGGAACGCGGAGGCGCGCCCTGCCGGCAACCTGAACGCAGACCGGCACAGTTGCGCCCAAACGCTGCCGTCCGCGCGATCGGACGGCAGCAGCCAGAATAAAAAACAGGAACTCGGGAGGAAGCCATGATTTCACGTTCCGCCTTCATTCGCGGCGGTGCGGCCGTGCTGGCGCTCGCAGCGGCCGGCACTGCCCGCGCCCAGGACAAGAAGCCCATTCGCATCGGCGTTCTCACCGACTTGTCCGGCAATTACTCGGACCCGGCGGGCCTCGGCGCGGTAGAGGCCGCGCGGATGGCCATCGAGGAAGTCGGGGGAACCGTCCTCGGGCGTCCTGTCGAGCTGCTCCAGGCTGACCACCAGAACAAGGCGGACATCGGCGCCGGCATCGCCCGCCGCTGGTTCGACGTGGACGGTGTCGGCGCCATCTTCGAAATGGTCTCCTCCGCCGTGGCGCTCGCTGTGCAGGATATTGCGCGGGACAAGAACCGCATCTCCGTGGCGACCGGCGCCGCCACCTCAGCCCTCACCGCCAAGGCCTGCTCGCCCACCGGGATGCACTGGGTGTATGACACCTATGCGCTGGCCAACTCCACCGCCCGGGAGCTGGTGCGACAAGGTGGAGACACCTGGTACTTCATCACGGCGGACTATACCTTCGGCCATGCCCTCCAGGCCGACGCCACCGCGCTGATCGAAGCCAACGGCGGCAAGGTGCTTGGCGCCGCACGGCACCCCCTCGGCACGCAGGACTTTTCAAGCTTCCTACTTCAGGCCCAGCAGTCAGGTGCGAAGATCATCGCCTTTGCCAATGCCGGCAAGGACTTCGCGAATGCTTTGACGCAGGCGAACGAGTTCGGCGTCGGCGCGGATGGGAAGCAGCGCCTCGCCGCCCTCCTCATTACCCTCAGCGAGGCCAAGTCGCTGGGCACGAAGGCGGCGCAGGGCCTCTACCTCACCGAGGGCTTCTACTGGGACTATGACGACGCTACCCGCGCCTGGTCGAAGAAATTCTATGACCGACGCAAGGCCATGCCCACCTCCTTCCAGGCGGGCACCTATTCGGCCGTGCGGCACTATTTGAAGGCAATCGCGGCGGCGGGCACGGACGACACCACAAAGGTAGTCGAGAAGATGCGCGAGATGCCGGTGGACGACATGTTCGCCCGCGGCGGTCGCCTGCGCGTCGACGGTCGTATGGTCCACGACATGCTGTTCGCGCAGGTGAAGACGCCCGCGGAGAGCAAGAGCGAATGGGATCTCTACCGCGTCCTGCGCACCGTGCCCGGCCCCGACGCCTTCCGCCCGCTCGACAAGGGCGGATGCCCCCTTGCCTCCCTGTGACCCCGAGACAGGACAGACTGCCATGACCTTGAACACCAACACCGTGAACTGGGACCGCGTCGCCAAGAACGTTGAGCGCGAGCGCATCCGCACTTATTGGCGCCCCTACGGCCTGCCGGACATCATGGACACGGCGAAGAGCCATGTATCCGGCGCCGATCCGATGCCCCGCTGGGCGGCTCCACCGAAGGCGATCATTTCCGCCGCCATCAACGGCGCCTTCTTCACCAAGGCGCAGAACCCCAACCAGCCCACCACCCCCGAGGAGATCATCGCCTCGGCGGAGGCCTGCATCGCCGAGGGCGCACAGGTCATCCACGTCCATGCGCGCGATGCCAAGGGCTACAACGTGCTGGATCCGCAGCTGTTCGGCGATGTACTGCGCCATCTCAGGGCGTCGCACCCGACCCTCGCATTCGATGCCTGCCTCGTCGCAGTGGATGACGCGGAGTGCGACGGCCTCGAGAAGATGCTTGAGCTCGGCCTCATCGATGCGGTGCCTGTCAACACCACGGCGCTGATCCTCGGCGACAATCTCTTCGTGAAGCCGCCCCACGCGATCATCGAGAAGACGCGGCTGGTTCTGGAGGCGGGCCTGACGCCGCAGATCGCGGTCTATACCGACGGCGACATCGACAACGCCCGGCGCCTGCTGATCGACAGCGGCCTCGTCTCCGGTCCCCTGACCTGGCTCGTGCTCGCCGGACTGCCGGGATGCAGCCCCATGTACGGCCCGGAAAGCATGATCGAGTGCCTGATGCGGCAGGTGCGCCTCATCCGCCACGTGGACCCCGGCGCGGTCATCATGGTCTGCGCCGGCGGGCGGGCCAGCAGCCATCTCGCCACGCTCGGCCTGCTTCTCGGGCTCCACATCCGCGTCGGCATGGAGGACACGGTGTGGAAGTGGCCGCACCGGGACGATCTCATCGAGAGCAATGCCGGCCTGTTCCGCATGATGCGGGACATCGCCGAAAATCTTGGCCGCGAGCTGATGCCGGCGAGCGAGTATCTCGCTCTGGCCAAGGCGCCCGCCGCCCGCGCCGCTGCGGAGTGAGGCATGGAACCCCTCGGCTACACGACGGTGGGCAGCGGCCCCCGCAAGGTGATGGCGGCCCATACATGGCTCGCCGATCACCGGACCTACGCTCCCATGATGGCATTCCTCGATGGCACGGCGGCGACTTTCGTATTCCCGGATTTCCGGGGCTACGGCCGGTCCCGGGACCGCGACGGCGCCTTCTCCGTCCGCGAGATGGGAGAGGACATGCTTGCGCTGGCCGACCATCTCGGCTGGGAGCATTTCGACCTCGTCGGCAACTCCATGGGCGGGCAGGCGGCCCAATTGCTTGCCGGCTCCCCCCTTGCGGCGGGGCGCATCGACAGCCTGACGCTGCTGTGCTCCGTGCCGGCCTCGGGCTTTCCGCTAGATGAACAGGGCGCGGCCTTCTTCGGAGCTGCCGCCGATAGTGCGGATGTCCGGGGGCAATGCGCGAGCGCCGTCACCGGCGGCCGGCTAGGTCCGGCCTTCGCGGCCTGGATGGCAGGCCTTTCTCAGGAGAGCGCCACAAGGCAGGCCATCGCCGGCTATCTGCGCGCCTGGACCACCGAGGACATCTCGCAGGAGATCGGCGATTTCGCCGGCGCCGTGCGCATCTTCGTGGGCGCCTTCGACCCCGTTCTCACCGCCGAGGTGGCCGCGGAGCGGATCAGGCCGCTCTTTTCCGGCGCCACGATCGGGACCATCCCCGGAGCCGGCCACTATCCCAGCCTCGAAACGCCGGCCTATGCCGCGGCGATCCTCAACACGCCAGAGCTGACGGGGGCCGGCCATGCATCCTGACGGCATTCCGGCGCCCGGCGCCTTCGGAGAAGCGGACGCCCCGCTCGGCGTCCACGCCGACGGCCGCTGGCAGGTGCCATCATCGGTGAACGAGGCGGCGCTGGTCGAGGTCCCGGGCGGGCGCACGGTCCGTGCCTTTCGCCACAGGCCGGCGAATTACGATGCCATGTTCCGCGCCTCGGTCGCGCGCAACCCTTATGGCGAAGCCATCGTCTGCGGCGACCGCCGCCTCACCTATGCCGAGCTGGACAGGCTGGTGGATGCGAGCGCCTTCGGCCTGATTGCCGAGGGACTTGCTCCCGGCGACCGCGTCGCGGTGATGCTGGACAATCGCCTCGAATATCTCGTCGCCATACTGGCGACCGTCCGCGCCGGCGGCATTGCCGTTCCGCTGGGCACGCGGCTGGGCCCGGTCGATGTGGCGCATATCGTGGGCAATGCGTTGCCCATCCTCGCCGTCACGGGTCAGGCATGGGTGGACCGCTTTCCCGCGGGCTCCAGCATTCGCCGCCTTCTGCTGGCGGACGCGCCGGAAGGTCATCCCGATGCCTTCGCATCCCTCGCCGATGCTGACGCCAGCCCCCTGCCGGAACTCCATCAGCATGACGTGATGCTGATCGTCTACACCTCGGGCACCACTGGAAAGCCCAAGGGCGCCTGCCTCACGCACTTCAACTTCGTCCATACCTGCCTGCATTATCTCTACGCCCTCGGCATCGACCGGCCGCAGCGGAGCCTGCTCGTCGTCCCCGGCACCCACATCGCCGGCTTCGGCCCAGTGATGTCGGTGGCCCTCGCCTGCGGCGGCGCCATCGTCATGATGCGGGAGTTCAAGGCGAAGGCGGTGCTGGAGACGATCGCGCGGGAACACATCACCTTCGCCGTCCTGGTGCCGGCTATGTACCAGCTCTGCCTCATGGAGCCGGGCTTCGCCGACCACGACCTCTCTACATGGCGCTATGGTGTCTATGGCGGAGCCGTCATGCCGCCGGCGGTCATATCCCGCATGGCGGAGCTTGCGCCGGCGCTGCGCCTGATCAACGCCTACGGCGCGACAGAGACCTGCGCCGTCTGCACCATCATGCCTGCCGAGTGGACCCTGCGTGCGCCTGCCAGCGTCGGTCTGCCGCTGCAATGCGACGACCTGATCGTGGTGGGCGAGGATGGGCAGGAGGTTCAGCCGGGCGGCTCCGGCGAGCTGTTCATCCGCGGCGCGAACGTCAGTCCCGGCTATTGGCAGAATGCGGAGGCCACGGCCCTCGCCTTCCGCGACGGCTACTGGCGCAGCGGCGATGTGGCAACCCGCGACCCGGACGGCCTCGTCTATGTCCACGACCGGCTGAAGGACATGATCAACCGGGGGGGATTCAAGGTATTCAGCGCCGAGGTCGAGAACGCTCTCATGAGCCACGAAAGCGTGGCCGACTGCGCCGTGGTGGGGGTGCCGGACCCCGTGCTCGGCGAGAAGACGTTCGCCCTGGTGCAGCGGTGCGACGGTACGATCGACGCCGAAGCCCTGCGCGCATTCCTGAAGGCCCGCATCGCCGACTACAAGGTGCCGGACTTCTGGAGCGTCGGCGAGGTCCCAATCCCGCGCAACCAGAACGGCAAGCACCAGAAGGCAGAGGTGCGCCGCATCGCGCACACCGCTTTGGAGAGCCGCCGATGATCCTTGATCCCGCATCCATGGATGCAACCGCCTGCTACAAGATCCTCATCGGTTCGATCGTGCCGCGCGCCATCGGCTGGGTGAGCACCGTGTCGGCGGACGGCGTCGCCAATCTGGCGCCCTTCTCGTTCTTCACTGCGGTCTGCCGCAAGCCGCCCATGGTTTCGCTGACCATCCAGCCGAAATCGGACCGGGTCACGCTGAAGGACACCCTCGTCAATATCCGCGAGACCGGCGGGTTCGTCACCAATCTTGTGACCCTGCCGCTCGCGGACGCCATGCACCACTCTTCCATGGAGCATCCGCCGGAGGCCGACGAATTCGAGCTGGCCGGCCTGACGAAGAGTGCCTGCGACCTAGTGTCGGCACCCCGCGTGCGCGAGGCGCCGGTCAGCATGGAATGCCGGCTGGACCGCATCATCCCCATCGGCGAGGTCGGTGACCACGTGGTGTTCGGGGAGGTGGTGCGCTTCCACGTCCGCGACGACATCTACCTCGATAGCGGCCGTATCGACACGGTGGGCCTCCATCCCGTCGGACGCCTGGCAGCCGAATACACGCTGGTCGAGAACATCTTCACCTGCCCGGTTGAACCCGAGGTCGTGGTCTCGCGGCAAGGGCGTCGCATGGCCCGGCTCGATGGCAAGCCTGCCGACTGGTCGCAGATCGCCCAGCCCGGCTGGACCGGCTCCGGCAATGCCTTGAAAGGCTGATCCTCGGCCAGAAGCAGAATGCGGCCCAGTTCGTGATCGGCAACGTGCTCATCGCCACCCAGATGACGAGCCGCAATGCGGCGGCCGGGCTCTACGCGCCCCTGCGCATCATGCTCTACGAAACCGCGGCGGGCACAGCCGTGTTCGAGTACGATCGCCCGTCGGACCTGTTTGGCCAATACGGAAATCGGGAGGTGACCGAAATTGCCGGGTCTCTGGACAGGAAGATATTCGATGTTCTCGTGACGGCGGCCCACTGAGGACTAGACGGCGCCGAGTTACGGGTATATGCATCAAATCATGATTTCGTCCTGCCCCTGCGCCGGATTGAGAAAGGCGACGCGGCAAGGACGATCGGCGTGAGGCCTGCGTCGTGCCGACGAAGCGCGGCGCAGACCGGACCGATGCGGTAGCCGAGGCGTGGTGCGGAACCAGAAAAGGATTGAGGACCGATTGGGGTGCCATCGCCTGGAACAGCGCCATGGGATCCTCGCTTTGCTCTGAACCGAAGACGCGGTCCGATTATTTCACCTAAATACAGGCATATGCCCGCATTTGCCGCAATGGAGCCCTTTCCCGCCGGACCACACGACATATTCGGCCTCTCAGGAGTTTAAGGAATGAAATACCGACTTCTCGGCCGTACAGGCCTCAGGGTGGCGGAGCTGGCGCTCGGCACCGCCAATTTCGGCGGGCGGTGGGGACATGGCGCGGATGCGGCCGAGAGTGCCGCCATCTTCAATGCCTATGTCGAGGCCGGGGGCAATTTCATCGACACCGCCGACATCTATCAGTTTGGCCAGTCCGAGGAGTTTCTCGGCAGCCTGTTGAACGGGCGGCGCGAGGACTTCCTGCTCGCCACCAAGTTCACCAACGGGGCTTCCCCCAATGCCAACCGCCTCGTCACCGGCAATAGCCGCAAGGCGATGGTCGCCTCGATCGAGGCGAGCCTGAGGCGGCTGAAGACGGACCGGATCGATCTCTACTGGGTGCACCATCCCGACGAGGTCACGCCGGCCGAGGAGATCGTGCGCGGCCTCGACGATCTCGCCCGCGCCGGCAAGATTCTCTACGCCGGCCTCTCGAACTTTCCGGCCTGGCGCCTCGCCCGCGCCGTGACCCTGGCCGAGCTGACGGGCGCCGTCCCCGTCGCCGCGGCGCAGTTCGAATACAGCCTCGTGCGCCGCGAGCCCGAGGCAGACCTGCTGCCGGCCTGCGCGGCGCTGGGCATCGGCGCTGTCACCTGGTCGCCGCTTGGGGGCGGGATGCTCACCGGCAAGTATCGCACGGGCGAGAAGGGCCGTGCCGAGGCGCTGGGCGGAAGGGTTTTCCAGGCCGAGAGTTCCGCCCGCCGCAGCGCCGCGCTCGATGCGGTGCTCGCCGTCGCGGCGGAGCTCGGTGCGAGCCCGGATCAGGTGGCCATCGCCTGGGCCACCCGCACCGGTGCCATTCCCCTCATCGGCCCTCGCTCCCTCGCCCAGCTGACCAGCAACCTTGGGGCCGCCGCGCTGGTGCTCACGCCGGACCAGATCGCCCGCCTCGATGCGGCGAGTGCCCCGGACGGCGCGGCCGAGGCCTTGCCCGCCGTGGCACGCGGGGCGAGCGACACCGAGCGCCCGGTCCTGCCGGTCGCCTGATCCCCACGCGGTGTCGCCAGACACCCCGCACACGTCCATCAAGGAGGTCGTCATGACCCGAGACATCGTCATCGCCCATCCGGTCCGCACCGCCATCGGCGCCTACAATGGGGCGCTTAAGGGCACGCCCGCCACCGATCTCGGTGCCGTCGCCGTGCGCGAGACCCTGCGCCGCGCCGGCCTAGATCCCGCGGCCGTCGGCACAGTGGTGATGGGCAACGTCATCCAGGCCGGCAACCGCATGAACCCAGCCCGGCAGGCGGCGATCCACGGTGGATTGCCGGTGGAGGTACCGGCCATGACCGTCAACCGTGTCTGCGGCTCCGGCGCGCAGGCCGTCGTCACCGCGGCCCTGGAGATCGCCGCCGGTATCCATGACGTCGCCGTCGCCGGCGGCATGGAGAACATGGACCGGGCGCCCTACCTCATGGATGGCGGGCGCTGGGGCTACCGCATGGGCCCGGCGCAGATTTTCGACAGCATGCTGACTGACGGGCTGAACGATGCCTTCTCCGGCGAGCATTCCGGCTGGCACACGGAGGATCTGGTCGCCAAGCTGCAGATCACCCGCGCCGAGCAGGATGCCTTCGCCGCGCGCTCGCAGCAGCGCTTCGTTGCGGCACAGGCCGAGGGGCGCTTCGCCGACGAGATCGTCGCAGTGGAGATGAAAGGCCGCAAGGGCGTGGAGCACTTCGCAACCGACGAGGCGCCGCGGCCCGACACCACCGTCGAGACGCTGGCGAAGCTGCGGCCGGCGTTCCGCCCGGACGGTACCATCACCGCCGGCAACGCGCCGGGTCTGAACAGCGCCGCAGCGGCCATGATCGTCGCCGAGCGCGGCTTCGCCGACGCGAAAGGCCTCGCGCCGCTCGGCCGGCTCGCCGGCTATGGCGTCGCCGGGGTCGAGCCCGGCCTGTTCGGCCTCGGTCCGGTGCCGGCGGTGCGCAAAGCGCTGGAGCGCGCCGGATGGTCGCTCGGCGACATCGAGCGCATCGAGATCAACGAGGCCTTCGCCGCGGTGCCCATTGCGGTCGCCCGCGAACTCGGCCTCCCGGAGGACATTGTGAACGTGGAGGGCGGCGCGGTGGCCCACGGCCACCCCATTGGCGCCACCGGCGCGATCCTGGTGACGCGCCTGCTCCACGCCATGCGGCGCGACGGGCTGAGGAGGGGCGTTGTCACGCTTTGCATCGGCGGCGGGCAGGGCATCGCGCTGGCGCTCGAAGCGGTCTGAGGACAGATGAGATGGATCTGAAGGTGGGTTGTTGCGAGGATTACGCGGGAAAGCCGTTGAACTTGCGCAGGATCTTGTCGACCACGCCTTCCGGCATGTAGCGGCGCAGGGCGCGCACCTGGCGCGACTGCTTGCCCGCCGAATAGCGCAGCTTCGGCTTCCTTGCCGTTGCCGCCGTGACGACGGTGTCGGCCACGATCTCAGGAGCATCGCCGTCTTCCACCCACTTGCGCATGAGGCCCTCGCTGCGCGAGCGCTCCACCTCGTAGGCCGCCATGGGCTGGTCGGCCCGCGTCAGATTTTCCTCGAAAGCCGTGCGGGTGACGCCTGGCTCGACCAGGACCACCCGTATGCCGAACCTGCGCACCTCATGGTCCAAGGACTCTGAGTAGCCCTCGATGGCGTGCTTGGTCGACGCGTAGAAGGCGTTGAAGGGCGAGGGAATCAGGCCGAGGATGGAACTCATGTTGATGATCCGGCCGCTTTTCTGGGCCCGCATGACAGGCAGCACCGCGTTGACGACGCGCGCGACGCCAAAGACGTTCACGTCGAACAGGCGCTGTACCTGCGCAATCGAGGATTCTTCGGCACCGCCGAGCAGCCCGATCCCGGCATTGTTGACGGCGAGGTCGATGCGGCCTGCTTGCTTGATAATCGCGGCAACGAGGCTCTTCACCGACGCCTCATCGATCACGTCGCAAATCAGCATCGTAATCCCTGGGCGATCGTCAACCGGCTTCCGGCTCGTGCCGAAGACTTGGAAGCCAGCCTTCACCAAAGATTGGGCCGTCACGAGGCCGATACCCGACGATGCGCCCGTCACGAGTGCGATGCCTTTGTTCGTCTTGCTCATCTGTCCGTTCTTTCGTCATCGGACTGGATCGCCGACGGACAGAATGATACTATCAAATCAATAGTAAGTCACTATCGAAAAGATATGAACGAGAAAAATATCTCTATCCCCGGATGCCCGGTTGCTCGCGGCCTCGACGCTGTCGGCGATGCCTGGAGCATCCTGATCCTGCGGGATGCGCTTGCGGGCCTCACCCGCTTCGACCAGTTCCGGAAGAATCTCGGGATCGCCCCGACGATGCTGACCAAACGGCTTGCCGCATTGACAGATGACGGGTTGTTGGAGAAGCGCCTCTACTCCGAGCGACCGCCCCGCGAGGAATATGTGCTGACAGAGGCGGGGCGCGACTTCCTGCCGGTCCTCATGATGATCGGTGCCTGGGCTCAGCGGAACTGCGGTGAGAACCTCGCCCGTTATATCGACGACGAGACGGGGGTCGAAATTCAACCGATCGCTGTCGATGCGGTGACAGGAGCCAGGCTCGGGAGCCGGCCGATCCGGATAAGTCGAACCAATACGGGAGGTTGATCTGTTGGCGGCAGCATGGAGAAAGCTACGATGGCTTTACACGTCATCAAAGGAACTTTCTCATGTCCACTATCTTAGCCAGCGCATCACCTAGCGGACAGGCAGAAATGCGCCGATGTCGTTGAAAAAGTCGGCGCTGGAGGCGTGGTGACATTGGCGCTCGTGAGGGGCGCACCCTTCTCCCTCAAGCCGTCACGGCTGTGGGGCCGTTGGGTACCAGCTTAGCGAGCTTCCTGAGGTTCTGGGCGGTGGCAGCGAGATGGACTCGTCCCGGGCGCCGTTCGGGCCGCGCAGTCGCAGGCGGTCGAGCCTGAGGAGGCACTTCAGGTCGGCGAAAAGCATCTCCACCTTCTTCCGCTGCCGGCGCGAGGTGAGGTGCGCCCCTGTAGCCGCGATGTCCCGTGCCATGTCGCGGGCACCTTCATGGATGGAGCGCAGTATCTTGCGTGCCGGAGCGTTGGGACAGCAGCTCCGCGTCAAGGCACAAGCCTCGCAGTCGAACGTGCTCGCGCGGTAACGGCTGAGGCGCAGCCGGATCCGACCTGGAGACGAACTTCGGCTTCACCTCGCTCGCTGCGCCCCAGGCGGCCTCGTCGAGCGTGTCGAGATATTTCCGGACCGAACGGCGCGTCTCGGCGAGACCTTCCCAGTCCACCTGTTCCGAGGCCGCGGCGGACCGCTGCTTGTTGGCATCGGCCTTGATCAGGCTGGCATCGACGGCGAAACCCGCGCCGCCGACCAGCCCCTCTTCGATGCAACGCCGCACCGTGGTTTCGAACAGCTCGCGCAGCAGGTCGCTGTCGCGGAAGCGGCCGTGGCGGTTCCTGGAGAAGGTGGAATGGTCGGGCACCGCACCTTCCAGTCCGAGCCGGCAGAACCAGGGATAGGCAAGGTTGAGATGGACCTTCGCACAGCCGCCGCTCGGAACGGATACTCCCCAAATTCTTCCCAGAAACGCAAAAGCCCCGCGGCTGGCGGGGCTAAGGCATTGAAAAGAATGGCGCGCCGATCAGGGTGAAACTGAGAACTCGTATGTGATTGAAATTGAATTATTTTAGAATATCGAATTTGGCGGTGCTCAGAGAACGTGGCAGGGTTTGACCGAGACCGACACTTTCTAACCTTGGAAATCTGAGGGGGCCATTCACATATGCCGTGGTAGCCACACACGACGATGATGAGCACTACGTCTACGCCATAGCCCTACGACGCCGCCATGTGGTCCAGGATTTCGTCGCCACTCAATTTCCTCTAGGCTCACGTCAATCTGCACGAGCGCGGCACGGTCAGTGATGGTGGGCAAATGTGGGTCTTCGGCTACGGTTCATTGATGTGGGACGGATGGGAGGCGAGGCGAGGATGCGTCCGCCGGGCTCGGGCTAGCCTGAACGGCTATCGCCGCGTGTTCAACAAAGCATCGGTGAGGAATTGGGGAACCAAAGAATTTCCCGCTCCGACGCTCAACCTCGTAAAGTCGGAATCGGCGCGCTGTTACGGCATGGCCTTCGAATTTTCCGATGAATGCGAACAAGACATAAGGGCGTACCTAATTAACCGGGAAGGAAAAAGCTTTGCTATGAGGCAGATTACGGCGCAATTCGAAAGCGGAGACGAGATTACAGCAACTGTTCCGATCTACGAAGGTAGCAACATTATCGATGAGGATCGCATAGAAATAATTTTAGATATGATTATTAAGGCCAGTGGCAAATATGGAAAATGCATCGTCTACATAAATGGCCTGGCAGAGGAGTTGCATCGCTTGGGCATTGACGATCCGGCGGTAAGTGATCTCTGGCAAGCCCTTCGCTCCCGGCAGCAGCAGTAGCTCAGAACGACCAGAACCTAAGCGCCTCGAGGGGAACAGCATCTGTGACAAATTCGAATATCCCCGATGAGCTCGAAGTTGCCCCGGGCTTCACCGTCAAACTCTGGAAGGGCCTGGCACTCGATCCGGATGTGCCGAAATGCGCCGATTGGCAGAAAGCAATTGACATATTTGATGCCCGCGTTCGATGCCGGTTCCTCAATCCGGTCGACGAGTTACTAAGGCTTGAGGAAAGCCGGCCGCTGAAAACGTTCGGATTCACAATTCTCGCCATTGATTTTTTGGTGATTGAGACCTTGCAGGGATTTCGAGAGGGCGTGATTGACCACACAAGCAAGAGTAAGCATCTTATCACAAACTTTCTGATGCAGTGGACCTCATTCACAGCGCGCCTGCCCGTGAAAGCCGACGCGCATGGGTATGCGTGCAAGATTTACAAGGCCTATCGGTGCGCCCTGCATCACAGCGGCGCCACAGATGGTGCCTTTCGGGTTGGCATCAGCGGCCCGATGGTTGACTTCAAGACCGACCATGAGGTGAAAATCAACCGGTCCTGCTTCCACCAGAAATTGAAGCGCGAATTTGATGGCTATCTCGTCGACCTTTCCAAAACGGACAAAAGGGAACTGCGCTGCAATTTCAGAAAGAAGATGAATGCGATTTGTGGCCTTACAGAAATGCCGCACGGGCACGCGAAATAGGAAGTCTCACACCGAACGCGACGTCTGATAGCTTCGGATTTCGAGCGAAATCGATCTAAGCTACGCATATCGAGTTGCCGGTTGACGAAACGGCCACCGCGACAGTTTTTGGGAGGGGGCTAACGTGGGTATTTTTGACAGGCTCAGACGAGCATTCGGTGGGGAAACAGCATCTCAGCGAGATGGGGATGGTCGTGTTAGAGTGACTTTCAGTCCTTGGATGATCATTGGCGACGACATTGCCAAACAGTATGACTTCCAAAATCTTGGTGGCCCCGGCACCGAGACAATGGTTCAGGTGCGCTGCACAGTCGAGATGGGATCATTTGGGGTTCTGCACCATCACGTCCACTTTGTCATACAGCCGGCCATCGTCATGGAGGAATGCTATCTTGTAGCGTTTTTGGCGACGATGGATGAGGAAGTAGAATCTGGGTTCTTTCCCGTTAAGGTTGCCCATCTGGACGGCGGCGGCAACCTTTTCTGGGTCGAAGACCGAGAGTCCGCTCGCAAATGTCTGGCCGTGCTCCACGCCTGTAAGCCAATGCAGTTCATGGTGCTGGACAAGCAGGACTGCTTGGTAAAGATCCCGCTAGAGAACGATTCGAGCTACCGCACCAGATTCAGCGAGATACAGGATCAGGTTTCGAACCGCTGACTTGCATAGCGGTGGCGAGAAAGAATCCGCCGCCAGATGGGAGTAGCACAATCTCACAGAGCCCATCCGGAAAGAAGTTGAGCCTCGGGAGCCGGTTGTGTTCCTTCCGGATGTCGAATCGGGCGAGCGCGGACCTGGATCAGCCAGTGCCGCCGCCTCGCCATGATCCGCCTCATGCTCAGGCGCATTGCCATGAGACAATGATCACCAGTCAAAACTTCCCGGACAAGCTCACAGATATCCAGCCTTATCCGCAAGCCTCCATGCTATAAATAACAACACGGTCAACAAAATTCCCTTAGTGACAATCAGGGACGCTATGCCATTCCTCGGGTTGAAGATATCAACTTCGAGCCCCGCTTTCATTCGTTCGTTCGCGTACCAATTCGGATTGACGATCGCTTTTAGAAGAGCCAACGAACCGCTCAAGATCGAAAGCGCGATCAGCCAAAAAGCCTGCACATACTGGCCGGTGAAATATAGGATAAGTGCGAGAACGCCTATACCGACAGTGATCATGACTCTTCCTAATTCAAGCACCATGTCCAATCGCTTGCGGTAGAGCGATCTTCGATTGAGGATGCGCATGGTCGTTTGATAATGGACTAACGATCGACCTTCATACAGATTGTTCTGTTAACTTATCATAGCACTCTATCGCAGCTTTCTGCAGCCAGCATGTAGCACGTGTAACGGGTTGACGTTGCCCCCTGAAGCGCCCTCAGTTTGAATTGGACTCCGTCGGAAGGAGACGGAGATGAAGAAGAGCCGGT
>NZ_VTTL01000007.1 GCF_008364685.1 Xanthobacter oligotrophicus
CGCCGCCCCGCGCGGGCGGGCCCCCCCGGCGGGGGGGGGGCCAGCCCAGGCCCCAGGCGGGAAACCAACCGCCCGGACCCCGCCCGGCTTTGCGGTGACCCGGGCGTCTTGTTTTGGGGTGTGGCGCTGTTCCGGGCGCGCGCCTCCGTCATGGCAGGCCTGGTGCCCGAAGCCGGAACTCGGGAACACCCGAGTTCCGGGCATCCACGGTTCATGGCTCAGGCCAACGCTTGAAAGCCGTCCCGGCTCCCCTCAGCTTGCCATGGCCAGCGAGAGGCTGGCTTCCACTTCGGCAGCGGTGGGCAGGTCCGCCCCGGCGCGCGAGCAGGTGATGGCGGCGGCGGCCGTGCCGTAGGCCACCAGCTCGCCCATGGCCTCGGTGTCGAGGGCGGCGATGGCGGCGCCTTCGAGCCGGCCGGTGCGTTGCAGACCGGCGAGCAGGGCGGCGTGGAAGGTGTCGCCCGCGCCCACCGTGTCGCGCACCACCACGCTGCGCCCCGGCACGCTGACCTCGCCGGCCCGGGAGTAGGCGACGGCGCCCTTGTCCCCGCGGGTGATCACCACCAGCTTCGCGCCGAGGTCGAGGAACCGGCGTGCCGCATCGGCAAGCCCCATGCGTCCGCCGAAGGCGATGTGGATGTCCTCGTCGCTGGCCTTCACGATATCGGCGGTGCGGAAGAAGCGCTCCGTTGTTTCGGCCCAGCGGCTGAGGTCCCCCACCACCCCCGGCCGCAGGTTGGGATCGACGCTGATGACGCGCCGCCCCGCTTCCCGCTCGGCCAGCGCGGCATAGGTGGAGGCCACCGGCTCCACCACCAGGGTGTAGGAGCCGAAGGTCAGGGCGCGCACCTCGTCCGGCAGGGCCGGCGGCAGGCGGTCGGGGGTCAGCATGCGGTCGGCAGCGCCCGCGCCATGGAAGGAATAGAGCGGCTGGCCGTCGGCCTGGGTCGCCACCACCGAGATGGTGGAGAGGCTGTCGGAGCGCACCACGAAGCGCGGGTCCACGCCCTCGCGGGCCAGCACGTCCACGAGGTGGGTGCCGAAGCGGTCGCGGGAGATGCCGCCGAAGAAGGCGGTGGGCGCGCCGAGCCGGGCAAGGCCCACCGCCACGTTGAAGGGCGAGCCGCCGGCCACCGCGCGCGCGGGCATCTCGTTGCCTTCGGGGGCGCCCACCAGGAGGTCGATGAGGGCTTCGCCGCAGACCAGGATCATAGCGCGTCCCCTTCCGGCCGGATCACGCCCTTGCGCAGGATGATGTTGCCGTAGAGCCGGCGCTCGCCGCTGGCGACGATGGCATAGGCCGCGCGCACCCGGTCGTAGAAGCTGGGGCCGGCGATGGGCACCAGGCTGAAGCCGGGCTCGCGGGCGGCGATGGCGGCCTCGAACTCGGAAAACACGCTCTCCTTTCGCGCGCAGTCGCCGAAGGCGCAGGGGCGGAAGGCAGCCTCGGGCACGTCGGTATCCAGCGGCATCACGGAGAGCACGGCGTCCACGAGGCGCGGGGCGTCGTGCCCGTCCATGCGCACGAGGCGCTTGGCATGGGCCTCAGCCGGATAATTGGCGTCCACGATGGCGATCTCGTCGCCGTGGCCCATGGCGCGCAGGGTGGCCAGCAGGTCGGGACCCAGCACGGGGTCGATGCCTTTGAGCATGGTCAGTCCTTGAACAGAACGTCGAGGTCGCGGCCGAAGGTGTCGAGCAAAGGCAGAGCGGCGCCGCCGATGGCCCGCGCCGCGCGGCCCATGGTGCCGGCGACGATGCGGGTCTCGGTCAGGCCCTGCCGGTCGAGGCGGGCGAAGGCGGCGGCGGTGCGCTTCACCAATTTGTCCCGGACCGGGGCGGGAAAGGCGCCGTCGATGACCATGGCCTCGAAATCCACCACCGCGAGGCAGGACGCGATGGCCTGGGCGAGGCCTTCGGCGGCCTCCTCGATCCAGGCATCGACGGGAGCGGAAAAGCGGGTCCAGTCGTCCGGCTGCTCCCACAATTGCGAGCCCGCGATGCCGATGGCGCCGAGCTGGCGCTCCAGCCGGTAGAGGGAGGCCGAGCGGATGAGCTGCTGGACTCCCGCGCCGCCACTGGGGTTGCGGGCCACCACCGGCATGGAGCCGAAGGCGCCGGCATTGCCGCTGCGGCCGGGAAACAGGCTGCCGTTCAGCACGATGCCGCCGCCGATGAAGGTGGCGATGTAGAAATAGGCGAAGTCGCGGTAGGCCGAGCCGCCGCCGAAGGTCAGCTCCGCGGCGCAGGCGGCGGTGGCGTCGTTCATGACCCGCACCGGGCCGGGGGCGATGCGGGACAGTTCGGCCGCCATGTCGAAGTCGTGCCACCCGGCAAGGGCATCCTTGGGGGCCTCCAGCACTTCCTCCCAGTTCCACAGCTCGAACGGCATGGCGATGCCGGTGCCGCAGATGCGCGCCTGGGCCGCGGGCGGCAGCGTCGCGATGAGGTCGGGAAGGGTGCGGCCGGCGAAGGCGATGAGTTGGTCGGGCAGGGGATAGGGATAGGTCAGGCGCTCGCGCCGGCGCACGCCCGCGACGAAATCCATCAGCACCAGCTCGCAGGCGCGCCGGCCCACCACCATGCCGAGGCCGTAGGCGCCATCGGGATTGAGCGAATAGGGTACCGCCGGCTGGCCGATCCGCCCGCGCTGGCGTTCGCCGGCGAGCAGCAGGCCGTCGGCCTCCAGCCGGTTCATGACCACCGTGGTGGTCTGCAGCGACAGGCCGGTGAGGCGGGCGATGTCCACCTTGGTCAGGCGGCCGTGGCGGCGGATGAGGGAGAGGATCAGCCGCTCGTTGTAGAGGCGCACGCCGGTCTGGTTCGTGCCGCGCCCGTGCGCGGCGTGGACCGGACCGGGATCGTCCTTCAGGGGGCTGCGCTGCATGAAATCTGTCGACCCCGTTCGGCGCCTTGGCGGGCGGTCCGGCGGCGCCCGCCATTGCGCGCCGGATCGTCTTATTGTGCCGGGAATGATGAACCACAACATGAGCTTGTGTCAATTAATAAATCGTTCTGATTTATTAATGAGGAGGGAGCTATTCCTACCTCGCGTGAGCCCCCGCTCGCGGGAGCTCGAGCCGACCAGATTGCGGAGCCGTCTGATCGGCAGAAGCCTGCGCTTTCTCGAAGGCGGGGCGCGTTGCTCAGAAGTGGTAGGCGATGCTCATGAAGGGGCCGTGGAGCGTCGTCTCGTAGCGGAAGTTCGAGCGCGGGCCGGTCACCGATTCGTAGTCGGTATAGAGCGCCCGGTAGCCGATGGCCGTGGACCAGGCCTCGGTCCAGTTGTAGCCCACCGAGACCAGCCCCTGCGATGTCAGCTTGGAGCTGGAGGGGAGGCCGAAGCCGCCCACGTCGGCGAGGGCGTTGAGGAACCACTTCTCGTTGATGCGATATTGCAAGGCGAGGCCGAACACCGGATCCAGCCAGTCCTTCACGTCGGTTTCGGCCAGGGAGAGGATGCCGCCGAAGGAGGAGAGCGTGGTGTCGGCGGTCAGGCGCTGGTAGCGGAAGCCCGCCGTGGCGCTGAGGTCGAAGCCCGGCCCACCGATGGGCAGGCGATAGCCGGCGGCGCCGGAGACGATCAGGAGGCGTTGCGACAGGTCGAACTGGGTGCCGCGGCCATCATCGATGGACTTGCTGGCGCTCAGCTTGGACCAGAACAGGTCGGCGAACAGGGTCCAGTCGTCCTTCTTGGCGAGGAAGCTACCCATCAGCGCGCCGTCGAAATGGGACAGGATGTCCGCGAACGAGGCATCGACCGGAAAGGTCGGCAGGTCGCGGATGCCGAGGTTGCCGTTGATGCCCGTGGCCCAGCCGTAGAGCACCGCCTCGAACTGCCATTTCGACTCGGGCGGCGGCGAAAATGCGGTGGCGGCCATGGTCGGGGCGGTCGCGAGGTCGGCGGCGCGGGTGGGGGCCGCAAGCGACAGGACAGCACAACAGGCGGCAGCCAGAGGTGCGGCCAAAGGGGCGGCGAAGGGGGCGCCGCGGCGGCGCGGAGGCCTAGGCGCGCAGGAAGGGGGCAGGGTCATGATCTCAGCTTCCTTATCGCTCGGGGCGGGGTCGGCAACGCTCCGCAGGTATCACTTCGCAGGTATCACTTCGCATGTCTCGTCTGGCGCCGATAACCGGCTGCCCGCGCGCCGGAGGATGTCCGGAGCGCGGGCGATCCTGGGGCACCGGTCCGCCTATTTCGACGGGCCGTCGGCAGCCTTGGCCGCGGCGTCGCGCAGCTTGGCGATATCGTCCGGCGTCAGCTTCGGATGGTCGATGGCCAGCGTGATCTTGTTGATCTTGCCGGTGAAGGCGAACGGCACCTGATAGTCCGCATCGTCCACCGGCGTGCCGGTGTCGGAGCCCACGTCCAAATTCTCGTCCCAGGCGAGGATGAGCGGGATGGTGTGGGGCATGGAGGTCGTCGCCACCACCTTGCCGTCCACGCTCAGCGTCCCGGTGCCGCCCTGGCCGAGGCCGCTGCCGGAACCGAAGGCCAGCGTCGCCATGCCGAGGCCGTCATACTTGAAGTCGAACACCAGGGTGTGCTTGCCCGGTGCCAGTGGCTCGGTGCCCTGCCACTTCACCTTCTTCAGGCCCACGAGGTTCCAGGTGAAGGTGGGCTTGCCCTTCAGCAGGTAGAAGCCATAGCCGGCGAACCGGCCGCCCTGGGTGATGAGCATGCCGTCGCCGCCGCCCTCGGGCACCACCACATCCGCCGTGAAGCTGTAGGAGGTGTTCAGCACCGAGGGCGCGTCGCCATTGGGCGTGCCGGTGAGCGGCGTGGTCCAGGTGAAGACGTTGCGGCCCGCGGTGATGCTCGGGCGCGGCGTGATGAGCCGCGTGGCCACGGTGGAATCGAGGGGAAGCACCTGGTATTTCCGGGCCTCGGACCAGAACAGGTCCGCCATCGCCTTGACCTTGTCGGGATATTTGGCGGAAACGTCCTCGTACTGGGTCCAGTCTTCCGAAATATTATAGAGTTCCCACGGATATTTGGCGGGATCGGAGACCAGGGTGCCCTGCGTCACCCACGGCGGGCGCATCACCTTGCTGCTCAGCATCCAGCCGTCGTTATAGATGGCATGGTCGCCCATCATCTCAAAATACTGGGTCTTGTGGGTGGAGGGCGCGGTCGCATTGGCCTTGTCGAAGGTATAGGCCATGCTGACCCCCTCGATGGGGGCCTGCTTGATGCCATCCACCATATCGGGAGCCTTGATGCCGGTGGCCTCCAGGATGGTCGGCGCGATGTCGATCACATGGTGAAACTGGGTGCGGATGCCGCCCTTGTCCTTGATCGCCTTGGGCCAGGAGATGGCCACGCCCTGCCGGGTGCCGCCGAAATGGGAAGCCACCTGCTTGGTCCAGGAGAAGGGGGTGGAAAAGGCCCAGGTCCAGCCCACCGCCATGTGGTTGTAGGTCTTGTCCGAGCCCCAGACGTCATAGAAATACTTCAGCTGGTCTTCCACCGGCACGTCGACGCCGTTGAACATGGCGACTTCGTTGGGGGTGCCGATGAGCGTGCCTTCGGCGCTGGAGCCGTTGTCGCCGCTGATATAGATGATCAGCGTGTTGTCCAGCTTGCCCATGTCCTCGACCGCCTGGATGACGCGGCCGATCTCATTGTCCGTATACATCAGGAAGGCGGCATAGACATCTACCTGACGCTTGAACATCTTCTGCTCGTCGTCGGTGAGCTTGTCCCAGCGCTTCAGCAGGTCGTCCGGCCAGGGCGTCATCTTCGCGTTCTGCGGGATGACGCCGAGCTTCTTCTGGTTCTCGAAGATCTGCTCGCGCAGCGCGTTCCAGCCCTTGTCGAACAGGTGCAGGTTCGTCGCCTTCTCGATCCATTCGGGGGTCGCATGATGCGGGGCGTGGGTGCCGCCGGGCACGTAATAGACGAAGAACGGCTGGTCCGGCGTCAGGGTATTGATCTTGTTCATGTAGGCGATGGCTTCGTCCGCCATGGCCGTGGTCAGGTTGAACGAGGGATTGCCCTGGAACGGATAGATATAGGTGGTGTTGCGGGCCAGGTTGTCCGGCTGCCACTGGCTGGTGTCGCCACCCATGAAGCCGTAGAAATACTCAAACCCCATGCCCGTGGGCCATTGGTCGAACGGGCCGGTGGAGATGGCCTGGAAGGCCGGCGTGTTGTGGTTCTTGCCGAACCACGAGGTGCGGTAGCCGTTGTCCCTCAGGATCCGGCCGACGGTGGCCTTGTCTTTGGAGATAATGCTGTTGTAGCCCGGATAGCCCGTGGCCATCTCGGATACCACCGCGAAGCCGGCGGAATGGTGGTTGCGCCCGGTGATCAGCGCCGCGCGGGTGGGCGAGCACAGGGCGGTGGAGTGGAAATTGGTGTAGCGCAGCCCGTCATTGGCGATGCGGTCGAGGCTGGGCGTGGGAATGACGCCGCCGAAGGTGGACGGCGCGCCGAAGCCCACGTCGTCGGTCATGATGAGCAGCACGTTGGGCGCGCCGGCGGGCGGCACGATCCGCGCCGGCCAGAACGGCTTGGAGTCCTGCGCCAGCTCCTTGATCACGCCCTCGAACTTCTGCGGTGGTGCCGGGATCTGGCTGCCGTCGATGACGATGGTGGAATCCGGGGCGCCGGGCGTGCCGTTGATGGTCTGGGCGCTGGCGGGCAGGGCGGCGGGGATCGTGCCAAGCAAGGTGAGTCCGGCCGTCAGGGCCAGCGCAAAGATGCGGGACATGACTTGTTTCCTCCGAGGAAGAGGTACGCGCCTGCTTCTGGCCAGTTTTCTTAACCTTAGGTCAGTATAAACCGTTACCGGCAGGCTTTGGATCAGTATCGGGCGCGGAGGAGCGCATATCCCATGATCCAGGTCAATGCGCGTCGACAGTCGTATGATGCCGAACTATGCCGCACGCGCCACCACGTACCTTTGCCGTTTCAGGGGACAGGTCCGAAGACGGAGGCGGCTGCATCAGGCGAGAGGGGTCCGCCGCGGCTCACGCCACCAGCGACACCACGGCGGCATTGAGCAGGCTCGCCGCCTCGCGCGGATTGAGGCGCACCTGGAGCCCGCGCTGGCCGCCGTTGATGAAGACGGCGTCGTGGTGCACCGCTTGCTCTTCCATGGCGGCGGGCACCTTCTTCATCTGCCCGAACGGGCTGATGCCGCCTACCTTGTAGCCGCTCATGCGCTCGGCGTCGGCCGGCTTCATCATCTGGGCGGACTTGCCGCCGAACGCGGCGGCGAGCTTCTTCATGGAGACCTCGTGGTCCGACGGCACGATCACGCAGACCGCCTTGCCGTCCACCAGCGCCATCAGCGTCTTCAGCACGCGCTCCGGCGTCTCCCCCAGGGCCTCGGCGGCCTGGATGCCGATGCGGTCCGCGTCGGGGTCATAGTCATAGCTGTGCACGGTGAAGGCGATCTTCGCCTGTTCCAGCATCTTGGTGGCCCGCGTCGCCTTCGACATCCCGATACATCCTGTCCCGATCCGGCGGGGACCATGTTGGTCTGCGCGGACGGTGTTGGGAAGATGCCGGACCCGTCACGCGGGCCGCACGCCGGTGCCTTCGTGCGGGGAACCTACAGCGCCGTGCCGCCTTATTTCACCTCCGTGAAAGTGCGGAACGCGCCCTCATGACCAAACAGGCGCGCCCCGCCGATGGTCGGCTTCCGAGGGGGGACCGGAAGCCGTCCATCCGCGGGGCGTGCCCGTGGGGGTCTGTGGTTGGAATGCCTGCCTGGGGCGGCCTCAGGTCCGACCGCCCTGGGCGGGCTGTGCCTCAGCCGTTGCCGAGGCCGCGGTCACCCTGCTCCAGGAACAGGCGGTCCTGCTCGGTGATGGTCTGCTGGTCCTTCTGTCCGGAGAGGACGTTGAAGGGCTGGGCGGCCTTGCTGTTCTGGTGGGTGGCGGGGGCATAGGCGCGGGGCGCCTCCCGCGTGGTGTTCTGGCCGCTTTCCTGGGCCAGGGCGGCGGTGGAGGTGAGGGCGAGCGCCGAAACGGCGGCGATGATCAGATGACGCATGGGACTCATTCCTTATGTGATCTCAATCCGTCGAGGCAGGCTTCCCGCCGAAGCAGTGCGCTGCCCGATGACCAGACCCTAGGGGGCGCCTGTCGCAGAACTGTCCCCGAAAACCGCCCGGATCGTCGCTGAATGTCGCGTCCGGCCGCCTCGGCACAGGCCGATACATTTGAGCCGGGGCGGGCCATTCGATCAGGGGTTTCCGCCGCCCCGCACGGCGGCCGGCACAGGCGACGGCTAGGCGCGAAACGGGCGCGGACAAAGGCGAAAGCGCCCTTCCGGCGCCTCGGGGAGCCGCCGGTGATCGCAAATCCGTGAACGGTTACAGCCTGATACACTTTTGCAGTGGGCAATGCGCGCGCTCGGCCTATGGTCCTTGAAGGAGCAGAGGAAATGGACAGCGCACCCCATATCGCCATCGTGGACGACCATCGCGACATCCGCGATCTCGTCGGCAAGTACCTGACCCAGCACGGCTATCGCACCAGCCTCGCGGACAGCGCGGCGGCCCTGCGGCGCCAGCTGGAGCGCGGGGCCGCGCCCGATCTGGTGGTGCTGGATGTGATGATGCCGGGCGAGGATGGCCTGTCCCTGTGCCGCTTCCTGCGCAGCACCACCGACCTGCCGGTGATCCTGCTCACCGCCATGGCGGAGGAGACCGACCGCATCGTCGGCCTCGAGATCGGCGCCGACGATTATGTCACCAAGCCCTTCAGCCCGCGCGAGCTTCTGGCGCGCATCAAGGCGGTGCTGCGTCGCGTCCACAGCCTGCCGCCGCAGAAGGGGCACATCGCCGCCAAGACCGTGCGCTTCGATCGCTGGCGGCTGGACGTGGGGCGCCGCGAACTGATGGCTGAGGACGACGTGGCCGTGCCCCTGAGCACCGCCGAGTTCCGCCTGCTGTGCGCCTTCCTCGACCATCCCGGCATCGTGCTGAGCCGCGACCAACTGCTCGACCTCACGGCGGGGCGCAGCGCCGATCCGTTCGACCGCAGCATCGACAACCAGGTCAGCCGCCTGCGCAAGAAGGTGGAGGCCGATCCCAAGGTGCCCGCCCTCATCAAGACCCACTGGGGCGGCGGCTACAGCCTTGCAGCGGAGGTGGAACGCTCATGATCCGCCTGTTCCGGCGCAGCCTCGCGGCGCGCTTCATCTGCTTCACTTTGGTCATTCTCGCCTTGTCGCAGGTGGTGGCGTTCTGCATCTCATGGGACCAGCACGGCCAGTCCCTGCGCAAGGTGGCCAAGGGCGAGATGCTGAGCCGCTGCGCCGCGCTGGTGCGGGTGCTGGAGGCGACGCCGCCGTCGCTGCAAGGCGACATCCTGCGCGCCAGCGATACCAGCCTCACCCGCTACTGGATCTCGCCGGAAGCGCCGAAGCCACCCGCGGAATGGCGCGCTTCCGCCTGGAGGGAACTGCGCCGGCCGCTGCCGCGGGTCCAGCTTCCCATGCACGGTGGCGCGGGGGAGCCGGAGCAGCCGGTGTTCCAGCTGCCGAAGGAACCCACGACCGGCGGATCGACCGAATGGGTCCCGCTCTCGGCCGAGGCCTGGCCGCTGCCGACGCCGGCCAAGTTCATCTATCTCGACGATGAGAACGGTATGGGCATCGCGGCGCAGATGTCCAACGGGTCATGGCTCAACGCGGCGTTCGTCAAGCCTGGCCGCGAGTGGTTCTGGACCGCCCGTTCGCTCACCTTCCTCGGCGCTGCGGGCCTGTTCTTCTGCGTCCTCGCGGTGGTCGCCGCGCAGGGCATCACGCGGCCGCTGCGGCGTCTCGCCAACGCGGCGGAAGCCTTCGGCCGCGGCGAGAAGATCGAGCCCCTGCCGGAGAGCGGTCCGGACGACGTGACCGCGATCGCCTTCAACCGCATGCAGGAGCGCCTGACGCGGTTCGTGGACGACCGCACCCGCATGTTCGCGGCCCTGAGCCACGATCTGCGCACGCCGCTCACCTCCCTGCGCCTGCGCGCCGAATTCGTCGCCGACGACGAGCTGCGCGAGAAGATGCTCGGCACCATCGCCGAGATCCAGGGCATGGCGGAGGCAAGCCTTGCCTTCGTGCGCGCCGACGCCACCGCCGAGACCACCCGCACGGTGGAATTGTCGGCGCTGGTGGAGAGCCTGTGCGACGACCTCGCCGAGATCGGCTGGGACGTGACCTTCGAGGACTCCCCCAAGGTCGGCTGCCGCTGCCGGCCGGATGCGGTGCGCCGCGCCTGCCGCAACCTGGTGGAGAATGCCGTGCGCTACGGCGAGCGGGCGCGGGTGCGGGTGGAGCGCAATGGCGATGCCGCTTTGATCGTGGTGGAGGATGACGGGCCGGGCATCGCCGAGGAGCTGAAGGAGCAGGTGTTCGCCCCCTTCTTCCGGCTGGAAAGCTCGCGCTGCATGGAGACCGGCGGCCATGGCCTGGGCCTTGCCATCGTGCGCACCGTGGCGCGCCGCCACGGTGGCGACGTGACCCTCGCCAACCGGCCGGGCGGGCTCACCGCCGTCTTCAGCCTGCCGCTGGACGGCAGCGGGGCCACGCCCGAACTGGAGCCTCCGGTGCGAACCGAGCCCCTGCCGCACGGCCTTGCCGCGACCTCGTGACCTGAGGCGGGTGCCGGCCGTCCCCGGCGTCATCTCTGCCGCTATTTCTCCTGTATTCACAGTCTATTGGGCTTGAGCGTGGCCTGCGTTGGCGGGCCGCACGCTGGCACGGCAAAGGCCTTTCGGCCGGCCGGCGTGGCCCGCGCGCCCTTTCCCGCGGGCGCCTGATGGCCTATTTGCGCGCACAAGCTCCCCATCTCCCCGAGATCCCCGCGCATGATACGTCTCGACAATATCGGCAAGCAGAACGGCAAGCAGATCGTCTTCATCGAAGCCTCGGCGGCCTTGCTGAAGGGCGAGAAGATCGGCCTCGTCGGCCCCAACGGCGCCGGCAAGACCACGCTGTTCCGCATGATCACCGGCGAGGAGCCCCCCGACGAGGGGCAGGTGAGCGTCGATCGCGGCATCACCATCGGCTATTTCAGCCAGGACGTGGGCGAGATGGAAGGCCGCAGCGCGCTGGCCGAGGTGATGGACGGCGCCGGCCCGGTGAGCGTCGTCGCCGCCGAGCTGAAGGAGCTGGAGACGGCCATGGCCGACCCCGAGCGCGCCGACGAGATGGACGCCATCATCGAGCGCTATGGCGAGGTGCAGGGCCGGTTCGAGGAGCTGGGCGGCTACGCGCTGGAGGGCCGCGCCGCCGAGGTGCTGGCGGGCCTCGGCTTCAGCCAGGAGATGATGGACGGCGACGTGGGCAAGCTCTCCGGCGGTTGGAAGATGCGCGTGGCGCTGGCTCGCATCCTGCTCATGCGCCCGGACGTGATGCTGCTGGACGAGCCGTCCAACCATCTGGACATCGAAAGCCTGATCTGGCTGGAGGCCTTCCTGAAGGGCTTCGACGGCGCGCTGATGATGACTTCGCACGACCGCGCCTTCATGAACCGCATCGTCACCAAGATCGTGGAGATCGACGCCGGCGCCCTCACCACCTATTCGGGCGACTATGAATTCTACGCCCAGCAGCGGGCGCTGAACGAGAAGCAGCAGCAGGCCCAGTTCGAGCGCCAGCAGGCCATGCTGGCCAAGGAGATCCAGTTCATCGAGCGGTTCAAGGCCCGGGCCTCCCATGCCGCGCAGGTGCAGAGCCGGGTCAAGAAGCTGGACAAGATCGACCGGGTGGAGCCGCCCCGCCGCCGCGAGAGCGTGTCGTTCGAGTTCCAGCCGGCGCCGCGCTCCGGCGAGGACGTGGCGAGCCTGAAGGGCGTGCACAAGAGCTATGGCAGCCGCACCATCTATGAGGGGCTGGACTTCCATGTGCGCCGCCGCGAGCGCTGGTGCGTCATGGGCGTCAACGGCGCCGGCAAGTCCACCCTGCTGAAGCTGGTGACGGGCGCCACCGAGCCGGACGCCGGCACGGTGGCGGTGGGCGGCAGCGTGAAGATGGCCTATTTCGCCCAGCACGCCATGGAGGTGCTGGAGGGCGAGCGCACCGTGTTCGAGACCCTGGAGGATTCATTCCCCCAGGCCGGGCAGGGCGCCCTGCGTGCGCTCGCCGGCTGCTTCGGCTTCTCGGGCGAGGATGCGGACAAGCGCTGCCGGGTGCTGTCAGGCGGCGAGAAGGCCCGCCTCGCCATGGCGCGGATGCTCTACGATCCGCCCAATTTCCTGGTGCTGGACGAGCCCACCAACCATCTCGACATCACCACCAAGGAGATGCTCATCGCCGCGCTGGCGGACTATGAGGGCACCATGCTGTTCGTCTCGCACGACCGGCATTTCCTCGCCGCCCTGTCCAACCGGGTGCTGGAGCTGACCCCCGACGGCATCCACCAATATGGCGGCGGCTACACCGAATATGTGGCCCGCACCGGCCAGGAGGCGCCGGGCCTGCGGAGCTGACGCCAACGGCCTCGGTCAGGGACCGAGGCCGGGACGGGCTTGCTCCAGGCGGTGCATCGCGCCCCGGCTGGATCAGCCTGGGCGCTCCCGCGCTCAGAACTTGTAGGACAGTGTGGCCTTGCCGCCGTTGTCGGTGGCGCCCGAGGCGAACTGGCCGGCATAGACGAGGCCGAGCGTCGCCTGCGGGGACAGCTTGATGTCGAGGCCGGCTTCCACCACCGCCGCGTCCTCGGCGATGGGCACGCCCGCCACCGTGTAGGCGTCGAACAGCGCGAAGGCGTTGACCGAGGTGGGCGTGGTGTCGCCGAAGGCGTGCCGCCAGCCCAGCGTGCCCCGCGCCACCGCGGCCATGGAGCCGAGGTCGAAGGCGGCGGAGGCCCGAAGCCCCAGGGTGGTGAAGGTGACGCCGGTGGTCTCGCCGTCCACGGTCAGCGCCGCGATGCCGCCGGTCTCGGTGAAGCCCTTGGTGTCGAGGTTCACATAGGCGAGGTTGGCGAAGGGCTCGAAGGCGACACCGGCAGCATTGATCCGCCAGCCCAGCTCGCCGAACACCTGTGCGGTGCCGGCGGTGTAATCGCCCGAGAGCCGGTCGAACAGGCCGGGGAAGGCCACCGTGCGGGTGGTGGACACGTCCTGCCACGTATAGGCCGCGCCGGTGCGCAGGGAGAGCGCGCCCCAGGCGGTGCCGCCATAAAGGCCCACATGGTAATTGTCGCTGCTGCCGGAGGAGGCGCGGTCGTCCACCGAGAAGGACGAGCCGCTGTAGCCGGCGAGGACACCGAAGCGCCAGTCGCCCAGCGGGGCGTCGGCACCCACCAGCAGGCCGGCGGTGGAGCTGTCGAGGCTCGCCGCATTGCCGTCGGTGTCGATGGAGCCCCAGGAGCCGAAGCCCGAGGCCCAGAACACGAGCCCGTCGTGGGTGGGTTCCACCTTGGTGGGCACGCCCTTGACGTATGCGAGCGCCGGCGTGCTCACCGCCCCGGGCGCGTCCGTGGCAGCGCGCAGGCGGTCGTTCATGGCGTTGCGCACGAAGCGGCTCTCTTCGATGAACACCGTCTTGGCGCTGGCATAGAGCTCGCCGGACAGGAGGTCGAAGGCGGCGCGGGCGGCGGCGAAGCTCGCCTGGTTGCCCACCGCGAAGGAGAGGGCGCCGTCCGCCGGCAGCCGGTCGAGGGCGGCGGCGGTATTGCGCTGGTTGAAGGTGAGGGCGGCGTCGGCGAACTGGGTGGTCTTCTCCACCTCCAGCGCCATGGTGGTGCCGTCGGAGACGAGGCCGAGGTCGTAGAACGGGGTCAGGGTGGTGTCGCCGGTGAGGGCGAAGAGGCCGGTGATGCCGCCTGCGGACGTCAGCACGGTGTAGCGCGTGCCCACCAGGTAGGGGCCGGAGCCGGAGCGGTCCACGTCGAGCACGGCGCCGCTGGCGATGGTGGTCGCGCCCTCCACGACGGTCTTGTCCGCCGCGCCGGTGGTGGTGTTCAGCTCCACCGCATAGGTGGAGGTGGCCGTGAAGCCGGTGTCGCCGCCCACCGTCAGGGTGCCGATGGAATTGCCCGGCGCCAGGGTGCCGGCCACCGTGAGGTTGCCGCCGATCTTGCCGTAGCCGCCCAGGGTGCCGGCGCTGTCCACCACCACGTTGCCGCCGAGCACGGTGCTGCCGCCGTCTGCGCCCACCAGCAGGGTGCCGCCATGGACGGTGGTCAGGCCCTTGAAGCCGGAATCGTCGCCGGTGAGGCGGGTGACGCCTGCATACACGTCGATGGCGCTGGCGGTGCCGGTGCTGGCAATCTTGACGCCGAGATCGTAGGGGCTGGCGGAGGTCGCGGTATGGTTGAGGACGAGGGTGCCGGCGCCATCGCCGAACGCGATGGAGCCCACCTGAAGCGTGCCCGCCGCCGCCGGCGCATCGGCTGCCGCCGCGCCGATGACGAGGGTGCCGGCGCTGTCCGCGGCGGTCGCGATATCGATCTTCCCGGTTCCGGTCGTCCCGACCTTCACCACGCCGCCGTCGGCGACGGTGAGGCTGCTGCCGCCGTCGATGTGAAGGCTGGCGCTGTTGCTCCAGATCGATCCGGCGCCGGAGACCGTGGCCGTGCCGGCCGTCCCGCTGGCGCCCAGGTAGCCGTCCTTGTCAGTGACGCTGCCGCCATTGGTGACGGCGAGGCTGCTGCCGCTCTCGATGCGAAGGCTGGCGCTGTTGCTCCAGGTCGATCCGGCACCGGAGACCGTGGCCGTACCGGCCGTCCCGCCGGCGCCCAGGTAGCCGTCCTTGTCGGAGACGCTGCCGCCATCGGTGACGTTCAGCGTGCCGGCGGCCTTATAGCCCACATAGAGCGTGTCGCCGGAGAGGCTCGATCCGGAGCCGGTAACGGTGGCGATGCCGGTGCCCGTGCCGGTCCCGATGCCGCCCTTGTCGTAGCCGATATAGATCGTCGATGCGGACGCGCTGCCGCCGTCCTCCACGTTGAGGGTGCCGGCGTCCTTGAAGCCCACATAGAGCGTGTCACCTGACAGGCTCGAGTTGGCGCCGGTGACGGTAACGGTGCCGTCCTTGTAGCCGCCGATATAGACGGTGGGGGCGGAGACGGTGCCGCCATTCTCCACGTTCAGCGTGCCGGAGCCCTGGTATCCGACATAGAGGTCATAGGAGCCGGTGAGGGAGGAATCCTTCCCGGTCACGGTCGCCGTGCCGTCCTTGAAACCGCCGATCTGGACACTGACGGCGGACGCGGCGCCGCCATCCTCGACGTTCAGCGTGCCGGAGCCGAGAAAGCCCACGTAAAGCACCGACGTGCTGGACAGGGAGGATCCCTTCCCGGTCACCGTCGCGGTGCCTTCGTTGAAGCCGCCGATGAAGGCCACCGTCGCGGAGACGCTGGCGCCGTCCTCCACGTTCAGCGTGCCGGTGCCGAGAAAGCCGGAATAAAGCACCGTGCTGGAGAGCGACGAGCCCGCCCCGGTCACGGTCGCGGTGCCGATTCCGGTGGCAGTGGCGCCCAGCTGGACGGTCGACGCGGAAACGGTGCCCCCGCCTGCCACCGTGAGGCTGCCTTCGCTCGAAACGCCGACCAGAAGCACGGGGCCCGCGTTCCAGTTGGGCGAGACGGCGGGGCTGGGGTTCACGTCGCCGGTGATGGTGACACTCTGCGCCCAGGCGGTGACTGGCACGACCATGCCGGCGGCCAGCACCGAGGCTGCACCGATTCGCGCCCCGGCCCGCAGCGCGCGCGACACCGTCGCGCCGTCCATGGCCTTGCGCCCGCGCAACCGCCCCGTCTTCCCGTTGCTCATAAAGCCCCCAACGCGCATCCGTGCCGTGCCCACATCCTTGAACGTCCAAACCTATATGCTGCGGCGCGGCAGGCCAATAGCTTGGGGTGGCCCGCAAGGTGAACTTGGCCATTCCCGAATTGCGAAAGAGAGTTAGCGGCCGGGCGATTCGCATTCGCCAGAATCGGGTTGTATCTGGTGCATTTACGTTAGGACTCTCCTGGCGGAACATCGGATAAAGCTCACCGATGGCCTGAAATCATTGAAGCTTGGTCGCAGGTCGGGCCGTCGCGCGTAAGCAATGCTGCGCCGGCTCTACGCGCATCGCGTGCGTTGACGCATGTGGAGGCCGCGCCGCGCCGCGGGCGGTCGCTGGGGTCTCATGTGGGGTGGGTGGTATTGTCGCATGTCGGCGGTCGAGTCCCCCTGACGCTGCGACAAAGAGCGACCCAGCGGGCCGGATCAGTAGCGCAGGCGCGCGTAATAGGAGGTCTGCGCCGCCGCGCGGGCCTGACCGAGGGTGAGAATGCCGCGCTGGCGCAGCAGCGGCAGCAGCTTCAGGAAGATCTCGGCGGTGGCCAGCGCGTCGCCCAGCGCGGTATGGCGGCCACAGACGGCGATGCCGAGGCGCGCCGCCATGGCCTCCAGGCCGTGGCTGTCCTCCCCCGGATGGACGATGGCGGCGAGCAGCAGCGTGTCGAGCACTGGCTGGTCGAAGCGCACCCCGCTCGCCTTCTCCTTGAGGGTCAGGAAGCGCATGTCGAAGGCCACGTTGTGGCCCACGAGAACGGTGTCGGCGGCAAAGGCGTGGAAGGCGGGCAGCACCTGGGGAAGGGTCGGCTTGCCGCGCACCATCTCCGGGCGGATGCCGTGCACCGCGATGCCGGCCTCCGGAATGGAGCGCTGCGGGTCCACCAACTGGTCGAAGCATTCGCTGGCCAGCAGCCGGCCGTTGACGATGCGGGTGGCGCCGATCTGGAGGATCTCGTCGCCGCCGGCGGGGTCGAGGCCGGTGGTCTCGGTGTCGAACACCGTATAGGCGATCTCGCTGAGCGCCCGCTCGTCGCTCTCGCGGCTCTCAGCGCTCGCGGCGAACAGGTCGAAGTCGTAATAGGCCGGGCGGCTGTCGCCGGGTGCCGGCACCGGCGCCACCGTGCCGGCGGCCACCGGCAGCAGGAAGCGGAACAGTGCGCCCGAGCCGTCGCGCGCATGCTCCAGCCACAGCTCGCCGCCGTGCCGCTCCACCACGTCACGCACCGTGAGGGGGGAAGGGGCGTCCCCCGTCTGCATGGGGCACGTCTGCCAGCCGGCGAGGTCGAAGCCGGGCCCAAGGCCGGACCCAGTGCCCTGGAACGCGAGGTCGAGATGGGCGCGCCCGCCGGCCGGCGCGAGGCGCAGGGCGAGATTTGGGGCCTTCAGCGTCTCGGACAGGCGCGCGGCGAGGAAGGCGAGGGCCTGGATCAGGGCGAAGCTGTCCACGCTCAGCCAGAGGTCGGCGTCCACCGCAACCGTGTCCACCGCCTGGCCGGTCTCGGCGGTGATGCGCTGGGCGGCGGCGGCAGCAAGGTCGGCGCCCAGCATGTCCTGCAGCGGCCAGCGGGTCTTCATGTCGTGGGAGGCGTCGGCGGCGAGCGTGGTGAGGCGGTGGCTCATGACGCCCACCTCGTCGCGCACCACGGCCTGGAAGCGCTCGCGGTCGGCGGGCTCGAGGTCCGGATAATCCAGCATGTCGAGGGCCGCCTGCATGCTGGCGAAGGAGGCCCGGCTCGCTTCCGACAGGTCGAGCCAGCGGCGGTCCTGCCGCGAGCGGGCCTCGTATTCGTCGGTGATGTCGTCCAGCAGCAGCACGAAGCCGGTGACATCGCCCCTGTCGTCCGCCGCCGCGCGCACCGGGGCGAGCAACACCTGGATGAGGTGGCCGAGGGGCGTCGTGGTCACGAAGCGCGCCGAGGCCTGGGCGTCGCCGCGGGCGATGCGCCGGGCGATGCCTTCGCGGGCATGGTCGATGAGGGCGCGGTCGATGACCGCATGGATGGAGCGGCCAAGGCCAATCAATTCTGCGCCCGCTACGCCCCCCGGCGCCTGCGACAGGGTGCGGAAGAGGGCGCGGGCGCGGGCATTGTAGAGCAGGATCCGCCCTTCGAGATTGAGCACCACCACCGATTGTTCCAGCTCCGCCATCAGGGCGGCGAGCTGGTCGCGCTGGAGCGCCACGTCGCGGCTGGCCTCGGCGATGAGGCGGGCCATGTCGTCCTGGAGCGCGCGGCGCTGGCCGGCGAGGGCGTTGATGGCCTCGCCGAGCGCGCGAAGGCCGGCGCCGCCTTGCGGGGTGAGGGGCGGAGCGGCGGCGTCGCCGGCCAGCACGCGGGTGGCATCGGCGAGGCGGGCCGGCGCCTCCCCATAGGTGGCATGGAGGCGCAGGGCGACGACGCCGGCGCCGAGCGCGGCGAGAAACCACCACAGCACCACCAGCATGCCGTGGCTGTCGATCAGCGGCGCCAGGATATCGGCGACGGCGGCGCGGTCGGCGGGTCCCAGCGCCGCGAACAGCAGTCCGGCGCCGAGGAGGAGCCACAGGCCAAGAAGTGCGCCCGGCGCCAGCACGATCAGCGCCAGGCGCCGGTCGAAGCTCATGCCGGCAGATCCTTCGGCAGTTCGCCGGCCGCAGCGCTGCTCGCCGCCACCGCCCTTGCGGCAGAATCCCGTGCCAGCATGTCTTTCACCTGCTGCACCAGATCGCGGGTGGAGAAGGGCTTGGTGACATAGGCGTCCGCCCCCGCGCCGACGCCGCGCGCCATGTCGGTCTCGCGGCCCTTGGCGGTGAGCATGACGATGCAGGTGGAGCGCACGTCGGCATCGGCCCGCACCGCCTCGCACACGTCGAAGCCGGACATGCCGGGCATGGTGGCGTCGAGCAGGACAAGGCGCGGATGCTCGCGGCGGATGGTGTCCAGCGCCTGGCGGCCATCGCGGGCCACCAGCACGTCGA
Organism: Xanthobacter oligotrophicus; assembly: GCF_008364685.1. GTDB lineage: Bacteria > Pseudomonadota > Alphaproteobacteria > Rhizobiales > Xanthobacteraceae > Xanthobacter > Xanthobacter oligotrophicus. Next base: position 18,692 of record NZ_VTTL01000007.1, read on the forward strand.
AGCCCTCGCGCTTCATCATGAATTCCAGCGAGACGACGATGTTGGGCTCGTCGTCGGCAATGAGCACCTTGGTGCACGCGACGGCGCCGATGGTCGGGGCGGGGCCGGATTGCGGGGTCATGGCGTTTCCTCCCTCGTGTTGCCGCCGGCCAGGGCTTCCACCTTGCCTGCGGGTTCGGACGCGGCAGGGGCAAGCCCTTCCGTTCCGGCATCTGGCTGGAAGGGCAGTCGGAACGCGAAACACGCGCCGCTGCCGTCTTGGTTCTCCAGCCACATCCTGCCGCCGAAATGATCCACGATCCGGCGGCTGATCGGAAGCCCCAACCCGGTGCCGGGGGGGCGGGTCAGGGCGTCGCCACCCTGACGGAACTTCTCGAATATGGTGTCGCGCTCGCCCTCGGGCACCCCCGGCCCATTGTCTTTCACCCGAACGACGAGGCCGTCGCCGTCCAGATGAAGGCTGACGCGGATGCGCCCGCCTTCGGCCGGGACGAACTTAACCGCATTGGAGATGAGGTTCAGCATCACCTGCGTCAGCCGGTCCGGGTCGGCGCGCAGCAGCGGCACCGCCTCCGGCGCCTCGAACAGGATCTGCGCGCCCCGGCTGCGCGCCAGCTCGGTGGTGGCGGTGACGGCGTCACGGACGAGGCGGCGCAGGTCCACGTCGGCATTGTGCCATTCGCCATGGCCGGATTCGAGCTTGGCCATGTCCAGCACCTGGTTGACGAGGCGGCCCAGCCGCTCGCTCTCGCCCACGATGATGGCGAGGAATTCCTGGCGCTGGGGCGCCTCCATGTCGGGGGTGTCCAGCATCAGCTCGGACAGGGCGCGGATGGCGGTGAGCGGGGTGCGCAATTCGTGGGTGACGGAGGAGACGAAGTCGTCCTTCAATTCGTCCAGGGTGCGCAACTGGGCGTTGGCGGCGGACAATTCGCTCGAGGCGATCTCCAGCGAGCGGGATTTCTCCTCCAGCGCCAGCGCGTAGACGCGCAGCTGCGAGGCCTCGTTCAGGATCTCCATGACGTCGGCGGGGCTGAGCGGCTCCTCCTCCGCCACCGCCGCCACCAGCACCCGCGCCGAGGCGCTGCCCACCGCGCCGGCAAGGCGCCGCTCCACCTTGTCCACCAGCCGGGCGTCGGCGGTGAGGTCGGTGCCCACGGCGACGCCGCTCTCGTGGGCGTGCTCCTCGAAGATCTGGCGCGCCGCCTCGGGGCCGAGCAGGCGGCTGGCCAGCGCCATCAGGTCGGCGGGACGGGCGCGCCCGCGCCAGAATACCGGGTCGGCCGCGCCTGCGGTTGCCGTGGCATGGCCGCGAGCGAACACGTCCACGAACAAGAGCGCCTGGCTCGCCTCCCGCCCCGACGGCGCGCGCCACAGCGACAGGCCCACATAGAGGGCGACGTTGACGGTGAGGCTCCAGAACAGGGAGTGGGAGAGGTTGTCGAGGCCCTGAAGGCCGAACAGGCGCTCGGGGGCGAGGGCGGTGATGCCGAACGGGCCGTGGATGAGGAAGCCGTCGTCGATCCATCCCGATTTCGCCACCGAGGGCAGCATCAGGGTGTAGGCCCACACCAGGAAGCCGCCGAACAGGCCGCCCAGCGCCCCGGCGCGGGTGGCTTCGCGCCAATACATGCCGCCGAACAGGGCGGGGGCGAACTGGGCCACGGCGGCAAAGCTGATGAGGCCGATGGAGACCAGCGCATAGGCCTCCCCCGCCACCTGGAAATAGAGGTAGCCGAGCAGCAGGATGGCGAGGATGGCGGCGCGGCGGATGTTGAGGATGAGCGCCGTGAGGTCGCCGCCGGCCCGCGCGCCGAAATCCCTGCGCCGCAGCAGGGCCGGCATGACGAGGTCGTTGCAGACCATGGTGGAGACGGCGATGGTCTCCACGATCAGCATGCCGGTGGCGGCGGAGAGCCCGCCCACATAGGCGAACAGCGCCAGCCCCGTGGCCCCGTTCGCCAGCGGCAGGGACAGCACGAAGGTCTCCGGGTCCGCCCCGGTCGGGCCGAGCAGCAGCAGGCCGCCCAGCGCCAGCGGCAGCACGAAGATGTTGATGACGAGGAGATAGGCGGGAAACACCCAGGCGGCGCGCTTGAGGTGCCGCTCGTTCACGCACTCCACCACCATCATCTGGAACTGGCGCGGCAACAGCAGCACCGACAGCATGGAGAGCAGCGTCAACGTGAACCACTGGGCATAGCCGAAGGCGCCGGCCCCGCCCGCGCCGCCGAGGCGCAGCAGGGAGGCCAGCTCCGGCACCGCCTTGGCCCGCGCCCAGATGTCGGCCATGCCATCGAACAGGCCATAGGTGACGAACACGCCGACCGCGAGGAAGGCCACCAGCTTGACCAGGGATTCGAAGGCCACCGCTGCCACCATGCCCTCGTGCCGCTCGGCGCTGTCGAGGTGGCGGGCACCGAACAGGATGGTGAAGAGGGCGAGCGCCAGCGTCACCAGCAGCGTGCCGTCCTGCCACCAGGCCGGGCTCGCCCCGCCGCCCGCCGTCCCGGAGGCCGTGAGCAGCAGGTAGCCGGCCGACACCGCCTTCAGCTGGAGCGCGATGTAGGGCACGATGCCCACCACGGTAATGAGGGTGACCAGCGCCGCGACCAGCGGGCTCTTGCCGTAGCGGCTGGCGATGAAATCGGCGATGGAGGTGATGCGGTAGGTGTGGGCGATGCGGATCATCTTGCGCACCACGATCCACGCCAGCAGCATCGCGAGCATGGGCCCGAGATAGATGGGCAGGAACCACACCCCCGTCGCGGCGGCGCGCCCGACGCTGCCGAAATAGGTCCAGGCGGTGCAATAGACCGCCAGCGACAGGGCATAGATCCAGGCATTGCCGATGATCGAGCGGCCGGCGCGCGCGCGCCGGTCGGCGAAGGCGGCGACGGCGAACAGGAGCGCGAGGTAGAATACCGCCGCGCCCACCACCACGGGCGCGGAGATCATGGCACCTCCGTGGGGAGCTGTTGGGCCGGGGGCTGCGGCGCGCCTTCGCGCAGGGGCAGGATCGGGGGTGAAGCCTTGGGCCGGCGTTCGCTGGCCACCGCGAGGGCGGCGATCAGCGCCGCCCAGATGGCGAACAGGGCCACCGGCAGCAGCGGCAGGCCGAACACGCTCACGTCCGCGTCCCAGACCATGAGCAGCGGGAAGTTGAAGGCGAGCACGCCGGTGGCGAACAAAGCGAGCAGGATCTGCGGGCGGGGGCCGCGCTCGGACGGGACGTGCGCCTGTGCCGCCGCCGGAGCGGCCGGGCGGGGCGCGGTCTGGTCGCCCGCGGTCACAGGGCGTCGAACCGGTAGTGCCGGGACAGCCACTGCTTGAAGCCCCGCACGATGGCGAGGGCCTCCTTCAGCGTCTGGCGTTCCAGCGTGCCCAGATCGGTGAGGCGGATGGCGTTGCCCGGCGGGCGGCCGTCCGCCATCTGGCGCAGGTTGTTGGCGAGCTTGAGCGAGATGAGCAGGCGCAGCGCGTCGGTGAGGTCGCGGGCAAAGCTCGCCTCCATGTGGCCGGTGGCCACCAGCGCCTGGAGCCGGTCGGCGGTGCCGAGCGCGCCGATGCGGTGCTCCAGCGCCAGCGCCCGCACCCCGTGGACCAGGGGGAAGATGCCCAGCTTCTTGATGTCGATCTCCGCGCCCGCCCGCCCGGTGAGGCCCGGCAGCCGCGTCCACCAGCCGCCGCCTTCGCCGAAGCGCTCCACCGCCTGGGCGAAGCGGGCGAAATAGCCAGCGTCGTTCATCATCAGGAAGTCCACGTGGTCCCGCGCCGCCTTCAGCAGCGCGGCGTCCCCCGCCACCGGGGCGGCATCGAGGAAGATGGCGAGATTCATGGGCCCGTCCCGGTCGCCGCCGTGGATCCATTGCCTGAGCGTGTCCTTGAAGGCGGACACGGTCTGGCACCACAGGGGCCGGCTCAGCATGATGCCGCCGGGGCAGGGCGGATAGCCGAAATCGATCAGCGCCGCGGTGAAGCGCGCGGTGATGGCGTCGAGGCCGTCGCAGGTGAAGCCGTCGGCCAGCAACAGGGCATTGTCCTGGTCGGTCTTGATGATCTGCTCGCCGCGCCCCTCCGAGCCCATGACGACGAGGCAGGAATGGGTGCGCAGGTCCTCCGGGGCCAGCATCTCCCATAGGCGGCGGAACACCTGCCGGTTCAGTTCGCCCACCAGCGCCGCGATCACCTCCACCCGCACCCCGTCCGCATCGAGCACGCCGACGAGGCTGTCGATCTGGCGTGCTGCGGCCTTCAGCTCGTCGAGGCTGGTGGCCTGCTCGGCCTCCAGGGCGATGAGGTGGGAGTGGTTGGCGACGAAGGCCATGAGGTCGAGCTGGCCCAGCACGCCGACGATGCCGGCCTCGTCCGTGCCCTCGCGCACCAGCACCCGGTGGATGCGGTGGCGCAGCATGAGGATGAGGGCCTCGAACAGCTCGGCGTCAGGGTGTACCGACCACGGCTCGAAAGTCGCCACCTCCCGCACCGGCAGGCGGGCGGGGGGCGTCTCGCCCAGCAGGGCGTCGCGCAGGTCGGTGGTGGTGAAGATGCCGATGCGGTCGCCATCGCGCACCAAAGCTTCGCCGAGCCCGCGCTCGGACAGGGCGCGGCACAGGCTGACGAGGTCCGTGGACCCGTCCACGTAGAACGGCTTGCGCAGGAACACGTCGCGCACCCGCGAGGTCATCAGCGAGACGAACTCGCGGCGCTCGCGGCTCAACAACGAAACCCGCCCGGTGTCGGGCGGGTTGGGGGACACGCCTGTGTCCGAAGGAGCGAGGGCACCCGGTCCCCGGGCCTTGTCGGCCCGGGGGGTGTTGGTCCGGCTGTCCTCGTCAGCGGTGCCGGGCGGGGGATGATCCGGCCGCGGCATCGGGAGGGCCCTTAGGTCAGTGACCCGAGGCTTCCGATGCCCCGATGCCGGTTTCGGAGCGCACCTGCTGCGCCGGGAAGCCGGCCCGGTCGATCTTCGCCCGCTGGCTGTTGTCGAGGATCGAGACCAGCCAGATGCCGACGAAGCCCAGCGTCATGGAGAACAGCGCCGGCGAGGTGTAGGGGAACGGCGCGGAACCCGCCGGATTGCCCAGCGTGGCTTCCCACACCGAGGGCGACAGGATGGTCAGGATCACCGAGGCCGCAAGGCCCAGGAAGCCGCCGACCACGGCGCCCTTGGTGGTGCAGTCCTTCCACAGCACCGACATGAACAGCACTGGGAAGTTGGCCGAGGCCGCCACCGCGAAGGCCAGGGACACCATGAAGGCGATGTTCTGCTTCTCGAAGGCGATGCCCAGCAGCACCGCCAGGATGCCGAGGCAGATGGTGGTGACGCGCGAGACCTTCAGCTCCGAGGCGCTGTCGGCCTTGCCCTTCTTGATCACCGTCGAATAGAGGTCGTGCGACACCGCCGAGGCGCCCGAGAGCGTCAGGCCGGCCACCACCGCGAGGATGGTCGCGAACGCCACCGCCGAGATGAAGCCGAGGAAGATGTTGCCGCCGACCGCATGGGCGAGGTGCACCGCCGCCATGTTCGAGCCGCCGATCAGCCCGCCCTTGGCATCCAGGAATTCCGGATTGGTGAGCACGAAGGTGATGGCGCCGAAGCCGATGATGAAGGTGAGCAGGTAGAAATAGCCGATCCACCCGGTGGCCCACATCACCGACTTGCGCGCTTCCTTGGCGCTGGGCACGGTGAAGAAGCGCATCAGGATATGGGGCAGGCCGGCGGTGCCGAACATCAGCGCCATGCCGAAGGAGATGGCCGAGATCGGGTCCTTGATGAAGGTGCCCGGCCCCATGATGGACTGTCCCGCCGCCTCCGCCGCAGCCGGGGCCGCGCCCTTGGCGGTGGCGATCTGCGTCTTCACGTTGACGGCCGCCGCGAACATGTTCTCGGGGCTGAAGCCGTAGCGCCACATGACCATGATGGCCATGAAGGTGGCGCCGCCCAAAAGCAGGCAGGCCTTGATGATCTGCACCCAGGTGGTGGCGGTCATGCCGCCGAACAGCACGTAGACCATCATCAGCGCGCCGACGATCACCACCGCGATCCAGTAGTCGAGGCCGAACAGCAGCTTGATCAGCTGGCCGGCGCCCACCATCTGGGCGATGAGATAGAAGGCCACCACCACCAGCGTGCCGGATGCCGCGAACACGCGCACCGGGGTCTGGGCAAAGCGGAAGGCGGCCACGTCGGCGAAGGTGAACTTGCCGAGGTTGCGCAGGCGCTCCGCCATCAGGAAGGTGAGGATGGGCCAGCCCACGAGGAAGCCGATGGAATAGATGAGGCCGTCGAAGCCGGAGCTCATCACCGCCGCGGAGATGCCGAGGAACGAGGCCGCGGACATGTAGTCGCCGGCGATGGCGAGGCCGTTCTGGAAGCCGGTGATGCCGCCGCCGGCGGTGTAGAAGTCGGCCGCCGACTTGGTCTTCGAGGCCGCCCACTTGGTGATGAAGAGGGTGCCGATCACGAAGATCGCGAACATGCCGATTGCGGTCCAGTTGGTGGCCTGCTTCTCCGAGGCGCCGATGGCCTCGGCCGCGAAGGCCGCCGTGGGGACAAGCGCAAGCGCTGAAAGGCCTGCAAGGCGCGCCGCCTTGCCGATGAAAGCATGCATCGACATCACTTGAGCACCTGCTGCTTGATCTTCTCGGAAAGGTCGTCGAACTCGCTGTTCGCGCGGCGGACGTAGATGGCTGTGATGAGGATCGTGAAGACGATCACGCCGAAGCCGATGGGAATACCCCATGTCATCACGCCCGAGCCGATGCGCGCGGCAAGAACGGCCTTGTCGAAGGCAATAAGCAGGATGAAGCCGTAGTAAACGACCAGCATCGCAAAAGTGAGCGTCCAGCCGAAGCGCGAGCGCGTCGCCTTCAGCTTCTGGTAATTGGGGTCGGCCGCAATGCGGGCGGCCAGAGATGCGTCCATCGGAGCCCCTCCCTTTGGGTCCACGGATGCGCCGCGGACCGGATTGTTATCGTGGACGACGCCGGGCTTGAGCGGGCCACACGTCGCGCCTGCAATCTGGACCAGCCGCGCGCCCGGCGCTAGTTGGGGAGATACCGTACTTTCGGCGATACTCCTGCGGCAGGCTCCCGCACTGCACACAGGGGCTTGGGAGGCAAAGAACCGCCTCAAATCAGAAGTTTAGCGGTATTTCGGGTGTATTGCAGTTGCGTTCGTCCACGGCGGGAGCACTTTTTTCCGAAGACGCCGGAAGCTTATACTTTCGGGTGAAGCAACTCAACGATCCACCGTTCGTATTATGGGGGACGGCGCATGCCCCGCGCGGCGCGGTAGCCGGCGGGGGTGTCGCTGGGGAAGTCATGGCGGTGAAAGGGGCGGGGAGGGCCGGACGGGCGCCTATGCCGTGCCGTCGAGCAGGCGCATCATCTCGGCGGTGTCCCGGTCGCCGAGCCCTGCGGCCTGGAGCAGGCGGTGGATCTCCGTCACCAGGGAGGTCATGGGCAGCGGGGTGCGGGTGGCCATGGCGAAGGCCTGCACGGATTCGAGGTCCTTCAGCATGTTCTCGATGCGGCCGGTGGGCGTGTAGTCGCGGGCCGCGAACTTGGCCATGAATTCCCCGAGGATGCGCGAATCGGCCCGTCCGCCGCTCAGGGCCACGGGAATGGCGGCGGGATCGACGCCGCCGGCCTCGGCCAGCTTCACCGCTTCCGCCACCGCCTGGAACAGCACCGCGCAGAACAACTGGTTGACGAGCTTGGTGGTCTGCCCGGCGCCCGGCCCGCCCATGCGGGTGTAGTTGGCGCACAGATCGTCCATCACCGCACGGGCGCGCTGCACGTCGTCCGGCTCGCCCCCGGCCATCACCGTGAGCCGGCCCTCGCGGGCGCCGGGCACGCCGCCGGACAGGGGGCAATCCACGAAGGCCATGCCGGTCTCGCGCTTGAGCCGCTCGGCCAGGCGCTGGGTGGCGCCGGGGTCGATGGATGACATGTCGATCACCATCCGCTCCGGGGCGGCCACCGAGGCGACGCCGGCGGGGCCGAACACCGCCTGTTCGACGATGTCGGCGCGGTTCAGGCTGAGGATGACGAAAGGCGCCGCGCCCGCCGCCCCGGCGATGCTGGCGTGGCCGGTGGCGCCTTTGGCCTCGAGCGCCGCCACGCGGGCGGGATCGATGTCGAACACATGGACCGGATGGCCGGTGTCCAGCAGGCGCTGGGCGATGGCGCTGCCCATGATGCCGGCGCCGATCACGGCCACATCGGCCTTCTTCAGCTCGGGCTTCTTCAACTGTGTCATGGCGTTTCCCTTGCGGCCTGCGTGCGCCGGGGGGCGGCTGCCGTCTTTGGTTGGTCGCCGGCCGCCGCGGCGGACGGGCGTTTGCGCGCTTTCGCCGGCGCGGCGGAGCGCGGGGCGGTGGTCTCGCGCTCGATCAGGGTGAAGCCCACGTCCACGTTGCGCTCCACCTCGGCTTCCTGCGCATCCCGCTTGAGCAGGGCGCGCAGCATGGTGCCGGTGGCGGCGCCGATGGCCCGGGCATCCACCCCGATGGTGGTCATGGCCGGGTAACTGAGGCGGCCCACCTCGAAATTGCCGAAGCCCATCAGGGAGATCTGCCCGGGCACGTCGATGCCGCGCCGCTTCAGCTCCATCATGGCGCCGAAGGCCGCAAGGTCGGACACGGCGAACACCGCCTCCACGTCCGGTGCCAGGGCCAAAAGGGCGCCGATGGCGGCGGCACCGTGCTCGAAGGAGGCCGGCGGCAGGCCGTGGCGCAGCACAAAAGCGTCGGAGAGGCCGGCCTCGCGCAGCATGGAGGCAAAGCCCTTCAGGCGGGCGTCGGCGCGATGGTCGCACAGGTCCGCGTCGGCCTCCGGCCCGATGGCGCCGATCTTGCGGTGACCCAGTGCGATGAGATGGCGGGCGGCGGCGCGCCCCACCTCGAAATTGGAGAAGCCCACGGCGCGGTCGAGGGGCTGGTCCGGCTGCTCCCAGATCTCCACCACCGGAATGCCGGCGCGGTCGAGCAGGGTGCGGGTCGCGGCCGTGTGCACCGAGCCGGCGATGACGATGGCGTCCGGTCGGCGGGGCAAAAGCGCGCGTACCAGCCGTTCCTCCTCGGCCACCTGATAGAGGGTGTAGCCGATGAGCAACTGGGTGGCGTCGGCCTTCAGCACTTCGGCGAGGCCCTGGGCGGTGTCGCCGAAATTGGAGTTGGTCAGGGTGGGCAGGATCAGCCCGACGAAGTTGGTGCGCCGCGAGGACAAGGCCCCGGCCACCAGATCCGGCAGGTAGCCGAGCTGCTCCACGGCCTTCAGCACCCGCTCGCGGGTGGGCGCGGCCACCGTGTCCGGATCGGTGAACACCCGCGAAACGGTCATGGGGGACACCCGCGCGAGGCGCGAGACATCCCGCATGGTGGGCTTCTGGGTTGGTCGGGACATGGCTTGGGTCCGCTCGCGTGCTGGAGCTTGATCCCGCGCGGGGTGCGCGGGATCTGTACTTCTACTTGGGTTTTCGCATTTTATTCAGGTGAGCCAGGGCCTGCTCCGCCTGAAAATGCGTTTTTCCTCTGTGGAGGCGGATGGCCTTACCGAGGTGCCATCCGCTCATAGACGAAATGGTAGAAGCGGCCGTCGAAGAATTCGGCGAGGCGATCGGTGGCGGCCCGGCCCTCGGTGCGCACCGGGGAGGCAAGCGCCTCGGCGATGGCCTCGCGGGAGGGATAGTCCACCTCCTGCACCATCACGATGGAGGGGGCGCCCGCATCGGGCTCCACCGTGCGCATGACGCGCACCGCCTGCGCGTTCGGCATGCGCTTCCAGATGGGCAGAAGCTCGTTCTCCACGATGGCGAAGAAGGCGTCTTCCTGGCCGGGGCGGATGGTGCCCTCGAAGACGGCGCTGCGCGTGAACATGTGTGTCTCCAGATGAAGCTGCGCGCGGGTTTCCGGCCGGCGCGGAATGATGGGGGGTGGGCGGCGTCCTCAGAAGTGCAGGTGCACCTTGATGGCGCGGCTGCGGTCGGCGGCGAGCTGGAAGGCCTCGTCCAGGCGGCTCATGGGCAGGTCCGCGGACATGACCGGCTCCACATCGATGAGGCCGCGCACCAGCCAGTCCACGGCGGTGTGAAACTCGCCGCTGAAGCGGAAGGCGCCGACGAAGTCGATCTCGCGGGCCATCAGCATGTTGGCCGGCACCGGTACGTCGCCGGGGGGCATCATGCCGAGCTGCACCACCCGGCCGCCCGGCCGCACCACCTTGAACAAGGAGGCGAGGGCCTGCGGCACGCCGGTGGCTTCCAGCGCCGCGTCGAAGAAGCCCTTGTCCTTCTCGTAGCGGGCCAGCTGCTCGGGCGCGGTGGCGACGTTGATGGTCTCGTCCACGCCGGCGGCGCGGGCCAGCTCCAGCGGCGCATCCACGATGTCGGTGATGGCGATACAGCTTGCCCCCACCCGCCGCGCGGCGATGGCCAGCAGCATGCCGATGGGGCCGGCGCCGGCGATGAGCACGCGCTTGCCCGCCAGCTCGCCCGCCCGGCGCACGCCGTGGATGGCCACCGACAGGGGCTCGGCCATGGCCACCCGGCGGAACGGGATATCGCGCGGCACGCTCACGCACTGGTCGGCGCGGCACACGAAGGTTTCAGAGAAGGCGCCCTGCACGTGGGGATAGATGGCGGCGCTGCCGAAGAAGCGCATGTTGCGGCACAAATTGCTGCGCCCGGCGCGGCAATAGTCGCATTCGAGGCACGGCCGGCTCGGGTTCACCGCCACATGATCGCCGAGCGCCAGCGTGCTCACGGAGGCGCCGAGCTTGATCACCTCGCCGGAAATCTCGTGGCCCAGCACCATGGGCTGCCTGAGGGCGAAATCGCCCACCCGGCCCTTGCCGTAATAGGACAGGTCCGAGCCGCAGATGCCGCCGGCGCGGAACGAGACCAGCACCTCGTTGGCGGCCATTTCCGGCTCGGGGCGCTCGTCCAGGCGCAGGTCCTTGGCGGCGTGAATGACGGCGGCCTTCATGTTTCCTCTCCTTGCAGCTTCGGCGGCGAATGTGCGTATCGCGGTCCGCTTTGCCTCTTGTCATGTTACCGATATCATGAAATACAGTTCGCGCAAGAGCGGCGCACATTTCAGATGCGCTCCGGCATGGGGAGGAGGACAGCGTGTCCCTGCAATTGTTCGACCTCAGCGGCAAGCGAGCACTGGTCACCGGATCGGGTCAGGGCATAGGCCTGTCGCTGGCCGAGGGCCTCGGCCGCGCCGGCGCCCGCGTGGTCATCAACGGCCGCGACGAGGGCAAGCTCGCCAAGGCGGCAGAGCAGCTCACTGCGCAAGGCATTGCGGTGGAGCAGGCGGCCTTCGATGTGACCGATCCCAAGGCGGTGGCCGATGCGGTGGACGCCATCGAAAAGGACCATGGCCCCATCGACATTCTCGTCAACAATGCGGGCATCCAGCGCCGCGCGCCGCTGGAGGAGTTCGAGGTGGACACCTGGCGCGAGGTGATGCGCACCAATCTCGACAGCGTGTTCTTCGTGGGCCAGGCGGTCGCCCGCCACATGATCAAGCGCGGACGCGGCAAGATCATCAATATCGGCAGCCTCATGAGCGCGGCGGCGCGCTATTCGGTGGCGCCCTATACGGCGGCCAAGGGCGGGGTGCGCAACCTCACCTTCGGCATGTGCACCGACTGGGCCCGCCACGGCCTCCAGATCAATGCGGTGGGGCCGGGCTATTTCGCCACCCCGCTCAATCAGGCGCTGGTGGAAAACCCCGATTTCGACCGCTGGCTGAAGGCGCGCACCCCTGCCGGTCGGTGGGGCAAGGTGGAGGAATTGCAGGGCGCGGTGATCTTCCTCGCCTCGCCCGCTTCCGACTTCGTCAACGGCCAGATTCTCTACGTGGACGGCGGCGTTCTGGCGACGCTCTGAACGCAACGCCTTTCGACAGGCGGCATTGCCCATCCGGGCGCGAAGACCCGGAGATGCGCCTCTAAAGTAAAGACCGAGAAAAACCGGGAGGATTTGACCTATGCGAAAGATGTTCTGCACCTTCATCGCGGCCGGGGCGCTCGCGCTTGCCGCAGCCGGCCCGCTGGCGGGCCTTGCCGCCGGTACCGCCGACGCCACCAGCCTTTCCGACATCCAAAAGCGCGGCAAGGTGCGCATCGGCGTGCTCACCGGCGCCCCGCCCATGGGCATGGTGGATGAGCACGGCAAGCCGGCCGGCTATGACGTGGACGTGGCCAACCTTGTGGGCACCATGTTCAACCTGCCGGTGGAGCTGGTGCCGGTAACGCCGCCGGCGCGCATTCCCGCGCTCCAGACCGGGCAGGTGGATTTCCTCGTGGCGACGCTGGCCCCCACCGGCGAGCGGGCCAAGACGGTGATGTTCACCACCCCCTACAGCGCCTTCAACATGGTGATCGTGTCGGGGCCGGGGAAGGTCTACAACGTCGTCACCGATCTCAAGGGCAAGCGCATCGCCGTCAATCGCGGCTCCTCGCAGGAAACCGCCCTGCGCCGCGCCAACGTGCCCGGCCTCGAGCTGGTGGTCTACGAGGACGACGCCACCACCGCCCAGGCCCTGCTCTCCGGCCAGGTGGACGGCACCGCGCTGCCCTCCACGGTTGCTGCCGCGCTGCTGAAGCAGATGCCGACCGCCGGCCTGCAGGTGGGCCAGCCGTTCTTCCGCCAGGGCAATTCCATGGCCACTTTGCCCGGCGATTTCGAGCTGGCGCACTATCTCAACACCCTCATCTATCTGATGAAGGTCTCCGGCCAGCTCGACGCCATCGCGGTGAAATGGACCGGCGAGCCCTTCCCGGCGAGCCTGCCCACCTTCTGATTTCGTCGCCGCGCAGAGAGGCTTCGCCATGCCCTATGAACTCAGGCTGGAGGTGCTCGCGCAATATCGCGAGCAGCTTTTCGACGGGCTCCTGATGACCGTCTGGCTGTCGGTGGCCTCCACCGCCGCCGGGACCTTCTTCGGCGTGGTGCTCGCCTCGCTGCGCAGCGTACGCGGGGGGCCGGTGCGGTTCCTCGTGGATGCCTATGTGGAGGTGATCCGCAACACGCCGTTCCTGGTGCAGCTGTTCATCATCTATTTCGGCCTGCCCACGTTGGGCTTGCGGGTGGGGGCGGTGACGGCGGCCCTCATCGGCATGACCATCAACCTGGCCGCCTATTCCACCGAGATCATCCGCGCCGGCATCGAATCCATTCACAAGTCGCAGATCGAGGCGGGCGAAGCCTTGGGCCTCACCCAGCTGCAGATTTACCGCGACATCATCATCCTGCCGGCGGTGGCGAAGGTCTATCCCTCCCTGTGCAGCCAGTTCGTCTTGATGATGCTGGCGTCCAGCGTGTGCTCGGCCATCTCCACGCCGGAGCTGACGGCCGCCGCCTCCTACGCCCAGTCGCAGAGCTACCGCTCGTTCGAGGTCTATATCGCGGTGACGCTCATCTATCTTGCGCTGGCGCTGACCTTGCGCGGCGGCCTCGCGCTCATCGGCTGGCGCCTGTTCGGGCGGCCCGGCAGGCGGGCGACGCAGCCCACCTTCAAGGTGGAGGCAGTGTGATGTTCCTGCGCAGCTTCGGCCTCAACGAATTCTATTTCCTGCTGGAAAGCCTCCAGTGGACGCTGGCCCTCACCGGGCTGGCCATGGTGGGCGGCGGCATCGCCGGCTTCCTGGTGGCGCTCATGCGCACCGCCCGAACCAGCGCTTTGCGCATTGCCGCCGGCGTCTATATCCAGGTGGTGCAGGGCATCCCGGTGCTGATGATCTTGTTCCTCAGCTATTACGGGCTGAGCCTCGCCGGCTACCAACTGCCGGCCATCGTCGCCGCCGGCCTGTCCATGTCCATCTATGCCTCGGGCTATCTGGGCGAGATCTGGCGTGGCTGCATCCAGGCGGTGCCGAAACCCCAGTGGGAGAGCGGCGAAAGCCTCGCTTTGACCATCCCGCAACAGTATCTCTACATCATCCTGCCGCAGGCGATCCGTATTTCCCTGCCGCCCACGGTGGGCTTCCTGGTCCAGCTGGTGAAGAACACCTCCATTGCCGCCCTGATCGGCTTCGTGGAGCTGACCCGCGCCGGCCAGCTCATCAACAATGCCACCTTCCAGCCGTTCCGGGTGTTCCTGACGGTGGCCGCCCTCTACTTCGTCATCTGCTACCCCATGTCCCAGCTCTCGCGCTGGCTGGAAAGGAGGCTCCATGTCGGAAGTCGTCATTGACCAGGTCCACAAGAGCTTCGGCGCGGTGGAAGTCCTGAAGGGAGTGTCCCTCTCCGTCGCCCCCGGCGAGGTGACGGCGCTCATCGGCCGCTCGGGCTCGGGCAAGTCCACGCTCCTGCGCTGTATCAACGGGCTGGAGCAGTTCCAGTCGGGCGCCATCCGCGTCGCCGGCCACGAGGTGACCCCCGACCGGGCCGCTTTGCGCAAGCTCAGGACCGACGTGGGCATCGTGTTCCAGAGCTACAACCTGTTCCCCCACCTCAACGTGGCGGAAAACATCATGCTCGCCCCGCGCCGGGTGAAGGGGGTGGACAAGGCCACCGCCCGCAAAAAGGCCGAGGAGGTGCTGGCGCTGGTGGGCCTGTCGGAGAAGATCGACGCCTATCCCGACCAGCTCTCCGGCGGCCAGCAGCAGCGGGTGGCCATCGCCCGCTCGCTGGCCATGCAGCCCAAGGTGATGCTGTTCGACGAGGTCACCTCGGCGCTGGACCCCGAACTCACCGGCGAGGTGCTGGCGGTGATGGAGAAGCTCGCCCGCGACGGCATGACCATGCTGCTCGTCACCCACGAGATGGGCTTTGCCCGCCGCGTCGCCAACACCACCGTGTTCATGCACCAGGGCCGCATTCACGAGGCCGGTCCCTCCCGCGACCTGTTCGAGAACCCCAAGACCCCCGAGATGCGGCAGTTTTTGAAGGCCGACGTGAAGTAGGCGGGGGGCTTCGCGAGTATCCGCCTGAAAATGCGAAGCAGTCGTTGTCTCAATAACCATGTCATGCCCGGGCTTGTCCCGGGCATCCACGCCGAGCCGTTCGCGGCAACGTACGGAAGTTGCTCCCGGCCGCCCCGCGTGGATGGCCGGGACAAGCCCGGCCATGACGGAGCCAAAGCAGCGGAAGGGCGGAGAGCGTTCATCGGTCCATCCCATCCCCGGCCGCCGTGCTGCGGCCGGCGCGGCCGCGCGCGTGCCGGCCCCATCCCATCGAGGACACACATGAAACCCGAAATCATCCAGTATTGCCCGCTGATGCCGGGCCTTGAGGCGGCGCTGGCCGAGCGCTTCACCGTGCATCGCTTCTTCGAGGACAAGGATCCGGACGGTTTCCTCACCCGCCACGCCGGCGCCATCCGCGGCTTCGTTACTGGCGGCCATCTCGGCCTGCCGCCGGATCTTGGCGCCAAGCTGCCGGCGCTGGAGATCGTCGCCATCAACGGCGTGGGCTTCGACAAGGTGGATCTGGTGGAGGCCAAGCGCCGGGGCATCCGCGTCGCCAACACGCCGGATGTGCTCACCGAGGACGTGGCGGACCTTGCCATCGGCCTGTCCATCGCGCTGCTGCGGCAGATCGTGAAGGGCGATGCCTATGTGCGCGCCGGCCAGTGGCTGGGCGGAGATCTGGCGCTGGGCGCCAAGGTCTCGCGGCGGCGCTTCGGCATCTTCGGTCTGGGCCGCATCGGGCGGGCCATCGCGCGGCGGCTCGAAGGCTTCGACGCGCAGATTGCCTACAGCGACCGGGTGAAGCTCGACGTACCGTACGCTTTCGAGGTGACGCCCCAGGCGCTGGCGGCGCGCAGCGACGTGTTCGTGGTGGCGGCGGCGGCCTCCGCCGAGACGCGCAACGTCATCGACCGCTCGGTGATCGACGCCGTCGGTCCCAAGGGCATCCTCGTGAACGTGGCGCGCGGCTCGCTGGTGGATGAGCCGGCGCTGCTGGCGGCGCTGAAGGAGGGCCGCATCGGCGGCGCCGCCCTCGACGTGTTCGCCGACGAGCCGCGGGTACCGGACGGCTTCTTCGGCCTGCCCAACGTGGTGCTCACGCCCCACATGGCGAGCGCGACCGGGGAGACCCGGCAGGCCATGGCGGACCTGGTGCTGGCCAATCTGGTGGCGCATTTTGCCGGCGAGCCCTTGCCCACCGCGCTGGTGTGAGGCCGGGGCACACCTGAACCAGCGGAAGGGCTCAGCCCTCCCGCGCCAGCCTCTCGTCGCGGGCGGCGGCGACTTCCTCGGCCAGCGCCTCCAGCACCGGGTCGGGGATGCCGTGGGCGCGCAGCCCGGCGCAGGTCTGGAACAGATAGTCCGCCGCCGAGCCGATGGCGCCGGAGGCGTGGGCCAGCCGCTGTACGATCTCGGCGCGGGTGAGGCCGCCGGCATATTGGCAGCTGGCCCGGTCGATGGTGAAGGAGATGGCGCTGCCGAAGCGCGCGCCATCTGCATCGAAAATGTCCAGCCAGCGCGGAACATAGGCGCCCGACAGCATCTCCCGCCGCCACAGGATGGACAGCTCGCGCTCCAGGATCGCCTCGTCGATGCGCAGGGCGACGCCGTGGCAGAGGCCGCCCTCGTCGAGGCCCAGCGTGAGGCCAGGATTGTCGGTGGTGCCGCGCCCGAGCACGGTGGTCAGGCAGAAGGCCCGGTGCCAGCCCTCGATGCGTGCTGTGCGGTGTTCCTGCGCGTGCACCGTGGGATTCCAGATCAGCGAGCCATAGGCGAACAGCCAGGCGTCCCCGTCTGGGCGCGCGTCCAGGGTAGCGCGCAGCGAGGCGGCACGCTCCGCGTCGGTGAGCACGCGCAGAGCCGGGGCGTCCCGTGCCGCGATGGCATCGATGCCGCCGGATTCGATCAGTTCGCGGGTGAGCTGTTGGATCTTCATGGCGATGCGAGGATATAAGCAGGAACTGCGCCAATGCCATGGCGGCCCGGCGCCCGCCAGATGCACCGGCGCAAGCGGCGATTGCACGGCTGTCCCCCGCAGCACTGCCCCCAGCTCACGGATGCGTTTGGCTTGGCCGGAACCGGCATGCAATGGATGGCGTTGATCGACATGGTTTTCCGGTGGATTCGGCCTGTGGAGGGCACATCTTCCCCTTGCCCTGCCCGCCGGGCCCACGGAGCCTGAGGTCCATGCGTAAGCCGTTCATGCCCCACCGCCACCGATGCAAAGCCTGAGTTGATGGAAGACGCGACCTCCCGCTCCCCGGCCCGATCCAATCCCGACCTCCTCTCCGCGTGCGACCGCGAGCCGATCCACAGTCCGGGCGCCATCCAGCCCCACGGCGTGCTGCTGGTGGCCGATCCGGCCACGCTGAAGGTGGTGGCCGCGGCCGGCGACGTGGAAGGCCGGCTCGCCGCCGACTGGCGCGGGCACGACCTCGCGACGCTGCTTCGATGCGACGTGGCCGGCCTGCTGGGCGCGGCGGCGCCGACGGGCGCGGTGCGGGTGGGGCGGGTGCCCGGCCGGGACGAGACCTTCGAGGCGCAGGTCCACCGCTCCGAGCGGGGCCTCCTGGTGGAGCTGGAGCCGGCCGGTGCGCAGCTGGCGGCCGCCGACATCCTCGCCCGCCTCGATGCCGCCGCCACCCGCTTCGAGCGCGCGCCGGACCTGCGCAACCTGTGCGCAGAGGCGGCCGATGCGTTCCGCCAGATCACCGGCTTCGACCGGGTGATGATCTACCAGTTCCGCGACGACGAGGCCGGCGTAGTGCTGGCGGAGGCAAAGGCGCCGCAGATGGGCTCCTTCCTCAACCACCATTTTCCCGGCGGCGACGTGCCGAGGCAGGCGCGCGCGCTCTATGTGCGCAACCGCGTGCGGGTCATTCCCGACGTGGCCTATGCGCCCGCGCCGCTCAGGCCGGTGTCGCCCGAAGGCGCCGGGCCCGGCTTGAGCGATCTCGACATGAGCGATCTCGGGCTGCGATCGGTCTCGCCCATCCATGTGCAGTATCTGAAGAACATGGGGGTGGGGGCCTCGGCCTCGGTGTCCATCGTGAAGGACGGGCAGCTGTGGGGGCTGGTGGCCTGCCATCACTCCACGGCGCGGCTGTTGCCCTACGAGCTGCGCCTCGCTTGCCAGTCGCTGGCGGGCAACCTTGCCCGGCAGATCCGCGCCAAGGCGGACGCGGTGCTCTATCGCGAGCGCATCCGCCTGCGCGCCGCCGAGGACGCGCTTGCCGAGGCCCTCGCGGGCGATTGCGCGGTGGAGGACGTGCTCGCCCGGCACGGCGACGACCTGCGCCAGGCGCTGGGCGCCGACGGCTTCGCCGCCGTGGCCGGATCCATGCTCCTGACCAAGGGCCGCTGCCCGGATGCGGACGCCGTCCGGTGCATCGCGCAGTGGGTGGAGACGCAGGCGCAGGTGCGCGCCTTCAGCACCCATGCCCTGTCCGAATACCTGCCCGCCGCCTCCGGCGCGGTGGACGCGCGGGCGAGCGGGCTCCTGGGCATCACCGTGCCGGGGGAGGAGCCGCTGTCGCTGCTGTGGTTCCGCGCCGAGCAGGTGGAGGTGGTGAACTGGGCCGGCAACCCACACAAGGCCTCGTCCGCCGATCCGCAGGCGGAGCTGACGCCGCGCGCCTCCTTCGCCGCCTGGAGCGAGACCGTGCGCGGGCAGTCGCGCCGCTGGACGCTGGTGGAGACCGAGACCGCCCAGCGCCTCGCCCATGACTTGCTGCAGGCACGCCAGCAGCGCCGCATCCGCGAGCTCAACCGCCAGCTCTCCGCCACCGTGGTGGAGAACGAGCGCCTGCTTCAATACAAGGACCACCTCATGCACGAGGTGAACCACCGGGTGCAGAACAGCCTGCAACTGGTGGCCTCGTTCCTGCGGCTTCAGGCGCGCACCCTGGGCGATGCGCCGGCGCGCGACGCGCTGGCGGAGGCGGAGCGCCGCATCGCCGCCGTGGGCCTCGTCCACCGCCAGCTCTATGGCGGCGACCAGGTGGAGACGGTGGACCTGTCGCGCTATCTCATGGACCTGTCCCACGAGGTCACCAATTCCCTCGGCGCCGAATGGCGCGCGCACCTGATGCTCGACCTCGCGCCGGTGCTGATCGCCGCCGACCGGGCGGTGCGGCTCGGCCTGATCCTCACCGAGCTGGTGCTGAACACGGCCAAATACGCCTATATGGGCGCGCCGGGGCCGCTGATCCTCGCCCTCGACCAGAACCGCGACCGCTTCCGGCTGGTGGTGGCCGACCGGGGCGCCGGCAAGATCGGCACGCGGCAGGGCTTCGGCACCATCATCCTCAACGCCATGGTGCAGAGCCTCAACGGCACGCTGGAGGACCTCGACAATGCCCCCGGCCTGCGCACCATCGTCACCGCGCCCATCGGCCTGCGGTAGGGCCGCCGGCATGTATGGGACGGACAGCGTGGCCCTCACCCGCTCCGGGCGGCTGAAGGCTGAGACGGCGACGGTGCACGGCCGGCTTGATGCCCGGATCATGGCGGCGGGGGCGTTCGCGGACCGCGCCCGCTATGCCCGCTTCCTGCTGTTCCAGCGCCTGCTTCACGCCGACGGCGAGCCGCTGTACGGGCATCCGGCCCTGGCCGGGCTTTTGGCGGGGGCCGGCGTGGGCGCACGGCTCGAGCTGGTGGAGCGCGACCTTGAGGATCTCGGGCAACCGCGCGGCCGCCCGGCCGGTGCGCCGGAGCCGGCTTTCGCGAGGGGCCTGCCCGATGCCGCCACGGCGCTGGGCTGGCTCTATGTGCTGGAAGGCGCGCGCCTCGGCGGCGCCGTGCTGCTGAAGGGTGCGCAGGGGCTGGGCCTCACGCCGGCATTCGGCGCCCGCCACCTCGCCCCGGCGCCGGAGGGGGTCCTGGCCCACTGGCGCCGCTTCAGCGCGGGGCTGGACGGCGCCGATCTGGACGGTGCCGGCGAGCAGGGGGTGATCGCGGGCGCCACTGCCGCGTTCCAGCGGGCGCATGCGCTGGCCGATTTCGCCTTCGGCTGAGCGGGGATTTCCACTTCAGCCGGCGTGGCGCTCGAGCGGAGTTTTGCGTCTCAGACCGCGTGGCCGATGAGGGCGCCGATGGCGGCGGTGACGGCCATGGCGAAGGCGCCCCAGAAGGTGACGCGCACCGTGGGCTTCAGCAGCCCGGCGCCGCCGACGCGGGCGCCCAACGCGCCGAGCAATGCGAGGCAGACGAGGGAACCGCCCGCCACCACCAGCGGGATCGACCCCTGCGGCGCCACGGCGGTGAGCACCAGCGGCAAGGCGGCGCCGGCGGCAAACGTGCCGGCGGAGGTGAGCGCCGCCTGGATCGGCCGCGCCACCATGTGTTCGCTGAGGCCCAGCTCGTCGCGGGCGTGGGCGGCGAAGGCGTCCTTCGCCATCATCTGCTCGGCCACCTTGAGGGCGAGCGCCTTCTCGACGCCGCGCTCCACATAGATCTGCGCCAGCTCGGCGAGTTCCGCCCGGGGCTGCTCGGCCAACTCCTTCCGCTCGCGGGCCATGTCCGCCGCCTCGGTGTCGGCCTGGGAGCTGACGGAGACATATTCCCCCGCCGCCATGGACATGGCGCCCGCCACGAGGCCGGCGACGCCCGCCACCAAGGGCTCGCTGGCCGTGGCGGAGGCGGCGGCGACGCCGATCACGAGGCTCGCCGTGGAGATGATGCCGTCATTGGCGCCGAGCACCGCCGCCCGCAGCCAGCCGATGCGGGAGATGAGGTGGTTTTCCCGATGCATGGCGTTGCTCCCTGCGTCCGGCGCCGATTCTGCCGGGGTCACGACCTGCATACGCCTTTCCCTGCAACAGGATATGACGCAGGTCAGGTGTCCCAAGGGGAAGGGGCCGGGTGGGGCGGGCGCCGAGCCGCCACGCCCTTGGCCCTATGCCGCGAACACTGTCGGGCGGCCCGGCTCCAGCGTGACGAGGCGGTCGGCGATGCCGAGGGTGGCGAAGGCGGCGGCCAGCTCCGTGGCGCTCTCCTTGAAATGCACCCAGCCGTCGGTGTGGGCGGCAACCAGCGTGGCATTGGGAAAGGCGTTCGCGGTCTCCAGCGCGTCGTTGGCGTCCATGGTCATGTGGAAGCGGCCGCGCGGTTCGGCCGAGCCGGCGAAGACGATGACCACCTTGGGCGAGAACCGCCGCGCCACCTCGGCCACGCCCTCGTAGAACACCGTGTCGCCGGTGACATAGAGCAAGTCCCCCGGCGCGTCGCGGCCGAGGAGGAAGCCCACCACATCGCCGGAAATGGGCTCGATCCCCGGCGGCCCGTGGCGGGCGGGGGCGGCGGTGACGAACAGCCGGCCCTTGTTAGGCACCTCAAGGGTGGTCGTCTCGAACGGCGCGAGGGCGAGGACATTTTCCCCGCCCAGCCGCGTGGCGCCGATCTGCGTGGTGAAAACCGTACCCGCCTTGGGCAGCAATGCGCGGCCGGCGTGGTCGAGATTGTCGAGGTGCTGGTCGTGGCTGAGCAGCACCGCATCCAGCGGCAGCACCGCCTCGGCCTCGATGGCGGGGCCCACCGTCTTCTCGAAGTGCACCGGCGCGGTCTGGTAGAGCCGGGGCGGGTCGAAGGTGGGGTCGGTGACGAGGCGCAGGCCGCCGGTCTCGATCAGCACGGTGGGGCCGCCGATCAGGGTGAGGGTGAGGTCGCCGGACGGGCTGGTCATGGAAGCTCCTGTGTGATGCGGCGACAATGGCGCCCTTCAGGCTCCGCGAAAATCCGCTATTGTTGCGCAATGGCTGATCGAAATCGCACAGCACTCGACTGGGAGGACGCCCGCTTCTTCGCGGCGCTGGCGCGGCATGGCAGCCTGTCGGCCACCGCGCGGGCGCTGGGCGTCAACCACGCCACAGTGGCCCGGCGCGTGGCCGCCATGGAGCAGGCGCTGGGCGAGAAGCTGTTCGAGCGCCGGCCGGACGGCTATGTGCTGACCCCGGCCGGCACCCGCGCGCTGGAGGCGGCCGACGCCATGGAGAAGGCGGCCCGCCGCCTGCTGCGCGCGCCTCAGCAGCGGCCCCTTGGCGGCCTCGTGCGTATCGCCGCCACGCCGAGCCTTGCCGACCTCTATCTGGTGCCGCGCCTCGCCGCCCTCGCGCAGCGCCATCCCGCCATCGACGTGGAGATCGTTTCCGAGCGGCGCCTCGCCAGCCTCGCCCGCCGGGAGGCCGACATCGCCCTGCGCCTCGGTGCCCCCACGGATGCGGACGTGATCGCGCGGCGCCTCGCCACCCTGGCCTTCGGCTATTACGGCACCCCGGACTGGCGCAGCCGGATGGCGGCGGGGGAGGCACCGGTCTTCGTCGGCTTCGACGAGGCCAATGCCCATCTGCCGGAGGCGGCGTTCCTCGCCCGGCATTTCCCCCGCGCGCGGCTGGCGGTGCGCGCCAATACCCAGTCCACCCAGGCCATTGCCGCCCGCGCCGGGCACGGCATCGCGCTTCTGCCGCACTTCATCGGGGCGGGGGAGGGTGACCTTGTGCCCGTCGCGCTCGCCCCCCTGCCGCCGACGCGCGACCTGTTCCTGCTCACCAACCGCCTGAGCGCCGACGACGGGGCGGTGCGCGCGGTGCGGGATTTCCTCGCCGACCTGTTCCACGCGGATGCCGCGTTGTTTTCCGGTTTGGACGATTGAGGCGCGGGCACGCCTTTTACCGCGCCGCCCGCCTTCCTATCTGAGGGGCGGGGCGATCCGAAGAGCCGGCGACGACGAGATGGGTTCCATCGGATCGGGCGCGGCGCCAGCGCGGTTGAGGCAGGGTCTCATGGTGCAGCTTTCCATTCTCGATCTGGTGCGGGTGCGGCAGGGGTCCAGCCCCCGCGATGCCCTCGACAATGCCCGCGATCTGGCCGCCCACGCGGAAGAGTGGGGCTATCGCCGCTTCTGGGTGGCCGAGCATCACAACATGCAGGGCATCGCCAGCGCCGCTACCTCCGTGGTCATCGCCCATGTGGCCGCCGGCTCCCGGCACATCAGGGTGGGGGCGGGGGGCATCATGCTGCCCAACCACGCGCCCATGATCATCGCCGAGCAGTTCGGCACGCTGGCCCAGCTGTTTCCAGGCCGCATCGACCTCGGCCTCGGCCGCGCGCCGGGCACCGACCAGAACACCATGCGGGCGCTGCGCCGCTCGCTGACCAATTCCGACCATTTCCCCAATGACGTGATCGAGCTCCAGGCCTACCTGGGCGAGGCCGGGCCGGGCCAGTCCCTGTTCGCGGTGCCGGCCACCGGCACCAACGTGCCCCTGTGGATCCTGGGATCGAGCACCTATGGCGCGCAGCTCGCGGCGGCGCTGGGCCTGCCCTATGCGTTCGCCTCCCATTTCGCGCCGGCCGACCTGATCCCGGCGCTGGAACTGTATCGCGCCCGCTTCCAGCCCTCGGCGCAGCTCGCCCGACCCTATGCCATGGCCGGCATCAACGTGATCGCAGCCGAGACCGACGACGAGGCGCGCCACCTCGCTACCACCCAGCAGATGTCGGTGGCGGACATTTTCCGCGGCGCCCGCGGCCTCAGCCAGCCGCCCATCGACGATATCGAGACCTATTGGTCCCCCATGGAGAAGGCGCAGGCCGCCCGCTTCCTCTCCCGCTCCGTGGTGGGGCGACCGGAGACGGTGCGCGCCGGCATCGAGGCTTTCGTGGCTGAGACCGGGGTGGACGAGGTGATGATCGTTTCCGACGTGTTCGACCACCAGAAGCGCCTCGCCTCCTACCGCATGATCGCGGATGCGGTGCCCCATGCCGCCGACTGGGAGCAATCGGCGGCGTGAGGCCGGGGGCTGACCCTCAGCCCTTCAGTGAAGCATCCAGGCTGATGGCGGCGCGGATCACCTTGGAGAGCGGGCAGTTGGCCTTGGCCTTGGCGGCCAGCTCCGCGAACTGTTCCGGGGTGGCGCCGGGAACGGTGCCCACGAGGGTGAGGTCCACGGCGGTGATCTCGTAGCCGGCCTCCTTCTTCTCCAGCGACACCTTGGCGGAGGTCTGGAGATCGGTGGCGGTGAGGCCCGCCTCGCCGAGGATGAGCGAGAGCGCCATGGTGAAGCAGGCGGCATGGGCGGCGCCCAGAAGCTCTTCCGGGTTGGAGCCCTTCTGATTCTCGAAGCGGCTGGCGAAGCCGTAGGGATAGGCGGAAAGCGCGCCGCTCTCGGTGGAGATCGCGCCTTTGCCGTCCTTGATGCCGCCGCTCCACTGGGCCGAGCCGGTGCGGATGATCGCCATGTTGGTCTCCTTGATGGTCCGGGGCCAATTCGGGGTTACGTCGCGGGCGAGCGCCGCGCCCCTCGGCGCCGGCGCCTGCCCCGCGCGGTCGGTGCGCGCCCCACTCCTGACGGCCCCTGCCGACGACCCCGGTCCGTGACCGGGGCGTGGCGGGGTCCGTGCCCGACCTTGGGCTCAACAATCGGGCGGGCAAATCGTTCACCCCGGGGATGCGCTTTTTGCCGCGCCGTTGACCGCGCAGGGGCCACCGCCCGTCGGAAACGTTCGGATACGGGCGGGAAACCAAACGATGCGCCCGGGTCCTATTGCGGTCACCTCGACCGTGACACTGGCGGCATGAACCGGCCCGCTCCCTCGCCCCCTCCCGCCCCCTGCATCACGCACCGGGTTGCACCCGCATGCCGTCCATGACGCATCGGGCATTGGTGGGGCCGTTGGTACGGGCTTGGGCGCGTGCGGCGGCCGGGCTGCTGGCGGCGCTGGCCCTGTCGGGCTGCGCCGTGGGGCCGGACTATGAGACGCCGCAGCTCACCATGCCCGACCAGTGGGGCAGCGGGCGCGGCCAGAGGGCCGAGGCGGCGCCGGAGCTTCCGCGCTGGTGGCGGCGGCTGGGCGACGGCGTGCTCGATGGGCTGATGGAGGAAGCGGTGGCCGGCAATCTCGACGTGGCGACCGCCAAGGCCAAGGTGCGCGCGGCCCGCGCGACGTATCGCCAGCAGGTGGGCGCCCTGTTTCCGCAGGTCACCGGCAACGCCTCCGCCACGCGCGGCGATAACGGCGGCAACGTGGGGTCGGGCGGCGATGTCACCGTCGCCAGCACCTATGGCCAGTATCAGGCGGGGCTCGATGCCAGCTGGGAAATCGACCTGTTCGGCGCCAACCGCCGGGGCGTGGAGGCCGCCGCCTACGGCTCGGATGCGGCGGTGGACGATCTCGACGCCGCGCTCGTCACCCTCGTGGGCGACGTGGCCACCAATTATATCGACGCGCGCGGCTATCAGGCGCGCATCGCGCTGGCCCGGCGCACCGCGAGCGCCCAGCGCGAGACCGCCGCGCTGACGAAACGCAAGCTCGATGCCGGCGGCGCGTCGGCTTTGGACGCGGCCAATGCGGCCGGACAGGCGGCGAGCACCGAGGCGGACATTCCCGAGCTTGAAGCCGCCCTTGCCCAGAGCGTCCACCGCCTGTCCGTGCTCACCGGGCGGGAGCCGGCGGCTCTCACCGGGCGGCTGGCGCGCGTGCGCGCTGTTCCGTCGCCGCGCCTGCCGGTGCCGAAGGGCATTCCGGCGCAAGTGCTCACCGTCCGCCCGGACGTGCGCGCCGCCGAGCGTCGGCTGGGCCAGTCCACGGCGCTGGTGGGGCAGGCGACGGCCAATCGCTATCCCGCCATCAGCCTTTCCGGCACCCTGAACACCACCGGCACGCAGCTGGGGGATCTCGCGCGTGGCTCCTCCATCAGCTGGTCGTTCGGGCCGACGCTGACCGTGCCGATCTTCACCGGCGGGCAGCTGAAGGCGGCGCAGGAACTGGCGGAGGCGGAGCGTGACCAGTCGTTCCTGTCCTATCGCGCGACGGTGCTCACCGCGCTGGAGGATGTGGAGAATGCCTCCGTCTCCCTCGGCAAGCAGCGCCTGAAGGCCGGCCGGCTCGCCGCCTCCGCCGCCTCCTACCGCGAGGCGGCGCGGCTCTCCCACGCGCTCTACGGGGCCGGCTCGTCGAGCTTCCTCGACGTGCTCACCGCCGAGCGCTCGCTTTATGCGGCCGAGACGGCGCTGATCGAGAGCCGGGTGGCGGTGGCGACCTATTATGTGGCGCTCAACAAGGCGCTGGGCGGCGGCTGGGACGGCGCGGTGGACACCGCCACCCCCGCTGTCGTCGACCAGAACACAGGCCCTCATTTCGCTCGCCCCCATTTCGCGCGCCTGCCGGCGCCGGCGATCCAGTGAGGCCACGCATCGGATGAACGCGCTTCCGCCCTTCGATCCGGCGCAGGTCGCCACCAGCCATGATCCTGCATCCAAGCAGCCCGCGCGCCCATCGCGCCGGCTCTGGCGCTGGGGCGCGCTCGCGGTGCTGCTCGCCCTTGCTGCCTACGCCTATTCCCGTTTCACCGCGCCCGATCCCGGCAGCGCGCTGATGACCGCCGCCGTCACCCGCGGCGACGTGGCGGAGACGGTGCTCGCCAGCGGCACGCTGAAGCCGTCGCGGCTGGTGGCGGTGGGCGCGCAGGCGTCCGGCCGCATCACCTCGGTGAAGGTGCGGCTGGGGCAGAAGGTGAAGGCGGGCGATCTCGTGGCCGAGATCGATTCCGTCACCCAGGACAACGCCCTGCGCACCGCCGAAGCGGCGCTGGCCAATGTCCGCGCCCAGAAGGCGGAGAAGGAGGCGACCCTCGCGCTCAACGAGCAGACCCTCGCCCGCCAGCGCACCATGGTGGCGCAGAAGGCGGTGTCGCAGGCCGACTTCGAGACCGCCGAGGCCGCCGTGAAGGTGACCCGCGCCCAGCTCGCGGCGCTTGAGGCGCAGATCGTGGAGGCCGCCATCGCGGTGGACACGGCCCGCGCCAACCTCGGCTACACCCGCATCACCGCTCCCATCGACGGCACCGTGCTCGCCCTCGTGGCCCAGGAGGGCCAGACGGTGAACGCCACCCAGTCGGCGCCCACCATCGTCATCCTCGGCGCCCTCGACGTGATGACGGTGCGGGCGGAAATCTCCGAAGCCGACATCGTGAAGGTGGCACCAGGCATGCCCCTGTGGTTCACCATCCTCGGCGCGCCGGACATCCGCTACGACAGCACGCTCGCGTTCATCGAGCCGGCGCCGGAATCCATCAAGACCGACAGCAGCTTCACCACCACCAGCACGTCGTCCTCGTCGTCGTCCTCCTCCTCGTCCAGCACGTCGTCCTCGGCCATCTACTACATGGGCCTGTTCGATGTGCCGAACCCGGACGGGCGGCTGCGTACCTACATGACGGCGGAGGTGCACATCGTCCTCGGCGAGGCCAAGGGGGTGCTCACCGTGCCGGCCACCGCGCTGGAGCGCGACGGCGCGGGCGACGTCGTGCGCGTGGTGGCGCCGGACGGCACGCTGACGCGGCGCAAGGTGGAGGTGGGCCTCAACGACAAGATCACCGCCGAGATCCGCTCCGGGCTCAAGGAGGGCGAGCGCGTGGTGACCGGCGAGAAGGTGCAGGGCGCGGCCACGGCCTCCCGCATGCCCGGCCCTCCGATGGGGGGGCTGTAGCCCATGACGAGAGCGAGCGCACAGCCCCTCATCGAACTGTCCGGCCTCAGCCGCGCCTATCCGGCAGGCGAAGGCACCATCACGGTGCTGAAGGACATCTCGCTTGCCATCGCCGAGGGTGAGATGGTGGCCATCGTCGGGGCCTCGGGCTCCGGCAAGTCCACCCTGATGAACATCCTCGGCTGCCTCGACCGGCCCACGCGCGGGCATTACCGCATCGCCGGTCAGGAGACATCGGACCTCGATCCGGACGCCCTCGCCGCGCTGCGCCGGGAGCATTTCGGCTTCATCTTCCAGCGCTATCACCTGCTCTCCGAACTTTCCGCGCTGGGCAATGTGGAGATCCCGGCCATCTATGCGGGGACGCAGGCCGAGGCACGGCGGACGCGGGCGCAGAGCCTTCTGGCGCGGCTCGGCATGGCGGACCGCACCACCCACCGGCCGGGCCAGCTCTCCGGCGGCCAGCAGCAGCGGGTTTCCATCGCCCGCGCGCTGATGAACGGAGCGCAGGTGATCCTCGCCGACGAGCCCACCGGCGCTCTGGACAGCCGGAGCGGGGCGGAGGTGCTGCGCATCCTCGACGAACTGCACGCCGAGGGCCGCACCATCATCATCGTCACCCACGACATGAGCGTGGCCGAGCGGGCGGACCGCATCATCGAGATCCGCGACGGCGAGATCGTCGCCGACCGGCCCAGCAAGGGCGGTGCCCGTGCCGACAACGCCCTCTTCGAACGCTCCGGGCCGTCACAGTCCGAGCGGGCGCCGGGATCTGCGCGGGGGCAGGTTTCGGCGCCGTCCACCCGCGCCGCGCGGGCCACCGCCTATGCCGGGCGCCTGAAGGAAGCGTTCCGCATGGCGCTCCTCGCCATGGCCGCGCACCGGCTGCGCACCTTCCTCACCATGCTGGGCATCATCATCGGCATCGCCTCGGTGGTGTGCGTGGTGGCGCTGGGCGAGGGCTCGCGCCGGCGGGTGCTGGCCGACATCTCGGGCCTCGGCACCAACACGCTGGAAATCTTCGCCGGCCGCAGCTTCGGCGACACCCGCTCCGGCCGCATCACCACGCTGGTGGTGGCGGATGCCGACGCGCTGGCCCGCCAGCCCTATGTGGCGGCGGTGACGCCCACCGTGTCTACCCAGAGCACGGTGCGCTTCGGCGCCATCGAGGCCAACGCGCTGGTGAACGGGGTGGGGCAGGGCTATTTCGCCGCCCGTGGCACCAAGCTGGCGCAGGGCCGCTTTTTCGACCGCGACAGCGTGCGCGCCCTCGCCCTCGATGCGGTGATCGACGAGAACACCCGCAAGGCCCTGTTCAAGGATGTGGACCCCATCGGCCAGGTGATGCTGGTGGGCAGCGTGTTCTGCCGGGTGGTGGGTGTCACCGCGCCCCAGCAGGGCGGGTTCGGCGGCAGCCAGAACCTCTCCATCTACCTGCCCTACACCACGGTGCAGGCCCGCTTCCTCGGCAGTTCGTCCCTGCGCTCCATCACCGTGCGGGTGGCCGACGATACGGACGTGGCGCTTGCCGAGCAGCAGGTGACGCGCTTCCTCACCCAGCGCCACGGCATGAAGGACTTCTTCATCCTCAACACCGACGACATCCGCAAGACCATCACCGCCACCACCCAGACCATGACGGCGCTGATCGCGGCCATCGCCGTCATCTCGCTGCTGGTGGGCGGCATCGGGGTCATGAACATCATGCTGGTGTCGGTGTCCGAGCGGGTGGGCGAGATTGGCGTGCGCATGGCGGTGGGGGCGCGGCAGGCCGACATTCTCCAGCAATTCCTCATCGAGGCGGTGCTGGTGTGCCTCGTGGGCGGCATCGCCGGCATCGCGCTGGCGCTCGGCTTCGGCGCGCTGTTCGCGCTCACCGGCTCCAATTTCCAGCTGGTCTATTCGGCCGCGTCCATCGTCGCCGCCGTGGTGTGCGCGAGCCTCATCGGGGTTGCCTTCGGCTATCTGCCGGCCCGCAACGCCGCCCGGCTCGACCCGGTGGCGGCGCTGGCGCGGGACTAGAGCGTTTTCGAGGACAGGCGGGCCTCAACATCCATTGGGCGGCACAGCAGTTGCAATGTATTCCTGAAAGGCGAACCGTCATGACCCAACCCTCGGCCCATACCGTCGCCGCCCCTGCCGTGTCCCCCGCCAAGCGCGTGGCCGACAAGCGCAGGGCAGGGCGCGCACGCTGGCGCCTGTGGCTGATGCGGGCGCTGGCGGTGGGCGGCATCGTTGGCCTCACCCTGGTGCTGTGGCATCGCATCCCCCTGCACACGCGCATGATCTGGCAGAGCTACCGCGCGGCGCTGATCACGGGGGCGCCGGTGCTGGCCCTCGGCGACAGCATCACCTTCCAGGCCGCGCCCTCCCATCTGTGCGGGACCAAGGTGCTGAATTCCGGCATTCCGGGCGACCAGATCGACGATCTTCTTGCCCGCGCGCCCATGTTCAGCCGGCTGGCGACGCCCCGGCAGGTGGTGGTGGCCATCGGCGTCAACGACGCCCGCACCGGCCACATGGACATCGGGGACTGGGCCGCCAAGTATCGCACCCTGCTGGGCTATTTCCCCAAGAGCGCGCTGGTGTTGGTGGAGGTCAATCCGGTGGACCTCGGCAATCCGCGCTATCTGCCGGTGCATGACCGGGACTTCATCGCCAGCCAGAACGCCGCCATCCGCGTGCTGGCGCGGGAGACCGACGCGCGCGTGGTGACGGCGCCGGGCGTGGCCCCCACCATGGACGGGGTCCACCCCGACAAGGCCGGCGTGGAGCTGTGGCGGCAGCGGCTGGCGGCGGTCGCCTGCGCGGGGTGACGCCGATGGCCTGATCGGGCGGCCCGATGGGCTCGGGCCGGCGAAACCGTGGCGGGCTACCCGGTCGCCGCGCCATGGCGCGCCGGATCAAGCCTGGCGGCGGATGGGGTTCCGCTTTCGCGCCTGGGGCCTTTATAAGGGCGACCGCCCGTGCATGGGCCGGCGTGTGACAGTCAGGAAGCCGAGCCCCAATGAGTTCCATTCTGGCGAGCCTGCTCGCGCTCTTCGCCATCTGCGGCAGCGCGGTTATCGGCCTCTGGCTGGCCCCCAAGCTGCCGGAGCACCACCTGACCGGGGAAACCGGCACCGCCGTGTCGGTGTCCATGGCGGTGGTGGGCACGCTGGCGGCCCTGGTGCTGGGGCTGATGGTGAACAGCGCCTCGTCCTCCTTCAGCGCCCGCACCACCGCCATCGAGGCGCTGGCCGCCGACATCATCAAGCTCAACCGCGTGCTGATCGGCTACGGCGCCGAGACCGCCGGGATCCGCGACGCGCTCGCCATCTATGCCCGCGCCAAGGCGGACGAGATTTCCAAGCCGGCCTCCACCACCGACGAGGTCGGGGTGACCACCCTGCACGAGTTGGAAGCCCTCAACGACGAGGTGCTGCGGCTGGAGCCGAAGACCGACCGCGAGCGCCACATCCAGGCCCGCGCCATCAGCATCCTGGAAAACATGGTGGATGCGCGCTGGATGCTGGTGGAGAAGTCCAAGATGGTGATGCCCGCCCCGTTCTTCGTGATGCTGGTGGCGTGGCTGTCGCTGCTGTTCGCGAGCTTCGGCCTGTTCGCGCCGCGCAACGCCACCGTCATGTCCTTCCTGCTGCTCGGCGCCTCCGCCATCGCCGGGTGCGTGTTCATCATCCTGGAACTGGGGGCGCCCTCCCAGGGGCTGATCCGGCCCTCGGCCGAGCCGCTCTACCAGGTGGTGAAGGAACTCCAGATCACCATCGTGCGACCCGTCCACGCGCCGGCCTGAACCGCGCCCGGACGGCAGGGTGGCACCAAGGTAAGGCATGCTGCCCTTGTCGCGCCGAAATCCTGCCGCAACGCAGCAAAGAGCCTTGAGCGGCCTGGCTTTTCACGCTTACTCTCGGCGTGAGGGGCACGCCATGCAGATGATCCGACACGTCCGTTCCGTGATGCGCCGCAGCACCGGCATCGGGAGGGCTTGAGCCATGCGGCTGGTCTGCCTGCCCCATGCCGGCGCCTCGGCGGCGCTGTTCCGTCCCTGGAAGGTCACGCTCTCCGGCATCGCCACCGTGGACAGCCCGGAGCTGCCGGGGCGCGGCACCCGCTACGGCGCGCCCTTCGCCACCGACATCGCGGCGCTGGCGGACGATCTCGCCGATACGCTGGCGCAGCGCACCGTGCCGCTGGTGCTCTACGGCCATTCCATGGGCGCGCTGCTGGCCTTCGAGGTGGCGCGGTCGCTGGCCCGGCAGGGGGTGAGCGTGGCCGGGCTGGTGCTGTCGGGCCGCGCCGCGCCGCACCTGGACGGCCCGCCCCGCGCCCGCCACACCATGACCGACGCGGAACTGGTGGCCGAGCTGAGCGCCATCGGCGGCACCTCCAAGGAGGTGCTGGCCCAGCCGGACCTGCTCGCCATGACCCTGCCCGCCGTGCGCGCCGACTTCCGCATGGTGGACACTTACGCCTTCAAGCCCGGCCCGGCGCTGCCGGTGCCGGCCATCATCCTCGGCGGCGCGCAGGACGCGGCGACCCCGCCCGAGACTCTCCATGCCTGGAGCACGCTGATCAGCGGCCCGCTGGCGGTGGAAACGTGGCCTGGCGGCCATTTCTTCGTGCGCGACCAGGAAGCGCGGCTGCTCGCCCTGCTGGCCAAGGTCATCCCCGCCTGGCGCGCCGCCCGCGTCGCCGTCGGCTGAGCGGAACCGGCCACGCCCTTGAACACGCACCTCCACACCCTCACGTACCCGTCTGTGAAAACGTTTCCAGACCCCGCCGGCCTGCCGCTCCCCGGTCCCGGTGACAGCCTCGTGGTGCTGGCGCGGGTGGCGGAGCTTGCGGCGTGGCCCGGCTTCGGTTTCGCCCTGCCGGAAGCGGAGGAGGCGCGCATCGCCCGTCTCCTGAAGGCGGAAGACCGCGCCGTCCGCCGCGCCGCCTGGCAGCTCGCGCGCCTGCTGCTGGGCGCGGCGCTGGGATGCGCCCCTGCCGCCGTGCCGGTGACGCGCGCGCTGAACGGCCGGCCCCAGCTCGATGGGGCGGGCGCGGCTCAGCTCGATCTGGATTTCAACCTCGCCCATTGCTCCGGCGCGGTGGCGGTGGGGGTTGCGCGCGGCGGTCGCATCGGCGTGGATGTGGAAGACCCGCGCCCGCTGGATGTGTGGACGGACATCGCCCGCGACATGTTCGATCCCGCCGATCACGCCTCCTGGCGCGCGGTGCCGAAGGAGGCCCGCGCCGCTGCCGCCCTCGCCGTGTGGTGCGGCAAGGAAGCGGTGCTCAAGGCGACAGGGGAGGGCCTCGCCGGCGACCCGCGCACGGTGAAGCTGGTGCCATCCGGCGCGCCGTCCGCCGTCCAGCGCGGGGAGCGGCGCCTGCTGCTGGCGGCCGGGCCGGCGCTGGCCCCCACCGGCTTCGCCTGTGCGGTGGAGAGCGATCGCCCGCCCGCCATCTTCGTGCTCGCCCCGGACGGCTGGCGAACGGCGGGTCTCTGAGACTGGCCGCGAGCCGGGCGGGATATCACCCGCTGTGCAGGAGTCTTGAGCCGCAATCTTGCGCTTACGTTCCGGCTCGGCGCTCCGGCTTCGCCGTTGCTGGTCCGGGCTGCATGTGCGGGCTTCGCAGGCAACCGGCCCCTCTCCCGTCGATCAAGCGGATGTGCCCCCGGCCGCCAACCTGTCGCGTTGGGACCGTTCCACCGCCGTGCTATGCGAGCCAACCGGGGCAGTGCGCGGGAGATCACCAGCCGTGAGCGACGCCAACGCGCGCGACGACAAGCGCCTGTCCGCCTTCCTCTCCCGGCTGCGCGCCCCGGCGCGGCGGGACCTGTCCCGCGCCTATGTCTTCGCCTTCGTCGCGGGCCTGTGCGTCATCGCCCAGGCCGCGCTGGCGGCGCGGCTGGTGGACCAGGTCGTCTTCGGCCACCGGCCGCTGACGCAGGCCGGCGCCGAAATCGCCGGCTTCCTTGGCGCCGTCGTCCTGCGGGCGTTGTGCGGCTGGGCGGCGGAGCGGGCAGGGTTCGCCGCCGCGGCGCGGGTGATGCGCACCCTGCGGGCCGACCTGCTGGACCATGTGGCGCGCCTTGGCCCCGCCGGCCTCTCCGCCCTGCGGACGGGGGAGAGCGTGGCCGCGCTCTCCGCCGGCATCCGGGCGGTGGAGCCTTATTACACGCGCTACCTGCCCGCCTCCATGATGGCGGTGGTGCTGCCGCTGGCCATCCTCGTGGCGGTGTTCCCCCTCGATTGGGTGTCGGGCCTCATCTTCCTCGCCACCGCCCCGATCATACCGCTGTTCATGATCCTCATCGGCAAGGGGGCGGAGGCGCTGAACCAGCGCCAGTGGCGCGCCCTTGCCCGTATGTCCGGCCACCTGCTGGACGCGGTGCAGGGCCTCGCCACGCTGAAGGCCTTCAACGCCACGGCGCGCATGGCGCAGCGGGTGGCCGAGGTGGCCGACACCTATCGCCGCGACACCATGGCGGTGCTGCGGGTCGCTTTCCTGTCGTCGCTGGTGCTGGAATTCTTCGCCACCGTCTCCATCGCGCTGGCCGCCATCTTCATCGGCTTCCGGCTGCTGTGGGGCGGCATGGATTTCTTCAACGGCCTGTTCATCCTGCTGCTGGCGCCGGAATTCTACCAGCCGCTGCGGGCCATGGGCACGGCCTACCACGCCAAGATGGAAGCCATCGGCGCCGCCGAGCGCATCATGGCCTTCGCCGATGCCCCCGCCCTCGCCGAGCCGGGCGGCAGCGGGGCCGTGCCGGGGGGGATGGCAGGTAATGGCTTGAATGACCGAGGCGTCGACCGGGCACAGGCGGAAACCCTCTCCCGCTTGCGGGGGAGGGCAGGGAGGGGGCAGAGCGGCTTGGATGATGCCGACGCTGGGCGTTCTTCCTCGGCGGCCCGCCCCCGCCCCAACCCTCCCCCGCAAGCGGGAGAGGGGGCGGACGGGGTTTCCGGGCAGGCCGGGACGCCACCGGGAGGCCATGTCGAAAACGCCCTGGGCCATAGCTGCTCTTCTCCCATCACCCTGCGCTTCGAGGATGTCACCCTCACCTTTGCGGACGGGCGCCGCGCCCTTGATGGCATCACGCTGGATGTGCCCGCCGGCGCGCGGGTGGCGCTGGTGGGGGCGTCCGGCGCCGGCAAGTCCTCGCTGCTCCATCTGGCGCTGGGCTTCGTGCGGCCCACCTCCGGCCGGGTGCTGGTGAACGGCGTGCCCCTCGGGGACCTGAACATGGTCGACTGGCGCAAGCACATTGCCTATGCCGGCCAGCGCCCGCGCCTGTTCGCTGGGACGCTCGCCGACAATATCGCGCCGGGGGAGGCCGCCCCCGACCCGGCCCGCCTCACCGCCGCCCTGGAAGCGGCAGGCCTCGGCCCGGCGGTGGCGCGGCTGTCCGGCGGCCTCGCGGCGCGGGTCGGCGAGGGCGGCGCCGGCTTTTCGGGCGGCGAGGCCCACCGGCTGGCGCTCGCCCGCGCCTTCTATCGCGCCGCGCCGTTCGTCGCGCTGGACGAGCCCACCGCCCACCTCGACCGCGCCACCGAGGCCGAGGTGAATGCCGCCCTCTCCCGCCTGATGGCGGGCCGCACCGCCTTGTTCGCGGTCCATCGCCTGGCCCAGGCGGCGGAGGCGGACCTGGTGGCGGTGCTGGACGGAGGCCGCATCATCGAGCGCGGCCCGCCCGCCGACCTCCTCGCCCGAGGCGGGGCCTATGCCCGCCTCGCCCGCACCGGGCCGGGCGTGGCGGTGGAGGCGCCAGCATGAGCAGGGTCCTCCTCTCTCCAACGCTCCGGGAGGCGGCATTGCGCCCGCCCGCCGATCTCCTCGCCCAAGGCAGGGTCTACGCCCGCCTCGTGCGCATCTCTCCGGGCGTGGCCGTGGAGGCGCCAGCATGAGCACCTTCCTGCGGCTCACCGCCCTCATGCGCCGGGAGGCGGGCTGGATGGCGCTTGCCGTGCTGCTGTCGGCGGCCGCGAGCCTGTCCCATGTGGGGCTGATGGCAGCCTCGGGCTGGTTCATCACCGCCATGGCGGTGGCCGGCGCGGCGGGGGCGGCCATGAACCCCTTCACCGCCTCCGCCGCCATCCGCGCCTTCGCCATCACCCGCACGGGGGCGCGCTATGGCGAGCGGCTGGTGGGCCACGATGCCACCCTGCGCTTCCTCGCCCGGCTGCGGCCGTGGTTCTTCAGCCGGCTGGTGCCGCTCGCCCCAGCGGCACTGGAGGAGGAGCGCTCCGGCGATCTCCTCGCCCGCCTGCGCACCGATATCGACCGGCTGGAATTCGCCTTCCTGCGCATCCTTTCGCCGGTGCTGGCTGCGCTGGTGGTGGTCGCGGTGGCGGTGGCCTTCATGGCCGCCCATGACGGGGCCATCGCGCTGCTGCTGCTCGGAATGGCGGTCGTGGCCGGCGCCGGGGTGCCGGCGCTGGTGCATGCTCTGGGCGCCGGCGCCTCCCGCCGCCTCGCCGCCGGCACCGGGGCCTATGAGGCGGCGCTGGTGGATCATCTGGAAGGCGCAGCCGAGCTTGCCATCTACGATCCCGCCGGCCGCCACCGCCTGCTGATCGAGGCCCAGGGCGATGCCCTGCTGGCCGACGAGCAGCGCCTCGCCAGCCTTTCAGGTGCGGCCGGGTCCGGGGTGGGGCTGATGGCGCAAGTGGCGTTCCTCGGGGTGCTGCTGATGGGCGCCCCGGCGGTGCTCGGCGGCACGCTGCCGGCGTCCGACTGGGCCATGCTGTCGCTGGCCTCCCTCGCCGTGTTCGATGCCCTGGCGCCCCTGCCGCTGGCCATGCAGGCCCTGCCGGTGACGCTGGCCAGCGCCCGGCGGATCTTCGCTTTGGTGGACCGGCCGCCGCCGGTGAACGAGGCCGGCGCGCCGGCGCCACCGGAGGGAGCGCTGGCGTTCTCCGGCGTCGGCCTCACCTATCCCGGCGCTTCAGGACCGGCGCTCGCCAACATCGACCTCACGCTGGCGCCGGGCCGGCATGTGGCGGTGGTGGGCCCCAGCGGCTCCGGCAAGTCGAGCCTGATCGCCCTTGCTTTGCGCTTCCGCGCGCCGGACCACGGGCGCATCACCTATGGCGGCGTCCCGGTGGAGAGCATCGACGCCGATGCCCTGCGCCGCCGCCTCGGCGTGCTCCAGCAGGACGACCACCTGTTCGCCGACACGCTGATGGACAATCTGCGGGTGGCGGACCCGGATGCCTCGCCCGCGCGGTGCGCCGCCGCCTGCGCCACGGCGGGCATCCTCGGCTTTGTCGAAGCGCAGCCGTTGAAGTTCGAGACCTTCGTGGGCGCCCATGGCACCAGCCTGTCCGGCGGAGAGGCGCGGCGGCTGGCTTTCGCGCGCACCCTGCTGAAGGACGCACCGATGTTGATGTGTGACGAACCTCTTGAAGGTCTGGACGCAAACACCGCCCGGGAGGTGATGTCGGCGGTATTGGATGCCGCGCGCGGGCGCTCGCTCCTGCTGGTCACCCACAGCCTGGTCGGGCTGTCCCGCATGGACGAGATCGTGGTGCTGGAAGCCGGCCGCATCATCCGGCGCGGGCCACCGGAGGAGGTGCTGCCGTTTCTGGATAGCCCTGATTTGATAGAGGGTTAGGCCTTGGTCTTCCGCTCCCGCTCGTCCCAGCCGCCCAGTTCCTCATTGGGGAAGGGGGCGCCGGATCGCGGGGTTCCGGTGAGGCGCAGGGTGCGGTCGAGCAGCACCTCGTAGATGGGCTTGCCGCCCAGCGCCTCGGCCACGAGATTTGCGGTGACACAGGTCAAAATCACTGGAATGAGAAGGCCGTAAGCGCCGGTAAGTTCGGCCACCAGCACCATCCCCACCAGCGGCGCCCGCACCGTCGCGGAGAACAGCCCGCCCATGGCCGCGATCCCGAACGCCGCCACCGCATCCTGGGGCAGCGGCACCGCCAGCGCCAGGAGGGTCGCGAACAGCACCCCCACGGCGGTCGCCATTGCGAGGATCGGGGCGAAGATTCCGCCTGGGATTCCAGTGGAGTAGCTCGCCATGGTCATGACGAAGCGGATGATGACGATGCCCGCCAGCGTCAGCGCCGGCAGGCCGAGGCCGGGCAGGGACACGGCCAGCGTCTCGCCGCCGAAGGTCGCCTCCGGCCGCAGCAGGATGAGCGGCCCCACCGCCGCCCCCACCAGCACCGGCAAAAGATAGGGCGAGACCTTCAGCGCCAGCATCCGCGCCCCATCGAGGGAGGCCACCAGCACCCGGTTGAAGGCCACCCCCACCGCCCCCAGCACCGCCCCCAGAACCAGGAAGGCCGGCAGCAGCAGGAGCGGCATTTCCGGCACGTCCAGCTTCATGTCCGGCGCCGTTCCGCCGATGGCCTCGGCCATCACCGCGCTCGCCACCGAGCACAGGATGACGGCGCTATAGGTGCGCAGGCCATAGGGAAATTGGCGCCGCGTCTCCTCGATCACGAACAGGATGGCGGCCAGCGGGGCGTTGAAGGCAGCAGCCAGCCCGGCAGCGGCGCCTGCAGCGAGGAGGCCGCGGGTGTCCCGCGTGCCGAGCCCGGCCACGTCCGACAGGGCCTTGGTGACGGCGGCGCCCATGTGGATGGTCGGCCCCTCCCGCCCGGCCACCAGGCCCGAGCCCAGCGCCAGCACGCCGCCCACGAACTTCACCGGCAGCACCCGCTTCCAGCGCACCGGCCGCAGGCCTTCCAGAGCCCCCTCGATCTCCTGCACCCCCGACCCCGCTGCCTCGGGCGCGAAGGCGCGCACCAGGGCCACCGCCGCCGCCACCATCACCGCCGCCACCGCGGACATGGCGAGATAGAGCAAGGGGCCGTCGAGGTGGGTGCGCACCAGGTCCGGCCATCGGGAAAGCCCATCCACGACCATGTGGAAGACGGCGCCCACCCCGCCCACCACGAGCCCGGCCCCGGCGGCGAGGACGTAGTAAACGGCGTCTCGCGGCGTTCGGCGGGGATCGGCAGGCGCGGATGGCGTCACGCAAGGCCTCGGCGGCAAGAGAGGGAGCAAAGGTGCTCCCTTAAGGCTTACCGGAGGCAGGTGCGTGGGGGCAAGCGGCTCCGTCTCAGGTCGGGTGGAACACGGGGGCCGCGGCCGGCCGCAGCGTGCGCGGCGCCTCCTCGCCATGCAGGTGCAGCACCCGGTCGTGCAGGTCGGCGAGGGTGGAGCGGTGGCCGATGGAAATGAAGGTGGCGTGCGGCAGCCGGTCCTGCAGCAGGGCGTAGAGCGCCGCCTCGGACGGCTCGTCCAGCGCCGAGGTGGCCTCGTCCAGCAGCAGCACGTCGGGGGCGTCGAGCAGCGCGCGGGCGATGGCGAGGCGCTGCTGTTCCCCGAGGGACAGTTCGTGCGGCCACAGCGCCTGTTCCTCCAGCCGGCCGGTGAGGGCGGGCAGGCCGACAGCGGTGAGGATCTCGGCGAGGCGCTCCTTCGGCACCGTGTCCACCGGCCGCGGATAGGTGAGGGCGACGTCGAGCCGGCCCACGGGCACGTAGGGCTTCTGCGGCAGGACCAGCAGGCGCTGGTCTTCGTTGCGGTGCACCGTGCCCGATCCGAACGGCCAGATGCCAGCGATGGCGCGCAGCAGCGTGGTCTTGCCAGCGCCGGACGGGCCGGTGATCAGCACCCGCTCGCCGCGACCGATGGCGATCTCGCCGGTGCGGATGAGGGGGCCGCCGCCGGGCAGGCGCACGTCGAGGTCGCGCAGGGTGAGGCCGTGGGCGCCGGCCGCGCCCGTCGTGCCGAAGGCCGGCACGTCCGCGCCGATGCGGGCCTTTGTGATGGCGGCCTCGAAGCCGGTGAGGCGGTGCACCACCGAGGTCCACTCGGCCAGGGTGACGTAGCTCGAAATGAAGAAGGAGAAGGAGCCCTGTACCGAGCCGAAGGCGCTCGCCGTCTGCATCAATTGCCCGAGCTGGATCTGGCCGGCGAAATAGGCGGGGGCCACCACCACGTAAGGAAAGATGGTGGAAATCTGGTTGTAGCCGGCGGTGAACCAGGTGAGGCGCTTCTGCGCCTTCATGAGATCCACGAAATTACCGAAGATGCGGGAGAATCGGCCGTCGAGCTTGCGATCCTCGGCCGGTGAGCCGTTCAGCAGGGCGATCTGCTCGCCGTTCTCGCGCACCCGGACCAGATCGACGCGGAAGTCGGCCTCGTAGCGCTGCTGGTCGAAATTGAGCTTCACCAACGGCCGGCCGATGACATGGGCGATGAGCGTGCCCACCGCGGCATAGATCAGCGCCGCGAAGAACAGGTAGCCGGGAATATTGATCTCGTGCCCGAACAGCTTCAGTCCCAGCGGGCCGGACAGGTTCCAGAGGATGACGCTGAAGGACAGCAAAGAGACGACGGTGCCCAGCAGCCCCACGCCCACCGAGATGGTGCGGTTGACGAAGATCTGCACGTCCTCGGCGATGCGCTGGTCCGGGTTGTCGGCGGCATCTCCCGACAGGCGCAGGCGGTAGTGCACGTCGTCGGAGAGCCAGGCGTCGAGATAGCGCTTGGTGAGCCAGCGCCGCCAGCGGATCTCCAGTCCCTGCTTGAGGTAGACCTGGTACACCGCCACCACGATGGCGCCGGCGGCAAGGCCGCAGAACACCAGGATCTGTTTCTGGAACGCCGGGAAGTCCTTGTCCTGGATGGCGTTGTAGAAGGCCACGTTCCACTCGTTGAGCAGCACGGTGGCGAACACCCAGGCGAGTTCCAGGGCTATGACGGCGGCGAGCAGGCCGATGGCGGTCCACCGCTCCTCGCTCCTGAAATAGGGCATGGCGAGGCGGCGGATGTCGCCAATGAGGGTGAAAAGCGCGCGCACGAAGGACCTCTCCCGACACCAAGTGCGCGCAGCTTTGCCGGCTGGCGCATGACCGCACCATGGCCGCCGCATGAACGATTGGAAAGGTGCCGAAGGGGAAGTGGGCGTTGGTCGGGGCGACGCTGTGGCGCTGCGTTACAGACAGGATTGATCACTCTGTCTGTAACGCAGCGCCTGAATTCATGAAGCGCGCGAACGCGCTCAGGCCTTCTTCACGAACTCCGTGCGCAGCACGAGGCCCTTGACCTTCTCGACCTTGCAGTCGATTTCCTCCGGATCGTCGGTGAGGCGGATGCCCTTCACCAGCGTGCCCCGCTTCAAGGTGACGGACGTG
The DNA here is from genome assembly GCF_008364685.1 of Xanthobacter oligotrophicus. Lineage (GTDB taxonomy): Bacteria > Pseudomonadota > Alphaproteobacteria > Rhizobiales > Xanthobacteraceae > Xanthobacter > Xanthobacter oligotrophicus. The sequence goes on from NZ_VTTL01000007.1 coordinate 59,257, forward strand.
CCCTTCACCTTGAGGTCCTTGATGAGGGTCACGTTGTCGCCATCCTTCAGGATGGCGCCGTTCGCGTCCTTGACGTCCACTCAGACCTCCTTGGCCATCTCGCGCAGCCGGAACTTCTGGATCTTGCCGGTCGATGTCTTCGGGATTTCCTCGAAGACGATGTGGCGCGGGCACTTATAAGCCGCCAGATGGGTCCGGCAATGGGCGATCAGTTCCTCCACCGTCGCGCTCGCGCCCTCGCGCAGCTCCACGAAGGCGACCGGCGTCTCGCCCCACTTCTCGTCGGGCTTGGCCACCACCGCCGCCGCGCTCACTGCCGGGTGCTTGTAGAGGGCGTCCTCCACCTCGATGGAGGAGATGTTCTCGCCGCCCGAGATGATGATGTCCTTGGAGCGGTCCTTCAGCTGGATGTAGCCGTCGGGATGCTTCACCCCGAGGTCGCCGGAATGGAACCAGCCGCCGGCGAACGCGGCGTCGGTGGCGGTGGGATTTTTGAGGTAGCCCTTCATCACCACGTTGCCGCGGAACATGACCTCGCCCAGCGTCTCGCCGTCGGCGGGCACCGGCACCATGGTTTCGGGATCCAGCACGTCGAGGGCTTCCAGCGCGCCGTAGCGCACGCCCTGCCGTGCCTTCTTGATGGCGCGATCCTGCGCGGGCAGGGCATCCCATTCGGCATGCCATTCGTTGACCACGGAGGGGCCATAGACCTCGGTGAGGCCGTAGACGTGCACGACGTTGAAGCCGGCCTCCTGCATGGCGGCAAGCACCGCCTCCGGCGGCGGGGCGGCGGCGGTGATGAATTCCACCTTGTGGGGCAGCGGCCGCTTGTCCGTCTCCGGCGTGTTGAGCAGCGTGGACATGACGATGGGGGCGCCGCACATGTGCGTCACCTTGTAGTCGGCGATGGCATCGAAGATGGGCTTGGCGCGCACCTGCCGCAGGCACACATGGGTGCCGCCCGCCAGCGTGATGGACCAGGGGAAACACCAGCCGTTGCAGTGGAACATGGGCAGCGTCCACAGATAGACCGGATGCTTGCCGAGGCTGCAGGTGACCACGTTGCCCACCGCGAGCAGGTGCGCGCCGCGATGGTGATAGACCACGCCCTTGGGGTCGCCGGTGGTGCCGGAGGTATAGTTGAGGGCGATGGCGTCCCATTCGTCGTCCGGCGTCTTCCAGGCGAAGTCGGCATCGCCGGTGGCCAGGAAATCCTCGTATTCGATGGTGCCGATGCGCTCGCCGTTGCCGGTGAATTCGGGGTCGTCATAGTCGATGACCACGGGCTTCGTTGTCGCCATAGCCAGGGCGGCCTTCATGACGGGCGAGAATTCCCGGTCGGTGATGAGCACCTTGGCCTCGCCGTGGTCGAGGGTGAAGGCGAGGATGGCGGCGTCGAGGCGGGTATTGAGGGAGTTGAGGATCGCGCCCGTCATGGGCACGCCGTAGTGCGCCTCCAGCATGGCCGGCGCGTTGGGGAGCATGACGGCGACCGTGTCGCCCTTGCCCACGCCGAGCTTGGCGAGGGCCGAGGCGAGCCGCCGGCTGCGGGCGTAGAAATCGCGATAATTGCGGGTGAGCGCGCCATGGATGATGGCAGTGTGGTCCGGGAACACGCCGGCGGCCCGCTCCAGGAAGCCGAGCGGGGTCAGCGGCTGGAAATTCGCGGGATTGCGGTCGAGATGCAGGTCATAGATGCCGCCGGCCATCGGTCCCCCCTTGGTGCAAGCTTTTGGGGCGCGGCGGTGTCGGCGCGCCCGAATTTGGGTTGTATTCGGGTCGCGACCGTAGCCGAGGCGGGCGATCCGGTGCAATCTCGCCAAAGCGAGACGAAAGTCTCACCGCGCTTCGCCAGATCGATCTTGCGGATGGCGAACTGCTGATCCGGGTCAATTTGTTGGACCAGCTGAACTGGGTGGTCCAAGGTTTTTCCCGACCAAGGTCTTACGCATTTGTGCGAACTTGCGTCGTGGATAGGCGACCGGCAGTAACCATCCCCAACAAGAGGGTCGAATGGGAGGCGTCCATGTCCGAGGTCGGAACGAGCGGATACGCTGAAACCTATGCCAGCTGGCGGGCGGATCCTTCCGCTTTCTGGGGCGCGGCGGCGCAATCCCTAGAATGGTCCAAGGCGCCGGAGAAGGTGTTCGATCCCGAGGCCGGTGTCTATGGCCGCTGGTTCCCCGACGCTGTCGGCAACATCTGCCACAACGCCCTCGATCGCCACGTGGCCGCCGGCCGTGGCGACCAGGCGGCGCTGATCTATGACAGCCCGGTCACCGGCGCCAAGCGCACCCTCACTTATGCGCAGATGCTGAAGGAGGTGAGCACGCTCGCTGCGGTGCTTCAGGACCTCGGCGTCGGCAAGGGCGACCGGGTGCTGATCTACATGCCCATGGTGCCCGAGGCCATCGGCGCCATGCTCGCTTGCGCCCGCATCGGCGCCATCCATTCGGTGGTGTTCGGCGGGTTCGCGGCGAAGGAGCTGGCCACCCGCATCGAGGATGCCGAGCCGAAGGTGATCCTCGCCGCCTCGTGCGGCATCGAGCCCAACCGCGTGGTGGCCTACAAGCCGCTCCTCGACCTTGCCATTTCCATGTCCGCGGTGAAGCCGCAGCGTTGCCTCGTGCTCCAGCGCCCCGAGGGGCCCGGCGCCCTGACCGAGGGTCGCGACCTCGACTGGGCGGCGGCCTGCGCGGCTGCGGCCGATGCCGGCAAGAGCGCGCCCTGCGCGGACATGGCGGCCACCGACCCGCTCTACATCCTCTACACTTCCGGGACCACGGGTAAGCCCAAGGGCGTCGTGCGCGACATCGGCGGCTACATGGTGGCGCTCGACTGGAGCATGAAGAACCTCTACGGCATCGCGCCCGGCGAGGTATTCTGGACCGCCTCCGACATCGGCTGGGTGGTGGGCCATTCCTACATCGTCTACGGCCCGCTGATCCACGGCGCGACCACCCTCGTCTATGAGGGCAAGCCGGTGGGCACGCCGGACCCAGGCGCGTTCTGGCGGGTGATCGAGGAGCACAAGGTGGTGGCGCTGTTCACCGCGCCCACAGCGCTCCGCGCCATCAAGAAGGAGGATCCCGATTGCCTCCTGAAGCAGGGCCGCGACCTCTCCCGCTTCCGCACCCTGTTCCTCGCTGGTGAGCGTGCCGATCCCGATACGGTGATCTGGGCGCAGCAGCAGCTACAGGTGCCGGTGGTGGATCACTGGTGGCAGACCGAGACCGGCTGGGCCATTGCCGCCAATCCGGTGGGCCTCGGCCTTTTGCCCACCAAGCTCGGCTCGCCCACCGTGCCCATGCCGGGCTATGACATCGCGATCGTGGACGAGGCTGCAAAGCCGGTGCCAGCGGGCACCATGGGCTCCATCGTGGTGAAGCTGCCGCTGCCGCCCGGCTGCCTGCCCACCCTGTGGCAGCAGGACGACCGCTTCGCCGAGGGCTACCTCGCCGACTATCCCGGCTACTACAAGACCTCCGATGCCGGCTTCCTGGACGAGGACGGCTATGTCTTCGTCATGGGCCGCACCGACGACATCATCAACGTCGCCGGCCACCGCCTGTCCACCGGCGGCATGGAAGAGGTTCTGGCCTCCCATCCGGACGTGGCCGAATGCGCGGTCATCGGCGTCAAGGACGAGCTGAAGGGCGAGGTGCCTTGCGGCTTCGTGGTGCTCAAGGCAGGCGAGCGCCGCGCGCCCGACGTGATCGAGAAGGAACTGGTGGGCCTCGTGCGCGACCGCATCGGCCCGGTGGCGGCGTTCAAGCTGGCGGTGACGGTGAACCGCCTGCCCAAGACGCGCTCGGGCAAGATCCTGCGCGGCACCATGAAGAAGATCGCCGATCACGACGAATGGTCGGTTCCGGCCACCATCGACGACGCCGGCGTGCTCGAGGAGATCGAGGACGTGCTGAAGGCGCGCGGCATCGCCTGAGATCGCACTGGAGGTGAGCCTGGACGCAGCAGCCGTGTGCCTGCGTCCAGGCGCTCAAACACCCATGCGGAAAATGCGATCCGGCAAACACCGCCGATAGGTTGCCGGGGCCCCGTCAGCCGTCATCGGCTGTAGCTGCCCCCGCGAAACGGCTCGAAGCAGCTGTAGCCGATGAAGCACTGGGGGTTGTCCTTCGTCGGCACCCATTCCGGCCTGGTGTCCTGGTCGTAGAGGCAGAAGCTCCGGTCGCGCACATAGCGATCGTAGAGCGTGCGGGAGGTGGCCAACACGGCCGAGCCCCGCGTGTTGATGAGCGCGGCCGCCTGCGCGCACGTCATGGTGATGCTCGGGGTCTGGGCGACGGCGCGGTCGGTGCCGGCCACCAGCGCGAGGCCCGCGAGAAGCCCGGGACCAGCCGCCAGCGCGAACGTGCCGAGGGCAAGGGGCAATCTTCTCATCTTCGACCTTTCCGTTCGGAACGTCCGTCAGGCTGACGCCCTACAGCTGGTGCGGGCCGGTCCGACTCTCAAGGGCACTGTGCCTGCGGAGCGAATCTTGGCCTGCGGAGCGAATCTTGCGGCGAGCCTCACCGGCCCACGCCGTTGTCGCGGCTCGGCACGTAGCACGTATAGCCGACGAAACACTGTGGATTATCCCGCGTCTTCACCCACTCCGCCTTGAGCTGCTCGGCGCCTGAGCAGAAGCGAATCTGGCTGACATAGCGGTCGTAGATGTTAGGACCGGTGCCGAGCACGATGGCTCCGCTCTTCGTTACCAAGTCGGCGGCGTCCTGGCAGGACAGGGCAAGGGTGTCCGGGCGCGCCTGAGCCTCGACAGGTCCCGCCGCGAGAGTGGCGAGGAGGAGCGCGGCCGCCAGTTGGGGGACTCGGGAAAGTTGCATCGCAAGGCTCCTCTTCAGGGACAGCGCCAGCTCGAATCGTAGTCTCTTCCCCCTCGCCTGAACGGGGGCTGAAGATATTGTGTTTACGTTCTTTTTACCGCTTGAGCATGGAACCGGCGCCGTGGCGCGCGGAAAGCCCCGCAAAGCGCGCTAAAGGGCGGTAACCCAATATGATTTGGGCAATTGGTTGTGCTGATTTGGGTCCGGTGTGGCAGGAATGTAACGGCATTCGGAGCGGGCGTCTGCTAGATAGGTGCCACTGGACGCAGCGACTCGTGTCTCACGTCTGTAACGAAACTAATTTGCGTAACACCCAACAAGGGGGTTGGTCATGAAGAAGTTCCTTCTCGCCACTGTCGCGCTGGCGGCGCTTTCGGCTCCGGCCATGGCTGCTGACCTGGCGACGAAGTATCCCGTCAAGGCGGTTGCCGTCGTGCCGGTGTTCTCCTGGACCGGCTTCTACATCGGCGCCAACGCCGGTTACGGCGGTGACAAGTTCACCTTCGACGAGGCCAAGCTTGACAACTATGCCTCTTCCAGCCCGCTGGATAAGACGCTTTCTGACTCGATCAATTCTTCCGGCTTCTTCGTCGGCGGTCAGATCGGCTACAACTACCAGTTCGCCAACAATGTGGTGATCGGTGTTGAGACCGACCTGCAGTGGTCGAACATCGAGGGCACCCACGATTGGTCTTCCGCGACCGCTTGGGGCACTCTCCGCAGCGGCACCCTCGGCGCCAGCGTCGATTACTTCGGCACCATCCGCGCCCGTCTCGGTTACGCCTTCGATCGGTTCCTGCCCTACATCACCGGCGGTGCGGCGTACGGCAAGACCGCTCTGAACATCGGTGAGGTGGTTAGCTACTCCAACGGCTATACCGAAGGCTTCGCCGCTTCCGGCTCGGCCACCAACTGGGGTTGGACCGTCGGTGCCGGCGTTGAGTACGCCATCACCAACAACTGGACGTTCAAGACCGAGTATCTGTACGTCGATCTCGGCAGCACCGACTACACGTACTTCACTGCCGACACCAACCACTATTACACCGGCACTGTGGACACCAAGTTCCACACCCTCAAGGCCGGTGTGAACTACAAGTTCTGATCGAAGCTTCGCTTCGTCGGGAAAGCCCGCTGCTTCGGCAGCGGGCTTTTTTATTGCGTGAACGACCCCCTCCGCCCCCTGCGGCCCGTTTCCTCGCGTGTTCAGAGGCCCCAACGGCGACATCCGCAGGCTTGCCCGGGCAGACGCCCTCTTGAGTTTGAGCGCGGATTCCCCGATCAGCTTGGATCAGACCCGATCATGTCCGGCTCGGAACACCTGAGCTTTGAGACATGATCATGAGGTCCGACGTCATGAGGCTTGCGCCATGAGTGAGGACATCGCCTTCAACCGCGCGTTCGACGCGCCGCCCGGCCGGGTGGATGAGGTGTCCCCCCTGGTGCGCCGGATCGTGGCGCCCAATCCTTCCCCCTTTACCTTTACCGGTACGTGCTCCTACATCATCGGACGCGGGCAGGTGGCGATCCTCGATCCCGGCCCGGACCATCCCGCCCATGTGGCAGCCCTGCTGGATGCCGTGCGCAATGAGACGGTGACGCACGTCTTCGTGACCCACACCCATCGCGACCACTCTCCGGCCGTACGCGCGGTGGTGGCCGCGACCGGGGCGGTGACCTTGGGGGAGGGGCCCCATCGTGCCGCCCGCCCCCTCGCCATCGGCGAGGTCAACCCCCTCGATGCCAGCGCCGACACCGACTTCTCTCCCGATATCCGCCTTGGGGAGGGCGACACCATCGCGGGGCCGGGCTGGACCCTGACGGCCGTTGAGACCCCCGGGCATTGTGCCAACCACCTCGCCTTCGCCCTGAAGGAAGACGACCTGCTCTTCTCCGGCGACCATGTGATGGCCTGGGCCACCTCCATTGTCGCGCCGCCGGACGGCTCCATGGGCGACTATATCCGCTCCCTCGAAAAGCTCGGGCTGAGGGAGGAGCGCATCTATCTCCCCGGCCACGGCGGGCCGGTGACGGACGCGCCCGATTTCGTGCGGGCCTATCTGACCCACCGCATGTCCCGTGAAGCTGCGATTCTGCGCGCCCTCGACCGGGACGTGGAAACCATCCCCGACCTCGTGCGGGGCATCTATATCGGTCTCGATCCACGGCTGGTGGGCGCGGCGTCCCTCACCGTGCTGGCGCACCTGGAGCACCTGGTGTCGAGCGGCCGCGTGGTGACGGATAGCCCGGTTGCCGCCATCACCGGGCGATTCCGGCGTGCGGCCTGAAGCCCAGCGATCCGGGACCTGCGCCTGATGTGCGGGCGGTTCGTCCAGCAGATGCCGCCGGTGCGCGCCGGCGAGCTGTTCGACGTGGACCCGGCGCTGGCGGCTTTGCCCAATGCGCCGCCGCGCTACAATGCGGCGCCGACGCAGGATCTCATGGTGGTCCGCCGCGATCCGCAAACGGGTGCGCGCCACCTCTCGCTGCTGAAGTGGGGGCTGGTGCCGTCCTTCGCCAAGGACGCGTCGGGCGGTGCCCGCCTCATCAACGCCCGCTCGGAGACGGCATCCGAAAAGCTATCCTTCCGCGCCGCGTGGCGCGCCCGGCGCCGCTGCATCGTGCCGGCGGACGGCTTCTATGAATGGGCGCGCGCACCCGGACGCCGCCAGCCCTTCTTCATCCGCCGCGCCGATGGTCGCCCCCTGGCGCTCGCGGGATTGTGGGAGGGCTGGAGGGATCCGGCGACCGGCCAGTGGCTTCGCACCTTCACCATCCTGACCACGGCCGCTGATCCCAAGCTCCGCCCGCTGCACGAGCGGATGCCGGTGATACTGCCCGAAGCGGACATCGCCGCCTTCCTGGAGGCGGAGGATCCACGCGGCCTCATGCGGTCGTTCCCGGGCGCCGATCTCGACCTGAGGCCGGTCTCGGATCGCGTCAATGCGGTGCGCAACGACGATCCGGAGCTCATAGCGCCGCTGCCGGCCGAGGCGGCGGCCTCAGCCGTGGCGCTGCTCTCCGCCGGAGCGGATGCCGACACTCGCGGCTTCGGCGCCCCTGAGATCTCCTAATCCGCCCGGCCCTAGCGGCGGCGGCGCTCGGCAGCAAGGTCCGCCATCAGCGCCTCCACGCGCTCGGAATTGGTGCCGAGATCATGGGAGCCGTAGCGGGAGGCGGAGCGCACATCCACCCGCGCGCCTTTCGCGGTTGGGCGGATGCGGATGGAGACGTTGGAGCGGAAGCCCATGATCGGCGACACCGCCACCGCCTCGATCTGCCCGTCGCGCCGGGTTCCGCGAGGCGGGACGGCGTCGAGGATGGTCCAGTGGCGCTTCTGCACCAGGGCGAGCACGGTGTTGAAGGCCTCTTCCGGCGTCGCGGTGAGATCCACCGGCTTGATGCCGGGATAGGCCATGCGCTGGACCGCGGCATTGTCGATGCCGCCATAGGTCAGCGTGTTGGCCTCGCGTGGAGAGGCGAGGGCGAGGGAACGGAACCGCGGCGGATCGGCCGCGTCGGTGGAGATGTCGGTGAGGGGCGGCAGCATCATGCCGCGCGCCAGCACGGCGGCGGGGCCGGCCAGCACCAATACCGCGATGCCCACCGCCGCCATGGCCCGGCCGATGCCCAGCCAGCCGGTTTCCCAGGTGATGAAAAAGGCCACAGTGCCGAGAATGCCGGCGATCGCCGCAAGGCCAAGCCCGGTGGCGAGTGTTACCAGCGCCGGCTGGAAATCGAGAAATCCGGCGCGGTAGAGCAGCGCGGCGAGCGCCACCACCGGCAGCGAGAACAAGGCGAGCCGGAAGCTCCACCGCGCCAGCGGGGAGAAGCGTTCTTCCGTGTAAAGCCTGCGTCTGATCATTCCATCCGTCCGCTTGCGGGCGACCGCATGATTAGAGCATTTTCGAGCGAAGTGGACCCCGGTTCGCGCGAAGAAAATGCGTCGGCTCTCAACTTCAGACCGCGTTTTCCGGCGCTGGGGAAGAGGGTTCCATGGCCAGAAGGCGGGGCAGATCGTCGATGCTGTCCACCACCAGGTCGGCCTCGGGCAAAAGGTCGTCGATGGGCGCGGGGCCGGAACGTACGGCGATGAAACGGGCTCCGGCGCCGCGGGCGGCAGCGAGGTCATGGGCGCTGTCGCCGATCACCGCCATGGCGTGGGGCGCAAGGCCGAAGCGCGCGCCGAAGGCCGTAACCATCCCCGGCCCGGGCTTGGAGCCGAAACCGGAATCATAGCCGTGCACTGCCGCCAGCAGCGGCAGGATGCCGAGGGCGTCGGCCTGCTTGCGGGCGCTTTCCTCGGCGTCATTGGTGACAATGCCGAGGGTGAAGCCGGCGCTCTTGAGGTGGGCAAGCGTCGCACGGGGCTGGCCGATAGGGGTGAGGAAGGCAAGGCCCTCGCGGGCGAACAGGTCGTCGATCTCGGCGAGGAAGTCGGGCGTGGCCGGCCGGCCGAGCGCGTCCGCCCAGAGCGGTCCGTAATGGGCCGACGATCCTGAGACCAAAGGCGAGGTGTGCAGGAAACGCCCTTCCGCCGGCAGGTAGTGGCTCACCTGCTGAAGGCGGGCCAGCGCGGCGGCGTCGCCCCCCGCCAGGGCGCGCATGGCCGCCCCACAGGCGGGACCCCAGGTTCGGTCGAAATGGACGAGGGTGCCGTCCTTGTCGAACAGCAGGGCGGAAACATCGCGCATGGGCAGGTCCGGGCGAGGCGGCCAAAGGCACGCCGGGAGGAAAATGGTACCAAGCCGGCCGTATCGACCGGGCGGTTCGGCTTCTCTACTATCACGCATCATGCACTCGCGACGATCTGCGCCGCCCGGCGTCCGCCTTTCCGCCCCGCCGGCCGCCGCCGCGTCGGATTCTGCCCGGACCGTATGGATGCGGATCGCCCGGTCGGGCGTATCCTGCCTCGTGCTCGCCGCTAGCGGACCTGCCCTCGGGGCGACGGCGCCGCTGCCGCCGAAGAAACCGCAGGGGCTGTCCGTGTCGGTGCCGGCGCCCACCGCCGTGCGGCGTCCGCTCGTGCGTGCCGCGCCACTGCCGCCGCCGCGCCCGGCCGAGCTGGATGCCGAGGAGGAGGAAGCGCCGGAACCGGCTGCCGAGCCCCGGCTCGCTGCGCGGACGGTTGGCCCGCAGGAGGGATCGGAGGCCGCAGGGCAGGGGTTCGCGCCCGGCGCGGTCCCGCTGCCGCCAACCCGCCCGGATGCACAGGCGCCGGCCGGGGATGACGCCGCCGGCACGCCGGCGCCGCCCTCTGGCGCGCGGGAGATGCCGGCGGCGTGCGCGGCCCTGATCGAGGAGGGCACCATGGTCGCTACCCTGGAGGCGCCGATCGCGCCTGCGGGCGGCTGCGGCCTTGCCCAGCCGGTGCGCCTGACCGGCGTGCGCCTCCAGGACGGCCGCCTCGTCGCCTTCAAGCCCGCCGCCGTAACCCGATGCGAGGTGGCCGCCGCCGTGGCCGACTGGCTGCGCGAGGATCTGGCTCCGGCGGTTGCCGCGCTGGGATCGCAGGTTGCGTCCGTCACGGTGGCTGCCTCCTATGACTGCCGCTCGCGCAATCGCATCGCCGGTGCGCGCATGAGCGAGCATGGCCTTGGCAATGCGCTGGACGTGGGCGGCTTCGAGCTGGCCGACGCCCGCGTGGTGAAGGTGGAGAAGGGCGGGCTGCCGCAGCGCCTGCGCGCCGCCATGAAGGAGAGCGCCTGCCGTCGCTTCACCACCGTGCTCGGCCCCGGATCGGACGGCTATCACGAGGACCATATCCACGTGGACCTCGCCCAGCGCCGCCTTGGCATTCGCCTGTGCCGCTGGAACCTCGATGCGGGCACGGTGGTCGCGAAGAAGGACAAGCCGAAGCCGAAAGATGCGGCCCCGGCGCCGGCGTCCTCTGGCGGGTCCGACAAGGACGGTCCGGCGGCAGATGCCGAGGCCGACGCCGCGGCGGAGAAGCCGAACGGGAAATAGAGCCCCGTCCGCCGGAACGGCGCCGCCGGCTCAGGCGAAGCTGGTGGATCAGAGGCACAAACGAAAAAGGGCGCGGATGAACCGCGCCCTTCGTCAAACCATCACTGTCGCCCGGTCAGGCGCCATGCCGTCCGATCAGAGAACCACCACTTCGGTGCCGGTCGGCACGCGGCTGTAGAGGTCGATCACGTCCTCGTTCAGCATGCGAATGCAGCCGGAGGAAATGGCCTGCCCGAGATATTCAGGCTGGTTGGTGCCGTGAATGCGGAACAGCGTGTCCTGGCTACCCTGGTAGAGGTAGAGTGCCCGCGCGCCCATGGGGTTGTGCGGACCGGGGCCCACATAGGAAGGCAGGCCGGCGATGCGCTGGTGAATTTCCGGCGTGGGGGTCCAGCTCGGCCATTCCGTCTTGCGGCCGACCTTCGCCTGGCCGCGGAAGGCGAGGCTTTCCTCGCCCACGGTAACACCGTAGCGGATCGCCTTGCCGTTTCCTTCAACGTAGTAAAGGAACTTGTTCGGCGTATCGACGACTATGGTGCCTGGCTTCTTGTTCGTCGGATACTCGACGATATGCCGTGCGAAGTCTCCGCTCGGCTTCACGTTGGGATACGGCTTGTTCGCGAGAAGCTGCTTGTCCCGCGCCGTCTGCGCCGATTCAGGTGCCGGCGCATAGGTTTCCGACATGCAACCGCTGAGCATCAAGCCCGTCAGCAGTGCTCCGACCACCCGCCACATCATGTTCGCCTCGTTTTACTCGCCTTGCTGCGCAAGGAGGAATCGATCCCACTCCGATTGAATTAACCCAATGTCCGCCATGCTTGAAGAGTTCTGCGCGTGCCCCTGCCTGCTTGTGCGAAAGCGTTGCAGAAATGCCGCACAACCTGCCGTTTCGTCACCGCCCTTTGGAGTTTCTCAAGGAATTGGGCGCGTACTCCTCACATGACCTCGGAGAAGTCGCATCGGTTGCACAGTTTTGACGCAGTCGAACGCCATTTCTGAAGCGGTCACGCGAAGGTGCCGCAACGTCAAAAGTCGCACCGTACAGGAGTAGGACATGTCTACCGCACAGCCGTCGCAGGGGCTCAGCACCCGGGTGGAATCGGATCTGAAGCGTATGGCGCAGAACCAGCAGTGGCGGGAAATCGGGATTTCGGCCGTCGCCGCGGCCGCCCAGCAGACGAGCGAGAAGCGCGTCGCCGAGGCCAAGGCCGCTGGTGAACCGAACCGGATCGTGACCCTCAGGGACATCGACTTCCTCGCGGCCTGAGGATAGCTGATCGCCCACGGACCCGGCGCGGGGGCCGGGCCACGGCGGCAGTTCCTTCGGCGTTCCGTCGGAGCTACAACAGCCGGCGAATCCGGGGACATGCCGCATGCTCATTGCATATGTGTTCAGCGATGGGGGCCTGAAGGGCAGCCCCGTCGCCGAAGGGCCGATCCCGGCCGAGACGGTATGGCTCGACCTGATCTCGCCGACCGAAGCCGATGATACGCTGGCTGAAGCCTTCGCCGGCATCTCCGTGCCCACCCGCGAGGAGATGGGAGAGATCGAGCAGTCGAGCCGCCTCTATATAGACGGCGAGGCAAGATACATGACGGCCTCGCTCCTGTGCGGGGCCGACACGCCGACACCGGTCATGCTGGCGGTCACCTTCATCGTGAGCCGCGGTCGCCTGATCACGGTGCGCTACGGCGAGCCCCGCGCCTTTCCCTCCGTTTCCGGGCGCCTGTCCAAATCCTGCCCCTCCGGCATTACCGGCGAAATCGTCCTCATCGACCTGCTCGAGGCGATCGTGGACCGCGCCGCCGACGTGCTGGAACAGATCGGCGCCGACGTGGAGCGCATCTCCAAGCGGATCTTCGAGCGCGACCAGGGGGGCGAGAACGCCAACCAGCGCTATCGCGCCATCCTCTCCCACATCGGCCGCAAGGAAGGCCTCGTCTCCTACGCCCGCGAGAGCCTGGCCTCGCTGCAGCGGCTTTTGTCCTTCCTCGGGACGGAGACCGAAGGGGCGGCGGTGAGCAAGGATTCCAAGGCCTCCGTCAAGTCCATGAGCCGGGACGTGTCGGGCCTGTCCGACTATGCCGCCTTCATCGGCGACAAGCTGCAGTTCCTGCTCGATGCCACCATCGGCCTCGTCAGCCTCGAGCAGAACAACATCATCAAGATCTTCGCGGTGCTCTCGGTGGTGCTGATGCCGCCGACCCTGATCGCGTCCATCTACGGCATGAACTTCCACAACATGCCGGAGCTCGACTTTGCCTACGGCTATCCGCTGGCGCTGTGCGGCATGGTGGTGTCGGGCATCCTGCCCTACGTCTTCTTCAAGTGGCGCCGCTGGCTCTGAACCCAAGCCCGCGCGGCGCCTGAGCGAAGGCCACTATCAAGCCCGCGCGGCGCTTGACCGAAGGCGCCTCAAGATCCCGCGCCAGCGTCACACATGCTGGCCGCCGTTGATGTGGATCTCCGCCCCGTTGAGGTAGGACGAGGTATCCGTGCACAGCACGTAGATGATCTTCGCCACCTCATCGGGCGTGCCGAGCCGCTGCATGGGGATCTGCTCGACGATTCTGTCGGTGCCCGGCGAGAGGATGGCGGTGTCGATCTCCCCCGGCGCGATGGAGTTGACGCGGATGCCGCGCCGGCCGAAGTCGGACGCCATCTCCCGCGTCAGCGAGGCCAGCGCCGCCTTTGAGGTGGCATAGGCTGCCCCCGCGAAGGGATGCACCCGCGAGCCGGCGATGGAGGTGACGTTCACCACCGAGCCCTGCGCCTTCTCCAATTCCGCTGAAAGCCCCCGCGCCAGCATGATGGGGGCGAAGAAATTCACCTGGAACACGTCCACCCAGGTCTCAAGGTCAGTGTCCAGGGTGCCGAGCCGGGAGCCGCCCTCGCCCTTGGGGGAGATGGCGGCATTGTTGACGAGGGCGTCCAGCCGGCCGTCCGGCAGGCGGCGCTTCACCTCGGCGATGGCGGCCTTGGTGCTGGCGGGGCTGGAGAGGTCCACCTGGATGTGGTCCTCCGGCCCGGCGCCCCACGGGCATTTATCCGGAAACGCATGGCGCGAGCAGGAGATGACGCGCCAGCCGGCAGCGGAGAAGCGCTTCACCGTCGCATGGCCGATGCCGCGCGAGGCTCCGGTGAGGAGCATGATGCGGGGCGTGGCTTCGGGTTCGGCGGTCATGACAAGGGTCCCGGGCCGGCATTCAGGGCTGAAGCATGTCGGCCCGACATGCAGCACCCTCTCGCTGCAAGGTCAAGGAAGCGAGGGCGGGGTCCCTCAGGGGAAGAGCCGCGTCCTGGACCAGTCGGCGCCTTCCCCCTCGCGGCGGAACACCACCCGGTCGTGCAGCCGGAACGGGCGGTCGTGCCAGAATTCGAGGGCCACCGGCAGCACGCGGAAGCCGGTCCAGTGGGGCGGGCGCGGCACGGTGCCGAGGGCGTATTTCGCGGTCGCCGCCGCTACGGCGCCTTCCAGCGCGAACCGGCCCTCCAGCGGGCGCGACTGGCTGGAGGCCCAGGCACCGATCTGCGACAGGCGGGGGCGGGTGGCGAAATAGGCGTCGGCCTCCTCCGCTGTCACCTGTTCCACCGGCCCGCGCACCCGCACCTGCCGGCGCAGCGATTTCCAGTGGAAAACCAGCGCGGCCTTGGGGGTCTGCGCCAGCTCTCGGCCCTTGGCGCTCTCGGTGTTGGTGAAGAAGACGAAGCCGCGGGCGTCGAGCCCTTTCAGCAGCACCATGCGGGCGTCCGGCAGGCCGTCGGGATCGACGGTGGCGAGCGTCATGGCGTTGGGATCGTTGGGCTCGCTCTTCTCGGCCTCGGCGAGCCATTGGGCAAACAGCCGGAACGGCTCGGAGACTTCCGTAAAATCACCGGATGTTAAGGGGTTGTGGGCTTCCATGCCTGTGCTCGAAGTCATGTGGGAGCCCCTCGTGCCTCGCCTCTTGCGCGCCGTCCCCGTGGCCGGCTGCCGTTCCTTATATAGAAGCGTGATCCGCCGGCGCGAAGCGCTCTGTCGCATGGCGGCCGCGGGGCTCGTCGTCACGGGGCTCGGCGGTTGTTCCACCGTCAACGTGTCGCCGGACGATGCCATCGTCACCGGCTCCATCCGGGCGACGCCGGCCTCCCTGCCGGTACCGGACGGCCATGCCCCCACCGGCGTTTCGGCCAGCGACTGGGTTCAGGCCAAGATCGCCCTCGACCAGGCCTTGGCGGCGCGCAGCAAGGACGTTTCCATCCCCTGGGACAATCCGGAGACCGGCTCCCGCGGCACGGCGACGCCGGTCGGGGCGGTCCGCGCCGGCGGCTGCCGCGATTTCATGATCTCGCTGGTGGATGGCAAGACCGCGGACCGCTGGATCCAGGGCGAGGTCTGCAAGGCCCGCGCAGGAACCGTCCTGTCGCAGGTCCGGGTGCTCGGGCAGGCCTGAGGCAAGGCAGAGATGCGAAAAGCTGAGCCACCGGCCAGCGCGGCCGTTGCATTTTTCGCACCGCGAACCACATCCTGAGGTGCGGCTGGCCGCCTGAGTGCCGGCCGGCGAGGTGATTGACCCATGCGTGATCCTTACGACGTCCTCGGCGTCTCCAAGACCGCCGACGAGGCCGAGATCAAGCGCGCCTATCGCAAGCTTGCGAAGAAGCTGCATCCCGACGCCAATGCGTCCGATCCCAAGGCGCAGGACCGCTTTGCGGAACTGAATACCGCGCATGAAATCCTTGAGGACAAGGAGAAGCGTGGCCAGTACGACCGCGGCGAGATCGACGCCGAGGGCAAGCCGAAAGCCCCCGAATTCACCGGATTTCGCGGCGGCGGACAGCGGCGCGGTCCCGGCGGCTTCTCGGGCTACGACGGCGACACGATTTTCGAGAGCTTCTCCTTCGGTCAGGAAGGCGCGCGCCGCTCGTCCGGGCGCGGCGGCGGTGGCGGCTTCGAGGACATCGGCGATATTTTCGGCTTCGGCCGCCAGCGCCGCTCCGCCGGCGGCGGCTTCGCGCCCCAGCCCGGCGCGGACATGGAAATAACGCTCCCGGTCTCCTTCGAGGAGGCGGCCGAGGGGGCGTCCAAGCGTGTCGGCCTGCCCAACGGCAAGCAGATCGACATCAAGATCGCTCCCGGCACCCGCGAGGGGCATCGCATGCGCCTGAAGGGCCAGGGTGAGCCCAGCGCCATGGGCGGCCCGTCGGGCGATGCCTATGTCACCATCTCCTACGCCCCCCATCCGATCTTCGAGCGGGACGGCGACGACCTGCGCCAGAACGTGGACGTGGAACTCGCCGATGCGGTGCTGGGGGCCAAGGTTCGGGTGCCGACCCTCAAGGGGGCGGTGGAGCTGGCCATTCCCGCCTGGACCTCCGGCGGGCGCACCTTCCGCCTGCGCGGCAAGGGCCTGCCCACGGCGAGCGGCGGCCACGGCGATCTCCTGGTGCGCACCAACCTGATCCTGCCCAAGGAGAAGGACGGCGAGCTGGAAGCCCTCATGAAGAAGCTGCGCGAACAGGCGGACTGATCGCGGCGGCCGGTACTTCATCGGCCGTAAATGCCGCGCCTGAACGCTGGCCCGCGCTTCGCGTCGGGCTCTACCGTGTTTGGGGGATGCCCGGCCGGTGCGTCGGGGCCATGATCCACGGGTTGCAACCTGGGTTCCTCAGGAGGCGATCCATGGCAAAGCCCATCTTGGACGACCAGCTCGCCGCCGAATATGCGGCCCTGTTCGCGTCCCTCGTCATCCGGCCCGAGCGCCGCGACGAGGTCCAGCGCGTCGCCGACCGCCTCCTGCGCCCGGCCAACCGCAAGCAGTACGAGACGGTGGAGGCCGCCACCTCCGTGCCCTGGTTCGTGGTGGCGATCATCCACAATCTTGAGGCTGATATGGCCTTCTCGGCCCACCTGCACAACGGTGATCCGCTGACGGCCCGCACGGTGCATGAGCCGGCCGGGATGCCGAAGAAGGCCCCCGCCAGCGGCGGCGCCTACAGCTGGGTCGAGAGCGCCATCGATGCCCTGGCCTATGACGGGCTCGACACCTGGACGAAGTGGACCGTTCCCGGCATCGCCTACGCGCTGGAGCGCTACAACGGCTTCGGCTACCGCACCCGCTTTCCGTTCGTCAAAAGCCCCTACCTCTGGGGCTTCAGCAATGTCTACACGCGCGGCAAGTTCATCCGCGACGGCGTGTTTTCCCCCGATGCGGTGAGCCAGCAGTGCGGGGGCATGACACTTTTGTCGGCCCTCATGGACGAGGACGACATCGCCCAGCGCCTCGGCTTCCAGCCACCGCCGGACAGCGACGAGGTGGCCAAGCCGACGCCCTTCCTGCCCGTGGACGGCAGCGTGGTGGAGTTTCCGGACAATCCGCCAGCGTTCCCGGGCAAGTACCTGATGGAGAAGACCGGCGACAAGGTCTCCGTCAGCCGCCTGCAGAAGCGCCTCGCCGACATGGGCGCCTCGCCGGGAGCGCCGACCGGTGTCTTCGACACCCCCACCAAATACGCGGTCCAGCTCTTCCAGGCGCGCTCCGTGGACCTCGACGGCGCGCCGCTGGAGATCGACGGCATCGTCGGCCCCATGACCTGGGGCGCGCTGTTCGGCCCCCTCTCCATCGAGAGCGAGTGGGTGAAGCCGCGCGTGGTCATCAAGAAGGCGGAGCGCACGCTCGCGTCCGCCGTGCTCGACGTGGCGTCGGAGCAGATCGGCGTCCGGGAGATCCCGCCCAACAGCAATTGCGGCGCGCAGGTGGAGGCCTTCCTTGCGAGCGTCGATCTCGACCGGGGCAATCCCTGGTGCATGTCGTTCGTCTATTGGTGCTTCGCGCAGGCAGCCGGCACCCTCGGCGTGCCCAACCGGGTGCCGCGGACCGGGCTGGTGCGCGGGGCCTGGACCAAGGCCCAGACGCTGACTACAGGCGTGCGCGTGGTGACGGCGCGGGATGCGCAGGTCGATCCCTCGCTGGTGGTGCCGGGCATGGTGTTCTTCCTCGGCTTCTCGGGCGGTACGGGCCATGCCGGCATCGTTGCCGACAATATCAACGGCAAGCTCGTGACCATCGAGGGCAACACCAACCAGGATGGGGTGCGGGACGGCGGCGGTGTCTTCCGCCGCGTCGGCCGCAAGGTGACGGACCCGACGGTGCTCGGCTTCGCCGCCTTCGGCTGAGGGCGTCGGCGCGGCAGGCCTGCCGCGGATGGATAAAGGCGGGGCATGCCTCACCCCTTTGGCCGACTTTCCACGCGTCCCGGCGCGCTCTAAAGTCCGCGCCCGAAAAAGGACAAGGAAGCGCGCCCATGTTTCTCGAGCTGCAGAACCTCTATTTCGAAGACCTGACCCTTGGCCGCATCGAGCGCATGTCCAAGACCGTGTCGTCCTCGGACATCGTCGGTTTCGCCGAGCTGACGGGTGACCGCAACCCCATCCACCTCTCCCAGCATTTCGCCGCGAAGACCCCCTTCGGCGGCCGCATTGCCCACGGCCTCTATACGGCGAGCCTGATCTCCGCCGTGCTCGGCACCCGCCTGCCGGGTCCCGGCGCCATCTACATCTCCCAGACCCTCAACTTCCGTGCCCCGGTGCGCATCGACGACACGGTGGACGTGGAGGTGAAGGTGGTGGAGCTGATCCCCGAGCGGCACCGCGCGCGGCTGTCCTGCATCTGCAGCGTGAAGGGCGAGGTGGTGCTCGACGGCGAGGCGCTGGTGAAGGTGCCGTCCTCCGGCGTGCAGAAGGTTGCGTCGGCCTGAGGTGTCGGCCACGCTGCCCTTCCTGTGTGCAGGGAGGACGGCATGTTCGAATCGGCCACGTTTGAGCATCGGCTGGACAAGGCCGCCTTCAAGGCGCTGGAACCCAGCCTGCGCGAAGACCTCCTCAACGCCCAGTTCGCCCTCATCGAGGCGAAGCGGCGCAGCCTGATCGTGCTGATCCACGGTCCGGACGGCGCCGGCAAGGGCGCGGTGCTCAACCGGCTCTACAGCTGGCTGGATGTGCGCAAGGTGCAGACGCTCACCTTCGAGATGCCCTGCGCCGAAGAAGACCGCCCGCCCATGTGGAAGTATTGGCGCGAGCTGCCGCCGTTCGGCCAGATTGGCGTCATGCTCGGCTCCTGGTACCACGCGCCGTTGTGCAAACGCGCGCTGGGCACCATGGGGCGGGCCGATTTCATGGCCTCCCTCGACGAGATGGAGCGCTTCGAGAGCATGCTCCACGCCGAGGGCGTGAGTCTGCTGAAGATCTGGCTCTATCTGGACGGGGACGAGGCCCGGCGCCGGCTCAAGGCCTTGAGCAAGGGTGACTACCAGCGACCCATCGTGCGCGAATGGGCCGAGATCGAGGGTGCCGCCGCCCGCAAGCGGCTGCACCTGGCGTCCGAGGAGGCCGCCCGCGCCACCTCCACGGAAATCGCGCCCTGGCACGTGGTGCCGGCCGCCGACACCGAATATTGCGACGCCATGGTCGGCAGCCTGCTGCTGGAGAAGCTGCGCGCCATGGCGGCGGAGCCGGAGCCCGCGCCTCTGCCCCTGCCGCCCAATCCCACCCACGTGCCGAGCCTGCTGCCCCCCTTCTCCATCCTCTCCACCCTCGACATGTCGCGCAGCCTGCCGGAGGCGGAGTATGATCGGGAGCTGGCCCATGCCCAGAGCCGCATCACCCGCCTCACCAACAGTCTGGCCTTCGCCCGCTCGGGGCTGGTGATCGCGTTCGAGGGCTCGGATGCTGCGGGCAAGAGTTCCACCATCATGCGCTTGCGCCGGGCGCTGGATCCGCGGCGCTTCCGCGTCCACCCCATCGCCGCGCCCACCGACGAGGAGCGGGCGCGGCCCTATCTGTGGCGGTTCTGGCGGCACATTCCCACTCACGGGCGCACCGCGATCTTCGACCGCTCCTGGTACGGCCGGGTGCTGGTGGAACGCGTCGAGGGCCTGTGCGGACCGGACGACTGGGGCAGGGCCTATGGGGAGATCAACGATTTCGAGGTCCAGCTCAACCGCGCCGGCTATGTGGTGGTGAAGTTCTGGCTCGCCATCAGCCAGGATGAGCAGGCCCGCCGCTTCGAGGAGCGCGAAAAGATCGCCTACAAGCGCTTCAAGCTGACCCCGGAAGACTGGCGCAACCGCGAGAAATGGCCGCTCTACGAGGCGGCGGTGACGGAGATGGTGGACCGCACGTCTACCCGCGAGGCGCCATGGACGCTGGTGGAGGCGGAGGACAAGCACTTCGCTCGCGTGAAGGTGCTGAAAACCATCGCCGACCGGCTGGAGGCGGCGCTGGGGGCCTGAGTGGGGCTGGTGTGGCACCCGCTCGGTCGTTGCGTGGTGGAATGGCCCCGACCAGACCTGGGGCGGGGGAGAGGGCGTCTGGGCGCTTGAATATGATTAAATCAATTGATTTAATCATATTCAATTCAGCGTCAGCGGAGCCGTTCCATGTCCTTGCCCATCACGCCTCGTTCCCTGCTGCGGGGTGCCGCCCTGGCCGCCGCGCTCTGCCTTGTCGGCACCAGCTTCGCGCAGGCGGAGACCATCCGCGTCGGCGTCACGGCCGGCCCCCATGCGGAGGTGCTCGACGTGGTGAAGAAGGTGGCGGCCGGGCAGGGGCTCGACATCAAGGTGGTGGAGTTCACCGACTATGTCGTGCCCAACCAGGCGCTCGCCAACAAGGAACTGGAGGCCAATTCCTTCCAGCACGAGCCCTATCTGAAGAACCAGGTGGCCAAGACCGGCTGGAAGATCGTGAAGGTGGCGCAGACCATCGCTTCGCCTCAGGGCATTTATTCCATCAAGTACAAGTCGTTCGACGAGGTGCCCGCAGGCGCCACCATCGCGATCCAGAACGATCCCAGCAATGCGGCGCGCTCGCTGCAGATCCTCGCGCACTACGGGCTGATCAAGCTGAAGCCGGATGCCGGCATCACTGCCACCGAGCTGGACATCATCGAGAATCCAAAGAAGTTCAAGTTCATCCAGCTCGATGCCGCCCAGCTTCCCCGGGCCCTGCCGGACGTGGATGCGGCCTCGATCAACAACAATTATGCGGTCCAGGCTGGCCTCAACCCGGCCAAGGACGCCCTTATCCGCGAGCCGGTGGACGGGCCCTGGGTGAATATCCTGGCCGTGCGCGAGGAGGACAAGGACAAGCCCTGGGTGAAGCAGCTCATCGCCGCCTATCATTCCGATGCGGTGAAAGCCTTCCTCGCCGAACGCTTCAAGGGCTCGTATCTGCCGACCTGGTAAGAGCCACCTTGAGAGGGCACTTGGTGAGGACACTTGGTGAGCGACCTCAGCTGCGCCAGACCTCGCCGGGATGGAACGGCAGGAACCGCTCCGCCGCGATGCCCGCGGCCCGCAGCGCCTCGGCGAGGGCGTGCTTCGGTGCGTCCTGGGCCTCGTCGGTCAGGCGGAAGGTGCCCCAGTGGATCCCGAGGCCCTGTTCCGCACCGGTATCCTCCAGGATGCGCACGGCCTCTTCCGGATTGGTGTGCTGGGGCGCCATGAACCAGCGTGGCTCGTAGGCGCCGATTGGGATGAACGCGAGGCGCGGCGGCCCGAAGGCGTGGCGCACCGCGCGGAAGATTTCGCCGGTGCCATAGCCGGTATCGCCGGCGAAATAGATCACGCCTTCCGGCGTCGCCAGCACGAACCCTCCCCACAGGGCGAAGCGGCGATCCTTCAGGCTGCGTGCCGACCAGTGGTTGGCGGGATGGATGACCGCGTCCACGTCCGCGCTCAACGCGAAGCGATCCCCCCAGTCGCCCGTCGCCACGGCCAGGTCCGGCAGCTTGCGGCGGATGACGGCGTCGTTGCCGAGGGGGGCGACAAGGCGGGGCCGGTGCGCCTGCGCCAGCCGGCCGAGGGTCGGCAGGTCGAGATGGTCGTAATGGTTGTGGCTGAGCAGGATCACATGGATCTGCGGCAGCGCCTCAAACAGGATGCCCGGCGGGTTGAACCGCTTCGGCCCGACGAAGGCCAGCGGGCTCGCGCGCTCCGACCAGACCGGATCGGTGAGGATGTTGAGGCCCGCCACCTGGATCAGCACGCTCGCATGCCCCACCATGCTCACCCGGATGCCGGAGGTGACCTCGGCCGGCGGCGTGTCGGTGGCCGTGGGCAGGGCCGGCACGGACGGCCACGCGCCGCGGTCCGTGCCCCGCCTGCGCCAGCGCATCAGGTCGCGCGCGGTCTTGTCGGTGGAGGGGTGATCGGGATTGAAGAAGCGCGTCCCGTCGAAATGGTCCGAGGGCGCGCCCTGATGGTAGGGGCGGGGCATGGCTGCTTATACCAGCGCGCGTCGATAAGGTCCCGGTCCACCCGCCACTGGACCTCCTGCCGCCGCACCGGCAGGTCCGCAGATGGCTGGGGCGCCTGGATCCCCAGCCGAGGCGTCGTGTTGTCGTTTTGGATCAATGAGATCAGTTGGTTATGCCGCATCGATGTACTAGAACGATGTACTAGAACGAGGAAAGGTGGGCGGTATCCAATGGCGCCAAGGGCGAATTGGCTGAAGCGTAGGGCGAACGTCTGGTGGTTTCAGATAGCGGTCCCCGTGACGGTGCAGCCCGCTGTCGGGAAGAAGATGGTTGCCGAGAACCTGAAGACAGCCGACCGGCGTCTGGCCCAGCATCTGGCGCTTGAGAAGGCGGCCTATTGGAAGCGACAGTTCGATCTGCTCCGGGTGTCGGAGGTGGAGACACAGCCTCCCCATGTCGTCTTTGAGGAGGTGGTCCAGCGCATCAACTGGCTGAGGCAGAAATTCCGCGATCCCGACGATCTGGACCAACAGCTCGACCTCCTCTGGGATGGCTATGCCGATCCCGAGGCGCGCCGTCTTGGCGTGGGCGAACTGAGCGAGACCGATCCCGCGGAGGTCCATCCCGAGGTGGCGGCTGCGCTGGAAGCGATCAAGGCCGCGCGAGCGGGCGAGGTGGAGGCGCCTGCCGAGTTTCGCGCGCCGTTCTCTGATCTTTCCGCACGCTACATCGCCGACATACAGCGGGACACGGCGAACCGTCGCACCATGCAAACCATCTCACAGATGGAAGCCGTCTTTCGACTGTTTCGGGACCACATCGGCGACAAGCCCCTCGCCACCGTGAAGGGCAAGGTGGTCGCCGCCTTCTTCGATAAAGTGAAGCGGCTTGACCCGAACTGGGGTCGGTCGCCGGATACGAAGGGGCGCACCCTCGATCAGTTACTCGCCTCCTATGCGAAGGCGGGTGGCAAGGTGCTCAGCAGCCGGACGCTGAACCGCTACGTCTCTTCGCTGAACGGGCTGTGGGATTGGGCGGACAGCAGAGGTGAAGTGTCGGGCAAAAACCCCTTCTCCGGCCACTGGACCAAGGTGAAAACGCGGAGAAATGCTCATGCCCCTTGGACAGACGAGGCGCTGAAGTTGGTGCTGAGATTCCAGTCGAGCCCTGGGAGCGAGGGCAAGCCAAACCCTCTGTACTGGCTCCCCCGCATCGCCCTGCTGTCAGGGATGCGCCTGAACGAGATTTGCTCGCTGGAATGGGCGGACGTGCAGACGGCGGAGGGCGTGACCTATTTCGACATCCCCGAGGGCAAGACGGAAAGCAGCGTTCGTGTCGTGCCCGTCCACAGCGCCTTGGCCCCCTTCCTCGACCTGTGCCCCCGATCCGGCTTCCTGTTCCCCAACTTGGTACCGGGCGGCCCCGACAAGAAGCGAGGTTGGAACATCGGCAAGAAGCTTGGGCGGGTCACGCTCGCTGCGGTTAAGGCCGGTTCACTGACGGCCGAACAGCGCTCCACCTTCCACGGCTTCCGCAAGAATGTCGCCCAGGCATTCGAACGCCACCGCATCGCCGAGACGGAGGCGGCCCAGATCATCGGCCATAAGAAGCCCGGTATGACCTACGGGGTGTATTCGCCGATCGGACTTAGGATCGAGCAGAAGCAAGGGTTGGTGGAGTTGCTGGGATTGCCGGGGGAGGGGTGAACGTCGGTGGCGCGCCAGAAGCGGTCATCCGAACCCACGCCCTCCAGCAGAGTGGCCTCAGGGGGATAGTCGCTTCGTCACTTTCTTTCTCGGTGGATCCGAGGGCGATCGACGTCGGCACAGCCCCATTTCGCCTTTGCGCTGAACGCGAACCCGGTTGCACCGGAACACCGAGTTTCTGCGAGGTATCCCGTCCAGCAGGCGCGGATGGCACAATCGAGAACCGTCGTGGTCTGAGGTGTCGGCAGTGCGTCAATTGCCGCGATAGGGACCGGGCCGAAGAATGGGCAATGGTGCCTGCTCGGACCCGATCACGGCGTCCTACGGGGCTAACGGCCAAACAATCTCTTGAGCCAGTTCCAGAAACGATAAAGCCAACCGTCCTTGGCGTACATAGCATCGTAATGCGCTTTGCGGCGCGATTCTTCAGCCTGCCGACCGGCCATGATTTGCTCATGCGTCCAGGTACCACACCATATAATCTCGCCGCGGTCGATGATGTAATGCGACTTGCAGGCTTGCTGCCAATTGCCAACAGAAGGCCACAGGCTTGGACCACTGGCGGTCTCCTTCAAGCTCCACTCCGTCTGCCCGAGCGGCGTGCGGATCTTCGCGCCGCAGCCGCATGCGCAGAGATGCGCCACCGCGCCATATTTTTCGGAGACGTAGAGAACCCCAGGCTCAAGCTGCTTGGGCATAAACTCGACGCGCTGAAGGGTGATGTGCTCAAGCTTCATGGAGTTCTGATCGCGTTGCTATTTTGCCGTCGGCGAGATCGAACAGCACATGGAAGTCCGGAGTGTGCTCGACGTAGAAGCCTTTCAAGCGCTTAAACTTCATGACTGCAATCGCAGCGTTCAAGGCGTTCAACTCGCTGATCTGGATGTTCACGCGGTACTCTTCATTCGGTCGGTCGCTCAGCTCAGCGAGTTCCATCGCCCTCACCGCAGACGCGGTCTCGGGCGCGTAATAGGTCGCCCGCATCATGCCGGAGAGCGCACCGTGTTTGCGGTTTAGCCCCATGCCTACGTCGATGAACGGAACGCCGAGCCCGATCAACAAGTCGAAGATGCCTGCGCGTGAGCTGCCCTTGTCCACACAGACGAAGGCGAAGGTGACTCCCTCGAAGTCGTCGGCGCAGGACGCATCGATGAACTTGGCCTCCAGCTTCAGGCCGTGACGAAGATTGTCATACCGGGCCTGGTACATCTTGGCCTTCGACAGGTTGAACTCATCATGCTCGAACCGTCCCGGCGAGCGAAATACGTTGTGAACGTGAAACGGATCGAGGTCGAATCCACGGATCTCTTTGACAGGCGTCTTGGCCAGAAAGTCGAGCGTGTAAGCTCCGGTACCCCCCAGACCGATGATGGCCACAACCTCATTGTGAAACTTCGCGGACAAGCCGGTGATTTCCGCTCGGCTTGTCATGGTGTCGTGGATCTTAAATATGGCGTCCTCGGCCGTCTTCTCGACAGTCCGGTACGTCAGCGGCTCCTTCCGGCCTGTGTACATCGCCATCGCAGGACCAGAGATTATACCGACGTAGCTCTCGATCTTGTCGAAGAAATTATCAAACCCGACAAGTTGACCGTTCACGCGTGGCTTGTTTGAGAAGCTGCGCCGCACGACCACATCAGATGCCTCGGCACTCAGCGTCAAAGTAGTTGGCCCTCCCGCGAGATTGCCGATCTGACTGCCATCCATATTATAGGGGTGCGAGCCCGCGAAGAAGATCTGATGATCCTCCTGGCAGACATGCTCATTGTCGGTGAACACCAACTTGGTGACGATTGCACCAACTTGGTACGCACCGTTCACATCGAGATAGGGGACATCGCGAACGATCAGATACTCGCTATCGAAACCGACCGCGTACCCCTTCTCGACAAGACGACGGATATCGTCGTTATGACTGACCAGTTTCTGAAACACTGAAGATCATCCCGTCTTTGACATGCACCGACTCGCCCTTGGCCAGAACGCCGTCTGGCCGATTGTTGGGGCCGTTTGTGTATTTCACCGAATATGTGATTTCCGGATGTTGGGCGTAGTCTGGCACCTCCAACGTGACGACTTGGTCATAGCTGATCTTGTTCTTCGTCCAGCTATGCGGCGAGCCCTCGACGATAATGGTCAAGGTCGCTTTGGCCGGACGTGTCTTGAACTTTTCGACACCGTCACCGGCCAGACGCACATCGTGGTCATCGCTAATGACCTTGTCGGGCTGCTCTTCGCGTTCCAGCAGCAGCTCTGTATCGGCGTTGTCCTTGCCGACCAGTTGCTTGATGTAGCGACCCTTCAGAGTCTTGAGCGGCCAGACCATGCTCAGGCCATCGACGAAAAAGCGGTACGTGCCATCACTCCGGATCACGAAGAAGCGATCCGCCTTCTTCAAATCGGCAATCTCGGTCGGGCGCAACTCCTCCAGCTCAAGATTGGCGAGTTGGTGAAGCACCACGAACTCGGTGACGGGATGCGCTCCGAATGCTTCCGCGATCTGTCCACCCGTAACCTTGCGGTCATCGAAGGGAAAGGTACGGAAGTTGAACGACTCGTCGGCAATATGCGCCGCGGTCTGGTCCTGATTGGCGGAGATCGGCTCCGGCGCGTCAGCTATGCTCATCGTAAAATCTCCTTTTCCTTAGTGCTTTTTGTCGCGCGGCGGATTGGGATCGTTCCCCGGCGCAACCGTGTCTGAGTCGCGCCATTTCCCATCGCGGCCTTGAATGCGTACTTCACCGCCGCCAAGGCCACGAACTGTGCTCTTGGCCTGCTGCTCGGCGCTGCTCTGCTTGCGATGGACGCTTTCCGGTGCAGCCACTCCGCCCTTCTTCACCGCCCAGTCGTTGCCGTGGCGAACCACGAATCTGTCGTTCTTAGCCATTCCGGCTTCTTCCAAAGGGCGGTTGCCACATGCGCATCCGCCATGCCATAATTGTTACAACCGCCATCCTGGAGTGAGATGGCGTATCCGTCAAGTTAAATATATCGAAAGCGCCATGCAGCCTGATCAGCCAGCTGATATCTTTAAAGAACGCCTCAAGGCCGCCCGCACCTTGAGAGGCCTGAATCAAGCCGAACTCGCCGCCAAGGCCGGTCTGCCCGCCGCGTCCGTCTCCCATTTCGAATCTGGACCGCGAAAGCCGTCCTTCGACAATCTGCGCTCGCTTGCATCGGCGCTGAACGTCACCACCGACTACCTGTTGGGCCGCTCCGATGCGCCGGATGCATCGGCGGAAACGGTGGGGCGTCTGCACCGTGATCTCGGAAAACTCACCGAGCAGGATCTCAAACTGGCGACGGATTTCATCCAACTTCTCGCCAAGCAAAGAGGCGTCAAGGGCAACGAATGACCGCCAAGCTCAAACTCGCGCGAAGGACCGTTGCGGAAGCTGCAGCGAACTCGGTGCTTCGCCAGATGAAGATCGAAGGGCTTTGGGTTGATCCGGAAGCGATCGCCACGAGCAAAGGCATCTTGGTTCAGGCGAAACCGGCTTCCGCCGAAGGCGTGTCCGGCATGCTGCTGAAGGCCGGTGACAACTTCGGCATCATGTACGCGACCAACATTCCGAGCCGTGGCTTTCAGCGGTTCAGCATCGCACACGAGTTGGGTCACTATTTCATCGAAGGCCATCCGGAAGCGCTGCTGACCACGGGTGTTCACCAATCACGCGCAGGCTTCGTCTCCGGCGATCCGTTTGAACTGGAAGCGGATCACTTTGCAGCGGCCTTACTGATGCCGGAGGGGCCTTTCAAAAAGGCTATCGCCGATCAAGACGCTGGCCTCGCCTGCGTCGAAGCACTGCGCAAGGCGTGTGACACATCTCTGACGGCGACGGCCATTCGCTATAGCGCGCTCACATCTGATGGCGTCGCGGTCATCTGCACCATCGGCGATGCCGTCGATTGGTGCTTCATGTCGGATGGCTTGAAGCAAGCGAAGGGACTCACCTTCCTGCGCAAAGGGATCGGCGTTCCACCTGGAACCGTGACCGCGCAATTTAATGCTGCGCCGGAGAACATCCGCACCGCTCAACGCGACGAAGGCGAGAGATATTTGAGCGACTGGATGGGCGGTGATCGCCGTTATCGCATCACCGAGGAAGTTGTCGGGCTTGGTCACTATGGGCGCACCTTGACTATCTTGACCTGTAAGGCGCTTAGCCTGCGTTCGGATGCGGACCCGGATGACGATGACGATGACGAAGAAGCATTGATTGAAAGTTGGACGCTTCGCTTTCGGAAATAGTACAAAGATCTCAATTTCTTTGCTTAATGCCGCATTATCACGCCAGAAGTAGCTGCACGATCCAAACGAGGGAATGTACGCTTAGGGTCAGTTAAAACCTGAGGGTCCGCGTACTGGCAGACCCGGCTCGCCTCTGAGCGTGACCAAAAATAGCAACGGGATTTTCGGACACATATTCTTTGGCTGCAAAACCAACCTGTCCCCTGCCCCCCCCTCAACGCTAGGGCGGAGCCATAATGTGTGCACGCCTATTCTGCTTCGCGGCTCGCCAAGGCGGCGGGATCGCCCAATAGCCCCTGCCCATGCGGACGCGTCCGGCGACGCTCGCGATTGCGTCCGATAGAGTGGTCTTGACATTCCGGACGGATCCGACTCTCATCTCTAGACTTTTTGGACACTGAGGTCGGGAGACAGGGCACATGGCGATGTTGGTCGGATATGCGCGGACCTCCACCACGGAACAGGAGGCCGGGCTTGAAGCCCAGCGACGCGACCTCGATGCGGCGGGTTGCGGCAAGGTGTTTGCCGAGCATGTGTCTTCAGTCGGGGAACGGGACAGGCTGAAGCAGGCGCTGGAGTTCGTGCGGGAGGGCGACACCCTCGTCATCACCAAGATCGACAGGCTTGCGCGCTCCACCATCCACCTGTGGGAGATCGTCCGCGACCTCGACGCGAAGGGTGTGGGTCTGCAGGTGCTGAACCTCGGTGGCGAGGTAGTCGACACCAAGAGCGCGACGGGGCGCTTGATCCTCACCATCTTCGCGGGCTTCGCCCAGTTCGAGCGTGAGATGATGCTGGAGCGGCAGAGGGAGGGCATCGCCAAGGCGAAGGCAGAGGGGAAATACCTCGGTCGCAAGCCTACCGCGCGGGCGAAGTCGGAAGAGGTGTTGAAGCTCCACCGGGAAGGAAAGACGCCCACCGAAATCGCTGCGGCTGTCGGGATTGGCAGGGGGAGCGTCTACCGGATCGTTCAGGGACAGGGAGCGGTCACGGGTTGATTAGCGGGATTGGCGGGCGGCGCGGTCGGGCGGCTTTTTTGCCTCCTACTGCCAGAGGTGCGCGTCGCGTGTGCTGTTTGCTGGGCGCAATCGGAGATTTTGTTGACCCTACTGCCCGGCATCGCGCGCGACTGCTCGCGGCCCCATAAACCCAAACGGCGCACGTTGCGGTTTTGCCAGCACATAGGCGGCCGACGCAGTGCGCAGGTGACCCCCCATGCTTGATAGCCAACCTGTTGCAGTCCCCGCCAACGTCTCTTGCACGGCTCTCGTAC
Source organism: Xanthobacter oligotrophicus (assembly GCF_008364685.1). Taxonomy (GTDB): domain Bacteria; phylum Pseudomonadota; class Alphaproteobacteria; order Rhizobiales; family Xanthobacteraceae; genus Xanthobacter; species Xanthobacter oligotrophicus. The sequence goes on from NZ_VTTL01000007.1 coordinate 88,537, forward strand.
CTTGGTGTCCGCCGTCCCCGCCGCCGCCCTTAGACCTGGGAAAGATCGCCGGACTAGAGGCAATCACGGCAGGCGCCCTTCTGCTCAAGTCGTTCCCACCGCGTCGGTTCGTCGTCGATCCTTGGCTTCGGGAAGGAGAGACGGCCCTGATCTGGGCAGCTTCCGGTGTCGGCAAGACCATGTTGAGCCTGAGCATGGCGATGGCCATGGCGACGGGCGGCAGTGTCGGCGGATGGAGCGCCGAGAAGCCGAACAAGGTGGTCTATATCGATGGCGAGATGCACCTTCAGGATGTCCGCGACCGAGTCGACATGCTGAAAGCCACCGGCGCCGTGACGCTTGGTGCGCCGGGCCTGTTGGACACCAACCTCGTCTTCTTCAGCCGTCAGGCCCAGCCACGCGATGCGGTCTTCTTCGACCTGACGACCGAGGAGGGACGCGACAGCATCCTGCGTGCCTGCGACACGCTTGGCGCCGAGGTGTTGATCCTCGACAACTTCACCACGCTGAGCGAGCAGTTGGAGGACGAAAACGCCGCGCACGCGTTCAAGAAGATCCAGCGGTTCCTGTTGCAGACGAAGCAGGCGGGGCTCACCACCATCCTCATCCACCACGCGCGGAAGGATGGGAATGCTCTGCGCGGTAGCGCCTCTATCGAAGTCACTTTCGAGGTCGTGCTGGAGTTGCGGAGGCCGAAGATTGAACGGATGGGGGCGGCCTGCTTCTCCCCGCACTTCGGGAAGTTCAGGCAGAAGAAGGGCGAGCAACTGCTTCCGCGTCTGTGGTCGCTGACGGATGCCGGATGGGAGATCGGAGAAGAGGTCGATCTGGATGCCGACAACGCCGCCCTGCACTGTGTGAAATCGCTCCAGTTCGTCAGTCAGACGGAGGTCGCCGCCCATCTCGGCTTGGCGAAGGGCACCGTCAGCAAGCACCTCGCCACCGCCGTAGAGCGGAAGCTCATCAGCAGGGAGGATTTGAAGGACTGCTTCGCCAAGGCGCGGCGTCTGAGGGAGGAGGGCGTCGGGGACGATCTGGACACAATGGAGGAGGAGCACGCCAGCACCGAGGACTATTGAGCGGCCCTTGGGGTGCTGAGGGAGAGCGTAGCTCCCTTCAGCAGGGGAATTTTGGGGGCGCGCCTCCGTTTCCCTGTTTCCTCGTCTAGGTGAAACGAAACTCGAAACCGGGGCGTGGACCCCTCGCGTGGCGCTTTTGCGCTGGGCGGGGCGATCCGCGCCCCTGTTTTTTGGTCCCATCGGTACCCACGCGCTCGGTCGCGCCGACTCACGGCGGATGCGCGTACGCTCTGCGTCGCAAGACACTGCCTATTGCCCGGAAGTTTGTGTGAATTGTACTAGAATGATGTACTAGAACGAGGCGCGTCGCCGCCAATAAGTCATTGATATATAACAAGAACTTGAAAGTGGCTGGGGCGCCTGGATTCGAACCAGGGAATGGGGGAATCAAAATCCCCTGCCTTACCACTTGGCTACGCCCCAACGCGGCGGCGGACCATATAGCCGCGCCCTGCGCTTCTGTCCAACGTGTTGCCGCGGGTTTGACAACGAAGCCGCTATTCCGCCGCGCACGGCGTGCTACATCTTCAAGGTGAAGCCGATTCCGACTTCACGTCGAACAGACTGCGCGTCCCGGCGCAGCACCTCTGGAGGCCGCGCAATGTCCTTGCGCATCGCGTTCTTCTGCGTTGCCCTTGCCGCAACGGTTCCCGCTACATCCGCCGCCCTCGCCCAGGCCGCGGCAACGCCGCCGACCCAGACCGCCCCGGCCGCAAAGCCGGCGCCGGTCGCACCGGCCACCACCCCTGCGGCGCCCACGGCCACGAAGCCGGCCACGCCCAAGCCGGCCACCCCCGGCCAGACCGCCGCGCACCAGCGGCAGACGGCCTGTGGCGCCGAGTGGCGCGCCGCAAAAGAGGCCGGGAAGGTGCCCGCCGGCCAGAAGTGGCCCCAGTTCTGGAGCGCCTGCAACAAGCGCCTGAAGGCCCAGGGCAAATAGCCGGAAGGACGGTGCTCGAAGGACCTGGCCGGAAGGCCCGCGTCCCAAGGGCCTGCCGGGACAGGTCAGGCGCCCGCTTCCGGGCACCCGCCCTCAGCTTCCGGAGAAGCGCGGCGCGCGCTTTTCCGCGAAGGCGAGGCGGCCTTCGCGATAATCGGCGCTGGCATTGGCCGCACCGGTGGCGCGGCGGGCTTCGCCCAGCAGTGCCTGCGAGCCGGTCTCGGCGGCGCGGATGGCGAGCTTGGCGGCCTTCAAGGTCAGTGGCGCATTCTCCGCGATGCGCTGGAGCGTGCGTTCGGCGGTGGCTTCCGCCTCGGCGGCCGGGATCAGCACATCCACGGCGCCGATGGCATGCGCCCGCGCCGCCGTCAGCCGCTCGGCGGTGAAGAACAGGTGCCGCGCCCCCTGGCTGCCGAACACCCGCAGCGCTCGCGCCATGCCGCGCGGATCATATCCGAGGCCGAGCCGGGCGGCGGGAATGGCGAAGAAGGCGTCGTCCGCGGCGATCCGCATGTCGCAGCTCGCCGCCAGCGCCGCGCCGGCCCCCACGCACGCACCCTTCACCAGCGCGATGGTGGGACAGGCGAGGCCCTCGATGGCAGAGCAGGCCTGCTCCACCAGGTCGTCATAGCTCTGCGCGCCGGAGGCATCGGAGCGGGCGGTGTCGAAATCCGAGATGTCGGCGCCACCGGAAAAGGCGAGGTCGCCCTCGCCGCGCAGCACCGCAACTCGGATATCGCTGCGATGGGCAGCATCCTGCGCGAACGCGATCAGGCCTCGCCACATGGTGCTGGAAATGGCGTTGCGCCGTTCCGGATTGGTCAGCACGAGGCGGGCGATGCCGCCCTCGACGGAAATGGCGATGCTGCCAGCCACGCTTTCCTCCCCCCAGGCTTTCTCGAAGCTGTGTTGCTCGAACCTGTCTTGGCTTGCCCGGCTTGTGGCCGGCGACAGAGACCCGGCCGGCCCTGTCCTGTCGTGTCTAAGCGGAACGGCACGAGGAGGGAAGTTGCCGCATGCAGGGATGCGCCGGAACGAGGGACGACTTTCGGCGCAGAAGGCCTTGGGTGGCGGGGCGTGATGCCCGGCGGGTGGCGCCTGCGGAGCGAGTCGCGGCGGCGGGGTTCCGGGGTGGCGGGGTTCCGGGGCGGCGCATGAAGCGCCACCCCGTCCCCAACGGGCGCCGGTCAGGGCTTGGCACCCGAAGCTTGATGGTTAGAAGTCACATCGGATCAGCCCGCCCTGCCCAAAGGGTTGGAGGTAGCTCATTCGTGATGTGACGCTCACTCTTGTGTGACCGCGGAAAAAAGCAGTTTCAAGAAAAAAGTGAGATGGCGGGCAACAAAGCACGCTGTCGGTAACCGCGTCCGCGTATCGCGCTAAATGAATGGTTGTAGCGCCGGGTACGTTCCCGCATTCCTGTGCGGTCTTCAGTCCCGCCGGAACAGCAGGTTGCCCATAAAGCCCACCACGAGACTGCCAAACGCAACCACGAGACCGTACAACCAACCGTCCCTCTGGGAGAATTCTGCGATCTTTTGCTCAAAACCCGTCTTGTTCACATCGAAGCTGGAAAGTTCTGTCGCGGAAAGGGATCCGTTTCGGAAAACCTTGACCGCTACCGTGTAACGCCCCAGGGGCGCGGTGCCTGGAATGCTCACCTCCGCGCGAAACACCCGCGGCGCGAGGAATGCCACGCCGCCGGGATCTTCGCGATAGACCCCCTGGGTCGCCTGGATGCGCAGGAAGGCGGTGCGGAACGGGTCGCTCGGCACCACGTCGGCGAAGTCCGGCCCCACCTTCTGGACCAGGATGTTGTAGTTGAGGCCGATCTGCTCCACCCGCAGGGTTTCCGGGCTGGCCATCTGGTCGGTGGGGCGGTTGGAGAGGACGGCAAGGAACGCCGGCGCCTCCACGAAGGTGCGGCGGTCCGAATTGACCCACAGCCCGAGCACGCGGGACTTGCGCCAGGTGGTGAAGCGTTCGCCGGGGCCGCGCACCGTCACCACCACGTCGATGGGGCCGTCGTCCTGCTCCTGCGTTTCGGCGACGCCGAAAACCACCAGTTCCGCACCGGTGAAGCTCGAGGTGATGCGCACCTGGGGCTGGGAGACGGACACCACCAGCCGGTCGGCCCGCGCCGGCATCGCCGCAAGCGCGATCATCAGGGCGAGGAGCGCCGAGCCGATCCGCAGGGTCCTCACGGCTGCACCCACCCTTTCCCTCACGGCTGCGCCTCCTGGGTGACGGCGAAGGTGTCGGCCGGCCGGCTGACGAGGTCGATGGCGACGCGCACCGCCACCGACAGGACCAGGATGCCGAGGAGGAGGCGCAGGTGTTCCGCCTTCAGGGTCTGTCCGGTGCGAGCGCCGAACTGGGCGCCCATGGTGCCGCCGATCATCAGCACGAAGGCGAGCACCGCATCCACGGTGCCGTTGGCCTCGGCATGGAGCACGGTCGCCGCCGCCATGGTCACGAGGGTGAGCACCAGCGAGGTTCCCACCGATGTCTGGGTCGGCACCCGCAGCAGATAGATGAGCGCGGGCACCAGGATGAAGCCGCCGCCCACGCCGAGCACCGCGCCCAGGAGGCCGATGATGAAGCCGATGCCGATCACCGGCAGCGCCGAGACATAGATGCGCGAGCGGCGGAAGCGCATCTTCAGCGGCAGCCGCATGAACCAGGCCCGGGTGCCGGGACGGCGCACCGTGGGCGGCAGGCCGGCCCGCATCCGCGCCAGGGCTTTCAGGCTCTCCACCAGCATGAGCGAGCCGATGGCGCCCAGCAGCAGCGCATAGGAAATGCGGATGGCGAGGTCCACCTGGCCGATCACCCGCAGCCACAGGAACAGCAGCACGCCGGCTGCTGTTCCGGCCAGGCCCCCGGTCAGCAGCACGCCGGCGAGCGTCAGGTCCATCATGCCCTTGCGCCAGTAGGAGAGGGCGCCGGAAAAGGAGGAGGCCGCCATGTAGGGCGACACGCTCGCCACCGCCACGGCCGGCGGCACGCCGGTGAAGATGAGCAGCGGCGTCATCAGGAAGCCACCGCCGACCCCGAACATTCCGGAGATGAACCCCACCGCCAGCCCCATTGCGAAGACGGTGAAGATGGCGATCGGAAGCTCGGCGATGGGCAGGTAGATGGTCACGGGGGAACTTTCGCTGGCGCGCGGCGTCCGTGCCTATACGGCTGGAGTTTGACGGATGAAAGCTGAAGCGGCCCCATCAGGCAAATGCACGTGCAGTCAATCGGCGGGTTGCGCGTGCAGGTCACCATAGTACCTTGGCGGGAACGCCCTTCCCGTAGGTTCGGTTCGGGGGGCTTGGGATCGTGAGGCGACCAACAGGGCGGGTCGGGTGCCAAATATAAAGACGTACGGTTTCATGGGCGTTCTGCTCGATTCCATCGACATCGCATTGTGCCTGTTCGATGCGGACGATCGCACACTGGTGTGGAACGACAGCTTCCTGCGCTTTTTTCCCGAGCATGCGGGCCATGTGCATCGCGGCGAGCCCTACTGCGAGAACCTGCGCCGCTTCTATGACGGCCGGCTGGATGGCGAGGAGCGCCGGCACCTCGAGCGCTATGTAGAGGAGGGCATTGCCCGCCATCGCGCGCAATCGCGCCCCTTCGTCTTCATTCATCTCGGCCGCCGCCTGCGCGTCGCCTCCCTGCCAACGCCTGAGGGGCTGCGCATCCGCATCTGGCAGCACCTGCACGAGGAGCCGCAGCAGATGCGTCCCGGCAGCTGGGACGTCTTTCCCATCGACCTGCTCGACCACATCGCCGACGGCGCCATGGTGCTCGACCAGAACGACCGCATCATCGCCACCAATGACGAGTTCCGCATCCTCTATGATGTTCCCGAAGGCCACTCCGTGATCGGCGCTACGCTCCAGGACGTGGTGCGGGACGCCTGGGCCAAGGTCGATCAGCCCGAGCGCTGGTCCGACGGCTTCGTGCAGGACAGCCTGCATTTCGCCGGTGCGCCGTTCGAGGTGGAACTGCCGGGTGGGCGCTGGCGCCGTGTCATTGCCCGGCGCACGGCCTCCGGCATCGGCTATTTCACCCACTCCGACATCACCGAGCTGAAGCGCCAGCAGGCCGCGCTGGAGCGGGCCCTGGCGGAGCTGTCCGCCATCGCCGCCACCGATGTGCTCACCGGCCTTGCCAACCGGCGGGGGTTCGAAAAGGCGATCTCCGCCGCCTGGCACGCATGCTCGGTGGCCGGCACGCCGGTGGCGGTGGTCATCATCGATCTCGACCACTTCAAGGCCATCAACGACCGGTTCGGCCACGCCGCCGGCGACGAGTGCCTGCGGCGCGTCGCCGACGCGGTGCGCAGCTCCGTGACCCGCGCCGATGACCTCGCCGCCCGCCACGGCGGCGAGGAATTTGCCATCCTCCTGCCCAATGCCACGGCCGAGGAAGCGCTCGCCATCGGCCAGGGCATCCGCCGTTCGGTGCGCGTGGAGCCGTGGGCCCAGGTGCATCCCGATCTCAGCCGGCTCACGGTGAGCATGGGCATCTGCGCGGTGAAGTCGGCGTGCGAGGTGGATATCGCCTCGGCCATGCGGCATGCGGACGAGGCCCTGTACCGGGCCAAGAAGCGCGGACGCGACCGCATCGAGGTCCAGCGCGCCTGACGGCGTCTTTCCCGGTCAGGTGGGGCTAGAGCGTTTTCCGCTTGCCCTGGCTCACGGCAATCGCTCTAGACTCTTGTTTTGACGCGTTTTCTTCACGTGAACCGGTACCCACTTCGCTCGAAAAGACTCTGGCGCGAGACCCTCTCCCCTCCGGGCCGGGACCGTTGGCATTCCGCCGCCGCGCTTCCGCAGCGAGCGCGACGAGCAGGCCGGAAAGCGCGCGGGCAAGGCCGGCGCGGGCGGTGCCGCGCGGAACACCCGAGCGTCCCGGCAGGTGAATGAAGAGCACCGGCGGCGCGGCGCCCGTTCCTCGCACCCGCCCATGGGCGGCCGCGAGCGCGTGGAAATAGGCGGCGTTGCACAGATAGCGGCCGGCGTCGCGGGAGGCGCAGGCTGGGATGCCTGCCCGCCGCAGGGCCGTCACCCACGCCAGCGCCGGGGCCGTGGAGGCAATGGCATCAAGCCCATGGGGCGAGAGGCGCCGCCCCGGCGGATGCCGGCCGGCCGCATCCGGAAACGCGCGGGCCGCATTCACCGCGCGGGTTTCAAGGCAGACGCGCCGGCGCCGGGCGGCGACGCCCAGCAGCAGCACGGCATCGAACGGCTGTTGCGTCATCAGCGCGTCGATGCGTGGCAGCACATCCCAGCGCGTGGGCAGGATCTCGAGCGTTATATCGACGCCGGACAGGACCGGGCGCTTCAGCCGCAGCAGGTCCATGGCCGTGCGCTGCGACGGGTTCGCCGGCACGCCCGGGAACGGCCCGAACGCCGTCACCAGAATGCGGAGCGGGCGCGCCACGGCGTAGCCTCACAATCCGATGAGGCCGGCGATCTCCGCCGCCGCCAGCGCCGGGGCTAGCGTTCCGGCGGCCACCTCCTGCTCCAGCGCGGGCAGGCGAGCCTTTACCGCCGGGTCGTGGGTGACCCTTTCGGCGAGACGTTCGTTGAGCAGGGTCCACATCCAGCGCACCTGCTGGGCCCGGCGGGTGGCGGCGAAGGTGCCCGCCGCCTCGCACTTGGTGCGATGCAGCCGCACCTGCTCCCAGACCTCGGGGATGCCGGCTCCGGTGAGCGCGGAATAGGTCAGCACCGGCGGCGACCAGTGGGGCAGGCGGGCGCCGAGCAGGTGGAGCGCGGTGCGATATTCGCCGGCCGCGGCGCGCGCGCGGGTGACGTTGTCGCCGTCCGCCTTGTTCACGGCCACGATGTCGGCCAGCTCCAGCACGCCCTTCTTGATGCCCTGCAATTCGTCGCCGGCCCCCGGCAGCATCAGCACGAGGAAGGTGTCGGTGAGATCGGCCACTGCGGTCTCGGACTGGCCGACGCCTACCGTCTCCACCAGCACCACGTCGAAGCCGGCGGCCTCGCACAGCAGCATGGTTTCCCGCGTCTTGGCGGCGATGCCACCGAGGGTGCCGCTGGAGGGCGAGGGGCGGATGAAGGCGTTGGGATCCACCGCGAGGCGGGACATGCGGGTCTTGTCGCCCAGGATGGAGCCGCCGGTGCGGGTGGAGGAGGGGTCCACCGCCAGCACCGCCACCTTGTGGCCCTGCTGGGTCAGATAGGTTCCAAGCGCGTCGATGGTGGTGGACTTGCCCACCCCCGGCACCCCGGTGATGCCGACCCGGAAGGCACCTCCGGTCCGCGGCAGCAGGGATTGCAGCAGCACCTGCGCCCGCCGGCGATGATCGGTGCGGCGCGATTCGACGAGGGTGATGGCCCGCGCCAGCGCCGCCCGCTCACCTTTGGCGACGCCCTGCGCAAGCTTCTCGTCGTCCTCGTGCCGTGCCGTCATGTTTGGTTCCCCCGTTCCGCAGCAGTTTTAATCCGGAACCTGTGTGTCAGCGTGAACGTTCTTCCAGCATAATTCCACTCACATGGAGGACGAACGCATGAACTGGGATCGCATTGAAGGCAACTGGAAGCAGATGACCGGCAATCTCAAGGCGCAGTGGGGCAAGCTCACTGACGACGACATGACCGAAATCAACGGCAACCGCGAGATCCTCGAAGGCAAGCTGCAGGAGCGCTACGGCTATGCCAAGGATGAGGTGAAGCGCCAGGTGGATACCTGGTCCACCAACATCCGCACCATGTGATCGCGGACCTTTCCAAACCGCCCCGCGCCACCTGGCGCGGGGCTTTTTCTTTGCGTTTTCAGGTGGCTGCGACCTTCACGATGCCGCTGCGGTCGAGCGGCGCCAGCGCATCGGCCGCGCGCACGCCGGCGACCACGATGTCAGGCGCGATCTCCGTCAAAGGCACCAGCGCGAAGGCGCGCTCCAGCAGCCGGGGATGGGGAATCTCCAGGTCCGGCTCGGCGATATTTTCGTTTGCGAACAACAGGATGTCGATGTCGATGCGGCGCGGCCCGAAGCGCACCTCGTGGGGCCGGTCGCGCCCCAGCATCCGCTCCACCGAAAGGGCCAGGAACAGCAGGCTGCGGGGCGGCACCGGGCTTTGAATTTCAACCACCTGGTTGAGGTACGGCCCCTGCGGGATCGGTCCCCAGGGCGGCGTCTCATACAACGAGGAGCGGGCGCCGATGGTGAGTCCGGCGCGAGCCAGCACACCCAGCGCCAACCCCATGGTCAAGGCCCGGTCGCCCACGTTGGAGCCCAGGCACAGGTAGGCGGTGCGGTTGGTCACGAGGCGTCCCGGATGGCCTCGGCGACGCGCGCCGCCTGCACATGGGCGGCAACGTCGTGCACCCGGATGATCTCCACCCCGGCCATGATGGCGATGACGTTGGAGGCGATGGTGCCCGGCAGGCGTTCCGCCGGCACGGTCTCGATCACCTTTCCGATCAAGGACTTGCGCGAGGCGCCGAGCAGGATCGGCAGGCCCAGCACGCGCAGCTCTTCAAGCCTGCGGATGGCGGAGAGGTTCTGCGGGAAGCTCTTGCCGAAGCCGATGCCGGGGTCGAGCACCAGGCGCTCGCGCTTCACGCCGGCCTTGTCGGCCGTATCGAGAGCTTTCTCGAAGAAGACCAGCATATCGGCGACGATATCGAGGGTTTCGTCGACTTCGGTTCGGTTGTGCATGATGATCGCGGCGGCGTCGTATTCCGCCACCACTTTCGCCATGTCGGGGTCGCGGGAAAAGCCCCACACGTCGTTGACGATCACCGCCCCCGCCTCCAGCGCCCGCCGGGCGACCGAGGCCTTGTAGGTGTCCACCGAGATGGGCACGCCGGTTTCGGCGGCCAGCGGCGCGAGCACCGGGGCGAGGCGTGCCCATTCGTCCTCCGCCTCCACCGGGGTGTGGCCCGGCCGCGTCGATTCGCCGCCCACGTCCAGCAGGTCCGCGCCCTCGGTCACCAGCCGCCGGGCATTGGCGAGGGCGCTCTCCGGCGCGGCGCTGGCGCCGCCGTCGGAGAAGGAATCGGGCGTCACGTTCAGGATGCCCATGACGAGGGTGCGCGGGCCGAGCGCGAGGGCGCGGCCACGGGCCAGAAGGGTGCGGGAGGGAGCAGCGGGCAAGGAGGGGCGAGCCTGGGCACGATCAAGGGGAGGGCCAATGAACCGCGCGGCGCCCGCCTTTGCAACAGGGCGCCGAAACGAAGCAGGGCGCAGCCTGCGCCGCGCCCTGCCTGAAAAATGTGCTTCCGCACGACCGGGGCAGCTATTGGGCCGCCACCCCGGTGCCGATGGGGCAGGAGACGCCGGTGCCGCCGAGGCCGCAATAGCCGGCGGGGTTCTTCGCCAGATACTGCTGGTGGTAGCCCTCCGCGAAATAGAAGGGTCCCAGCTCGGCGATCTCGGTGGTGATGGCGGCAAAGCCCTTGGTCTTCAGCGCCGGCTCATAGGCAGCCTTCGCCGCCTCCGCCGCCACCCGCTGGCCAGCATTGGTCACATAGATGCCGGAGCGGTACTGGGTGCCCACGTCATTGCCCTGGCGCATGCCCTGGGTGGGATCGTGGGATTCGAAGAACAGCCGCACCAGCTCGTCATAGGTCACGGCCTTGGGATCATAGACCACCAGCACCGCCTCGGTGTGTCCGGTGCGGCCGGAGCACACTTCCTCGTAAGTCGGGTTCTCGGTGATGCCGGCCACATAGCCCACCGCGGTGGCCCACACGCCGGGCGTCTGCCAGAACTTGCGCTCGGCGCCCCAGAAGCAGCCGAGGGCGAACACGGCGGTTTCGAATCCGGCGGGGTAGGGGCCCTTGAGGGCGTGGCCGTTGACGAAATGGGTCTCGGCGGTGGGTACCGGCGTGCTGCGGCCGGGCAGGGCATCGGCCTTGGTGGGCAGGTCGAGGGATTTCTTCAGCCAGAACATGGCGGGGCTCCTCGCGGGGGCGCCGCGCCGGGCATCGGACCCGTCGCGCGCGGATGGGGCTTGAAGGGAGGCGCCGGCGTCGGCCGGGCCTGATCCCCAATATGGGATGTCCCCGCCGTTTCCGCGAGGGGGCGCCCTCTGCCCTTGCGCCTGATTCGATCCCCACCGCCCGGCTGGCCAAGCCGGCCCTACCGCGAGACCTCGAAGCGCGAGCGCTCGCGCACCCGGCCGAGGCCGAGCAGGATCAGCCCCACCACCACCAGCAGCAGGAAGGCCGGCAGGGACAGAAGCGGCAGGATGGCGCTGTTCCAGATGAACGGCAGGCCGGCACGGCCGGAGCGTTCCGCCTGTTCCAGCGTGCCCGGCGACAGCGCGAACCAGGCATCGCCGGTGGAGGTGAACACCAAGGCGGAGGCCGCGATGGAGCGCGTACCGTCCACGATGAGGGCGACAAAGCCGCCGGCCACAAGCCAGAATCCGATGAAGCGGAACAGGAAGCGGATCATGGGTGGGCGCCTGGCTCCCTTCAATCTGCGGGCATAGCGCCCGGCCGATCCCATTTAGGCGGGATCGCGGGAGATTGCACGCCCCTCGGTGCGGGGGTGGGGTGGGGGCATCGTCATAGGGCGAGAGAGCGCCGTCGCCGTCCGGCCTGACCAGACGGCCCATGGCCCGCCCGTGACAACACGGCGGGGGTGGCAAAGCGGCGAGATGGACCCTCCGGTCGAGCCGGAGGGTGACGGGGTGGAGACGTGCCGCCCTCTCTCGCGTGCGGGGGAGCCTTGTCATTCCTCGCGGTGCGAACCCTCTCCCGCGTGCGGGGGAGGGCAGGGTGGGGGCGGGCTCTCTCCACCTGACCCGCCCTCCGGTGTCTTGTCCCGGCGCTTTTGCCCCCTCCCCACCCCTCCCCACCCCTCCCCCGCAAGCGAGAGAGGGAGGCGCGGCGGCTTGGGCAGGAGGGGGCCTCGGCAATCAAGCCCGCCCCTCCCCCCGCCATGCACTGGCCGCCGGGCGGTATGGCGCTCCTGCGCGCCATTGCCCCTTGAAGCCGGGCGCGGGGAATGCTTCCATCACGTCATGAGCACGGGCCTCATCGAAATCCGCAGGGCCAAGCCGGCCGACGCCAAGGCGATCGCGCAGGTGCACGATGCGGCTTGGCGCACCGCCTATCGGGGCCTCATCCCCGGCGTGGAACTTGAGCGCATGGTGGAGCGGCGCGGTCCGCGCTGGTGGGACGCCGCGATCCGGCGCGGTAGCCGGCTCTCCGTACTGCTGGTGGGCGATGATCTTGCCGGCTATGTGAATTACGGTGGCAACCGCGCCAAGAGCCTGCCCTATGGCGGCGAGATCTATGAGATCTACCTACAACCTTTGTATCAGGGCCTCGGTTTCGGCCAGCGGCTGTTTTCGGCCGCCCGCCGGGACCTAAGTCTTGCCCGGCTCGACGGAATGGTGGTTTGGGCGCTGGCCGAGAACGAGAATGCGGTGGGCTTTTATCGGGCCTTAGGGGGGCAACCGGTCGCATCCTCGACGGAGCAGTTCGGCTCGAAAACGCTGGACAAGATCGCCTTCGCTTGGCAGCGGTAACCTCCGCGCGGGCAACCGCCCGCGTGGACCGTAGCTATCCAGCGAGTGTATCATGCGCATCGATGCGATCCCGATCGGCAAGAACCCGCCCCACGATGTCAACGTGGTGATCGAGGTGCCCATCGGCGGCGAGCCTATCAAGTACGAACTCGACAAGGCTGCCGGCACGCTCTTCGTCGATCGCTTCCTTTATACCGCCATGCGGTATCCCGGAAACTACGGCTTCATTCCCCACACTCTTTCCGGCGACGGCGATCCCTGCGACGTTCTGGTGGCGAATACCCGCGCCATCATCGCCGGCGCGGTGATCAGCGTGCGCCCCGTGGGCGTGCTGCTGATGGAGGACGAGGCCGGCGTCGATGAGAAGATCATCGCCGTGCCCTCGTCCAAGCTCACCAAGCGCTACGACCGGGTCACCAACCATTCCGACCTGCCGGACATCACGCTCAAGCAGATCGAGCACTTCTTCGAGCACTACAAGGATCTGGAGCCCAACAAGTGGGTGAAGATCCTGCGCTGGGGCGATGCCGCCGAAGCGCACAAGCTCATTCTCGAAGGCATCGAGCGCGCCAAGGCCGAAGGCAAGGAAGGCTGAGGCTTCCCTTCCCGGGGCGGGCGCTGTCCGCCCCTCAGGCCGGTACCGTCGTCTCCGCCAGGAGGCGGCGGATCTCGGGCAGGCACGAGCCGCAATTCGTGCCGGCCTTGAGCTTTTCCCCCACCAGCGCCGCATCGTGCGCGCCGGCGCGGATGGCGCCGATGATGGCGTCGCGCGGCACGCCGAAGCAGGCGCACACCAGCGGCCCACATGCGGCGGCCGCTCCCGCCCGCCGGCCCGCCAGCAGGGTGCGCCGGTCGGCGGTGGAGACGGTGCCTTCCGCCAGCAGGCCCTTCAGCGCATCCCAGGCCACGCGCCGGCCCGCAATGCCCACGAACACCGCGAAATCCAGCCGCCCGTCCCCGTCGAAGGCGGCGGCGCGGTAGAGGCCGGAGGGGGCGTCCACCAGCTCGGCCACGTCGGCGGGGCCTTCCGCCTTCACCCACTGCGCCCAGTCGTCCGGGCCGAGGCTGCCGGCCATGCGCCAGCCGAAGCCGCCCTCCAGCGCCGCCCGCGCCCACCACAGGCCCTGCGGCATGGCAAGCTTGCGCCGCGACAGCACGAAGCCCTCGAACGGCGCCGCATAGGGCGCGAGGGTTGCGGGTGTCGCCTTCGCATCGGGTTGGCCGGAGAAGGGGTCGCATACGCTGTGCACCAGCGGGCCGACCCGGCCGTGGGAGGAGGTGGCCCCGCTCCAGTGGATAGGCGCGAACAGGGTGCCGCGCCGCTGGCCGGCATCGATCCGAACCTCCAGCACCGCCGCGCCCGAGGCGCTCGCCACCCGCGCCAGCGCTCCCTCGGTGAGGCCGAGGGGCGCCGCATCGTCCGGATGCACGGTGACGAAGGGCGCCAGGATGTGCGAGCCGAGCCGGGGGGAGAGGCCGGTGCGGGTCATGGTGTGCCACTGGTCGCGGATGCGGCCGGTGTTGAGCAGGAAGGGGAAGGCGTCGTTCGCCTGCGCCGCCGCGACGGGGGCCGGCGTCACGAAGCGGCCGCGCCGGTCGGCGGTGAAATAGCCGCCCTCGGCGAACAGCCGTGGCGTGCCTTCGGGCCGTCCGCGCGGGGCCGGCCACTGCACCGGGGCGAAATCCTGATAGGCGGCGTCCGACAGCTCGGCGAAGGCGGAGATGTCGAAATCGCGGGTGCCGGCATTCTCGAAGCCGGAGAGCGCCGCATGCTCGCGGAAGATGTCCGCCGGCCCGCGCCAGGTGAAGGCCGGGCCGAAGCCGAGGCGGCGCGCCACCTGCGCCAGCGCCCACCAATTGGGCTTCACCGCGCCGGGCGGGGCGAGGAAGGGCCGCTGGCGGGAGATGCGCCGCTCGGAATTGGTCACGGTGCCGTCCTTCTCGCCCCAGGCGGCGGCGGGCAGCATCACATGGGGGGCACATTGGGCGGTGTCGTTGACCGCGACGTTCTCCGACAGAACGAACAGGTCGAGGCCCTTGAGCGCCGCGCGCACGCCGTCTGCCTCGGGCAGGCTGACGGCCGGATTGGTGCCCATGACCCACAGGGCCTTGATCTCGCCCCGGCCGATGGCGGCGAACAGGTCCACCGCCTTGTGGCCCTCGCGGGTGGCCATATGGGGCGCATCCCAGAAGCGGCGCACAAGGTCCACCTCTTCCGGCGAGAAGCCCATGTGGGCGGCAAGCTGGTTGGCGAGCCCGCCCACCTCGCGCCCGCCCATGGCATTGGGCTGGCCGGTCAGCGAAAACGGCCCCATGCCCTCGCGGCCCATGCGGCCGGTGGCGAAATGGCAGTTGAGGATGGCGTTGACCTTGTCGGTCCCCGCCACCGACTGGTTCACCCCCTGCGAATAGCAGGTCACGGTGCGCGCGGTGTCCGCGAACAGGGCGAAGAAGCGCGCCACGTCTTCCACGTCGAGGCCACAGGCGCGGGCGGTGGCCTCGGCGTCGGGGGCCGCGGCGCGGGCGTGGGCCAGCGCAGCGTCGAAGCCGGTGGTGTGGTCGCGCACGTAAGCGGCATCGAAGGCCGGGCTTTGCGCCAGATGGGCGAGCAGGCCTGAAAACAGCAGGGCGTCGGTGCCCTGGGCCAGCGGCAAGTGCAGGTCGGCTTCCGCCGCCGTCTCGGTGCGGCGGGGATCGATGACGATGAATTTGGTGCCCCGCGCCTTGCGGGCCGCCTCCATGCGGCGGAACAGCACCGGATGGCACCAGGCGGTGTTGGAGCCCACCAGCACGATGAGGTCCGCCGCCTCCAGGTCCTCATAGGACCCCGGCACGGTGTCCGAGCCGAAGCCGCGCTTGTGCCCGGCCACGGAGGACGACATGCACAGGCGCGAATTGGTGTCCACGTGGGACGTGCCGAGGAAGCCCTTGGCCAGCTTGTTGGCGGCGTAATAATCCTCGGTCAGAAGCTGGCCGGAAAGGTAGAAGGCGATGGCCCCCGGACCGTGGGCGTCGCGCACCGTCTTCAGCCCGTCCGCGATGCGGTCCAGTGCCGTGTCCCACGACGCGCGGGCGAGCGCTCCGTCGGCCCCGCGCACCAGCGGGTGCAACAGGCGGGTGTCGAGCCCCACCGTCTCCCCCAGCGCCGCGCCCTTGGAGCACAGGCGGCCGAGATTGGCCGGATGGGCGGCATCGCCCTCCACCAGCGCGCCGCCGAGGCCGTCCGGCGTCGCCTTCACCCCGCAGCCGACGCCGCAATAGGGGCAGGTGGTCTTCACGCTCGGGGGCGAGGCGAGAGGCGCGTTCATGGGGGGCCGATCCTGCCTGAGGCTGTTCGGGGTCAGTAGACGTCGGCCTGGTAGCGGCCGGCGGTCTTCAGGTCGGCCACGAAGCGGGCTGCTGCCTCTGCCGAGAGGCCGCCATGCTCCACCGCGACGGCGACCATGGCCGCTTCCACGTCCTTGGCCATGCGCTTGGCATCGCCGCAGATGTAGAAGTGCGCGCCGGCGTGAAGCCACGCCCATAGCTCCGGCCCCGCCGCGCGGATCTTGTCCTGCACATAGACCTTGCCGGCGCCGTCCCTCGACCATGCGGTGTCGAGGCGGGTGAGGGTGCCGCAGGCCTGAAGGCCGCTCAGCTCGTCCTCGTAGAAGAAGTCGGTGTCGCGCTTCTGGTGGCCGAAGAACAGCCAGTTGCGGCCCGGCGCCTTGGTGGCGAGGCGCTCGTGCAGGAAGGAGCGGAACGGGGCGATGCCGGTGCCCGGCCCCACCATGATCACATCCTTGGAGAGGTCGGCCGGCAAAGCGAAGCCGTGGGCCTTCTGGATATAGGCCTTCATCCGCGTGCCCGCCGCGATCCGCCCTCCGAGGAAGGTGGAGGCGACGCCGAGCCGGGTGCGCCCGGTCAGGTCGTAGCGCACCGCGTCCACCGTCAGTGTCAGCTTGCCGGGGGTCGCCGTGGGGCTGGAGGAGATGGAGTAGAGGCGCGGCTGGAGCGGCTCCAGGCATTCCACCAAAGCTTCCGGATCGGGCCGGATGCCGGGGAATTTCTCCAGCGCCGCCAGCACGTCGAGGGTGGCGGCATCGCCGTCCGGGTCCTCGCCGGAAGCCAATGCGCGGGCCTTGGCCTTGCGCTCGCCGCCGGTGATGTAGGAGATGAGGGTGAACAGCGCGTCGGGGGCCGATTTCAGGCACACCTCGCGGGAGAGCACCTCGCCGAGCGTCTTGTCGGCGATGGGAAAGTCCGGCGGAGCGTGGAGCGCTGAGAGCACCGCCGCCACCAGGTCCGGATTATTCACCGGGAACACGCCGAAGCTGTCGCCGGCCACATAGTCGATGCCCGAACCGGCAAGATCGAATTCGATGTGCCACGTCTCCTTCTCGGAGCCGTCCTTGTTGAGGCGCGTGCGGCCGAGGAAGGTGACTTCGCCGGGATTTTCACGGGTGCCCAGCGGTGCCGGGGCGTGGGGCTCGTGGGCGTAGGAGACAGTGGTGGGGGCGGCGGCGGCCGGCTTGGCGGCCGGGGCGGAGGTTTCCTCGGCCAGCTGCTTCAGCATGCGCAGGGTCTCCTTGCCGCCGGGGGCGCAGAGGTTGAGCTTGCTTTCGGCGCCATCGGCCAGGGCCTTGGCGTAGGTCTCGCAGACATAGCCGCACTGGCCGCAATCCTGCTGGGCCATGGCCGCCATCATGCGCCGGGGCAGCGCCTTGCCCTCCGCCAGCGCCATGCGCTCGGACAGCGGCATGGCGGGGTCGTGCCAGGGTGCGCCATCGTCCTCCGCCTCCACCGCCGGGGCGGGCATGTCGGGCATCAGCGCCGCCGCGTCGCCCGCCGAGAGGGCGGTGGGGGCGCTGACCTGATCGGCCGAGAGGATGGCGGCGAAGAAGCCGTTCAGCCACGCCCGCTGCTCGCCGGTGAAGGGCGCGCTGTCGGGCAGGACGGGCACAACGGGAATGCGGGTCTGGAGGCTCATGGCTGTGGTCTCGGTGTCGGATGGCGCGCCTGCGGCGCGAAGTCGTGCGTCAGGCCGCCTGGCGGCCATTCGGATCAGGTGCGGTGCTCATGCCGCCTCCCCCTCCGCCAGCGCCTTCAGCGCATCGGGGTCCATGCGGCGGGTGAAGGGGGCGAAGGCCTCGCCGGCCTGCCGATGGGCGAGCCAGCTCTTCAGCAGGCGCTCCACCACCATGGGGGCGTCCTCCGCCTTCACGTCGCGATAAAGCTCGCGGGCGATGGCGGCATCCGCGCCGAAGCCGCCGCCGACGAACAGGTGATAGCCGTCCACCGTGTCGCCATCGTCATTGATGGCCACCCGCGCGCCGATGAGGCCGATGTCGCCGATATAATGCTGGGCGCAGGAATTGTGGCAGCCGGTGACGTGGATGTTCACCGGCCCGTCGAGGTCGAGGCGCTCCTCGCAGTGGGCGAGGATGGCGCGGGCCGTGCCCTTGGTGTCGGCGGCGGCGAAGCGGCAGCCCTTCGATCCGGTGCAGGCCACAAGGCCGGCCTGCAGCGGCGTCGCCTGCGTGGAAAGGCCCAGCGCCGCGATGGCGGTGCACGCCTGCGCCACGTCCGCGTCGGCAACGCCCGAGATCAGCAAATTCTGCCAGACGGTGAGGCGGATGTCGCCGTCGCCCAGGCGGGCGGCGATGTCGGCGAGGCCGTGCATCTGCTCCACGCTCATGCGGCCCACCGGCAGGCCGACACCGATATAGTTCAACCCCGGCTGCTTCTGGGCATGGACGCCGAGATGGGCAAGGCGGTCGGCCTCGGCGCGGGGCGCAACGGCCTCGCCGGGCAGGCGGGTGAAGGGGCGGCCGAGCTTCTTTTCCACCAGCGCGAGGAAGCCGTCGAAGCCCATGGCGTCGAGCACGTATTTCAGGCGCGCCTTCTTGCGGTCGGTGCGGTCGCCGGTGTCGATGAAGGCACGCACGATGGCGGCCGCCACCTCGGTTGCCTCCTCCGGGCGCACCACGATGCCGGTGTCGCGGGCAAAGTCCTTGTGGCCGGTGATGCCGCCCAGCGCGAGGCGCAGCCACACGCCCGGCGCCACGCCGAAGCCGTCCTTCACCTCCACCGCCTGGAAGCCGATGTCGTTGGTGTCCTCCAGCGCGCCGATGGTGCCGGCGCCGTCAAAGGCCACGTTGAACTTGCGCGGCAGGCCGTACATGTCGCGCGTGTTGAGGATGTAGTGGTGCCACTCCTTGGCGAGCGGACGGGTGTCGAGCAGTTCCTGGGTGTCGATGCCGGCGGTGGGGGTGCCGGTCACGTTGCGGATATTGTCCGCCCCCGAGCCCTTGGCGGTGAGGCCTAGATCCACCAGTCTCTCCAGCACCGCGATGCCGTCGGTGGCCGGGATCTCGCGGATCTGCAGGTTGGCCCGGGTGGTCACGTCGCTGTAGTTGCCGCCGTGGGCGGCCGCGATGTCGGCGACGCCGCGAAACTGCCAGTGGGTGAGGATGCCGTTGGGAATGCGCAGGCGGCACATGAAGCTGTCCTGCGCCGGCGCCACATGAAACAGGCCGTGGAACTTCCAGCGGAACACGTCCGGCCCCTTGGGGAAGACGCCCTCGTGCGCGGCCGTCTTCATGCGGGGGTAGGCATCAAGGCCCAGCTCTTCGCGCTTGCCCTTTTCTTCCGGCGTGAGCTTCTTGCCCTGCGCCTCGAAGCGGGCCATGGCCTTCAGGCCCGCCGCGTCCGGGCCGGTGGGCTCGGCGGCAATCGCCGGCGCGCTCGCGCTCGCGGGCACGGCGCCGCGGGTGATCTGCACGGCCTTGGCGCCGGAGACGAAGCCTTCCAGATAGCGTTTCTGGTCGATGGAAAAATCGCCGCCCATGATGTCTCTCCTCAGGCCGCTGCGGCGATGGCGTCCCGCCCGAAGGCGAGATCGGCACGCATGGCGGTGATGGGGGTGCGTTTCGTGATGAGGTCGAGATAGAACAGGCCGTCCGCCGTATCGCCGAACAGCACGGCGCCCGCGAGCAGGCCGTCCTTCACGATGAGCCGGCGATAAACGCCAAGCCCCCGGTCGGTGAGCACGATGTCTTCCGTGCCCTCCCCGCCGGTGACGTCCCCCGCCGAGAAGACGGGAACGCCCGAAACCTTCAGATTGGTGGCTACCACCGAGCCGTCGTAGCGCGCCTCTTCCCCCGCCAGCCGCCGGGCGAGCACGCGGGCCTGCTCATAGGCCGGCGCCACGAGGCCATAGGCGATGCCGCGATGCTCGGCGCATTCGCCGAGGGCGCAGATGGCGGGATCGGAGGTGGCAAGGGTGTCGTCCACCACGATGCCGCGCTTCACCTCCAGCCCCGCCGCGCGGGCAAGATCCGCATTGGGGATGACGCCGCAGGCCACCACCACCAGGTCGGCCTCGACCACCCGCCCGTCCTTGAGTCTCAGGCCGGTGACGCGGCCTTGCTCATCGCCCTCGATGGCGTCGCTGGCGGCCTGAAGCAGCACCTCGACGCCCTTGGCTTCCACCGCCCGCCGCAGAAAGCCGGCGGCAGCGGGATCGAGCTGGCGCTCCATCAGCCGGTCCATGAGATGGACGAGGCTGGTCTTCACCCCCGCTCCGGCGAGGCCCACGGCGGCTTCCAGGCCCAAGAGCCCGCCGCCGATCACCACCGCCCGCGTGCCGGGCACGGCGGCGGCGGCAAGCAGCGCCGCCACATCCTTCAGGTCGCGGAAGGTGTGGACGCCACTGAGGTCCATCCCCGGCAGGGGCAGGCGGATGGGGTGCGAGCCGGTGGCGAGCACGAGGCGCGCATAGGGCAGGCGCCGCCCGTCCGCCAGCACCACTTCGCGCCGGGCGCGGTCGATGGCGGCGGCGGGGGTGCCGTATTGCAGGGTCACGCCGCGATCGCGCCACCAGGAGGCAGGCTTCATCTGCGCGTCCGCGGCGGTCATGTGGCCGGCGAGCACTTCGGAGAGCAGCACCCGGTTGTAGGCGAGGTGCGGCTCCGCCCCGATCACCGCGACGGCATAGCGGCCCAGCGCGCGCTGGCTCAGCTCCTCGCAGAGCTTCGCCGCTGCCATGCCGTTGCCGATGATGAGGAGGGGCTCGCTCATGTGCGTGTCCTCTGGCTTTGCCCTCAGGCCACCGGCTCGGGGGCTTCGGCGGCGGCGATCATGACGGAGGAGAGGAGGCCGTAGGCGTCCGCCCAGGCGGTCTTCACCTCGGGGGTGAAATCGGCGCCAAGTCCCTGCTCCAGCGTCCACAGCAGGGCGGCGCCCACGGGGGCGTAGTGCTCGGTCTTGACGCCATAGCCCACATGCTTGCGGGCGAGATTCTGCGCGGCGGGCACGATGCGCGGCAGGTCCTTCAGCCCGGCCACCACCACGCCGAGGGTGGCCATCAGCTTCTGGCCCTGGGTGGTCATGTCGCCCTTGAACAGGGGCTTCACTTCCGGCGCGATCTCGAACAGGCGGCCGTAGAACAGGCCCGCCGCCGTATCGGCGATGGGCGCCACCTTGGCGAAGCTGGCCTGGACCAGGTCAATCTGGGTCGGTGTCATGGCAATCTCTCCGGCTTTGAAAAAGGGGTGGAGGGAGCGGGCGCATCCGGCCCGCTCCGAAAAAGGATCAGGCGGCTTCCACGTAGCGGTGGCGCTCGTGGAGGAACTTCAGCACCGCCTCGCGGGCCTTGAGGTAGGTGGGGTTGGTGACCAGCTCGAGCCGCTTGCGCGGACGCGGCAGGCCGACCTCCAGCACTTCGCCGATGCGGGCGGAGGGGCCGTTGGTCATCATCACGATGCGGTCGGAGAGCAGCACCGCCTCGTCCACGTCGTGGGTGATCATGAGGATGGTGTTGCCGAGGCTCGCATGGATCTGCATGACGCTGTCCTGCAGGTGGGCGCGGGTGAGGGCGTCCAGCGCGCCGAAGGGCTCGTCCAGCAGCAGCACCTTGGGTTCCATGGCCAGCGCCCGGGCGATGCCCACGCGCTGCTTCATGCCGCCGGAGACTTCCGAGGGGCGCTTGTCCTTGGCGTGGCCCATCTGCACCAGGTCGAGGTTGTGGATGGTCCAGTCGTGGCGCTCGGCCCGCGAGCGGGTGCCGGAGAACACCTTGTCCACGGCGAGGCGCACATTGTCGTAGACGGTGAGCCAGGGCAGCAGCGAATGGTTCTGGAACACCACCGCGCGGTCCGGTCCGGGAGCGTTCACCTCCTTGCCGTCGAGGATGACACCGCCGGTGGTCACCGGGGTGAGGCCGGCGACGATGTTGAGCAAAGTGGACTTGCCGCAGCCGGAATGGCCGATGATGGAGATGTATTCGCCCTTGGCGATGTCGAGGGAGACGTCGCGCAGCACCTCCGTGGTGGCGGCGCCGCGGGTGAAGCTCTTTCCGATCTGGCTGAGCTCGAGATAGGCGGGCATGGAATGCTCCTCGAAAGTGCGGTCAGGACGCAGGGCTCAGGATGCCTGGGTGCCACGGGTGACGAAGGAGCCGACGCCGGCCACGAGGCGGTCGAGCACGAAGCCGACCACGCCGATGTAGACGAGGGCCACGATGATGTCGGGCAGGCGGGAGGAGTTCCACGCATCCCAGATGAAGAAGCCGATGCCGACGCCGCCGGTGAGCATTTCAGCGGCCACGATGGCGAGCCACGACAGGCCGATGCCGATGCGCAGGCCGGTGAAGATGTAGGGCGCCGCCGACGGCAGCATGATCTTCCAGAAGAATTCGATGGGGTTCAGCCGCAGCACCAGCGCCACGTTGCGGTAGTCTTGCGGGATGTTGCGGATGCCCACTGCCGTGTTGATGATCACCGGCCAGATGGCGGTGATGAAGATCACGAAGATGGCCGAGGGGTTCGAGTCGCGGAAGGCGGCGAGCGCGATGGGCAGCCAGGCCAGCGGCGGCACCGTGCGCAGCACCTGGAAGATGGGATCGAGCCCGCGCATGGCCCACACCGACTGGCCGATCACCGCGCCGAGCAGGATGCCCACCACCGCCGCGAGGCCGAAGCCCACCGCCACCCGCTGGAGCGAAACCAGCACGCGCCAGCCGAGGCCGATATCCTGCGGGCCGGCGACGAAGAAGGGATCGAGGATCAGGTCCTTGGAATCCGCCCAGATGCGGCTCGGCGGCGGCAGGGTGGCGCCGGGGCCGGAGCACAGAAGCTCCCACAGGAGGCCCAGCAGCAGCACCATCACCAGCGGCGGGAGGACGGTGACGGCGACATTGCGGGCGATGGCGGGTAAGCGCGAGGGGCGCGTTGCGGAAGGGGCGGCAAGACGGACCACGGCGGCGCTCCCGGAGCGCCGGGCCTCTTTGGGCGGCTCTTTCAATGCGGTGACGGACATGGGGCAAGGCTCCGGTTCGGGGCGTGTCGTGTGTTCGGGTCGCCAACCCTCTCCCGCATGCGGGAGAGGGTTGGTCGGGCTTGTCCTCAGGCCTCGACGCGCTTGATGCCGAGGCTTTTCAGGTAGGCCTGCGGATCGGCGGGATCGAAGACCTTGCCGTCGAAGAAGGTTTCCTTGCCGCGCGAGGTGCCGGCGGGAATATCCGCGGCATCGACGCCCAGCTCCTTGGCGGCCGCGCGCCAGATGTCCTCGCGGTTCACCTTGTTGACGAGGGCGTTGATATCCGTGGAAGGCTCGAACTTGCCCCAGCGGATGTCCTCGGTGATGAACCAGGCATCGTGGCTCTTGAAGGGATAGGACGCATGGTCCTTCCAGAACTTCATGTAGAGATCGGTGCCCTTCTCAACCCGGCCGTTGCCGTAATTGATGTCGCCCTTCAGGCGGCCGATGATGTCGGCGACGGGAACGTTGAACCACTGGCGCTTGCCGACGATCTCGGCCAGCTCCTGCTTGTTCTCCATCTTGTCGCACCATTGCTGGGCTTCCATCACCGCCATCAGGATGGCCTTGGTGGTGTTGGGGTTTTTCTCCACGAAGTCGGCGCGCATGCCGAGCGCCTTCTCGGGATGGTTCTTCCAGATCTCGCCGGTGGTGCAGGCGGTGAAGCCGATGCCCTGGTTCACCAGCTGCTCGTTCCACGGCTCGCCCACGCAGAAGGCATCCATGGTACCCACCTTCATGTTGGCCACCATCTGGGGCGGCGGCACCACGATGGTGGAGACGTCCTTGTCCGGGTCGATGCCGGCGCTCGCCAGCCAGTAGCGCAGCCACAGATCGTGGGTGCCACCGGGGAAGGTCATGGCGACTTTGACTTCCTTGCCGTCGGCCCTCTTCTTGGCGAAGGCTGTCTTCAGCGCTGCGGCGTCGGTGGTGACCTTGAGGTCCTTGTATTCGTTGGAGACCGAGATGGCCTGCGCGTCGAGATTGAGCCGCGCCAGGATGACCATGGGGGTCGGCACGTTGTTCTGCGTCACCTTGCCGGCGGAGATCAGGTAGGGCATGGGCGAGAGGATGTGGGCGCCGTCGATGCCGTTCTTCTCGCCGCCGAGCACCAGGTTGTCGCGGGTGGCGCCCCAGGAGGCCTGCTTGTTGACTTCCACGTCCGGCACGCCGTGCTTGGCGAAGAAGCCCTTCTCCTTGGCGATGACCAGAGGCGAGGCGTCGATGAGGGCGATATAGCCCAGGATCGCCTTGGTGGTTTCCGGCGCGGCCGCATAAGCGGAGGGCACGCCGCCGGGGAAGCCCATGCGCACCGCCTCGAACAGGGCGGCGGTGCCCAGCGCGGCCGCCGAGCCCTTCAGCAGCGAACGGCGGGAGAGGCCTTCGGCGGAAGCGGGAGACTGGGTCGTCGCGGCAGACTTGGTCTTCGAAGCGTCGCTCATCTTGGTTCCTCTGGATCGGCGGACGGCGCAGAGGGGACCCGGAACAAAAAAAGCCGCAGGACATCACGACCGGCCCAGAGGCCATCGGTGTCAGCGGCTTTGCTGCGGGTCCCGTCATTGGGACGAATGTTATGGGTGGCGCGATCTTCGTTGACCGTGCTTGGGGATGACCAATGCAAGCGGTGGGCCAAGTCGGCGAAAATGCTATCTATTTGAAATTGAACTATTTATGAGGTGGTCAAAATTCAGGCAGTGGAAATGCCTGCTCTGTGGTTGCGCATAGGTGCGGTGCACTTGCATTCAAATTGTGCGCTGCGGTGGGCTCGCAGAGAGCCGCGTCGAAACTATTTGCAGAGGTCTTTAAGTGTTCCAGGACCGACATGGCCGGGCTTGACCCGGCCATCCACGCGGGGAGGCCGGGAAGGGGTTTCGCAAGCTGTCCCAAGCGGTTCGGCGTGGATGCCCGGAACTCGGGTGTTCCCGAGTTCCGGTCTACGAGAACCGAAGTCGGCAACAGCCGACTTCGCGGACAAGCCCGGGCATGACGGTTGAGCGAGGCTAAAGGTCCTGCCTGCGCGCCTAGCTCCCGCCCCCCAGGAATGCCCGCGCATCGAACACGGTGCCGAACTGGGTGGCCACGCAATCAGGCTCCGGATGCTTCACCGGCACCGGGCCCACGGCCTCATCGAAGATGTCCGGCCGGTAGACGCTCATGGCTTCGCGCGCCGCGTCGGCGGCGAACTCGCCCTGGCCGGCAGAGACGATCTGGGCATACATCCACAGGGCATGCTCGCGCTCGGGCCGGTTGGCGCCGTCGCGGTTGAGCACCAGATAGTCGGGATGGGCGCGCAGCCGGCCGCCGGGCGCCGAATGCAGCCGCCCGTCGAGGGTGCGCTTCAGCACGTCGGCGGGCAGGTTGAGATGGCGCGGCTCGCTCAGGAGCCGGGCGAGGTCGTCGTGGTTGGCCGCGTCCTCGCACCAGCGGGCGGCGGCGTGGAGCGCGCGCACCAGCCGGTGCAGCAGTTCGGGGTCGGCATTGGCGAAGCGGGCGTGTACCCCCAGCACCTTTTCCGGGACCCAGCCGAAGATTTCCGAACCCAGCACCGCGATGCGCCCGACGTCCGCCTCCACCGCCACCGAATTCCATGGCGAGCCCACGCAGAAGCCGTGGATGAGCCCGCCGCGCAGGCTCTCGGCCATGTAGGGGGGCGGCACCACCACGAAGCGCACGTCGCGGTCCGGGTCGATGCCGCCGCCGCTCAGGAAGTGGCGCAGCAGATAGGTGTGGGTGGAGAAGGCATAGACCGAGGCGAAGGTGAGCGGATCGCGGCCCTCGGCCTTGCGCTGGCGCACCACCTTGCCCAGCGCCTGCGCCGCGCCGAGGGCGGTGGAGAGATCCTCCCCCACCTCGCCCATGGCGGCGTAGATGTGCTTGTCGATGGTAATGGCGCTGCCGTTGAGATTGAGCGCGAACGGCACCACCAGCGGCACCCGCACATGGCCGAGGCCGAGCGAGGAGGCGATGGCCAGCGGCCCCAGCATGTGGGCGCCGTCCAAAAGGCCCACATTCACCTTGTCGCGGATGTTGGCCCAGGACACCTCCCGGTGCAGCTCGATCTCGATGCCCTCCGCCATGGCGAAGCCGCGCTCGGCGGCGGCGATCAGCACCGCCGCGTCGGTGAGGGGGATGAACCCCATGGCGAGCCGTCTCATCGCAGGAGCTCCGCGGCGGTGATGATGGACTGGGCGATGTCGGCGATGCGCTTCTTCTCGTTCATGGCGGTGCGGCGCAGCAGGCCGTAGGCGGTTTCTTCGTCGATGCCCTTCATCTTCATGAGGATCATCTTGGCGCGGTCCACCACCTTGCGCTCCTCCAGCTGGGATTTCGCCTCCTCCAGCTCGGCCTTGAGCCTCGCGAAGGCGCGGAAGCGGGAGATGGTGGTCTCCAGGATCGGCTTCACCCGGTCCTTGCGCAGCCCGTCCACCACATAGGAGGCGACCCCGGCCTCGATGGCATCCTCGATGGTCTTGCTGTCGGTCTGGTCCACGAACATGGCGATGGGACGCTTCACCTCGCGGCTCACCTGGAACATCTGCTCGATGGTGTCGCGGGAGGGGTCCTCGAGGTCGATGAGGATCACGTCCGGGTCGATGGCGTAGATGCGCTCGAGCAGGTTGGTGCGCCCGGTGATGCGCAGCACGTTGTGGAAGCCGGCCTCCTTCAGGCCTTCCTCCAGAATGGCGGCGCGGACGGGGCTTTCGTCCACGATCACGATCCGCAGCGAGAGGTCGTTCGCCATGAGGGTCCGCAGCATGGGACCGGTCCGCGGGAATGGACGGGTCCGAAGAAGGGGGCGGGCCGGCGGGAAGCGGTCCTGCGCCACCTCACCCGCCGGGGCCTCCAAGGTCAAGCCTTACCGGGCGGCGGCTTGCCGCACGTCGCGCGCGCGTTGCCGGCGTGAACAGGCGATTCCCTGGTCGGCGGTGGCGGAACGGCTTCCGTCCGGACCGATGGCGCTCTAGAACGCGGGCGAATGCGGCGTCGCGCCGCGCGTCGGGGTGCACAGGTCGGGTGCTTGGGTCGGGGTGCTTGGGATGATGGCGAGCATGGAGGCGGGCGAGAGGCGACGGAGCACCGTGGCGCTGCGAGGCCTCATCTTCCTCATCGTGGTGCTGCTCACCACCGCCGTCATGGTCGCCCAGCAATTGGGCGCCGGCGCCTATGTGGCGGAGCTTGGCGCCACCGATCCCGACGAGGCGCGCCATTTCGTCACCGCCCTCATGGTGGCGGACCATGCCGCCGCCGGCTTTCCCGCCGCGGGCGCCTTCGCGGCGGACTATGGCCTGCACGCCCCGCAGGCGCTGCCGCTTGCCCGGCTCACCCTGTTCCATGGGCTGGCGGGCGGCTGGCTGATGCTGTTCACGCCCACCACGCCGGCGGCGCTGCTGCTGCCGGCGGTGCTGGCCGCGCTTCTGGTGGTGAGCGCCGGCTGGGCCACGGCGCGGGCGGCGGGCGTGCTGCCGGCGGTGGCGGTGGGCTTCGTGCTCGCCGCCCTGCCGCTGCTGCGGGAGGCGAGCTTCGTGCTGGGCCTCGACCTGCCGCTGGCCCTGTTCACGCTGTTGTCCGCTTTGGCCTTCGGCCGCCATATGCGGCGGGGCACCCCGGCCTCCGCTGCCCTGTTCGCCGCCGCCGGGGCTGTGAGCGTGCTCATGGCGCCGGCAGGAGCGGTAGTTCTGCTGCTGCCGCCGCTGGCGGCGCTCATGGCCAGGCGGCTCGATGTGATGCGGCGGGCGCGTGTGCTCGTGCCGCTGGCGGGCCTCGCCCTGCTGGCGGCCGTGGTGGCCCTCACCACCGGCCGGCTGCCGCCGGTGGTGACCGCCGATGCGCCGGCTTTCGTCTGGCAGACGCTGCGCGCCGCCTTCGGCACCCTGCCGCTGGCCTGCGCTGTGGCCGGCCTCGTCTTCACCGTCTTCGATGGCTGGCGCCGGGATGAGGATGCGGTGGACCCGGCGGTGCTGGCGCCGGTGGCGGCGCTGGTGCCCGCCTTTGCCCTCGCCTTCTCGCTGGGCGCCGGCCGGGGCGTGGCGCTGGATGCCGTCGTGCTGCTGGCGCCAGTCGCCATGCTGGCGGCGTTCGGTGCCATGCGGCTCATCGGCCTTGTGGTGTCGGGCTGGGGTACCATCCGGGAACTGGCGGTGGCGCTCATGCTGCTGCTCGCCGCCATGCCGGGCCTGCTCCAGCAGGTGCGCAAGGGCGCCATCGGCATGGATGCGGCGGCGGAAGCCTTCCTCGCCCGCGATGCGGCGCCCCCGGTGATCGTCGTCGCAGGCGATGGGCGGGGCGAGGCGTCGCTGGGGGCCGCCGTCGCCCAGCGCGACCGGGCCCGCCGCAGCTTCGTGGTGGATGCGAGCCGCCTGCCCGCCGCCACCCCCGAAGAACTTCTGGCCGCCCTTGACGCCATGGGCGCTGCCGCCCTCGCGGTGGAGGCGCGGGAGACCGGGGCTGTGCCCGCCAGCCGGGTGGCGCAGGC
The DNA here is from genome assembly GCF_008364685.1 of Xanthobacter oligotrophicus. GTDB lineage: Bacteria > Pseudomonadota > Alphaproteobacteria > Rhizobiales > Xanthobacteraceae > Xanthobacter > Xanthobacter oligotrophicus. The sequence goes on from NZ_VTTL01000007.1 coordinate 116,842, forward strand.
GACAGTCGCCGCCTTCCCGGACCGCTTCCGCGCCATCGGCACCTTCCCGCGGGCGGACGGGCGGGGCGAGGTGGTGCTTTATGCGCTCTCCCGCACCGCGCCCGCGCCTTCGGACCCCGCCCCCGTCCTGCGCCGCCTCTCGGCGCCGGCCCAGCCCTGAGCCGCCCCATGCGCGATCTCGCCGATTATTCGCTCAAGGAGTGGCTGGGAGGCGCCCCGCTGGCCCACCGCCTGCGGCGCGCGCGCAACCGGCTGGTGGACCTTGTCTATGCCCGTCGGCAGGCGGACGGGCAGGCGGCGCTGGTGGCGCGGCTGAAGGCTGAGCGCGCCCCCGCCCTGGCCTTCACCGTCGCCTTCAACATGCCCGAGGCCATCGCCCTGCTCTCTGAGGCTATGGCCCGCTTCCTGCCCCAGACGCCGCTGGTGGTGTGCGACAATTCCACCGATCCCGCCGCCCGCGCCGCCATTGCGGCTTTGTGCGCGGAGCGGGACATCGCCTATTGCCCGCTGCCGGCCTCGCCCTATCGCGGCGGGCGCAACGGCTCGCGCTCCCATGCGGTGGCGCTGAACTGGATCTGGACCAACCTCGTGCGGCCGGCGGCGCCGCCGGTGGTGGCCCTGCTCGACCACGATCTCCTCCCGCTTCAGGCCGACGACCTGCCGGCCCGCGTTACCGCCCAGCCCTGCTACGGCATGGCGCGCCATGGCGAGGGCAATGGGGCCTGGTATCTGTGGCCGGGCTTCAGCGTGTTCAATTACAAGGCGGTGCAGGGCCTGCCGCTGGACTTCGGCACCGACACCCCGCTCACCCTTGACACCGGTGGGCAGAACTGGAACGTCCTTTACCGCCGCCTCGACCGGGATGCGCTGGCGTTTGCCGAAACCCGCACCGTGTTCGTCGCCGATCCCGGCACGGAGGCGGGCGAGGATCACCTGCTGGTGGACGGCTGGCTGCACGCCGGCGGCGCCGGCCATGGTGGGCGCGGACGGGCCTTCGACACGGTGGCGCGCGCCTTCGCGGCGGACCCGGACGGTCTTCTCGCCAGACTGCGCGCCGGCGCGGACGGCACCACCGCATCGGGAGCAGCCACATGAGCGGGTCTGAAGGGCACAAGCGGGCCGGCTTGTCCGGCCTCGTCGCGGCGCTGCCGGGCCTGCACTGGCTCAACCACGCCCGCTACGCGATGATGGACCGCCTCTATCGCGACCGCCCGGCCGAAGGGCAGGCAGAGGTGGTGGAGGCGCTGAGCCGCCGCCGCGACGGCGCTCTTGCCCTCACCATCGCCTACAACGTGCCGGAGGCGGTGGCGCTGCTGGCCGATTCCATGGCGCGCTTCGCCCCCGGCACGCCGTTGCTCGTCTGCGACAATTCCACGGAGCCGCAGGCGCGGCGCGAGCTTGCCGCCATCGCTGCCGAGAAGGGGCTCTATTACCTCGCCTTGCCGCCGGCGCCCTTCGTGCGGGTGCGCACCGCGCGTTCCCATGCCGCCGCAGCCAACTGGGTGTTTCACAACGTGCTGCGCAAGGTGAGGCCGCGTGTGTTCGCCATGCTCGACCACGACCTGGTGCTGCTGAAGCCCACCGACCTTGCCGCCTTGGTGGCGCGGCAGCCGGTCTATGGCCTCCAGCGCTGGAGCAGTCGGGTGAAGGCCTGGTACCTGTGGCCGGGCTTTTCCATCTACGACGGCAGCCTCGTGGCGAAGCCTTTGGATTTCGGCCCCGACCGGCTGCTGGGCACCGACACCGGCGGGCGCAACTGGCACGTGCTGTTCCGCAAGCTTGATGTGTCGGGCTTTGCCTGGCCGCACGCGCGGTCGGTGCGGGTCCCTTCACCAGATGGGAGCTGGAGCGAGCCGAAGATGCTGCTGGATGCCTGGCTGCATGTGGGCGGCGCCAGCTATCGCGGCGGCGAGACCGCGCTCGCCGAGATCCGCCGCGCCTTCGATGCCGATCCGGACGGCCTGTTCGCACGCCTGCGGGACGACGCGCCGGGGGAGTGACCAGCCTGGATGCCTTCGCTCAGGCACCGAGCGGGCTCGAAACGAAAAAACGCCCCCGGGCGGTCCCGGAGGCGTTGAATACGCGAAGCTTCAGGCGGCGGATGCCGGCCTTGAGGCTGGTCTCACTCGGCGGCGGTGGGCGCGGGGGCGGACTTGCCGCCCTTCTTGATCTTGCCGTCGGCGGTGCGGTCCTGGCGCTCGGCGATACGGGCCGACTTGCCGCGGCGATCGCGCAGGTAATAGAGCTTGGCGCGGCGCACCTTGCCGCGGCGCACCACCTTGATGGAATCGATCAGCGGCGCATAGACCGGGAACACGCGTTCCACGCCCTCGCCGTAGGAAATCTTGCGGACCGTGAAGCTCTCGTTGATGCCGCCGCCGGAACGCGCGATGCACACGCCCTCATAGGCCTGCACGCGCGAGCGCTCGCCTTCGACGACCTTCACGTTCACGATAATGGTATCGCCGGGCTGGAAGTCCGGGATGGCACGCTTTTCGGCGAGTTTCGCCGCCTGCTCGGCTTCGAGCGTCTGGATGATGTTCATGTCGCCAACCTTTTGCAGCCACCGGTTCGGCAAAACGCCCCGGTGCCACGTTGTGTCGTTTTAAGTTAAGGGACGCGGCTCCATAGCCGAGAAACAGGGCCGTGTCATTCCCTTTCCTTCATGGTCCCGTCATGCGGGGATATTCCCGAGAGCAGGTCCGGCCGCCGCGCGCGGGTGACGGCGAGGGATTCACCGTGGCGCCAGCGGGCGACGCGGGCGTGATCGCCTGAGGTCAGCACGTCCGGGATGGGCTGGCCCTCGAACAGCTGCGGGCGGGTGTATTGCGGATATTCCAGCAGGCCGGCGGAAAAGCTCTCCTCGGTGCCGCTCTCCGCCTTGCCCATGACGCCGGGAATGAGCCGCACGCAGGCATCGAGCAAAAGCAGCGCCGCCGCCTCGCCGCCGGACAGCACCACGTCGCCGACGCAGATTTCCTCGAGGTTGCGGGCCGCGACGATGCGCTCGTCCACGCCCTCGAACCGCCCGCACAGGATCACCGCGCCGGGGCCTTCCGACAAAGCGCGCACCCGCGCCTGGGTCAGCGGGGCGCCGCGCGGGGTCATGAGCAGGCGGGGGCGGGGATCATCGGGCGGGGAGACCGCATCGATGGCGCGGGCCAGCACGTCGGCGCGCATGACCATGCCGGGGCCGCCGCCGGCGGGGGTGTCGTCCACGGAGCGGTGCTTGTCGAGGGCATGGTCGCGGATCTGCACCGCCTCCAGCGCCCACAGCCCCTTCTCCAGCGCCCGGCCAGCCAAGGCATGGCCGAGCGGCCCGGGAAACATCTCGGGATAAAGGGTGAGGATGCTGGCGCGGAAGGTCATGGTGGCGTGATGGGGGAGGGGAGCGCCCGAGTCAAACGGGGGGTGGGCAGCGCCGGGCTCACTCCCCCCCGGTGTCTTCGCCCTCTTCCGGCTCTGCCGGGCGGCGTTCCACGAAGGCTTCGGCGATGACCACGCGCCGGCCGGGCAGGTCCACCACCGGCACCGCATCGTTGGAGAAAGGCACCATCAGCGTCTTGGCCTTGGTGGCGGGCAGGGTGGGGGCATATTCCAGGATGTCGCCGGCGCCGAAATCCTGCAGCGCCACCACCGTGCCGATCACCGCGCCGGTCTCGTCCTGCACGTCGAGGCCGATGAGGTCGGCGTGGTAGAAGGTCTCCTCGTCGTCGGGCGGCGGCAGGGCATCGCGGGGGACGAAGAGGTCCACATTGGTCAGCGCCTCGGCCGCCGTGCGGTCGGCGATGCCCTCGATGCGGGCGACGAAATGGTCCTTGGCGGCGCGCAACGTGGCGATGCGGAAGCGCTTCTTGCCGGTGGCGTCGGTGAGCGGATCGTAGTCCAGCACGGCGCCGGGATCTTCGGTGAAGACGAAGAGGCGCACCTCGCCCCTCACGCCATGGGGGGCGCCGATGCGGGCGACGAGGATGCGGTCGGCCATGAAGTCTCCGGAACGGACGGGTCTGGCGCTCAGTATCGGACAAGAGCACGCGTTCTGCGATCAGCTTGGCGAGGCAGGCTGACCGGCGCGTGCTCTAGCGCAGGTCCTCGCCCTTTGCCAAGGACTTGGACCGTGTCCTGCGCCGGGTGTCCGCGCCGGCCTCCTCCGTCGTCGTCTCGCCCGTGCCCTCGCGCATGCCCTGGTCCGCACCTTGGCGGGGTCCGTCTGTCGACCTGGCGCGCGCCGCCCGCTGCTCGATCACCCGAAGCAGGTCGGCGTGCACCTTGCCGATATGGCCGTCGAGGAAAGAGGTGGCCTCCGCCACGGCGCCGGCCCGGCACAGGGCGATGAGCTGGGCGTGCTCGCTCTTGGCCCGGTCCATGGCTTCCGTGGTGGAGAGCTGGAGCCTTGTGTACCGGTCCGAGGTCTGGAGCAAAGCGGCGACGATCTGGCGGGTGCGGGGCAGGGCCGCGCGATCATAGAGCGCCATGTGGAAATCGGCGTTCAGGATGCCCCACTGGCTCACGTCATGGGCCTTCGTGGCGGCGGTGAAGCGGGCGTGGATGGCGTCGAGCTTGGTGAAATCCGCGTCGGTGAACAGCGGGATGGCGCGCTCCAGCAGGCGCGGCTCCATGATCCGCCGCAGCTCGAACACGTCGTTGATCTCCTCCACCGACAGGTCGGAGACGATGGCGCCCTTCTGCGGCACCATGCGCACCAGCCCCTCGGCCTCCAGCTGGAACAGCGCCTCGCGCACCGGGATGCGGCTGACGCCATAGGCATCCGCCAGCGCATCCTGCCGCAGCTGGGTGCCGGCGGGATGGGTGCCGTCGAGGATCGACTGGCGCAACTGGTCAAGGATCGCCGCCGAGAGCGTGCGGTGCTTGAGGCCCTTCTGGGCGGCGGTCGGACTGCCGGAATTCATGCTGCCGGAATTCATGGGATCTGAGCTACAGCAAAAAGCGTTGGCGGGGTATTGACGTGTCGAATGTATAAAATCTACATTTGGATTGAAAGCACCAAATCGAGACCCACAAGGGTCCGCCTTCCAGAGCGACGAAAACATGAACCATGCGACCAAGACAGGCGCCGCGGGAGTGGGGCCGTGCGGGCTGGTGCTCGCCCTCTCGTCCGGCCTCCTCGCCTTCGAGCGGGTGGCGGTGATCGGACTGATGGGGCTCGTCAGCTTCCTCATCCTGCTGAATGTGGTGACCCGCTATACCGGGACGCCCATCTACTGGATCGACGAATCGGCCATCTATGCGGTGGTCTGGCTGAGCTTCATCGGCGCCTCGGCCATGACGCGCCTGCGCCTCGACTTCTCGGTGGGCATGCTCACCGAGCGCCTGCCGCCCACGGGGGTGAAGGTGGCGCGGGCCATCGCCACGGCCTTCACCGTGCTGTTCGGCCTCATGCTCTCCTACATGTGCTGGCTGTGGATGGATCCCGTCGGCATCGCGGCGGCCGGTTTCGATGCCAAGACCTTCGCCGGGGAAAGCTTCAACTTCTTCTATACGGAACACACGCAGACCCTGAACTGGCCCACCTGGGCCATCAGCCTCGTCATCCCGCTGTTTGCTGTCTCCATCACCATCCACGGCCTCGCCAACCTGGTGGAAGACCTGGAATTCGTGCCGCGCCGCGTCTATCGCGGCTTCCCCATGGCCAATGCGGAGGCGGCAAGCTGATGGTCACCACCGCCGCATTCCTCATCACCATGCTGGTGGGCGTGCCCATCAGCCTGTGCCTGGCCCTGTCCGGGGTGGCGTTTATCCTCGCCACCGGCAACCCGCTGCTGCTGCAGACCTTTCCCACCCAGCTGTTCGGCGGGGTGGACAGCTACGGCCTCATCGCCATCCCGCTGTTCGTGCTGATCGGCGAGATCATGAACGGCGGCGGCATCACCCGCCGGCTCATCGACATGGCCATGGCGGTGGTGGGCCGCATGCGGGGCGGGCTCGCCTACGTGAACCTCATCGCCAACATGCTGGTGTCGTCCATCCTCGGCTCGGCCACGGCGCAGGTCGCCATCATGGCGCAGATCCTGGTGCCGGAGATGGTGAAGAAGGGTTACGACAAGACCTTCGCCGCCGGCCTCACCGCCTATGCGGGCATGCTGGGGCCCATCATCCCGCCGTCCATCATGTTCGTGGTCTATTCGGTGCTGGCGCAGGTGTCGGTGAGCGACATGCTCATCGCCGGCATCATCCCCGGCGTGCTGTTGACCGGGCTGTTCTGCGTCTGCGTCTACATCATGGGCTTCTTCTACGATTACCCCAGCGGCGAGACCATGACCTGGCGCCAGCGGGTGGACATCGTGCTGAATGCCATTCCCACCTTGCTCATCCCCATCGTCATCGTCGGCTCCATCCTCACCGGCCTCGCCAATGCCACGGAATCGGCGGCGGTGGGCGCGCTCGCGGCCCTGCTCATCGGCCGCTACTGGACCAAGGAACTGTCGTTCTCCGAACTGCCGCAGATGCTGCTGAAGGCCGGGCTCTATTCCTCCGTCATCCTGTTCCTGGTGGCGGTGGCGGCGGTGTTCTCCTGGGTGCTGGTCTACGGCAAGATCCCGCAGGCGGTGGCGGCCTGGGTGCAGACCGTGGCCCACGACCCGATCTCCTTCATGCTGCTGGTGAACGTGATCCTGCTGGTCATCGGCACGGTGATCGACGGCGCGCCCGGCCTCATCATGACGGTGCCGATCCTTTTGCCCATCGCCGTGGATGTCTACCACATCGATCCCGTGCATTTCGGCGTAGTGGTGGTGATCAACCTAGTCCTCGGCTTCCTCTCCCCGCCGGTCGGCCTGTGTTTCTTCGTGGCCTCCGCAGTCACGGGGGCGAAGGTGGGGCGGATGTTCTGGGTCACCCTGCCGTTCTTCTTCGCTTCCTGCGCGCTTCTGGTCCTGCTGTCGCTGGTGCCGTGGCTGTCCACCGTTCTCGTCAAATAAAAAACCAACCTTCCCGGAGCCCTGCCATGTCTCGCCCCGTCATGACTTTGTCCCGTCGTCATTTCCTCATGACCGCCGCCGCCGGCGCCGCCCTTCCGCTTGCCATGCCCAGCGTGGTGCGGGCCCAGGAGGCGCGGGAATTCCGCCTCGGCATCATCACCCCGGGCGGCCATCCCTGGAACGTGGCCGCCGACAAGGTGGGCGCGCTGCTGAAGGAGGAGACCAAGGGTCGCCTCTCCATCACCGTCTTCCCCTCGGGCCAGCTCGGCAACGAGGCGGCCATGCTGCAGCAGATGCAGACCGGCGCCCTCGACATGGGCTGGATCATGACCGCGGAACTCGGCTCGCGGGTGCCGGCCATCGCCGCCATCAACGCCCCTTGGGTGGTGGATTCCACCGCCAAGGCCGGCAAGCTGGTGCGCACCCCGGTGGCCATGAGCCTCTTGGACGTGCTGCCCAAGGAAACCGGGACAGTGGGCCTCGCCTGGGGCATCACCACCATGCGCGTCGTGTTCTCCGCGAAGCCCATCACGGGCATCAAGGACCTGAACGGCATGAAGCTGCGCATCAACACCACGCCGGCCTATCGCGACTTCTACCAGCTGCTCGGCGCCGCCCCGACGCCGATCCCCACCCCGGCGGTGTTCGACGCCATGTCCAACGGCCAGGTGGACGGCCTGGAGGCCGACCTCGACTTCTCCTGGAACCAGCGCTTCGACAAGGTGTCGAAGACCATGCTGAAGATGGACGCCATCTTCATGCCGGTCATCGCGCTGGTCTCCGGCCGCGTGTGGCAGACGCTCTCGCCCACCGACAAGGCGCTCATCAGCAAGCTCACGAAGAGCGCGCTCGACGCCCAGGTGGACGAGACGGTGGTGAACGAGCCGGTACTGCTGGAGAAATTCAAGGCCGCGATCCCGATCAAGGTGGCGGAAGTGGCCGACCGCGAGAAGATCATCGCCGAATACGACAAGATCTGGCTGCCCAAGGCCCCGATCCTCGCCGACCTGCGCAAGGCCGGCGCCGCCCTCTGATCCCTGAAACCCGCACGCGGACAGGGCAGGGCCTTGTCCGCACCCCTTATCGACACAAGGATGACATGAGATGAAGCCGGCAATCAGCTGGGAAGGCGTCTTCCCGGCCGTGACCACCCAGTTCCGCGACGACTATTCGCTCGACATCGACGCCACCGCCAAGGTGATGGAAGGCCTGATCCGCGACGGCGTGTCCGGCATGATCGTGTGTGGCACCGTGGGCGAGAACTGCTCGCTGACCACCGCGGAGAAGATCCAGGTGATGGAGGCCGGCAAGGCGGTGGCTGCCGGCCGGGTGCCGGTGATCTGCGGCATCGCCGAATTCACCAGCGACTTCGCCATCGCCACTGCAAAGGAGGCGGCCAAGGTGGGCGTGGACGGCATCATGCTCATGCCGGCGCTGGTGTATTCCTCCAAGCCCCATGAGACGGCGGCGCATTTCCGCACCGTCTCCAAGGCCACCGACCTGCCGGTGATGATCTACAACAACCCGCCGGTCTACAAGAACGACGTGACCCCGGACGTGGTTGCTTCCCTGGTGGATTGCGAAACCATCGTCTGTTTTAAGGAAAGCTCGGGCGACACCCGCCGTTTCATCGACCTGCGCAACAAGGTGGGCGACCGCTTCATCATGTTCGCCGGCCTCGACGACGTGGTGGTGGAGAGCATCGCCATGGGTGCGCAGGGCTGGGTGTCCGGCATGTCCAACGCCTTCCCGCGCGAGGGCGAGACCCTGTTCCGCCTCGCCCGCGCCGGCCGCTATGCGGAAGCCATGACGCTCTACGAGTGGTTCATGCCCCTGCTGCACCTCGACGCGCGCCCCGATCTCGTCCAGTGCATCAAGCTGTGCGAGCACGTCATGGGCCGTGGCACCTTCCTCACCCGCCCGCCGCGCCTGGCGCTGCTGGACCACGAGCGGGCCGAGGTGGAAGCGCTGATGGCGGCCGCCCTCAAGACCCGTCCGGAACTTCCCGACGTGGGGCTGAAGGCCGCGGCCTGAGGACTTTTCTGGCCCGGCCTTGCTCCCTCTCCCGTTTGCGGGGGAGGGATGGGGAGGGGGCCTGTGCACGGTCCTGGCGCGACATGGGGTGTGAAGCACACCTGAGTGTGCTGCCCCCTACCGTCCCGCACCCAACCCCACCCTTGCGAAGCCGGGGGCCGTGCGGCACCCTCCCGGCCATGTCGAGCCACGCCCCGCACCCCATCCTTCTCGATGCCGCCCGCCTCAAGGGGCTGCTGGAGCGCATCGCCGCGCGCATCGGTCCCGCCCGCGTGGTCACCGATGCGGCGGAGCTTGCCCCCTGGCTGGTTGAAGGCCGTGGCCTGTTCCAGGGTGCCACCCCGGCCATGGTGGAGCCGGCGACCACGGAAGACGTGTCCTTCATCGTCGCCGCGTGTGCCGAGGCGGGGGTTCCCGTGGTGCCGCAGGGCGGCAATACGGGGCTTGTGGGCGGGCAGGTGCCGTTCGGCGGCCTTCTGGTGTCGCTGCGGCGCATGAGCCGCATCCGCGACCTTGATCCCGTCGACCTCACCGTGGTGGCCGAGGCCGGCTGCACGCTGCATCAGGTGCAGCAGGCGGCGGCGGAGGCGGGCTGCCTGTTCCCCCTCTCCATCGCCTCGGAGGGCAGCTGCCGCATCGGCGGCAACCTCTCCACCAATGCCGGCGGCACCGCCGTGCTGCGCTACGGCAACATGCGGGAATTGACCTTCGGGCTGGAAGTGGTGCTGCCGGATGGGCGGGTGTGGAACGGCCTGTCCCGCCTGCGCAAGGACAATACCGGCTACGCGCTGAAAGACCTGTTCATCGGCGCGGAAGGCACCCTGGGCATCATCACCGCCGCCGTGCTGCGGCTCTATCCGGCGCCGCGCGCCCGCGCCACCACCCTCACCGGCCTTTCAAGCCCCGATGCCGCCCTCAAGCTGTTCCAGCGGCTGCGGAACGTGGCGGGGGACGCGCTCACCGGCTTCGAGATCCTGCCGCGCTTCGGCATGGAGACGGTGCTGAAGCATATTCCCGGCACCACCCGCGCGCTGGCCGGCGACCACGGCTGGTATGCGCTTGCGGAACTCACCTCCACCCGTCGCGACGACGACCTCTCCGCGCTGGCGCTTGAGGTGTTCGGCGAGGCGTTCGAGGCGGGGGAGATCGAGGATGCGGTGATCGCCGCCAGCGAGGCCCAGGCCGAGGCCCTGTGGAAGCTGCGCGAGGCGCTGTCGGACGCCCAGAAGTTCGAGGGCGGCTCCATCAAGCACGACGTGTCGGTGCCGGTGTCGCGGGTGCCGCACTTCATCGCCGAGGCGGCCCGCGCCTGCGAGGCCCACATGCCGGGGGTGCGGGTGTGCGCCTTCGGTCACATGGGCGACGGTAACATCCACTTCAACCTGAGCCAGCCGGTGGGCATGGACAAGGCGACCTATCTTGCCGGCTGGGAAGAGTTCAACCGCATCGTCCACGACATCGTGGCGGGGCTCGGCGGCTCCATCTCGGCGGAGCACGGCATCGGCCTGCTCAAGCGCGAGGAACTGCCCCTCTACAAGGACCCGGTGGCGCTGGAGCTGATGGCGGCCATCAAGGCCGCCATCGATCCCAAGGGCCTCGCCAATCCCGGCAAGGTGCTGCTGGGAGGGTAAGACCCGTTTCCTTCACTGCGGCCGGCGGCGCACCGCGAAGGCGGTCAGCACCGCGAGGCCGAGGGGGATGGCCGCGCCCACGAACACCAGGCGCGGCAGGTGGTGGTCGAGCATGAGGCCGAACATCAGCGGCCCCAGAAGCGCGCCGATGTCGTAGCCCGAATACACCACCCCGAACACCTTGCCGGTCGCCCCCGCCGGCGCAGCGCTGCGCACCAGCACGTCGCGGGACGGCGTGGTCATGCCCATGGCGAAGCCCACCAGCGCCACCAGGCCCACCGTCACCTCCGGCGGCACCACCAGCATTGCTGCGAGCAGCGCCAGCGCGCAGGCCATCGCGAGCCCGCCCATGGCGATGAGGTGATGGTTGGCGGTACGGTCCGCCACCGCCCCGCCCAAAGCGACGCCTGCCGCATTGCCGCACTGGTAGAGCGCGACCGCCAGCGTCGCCAGCGCCACCGTGGCGCCGAAGCCCTCCTTCAGGGCGACGATGGAGAAGCTCTGGATGCCCGAGAGCGAGATGGAGGTGAGCAGGAAGTACAGGAAGGCCGTGAGCACCACCGGCATGGCCAGCACCTGGAAGAAGGTGGGGGCGGGACCGTGCGCGGCCTTGGCGCTGTGCGCGGCACCCTGCTCCGGATCGGTCTTCAGGGCCTTGCGGCAGACGAGGAGCACGAGGCCGAGCACCGCCACGCCGAGCCCCATGGCGCCGAGCGCCGTCCGCCAGCCAAAGGTGGTGGCGATGGCGGCGGAGACGAGGGGCGAGAGCGCGAAGCCGATGCTGCCGGCGATCACATGGGCGGCGAAGGCGCGCCCCAGCCGGGCCGGCGCCACCTTGTGGCTGAGGATGGAGAGATCCGCCGGGTGGTAGACCGAATTGCCGAGCCCCGCGAGGGCGGCCAGCGGCAGCAGCACCGCATAATGGGGCGCAAGGCCCATGGCCGCCGTGGCCGTGCCCTGCAGCAGCACCCCGCCCAAGAGCAGGCGATGGGCGCCGAAGCGGTCCACGAGGATGCCGGCCGTCACCTGGCCGACCCCGGAGAACAGATAGAACACGGCGAGCACCGCGCCCAGGGCGAAGAAGGAAACGCCGAGGTCCGCCCGCATCATCAGGAACAGGGGGGCGAGGGCGAGCTGGAGAAAATGGCTGCAGAAATGGGCGACGCCCACCGCGCCGATGGTGGAGACTTCCCCGGCCGGCCATTCGGCCGTTCGCGCATTCATGGTCACGTCGACACTCCTCCCCGAGCCGGCATGATGCCGTCCCTCCCGGCGATTGCCGCCGGTTATTGCGCCTCCCCTCGTCTGGTCCGCGGCGGGGTTGATCCCTCGCCCTTATGATCTCGTGTCCGCTCGCGCGGGCATGGTGTCTTACCCTGTTGCCGCCGTCACCGTCACCCTCGAAGCGGGGTGCGGGCCTTCACGTTTGCGCACGGTCCGTGTCGGCAAGGGCGCTCATCTGGCGCTTATCTGGTACGGCGCGGTCCGTGGCCGCCGAAGTACCGCAGCGTCAGGCAGGTGATGTCGTCGGCCTGCGGCGCGCCGCGCTCGAACACGTGGACCGAGGCGAGCACGCGCTCCGACAGTTCGGGCACCGACCAGTCCGCCGCCCCGCTGCGGAGCAGGTCTTCCAGCCGCTCCTCGCCATAGGGCTTCTCGTCCACGTCGAACGCCTCGTTCACGCCGTCGGTGTAGAGGAAGAGGGTGTCGCCCGGCTGGAGATGGAGTTCATGCTCCACGTAGACGAAGCCTTCCAGCACCGCCACCGCCATGCCGCCGGTGGAGGGCACGGTGGAGACTTCGCCCGCGCGGGTGATGCGGTAGGGCAGGTTGTGGCCGGCATTCACATAGGTGACGCGCCCCGAGGACAGGTCGATCACGCCGTACAGCACGGTGACGAACAGCATCTGCTCGTTCTCCACCGCGAGCAGGTCGTTGAGGCGGCGGATGGAGCTGGCCGGCGAGCGCTCGAACAAGGCGGTGGAGCGCAGGAGCGTGCGGGCGATGGCCATGAACAGGGCCGCCGGCACGCCCTTGCCGGAGACATCCGCCACCACGAAGCCGAGGTTGGTGTCGTCGATCATGAAGTAGTCGTAGAAATCGCCGCCCACCTCGCGAGCCGGCGTCATCTGGCCGTGGATGGCGACGCGGGCGTCCGGCGGGAATTCCTTGGGCAGGATGGCAAGCTGCACCTGCCGGGCGATCTCCAGCTCCTGCTGCAGGCCGGCGAGCTTGGTCTTGGTGATGAGGGCTTCGCGCAGTTCCACCACCATGGAGGACAGCCGGGTGTGCTGCTCCACGATGCGCCGCGACAGGTCGTGCAGCACGCGGGCGACGCGCCGCAGCTCGTCGTCCTGCTCGCCCTCGGAGCCCTTGGCGAGCAGCGCGAGCACTTCCTCGCGGTCGGTGGGGTCGATGGCGTCGGCGAGTGCCTGGAGCTCGGCGGAGATCACCGCTTCCTGCCGGCGGCGCACGCGCTCGCGCTGGCGCCGGGTCTCGGCCAGGGCCTGCACATTGCCGCGCAGGGCGAGCACGGCGGAGGCGATGCGGCCGATCTCGTCGTTGCCCACGTGGCCGACGGTGACGGAGGTGTCGCCCCGCGCCAGCGCCTGGAGCACGTCGATGGCCGATTCCAGCGGCCGGAAGCTGTACCAGAGGAAGACGTTGAGCCCGATGACGCCGATCAGCACCAGGCCGATGGCGCCGGCCACCGCCGACTGGCGGATGAAGGCAGTCGCCTGGACGGTCTCGGTGGTGTCCTCGAAGCTCACCAGCGCGCCCACGGTGCTGGCGCTGATGTCGGAAATGGGGATGCTGGTGACGTTGTAGTTGCGCCCCTCCAGCACCATGCGCTCGGAGGTGGGCCGGCGCGGCGTGATGGCGAGCTTGGCCCGCTCCCACAGGCGGAAGTCGGTGCTGGCCACCACCCGGCCGCGCAGGGTGACGAGGGTGGTGGTGGCGGTGAGGCCGCGGGCGAAGCGCTCCATGCCGAGGGCGGCGTCGCGCCCGAGGATCAGCACGGCGGTGCCCTTGCCCGGCAGCTCCACGGTGCGGGTGGTCAGCACGATCACCTGGTTCGCGCCCACCTGCCGCAGGCCCGAGAGCACCTCGCCCTTGAGCGCCCGGTCGAGGCTGCCGGCGTCGAGGATGTAGCGGTTGGCAGTGCCGCCGTCGCTGAACACCACCTCGCGGTCGGCGCTCATCACCTCGAAATAGGTGTCGTCGTCGTTGATGTTGACGCCGAGTTCGCGGATGGCGGCGGCAACGCCCGGCCGGTCGGAGAAGCCGAGCGCGATGCGGAAGGCGGCGGAGCTGTCCACCCGCTCGAGGATGCGGGCGAGGTTCGAGGTCTGGAAGGCGACGATCTCGCGCCAGAGCACGGTCTGGCCCTCGATGGCAAGCTCGGCCTCCTGGGTCTCGGCCACGCGGTCGCGCAGCAGGGTGGCGCCCCAGATGCCCAGCATGAGGACGGCGAAGCCGAGGGCGACGATGAGGGTGATGCGGGTGCGCAGCAGCATCAGACCCCTCGTTCCTTCTCAGCCGCGCCGGGCGGGGCCAGCACCTCGCGCCGCACCCGTTCTACGTCCGGCCGCAGCCCCCCGTCGAAATCCACGGCCAGCAATTCCTCCGCATAGGCGTCGAACACGGAGCGGCGATCGGCCACCCGCCGGTTGCCCCGTTCCAGCGCCCGCAATGCGCGCCCCACCGCGCCGCGTGGCCCGGACCGGCGGCTGTAGCGCAAGGGGTCGTCGGAGGTGCCGTATTCCCCCTCCACCGCCCCGAGCAGACCCTCGGTGAGCCGTCCGCGGCTGCGCTCCAGGGCGCCGCCCACGAGGAGGCCGGCGGCGAGGGCGGCGAGGGCGGCGCAGACCGCCACCACCACCGCCGCCTTGACGCCGATGTCGGCGAACGAGGTGGCGAGGGCCGCCGGATTGGTGGTCACCTCCACAGAGGCCACGGTATTGCCGTCCACCGTCACCGGCGCGGACACCGAATCAGTACCCGGATGTTCGCCGATGGCGCTGCCGATCTCGCGCCCGTCGGCGCCGCGCAGGACGATCTGGGTCAGGCCTGGCGTGCGCGCCAAGGTTTCGGACAGGTGGATCTCAACCCCCGGCAGCAGCTTCAACGGGATGCCGAAGCGCGCGGCCTTCTCGAATTGCTGCGCCAGGGTCCGCGCCACCGAGGTGCCGATGACGAGGGCGTCGCGCCGCGCGCTCTCCTCCACCCGCGCGCGGTAGCCGTTGAGGAGCAGCGCCGCGGCGATTGAGCCGAGGATGAAGGTGACCAGGAGGGCGAACAAGCCGGTCAACAGGCGGGCACGTCCCCCCTCCGGAAGCTCATGCCGCATCGTCGAGCGCTCCCAACTGGCCGAGGCCGCGATCGACGCGGGCTTCGGCGTCGCGCCAGCTCTTCACCGTTTCATCGGCGAGTTGCGTGAGGGGACCGTCGTCGGTGGATGTCGCCCCTTCGCCGCTGAGGATGCGGGCGACCCGGTCGAACGGCCGGGTCAGAACATAGGCGAAAAGCAAAGCGGCGAGGCTGGCGGCCAGCGCCGCGGCGAGGGTGAGGATCGCGGTGCGGGAGACGAGGTCGAGGCCGAGCCGGTTGGCGCGGGAGCTGCGCGCCTCGTCCGAGACCGTCACCGAAATGCCGCCGGCGACGCCGAGGTCGTTCTCGAATCGGGTTCCGAACACCGTGTCGCCGCGCTCCGCCTCGGTCCACACCTCTTCGGCGGCCAGGCGGCGGACCCAGTCCGGGGCCACTTCCTCGCCGATCACGCTGCGGTCGGTGGAATAGATGGCCCGGCCGGCGGCGTTGAAGATGTCGATGGCGAGGATGGAGGGGTCGCTCGCCTTCTCGCGCTCGATGCGCGGCTGCAGCAGCGAGATCTGGTCGAGCAGCAGGCCGATGGAGAGGTTGGCCTCGGTGGAGGCGCGCAGGGTGCCGAGCAGGTTGGCGACGCGGGCGCGCTCGATCTCCTCGCCCACCTTGTCGCTTGCCGTGAAGGCAATGGCCGCCACAGCGATCACCGCGACGCTCACGGAAAGGACAGCGACCAGGATGAGCCGGCTTACGAAAGTCATGCAGTGAGCTTCGGTGGAAGGACCGGCGGGACGTTAACCGCCAGCTTCAAGCCAAACCAGACAAAAAACTCATCCGCGACCAAAAAAACCTTCAATCTCAGGTCCCTTTTCGTGGCATGAAAGACCCTGCCGGCAGGGTAGGAGGTCGCCTCTGTCGCAAATTGCAGGCTGCGGCAAGACGGTTCGGCCAAGACTTTTCGGGCCGTTCCTGCGGACCAGACGCCGACCAAGATCGATGCCGGCCCCTCCAGGCGGACCAGAGACACGCGGATCCAACACATGGCGCGGACCACTCTCGGGCTGATCGCTGTGTTCGCACTGATCGCGGCGGCATGCGTCGCGTTCGGGGCCTACTTCTCCTATGTCACCCTGCTCAATGCCCACCGCTCGGTCATCGAGGCGCGATTCGGCATCGCCGCCGAGCGCGTCGCCGACGTGGCCGAGCAGGCCGCCTCGCTGGGCATCGCCCTGCCGGCGCAGAGCACCCTGACCAGCCTCCTCGACCGCGAAGCGCGGGTGGAACCCGCCATCCGCTCCA
This sequence comes from Xanthobacter oligotrophicus, assembly GCF_008364685.1. GTDB lineage: Bacteria > Pseudomonadota > Alphaproteobacteria > Rhizobiales > Xanthobacteraceae > Xanthobacter > Xanthobacter oligotrophicus. The sequence continues at coordinate 133,070 of NZ_VTTL01000007.1, forward strand.
TGGACCTGGCCGACGAGCACGGCATCGTGCTGTTTTCCAGCGATCCGGCGCGCATCGGCATCGCCGAAGCCCAGGACGGCGGGCGCGGCCTCACCCGGCCGGTGCGCAACGACCTTAACGAGATCATCGGGCGCGTGGTGGTGCGCTACGATCCGCAGATCCTCGCGGCCGGGGCGGCGGCGCTCGGCGAGGACCTCAAGGTGATCGCCCTGCCGGCGCTGATCGGGGCGGGCGCCGCCACCATCGTCATCGGGCTGCTGCTGGCCGCCCTGCTGCGCCGGGCCGTGCGCCGCGCCGCCGATCCGCGCGGCTGGCCCCCGGCGGCGCGGGCCGCCCTGGCGGCGGCCGAGAGCATCCACCGGGAGGCGGCGGGCGGGTCCCGTGGCGGCAAATCGTCTTCGGACAAGTCGTCTTCGGGCAAAATCCCGTCCGGAAAATCCCCGTCCGGGTCTGCCGAATCGCGGAGGCGGGCATGATCGGGCTGCGCGGCGGCATCACCATCGCCATCGTGCTGATCCTGTGCTCGGCCCTCGCCTTCATCGGCTGGGGGGCCGAGCGGGCGGCGCAGCGCACCATCGCTCCCGAGATCCTGGCCAAGGCCAATACGGTGGCGCGGTCCGCCGCCGACCTTCTGGGGCGCGCCGGCACGGTCGGGGTGCCGTTCGACCGGCTGGTGGGGGTGAGCGACTATTTCGACAGCCTGCGCGCCGCCAATCCCGAGTTCGCCCAGATCAGCCTCGTGTCCGCTGCGGGCGCGGAACTGGCCCGCGCCGGCGATGCGGCGGGCTTCGAGGGCGCGCCGCAGGCTCGCATTCCGGTGGCAGACCCGTCCGGGCGGCGGCTCGGGGACGTGGTGATCCTGGTGGATCCGACCGCGGTGACGGCACAGGTGGGCGCGGTGCTGGTGGACGTGGCCTTCATCGGCATCGTCTCCCTGCTGGTGGCGCTGGAGCTGGTGGCCCTGGTGGTGGGCTCGCGCGGCATCGGCGCGCTCATGGCCGTGGAGCGGCGCCTGAAGGCGCTGGGGCGGGGCGTGCTGGCGCGGCACGAGGGCAATCCGGGCGCCGCCGGCAGCCTTGTCGGGCCCATCGACCGCCAGGTGGATGCCCTCGCCGAGCGCCACGCGGCGATCCGGGCGGCGGCGGAAGCGCGGGGCGATGCTGCGGCGCTCGCGCGCCTCGCGGACCTCGAAACCCGGACCGGCCTCGGCCGGGTCCAGGCGGCGGAGAGCGAGGCCGCCATCGCGGTGCGTCCCGCCCTGTTCCTGTTCATGCTGGCGGAGGAGCTGACGCGGCCGTTCCTGCCGCGATTCGCCCAGTCCATCGCCGGCGGCGGCTCCCTCTCGCCGGACTTCGCGGCGAGCCTGCCCATCGTCGCCTTCATGGCCGTGGTGGCCCTGTGCCAGGTGCCATTCGCCGGCATCTCGGAACGGCTCGGCCGGCGGCCGGGGTTCGTCATCGGTGCCCTGCTGGCGGCCACCGGCTATGCGCTTTCGGCGGTCAGCCCGTCCTATGGCCCGTTCGTGGGCGCCCGCGTCGCCACGGCGGTCGGCTATGCCCTCGTCTTCGTCTCCTCCCAGGGGCATGTGGTGGACTTTTCCGCCGGGGCGGCGCGCAGCGCGGCGCTCGCGGTGTTCGTGCGGGCCATCATGGTGGCGAGCCTGTGCGGGCCGCCCATCGGCGGCGTCATCGCCGACCGGCTGGGGGCGCCCGCCGCCTTCATGGCATCCGCCGGCCTTGCCCTCGTGGCCCTCGTGGTGGCGCTCCTGACCCTGCCGAAGACGGTCCGGCGCGCGGGCGCGGCGGCGGGCGTCGGCCTTGCCGACCTCAAGGACGCGGCGCGGGCGCCGGGCCTCATGGCGCTGCTGTTCGGCTGCGCCTTCCCCGCCAAGTTCCTGTTCGCGGCCCTGTGCTTCCTGCTGGTGCCGCTGGAATTGCAGCGCCTCGGCTATACCTCCGCCGCCATCGGCCGCTTCCAGATGATCTATCCCATCATCATGGTGCTGGCGGTGCCGTTCTTCGCCGCCATGGCCGACCGGTTCGACGCCCGCGGCGGCTTCGTGGTGGCCGGCGCGCTGGTGTCGGGCCTCGGCGCCATGGCCATGGTGCTCAATCCGTCCATCGCCTTCATCGTGGTGGCGCTGGTGGCGCTGGGCTACGGGCAGGCCATGTCCATCGCTTCCCAGTCGGCGCTGGTGGCCGACACGGCATCAAGCCTCGGTGGCGGGCGGGCGGCCGGCGTTCTCGGCTTGTTCCGGCTGGTGGAACGCAGCGGCAACGCCGCAGGCCCCGCCAGCGCCGGTTTTCTCATGGCGACCATCGGATTTGCTGCCGCGACCACGCTTATCGGCACTGTGGTAGTAGCCGGAGCGGCCCTGTTTGCGCTATCCGGGCTTAGAACCGCGCATCATCCCCGCCGCGCCTCGTCCGCGGCCGCATCGGAAGGAAGCTCCGCCTGATGGACCGCCGCTCCCTCCTTGCCCTGGGCCTCGGCGCCGGCGCCGCAGGGCTCGCCGGCCGGCTACCCGGCGCCCACGGCCAGTCGGTCCCGTCCGGGCCGGCTGCCTCTGGATCGGCCGCCGCGCCGCGGGCCGAGCCCTTCCGCGTCCTGATGCTCACGTTCCGGGGCGACACCGACGTGGAGCGCGGCTTCCGCGACTATTTCGCCGCCAACGAGATCAAGGTGGAATTCCTCACCCGCGACGTGGAGCGCGACGCGGGCCGGGTGAAGCCGATCCTCGCGGAGGTGCTGCCCGTCTTCAAGCCGGACCTCATCTATACCTACGGCACGCCCAACACCCTCGCCGTCGCCGGCCCCTACGACGCCCCGCCGGATGCGCCCTTCGTGCACGACATCCCGGTGGTGTTCGCCCTGGTGGCCGCGCCGGTGCAGGTGAAGATCGCGCCCTCGCTGGCCTCGTCCGGACGCAACGTCACCGGCGCCGTGCACGTGGTGCCCACCGACGTGCAGATGCGCGCCATGCAGAGCTACAAGGCGTTCCGCAAGGTGGGCGTCATCTACTCGCCGAACGAGCGCAACTCGGTGGCCATCATCGACGAGATGAAGGCCTTCTGCGCCGGCATCGACGCCAGCGTCATCGCCCAGCCCCTCACCATGGTGGGCAGCCGGCCCACCGGCGACGGGGTGGAGGACTTCGTCCGCAACCTGAAGGCGCAGGGCGCCGATTGGCTCTATCTGCCCGCGGATACCTTCCTTGCCACCATCTTCGACCGGGTGGGGCCGGCGGCGCTGGCCGCGGGCCTGCCCACCTTCGGCGCCACCGAATTCTTCCTGCGCGAGGGGCTCGGCCTCGTGGGGCTGGTGAGCCGGTACTATTCGGTGGGCCAGCTGGCCGCGTCCAAGGCGGTGGAGGTGCTGGTGCAGCGCGTGCCCCCCCGGGATATTCCCATAGAGACGCTGCGGCGCTTCGCGCTCATCATCAACATGAACATTGCCAAGCAGCTCGGGGTGTATCCGCCCATCGCGATGCTCAACTATGCGGAAGTGATCACCTGATGAACGCCCTGCGCGAGTTCGCACTGACCGAACCGCTCACCCCCCGCGAGCTCGGCCCGGACGATCTCGATGCGGTCGACGTGCTGCACCACCTCGCCATAGGCCCGCTGGTGCGGCCGGAGGTGGTGAAGCCGGAGAACCGCTCGTATTTCGAGGGCATCCTGGGCGGGCGCGGCTGGACGGTCGGGCTCTATGATGGCCCCATGCTGGTCGCCTACGGCATTCTCCAGCACGACCACACCCCCAAGGACGGCCCGCACCGCCTGCTCGGCCTGCCGCCGGAGACCGAGGTAGGCCGGCTCGCCGGCGCGTCCGTGCACCCGGCCTATCGCGGGCGGGGGCTCCAGCGGGTGCTGATCGCGGCGCGGGTCAAGGCCGCGCCACCCGACATGGTGCTGTTCTCCACCGCCGCGCCGGTGAACACGCCGAGCTGGTCGAGCCTGCTCGCCGAGGGCTTCCCCATCCACGACATCCAGCTCTTCTTCGGCGGCTACGCCCGCTATGTGCTGGTGCGCGACGGCAGCACCTATGATCCGGCGGAAGCGGTACTGGTCGATCCACTCGACACCGCCCGGCAGAAGGCCCTGTTCGCCGAAGGCTGGCATGGCTACGAGCGCAGCCGGCTCGAATGCGGCGCCGCCGGCGTCCTGTTCGCGCGGCCGAGGAGGGCTGAGGGCTGAAGCGCTTTCGAGCGAAGGGGATACCGGTTCGCGTGAGGAAAACGCTCCGGAGCCCATGGGCGAAATCTGAGGGCGAGGCCTCGGGCGCGGCCGGCCGGTGTTTCCGGTTGCGGCCGTTTTCACTAGAGTGTCGCAACCGGCGGGCCACCCTTGGCCGGTTCCGCCCGCCCTGGATCGTGAGAGACACGCGCGCATGAAGATCGAGAGTCAGCCGCTGCGACCCGGCCTCGTCCTCGTCAGCCTGGACGGGCGTCTCGACATTTCCGGCGCCGCCCAGGTGGAGCCGCAGTTCAAGGCCGCCTGCGACGAGGCCAACGTGGTGCTGGTGGATCTCTCCCGCACGCCGTTCATGGCCTCCATCGGCATCCGCCTGCTGCTGACCGGGGCCAAGGGGCTGCGGCGCAAGGGCGGCAGCATGCACCTGTGCGCCTGCGACCCGCAGGTGGAGAAGGTGCTGGTTGCAACCGGCGTGCACCAGCTGGTGGCGATCCACGCCACGCGGGATGAGGCGCTCGCCGCGGCGGGCTCCTCCAGCGGCACGTGACGGCTCGCCCATGCCCGCGCTGCTCGCCGAGAGCCTGATCTCCTCCCTCGATGTGGAGGCCCGCATCGACGACATCACCAAGGCGACCGGCTGGCTCGGTGCCCTGGCCGAGGACGAGGGCTGGTCGCAGGCCACCCAATTCGCCCTTGAGCTGTCGCTGGAAGAGGCGCTGACCAATGTGGTGTCCTACGGCTTCCAGGACAGCGCCGCCGTCCCGCGCATCCGCATCGAATGCTACCGCCTGCCGGAAGGTCGGGTGGCGGTGCGCCTGATCGACAACGGCGTTCCGTTCGATCCCACCACCATCGCCGAGCCGGAGGTGCCCGCCTCCATCGAGGACGCCAAGATCGGCGGCCACGGCGTCCAGCTCATGCGCAACTTCCTCGAAACCCTCGCCTATGCCCGCGAGGGCGAGGAAAACCACCTGACCCTCATCGCCGGCAAGGCGGACTGATACCAAAAGCCCGTGAGCTTGACTCATGGGCTTTTGGTCAAGCCCGCGCGGCGCCTGAGCGCGACCCTCTCGGCACCGGTCAAAGACCGGGGCCGTTGGTATGAGTCTCCGCTCCGGAAGGGCACCGGCCGGGCGATGGCTCCCGGCCGGATGCCGCGCGGCCAGCTGGCTTGCGGCGACTTTGCCAACTGCAACTTGGCCCGCAGCGACGGGACGCCGCTCCGGCATCGCGCCACCGTCGTCATAATGATACAGACCTGCGCTAATTTCGGCGGTCATCCCGCATCTGGACGGAGGGCGCTGCGAAGCAGCCATGGCGATCATTGCGCAAATTCTCGCCGGGCTGGGCCTGCTCTTCGTCGGACTGAAGATCATGTCGACGCACCTGCAGCAGGCCACGGGCCGGCGGGTGCGGCACCTGCTGCGCACCGCCACCCGCTCGCCGTTCGCAGGTCTGCTGTGCGGCACCCTGGCCGGGGCGGCCACCCAGTCGTCCAACGCGGTGGCGGTCATCAGCGGCAATCTGGTGCGCGGCGGGGTGCTCGCCACCCGTGACGCCATCCCCATCGTGGCCGGCGGCAACGTGGGCACCGCTGCCCTCGTGTTCGTGGCCGCCATCGATTTCCGCCTCTTGGTGCTCTACCTGGTGGCGATGGTGGGCTTCGGCTTCCAGTTCAAGCTGGACCGCCGTCCGGCCTTCAAGGAGTGGATGGGCGTCGCCCTCGGCCTCGCTTTGGTGCTGCTGGGGCTCGACTATATCAAGCAGGGGCCGCGCGCGCTCGACGTGAGCGCGCTTGCCGCCGTCCTCGACCATGGCATCTCGCCCTGGGTGGGCTTCCTCCTGGGGCTCATCGCCGCCGCCGTCAGCCAGTCGTCGTCCACGCCCACCATCCTGGTGGTGGCGCTGATGCAGGCGCAGGTGCTCGGCCTCGACGATTCCATCGTCATCGTCATGGGTGCCAATCTCGGCTCGGGCATCTCCGCCGTGCTCACAGCCGGCGAACTGGAGGGCACCGGACGGCAGCTGTGCTACGTGCACGTGCTGGTGAAGGCGGTGGGCTGCCTGCTCGTCGGCGCGGTGCTCCTCACCGGCGGGTGGCTGGGGGCGGAGCCGGTGGCCCTGCTTTCGCAAATGGGCGGCGGCAAGGCGTCGGCCTCCCTGTCCCTGCTGTTCCTGGCCTTGCAGGTGGCGGGGGCGGTTCCGGTCTCCCTCGCCCGCGGGGTGACCGAGGCCATCGCCGCGCGGCTGAGTCCGCCGACCATGGAGGACGGCGCCTCGAAGCCACGCTTCATCCACGAGCGGGCGCTGGGCGACTTCGCCACCGCCCTCGATCTGGCCGAACAGGAGATCATGCGGCTGGTCAAGCTTTTGCCCACCCTGCTGCCGGACCTCGACCAGCAGGACCAGGGCGGGCCGGCGGAGCGCCTTGCCCTGTGGCGGGGGGCCAACGCCATCGGCGTCGCCATCGACCAGTTCCTGTCCGACCTCATCGCCCGCGGCGTGCCGAGGGGCAGCCTGCAGACCGCCCTGCAACTGCAGGCGCTGGTGGAGACCGTGCGCACCCTGCAGGACACGCTGCACGCCTTCACCGAGGTGGTGGAGGGCTTTGCCGACCTGCCGCCCCTCGGCTTCAACCTGTCCGAATCCCTGCGCACCATCATCCTGTCCCTGGCCGACGCCACCGATGGCGATGCGGAGGACCTCGACTTCATCATCACCCTCGCAGGGGATCGCAGCGACCTCTTGAGCCGCATCCGCCGCCAGCTTGCGGCCTCGGCGCTCGGCACGGGGGAGGACGCGCGCCAGCTCCTGCTCGCCACCAGCCTGTTCGAGCGCGGCGTCTGGCTGGTGCGGCGCAGCGCAGTGGCGTTGCGTGCTCCTGCGAATGAGGCTAATCCCGTTGGCAACGCCGTCCCCGGCGAGGCGCGCAAGCGAGAAGAGGCCGATGCACATCGAACGTGAGCAGCTCGGGTCCGAGGTGGTGCTGAAGGTGGCGGGACGGCTGGATACGCCCAACGCCAAGCCGTTCGAGGCGAGCCTCATGGAAGTGGTGACCACTACCGATGGCGGGCTCCTCGTGAACCTCGCCGGCGTGGACTACGTCTCCTCCTCGGGCCTGCGGGCCCTGCTGGTGGCCGGCAAGGCCATGCGCACCGCCAAGCGCAAGCTCACCTTGTCCTCGCTCCAGCCGCAGATCCGGGAAGTGTTCGACATTTCCGGCTTCTCGACCCTGTTCGAGATCACCTGAACACCTGAGCTTGCGCGGCGTCTGAGCGTGGCCCGAGTTTAGCCCGCGCGGCCTTAAGGCTCCCGGTCAGCCGACCGGCGCCCACAGCACGTCCTCGATGCGGCGCGCGCCGCTGGCCAGCACGGCGAGGCGGTCGAAGCCCAGCGCGCAGCCGCTCGCGGGCGGCATCACCGCCAGGGCGGCCAGGAAATCGGCATCGATGGGATAGCGCTCGCCATAGAGCCGCTCTTTCTCGTCCATCTCCTCCTCGAAACGCCGGCGCTGCTCATCCGCATCGGTCAGCTCGCCGAAGGCGTTGGCCAGCTCCAGCCCGCAGGCATAAAGCTCGAACCGCTCGGCAAAGCGCGGATCCTGCGGCTTGGGCCGCGCCAGCGCCGCCTCGCTCACCGGATAATCGCACAGCACCGTGGGCCGGCCCATGCCAAGTTGCGGCTCGATCTTTTCCACCAGCACCCGCGAGAAGATGTCCGCCCAGGTGTCGTCCGGGGCGGTGCGGATGCCGTGCGCCGCCGCCATCTCGGCGAAGGGTGTCGGATCCGGTCGCTCGCCGGGGGCGGGCAGCACGGCGGCAAGCGCCATGCCGGCGTGGCGCGCGAACGCCTCTTCCAGCGTGAGCCTTTCCGGCGCGGCGAAGGGGTCGCAGGTGTGCCCCCGCCAGGCGAAGGTCGATACCCCGCCAGCCTCGGCGGCACAGGCGAGAAGGCCGGCACAATCCTCCATGAGCTGGGTATAGGGCGCGCCGGCGCGGTACCATTCCAGCAGGGTGAACTCGGGATGGTGGGCCATGCCCCGCTCCCGGTTGCGGAACACGCGGGCGAATTCGAAGATCTTCTCTTCCCCCGCCGCCAGCAGCTTCTTGGCGGCGAATTCCGGCGAGGTGCGCAGGTAAAGCGTGCGCCGGGCGCCGTCCGGGCCGATGAGGTCGGTGGCGAAGGCGTGCAGGTGCGCCTCGTTGCCGGGGGAGATCTGGAGTGCCGGCGTCTCCACCTCGATGAAGCCTTCGCCGGCAAGGCGGGCGCGGATCGCCGCCATCATGCGCCCGCGGGCCAGCAGGAACGGGCGCCGGTCGGCGTGGACGGACGGGCTCCACCATGGGCTGGGATTGGGGCTTGTGCCGGGCGTCGATACCGCCATGGGGCGCGAAATCCTTGTTGCGGCAGGGTGCGGAAGGCAGAAAGACGGGCACGAGACTGGTTTTGTGCGCCAAGATCGCTATGTTGCGCGCCGATAGATCAGGAGCGGCACGCCGCCGCACAAAGTTCAAGGAAGACGCGACGTGGTCAAGGTCATCGCCAGCTCTCTGCGCAAAGGCAATGTGGTCGATATCGACGACAAGCTCTATGTGGTGCTCACCGCTGAAAATATTCATCCCGGCAAGGGCACGCCGGTCACCCAGCTCGACATGCGCCGCATCTCCGACGGGGTGAAGATCTCCGAGCGCTACCGTACCACCGAGCAGGTGGAGCGCGCCTTCGTGGAAGACCGCCCGCACACTTTCCTCTACGAGGATTCGGACGGCTACACCTTCATGAACCCTGAGAATTTCGATCAGGTGATCGTGACCAAGGACGTCATGGGCGACTCGGCGGTGTATCTGCAGGAAGGCATGGAATGCATGCTCTCCACCCATAACGGCGTTCCCATCGCCATCGAGCTGCCGGCCCGCGTGACGCTGGAGATCGTGGACACCGAGCCCACCGTGAAGGGCCAGACCGCCTCGTCCTCCTACAAGCCGGCCAAGCTCTCCAACGGCGTGCGCACCATGGTGCCGCCGCACGTGTCCGCCGGGACCCGTGTGGTCATCATGACCGCCGACGCCTCCTATGTGGAGCGGGCCAAGGACTGATCGGAGAAGGACCCGGGACGGGCGCAGGTTCGTCCCGGATTCCGTCCGGCCATCCCTTGCGTCCCCTGCGCCCCCGCTTCGCGGTCGCAGCATCCTGCGGAAAGGATGGAACTTTTCGCCAAGTCCATCCGTTGTCGCGGGAAACGGCTGTCAGTCAGGGCGTATCGCGATGATCTTTACGGGAAAGCGGGTTCTCGTCGTGGAAGACGAGTTCCTTGTGGCCTTAGGGCTGGAAGACAATCTGAGGTCGCTGGGCTGCACCGTGGTGGGGCCGGTTTCCAGCCTGTCGGGTGCCATGGCCGCCGCCGCCCATGAAAAGGTCGATGCCGCCATCCTCGACGTCAATCTGGCCGGGGAGGCGGTGTATCCCGCCGCATCCATCCTCGCGGACCGGGGCATCCCCTTCATCTTCTGCTCCGGCTACACCGGCAGCGTCCGCATGCCGGCGGAATTCGCCGACGCGCCGCGCGTGGCCAAGCCCTATACCAGCCGGGTCATCGCCGAGGCCCTGTCGGATCTCCTGTCCGGCGGACCGTCCGGGGACAGAACCCTGCGCGGCCCGGCCACCGCCTCCAGCGAAATATAAACCCCGCGTCGTACCGGCGGTCTTGAGTCGTCCAGCTCCGGCGGGCTTGACCAAGGGCCGTCGAGCCAAGCCGGCCGGCCCTTGGTGCAGGTGAGCGGCCAAGGGCGTCAGGCCGCCCCGGCCTCCTTGTCCTTGTCGGAAGTCTGGGAGGCAGCCGCCTCAGCCTTCGGACCGCCGCGGGCGACACCCACCATGGCAGGGCGCAGCACGCGCTCGCCGATGACGTAGCCGGACTGCACCACCTGCACCACCGTGCCCGACGGCACGCTCGGGTCGGGAACCTCGAACATGGCCTGGTGCAGGTTGGGGTCGAACTTCTGGCCCTTGGGCTCGATCTTGCGGATGCCGTGCTTTTCCAGCGCCTTGACGAGGCCGCGCTCGGTCAGCTCCAAGCCTTCCAGCAGGCCCTTCACGGCGCCGTCGGCGGTGGCCTTGGCCTCATCGTCCACCGTGCCGAGGGCGCGGGCGAGGTCGTCGGCCACGTTCAGCACGTCGCGGGCGAAGGAGGCGATGCCATAAGTCTTGGCGTCCACCACTTCCTTCTCGGCGCGGCGGCGAATGTTCTCGGCTTCCGCGAAGGCGCGCAGGAACTTGTCCTTCATGCTCGCGATCTCGGCTTCCAGGCGCTGCTTTTCCGCAGCGAAGTCGCCGGTGATCTCCTGGTCGGCGGTAGCGAGGGCTTCCGCCTCGGCGGTCGCCTCGTTGACGCCCGCGTTCACACCGTTTTCGCTTGCGTCGCCGCCGGTCTCGGGCGCGCGCTTCTGCTCGCTCATCCGGTTTATTCCCCTGCCATGAATGTCGCCCCCGTAGGGGCAAAGACCAAATGTCCACGCGGATATCGGGGCCTCGGCGCCAAAAATCAAGACTGCGCGAGAACCGGCGCCCGACTGCCCCCGAAAGTTTCGCCTGCCGGGCCCGATCGGCTCAGGCGGCATCCACGCCGGGCGCGCCGAGCACGCGGCTCACCAGCCGGGCGGTGAAATCCACCATGGGCACGATGCGCCCGTAATTGAGCCGGGTCGGGCCGATGACCCCGAGCACGCCCACCACCCGGCCCTGACCGTCGCGATAGGGCGCCACGATGGTGGAGGAGCCGGACAGCGAGAACAGACGGTTCTCCGAGCCGATGAAGATGCGCAGCGCCTGCGCCTCCTCGGCCCGGCCCAAGAGGTCCACCACCTCGCGCTTGGTCTCCAGATCGTCGAACAGCAGGCGGATGCGCTCCAGGTCCTCCAGCGCCCGCAGGTCCTCCAAAAGCTTCGCCTGCCCGCGCACGATGAGCTTGCGGTCGCCCGGCTCCTCGCCGGACCAGGAGGCAAGGCCGTCCTCCACCACCCGCGCGGTGAGGGCGTCGAGGTCGAGCCGCAGCTCGGCCAGCAGGTTCTCCATCTCCGCCCGCGCGTCGCCGAGGGTGCGGCCGCGGATGCGGGCGTTGAGGAAATTGGTGGCTTCGGTGAGGGCGGAGGTGGGCAGGCCCGGCGGCAGGGGCAGCACGCGGTTCTCCACCTGCCCGTCTTCCGATACCAGGATGACGAGGGCGCGGCCCGGTTCCAGCGGCACGAATTCCACATGCTTGAGGCGCGGGTCGGTCTTGGTGGCGGTCACCACCCCGGCGCCACGGGCCAGGCCCGAGAGCATGGCGGAGGCTTCCTGCAGCACGCCTTCCACCGTGGTGGTCTTGGCGGCGGCCATCACCTGGGTCTCGATATTGGTGCGGTCGCGTTCGTTCACGTCGCCGATTTCCATCAGCGCATCCACGAAGAAGCGCAGGCCGCGCTCGGTGGGCAGGCGTCCGGCGCTGGTGTGGGGGGCGTAGATGAGGCCCGCCGTCTCCAGATCCGCCATCACGTTGCGCACCGAGGCGGGCGACAGGGTCATGGGGATGAGACGCGAGAGATTGCGCGAGCCCACCGGCTCGCCGGTGGCCAGGTAGCTTTCCACGATCTGGCGGAAGATCTCCCGCGCGCGCTGGTCGATCTGCGCGAGGCCGCCGGTCGACAGGGGCTGGAACGGATCGAGCGCCACTGGGTCACCGCTTTCCACTGAACCGGGACTGCCCCGGGACACGTATTATGTGTCCATGAACAGGCCCCCGCACAAGCGCCGTCGCGCATCGCGACCGGCTTTGCTTCCCTCGCGCCGCCGGCCGCTCTAAAAGGGGCGCCCGATGACCAGACAAGAGGTAAGTCCCATGCGCCCCAGCAAGCGCGCCGCCGACGAGATGCGCGCGGTCTCCTTTGAACGGGGCGTGATGCGCCACGCGGAAGGCTCCTGCCTCGTGAAGTTCGGCGAGACCCATGTGCTCGTCTCCGCCACGCTGGAAGAGCGCCTGCCGCCGTGGCTCAAGGGCCAGGGCCGCGGATGGGTGACGGCGGAATATTCCATGCTGCCCCGCGCCACCCATGATCGCACCCGGCGCGAATCCACCACCGGCAAGCAGTCCGGCCGCACCCAGGAAATCCAGCGCCTCATCGGCCGCTCCATGCGCTCGGTCACCGACCTCGTGGCCCTGGGCGAGAAGCAGATCACGCTGGACTGCGACGTGCTGCAGGCCGACGGCGGCACCCGCACCGCCTCCATCACCGGCGCCTGGATCGCGCTCTACGACTGCCTGAGCTGGATGCGGCAGCGCTCCATGATCAAGGAGATGCCGCTGAAGGACCACGTAGCGGCGGTGTCCTGCGGCATCTACAACGGCACCCCGGTGCTCGACCTCGACTATGCCGAGGATTCGGTGGCCGAGACCGACGCCAATTTCGTCATGACCGGTACCGGCGGCATCGTGGAGATCCAGGGCACGGCGGAAAAGACCCCGTTCTCGCAGGACGAGCTGCTGGGGCTGCTTGGCCTTGCCCGTTCCGGCGTGGAGAAGCTGGTGGGGTTGCAGAAGCTGGCGGTGGGCTGATGAGCCATCGGATCCTGAAGGGCCGGCTCGTGGTGGCCACCCACAATCCCGGCAAGCTCATCGAGATGCGCATGCTGCTCGCTCCTCACGGGGTGGAGGCAGTGTCGGCCGGGGAGCTGGGCCTCACCGAGCCGGAGGAGACGGAAGAAACCTTCTCCGGCAACGCCCGCCTGAAGGCGCAGGCGGCGGCGGCGGCGGCCCAGCTGCCGGCCTTCGCCGACGATTCGGGGTTGGTCATCGATGCGCTGGGCGGCGCGCCGGGCATCCACACCGCCCGCTGGGCGGGGCCGGACCGGGACTTCGAGATGGCCATGGAGAAGGTGCAGGCCGAGCTGGAGAAGGTGGGCGCCATCGCCCCCGAGCAACGCCGCGCCCGCTTCGTCTCCGCCCTGTGCCTGGCGTGGCCCGACGGCCATGTTGAGGAATTCGAGGGGGTGGTGGAGGGCACTTTGGTGTGGCCGCCGCGCGGGGCCAAGGGCTTCGGCTACGACCCCATGTTCGTCCCCGAGGACTATCCCAAGACCTTCGCGGAGATGACGGCGGACGAGAAGCATTCCATGCCGCCCAAGGGCTTCGGCCTCTCCCACCGGGCGCGGGCCTTCCTGAAGCTGTCCCAGGCGTGTTTGGAGGGGTGAGCGAAGACTTGGATCAGGCCTCCTCCGATAGGACCAACGCGAACCCTCCCCCGCAAGCGGGAGAGGGAGCCTCGTCCATCCCCGACCCCGCCGGCTTCGGCGTCTATGTCCATTGGCCGTTCTGCAAGGCCAAGTGCCCCTATTGCGACTTCAACAGCCACGTGCGCCACGCCCCGCCGGACGAGGCACGCTTCATCGCCGCCTTCCGCCGCGAAATCGCGCACATGCGCGCCTTGTCCGGCCCGAAGCAGGCGCAGACGGTCTTTTTCGGCGGCGGCACGCCCTCGCTCATGGCGCCGGCCACGGTTGCCGCCATCCTGGAGGCCATCAATGAGGCCTGGCCGCTGACCGCTGACGCCGAGGTGACGCTGGAGGCCAACCCCACGTCGGTGGAGGCGGAGCGCTTCGCCGGCTATGGCGCGGCGGGGGTCAACCGGGTGTCGCTGGGGGTGCAGGCGCTGGACGATGCCGATTTGCAGGGCCTCGGCCGCATGCATTCGGTGGCCGAGGCGCTGGCGGCGGTGGCCATCGCCCGTCGGGCGTTCAGGCGCGTCTCCTTCGACCTCATCTATGCCCGCCCGCGCCAGACCCCCGAACAGTGGGCGGCAGAGCTGAAGCGCGCTTTGGCCGAGGGCTGCGAGCATCTTTCCCTCTACCAGCTCACCATCGAGCCGGGCACGCCGTTCGAGCGGCTGTATGGCGCCGGCAAGCTGATCCTGCCCGACGACGACATCTCCCGCGCCCTGTGGGACGTGACGCAGGAGGTGACGGCGCAGGCTGGCCTGCCCGCCTACGAGGTCTCCAACCACGCCCGTCCGGGCGCCGAGGCGCGGCACAACCAGATCTATTGGCGCTACGGCACCTATGCCGGCATCGGCGCCGGCGCCCACGGCCGGCTGGTGGTGGACGGCACCCGCCGCGCCCTCTTCACCGAGCGTGCGCCGGAAGACTGGCTGGCGCGGGTAGAAGAGCAGGGGCACGGCATCGTCTCCGACGAGGCCCTGTCGGCGGCGGAGCAGGCGGACGAGATGCTGCTCATGGGCCTGCGCCTGAAGGAGGGTGTCGACCTTGCCCGCCACGCCCGCCTCGGCGGTCAGGTGGACGAGGCGCGCATCGCCGCTTTGGCGGCGGCGGGGTTCGTGACCCGCACCGGCGACCGGCTGAGCGTGACGCCCGCCGGCTTCCCGGTGCTCAATGCGGTTATCGCACAGCTTGCGCAGTGAGGCCGGCGCGGTTCACGCCTGCTGCATCCCGGCGTTATAAGGCTGGCCAGTATCAAGGCGCGCGCGCCATGCGGTGCGCCGGTCCAACGAGGCGGAAATGAGCGAGAGCGTGCTGAAATCCCTGTCCGGTCCCGTGGTGCTGCTGGGCGCCGGCAAGATGGGCGGGGCCATGCTGGAAGGCTGGCTGAAGCTGGGCCTGCCCGCCGACAAGGCCGTGGTGCTCGATCCGAACCTGCCGGCGGATGCCGCCGCCGCGCTGGCCGCGCGGGGCGTCGCCGTCAATCCCGCCCCGGCCGACATTCCGGCGCCCTCCGTGCTGCTGCTGGCGGTGAAGCCGCAGGTGGCGCCCGATGCGCTGCCGCCGCTGGCGCCGCTGGTGGGGGAGGGGACGCTGGTCGTCTCCATCATGGCGGGGCGCACCCTCGCCTTCATGTCCGCCATCTTCGGGGCGGGGGCGGCCATTGTCCGCTCCATCCCCAACACCCCGGCCGCCATCGGGCGGGGGGTGAGCGTCTGCGTGCCCGGGGCGAACGTGTCCGCCGCCCAGCGTGACCTTGCCACCGCCCTGCTCGGTGCCATCGGCATCGTGGAGTGGATCGATGACGAGGCGCTGATGGATGCCGCCACCGCCGTCTCCGGCTCCGGCCCGGCCTACGCCTTCCTGCTGGCGGAGGTGATGGCCCAGGCGGGCGCCGCCGCCGGCCTGCCGCCGGAGCTTGCCGCCCGCATCGCCCGCGCCACCGTGGCCGGGGCCGGCGCGCTCATGGACCAGTCGGACCTTCCCGCCGCCACCCTGCGCCAGAACGTCACCTCTCCCGGCGGCACCACCGCGGCGGCCCTTGGGGTTCTGATGAACGACACCGCCGGTTTCGGCCCGCTGATGGTGGAAGCGGTTGCCGCCGCCACCCGAAGGGGCAAAGAATTGGCGGGCTGAGGCGCGCCACTCAGATTGCGCGAGGAGAAAGCATGACCTCCGAGACCACCCGCGATGCCTGCCTGCGCAGCTTCCTCGCCCTTCTGGGCGAGCGGCCGTTCGCGCGCATCGCCCTCGGCGACGTGGCGGAGCGCTGCGGCGTGTCGCTGGCCGAAATGCGGGCCTCCTTCGCCTCGTCCCAGGATCTCCTCGCCGCCTTCTTCCGTTCTACCGACCGGCACGTGCTGTCGGAAGGCGGGCCGGATGCGGAGGAGTTCGCGGGGGAGGGGCCCAAGGAGCGCCTGTTCGAAGTGCTGATGCGCCGGCTCGACGCGCTGGAGCCCCACAAGGAAGCGGTGCGCTCGCTGCGCCAGTCCGCCCGGCGCGATCCGCTGCTGGCGCTGCATCTGCTGCGCCTGTCGGAAGGCTCCCAGCGCTGGATGTTGGCGTCGGCGGGCATCGACTGCACCGGCCTTGCCGGCAGCATCCGGGCCAAGGGCCTCGCCGTGCTGTTCGCCCGCGTGCTGGGGGTGTGGCTGGAGGACGAGGATCCCGGCCTTGCCCGCACCATGGCGGCCCTCGACCAGGAACTAGAGCGCGGGGCCAAGCTGCTCGGCATGCTGGACGACGTGGCCTCTATCGCCATCCCGTGGCGCAAGCGCCGGGCCACCGCCGCACCCCACGAGGCCGCGCCCGCCGCAGACGAGCCTGCGGCCTGACATGAGCCCGGCCTCGCATGCGTGACGCGCCCATCGCCCTCTATATCGACGCCGACGCCTGCCCGGTGAAGGAGGAGGCCTACAAGGTCGCCTTCCGCCACGCCCTGAAGGTCTTCGTGGTCGCCAACACCCCCATTGCGGTGCCGCGCCACCCGCTGGTGGAGCGGGTGACCGTGCCGGCGGGGCCGGACGCGGCCGATGACTTCATCGCCGGCCGTGCCGTCCGCGGCGACGTGGTGGTGACCACCGACGTGCCGCTGGCCGCCCGCTGCGTCGCCGCCGGGGCGGATGTGATTGCGCCCAACGGGCGGCCCTTCACCCGCGATTCCATCGGCATGGCGCTGGCCACCCGCAACCTCATGGAGGATTTGCGCTCGGCCGGCGCGGTCACCGGCGGGCCGAAGCCCTTCGCCGCGCGCGACCGCTCGGCCTTCCTCTCGGCCCTCGACCTTGCCATCGTGCGGCTGAAGCGGGCGGGTTTTGTCGCTGGGACGCTAGGGCAGGGCGGCTGACGGCTAAAAGCACTCCTCTTCCAGCGTCTTCAGGTCGGCGAGGGCGATTTCGTCCTCCTGCTCCTCGAACAGGTCGACCATGTAGTAGACGTGGGAATGGAGCAGCAGCAGCTTGTCGCAGATGGTCGCGGCGCCCGCTTCGGCTGCCCCGAGGCGCGCCTTGAAGCGGTCCCAGAAGGCGTTGCCGTGGGCCGGATCGTCGATATAGCGGTAAAGGTGCGCCAGCACGCGGCGCATGTTGCCCTCGAAATCGATGCCCTGGAAGGTCAGGTAGCGGTCGGGCTGCTCAAGCTCGAAATGCAGGGCCGGAAAGCCGGCGGCGGGCTGGCCCATGTGTGTCCCCTTGTTCAGCACGCCGGACGGCGTCTTGAGGGGACGGTGCGCGGGTGGCCGGTCACCCTTCAATCGACAAGGCGCGACCCACGGGGGTCCTGCATGAACGGCATCCCGGCTGCACGAACGGTATGGGCCACCGCGCACAGGGGCGCGTCAAACCGCCAATAGCCGGCGGATCGCCTCCACCCTGGCGCGGCTCACCGGCACGCGGGTCTGTGCGGTGTCGGCCATCACCAGATGCCAGGCGCCGTCCTCGCGGGTGGCGGCGCGCACGTGGCGGATGTTGACCAGGTAGCGCCGGTGGACGCGTACGAACAGCGCCGGATCGAGCCGCCGCTCCAGGTCCGCCAGCGGGCGCGGGCAGAAGGCGGAGAAGCCGAGGGTGCGCGCCTCGGCATAGTGGCCCTGGGCCACCAGGCACACCACCTCGTTCACGTCGATGAGGCTGATGAGGTCGCCCTTGCCCTGCACCAGCGGCAGCTTCATGAGCGGGCACAGGGCCTTCATGGCCGCTTCCCCGGCCACGGCGAGGCCGTCCACCTGCACGTCGGCATCGCCCGCCTGCGCCCGGCCCATCACCGGCGCTTCCGCCAGGGCGTGGATCATCATGCAGAAGCCCTCCACCGGCCCGCCGGGCGTCGCCTCCAGCCGGCTGACCTTGGCGATGAGGCTGCCCATGGCGGTGGTGACCACCAGCGAAGAGGTGCCATCCGCCGAGGTCCGCGCCCGCTCGATGAGGAAGGCGACCTTCTCCCGCGCCTCGTCGGGGTGGAGCGAGAGGATATCCACGCCGGCCAGCCTCTCCCCCGGCGGGGCGAGCAGGCGCATGGCCACCGGGTTCACCGAGCGGATGGTGAGATCGGCTTCCAGCAGCACCACGCCCACGGGGGTGCGCTGGAGGCGATACTCGAACGATTGGGCGGACGGCGCGGGGGCGCGCGGGGCTTGTGTTTCGGCCATAGTCCCGATCTTCGCTCCCACGATCCCCACCGGGACACCGGCATCTTATACCGCTTCAGGCGCATCCCGGCGCATCGGCCGTCGCGAACGCCCTTAAAACGCCGCGTTTGCCACGATGAAGCCGCATGGATACTTTACGCGCCCTGTTGCCGGTGCGCCGGCCCATCGCAAGTTCCGGACCCCATGACCGATATTTTTCACGAGATCGAGGAAGACCTCCGGCGCGAGCGCCTGCGCAAGCTGTGGGACCGCTTCGGCGGGCTCATCATCGCCGCCATCGTGCTGGTGGTCGTCGGCGCGGCCGGGTGGAGCGGCTATAGATACTGGCGGCACCAGCAGGCGGTGACCGCCAGCGCCGCTTTCCAATCCGCCATAAGCCTGTTCGATGCCGGCAAGTTCCCGGAGGCGGAGGCCGCCTTTGCCGCCGTCGCCAAGGACGGCCCGGCCGGCTACCGCTCGCTGGCCCTGTTCCGGGGCGCGGCCGCCGCCGCCGCGCGGGACAAGGCGGCCGGCGTCGCCGCCTTCGATGCCATCGCCGCCGATGCCGGCCTGCCCACGCTGGTGCGTGACCTCGCCCAGCTGCGCGCCGCTCTGATTCTGGTGGATACGGCCGGCCTTGCCGAGGTGAAGCAGCGGGTGGCCGCCGTCGCCGCCGGCACGGGGCCGCTGCGCAATGCCGCCCGCGAGGCGCTGGCGCTGGCGGAGCTGAAGGCCGGCGATGCCGCCGCCGCCAACAAGACCGCCACCGAGATCACCTCCGACAGCGAGACCCCGCCCGGCGTGCGCTCCCGCGCCGAGCTGATCCGCCGGCTCACCGCCGGTGCCGAACCCGCCGCGCCCGAATCGGCTGCGCCCGCCCCCGCCGCCCCCGGCGGCGCGGCCACTCAATGAGGACCCGCCGATGACGAAAGACAGTCGCGTTTTCAGGTCGGTCAAGCTGGTGCTGGGCCTCGGCCTGGCGCTCGCCGCCACCGGCTGCGAGGCCCTCGACAAGTTCAACCCCTTCGACCAGCCCAAGAAGCCCCTCGCGGGCACCCGCCAGCCGGTGTTCCCCACCGGCGTGCCCGGCGTGGACTATGGCACCCCGCTCGGCCAGCCGAGCAACGCCAACGTCTCCGTCGACCAGCTTCCGCCGCCGCCCAAGGGCGGCCAGCAATAGCGCTGACCCCTTTCTCGACCTGACCGGCCGGACGTTCGCAAGCCCGGCCAAAGAGCCTCTTTCATGACCTTTTCCCTGGCCATCGTCGGGCGTCCGAACGTCGGCAAGTCCACCCTCTTCAACCGCCTCGTGGGCAAGAAGCTCGCGCTGGTGGACGATCGCCCCGGCGTGACCCGCGACCGGCGGGAAGGGGATGCGCGCCTCGGCGACCTTTCCTTCCGCATTGTCGACACCGCCGGCCTCGAGGAGGCGGACGCCGCGAGCCTGGAAGGCCGCATGCGCGCCCAGACCGAGGCGGCCATCGGCCATGCCGACGCCATCCTGTTCATGATCGACGCCCGCATCGGCCTCACCCCCACCGATCGCGCCTTCGCCGACCTCGTGCGCAAGTGCGGCAAGCCGGTGATCCTGCTCGCCAACAAGAGCGAGGGGCGCGGCGGCGAGGCGGGGCGGCTGGAGGCGTTCGCCCTCGGCCTCGGCACGCCGCTGCCGTTCTCCGCCGAGCATGGCGAGGGCCTCTCCGACCTCTACGACGCCATCTGCGATGCCCTGCCCGAGCAGACCCAGGTGGAGGACGAGGAAGACGAGGACGAGGACGCCGACGCCGACGCCGACGCCGAGCTTGCGGAGGAGGCCGACGACAAGCCGCGCCGCCCCATCAAGGTGACGGTGCTGGGCCGGCCCAACGCCGGCAAGTCCACCCTCATCAACCGCCTGCTGGGCGAGGACCGGCTGCTCACTGGCCCGGAAGCCGGCATCACCCGCGATTCCATCTCGGTGGAAGTCACCTATGCCGGCACCAAGCTGGAGGTGTTCGACACCGCCGGCCTGCGCAAGCGCGCGCGGATCGAGGACAAGCTGGAGAAGCTCTCCGCCGCCGATGCCCTGCGCGCCATGAAGTTCGCCGAGGTGGTGGTGCTGCTGGTGGATGCCACCCGCCCCTTCGAGGAGCAGGACCTGCGCATCGCCGACCTGGTGGCGCGGGAGGGGCGGGCGCTGGTCATCGGCTACAACAAGTCGGATCTCGTCGCCCGCGGCGGCCTCATCACCCGCCTGCGCGAGGATGTGGACCGGCTGCTGCCGCAGGTGAAGGGCGTGCCCATCGTGCCGGTATCGGGGCTGATGGGCCACGGGTTGGACAAGCTGGTGGCCGCCATCTCCGCCGCCCACAAGGTGTGGAACAAGCGCGTCGCCACCAATCCGCTGAACCGCTTCCTGCAGCAGGTGACCGACAATCATCCGCCGCCGGCGGTGTCGGGCCGGCGCATCAAGCTGCGCTACATGACCCAGCCCAAGGCGCGGCCGCCGTCCTTCGTGCTGTTCTGCTCGCGCACCGATGCGGTGCCGGAGAGCTATATCCGCTATCTGGTCAACGGCCTGCGCGAGACCTTCGACCTGCCCGGCGTGCCGATCCGCCTGACGCTGCGGGAGAAGGGCAATCCCTACGCGGATTGATCCCGCGCCGGGGGTGACCCCACGCGAAACGCCCCGTCGCGGATGGCGCGCGGGGTCATGTGGCGTTTGAATTCCGTTACGTAAAGATCAGGTGACGGCCGGCGGGTGATCCGCGCCGGCCGTCTTGATCAGGCCTCGCCCACGGTGTCGAACAGGGCGGTTTCCATGGCTTCCTTGGCGGTCTTGCCGGCCCAGACCACGAACTGGAACGCCGGATAATAGCGCTCCACCGCGTCGAGGGCGGCGTCCAGGATGGCCGCGCACTGCCGGTCGGAGGCGGTGGCACCGCCCGCCAGCACCAGCGCGTAGCGGAACATGATGACGTTTTCCTGCGACCAGATGTCGAAATGGCCAAGCCACATCTGCTCGTTGACCAGGGACAGAAGCTTCAGCACCTCGGCGCGGCGGCCGTCGGGCACCTTGAAGTCGAAGGCGCAGGCGATGTGCAGGGATTCCAGCTCGTCCATCCACTGGAACGAGACGTGGCAGTCCGTCCAGCGGCTGGTGAGCGAGAGGGTGATCTCGTCCTCGTCGGAACGCTCGAACGACCAGTCATTGAGGGCAGCGAGCTGCTCCACAAGATCTACTGGGTTCGCCGGTGCATCGGCTTCGATGTCGATGAGAGACATGGCCTCGACCTCGCGGTGTGAGGAACGCGGAGAGGGTCGAACGCGGCACCTGCGCGTGACAGGCCATTTGGCGAACGAGGCCACGTGGCATGCGCGTCGCGGCGTGCCGGGCGGAGGCCCACCGGGGTGATACCCCAAATCGGGTCATTCCCCAAATCGGACCTCCTGGCGAGCTGCGCCCCGTCGTACGCCAGATACGACGAACCGGCTCCGAATCGCCACGAAATCAGTATATCGCGGGTAAAGATTTCCCCGCTACGACAGATTGTATCCCGTCTGGCCCGACACCGCGGCTTTTTTGCGGTGCGGCAGGGCGAGACGTTTCGCCGCCGGTCAGGCCGGGTTTCCCGATACCGT
This sequence comes from Xanthobacter oligotrophicus, assembly GCF_008364685.1. Lineage (GTDB taxonomy): Bacteria > Pseudomonadota > Alphaproteobacteria > Rhizobiales > Xanthobacteraceae > Xanthobacter > Xanthobacter oligotrophicus. The sequence continues at coordinate 154,748 of NZ_VTTL01000007.1, forward strand.
GGAATCGGCCGGGGCGGCCGGGCCGCTGTGGCCGGCGGGCGTGGGATGGGTGTGGGCGAGGAGGGCGGCCTCCAGCCGCAGCACGCGGGCGGCGAGGGCTTCGCTCTCGGCGCGGGCGGCGGCGGCAAGGTCCTTCACCGCGTCGAATTCCTCGCGCTTGACCAGGTCCATGTCGCGCAGAAAGCGCTCCATCTGGGCCTTCATGGCGGTCTCGGCCTCGCGGCGCACGCCCTGGGCAACCCCTGCGGCGTCGTTCACGAGACGCGCCATCTCGTCGAAAATGCGGCCGGTGGTCTGGGTCATGAATACCTCCTCGCGTGCGTCGCGCCCAGCGGCGAACATGGCGAGGTGCGCGCGCGGGTGCAAGTGCGGAGCAGGTCCGTGGCGCGGGTGCGCGGCGGCGCCGCACCCAAAAGCGGCGCGGCCGCCGTCTTTTCGCCGCTCGGGGCGCATGGGTTCGGCGGCATCGGCCTCGCCTTCGGGCCGGCTTGACGGCACAGTCCCCGGCGCGGCACATGACGGCGCCCGCCGCGGACCCGCATTCCGGGGATCAGATGCCGACCTTCGCCTTGCCTTTCCCGGCCATAGACCCCGTCCTGGTCCAGCTTGGCCCGCTGGCCATCCGCTGGTACGCCCTTGCCTATATCGCCGGCCTCGTCCTCGGCTGGCTGCTGGCGCGGGTGCTGGTGGCGCGCCCCGCCTTGTGGGGCGGCACCTCGCCCATGACCCCGCAGGACCTCGACGACGCCTTGTTCTGGGCGACGCTCGGCGTCATCCTGGGCGGGCGGCTCGGCTACGTGCTGTTCTACAACCCGGCCTATTTCGCCGCCAATCCGCAGGACATCGTGGCGGTGTGGAAGGGCGGCATGTCCTTCCATGGTGGGCTCGCCGGCACGCTGGTGGCCCTCGTTCTGTTCGCCCGCGCGCGCGGCATCAGGGTCATGTCGCTGCTGGACGTGTCGGGCGTGGTGGCGCCCATCGGTCTGTTCTTCGGCCGCCTCGCCAATTTCATCAATGGCGAGCTGTGGGGCCGGCCGGCCGACGTGCCGTGGGCCATCGTCTTCCCCCATGGCGGCCCGGTGCCGCGCCATCCGAGCCAGCTCTACGAGGCGGCGCTGGAAGGCATCGTGCTGTTCCTCATCATGCTTGTGGTGGTTCGCCTCGGCGGGCTGAAGCGGCCGGGGGTGGCGGTTGGCATCTTCGGCATCGGCTATGGCGTCTCCCGCATCGTGGCTGAATTCTTCCGCGAGCCGGACGTGCAGCTCGGCTATCTCGCCTTCGGCACCACCATGGGCATGTGGCTGTCGGTGCCGCTGGTTGTCGCCGGCGCCGGCCTTCTCCTCTACGCCCTGAAGCGCAAGCCGGCCGCGTGACCACGCCGCTTTCCGAGGAGATCTCCGCCCTCATCGCCGCCGAGGGGCCGATGCCGGTGAGCCGCTACATGGCGCTGTGCCTCGGCCATCCGCGCCACGGCTATTACATGACGCGCGATCCCCTCGGCGCGCGGGGCGATTTCACCACCGCCCCTGAGATCAGCCAGATGTTCGGGGAATTGCTGGGCCTGTGGGCGGTGGCCCAGTGGCAGCAGATGGGATCGCCCGCCGCCTTCCGGCTGGTGGAGCTTGGCCCCGGCCGGGGGACCCTGATGGCCGACGCCCTGCGCGCGGCCCGGCTGGTGCCGGATTTCGGCGCGGCGGCGCGCATCCATCTGGTGGAGACGAGCCCGGTGCTGCGGGCGGCGCAGGCACGCACGCTGGCCGCGCACGCGGCGGATGTCGCCTGGCACGACCGCATCGAGGATGTGCCGGACGGCCCGGCCCTCGTCCTTGCCAACGAGTTCTTCGATGCGCTGCCCATCGACCAATATGTCTGGCAGTCCGGGCACTGGCACGAGCGGCGGGTGGGACTTGATGACGAAGGCCGGTTCGTGCTCGGCCTTGATCCCGCGTCGTCGCGGGCCGCTCCCGCCTTCGCCGCTCCTCTGCCGCCGCCCGCCGAGGGGGCGGTGCTGGAGCATCTGGAGAGCGGTCCCGCGCGGGCGCTGGCGGCGCGACTGAAGGCGCAGGGCGGGGTGGCGCTGATCATCGATTATGGCCATGCCGGCGGCTATGGCGACACCTTCCAGGCGCTGGAGCAGCATTGCTTCGCCGATCCTTTGGCCGCGCCGGGGGACGCCGACCTCACCGCCCACGTGGATTTTTCGGCGCTGGCCGGCATCGGCCGCGCGGCGGGGCTGCGCGCCTTCGGGCCGCTGGAGCAGGGGGCGTTCCTCGCCCGCCTGGGCCTTGCCCAGCGCGCCGGGCGGCTGAAGCGCGATGCGACGGACGAGGTTCGCGCGGGCGTGGACGCGGCGGCGCGCCGGCTGGCGGGGGACGGGGCAGGGGAGATGGGGCGTCTGTTCAAGGTGCTCGTCCTCGCCCATCCTGAAATCGGGCTGCCGCCCGCGTTCGATTCGACCGAGGAATGGGTGTGATGAGGTTTGCGTCATGAAGATCGAGGCCCCCTCGCTCCAAGCCCCCTCGCTCAAGGCCCTGCCCGGCATCCGCCACGCCTTCTTCACCCGGCAGGGCGGGGTCTCGTCCGGACTTTATGCGAGCCTCAACGGCGGCATGGGCTCCAATGACGATCCGGCCGCCGTGGCGCAGAACCGCGCCCGCATGGCGCAGGAGATCGGCATCGCGCCGGAGGCGCTGCTGGCCCTGTGGCAGGTGCATTCGGCCGATCCGGTGCTGGCGACCGAGCCCTGGACCCGCGAGAACGCCCCCAAGGCCGACGCCATCGTCACTACCACGCCGGGCCTCGGTGCGGCGGTCGCCGTCGCCGATTGCGGGCCGATCCTGTTCGCCGATCCCGACGCGCGGGTGGTGGCCGCCGCCCATTCGGGCTGGAAGGGCGCGGTGTCCGGCATCATCGGCGCCACCGTGGCGTTGATGGAGCAGCAGGGCGCCAAACGGGGCAACATCCGCGCCGTCATCGGCCCGCTCATCCGCCAGCCGAGCTACGAGGTGGGGGAGGATTTCGTCGCCCGCCTCCTCAGTGAGGACAAAAGCTTCGCCCGCTTCTTCGCGCCGGCGGACCGGGCCCACCATGCCCTGTTCGACCTGCCGGGCTTCATCCGGCTGCGGCTGGAGCAGGCCGGCGTCGGCTTCATCGAGGATCTGGGCCTTGATACCTATGCGGACGAGGCGCGCTTCTTCTCCTATCGCCGCACCACCCACCGCAAGGAAGCCGATTACGGCCGGCTGATCGCCGCCATCACCCTCGCCTGACCTTCGCCTGAACCCGCCCGGACTGACGCATGCGCTCCACCGATGCCGCCCTTCTCATCGTGCCCGGCTGGCAGGGCTCTGGCCCGGACCACTGGCAGAGCCGCTGGGAGCGCAGCCTCTCCACCGCCCGCCGGGTGCAGCAGGCGGACTGGGACCGGCCCGACCGGGAGGACTGGCCGCGCCGCCTCGCCGCCGCGGTGGCGGCGGCGGACAAGCCGGTGGTGGTGGTCGCCCACTCCCTCGGTGTGCCCACCTTGCTCCATGCGGTGCCGCTTCTCCCGGAGGGGAAGGTGAAGGGCGCCTTCCTGGTGGCACCTCCCGATCTTGATGTGCCCGAACTCGACCCGATAGTGGCGAACTTCGGCCCCATGCCGACGGCGCCGCTGCCGTTTCCCTCCGTGCTGGTGGCGAGCCGTACCGATCCCTATTGCAGCTACGCTCGGGCCGAAGGCTTTGCCCTCGACTGGGGCGCCGCCATCGTGGATGCGGGCGATGCCGGCCATATCAATGCGGATGCCGGCTATGGGCCATGGCCGGAAGGCTCCATGCGCCTGCTCGGCCTGCTCCAGTCGCTGAAATGAGCGCGCGGCGGCATCTTTACCAAAGCTTAGAACTTTGTCGGTGCCTCGATAGGGGCCGCTTGGGGGCCGCCTTCCCTTGAGTTTGCACGGTTTCACAGCCGCGTTAACCGCGTCTTAACCGTTTTTCTGGACCCGGCCTCCGTTTCCCGCTACGCCTTCGGTGACGAGACAAGCACCGGGAGCCACCATGCGGGGATACGAGGCAGAAGCCGTTCCGGAGGTGCGTGTGCACCGGCCGTTCGTCTTTTCCGCCACCCGGTCCCGGACCTTGGCGCGCGTTGCGGGCCTCGCGCTGGCCCTTGCGCTGGGCGCCTGCCAGACGGATGGGTCCGGCATGGCCTCTTCCGGCAATCGCGCCCTCGCCTTCGACACCATCGACGGCCCGCCACCCGCCACCTTCGACAAGCTGGTGGGCCAGCTTTCCAGCGAGGCGCAGGACCGCAAGGTGGCCGTGGTCTCCCGCAGCAACAGCGCGGCCTACCGGGTGAAGGGCTACCTCGCCCTGCACGTGGACAAGGGCAAGGCCACCGTCTCCTACGCCTGGGATGTGTACGACCAGAACCAGACCCGTGTCGCCCGCGTCGCCGGCGAGGAGCCGGCCGGCAAGGTGAAGGGCGGTCTCGCCAATGGCTGGGCGGCCTGCGACGATGCGGTGCTTTCCCGCGTCGCCAACCGCTCAATGGCGAGCCTGGCCGAGACCCTCGGCGTCGGCGGCGTGCCGCAGGCGGTGTCCGAGCCGGCACCGGTTGCCGCTGCCTCGACCCCAGCCGAGTCTCCCGCCGCCGAGCCGGCACCGCGCGATCCCTCGGGCGTGCCGGTGGCCGCGCTCTCTGCGCCCTCTGCAGCCCTGGCATACGCGGGCAACTGAAACCGGCGGCCGGCAAACGGCCGCAACGCCCGGAAATCCTTTTCCATCAACGCTGCGCCGGCCTGACCGCGCCGTCACGCGGCGTTTTCCTGCCGATCCGGCAGGGCACGGTCGTCTTCGCAGATGCCGCGGGGCCTTTACAAGATTGTGACGGCCCGCCTATCAGAACCCCTCAAGCTTTCGACCAGCTCCCGGTGCGGCCGGGGCGGAGCGACCCATGTCAGCGGAGAACGGATCCATGAAGCTCGTCGCGGGCAACTCAAACCGCGCGCTCGCTGAAGCCATCGCCGCTTATCTCGCCACCCCGCTGACCAAAGCGGTGGTGCGGCGCTTCGCGGACATGGAAATCTTCGTCGAGATCCAGGAGAACGTGCGCGGTCAGGATGTGTTCGTGGTGCAGTCCACGGCCTTCCCGGCGAACGATCACCTGATGGAACTGCTCATCATCATCGATGCGCTGCGCCGGGCCTCGTCCAAGCGCATCACGGCGGTGCTGCCCTATTTCGGCTACGCCCGGCAGGACCGCAAGCCGGGCCCGCGCACGCCCATCTCCGCCAAGCTGGTGGCCAACCTCATCACCCATGCCGGCGCCGACCGGGTGATGACGCTGGACCTGCATGCCGGCCAGATCCAGGGCTTCTTCGACATCCCCACCGACAATCTCTATTCGGCCCCGGTGATGGTGCGCGACATCAAGGAGCGGTTCGACCTCTCCAACGTCATGGTGGTGTCGCCGGACGTGGGCGGCGTGGTGCGCGCCCGGGCGCTGGCCAAGCGGATCGACGCCCAGCTCGCCATCGTCGACAAGCGCCGCGAGCGCCCCGGCGAGAGCGAGGTGATGAACGTCATCGGCAACGTGGAAGGCCGCTCCTGCATCCTGGTGGACGACATCGTCGATTCGGGCGGCACGCTGGTGAACGCGGCCGAGGCCCTGCTGGCCCGCGGCGCCAAGGAAGTGCACGCCTACATCACCCACGGTGTGCTGTCGGGCGGAGCGGTGGCGCGCATCACCGCGTCCAAGCTCAAGGAACTGGTGATCACCGATTCGATCCAGCCCACCGAGGCGGTGCGCGTGGCCCGCAACATCCGGGTGCTCTCCATCGCCACCCTCATCGGCGAGGCCATCGCCCGCACGGCCCACGAGGAATCGGTCTCCAGCCTGTTCGACTGAGGCCAAGGCGAACTCTGGTCCTGACAGGAAGAACGCGTCTTACCGATCGGCTTGCGATGCAATCCGGTCGGCACGGGTGCGGGCATCCATCCCGTTCCCCTCGCTTTCGCCTTCCACTTCGCCGCGGCGCTGGAGCCACAGCATCAGCAGCCAGCAGGAGCAGGCCCAGGCCGCGCCCAGGGCCCAGCCGCCGAGCACGTCGGTAGGCCAGTGCACGCCGAGATAGATGCGGCTGATGCCGACGATGACGGTGAGCGCCGCCGCCGAGCCCAGGAAGAACACCTTCACCCGCGTCCGCGCCTGGGTGCGCGCCAGAAGCGCCCCCAGCGTCAGGTAGACCACCGCCGAGAGCATGGCATGGCCGGAGGGAAAGCTCTGGCTGTAGACCGCCATGCCGTGGGGCACGAGGTCCGGCCGGGGGCGGTCGAACCCCCATTTCAGGATCTGGGACAAGGCGGTGCCGCCCGCCACCGACAGCAGCACCAGCCAGGCCGCATGGCGCTTGCGCGTCATGATGAGGAAGACGGCCACCAGAATGGTGAGCAGGGTGAGCACGCTGGTTCCGCCCAGGGCCGTGAAGTCCCGCATGGCCTCCTCAAGCCACGGCGGCCCGATGGGGTCGGACGGGTCGGCGGGATTGCGCAGGGCGAGGAGGATGCCCCGGTCCAGCTGGCCGGTGGCGCCCTCCAGCACCTCGTCCGCCACCTTGACGAAGACATAGAAGGCGATGGCGACGAAGCCGAGAACCGCCAGTGTCGCCCGTTCCATGCCGCTCACCGAGGCGAGCAGGGGCCCGATGACCGGCACGGCTTCGAGACGGCGCAGGCCGGCGTGGAGGAGGGAGTTTCTGGGGTGCGCGCTCACGCGCAAGGTGTGGCGTGCTTCGGCTGGAGCGTCAACACCTTGTCGTGGGGGATGACGTTTCGGTGACGGGATGGCCTTGCCGGGGGCGTGCCTGTCCCCGCGCAACGAAAAAGGGCGCCGCAAGCGACGCCCTTTCCACATGTCTACCCGGTGGGTCGAGTCAGGCGGCCTGCTGCTTCGGGCGCACCTCGGCGGTGTAGGAATCCATCAGCTGATGGGTGATGCCCGAGGGGGCAAAGTGCCAGTCGGCGATGGAGCCCACCGGCGTCACCTCGGCGGCGGTGCCGGTGATGAAGCATTCGCTGAAGGAGGCGAGCTCCTCGGGCTTGATGTGGCGCTCCACCACCTCGATGCCGTGGCGGCGGGCGATGTCGATCACCGTGCGGCGGGTGAGGCCGTCGAGGAAGCAGTCCGGGGTCGGCGTGTGGATGACGCCGTCCTTCACGAAGAAGACGTTGGCGCCGGTGCACTCCGCCACATAGCCGCGATAGTCGAGCATCAGCGCGTCGGCGAAGCCGCGGCGCTCGGCCCGGTGCTTGGAGATGGTGCAGATCATGTAGAGACCGGCCGCCTTCGCCTTGCAGGGGATGGTGGCGGGATCGGGCCGGCGCCATTCCGAAAGGTCGAGCCGCAGGCCCTTCTGGCGCTGCTCGGGATCGAAATAGCTCGGCCATTCCCACACGCCGATGGCGAGGTGGATGGTGTTCTTCTGGGCGGCGACGCCCATCATCTCGCTGCCGCGCCATGCGACGGGGCGGATATAGGCGTCCACGAGATTGTTCTTCTCGAGGGTCGCCTTCTTGGCCGCATCGATCTCGCCGATGGTGTAGGGGATGGTGAAGTCCAGCATCTCGGCCGACAGGCGCAGGCGCTCGGAATGCTCGGCGCTCTTGAAGATCGTGCCGCCGTAGGCGCGCTCGCCCTCGAACACGGTGCTGCCGTAGTGCAGGCCATGGGACAGCACGTGCAACTTGGCATCGGCCCACGGCACGAACACGCCGTCGTACCAGATCCAGCCGTCACGTTGATCGAAGGGGACACCCTGCGCGCTCATGATCTCGAACTCCTTTTTCCAACCGCGTCGTCCGCGCGGCTTCTCCCCGCTACAACCGCCGCTTTCCAGCGATGCCGCATGGGGATATCTTTACGCCTGCTCAAGAAGCCGGCAAAGCCACGAAATGATCGAACCTTGTGTAGAGGCTGGGCGACCGATCATTTCGTAGAACTGGCTCTTTAAGTAACGATCAGAACGAAAAAGTCAACATGGCTGACATAAATTCTCTCATGGACCCCGCGCCTGCCCTCGCAGCCACGGCGGTCGAGGACACGGCGGCAGCCTTGCCGCTGGTCGATTTCATCGAGCTTTTGTTCTTTGCCTACAGGGACTTCGTCGGCGATCCGGACCAGATCCTGGCGCCCATCGGCTTCGGCCGGGCGCATCATCGTGTTGTCCATTTCGTGAACCGGCACCCCGGCATGCGGGTCACCGACCTGCTCGACATCCTGCGCATCACCAAGCAGAGCCTGGGCCGGGTGCTGCGCGAACTGGTGGACGAAGGCTTCGTGGAAAGCCGGGCGGGGTCTTCCGACCGCCGCCAGCGCCTGCTGTTTCCCACCGCGAAGGGCGAGGCGCTGGCGCGCCAGTTCGTCGGCCTGCAGAGCCGGCGCATGGCCACGGCGCTGGAGGCGAGCGGCCCGGACGGCCGAGAGGCGGTGCAGCGCTTTCTTCTCGCCATGATCGACCCGGAGGATCGCGCCGCGGTGGAGCGCCTCATCGAGCGCGCCGACCGCGCGGCACGGGCTCGGCCGGCGTGACGGCGCGCCGGGCGTTTCGGCCGGACGCCCGGCCGGAGAACCCTGCCGACACCGTGACTGTGATCTGGATTGTGACCTGCGAGCGCCCCCATGTCTGATGCCGCCGCCGCGCCCGCCCCCGTGCCCGTCGCCGATGACGCGCCGCATCTTCTGGTGGTGGACGACGACAACCGGATCCGCACCCTGCTGTCGCGCTTCCTCACCGAGCACGGCTACCGCGTCACCACCGCCGCCAATGCCGCCGAGGCGCGCAGCCGGCTGGACGGGCTCGCCTTCGACCTGCTCGTGCTGGACGTGATGATGCCGGGGGAGAGCGGGCTGGACCTTGCCCGCGACCTCAGGCGCTCGTCCGCCGTGCCCATCCTGATGCTCACCGCCCGCTCGGAGACCTCCGACCGCATCACCGGCCTGGAGGCGGGCGTGGACGATTACCTCGCCAAGCCGTTCGAGCCGCGCGAATTGCTGCTGCGCATCGGCTCCATCCTGAAGCGGGCGCTGCCGCCGGCGCAGAAGGCCATCGAGAGCGTGCGCTTCGGCGAGTTCGCCTTTCACCTGGAGCGGGGCGAACTGACCCGCAACACCGAGATCGTCCGCATCACCGAGCGCGAGCGCGACATGCTGCGGGCCTTGGCCGAGGCCCCGGGCGAGACCGTGCCGCGCCTTGCCCTGGCCGGCGGCGGGGCGGCGAGCGAGCGCGCGGTGGACGTGCAGGTCAACCGCCTGCGCCGCAAGCTGGAGCGCGATCCCGCCAATCCGGTCTTCCTGCAGACGGTGCGCGGCATTGGCTATCGCCTGGTGGTGACGCCTTGAGCGTGGTTGAAAGCGGGCCGTCCGGGTGGCGCCTGCTCGGTGGCTGGCTGAAGGACGCCAACACGCGTTTTGCCGCCTGGTTCAACCGGGTGACGCCCAAGGGGCTTTATCCGCGCTCGCTGCTCATCATCGTCACCCCCATGGTGATCCTGCAGTCGGTGGTGGCCTTCGTCTTCATGGAGCGCCACTACAATACCGTCACCCGCCGCCTCTCCGCGGCGGTGAGCCAGGACATCTCGGCGGTGGTGGCGCTCTACGACCTCCTGCCCAAGGACCGCGACTTCACCGAGCTGCGCCGCGTGGCCTGGCGCAACCTTGCCCTCAACGTTACCGTGCTGCCGCCGGACCCGCTGCCGCCGCCGGGGCCGAAGCCCTTCTTCTCGGTGCTCGACAGCTCCCTGTCGCGCGAGATCGGTCGCCGCATCCAGCAGCCGGTTTGGATCGACACGGTCGGGCGCTCCAACCTCATCGAGGTGCGCATCAAGATGGACGACGCCGTCCTGCGCATCTTCGCCCCGCGCAACGCCGCCTATGCCTCCAACTCGCACATCTTCATCCTGTGGATGGTGGGGACATCTCTGGTTTTGTTGACGGTGGCCATCTTGTTCCTGCGCAACCAGATCCGCCCCATCGAGAACCTCGCGGATGCCGCCGAGGCCTTCGGCAAGGGGCGGGACGTGGAGAATTTCCGCCCGCGGGGCGCCCGCGAGGTGCGGCGCGCGGCCATCGCCTTCCTGGAGATGAAGCGACGCATCGAGCGTCAGATCGAGCAGCGCACCACCATGCTCGCCGGCGTCTCCCACGACATGCGCACCATCCTCACCCGCTTCAAGCTGGAGCTGGCCTTCCTGGGGGAGGGGTCGGAGACCGAGGCGCTGAAGAAGGACGTGGACGAGCTTGCCGGCATGCTGGAAGCCTATCTCGCCTTCGCCCGCGGCGATCCCGGCGAGCAGGCCGTGCTGACCGACATGGCGGCGCTGGTGGAGGATTTGCGCCTCAATGCCGAGCGCGACGGCGCCATCGCCGAAGCCAGCTTCATGGGCCCGCCCCTGGTGGAGGTGAAGGGCGACCAGCTCAAGCGCTGCGTGGGCAACCTCGTGAACAATGCGGTGCGCCATGCCTCCCGCGTCGCCATCACCGGCACCCGCGATGCCCGCTGGCTGATGGTGAGTGTGGACGACGACGGGCCAGGCATTCCGGAAGAAAAGCGCGAAGAGGTGTTCCGTCCCTTCCTGCGGCTCGACGATGCGCGCAACCAGGATGATGGCGGCTCGGGCCTCGGCCTCTCCATTGCTCGCGACATCGCCCGCGCCCATGGCGGGGAGGTGATCCTCGCCGATAGCCCCATGGGCGGGCTGCGGGCCACCGTGCGCATCCCGGTCTAAGCCGTGTTCGCGCCTTGATCGCCTATGTTATGGGCATGCCTTATTGATGGGCTTGCCTTCCCGCCGGGGGTGATGGTCCTATTCCCGGATGGACGAGACGCCCCCCTTCCGCATCGAGGACCTGATCGAGACCCATCCCGGTCTCGCGCTGCTGCGCCTTGCGGCCCTCATCGCCGAGAGCAGCCCGCAGGACGCGCGCGCGGACGAGGACACCCTCGACCTCATGTTCGAGCAGATGGAGGTGGGTGCGCTCGACGCCCTCGACCCCGTCCGCATGTGGCCGGAGCTGGAGCGCGGCCTGATGGCGCCGGCCCCCGCCGCCATGGTGAAGGCCCTGCGCGAATGCGGGGTGCTGGAGATCGTGCTGCCGGAGGTGTCCTCCCTGTTCGGGGTGCCGCACATCACCGATACGGCGGACGAGATCGACCTCGGCGTGCTGATCCTCAATTCCCTCACCGAGGCGGCCCGCCGCAACGCGCCGCTGGAGGTGCGGTTCGCGCTTCTGGTGATGCATGCGGGCAAGTCGGATTCCCCGCGCGAGCACCTGCCGGTGCATTACCGCCACATGGAGCGCGGCCTGCCCCGCATCAATGCCATCTGCGACCGCTTCGCCCCACCCGAAGTGTGCCGCGACCTCGCCCTGCTGGCGCTTCAGGAATGCGAGCGGGTGGGGCGCGTGTCGCCCATCCGCGCCGGGCCGGTGGCAGCCATGCTGGAGCGCACCGGCGCCTTCCGCGATCCCGACCTGTTCGCCAAGCTTTTGCTGGTCTCCACCTGCGATTACTTCGGCTATGGGGACAAGGAGGGCGACACCCACCCCAAGGTGGACCTCCTCCTCGCCGCCCGCACCGCCTGCGCGGCGGTGGACGCGGAGGGGCTGGAGGGCGAGGATCTGGCGACAGCGCGGGCTCAGGCGATCGCGCTGGCGTTCCGCTCGGAGCGCTGGGCGGAGGCTTGAGGGGTGGGGCCCGAGGTTGGGCGAGGTCGCAAAAGCTAGCTAAACTGTTTCACTTTCGATGTTCCGAGGGCGTCAGCCGTTTGTACTATTGTTCGCGCCTCTGGGTTGTTTTTGGGCTTGACGACGGATCCGTGTAGCCGCTTGCTCTATTTTGGCAGCTGGCTAGGGGGAGTTATCTTGATCAAGCCGATTCGTCTCACGCGTTCTCAGCGATTGCGGCGCTTCTTGGAGGTAGGCTACCTTGCTGAAGAATTGCCTCCTCCCTTTGTGTCCCAATCTATTGCTCGTTTTCGCCAGGTATTGCTTCGAGAATGGAGTGCCGAAGCGACATACGCGACGTTTCGTTCTCGGCCTGAGCAGTTCACCATTCCTCGTTATGGAGCAGCTCGCAGGCGAGTTACGATACCGAATCCCATCAATTTCTTCCGATTGTCGGCAGTGATCTCCAATGGGTGGGTCGAAATTCGAAATCATATTTCGAAGTCTAGGATTACAGAGTTCAGGCCAATTTTAGACGCCGAGGGTCCGCGGGCGGTATTCAAGTTAGATTTTGGCATTATTGATAAAAGGACGGCAGAAATACTATCTGATTATGATTATGCATTTAAAACTGATATAACTCGATTTTACCATAGTATATATACGCATTCTATAGCTTGTGCGCTCTATGGAAAAGATTGGGTGAAGAAAAATAGATATCAAAAGTAATTCAAAGAATCTCTTGGTAATCTACTAGATTTAGAACTTAGAAAAGGTCAGGAAGATCAGTCTGTTGGGATGCCGATTGGGCCTGATACTTCGCGCATTCTGTCGGAAGTGGTTGCGGTGGGGTTGGAGCGAGAGCTTCAGCCGCTGCTTCACGATCTTGATCGACGCTCGATCCGTTATGTGGATGATATTCTAATCGGGTTCGACGAGGGCGAAAATGATGATCAAGTGGCCGCCGCACTAGAGGCGGCCATGTCTCACTACGAGCTCGATATTAATGTCTCCAAGACGCGAACTTTGGGGAAGCGGGGTGTAGAGTGCATTGAGTGGGTTTCGGAACTTAGAGCTTGCCGAGTGCGGCTACGGAGCGCCGAAAATCAACGGAGTGACCTAGAACGTTTCTTTACGCTTGCGCTATTTTACGCTGATCAAAATGAAAAAGACGCTGTTTTAAAATGGGCCATGAAACGTGCCAGGTCGTTCAAGCTAAATAATGTTAATTCGAGTCTGTATTTCGACTATATGATAAGATGTTCGCGTAAGTCGTTGTCGACGTTGCCGATATTAGCTCAATCCCTGATCGAGGCGCATAGTAATTCAGTTCCGATCCCCCTCGACCGGGTGGAGAAATTTGTTCGCGATACCATCCGTGTCCACTCCCGCGTAGGGCACGCCTTCGAAGTGAGTTGGTCCCTCCTGATCGCAAAGGGGCTGCGTATTCGTCTGAGGCGGGAGCAACTGACTGACGTTTTCAAGTTGGAGAGCAGCCCGTGTGCACTGCTCTGTATGGATCTTAACGCTCGTGGTCTAATTGAAGGAGGAATCGACGAAGCGGCATGGCTTCCATATGGCACCGCTGATGGGCTGGCGTCCCCCATGTGGCTCCTCGCCTACGAAGCTGCACTGAAGGGATGGTGGTCAGACGGGCGTCGCGACTATGTCCGCAACCATCCTCTTTTTGGTCCTATGCTTCGACGAGGAGTTTTCTTCTACGACGAAAAGCGGAACGTGCCGCGTCTCCGCAAGGAGTTAAAGGAGGCCAAGACGCAACGAATTCGGGCAGGCCTGATCCTTAGCAATTGGCTGGACTACCTTTGACCAGTTCGTTGCTTCGAATCTCGGAATCTGAGTGTCAGCGGCCGGCGGAGTTCGGTTGGGAGGCCATCCAAAAAGCGGGGGTTGAAACAGCTCCGATGTTGGTTCGACCATCTGCCCCCCTCACCCCTCAAACCGCTCCATGAACCCCACCACCCGGCGGTCCACGCGCGCATCCTGACCGCGGATCGGCCGTACCAGCGACTGCCCCTCCAAAGCCCGCGAGCCAGCCACATAGGCCCACCCGAAGCGAAGGCGCCGTCGCCGAAGTCGATGCGCGGGTCTTCGAGCGTCAGCCCCACCCAGCGCGGGGGTATCACCCCCGCGCTGGGCTTCAGCGCCAGCCGCTCCGCTCCTGCGGCTCGCCCCCCTATCAGGCCTTCCGGATGCCCGGCGGCTGCCAGGTGCCCCTGCCGGCGGGGAGGATGGAGGGGGGCGTTTCCTTGGGCCAGTAGAGGCGCATCACCAGGTAGATGGGGCCGTCCGGCGCGGGCAGCCAGTTGCTCTCCTTGTCCGGGCCGGGGGACTTGTTCTGGATGAGGAGGGTGACCGACCCGTCGGCGTTGCGCTTCAGGTTCGGCAGCATCGGCGAGTTGATGAGGTAGCGGTCGATGGGGTTCTTGATGAGCAGCTGGTTCACGCCGTCATACATGGTCACCGACCAGAAGGCGTTGACCGGCGGCAGGCCATCGGCCGGGAAGGTCAGGGTGTAATTGTGCCTGGAGCCGTCGAGGGTCTGGCCATCGGCATCCAGGCGCGTCATCGGATAGGTGGCCTCGACGGCGTCATTGCCATAGATGCCGGCCTGGGCCCCCACCGCCCGCAGCAGCCAGTCGCCGTTGAAGAAGGCGGCGTCGCCCGCGGGCGAGCCCACCCGCCAGCCGTTGAAGTTCGTGCCGAAGGCCGCCACGGCCTCGGTCACCTTGCGCTGGCCCTCCTTGAGGCCCAGCAGGATCTCGGCCTTTTCCTCCAGCGAGAGGGTCTTGAAATCGAAGCTCTTGCCGGCCCCGACGCCGATGGTGGCCAACTGCGCGCGGATCTCGCGCTCCTCCGGCAGGGCGGGGGAGAATTGCAGCGCGAAATCGAGGAACTCGAAGAAGTCCGTGCGCGCGAGGTCCTTGGTGAACTTGGGGAAGTCCGGCACCGGCGCGGCCGGCGGCGCCGCCTTGCCGAGGAAGGCGGAGAGCGGCCGCAACTGGTAGCCCGCCTGCACCTTCTTCACGTTGTCGATGTCGGCGGCATCGAACAGCTGGGTGCGGAAGATGGTCAGGGCAAAGTCGGTGCTGGCGCGAAAGACCTTGCGGATTCCGGGCGTCGTCTCGCCGGTCCAGCGCGGCCCGACCGCCAGGAAGTCGCCGGCGTCGTTGCCGGTGGCGCGACTGCCGATATAGCCGTAGTTGAAGGTGTTGCCGTCCACCAGCTGGACCGAATAATAGCGCTTGGGGTCCACCGCCGGCACCGAGATGACCTGTGGCTCGGCGCGCAGGTCCAGCCACGCCAGCGAATAGGGCGTGTCGCTGTTTGGCGTGGGGACCGAGGTGTCCTGATAGGTGAAGACACGGGCTTCGTTGTAGATCTGGTTGAACGGGGCCTTGAACTGGCCCGAGTTCTTGTCGACCACGTATTCGTACATCACCCCATAGTTCATCACCAGCGGCAGGCCGTAGATGAAGCCGGCCTCGGCGATGTCCTTCGCCTTGAAGAAGCCGGGGCGATCGGGAGCCGGCGCCGCGCGGGACAGGCCGGGCACGAGGGCCGGCGCGGACAGCCCGCCGGCGGCGAGGATCTTCAGGAAATGACGCTTTGAAAGCATGGGCGACCTTCTCTTGTGGGAAGGGACGCTGCCACTCCCGGCAACGGCCCGGCCTCGGTTTGGATTGAGCCATCCGTCCTGTGTTTATGTGCGACGCTTGAACACCAACAGGTTTCGCCATGACGTGGAGAGAGTCGGTCTAAATTGAGGACTGTTTCCGACAGTTGTTCCCCATGATGATGTGCTCATTTCTAGCGTGAGTCGCAGGCAGGTAAACCCAGGGCTCCAGGTGATGTCGCGCCGGCTTAAATCCTTATCCAGACCGGAAATTTAAGCGGAAGCAGGGGCCAAGGAGAATGCGTTGATTGGAATGTTTAGTGCATGAGGGCGGTTTCTGCGTCAACTGTCGAAAAACCGGCGCGCGGCGATACATGCAATAATCAAACGCAGTGCGCCAACTTAATACCGCCATCGACTCTGTCGTTCCGTCATGATAGATGACGCTGCGTCAGACTTATCCTCACCCCTCGAACCGCTCCATGAACCCCACCACCCGCCGGTCCACGCGCACGTCCTGTCCCCGGATCGCCCGTACCAGCGAGAGCCCTTCCAGCGAGCGCGCCCGCGACAACGCCACATAGGCCTGCCCCGGGGCGAAGGCGCCGTCGCCGAAGTCGATGCGCACGTCTTCCAGGGTCAGGCCCTGCGCCTTGTGCATGGTCAGCGCCCAGGCGGGGGCCAGCGGCAGCTGGGTGTAGGTGCCCACCACCTGCGCCTCGATGCGGCCGCCCGGCTCGTCCCAGCCGTAGCGGATGCGCTCCCAGGTGAAGGATTCGATCTCCACCACCGGCCCGGCATCCAGCTTCACCATGGCGGAATTGTCGCCCAGCCCCACCACGGTGCCCACCGAGCCGTTGACCCAGCGCCGGGCCGGATCGTTGCGCAGGGCCATCACCCGCGCGCCGCGCTTCAGCACCAGCCGTTCCGCCACCGGCAGGCGGTCGCCCTCCAGCCCGAACTCGCCCTTCAGCAGGCCGGAGAATTCGCGGCCGGCGTCGGCCAGGGTGGCAAGGCCTCGGGCGTTGTAGGCGTCGGCGCGGGCATTGGTGGGGGTGAGCAGCACCGGAAGGGCGCCGTCGCGATGGGGGCGCACGCAGGCGTCGTTCAGGGCCTCCGCCGCCTCCCGCGCGCCGCGTCCGCGCCGGATGGCGTCCAGCATGGCGATGAAGGCGCGGTCGGTCTGCCGGTGCACGTGGGTAAACGGCACGCCGACCGGCTCGCGGTCGGCCAAGGCCTTGGCGTTGAAGGCGAAGGGGCCTTCATAGCCCATCCGGCCCAGCATCTCCTGCTCGGCCATGGGCACCACCGGGGGGAGCTGCAGGAAATCCCCCACCAGCACCATCTGCACCCCGCCGAACGGCTCGGAAGTGTCGCGGGCGATGCGGAGCGAAATGTCGATGGCGTCCATGAGGTCGGCGCGGACCATGGACACTTCGTCGATCACCACCCGGTCGAGTTTCTTGAGCAGGCGGCGCACCTGCACCCGTGGCTTCACCTCGTCGGGGTTGAGCAGGCGCGGGGGGATGCCGAAGAAGGAATGGATGGTCTGCCCGCCGGCCTGGAGCGCCGCGACGCCGGTGGGGGCCAGGAACACCTGCCGCCCGCGCGGGGTCTTGCGCAAGGCGTGCAGGAAGGTCGTCTTGCCGGTGCCGGCCCCGCCCAGCACCATGAGCAGCGGGGCGCGGCTGTCGATGGCGGCGAGTGCCCGGCCGGCCGCGTCCGCCACGTCGGGAGCGGCCGGCAAATCGCTTGGCGAGTCACTCGGCAAATCGCTCACGACAGGAGGCCGGCCTCGCGGGCGAGGTCGAGGAGGGGACGCTGGGGCCGCGCGCCCATCTGGCCGATGATCTCCCCCGCCGCCAGCGCGCCGAGGCGCAAAGCGGTGGCCGGGTCCAGCCCGCGCGTGTAGCCGGCGAGGAAGCCGGCGGCGAAGAGGTCGCCGGCGCCGGTGGTGTCCACCACCTTCTCCACCGGATGGGCCGGCACGCTCACCACCGCGCCGGAGGTGACAAAGGAGGCCCCCTTCTCCGAGCGCGTCACCACCGCCTCCTTCGCATCGCGGCGCAGGGCGACGATGGCGGCATCGAAATCGGCGGTCTCGTAGAGGGATTTCAGCTCGCCCTCGTTGCAGAACACGAGGTCCACGGTGCCGCCCCGGATCAGGTCCAGGAACTCGCCGCGATAACGGTCCACGCAGAAGGCGTCAGACAGGGAGAGGGCCACCTTGCGGCCGGCGCCGTGGGCGATCCGGGCGGCGGCGAGGAAGGCCTCCTTCGCCGGCGGCGGGTCCCACAGATAGCCTTCCAGATAGGTGATTGCGGCGCTTTCCACCTCGCCCGCATGGATATCGGCGGTGGTGAGATGCTGGGCGGCGCCGAGATAGGTGTTCATGGTGCGCTCGCCGTCGGGCGTCACCAGGATCAGGCAGCGCGCGGTAGCGGGTCCGTCGGCGGCGGCCGGCGTGGCATAGGCGACCCCGGCGGCGCGGATGTCGTGGCCGAAGACGGTGCCGAGCGTGTCCGCCTTCACCCGGCCGACGAAGCCGGCGCGCCCGCCGAGGGAGGCGATGCCCGCCGCCGTGTTGGCCGCCGAGCCGCCCGAGGCCTCGGTGCCCGGCCCCATGGCGGCGTAGACCTCTTCCGCCCGTGTCTCGTCGATGAGGGCCATGCCGCCCTTCACCATGGCGTGCCGGGCCAGGACATCCTCCTCGGCGCGGGAGAGGACATCGACGATGGCATTGCCGATGGCGAGAACGTCGAGGGCGCTTGAGGTCACGAGGGGCAATCTCCGCAAAGAATCGGCGGAGCCGTAGCATTGGGCGAGGGGCCGGCGCAATCTTCGCCTTAACCCTGCGTTTGTCCCTGGCGGCTAGGCTGTATAGGGCGGCGTGCCTTCCTGTTGCGGCCAAGGCTTTGTTTTTGACACTTTTGTAGCCGTAGAGAACAGACCATCGGGGTGTCATCCAGGGGCGGGGCAGCCGTGCTTCGTTACGCGCGCGTCACCAGAAGTGATGGCGTGCCGCGCGCCAGGGATGATAAGGCAGATAAACCCCTGTGGAATCAGTGCCCGCGCCAGCGTGGAGCAAGAGGGAACATGTCGCGCAAATATTTCGGGACGGACGGTGTGCGCGGGCGCGCCAACGCAACGCTGACGGCCGATCTGGCGCTTCGGGTCGGCATGGCCGCGGGCCTGACCTTCCAGCGGGGCGAATACCGCCACCGCGTGGTCATCGGCAAGGACACCCGACTGTCCGGCTACATGATTGAGAACGCCCTGGTGGCGGGCTTTACCTCCGTGGGCATGGACGTGCTGCTGCTCGGCCCGGTGCCGACCCCGGCGGTGGGCATGCTCACCCGCTCCATGCGCGCCGACCTGGGCGTGATGATCTCCGCCTCGCACAATCCCTATGACGACAACGGCATCAAGCTGTTCGGCCCCGACGGCTTCAAGCTCTCCGACGAGGTGGAGCGGGAGATCGAGGGGCTGATCGACGAGGACATGGCCAAGCGCCTCGCCAAGCCCGCCGAGATCGGCCGGGCCAAGCGGCTCGAAGGCGTGCACGCCCGCTATATCGAATATGCCAAGCGTACCCTGCCGCGGGACCAGACCTTCGACGGTATCCGCGTGGTGGTGGATTGCGCCAATGGCGCCGGCTACAAGGTCGCCCCCGAAGCCCTGTGGGAGCTGGGGGCGGACGTGGTCTCCATCGGCGTCGAGCCCGATGGCATGAACATCAACCGCGACGTGGGCTCCACCTCGCCCGCCGCGCTGTCCGCCAAGGTGCGGGAAGTGCGCGCCGACATCGGCATCGCCCTCGACGGCGACGCCGACCGGGTGATCATCGTGGACGAGAAGGGCCACGTGGTGGACGGCGACCAGCTGATGGCGGTGGTGGCCGAGAGCTTCAAGGAAGACGGCCGCCTCGCCCGCAGCGGGCTGGTGGCCACCGTCATGTCCAACCTGGGCCTGGAGCGGCATCTGGCGGGGGAGGGCATCTCGCTCGCCCGCACTGCCGTGGGCGACCGCTACGTGCTCGAGCGCATGCGCGCGGACGGCTACAATGTGGGCGGCGAGCAGTCCGGCCACATCATCCTGTCGGACTATTCTACCACCGGAGATGGCCTCGTGGCCGCGCTCCAGGTGCTCGCCGTGGTGGCGCGGCGGGGCAAGCCGGTGTCCGAGGTGTGCCATCGCTTCGATCCGCTGCCGCAGATCCTCAAGAATGTGCGCTATGCCAGCGGCCGGCCGCTGGAGGACGAGAAGGTGAAGATCGTGATCGCCGATGCGGAGCGCCGCCTCGCCAATCATGGCCGCCTGCTGATCCGCCCTTCGGGCACCGAGCCGGTGATCCGGGTGATGGGCGAGGGCGACGACCGCGACCTCGTCGAGAACGTGGTCGACGACGTCATCGACGTGCTCCAGAAGGTCGCCGCCTGAGCCCCCGCTTAACTGTTCGTCAGGGTTAATCCGGCCTTAAAGCTTGCTATGCGAGGGTCTGCTTCGAAAGCGGATCTTGGCACGGGTTCAAGCAATGGTGCGGTTTTGGAGTGCGGGGCGTTGTGGTCTCGCCGGCGCGGCGGCGGTGGCCTTCCTGTCGGCCGGAACGGTGGCGCAGGCGGCTGACCCCGAGGCCGCCGACATGCTGGCCAAGCTCGGCCGCCCCGGCGATTTCTCCCTTGCCCCTCCCGAGGTTTCGGACGATGCCCCCTCCGGCTGGTACATGCGGGCGGATGCCGGCTATGTGGCCTCCACGGGTGGCCGCGTCACCACCGCGGGCGTGCCGGCGGGCAGTGATCTGTCCGGCTCGGGCTGGTCGGTGGGTGGCGGGCTGGGCTACCGGTTTCTCCCGGTGCTGCGCGGCGAGGTGAGCCTCGACTATCTCGACCTCGGCACAGCCCGGAACGGCGTCGCCCACCTGTCGTCGAACGCGACGGTGGCACTGGCGAGCCTGTACTGGGACGTGATCACGCTGGCCGGCTTCACGCCCTATCTGAGCGCCGGCCTCGGCTTTTCCATTAATACGCTCGATGTGACCCCGGCTGCCTTCGGCCCAGCGGTGAACGACTGGCAGTTCGCGTGGTCGGCGGGGGCGGGGTTGTCCTACGCGCTCAGCTCCGACCTCAGCCTGGATGTGGGCTACCGCTACCTGGATCTAGGGTCGCCGTCGTCCGCCGGAGTGTTCGCTGTGAGCGATACAATTGCCCACCAGGTGCGCTTCGGCGTGCGCTACATGCTGCGGTGAGCATTCAACACCGGCAGGCAAAAAGCGAGCTTCAGCGGTGCCGTCCGCGCCGCGCCATGAGCCAGCGGATGCGGTCGGCCAGTTGCTGGGGCTGATAGGGCTTGTCCACGGCCGGGCCATCCTCGCACAGGTCGGTGGCCTGGGCGGCGGCCATGGCGGGCGAGCCGGCCAGCACCACATCCATGTGGGGATGGGTCTCCCGCAGCCAGCGCGCGAGCGCAAAGCCTTCCCGGTCGCCGGTCGCGGCGGCGTCGGCGAGCACGATGTCGATGCCCTCGGCCTCCACCTCCAGGATCAAGCCTGCTTCTTCGCCGGTCGCCGCCTCCAGCACCCGGTAGCCGCAGCCACGCAGGTAATCGGCGATGACATGGCGGACGACGATGTCGGTCTCCACCACCAGGACGGTGGGGGCGGGCTCGGCTGCATCGGCTTGCATCATCAGGAGGCCTCGTTTGCGAACTGGGCGTGGATGAGCTGGATCACGGTTTCCACGCTGTAGGGCTTGGCGAGGAAGGGCGCGACCAGGGCCGCCACCGAACCGTCCAGATGGCCGGAGGTGAGGATCACCGGCAGGCTGGGGCGCTCCGCCTTCAGCATGCGGGCCAGCTCGTAGCCGTCCAGCGTGCCTTCGGTGCGCACGTCGGTGAACACCACGTCCACATGCAGGCCAGCGATGATGGCCTCGTAGGCTTCCTGCGCCGAGGCCGCCTCGATGACGGTGAGGCCGGCCTCCCGCAATTCGCCCGCCGTGACCAGCCGGACGAGGGCATCGTCCTCGACCAGCAACACTGTGCGTGCGGCTGCTACCGTACTTGGCGCGAGACCTGGAGCTGACATGATCCGATTATTCTTCCGGCGCGACGTCGAACCTGAGAACGCCGTTATCGCGCTCCGGTTCCCCCGACTTTCAAAGAGGGGGGCACAAAATCAGGAAAGCCGATGCCCGCCATCCCAACTTTCGATTGGCCGGCGGCGGCCGGGCCGTTGACAGTGCGCGAGACTTTCCAAGTTCGCCTGCCAAATTCGCCTTCCAGAAAACAGGACACCAGCGGTGGCAACCACGATCTTCTTCATCAACGGGCCGAACGCCAATCTCTACGGCCTCGACCCGTCCGGCACCTACGGCAGCGAGAGCTTCCCGGCCATCGAGGCGCGCTGCCACGCCCATGCGGCGGCGCTGGGGGTCACCCTCGATTTCCGCCAGTCCAACCATGAGGGCGTGATCGTGGACTGGATCCAGGAAGCGCGGGCCAAGGCGGATGCCATCGTCATCAATGCGGCGGGCCTCACCTATACGTCCATCGCCATCCTCGATGCGCTGCTGGCCTTTCCCAAGCCCATCATCGAGGCGCACATGAGCAATGTGTACCGGCGCGAGCCGTTCCGGCACCATTCCTTCGTCTCCAAGGCGGCGACGGGGATCGTGGCGGGCCTTGGCGCGCTGGGCTACGAACTCGCCATCAGCGCGGCGGCGAAGCTGGCCGCGGCGCAGGCGGAGGGGACGGGCAAGTGAGCGAGCAGGCGAGCGGGGCGCTGGTGTTCTACAGCGCCGTGGACATCGGACAGGAATGGACGAGCGCCCTTCAGGCCGCCCATCCCGGCCTCGACGTGCGGATCGCACGGGCGGGGGACGGCCATGTGGAGGGGGATCCGGCGGAGGTCCGCTACGCGCTGGTGTGGAAGCCGCCCCACGGCTTCTTCGCGCGCTTCCCCAACCTGAAGCTCGTCATCAATCTCGGCGCCGGCGTGGATGCCCTGGTGGCGCGGGATGATCTGCCGGACGTGCCGGTCACCCGCCTCAGCGACCCCAACATGTCGCAGATGATGGCGTCGTTCGTGCTGTTCTGCGTGCTGCGCCACGCCCGCGACATTCCCACCTTCGAGCGGGCGCAGCGGGAGGGGCGCTGGCACTATGTGCATCCGCGCACGGCGGCCGAGACCCGCGTGGGCGTGCTCGGCCTCGGCGACCTGGGCGCGGTGGCGGCTCTGGAGCTGGCCCGGCACGGCTTCGACGTGCGGGGCTGGTCGCGCACCCCCAAGGCGCTGGAGGGCGTTTCGTGCTTCCACGGCCTTGAAGCCTTGCCCGGGTTCCTCGCAGGCAGCGACATCGTGGTGGTGATGCTGCCGCTGACGCCTGACACGCGCGGGCTCGTGAACGCCGCGCGCCTCGCGCAGCTGCCCAAGGGTGCCAAGTTCATCAACGTGGCCCGCGGGGCGGTGGTGGACGAGGCGGCGCTGATCGAGGCGCTGCGCTCCGGCCACATTGCCGAGGCAACCCTCGACGTGTTCGAGGTGGAGCCGCTGCCCGCCGAAAGCCCGCTCTGGGCCATGGACAACGTGCTGGTGACACCGCACCTCGCCTCCGTCGCCATCCCGCGCACTGCCGCGCCCCAGATCGTGGAGAACATCCGCCGCATCGAGGCGGGCGAACAGGTTTTGAACCAGGTGGACCCCAAGCGGGGGTATTGAAGCGCGAGGGGAGGGGGTCCCCTCGCGCTTGTGGCGGTCGGTCCCTCAGCGCTTGGCGATGGCCTCGCGGGCGCGGTCGTGGGGCGCGACCGCCTCAGGCGTCACGGCGTCGCCGAAATCGGCCATCTCATAGAGCGGCCGGATCTCGATCTCGCTCGGGCCGGGCATGGGGTTGGGGCAGCGCTTCACCCAGGCGACCGCCTCTTCCATGTCCTTGACCTCCCACAGCCAATAGCCGGCGATCAGCTCCTTGGTCTCGGCGAAGGGGCCGTCCATGACGATGCGTCCCGGGCCGTCGAAGGCGACGCGCTTGCCATTCGAGGACGGCTTCAGGCCGTCGCCGGACAGCATGATGCCGGCATTGGCCAGCTCCTCGTTGAACTTGCCCATGGCCTCCAGCAGTTCGGACGAGGGCATGAGGCCCGCCTCGCTGTCGGCCGTCGCCTTCACGATCACCATCACGCGCATGTCGCTCTCCTCGGTTCTGGCTGGCCATGGCGGCCTGCATCCCCCCAAGGACGGACGCCGGCGGCCGTCCCGACATCCCATTTGAATTTTACGCTACGTCATCGTGCCGCGCAGCCTCGGGAGCAACGCAGTTTCTTCACACGAACCGGTGCCCACTTCGCTCGAAACCACTTTAGTCCATGTCCGGTGCGATGGACCCGGGGGCGAACATGCCGCCGGGGGAGAAGGCATCGGACAGGAAGCGTGCGAACACCTCCACCGCCGGGCGCATGGGCTGGCGGCGCAGGGTGAGGCGCATCACCTTCACCGGCGGCAGGCGCTCCTTCAGCGGTCGCACCGCTACCCGGCTGCCGTCATAGGCCATGGTGGTGCGGGGCGAGGCATTGTGCAGCGTGTAGCCGCGCTTCTGCCCCACGAGGCCCCGGATCAGCTCGTAGGAGCGCGAGCGGTAGGCGATGCGCGGGGTGATGCCGGCGGCATCGAACAGGGAGAAGAAATAGTCGCGGGTGTGGGGCAGGTCGTAGAGCAGGAAGGGCTCGTCGGCCACGTCCTTCAGCGAGACCACGCTCTTGCCTGCCAAAGGATGATCGGCCGCCACCACCAGCAAAGGCGGCAGGTCGATGAGCAGTTCCCCCGACAATTCCTCCGGCACCGCATAGCCGTAGGACACGGCGATCTCCAGCCTGCCGGAGAGGATGCCGTCGAGGATCTCCCGCTGGTCTCCTTCTTCCAGCTTCACCGTGATGCCCGGCTGCACCTCGGCAAAGCGCGCCAGCAGCGCCGGCATGAAGCGCGGCGCGATGGTGAGGAAGCAGCCCAGCGCGATTTCCCCCCTCAGACTGTCGCCGAGCGCCTCGGCGGTCTGGGCGAAGTCGCGGGCGTGGGCGAGGAGATGGCGCGCCTCGTTCACATAGCGCTGCCCGGCCGAGGTGAGCGAGATGCCCCGCGCATGGTGGCGGACGAAGAGCTGAAGCCCGAGATCCGCCTCGGTCTGGGCGATGGCGGCGGAGATGGAGGGCTGGGACACGTTGAGCTGGCGTGCCGCCTCGGTGACGTTGCCGCAATCGGCCGCGGCCACCACGTAGCGCAGGGCGCGCAGGGACACGTTCATCTCCCCGGGGCTTCCGGGCAGGCCAAGACGCTGGATGGAAAAGGCAATCGCGAAAGCGGGCAGGGGGCGGACACGACCACGTCGGCGAGGCTCCGGTGACGGCCCCACTGTGGCGCATTGATCTGGATCATAAAAGCCGATCTTTTCGCCTCAGAGAAAATATTTTATCGATCCGAGCGCCGGCCCCACACTCTGCACCAATCCTAGGCATGACCAATTCGGGAGCAGGCGCGAGATGATCAGGACCGGAGCCGCCTACAAGGACGGCCTGCGCGACGGGCGCGAGATCTGGATCGACGGCGAGCGGGTGAAGGATGTCACCACCCATGCCGCCTTCAAGCCCATCGTGGATATCAAGGCGCGCATGTACGACCTCCACCACGAGGAGGCCACCGCCCCGGCGCTGACCTATGTGGAAGACAATGCGGTGCATTCCATCTTCCACCAACCGCCCACCACACAGGAGCACTGGCACGCCAAGCGCCAGGGTGTGGACATCCTTTTGAAGGACGTGGGAGGGGTGGTCACCCGCGTCGGCGATGAGACCATCGGCGAGATGTGGTCGCTGCAGGACGGTCGCGACATGCTGGCCGCCATCGACCCGCGCTTCGCCGCCAACATCGACAACCACATCAAGCGCGTGGTGGAGGAAGACCCCTTCCACGTCTCCGCCAATACCGATCCCAAGGGCGACCGCTCCCGCCACATCTCCGAGCGCGACCCGGACATGATGGTGCACGTCACGAAAGAGACGGACGCGGGCATCATCATCCGCGGCGCCAAGTACGAGACCGCCGCCGCCTATGCGGACCAGGCCTATCTCAAGCCCACCGTGGGTGCCTGGACCGACGAGAAGGAAAGTGACTACGCGCTCGGCTGCATCGTCAAGATGGGCGCGCCGGGGGTGAAGCACATCTGCCGCTCGGGCTTCGCCGGCCGCACCAACCCGGCCGACTATCCCCTCGCCAATCGCTACGACGAGGTGGATACGCTGGTGATCTTCGACGACGTTCTCATCCCCTGGGAGGACGTGTTCTTCTATCGCTATACCAAGGCGGCCCAGTTCGTGCGCGGCACGCTGCACCGCTACTCGGCCTATCCTTATGTGCTGCGCCTGCTCTACGTGGCCGACATGATGATCGGCGCGGCGCTGTGGAACGCCAAGCAGACCGGCCTCGACAAACTCCAGTCGGTACAGGAGAAGCTGGCGGACCTTGCGGTCTATCGCGAGGGCATCAACGCCCACCTCACCGCCTCCATCGCGCTGGCCGAGAAGAGCCCGGCGGGGCTGCTCATGCCCAACCAGTCCATCCTCTATGCCGGGCGCGTGCTGGCCTGCTCGCAGCTTCCGGCCATGATGCATGCCACCCGCGAGCTGATCGGCGGCCAGATCTGCGTGACGCCGAACGTGGCGGCGTTCGAGGCCGAGGGCACCTCGGACTGGCTGAAGAAGTTCTACACCCTCAACGACAATTGGGAATCCGACGACCGGCGCAAGCTGCTCGCCTTCGCGCGCGATCTCGTCTCGTCCGATTATGCCGGCCACCGCCTCGCCTTCGTGCAGTTCGCCCAGGCGCCGCACTTCAATCACTTGGCGGCGGTCTACAAGAGCTTCGACTTCGAGGGTCCGCTGGACTTCGTGCGCAAGACCGCCGGCCTCTCCGACAGGGTGAAGGGGTCGCTGAAATGAGCGCCCCCATCGATCCGGCGCTGTTCCGCGAGGCCATGCGGCGCATGGCGTCCGGGGTGGCGGTGATCGTCACCGACGGGCCGGCCGGGAAGGCCGGGCTCACCGTCTCCTCGCTGGCCTCTTTGTGCATGGAGCCGCCCTCGCTGATCCTGTGCATCCATGAGAAGAGCGCGGCGCTGGCGACCATCGAGGCCAACGGCGTGTTCGTCGCCAACGTGCTCGCCCATCACCAGTCGCGGGTCGCCGACGCCTTCGCCGGCCAGATCCCCGAACTGCGCGATGACCGCTTCGCCGCCGCCCGTTGGGACGTGGCGGCGAGCGGTGCGCCGGTGCTCGCCGACGCGCTCACGAGCTTCGATTGCCGGCTCGCCGCCCACCACGCCTATGGCACCCACCGCATCGTGGTGGGCGAGGTGACCGCGGTCCACGGCATCGAGGCCGAGGCCGAGCCGCTGCTCTACGCCAACCGCGCCTATCGGCGCCTCTCCGCTGCCTGAGGTTCGCACCGTGACCACCCAAACCCGGACCACCCACACCCGCATCCGCCCTTTCAACACCAAGCAGGCCTATCCCGAGCAGAATCTCGACAACGACGTATGCATGGCGGTCCGTGCCGGCAACACGGTCTACCTGCGCGGCCAGACCGCCATGGACCTCGACGGCAACATCGTCGGCGTCGGCGATGCGGCGGCCCAGACCGAGAACGCCATGGCCTGCGCCAAGGTGCTCCTGGAAGAGGCCGGCGCGCGGCTCGAGGACGTGGTGAAGATCGTCATCTACATCACCGACCGGGCCTATCGCGAACCGGTCTACCGCGTGGTGGGCTCTTGGCTGAAGGGGGTCTATCCGGTCTCCACCGGCATCATCGCGCAGGGCCTCGCCAAGCCGGAATATCTGATGGAGATCGACATCATCGCCGAGATCCCGGCCGAGCGGGCGTGAGGGCGGCGAGCGCCCTTCGGCGTGCTCGGTCCGTCGTCGCGGCGCGCGGCGGCATGCGCATGACGCATTCCAAACGCCGTCATCCCCCGGCTTGACCGGGGGATCCACTCGGCGGCCGGGTCGCTGCTCCGGACCAGCCGGGCAGGACGGCGGTGAAGCATCGGGCCTCTCATCCTCGCGCCGCTATCGGTGCGGGGAATGACTGTATTTAATGAAGTAATGATACGCTCAAACGCTTCTAAAATACTTTAGAATTGCAATTTTCCTGTTTCATTCGCGCGCCACTCTACGTACATTTACGTAAAGGTCTCGCGTCGGATGTCGCAGGATCGGCCCATATAATCAACCGCCGCAAAGGCGGATCCAGAGGAGAACACGGATGAAAGGCAAGTTCCTTGCCCTCGGCCTCGCACTGGCCGCCCTCGCGGCGGGTCCGGTGAGCGCTGCGGAAAAGCTGGTGGTGAGCACGTGGGGCGGCAGCTTCCGCGATCTCATCGCCGACACCATCGCCAAGAAGTTCACCGCCGACACCGGCGTGGAAGTTGAATATATCACCGGCGGCACCATCGACCGGCTGAACAAAGCGAAGCTCGCCAAGGGTTCCCCCGAAAGCGACATCACCTTCACCACCGCCCATGTGGGCTGGCTCTATGCCACCGACGACCTGTTCGAGACGCTGGATCTGGCCAAGATCCCCAATGCGTCGAAGCTGGTGCCGCAGGCCAAGGTGAGCCCCTATCACATCGGCGCCTGGGCCTATGTCTACACCATCGGCTACCGGCCCGACCTGACGCCGAAGAACATCACCTTCTCGTCCTGGGCCGACCTGTGGAGCCCCGAGCTGAAGGGCATGATCGCGGCCCCCGATTTTGACCCCAGCCACATCATCGCGGTGTCCGCGCTGCTGGCCGGCGGCTCTCCTGCGGACTGGCAGAAGGGCGAGCAGAAGCTGCTGGCGCTGAAGCCGAATTTCAAGGCCTTCTACACCAACGACGCCAACTCCCAGCAGCTCATCGCCACCGGTGAGACGCCGGTGCAGATCATGCTGTCCATGAATGCCTACTACATGATCGCGCAGGGCGTTCCGATCAAGCTGGTGATCCCGAAGGAAGGCGGCGTGCTCGGCATCGACACCATGGCCATCATGAAGGGCTCCAAGAAGCAGGAGCTGGCGCAGAAGTTCATCAACACGGCGCTCGATCCCGAGGTGCAGGGCCAGATCGCCGAGCTGAAGAAGGGATCGCCCACCGTGCTCGGCGCCAAGGTGAGCGCCGAGACGGCCAAGCTTCCGGGCGTCTTCACCACCGCCGAGCAGTGGGAGAAGGAAACCATCATCATCGACCACAAGCTGCGCGCGGAGAAGACCGCCGAATGGCGCAAGTGGTTCTCCGAGAACATGATCGCCAAATAGTCGTCGAGCAAGTCGTCGTCGAGACTGCCGGTCATGGCGGGCGCGGCTCTGCGTCCGCCCGGGATGTGAGGCGGACGCCCGGCCCCCAGACTGCCCTGATCGGTGGTCGGGCATCGCATCACTGCGGAGGGGAAGTGTGGGGCCCCTGCCCACTCTCCCCTCCGCCCCGGACAGGACGCCGGGACGGCTCAAGAATGGTCGAATGGCATGAACAAGCGCCCCTTCCTCGCCCTGTTCGTCACCCCAGCCGTGCTGGCGGCCCTTGCCTCGGCGGCGGCGCTGGCGGCGATCCTGCAATATGCCTTCCGCGCCTATGTGCCGGGATCGCTCGATCCGGGCGGCTTCTCCCTGTCGAATTTCGAGGCGCTGCTGCGCCCGCTCTATGCGCAGGTGTTCGTGCAGACCGTGTGGATCTGCCTGCTCACCGCCTTCATCACCCTCCTGGTGGCCTATCCCCTGGCCTTCGCGCTGGTGCGCACGCGCAACGTGCCGCTGAAGTCGTTCCTGCTGATCACGGCGGTAACGCCGCTGTTCCTCGGCGAGGTGGTGCGGACCTATTCCTGGATCATCGTTCTGGGCAATACCGGCTTCATCAATTCGACTCTGGTGGGCCTTGGCCTCGTGGAGCGTCCGGTGCAGATGATGTTCACCACCTTCGGCGTGGTGGTGGCGCTGGTGCATGTGACGCTGCCGGTGATGGTCATCATGCTCGCCGCCGCGCTCTCCCACATCGACGTGGACTATGAGAAGGCGGCCACCTCGCTGGGCGCCGGGCCGGTGAAGGCATTCCTCACGGTGACGCTGCCGCTCTCCATGCCCGGGGTGGTGGCGGGCGTTTCCACCGCCTTCGCCTGGACGTTCTCGGCCTTCGCGACTCCCCAGATGATCGGCGGCGGGCGGGTGAGCATGATCTCGACCCTCGTCTACCAATTGGGCTTCGCCTCCTTCAATTTCCCGTTCGCGGCGGCGCTTTCCATCACCGGCATCGCGCTCACCTTCGCGGTGCTGGCCATGGCGAAGCAGGCCATCCGCCCGCTGGAAAAGATCGGAGCCCACTGATGCGCCGCCGTGTCATTCCCGCCCGCGTCGGCGAGCGCATCCTGAAGGTCGCCGGCTGGAGCGTGGTTGCGCTCATCGTCGCCTTCATCATCCTGCCGGCGGTGGTGGTGGCCATCTCGGCCTTCAACGACCGCGCCATCCTCACCTTCCCGCCGCAGTCGTGGTCGCTGCGCTGGTTCCGGCGGGCCTTCACCTATCGCGATTTCGCCGTCGGCTTCCAGAACGGGCTCATCATCACCGCGTTCGCCTCCTCCATCGCGCTGGTGGTGGGCGCGGGCTTCGCCTTCGCCATCGACCGCTACAGCTTTCGCGGCAAGACGGCGCTGGAGGCCATGCTGACCTCGCCGCTGGTGATCCCGCACTTCACCATCGGCCTCGGCTTCCTCATCCTCGCCGCGCAGGTGCATGCCACGCGCACCTTCGCCCTCGTCATCGTCTGCCATGTGGTGCTGGTGCTGCCCTTCGTCATGCGGTCGGTCTATGTGTCCCTGCGCAATCTCGACGGGCGGCTGGAGCTGGCCGCCGCGAGCCTCGGGGCGAAGCCCGGCATGGCGCTGTGGACGGTGACGCTGCCACTCCTCATCCCCGGCCTGTTCTCGGGCTGGCTGTTCGCGGCCATCCTGTCCTTCAACGAGTTCACGGCCTCGCTGTTCGTCACCGCCCAGGCGACCCAGACCTTGCCGGTGGCCATGTACAACTATGTCCGCGAATATGCCGACCCGACGCTCGCGGCGCTCTCCGTCATCTACATCGTGGTGACGGCGGGCCTCCTCACCCTCGCCAACCAGTTTCTCGGCCTCGGAAAGGTGCTGAACGTTGAGCATGCCCGCTGAACGCCGCGATCCGCAGGAGCGCGCCTCCATGTCCTCAACCCCGCCTGACGTGGCGTCCCGGACCCACCCGGTGGGCGTCCAGATCGACGGCGTCACCAAGCGCTTCGGCGACGCCACCGCGCTGCACGAGGCGTGGCTGAAGATCGGCCAGGGCGAGTTCATGACGCTGCTCGGCCCGTCCGGCTGCGGCAAGACCACCCTGCTGAACCTCATCGCCGGCTTCCTGGAGGCGGACGGCGGCGAGATCTTCGTCTCCGGCAGCCTGATGACCGAGACGCCGCCCTATGATCGCGAGATCGGCGTGGTGTTCCAGAACTACGCGCTGTTCCCGCACATGAGCGTGGCGAAGAACGTGGGCTATGGCCTGCGCATGCGCGGCGTGCCGAAAAAGGAAATCGAGCAGCGGGTGGCCGAGGCGCTGGCGCTGGTGAAGCTCGCCGCCTTCGGCGATCGCAAGCCGCGCCAGCTCTCCGGCGGCCAGCAGCAGCGCGTGGCGCTGGCCCGTGCCCTCGTCATCCGCCCCAAGGTGCTGCTGCTGGACGAGCCGTTCTCGGCGCTGGACAAGAATCTGCGCGGCTCCATGCAGGTGGAGCTGAAGGAGATCCAGAAAAAACTGGCCGTCACCACCATCTTCGTCACCCACGACCAGAGCGAGGCGCTCTCCATGTCCGACCGCATCGCGGTGATGTCGGACGGGCGCATCCGCCAGGTGGGCACGCCCGACGAGATCTATCGCCGGCCGCTCGACCCCTTCGTTGCCGCCTTCGTGGGCGACGTGAACGTGCTGCCGGCGCGCCTCGAACGCCGCCTTGGGGATGTGGCCACCGTCGCGCTGGGCGAGGGCCGGGTGCAGGTGCGTGCCGAGACCCTGGACGGCCTTGCGCCCGGCGCCGCCGTGGACCTGTTCGTGCGGCCGGACGCCATGCGTTTCGCCGATGCCGACGGCGTGCTCGCCGGCACGGTGGCGACCCATGTCTACCAGGGCTCCCACGTGGACGTACTGGTGGATGTGCCGGCCGCGAAGGGCGGCCGCGTTACCGTGCGCGTGCCCGGCCATGACGCGCCGGGCCGCTGGCCGGCAGGCGCGCGCGTCACCCTCGATTTCGCGGCGGGCGACGCCGTGGCCTTCGCCTCCGATGCGAAGTGATGGCGGCGTCCGGCCTTCACAAGCCGGGCGCCGTGGCGGGCCCGAGATCCTAGAAAGCGGGCGCAGTGGCA
Organism: Xanthobacter oligotrophicus; assembly: GCF_008364685.1. Lineage (GTDB taxonomy): Bacteria > Pseudomonadota > Alphaproteobacteria > Rhizobiales > Xanthobacteraceae > Xanthobacter > Xanthobacter oligotrophicus. The sequence continues at coordinate 186,528 of NZ_VTTL01000007.1, forward strand.
GGGGACCGGGCGCGGCTCTCGAAGGCGGCCTGCTCGGGGGCGTAGCGGTCCCACAGGGCGCGCAGGGTGGCGATGGGGGCCTCGTCCCAATCCACCCGCAGGTCCACCACCGGCCAGTCATAGATGCGCGCCACATGAAGGCCCGCCGCATGCTCGTCCCCGGTTTCGCCGCCAGCTTCGAGCCCGGCTTCCAGCCCCCGCAGCAGCCGCTCGGCCAGCGGCAGGGTGGGGTTGGCGAGGAAGGCGTCGCGCATGGCGGCCGGCACGCCGTCATGGGTGAGGAGATTGCCCAGAGCGATGCAGCCGTGCCCTTCCGCGACCGCCGCGATGGGCAGGGCCTCGGCGCCCGAATGCCACGCCACCTGTCCGTAGCGGTCGATGACGCTGGCCTGCCGGAAGGCGGGCTCCGGTGTTCCCGCCAGCAGGGTTGTGAGCACGCCGCCGGCGCCGAGGCCCTGCCGCAGCAGCCCGAGGCCGGCGGGCCCCAGGGCGGGGTCGGTCACATTCTGCGTGGTCACGAGCCCGAGCGGGCTCACCCAGGCGCACCGGCTGGCGACGCAGATGCTGGACGAGGTGATGGCGATGCCGAAGGCCCCGGTTTGCGGGCAGCGTGCGGCGATGGAATAGGTCATTCCCGTCTCCTTTTCATGAATTTTCTAGCGGGGCGGGCATGAGCAAGCAAGTATTATCCGAAGAAATACTTGGAAAACTCATCTCAATTCCTTCGATTACAGATACCGCCAATGAAGAGGTGGTCTCCGCCATCGCGGCTATCGCCGCCCCCTTCGCCCGCGTGCGTCGCCTGCCCAACGTCGGCGGCGAGAAGACCGCGCTGCTGATCTCCATCGGGCCGGAGGACCGCCCCGGCATCGTGCTGTCCGCCCACACCGACGTGGTGGCGGTGGCGGGACAGCCGTGGACCAGCGATCCCTTCCGCCTCGCCGTGCGGGATGGCCGGCTGTACGGGCGCGGCACTTCCGACATGAAGGGCTTTGTCGCCTGCGTCCTCGCGGCGCTGCCTGCCTTCGCCGCCGCCGATCCGCAGACCCCCGTGCATGTGGCCCTGTCCTACGACGAGGAGATCGGCTGCAAGGGCGCGGGGGATCTGGTGGCGGCAATCGCGGCGCTGCCGGCGCTGCCGCTGCTGTGCATCGTGGGCGAGCCCACGGGCATGAAAGTGAAGCGCGCCCACAAGGGCAAGACCGGCTGGCGCGCCACTGCGCTGGGCCGCACCGGCCATTCCGCCCTGCCGCACCAGGCGGCGAACGCGGTGACGGCGCTGGCCCGGTTCACCGCCCGGCTCGCGGATCTGGCGGACGAGCTGAGGACCGGCGCGCAGGACGGCGCCTTCGATCCGCCCTATGCCACGCTCCACATCGGCTCCCTCCACGGCGGCGGGGCGCTCAACGTGGTGCCGGACCAGGCGGTGATGGAATTCGAGCTGCGCTCCATCCCCGGCAGCGACACCGCCGCCCTGTTCCGCCGCATCGAGGCGCTGGCGGAGGAGGCGCGCGCGGCCCTGAAGGCGCAAGCGCCAGAGGCGGACCTGCTGCTGGAGGAGCTTTCCGCCTATCCCGCCCTCGCCACCGCCCCCGACGCGCCGGAGGCCGCTGCCGTGGCGCGGCTCACCGGCGACAATGGCGCCCCGGGCACCATCGCCTTCGGCACCGAGGCCGGGCTTTACGCGCAGGCGGGCATCCCTACCCTGGTCTGTGGCCCAGGCGACATCGCCCGCGCCCACAAGGCGGACGAATGGGTAGGGCGTGAGGAGCTTGCCCAATGCGATGCCATGCTGGCCCGCCTGGCTGATATCATCCGCCGGCCCGCCGCCGAATGGATCAATGTCGAGCCGCGCGGCGCGTGAGCCAATTCCCGCGGCACCGGTCGAGCACCGGAGCTGAGACACAAGACTGAAAGGCCCCTTCATGTCGACAGAGAAAGCCGCCTTCACCCGTCCCGCCGTCCGGCTCACCCATGCCGGCGCGCTCGTCGCCCTCAACGCGGCGGTGGCGAAGGCGGAGGCCATGGGCGTGCCGCAGAACATCTCCATCGTGGACGAGGGCGGCAACCTTCTCGCCTTCGTGCGCATGGACGGGGCCAAGCTGCTGTCGCGGGAAACCTCCCTGTCCAAGGCCATCAGCGCCGCTTCCCACCGCCAGCCCACCAGCCGGCTTGATCCCGCGCTGGAATTGAAGCTCGCCATCGCCGCCGGCGGGCGGCTGACCAACCTGGAGGGCGGCTTCCCCATCATTCTCGACGGGGTGTGCGTGGGCGGCATCGGCGTCGGCTCCGGCAAGGGCGCGGAGGACGTGGAGGTGGCGAAGGCGGCCCTGGCAGCCATCGGGGCGGAAGTTTAGGCAGCGCCAAGGAACGGGCATATGGTGCGGGCGCGCAGCTCTGGCGCGGGGCTGCGGCAACCGGCGCCATCGGCGCCCTTGCCTTGGCCCTGAAGCTGCGGCACACGAGACGCGCCATCACCGGGGAACAGCCATGTCGTCGACCATCTCTCCCCTCGCGCCCAAGTTCGTGCCCGAATTGCTGCCGGTGCCCGGGGTGAACTTCACCACCGCCGCCGCCGGCATCCGCTATCACGGGCGCACCGACGTCCTGGTCATGTCCTTCGTTCCGGGCACCACGGTGGCTGGCGTCACCACCAGGTCCCTGTGCCCCTCGGCGCCGGTGGAGTGGTGCCGCGAGCTGCTGAAGAAGGGCAAGGCCCGCGCCCTGGTGGTGAATTCCGGTAATGCCAACGCCTTCACCGGCCTGAAGGGCCGCGAGGCGACCCAGCTGACCGCCGAGATCGCCGGCGTGGCGCTGGGCTGCAAGACCTCGGAGGTGTTCCTTGCCTCCACCGGCGTCATCGGCGAGCCGCTGGACGCCACCAAGTTCGAGGGCGCGTTGACGGAGGCCGCCGGCCGCCTCGTGGACTGGCCCTGGCTCGACGCCGCCCGCGCCATCATGACCACCGACACCTTCCCCAAGCTCGCCACCGCCCAGGTGCTGCTGGGCGACGTGCCGGTGACCATCAACGGCATCGCCAAGGGCGCCGGCATGATCGCCCCGGACATGGCGACCATGCTTTCCTTCGTCTTCACCGATGCGCCCATCGCCGCCGGCGTGCTGCAGGACCTGCTCTCCAAGGGGGTGAAGAACACCTTCAACGCCGTCACCATCGACGGTGACACCTCCACCTCCGACACCCTGCTCCTGTTCGCCACCGGCGCCGCCAAGGCGCGCGGCGCGAAGACCGTGAAGAGCGCGGACGATCCGGCCCTGCGCGCCTTTCGCCACGCGCTGGTGGACCTGCTCGCCGACCTCGCCGAGCAGGTGGCCCGCGACGGAGAGGGCGCCCGCAAGCTGCTGCGTATCCAGGTGACCGGCGCGGTGTCGAAGAAGTCGGCGCGGCGCATCGCCATGTCCATCGCCAACTCGCCGCTGGTGAAGACCGCCGTGGCCGGCGAGGACGCCAACTGGGGCCGCGTGGTCATGGCCGTGGGCAAGGCCGGCGAGCCCGCCGACCGCGACCGCCTCACCATCTCCTTCGGCGACTATCGCGTCGCCCACGAAGGCGCGCGCGACCCTGATTATGACGAGGCCGTGGTCTCCCACTACATGAAGAACGACGTGATCGACCTGTTCGTGGACCTCGGCCTCGGCCGCGGCTCCGACCGGGTGCTCACCTGCGACCTCACGAAGGAATACGTGGCGATCAACGGGGATTATCGCTCGTGAAGATCACCCTCGTCGCCGCCTGCGCCCTGGTGGACGCGGACGGCCGCGTGCTTGTCGCCCAGCGGCCGGAGGGCAAGGCCCTTGCCGGCCTCTGGGAGTTTCCCGGTGGCAAGGTGGAGCCGGGGGAGCGGCCCGAGGCGACGCTGATCCGCGAACTGGACGAGGAACTGGGCATCACCGTCAAGGAAGCCTGCCTTGCCCCGCTCACGTTCGCGAGCCACGGCTACGAGACCTTCCACCTGCTGATGCCCCTGTGGATCTGCCGCCGCTGGGAGGGCACTATCCAGCGCAAGGAGCATCAGGCACTGCAATGGCTGCGCCCCGGCCGCCTGCGCGACATCCCCATGCCTCCCGCCGACGAGCCGCTGATCCCCGCCCTCATCGACCTGCTCGGCCCCTGAACCACCCACCATGACCTCTGCCGTCGCCACCCGCATCGGCCTGCTCGCCATCCTGCTGTGGGCGACTCTTGCCGTCCTCACGGCGGCGACGGGACAGGTACCGCCGTTCCTCCTCACAGCGCTGACTTTCGCCATCGGCGGCGCGGTAGGCCTGGGAGCGGCGCTGGCCGGCCCGGGGCTGGGCGTGCTGAAGCAGCGACCGCTGGCCTACCTGCACGGCGTGGGCGGGCTGTTCGGCTACCATTTCCTCTATTTCACCGCGCTGAAATGGGCACCGGCGGCGGAAGCCGGGCTGATCGCCTATCTGTGGCCCCTGCTCATCGTGCTGCTCTCCGCCTTCCTGCCGGGGGGCGGGCTGCGCCGCGTCCATGTGATCGGCGCGCTCATGGGCTTTGCGGGAACGGTGGTGCTGCTGTTGGGGAAGGGCGGCTTTACCGGCGTCGAGATGCGCTTTGCGCCGGGCTATCTCGCCGCCTTCGCCTGCGCCTTCATCTGGTCGTCCTATTCGGTGGCGTCCCGCCATTTCGCCGACGTGCCGACCCAGGCGGTGGCCGGCTTCTGCCTCGCCACGGCGGTGCTGGCAGGCCTGTGCCATCTGGCGCTCGAGCACACCGTATGGCCGTCCGGCGCGCTGGAATGGGCGGCGGTGGCGCTGCTGGGCCTCGGCCCGGTGGGGCTTGCCTTCTACACCTGGGACATCGGCATGAAGCGCGGCGACGTGCGCCTTCTGGGCGTCGCCTCCTATGCCGCGCCGGTTTTGTCCACGCTGCTGCTGGTGGCGACGGGCTTTGCCGCGCCCTCCTTGTCGCTGGCGCTGGCCTGCGCCCTCATCGTCGGGGGAGCCTTCGTCGCCACGCGGCGTTGAGGTCACGTCCCTACTGAAGGAGAACAGCCATGGCTGGTCCCGTGACTACCCATCCCGCCCTCACTCCCGGTGCCGTGGCGGTCGTGACCGGCGGCGCCTCTGGCATCGGTCTCGCCGCTGCTGAGCGGTTCGCCGCGCTAGGCATGAAGGTCGCCATCGCCGACCTGCCGGGGAAAAAGCTGGAGGCCGCCGCCGCCGGCCTCGCCGGCATCGCAACCGGCGGGGCGGCCGATATCCTCGCCGTCGCGACAGACGTGAGCGAATTGTCCGACATCGAGCGGCTCGAAGCCGAGGTGGCGGGCCGCTTCGGCGGCACCGACGTGCTGCTGAACAATGCCGGCATCCAGCCCGGCAGCGCCCTGTTCGGCCCGCTGGAGAATTGGGAGAAGGTGATCGCGGTGAACCTGTGGGGCATCATCCTCGGCTCCCGCGTGTTCGGGCCGAAGATGATCGCCCGCGGACGGCCGGGGCTCATCGTCAATACCGGCTCCAAGCAGGGCATCACCACCCCGCCGGGGGACCCGGCCTACAATGTCTCCAAGGCCGGGGTGAAGGTGTTCACCGAGGCCCTCGCCCACGAATTGCGCAACATCGAAGGCTGTGCCGTCACCGCCCACCTGTTCATTCCCGGCTTCGTCTTCACGCCGCTGGCGGCGGTTGGGCGCACCGAAAAGCCGGCCGGGGCCTGGACGGCGGAACAGACCGTGGATTTCATGCTGGAGCGCCTCCAGGCCGGCGATTTCTACATCCTGTGCCCGGACAATGACGTGACCCGCGCCCTCGACCAGAAGCGCATCGCCTGGGCGGCGGGGGACATCATCGCCAACCGGCCGCCCCTGTCGCGCTGGCACAAGGATTACGCCGCGGCCTTCGCCACCTTCGTGAAGGGCGACTGACGCCGCATTGCAGCAACGATCTTGCGCCGGCGCCCTTGCGCTTCAGGAGGCGAGGCCGTAGCACTCCGCGCCGGAACCGCCGCCTTCAGGGTGGCGACAGCGGCAACGCGGATCGAGGTCCTGACGACTCGACAGCCGCAGGCCCAGAAGAACGCACAAGAGAACTCCAAGGACACGACCCATGGCCACCCACAAGCTGCTCCTCCTCGCCGGCGACGGCATTGGCCCCGAAGTGATGGCCGAGGTGAAACGGGTGGCCGCATGGCTCGATCAGGCGGGCCTCGCATCCTTCGCCATCGAAGAGGACCTGGTGGGCGGCTGCGCCTATGACGCGCACGGCGCCGCCATCTCCGAGGACGCCATGGTCCGCGCCAAGGCTGCGGACGCGGTGCTGCTCGGCGCCGTGGGCGGCCCCAAGTGGGCGAGCGTGCCCTATGAGGCGCGCCCCGAGGCGGGCCTGCTGCGCCTGCGCAAGGACCTGCAGCTGTTCGCCAATCTGCGCCCGGCCATCTGCTATCCGGCGCTGGCCGATGCCTCCTCCCTCAAGCGCGAGGTGGTGGAGGGGCTCGACATCCTCATCGTGCGCGAGCTGACCGGGGGCGTCTATTTCGGCGAGCCCAAGACCATCATCGACCTTGGCAACGGCCAGAAGCGCGCCATCGACACCCAGGTCTACGACACCTACGAGATCGAGCGCATCGCGGCCGTGGCCTTCGAGCTGGCCCGCACCCGCCGCAACAAGGTGACCTCCTCCGAGAAGCACAACGTGATGAAGTCCGGCGTGCTCTGGAAGGAGGTGGTCACCGCCCTCCACGAGCGCGCCTACAAGGACGTGGAGCTGGAGCACAATCTCGCCGATTCGCTGGCCATGCAGCTGGTGCGCTGGCCCAAGCAGTATGACGTGATCGTCACCGACAACCTGTTCGGTGACATCCTCTCCGACATCGCCGCCATGCTCACCGGCTCGCTGGGCATGCTGCCCTCCGCCTCGCTGGGAGCGGCCGATCCGGTCACCGGCAAGCGCGCGGCGCTGTACGAGCCGGTGCACGGCTCGGCGCCGGACATTGCCGGCAAGGGCATCGCCAACCCCATCGCCATGATCGGCTCGCTGGCCATGGCGCTGCGCTATTCGTTCAACCAGGGCGAGGTGGCGGACCGCATCGACCAGGCCATCGCTGGCGTGCTGGCCTCCGGCAAGCGCACCGGCGACATCGCCGGCCCGGGCACCGAGACCATCGGCACCCAGGACATGGGCAAGGCCATCATCGCCGAGCTCGACGCCGCCACAGCCTGACCGGGGTTCGAATAAGCCCGCGCGGCGCTTGAGCGACACCCTCTCGGCACCGGTCAAAGACCGGGGCCGTTGGTCGTACTCAACGAAAACGCGCCGTCCGGGGGCCGGGCGGCGCGTTTTTCGTTTCGGATCTGAAGGCCTGCGCGGCTCAGCCGCGTTCCACCTCGAAGCCGGCTTCGCGCCAGCCGATGATGCCGCCCTTCATGTGCTCCTCGTACGGCAGGCCCGCCTTCTGGGCGTAGGCCGCGGCCTGCTGGGAGCGCTGGCCCGAGCGGCAGGAGAAGACCAGGCGCTTGCCCGCCGGGTCGGGCAGGGCGGCGGGGTCGAACTTGCTCAGCGGAAAGGGCGTGGCGCCCGGAATGCGCTCGGCCTGGATCTCGTTCGCCTCGCGCACGTCCACGAGAATGATGGTGCCGTCGGCGAGGCCCTGACGGACCTCTGCCGGCGAAAGATGCGTGATGGTCCCGCCGAAGGGGTTGCGTTCGCTCATGAATGACTGTCCTGGGAACGAGGGTGCCGGAGCCTGCACCGAACCCGCCTCGCGATGCAAGAGCCGTTCCGGGCAGTGCAGTATTCCGTCCCGCTTCGGCAGGCGCCAGTGACGAGGTATTATAATACATTATACCCCCCGGGGGCGCGCGGCCCTTTACGCCGGGGGGCAGGGGATGCAGAACGGTTGCGAAGCTGCATGTCGGCCTAACGTCCCGCTCATCTGGCGTTCATGTTGGCTTTGCTAGATCAGCGTCCATCGCAGCACGCCATCGGCGAGATCCGGTGGCTGCGGAAAGGAAGACAATGACCATCCGTTCCGGCCTCGCCCTGGCCCTTGCCGTCGCCACCTTCGCCGGCACCGTGGCACCCGCCGCGGCGCAGAACAGCACGGTGGGCGGCGCGCTCATCGGCGGCACGGCAGGCGCGCTCATCGGCGGCGCCGCCACCGGCTCGGCGGGTGGCGTTGCGGCGGGTGCCATCATCGGCGGCACCACCGGCGCCATCATCGGCAACCAGCAGGACCGCAACCGGAACCGCGCCTACTACTTCTGGGGCAATGACGGCCGCTGCTATCTGCGCCAAAGCAATGGTGCGGTGGTGCGCGTGTCCCGCGGCAACTGTTGATTTCAACTATTCACGGCTGTTGATCGGTTCCGTTCCCCCGCACGGATCCGATCAGTGGGAGAGGCGCCGGCCCTGGCCGGCGCCTTTTTCCGTTGCGCGACTGGATTCCAAAGGTCCAGCTTGCATCGCAAGCGGATCGGCGCCCGCCCTTTCCTCAAGTTCAGAGGGCGATTCACCGCGCAAATTGGTTCAATTTGCCCGGATCGCGCTCTAGACTTGCCGCCATGCTGTCTGCTCCCTCCGCCGCCGCCCAGCCGTCCATGCTCGATCTCGACAGCCTGCGCACGGGCGGAAAACGCGTGGTGGCGCGCGCCTTGGCCTTGATCGAGACCGCGCGTGGCGCGCCCGACCTCGTCGCCCTGCTCGATCAGGCGGCGCAGGCCGGCAAGGCCCATGTGCTGGGGCTGACGGGGCCACCCGGCGTGGGCAAATCCACCCTCACCAATGCCCTGGTGCAGCGCGCCCGTGCCGCCGGCCGCACCGTGGCGGTGCTGGCGGTGGACCCGTCCTCCCGGCGCACCGGCGGCGCCCTGCTGGGCGACCGCGCCCGCATGAAGACCGACCCGGAGGACCGCGGGGTGTTCGTGCGGTCCATGGCCGCACGTGACCGCCTCGGCGGCCTGTCGGACGATTCGGTGGCGGCAGTGGTCCTGCTGCGCGCCATCTACGATCTGGTGATCGTGGAAACCGTGGGCGTCGGCCAGTCCGAGGCGGACATCTCCCTCGTCGCCGACACAGTGGTGCTGTGCATCCAGCCGGCCTCCGGCGACAGCCTGCAATTCATGAAGGCGGGCGTCATGGAACTGCCCGACATCATCGTCGTCACCAAGGCCGACATGAAGGAGGTCGCGCGCCGGGCGGCCTCGGAAGTGGCTGGCGCGCTTTCACTTTCCGGCTCCGGCGCGGCGGGCTGGACGGTCCCGGTCATCCGCCTGTCCGCGGCGACAGGGGAGGGGCTGGAGGCGTTCGACGATGCGGTTTCGCGCCATCTCGCCTTCATGGACGAGGACGGGCGGCGCGCCGCGCACCGGGCCGCGCAGGAGGAAAAATGGGTGGAGGAGGCCGTGCGCGTGCGCTTCGGCACCCATGGCCTTGCCCGCGCCCGTCGCCTAGTGCTCGGTGCCAAAACACCGTTCGCCCGCGAGGCGGAACTCGCGACGCTGTTAACCTCCGGGCAAGGCTGATTGGACAATGCTCTTGCGTGTCACCGCCGGGCAACGCCCCGGCGCCCCATTAGGGACACGATGACACGTCAAGGGCAGGAGCCATGGAGTTTCGCCGAGATCGAGGGACGAGCATCAGGCGGATCGCGTCGCCTGTCCTGCTTGCCGCCGCTTTCGCCGCCGTGCCGCCCGCAATCGCCGGGGCGGATGGCGCCGATTCCCGTTCATCTGCCAGCGGGCTCGTCATGCTGGCCGCGCCGGCGCGGGCGCTCAAGGTCAGCACGCTGGACCTGCCCCAGCCCATCGGCACCGGCCTGCCCGAGCCGCGCGTGGTGTTCAACGACGCGCCGCGGGTGATCCGGCCGGGGGCGGCCATCGTCACCGCCTCGTTCACCGATGTGGCCGTGCCCCCGGAGGCATTCAGGGCCGCCGCCATCGCCGGTGCGCCGGTGGCGGATGACCCGACCCCGCCGAACCCCGCGGCTGTGGCCTCGGCGTCGGATGACGACGCCTTCGCCTATCCCCCGCCGCTGGTTCTCGACGCCGAGGATGTGCCCGTACGCACCGGGCCGAGCCAGCCCCACCTCGAACTCGCCCTCGATTTGCTGCTGGAATTGCCGCTGATCCAGGACAATTCCGGCCCCATCGCCGAGGATGCCTCCTTCGGCCCTGATTTCGGCGCCGTGCGCGAGAGCGACGGCGCTCCCGCCGCGGAGGTGCCGCCCGCCGCGCCCATCGAAGAGGCCGACGCGCAGCCGGCGCTCCATCACGATCCGGTGGCGGTGTTCAGCCGCGATCCCGACGTGTTCCCGGCGCTGGCGTTCGAATATCACGCCCTGGCCGAGCAGGGCTTCGTGCCGCTGCCGGCCCCGCGCCCCACCGGCGCGGTTGAGATCGCCACCAGCGCCGGCGCCGAGGCGGTGGAAGCGGCCGAGGATGGCGAGCGCGACGGCATCTGGCCCTCGCCCGCCCAGCGCCTCAGCCTTGCCGGCGAACAGCTGGCGCGGGCGCAGAAGTGCCTGGCGGAAGCCATCTATTTCGAAAGCCGGGGCGAGCCCAAGCGCGGGCAGGTGGCGGTGGCGCAGGTCATCGTCAACCGGGTGTTCTCGGGTTACTACCCCAACGATGTGTGCGGCACCGTCTACCAGAACGCCCACCGGCACCTGGCCTGCCAGTTCACCTTCGCCTGCGACGACGTGCGCGACGTGGTGCGCGAGCCGGACATGTGGGTGCAGGCGAAAGACATCGCCGCCGACATGCTGGACGGCAAATTGTGGCTCACCAGCGTGGGCCGTGCCACCCACTATCATGCCTATTGGGTGCACCCGAGCTGGGTGAGGGAGATGCGCAAGCTCGACCGCATCGGCGTGCACACCTTCTACCGCCCCCGCCGCTGGGGCGAGGGCTGAATACATCTGGCCGGTGAGCTTCACACACCAGCCAATAATCCAAGCCCGCGTGGCGGTTGAGCGTCGCCGTCTCGGCGCCGGTCAAGGACCGGTGCCGTTGGCATAATTGCCGGCCATGCCGGCGTCAGGCGTGGCCGGCCTCGCTGGAAAGCATGCCGGGATCGATTCCCAGCTTCCGCAAGGCGTGGTTGTACTTGGTGTCCACCACGTCGCCGAAGATGAGATCCGAATCAGCCGGGCAGTTTAGCCAGCCGTTGGCCTGGATCTCGGTCTCCAACTGTCCGGGCGCCCATCCGGCATAGCCCAGCGCCAGCACGGCACTGCGCGGCCCGCGACCGCCGGCAATGGCCTTCAGGATGTCCAGCGTCGCCGTCAGGCAGATGCCGTCGTCGATGGGCAGGGTGGAGTTCTCGACGAAATAGTCGGCCGAGTGCAGCACGAAGCCGCGCCCGGTCTCCACCGGCCCGCCGCGCAGGACTTTGACCGCCCCGGCGCTCTTGGGCAGCAAGATGCGCTCGGAGGAGGGGATCACGTCGAGCTGGACCAGGAGGTCGGTGAAGTCGATGTGGCTCGCCGGCTGGTTCACCACGATGCCCATGGCCCCCTCTGCCGAGTGGGCGCACAGATAGACGAGGGTTCGTGCGAACTGCTCGTCGCGCATGGTCGGCATGGCAATGAGCAACTGCCCGTCGAGGAAGCTCGAACCCCCACTTGGGACGTTGGGTTTCTGGCTCGCAATCATCTTTGAAGGGTACCGCGCATCCGGGCTTTTGGAAATGCGAATTGAGCGCGTCGTCACCGGGCGCGGGTGCAAAATCGGTCTTGTCTGCCCCTCGCGTGTCACACGCTTGTGCTCGCGGGGGGCTTTGCGCGCCGCCGCGGAGAGGCTACCCGCTGGGGCATGATCTTGCTGCGCACCTTTGCCGAAAGCGGCCGCTTGGGGCTTGCTGTCCTGTCCCTGTCGGGCCTGTTGCTCTCCGCTCCGGCGGCGCGGGCGGAAGCCCTCGCCAAGGTTTCTGGAGCCGAGGTGGAGCTTCTGGCCGGCGCGGTGTCCGGTGCCCAGGTGGATGCCGGCATCGAGGTGCGCCTCGCGCCCGGCTGGAAAACCTACTGGCGCTATCCCGGCGACAGCGGGGTGCCCCCGGCTCTGTCCTTCGAAGGCTCGCAGAACGTGGCGGGCGTCACCATCGCGTGGCCGGCCCCGAAGCGCTTTGCCGATGGCGGCGGCGGCTTCTCCATCGGCTACAAGGGCGCGGTGCTGTTCCCGCTGAAGGTTCAGTTGGCCGATCCCGGCAAGCCGGCGCGGCTCCAGCTCGCGTTCGATTTCGCCGTGTGCGAGGCCCTGTGCATGCCGGCGAAGGTGGACCTCTCCCTGGTCATCGATGCCGCCGGCGGAGCGGATGCGGCGCGCATCGCCACCGCCCGCGCCACCCTGCCGACGCCGCAGGCGCTGGGCGCAGGCGATGCGCCCTCGGTGCGGTCCGTCGCGCTCGACACCACGACCACGCCGCGCCGTCTCGTCATCGAGGTGAAGACGGCGAACCCCAAGGCCGACCTGTTCGCCGAGGGCCCCGACGCGCACTGGGCCCTGCCGCTGCCGCAGAAGACCGCGCTGCCCGACGGGGCCGCCCGCTTCGTGGTGCCGCTGGAAGGCGTGCCTTCGGGCGTGGACCCGGCGGGCGCGCTCATCACCTTCACGCTGGTGGACGGTCCGAAGGCGGTCACCACCACGGCACCCGTGCCGTCGCCCTGAGCGGGCTGTCCGGCCTGCCGCTCGGGCCTCCCAGCGCGCTTTTCTCCTCCGTAAAACCCCGTATTGTCGGCGCGGGCCGGAACGGCCTGTGACTGTCGGAGAAAACGATGCCCATTTCGGTCGGCGATAAACTGCCCAACGCCACCTTCCGCGTTCCCACCGAAGACGGCCCCGTGCCGAAGACCACCGACGAGATCTTCAAGGGCAAGAAGGTGGTGCTGTTCGCGGTGCCGGGCGCCTTCACGCCCACCTGCCACAAGAACCACCTGCCGGGCTACGTGCACGAGGCCGACGCCATCAAGGCCAAGGGCGTGGATGCCATCGCCGTGGTCTCGGTGAACGATCCCTTCGTCATGAGCGCCTGGGAGAAGGCCTCCGGCGCGGACGGCAAGATCGTGTTCCTGTCCGATCCGGACGCGTCCTTCGCCACTGCCCTGGACCTCACCTTCGACGGCTCGGCCGCCGGCCTCGGCGTGCGCTCCAAGCGCTATTCCATGGTGGTGGAGGATGGCGTGGTGACGAGCCTCAATGTGGAGGACGTGCCCTCAAAGGCCGACATTTCTGGCGCGACCGCCCTGCTGGCACAGCTCTGAGAGCCTCCACGCCGCCTTGACCCTCCGGCCTGGCCGGAGGGGCTCACCAGGCGATGCCGGCCTCAGTTCGGCGCGGCGCAGGCTTCGCCTCAGGCTCAGGCGATGATGTCCGGGAACAGCTGGTCTTCCACCTGGCTGATGCGGTCCTTGAGCTGCAGCTTGCGCTTCTTCAGCCGCTGGATCTGCAACACGTCCGAGCCGGACACCGCCAAAAGTGCGTCGATGGCGGTGTCGAGGTCGCGATGCTCCTGCTTCAGCCGCTCCAGATGGATCCTGAGGTCCCGTTCGTCGTCGCTCGTCATTCCCACATCCGTCACCGGCAGGCTCGCCATTCACATCCGCGGGAGCATCGCGCCGAGCGGCGCCGGCAGACCCCCGTGGACACAAATACGCGACCCCGCTGCCGCATCGCCGAGGCCCTGGAAAAACCGTCGCTTCCCAAAGTTGAAACAGGGCCGCCGCCCTTCCCCCGAATTTCGTACTGACTATGGCACGCGCTTGCCGCGCTGCAAGATGGGAGCTTGCCGGAAGGGCGAGAAAGGCAATCGACTCTTCGTCGGCTCCGTGACAGACTGATGTCGTGTTGCAGACAGGGAGTGGCTTAGAATGTCCATCCAGTCGCACCTTCAGGAGTTGAAGCGGCGCCACCAAGCCATTGAGCAGGAACTCAATCGCGAACTTGCCCATCCGGCTTCCGATCCCGTTCGTATTGCCGAGTTGAAGCGCAAGAAACTGGTCCTTAAGGACCAAATGACCAAGATCAACGGATCTTCCACCCTACATTGATGGTTCGACGGAACGTCACCGGCCGGGCGGTTGTGTCCGGGCGGTGCGTTTCGCGCGTCCCAGGAACCGAGCTGAGCGGCGGGCGCCGCAGCAACCCTTTGCGTTCCGGCGCCGGGGGCTTTAATCCGGCGCCATGGCTCCTCCCCTCGTTCTCCTCCAGGACATCCATCTGCGCTTCGGCGCGACACCCCTGCTCGACGGGGCGGAACTTTCTGTTTCTGCCTCCGAGCGCGTGTGCCTTGTCGGGCGCAACGGTTCCGGCAAGTCGACGCTGCTGAAGGTAGCGGCGGGCATGGTGGCGTCGGATTCCGGCTCCCGATTCTTCCAGCCCGGCACCACCGTGCGCTATCTGCCGCAGGAGCCCGATTTCTCCGGCTATCCCACCACCTTGGCCTATGTGGAGGCGGGGATGGGACCGGGGGATCAGGAATATCGCGCCCAATACCTGCTCGACGAGCTCGGCCTGACGGGCCGCGAAGATCCGTCCAACCTCTCCGGCGGCGAGGCGCGGCGGGCCGCGCTCGCCCGCGTCATCGCGCCGGAGCCGGACGTGCTGCTCCTCGACGAGCCCACCAACCACCTCGACCTGCCAGCCATCGAATGGCTGGAAAGCGAGCTGAGGGGGCTGCGCTCGGCCATTGTCCTCATCAGCCATGACCGGCGCTTCCTGGAAACCCTCTCCCGCGCCACGGTCTGGCTGGAAAGGGGCCATACCCGGCGGCTCGAGCAGGGCTTTTCCGCCTTCGAGACCTGGCGCGACGAGGTGCTGGAGCAGGAAGAGACCGAGCGCCACAAGCTCGATCGCAAGATCGTCGCGGAGCTGGACTGGCTGCGCTACGGCGTCACCGCCCGGCGCAAACGCAACGTGCGCCGCCTCGGCCTGCTGCATTCCATGCGCAAGGACCGCCGCGAGGAGCGCCGCGCCGTCGGCAACGTGAAGCTCTCGGTGAGCGAGGCGGAAACGTCCGGCAAGCTGGTCATCGAGGCCAAGGGTATTTCCAAGTCCTACGGCGACCGGGCGGTGGTGAAGGATTTCTCCACCCGCATCCTGCGCGGCGACCGCATCGGCATCATCGGCCCCAATGGCGCGGGCAAGACCACCCTCATCAAGCTCTTGACCGGGGAACTCGCCCCCGACGGCGGCACGGTGAAGCTCGGCACCAACCTGGAGATCGCCAGCCTCGACCAGAAGCGCGCCGCGCTCGACCCGACCACCACGCTGAAGGATGCGCTCACCGGCGGCGGTTCGGACCAGGTGATGGTGGGCGGCCAGCCCAAGCACGTCATCGGCTATCTGAAGGACTTCCTGTTCTCCCCCGACCAGGCCAATGCGCCGCTCTCGGTGCTGTCGGGCGGCGAGCGCGGCCGGCTGATGCTGGCGCGGTCCCTGGCGCTGCCCTCCAACATGCTGGTGC
Source organism: Xanthobacter oligotrophicus (assembly GCF_008364685.1). Classification (GTDB taxonomy): domain Bacteria; phylum Pseudomonadota; class Alphaproteobacteria; order Rhizobiales; family Xanthobacteraceae; genus Xanthobacter; species Xanthobacter oligotrophicus. The sequence continues at coordinate 201,951 of NZ_VTTL01000007.1, forward strand.
TGGACGAGCCCACCAACGACCTGGATCTGGAAACCCTCGACCTGCTGCAGGAGATGGTGGCCGACTATCCCGGCACGGTGATCCTGGTGAGCCACGATCGTGACTTCCTCGACCGCACCGTCTCCAGCGTCATCGTGGCCGAGGGCGACGGCGTGTTCCGCGAGTATGCCGGCGGCTATTCGGACATGGTGACCCAGCGCGGTCGCGGCGTGGAGGCGCGGGACAAGGGCGCGCCGGTGGCGAAGGCCAAGGGCGCGGAAAGCAAAGGCACACCGGCGACGGCCGCCACGGCGCCGGGCAAAGACAAGCGCAAGCTGTCCTTCCATGAGCAGCACGCGCTGAAAACCCTGCCCAAGACCATGGCGACGCTCAAGGCCAAGGTGGAGAAGATCGCGGCTGAACTGGCGGACCCGGCACTCTACGCTCGCGATCCTGCCCGCTTCCAGAAGACCTCCGCCGCGCTCACCGAGGCCCAGGGCGCGCTGGATGCGGCGGAAGAAGAGTGGCTGCGGCTCGAAATCCTGAAGGAGGAGCTGGAGGGTTGAGCCAGCGTGGCACCGCCGGTGGCAGGGCCTCGGCTCAGCCGCTCCGACGTGCCACCAGCACCGCGCTTTCGAAATCGATCACCAGGTCGCCGTGCTGGTTGGTGCCGGAATTGTACGCCTTCAGCAGGCCCCACTGGGGGCGCCCGCGGGTGGCGATCTTCTCCCGCGCCTCGGTGGCGTAGGTGATGGTGTCGCCGGCATAGACCGGCTTCAACCAGCGCAGATTGGTGAAGCCGGGGGAGGGGCCCACCTCAAGCATGCGCCCGCCCTTGGCCTCGAGGGCCCTGGCCGAGCCCACGTTGTAGGCGATGAAGAACTTCATCCACATGGACGCCGTGTGCCAGCCGGAGGCCACCAGCGCGCCGAAATGGCTGCGCTTGGCCGCCTCGGGATCCACATGGAAGGGTTGGGGATCATAGAGCCGGGCGAAGGCGATCATCTCGGCTTCGGTGAAGGTGTGGCGGCCCAGCACCTCGCGGTCGCCGATTTCCAGTTCCTCGAAATAGGTCATGCGAGGCGGGCTCCCGGATTGCGGCGGCCGATCATGATGATGCAGACCTGGGACATGGCCACGGTCTTGTCGGCCTTCACCAACTCGAAGCGGAAGGTGACGAGGCCCATCTCCGGCTTGCTTTTGGAGGTGCGGCTTTCCAGCACCGTACGGCGCAGGGTCAGCATGTCGCCGGGGAACACCGGGGCGAGCCATTTGTTCTCGGTGACGCCGGGCGAGCCCATGCTGGCGGTGCGCAGCAGGAAGCCGTCGCAGATGAGCCGCATGAGGACGGCGCAGGTGTGCCAGCCGGAGGCCGCCATGCCGCCGAGCAGCGACGCCTTGCCCGCCTCCTTGTCCAGATGCATGGGCTGGGGATCGAACTCGCGGGCGAAGGCGACGATCTCTTCCTCGCCGAACTGGTGCGAGCCGAACGCCTTCACCTCACCGATGATGAAATCTTCGAAGAAGATGTCGGGCAAGGCGCCCCTCCTGTCGTTGGACTGCGATGGAAGGCGAGGATGCCGCAAACGTCAAGGTGGGGGGTGGGGATGACCGGAGCGTCAGGCCCCGAAGGTGGCCTTGTCGCTCCCCACCAGGACGTCGCGGATGTTCTGGGCGACCGGGAAACCATAGCCGCCTTCGCGATGGGGCGCGTAAAGCACGCCGTCCTCGTGATAATCGGAAACATAGAGGTGCACGCCCACGTACATCATGGAGAGAATGAGCGCCTGCAGCGCATCCACCCCGTGGATAACCATGCTCTTGGTGCGGTCCGGCCAGTCGATCTCGAAGCGGCAGCCCCAGGACTCTCCGGGATGCTCCACGATGTGCTCGGGCTGGTGCAGGCGGATCTCCACCGGCGTGTCACCGGCCTCGCCTTTGATGAAAAGGGTGTGCGTGAGGATCACCATGGCTGGGCTCCGCGGGGCTGAAATCAGAAGCTCATCTTGTCGACGCCGATGAGCAGGTCGCGCAGATTGTTCGGAACGGGAAAGCCGTAGCCCTCCTCGCTGTCGTAGGCGCGAAGCGACCCTTCTTGGTGATAGGTGCTTGTGTACAGATCCGCTCCGATCATTTGAAGCGCGATGGTCAGAGACTGAAGGGCATCCTCGCCCTGTGCCGTAATGCTATATTGTCCTTCGGGCCAGTCAATTTCGTATTTACATCCCCAAGAATGCAAAAGTTGTAATGGTTTGTATATTCTAATTTCGATCTTTTCTTCTCCATTATTTATACGAATGAAAATATTGTGTTTTAAAATAATCATTGGATTTTCCTCAATAATTTAGCGGCGGGATCGGGTGACCCCTGAGGCATGCGGCGTAGCGTTGCGAAGCCTGTGCTCGGCACGACTTTAAACCGACCATATCGCAGTGAAACATGTCGGCCTCGTACTGTTGCCAGCATTGTGCCTCGACTGCTGGCGAGATGCGCCGCGCCGCGACCGAAATGCTCCGCTCGGCAACGGCGGGTTTTGACCCGGTGCTGTCGTTGCTGCCCCCGGCCCATCGCCCGCCACCCGGCGCGCCGCTGGGAATGCGCGGCTGGCTGGGGTCATAGCCGCCCTTCAGGGCGAGGCGCAGTTGCCAGGCCGCAAGATCGAGCCGCAGACCCAGGGTGATGCGGCGCAGGTCGTCGAGCGCGTCCGGCTTGGCAGGTGACGGCTTGGCAGGTGACGGCTTGGTAGGTGACGGCTTGGCAGGTGGTGGTGACACGGCGTTCCTCGCTCCAATCGACTGGAGTGGGGATTTTAATCCTAGACAAGACTCGCGTGAGTAGTTTTGCTCAGCCTGGGCTCACAGCGGCCCATCCGGCGCCATGTGCTTCAGCTCGAAGGTGAGCACCTCCGTGCCGTCCTCCCGCCGGGCGCTGGCGCGGCGGTGAAAGATGGTCCAGCCCGGCCGACTGCCGCTGGGGCGGGCCTCCAGGACCTCGGTGAAGAAAACGATGGTGTCGCCCGCGCGCACGGGAGCGAGCCACTTCAACTCGCTCATGCCGAAGCCGACGCCCACCGGCGAGAGCACGGCCGGGTGATCCGGCGGCAGGCCGTCCACTGCGCCGTTCGCGCGCACGAACAAGCCCATCCACACGCAGGCCGTATGCCAGCCGGAGGCGACAAGCCCGCCGAACGGGGAGGCGGCGGCCGCCGCCTCGTCCACATGGAAGGGCTGGGGATCGAAGGCCCGGGCGAAGCGCAGGATCTCGTCCTGCGTGAAGGTGAAGCGGCCGATCTCCACCGACCCCTCGCTCCCGGCCATTCCCGTCGCCCGCCTACTTCAGTTGGCGAAGCGGAAGTGCAGCACGTCGCCGTCGGCGACCACATATTCCTTGCCTTCGAGGCGGAAGCGCCCGGCCTCGCGGGCGCCGCCCTCGCCCTTGAACTTCACATAATCGTCGTAGGCAACGGTTTCGGCGCGGATGAAGCCCTTCTCGAAATCCGAATGGATCACGCCCGCCGCCGCCGGCGCCTTGGTGCCGGCCGTGATGGTCCAGGCCCGCGCCTCCTTCGGCCCCACGGTGAAGTAGGTGAGGAGCTGGAGCAATTCGTAGCCGGCGCGGATCACCCGGTTGAGGCCGGGCTCGTCCAACTCGATGGCCTCCAGATAGTCCTTCTGCTCCTCGGGGGGCAGCACCGCGATCTCGCTCTCGATCTTGGCCGAGACCACCACCGCCATGGCGCCTTCGAGCTTGGCCCGCTCGAACACCTGTGCGGAGAGGGAATTGCCCTCCTTGGCTGAGGCCTCCTCCACGTTGCACACGTAGAGCACGGGCTTCGCCGTCATGAGGCCGAGCATGGAGAACAGCTTCTCCTCCTCCGGCTTCACCTGCGCGAGGCGGGCGGGCTTGCCCTCGCGCAACAGGACCAGGGCGCGGGTCATGAGGTCGAGGGTTTCCTTGGCCTCCTTGTCGGCGCCCTTGGCCTTCTTCTCCAGCGCACCGGCGCGCTTCTCCAGGCTTTCGAGATCGGCGAGCATCAGCTCGGTCTCGATGGTCTCGATGTCGTCCACGGGGGAGATCTTGCCCTCCACGTGGGTCACGTCGCCGTCCTCGAAGCAGCGCACCACATGGGCGATGGCGTCGCATTCGCGGATGTTGGCGAGGAACTGGTTGCCGAGCCCCTCGCCCTTGGAAGCGCCGCGCACCAGGCCCGCGATGTCCACGAAGGTGAGGCGGGTGGGGATGATGGCCCCCGAGCCGGCAATCTCGGCCAGCGTGTCGAGCCGCGGGTCGGGCACCGCTACGTCACCCACATTGGGTTCGATGGTGCAGAACGGATAGTTCGCCGCCTGCGCCGCCGCGGTCTGGGTGAGCGCGTTGAAGAGGGTGGACTTGCCCACGTTGGGAAGCCCGACGATGCCGCATTTGAAGCCCATGGAACGCTCAGGTTTGGCCGCCGGCCGGTATCGGGGCAGCAGTGTCAGATGGCGAGGGATGTCGCGGGGACAGCTCTTGCCCTCCGCATATCCCCTCACGGCGTGGCTCCGCAACCCATCGGACCGACGCGGCCACGCCGCATCGGGCCGCGAAGGCTCGCGCCTCAGCCCTTCTCGCCCACCCGCTTCTGCTCGCCGAAGCCCTGGGCATCCAGGAACAGGTGCGCGCGGTTCTGGAACTCCTCCGGCCGCTTCTGGGCGAGCAGGTCGGCAAAGTCGGCGCAGGCGTCGCAGATGGCGTCGAGCCAGGGCTTCTCGCTCTTGGCGAAGTCGCTGAGCACGTAGGCATGAACCAGCGCCTTGTCGCCGGGGTGGCCGATGCCGAGGCGGACGCGGAAATAATCGTTGCCGCACTGGGCGGTGATGGAGCGCAGGCCGTTGTGGCCGGCGTTGCCGCCCCCCTTCTTGATGCGCAGCTTGGCCGGGGGCAGGTCCAGTTCGTCGTGGAAGACGAAGATGTGATCGAGCGGGATCTTGTAGAAGCGCTGCGCCTCGGCGACGGCGCGCCCGCTCTCGTTCATGTAGGTTTCGGGGAACAGCGCGATCACCTTCTCGCCGGCGATCTCGCCTTCCGCCGCCATGGACTGGAAGCGGCGGCGCAGCGGGCCGAGACGGTGGCGGCGGCAGATGGCCTCGAGCGCCATGAAACCGATGTTATGCCGGTTGCCGGCATATTTCGGGCCGGGATTGCCGAGCCCTGCGAACAGGAACATGTGGCGCCTCCGGCCCGAACGTTCTGGAGCATCCTGCTGTCTGTGCGGCAGCAGGATGGAGACTGCTAGCTCAGGCCTTGGCCGCTTCGGCCGCGTCTTCGGCAGCGGCATCCGCCTGGCCCGACGGGGCGACGACGGTGGCCAGCGTGTCATCGCCATGGCCGGCCCAGGTCACGCCCGCGGGCAGCTTGATGTCGGACAGGTGGAAGGTGTCGCCGTAGGCAGCGCCGGTCAGGTCCACCTCGACGGAGGCGGGGATCGACTCGGCGGGGCAATCCAGCTCCACAGCGTGGGCCACCACGTTCAGGGTGCCGCCGGCCTTGAGGGCGGGGGAGGCTTCCTGATTGAGGAAGTGCACCGGCACCTCGACCGTCACGGTCGTGCCCTGCGAGACGCGCAGGAAGTCCACGTGCAGGGGGAAGTCCTTCACCACGTCCAACTGGTAGTCGCGGGGGATCACGCGGTGCTTGGCCCCGTCCACGTCGATCTCGAACAGCGTGGTGAGGAAGTGGCCGGCATAGATGATCTTGTTGATTTCGCGGAAGTTCAGCGAAATCGTCACCGGCTCCTGCTTCTCGCCGTAGATCACGGCGGGCACGCGCCCGGCGCGGCGCTCGGCACGGGCGGCCCCCTTGCCGGCCCGCGGGCGCGCCACAGCCTTCAGTTCCTTGATGGCAGTCATGGCACTCGTCCTAACATTGATAAGATTCTACAACGACGCATGTCGCGATGCGGGCACACGTCTTCGGCCGCAAGCACGCCTCCAGGGGGGCGCATGCCGCGAACGAAGGCGCGCTTATAGCCGCGCCATGCCGGCGATGCAACAAAGACGGGCCTTTTCGGGCTCCGCAGAAGCACACTGGGGGAAGAGATGCGGCGGAACGGGACGGCGGCGCGCCTGCTGGCGGGCCTTATCCTGATGGGGGCTTTCGCCCCGGGGGCGGCGCTGGGGCAGCAGGCCACGCCTCCTCAGCCTGCGGCCGGACGTGCCGTCGGTCTTGCCGCTAGTCTCGCCACCGCCAATGCCCGCATCGCGGTGTGGGACATTCCCGATATCGACCTCCTGCCGGACGACGAGGAGGGGCGCCTCGTCCGCTACGGCCGCTCGGTGCTGGAGGCGAGCGCGCGCCATATCGGCCCCCACGCGGCGGACCCGGCCCAGCGCTTTGCCGGCAACAACCTCGCTTGCGCCAATTGCCATCTCGATGCGGGACGCAAGAAGTTCGGGCTGCCGCTGGTGGCCGCGGCGGCGGACTATCCGCGCTATTCCACCCGTTCCGGCGCGATGGCGGACCTCGCGGACCGCATCGACAGCTGCATGATGCGCTCCATGAACGGCCGTGCCATGCCACGGGAGGCGCGGCCCATGCGCGCCCTGCTCGCCTATCTCACCCTCCTGTCCTCCGCCCTGCCGAAGGATGCGCAGATCGAGGGCGCCGGGGCCGGCGCCATCCCGCCGCTGGAGCGGCCGACGGATCCCGCACGCGGGGCGGTGGTCTATGCGCATACCTGCGTCGCCTGTCACCGGGCGGGCGGCGAGGGGCTGCGCCGCAATGAGGCGGATGCGAGCTTCGGCTATGGGGTGCCGCCGCTCTGGGGGCCGGACAGCTTCAATGACGGCGCGGGCATGAACCGGCTCGTCACCATCGCCAATTTCGTCCATGACAACATGCCGAACGGTGTGAGCTGGGTCATGCCGGTGCTTGCGCCGGAGGATGCGTGGGACGTGGCGGCCTATGTGGCGAGCCAGACGCGGCCCCATCGCGACGGGCTCGACCGGGACTTTCCGGACCTGCTCGACAAGCCCGTGGACACCCCGTACGGCCCCTATGCGGATGGCTTCTCGCAGGCGCAGCACAAATATGGCCCGTTCGGTCCCATCCGCGCCGAGATCGCGCGGCTGAAGGCGGACAGGGGCCGCGTGCCCAATCCCAACGTGCGGTGAGGCCGTTGGGCGTCCGAAAAGCTACTTCGGCGTGCCGGACTGGCAGGCGTTCGGCTTGCCCTGGCCGAACCAGTTGCCGCATTTGTCGCAGCCGCCGAGGCCGAGAGCGAGCGCCGCGACCACGGCGAGACGGATGACGGCGCGCATGGCTTCTCCTGTTCGATGCGGCGCGACTTTAGAGCGTTTTCGCGCGAAGTGGATACCGGTTCGCGCGAAGAAAACGCTTGAGCCAAATCGCCCTCCCGATGCGGCGGGGAAGGGAACCCTCTCCCGCCGCATCCGGCTCAATAGACGATGACGTGCCGGACCACCTCGCCGCGGTCGAGGCGGTCGAAGCCCTCGTTGATCTCATCCAGCGGGCCGGTGGAGGAGAGTAGGCGGTTCACCGGCAGCTTGCCGCGCTGGTAGAGCGCCATGAAGCGCGGAATGTCGCGCGGCGGCACGCAGCTGCCCATGTAGCTGCCCTTGATGGTGCGTTCCTCCGCCACGAGATGCACCGGCGGCAGCGAGACGCGGGCGTTGGGATTGGCGAGACCACCCGTGGCGGTGGTGCCGCCGCGCTTGGTGATCTTGTAGGCCAGCTCGAAGGCAGGGGCCGAGCCCGCCATCTCCACCGCATAGTCCACGCCGCCTTTGGTGGCGGATTTCACGGCGTCCACGATGTCCGGGTCGTTGGCGAGGAAGGTGTCGGTGGCGCCCAGCGAGCGGGCGATGTCGAGCTTGGCCGGCGACAGGTCGAGGGCGACGATCTGCTCCGCCCCCGCCGCCACCGCGCCCATCACGGCCGAGAGGCCGACGCCGCCGAGGCCCACCACGGCGACGGTCTGGCCGGGCCGCACCCCGCATGTGTTCACGATGGCGCCGACGCCGGTCATCACCGCGCAGCCGAACAGGGCGGCGTCCACCAGAGACATTTCGGGGTCGATCTTGATGATGGAGCGGCGCGAGATCACCGCATATTCGCCGAAGCCGGAAATGCCGCACAGGTGGTAGGCATCGGTGCCGTCATCGCAGGTCAGCCGCCGGCCGCCGCCGAGCAGGGTGCCGGCGCCATTGGCCGCCTGGCCGGGGCCGCACATCTGGGCGCGCCCGTCGAGGCAGGAGGGGCAGGTGCCGCAGGTGGGCACGAAGCTCATCACCACATGGTCGCCGGGGGCAAGATCGGTCACCCCGGGGCCGGGCTCCACCACCACGCCGGAGGCCTCGTGGCCGAGCACCATGGGCAGCTGGCGGGGACGGTCACCATTGATCACCGACAGGTCGGAATGGCACAGGCCCGCCGCCGCGATCTTGATCAGCACCTCGCCAGCCTGGGGCGGGGCGAGCTCAACCGTTTCAATGGAAAGCGGGCGCGTCTGCCCGTAGGGCTTGCTCACAGGGGACGTGCGGAGCACGGCGGCGCGAATACGCATGATATTTCCTCCCGAGCCTCTTTGCCGACCGTATTGAGGGCGCCGGGGCGCACCGTCAAGCGTGTTGGTTTGGGCATTTGGGAGGAGCGAATTTCAGTCGCGCGGACGGAAATTCGGGGTCATGGGACGCCTCTCGCCCGGAGCCGCTGCGAACCCGTGAGGCTGCGGCCCGGAGCGCGGGCTTAAGTCGTCCTGAAAGTCGACCTCAGGCGGCCTCGGCGGCGGTCATGCGGGCAAGAAGCAGGTCGGCCGTTTCTCCGGCGAGGAGGGCGACATTCTGGTCCTGCGTGATCATGGCGGCGACGATGGCCCCGTCGATCAGCAGTCCCAGCTGGTGGGCGGCGCCGTCCGGGTCCCGCGCACCGGCCTCGGCGGCGAGGCGGGAGAGGGTCGCGAGCACCACCTTCTTGTGGGCAAGGGCGATCTGGCGCATGCGATCGTCCCTCTTGTCGTGCTCGGCCACGGCATTGATGAACGGGCAGCCGAAGAAGCGCTCGTCGCCGAACCAGTCGCGCAGCACCGGGAAGATGCGGCGCAGGCGGGCAAGCGGCGTTGCCTCGCCCTTGAGCAGTTCGCCGAGGAACCAGTCGCGCCAGGCCGCGCCTTCGCGCTCCAGCACGGCTTCCACCAGCCGCTCCTTGGAGCCGAACGTCTTGTAGAGCGTCGCCTTGGCGGTGGCCGCCTCCGCCACCACCGCGTCCACGCCCACTGCGGTGATGCCGTATTGGCAGAACAGGCGCGTCGCCGCCGCGATGATGCGCTCGCGCGCCTTCGGCTCCGCTTCGGGAGCGGGCTCCGGGGCGTGGGGATTGGGGCTGCGCGTCGGTTTGGCCGCCTGGGCCTTTGCCATCCCCGCCCGCCCAGTCTTCGCCTGTTGCATTGCTTCTCACCACCGTGCCGCTTTGGCGGGCACAAAGACAGACCTGTCTGTCAGATATAGGCAGGAATCATGCCGTGCAATCCTGTCGGTGGACAGGGCAAAGTCCTGTCTTCTCTTAAGGAAGCAGAGTTTCCCCCTGGGCTCTGCGCCTCAGCCTTGCACGTGGCATGCGCCCTGCATAAGACAGACCGGTCTGTCTATATCTGCCGAGGAGATCCGGATGTCTCAATCCAACACCGTCCTGACCGGCTGCCTGATGCCCGAGGCGACCGCGGGCTGTCTCGCCCCCATCGACAAGGACGGGCTCGAGAAGCTCATCGCCGCCGGCAAGGCCGATCCCAAGGTCATCAAGACGCTGAAGTGCAAGACGGTGGCCGAGGGACGCTTCCGTCATGCCAACTATATCCGCAACCTCGCCCCCTACATCGTGGACGAGCCTCCGGGCCTGCTCGGCGACGACACCGCCCCCAACCCCTCCGAGGCCTCGCTGGCGGCGCTGGGCTCCTGCCTTGCGGTGGGTCTGCATGCCAATGCGGTGCATCGCGGCTGGACCGTGCGCAAGCTGGAACTCCAGCTCGAAGGCGACCTCAACATCACTGCCGTCTGGGGCACGGGCGACGTGAGCGAGAAGCCGGTGGGCTTCACCGACGTGCGCGTGAAGGTGGAGATGGAGTGCGACGGCGTGCCGAAGGAAGAGGTGGATGCCCTCATCTCCCACGTCACCAAGTGGTCGCCGGTGGCCAACACCTTCGTGCGCCCGGTCAACCTCGAGGTGGCGCTGGCCTGATCCGGCCTTCGGCCCGCTCCACGGCATGCCCGCTCAATGCGGGCGTGCCCCGCCTTCCGCCTTCCGGGACCAGAGGATTGCCAGAGGATTGCCATGTCATTGACCGCCGTGACCGCCTTGTCGCCGCATGATCTGTCCGCATCCGACCTCGATCCGGGGGCGGCCCTCGCCGAGATCGGGAAGATCGCGGTGACCGATCTGTCCGCCTGGGCCCGGGCCATCGACGAGGGCACCTATCCGGCCACCCTGCTGCACCGCTTCGCCGATGCCGGCGCCTTCCGCCTGCATCTTGGCGAGGGCCACAGGCTCGGCGCCGCCATTGAGGGCATGAGCCGGATTTCCGAGGTGTGCACCTCCTCCGCCTTCATGGCGTGGTGCCAGAACACCCTGGTCTGGTACCTGATCAATTCTCAGAATGCGGCGGCAAAGGCCAAGTATCTCGCCGCTGCCGCCACCGGCCATGTGCTGGGCGGCACGGCGCTCTCCAATCCCATGAAGTCCTTCTTCGGCATCGAGACGCTGAAGCTGAAGGGCACCCGCGTGGAGGGCGGTTACAGTGTGAAGGGCATCCTGCCGTGGGTGTCGAACCTCGGCCCCGACCATTTCTTCGGCGCCATCTTCGCGCGGGAGGGCGGCGAGCCGGTGATGGCGCTCATCGACTGCGCCGATCCGGCGGTGACGCTGAAGCCCTGCGAGCCCTTCCTGTCCATGGACGGCACCGGCACCTACGGGGTGCAGGTCCGCGACCTGTTCGTGCCCGACGACATGGTGCTGGCGCACGAGGCCATGCCCTTCGTGAAGACGATGCGCGCCGGTTTCATCCTGCTGCAGGCGGGCATGGCCATCGGCCTGATCCGCGACTGCATCGCCATGATGCGCGAGGTGGAAGGCCCGCTGGGCCACGTCAACCGCTTCCTCGACGTGCAGCCGGATGCCATGGCCGAAACCCTCGCCGCCATCGAGAGCGAGGTGAATGCGCTGGCGCAGACGCCCTTCGACACCAGCCCGGACTACTGGCGCCGGGTGGTGGCGGCCCGCCTGCTCGCCGGCGAGGCCAGCGTGGCGGCGGCCCACAACGCCATGCTCCATTGCGGCGCTCGCGGCTATGTGCGGGCCAGTCGCTGCCAGCGCCGCCTGCGCGAGGCCTATTTCGTCGCCATCGTCACGCCGGCCACCAAGCAATTGAAGCTGATGCTGGAACAGATGCCGGCCTGAGTGCCGGTGCGACTTTTTGGGGACGGGCAGATGCCGAAAGAAGCGGGGGCGAGCGACATGACGATGTATTTTGGCTCCTGGAACGCGTGGTCGCGCGATCCGGCGCTCCCCATGGCGGAGGGGCATCCGGCGGCGGCCATGTCCTGAACCGAAGGAGCGATGACCGTGCCCGAGATCACCTGCTATTTCAGCCCGCAATCGGGCTATGCCTATCTAGGGCACCCCCGCCTCGTCGCCATCGCGCGCGAGCACGGCGCCAGCATTCTGTGGCGGCCCGTGGATATCCTGAAGGTCTTCGCCGAGGGCGGCTCCACCGCCCCGGCCAAGCAGTCCCCCGTGCGCAATGCCTATCGCAAGAAGGACATCGTGCGCTGGGCCAAGCTGCGCGGCATTCCCATCACCACCGAGCCGGCCTTCTGGCCCACCGATACGCTGCCCGCCTGCCGGCTGATCGCCGCCGCGCAAGGCGAGGGGATCGACCCCGAAGCCCTCATCTTCGCCTGCCTCAGCGCGGTGTGGGCGCGGGACATCCAGATTTCCGAGCGCGCCAACCTCATCCGCCTCGCCGACGAGGTGGGGCTGGATGGCGCGCGCCTCGTGGAGCTGTCCGACAGCGTGGCCGCCGCCGAGCAGGTCCAGCGCAACACCGTGGCGGCCATCGAGGCCGGCGTGTTCGGCTCGCCCTCCTATGTGCTGAATAGCGAACTCTATTTCGGCCAGGACCGGCTGGACTTCGTCGCCGCCGCGCTCGCAGCCGGAGAGCCGGGGGCGGCGCTATGAGCGCCCCCGTCGTCATCGTCGGGGCGGGGCAGGCGGCGGCGCAGGCCGTCACCTCCCTGAAGGCGGAGGGCTATGCCGGCGATATCATCGTGATCGGCGACGAGCCCTATCTGCCCTACCAGCGCCCGCCGCTCTCCAAGGCCTATCTCGGCGACGAGATGACCGAGGACCGGCTGGAGCTGAAGGCGCCCAAATTCTATGCGGATGCCGGGGCGGAGCTGCGCCTTGCCACCCGCGTTGCCCGCCTGCTGCCGGCCGAGAAGGCCGTGGAACTGGCGGACGGTTCCCGCCTTCCCTATGGCGCCCTGCTGATCGCCACCGGCACCCGCGCCCGCGCGCTGCCGGTGGCTGGGGCGGAACTGGCGGGGGTCTTCTCCATCCGCTCCATCGATGACGTGAAGCACTTCCGTGCCGCAGCCGTGCCGGGGGCGAAGCTGGTCATCATCGGCGGCGGCTATATCGGCCTCGAGGTGGCGGCCAAGGCGAAGAAGCTCGGCCTCGACGTGACCGTGGTGGAGGGCCAGCCGCGCCTGCTCGCCCGCGTCGCCTGCACCACGATCTCCGACTTCGCCCGCGCCCTGCATGAGGGCAATGGCGTCACCGTCCTCACCGGCATGGGCGTGGCCCGGCTGATCGGTACGGAGCATGTCACGGGAGTGGAACTGGCCGACGGCCGGGTGCTGCCGGCTGACCTTGTGCTCTCCGCCGTGGGCGCGGTGCCCAATGCGGAGCTGGCGGCCGAGGCGGGGCTGGCGCTGGAAAACGGCATCCGAGTGGATGAGACCACCCGCACCAGCGCGCCAGACATTTATGCCGCCGGCGACGTCGCCTCTTTTCCGAGCAGGCTCTACGGCCGGCGTGTGCGCCTTGAATCCGTGCAGAATGCCATCGATCAGGCCAAGGCTGCTGCAAAAGCGATCATGGGTGGTGTCGTTGCATACGATCCCATCCCCTGGTTCTGGTCCGATCAATACGATGTGAAGCTCCAGATCGCTGGCCTCCTCGACGGCTACGAGCGCACCGAAACCGAGGGCGACGCGGCCGCCGGACGCTTCTGCGTGCGGTATTTCGCGGGGGATCGGCTGCTGGCGGTCTGCTCGGTCAACGATCCCAAAAGCCACATGCTGGCCCGCAAGGCGCTCGCCATTCCACCGCCGGTGCCTGCCCCCGGCTAGGCGGTGGCACGGGCATTGCCATCACGAAGCGTCACCTGCCCTGCGTCACTTGCCCGCCGAACCCTCGCAACCCGCCCTCACGGAGCGCCCCGATGTCGATGTTCTCGAACCCGTTCTCGCTGAAGTCGAAGCTCGGTCGCTGCCTGTGCGGGCGCCATGCGACGCCGGAAGAGCACGCGGCGTCGGAACGGGCGGCGGGGCTGGGCGACGAGGCGCGCTATCGCGATGTGGTGGCCTCCGGCCTCATGCGCGCGCTGTTCCCGAACGACATGAAGCGCCGGGCATTTCTCAAGGCGGTGGGCGCCTCCACCGCCGCGGCGGCCCTCGCCACCTTCTTCCCCCTGGATGCCGCGACCGAGGCCTTTGCCGCCACCGGCAAGCCGGAGAAGACCGACCTGAAGGTGGGCTTCATTCCCATCACCTGCGCCACCCCCATCATCATGGCGCACCCCATGGGCTTCTATGCGAAGCAGGGGCTCAATGTGGAGGTGGTGAAGACCGCGGGCTGGGCGGTGATCCGCGACAAGACCATCAACAAGGAATACGACGCCGCCCACATGCTGGCGCCCATGCCGCTGGCCATCTCCCAGGGTCTCGGCTCCAACCCCATCCCCTTCGTCACCGCCGCCATCGAGAACATCAACGGCCAGTCCTTCACCCTCGGCATCAAGCACAAGGACAAGATGGACGTGAAGTCTTGGAAGGGGCTGAAGTTCGCCATCCCCTATGACTTCTCCATGCACAATTACCTGCTGCGCTATTTGCTGGCGGAGAACGGCATCGATCCCGACACCGACGTGCAGCTGCGCGTGGTGCCGCCGCCGGAGATGGTGGCGAACCTTCGCGCCGAGAACATCGACGGCTTCCTCGCCCCGGACAACGTCGCCCAGCGCGCGGTGTTCGACGGCGTGGGCTTCATCCACTCTTTGTCCAAGACCATGTGGGACGGCCACCCCTGCTGCGCCTTCGCGGCGAGCCGGGAGTTCATCACCACCATGCCCAACACCTATGCGGCGCTGCTGCGGGCCATCATCGATGCCACCGGCTTTGCCTCCAAGACCGAGAACCGCAAGGCCATCGCCGAGGCCATCGCGCCGCCGGCCTATCTCAACGCGCCGGTGACGGTGCTGGAGCAGGTTTTGGTGGGCAAGTTCGCGGACGGCCTCGGCAACATCAAGGACGATCCCAAGCGCATCGATTTCGATCCGTTCCCCTGGGAGAGCTTCGCGGTGTGGATGCTGACCCAGATGAAGCGCTGGGGCCAGATCAAGGGCGAGGTGGATTACGCCTCCGTGGCCAACCAGGTGTTTCTCGCCACCGACGCCGCCAAGGTGATGAAGGAGATGGGGCTGACCCCGCCGACGACGACCTCCAAGTCGTTCTCGGTGATGGGCAAGGTGTTCGATCCGGCAAAGCCCGCCGAATACGCCGCTTCCTTCGCCATCAAGCGGAGCTGAGCGATGAAGAGCCTCGGCGTGCGCGCCGGCCTGCTTTCGGTGCTGCTGTTCGTCGCCTTCTGCGTGCTCTGGCAGGTCGCCGTCACCCCGAGCGCAAGCACGGGGCCGGCGCTGGATCCGGAATATGCCAAGCTGATGGGCATCGCCACCGTTGGGGCGAAGTCGGCCATGCCGGGGCCGCTCGACGTGGCGGCAAAACTCTGGGACAACCTGAAGCGGCCATTCTACGACAACGGGCCGAACGACAAGGGGCTGGGCCTCCAGCTGCTCTATTCCATCGGGCGGGTGGCGCTGGGCTATTCGTTGGCCGTGCTGGTGGCGGTGCCCATCGGCTTTCTGATTGGCATGTCGCCGCTGGCCTACCGCGCGCTCGACCCGTTCATCCAGGTTCTGAAACCGATCTCGCCGTTGGCGTGGATGCCGCTGGCGCTCTACACCATCAAGGATTCCGCGCTCTCGGCCATCTTCGTCATCTTCATCTGCTCGGTGTGGCCCATGCTGCTCAACACCGCCTTCGGGGTGGGGGCGGTGCGGAAGGAGTGGCTGAACGTCGCCCGCACACTGGAGGTCGGCCCGTGGCGGCGGGCCTTCACGGTGATCCTGCCGGCAGCGGCGCCCACCATCCTCACCGGTATGCGCATCTCCATCGGCATCGCCTGGCTCGTCATCGTGGCGGCCGAGATGCTCGTGGGCGGCACCGGCATCGGCTACTTCGTGTGGAACGAGTGGAACAACCTCTCCATCGCCAATGTCATCGTGGGCATCCTGCTCATCGGCGTCGTGGGCATGGTGCTCGACCTGATCCTGGCGCGCCTGCAGAAGCGCGTGACCTTTCCGGAGTGAGCGCCGTGGCTGCGAGCGATCCCAAATTCATCTCCATAGAGGGCATCGCCCGGCGCTATCCGGCCGCGGGTGGCGGTTCCACCACCATCTTCGAGGACCTGTGGCTGCAGGTGCCGCGGGGCGAATTCGTCTGCATCATCGGCCATTCGGGATGCGGCAAGACGAGCGTGCTCAACATCCTTGCCGGGCTCGAAAATCCCTCCGACGGCGTGGTGGTGGTGGACGGGCAGGCCATCGAGGGGCCGAGCCTCGATCGCGCCGTCATCTTCCAGGGCCATGCCCTGCTGCCGTGGAAGAGCGTGCTCGGCAACGTGGCCTATGCGGTCTCGTCCCGCTGGCGCAAGGCGGGCCGGGCCGAGGTTGAGGAGCGGGCGAAACGCTTCATCGATCTCGTGGGCCTCAAGGGCAATGAGGGCAAGAAGCCGGCGGAGCTGTCCGGCGGCATGCGCCAGCGCGTGGGCATCGCCCGGGCGCTCTCCATCGAGCCCAAGATCATGCTGATGGACGAGCCGTTCTCGGCGCTGGACGCGCTCACCCGTGGCACGCTGCAGGACGAGGTGCGGCGCATCTGCAAGTCCACCGGGCAGACGGTGGTGATGATCACCCACGATGTGGACGAGGCCATCTACCTCGCCGACAGGATCGTGCTCATGACCAACGGCCCGGAGGCCATGGTGGCCGAGGTGGTGGAGAACCCGCTGCCGGCCGACCGCCGCCGCGATACCATCCACCGCGAGCCGGACTTCTACACGGTGCGCAACCACCTGGTGGATTTCCTTGTCGCCCGCAGCCGCACCTTCAGGGACCAGATGCCGGCGGGCCATGACCCGCGCCATCCGCCCCTGGTGCGCCTTGGCGGGCCAGCCGCGCCGCCCCCCGCCAACACCATTCCCTTTCCCGCCGTTGCCAAGGCCCGCGACTGACCGCGCGGGGCCGGCCCGACACGACCCCAGAGTGGAGAGCAAGACCCATGAAGCGCGAGCAACTCACCGAGAAGATCCTCGATATCAAGCGCGAGAAGGGCTGGACCTGGAAATACATCTGCGAGGAGATCGGCGGCATGTCGCCTGTCCTCGTGGTGGGCGCGCTGCTGGGCCAGATGAAGCTGGTGAAGCCGCTGGCGAAGAAGGCCGCCGAGCTGTTCGGCCTCTCCGAGGTGGAAGAGCGCATGCTGAACGAGGTGCCCATGCGCGGCGCCGGAACCCCCATGCCGCCCACGGACCCGCTCATCTACCGCTTCTACGAACTGGTGATGGTGAACGGGCCGGCCTGGAAGGCACTCATCGAGGAGGAGTTCGGCGACGGCATCATGTCGGCCATCGACTTCAACATGGAGATGGTGCGCGAGCCCAACCCCAAGGGCGACCGGGTGCAGATCACCATGTCCGGCAAGTTCCTGCCCTACAAATACTATGGCAACGAGCAGGGCATCCCCGACTACGGCTTCAAGGAAGGCTGAAGGGGCGGGGCGTTCGCGTCCGGCGGATCGTCGATGTACCTATGACAAAAGAAAAACCCCGCCGGGCAACCCGGCGGGGTTTTGCATTTCGCAGAAGCTGCAATGGCAGCTTCAATCGTTGAAGAGCGCGGTCTGCTCGGGGGCCGGGGCCTCGCCCGCGGCCTGCTCGGTCGTGCCCTCGGCGCGGGTGCGGAAGCGGCGGCGACGGCCGCGACGGGCATCCGTGCCTTCGGTCGCCTCGGCGGCCTCAGGGGCTTCGGCGGCCTCCTCGCGGGGAGGCTCGACCCGCGCGGGCTCGGCGCGGACGGGCTCAGGGCGGGGCGGCTCGGCGCGGGCGACTTCCGCCCGGGGGGCCTCGGCCTTCGGCGTCTCTACGCGGGGCGCCTCCACCCGGGGCGCCTCGGCGCGGGGCTCCGCGCGCTCCTTGGCGATGGCGGGGGAGCCGGTGATGAAGGACGGCAAGCCGAGATCCTGCTCCTCCTCCCGCTGGGGGCGGGGGGCGCGGGGCGCCTCGGCCTCCTCGCTGCGGGGGACGCGCGCGGCGCGCGGCGTGAAGCCCTCGCCGCTCTCGTCGCGGTTGCGGCGGCGGAACTCACGCGGTGCGCGATCCTCACGGGGTTCACGCTGCTCGCGGGGCGCGCGATCTTCGCGGGGTGCCCGGTCTTCGCGGGGCTCGCGCTGCTCGCGGGAGTCCCGCTGCTCAAGAGGCGCGCGATCGTCGCGCGGTTCCCGCTGCTCGCGGAAGTCGCGCTGCTCGCGGGGGGCCCGCTGCTCGCGCGGTTCGCGCTGGTCCCGCTGCTCGCGGGCCTCGCGCTGCTCCCTTGGCTGGTAGCCTTCGCCGCTGTCGTCGTCGCGGTTGCGGCGGTAATTGCCCTGGCGATTGTCGCGCTGACCGCGATCGTCGCCCCGGTTATCGCGATTGCTGTCGCGGTTCTCACGCGCCTCACGGGGCTGATAGGGCTGCTCGCCACGGTTGAAGGCCGGCTGCGGCGCATCGAGGGCGCCCACATCGTCCGTGTCCTCGTCGTCCATCTCGTCGTCGCGGCCGAAGCCGGGCGGGGGCGCGAACTGGCCCTGGAGCGAGGCGATGAGGCGCAGATAATGCTCGGCGTGCTGGAAATAATTCTCAGCGGCCACGTGATCTCCGGACGACTGGGCGTCGCGGGCGAGCTGCTGGTATTTCTCCGCGATGTGGTGGGCGGTTCCACGCACCTTCGTGTCCGGGCCGTTCGATTCGTAGACCCGTGTCAGAGGGTTCGAGCTGCGCCGGTTGCCGTTGCCGTTGTTGTTGTTACGGCCGCGCATGCGCTGCTTCTGCTGACCATTTCTCATGTGGATCAATCTCTACTCGCCCCGGCGTTCACGCCGCCGTCTGCGCCCGGTCGCCATGCGCCGGTGAACTTCGCAACACGCCCGATGGTTGGTCCGGGCGGCGCACGCCAGGATGCGCGCTGTTCCGCTTTCGCAGGCCAAGAACGTCAGCTTCGCGAGCCGCCTGCGCCGGCATTCGCGCTGGTCTGAAATTACGATCGTTCGTTAAGTCAGGATCTGTCCGATCATCGAGCCCCGTCCCGTGCCCCCCAGCACGGCCGCCGTTACACGATACGCTGCCGAGCCATCCGGCCCGCGCGCGCTCAACACCGTGAAACGATCTCACCGCCGGATGCTGGAATGTGCGCAGCATGCGCGCGCATCATCCCACCGCATCCATAGCGCCCGAAACATCTGCCTGAGATTTCGGAAGCCCGCATCAGCCCCTTGGGCCAACGCCTCGGTTCGATTCCTGAGGTAGACACTAGCCATTTCCCTCCCAGGTTCCAAGCGGTTTTTTCTCAGTTTGCGCGCCGCTTGCCTTGGGGCGCCGCCACTTGCCGGTCCTGGACCCTAGCTGCGGCGGGCAAGAAGGGCCCTGGGGATGCCCGAAAGATCGCGCCGCGCGGGACCGGCCACCTCAAGTCCCGCCCCTGCAACCAGCGCCGCCACGGCCGGTTCCTGTCCCGCGCCCAGCTCCAGCACGGCGATGCCGCCGGGACGCACGAGGCGCGGCAGGTCGGCGGCGATGGCGCCATAGGCGAGGAGGCCGTCCGCCCCCGCCTCCAGCGCCAGGTGCGGGTCGTGCAGGCGGACCTCGTCGGGCAGCTCCAGCATGGCGGAAGAGGTGATGTAGGGCGGGTTGGAGACCACGAGGTCGAAGCCGCCGGCCAGCGCCGTTCCCCAGTCGCTGACCACCACATGGGCGCGCCCGCCGAGGCCGTTACGCGCGAGGTTGGCGCGCGCGGTCAGGGCCGCGCCCTCGGAGCGGTCCACGGCGATGCCGGTGGCGTTGGGATACTCCACCAGCAAGGCGGCGAGGATCGCGCCCGTGCCGGTCCCAAGATCGAGGATCAGGAGCGGGGCGTTTCGGTCGGGCAATTCGGCGAGGGCCGCCTCCACCAGGGTCTCGGTGTCGGGGCGGGGCACCAAAGTGTCGGGGGAGAGGTGAAGGTCGAGGCTCCAGAACTCCCGCCGGCCGCGAATGCGCGCCACCGGCTCGCCCTTAGCGCGCCGCTCCGTGAAGGCGCGCGCCGTCGCCTCCGCCTCGGGCGGGACGGGCGCATCGGCGCGCAGCAGCAGGTCGCCTGGCGCGCAGCCGAGTGCCTGAGCCAGCAGCAGGCGGGCATCCAGGTCTGGCGTCTCAACCCCAGCTGCGGCGAGGGCAGTCGCCATCTGCCGCCGCAGGGCGCCGATGGTCAGGGCTTCAGCCATAAGCGACGCCCCAGCCCACGCCTCTCCTGCCCACGGCTCAGGCGTCCTCGGCCGCGGCGAGCAGGGCGGCCTGGTGCTCGGTGAGCAGCGGGTCGATGATCTCGTCCAGCGCCGGGCCGGCGATCACCTCGTCCAGCTTGTAGAGGGTGAGGTTGATGCGGTGGTCGGTGACGCGGCCTTGGGGAAAATTATAGGTGCGGATGCGCTCGGAGCGATCGCCGGAGCCCACCTGGCCCTTGCGCTCGGCGGCGCGGCCGGCCTCCTTCTTCTGGCGCTCGTCGTCGAGCAGGCGCGCGCGCAGCAGCGCCATGGCGCGGGCCTTGTTGCGATGCTGGGAGCGCTCGTCCTGCACCGCCACCACCGTGTTGGTGGGAAGGTGCGTGATGCGCACGGCACTCTCGGTCTTGTTCACATGCTGGCCGCCGGCACCCTGGGCGCGGTACACGTCGATGCGCAGGTCCGCCTCGTTGATGTCCACATCCACGTCCTCCGCCTCGGGCAGTACGGCGACGGTGGCGGCGGAGGTGTGGATGCGCCCGCTGGTCTCGGTAGCTGGAACCCGCTGGACCCGGTGGACCCCGCTCTCGAACTTGAGGCGCGCATAGGCGCCGCGGCCGTGGAGAGCGGCGACGATTTCCTTGTAGCCGCCCATGGTCCCCTCGCTCTCGGAGAGGATTTCCACGCTCCAGCCCTTTTCGGCGGCATAGCGCGTGTACATCCGGTAGAGGTCGCCGGCGAACAAAGCGGCCTCGTCGCCGCCGGTGCCGGCGCGCACCTCCAGGATGATGCCGCGCTCGTCCATGGCGTCCTTGGGCAGCAGCGCGAGGCGCACGGCGGTGGCAAGGGCGCCGATGCGGTCTTGAAGGCGCTCCACCTCCGCCTCGGCCATCTCCCGCATCTCCGGGTCGCCGGCGGATTCGGCCAGAAGCTCATGCGCGCCTTCCAGGTCACGCTCGGCATCCTTCAGGGCGCGCACCTGCTCCACCACCGGCGAAAGGTCGGAAAACTCGCGGCCGAGGCGCACATATTCCTCGCCCTCCGCTCCGCGGGACAGGGCGGCCTCGATCTCGGCATGGCGCGCAACCAACTGGTCGAGCTTGGCGGTGGGCAGGGAGGTCATGGGTCTCGGGCGTTTTCCGCAAGGGTGAAGCCGGTTTGCGTCCAGAAAACGCGGTGGGGGCGGCCGTTTGGGCGCGCCCTAAATGGGCAGCCCGCTCGCCTTGGCGAAAGCTGCGAGCGCGGCGCGCGGGTCGGCCATGCCGCTCTTGTCCTCCAGCAGGGGCAGCAGCACCTTGCGGGCGGCGGAGACATCCAGCTCCAGCATCATGGCCTTCACCGGGCCGATGGAGGCCGGCGACACCGACAGTGCCCGGTAACCCAGTGCGGCCAGCGCCACCGCTTCCAGCGGCCGCGACGCCAGCTCCCCGCACAGGGTCACCGGCTTGCCGTGGCGCTGGCCGGCTTCCGCCACCAGGCGGAATGCCCGCAGGGCTGGCGGCGACAAGGGATCGAAGCGGTCCGCCACCCGCACGTTGGAGCGGTCCGCCGCATAGAGGAACTGGACCAGATCGTTGGAGCCCACCGAGAGGAAGTCGGCGCGGGAGAGGATCTCGTCCAGCTGGAACAGCAAAGACGGCACCTCCACCATGGCGCCCACATAGACCTTCTCGGGCAGGCCGTGGCCGTGCTTGCGCAGATGAGTCAGCTCGCGCTCGACGATGGCGCGGGCGCGGTCGAATTCCTCCACCGCCGCCACCATGGGGAACATGATGCGCAGGTCGCGCCCGGCGCCGGCCCGCAGCAGGGCCCGCAGCTGGCTGCGGAGCAGGCCCGGCCGGTCCAGCCCGAGGCGGATGGCGCGCCAGCCCAGCGCCGGGTTTTCCTCCTCGACGGTCCGCATGTAGGGCAGCACCTTGTCGCCGCCGATGTCTAGGGTGCGGAAGGTGACGGGCTTTTCGCCGGCGGCATCCAGCACTGCGCGATAGAGCTTCAGCTGCTCCGAGATGCGCGGGAAGGCCGAGGCGATCATGAATTGCAGCTCGGTGCGGAACAGGCCGATGCCCGCCGCGCCGGTCTCGCTCACATGGGGCAGGTCTACCAGCAGGCCGGCATTGAGGTGCAGCTCGATATGCACGCCGTCCTTGGTGACCGAGGGGCGGGTGCGCAGCGCGGCATACTGGGCCTGGCGGCGGGCGCGGAAGCGCACCTTCTCCGCATAGGCTTCCTCGACGTCGCCGGGCGGGCGCAGGTGCACTTCGCCGGCCTGCCCGTCCACGATCATGGGGTCGCCGGGATCGGCAAGGCCGGCCGCATTCTCCACCTGGCCCACGGCGGCGATGCCAAGCGCGCGGGCGACGATGGTCACATGGCTGGTGGTGCCGCCTTCCTCCAGAACCAGGCCGCGAATGCGTGAACGGTCGTAGTCGAGCAGCGCCGCCGGGCTCATGTTGCGGGCGACGAGGATGGCGTTTTCCGGCAACGCCTCGCGCTCCGAGCTGCGATTGCGGCCGGTAAGCTCCCGCAGCAGGCGGTTGGCGAGGTCGTCGAGGTCGTGCAGGCGCTCGCGCAGATAGGGGTCGGAGGCGCGCATCATGCGGGCGCGGGTATCCGACTGCACCCGCTCCACCGCGCCCTCGGCGGTGAGGCCGGAGAGCACGGCCTCGCGCATCTTGTGCATCCAGCCGCGGTCGTGGGCGAACATGCGGTAGGCTTCGAGGATGTCGCGGTGTTCGCCGGCCTTGGCGAGACCGTCGTCCTCCAGCATCAGATCGATGGAATGCCGCAGCTTGCCGATGGCGGCGTCGAGGCGGGCGGTCTCCTTCACCACGTCGTCGGCGATGACGTTGGTGACCTTGATGCGCGGCTCGTGCAGCACCACGTGGCCGAGGCCGAGGCCATCCGCCAGCGCCACGCCCTTCAGGTGCAGGGGCCGGCGCACCGCCGGCTCGGCGCCGGGCTTGGCCAGCGCGGTCAGTTCCCCCGAGGCGATCATCTCCGCCAGCACCATGGCGGTGGTCTGGAGCGCCTCGATCTCCTCTTCCGTATAGGTGCGGCGGGCGCGGTTCTGCACCACCAGCACGCCCAGGGTGTTGCCGGCCCGCAGGATCGGCACGCCGAGGAAGGAGTTGTAGACCTCCTCGCCGGTTTCCGGGCGGTAGGAGAATTCCGGGTGGGCGTGGGCGTCCGAAAGCGCGAGGGATTCCGCCTCGCGCGCCACATGGCCGACCAGGCCCTCGTCCACGCGCATGACGGTCAGGTGAACCGCATCCCGGTTCAGGCCTTCCGTTGCGTAGAGTTCGAGCGTCTGGTCGACGCGCAGCACATAGACCGAGCAGACCTCCGCCACCATGTTGGCGGCGATCAGCACCACGATCTTGTCGAGGCGGTCCTGCGCGCTAACCTGTTCCGCCATCACCTCGCGGAGGCGGCGGAGCAACACGCGCGGACCGCCGAGCGCGCCACGCATCGGCCGCATCCTTAAATGTGGGCGGGTTTCAGGTGCCCGCAGGGCTCT
Source organism: Xanthobacter oligotrophicus (assembly GCF_008364685.1). GTDB lineage: Bacteria > Pseudomonadota > Alphaproteobacteria > Rhizobiales > Xanthobacteraceae > Xanthobacter > Xanthobacter oligotrophicus. The sequence goes on from NZ_VTTL01000007.1 coordinate 225,348, forward strand.
TCGTCGAACGGCGCGCGCCCGCAGGTTCGCCCATCAGCTGTCCAGCCCGTATAGCGAATGGAGAGTCCGAACCGCAAGTTCGGTATATGCCGCATCGATCAGGAACGAGATCTTGATCTCCGAGGTGGTGATGGCCCGGATGTTGATTCCCTTGCCCGCCAGCGCCTGGAACGCCTGCGCCGCCACGCCGGCGTGGGAGCGCATGCCGATGCCGATGACCGACACCTTGGTCACGTCGGCAGCGCCTTCCACCACCTGATGGGCGATCGTGTCCCGGGCCTTCTCGATCACCGCCTTGGCGCGCTCGAAATCGGCGGTGGGGACGGTGAAGGTGATGTCGGTGAAGCCGTCGGCGGACACGTTCTGCACGATCATGTCCACATTGATGTGGGCGTCGGCCAGCGGCCCGAACACGGCGGCGGCGATGCCCGGCTTGTCGGCGACCCGGCGGATGGAAACCTGGGCTTCGTCCTTGGAGAAGGCGATGCCGGTGACCACCTGCGATTCCATCTGGTTTGCCACGATCTCCTCCTCGTCGCAGATGAGCGTTCCGGCCTTTTCCACGTTCGCCGTCTCGGGGGCGTCGGGATCCACAAGGCTCGAGCGCACGAAGGTGCGCACATTATGCACCATGGCAAGCTCCACCGAGCGCACCTGCAGCACCTTGGCGCCCAGCGAGGCCATTTCCAGCATTTCCTCGAAGGCGATGCGGTCGAGGCGCCGGGCCTTGGGCACCACGCGCGGGTCGGTGGTGTAGACCCCGTCCACGTCGGTGTAGATGTCGCAGCGCTCGGCCTTCAGCGCCGCCGCCACCGCCACCGCCGAGGTGTCGGAGCCGCCGCGGCCCAGGGTGGTGAGGCGGCCGGTGGGCAGGTGAATGCCCTGGAAACCGGCGATCACCGCCACCTGGCCGCCGTCGATGGCGGCGCCGAGCGTGTCGCTGTCGATGTCGAGGATGCGGGCGGAGCCATGGGCGTCGTCGGTGGAGATGGGCAGCTGCCAGCCCTGCCAGGAGCGGGCCGACAGGCCCATTTCCTGGAGCACGATGGCCAGGAGTCCGCTGGTGACCTGCTCGCCGGAGGCGACCACCGCGTCATATTCGCGCGGGTCGTAAAGGGCGGAGGCATCCTTGCACCAGCCGACCAGTTCGTTGGTCTTGCCCGACATGGCGGAGACCACTACTGCCACCTGGTAGCCGGCCGCGACCTCGCGCTTCACATGGCGCGCCACATTGCGGATGCGCTCGATATTGGCGACCGAGGTGCCGCCGAACTTCATCACCAGCCGAGCCATCGCTCGTGCCTTTCTTCGCCTGGAAAACGGATGGGAAACGTCTCTGAGTCGCCCGCGCGGCGGCGGGCCGGGGTCAGGGACGCATCATTTTCGCCGGCGCGCCGCACCGAGGCGCCCTTGGGCGCGCAGGTCGAGGCGGGTCAATTGGGCCGAGCGAAACATCCCGAAAGTCCTCCCGCGCGGGTTCGATCTTGAGGCGCGCGGTGTGATTGCGCGCCTCCATAGCGGCAAGTGCGGGCCGGGGCAACCGGGCTAGGTTAAGTCCGGTGCCATTCCAATGGGGGCCGGGCCCCAGGCCTTGCTGGCCGCGGCGGCTTGCGTCATGACACGCTCCCATCGCGCCCCTCTGCTCCCAAAGCAGATGCGCTACGCGGTGAAACGCCACCGCCCTTGCTTCGCCTCCGGTGATCCCCGCCATGACCGCCTCCGCTGCCTTTCAGCTCGATCCGCGCCTTGAGGCCGATGGTCCCCATGCCGGCGACCTGCCGCTGTGCCACGTGCGGCTCGTGGATGATGCCCGCTTCTTCTGGGTGGTTCTGGTGCCGCGCCGGGCCGGCCTTGTGGAGATCATCGACCTCCCCGCCGCCGACCGCCTCATCCTCATGGAGGAGATCGCCGCCGCCAGTGCGGCGGTAAAGGCGGCATCGGGCTGTGCCAAGCTGAACGTCGCGGCGCTGGGCAACCTGGTGTCCCAGCTGCACGTGCACGTGGTGGGCCGCAATGTCGGCGACGCCGCGTGGCCGGGACCGGTCTTCGGCGCCGGAACGCGGGTGCCGCTGTCGCAGGGGGATCGGGCTGCGCGCCTTGTCGCCCTGCGCGACCGGATGGCTTTGGCCTGACCCAACGGCAGTGGTGGTGCGACCTTGCCTCCGGGCCGCCTGCGTGCGACGGTCGCCGCCGGCCGCACAGGCGGCTGTCCTGCCGGAAATCAGCGCCTTTCCATGTCCGTCCTTTCCCGTCCTGAACTCGGCGCCTGGCCGGACCTCGGCTATGTCGGAAGCGTGCTCGACCGGGCCGCACACCTGCGCCCCGCTGCCTGCGAGCCCTCTGGCGCTCTCCTTTCCGATACCGCTGCGGGCTTCTACCTGCTGGGTGGTGAGCTGGTAGCGCTCAAGGGCGATGGACCGGTCTTCGATCCGCTGTTTTCCCGCGCCGAGGCGCAGGCGCAAGGACGGGGCGAGCCGCTCTTCCTCGGCCTCGACAATGGCGCGCCGCGCTTTGCCCAGGCTTTCGATCCGGGCCTCAGGGAAGAGCTGGAAGGGCAGGGGCTGAAGGTCACGGACCTGCGCTCCATCGCCGTGGGTGGGCTGGTGCTGCCGCGCCACCTTCCCCCCATCGCCTGCGGCAAGGCGCTGTTCGGCTGGCACGGCCGGCACGGCTTCTGCGCCAATTGCGGCACCGCCTCGCGCATCCTCGATGCCGGCTGGCGGCGCGATTGCCCCTCCTGCGGGGCGCAGCATTTCCCGCGCACCGATCCGGTGGTGATCATGCTGACGGCGGCGGGCGACAAGTGCCTCATGGGCCGCCAGCCGCATTTCGCACCGGGCATGTGGTCCTGCCTTGCCGGCTTCGTGGAGCCGGGTGAGACCATCGAGGAGGCGGTGCGCCGCGAGACGCTGGAGGAGGCGGGCATCGCCACCGGCCGCGTGACCTACCGCTCCTGCCAGCCCTGGCCCTTCCCCATGTCGCTGATGATCGGCTGCCTTGCGCAAGCCACGAGCCACGACATCGTCATCGATCGCAACGAGCTGGAGGATGCCCGCTGGTTCGATCGGGACGAGGCGGCCCTGATGCTCGCGCGCACCCATCCCGACGGCCTGTTCGTGCCGCCACCCATCGCCATCGCCCATCACCTCATTCGCGCCTTCGTCGAAGGCTTCGATGCTTGACGCCAAGGCGCGGTCGCGTTCGCCGCGGTCCCATATCCGGCGGGCGATCGAGCGCCTCTTTCCCGATCCGCGGCGCGGCAGCCGCAGCCCCCGGCGCCCGGTATCCCTGGTCTACGGGCTCGACGACAAGGTGCCCCCGGTCGCCCTGGTGCCGCTTGCCGCCCAGCACGCCATGCTGGCGGTCACCTTCCTGATCTATCCGGTGCTGGCTGCCACCGAGGCGCGGCTACCGGCGGACCAGATGTCCGCCATGCTTTCGGCCTGCGCCATGAGCATCGGCGTCGCCACCATTATCCAGTGCCTGCGCACGCGCTTCGGCTCGGGCTATCTCGCCGTGCACATCCCGGCACCGGGGGCCATTCCGCTGGCCGCGCAGGCGCTGATGCTGGGCGGGCTCGGGCTCATGGCCATGACGACACTGCTGGTGGGCATCTGCCAGCTGTTCATGGCGCGCCTGGTGCGGCCGCTGCGGGTGCTGCTGCCGCCGGAAGTGTGCGGCGTGGCGGTGAGCATGCTCGGCGTGTCGCTGGCCGGGCCGGCCCTGCGCCGGGCGCTGGGGCTCGACCACGGGCCGCTGGTGGCGCAGAACGCCACGTTTGCCAGCCTCGCCACCGTGGGCATCATCGTCGCCATCACCGTGTTCGCGCCGCGGCGGCTGAAGCTGTTCGCGGTCTTCGCCGGCGCCGGCATCGGCTGGGTGCTGGCGCTGCTGCTCGGCGCCGGGCATCCGGAGGCGGACGCGGCCATCGCCGCCGCGCCCCTCGTCGCATGGCCGACGCTGACGCTGCCCAGCCTCCAGTTCGCCCCGGCGCTGTTTCCGCTGATGGCGCTGCTGGTGATGATGAACCTCGTGGACGTGCTCTCGGTCACCGTCTCGCTGGAGAAGATGAACGATGCCGACTGGCGCCGCGCCGACATGCAGGCCGCCCAGCGGGCTGTCACCGCCTGCGGCATCGGCAATATCCTCAACGGGCTGACCTCCGGCTTCCAGTCGGGGCTGTCCTCCTCGTCGGTGGGGCTGGCCTTCGCCACCCAGTCCACGGCGCGCATCATCGGCATCCTCGCCGGTGCCATGATCTTCGCCATCGCCTTCGTCCCGAAGGCCATCGTGGCGCTCACCCTCATCCCCTCGCCGGTGATCGGCGGCATCCTGCTCTACACTGCGTCCTATCTAGTGGTGTCGGGGATGGACCTTGTCACCTCGCGCCGCCTAAGCGAGCGGCGGGTGTTCGTGGTCGGGCTGTCGGTGCTGGCGGGGCTGTCGGTGGCGCTCCTGCCGCTGCGGGACCAGCTGCCGCTGGCGCTCCAGCCCCTGTTCTCCACGCCGCTTACGGTGGGGGCCCTCAGCGCCATCCTGCTGAACCTGCTGTTCCGCATCGGCATTGCCCGCGAGACCGGGGAGATGGTGCCGGAAGGGGCGCACGCCTTCCCCTTCGCCCGCGATTTCCTGGAGCGGCAGGGCGATGTGTGGGGCGCGCGACGCGACGTGATCGCCGCCGCAATCCCCACGGTGGCGCAGGCGCTGGAACTCGTCATCGACGCCGGCATCGCCGAGGGCCCCATCGAGCTGCGCGCCCGCTTCGACGAGACCCACCTCGACGTCTATCTCATCTATGACGGCGAGGTGGTGGAGGCGCCCAAGGAGCGGCCCCCGCCCGAGGCGCTGCTGGGCGATGCCAAGGAACAGGCGTCCTTCGCCGCCTGGATGCTCAAGCGCCTGTCCGACCACGTGCATTTCGGCCGCACCGGCGGCGGCAGGGCGCGCATCGCCCTGCGCTTCGATCACTGACGGGGCGGCGCTCCGTCAGTTCAAAACGTTTCCTGCTCCGCCGCGAACTGCGCCCGGTAGGGATGGGCGGGATAGACGCCGAGGATGCGCATCTCGCGGGAGAAGAAGGCGAGTTCCTCCAGTGCCAGCTTCACCGGCCGGTCGTCCGGGTGGCCGTCCACGTCGGCATAGAACTGGGTAGCGGTGAAACGGCCGTCCAGCTGGTAGGATTCCAGCTTGGTCATGTTCACCCCGTTGGTGGCAAAGCCCCCCAGCGCCTTGTAGAGCGCCGCCGGCACGTTGCGCACCCGGAACACGAAGGTGGTGACCACCGGCCCGTTGCCCGCCGGCGCCCATTCCCCGCCGCGCGCGAGGATGATGAAGCGCGTGGTGTTGTGGGCCTCGTCCTCGATGTTCTCGGCGAGGATGTCGAGCCCGTAGATGTCAGCGGCGAGGCGCGAGGCGATGGCGGCGCGGCTCACGTCGCCGGCTTCCGCGATCTCGCGGGCGGAGCCGGCGGTATCGGCGCCGATGACTGCCGTGAGGTTGAGGGTGCGGATGGCCTTGCGGCACTGGCCCAGCGCCATCACGTGGCTCTGCACGCTCTTCAGGGTGGAGAGGCTTGCGCCCTTCACCGCCATGAGCTGGTGCGACAGCGGCAGGAAGTGCTCGCCGACGATGGAGAGGGACGACTGGGGCATCAGGTGGTGGATGTCCGCCACCCGGCCCGCCACCGAATTCTCGATGGGAATCATGGCATAGGTGGCCGCCCCGCTCTCGACCCCGGCAAAGGCGTCCTCGAAGGTGGCGCAGGGCACGGCCTCGAAATCCGGGAACACCTCGCGGCAGGCGATGTGCGAATTGGCGCCCGGCTCGCCCTGGAAGGTGATGCGGCGGATCATGACGTCCTCACTTCTGTTCGGCCTTTTCCTGGGCGAGAATCGCGCGGGCGCGGTCGAGATGGTGCTGTGTGTCCACCCCCAGCGGCACCGCGTCCACCACTGCCACGTCGATGCGCATGCCGGCTTCCAGCGCCCGCAGTTGCTCCAGCTTCTCGCGCTGCTCCAGCACGGAGGGTGCCAGCGCCACGAATCGGGCCAGCGCCGGCCGGCGATAGGCGTAAAGGCCGATGTGGTGGTAGAGTGGTCCGGCGCCGTAAGGGGCGGTGGCGCGGGTGAAATAGAGCGCGCGCAACAGGTCGTTCCCCAGGGGCGAGCCCACCACCTTGACCACGTTGGGGTCGGTGCGCTCCTCCTCCACCACGATCTCGGCGCAGAGGGTGGCAATATCCACCGCCGGCTCGGCAAGCGGCGCCAGGGCCCGGCGGATGGTGGCAGGAGCGATGGTGGGCAAGTCGCCCTGCACGTTCACCACCACGTCCACCGTGCCATCGGGGTCGAGCGCGCCCAGCGCCTCGAAGATCCGGTCGGAGCCGGAGGGATGGTCGGCTCGGGTCAGCACCGCCGTGAAGCCGACGGCCCGGACGGCGGCGGCGATCTCCTCGGAATCGGTGGCCACGGCCACCTGCCCGATGGCGGCTGCGGCGGCGCGCCGCGCCACCTCCACGATCATGGGGCGCCCGCCCACGTCGGCCAGCGGCTTGCCCGGCAGGCGGCTGGCGGCCATCCGCGCGGGGATCAGCACGAGCACGCGTTCGCTGGGAATGGCGGGGGACGTGGTGGGAGACATGGCGGGCGGCGGCTCCCTTCGGGCCGCGTCCGATGCGGGCGCGGGGAGTGGCATTGGGGCGCGCCTTATACGGGTTGCCTCGCTCGGATCAAAGTGGTTAGTGTCGCCGGCGGTGCGCGGGGTTCTTCGCGCGCCGCTCATCGACATGCTTGCACGCCCGGCCGGATCCCATTCCATGTGCCGCGGCAGCGAGGATCTAAGGGCTCCGAGGGGCGAAGCGCCGATGGACTTTTTTGAATTGAACAAGATTGCAGGTGCGGTTCTGGGCACCCTGGCGCTCACCCTTGGGCTGGGGATCGCGTCGCAGATCCTGTTCACGCCCGAAGCGCCTGCGAAGCCCGGCTTCGACATCGTGGTGCAGGAAGGCGCCGCCGGCGGCGCTGCCCCGGCCAAGGCCGCGGAAGTGCCGATCGAGCAGTTGTTCGCCACTGCCTCCGTCGAGAAGGGCGCGGCCGTCGCCAAGAAGTGCGCCGCCTGCCACAACTTCCAGGAAGGCGCCGGCGCCAAGGTGGGTCCGGACCTCTACGGCGTTGTGGGCCGCCCGGTGGCGTCCTCCGCGGGCTTCGCCTATTCCGCCGGCATGAAGGCGAAGGGCGGCGACTGGACAGCTCTCACCCTCAACGCCTTCCTCACCAGCCCGAAGACCGCGGTGCCCGGCACCGCCATGGCCTTCGCCGGCATCCCGAAGGAAGCCGAGCGGGCGGACCTCATCGCCTATCTCAACAGCCTCTCCCACGCTCCCAAGCCGCTGCCCACGGCCGCGAAGTAGGATCGGGGCACGGCGCCGCCCTTGGCGGCGCATCCTTCTTTCACGCCATTGTCATCCGGGCTGCCGGATGCCGAAATGCCGAGGCCGATCCTTCGCGGGATCGGCCTTTTTCGTGCCCGGGGCCTTGAGGCCGCCTGCGGCGGGTGCCTTAAGGTGACGCGCCGGTTGCGGCGCCGCCATGTTTCTGCCGTCGCTCGCGGTGTCATAATCGGCTATTGCCGAGATCGCTGGATTCCCGAGCTGATTTGCAACCATGAGCCCCGACCTGGAGATACCGATGCGCCTGCCGTCCGTTCGCCGCCTCGCCGTCCTCGCAGCCGTGGCGTGGGCCGCGGTCGCCCCGGCCGGCCTCGCGCAGGCGCAGGGTGTTCCGGCCGCCACGGACAGCGCTGCACCGGCGGCCGCGCCGGTGTTCCGCCACGGCCTCTCCCTCATGGGCCAGCCGAAATATCCCGCCGGCTTTCCCCATTTCGATTATGTGAATCCGGCCGCACCCAAGGGCGGCCTGCTGCGGCTTGCCGAAGACGGCACCTTCGACACCTTCAACTTCGTGGTGCCAAGGGGCACGCCGGCGGCGGGCATCAACCTCATCTACGACACCCTCATGACCGCCGCTTATGACGAGGTGTCGACCGAGTACGGCCTCATCGCCGAGGGCGCGAGTCATCCGGCGGATTTCTCCTCCGTCACCTACCGGCTGCGGGCAGATGCCAAATGGCATGACGGCGCCCCCATCACCCCCGACGACGTGGTGTTCTCCTTCGAGGCCCTGACCAAGAACAACCCCAACCAGCGCTTCTACTACAGCCACGTGGCGAAGGCGGAGAAGACCGGCGAGCGGGACGTGACCTTCACCTTCGACCAGGCGGGCAACCGCGAGCTGCCGCAGATCGTGGGCCAGCTCACCATCCTGCCCAAGCACTGGTGGACCGGCACCGACGCCGCCGGCAAGCCGCGCGACATCACCCAGGGCTCGCTGGAGGTGCCGCTGGGCTCCGGCGGCTACAGGATCAAGAGCTTCGTGCCCAGCCGCTCCATCACCTACGAGCGGGTGAAGGACTATTGGGCCAAAGACCTCAACGTGAATGTGGGCAAGGATAATTTCGACGAGATCCGCTACGAGTATTTCCGCGACGACACGGTGATGCTGGAGGCCTTCAAGGCCGACACCTATGATTTCCGGACCGAATCCTCCGCCAAGAACTGGGCCACGGCCTACGACTTCCCGGCGCGGGCGGACGGGCGGGTGGTGCTCGAAATGTTCGAGAACCGCGCCTCCGGCATCATGCAGGCGTTCATCCCCAACCTGCGGCGCGACAAGTTCAAGGACCCGCGGGTGCGCCGTGCGCTGAACTATGCGCTGGATTTCGAGGGCATGAACCACACCCTGTTCTTTGGCCAGTACAAGCGCATCAACTCCTTTTTCTCCGGCACGGAGCTCGCCTCCTCCGGCCTGCCGCAGGGCCGCGAGCTGGACATCCTGAAGAGCGTGAAGGATCTGGTGCCGCCGCAGGTGTTCACCACCGCCTACACCAATCCCGAGAGCGGATCGGAAGATTCGCGGCGCGCTAATCTGCGTGACGCCTCCCGCCTGCTGAAGGACGCCGGCTACGAGATCAAGAACCGCAAGCTGGTGGACGCCAAGGGCGAGGCCTTCACCCTGGAACTGCTCATCTCCAGCCCGGCCATGGAGCGGGTGGCGGTGTTCTACAAGCCGGCGCTGGAACGGCTCGGCATCACCGTCACCATCCGCCTCGTGGATTCCTCCCAATATATCAACCGGGTGCGGGCGCGGGACTTCGACATGATCGTCTCCGGCTGGGGCCAATCCCTGTCGCCTGGCAACGAGCAGCGCGAGTTCTGGGGGACGGAGGCCGCCGACCGGGAGGGCTCGCGCAACCTGGCCGGCATCCGCGACAAGGCGGTGGACACCCTGATCGAGAAGGTGATCTACGCCACCGACCGGGCGGACCTGGTGGCCGCCACCCACGCCCTCGACCGGGTGCTGCTGTGGAACGAATATGTCGTCCCCGCCTGGACGCTGAACTACACCCGCACAGCGCGGTGGGACCGCTTCGCCCATCCGCCGACCCTGCCCACCTTCTCCTTCGCCTTCCCCGACATCTGGTGGTTCGATCCTGCCAAGGCGGCCAAGGTGAATGCGGTCGCCCCCGCTGGCGGTGGGTCCGCCAAATGAGCCTGTCGCGCCGCACGCTGCTTCTGTCCGCCGCCTCCGCCGTCTCGCTCCTGCCCGCCATGGCGCGGGCCCAGCCGGCGCCGCAGGACGCCGCGGCGAGCGAGGGCGCGGCCTCCTCCGCCGCGGTGGAGCGGCACGGCCTGTCCTTCTTCGGGGATCTGCGGTACCCCCCGGGCTTCACCCATTTTGATTATGTGGACCCGGAGGCGCCCAAGGGCGGCCCCTTCTCCCAGATGGGCCGGGCCACCTTCTACAACCAGTCGCTCAACACCTTCGACACGCTGAACCCCTACAACCAGCGCGGCAACGGCGCCCAAGGCATCGAGCTGATCTACGATACGCTCATGACCGCCGCCGGCGACGAGAAGAGCGCCATGTACGGCCGTCTCGCCGGCTCGGTGGTGATCGCCGACGAGGGGCTCACCTACCGCTTCAAGCTGCGGCGCGAGGCGCGCTTCCATGACGGCACGCCGGTGACGGCGGCGGACGTGGTGGCGACCTTCGAGGCGTTCAAGGCCGACGCCTACGAGACCATCCGCATGGCCCTGCGCGACCTCACCGCCGTGGAGGCGGACGGGCCGGACGTGGTGATGCGCTTCCGCCCCGGCCGCGCCCGCGACGTGCCGCTGACCGCCGCCGGCCTGCCGATCTTTTCCAAGGCCTTCCTCGCCAGGCACCCGTTCAACCAGTCCTCGCTGGAGGTGCCGCTGGGCTCGGGGCCGTATCGGGTGAAGACGTTCGAGCAGGGCCGCTTCATCGCTTATGAGCGGGTGCCCGACTATTGGGGCCGCGACCTGCCGGTGATGAAGGGCCGCTTCAACTTCGACACGGTGCGCTACGAATATTTCCGCGACCGGGTGGCTGGCCTGGAAGGCTTCAAGGCCAAGGCCTTTTTGTTCCGTGAGGAATTCACGGCCCGCGAATGGGCCACCGCCTATGATTTCCCCGCCGTGCGCGAGGGGCGGGTGAAGGTGGAGACCCTGCCGGATAATTCCTTCTCCGGCGTGCAGGGCTGGTTCTTCAACACCCGCCGCCCCAAGTTCTTCGACCGGCGCGTGCGCGAGGCCATCGGGATCCTGTTCGACTTCGACTGGACCCGCAAGAACCTCATGTACGACAGCTACACCCGCACCGTCTCCTTCTTCCAGAATTCGGAGATGATGGCGCAGGGGCTGCCATCCCCCGCCGAGCTGAAGCTGCTGGAGCCGTTCCGCGACCGCCTGCCGGAAGAGGTGTTCGGCGAGCCCTTCGTGCCGCCCGTCTCCGACGGCACCGGCGAAGACCGCAACCTGCGCCGGCAGGCCCTGAACCTGCTGAAGGATGCCGGCTGGAGCGTGCAGCAGGGCAAGCTCGTGGACGCCAAGGGCGAGGCCTTCACCATCGAGTTCCTGGACGACGACGGCGGCATGGAGCGCCACACGGCGCGCTTCATCGGCCACCTGAAGAAGGTGGGCATCGACGCCACCTTCCGCATCGTGGACCCGGCCCAGTTCCAGCTGCGCCTGCAGGGCTTCGACTTCGACATGGTGGTGCGGCGCTATTCCTTCGCGCCCTATCCCGGCGACGAGCTGCGCGCCTATTTCTCCACCGAGGCCGCGCGCACCCGCGGTTCCTACAATGTGGCGGGCATCGCCGACCCGGCGGTGGACGGGCTCATCAATGCGGCACTGGCCGCCCCCGACGCGGCCGCCCTGGTCACCGCCTGCCAGGCACTGGACCGGGTGCTGCGCGCCGGGCGCTACTGGATCCCGCAATGGTATAGCGGCCAGCACCGCATCGCCTACTGGAACCAGTTCGCCCGCCCCGCCACCAAGCCGCGCTACGACCTGGGTGCGCTCGACACCTGGTGGAGCACGGGCACGGAGCCGGCGCGCGGGGGGGTGAAGCCTGTGCCTTGAGGGTGGGCGGTTGACGGTGCGCCGGCTTGGCTGCACCGTCCGACCGGATCGGGAGACGTGATGCTCGCTTATATCATCCGCCGCATAGCCCTGATGGTGCCGACCATTCTCGGCATCATGCTGGTGTCGTTCGTGGTCATCCAGTTCGCCCCCGGTGGCCCGGTGGAGCGGGTGATTGCCCAGCTCACCGGCGACGACGTGTCCGCCACCTCCCGCGTGTCCGGCGGAGGCGGCGACTTCTCGGGCGCTGGTGCCGCCGCCCAGGCTGGAGCGGCCATGGATGGGGGAGGCTCGAAATATCGCGGTGCGCAGGGGCTGGACCCGGCCTTCGTCAAGCAGCTCGAGAAGCAGTTCGGCTTCGACAAGCCGGCCCATGAGCGCTTCTGGAAGATGATCACCGACTACGCCACCTTCGATTTCGGCCGCTCCTATTTCCGCGACATCACGGTGCTGCAGCTGATCGGGGAGAAGATGCCCGTCTCCATCTCGCTCGGCCTGTGGATGACGCTGCTCACCTACCTCATCTCCATTCCGCTGGGCATCTCGAAGGCCATGCGCGACGGCTCGCGCTTCGACATGTGGACCTCGGCGGTGATCATCGTCGGCTATGCCATTCCCTCCTTCCTGTTCGCTATCCTGCTCATCATCCTGTTCGCCGGCGGCTCGTTCCTCGACCTGTTCCCGCTGCGTGGGCTGACGTCGGAGAACTTCTGGCAGATGAGCTGGCCGGAGCGCATCGCCGACTATGCCTGGCACCTGGTGCTGCCGCTCACCTCCATGGTGCTCGGCGCGTTCGCCACCATGACGCTGCTCACCAAGAACTCGTTCCTGGAGGAGATCCGCAAGCAGTATGTCACCACGGCACGGATGAAGGGGCTGAGCGAGCGGCGGGTGCTCTACGGCCACGTATTCAGGAACGCCATGCTGATCGTGATCGCAGGCTTTCCCAGCGCCTTCATCGCCGCCTTCTTCTCCGGCTCGCTGCTGATCGAGACCATCTTTTCCCTGGACGGCCTCGGCCTGCTGGGGTTCGAGAGTGTGCTCAATCGCGACTATCCGGTGGTGTTCGCCACCCTGTACATCTTCTCGCTGGCGGGGCTCATCGTCGGGCTGATCTCGGACCTCACCTACATGCTGGTCGATCCGCGCATCGACTTCGAGACGCGGGAGGTCTGAGAATGGACGCCGTCCCGCTGCTCCAGCCCGGCGAGCCCACCGACGTGCCCGCCGCCCGCGACGTGCCCCACGGCCAGCTCCAGCCGCCGGGCGCAGCCAAGCCCCGCGGCCGCTTCGACCTCTCGCCGCTGAACCGGAGGCGGCTCGCCAATTTCCGCGCCAACCGGCGGGGCTATTGGTCGTTCGTGGTGTTCATGGTGCTGTTCGTCATCAGCCTCAGCGCCGAGTTCATCGCCAACGACAAGCCCATCCTGGTCTCCTATGACGGCGGCTATTATTTCCCCGTGGTGCGCGCCTATCCGGAGACCGCCTTCGGCGGCGACTTCGAGACCGATGCCGACTATCGCGATCCCTTCCTGCAGAAGCTGATCGCCGAAAAGGGCGGCTGGATGATCTGGCCGCCCATCCGCTTCTCCTATTCCACCCACAATCTGGACCTGCCCACCCCCGCGCCCTCGCCGCCCACCTGGATGCTCACCGAGGCGCAATGCAAGGCGGTGGCGGAGAAGAAGGGGGTGAGCGGCTGCGCGGGCCTCGAATACAATTGGCTCGGCACCGACGACCAGGGCCGCGACGTGGTGGCCCGCCTCATCTACGGCTTCCGAATCTCAGTGCTGTTCGGGCTCGCGCTCACCATCATTTCGTCGGTGATCGGGGTAGCGGCGGGTGCGGTACAGGGCTATTTCGGCGGCTGGATGGACCTGTTGTTCCAGCGCTTCATCGAGATCTGGACGGCCATCCCCTCGCTCTACCTGCTGCTCATCATCTCCTCGGTGCTGGTGCCCGGCTTCTGGGTGCTGCTGGGCATCCTGCTGCTGTTCTCGTGGGTGTCGCTGGTGGGGCTGGTGCGCGCGGAATTCCTGCGCGCGCGCAACTTCGAATATGTGCAGGCCGCCCGCGCGCTCGGCGTGGGCAACCTCACCATCATGACCCGGCATATGCTGCCCAACGCCATGGTGGCGACGCTCACCATGCTGCCCTTCATCCTCTCCTCCTCGGTGATGACGCTGACGGCGCTGGACTTCCTTGGCTTCGGCCTGCCGCCGGGCTCGCCCTCGCTGGGCGAGCTTCTGTCCCAGGGCAAGAACAACATCCAGGCGCCGTGGCTGGGCCTCACCGGCTTCTTCACGGTGGCGGTGATGCTGAGCCTGCTCATCTTCGTGGGCGAGGCGGTGCGCGACGCCTTCGACCCGCGCAAGACCTTCTCGTGAGGGATGGCCCCATGACCCAACCCCTCCTCTCCGTCGAAGACCTCTCCGTCGCCTTCCGCCGGGCCGATGACCCCAGCGGCACCGGGCAGGCGCTGGCGGTGAAGCATGTGTCGTTCGACCTCGCCAAGGGGGAGACGCTGGCGCTGGTGGGCGAATCCGGCTCCGGCAAGTCGGTCACCGCGCTCTCCATCCTGAAGCTGCTGAGTTATCCGGCTGCCAGCCACCCCTCCGGCCGCATCCTGTTCGAGGGGCGCGACCTGCTCGCCGTCCCCGAGCGCGAGCTGCGGGCGGTGCGCGGCAACAAGATCACCATGGTGTTCCAGGAGCCCATGAGCTCCCTGAACCCGCTCCACACCATCGAGCAGCAGGTGGTGGAGATGCTGACCCTCCATCGCGGCATGGGCGCCACCGCAGCGCGGGCGCGCACGTTGGAACTGCTCGGTGAAGTGGGTATCCCGAAGCCGCAGGAGCGGCTCACCGCCTATCCGCACCAATTGTCCGGCGGCCAGCGCCAGCGGGTGATGATCGCCATGGCGCTGGCCAACGAGCCGGACCTGCTTATCGCCGACGAGCCCACGACCGCCCTCGATGTGACCGTGCAGGCACAGATCCTGAAGCTGCTGAAGGAGCTTCAGGCGCGGCTCGGCATGGCCATGCTGTTCATCACCCATGACCTCAACATCGTGCGCAAGATCGCCGATCGGGTGTGCGTGATGCAGCGGGGCGAGATCGTGGAGCAGGGCGGGGCGGAGGAAACCTTCCTCCATCCGCGCCACCCCTACACCCAGGCGCTGCTGAAGGCCGAGCCGAAGCCGGATCCCGCCCCCATCGTGCCCGACGCGCCCATCGTGGTGGAGACCACCGACCTCAAGGTGCACTTCCCCATCAAGCGCGGCATCCTGCGCAAGACCGTGGGCTACGTGAAGGCGGTGGACGGCGTCTCCGTCGCCATCCGCCGAGGCGAGACGCTGGGGGTGGTGGGGGAATCCGGCTCCGGCAAGACCACGCTGGGGCTTGCCATGCTGCGCCTCATCTCCAGCAAGGGTCCGGTGGCCTTCCTCGGCCAGCGCATCGACGGCCTGTCCTTCAAGGCCATGCGGCCCCTGCGCTCCGATATGCAGATCGTGTTTCAGGACCCCTATGGCGCGCTCTCGCCGCGCATGTCGGTGAGCGACATCGTGGGGGAGGGGCTGCTGGTCCACCAGCGCGGCCTGTCCGCCGAGGCGCGGGAAGCGCGGGTGGTGGCGGCGCTGGAAGACGTGGGGCTCGATCCCGAGAGCCGGCACCGGTATCCCCACGAGTTCTCCGGCGGCCAGCGCCAGCGCATCTCCATCGCCCGCGCCATGGCGCTGGAGCCCTCCTTCGTGGTGCTGGACGAGCCAACCAGCGCCCTCGACATGATCGTGCAGGCGCAGATCGTGGATCTTTTGCGCGCGCTTCAGCGCAAGCGCGACCTCACCTTCATGTTCATTTCCCACGATCTGCGCGTGGTCTCGGCGCTGGCGAGCCGCATCCTCGTCATGCGCGACGGCAAGATGGTGGAAGAGGGCGAGGCGCGCCAGGTGTTCGAGCAGCCGAAGGAGGCCTATACGCGGGCCCTGTTCGCCGCCGCCTTCAACCTGGAGATCGCCGGCCAGGGCGTGGTGCGCCAATGACAGGGCGGGAGCCGCCGCTCATGGAGGACCGCCCCGCGCGGGTGGACGTGGAAGGTCCGGAGCTGCTGGCCGAGGGATTCCGGCCCTATGAGCGCTATCGCCTGGTGCTGCACCACGACGACGGCACGTCCGACGCCCAGGTGCGCGACATCGTCCGGGGCGGGCGCGTGGTGGGGGTGCTCGGCTATGATCCCGGGCGGGACCTCGTGGTGCTGATCCGCCAGTTCCGCCTCACCGCCCATCTCCTCCCCGAGCGGCGAGGCGAGATGGTGGAGATCGTGGCCGGGCTGGTGGAAGCGGGCGAGGACCCGGAAGCGGCGGCGGTGCGTGAATGCATCGAGGAGACGGGTGTGGAGCCGCGCCTCGTCCTGCCCATGCTCAGCTTCACGCCGACGCCGGGCGTCACCGACGAATTCGCCCTGATGTATCTCGGCATCCTCGATGCCGGGGCGCTGCCCGCGCGGGCCGGCGCGCGGGCCGAGACGGAGATGACGCAGCCGTTCGCCGTGCCGGTGGATGAGGCACTGGCCGCCATCGCCCAGGGGCGCTGCATCAACGGCTTCCTCATCCTCGCCCTGCAATGGCTGGCCCTCAACCGCGCCCGCCTGCCGCAGCTGATCGCAGCGGCGCAGGAGGAGCGGTCTTGACCTTCAAACGTGGTGGTCGAAGCGCTCCAGGTCGAAATTCGCCACGTCCCTCAAAAGCTCGATGAAGGCCCGCGTACCGAATTCGGCCGCCGCCTCACCCTTGAGGGCGGTGGCGCCGCGCGCGTCGCCCATGGCGCCATCGCCTGAGAGATCCTCGGCGAGCCAGCCGAAGCCCACCGGATGGTTGGCCCGCAGCCGCGCGAACTCGCTTTCCATGGCCACGCTGTAGGGGGTGAACTCGCCCGCATGGGTCAGGTCCACCAGCTCGGGGCGGAAGGCGAGCATGAGCGAGGTCTCGATCTCGCCGCCATGGATGCCGTGGGCGCGCTCATGATCCGTGAACAGTCCCACGGGATAGCCGAAGCGGTGCATGGAGCAGGTGACGGCCAGCATGCGGTGCTTCACGCGCAGGGTGCGGGCCACAAGGTCGATGACCGGCACGTTGCCGCCATGGGTGTTCATGAGCACCAGCCGCCGCACCCCGGCGCGGGCGAGGCAGTCTCCCAGCTCGACCCAGGCGGCGAGCGCAGTGGCGGGCGACAAGGTGAGGGTGCCGGCGAAGGTGATGTGCTCGTCGGACTTGCCCACCGCCTGCGCCGGCAGGAACACGGCGTCCAGGTCGCGCGGCACCTGGAAGGCGATGCGCTCGATATAGCCCTCGGCGATGAACAGGTCGGTTCCGAGCGGCAGATGGGGGCCGTGCTGCTCAACCGCAGCGACGGGCAGCACGGCGACGAGGCGCGTCTTGTCGAGGGCGGCGATGGCCGGGGAGGAAAGTTCTGCCCACTTGAGAAACACCAGCCGCCTCCTGAGGTGCCGCCGCGCGTCTGCGGCGTTTTTTCATGGGGCTGAAAAAGTGCATGAAGTCAAGGGGCTGACGGGAGGTGACGGCCCGCCTTTGCGCTGCGGTGGGGCGGGGCGGGGAAGGCAGCGTCCCGCCGTGTCCGCCGCCGGGGGGAACAAAAGGGACTTTTCCACAGGCTGTGATTCGCGCACCTTCCGTTTCTTTTTTGTTCTCATGTGCCGCACTTGTCGTCCCGATCCGGGACACCGGGCCGTGCCGGGGCATGCTGTCTTATCGCTCCATCGCATCGTCCTATCGTATCGCCGCGTCGCGGCAGGGGAGCCGCGCGGAACGCGGCATGAACGGGCGGCCGCGGGTGATTCGCTCCCCTTGCGTTCGCAAAATGTTCACGGCCCCCCTTTCGCCATGGTGCCCCTGTCCCGATATGCTACAGAGCCCCCACACGTGAGCGGACCTGATTTCAGCCGATGGATGACGTCACCCAATGGGCCGTTCTGCCGCGCAACGTGAGGGCGCGGGGGGTGAGCGCGGTCCTCGGCCCCACCAATACGGGCAAGACCCATCTCGCCATCGAGCGCATGCTCGGCCACGAGAGCGGCATCATCGGCCTGCCGCTGCGCCTGCTCGCGCGTGAGGTCTACCAGCGCATCGTCGAGCGGGTGGGGGCGGACAAGGTCGCCCTCGTCACCGGCGAGGAGAAGATCAAGCCCAAAAACCCGCGCTACTGGGTCTCCACCGTGGAGGCCATGCCGCGCGACCTGGACGTGTCCTTCGTCGCCATCGACGAGATCCAGCTCGCCACAGACCTAGACCGGGGCCATGTCTTCACCGAGCGCATGCTGAACCGGCGCGGACGGCACGAGACGCTGCTGCTCGGCTCCGCCACCATGCGCCCGCTGATCGAGAAGCTGCTGCCGGGCGTGAACATCGTGGTGCGCCCGCGCCTGTCCACCCTCACCTTCGCGGGTGAGAAAAAGATTTCCCGCTTGCCGCGGCGCTCGGCCATCGTCGCCTTCTCGGCGGAGGAGGTCTATTCCATCGCCGAGTTCATCCGCCGCCAGCGCGGCGGGGCCGCCGTGGTGATGGGCGCGCTCTCGCCCCGCACCCGCAATGCCCAGGTGGAACTCTACCAGTCGGGCGACGTGGATTATCTCGTCGCCACCGATGCCATCGGCATGGGCCTCAACCTCGACGTGGACCATGTGGCCTTCGCCTCGGATCGCAAGTTCGACGGCTGGCAGTTCCGCAAGCTCAATGCCTCCGAGATGGCGCAGATCGCCGGCCGCGCCGGTCGGGCGACGCGCGACGGCACCTTCGGCACCACCGGCCGCTGCCCGCCCTTCGACGACGAATTGGTGGGCCGGCTGGAAGAGCACGTGTTCGACACCGCAAAGGTGTTGCAATGGCGCAACGCCGTCCCGGATTTCCGCTCCGCCGCCGCCCTTCTCGCCAGCCTGTCCCAGCTTCCCAAGGAGGAGGGGCTGACCCGCGCGCCCGTCGCCGACGACGTGGCCGTACTCGAAATCATGAGCCGGGACACGGAGGTGACGGCCCGCCTCGCCTCGCCCTCCGATGTGGAAAGGTTGTGGGACGCGTGCCAGGTGCCGGATTATCGCAAGGTGTCTCCGGGTGCCCATGCGGAGCTGGTGGCAACGCTTTTCGGGCACCTTTCGGGGGGCGGATTTATCCCCGATGCGTGGTTCGCGCGTCAAATCGCCTTGACCGATCGCCCAGAAGGCGACATCGACACGTTGTCGAACCGGATCGCGCAGGTGAGAACCCTTACCTTCGTGGCCAACCGGCCCGACTGGCTCAAGGATCCGGGGCACTGGCAAGGCGTCACGAGAGGGGTCGAAGACAAGCTGTCGGACGCACTGCACGAAAGGCTGGCCCAGCGTTTCGTGGACCGGCGAACCAGCGTGCTCATGCGGCGCCTGCGAGAGAACACGATGCTCGAAACTGAAATCAGCAAGACCGGTGACGTTACCGTTGAAGGCCATGTCATCGGCCACCTCCATGGCTTCCAGTTCGCCCCGGATCCGGCGGCGGGCGGGGAGGAGGCCAAGGCCCTGCGCGCTGCTGCCCAAAAGGCGCTGGCGGGCGAGATCGAGCAGCGCGCCGCCCGCGTCGCCCAGGCCGTGGACGAGGCCTTCGTGCTCACGTTCGACGGCACCGTCCGCTGGACGGGCGAGGCGGTGGCCAAGCTCATCCCCGGCGACGAGGTGCTGAAGCCGCGCTTCAAGATCATCGCCGACGAGCACCTCACCGGCCCGGTCCGCGACCAGGTGGAGGCCCGCATCGCCCTGTGGCTGTCGGCCCATATCGAGAAGCTGCTCGGCGCGCTCACCAAGCTCGGCACGGCGGAGGACATCACCGGCATCGCCCGTGGCATCGCCTTCCAGATCGTCGAGAGTCTCGGCGTGCTGGAGCGCGCCCGCGTGGCCGAGGAGGTCAAGGGCCTCGACCAGGCCGCCCGCGCCACCCTGCGCGGCTACGGCGTGCGCTTCGGTGCCCACCACATCTATCTGCCGGCGCTGCTGAAGCCCGCCCCGCGCTCGCTGGCGGCCGAGCTTTATGCGCTGAAACACGGCGGCCTCGCCCAGAAGGGCCTCGACGAGCTGCCGCATTTGGCCGCCTCCGGCCGCACCTCCATCCCGGTGGATCACGAGATCCAGAAGGGGCTCTATCGCGCCGTGGGCTTCCGGGTGTGCGGCGAGCGCGCCGTGCGCGTGGATATCCTGGAGCGTCTGGCCGACCTCATCCGCCCGGCGCTGGCCTGGCGGCCCGGTTCCGCTGGCCCCAAGCCTGCGGGCGCGGTGGACGGGCGCGGCTTCACCGTGACCGTGGGCATGACCTCGCTGGCCGGCTGCTCGGGGGAGGATTTCGCCTCCATCCTGAAGTCGCTGGGCTACCGCATGGAGCGCCGCCCGCCGCCCCCGCCGGAAGCCGAGGCTTCTGCCACCGCACCCGCGCCGGTTGAATTCGCGCCACTGCCGGAAGGCGCCATCGAGGCCGACCTGCTGTTCGACGCGCCGCCTGCCGAGGCTGCGCCTGTGGAGGGGGCTGAGGTCGAGGCGGCTGAGGTCGAGGCTCCGTTGGCCGAGGACGAAGCGCCGGCTACCGCAGTCGAGGAAATCGCGGCCGACGCGCCCGAAGCCGAGCCTGCCGCCCCTGAGGCGGAAGAGGCGGACGCCGTCATCGCCGACGAGATCGAGGCGGAAGCGGCGGTCGAGGCTGTTGAGGAAACCGGCGATCCCACCGCCGCCGAAGTGGCGGCCGAGGTCAGTGCGCCCGCCGCTCCCGGTGGTCCCGAGGCCGTGGAAGGTGCCCCCGCCGAGCCCGAGATGATCGAAGTGTGGCGTCCCGGCCGTCCGCCCGGCGCGCCGCGCCGCGACCGTCCGCAGGGTGAAGGCCGCCGTTTCGGCGACCGCAAGGAAGGCGACCGCCGCGAGGGTGGCAAGGACAACGAGCGCCGTGGCGAGCGGCGTGATGGCCGTCCGCCCCATCGCCGTCCCGCCGAGGCGCCTGCCGCAGCAGCCGGTGCCCCCGGCGCTGAGGGCGAGCGCGCGCCGCGTCCGCCCCGGGGCGACCGTCCGTTCCGTGGACCGCGCGAAGGCGAGGGCAATCGCGGCCCGCGTTCCGAGCACCGCGCGGACCAGCGTGCCGAGCATCGTCCGCCGCACCAGGAGCGTCGGCGCGACAAGCCGGCGGACCCGGACAGCCCGTTTGCCGCCCTCGCCGCGCTGAAGGCGCGCCTGGAGGCGGAGAAGAAGGGCAAGTGAAGGGTCGGGCGAGGTGACGGATCCGGCGGAGCGGCAGAGGCTCGACCGCTGGATCTGGCATGCCCGCGTGGTGCGCACCCGGGACGCCGCGGCGGATCTGGTGCGCGCCGGTCATGTCCGGCTCGACGGCGCGCGGGTGACGAGCCCGTCGCATCAGGTGCGGGCCGGGCAGGTGCTCACCATCGCCCTCGACCGGAACGTGCGCGTGTTGCGAATCGTTGGCTTTTCGGAGCGGCGAGGAGATGCTACATCGGCACGCGCGCTTTTCGACGAAATAACAGAAGCGTGACGGGTAATGGGGCTGCGGCCTTGCGTGCGCTTGAACGGCGCGCTGGGCTGCGCTAACCGAGGCCCGCGAAAGGGATTTTCCATGACTTACGTCGTCACCGAGAACTGCATCCGCTGCAAGTACATGGATTGCGTATCCGTGTGCCCGGTGGACTGTTTCTACGAGGGCGAGAACATGCTCGTCATCCACCCCGACGAGTGCATCGACTGCGGGGTCTGCGAGCCGGAATGCCCGGCCGAGGCCATCAAGCCGGATGCCGAGCCGGGGCTCGAGAAGTGGCTCGCGCTCAACGCGGAATATGCCAAGGCGTGGCCCAACATCACGCTCAAGCGTGACCCGCCGGCCGACGCCAAGGAGTGGGACGGCAAGCCCGGCAAGGAAGAGCTCTTCTCGCCGGAACCCGGCCAGGGCGACTGATCCGGCGCCGGGCCCGCGCTGGCGCGGCCAGGCTTCTCGACGGGGTCCCCGATCCGATCAGGTTGCACCAACCTGATCGGGCTGCGCGATGTTGAGGCGTTTTCCAACGCTCCACGGATGATATGGCCTGCGGTGCCTGCGCGCAGGCTCACCGACAGCGCTGCCGCTTCCTGCCGTTTTCCTTTTCATGACAAGCGCTTGTTCCTGAACGCACGGCGAGCGCGCAAGCCAGGCGCCCTGCTGCCTGGGGTGGTAGCAGGTTGACGCCATTTTGAACTGTGGCTAAGTTTGGGCATCTGTTTTCGATCCGTATAATCACGGGCCGATGGTCTCAGGACTGCCTGCGCAACAGATATATTCCGTCCATGCCGCCCCTCGCGATCCCCGTCCAGATCTTTGGCAGGTCACCTCATGGAAAGTGCGAGATATCGCGCGCTGGATGGCTTGCGCGGCATGGCAGCTGTGCTCGTCGTCTTCTATCACATGACGATTTCGAGCGTTTTCAAGTCATTGTCCATCGTCACCAATGGCGATCTTGTCGTCGATGTCTTTTTCATCCTGTCAGGTTTTGTGATCTCGTCGGCCTATGCCGATCGCATCGACGATTCCCATTCGATGAGGCGGTTCCTCACCCTACGCTTCTTCAGGGTCTATCCGCTGCATTTCTGCGTCCTGATGGTGTTTCTGGCGCAGGAGATCTTCAAGCTCTACCTCTGGCACAAGGGCGTTACGTTCAACAATGGCGCGCCATTCACCGGTGACCAGTCGCCAGGCCTGTTCTTCGCCACCTTGTTCCTGGTGCAGGCCTGGGGCGTGTTCGACAGGAATTTCTGGAACGGTCCGAGCTGGAGTATCAGCTGCGAGGCCCTGGCCTATCTGGTCTTCGCCCTGACGGCGCCGCTGCGTCCCCTGCGCTGGCGCTTTGCGCCGCTAGGCATCCTCGTCTTCGCGGCATGTTCCTACATCTATGCCGCCACGCTGCATGACGGCCTCGCCCAGGCCTTCTACGGTCCCGCGGCGATGCTGCGCGGCCTGTCCGGCTTCTTCGTCGGCGCCCTGTGCTACGAGGCGGTGTGTTCCGGACGGCTGAAGGTGTTGTTCGCTGCGGCGTCCGATCGTGCTTTGAACCTGTGGCAGGGAGGCACGGTGCTGGCCGTCCTCCTGCTGCTTTCGGTGTGCCGCGGTCCCACCATCATCGTTGTCCTGGTGCCGCTGACGGTGCTCGTGCTGCTGCTGCACACGGATCGGGGCTTCGCCTGCACCTTCCTCAACACGCGCCCGCTGCAGGCGCTGGGGAAGATCTCCTATTCCATCTACATGGTGCATTTCTTCATTCTGATCTCCGCGGACACCGTGCTGAAGCGGGTCATCGGCGACCACCCGGATGGCACGCCGTGGTTTCAGATGCCCCTGCTTCAGGGCACGCTCCTCTCCCTGGCGCTGGCGCTGCTGGTGGTTCTCGTCGCGAGCCTCACCTGGCGCTTCATCGAGGAGCCGGGCCGCGCGTTCGGCCGGCGCCTCGTGGGCGGGCAGGGCGCGTTACAGGGCGCCGAAATGCCGGCCGGCGCGGTTGCGCCGGCGCTGGATGCGGCCGGCCACGCGACACTGGAGGCTGCGCCCCGCTCCAAGGAGTGAGGCCGCCTCAAGCCCGCGCAAGCGCGCGGCCAATGACGCAGGCCGCGCCTACAACGTCCCGAGGCGGGCGCGCAGGTCCGGCCCCTGGGGCAGTCCGGCCACCTCCTCCACCTGGAGCGAGCCGCCGGCCAAAGCACGGAGGATGGCGGAGGCGCCGTCGAAGCGGCGGTCCGCCCGGTCGATGAGATCCACCCACAGCTGGTCGAACTGGTCCAGCATCTCCACCAGCGGCACCACCGGCAGCTGGATGCCGGAATAGCGCGGATATTTGTTGGTGAGCTTCTTCCAGTCGTCCTTCAGGGCGTCCCGCAGCACCGGATCGTTGGTCAGCCGGTTGTCCCGGCCACCGCGCTCGAACGCGGCCTTGGTTTCCAGCAGATGGGTGAGGTGCGCGATGGCGCGGCTGCGCATCAGCGGCCGGATCTGGTTCTTGAAATAGCCGCGCAGCATGTCGGTATAGACGGTGTCGTCATAGCCGATGTCGCGGGCCACCCCGCCGCCCACCTGCGTCGTCGTCGCCTCGAACAGGCCCTGCGGCCAGTCCGCGGCGGGCCGTGAGGTCAGGAGCAGGACCACACCCGGCGGCAGTGCGACGGCTGCGGGCAAGATCGCGATGGCGTCCCGGTCCCCGATCCCCTCAAGTCCGTCGATGGCCACCAGAAGCCGCTTGGCGCCGGTGGTCGTCACATGCTCGCGCGCGGCGCCGAGCAGGGCGAGGACATCCGCCTGCGTCGGCTCCGCGCCGGAGCCTTCCGCCAATGCGACGCCAAATTCCGCCGTCACCGCATCCTTGAGCGCCGCCACGAGCGCGCGGGGCGTCAGGGCGCCCTGCACATGGATGCCGATGGCCCGGATGTCGCTGGAAATGGTGCTGTCGATGCCTTCGAGAACGCCGGGCGAGCGCCCCGGTCGCCTGGCGATGATGCCGCGCACGAACAGGGTCTTGCCGATGCCGGCGGGTGCCCGGAGCCAATAAAGCCCGCGATCGGTGGTCAGCAGGAATTCCCGCAGCGGCGTCCTGAGATAGGTGGGCGACACATAGGCCGCGTCCAGCGCGGCAAAATCGAGGGGAGCCGGATCGGCCGTCACGTCGGGCGTCGGGTCGCAGCGGACCTCCAGGGCAGGAGAGGTCATGTCGTGTTCCTCCGGGCGTTGTGGCCATTGTCGCACCACAGAGGACGGATCGCTGGTCTTCGGTCCTCCGCCCCGGCAGGATTGCCGTGCTGTTGGCGGGTTTCCACCCAAGGGTCCTCACGCCCCCTCACCAAGCACAAAGTATGCCCCAGCCGCACGGTGGAGGCTTCAGGGGGCGGCGGCAAGCTGCTCGTACTGGGAGAGCACCACCTGGCCCGCCGCATCGAGGTAAGCGCGGCCGAAGCGTGATTTTGCCAGCGTGTCCAACGGCTGCCAGATGGTGCCGCCGATGGGCGGGGAAGCGCCGGGCCGGGCGCAGGGTACGGCGATGGTCACGGCCTGTCCCGGCTTGTGGGCGTTGCCGCGCTCCACCCGAACCACAGCGCCGGTGACCGTGCAGGCGCCGAAGCTTTCCTGCGGCGGAGTCATCTTCTGGACCGCGATGACGATGACACTTGCCGCATCGCGCCGCGCGGCCTCATAGACGTAAGGCGGCATCAGCGCCGCTGCCGGCCCGCTCCAGCCGGCCACCAGCACCGCGACCAGCAGCCCGGCCCGCCGCGAAGCACCGCGTCGGCCCCCTGTACCGCCTGCGCTTCCGCCTGATCTGCCAATCATCGCGCGCTCCCCGCCATCCCGGTTTGTCGAAATCCGGTTTCGCCTTATATAGCCCCGATGCTCGACGAGACCCATTCCATGGCGGCGGCCACCCTGCCGGATTTCGCCCGCCGGCGTACCTTCGCCATCATCTCCCATCCGGACGCCGGTAAGACGACGCTGACGGAGAAGCTGTTGCTTGCCTCGGGCGCCATCCGCATGGCCGGCCACGTGAAGGCGCGCGGCGAGCGCCGGCGCACCCGCTCCGACTGGATGGAGATCGAGCAGCAGCGCGGCATCTCGGTCACCTCCTCGGTGATGACCTTCGAGCGCGACGGCATCGTCTTCAACCTGCTCGACACGCCGGGCCACTCGGACTTCTCCGAGGACACCTACCGCACCCTCTCGGCGGTGGACGCGGCGGTGATGGTGATCGACGCCGCCAAGGGCATCGAGAGCCAGACCCGCAAGCTGTTCGAGGTGTGTCGCCTGCGCGACATTCCCATCTTCACCTTCGTGAACAAGGTGGACCGCGAGAGCCTCGACCCCATCGCCCTCATGGACGAGGTGTCCTCCACCCTCGCCCTCGACCTCACCCCGCTCACCTGGCCCATCGGCATGGGCGTGGACTTCCGCGGCCTCATCGACATCGCCAACAAGCGCGCCCTCCTCGCCACCGAGCGCGGCGGGCCGCTGGTGCGCGAGGTGCCGTTCGAGACGCCGGAAGATCTCATCGACCTTGAAGGGGTGGAGGAGCGCATCATCAACGAGGCGGTGGAGAGCCTGACTTTGGCGCTCGGCGTGCTGCCGCCGTTCGAGCTGGCCTCGTTCCGCGAGGGCCACCTCTCCCCGGTCTATTTCGGTTCCGCGCTGAAGGAGGCGGGGGTCGCCGAGCTGCTGTTCGGCCTCGCTGACGTGGGGCCGAGCCCGCTGCCCCGCTCCGCGCGGGGCCGCACCGTGGAGCCGGCGGAGGATCTCGTCTCCGGCTTCGTCTTCAAGGTGCAGGCCAACATGGACCCGAACCATCGGGACCGCGTGGCCTTCGTGCGCCTGTGCTCAGGCCGCTTCAAGCGTGGCATGAAGCTGTTCAACCCGCGCGAGAAGCGCCAGATGGCCATCGCCAACCCCATCTTCTTCTTCGCCCAGGAGCGCGAGACGGTGGACGAGGCGGTGGCCGGCGACATCATCGGCATTCCCAACCACGGCATGCTGCGGGTGGGCGACACGCTCTCCGAGGGCGAGAGCATTCGCTTCGAGGGCCTGCCGGACTTCGCGCCGGAAATCCTGCGCCGGGTGCTGCTCTCCGATCCCATGAAGGCCAAGCAGCTGCAGAAGGCACTGCAGGACATGGCGGAAGAGGGCGTGGTGCAGGTCATCAAGCCCATCTCCGATCCCGCCCCCATCGTGGGCGTGGTGGGCACCCTGCAGCTCGACGTGCTCGCCGCGCGGCTGGAGAAGGAATACGGCGTTCCCATCCGCTACGAGGCGGTGTCCTTCGTCACCGCCCGCTGGATCGTGGGCGAGCGCACCGAGGTGGAGCGCTTCATGGAAATGAACCGCTCCTCCACCGCCCGCGACCGCGATGAGGCCCCGGTCTATCTCGCCCGCAGTCAGTGGGTGCTGGACCGCGCCATCGAGGAATGGCCCAAGCTCAAGTTCGTCGCCGTGAAGGAACGCGGCTGACCACCTTTCCCCTTTCCGTCTCAACCGATCCGGTAGGGCCTGTCCCGCCGCATGAGGGAAATCCCCATGACCGACCTTACAAAGCTCGCGTCCGTTATCGATGACGCCTTCGAGAAGCGCGCCGAGATCGGCTTCTCCACCGCGGGCGAGGTGCGTCTCGCCGTCGACGAGGCCCTGTCCCTGCTCGACAGCGGCGCCGCCCGCGTGGCGCAGAGGGGCGCCGACGGCACCTGGACCGTGAACCAGTGGCTCAAGAAGGCCGTGCTGCTCTCCTTCCGCCTGAACGACATGGAGCCCATCGCCGGCGGCCCTGGCGGCGCCCACTGGTGGGACAAGGTGCCCTCCAAGTTCGCCAACTGGGGCGAGAAGGACTTCCGCGCCGCCGGCTTCCGTGCGGTGCCCGGTGCCATCGTGCGGCGCTCGGCCTTCATCGCGCCCAACGTGGTGCTGATGCCGTCCTTCGTGAATCTCGGCGCCCATGTGGGCGAGGGCACCATGGTGGACACCTGGGCCACCGTGGGCTCCTGCGCCCAGATCGGCAAGAATGTGCACCTGTCCGGCGGCGTGGGCATCGGCGGCGTGCTGGAGCCGCTGCAGGCCGGCCCGGTGATCATCGAGGACGACTGCTTCATCGGCGCCCGCTCGGAAGTGGTGGAGGGCGTGGTGGTGCGCACCGGCTCGGTGCTCTCCATGGGCGTCTTCATCAGCGCCTCCACCAAGATCGTCGACCGGGAGACCGGCGAGGTCTTCGTGGGCGAGGTGCCGGCCTATTCGGTGGTGGTGCCCGGTTCGCTGCCCGGCAAGCCCCTGCCCAACGGCCAGCCCGGCCCCTCGCTCTATTGCGCGGTGATCGTGAAGCGGGTGGACGCGCAGACCCGTTCCAAGACCTCCATCAACGACCTGCTGCGCGATTGACGCCGACGGCCTTTGGTCTTTGTCCGAGGTCGAGAGGATGTAGCTCCGGTGCCGTATGGATCGGAGTGCGACGGGACGCCTGCCAAGGACGGCCCCGGTTTGATCACGCCTCAAGTTGAGCGCAAGCACCACCGGCCTCCTCTCCCGTTCGGAAACCGAATGGTTCCGGCTTCGGTGCCTGCGAGCAAAGCTCGGACAGGCTCCTGGGTTTGGCGGGGGAGGGGTTCGGGGCGAGCCTGGTCAAGGCAGCAGACTTTCAAACTGAGGTGCGACCTCCGGTTCAATCCGGGGGCCCAGGAGTGTTCCCGTGAGCGGGGACGGTATCCGTCGGCGCGATCGACCTGGCCAACGCGTTCTCTAGGGCGTTTTCCGCGCGCCTCGGCTCACGGCAATTGCGATAGACTATTGTTTTGACGCGTTTTTTTCATGCGAGCCGGTATCCACTTCGCTCGAAAACGCTCCCGCGCGGGCTCCGTCGCGAGGCGGCTCGCTCCGGCGACGGCGTGATCGCCGAGGTCCGCCGTCGCGCCGTGCGGGGCGGCTGCTTGGGGTGCGGCGGTCTGGCCTGTGGGCAGTGGTGCGATAACGTCTTGCCAGACGGTGGCAAGCCGCTATATTCCGCCGCCTCGCCGGTATGCAGCGCTGCATAAGTGTTGCTGGTCTTCGAATTCCCCTGGAAAGCGATGACGTGGGTCCGGCGTCCGGGTTCCCTCCCGGTGCAGAGAAGCGCGATGACTTGAAGGCGGCCTGTCTGCCTTCAGTGCACGCCTTCCGCGAAGGGTTCTACGCGGGCCTCGGCACGCGTGGCTGGAGAGGTGGCCGAGTGGTTGAAGGCGCACGCCTGGAACGCGTGTATACGGGAAACCGTATCGAGGGTTCGAATCCCTCTCTCTCCGCCAGAACTATTTGATTCTGCAGTACTTTTCGACATTTGCCGTCCGCCGCGAATAGTGCGGGCGGTTCAAAGGCATGTGCCGAGGCTCGTCCTGCAGCTGCATGGAGAGACCGGATCGGTACCGGAACCGGCCCGCATCACCCGCCGATATCTCGCAAGGCCCCTTTGGTGGTACGGTTTGATTTGCGATGGTCTTTGCAACTCGGCGCGGACGGCCAGCCCCGGAACGAAAAACCCCGCCGGATGGCGGGGCGCGAGTTGCTCGGGTTCCGGATAGTCGATGGAATCACCTGAAGCCGAGTTCGCGGCGCTGCTCCGACCATTCCTTCGGCAGGCTGGCCAGCGACAACTTCAGGGCGGAGAGTTCGATGGGCTGGCGCCCATCAAGGATCGCCGCGGTGATCTCCGGCGCGAGGAACCCCAGGCGAACGATGCGGGTGAAGTAGGATGGTGTGACGGCGCTTGCCGCGGCGAGTTCGGTGATGGAGGCGCCATCGCCCTGGAGGATCAGATCCCGGAATTTCTGGGCGCGGGCGAGGAGCCGCAGCAGGCTGTGGTCGGGCTTGCGGTTCTGACGGGCTTCCGGGGCATCGATGAGATGGCGCATCTCCATCCCCACCCGTTTCAGCGTTGCCGGCACAGAAAGGGTGAGGGTCTCACCATCGTCGTCCCGCTGGGAATCGGCTTCGCCACGGAGCATGGCAAGGATGGCATCGACCCGGATGGTGATGTACACCGCGTTCGATGTGACGACGATCTCCTGCACCAGCCGCTGCAGACCGGTGATCTTCTCCACCGACGAGAGGTCTGGCCAGAGGCGCGCCATCTCGTTAGCCCGGGCAACGAGCCTGCGACGCTCCTCCACATCTCGCGCCCGTGGCGCGACGATCGTGTCGATGGTCGAGGCATCGGCGAAGAGGTCGGTGATGCGGCCCTCGACGATGGCTTCCAGGTCGGTGGCCGGGATGCGCCGCGCCGTGCTGCGGCGACGCACCACTCTGCTATCGGCATCATCGTTGGTCGCATTCTTCCGCCCGGCGATCAGGTCGTGGCTGACATAGTAGCGGTAGCGCCGCCCTTTCTTGTTGGCATGGGTTGGAGTGAGTGGGATTCCGTCCTCATCCCGCACAAGGCCGGCGAGTAGGCTAGGGGCCGCAGCATCCGAGCGAACCACCCGCTCCACCCGGTTCTCTCCCAGGATTGCCTGCACCTTGTCCCAGAGCGCGGCGTCGATGATGGCTTCGTGCTGGCCATCCCCTTGTGGCTGATCTCCCCGCGATAGAGCCGGTTCTGCAGCAGGTGATAGAGGGCGCCCCGGCCGAAGGGACCGCCCCCGGTCACGTTGCCGGTGGCCGACACATGCCGTTTGGCGGTGATGCCGGCGACGGCCAGTTCCTCTCCCAGCTCCAGAACCGAACCGAGCTCGGTATAGCGCTCGAAGATGTGCCGGACTGATTGGGCCTCAATCTCGACGATCTCCAGCTTGCGATCGCGGACCTCGTAGCCAAGCGGTGGGCGTCCGCCCATCCACATGCCCTTGGCCTTGGAGGCGGCGATCTTGTCGCGGATGCGCTCGCCGGTGACCTCGCGCTCGAACTGCGCGAAGGACAGGAGCATGTTGAGGGTCAGCCGGCCCATGGAGGTGGTGGTGTTGAAGGACTGGGTCACCGATACGAAGGAGGCGCCGGCCCCATCGAACACCTCGACGATCTTGGCGAAGTCCCCGAGCGCGCGGGTGAGGCGATCGACCTTGTAGACGACCACCGTGTCGATGAGCCCGGCCTCCACATCGGCGAGGAGCTGCCGCAGCGCCGGGCGCTCCATGGTGCCGCCGGAGAAGCCGCCGTCATCGTACATCCGGGGCAGGACGATCCAGCCTTCCGCCTTCTGGCTGGCGACATAGGCCTCGCAGGCCTCGCGCTGGGCATCGAGGGAATTGAAGCTCTGCTCCAGCCCCTCCTCAGAGGATTTGCGGGTGTAGATGGCGCAGCGGACCAAGGAGGGCTTCGCCGTCGGCGCTCGGACGCCAGCTCGGGAGCTCCTACGCATCGCCAGCGTCCTGCTCATCAGCGATGCGCGGCTTCGCCTTGCCCCGCCCTGCCGTCTTGCCTCCACCGGCAAGCCCGAAGAAGCGTGGTCCCGACCAGTGGGTCCCGGTGATCTCCCCAGCAATGGCCGAGAGCGACGCCCAGCTCTTGCCGTTCCAGAGGAAGCCCCCGTCGGTGACGGTGACCTCGTGAGTGACGCCGCCCCATTCCCGCACCAGGCGGGCACCCGGTTTCAGGCGGGGCGCCTTGGCCCGGCGGATGTCGCCGGTGGTGGTGAGGGCTTCAGCAAGATCTCGCAGCTCGGCGGCGATGGCCTTCTTCAGGCCGCCGAGGGCTTTTTCCTGGAGCTTCCAGGCGATGCCCAGCTCCAGGAGATCGCGCCTGACGCGGTCCGGCGGGGCCGCGCGGAACTGGCGCCGCCACTCCGCGACGAGGCCATCGCGCTCCATGGTGCCGAGGGCTGCGAGGCGGGAAGGCAACTCCGCGCGAAGGTCGACGTGAGCCGGAGGCGCCGAGGCGCCTCCGGTCGAACCTATGGCGGCGCCGTCATCAAGGAGGGTCATGGATCAGCCCTCCTTCGCTTCGAGCCGGTAGGCCTTGCGGCCATCAGCATCGGTGACGAGGGCGATCGGGAAGCCGCGCTGGCGGAGGCGACTGAAGGCGGCGCGGATGGTGTGTGCCTGCCAGCCGGTCGCATCGGCGAGCTCGTCGATGCCGGCGCCGGCAGGGTTGCCGATCTGGCCGAGCAGGGTGCCCAGCTTGCCGGAGGGCGCCTTGGGCGTGGTCGGCGACGGGACGGGCGCGGGTCCCGGCATGGTCCGGGAGGCGGTCTTCACCTTGGCTTTCGCCTCGGCCTTCACCTCGGCCTTCACCTCGGCCTTCACTTGGGGCTTGCGGGCGACGGCGACAATGGCCTTCGGCTCGATCTTGGGCTGGGCGGGAGTGGTGCGGGTCCGGCGGGTCATGTTGGGTCCTCGGTGGGCGAGACGCGGCATGCGTCCGCTTGCACCACCCCGAGCCCCGGACCGCTCAGGTTCCAGGGCTCATCCGCGACCATGCTCCCAGCCGCCGCAACACACTACTGCTTCCTTGCGCAGGCAAGTCCACTCGAAACCGAAGGAAAGCTGGTTGTCTCCGCGTCGGGCGGCAGGGCGGTGATGACCCCACAACGGGGAGGTTTGACCCATCTCAGACTCTGGGAATGTCTGCTTGTAAGCGTCCGGGCGGCCTTCCTCGTCGAATGGGTCCAGAACCTTCTTTTGGCGAGGCAACGGCTTTTAAATCGGTGAGATCGATGGTCCTGACGAGTTACTGGGGACGCTCATAGGAAGCCGCCGCATTGGCCAGGTTGGCCTTGGCCTGCTTCAGCGATTCTTCGCGGTGTCGTGTGTTATTCGCCTGGTCCCGCCGGTCTCGCGCTCGATCTTGGCCCTGCCATCGGGGCGGGCGGTTCGGGACGGGATTGGTCCAGGGCGGCGCCTGGCGCCAGGTGCAGTCCAATACCAAGACTGATTGGGCTTAATCGGAATAATATCTTAGCATTTCCACTTATACTCTTGTACGAGCTCATGAGTGTGGACAGCTTTGGCTCTGATCATTGATCCTGATTCATGAAGGGTTCTACATAAATTTTATTGACAGGACTCAAAGATTCGTGACGCGCATTCGCCTATAAATCTTGAGTTATCATGGTATGATTTATGGCGCGTTCGCGAGGGCTTATCGTACCGGGTAGATGAGAAAAATGCCGAAGTTGCCCTTACGTGCGACGAGTTCGACCGTGCCGCGATCAAGGGGCCATCCCTTGGAGGCGGGAGCCCCCACGCGTGGGCCGCGGGAATTCCACGTCATCGGCGTCGGAGCTTCGGCCGGTGGACTGGAGGCATGCAAGAAGCTGCTTGCAGCACTTCCCAGCAATCACGGGATGGCGCTCATCCTGGTGCTGCACCTGGATCCGACCCATGAAAGCATGATGGCGGATCTCCTGGCTACCCAAACCACGATGGTGGTGCAGCAGGCGACCGATGGCATGCTGGTCGAGCCGGATCACCTGTATGTCATCCCGCCCGCCTTCTATCTGTCGATCGATGCCGGCCAACTGCGCCTCTCCACGCCCGAGGCGCCCCATGGGGCGCGGCTCCCTTTCGACTTCCTGCTGAAGTCGCTGGCGACCGAATACGGCTCCAATGCCAGCGGGGTGGTGCTGTCCGGAACGGGAGGGGACGGCAGTGCCGGCCTCAAGGCGGTAAAGGAGAGCGGGGGCTTCACCGTCGCTCAGGATCCGGAGGAAGCCGAATACGATGGCATGCCGCGCAGTGCCATCGCCGCTGGTGTCGTGGATCTCGTGCTGCCCGTGGAGAAGATCCCCGAAGCCCTGCTCACCCGAACCCGGCAGCCGGCCGACGCGCCGCCGAACACCGCCTTGAAGCAGGTTGTCGAACTCCTGCAGGCGAACACCGCGTTCGACTTCACCCTCTACAAGCCCGGAACGTTGCAGCGCCGCACCGAACGGCGCATGGCTCTGGCCGCCATCGGCACCGAGGACATGGAGCGGTATCTCGACCTGCTGCGCAAGGATCCCGCGGAACTCGATCTCCTCGCCAAGGACTTGCTTATCAACGTCACCGGTTTCTTTCGCGATCCCGAGGTCTTCACGTTTCTTGCGGAAAAGATCATCCCTGATCTGGTGCGGGCGCACCCCACTGGCCGACCTCTGCGCATATGGGTGCCCGCCTGCAGCACCGGTGAGGAGGCCTATTCCCTGGCCATGCTGGTTTCCGAGGCGATCGCGGCGCTCCGGCGCAATATCCAGCTTCAGGTGTTCGCCTCGGATGTTGATCCCGATGCCGTCGCCACAGCGCGCGAGGGATGCTACCCGGAGGCCATTTCCGAGAGCGTCTCGCCTGAGCGCCTCGAACGCTTCTTCATGAAGGACGCCGGAGGCTTCAGGGTTGCGGCGGACCTGCGGGCAGCGGTGGTGTTCACCGTGCAGAACGTGCTGGGGGACCCGCCGTTCTCGCGCCTCGACCTGATTTCTTGCCGTAACCTCCTGATCTATCTGACCCCCGAAGCGCAAGCCAATGTCGTCTCCCTGTTCCACTTCGCGCTTCTCGACGACGGCCTTCTTCTGCTCGGCACCTCCGAAGAGGTAGGGGGCGCCGACTCCCGCTTCGAAGTCGTTTCCAAGCCTGTCCGGCTCTACCGGCGCATCGGACAACGCCGGACGGGGACTCAGGCCTTCCCGGTCATCCAATCAGATGGCGTGCGTCTCCCCTCCCGCCCGGCAAAGGCGGCCACGCCGTCGCGCCAGGCCGCTCTCGCCGAACTGTGCCGGCAGGTCGTGCTGGAGGCGTATGCGCCAGCGGCGGTGTTGATCAACCGTGCGGGCGAGTGCCTGTATTATCTTGGCGCCACGGATCCCTATCTGCGGCTCGCCCCCGGCCAGCCGACCCACGATCTGCTGTCCATGGCCCGCGAGGGCATTCGCATCAAGCTCAGGCCGCGATCCAGCAGGCCTGCCAGGAGAAGAAACGCGTTGTGGTGACCGGGGGACGGGCCCGCCGCGATGGCAAGCCCGCCCCCTTCAGCATCGCCGTGCACCCGCTGCAAAGCGACGGCGAGGACCTGCTGCTCGTGTGTTTCCTCGATGCCGCGACGCCCGGGCCCTCCACCGAGCGACCGCTTCCAGCGCGCAGCGTGTCGCGCGTGGCCGAGCTGGAACGAGAGCTCGAATCCACCCGTGCGGAACTTGAGGGCGCCATCCGCAACCTCGAGCTTTCCAGCGAGGAGCAGAAGGCGGTCAACGAGGAGGCGCTGTCGGTCAATGAGGAGTTCCAGTCCACCAATGAGGAACTTCTGGCCTCCAAGGAGGAGTTGCAGTCCCTCAACGAGGAACTGACGGCCCTCAACGGCCAGCTCCAGGAAACGCTGGAGCGGCAGCGCACCACGTCCAGCGACCTGCAGAACGTGCTCTACAGCACTGACGTGGCGACCCTGTTCCTCGATACCGAGCTGAAGATCCGCTTCTTCACCCCGGCCACGCGCCCGCTCTTCAACGTCATCCCGGGCGACGTCGGCCGGCCGCTTTCGGACCTCAACTCGCTGGCCTCCGACGGCACGCTGTTTTCGGACATCCAGGCCGTGCTGGAGGATCGGGCGGCACAGGAGCGGGAGATCGAGACCCGGGACGGGGCGTGGTATCTGCGCCGCATCCTGCCCTACCGGACACAGGACGGCGGCGTCGACGGCGTCGTCATCACCTTCGTCGATGTCACCGAGCGCCGGCGGGCCGCCGATGCGCTGGAAACCGCCAAGCGGGCCGCCGAGCTGGCGAACAGCGCCAAGTCACGCTTCCTTGCCGCCGCCAGCCACGATCTGCGCCAGCCGCTGCAGTCGATGGTCCTGCTTCAGGGGCTTCTGGCGAAGGTGGCGGAGGGAGAGAAAGCAGAGCGGCTGGTCAAGCGCCTTGATGAGACCATCAGCGCCATGTCCGGCATGCTGAATGCACTGCTGGACATCAACCAGATCGAGGCCGGCACCATAAAGGCGGACATAAAGAGCTTCGCCGTCAACGATCTGCTCGATCGCATGCGGGAGGAGCTGACGTATCACGCGCGCGGCAAGAAGCTGAGCCTGAGCGTGATCCCGTGCAGCCTTTCGGTGGAAAGCGATCCCCGCCTGCTGGAGCAGATGCTGCGCAACCTCATCTCGAATGCGCTGAAATACACCCCGCGCGGCCGCGTGCTGGTGGGCTGCCGCCGGCATGGGCCGTGGTTGCGCATCGAGGTGTGGGACACCGGGATCGGGATTCCCCAGACCGAGCTGCGCGCCATCTTCGACGAGTACCATCAGCTCAACAACGCTGCCCGCGAGCGCAATCTGGGCCTTGGTCTGGGCCTCTCCATCGTACAGCGGCTCGGCCTGCTGCTGGATCATCCTGTCCACGTGCGATCGCGTCCCGACCATGGTTCGGTCTTCTCGATCGACGTCAAACTCTCACCAGATTCTCCGGCGCGGCACGATGCGGCAGCCTTCGGCCCCGTCGCCGGCAAGGATGCCACGAGCCAGAAGGCCGCGGTTCTCGTGATCGAGGACGATCCAGACGTCCGCTCGCTACTGGAACTCCTGCTCGTAACCGAGGGACACGCAGTGACCGTCGCGCCGGACGGCGACACCGCGCTCGCATTGGTGGAGCGTGGCGTCATCCGGCCCGAGTTCATCCTCGCGGACTACAACCTGCCCAACGGCATGACGGGCCTTGAGGCGGCAACACGCCTGCGTGCCAGGTTGCGCCGGCGGGTTCCCGTGGCGATCGTGACCGGCGACATATCGACGACCGCCCTGCGCGACATTGCGGCCCACGACTGCGTCCAGCTCAACAAGCCGGTGAAGGCGGACGAGCTGTCGCGCGTCATCCAGGGGCAGCTTTCCGCGCTGGCGCTGCCCGTTTTGCCGCACGTCTCATCCCCGAAGGGCGAACATGCGCCGACGGCTTCTTCGGTCATCTTCATCGTTGATGATGATGACCATGTCCGGCAGGGCATGCGCAGCGTGCTGGAAGAGGACGGCCGGAAGGTCGAGGATTACGACAGTTGCGAGGCCTTTCTGGAGGCATTCGGCCCGGGTCGAGATGGCTGTCTCCTCGTCGACGCCTATCTGCCTGGCATGAAGGGCCTGGAGCTGTTGAAGCGGCTCCATGCGGCCGGCCACGGCATGCCGGCCATCATGATCACCGGCAACAGCGACGTTCGCATGGCGGTCGAGGCCATGAAGGCCGGCGCCTATGACTTCATCGAGAAGCCGGTGGGTCGCGGGGAGCTGCTCGCGTGCGTCAAGCAGGCTCTCGATCAGGCGCGGGACGCACAGACGCGGCCCGTGTGGCACGCGGCGGCGGCCGAGCAATTGTCGGGCCTGACACACCGGCAGCGGGAGATCCTGGATCTGGTGCTCGCCGGGCACCCAAGCAAGAACATCGCCGCCGACCTCGGCATAAGCTAGCGCACCGTCGAGAACCACCGGGCGGCAATCATGAAAAAGACCGGCGCCAAGTCGCTGCCAGCCCTTGCCCGCATTGCACTCGCGGCAGCCTGGACGGGGACCGGCGAACACTTCACCTGAAGCCGACCGCGCCCGCCGAGGTGGAAATACTGCCGAGGCGGCCCCCGTCCATGGGGCCGCCCGCATCCTGAATCCCTACGTCCTTCACTTTGCGTATTTGAAATCCGGAAGGGCCTTCAGAGACTCTTTCGTCGCGCCGGGAAGCACCATCTTGTTGTCCCGCACCTCGAGGGCATTCGAGGGCACAACGACATATTTCGTTCCGACGCCAAGGAAGCCGCCGACGGAGAGAACAGCGAAAGGCACCTTGTCGCCGGGCGTGACGATCAGATCGTCGATGGTTCCGACCTTCTCATTGGCCGCGTTGTAGACGGCACTGCCGACCACCTTGGAGGTTCGATAGCCAGTCGCCAGCGTCGCCGGATCGACCTTCGTGAGGCTTAGGGTCTGTGGTGCGCCCTGCGAAAAGGCGGGAGCGCTCAGGGCGGCCGTGATGAGGACGGCACCTGTGAAGATTTTCATCGATCGCATCATGTTCATGTTCCTTTTTTTCTATTTGTGGCATGTCGAGCCTAGCCCTGAATATTGATCAGGCTACGGCTTGAGCGTATCCTTGATGCTGCCGACGGCGTTCTGGATCTTACCCTCGACCTTGTCACGCTTGCCTTCGGCTTCAAGCTTCGCGTCGCCCACGGCCTTGCCGACGGTCTCCTCGACCGCGCCCTTCGCCTGCTTGGCGGCGCCTTTGAACCGATCCTTGTTCATGAGTCAGTCTCCTTTGCTGGGGCCTCGAGCGAGGCAGAATGAGTTCTAGCCGGGGCAGACCGGTCGATCATTCGATGTTCATGCACGCACTGTGGCGCCGCCAGCGTCGGAAACTACTCACACGCAGCGACATGAATTCTGCGATACCCCGCCGTGTGACTGGACACGTTTCTTTGCAGCGGGCGGCCTCAAGGAGGCATGCCGGCCGAACGACCGATGGCGGCGACCCGGAGCTGGGAGAGGAGCCGCGGCAGTGCGGTGAAGCTGAGTAGTTTCCGAGCCTGCCGCCACGCTCGCGGGAAGCTAGAATGGAGTTGATGCAGCGAGCTGGCGCAAGTGGGCCGCCTGCCGTCTGGTACGGCTCGACGATGTCCGAGTCAGACAAATCCGATGGTGCGGACGGAAGAATATCGTCAGTCAGAAAGCCAATTAAGGAGGTCGGAACGTGAGCACAATACTTCTAATCGTTGTCCTTATTCTGCTATTCGGCGGCGGCGGCTATTACGGCTTCAACCGCTACGGCAGTCGCGGGCTTGGGGGCGTGCTTGGCCTAGTCCTGCTCATCATCGTCGTACTGTGGCTCCTGGGCGGGCTCCAGGGACTGCGTCTCTGACGCGTCGATAACCGGTCGAGAACGGGCGGGAGCAGCCGCGCATGTGGATGATCCGTGCGCCTGAGGGCCGCCGCTCCCCTCAGCGCGGCGGCATGTCGTCGATCGTGCGCTGGATAGCACGGGTGAGGACTTCGGGTCGAAACGGCTTCTCCACCACGACGGCTGCCGGCAGGATCGCCTTGACGCTCGCAGCGTCGCCGCTGACGAAGACATGGGGTACCTGCCGGCTTCGACATATGGTCTCGACCGCCGAAATGCCGCTGCCCTCCCGGAGCCACGCGTCCACGATCAGGAGGTCCGGCTGGTAGCGATCGGCGGCCGCGACAGCCTCGGCCTCGGTCGTTTCGACGGAACATACCTCATGGCCCATGCCCTCGAGCATCTCGGCGAGATGAGTCCCGATCATGAAATCGTCCTCGACGATAAGGATCCGCAGCATCATGCGCAGTGTCCCGGGGCGATATGGGATTCCACCAGCCAGATCTGCCGGTCAATGCCGCGGGTGATGGCGGTGAAAAGGTCGGCTGTGCTTGCATCGCCGAAGCCGGCTGCGTGGTCGATGCTGTCACGCGCCGACTGTCCGAAGGCTGCCAGTGTGGCGGATACGGCGAACACATGCTCCTTCTCATCCGCGATATCGAGCGGGTAGGTGGTCAGAAACGAGCGTTCCATCGCCGTCTAGACCGTTCCGCGGGCGACGCCGCTGAGCGCGGCGGCCCGTTCCGCAATCTGGTCGGAATAGGTCTCCACCTCCCCCGCCACCTCGTCGAACAGCTTGTGGATCGCGATGAAGCCCGCCCCACGCACGTTCCAATGGGCGTGCTTGACCTGGGCATGCAGATCGATGGCTGCTGCCAG
The DNA here is from genome assembly GCF_008364685.1 of Xanthobacter oligotrophicus. Classification (GTDB taxonomy): domain Bacteria; phylum Pseudomonadota; class Alphaproteobacteria; order Rhizobiales; family Xanthobacteraceae; genus Xanthobacter; species Xanthobacter oligotrophicus. The sequence goes on from NZ_VTTL01000007.1 coordinate 264,033, forward strand.
GTGCCTGTTGAGCAATTCGGCCGACTGGACGCGGATATTCTCAGACAACGTACTATGGGTGAACACCATGTCTCGATCTCCCGGTTGATACGGCCGAAAAAGTCTGCCGGCGGCAGAACACTGCCGCCGGCAGGGCGCGATCGCGGTTAGCCGCGGCGGGGGAACCGCACCATCTCCAGGGTAGCGCGCTGGAAAGAAGAAAGAGCAGGGTCGGAAACTACTCAGCCGGGCACGGCCGGCCCCTTGACCCGTGAGGCGAGCGCGGGTGACGCTGCCGCAGGCGCCACGTCCAGCTTGGCGTGCCGTGGAGTCGATCTGGCGCCTTCTGGATGGTTCTAATGTCTCTTGATCCGTACCTTCCTCCAGATCAAAGGCGCCTTCTCTCCCGCTTCTGGGAAAGCGCATCGGGGTACTGGCGCGGCCGGTCGGCCTGGCGCGCCTGGGTCCTGATGGCGATGATGGTGGCCACGGTGTTTTTGCAGTTGTGGGTTCAGTATCGGCTGAATTTCTGGAACCGCGATTTCTTCAATGCCATCGGGCGAAAGGATGGGACGGAACTCTGGAGGCAGGCGTGGTTTTTCGTGCCGCTTGCCGCTGCCAGCATCTTCCTCGTCATCGTCTCGGTCTGGGTGCGCATGACGACACAGCGCCAATGGCGCCAATGGCTGAGCAGCCACCTTTATGATTTCTGGCTGTGCGGCGGTCGCTACCGCCGGCTGAGGTTCATGCTGGGAGAGCATCAGACGCCCGAATACCGCATCGCCGAGGACGCGAAGGTCGCAACCGACGTACCCGTGGACCTGGTGGTCGGCCTGCTATCGTCCGTGCTCAACGCGATCACCTTCATCGGCGTTCTCTGGAGCGTCGGCGGCTCACTGGTCCTCAAGATTTTCGGGCAGCACATCTCCATCCCCGGATATCTGGTGCTCGCGGTCGTCGCCTATTCCGCGCTGGTCACGGCCGCGATGATGTTCATCGGGCGCCACCTGATGCGCGTGCTGGGGGAAAGCAAACGTGCCGAAGCCGACCTGCGGGCGATCGGGGCGCATCTGCGCGAGAGCGGCGAAGGATCTGCGCATCCGGATGCACGGCGGGACGGACGACAGGTTATCGGCGAGGCCCTGGCGAAGGTAATTGCCCAATGGCGCGCCCTGTGCTGGCAGCTCATGCGGATGACGCTGGTATCGCAGACCAACCTGCTGCTGACGCCGGTGATCGGATTGCTGCTTTGCATGCCGAAATATCTGGTCGGGCTGATGAGCCTTGGTGAGGTCGTCCAGGCTGCCGCGGCGTTCACCATCGTGCAGGCGGCATTCAACTGGATCACGGACAGCTATGCCCGCCTCGCGGAGTGGAGGTCTTCCGCGAACCGGGTCGCGTCCCTCCTGCTCGCGCTGGATCAGGTCGACCAATCGGAAGAGCCCGCAAACCTTGAGATGACCGAGGGAAACAAAAGCGGCCCCAAGGCTCAGGCCGGTCGCCTCGCGCAGGATTAGGCTCCATCATCGAAACGATTAGCCACCCTGGTCCAGGGTTCGATCTGGATGGAATGGCTCTACGGCAATTCGTCGAGCACGATGAAGAGCGACTCCACCAGCAGCGCGATCCAGACTAGGGTCGCGGAAGGGCCCCCTACCAGGTTCTGCAATCGGGTCATAGACGAATGGGCACTCCTGGCGCGTGTCACTCTCGGGTGCCGCCTGACCAAGCGGGGTCTGCTTGTCGGAATTCCGCGCGCGTGTGGCATTGGAATCGTGTCCCGGACGCAGGCACCAAGTGCTGGATCGTCACTCGGGATACGTCTCGCCGCGATCCGGCGCATCCTTGTGGAAAAGGATGAATACCAAGGGGTTGCCCGGCTCGGCCATCGCGTCGCTACGCTGGCCCGTCACTTCTCCGGCCACGCCGCTTGTGTATTCCGCGACCACTTCACCGAAGCTGTTGCGCTGGATGGCGACCTTCTGTCCTGGCTCCACCTTGTCGTTGAGCCTGACCAGATGCTCGACGAGTCCGCCCTCGGTTGCCAGGATCGGGAACGCACTGTTGCCGACGAAGACGCTCACGTCCTTGCCTTTCCGTCCCATCGGCCCGGACACGATCCCGTGGTGCTTGAGGACGTTCATCGTGCCTTCCACGAACAACTTGATCATCTCAAGGTTCAGCACACGTGCGGCGCCGATCTCCGGTGTAAAGGCGGGGATGCCCACGTCCATGAAAGCATTGTGGAGGACACCCGGATACACGTGATTGTCGAAGATCTGGTCGACAGGATAGAGTTCCACCATTGCCCGGACCTCCGGCACATCCATGCCGGCGATATTGAATGCAGTGACCTCGAACCCAGTTGTGCCGGTATGGAAGTCGATCGCGGCGTCGGCGTTCGGCCGCAGCAGCCGGTTGAACAGCAGCCCGGCATGTCGGCTTGGGGCGGTCAGGCCGTTCTCGTTGCCTGGCCACTCCCTGTTCATGTCGATCAGATCGGCGCCTCTGCCGGCATTGGGCCATCTGCGTTGCATGCCTTCCAGGGCCGCGCGGGACACGTCCGTGACGGCCATCACCGTGCCCGACATCCGCGCCGGATCGAGCTGGTTCATCACCGTCTGCACCGTGTGCACGGAACTCATCTCGTCGCCGTGCACGCCACTGACCAGAACGACGCGCTTGCCCGGCTTGGCTCCCTTGGCGACCGTCACGGACACATACCAGTGCTGTCCGGTGGGCATCTCGACGCCCTGAAAATACAGAAGATGCTTCCGCCCAGGCGCCAGATCATCGACATTGAGCGCGCTGACGACCTTTTTCCCCTGGATGACATCGCCGGTATAGACAGTTGCGGATGGTGTGCTGGATACAGAACCGGCAGCAGAGGTCGGCGAAGCCTGGGCGTTGGCGGAACTGGCATTGGCAACTAGCGCAGCCGACGCTCCGATCGTTGCAACTGACGCGATCATGAAGTCGCGGCGATCGAGGTGCTCGCTCGGCCCGTTCGACATGACGCAGATCCTTCCTATGAGATCGGCAGCGGCTTCCCGCTGTCGACCGCCTGATAAGCCCTACCAAGTGTGGCCCAGTCGAGCGGCGGGTTTGAGGCGAGGTGGCAGCGATTCCGCCGCCACCTATGTGCCAGCCCTCCCAAGCATGCTTGAACGCCAGCGGCGCCCAAAGCAACGCCTCCACGGCCGTGGGGGCTCATGGGCGGGCCTGGCCTTCTCGTTCCACTGCTCGCGGAACGTCAGCTGGCTGAACCCCGCGGAATGTCGGTTCAATGGCGCAACCAAGTCTCCGCCTGGCGCGAGGCGCGCCAATGTGGGTCCGTTCTCGAACGAGGCGGCCATCATCCGCCCAATCCGCACATGTCCTGTGCGCGAATTCGCGGCACTGGAAACCATCGCGCCCTTGGGCGATGATCGCCTGGTCGGCTTGCTGGCTCTTGCCGCCAGCTGATGCTTCCGGTCTGCGGTGGTGAGGTCCGCGATCACAGCGCCAATGATATCATTGTTCCAGAACATGATCCTCGCAGCGAGGGACGCAAAATGACACGAAAGTTTCTCGTCGCGGCAACGCTCCTCACCATCGTGACGGCACTCATGGCTCAGCCGGTGAAGTCAACCGCGCAGGCACTTGCGACAAGCGACGTGCGCGCCATCGCCAAAGAGTCGGTCATCTATGGCTTTCCGCTGGTCGATAATTATCGCGTCCTGTACTCATATTTCGTCGATGCCAAGAATCCTGAATTCAAGGCGCCGTGGAACACGCTTTACAATGTCACGCGGGTCTTCACACCCGACGACAAGGCGATCCAGACTCCCAATTCGGATACCCCCTATTCATTTCTGGGCGCCGACCTGAGGGCTGAGCCGCTCGTCCTGTCGGTGCCGGATGTCGCCAAGGACCGCCACTATTCGCTCCAGTTCATCGACCTTTACACCTATAACTTCGCTTATGTCGGCAGCCGCGCGACCGGCAATGCGGCAGGAAACTTCCTGCTCGCGGGACCAGGCTGGAAAGGCGAGAAGCCGGCCGGCATCAAGGAGATCATCCGCTCAGAAACCGACTTTGCCTTCGTCCTGTACCGCACCCAGCTCAAAGGTCCCGACGACATCGAGAACGTCAAGAAGATCCAGTCAGAGTACAAGGTTCAGCCGCTATCGAAGTTTCTCGCCAAGCCTGCTCCTGCAGCAGCGCCGGGGGTCGACTTTTTCAAGCCAATGACGGCGGAAGAGGAGCGCACATCGCTACGCTTTTTCGACGAGCTGAACTTCATCCTGCAGTTTGCGCCGCCCCATCCGAGCGAAGTGGAGCTGAGGGACCGCCTTGCGACGATCGGCATCGTGCCCGGCAAGCCGTTTGATGCAGACCAGAAGTCCGCCGAATTCCGCCAGGCCGTTTCGGAAGGCATGGCGGACGCCTGGAAAGCCCTTGCCGATTTCAAGGCACAGGAAATCGACACTGGCAAGCGGACCTCCGCCGATGGCTTCGGCAATCGGGAATTCCTGAATGGCGACTATCTCGGCCGCATGGCCGCGGCGGCGTTCGGCATCTACGGCAATTCGAAGGAAGAGGCGATCTATCCCGCCTATTTCGTCGATTCCGCGGGGCGGCCGCTCGATGGCGCAAAGCATCGGTACACATTGCGCTTCGGGCCCGGCGAGTTGCCGCCGGTCAACGCCTTCTGGTCACTCACCATGTATGAACTGCCCGCGAGCCTGCTCGTCGCCAATCCGCTCAAGCGGTACCTGATCAATTCGGCGATGCTGCCGGGCCTGAAGCGTGATGCCGACGGTGGCATCACGCTCTATCTCCAACACGATTCTCCCGACAAAGACGCGCAGTCCAATTGGCTGCCGGCGCCGGCCGGTCCCTTCTGGGCAACAATGAGACTATATTGGCCGCAGCCCGCCGCGCTCGACGGGAAATGGAAGGCCCCGCCGCTCGAACGCGCGGCGCAGAACTGAACGAGGCCCCATGATGAACATGAAGCAGACCGTCGCCGCTTTGTTGGTGAGCCTCGCCGGGACACTGCCGGTGCGCGCCGATCCGGCAGTTGCGATCCCGGTTTCGACCGACAATTTCGTTCGTGCCGAGTCGGACCTCTACTTTGCCGGGATCGTCAAGAATGGCGGCTTCGGCAAGTTCGACCACACGCGGGCGCCTGCGCCAATCGACAAGCAGACCGTCATTCGCCTCAACCGGGACACGCTCTACTCGTCGGCGGTGTTCGATCTCGACGCGGGTCCCGTCACCATCACGCTGCCGGAAGCCGGCAGCCGGTTCATGTCGATGCAGGTGTTCGACGAAGACCAATATACCCATGGCGTCCATTATAAGCCGGGCAAGTATACGCTCACCAAGAAGGACATCGGCACCCGGTACGCTGCGGTCGCCATCCGGACGCTGGTGAACCCGTCCAATCCTGAAGATGTGAAGAAGGTGCATGCGCTGCAGGACGCGGTCACGGCAAGCCAACAGGCCACCGGCAGCTTCGAGATCCCGAACTGGGATCAGGTCTCCCAGAAGAAGGTGCGCGATGCGTTGCTGTCGCTCGCGACATTGCTGCCCGACACGAAGCGCATGTTTGGCAGCAGGGAAGATGTCGATCCGGTTCGTTTTGTGATCGGCGCCGCCATGGGCTGGGGAGCCAATCCTCCCAGCGAAGCGCTCTATCTCAACGTCACCCCGCCCGAGAACGACGGGACAACAGTCTATAAGCTCAAGGTGAACGGTGTTCCAGTCGACGGCTTTTGGTCGATCAGCGTCTACAACGCGGAAGGCTATTTCCAGCCAAACGACCTCAGCGCATACTCGTTGAACAACGTCACGGCGAAGAAGGACAAGGACGGCTCCATTGAAGTCCAATTTGGCGGGTGCACGGAGAATTCCATTAATTGCCTGCCGATCGTTCAGGGCTGGAACTACATGGTCCGCCTTTACCGGCCGCACAGGGAGATCCTGGACGGGACGTGGAAGTTCCCCGAGGCAAAACCCGCGGAGTGATGCGTTCGTTGACGACAGCTCGGCTTGAGTCCATTAGCGACGCGACCACGGCGGCGAACGACACCACATTCGGGAAAAGGATCCGTGCGACGCCTCCGGGAATTTCTACGCTGAAAGTCTACCTTACAGAAAGACTACAGTGTCCGCTTGTCGGCGCACGTACAACTTCTGCTTCTGGCGCTACGCTGCCGCCGCGTTCCGTCCAGCAACGGTCATCGCATGAGGCGCTGGTTCTTGTGGGAGCGCAGCGATGGCGGGCTATCTTCTTTGCCGAGCCGCGCAGCCGCAGCTTAAAGATGCCATCTCCCGCTTGGTCAGGTTGCGAGCCTTTCCGCGTTCATCGTCAAGGTGACAATGACCCCGTCGCTGGACCAGTCGGTGTCGATCGACCCTCCAAGCTGTCCGGTCACGCTCCGATTGAGGAGCCTGCTTCCGTAGCCGTCGCCGCTCTTGGTGGCGACTGGTGGCCCGCCGCGCTCGGTCCACACCATGGAGACCTCGTCAGCAGTGGTTGATCCGGAGATATCCAGCGTCCCCGATGTGACCGACAGGGCGCCATATTTGAGGGAGTTGGTCGCCAACTCGTGGATGACCAGCGCGAGGGCGGTCGCGGATTGCTCGCCGATTCCCATCCGGGGGACGGCCACGCGAACGCGCCCGCTGAACGCTCCAGTGTCGTCATAAGGCGCCAGCAGGACTGCGATCAAATCCCCCAGCAGCGCGGCCCTGCCCTGATCCTTCGTTAGAGGACGGACCAAGTCGTGGGCTCTCCCGAGCGCCGTCAGCCGCTGGATGAGCTCCCTCGCCATCTCCTCGACCGAGGTGGCCGAACGAGATGTCAGGCTGGTAAGACCCGCCGCGATCGCCAGCAAGTTCTTCACCCGGTGGCTCATCTCGCCCGCGAGCAGTTCGTGGCCTTCTTCCGCTTGTTTGCGGCCAGTAACGTCCAGAAACACGCCGCACATCTGGCCCAGGTGCAGCCCCTCGTCATTGCCGAGGCCACGTGCCGAAATCCAACGGATCTCCCGGCCCAGAAGAATGCGGAAGTCGATCTCGTAGGCTCCGACCAATGCCCGTGTCGCCGTGAAGGCCGCCCGTACCCTGTCTCGATCGGCGGGGTGAATGCGGGACGAGAGATCCTCGAACGTCACGTTGCTCGTCTGCGGCAGTCCCCACAGTTCAAATGCCTGCTCGTCCATCGCAAAAGCGTCTGTTTCGATCCTCCATGACCACAGGGCGACCCCTGCAGCATAGAGGGCGCGCTTGAGGTTGTGCACCTGCCAATGGGGGTGGCCTTCGTCACTGAACGGCATAACGACCTTTCATGGCGTATGAACAAGTCGCCTCAAGTAAGCGCTGTCGTACGGGATACCCGCAGTTTAACATTGTAGCCCACAATCGGCCCGCTGCCTTCGCCATTCTGTTCGCAGCGGCTCTTGCATTGTGGCAACCGCGCCTGACCTTGGTCATCTGCCCCGGCGTCTCGGTCTGCCTGATGCAACACGCATCGTCCCCTCCAGGAGAGTTGCTACGCACAGAGCCGAAAGCGATTTCCAGCGTTACGTCATAGCAATTCTAGCATACGGCGTGGACCCGATCGAAACCCGACGTGGCCTGCCCCGGCGACCCCTGATGATCACCAGAGCCGCTTTATCGAGGCCGCGGTGGGAGGCATACTGACCGGATGCCGCTACCTTCCCAACGGCAATCCCGCGCCGGGCTAGAAGTTCGATTACAAGCTGGCGTGGTTCCGCCGCTTCACGGCCGCGGAAAGCACTGGCCCGTGGCAAAAGTGGCCTTCCTCCGAGAGGCGGCGGGGCGGCTGTGCTCCGACTGATGCCGGCGGTAAACGTGAACGCGTGACGCGCGAAGGCACGGCGCTGGCGCGAGCCGGCGCTGTGCCTTGGCGTCGAGCCATGTGCAACCTGTGCAGCCGCCCGTCACCCATTCCAAACGAACTAAGAAGGGGGATCCCGCCTAACTGGTTCGTCCGACGTTGCACTGGGCCGGGGCCTAGGAGATGCTCCCCAGCCCCTCTCTCCGGAAACACGTTCCACATCCTCGATGGCGGACATGACCTCGCCGGTAGCGGTCTGGTGCACCATGTGGCCGCTGCCCTTTATCCGCTTGAACGTGCTGCCCGAGATATGGTCGTGAAGGCGGCCGGACTGCTCGTCGATGTCGACGATGCTATCACCCTCGCCGGCGACGATGGCGACAGGCATTTTCAGGTCCTCGTACCTTCCGCTAACGCCATAGGCCGCAGGGATCATCAGCATCGATTCGGCAGCGGAGGCGCGCAGCTGGGACGGACGCAGAGCCATGTCTCGCGGGAAGGCCCGGAACTTGGACGGCACCATTGCCGGCGTGAACAGCTTGCGCAGCAGCAGGGGCCACATCAGCCAGCCGACGAGCGGCGACACCGTGTAGCGGAGCACCTCGCCGATGCCGGGAATAGCAGGGCCGGCAAGCGCGACCGCATCGGCACGAAAGTCCGGGAAGTAATACCCGGAGGCAAGGACGAGACCTGACACCGCCTGCGGATGATCCGCGGCCAGCCTCACCGCAACGCAGGCGCCCCACGAATGGCCGAATAGCAGAAAGCGCGGAACGCCAAGCTGCAGCAGCGCCTTGTGGAACAGCTCCGCCTGCGCTCCCGCGGTCCAAATGGTCGTTCGCGGACGGGAGCTGTGGCCGAAGCCGGGGCGATCGAAGGCAATCACCCGATGTTTGGCGGCAGCAAGGTCAATCAGGCCGCTTGAGTCGAGGTCATCGATGGTCACGCCGTTCCCGTGCAGCAGCACGAGGGGCTCGCCCGATCCGCGCTCCACATAGTGGAGGCGCACGCCGTCCACGTCGATGAACCTGCCGGTCGGAGGGTGCCGACGCTCCGTGTCGCGCGGAGGTCGTCGCCAGCGCCCGCCGCTACGCTCCCGGAGCCCGGATCGAGGGCGCGGTGCTCCAGCAGCAGGAGACGCGGGGCGTCGAGGTGCTGGTTGGCGTCACGCGCGATCCGGTATTCGGGCTGACGCTCACCGTGGGGCTGGGTGGCATCCTGACCGAGCTTCTGGGCGATGTCTCGCACGCTTTGCTGCCGGTCGATGCCGCCAGGGCGCGGCGCATGCTGGAACGCCTCAAGGGCTATCGCCTGCTCATCGGTTTCCGGGGGCAGCCGGTCTGCGACATGGACGCATTGTGCGCCGCCATTGCGGGTCTGTCGGATGCGGCGCTCGCCTGCGGCGATGCGCTGAAGGAGCTGGAGGTCAATCCGTTCATCGTCCGGCCGGAAGGGGGGGCGTGGTGGCGGTGGACTGCCTCGTCCAGCTCACCCCCGCCGCGTCGCCGGATCAAGCCGACCTGCAGGCACATGCAGGCGAACAGGGAAGGAGCGTTGCATGATGAGGATATTTGGCGCGAGTGCCATGGCTGCGGCGCTGGTGCTCGCTGGCGGCGTCCAGGCGAGGGCAGAGGCATGGCCCACCCGCCCCATCACCCTGGTGGTGGGCTTCGCCGCCGGCGGCGCGAGCGACGGAACGGCCCGCATCCTCGCGGAACGGCTCCAGGAAGAGCTGAAGCAGCCGGTGGTCGTGGAAAACCGGCCCGGCGCCGGAACCATGATCGCCACCAACTACGTGTCCCGTGCTGCTCCCGACGGCTACACCTTCCTCGTGGGCTCGTCGGGTCACACCATCAATCCCGGCGTCCACAAGCAGGTGCGCTACGATCCCGTCAAGGACTTCGCCTCGGTGACGCTGGTGGGTTCGCTGCTCCACGTGCTGGTGGTCCGCAATGAGCTTCCGGCGCAGAACGTCGCCGAGCTGATAGCCCTCGCCAAGGCGAAGCCGGGCGAGATCACCTACGCCTCCGTGGGCGCCGGCACATCAACCCATCTGGAGGCGGAGCTGTTCGCTGCCATGGCCGGCATCCAGCTCACCCACATCCCTTACAAGGGCAGCGCGCCAGCGCTCATCGACCTGACGGCGGGCCGGGTGGACATGATGTTCGATGCCGTCGCGTCCTCGCTGCCGCTGGTGAACGGCGGCAGGATTCGGGCGCTGGGCGTCGTCTCGGCCCAGCGCTCCGCGCTGCTGCCCAACGTGCCCACCATCGCCGAAAGCGGGCTGCCCGGCTACGAGGCCATGCCCTGGTTCGGTATCCTCGCTCCGGCGGGGATTGACCCTGCCATCGTGGAAAAGATGAATGTGGCAATTCAGAAAATCATTGCCGAGCCGTCGGTGAAGGAGCGTTTCGCCAAGCTCGGCGCCGACATCATCGGCTATGGACCAGAGAAGTTCTCCGCCTTCATCGCAGTAGACCTGAAGAAGTGGGCGGACATCGCGCGGCGCGCCAACATCCAGATCGCCGAGTAGTCCATGCAGGCTTTTGAAAACCTTGATGACGAGGCGTTCCGGCGCCTCGTCCGGGACTGGCTGGCTGAAGAGCTCGTGCAGGTCTCCGATCGCTTCCCCGCACCGGTCTCCCCGCACGACATGGTGTTCCGCAGGGCCTGGGAGGACCATCTGTGCGCGGCCGGCTGGAGCGGGCTCACCTGGCCTCGCGCCTATGGCGGCAAGGCGCTGCCCATCGCGCGCATGGTGATCTATCTTGAAGAGTATGCCCGCTCCGGCGCGCCGCAGGGCGTGAACGTGATCGGCCACGGCATTCTCGGGCCGACGCTTCTGCATTTCGGCAGCGAGGCGCAGAAGCAGCGGTTCCTGCCCGAGCTTCTGGCCAACCGCGAGGTCTGGTGCCAGGGTTATTCCGAGCCGGGCGCAGGCTCCGACCTCGCCGCCCTGCGCACCCGCGCGGTGCTGAAGGGCGACCATTACGAGGTCACGGGCCAGAAGATCTGGACCAGCTACGCCCACATCGCCAACTGGTGCTTCCTTCTGGCGCGGACCGATCCCTCGGCGCCCAAGCACAAGGGCATCAGCTTCCTGCTGGTGGACATGAAGACTTCCGGCATCACTGTGCGTCCCATCCGCCAGATGAATGGAGAGCAAGAGTTCAACGAAGTCTTCTTTGACGCCGTGAAGGTGCCCGTGGAGAACCGGGTGGGAGACGAGAACGCTGGCTGGGCCATTGCAATGGCGGCGGCGAGTTTCGAGCGTGCCACCTATTTCATCCCCCGTCTGGTGCGGATGGAGGAAGAGTTCCGGGATCTCCTCGCTGTGGCGCGGGCGCGGCGTCCGGGCGTGGGGGTGGCGCTCGACGATCCCGCCATCCGCGAACGGTTCGCGCAGTCCTACCTCGACGTTCATGTGCTGAAGCTTTTCGCCTGCCGGATGCTCGAGACCATGGAGGGCACACCGGGGCCGGAGGGCTCCTACCTCAAGCTGTTCTGGAGCGAGAGCCACCAGCGACTGCTTGAGCTTGCCATGGATGTGCTCGGCCCTGCGGCGCGACTCGGCCCGCAGGATCCAGAGGCTGTCGATCGGCGCCACTGGCAGCGTGACTATCTGTGGTCCTGCGCCGAGACGATCCTGGCGGGAACCTCCGAGATCCAGCGCAACATCATCGCCGAGCGCGTCGTGGGGCTTCCGCGATAGGCGGAGGCCCGCGCCTGACTTTGCGCGGCCGTGCAGAAGGTTTTGCAACATGGAAGACGAATTCGCAGATATCCGCGACGCGGCGCGGCGTGCACTTGCCGGCGCCTTCGCGCTGGATGCGCTCAAATCCGCGGAGGCGATATCGCCCGACCTGGTCGTCAGACTATGGCAGGTGTCGGTGGAGGCGGGCTGGCCCGGCCTTCTCATCGCGGAGGAAGCCGGCGGCGTCGGACTGGGCATGTCGGCCGCGATCGTCCTTGCCGAAGAGTTGGGGCGGTCGCTCGCGCCGGGCCCATGGGCCGCCTTCGTGGTGCTCGCGCCGTTGCTGGCCCATGGCGACATCCGTGCCCGGCTTGCAGCGGGCGAGATGCGCGTCTCGCTGGCCTTGGTGGAGCCATGTGGCGCCGGACACGAGGCGCTGGTCGATCATGCTCGGTCGGCGACGCATTTCCTCGTGCTCGCACCCGCTGCCGCGCCGGCAGAGCGAGAGCTCCGCTTGCTCGATGTGGGTGAGGTGCAGTTCATCCGTGATCATCAACCACTCGACCCCGGCACGCCGGTAGCGTCTGTCCAATTCCCCGCTGCGGGCGGCGTGATGCTACCGACGCAGGAGCGGGCTTTCGCTGCCTTCCGCCTGTTCGCGGCGGCGGAATTACTGGGGGTCGCCCGTGGCGCCCTCGCGGCGACGGTGGACTACGCAAAGACCCGCGTGCAGTTCGGCGTTGCGATCGGCAGCTTTCAGGCGACCAAGCACCGACTTGCGGACGTCGCCATCAGCACCGACGCGGCCGCGCTGACCATCCGCCAGGCGGCCGCGAGCTGGGACGCGGAGGTGCAAGCGGCTGTGCCGGAGGGCATCATGGCGTACGAGCTTGCCGCTCGCGCCGCGGGGGCCGCGTGCCGTGCGGGCATTCAGATCCATGGAGCGGTCGGCGTATCTTGGGAGCACGACCTTCACCTTTTTCTCAAGCGCTATCGATCGATCGTCGCGACCTTCCGGCACCAAATGATCGGGTGCAGTGTAGCGTCGATATTGGACCATGTGGCCTGATCTCCAGCCTTTCGGGTCGTGGGCGGCCACCATCGACAGGAAGCCGAGCGTCCACGAGCCGGTCGAAAGAATGAATGTTCATTGGGGCGGGGTTGCTCGGTCAGGCGTCGGTGTTGCAGGAATGTGCCGGCAACATGTTGATCAGGGCATGGCGGTGCAGGCCACGCCAGAAGTGTCCCCAAATGGTCGAGACCCAGCTCCTCCTTCATCTGTTTGCGCACTCAGCGCGCCCTGATGAAGAAGTTCGTCGAGCCTTGTTTGGACATCGCCTTCGTTACAATTTTCCTCGGTTTTGGAAGACGAAGGGCGAAACGCTTCGAGAATACATCGACAATTGTGGGGAGGCGGCAGCGAGTTGGACCCAGCCCCGATCTTGCTAGGGTCCAGACCCATAAAATAGTTTTCATTTGCAGTTGGTTGTGATTCAAGGCCTCCAAAAGGAAGGCGTGATGAATCGGAACCTCTTCTGGCTAACGGTCGCACAGTTCGCGCGGATTGAGCCGCACCTGCCGCGGGACACACGCGGTAAGCCCCGCGTCGATGACCGCCGGGTGATCAGTGGAATTGTCCACGTGCTGAAGTCGGGCAGGCGCTGGATCGATGCGCCACCCGATTACGGGCCGCGCAAGACACTCTACAACCGCTACGTCCGGTGGCGGCCAAGGGCGTGTGGACCGCTCTCTTTCATGCCCTTGCGAACGCCGGCGGGCCGCCGGCACAGGTGCTGATCGACAGTTCCGCCGTAAAGGCCCACCGCTCGGCTTCTGGCGGCAAAGGGGGGAGCAGAACCAGGCGATTGGCCGCTCGCGCGGTGGGCGCACGACCAAGATCCATGCCCTGACCGACCGCCACTGCCGACCGATCGCCTTTCTTCTGACCGGTGGCCAGGTCGCGGATTGCACCGCTGCAGCGGCACTGCTGAAGCAGATGCCGCCAGCGCGCATCCTTCATGGTGACAAGGGTTACGATAGCAATGCTGTGCGCCGTCAGGTGGAGGAGAAGGGCACCATGCCGAACATCCCACCAAGGCCAACCGGCGCTGGAAACCCTGTTTCTCGCAGGTGCTTTACCGCGACCGCAATGCCATCGAGCGCATGTTCTGCCGCCTTAAGGACTTCAGGCGCATTGCCACCCGCTACGTGTCAATCGGCGCTGAAAACTGGGTCTGACTCACTTCCGATGCAGTCGAGCTAAAGGCTGACGTTCGTTCTCATGGGAATCAACGTCATTCGGGGCTCATTGCGGTTGTCGTCGTTGGTGCCGGGCGGGTTGGTCGCGGGTGAAGTGGCGATCGAGGGGAACATGCTGGTGGTGACGGCACATGGTGCCGCGGTGAACGGGCAATGCCCGTCCTGCCACCAGGACTCGTCACGGCAGCACAGCCGGTATTTTCGCGTCCTCTCGGACCTGCCGGCGTCGGGCCGAGGGGTGCGCATCCGGCTCGTGGTCCGGCGCTTTCGATGCGGCACCGAGACCTGCTCAACCCGCATCTTCGCCGAGCGCTTTGGGAATGAAGTGCTTCCTGTTCGATCACGGCGGACGGCTCGGCTCGAATGCCTCGTCCATCATCTCGGATTGGCACTCGGGGGTCGGCCCGCGGCCAGCTTCGCCAAGCGGCTGATGCTGCCCGTCAGCAATGACACCTTGCTGCGTGTCTTGCGGCGCCAGGCCCGCCCGCGAACCGAGCCTCTCACCGCCGTCGGGATCGATGACTGGGCCTTTCGCCGAAATCATCGCTATGGAACGATCATCTGCGATCTGGAGCGGCGCCGGATCGTGACCCTGAGCCGAAGTCAGGACGGTCCGCTTTCCGGCAGGCTGGTTGCCGTGTTTTTTCGTCCCTGGTCGGCCGAGTGACCTACACATCGTAATGCCGGGAAGGCTGAGTGCCTTACAATCCCGCTCGACTCCGCTGGAGCCACCCCAAGCGGGGCGCGCTGGGTTGCGCGCCCCGCTCCCACCGTTGTTTAGTTGACCTTGGAGATATCCGTCCCCCTGGTCTCCCTGGCGAACAAGAGGCTGAGCACGAAGCAGGCCGCGGAGATCGCGACCGGATAGTAGAGGCCGGAGTAGATATTGCCAGTCGCAGCCACTATGGCGAAGGCGGTGGCGGGCAGGAAGCCGCCGAACCAGGCGGCGCTGAGGTGGTAGGGGAACGACATTGCCGTGTAGCGGATGCGCGACGGGAACATCTCGAGCAGTGAGGTCGTGCTCGGCGCGAACGTCATGGCGCCGAAGCTGAGCAACACGCACAGCAGCAGGACGATCATCGGAGCGTTGATGCTTTCCGGTGCGGCGGCGCCGAGCGGATACTTGCTCTCGACGAGCGCCGCGTTCAGCTCGCTGTCGAAGCGCTTCTTCTGGGCTGCTGCGTCAGGCACGTCCCCGGAATAGCCCGGGATGAGCTTCTGTCCGACCTTGATTTGCGCCACTGACAAGGACGTGTCGCTTTCGCGGGCGTAATTGAGCCCCAGCTTCGAGACCGCATCGGTGACCACATCACAAGAGGTGGTGAACTTGGCTGTGCCCAGCGGATTGAACTGGACCGAGCACTCGGCAGGGTTTGAGACGATCGTGATCGGGGCCTCGACTTGCGCGCGCTCAAGGGCGGGGTTCGCGAAATGCGTCATCGCCTGAAAAATCGGGACGGTGAGAACGGCCGCGAGGAGATACCCGCCGACATAAACCTTCCGTCGCCCGATCCGGTCGGCAAGGGTACCGAAGACCACATAGAGAGGTATGGTGACGACGGTGGCGACGATAAGCATGTAGTTTGCCGTCAGGTTCTCGACCCGCAGCACCTTGGTCAGGAAGAACAGGGAATAGAACTGACCTGTATACCAGATCACCGCCTGCGCCGGCAGGATGCAAAGCGCGCCGATCAGAATGAGCCGGACATTCTTCCAGGTGCCGAACGCCTCCGAGAGGGGCGCCTTCGACGCACGGCCTTCGGCCTTCATCCGCTTGAACTCGGGGGACTCGTCGAGTTTCAGGCGGATCCAGAGCGAGACGCCGAGCAGGAGGATGGAGACGATGAAGGGAACGCGCCACCCCCACAGCAAGAATGCGTCGGCACTCAGCGACAGGCGCAAGGGGATGATGATCGCTACGGCGAGCAGAAAGCCCAGGGCGGCGGTGAGGATGACCCATGCGGTCCAGGAGGCTCGCTTGTCGGGCGGAGCGTGCTCGGCCACATAGATCATGGCGCCGCCGAACTCGCCACCGAGAGCGAGACCCTGCAGCATACGCATGAGGATGAAGGCAATGGGCGCGGCGATGCCGATAGTCGCATAGGCCGGCAGGAGGCCGATCACGAAGGTTGAGATGCCCATCAACATGATGGTGATCAGGAAGGTGTACTTCCGGCCGACCAGATCGCCCAGACGACCAAAGACGATGGCGCCGAACGGACGGAGCATGAATCCCGCGGCGAAGCCGAGGAGGGTGAAAATAAATCCGGCTGTCGGATTCACGCCGGAGAAGAACACCTTGGTGATCTCACCCGCCAACAGGCCGATGAGGAAAAAATCGTAGAACTCGAACACCGTACCCAGGGAGGCGGCGACGATGACCTTCTTGTCGTCTCTGCTCATCCCCAGCGGTCTTGAAGCAACCTGTACATTTGCCATCCTAATCCTCCCTTTAGCTGGAACGTAGATTTTGTTTCATTTGGTTCGACGTATTGCCGGCATTCGATCGGCAATTCTTGGACGATCGTCCGACGATTTGGCGATCGCCGGAGGCCATAAGCGGTTCAGTTCAGCTGCTGTCGCCCGAGCCTGTGAGGTCAGCGATGAAAGTCAGTGAATTCCTCGACCCCGATGCGGTCACTGATCAGGGCGTTTTCCGGTGCGCTGGGATCGGCGAACCCGAGGGCCATTCCCGACAGGAGAATGTGCGTGTCGGGAATTTGCAGCTCGCGGTGCACGACGCCGCCGTATTCGCACCAGGCCTGTTGCGCGCAGGTCTCTAGGCCGTAGGCACGGGCAACGAGCATGACCGTCTGCATGAACATCCCACAGTCGAGCCAGGAGCCCATTTCCAGGCGGCGCTCCATGGTGAAGAAAAGACCGACAGGTGCGCCGAAGAAGTCGTAGTTCCTCAGCATCGCCGCCTTTCGAGCGGGGTAATCGCCTCGCTCGATGCCGTACAGGTTGTAGAGATCGCCGCCGAGCTTCCGGCGGCGCGACAGATAGGGCTCCATCAACGGGTTGGGCGCGTAGAGATACTCGTCCGAGCGCTCGCCAGCCTCGGCCGCTGTGATGACCGATCGCGCGAGACGTGCTTTCGTTGCACCGCTGACGACATGGACATGCCAGGGCTGGAAGTTGGTGCCCGACGGCGCCCGCGCCGCCGTGGACAGGATTGCGCGGACGACATTCTCCGGCACCGATTTCGGCAGAAAACGGCGTATCGAACGGCGCTCCGTCACCGCATCGATCACGTGCAGATTGTTGCACTCAGCGTGGGTCCTCTCCACCTGCGTTGACGAGTTCGATACGTGGTCGAAGAGCATGGGGTGGGCTCCTTGCATGTGTAGGGGTTCAGCTCGCGGAGGCGAGGACCTCGTCGCGTCGCATCTGCCGCAAGACGAACCGCTGAATCTTGCCGCTGGGCGTGCGCGGAAGGCTGTCCGCGAAATGCACCTGGCGTGGATAGGCATGAGCCGCGTAGCGCGTCTTGACCCACGACTGGATGCTCTTTGCCATCTCTGTCGAGTGGGCCTCACCCTCGCGCAGGACAACGTAGGCCTCGAGCACCTCGCCCCGCGCGCTATCGGGCACGGCGATGACAGCGCACTCCCTGACAGCAGGATGGGTCGCGATCACCGTCTCGATCTCGAAGGGGCCGATGCGGTAACCCGCCATGATGATCACGTCATCGTCACGGGAGGAGAAGTGGAAGTAGCCATTCTCGTCCCGACGGCCGGCGTCACCCGTGAGATACCAGCGACCCGCGCCGGCGAATTTTTCCGCACTCTTCTTCGGATCGTCTATATAGCCGGTGAACCAGGCCAGCGGGCTGTCCTTGAGTTCGACCGCGACTCGGCCGAGTTCACCGTCGGGGGCCGGAGTATCCTCCGTTTCCTTCAGGACGAGCATCGACCAGCCCGGCAGAGGCTTGCCCATGGAGCCTGTCTTCAGGGGCGCGACCAGATCCGGATGATGATGGTTGTTGATGAGCATCCCGGCCTCGGTCTGGCCGTAATGGTCGTGGACGGCGACGCCGAGCACATCGACCGCCCAGAGGTTGACTTCCGAGGTCAGCGGCTCGCCGGCGCTGGAGGCACAGCGCAGCTTGATGATCTTCGGCGTGGGGCCCTCGAACGACCGCATGGCGCGATAGACCGTCGGCGCGGCGGTGAGGTTGGTGACGTCGTAGCGCGCGAGCACCTCGAAGGTTTTCGCGGCATCAAAGCTCGGCGTCATGATCAGGCTGGGAACGCCGGTGGTGAACGAGCCCAGGATGCCGAAATAGAGACCATAGGCCCAGCCGGGATCGGCCGCGCACCAGTAGAGGTCGTCCGGCCGAAGGCCCAGCCCGAATTCCGCATAGGCCCGAAAGCCCGCCAGAGCCCTAGTCGGGACGCGCAGGCCCTTCGGCTTGCCTGTCGTTCCCGATGTGAAGATCTGGATGATGGGGTGCTCGCCGCCCAGGCGCGCCGCGGGGAAGCCTGGCTCCCGTCCTGCCATCAGCTCGGCGAACCGGACCGCCCCCGGAATGGCCTGTCCCTCGGCTGCCGTCGTCACCACCTGCCAGGGCGCATCCGCGGGGATTTCGTCGCCCGGCAGGAGCTTATGTTGCTGCGCTCCATCGCAGACAACCACCTTGGCCTCGCTGCCGGTGAGACGCAGGGCAATCCCGCCTGGCGCAAAAGCCGTGAAGATCGGCACATGCACCGCGCCAAGGCGCCAGATGCCCATCAGCGTCGTCAGGTACTCGGGCGTCTTGCTCATCAACGTGGCGACGCGGTCGCCCGGCTGCACCCCGAGTGAGGAAAGGGCGGCTGCGAACTTCTCCGATTCAACGCGCAGCTGGCCGTAGGTGATGTCAATCGCCTCCAACTCCGCATCAACGACGCGGTAGGCGAGGGCATCGCTCGGATGTGCGTCGCACAGCACCTCGGCGGCACTGACACCGGGATCGCTATACATCGCGACCAGTTGGGCGACGCGGTCGGCGATGGCGGACTGCTCAGCGAATGACATTGTTGTTCCTCCTCAAAGTTCATTCGACACCCCTTGGCGAGGGGCGCCTGCCTCACCGCAGACGTGCTGATCCGCATCGCCTCATGCCCTTCGGCCGAGGCTCAAGGGGGGACAGAAATCCGGGGCGCGGACGCTCGGCTTGTTGGCGGAGAGCGATTGTTGGGATTGAAAATAGAATTCTAATTCTAGTATCGCAAGCGGAAAATTCGCACGCCCTCCTGACCCAGGTCCGCGCCGCATTCCGCCAGGCTCAATGACCGGATGGGAGCCGATACAAGCACCCTGGCTTCCCACGACTTCGCTTGGGCCTTGCGAGACGACGGCAAACTCGGGCTATGTTGGCAGGCGTCCCTGGTGAGCAGGCATGCTTGATGAGGGGCGCTAAAGAGAGGCACGAACGGAAGATGAGCGTCGGCGTGGCCAAAGATGGACGGAGCAACCGGCCTCGCGCGCCGCAGACTGCCAAGCGTGAAGCCATTCTTGCCGCCGCCCGCAAGCTGGTGGCCCGATCGGGTTTCAAGGACACCCAGATCAATGCCGTTGCTGAAACGGCCAACGTCGCCCTGGGCACGCTCTATCGATATTTCCCGTCCAAGGCCGAGCTCATGGTGGAGGTCGTGGGTCTTGTCGCCCAGCGCGAGGTTGATGCGGTGGGGCGTGTTGCCGACGGCGATGGGACGCCCACAGAGAGGCTTTCGGCGTCGGCCTGGCTGTTCGCCAGCAGGGCGCTTCTCGGTCGAAAAATGGCCCATGCGCTGGTGGCGGAGCCCGTCGAACCCGAGATTGAATCCGCGCGGCTGATCTATCGCAGGAAGCTCGCCCGGATCTTCGAGGCAATCATCGAGCAGGGGATCACGCGCGGCGAGTTTCCCGAGCAGGACGTGCAGGCATCGGGCGCCTGCATCGTTGGTTCACTGTTTGAGGGCCTGGTCGGCCCCCTGGCCCTCGACAGCTTTTCCACGGACGCGGAACGGCAGAATCAGGCGAAGGCGATCGTCGCCTTCTGCGTGCGCGGAGTTGGGGGCTGAGCTGGGCCGATCCCATATTTCGCTTTGCCCAGGGTAGTCGCGTTACAGAATGAGTTTTCCATTGCGACTAGAATACAAAAGACGCGGCGCGCGCCGATTTTCCTCGCGGCTTCTCTCGAAGATCCCAAAAGGAAAGTAGCTGTGTAAATAGCTCTGGAACGTCCTCTTTCCGGCACGATGCCAGTGTCGGCTGTTGGCGCTTCAAGAATGCAATGGCTGAGCGCCCGTGGCTTACCGGCGGCCATCCGCCGCAAGGTAACTACAGAAGATCAGATGAGGAAAGCCGGCATCGCTTTTCGAGCTCATGACCATCAGATCATGGCGCGAGCAACCATCCTAGCGTTAGTCCTTCGTGGGCCGCGATCGCACGCTAGAGCGCCGGTCGCCAGCCGTTGGCGGGTTCGCCAACCTCCGGGTTCTCGGCCTTCAATTGTAGGCCTTTTCGACCACGGATTGCGGGCGACCATTGATGGAGGCCTAGAACGAGGCCATGTGGCTAACGCGCGCGGCGGCTGGGCGAGCGCGATTGGCATAGACACGCTCACGACCGCATTTCGGGAGAGCACCGAGAGGCCGTCCCCGCCCCGCAGCCACTGCATGTCCAGGCCCAGTTCCTCGGCCAGCCCGTCGTTCAGCCGGATCAGGTCCTGCTGCCGGGTGGCAGTCGGGTTCACGGCTGAATAGAGGTTCTCTGGCAGCGAGCTGAAAGTGCTCTCGAACGCATCGCTGTGAACGGCCCAATCGGATATGGCTTCGTAATATCGAAGAGATGGGTACGGGCGGCAAGCCCGGCAACTCGCTGCTGGCACTGCCTAGCCGCCTGTGGGTCCTCCGGCACCGGCGACACCACTCCTACAAAAACGAAGGGCCGACCCTTTCGGGACGACCCTTCCATTGTCCTGCCTGGAATGGGCAGCTCAGGCGAGCGCGGTCCCCGAGGCGGAGGTCTTGCTCATGAGGACTGCCACGCGCGGCAAGTGACAATGAGACATCTGACCACCTCCTTTCAGTTGTTGAACAATCCGCAGGATGCGGTGACGCGCTTTACGATGTCAATGGTCGCGGCTCGAAGGCTCCTGGAAGGCTCCACGTCGCAGGTCGCATAAAGGAACGCCCGACACTGGAACGGGGTGATGTGACCGGCCGCTCCCGTCGCCCGGCTTATTCCAGACCTCATCGAGCCCCACGGAAACGCCGGGCTTTGTCAGCGAAGCACCGCGGCAGAACGCGATGCTGTGTGCCTTCCGACCTGGCCGGCCGATTGGCGTGGCTCTGACCGTTGCCACCGTTTCGATGTCGGAGAGACGATAGACAACTTGGCGCGTCACCAGTTCTGCTGATGCGCCTCCAAGGCGGTGGAGTTAATTATCCAGCACTCGGGTCCACAAAAGGATCCTTGGTGCGGGCTGCGATTTTCGGGGCCCGGGACGTCCCGCTGCGAGTGATCCCATGCGAAACACCTTCCGATTGCTTTCCGGCTTGTGGCTCGGTGCGCTGGCGGCGTTGCCGGCTTCGGCGATGCCCCTTGAGCCAGCCCCCGTGCCCGACACCGTGATCTTGACCCCGGTCGCCCAGGGCTGCGGCCCAGGGTGGTGGCGGGGTCCCTGGGGCCATTGCCGCCACACCCCCTATGCCGGCCGCACGCCGGGCGGCGGGTGGGTCTACGATCTGCCCCCCACCTATGGCTATTTCGGCAATGGCTGCCCACCCGGCTACTGGCATGGGCCCTGGGGGCATTGCCGCGACACCCCCTATCACGGCCGGCTGCCCGGCGGCGGATGGCAGTGACAGTGAACGCCGCCTCCGGTTCAAATCCAACGACACGGAAGATCCTGACCATGAACCGCACCCTTGTGGCCGCCCTGACGGGCGCGCTTCTCATCGCCATGCCCGCAGCGCAGGCCCAGACTGCATCGTCCGCCGGCGCACCGGCGGAGCCCCCCGCCGTGGAGCTCTACAGCGCGGCGGATGCCCAGGCCGTCCTTGAGGCGCGCCTTCTCGCGCTGAAGACGGTGATGACCCTCAGTCCCGAACAGCAAAAGCTCTGGCCGCCGGTGGAGGCCGCCATCCGCGCGGTGGCGAAGCTGTCCGCCGAGCGCCGGGCCGAGCGGGCCAAGGCGCCGCCGCCGGCTGATTTCGTGGAGATCCTGGAACGCACCGCCGATGCCGAGGCGCTGCGGGCGCGGGACCTGAAGACGGTGACGGCCGCGCTGAAGCCTCTCGTCGTGTCTCTCACGCCGGAGCAACTGCGGCGCATCCCCGCCTTCCTTGGACTGCGCGAAGGCACTGACGGCCTGCCCCAGCCGACCGCCGAGATCTGGCTGTTCGAAGAAGAAAACTAGGATCAAAGCAATATCAGCTCATCAACCACAGTCTCAAGGAGGCTCCCATGTCCATATCCTTCCTGCATTCCAAGGGCACCGAAGCGCCCATCAAGATCCCTGCCATCGGGCTCGATCTGTTCGTGCGTATGCCGCCGGCGGCGAGCTCGGGCGAGTTCTGCTTCATCGAGACCATCAATGCCCCGGGCGCCGGGCCGCCCCGGCATCGCCACCGCGAAGCGGAGATCTTCCGCGTCATCGAGGGCCGATATCTCTATGAGGCGGACGGCCGGCGCTTCTATGCCGAAGCGGGCGACGTGGTCAGCATTCCCGGCGGGGTCGAGCACGGCTTCTGCAACGTGACGGACAAGCCCGCGCGCCAGTATATCCTGATGGCCCCGGCCCTCGATGCGGCGGCGTTCTTCACCGAGCTGGCCGGCGTGATGCATGACGGCATCCCCGACCAGGCTGCGCTCAATGCCTTCGGGGTGAAGTGGCAGGTGGAGTTCCTCGGTCCGCCGGTGAGCAAGAACGGCGAGCCCGCGGCCTGAGGCAGGGACAGCCGCCCCCTCCATCGCCCAAACCACGGCCCGCGGCTCGGGCCGACCCATGATACATTCGGGAGGACATCGTGACGGATCGCGTTCTCATCGTCGGCGCGGGACCGGTCGGACTGACCATGGCTCTGGAGCTGGCGCGCTACGGCGTACCGGTCCGTCTCATCGACAAGATCCCGGATGCCGCGCATACGTCGCGCGCGGTCGCGGTGTGGCCGCGTACGCTGGAGCTTCTGGATCGGTCCGGTGCGGCAGCCGACCTGATCCCTCTGGGGAACAAGGTGACCGTCGCCAACCTCTTGTCGGGGGGCCGGCGCGTGGCGGCGTTATCCCTCGATCAGGTGCCCTCGCCCTATCCCTTCGTGCTCATGGTGCCGCAGTACGACACCGAATCCGTGCTGAGGCGTCATCTCGCGGCCCACGGGGTCACGCCTGACCTCGGCATAGAGCTGTTGGATTTCGAACAGGATGCGGACGGCGTCTCGGCCCGCCTGCGCGGCAGCGATGGTGCCGAGAGTACCGACCGCTTCGCCTTTCTGGTCGCCTGCGACGGGGCACACAGCGTGGTGCGCCACCGCCTCGGCCTCGACTTCAAGGGCGACACCATGGGCCTCGACTGGACCCAGGGCGACTTTCACCTGAGCGGATATCCCTTCCCCTCCTCCCAAATGTCCATCTTCTGTCACGAGGACGGACCGATGCTGTTCTTCCCCATGGGCCCCGATCGCGCCCGCATTATCACCAGCCTCGGCCCGACGACCGGAAAGCCGGCGGTGCCGCTGGACCAGGACGCCTTCCAGAAGGTTCTCGATGCGCGCGGCCCCGGAGGCATCACGCTGACCGGCACCGTATGGATCAGCGCTTTCCATATCAACGAGCGGCAGGTGGGCAGCTATCGGTCGGGGCGGATCTTCCTCGCGGGCGACGCGGCCCATATCCACAGCCCCGCCGGCGGACAGGGCATGAACACCGGCATGCAGGATGCCGTGAACCTCGCCTGGAAGCTGGCGCTGGTGACCCGCGGCATCGCCGACGCGCCGGCGCTTCTGGACAGCTATGACCCCGAGCGCCGCCCGGTGGGCGCGCAGGTCATTGCGGCGTCCGGGCGGATGACCCGGATGGCGACGCTGGCCAACCCGATCCTGGAGCATCTGCGCGACGTGGCCGTCCATCTGCTGCTGGGGCTTGCACCGGTGCAGCGGGCTATCACGGGGCTGATGGCGGAAGTCTCCATCGGCTATCCCCATAGTCCTTTCAACGGCCCGTCCCAGGGCGATGCGCGAGCGGGGTCGCGGGTGCGGCCGGTGGTCGGGGAGGTGCCGTTCGGCGCAGGCGACACGCCGTTCTTCGCCGTGTGCGGCGGCACCGGCGCGGCTGAGCTCGCGTCCCGATTTCCCGGCCTCGTGGAGACGCCACCGCGTCCGTCGGGCGGGGACGGCCTTGTCTCGCTGGTCCGGCCGGACGGCTACCTCGCCGCCCAGGTGGAGGATGCGGACTGGCAGGCTCTCGTGCCCTATCTCCAGCAGATCGGGGCGGAGCGGTGACTGCCCGTCGCGTGAAGCCGCTTCCGAATGGCCGCAGCGGGCGAAACGACCGCTCGCTTCATAGCTGAAAGACCTGGGATGCCTCGTTTCCTGGATGCGGAAGAGCTTGATCTGCTGGCAATCGGCGCCTGGATTCTCGGGACCGGAGGCGGCGGATCGCCCTATGCCTCCCACCTTGTCGCCCGGCAATTCTATGAGGACGGAGGCCGCATCGCGCTTCTCGATCCGGACGAATTGGCCGACGACAACGTCGTGGCGGTGGTCTCGACCATGGGGGCGCCATTGGTGTTCCAGGAACGCATGACCGATGCCGCCTTCGCCTTGAAGCCGGTGCGGGTCATGGAGGCTTTCCTGGGCCGGCCGTTCCGGGCGGTGATGACGGTGGAGATCGGCGGCTGCAACGCCTTTCAGCCGTTGCTCGTGGCCGCGGCATCCGGCCTGCCGGTCGTGGATGCGGACGCCATGGGCCGGGCCTATCCCGAGGCCCAGATGCAGACCTTCTCCATTGCCGGGCTGCAGATGGTCCCGCACGTCGTTTCCGACATCCGCGACAATGACGTGATCATTCCCACCGCGTCCGGCGGGCATGAGATGGAGCGCGTGCGGCGCAAGGTCTGCACGGAATACGGATCGGTCGCGACCACCTGCCAGGCCCCGCGCACCGGGGCGGAGGTGAAGCGTCACGCGGTCCTGCGCAGCCTGTCGCACGCCATCGCCCTGGGGCGCGAGGTGCGCCGCGCGAAGGCGACCCATGAGGATCCGGTCCAGGCGACCGTGGCCGCCGCCGGTGGTAAGCGGCTGTTCACCGGCAAAGGTGATGGATGTGCAGCGCCGCACCACCGAGGGCTTCCTGCGCGGCTCCCTCATCCTCGCTGGCCTCGGCGACGACGCCGGCGCGTCCTTCGACATCGCCTTCCGGAACGAGTTCACCATCGGGCGGCGCGACGGCACGGTGATCGTCACGACGCCCGACCTGATCTGCGTGCTCGACACCATCTCGGGCGAGGCCATCGGCACGGAGAGCCTGCGCTACGGCCAGAGGGGCACGGTCATCGCCCTGCCGTCGCAACCGATCCATCGCAGCACCGAGGGGCTGCGCCATGTCGGCCCGCGCGCCTTCGGCCATGACGTGGAGTTTCGCAGCGTCTTCGGCGAGGAGCCGGCATGAGCCGCATCGGGATCGACGTCGGCGGCACCAATACCGATGCCGTCCTGCTCGAGGGCGGCAAGGTGCTCGCCGCGCTGAAACGGCCGACCACCGTCGATGTCGCGGACGGCGTGCGCCAGGCACTGGTCGATCTGGTCGCCGCGGCCGCCGGCCATCCGGCCCTCGGGCGGATCGAAGCGGTGATGATCGGCACCACGCATTTCACCAATGCGGTGGTGGAGCGGCGCCATCTGGACCGCGTGGCGGCGCTGCGCATCGGCCTGCCCGCCAATGCCGGGCTGCCGCCCTTCATCGGCTGGCCGAAGGACCTTGCGGCGGCCATGCGGGGAAGCGTCCACATGGTGGGCGGCGGGCACGAATATGACGGGCGGGTTCTGGTGCCGCTGGATCGCGCAGCCGTGCGGCGCGAGGCGCAGTGCATCGCGGAGAGCGGCATCACCTCGGTCGCCATCACCAGCGTGTTCTCCCCGCTGACCGATGAATGCGAGCGCGAGGCCGCGGAAATCGTGCGGGAGGTGATGCCCGCGGCGCGCATCACGCTCTCCCACGAGATCGGCCGGATCGGCCTGTTGGAGCGGGAGAATGCGGCGCTGCTGAATGCCGGGCTGCAGGGCCTTGCGCAGCGCACCACGGCGGCCTTCGTGCGGGCGCTGCGCAACAGCGGCATCGCGGCGCCGCTCTATCTCACCCAGAATGACGGCACCATCGTGCAGGCGGCGGTGGCGGAGCGCCATCCGGTCTATCGCTTCGCCTCCGGTCCCACCAACAGCATGCGCGGCGCGGCCTTCCTCTCGGGCCTCGCCGATGCGCTGGTGGTGGATGTGGGCGGCACGACCACCGACGTGGGCTGCCTCAAGGACGGGTTTCCGCGTCAGGCCAATGCGATGGTGGAGATCGGCGGGGTGCGCACGCTGTTCCGCATGCCGGACCTGATCTCCATCGGCCTCGGCGGCGGCACGGAGATCGCCGACGACGGACGCCGGATCGGTCCGGGCAGCGTCGGCTTCCGGCTGCCGGAGAAGGCGCTCTGCTTCGGCGGCGACACGCTGACCGCAACGGACATCGCGGTCGCTGCGGGGCGGATCGCGCTGGGAGATCCGGGGCTGGTGCGCAGGCTTCCTGGTCCTCTCGTGGCCGACGGCCTCCTTCACATGGAACGCATGGTTGCGGAGGTGGTGGACCGCATGAAGACGGATGCCGCGCCGGTTCCCCTCATCGCGGTGGGCGGCGGGAGCTTTCTGGTGCCCGATCCCATGGAGGGCGTCTCGCAGGTGGTGCGCATCCAGCACCATGCCGTGGCCAATGCCGTAGGCGCCGCCATTGCGCAGGTCAGCGGCGAGGTGGATCGCATCTTCTCCGGTGTCGAGCGTGACGCGGCACTCGATGAAGCGACAAGGGAGGCGATGCGGCGCGCGATCGAGGCCGGCGCTGAGCCGGGCAGCGTGCAGACGCTCGATGTTGAGGACATCCCGATCGCTTATCTTCCCGGCAATGCCCGCCGCGTCCGCGTGCGCGTCGTCGGGGAGATCGCGCAGCTCACTGCCTAATACCAACGGCCCCGGTCTTTGACCGGTGCCGAGAGGGTGTCGCTCAGGCGCCGCGCGGGCTTAACCAAAGGCCCATGAGTCAAGCTCATGGGCCTTTGGTATAAGCGGGGCACCCCCGGATGGCGGCAGAATATCCGGCGCCGTCCGATCCATCGCCCTGGCCGTCCAGCGACCGCGTGGCGTCATTTCATTCCTTGCTCCGGGTCCAGCGACGTTCGGGCCCTGACCTTCCGAGCCGCTATTTCTGCTTTGCGGTGAGCGGCACGTAACGCGGCGTCCAGATCTTGGCGCGCAGGCGCTGCTGGATCTGATCGACCGTGACGTCAGAGGCGTAGCCTTCCTTATGGGCCTGCATCGCGACGGCGAGGGCGACCCCTGCCGCGACCTCCCGTAGAGCGCTCACCGGGGGCAAAAGATTGTGCCTCGGATTGTCGCGGGCGGGCGATGACCCCGCCAGTGCCTTCGCTGCCGCCATGAACATTCCATCGCTGACGCGGCTGGCGCCGACTGCCAGCGTGCCCAGCCCAATACCGGGAAAGATGTAGGAATTGTTGGTCTGGTCCACCTTGAAGCGGGCGCCGTTCCGCAAGATCGGGAGGAATGGGCTGCCGACACCCGCGAGCACCCGCCCTGCGGTCCAGGCTTCGATATCCGAAGGCGTCGCTTCTGCCCGCGAGGTCGGGTTGGACAGCGGAAAGATGACCGGCCGCTCGTTGCATTCGGCCATCGCGCGGATCACTGGCTCTGTGAAGGCGCCCGCCTGGCCGGAGACGCCGATCAGCACCGTTGGCCGGGCGTTGCGCACGACGTCGAGGAGCTCGATCCTGTCCGGATGGTCGAGTGTCCAGCCCTCGATCGATTGCCGCTTCTGCACAAAGGGGAGCTGGAATGGGACAAGTCCGGGCATGCCTTCGATCAGGAGTCCGTCACGATCGACCATGAAGAAGCGTGCTGCCGCCTCGTTCTCAGACAGGCCGGCATCGCACATGGCGGAGCGGATCAGGCCGGCGATGCCGCAGCCGGCCGAGCCGCCGCCGAACACCGCCACCCGCTGTTCGGCGAGCGGCACGCCGGTGACATTGACGGCCGCCAGCAAGGTGCCGGTCGCCACCGCGGCCGTGCCCTGGACATCGTCATTGAAGGTGCACAGCCGGTCGCGATAGCGCTCAAGCAGGCGCGTCGCATTGTTCTTCGCGAAATCTTCCCACTGCAGCAGAACCCGGGGCCAACGCCTGGTGACGGCGGAGACGAAGGCCTCGATGAAGTCGTCATACACCTGGCCGCGCACCCGCTCGTGCCGCCAGCCCACATAGAGCGGGTCGGCGAGGCAGTCGGAATTGTCGGTTCCGACATCAAGCAGGATCGGCAAAGTCGCCGCCGGGTGCATGCCGCCGCCGCCGGAATAGAGCGCGAGCTTGCCGATCGGAGTGCCCATGCCGCCCGCCCCCTCGTCGCCGAGCCCCAGGATGCGCTCGCCATCGGTCACGACGATCGCTTCCACGGCGTCGAAGCGCGGCTGCGCGAAGATCTGGTCGAGCCGCGACTGATGGGGGATGCTGAGAAAAAGGCCGCGCGGCTTGTGGTACAGGCGGCTGAACTGCTGGCAGCCGGCGCCCACCGTGGGCGTATAGACGACCGGCAGCAGCTCTTCGAGGGCCGACCAACGTCGCATAGAACAGGGTCTCGTTGGTGTCCTGGAGCTCGCGCAGGAACGCATAGCGTTCGAGATCTGTTTCGAAGCCGCGCAGCGCCAGCAGCGCGCGGGACATCTGCTCGTCAAGGGTTGAGACATGCGGCGGCAGCAATCCGTGCAGATGGAAGGCGTCGCGCTCTTCCTCGGTGAAGGCCGTGCCCTTGTTGAGCTGGGGATCGGCCAGCAGTTCGTATCCGTTCCGCATGGTGGATAGGAGCGAGGGGGTCGCCTCAAACATGAAGATCGCTCCTGGCTCCGCCGACCCGGGCGAGTTCGATATAGGTGTCGGGGCCGTAATGCAGGGTGTTGCGCGAGTAGTAGGGCGGCACCTGCATGTCGAACTGGGCGTGCCCGTGGCTCACGTCGCTGCGCAGGAGATCGGTGCGGCTGGCGATGTCGAGGCGAAGCCGCTCGCCCGGCTTCGGCACCACGGGCTGCGGCGTGAGGCTGAAGCGCAGCGTCACCGGCACGCCGGGGGTGAGCGGCTCGGGCGTGTCGATGTCGATGGCGATCTCGGTCAAGGTGGAGCGCACTGCGTCGATCCTGCGGCAGGCGGGGCGGATCGTCCCCATGGAGAGGATCTGGTAGCCGCCATCGGCCGAGACGATGCCGGTGCGAGCCACCACGTGGGAATCGATCTCGTTGCAGCTGAAAGAGAGGCTCACGGAAACCGGGCCGGTCAGCTCCATCGCCTCCTCCACCGGCAGCTCGAAGGTGAGGCGCTGGCTCTCCACCTCGTCGAAGCCCGCTGTCACGATGGCGCCGAGCGGCACCGCCGCCCATCGGTTCGTCCCGCCTTCGCCCGGCGCGCGGTCGAGGCGATGGGTTGCGGCGTCCGCGCCGCTGGAGGCCGGGTAGAGGCGCAGCGCCGTGCTGCCGGGCAGCGGCCATTCCGGAGCGCTGCGATAGTCCTTCGCGCCTTCCGTCCAGTATCGCACCCGCGGCTGTGCGGCATAGCCGTTGTCCGCGCCGTAGACGAGATGATCGAAGAAGGCGAGCGCCTCCAGCTGCCAGGCATAGACCGGCAGATCATAGGTCGCCGGGCCAATGATGAGCCAGCGTTGATCCTTCGGCGTGCCGGCATTCTGGAACAGGTCGTAGGCGCCGAACTGGTGCAGGTTGAGGTAGCCGGCATTCTGCATGACGACGAACGGCACCTTGATGTCGCCGAGCGCGCCGGACGGCCCGGCCGGCAGCACGCCCGTGGCCCGCGTCTTGCCGTCGAGCATGAGGCCGGCGAACAGCTGCCGCGTCTGGGGCGTCGGCACCTGCCGCTGGAAGGCCTTCATGATCCGCGCCATGCGCTTCTTCAGCTGCGGCCGCCACACGTGCTTCAGGGCTGAGTTGGTGATGTGGCTCACCACCGCGCGCAGCAGCGGCGGCACGCGAAGCCTGAACTGCAGGGGCGTGAAGTTCGCCCCCATCCAGAGTGCGAAGAAATCGGGCTGCGGCGCACCGCCGAACATGGCGATGTGGCGGAAGAAGTCCGTGCACATCTCGTTGGTGAAGAAGCCCTTCAGCGCCGGCGGGCGAAGCCGTGCCACCTGCGGCTGGGTCAGCCCGTAATAGGAGGTGCCGAACAGCACCACCTGCCCGTCGCACCAGGGCTGGGTAGCGGCCCATTGGATGACCCTGGCATGGTCCTCCACGTCCGTGTCGTTGAGATAGACGGCGTCGGCGCCGCCCGAGCGGCCCATGCCGCGGCGGGTGACGATCACGTGGGCGTAGCCGCGATCGGTGAAGACCGGCGGGCTACCGCTCTCGTTGTTGCCGGCGGGCACCCCGGCGGCCTGCAATTCCTTAGAATAGGCCGCGAAGCAGATGACCGCCGGATAGCGGCCGGCCGCCTTCGGCACATAGACATCGGCCGCAAGGCTGATGGATGGGGCGACCTCGACCATCTGGTCCGCGAGGACGCGGCAGCCGAGCCCCGACTTCGCGGCGGGTCCCGGCGTCCAGCCGGCGAGCTGCGGGCCGAACAGGCCGCCCTTCGGCGCGATGAGATTGTCCCAGAAGCCCGGCTTCCCGTTCTTGTCCGTCATGTGCGTTCTCCCCCGGCCTCAGGCTCACCGCGCAGCTCTTCGCGCGGGGGCGTTCTACAATTGCGAGATGTCGAGGCCGGTCTTCTTCTGCGCGGCCAGGCGCATCTCGCGCACCACCCATTTCTGCTTGTCATCCGGAATGAAAAAGCCGCCGATGCCGGACGAAAAGAGCAGGTCGAAGACCCGCTCGGTCACTTGGGTGAGAGCCTGCTCCAGGTCGGCTCCGGCCTCGGGCTTCGGGGGCACCATGATGACGATGGTGTCTTCCACCTGCTCGATGATCTCGATCCTGAAATCCGGGCCCGGCGTGTAGCCGAACTCGGCGCAGACCACCCCGACCGGGTCGGTGAGGAGCTTTGCGCGGTAATCGGGATCGGTGGCGATGCGCTCGTAATTCTTCTCGACGAAATCGGCATTGCTCACGGCTGATCTCCCTCGGTGCGGGCCGCGTTGCGCAGGGCCAGCAGCTTGAACTTGGCAGCCACGGGCACGAGCCAGATGAACAGGCCCTGGCTGGACCACAGGTCCATCTGGTTGAGCGGCGTCGCGGCGGGCGGCGCATGGGGTGCGCGGGTGGGAGGAATGGTGAAGTAGACCCGGTCGCGCCGCTGCACCACCACCTTCACCTTGACGCCGGCCGGCACCTCGATGCCCATGGTCTTGAGCGCCTCGACGGGGTCGCTCTCCACCTGCGCGGCGAAGGCGTCGTCGGTCCACACGCGCCGCGTCAGCTCCTTCTCGAAATCTCCGGACATGAACGTCTCCCCTGTTCTGTTTCGATGGGATGCGGCGGGGCAGCGCCGCCGCCGGTTCACGGCTCGCGATTGATGATCAGGAAGCTCGGACCTTGATGCGCGAGCGCGCGGGCGAGCACGTCGCCGATGCGCTCGACAGCGTCGATCGTCTCGACGCGGGCACCGAAGCCCTCGGCGATCTTCTGCATGTCCACATCGGGATCGCTGAAGTCCAGGCCGACGAAGTGTGTGGTCGCGATGGTCGTGCCCATCACATTGCACCACAGGTCCTTCAGCAGCCGGTATTCATTGTTCACGAAGCAGATGAAGATGGACGGGATGGAATACTTCGCGGCCGTCCAGAGCGCGTGGATGGAGAACAGGCTGCCTCCATCACCGACGAAGCAGGCGGCGTGCTTGCCGCTTGCCAGGCCGATGCCGACGCCCAGCGGCAGGGCCCAGCCCAAACCGCCGCCACGGGGCGAGAAATGCACGTTCCGAAAGCCGAGGCTTACCGCCATGTCCTGCACGATGGCGTCCTCGGAGGAGCCTTCCGTAATGATGTGCGTGGATCTGTCGAGATGGCGTAGTACGGTCAGGATAAGCGCATCGCTCGCGTGCGTCCCCGAGGCAGGATATTTCGCATCCAGAGCGGCCTCATTGATCGCTCGTCCACCGGCTGGCGCAGCCGGAGCACCCAGCGCGGACGCCAGCGCGTCCAGGGTCGCATGGATGTCGCCGAGCACGGCCATGTCGCAGGGAAAGTCGAAGCCCAGCTGGCTCGCCGCCGGGGCGATCTGAATGACCTGCAATTCCGTCGGCAGCGCCTGGAGGCCGTCATAGGTGAAACTGTCGACCTTCTCGCCGATGAGCAGCATGGTGTGGTAGTGGCCGAGCGTCTCATTGATCTTCTTCGTGGTAGGCGGAAGCTGGCCGCGGAAGTTCGGATGCAGCGGATCGACCGTGCCTTGCACGTGGAAAGGCGCGGCATAGATGTCGGCGCCGAGCGCGCTGGCGATGCGGCTGACGGCGTCGATGCCGTGCGCCGCGCCCACCGCATAGTCGGCGACGATGGCGAGCTTGCCCTTGGGCACCGCGGTGAGAACGGCGGCCACCTCGCCGATGGCGCGGGGCACCACATCCTCGATGATGCGCGTCTTCTTGAACGTCGTATGCCCGGTCTCCTCCAGCATGAAGTTCATGGGGATGGAGAGGAAAACGGGACCGGTCGGCTGGAGCCGCGCGTGCAGGTAGCAGCGTTGCAGGGCGACGGCGAGATCGTCCGTGCGGGTCACCTCATAGGCATATTTGGTGGCGGTCTCCGCCAACTGGACATTGGGCGCGCCCAGTACCGGATTGTGGATGAGGAAGCGAGAATCCTGCTGCCCGTTGATGACCAGCAGGGGCACCCCGGACATGAGGGCGTTGCGCATGTTGAACATGCCGTTGGCGAGGCCCGGATAGGTATGGAGGCTGACGATGGACGGCTTGCCGGTGATCAGGGCATAGCCGGCAGCGATGCCAACCGCGCTCGATTCATGCAGCGACAGGACATAGGTGGCCTTCGAGGCCGCCACCGCCGCGAGGAAGGTGGTTTCCGTAGTCCCGGGATTGCCGAAAACAAACGGAATTTCATAAGTTTCAAGAAAATCCTGGATGAGCTCGCCGCCTGTCCGTGTCGTCATGTTCCCCCCCAAGTGATCTTGCCGAAGCATTCCGAGCGGCTCATGCCGCAATTGGCACGCGATATTGTCAGCCGTCGCATCGGATGCGGCTTGGTCCAACGTTCTGTCCGCGCGGCATCCAGTGCGCGCATTTGGTAGTCCGGCCAATCCCCGGGTTGAACGCATTGCAGGGATCGAGCGCCTTGAAATGGTCGACCATGGTGGGCTTCGCGAAATAAAGGTGCCCCACATTGTGCTCGGCGGGATATTCCGCACCGCGGGCGTCCAGGAGCTTCCACATGGCGTGCTCGATCTCCTCGCAATTGCTGCCCTTCGCCACGATATAGTCCTGGTGGAAGACGTGGCAGAAGAAGTGGCCGCAATAGAGCTTGCGGATCAGGTGCTTGTCGATCTCCGCCGGCAGCGTCTCGAACCAGTTCTCGTCGTTCCGGCGCAGCGCGATGTCGAGCGCGACGATGTCCTCCACTTCCCTGTCGTGCACCGCGCGATAGCGGATCGCGGCGCCGGCGGCGGCGAAGCGGTGCAGGAAGGCCTTGTCGCCCTCGTCGGGCGTGCACTCGAAATAGTCCCCGCTCTTCGACGGAAAGATTGACTTGAGATAGGCGCGGGCTTCCGCGATGCCGTCGTCGCCCATCTTCAAGAGAAGGTAGTGCTCGAAGCGGTCGCGGTAGTCGATCATGCGCCGGGGCAGATGCTTCGGAAAGAGGTGGCTCAAGGCCTGCAGCATCTTGGCGCTGAGATTCTTCGGCAGGAACGCGATCCGCCGGCAAAAATTGTCGAATGCCGCCTGGAGCGCGAACAGCCGCGGGATCATGTCGGTGCCGAGATAATGAATCACTAGGAAGGTGTCCTTGCCGTAGTCCTCTGCGCAATTGAAGGAGTCCCGGTGCATGTACTCGCCTTCGATCGGCAGTTCCTTGAAGCTTCCGAGGATATGGCGGCGGATGTTCTCCAACTCGGCAGTATCATTTGAGCCGATGTAGAAGACGACCTGCTCTTTCTCCTTCGGGAAGGTATCGAGCCGCACCGCCATCAGCATCACCTTGCCGGCGCTGCCGGACGCCTCGAACAGGCGGCGCGGATCGGCGTTGAAGCGGGACGGCGTCGCCGCATTCACGTCGCGCACATGGACCACATACTCATGGTCCGAGGCGGCGCGGGAGGGGTCGTTTACGATGTCGGCGGGGGTGAAATCACCGTTCTCGATCCGCCGAAGGATGGTTTCCGGGTCATTGCCGAGCGCGATGCCCAGATGGTTGACGAGATGCAGCCCGCCCGCCTCATCGAGCCGCGCAAACAGCGCCAGCTGCGTGAAGGCCGGGCCGCGATGGATCAGGGCGCCGCCGGAATTGTTGCAGACGCCGCCGAACACCGACGCGCCGATGCAGGACGAGCCGATCACCGAGTGCGGCGCGCGGCCGATCTTGTCCAGCGCCTTCTCCAGGTGGAACAGGGTCGTGCCCGGCAGGCACACCACCTGTGTTCCATCGTTGATGAGGTGCAGGCCTTCGATGCGCATGGTGTTGATGAGCACCACGCCGAGGTCATAGTCGTCCCCGTCAGGGGTCGACCCGCCTGTCACGCCAGTATTGGCCGACTGCATGATGACGATCTTGTCGGCCGCGGCGCAGGCCTTGAGGACCCGCCACTGCTCCACCAGCGAGCCCGGCCGCACCACGGCGACGACCGGGCCGGAGCCGAAGCGGATGCCGGTGCGAAAGCGTCGCGTCGCCTCGGGGCTCGTCAGGACATGCGATCGACCGACGATGTCCTGAAGGTCCCCGATGAGGGCTGGCTCATCGTCAACCGCCATTCGTCCAGCAGCATCGCGTGTTGGGACGCTCAAGTCGAGAAATGCAGCATCCATGGCGACAGCTCTCCCAAACGTCACCTTTGGCTATCCGCCCCATGCGAACAACGGCCTGATCTGGTGATCGCCTCTGAAACAGATCCGTCGGGGGCCCATGGACCGCCCGGCGCGGGCTTGATGAGATGTCAGCCTATCGCAACGGCGTTGGGCGGCACATCAACAGAAGTGGTGAAGCGCCTTGTCCTCCCTTTCCGGCTATTCCCTGCGCGTCTCGTTCCGTACCAGGGTAGGTGTTAACCGGCCGCGCCGCACGCCTCAACGGCCGAAGCCGCCGGATAGGCGCCGCGGTTCCAGACATCCGCTCACCGATGGCTTGGAGGCGTCGACATCTGCTGCGCGCCAGCCTTCATCACCGACATGCGGGCTCTGCGCTCGCGGCGGCTACTCCCGACAAGAGGGCGATCGGGGACGGACGATCGAGTTCATCCGGCAGGCTATCGGTGAGGGCCAGCCCGGCATCGGCTATGCCGCCCTGAAATTCGGCGACTGAGGGCGGTCGCAGATCGCGCGCGGACAATCGGACCTCGCACGCCGGCGCTGGAAGTCACCCATCAGGTCGGGATGCGTTGAACGGGCTGAGATTCTCTGCCATCTTCCGGCGACCTTCGAGGCTACCCAGCGTGAAAGACACGGAGCGTGATCTCGCCGATTGTGTCGGCGCCATCTACCAGGCCGGCGCCGGGGAGGGTAGCTGGCTGGACGTCGGCGAGCGCATCTGCCGGCTCATGGATGCCCGGCGCGCCCTGCTGAACCTCGGTGGACCCGGCGGACCGCGCAACCTGCTGATGCCCGCCGACGGCAGCGAAACCGCGTATTTGGCCTATTTCCACGCCAGCGACCCCTATGCCGCCAAGGCCCGCTACGACTTTGCGACGGCGCGGGCCTATCACCTCGGGAACGCGAAGCTCGGCGCCGAGTTGGTCGCCGAGAATGACTTCCTGCACAGCGAGTTCTACTACGACTTCGCCCGGCATCACGAGCGTCGCCACGTGATCGGCGGCATGGCCGGCATCACCGAGGCTACCCCGGTGCTGGTGTTCCGCGACAACGACACGGGAGCGTTCGACGAAACCCATGTCCGCCTGCTCAAGACCCTGATGCCGCACGTCCAGCGCGCCATCGAGTTGCGGGCGCGGCTGGGACGGGATCACGAGGCGAGCGCCCTGACGCGGGCCGCGCTGGACGCGCTTCCCGTGGGCGTGAGCGTCGTCGATGGGGGGCTGAAGATCCGCTTCATCAACGATCTCGCCCGCAGGTACCTGGCCGGCCCGGATTCCGGCCTGTTCTCCATGCGCTCGGGACCCTATGCCGGCAGCGGCGTCTACCTCGCCGCCATGTCCCGCGAAGAGGCCGGCGTGCTCCGCCGGCTCGTCGCCTCCGCCACATCCGGGGGCACCGGGGGCGCGATGCGCGTGACCTCGCGCAACGGCGCAGTTGTGGCCTTGATGGTCGCTCCGGCGCCGCATGGCCTTGCCGACGACGTGAGCGGCTTGGAAAGCGGTGGCGCCAGGGAGCCGCTTGCCCTGCTCATCCTGCGACCGCTCAATCGCAAGACGGTACCCCAGACGGACATGCTGTGCGAGATGTTCGACTTCAGCCGGGCGGAGGCGGAGGTCGCGATCGCGCTCACCGGCGGCGCCAGCGCCGAGGACGTGGCGCGCGGACGCGGGGTCTCGCTCATGACCGTCCGCAGCCAGATCCGTTCGATCCTGGGCAAGTCGGAAGCGGAGAACCTGCGCGACTTCGAGCGCACCATGGCGACCCTCGGGGCGCTGGTGCCGCAGCTGCGCTGAAGGATCTTCCGCCGGCCCGTCGGTCGTTTCGCGGCCCGCATAGACAGTTCTGACGATGAGGCCTCCGGTCCGCCTGGCTAGGCTGCGTCCATTCGAACCGGGACTGGATGCGCGCCATGCAACAGCACGTCACCCCTGCGCCACGCCGGCGCATGATCGTCGGGATCAGCGGCGCCACGGGGATCATCTACGGGCTGCGCATCCTGGAGGTGCTGCGGGGCCTCGACATCGAGACCCATCTCGTCATGTCGAAGCCGGGTGAGCGGACCCTCGTCTATGAGACCGACCTGAAGGTGCGCGACGTCCGCGTCATGGCGGACTTCTCCTATGCGGATGCCGATATTGGCGCCGCGATTGCCTCGGGCTCGTTCCGAACCATGGGCATGATCGTTGCCCCCTGCTCGGCGAGGAGCCTGTCCGCCATCGCCACCGGCAACACCGACGGCCTGCTCACCCGCGCGGCCGACGTCTGCCTGAAGGAGCGTCGCCGGGTGGTCCTCATGTTCCGCGAGACGCCCCTGCATGCCGGGCACATCCGCGCCATGGCACAGGCCACCGAGAACGGCGCCATCGTCTTCCCTCCGGTGCCGGCCTTCTACGACCGACCGAGCTCGCTCGATGACATGGTGAACCACACTGTCGGGCGCGTGCTCGACCTCTACGACCTCGACGCAGGCCTGTTCAACCGCTGGAGCGGCGGGCCGCAAGCCGCCCGTGCCGCCGACGCCCGCGCCGAGGGAGAAGCGTGATGCCACTCACCGACCTGCGCCTTTATATCGAGGCCCTGCGCGGCCTCGGGGAAATCCAGGAGATCGACGCGCCGGTCTCCCTCGATCTGGAGCTCGGCGCCATCATCCGCCGCTGCATCGAGACCGGGGCGCCGGCGCCCCTGTTCAACACGTTCTCCGATCATGCCGGCGGCTTCCGCATCCTCGGCGCTCCGGGCGGCACCAGCGCACAGCCCGGCAAGGAGCTTGTTCGCGTTGCCGTCGCGCTGGAGCTGCCGCCGACCACGGGCGGCCTTGCGATCGCCGAGGCCATCGCCGCGAGCCTCGACAGGCCGCCCATCGACCCGGTGGTCGTGGACGATGCGCCGGTCTTCGAGAACACGTTCACCGGCGACGCGGTGGATCTTGCCGCGCTCCCCGCGCCGCTGCTGCACTATGGGGACGGTGGGCGCTATCTCAACACCTTCGGCTGCATCGTCGCCCGCACGCCGGACGGAACCTGGACCAACTGGTCCATCGCCCGGATGATGATGATCGACGGCAAGCGCCTCTCGGGAATCGTAGCGCCGCAGCAGCACCTTGGCATGGTGGCACAGGCCTGGGCGGATTTGGGCAAGCCGATGCCGTTCGCGCTGGCGCTCGGGGTCGAGCCTGCCATTCCCTTCATCTGCGGCATGCCGCTGCCCGCCCACGTCGACGAGGGCGGGCGCCTCGGCGCGCTGCTGGGGCGCGCCATCAGGACCCTGCGGTGCCGGACCGTCGATCTTGAAGCTCCGGCCAGCGCGGAGATCCTGATCGAAGGGTACCTCCATCTCGACGAATTGGTGGAGGAAGGCCCCATGGGCGAGTTCGCCGGCTATATCCCTCTCGATACGCAGATGCGCCGCCCCACCTACCGGGTCTGCGCCATCAGCCATCGCGAAAACGCCATCCTGCCGGTTGTCGTCGCCGGCGAGCCGGTGGAGGAGAACCACACCGCCTGGGGACTGCCGAGCTCGGCACAGTTGCTCTACGAACTGCGCAAGGCCGGCATTCCGGCGACCACGGCCTGGATTCCGCTGCAGTCGGCGCTCCACTGGCTCGTGGTCACGGTTCCGCGCGACTGGCGCCGCCGGAGCGGGGACGGCGAGAGCATGGCCTTCTGCCGGCGCATCGGGCAGACGGTGTTCGCGAGCAAGGCGGGGGCGGTGATCCCGAAGGTGATCGTGCTCAATGACGATGTTGATCCGACCGACCTGACCGAACTGGTCTGGGCCTTCGCCACCCGTTGCCACCCGCTCCTCGGCCATGCAGTCTTCGACGATATAGAGGCCTCGCCGCTGCTCGCCTATCTGCGCAGGAGCGAGAAGATTTCCGGCCATACCGGCAAGATCGTCTACAACTGCCTGGCACCGGACGAATGGGGCGAAGCCCTGCCGATGCGGGCATCCTTCCGCCACGGCTATCCGGCGGAGATCGTCGACCGCGTGCGTCGGCGCTGGAGCGAATACGGTTTCAAGCAAGCGTCCCCCATCCACCCCATGTCAACAGCCGGCGGTCCGGGACATCAACCCGGCGCCGGAGAGAGGAAGATCATGTCCGATACATTCGATTCGACCCATCCGGCGGAGATCGCCGCCTTCGTGGGCAAGCACATCATCTACACCTATGCCAATGGCTGGCAGTACGAGATGTACTTCAAGAACGACCGCACCATCGACTACCGCGTCCATGGAGGCATGGTCGGCGGGCGCTGGGTGAAGGGTCAGGAGGTCCACATCGTCCGCCTCGCCGACGGCGTCTACAAGGTGTCCTGGCACGAGCCCACCGGCACTTGCGTCAGCGTCGCCTACAACCTCCATGAGAACCGCGCCCACGGGGCGACCTTCTTCCCGCACTGGATCGAGCAGGAGCCGAAGAAGATCATCGGCTTCCAGAACGAGAAGATCGACCTGATGCGCCAGTATCGCGACGCGGGTCCGACCTATCCGACCATGCTCGTCGACGAGTTCGCCGACATCACCTTCGTGGAGGATTGCGGCCGGGATGACGAGAGCGTCATCGCCTGCGCGCCGGAGGACCTGCCTCCGGGCTATGCTACGCGGCGCAATGTCAGCTGACGCGGCGCTGACGGCCGGACGCGATAGGGAGGTTCGAGAGTGGTTGTCTGCGATCTTAATCGTCGTCAAGTCGCGATGCTGGGCGTAGCCTTGGCCGCGACATGGCGCGCTCCGGCGGAAGCACAGACGAGATCCCCAATGCTCTATCCGGGCGAGGAGTTGACCGAGGCGGCGGGCTATCCGGCTCTGGTGCGGTTCGAGCCGGGGCGACCGGAGCTTCCCGTGGTGGTGTTCGTCACAGGAGGAGGGGTGCTCGGTCGCATCGCCTACGGACCGCCCGGGGGAAGGACCCCCGATTTCCTTTGTCATTGGCTGCATGAGGAAGGCTTTCCGTCGCTGGTCCTGTCCTATCCCATCGACAGCAGAGGTGTGTTCGACGCCCCATTCCCGCAGTTTTCGATCACCGACTGGGCGGAGCAGAGCGCCGAGATCATCGCCCGCTACATGGCCGCAATGGCCTGCCGGCGAACGCCATCGTGCTCGGCTGGAGCATGGCGGGGCGAATTGCCGAGCCGCTTCATGCCGCGCTGCGACGAAAGGGAAAGGGCATCGAACTCTTCGTCGCGATGGCGGCCGCATCGGCACTTCCCAATACCCTGCCCGGCCTCGACCACCTGAAGCCAGCCGCAAACGGCCTCGCCTCGATCAGGGGCGCCTACCTCGACTGGCTGCTCCACTGCCTCGCGGATCAGAACGCGGCTGCCGGCCACGTGGTGCTCGATGCCGACGCATTCACACGCGAGATGACCGGCGATTTTCCGGTTGGGCTGGCAGCATCGGCCACGCGCTACAGAGACGGAGCTTTCGTTCCCGACCCGGCCGGAGACGCGCTCGAGGTCGGCACCGCGCA
The DNA here is from genome assembly GCF_008364685.1 of Xanthobacter oligotrophicus. Classification (GTDB taxonomy): domain Bacteria; phylum Pseudomonadota; class Alphaproteobacteria; order Rhizobiales; family Xanthobacteraceae; genus Xanthobacter; species Xanthobacter oligotrophicus. Next base: position 304,495 of record NZ_VTTL01000007.1, read on the forward strand.
GTATCGCGCCTTTCCGCCGCTCGCTTTGATGACGCACGCCTCCGCGATCGACGCCCGGCACGCTCTCACGGACCGCTCTACATGGGGCGTCTACATCACCCAGCAGCTTTGCGAAGGTCTCGTTTTCTCGCAAGCGGACAAGCTCGCTGCGCTGCCTTCCGAGAAATGGGCCTTGCTGGTAGAGGCTGTCGGGCACGCCGACCAGCGGCTGAGCGCGACGCTGCCGGGCAACCACATGTTCTTCCTTGGAGAGAATGGTGCGAAGAGAACCGTGCAGACGTTGAAGCTCCTCAGGCAAACCGCCGCAGACGTTGCGGGTGAGATCACTCATCTTATGGATTGAAAAGTCGATCATTCGGTCACGCCCGCTTCGAAGAGCGAGAGTTCGGATCGGGTTTCCGTGACGGGTTGAGTGCCGGAGGAGAGTCTTGCTGCGCCCGTCACGGAGGCTGGTTCCCATGACTCAGGTGGTGCCTCTGGACGCGACGCCCTCTGGTGCCGGCGCCTACAAGGTGGATATGAGCCGCGGCGGGCGGATTGTCAGCGCGCGTCTGGTCGAGGGTCCGCCATCGGTTCCAGTCGATCCGCCCGCCGGGGGAGAGTCGAAGCGACACGGGGACGTGGGCGTCGCGGAGAGCTAATGCGTGAGCCAGTGCCCGCGACGCGGCCTCGATCAGATCGAGGGTTGCCCGGGAGCGGTCGCAGCGGCGCTTGCCATCTCGACTGACCTTCCGCCGATCAAGCTTGCCGACAACGGCAGGGGCGATCAGGATATCGATACTAGCGGCATCCGGAAACGGCTCTCTCCATGGTAAATACTTCAAGTCGCCCAGATGGATAAGGCGGTTCGTGTCGACGTAGGCGAGGTAGATTGACTGCGTGAGAGCTATCAGTTGGAGTCTGCGCTGTGATCATCAGCGTAGGCTGCACTGTCGCGTAGTGACGAGGGTGATGCTTGATGCGGGGCAACATGCCGAACGGCAGGTGTTGGGTCAGGTGCTTATGCCCGCTCCTGGCGCTCCACACTCCGACACAAACACCAACCTCTTCGCGACCGGCTCATATGGCACTAATCTAAATTGGGGCTGCTCCTCGGAAGGAGGATGCCATGCACACCAATCACGAGACCCGGCACGAGCCCTGGAATGCCGGCCGGATCGTCGGTGTTAAACCTCCCCTGAAGCCCAAGCATATCTGGGCGTTGCGCATGCGGTTGCAGATTGCAAATCGGGTGCGCGACCTCGCCATGTTCAATCTTGCCATCGACAGCAAATTGCGTGGCTGCGATCTGGTGACACTGAAGGTCGGCGACGTATTCTCCGGCAGCGGCATTCGCGCGAGATCGGTGGTCATCCAGCACAAGACCGGGCAGCCGGTTCCCTTCGAGATCACTGAACCGACGAAGGACGCGCTCGCTGCCTGGCTTGCCGTACGGCGAGCAAAGGGAAGCGACTGGCTTGGGCCGAGCCACAGCCATATTGGAGGACATGTCACTACCAGGCAGTACGGGCGTCTCGTCGACCAATGGGTCAGCTTGATCGGCCTCAATCCGGCAGATTACGGCACGCACAGTCTGCGGCGAACAAAAGTCTCCATCCTCTACAAGAGGACCGGAAATCTCCGCGCCTGCCAGCTCCTGCTGGGCCATACCAAGCTCGAGAGCACCGTGCGCTATCTCGGCATCGAAGTCGGCGACGCCTTGAGCCTGTCAGAGCAGACCGAGATCTGAGACTTGGCGCCTGCAGTTCAAGGGGATTGCAGGCGCCGCTGAAGCATCCAAGGGAACCGATGAGCCATTCCTAAGATAAGCCTTACCTCAGAACTTCCACCCGAGTTCCGCCGAGAACGCGCTCTGTGAGGCGCCGGAGGCGATCTGCCCGTTATATTTGACCGAGAGGGTGGCAAGCTCCGAGGCGGCATAGCCGAGCCCTGCGCCCACCAGCAAGGCATCCTGCGCGATGGGGGCGCCCGCCACCTGGAAGGGTGTCGTCCCGCCGGCAAAGAGCATGTTCGCATAAGGCGTCGTGTCGCCGAAGGCGTGCTGCCAGGCGAGGGTCACGCTCGGGGTCAAAGGCCGCCCGAACACACCGATGGAGGTGGCGAGCCGCATGCCGAGCGTCGAATAGGTCGTCTCGAACGATGCAGTACTGACGCCGAGCGCCGCCGCCCCGCCGGTCTCTGTGAGGGAGGCCCCATCGAGGTTCAGATAGGCCAGCCCCGCGAACGGCTCCACATCGAAGGCGCCGAAGGTGAGGCCATAGGCCAATTCGCCGAAGGCCTGGAAAGAGCCTGTACTATAGCCGCCGGAGAGCGCCTCATAGAAGCCGGGGAAGGCGACGGTGCGGTCCACGGAGACATCGTGCCAGCCATAGGTCAAAGCCCCGCGCGCGGCGAGGCGGCCGAACAGGGCCGCGCCGTAAAGGCCCATGTCGTACGTGTCGATGGAGCCGGAGGAGGCCCGGTCCGCCACATCGAAATTGGACCGACCATAGCCGCCGAAGAGGCCGGCGCGTGCGGTCTCGCTCACCGCCACGTCGGCACCGATGAGGAAGCCGCCAATGGTGTTGGAGACGCTGGCCGCATTACTGTTGCCGTTGGTGTCACCCCAGCCGCCATAGCCCAGCGCCCACAAAGTGGGGGTGAGGCCGGCCCCGAGGCGGGCGGTGGCCGGAGCCTTCACCGGCATGGCGTAGCCGAGCGGCGCGGCGCCTTCCGGCGTGAGCGCCTGGATGAGGCGCGCGCCCACAGCATCGCGGACATAGCTCGATTGCTGCACGATCACCGTGCTGGCCGAGGCATAGGCCTCGCCCGAGAGCGCGGCGAACGCGGCCCCCGGCGTTGCGCCCTTGGGCAGAGCGAGAATGGCGTCATAGATGGGATTGCCGTCGCCGAGGGTCTGGACGGCGTTGGCGGCACCGGCCTCGTTCGGCGTGCGAGCGAAGGTTGCTAACGCGATGTCGTTATAGATCAGCCCCAGATACACATTGTGGGCATCGTAGGAGAGGCCCGGGTCGAGGAAGATGTAGCTGCTCGCCGGCAGGTCGCCGGTGAGCGAACCGAACGTGCCGGTGACCATGCCGGAGGTGGTGATGATGGCGTAGGCCGTTCCCGGCAGAAACACCGCCGCACCGGCATTCACGGCGACGGATGCGCCGGAAGACAGGACGACGGCACCCGTGGCATCGATGAGGTCGTGGGCGCCGCCGGCGGTCACGTCCACCCGGTAGACCGAGCCGGAATTGAAGGCGACGTCGCCTTTCACGGTGAGGGTGCCCGGCGAATTGCCCGGCGCCGCAACGCCCCCTGAATTGACCACGAGCCCGCCGATTGTGCCCTGGCCGGCCAGAACGCCGCCGGTCTGCACGGTGAAGACGGAGGCGCCAAGGGCCGCATTGGCCAGGGTGACGGTACCGTCCTCGACGAACGTACCGCCGCTGAAGGTGCCGGACGATCCGAGCTGCACCGTGCCGCCGCCGCGGAAGGTCATCGTGCCGAAGCCGGAAAGGCCCCCGCTGAAGCCATAGGCGTCGGAGCGATCGAAGACCAAGGCGGCATTGTTCAGCACATCGCCAGCGAGGGAGCCCGCAGTGCCGCCATCACCGATCTGCAGCGTACCGGCGGAAATGGTCGTCCCGCCCCCATAGGTGTTGGCGCCGGTGAGGATGAGGGCGGACGCCCCCTCCTTGGTGAAGGCACCGCTGCCGGAGATGACGCCGGCGAATGTGGCGTCGGCGCCCTGGTTGACGGTGAGCACCTTCGTGCCGAGCGCGATCGCTCCGTCGCCGCTGCCGGAGAGGGTCTTGATGGTGGTGCCGGCGCCGTCGATGCCAGAAATGTCAAACGTGGCATTCACTGCGACGGCGGTCGAGTTGGCGATGGAGCCCGTGCCCGCCAAGGCCAGCGTGCCGGCGTCGATCACCGTCCTGCCGATGAAGCCGGCATTGGCGCCGGTGAGGGTGAGGGCGGACGCCCCCTCCTTGGTGAAGCCGCCGCTGCCGGAGAGGACGCCGGCGAACGTTGCGTCGGCGCCCTGGTTGACGGTGAGCACCTTCGTGCCGAGCGCGATCACCCCCTCGGTGCTGCCGGACAGGGTCTTGATGGTGGTGCCGGCGCCGTCGAGGCCGGAGATGTCAAACGTGGCATTCACCGCGACGGAGTTCGAATTGGCAATCGAGCTTACGCCCGACAAAGCCAGCGTGCCGGCGTCGATCTCCGTCTTGCCGGTGAAGCCGGCATTGGCGCCGGTGAGGGTGAGGGTGGACGCCCCTTCCTTGGTGAAGGCGCCGCTGCCGGAGATGACGCCGGCGAACGTGGCGTCGGCGCCCTGGTTGACGGTGAGCGCCTTCGTGCCGAGCGCGATCAGCCCGTCGGTGCTGCCGGAGAGGGTGTTGATGGTGGTGCCGGCGCTGTCGATGCCGGAAATGTCGAGCGTGGCATTCACTGCGACGGCAGTCGAATTGGCAATCGAGCCCGCCCCCGACAAAGCCAGCGTGCCGGCGTCGATCACCGTCTGGCCGGTGAAGCCGGCATTGGCATTGGTGAGGGTCGCCGTGCCGTCGCCGGTCTTGGTGAAGGCGCCGCTGCCCGAAAGGGCGCCGTCCAGCGTTGCCGTAGTGCCGCCCGCGGTCTCCAGGGTGCCCCCGTTCGCCAGCAGGACGAGGTCGCCGGAGAGCGTGAGGCTGGCAGTCGTGCGCAGGGTGCCGCCGTCGAAACTGGTGGTGAGGAAGGACGGGCCGGCCCCTTCCAAGGTCTTCGCATCGGCGATGGCGAGCATGCCGCCCGTGAGGGTCCAGCTCAGGCCGCTGGCATTGGTGCCGGTGCCAGTCCACTCGCCGCCCACCACCGACAAGGCGTTGAAGCCCACAAATTGGGTGCCGGAGAGCGAGCCCGAGGGGGTCGGCACCACGTGGCCCACGTCGAACGCGGCCGCGCCCGTGCCGCCGAGCTTCAGGGCGTCCCCACCATTCGTGGTTCCGCTGGTGGAGATCACATTGCCGGTGAAGGAATAGCCCGCCTGAAGCTCCAGCGCGTTGCCGCCGCCCGACAGCTCCACCGCATTGGCGCGCGTCACCCCATCGCCGGAGAGTCCGCCGACGATGGAGCCGGCGTTCTTGATGGTGGAACCGCCGGTGGAGACGACGCCAACCGCGCCGAGACCGCCCGCGCCGTCCACTCCAGGGTCGCCGGCAGGGGCAAAAAGGCCGTTTCCACCCTCCACGCGAGCCCCTCCCAGGCCCCCCAGTCCGGCCATTCCTCCGTCGCCGCCGCTGATCGTGCCTGTATTGGTGAGGGTGAAGCTGGAGCCGCTCACGCCGACACCGCCAATGCCCCCGTTTCCGCCGTTTCCGCCCGTCCCGCCTTTGGCGGCGATGGCGCCGCTGCCGCCGCTGCCGCCCGCGCCACCATCGCCGCCCTTGCCGCCGCTGATCGTGCCGGAACTGGTGATGGAAAAAGCCGTGCCGGTGACGCCGGCAGCGCCCGCGCCGCCGTCACCGCCGCGCCCGCCATTGCCGCCGCCTTTGGCGGCACCTGAGACGTTCACAGAATTTTGGAAGTCGCCGCTGCCGCCAGGCTGGAAGGAACCGGCCGACCCGCCAGAGCCGCCTGCGCCGCCTTCACCCCCGGTGCCGCCTTCGGCTCCTGCGCCACCCGCGATCGATCCTGCATTCGTCACGGTGAAGGAACTGCCGCTGACGCCTGCGCCGCCGGCACCACCCGTGCCGCCGGCGCCACCGGCTCCCCCCACATTGCCGTCGCCGCCCTTGCCGCTTACGCCCCTGCCGGCGGCATCACCCACAGCGGGACCGACGTCAACTCGTACGTTGCCGCCCACGCCGCCTTGGCCTCCGACGCCCGCGGCGCCCCCGGTGCCGCCTTTGGCTCCCGCGCCGCCTGCGAGCGTTCCGCGGTTCGTCAGATCGAAGAGCGTGCCGGTGACGCCGACGCCCCCGGCTCCCCCGGTCCCGCCTTCACCCCCGTTGCCGCCCGCACCGCCCGTGCCGCCGGTTCCGGCCGTGCTGGAGAGCACCACACCCGGGACGCTGATCGTCGAATCCAAAGAGATCCCGGGTCCCCCGGTTCCGCCCGCGCCGCCGCGTCCGCCATCGCCGCCGAGACCGCCCGAGCCTGCGTAAAGCGTCGTCTCGTTGATCACGGTGAAGGAGGTGCCGCTGATGCCCGCCCCTCCCAGACCGCCGAGGCCGCCGGCTCCGCCATTGCCGCCGTCATCGCCCAGCTTCCCCTTGCCGGCGAGGATGGCGTATGATCCCGGAGTGGTAAAGTGTTGGGAGAGGGTTTCGCCCACAGGCACCACCGGTGCGAATTGGCTGTCATTGCCGGCTCCGGCCGCGCCGCCGGCTCCGCCGCCGATCACGCCGTTATTGTGGATGGTGAAATTGGATCCGCCTGCGCCGACGCCGCCCTGCGCGCCCGCGCCTCCTGGGCCAGGCTCGTTGGACTTGGGGCCGATGAACATCGATCCACCCTGGCCGCCGATCCCACCGATCACGCTGCCGGTGTTGGTCAGATCGTAGCCATACCCCGTGATGCCGGCCCCGCCCGCGCCGGACACGCCGACAACCATGGGTCCCTCTCCCGGGCGGTTAGGCCGGGAGATGCCTCCTCCCTCGCCACCATCGCCGCCAAGGATGGAGCCACCATTGGTGATGGTGAGGCTTCCGATCTGCGATCCGGAGACGGCAACGCCCGTGCCGCCGCTGCCGGCATTTCCGCCATACGACGGGCTGCCGCCGCCATCGCCGCCATCGCCACCGGAGATGATCGCGCTATTGGTGAGGATGCCGCCTGGCGTGAAATAAATGCCATACCCGCCATCGCCGCCCGCGCCGCCGCCGGCGGAATATGTTGTGCCAGCGACGTAGGCGGCTCCCCCCCCGCCGCCGCCACCCGCACCGCCCGTCACATTAGCGGAAACGTCGAGGGTAAGAGGCGCCGTCGTGACGATACCGAAGCCACCGGCGCCTCCCCCGCCGCCGCTGCCATTGATTTCAGCCGATCCATTGTTTTCTACATTGAGGCGACTCGACCCCCCGCGGCCACCCTGGCCACCCGTCGCGGCGGTCGTCACCTGCTGGTCGGCACCCGTGGTCAGGAAGGTGCCGCCGCCGCCGCCGCCGCCGCCGGAGCCGCCAAAGCCGTAGGGAAGGTTTACCCCTTGCCCGCCATCGCCACCGCCGTCTGTGCCGGCCGTGCCGCCTCCAACAAGGCCTGTGCCACCTGCGGCGCCCACGCCGCCGCCGCCGCCGCCGCTTTTGCCGTCTTCGGAGTCGCTCCCGGCCACGCCATAGGCACCGCCGGCGCCACCGGGCACCTGGTCTTTGCCGGCCCCGCCGTTTCCGCCGAAGGTCTGGGCTCGCGCGCAATCGATCGGAACAGCCCCCGCGACGGCGATGAGGCAAAGCAGCGACGCCCCGGCCAGCCATATGCGACGCGATGAAATCCCCGCGCCGGCACCCGCTCCGGAAGTGCGATCCTTCAGGACGATGCAGCAGCCGCGCCGCCGCTTATCGGCAGCGGTTTCCCGACGCGCAGACATGACTCCACCCCCCAAGGCTTACCCATCGCGACGAACACGATTTGCAATATGCCGGTAGGGTAGGCGATGACGGGCATCACTTCATGTCCTCTAAATAGAGGATACGCCCGTACGCAGAACCACTTAGCCAGCACCATTGAGCCACAGGCTCATGAGTTCCGCGCGGCTGCGCACGCCGAATTTGCGGAAGATGCGCGTGACGTGCTGGTGGGCCGTTGAGGTGGCGATTTCCAGCTCGCGACCGATCGCCTTTTCCGTGGCCTTGGTGAGCAGCATGTGCAGCACCCGCCGCTCCGCCGGGGTCAGAGGCGAAGAGGCCATGATGAGGCCGTGGCCCAACATGAGATGACGGTGAAACCACTTGATGCCGCGCAGCGCGTGGACGAGCTGCGCGATCTCCTCATCGGTGAAGGTCTTGCGCGAATAGAAGCCGAAGTGGGATTCGCAATCGGCATTCAAGGGAAAGGCGACGAAGACCGCATCGTACGTGCCCACCGAACCGTAATGCCGCTGATAGAAGGGTGTCTCGAACCAGTCCGCAGGCAGTTCCCGGCGGAATGAATAGGTCCGGAACGTGCCGACGTTTTGCATCGGCAGGAGGAAGGAAGGATCGATCTCGCGGCGGTCCCAGACCTCCATGATCTCCTTGAAATGCTGTTCATCCCGGTGCGGCGGGACCGGATGCCAGGCTTGCACGGCCGCGACGCGCCAGCCCTGAAGGGGATCGGAGGTCGCGACATCTGCAAGGCGGATGGCGCCGGCCCAGGTGGCGTTCCAGGCGCCCGCCGCTTCGCTGAGCACCGCCATGAGATGAGCCGCCGCCATCGACGATTGGCCCGCATCGAAGTCCGACAATTCGTCCCAAAGGAGGTGTATGGCTTCGATGTTCACGGGCACTCGCGATCCCAGCCTTCATCCGCGCCGCATCAAACGCAGAGCTCTCGCTCTGTCGACTAACACCACGGGACCTTTCAAAAGGCGATAGGCTAAACGGCGCGGTGTTGGAAGGCGCGATATCAGGCCGCAGACGCGCATGGCGTAAAGACCGTTCGCTCGCCTTTGCACGCCGGTTCTGCAGCATCCAGCAGATCGGCGCCCTCATCGACGGGGCCGACACAAGGTGGCGTCTCTCATGTCGCCAACGAATCGAAAGCCGGCACCGTGAGGACCGCGGGGCCGAACATCCGCTGCCGAGCAGGTAGCCAATGTCCGCTTGTGGCGCATGCGGCGATTTCGCTGCGTCTGATTGGTTTCACTCCGCCTTGTGGCTTCTCCGAAGGGCAGGGCGGGCGCCGACCCAGCAATGGGGTCACTCGGATGGTCGCTGTGAAGGCTGCGATCGGCACCGCATCGACGCCACGGGAACCCGTGGTGACCGAGGTTCTTTCCTTGCTCTCTTCGTCCCGCTCCGCGTTCGATGTGGTATCATATGCCGCCCGCCGACCGGGCGAGCGCCCAACTGGCGCCGCATGGCTATCAGGGAACAGTGGACGGTCTCTCCAGAAACCGCAGCGCGGCCTCGATAAGGTTCGGCTGCGCGTTCGAGAGGATGCGGGCGCGGTGCATCTCGAGTGCGAGCTGCAAGGCGGCGGTGGCGCCTTCCTTTGTGGTGGCTGGAGGCAGTCCGGCTGCGGCATTGATGGCATCCAATGCCGGTGTTGGTTCATCGTCGGGAATATCGCCGGCGATGGTGTCGAGGCGGAGCTTCTCGATGCGAAAGGCGATGACAAGTGCGAGGAGAGGATCGGCTTCGAGGGGAGCCGCCGGCGCCGGAAAGAGTGCGGCGGCACCAGTGCCTGTCGCACCCTTCAACACCGTGCGGCGGGATGGACGCGGTTCAACCATGGACCGCCCGCCTCGCCAGGCGAACGATGCTTCCCCGCAGGCCGAGGTTCGAGGCCGTCCTGATATCCAGGTGACCTGAGCCCCTTTTCTCCTCCGGCTTAGGAGAGAGTCCTAGGTTTCATTTCTGGCCTCAGGCGGCCTGGATTTCCAGTGCGATTGTTGCGGCGAACTCGGCAGGGGATCGATGGCCGAGGGCGGAATG
>NZ_VTTL01000008.1:0-279695 GCF_008364685.1 Xanthobacter oligotrophicus
GAGGAGGGCCAGGGCTTCAAATATATCCTCACCGGCCTCAATGCCGAGCGCACGCTGATCGCGGCCGAGTGCATCGGCGACGGCTACTGGTTCATCGACAAGGTTTCCGCCTACGCCCGCGAGCGCGTGGTGTTCGGCCGGCCCATCGGCCAGAACCAGGGGGTGCAATTCCCCATCGCGGAAAGCTTCATCGAGGTGGAGGCGGCGAACCTCATGCGCTTCGAGGCCTGCCGGCTCTATGATGCCCACCAGCCCTGCGGGACCCAGGCCAACATGGCGAAATACCTCGCCGCCAAGGCCTCCTGGGAAGCCGCCAACGCCTGCCTCCAGTTCCATGGCGGCTTCGGCTTCGCCTGCGAGTACGACGTGGAGCGCAAGTTCCGCGAGACGCGGCTCTACCAGGTGGCCCCGATCTCCACCAATCTCATCCTGAGCTATGTGGCCGAGCACGTGCTCGGCCTGCCGAGGTCCTTCTGACATGACCGGGACACCCGAACTGGACATCGACCACCTGCGGACCTGGATCGCCCGCGAGGATATCGGCACCGAGGCGGTGGACCCGGCGCTGGTTCGCCGCTTCCGCGCCACCTTCGGCGAAGAGCCCGGAAACCCGGCGGACGGTGAGGTGGCGCCGCGGCTGCTGCACTGGTGCCTCGCCCAGCCGACGGTTCCCTCCCACGGGCTCGGTCCGGACGGCCACCCGGCGCGCGGCGGCTTCCTGCCGCCGGTGCCGCTGCCCCGACGCATGTGGGCGGGCGGGCGCTTCGCGTTCATCGACGACCTAAGGGTCGGCGATACCATGCGCCGGGTGTCGCGGGTCGAAGACCTGTCCGTGAAGGAGGGCCGCACCGGCACGTTGTGCTTCGTGACGGTGAAGCACGAGATCGAGGCCGGCGGTCGGACGGTGCTGACCGAGATCCAGGACATCGTCTATCGCGGCCTCGATGCCGGCGACGCGCCGAAGAAGGCACCCACGCCTGCGGCCGAAGGACGGCACCGGCGCCAGATCGTGCCCTCGGCACCCTTGCTGTTCCGCTATTCGGCGCTGACCTTCAACGGCCACCGCATCCACTACGATCACCCCTATGTCACCCAGGTGGAGGGCTATCCCGGCCTGGTGGTGCATGGCCCGCTCCTGGCGACGCAGCTCTACCGCTATGCGGCGGAGCTGGGCGGCCGCCCCCCGGCCCGGTTCTCCTTCCGCGGCCTGTCGCCCCTCTTCGACAATGCCCCCTACGTCCTCCATGCGGAGGACGGGCCGAACGGGACGCTGAAGCTGTGGACGGCCACCAACGGCGGCCCGGTGGCAATGGCCGCAGAGGCGCAGTGGTAGTGCGCGATCCGGGAGGCTCCAAAGTCTGCGGATCCAAGTCTGCGGATCCAAGTCTGTGGCTCCAAGTCTGCGGCAAACCTCCTGCGGACCATCGCCCCGAACAGGGCGATGGTCCCCCGAGCCTAAAAGACCTGAAGCAGGCGAACCGTGCCGCGGAACGCTTCGGGAAAGCCCCCCGAGGTGGCGACATCGCGCTGGACCAGCCCCAGCACCTGGAACGTCGGCGTGATGAACTTGGACAGCTCGAACCGCACCTGCGAGCGCTCGGTCTCATTCCCGGTGGGCACCCCGGCCAGATATTCGGTACCGCCCCAGAACTGGGAATAGCCGACCGCGGCCGACCAGGTGGGAGCAAAGGCGTAGGAGAGCCACGCCTGGAGCTGATAGGTGGGGTCTTGCGACAGGGTCTGCGTGCCGTTGCCCGCCCTCCCATTATCGCCATACCAGATGGCGTCGCCGGTGAGCTGGAGCGCGACGCCGTTGGTGAGGCCCTGGTACCAGCCGGCCTGCAGGTCCAGCTTCCAGCGGTTCTCGCCCAGGTTCAGCACGTCACCTGCGCTGTATTGGCCAACGGGCAGGAACAGATACGGCATGATGCCGATATAGGTCTGCGTCGCCTTGTTGTTCACCACCCAGACCGTGGTCGCGAGGATGGGATCGCCGAGGCCGGCGGCGGCCTCGAACGGGGCGCCACCGAGCCGGCCGTTGTAGAGCGTGCCGGCCGGGATGAGCACCTGCGGCGCCACCGTGAAGCCGCCGATGTCGAAGTAATGCACGTAGCGCAGGATGTTGACGTAAGAATCAAGACCGGTGCCGTTGGAGATGGTCTGTCCCGAGGCGCTCACATATTCGTCGCGGGTCGCATACTGGCTGTAGAAAACCAGCAGGTTGGTGCCGGCGGGCGCAGGCAGGTAGTCGCCGGAATTCACGTCGGCAGCCCAGGCCGGAGAGCCGGCGAGCATGGCGCAGAAGACGGCGAGGACGATGTCCTTGAACGAACGGATCATGTTTCCTCCGGAATGATTTTTGGGTGATGGGCGGCCTTGGCGCGCCGCGCTGGTCCGCGCGCCCCGCAGGCGCACGGACATGGAGCCTCCTGCCCCGGCCGGGCGTGGGCCACGGTCCGGGGTCGCTGGCGGACGGGGTGGCTCAGGCCCGGAGCCGGGCGAGCTGTTGGAGCACGGTTTCCGGCTCTGCCCCCTCGGGGATCTCGGCGAAGTAGAACTGGCCGCCACCGAGCGCGGCGAGCGGCCCGCCGCTCCACAGGTCCCGGCTCACGTCGAGGCCGAGGGCGAAGTCCCCACCCTCGACCGGCTCGGTGCTGATGAGGGTGTCGAGCTCGTGGGTGGCGCCCCCGTCACGCCCGCGCAAGGCCAGGCCCCAGCGATAATGCCGGGCGACGTTCACCAGTGGCCGGCTCGCGTCCATGTCGCCGTCTTCGGCCGCCTGGTCCTCCTCCAGCAGCAGCCCGCCGATGGGAAGGGCCGAGACCACGCGCACGAGGTCCGCCATGTACATGGCGGCACTCTCGACCATGTCGGCGTCGATCGGGACACCCTCCCGCCCGGCGAAGGCGGCGGCCTCGGCGAGCCAGCGCCGGGGGGCGGGCGCGGCGAGCACCAGCGGCGCCTGCCCGCGCAGGCTCGCCGCCACTGCCTCCACCACCTCCGCCAGCAGCCGGCGGGGGCCTTCCTCCTCCAGCATGCGCTTGAGGGGGAAGGCGGCGCGGGATTTCGCCGCCATCTGCGTCTTCAGGGCAGGATGCCGCCCCACCCAGGAGCGGTAGAGATCACCCACGTCCACCACGCCCACGTCCGGCCGCAGCAGGCCATGGGCCTGGGTGAAGAAGGAGAGATAGCGCGGCGCGCTCTCCCAAGGGTCACCCTCCTCCCCGAGCAGAAGGCGCCGGGCATAGCCCGACGACTTCAGCCAGACCCTGAGCCCGGGCGCGCCGGACGGACGCGGCAGGGCATCCACGAGCCGTGGGCTCATTGCTTCTCGCCCCCCATGGCGCCGACGGCGGCAAGACGGGCCTCAAGCTCGGCGATGCGCACATCCTTGGGATGCGGCATGTAGTTGGGGCGCGGGGTTTCAGCTTCGCGGGTCTTTTCGGGGCTGCCCATGTAGAGGGTTTGGACATCATCGCCCCACGCGCCGAAATACTGCAGGTGGGTCGGCGGCGTGGGCTTGCTCCAGTGCTTCACGAACTCCGAATAGGGCTTGGAGCGTGCGATGCGCGCCTTGCGCTCGGCGGCGCGCGCCTCTTCGGTCGCCGTCTCGTCGATGGCGAGGGTCTCTGGGTCGAATGCCACCTTGTAAGTGCGGGCGGCCACCGCGGGGGAGATGAGGCCCTCCTCGATGTCCTTGATGACACCCCTGGGGTCGCGCTCCAGCAGATCGCCGTAGCCGGCACCGGCCCCCTGCGAGATCATGAACAGCTCGCCGCGCTTCGAGATTTCAAAGCCCATGCCCATGTGGTGGGTGGTGTAGCTGGCGCCCTCGAAGGGCTGCTCGTTCATGATCTCCTCGATGGAGTGCTTGAACTTCTCCGGCGTGTTGAGCAGCACGTCATAGACATCCACACCCTTCACCTTGGACAGCGGATAGCAGCCGCAGGCATAGCCGCCGAACAGGCCCTGGAGCGGCGGAATCTTGGCGCCCTGACACACGGTCATGAAGCCCCATTGCTCACTGTCCTTGGTGGCCACCATCATGGTGTAGCCCTGGCCACCGCGATACTTACCGGGAGCGATGGCGTCCCGCGTCATCTTCTTGGACACCAGCTGGAGGAAGGGCACCTCCTCCTCGTTCAGCTCCTGCTCGCCGATGTCGGCCATGGTGGCGAAGATGGGGGCGAGGGCATGCTCGCCGTCCCGGTCCACGGTGGCGCCGGCGCCCATGCCGTTGAGGTCGGCGCAAAGGTTGCCGAGGGTCTCGCCGTGCTGGGACACACCGCCCCACACGAAGGTATTGATCATGTTGAAGGTGGGCGCGTGCACCTTGGTGAACTTCTCGGGGCAGGAATAGAGGAACTTCGCCACCGCATGCTGGCCCGCCGTAAAGCCCGTGAAGATGGACATCAGGCTCTGCGAATTGGGCGCGTCATAGGAGCAGTTGACGATGGAATGGGGGTCAGTGATGACCTCGATGGGGGCGAAGGCCGCCTGGCCGCGCGGCAGGTCCGGCCACACGTAGCACAGGAACACCTGCGCCAGCATGCCCTTGAGACCGGCGACGATGGTATTGGTGGCGCGGTTGGTGAATTCCGGCGCGGAGCCGCGGAAATCGAAGATCAGCCGGTCGCCCGTCTTGGTGAGCTTGCAGTTGATCTTCACCACGCAATTCTCGCGCAGGGTCGAATCCTGGATGATGTAGGTGCGCACCGTCATGTCCGGCCACTCGGAAATGCGGCGCTTCACCTCGGCGCGGACGTTCTCCATGGTGAGGCGCAGGGTGGAGACGAGGGCCTCCGGGCCGTCGGTGTTCAGCGTCTCCTCGATGCGCTGCTTGATGCGCAGGCAGGCGAACAGCTTCACCTTCATGTCTTCATATTGCAGCTTGGGCTCGCGCACCGAATTCTGCAGGAAGGTGAGGATATCGCGCTTGATCTGGTAGTTTTCAACCACCTTGAAGGGCGACATCTTGAGCCCTTCGTCCGAGGGGCTTTCCGCCATGGAAGGCATGCCGCCCGGCTCGATGGCGCCGTTCTCGCCCTCGTGCACGGTGGAGGCCACCCAGCACACGAGCTTGCCCTGGTGGAAGATGGGCAGGATCATCGACTGGTCGGTGTTGTGGACGTTGCCGTAGCGGCTGTCGTTGTGGATGAAGCCGTCGCCCTCGCGCACCCCGACGGTGGGGTCGTTGATCCAGTTCTTGATGATGAACTTGATGGGGTGGTGCACCAGCGCCGAAAAGATCAGCACGCCGCCGGCGGACGCAATGGCAAGGTCACCGGAGGCCGAATACACGCCGGTGATCACGTCGCCCCACTTGGCGCCGGGGGCGGCGCCCATCTGCTCCACCATCTCGTAGCCTTCGTCGCAGCCGGCCTGGATGCGATCGCGGATCTTGGCGATGATGTGGCTGTCGGCCACCTTGGCCACGGCCTCTTCCTCGTCCGCCGAACGCGGCATGAGGTCGTGGTTCTGCATGATCTCGGGGTCGGGGCCGAGGAACAAGGTGGTGTCGTTCAGGAACTTCCTGACCAGGGCGGCCTCTTCGGCGCTGGGCAGCTTGCCACGGCCGGCGATGCTCATGTCGTTCATGGATTTATCCTCCCGGATTATCTCAGGTGATCGCAGCGCCAAAAGGCGTGCTCTCCCCGCGCGGGGCGGGGAGAGAAATGGCGTCAGTGCGTGGTGGCGGGGACCTTGGCGCGCAGGAACCAGGAGGCGCCCTGCTTCGCCGCCACGAAGCTCCAGCCCGGATTGACCAGGAAGGTGGTCACCTCCGAGGCGATGATGGCCGGCCCCTCGATCTGGACACCTGGACCGATGTCGGCGCGGCTCCACACCGGCGTCTCCAGCGGGCCGTCCTGGCCCACGAAGTGGCACACGCGGCTCGCCGCGGGCGGCGGCGGCGCCTTGCGCTCACGCTCCGGCACCGGCTTGATGTCGTCGAACTGCACGGTCTCGTGCTGGACATAGGCGGCGATGCGGATGGTATTGATGCGGATGCCCGCCTCCGGCGCCTGCGAGCCCTCGCCGAAGCGCTTGCCGTAGTCCGCCGAGAATTGGGAGATGATGGCGAGCACGTCCGCCGGGCCGTCCACCGCGTGCTTCTCGATCACCGCCGTGGTCTGCACCAGCTGGTTGCCGTAGCGCATGTCCAGTTCGAGGTTGTGGCGGATGTCGGCGGGCGGAACGCCCTGGCGCAGCAGGTCCTGGGTGCCGCGCTCCTTCAGGTCGGCGACGATGGCGTTGAAGCGGTCATAGTCGTCGAACAGGGCGCGGGTGTTGCTGTCGTACAGCACCATGTAGAGCGACTGCTCATGGATATGGAGCTGGTGCATGTTGCCGGCGCCAACCGCCGAGAACACCGAGGAGAGCGGCGGGGCCAGGATGCGGTCGATGTTGAGGTTCTGGGCGATGCCGCAGCAGTGCAGCGGGCCGTTGCCGCCATAGGCGAGCATGGTGAAGTCCTTGGGGTCGTAGCCCCGGGCGCGCAGCTCGGTGAACAGGCCGTTGGCCATGTTGTCGTCCACCTTCTCGCGGATCAGCAGCGCCGCCTCGATCACCGAGCAATCAAGCTCGTCGCACAGGGTATCCTCGATGGCCGACCTCGCCCGGCGCGGGTTGAGCGGAATGGAGCCGCCCGCATAGTTCGACGGGTCGAGATAGCCGAGCAAAAGGTCGGCGTCGGTCACGGTGGGCCGCATGCCGCCCCGATCGTAGCAGGCGGGGCCGGGGTCGGAGCCGGCGCTCTCGGGCCCGCACTTCACGGTCTTGTACATGCGGTCATAGGAGGCAATGGAGCCCCCGCCGGCGCCCAGCGTCACCAGATGCACCATGGGCACCGAGACCAGCCAGCGGTCGATGACGGGGTTGAAGTCATAGTGCTTCACGCCGCCGTCCACCACGATGCCGATGTCGTAGCTGGTGCCGCCCATGTCGGTGGCCACCACATTGCCGAGCCCGGTGAGCATGGCGAGATGCTCGGAGGCGCCAATGCCGGAGACCGGGCCGGAATGGATGGTCTGCAACGCGTCGGTGGAGTTGAGCTGCGCCATGCCGCCGGAATTGTGGATCACCAGCATGGGCTTGTCGTAGCGATGGGCCCGCAGGTTCTGCTCCAGCGCCGAGAGCGCGTGGTACATGGTGGAGTGCAGGTAGCCGTCCACGATGGCCGAGGTGGCGCGGACATACTCGCCTTTGCGCCCCGCCACCTGGTGGGACAGGATGACCGGGATGGCGCCGAGCAGGTGGGAGGGATACTCCTCGAGGATGATCTCCTCGATGCGCTGCTCGTGCGCGGGGTTCACCACGGCGTTCACCAGCGCCACCACGATGATCTGGGCGCCGCGGTTCACCAACTCACGGATCTGGGTGCGCACGTCCTCCTCGTCGAGGGGCATGACGCGCTTGCCCTGGAAATCGAGCCGCTCGCGCACGCCACGGATCATGTGCGCCTCCACCAGCGGATCCGGGCGCTTGGCGTTGGGCATGTCCTGCTGGCCGAGATTGTCCAGCCCCTCGCCATAGCCGCGGGCGCGGCTGAGCGGCACGGTGGCCTCGTAGCCGGCGGTCACCAGCATGCCGATCCGGGGGCCCTTGTGCTCGATGAGCGCGTTGGTGCCGAGGGTGGTGGCATAGCGCACGCTGTCCACGGCGCTGAGGATCTCTTCAAGCTGGAGCCCCAGCACGTTGCAGGCCTTGCCGAGGGCCTCGTTGAAACCCATGGCGAGGTTGTGGTGGGTGGTGAGGGCCTTGGCCTCGATATACTGCTGGTCCCAGACCACGAAGCAGTCGGTGAAGGTACCACCGATGTCCACGGAGACGCGTTTCATGTGTCCTCCCTGAGGATGCTGGCGGGCGCGTTGCGCCGCATTCGTTTTGCTGTGGGGAGGTGCCGCCGCTCTCCGCGCGGGGATGGGCGGCACCGTCGGGGTTTCAGTGTCCGTGGCCGTCGTCACGCACCACGGCCGGGCCGGCATAGGGTGCCGCCGCCTCGCCGCGGGCGGCCCATTGGGCCTTGAGCGCATCGAGATCGACTTCCATGTCGTGGAGCGGCGGGTGGCCGGGCACGGCATATTCGGTCTCGACCTGGGTGCCGCAGCTGGGGCAGCAATATTCGAGGATGCGCACCCATTCCGGGTCGGGACTGAAAGTGAAGCGATACTTGTCCGGATCGAGGATCGGCGGATGGATCTCGCGCGGGTCACGATCGTGGACCAGAAGGCCTTCTTTGTAGTTGCCCCGGGCCGGCGCGATCTCGTGATCGCACACGCGGCATTCCCACCTCTCCGACTTCAGGTCGATGCGGAGATATTCGGTCATGGCGACTTTCATTTTCTTCAATCCTCCCGGCTCAGCAGGATGTCGCCCGCGTCGCTGATGACGAACTGCCAGTTTTCGGGGACCCGGCAGGTGAAATAGTCTTCCTCGAGGATGGCGGGGCCGGACGCGAAGTCGCCATCCGAGAGGTCGGCGAGGCGGTAGACCGGCACGTCGATGCGCCCGCGATCGCGGATCAGCACGTTGCGCTTGCCATGAGCTGCGGCCGACGAACGGGGAGCGAAGCGGGCCGACCGTTCCGCGCCTTCGCGTAGGCTGCGGACCGCCTTCAGCTCCACCTCCACCGAGCGGGCTCCCGCGAAGGAGGCAGGAACCTCCAACTGGTCACCCAGCACGTGGACCAGCGTGCGTCCGTCACCGAAGTCGGCGACGAGGCGTGCATCGAGCGTGTAGGTGCCTTCGGCGCAGCCTTCCGCGAACATGTCGCGCGACGCCTTCACCTTCAGCGCCGCGATGGTGCCGGAAAGCTCGGCGGGATCGCTCAGCGTCACCGCATAGCGCTGGGAGACATCGCAGGAGCCGATGCCGTAGGCCGAGAACACCGCCGCCATCTGCGGGATCGCCACCCGGCGAATGCCCGCCTTCTCGGCGACGCCGCAGGCGTTGAGGGGGCCGGCGCCGCCAAAGGCGAGCATCACCGTCTCATCGGAGATCTTGGTGAAGCGGTGAAGCTCCGCCGCGATCTTCTCCTCATAGGCGAATTCCATGCGCAGCAGCGCATCGTCGAGGCCGAGCCCCAGCGGGGTGGCAACGCTGGCGGTCACCGCCGCCGCCGCGCGGTCCGCGTCGAGCCCCATGCCGCCGCCGAAATAGGAGGTGGGATCGAACAGGCCGATGAGCAGGCTGGCGTCTGTGATGGTGGCCTCGCGCCCGCCGCGCCCGAAGCAGGCCGGCCCCGGCACCGCGCCCACGCTCTCGGGTCCGATCACGACGCGCCCGTCCACCACCTTGAAGATGGAGGAGCCGCCCGCCCCCGCGCTCAGGATTTCGCACAGGGGGAAGGAGACCGAGATGCCTTCCACGTGGCCGCGCCGCACCTCGGCCACGGTGCCATCGATGTACTGGCCGATATCCGTGGTGGTGCCGCCCACGTCGATGGAGACGGTGTCGGCGAAGCCGTAGCGGCGCGAGAACGACTTCACGCCCTCCATGCCGCCGCGCGGGCCGGACGAATAGGTCTTGATGGCGATGGTCTTGGCCACGCGCGAGGCGTCGCCGTCATTGCGGAAGATGAGCAGCGGGTTCTTGGTGCGATAGGCCCGCAGCCGGTTCTCCGCATTGTAGAGGAACGCCTCCATGGAGGGGTGGAGGAACGAGTTGATGAGCGCCGTCCAGGTGCGCCGCTCGCCGTCCGGGTCGGTGGTGAGGTCGGAGCCGTAGAGGATCGGCACGGCGCCGAGCAGGTGGCGCGGATACTTGCGCAGGGCGACAAGGCGGAAGTCGTTCTCCAGCGCCTGGAAATCGGCGCCGCCGAAGCTCACCACCAGGCGGTTGGCGCCGGCAGCGGTGAGGGTGTTGATGGCCTTCGCCACCTCCACGTCCGCCTCGGCGCCGCTGATGGTGGTGGCATCGAGGAAGGCGATCCGGTCGCCCACCAGGGCCTCGAACACATCCGGGTCGTGGGCCGCGAGGCGGCTCGGCAGGTCGTGCGCGGACGCATCGAGGATGAGGCCGAGCCGCGGGCCCTTGCGCTCGCAGATCGCATTGGTGCCCTGGGTGGTGGAATAGCGGATGAGGTCCACCTCCTCCAGCAGCCGCTTCACATCCGGAGCGCCGTAGAGCACGCCGGAAGCCTTGGTCAGGCCCTCGAAGAAGCATTTGCTGAGATCATACGGCGTGGTGAGGACCTTGGTCTTTCTCACCGCGTCGTCTGACAGAATACAGATGTCCGTCAGCGTGCCGCCGTTGTCGATGTTGATCTGCAGGGACATACGCTCTTTCTCCTCCCACTTCTTCTCCGGCTGCGGCTACGTGCGTCGGCAGGCCTGGAGCGCGGCAGCGCTCGCGGCCAGGTCGACACACGGTCCGCAAGGCTCCCGAACCGGATCGCAAGGGCCGTGCCAAGAGGAGGAAGGCAGGCGGCGTCTCGACTATTGTTTATTTGCGCTGGTTTTTGATGCCTGCGCTTTATCTGGAGATAAAGGCATCGACGTCTTTGCGAACGCCTGTTCGAAAATCGGTCTTTATTGTGCGACGCGATGAATGCGGGGCGTGCGCCGCACCATGCCCGCGCATACAAAAAAACACCGCCGATCGAGACCGGCGGTGTGGAGGAAGCTTTCGGGAGGGATGCGAAAGCCGACGCTCTCAAGCAATCGGCGTGCCGGACAGGCGGAAGCTATGCACAGGCGCCTAGATCTGGACCCGCCGCGTCTCGCCCACCGCGCCTTCGAGGCCGAAGCGGCGGAGCTTGGCGTAGACCGTGCTCTTGGCGATCCCCAGATCACGGGCCACCGCAGTCATGTTGCCCTTGTGCGCCTGCATGGCACGCAACAGGGCGAGCCGCTCGGCATTCTCCATGCCGGTGAGGCCGCGCAAAGGCTCCGCCTCGCCAGCCTCGCCGGCCTGGGCGAGCGGGGTCGCGATGCCGCTCGCCGGCGCCGTCCAGATCTCGTCGGGGATGTCGGCTTCGGTCAGTTCCTCCCCCTCGGCGATGAGGAGCATGCCTTCGATGACGTTGCGCAGCTCGCGCACGTTGCCCGGCCACGCATAGGCTTGCAGCACCTCGATCGCACGGGGCGAGAGCCGGCGGGGCGCCAGTCCCTGCCGCCTGGCGAGGTCCTGCACCAGATGCTCGGCGAGGAGCGGGATGTCCGAGGCGCGCTCCCGCAGGGCGGGAATGGAGATGCTGGTGACCGCGACGCGATAGAACAGGTCCATGCGGAACCGCCCCGCTTCCACCTCGCGCCGCAGGTCGCGGTTGGTGGCGGCCACGAGGCGCAGGTTCACCTTGCGCGGGCGCGTTTCGCCGATGCGGTAGACCTCTCCCGATTCCAGGACCCGCAGGAAGTGGGGCTGCAGGTCCTTCGGCATCTCGCCGATCTCGTCGAGGAACAGCGTGCCGCCGTCCGCAGCCTCGATCTTGCCGGTCATGCCGCCGCGGCGCGCGCCGGTGAAGGCGCCTTCCGCATAGCCGAACAGCTCGCTCGTCAGCAGCTCGCGGGAGAAGCCGCCGCAATTGAGCGCCACGAATGCGCCGTCACGCCCGGCGCTGCCGGCGTGCAGGCATTGGGCGAACACGTCCTTGCCCACGCCGGTCTCGCCCAGCAGCAAAACTGGCGCCCGGCTCTTCGCCAGTTGGCGCGCCCGGCCGATGGCATGCCGCAGGCTGGGCGCCTCGCCGACGATCCGCGTGAAGGCATTGTCCCCCGCCTCCGGCTTCGCGGCGGCGTCGAGGCCCGCGGTCCGGGACGGCGTGGCCCGGCGCCCGGGCAGGCGCAGCACGATGCCGAGCCGCTCGCCATCGGTCACCACCGGCTCGAGCCATTCGCGCCGCATCCACGGCGGCAGCTCGTCGGGCAAGACGGCCTGCTTGCGCCAGTTCAGCCGAAGCTGCGAGAGGCCGGCGCCCGTCGCCTCGCCGCGTGTTCGCTGCAGGTCGAGAAGCACGTCGGCGGCGGCGCCGTTGGCCTTCACCGCCCGGCCGCGGCGGTCGAACACGACCACGCCGTCGCTGCTCGCCCCCGAAAGGCGGTCCATGCAGTGGTCGAGAAGGCGCAGGCGGAGGTCCATCTCCTGCTGGGCAAGGCGATTCTCGATGCGCCCGGCCGTCGCCACCACGAGGGCGAGGCTGTGGCGATTGAAGGTGTCCGAAAGCCCGGAGACATCGACCACGCCGAGAATGGTGCCGTCATACGGATCGCGGATGACGTTGGCGGAGCACGACCAGCGCTTGATGCCCGAGCAATAGTGCTCAGCCGAATGGATCTGCACCGGCTGGCCGACCTCGATGGCCGTGCCGATGGCATTGGTGCCGCACGCCTGCTCGCTCCAGCTGGCGCCCGACAGCAGGTGGATGTTCGCCGCCGCGTCCCGCAGCCGCGTGTCCCCCTCCAGGTTGAGGATGACGCCGGCGCCGTCGGTGAGAACCATCACGGTGCCGGTCTCGGCCAGGAACTCCCGCGCCGAGGCCATCACCGGCTGGCTCGCCTCCAGCAGCTCGCGGCAGTCGTCGCGCAGGGAATGCAGCGAGTCCTCGCGCATGGGCGGCGGGGCTTGGTCGCGTTGCGGGTCCACGCTGTTGTTGAGGGAGCGACGCCAGGAATCATCGACGAGCCGGCGCAGCGCGTCGGAGCCGAACTCGTCACCGCCGAGGAATTGCTCCCACGACGTCATCACCTTGTCGTCGTTCTCGGGCACCGAGAACTTTTGTCCGGTCCGTCCGAAAGGCATTTTTGTCCTCCCCCGGCGGGCTCGACGAGCCGGCCGGTGTGCCGCCACCAGGGCAGATCTGCTGTCTGCGTTTTCGTGGGCGGACTTTTATCTTCGGTCTTGTGGTCTTCGGTCTCGTGGTCTTGGGTCTTGTGGTCTTGGGTCTTGTAGCAGCCGCGGTGCGGACCCGCTCCGGCCTACTCCAGCTCCGACCTCCATGTGAAGCGACAACGGCCTGCGCCTCGCCGCTGCAAGGTCATCATGCCTGGGAGTGAGCGTAGCATCGATCGTGCCATGCCGCACGCCCTTCAGATATCGAGACTTCCCGCGTTTCCTCCCCTCCGCGACCTTGCGGAAGGCACGCTGAAGCGTTCGATTTTCGAATACGAAGGCGGCCGGAAATCGAACGCCTTCGGCCCGATCCGGGCGCCATGGGCAGGCTTTGCCCCAGTGGCACGGGCGTTGCTGCGCTCCCGCGACACCCCCGCGCTGCCGGCGCCCGCTTCGAGACCGCCCATGGCCGAACACGATCCCATCGACCCGCGCATCCCCGTCACCGTGCTCACCGGCTTCCTCGGTGCTGGCAAGACGACGCTGCTCAATCGCCTCGTCACCCATCCGGACATGTCCGGCACCGCGCTGCTCATCAACGAATTCGGCGCCGTCGGCATCGACCACCAACTGGTGGAGCAGATCGGCGAGACCATGGTGCTGCTCGAGTCCGGATGCGTATGCTGCACCGTGCGCGGCGATCTCGTGGCGGCGCTCGAAACGCTCCACGACAAGCTGGCGCGGCGGCAGATCCCGGACGTGCGCCGCGTGGTGATCGAGACCACTGGCCTCGCCGATCCCATACCGGTGGTCTGGACCCTGATGGAGCAGCGCTACGTCGCCGCCCGCTTCCGGTGCGACGGGGTCGTCACGCTGGTGGACACCGGCCTTGGCGCCGAGCAACTGGACCGGAACGAGGAGGCGCGCCGCCAGGTGGGCATGGCCGATCGCATCCTCCTCACCAAGGCGGACCTCGCCGACCGCAGCGCCCGCGAGCGGCTCGACGCCCGGCTCAACGTCCTCAATCCGTCGGCCCCGCGCCTCGCCGTGACCCATGGCGAGATCGAGCCCCGGTGCATCCTGGGCGCCGGACTTTATGCGCCGGGCAGCCTGCCGACGGAGGTGGAGCGCTGGGTGGACGAAACGGAAGCCGCCGCCCGCGCCGGCGAGGCACCGCCCTCCGCCCACGAGGCGCAGGCGCTGCCGGTGAGCTTCACCTGCTTCTTCAACCATCAGGTGCCCTGGCGCGGCTTCGCCGTGGCCATGGGAGAGATTCTCGCCAAGTACGGATCGCACCTCCTGCGGGTGAAGGGGCTGATGAACGTGGCCGGCCTCGGCGCACCGGTGGTGGTTCAGTGCGTGGAACACGTCGCCTATCCCCCGGTGCGCCTGCCGCGCTGGCCGAAGGAGGGCACGCGCTTCGACATGCGGGGACGGCTCGTGTTCATCGTTCGCGACCTGCCGGAGGAGGCCATCGACGACATCCGCCGCCGCCTCGCCGACCTTCCCGGCGACACGGCCGCCCTGCGGGCCGCGGCAACCGCGCCCCTGCTGCCGACGCGCTGCTGGCTCAGTGCACGCATGCCGGTGCAGGGCCGCAGCAGCTTCGAGACGGACGGCTGGCACGTCAATTCCCTGAGGCTGGGCGGAGGCCGGCGCGCCGCCGCCCCATCGTGAACCGCCTCGTTGTGAAGGCACGCGGCGGCCCGGCCGCCGCGCGCCCTCGCCTCACTTCACCGGCTCGAGGATGCTCACATAGTTCGCCACCGCAGAACCACCCATGTTGAACACCCCGCCGAGGCTGGCGCCGGGGATCTGCATGTCGCCGGCGGTGCCGGTGAGCTGCATGGCGGACAGGACATGCATGGACACGCCGGTGGCGCCGATAGGATGGCCCTTCGCCTTCAAGCCGCCGGAGACGTTCACCGGGAGACGGCCGCCACGGGCCACCGTTC
Organism: Xanthobacter oligotrophicus; assembly: GCF_008364685.1. Lineage (GTDB taxonomy): Bacteria > Pseudomonadota > Alphaproteobacteria > Rhizobiales > Xanthobacteraceae > Xanthobacter > Xanthobacter oligotrophicus. The sequence goes on from NZ_VTTL01000008.1 coordinate 14,724, forward strand.
CGTCCTCCAGCACCCGCGCCCCCTGCCCCTCCGAAGCGAGCCCCATGGCCTCGTAGGCCAGCAGTTCCGCGATGGTGAAGCAGTCGTGGACCTCGGCAAATGAGAGGTCGCCGACCGTGATCCCGGCTTCGGCGAAGGCCGCGGCGAAGGCGCGGCGCGGCCCCTCGAAGCGCACCGGGTCGCGGCGCGACATGGGCAAAAAGTCGTTCACCTGCGCCCGGGCCCGGATGCGCACGGCGCGCCGGGCCTCGCCGATGAGATCGTCGGAGGCGAGCACCACAGCGGCCGCCCCGTCCGAAACGAGCGAGCAGTCGGTCTTGCGCAGCGGTCCGGCTATGATCGGGTTCTTCTCCGAGACGGTATTGCAGAACTCAAGATCGAGCGCCTTGCGCATCTGCGCAAAGGGGTTGGAAACACCGTTGGCGTGGTTCTTCACCGCGATCTTCGCCAGGGCCTGCGCATGGTCGCCATAACGCTCGAAATAGGCGCCGGCGATCTCCCCGAAGATGGACGGGAAGGTCTTGCCGCAGTTCGCCTCCTCCTTGACGTATGAGGCCGAGCCGAGGATGCGCGTCACCTCCTCGCCGGAGATTGCGGTCATCTTCTCGGCGCCCACCACGAGAGCGAGGCGCGCGCGGCCGGACTGGATGGCGTCACAGGCGGCGAAGATGGCGCCGGCCCCGGAGGCACATGCGTTCTCGACCCGTGTCGCCGGCTTCCAGCGCAGGCCCGGCTCGCTGTTCATGGGCAGGGACGAGCAGAAGATCTCCGGCACGAAGCCGCCGTTGAGATTGCCGAGCCAGATGCCGTCCATGCGCTCCGCCGGGAAGCCGGAATGAACCAGCGCTTCGTGGCAGACACCCGCGATGAGCGCCTCCATGTCCATGTGGGCCAGCCGGCCGAAGGGCGAATGGCCCCAGCCGACGATGGATACTGCGTTGCCAAGCTTCATGATGCGTCCTGCCACTGTCGCGTCGTCGTTGCGCCGGCGCTCCTGCACCGTACGTGCCACCGTGAGGCCCCTCGGCGGCCCCTTGGCGGCCCTTGTCGGCCCTTGCCGGCAGAAGTTTGGCCGCCCCCCACGGGAGCGCTCCGAGCGACCGAAATCCGTCCGCAGGAGTAGCAATTGCGGACAGCGAGGCGGCCCCGCCGCGCGGGAAGAGCCCGCGAATGCGCGGCCTTCAGCCGTGGCACCTGTTTTGCCGAGGAGGCGGCGCGGAATGCGGCCGTTGTCCCGCGTGCCGCCAATTGAACGACACTGGAAAGGGAGATCCCTCATGAAGGGTCTGGTCTATCGTGGCCCCGGCAAGAAGGCGCTGGAGGAGGTGCCGCATCCGCGGATCGAGCAACCCACCGACGCCGTGGTGAAGATCCTGCGGACGACCATCTGCGGCAGCGACCTGCACATCTTGAAGGGCGACGTGCCCACCGTGAAGCCCGGCACCGTGCTCGGCCACGAGGGCGTCGGCGTCATCGAGGAGGTTGGCCAGGCGGTCTCGGCCTTCAGGAAAGGGGACCATGTCCTCATCTCCTGCATCTCGTCCTGCGGGCGCTGCGAGTACTGCAAGCGCGGCATGTATTCCCACTGCTCCGTCGCCGGCTGGATGCTCGGCCACACCATCCACGGCACGCAGGCCGAATATGTCCGCATCCCCTTCGCCGACACCTCCCTGCATCGCATCCCCGACGGCATGGACGAGGAAGCCCTCGTCATGCTCAGCGACATCCTGCCCACCGGCTTCGAGTGCGGCGTGCTGAACGGCAAGGTGCAGCCCGGCAGCACGGTGGCCATCGTGGGGGCAGGACCCGTGGGCCTCGCAGCGCTCCTCACCGCGCAATTCTACTCCCCCGCCGAGATCATCATGATCGATCTCGACGACAACCGCCTGGAAGTCGCCCTGACCTTCGGCGCCACGCAGACGGTGAACAGCGGCCGCGAGAATGCGGTCGAGCGGGTCATGGCCCTGACCGGCGGCATCGGCGTGGACACCGCGATCGAGGCAGTGGGCATTCCCGCCACCTTCGTGCTGTGCCAGGACATCGTGGCCCCCGGCGGCACCATCGCCAATGTGGGGGTCCACGGCACCAAGGCCGACCTCCACCTCGAACGCTTGTGGGCTCACAATATCACCCTCACCACCCGGCTGGTGGACACGGTGACGACGCCGATGCTGCTGAAGACGGTGCAGTCGAAGAAGCTCGATCCGCAAAAGCTGATCACCCATCGCTTCGCCCTCGCCGACATCCTCGAAGCCTACGAGACCTTCGAGAAGGCCGCGCAGACCAGAGCCCTGAAAGTGATCATCGGATAGCGCAAAGCGATCAGGCGGAGCGCTTTCAGGCGAAGCGGATTCCGGTTCGCACCAAGCAAACGCGTGAAAACGACAAGCGCGCGGGTTCCGTGAGCCGATGCGGACGGAACCCGCGCGCGACATCGGCCGGATCAGACCGGCGGTTTGCGGATGGACCTTCGGCAGGGCGGATGCGCGCCCCGCCGTGGACCGGCGTGCGCGATGCGGGGGGATCTCCGACCACGGCGAAAACCGCTTCAGTTTCTGAAACTGAAACGGCGAAACCGCATTAAGTCTTTGATTTAAGTGGTGGGCGCACTAGGGCTCGAACCTAGGACCCGCTGATTAAGAGTCAGCTGCTCTACCAACTGAGCTATGCGCCCGTTCCGAAGGTGTGCCCCCGGAAGGAGGCGTTCGTGTACCAAATGCGTTCGGGGCTGGCAAGAGTGGGAGGGGTGGTTTTTCCACAGGCGCGTCGCGCCCGCGCCGGAACCCCGCCCCTCCCCTCGCGATCCCGGCCTATTCCTTGAACGCCTCCTCACGGGTTTTACGCACCGAGGGCAGCAGCACTACCACCAGCGCCGCCGCCGCCAGCGCCAGCAGGATGGCGGAGATGGGCCGCGTCACGAACACCAGCGGATCGCCGCGGGAGATCAGCATGGCGCGCCGCAGATATTCTTCCAGCATGGGGCCGATGACGAAGCCCAGCAGCAGCGGCGCCGGCTCGCAGTCGAGCTTCACCAGCGCGTAGCCGAGCACCCCGAACAGGGCCATGGAATAGACGTCGAACGTATTGTTGTTCACGCTGTACACGCCGATGCAGCAGAACGCGATGATGGCCGGGAACATCACGTGGTACGGCACGGTCAAGAGCCGCACCCACAGGCCGATCAGCGGCAGGTTCAACAGAACCAGCATGAAATTGCCGATCCACATGGAGGCGATGACACCCCAGAACAGGTCCGGCTTCTCGGTGACCACGTTCGGCCCCGGCGTGATGCCCTGGATGATCAGCGCCCCGATCATCAGCGCCATCACCGGATTGGAGGGGATGCCAAGGGTCAGCATGGGGATGAAGGAGGTCTGCGCGCCGGCATTGTTGGCGCTCTCCGGCCCCGCCACGCCCTCGATGGCACCGCGGCCGAACTCCCGCGGGGTCTTCGAGATCTTCTTCTCGATGGAATAGGACGCGAAGGACGAGAGCATGGCCCCGCCGCCCGGCAGGATGCCGAGGAAGGAGCCCAGCGCCGTGCCGCGCAGCACCGGGCCGACGATGCGCTTGAACTCGTCCTTCGTGAGCATCAGGCTCTTCACCTTGGCGGCCACGAGCGAGCGCTGGTGCTCGTCCTCCAGGTTGCGGATGATCTCGCTGATGCCGAACATGCCCATGGCGAGCGCGACGAAGTCGAAGCCGTCGGAGAGTTCCGGCAGATCGAAGGTGAAGCGCGGCGCGCCGGTGTAGATGTCCTGCCCCGACAGGCCCAGCAGCAGGCCGAGCACGATCATGGCGATGGCCTTCACCACCGAGCCGGATGCCAGCGTCACCGAGGCGATGAGGCCCAGCACCATCAGCGAGAAATATTCCGCCGGGCCGAACTTCAGCGCCAGCTCCGCCAGCGGCGGCGCGAACACCGCCAGCAGGAAGGTGGCCACCGTGCCGGCGAAGAAGGATCCCAGCGCGGCGGTGGCGAGTGCCGCCCCGGCCCGGCCCTTCTTCGCCATCTGGTGGCCGTCGATGGCGGTCACCACCGAGGACGATTCCCCCGGCAGGTTGATGAGGATGGCGGTGGTGGAGCCGCCATATTGGGCGCCGTAATAAATGCCCGACAGCATGATGAGCGCCGACACCGGCGGCAGCCCGAAGGTGATAGGCAAGAGCATGGCGATGGTGGCGATGGGGCCGAGGCCCGGCAGCACGCCGATGAGCGTGCCCAGCAGCACCCCTACGAAGCAGTAGAGGACATTCTGCAGCGACAGCGCGACCGAGAAGCCGAGGGCGAGGTTGTCGAAGAGTTCCATGGCCACCCCCTCAATAGCCGCCGAGCCACGGGCCGAGCAGCGGCAGCGGCAGGCCCAGCCCCTTGACGAAGACCGCCCAGGCGAACCCCACCATCGCCGCGGTGATGGCGAGGGCGGTGGCGGGGTGGAACAGGCGGCTCGCCAGCGCCGAGACGAACACCGAAACGGCGAGCGCCGGCAGAAAGCCGAGCGGGCGCACCGCGAAGCCGAAGAAGACGACGGCGAAGGTGATGATAGCGAGCGCCCGCCAGGCGATGCCGCTCGGCTTCTCGCCGGGAAAGCGCAGGCCGTTGACGAGCACGATCAGCCCCAGCAACCCGAGCAGGACGGCAAGTACCAGCGGGAAATAGCCCGGCCCCATGCGCACCGCGGTGCCCATGGGCAGGTCCTGCGTCTGCCAGGCGAACAGCAGCGCGAGGACGATGAACAGAAGGCCCGAAAGGACGTCCCTGGGATTGCGGATGATGTGCATGAGCCCCTCGCGGCGGTGAGGAAGGTGAGGGCGCGGCCGGGCAAGCGGGATCCGGGACGCCGCCGCCCGGAGGAGGCTCCCCCCGGGCGGCACGTTCGGCGGCCCGTTCGGCCGTCTGTTCTTGTTGGGTTTTGGGTGTCGACGCCGGCTTCAACGCGGTGCGCCGGACACCATCCGGCAGATCGACCGATCAGTCGGCGTAGACGCCGGCGGACTGGATGATGGGCTTCCACTTGGCGATCTCGGCGATCACGAAGTCCTTGTGGAAGGCCGCGCTGCGGCGGTCCTTGGGCTCCGGCTCGGTGCCGAGGTCGGCGAAGCGGGCGATCACCTTGGGATCATCCAGTGCCGTGCTGATGGCGGCGTTCAGCTTGTCCACGATGTCCTTCGGCGTGCCCTTGGGCACATAGACACCGTGCCAGACCGCCACCTCGAAGTCCTTCAGCCCGCTTTCCTGCATGGTCGGCACGTCGGGCATGGACTTCACGCGGTCCTTGGTGGTGACGCCATAGGCCTTCACCTTGCCGCCCTTGATCTGGCCGGTGGTGTTGGTTGTCTGGTCGCACATGAGGTCGATCTGGCCGCCCACGAGGTCGTTCATGGCCGGGCCCGTGCCCTGATAGGGCACCGTGGTCATCTGCGCGCCGATGGAGGACATCAGCAGCATGCCGCACAGATGCGAGGCCGAGCCGACGCCGGCATTGCCGTAGGTGACCTTGTCCTTGTTCGCCTTCACGAATTCCACCACCTCGCCCATGGTCTTCGGCGCGAAGCCATTCTTGGCGATGAGCGTCATGGGCACGGCGGTGACGAGGCCCACCGCGTCGAAATCGGTGGCGGGATTATAGGGCAGCTTGCGGTAGAGGCTGGCGGCGGTGGCGTGGCCGATATGGTGGAGCAGCACGGTGTATCCGTCCGGCGCGGCCTTCGCCACCTGGCCCGCGCCGCGGGTGCCGCCGGCGCCGCCCACATTCTCCACGATCACCTGCTGGCCCAGCGACTTCGACATGGATTCGGCCACGAGGCGCGCCACAGTGTCGGTGGGTCCGCCGGCGGCGAAGGGCACCACCATGGTGATGGGGCGGCTGGGATAGGCCTGGGCGCCGGCGACGGTGGCAGTTCCGGTCGAAAGTCCGAGCGCGGCCGCAAAGGCCAGCGCCGCTGACAGGATACGCATGGGGTTTCCTCCTCCAGGGTGTTTCTGACGAACGCCCTTCCCCCTTTTGAAGTTCGCGTAACGGCAACCGTCAAGTCCGAAATGGAGGTAACCTTCCCCTGAGGATGCCGCAGCGGCATTCCGGATGGGATGACAGCCCCCACCCTGCCGCCGGAGAGCGCTGCACAATCTGAACCAATTCATTGAAGCTGATAGATATTTTTGACCACCCCATGCGGCATCGCAATACGTAAATCCGCTCGGCAGGCACCACGCGAATTTCACGACGCCCTTGCCTCGGCCGCGCGCGGCGCACAGGTGATGGAACCGTTCGCGCCATACCGTCGCCCAAAGAAAAAGGCCGCCCAACCGGGCGGCCTTTCGCATTGGAAAAGGCGCGAGGGGATCAGCCCACGGCGCTCTGCGGGTTCATGGTCTGGCGCTTCATGTGCAGCTTGTTGAGCGCGGTGATGTAGGCCTGCGCGGAAGCGACCAGCGTGTCCGGGTCCGCCGCGCGGGCGGTCACGGCCTTGCCGTTCTCTTCCAGCCGCACCGAGACTTCGGCCTGGGCATCGGTGCCCTCGGTGACGGCGTGGACCTGGTAGAGGTCGAGCTTCACCTGGTGGGGCACCAGTGCCTTGATGGCGTTGAAGGTGGCATCCACCGGGCCGTTGCCTTCGGCCTCCTCGGTCTTCACCTGGCCGTCCACCTCCAGCCGCATGGTGGCGCGCTGCGGCCCACGGGTGCCGGCGATGACCGACAGGGAGATGAGCTTGATGCGGTCGTAGGCGGCGGCGATGCCCTGGTCCACCAGCGCCTCGATGTCCTCGTCGTAGACCACCTTCTTGCGGTCGGCGAGGTCCTTGAAGCGGGTGAAGGCATCGTTCAGGGCGTTCTCGCCCAGTTCGTAGCCCATGGTCTTGAGCTTGTCGCGGAAGGCGGCGCGGCCCGAATGCTTGCCCATGACCAGCGAGGTCTTGGAGACACCGACACTCTCCGGCGTCATGATCTCGTAGGTCTGGGTATGCTTCAGCATGCCGTCCTGGTGGATGCCGCTCTCATGGGCGAAGGCGTTCCGGCCAACGATGGCCTTATTGTACTGCACCGGGAACGAGGTCACCGCCGAGACGAGCTTGGAGGCGCGCGTCAGCATCTTGGTGTTGATGCCCGAGCGATAGGGCAACACATCCGAGCGGGTCTCGATGGCCATCACCACTTCTTCGAGCGCCGCATTGCCCGCGCGCTCGCCGATACCGTTGATGGTGCATTCGATCTGCCGCGCGCCGCCAGCGAGGCCGGCCAGCGAATTGGCCACCGCCATGCCGAGGTCGTCGTGGCAATGCACCGAGAAGATGGCCTTGTCCGAGTTCGGCACACGCTCGATCACGGTGCGGAACAGGGCCTGGTACTCGGCCGGGGTGGTGTAGCCCACGGTATCGGGGATGTTGATGGTGGTGGCGCCGGCCTTGATGGCGGCTTCCACGCAGCGGCACAGGAAATCGATCTCGGTGCGGGTGCCGTCCTCGGACGACCACTCCACGTCCTCCACGTGGTTGCGGGCGCGGGTGACGGAAGCCACCACCATCTCCAGCACCTCGTGGGGCTGCTTCTGGAGCTTGTACTTCATGTGCACCGGCGAGGTGGACAGGAAGGTGTGGATGCGCCCGCGGCGGGCGTGCTTCACCGCCTCGGCACAGCGGTCGATGTCGTTGAGGGCGGCGCGGGAGAGGCCGGCGATGGTGGCATTCTTCGTCCGGCGGGCGATCTCCGCCACGCTCTCGAAATCGCCGATGGAGGCGATGGGGAAGCCGGCCTCGATCACGTCCACGCCCATCTCGTCGAGGAGCGCGGCCACTTCCAGCTTCTCCTCGAAGGTCATGGAGGCGCCGGGGCACTGCTCGCCATCGCGCAGGGTGGTGTCGAAGATGATGACGCGGTCGCGGTCGGATACGGGCTTCCCGGAGACGGGGGCAGAGGAAGTGTCGGTCATCGGAACGGTCCTTCTGGCGGTCCGGCGGGGCCCTTCATCGGTCGGGCGCGGTTTTGCCGGATCATAAGCCGAAACGGGCGCCGGGTCTTCAACCCGGCGGCGGCGTATCCCCTGAGTGCCCAGGCAAAGCCCGGCCGGCCCTCAGGGGCGGCTAAGGAGAAGAAGCGCGCGCAGAATCAGAGCGTTGCCCGGAACCTTGATGGTCCGGGGGGCAGAAGCGGCAGTCTTGGTCGCACGGGACGACACGGGGCGCTCTACTCTTCGCTCGATAGATCGGGAGGAAGCTCATACCGGAGGGAGGACGCGGGCGCAAGGGGGTAACGACCGCCGCGCGGCTCGCCTACCCGCGCTCCGCCCAGCGAGCCCGCATATAGTCCACCGCGAACGGCGCCATCTGCGGGGTGATGTCGGCTTCCGAATGCACCACCGCCACGTCGGACAGTTCCGGCTGCTCCTCCCGCGCCAGGAAGGCGCGGATGCGCGCGGCCAGCACGTCCGCCGGGGCGTCGAAGACGAGGCGGCCCAGCAGCGCCACGCGCGGGCCGTCGAACAGGCCGGTGAAGCCTTCGTCGCGGGCGATGTCGGAGGGCAAAAGGCCGGTTTCCTCCTCCAGCTCGCGGAGCATGGAGGCGTGGAGGTCCACCCGGCCGTCGGCGGTGATGTCGGAGGGATCGGGGGTGCCGCCGGGAAAATAGGTGCGCCCGGCCGAGGCCGTGGTCGGCCCCATCACGCCCAGGATGAAACCGCCGTCCGCGCCCTCGATGGCCGCGAGCGCGAAGGCGTTGACCATGCCGAGGTCGCGCCAGCCCTCATCGCGCCAGAAGGTGAAGGCGGCAAAATCCGTGTGCCGGAAACCGCCGGAGAGCACACCGTCGGCAAAGGCATAATCACGCAGCAGCAATATGGGGCCGTTCCACAAATGCGGATTGTCCGCCGCCCTTTTGGCGAAATGGGCGTCTACCTCCGCGCGGCGGGTCTCCAGCTCGGGCCAGCCGCCCGGCTCTGCGCGGAACTCAAGGCGATGGACCGGCGCGATGCGCCGGTCCACGTTCCATTTGAAACCCCAGCCGCCGTCGGCTGTCACGCCGCGGCGTCCGCGAGGGTGGGGTAGTCGGTATAGCCCTTGGCGCCGCCGCCGTAGAAGGTGTCGCGGTCGGGCTCGTTCAGCGGGGCGTTGCGGCGCAGGCGCTCCACCAGGTCCGGATTGGCGATGAACGGCTTGCCGAAGGCCACGAGGTCGGCCTTGCCATCGGCGACCGCGCGCTGGGCGAGATCCAGGTCGTAGCCGTTGTTCACGATCCAGGGGCCGGTGAAGCGCTTGCGCAGCTCTTCGAAGGAGAAGCCCGGCGCCACATCGCGCGGGCCGCCGGTGGCACCCTCCACCACATGGACGAAGAGCAGGTGGCGCTTTTCCAGCTGCTCCGCCACGTAGTTGAAGAGGGCCTGCGGGTTGCTGTCGCTGATGCCGTTGGCCGGGGACACGGGCGACAGGCGCAGGCCGGTGCGGTTGGCGCCGATCTCGCCGGCGATGGTGTCCACCACCTCCAGCAGGAAGCGGGCGCGGTTCTCGATGGAGCCGCCGTAGTCGTCGGTGCGCTGGTTGGCGCCGTCCTTCAGGAACTGGTCGATGAGGTAGCCATTGGCGCCGTGGATCTCCACCCCGTCGAAGCCCGCCTTGATGGCGTTGGCGGCGGCGCGGCGATAATCCTCAAGGATGCCGGCGATCTCGGAGCGCTCCAGCGCGCGGGGCTCGGAAGTGTCGGCGAAGCCGTTGTTCACGAAGGTCTTGGTCGCGGCCGGGATGGCGGAGGGCGCCACCGGCGCGCCGCCGTTGGGCTGCAGCGAGGTGTGCGACACCCGGCCCACATGCCAGAGCTGGATGACGATGTGCCCGCCGCGCGCATGCACGGCGTCGGTCACCGCCTTCCAGCCCTCGACCTGAGCGTCGGTATAGATGCCGGGAGTGTCCTGATAGCCCTGGCCCTGCTGGGAGATCTGCGAGGCCTCGGTGATGAGCAGGCCCGCGTCGGCGCGCTGGGCGTAATATTCAGCAGCCAGCGGGCTCGGCACGAAGCCGGCGACGGCGCGATTGCGGGTCAGGGGCGCCATGACGATGCGGTTGGGCAGGATGATGTCGCCGAGGCGGAAGCTGTCGAACAAGGTGGGCGCGCTCATGATGATACCCTCCGGAAGGGCCAGTGGGAGTGTTGCGATGCAGCACACATAGGAGCGATCGCGCCCCCGCCAAGGTCAGACTGCACCCTATTTCCCACGGGTTCCGTGAGTTCTGTCAAATCCACATATTGATAAGGCTCAGATGTGGAGCACGCCCTCGGCGATCACCACGGCGGAGCCGCCGATGGTGGCGTCGAGCACCTGCCCGCCCTTCACCGTGAAGCCGAGGTCCACCCGGCTGGGGCGGCCCATCTCGAAGCCCTGGTCGATGCGCACCTTGTGGTGGCCGTCCACCCGGTTCTCCGCATCGAGCAGGACGCAGGGGAAGGCGGCGGCGGCGGCGCCGGTGGCCGGATCCTCCTCGGTGCCAAGGCCGGGGGAGAACATGCGGGCGCGGAAGTCGGCGTCGCCCTCCTCGTCCAGTGTATAGAGGTAGAGCGCCTCGCCGAAGCCGCCCAGGGAATTGATGAAGGCCGCCTCGTCCGGCCGGGCGCGGGCCAGCGCGGTGAGGTTCGCCAGCGGCACGAACAGGAACGGCACGCCGGCCGAGGCCACCACCGGGCGATGGGCGTCGAAGCCGATGTCGCTTTCGTCCAGATTCAGCGCCTCGGCGCAGGCGGCGCGGGAGATGTCCACCTCCTCCAGCTCGCCCTTGCGCGGCGCGGTGAACACCGCCGCCCCCTTGCGCGAGCCGGCGCCCTGAGTCGTCACCTCGCAGGTGACGGTGCCGATGGGCTCCTCGATCTTCAGCGTGCCCTTGACCAGCTTGTCCTCCAGCGCCAGCAACACCGCCGTCCCCACCGTGGGATGGCCGGCGAACGGCATCTCGTGGGCCACCGAGAAGATGCGGATGCGGGCCCGGTTGGCCGGATTCTTCGGCGGCAGCACGAACACCGTCTCGGAGACGTTGAATTCGCGGGAGATCTGCTGCATCGCCGCGTCGTCGAGCCCCTGGGCGTCGAGCACCACGGCGAGCGGATTGCCCCCGAACGGGCGGGAGGTGAACACATCCAGGGTCACGAAGCGGCGCGGCATGAGAGCAGGTCTTTGCAGGTCTCTGTGGCAAGGCCGCCGCGCACCCGCGCACGGCGTCTTCCGGGTCATGGCAGCCACAGTCTGGCTGCCACATTTTTGCCTCAGATCACCGAGGCGGGAAAGAGCCGGGAGGGCCGCACGAACTCGTCCTGGGCCTCCACCAGCAGCAATTCTCGAGACTGTGCTTTTTCCGTCCGCTCCAGCACCCCGTAAATGGAGGATGCGGCGGCGGAAACCGCCTCGGCGGTGGAGCCCGTGCGCTGCACGTGGAAGAAAAACAGGGCGGCGATGGCGTCCCCTGCCCCGTTGAGCGAGACCGCGAGGCGCGGCGTGCGCACCAAAAAGCGCCCGTCAGGCCCCGAGGCGATCAGGTCGATGCAGTCCGGCGGGGTCTCCGCCACATTGAGGCTGGTGACGAGAATCACCTTCGGCCCGCGGGCGTGGAGGGCGTCGCAGGCGGCGATGGCATCTTCGAGGAAGGCGCAGGCGCGGCCCGAGAGCAGCTCCAGTTCGAACTGGTTGGGGGTGATCACGTCCGCCGCCGGCACCGCCAGATCCCGCATCAGCTCGGGGATGCCGGGGCGCACGAAGATGCCGCGGCCGACATCGCCGATCACCGGGTCGCAGCAATAGGCGGCATTGCGGTTGGCCGCCTTCACCCGCGCCACCGCGTCGAGGATGGCGGCGCCGATGTCCGCCGAGCCCATGTAGCCGGAGAGAACGCCGTCGCAGCGCGGCAACACCCCGCGCTCGGTGATGCCCTCCACCAGCTCGCCGATGACCGCCGCGTCGAACACCTGCCCCCGCCACGCCCCGTAGCCGGTGTGGTTGGAGAACTGCACGGTGTTGATGGCCCACACCTCCACCCCCAGCCGCTGGAGCGGGAACACGGCGGAGGCATTGCCCACATGGCCGTAGGCAACATGGGACTGGATCGAGAGGAGGTTCATAGGCTTTTGATCCTGCGATCAGGGCCGTCCGATGGTGGGCGCACGCCCTCCCGCCGGTTAGCCTGCCGCCGCGCCCTTCTCAAATGGAATCTGTTGATCGGCCCCCATGCTCGCGCTGATGTTTCCGCGCGCAACAGCTCGTGACCGGCCCGCACTGGCCAAGGGCGGCGGAGGAGCCTATGCCGAAGCCCATTCCATTCGCACCTGTCGAGCATGCCGTGTCCGTCCGATCCGCCTTGCCTCTCGCGCTCCTGCTGCTGCCTTTTCCCCTTCCGGCCCTCGCCGGTCCGGCGACGGGGCCGGCCTGCTACTCGCCTGCGGCGCTGGCCGCGAAGCCAGGGGAGGAGATCGTGCGCCCGCGCGCCAGCGGCCCGGTGACCCTGCCCGACATGGCGACGCCCACCCTGCCCCCGGTGCCGGCCGCCCTGCGCGGCTCCATCCGCCGGGTAGACCTGCCGCCGGGGGAAAAGCTGGTCGCCCTCACCTTCGACCTGTGCGAGGCCTCCGCAGAGATTTCCGGCTATGACGGCGCCCTGGTGGATTACCTGCGCGCCGAGAATGTCGCCGCCACCTTCTTCGCCGGCGGCAAATGGCTGATGAGCCACACCGAGCGCGGCGACCAGCTCACCGCCGACCACACCTTCGAGATGGGCAACCACACTTGGTCCCACGCCAACCTCACCGTGCGCACCGGGGATGCCATGCGCCGGCAGGTGGACGACGCGGACGTGGCCCTCGCCCTGCGCCGCACCGAGATTCAGGCCAAGGGCTGCATGCTGCCGAGCGCCCCCGCGCAGGCGACAGGTGGCGCCGCATTGTTCCGCTTTCCCTATGGCTCGTGCAGCGCCGAATCGCTGAATTATGTGAACGACACCGGCCACCTCGCCATCCAGTGGGATGTGGATTCGGGCGATCCCGCCTTCATCGGCGCCAAGGGCATGGCCGACGACATGCTGCGCGGCATCCGTCCCGGCTCCATCGTGCTCATGCACGCCAACGGGCGCGGCAAGCACACCGCCGAGGCGCTCAGGATCCTGATCCCGGCGCTGCGGGCCAAGGGCTACCGCTTCGCCACCGTGAGCCAGCTTCTGGCGGCGGGCCGGCCTGTGATCGCCGATACCTGCTATTCCCTGAAGCCCGGCGACACCCGCGTCTATGACGACGCCGCCCGCAACGGCAAGCGCATCCTGCCGGTGCAGTAGGGTCGAAGGGGACGCCCTCCGCCCCATTGCGCGCACGCTGCCGCCTGCGCATGGTGTGCGCCCTTTGCGCCATGCCCCGAGTAACCCCATGAGCCTCCTTCTCGCCCGCGACCTTGCCGCCGACCTCCATGCCGGGCGCACCACGCCCCGCGCCGTGCTGGAAGAGGCGGCGCAGGCCATCGCCGCCCGCGAAGGCGAGGTTCAGGCCTTCGCCACGCTCGGCCTCGACCAGGCGCGCGCGGCGGCGGATCAGGCAGGCCTCACGGCGCGCGCGCTCGCCGGCCTGCCGGTGGGGGTGAAGGACATCATCGACACGCGGGACCTGCCCACTGCCTATGGCAGCCCGCTTTATGCCGGCCACCGCCCGCGCAACGACGCCCCGGTGGTGGCCATGACGCGCCGCGCCGGCGGCGTCATAGTGGGCAAGACGGTGACCACGGAATTCGCCTTCCTGAAGCCTTCCCAGACCCGCAACCCGCGCCGGCTCACCCATTCGCCGGGTGGCTCCTCGGCGGGCTCGGCGGCGGCGGTGGCGGCGGGCATGCTGCCCTTGGCGATCGGCACCCAGACCGCCGGCTCTGTCGTCCGCCCGGCCGCCTTCTGCGGGGTGACCGGCTACAAGCCCACCTTCCGCCTGCTGCCGACGTTGGGGATGAAGACCTTCTCCTGGCACCTCGACACCATGGGCCTGTTTGCCGCGCGAGTGCGCGACGTGGCCTTTGCCGCCGCTGCCATCACCGGCCGCGATCTCGACATCGGGGAAGAGACCGCCGAGCGCCCGCGCATCGGCATCGTGCGCACGGCGCGCGCCGGCAGCGCCTCCGCCGAGGCTCATGCCGCGCTGGACGCCGCCGCCCGCGCCGCCGAGGCCAGGGGAGCCCGGGTGTTCGACCTCGACCTGCCGGAGGAGCTTGAGGCCGCCGACGCCGCCCAGCCCATCATCCAGGATTTCGAGGCCGCCCTCGCCTTTGCCGACGAGCTGGCCTACGACCGCGCCGGCCTCTCGCCGCTGCTCGCCGCCCATCTCGATGCCGCGAGCCAGATCGCGCCCGACACCTACGACCAGGCGCGCCGCACCGCCAAACGCGCGCGGCAGAAGCTGGGCGATGTGTTCAGCGAGGTGGACGCACTCCTCACCTTCTCCGCCCCCGGGCCGGCGCCGGAGGGCTTTGCCACCACCGGCTCGGCCATGTTCTGCCGGCTGTGGACGCTGCTGGGCTGCCCGGCCATCAACGTTGCCGGCCTTGAGACGGCGGACGGACTGCCCATGGGAGTGCAGCTGGTGGGCCGGTTCGGCCGCGATCGGCAGGCACTGGCGGTGGCAAATCTCGTGGAAAGCGCGATCGCCCGCTGAAATACAATATTTCACAACGTTTTCTCGATGCCTCCGCTTGCGCCGCAGCGTCGAGAAAAAGGCAGAACCGGGGCACACTTGCCCTCTAACAGTCATGCGTCGCAACACAATACCGGCCGCATTGCAGCACATCTTACCTCTTCACGCATTTTGAGAATTTGTTAAGGTTCTTTGCGAGATCGACTTCGCGAGGAAAAAAGGTGACCTTCGGCCATCTGCTCACCGTGATCGAGACCTGTGCCGCCTTCGCCTTTGTTGGCGCGGTGCTCCTCGGCATGGTTTGAGCCGCTGGCCCCACCACTCGCCGGATCGAAGAACACAACAAAGCGTGGTCCGGTCGATCCGCGGCGCCGGGGAGCCCACACCTCCCCGGCGTCTCCGCGTCGGGCGCATGGCCCTGAATCCGCATTTGTCACAATCGCCCGCCCCGTGACATTTCCCTGACGCCCCCGCGCGGCGGCCCTGAAGATATCCTGAAAACACATCGGCGGCGGTTGGCCGACCAGACGTCACACGGGTGTTGCGCTCACCCCTTATGAGCGGTCGGGACGCGCAACGGAGCGACCCGATGCTGGTGATCGAGGGCCTCACCCGCCGCTTCGGCGACAAGGAGGCCGTGTCCAACGTCGATCTTCAGATCGGCGCGGGTGCCTTTGTCGGCGTCATTGGACGGTCCGGCGCCGGCAAGTCCACGCTGCTGCGCATGATCAACCGCCTGCAGGACCCCTCCTCCGGCCGCATCCTCCATGACGGCCGCGACGTGACAGCCCTGAAGGGCCGCGACCTGCGCGCGTGGCGGGCCGAGGCGGCCATGATCTTCCAGCAGTTCAACCTGGTGGGCCGGCTCGACGTGCTCACCAACGTGCTCATGGGGCGGCTCGCCACCGCGCCGGCGTGGCGCGCCCTCACCAAGAGCTGGAGCGCCGAGGACCGGGCCATCGCCCTCTCCGCCCTCGACCAGTTCGACATCGCCCCGCTGGCCGCCCAGCGCGCCGACAGCCTTTCCGGCGGCCAGCAGCAGCGGGTGGCCATCGCCCGCGCGCTGGCGCAGGAGCCGGCGCTCATCCTCGCCGACGAGCCCATCGCCTCCCTCGACCCGCGCAACACCCGCATCGTGATGGACGCGCTTTTGCGCATCAACAAGCACTTCGGCATCACCGTGCTGTGCAACCTGCATTCCCTCGACCTGGCGCGCACCTATTGCGACCGGCTGGTGGGCATGGCGCAGGGCCGCGTGGTGTTCGACGGCGCGCCGGCCGCCCTCACCGAGCAGGTGGCCCATGACCTCTACGGCCTGGAAGCCGGGGAGGTGATGGACCTGCCCGCGGCCAAGCCCGCCTTCGGCGACGCCATTCCGCAATCCGCGGCGCTGGCCTGAGCGCCTGCCGCCCCGCGCCGGCCTCCCCGGAGGCCGGTCGCACCCGTTCGTTCGAAATCAAGACCCTGCCGACAGGAGCCTGAAATGCTGAACCGTCGTACCCTGATCGCGGCCGCCGCCGCGCTCGCCGTCTCTGCCGGCGCCGCCGCCGCGCAGGAGTGGAAGGCGAAGTATCCCGAGCTGGTGTTCGCCATCATCCCGGCCGAGAACGCCTCCGGCGTCACCGAGCGCTTCACCCCCCTCACGGACTATCTCACCAAGCAGCTCGGTACCAAGGTGACCCTGCGCATCGCCAATGACTATGCGGCGGTGATCGAGGGCCAGCGCGCCGGCAACATCCACATCGCCTCCTACGGCCCCTCCTCCTTCGCCCGCGCGCTCATGACCGGCGCCAAGATCGAGGCTTTCGCCATCGAGGTGAATGCGGACGGCACCAAGGGTTATCACTCGGTGCTCTATGTGAAGGCCGACAGCCCCTACAAGTCCATCGAGGACCTGAAGGGCAAGAACCTATGCCTGGTGGACCCCAATTCCACCTCCGGCAACAACGTGCCGCGCTTCTCCCTGAACAAGATGGGCATTACCCCCGACCAGTTCTTCGGCAAGGTGGTCTATGCCGGCTCGCACGAGAATGCGGTGATCGCCGTGCAGCAGGGCACCTGCGATGCTGCCTTCAACTGGTGGAACGACGAGCAGGAATCCAACCTCAAGCGCATGGAGCGCAAGGGGATGGCGAAGTACGACGACTACCGGATCATCTTCAAGTCCGACCAGATCGTGAACTCGCCCTACGCCTATCTCGCCGACATGCCGGCGGAGCTGAAGGCGAAGATCCGCGACGCCTTCTTCTCCATCCAGCAGAACGACAAGGCCGCCTTCGACAAGATCTATGAAGGCAAGCAGCAGCCCTGGCAGCCGGTGGACAATGAATCCTACGTCTCCATCATCGAGCTGAACAAGTTCGTGGACGAACTGCGCAAGAAGAAGAGCTGATTTTCCCTGTGCCTCGGTCCAGCGACAGCGCAGCTGGAGCGCCGAGCCGGGGTCCAGCGCAAGACTTCCGCGCAGCGGGCAGTCCCGAGGGCGCCGCATCATTGAAGCGCCTTCGGCGACTTTTGCGCTTAGAACCTGTCTGGAAACCCAAAAAGGCATAAACGCAACCACCTCCGTCATGCCCGGGCTTGTCCCGGGCATCCACGCAGAACCGCTTGCGCGTACTTAAGAAAGCACCTCCCAGCCTATCCGCGTGGATGGCCGGGACAAGCCCGGCCATGACGGGATAAAGCGTCGGCGCAAATGCGCCCGCCTGTCCGGCCTCATTTCCAAACGGTCTCCCAGAGGCACCCCCTTGGCCCACGCCGTCACCCGCCTTCCCGACGCGCAGCTCGCGCCCATGCTGGCCGCCTACGAGGCGGCGGTGCGGGAGCGGCGCCGCCACAGCTTCATCGCCGTCGCGGTGGTGGCGGTGTGCATCGTCCTCGCCGCATGGATGGGCGAGGTGAAGCCCGGCGTCCTGTTTGCCAATGCCGGCCGCCTCACCACCTATTTCGCCTCCATCATACCCACCCTGCGCTGGGACACCCTCGGGGCGGATCTCGCCGAGTGGTACTGGAACCTCGACCACTGGCTGAAGCTGCTGCTGGACACCATCCTGATCGCCTATCTCGGCACCCTGATCGGCGGCATCGGCGCCTTTTTCCTGTGCTTCCTCGCCTGCGCCAACCTGGTGCGCAGCCCGCTCATCCGCCTCGCGGCGCGGCGTTATCTCGAATTCTGCCGCACCGTGCCGGAGCTGGTGTTCGCCCTGCTGTTCGTGGTGGCGTTCGGGCTCGGGCCCATGCCCGGCGTGTTGGCGCTCGCGATCCACACCATGGGCGCGCTGGGCAAGCTGTTCGCCGAGGTGGTGGAGAATATCGACATGAAGCCGGTGGAAGGCGCGGTGGCCGCCGGCGCCTCCTGGCCCAAGATGGTGCGCTTCGCCGTGGTGCCGCAGGTGACCTCCAACTTTGCCTCCTACGGGCTGCTGCGCTTCGAGATCAACGTGCGCGAGGCCTCCATCATGGGCTTCGTGGGCGCCGGCGGCATCGGGCAGGACCTGGTGGAGGCGATCCGCAAATTCTATTACTCGGACGTCTCCGCCATCCTGCTCCTCATCATCGCCGCCGTGATGATCATCGACCTCGTCACCGAGCAGATCCGCCACCGGCTGCTCGGCGTGGGAGGAGGGCGATGAGCCGCGCCCGCATCACCCTAAGCGACGAGGCGCGGGCGCGCCTTGCTGCCGCCTATCCGCAGGCGCTCGCGCCCTCCCCGGCGCAGCGGATGCGCGTGATCGCCATCGGCACTGCGCTGGCGGGGATGGCCGTGTTCGGCTTCTGGCGACTGGATTTCAACCTGGACCGCATCGGCTCGGGCCTCGCCCAGCTCGGCCATTTCATCACGCTGATGATGCCGCCGGATCCCGGCACCCAGCTCCCGCTCTATATCCACGCCTTGGGCGAGACGCTGGCCATCGCCTTCCTCGGCACGCTTTTGGGGGCGCTGGTGGCGTTCCCGTTCGGCTTCCTCGCGGCCAAGAACGTGATCCCCAACGTCTTCGCCCATTTCGCCGTGCGCCGCCTGCTCGATACCGTGCGCGGGGTGGACCGGCTGATCTGGGCGCTGATCTTCGTCACGGTGGTGGGGCTCGGCCCCTTCGCCGGCATCCTTGCCATCGCCACGGCGAGCTTCGCGGAGCTGGGCAAATTGTTCTCGGAGGCGGTGGAGGCGCTGGACAGGAAGCCGGTGGAAGGCATCGTCTCCACCGGCGGCTCGGAGGTGGAGGCGGTGCGCTTCGGCATGCTGCCGCAGGTGCTCCCCGTGCTGGCGAGCCAGCTGCTCTATTACTTCGAATCCAATGCCCGCCAGTCCACCATCGTCGGCATCGTGGGCGCCGGCGGGCTGGGCCTGCACCTTGCCGAGCAGATCCGCGTGCTGGAATGGCAGAAGGTGTCGTTCCTCATCCTGATGATGCTGGTGATGGTGGCGGTGATCGACTTCATCTCCTCGCGCCTGCGTTTCTCCATCATCGGCAAGACCCGGCTGGAGCCGTGAGACGCGCTCAATACAGAATGCCGCGGTAGCGCTCCACCATCGCCTCCTGGCTTTCCGCCTCGACAACCACGGACTCCCCCGGCTTGCCCGCGATCTGGTCGCGCAGCATCTCGCCCATGGTGGGCAGGACGGAGCGCGCCACCTGCGCCTCAACGTCCCACAGGCGCGAGCGCATGAAGGCCTTGGCGCAATGCAGGTAGGCTTCCTCCACCTCCACCTTCAGCACCGTGCGCGGCGCCTTGCCGCCCACGGCGAAGCGCGCCGTCAGCTCGGTATCGTCGTGGATGGCGGCGCGCCCGTTGACACGCAGGGTCTCGTCCACGCCGGGGATGAGGAAGAGCAGGCCCACCCGCCCCGTGGTGAGGATGTTGGTGAGGGAATCCAGCCGGTTGTTGCCGGGACGGTCGGGGATGAGCAGGTCGTGGGTGCGCGCGGCGACGAAGCCCGGCAGGTCGCCACGGGGCGACACGTCGGTGGCGCCGTGCGCGTCCGCCGTGGCGATCAGCACGAAGGGGCTGAGCGCGATGAAATCGAGGCAGTGGGGATCCAGCCGGTCGAGCTGCTTGGCGACGCTGCGCCCCGTGGGCTGGCCATAAAGGCGGCGCAGCGCGTCTTCGTCTCGAATCTCGGCCATGGGGTCGTCCTTACGCTGTCCTGAAGAGTCTCCCGCGCCCAGCCGCCCAGGCCGGCGCGGACACGCTCACGCCTTGAACACCAGTTGCACCCGGTCCGCCGCGAAGGAGGAACGGCCCCATTGCAGGGGCACGCCGTTCGGCTCCACGTCGAGCCGCTCCAGTACCAGCACCGCCCGGCCGGGGGCTAGCGACAGCAGCTCGATTTCCCGCCCGTTGGCAGGGCGCGCGGTGATGCGGGTCTCACGGCGGCGATAATCCTCGATGCCGAGGGTGGCGAGCGCCCGCGTCAGCGAGCCGGTGGCGGCATAGACAAGGTCGAGGTCGCGGAAACGGGCGTGGGGAAACCACGCGGTTCCGAACGAGATGGGCACCCCGTCCGCCTCATGGATGCTCTCGATGCGCAGCACCGGCGTGCCCTCGGGCACGGCGAGTTCGCGCGCCACGTCCGGGCAGGCGTCCTCTACCTTCGAGCCGAGGAAGCGACCGAACGGCTCGCGCCCGCCCGCCGAGACGATCTCCGAGAAGCGGGTGCGCGCGCCGATGGGATAGCGCAGGGGCGGTTCCTTCACGAAGGTGCCCCGTCCGGCGGTAGCCTCGATGAGCCCCTGCTCGGCAAGATGCGCCAGCGCCCGGCGCAGGGTGTGACGGTTCACCCCGAAGGTCTCGGACAGTTCCGCCTCCACCGGCAGGCGCGCGCCGGGCTTCAGGACGCCGGAATGGATCTCCTCCTCCAGCCGCTGGGCGATCTGCCGCCACAGGGTGACGCCCGAGCCGCGGGCCACGCCCTCGCGCCCTTCGGACGCCCCACCGTCCGTCTCCGTCATCGGGTTGTGACCCTTGGCTGAGAGACTGCGCGACGTCCCCGACATTTCTGCCTCCCTGACGGCCCGGCCGTCTTGTCTATTTGTATAGATTATTATACAAACTAAGTCCAGCGGGGCATCGGCTCCTGCGTCCCTTCCGCGTGCCTGCCCCGGCGGGCACCTGCATTCGAGGCGATCATGGGGCCCGACGCACCCTTTTGCGGACCAACAACGCCCCCGCCCTTCCCCGAGGCGACGGCCGACACCACCGAGCGGCAGGCCATGATGGCGCTCTATGCCCGCGCCACCCGCGCCGAGCTGAAGGCGGCAGTGGAGCGCTTCTCACCGCTGCCGCAGGTCAGGAAACTGCGGCCGCCGGAGGCCGGGCTGGTGATGGTGCAGGGCCGCACCGGCGGCGATGGCGCGCCCTTCAACATGGGCGAGGCCACGGTGACCCGCGCCGCCGTGCAGCTGGAGGGCGGTGCCACCGGCGTCTCCTACATCCTGGGCCGGGCGCCCGAGAAGGCAGAGGCCGCGGCCATCCTCGACGCCCTGTGGCAGGACCCGGCGCTGAAGCTCGCGGTCAACGACGCCCTCGCCCCCATCCGCCGCCGCCTCAAAGCCGAGGAGGCAACCGCCGCCGCCGAGGCGGAGGCGACCAAGGTCAACTTCTTCACCATGACGCGGGGCGAAGACTGATGGCCGCTCTCGCCCCTTCCCCCGCACCCGCTGCCCGGCCTTTGGCCGCCGGCTTCGCCGATCCGGTGCACGACGCCCAGCGCACCTTCGCGGCGCTCATGCGGGCCATGGCCGAGCCGGCCCGTCCGGTGCCGCTGGTGAGCGCTCTTGCGCCCCCCGCCCCGCTCTCGCCGGAGATGGCGGCGACGGCGCTGGCGCTGCTGGATTACGAGACGCCGGTCTATCTCGACGCCACGCTGGCTGCGGTGCCGGACGTGGCCGCCTTCCTGCGCTTCCACACCGGCGCGCCGGTGGTGGAGGACCCCGCCGCCGCCCGCTTCGCCCTGATGGGCGATGGCGCAGGGCTGCCGGATTTCGCGCGCTTCGCCCAAGGCGAGCCGGATTATCCCGACCGCTCGGCGACGCTGATCGTGCAGGTGGCGCGCATGGATGAACAGAGCGAAGGCGCGCTGGTGCTGGAAGGCCCCGGCATCAAGGGCCAGCGCACCTTTTCCGCCGCGCCTTTGCCGGCGGATTTCGGCCGGCGCCTTGCCGCCAACCGCGCACTCTACCCGCTCGGCATCGACCTCATCCTGTGCGCGCCCGGCGTCATCGCCGGCCTGCCGCGCACCCTTGCTCCCCACACACAGGATTGACCCCATGTATGTGGCCGTAAAGGGCGGCGAAGCCGCCATCCGCAATGCCCATGCGCTGCTTGCCCGGCGCCGGCGCGGCGATACCTGTGTGCCCGAGGTCGGGCTGGACCAGATCGCGGAGCAGCTTTCCCTCGCGGTGGACCGGGTGATGGCCGAGGGCTCGCTCTATGACCGCGAACTGGCGGCGCTGGCCATCAAGCAGGCGCGGGGCGACCTGATCGAGGCGATCTTCCTCGCCCGCGCCTTCCGCACCACCTTGCCCCGCTTCGGCGCCTCGGTGCCGGTGGATACCGGCGCCATGCGAGTGCGCCGGCGCATCTCAGCCACCTTCAAGGACCTTCCCGGCGGCCAGGTGCTGGGGCCGACCTTCGACTACACCCACCGCCTGCTAGACGAGCGGCTGGCGACCAATACTGCAACTAGCGCGGGCCGCACGGAGGCCGACAGCGCCGCCTCCGCCAGAACCGACGCGCCCCCTCTCCCGCCCGAGGCCGGATGTTTCCGGCCTCGGCTCGCCGGAACTGAACTCGGCAACAGCCGAGTTCAGACGGGGGAGGGTTGGGGAGGGGGCACGGCCCCCAAGCCTGACGCCGCGGCCACCGGAGAGGCCCCAGCCCCCACCCTGCCCTCCCCCGCAAGCGGGAGAGGGTTCAGCGGCGTGCACCCTCCCATGCCCCGCGTCACCGACCTGCTGGGCGACGAAGGCCTCATCGAACCCGCCCCGGCGGATGACGGCACGCCGCCCCGCGACCTTACCCGCGAGCCGCTGTCCTTCCCCGCCGACCGGCCGCTGCGGCTGCAGGCGCTGGCGCGGGGCGACGAGGGCTTCCTGCTGGCGCTCGGCTATTCCACCCAGCGCGGCTATGCGCGCACCCATCCCTTCGTGGGCGAGATCCGCTTCGGCGAGGTGGAGGTGAGCCTTCACGCGGAAGAGCTGGGCTTTGCCGTGCCCCTGGGCGAGATCAGCGTCACCGAGTGCCAGAGCGTGAACCAGTTCAAGGGCTCGGCCACCCAGCCGCCGCAATTCACCCGCGGCTATGGCCTCGTCTTCGGCCAGCTGGAGCGCAAGGCCATGTCCATGGCGCTGGTGGACCGCTCGCTGCGCTTCGCCGAGCTCGGCGAGGAGAAGAGCGCCCCGGCGCAGGACGAGGAATTCGTGCTCTCCCATTGCGACAACGTGCAGGCCACCGGCTTCGTGGAGCACCTGAAGCTGCCTCATTACGTGGACTTCCAGGCCGAGCTGGACCTCATCCGCCGCATGCGTGCGGAGCAGGAGGAGAGGGCGGACGATGATCAAGCCCCCCACAAGGAGGCCGCCGAATGACCGCCCTCGCCCGCACCGCCTCCGGCATGCCCGCCATCACCTACAATTTCGCCTATCTCGACGAGCAGACGAAACGGATGATCCGCCGGGCCATCCTGAAGGCCATCGCCATCCCCGGCTATCAGGTGCCGTTCGCCTCGCGCGAGATGCCCATGCCCTATGGCTGGGGCACCGGCGGCGTGCAGGTGACCGCCGCCATCCTCGGCGCGGACGACGTGCTGAAGGTGATCGACCAGGGCTCGGACGACACCACCAACGCGGTGGCCATCCGCACCTTCTTCGAGACCACGGCGGGTGTCGCCACCACCACGCGCACCCAGGACGCCACCCTCATCCAGACCCGCCACCGCATCCCCGAGGCGCCGCTGAAGGCCGGGCAGGTGATCGTCTATCAGGTGCCCATTCCCGAGCCCCTGCGCTACCTTGAGCCGCGCGAGACCGAGACGCGGCGTCTGCACGCCCTCGCCGACTACGGGCTGATGCAGGTGAAGCTCTACGAGGACATCGCAAAGCACGGCCACATCGCCACCACCTACGCCTATCCGGTGAAGGTGGCGGGCCGCTATGTGATGGACCCCTCCCCCATCCCCAAGTTCGACAATCCGAAGATGGACGACAGCCCGGCGCTGCAATTGTTCGGCGCGGGGCGCGAGAAGCGCATCTATGCCATCCCGCCCTATACCCGCGTGGTGTCGCTGGATTTCGAGGACCACCCGTTCGCGGTGCAGGCCTTCGCCGAGCCCTGTGCCCTGTGCGGCGCCAAGGGGGTCTATCTCGACGAGGTGATCCTCGACGACAAGGGATCGCGCATGTTCGTGTGCTCCGACACCGACCATTGCGCCACCCGGCAGGCCGATGGCCACACCGGCTCCATGAGCGCGCCTTACGGGGAGGGCCAGCCATGAGCCCGGAGATGATCTCGCCCCCCGACGCCCCCCTCCTCGTCGCCGAGGGGCTGGCGAAATATTATGGGTCCCGCCTCGGCTGCCGCGACGTGGGCCTCACTTTGCACGCGGGCGAGGTGCTCGCCATCGTAGGGGAATCGGGCTCCGGCAAGTCCACCCTGCTCGGCCTGCTCTCCACGGAGATGGCTCCGAGCGCAGGCCGCGTCGCCTACCGCATGCGCGACGGACAGATGCGCGACCTCGCGGCGCTGTCGGAGGCCGAGCGGCGCCTGCTGCTGCGCACCGACTGGGGCTTCGTGCGCCAGCATGCGGAGCAGGGCCTGCGCATGGCGGTCTCGGCCGGCGGCAATGTGGGCGAGCGCCTCATGGCCGTGGGCTGGCGCCACTACGGCAACATCCGCGACGAGGCCGCCGACTGGCTCGCCCGCGTGGAGATCGCCACCGAGCGCATGGACGATGATCCGCGCACCTTTTCCGGCGGCATGCGCCAGCGGCTCCAGATCGCGCGCAACCTGGTCACCCGCCCGCGTCTTGTCTTCATGGACGAGCCCACGAGCGGCCTCGACGTTTCGGTGCAGGCGCGGCTGCTCGACCTCATCCGCCAGTTGGTGGAGGAATTCGGCCTTGCGGTGGTGATCGTCACCCATGATCTGGCGGTGGCGCGGCTGCTGTCCCACCGCATCATGGTGATGAAGTCCGGCCGCGTCATCGAACAGGGCCTCACCGACCAGGTGCTCGACGACCCGCGCGAGCCCTACACCCAGCTCCTCGTCTCCTCGGTGCTCGCCGCATGATGACCGATCCGACCGCCTCGTGCAGAGAGCATGGAACAGAAGCATCGTCATGGCCGGGCTCGTCCCGGCCATCCACGCCCGGCGACCGGGCACAGCCTCCCGAACATTGCGCCAGCGGCACGGCGTGGATGCCCGGCACAAGGCCGGGCATGACGGCGGCTCAAGGGACTATGGCCTCGCCCCAAGGCGTCCCCCTCCTCCTCGTCGAAAACCTCGGCAAGAGCTTCACCCTGCACCTTCAGGGCGGCCTCAGCCTGCCGGTGGTGTCCGCCGTCTCCTTCGCCGTCCATGCGGGGGAGTGCGTGGCGCTGGGCGGGCCGTCGGGGGCGGGGAAAAGCTCGATCCTCAAGATGGTGTTCGGAAATTACCGGGTGGATCAGGGCTCCGTGCAGGTGGCCGACCATGGCGCCATGGTTGAGGTGGCAGGCGCCGACCCGCGCCTGATGCTGCGCCTGCGGCGCGCGCGCATCGGCTATGTCAGCCAGTTCCTGCGGGTCATCCCCCGCGTGTCGGCCCTCGACGTGGTGGCCGCGCCACTGCGCGCCGAGGGCGTGGACACCGGGACCGCCAAGGCCCGCGCCGGGGCGCTTTTGGCCCGGCTCAACCTGCCCGAGCGGCTGTGGGGCCTGCCCCCCGCCACCTTCTCCGGCGGCGAGCAGCAGCGGGTGAACGTGGCGCGCGGCTTCATCGGCACCCAGCCCCTGCTGCTGCTGGACGAACCCACCGCATCGCTGGACGCCGCCAACCGGGCGGTGGTGATCGACCTTATCCACGAGAAGAAGGCGCAAGGCTGCGGCCTGCTGGGCATTTTCCACGATGCCGAAACCCGCGACGCCGTCGCCGACCGGGTGGTGGACGTCACCCGCTTCTCCGCCTGAGCCAGGATTGAAGACATGACCGAACAGGTGTTCGCCAATGCCCGCCTCGTCCTCGCAGACGAGATCGTCACGGGCCACCTCACCGTGCGCGACGGCCGCATCAGCGCCATCGGCACCGGCGCGGCACCCCAATGCGCGGTGGACCTGGAGGGCGACTTTCTCCTGCCCGGCCTCGTGGAGCTCCACACCGACCATGTGGAAGGCCACCTCGCCCCCCGCCCCAAGGTGCGCTGGAATCCGCTCGCCGCCGTTCTCGCCCATGACGCGCAGATCGCATCGTCCGGCATCACCACCGTGTTCGACAGCCTGCGGGTGTGGCCGGACAAGAAGGCGGTGGGCATGGACGGCGATGCGCCCATCCTCATCCGCGCGCTGAAGGAAGCCCGCGCCGCCGGCGTTCTGCGGGCCGACCACCTCATCCACCTGCGCTGCGAGGTGCCCACCGACACGGTGGTGGAGGACGCCGCCGCCATCCTCGACACCACCGACGTGCACCTGATCTCGCTCATGGACCACACGCCGGGTCAGAGGCAGTTTGCGAGCGTGGAGCAGTTCCGCTCCTATTACATGAAGAAGAGCGGAATCACGGCCGAGGAGATGGATGTGATCGTGGCCACGCGGCTCGATTTCCACGAGCGCTTCGCGCGGGAGAACCGCGCCGGGCTGGTGGCGCTGGCCCATGCCCACGGCTGCGTGGTGGCAAGCCACGACGACGGCACCCCCGAGCATGTGGCCGAAGCCATTGGCGACGGGGTGGCGGTGGCCGAATTCCCCACCACGGAGGGGGCCGCCAAGCTCTCCCACGACGCCGGCATCCGCGTGCTCATGGGCGCGCCGAACCTGGTGCGCGGCGGCTCCCACACCGGCAATGTCTCCGCCGAGGCGCTGGCCCGCGCCGGCCTACTGGACATTCTCTCGTCCGACTACGTGCCCTCCTCGCTGCTGTGGTCGGCGTTCGACCTCAACCGCCGGGTGCCCTCCATCGACCTGCCGCGGGCGGTGCGCATGGTGACGAAGACCCCGGCCGAGGTGGCGGGCCTCACCGACCGGGGCGAGATCGCCCAGGGCCGACGCGCCGACTTGGTGCGGGTCACCCTCGCCGGCGACATGCCGGTGGTCCGGGCGGTCCATCGCGCGGGGCAAAGGGTGGCATGAACACGCAGAAGACCGGCGCAGGGGCGACCCTCGACCACAGGCCCGGCGACAGGCGACCGGATGGCCTGCTGGGTCCCGGAACGCTGCTGCTGGTGGTCGGCCCCTCGGGCGCCGGCAAGGACACGCTGATCGACATCGCCCGCGCCCGCTTCGCCGGGGACGGCCGCGTGCTGTTCGCCCGAAGGCTCGTCACCCGCCCCACGGGCATGGGCGAGGCCCACGGCACCCTGAGCGAGGCGGAGTTCGAGGCGCTCCGGGCGCAGGGGCGTTTCCCGCTGTTCTGGCGGGCGCATGGGCTCTGTTATGCGCTCGGTCCCGAGGTGGCGCAGGCCATTGCGGAAGGCGGCGTGGTCGTGGCCAACGGCTCGCGCGCCACCTTGCCGGAGGCGCGGGCGCGCTTTGCACGGGTGCGCGTGGTGGAGGTGACGGCGCCGGTGGCGGTGCGTGCCGGGCGCCTCGCCGCCCGTGGCCGCGAGGACGCGGCCGATATCGAGGAGCGCCTGTCGCGCGCGCCGGAGGTGGACGTGGCGCCCGACCTCGTCATCGACAATGTGGGCACGCCCACGGACGGTGGGGCAAGGCTCGGCGCCTTCATCGCGGCGGAGCTGGCGGCGGCGGAATAAAGCCGCCTCGTGTCCCGGACCAGCGACGGCGCAGCCGGAGCGCCGAGCCGGGACCCAGCAGAGACTCCTGCGCAGCAGTCAAGACAGTCGGCCGGGGCACGCGGCCCCTATTGCCGGTAGTGCTGGATGCGCGTGGTGCGCAGGCCGGGCAGGCCGTGGCGGTCGATGGAGGCCTGCCACGACAAAAACTCATCCACGGTGAGGGTGTAGCGCTTGCACGCTTCCTCAAGGGACAGGAGCCCGCCACGCACGGCGGCCACCACCTCCGCCTTGCGGCGGATGACCCAGCGTCGCGTATCCGGCGGCGGCAGGTCGGCGATGGTCAACGGTCCCCCATCCGGGCCGATCACATATTTCACCCTCGGCCGATAGGCATCGGTCATCGCTACGCACCTGCTACACATCAAGACGCAAGACAAGATTGCAGGCGGCGATGAAAACTTTGCTAAAGGCTGAGAAAAACAGGATATTTACTTGTCTTAACAGCGGGTGAACAAGATATTCCCGAAACGTAAAGACCCCGATGTTTTTGCAGAATGCAAATCCGGTAAGATTTCGGGAAGGAATAGGCGCGCGGCGGCGCGGGCTCTAGAGCGTTTTCCGCTCACCTCGGCTCACGGCAATCGCTCTAGAGTCTTGTATTGACGCGTTTTCTTCACGCGAACCGGCGTCCACTTCGCTCGAAAACGCTCTAGGCGCCGCCGCTTCCCTTCACCGGCGCGTTGCCGTGGATGAGGTCGCGGCCGGCATAGATGCCGTCGGTGATCTCGATGGCGAAGCGCTCCGCATCCCGCCGGCGCACGTTGTCCACCACGCGGGCCACTTCCTCGTCGTCCACGTCGAGCAGGGACAAGCCCTTGGCGCCGAGCGCCAGCGCCGATTCCAGCGTCTCCCGGATCTGGAAATCGACCCCGGCGTGGATCAGCTCGATGGCGTGCCCGCGATCAAAAGCCCGGGCGATCACCGGAACGAGGGGAAACTCCGCCTTGGCCAGTTCCGCGATCTTCAGGCTGGCCTCGCGATCATTCACGGTGATGACGATGAGCCGGGCCTCGCCCGCCCCCGCCGCGTGCAGGATGTCGAGGCGCGTGCCGTCGCCGTAATGCACCTTGAAGCCGAAGTCGCGCGCGTCGCGGATGCCGTCGGTGTCGGTCTCGATGATGGTGATGGAACAGCTGCGGGCCAAAAGCGGCTGGCTCACGATCTGGCCGAAGCGGCCGAAGCCGATGAGCAGCACGCTGGCCGACAGATTCTCCGGCGCCTCCATGCCCTCCAGGGAGGGGGCGGGCTTGGGCATCAGGCGATCGTGGGCGATGACGAGGAGCGGCGTCGCCGCCATGGAGACGATGATGGTGGCGGTGAGGATGGCATCGCCTGTGGTGTCGAGGATGCCGACGCCGGTCGCCGCCGCATAGAGCACGAAGGCGAATTCGCCGCCCTGCGCCATCAGCACGGCGCGCTCCAGCGCCTCGCGATGGCCGGAGCGGAACAGCCGCGCCACCCCATAGATGCCGATGGTCTTCAGCACCATGTAGGCGACCACGGACACCGCCACGAGGCGCCAGTTGGCAGCGATCACCGACAGGTCGAGCGCCATGCCCACGCCGAGGAAGAACAGGCCCAGCAGCACGCCGCGGAACGGCTCCACATCCGCCTCCAGCTGGTGCCGGAAGGAGGATTCCGACAGCAGCACGCCGGCAAGGAAGGCGCCCATGGCCATGGAGAGGCCGGCCGCCTGCATCAGCAGCGCCGCCCCCAGGACCACCAGCAGGGCGGCGGCCGTCATCACCTCGCGGGCCCGCGCCTTGCCCAGCAGGCGGAACATGGGATCGAGCGCATAGCGCCCGGCCACCACCAGCGCCGCGATGGCGCCGAGGCCGATACCCACGCTGGCGAGGCGTTGTTGTAGCGTCACCTCGGCCCCGCCCGGCGCCAGAAAGGCGACGAGGGCCAGAAGCGGCACGATGGCGAGATCTTCCAGCAGCAGGATCGCCATGATGCGCCGCCCCTTGGGCAGGCCCAGGGCGCGGCGTTCCTCCAGCATCTGCATGACGATGGCGGTGGAGGTGAGCACGAAGCCGGTGCCCGCCACGAAGCTCTGCGCCGCCGGAAAGCCGAGCGCAAGGCCTACGCAGATGAGCAGCGCAATGCACACCCCCACCTGCACCAGCCCGAGGCCGAAGATTTCCCCGCGCATGGACCACAGGCGCGAGGGCTGCATCTCCAGCCCGATGATGAACAGGAACATCACCACGCCCAGTTCGGCGACGTGGAGGATGGACTGGGGATCGGAAAACAGGCCGAGCCCGAACGGCCCGATGACGAGCCCGGCGGCGAGATAGCCGAGCACCGAGCCGAGGCCCAGCCGCTTGAACAGCGGCACCGCCACCACGGCCGCTGCCAGCAGGACGACGACGGGAAGGATATCGAAGCCGTGCGTGGCGGCGGCGTGTGCGGTCTCGGCGGCCATGCTGTGTCCCTGATGCTGCGTTGCCCGCCAACATGGCAGGCCGCGGCGCGATTGCGAAATGGCCGCCAGTGCCGCACGCCGCGCTTTGCTACACCGGCGCCCCCATCACTTGGTGGTGTAGCCGCCGTTCACGAGGATGGTCTGGCCCGTCATCCACCAGCCCTCCGAGACCAGGAAGCGGATGTAGGGCACGATATCCTCGATGTCGGTCAGGCCGGTTTTCGAGAAGGCGGAAAGGGCGCCGGCCGACTTGTGGTAGGCCTGCGCCTCGGGGCTTTCCTCGCCGTAGAAGAACGGCGTGTCCATGGGGCCGGGGCCGATGGCGGTCACCGAGATGCCCCGCGCCCCGAACTCCTTCGCCGCGGCCCGGGTGAAATGCTCCACCGGCGCCTTGGTGCCCGCATAGGAGGCATAGAACGGCGTGAAGGCGCCCAGCAGCGAGGTGACGAGAGTCACGATCTTGCCGTTGTCGTTCACCGCCTTGCCGGCCTCCTTGAGGAAGAAGAAGGCGGACTTGGCATTCACCGCGCTCATCTCGTCGTATTCGGCCTCGGAGATGTCCAGAATGGGCTTCTTCAGCACCTTGCCCACCGTGTTCACCGCGATGTCCGGCCGGCCGAAGGCGGCGACGGCATCGGCGAACAGTTGCTCGACCCCGCGCGCGTGGGTCAGATCGGCCTGGAAGGCGACCGCCTCCGCGCCCGCGGCCTTGACCGCGGCGACGGTGGCCTCGGCCGCGGCGGCGGTCGCCGCGCTGTTGTAGTGGATGGCGATGGCCTTCGCGCCGTGGGCCGCGAGGTCCCGCGCCAGAAGGCCGCCGAGATTCTTCGCGCCGCCCGCGATCAGAACCGTCTTTCCCGCAATGGTGTGGTCTGTCATCCCCTGAGCCTCCTGGCGTGCAGCCGGGTCCCCGCTCCCGGCCGCGATGGTGTCGGCCCACCTTATTGACTGTCCTGTCTGGATAAATCCGCTACCATCGCCAAGACCTGTCGCTATTGACGAACAATCGAGACCCACTTGGACCGCATCGACCTTTTCCGCATCTTCGTCCGGGTGGTGGAATGCGCGAGCTTCACCCGTGCCGCCGACATGCTGGGGCTGCCGCGATCCTCCGTGTCCTCGGCCATCCAGGATCTGGAGGGGCGGGTCGGGACGCGGCTGCTCCATCGCACCACGCGCCGCGTGTCGCCGACCCATGACGGCACGGCCTTCTACGAGCGCTGCCTGCGCCTGATCCAG
Organism: Xanthobacter oligotrophicus; assembly: GCF_008364685.1. Taxonomy (GTDB): domain Bacteria; phylum Pseudomonadota; class Alphaproteobacteria; order Rhizobiales; family Xanthobacteraceae; genus Xanthobacter; species Xanthobacter oligotrophicus. Next base: position 45,999 of record NZ_VTTL01000008.1, read on the forward strand.
GACGTGGAGGAGGCCGAAGGCCTGTTCCGGCAGGCCCGACAACAGCCCACCGGCAAGCTGAAGGTGGACGTGCCGGGACGGATCGGCCGCCTCGTCCTTGCGCCCGCGCTGCCCGATTTCCTCGCCGCCCATCCGGGGATCGAGATCGAGCTTGGGGTCAGCGATCGCGCCATCGACCTGGTCGAGCAAGGGGTGGACTGCGCCCTCAGGGTGGGATCCCTGAGCGATTCCAGCTGCATCGCTCGCCCCCTCGGCGACCTGGTGCTCATCAATGTGGCGAGCCCGCGCTATCTCGACACCCATGGCGTTCCCGCGACGCCCGCCGACCTTCCCGGCCATTTCGCGGTGCGCTACGCCTCGCCTTCGACCGGACGGGTCGAGGACTGGGAATGGATGGAAGACGGTGTCGCGCGCACCCTCGACCTGCCGGGGCGGGTGACGGTGAACAGCGCCGAGGCCTATATCGCCTGCTGCCGCGCCGGCCTCGGCCTCATCCAGATCCCGGCCTATGACGTGAGGCGCCACCTGGCGGCCGGCGAACTGGTGGAGGTCATGCCCGCGCACCGCGCCGCGCCGCTGCCCATGGCGCTGCTCTATCCCCACCGCCGGCATCTGTCGCCGCGGCTCGAGGTGTTCGCGCAATGGCTCGCCGGCCTGATGCTCCGGGAGCTGGAAGCCGCCGCGTGACCGAACGGAAGATGTTCCGTGCCTTTAGGATGGGGGTGGCGCGGCGGTCTGGTTTCGGCTATATAATTTGAATTCAAATTATTTGAACAATCATAAATCCCATGACCGATCCCATCTCCGCCCGCGAGCGCTTCGGCATGCTGTTCGTGGTGGTGGCACGCCACTGGCGCAGCGCGCTCGATGCGAGCCTTGCCGACATGGGCCTCTCCGACGCCACCTGGAGCCCCCTCCTCCACATCGGCCGTTCCGGCGGCGGCCTCTCGCAGAAGGACCTCGCGGCGCGGGTGGGCATCGACGGGTCGAGCCTCGTGCGCCTGCTGGACATCCTCGCCGCCAAGGGGCTGATCGAACGTCGGCAGGACCCGGCCGACCGGCGCGCCAACCTGCTGTTCCTGACACCGGCCGGCCGCGAGGCCATGGCCGACATCCAGCGCCTCCTGAACGGCATCGAGGCCCGGATGCTGGCGGATCTCGACGATGCCGAGATGGCGGCCGTGACCAAGGCCCTGGAGCGGATCGACACCCGCATCCAGGCGCTGCGCCACGGCGGAGACCAGCAATGATCGCCCGCCCCGCTTTGGAGCGGCTCGGCTTCGACCCGATCCGCCTGAACTTCACCCTGCGCACCGCGCTCGCAGCCTGCTGCGCGCTCCTTGTCGCGTGGCTGGTGGGCCTCGAACATCCCCAATGGTCGGCCATGACAGTGTGGGCCGCCGCCCAGCCGGTGCGGGGCCAATTGGTGGAAAAGAGCTTCTTCCGCGCGGTGGGCACCATCATCGGCTCGGTGGCGGGGATCGGCCTCCTGTTCGCCGCGCACGGGCAGCAATGGGCCATCGTCCTCGGCCTTGCCGTGTGGATCGGCCTGTGCGCCGGGGCCGGCAATTTGTTGCGGGGCTTTGCCTCCTACGGCGCCATGCTGGCCGGCTATTCGGCGGCCATGGTGACCCTGCTCCACAGCACCCTGTCCGCCGGCCCCTTCGTGGTGGGCATCGACCGCATGCTCACGGTGCTGCTCGGCGTCGGGGTGGCGCTCGCCATCGGCTGGGTGTTCGCCGCGCCGGCCGATCCGGACGATCCCGCGCGGCGGGTGCGCCGGCTGACCTCACGCATTCTCAACGACTTGGCCGCGCATCTGGCGGGAACGCTGGCGCCGGGCCGGGGCGAGCACCAGAATTTGCTCTCCGAAATGGCCGCCATCGAGGACGCACTGGACGGCCATGCCGCCGGATCGCTGCGCTCGCGCGCGACCATCCGGGCCATCCGTCGTCTGCTGACGGCGGATGTGGCGCTGCTGCTGTGGATGCGGCGCCCGCCGCGCCCGGCCTGCGACGCGGCACTGGTCGCGGCCGTGCAGCAGGCCGCCGAAGCTTCCTCCACCAATCGACCGCAGGATGCCGAGGCAACCCTGCGCCACGCAGCTGAACTCGCCGGCTCCGACCGCATGCTCCATGACGCGCTCGAAGGGCTCGCCGAGGCCACGCAGCCGAACGGGGCGGGTGGCGCGCGCACCGGGGCGCACGATGGCGTGGTCCTGCACCGCGATTTCATCGGCGCGCGGGAAGCGTTGATCCGCGCCACGGTCACCCTGCTCGCGGTGGGCGCGGCCTGGCTGGCAACGGGGTGGGAGGCCGGTGCCTTCATGCTGCTCGGCGCCGCCATCATGACCAGCATCTTCTCCACCGCCGACAATCCGGCGCAGACCCTGAAGCAGGTGATGATGGGCCAGATGCTGGGCGCGGCCGGCGCGCTGGCCTGCCGCTGGCTGGTGTGGCCCCATGCGGACAGCGCCTTCGGGCTGGTGCTGGCGATGATGCCCTTCATCCTGCTGGGGGCATTCATCCAGGCCCACCGGCGGACAGCGGGGCCGGTCGGCTTCGACTATTCCATGGTGGTGCTGCTGATGCTGCAGCCGGCCTGGCCACTGGCCGGCACCTTCGCCCATTCCCTGATGCTGGCCGGCGCCGTCGTGCTCGGGCCGGCGGTGGGACTGCTGGCCTTCCTGCTGATCTTTCCCGTGGATGGGCGTCGGCGGCTGAGCACGCTGGTGACCATGATGGTCCACGATCTCCAGTCCATGGCCGGGCGACGCGGCGCCTCTCGGCACCGTGCCGTATGGCGGGGACGGCTTTATCACCGGGTGCTGCGGCTGGCGCGCTGGGCCGACAAGACCGGCGGCAGCCGCGAGCAGGCCGTGGAGGGCGGCTTTGCCGTTCTCCTGCTAGGCTCCGCCATCCTCCACATGGACGAGGCCCTCCACGTCGAGGTCTTTGGCCGGCCGGATCTGGCGCCGGGAACCGCCCGGCGGCTCAACGCGGCGCTGGCCCGGCTGCGCCATGTGGGCACGGACCCCGAGCGTGCGGCGCGAGCCTTGGGCGCCGCCGCGAAGCGCCTTGCCGCCGATGGCGCCGGGGACGGGGACCTGCTGCGCGAAGCCGCGACCGAGCTTTCGCAGCGCGCCGCCTTCATCCGGTTGCCCGGCCGCACGGTGTCCACCTCGCGATAGCGGCGCTCCGCTCTACTTCGCTGCCCCACCCGCCGCCTTCAGGGCCTGGGTGAGCACCCCACGGTCGCCGATGTGGTTGGCGAGCAGCAGGATGAGCTTGCAGTTCATGAGCTGCGCCTCCTCGTCGCCCAGCAGGCGCTGGCTTTCGATCAGCTCCTCATAGAAGCCGTCCGGGTCCGGGATGTTGGGCGCGCGGATCAAGGTGTCGTGCCGCGGCGCGTCCGTGGGCAGGGTGTGAAGCATGGCGTCTCCTCCTTCAAAGCGCTTTCGAGCGAAGTGGGTACCGGTTCGCGTAAAGAAAACGCGTCAAAACGAGAGTCTAGAGCGATTTCCGTGAGCCGGAGCGAATGGAAAGCGCTCTAGGCGGCGATGGCGCGCTTGATAGCGCCCTGGATCTTGTCGGGGTCGAAGCTGCGCCAGCGGGCCGCCACATGCTGGTCCGGGCGGATGAGATAGGTGGTGCCGTCCGCGCCGTCATAGCGCTCGGCGAGGCGGCCCTTGGCGTCCACCGCGTCGATGCCGATGCGCAGCACCGGGGCCGCGATGCCGCCTGAGCGCACCTCGCCCAGCGGCGCATCGCCGAAGGTGACCACCGTGAAGCCGCCGCCCAGCAGGCCGAGGAACCATCCCTCCTTGCCATCCACCCGCACCGGTGCGTCGGCGCAGGTGGTGCCCGGCGCCATGAGGCCGGCGAAGGCGTCCTCGTCCGGCGTGTTGAGGGGGGAGGCGAGATAGGGCGTGGGGGTGGAGAGCCGGCCGGAATTCACCAGCGGCCGGGCGAAGGGATGCTCCTGCGCCAGCTCCAGCACGGCATTGCGGAAGCGCCGGCTCATGGCGCTCTTCGGCGTGATGAAATCCGTGGAGCGGGTGGAGTTGGCGATGTTGTCGTCGGCGGCCAGCGCCCGCTCCTCATGGTAGGTGTCCACGAGGGTTTCGGGGGCAAGGCCATCGAGCACCAGTTTGAGCTTCCAGCCCAGATTGTCCACGTCCTGCACCCCGGAATTGGCGCCGCGCGCGCCGAAGGGCGAGACCTGGTGGGCGGCGTCGCCGGCGAAGATCACCCGGCCGTGGCGGAAGCGGTCGATGCGCCGACACGCGAACTGGTAGACCGAGGCCCATTCCAGCTCGAACTGCGCCTCCGGCCCCAGCATGGCCTTCACCCGCGGGATGATGTTCTCAGGCTTCTTCTCCTCGTTGGGGTCGGCGTCCCAGCCGAGCTGGAAGTCGATGCGCCACACGTCGTCCGCCTGCCGGTGCAGCAGCACCGACTGGTTGCGATGGAAGGGGGGATCGAACCAGAACCAGCGCTCGGTGGGGAAGTGTGCCTTCATCACCACGTCGGCGATGAGGAAGCGATCCTGGAAGGCCTGTCCGGTGAATTCGGCGCCCACCATCTTGCGGGTGTCGGAATTGGCGCCGTCGCAGGCCACCACCCATTGCGCCTCCATTGTGAACACCCCGTCTGGCGTCTCCACCACGAGGGTCGCTAAATCCTCGTGCTGCTGGAGCGAGAGCAGCTTGTGCTTCCAGCGCAGGTCCACCAGTGGCTGGCGGGCGCATTCCTCCACCATGAACTCCTCCAGATAATATTGCTGAAGGTTGATCATGGCCGGCATCTTGTGGTCCGGCTCGGGGAGAAGATCAAACTGGTAGCGCAGGTCATCTTCGAAGAAGACCTTGCCGATGCGCCAGCTGATGCCCCGCTCCACCATGCGCTCGCCGCAGCCCAGGCGATCCCAGATCTCCAGCGGGCGCTTGGCGTAGCACACCGCGCGCGAGCCGAGAGAGACCGTGTCGTTGTCGTCCAGCACCACGGTGGGAATGCCGCGCGCGGCGAAGTCCAGGGCGGCGGTGAGGCCCACGGGGCCGGCGCCGATCACCACCACCGGATGGCGCACGAGGCGGCCGGCTTCCTGCTCGGAGGAGATGCGATAGGGGTACTTGGGATAGGTATAGGTGCTCATCATCGGAGCGTTTCTCCCGAAGCGCGGCGGGCCATTCGGCCTCGTGACGAATGGTGATGGTGCGCCCGGTGGCGTCCGGGCGCGAGGGGGGCCTCCCCTCAGTTGGCGGAGAATTCCTTCTCGTGCAGCCAGGCGGCGTGGCGCGGGGGCTTCTTGGTCACCGCCCATTCCTCGATCATGGCGGGGGCCACCGCCTTCAGGCGGGCCAGCGTCTGCGGCGTGGTGGTCCAGGCGGCAAGCTCCAGCCGGTGGCCCGACGGATCGAAGAAATAGATGGACTTGAAGATGTCGTGGTCGGTGGGGCCGATGACATCCACGCCTGCCGCCTCGGCCTTCGCCTTCACGGTCTCCAGCGCGGCCACGTCGCCCACCTGGAAGGCGATGTGCTGCACCCATTCGGGGGTATTGGGATCGCGGCCCTGGGGCGGGGAATTGGGCAGCTCGAAGAAGGCGAGGATGTTGCCACAGCCCGCATCGAGGAAGATGTGCATGTAGGGGTCCGGCGCCTTGGTGGAAGGCACCTTGTCCTCGGCGATGGCGCCGATCAGCTCCATGTCGAGGATGTCGCGGTAGAACTCCACGGTCTCTTTGGCGTCCTTGCAGCGGTAGGCGACGTGATGAATCTTCTCGACGAGCATGGCGTCCTCCGACTTTTGATTGGGCTGTGTGGGCCGGGATTAAAAGTAACGAACGTTACTAAATGGCGCAAGCGAAATTCGTTGCGATCGAGACGATTTTGCATCTGGCATGCTGAAGCAAGGAAAAGCGCAGCGGCGCTAGAGCCGGATCGCCCGGCCATGTATATGTAACCTGCGTTATCAATGCAGGACGGAGAACGGGCGGCATGGCGAAGCACGAGGTGGTCCCGTTCGCGCTCGCGGATTTCTTCCCCTACCGCCTCGCGGTGCTGGCCGAGAACGTCTCGCAGGCGGTGGCGCAGCTCTATGGCGACCGCTTCCAGATCACCCGGGCCGAATGGCGCGTGCTGGCGGCGCTGGGCGCCAACAACGGCATGGCGGCAAAGGACATCGGCGCCTATTCCACCCTCGACAAGATGCAGGTGAGCCGCGCCGTGGCGCGCCTGGAGGAGGCAAACCTCATCACCCGCGCCACCGACGACGCCGACCGCCGGGCGAAGATCCTCACCCTGACCGCGTCGGGGCGTGCCCTGTTCCAGAAGATCGTGCCGCTGGCGCGGGCGCGGGAAGATTACCTGCTGGAGGACCTCGACGCGCAGGAGCGCGCGGTGCTGGACAAGGCCATGGCCAAGGTGCTGGCCCGCGCCCAGGGCCTCATCGAGCGCGGGTGAGCCCTTGCCGCATCGAGGATCTCAATCCCCGCACTGCACCAGGTCGAAGCTCTGCTCCAGCTTGTCCATCAGGTGGTCGAGCTGGGCGCGCTCGTCGGCGCTGAGGCAGGAGAGGATGGCCTCCTCGCGCTTCAGCAGCAGCGGCACCAGCTCGGCATAGACCGCCCGCCCCTTGGGGGTGAGTTCCAGCATCACCTCGCGGCGATCGTCCGTCGCCTCCGCCCGCGCCACATAGCCGAGGGTCACCAGCTAGCCCACCGCCCGGCTGATGCGGGATTTGTGGGTGCGGGTGCAGCGGACCACATATTGGGCGCTGCGCGGCGCGTCGTGCAGGCCGAGGGTCGCCAGCACCCGCCATTCGGGAATGTCGATGCCGAAGCGGGCCATGTATTCCATGGCGAGCGCATTGGAGAATTCCGCCGCCAGCCGGTTGAGCCGGAATGGCATGAATTTCAACAGGTTCAGTCGCTCGACCTTCCGCTTCGACATGGCTCAAGGGGCGTACGCCCTCTCCTCTTCGCCGCCCCTGCACGGCGGCCTTGACTGTTGCAGTCGCAACTGTATAACTTGGTCTCAATCGCAACCAATTGCGGTATATCAAACTGTCGAAGAACAAGGAAGCGCGCATCGGACGACCGGCGGCCATCGCCGCCGCAAGCCATAATCCGCGCGCCGCACCCCAACGGAGGAAACCCGCGTGAGCACCGCGACCGCACCAGCCAAGAAGTTCGCAAGCCAGGCCGACCTCGCCGAGAAGAAGGAGACCTTCACCGAGCTTGCGGACGGCGTCTTCGCCCTCACCGCGGAAGGCGATCCCAATTCCGGCGTCATCATCGGCGACGACAGCGTGCTGGTCATCGACGCCCGCGCCACCCCGGTCATGGCGCGCGAGCTGGTGGAGCGGATCCGCGCCGTCACCGACAAGCCCATCCGCCACGTGCTGCTCACCCATTATCACGCGGTGCGGGTGCTGGGCGCGGCCGGCTTCGACGAGCGCGTCAACGTCATCGCCTCGGACGTCACCCGCGACATGATCAAAGAGCGCGGCGCGCAGGACATGGCCTCCGAGATCCAGCGCTTCCCGCGCCTGTTCCGGGCCCAGGAGACCATTCCCGGCCTCACCTGGCCCAGCCTCACCTTCCATGGGGAAATGACGCTCTGGCTGGGCTCCCGCGAGGTGCGCATCATCCATGCGGGACGCGGCCACACGCGCGGCGACACCATCGCCTGGCTGCCCAAGGAGAAGGTGCTGTTCTCCGGCGACCTGGTGGAATTCGGCGCCACGCCCTATTGCGGCGATGCCCATTTCCGCGACTGGCCCCACACCCTCGACCGGCTGGAAACCCTGGGCGCGGAAAAGCTGGTGCCGGGCCGCGGCGAGGCGCTCACGACCCCCGACCAGATCAAGGCCGGGCTGGACGAAACCCGCGCCTTCCTGCGCGACGCCTTCGCCATCGCCGAGGCGGGCGTGGCCGCAGGCCACGACCTGAAGACCGTCTATGCCGAGGCGCTGCGACAGATGCGGCCCAAGTACGGGCACTGGGTCATCTTCGACCATTGCATGCCGTTCGACATCTCCCGCGCCTATGACGAGGCCAAGGGCATCGACACCCCGCGCATCTGGACCGCCGAGCGCGACATCGAGATGTGGCACGCCCTGGAAGGGTGAAGCCCGCGCGGCGCCGGTCGAAGACCGGGGCCGCTGGTACAAGGCCAAGGCCGCCGACGCCAATCGGCGGCCCGCACAGTAATCAAGGAACAAGACAGAACCGGCGCGCCGCGCAGGAACGACGGCGCGCGCCCATGGGAGGATCATGATGCATCGTTTGACTGCCCCGCACACCCCGCGCGCGGCGCTGCCCGCCTTCGCCCTTGCGGCCACTCTTGCTGCCACGATGGCCCTGCTACCGTCCGCCGCCCGTGCCCAGATCTCCGACAATGTGGTGCGCATCGGCGTGCTCGGCGACATGGGCGGGCAGTTCGCCGACATCGGCGGCAAGGGCTCGGTGGTGGCGGCGCAGCTCGCCGTGGATGATTTCGGCGGCAAGGTTTCCGGCGCGCCGGTGGAGGTGATTGCCGGCGATCACCAGAACAAGCCGGACGTGGGCGGCGCCACCCTGCGCAAATGGTTCGACGAGGGCGGCGTGGATGCGGTGGCCGACCTGCCGGTCAGCTCGGTGGCCCTCGCCGCACAGGAGATCGCGCGGGAGAAGAAGAAGACCCTGCTCATCTCCGGCGCCGCCGTGTCGGACCTCACCGGCAAGGCCTGCTCGCCCTATTCCACCCACTGGGCGGACGACACCTATGCGCTGGCCAACGCCACCGGCCGCGCAGTGACGGCGGGCGGCGGCAAGAGCTGGTTCTTCCTCACCGTGGACTATTCCTTCGGCCACGCCATGGAGCGCGACGCCTCGGCGGCGGTGGTGGCCACCGGCGGCAAGGTGGTGGGCAATGCGCGCCATCCGCTGGGGGCGGCGGACCTGTCCTCCTTCCTGCTGCAGGCCCAGGCCTCGAAGGCGCAGGTGATCGGCCTTGCCAACGTGGGCGGCGACACCAGCAATGCGGTGAAGCAGGCAGCGGAATTCGGCATCACTTCCGGCGGACAGAAGCTCGCGGGCTTCCTCGTCTTCATCACCGATGTGCACGCCATCGGCCTGCCGCTGGCCAAAGGGCTGCTCATCTCCACCGGCTTCTACTGGGACCAGAACGCCGAGGCGCGAGCCTTCGCCAAGCGCTTCGAGGCCAAGATGGGCCGCATGCCCACCAAGCAGCAGGCCTCGGTCTATGCCTCGGTGAAGCACTATCTCAAGGCCGTCGCCGCCGCCGGCACCGATGACGCCGCCAAGGTGAATGCCGAGATGCGCAGCCTGCCGGTGGACTATTTCGGCCACGCCGCCTCCATCCGCCCCGACGGCCGCGTGCTCTACGACCTCACCCTCTACGAGGTGAAGAGCCCGGCGGAGAGCAAGGGGCCGTGGGATTATTACAAGCCGGTGACCACCCTGCCCGCCTCCGAAGTGTTCCGCCCTGCCGGCGAGACCGGGTGCCCGCTGGGCAAGTCCTGAGAGACACGTCCCGAACCCCGGCACAGGGCGGAGTGGAAAACACAGCGCCGGAGCATGCTCCGGCGCTGTTGCATGTCCGGCCTCCGCGCGCCGCTCCGCCCGCGATCCGGTGAAGCATGGACACCGGTACAATAAACGGGTATATGCACATACATGACATCGTCCTGCTACTGCACCCTGTTGCGCACCGCCACCCGGAAGGTCGCCGCCGCCTATGACGCGGCGCTGGCGCCGGTGGGGATCAACATCGCGCAATATGCGCTGCTGCGGATGATCCAGAACCGCCAGCAGGTGAGCCTCACCGAGCTTGGCCGCGTCGCCGATCTCGACCGTTCCACCATCGGTCGGAACGTCAAGGTGCTGGAGCGCGATGGCCTGGTACAGACCGGGCGCGGCGAGGACCAGCGCGAGGCGGTGGTCAGCCTCTCCCCACACGGGGTCGAGGCGCTGGCGGCGGCAACTCCCCTGTGGGAGGCCTGCCAGCGCCAGATCGAGAAGCGCCTGGGCGCGGACAAGATCGAGGCCCTGCGCGCCATTGCGCACGCCGTGTGATTTTTGCGGACATAAACGGGCATATACCCGTAGATTGGACACCCCATGAACGCACCGACCGATTTCCCCACCCGCGCGCCCCGGCTCGCCGCCCTCCTCGCCCGCAGGGGCATCCACTATGGCTGGGCGGTGGCGGCGGTGACTTTCCTCACCATGCTGGTGACCGCCGGCGCGGTGGGGGCGCCGGGCGTGCTCATCGGGCCGCTGCAATCGGAATTCGGCTGGGCCACCTCCGACATCTCCTCCGCCTTCGCGGTGCGCCTCATGCTGTTCGGCCTGCTCGGCCCGTTCGCCGCCGCCTTCATGAACCGCTTCGGCATCCGCCCGGTGGCAACCGTGGCGCTGACGCTGATCGCCGCCGGCGTGGTCGGCTCCTTCGCCATGACCAGGCTCTGGCACCTGGTGCTGCTGTGGGGCGTGGTGGTAGGGGTTGGCACCGGCCTCACCGCCATGGTGCTGGGCGCCACTGTGGCGACGCGCTGGTTCGCCCAGCGCCGCGGCCTCGTGCTGGGTCTGCTGACGGCGAGCACCGCCACCGGCCAGCTGGTGTTTTTGCCGCTCCTTGCCCGGCTCACCGATGCGCTGGGCTGGCGCAACGCCCTCGGCCTGGTGCTGGCCATGCTGCTGGTGGCGGTGGTGTGCGTGCTCCTCTTCATGCGCGACCGGCCGTCCGACGTGGGCTTGCTACCCTATGGCGCCAGCGTGCCGCCGCCGGTTCCGGTGCTGCCCACGACGTTCGGCGCCATGCTGGCCTCGCCCTTGGTGGCGCTGCGGGATGCGGCGCGCACGCCCACCTTCTGGGTGCTGTTCGCCACCTTCTTCATCTGCGGCGCCTCCACCAACGGGCTGGTGCAGACCCATTTCGTGTCCCTGTGCGGCGACTACGGCATGGCTGCGGTGACGGCGGCGGGCATGCTGGCCATGATCGGCATCTTCGATTTCATCGGCACGGTGGGTTCGGGCTGGCTGTCCGACCGCTTCGACAGCCGCTGGCTGCTGTTCTGGTATTACGGGCTGCGCGGACTGTCGCTGCTCTATCTGCCCTTCACCGATTTCAGCTTCTACGGACTGTCCCTGTTCGCGGTCTTCTACGGCCTCGACTGGGTGGCGACGGTGCCGCCCACGGTGAAGCTCACAGCCGACCGCTTCGGCGAGCGCGCCAACCTGGTGTTCGGCTGGATCTTCGCCGGCCATCAGCTCGGGGCGGCGGCGGCAGCCTATGGCGCGGGCTACAGCCGGACCTTCTACCAGACCTACCTGCCCGCCTTCTTCGTGGCCGGCGTGCTCTGCATCCTCGCGGCGGCGGCCATCGTCGCGGTCCGCGAGCGGCGCCCCGTCCCGGGCGCCGCGTGAGGCTCAGTTGAGGCCGGACCCGCGCACGGCCTCGGCGGCGCGGCGAATGACCTCCGCGCGGCGGATCACCTGGGGCGGCTGCCCGAAGGTGCGCACGAAGGCCCGCCGCATGCGCTCGCGATCGGCAAAGCCGGTCTCGCGGGCCACCTCGTCCATGGAGCGATGGCCCTCCTCCATCAGCATGCGCGCCGTCTCCAGGCGCAGGTGCTCCACCGCCTTGGCCGGCGACTGGCCGGTCTCCTCACGGAACAGGCGGCTGAACTGGCGCGGGCTGAGGTTGGCGGTCTCGGCCAGTTCCTCCACCGAGAGCGGATGGGTGAGGTGCTCCTTGGCATAGACCAGCGCGCGGCGGATGCGGTCCGATTTCGGCTCCAGCTCCAGCAGGGTGGAGAATTGCGACTGGCCGCCGGGCCGGCGCAGATAGACCACCATGTTGCGCGCGGTGGCCTTCGCCACCTCCTGCCCGAAATCGTCTTCCACCAGCGCGAGGGCAAGGTCGATGCCCGCGCTCATGCCCGCCGAGGTCCACACATTGCCGTCGGCGCTGAAGATGCGGTCTGCCTCCACCCGCACGCGCGGATAGAGGCTCTGCAAGTGGCGCGCATGGGCCCAGTGGGTGGTGGCACGGCGGCCGTCGAGCAGCCCGGCTTCCGCCAGCACATAGGCCCCGGTGCAGATGCCGGCGACGCGCCGGGAGGCGGCGCCGGCGGTGCGCAGATAATCCAGCAGCGCGGGCGAGGAGGGCTTCACCACCAGCGACCCGATGGTGATGGTGGTGTCATGGATCTGCGCCCCGAACGGCGCAGTCTCGATGGCGAAGCCGAGGGAGTTGCGCACCGGACCGCCATGCTCGGAGAGGACATGCACCTCATAGGCCGGCCGCCCCAGGACGCCATTCGCCATCTCGAAAACCGAGAGGGCGGCAAGGCCCATGATCTGGAAGCCGTCGAACACCACGAAGCCAATACCTGGCATTTCGACCTCACCCCCTATTGACGCAGACGCTGCCGCCGGGCCTTCCGGCGGCAGCTCATGGATCAGGCCGCAGCTGTCGCAGTATAGCGCGGGGCGACCTTGGCGCTGGAGAGGTTGGGCAGCATGGCCTGGCGCGCCGCCTCATAGGCCTCCCATTGCGCGCCGTCCTGAAGCGAGGGGATGGTGACGAACTCGCCCCGGTCGAGGCCGGCCAGCGCCGCGTCCACCAGATCCGCCGCCGACATTACCCAGGCCTGCGGCAGCTGGTCGACGGGCAGGCCGGCGGCATCCCAGAAGGCGGTGGCGGTGGCGCCCGGCAGCACCACCTGCACGGCGACGCCGGTGTCGGCCAGTTCCTTGCGCAGCGACTGGCTGAAGCCGAGCACGAAGGCCTTGGTGCCCCCGTAGACCCCGTTCAGCACCTCCGGCCCGATGGCGACGATGGACGAGATGTTGATGATGGTGCCAGCTCCGCGCGCCACGAAGCGCGGCGCCACCGCATAGGTCAGGCGCATGACGGCGGTGACGTTGATGGCCACCATCTCCTCCATGCGGTCCACGTCGGACTGGAGCAGCGTCCCGGCCCCACCGAAGCCGGCATTGTTGACGAGGACGCTGATGGTGTCGTCCTCCCGAAGCAGCGCCTCCACCTGCCGCAGTTGCGCCGCATCGGTCAGGTCGGCGTTGAAGACGCGGACGGAGACGCCATGGCGCGCGCCGATCCGCTCCGCCTGCTGCGCCAGCCGCTCGGCGTTGCGGGCGACCAGGATCACGTCGTGGCCGCGCGCGGCGAGCCGCTCCGCATAGATGGCGCCGATGCCGGAAGACGCGCCCGTGATGACGGCAGTTCCCTTGGTGCTCATGTGCCTGTTCCCCTCTGTCCGGCCCCGTCGCCGGCTCTGATGGGAGAACCATAGGTCTGGCGGCCTATGTCTCAAATGTCGAATAAGCCACGATTTAGGACATGACGGGAGAGCCGAGACGCTGCGCCCGCCACCCGCGCGCGGGCGGCCCCGCCCACCGGCCCCAAGCCGGCGGCGCCGAAGCCCCGCCCCTGCGACAGTTTGGCCGTCGCTCCCCACGCGGGGCCGGCCGGACTGGACAATTTGTCCATCCGCGCCCGGCCGAGCCAAGCCAAGCCCTTGACGGATCAAGCCCCCGCTCGCTGGCCCTGCCCTTGCTAGGCGGGCGTGCCGCGCGTCGGCCAAAGGCGGCGCGCCAAACAAGAAAAGCTGGAGGAAACATGTCCGTCACCGCGTTCGCGCCACCCCCGTTTCTGAGCCGGGAGCGCACCGTCGCCTCGGCCGGCTTCAATCGCTGGCTGGTGCCGCCGGCGGCCCTCGCCATCCATCTGTGCATCGGCATGGCCTACGGCTTCAGCGTGTTCTGGCTGCCGCTGTCGCGGGCCGTGGGCGTCAGCGCGCCCGTCGCCTGCCCGGCCGACATGAGCGCGGTGGCCGCCCTGTTCGCCACCTCCTGCGACTGGCAAATCTCGGCGCTGGGCTGGATGTACACCCTGTTCTTCGTGCTGCTCGGCTCCTCCGCCGCCATCTGGGGCGGCTGGCTGGAGACGGCGGGGCCGCGCAAGGCCGGCCTCGTCTCCGCCTTCTGCTGGTGCGGCGGCCTCGTGATCTCGGCGGCGGGGGTCTACCTGCACCAGATCTGGATGCTGTGGCTCGGCTCCGGTGTCATCGGCGGCATCGGCCTCGGGCTCGGCTACATCTCGCCGGTGTCCACCCTCATCAAGTGGTTTCCGGACCGGCGCGGCATGGCCACCGGCATGGCCATCATGGGCTTCGGCGGCGGTGCCATGATCGGCGCGCCCCTGGCCAACATCCTGATGCAGCATTTCGCCTCTCCCACCTCGGTGGGCGTGTGGCAGACCTTCCTGGTGATGGCGGCCCTCTATTTCGTGTTCATGGTGGGCGGCGCGCTCAGCTATCGGGTGCCACGCGAGGGCTGGGCGCCCAAGGGCTGGACGGCGCCGGCCGCCGCCGCCAACGCCATGGTCACCCACCGCCACGTGCACCTGAACGTGGCCTGGCGCACCCCGCAATTCTGGCTGCTGTGGGCGGTGCTGTGCCTCAACGTGTCGGCGGGCATCGGCGTCATCGGCATGGCCTCGCCCATGCTGCAGGAGGTGTTCGGCGGGCGGCTCATCGGCCTCGACCTCACCTTCTCCCAGCTCGATGCCGGCCAGAAGGCGCAAATCGCCGCCATCGCCGCCGGCTTCACCGGCCTGCTCAGCCTGTGCAACATCGGCGGGCGGTTCCTTTGGGCCTCCTTCTCCGACAAGCTCGGACGGAAGATGACCTACGCCATCTTCTTCGTGCTGGGCTTCGGCCTCTATGCGCTGGTGCCCACCACCGCGCACATGGGCTCGGTGGTGCTGTTCGTGGGCGCCTTCTGCATCATCCTGTCGTTCTACGGCGGCGGCTTCGCCACCATCCCCGCGTATCTGGCCGACATCTTCGGCACCCACATGGTGGGCGCCATCCACGGCCGCCTGCTCACCGCATGGGCCACCGCCGGCGTGCTCGGCCCGGTGCTGGTGAACTATCTGCGCGAATACCAGATCGCCTCCGGCATCCCCCGCGAGGCCGCCTACGACCAGACCATGTACATCCTCGCCGGGCTGCTGGTGCTGGGCCTCGTGTGCAACCTCCTGGTCCGTCCCGTGGCCGAGCACCTCTACATGAAGGACGAGGACCTCAAGAAGATGAGCAAGGCCGCCCTCGCCAAGGAGGACGCCCACGCCGACTTCGAGGACTTCGAGGAAGAGGCGAAGGATGGCGGCGTCACCATCCTGGCGCGCGGCTCCACCCCCGTGGCCTCCGGCTCCACCCCGCTGCCACTGGTGGTCGCGGCGTGGCTGGTGGTGGGCGTGCCGCTGGCCTGGGGCGTCTGGATCACCCTGCAGAAGGCGGTGATCCTCTTCCACTGATCCCCGCCCCTTTCCGGCGCGCTCCCGCCCTGAGCAAAGGGCGCGCCGGACCTTTCGCCATTTGCCCGTTGCCGCGATTTGCGCGATGGATGGGGCGATGACCGGCGATCCCGCGCTCCACAAGACGCGGCGGCGGCATCGGGGAGGAAAGGCGGGACGGATGGCGCGCCAGCGGCGGGCCACACGACGCGTCTTTCGCGCAGGACCCTCAGCGGGCGCCGGATGGGGTGCCGGCGGGGGTCGCAGAAGGACGATCGAGACCTGATGGCCACCACCGCCGATGCCCCGCAGGAGGCGACCCAGCACGCCGCCGGCGACATCGCCTTCAGCCCGCATCTCGCCGGCGCCTCCATCCTGGTGGTGGACGACGAGCCCGGCATGCGGAACTTCCTCGTGCGCATGCTCGCCTCCCGCTGCCGGCACGTGGCGGAGGCGGCGGACGTGGCGGCGGCCTCGCGGTTGCTGGAGGCGACGCCCTTCGACCTCATCATCCTCGACAACATCATGGCCGGGCGCACCGGCCTCGAATGGCTGGAGGAGCTGCGCGGCTCGGGCTTCTACCGGGACGTGATCCTCATCACCGCCTTCGCGGACCTGGAAACCGCCATCAAGGCGCTGCGCGCCGGGGCGGCGGACTTTGTGCTGAAGCCGTTCCGCTCCAACCAGATCCTCAACGCCATCGCCCGCTGCCTCGACCGGGGCCGGCTGATGCGCGAGAATTTCGTGCTGCGCCGCGAGCTGAAAGCCCTGCCCGGCGTCGGCGCCATGGTGGGCGCTTCCAACGCCACCCGCACCGTGCGGGGCATGATCGAGCGCGTCGGCCCCATGCCCACCACCGTGCTGGTGACCGGCGAATCCGGCACCGGCAAGGAGGTCACCGCCCGCTCCCTGCACGATGTCTCGCCCCGCGCCGGCAAGCCGTTCGTGCCGGTGAACTGCGCCGCCATCGCCCCCGAGATCATCGAGAGCGAGCTGTTCGGCCACCTGAAGGGCGCCTTCACCGGCGCCGCCTCCTCCCGCGAGGGGCTGTTCTTCTATGCCCAGGGCGGCACCCTGTTCCTCGACGAGGTGGGCGAGCTGCCGCCCGCCATGCAATCGAAGCTGCTGCGCGTCATCGAGGACAAGAAGGTGCGTCCGGTGGGCGCCGAGCGCGAGGTGCCGGTGGACGTGCGCCTGATCGCCGCCACCAATTGCGACCTCGCCACGGCGGTGGCGCAGGGCCGCTTCCGGCAGGATCTCTATTACCGGCTCAACGTGGTCAACATCCACCTCGCGCCCCTGCGCGAGCGAGCGCCGGACGTGGAGCCGCTGGCCCACCTGTTCATGGCCGAGCTGTCGGCCCAGCTCGGCGTGCCGCCCCTCGACCTGACGGCGGGAGTGCTGCGCGCCCTCGCCCGCTACGACTGGCCCGGCAATGTGCGCGAGCTGCGCAACGTCATCGAGCGCTCGCTCATCCTCGGCGAATTCCCCAGCGACGTGGTGCCCGACGCCGACGAGGAACCGGCGGTGGAGGACACGGACGCCCTCCCGCAGGCCCTCGGCGCGGTGGAGAAGGCCCATATGCTCAAGGTGCTGGGCGAAGCCGGCGGCAACCGGGCGGAGGCGGCGCGTCGCCTCGGTGTCTCGCGCAAGACCCTCGACCGCAAGCTGAAAGCCTGGAATGCCTGAACCGGCGGCGCAGGCCGCACCGAGGCGCCTGTTCTCCCGCCTGCGCTCGGTGCGGGCGCGGCTGCTGGCCATCGCGCTTTTGCCGACGCTGATCATCATGCCGGCGGTTCTGGCGCTGGTGGTGACGTGGTGGACGCGCCAGTTCGACCACCTGCTCATCTCGAAAGTCGCGGGCGACCTCACCATCGCCCGGCAGTATCTCGACCGCCTCATGGAGCGATCCGACGAGACCCTGCACGCGCTGGGGGAATCGGTCGCCTTCGCCCGGGTGGCAGAGGCCGGCGACGGCGCCGCCATGGCCGACTTCCTCGATGCCCGCCGCCGCACCATGGGGCTCGATTTCCTCTACCTGCTGGACCCGCAGGGCCGCCGTATCGCCGCCTCCCCGCCCTCGGTGCAGGATGGTCCGGAAGCGCGCCTGTGGCTGGTGGAGCGCCGGGCGCTTGAGGGGCAGGCCTCCACGCAGATCGACATCTTCGGTCCGGACCAGCTCGCCCGCCTCTCCCCCGAGCTTGCGGCGCGTGCCCATATCGCCCTCGTCCCCACCCCCGGCGCCGTGCCCACCGCGCGCGATGCCGAGGACCGGGGCATGGTGGTGCAATCCGGCACCCCGGTGCAGCTTTCGGACGGCACGCGGAAAGGGGCGCTGGTGGGCGGCATCCTGCTCAACCAGAATCTCGATTTCATCGACACCATCAACGACCTCGTCTACCGCCCCGGCAGCCTGCCCGAGGGCAGCGCCGGCACCGCCACCCTGTTCGTGGACGACGTGCGCGTCTCCACCAACGTGCGCCTGTTCGAGGGTCGCCGGGCGCTGGGCACCCGCGTGTCGAAGGAGGTGCGCGACGCGGTGCTGGGCGAGGGCCGGGTGTGGCTCGACCGCGCCTTCGTGGTGAACGACTGGTACATCTCCGCCTACGAGCCGGTGGTGGACAGCAAAGGCCAGCGCATCGGCATGCTCTATGTGGGCTTCCTGGAGGCGCCGTTCCTGGCGCTGAAGCGGGCGAGCCTTGCGGCGGTGGGCATCGGCTTCCTGCTGGTGGCGCTCATCGCCAGTCCCGTGCTACTGCGCTGGGCCGCCGGCATCTTCCGGCCGCTGGAGGCCATGAACGCCACCATCGCGCAGGTGGAGGCCGGCACGCTCTCAGCACGCACCGGGGTTGCCGCCACCTCCGACGAGATCGGCCGCGTCGCCCACCATCTCGACGGCATGCTGGACCTGCTCCAGCAGCGCGACGCCGAGCTCAGGCGCTGGGCGCAGGAGCTCGACGGCCGCGTCGCCGTCCGCACGGCGGAGCTGAAGGCCGCCAACGCGGAGCTTGCCGCCACCCAGCGCCAGCTGGTGATGTCGGAGAAGCTGGCGGCTATCGGCGAGATCACGGCGGGGGTGGCCCACGAGATCAACAATCCGGTGGCGGTCATCCAGGGCAACCTCGATGTGGCGCGCGACGTGCTGGGGCCGGCGGCTGCCCCCGTGCGCACCGAGTTCAACCTCATCGACCAGCAGGTCCACCGCATCACCATCATCGTGTCGAAGCTGCTCCAGTTCGCCCGGCCGGCCGAGTTCGCCGGGCACCTCGAGCCGGTGGCGTCGTCCGAGGTGATCGGCGATGCGCTGGTGCTGGTGCAGTACCTGCTCGGGCGCGGCGAGATCGAGGTGGTGCGGGACGAGAGCGCGACGCGCCTCGTCCTCATGAACCGGGTGGAGCTGCAACAGGTGCTCATCAACCTGATGGTCAACGCCGCCCACGCCATGCCGCGGGGCGGGACCCTCACCCTGCGAACCCGCGATGCGGCGCACAACGGGCGCGCGGGGGTCTCCATCGCGGTGGCGGACACCGGCCCCGGCATCGCGCCAGAGCATGTGGCGCGGGTGTTCGATCCCTTCTTCACCACCAAGCCGCAAGGCGGCGACAAGGCCGGCACCGGCCTCGGCCTCTCCATCAGCTTCACCTTGGTGGACCGGGCCGGCGGCACCATGAGCCTTGCGAGCCCGCCGGGACAGGGTGCCCTATTCGCCATCTGGCTGCCGCAGGCCGATGCCGCCGCCGCGCAGGGCGGCTGACAGCGGCGTCAGCGATAATAGGCGCCGAGCCGCGCGCCGTTCACCTCGTGCACCGCCACCTCCATGTCGTAGATGGCGCGCAGCACGTCCTCCCGCATCACTTCGTCCGGCCCACCGGAGAACAGCAGCCGGCCGTCCTTCATGGCGACGATGCGGTCGGCGTGGCAGGAGGCGAAGTTGATGTCGTGGATCACCACCACCACGGTCTTGCCCAGCTCGTCGGCGGCGCGGCGCAGGAGGCGCATGGTGGCGGCGGCGTGCTTCATGTCGAGGTTGTTGAGCGGCTCGTCGAGCAGCAGGCAGGCCGGGTCCTGCGCCAGCACCATGGCGATGAAGGCGCGCTGGCGCTGGCCGCCGGACAATTCGTCCAGGAGGCGATCCGAAAGCCCAGCGAGGTCGACGTAGGCGATGGCCTCGGCGATCTTTTCCCCGTCCTCGCGGGTCAGGCGCCCGTGGGAATAGGGAAAGCGCCCGAACGCCACCAGTTCGCCCACTGTCAGGCGCGGCGTGATCTGGTTGGCCTGCCGCAGGATGGCCATGCGCCTGGCCAGCACCGCGCCGGGGGTGGCGAACACGTCGAGCCCGTCCACGTGCACGCTGCCATGGTCCGGCGGCAGGAGCCGCGCCGCGATGGACAAAAGCGTCGACTTGCCCGCCCCGTTGGGGCCGATGACGGCGGTGAGGCCGCCCGCCGGCAGGCTGAGGCTGACATCGTCGAGGACGCGGGTGGCGCCGTAGGATTTCGACACGTGGGCGATCTCGATCACGGCCGGGTGCCCCTCAGAAGCAGCAGGATGAAGACGATGCCGCCGGTGAACTCGATCACCACGCTCAGCGCCCCGTCGTATCCGAGCCCGCGCTCGAGCACGGTCTGGCCCCCGGCGAGGCAGGCGACGGCAATCAACGCCGCGCCCGGCAGGGTGTAGCGATGGCGGTCGGTGCCGAGGGCGAGATAGGCGAGGTTCGACACCAAAAGGCCGAAGAGCAGCACCGGCCCCACCAGCGCCGTGGAGACCGAGACCAGAACGGCGATGACGAGGAGGAGCAGGGTGACCATGCGCCGGTGGTCGACACCGAGATTGATCGCCGTGTCCCGCCCCAGCGCCAGCACGTCGAGGGTGGGGGCGAGGCGCCACGCCAGCACCCCGGCGGCAAGGATCGCCCCCGCCGCCACCGGCAGCAGGCTGGTGTCCATCACGTTGAAGCGGCTGAACATCAGCGATTGCAGCACCGAGAAGGCGTTGGGATCGATGATGCGCTGGAGGAGGTTGGCGAGCCCCCGGCACAGGATGCCGAAGACGAGCCCCGCCAGCACCACGAGATGGAAGCCGCGCCGCCCGTCGAACAGGAAGCGGAAGATGCCGAGTGCCACCACCGCCAGCACCAGCGCCTCGCCGGCAAAGCGCAGGCGGGGATCGAGCGATGCCGCCCCATGTCCGCCGAGGACGAACACCAGAGCGGTCTGGAGCGCCACATAGAGCGCATCGAAGCCCATCACGGCGGGGGTGAGGATGCGGTTCTCGGTCAGGGTCTGGAACAGCACGGTGGCCACCGCCACCGCCACCCCCACCAGCACGAGGCCCGCCAGCTTGCCGCCGCGCAGGGACAGGACGAAGCCCCAATTGCCCCGCGCCCCAACCGTCATGAAGCAGGCCATGGCGACCAACGTCGCCAGCGCCAGCAGGAGGAGCACCCGCCGTGCCCTTATGGTGTGCGCGTCAGCCAAGGCGCAGGCGCCGCCCCAGCAGCAGATAGAGGAACACCGCGCTGCCCACGACCCCCGCCACCGTGCCCACCGGGATCTCGTAGGGATAGCGGATGAGGCGGCCGAGGATGTCGCAGGCGAGGAGGAAGGCGGCGCCGGACACCGCGATCCACGGCAGGGTGCGGCGCAAATTGTCGCCCATGATGAGCCCCACTCCGTTGGCGACCAGCAGGCCGAGGAAGGGCACAGTCCCCGCCGTGGCGATGGCGGCCGCCGTCGCCAGCGCGACGATGACAAGTCCCAGAGCCACGATGCGGCGATAATCCAGCCCAAGATTGCGCGCGAAGGTGTCGCCGAGCCCGGCGACGGTGAAACGGTTCGCCGCCGCATAGGCGATGACGGCCAGCACCACGCAGAGCCACAGCAGCTCGTAGCGCCCGCGCAGCACGCCGGAGAAATCCCCGGTGGTCCAGGCCGCGAGGGACTGGAGCAGGTCCGTGCGATAGGCGATGAAGGTGGTCAGGGCGTTGATCACGCCCCCCAGCATGAGCCCCACCAGCGGCACCACCACCGCCCCGCGGAAGGCGATGCGATCGACGATCCGCAGGAACAGGAAGGTGCCGGCCAGCGCGAACGCGGCGGCCACCAGCATCTTGCCGAGCAGCGGCAGGCCGGGGGAAAGCAGGGTCGCGCAGAGCAGGCCGAGGCTCGCCGCATCGGCGGTGCCGGCGGTGGTGGGTTCGATGAAGCGGTTGCGGAACAGCATCTGCATCAGCGCCGCGCACACGCCCATGGACAGGCCTGCGAACAGCAGCGCCAGCGTGCGTGGCACGCGGCTCGCGAGCAGCAGCAGGAGCCCATGCCCGCCCTCGCCGCCGGCGCCACGCCCGGACACCAGTGCCGCAAGGCCCATGTCGCCGACCCCCACCCCCACGCTCAGCGCCGACAGCGCCAGAACGCCCGCCAGCGCGAGGCCGAGCCGCGCCAGCTCCGCGCGGTCCGACGGCGCCGGACCGGGGCCCGGCCTCGGGTCCGCCATCGTTATTTGCCCTGCCGGGCTTCGAGGGCCGCCGCCAGATCCTCGGTGATGGTGGGCAGGGCCGCGCCGCCGCTGCCGACGATGTACCAGCGCACCGGGTCGAGATAGAGGATGCGCCCGGACTTGGCGGCGCGGGTGGCGGCGATGAGATCGTTGTCCAGCACCGCGCGGGCGGCCGCGCCGCCGTGCCCCACCGCCGCGTCGCGGTCGAGCACCAGCAGCCAATCGGGATCCGTCTTCAGGATGTACTCGAAGGAGATGACCTCGCCATGGGCGACGGTGGTGGCGCTGCTCGCCGCGGGCGTCAGGCCGAGATCATCATAGATCCAGCCGTAGCGCGAGCCGGCGCCGAAGGCGGTGAGCTTGCCGCCGTTGACCATCACCATCAGCACCGTGCCGACCTTCGGTGCCAGCGCCTTCACGCGGGCGATGGCGGCATCCATGCGCGCGGTGAGGGCTTCGGCCTGCGGCTGCCGGTCGAAGATGCGCCCGAGCAACTCCACATTGGCCTTGGTGCCGGCGACGAAGCGGTCGGACGGCACCGTCAGGTCGAGGGTGGGCGCGATCTTCGAAAGGTCGGCATATTTCGCCGCCGAGCGGGGACCCACGATGATGAGGTCCGGCGCGGCGGCGTTCACCGCCTCGTAGTCCGGCTCGAACAGGGTGCCGATCTTGAGATAGCGGGGGTCGCGATACTTGGCGAGATAGTCCGGCAGGTTGGATCCCGGCACCCCCGCCACCGCGATACCCAGCGCATCCAGCGTGTCGAGGGCGGCGATGTCGAACACCAGCGTCGTGCGCGGATGCTCGGGAATGGTCGTCCGGCCACGGGCGTGATCCACGACCCTGTCGGCGAAGGCCGGCAGGGTCGTGAACGGGGCAAGGGCGAGCGGGGCAAGGGCGGCGGCGAGAACGCCGAGGGCCGCGCGCCGCGTCAGGCGGCGGCCGCCTTTCGGGGATGCAATCTGCAAGGCGCAAACACGTTCGGCTTCGCACGTTTCAATGGCACGCATGACGATCTCGCAAATAAAACGGCCGCTCGCACGAAGAAAACGCGGCTCCTCATCAGGTATCGAACGCGGGGATGGGCCGCACCTCATCGCGCGGCTTTGGGCGGCATTCCGAAGGCGCGCTTGAAGGCGGTGGAGAAATTGGCGGCGGAGGTGTAGCCGGCGACGGTGGCGGCCTCGGTGACGCTCACGCCTTCGGTGAGCAGCGCGTCGCGGGCGCGCTCCAGCCGGCGGCCGCGCACATGGTCGAACACGGTGGTGCCGAAGGTGGCGCGGAAGGCGCGCTGCAGGCTGGTGACGCTCATACCCGCCTCCTGCGCCACCGCGTCCAGGCTCAGGCTGTCGCAGAGATGGGCTTCCAGATAGTCCTGCACCTGCCACATGCGCTGCTTCAGGCGCGGCCGGGGGCGTTCCAGCGGAGGGCCGGCATCGCCCACGGCCGAGAAGGCCTCGAACAGCATCTCCATCACCCGGCTCTCCACGTAGAGGTCGCGCAGGAATGCCCCGTAGGGCGGCACGGCCAGCACCTGCTCGGCCAAGGCTAGGAGCCGCGGCGAGGGTTGCCAGCGCAGGCTGGAGAGATGCTCGCCGCTGACGCGCCGCACCGCGCCGGCGCGATCCATCTGCTCGAACTGCGCCTGCTCCAGCCAGTCGGCCGGGATGGTGACGTTCACCTTGCGCACGCGCAGCCCGCGCTGCCCCTTGCGGACGAAGAGGTCGGGCTCGGCGCGGACCAGCAAGGCCGCCTCCGCCTCGCCGGTCCGCGCCGGCCCGAACCGGAACGGACGGCCGCCCAGCTGGACATTGGCGTGGCCTTCCAGGAACAGGCTAAGGGTCACGCCCTCCGCGTGCACCACCTGGCTGGTGAGATCGTGGAGGTCCCGCGCGTCGGTGGCATGAAGCACAGCGCCGCTGCGCAGGGCGGTCATCAGGTAGCGGCCCCGCAGCACGGCACCGTCCCTCATGGCGCGGGGCGCGGTGACGGCGAATTCCGTGCCGGCGAGATGGGACAAGGCGGCGATGTCCGCGCAGCGCACCAGATGGCCGGCGGCCTCGCCCGACCCGGCGCCGACACCCGTGGCCGCCGCGCCGCGCATGGTCGGCGCGGCCGCCGGTGCTGCACGACGGCGATGGGGAGGGCGGGGTTCGGTCATACCCCCAAGAAGGACTTGGTGGGCCACACGCTGTCAACCGCTTTGCGCCACCATGTATTTATTATTATTCAAAAATAGAAGGTGTCTGCCTGGATCGAGTTCGATCAGTTCCATATTTTTGACGATGGCACAAACGAATTGCAACGTCCGGCAAAAGAACATATTGGCGAAAAACGTAAAACTCCCCCTCCAGCGGTACAGCCTTGATTGCTTGGTCATGAGACGGGGAGTGTTATGAGGCCATTTCGACTTTCGGCGCAGGTGCCGGCTTCTGCCACACGGCCTTCATGTCTCGCGGGCGTCGCCCTCGTGTCGTCAGCGGTTTTGTCGTCAGCGATTTTGGCCTCGGTGCTTCTCGCCGGCCGCGCCGAGGCCCAGACGGCGGACGTCAGCCTCGACACCGTGAACGTGGAGGGCACGCAGGACAGCGCGGTCCTCACCGAGGGCAAGGACACTTACACGGCCTCGCAGACCACCATCGGGGTCGGCAGCCCGACGCCGGTGCGCGAGATCCCGCAATCCATCTCCACCGTCACCAGCCAGCGCATGGACGACCAGAACTTCACCCAGCTGGAGGACGCCATGCGGCGCACCACCGGCATGGTCGTGCTGGCCAACGACCAGGGCCGCTCGTCCATCTTCTCGCGCGGGTTCGAGATCGACACCCTGCTGGTCAACGGCCTGCCGGCGCCGCTCTCCTCCATCCTCGGCACCCAGCCGGACCTCTTCATCTTCGACCGGCTCGACGTGCTGAAAGGCCCCGCCGGCCTGTTCTACGGCGGCGCCGGCGGCAACAATGCGGGGCCGGGCGGCATCATCAACGGCACGCTGAAGCCGGCCACCGAAAAGTATTTCCTGAACACGGATTTGAGCTACGGCTCGTGGGACTTCCTGCGCGCGGAAGTGGATGCAGGCGGCAAGCTCAATGAGAAGGGCACGGTGCGCGCCCGCATCGGCGGCGCCTACCAGGACCGCAACTCGTTCGTGAACTACAACGAGAACCAGGTCTGGGTCGGCTACGGCACCCTCGCCTTCGACATCACCGAGAACACCACCCTGTCGCTCTACGCCTGGCATCAGGAACGCGACATGCTGCCGTTCAACGGCCTGCCCGCCATCAATCTGGGCGGCGGCGTGGGCCAGCTGCTGAACGTGCCGCGCTCCACCTTCGTGGGCGGCCTGTGGAACCGCTTCAACAACGAGACCACCGACTATCTGGCGGAGGTGAAACACGACCTCGCCAACGGCGGCGAGGCCAAGGCCTCGCTGCGCTATTCCGACCGGAACATCGACTACAAATACGCCTATGGCGCCTCGGCCGTGAGCACCGCGGCCGCGACCCGTGGCAACTTCACCATGCAGTACACAGCGGCCAAGGTGCAGGAGACCTCGCTCTCGGGCGATGCCCATGTGTCGACGCCGTTCACGGTACTGGGGCAGGAACACAACCTCACCGTGGGCGCCGACTTCCGCGCGGTGGACCAGACCCAGTGGGCGCCCACCTCCACCAGCCTGCCCGGCACCTACAACATCTATGCCTTCAACCCGTGGGCGGTGGCCGAGCCGGCCACCATCTACAACCGCGAGAGCGTCACCGATCCCAACCAGTACGGGCTCTACACCCAGGCCCGCATCAACCCGCTGGACCAGGTGCACCTCATCCTCGGCGGGCGTCTCGCCTGGTATGATTCCACGTCGGACGTGACCACCCTCACCGTCGCCACCAACAAGATCACCGCCACCTCCAGCAGCGTGGATATCGACAACAAGGTCCTGCCCTATGCGGGCTTCGTCATCGACCTGACCAAGGACGTCTCGTTCTACGGCAGCTACACCGCCACCTTCACCCCGCAGACCGAGCTGGACGCGGCCGGCGATGCGCTCCAGCCCCGGCAGGGCTACCAGTACGAGGGCGGGCTGAAGGGCTCCTTCCTCGACGGCGCGCTCAATGCCTCGGCCGCCATGTTCCTGATCCGCGACAACAACCGCGCCCTCGCCACCAACACCGCCAACGTCTACGTGGCATCCGGCGAGGTCCAGGTCTCGGGCTGGGAAGTGGAGGTCAGCGGCAAGCTGGCGCCGGGCTGGGAAATCTATGCCGGCTACACCTATTCGGAGACCGAATATCTCACCGCCACCGCGGCGCAGCTCACGGCGGGCTTCAGCACCTACACGCCGAAGCACAATTACAACCTGTGGACCAAGTACGAGTTCCAGGACCCCATGCTCAGGGGGTGGCACGTGGCCGGCGGCGTCAAGATCCTCTCCAGCTTCTACACCAAGTCCGGCGGCGTGACGCTGACCGAGAACGGCTACACCACCGTGGACGCCCAGGTGGGCTACAAGTTCAACGACAACTGGAAGGCGACCTTCACCGCCACCAACATTCTCGACGAAGTCTACTATACCCGCGTCGGCTCCACATCCGTGTTCAACTTCTATGGCGAGCCACGCGGCTACTGGCTGAAGGTGAGCGCGAGCTACTGACTATGATCCGCACCCTCGTCCATCTGGCGGCGGCCGCCGCCACCCTTTCCACCCTCGCCGGCATCCGGCCCGCCACGGCCGAGCCGGTGACGCTGCCGGGGGTTGAGGAGCGGGCCTTCGTCTCCAGGGACGGGCTCGCCTACCGCATCTTCATCGCCGTGCCGAAGGTGCCGCCGCCGCCGGAGGGCTATCCGGTGGCCTATGTGCTGGACGGCAACTCGGTGGTGGGCACCCTCGCCGATATCGCCCGCGGCGGCACCCTCGCCCAGGGCGGGATCATGGACCCAGCGGTGCTGGTGGCCATCGGCTATCCCGGCGACGCGCCCATCAACATGCCACGGCGGGCGAAGGACCTCACGTCCGCGCCCGCCACGCCCGAGCAGGGCTCCTGGACCTATCTCACCCCCGAAGGCACCGGCGGTGCGGACGCCTTCCTCGCCTTCATCGAGGACGAGCTGAAGCCCGCCATCGCCGCATCCTTCAAGGTGAACCCGGCGCGGCAGGCGCTGATGGGCCATTCCTTCGGCGGGCTGTTCACGTTGCACGTGCTGTTCACGCAGCCTGAGGCCTTCTCCACCTATGTGGCGGCGAGCCCCTCCGTGTGGTGGGCGAATGGCGCCATCGCGCAGGAGGAGGCGGCCTTCGCCCGCCACCTTGCCGGCCACCTGCCGAAGGAGTCGCCGACTTCGCGCAAGCGCCTCGTCCTCACCGTGGGCGCCTACGAGCAGGAGCTGCACCCCGCCCTGCGGACCGGCGCCAACGCGGAAGCCACCGCCCGCAAGCAGGCCGAGCGCCGCATGGTGGACGGCGGGCGCGAGCTCGCCGCGCGGCTCCAGGCGCTGCCCGGCGCGCCGGTGGACGTGACCTTCACCATCTTTCCCGGCCAGACCCACGCCTCGGCCGCGCCCCACGCGCTGCTGCTGGGGCTGGAGACGTTCCTCGCGCCGCAACCCCGACAGCCACCCGTCGAGGCCGGCAAATGAGCACGCTGATGACAGCCGAACCGCGCGCGGCGCGCTATCGCGGCATCCGTGTGCTGGAAGTGCTGCGCACCGAGCAGATCACGCCGCGCCTGCGCCGCATCGTGCTGGGCGGCGCGGAGATCGAGGGCTTCGGCACCGGCCCCAACATCAAGCTGCTGATCCCGCCCGAAGGGGTGCAGCACCCCCAATGGCCCCTCGCCGGGGCGGACGGGCGCGCCATCTGGCCGGCCGAGGGGTTCAGGCCGGCGGTGCGCACCTTCTCGGTGCGCCGGTTCGATCCGCTGCGCGGGGAAGTGTCGGTGGACTTCGCCTGCCACGGCGGGCACGGCCCCGCCGCGCGCTTTGCCCGGCGCGCCCGGCCGGGCGATGTGGTGGGGGTCGGCGGGCCGGGCGGGCGCACCCTGCCGCCGGCGGATTTCCACATCCTCGCCGGCGATGCTTGCGGCCTGCCCTCCATCGCCGCCATCCTCGAAAACCTGCCGTCCCACGCGCAGGGCGCGGCCCTGCTGGAGGTGGAGGACGAAGCCGATGCGCTCGCGCTCCACAAGCCCGACGGCGTGAGCCTGACGTGGCTCTACCGGCGCGGCGCGCCAGCCGGGACCACCACGCTCATCGCCGATGGGATCCGCGCGCTCCGGGTGCCGGAGGGCCTCGCCGTCTCGGCCTGGATCGCGGCGGAATCCGCCGCCGTGCGGGACGCGCGGACGCACCTTGTCAACGAGCGACAGGTGGCGCGCGCCGCGGTGGTGGCCATCGGCTACTGGAAGCGCGGCATCGCCGAGCCCGATTACGACGCCGCCTTCCGCCACGACCGCGAGGAGGAGCCGCAGCCAGCCGGCTAACCCGCCCCCGGATTCGAAACCGTCTGCGCTCAGAGCCGCACGAAGGCGGCCATCATTGCGGCGTAGAGGGCGAGGATGACGCCGATGCCAAGCGCATTGGTGCGCGGCGATGCCGCCTGCACCCACCAGTCGAAGCGGCGGCTGGCCCAGGGCACGAGGCGGGCGAGCATCAGCACGCTCGCCCCGTTGCCGATGAACAGCGCCACCGCGAACGGCAGCCCGGCCCGGTCCATGAGCAGCGGGATCTGCACCAGCTGGCCGAACAGGAACACCACCGGATAGAGCATGAGCAGAACCAGCATGTTCTGCTTCCACGGCGCCGGCGGCTTGCCCTTGGGCGCGGAGAACCATTGCTCGAAGCCGGTGCGCACGGTGCGGGTGTGGAACTCCTCGATGAAGGCTCGCGCCTCCTCCAGCATGGCGGTGCGCTGGGGCGAGCCGAGCCAGGATTCCAGATGCTCCTGGGTATCGAAGCGCAGGATCGCCAGGAAATCCTCCTGCACGCCGGGAATGGGCGCCTCCAGCCGGTAGCCCTCGAAGCCCGGCGCGCGGCTCTGCAGCGCCGTCATGCGCTGTTCCCAGGCGCGATAGGCCGCCTCCTGCCCGCTTTTCAGCCGGGTGGAGATGACCACCGACACCGGCGAGGGCAGCACCCCGGCGGCGCCGTCGCGCACCAGGTGCACGTCGTCGCGCCCCGCCAGCATCTGCTGCACGCCGGAGATGCGCGCAAGGCGCTCCGGCGACTTCAGCCAGCCCACCGCATCCTGCGTGCTGGCGAAGCGCTGGAGGATCACCCAATCCACCTGCGCCGGCGGCGCGGGGGGCGCCACCGATTGCTCGATGAAGCCGGGAAAGCCGGCGATCACGCGCTTGGTCTCCTCCTGCCAGTCGGCGAAGGCGTGGTCCTGGCCCTTCAGCACCCGCGTCTGCGTGACGATGGTGACCGAGCCTTCGGGCGCCCCGCTCATCTGGGCGCGTCCGCCGCCCGGCCGAGCCGGTCGAAGATGCGGTCGGGGGTGAAAGGCAGGTGGGCAAAGCGCACGCCGGTGGCTTGGGCCAGCGCGTTCGCCACCGCCGGCGCCACCGCGTTGATGGCGCATTCGCCCTGGGCCTTGGCGCCCAGCGGGCCGATGGTGTCGTGGGTGTCGGCGAACAGCACGGTGGTGCGCGGCGTGTCGGCGAAGGCGGGGATGTGGTAGTTGCGCAGCGCCGCGTTCACCACATTGCCCTGCGCGTCATGCACCATGTGCTCGGTGAGCGCCCAGCCCAGCCCCATGGCCACAGCGCCCTCGATCTGCCCCCGGCATTGCAACGGGTTGATGAGGCGGCCGATGTCGGCCGCATGCACGCTGTGGAGGATGCGGATCTCCCCCGTCACCCGGTGCACGGCAAGCCGCACCCCCTGCACGTTGAAGCCGATGGTGCGTGGCGAGAGATAGGCCTTGCGCTTGGCCTCCAGGCGATGGCCCTCGGCGGCGGCGAGCCGGTAGAGTTCCGCGAGCGGGATGCGCGCCGTGGCGCTTTCCACCGCGTCGGCCGACAGCCGCCAGTCCTCCGGCGCCGTGTTGGTGCGGCGCGCGGCATAGCCGAGGATCTCGGCCGCCAGCGCCCGCGCCGTCAGCTCCACCGCCTGCCCGGCCACCACCGTGCCGGTGCTGGCAAAGGTGCCGGTGTCGTAGGGGGCCAGATCGGTGTCGGCATTGATGATGGCGATGGCGTCGGCTCGCGTGCCCAGCACCGCGGCCGCGATCTGGCGATGGGCGGTGACCGAGCCGTTGCCCATCTCGGTGGAACCCACGGCGAGGTGATAGGTCCCGTCCGCCAGCAGCCGCATCTCGCCGCCGGAACGATGCTCGGTGGGCGGCCCGGCCTCCAGCACCGCCAGCGCCACGCCGGTGCCCTCGGCCCAGTCGCCTTCGGGCGCCCGCTCGCCCTTGCCGCTGGCGAGTTCCGCTTCCACGAGGTCGAGGCACTGGTCCAGCCCGTAGCTGCCGAAGGACACGTCGCTCGGCTCGGCCCACACCGACTGGATCACGTCGTCCGGCCGGATCATGTTCGCGCGGCGGATGGCAAAGGGGTCGATGCCGAGCTTGGCTGCGAGGTCGTCCAGCGCGCATTCGATGGCGAACGAGGTCTGCGAGGCGCCATAGCCGCGAAAGCCACCGCCGGGGATGACGTTGGTATAGACCGCGTGGCCCTCGGCCTTCTTGGCAGGGCAGCGATAGGCGGCGAGCGGGCTGCCCAGCGCCGCCGCCAGCGTCTCCCCGCCATGGCCGCCATAGGCGCCGGTGTTGGAGACCACATGCACCTCCAGCGCCGTCAGCGTGCCGTCCGCCGTGGCGCCGATCTTCACCCGCGTGGTCATCTGGTGGCGGGTGGTGGCGCCGAGGAATTCCTCGGGCCGGGTGAACTCCCACTTCACCGGCCGGCCGAGCTTGAGCGTGGCGAACACGCACAGATCTTCCGTCAGCATCTCCTGCTTGCCGCCGAAGCCGCCGCCGACCCGCTCGGTGAACACATGCAGGTCGTGCGGGAAGATGCCGAACAGATAGCAGAGCTTCTTGTGGGTGATGAACGGCGCCTGGGTGGAGGTGCGCACATGGATGCGCCCGTCGCCGTCGCGCCAGGCGATGGAGCCGTGGGTTTCAAGATGCGCGTGCTGCACGCGAGAGGTGGAATAGGTCTGCTCATGGACCACGGCGGCCGCCGCGAAGCCCTCGGCGACGCTGCCCACCTCGCCCTTGATGGCGAGGAAGACATTGCCCCGCGCCGCGCCGCCGATGCCGTCATTGCCGGGATGCAGCAGGGGCGCGCCCTCGGCCATGGCCTCGACCGGATCGAACACGGCGGGCAGGATCTCGTAGTCCACCTCCAGCGCCCGGCAGCCGGCCTCGGCCGCGCCCTCGGTTTCCGCCACCACGGCGGCGATGCGCTGGCCGACGAAGCGGGCCACCTCGTCGAGGATGAGGGTGTCGTCGGGATCGACCAGATGGTCCTCGTGGGTGGCAGTGCTGAAGAGCTTGTTCGGCACGTCCTCGTGGGTGAACACCGCCACCACGCCGGGGATGGCCAGCGCCTTCGCCTTGTCGATGCGCAGGATGCGCGCATGGGCGTGGGGCGAGCGCAGCACCTTCAGGTGCAGGAGGCCGTGGAGCGCGGGATCTGTGGCGTCCACGTCCATGGTGTAGCGCGCATGGCCGGTGACGATGCCGGCGCTGAACGGATTGGGCAGGCTGGCGCCACAGGCCGCGCCGGCCACGTCCGCCTCAGTGGCGCCCACGCCATGGACCGCATCAGCGATGGACCGATAGCCGGTGCAGCGGCACAGATTGCCCTTCAGCGCGCGCGGCAGGTCGGCGCGCTGGGCGTCATCGAGGGCGGCGACCGTCATGATCATGCCGGCGGCGCAGAAGCCGCACTGGAACGCCTGCGCCTCCAGAAACGCCTGCTGCACCGGATGCAGGTCGTTGCCCGGCGCGAGGCCCTGCACGGTGGTGACCTGACGCCCCTTCGCCCGGAAGGCGGGCATGAGGCAGGAATGCACCGGGCGCCCGTCGAGCCACACGGTGCAGGCGCCGCAATCCCCCGCGTCGCAGCCCTTCTTCACCCCCAGCGCGCCGCTCTCGCGCAGGAAGGTGCGCAGGCACTGGCCGGGACGCGGCTCGGAGGAAACGGTCCGCCCGTCGATGCTGTAGGTCACGCCACGCCCCCGGATGCTGCAAGTTCGGCGCGGATCTCTTCCGCGAAATGCATGGTGAGATGGCGCTTGTAGGCGGGCGTACCGTTGACGTCGTCGAACCAGCCATCGGCCGGGATCGCCGCCGCGAGCGCGGCCTGCACCTCCTGCGCGCTCGGCGTCGCCGCGAAGCGCAATTGCACCGGGCGCGGAGTGGCGGCGGTGATGGTGAGGACAAGATCGCCCTGCGGCCCGCTGGTGCCGATGAGCAGCGCCGCCGAGCGCCCGAGCTTGGTCAGCGACGCCCGGCGCAGGGCGAAGCGCCGCTTCAGGGCCGCCGCCGGAATATGGATGGCGCGCAGCAATTCGCCGGACCTAAGCACATTGGCATGGTTGCCGGTGACGAAATCCACCGCCGCCACCGAGCGCGGCGCGCCGGCGCGGGGCCACAGCACGTAAGTAGCTTCCAGCGCCACGGTGAGGGCGACCATGGCTCCAGCCGGCAGGGACATGCAGATGTTGCCGCCCACGGTGGCGACACCGGCCACCTTGAACGACATGAGCAGCGCGTGGGCGCAGTCCCGCAGCAAAGGCGCGGCGGTCCAGTCCGGCGGGGCGGCGAAATCGGCGAGGGCGCCGATGGTGGCGGTGGCCGCGATCTCCAGTCCCGCGTCCGACGCCACCATCGGCGGCCAGTCGAGGCCGAACAGGTCCACCAGCGTGTCGATGCCGGGCTGCGGCTCGGACATGAGCCAGGTGCCGCCGGACAGCCAGGCGTGGCCCGCGGGCCAATCGGCAACCTCGTCAGCGCTGGAGGGCGACTTGACCTGCCGCACGGTGTTCAAATCCATTCGTCGTTCCGCCTTGGCCGCCGCAGGACAGGTTTTGCTAGAAAATCGGGCGCGGGAAATCAGGCCGTTTATCGAGACGGCAATGCGCTTTCTCGCCCGAAAAGCAGAAATAAAGATCCGTCAAAGAAAAAGGCGGCGCACATCTGCGCCGCTAGAGCCGCACCGATCGGTGTGCACACATTCGTTTCCCCGCCCCTCCGGCCCCTTGGGCGCCGGCATTGATCTTTGTTCTATTTCAACGCTACCACGCCCTCCCGGCCGCAGCCAAGGGGCGTCTGGCGCGCGTCACCAGCGGCGAGGGGGTGCCGGGGTCCGGTCCGGCGCCGCACCCCGGTGCCTCGAAATCGCCTGAGTTTCTCCCCCGACTGACCCTCATCCCGTAAGCAGGACGTAAGCTTGCCCCCGCAAGGTCCGCTCAACCTGAAGAACAAGGATGAGCGGACATGAGTTCAGCCTGCATTGTCCGACCGCTCGACGATGAGCGTGCCGAAGTCGAAGCCTTTATTGCGCAGGTCTACGCCTTCCAGTTCGACGCGAAGCTCGATCACTTTGCCGAACAGCTGATCTTCCGGCGCGACGCGAGGGGAAACCTCTCCTGCGCCGCCGGCCTGCGGGTCGCCGCCGACGGCTTCTTCTCGGAAGCCTACCTGAGGGAACCGGTGGAAGGTGCGCTGGCGCGGGCCACCGGCCGACGGGTGGCGCGGGAGGATGTGTTCGAGGTCACCACCCTTGCCAGCCGCTCGCCCCGCGAACTGTCCGCCTTCATCG
Source organism: Xanthobacter oligotrophicus (assembly GCF_008364685.1). GTDB lineage: Bacteria > Pseudomonadota > Alphaproteobacteria > Rhizobiales > Xanthobacteraceae > Xanthobacter > Xanthobacter oligotrophicus. The sequence goes on from NZ_VTTL01000008.1 coordinate 79,599, forward strand.
ACGACATCATCGCCTTCGGCGCGCGCAACGGCCACAGCTGGGCCTTCTTCACCCTCACCCGGCGCCTCAGCCTGCTGGTGCAGCGCCGCAACCTCGCGCCCATCCCCCTCGCCGACGCCGATCCGCGCCGGGTCGCCGACCCCGCCGCCTGGGGGCGCTATTACGAGACCGAGCCGAAGGTCTATGGCGTCTGCGGCGCGCGCCTCACCGGCCGCAGTGCCCACGTGGTGGAGGCTTCGCCCCATGCGCAGCTTCTTTGAGGCGGTGGCGTGCCATGCGCGCCGCGAGCCCGACCGCATCCTCTTCACCGACGCCGCCGGCAGCCTGACCCGGGCCGGCCTGATGGCCGACGCGGCGCGCCTTGCCGCCCGGCTGCCGCCGCAGGCGCGCGTCATTGGCCTGCTGCTGCCCAACGGGCGGGAATGGGCGGTGGCGCAGATGGCCTGCCTTGCCGCCGGGCGCATGGCGGTGCCGCTGCCCACCTTCTTCAGCGCGCTGCAGTTGAGCCATATCCTCAAGGACGCGCAGGTGGATCTCGTCCTGGTCCCGCAGGCGAACCCGCCCACCCTGCCTTCCGCCGTGCCCGTGCTGCCGGTAGCCGCAGGCGGCGAGAGCGGCGCAATGCCGGACTTCCAAAAGGGGTTCCAGGAAGGGTTCGGACAGATCATCTACACCTCCGGCAGCTCCGGCCAGCCGAAGGGCGTGCGGCACCAGAGCGGGCAGATCGCCTGGTCGGCGTCGGCGCTGGCGCAGGCCATCGCGGCCGATGCGGAGGACACCTATCTCTCCGTGCTGCCCCTGTCGCTGCTGCTTGAAAGCATCTGCGCCGTGTTCATCCCCGCGCTTGTCGGCGGGCGCACCCACTTCGACACCCAGCTCTCGGAGGCCATCGGGCGCGGCGCGGCGAGCGGCGTCGCCGCCGCGTTCGAGGCCCATCGGCCGAGCGTCGGCGTGGTGGTGCCCGAACTGCTGCGGGTTTGGGTCCACGAGCTCCTCGCCACGGGCCGCAAGGCGCCGGATAGCCTGCGCTTCGTCGCCGCCGGCGGCGCCCGGGTGCCGGAGCGCCTCGCCGAGGCGGCTTGGCAGCTCGGCATTCCGGTGCATGAGGGCTACGGCCTGTCGGAATGCTGTTCCGTGGTGGCGCTGAACCGACCCGGCGCCCGCGTGGCGGGGACGGTGGGCGCTCCCCTTCCCGGGCTCCAACTCACCATCCGCGACGGCGAGATCCTGGTAGATGGCCCCGGCGTGATGGACGGCTATCTCGGCGGTCCGGAGGCCCCGCGCCCCTGGCCCACGGGTGATCTCGGCGCGCTGGATGGGCAGGGGCGCCTCACCGTGTTCGGCCGCAGCGACAATCTCATCGTCACCGCGTTGGGACGCAACATCAGTCCGGAATGGGTGGAGACCGCCCTTCTGGACGATCCCGGCATCGCCGCCTGCGCGGTGGCGCAGGCGGACCTGGCGCAGGTGGATGTTGCGGGGGCGGATTTGGCGGACGCGGACGGCGCCCTCGCCGCCCTCGTCATCCCCACGCCGCAGGCCCAGGGCTGGTTCGACGACGCCGGCCCGGAGGGCATCCGCGCGCGCATCGCCGAGCGGTGCGCCGCCCTGCCCGCCTATGCCCGGCCGACGCGCATCACGGTGCTGGACCTTGCCGACGCCAAGGCGCGGGGGCTGCTCACCGCCAACGGCCGCATCCGCCGCCCCGCCGCCCGTGCCGTGCTGGCGCAGAGGACCGGCGCCACCCCCTGCCCCGTTCCTCCCCTTCCCTCCCAGGAAAGGCCCCTGCCATGACGTTCTACGACTGCCTCATCCGGGAGACCGCGCGCGAGCGCGAAGCCTTCCTTGCCATCCCCCTGGTGCGGGAGGCGCTGGCCTCCGGCGCGCCGAGGAGCCTTTATGTGGCTTTCCTCACCCAGGCCTATCACCATGTGAAGCACACCTTCCCGCTGCTCGCCCTCGCCGCCTCCCGCACCGGCGACGCGCGCTACCAGGATGCGCTGGTGGAGTACATGGAAGAGGAGCGCGGCCACGAGAAGTGGATCCTCGACGACATCCGCGCCATGGGCGGCGATGCGGATGCGGTGCGAGAAGGCATGCGCGACGGGGTGGCCGGCCCGGCCTGCCGGATCATGGTGGGCTTCTCCTATTATGCCATCGAGCATGTCAGCCCCTATGCGCTGCTCGGCAGCGTGCATGTGCTGGAAGGCATGTCGGTGCTGCTGGCCGACCGCCTCGCCGATACCCTGAAGCGCAGCTTCGGCGCGCAGGCCGAAACCGGCTTCTCCTACCTGCGCTCCCACGGCAGCCTCGACCAGGAGCACGTGGCCTTCTTCCGCACCCTGGTGGACGGCTTCGACGATCCCGCCGCGCAGCAGATCATCATCGACCATGCCCGGCTGTTCTACCGGCTCTATGGCGACATCTTCCGCGACCTCGGCGCCGGCCTGGAGCTGAGCCATGCGGCGTGACGCGCAGCACGGCACGCGCCGCGTCCTCATCACCGGGGGCGGGTCCGGCATCGGCCGCGCCCTCGCCCTGGAGGCGGCCGGGCGCGGCATGGAGGTCGCCCTGTGCGGCCGGCGGCGCGGCGCGCTGGAAGACACCGCCTCTGCCCTGCCCCCAGGCGCCCGGCCGCTGGTCATCTCCGCCGACATCACCTGCGCGGCGGATCGCGCCCGGATCGTGGCGCGGATAAAGGCCGAATGGGGTGCCCTCCATGTGCTGGTCAACAATGCCGGCGTGGTGGACGGCGGCCCGCTGGAAAGCTTCGACGACGCGGCGCTGGACGCCACCTTCCGCACCAACGTGCTCGCCCCCATGGCGCTGACGCGGGACCTGGCGCCGCTGCTTGCGGCCGCAAGCCCGTCGCGGGTGGTGAACGTGGGCTCGGTGTTCGGCGACATCGCCTATCCCGGCTTTGCCGCCTATTCGGCCTCCAAGTTCGCCTTGCGCGGCTTTTCCAGCGCCCTGCGCCGGGAGTGGCGCCCCCTTGGTATCGGCGTCACCTACGTGGCGCCCCGCGCCACCCGCACCGACGCGGCGGCGGCCTTCGATGATCTCATCGCCACAACCGGCATGCGCCTCGATGCACCGGACAGTGTGGCGGCGCAGATCTGGCGGGCGGTGGAGCGCGGGCGCGACAGCGCCTATCCGCCCGGCGTGGAACGCCTGTTCGTGCTCATCCAGCGCCTCGCCCCCCGGCTCATCGACCGGGCGCTGGCCAAAACCACCCCTGCGGCGGCCGGCGCGGCCCGCGCCGCCGCCTGAGCCCTCGCGGCACTTGAGCGAAGCCCTCTCGGCACCGGTCGAAGACCGGGGCCATCTGCATGCTCCCATCAAATGAAAGGAACACCCATGCGTGCCAACCCGCACACCCTGCTGCGTGCCATGCTGCTTGCCGCCATCGCCCTCGGCGCCCCCGCCGCGCAGGCGGCCGACGATGGCCTGAACGCCCAGGTCAAGCAGATCCAGACCCGGTGGGAGACCATCAAGTTCACGGTCCCGGAGGGCGACAAGCAGACCGAGCAGATGAACGCCCTCGGCGCCGAGGCCGACGCCATGGCGGCCAAGTATCCCGACCGGGTGGAGGCGCTGGTGTGGGACGGCATCCTCACCAGCGAGCGGGCGTCCATGGTCAATCCCATCAGCGCCCTCTCCCTCGCCAAGCGGGCCCGCGACACGCTGGAGAAGGCCTATGGCATGAACCCCACGGCGCTGGATGCGGGCGCGCCCACCAGCCTCGGCGTGCTCTATTATCGCGTGCCGGGCTTCCCGGTGGCGTTCGGCGACAAGGTCAAGGCCCGCCAGCTGCTGGAGGAGGCCACCCGCGACGCCCCCAACGGGCTCGACGCCTGGTATTTCTACGGCGACTTCCTGCTGAGCCAGGGCGAATATGCCAAGGCCCGCGCGGCCTTCACCCACGCCTTGTCGATCCCGCCCCATGCCGAACGGCCCCTGTGGGACGAGAACCGCCGCCTGGTGATCCACGAGAAGCTCGACCAGATAAAGGCCAAGCTGTGAACCGGCCCGAGCGCGCCCTGATGGCGAAGGGGGGTCAAGGCCGGCCGGGCGGGGGCCTGTGGCACCGGCTCGGCCGCCAGCTCGCCCGGCCGCAGGGCCGGGCTGGCGCCCTTGCCGGCCACCTCATGGCGTGGGTGAACCGGCGGCCCAACGCCCTCGCCATCGCGGCGCTGGAGGTCCGTCCCGACGACCATGTTCTTGAGATCGGGTTCGGGCCGGGCGATGGCCTCGCCACGCTGGCGCGGCGGGCGGGCCTCGGGCACATCCACGGCATCGACGGCTCGCCGGCCATGCTGGCACAGGCCACGCGGCGCAACGCGCAGGCCATCGCCGAGGGCCGCATGTGCCTTGCCACCGGCGACATGCGCCGCCTGCCCTTCCCGGACGCCAGCTTCGACAAGGTGCTGGGGGTGAACGTCGCCTATTTCTTCGATCCGGACGGGGGCGCGGTGGGCGAGATCCACCGCGTGCTGCGGCCGGGCGGGCGGGTCTCGCTCTACGTGACCGACCGCGCCACTATGGCCGGCTGGCCGTTCGCGGACCCCAGGACCCATGTGACCTATGACTGGGTGGACCTGAAGCACCTCATCGCCCGTGGCGGCTTCGAGCCGGCGCGGGTGATGATCCGCGCCCTCGACCTGCCCCTGGGGGTCAAGGGCCTCATCGCCACCGCCCGGCGGTGAGGCGGGTCTCAAACCCCCTCGGCGCCGAGGGGCGGGAAGCACATTTCCGCGCAACCGCCCACGGTGCCATTGGAGAGTTCCAGCCGGCCGCCGTGCACCATCATGGTGCGCTCCACGATGGCGAGGCCCAGCCCCACCCCGTTGCGGCGATCGCTGCGCACCAGGCCGCGCCGCCGGCGCTCGGCGTCCAGCACCTCGGCGGGAAAGCCCGGCCCGTGGTCGCGCACCCGGATGGCGGGCGCATCCGTCACCTCGACGCTGATGGTGGTGGCCTCGGGGGCATGGTCCAGCGCATTCTCGATGAGGTTGCGCACCGCCCGGAACACATCGTCGCGACCGCCGGCCACCACCACGGGAGCTGGACCCGCGATCACCTCGATGGAGCGGTTGCGGGCGATCACCTGCGGCGCCAGATAGGCAGCGGCCTCCCGCGCCGCCTCGCGCAGCTCCACCACGTCGCCGGGCTCGATGCGGAAGCGGCCGAGCCGCACCCGGTCGAGCAATTGCTCCACCAGCCGCTCCATGGCGACGAGTTCTTTCTCCAGCACCCGGGCGTAAGGCTCGTCGGTGAAGGCGAGCTGGGCCTTCATCACCGCGAGCGGGGTGCGCAGCTCGTGGGCCATGTCGCCGACGAACTCCTCCTGGGCGCGATAGCCCTGCCGCAGCCGGCCGAGGGCCTGGTTGACGGCGCGCACCAGCGCCAGCACGTCGTCCGGCAGCCCTTTCTCGCTGAGGGTGACCGAGACCCCGCCCGGCTGGATCGCCTCCGCCTCCTCCACCGTCTGGCTGAGGGGCCGCAGGGCGATGTGGGCGACGAGGAGGTTGGTCGCCAGCATCAGCAGCATGAAGGGGATCCACAGCCAGGCGATGTCCTGCATGAATTCTTCGAGGACGGAATCAAACACCACGTCGCTGCTGGGAAATGCCACCTGCACATAGGCGGGCTGCGCGATGCCGTGGATGCGCAGGGAGATGCCGTAGAGCGCTTCCGGCGAATTGCCCTTTGGCAGCTCGAAATAATGCTCCGCCATCTCCTCCACCGGCACGAACGGGTCGTGCACGTCGGCGGAGCCGGCCAGCCGCTCGCCGGACGGGCCGAGCACGATGAAGTGGCCGCCCTCCTGGGCGATGCGATGCACCGTGGACTGGCGGATGGGCGCGGTGACCACATGGCCCACCGCCCGCACGTCCTTGGCGATGCTCATGGCGAAGCTGTGGAGCGTGCCCTCGCGGAAGCGGGTGTTGATGGTGTCGAAGCGGATGTAGAGGAATACGGCGGTGACGCAGACCGCCACCACGCTCACCGCCACCATGCCGATCATCAGGCGGCCGAACAGCCCCCGCACCAGCCGCTTCACGGCCGCGCCCCGGACAGGAGGTAGCCGATACCGCGCAGGGTGTGGATCTCCACCACCGCGCCGGCCCCCGCCAGCTTCTTGCGCAGGCGGTGGATCAGCACTTCAACGGCGTTGGAGCTGACTTCCTCGCCATAGCCATAGAGGGTTTCCTCCAGCGCCGGCTTGGAGATGACCGCGCCGGTGCGGCGCATCAGCAGCTCCAGCGCCGCCGCCTCCTTGCGGCTGAGATCGAGCCCCACCCCATCGACCCGCGCCTGCCGGGCAATGGTGTCCAGCTCCACATTGCCTTCCTTCAGCGACACCCCGAGCGCCGAGCCGGGACGCCGCAGCAGGGCGCGGACGCGGGCGATCAGCTCGTCCACGTTGAAGGGCTTGCGCATATAGTCGTCGGCGCCGCCATTGAGCCCGGCGATGACCGAGGGCGCGCCGTCGCGGGCGGTCAAAAGCAGGATCGGCTGGGCCACGCCCTTGCGCCGGAGCACATCCAGCAGCTCCATGCCGTCGCGGTCCGGCAGGCCGAGATCGAGGATGATGGCGTCGAACGGGGTGGTTAAGACCGCTTCCTCAGCGTCAGCCGCCGCATGCACCGCATCGACGGCAAAGCCCGCCGTCCGCAGCGCATCCGCGGCCAGCGCCGACATCCGTTCATTGTCCTCGACGAGCAGTATGCGCATGCGCTGGAAATCTCACCCACCGCACCGGATTGCGCCCAGGAATGTGGCAAAAATCAATGTTTACGTTCAGTAAAACGGCGGCAACATATTTGATCCAGATCAAGCAAAATCCGCAAACACCTCAAGCGACGAGAACAGCACGCCGAGATCATCCGACTTTCGTGTGATGTATTTTGCAAAAGGCGTCCGGGACGAAGCCGGAACCGATGGTCTCGACGAACCCGCGACCTGCCCCACGGACGCGTCCGAACCGCCCACCGCTGCAGACCTTCGATGCACTGCAGCATGACCCTTGCCATTGCGGCCGATGGCAGGTCAGATGCCGGCATGAACGGCGCTCAGTCACACGCGGCGGAACCCCAGGCCGCCGCACGCCACGCCTCGGGACGCGACAGCCTCGGCTGCGCGCTGGCCGCGCTCTGCGAGGGTGAGGAACTGAGCGGTAACGGCTTCGTGATCTACCGCAAGTCCCATGACGGCAGCGAGGTGCGGCAGGTGGAAACACCGCCGAGCGACCGGGGCGTGCTGGTCGGCCTGTCCCTCTCCGGCGGCCACCGGCGACGCATCTTCACCGGCAACCGCTCGGCGACTTACGATTTCGCGGCGGACAGCTGCTATATCCGCCCGTTCGCCGACGACTACCGGGCCGACATCGAGACCGGGTTCGAATTCCTCCTGCTGGAGGTCTCCCAGGCCGCGCTCCACCGCACCTGCGCCGAAAGCGGCGTGCCCCTCGCGGACGGGCTTTCCACCACGCCCGGGGCGAGCGACCCGGTGCTCGCCCACCTCGGCCGCGCGCTGCTGCCGGCCCTCGCCCATGCGGCGAGCGCCAGCGCGCTGTTCGTGGAGCAGGTGGTGTGCGCCATGCAGACGCATCTGGTCGCCCGCTACCACGGCGCCGCCGTGCGGGCCGCACGCGGCGGCGGCCTTTCCGACCTGCAGCTTCGGCGCGCCCAGGAGCTTCTGGCGGCGGGCATGGACGGCACGGTACTGATCGCCGACATCGCCGCCGCCTGCGACGTGTCGCGCAGCTATTTCATCCGCGCCTTCCGGCAGGCCACGGGCGCGACGCCCTACCAGTGGCTGCTCGCCCGGCGGGTGGAGCAGGCGCGCGCGCTGCTCACGCGATCGGGCCTGTCGCTGGCGGACGTGGCCATCCAATGCGGCTTTTCCGACCAGAGCCACATGACGCGCACCTTCGCCCGCCTCACCGGATCGACCCCCGGCGCCTGGCGGCGCAGCCGCTGAAGGCTGTTTGTACGCGCAACAGTTGAGATGCCTTCGACGGAAGGTGCCGGGCATCCTCTCCCAAGCACCTTCGATGCCACGCACAAACAGCGCGCATCATTTCAATGTGATAAAATGACAAACCAAAGACGTTGCGCGTATTCCCGGAATGCGCAACCTCACTGAGGCTCGCGCCAACCCACCGGGTCCGATCGTCCAAGAGCGCAGACTTTCCTTCAAGACGCTCACCCGGCCCGGCGCGATAGTTCGCGCGACCTGACACCAGCCGGAGGTCGAAGCCATGATCGCGACCCTGGGACCCGACCAGCGCGTGCGCCGCCGGACCGCCACGCACGCTCCCCCCTGAACCGGAGACCGCCGCATCCACCCGAGCCCGCGCCCCGGCCGGGCAAGGCCCTGTCAATACAACGGCTTAATGCATCAGAGCCGGACCTCCGGCACGCCGAAGGCCTCGTTGCGGGCCAGCGCGGCATCCACCTCGTGGCCGTTCGCGGTCAACGCATATTCCACGTGTCGCACCCGGCCTTCAAGTTCGCGGCGCGTCACATAGCCGGCCGACTCGAGATCCTTGAGCCGCGCCGACAGCACGCGGGCGGAGATGGCGCCGGGGAGCGCCCGGCGCAATTGACCGAACCGCAGCGTGCCGTTGCGCGCGAGCGCGGCAATGATGTGGCCCATCCATTCCTGGGCCATGAACTTGAGGAAATGCTCGGCTGGGCAATGCCCGAGGCCGATCTTCTTGCGCTCTGTTTCGTCATCCATGGGTGAAACCAGTATCTCGCAGGTAACTAATGGCCGCCGCGCCGATGTGGCGCTAGCTTCCCGTCCGCCCGTCAGTCCCCACCATCACAGCAGGAGATTTCCCCGTGTCAAATGCCGTCGCTGCCCCCGGCGGGATGTTGTTGTCTCCCAACGACCACACCCTGATCATGATCGACTTCCAGTCGCAGATGTCGTTCGCGACCAAGTCCATCGACGCCGTGAACCTGCGCAACAATGCCGCCCTCGTCGCCCATGCGGCGGCCGGGTTCGGCGTCTCCACCATCCTCACCACGGTGGCGGAGAAGAGCTTCTCCGGCCCCATGTTCTCCGAGATCACCGAGGCCTTCCCCGGCGAGAAGCTGCTCGACCGCACCTCCATGAACACCTGGGAGGATGAGGCCGTCATCGCGAAGGTCAATGCCATCGGCAAGAACCGCATCGTGCTGTCGGGCCTGTGGACCGGCGTGTGCATCGTCGGCCCGGCGCTGTCGGCCATCGAGCAGGGCTTCGAAGTCTATGTCATCGCCGATGCCTGCGGCGATGTCTCCGACGAGGCCCACGAGCGTGCCATGCAGCGCATGATCCAGGCTGGCGCCCGGCCCATGACCTCCCTGCAATACCTGCTGGAACTGCAGCGCGACTGGGCCCGCACCGGCACCTACGACATGACCACCGGCATCGCCAAGAAATTCGGCGGCGCCTACGGCCTCGGCATCATCTACGCCAAGACCATGTTCGGCGCCTCGGAAGGCCACTGAACATGGACCACGCCTCATCGGCCACCGGCGCCCCGGCCGGCGGCCTCACGCGCCGCACCGCCCTTGAACTTGGCGCCGGCGCGGCGCTCGCCGCCGCCCTCGGCCTGCCCGTGCCCGCCGCGGCCGCCACTTCAGCCACGACCAAGGGAGCCACAGCCATGCCTTTCGTCACCACAAAAGACGGCGTCGAGATCTTCTACAAGGACTGGGGTCCCAAGGACGCTCAGCCCATCGTGTTCCACCACGGCTGGCCGCTATCGTCGGACGACTGGGACACCCAGATGCTGTTCTTCGTGCAGCACGGCTATCGCGTGGTGGCCCACGACCGGCGCGGCCACGGCCGCTCCACCCAGGTCAGCGACGGCCACGACATGGACCATTATGCCGCCGACGCCTTCGCGGTGGTCGAGCATCTCAACCTGAAGAATGCCGTCCATATCGGCCATTCCACCGGCGGCGGCGAAGTGGCGCGCTATGTGGCCAAACACGGCCAGCCCGCCGGCCGCGTCGCCAAGGCAGTGCTGGTTTCAGCGGTTCCTCCACTGATGCTGAAGACCGCGGCCAATCCGGAAGGCCTGCCCATCGAGGTGTTCGACGGCTTCCGCAAGGCCACCGCGGACGACCGCGCCCAGTTCTTCCTCGACGTGCCCACCGGCCCCTTCTACGGCTTCAACCGCGAGGGCGCGAAGGTCTCTCCCGGCGTGATCCAGAACTGGTGGCGGCAGGGCATGATGGGCAGCGCCAAGGCCCATTACGACGGCATCAAGGCCTTCTCCGAGACCGACCAGACCGACGACCTGAAGACGATCACGGTGCCGACGCTGGTGCTGCATGGCGAGGACGACCAGATCGTACCGATCGCCGATTCCGCGCTGAAGTCCATCAAGCTGCTGAAGCACGGCACGCTGAAGACCTATCCGGGATTCTCGCACGGCATGCTCACCGTCAACCACGACGTGATCAACGCCGACCTGCTCGCCTTCATCAAGGCCTGACCCCGACGGCGCCGGCCCGGCCGGCGCCGGCCCATCCAGGACGCACATGGCATGAAACTCTACCTCGCCTCGCTGGGCGCCGGCCTTCTGGTCGGCATCGTCTACAGCCTCATCAACGTGCGCTCGCCGGCGCCGCCGGTGGTGGTGCTGGTGGGGCTGCTGGGCATCCTCATCGGCGAGCAGATCGTGCCCGTGGCGAAGAACCTCCTCGCCGGCGACAGCCTGCGCACCGCCATCGGCCTTGCCGACTGCTCCGACCATGTGCTCGGCCAGTTGCCCGGCCGGCAGAGCGCGGCAGCGGAGCCGCCGCAGGACGCGCCTCTCAGAGACACGCCGCCCCACACCCCTCCCGGATCCTGAGCGGAGCGCCGCCATGCCCGACCAGAAGACGCCCGATCGCCGCCAGTTCATCGCCGCCGCGGGGCTCATGGCCGCCGCCGGCCTTGTCCCCACTTCCCCGAAGGCGCAGACCATGAGCGAGACCGCCGACCTCATCCTCTTCAACGGCAAGGTCACCACCCTCGACCGCACCAATCCGCAGGCCGAGGCGGTGGCGGTGAAGGGCGGGCGCATCCTGTTCGCCGGCACCACCGCCGACGCCATGCGCCACGCCGGGACCACCACCAGGATCATCGATGCGGGCGGACGGCGGATCATTCCCGGCCTCATCGACAGCCACATGCACATCATCCGCGGCGGGCTGAACTACAATATGGAGCTGCGCTGGGACGGGGTGCGCTCCCTCGACCACGCCATGGAAATGTTGAGGAAACAGGTGGCCGTGACCCCGCCGCCGCAATGGGTGCGCGTGGTGGGCGGCTTCACCGAGCACCAGTTCGCCGAAAAGCGCCTGCCGACGCTGGAGGAGCTGAACGCCGCCGCGCCCGACACGCCGGTGTTCATCCTCCACCTCTACGACCGCGCCCTGCTCAATGCCGCCGCGCTGCGCGTGGTGGGCTACACCAAGGACACGCCCAACCCGCCCGGCGGCGAGATCGTGCGCGATGCCGCCGGCAATCCTACCGGCCTGCTGCTGGCCCAGCCCAACGCCACCATCCTGTATTCGACGCTGGCCAAGGGCCCCAAGCTGCCGGCCGAATACCAGAAGAATTCCACCCGCCATTTCATGCGCGAGGTGAACCGGCTGGGCGTCACCAGCGTCATCGACGCCGGCGGCGGCTTCCAGAACTATCCGGACGACTATGCGGTGATCGAGGAGTTGCACCGCGACGGCCAGCTTTCCGTGCGCGTCGCCTACAACCTCTTCACCCAGAAGCCGAAGCAGGAGCTGGCGGATTTCTCCGGCTGGTCGAAGCAGGTGAAGCCCGGCCAGGGCGACGACCTTTACCGCAACAACGGCGCCGGCGAGATGCTGGTCTATTCCGCCGCCGACTTCGAGGACTTCCAGGTGGCCCGGCCGGACATGCCGCCCAACATGGAAGGCGACCTCGAACCGGTCATCCGCCTGCTGGCCGAGAACCGCTGGCCGTGGCGGCTGCACGCCACCTATGACGAGACCATCTCGCGCGCCCTCGACGTGTTCGAGAAGGTCAACAAGGACGTGCCGCTGAAGGGCCTGAACTGGTTCTTCGACCACGCCGAGACCATCACCGACCGCAACATCGACCGCATCGCGGCGCTGGGGGGCGGCATCGCGGTGCAGCACCGCATGGCCTACCAGGGCGAATATTTCGTCGAGCGCTACGGCTCCGCCAAGGCGGAGCGCTCCCCGCCCATCCGCCGCATGCTGGACGCCGGCATTCCCGTGGGCGCCGGCACCGATGCCACCCGCGTCGCCTCCTACAATCCCTGGGTGTCTTTGTCCTGGCTGGTGACGGGCAGGACCTTGGGCGGCCTCTCCCTCTACCCGCCGTCCAACCTTTTGGACCGAGAGAGCGCGCTGCGGCTGTGGACTGAGGCCAACACCTGGTTCTCCTCCGAGCCCGACAAGAAGGGCCAGGTGAAGGCCGGCCAGCTAGCCGATCTCGTGGTGCTTTCGGATGATTATTTCTCCGTGTCCGAGGACAAGATCCAGGACATCACCAGTGTGCTCACACTTCTGGGCGGCACGCCGGTGCATGGCGACGGCGACTTCAAGACCCTCGCCCCGGACCTGCCGCCGCCCATGCCCGACTGGTCGCCGGTGCGCACCTTCGGCGGCTACCAGAAGCGGGCGGAGACCGGCGAGCGCAAATACGCCTTCGCCGCCGCCTGCGGCTGCGCCACCGCCTGCGGCGTCCATGGCCACGCCCATGCCAGCGCGCTGGCGGCCAGCGTGCCCGCCTCCGACGAACGCTCCTTCTGGGGCGCGCTGGGCTGCGCCTGCTGGGCGTTCTGATGGGGATGTACGGGAATGGTCTCGCCGCTTGGTGCCTCCGTCCGTACGGGGGCACCGCTGCCGCTCCCTCTCCCGCTTGCGGGTGAGGGGTGGGGAGGGGGCAGAGGCAGCGGGATGGAACACCAGCGGTGGGACAGCCGAGAAGGCCCGCCCCCACCCTGCCCTCCCCCGCAAGCGGGAGAGGGTTCCCGTTGGCCCCAGTCACGACGGTCGATGTTCGAACTGAGGCATGCCGGTCGTGATCAGACCATCCTTCGCATTCCAAAGGACTGTCATGGCCGGGCTTGTCCCGGCCATCCACGCGGAGAGGCTGGGATCAGTTTTCGAACGTTGCCGCCAGCGGATGGGCGTGGATGGCCGGGTCAAGCCCGGCCATGACGGCGTGGAAGTCCCGGCCCGCCCCCTCTCCCGCCCGAGGCCGGATATTTCCGGCCTCGGGCGGGAGAGGGTTCCCCGTTGGACCCGGCCGCCAAGACCACCATCCAAGCCGCCGATCCAACACCACCACCCCTCGACCCGCTTCAAACCTTCGGAACCACGCCAGCCATGGCTGAAAGCGCAAGCAACGCTCCCCTCACCACCCTCGCCCGGCGCCTGATCTCGCCGGCGCCGGTGCGGTTTCTCGCGCTGCTCGCCCTGTGCGGCGCCTACATCCAGGGCGGCCTCGCCAAGGCGCTGGACTTCAACGGTGCGCTGGCGGAGATGGCCCATTTCGGGCTCACCCCGCAGGCGCCCTTCGCCGTAGCCGTCATCGTTCTGGAGCTGGGCGCCTCCGCCCTGATCCTCAGTGGGCGGCTGCGCTGGCTGGGGGCGCTGGGGCTGGCGGGCTTCACGGTGCTGGCCGCCCTCCTCGCCAACCGCTTCTGGGCCATGGCGCCGCCCGAGAGCACCATGGCCGCCAACGCCTTCTTCGAGCATCTGGGCCTTGGCGGCGCCTTCGTTCTGGTGGCGTGGTACGATCTTGTCCACGGCGCCTCCAACGGGACCAGCCTGCACGGGAGAGACCTGTGAGCGACCACACCCACGGCGCGACATCCCCCGCCTCTCCGGCTGCCCCGCCTCCCGCAGCCGGCGGCGCCTTCGCGCCGCTGCGGCGGCCGGTGTTCGCCGTGCTGTGGGGCGCTACCGTGCTGGGCAACACCGGCAGCTTCATGCGCGACGTGGCCAGCGCCTGGATCGTCACCGATTTGTCCGCCTCCCCGGCGGCGGTGGGCATGGTGCAGGCCGCCGCCATGCTGCCGGTGTTCCTGCTCGCCATTCCCGCCGGGGTGCTCTCCGACATCCTCGACCGCCGCCGTTTCCTCATCGGCATACAGATCGCCCTCGGGGCGGTGAGCGCGGCGCTCATGCTGCTGTCCATGAGCGGCCTCATGACCGTGTCGTCGCTGGTGGCGCTCACCTTCCTCGGCGGCGTGGGCGCGGCGCTGATGGCACCCACCTGGCAATCCATCGTGCCGGAGCTGGTGCCGCGTCCCGAGCTGAAGAGCGCGGTGGCGCTGAACTCGCTGGGCATCAACATCGCCCGCTCCATCGGCCCGGCGGTGGGCGGCCTGCTGCTCGCCTCCTTCGGCGCCGCGGTGACCTATGGCGCCGACGTGGCAAGCTACGTGCTCGTCATCGCCGCCCTGTGGTGGTGGCGCCGGGATGCCGGCGCGCAGGACGAATTGTCCGAGCGCTTCACCGGCGCCTTCCGCGCCGGCCTGCGCTATGCCCGCGCCAGCCGCGAGCTGCATGTGGTGCTGCTGCGCGCGGTGTTCTTCTTCTTCTTCGCCAGCGCGGTGTGGGCGCTGCTGCCGCTGGTGGCGCGCGAGTTGCTGAAGGGCGACGCCGCCTATTACGGCGTGCTGCTGGGCTCGGTGGGGGCCGGCGCCATCGCCGGCGCCCTGCTGCTGCCGCGCCTCCGGGGCCTCGCCAATGCCGACGGGCTGGTGCTGGGCGCCGCCTTCGTCACCGCCGCCGCCACCGCCGCGCTCGCCTTCGCACCGCCGCGCTGGCTCGCTCTGGTGGTGCTGCTGGCCATGGGCGGGGCATGGATCATCGCGCTGACCACCCTCAACGCCACCGCCCAGTCGATCCTGCCCAACTGGGTGCGCGGGCGGGCGCTGGCGGTCTATCTCACCGCCTTCAACGGCGCCATGGCCTGCGGCAGCATCACCTGGGGCCTGGTGGCGCAGCAGATCGGGCTGACGGCGGCGCTGCTGGTGGCCGGCGCGGGCCTCGTGGTGGCCGGGCTCATCCTCCACCGGGTGAAGCTGCCGGCGGGCGAGGCCGACCTCACCCCCGCCATGCACTGGCCCGAGCCCCTGCTCGCCGCCCCCGTGGAGAACGACCGCGGCCCGGTGCTCATCCTCATCGAGTACCGCATCGCGCCGGAGGACCGCCCGGCCTTCCTCGATGCCCTCTACCGCCTCTCCGCCGCCCGCCGGCGCGATGGCGCCTACAATTGGGGCGTCACCGAGGATGCCGCCGACCCGTCGCTGATGGTGGAGTGGTTCATGGTGGAATCCTGGGCCGAGCACCTGCGCCAGCATCGCCGGGTCTCCCATGCGGATGCCGACGTGCAGTCCGAGGTCCTGAAGTTCCATCAGGCCGACGCCCCGCCCCGCGCCCGCCACCTGATCGGGGCGGAGCACCCCGCCCGGCTGCCGGGCGGGCATCCCTGACCGCGCCCCCGCGCGCATCGCGACCTGAACCGGGAGGGGCGCCGGACACGGAGATCCCGCGTCCGAAAATACGGAAAATGATACCGTCAAACCGAACCTCTAGCCGAAGGGCGACCTTTCGCCCAGAGTTCTCCGGGAATCGCATGCCGATGTTGGAGAAGGTCATGAACCGCCCCGCGGCCCTGCCGCTCGCCTGATGCCGGCCCCGACCACCCTTACAGCCGAACGGCGGCCCGCCATCCCGAGGACCGTGTGGGCACTGGGTTTCGTCAGCATGTTCATGGACATCTCCTCGGAGATGATCCACGCGCTGCTGCCCCTGTTCCTCACCGCGACGCTGGGGGCAAGCGTGGCGATGGTGGGCCTCATCGAGGGCATCGGCGAATCCACCGCCGCCATCGTGAAGGTGTTCTCGGGCTATCTTTCCGATCGCCTCGGTCGGCGCAAGCCATTGATCCTGCTTGGCTATGGACTGGGCGCCGCGTCCAAGCCCCTGTTCGCCCTGGCGGGCGCGCCGGGGCTGGTGCTGGCCGCACGCTTCGCCGACCGCATCGGCAAAGGCATGCGCGGAGCCCCGCGCGATGCCCTGGTCGCCGACGTCACGCCGCCCGAGATCCGCGGCCGCGCCTATGGGGTGCGCCAGGCCCTCGACACCGCCGGCGCCTTCATCGGCCCGCTGCTCGCCATCGCACTGATGGCGCTCCTCGCCGACGACATGCGCGCGGTGTTCTGGTTCGCCCTCATCCCGGCGGGGCTGGCCGTGCTGTGCGTGGTGATCGGGGTGGAGGATCGCGCCGCCCCGCAGGAGGGAGCTGAGCGCCGCCCGCCGGTACGCCTCGCCGACCTGCGGCAGCTCGACCGGGCATTCTGGGGCGTCGTCGCCATCGGCGTGGTGTTCACGCTGGCGCGATTCAGCGAGGCGTTCCTGGTACTTAAGGCCAACGACGAGGGGCTGCCCCTGGCGCTTGCCCCGCTGGTGCTGGTGGCCATGAACGTGGTCTATTCGCTGGGCGCCTATCCGGCCGGGGCGTGGTCGGACCATGCCCCGCCGCAGCGCCTGCTGCTCGCCGGCATGGGTGTCCTGATCGCCGCCGACCTTCTGCTCGCCTTGGTGCCGGGCCTTGCCGGCGCCTTCCTCGGCATCGCCCTGTGGGGCGTCCACATGGCGCTGACCCAGGGCCTTTTCGCCAAGCTCGTGGCCCAGAACGCACCGGCTTCACTGCGCGGATCAGCGTTCGGCCTGTTCAACCTCGCCACCGGCATCGCCATGCTCGCGGCCAGCATCGTGGCCGGCCTGCTCTGGGAGACGCACGGCGCCACAGCGACATTCATCGCGGGTGCGATCCTGGCCTGCGTCGCGGCGGCGCTGGTGGCGGGCCTTGGACGCACCGCCCCGCCGCGGGGCGACTGAGCCGCGGCGGGGCGATCACCTCAGGTCGGGTTCTCCAGGTTGAACTGGCGGGTGTGCTCGTCATAGCCGAACAACTCACCGTAGCGCCCCCAGGTAATGAGGGCGCGCAGGGTGTTTTCCGCGAAGTCTTCGGACATATAGTCCTCCAGCTCCTCGGAAAAGCGCGTGAACGGCGCCTTGTGGCTCGGCCGCTCGTCCAGCACCCGGCGGATGAGGGCCGCCAGCGGCACGTAGGCCAGAAGATGCTCGGCGAACAAGCGCTTGCGCGCGTCGACATCCAGGTCCACGAACCGCCGCCCGGCCTCGGTGAGGGTCACGTCGCCCGCTTCCAGCTCGGCGAAACGCATCAGCTGCAGCGTCTCGACGATGGGGAACAGCTCGTCCACCTCCATCTGCAGGGTGGCGGCGAGATCCGGCAGGTCGGCCTTGCCGGCGTAGGGCGGCGCAGCCAGCGCCTCCATCAAGCCCGAGATGAGGTTGGTGGAGATGTGGGGCAGCGCCATGCCGATACCGGTGCCCGGCAAGGCGCCTTCGTCCCTGCGTGCCTCCTTGTCCGCCGGGGTGCGCTGGGTCATGCGGCCATAGATGTCGTCCACGATGGCGCGGAACACGGGATCGAGCCGCGAGCGCGGATGCGGCAGGTCGATCCTGATCTCCGCCGCCACCCGGCCGGGATTGGAGGAGAAGATGAGGATGCGGTCGCACATCAGCACCGCCTCCTCGATGTTGTGGGTGACCATGAGGATCGACTTGATGGGCAGCCGGCCCTCGATCCACAGGTCGATGAGGTCGGTGCGCAGGGTCTCGGCGGTCAGAACGTCCAGCGCCGAGAACGGCTCGTCCATGAGCATCAGGCGCGGATGCACCACCAGCGCCCGGGCAAAGCCCACGCGCTGGCGCATGCCGCCAGACAATTCCTTGGGATAGGCGCTCTCGAAGCCGTCGAGGCCGATGAGGTCGATGGCCTCGATGGCGCGGCGGCGCCGCTCGGCCGCCGGTACGCCGATGGCCTCCAGCCCCACCTCCACATTCTCCAGCACGGTGAGCCAGGGGAAGAGTGCGAAGCTCTGGAACACCATGGACAGGCCCTCGCTGGGGCCAGTCACGGGCTTGCCGCGCCATTCCACGCGCCCCGAGGTGGGCTTCACCAGGCCCGAGATGATGCGCAGGAGCGTGGACTTGCCCGAGCCCGAGCGGCCGAGCAGACCCACCACCTCGCCCTCGCGGATGGTGAGGGAGACGTCGTCCAGCACCACGAGGTCGGCATTGTCGCCCTTGGCGTAGACCTGCCGCACACCCGTGGCGTTGACGAGGAAGGCGCCTTCGGTTGCGGGGCGCGGCGCGGCGCGATCGATCACAGCCATTGTTTCCTCCTTCAGTCGAGGCGCAGGCGACGGCCGGCGAACGTGAACATGGGACGCCACAGCAGACGGTTGAAAAAGATGACGAAGATGGACATCACCGCGACCCCGAGCACGATGCGCGGATAGTCGCCGGCTGCCGTCGCGTCGGCGATGTAGGCGCCCACCCCATGGGCCCTGAGCGTGGTGTCGCCCCAGCTTGCCACCTCGGCGACGATGGAGGCGTTCCATGAGCCGCCGCTCGCGGTGATGGCGCCGGTGACGTAATAGGGAAAGATCCCCGGCAGCATCACCTTGCGCCACCAGTTCCAGCCGCGGATGCGGAAGGTGGAGGCGGCTTCCTTCAGGTCGTTCGGGAAGGCGCTGGCACCGGCCACCACGTTGAACAGGATGTACCACTGGGTGCCCAGCACCATCAGCGGCGACAGCCAGATGTCCGGGTCCAGCCCCAGCCGCACGATGGCCACTACGGCGAACGGAAAGACGATGTTGGCCGGGAAGGCGGCGAGGAACTGGGCCAGCGGCTGCACCCGCTGGGCCCAGCGCGGCCGCAGCCCGATCCACACCCCGATGGGCACCCAGATCAGGGTCGCCAGCGCGATCAGCACGATCACCCGGATCATGGTGAGGACGCCGAGGCCGAACACCTGGGCCACCTCGGGCAGGCTCAGCTCGGTGGCGACGAAGGCGACGATCACATAGAGCGCATAGCCGGCCACGGCGAACACCAGCGCCAGCCAGATCCCCTCCGCCCAGCGGCTGGCCCAGGCCCCCTCCACGACGCGGCGGGTGTCCAGCGACACCGGCGCGGAGAAGGAGAGGCGCTGGCGCGGCACCGCCGCCAGCATGGCGCCCAAGGGCTGGAGCACGCGCTGGAACACGAAGGTGCGGCGGGCGGCGGACAATAGCCAGGAGCGCGGCGCCGGCCCGCCGGCGGAGGTCTCCACCCGGAACTTGTCGGCCCACGCCACCAGCGGGCGGAACAGCAGCTGGTCATAGAGCAGGATCACCGCCAGCATGGCGAGCACCGCCCAGCCCACGGCGGCGAGGTTCTGCTCCTTGATGGCGAGCGCCACATAGGAGCCGACGCCCGGCAGGGTGATGGTGGTGTCGCCCACCGAGATGGCCTCCGAGGCCACCACGAAGAACCAGCCCCCCGACATGGACATCATGGTGTTCCACACCAGGCCCGGCATGGAGAACGGCACCTCCAGCCGCCAGAACCGCTGCCAGCCGGTGAGGCGGAAGCTGCGGGTGGCCTCGTCGAGGTCGCGCGGCACCGTCTTCAGCGACTGGTAGAAGCTGAAGGTCATGTTCCAGGCCTGGCTGGTGAAGATGGCGAAGATGGCCGCCAGTTCCACCCCCAGCACCCGGCCGGGGAACAAGGACATGAACCCCACCACCGTGAAGGAGAGGAAGCCCAGCACCGGCACCGACTGGAGGATATCCAGCATGGGCACCAGCACCATCTCCGCCCGCCGGCTCTTGGCCGCCAGCGCACCGTAGACGAAGGTGAAGACCAGCGAGGCCACAATGGCCGCAAGCATGCGCATGGTGGTGCGCAATGCATAGTCCGGCAGCATGGCCGGATCGAGCGAGACCGGCGCAAGGTCGAGCGCCGCCAGCGGAGCCAGCGTCTCCTTGCCGCCGTGGACCACGAGAATGAGCCCGCCGAACAGCAGGCCGAAGGCGAGCGCGTCCCAGAGGTTCGGCGCGAACGTGCGCCGGCGGCCCGCTTCCAGGGCCGGGTGATGCATCGTCATGAGGTCAGGATCCGATTTCGGCGTGAGGGATCGGCCGGCGGAAGCATACCGCGCACTGCCCGGGAACAGCGCGGGCGAGAACAGCATGCTCAACGCATTGAATTCGAAGTGCTCTTCACCCGCGCCCGTTGGGGCCTTGCCGGTTGGAAGACGCGTTCGACCACGGCCACACGGCGCCGCGCGCGGCGGCGTCAGTGCCGACTTCGGTCCCGTCCCGCAGCGCTGGTCCGGCAGGTGCGATGCCTGCGAAACAGGGGCTTGCGCAAAGGATGTGTGCGGAAAGGAAGCGTCCGCATGGGTTCACCTTTCATCCCGGAGCCTGCAGGCGGCGGGAGGACGAACCGGACGCGAAAGGTCAGGTCCGTGCCGCTGCGAGCAGGCTCGAGCTAGATCGACTGGAACTGTCCATCAGAGGAACGACTTTCGATTGACCGGCACGGGGCCGTCGCGCCCGCCTATCGCGCCGGGAAACGGCGAGGTCAAGGCCTTTTTGCAATGCGGCAACACGCCTGCGCGAGCCGCCGCAAGGGCAGCGGCCGCCCCGGCACCGGCGTCCGGTCGCGCTCCCTGCGGCAACGCGGCACCAACCCTGTGGTGCACAGGGGGACATCCCGTATCGACGCCGTCCCGGTAGGCGGATATCGTCCGTGCGTTTTCCGGGACATGCTGCGCCCGGGCCGGAGCGTCACACCGGCGGGAGCAGAAGGCCGGCCTGGGCATTGTCCAGATCGGGATCCAGTCGGCGGCGAGGGTTCAGGTCCCTGTCGCGCCACGGCGGATCCGGTCGGACCACCTCATGCCGGTCACCCTGGGCGAACGACAAGGAGCGGACCCGATGGATTTCGATCCGGTGACCCTCGCGCGCATTCAGTTCGCCTTCACGGTCAGCTTCCACATCATCTTCCCCGCCTTCACCATCGGGCTGTCCGCCTTCATCGCGACGCTGGAACTGATCTGGCTGAAGACCGGGCGCGACGTGTACCATCGCCTCGCACGGTTCTGGACCAAGATCTTCGCGGTCTCCTTCGCCATGGGCGTGGTCTCCGGCATCGTGCTGTCCTACCAGTTCGGTACCAACTGGAGCCGCTACGCGGAATTCGTGGGCTCTGTGGTGGCTCCGCTCATCGGCTTCGAGGTGCTCACCGCCTTCTTCCTGGAGGCGACCTTCCTCGGCATCATGCTGTTCGGCTGGAACCGGGTGCCGCCGTGGCTGCATGTGCTGTCGTGCTGCGTGGTGGCGTTCGGCACCTTCATGTCGGCCTTCTGGATCCTTGCCGCCAACAGCTGGATGCAGACCCCCGCGGGCTTCGAGCTGCGCGAGGGCCTCGCCTATCCGCTGGACTGGCTGAAGATCATCTTCAACCCGAGCTTCCACTGGCGCCTGCCCCATATGCTGCTGGCGGCCTATCTGACCACCTCACTGGTGGTGCTGTCGGTGGGTGCGCGCTACCTCCTGGCGGGCAAGTTCCCCGAGGAATCGCGGGTGATGATGGTGATGGGCATCGGAATGCTCGCCATCGTCGGCCCCATCCAGGCCTTCGTGGGCGACAGCCACGGCCTCAACACCGCCCACTACCAGCCGGCCAAGATCGCCGCCATCGAGGCCCACTGGGACAGCAAGGAGCCGGCGCCTTTGGTGCTGTTCGCCTGGCCCGATGAGAAGGCGGAAAAGAACCTTTTCGAAATCTCCATCCCCCGTGGCGCCTCGTTGATGATCACCCACAGCCTGGACGGCTTGTTCCCCGGGCTGAAGGACTTCGCCCCGCAGGACCGCCCGCCGGTGCTCGGCCCCTTCTTCGGGTTCCGGGCCATGGTGGGCGTGGGCGTGGTGATGATCCTTCTGGGCTGGATCGGCGCCTGGTTGATCTACCGGGATGAGGAGACCATCACCCGCTGGTACCTGCGCATCTGCTCCTGGGCATGGCCGCTGGGCTTCATCGCCATCCTCTCGGGCTGGGTCGTCACCGAGCAGGGCCGCCAGCCCTGGGTGGTGGACGGCCTGCTGCGCACCGAGGACGCCATGTCGCCCCTCGCCGGCTGGACCGTGGCGCTGACGCTGGTGCTGTTCCTCATCGTCTACGGCATCATCTTCGCCACCGGCCTCTATTTCATGAACCGCCTCATCACGCGCGGTCCCGGCGGCACGCTGATCGAGCCGCCCGGCACCGAGCGGCCCACCCGGCCCATGGCCGCCGCCCACGGCGAAGGCCAGATGACGCCGGGCACCTGAAACATCGTCCCGTCAACCGACGTGTGAGAGGATAGAAGCCATGGAATGGTATCTCCCCGTCATCTGGGGCGTCATCATCGGCGTCGCGGTCATCATGTATGTGGTGCTCGACGGCTTCGACCTGGGCATCGGCATCCTCTTTCCGTTTGCGAAGGAGGAGCGCGAGCGCGACACCATGATGAACACGGTGGCACCGTTCTGGGACGGCAACGAGACCTGGCTGATCCTCGGCGGCGGCGGCCTGTGGGTCGCGTTCCCCAAGGCCTATGCGGTGGTGATGCCGGCGCTCTACCTGCCGGTCATCATCATGTTGCTTGCCCTGGTGTTCCGCGGCGTCGCCTTCGAGTTCCGCTGGGTGGCCATGACCAGCCGGCGCTGGTGGAATGCCGCCTTTGCCGGCGGATCGCTGGTGGCGGCCTTCTCCCAGGGCGTGATCCTGGGCGGGCTGGTGCAGGGCATCACAGTGAAGAACGGCGCCTTCGCTGGCGGCCCGCTGGACTGGGCGACACCGTTCGCCGCTTTGTGCGGCATTGGCGTGGTGCTGGGCTATGCGCTGCTCGGCGCCACCTGGCTGCTCATCAAGACCGACGGCGTGGTGGCTGAGCGGGCCCGCGCCCACGCCATTCCCCTGCTGCTGGCGGTGATGGCCATGATGGCGGTGGTCAGCCTTTGGACCCCGATCGCCTTCGACCGCATCGCCACCCGCTGGTTCTCGCGGCCCAACATCTTCTTCCTCGCGCCGGTGCCCGTCATCACCGTGCTTGTCGCACTGGCGGTGCTGCACTGGCTGAAGTCCGGGCGGGAAATGCTGCCGTTCTTCGGCACGGTGGGGCTGTTCGTGCTCGGCTTCCTGGGCCTTGCCATCTCCACCTTCCCCTATCTGGTGCCGCCGAGCCTCACCGTGTGGCAGACCGCGGCCGCCGCGCCGAGCCAGATCTTCATGTTGTTCGGCGTCATCTTCCTGCTGCCGGTGGTGCTGGGCTACATGGCGTTCGTCTACTGGATCTTCCGCGGCAAGGTCCGCGAGGGAGAGGGGTATCACTGAGGGGGCTTGCGCTGAGGGGGATGCCCCCTCAGTCCGCCTCTTCCAGTTCCCCCGCTGCCTGGAACAGCCCGAGCTGCTGCTCGCGCACCGGCGCGAACGACCGGCGGTGGTGCAGGCACGGCCCGTGCGCCTTCAGCGCCGCGCCATGCTCCCGCGTGCCGTAGCCCATGTGGCGCTCGAACCCGTAGGCGGGAAAGGCAGCACCGACGCCCGCCATCAGCCGGTCGCGCACCACCTTGGCCACGATGGAGGCCGCCGCGATGGAGGCGATGAGCCCGTCGCCGCCGACAATGGCCTCGACCTCGCAGTCGACCCGCGGCGGATCGTTGCCGTCCACCAGAAGGAAGGCCGGCCGGCACGGCAGGCCCCGCACCGCGCTCGCGAGCGCCCAGAGCGTTGCCTGGCGGATGTTGTCGCGGTCGATGCGCGCCGGCGGTGCGAGGGCAATGGCGACCTCGGCGGTGGCGCAGATCTCGAGATAGAGCGCCTCGCGTTTTGCCCGCGTCAGCTTCTTCGAATCATCGAGCCCCTGCGGCACCCGCGTCGGATCCAGCACCACGGCCGCCGCCACCACGGGGCCGGCGAGCGGCCCCCGGCCCACCTCGTCGGCACCGGCGATCGGGGCGATTCCCTCGCCGTAGAGCGCGCGCTCGCGGGTGAAGTCGAGGCCCACCCAGCCTGTCGGGCCAGCCCCCGCCTTTGGCGGCCGGCCGCGCGCCCGCGCTGTCGCAGGGCCGGGATTGGAGGACTGGGGCTGGGCTTTCGGGCGCGACGCCATGGGGGCAGTGAAACCTTGATCTGACCATGATCGGGACGCCCCCGGACGATGAGCGGCCCGGGTGTCTTGATAGCATGGAACCCCGGGGACGGGCTGGGCATTGCTCCCGTCACGATGTAAGCCCATGTTCGAGAACGCGTCCAAGGCCGCCCTCGGGAGCCTGGACGTGACCTGATCAAGGCCGGAAAGCCTGTGCGGGAGGCGCGCGATGCGTTGGGACGATTTCCGCTCCAGCGATAATGTGGAAGACCGGCGGGGCGACGGCGGTGGTGGTGGCGGCTTTCAGATGCCGGGCGGCCGGGGCGGCCTCGGCATCGGCACCATCATCATCGTCGGCATCGTCGGCTGGGCGCTGGGCATCAACCCGGCGGTGCTCATCGGCGGGCTGGAGGCCATCAACGGCATGGGCGGCGGCAGCGCGCCGCAGCAGCAAGCCGCGCCGCGCACCGCCCCCCAGGGCGCACCCAAGGATGAGCTTGGCCGATTCGCCGCCGCCGTGCTCGCCCAGACCGAGGACGTGTGGACCGAGCTGTTCCGGGCCGAGGGCAAGACCTACCAGGATCCCAAGCTGGTGCTGTTCTCCGGTGCCACGCGCTCGGCCTGCGGCGGCGCGCAATCGGCCATGGGGCCGTTCTATTGCCCGCTCGACCAGAAGGTCTATCTCGACCTCTCCTTCTTCCAGGAGATGAAGACCCGCTTCAAGGCGCCGGGCGACTTCGCCGCCGCCTATGTCATCGCCCACGAGGTGGGCCACCACGTGGAAAACCTCATCGGCATCCTGCCCAAGGTGCAGCAGGCGCAGGCGCGCGCCACATCGCGGGCGGAGGCCAACAATCTCTCTGTCCGCGTGGAGCTGATGGCCGATTGCCTCGCCGGGGTGTGGGCCTACCACGCCAACGCCCGCTTCCGCATTCTGGAGCAAGGCGACGTGGAGGAGGCGCTGAACGCCGCCACCGCCATCGGCGACGACAAGCTTCAGAAGCAGTCGCAGGGCTATGCGGTGCCCGACAGCTTCACCCACGGCTCCTCGCAGCAACGGGTGAACTGGTTCACGCGCGGGCTGAAGGGCGGCTCCATGCAGCAGTGCAATACCTTCTCCGGGCCGATCTGAACCGGCCTGCGCCTGATTGCGCAGGGATGCCCCGGCACGTCCGGGCCAGCCGCCGTCGTGTTCGCGCGACGGCGCGTGCTGGAGAAGCCGGCAGGTCACGACGACCATCCCTCCAGCGCCTTGCCGCTCCCCCTTGCATTGAATCGATAAAGCCCGCACCAATTTGCCAATGTCGGACCCGTGGGCATGCACCTGCGGGCCGGCCGGTGCCGGCGCACCGCTCCCGAGACGAGGAGCCGGGCCCCGGCGGGGAAACGCCATGGACTTCACGCCCCTCGCAGACGAAGTCTCGAACCAACCGCCGCCCTACGCCGACATCAATCTCGCCGCCGGCGACCCAGCGCTCACCGCCGCGGCAGACCGGGCCGGAATGAACGGGGCTCTCCTCGCCTTCGGCGCCCAATGGGGCGGCTCGGACCAGCTTGCCCTCGGCCGCCTCGCCAACGAGAACCCGCCCGAGCTGCACAGCCATGACCCCCAGGGCCGGCGCTGCGACGTGGTGGAATTCCACCCCGCCTATCACGCTTTGATGGCGCAGAGCATGGATGCGGGGCTCCACTGTTCCAGCTGGGACGGTCCGGCGCGGCCCGCAGAGGCGCGGCGCGGCAATGCCCAGCGCGCGACGCGGCTCTATGTGGTGAGCCAGGTGGAGGCGGGCCATGTGTGCCCCCTGACCATGACCCACGCCGCCCCCGCCAGCCTTGCCGCGGCGCCGGAGCTGCTGCGCGATTTCCTGCCGCGCATCCGCGCCCGCAATTATGACGGCCGCTTCGTACCGTTCTGGGAAAAAGCCTCCATCACCATCGGCATGAGCATGACCGAGCGGCAGGGTGGCACCGACGTGCGCACCAACACCACGCAGGCCGTGCCCACCGGCGGCAGCGAATACGAGATCACTGGCGCGAAGTGGTTCCTCTCGGCCCCCATGAGCGACGCCTTCCTGGTGCTCGCGCAGGCGCCCGGCGGCCTCACCGCCTTCCTCATGCCCCGCTTCCGGCCCGACGGCGGCGTCAACGGGGTGCGCCTCACCCGGCTCAAGCGCAAGCTCGGCAACCGTTCCAACGCCTCCTGCGAGGTGGAGTTCGAGCGCGCCTTCGCCTGGCGGGTGGGCGAGGAGGGGCGCGGCATCGCCACCATCATCGGCATGGTGCAGATGACGCGGCTCGACTGCGCCGTCTCCTCAGCCGGCCTGATGCGCGCGGCGCTGGCGCGGGCGCTCCACCATGCCCGCCATCGCACCGCATTCCAGAAGAAGCTGGTGGACCAGCCGGCCATGGCCATGGTGCTTGCGGATCTCGCGCTGGACCAGGAGGCCTTCGCCGCCCTCGCCTTCCGGCTTGCCTCGAGCTTCGACGAGGCGAGCGGCTCCGGCACCGAGGCCGCCCATGCCCGGGTGCTGACGCCGGTGGCGAAATTCGCGGTGTGCAAGGCGGCGCCGGCCTTCATCGCCGAGGCCATGGAGGTGCTGGGCGGCAACGGCTATGTGGAGGACTGCGCCCTGCCGCGCCTCTATCGCGAGGCGCCGGTGAACGCCATCTGGGAGGGCTCGGGCAATGTGATGGCGCTCGACCTCGCCCGCGTCGCCTTCCGCGAGCCGGACCTGGTGCAGGCGATTCTCGCCAACCTCAAGGAGCGCACCCGCGGCCTGCCCGGCGCCGCCGCCACGGCAGAAACCGTATCACAATGCCTCCACTCTGGCGACCGGGAGGCCCGCGCCCGGCGCGCCGCCGAGGCCCTGGCCCTGCTGGCAGCCGCGGCCGCGCTCGCCGAATCGGCACCGACTGTCGTTGCGGAAGCCTTTGCCGCCACGCGCCTCGCCACAGCGCGCGGCAGCTACGGCGCCAACGCGATCGACGCCGTGCGGGACCTCATGCTCGAACGGACGCTTGCAGCATAACGTAACGGCAAGTCCAGTGCCGTCGCGGCGCGCGCTCCTCTCCTGCTGTTGCCTCCTGCTCTTGCCTCCCGCGGCCAAGCATGCGAAGGACGGCCAATCGCACGGCGCCGCCGCGGAGAACCCTTCGCGCGGGCCGTTCGGCGTCGGCCATTGAAACCTCTTGCAGCCTTCGCTATAGGGGCCGACAACTCATTTCCGAAGGGGCCATGCGGCCAGCCCTCGGCCCTGAACGCAGACCTTGCATGATGCCCAAGGGCGTGATGCGCGGGCCGGCGGCGAGCAGAGCGGCCGAGCACACGAGAGGCGTCAGTCCATGTCTTCGACGTTCGACACGGTGGCCAATATCATCGCGGAAACCTGCGATATTCCCCGCGACACCATCACGCCGGACAGCCACGCCATCGACGATCTGGGCATCGACAGCCTCGACTTCCTGGACATCGCCTTCGCCATCGACAAGGCGTTCGGCATCAAGCTGCCGCTGGAGCAGTGGACCCAGGAAGTCAACGACGGCAAGGCCACCACCGAGCAGTATTTCGTGCTCAAGAACCTGTGCGCCCGCATCGACGAGTTGGTCGCTGCGAAGGCCGCGTGAGGCGCCTAGATGCGTCCTGAAGTCTTCAAGATGATCGACCGGGTCGTGTCCATCGACCCGTCGCTTCAGAAGATCCACTGCCAGGGACTGGTACCGGAAGAGAGCTCCATCTTTGAGGGGCACTTTCCCGGCTATCCCATCATGCCCGGCGTGCTGCTCATCGAGGCCATGGCCCAGACCACCGGCTGGCTGGTGCTTGCCCGCAACCGTTTCAACAAGATGCCCTTCCTCGCCACCGTCAAGGAGGCGAAGCTGCGCACTTTCGTGCTGCCGGGGCAGAATCTCGACCTTTATTCCGAGATCCTCCACGAGGGCTCGGGCTTCGTCGTGGCGAAGACCAACGCCACCCTCGAAGGCAAGCCCATCTGCTCCGCCGAGCTCACCTTCCGCGTGCTCCCCTGGCCGGAAGGCAAGATGAAGCCCGTGGTGATGAAGGTGGCCGAGCACGTCTCATTCCCCCTTGCGGACTTTGCAGATGCCTGACGTGAACGCTGGCCGGCGCCGGATCCACCGCGACGTGTGGATCACCGGCATCGGCCTCGTCTCCTCCCTCGGGGAGGGGCTGGACGCCCATTGGGAAGCGCTCGCCTCCGGCGCCTCGCCTGTGACCGACGCCACCACCTACGCGCCCTATGTGGTCCACCCCCTCGTCAAGGTGAACTTCGACACCCAGATCCCCAAGAAGGGCGACCAGCGGCAGATGGAGCCCTGGCAGCGCATCGGCACCTATGCGGCCGGCCTTGCGCTCGACTCGGCGGGGATCGCCAAGAATACCGAGATCCTGTCGAAGACCGACATGATCGTGGCGGCCGGCGGCGGCGAGCGCGATTTCGCCGTGGACGCCTCTATCCTCAACGAGCTGTCCACGTCCAACGATGCCGGCCGGCTGCTCAACGAGCGCCTGCTGTCGGACCTGCGGCCCACACTGTCGCTGGCGCAGCTGTCCAATCTTCTGGCCGGCAACATCTCCATCGTGCACGGCGTCACTGGCTCCTCGCGCACCTTCATGGGCGAGGAGAGCGCCGGGGTGGACGCGACCCGCGTGGCCTATTCGCGCATTGCCGCCGGGCAGAGCGAGATCGCCCTCGTGGGCGGCGCCTACAATGCCGAGCGCGAGGACACGCTGCTCCTCAACGACCTCGACAATTTCTGCCTGAAGGGCGACCTCAAGCCGGTGTTCACCGCGCCGGGCATCGCCTCCGGCTCCATGGGCGCCTTCCTGGTGCTCGAATCGCCGGAGCACGCCACGGCGCGCGGGGCCAAGCCCATCGCCAAGCTGTCCGGCGTATGGTCGGAGCGGGCGAAGCGCGCAGTGGAAGGCGCCGTCGCCGAAAAGGTGAGGGCGCTTCTGGCCACTGCCGGAACGCCAGCCGGAACCGCCATCATCTCCGGCGCCACCGGCGGGCATGACGCCACCGAGGCGGAGCGGGAGGCGCTGGCCGCCTCCGGCCTGACGGTGCGCGCGGTGGCGAACCGCATGGGCCACGGCTTCGAGGCGCAGTTCATCGCCGGCCTGGCGCTGGCGGCTCTCGCCGTGTCGAAGGGCACCCTGTTCCCGCCGCTCGCGGGCGATCCGCTGGAGCAGGAGGGCGACGCCGCCGAGCGCATCGTGGTGACGCAGGTGGGCCACTGGCGCGGCGAAGGCGCGGGGCTGGTGGAGAAGGCGTGAGGCGGGACCGGGCCGCCTTCTGCCTCAGCATTTTGCGGCGCTCTCGACCGGCTTTTGTATTGTCATCGCCCCTCCGCTCCGGCGGGCTCGGGCTACGACATGACGGTCGCGGGAATGATGCGCAACCGGCCCGCGGGACGGGACAAGGCGCCAACGCATTGTCCTTTCCGCCGCCTTCGGCTTATTTTCCGGACCCGTCGGCACCAACGCTTGCGCAGCCGCAGCCTGCGCGGGGCCGGGGGACACCATGGACGGCGCCTGGGGCGGGCGCGCTTCACTTAAAGGAGCCGCGAACATGACGCAGGCGCATCTTGACAAGTTCGGCCGCCCCATCGTGGTGGTAACTGGCATCGGCATCGTCACCTCCCTGGGCCAGGGCAAGGAAGACAACTGGCGCCGCCTCACTGCCGGCGAGTCGGGCATCCACACCATCACACGCTTCCCCATCGAGGGCATGCGCACCACCATCGCCGGCACAGTGGACTTCCTGTTCGACGGCCGCGTCGCCGCCCCGAACCTGTCGGAGAAGCTGGCGACGCTGGCGGCGGAGGAGGCCATTTCCGAGGCCGGCATCGGCTCGGAGGGGGATTTCCCCGGCCCGCTGTTTGCGGCCGTGCCGCCCGTCGAGCTGGAATGGCCCGAGCGGCAGCAGCTCGCCGATGCGGTGGGCCACTACCCCATCGTCTATCACGACCTGCTCGGCGCGGCGGCCTCCGGCAAGTTCCGCCCGTGGCACGAGCGATTCCTGTTCGGCTCGGTGGCGGATCGGCTCGCCGACCGCTTCGGCACCCGCGGCCAGCCCATCTCGCTCTCCACCGCCTGCGCGTCGGGGGCGACCGCCATCCAGCTCGGCGTCGAGGCCATCCGCCGCGGAGAGACCGATGTGGCGCTCTCCCTCGGCACCGACGGCTCGGTACACCCGGAAGCGCTCATCCGCTTCTCGCTGCTCTCGGCGCTGACCACCGCCAACGACAATCCCGAGGGCGCCGCCCGCCCCTTCGCCAAGAATCGCGACGGCTTCGTCATGGCCGAGGGCGCCGCTGCCCTGGTGCTGGAGAGCTATGAGCATGCGGTGGCGCGCGGGGCGAAGATCCTCGGGGTGCTGGAAGGCTGCGGCGAGATGGCGGACAATTTCCACCGCACCCGCTCCAGCCCCGACGGCCGGCCCATCATCGGCTGCATGACCAATGCCTTCGCCGACGCGGGCGTGACCCCCGACGACGTGGACTACATCAACGCCCACGGCACTTCGACGCCGGAAAACGACCGCATGGAATATGTGGGCATGAAGGCTGTGTTCGGCGAGGAGAAGCTGGCGCAGACCCCCATCTCGTCCAACAAGTCCATGATCGGCCACACCCTGACGGCGGCGGGCGCCATCGAGGCGGCGGTGTCGCTGCTCACCATCGCCAACGGCCGCATCCCGCCGACCATCAACTACAACATCCCGGACCCGGCCATTCCCCTCGACGTCGTGCCCAACGTGGCGCGCGACGCGCAGGTGCGGCGGGTGATCTCCAACTCCTTCGGCTTCGGCGGGCAGAATGTCTGCCTGGTGCTGGCGGGGGAGCCGGCGTGAGGCTCCAGCTTCGCGCGGGAGAGGGGACGCAGCGATGACCGCCGCCGCTAAGCCCATCCTCGTCACCGGCGGTGGGCGGGGCCTTGGCGCCGCCATCGTGCGTGCGCTGGCGGCGGCGGGCTATCCCGTCACCTTCACCTACCGCTCGGCGGTGGCCGAGGCGCAGGCGCTGGTGGACGAGACCCGCGCCGCGCACCCCGATGCCGTCCTCTCCGCCCGCGCCCTGGACCTGGCCGACCGCGCCGCGGTGGAGGCCTTCGCCGAGGAGCTGGAGGCGGGGGAGACGCTCTACGGCCTGTGCCACAATGCCGGCGCCTCCTACGACACCCTTGCCGCCATGATCGACCAGGACAAGGCCGAGGCGGTGATGCAGGTGAACCATTTTGCCTTCGTGCGCCTGGCCCGCGCGGTGGTGCGGCCCATGACGCGGGCAAGGCAGGGGCGCATCGTCGCCATCGGCTCGGTGGCGGCGCTCCAGGCCAACCAGGGCAACTCCGCCTATGCCGCCTCCAAGGCGGCGCTGCTCGCCCATGTGCGCGGCCTTGCCATCGAGACCGCCCGGCGCGGGGTGACGGTGAATTATGTGGCCCCCGGCTTCATCGATACCGCCATGCTGGAAAAGTTCGCGGACTATCGCGCCAAGATGGAGGCGCAGATCCCTGCCGGCCGCTTCGCGACGCCCGATGACGTGGCGCAGGTGGTGGCCTTCCTCTTCTCCCCCGGCGCGGGCTATATGACCGGCGCCATCCTGCCGGTGGATGGCGGGCTTTCCGCCTCGCTCGCCGCCCACCGCTGAAACCTGATCCAGAGAAAAAGAATGCGTGGCCTCCAGCTCGTCTCCGACCGCAGCCTCGAACTCGTGGACCTGCCCGAACCCGACGCCCCCGGCGCCGGCGAGGTGCAGATCCGTGTCAAGGCGCTGGCGCTCAACCATATCGACGTGTGGGGCTGGCGCGGCATGGCCTTCGCCAAGCGCAAGATGCCCCTCGTGGTGGGCGCGGAGGCTGCCGGCGAGATCGTGGCGCTGGGCGCTGACGTGCGCGGCCTGAAGGTGGGGCAGACGGTGGCCATGTACGGCGCCATGACCTGCGGCCACTGCGTCAACTGCCTGAAGGGTCGCGACAATCTCTGCCAGAACGTGGGCGGCGTGCTGGGCTTTCACATCGACGGCTTCGCCCGCGACGTGATCAACATGCCCGAGCGCCTCGTGATCCCGGCGCCCGAGGGCGTCTCCTTCGAGGACGCGGCCTGCGCCGGCATCACCTTCTCCACCGTCGAGCACATGCTGTTCGACAACGCCCAGCTGGAGAAGGGCGAGACCGTGCTGGTGCATGCCGGCGGCTCCGGCATCGGCTCCGCCGCCATCCGGCTGGCCAAGGACGTGGGCGCCACCGTCATCACCACGGTAGGCGACGACGAGAAGCTGGCGAAGGCGCTGGCGCTGGGCGCCGACCACGTCATCAATTATCGCAAGGACCGTTTCGAGCACGAGGTCCGCAAGATCACCAAGAAGGTGGGCGTGGACGTGGTGTTCGAGCACGTGGGCGCCGACACCTGGAACGCCTCGCTGCTGTCCATGAAGCCCGGCGCGCGCCTCGTCACCTGCGGCTCCACCTCCGGCGTCAGCGTGCAGATGAACCTGATGCAGCTGTTCCAGCGCCAGTACAAGATCTTCGGCTCGTTCGGCGCCACCATCCGCAACGTGTCGGAAGGCCTTGAGAAGATGGGCCGCGGCATCAAGCCGGTGATCGACACGGTAGTGCCGCTGGAGAACTTCAACGAAGGCCTGGAGCGGCTGGAAAGCCGCAAGGTCTTCGGCAAGATCGTGGTGAAGTTCTAAGAGCCCTGTGCGGCGCGCCCGGCCGTGACCCGCCTCCCCTGCTCCGCCCGCCGCCTGCTGTTCCGGTTGCGCCTTGGTCTGCAGCCGGTGGTGGAGATGCTGGTGGGCGGCTATGTGCGCGCCTCCATCTGGTGGCTGCGCCTTTGGCCGCTCTGGCTGTCGGCCGGGGGCATGGCGTTCTGGGCACGCACGTTCGCCCCCTTCTTCGCGGTGAGCAAGGTGGCGCGGCGCAACCTCACCGCCGCCTACCCTGAGAAGAGCAAGGGCGAGATCAGCGCCCTGGTGCGCGGGGTCTGGGCCAACATGGGCCGTCTCGCCGCCGAGTTCGCCCAGCAGGACCGCCTGTGGGACTACGATCCCGCACGGCCCGGCGAAGGCCGCGTGGAAGTGGTGGGCGCCGAGATTTTCCAGCGCCTGCGCGATGACGGGCGCCCGGCTTTGTTCTTCACCGCCCACACCGGCAATTGGGAAATGTGCGCCATCGCCGGCGCCAAGTTCGATGTGCCCGGCGGCGTGCTCTATCGCGCACCCAACAACAAAAGCGCCGCCGCGCTGATCGAGGAGATGCGCTCCGGCACCATGCCGGGCCTCATCCGCGCCGGGCGCGACGCCGGCCGCCAGATGGCGCGCATGCTGGCCGAGGGGCAGCATCTCGGCATGCTGATCGACCAGTATTGGACCGGCGGGCCGGAAGTGACCTTCTTCGGCCGGCCCTGCGCCACCAACCCGACGCTGGCGCGCCTCGCCCGGCAATTCGATTGCCCGGTTCACGGCATGCGCGTCATCCGCCTGCCCGGCGCCCGCTTCCGCGTGGAGATCACGGAAGAGATCGCCCTGCCCCGCGATGCCGAGGGCAAGATCGACGTGGTGGGTGCCATGCAGGCCGTCACCAGCGTGATCGAGGGCTGGGTGCGCGAATATCCCGACCAGTGGCTGTGGCTCCACCGCCGGTGGCGGTGAGGCCCGGCGCCCCGAGGCGGACAGGAGAGTTGGCCGCAACCCTTGCCCCGGCTGCGGCGATCCTATAAAGCCGCGCTTTCCGTTTTAAGGGGTCTTGAGGGATGAGCACGGCTGACGTTGCCGTCATCATGGGCAGCCAGTCCGATTGGGAGACCATGCGCCACGCGTCCGAGACGCTGGAAGCGCTGAAGATCCCGCACGACAGCCGCATCGTCTCCGCCCATCGGACGCCCGAGCGCATGTACGACTTCGCCCGCAGCGCGAAGGCGCACGGCTTCAAGGTGATCATCGCTGGCGCTGGCGGGGCGGCGCACCTGCCGGGCATGGTGGCAGCGCTCACCACGCTGCCGGTGTTCGGCGTTCCGGTGCAGTCGAAAGCCCTGTCCGGCCTCGACAGCCTCTATTCCATCGTCCAGATGCCGGCCGGCGTACCGGTGGGAACGCTCGCGATCGGCGTTGCCGGGGCGACCAATGCGGCGCTGCTGGCGGCCTCCGTGCTGGCGCTCTCGGACCCGGCCCTGTCCCAGCGCCTCGAAGCCTGGCGCGCGGCCCGCACCGGGGCGGTGGCGGAACGGCCGGCCTGAGCCATGCTGAAACCCGGAAGCGTCATCGGCATCCTCGGCGGCGGCCAGCTCGGCCGCATGATCGCGCTCGCGGCGGCGGAGCTGGGCCTGAAGACGCACATCCTGTGCCCGGACAAAGACAGCCCCGCCTTCCATGTGAGCGAACACCACATCTGCGCGCCCTATGACGATTTCGCGGCACTGGAGCGCTTCGCGGCGGGCGTGGACGTGGTGACCTACGAATTCGAGAACGTGCCGCTCGCCACTGCCGAGTTCCTCGCCGCCCGCGTGCCCCTGAGGCCGGGGGCAAAAGCCCTCGCCATCACCCAGGACCGGCTGGCGGAAAAGAGCTTCGTGCGCGACCTCGGCATCGAGACCGCGCCGTTCGCCGCGGTGGACGACCTCGCGGGCCTTGAGGCGGGAGTGGCGGCGCTCGGTCTGCCGGCGGTGCTGAAAACCCGGCGCTTCGGCTATGACGGCAAGGGGCAGGTGATGATCCGCCCGGAGGAAGACCTCACCGCCGCCTGGCATGCGCTGGGCCGGCAGAGCGCGATCCTGGAGGGCTTCGTCGCCTTCGAGCGCGAGGTCTCGGTGGTGGCGGCGCGGCGCGCCGATGGCGCGTTCCAGGCCTTCGACGTGACCGAGAACGTGCATCGCGAGCACATCCTGCACACCTCCACCGTGCCCGCCACTCTGTCGGTGGCCGCGGCGCGGCAGGCCCGGTCCATCGCCCGCGCCATCGGCGATGCCCTCGACTATGAGGGCGTGTTCGCGGTGGAGCTGTTCGTGGTGGGATGCGGCGCGGACGAACGGGTGATCGTCAACGAGATCGCCCCGCGGGTGCACAACAGCGGGCACTGGACCCAGGACGGCGCCGTGACCTCCCAGTTCGAGCAGCACGTGCGCGCCATCGCCGGCTGGCCGCTGGGCGAGGTTGCACGCATCGGCCGGGTGCAGATGACCAACCTCATCGGCGCCGACGTGCACGACTGGCATGCGCTGCTCGCCGAGCCCGGCGCCCACGTCCATCTCTACGGCAAGGACGAGGCCCGCGCCGGCCGCAAGATGGGCCACGTGGTGCGGGTGCGCCGCGATCCGGAAGCCTGCACCAACATTCCCGACGACGGCTGCTAGAGCGTTTTCGAGCGAAGTGGACACCGGTTCGCGTGAAGAAAACGCGTCAATGCAAGAGTCTAGAGCGCTTTTTCATCGACGCGGATACCAGTGCGGGGGCTGTCACAGCCCTGCCATCAAGCCTCACCAAAATACCATCTTAAGCTTGACGTTCCGCGACCTGAGGCGAATCGCCATGGCGACTCTGGCCTCTCCATGAGTCATATGTGCGCAACCCAGTATCCATACTATAATACCACGTTGGTTCAGGGAATGCCGGTGGCCCAGGATCGCTTCAAGGACTGGCTGCGCGAGCTTGCGCGGCACATGGCCCGTACGGGCCGCTATGGCAGCTGGCGTCTGATCCAGATCGAGCTGCGTTTCATGCAGGGCATCCGGGAGGCGGCAAACTGCTTTGCCGATTCCGAGATCCGGACGGAGCTGGATGCCCTGTGCCGCGAGGCGCAGAAGCAGGCGGGGCGGGCCATCGCCCTGCCCGCGCTGGAACCCTCCACCGATTCTGCGTTCGCCGTCGCCACGCGGTGATCGCATCCGCGGGGGACCTTGTGGACCGGCCGGCGCGAAGATGAGCCGGCACAAGGCCCCGCCTCGCTTTTCCGGCGCATCAGGCGAGTGGACAAGGCTCAAGGCTTCTGATAAGAGAGCAGCCTTCCGGATGAGCTGAAGTCGAGCGAAAGGCTCGCGCTTCCCCGGTCCGGGTGTTCAGATCAAAGTTGGCCAGATCACGGCTTGCTGGGCTCGGCGCAACAGCTCGAAGAGGTAAACACGTGCAAGTTCTCGTCCGCGACAACAATGTTGATCAGGCCCTCAAGGCGCTCAAGAAGAAGATGCAGCGCGAGGGGATCTTCCGCGAGATGAAGCTGCGTGGCCATTACGAGAAGCCCTCCGAGAAGCGCGCCCGCGAGGAGGCCGAGGCCATCCGTCGCGCCCGCAAGCTTGCTCGCAAGCGCGCCCAGCGCGAGGGTCTCATCCCCTCCAAGCCGCGCCCGACCCGCTGATCCTGCCGACGCCGCACGGTCCTCAACCGACGCGGCGCAGCACCTCCCAGTTTCGAGCCGTTTCAACCGCGCGTGCCTGCACGCGCTGATCTTGCTTGCCTGATACCTCAAGACCGCACGCGCCCACCCGCTGACCCATGGGCGGCGCGATTGGTGTGCGTCACGATCTGGTGGAGCGCATGCGACCGCGCTGAAGATCGCCGCCCCCGGCACCTCTTGTCCCGAGCCATCCCGCCTTCATCAACATCGCGCATGCTGCCCCATAGATGCGCAGTGCCAGCGAACCCGCGTGAACAGGGCGCGTGGTCCAGCGACCAGTTAGCGGTGCAATCCGATCGGAACGTGATCTAGAGTGCCAACGGCGGACGAGGGTGCGGCGGTCCAGGCTCGCACCGGGTGCGGCAGGCGCCGTGGTCAGGGGGAGAGGCTCATGGTTGCGCGTGTGGTCGCGGTCGACCCCTTCGATATCATCGTGTTCGGCGCCACCGGTGACCTCGCGCGGCGTAAGCTGCTGCCGGCCCTGTTCGAGCGCGATCTCGCCGGCCAGATGCCCGACGAGGCCCGCATCATCGGCGTGTCGCGGCGTCCCATGGAGCGGGCGGCATTCCAGGACTTCGCCCGGGACGCCGTGGAGATGTCCGACGGCATCGAGGATGCCCGCCCGGACCGCCTGGCCCATTTCCTCGACCGGCTCGACTATGTGGCGGTGGACGCCCAGTCCGACGCCGGCTGGGCGGACCTTGCCCGCCTGCTGGAGGAGGGGCGCGACCATGTCCGGGTGCTCTACCTCGCCGTGGGCCCGGACCTGTTCGATCCCATCTGCGCGCGCATCGGCGCCCACGGCATCGTCACCGACAAGACCCGCGTTGTGGTTGAAAAACCCGTGGGCAAGGATCTCGCCTCAGCGCTGAAGGTCAATGCCGCCGTCGGCAAGGTCTTCCGCGAGGAAGCGGTGTTCCGCATCGACCATTATCTCGGCAAGGAGACGGTGCAGAACCTGATGGCGCTCAGGTTCGCCAACGCCCTGTTCGAGCCGGTGTGGAACAATGCCCACATCGACCATGTACAGATCACGGTAGCCGAGAGCATCGGCACCGCCGGCCGCGCCGGTTACTACGATACCGCCGGCGCCCTGCGCGACATGGTGCAGAACCACATTCTGCAACTGCTCTGCCTGGTCGCCATGGAGCCCCCCGTGTCGCTGGACGCCGATGCGGTGCGCGACGAGAAGCTGAAGGTTCTCAAAGCCCTCACCCCCATCACCGAGGCTAATGCCGCCCAGCTTACCGTGCGCGGCCAGTATCGCGCCGGCGCCTCGGCGGGCGGGGCGGTGCCGGGCTATCTGGAGGAGCTGGGCTCCGCCACCTCGGAGACCGAGACCTTCGTGGCGCTGAAGGCGGAGATCGGCAACTGGCGCTGGTCCGGCGTGCCGTTCTACCTGCGCACCGGCAAGAGGCTGGCCTCGCGGGTGTCGGAGATCGTGGTGGCGTTCCGGCCCATCCCCCATTCGGTGTTCGATGCGCAGGCGGGGCCCATCATGGCCAACCGCCTGGTCATGCGGCTCCAGCCCGACGAGGGCGTGAAGCTGTGGCTGATGATCAAGGATCCCGGCCCCGGCGGCATGCGGCTCCAGCACGTGCCCCTCGACATGAGCTTCGCCAGCGTGTTCGGCGTGCGCAACGCCGACGCCTACGAGCGGCTCATCATGGATGTGGTGCGCGGCAACCAGACCCTGTTCATGCGCCGCGACGAGGTGGAGGCGGCCTGGAACTGGATCGATCCCATCCTGGATGCCTGGCGGACCTCCCGCGAACCGCCCAAGCCCTATACCGCCGGCACCTGGGGTCCCTCCGCCGCCATCGCCCTCATCGAGCGGGACGGACGGACCTGGACCGACGATGCCTGAGGCCGCCATTTCCGAGACCCCCATGACGACACCCGCCTTCCCCTTCGCCCTCGCCGCTTACGACGACCCCGCCGCACTCGCCCGCGCCCTGGCGGCGCACGTAGCGGAGGCGCTACGGGCCCGCGTCGCCCGCGACGGATCGGCGAGCCTCGCCATCTCCGGCGGCCGCACGCCGACGCGCTTCTTCGAGACCCTGTCCGGCGCGCCGCTGGACTGGAGCCGCATCGCGGTGACCCTGGTGGACGAGCGCTGGGTGCCGGAGACCTCGGAGCGCTCCAACGCCGCCCTGGTGCGGCGCCACCTGCTGAAGGGGCCGGCCGCCGCCGCGCGCTTCGTGCCGCTCTTCACCGGCGCGCCGACGCCGGAAGACGGACTTGCGGACGCCGAAGCGGCCGTCGCCGCCCTGCCCGCTCCGTTCGCCGCCGTGGTGCTGGGCATGGGGGACGACGGGCACACCGCTTCCTTCTTCCCTGGTGCAGAGGCTCTTTCCGCCGCCATCGACCCGGGCGGCACGGCGCGCCTCATGGCGGTGCGGGCCGAAGGGGCCGGCGAGCCGCGCATCACCTTCACCCTGCCGCCCCTCGTCGCGGCCGACCTGCTGCTCCTCCACATCGAAGGCGCAACCAAGCGCGCGGTGCTGGAGCGGGCTGCGGCCGGTGGCGATGCGGCGGAACTGCCCATCCGCGCCGTGCTCGGCAACGCCCCCAGGCCGCTCGACGTGCTCTGGTGTCCCTGAAGCCTGATTTGCTCGCCTCTCATTTCCTTCCCGCGACCCGGGTTCCCACATTGCCCGCAAAGGGCCTGACGGAGATTTCGCGCCCATGACGTCCATCGCCCCGTCCAACGCCCTCGCGACCGACGCCGCCTTCAAGGCCCTCGCCACCGCCTGGACCGCCCGCGAGGGACGCATCCTCGACCTGTTCACGACGCCGGACCGGTTCGAGCGCTTTTCGGTGGCCTATGGCGACCTGCTCATCGACTTCTCCAAGACTGCCATCACGGACGACATCCTCAAGCTGCTCCTCGACCTCGCCCGCGCGGGCGGGGTGGAGGCGCAGCGCGACGCCATGTTCGCCGGCGACCACATCAACCTCACCGAGGATCGCGCGGTGCTGCACACCGCTTTGCGCGACCAGGCGAGCGAGACCATCCAGGTGGACGGCATCGACGTGAAGCCCGGCGTGGTGGAGACGCTGGCGCGGCTGGGCGATTTCGCTTCGGGCGTGCGCGAAGGCCGCATCGCCGGAGCGCGGGGCAGCGTCATCACCGACGTGGTGAACATCGGCATCGGCGGCTCGGATTTGGGGCCGGCCATGGTGACGCTGGCGCTCGCGCCCTACCACGACGGGCCGCGCTGCCACTTCGTCTCCAACGTGGACAGCGCCCACATCACCGACGTGCTGAAGAGGCTCGACCCCGCCACCACCCTGTTCATCGTGGCCTCCAAGACCTTCACCACGGTGGAGACCATGACCAACGCCGCCACCGCGCGCGCCTTCATCGTGAATGCGCTGGGCGAGGAGGCCGTGGGCGCCCATTTCGCCGCCGTCTCCACGGCGCTCGACAAGGTGGGGGCCTTCGGCATCCCCGCCGATCGCATCTTCGGCTTCTGGGACTGGGTGGGCGGGCGCTATTCGGTGTGGTCGGCCATCGGCCTGCCGCTCATGCTCGCCATCGGCCCGGACCGGTTCCGGGAATTCCTCGCCGGCGCGGCGGCCATGGACGAGCACTTCCGCTCCGCTCCCCTCGACCAGAACCTGCCGGTGCTGCTGGGTCTCGTCGGGCTGTGGCATCGCAATGCCTGCGGCTTCCCGAGCCGCGCCATCATCCCCTACGACCAGCGCCTCGCCCGGTTGCCGGCCTATCTCCAGCAACTCGACATGGAGAGCAACGGCAAGAGCGTGACACGGGACGGGACCGCCGTTGCCCGGCCCACCGGCCCCATCGTGTGGGGCGAGCCCGGCACCAATGCGCAGCACGCTTTCTTCCAGCTGTTGCACCAGGGCACGGATATCGTGCCGGTGGAATTCCTGGTGGGGGCGCAGAGCCACGAGCCGACGCTGAAGGACCACCAGGACCTGCTGGTGGCCAATTGCCTTGCCCAGTCCGAGGCGCTGATGCGCGGGCGCACGCTGGAGGAAGCCACGGCCCAGCTCAAGGCCAAAGGCATGGCCGAGGACAAGGTGGCGGAGATCGCGCCCCATCGCGTCTTCCCCGGCGACCGCCCGTCGCTGACCATCGCCTATGCCACCCTCGACCCGTTCACCCTCGGGCGCATCATCGCGCTCTACGAACACCGGGTGTTCGTGGAAGCGGCAGTGTGGGGCATCAACGCCTTCGAC
This sequence comes from Xanthobacter oligotrophicus, assembly GCF_008364685.1. GTDB lineage: Bacteria > Pseudomonadota > Alphaproteobacteria > Rhizobiales > Xanthobacteraceae > Xanthobacter > Xanthobacter oligotrophicus. The sequence continues at coordinate 120,283 of NZ_VTTL01000008.1, forward strand.
CAGTGGGGCGTGGAACTGGGCAAGGAGCTCGCGACCCAGTTTCTGCCGGCCGTCACCGGCGGCGCGCTGCCGCCGAGCGCTTCGGCGTCCACCTCCGGCCTGATCGCCCATCTCGACGCCGTCGCCGGGGGCTGATCCCTTCCCTTTAGGCAGGTAGCGCGTTCTTCCCGCCAGCTCCCGCATGTGCGATGCTGCTATGCAGCAATGCGGGGGTTCCTCTGCGTATTATGTATACCACATCGATCTCAGCCTGCGCTATGAAGAGGTCGATCCCGGTGGTGCATCGCACATGAGGGCTCATTCGGGGGCGGCACTTGAGGTGCCTGGAGAGAAGATGATGAACGCGCTTGAACTGACGGCCTTCGGCCTTTTCGGCATTGTGCTCTCGCTCGCGGTTACCGGCCTGAACGCACAGAAGCCTTATATGTCGGTCGCCGGCGGCATGGGCATTCCGGTGGAAGACGTTCTGCTGCAGCCGTCCGAGCCGCGTTTCGCCTCTGTGCACACCGCCGCCAACGGCGCGGTGGAAGTGGCCGTCGCGCCCCACCACAACTGATGAAGCCCCCTCGGGGTGGATCGGGGACCTTCGGTGTCCAGATGCACCTGCGGACAGAAAGAAGGGAGCGGCAAGCCGCTCCCTCAAGGTAGGCCCGGGGTAGGAGGGCCAAAGTGAAGTCCGAGGACGGGACCGGGTTTCCCCGCCCCCGTCCGTCGGCCAATCTTCAGCTGACGACCTTGGCGCTTTGGACCTCCACGTCCTCCTTCGCCGCCGCTCCCAGCACGAAGCGGGCGCGCAGCGGCTTCAGGACGAAGAGCGCCATGAGCGCGGCGATGGCGTTGACGCCCGCCGTCAGCATGAACACTAGGTCCCAGTTGCCGAGCTTGGCAACCGCGACCGAGGCCAGCGGCACCACGAGCGAGGCAGTGCCCTTCGCGGTGTAGAGCAGGCCAGCGTTGGTGGTGGCGAAACGCGAGCCGAAGGTGTCGCCGCAGGTCGCCGGGAACAGCGAGTAGATCTCACCCCAGGCGAAGAAGACGAGGCCGGTGAGGATCACGAACGCGATCGGGTCGGCACCGAAATGGGCCAGAGCCAGCACGCCCACCGCTTCCAGCGAGAAGGCGATGAACATGGTGTTCTCGCGCCCGATATTGTCCGACACCCAGCCGAAGAACGGGCGGGTGACGCCGTTGAGTACCCGGTCGATGGACAGGGCGAAGGTCAGGGCCGGCAAGGTGAGGCCCATGATCGAGACCGGCACGTCGGCGATCTTGAAGTCCTTGGCGATGGAGCCGAGCTGGGCCGTGGCCATCAGGCCGCCCGCCGCCACCAGCACGAACATCAGGTACATGACCCAGAACACCGGGGCCTTCAGCATCTCCCCCGGACCATAGCTGCGACGGCTCTGGGTGGTGGAGGTGGAGGCGACGACCGGCACCTGGCCGGGCTTCGGGCTCATCAGGAACAGCGACGCGACGAGCACGACGGCACCCTGGATCAGGCCGAAGAACAGGAAGGTGTGCTCGTAGCCCTGCGCCTTGATCATGGCCGCGATGGGCACGATGGTCAGGGCCGATCCGGCGCCGAAGCCGGCGGCGGTGATGCCAGCGGCAAGGCCGCGGCGATCGGGGAACCACTTCAGCGCCGCACCCACGGCCGTACCGTAGACCGCGCCGGCGCCGGCGCCGCCGAGGGCGGCCGAGATGTACAGCATGGTGAGGCTGGAGGCGATGGAGTTGAGCCCCCAGGACAGGGCACACAGGATGCCGCCGATAAACACCACTGGCCGCGGCCCGAACTTGTCCACGAACCAGCCTTCCACCGGGACCAGCCACGTCTCGAACACGACGAAGATGGTAAAGGCCACCTGGATGGCGGCGCGACCCCACTGGTGTTTCTCGTTCATCGGTTCGACGAACAGCGTCCAGCCGTACTGGAGGTTGGCGATCATGGACATGCAGACCACGCCGATGGCGAGCTGCATCCATCTTCCGCCCAACGGCCCGCGCACGGGCGTCGAAAGATTCTGCGACATTTCCTTCCCTTTCTCACTGGGGATCATCGAAAGCGATGAACGGCCCGTGACGGTCACCATTCTTGATGCGGGCCTTCTTGACCGAGCCCGCTCGCGTACCGAGAAGGAATCTGTATCAAAAATACGGTATACATAATGCGTTTAACGGCTATGTAACTGATACATTCCGTTGTTTTCAGGGGTTATCCGGAAGGGGAAGACCGCTTTCGCACGGCACGACCGAGCAGAGAACAGGTCCATATTCTTGATTCTTGATCGCATGCTCTCGACGGCGAGGCATATAACGTCACTTTCTACATCGACACAATTGCGACCGATTGACAACCAATCCCGCGAATGCATCCGAAGACCTGCACGAGCACATGGACCTCTCGTGGTGTTCAGATCGTGGCACACAGACGAAAAAAGCCCCGGCACAAGGCCGGGGCTTGAGGGGCCGCCACTTGGACGGCGGAGGGACGGGTTCGGTCGCCTTAGCCGGCGCATGGCGCTGGCGGGGCGAAGCCCGGGGGCGCGCCGACCGGGTCCTGATCCGGACCTAGATCGTTCACGCGCCCTTGCCTTTGGGCTTCCGGATAGGCGCCGATCGCCCTGCACCGCAGGATGACCGGAAAACATGTCGTGTCTTCTTGAACTTGAACCTTGCGGACCGACCAGGCCGGGCGCGCCGACCCGGTCGGATCTGAAAGGTCAGGCCGTCGCTTCGCGGGTCGTGGTCGCTGCGGCGGCCGCCTCGGCATTTTGCCGGTGGTGGCGCACCAGCATGGGCCGCAGGACGAAGAGCGCACCGAACGCCGCGGTCAGGTCCATGGCCGCCACCGTGTAGAGCACGGTGGTCCAGGTGCCCGTCGCCTCCATCAGGATGTTGGCGAGCGGCACCAGCAGGGCGGCGAAGCCCTTGGCCGTATAGAGCATGCCGTAGATCTTGCCGATGTGCTTGGAGCCGAAGGTATCCGCGGCAGTCGCCGAGAACAGGGAGTAGACTTCGCCCCAGGCCAGGAAGACGATGCCGGACAGGATGATGAACGCCCACGGATTGTGGCCGAACGTGCCCAGCGCGACGATGCCGATGCCTTCCATGGCGAAGGCGAAGAACATGGTCTTCTCACGGCCGATATGGTCGGAGATCCAGCCGAAGAAGGGGCGGGAGAAGCCGTTCAGGATGCGGTCCAGCATCAGGGCGAAGGGCAGCGCCGCCATGGCGAAGAAGTAGAGGTCGACGTTGATGTGCTTCACGCCGAGGTCTTCGGCGATCACGCCCAGCTGCGCCACGGCCATAAGGCCGCCGGACACGGTGAGGATGAACAGGGTGAGCATGATCCAGAACACGGGGGTCCGGAGCGCCTCGCCCAGGGTGTAGTCACGCCGGCTCTGGGCAACGTTGGACGAATAGACCGTTTCGGTCTTGGACGGCGCCCGCAGGAAGCCGGCCGCAAGCAGGATCACCGCGCCCTGGATCAGGCCGAAGGTGAAGAAGGTATCCTGATAGCCGCTCGTCTTGATCATGGCGGCGATGGGCAGGATGGTGAGCACGGTACCCGAGCCGTAGCCGGCCGCGGTGAGGCCCACGGCGAGGCCGCGGCGATCCGGGAACCACTTCAGCGCGGCGTTCACGCAGGTGGCGTAGACGCAGCCGACGCCGATGCCGCCCACCGCCGCCGCCACATAGAGCGCCGTCAGGGATTCGGCATAGGAATTGAGCACCCAGGACAGGCCGGTGAACACACCGCCGACAAGCACCATGACCCGCGGGCCGTACTTGTCGATGAAATAGCCCTCGATGGGCGTCAGCCAGGTCTGCACCACGACGAAGACGGTGAAAGCCACCTGCACGGAGGCACGCGTCCATCCGCGCGTGGAGACGATTTCCGGGACGAAGAGCGTCCAGGAATACTGGATGTTCGCCGCGGCGACCATACAGACGATACCGGCGACAAGTTGCAGCCAGCGATTGGTCGCAGGCGCCTTTACTGCTGCTTCAACCATTTTTCCTACCCCTTGAGACTTTTTATATTTTTGATGTTGGTAACCGCTCCACCCTCTTTTTGTCCCTCATGGAGCGGCGGATGTTCAAACGGGCGTTTTTCTCCCGTCAGACTGCACCGGCGGCACGCATGCCGGCGATCTCTTCGTGGGTGTAGCCGAGCGTGGCCAGCACCTCGTCCGTATGCTCGCCGAGGAGCGGCGCGCGCTCGACGGGAACATGGCTTGCGGACAAATGGATGGGAGATCCCACGGTGACATAGGTGCCGCGCTCGGGATGCGGCACCTCCACCAGGAACCCACGGTCATAGAGTGCGCGGTCCTCCAGGATGTCCTTGGTGGACAGCACCGGGCCGCAGGGCACGTCGATGGCCTTCAGAGCGGCCATGACATCGAACTTGGTGCGCTTGGCGGTCCAGCGCTCGATGATTTCGAAGCACTGGTCGAGCCTCTGGGCCCGCGCCTCGTGGGAGGCGAATTTCACGTCGTCGATGAGGTCCTTGCGGCCCACCAGCCGCATCAGCGGCGCCCAGCCCTGGGGCTGGATGATGACGTAGCAATAATCGTTCTCGCCCCCCGGCGCGCAGCGCAGGGCCGCGCCCGGCTGGCCGCCACCCGAGCAGTTGCCGGCCCGCGGCACGCAGTCCCCTTCCGGAGCGCCGGGATATTCGGTGAGCGGCCCGGCGTCGAGACGCTGCTGGTCGCGCAGCTTCACGCGCAGAAGGTTCACCACGCAGTCCTGCATGGCCACGTCCACCTTCTGGCCCTCCCCCGTGACGGTGCGCTGGTAGAGCGCCGCGAGGATGCCGGTGACGCAGTGGATGCCGGTGCCGGTATCGCCGATCTGGGCGCTGGAGGCGGTGGGCGGTCCGGAGCGCCAGCCCGTGGTGCTCATGGCGCCGCCCATGGCCTGGGCGATGGTCTCATAAGCCTTGGCGTCAACGCCGGCGCCCTCCGCGAAGCCACGGATGGAGGCATAGATCAGGCGGGGGTTACGGGCGCGGACGGCCTCGTAACCGAAGCCCTGACGATCCAGCACGCCGGGGCCGAAATTCTCGACAAGCACGTCGCAGGCGTCGATCAGGCGGCCCATGGCCTCCTGGCCCTGCGGCGTCTTGATGTTGATGGTGACGCTCTGCTTGTTGGCGTTCAGCATCGTGAAGTAAAGGCTGTCCACATTGGACTTGTCCCGCAGCTGCGAACGGGTGATATCCCCGCGCCGCGGCATCTCAACCTTGATAACCTCAGCCCCCAGCCACGCAAGAAGTTGCGTCGCGGACGGGCCGGACTGCACGTGCGTCATGTCCAGGACGCGCACGCCGTCGAGCGCCTTGCCCATGCATCCACTCCCGGATTTCCCTGCCCTGATTTGCGGAGCCGCCGGTCTGCGCCGGCTTGCCTTTCGCTGGGTTGCCGGCTTTCGCCGGCGCGCCATGTTCTGCAAATGCCGGCTTCGCCGGCCTGTCTTGCTTGGGTTTGCCGACTTCTGCCGGCAGGGACTGGACCCTGAGGGCATCGTCCGCGGTACTTTTGTGTACTGAATTACGTATGCCAGATACAAAATGTAGCACCGTCATTCGGTCCCCGCAATCACTTTGCGTAGGGACCTCACCTAAGGGCGGCGAGACCTGCTTCCATGCCCGCGCTGACCGGCTCGCGAAGGGCCGCTTCCTCTTCCTTGAGGTAGTGGCGCATGAGATCGGTGGCGCTGATGACGCCGACGAGACTGTAGTTCTCGATGACGGGAAGGTGGCGCACCTGGTGCTCCACCATCAGCCGCAGCACCGTCTCGATGCTGTCAGCGAGGCTGCAGCTGATCACTTCCCGCTTGAGCAGGCTGGCGAGAACCATCTTGGGCGTGTTGGCGCCATGCTCCAGCACGGCACGGGTGACATCGCGCTCGGAAAAGACTCCGACCACGGTGTTGCCTTCGGTGCGGCACACGTCCTTGACGATGACGGAGGAGATGTTCTCCCGCTTCATCACCAATACGGCGTCGGCCACGGTTTCATGCATGCGCAGGGTAATGATGCGGGTATCGCGCTTGGCCCGCAGCATGTCGTCCACGGTCATCATCGGCGTTCTCCCCTGGCTCGGGCATGGGCTGGAGGCTTGTCGTGCAAGCGGTCCGCAGCGCGCATCCCGACTACGTTCAGAACCGGATTCACCGATCAGATCGATTTGACCTGATCGGACCCAGCTCTGTGTTCGCCGTCATGGGCGGGGCTTGGGCCAAATAGGCCACCCCGTCTTCTGGGAGAGATGCTGGTATTCAAAATACATTCTGTCAACGCGCACCGCGGCATGAACCGGCCCATATCTTTGCTGCATCGCAATGCAACTAGGCAGCAGGTGCGGCATTGCTTACCACCTGCAATCATGCTGCCATTAGATATGATGTATATGGTGGGCAAAGGCGGGAATCACGCGGCGCCGATCCGGCGAACCTGATCAGCCAGGGGCGAAAGGGTGCGATGACGTACCAGGATATCAACGTGAAGCCGATCGAGACGGAATCGAGCTTCCGGATGAAGGCGTACAAGGCGCTGAAGGCGGCCATCATGGAGATGGACATCTACAGCCACCCCGAGGAGATCCGCCTCGAGGAACGCCAGCTCTCCGAGCGGCTCGGCGTCTCGCGCACGCCGATTCGCGAGGCCATGACCCTGCTGGAGCAGGAGGGCTTCGTGCGCTCCGTGCCGCGCCGCGGCATCTTCGTGGTCCGCAAGACCAAGCAGGAGGTGATCGAGATGATCACCGTCTGGGCAGCGCTGGAGAGCATGGCCGCGCGCCTCGCCTGCGAGCGGGCCAGCGAGGGGGAGATCCGCCTGCTGCGCGAGAACGTGCGCGCCTTCGCCAACCGCGATCCGGAAGACTACGTCTCGGAATATTCCGAGGCGAACCTCGCCTTCCACAAGCTCATCATCCGCATGTCCGGATGCCAGCTCATCGCCGAAACCACGGAAAACCTGTTTCCGCACATGCGCGGGGTCCGCAAGGTCACCATCGGCCAGGACCACCGCGCCCAGCGCTCCATCGTGGACCACACGAAGATCGTGGAAGCCATCGAGAAGCGCGACCCGGACCTTGCCGAGCGCCTGGTGCGCGAGCACACCATGGGCCTTGCCCGTCATGTGGCCGAGCACGGCAACTTCCTGGACTGACCCGACGGCGACGCACGCAACAAAAAAGGCCGGCGCATGCGCCGGCCTTTTTTGCTTTTCACGGACGCCCTCAGGCCGCCTTGTGCTTGCCAATCATCTCGATGAAGCGGTCGAACAGATAGTGGCTGTCCTGAGGGCCGGGGCTCGCCTCGGGGTGGTACTGCACCGAGAACACCGGCCGGTCCGCCAGCGCGATGCCGGCGTTCGAGCCGTCGAACAGGGAGACATGGGTCTCCACCGCGTTCTTGGGCAGGGTCTCGCGGTCCACCGCGAAGCCGTGGTTCATGGAGGTGATCTCCACCTTGCCGGTGGTGAGGTCCTTGACCGGATGGTTCGCGCCGTGGTGGCCCTGGTGCATCTTCACCGTACGCCCGCCCACCGCGAGGCCGATCATCTGGTGGCCGAGACAGATGCCGAAGGTCGGCACACCGGTCTCGATGATCTGGCGGATCACCGGCACAGCGTATTCCCCCGTGGCCGCCGGATCGCCGGGGCCGTTGGAGAGGAACACGCCGTCCGGCTTCAGGGCCAGGATGTCGTCGGCCGAGGAGGTGGCAGGAACCACCGTCACCTTGCAGCCGGCGCGGGCGAGCAGGCGCAGGATGTTGCGCTTCACGCCATAATCCACCGCCACCACATGGTGACGGGGCGCATCCTGGTGGCCATAGCCCTTTTCCCATTCCCAGGTGGTCTCGTCCCAGCCGAAGCGCTGGGCGGAGGTGACGCCGGGCACAAGATCCATGCCGACGAGACCGGGCCAGGCCCGCGCCTCCGCCTTCAGCGCCTCGATGTCGAAGACGCCGTCGGCGGAATGGGCGATGACCGCGTTGGGCATGCCCGCCTCGCGGATGAGGGCGGTGAGCGCGCGGGTGTCGATGCCGGTGATGCCGGGAATGCCGCGCGCCTTCAGCCATTCATTCAGGTGGCGGGTGGCGCGGTAGTTGGACGGCTCGGTGACGGCGGTGCGCAGCACCACGCCGCGGACGCCCGAGGCGGCGGCCATGGACACCGTCTCGATGTCTTCCTCGTTGGTCCCCACGTTGCCGATGTGCGGGAACGTGAAGGTGATGATCTGGCCCGCGTAGGAGGGATCGGTCAGGATCTCCTCATAGCCGGTGATGGCGGTGTTGAAGCACACCTCGCCGGCGAGCCGGGCTTGCGCGCCGATGCCGAATCCTTCGAGGACCGTGCCGTCCGCGAGGACGAGGACAGCGGTGGGCTTGGGCTCGCTCCAGCCTTCGGCGGAGGGGCGCACATCCCGGCCTTCGGCCGGGGCGGTCGGGGCGTGGTCTTGTTCGGTGGTCATAGATCGCCTAGATAGAGCCTCGCGCGTCGCGTTTCCAGCGTCCCGCACCGAATTTGTGCGGCGCGGCGCCGGACGGTCGAGGGACCGGGGAGGAAACGAGCCTCCGCAGGCTGGCATTCCGGATGGAACCGAAGGCTTGCGACCGGGTCGGCCCGGCACCTTTGCTCTCCCCGCCACCCCGGCCCGCCCACTTATCCATTCCTTCTTTCAATCTAAGGACGACGTTCCGTGCTTCGTGACGACATCAACACGGCCCTGAAAGAGTCGCTGAAGGCCCAGGACAAGCGCCGCACCGGCACGCTCCGGCTGATCAACGCGGCGCTGAAGGACCGCGACATCGAGCAGCGCGGCCAGGGCAAGGATCCCCTCACCGACGACGAGTTGCGCGCCCTGCTGGCCAAGATGGTCAAGCAGCGCGAGGAAAGCGCCAAGATCTACGAGGAGAATGCCCGCCCCGAGCTCGCCGAGCAGGAGCGCGAGGAGATCACCTATATTCAGGCCTTCCTGCCGCAGCAGCTCTCGGAAGCCGACACCCGTGCCGCCATCAAGGCGGTGATCGCGGAGATCGACGCCAAGGGCATCAAGGACATGGGCCGCACCATGGCGGTGCTGAAGGAGCGCCACGCCGGCGCCATCGACTTCGGCAAGGCCTCCGGCTGGGTGAAGGAAGCCCTCACCGCGGCCTGAGGCCGCTCGCCGGCGGGTGCTGGCCGCCGGCTTCCGTCTCTTTTCCCTGAAGGCAACGCCCGGTCAGCCCCGGCGCTTCCAGATGTCTCCGTCCACGCCCGGCGGCAGGTCCGGCATGTCCGCCGCGATGAAGACGGGCTCCACGCCGGCCTTGCGCTTGGCGAGATAGTCCTGCGCCAGCCGGACCACCGTGCCCGACAGCAGCACGATGGCCACCAGGTTGATGGAGGCCATGAGCCCCATGGAGGCGTCGGCCGCGTTGAACACGGTGGCGACGCTCTGCACCGCGCCCCACACCACCATGGCGAGCACGCCAATGCGCAGGAGCACCACCCCGGACACATGACCGTGGCCGAGGAACACCAGCGCGTTCTCCGCATAGGAGTAGTTGCCGATGATGGAGGTGAAGGCGAAGAAAAAGATGGCGATTGCGACGAAATAGCGTCCCAGCCCGCCCACATGGGCTTCCAGCGCCGCCTGGGTGAGCTGCGTTCCGGTGGCTGTCCCCAGCTCCACGCCCGACAGCAGGATGAGCAGCGCGGTGGCGGTGCAGATCACGATGGTGTCGATGAACACGCCCAGGGACTGCACGAAGCCCTGGCTCACGGGGTGGTGCGGATTAGGCGTCGCCACGGCGGCGATGTTGGGCGCGCTGCCCATGCCGGCCTCGTTGGAGAACAGGCCGCGCTTCACCCCGTTGAGCATGGCCGCGGCCACCGCTCCCGAAACGCCGCCGGCCGCCGGCTCGAGGCCAAAGGCGCTGCCGACGATATGGCCGAGCGTGGCCGGCACCGCGCCGAGATGGGTCACGAGCGCGTAGAGCGCGAGGACCACATAGGCGAGCGCCATGAACGGCACCACCAGTTCGGCGGTGCGCGCGATGGCGGCGATGCCGCCAAAGATAATGACGCCCGAAAGCGCGGCGATGACCAGCCCGGTCCCGAGCTTGGGCACGCCGAACGCGCCCTGCATGGCGTCGGCGATGGAATTGGCCTGCACGGCGTTGAAGACCAGGCCGAAGGAGAGGATGAGGCAGACCGAGAACACCCCGCCGGCCCACGGCGCCTTGAGTCCGCGCGCGATGTAGAAGGCCGGCCCTCCGCGATAGCGGCCCTTCTCGTCCTTCACCTTGTAGAGCTGGGCGAGCGTGCTCTCGGCGAAGGCGGTGGCCATGCCGAGGGCCGCCACCACCCACATCCAGAAGATGGCGCCGGGCCCGCCGAGGGTGAGCGCCACGGCGACCCCGGCGATGTTGCCGGTGCCCACCCGCGAGGCGAGCGAGGTGCACAGGGCCTGAAACGGCGTGATGCCGGACTTGTCGGTGGCATCCGCCCGCAGCACTGAGCGCAGCATCTCCGGAAAATGCAGGATCTGGATGAGGCGCAGGCGGAAGGTGAAATACACGCCCACCGCCAGCAGGCCGTAGATGAGGATATAGCCCCAGAAGATCGTGTTCAGGACATCGATCAGTGCGTCCATTGCGCCCCGGCCCCCGTGCAACGACCACGTGCACCGCTCAGGCTAGCGACGGGTTGCCACAGGGTCCACAGGGATTCGCACCGGAAGGTACCGCTCCGCCGCGCCATGGCACGCTGTGGATAACGAGGACAGCGCGGCGCGGATGGCGTCCGGTCGACGGTCGCTGACGCGCGCCTGGCATCCACCTCCCGGCCCCACAAGCGGCGGTATCTTAATGGCGCAACCCACTTCAACGCCCACATGAACCCAAGTTGGGGAGGCGCGATTCGCAATTTCGGAAATTACAGCCCAAAAGTTGCATCACAGCATCTTTCACCGCACCGCAATCAGAGATACCGTAACGTGATCGGTGGCTGGGTACAGATTATGGGTTAGGGGGCCGCATGATGAGCGCCTTGGATTACCGCATTGCAAGTCGGGCCGGGTCGCTCGCCTCCCTGGGTCCGCTCGTCACCGGCCAAAGGTGCAGTCGTGCTGCGGGCCGAAGTGTCGTCTCAACTTGTGGTGCGCGCTGCATCCGCGCGGCCATCGCCCGATGAAGCCCGGACTAACCGACAAGCAAGGCGCAAAAGGTGAGCCGGGCAGCCTGTCCCGGACCATGGACGGGCCAAGGATCAGGGCGGATTGGGTCGACGGCGCCAAAGGCATCAGCATCTGCCTCGTGGTGCTGTGGCACACGGCCGGGGCAGACCTTTTCGTCAACACCCTTCTGATTTTCGTGCGCATGCCGCTGTTTTTCTTTGCCGCAGGCTTCTTCGCGGCAAAGGCCATCAGCGGCAGTTGGGCGAGCCTGCTCAAGAACAGATGCCTGAACTATTATTATATCTACGTCGTATGGATGACAATTTTCTTCACAATGGTCGTGTGCGTACGTGAGTTGAAGAATGGCACGCCGCCCCACATTTCAGATTATCTGATAAATTTCGTTTTACCGCTGGAATATCTCTGGTTCATTTTCGCGCTGGCCCTGCTCTTCGCCGTGGCCAAACTGGCGCGCCTGCTGCCGAAACCGGCCGTGATCGGCATTCTGCTCCTCGCCTATGCCGTCAGCGTCGCCGACGGCCAGTGGGAACCCCTCACCTTCGCAACGCGCATGGCGCGCCTGCCGCTGTTCTTCATCCTCGGCACCTATGCGTTCACCGCAGTGAACACCCATTCCCACACCTACCGGCTGCTGTGGCCAGTGACGCTCGCGGCCTTCCTCGCCCTCAGCGCCACGATCCTGCTCTTCGATATCGATCACCTCGCACCCCTCACGCTGGTGGCGAGCGCGCTCGGCATCTTCGCGGTCTGCCAGTTCTGCCAGGTGGTGGAGGGCACGGCCATCGGAGCCGGCCTCGGCTTCATCGGCCGGCACACCCTCTACATCTACCTCCTGCACAAGATCCTGATCGTCTATCTCATCAATGGGTTCGCCCTCATGGGCCTGTCGGGGCTACCCGCAACCCCCTACCTGGTCTTCGCCACCGCGCTGCCCCTGTCCCTGATCGGGGGACTGGTGCTGTCACGCATCGCGCCCTGGCTGTTCGAGGCGCCTTGGGTCGGCAGGCCACAATCCAAGATTGCGACATCATCCTGATTCGCCGGTAAGCAGCGCTTTACAAGGAAGGCCCCGCCTCCCACTGTTACAGGTCTCGTCCCGCGGCACCCGTCATGCGGCCCCGGCGGCCCCAGGCGCCAGCGCCGCGATATCGCGCTCACGTCCAACAGACCAGGCACAGACCAGGCCATATGCGCTTTCCGCCCGCCTTCCTCGACGAGATCCGTGCCCGCCTCCCGGTGTCGGAGGTGGTGGGCCGGCGCGTCAAGCTGAAGAAGCAGGGGCGAGAGTTCGCCGGCCTCTCTCCCTTCAACGCGGAGAAGACTCCGTCCTTCTTCGTCAACGACCAGAAGGGCTTCTACCACTGCTTCTCCTCCGGCAAGCACGGGGACGTGTTCGATTTCCTGATGGAAACGGAGGGCGTGCCCTTCGGCGAGGCGGTGGAGCGGCTCGCCGCCATGGCCGGCCTGCCCCTGCCGCAGGAGACCCCGGAGGCCGCCGCGAAGGAGCGCCGCCGCCACACCCTGTTCGAGGTCATGTCCCTTGCCGCCCGGCATTTCGAGGAGACGCTGCAATCGCGCCTCGGGGCCAAGGCGCGCGGCTACCTCGCCGACCGGGAACTGGGCGCCGCCACCCAGAAGCGATTCGGCCTCGGCTATGCCGCCGGCGAGCGCTTCCGCCTGAAGGAGGCGCTGGGCAAGGCCGGCGTGCCGGTGGAGGACATGGTGGAAGCGGGCCTGCTGATCGCTGGCGAAGACATCCCCGTGCCCTACGACCGCTTCCGCGACCGGGTCATGTTCCCCATCACCGACCTGAAGGGCCGCATCGTCGGCTTCGGCGGGCGGGCCCTCGAGAAAGACGTTCCGGCGAAATACCTTAACTCCCCGGAAACGGTGCTCTTCCACAAGGGATCGCTGCTCTATAACGGCGCCGCCGCCCGCACCGCCGCCCAGTCGGGCGCGCGGGTGATCGCGGTGGAAGGCTATGTGGACGTGATCGCCATGGCCGAGGCCGGCTTCGGAGCCACCGTGGCGCCCCTGGGCACGGCGCTGACCGAGGATCAGTTGCAGTTGCTCTGGCGCATGTCGGAAGAGCCGCTACTGCTGTTCGACGGCGACAAGGCCGGCCGCCGCGCCGCCCATCGCGCCATCGACCTCGCCCTGCCGCACCTGAAGGCCGGGCGCAGCCTCGCCTTCGCCACCCTGCCGGACGGGCAGGACCCCGACGACCTCATCCGCCGCTCCGGCCGCGAGGCCATGGAAAGCGTGCTGGCCCAGGCGCGGCCGCTGGTAGCGGAACTGTGGGCACGCGAGAGCGAGACCGCCACCCTCGACACGCCGGAGCGTCGCGCGGGCTTAGAGGCGCGCCTCGGCGAGGTGGTCTCCGCCATCGCCGACGAGACGGTGCGCAAGCACTATCGCCAGGAATTGCTCAGCCGCTTCAATGCCTTGGTCTCCCCCCAGGACCGCGCGCCGGCCCGGGCCCGGCGGGAGGGCTGGAAGGAGGGCTGGCAGCCGTCCGGCGGCCGCCGCGGCGCGCCTTTGCCCCCGCCCCTGGTGCCGCGCGGTACCGAGATCGCGCGCAGCGCGCTGGTGCGCGGGCCCATGGCGGCCCTGCCCCGCAACGAGGCGCTCTTGCTGTTCTGCCTCATCAACCACACTTTCCTGCTGGACGAGGCGGACGAGGACGTGGCAAGCCTGCCACTGGCCAACCCGGAGGCGGACCGCCTGCGTCGCATCCTGATCGACGCCCACCTCGAAGGCGCCGATTCCGACGCCCTCACGGAGCGTCTGGGGCGGGAGGATATCGACGCTCTCACCCGCCGGGTGAAGGCACTCGCCAATCCTCGGCACGACTGGCCGGCATATCCAGATACCGCACAAAGCGATGTCCGGCTCTGGTGGCATCAGCGGACGGCCTTGCATCGCAAGGCCCACGCGCTATCTAGAGAGTTGAAGGAGGCCGAACGCAGCCTGGGGGAAGATCCCAGTGAAGCCAATTTTGCCTGGCTTCGGGACGTCCGCGAGCGCCTTTCGGCGCTGGACGGAACCGAGGCACTGGTGGAAGGCTTTGGTGCGTCATCAGGCCGGAGTGCGGTGCGCTCCCTTTGAATCGGCCATGGTCCTGGAACGCGATTCCGGGAACAAAGGAAGTTCAAGGCGGGCTGCGGCACTCTTTTTTCGCTTTCCGGCTGTCGGCTACCCCATGGTGGCCACATCGGTGAGCGAAGCAGAATGAAAGGGAGCCTAACGCATCAACCATAGGGGTTGGAAGTGCGTTCAGGCTGGTTTAACGGGATGGCGTCAAAAAAGCCGCTCCCGGGCGCAAAGGCAAAAGGTGGCACGGCCGAGGCGCCGCGCCGCCGTTCTGCTGTTGGCACTCAGCAGGATCCGCAGGAGAAGTCCATGGCGAAGCAGTCTTCCGAAGCGACCGAGGCTCCCGAGAAGGAGACCGACGCGCCCGACGGGCCGTTGCTCGACCTCTCCGACGCCGCCGTCCGGAAGATGATCAAGAATGCCAAGCGCCGGGGCTATGTGACCTACGAGCAGCTCAACGAGGTGATGCCTTCCGAGGAAGTCACCTCCGAGCAGATCGAGGACACCCTCGCCATGCTCAACGACATGGGCATCAACGTCATCGAGGCCGAGGAAGCCGAAGCCGAAGAGGGCGCTGAGGAAACCGAGACCGCCGAGGAGCCCGAGGAGGCCGAGGGCGGCGAGCTCGCCGAGCCCGCCCCGCGCGCTGTCGCGCGCTCCGAGACCAAGTCCGAGCCGGCCGAGCGCACCGACGATCCGGTGCGCATGTACCTGCGCGAAATGGGCTCGGTGGAGCTGCTCTCCCGCGAGGGCGAAATCGCCATCGCCAAGCGCATCGAGGCCGGCCGCGAGGCCATGATCGCCGGCCTGTGCGAGAGCCCGCTGACGTTCCAGGCCATCATCATCTGGCGCGACGAGCTCACCGAGGGTCGCGTGCTGCTGCGCGACATCATCGACCTCGAGGCCACCTATGCCGGCCCCGAGGGCAAGAACCCGCCCGCAGCTCTGGGCGAGGAAGCAGCCCTTGCCCCCGAGGCGGGCGAGGACGGTCTTCTGGGCGACGCCCCCGGTCCCGAGGGCGACGACGACGACATGGAAAATTCCATGTCGCTCGCCGCCATGGAGGCAGAGATCAAGCCGAAGGTGCTGGAAACCTTCGACCGCATCGCCTCGTCCTACACCAAGCTGCGGCGGCTGCAGGACCAGAACGTCGAATCCAAGCTGAAGAACGAGACGCTGTCGCCGGCGCAGGAGCGCAAGGCGAAGAAGCTGAAGGAAGACCTCGTCGGCGACGTGAAGAGCCTGTCCCTCAACCAGGCCCGCATCGACGCCCTGGTGGAGCAGCTCTACGAGATCAACAAGCGTCTCGTCGGGCTGGAGGGGCGCCTGCTGCGCCTCGCCGACAGCTATGGCGTGACCCGCGACGACTTCCTGAAGAACTACATGGGCGCGGAGCTGGACCCCAAGTGGCTGCTGCGGGTGTCGAAGCTGGGTACCAAGGGCTGGAAGGGCTTCGTCGGCCACGAGAAGGATACCATCCACGAGATCCGCGGCGACATCCACGCGCTGGCCACCGAGACCGGGCTGGAGATCGCCGAGTTCCGCAAGATCGTGCAGATGGTGCAGAAGGGCGAGAAGGAAGCCCGCCAGGCCAAGAAGGAAATGGTGGAGGCCAACCTGCGCCTCGTCATCTCCATCGCCAAGAAGTACACGAACCGTGGCCTGCAGTTCCTGGACCTGATCCAGGAGGGCAACATCGGCCTGATGAAGGCGGTGGACAAGTTCGAGTACCGGCGCGGCTACAAGTTTTCCACCTATGCCACCTGGTGGATCAGGCAGGCCATCACGCGGTCCATCGCCGACCAGGCGCGGACCATCCGCATCCCCGTGCACATGATCGAGACGATCAACAAGATCGTGCGCACGAGCCGGCAGATGCTCCACGAGATCGGCCGCGAGCCCACTCCCGAGGAGCTGGCCGAGAAGCTCGGCATGCCGCTGGAGAAGGTGCGCAAGGTGTTGAAGATCGCCAAGGAGCCCATCTCCCTCGAAACGCCCATTGGCGACGAGGAGGATTCGCACCTCGGCGACTTCATTGAGGACAAGAACGCCATCCTGCCCATCGACGCGGCGATCCAGTCCAACCTGCGCGAGACCACCACGCGGGTTCTGGCCTCCCTCACCCCGCGCGAGGAACGGGTTCTGCGCATGCGCTTCGGCATCGGCATGAACACGGACCACACGCTGGAAGAGGTTGGACAGCAGTTCTCGGTGACCCGCGAGCGCATCCGTCAGATCGAGGCGAAGGCGCTGCGCAAGCTCAAGCACCCCTCGCGCTCGCGCAAGCTGCGGTCGTTCCTCGACAATTGAGGGGACGGCATATGTGATCGGAAAAGGCGGCCCTTGCGGCCGCCTTTTCTTTTTCAGCGTGCCGACGCCTTGCAGGGGGATCTTGGGATCGGAGGCCAAAGAAACTACCAGGACCATACGTCGAACGCCTGCGGTACGGTGCGGCAACAGTTGGTGCATCTTGCTTGCACCACGCCACGCGGGACGCCCCCGTCAAGCCTGAATTCAGCTACTCTCCCGCTCCACCAGATCGAAGCCGAGATCGATGGCCGGCTCGGCGCGACAATCGCCCTCCATGAGATCCACCAGCCGGCGCGCGGCCGCCTCCCCCACCTTGGCCCGCGGGGTGCGAATGGAGGTGAGGCGCGGCGCCATGTGGGCCGACAGGGGCAGGTCGTTGAAGCCCACCACGGCGACCCGCCCGGGAATGGGGACCTGCCGCCGCGTCGCTTCGAAGATGGCGCCCTGGGCGAGGTCGTCGTTGCAGAAGAAGATGCCGTCGATGTCGGGATAGGCCTCCAGAAGGCGCACGAACAGCTCGCCGCCGAGGGCCACCGACGACGGCTCGGGCACCGACAGCCACACCGGGGGCCGGACCTCGCGCTGACCCGCCAGCACGCGCTGGAAGCCGAGCCCGCGTTCCAGCGCGCGCGGATCGAGCTGGGCGGCCACATAGGCAAGATGGCGCCGGCCCCGGGCCAGCAGGTGACGCGCCACCGCCGCGCCCGACTCCTCCTGCGAGAAGCCGACGCTGTGAACCCCCATCTCCCGGCTCAGCTCCATCATGTAGACCACCGGAATGCCGCTCGCCTTCAGCAGGCTGCGCGTGGCCGGTGTCTGCTCCAGCCCGGTAAGAAGGATGCCTCGGGGCTGGTAGGCCAGATAGTTGCGGACCAGCTTCTCCTCCTCCTCCGGCGAATAGTGGAAATTGCCGATCAGCACCTCCAGGCCGCGCGGCATGAGCACGTCGTGGATCGCCTCCAGCGTGTCGATGAACAGCAGGTTGGAGAGGGAGGGAATAAGCACCGCCACCGCATCGCTGTGGGCGGAGGCGAGGGTGCGCGCGGCGGGGTTGGCCACGTAATTGAGCGCGGCCGCAGCTTCCCGCACCCGTTTTGCAAGATCGGGATCGACACTGGCCACGCCGCGCAGGGCGCGCGAGGCGGTGATCGGCGAGACGCCGGCGATCCGCGCCAATTCCGCCAAGGTGGGACGGCCGCTGGCGCGCGACCCGCGGGAGGAGCCGCCGGACGATCCGCTCGAAGACCGTTGGGACATGGACGCGTTTTTCCGCTTGATAGCTGCCGCCGACAGCGCATAAGATAACGCTATCTTGACGGCATCAAGCAAGAAACTTGCGCGCTCCACAGTAACGGAAGCGCTATCTCCGCAGAAGTTAGGGACATACTCGACTTAAGGTCAATGGCCCGACGGCGCATGGCAGGTATGTTTCGGCCGAGAAAAGATAGCGCTATCTCAAAAGGGACGCGCGACACCGCCCACGGGGCACGGGGGAGACGAGGATGGGCGACAGGATTGCAGCCCTGGTGGTGATGGGCGTTTCGGGCTGCGGCAAGAGCAGCGTCGGCGCGGCCGTGGCCGAGCTGGCCGGGGCACGCCTGATCGAAGGCGACAGTTTTCATCCCGCGGGCAACATCGCCAAGATGTCCGCCGGCATTCCCCTCGACGACGACGATCGCGCCGGATGGCTGGCGCGCCTCGGCGAGGAGATGGCGCGCACCCTCAGTGAGGGCGCGGCACCGGTTCTCACCTGCTCGGCGCTGAAGCTGAAATATCGCGATGCGCTGCGTGCCGCCGTGCCAGGCCTCGGCTTCGTGTTTCTCGACCTGACACGGGAAATGGCGGCCCGCCGGGTAGCCGAACGGCCCGGACATTTCATGCCGGCGAGCCTCATCGACAGCCAGTTCGCGGCGCTGGAGCGCCCGTCGGCGGAGGGCCTGACGCTGACCCTCGATGCCACGCTCCCTCTGTCCGAGATGGCCCCCCGCGTCGTGGAATGGTGGCGCGCGTCTACGGAGATGCACGCAGGGGCGCGACACATCCCCGGCTCCACTCTTAGCCAGGCCGTCTAACCCCTTCTTTTTCTCCTCCGTCCGCCCGGGTACGGGATCGCTGATGCGGGGCAGCTTTCGCGCATATGAGATAGCGCTATCTCACCTTGCGTCAGCGAAACTTCTTTGTCTTCCCGGCCAACCGCACCGGGGCGACAGGCCCACGGACGGTCATTTTCCACTGAGTTTCAAGACCATTGTGAGGAACGCATGCTGGGCATGAGCAAGGACACATTTCTACTGGTCGACGCGGCGGTGACCATCATCGGTCTCATCGTCCTCATCACCCGCTTCAAGGTCCACCCGTTCGTGGCGCTGATCCTGGCCGCGGGCTTCCTGGGGCTCAGCTCCGGCATGCCGGTGGACCTCATCATGAAGTCGTTCCAGGACGGCTTCGGCGGCGTGCTGGGCTTCGTTGGCATCGTGCTCGGGCTTGGCACCATGCTGGGCAAGCTCATGGCCGAATCGGGCGGCGCGGACCAGATCGCCCAGACCCTCATCAACGCCTTCGGCAAGCAGCGGGTGCACTGGGCCATCATGCTCGCCGCCTTCCTGGTGGGCATTCCGCTATTCTTCGAGATCGGCTTCGTGCTGCTCATCCCCCTCGTCTTCGTCGTGGCAAGCCGCACCGGCGTGTCCCTGGTGAAGGTGGGCATCTCGCTCCTGGCCGGCCTCTCGGCCGTGCACGGCCTGGTGCCGCCCCATCCAGGGCCTCTACTGGCGGTGGGCGTGTTCGGCGCCGATATCGGCAAGACCATCTTCTACGGCCTCATCGTCGGCCTTCCCGCGGCCGCTATCGCCGGCCCCATGTTCGGCTCGTTCATTTCAAGGCGCATTCCGGGCCATGCCTCGCCGGAGCTGGTCGCCCAGTTCGTGCAGGATACCCGCACCCACAGCCTGCCCGGCTTCGGCGTCACCCTCGCCACCATCCTGCTGCCGGTGGTGCTGATGCTGCTGAAGGCCTTCGCCGACGTGACCTTCGCGGCCGGCCATCCGGTGCGCTCCTGGCTGGACCTCATCGGCCATCCCATCACCGCGCTGCTCGCGGCGCTGCTGCTGTCGCTCTACACCTTCGGCAGCGCGCGCGGCTTCACACGCGAGGTCATCGGCAAGCACCTCAACGACAGCCTCCTGCCGGTGGCGGGCATTATCCTCATCGTCGGTGCCGGCGGCGGCTTCAAGCAGATGCTGGTGGCGAGCGGGGTGGGCGATGTCATCGGCCACATGGCGGTGCAGGCCCACGTGAACCCCATCCTGCTCGCTTGGCTGGTGGCGGCGGTGATCCGCGTGGCCACGGGCTCCGCCACGGTGGCGACCATCACAGGCGCGGGCATCGTCGCCCCGGTCCTCGCGCTTACCCCCGGCGTCAACCGCGAACTGCTGGTGCTTGCCACCGGCGCAGGCTCGGTGGTGCTCTCCCACGTCAACGACGCCGGCTTCTGGCTGGTGAAGCAGTATTTCAACATGACGGTGGAGGAGACCTTCAAGACCTGGACCGCCATGGAGACGATCCTGTCGGTGGTCGCCCTCGGCCTCATCATGGCTCTGTCGCTGGTGGTGTAGCTCCACCGCGACAGCACGCCCGCCGCCGCTTCCCCAAGTCCGGCGGCGGGCGTGGTTTTTTACGATCCCGAAGATGCTGCGCATCCGGGATCTCTTCGCTCAAGCGCCGCGCGGGCCGGTGTCAGGGCTGGCGGAACCGGGCGCGGATGCGCTGCTCCAGCTCGTCGCGCACGGTGCGGTAGGCGTCGAGGCGCTGCTCGCGATTGCCGGCTTCCCGGGAGGGGTCGGGGGTGGGCCAGTATTCCACGCCCAGGGCGTTGGTGCGGGTCAGCTCCAGCGCGCGGTGGTGGGCGTCGGGCGAGAGGGTGATAGCGAGGTCGAAGCTGAGGCCCTCATATTCCTCGAGGTCCTCCACACTTTGCGGCCGATGCTTCTTCACGTCGAGGCCGATTTCGTCCAGCACCGCGGTGACGAAGGGGTCCACGTCCCCCGCGATCACGCCGGCCGAGGCCACATAGATGGACTTGCCGAACAGGTGCTTGGCCAACGCCTGCGCCATCACCGAGCGCACGACGTTCTGCCCGCACATGAAGAGAACCGATTGCGGCCGCGCCGAGCGCTTGGGTACCGCAGGCGGCTCCATGGTCGCTCAGCCTTTCCAGTGCAGGGCGCAGATGAGCGTGAACAGGCGCCGGGCGCTGTCGAAATCCAGCTCCACCTTGCCGTCGAGGCGCTCGCGCAGCAGCGTCGAGCCCTCGTTGTGGAGCCCGCGCCGGCCCATGTCGATAGCCTCGATCTGGCTCGGCGAAGCGGAGCGGATGGCGCTGTAATAGCTTTCGCAGACGAGGAAATAGTCCTTCACCACCTTGCGGAAGGGGGTGAGGGAGAGGTGGTGCTGCACCACCTGCTCGCCGCTCTCGCGCTTGATGTCCAGCACCAGGCGGCTCTCCGCGAGCGAGATGTGGAGCGTATAGGGCCCCTCCCCGGGATCGCCGCACGGGGCGAAGCTGTTGTCCTCGATGAGGTCCCAGATGGCGGTGGCACGCTCGTGGTCGATGTCGGCGCTGGAATGGCCGATGGAGGCGTCGTCGAGAGTCACCGCGCTGAGGCGGGCTGAGGGGCGCGCATCCGGCTTATCGCTCATCGCCTCGTCCTTCCGATCATCTGTTGGTGCGGATGGAGACAGACCGCCCGTGGGCATCGAGGCGCTCTACCGCCGCAAGGCGCACGGCCGCCGGCCCGAGCTGTTCCAGCGCGCCGGCGTCGAGCTTCAGGATCGAGGTGCGCTTCATGAAGTCGAGCACGGACAGGCCCGAGGAGAAGCGCGCCGAGCGGGCGGTGGGCAGCACGTGGTTGGTGCCACCCACATAGTCGCCGATGGCCTCCGGCGTGAAGGCGCCCACGAAGATCGCCCCCGCATGCCGCACCTTGGCCGCAAGGTCGTCCGCATTGGCGGCGTGGATCTCCAGGTGCTCGGGCGCAATGCGATCCACCAGCGGAATGGCCGAGGCAAGGTCGGGCACCAGGATGATGGCGCCATGGTCGCGCCACGAGGCGGAGGCGATGGCGACACGCGGCAGGGTCGCCAGCATGCCCTCCACCGCCTTCTCCACCTGGTCCGCCAGCTCGGGCGAATCGGTGATGAGGATGGACTGGGCGGCGGTGTCGTGCTCGGCCTGGGCGAGGAGGTCGGCGGCGATCCAGTCGGCGCTGGCGTCCCCGTCGGCGAGGATCAGCACCTCGGAGGGGCCGGCCACCATGTCGATGCCCACCTTGCCGAACACCTGCCGTTTCGCAGCCGCCACATAGGCGTTGCCGGGGCCGACGATCTTGTCCACCGGCTGGATGGTCCTGGTGCCATAGGCCAGCGCCGCCACCGCCTGGGCACCGCCCACACGATAAACCTCGTGCACGCCGGCAAGGCGCGCCGCCGCCAGCACCAAAGGTGCGATCTCGCCATCCGGAGCCGGCACCACCATGACGATGCGCGGAACGCCCGCGACCTGCGCCGGCACCGCATTCATGAGCACGGACGACGGATAGGCCGCAGTGCCGCCGGGCACATAGAGCCCCACCGCGTCCACGCTGGTCCAGCGATGGCCCAGCACCACGCCGGCGGCATCGCGATAGCTGTCGTCGGCCGGCTTCTGGCGGGCGTGATGGGATTCAATGCGTGCCTTGGCGAAGACGAGCGCCTCGCGGGTCTCGTCCGGGATGGAGGCGAGGGCGGCGTCCAGCTCCGCGTCGCTCACGCGCAAGCCGAGCTTTGCAAGGTCCACCCGGTCGAAGGTGCGCGACAGATCGATGAGGGCCTCATCGCCCCGCGCGCGCACGTCGGCGATGATGGTGGCCACCTGTTCCTGCACGTCCACCGAGGCCTCGCGCTTGGAGCCGAGGAAGGTGGTGAAACGCTCGGGAAAATCGGGTTGTTCGGTGATGAGGCGGATCGGCATGACGCCTTGCTAGAGCAGGTTCGTCCGCGAGGGAAGCCCCGCGGTCACCGTGCCGCGCCGACAGCACGCTGCGCCGGCGCCTCTGCAGCCCCGCTCAAGCAGCGGTGCCCTTGGATTGCGTCACTTCTTCCGGCACCGGGTGCTTGGGCGCATGGGTGCAGCCCCAGGCGGGCCCGAGGTCCCGCATGCCGGCCTCGATGCACTCCACCTCAAGCCGCACTTCCGCGCCGCCGGAGAACGTGAGCAGCACGAAGCCCGAGGGGGTCTCGCCGGGGATGAAGGTGACGGCCAGGAGATTGAGCACGCCGGTGCGGCGCGCCTCCTCCATGTTGCGGCACTTCACGTCGCGCACCCGCTCGAAATGCAGGCCAGTGCGCCGGCGCACGGTCTCGTTCGCGCAGACCTGCTGGTCCCAGTCGAAGCGGTTCAGCACCATGGCGAAGCGCTGCAGCCGCGGCAGGAACCCCATGTCGACCGTCTTCACCACCGCATCCTGGAGATGGGCGGAAAAGATCGCGAGATCCTCGTCGTCGAGGGCGATGAGCTTCAAATTTTCCATGGCGATGCTGCCTTTCTGGCATGAAGCGCAAATAGCGATCACAGCCCCGCCCTTCAAGGGGCAAAGGCGCGGCTCAGGTCTGCAACAGCCCGCCGGGACGGGCAAAACGCGATGCTTCGCCTTTGCCATGGCGCCCCGGCGACCTATAGGTTCCCTGCGCCGGCGCATGCGGCATAAGGGATGACGGCACCATGAGGATTTTCGGCCCGCTCTGGCGGGGCTCAAAGCGCGTGGTGAAGC
This sequence comes from Xanthobacter oligotrophicus, assembly GCF_008364685.1. GTDB lineage: Bacteria > Pseudomonadota > Alphaproteobacteria > Rhizobiales > Xanthobacteraceae > Xanthobacter > Xanthobacter oligotrophicus. The sequence goes on from NZ_VTTL01000008.1 coordinate 143,687, forward strand.
TGTTCGCCCTGCTGGTGGCCGCCGTCGTCCTCACCATCTTCGTGGTGAGGGCCGTGGACAGCCAGCGCGGTCCGCCGCTGGAGCCGTGGCATACCTTCGTGCCGCAGGAACTCAGCCGCAGCGCGCTGGCGAAGGCCGACCTTGCCCAATACCTTGAGGCAGAGGCCAAGGCGTTCGCCGCCGTGCAAGCCAAGGTGACGCAGAAGCTGCCCCCCTCCGACCGGGTGCGCTTCAATCGCTATTTTGACGCCAGCCCCATCTATCCCGGCCGCTTCGCCCAGGATTTCAACCGCACCTATGTGCTGGAGCCCAAAGGCGTGCCGGAAGGGGCGGCGGTGTTCCTGCACGGCCTCACCGATTCGCCCTACAGCCACCGGCACCTGGCCAAGCTCTATGCGGATCACGGCTTCGTCGCCATCGTGCTGCGCCTGCCGGGCCACGGCACCGTGCCCGGCGCCCTCACGCAGACCGATTACGAGGACTGGATCGCCGCCACGCGCCTCGCCATGCGCGAGGCCCGCCGCCGCGTGGGACCGGACAAGCCGGTGCATATCGTCGGCTATTCCAATGGCGGGGCGCTGGCGCTCATGCATGCGCTGGATGCGCTGGACGATCCGTCACTCGTGGCGCCGTCCCGCATCGTGCTGATGTCGCCCATGGTGGGGGTGACGGAGTTCGCGCGCTTCGCCGGCCTGGCCAGCCTGCCGGCCATCTTCCCGGCCTTCGCCAAGGCGGCGTGGCTGAGCCTGATCCCCGAGTTCAACCCCTTCAAGTACAATTCATTCCCGGTGCATGCGGCGCGCCAGTCCTTCCTCCTGACGCAGGCGCTGCAGGAGAACATCACCCGCCATTCGCGCTCCGGGCGGCTTTCGGGCCTCGCGCCGGTGCTCACCTTCCAGTCGGTGCTGGACCACACGGTGAGCACCCGCGCGGTGGTCGATGAACTGCATGCGCGCCTCGACGACAATGGCAGCGAGCTGGTGCTGTTCGACATCAACCGCGGCGGACAGTTCGAGGAACTGCTGACGGTCAATGCCGGCACGGCCCTTTCCCGCCTGCTGCCGCCGGCGCCGCGCCGGTTCCGCACGGCGGTGATCGCCAACGCCTCCACCACCACCGAGGCCATGGAGGTGCGCGAGACCCTCGCCAACGCCACCGAGGAGACGACGCGCCCGCTCTCGGTCACCTATCCGGACGATGTCTATTCCCTGTCCCACGTGGCGATCCCGTTCCCGCTCTCCGACGGGCTCTACGGGCTGGAGCCGGACCTTTCCGACACCTTCGGCATAAGGCTCGGCGACATTGCCGCGCGGGGGGAATTCGGATCGCTGGTGGTGGGGGTGGACATGCTGGTGCGCATGTCCTCCAACCCCTTCTTCCCCTATCTCGCCGAACGGGTGGCGGCAGGCCTGCCCCCCGCCCGTTAAATGAGGAAGCCGACGCTCAGGCGCCGCTCGGGGGCTCCTTTGGGGCCTACGCTCAGGCGCCGCGCGGGCTTGGGCTCAGATCTGCTCGGGGACCGTCTGGCCGGAAAGCAGTTCCGCCACGTAGCGGGACGAGGGATGGTGGGCGCAGATGGTGAGGACGGCGATCAGGATCGGCACGCCGATGAACGCGCCGGCGATGCCCCACAGAAACGCCCAGAAGAACACCGAGAACAGCACCAGGAACGGCGACACCGCCAGCGCCTTGCCGGCAAGGCGCGGCTCCAGATAGGAGCCGGAGAGGAACTGGATCACGTTCAGGCAGGCGAAGACGAACAGCGCCATCTCCCAGGATTCGAACTGGGCGAGGGCGAACAGCGCGGGCAGAAGCGTCGCCACGAACGGGCCGATGAACGGAATATAGTTCATGGCGAAGGCGATGGCGCCCCAGGCAAGCGCCAGTTCCAGCCCGGCCGTGAGCGTGAACACCCACACCACCGCCCCGGTGGCGATGCTCATGAGCGTGCGCACCGCCATGTATTTCTGCAGCTTCGCCGCCGTATCCGCGAGGGCCGCCGGCAGGTGCGGCGCGCGCCCGGTGCGGCCGAGGCGCAGCACCTGGCTCTTGGCCGCATCCACCTCCAGCAAGCCGAGCAACACATAGACGAAGGTGAAGACAAGGAAGCTTGCCAGCCCCTGCAGGCGGCCGGACAAGTCCTGGAACACCCGCAGCAGCCAGCGCACGTTGAAATGCTCGGCCCACAGGCCCGCCAGCACGAAGCCATGCCCTTCCAGCCATGCGGCGGCCTGGCCATAGAGCACCTGGAAGCGGGCAGTGTTCTGGAACACCCAGGTTGCCACATGGCTGAAGCCCCACACCACCACGGAGGACACGCCGCCCACCACCGCCAGCGTGATGACGAGGGTGGCCAACACCGCCAGCAGCTTCGGCAGGCGTTTCTCCAGCAGGGCCTGGAGCGGGTAGACCACGGCGATGACGAATACGGCGAAGGCCACCGGCACGATCAGCGTGTCCGCCACATAGAGGGCGGCAAAGACCAAGATCGCCGCGGCGAGACCGACCGGAAACTTCATGCTGCATCCTTCCCCGAAAGCGGGCCTGCACCGACTACCTCAAGCGCAGCCGGATGGCGAGGGGACGAGGCACGCAACCGGTCATGCCGCAGGGATGTACCGATGTATGCAATGCGCTCACAGAATGGCACTTATGCTTAAATATTGAGCCCCATCTGCACGAGTCCGGCGCACGAGGTCGCCAACAGCAACCGGCAAGGCATTGATTTTGTTAAAACCATCATCTGGCACGTCCGTTGCTTGATAACAGGACGAGTTGGTGGCTAGGGTTCCGGCATCCTGAAGGATGTGCTGGTCCGAGAGCTGCCACTGCTCCGGGAGACATCCGGGGCGGGTGCACGGCGGGATAAAAGCCCGGGAGACCTCAGTGGCCAAGGAATTGGCGGCACTTGGGTTTCCGCCAGTTCCCAATCGTTCGAAACGAAGGGGAATTACATGCACACTGCGTTCTCGTTCTCAGCTCAGCGCCTGAAATCCTTCGCCGCCCGCGCCCTCGGCGCCGCCGCCGTGGTGGGCCTCGCGCTCGCCGCCCAGCCGGCCGCCGCCGCGCCCAAGAAGGAATTCAAGGTCGCCTGGTCCATCTATGTGGGCTGGATGCCATGGGGCTACGCCAACGACACCGGCATCGTGAAGAAGTGGGCCGACAAGTACGGTATCAAGATCGAAGTCGTGCAGTTCAACGACTATGTGGAGAGCATCAACCAGTACACGGCCGGCGCCTTCGACGCCCTCACCGTCACCAACATGGATGCCCTCTCCGTGCCCGCCGCCGGCGGCGTGGACACCACCGCCGTCATCGTCGGCGACTTCTCAAACGGCAACGACGCCGTGATCCTGAAGGGCAAGAAGGAGCTTTCGGCCATCAAGGGCCAGAAGGTGAACCTGGTGGAGTTCTCCGTCTCCCACTATCTGCTCGCCCGCGCCCTTGAAAGCATCAAGCTGAAGGAGCGCGACGTGAAGGTGGTGAACACCTCCGACGCCGACATGGTCGCCGCCTTCAAGACCAAGGACGTGACCTCCGTCGTCACCTGGAACCCGCTGGTCTCCGAGATCCTCGCCGACAAGAACGCCCACAACGTGTTCGACAGCTCCAAGATCCCCGGCGAGATCATGGACCTGATGGTCGCGAATTCCGACACGCTCAAGGACAACCCCGACTTCGGCAGGGCCCTGGCCGGCATCTGGTACGAGACCACGGCCCTCTTCACCGCCGACACCGAGGCCGGCAAGGCGGCGCGGGCTGCCATGGGCAAGGCCTCCGGCTCGGACCTCGCCGGCTTCGACAGCCAGCTTGCCGCCACCAAGCTCTTCGCCAAGGCGTCGGATGCGGTGGAATTCGTGCGCTCCCCCGCCGTGGGCACCACCATGGACCGGGTGCGCTCCTTCCTGTTCGAGAAGAACCTGCTCGGCTCCAACGCCAAGTCCGCCGACGCGGTGGGCATCGCGCTGGCCGACGGCAAGGTGCTGGGCGACGCCAAAAACGTGAAGTTCCGCTTCGTCGATACCTGGATGGCGCTCGCCGCCGACGGCAAGCTCTGAGGGCGCCCGCTCGAACCGCCCCCTTCGTGAAACACCGTCATCCTCCGGCTTGACCGGAGGATCCACCGGCCCACGGCGGGAGCGGCTCCGGAACACGGTGCAAGCGGCACGGCGTGGATGCCCGGAACCCGCATGTTTGCGGGTTCCGTTCTCAGAAGCTGAAGTCGGCAACAGCCAACTTCAGGGACAAGCCCGGGCATGACGAAGGAAGGGGCGGCACGCGTCGCTTCCCCCGTTCCAAGGTCATCTATGCAGCAGCGTTCGCCCTCTGCGCGCATGCCCCCTCCCCGGCCCTCCCCCGCAAGCGGGAGAGGGAGCCCCTGCGGTCCAGTTGGACTGCCATCCAACCCAATTTTCGGAGCAGCGCTGATGCGCCTTGTAAACGTCAGGCCGGATCGGGGAACGGCGCTGTTCCTCGCCATCCTGCCCTTTGCCCTCGTCATCCTCGCCTATGTGCTCGGCTCGGCCGAGCGCCTGTCCGCGAACCCCGACGACAAGCTGCTGCCGAGCCTCGTGTCGCTAGGCGATGCCATCGTCAAGGTGGCCTTCACCGCGGATGCCCGCACCGGCAACTACCTGTTGTGGTCGGACACCCTGGCGAGCCTTGAACGCCTGTTCTCGGCGCTCGCCATCTCCACCGCCATCGCCCTCCTCATCGGCGTGCTCGTGGGCATGCTCCCCATCGTGCGCTCCTTCCTCGCGCCGTTCGTGGCCATGGTGTCCATGGTGCCGCCGCTGGCGCTCCTGCCCATCCTGTTCATCGTGATGGGCCTCGGGGAAGCCTCGAAAATCGCGCTCATCACCATCGGCATCACGCCCTACCTCGTGCGCGACCTCGCCATGCGGGTGGAGGAACTGCCCCGCGAGCAGATGATCAAGGCGCAGACGCTCGGCGCCTCCACCTGGCAGATGGCCCTGCGCGTGGTGCTGCCACAGATCCTGCCCCGCCTCATGGACGCCCTTCGCCTGTCGCTGGGGCCAGCCTTCCTGTTCCTCATCGCGGCGGAGGCCATCGCCTCGGACAGTGGCCTCGGCTACCGGATCTTCCTGGTGCGGCGCTATCTCGCCATGGATGTGATCCTGCCTTACGTGGCCTGGATCACCCTCCTCGCCGTGGCCATGGATTTCGCGCTGGTGCGCGCCCGCCGCTTCTTCTTCCCCTGGTTCGGAGCCGCGAAATGACCGCCATCGCCGTGCGCCACCTCTGGAAGGAATATGGCGACCAGATCGTGCTGGAGGACATCTCCCTCGATTTCGCACCCCGCTCCTTCATCGCCCTCGTCGGCCCCTCGGGCTGCGGCAAGACCACCTTTTTGCGCATCCTGCTCTCGGAAGAGACCGTGACCCGCGGCGAGGTGCTGATCGACGGCAAGCCCATCGCCCGCGAGCCGGGAGCGGACCGGGGCGTGGTGTTCCAGCGCTATTCCGTGTTTCCGCACCTCACCGTGCTGGGCAACGTGGTGCTCGCTGCCGAGATGGAGGAAGCCCCCTTCATCGGCCGCCTGTTCGGCGCCCGCCGCCGTCAGGTGGAGGAGGAGGCTCGTGCCCTCATCGAGGAAGTGGGCCTGAAGGGCGCCGAGGACAAATACCCCGCGGCGCTGTCCGGCGGCATGCAGCAGCGCCTGGCGCTGGCGCAGGCCATCATGCGCAAGCCCAAGATCCTGCTGCTGGACGAGCCGTTCGGCGCGCTCGACCCCGGCATCCGCGCCGACATCCACCAGCTGATGCTGAAGCTGTGGAACAGCTGCGAGATGACCGTGGTGATGGTGACCCACGACCTGAAGGAGGCGTTCACCCTCGCCACCCGCATCATCGCCTTCGAGCGCCGCCGCAACCGGCCCGAGGAAAAGGCCCGCTACGGCGCCACCATCGCCAAGGACATCGAGGTCTGGCCGACCCGCATCGCCGGCAAGACCAGGCAGGTTTCACCCACCCCAGGCCGGGACGACCCGGCCATTCCCTCGGGACCCGGCCGGGACGACCCGGCACTTCAGACGGCTTGAGGAGACACGCCATGACCGTCACCGAGGACACCCGCCTCTTCATCGAAGAGAACACCCGCCGCTATGCAGAGCTGAAGGCCGCCGGCCAGAAGCATGCGCCCAAGGCCCTGCCCGGCCCGACGCCGCGCGATGGCGCGCCCATCTCCGAAGGCGCCGTGATCCACGCCGAGACCCTTCCCGGCGGCTGGTACTGGTCGACGCCGCTGAAAGCCGGCGAGGCCCTGCGCATCCGCCTGCCCGATGGTCCGGCGGCGGTCTCCATGATCGCCTGGGCGGCGGGCGACAAGACCGAGCGGCTGAACTATGCCGACACGGTGAAGGTCCAGTGGACCTCGGCCCTCGGCAAGGGCCGCGTGCTGTTCTCCGACATGGGCCGGGTGATGTTCTCCCTGATCGAGGACACGACCGGCTTCCACGACGCTTTGGTGGGCGGCTCCACGGCCGCCTCCAACCGCGCCCACTATGGCGACAAAGTGCTGCGCAACACCCGCGACAACTTCATCCTCGCCGCCGGCAAGCTCGGCTACGACAAGCGCGACATCCCCCCGGCCCTGACCTTCTTCGCGCCCGTGCGCACCGATGCAGAAGGCCGCTTCCACTGGTTGGACGGCAAGCGGCAGACGGGCGATTTCGTGGACCTGCGCGCCGAGATGGACCTTATCGTCGCCCTGTCCAACTGCCCCCACCCCCTCGACCCGGCGCCCGATTACGCGCCGCCCGCCGTGGAGGCCATCCGCTTCCGCGCGCCCGCGCCGGCCGCGGACGACCTGTGCCGCACCGCCACCATCGAGGCCGTCCGCGGCTTCGAGAACAACGCACGCTGAGGGGAGGCTGACATGAGCAAGTTCTTCGCGACCCCCGTGCGGGATGCTTCCACCGCCATTGCCGATTACTTCGTGCCGGCCAACGCCCCCTTCTCCTGCGTGGTGAAGAAGGGCGAGAGCGTGCGCATCGTGGATCTGGAAGGCCAGCAGGCGGTGGACACCCTGTTCTACCGCGCCGACGACTTCTCCGAGCGCTATTCCTCGCAGGATACGCTGCGGGTGCAGGGCTCGGCCTATGTGTCCACGGGCACCAAGCTGATCTCCTCCGAGGGCAACCTCATGCTCACCGTGACCGCCGACACCTGCGGGCGGCACGACACCTCGGCGGGCGCCTGCTCGTGCGAGGCCAATACGGTGCGCTTCGGCCACCAGGTGAAGTATCTGCACGCCTGCCGCGAGAATTTCGTCATCGAGGTGATGAAGCACGGCATGTCGAAGCGCGACGTGGTGCCCAACATCAACTTCTTCATGAACGTGCCGGTGGAGCCCTCGGGCGAATTGGCCATCGTGGACGGCATCTCTGGCCCCGGTGACTATGTGGAGCTGAAGGCAGAGATGGATGTGCTCGTCGTCATCTCCAACTGCCCGCAGATCAACAATCCCTGCAACGGCTTCAACCCGACGCCGATCCAGGTCCTCGTCTTCGCCGGCGAGGAGGGCTGATCCATGTTCACGAAGGTCCTGATCGCCAATCGCGGCGAGATCGCGCGGCGCGTCATCCGCACGCTCCGCGCCATGAACATCAAGTCGGTGGCCGTCCATTCGGACGCCGACCGCTTCACCCGCGGCGTGCTGGAGGCGGACGAGGCGGTGCGCCTCGGCCCGGCGCCGGCCGCCGAGAGCTACCTGAACGTGGACGCCGTCGTTGCCGCCTGCAAGGCGACGGGGGCGCAGGCGGTGCATCCCGGCTACGGCTTCCTGTCGGAGAACGTGGCGTTCGCCCAGCGCCTCGCCGATGAGGGCATCCGCTTTATCGGGCCCAAGCCCGAGCACCTGAAGGACTTCGGCCTGAAGCACACGGCGCGTGCGCTGGCGAAAGCCTCCGGCGTGCCGCTGCTGCCGGGCACCGACTTGCTCGACAGCGCCGAAGAAGCGCTGAAGGCGGCGGAGGCCATCACCTATCCGGTGATGCTGAAGTCCACCGCCGGCGGTGGCGGCATCGGCATGCAGCTGTGCCATACCCCGCAGGAGCTGGCCGACACCTTCGAGCGCGTCCAGCGCACCGCCCGCGCCTCCTTCGGCGATGCGCGGGTGTATCTGGAGCGCTTCGTGGCCGAGGCGCGCCATGTGGAAGTGCAGATCTTCGGCGACGGCAAGGGCCGCGTGGTGGCGCTGGGCGAGCGCGACTGCTCGCTCCAGCGCCGGAACCAGAAGGTGGTGGAGGAGACCCCTGCCCCCCTGCTCTCCGACGACGTTCGCGCGCGCCTGCACGCCGCCGCCGTGAAGCTGGGCGAGAGCGTGGCCTATGAGAGCGCCGGCACCGTGGAGTTCATCTACGACCCGGCCCGGCAGGAATTCTACTTCCTGGAGGTGAACACCCGCCTGCAGGTGGAGCACCCCGTCACCGAGGCGGTGTTCGGCATCGACCTCGTGGAATGGATGATCCGCCAGGCCGCCGGGGAAGATCCCATATCCGCCGCCGGTCCGCTCGTGCCGAAGGGCGCGGCCATGGAGGTGCGCGTCTATGCGGAGATCCCGCATGCCAACTTCCAGCCCTCGGCGGGCCTGCTCACCGAGGTGAAGTTCCCGGCCGGCGCGCGCATCGACGGCTGGATCGAGACCGGCACCGAGGTGACGCCCTATTACGATCCCATGCTCGCCAAGGTGATCGTCACGGGCGAGGACCGCCCCGCCGCCATCGCCGCCCTCAACGCGGCGCTGGCGGGCACCTCCATCTGCGGCATCGAGACCAACCTGCAGTATCTGCGCGCAATCGCCGCGTCCGAATTGCTGGCGTCAGCCAAGGTGGCCACCACCGCGCTGAAGGACTTCGCTTTCAGGCCCGAAAGCGTGGAGGTGATTGTTCCCGGCGCCCAGTCCAGCCTTCAGGAGCTGCCCGGGCGGCTTCACCTGTGGCACGTGGGCGTGCCGCCCTCCGGGCCGATGGATGAATATTCGTTCCGCCGGGCCAATGCGCTGGTGGGCAATGCCGAGACCGCGTGCGCACTGGAACTGACGGTCAATGGCCCGACGCTCCGCTTCCACGACGATGCGGTGGTCGCCCTCTCCGGCGCGCTGATGCCGGCGGCGCTGGATGGCATCCCCGCCCCGCACGACGCGGCCTTCCCCGTGAAGGCCGGGCAGGTGCTGTCCATCGGCGCCATTTCGGGGCCGGGGCAGCGGTCTTATCTGGCGGTCAATGGTGCGTTCCAGGCCCCCGTGGTGCTGGGCTCGCGCGCTACCTTCGCGCTGGGCGCCTTCGGCGGCCATGCCACCGGCACCCTGAAGGGCGGCGATGCCCTCCACCTCGCGCCCAAGGCCGCACGCCCACAGGTTCCGGACCATGCGCCCGGCGCTCCGGCGCCGCTGACGCGGGAGTGGAGCATCGGCGTGGTCTATGGCCCCCACGGCGCGCCGGACTTCTTCCAGGACGACGACATCGCCGACCTGTTCGACGCCACCTACGAGGTGCATTTCAACAGCGCCCGCACCGGCGTGCGCCTCATGGGGCCGACGCCGCGCTGGGCCCGCACCGATGGCGGCGAGGCGGGGCTCCACCCCTCCAACATCCACGACAATGCCTATGCCATCGGCGCCATCGACTTCACCGGCGACATGCCCATCATCCTCGGCCCGGACGGCCCCTCGCTGGGCGGCTTCGTCTGCCCGGCGGTGATCGCCCGCGATGAGCAGTGGAAGATGGGTCAGCTGAAGCCCGGCGACACCGTGCGCTTCTTCGCGCTGCCCCGCCCGCAGGACCCTATCGCCGGCCCGATGGTCATCGGCGCGCCGGAGGAGACCGGCTCCCCCATCCTCGCCCGGCGGGACGACGGGCCGGTGGGCGTGGTCTACCGCCGGCAGGGTGACGACAACCTGCTGGTCGAGTTCGGCGACATGCACCTCGACATCGCCCTGCGCCTGCGCGCCCACCTGATGGCACAGGCGGTGGGGGAAGCGCGCCTGCCGGGGATCATCGACCTCACCCCCGGCATCCGCTCGCTGCAGATCCATTACGATGGCGCGGCTATGCCCCGCGCCAAGCTGCTCGACGCCCTCGCCGAGATCGAGAGTGGCCTGCCCCGCGCCGAGGACGTGGTGGTGCCGAGCCGCGTCGTCCACCTGCCTTTGTCATGGAACGACCCGCAGGCGGAACTTGCCATGCGCAAGTATCAGGAACTGGTGCGGCCCAACGCGCCGTGGTGCCCGTCCAACATCGAGTTCATCCGCCGCATCAACGGCCTTGAAGACGAGCAGGCGGTGAAGGACATCATCTTCGGCGCCAGCTACCAGGTGTTGGGCCTCGGCGACGTCTATCTCGGGGCGCCGGTGGCCACGCCTATCGATCCGCGCCACCGCCTCGTCACCACCAAGTACAATCCAGCCCGCACCTGGACGCCGGAAAACGCGGTGGGCATCGGCGGCGCCTACATGTGCATCTACGGCATGGAGGGGCCGGGCGGCTACCAGTTGTTCGGCCGCACCATCCAGATGTGGAACACGTGGCGGTCCACCAAGGCGTTCGAGCCCGGCACCCCGTGGCTGCTGCGCTTCTTCGACGAGATCCGCTTCTTCCCCGTGAGCCATCAGGAATTGATGGAAGCGCGCGAGGCCTTCCCCCATGGCGCCTATCCGGTGCGCATCGAGGACGGCCGCTTCTCCTATGCCGACTACGCGGCGAACCTTGCCGCCAATGCCGGCGAGATCACCGCCGGCAAGGCCCGCCAGCAGGCGGCCTTCGAGGCCGAGCGCGCCCGCTGGAAGGCGGAAGGGCTCGACAGCTTCGTGGTGGAGGACGGCGCCGGCCCCTTCAGTGAGGGCGAGATGCCGGACGGCTGCTTCGGCGTGTCCGCCAACGTGCCGGGCAATGTCTGGAAGGTGCTGGTGGAGGAGGAGACGGTGGTCGCCGCAGGCGAAACCATCGCCATCATCGAATCCATGAAGATGGAAATCTCCATCACCGCCCATGCCGCCGGGCGGGTGCGGGAGATCCGTGCCGTCCCCGGCCGCACCGTGCGGTCCGGCGATGTGGTCTGCGTGCTCGAAGCCCTGTGACGAAAGCTGAGGGAAAGCTCATGACGACCGATCTGCCGCTCAGCGGACATCGCCCGTCCGAAACCAAGCCGCCGGAAGCCGTGCCCATCGCCGTGGTGGGCGCGCATCTCTCCGGCATGCCGCTCAATCCGGAGCTTACGGAGGCCGGCGGCGTGCTGGTGAAGAGCTGCCGTACCGCGCCGGACTACCGGCTGTTCGTGCTGCCGGACACCACGCCCCAGAAGCCGGGGGTGGTGCGCGCGCCGGGCTTCGCCGGGCCGGGGCTGGAGGTGGAGGTCTGGGCGCTGGACCCCGCCGCCTTCGGCCGCTTCGTCTCCCGCATCCCGGCGCCGCTCGGCATCGGCAAGGTGCGGCTGGAGGACGGCAGCGAAGTGCCCGGCTTCCTGTGCGAGGCCCATGCGGTGGAGCGGGCCGAGGAGATCACCGCGCTCGGCGGCTGGCGCGCCTATATGGCGCGGCGGCGCGGATAGAGTGTGTTCGAGCGAAGTGGATACCGGCTCGCGTAAAGAAAACGCGTCAACACAACAACCTAGAGCGATTTCCGTGAGCCGGAGCGAGCGAAAAACGCTCTAGGCCGCGCCGCCCTTCTCATCCCCCGGCGCGGCCGGGGGATGCCCCTCTCCCACGGGAGAAAAAGCGGCCGTAGCGCGCCTCAGGCCTCCGGCTGCTCGCCGACGACTTCCTCGGCGCTGTATTTGTACACGCGACCACAGAATTCGCAGGTAACGGCGATGTGGCCGTCGTCCTGGATCATGTCGTGCCGTTCCTCGCTGGAGAAGGAGGCGAGCACGCCCGACACCCGCTCGCGCGAGCAGGAGCAGTGGGCCGCCATGGGCGAGGGATCGAACACCCGCACCCCGCGCTCGTGGAACAGGCGATAGAGCAGCCGCTCGCTGGAGAGGTCACGGTCGATCAGTTCCACGTCTTCCAGGGTGGCCACGAGGGATCGCGCCTCCACCCAGGCGTCGTCCTCGTCCACCGCGTGGACGGCAGTGCCCTCCGGCGCGTCGCCCGGCGACAGGTCGGACATGCGGGAGCGGGAAGCATCGTTCGGCAGGAACTGGGCGAGAAGCCCGCCCGCCCGCCAGGACGAGGCCGCGCCCCCGGCCTTCATCTCCTCGCCCACCGCAAGGCGCACGCGGGTGGGGATCTGCTCGGACTGCTTGAAATATTCGTGCGCCGCTTCCTCCAGACCAGAGCCGTCCAGCGCCACCACCCCCTGGTAGCGGTTGGCGGAAATGCCCTGGTCGATGGTCATGGCGAGGTGGCCGCGCCCGATGAGGGCGGCGGGCGATGTCTCGTTGCGCCGCTCGGCTTCCGCCAGCGCCTCCTTGTCGAAGCGCGCATAGGCGCGGATCTTGTCGGGGGTGACGAAGTCCGCCACCACCATGTCCACCGGCCCGTCGGTCTGGGTCTGCAGGATGAAGCGGCCCTCGAACTTGAGGGACGAGCCCAGCAGCACGGCGAGCGTCACCGCCTCGCCCACCACCCGCTTCACCGCCGCGGGATAATCATGGTGCGCCAGCACGGCATCCAGCGTGGTGCCGAGACGCACGGTGCGCCCGCGCAGGTCCAGCGCATCCACCTGGAAGGCGGTGACGATGTCGTCCTGCGCCGCCTCGGCCCGGCGGGTGGTGCCGTGTCTCTCGCCGCGGGACTGCTCGCCGCGGGACTGCTCGCCGCTCATGGGGGGACTCCTCGAAACGATGGGCCGGGCAAGACGATCATGGCCGCCGATTGTGGCCGCTGGTCGCTGACCATAGCCGCTAATCCCGGCCGCCGCTGCGCCGGCCAGATGCCATCCCGCCCGAAAGGGTTGAGCCGGCATATAGGCACCCGACCCCGCCGGCGGAAGATGGCCGCCGGATCGGTCCGTCAGACCAGCCCAACCGCCATCGTTCCGGATCTTTCCGCCCCGAAGGTCGCCCCGGTGATCGGCGCCTGCTACTCGCCCGCCGCGTGGAAGCACCAGGCCAGGATGCCCTTCTGGGCATGCAGCCGGTTTTCCGCCTCGTCGAACACCACCGATTGCGGGCCGTCCATCACCTCGTCGCTCACCTCCTCGCCGCGATGGGCGGGCAGGCAGTGCATGAAGATGGCGTCCTTGTCGGCCCGCGCCATGAGCGCGCGGTTCACCTGATAGGGCTTCAACAGGTTGTGGCGGCGCTCCGCCTCCTTGTCGCCCATGGAAACCCAGGTGTCGGTGACGACGCAGTCCACGCCCTCCACCGCTTCCTCGGGATCGCGCATGAACTTCACCTTCGCCTTGGTGCGCTTGACGAAGTCCTTCAGCGCCTGGCGCGGCGAAAGCTCCTTCGGGGTGGCGACCTTGAGCGAGAAATCGAAGCGCTGGGCGGCATGGACCCAGGACGCCAGCACGTTGTTGGCGTCGCCGGTCCAGGCCACGGAGCGGCCGGTGATGTTGCCCCTGTGCTCCTCGAAGGTGAGCACGTCCGCCATCACCTGGCAGGGATGGGAGATGCGCGTGAGCCCGTTGATCACCGGCACGGTGGCGTATTTGGCCAGCTCGGTGAGGTCGTCATGGTCCAGGATGCGGATCATGATGGCGTCGACGAAGCGCGACAGCACGCGGGCGGTGTCGGCGATGGTCTCGCCACGCCCGAGCTGCATCTCCTGGCCGGTGAGCATGATGGTGTCGCCGCCCAGCTGGCGCATGGCGAGGTCGAACGACACGCGGGTGCGGGTGGAGGGCTTGTCGAACACCATGGCGAGCGTCTTGCCCGCGAGCGGCCGGTCTACCTCGCCGGCCTTGCGCCGGGCCTTGAGGTCCTTGGAAAAATCGAGAACCCGGCGCAACTCCTCGGCCGGGATCTCGGACAAGTCTAGAAAATGGCGCACGCCGTTCCCCTTCATTCCGCCGCTCCCTGCACCGGGGCGGCGACGAGGCGGTCCTCGATCCGCCGGCAGGCAGCTTCGATCTTATCCACGGCGATGCCCACCTCCTCCTCGCTCACGATGAGCGGGGGCAGCAGCCTCACCACATTGTCGCTGGCGCCGGGCGCAAGCAGGCCTTCCTCGCGCAGCGCCGTGACGAGGTCCGCCGCCGGCACGTTGGCGCGCAGGCCCAGCAGCAGGCCCTGCCCGCGCACCTCGGCGATGATGGACGGATGCCGGTCCTTGAGTTCGGCCAGGCGCTGCACGAGGCGCGTCGACATGGCGTTCACATGGTCGAGGAAGCCGTCGGCGAGCACGAGGTCGAGCACCGCATTGCCCACCGCCATGGCCAGCGGGTTGCCGCCATAGGTGGAGCCGTGGGTGCCGAGCGTCATGCCCTTGGCGGCCTCTTCAGTGGCAAGGCAGGCACCCATGGGGAAGCCGCCGCCGATGCCCTTGGCCACCGCCATGATGTCCGGGATGACGCCGACCCATTCGTGGGCGAACAGCTTGCCGGTGCGCCCGACGCCGCTCTGCACCTCGTCCAGCACCAGCAGCAGGCCCTTCTCGTCGCACAGCTCCCGAAGCCCCCTGAGGAAGCCGGAGGGGGGCACGCGCACGCCGCCCTCGCCCTGCACCGGCTCCACCAGGATAGCGGCGGTCTCGGCGGTCACGGCGGCGCGGGCGGCGCCCAGGTCGCCGAACGGCACCTGGTCGAAGCCCGGCATGGCCGGCTCGAACCCTTCCAGATACTTGGCGTTGCCGCCGGCGGCGATGGTCGCCAGAGTGCGGCCGTGGAAGGCGCCCTCGAAGGTGACGATGCGGTTCTTCTCGGGATGGCCGCTGGCATACTGGTACTTGCGGGCCATCTTGATGGCGCACTCGAGGGCTTCCGCACCCGAATTGGTGAAGAACATGGTGTCCGCGAAGGTCACCGCCTTGATGCGGTCGGCCAGCCGCTCGCCGCCGGGGATGCGAAACAGGTTCGAGGTGTGCCAGAGCTTCCGGGCCTGCTCGGAGAGCGCCTCGGCGAGATAGGGATGGGCGTGGCCCAGCACATTAACGGCGATGCCGCCGGTGAAATCGAGAAAGCGTCGCCCGTCCGTCGTGACGAGCCAGCAGCCCTCCCCCCGTTCGAATTCGAGGTCGATGCGCGCATAGGTCGGCAGAACGGCGGTGATCACTTTAATCCTCCCAAAAAGGGTTCATTCCCCTTGAGGTGGCACCGGTTGACGAACAAAACGCGACAACCGGCGCGTCGCAAACAAAAAAGGCCGCCCAAGCGGGGGGCGGCCCGACAGCTGCGGATTCTAATGATCATGCGCGAGAGGTCAACTCATGCGCCGCCGGAGCCGGTTCTTTGACCTCGCGCAAGTTTTCCGGCGCAAGTTTTCACGGCACAAGGGTGCG
This sequence comes from Xanthobacter oligotrophicus, assembly GCF_008364685.1. Taxonomy (GTDB): domain Bacteria; phylum Pseudomonadota; class Alphaproteobacteria; order Rhizobiales; family Xanthobacteraceae; genus Xanthobacter; species Xanthobacter oligotrophicus. The sequence goes on from NZ_VTTL01000008.1 coordinate 159,089, forward strand.
CAATGGAACCTGCGGCATTAACGAAGCCTTAAGGAGCTGGGGAAAACGGCCTTGACGCCATTGCCGACTCTGTTGTGCGCACCAGCCATATTGTAGGTTGTTCCTCGTCAGCCACGAGATGTCGTGCGCGAGGGACGCCAGGGACGATTTTCCAGGACCTTGCAGAGCCGGGCCGAACCCGCGCGCGGATTGCGTGCGGGAACGCGGAAGGAGTCCGGCTTCACGCGCCACCCGGCATGATCGGGGGGCTGGTTGGCTTGGAGCCGGATCGGTTCAGGTTGAAATGCCTGATCGACCATTCCGTCTCCAACGTGATGAAAAGAGGCCGGTTTTACCGATCAGGTCGCGACCTGACCGGACGGACTCCAGGCGCCGCGCGTATTCCGGCGCCCTCGTTTTCGGCCGACGCATCTTCGCCGGCCGTCGTCCGAGGTCCAGCACGGGCTCCGGACCCACCCACGCGACGCCGGCGGATGCTGGCGCCGGTGGCTTTCAAATGCGGCAAATGGAGAAGAGCGATGAGCTGGACTGACGAGCGCGTCGAACTCTTGAAAAAGCTCTGGAGCGAAGGCCTCTCCGCGAGCCAGATTGCAACCGAACTGGGTGAAGTCACCCGCAATGCGGTGATCGGCAAGGTGCACCGGCTGGGCCTGTCCGGCCGGGCCAAGTCGCCAGCCCCGGCGCCGGCCCGCCCGCGCAGCAAGACGGACCGGCCTGAGCGGCCAGAGGCCCGTCCCAACCGCCCCGCCACCATCGGCAACACCGCGCTCGCGGCCGAGCCGGAGGACATGCCGGAAGAGGCGCCGGCTCCGGCTCCCGCCCCCAAGGCGTCCGACAACGTGGTGCCCATGGCGCAGCGTTGCACCATCATGAACCTCACCGAGTCCACCTGCCGCTGGCCCCTGGGCGAGCCGGGCACGGAGAGCTTTCATTTCTGCGGCGGCAAGAGCAATCCGGGCACGCCCTATTGCACCGTGCATGCCCGCATGGCCTACCAGCCGGTGCAGGACCGCCGCCGCGACCGGCGCCTCGCCTATCTGTGAAAACAGGAAGGGCCGGGGAAGAGGCACCCCGGCCCTTTTCATTCAAGATCTTGAGATCGCTAGGGGATTTCCCTCGGCTACCGGTCCGGAAAGCTCAGTCCGCAAGCCCCAGCGTAGGTGCGGCGCGGCGTTCCAGCACGTCGCGGATGGCGGCGACGAGGTCTTCCTCCTTCACCGCGAACTGGGCCGGGCGAGCGGCGCGATATTCCGCATTGTCAGCGATGGAGGCGGCGATCTTCGCGCCTTCCACGAGGTCCTTGATCTGAACCTCGCCCGCCGATTTCTCGTTTGATCCCTGGATGATAACCGCGGGCGCGCCGCGCCGGTCGGCATATTTCATCTGCGGTTTCATGCCGCCGCCACCCAGATACATCTCGGCCCGGATGCCGTTGGCGCGCAGGTCGGCGACCATCTTCATATAGTCGGCGAGGCGGTGCGGCTCCTTGTCCATGACCAGCACCACGACCGGGCCAACCCCTTCCACTGCATCCATTTTTCCCAAAAAGGCCAGGGCCGCCAGCAGCCGGGAGACGCCGATGGAGAAGCCGGTGGCCGGCACCTTCTCGCCGCGGAAGCGGGCCACCAGGCCGTCATAGCGCCCGCCGCCGGCCACCGAGCCGAAGCGCACCGGGCGCCCCTCTTCGTCCTTGATTTCAAACGTCAATTCGGCCTCGTAGACGGGGCCGGTGTAATATTCCAGGCCGCGCACCACGCTGGGATCGATCTTCACCCGGTCCTGATAGCCCGCCGCACCCACCAGCGCGGCGATGTCGCGCAGCTCGGCCATGCCTTCAAGGAAGGCGGAATTGGACGCCAAGGCTGCCGCGAGTTCCACATCACCGTCGAGTTCGACTTCAACTCCCACATCGGTGGCGCGCAGGCCCTTGCCGGTGAGCATGGCCAGCACAACCGCGCTCTGGCGCTGGCTTAGGCCCGCCCCCTTGGTGAAGTCGCCGCTCTCGTCGCGCCGGCCGGCGCCGAGCAGAAGTTCGACACCTTCAACGCCGAACTTGTCGAACTTGTCGATGGCGCGCAGCACGGTGAGGCGACGGCCGAAATTTTCATCGCCGCCGAGGCCGATGGCCTCCATCACCCCGTCGAGCACTTTTCGGTTGTTCACGCGCACCACATAGGCGCCGCGGGGCACGCCCACCGCCTCCAGGGTGTCGGCGGCCATCATGCAGATCTCGGCGTCGGCGGCCACCGAGGGGGCGCCCACGGTGTCGGCGTCGAACTGCATGAACTGGCGGAAGCGGCCGGGGCCGGGCTTCTCGTTACGGAAGACGTAGCCGGCCCGGTAGGAGCGGTAGGGCTTGGGCAGTTGCTCGAAATGCTCGGCCACGTAGCGGGCCAGCGGCGCCGTCAGGTCATAGCGCAGGGACAGCCACTGCTCGTCGTCGTCCTTCAGGGAGAACACGCCCTCATTGGGGCGGTCGAGGTCCGGCAGGAACTTGCCGAGGGCGTCGGTGTATTCGAAGGCCGGGGTCTCCAGCGCCTCGAAGCCGTACAGCTCGTAGACGGCGCGGATCTTCTCCAGCATGGCGCGGGTGGCGGACAGCTCCGCGCCGGTACGATCGACGAGGCCGCGGGGGAGCCGCGCCTTCGGCTTGAATTCTTTGGCCATGGGGATTGGGAGCCCGTCCCGGTATCTTCAAAGGGTTGGGGCGTCTTAGAGGACGGGGGACGGAACGGCAAGTTTGGGGGGAGATTGTGCCCCCTCTCCGCCCCAGAGAGTGTTTGAAAATGCGACCGGTCGGGGTCTCGCCGACCACTGAGGTTCTTGGCATCGTCATGGCCGGGCTCGACCCGAAAGCCGGCTGTTGCCGACTTCCGTCCTTACGAACGGAACCCGCAAACACGCAGGTTCCGGCCATCCACGCCGAGGGGCCGGAAGCGATCTCGGGGCATCGCGCATGCGGCACCGCGTGGATGCCCGGCACGAGGCCGGGCATGACGGGGGTGAAAGGCACGCCGGACTAGGCCCACCCAAAAGGCGAGCCGCCCCTCAGCCCCTCACATAGACCCGGGTGCCGAGCGGCACGCGCTCGTAGAGGTCGATGATGTCCTGGTTCAGCAGGCGGATGCAGCCGGAGGACACCTGCTGGCCGATGCTCCACGGCTCGATGGTACCGTGGATGCGGAACAGGGTGTCGCGGTCGCCGTCGTAGAGATAGAGCGCGCGCGGGCCGAGCGGGTTGGTCTCGCCGCCGGGCAGGCCGGCCGCATAGGGTCCGTAGCGGGCCGGCTGGAGGCGGACCATGTTGGCGGTCGGGGTCCAGTGGGGCCACTTTTCCTTGCGCTTGATGGTGGCCCAGCCGCGGAAGGAATAGCCCTCCTTGCCCACGCCCACGCCGTAGCGGATGGCCTTGCCGTCCCGCCCGATGAGATAGAGGAAGCGCTCGTTGATATCGACGAGGATGGTGCCGGGCGCGAAGCCCGCGGGCGCCGGCACCTCCTGGCGCAGGAAGCGGGGATCCACCTCGGAGAGGTCGACCTCGTCCACCGGGAAGGGCTCGCCCTCCACCGGGCCATACATCATGGCCGACCGGCTGAGCGGCGCCGGCGGCGGATTGGTCACGCAGGCGGCGAGCGCCAGGGGCGCGCCGAGCACGAACAGGCGGCGGGTGAGGCGTTCAGGCGTCGAGGAATGATCTGCCGGGGGGAACTTCAGGGCCATGGTCTGTCCACTCGGAACGAAACGAATCTCTGCACGCGTCAACGCGCGAACCGGGGCGCGGGTTTCGCCCCGTGTCCGTTGCATTGAATCTGGCTTAGGTGGCGTTAAGGTTAACGCCGCCTCACCGCCTGCGCCCAAGGGCAAGCGGATGGCGCGGCGCCAAGACCTTATGGGCAGCGATGTACCACCATTGCTGCGCTGCGGGGTGGCCTTTGCGCCACACTTTTCCGGTGAACGACATCGCGGAAATGTGAAAGCCGCTCCGCTCGCCCGACGCAGGCAGGGGTAGATCTGCACGGTCGCCCCAATGGCCGCTCCAAGGGCACCGGCAGGAATAGCCGTTCGTCCTTGCGGCAGCCGCACCCGGCTACGGAAAAGCGCGGGCGTGACCGTGCTAGGCTTGATGGCGGAAGGCTTCGCACCCGGTTCCGGGGCGGACGGCAGCCCCGCCGGGCCGCGCGATCATGCCTTCCGCCTGCCCACGGCCCACCCGCCGGCAAGAGCGGGATGCGCCGGACCCAGCCAGGGGGAAACCCATGACCGCATCCATGAACGCATCCACCCTCGCCTTCCGCTTCGCCGTCATCTTCGTTGTGACGGGCATGCTCATGGGCATCGCCATGGCCGCCTCGCACGACACCTCGGTGATGCCCGCCCACGCGCATCTCAACCTGCTCGGCTGGGTGAGCCTGTTTCTGTTCGGCATCTATTACGAGCGGCGCCCCGCCCTCGACACGAGCCGCCTCGCCCGGCTCCAGGTGTTGATCTGGGCATTGGCCACGGCGGTGCTCACGGTGGCCGTGGCCGCCGTCCATCTGGGCCACGACGCCGCCGACCCGGTGGCGGCGGTAACCTCGCTGGTGGTCCTCGGCGACGTGCTGCTGTTCGGCTACCTGGTGTATCGCGGCGGGCCGGTGCGCGAAGGCCAAGGGCGCGACGGCAAGGGCTTCGCGCCGGCCGAATGAGCCCGCCGCCCCTCAGGCCGCTGATGCCCCCCGGCCCGAAGGCTCAGAGCCTGTTGAAAATTTGCTCGGATGAGCGCCTGTTGCCCTCGCAAGCGCTTTATCTCGGTCATGGCCGGGCTTGACCCGGCCATCCACGCGGAGAGGCTGGGCCGAACTTTCGGAGGCGAGCGCAAGCGGCGCGGCGTGGATGCCCGGAACCCGCATGTTTGCGGGTTCCGCTCTCAGAAACGGAAGTCGGCAACAGCCGACTTCCGGGTCAAGGCCGGGCATGACGAGGGTGATTGCGGTCGCGCCTTTTCAAATTTCCAAACAGGCTCTCAGATGCCCTCGCCGAGATTGACGAAATCCGCCATCAGGCGCTCCGGCGGCAGGGTGTCGCGGCCGGCGGGCCGGGCGAGGTCCTCCACCAGGCGGTGCACCTGCACGGAGATTTCCGGCACCGCCGTCACCTCCCAGTAGGCGGGCCGGGCCAGCGGGCCGAGCGCATACAGCCAGTCGCTGGCGTGGCCGTAGCGATCGAGCACCGCCGAGCCTCGGGTCTCAAGGCCGAGGCCCAGGGCGTCGGGCAGGATGCGGCCGCTGTCCCGCAGCCCGTCGAACGGCGGGAAGGCGAAGCTCTGGAAATCGGAGCGCGGGCCGGTGCAGTTCACCATCCGCGCCACCTCCAGCGTGAGGGCGCTGCCGCTGTGCCGGCGCCGGATGTGGGCGACAAGCCCGCCCGGCGCCCGCTCGAACCCCGCGATGCGCCCCGCCACCACCTTCAGCCGGCCGGAGGCGACCAGCCCGTCGAGCCGCCGGGCGATGCGCGGCGCCATGCGGTGGCGGTGAATGTCCCAATAGGCGCGGGCGTGGCGCAGGAAGCGCGCCTTCTCCCGCTCGGACCAGCCGGACCAGACGCCGGCGATGGAAGGCCGCACCGCGTCCATCACCCGCTGCCAGGGCACGCCCTTGTCGGCGGCACGGGCCACGGCGGCGCGGATGAGGCGCATGCCGCGCAGCGGGCTGCTCGCCTCCGCCGGGTCCACGAACGGCTCGAAGGCGCCGCCGCGCACATGGGCCTGCGGCAGCAGTCCGTGGCGGGAGACGCTCCAGATGGGGCCGCGATGGCCCTGCTCGTCCAGCAGCAGCGCCACGTCCACCGTGGTGAGGCCGGAGCCGATGAGCAGCACCGGCGCCTCGGGCGGCAGGTCGTGGAGGCCCTCGCCGGCCCAGGGATCGGGCACGAACAGGGGGTCTTCATAAAGACCTCCGTCGCGGCAGCGCGGCGGCTTCGGCGGCAGATTGCCGGTGGCGAGCACCACATGGGTGCCCTCCACCCGCCGCCCGTCGGCGAGCTGCACCGAGGGCGCCGGCCGGTCGGTGACATGGACCACCTCGCCGCGCAGCCGCACCAGCCGGTCGCCGCGGGTGGCCAGCGCCTCCCTCATCCGGGCGGTCAGATAGGCGCCGAACAGGGCGCGGGGCACGAAGGCCTGAGACAGGTCCCCGCCCGCCTCGGCGATGGCGTCGGTGAGGTCGGCGCCCGACTGCCCCAGCCATTCCGTGAAGGTGGGCTTCAGCCCCACCTCCATGCGCGCCACCGGCACGTTGAGCAGATGGAACGGCCCGCACGCGCCATAGGCAAGGCCCGGCCCGGCGGTGCGGGCGCTTTCCACCAGCACCACGTCGAGCCCCTCCTGCGCGGAGGCGGCAAGGGCGAACAGCGTGCCGGAAAAGCCACCGCCCACGACGATGACGGACTTGCGCCCGTCCCTCAGGTTCAACATCCAGCGTTCTCCAGGCCCGGCCCGCCCCTGGAGCGTTTTCGAGCGAAATGGATACCGGTTCGCGTGAAGAAACGCGTCAACACAACGCACCAGAGCGGTTGCCGTTCGCCCTAGCGAACGGAAAACGTTCTAGGAGGCTGACCGCTGACGCTCCTGCGGCACGATGGTGTTGCCGATGATCTCGCCGAACGGGCCGCGATGGCTCGCCGACACACCGGGCGCGCCCGTGCCCGAGGCGAGCGGCAGCAGCGGCAGCACCCCTTCGCCGAACCGATAGGCTTCCTCAAGGTGAGGATAGCCGGAGAGCACGAAGGTATCGATGCCCAGCGCCATATACTCCTTGATGCGCTCGGCCACGGTGGCGGGATCGCCCACCAGCGCGGTGCCGGCGCCGCCGCGCACCAGGCCCACGCCGGCCCACAGGTTGGGGCTCACCTCCAGCTTGTCGCGGCGCCCGCCGTGCAGGGCGCTCATCCGCCGCTGGCCTTCCGAATCCATGCGCGCGAACACCTTCTGGGCCTCGGCGATGGTGGTGTCGTCGATGTAGGAGATCAGCTTGTCCGCCGCCGCCCAGGCCTCCGCCGTGGTGTCGCGCACGATGACATGGAGGCGGATGCCGAAGGTCAGCTCGCGGCCCACCGCCGCGGCGCGGGCCTTCAGGTCCTTGATCTTCTCGGCCACCAGCGCGGGCGGCTCGCCCCAGGTGAGATACTTCTGCACCTGCCGCGCTGCCACCTCGTGGGCCGGGGCGGAGGAGCCGCCGAAGAACAGCGGCGGATGGGGCTGCTGCACCGGCGGATAGAGCAGCTTGCCGCCCTCCACCTGAAGATGCTTACCGGTGAAGGTCACTTCCTCGCCCTTCAGCAGGCGGGTGTAGATGTCGAGGAATTCCCGCGTGATCTCGTAGCGCTCGGCGTGGTCGGCGAAGAAGCCGTCGCCCTTGTTCTCCTCCGGATCGCCGCCGGTGACCACGTTGATGAGCGCCCGCCCGCCCGAGATGCGGTCCAGCGTCGCCGTCATGCGCGCTGCGACGCCGGGCGAGAGCAGGCCGGGCCGCACCGCCACCAGGAAGCGCAGCCGCTCGGTGAGGCCAACCAGCGCCGAGGCGACGATCCACGAATCCTCGCAGGAACGGCCGGTGGGAATGAGCACGCCGTAATAGCCGAGCTGGTCCGCCGCCTGCGCGATCTGCCTGAGGTAGCCGAGGGTCACCTCCCGCGCCCCGTGGGACGTGCCGAGATAGTGCCCGTCGCCATGGGTCGGCAGGAACCACAGCACGTTGGCGGCCTCGGCCGGGGTGAGGGTGGTCTCGGCAGGCGCGGCTTCGGCACTCGACATGGATGGGCTCCGGTTGAAGGCGCGCCAGCCGCCGCCATGCGCCGGCTCCGGCCTGCCTTTTAATTCAATAAACTTCATCGAGTTTATTGACTATGGCGCTGGCCGCTGTCTATCCTTTTTTCCACCAGACGCACTCCGGATTGCTCCGGAGGCTCCCGAACGCCCCGGCGCCGCCGCGCGCCGACCAGAAGGCCATTTTCATGAACGCGCATACTCCCGTCGCCTCCCCCACCCTTGCCCCCGAGCTGCCAGACGCCTCGCTCGCCTTCCGCGCCGCCATGCGCAAGCTGGCCGGCGCCGTGAGCGTGCTCACGGTCGGCACCGGGGACGAGCGCACCGGGCTCACCGCCACCTCGGTCACCTCCCTGTCGGTGGAGCCGCCGACCCTGCTCATCGCCGTCAACCGTGGCTCCTCCTCCTTCGCCCCGCTGCTGAAGGAGCGGAATTTCGCCATCAACGTGCTGCGCCCGCACCACCAGCCCATCGCCGACCAGTTCGCCGGCAAGGGCGGGCTGAAGGGCCCCGAGCGCTACCAGGGCGCCGACTGGACCCGGCTTACGACCGGCGCGCCGGTGCTGGCGGATGCGCTGGCCGCGTTCGACTGTGAGCTGGAGGACGCCATCGAGCGGCACTCCCACGTCATCGTCATCGGCCGGGTGGTGGCCTCCCGCATCACCGAGAGCGCGCAGCCGCTGCTCTACTGGGCCGGCGGCTATCGCGGCCTCGCCGACTGACGCCGGTCGCCTGCCGACCGCCCTCGCGTTTCTCCCGAAGGATCACCTCATGACCCACCGCGTCACCCGCCGCACCTCGCTCCTCCTCGCCGCCGGCCTTGCGACTGGCTTGGCGGGCCTCGTGTCGGCCCCCGCGCTGGCGCAGGAGAAGGTGGTGCGCATCGGCTACCAGAAGTACGGCACCCTTATCCTGCTCAAGAACAAGGGCCTGCTGGAAGAGAAGCTGAAGCCACTCGGCTATACGGTGAAGTGGGCCGAGTTCCCCGCCGGTCCGCAGCTGCTGGAGGCGCTGAACGCCGGCGCCATCGACTTCGGCAATACGGGCGAGGCCCCGCCGGTGTTCGCCCAGGCCGCCGGCGCGCCGCTGGTCTATGTGGGCTATGAGCCTGCCGCCCCCCAGGGCGAGGCCATCCTGGTGCCCAAAGACAGCCCGCTGAAGACCGTCGCCGACCTCAAGGGCAAGACGGTGGCCCTCAACAAGGGCTCCAACGTCCACTTCCTGCTGGTGAAGGCGCTGGAGAAGGCCGGCGTGCCCTACACCGACATCAAGACCGCCTACCTCACCCCGGCCGACGCCCGCGCCGCCTTCGAGCGCGGCTCGGTGGACGCCTGGGCCATCTGGGACCCCTTCCAGGCCGCGGCGGAGAAGACCATCGAGGCCCGGCAGCTGGCGGATGGCACCGGCATCGTTTCCAACTACCAGTTCTATTTCTCCACCAAGGCGTTCGTGGACCAGGCGCCGCAGGTGGTGGACGCGGTGCTGGCCGGCGTCGCCGAGATCGGCGCCTGGACCAAGGCCAACCCCAAGGCGGCGGCCGAGACCTTCTCGCCCCTCATCGGCATTCCCGCGCCCATCCTCGAGGTGGCGCTGGCCCGCCAGCAGTATGACGTGAAGCCGCTGACGCCCCAGGTGGCGGCGGAGCAGCAGAAGGTGGCGGACGCCTTCTTCGCCCTGGGCCTCATCCCCAAGCCCATCCGCATCGCCGACGCCCTGCGCGCGCCCAAATCCTGAGCGCTGACGTTCCGAGGAGATCCGCCATGAGCCTGTCCGGCCCCACCGAAGCCATCGCCTTCACGCAAGGCGCGGCTGCCGGCACCGTGCCGGGCAGTAGCGTCCCGGCCGTCGCCGGGGCGCAGGCGGAGCGTCACGATACGGCCGGCACCGTCGGCCGGTCGCGGCTGGCAAGCACCGGGCGGGCGCTCGGCAGATCACTGGCGAAGTCGCTCGCCCCCTGGGCGCTGCCGCTGGCCATCCTCGCCTTGTGGCAGGCGGCCGCGAGCCTCGGCTTCCTCTCTTCCCGCGTGCTGCCGGCACCGGGGGACGTGGCCATCGCCTTCTGGCGCACGCTGAAGGACGGCTCGCTCATCGCCAACATCTCCGTCTCCACCGGCCGGGCGCTCACGGGCCTTGCCATCGGCGGAGGCATCGGCTTCGCCCTCGGCGTGCTCAACGGGGTGTGGCGGCCGGCGGAAACCGCGCTCGACTCCACCCTGCAGATGCTGCGCAACGTGCCGCACCTCGCCATCATCCCCCTCGTGATCCTGTGGTTCGGCATCGGCGAGGAGGCCAAGATCTTCCTGGTGGCGGTGGGGGTGGCCTTCCCCATCTATCTCAACACCTACCATGGCATTCGCAACGTGGATTCCGGCCTGATCGAGATGGCGCGGGTCTACGGGCTCTCCCCCGCCGCCCTGTTCACCCGCATCGTGCTGCCGGGGGCGCTGCCCTCGGTTCTGGTGGGCCTGCGCTATGCGCTGGGCATCATGTGGCTGACGCTGATCGTGGCCGAGACCATCTCCTCCACCGAGGGCATCGGCTACATGACCATGAACGCCCGCGAATTCCTCCAGACCGACGTGGTGGTGCTGGGCGTGCTCGCCTATGCCCTCCTCGGCAAGCTCGCCGACAGCCTGACGCGAGCCATCGAGCAGCGCGCGCTGGCGTGGAACCCGGCCTACCAGCCCGGCGGCAAGGGAGTGGCGTGATGGAAATCTTTGCCGCCAGCGACGCCGAAATCTCCGCAGCCCTGCGTGACCGGGACAGCCGCGAACCCGACAGCCGCGTTTTGGAGATTCGCGAGACCTTCCGCACCCCGCGCTTTCCGGAAACCGCCACCGCCGAGCGCTGGCAGGGCGAGCGCATCCGCCTGAAGAATGTGGTGAAGAGCTTCGGCGCCCGCACCGTGCTGCGCCGGCTCGACCTCGACGTGCCCGCCGGCCAGTTCCTCGCCGTTGTGGGCCGCTCGGGCGGGGGCAAGACCACCCTCATGCGCCTCATCTGCGGGCTCGACACCGCGAGTTCCGGCGAGGTGAGCATCGGCGAAGCGCCCGTCACCGGCCTGATGCCGCAGGTGCGCCTGCTGTTCCAGGACGCCCGTCTCGCGCCGTGGCAGCGGGTGATCGGCAATGTGGGCATCGCCCGCGGCCCCGGCTGGCGCGAGAAGGCCCATGCGGCCCTCAAGGACGTGGGCCTCGCCGATCGCGGTCGGGAATGGCCCTATGTGCTCTCCGGCGGGCAGAAGCAGCGGGTGGCGCTGGCCCGCGCCCTGGTGTCGCGCCCCGGCGTGCTGCTGCTGGACGAGCCGTTCGGCGCGCTCGACGCCCTGACCCGGGTGGAGATGCATCGCCTCACCGAGCGCATCTGGAAAGAGCACGGCTTCACCGTGGTGCTCATCACCCACGACGTGGCCGAGGCGGTGTCGCTGGCCGACCGGGTGGTGGTGCTGCGGCAGGGCGAGATCGCCCTCGACGTGCCGGTGGATCTGCCCCGCGGCGGGCGCACGGGGGCCGACGCCGCCCGGCTGCACGAGCGCATCCTCGCCGCCGTGTGAGGCGGGCGGGCGCGATCTCCTCCAGTCTGGAAGCCGCACTGGGACGATGTCCCCCGACCACCGTCGCCGTCCGGCTTGACCGGACGGCCCATGGCCCCGACGGGAAGACGCTCTCAGGGACAAAACGGCGGGGGCGGGACAAGCGGCGAGATGGACCCTCCGGTCAAGCCGGAGGGCGACGATAGCGAGAAGCGGCCCAGCCCCTCTCCCGCTTGCGGTAAGGACCTTTCGGTAAGGACAGGGTGGGGGCAGGCCCTCTCCGCCCTGCCGCCCCGTCGGGCCATGTCACCCAGCCGCTTTCCCCCTCCCCAACCCTCCCCCGCAAGCGGGAGAGGGAGTTAAAGCTGCGCTCCTTCCACTGCTCTGACGCTCCGCTGCAGCCGGCCGGGGCACGATCACCCGCCCCCCGAAAACGGAAAAACCTCCCCCATCGGCATCTGTGCCATGACAGTGCCGCGTTCCTGCGGGATACTGCGTCGGCTGGCAGGGGCATTCGCCTGAACTGCCCTCATCCCAAATCCGGGCTCCCGCGCGCATCCGGCGCGAGACGCCCCCTTTGCCTGACGGAGGACGACCCTTGCCCCACGAAACGCCGCTCATTGCGACACTCGTCGGGGCCTTCGTCCTCGCCTTCGTCTTCGGTGCCATCGCCCAGCGCTTCAAGCTGTCGCCGCTGGTGGGCTATCTCCTCGCCGGCGTCATGGTGGGGCCCTTCACCCCCGGCTTCGTCGCCGACCAGAGCATGGCGCTGGAACTGGCCGAGATCGGCGTCATCCTGCTGATGTTCGGCGTCGGCCTGCATTTCTCCCTGAGCGACCTGTTGTCGGTGAAGGCCATCGCCATTCCCGGCGCGGTGCTGCAGATCGGCGTCGCCACCCTCATGGGCCTCGGCCTCACCTATGCCCTCGGCTGGGGGCTGGGCGCCGGCATCGTGTTCGGCCTCGCCCTCTCGGTGGCGAGCACCGTGGTGCTGCTGCGGGCGCTTCAGGAGCGCCGGCTGGTGGAGAGCGAGCAGGGCCGCATCGCGGTGGGCTGGCTCATCGTGGAAGACCTCGCCATGGTGCTGGCGCTGGTGCTGCTGCCCGCCCTCTCCGGCGCCCTCGGCGGCCGCGTGGTGACCACCTCCACCGCCGCCTGGCTGGGCGGGGAGGATGTGTGGGTGACGCTCGCCATCACGCTGGCCAAGGTCGCCGGCTTCGTGGTGCTGATGCTGGTGGTGGGCCGGCGCGTCATTCCCGGCATCATGCACTGGGTGGCCCATATCGGCTCGCGCGAACTGTTCCGCCTTGCGGTGCTGGCCATCGCGCTGGGCGTCGCCTTCGGCTCGGCCAAGCTGTTCGGGGTGTCGTTCGCGCTCGGCGCCTTCTTCGCCGGCATGGTGCTCAGCGAATCGCCCCTGTCCCACCGTGCGGCGGAAGAGACGCTGCCCCTGCGCGACGCCTTCGCCGTGCTGTTCTTCGTCTCCGTGGGCATGCTGGTGGACCCGTCCATCGTCATCAAGAGCCCGATCCCGCTCATCATCACCGTGCTGATCGTGCTGTTCGGCAAGTCGCTGGCCGCCTTCCTGCTGGTGCGGGCGTTCGGCTACGGCAACATCACGGCGCTCACCATCTCCGCCTCGCTGGCGCAGATCGGCGAATTCTCCTTCATCCTGGTGGCGCTGGGCGTGGACCTCCAGTTGCTGCCGGAGGAAGGGCGCGACCTCATCCTCGCGGCGGCGATCATCTCCATTCTCATCAACCCCTTCTTCTTCCTGGCGCTGGACCGCTACCGGGCGAAGGCGGTGACGGCCCAGGCCGCCAAGGCGGCCGAAACTCCGAGCCCGGCGGCAAAGGCGCCGGCGCCGGCGGCCGCCCTGCCCCGCACCACCCAGCAGGCGCACACGGTGCTGGTGGGCTACGGCCGGGTGGGTCATCTGGTGGCGGACGGGCTGAAGGCCGCCGGCCTGCCCTTCCTCGTGGTGGAGGACCAGGACGACCGGGTGGAGGAGCTGCGGCGCAGCGAGATCGAGGTGATCGACGCCAACGCCGCCTCTCCCGCCGCCATCACCGCCGCCAACGTGGCGGGGGCGACCCGGCTCATCCTCGCCATTCCCGACGGCTTCGAGGCCAGCGGCGTGCTGCGCAAGGCCCGCCAGATGAACCCCGGCATCGAGATCATCGCCCGCGCCCATTCGGACGCGGAGGTGGAGCATCTGCGCCAGGGCGGCGCCAATTTCATCATCATGGGCGAGCGCGAGGTGGCGCGCGGCATGCTCGCCCATGTGCTGGACCGCAGCGACGCCGACCTTGCCGCCGCCGTCGAAGCCGCGGGGATCGTTGCTCCCGGCTCCGAGGCTGCGACGACCTCCCCGGACGCGCCCGTGGCCGAGGTCCGGGTGAGCGCGGTGACGCCCTCCCCCGCCACCGTGCCGACCCCAAGCGTGGCCCCTGCGGCAACGCAGCCGCCCCTTTCGGCGCCTGAATCCGCCACCAACCCGGTCCCCGCCCTTGCGGAGAGCGCTGCAGCGGAGCAAAACGACAAAGGCTAGGCCGACTTAAATGCGAATAAGTTGCAATTGCAGTTTGGTGGGCCTATTTTTGCAAATGGATCGCAAATTGATGCGATGATTGGATTGGAGCGCTGCTTCATGCGCTGCCCTGATGGTTTGGTGGCCGGTTCTTCGGCTCATTCTTTGGTTCGTCGCTTCGCCGGGTTCCCGGCCCGCTTGTTGGCCCGTCCCTTGGGCCGCGCATTTTCGCCGGCCGGCGCCGTGCTTCTCGCTTGCCTGGTGGCGGCATTGTCGTCCGCAGGCCCGGCCCGGGCCGCGGACAAGCTGAAGGTGGTCACCACCTTCACCATCATCGCCGACATGGCGAAGACCGTGGCCGGTGATGCGGCGCAGGTGGACAGCATCACCAAGCCCGGCGCCGAGATCCACAATTACCAGCCCACGCCGGGCGACCTCATCAAGGCCCAGGGCGCCAACCTCATCCTGTGGAACGGCCTGAACCTGGAACTGTGGTTCGAGAAGTTCTTCAGCCGCCTGAAGGGCGTGCCGAGCGTGGTGATCTCCGACGGCGTCGAGCCCATGGGCATCACCGAGGGCCCCTACAGCGGCAAGCCCAATCCCCATGCCTGGATGTCGCCCGCCGCCGCCATCATCTACGTGGACAACATCCGCGACGCGCTGGTGAAATACGATCCGGCCAATGCCGCCACCTACAAGGCCAACGCCGAGGCCTACAAGGCCAAGATCACCGCCACCATCGCCCCCATCCGCGCCGAGCTGGAGAAGGTGCCGCCGGACCAGCGCTGGCTGGTCACCAGCGAGGGCGCCTTCAGCTATCTGGCGCGGGATTTCGGCCTGAAGCCGCTTTACCTGTGGCCCATCAACGCCGACCAGCAGGGCACGCCCCAGCAGGTGCGCCGCGTGGTGGACCGCATGCGGGCGGACAAGATCCCCGCCATCTTCTCCGAGAGCACCATCTCCGCCGAGCCGGCGCGGCAGGTGGCACGGGAGACCGGCGCCCGCTACGGCGGCGTGCTCTATGTGGATTCGCTCAGCGACGCCGCAGGCCCGGTGCCCACCTATCTCGACCTCCTGCGCGTCACCTCCACCACCATCGCCGATGGCCTCACCGGAGGCGCCCCGCGATGAACGCGCCCCTTGATCCCGCCCTGTCGCATGTGGACGCCGCCGGCGCCGGCCTGCGCGTCGCCCACGTCACCGTCACCTATCGCAACGGCCACACCGCCCTGCGCGACGCGAGCTTCGAGATCCCCACCGGCACCATCACCGCCCTGGTGGGGGTGAACGGCTCGGGCAAGTCCACCCTGTTCAAGACCATCATGGGCTTCCTCTCGGCGTCGAAGGGGTCCGTGAGCATCCTCGGCATGAGCGTGCGCGAAGCCTTGAAGCGCAACGTGGTGGCCTATGTGCCCCAGGCCGAGGAGGTGGACTGGACCTTCCCCGTGCTGGTGGAAGACGTGGTGATGATGGGCCGCTACGGCCACATGAATTTCCTGCGCATGCCCCGCCGCGCCGACCACGAGGCGGTGACGGCAGCGCTTTCCCGCGTCAACATGCTGGAGTTCCGCACCCGCCAGATCGGCGAGCTTTCCGGCGGGCAGAGGAAGCGCGTGTTCCTCGCCCGTGCGCTGGCGCAGGACGCCCGCGTGATCCTGCTCGACGAGCCCTTCACCGGCGTGGACGTGAAGACCGAGGACGCCATCATCGCCCTGCTGAAAGCCCTGCGCGACGAGGGGCGGGTGATGCTGGTCTCCACCCACAATCTCGGCTCGGTGCCGGAATTCTGCGACCGCACGGTGCTCATCAAGGGCACGGTGCTGGCCTATGGGCTGACCTCCGAGATCTTCACCCAGGTCAATCTGGAAAAGGCCTTCGGCGGCGTGCTGCGCCATTTCGTGCTGGACGAAAGCCACTCCACCGCCGCCGGCACGCTGGGCGTGCTGACCGACGACGAGCGCCCCCTGGTGCTCTACAAGGACCGCCCCGCCGCCAGCGGCACCGCCGGCTCCTCGGAGGGGATCGGGTGATGTCCCTCCTCCTCGAGCCGTTCGGCTATTCCTACATGGTCAACGCCATGTGGGTGAGCGCACTGGTGGGGGCGGTGTGCGCGTTTCTCTCCGCCTTCCTCATGCTGAAGGGCTGGTCGCTCATCGGCGATGCGCTGTCCCATGCCATCGTGCCGGGGGTGGCGGGGGCCTACATGCTGGGCCTGCCGTTCTCGCTCGGCGCCTTCTTCTCCGGCGCGCTGGCGGCCGGGGCCATGCTGTTCCTGCAGGAGCGCACCAAGCTGAAGGAAGACGCCGTCATCGGCCTCATCTTCACGTCCTTCTTCGGCCTCGGCCTGTTCATGGTGTCGCTGTCGCCCACCTCGGTGAATGTGCAGACCATCGTGCTCGGCAACATCCTCGCCATCTCGCCGACCGACACGCTTCAACTGGCGCTCATCGGCTTTGTCTCGCTGGGGCTCTTGCTGGTGTTCTGGAAGGACCTGATGGTGACCTTCTTCGACGAGAGCCACGCCCGCTCCATCGGCCTCAACCCCACCTTCCTGAAGATCATGTTCTTCACGCTTCTGTCGGCCTGCACGGTGGCGGCGCTGCAGACGGTGGGGGCCTTCCTCGTCATCGCCATGGTGGTGACTCCGGGAGCCACCGCCTATCTGCTCACCGACCGCTTCCCCCGTCTTATTGCCCTGTCGGTGCTGATCGGCGCGGGCACGAGCTTCGTCGGCGCCTATCTCTCCTATTTCGTGGACGGGGCCACGGGCGGCATCATCGTGGTGCTCCAGACCCTCATCTTCCTCACCGCCTTCGTCTTCGCCCCCAAGCACGGGCTTTTGGCGGCGCGGCGGCAGGCGGCGCTGGCGCTGAGGGAAGGCGGGCTGTGATGGACACCCTGCTTGCCCCCTTCCAGTTCGATTTCATGCAAAGCGCGCTGGTGATCTCGGCGCTGGTGGCGGTGCCCATGGCGCTGCTCTCCTGCTTCCTGGTGCTGAAAGGCTGGTCGCTGATGGGGGACGCCGTCTCCCACGCCGTGCTGCCCGGCGTGGTGCTGGCCTATATGGCCGGCCTGCCTTTGGCAGTGGGCGCCTTCGTGGCCGGCATGGTGTGCGCGCTCGGCACCGGGTATCTCAAGGCCAACAGCCGCATCAAGGAAGACACGGTGATGGGCGTGGTCTTCTCCGGTATGTTCGGGCTAGGGCTGGTGCTCTACACCAAGATCCAGTCGGACGTGCACCTCGACCACATATTGTTCGGCGACATGCTGGGCGTGACCTGGGGCGACATCGCCGAAAGCGCCATCATCTGCGGCCTCGTGACTTCGGCGCTGCTGGCCAAATGGCGCGACCTGCTGCTGAACGCGTTCGATCCGGCGCAGGCGCGCGCGGTGGGCCTGCGCGTCGGGCTGCTGCACTACGGGCTCTTGGTGATGCTGTCGCTGACCATCGTGGCAGCGCTCAAAGCGGTGGGCATCATCCTCGCCGTATCGCTTTTGATCGCGCCGGGGGCCATCGCGTTTTTGGTGACGCGCCGCTTCGGCTGGATGCTGGTGGTCGCGGTGCTGGTGGCGGTGGGCTGCGCGCTCTGCGGCGTCTACCTCTCCTTCTTTCTCGACAGCGCGCAGGCGCCCACCATCGTGCTGCTGATGACGGCGGTGTTCATCGCTGCCTTCGTAAGGGTGCGGGTGAAGGCGGGGCGGGTGGAAGCGGTGGGCTGAAGAAAAGTGACGCAACGTCACATTTCTTGCAACAACGTCCAAATTTTGAATCGATTGCAAAGCCCGTTATAACTGGTCGATCGTCACGCGTGACGAAACCGCTCAAAACCCGGCTTGAAAAATGCCTTTCACCGTGGGCGAATTTCTAATGACTTCCGTTCCGCTACTTGTCTGGCTCTTGACAGGCAGAACGTTTGTTGGACGGGCAAAACAGAGAGTAGAGCACTGGACCCATCGACATACGTTTATTTTTCTATCAAATATATGCTATTATAAGCCGGATCAAAATAAAGCTTGGATCAAGATTGGAATAAATAGTGACGAAAATTTGGAATATTTGGTCGATTTACAATGGGAATATATGTTGATGAGTTTTATTTATATGATAATTAGCACTTTTGTGGCTTTAATTATTCTGAAATCGACTCATTTATTATGACGTATTCGCCGTGTTCCTACCCAACCTTTTTTTTCGGCGCCGGCCCCCACCATCGTGCTGCTGATGACGGCGGTGTTCATCGCCGCCTTCGTAGGGGTGAGGGCGGGGCGAATGGTGGGAAAGCATGCCATGATGATTGCGGAACGGGTGCTGATGCTCTTTGTGGGCGGCACCGAGGTGGGGGTCCCCATCCGCATCTTCGCGCCGGTGGAAGACGAGGAATGCTGGAGTTGCCGCGCCGAGATTCACTGGCCGGACGAGGTCCGGGGCGAAACCCTCTACGGCATCGATGCCGTACAGGCGCTCTATCTCACCCTGCTTGCAGTCGGTTGTCACCTCTACATGAGCGACGCTCACAAAGAAGGCCGGCTGCGCTCGGGCGAACCCGGCTCGGGATATGGCTTCCCCGTACTGAAGATGATGCGGGATGAGCTGATCGGCTACGACGCGCACTTCGACGGGAATGGGTGAGGCCGCGCCTTTCCCGCCCGCTTCCCGGTTGCCCGCACCTTGAGCACCACGCTCAGGCCTTCGGCATCACCCCTTGACGCCCCCGCCCCCTCGGGCGTAACCCCATCCGCGGGACACCTCCCCCCAACGGGAGGCGCCCATCTGTAAGGATGGACTAAATGACGACGAATCCTGCTCCGGCCACCCGTCCGGAGAACCCGAACTTTTCGTCCGGCCCCTGCGCCAAGCGTCCCGGCTGGACGCTGGAAGGCCTCTCGGATGCGCCGCTGGGCCGCTCGCACCGCGCCAAGGTGGGCAAGGCCAAGCTGAAAGAGGCCATCGACCTCACCCGCGACGTGCTGGACGTGCCGGCCGACTACCGGATCGGCATCGTCCCCGCCTCCGATACCGGCGCCGTGGAAATGGTGCTGTGGTCCATGCTGGGCGCCCGCCCGGTGGACATGCTGGCCTGGGAAAGCTTCGGCGAAGGCTGGGTGACCGATGTGGTCAAGCAGCTCAAGCTGACCGACGCCCGCGCGCTGACCGCCCCCTATGGCGCGCTGCCGGACCTCGCGCAGGTGGATTTCTCCCACGACGTGGTCTTCACCTGGAACGGCACCACCTCCGGCGTCATGGTGCCGGACGCGGAGTGGATCCCGGCCGACCGCACCGGCCTCACCATCTGCGACGCCACCTCGGCGGCCTTCGCGCAGAAGCTGGATTTCGCCAAGCTCGATGTGGTCACCTTCTCCTGGCAGAAGGTGCTCGGCGGCGAGGGCGCGCACGGCATCCTCATCCTCTCCCCACGCGCGGTGGAGCGGCTCGAGACCTACAAGCCGGCGTGGCCGCTGCCCAAGATCTTCCGCATGACCAAGGGCGGCAAGCTCATCGAAGGCATCTTCGAGGGCGAGACCATCAACACCCCCTCCATGCTGTGCGTGGAAGACTATCTCGACGCGCTGAAGTGGGCGAAGAACGTGGGTGGGCTTGAAGCCCTGCAGGAGCGCTCCAACCGCAACTTCGAGGCCATCGCCCAGTGGGTGCACCGCACGCCGTGGGTGGACTTCCTGGCCACCGACCCGGTGACGCGCTCCAACACTTCGGTGTGCCTGAAGGTGGTGGATTCCGACGTGACGTCGCTGCCCGCCGAGGCGCAGGCGGCCTTCGCCAAGGCCATCGCCTCCGGCCTCGAGAAGGGCGGCATCGCCTACGACATCGGCGCCTATCGCGACGCCCCTCCCGGCCTGCGCATCTGGTGCGGCGCCACCGTGGAACGGGCCGACGTGGAAGCCCTGACCCACTGGCTCGACTGGGCCTTCACCGAAGCCAAGGCCGCGCTGCCCAAGGCTGCATGAGGTCGGGCGGGGTGACTGAACCGCCCTGCCCCCTCTCCCGCCCAAACTCGGCTGTTGCCGAGTTTGGTTCCCAGCAGCCGAAGCCGGAAACACCCGGCTTCGGGCGGGGGAGGGCTGGGGTGGGGGCCTTCCGCCCTCTCCTATCCTGAAGCGCCTTCCGCAGCACGCCCGCCTTCCCCCTCCCAACCCTCCCCCGCAAGCGGGAGAGGGCTTTCATCGGCAAGAGCCGCGGGAGTGGCCCTCCCCCATAGCGATCGTCATGCCCGGGCTCGACCCGGGCATCCACGCCGAGCCGCCCGTGCACGCGGCCGAAAGCTGCTCCCGGCCTCCCCGCGTGGATGGCCGGGTCAAGCCCGGCCATGACGGCAGCAAGAGCGGCACGGCTTATCCGCGCAATTTCCGGAGCCCACCATGGCACCCCGCGTTCTCATTTCCGACAAGCTGTCGCCGGCCGCCGTCCAGATCTTCAAGGATCGCGGCATCGAGGTGGATTTCCAGCCCGACCTCGGCAAGGACAAGGACAGGCTGGCCGAGATCATCGGCAATTATGACGGCCTCGCCATCCGCTCGGCCACCAAGGTCACCCCGAAGATCCTGCAGAAGGCCGACCGCCTGAAGGTCATCGGCCGCGCCGGCATCGGCGTGGACAACGTGGACCTGCCGGCGGCCACCGCCAAGGGCGTGATCGTGATGAACACGCCGTTCGGCAATTCCATCACCACCGCCGAGCACGCCATCGCCATGATGTTCGCGCTGGCCCGCGAGATCCCAGCGGCGGATGCCTCGACCCAGGCCGGCAAGTGGGAGAAGAACCGCTTCATGGGCGTCGAGGTCACCGCCAAGACGCTGGGCATCATCGGCTGCGGCAACATCGGCTCCATCGTCGCCGAGCGCGGCGTGGGCCTGAAGATGAAGGTGATCGCCTTCGATCCCTTCCTCTCGGTGGAGCGGGCGCTGGATCTCGGCGTGGAGAAGGTGGAGCTGGACGACCTGCTCGCCCGCGCTGATTTCATCACCCTGCACACCCCTTTGACCGAGAAGACCAAGAACATCCTCTCGGCGCAGAACATCGCCAAGACCAAGAAGGGCGTGCGCATCATCAACTGCGCCCGCGGGGGCCTCGTGGACGAAGCCGCCCTGCGCGCCGCGCTCGACAGCAAGCATGTGGCCGGCGCCGCCTTCGACGTGTTCGCGGTGGAACCGGCGGAGCAGAATCCCCTGTTCGGCCATCCCAACGTGGTGTGCACGCCGCACCTCGGCGCCGCCACCAACGAGGCGCAGGAGAATGTCGCCCTCCAGGTCGCCGAGCAGATGAGCGACTATCTCCTCACCGGCGCCATCTCCAACGCGGTGAACTTCCCCTCCATCACCGCCGAGGAGGCGCCGAAGCTGAAGCCTTTCATCGAACTGGCGGAAAAGCTCGGCTCGTTCGCCGGCCAACTCACCGACACCGACATCAAGACCGTGCACATCGTCTACGAAGGCGCCGTGGCGGACCAGAAGGTGAAGGCGCTGACCTCGGCCGCGGTGGCAGGGCTGCTGCGCCCGATGCTCTCAGAGGTCAACGTCGTGTCCGCCCCCACCGTCGCCAAGGAGCGCGGCATCGTCATCGAGGAGACCACCCGCGCCGCCACCGGCGACTATGACAGCCTCATCAGCATCACGGTGGTGACGGACACGTATGAGCGCGCCATATCCGGCACCGTGTTCGCGGATGGCCGCCCGCGCATCGTGAACATCAAGGGCATCAATGTGGACGCCGAGTTCGCGCCCTCCATGATCTACGTCACCAACGAGGACAAGCCCGGCTTCATCGGCCGCTTCGCCGGCCTGCTCGGCGATGCGGGGCTGAACATCGCCACCTTCGCCCTGGGCCGCGACCATCTGGGCGGCGACGCCATCGCGCTGGTGGCGGTGGACGGCACGGTGCCGGCCGACGTGCTCGGCAAGGTGCAGGCTCTGCCGCAGGTGAAGGCGGCCAGGGCACTTGTGTTCTGAGGCGCTGGTGTTCTGAACAACCCGCAACGGCCGCCCCTCGGGCGGCCGTTTTCTTGTGTGCGTGATGCGTTCGGCGCTGGTCGAAAACCGGGCCCGCCCGCTCTTGCTTCAATGCGGCAGGCGGTCGGCGATCCTGGCAAGGCCGGCGGCGGCGCAGGCCTCGTCCTTCTCTCCGCCCGGCGCCCCGCCCACGCCGATGGCGGCCACGATCTCCCCCTTCGCCTTCACGCCGACGCCGCCGGCCAGAAGCAGGATATCCGGCAGGGAAGCGAGCGCCTGGGTGCTGGGCCCGCCGCGGGTCTTCTCCACGAAGGCCGAGAGGGTATCGAAGCCGAACACCGGCCCAAGGGTCGCGATCGTATAGGCCTTGCGGAAGCTGGAGGTGCGGGTGTGGGTGGTGGAATGGTCACCCTTCACCAGCACGCGGGTCTCGCCGGACACGTCCACCACCGCGACCGAGACCGGCCAGCCCTTCTCGGAGCAGGCGCGCACCGCCTCCAGCGCGGCCTCGTTGGCGAGCGTCAGCGGCAGCTCCCAGCCGGAACCGCGCACCTGCGCCGCCGCCGGCGCGGCCAGCCCCGCCAGCACCAGCGCCAGCAGCGCGCCAACACCCTTGGTCGAAATCCCCTTGCTCATGCTCATCACCTCCTGCCGGGTCATCCGGCAGGACCGCTCCTAGCAGAGGGGATGTAACCTCTTAATATCAAATTTATCGGTTTCACGCAGGCGTGACGGGACGGCCTTCAGGCTGGCGGCCGGCCCTTGGCCCGCGCGGCCAGCGTCGCCAGGGCGATGCCGGTGATGACCAGCGCATAGCCCGCCATATGGTACCAGGCCATGGTCTCGCCCAGGAAGACGATGGCAAGCGCGGTGCCGAACACCGGCATGAGATGCAGGAACGGCGCGGCGGCGTTGGCCCCCACCAGTTCCACCCCCCGGTTGAAGAACAGGTAGGCGACGATGGACGGCCCCACCATCACATAGGCCAGCACCCCCAGCGTCATGTGGTCGAACTGCAGGATGCGCCCCTGCGCCGCTTCCCACAGCGCGAACGGCGCCAGCAGCACCGAGCCCAGCGCCATGATCGCGACCAGGAAGGAGAGCGGCCCCAGCGCCGGCCGCTTGCGCAGGATGGCGGCATAGAAGGCATAGATGACCAGCGCGCAGATGATCCACACGTCGCCGATGTTGGGCTTCAGATGCAGGAAGGTATCGAGGCTGCCGTGGCTGATGATCACCAGCACGCCGACGAGCGAGGTGACGATGCCGGCCAACTGGCCAAGGCTCAGCCGCTCGCGGAAGATGAAGAAGGTCCACAGGGCCACCAGCAGCGGCGCGGTGGACTGCACCAAGAGGCCATTGAGGGCCTGGGTGTATTGCAAGCCATAATAGCTCATGGCGTTGTAGCAGGCGATGCCGGTGGCCGCGAGCAGCACCAGCAGCCAGAAATGGCGGCGGATGAGCGGCAGGTCGCGCCGCACCTGCCCGAGGGCGAAGGGCAAAAGGATAAGCGTCGCCCCGGTCCAGCGCACGAAGGCGAGCGTCACCGGCGGCACGTGGCCGGCGACGACGCGCCCGAGCACGATGTTGATGGCCCACAGCAGCGCCGTGACGGTGAGCAGCAGGTAGGGCGCGTCATACAGGGCAAATCCGGACGAGCGCGAGGGCCTCACCGACATCTTTCCTCCCGCATGATCCGATCCACGCCTTCGGCGCGGGCTTGGAGCCAACTCCGGTGGGAGCGGGCTCGGCAGGCGACCGCTGTAGCGTCATCCGACGCGCGGGGGAAATCGATTTTGTCGCACGCACCCATCAGCGGGCGTGATGGATCGCGCCCGCGCCGGCCCGCGCCTCAGGCCGGGCGGAACACCGCCGTGTTGCCGGAGGGATCGCGCACCGTGAGGCCGCCGCCCTCAAGCGCCGCGAATGCGACACCCGCTGCGGCAAGACGTTGGCCGAGGGCTTCGATGGAGGCCAGCGGCAGCCGCACGGTGAAATGATCCAGCCCCGCCGTGCCGGCCGCCGGCGCGGGCGCGCCCGAGGACTGCCAGGTGTTGAGGCCGAGATGGTGGTGGTAGCCGTCCGCGCTGACGAACAGGGCGCCGGGATAGCGCGCCATGATGGTGAGGCCCACCGTATCCACCCAGAAGCGCCGCGCCGCATCGAGGTCGGACACCTTCAGGTGCACGTGGCCCATATCCGTGCCCGCCGGCGCGGGTTGCGCGGCGGGCGGCGCCTCGCGGGCCAGATCGTTCAGGTCGAGGGGCAATGTCGCCATGGCGATGGTGCCGTCGGCGGAGCGCGGCCATTCGTCGGCGGGGCGGTCGCGATAGATCTCGATGCCGTTGCCGTCCGGGTCGTCCACGTAAAGCGCCTCGCTCACCAGATGGTCGGAAGCACCCATCCTTAGGCCCATGTGGTGGAGGGCGAGCAGCCGCGCAGCAAGGCTCGCGCGATCGGGCACGCGGATGGCCATGTGGAACAGGCCGGGAGCGCGGACCGCGGCGCGGGCCGCATCCGGCCGGCGCGCGATCTCCACCAGCGGGCGGCCGCCGGCGCCGAGCACCGTGGTCTCGCCGGTGGAGAGCACATCAAGGCCCACGCCATCGCGATAGAAGGGGATGAGGCGCTCAGGGTCGCGGCTCGACAGGGTCACGGCACCGAGGGCGAGGCCGTGGGGCGCGGTTTCAGGGGGCACGGTTTCAGGGGAAAGGGAGAGGGCGGCGGTCATGGTGAAGCTCCTTGCAGGGCGACGGGCTCCTTTCGGGGCCGTCGCCTGCGTTGCTTCAAATATGGTGGAAGTCGCAGGCCCACGCCATTGCACCAACGCAAGCAACGCGCAGCGCCGCCGCATGTCCGGCCCGATGCGCCACCGGCTCCGCTTCGACCATCGGCTGGCGATACCCCGCATGGCGCGCCGACCAGCCCACCGCACCCGTTGAAAACCCGGGCGGTTGATCCCCCGCCCGGGTTGAAGCCATAGGCACGCCCGGCTCAGGCCGCCTTCTGGCTCTGCCGGTCCACGATGGCGACGATGTCGGCCATGATGCGGTTCAGCTCGAAATTCTTCGGGGTGTAGACCGCGGTCACGCCAAAGCCCTTCAGCTGCACCTCATCCTCCGGCGGGATGATGCCGCCCACCACCACCGGGATGTCGGAAAGCCCCTCGGCCCGCAGCCGGTCCATCACGTCGCGCACCAGCGGCACGTGGGAGCCGGAGAGGATGGACAGGCCGATGACGTGCACGCTCTCTTCCAGCGCGGCGTTCACGATCTCGGCGGGGGTCAGGCGGATGCCCTCGTAGACCACTTCCATGCCGCAGTCGCGGGCGCGCACGGCGATCTGCTCGGCGCCGTTGGAATGGCCGTCGAGGCCCGGCTTGCCCACCAGGAACTTGATGCGCCGGCCGATCTTCTCGGACACCGCGTCCACGCCCTTGCGCACCTCGTCCAGCCCCTGCGTATCCACGCGGGCGGCGCGGCCGACGCCGGTGGGGGCGCGGTATTCGCCGAACACCTCGCGCAGGCAGGTGCCCCATTCGCCGGTGGTGATGCCGGCCTTGGCGCAGACGATGGAGGGCTCCATGATGTTGCGCCCCTCCTGCGCCGCGCTCTTGAGCGCCGCCAGCGCCGCCGCCGCCGCCTTGCCGTCGCGCGCCTCGCGCCAGGCCTGAAGGCGGGCGATCTGCTCCGCCTCCACGCCCTCGGGCACGGTGAGGATGGCGCCTTCGCCAGTGGTCAGCGGCGAGGGCTCGGTCTCGGTCCAGCGGTTGACGCCCACCACCACCTGCTCGCCGCGCTCGATGGCCTCCAGCCGGCGGGTGTTGGATTCCACCAGTTGCTGCTTCATGTAGGAATTCTCGATGGCCGCCACCGCGCCGCCCATGGCGTCGATCTGCGCCAGCTCCGCGCGCGCCTCTTCCTTCAGTTGCTCCACCTTCTTCGCGATCTCGGTGGAGCCGTCGAAGATGTCGCCGTAGTCGAGCAGGTCGGTCTCATAGGCCAGCACCTGCTGCATGCGCAGCGACCATTGCTGGTCGAACGAGCGCGGCAGGCCCAGCGCCTCGTTCCACGCGGGAAGCTGCACGGCGCGGGCGCGGGCGCCCTTCGACAGGGTGACGGCCAGCATTTCCAGCAGGATGCGGTAGACGTTGTTCTCCGGCTGCTGCTCGGTGAGGCCGAGGGAATTCACCTGCACGCCGTAGCGGAACAGCTTCTGCTTGGCGTCGGTGATGCCGTAGCGGTTGACGCAGATCTCTTCCCACAGATCCACGAACGCGCGCATCTTGCACATCTCGGTGATGAACCGCATGCCGGCGTTCACGAAGAAGGAGATGCGCCCCACCACCTCGCCGAACACCTTGCCTTCGGCCTCGCCCGACTTCTTCACCGTGTCGAGGATGGCGATGGCGTTGGCGAGCGCGAAGGCCAGTTCCTGCACCGGCGTCGCCCCGGCCTCCTGCAGGTGGTAGGAGCACACGTTCATCGGGTTCCACCGGGGCAGATACTCGGTGGTGAAGATGATGGTGTCCTTGGTCAGCCGCATGGACGGCGCCGGCGGGAACACATAGGTGCCGCGCGACAGATATTCCTTGATGATGTCGTTCTGCGTCGTGCCCTGCAGCTTGGTGCGGTCCGCGCCCTGCTCGTCGGCGGTGGCGATATAGAGCGAGAGCAGCCACGCCGCGCAGGCGTTGATGGTCATCGACGTGTTCATCTCGGCCAGCGGGATGCCGTCGAACAGGGTGCGCATGTCGCCGAGATGAGAGATGGGCACGCCCACCTTGCCCACCTCGCCGCGCGCCAGCGGGTGGTCTGAATCGTAGCCGGTCTGGGTGGGCAGGTCGAAGGCGACCGAGAGGCCGGTCTGGCCCTTGGCGAGGTTGGAACGGTAGAGCTTGTTGGACTCCGTGGCGGTGGAGTGGCCCGCATAGGTGCGGAAAAGCCAGGGTTTGTCGCGCGCCACCATTCCTGTTCCCCCATCTGGTCGTTCTGGATTGGACGCGATTGTGCGTCGCAATGGCCCGGACGTCGATGGGAAATTGGTGGAGGTCGATGGCCCCCCTCCACAAACGCGTGCCCCGATCGCGCATGCTGCGGCGCCGCGCGCGCCCCTCGCAACTTCAGGCGCTCGAAGGATCGCGCGCGGCCGCCGGCTGTGCCCCTACCGTTTCACCAGCGAGATGATGAACAGCAGGATGATGGCGCCGATGGTGGCCGAGATGATCTGGCCGATCATGCCGCCCACCACGAACACCCCGCCGAACAGGAAGCCGCCGATGAGGGCGCCGACGATGCCCACCGCGATGTTGCCGATGAGGCCGAAGCCATAGCCCTGGAAAATCTGCCCCGCCAGGAAGCCGGCGATGGCGCCGACGATGACCATCCACAAGATACCCATGTCCCGTCCCCTTTCGTTGTCGCTGCCCCGGCCCGTCCGCCCCGGCGGCCGGCCCATCCCGCAACGCCCCAGCCTAGCGCCTGTAGCGCGCCGCGTGAATGACAACGCGAGCGTGGCCTTGCGGTTCGCAGAACGCGGAAATTGTCCCCCGATGGTCCAAAGTGGGGGGTATCGCTTTGGAATTTTTCTCTGCTACGCTGCAACGCAAGAAGCCCCCAAAGACGCGACCGAACGGTCCGCAAAAATGCCAGGAGAGGACGAAAGCCATGGCCCAGACGGCAGCCGCCAACGCGAACGAGGGACCGGTGAAGGACCTTTATGAGCTGGGCGAGGTTCCCCCCCTCGGCCACGTCCCCGCGCAGATGTATGCCTGGGCCATCCGCCGCGAGCGCCATGGGCCGCCGGAAGACTCGTTCCAGCTCGAGGTGGTGCCCACCTGGGAACTGGGCGAGAACGACGTGCTGGTCTACGTCATGGCCGCCGGCGTGAACTACAACGGCATCTGGGCCGGCCTGGGCCAGCCGATCTCGCCGTTCGACGTGCACAAGGCGCCCCTCCACATCGCCGGTTCCGATGCCTCGGGCATCGTCTGGGCGGTGGGCTCCAAGGTGAAGCGCTGGAAGGTGGGCGACGAGGTGGTCGTGCACTGCAACCAGGACGACGGCGACGACGAGGAGTGCAACGGCGGCGACCCCATGTTCTCGCCGTCCCAGCGCATCTGGGGCTATGAGACGCCGGACGGCTCGTTTGCCCAGTTCTGCCGGGTGCAGGCGCGCCAGCTGATGCCGCGCCCCAAGCACCTGACCTGGGAAGAGAGCGCCTGCTACACCCTCACCATGGCCACCGCCTACCGCATGCTGTTCGGCCACCCGCCGCACACGGTGAAGCCGGGCGACTACGTGCTGGTGTGGGGCGCCTCGGGCGGCCTCGGCGTGTTCGGCGTGCAGCTTGCCGCCGCCTCCGGCGCCCATGTGATCGGCGTGATCTCCGACGAGACCAAGCGCGACTACGTCCTCGGCCTCGGCGCCAAGGGCGTGATCAACCGCAAGGATTTCAAGTGCTGGGGCCAGCTGCCCAAGGTCAACTCGCCGGAATACAACGAGTGGACCAAGGAAGCCCGCAAGTTCGGCAAGGCCATCTGGGACATCAGCGGCAAGCGCGACGTGGACATCGTGTTCGAGCATCCCGGCGAGCAGACCTTCCCAGTCTCGACCCTCGTGGGCAAGCGCGGCGGCATGATCGTGTTCTGCGCCGGCACTACCGGCTTCAACATCACCTTTGACGCCCGCTACGTGTGGATGCGGCAGAAGCGCATCCAGGGCTCCCACTTCGCCCACCTCAAGCAGGCTTCCGCCGCCAACCAGTTCATCATCGACCGGCGCGTGGACCCCTGCATGTCGGAAGTGTTCCCCTGGGACCGCATCCCCGAGGCGCACACCAAGATGTGGAAGAACCAGCACGCCCCCGGCAACATGGCGGTGCTGGTCAACGCCCCCCGCACCGGCCTGCGCACCCTCGAGGACGTGATCGAGGCTGGCGCGAAGAAGTGAGATTCGCCCCTCCGCGGGCATTCGCATCCCTAAAACGCAAAGCGGCGGCCCCCGGGCCGCCGCTTCTGTTTCGGAGCACGGTCCGATCAGCTTGCACGATAAGCCGATCGGCCTTTGCGACAGGTTGGCGGTGCGCGCCGCCGCCTCACGCCGCCGGCTCGAGGGCGGCCAGTTCCCCCGGCAGAGCATAAGCCCAGCCGCTGATGGAGCCGGCGCCGAGGCAGATCACGTAATCACCGGGCTTGGCCAGCGCGCCCACCACGTCGGCGAGCTTCTCCGGTCCGTCCAGCGCCGTCACCGAGCGGTGGCCGTGGGCGATGAGGCCCTGCACCAGATGGTCCCGGTCCGCGCCCTCGATGGGCGCCTCGCCGGCGGCATAGACCGGGGCCACCACCACATGGTCGGCATCGTTGAAGCAGGTGCAGAATTCGTCGAACAGGGAGGCGAGGCGCGAATAGCGGTGCGGCTGCACCACCGCGATCACCTGTCCCTCGCTCGCGGCCCGCGCCGCCTTGAGCACGGCGGCGATCTCCACCGGGTGGTGGCCGTAATCGTCGAACACGGTGACGCCGTTCCATTCCCCGGTGCGGGTAAAGCGGCGCTTCACGCCGCCGAAGCTGGCGATGGCCTCGATGATCTTGTCGTCCGGCACCTTCAGCTCGTGGGCCACCGCGATGGCGGCGGTGGCGTTGAGCGCATTGTGCTTGCCGGGCATGGGCAGCCTGAGGCCGGAAATCTCGTGCACCGTCTCCCCCGCCCGGTTGCGGAAGACGACGCCGAAGCGGGTGATGCCGCCCTTCAGGTCCACGTCCACCAGGCGCACGTCGGCCTGCGGGTTCTCGCCATAGGTGATGACGCGCCGGTCCTCGATGCGGCCCACCAGGGCCTGTACCACCGGATGGTCGATGCACATCACCGCGAAGCCGTAGAAGGGCACGTTCTCCACGAAGGCCTTGAAGGCGTCCTGCACCTTGTCGAAGGTCTTGAAATGGTCGAGGTGCTCGGGGTCCACATTGGTGACGATGGCGACTTCCGTGGGCAGCTTCAGGAAGGTGCCGTCGCTCTCGTCCGCCTCCACCACCATCCAGTTGCCGTCGCCGCGGCGGGCATTGGTGCCATAGGCGTTGATGATGCCGCCGTTGATGACGGTGGGGTCGAAATTGCCGGCGTCGAGCAGGGTGGCCACCAGCGAGGTGGTGGTGGTCTTGCCGTGGGTGCCGGCGATGGAAACGCAGCTCTTCAGCCGCATCAGTTCGGCCAGCATCTCGGCACGGCGCACCACCGGCAGGCGCTTGGCGCGGGCGGCCACCAATTCGGGATTGTCGCGCTTGATGGCGGAGGAGACCACCACCACGTCCGCGTCATCCACATTGGCCGCGGCATGGCCGATCATCACCTTGATGCCGAGGTCGCGCAGGCGCTTCACGTTGGCGCTGTCCGCCACGTCCGAGCCCTGCACCTCGTAGCCGAGATTGTGCAGCACCTCGGCGATGCCGCTCATGCCGATGCCGCCGATGCCGACGAAATGGATGGAGCCGAGGCCGGACGGCAACTTCATGCCAGTTTCCCCTGAAAGGTTGCGACCGCGCCTTTCGCCGCCAGATGCCGGACGAGATCGCCCAGTCGTTCCGCTGCGTCGAGCACGCCTTGGCTTCTGGCCTTATCCGCCATCTGCGTCAATGATCGAGGTTCGCTGGCAAAGCTGTGAAGCTCCAGCGCCACCCGGTCGGGATCGAACTCCACCTGCCGCAGCACCAGCGCCGCGCCCACGTCCGCCAGCGAGCGGGCGTTGGCCGCCTGGTCCTGGTCGAGGGCGTGGGGCAACGGCACCAATATGGAGGGCCGGCCGATGGCGGCCAGTTCCGCCACCGTGCCTGCGCCGGAGCGCGACACCACCAGATGGGCCTGCGCCATGCGCGCCGGCAGGTCGTCGAAGAAGGGCGCCACCTGCGCCCGCACGCCGAGGCGCGCATAGGTGGCCTTCACCCGCTCCAGATCCTCCTCCCGCGCCTGCTGGGTGAGGACGAGGCGCGATCGCAGGTCGCCGTCGAGCCGCTCGATGGCCTCCGGCACCACATCGGACATCACCCGCGCGCCCTGGCTGCCGCCGAACACCAGCAGGCGCAGCTCGCCCCCCGCCAGCGGCGGATCATAGGGCGTGGCTGCGGCGGCGATGGCGGAGGGACGCAGGGGATTGCCGGTCCACACCGCCTTGGGGGCAAGCGCCGGATCGGCCGCGACGATGCCGGGAAAGCCGGTGGCGATGGCGCTGACGCGCCGCGCCAGCATGCGGTTGGCCCGGCCCATGACGCCGTTCGCCTCATGGATGAGGGTAGGCACGCCCAGCAGCGCGGCTGCCAGCAGGGGTGGGACGGTGGGATAGCCGCCGAAGCCCACCACGGCCACCGGCTTCACCCGCCGGAGCAGCGCGAGGGAGGAGACAAGCCCGGAGGCGAGGGCAAATCCGGTGCGCGCCAGCGCCACCGGGGAGCGGCCGCGCACCGTGTCGGCGGGCAGCACATGGAGTTCGCGCGCGGGGAAATGGCCGGCATAGCGCGCGGCGCGGGCATCGGTGGCGAGATCCACGTCGAACCCGCGCCGGCCGAGCGACGCCGCCAGCGCCTCGGCCGGAAACAGGTGGCCGCCGGTGCCGCCGGCGGCGAGAAGAACAATCTGCGTCACATCCACCTCGCATGGCCGATGGAATCCGCCCCGCACCTGGAGCGGCCGCCCGGATCGGCCGGATCGGGGGCTTGCTGCCCCGCCAATGCGGCCATTCCGGGGAAGGAAGGGCTCTCTTGGCGGGATCGCAAGGATGCTGTCGCATCCCGCAATCCCCTTCGCTCAGGCGCCGCGCGGGCTTTTTGGGCCGGATCGCAAGGATGCTCACGCATCCCGCGATCCCCCTCGCTCAGGCGCCCCGCGGGCTTGTCAGGCCGGGTCCGGCATGGCGCCGGCGGGCGGCGCGACCGGCCGCGCCACGGGCTCCACCGCCGGCTTCTCGGTGAGGGCCGCCAGCGCCGCCGCGCCCGGCCGCTTGCGCGAGAGGGCCAGCAGCATGCCCATGCCGAAGGCGATGGAGATGAGCGAGGAGCCGCCATAGGAGATGAAGGGCAGCGTCATGCCCTTGGCGGGGGCGATGTGCACGTTCACCGCCATGTTGATGGCCGCCTGCAGCCCGAACAGCAGCGCAAGGCCGGTGATGGCGAAGCGGGAGAAGGGGTCGCTCTCCTTCGAGGCCCGCGACAGCGACCGCAGGATGATGAAGGCGAACAGGGCGAGGATGATGAGGCACAGGATGATGCCGAACTCCTCACCCGCCACGGCGAAGACGAAGTCGGTGTGCCCGTCCGGCAGCATGCGCTTCATGGTGCCCTCGCCCGGCCCCTGGCCGAACCAGCCGCCGTTGCGGAAGGAGTTGAGCGCGGCGTCGATCTGGTAGGTGTCGCCCGAATCGGGATTGAGGAAGCGGTTGATGCGCTTCTGCACGTGGGACACGGTCATGTAGGCGATGAAGCCGCCGCCCGCGCCCACGCCCACCAACCCCACCATCCAGATCCAGCGCAGCCCGGCGAGGAAGAATAGGGACGCCCACACCAGCGAGATCAAGAGGCTCTGGCCGAAGTCCGGCTGCTTGATCAGCAGGCCCAGCACGCTGCCGAGCAGGCCGAAGGCCAGCAGGGTGGCGGGCATCTCCGGCCGCCTTGTGCTCTCGGCGAACAGCCAGGCGGCGAGGATGACGAAGGCCGGCTTGATGAATTCGGACGGCTGCACGGTGACGCCGGCGATGGTGAGCCAGCGCCGCGCGCCCTTCACCTCCGGCCCCACCACCAGGGTGGCCATGAGCAGCACGAAGAAGATGGCGAACACCACCATGCAGATGCGCCTGAGCGCGCGTGGCGACAGGAAGGAGGTGGCGATCATCACCACCGCGGCGGGCACCAGGAACAGCACCTGCCGGTTCACGAAGTGGAACGGGTCGGCGATGCCGAGGCGCGCGGCCACCGCCGGGCTCGCGGCAAGGCACAGGATGATGCCGATCACCATCAGGCCGCAGAGGGCGGCCAAGAGGGCGCGGTCCACCGTCCACCACCATTCGCTCAAGACGGTGCGGTCGGCGCGCGACATCATGGGACGGGAACTCCGGTGCGGGACATCTGCCGCACCATGCGTCCGGGACGGTTGACGAGCGATTAAGACCCCATCCCCTTGCCACGGACGAAGCGCCACAGGCGCCGCGGCAGCGACCGCCGCGGCAGAGGCGGGGGTGGCGGCGGGGGCGGCAAAAGCGGCATGTCCGGCTTGACCGGGTGGAACAGCCAGTCGCCCTGCGGAAAGTCCTCGGGGCGCTCCGCGAAATACTCGGAGCGCCAGGGGCGACAGACGAATGAGCCGGGCCTGAGACCTGGATCGAGCGGCGTGTTTGAATAAAGCGTTCCGCGCCGTTCGGGGGGACAGAACGGCCCCTCGCCGCCCATATCCTCGATCTTGAGGCCGAGATGGCGGGCGACGGTGGGCAGCACGTACTCGAAATGGCCCTGCCAGCCGGGATCGCGCACCTCGTCCGCATAGGCCTCCATGAGCCGCCGCGACATGCGCATCAGCGGGTTGAACGACCGCATGCGGCAGGCCGGGTCCACATGGGCCGGCGCCAGGGCCGTGTCCATGAAATACCAGTCCGGATCATCGGCGAGGGGCAAAAGCGTGGTGGTCAGGAGGTCGGCGTCGTTGGCGGCGAAGCGCGCGAACAGGGTGCGCCAGTCGCCGGTGTAATCCACGTCGAATTCCATGATCCAGGTATGGTCATGGGGCAGCGGCCAGGCGGCAGCCATGACGAGAACGTCCACATGGCCGGGAACGAGGCCGCCATTGCGTTCCAGCTGGCGCAGGCGCTCTGGCAGCACCTGATCCGGCGGCGGATCGAGGCGTGGCTCCACCGGGATCACGTGGTTGCCCGGATTGTGGACCAGGCGCCACTCCACCAGCCCCTCGGTCTGCCGACGCACCCGCTCGAAATGGGCCCTGATGCGGTCCGTGCACTGGGTGGTGATGAAGAGCCCGTTCGCCAAGCGCCCTGCGCCGTCTTGCACCGCGCTGTCTTGCGGCACTGCTGAAGCTTCACCTGCAACGTGAACCGTCATCCATGCCCTTCCCTCCGCCCCAGATCGCGACGCCCCCATCGAAACGGGCCGCACTATAAGGCGACCGCCCCCTGACGTAGCGTCCTCCTGATACCGCCGCCCACCAAGGCGCGGCATCGCCGATGCCGGTTCCCAAGCCGCGCCGCCATCGCGCAATCGGCCCGGAATGCCTATCTTGAGACGGTGCCGCGCTCCCCCAAAAAGCCCCTGCCCCCCGCGCCCAAATCTAAAGCGCGCCCTTCCCACACCGCGGATGCTGCGCTGCCGGAGGTGTTCCGCCGCTGGTTCCGCGCGCGGGGCTGGACGGCACGGGCGCACCAGATCGATCTCGTCACCGCCGCCCAGGCCGGGCGCTCGGTGCTGCTCATCGCCCCCACCGGCGCCGGCAAGACCCTCGCCGGCTTCCTGCCCACGCTCATCGAACTGAGCGGCGGGCGCGCGAAACGCGGCGCTGGAAGCAAGCAGGGAAGCAGCTCCGCCGCCGGGGCTTCTCCCCCTCCAACGTCCGTGCCCCATCCGGACTCCGTTCCCCCTCCCCAGCCCTCCCCCGCAAGCGGGAGAGGGAGCAAGCCGGCGCGGGATGTCGGCAAAGGGCAAACGGTCAGTGCCGACATCACAGCGGACCCGACCGACACCGCCCCCCTGCCCTTCGCCCGCTGGCAGGCGACGCAGCCGGCCTCGCCGCTGCACACACTCTATATCTCTCCGCTGAAGGCGCTGGCGGTGGACATCGCGCGCAATCTGGAGACGCCCATCAGCGAGATGGGACTGCCCATCCGCGTGGAGACCCGCACCGGCGACACCCCCTCCTCCCGCCGCCAGCGGCAGCGGCGCGACCCGCCCGACATCCTGCTCACCACCCCCGAGCAGATCTCCCTGCTGCTCGCCTCGAAAGATGCCGAGCACCTGTTCAGCGGCCTCAAGCGCGTGGTGCTGGACGAGTTGCACGCCCTCGTCACCTCCAAGCGCGGCGACCTGCTGGCGCTGGCGCTGGCGCGGCTGCGGGCCATCGCGCCGGGGCTGCAATGTGTCGGCCTCTCCGCCACCGTGGCCGAGCCCGACGACCTGCGCCGCTATCTGGTGGCCCAGGACGAAGGCGCCCCCGCCCCCCTTGCCGACCTGGTGGTGGCGCAGGGCGGCGTCGCGCCCGACGTGCGCATGCTGGAGACGGATGTGCCCATGCCGTGGGCGAGCCACATGGCGCTCCATGCCGTGCGCGACATCTATGCGCTGCTGAAGGTGAACCGGCTCAGCCTCGTCTTTGTCAACACGCGCCGGCAGGCGGAATTCATCTTCCAGGAGCTGTGGCGCATCAACGACGACAACCTGCCCATCGCCCTGCACCACGGCTCGCTGGCGGTGGAGCAGCGGCGCAAGGTGGAGGCGGCCATGGCTGCCGGCCGGCTGAAGGCGGTGGTGGCCACCTCCTCCCTCGACCTCGGCATCGACTGGGGTGACGTGGACCTCGTCATCAACGTGGGCGCGCCCAAGGGCTCCTCGCGGCTGCTCCAGCGCATCGGCCGCGCCAACCACCGGCTGGACGAGCCTTCTCGCGCCGTGCTGGTGCCGGCCAACCGGTTCGAGGTGCTGGAATGCCGGGCCGCGCTGGAGGCGGTGGCGATCGGGGCGCAGGATACCCCGCCGGAGCGCCTCGGCGCGCTGGACGTGCTGGCCCAGCACATCCTCGGCATGGCCTGCGCCGCCCCCTTCGCCGCCGACGCGCTGTTCAAGGAAGTGCGCTCGGCCGCGCCCTACCGGACCCTGCCCCGGGAAGACTTCGACGCCGCCCTGGAATTCGTCGCCACCGGCGGCTACGCGCTGAAGGCCTATGAGCGCTACGCCAAGATCCGCCCCACCCGCGACGGCCTGTGGCGGGTGGCCAACCCCATGATCGCGCAGGCCTACCGGCTCAACGTGGGCACCATCGTGGAATCCACCATGCTGAAAGTCCGCCTGGTCTCGGCGCGGGGCGCGGCCAAGACCGGCGTGACCGGGCGGGTGCGCTTCGGCGGGCGGATGCTGGGCGAGGTGGAGGAATATTTCGTGGAGACCATGGTGCCCGGCGACACCTTCGTCTTCGCCGGCGAGATCCTGCGCTACGAGACATTGGTGGAGGACGAGGTCTATGTCTCGCGCACCACCGCCACCGAGCCCAAGGTGCCGGCCTATGCGGGGGGCAAGTTCCCCCTCTCCACCTTCCTCGCGGCGGGGGTGCGGGCGCTGCTCGCCGCCCCCGAGCGCTGGGCCGCGCTGCCGAAGCAGGTGCGCGAGTGGCTGGAGCTGCAACGCCTGCGCTCGCGCCTGCCGGGCCGCGACGACCTGCTGGTGGAAAGCTTCGTGCAGGGCGGGCGCCATTATCTCGTCACCTACCCATTCGAGGGGCGCCTCGCCCACCAGACCCTCGGCATGCTGCTGACGCGGCGGCTGGAGCGGGCGCGGCTGAAGCCGCTGGGCTTCGTCGCCAACGACTATGCCCTCGCCGTCTATGCCGCCGGCGACATGGGCGCCGCCATCTCCCAAGGCCGGCTCACGCTGGCGGACCTGTTCGACGAGGACATGCTGGGAGACGATCTTGAGGCGTGGCTGGCGGAAAGCGCTCTGATGAAGCGCACGTTCCGCTATTGCGCGGTGATCGCCGGGCTGATCGAGCGGCGGTTTCCCGGCAAGGAGAAGACCTCGCGGCAGGTCACCGTCTCCACCGACCTGATCTATGACGTGCTGCGCCGGCACGAGAGCGACCATCTGCTGCTGCGCGCCGCGCGGGCGGACGCCGCCACCGGCCTGCTCGACGTGAAGCGTCTTGCGCAGATGCTGGCGCGCATCAGGGGGCGCATCGTGCACATGGCGCTGGAGCGGGTGTCGCCGCTGGCGGTGCCGGTGCTGCTGGAGATCGGCCAGGAGAGCGTGGGGGGCGAGGCGAGCGAGGCGCTGCTCGCGGAGGCGGAAGAGGAACTCATCCGCGCCGCCACGGGTTGATCATGGGTTGGTCAGGCGGATTGAACCGCGAACGGCTGATTCGCCGATCTGCGGCGGGTATCCGGAAACAGGGCGCGCCGAAACGCTCCCGCGGCACTCTCACAGAGCGCGGCGAAAGGTCTGGTGACCCATTTCGCAAGTGCGAATGCGCCAACTCAGCTGTTGCACTTCGGAAACGGGCAACTTTGAATGGCCTCCATTCCCATCACGATCACGTGATCAGACGGCGCGCAAAAAGCTCGCCGCCGAACCCGGATATCAGAACATCACGCCGCCGAGCATGCCGAGCGTGGCGGCATTGGCCTCGTGAGGGGCAAAAAACGCAGCAATTCCAAGGATGGTCACCAGAGCGCCGGTGACAGCAAGCTTCCGAACCATGGCCACTCTCCAAATTCGTCGTCTACAGGGTTAACGATGCAGGTCGATTAAGAGTTCCTTAACCAAGTCTCCCTGAACCCCCTTTGATGCTCCCGTTCAGAAAGTGTTCAGGAAAGTCACGGCTGCGTGACGATTGCCCCCCGGGGAGGGTCAGGACGATTGACCTTTGCCCCGCATGATGTTGCATCGCAGCAGCAAGGGTTCCGCCGAAGGAGGTACAGGCATGTCGCAGAAGAGCGCGGGGGAAAGCGAGGCGCTGACGGTCTGGCGCGATCTTGAGGCGCCCGGCATCGCCGTGTTCGAGGAACTGGCCCGCGACGCCTTCTCCCGCCTGCCCGATTCCTTCCGCGCGCTGTGCGAGGGCCTCGTCATCCGCATCGAGGATTTTCCCACCGACGAGGTGCTGGACGAGATGGACGCCGAGACGCCGTTCGACCTGCTCGGCCTGTTCCAGGGCGTCGGCCGCGCCCAGGCGGATGCGGTGGCCCACACCGGGCAGATGCCCAACATGGTGTCCCTCTATCGCCGCCCCATCCTCGACTACTGGGCCGAGAACGAGGAAACCCTCGGCGACGTGGTCACCCACGTGCTGGTGCACGAGATCGGCCATCATTTCGGCCTCTCCGACGGCGACATGGAGGCCATCGAGGACCGGGCCAATTGACCGCAGGGCAAGCTGCGCCTTCGCGCTGGACCTGGGCGGCACACATTTTTAGAATTAATCAAAACAAGGAGGCTCATGTGGCCGTCGATCCCAAACTGTCGCGCTATGGGGCGCCGTTGCGCGCCATCCACTGGCTCACCGTTCTGAGCATCATCGTCGTCTTCGGCATCACCTATTTGGAGGGTTTCTTCGCGCGCGGCACGCCGGCGCGGGGCCTCATCTGGTGGACCCACATCTCGGTGGGCCTCCTCCTCATCGCCCTGGTGGCGGTGCGCATCCCGGTGCGGATCTTCGGGCCCACGCCGCCCGCCTCGACGCAGATCAGCCGGCCGGTGGCCATCGCCTCGCACATCGTGCACGGGCTGCTCTACCTGCTTTTGATCGCGACCCCGTTTGTGGGCATCTATCTCGCCTTCCTGCGCGGCAACGAGGTGAGCTTCTTCTCGCTCTTCACCATTCCCTCGCCCATCGCGCCGGACCGCCCCACGGCCCGGCAGGTGCAGGAGGTGCACGAATGGCTGGCCAACGCCCTCGTCATCCTCGCTTTCCTGCACGCGGCCGCCGCCGTGGCCCACCACGTGCTGCTCAAGGACGACGTGCTGAAGCGCATGCTGCCGGAACGCGTCGCCCCCTGATCGGCAGCCCCCTCGGGCCGGCGCGCGGGCTTTCGCGCGCCGGTCTTCTTGACTGGGCAAGGGCGGATGCGCCTGTTATGGAGGGGCCTCAGGCAGGAAGCCTATAAAGACAAGCCGAGGCTCAAGGTCCCATGGAGAAGTTCACCGTCCTGGAGGGCGTCGCCGCCCCGCTGAAGCTGGTCAATGTCGATACCGACATGATCATCCCCAAGCAGTACCTCAAGACCATCAAGCGCACGGGCCTGGGCACCGGCCTGTTCTCGGAGATGCGGTACAAGGACGACGGCTCGGACAATCCCGACTTCGTGCTCAACCAGAGCGCCTACAAGTCCGCCAAGATCCTGGTGGCCGGCGACAATTTCGGCTGCGGCTCGTCCCGTGAGCATGCGCCGTGGGCGCTGCTCGACTTCGGCATCCGCTGCGTGATCTCCACCTCGTTCGCCGACATCTTCTACAACAACTGCTTCAAGAACGGCATCCTGCCCGTGGTCGTCTCCAAGGAGGACCTGGACAAGCTGTTCGACGATGCCGACCGCGGCGCCAACGCCACCCTCACCATCGACCTGCCGGCGCAGGAAATCCGCGGGCCGGACGGCGGCGTGGTGAAGTTCGAGATCGACCCGTTCCGCAAGCGCTGCCTCATCGAGGGGTTGGACGACATCGGCCTGACCCTGGAGAAGGCCCCCGCCATCGCCGCCTACGAGACCGCCAAGAACGCCGAACAGCCCTGGCTGTGAGTGGCGCCGGCCTCCTGCGGGGCTGATCGCGAGACGGGCGGACCAGAACCACCGCACCCCCTCTCCCGCTTGCGGGCCACAGTGTGTGGCCGTCGTTACGCCGAGACCTTGAACCAGAGCCACCGTGCCCCCTCTCCCGCTTGCGGGGGAGGGTTGGGGTGGGGGCTGGTCGGCTGGGTTCCGCCCCATCATAGGGTTACAGATGGAGAGGGCTTCCCCCTCCCTGCCCTCCCCCGCAAGCGGGAGAGGGTTCCCGCCTGCTCCAAGTTCTTCTGGCAGGGCTTCAAGACAACAGGCATCGAGCAAAGTGCTTCGAGCCGGGACGCAAAGACCCGCCCCACTCCCCCTTTTGCCGCGCTTCCGTCCCGCGCGGTCGGCGTGCTATCGGGGGCGCAGCGGATGGCATCGCTATTCCGCGAGGCCTTCCCCCCTGCCGTGAGCATCATGCCGGGTTCCCAGCGCGCCAGCCGATCCGTTGTCGTGGATCTCATCGCCGTGCTCGCGGCGGTGACCGCCGGCGAGCCGCGGGTGATGACGGTGACAAAGGGCAGCGCCCTGCCCTCCGGCCCGTTCGAACTGGCCCACCGCTCGCTCCAGCAGGGCCTGCGCGACTGGGTGGAGCAGCAGACCCACCATCCGCTCGGCTATGTGGAGCAGCTCTACACCTTCGCCGACAAGGACCGCGCCGATGCGGATACCGCGCCCCGCACCATCTCCATCTCCTATTTGGGGCTGACGCGGGAGCACGATGCGGCCGAGGCAGGCTGGCACAGCTGGTATGAATACTTCCCGTGGGAGGACCACCGCGCCGGCCCGCCGGCGGTGATCGCCAGGGTGCTGGCGCCCGCGCTGTCCGCCTGGGCGGAGGATGCCTCCACCGCCGGCATGCGGAGCGAGCGGCGGCTGCGGGCGGCGGCCACCTTCGCCCTCGACGGCGCGCGCTGGAACGAGGAGCTGACCCTCCAACGCTACGAGATGCTGTACGAGGCCGGCATCGTCGCCGAGCGCCTGCGCCGGGAAGGCCACAGCGAGGAAGGGGGCGCCGGCCGCCCCATGATCGCCGACCACCGGCGCATCCTAGCCACCGGAATTGCGCGGCTTCGGGCCAAGATCAAGTATCGCCCGGTGGTGTTCGAGCTGATGCCGCCCACCTTCACCCTACTCCAACTGCAACGCTGCGTGGAAGCCATCGCCGGACGCACCCTGCACAAGCAGAATTTTCGCCGGCTCATGGAACAACAGGAGCTGGTGGAGGAAACCGGCGGCACCACCTCCGAAAGCCTTGGGCGGCCAGCGAAACTCTTCCGTTTCCGCCACGCCGTGGTGGAGGAGCGGGCGCTGGCCGGAACGAAATTGCCCCTCGCGCCCACTTGACAGTGCTTATGCTCAGTATAAGCATATGCCGGACATATGCTCAAACTGAGTATAGACAATGGTCTCACTTGCACAGCCAGCCTTCCGCCAGCCTGCCCCCCAGGATGCCGCTCTCCGAGAGGCCGCCCTTTCCGAGGCATTCGCCCGCACCGCCTCGCTCTATGAGCGCGTCCGGCGCGTGGTGCCGCCCGCCGACTGGGCCTTCTTCGCCGAGGATGCCGAAGCCATCCTGCGCCTGAAGCGCGAACGCAACGCGGTGATCCTGGCGCACAATTACCAGACGCCGGAAATCTTCCACTGCGTCGCCGACATCGTGGGCGACAGCCTGGCGCTGGCCCGCGAGGCCATGCGGGTGGATGCGGACGTGATCGTGCTCGCCGGCGTCTACTTCATGGCCGAGACGGCGAAGCTGCTCAATCCCGGCAAGACCGTCCTGATCCCGGACCAGGGCGCCGGCTGCTCGCTGGCCGATTCCATCACGGCGGAGGACGTGCGCCTCATGCGGCAGGCCTATCCCGGCCTGCCCGTCATCGCCTATGTGAACACCTCGGCTGCCGTGAAGGCGGAGGTGGACGTGTGCTGCACCTCGGGCAACGCGGCGCGCATCGTGAAAAGCTTCGGCGTGCCGAAGGTGATCATGCTGCCCGACCAGTACCTGGCCAAGAACGTGGCCGCCGAGACCGGCGTCGAGATCATCTCCTGGGCCGGCCAGTGCGAGGTGCACGAGCGCTTCACCGCGCAGGACGTGCGCGAGCTGCGCATAGCCAATCCCGGCGTCACCGTGCTGGTGCATCCGGAATGCCCGCCGGAGGTGGTGGCGGAGGCGGATTTCGCCGGCTCCACCGCCGCCATGAGCGATTATGTGGGCCAAAAGCGCCCGCCCCGCGTGGTGCTGCTCACCGAATGCTCCATGAGCGACAATGTCGCCGTGAACTATCCGGACATCGACTTCGTGCGGCCCTGCAATCTCTGCCCGCACATGAAGAAGATCACGCTGTCCAACATCCGCAAGGCGCTGGAAGGCAATTTGCACGAAGTGACCATCGCGGCGGACGTGGCGGACCGCGCCCGCGCCTCGGTGGAGCGGATGCTGGCGCTGTGACCGGCTTCGAGCGGCTGGAGGGCCGACCCGTCATCGTCGGCGGCGGCATCGCCGGGCTTGCCGCCGCCCTCTTCCTCGCGCCCGAGCCGATGGTGCTGGTCACCCGCGCGCCGCTGGGCGCGGACGGCTCCAGCCCGCTGGCCCAAGGCGGCATGGCCGCCAGCGTCGGCACGGATGACGATGCCGACCTCCACCTCGCCGACACGCTGAAGGCCGGCGACGGCCTGTGCGATCCTGAAGTCGCCCGCCGCATCCTTGCCGATGGCCCCGCCGCCGTGGCGGAGTTGGAGCACCTCGGCGTCGCCTTCGACCGGGCCGCCGACGGCAGCCTCGCCCTCGGCCTCGAGGCCGCCCACAGCCGGCGCCGCATCGTCCATGCGGACGGCGACGCCACCGGCCGCGCGCTGGTGGATGCCCTCACGGCTGCCGCCCGCGCCTGCCCGTCCATCACCGTGGTGGAAGCCGAAGCCCGCCGCATCCTCATGGAGGATGGCGCGGTGGCGGGCCTGCTGGTGGCGGGCCGCGAGGGCGGCGCTGTGCTGCGCACTCGCCGCCTCATCCTGGCGACGGGGGGCGTGGGAGGCCTGTTCGAGCACACCACCAATCCCGCCTCGTCCTTCGGCGTCGGCCTCGCGCTTGCCGCCGAGGCCGGGGCGGAGCTGGCGGACCTCGAATTCGTGCAGTTCCACCCCACCGCGCTCGCCACCTCCGCCCGCCCGCTCTCCCTCATCAGCGAGGCGGTGCGCGGCGAAGGCGCCCTCATCGTGGATCGTGCCGGCCGCCGCGTGCTGGAAGCCGTGCCCGGCAAGGAGCTTGCCCCGCGCGACGTGGTCGCCCGCGCCGTGTGGCGGGAACTGGTGGCAGGGCGCGAGGTGTTCCTCGACGCCCGCGCCAGCCTCGGCGCGCGCTTTGCCACGCGCTTTCCCTCGGTCGCCGCCGGATGCCGGGCGGCGGGCATCGACCCCGCCACGGATCTCGTACCCATCCGCCCGGCGGCCCACTACCACATGGGCGGCATCAGCGTGGATGCGGACGGCCGCAGCTCCGTTCCCGGCCTGTGGGCGGCGGGCGAAGTGGCGGCCACAGGCCTCCACGGCGCCAACCGGCTCGCCAGCAATTCCCTGCTGGAGGCGGTGGTCTGCGGCCGCGCGGCAGCCCTGAGCGTGGCTGGAACCCCGGCCCGCGCCCCCGCCCGCCGAATGGCCGTGCACCTTTTGGCCGCGCATCTGCCGGCGGCGCCGGATGCGACCTCAGTCCGTCCCATCGTCTCCCGTCATCTCGGCGTCACCCGCGATGCGGCGGGCCTTGCCACCGCCATCGGCCGCCTGCTGCCGCTGGCGGAAGGCGCGGGACCGGCCTCGGCGCCCGCGCGCGTGGGGCTCATGATGGCGGTGGCGGCGCTTTCCCGGCAGGAAAGCCGTGGCGCCCATGCGCGCACCGATTTCCCCGCTCCCGCCGCCGTGGCCCGGCGCTCCCGCACCACCCTTGAGCGCACCCTTGCCGAGGCCCGCCGCCACGCCGCGCCGGCCCTCGCCCTCGCCTCATCCAGCTGACGGACCGCATCATGCCTCTCGACCCGCTCCCCGAGCTGATGGTGGAGCCCATCGTGCGCGCCGCCCTGCTGGAGGATCTCGGCCGGGCTGGCGACATCACCACCGACGCAGTGGTGCCGCCCGGCCATGAGAGCCGCCTCGTGCTGGCCGCGCGGCAGCCCGGCGTGGTGGCGGGCCTCGATTGCGCCCGCCTCGCCTTCCGCCTGCTGGATGGCGCCGTGCGCTTCACCCCGCGCGTGATGGACGGCACGGCGGTGGAGCCCGGCACGGTGCTGGCGGAAGTTGAAGGCTCGTCCCGCGCTCTGCTCACCGGCGAGCGGACGGGGCTGAACCTCGCCTGCCGCCTCTCCGGCATCGCCACCGCCACGGCGGGGCTGGTTCAGGCCATCGCCGGGCACCGCGCGCAGATCGTCTGCACCCGTAAGACCACGCCGGGGCTTCGGTCGCTGGAGAAATACGCGGTGCGGGCCGGCGGCGGTGCCAACCACCGCTTCGGGCTCGATGACGCGGTGCTCATCAAGGACAACCATGTGGCCATCGCCGGCTCGGTGCGCGAGGCGGTCAGCCGGGTGCGAGCCCGCGCCGGCCACATGGTGAAGGTGGAGGTGGAAGTGGACACCCTCGCCCAGCTGGAAGAGCTGCTCACCATCGGCGCCGACGCGGTGCTGCTCGACAACATGACGCCGCAGACGCTGGCGGAAGCCGTGCGCATGGTGGGCGGGCGCATGCTCACCGAGGCCTCCGGCCGGGTGAACCGCGACACGGCGCCAGCCATCGCGGCGGCGGGCGTGGATCTCATCTCCGTGGGCTGGCTGACCCACAGCGCCCCCATCCTCGACATTGGTCTGGACTGGGTGGGGTAACGGACCCCCAAACGAAAACGGCCGGGCGAGAGGCCGGCCGTTTCGTATTAAGAGTTGGGACGCGTAACCCTCACGCCGCCTTGGGCCAGTGGCGCACGTCCACGAAGCGGCCGGCGATGGCCGCTGCCGCCGCCATGGCGGGCGACACCAGGTGGGTGCGGCCCTTAAAGCCCTGCCGGCCCTCGAAATTGCGGTTCGAGGTGGAGGCGCAGCGCTCTTCCGGAGCGAGGCGGTCGGCGTTCATGGCAAGGCACATGGAGCAGCCCGGCTCGCGCCACTCGAAGCCGGCGGCGAGGAAGATTTTGTCGAGGCCTTCCGCCTCGGCCTGCTCCTTCACGAGGCCCGAGCCCGGCACCACCATGGCGTTGACATTGGCATTCACCGTATGCCCCGCGACGATGGCCGCGGCCTGCCGCAGATCCTCGATGCGGCCGTTGGTGCACGAGCCGATGAAGACGCGGTCCAGCGTGATGTCGGTGATCTTGGTGCCCGCGGAAAGGCCCATGTAGCCCAGCGCCCGGATCTTGGCGGCACGCTTGCCCTCGTCGGTGATGAGGGCCGGGTCGGGCACGAGGCCTTCCACCGAGATCACGTCCTCGGGGCTGGTGCCCCAGGAGACGATGGGCGGCAGGTTGGCGCCGTCGAGCTGGATCTCGGCGTCGAAATGGGCG
This sequence comes from Xanthobacter oligotrophicus, assembly GCF_008364685.1. Taxonomy (GTDB): domain Bacteria; phylum Pseudomonadota; class Alphaproteobacteria; order Rhizobiales; family Xanthobacteraceae; genus Xanthobacter; species Xanthobacter oligotrophicus. The sequence continues at coordinate 203,958 of NZ_VTTL01000008.1, forward strand.
CCCGCGTCGGTGCGCAGGGTCTGCCAGAAGCGCAGGGCGGCATCCCAGTCGGCGCCCTTGGGGGACTTGGGGCGACCCTTGAGATATTCGAACGCCTTCTCGTCGGGGGCCACCAGGCCGGCGCGGGCGCCGCCCTCGATGGACATGTTGCACACCGTCATCCGCCCTTCCATGGACAGGGAGGTGATGGCGTCGCCCGCATATTCGATCACGTAACCGGTGCCGCCGGCGGTGCCGATGGTGCCGATGATGGCGAGCACCACGTCCTTGGCGCCGACGCCCTCGGGCAGCGGCCCGGAGACGGTGACGCGCATGTTCTTCGCCTTCTTCTGGATCAGCGTCTGGGTGGCGAGCACATGCTCCACCTCGGACGTGCCGATGCCATGGGCGAGGGCGCCGAACGCGCCGTGGGTGGAGGTGTGGCTGTCGCCGCAGACGATGGTGGTGCCGGGCAGGGTGAAGCCCTGCTCGGGACCCACCACATGGACCACGCCCTGGCGCTTGTCGAAGCCGTCATAATATTCGACGCCGAACTCGCGGGTGTTCTCCGCCAGCGCGGCGATCTGCGCCACGCTTTCGGGGTCGGGGTTCGGCAGGGTGCGGTCGGTGGTGGGGACGTTGTGGTCCACCACGGCCAGGGTCTTGTGCGGCGCGCGCACGGTGCGCCCGGTCATGCGCAGGCCCTCGAAGGCCTGGGGGCTGGTCACCTCGTGGACCAGGTGGCGGTCGATATAGAGGAGGCAGGTGCCGTCCTCCTGCCGCGCCACCACGTGGTCGTCGAAGATCTTGTCGTAGAGGGTGCGGGGGCCGTTCGCGGGTGCGGCGTTCACGGGTGCGGTCATGGCTACGTCTCGGGTCCTGTCCTGAGGAGAGGCCGGCGCGCGCGAGGGGCGGCCGGGCCGGTATCTGGAATGCGAGCTGTCTCGACGACGAGACTTAAAGGCGCGTCAGCCGCAAAGCTGGGCCGAGGCCGCCGTGGTGAAGCGGCCGAAGAAGCGGCCCGGCAGGCGGACATGATCCGGCACCGCCGCGAACTCCATGGTCGTGCGCGCGAACGGGCCGGCGGCGCAGAGGGCCACCCGGCTCAGGATCGAAAGAGGCGCACAGGCATGATGCATGGGCGGTTTGTAGCAGTTCCATCGAGCCGCGACAATCCGGCGCGCGAGACTGTGAAAACGTCTTCGGCCGGCTTTTTCCCTTGCCCGCCCGCCACGGGAACGCGAGGAAGAAGGCGCCCGGAACCAGCCCAGCACGGGGACCCGCGTGAGCTTCCTGAAGACCTTCGAACTGTGGTCCTTCCTTGATTCCGTCCTGAGCCTTGGCGCCGCCTTCGTGCTCGGCACGCTCATCGGCGCGGAACGCCAATACCGCCAGCGCACCGCCGGCCTGCGCACCAACGTGCTGGTGGCCGTGGGCGCCGCCGCCTTCGTGGACCTTGCCGCCCGCATCGCCGGCAACCAGGAGGCCATGCGCGTGGTGGCCAACGTGGTCACCGGCGTCGGCTTCCTCGGCGCCGGCGTCATCATGAAGGAAGGCCTCAACGTGCGCGGCCTCAACACCGCGGCGACCCTGTGGTGCTCGGCAGCGGTGGGCTGCTTCACCGGGGCGGACATGCTGGCGGAAGCCATGCTGCTCACCTTCATCGTCATCGCCGGCAACACTTTGCTGCGCCCGGTGGCCAACTTCATCGACCGCATCCCGCTGGACGAGCGCCATTCGGAAGTGAGCTACGAGGTGCGCCTGACGGTGGACACCGAAGCCATCCCCGACCTGCGCGAAAAGCTCATCGAGCTGCTGGAGCAGGCGAAATATCCGGTGAGCGACGTGGACGAGGGCCCCGCCGCCGACGACACCTCGCTTCTGGTGGCCAAGCTCATGAGCACGGCGGTGGAGCCTTCCGAGCTGGACGCGGTCACCGACCGCCTCGCCGCCCTGCCCGGCGTGCGCCATGCCACCTGGGAGAGCACCACGGAGGAGTGAGGCCCTCACACCCCGGACAGATGATGCAGGACGATGCCGCTGGTGGTGGCCACGTTCAGGCTGTCGAAGCCGGCTGCCATGGGAATGGCGACGGTGCGCGTCATGGCCATCACCGCGTCCGGCAGGCCCGGCCCCTCAGTGCCGAACAGGGCCGCCACCCGCGGCGGCCGCACGAGTCGGGACAAGGGCTCGCGCCCGGCCGGCGACAGCGCCACCACCTCGAAGCCGCGCGCCTTCAGCAGGTCCACCGCGCTCGCCCCGTCCGCCACCCGCGCGAACGGCACCACCAGGCTTGCCCCTACCGACACCCGGATGGCCTTGCGATAGAGCGGATCGCAGGAGGCGGCATCGATGAGCACCGCGTCAGCGCCAAAGGCCGCCGCGTTGCGGAAGATGCCGCCCATGTTGTCGTGGTTGGTGAGGCCGAGGGCCGCCACCACCAGCGCCCGTTCCCCGAGCCGGTCCAGCAGCGCCGCCGGCTCCGGCAGCGGCCGCGCCGCCCCGAGCGCGAGGATCCCGCGATGGATGGGAAAGCCCACCACCTGGTCCATCACCTTCTGCCCCGCCACATAGACCGGGACATCGGGCGGCAGGGCCGCGATGACATCGGCGAGCCGCATCGCCTGCGCTTCGGACAGCAGCAGCGCGCGCAGGCGGTGGCTATCCGCTCCACCGAGGCGCGAGACGAGGAGGCGCAGCACCACCTCGCCTTCCGCCATGAAGGAGCCCTGCCGGCCCACGAGGTCGCGCTCGCGCACGTCCCGGAAATCCGCGATGCGCGGATCGTCGGCCTCAGCAACCGGAAGGATCATAGGGGCCGGCGCTTCACCGGCACGGGCGGAGCGGTGGTGGCGCGCACCACCAGCTTGGGCGCCATCTCCACCCGCTCCACCGGGCGCGACGGATCGGCGATGCGCTTCAGGGCAAGGTCGGCGGCGGCCCGGCCGTATTCGGGGATGAAGGTGTGCACCGAGGTCAGCCCCGGATGCCAGACCTTGGCCTCGCCGATGTCGTCATAGCCCACCAGCGAGAAGTCCCGGCCCACGGTGAGCCCCGCCGCCTGCAGCTCCATGAGGGCGCCGAAGGCGGAGAGGTCGTTGAAGCTGACGGCGGCGGTGGGCGGCTCCTCCAGCGCCAGCAGGCGCGCCAGCTGGCGGCGGCCTTCTTCCCGCAGGCCCGGCCCTTCCATCACCAGGGTGGGATCGAACGGCAGGCCAGCGGCGGCGAGGCCAGCCTTGTATCCGGCAAGGCGCTTGCGGCCGGTGGAAATCGCACCGAAACCGCCCAGCATGCCGATGCGGGTATGGCCCAGCGCCACCAGATGGGCGACGCCGAGCGCCACCCCGGTCACGTCGTCCGAGCCGGCGAAATCGAATCCCGAGCCCTCGATCTCGCGCGTCACCTGCACCACGGCGATGCCGGTGGAGGCGAGCGCCTTCAGGTCCGCCACCGTGGAATGGGCGGCGGGCGATACCAGGAAGGCGTCCGGGCGGTATTCGGCAAGGGTCCCGAGCGTGCGGGTCTGGCGCGCCACATCCTCCTGGCTGACGCCAAGCAGCACCGTCTTGCCGGCGGCGGTCAGCGCGTCTTCCACCGCCGCGAGCAGCTCGGTGAAGGAGGGGTTGACGATGTCGTGCAGGCCCAGCGCCACGATGTTGGTGCGCGCCGTGCGCAGCGCCGCGGCGCCACGATTGGCCACATAGCCGCGGGCGCGGGCCACTTCCTGCACCTTGAGGCGCGTCGCCTCCGCCACCATGGGGCTGTCGCGCAGGGCCAGCGAGATGGTGGCGGTGGACAATCCAAGCTCCCGGGCAAGGCCCTGGAGCGTCACCTTGCCGATGGAAGTGGGCATCTGACCGGCTGGGGCCTGAGCGGGGATCGTGTCATCCATGGGCCTTCCCTATAACCGGATCTGTCGCGTCTCGCGCCGTCCTTTCGTTCATGTTAAACGATTTAACGGCAACGACCAATGGTAATTGGCACAGGGACGAAAGACATGACCGAGGGTACGACCAAGGCGCGGGTAGGCTTCATCGGCGTGGGCCTGATGGGGCACGGCATGGCGAAGAACATCCTCGCCAAGGGTTTTTCGCTTGCAGTGCTGGGCCATCGCAACCGGGCGCCGGTGGAAGACCTCCTCGCGCGGGGTGCCACCGAGGTGAAATCGGCGGCCGAGCTGGCGCAGGTGAGCGACATCATCGTCCTGTGCGTCACCGGCGCGCCGCAGGTGGAAGCGGTGCTGCGCGGGGAAAACGGCATCCTCTCCACCGCGAAGGCCGGGCTCCACATCATCGATACCTCCACCTCCGAGCCGACCCTGACCATGGCTCTGGCGGCGGAGTTGGAGGCGCGCGGCATCTTCTTCTGCGATTCGCCCCTCGGCGGCACCCCGGTGCAGGCGGACGAGGGATCGCTCTCGGCCATGGTGGGCGCGCAGGATTCCGCTTTCGCGGTGATCGAGCCGGTGGTGGCGGCCTATGCCAGCCGCATCGTGCGGGTGGGCGCGCCGGGGGCGGGGCACACCATGAAGCTGCTGAACAACTTCCTGTCGCTGGGCTATGGCGCCATCTATGCGGAAGCGCTGGCGCTGGCGGCCAAGGCGGGGGTGACGCCGCAGGTGTTCGACGCCGTGATCCGCGGCGGGCGCATGGATTGCGGCTTCTACCGCACCTTCATGGGCTATGCGCTGGACGGCGACGTGAACGCCCACCGCTTCACCATTACCAATGCCCACAAGGACATGCGCTATGTGACCAACCTCGCCACCAACACCGGCGCGGCGGCCTTCATCAGCGCCACCGTGAAGAACCTCTACGCCACCGCCGAGGGGCTGGGGAACGGCGAGAAGAACGTGCCGCTGCTGGTGGATGTGGTGGGGCAGATGAACGGGGTTCATAAGGGCTGATCCAGCCCCGGAGCACGTGACGATCCGGCATGACGTGGTCGGTACGTGCTCCGGCGGGCTGTGTGGGCAGTGGGTCGGCTCGGGGCTCAGGCGGCGTTCTTGATCGCCAGTCCGTCCGCGTACGACACTTCCTTGTAGTCCGACGGCGAGGAATACTTCAGGCCCACGTCGGCGAGCGCATCGAGCTTGGCGGCGGTGTCGTACTTCTTCAGCTTGACCTTGTCCACGTAGAACGTGTCGATCAGCTCGTTGTAGACCGAGGTGCCGTCGATGAAGATCGCGAAGATCTTCACATCGCCGAACTGGATCGACAGGCGATTGCCCTGCGGCAGGTCCGCGATATAGATGAGATACTTGCCATCGGCGTTCAACGCCGACCCGAAGGTCTCGACCAGCTTGGGCAGGGATTCAAATTCGGCGATGGAGCCGGCGAGGAATCCGATGGCCGGCTGGCCGTCTTCGGAAACGGCGAAGACCTCCTTCAGGAGGGTCTCCGGGCCGTCATAGGAGATTTCGCCGCGAAAGCCGAAGCGGCCGGCCACGTGGGTGTCGGCGTTCAGGCTGGGCTTCAGCAGCCGACCCTCGGTTTCGAGCTTGGCAAACGGCGTATCTGCAATGGCAGTCATAAGGATTGGTCCTTTATGGAGGTCGTGGTGGGCTTGCCTTCGGTGCGCTCGCCCGCGTCGGCAGGTGTTGCCGCGCGAACCGCACCGTCGCGGTCTGCCGCGCCCAAAGGGCGCGACCTCTGGTCGGCGGGCCGTTGCGGCCCGCGTCAATCGCCCGTGATCAGGACCTCGGGGACCTCGTGGGGGTCCTCAATGTCTAGTCCGTCTTCTTCAGCCAGCTCGACATCCACCAGGCACACGTCGCCGTCGTCGATGACGAGCTTGATCGGCGTCAACGCCTTGCCCTGGCAGGGGCCGATGAAGCAGTGGCCGGTATCGAAATCAAACTTCGCCCCGTGCCGGCCGCACGCGAGGAAGTTGCCCTCCCTGTCGAGGAACTCCCCCGGCACCAGGTCCAGGCGCGTTCCCTCATGGGGGCAGGCATTCTCGTAGCCGTAATAATTCTTTGACTGGCGCGCGATGAGGATGGGCCACCTCTTGACGGCGCCATTCTCATCCAGCCGCGCGAGCACGAAGCCGCGCGCGTCGCCGTCATCGACCTCATAGGTGGCACATACGGCGAAAAGCTCACTCATGGACCGCGCCTTCCCCGGACGTGCGAGACGCCCCCCTGTGGCGGGAAGCGGACATGGACCGGGTACAAGCAAGATCGGCGCCACGGGGAATTGTCGGGTTTCGGCGGGCGCCGTTCCGGGGCCTGGTGCGGTTGCACGACTTGACGCAACGTCATCATCGGAACTACCCATGCCGCCGGGCGTTTCGATGATGCGCAGGCCGGCGCGCCGGGGGCAGCTGCCAACGGGAGGATGGATGACGTGACCGGGGCCGAAGGACGGTTGCTGAGCATCGACTTCTGGCGCGGCTTCGCCCTGCTGACGATCTTCGTCAACCATGTGCCCGGCCATGTGCTGAGCTTCTACACCCACCGCAATTTCGGCGTTTCGGACGCGGCCGAGCTGTTCGTGCTGCTTGCCGGCATCTCCGCCGCCTTCGCCTATCTGCGCCCGTTTGCGCCCGGCGGGCGGGTGCGCACCACGGCCCGCATCGTGCTGCGCGCCTTCAGCCTCTATGTGGCCCATCTCGCGCTGGTGATCATGGCCATCGTGGTGGTGGGTGGCTTCGTGGTGCTCACCGGCGATAGCCGCATGCTGGACTGGCTGCATCTCGACCTGGTGCAGGCCAGCCCCATTGAGGCGCTGGTGGGCATGGGGCTCCTGACCTACCAGCCGGCCTATCTCAACATCCTGCCGCTCTACGTGGTGGTGCTGCTGATGGCGCCCGTCCTGCTGCTCATCGCCCGGTTCAGCCTGCGGCTGATGCTGGCGGTGTCCTTCGCCTTCTATCTCCTCGCCCAGTTCGCGGACCTGAGCCCGCCGGTGTGGCCGGACTCCGGCTGGTGGTTCTTCAATCCCTTTGCCTGGCAATTGCTGTTCGCCTGCGGCCTCGCCCTCGGCGCGCTGATCGACCGGGGGCTGAAATCGGCCGCCCATCCGGTGGTGGACATCCTCGCCCCGCTCTATCTCGTCGCCACGCTGGTATGGGTTCTGCTCGGCTTTCCGGCGAGCCTCGAAATCGAGCCCCTGCCGGCCTTCGTGTGGGATTTTGACAAGACCAACCTCGCCCTGCCCCGCATCCTGCATGTGCTGGCGCTCGCCTATTGCGTCTCGCGCCTGCCGGTGGAGCGCTGGCTGAAGGCGAGCGGGCATGGCGCGCCGCTGATCCTCATGGGGCGGCATGCTTTGCCGGTCTTCTGCCTCGGCAGCGTGCTGAGCCTTGCCGCTCAGGTGACGCGGCCGCTCTTCGATGGTGCGCTCGCCTTCGATTTGCTAATCCTTGTCGTGGCTTTCACGCTCCAATGGTCGCTCGCATGGGTACTCGAATGGCAGGGTCAGGGCCGCGCACGCGCCCCGCAGGGCGCCATGGCGCGCTCCGCCCCTGCACGCACCGCCTGAGGCATGCGGCACGAGCGACGGCGCTGCTGGCCATTCTGCTGCTGGCGCCGCCCGCCGGGGCCGAAATCTCCGGCGCGTGCCGCGTGCCGGAGATCTTCCTCGCCTTCGACAGCGACCTGACCCGCACCGAGCGGCTCGTGGACCGTTCCGCGCCCGTGCGCATCCTGCTCATCGGTCCGCAGCCGGACCGGCAGGCCTTCTCCGACAAAAAGCGCACCAAGCTCGAGGTGGAGCTGAACCGCCGCCTGCCGGACATTGCCTTCACCATTCTCGACGAGGGGGCCGCGCCCGGCCTTGCCCGCGACGATTTCGGCCGCATCCGCGGCGCCGTGGAGCGGCTTTCGCCGGATCTCATCATCTGGCAGGTGGGCGCGGGCGACGCGCTGGCCGCCACCGACCCGGACGACTTTGCCCGCACCCTGGAGCAGGCCGCCGATTGGCTGAGGGGCCGCGACATCGACCTCGTGCTCATCGATCCGCCCTTCGTGGCCAACGTTTCCCACGAGCATCTCTACGGCCGCATCGTGAAGCAGATCGACGCCGTGTCCGACCGGGAGCGGATGAACGTGGTGCAGCAATATGGCGCCACCAACTACCTGTCCTCCGCGAAGGACCCGGCCGGCGCCCTCAAGGACGGCCGGACCTGCCTGCCGGAGCTGGTGGCCGAAGCCATCGTGCGCGCGGCGACGCGGTAGGACCAACGGCGCCAGTCTTCAATCGACGTCGGGAGGGTTGCGGATCTCAAGCCCGGTTCCGGCAACGGCAGGAACCGGGCGCCGCGTGGCCTTGACCCAAGAGTTTGCGCCCGCACGTCAAAATGCTCGCAAAGACAAGTTGCAGAAAAAGCCCCGCCCAAAATGCCGGCGTGGAAAAGTGATCTCGAAAGCAAGTTGAAACACCCGTTTCCCCTTCACCCCGCCTTAACCCCTGCCGGCCACACTCCTGCCTGTTCGTAAGCGTTGCGTAGGGTTGCGTCATGCGTAGTGTGGCCAAGGGGGCAGCCGGACGGACGGCGCGCCAGTTGGGCGTTTGTCCGGAGTATGCCGAGCCTGCCCCCTTGGCGGCCCCGCGGGCCGTTACGGTGCCGGGTACGGCCCCGCGGGCCGTCGAGCCAGTGCTTACGGCACCCAGGGCCGCGCGTGCCGTCTCTTCGGCGAAGCGGATGCGGGAAGCGGCCGGCGCCGTGCCGGGCGAGCTGCCCCTCGACCAGATCCTCCTCGGCGACAGCGTCCAGATGATGGCCGGCCTGCCCGCCGGCAGCGTGGATCTCGTGTTCGCCGATCCGCCCTATAATCTCCAGCTTGGCGGCGAGCTGAAGCGGCCCGACGAGAGCCTCGTCGATGCCGTGGACGACGACTGGGACCGCTTCGACAGCTTCGCCACCTACGATGCCTTCACCCGCGCCTGGCTGCTCGCCGCGCGGCGGGCGCTGAAGCCAAACGGCACGCTGTTCGTCATCGGCTCCTATCACAACATCTTCCGCGTCGGCGCCATGATGCAGGATCTGGGCTTCTGGATCCTCAACGACATCGTGTGGCGCAAGGCGAACCCCATGCCCAACTTCCGGGGCCGGCGCTTCACCAATGCGCACGAGACCCTGATCTGGGCCGCCCGCAGCGCGGACGCCAAATACACCTTCAATTACGAGGCGCTGAAAGCCGGCAACGAAGACGTGCAGGTGCGCTCGGACTGGCTGTTTCCCCTGTGCACCGGCCAGGAGCGGCTGAAGGACGGGGCGGGCAAGAAGCTCCACCCCACCCAGAAGCCCGAGGCCCTGCTCGCCCGCATCCTGCTCTCGGCAACCAAGCCGGGCGACGTGGTGCTCGACCCCTTCTTCGGCTCCGGCACCACCGGTGCGGTGGCCAAGCGCCTGCGCCGCTCCTTCATCGGCATCGAGCGGGAAGAGGCTTATGCCGAGGCCGCCCGCGCCCGCATCGACGCGGTTGAGCCGCTGCCGGAGGACGCCCTCGTCGCCCCCCCCAGCGCGCGGGAAGCCCCGCGCGTCGCCTTCTCCGTGCTGGTGGAGCGCGGGCTGGTGACGCCCGGCGCCGAGCTTACCGACGCCAAGGGTCGCTTCCGCGCGGTGGTGCGGGCGGATGGCACGCTTTCGCTGGCCGGCGGGCAGAATGTGGGCTCCATCCATCGAGTCGGCGCGCTGGCCCAGGGGGCGGAAGCCTGCAACGGCTGGACCTTCTGGCACGTGGAAGAGGAAGGCCGCCGCCACCCCATCGATATGCTGCGCGCCCGGCTGCGGGCCGAGATGGGCATCGCGGCGGAATAGGCCGGGAGCAACGTCTCCCTACTCGATCCCGCCGTGGGCCAGCACCTTGCGCATGAGCGAGGGCAGCGCCTCACGCCCGAAGCCATCGGGCCGCACCCAGCGATGGCCGTCCGGGGCCGGCGTGGCGGCGGGCAGGTCGGCGCGATGCACCTTCAGCGTCAGCGCGAAATGGGTGAAGACGTGCTCCACCGCCCCCGGCAGGGCGCGCCAGCGGGTCGGGAAGGGGGCGTGATCCTCGATACGCGCCGGCGCCTTCGCCCCCGCCCGGCTGTCCCAGGGGGTGGAGGGCACTTCCGTCATCTTCGCCAGCAGGCCCTTGTCGGGCCGGGTGCGCAGCAGCACAGCCCCATCCGCCCGCACGGCGACGAAGGCCGTGCCCTCCCGCCTCGGCTTCTCGCCCTTGGGCGCCTTCACCGGATAGCGGGCTGCATCGCCCTCGGCGCGCGCCACGCACGGCTCCATCCAGGGGCAGAGCGAGCAGGCGGGGGATTTCGGCGTGCAGATGGTGGCGCCGAGATCCATCATGGCCTGGGCGAAATCCCCCGGCCGCTCCGGCGGCGTCAGCGCGGCGGCGCGGGCCTTGATGGCGCCCTTGGCCCCCGGCAACGGCTCGCCGATGGCATAGAGGCGAGAGATGACACGCTCGATATTGCCGTCCACCGGGCTCGCCGGCCGGTCGAAGGCGATGGCGGCGATGGCGGCTGCCGTATAGGGGCCGATGCCGGGAAGATCGAGCAGCGCCGCCTCGGCATCCGGGAAGCGTCCGCCGTGGCGGGCGACCACCGCCTTGGCGCAGGCGTGCAGATTGCGGGCGCGGGCGTAATAGCCGAGCCCCGCCCAGGCGGAGAGCACCTCCTCCAGCGGCGCGTCGGCGAGATGCGACACACTGGGCCAGCGGGCGAGGAAGGCCACGAAATACGGCCCCACCGCCTTCACCGTGGTCTGCTGCAGCATGATCTCGGAGAGGAACACGTGGTAGGGGTCGGCACGCCGCCCCGGCTCGGCCCGCCAGGGCAGGCGGCGGCGATGGCGGTCGTACCAGGCGAGCAGCGCCGCCGGCTCAGGCCCGCCGGCGCGCGATGCGGCAGCTGGGGCGCCGGAGCTTGCGTCGGTACTTTCTACGGCCCGCGCGGACGCTCTTGCAGCTGCTCTCGTTGCGGCTCTTGCCGTGGCTCTTGCGGCGGGGGAGGATGTCATGCGGCCAAGGTGGCCGCGTCGGCGTCGCAGGACAAGAGGCGCCGCGCCCTCTTCCCCATTCAGAGAATCCCCGTGTCGAACCCGCCCCGCATGCTCCGCCGCCAGTCCGGCCCCCGGCCGCTCGCCGACTTCGTCGCGCCGAGCATCTCGGACCTGTGCGGCAAGGCGGGCTTCTCCGTGGTGGAGGTGGTGACCCACTGGGACGAGATCGTGGGTCCGGACCTCGCCCCGCGCTGCATGCCGGTGCGCCTGCAATGGCCCAAGGAGGACGGCGCCGCCGCCACTTTGGTGGTGCGGGTGGAAGGCGCCTATGCCATCGAGCTGCAATATGCCGCCGGCGTGGTGGTGGAGCGCATCAACGCATATTTCGGCTGGCGCTGCGTGGGCCGCCTCGCCTTGCGCCAGGGGCCGGTGCCACAGCGCCACGCCCGCCAGTTGCCGCCGCCCAAGCCCGAGCCGGCGACCATCGCTGCCGTGCGCGGCGAGATCGGCGCCTTCGAGGACGAGGCGCTGGCCGCCTCCCTCGCCCGGCTCGGCGCGCTGGTGCGGCGGGAACGCGGGCACGGCTGAACGGCGTCCGGCCGGCGCGCGAGCGCACTGAACAAGCTGTGATCGGCGCATGGTTTGCCGCCATAAGGGCGACATGTTAGAGCGCCATGGAGTTCACTGGCGCGGCGCCCTGCCCCGCCCTTACCCGTGCTTTGCGCCCAATAGCTTCGGCGATATGGCGCATCTGGCCCCCGTCCGCGCGGGACCGCCGGATCCGACGCCGGACCTTTCGGAGATGTCCATGATTCTCGATCGCCGCCGTTTCCTGGCCGGAGCCGGACTTGCCGCCCTCGCCGCCGGGCTTGGCCTCGGCCTCACCGTTCCGTTCGAGCCGGCCGCCGCGCAGACCGTCGAGCAGGCCAAGCTCATGGCCCCCGCCGCGAGCCCCCTGCCGGAGAAGGCGATCGGCAGCGCCACGGCGCCGGTGACGGTGGTGGAATACGCCTCGGCGACCTGCAGCCACTGCGCCGCCTTTCACACCACCACCTTCCCTGAGCTGAAGACGAAATATATCGACACCGGCAAGGTGCGCTTCATCTTCCGCGAATTCCCGTTCGAGCCGGTGGCCACCGCCGCGTTCATGCTGGCCCGCTGCATGCCGGACGACAAATATTTCCCCATGGTCTCGACCCTGTTCGAGACGCAGAAGGCCTGGGCCTACAGCCAGGACCCGGCGGCGGGCCTGCTGGCGGTGGCCAAGCAGGCGGGCATGAGCCAGGCCGATTTCGAGAAGTGCCTCACCGACCAGACCCTCGGCGAGAAGGTGCAGGAAAGCGCCCTCTACGCCAATAAGGAACTGGGCGTGAACGCGACCCCCACCTTCTTCATCAACGGCAAGAAGGTCTCCGGCGCCCTCGGCATCGCCGAGTGGGACAAGGAACTGGCCCCGCTGCTCGCCGGCAAGTGAGACGGGTCAGCGCGAGGCTCGCAGCTTGACGCCCCCTCTCCCGCTTGCGGGGGAGGGTTGGGGGGGGGGCAGGCCCCTCTCCCTTTGCACCGGTGGTGCCGGGAAAAGCCCCGGTAGCCCCCACCCTGCCCTCCCCCGCAAGCGGGAGAGGGTTCTCACAGTACCCCGCCCACGGCCCCCGCCCTCACGCCACCTTCAGCTTCTTCTCCACATAGCGACTTTCCTGGGTGCGCCCGCCGTAGCCATAGGCGTCGGCCTTCACCTCGCGCACCAGGATGTAGCTTTCGGGATCAAGGTCCGGCAGCAGGCCGTCCATGGCGGCGAACACCGCTTCCAGATAGGCCGCCTTCTCGTCCTTGGTGTTGGTGCCGTCCACCACCTGAATGTCGAGGGAGAAGGACGAGGCGGCCGTCTGAGCCAGCGACGCGCCGCCCACTAACCACTGATCGCGCGGCACGAAGGAGATGGCGACCGCCGTCACCTGCGGATCCTTGCGCAGGATGCGGGCGGTGAGGTCCGACAGAGTGGTCGCCACCGTGGCGGCGAGGGCGGCATCGGGTGTACCGGACAGCTTCACATCGAGAAGGGGCATAAGGGTCTCCATCGGTTGGATGGCGTCACCCTACGCCGCACCTTCGCATGAGAAAATTTGAATTCTAAAATCCGAGAAATCGGATAAGCTCATATCATGATCCGTAATCTCGATCTCGATCTCCTGCGCAGCTTCGCGGCCGTGGCCGATCTCGGCTCCATCTCGGCGGCCGCGCGCAAGGTGGGGCGCAGCCAGTCGGCGGTGAGCCTGCAGATGGACCGGTTGGCCGAATCCCTCGGCTTCCAGGTGCTGGAACGGCGCGGCCGGGCGGTCTCCCCCACCCCGCGCGGCGCCGCCTTCCTCGAGGATGCCCGCCGCCTCCTCGACCTCAATGACCGGGTGCTCACCCAGCACGTCCACGGCGCCTTCGCCCAGCCGCTGCGGCTCGGCTTCGTGCAGGATGTGGGCGAAGGGGTGATGCAGCGCATCCTCTATCGCCTCGCCGCCAGCTTTCCCCAGGCCCCCATCACGGTGCGCGTGTGCACCACCGTGACCATGCTGGACAAGCTGAAGGCGGAAGACCTCGACATCGCCGTGGGCCTGCGCAACGAGAGCGACCTGCCCACCACCCTGCTGCTGCGCGAGCCCATGGTGTGGATCGCCGCCCGCCACCTGCGCCTCGACCGGGAGGCCCCGGTGCCGCTGGTGCTGTTCGAGAACCCCTGCGTCTGCCGCAGCGCCGCCATCTCGGCTCTCAATGCGGCGGGGCGCTCTTTCCGCATCGCCTTCACCAGCCCCAGCCTGCCAGGGCTGATGGCGGCGGTGGGCGCGGGCATCGGCGTCACCGTGCGCTCGCCCCGCGCGCTCAGGCCCGACCTTGCGGTGGTGGCGGACCTCGACCGCGCCAGCCTGCCGGACATGGAATTCGTGCTCTATGGCCGGCCCGGCACCCGCCCGCCGGCCCTCGCCAAGGTGGAGGAGATCCTCATGGAGGAGCTGCGCCGCGAGCATCCGCTCTACGCCGTGGCGTGACGCCGGCTGGACATCGCCGGGGGGAGACCCCACCTTTTCCTCATCGTTGACGGCCCGGGGGGTCTGCCCCTTTCCGCCCCGGGGGAGATTGCCGCGCCATGCCTGCCCCTTTCCCCTTCGACAATTCCTATGCCCGCGACCTGCCGGGCTTCTACGCTCCCGCGACGCCCACGCCGGTGACCGCGCCCGGCCTGGTGAAGGTCAATGCCCCCCTCGCCGAGGAGCTGGGCCTCGACCCCGATGCGCTCGCCACCCCGGACGCGGTGGAAATGTTCGCCGGCCAGCACGTGCCGGAAGGCGCCGAGCCCATTGCGCTGGCCTATGCCGGGCATCAGTTCGGCCAGTTCACGCCCCAGCTCGGCGACGGGCGGGCCATCCTGCTCGGCGAGGTGGTGGACCGCGCCGGACGGCGCCGCGACATCCAGCTCAAGGGCTCCGGCCCCACCCCCTTCTCCCGCCGCGGTGATGGGCGGGCAGCGCTGGGCCCGGTGCTGCGCGAATATATCGTCAGCGAGGCCATGGCGGCGCTGGGCATCCCCACCACGCGGGCGCTGGCGGCGGTGACCACCGGCGAGCCGGTGCTGCGCGACCGCCCGCTTCCGGGCGCCGTGCTGGCGCGGGTGGCGGCAAGCCATATCCGCATCGGCACCTTCCAGTTCTTTGCCGCCCGCAAGGCCACAGACGCGGTGCGCCAGCTGGCCGACTACACTATCGCCCGGCATTATCCCGAGCTTGCCGGCGTGCCGGAACCCTATCTGGCGCTGCTGAATGGCGTCATCGGCCGGCAGGCGGCGCTGGTGGCGCGCTGGCTGCTCGTGGGCTTCATCCACGGGGTGATGAACACGGACAACATGTCGGTCTCCGGCGAGACCATCGATTACGGCCCCTGCGCCTTCATGGACGCCTATGATCCGGAAACGGTGTTCTCCTCCATCGACCAGATGGGCCGCTATGCCTATGGCAACCAGCCGGATATCGCCCACTGGAACCTGGCGCGCCTCGCCGAATGCCTGATCCCCCTGCTGGGCGAGGACAAGGAGGCCGCCATCGCCGCCGCCAACGGGGTGCTGAAGGAGTTCCCGACGCGCTTCAGGGCCGCCTACCATTCCGGCCTCGTCGCCAAGATCGGCCTTGCGGGGCCGGACAGGGAAGCGAGCGAGGAGGACACTACCCTCGCCCTGGAGCTGCTGTCGGTGATGGCCGCCTCCAAGGCCGACTTCACCCTCACCTTCCGCCGGCTCGGCGCGCTGGCGGAGGATGCGGACGCGGGCGGGCCTGTGCGCGACCTGTTCCTCGACCGGGAGGCCTTCGACGCCTGGGCCACCCGCTGGCGTGAGCGGCTCGCCTCGGCCGGCCGCGACGGCGCGGCGACGCGCGCGGCCATGGACCGTGTCAACCCCCTCTTCATCCCGCGCAACCATCTGGTGGAGCAGGTGATCGCGGCCGCGAGCGAGGGCGACTTCGCGCCGTTCGAGACGCTGAACACGGTGCTGTCGCATCCGTTCGAGGAGCAGCCGGCCTTTGGCGCTTATGCCGGCCTGCCGCCGTCCATGGAGGGCTACCAGACCTTCTGCGGGACGTGAGCGGGAGCGCTCGCAAAACGAGCCCGCAAAACGAAAAGGGCGCGGCCGAAGCCGCGCCCTCTCGCAAACTTGGAGACGAAAAGACTTCCTCAGAAGTCCATGCCGCCCATGCCACCCATGCCGCCGCCGGGCATAGAGGGGCCGCCGGCGTCACGCTTGGGCAGCTCGGCCACGAGGGCTTCGGTGGTGACGATCAGGGCGGCGATGGAGGCCGCGTCCTGCAGGGCGGTGCGCACCACCTTCGCCGGGTCGACGATGCCGGCGACGATCATGTCCACATATTCCTCGCTCTGGGCATTGAAGCCAAAGTTCGGATCGTTGGACTCCTGCACCTTGCCCACCACGATGGAGCCTTCCACGCCGGAATTCTCGGCGATCTGGCGGATGGGGGCCTCGAGGGCGCGCAGGACGATCTTGATGCCGGCGGTGATGTCGGGGTTCTCCGAGGTCACCAGCTCGACCGCCTTCTTGGCGCGCAGCAGGGCCACGCCGCCGCCGGGGACGATGCCTTCTTCCACCGCAGCGCGGGTGGCGTTGAGGGCGTCGTCCACGCGGTCCTTCTTCTCCTTGACTTCCACTTCCGTGGAGCCGCCGACGCGGATCACCGCGACGCCGCCCGCGAGCTTGGCCAGGCGCTCCTGGAGCTTCTCGCGGTCGTAGTCCGAGGAGGTCTCCTCGATCTGCGCCTTGATCTGGTTGACGCGGGCCTCGATGTCGGCCTTCTCGCCGACGCCGTCCACGATGGTGGTCTTCTCCTTTTCGAGAATCACCTTCTTGGCGCGGCCGAGCTGGGCGATGGTCACGTTCTCGAGCTTGATGCCGAGATCTTCCGAGATCACCGTGCCGCCGGTGAGGATGGCGATATCCTCCAGCATGGCCTTGCGGCGATCACCGAAGCCGGGGGCCTTCACGGCCGCGACCTTGAGGCCGCCGCGCAGCTTGTTGACCACGAGGGTGGCCAGCGCCTCGCCTTCCACGTCCTCGGCCACGATGACCAGCGGACGGCCGGTCTGCACCACGGCTTCGAGCACGGGCAGGATGGGCTGGAGGCCGGAGAGCTTCTTCTCGAAGATGAGGAGATAGGGCTCTTCCAGGTCGGCGATCATCTTCTCCGCATTGGTGATGAAATAGGGAGAGAGATAGCCGCGGTCGAACTGCATGCCCTCGACCACTTCGAGCTCGGTCTCGGCGGTCTTGGCTTCCTCGACAGTGATGACGCCTTCATTGCCCACGCGCTGCATGGCGCCGGCGATCATCTCGCCGATGGAGGCATCGCCGTTGGCGGAGATGGTGCCGACCTGCGCCACTTCGGCGGAGGAGGAGACCTTCTTGGCGCGGGCGCGGATGTCGGCGATGGCGGCGGCCACGGCGAGGTCGATGCCGCGCTTCAGGTCCATGGGGTTCATGCCGGCGGCGACCGACTTGGCGCCTTCCTTCACGATGGCCTGGGCCAGCACGGTGGCGGTGGTGGTGCCGTCGCCGGCCAGATCGTTGGTCTTCGAGGCGACTTCACGCACCAGCTGGGCGCCGAGGTTCTCGAACCGGTCTTCCAGCTCGATCTCCTTGGCGACGGTGACGCCGTCCTTAGTGATGCGCGGGGCGCCGAACGACTTCTCGATCACCACGTTGCGGCCCTTGGGACCGAGGGTGACCTTCACGGCGTTGGCGAGGATGTCGACGCCGCGCAGCAGCTTTTCGCGGGCGTCGCCGGAGAACTTTACTTCTTTGGCAGCCATTACGGCCTCCTAAATTTGGGGATTATTGGTGCGTTCAGGCCGCCATCAGTTGGGCGACGACACTCACTTGGCGATGACGCCGAGGATGTCGCTTTCCTTCATGATGAGAAGGTCCTGGCCGTCGATCTTCACTTCGGTGCCGGACCACTTGCCGAACAGCACACGGTCGCCCGCCGTCACGTCGAGGGGAACCAGCTTGCCGGCCTCGTCGCGCGCGCCGGGACCGACCGCGATCACCTCGCCCTCCTGGGGCTTTTCCTTGGCGGTGTCGGGGATGATGATGCCGCCAGCGGTCTTCTGCTCGGCTTCGATGCGCTTGACCACGACGCGATCGTGCAGGGGACGGAAGGACATGTTTTTACCTCTCGGAGGGACGCGAGCCTCTGGCCCGCCGGTTCTGGCACTCTCCAAGGTGGAGTGCCAAGCTCGCAGCGGAGATAAGCGGGCCACCCCGCCCCGTCAAGGCGCGCTGCAGCATGAGATCGGGCCGCGGCCCCAAAGGGCAGCTAGGAAAGCCGTAACCCGCGTGGTCTAGCTTTGCTGCACACTGGCGTCGATCCTTCGCGATTCGCGGGGCGCGGCGGCATCGACGCGGGCGGCGCCAGCCATTATGGTCGGTGCAACCGGCTGGCATGGCGGGCAATCGGGTAACGGATCCCAATGGATCTGAGGGTCGTGGCGGCGGGAGGCCTCGGAAATCACATGACGAAGATGTTTGCGGGATCAAAGTCGCATGTGGGCGCCGCGCGGCGCGCCGGCCTGCTGGGCATTGCCGTAACCGGACTGGCGCTGACCCTCGCCGGGTGCGCGAGCGGCCCCACCGAGCCGCCGCCCCCGGCCCGCCCGCAATTCACCAGCCCGATCCCGCCCGACCGCCTGGTGGGCCGCTGGGGCCTTGCCGCCTATCACCGGCCGGACGACGCCACCCGGACCGAGAACCAGGCGCGCGCCCAGTGCTCCAACCCCTACGTCATCACCGCCGGCACCAATGGCGGCGTCATGATGTATCTCGCCGACGACAACAAGCTGACCGAAGTGGTGTCGAAGCAGGTGGCCGGCGGCCCGACCTATATCGGCCCGCCCGAGGACCCAGCGGGCGGCGAGCGCGACCGGCAGGTGGTGCGCTTCGACGGCAACGTGCTGGTGCTGAAGTGGCTGGACCCCGAGGTCTCCCGCCGCTACGGCACCATGGTCTACGTGCGCTGCTCCTGAGCCGGCGCGCCTGACCTCTCCGGCCGGCTTCCAGCCGGCCGTTCTTCCCCCGCCAGTTCGTCCCCGCGCCGCCCCGCAGCGCGAAAGCCGGTTCAGCGCCGATAGGCGCTGAGCAGGGACGAGCCGCGGTTGGTGGGGTCGAACACGTGCAGCCCCATCTCCTCGGTGAGGTCGCGGAAGGCGGCGATGCCGCGCACCGAATTGCCCTTGGCGTCGAGCCGTGGCGAATAGGTGCCGATGCCCAATTGCCGGTTCACCACGCCGAGGATGCCGCCGCCCACCCCGCTTTTCGCCGGCACGCCCACGTCGAAAGCCCAGTTGCCGGCAAAATCATACATGCCGCAGGTGAACATCACCGACAGGGTGTTGCGCACCGCCTCCACCGCGAACACGGCGCTGCCGGTGAGCGGATTTTCCCCGATATTGGCCAGCGTCGCCCCCATCACCGCGAGGTCGGTGGCGGTGACGAGAATGGAGCACTGGCGGAAATAAAGATCGACGGCGTCGTCCACATCGGCGCCGAGCGCGCCCGCGCATTTCAGCAGATGGGCGATGCCGCGGTTGCGGTGGCCGGTCTGCGCCTCCGAGCGGAACACGGTCTCGTCCATCACCAGCCGGCGGCCGGCGGCGGCGGAAAAGCGGTCCAGCACCACCTCGAACGCCTCCGCTCCGAACGCCTCGGCGAGGAGGCCGGACACGGTGATGGCCCCGGCATTCACCATGGGGTTGAAGGGACGATTGGAGAGCGCATCGAAGACGATGGCGTTGAAGGCATCGCCGGACGGCTCGACCCCCACATGGGCCAGCACCTTGTCCCGGCCCAGCGCTTCCAGCGCGATGCAATAGGCCAGCGCCTTAGAAATGGACTGGATGGTGAAGGGCACGTCCACGTCGCCCACGCCCAACACGTGGCCGTCCACGCCGGCGAGCGCGATCCCGAAGCGATCCGGCACCACCCGCGCAAGCTCGGGGATGTAGGTGGCGAGTTCCCCGCTTTGGTCATCCCGCGCACGCTCGAAGGCGGCGCGCGCGGCGGTCTCGAGGCCGGAGGCAAGACCCGTGTTCGGCGACATGAGCCCTCCCCTTCCCGCTGCGGCCCGCACGTCACGCCCGCCAGAGCTCTACTCAAGCACGGACCATGCCATGCCTGCGAATGGGCTGGGAGCGAGGACCGGCACCGGCCGCGCTCAGCCCTTGTCGAGGTCGTCCACCGGAGCGCCAGGAACGTTCTTCTTGATGGATTCGATGGCGTCCAGCGCCGACTTCTTGGCCTTGTAGCCCTCGGAGGAGAACATGATCTCTCCGTTGGACGCCTTATAGCGGAAACGGAACTCTCCCGCCTTGTCCTTGTAGACCTCGAACTTCGCCATGGCTTGCCTCCCTGCGGCGCGACGCGGCGGCCGGACCGGCTCAGGCAAAGGTGCAGTGATTCGCGACTGCGCGCAAAGCGGGTGCCCGCGCCTTATTCGTCCATCTTCAGCGCGGCGATGAAGGCCTCCTGCGGGATCTCCACCTTGCCGAACTGGCGCATCTTCTTCTTGCCTTCCTTCTGCTTGTCCAGAAGCTTGCGCTTGCGGGAGATGTCGCCGCCGTAGCACTTGGCGGTCACGTCCTTGCGCAGGGCTTTGATGGTTTCGCGGGCAATGATCTTGGCGCCGATGGCCGCCTGGATCGGGATGTTGAACAGATGCTGGGGGATCAGGTCCTTCAGCTTCTCGCACATCACCCGGCCGCGTGCGTCGGCGCGCGCGCGGTGCACCAGCATGGAGAGGGCGTCCACCGGCTCCGAATTCACCAGAATGGACATCTTCACCAGGTCGCCGGGACGGTACTCGGTGATCTGGTAGTCAAAGGAGGCGTAGCCCTTGGAGATGGATTTCAGCCGGTCGTAGAAGTCGAACACCACCTCGTTGAGCGGCAGGTCATAGGTCACCATGGCCCGCGCGCCCACATAGGTCAGCTCGATCTGGTTGCCGCGCCGGTCCTGGCACAGCTTCAGCACCGAGCCGAGATACTCGTCCGGCGTCAGGATGGTGGCGCGGATCCAGGGCTCGCGGATCTCCTCGATCTTCACCACGTCCGGCATGTCCGCCGGGTTGTGCAGGTCGATGACCGAATTATCGATCATCTGGATTTCGTAGATGACCGAGGGTGCGGTGGCGATGAGGTCGAGGTTGAACTCGCGCTCCAGCCGCTCCTGGATGATCTCCAGGTGCAGCAGCCCGAGGAAGCCGCAGCGGAAGCCGAAGCCCAGCGCGGCGGAGGTCTCCATCTCATAGGAGAAGCTGGCGTCGTTGAGGCGCAGCTTGCCCATGGCGGCGCGCAGATCCTCGAACTGCGCCGCATCCACCGGGAACAGGCCGCAGAACACCACCGGCTGCGCCGGCTTGAAGCCCGGCAGCATGTCGGCGCAGGGGCGCTTTTCCTCGGTGATGGTGTCGCCGACGCGGGTGTCCGCCACTTCCTTGATGGAGCCGGTGAGAAAGCCGATCTCGCCGGGGCCAAGCTCGGCCATGGCCACCATCTTGGGGGTGAAAACGCCCACGCGGTCCACGTCGTTCACGGCGCCCGAGCCCATCATCTTGATGCGCTGGCCCTTCTTCAGCACGCCGTCGATGATGCGCACCAGCACCACCACGCCGAGATAGGTGTCGTACCAGCTGTCCACCAGCAGCGCCTTCAGCGGCGCGGCGCGATCGCCCATGGGCGGCGGCAGGCGGGTGACGATGGCTTCCAGCACCTGGTCCACGTTGAGGCCGGTCTTCGCCGAGATGCCGATGGCGTCGGAGGCGTCGAGGCCGATCACGTCCTCGATCTGCGCCTTCACCTTTTCGGGTTCCGCGGCGGGCAGGTCGATCTTGTTGAGGACCGGGACGATGTCGTGGTTGTTGTCGATGGCCTGGTAGACGTTGGCCAGCGTCTGCGCCTCCACGCCCTGGGAGGCGTCCACCACCAGCAGCGAGCCCTCCACGGCGGCGAGCGAACGGTTCACCTCATAGGCGAAGTCCACGTGCCCGGGGGTGTCGATCAGGTTGAGGATGTAGGTCTCGCCGTCCTGCGCCTTGTAGGACAGGCGCACGGTCTGGGCCTTGATGGTGATGCCGCGCTCGCGCTCGATGTCCATGCTGTCGAGCACCTGATCCGTCATCTCCCGCTCGGTGAGACCGCCGGTGATCTGGATCAGGCGGTCGGCGAGGGTCGATTTCCCATGATCGATGTGGGCGACGATGGAGAAGTTGCGAATGTTCTTCTGGGCGCTGGCGGTCATCCGCGCCGCATAGCATCGGCGCGGGTTCGCCACAAGGCGGGAGGGCCGGCGCGGGGCGGGAGAAGGGGCGGCACGAACCCCGCCCGAACGGGCTCGGCGACGATAACTCTCGCAGGGGCGCGCACCACCGCCGTTTGGCGAACGCGCGCGCCCGTCTCAACGCGATCGGGACAAGACGGCCCTCAAAGCCCCATCAGGCGGCGCTTCTTGCCTGGGGTCTCCGGCTCGTCGGGGGTTTCCCCGTCCGGTCCCGGATCATCCGGCAGGGGCGGCAGGGCGACGATGGGGGCGGGACGCGACGGCTTCCCCTTCCCGTTCGCGGCTGTTGCGGGAGCGGGAGCGGGAGCGGGGGTCGGCTCCGGGGAAACCGGCGCCGGTGCCGGCTTCGTCGGTGCTGGCGTGGAAGGGGCCGGTGGGGCGGCGACCTCCGTCGGCTCCTGCGCCTTTTCCGCCACCGGCTCAGGGGGAGGCGCAGGCACGAAAATGTCCACCTGCGCGCCGGAGCGGGCGGAGGCCTCCGCAACCGCCGCGGCGAGAGCTGCTTCCTGGGCCTTGGCCTCCGAAGCCTTGGTCTCCAGCGCCTTGGCCTCCTCGCTGGCGCGGACGGCGGCGATGGCCGCTTTCACCCGCTCGGCCTCATGCTCAAGGATCGGGGTGGCGGAGACGCCGGGGGGCACCTCCCACACGAAGGCGTCGAGCTTTCCGGACACCGGCGACACCGCCGCCCAGGCATCCGACACCACGCCGTCGGCGATCCAGGCCGGGTCGCGATGGGCGCGCACGGCGCGCGCGGTCCATTCGCGAGCCTTGCCGATATCGGCATGTTCGGCGGCTTCAAGTTCGGCCATGAGCAGGCAGACGCGCTGGCTCGGCTCGGCGAGCAGCGGCTCCAGCACCAGGCGGGCCTGCCGGAACTCCTGCGCGTCGATGGCGGCGCGGGACAGGGCGATGGCGCTCTCGCGGTGGCTGGGCGCCCGGTTCACCAGGGTGCGGATGCGCTTCAGGCGATCCTGTGCCGCGTCGCCGGGCCGCAGATAGGCCTCCACGTCCGCCAGCTCGGGATGGGGATTGGTGGCGAAGGCGGTCTCCACCACCTTGGCCGCCTTGCGCAGCTCGCCGGCGGCGCCCAGCAGGCGGCCGGCGCAGGCGGCGGCGGGCACCAGGGTGGGGGCGAGGCGCACCGCTTCCACCGCCTTCTCCCGCGCCACCAGCGGATCGGAATGCTCCAGCGCGATGGCCTCGGCGGCCAGGAGCACCGCCTTGCGGCGGCGGTACTGGGCCTTGTCGATGCCCTTGAGCGCCATCTGGCGCTCCAACACGCCCCGCGCGCCGGCATAGTCGCCGGCGGCGCAGCGCGCCTCGATGACGGCATCCGCCGCCCAGCCCAGCGTCGGCGCGGCCGAGGCGGCTTCCTCGGCGATGGCGTAGGCCGCCGCCTTGTCCCCCGCCTTGCGCGCCTCCATGTGCAGGCCGCGCAGGCCGAGCAGGCGGGTCTCGGGCTTGTCCACCATGGCGCGGAAGGCGGCGACCGCCACCTCGTGCTTGCCATCCAGCTGCGCCGCCTGGGCGGTGAGCAGGTGGGTGAGCGGCTCGTGGGGCAGCAGGCGGGCGGCATCGTGCCGGGCCTGGCGCACGGCGGCATTGTCGCCGATGCCCACCGCGAGCAGGCCGCGCGTCACCGCGTTCCAGCCCTTCTCGCGCCGGCGGCGGCGGGAGAAAGCGGCGATGATCTTCGGCGAGCGCACCAGCAGGGACAGGATGCGCCACAAAATCAGGATGAGGCCGGCGACGACGGCGATCACCGCCAGCGCCACGGGCACGGTGGTGCCATAGGCTACGCCTTCCCACACCACCGTCACCTCGCCCGGCCGGTCGGCCAGCCAGGAGACGCCGAAGGTGATGGCGACGAGCAGGAGCAGGAATAGGACGAGGCGGATCACGGCACCTTCCTCGAAATGGCGGCGAGCTGCTGCTGGTAGAGCGTCCCGGCGACACGCACCGCAGCGGTGCGCGCCTCGATCTCGCGGATCACGGCAAGGCGGGCCTGCACGGGTTCCGGCAGCTTCTTCAGTGTGATGAGGGCGTCATCCAGCTGGCCGGCCTTCACCTGACCGACAGCGGTGGCGATGAGGCCTTCCAGATCCACCGAGCCGGGACCTGTGACCGGGCGCACCTTAACCAGGCTCTCGGCCGAGGCCAGGAGCCGGTCCACCAGCGAGGTTGACGCGTCCACCGGGGCGGCCGCGGGCCGCTCGGCGGCGATGGCGGCGGCGCCCTGCTGCGCCAGCGTGGCGGCGAGCTTGGACGGCACCGCATAGCCCGCCGCCGCCGCTGGGGCGAACGGATCGAGCTGGCCGGCGGCCGGCCCCAGCGTGATGCGGGCCGCGGCCAGCTCCGCCGCGAACGGCCGGCCGGAGACCACCGCATCGCGGAAGGTGGAAAGCACCACGAGGCCGGCGGCCGCGCGGTTGAAGGCGGTGGCGGCGGCGGTCGCCTCCTCGATCTGCGCCTTTAGCGCATCGAGGCGCGGGCCGACGGCCTCCACCTTCGGCGTGAGGGACTGGGCGAGGGCCTGAACCTGCGCCTGCGCCTGGGCGCCGGCCTGCTGCGCGCCAGCCGTGGCGGCGGCCACCGCCGTATGGAGGTTGCTCTCCACCGTACGCAGGGCCTCGATGTCGCGGCGGGCGGTGGCGAGGGCGTCCCGCGTCGCCTCGCTGCTCGCCTTCAGGTCATCCACCGTTTTCAACAGCGCCGGCGGCACCGCGGGCGCGGGGGCCTGAGCCTGAGCGGACGTGCCGGCCGGGGCGGGGGCGGACTTCAGCGCCGCCACCGTGGCGTCCAGAGACTTCAGGGTCGCTTCGCTGCGCTCCAGCCGCTCGGACAAGGCGGCGATAGAGCGCGGATCGAAGGCCGGGCGGGCCTCCAGGGCGGCGATGCGGTTCTGCAGCGGCGTGAGGTTCACCACCGGGGCCGGCTCCACCACGGGAGCGGGCGGCGGGAAGAATTGCGGAAGCGCATACCAAAGGCCACCGGCCACGGCGCCGCCGCCGATGATGCCGGCAATAAGCCCGGCAAACACCGCGCCGCCGCCACCCGAACGCGCGGGTGCGGGCGGGACGGGCGCGGAGGCCTTGGCGGCATTGCCGGCGGGCGCGGCTGATTCGCCGGGGGCGGATGCAGCGGCCTCGGCCGGCTTCGATCCCGCCGGCTTAGCGTCTGCGGGCTTCGCATCGGCCGGCTTGGCATCAGACGGCTTGGCGTCCGACAGCTTCGGCCCGGTCGACGGGGCGCTGGAGAGCTTGGTATCAGCAGATTTGGGCTCGACCGGCATGGACGGAGCCGGCTTGGCTTCGACCGGCTTCGGATCGCCAGGCTTGGCGTCGGCACCGGCGGCCTTCGGGTCCTTGCCGGGCTCCGGGGAGGCGGCGCCCTGGGCCGGGATGCTCTTCACGCCAGTCGCCTGGGCTGCGGCCGGACCGGTGGCGCCCGAAGCGGTCGCGACCTCCTCGGCCTTCAGGTCCAGCGTGGGCGGGGTGCGGGACGGGCGGGACGCGAAGCCCTCCGCCTTCGGATCGTCGCTCGCCATAGGCGTCTCTCGTGCCTCCATCGTGAGTTCGGATCCGCTGTACCGGTTCCGGATAAACCGCCCCGCGTCGCGCCGCAACCGCCCCGCTGCGCGAGGTCGTGTCACAGGCGTTTCACAGCAGGGCGAGAAGCGCGTCCTCGTTGGGCGCCGTGGCCACCTCCACCTTCAGTCCGGCCTTCACGAACGGCTCGGCCACCTGCTCCGACAGGCACAGTTGGCGCACTTCAATCAACCGATCGTTAAGACCGGCAGCGGCGACGCATTTGAGCAGAGTCTTCACCGTACGCTGGGACAAGTGCAAAGCTGCCGTCACGGTTCCGCTGGCCAGCGCCGCGCGCGCTTCTTCCGAGAGGGCATCGGCCGGCTGGGCGGCATAGACGATGGCCAGCTCCAGCGTGATGCCCGGCGCCGCCAGCAGCGCCTGGAGATCCGCCGCCCGATCCTCGCCCGCCGGATTCAGCACCTTTGCCCCGGCCGGCAGCGCCCCGGCAATGCGCCCGGCGAGGGCCGAGGCGTCGCCGTCGCAGTCGGTGACGTTCGCGAAACCGATGGCGCGCGCCTCCTTAGAGGTGCGCGGACCCACCGCGAAGGCCGGCAGGTGGAAAAAATCCGGCCCCTGCGGATGCAGCGCGAACGCCTTCACCCCGTTGATGGAGGTGAAGGCCACCGCGTCGAACGGCCCCTCCGGCAGCGTCGGCGCAGTGGGCGCGATGCGCAGCATGGGGTCCACCGTCACCGCGTGGCCGAGGGTGCGCAGCCGCTCGGCGGTCTGGGAGGCGGCAGGCTCCGGACGGGTGACGAGAATATGCATGGCTGCCTTCTGAAAAAGACGTGTCCGGGCTCGAAAAGAACCGTCGTCAGAATATGGGGTGGGCGTAGGCTCACAGAATTCAGTCCGCGCCGGTGTCCCGGTTTGCACTTGCCGCGTCGTCTCCCTCTTCGGGCTGGCGCCCCACCTCTCCCCTCTTCGGGCTAGCGCCCCCTCTCCCGCTTGCGGGGGAGGGTTGGGGAGGGGGCAAAGCGCTTGGGGGACAAAGCCCGGCGGCGGGACTGCGGAGAGGCCCTGCCCCCACCCTGCCCTCCCCCGCAAGCGGGAGAGGGTTCTGCAGCGTTCCCGGCCCAGCCAACCCGTGTCACCTCAGAACACCTAAGGTATCCCGCCTGCCCCGCCCTAAAGCCCCAGCGCACGCGCCGGCGCGCTGGTGCGCAGGCTCGCGCCGCATTCCGCGCCCAGGCGGGCGGCGTCTGCAATGGGCGCCCGTTCCGCGATCTCCGCCGCATCACTCCCGTCCGGCGACAGGACGAGGCCGCGCAGGCGCACATTCTCCCCCTCCACTGTGGCCAACCCGGCGATGGGGGTGCGGCAGGAGCCGTCCAGCGCCGCGAGGAACGCCCGCTCCGCCTCCAGCGCGATGCCGGTGTCGCGGCAGGCGATGGCGGCGATGGCGGCATTGGTATCGGGATCGGCGATGCGGCACTCGATGGCCACCGCCCCCTGCCCCACGGCGGGCAGGAAATCGTCCGTCGGCAGCACGCAGCTCGCCGCCTGCGCCATGCCGAGGCGCGTCAGGCCCGCCAGCGCCAGCAAGGTGGCGTCAAAATCACCGTCCCGCACCTTGGCGAGGCGGGTGTGGACGTTGCCGCGCAGCAGCTCCACCTTCAGGTCGGGACGGATGCGGCGCAGTTGGGCCTCCCGCCGCAGCGAGGCGGTGCCCACCTTCGCGCCCGCCGGCAGGTCGGCCAGCGCCGCGCCGGCCTTCAGGATGAGAGCGTCGCGCACATCGGCCCGCGGCAGGTAGCCGGCCAGGTGCAGGCCATCGGGCAGCACCGTCGCCACGTCCTTGGCCGAATGCACGGCGAGGTCCACGCGGCCGTCCAGCAGCGCCTCCTCGATCTCCTTGGTGAAGAGCCCCTTGCCCCCGGCCTCGGACAGCGCGCGGTCTTGGATCTGGTCGCCGGAGGTCTTGATCACCTCGACGGCGATGGCCTCCTGTTCCACCCCAAGCGCGGCCGCGAGCGCGGCGCGCACCGCATGGGCCTGCCACAGGGCCAGCGGGCTGCCACGGGTGCCGATGCGCAAACGGGGGTGGACGGAATGGTAAACGGATTTCGTATTCTTACTCATGGCGGCGTACAATGCGCGACGGAATCGAAATGGGATAGAGCGGCGTTCGGGCGCAGCGGCACCATAGCGAGATACCGCAGAAAAACGTGATCGGGAGGGTGAGGGCGTGGCCGATCTTCTGGTGCTCGGCATCGAGACCACGTGCGACGAGACATCGGCGGCGGTGGTGGCGCGCTCGCCCTCGGGGGCGTCCGACATCCGCTCCAATGTCATCCGCTCGCAGGTGGAGATCCATTCGCCCTATGGCGGCGTAGTGCCGGAGATCGCGGCGCGCGCCCATGTGGAGATCCTCGACCACGTCATCGCCGAGGCCATGCGCCAGGCCAATGCCGACTATTCCGAGCTGTCCGGCATCGCGGCGGCGGCGGGGCCGGGGCTCATCGGCGGGGTCATCGTCGGCCTTACCACCGCCAAGGCCATCGCGCTCGCCGCCAAGAAGCCGCTGGTGGCGGTGAACCACCTGGAAGCCCACGCGCTGACTGCCCGCCTCACCGATGGCGTCGCCTTCCCCTACCTGCTGCTCCTTGTCTCCGGCGGCCACACCCAGCTGCTCGCGATAGAAGACGTGGGCCGCTACACCCGCCTCGGCACCACGCTCGACGACGCCGTGGGCGAGGCCTTCGACAAGGTGGCGAAGATGCTGAGCCTGCCTTATCCCGGCGGGCCGCAGGTGGAGGCGCAGGCCAAGCTCGGCTATGCCGGCCGCTTCGCCTTTCCCCGCCCCATGATGGGCCGGCGCGAGCCGGACTTCTCCCTCTCCGGCCTCAAGACCGCGGTGCGGCTGGAGGCGGACCGCATCGCCCCGCTCTCCGACGACGACGTGGCGGACCTGTGCGCCAGCTTCCAGGCGGCGGTGGTGGACCTGATCGCCGACCGGGTGCGTGCCGGCGCCCGCGCCTTCCGCGACCGGCTGGGCCGTGGCCCCACCGCCTTGGTGGTGGCCGGCGGGGTCGCCGCCAACGGCATGATCCGCGAAACCCTGGCCAAGGTGGCCGCCGAGCTGAACACCCGCTTCGCCATGCCCTCGCCGGAGCTGTGCACCGACAACGGCGCCATGATCGCCTGGGCGGGGGCCGAGCGGCTGTCGCGCGGGATGCGCGACCGGTTCGATTTCAGCCCCCGCGCCCGCTGGCCGCTGGACCCGGTGGCCGCCGCCTCCGCCAACGCCCGGGCCTGACACGATGGCTGTTGCCTACCGGCGCATCGGCGTCATGGGTGCGGGCGCGTGGGGCACCGCGCTCGCCAATGCCGCGGCCCGCGCCGGCCGCCAGAGCGGGCAGGCCGGCCACGAGGTGGTGCTGTGGGGCCGCGATGCCGCCGCCATGGCCGAAATGGCGCAGTTGCGCGAGAACCGGCCGGACCTGCCGGGCATAGCGCTGGACCCTGCCGTCACCCCCACCGCGGATCTCGGCGCCGTGGCCGCCACCGACGCCTTGCTGCTGGTGGTGCCGGCCCAGGCCTGCCGCGCGGCGCTGGCGCGCCTCGCCCCGCTGGCCCGCGACGGCCTGCCGGTGATCTCCTGCGCCAAGGGCATCGAGCGCGGCACCCGCGCCTTCATGAGCGAGGTGATCGCCGAGGCCATGCCCGGCGCCCGCCCGGCCGTGCTCTCCGGCCCCAGCTTCGCCACCGATGTGGCCGCCGGCCTGCCCACCGCCGTCACCCTCGCCGCCCATGACGAGCAGTTGGCGGCGGAGCTGGCGGCGGCGCTCGGCTCATCCACGCTGCGGCTCTACCATTCCACCGACGTGCGCGGGGCGGAGATCGGCGGCGCCACCAAGAACGTGCTAGCCATCGCCGCCGGCATCGTCTCCGGCCGCCGGCTCGGGGCGAGCGCTGCGGCGGCGCTGGTGGCGCGGGGCTTCGCCGAGCTGATGCGCTTCGGTCGCGCCTATGGGGCGAAGGCGGAGACCATCACCGGCCTGTCGGGCCTCGGCGACCTCATCCTCACCACCTCCGGCCCGCAATCGCGCAACTTCGCCTTCGGGCAGGCGCTGGGGGCGGGCGCGGCCACCGGCGACAAACTGGCGGAAGGCGCCTTCACCGCCTCGGTGCTGGTGGAGATGGCCCGCGCCAAGGGCGTGGACGTGCCGGTGAGCGCGGCGGTGGACGGGGTGCTGCAGGGCCGCCTGTCCATCGACGGCGCCATCGAGGCGCTCATGGCCCGGCCCCAGCGGGCGGAGGGCTGAGGCCACGGGCCGGTGAGCCGCTCATCGCGTCGGCATCAAGCCCGCGCGGCGCCTGAGCGGCGCCCACTGGGCATCGGCCAAAGCAAAAGGCCGCTGGTATGACGTGCACGCAGGGCACCCGCGCCTTTGGTCGGAAGCCGTTCTTGATCCGGCGCAACATCCTGCCCGTCGCGCTGGAATATGGTATGTCAAGAACAACACGGCGAACACGCCGGAAACCAAGCCACGGCCAAGATGCACGGCCAAGACGCACGGCTCAGGGAGACGCCAAGGCTCATGCACACGCTGCTCGTTACCCATCCTGCCGGCCTCAACCACCTGACCCCGCCCGGACATCCCGAGCGGCCGGACCGGCTGCGGGCCCTCGACCGTATCTTCGAGCAGGAGAAGTTCACCCACCTCATCCGTGACCTTGCTCCCCTCGGCGCGCGCGAGGACATCATCCGCGTGCACCCCGCCGACTTCGTCGACGGCCTGGGCGGCGCCTCGCCGAAGGAAGGGCTGGTGCGCATCGATTCGGACACGGTGCTGTCCCCCGGCAGCTGGGAAGCGGCCCTGCGCGCGGTGGGCGGCGCCTGCTATGCGGTGGACGAGGTGCTGGACGGCAAGGTGCAGAACGCCTTCGTCGCCATGCGCCCGCCGGGCCACCATTGCGAGACGCGCAAGCCCATGGGCTTCTGCCTGCTCAACCAGGTGGCCATCGCTGCCCGCCACGCCCAGGCGAAATACGGCCTCAGCCGGGTCGCCATCGTGGATTTCGACGTGCACCACGGCAACGGCACCCAGGACATCTTCTGGGCCGACGATAGCGTGCTCTACTGCTCCACCCACGAAATGCCGCTCTATCCCGGCACCGGCGCCGTGAACGAGACCGGGGACGCCAACACCATCGTCAACGCCCCGCTGCGCTCGGGCGACGACGGGGCGGTGTTCAAGGAAGCCATGGAGACGCGCATCCTGCCGCGCATCTCCGCCTTCTCGCCGGACCTGATCCTGATCTCGGCCGGCTTCGACGCCCATATCCGCGACCCGCTCGCCTCGCTGCGCCTGTTGGACACCGACTTCGGCTGGGTCACCCGCCGGCTGATGGAAGTGGCCGACGCCACCTGCAAGGGCCGCCTCGTCTCGGTGCTGGAAGGCGGCTACGACCTGGAAGGCCTCGCCACCTCGGCCGCCGCCCACGTCTCCGCGCTCATGCACGGCTGAGCGGCGGGGCGGGCCTCGGCGGAGCCTGCCCGGCGCCGCACGTCCCCGGGCCGGGAGGAACAGGCCGTCGCCATCCATGGACCGTCTGCCGTGAACCGCTTCAGCTCTCCCGCCGCCATCCTCGCCGCCCTCGCCCTGCCTATCCTGCTGGCGGGAGGGGCGGCGGCCCAGCAGGGCGTCACCCTGCCCTATCTCAACGCACCGCCGGACGGCGCGCCGATCCGCCGACCGCCCACCCTCGGCCTGTCGGTGGGCGGCGAAATCCACCGGGCGGTGATGGACACCGGCTCCACCGGCGTGGTGGTGTCCGCCACCTCCATCGCCGGCTTCGAGGCCCTGCCGCAGCTCGGGCCGGGGGAACTGACCTATTCCTCCTCCGGCCGCATCATGCGCGGGGTCTATGTGGAGACGCCGGTGACGTTGACCGGCGCGGACGGCACGCGCGTCACCACCCGCCCCATCCGCGTGCTCGCCGTCACCCGCATCGACTGCCTGAAGCGCGCCCGCAGCTGCCGCCCGCAGGAGGCGCCGCGCCGCGTGGCCATGCTCGGCATCGGCTTCGCCCGCAGCCGCGATCACCAGCCCGGCGCGACGCCCGACCGCAACCCCCTCCTCAATGTGCCGGGCATGGGCACGCCCGGCCAGCCCGGCACCCTCGGGCGCGGTTATGTGGTGCGCCGGCAGTCCGTGACGGTGGGCCTTTCAAGCGATGCCGCGCAGGGCTTTGCACAGGTGAAGCTCGCCACCGACCCGCAAACCGGCGACTGGGCGGCGACGCCCGCCTGCCTCTCCCTCGCCGGCCGCACCCCCGCCGCCTGCGGCACGCTGCTGATGGATACGGGGGTCACCACCATGTTCCTGTCGCTGCCGCAGGCCCAGACCGAGGGCCTCGCCACCCGCACGCCACGCGGCGCAACCGTGGTCGCGGACGGGACACGCCTCGCCGTCGCGCCCGGCCCCGGCGCCACCGCACCCGCCTACGCCTTCCAGGTGGGCGATGCGGGTGATCCGGTGGTGCCGGAGGCGGTAATACTGGTGGGCCGGGGGCACCGGCCCGCCTTCGTCAACACCACCGTGCGCGCGCTGAATGCCTTCGACTATCTCTTCGACGCCGACGCCGGCGTGGCGGGCTTCCGCCCCCACGCGCCCTGACCCACGCCCTCGCGACCGGCAACTTTGCCGCGGGCAATGCCGGCCCCATGACGGACGCGGACGCGCTCGCGCCGCTTTTGCTCCTCATCCTGCTCGCCCTCACCTCTCGATCCGGCCGGGCCGCCTGAGCGTAGAACCCGGCACGCGCAACACGCCGGGACCCCCATGGCCGACAAGATCGCCGACGACGAACGCAACCGCTTTTCGGCCCGCGCCGCGCGCTATGCCCGCGTCGGCGCCAATGTGGGAGGCGTCGCGGCGCGCATCGCCGGCACCCGGCTCATGGGCCTCGACCGCGACAGCTCCAATGCCGCCGCCCTCACCGCCGCACTCGGCGGGCTGAAGGGGCCGCTGATGAAGGTGGCGCAGCTGATGGCCACCATCCCGGACGCGCTGCCCCCCGAATATGCCGCCGAGTTGCAGAAGCTGCAGAGCGATGCGCCCCCCATGGGCTGGGCCTTCGTACGCCGGCGCATGATGGCGGAGCTGGGCCGCGACTGGGAGACGCGGTTCGCGTCCTTCACCCACCAGCCGGCCGCCGCCGCCTCCCTCGGGCAGGTGCACAAGGCGGTGACGCTGGACGGCGAGGACGTGGCCTGCAAGCTCCAGTATCCGGACATGCAGGCGGCGGTGGAGGCGGACCTTTCCCAGCTCGACATCCTGTTCTCCATCCAGCGGCGCATGGACGGGGCCATCGACACCCGCGAGATCGCCACCGAGATCGGCGAGCGGGTGCGCGAAGAGCTGGACTATCGCCGCGAGGCCCGCCACGCCACGCTCTATGCCTTCATGCTCGCGAGCGAGAAGCGGGTGCGGGTGCCCCGGGTGCGCGACGACCTCTCCACCGGGCGCCTGCTGACGCTGCAATGGCTGGAGGGGGAGAAGATCCTCACCTTTACCGACCATCCGCTGGAGGAGCGCAACCAGCTGGCCGAGGCCATGTTCGCCGCCTGGTGGCTGCCCTTCAGCCGGTTCGGCGTGATCCACGGCGACCCGCACCTGGGCAATTACACGGTGTTCTCGGAGGGTGGGCGGCCGGCGGGCATCAACCTGCTCGATTACGGCTGCGTGCGCATCTTCCCGCCGCGCTTCGTGGCCGGGGTGGTGGACCTGTATCGCGGCCTCATGGCCGGCGACGACGCCCGCGTGGTTCACGCCTACGAAACCTGGGGCTTCAAGGGGCTGAAGCGGGAGCTGATCGACGTGCTCAACATCTGGGCGCGCTTCATCTACGGCCCGCTCATGGACAACCGGGTGCGTTCCATCGCCGACGGCGTGGCGCCGGGACAGTATGGGCGCAAGGAGGCCTTCACCGTGCACAAGGCCCTGAAGGAGCTGGGGCCGGTGACGGTGCCGCGCGAGTTCGTGTTCATGGACCGCGCCGCCGTGGGCCTCGGCGCCGTGTTCCTGCACCTGAAGGCGGAGCTGAATTTCCACCGCCTGTTCGAAGCCGCCATGGGCGACTTCTCGGCCGAAGAGGTGGCCGCGCGCCAGTCGGATGCGCTGAGGGCAGCGGGGCTTTAAAGGCCAGCTAGAGCGTTTTCGAGCGAAGTGGGTACCGGTTCGCGTGAAGAAAACGCGTCACGAAAAAACTACAGCGCCCGCCCCTCGATCACCAGCGCGCCGTCGCGGTCGCGCAGCACCGGAAGCGGGGCGATGCGGCGGTGGAAATGCACCATGAAGGCGGTGCCGAACACCGGCAGGATGAGGTTGAGGATGGGCACGAACAGGATCGGCGCGATCAGCAGCCCCGCCACGAACACCTGCACCCCATGGGCCTGCCGCAGCCGCCGCGCCTCCTCCGGCGTGCGATAGCGCATGGCGGCCAGCTCGAAATATTCCCGGCTGATGAGATAGGCGTTGGCCACGTAGAAGATGATGATGTTCACGCCCGGCACCAGCAGCAGCAGCAGGGCGGCCAGGTTCACCGCCAGAACCACGCCGAAGAAGCGCAGCGAATAGAAAAGCGAGCGCAGCACCGGCTGGGGTCGGCCCGGCGGATCCATGGGATAGCTCGCCTGTTCCACCCGCTCGGCCACGTCGTCGAGGAACAGGCCCGCCACCAGCGAAGACACCGCCGGCATCAGGTAGATGATGCCGAAGACGAGACCGAAGCCGGCGATGATGGCGAGGGTGGTCTCGATCCAGGGATAGGACGGCACGTGCACGAAATGGGTAAGCGCCGCCTCAAGCCCGATGGCGAGGCCCACCAGCAGCAGCGCCGCCAGCGCCATGGACTTCAAAAGCATGCCGCGCAGCAGCGGCGAGAAGGTCTGGCGAAAGGCTTCCAGGGCAGAAGCGAGCATGGCACCGTCCGGGTTTGAACCAAGCGAGAAGTAGGGTGCCGGCCGCAGCGGCTCAAGGGGGCGCGGGACGATGCACCTCGTGTCGCGCCTTTAGACAAGGGCCTGCGCACTTTACGCATCGGCGATGGTCCCCGCCGGGCCGCCCGGGACGCGAACGAACGTTCACTCTTGCTCGCCGCAGCGCAGCGTGATAATGCGAACGAACATTCGCTCTCATCACTTTCGGCGTACGGTTGCCGGATGGACCCCTTGCCCATGACCTCTTCCACCGTGGCCCGGCCGGCCGAATCCCCGCCGACCGCCAAGTCCGCGCCCAAGACCGCGCCCAAGACCGCGCCCGCGAGCCGGGCGGACCACCGCACCGAGCAGCGCCAGCGCATCCTGGCCGCCGCCGTGGCCTGCTTCTCCCGCGACGGCTTCCATGGCGCCTCCATGCAGAAGATCTGCGCCGAGGCGGGCATGAGCCCCGGCGCGCTCTACCGCTATTTCCCCTCCAAGGAATCCCTCATCGCCGCCATCGCAGAGGGGGAGCGGGCGGAGCGGCTCGCCTTTTTCGACGCCGTCTCGAAGGCCCCGTCCGTGCTCGACGCCCTGACCGACTGCACAGCCTTGATGATGGAGGAAGGCTGTCTCGCCACGGCGCGCCTCGGCCCCGAGGTCATGGCCGAGGCCATCCGCAACGCGGACCTGCGCGCCGCCGTGGAACCCCATGAGGAGGAGAGCCGCGTCCAGTTGAAGGCGGCCCTCACCAACGCTGTGGCCCAGGGCGAGATCGACCCGGCGCTGGACCTCGACACGGTGGTTGTGCTGCTCCAGATCATCGGTGACGGGGTGCTGCTTCACCATCAGCTGCATCCCCAGTGGCGGCTTGCCGAGCGGCTGCCGGCGTTCGCCCAGCTGGTCAAGCGCATGCTCGCGCCGGATGCCCCGGCATCGGCGGAGGCTGAAGCGTGACCGCAATGCCACAGCCCCCCGCAAGCGGCGCCACGGCCGCCTTCCGTCACGTTAATGCCGTGGTCTCGCCCCACCGTCCCGCCCCGATCCGGAAAGAGGCTTCCTTCATCATGTCCGCGACCGTCCGTCCCGCAATCCGCGCCGCGTTGGCGGCGGCCGTTCTCCTCGCCTGCGCCGCGGCGCCGGGCGGCGGCGCAGGCGGCGTTCTGGCGGCGGAGCCGGCCAAGGCCGCCGAAAGCCCGGCGCCCAAGGCGCCGCCCGCGCTTTCGGTGACGGTGGTGAAGCCCAGGCCCGACACCATGACCGACACCCTCCTCGTCACCGGCACCCTGAAGCCGCGCGAGGAGATCGAGGTGGGCCCGGAGATCGAGGGCTATCGCCTCATGGAAATCCTGGTGGAGGCCGGCGACAAGGTGAAGAAGGGCCAGGTGCTGGCCCGCCTCTCCCGCGAGGTGCTGGAGACCCAGCTGGCCCAGAACACCGCCTCCGCCGCCAAGGCCCGCGCCGCCATCGCCCAGCAGCGCGCCGCCCTCGACCAGGTCATCGCCCAGGAGACCGAGGCCACCGCCGCGGTGGAGCGCACCCGGCAGCTGCGCAAGACCGGCACCTCCTCCCAAGAGCAGTTGGACGAGCGCGAGCGCGCGGTGAAGGTAGCCACCGCCCAGGTGGCCGCCGCCCGCGAAACCCTGGTCGCCGCCGAGGCCGAAGCCGTGTTCGTGAAGGCCCAGCGCGACGAGCTGGACGTGAAGATGAAGCGCACCGACGTGCGCGCCCCCGCCGCCGGGCTCATCCTGTCGCGGGAGGCCCGACTCGGCGCCATCGCCCTCTCCACCCGCGCCGCGCCCCTGTTCCGCATCGCCGAGGACGGCGCCATGGACCTTCAGGCCGACGTGCCCGAAAGCGCCATGCCGCGCATGAAGGACGGCCTCATCGCGCAGGTGCAGCCCGCCGGCTTCGAAGCGCCCCTCGACGGCAAGGTGCGCCTGGTTTCCGCCGAGGTGGACCGCGCCTCGCGGCTCGGCACGGTGAAGATCGCTTTGCCCGACGATCCGCGCCTGAAATCCGGCGCCTATGGCCGCGCCGTCATCAATCTGGGCGAGGTGAAGGGGCTCACCGTGCCCCAGTCGGCCGTCATGTTCGACGCGGACGGGGCCTATGTGCTGACCGTCACCGACGGCATCGTCGGTGTGCGCCGCATCGTGCCCGGCCTCAAGAAGAGCGGGCGCATCCTTGTCGCCAGCGGGCTTGCCGCCGACGACGCCGTGGTGGCGCGCGCCGGCAGCTTCCTGCGCGACGGCGACCGGGTGACACCGGTCACCCAGCCGCTCTCCCTGGGCGAGGCACGCTGATGGCTCTCAACGTCTCCGCCTGGGCGATCCGCAAGCCGGTTCCCTCCCTCGTCTTCTTCTTCATCCTGGTGGTGCTGGGCATCGTGCACTTCCGCGAGTTGCCGGTCACGCAGATGCCGAACATCGACGTGCCCATCGTCATGGTCACGGTCACCCAGTCCGGCGCGGCGCCGAGCGAGCTGGAAACCCAGGTGACCAAGAAGGTGGAGAACGCCATCGCCGGCGTCTCCGGGGTCAAGCACATCACCTCCTCCATCTCGGAGGGCGCCAGCATCACCACGGTGGAATTCCATCTGGAGACGCTGGTGGACCGCGCGGTGAACGACACCCGCGACGCCGTCACCAAGATCCGCCAGGACCTGCCGCGCTCCATCGACGAGCCGCAGGTGCAGCGGGTGGACATCGAGGGCCTGCCCATCGTCACCTATGCGGTGTCGTCTCCCAACATGACCACGGAGGAACTCTCCTGGTTCGTGGACGACACCATTGCCCGCGCGCTGCAAGGCGTGCGCGGCGTGGCGCAGGTGAAGCGGCAGGGCGGCGTCGACCGGGAGATCCGCATCGCCCTCGACCCCGACCGGCTGATGGCGCTGGGCATCACCGCCGCC
Source organism: Xanthobacter oligotrophicus (assembly GCF_008364685.1). Classification (GTDB taxonomy): domain Bacteria; phylum Pseudomonadota; class Alphaproteobacteria; order Rhizobiales; family Xanthobacteraceae; genus Xanthobacter; species Xanthobacter oligotrophicus. The sequence goes on from NZ_VTTL01000008.1 coordinate 241,190, forward strand.
GAGGTGAGCCGGCAGCTGCGCGCCACCAATCTCGACGTGTCCGGCGGGCGCGGCGAGGTGGGCACGCAGGAGCAGTCCATCCGGACGCTCGCCGGCGCCACCACCATGGAAGGCCTCGCCGAAACCCGCATCGTGCTCTCCAACGGCCGCTTCGTGCGCCTCGGCGACCTCGGCCAGGTGATCGACGGCGCCGCCGAGCAGCGGGTGTTCGCCCGCCTCGACGGCAAGAGCGTGGTGGCCTTCGGCGTCTACCGCGCCAAGGGCTTTTCCGACGTCACCGTCTATGACCGGGTGAATGAGGACCTCGCTAAGCTCAAGGCCGCCAATCCGGGCATCACCGTCACCGAGATCGACACCACGGTCCGCTTCACCAAGTCGGACTACCAATCGGCCATGCACACGCTGATCGAGGGCGCCATCCTCGCGGTGATCGTGGTGTTCCTGTTCCTGCGCGACGTGCGGGCGACGCTGATCACGGCGCTCGCCATCCCCTTGTCCATCCTGCCCACCTTCTGGGTCATGGACATGCTGGGCTTCTCGCTGAACGCAGTGAGCCTGCTCGCCATCACGCTGGTCACCGGCATCCTGGTGGACGACGCCATCGTGGAGATCGAGAACATCGTGCGCCACATGCGCATGGGGAAATCCCCCTATCGCGCGGCCATCGAGGCGGCGGACGAGATCGGCCTCGCGGTGGTGGCGACCACCCTCACCATCGCCGCCGTGTTCGCGCCGGTGTCCTTCATGGGCGGCATCGCCGGGCAGTATTTCAAGCAGTTCGGCCTGACGGTCGCCATCGCGGTGCTGTTCTCGCTGGCGGTGGCGCGGCTCATCACGCCGCTGGTGGCGGCCTATTTCCTGCGCGACACCGGCCACCGGGAAGCCGGCGACGGGCCGGTGATGCGGGGTTATGTGCGCCTGTTGTCGTGGTCGGTGCGGCACCGCTTCGCCACCATCGGCATGGGCATCGCCATCTTCATCGGCACCATCTTCCTCTCCACCCTGCTGCCGTCCGGCTTCCTGCCCACCAACGACATTTCCCGCGCCCTGCTCTCGGTGGAGCTGCCGCCGGGCACCACGCTGGCCGAAACCCAGAAGGTGTCCGACGACATCACCCGCACCCTGCTGAAGCTGCCGGAGGTGCGCAGCGTCTATGCCACCGCCGGCTCCGGTGGCTCGGGCGGCCTCTCGCTCACCGCCGGCGAGGTGCGCAAGGCGCAGATCGTCATCAACCTGAAGCCCCGCGCCGAGCGCGACATGGACCAGAAGGCGTTCGAAACCGCATTCTCGCGGACGCTGGCCGCCATTCCCGACGCGCGCTTCTCCTGGAGCCAGAACGGGCAGAACACCCAGCGCGGCTTCCAGGTGGTGCTCTCCGGCAATGACGGGTCGGCGGTGGAAGATGCCGCCATCGCGCTCGAAAAGGACATCCGCGCCCACGTTCCGGAACTGGCCAACGTGGTCTCCTCGGCGGCGCTGGACCGCCCCGAAATCCGCATCGTGCCCAAGCTCGACGAGGCGGCGGAGCTGGGCGTCTCGGTGGACACCATCGCCGAGACGGTGCGCATCGCCACGATCGGCGACATCTCCGCCAACCTCGCCAAGTTCTCGGCCAAGGACCGGCAGATCGACATCCGCGTCCAGCTCGACGAGAAGGCGCGCACCAGCCTTGCCACCTTCGACGCCCTGAAGGTGCCCACGGCGGCCGGCGGCGCGGTGCCGCTTTCTGCTGTGGCGGACGTGCGCTTCGGCAAGGGCCCGACCGCCCTCGACCGCTACGACCGTGCCCGGCGCATCGCGGTGGAGGCCGACCTTGTGGGCGAGACCCCGCTGGGCGACGCCCTCGCCCGGGTGAAGGCCCTGCCCACGGCGCAACGCCTGCCGGCCGGCGTGACCCTGAAGGAGGCGGGCGACGCCGAGATCATGGAGGAGGTGAACACCGGCTTCGCCATGGCCATGGCCGCCGGCCTGATGCTGGTGCTGGCGGTGCTGGTGCTGCTGTTCCACGACCTGCTCCAGCCCATCACCATCCTGGTCTCGCTGCCGCTGAGCGTGGGCGGCGCCTTCATCGCGCTGCTCATCACCGGCAATTCGGTGTCCATGCCGGTGATCATCGGCTTCCTCATGCTCATGGGCATCGTGACCAAGAACGCCATCCTGCTGGTGGACTTCGCCATCGAGGCCATGCACCAGGGGATCGACCGCACCACCGCCCTCATCGAGGCGGGCCGCAAGCGGGCGCAGCCCATCGTCATGACCACCATCGCCATGGTGGCGGGCATGGTGCCCTCGGCCATGGCGCTCGGCGAAGGCGGCGCCTTCCGCGCGCCCATGGCCATCGCGGTCATCGGCGGCCTCATCACCTCGACCCTGCTGTCGCTGGTGTTCGTGCCCGCCGTGTTCTCGGTGATGGACGACCTGAGCCACATCCTCGGGCGCATCTTCGGCCGCTTCATCGGCGCCAAGGACGAGCCGGGCGACCACCACGCGGGAACCCCGCCCCACGCGAGCCCCGGCCTGCCCCGCGCAGCGGAATGAACCCAGACGCAGGACACCAGACGGGGCGGGAGAAATCCCGCCCCGCTTGACTCATGCCCGGTCCTGTACCATTCAGTACATTATTGACTGATCGGTACAGGAAAAGACCATGAGCCAGCGCCCACCCCTGCCGCCCTTCACCGTGGAGAGCGCCGCCCAGAAGGCCCGCCTTGCGGAAGACGCCTGGAACAGCCGCGATCCCGAGCGGGTGTCCCTCGCCTACACGCCGGACAGCCGCTGGCGGAACCGCTCGGACTTCTTCACCGGCCGCCCCGCCATCGTCGCCTTCCTGACCGCCAAGTGGCAGAAGGAGCTGGACTATCGGCTCATCAAGGAGCTGTGGGGCCTCAACGACAACCGCATCGCCGTGCGCTTCCAGTACGAGTGGCACGATGCCGATGGCGCGTGGTACCGCTCCTACGGCAACGAACAGTGGGAATTCGACGAGAACGGGCTGATGCGCCGGCGCGAGGCCTCCATCAACGATGTGGCCATCCGCGAGAGCGAGCGCCGCTTCCTGTGGCCGCTGGGCCCGCGCCCGGCCGACCATCCCGGCCTCACGGAACTGGGCATGTGAGCTTCAGGGTATGGCCTTGAGCAACGAAAGACCGCCATGGCACGGACGGTGAGCGAGCGCGCGGACATCCTGCCCCTCCTGGGCGAGGTGTTCCGCGAGCACGGCTTCGAGGGGGCGAGCCTCGCCCACATCACCGCCCGCACCGGGCTGGGCAAGGGCAGCCTCTATCACTTCTTCCCCGGCGGGAAGGAGGAGATGGCGGCCGCCGTACTGGCGGAGATCGACCTCTGGTTCGAGACCAACGTGTTCGCCCCCCTGCGCACGCAGGAGGATGGCGCCGCCGCCATCCGCGACATGCTGGCCCGCACCGACGCCTATTTCCGCTCCGGCCGGCGGGTGTGCCTCGTGGGCGTGTTTGCGCTGGGCGAGGTGCGCGACCGCTTCTCGCAGGCGGTGCAAAGCTATTTCGCCCGCTGGCGGGATGCGTTGGCCGACGCGCTGATCCGGATCGGCCATCCGGCAGCGGCGGCAGGCGAGGAGGCCGAGGACGCGGTGCTCGCCATCCAGGGGGCGCTTGTATTGGCCCGGGCGCTGGACGATGCCGCGGTCTTTACCCGCACCCTGGCGCGCCTGGACCGGCGCCTGCTTCAGGGACTTGGCGGGACACTCGACCCACACTAAATTCATCAGGTTAATAACAGACTTGACGCGTTCGATAAAGAGAACGATATTGGGCGGGAACATTGCCCCATTACGGACGGGCGTCGCCATGATGATGTGTCGCTGAAACCAGCTGGAACCCGCCGGAACGCACAGCTTGTTGAAGCTTTTGTGGACCCGCGGTCGCCACGTCGTCCCTGAAACGTGACGCTCGCCTTCGTTCGCGCTACCCTTCCGCCGTCTATCACGGCATGACACGGGGTCCGGTCTAGCGAACAGGCGGCAAGCCCGGAGCCTCCCGTGAACGCCCCACTCATCCTATCGGCGGATCCAGTGCACACCCCCTCCCCCGCCTCGCCCTCCCCTGTCCCGGAGGCCGCGCGCGCCATCATCCGCTTCGAGAAGGTGGCGAAGATCTTTGCCGCGCGCGGCGCCAGCGCGCAGGTCGCCGCCCTCTCCGACATCACGCTGGATGTGCCGGAAGGCGCCATCCTGGGCGTCATCGGCCGCTCCGGTGCCGGCAAGTCCACCCTCATCCGCCTGGTCAACGGGCTGGAGCGGGCCACATCCGGCCGCATCACCGTGGACGGGGTGGACATCAGCGCCCTGGACGAGAAGGCGCTGCGTGCCGAGCGCCGCTCCATCGGCATGATCTTCCAGCATTTCAACCTGCTGGCGCGGCGCACCGCCTTCGGCAACGTGGCCCTGCCGCTGGAGATTGCCGGCGTGCCCCGCCGCGAGATCAAGGCCCGCGTGGAGCCCCTGCTGGAACTGGTGGGCCTCTCCGACAAGCGCGACCGCTATCCGGCCGAGCTGTCCGGCGGGCAGAAGCAGCGCGTGGGCATCGCCCGAGCGCTGGCCACCCGCCCCCGCGTGCTGCTCTCCGACGAGGCCACCTCGGCCCTCGACCCCGAGACCACCAACCAGATCCTCGCTTTGCTGCGCAAGGTGAATTCCGAGCTCAACCTCACGGTGCTGCTGATCACCCACGAGATGGCGGTGATCAAGGCGGTGGCCGACCGGGTGGCGGTGATCGACGGCGGCCGCATCGTGGAGGAAGGCGCCACCTACAACGTCTTTGCTGCCCCGCAGCACGCCACCACCCGCTCCTTCCTCTCCGCCCTCACTGGCCAGAGCCTGCCGCCGGAGCTGGCCAACCGCCTGAAACCCAAGCCGGCAGATGGCCGCGACGCGGTGCTGCGCATCGTTTTCACCGGTTCCCATGCCACCGATCCCGTGCTGTCGCGGGTGTCGCGGCTGCTGTCGGTGGATGTGAACATCATCCAGGCCCAGGTGGACGAGATCGCCGGCGCCCCCTTCGGCGTCATCATCGTCTCGGTCCCCGGCGACACCGCCACCGTCTCGGCGGTGGTCGGCGCGGTGGAGCGGCTTCATCTGTCGGCGGAGGTGCTTGGCTATGTTTGATCTCAGCTTCGGCCTGCTGCCGCCCGCCATCGTCGACCTGATCATCGATGCCACCCAGCAAACCCTTTACATGGTTGCGGTTTCCGGCGTGCTGGGGACCCTCGCGGGTCTGCCGCTCGGGGTCTTCCTCGCCACCAGCCGCAAGGGGGAGCTGTTTGCCGCGCCGCTTGCCAACCATGTGCTGGGGCTGGTGGTGAATGCGGCGCGCTCCACCCCCTTCATCATCCTGGTGGTGGCCATCATCCCCTTCACCCGGCTGGTGGCGGGCACCTCCATCGGCACCAACGCGGCCATCGTGCCGCTGACGGTGGCCGCCGCGCCCTTCATCGCCCGCCTGATCGAGGCGGCGATCCGCGAGGTGGATCAAGGGCTTGTGGAAGCCGCCCGGGCCATGGGGGCAAGCCCGCTGCAGATCGTCGCCAAGGTGCTGCTGCCCGAGGCGCTGCCGGCCATCACGCTGGCCCTGACGCTCGCGGCGGTATCGCTGCTGGGCTACTCCGCCATGGTGGGCGCGGTGGGCGGCGGGGGGCTGGGCGACCTCGGCATCCGCTTCGGCTACCAGCGCTTCATGCCCGAGGTGATGGCGGCGGTGGTCATCGTGCTCATCCTGCTGGTGCAGGGGGTGCAGACGCTGGGCGACCTCATCGCCCGCCGCCTCGACAAGCGCAGCCGATCCTGAACTTCTCCACCTTCCTCACGTTCGACTTCTCAACGGAGACTTCCATGAAAGCCCTCGCGACTGCCGGCGCGCTCGCCCTCGCGCTCGCCGCCGGCCTCCTCACCGCGGCGTCCGCCGAGACCATCAAGGTCGGCGTCACCCCCGGCCCCCACGCCCAGATCCTGGAGAAGGTAAAGGCCGAGGCGGCGAAAAAAGGCCTTGATATCAAGGTGATCGAGTTTTCCGACTATGTGGTGCCCAACGCCGCGCTGGCCGGCGGCGATCTTGAGGCGAACTCCTTCCAGCACCAGCCCTACCTCGACAACCAGATCAAGGATCGTGGCTACAAGATCGTGCCCGTGGGCCTGACGGTGAATTTCCCCATCGGCGTCTATTCGACGAAGTACAAGACCTTCGCCGATATCCCGGCCGGCGCATCGATCGGTATTCCGAACGATCCGACCAACGGCGGGCGCGTCCTGCTGCTGCTGGCCGACAAGGGCATCATCAAGCTGAAGGACGGCATCGGGGTGAAGGCCTCGGTGGTGGACGTGGTGGACAACCCCAAGAAGCTCAAGTTCGTGGAGATCGACGCCGCCCAGCTGCCGCGCTCCCTGCCGGATCTCGCGGCTGCGGGCATCAACACCAATTATGCCAAGGAAGCCGGCCTCGACCCGGTGAAGGACCCCATCCTGCGCGAGGATCCCAAGGGACCGTACGTGAACGTCATCGCGGTGCGGGCTGAGGACAAGGACAAGCCCTGGGTGAAGACTTTGGTTGAGACCTACCAGTCCCCCGAGACCAAGGCCTTCATCCTGGAGACCTTCAAGGGCGCCGTTCTGCCCAGCTGGTGATCCGGCGGCACCTTATACCTGCAGGCTGCACAGGCTTGCTCCAAAGGCCGATGGGTTCAACCCGTCGGCCTTTTTCATGACTTCACCGCCAGGATGAACAGCCGCGGGAAGGCCAGCAACACCTTGCCATCCACCCGCGGCAGATAGCGGTCGGAGAGGCGCGCGGCATAATCCTCCAGGAACTCCGCGCGCTCGTCACCCTCCAGCGGATCGAGGAAGGGGCGCAGGCCGGTGCCTTTCAGCCATTCCACGATGGCTGAAACCCCGTCCAGCGGGTGGTTGTAGATGGTGTGCCAGATGTCCACCCGCCCCGCATGGGGCGCCAGCATGTTGTAATAGCCACCGGGTTCCGGCAGCACAGCGCGGGCGCGGGAGGCCTCCGACAGCTTGTCCGCCCAGGGGCCGGACATGGCGCTCTCCCGCATGGCCACATGGGACGGCTCGTCCAGATTGTCCGGCATCTGCACCGCCAGCACGCCGCCCGGCGCCAGCAGCGACAACAGCCGCGGCAGCAGCACCCCGTGGTCGGGCACCCATTGCAGCACCGCATTGGCGAAGATCAGGTCCGCCGGCTTTTCCAGCGTGAAGGTGGAGGCATCGCCGGTCTCGAAGCGGGCGGTGGGCAGGCGCGCGCGGGCGGCCGCCAGCATGTCCGGCGAGGTGTCGAGCCCCAGCACCTGGGCGCCGGGAAAGCGCTCCGCCAGCAGCTGGGTGGAATTGCCGGGGCCGCAGCCGAGATCCACCACGAAGGCGGCATCCGCCAGCGGCACCTGGGCCAGCAGATCGCGGGACGGACGGGTGCGCTCGTCCTCGAACTTGAGATACTGGCGGGCATTCCAATCGGCAGGCATGGATCGCGCTCCCTTGAGCCGGCTTCACCGCTCCGGCCGTGTCAGCCCGGATGGCGAATCCGGCACCGATCTTAGCAAAGAGAGCGGCCCGGTCAGGCTGGAAAACGGGTTAAGGCGACCCTCATCCCACCGGCCACCGCCTTTGGCCGGTCCCGGGAGGGCGTCACTCCAGGACCGTGCGGCCTCATGGCCGGGAGGAGAAGCCCCATTCAACCGCCGTTGGCAGGCACGCGCAGCCACCAGCGCTTCACCTGTGAGGGAGGAAGACGCCAGGCAGCAGGATTTGGGGGTCGCAGGGATCTGGGGGAAGGGGCACCGCGAGGCCGGGACGCGCAACACCGCAAGCCACTCGCCAGCTCGTGCGGGCGACGCTTGCGCAGACAAGGCTATGAAAAAGGAGCTCACGCGGGCCAACAGGCCAGGCCACGGCTCGTCCGGGGCATCCACGCCGCTCCGCTGACGCCATCCCTCCACAGGACACGCCAGGCGGTCGAGGCGTGGATGGCCGGGACGAATCCTGACGAAGCAGGCGTCCCATGACGGTCCGGGCCAAGCCGGGATCCGCCGTGCCTCACACCTTGATGAGCAACAGTCTGGAATGAGCAAGAGTCTGGCTGTGACGAATGGATCTTGAAGAATGCGGGCTGCACGTCGCCAGGGCGACGCGCACAGGAGCCAAAACGGCAATGCCCGGAAGGGAGCCACGGCGCGCGGAACGCGCCGTGGCTTTTAACGTCAGGCCGCAGCCGACACGTTGGTCGGAACCGAGGCGATGGTCTTCAGGATCTGCGAGGCGATCTGGTAGGGGTCGCCCATGGAGTTGGGGCGGCGATCCTCGAGATAGCCCTTGTAGTCGTTCTTGACGAAGGAGTGGGGCACCCGGATGGACGCGCCACGGTCGGCCACGCCATACGAGAACTTGTTCCACGGCGCGGTCTCATGCTTGCCGGTCAGGCGCATGTGGTTGTCCGGGCCGTACACGGCGATGTGTTCCTCGATGTTGGCATCGAAGGCCGCCATCAGCGCTTCGAAATAGGCCTTGCCGCCCACTTCGCGCAGATAGGTGGTGGAGAAGTTGGCGTGCATGCCCGAGCCGTTCCAGTCGGTGTCGCCGAGCGGCTTGCAGTGGTACTCGATGTCGATGCCGTACTTCTCGGTCAGGCGCTGGAGCAGGTAACGGGCCATCCACACTTCGTCGGCCGCCTTCTTGGAGCCCTTGCCGAAGATCTGGAATTCCCACTGGCCCTTCGCGACTTCCGCGTTGATGCCTTCGTGGTTGATGCCGGCCTCGAGGCAGAGGTCGAGGTGCTCCTCGACGATCTGGCGCGCGATATCGCCGACATTCTTGAAGCCGACGCCCGTGTAGTACGGACCCTGCGGAGCCGGGAAGCCATTCTCCGGGAAGCCGAGCGGACGGCCGTCCTTGTAGAAGAAGTATTCCTGCTCGAAGCCGAACCAGGCGCCGGCATCGTCGAGGATGGTGGCGCGCTTGTTGGTGGCATGCGGCGTGACGCCATCCGGCATCATGACTTCGCACATGACCAGAGCACCGTTGGGACGGGCCGGATCGGGATAGACCGCCACGGGCTTGAGCACGCAGTCGGAGCTGCGGCCTTCGGCCTGCTGGGTGGAGCTGCCATCGAAGCCCCACAGCGGCAGTTGCTCGAGGGTCGGGAACACGTCGTATTCCTTGACCTGCGTCTTGCCACGCAGATTCGGGGTCGGGGTGTAACCGTCCAGCCAGATATACTCGAGTTTAAACTTTGGCATTGCAGTCTCTCATAAGCCGATGACGTGAGATCTTGGAACTCGTGACTGAGCGTCCGGCCGCGAAGAATCCACTGACCGTTTGAGCCGCCATCTCTCTAGCAATCCGCGTGCCAAGGTTCACGCAACCGCCACATAAGGCCCCGCAACGCCCTGTTCGGGCGCTGCCTGCCCATTTGTGCACCAGGATTAGGCCTTACGCTTGGGCGCTTCGCCCATCGTGCAGGCAAAACCCGGATATCGCGCCGTCGGGACGCCACCACCGCGATTCCCACGGAACAAATGCGCGCCACAGGCGATTGATACTGCGCACCTTCGCTGCACTGCGATAGACGCGCGGACGCTATGCACCATACGCGCAAACAAATCGGATATCTGTCTTGAAATTATATACGCCTATAAATTAGGCATCATACTAATTTTTTAGGCAATTTATGTATATCGAGATCCAAAAGTCTGCTAAGAACGGATCAATGGATGGTGCCGAGGAGGCTCATCGACCGGAGTTTGAATGATGACTGTGATGCAGAAGCGCGAGACGGCGAAAATCTACCCCTTCCCCATGAAGAATGGCGCGAATGTCGGCATGCCTTCCAAAGAGGCGAAATGGGCGGCCGAAATCGCGGCCATGGGCGCCACCCAGGCGGTCATCGGCTCCAGCTGGTATCACGACGAAGCGGTGAAGGCCGACGCCCGGCCCGAGCGCCGCTGAGCTTCATCACGGCATCCGCCTTCCGCGATCCGGCCGGGCCGGATCCGCGCTAGGCACAGGTGAGGGATCGGCCGCGCGAGCGGCCGTTTCCGTCTTTGGACCGCCCCGTCCGATGCGCGCCGGCTCGCGCTGCGCCGCATGTCCCCCGCCCTCATGGATCGGCTCTTGCTTCTCCCGCCCCGGGACACCTTCACGGGTAGGGAATGCGACATGGCTCTCGATATCAACGGCACCTGGACCGACGCCGACCTCGCCAAGCTCATCGGCTCGGTGGTGGACGACCGCGACTGGCGGCTGGAAGTGACCAAGGAGGGTGTCGCCACCCTCGCCGACAAGACCGCCAACCCCACCGGCGCGGACTATGACGAGGGCCTGCACTGCTTCTTCGAGACCTGGATGTCAGGCACCGACTTCGTCGGCCCCTCGGCGGCGGGCGACAAGACCCTGGTGGGCAAGATCGCCACGGCCCTGCGCGCCAATTATCCGGCGCTGCAGGGTGACAAGTTCATCTATGTGAGCCTGTGATACAAAAGGCCCGTGAGCTTGGCTCACGAGCCTTTGGTCAAGCCCGCGCGGCGCCTGAGCGTACCCTCTCGGCATCGGTCAAAGACCGGGGCCGTCGGTATAAGTCGCACGTGCGCGCGGCTCGGCCCGGTGCCGGGCCGGCTCACTGGCCGGCTCACTGGCAAAGAAAGCCACCGTCCACCGGCAGGATGTGGCCGGTGATCATGGAGGCCATGGGGCTCGCCAGGAACAGCACCGCGTCGGCCACCTCCTCCGGCTCGGCGATGCGGCCCATGGGCATCAGCGCCTCGATGCGGGCCAGTTGCTCCGCATCGTTCATCAGCGGCGCAATGAAGGGCGTGCGCACCCAGGTGGGCGCCACGGCATTCACGCGTATGCCCGCCGGGGCCAGCTCCACCGCCAGCCCGCGGGTGAGGTTCACGATGGCGCCCTTGCTGGCCTGATAGGCCGGGTTGGGATAGGGCCCGCCGCCAGACAGCCCCATGATGGAGGCGATGTTGACGATGGCGCCCGCGCCCTGCGCCCGCATGGCCGGCACCACCGCACGGGTGGCGAGGAACGCACCGGTGACATTCACCGCGAACACCTTCTCCCAGTCCGCCAGCGCCAGCTCGGCGATGCCCTTGCGGATGGAGAGGCCGGCACTGTTGACCAGGATGTCCACGCGGCCATGAGCGGCGAGCACCTGCGCCACGCCCTCCGTCACCGCCGCCTCGTCGGTTACGTCGCAGGCCTGGCTGGAGGCGCGCGCGCCTTCCGCCGTGAGCGCCTGCGCCGCCGCCTCGGCCGCCGCGCCGTCGCGATCGGCCAGCACCACATGGGCGCCCTGCCGGGCGAGGAGCTGCGCCGCCGCAAGGCCGATGCCGCTGGCCGCCCCCGTCACCAGAGCCACCTTCCCGGACAGATCGAGATCCGCCGCCATACCCGTTTCCTCCCCGCGATTCGCGGGGCGGATCATCCCACATGCGCCGGCCGCGTGCGCCTCCCGGAAGGGCGTCGGGCGGCCCCGCCCGTGAGAGCGGAACCGCCCGATTGAATGTGGTTCGGCGTCAGCCTTCCTGCGCGACCTGCGCCACCGGAGTTGCATCCAGCGTCGCGCCGGACCCGAGCCGGCCCTTCAGGAAGATGGCGAGGCCCGCCACCAGCGCGGGGGCGGCGGCGATGGCGAAGATGGTTTCGAAGCCCCAGTGGAAGGACAACAGCAGCCCACCCACCATGGAGCCCACCACCGAGCCCGAGCGGCCGATGCCGTTGGCCCAGCTGACGCCGGTGGCCCGGCTCGCGGTGGGATAATAGGCCGCCGCCAGCGCATTGATGCCGATCTGCGAGCCGGCGATGCAGAAGCCGGCGCCGAACACCGCCACCGGCAGCAGGCCGGGCACGCCGGTGGAATTGCCGATGGCGGTGACGCACAGGCCGCCGCCCACATAGGCGGAAGCGAGCAGCGCGTGGGGGTTCACCTTGTCCATGAACAGGCCCAGCACCACGCCGCCGAGGGTGCCGCCGAGCTGGAGCATCATGGTGATCAGCGCCGCCTGCTGGATCGAGGCGCCGCCGGAATTGATGAAGGTGGGCAGCCAGTTGGTGAGGAGATAATAGACCAGAAGACTCATGAAGAAGGCGAGCCACAACAACAGCGTGCCGCCCACGAGGTTGCGCGAGAACAATTGCTGCACCGGCAGCCCCTTCGCCTTCTTCGGCCCCACGAACACCGCGCCGGACAGGTCCGCCCCGGGGGCGATGCGGGCGAGGTTCCGCGCGGCGGCGGCCGAGCGGGGATCCTTCAGCACCAGGAAGCGGATGGATTCCGGCAGCAGCGCCCACAGCAGCACCGCCACCACCAGCGGCACCGCGCCGCCCACCACCAGCACCGAGCGCCAGCCGTGCTCCGCCACCAGTTGCGCCGCCAGCAGGCCGCCCATGGCCGAGCCCAAAGTGAAGCCGCAGAACATGATGGTGACGAGGAAGGAGCGCTTGCGCTCGGGGCAATATTCCGAGGTCAGCGTGATGGCGCTGGGCATGGCGGCGCCGAGCCCGAGGCCGGTGACGAACCGCCACCACGTCAGTTCGGTGATGGAGTGGGAGAAGGCCGCCCCGAGTGAGGCGAGGCCGAAGAAGACCACCGAGAAGATCAAAAGCGGCTTGCGCCCGAAGCGGTCGGCGAACGGGCCGATGACCAGCGCCCCCACCATGAGGCCGAACAGGCCGGCGCCGAACATGGGGCCGAGCACGGCCGGGGTGAGCTGCCATTCGGCGCGGATGGCCGGCGCGATGAAGGCCGCCGCCGCCGTGTCGAAGCCGTCCACCGCGACGATGAGGAAGCACAGCACGATGATGAGCAGCTGGAACCGGGACACCGGGCTCTCATCGATGAGCTGCTGGATGTTGACGGGCCTTGGACCCGCCGGGGTTGGGGCAGAGTAACTTGGGGCGGACATGGGCGTGTTTCCTCTCTCAAATTGAAGGGTGTGCCGGCTTTGCCGTGCTGGTCTTGGGCCGCGATGGCCTTGGGCCGCGATGGGCCGGGCGAATGGCGCGCGTCTCCCCGGCCCGCTGCCGCGCGGGCGGCAGAGGGTGTGGAGCGGGTGTTCGAAGGTCGGGCGGCAGGCCGCCTTTCTCACGCCGCCTCTCTCACGCCGCCTTGGCCTCGGCGCCGGGGGAGAATTTCTCGGTGTGGAAGGCGGCGGGGGTCACCCCTGCCGCCTGGAAATGGTGGCGCACCGCATCCACCATGGCGGGCGGGCCGCACAGGTAGGTGTCCACATTGCCGCCGTTGAGGTGCTCGGGCGCGAGGTGATGGGTCACATAGCCCTTGCGCGGATGGGTGCTGGCCCCATCGGCGACGACGGTGGCGAAGGTGAAGCCCTTAAGGCGCGCGGCGAACGCCTCCAGCTTGTCCACCAGCACCAGGTCGGCGTCGGAGGTGACGCCATAGACGAGGTGCGCCGGCACGTTCAGCCCGTCCCGCGCCAGGAGGTCCAGCATGGCGAGGAAGGGCGCGAGCCCGGTGCCGCCGGCGAGGAACAGCAGCGGCCGCGTCACCGGCCGCAGATAGAAGGAGCCCATGGGCGCGGTGAAGCTCAAGGCGTCCCCCACCTTCGCCCGCTCGGCGAGGAAGGACGACATGCGCCCGCCGGGAATGTTGCGCACCAGGAATTCCACCTCGCCGTCGCGTGGCAGGCTGGAGAAGGAATAGGCGCGCACCTCCCGCGTGCCGGGCAGGCCGAGATTGGCATATTGCCCGGGCAGGAAGGAGAGTTCCCCCGCATCCACCTTCAGCGCGAAGCCGAGCGTGGTGGGCGAAAGCCGCTCCAGCCGCGACAGGCGCGCCGAGAAGGTGGAGGCGCCGGCCTTGCACATGGCGGAGGTGGCGGCGATCTTCACCACGCAATCGCTCTTCGGCCGCATCTGGCAGGTGAGCACGTAGCCTTCCGCCGCCTCGTCCTCACTGAGCGCGTCCTCGATATAGTCTCCCTTGTCGTAGGCGCCGCTTTCGCAATGGCTCTTGCAGGTGCCGCAGGCGCCGTCGCGGCAGTCGAACGGCACGTTGATGCCGGACCGATAGGCCGCGTCCGCCACCGTCTCCCCGGTGCCGCAGGTGATGAAGCGGGTGACCCCGTCCTCGAAGCTCAGCGCGATCTTGTGGCTCACCGCCGCCTCCCGCTCAAATGTGGTAGATGTCGACCACCTGGTGGATGTAATCGTTCTTCAGCACCACCTTCTTCTTGGTGATCCTGAAGTCGTTCCCCGTGGTGTCGAGCGTGTAGAAGGACGAGCCGAAATAGGTGTCGGTCGTCTTGTAGCGGAAGCTCAGGGTGAACCAGTTGAAGCGCACGCTGACGCTGGCGCCGGTCTCCTCCAGGATCTCGATGTTGGTGAGATTGTGCGAGGTGCGCGGCTCCGGCAGGCTGGTGGCGGACGAGCGCTCGGTGCGGATGCGGAACACCCGGTCCTCCAGCCCCTGCTTCTGCCCGTAATAGATGAGCGAGATTTCGGTCTGGGGGTTTTCCACCAGTTCGTCATTGTCGTCCCAGGAGGGCATCCAGAAGACGGCCTCGGGGGCGTAGAGGGAGAGCCAGCTCTCCCAGTCCTTGTCGTCGAGCAGGCGGGCTTCGCGATACAGGAAGGCCGCCACGGCCTCGTGGGTCACGTTCATTTTTTCCTCCCGGACGGCGGCTCTTGAAGGCCGACCGTCTCTGGTTAAGTCATTGGCTAGTCAGGACTACTCCGCCGCGTCGGCGACCGCGCCGGCAGTGGCGACGGCGCGGGCCAGCGTGTCCTTCCAGTAGCGGTGCTGGACCACGAACAGGCCCTCGTCCTCGGTCTTGGCGCCGGAGAGCAGCGGCTTCAGGCCGATGGCGGCGGCGCCTTCGTCCGCGCCCTCGATCCAGTGGGTGGCGCCGCGCGACAGGTCGTTCCACGGCGCGGAGGTGGCCCTGAAGCCCATCTGGCAGGAGCGGAATTCCTCCAGGTCGTCGGGGGTCGCCATGCCGGAGGCGTTGAAGAAGTCCTCGTACTGGCGGATGCGGTGGGCCCGCGCCTCGGCGCTCTCGCCCTTGGGGGCGATGCAGTAGATGGTGACCTCGGTCTGATCCACGCTGATGGGCCGGAAGGTGCGGATCTGCGAGGAGAACTGGTCCATCAGATAGACGTTGGGGTAGAGGCACAGGTTGCGCGAGCGGCTGATCATCCAGTCGGCCATGGCCTCGCCGAACGTCGCAGCCAGCTCCGCGCGGCGGTCGTAGAGCGGCCGGTCTTCCGGATTGGCCCAGCGGCTCCACAGCAGAAGGTGGCCGTTGTCGAAGGAATAGAAGCCGCCGCCCTGCTTGGCCCAGCTGCCCGCATCCATGGCCCGCACGTCGTCCTTGCCAGCTTCCGCGGCGGCCGCGGCCTTGCGCTGGTTGACGGTGGCGGCATAGTTCCAATGCACGGAGGTGACATGATAGCCGTCCGCGCCGTTCTCCGCCTGTACTTTCCAATTGCCGTCATAGACGTAGGTGGAGTTGCCGCGCAGCACTTCGAGACCTTCGGGCGACTGGTCCACGATCATGTCGATGATCTTGGCTGCCTCACCCAGATGCTCGGTCAGGGGCAATACGTCTTCCTTCAGCGAGCCGAACAGGAAGCCGCGATAATTCTCGAACCGCGCCACCTTGGTGAGGTCGTGGGAGCCGTTGGTGTTGAAGCTTTCGGGATAGCCGGCGCCGTCCGCTTCCTTGGTCTTCAGAAGTTTTCCGGCATTGGAGAAGGTCCAGCCATGGAACGGGCAAGTATAGGTCGCCCGATTGCCGCGCTTGTGCCGGCACAGCATGGCCCCGCGATGGGAGCAGGCATTCACCAAAGCGTGCAATTCGCCCTTGCGGTCGCGGGTGATGACGATGGGCTGGCGGCCGATGAAAGTGGTGAAATAATCGTTCGGATTGGGGATCTGGCTCTCGTGGGCAAGGTAGATCCAGTTGCCCTCGAAGATGTGCGCCATCTCCAGCTCGAACAGGTCGGGATCGGTGAAGATGTCGCGGCGGCAGCGATAGAGGCCGTTCGCCTTGTCTTCCACCACCGCGCCTTCGAGGCGGGCGGCAAGAGCGGCGCTGTCGGGAACCGGAGCATTTTTGGAGAGCGGGCTATGGGCGTTCATTGGCGTTTCCTCTCTGCCGGCTCGGCCCGCCGTCTGCGCGACGGGCCGAGCCGGATCGTTGCGGGATTGGCTGTGACGGTTGCGCCCGCCTCAGGCGGCGGCGCGGGGGCGGCTCACCTCGGTGCCGACGACGCCCTGCTCCTCGGGGGCGATGGAGAAGTCGAAGTCGATCACCGCGAACGGCTTGTTCAGCCCGCGCGCATGGATCTCGGCAGCATCGGACACCCGACGCACCGCGGGGATCAGCCCCTCGCGGGTGCCGAAGGCGAAGTCCGTGTGCAGATACTGGTCGCCCTCGATGTTGATCTGGGTGGTGAGCTTGCGATGGCCGGGCGCGGTGACGAAGAAATGCACATGCGCCGGGCGCTCCGCATGGCGGCCGAGGCCTTCCATCAACTGGCGGCTCGCCGAGCCGGGCGGGCAGCCGTAGCCCGAGGGCATGATGGTGCGGAAGCTGTAGGTGCCGTCCGCCAGGGTCTCGATGCGGCGGCGCAGGTTGAAGGCCGGCTGGGTGGGATCGAAGTGGGAATAATTGCCCATGGTGTTGGCGTGCCACACGTCCACGATGGCGCCTTCCACCGGCTTGCCGTCGATGTCGGAGACCCGGCCCTGCACGAACAGCACCTCGCCGTCGTCCGAACCGTCGTCGAGCCGCGCGCTGCCCTTGGAGAGGGGCGCGCCGGCCACGTAGAGCGGGCCCTCGATGGTGCGCTGGGTGCCGCTGGCAAGGCCGGCGAGGCGCTCGGCCTCGTCGAGGCGCAGGTCGAGATAATGCTCCACCGCGATGCCGGGCACGATGAGGCCCAGCTCGTTGGACTGGCCGGCGGCGGTGACATAGGCGACGCCCGCCCAGAACTCGTCCATGGAGATGTCGAGATCGTCGATGGCCACCATCAGGTCGCGGGTGAGACGGCGCACGATCTCCTTGAGCCGCGCGTCGCCGCCGGCCACGTCGAGCCCCGCCGCGCGGTCGGCGAGCTGGTCGATGAGGGCCGGGCTCATGATGTTTTTTGCAGTATTCTTCGCAGTATTCTTGGACATGTCTTTCCTCCTGGTTGTTTTAGGTCAGTCAGCTCCCGGCCTTGGTTGAGGCCAGCACCAGGGTCCGGCGCGCGCCGTCGCGGCGGAAGCGGGCGATGCGCTCCTCGTCGAGCGTGATGCCGAGGCCCGGCCCCCTGGGCACTGCCAGCGAGAAGTCGCTGTAGTCGAGGGGCTCGGTCAGGATCTCCTCGGTGATGAGCAGCGGGCCGAACAGCTCGGTGCCGAAGCCGAGGCGGGGGAAGGCGGAAAACAGGTGGGCGGCGGCGATAGTGGACACCGCGCCTTCCAGCATGGTGCCGCCATAAAGCGCGATGCCCGCCGCATCGGCGATGGCACCCACGTTGGCTGCGGCGATGAGGCCGCCCGACTGCTCGATCTTCACCGCGAACACATCGGCGGCGCGCTGGCGGGCCAGTTCGAACGCGCTGGTGGGACCTTGCAGGATCTCGTCGGCCATCACCGGCACCAGGCCCCGCGCGGTGAGCCGGGCCAGGGCCTCGGCCGAGGCCACCGGCTGCTCCACCAGGTCGCAGCCGGCATCGGCCAGCGCCTTGAGGCCATAGGCGGCCTCGCTCTCGCTCCAGGCCATGTTCACGTCCACGCGCACGCTGGCCCGCTCGCCCAGCGCCGCCTTGATGGCGGCCACATGCGCCACGTCCGCGCGCACCGCGTGGCGGCCGATCTTCAGCTTGAAGATGCGGTGGCGGCGGCGCGCCAGCATCTCCTCGGCCTCGGCGATGTCGCGGGCGGTGTCGCCGGAGGCCAGCGTCCAGGCCACCGGCAGGCGATCGCGCACCCGCCCGCCCAGCAGCTCGGAGAGGGGCAGGCCGCTCCGCTTGCCCTGCGCGTCGAACAGGGCGGTCTCTACCGCGGACTTCGCGAAGTTGTTGCCCTTCACCACCTTTCCGATGGTGGCCATGGTGGCCTGGATCCGCGTGGGATCGGCGGCCAGCAGCACCGGCGCCATATAGGCGTCGATCGTCAACTTCATACCTTCAGGGCTCTCCGGCCCGTAGGCGAGGCCAGCGATGGTGGTGCCCTCGCCCACCCCCACCATGCCGTCGGACATGTGGAGGCGGACCAGCATCAGGGTCTGCCCCTCCATGGTCGCCACCGACAGCTTATGGGGCCGGATCGTTGGCAGATCGACGAGAAATGTCTCGACTCGCTCGATCATGGGGGCTTGTCTGGACAGGGGGGCATGGAGCGTCATGCCCATTTTCTAGGACGCGCGACGGCGCAGATCCAAAACCGAGTTGGTCAACTATTATACTTCGAGGGTATCATGGATGTCCGCCAGCTCCGTTATTTCGTAGCCGTGGCGCAGGAGCGCAATTTCACCCGCGCGGCGGAGCGGCTCAACATCGCCCAGCCGCCCTTGAGCCGGCAGATCCAGGGGCTGGAGGACGAGCTGGGGGTGATGCTGATCGATCGCTCGGAGCGGCCGCTGAAGCTCACCGAGGCGGGCCGCTTCTTCTACGAGCAGGCGTTGCAGATGATCGGCCGCATGGATCAGATCCGCAACACCACGCGCCAGCTCGGCCGCTCCGGGCGCAGCCTGTTCGTGGTGGGGTGCGTGGCCTCCACCCTCTATGGCGGCATGCCGGACCTTGCCCGGCGCATGCGGCGGCTGTGGCCGGACATGGAAATCGAGCTGAAGGAAATGAGCTCCACCCAACAGGTGGCCGCCCTGAAGGAGGGGCGCATCGACCTCGGCTTCGGCCGCGTGCGCGTCACCGACCCGGCCATCGAGCGCATCACCCTTCGGGAGGAACGCCTGGTGCTGGCGCTGCCGCTGGATCATCCCAAGCTCGCACAGAAAGGGCCGCTGCCGCTCTCGACGCTGGAAGACGAGATGCTGGTGCTCTACCCCTCCGAGCCGCGCCCGAGCTTCGCCGACGAGGTGCTGGTACTGCTGGGCGACCGCAACGTGCGCCCGCGCGCCATCCGCGAGGTGCGCGAGCTGCAGATGGCGCTGGGACTGGTGGCGGCGGACGACGGCGTCACCATCGTGCCCGCCGCCGCCCAGCGGCTGCGCAGCTACGATGTGGCCTATCGCCATTTCGACGACCCGAAGCTGGTCTCGCCCATCATCATGAGCTATCGCGCCAATGACGCGTCCGGGCGCATCGAGGCCATCAAGCAGTTGATCCGCGAGATGTATGCCGACCAGCCCGACTGGCTGAAGCTGTCCGAGAACCGGCTTCTGCCGCCTTGACGGTGGCGCTCGCTCCTCAGCGCAGGCCGAAGCCGAGCGCCTTGAGGATCTCCGGGATGCGGTCGCGCCCGCTCAGGGACTCCGCCCCGCGCACGCGGGTGAGCGCCGCGCTGGTCCAGCCCACCTCGGGCAGGTTCTGGCCCCGCTGGAACGCCTTCAGCGCGTCCTCGTAATGGTCCAGCGCCGCCTGTGGCAGGCTGGCGTCGTAGCGCTCGCGGTGGAGCACCAGGCGCTGGGCGATGCGCGGCTTCACATCCGCCGGGCGGTCGGGGTCGGGATAGCCGATGGCGAGGCCGAACACGCCCACCACGTTGGGCGGCAGGCCCAGAAGCTCGGCCACCACTTCCGGCTTGTTGCGCAGGGCGCCGAGATAGACCCCGCCCAGCCCGAGGGATTCCAGCGCCACCAGCGCGTTCTGCGCCGCCAGCGCGGCATCGATGATGCCCACGAACAGGGTTTCGAGGAAGGACAGGGCATCGGTGGGCGCCCCGGCGCGGCGGCCGATCTCTTCCAGACGGGAGAGGTCGGCGAGCCAGACCAGCACCAGCGGGGCTTCCACCACATGCTTCTGGCCGCCCGCCACCTCGGCGAGGCGGGCCTTGGTGGCGGGGTTCTCCACCGCCACCACGCTGAAGGTCTGAAGGTTGGAGGAGGACGGCGCCGACTGGGCCGCCGCCACCAGCGTCTCGATCAGCCCCTCGGGCAAGGGACGGTCGGAGAAGGCGCGCACGGTGCGGTGGGAGAGCAGCGCGGCGACGGTGTCATTGAGGAGGATGCCGGCGGGCGCCTCGGCGGCGCCATAGCGGGCCTCCAGCAGGGCGCGGGCATCGGATGACGGGGCCGGCGCGGGGCGGGCTTCAGACAGGATGGCAGACATGAAAGCTCCATGATGCGGGAGCCGGAACGGTTCAGCTTGCGGCAAGCTGAACCGCCTCGTCCCAGACTTCAACCAACAAGACCGTAAGCAAAAAGACCGTCTGACCGATGGCATCGGTCTCCCGACCTTCAGGCCCCGGCTGCCACCGGCTCCGCCAGCGCGACCGCTCCGCGGCGGAAGCCGGCGGCGGGGTGGGTGGAAGGAAGGGTGGGACCACGGCCGGGGAACAGCTTCTGGCGCAGGGGGCCTTCGGCGTAGGCGGTTTTGTAGACGCCGCGGTCCTGAAGCTCGGGCACCACCAAATCAACGAAGGCCGCCAGCGTCTCATGGGAGACGAGGCGGTTGAGGTTGAAACCGTCGATGTCGGTATCCTCCACCCAGGACAGGATCTCGTCCGCCACCTCGCTGGGCGATCCCACGATGAAGGGCGCGCGGGCGCCGATGGCCGAGAGGGTCGCGAGGTCCTTCACCTTGAGCGGCTCGGCGCTGCGCAGGGTGAGGTTTTCCAGCGTGGACTGGATGGCGTTGCTCTTCACGTAGGAGATGGCGTCGTCCGGATCGACCTTGGAGAGGTCCACTCCGGTCCAGCCTGAGAGCAGGGCCAGCTGGCCCGCCGTGTTCACATATTGCGCATATTCGGCAAGACGATCGAGGGCCTCCGCCCGGGTCGGCGCGACGATCACGGTGGCGCCGGGGAACATGCGGATGTCGTAGGGATCGCGGCCGAAGGACTGCGCCGCCTGCCGGATCGCGCGCACGGATTCGGCGAGGATCGGCCGGGTCTGGCCGTTGAGGAAGATGCCCTCGGAATGCTTCGCCGCGAACAGCCGCCCGCGATCGGAGGCCCCGGCCTGGTAGAGCACCGGCGTGCGCTGGGGCGAGGGCTCGGCGAGGTGGATGCCGTCCACCTGGTAATACGGCCCATCATGGCGGATGCGGTGGACCTTGGCCGGATCGGTGAAGATACGCGCGGCGCGGTCGCGCTGCACGGCGCCGTCCTCCCAGCTCGATTCCCACAGCTTGTAGACGGCGGCGAGGAAGTCATCCGCCGCCTCGTAGCGGGCATCATGCGCGCGGTTGGCCACATGGCCCATGCCCTTGGCGCCGCTGTCGAGATAACCGGTGACGATGTTCCAGCCCGCCCGCCCGCCGGTGAGGTGGTCGAGGGTCGAGAAGCGGCGGGCGAACTGGTAGGGGTGCTCATAGGTGAGGTTGGCGGTGACGCCGAAGCCGATGTGCTTGGTCGCCTGCGCCATCACCGGCACCACCAGGGTCGGGTCGATATGGGGCGTCTGCGCGGCCGAGAGCAGGGCCGCGTCCGGGGTGCCGCCATACACGTCATAGATGCCGAACACATCGGCGATGAAGATGCCGTCCAGCAGGCCGCGCTCGGCGGTCTGCGCCAGCTCGATCCAGTAATCGAGGCTGTTGTAGTCGATGGCCTTGTCGCGCGGATGCGCCCACAGGCCGGCCCAGCTGTGGCCGGGGGCGGCCATGTTGAAGGCGTTGAAGCGCAGCTCCCGCTTGCGGCTCATGAGGATCTCCTGCGCGTCAGCTGTAGAGCGGGGTCGGGGTGATGACGCCGTTGAGTGCGTAATTGCCCACCTCCCGCGCCTTGTAGACGATGGGGTCGTGCAGGGTGTGGGTGCGGATGTTGCGCCAGTAGCGGTCGAAGCCGTAATGCCCGGCGGTGGCCCGCGCGCCCATCAGCTCGAAGATCTTGGAAGTGATGTCCAGCGCGGTGCGGCTGGAATGCACCTTGGCGGCATAGATGGCGCCGGCGGCCACGTTGCGCTCATCAAGGGTGATGTCGTTGGCCAGCGCCGCGGCCGCCTCGAACCGCTCCGCCGCCACGTCGGCCAGCGCCAGGGCGGCGCGCAGGTCCACGTCGAGCAGGCCGTAATGCTCGAGGATATAGGGGTCGAGGCTCGCCTTCTCCACGTTGGAGGCCTGCCACGGCCGCGAGACGGTGCGGATGTAGCGGTTGGCCTCTGCGAGCGCGCCCTCGGCGGTGCCGAGGTAGAAATTGACGATGAGCAGCTGGTGGAACGGCACCACCAGGCTGGTGCGCGGCGGCGGCGCGGCGGCGGGATCGCCCAGCACCTCGTCCCTGGCCACATGCACGTCGGCAAAGGTGATGGTGCCGCTCTCCGACAGGCGCTGGCCGAAGGCGTCCCAGTCATTGCCGTGGGTCACGCCCTCCCGGTCGCCGGGGATGACCAGCACGGCGAAGCCGTCATTCAGCTCGGCGCGCAGGGTGATGCGGTCGGCGAGCGAGGCGTTGGAGGCAAACGTCTTGCGGCCGGTGAGGCGGAAGCCGTCTTCAACCGCCGTGAGTTTGGATTCCGGATCACGCGGGTTGGAGGCGCCGCCCCAGAACCAGTTGCCGGCCACCGAGGCCTTCGACAGCGCCACGCTCTGCTCCGGCGTCGCCCGCCACAGGGCGTTGGTGAGGTGGAGATAGTGGTAGGCCAGCAGCTGGGCGATGGAGGCATCCGCCCGCCCGATCACCCGCACCGCCAGGAGCGCATCGGTGAAGCTGCCGCCGCCCCCGCCATGCTCCTGCGGGTTGAGCAGGGGCAGGAGGCCAGAGCCGCGCAAAAGCTCCAGCTCCTTGCGGGGCGTGGCACCGAGGCGGTCGCGCTCGGCGGCATCCGGCAGCAGCGCCTGCGCCACCCGCTCGGCGGCGGCGATGGCATCGAAGCGGGGCGCCGGGCTTTCGGCCGGGCGCCCGGCGGGGAAGGTGACGACGGAAGGGCGGGTCATGGCAAAGGTCCTGTGGCGGCGGTCCTGCTGGGGTGCTGCGCCGTGTCTTGGTAAAGTGTTTGAAAACTCAACCGGTTGGGCGCGTGCTGACCGCTGGGTCGGTCGCGCCGTCATGGCCGGGCTTGTCCCGGCCATCCACGCGGAAAGGCCGGGAGCAATTTTCTGACGCTGTCCCCAGCGGCTCGGCGTGGATGCCCGGCACAAGGCCGGGCATGACTGTGGTGATCGCGGCAGTGCCCGCGCCGCGTTTTCAGACACGTTCTTGAATCATGTGCCTTTGGACTCGCCTCACCACGCGGGCAGGATGCTTCCCTTGAACTTGGCGAGGGTGAAGTCCTTCACCGGCTGCGAGCGGTAGATTGCGATGAACTTAGCGATCCGCGGATCGTCCTTGCGGTCCTCCCGCGCGGCGAAGACGAGGGTGAAGTAGGGCTTGGCCTCCTCCACGGTGGTCTCGGCCACCAGGGCCTTGTTGAGATCGAGCCCGGCGAGATAGGCATAGTTGGAGGAGACGAAGGCGGCCGCCACGTCATCCAGCGAGCGCGGCAGCTGGGCGGCGTCGATCTCCACGATCTGCAGCTTCTTGGGGTTTTCCGCCACGTCCAGCACGCTGGCATAAAGGCCGGTGCCCGGCTTGAGCTTGATCAGCCCGGCCTTCTGGAACAGCACCAAGGCGCGCCCGCCATTGGTGGGATCGTTGGGAATGGCGATCTTCGAGCCGGCGGGAATGTCGGCGACGCTCGTGTATTTCTTGGAATAGATGCCGGCCGGCACCAGGACGGATTCGTCGAGGGCGACGATCTGGTAGTTGCGGGTCTTGATCTGGTTGGCGAGATACGGCCGGTTCTGGAAATTGTTGAGGTCGATGTCGCCGGCCTGGAGCGCCGCGTTGGGCTGGTTCCAGTCGGTGAATTCGATGATCTCCGCCTTCACCCCCTCCTTCTCGGAGAGCCGCGCCGCCTCGCGCAGGATGTCGCCGTAGGGACCGGCGGACACGCCCACCTTCAGCGGCTTGTCGGCCGCCGGAGCCGGCGTCTGGGCCTGCGCCCCGGCACCGAGGGAGATGAGGGCGAGGCCGGAGAGGGCCCCAGAGAAAGCGAGGGCGAGGAAGCGGGAGCGGGACAGAACAGTCATGGGTCAATCCGTGTCGGGGCCGGCGTCATCGGCCGGCCCGGCAAGTGAAGGGAAAGGAGAGGCACGCCGGCGGGTCAGGCCGTGGCGCGGGCCTCGCTGGCGTAAAGGCTTTCGGGGCGCGGCAGGCCGTAGTGCTCGCGCAGGGTCCGGCCCGTGTATTCGCTGCGGAACAGGCCGCGCTTGCGCAGGATCGGCACCACCTGCGAAGTAAACAGGTCGAAGCCGCCGCGGAACCAGGGCGGCATCACGTTGAAGCCGTCCGCCGCGCCCTTCTCGAACCAGAGCTGGATCTCGTCGGCGATCTTCTCCGGCGTGCCCACCACCACATAATGGCCGCGCGCGCCGGCGAGGCGGTCGATGAGCTGGCGCAGGGTCGGCTTTTCGCGCCGCACGATGTCCACCACCAGCTGGAAGCGGCTCGCCACGGTGCGGGCGGGGCCGGCATCGGCGAAGGCGTCCAGCGACACCACTGCGTCCAGCGGATGGCCGGTGAAGTCCACGCCGGTGATCTGCTTGAGCTGGGTGATGGAATAGGCCGGCTGGATCAGGTCGTTGACCTCGTCATACAGCCGCTTGGCCTCGGCCTCGGTCGAGCCGATATAGGGGCTGATGCCGGGCAGCACCTTCACATGGTCCGGGTTGCGGCCGAGGCTCTGCGCCTGCTTCTTGATGTCGGCATAGAAGCCCTGCGCGCTCTCCACCGTCTGGTGGGCGGTGAAGATGGCTTCCGCGTAGCGCGCCGCGAACGAGCGGCCATCGTCGGAGGAGCCGGCCTGCACGTAGACCGGGCGGCCCTGCGGGCTGCGCGGGGTGTTGAGGGCGCCCTTCACCCGGAAATGCCGACCCACATGCTCGATGGGGTGGATCTTGGCATCCTCCGCGAACACGCCGGAGATGGGATCGGCGACGAGGGCGTCGTCCTCCCAGCTGTCCCAGAGCTTGGTCACCACATCCACGAACTCGGCGGCGCGGGCGTAGCGCTCGGCATGGCTCGGGGTCTCGGCGAGGCCGAAATTGCCGCTGGCCTGCGGCACGGCGGTGGTGACGATGTTCCAGCCCGCGCGCCCGCCGCTCAGATGGTCGAGGGAGGCGTAGAGGCGGGCGAGGTTATAGGGCTCGTAATAGGTGGTGGAGGCGGTGCCGATGAGGCCGATATGGGTGGTGGCCGCCGCGATGGCCGCAAGCCACGTCAGCGGCTCGATGCGGAAGCGCGCGGCGTAGCGGATATTGTCCACCTGCGCCGGACCATCGGCGAAGAACACCGCGTCGAGCTTGGCGGCTTCCGCCGAGCGGGCGAGGTCCTGGTAATAGGTGATGTCCAGCAGCCGCTCGGGGCTCGCGCCGGGATAGCGCCAGCCGGCCTCGTGATGACCACCGGGATAGATGAACAGGTTGAGGACAAGCTGCCGGCCGGGCGACGTCTCAACATGGGCCATGGACACTCTCCTCGCGATCCCCACACGGGATCACGTTCTCACCTCGTGACTCCTCTTGGGATCACGTGCGGCGTGTGGCGGGGCAGAACTTGTTCGGGCTCGGGAGGCTCGCGCTCCGACTTGGGAGGCAGCCGCGGCGCAGGGCGCGGGGCACTGCCCGCGGCAAGCCTGAACGGGCGACGGTGCCGGGCACGGGACCGTCAGAGCAAACAGCAGGCGCAGCTCATCGGGACCTCCATCGCGGCGCGTCTTCGCCCTCCACGATAGGCGCGCCGGACGCCCCGTCAATCATTTTTTGATTTCATCGATGGTTTAAGTTGATTTATAAACCAGCCCGGTTATCCGGACCGGCGGGTCCGCATCCGCGCGCCGCATTGACGCCGGCCCGCCTCAGGGTCTTTTCTCCCCTCCCCTCCTTGCCCGTCCCCCGGAGCATTTCCCTTCATGCTCGACTATCGCCCCCTCGGGCGCACCGGCCTTTCGGTGTCGTCCATCTCGCTCGGCACCATGACCTTCGGCCAGCAGAACACCGAAGCCGAGGGCCACGCCCAGCTCGACCGCGCCCGCGACGTGGGCATCAATCTGATCGACACGGCGGAGATGTATTCCATCCCGCCCCGGCCGGAGACCCAGGGCTCCACCGAGCGCATCATCGGCACCTGGCTGAAGTCCCGCGGCGGGCGCGACAAGGTCGTCCTCGCCACCAAGGTGGCCGGCCGCACCGACAACACCTGGCTGCGCGAGAACGGCGCCAAGACCCGGCTCGACGCCAAGAACATCACCTACGCCATCGAGGGCTCGCTCAAGCGCCTGCAGACCGATTACGTGGACCTCTACCAGTTGCACTGGCCCGACCGCGCCGTGCCGCTGTTCGGCAACCCCGCCTCGGCCGTCACCAGCAGCACCGGCGACGGCCCGGAAGTGCCCATCGAGGAGACGCTGGGCGCGCTCGCCGATCTGGTGAGCGCGGGCAAGGTGCGCCATATCGGCCTGTCCAACGAGACGCCCTGGGGCCTCCACCGCTTTCTGAAGGCGGCGGAAACCGGCGGCGGGCCGCGCGTCGCCTCGGTGCAGAACGCGTACCATCTCATCAACCGGGAGTACGAGGTGGGCCTCGCCGAGTTTGCCGCGCGGGAGGACGTGGGCCTGCTCGCCTATTCGCCTTTGGCGCAGGGGTATCTCACCGGCAAGTATCTGGACGGCGCACGCCCGGCCGGCGCCCGCTCCACCCTGTTCGATCGCGGCCAGCGCTACCAGAAGCCCGGCGTGGACGCCGCCATCAAGGCCTATCTGGCGCTGGCGGCCGACCTTGGCCTGACGGCGGTGCAATTGGCGCAGGCGTGGGTGACGAGCCGGCCGTTCGTGACCTCCAACATCATCGGCGCCACGTCCATGGCGCAGTTGGAGGAGACCCTGGCCACCCTCGACGTAGTCATCACCCCGGAGATCGAGGCCAGGGTGAACGCGGTGTTCCAACTCCACGGCAGCCCGGCCCCCTGAGGGGCACCCGAGAATTCAAAAGAAGCATGACCGCGATTACACTCGTCATGCCCGGCCTTGTGCCGGGCATCCACGCCGAACCGCTTGGGAATGCGTTCGAAAGTCTTTCCCAGCCGCGCCGCGTGGATGGCCGGGTCAAGCCCGGCCATGACGGTGTTAATGCCCTTCGAGAGCTGCAAGCACCCATCGGGGCGAATGTCCAAACGGGCTCTCAGAACCTCAGTTGGTCCGGCGCCAGGTTTCGCCGCTGCACAGCACGGCGGCCACGCAGCCTTCGAGCCTCAGGCCATCGCCGGCGAGGGTCATGGAACCCTTGTAGGTCTTGTTGGCATCGGGATCGAACAGATTGCCCTTCCACTTGCCGGAGCCGACGGAGTCGGCGCCGTTGACGATGAGCTGGCCCACCGTCGACTGGAACTTGGGATTGGTCACCGAGATGATCTTGCCGCAGAGCTTGCCGCCGCAATCATAGAAATTCACCACCGTGCCGGTGGACGGCCGCGTGAACTTGCCGAGCGCGTCGGCCGCGTTGGCGGCACCCGCCGTGGCGAGGGAGAGAAGACCCACGCAGGTCGCCGCCGCAAGCGCGGAAACCCGCAGGGACCGCGCACGGTCGGACACAGAGATTTTCATTTTCCGTCCACTTCAAGCCAGGAGCCTGACGCAGGTGAAGCACGCTGCGTCGGCGGCGCTGATACCATGGCGCCCCGGCCCGGACTATGCGCGCGCGGACAAGATCCCACCTGAAAACCGGGATTATCTGGCGCGTCCGGCATATATTACGTTACGTCATAACGCGCTGATCAGCCGAATAGTTTCGCCGACGCATGGTTACACAGACTATGTTACCGCTATTGCGGCAGCGCGGCGGAGATGCGCTGGGCGGCGTCGAGCAGCACCGGCAGGAAGCGTGTCTTCATGGTCTCGATGGAGGTGCGCCCCTCGTGGGTGCTGACATTGAGCGCGGCCAGCACCTCCGAGCGGCGGTTCTTCACCGGCGCCGCGATGGAGCGCAGGCCCATTTCCAGCTCCTGGTCCACCAGCGTCCAGCCCTGCCGGCGCGAGGTCTCGATGGCGTCCTTCAGGGCCACCATGTTGGCCACCGTGCGCTCGGTGCGCCGCTCGATCTTCACCCGGTCGTAATAGGCGGCCAGCTCCGCCGGCGGCAGGCCGGCGAGCAGGGTGCGACCCATGGAGCTGCAATAGGCCGGCAGGCGCGAGCCGATGGAAAGGCCGATGGTCATCACCCGCTCGGTGGGCACCCGCGCCACATAGACGATGTCGAGGCCGTCCAGCACCGCCAGCGAGCAGGATTCCTGCAGCGCGTTCACCACGTCGCGCATGATGGGCTGGGCCACCTCCCACAGGGGCAGGGAGGAGAGATAGGCAAAGCCGAGGTCCAGAACCTTGGGACGCAGGGCGAAATACTTGCCGTCGGTCTCGGCATATTCCTCCCGCACCAAGGTGAGCAGGAAGCGGCGCGCGGCGGCGCGGGTCATTCCGGTCTGCTGGGCCACCTCGGTCAGGGTCATGCGCGGCTTGTAGCGGCTGAAGGTGCGGATCACCTCAAGCCCGCGCACCAGGGACTGCACATAGTCCTTGTCCTCGCTCGCCTGCACCTTGGTCATCCGCCCTCCCCCGATGCGGCGCGCCAGTCCATTGGCGCCGCCGGAAGGGGTGTAGCATTTGTTCGTATTACGCACAAGATGATGACCGATCGCGCTCTGCTGCTGGCGTGAGATTGTCGGTCCTATCCTCTGCTATCATCCTCCGCGCTCGCAATGAAGAACGCATCGTTGCAGGACCGGAAGAGGAGCCTCATGCAAATTGCCCTTGACGCGACCCGCCGCTCGCTCGTATCAATTTTTCGAACTTAAGTTCGTATAACGCACAAAATGAGGAAACGATGAGCGACGCCTTCATCTGTGACGCGGTGCGCACGCCCATCGGGCGCTATGCCGGCGCGCTGTCCTCGGTGCGGCCGGACGATCTGGCGGCCCACGTGATCCGCGCCCTCGCCGCGCGCAGCCCCGGCCTCGACGCGACGCAGGTGGAGGACGTGATCTTCGGCTGCGCCAACCAGGCCGGCGAGGACAACCGCAACGTGGCCCGCATGGGCGCCCTGCTCTCCGGCCTGCCCATCGAGGTGCCCGGCTCCACCATCAACCGGCTGTGCGGCTCCGGCATGGATGCGGTGGGCACCGCCGCCCGCGCCATCAAGGCCGGCGAGGCCGACCTCATGATCGCCGGCGGCGTGGAGAGCATGAGCCGCGCCCCCTTCGTCATGGGCAAGGCCGACAGCGCTTTCTCCCGCGCCGCGAAGATCGAGGACACCACCATCGGCTGGCGCTTCGTGAACCCGGCCATGAAGGCCCTGCATGGGGTCGATTCCATGCCTGAGACTGCCGAGAACGTGGCCGAGGATTTCCAGATCAGCCGCGCCCGGCAGGACGCCTTCGCGCTGGAAAGCCAGCGCCGCGCCGCCGAGGCCTGGGCCGCCGGCCGCTTTGCCGACGAGATCGTGGCGGTGAGCATCCCCCAGCGCAAGGGCGACCCCAAGCTGTTCGAGCGCGACGAGCACATGCGCCCCGACACGAAGCTGGAAGACCTCACCCGCCTCAAGGGCGTGGTGAAGCCCGGCGGCACCGTGACCGCCGGCAACGCCTCCGGTGTCAATGACGGCGCCGCCGCCCTGCTGCTCGCCTCCGCCGCCGGGGTGGAGAAGCACGGCCTGACCCCGCGCGGGCGCGTCGTCGCCATGGCCACCGCCGGCGTGCCGCCGCGCATCATGGGCATGGGCCCGGCCCCCGCCACCCGCAAGGTGCTGGAAAAGGCCGGCCTGACGCTTGCCGACATGGATGTGATCGAGCTGAACGAGGCGTTCGCCGCCCAGGCCTGCGCCGTGCTCTCCGACCTCGGCCTGCCGGACGATGCGGCCCATGTGAACCCCAACGGCGGCGCCATCGCGCTTGGCCATCCCCTCGGCATGTCGGGGGCGCGGCTGATCACCACCGCGCTGTACCAGCTCCACCGCACCGGCGGGCGCTACGCCCTTTGCACCATGTGCATCGGCGTCGGCCAGGGCATCGCCACCATCATCGAGCGGGTGTGACCCCCGCCCCTTCCCCTTTCAAGAAGAGCGCACCGCCATGCTGTTCCATGTCGAGATGACCGTGAAGATCCCCCATGATTTTCCGGTCGAGAAAGCCGACGCCATCAAGGCGGCGGAGAAGGCCTATGCCCAGGACCTGCAACGACAGGGCAAGTGGGTGCATCTGTGGCGCGTGGCCGGGCGCTACTCCAACGTCTCCATCTTCGACGTGGAGAGCGTGGACGAGCTGCACACCCTGCTCTCCTCCCTGCCGCTCTTCCCATTCATGGACATCACTGTGACGGCGCTGGCGCGCCACCCGTCGGCGATCTGAGGAGACCGCGCCCATGATCGACAAGACCAGGTCCGACACCCAAAGCTGCGTCGCCGACATTCCCGACGGGGCGACCCTGCTGGTGGGCGGCTTCGGCGGCGCCGGCATGCCCCACGAACTGATCGAGGCGGTGATCGCGCGGGCGCCGAGGGACCTCACCATCATCTCCAACAATGCCGGCAACGGCACCACCGGGCTTGCCGCTTTGCTGGCGGCGGGGCTGGTGAAGAAGGTGGTGTGCTCCTTCCCCCGCCAGGCGGACTCGTTCGTCTTCGACAAGCTCTATCGCGAGGGCAAGCTGGAGCTGGAGCTGGTGCCCCAGGGCAATCTGGTGGAGCGCATCCGCGCCGGCGGCGCCGGCATCGGCGCCTTCTTCACCCCCACCGGCTACGGCACCCCCATCGCGAGCGGCAAGGAGACGCGGCAGATCGACGGGCGCAACTATGTGCTGGAATATCCGCTGAAGGCCGACTTCGCCCTCATCAAGGCCCACCGTGGTGACCGCTGGGGCAACCTCACCTATCGCAAGACGGCGCGCAATTTCGGGCCGGTCATGGCCACCGCGGCCACCATCACCGTGGCGCAGGTGGAGGACATCGTCCCCCTCGGTGCGCTTGATCCGGAAGACATCGTCACCCCCGGCGTGTTCGTGGACCGCCTGGTGGCCATCGGCACGGGAGCCGCCCAATGAGCGACATCGCCTTCACGCCCTGGACGCGCGCCGAGATGGCGCAGCTCATCGCCGCCGACATCCCGGACGGCGCCATCGTCAACATCGGCATTGGCATGCCCGAGCTGGTGGCGGACTTCCTGCCGCAGGACAAGGAAATCCTGCTCCACAGCGAGAACGGCATCCTCGGCATGGGCCCCAAGCCCTCGCCCAACGAGGTGGACTACGACCTCATCAACGCCGGCAAGCAGCCGGTGACGCTGCTCGAAGGCGGGGCCTTCTTCGACCACAGCCTGTCGTTCGCCATGATGCGCGGCGGGCATCTGGACATCGCCATCCTCGGCGCCTTCCAGGTGGCGGTGAACGGCGACCTCGCCAACTGGGCCACCAACGATCCCAACGCCATCCCCGCCGTGGGCGGCGCCATGGACCTCGCGGTGGGCGCCCGCAACGTGTTCGTGATGATGGAGCTGCTCACCAAGAAGGGTGAGTCCAAGCTGGTGGCGCACTGCACCTACCCGCTCACCGGCCTCGGCTGCGTCTCCCGCGTCTATACGGACCACGGGGTGATCGACATCACCCCCGAGGGCTTCGTGGCGCGCACGCTGCCGCCGGGGCTGAGCCTCGAGGCGCTGAACGCGCACGCCGGCATCGAGATCCGCGCCAGCTGACCCTGCGCGGCCGGGGGTACCCCGGCCGCCGCTTATTCGCCCGCCCATTGCGTCGCACGGCCCGCCCCTTGCATCGGGACGGCCGGGCGGCTTTCCTCATCCCCGATTTGCCCCGCCCGCCGGCGCGGCGCCCCTTCCAGCCGGAGACCGCCGGATGCCCTTCATCGCCGCCGGAGAGATCACCACCCACTATGCCCTCGAAGGCCCGCAGGGCGCCCCCGTGCTGCTGCTCGCCAATTCGCTCGGCACCAGCTTCCATGTGTGGGACCCGGTGATGGCCGACCTTGCGGCCGCCTTCCGGGTGCTGCGCTACGACATGCGCGGCCACGGCCTCACCGACGCGACGCCGCTGCCTGCGGACGGCACCGGCTATTCCATCCCCCTCCTCGCCGCCGATGCGCTGGCGTTGCTGGATGCCCTCGGCATCGAAAAGGCCCATGTGTGCGGGCTCTCCATCGGCGGCATGGTGGCCCAGCATCTGGCGGCGACGGCCCCCGCCCGCGTCGACCGGCTGGTGCTGTGCGATACCTCGGCCCTCATCGGCCCCGCCTCGGTGTGGGACGAGCGCATCGCCGGCATCCGGCGCGACGGCCTCGCCGCCATCGCGCCGGGGGTGATGGGGCGCTGGTTCACGGACGCCTTCCGGGAGAAGGCGCCGCAGCTCATGCGCGGCTATGCCAACATGGTGGCGCGCACCACCTTGGAGGGCTATCTCGGCTGCGCCATGGCGGTGCGCGACGCCGACCTGCGGGCGGCGGCGGCCACCATCACCGCGCCCACCCTCGTCATCGTCGGCGACCAGGACCCGGCGACACCCCCCGCCTCCGCGCAGGCGCTGGCCTCAGCCATCCCCGGCGCCCGGCTGGAGGTGATCGCGGATGCCTCCCACATTCCCTGCGTGGAGCAGCCCGCAGCTCTCGCCCGCGTGCTGGTGCCGTTCCTGACCGCCGCCTGAAGCACCGACAAGGGGAGGATTGCGCCCGGTGTGCATTGCGGCGTAATCCTTGCCTCCAGATCGGGGAATCTTCAGGAGCAGCCCATGACCACGAGCACCGGCACGACCACCGGGACCGGAACCGCCCGCGCGGCGGAAGGGAGCCAGCTGCGCTCCGACTGGACCGAGGCCGAGGCCCGCTCGCTCTACGACCTGCCCTTCCCCGAGCTGCTGTTCCGCGCCCAGAGCGTGCATCGCCGTCATTTCGACCCCACCACAGTGGAAACCGCGACGCTGCTCTCCATCAAGACCGGCGGCTGCGCGGAGGATTGCGGCTACTGCTCCCAGAGCGCCCACCACGAGACCGGCCTGAAAGCCACCAAGCTCATGGGCGTCGAGGAGGTGCTGTCGCAGGCGCAGAAGGCCAAGGACGGCGGCGCCACCCGCTTCTGCATGGGCGCCGCCTGGCGCAGCCCCAAGGATCGCGACCTCGACGCCGTCTGCGCCATGATCTCGGGCGTGAAGGCCATGGGCCTTGAAGCCTGCGTGACCCTGGGCATGCTCACCCCCGACCAGGTGACCCGCCTCGGCGCCGCCGGCCTCGACTATTACAACCACAACATCGACACCTCGCCCGCCTTCTATCCCGAGATCGTGACCACGCGGACCATGGACGACCGCCTCGACACCCTCGCCTCGGTGCGGGCGGGCGGCATCCGCCTGTGCACCGGCGGCATCGTCGGCATGGGCGAGAGCGTGGACGATCGCATCGCCATGCTGCTGGTGCTCGCCACCCTCGATCCCCATCCCGAGAGCGTGCCGATCAACATGTGGAATGAGATCGAGGGCACCCCGGTGATGGGCAAGGCCGACAAGCCGGACCCCATCGCCTTCGTGCGCCTCATCGCGCTGGCGCGCCTTTTGATGCCCCAGAGCATCGTGCGCCTCTCTGCCGGCCGGGACGCCATGAGCGACGAGATGCAGGCCCTGTGCTTCCTCGCCGGCGCCAATTCCATCTTCACCGGCGACGTGCTGCTCACCACCGCCAATCCGGAGCGGGACAAGGATGCGGCGCTGTTCGCCCGCCTCGGCATCCGCGCCGCCGCCCCCGCCGCCGTGGAGATGCGCTCCGCCGCGGAGTGAGGCGGCCGGGGCTAAAGCCGGTCCCTGACGGGCGCCGCGGGACGCCTCACCCTTGCGCAGCACTGGCGCTGGCCAGGGCCGGCGCTGCCAGCCGGGCCGGAAGGCGGATGCTGAAGATGGCCCCCTCGGACCCGTTGCGGACCGAGAGGCTGCCGCCATGGTCGCGGACGATGCCGAAGCTCACCGACAGGCCGAGGCCGGTGCCCTTGCCCGGCGGCTTGGTGGTGAAGAACGGCTGGAAGATCCGCTCCACCACCGCCTCGGGGATGCCGCCGCCATTGTCGGCGACCTCGATCAGCACCTGCTCCGCCGCGCCCAGCCTGGGCTCGCCGGCGATGCGCACCGCGATGCGGCCGGCGAAGTGCTCCCCCAGGGCGGCGCGGCGCTCGTTGATGGCGTCGCGGGCGTTCTGGAGCAGGTTGATGATCACCTGTTCCAGCTGGTCCTGGCGGCAGAGCACTTCGGGCAGGTCAGCCGCGGACGAGATGGTCACCTCGATCTCGTCCAGGCGGAAATGGGCGCCCACCACCTGCAGCGCGCCGTCCACGGCATGGGTGGGGTGGGAGGGCTGAAGCTGCTCCTCGCTGGTGCGGCCGAAGATGCGCATGTGGTCGATGATGCGGCTCATGCGCACCGTCTGCTGGATTATGCGGTCGAGCTTGGCGGTGAGATGCTCCACCGGCAGCCCCATCCTCAGGCCGGTCAGGGCGTTGGACGCGGCCAGCCGGATCACGCCGAGGGGCTGGTTGATCTCGTGGGCGAGCCCGGTCGCCACCTCGCCGAGGGAGGCGAGCTTCGACATCTGGTAGAGCTTGTTCTCCTCCATCCGCCGCTGGGTGCGGTCCACGGCGAACACCACCATGTCCTGCCCCTCTCCCGGCGGCGAGGCCCGCTCGATGCCCTGGAGCGGCGCCACCACCATCTCCACCTCCAGCTCGCTGGTGCCGTCGTACAGATGCTCGTCGCGCAGCTGCGGCTCCCTGAGCCCGCGGACCAGGGTCCGGAAGCGACCGCTGGCGAGATAGCGGCGCAGCAGGGGCGACAAGGTGGGATCCGCCGCGCTGCCCACCTCGCTCGCGCCGGCGTCGGTGACGTGCATGACGGCGACGCCGGGCACGCGGCTGATGGCTTCGAGCACATTGGCCTCGCGCTGGCGCGCCAGGGCCTGCACCTCGTTGGCCTTCAGCTTCTTCTGCAGGTTCAGGTAGCGTCCCGCCAGCAGCGCGACGACGAGCAGCGCGATGGAAAGGCCCAGCGCCGTGCTCCAGATGGCGGCGCGGAACTCGTTGGACTGCAGCTCCACGAAAGCGAGCGAATGAGCCACCGTCACCAGGATGGGATATTTCCCGGAGGCAACGGTGTATCCCACGCGCGCAACGCCATCGACGACGCTGACCTCCTCATAGGTGGCTCCGCCGCGCGCGAGGGCGGCCTGGAATGCCGGGCTCGCGGATACGTCATCGCCGAAGCTGGTGCTTTCGGCGGCCTGGGCACGCACGATGCCATCGCGGCCAACGAGGGCGATCAGCATGCCATCCTCGGTCCGAAGCTGCTTGTAGAAGTCGATGAAGTCGCTGATGGCGTAGGATGCCACCGCCACGCCAGCGAACCGGCCGGAGGCATCGACAAGCGGCCGGCTGAGCGGGATCCCCCATTTCTTCGACAGCAGGCCCAGCACCGGCTTGCTGATATCGAGGCCCGCGTGAACCTGCTCCCTGCCGATGTGGGTGCGCATGTATTCACGCCCGGACAGGTCTTTCTGCTCCGTGCCCGCCGTGGGCAGACTGCTCGCGATCAGCGCTCCCGCCCTGTCGGTGATGCTCACCTGCAGCACGGCCGGGGGAAGGCTCAGGCCGCGCAGCATCGCGTGGACCTGCACCGGCGCGGCGGAGGCATCATAGGTGCTGACGACATTCAGGAGCAGAAGGTCGACGGGTGCGATGGCCTGCTCGAAACTGCGCATCAGCAACGTCGCGGTGCGCCGGGCGTTGGCCACCGCCTCGTCGCGCTCGGCGCTGCTGTGCAGCTGGTACAGCACCAGCGCCGCGACGAAGGGGATGACGCCCACCAGGACCACGAGGCCGACCAGCATCAGCGTGACTGGATTGACCAGCCCCCGCAAGCCGTCGCCGCGTGCCTCAGGTCCCTTCATCCTTGCCGCCATCCAGTTCCGCCAGCGCCGCACACAGGTCCTCGAAGGCCAGCGGCTTGGGAAAGCACCGCACCACGCCGGCCGCGAGCGCCTGTGCGATATCGCCGGGGGCGGCGTGGCCGGTCATCATCAGGAAATCGATCTTGCGCCCGGGAAAGGCGTCTTGAACAGCCTTGATCAGCGCGATGCCGTCCATATCCGGCATGCGCATGTCGGTCAGGATGACGCGGATGGCGGGGTCGCGCCGGAGCGTATCGATGGCTTCGGCGCCCCGGCCCACCGAAATGGTGGCGTGGCCGAGAAAACCGAGCGCCTCGATCAGCTCGTCGAGGTATTCGGGCTCGTCGTCGATGACAAGAACCTGGTCCATGCGCACCGCTCAAGACCATTTCCGGCCATGAGCGCCGGACATCATCAGGTTGAACCGACCTGAACGGTGATGAACACCGAAGCAAGGCCGCCCTGCCGGCGCCATTACGATGCCACCGGAACGCAACGCCGCCCTGAGCACCGCGAGACCGGAATGCACTGCACAATGAGGCTGTGATATCGTCAAGGCGAATTCATTTCATATTGGATTGAATTGGGAACACACTTCAACCATAAGCCGAAAATGCGGGCCTCGCGATTGCAGCCGGCTTGCCTGGAGAACGCGTTCTCTGTCTTCGAGTGAGAGGGCGATTCACCGATCAAATTGGTTCAGTTTGATCGGATCGCGCTCTAGGGCGTTTTCGAGCGAAGTGGATACCGGTTCGCGTGAAGAAAACGCGTCAACACAAAGTTCTAGAGCGATTTTCGTGAGCCAAGGCGAGCGGAAAGTGCTCTCGGGGTGAAACTCGGCCATCGCCGCGCGCGGGATTGGAAACCGGAGGAGAGGATGGACGGGCAGACTGGGACAGCCCCTCGCGTTCTGCTGGTGGACGATGATCCCGACATGCTCATCGAGTTGCAGGAGGGCCTCGGCGTGCTGGGCATCGCCGCCCTGACCGCCGGCACCGCTGTCGAGGCGCTCGATCTGGTCCAGCGCAATGACGACCTGCAGGTCATCGTCACCGACCTGCAGATGCCGCGCATCGACGGCATCGAGCTGCTGCAGA
Organism: Xanthobacter oligotrophicus; assembly: GCF_008364685.1. Classification (GTDB taxonomy): domain Bacteria; phylum Pseudomonadota; class Alphaproteobacteria; order Rhizobiales; family Xanthobacteraceae; genus Xanthobacter; species Xanthobacter oligotrophicus. Next base: position 278,396 of record NZ_VTTL01000008.1, read on the forward strand.
AGCTCTCGGCGCGGCGGCGCAAGCATCCCATGGCCGCCATCGTCATCACCGGCCACGCCTCCCTCGACCGCGCCGTCGGGGCGCTGCGGCTGCACGCGGTAGACTTCCTGCAGAAGCCGCTGGCCGCCGAGGAGGTGGCCCACGCCATCACCCGCGCCTTCGCGCTGGTGGAGGACGAGGCCGCCACCGGCGACGACACGGCACCGGCGGGCCACGTCGCCCGCCCCAACTCCCCGAGCGCCCAATATCTGCGCGTCCAATATCTACGCGTATTGGTGGCCGCCCGTGCCGACCGCGACGCCATCTTCCAGGCGGGCCTGTTTTCCGACCCCGCGTGGGAGATGATGCTCGATCTCGCGGTGGCGGAAGCGAGCCAGCGGCCCATCTCCGTCACCAGCCTGTGCATCGCCTCCGGCGCGCCCGCCACCACCGCCCTGCGGCGCATCGACGACCTGGAGACAGCAGGGCTCGTGACCCGCGTTCCCGACGCCCGCGACCGGCGGCGCATCATCGTCCATCTCACCGATCTGGGGCGCGAGCGCATGGAAGCCTTCGTGCGCCGGCAGGCCGACCGCTTCGGCATAACGCTGGACTGAAACCCGTCGGAATCTGCTCGCGCACGGGGCGGTCACGGGTGGCGAGGGCATCCGCCTCAAGAGCCGGAACGGGCCGGATGGCACCGCATGCGGCCACCACCCGACCCGCCCACCCCGTGCCGGTCAGGGCTTGGCACGGGATCCCGGCAGGTGCGCCCGGCGCTTCCGAAGACGGCTGGGCGTCACCCGGATCCATGTGAGATTGGGTCTAGCACGCACGGCGGGAAGCAACTTGAGAGACTGATCCAAATGGGATCGAATCCGCCGCGCTCCGATCCCGCGCGGAGCGGGATTCGCCGCGCTCGAAATGCGCCATGGGGTTGGGAACAGGCGCCGCCGTGCGGGGCACGGTGATTCGCGCCCTCCCTTGCTGATTCGCATCGGCGCGCGCGGCTGCACGGACCACATGACGCAAGCGACCACGGGACCGGTGCAGGCAGGCGAAGGAGGCGGTCAGGGTATGTGCGGGGGAAGTGGTGGAGCCAGGCGGAATCGAACCGCCGACCTCTTGAATGCCATTCAAGCGCTCTCCCAACTGAGCTATGGCCCCACGCGGGGAAGCGTGGTCGCGTCCGGGACGATCCGGGCGAAAACCCGAGCCGCGTGCCGCACGCTTATGGGAAATTTGGTGGAGCCAGGCGGAATCGAACCGCCGACCTCTTGAATGCCATTCAAGCGCTCTCCCAACTGAGCTATGGCCCCAC
>NZ_VTTL01000008.1:279792-312867 GCF_008364685.1 Xanthobacter oligotrophicus
AACTTAACCGCAGCCTGCGCGCAGGACGCTCCGTTGGGGGGAGGCGCCGGATCTGCGTGCCGGGAAATCCGCGGCGGATGCCCGGTGAACCGTGATCGTGAAACCAGGTCCGCCGAGCGAGAGCGGCCTTTAAGCACAGGCCGCGTCGGGTATCAAGCCTCTTCGTCGTCCTCGAGGCCTTCACCGATGAGATCGGAGACGTCGTCCCCATCATCTTCGTCTTCTTCGAGGAAGGTGTCGTCGTCACCGGCCTCGATATCGTCGTCCACGTCCACATCGTCGCCCACGACCACCTTGGCGGGAGCGGAGGCTTCCTCATCCGCCTCTTCAAGGCTGATGACCTCGGCCTCGGTGTCCTCGGGCTCGGCCTCCTCGACCGCGCCACCACGCGGCTCGGCTCGGCTCGAGCCGCGGACGGCAGGCTCGAAATAGGATCGCGGATAGGACTCCCCCGTGAACGGCGACACGACGGGGTCCTTATTCAGGTCGTAGAACTTGCGCCCCGTAACAGGACAGATGCGCTTCGTGCCGAGTTCAGCTTTCGCCACGGCAAAGATCCTCGGAAGGGCTAAACAGGAGCGTGCTCCATTGGCGCCAGACGTATCCCCTGTCAAGGCCCGATCATCAGCCAGGCGCGGGGCGGTGACGCCTCGCCGCGCCCTGTGCTAGAGCACGCGCCGGTCGACTTGCGCTGCAAGGTGACCGGATCCGGCTTCCCGCGAGCCGGCCTTACAACAAGAATCCGTCGCCCGGTCTTCATCGACCTCGTCTTCATCGACCCAGACGCCAACGCTTGAGGAAGGCCCCCATGTCCGCCACCCGCAGCGCCGCTCCCGCCTCCGGCCACGGTGACGGCCCGGCTCAGCCCGCGACCGCCCTTCGCTCCCCTGCGCTCACTGGCCGCGTGCGCGTTCCCGGTGACAAGTCCGTGTCCCACCGCGCGCTGATTTTCGGCCTGTTCGCGGAGGGCATCACCCGCATCACCGGCCTGCTGGAAGGCGAGGACGTACTGAACACCGCCAAGGCCTGCGCCGCGCTCGGCGCGCGCGTCACCCGCCGCGGTCCCGGCGACTGGGAGGTGGAAGGCGCCGGCGCCAACGGGCTGTCCACCCCCGCCACCCCGCTGGATTTCGGCAATTCCGGTACCGGCGTGCGCCTGATGATGGGCGCGGTGGCCGGGCAGGACGTGACCGCCACCTTCGACGGCGACGCCAGCCTGCGGGGGCGCCCCATGAAGCGCGTGCTGGACCCGCTCACCACCATGGGGGTGGAGATCGTGGACAGCGCCGAGGGCGGGCGCCTGCCGCTGACCCTGCGCGGCAGCACCGATACGAAGGCCATCACCTACGAGACCCCGATGCCGTCCGCGCAGGTGAAGTCCGCCGTGCTGCTGGCCGGCCTCGGCGCCGCCGGCGAGACCGTGGTGATCGAGCGCGAGGCCACCCGCGACCACACAGAGCGCATGCTCGCCCATTTCGGCGCCGACGTGCGGGTGGAGCCCCACGGCGCCCACGGCCGCCACATCACGCTCAAGGGCCGGCCCACCCTGGTGGCCGCCCCGGTGGACGTGCCGGCCGACCCCTCCTCCGCCGCCTTCCCGCTGGTGGCGGCGCTGATCGTGCCCGGCTCGGACGTGACCTTGACCGACGTGATGATGAACCCGCTGCGCACCGGCCTCATCACCACCCTGCTCGAAATGGGCGCCAGCATCGAGGTGGTGGCCGAGCGCACCGAGGGCGGCGAGCGCGTCGCCGACCTGCGCGTGCGCCATTCCCGCCTCAAGGGCGTGGAGGTGCCCCCCGAGCGGGCGCCGGCCATGATCGACGAATACCCCATCCTCGCCGTGGCCGCCGCCTTCGCCGAGGGCGTCACCGCCATGCGCGGCCTCTCCGAGCTGCGGGTGAAGGAAAGCGATCGCCTGGCAGCGGTGGCAGACGGCCTTGCCGCCTGCGGCGTGGCCCACGAGGTGGTGGGGGACGACCTCCTCGTCACCGGCGCCGCCACGGTGAAGGGCGGTGGCCCGGTTGCCACCCACATGGACCACCGCATCGCCATGTCGTTCCTGGTGCTGGGCCTTGCCAGCGAGGAGGGCGTGAGCGTGGACGACGTGGCCTTCATCGCCACCTCCTTCCCCACCTTCATGCCCATGATGCGCGCCCTCGGCGCCGTCATCGCATGAGGGTTGCAGCCGTGGTCATCGCCATCGACGGGCCGGCGGCCTCCGGCAAGGGCACGCTGGCCCGCCGGCTCGCCGCCCATTACGGCCTGCCCCACCTCGACACCGGCCTGCTCTACCGGGCCGTGGGGGCCATCGTGCTGGCGCAGGGGCGGCTTCAGGACGAAGCAGCCTCGGTGGAGGCGGCGCGGGCGCTGGACGTGGCCACACTCGATCCCGAGGCCCTGCGCACGGCGGAGCTGGGCGAGGCGGCCTCGGTGGTGGCGGCGCGCGGCGGCGTGCGCGCGGCGCTGCTGGATCTGCAGCACCGATTCGCGGCCCAGCCCGGCGGCGCGGTGCTGGACGGGCGGGACATCGGCACCGTCATCTGCCCGAAGGCGCAGGCCAAGCTGTTCGTCACGGCCACGCCGGAGGTGCGCGCCGAGCGTCGCCATCGCGAACTGCTCGGGCGAGGCGAGGACGTGGCCTACGACGCGGTTCTGGCGGACATCCGCAAGCGCGACGAGCGTGATTCGGCCCGCGCGGCCGCGCCTTTGGTGCAGGCGGACGACGCGGTTCTGCTCGACACCTCGGCGCTGGATATCGCCCAGGCCTTCGACGCGGCACTGGCCATCGTGGAGGCGCGGCGGGCGGGGCGATGAAACGTCAGGCCTTCAGCCGGTCGAAGGTGCGCGCCATCTCCTCGCGGCTCACATGGTCGATCATGGCGGGCTCGAACACGTCGGTGCCGGCGGCGAAGGCGGCCTCTGCATCAGGCCGCGCCAGGGCGATCCTCAGCGCGCCCACCAAGTCGTAGAGCGCCCAGGGATGGCCCGTATCGCGCAGCGCCGACTGCAGCGCGCCCTGCACCAGCGCCCGCACCGTGCGGTGGGATTCGGAGACCGGAACCTCATCCGCCTCGCCCTCCAGCGCGGCCACGCAGGCCTCCTCGTTGAAGGAAACGTGGCCCCGGCAGGCCAGCGGGCGCACCGGATAGATCACGCAGATGCCCTCCACCAGGAACGGGCATTCGCGCCCCAGCGCCATGGTGCCGGCGGCTTCGGGCGCGGCGGCGGAGGCGGCGGCGAGGCGCGCGGGCAGGTCGATGCCCACCTTGCGGAAGCCCTCCGCCATGGCCCGCACATAGCGCGCCACCATCAGCACCTCGGGCGCGGTGGCCACCACCTGGATGCGGCAGCAGGTGCCACAGCCCTTGCGGCAGGCCAGCGGCGGCAGGTCCTTGGTCTGCTCGGCCACATTGTGCTCGTAGCTGGAAAAGGCCTGCATCCAGATGCGATCGAGCAGATTCGCCGCGCCCTTGTGGGCATCGAGCGTGGTGCCGAAGGCTTCATGCTGGGCCCGGAAGAACACGGCCGGCCCAGAGTCCTGAGGCCTGTGCTCTTCACGCGCATCCTCCGCCCGCCCCTCTGAAGCGATCGTCACGGCAAGCCTCCAAAAATGCCATCCGCCCGCAACGGGCGCCGCGCCACGCTCCCCAAGATGGGAAGCCGGCGCATTGAGATGGAACAAGCTATGTTTCGTTGGATACAACGTTCAACATAGGGAAACTGCGTAGAGGGCTGGGGGAACGGTCACAAAGGGGGGAACCCGCACCGGCGCGGCGCGGGTTCCCGTGCGCTCAGAAGAAGGAGCCGACCACGCTGGTGTGCTCCACCGACGGCGGGCTGGCGAAATGGGGGCTGGCGAGGCGGCGCCATTCCTGGAATTCGGGGGCGTTGCGGAAGTGGACCATGTGGTCCTCCACGCTGTCCCAGGTCACCACCAGATAATAGCGGCTGGGCGTTTCCACCGAGCGTTGGAGCGACAGGCCGCGGCAGCCGCGCGACTTCTGGAAGAAGGGGGCGGCTTCCTTCACCCCGGCCTCGAAGGCGGCTTCAGAGCCTTCCTTGATGTCGAGGGTGGCGATCTCATAGACCATGATGTTTTCCTTCACAGCGGCGGCCCGTCCGCGCCGCCGCGCGGGACATTAAGGCTTCGCCCCGTCGAGGCAAGATCGCCCGGCCCCTGTCCGCGCGGCCGCCAATGGACTTGCCAAGCCGGGATGGAAGAGGCAAACCCGCACCATCATTGCGAAACACGAGCTTTGCCATGGCCCATTGGCTCTACAAGTCCGAACCCTTCAAATGGTCGTGGGACATGCAGGTAAAGGCTGGCGCCAAGGGCACCCACTGGGACGGGGTGCGCAACCACCTCGCCAAGCAGCAGCTCCTGGCCATGAAGAAGGGCGACACCGGCTTCTTCTACCATTCCAACGAGGGCAAGGAGATCGTCGGCATCGTGGAGGTCATCAAGGAGGCCTACCCCGACCCCTCCGACCCCTCGGGCAAGTTCTTCATGGTGGACATCAAGGCGGTGAAGCCCCTGAAGACCCCGGTGACGCTCGCCGCCGTCAAGGCCGAGCCCCGGCTGCAGGAGATGGCGCTCATCAAGTTCTCCCGCCTCTCGGTGCAGCCGGTGAGCGATGAGGAATGGGACATCGTCTGCGGGATGGGCGGGGTGTGAGCCGGCCCATCGCCGACCCGCTCGCCTTCATCCGCGCCGAAACCCGCCTGAACCCGGTGCCGCTGGTGCCGGAAATCTCGCTCCATGTGGCCGACGAGGCCGTGCCCCTCTGGCAGCGCACCGAGGAGGAACTGGGCGAGATGGGCCTGCCGCCGCCGTTCTGGGCCTTCGCCTGGGCCGGCGGGCAGGCGCTGGCCCGCCATGTGCTCGACCATCCCGAAACGGTGGCGGGCAGGAACGTGCTGGATTTCGCCTCCGGCTCCGGCCTTGTGGGCATCGCCGCCATGAAGGCGGGGGCGGGAGCCGTCACCTGCGCCGACATCGACCCCTTCGCCTGCGCCGCCATCGGCCTGAACGGGGAAGCGAACGGCGTCGCCCTCATCGCCGCCGAGCAGGACCTCATCGGCACCGACGCCGGCTGGGACGCCGTGCTCGCCGGCGACATCGCCTATGAGAAGGACCTGTCCGCGCGGGTGTTCGACTGGCTACTGGCCCTCAGCGCGCGCGGCGCCACCGTGCTCATCGGCGATCCCGGCCGCACCTATTTGCCGAAGGACCGGCTGGAGCACCTCGCCGAATACAGCGTGCCGGTGACGCGCGAGCTGGAGGACATGGAGATCAAGCGCACCAGCGTCTGGCGCCCCAAAGGGGCGTAGACCGGCGCGCCCTCAGCACGGCCCCTCCGGCTTGCTGCAGAAGGCCTTGTGCAGCGCCTCGATGATGTGGAGCACCTCCTCGCGGGCGATGCGGTAGTGCACGCTCGTGCCTTCGCGCCGGGCCTCCACCAGTCCGTCGGCGCGCAGGCGCATGAGCTGCTGCGACATGGGCACCTGCTCGATGCCCAGCTCATCCCGTAACTGGCCCACCGATTTCTCCCCACTTCCCAGCGCACACAGCACCAGAAGGCGCTGCGGATGGGAAAGGCTGCGCATCAGCTCGGCCGCCCGTTCCGAAGCGGGCATCATATCAACAACATTCATGATCTTGAATTTATAATGTTTGAATGTTAAGTGCAAACGACCACGCACGGGCACGGGGCCCACGCGTTTTCGAGGAACCAAGATAATGTCGGTTGATCGCGCCGTCATGCTGTTTGCCGGGGTCATGGTGCTGGCCTCCCTCGGCCTCGGCCTTTTCGTGTCGCTGTATTGGTTCTGGCTCACCGCCTTCGTGGGCGCGAACCTGATGCAGGCGTCCCTCACCGGCTTCTGCCCGGCCGCCATGGTGCTGAAGAAGCTGGGCCTGAAGCCCGGCGTCGCCTTCTCCTGAGCCCGCGCCCGGCGCCGGCCGGGCCGAAGAGACCTTAAGATGCACCTGCCCTCCCACTCGCTCCTTGCAGCGCTTCTCACCGCACTCCTTGCCCCTCCCCTGGCCTCCGCCCGTGCAGCGGCGGAGGATTTCACCGTGCGCCTGGAGCAGGTGCCGGAGCTGAAAGCCGTGTTCGGCGAGGTGGAAAGCCGCACCGTCGTGCCCGCCCGCGCCCGCATCGGCGGCAGCCTGCGGGCGGTCTCGGTGTCCGAGGGCAGCCAGGTGAAGGAGAGCGACGAGATCGCTTTGGTGGTGGACGACAAGCTCGCCCTCACCCTCAACGCCGCAGACGCCAGGATCAAGGAGCTGCGGTCCCAGCTCGAAAACGCCCGCGTCGAGCTGGACCGCACCCAGCAGCTGGTGGCCAAAGGCGTCGCCAGCCAGAGCCGGCTGGATACGGGCAAGACCCAGTTCGACGTGGCCACCAACCAGGTCACCGCCGCCGAGGCCGACCGCGCCGTGGTGCTCCAGCGCGCCCGCGAGGGCGCCGTGCTGGCGCCTGCGGACGGGCGGGTGCTCACCGTTCCAGTGACGCCGGGCAGCGTGGTGCTGGCCGGCGACGAGATCGCCCGCATCGCCTCCGGCCCCTATTACCTGCGCCTCAGCCTGCCCGAGCGCCACGCCGCCGACATCCGCGAGGGCGGCACGGTCCGCATCGGCCGGCGCGGCATCACGCAGGATACGGCCGGGACGCCGGCCACCGCCCGCCTTGGCCGGGTGGTGAAGGTCTATCCGGAAATCACCGCCGGCCGGGTCATGGCGGACGTGGAGGTGGACGGCCTCGGCGATTATTTCGTCAACGAGCGCACTTTGGTGTGGGTGGAGATCGGCCGCCGCGCCGTGCTCGCCATTCCCCCTGCCCTGGTCTCGACCCGCCACGGCATCGATTATGTGCGCGTTGCCACGCCGCACGGCGCCCTCGACGTGCCCGTGGTGCTCGGCGCGCGCCTCGCCGATGCCGCCGGCGAACGGGTGGAGGTGCTCACCGGCCTTGCCGACGGCGACCGGATCCAGGCGCCGGGGCACTGACATGACCAGCAAGACCCGCTCCCTCGGCCTCGCCGGCGTGTTGACGCGCGCCTTCATCACCTCGCCGCTGACGCCGCTGCTGCTCATCGCTGCCTTCGCCTTCGGCCTCATCGCCCTTGTCACCCTGCCGCGCGAGGAGGAGCCGCAGATCTCGGTGCCCATGGTGGACATCTCCGTCTCGGCCCAGGGCCTGAAAGCGGAAGACGCGGTGAAGCTCGTCACCGAGCCGCTGGAGACCATCGTCAAGGCCATCGACGGGGTGGAGCACGTCTATTCCACCACCCAGGACGACGGCGTCATCGTCACCGCCCGCTTCCTCACCGGCACCAGCCCGGATGCCGCCATCCTGCGCGCGCACGAGAAGGTGCGCGCCAATCTCGACCGCATCCCGGTGGGCATCACCGAGCCCCTCATCGTCGGGCGCTCCATCGACGACGTGGCCATCCTGGTCCTCACCCTGACCCCGAAGCCGGAGGCGGCGGAGCGCTGGACCGCCAACGCCCTCACCCGGGTCGCCCGCGAGCTTCAGGCGGACATCGCCAAGCTTCCCGACATCGGCCTCACCTACATGGTGGGGGAGCAGCCGGAACAGATCCGCGTCGCGCCCGATCCCGAGCGCCTGTCGCTCTATGGCATCACGCTGGCCCAGCTCGCCGGCAAGCTCGAGGGCGCCAACCGCACATTCAATACCGGCACCGTGCGCGAGGCCGCATCCCAGCGCACCCTCGTCGCCGGGCAAACGCTCCAGACCCCGGCGGAAATCGGCGATATCCTCGTCACCGCGCGCGATGGGCGCCCGGTCTATGTGCGCGACGTGGCTCAGGTGACCCTTGCCACCGACACCGCCGAGACCCGCGTGTTCCATGTGGCGAAGATCGCGGACGGCCTTGCCCGCCGCCCCGCCGTGTCGCTCGCCATCGCCAAGCGGCCCGGCACCAATGCGGTGGTGATCGCCGAAGCCGTCCTGCGTCAGATCGAGGCCGCTCACGGCGGCATGCTGCCGGCGGACGTGGAGGTGCAGGTCACCCGCAATTACGGCGAGAGCGCCAACGAGAAGGCCAACGAGCTGCTGCTGCACCTCGGCCTCGCCACGGTCTCCATCGTGGTGCTGGTGGGCTTTGCCATCGGCCGGCGCGAGGCGCTGGTGGTGGCGGTGGTGATCCCCACCACCATCCTGCTCACCCTCTTTGCCGCCCGGCTCATGGGCTACACCCTGAACCGGGTGAGCCTGTTCGCGCTCATCTTCTCCATCGGCATCCTGGTGGACGACGCCATCGTCGTCATCGAGAACATCGCCCGGCACTGGGCCATGAAGGACGGCCGCACCCGCGCCGAAGCCGCCATCGACGCGGTGGCGGAGGTGGGCAACCCCACCATCGTGGCGACGCTCACCGTGGTGGCGGCGCTGCTGCCCATGCTGTTCGTGTCCGGCATGATGGGGCCATACATGAGCCCCATCCCCGCCAACGCCTCGGCGGCCATGGTGTTCTCGTTCTTCGTGGCGGTGGTGCTCACGCCCTGGCTGATGCTGAAGCTCGCCGGCCATGAGAATGGCGCTGCGATCCATGCCGAGGCGGCGGACGGCGGTCGGCTCGGGCGTTTCTATCGCCGCGTGGCCGCGCCCATCCTCGCCTCGCGGGCGCGCTCGGGTGCCTTCCTCGCCGTGGTGGGGGTGGCCACATTGGCCTCGCTCAGCCTGTTCTACACCCACGGCGTGACGGTGAAGCTCTTGCCGTTCGACAACAAGACCGAGCTGGCCGTCATCCTCGACCTGCCCGCCGACACCTCGGTGGAGACCACCAACCGCACCCTGCAGGACATGGTGACCGCGCTGGCGGACCTGCCGGAGGCGGTCGCGTTCCAGACTCATGCAGGCACGGCGGCGCCCTTCAATTTCAACGGGCTGGTGCGCCATTACGGGCTCAGGTCCGCACCCCGGCAGGGCGACGTCGAGATCACCCTCCAGCCCAAGGGCGCGCGCAGCCGGGCGAGCCACGCCATCGCCCTCGACGTGCGCGCGCGGCTGAAAGCCATCCCCCTGCCCGCCGGTAGCGCGCTGAAGGTGGTGGAGCCGCCCCCCGGCCCGCCGGTGCTGGCGACCCTGCTCGCCGAGATCTACGGCCCCGACCCGGACACCCGCCGCGCGGTCGCCCGCAAGGTGCGCGCGGCGTTCGAGAGCGTGCCCTATATCGTCGACGTGGACGACAGCTTCGGCACGCCGGGCGAGCGGGTGCGCCTTGCCATCGACCAGGACAATCTCGAATTCTACAAGGTGGAGCAGGCCGACGTTTACGATGCCATCCGCTCCGTCTTCACCGGGGCGACCCTGGGCTATTCCCATCGCGGCGGCGGGCGCGCGCCCATTCCCATCCGCCTCGCCCTGCCCAAGGGCGAGCAGGCGGTGGACCCGCGCACCCTCTCCACCCCGGTTCCGGCCAACGCCCTGCCAGGCGGGCGCGGCGTGGTGGAACTGGGCGACGTGGTGCGCGTGGTGCGCGAGCCGGCCTCCTTCCCCATCTTCCGCCACAACGGACGGGCCGCCGAAATGGTCTCTGCCGACCTCGCCGGGGCCTATGAGGCCCCCGTCTATGGCATGCTCGCGGTGTCGAAGGCGCTGGCGGCGGCGGATTTCGGCGACCTGCCCAAGCCCGACATCACCCTCCACGGCCAGCCCACCGACGAGAGCCGCCCCACCCTGCTGTGGGACGGCGAATGGGAGGTGACCTATGTGACCTTCCGCGACATGGGCGCGGCGTTCGGCGTGGCCATCCTCGGCATCTACATCCTGGTGGTGGCGCAGTTCGGCTCGTTCAAGCTGCCGCTGGTGATCCTGACGCCCATCCCGCTGACCTTCATCGGCATCATGGCGGGACATTGGCTGTTCGGCGCGCCGTTCTCGGCCACGTCCATGATCGGCTTCATCGCGCTGGCGGGCATCATCGTGCGCAATTCCATCCTGCTGGTGGACTTCATCCGCCACGCCCGCGCGCCGGGCCGCCCCCTCGCCGACGTGCTGCTGGAGGCGGGCGCCATCCGCTTCAAGCCGATCCTCCTGACCGCGCTCGCGGCCATGATCGGGGCGGCGGTGATCCTCACCGATCCCATCTTCCAGGGCCTCGCCCTTTCACTGCTGTTCGGCCTCGCCTCCTCCACGGCGCTGACGGTGCTGGTGATCCCCGCCATCTACGTGGTGCTGCGGGGCGAGCGGAAGACGGCCTGAGGCAAGCCCATGGTGGACAGCGCAGGATTGGCACGGATTTCGCGCCCCGGGGCGCTTGACAGCATGGGGCCCCAACTCATAAATGGCGCCTCCCACGGATCGGGGCCGTAGCTCAGATGGGAGAGCGCTGCAATCGCACTGCAGAGGTCAGGGGTTCGATTCCCCTCGGCTCCACCAGCCTGATCCGAAAAATCCGCTTATATCAATGCGTTGGACGGGGTGCGCCAATCCGCATCCCCCACTGAATTGCGGAACGCCTCGGAACATGGTGGCTCTCGAAGTTCGTCGGTTGCCCTAGATCGCCGCGATCTCGGGCTGAACGTCAGGAAGCCAAGCGCGCGAGGCTATCACTTTCCGGCAATGGCCTTGGTCAGCCGTTCGCGGTCCTCTGACCTAAATTTGAGCTGCATGAGGATGCGATTCGTGTCGCGGCCCGGCGCTGCCGTGGTCAACTGCTGTTCGAGGTCGGAAATCTGGTGCTCAACCGCCGACAGCCGAGAGCGCAGGAACGCCTCGGCTGCGGTCGCGTCGTTCAGGTCGCGAATGTCCACTATTTTCGCCCATGGAGCTGGTCGCATTCCTTCTGCGCTGCGGCACGGCGAGCGTCAATCCAGGCGGCGAGGTCGGAAATGTGGACGCCGCGAGCCGCCTTCTGGCTTCCACCATCGATTCGGACGATGGGGATATCGATCTCTCCGGCCGTCGCTTTACGCGCGAGCTGCACGGGCGTCAGGTGGCTGAAATAGTCGCGGCACACCGCGTCAATGGGAACGATAGCCCTCGCCCCGTACTGGGCCATGAGGAGGAATACGGTATTCATGTTCGTGGTCTCCTAACGAAAAATGGGATCGCTCACAGAGCGATCCCGCATTTGGCCCGCGGCCTTGCCGGGTGGTTCAGCCAGCAGATTGCATGTCCTCCAACACAACCCGAAGCGGGCGCAGGCATTCGATGCCGCGATCAACTGTGTGGCGAATTGCGTTCATGGCTTCCTCATCCAGCCAGCCCGTGGCGTTCATCGCCACGTAGGCCGTGAGGAGAAGGTCTAGACCGGCGTTCAGGCGGTCTGCCGGGCAAGCATTCAGGTTGGCGGTGGCGGCAGCGAGAGCCAGGGTTTCAGTCATGATCCAACTCCGTTTGTTCGGCCCGGCCTATGCCGAACCGTCCCGCCGTAAGCGGCATGACGAACTGTTAAACGATATCGTTAACTCCGTCAATTAACGATATCGTTTATGTGGGTACTGGATCGAATTGACCGAGTAAGCGATATCGCATATGCCTACGGTATGGGCAGACCTCCACTGAATATGAAGCCGACGCTGGTGCGGTTTAGCAGCAACGTGATTGATCGTATTGATGCTCTGGTGGGCCAGAAACATCGTGCGAAGTTCATCCGTGAGGCCGTTGATGCTGAGTTGGAGCGTCGCGAAAAGGAGTTGGACAGAGACGACTATCCAAACCGAGATTCGGATCAGAAATGACGCTGTTCGTGGGCTGGTCGTAGCAGGCGTGCGGCCTTAAATATTAATTTATTTGTTGATTTCCAAAGATAAAATCACAACAGTGTTGTGAAAAACGCAACGCTCAACGCGGGCCGAACATCCCGATGAAGCCATCGTGGCAATGACTCCGGCGTTCCTCCCCCACCCGAGACCTCAACGCGCTGAACTCTGCTGCTGCGGCTTGGCGGTAGGCTTAGCCGATGCAGCCGCGCACATGGCGTTGTGTTCGGACTTCCTCTTCAGCAGGAACCCACGCTGGGCCATGCAAGACTCGGCGGTCCCGGAATTCACCTGCATGGCCGTGACGGCACCAGCCAGACCCTGCGTGTTGGCTGATGCCGCAGCTGCGTTTGCGCTCGCAAGATTGAAGCAAACCGCCTTGGCCTGTTCGAACTCAGGCATCAACTCCGGATGATCCGCCGCGCGCTTGCAGTCCACGCGGCCCCATGTTTGCGGATCGTCACCGTCATTGCCAGCGGTGGCGCAGCCACAAAGCCCCAGGGCGGCGATCAGCGCGAGCGCTTTCGTCCTCATCATCATCCCCCATCCAGCCCCCGGCAATGTGGCCGGAAGGGCAGAGTGACAGTAGCGCCTCGAAAGGGATGGGCAATCCTGAGTTGCGCCCCTCAGTTGAGGGAGCCTGAGGGAGGATGTTCCTCCATCGCCTCGATGATCTCCATCGCCCGACGCATGAGCCCTTGAGCCTTTTCTCGGTACCAGGGCGCGAAGTTGCCGATGGCTTCGCCGCCCACCTCGGCCACGCTGATGGCGGCATCCGCCAGAATGAGGGTTCGCGAAAGCGCAGCCAAATCCGACGCGGTGGATTGGGTAGCTTGAGTGATCGCGTCCTGAAAAGTCTGCGCCCCCTCCGGAAGAGCAAGCACAACTTCAAGCCAATCCAGAGACTCGCGCTGCATCTTTTCAGAACGCGTTTCGATTTTCACTTTGCCACCCCCTGTTTTATCTCTGGAACTATCATTCCGTCCACCAGCCACCGCCAATATGGGAGGCTGGCATACGGCACCAGGCGCCGGGCTGCGCCGACATCGCTCTCTCCGATAGTCAAATCCTCTCCGGCTGCGGCATGGCGCATATTCTCGAAGCCGAGCCCCAGCAGTCCGACAACATCGGTCGCCGTCCCAAAGCTCGGGCCAAGGAACGAGCCAACCCGGGAGCGTGCGGCAAAGCGGCTCGCGGGCGGGCGCTGGCTCGCGTTGGGAAACATGGCAGCTGCGCCCGTGTAGAAGCCCGGCGCTCCGATCTTCTCCAGAGCGTTGTTCACCTCAAAAGCAATGGAGAAGATGCCAGATCGGTCTAGACCCTCCGCAATCCAAGTGCCGGGATTGTCGGATATTTCACGCTGGGTTTCAATCTGCTTAAGCATGTATATGAACGCGCCAACCGTGGTCATTCCGACGACACCACCGAGAAAGCGCGTTGTGTCCTCCTGCAATCCGCGCAGCAATACTCGCTGATTCGCAGCGATAGCGAAGCTCCGGAATTGCAGGATGCTGCGCCCGATAGGCGTGCTCATGAAGAGAGGAACGTCTCCCACGCCCTTGGCCACGATGACGCTATCGGCATCCTTGTTGACGGCTGCACGGTAGGCGCGTCGCAGCCGGTCGGAGACTTCATCATCACCCCAGCGCTCCGTATTGGCGACGCGGACGCCATCCAGGGTTTCGCCATGCTGTTGGAACAGATGCCCAAGGCTTTCGGCTCGCTCTTGTCCGATGCCGAGAAAGCCCATGTAGGCCTTCTCCTTCGGCGGCAGGGCATCGAACCCCCGTAGTGCCGCAACCTCAGCATTCTGGAGGATGCGGTTCTGAATCATCGTCGCGGCAATGCCACGCTGGAAATCATTCCAATGCAGCAAGCCGGTCAGGCGGGAGAAGCCCGAAGCGGCGTTGGTGAGGAACCGTTCAAACACCGAGGTCTGTGCATAGGGGTCGGTCAGTTCGGCGAGCGTTGCCAAGCGCGAGGCCAATACGCGATCCGAGATGGCTCCGGCGAGCTTGGCCTCCTGCCGGGACAGCTTCGCACCCTTAGAGGCGCTGATGAGCGGGCGGAGGCCGTCGCGTATGTAGGACGCCAGCCCATGCACCATGGCCGGGCGAACCGCATCCGTGAGCGATGCGATGGTGACACCGCCGAGCGCAACCATGTAGTTGAAGGTGCCCGCCGCATTGAGGGCGCGCGCCCATCCGGTGTGCTGGATTTCCGGCCGGTAGTTGCCGCGCAGCATGTCGCGAACTGCCTCAAGGTCGCGGATGTCAGCGCGTTCGCGGTCATTCAGTGCCTTCAGCCGCTGCGCTCGCGCTTCTGCTGATAGACCCTCAGTCCCCTCCAGTGTCCGCCGAAGCTCGGCGTAATCGTGCCTGATCGTTTCCAGCGGCCCTGTCAAATCAGCCGATCCGAACCGTTCCGCCAGCTCGATATCCGCCGACATGATCCGGGCGTACCGTCGCCCGACGAACTCAGCATCGCTATCCAGGAACTTTTCTACCAATTCGTCAGGAATGTTGAAGGTGCGTTCCTTCAGCGGCCCGCGCTTGGTCACCACGAGGTCTTTGGGAATGTTCCCGTCCGTCCCCCGTCCCGTCAGCTTCGCGTAAATGTCATCCACTATCCCGCTGATGTAGTCGGCACGATCTGCATCGTCTAAGAAATCGAAGCGGCTCGCGCGGCTCTCCGCCAAGGCAGCATCAAGCTGCGCGATGCGCGCACGGTCCATATCCGAGAGAACCCGGTTTATGGTCCCGGCAATCCCCTTCAAGGCATCGGACGTTCCGAACATCGGGCGGGCAAGATCGACACCAGCCCGGTCGAGGGCCTGCATCATGCTATCGAAGGCGTCAGCGCCTCTCGCGGCCTCGCGATCACCCGCGCGCACTACTCTCCTGCCCCGCGTGTCCGTGAATAACGCTTCGATCAGATCGCGGGCTGACGGCTGGCCGGCAGGGACTGCGGTGTCATCTGCCGCGCGGGCGAAATCATCAAGGAAGCCCTCTCGCGACGCTAGGGCCGCAAGCTCATCAAGGCTGATGCCGCCCGAAGGGTTGGACCTCGCGCGCCGCGATTTGCGCAGCAGGCCGGGGATTTTCCGAGCCTCCGGAAAGACTGCTGTCAGTTCGCCAGCGGCATCGAATATCCCTTCGCGGCCAAGTCCCCGCAGCCACTGCGACAGGCTCTCTGGCGCACGCGGTCGCTCGCCGGCATTCACCCGGCGCAGCACTTCCAGCACGTCGGACTCGCTGATGCCGTCCAGCGAAGCCTCTCCGCCCTCCTGCATCCTTCGGCGGGCGTTCTCTTCGCGCCTCAGAATGGTTGCCTCAAGGTCGCCCTTCTCTCGCAGCAGGCCACGCGTCCGCCTGTCCATCCGCTGGGCTTCTGCGGCCATGGCCTCATCCAGTTTGGTGGACAGCCAGCCGCTGGCGATTTCCCGGAACTCCGCCTCATTTGCCTCCATCACAGGGCGATTCCACAGGCGCGAGAAATAACTGTCGGCGGTGGACACGCTCACGTCTTCAGGCAGCAGGCCGGCCTCAATGGCCCGGCGTTTAAGCGGGTCGATGACGGACGAGCGCCACGCCCGTGCCGCATCCGCGACGCCAAGGATATCGCTCTGATCGCCGCGCCTCATGGCGCGCCCCACCTCTTCGCGGAATTCCTTCCGCGTCAGGGTTCCCCCAGCCTTGCGCGCGGCGACATAGGCCGTCTCTTGCGCCTCCATCGCGCTCGCAACTGCGCCGCGCGTCCATTGGTGCATGTTGGTTTCGGCGGCGGAATCTCCGGCCCCCTCAAGATTCTTGCGCAGGTAAACCGGAATTTCCATGATCTGCGATGCGACACTACGGACCGCAGCGCTCGGGCTGTGCAGAGTGCGCAGCACCGGATTGAGCTGAGCGGTCGCCTTCGCGACGGCCCCGGCCGCGCTACCGGCGACTGTCAGGTCATCCAGTGTATCCAGCCGCGTCGCGTCCGCACCCGCCCCCTGAGGGCCAGCCATGCCGACAAGTTCGCGGTGCAGGGCATCCGTGGCGGCATCGAAGTATGGGCGCTGTGCCTCCGCCAGGGCGGTCGCGGCACGCCGGGCCTCCACGGCGGTCATGACCCCACCGATACCCGCGCCAAGAAAGCCGCCGAGGAGGGCGGAGCCGCCGATTGCGAGGGCGGTTTCTGTCCCCGTCCGCAGCTCCTGAGAGGCCTGCAAGCCCGCCTCTTGGACCGCCGCAGCCCCCGCCGCAGCACCGCCGAGGCTCAATGCGGCCCGGCCCATTGTCGTGCCAATATGCCCCGTCTTCGCGATGGCTCCGCCGGGCAAGAGGAACGTGGGATCGAGGACGGATGCGCCGGCAGTCATGGCAAAGCCGGTCCATCCCGACGCCGCGAGAATCCGCCGGTCCTGCGTTTCCCTGTCAATGTCCGCCTTCAAGGCCTTCGCTGCCTTGGCATTGAAGACATTCACGAAGCGGTCGGCGTGGTTTTCGTATCCCGCGATGTCATCGAAGACGTTGTAGTTGCGATCAACATCGTGAAAACCGCCGTCCATCTGCGCCCGAAGCTGCTCCGACGAAAGGACGGAGCCAATCAGATTGTCCTGCCGGAATGCCGCTCCCGCCGTCTGCATCAGGGTCGGGGAAATTGCGACCTGATCGCTCACGCGCGGCGTGGGAAGCTCCGGAACCGGTGTGGTCTCATCGAACGGCATACACTCACCTCCCGCTAGGCGAGATGGCGTAGGGCCGGAACAGCGCCTCGCCGTTCTCGCGCTCCATCTCGGTCACGTCACGGTTGATGTCGCGGCGTCGCTCCAGGCGCGCCCGCCGCGCGGCGCTGACTTCCTCAGCGTTCTGAGGCACCGCATAGAACAGCTTGCGATAGTGCTCCAAGGCACCACCTTCGCCGCGATACCACAGGGAATAGCGCGGGGGCCGCCCGGCGAGAAAATCCTGATTCGTGAGCAAATCCGCCTGAAGGTAGATTTCCTTCGCACTTACGCCGTCTGTGGCCAAGGCGGAACGCGCCTGCTCCCGGATATAATCCCACGATCCGTCAGCCCCGGCGGGATAGGTCACCTCGGGCGGGAGCCGCGTGATGACACCGCTCGTATCCGCGCCGGTGGCAGAGGCGCTAAAGGATGACACGCCGTAAAGTCTCCGGAAGCGCGTCGCCGCGAGAGATTTGGCGATATCCTTATCGCCGCTCGCATCGACCATGCTTTCAGAAAGAATGTGCTTGTATTCTGCGACCATCGCGGCCGACTGAGCAACCGTCTCTCCCAACTTCGGATCGAACCTGAATAACCCTCTATCGTAAATATCGCGGACGCTGCTTTCCGTCGCCTGCTTGTCAATGAAGTCTTTAATGGAATCGCTCTTCATGAGTGCGGCGCGGGCCAGGACTTTTTCAGGATCGTGCATATCAATCAGGCGCTGGGCGGCAGCGGACTGCGGCAGTCCCACACTGTTCACGAGATGCGAAAACGTCTCCGCCGCCTCGCGCACCTCCCGGCCCCCATCCCGGCGTTCGATAGACGCAGGATTCACGGCCAGTATCTGGGCCGCGAGAGTTGCGCCGCTGGCGACGTTCTGAATTATTCGACTCGAAAGATCGCCACGGATCGCGTTGACGACGGGCTGAGGGACAAGTCCGGTCTGACGCACCACCTCCAGCAGCGCCGGCTTCAACTGTTCCCGATCCACCTTCGACGACAAGGAGGTCCAGACGTTATCCACCAGCTTGCGCCCGTCGCTGCTGTAGGGATCAATAGCAAGCTGCCCCGCCTGAAATGCGCCAATCGCCTGCCGAGTTGCAATTGCATCGTTGAATTTTAATGCGTAGGAATTCAGTAACGTGGCCTTATCGCCGTCGTCAAGAGACGGATCATCGACCATTTCCTGCTGTGTAAGTTTTTCATCTTCCTTGGCGATGCGCAGTTTATAGCTGTCCACAACCTCAAGCCTCTGAGCCTTGGCCTGAGCAAGGTCCGTCGCAAGGGCGTTCTTCACTCCGATGGCCGAGGCGTCGCGCAAGCGCTGAGCGTAGTTGGCCGGCAGGCCTGACAACGCACGCTCTACCTCCGGAGAGAACGTCACCCAGCTATGGGGCTGGCCGTACTCCCGCTCCTGACGCTGGTGAAGAGCTTGTGTGTACGCCGTAGCATTCGCCGCCGTGTCGAATTTGCCGAGGTGCTTGCCGGTTTGCCGGTAGAATGCAATCGCTTCGGCCTCGGACAGCACCGTGCCATCCGGCGACACCGTGGGAATCAGCACTGCGTGCCCCTCCTCGCCGATAGACAAGGATTGCACGGTGCTGATCGTGCCATCCACATTCCGTCCCACCGGGCGATTTGCGAGGTCGGTATTCCCCGCCTCCATGAGGCCGGCTGGCTTCACATTGCCCGCATCATTCCCCCGCGCGCCGGCCGGCTCGATATGCCACGGCTCATTGGTCATCGGGAAATGGAGGCCATACTTCCCGGCGTTCGTATGCACCCAATCGACAACTTCTTTCGGCGCTTTGGCGAGCGACTGCCCATTGTACGCAAGATCAATTGCGCTGCCGTGGTTATGCTGGGAGTTGCCGGGAGGAGCTACCCACTTGCGCGCCGCCTCGGGCGATCCATACTTTTTGACCGCGTCGTCCCAAAGCTCCTGTTGGCGCTGCACGGTGCGATAGCCGGAGAGGATGCCGAGGCCGTCACGGATGCCAGAAGGGGCGTCTTGGATCATCGCGGCAAGGTTGGTGGCAAATCCCTGATCTAGGCGATTCACATGGTCGTCGCCGTGTCCCTGCACCAAGCGGCCAGTTAGGAAGGTTCGCGCATCCTTGTGCCTTGTCACGGCATCGCGCGTGACGGCGCCGGATGCGGTCGGCATCAAAGATTGCATCGCGTGCATGTAGTGCTCCGGAAGCATCGCGTTCCGGTTTTGATTTAGATAATCGAGGGCCCGAACCGGGTCGTCGTTCGAGATCTGTGCCGCCGTCAGCCGATAAACGTCTGAAACGTAGCTCTGCTCCTCCGACTTGAGTTTTGCGGCTGTCCATCCCAACTTTTGACCAAGGCCGCGAATTTCACCAACACCAGCGGCCGTGTACTTTTGCCACTGATTAGGATCAGTATAGTTGCGGATGGCTTCATTCCTGAAATTCTCAGCGCTGCTGGAGGCCTCCTGAACGACCAGAGACTTGAGGGCCTTCCCTCTGTGAGTGAGCCCCGACCGCTGTGCATCCAGCTCCATCGGCTCGACGGATCGAGCGAACAACCGCTGCTGAGACGGGGTTAGCCCATTCCCGTATTCCCGCCTGAGACCATCGAGATCGCGCCGATACTTGGTAAATCCATCGAGTGCGGAAAGGCCGTCGCTGTTCATGTATCCGGCATCGCCGTACATGAGAACATCTTTTGCCTTTATGTATTCGTTGCGCCGGGCCCGAACAACCGTCTCATCCTCCAGTTCTTGGACCCGGACAACGGCATCTGCGGCGTCCATGCCACCCTGTGCCAAGGCCTGAAGCCCCCTTCCGACTTCCGCACCGAAGGCTGCCGGTGGCGTATCGATGCTGATGTTCTGCTGATTGGAGGGGCGGAGGCTGACGCTCGGTTCGTATTCGGGGACGCGGACCATGGCTCAACCTCCTACCGGTAGCCTCGCCGCTGGGCCTCAGCCACGGCGCGGCGAATAAGACGTAGATCGTTGCCTGCCCCGGTGCGCTCCAGGGTGTGCAGCGTGCCCGGCGCTAGCTTTTCGAGGTCGGCGATAAACGCCCGCGCTGCGCCGAGCTGGGCCTCTGTGATGCCCTCCGCCTGAATCGCGGCCATACCGGACGCGAAATCGGCCTCTGCTTGTTCGGCTGTGCGCTCGCCCACCGTGTCGGCCTGACGCTCGTGGATCACGGACAGGGCTTCGGCGAGGTCGGCCGAAGATGTCCCCGCCGCCTTGGCGTCGGCCGTCAGAGCATTGCCGGCCGTATGTAACGCCCTCGCACGTTCGATATCGCCATCAGCGGCAGCGGAATTGGCGAACCCGATGAAGAAGCTGTTCACGGGCCGATCATCGAAATGCGCGGCGTCTTCCTTGAACAGGAGGGCGGCGGCGTCAGGCCGATCCTTGCCGGCAGGGGTCTGGGGCGGGGCAGCGTCGCCGCGACGTTCGTTCGGAAACAGAGTGGCCGCAGTGTCATCGGCCTTCGCCGCTCGATGCCCCTGGCCCATCAGGTACGCTTCGGCTGCGGACCGCTCCGCCTGCCACCATTCGGGCGGCTCGGCGCCGGCGGGAGCATCGCTCGGAAAAAGCAGGTGCGCGGGGTCGGGTGATATATCAACCATGTTGGCTCACCTTGCTGGGCTCCTCGATCAGGAATTGCCACGCGTTGCGGGCAAGCTCAGGGCCGCTCCTCTTGTCGTGACGGAACGGGAGGCGTCCGGTTGCTGCTGCCTGCAATCTCTCCAGGCAGAAATCCGCGATATTGCGCCTGCCTACGACCGCCGCATTGGGTGCCTGCCCACCCGCGCGAAGCGCCAACCAAACTCGATCTTCTGCGGCGGACATGGCGACCATCTCATGGAGCAAGTCGGAGGCGAGAGACTCGAAACGATCAGCTCCCAATAAAAGCTCTCTGGCGTGAACGCGTGCCTCGCTGAGGTGGCGCTCGCGTTCTTTCGCAAGAGCAGCCTCCGCAGCGTCGTGCTCCATCTGACGCGCCGCATCTGTGGCGGCCTGAAGAACGAGGCGATCTACCTTTGCACGGTCGATTGTCACAAGGATATCGACGAGGGACCGGCGCGCCTCTTCGTCCCCTTCGACAGCTTGCAGTGATAATTCACTTACGCGTTGCTCGTGTTGGAGTACAGCCGCGTCAAGTGACGCAATTTTATCGATAAGTTCGCTGGAGGTGACGGGTTTCATTGCCTTCCTCACTATTTCAGTAGTACGGCCCATGCTGAACGCGCCAGTTCCTCGACTGATTTTTGATCCGCCACGCTCGGCTTCTCGATGAGAGTAACTGCGTAGTGCCAGAGCCGACGTTGACCATCAATCGTCGCATGCCATGACCCATGGAGACGATGGATCGCCTCCTCGTTCCGATTAATGGCTTCCTTTATCGCGCGCATTTGCGAGATGATTTCATCCGCCTGCGCAGCAAGAGACACAATTTCAAGTGCATAGTCCCTTGGAGTCATGGCTAAATCTCATCGCCATTTCGGGATGACAGTAGGGTCCCGCGCATTTTTTCATAACCGTTGTCGACCGGTGTGTGCTTGGCCGGCAGGAGAGGCGAGTAAGCTGGCTGCGGCGGAAGCCAATCGCACGGCGCAGGAGAGCCAAGGGCGGGGCCGGCCACCGGTCGCGCAGGCGTGGCCTCGATCAGAGCGGGCTCAGGCATCGGCGCAGCGGGGGCACTGTCATTCTCATGGGGCGCAGTGATGGGCGTGGGCGACACCTGCACGTTGGTGATCGAGGTGATCCGGTTTGTAACACCTCCGCTCCGGAGCGCCCGTTCAAGACGATCACCGAGCGCATCCAGCCCAACGACATTGATGCGCTCTTCGAAGGCGTTGACCTTGACGTGCTTGCCGATCAGCTCCAGGCGCTTCACGCGGTTGTCGAGCTTGATTTTCCGGACATGCCCGATCTTCACGCGGTCCTGCCCAGCGCCGTCGAACAGCTCTTCAACCTCAATCCCCTGCACGAGGCCCTGACGCCAGATCAAAGGCCATTCATGGACCGGCAGAAGACGACCGTTGGCATCGAAGATGTCGGCAATGTCGGCCTCCGCTTCTGCCACCAGCCGCTGCAAGAGCCGAGTGCTGTCCATTGTGGCTTCGCGGTTTCGGGCCTCCATCGCCGCCGCAATTTTCTCGCGCACCTCCGGGAGCGACAGGAGAAAAGAACCCTTCGCATTCGCAGTCTTTTCAGAATACCCAGCCCGAACCGCCGCCTGGGTGGCGTTGAGATCGAGAAGGTATTCGTTAACAAATCGTTTTTGCTTCGGCGTCATGGGCGGAGCCATCTAATGACTGATGGCATTGGATCAGGTGATGGTTACATCGTGGAGTCGGATGTCAACTTTCACTAACTTAGGCGACGCGTTTAAACGGCTTCATCCACCAGTCCGTAGGTTGGGTGAAGACGGAATAGCGATGGCCAGAGCCGCAGCGAACGCGGCCGTCCCCAGGTGCCCCGCCTGACGCATACGCGGATCGGGAGCGGCAATGCTCCCTTTGAAGTGGAACTTTGGTTCAGCCGAGGCGAGGATCAATTCAAGGCCAAGCTGGTGAGGCGCACTGAGGCGCGTCCCTGACCATTGCAGGCTAAGCAATATTAGAGATGACTATATAAGCCCGCATATGACATTAGTGAAAAGAGGGAGCGCAATGCTCTGAAGCGCGCCTCATCGCGCCTCAGCTACCAAGGTTCGTTGCGCGAGAGCTGACGATCCCCTGTGATGCCAGCGATGCCAATGCCCTCGTAAAAGCGCGTCTGGTGCCCATCAATCCGTGGCTTTACGATGCGCAGCCCCGGCACAGCAGCCCGCACGTCGCGGCCGAATGTCTGGACGGTGCCCGGCTCCCTTCGTCCATTCGCTTCACACCACAGCTTCCATTCGGTGAACAGGCGATCCGCGGAACACTGCAGGCCTGACGCCATGGTGCACCGCTCTTTGACAAACGAGATCACGGGAGAGCCGAGCGCCTCCAGCTCTTCGATGGCCTCACGCGCGCTCTCCGGCTGAAGGAAATAGCCCCGCTCCCGCATGCGGCGATATCCGGCGAGAGCCCAATTGAGGATGCCCGGAAGCTCGCCCATGAGTCGATTCCCAAGGCCGCGATCCTCTTTGCCGAAAAATGAATGCTCCATTGTCAGTACGACGAACCGCGAGGCCAGCGCTCCTGAAGCATCGGAGAGGCGTGGCAACTCGTTGGTGAAGATCAGGAAGCGGACAGGCAGGCGGCCGGTCCATGCTGACAGGAACTTCCGATCTATCGTCAAGCTATCCTCTCCCGAAATAGACAGGAGGCGTTCGGCGATGGCAGCTTGATCGGCTCGGGCGCTGATCCTGGCATCACCGATAATGGCGACGGACTTTCCAATCAGCGGGGCTAGACCGAAGTTTGTCGCAAGGCTAGCGAGGGTGGGCGCGGCAACGCTGTCCTGCCCGAGGAGGCCTGTAAGAACGCGAGCAATTGTGCCCTTCCCTGACCGCTTCGGGCCAACGATCAGCAGCAGTTTTTGCTGGGAGGTGTCCGGAGCGAGTAAGTACCCAAACATATCCTGTAAAGTCGCGATGGACTGAGTGTCGTCAGGCCAGAGCTTCGCGAGGAAGCATAGCCATTCGGTGGGCTCCGGAGCATCGGGGTTGAAGGTAACGCCAGCCGCGTTGAGGCCGAAATAATCTGGTGTCGGAGGGTAGAGCTTGCCGTTGTCGAGGTGCAGCAAGCCATTCTGTACTGGCAGCAGTTCCGTCGCTGGCGGCATGCTCCTTTCAGCAAGCCACGCGGGCGGCTCGATATGAGCCGGTAGATTGCTCGCGGCAGCGAGGGCAGCGCACACGTCACCAACACGGGCGCGGGAGGGCCGGAAGGGTTCCGGGTCACCGTCCGTGAGACAAATCGCGTGCTCAAGGTAGGTCCATATGACAGCATTCACCGCTTCCGGGTCGGCCTGCCGGTAGTGAATGCCGTTCCACTCATGGAAGCAGCCACGATGGTGGTGCAAGGTGCGCCTTCCGCGCTCCGCGTATTGATCAGCGAGGAGCTTGCGGGCGGATTGCAGCGGGTCGCGTCGGTCCAGAACCAGGGGTGCGCCCAAGGTGCCGCCGCTCGCCGCTGGAGCGCCCTGGACAGGCGGCGGCGAGGGCCGAGAGGAAGGAGCGCCGGCAGGAGCGTGACGGCTGCCCGCGAGGCTGGACCGCCCGCCAGACGCCTCCTCTACCGGCTCTGGCTGCCTTCGCGGCGCGGCATCGGCCTCCGCAACGGGAGCAGGCTGCGCCGGAGACTGCCATAGGCGGACGGTGGCCTTCATGAACGCATCCAGATCGGCTTTCGACCACCCATCGGCAACCGCGTCCGCTGCGTCCCAACCATCCGGTGGAACGGCCTCCCATTTCCAATCTGAGATGGAGAGGACGCGGAACGTGGCTTCGATTTTCGTCAGTATGCCGCCGAGTTCATTTTCGCAGGCGAGCCCAGGCGCGTCATAATCGCGCCAGTAAACGACATTGCGCCCGGCCAGCGGAGACCAGTCGGCATGACGGGCACCCTGAGTGCCCCCAGCCCAGGCGATGCAGGTCCGGCCAGTCACGCGCTGGAGCGCGTCCTTCTTCTTCTCCCCCTCGACGACAATCACCTGCCGGGCGTCTCTGAGGGTATCGAGACCATAGAGAGGGCGCGGCTTCGGAAAAGGGAACCGAGCCCAGCACTCGCGCCCGCCAGGGAGCCGAACCCACATGACCATGGGTGTTTCCTTGCCGCCGTCTGGCAGGTCGTGGCGCAGCACGTATCCGAACAGCGTGCCGTCAGCATTCCGGTACGGAAAAAGACCATGGATGGCGTGAACGACCCCCACTCCCTTTCGGTGCCCGCCCGTTTTGGATTGTAAAGCGTCACCTTCTGGCGATGGCCGATTTCGCCGGCAGGGGGGGCAGGTTCAATTCCATCGTAGACATCCCGCGCTTCGATCTTGCGAGGCGCGATATTCGGCCCAACCTTTCCACCGCCAAGGATGCGGATAGCGTCCTTGAGGCCGACGCCCTTGATGCCCTGAACAAAGTCCAGCACGTCACCGTGTTGGCCGCAGCCAAAGCAGTGAAAGCGCTGCACCTTGTCACGCCCGGTGAATAGCGTGAACGACGGCGTGTCCTCAGCATGGAATGGGCAGCATGCGACATATTCCGCGCCGTCCTTGGTGAGCTTAACCCCATATCCTGCGGCGAGATCGAAAAGCGACACATCTCGCCGCAGGGCATCCAAGTCTGCGGACATGCTGATTCCTCATCAATGTTGCGATATTCACAACACACCGAAGCCGGCGAAACAGGAGGGGGCGGGGCGCGATCAGGTCTTGTCGAAAAGGATGGCCGCAAGGTCATTTTCATTTCGCGCGACACCAGCGCGACCACCTGCCGCGCGCACCGCTAGCCAGGCCACGAACGTAAAGGCAGTCACACCGATCAAGCGTGGCCTCCGTTGACGGTAGCGAGCAACAACGGCTTACCAGGAGCGAGTTTCTGGATGAGGGACATCCAAGGGATTTCTTGCTCTATCCGTGTCTCAACGATCATCACGTGTTGGCGTGCGAGAACCGCAACAGAGGCGGCCTCGTCGTATGCCTCAGGTAACGGTGCGCATGAGATAATGGTGAATGCCGAAGATGCGCGAATAGCCCGACGCACGGATGGCATGTGGAAGGCTACCGGCCCGAGTGCGCTTTCGCAATCATCTCCAAGCAGGAAAATCGTTGGCCCGTTCCGATGCCTGTTAATGCGGAATGGAGTAGGGCTTTGGACAATATTCAGCATATTAACGCCATAATCTCTTACAGCGGATGCGAGAATAGACAGATGTTCCGGACCGCCACGAATGAGCGCATCCAAGCCCGTAGAATCCATGTATTTCACGAAATGCGCTCCAGCACTTGCGCGGGCTGGCATTTGATGTGACTATTGCAACGCTGATGTTGCCATGAACACTACACCAGTTGCCGCGCCCGGTTTCCAGAAATGGAGCCGGGCGTTGCTTTTGCCCGGCATGACGGTCGCATCAGGCGGCGGCGGTGCGTTCGGCCAGCCACTTCGCAATATCGCTCTCACGCCAGCCAACAGCCTTTGGGCCGAGCTTAACAGGGCGTGGAAAGTTGCCCTTCGACATTGCGTCGTAGATCGCCGAGCGCTTCAGTCCCGTCAGCTTTTCGACGGAAGGGCGGCGATGAATGGGATCGAGATTGGCAAGCATGTGTGGGGAATCCCCTCGCTGAACATGCTGGCACTGTATGGACAATCTAGGCCTATATCATTGAAATTACGCGGTAATTATATTGGCATTTAGTTGGCGCGCGCTTTCTTCACGCGGCTGTCGTAGGCGTCCCGGACGGTTTGCAACCCTACATTAATGCCTATCTCAACCAACCAACTGTGCACCGCGGAGATCGCCACGTCATACTTCTCGCCTGCCTTGATCAGAATAAACACCTGACGGCCTATTACGTGGTCGCGCACGGCAGTTTCCATGTTCGGCTGGCGGCCGCGTTGTCTGCCAGTCACGCTCAGGCCAAAGAGCGCTACAGCGCGCACCTCCGGCGACAACCTCTCGGGGTGATCTGCCTTCGCCATCATGACCGCCAACGTCACAACCACCTCGCGCGATGGCCTGTGACCGAGTAGCACCCAGTCATAGAATGGCCGTGTATCGCCGTTCTCTAACCAAATGAGGATTACCCTGTCACGCGCGTCGGCAATGGACAGGTCGTTTTCATCGCACAGCACTTGAGCGAAAATGTCCCAACCACTCGATGGCAATTTCTCACTCATGCTGCACCCGCCTGCCGGTCAGCCAGCGCCACGATTTCCCCACGCTTAACAGCGAGGTACGACGTCCACGCATCCATGAGCTTGCGGCGCTTCTCGAACACGTCGGAGCGGGCATAAGCTTGCGAGACGCCATCTCCTACAGAGTGCGCAAGAGCGGCCTCGCAGACCTCAAATGGGAAATTGGTCTGCTCTTGCGCCCATGTGCGAAATGAGGTTCGCATCCCATGTACATCGGCGGCGAAACCGAGTTCCTTTACCAATTTCGATAAGGTCATGTCCGATAGCGCAGAGCCACGCGCGGACGGAAACACCAGTTCAGACTCGCCTTTCAACTTATCTGCTTCGGCTAAAATCTCCATAGCTCGCGCCGACAACGGAACCACATGTTCTTTTTTCATCTTCATCCGAGAGGCGGGAACCGTCCAGCGTGCGGCCTCAATATCAATTTCCTTCCACTCAGCCAAGCGCACCTCTCCCGAGCGCGCCGCAGTCAAGATCAGGAATTCTAGGGTCAACTTCGTTGCAACCCATGCCCTGGACGCCTTAACCGCGTCGATGCATGTCGCGACATCGGCGTAGGGCAGCGCCTTGCGGTGAGCCTTGGTCATGCGATCATGCCTTGGCAGGCCTTTTGCCACGCTCTCAGCCGGATTATCAAGCCGATAACCTTTGGCCACGGCCCACTTCATCGTAGTGTCAATGCGTTGCTTAACCCGTCGAGCGGTTTCAGGCTTGGATGTCCAGATCGGCTCAAGAACACCATGGATATCGCCCGACGTGATTTCTGTCAGTTTGCGCGTTCCGATCTTCGGGAACGCGTACATCGTCAATGAGTTGATGAAGTCGTCCGCGTGTTTCGCATTGCGCCATGTTGGTTTGGCGGCTTCATGCACAGTCCGCGCGGCGGTTTCGAATGTGGGAATGCCGGCAGCGTCACGGCGGGCCTGCAAAGGATCACCGCCCGACCGCGCCACGCTCCGGTTCGCCAGCGCAGCCGTGCGCGCAGCCGCCAGTGACACAAGGTCAGCGCCGCCCAAGCCGATCTCTGAGCGCTTCCCACGGACCACGATGCGTTGCACCCATTGGCGCGAACCGCCGGGCATCACCCGCAGGAACAGACCGTGCCCGTCAAAATATCGCCCCGGCTCCTTCACGGACCGGACGAACGCCGCCGTCAGCGCCTTTGCAGGTTTGCGGACTCCGTCACCACTCATGTCCATATCCCTCATTTTATCCCCCACTATATGGAGGACTAAGGCGGAAACAAGCGGAACAAACTGGAATGTTGGCGCACCAGAAATGCTGTAATTCAGCGGCTTAGGCGGATCATACTGGTACTGGCTGGAATATCCTATGGGGGACCTCGGCTCCACCATACAAACCTCACAAGCAATTGAATTAGAATCAGATTTCCAGCTGCAGGATATCTGTGCCCCAGCACGTGCGTTGGCTCGTGGTGGACCGAAGCGGGATTTACCGGGGATCGGGCGGGAATGGGTGGACGTCCCAGGACGCCTGCCAGAATGGTGAGAACCTTAGGCCGCGCTGCGAGCTTGTCACCTGATTCTGAATGGTCTGGTTCAGACGGGTGAAGCAAGTTGGTCGCAGTATCTATCCCTGCCACCTCGCTTGGCGTCGTAAAGCGCCATGTCGGCGGCCAGATACAGGGCCGAAGCGGATGCCTCAGCCCCTCTTTGGCTGGCGCCTCCAATACTGGCGCTCACGAAGCCGCCTGCTGGATGAAGGATCTCGGCTTGCCGTAGCGTCTCCAGAAGCGCCTCAGCTACCATTTTGGCGCCGGCCGGGTCCGTGTCAGGCAGGATCAGCGCGAACTCCTCACCCCCTATCCGTGCCAGGGTGTCGAGGGGCCTCCGGGGCGTCGAGGCGAGGAGCTGGCCCAGCTGGCCCAGCACCCGGTCCCCCATCTGGTGCCCGGCCAGATCATTCAGGGCTTTGAAATGGTCGATGTCCACCATGAGAACAGAAACCGGCTGCGCCGTTCGGCGTGTACGTCGGATTGCCCTCTCAAACGCATCATCGAAGATGCGCCGGTTGGGCAGACCCGTGAGGCTGTCGGTCTCGGACATCTGCTTCAGCTCTAGATTGAGCTTCCATTGTGCAATCTCGTTGGTGGCAATGGCCGCAAGGTCGAGGAGCGGGGCAAGGTCGAAGCTTTCCTGATCGCCGGGCTCTCGCTTCATCACGCACAGGGTG
Organism: Xanthobacter oligotrophicus; assembly: GCF_008364685.1. GTDB lineage: Bacteria > Pseudomonadota > Alphaproteobacteria > Rhizobiales > Xanthobacteraceae > Xanthobacter > Xanthobacter oligotrophicus. The sequence goes on from NZ_VTTL01000008.1 coordinate 308,276, forward strand.
CCGAGCACCAGATCCGGTTCGGCAATAAGGGGGACCCCTGCATAAAAATGAAGTGCGAGATGCGGCACGAGTGGGTGCCCGGCGAGTCTTGGATCTGTTTTCAGGTCCCCGACGACCAGTGGTCGCCCGCTCTCAACGATCATATTGCAAACACTGTCGCGGCGCGGGACGTTTCGCCCCAAGGCGTCCGAGTTCAGGGATATGAGCGATTGAAACTGGCCGTCGACCAGCCCGATGAAGGCGACATCGGCTTCATAGAAGCGCGAGGCAAGCCGTGTAACGCGGTCGAACCGTTCGTCCGGCGTCACATCCATGATTCCACAAGCGTCAAGGATGCGCACCCGGTCGCTTTCGTTCGCCGGCGGGATGGGTAGCTTCCACATGCGCAATCAGGCCCTTACTGGGTCAACCTCGCGGGTTGATTACAGGACAGCGGCGTCCTGGCAGCAAGTGCATTCGGCGTGAATTTGGGCCAGATGTTCGTAGGGATGCACAGTTCTGATCATGAAGGCGGCACTCGCCTCTCTCCCACTGCCCACAAGAGCCTGCGGCCCCAAGGATGGGGGCTTCGGAACAGCGTGCCGTCCGGATCGATGGCCCGCCACAGCTCGCGCTCCTGCTCCCTCGCGGCCCGCTCCGCTTCCCGAACGCGCGAGCGAAGGTCGGCGCCATCGGACCGCGCCTGTCGCTGGCCGACAACGCGCTGATGCAGACGGAATTCGGCGTCTCGCCGCTGGCGTCGTCGCTGAACGGCCCCATCGCCCCCTACGCACCGGACGCCGGCATCAAGTCCCTCGGCCTCACCTCGTCCCTGTCCTACGAGGTGTCGCAGGACTGGACGACCACGCTCTACGGCAGCGACCAGCGCCTGGCCGGCGCGGCGGCCGCGAGCCCCGTGACCACACTGTCCGGCAGCCCGAACCAGATCGCCGTCGGGGTGGGGTTCGAGCACTCGTTCGTGCTGGGCCATTGAGGTCGATCGGGGGGGCTCGGATCGCGCTCTAGTGGTCGTGCCCCTCGTGGCCGTGCCCCTCATGATCGTGCGCGGGCAGCGCGACGCCGAAGACCTTGACCAGGTCGGCTACCTGCTCCGGCGAGAGATAACGCGGGTTCAGGCCGCGCAACAGCAGGTAGAGCCTGGCGGTTTCCTCCAGCTCCTCGGTGGCGAAGACGGCGGCTTCCAGCGTGTCGCCGGCCACCACCGGGCCGTGATTGGCCAGCAGCACCGAGGAATAGCGCCCGGCCAGCCCCCGGATGGCATCGGACACCGCCGGGTCGCCGGGCCGATAATAGGGCACCAGCGCGGTCTGCCCGCAGCGCATGAGATAATAGGGTGTCATGGGCGGCAGCACCGCCTTCGGATCGATCTCCGGCAGCATGGTGAGGGCCACCGAATGGGTGGAATGCAGGTGCACGATGGCCCGCGCGCTGGAGCGCGTGTCGTAGAGCGCCTGGTGGAGCGGGATCTCCTTGGTGGGCGCGTCGCCGGAGACGATGCGGCCGGTGGCGTCGAGGCGCGAGATGCGCGCCGGATCGAGGAAGCCCAGCGAGGCATTGGTGGGCGTCACCAGCCAGCCGCCATCATCGAGGCGCAGGCTGATATTGCCCGACGAGCCGGGGGTGAGGCCGCGCTCGAACAGCGAGCGGCCGAACATGCAGATGCTTTCGCGCAGTTTTGTTTCCGACATGGCAGGTCCTCGGCCCGGCCTCAAGATGAGGGACAGGCTCCAAAGCGGGAACGGAAGATATCGACCCGGCTGAGCGAGTAAATGCCGGGCCCGAAGCGATGAAATTTAAGTGGTCGCCCCCTCGATCAGCTCGAAATCGAGGGTGACGACGGCCGGCGGCCCGTCCGATGAAATGAGCCGCGCGCTGGCCTCGCCGACCTCGACGCGGGGGGTGCGGATGGTGGACAAGGGCTGCGGCGCGCAGCGGGCGACCTCAAGGCCGTTGTGGCCGAACAGCGCCAGTTGGTCCGGAATGCCGATGCCCCTGGACAGGCACAGGAAATAGCCGCCGATGGCCATGTCGTCGTTGGAGAAATAGACCGCGTCGAGATCGCGGGTCTCATCGAGGATCCGGGCCAGCCCGTCGCGCCCCGCCTCGATGGACGAGGGCACGGATGCGATCACCTGGCCTGCCACCTGAAGCCCCGCTTCGGCGAGCGCGGCCCGGAACCCCTCGAACCTTTTGGCGGCGCGCAGGTCGAGGGCAAGATCGTGGCCCACATAGCCGATCCTGCGATAGCCGCGCGCGATGAGATGGCGCGCGCTGGCGCGGCCCGCCTCGCGGTTGGAGAAACCCACCACCATGTCGATGCCGGCCCCGTCGGTGTCGAGCATCTCGATGATGCGGATGCCCGCGCCGCGCAGCATGGCATCCGCCCGCGGCGTGTGCTCGAGCCCCGCCACCAGCAGCCCGGCGGGCCGCCAGCTCAGCAGCGAGGAGATGAGGGCTTCCTCGCCCACGAGATCATAGTCGGTGACGCCGATGACCGACTGGAAGCCGGCCTTGCCGAGCACCGAATTGGCGCCGCGCAGCAGGTCGGGAAACACGATGTTGGCGAGCGACGGCACGATGATGCCCACCAGCTTCGATCCGGTGGAGGCAAGGGTGCCGGCGATGCGGTTGGGCACGTAGCCGAGCCGGGCGGCCGCCTCCAGCACGCTGGCGCGGGTCTTCGAGGAAAACGAGCCGTGGCTGCGCAGCACCCGCGATGCCGTGCTCTCGCCGACGCCGGCCTCGCGGGCCACGTCCGTGAGGGTCACGCCCGCGCCCGAACCCATGGGAGAGCCTGCGTGCGTGCCTGCGCTCGCGCGGCGCCCGGCCAGCGCGTCGTCATGCAGCGCGCCATCTTGCATCGAAAGGGCGTCCTTGTCGGCCACGCCTGCCCTCCCCCGCCCGGACGGGCGCACCCCGGATGCGCGACAACCGCACTTCGGGTTTTCGTGTTTGATTTTCGTTGTGTCACGCTCCTAGGGAGGCATCAAGGCGGTATTTTGGCAGCGCTACCATTTTCCATTTGGCAGCGCTGCCACTGTTTGCTATGTCCTGATGGCAGCGCTGCCATGCCTTGCACGCAGCCCAAGACGACAGCCAACACAAACGCCACCTCCAGGGAGGACCCGATGAGCACCCAAACCGCGCCCCTCGCGGCGCACGTCGCCGTGGAACCGGACACCCAGAAGGCGGCCTACGCCAAGGTGTTCTGGCGCATCGTCCCGTTCCTGATGCTGTGCTACGTGGTCGCCTACCTCGACCGCGTAAACGTGGGCTTCGCCAAGCTCCAGATGTCGCAGGATCTCAACTTCAGCGAGACCGTCTACGGCCTTGGCGCCGGCATCTTCTTCCTCGGCTATTTCCTGTTCGAGGTACCCAGCAACGTCATCCTGCACAAGGTCGGCGCGCGCATCTGGATCGCCCGCATCATGGTGACCTGGGGCCTCATCTCCGGCGCTTTCATGTTCGTCTCCAGCGCGCCCATGTTCTACGCCCTGCGCTTCCTGCTCGGGGTCGCGGAAGCCGGCTTCTATCCCGGCATCATCCTGTACCTGACCTATTGGTATCCCTCGCATCGCCGCGCCAAGATCATCGCCATCTTCATGTCGGCGATCCCGATTTCCGGCATCTTCGGCAATCCCCTGTCCGGCTGGATCATGGACAGCTTCCACGGCACCTCGGGGCTGGCCGGCTGGCAGTGGATGTTCCTCATCGAGGCCATTCCGGCCATCGCCATCGGCATCGCCATCTATTTCTATCTCGACAACGGCATTCGCGACGCCAAGTGGCTGAGCGCCGAGCACAAGGCCGTGCTGGAATATGAAATCGCTCAGGAAGAGCAGAGCAAGGAAGGCCACCACTCGATTGCCGGCGTGTTTCGCGACAAGCGGATCTGGCTCATGAGCTTCATCTACTTCTGCTTCGTCATGGGCCAGTATGCGCTGACCTTCTGGATGCCCACCCTGGTTAAGGCGACCGGCGTCGTCGGCAACTTCCACATCGGCCTCGTCAGCGCCATTCCGTTCCTCTCCGCCGTCATCGCCATGAACCTGATCGGCCGCAGCTCGGATCGCCATCGCGAGCGGCGCTGGCACCTCGTCATCCCGGCGCTGATGGGCGCGGTGGGCTTCACGGTGGCCGCCACCTCCACCAGCACCACGGTGGCCATCATCTTCCTGTCCATCGCCGCCGCTGGCGCCATCTCCTGCGCGCCGCTCTTCTGGTCGCTGCCCACCGCCTTCCTGGCCGGCACGGGTGCTGCCGCCGGCATCGCGCTGATCAATTCGGTGGGCAACCTCGCCGGCTTCGTCAGCCCCTACCTCATCGGCTTCCTGAAGGACCTCACCGGCTCGACCCAGGTGGGCATGTATGCCCTCGCGGCGATCCTGGTGGCGGGCGCTGCGGCGGTGCTCACCACCTCGCCCAAGCTCGTCAACAAGTGAACCCACGGGCTCCCGCGGCGCGGGCCGCGGGGGGGCCCCCCCGGGTAAACCCGCCCCGCGGAGGCTCCCTTCCCCGGGGCAGGGCCAGGCAAAACAGGTCTCCCCCCCGGGGGTGACGCCGGGGGGGGCAGGGGGCCGGCGGGCCCGCTC
>NZ_VTTL01000009.1 GCF_008364685.1 Xanthobacter oligotrophicus
GAACCAGATCCTGCGCGAGGGCGGGCGCCGGCGCATCGTCGTGCTGGCCAACACCTCCGGCGGGCGCGACGTGGCGGCGGTGGTGGCCGACATGCGTGAAGTGATCGCGGCGACCGCACTGCCGGCCGGCATCTCCGCGAGCCTCGAGGGCACCTTCGCCGCACAGGAGCAATCCATGCGCACCATCGGCGGCCTGTCCGTGGTATCGGCGCTGCTCGTCTTCGTGCTCCTCTATAGCCGCTACCGCTCGGCGCTGTTCGCCGCCATCATCATGGGGAGCGTACCGCTGGCGCTCATCGGCGCGGTGGTGGCGCTGTGGATCGCCGGGCAGCCCCTGTCGGTGGCGAGCATGATCGGCTTCGTGACGCTCACCGGCATCGCCGCGCGCAACGGCATCCTGAAGATCAGCCACATCATCAATCTCGCCATCGCCGAGGGCATGGCGTTCGGCCCCGCGCTGGTGATGCGCGGCAGCCTGGAGCGGCTGACGCCGGTGCTGATGACCGCCGCGTCCGCCGGCATCGCTTTGCTGCCGCTCATGAGCGGGGCCGAGGTGCCGGGCAAGGAGATCCTCCACCCCGTCGCCATCACCATTTTCGGCGGCCTGGTCAGTGCCACGCTGCTCGACGCCGTTCTCACCCCCGTCCTTGTCCTGCGCCATGGCCGACGCCCGCTGGAGCGGCTGGTGGCAGCGGCGTGGGAGACCGCCCCCTCCACCGCCGCCGCCCGCGCGGACGCCTTCTGACCGGAGCCTGTCATGATGTTTCGCCGCCTTCTGCCGGCCGCCCTCGCCATTTCGCTGGTTGCGCTGCCCGCCCTTGCCCACGAGCCCGGCGTGGGCGCAAATGGTGGGGTGCGGGTGGATGCCGGCCATTACCACGCGGAGCTGGTGGCCGACGGCACCCCCGCCGTCTCGCTCTATCTGAGCGACGGCGCCGACAAGCCGGTTCCAGCGGACGGCTTCAAGGCCAATGCCATCCTCGTGGTGGACGGCAAGGCCCAGCGCTTTCCCCTCTCGCCCGCCGGCGGCAACCGGCTTGCCGGTACGGCGCCGGTTGCCATCCCAAAGGGCGTGAAGGGCGTGGTCCAGATCTCCGCGCCCGACGGCACCTCCGCCCAGGCCAAATACTGAAGACCGCCCGAAACCCCTTCGCTTCGCCTCGTCTGCCCGGCGACGAGCCAAAGAGGCCGATCATGACCCGACCCATGTTCCAGTCTGTTCCTTCCCGCCGCGCCGTCCTGGCCGGTGGCGCGGCACTCGGCGCGCTCGCCCTCTCCGGCGGCTGGCAGCGCGCCCTTGCGGCTCCGCTTCTCACGGTGGAAAGCCTCACCCTCGACGTGAACGGCAAGGCGGCGAAGGTGTTCGCCGTTAAGGGGCCTTCCGGCGAGGGCCTCTTCGCCAAGGAGGGAGACCGGCTCACCGGCGCGGTGCTCAACGCCTCGCAGAGCCCTGCGGTGATGCACTGGCACGGCCAGATCTTCGCCCCGCCGGACCAGGACCGCGCCCGTCCCAATGGCGGCGAACTTGCCCCCGGGGGCATCGATCAGGTGGATTTCCGCCTTACCCCCGGCACCCACTGGATGCACTCCCACACCTTGAGCGAGCAGCAATTGCTCGCCGCGCCCCTCGTCACCCGCGAGGCGGACGCGGGCGATGTCCAGGACGTGGTGGTGATGCTGCACGACTTCTCCTTCCGCAGCCCGGAGGAGATCCTGGCCGAGCTCGGCGGCGCGAACGCACACGGCGGCCACGGTGGTCACGGCATGGGCCAGCAGATGCAAGGCATGCCGGGAATGGCGATGCCGGGAATGGGCCACTCCGGCCACGGCATGGGGGGAATGGGTGCCGGGCCGGGCGCTGGAATGGGCGCCGCGATGCAGGGGGGAGGTATGCAGGGTGGCGGCATGATGGTGCACGCCAACGATGTTGCCTACGACGCTTTCCTCGCCAACCGCCGCACCCTCGCCGATCCCGAGGTGGTGCAGGTGGAAAAGGGCGGCCGGGTGCGGCTCCGCATCATCAATGGCGGCACCGCCACCGCCTTCTTCATAACCGTGCCGGGCCTGAAGGCGACCTGCATCGCCGTCGATGGCACGCCCTGCGCCCCGTTGGCGGCGGAGGCCTTTCCGCTCGCCCAGGGACAGCGCATCGACCTCCTCGTGGAGATCCCGGCAGGGGGCGGTGCCTTTCCGGTGCTGGCGCAGGTGGAGGCCTCGCCCCGTCGCACCGGCCTCGTGCTGGCGACGGCCGGTGCCGCCATCGCCCGCCTCGAGGAGACGGCCGACAGGCCGCAGGGGCTTCTCGACCTCGCCTTCGAGGGGCGGCTTTCCGCCTTAAATCCTCTCGCGGCGCGGCGGGCGGACAAGGTCTTCCCCATCATGCTGGGCGAGGAGCCAGGCTACCGCTGGACCATCAACGGCCGCATCCATGGCGAGGATGTGCCCTTCACCGTGCAGCAGGGCGAGCGGGTGGAGATGACCTTCCTGAACCCCACCGGCATGAGCCATCCCATGCACCTGCATGGCCACCATTTCCAGGTGGTGGGCATCGGCGGGCGCCGCTTTGCAGGCGCCCTGCGCGACACGGTGATGGTGCCGCCGCACACGCCCGTGACCATCGCCTTCGATGCCGGGCAGAAGGGCGAGTGGTTCCTGCACTGCCACCACCTCTATCACATGGCCACCGGGATGATGGCGGTGGTGAAGGTGGCTTGACGATCGAGGTGGACGGGAAGCAGCAGGAAGCCTGGCGGGACGCTGCAGGTCCGCGCCGTCGGCCACGGGCACATGGACACTGCAGGAGACGCTGCAGCCTTGAGCAGGCTCAACGTGCGCGCCGACGAGGTCACGTGCGCATGGTTCCCGCTGAACCCTGATCAGGTGGGCAGGCGGGTCCTTGTTCGTCCTGCACGATCGGGCAGCTCTCGTCCTTCGCCCGGTCGGCGAAGCTCAGATAATGGACCCGGACGTCGTCATAGCCTGCCCGCAAGGCGGCGAGGGCCGAGTGAGGCTTTGTCTCACGCCAGGCGACGATTGCGTCCGGCCCCGCTCGCCGTCAACGCTCCTCCGGCGGCTTGATGTGCCGGAAGGCCCAGAGCAGCGCGAAGTCGTAGAGGATCTTCAGCACCCCGCAGAGGATGAAGGGCCATGCCTCGAAGCCGGCCTGGAACAGCGCGCCCGCGAGCACGGGGCTTACCGCCGAGGCGAGGCTGCGCGGCACGGCGGTGACACTGGCGGCCGCCGGGCGCTCGGGCGGCGTCACCACCGCCATCACGTAGGAGGAGCGCGCCGGCACGTCCATCTGCGAGAGCAGCCCGCGCATCAGCAGCAGGCCGAGGGCCACTTCGAGGTTCGGCACCAGCGCGGCGAGGATCAGGCACAGGCTGGAGGGGATGTGGGTGAACACCATGGTGTTCACGAGGCCGATGCGCCGCGACAGCCAAGCCGCCACCGGGAAGGAGAAGGCGGAAAGGACCCCCGAGGCGAAGAAGAATACACCGGCCGCCGATAGCGACAGGCCGAAGCGGGTGAACAGCCACAGGGCGACGAGGGATTGCACAGCGAGCCCACCGGCGAAGGCATCGATGCAGAACAACGCCGCCAGCCGGTAGACGATGCCCCGCGACGGGCCGAGCGCTGCCCGGGGCTTCTCCTTCGCATCAGGAGCAGCGCGCGGGATGCGAGCGTAGAACAAGCCGCCGGCGACGCCGAGCACCGCATAGAGCGCGAACATGCCCTCCAGGGCGCTCAGGCGCGAGATGCCGAGGGTTCCGAGCAGTTCCGGGCTCATGGCCGCGAGCGCTCCCAGGGCCGCAGCCAGCGCGCCCACCAGGCTGTAGCGGGCGAAGGCCGAGGTCCGCGCCTTGTCCGCCACGAGATGGGAAAGCACCGTGTGCTCCAGCGGCACGAAGATGCTGACGCTCCCGGACGAGGGATTCACGGTGCCGCAGAAGGCCACCAGCAGCACCGCGCCGAAGCTTGCCGACCGGGTGAAGGCGAGGCCCGTCGCCACCATCAGCGCGGAGGCGAGGATCAGCAGCTTGCGCTGGTCGATGCGGTGGCCGACGAAGCCGATGACGAGGGTCATCAATGCCGAGCCGAGCAGCGCCGTGGTCGCCACCACGCCGATCTCGAAGGCGTCAAGGCCGATGGCGGCGAGATAGACCGGCAGCAGCACGGCCACGAAACCATCGCCGAAATCCCTCATTGCCCGCGCCGCATAGATGGCGGAGACGGGAGAGATCGCCGTTGGGGCGGCTCCGCCCGACGGGCTCAAGGGCTGGTGCACGAGCGTTCCTCCGGGGTCATGCGGTGGCCGGCCACTTGGCGCCGGCCCCGCCGGCCCAGGCATAGAGGGCGTCGTAGATGACGAAGCCGCGCCTCAGGAGGTCGTGGTCGTCGGGCGTCACTTCGCGCAGTCCCTTGGAGATGGCGAGGAGGCCAGCGGACTGGGGCGTCAGATCCGGCCGGCCGGTGTCGGCCCCGCGCACGATCTCGGCGAGCGTGGCGACGGCGGGATCGCTCTGAAGGCCATACGCGCCCACGAAGGCGTCGAAGCTGCACTTCTCCCCCACATGGCCGAACGCCACGCCCGGCACGTCGAACGGCGTCGCTCCCGTCTCCTCGGCCCTGCGGGTCACCTCTTCGGGTGGCGCGAACAGGAATTCCGGCGCCGCGTCGATGAAGCGCGCGATCAGCCAGGGGCAGGCGATGCGGTCGATGACCGGGCGGGCGCGGGTGACCCATTTCATGAGCCGTCTCCTTGCCGGCCGCGGCGCCTTTGGATCTCCGCCAGCCAGGGGTGGACGCTACACCTGCATCACAAATGATACAATTGTTGCAATTCATATTATGGATGATACGGTTTCCTCATGAACGACGAGGACGCCACCGAACAGCGCTGGCTGCTGCTGATCCACCAGCTTCCCACCAAGCCGGCCTACTTCCGCGTCAAGATCTGGCGGCGACTGCAGGGCATCGGAGCGGTGGCGGTGAAGAGTTCGGTCTACGCCTTGCCGGCCTCGGCCGAGACCCAGGAGGATTTCCAGTGGCTCGTGAAGGAGATCGTCGCCGGCGGCGGTGAGGCCATGGTGTGCGAGGCCCGGCTCGTGGATGGTCTGAGCGACGCTCAGGTCCGCGCCTTGTTCGACTGCGCACGCGACACGGACTACAGCGCGATTGCAGAGGACGCCCGTACCATCGCCGCCGTGCTGGATGCCGACGGGAGCACCGAGAAGCGGGCTGAGGCGCGCTCCCAGAGCGGCCGATTGCGTCGCCGGCTCGCCGACATCGCCGCCCTCGATTTCTTCGGTGCCACCGGGCGCATCGTCGCCGAAGGGCTTCTAGCCGAACTGGAGGCCCGAACCGCGGAGGACAAGCCCATGATATCCCCGTCCGCACAACCGCCGGCCGATCCCGACCCGCTCGCCGCCCTCAGGGGGCATGTCTGGGTGACGCGGCGCGACGTGCATGTGGATCGCATCGCCTGCGGCTGGCTGATCCGGCGCTTCATCGATCCCGCTGCACAGATCCGCTTCGTCCCCGGCAAGGGCTATGGGCCGAAGTCCGGGGAGCTGCGCTTCGACATGTTCGAGGGCGAGATCACCCACGAGGGGGATCGTTGCAGCTTCGAGGTGCTGCTCCGCCGCGCCGGCCTGTCCGATCCCGCCCTTCAGGCGGTGGGCGAGATCATCCACGACATCGACCTCAAGGACGGCAAGTTCGGCCGCGAGGAAGCCGGTGGCATCGCTAGCCTCATCACCGGCATCACCTTGAGCGAACCCGACGATGCCCAGCGCCTCGCCAAAGGCGCCGGAGTATTCGACACGCTCTACCAGTATTTCCACGGCCGGCGTGTATGATCCGGAGGATCTCGACCATGGTCCATCTGGATCCCATGGGTGCGGTGGTGGCCCGGCGGGCATCTGGGCGGTGATGACGGGTGCGGTTTCGACGAATGGAGGGCCGGGTGGAGCGGCGTTGGCTCGACGTGGACGAGGGCTCGATCCGTTTTCCAGATACCAAAAGCGGCGCCCAAACGCGGGTCATCGGCCGCACTGCAATGAACCTTTTGCTGGAACAGCCGAATACAGCATCGCCATACTTCTTCCTGGCGGATTGGGGTGAGCACCACTTTATTGGCGTCGTTCGGGTGCTCGATCGGCTGTGTGCCAGCGCGAAACTCGACAATGTGACCCCGCACACATTGAGGCACACCTTTGCCAGCGTAGCGGCGGATCTGGGCTTTTCCGAACTGACCATTGTGGCGCTGCCGGGCCATACAGACCGGGGCTAACCCAGCGCTATATCCATATAGACGAGGCACTCAGGCTCGCGGCCGACAAGGTTGCCGGAGAGATTACCGCTATCCTGGACCAATCCGGACGCGCCGGCCGTCCGTCACGATCTGGGCATCAGGCCGAGCGCGTCGGGGACGATTGAAATCGGCAGGACGGTTCGATGAGGATGTTAGCGTTAAGCGAGGTCAGGGCGATGGCGAACGAAAGAAGGGCTTAGAGCGGGATTCTGGGCTCTGTCCATAGGACCACCGCCAGGCTTCACAAGGCCGGGCTGATCGAAGATGCGACCATGCGCGCGTTCGATCCCCTGTGCCTGACACCCGTCCAGCCGCTGACCCCGGAAGATATTCCCGCGGGAGCGTAAGCGGGTCACGCTGAGCGCAGCGCTTAGGATGCGTTTTTTCGCGGCCTGGGGCACCACTACGCCGCCGGCGCCGTGGGGATGGACCTCGTCTTCTGTGCGGCCATGAGCAGGTCCACGAAGGCTGTTACCTTGGGCGGGCGGAAGCGTGCGGTGGGATAGACCGTATAGATGCCGCCGGACGGCAGTTGCCACGCAGGCAGCACATGGATCAGTCGCCCGGCTGCCAGATCCTTCGCCACGAGAAAATCCGGCAGGATGGAAAGCCCACCGCCGGCCTTCACAGCCGCGAGCACGCCGGGTGTCGTGTCGATGGCAATTGTCGCCTGCATACGTGCGGTCTGCCGGTCGAGGTCACCGCGCGTGAAAGACCAGAGCAAGGGTTCGCGCAGGGCAAGATTGGCGATGAAGGGCAAGGAGCCCAGATCTTCCGGCGTGCGCAGCGATGCGGTGCGATCGGCGAAGACGGGGCTCGCGACCAGCAACTGATCGAACGAACCGATCTTGCGCGCCTGAAGACTGGAATCCACCAGCCAACCGACACGGATCGCCAGATCGATGCGGCCGGAGACGAGATCGACTGTGTCGTCGCTCAGCGTCAGTTCCACCCGGCAGGCGGGAAAGCGGGCGGTGAAGGCGGACGCGAGCGGGGCGACAAGGGCCGTGCCGTAGTCGTTCGGTGCCGTGATGCGTAGCGTGCCCGTCGGCGCCGCCGCGGCCTGCGCCAGTTCATCGAAGGCATCTTCCGCGTCGCGCAGGATCATCACGCACCGGGCGTGAAACAGCCGGCCGGCCTCGGTGGGCCGGACCTGCCGCGTGGTGCGCACCAGCAGGCTGGTTCCCAGATCCCTTTCCAAGTGCGCGACCTGCTGGCTCACCACCGCCTTGGTGATGCCGAGCCGCTCGGCCGCGCGGGTGAACGAGCCGGTGTCGACCACGGCGGTAAAATAGGCCAGCCGGTTGAGGTTCATGGGTTAGCAAGCTTTGCAGGTGCAGACGACTGTTCGTATTTAGCATACAGATTGTCATTTTTGTTGGTCTTTTATGGTCAGTTCTCCCGTGCCATTTCCTTGGCCCAGGAGACGGCCATGACCAAGCAGACCCGCATCACCTATCTGTTCGACCCGCTCTGTGGCTGGTGCTACGGCGCATCCGCGACGCTCGAAAGTCTGATGCGCGAGCCGGATATGGATGTTGAGCTGGCGCCCGCCGGCCTCTTCGCCGGGGCCGGCGGCCGCCCGATGGACGCGGGCTTCGCGGATTATGCGTGGAGCAATGACCAGCGCATCGCCCGCCTGACCGGCCAACCCTTCAGCGACGCCTACCGTCACAAGGTTCTGGCAGACCACACACGGCTGTTCGATTCCGGCCCGGCGACGCTGGCGATCATCGCGGTTGCCGTCGCCGCTCCGGAGCGGGCGTTCGCTGCGCTCAAGGCGATCCAGCACGCCCGCTATGTGGAAGGCCGCGACATCACCGACATCGCCGTCCTCGCTCAGGTGCTGCGTACCCTGGACATGCCGGAGATCGCCCACCGTCTCGAAACGCCCGACGAGGCGTTGATGGCGGCGTATCGCTCACGCGTCGAGACCGCACGCGGTGACATGCGACGCTTCGGTGCCGAGGGCGTTCCGGCTCTCATTGTCGGTGCGGGAGACCGCCGCCGGCTCCTGCGGGCCAACGCCCTGTTCGGCAGCATGGATATGCTGGTCACCGAACTGAAGGCGGCCTGAGCCTGCGCCATCGGCGGGGCGCCCATCTGCCCCGCATTTTCCATTCCAACGCCCCATCAGGAGACATCCATGCTCACCCGGAGATCCCTCATGAAAACCACCCTCGCGGCCGGCGCCGCCGCTGTCTTCGCGCCCGCAGGTCTTGGCCATGCCGCCGGCGGGTTGTCCTGGAAGCATTTCCCCGCCGGGGAAAAGGGCTTCTATCGCGCGCCCGTGCTCGTCACGGGCGCCTCTGAGGCGCTGCTGATCGACGGTGGCTTCACCTATGCTGACGGGCGGGCGGTGGCCGAGGCCATCAAGGCCAGCGGCAAGACGCTCACCACCATCTATGTCAGCCAGTCCGATCCCGACTATTACTTCAGCCTCAAGCCGATCAAGGAAGCCTTCCCCTCCGCGAAGGTGATCGCGGCTTCTGAGACGGTCGCCGCCATCAAGGCCAGCGTGGAGAAGAAGCTCGCGGTGTGGGGACCCCAGCTCAAGGAGAACGGCCCGCAGACGCTGGCCGACATCATCATCCCCGAGGTGTTTGATGGCCCCTCGCTCACCGTCGACGGCGAGACCGTCGAGATCGTGCCGGCCGAAGGGCTGGCTAACCGCCGTTCTCTCTTCGTGCCGTCGCTGAACGCGGTGTTCGGCGGCGTGATGATCTTCTCCGGCGTGTATGTCTGGACCGCCGACACCCCGACCAAGGAACAGCGCGCCGCCTGGATCGCCAATCTGGACAAGATCGCGGCCCGCAAGCCGGCCGTCGTCGTGCCCGGCCACATGGTGCCGAACGCCGCCACCGACCTCTCGGGCGTTGCTTATACCAAGGCCTATCTCCTCGCCTTCGAGGAAGAACTCGCCAAGGCTAAGGATTCCGCCGCGCTCAAGGCCGCGATGATCGCCCGCTTCCCGGGCCTGGGCATGGGTGTCGCGCTCGATATCGGCTCGAAGGTCGCCACCGGCGAGATGAAGTGGGGCTGAGATGGGCGCAAATCTCGATCTGATCCGCGCCACCTATGAGGGGACGTCGGAAGAGAACGGCCGGAATCTGCTGGCCGCTCTTGCTCCCGATGCTTCATGGACGGAGGCAGAAGGGTTCCCGTATGCGGGAACCTATGTCGGGCCGGAAGCGATCATCGCCGGCGTCTTCCGCCGCCTCGGCAGCGAATGGACCGGCTATCGCGCCGAGGTCCACACCTTCCTGGAGGATGGCGACCGTGTCGCCGCCTTCGGCGTCTATTCCGGCACCTACAACGCCACCGGCAAGTCCATGCGCGCTGCCTTCGCGCACCTCTATGAGGTGAAGGGCGGCAAGATCGCCACCATGACGCAATATGTGGACAGCGCTATGGTCTGGGAGGCACTTACGGCATCTGGATGACCATCTGATCCCTCGAGCCCCGACCGAGCCATCGCCCCAGAGCCCAGTCGTGGAAGCTCGTCTGCCGCATGGGTCAGATGCGGTTATCGCCCTTCGTCAAGGTTTGAACGGTCCGAGGCCAGTTCGAAATCGCGATCAGGGCCGATGGGTATGATGCCGCTAGGATTGAGCCATGCGTGGCTACCGTAATAGTGCGCCTTGATGTGATGGAAATCGACCGTCGGTCGGATGGCCGGATGTTGATACAACTCTCGCGTACAGGCCCATAGGGCCGGATATTCGGTCAGCGTCCGGCGGTTGCACTTGAAGTGCCCATGATAGACCACGTCAAATCGCACGAGGGTCGTGAACAGCCGAATGTCCGCCTCGGTCAATCGACCGCCGACCAGGTAGCGTTGCCGCGCCAGACGCGGCTCCAGCCAGTCGAGCGTCTGAAAAACCTCCCCGACAGCCGCTTCATAGGCGCCCTGCGTCGTCGCGAAGCCGGAGCGATACACACCGTTGTTCAGGGTCGTGTAGACGCGCGCGTTGAGGGCGTCGATCTCATCGCGATGGTCGGCGGGGTAATAGTCGCCGGCAGCCGCGCCGCAGCCGTCAAAGGCAGCGTTGAACATGCGCAGGATGTCGGACGATTCATTCGATACGATCCGGCCTGTCGCCTTGTCCCACAGCACCGGCACGGTGACACGTGACGTGCAGGCTGGATCCGACAGCGTGTAAATCTCGTGCAGGAACCTCGCCCCGTTGACCCTGTCGGGGACCACCCCGGCACCATCATCGAAGGTCCAGCCATCGTCGCCCATATGCCAATGGACGACGGAAACGCCGACCAGATCGCCGAGCCCCTTCAGGCTACGCATGATGAGGGTGCGGTGCGCCCAGGGACAGGCGAGCGAGACATAGAGGTGATAGCGGCCCGGAGCAGGCTTGAATGGACCATCCCCATCGGCAGTGATCCAATCGCGAAAAACCGAGGGGGGACGGCGCAATTCGCCATCGGTCAGCACACTTTCGACGCCGCCGCGTCGCCAGGTGCCGTTGATCAGCTCACCCATGGTCAGGCCTTTGTACCAGAACGGCTTTCACCGCAGGAGCAACCTCGGTGCCGAGCAACGCGATCGAGCGCTGCATGGCCTCGGTCTCCAGCATGGCGGAACTCATCTGGAAGGTCAGGCGCGAGATGCCGCCGAGCGCATCGTTTGCCGCGAGGATCTTGTCGCGCACCGTCTCCGGTTTTCCGATCAAAAAAGCGCCCTGCGGACCGCACATCGCATCGAATTGCGCCCGCGTCGCCGTCGACCACCCGCGTTCACGCCCGATCTCGGTGAACATGTGGGCCCAGCCGGGAAAGAACGCGTCTGCGGCGTTCCGATCGGTGTCGCCGACGAACCCCATGGCATGGATGCCGACCTTCAGCGTCTGCGGCGCGTGCCCTGCCCGCCGCCCGGCCTCGCGATAGAGGTCCACCAGCGGGCGGAAACGAGCAAAGCTTCCGCCGATGATCGCCACCATCAGCGGAAGACCAAGCACCCCCGCGCGAACAAAGGACTGCGGCGTGCCGCCGACACCGAGCCAGATCGGGATCCTGTCCTGATGCGGCCGGGGAAAGACGCCCTGACCGGTGAGCGCCGGCCGAAACCGGCCACGCCAGGAGATGGAGGTCGCCTCGCGCAGCTTCAGGAGCAGATCGAGCTTTTCGGCGAAGAGGGCGTCGTAGTCCTCCTTCGCAAACCCGAACAGCGGATAGGCCTCGCCAAAGGAACCACGCCCCACGACGATCTCTGCACGTCCTTTGGCGATGAGATCGATGGTGGCGAAGTCCTGGAAGACCCGCACCGGATCCGCCGCGCTCAGCACCGTAACCGCGCTGGTCAGGCGTATGTTCCTGGTGCGGGCTGCGGCCGCCGCCAGGATGACGGCCGGCGCGGAATCGAGGAACTCCTTGCGGTGATGCTCGCCGATGCCGAACACGTCGAGGCCGACGCGGTCGGCGGTTTCCACCTCCGCCAGCAAGGCCTCCATCCGGTCCGCCGCCGGCAGTGTCTGGCCGGTCGCCGGATTTGGGATAGTGGCCGCAAAACTGTCGATACCGATTTCCATGGTCATTCCATCCGGTTGCGACGGCCCCCGCCGTGGTCAGCGCGCGCGTTGGCGCCAGCCGTCGAGGCTGAGGGCACCTGCGCCGAATGCCGCCACCTGCAGGAGGCCGCCCGCAATGGCGACGTTCTTCAGGAAATGAATCATCTGATTCTGATCGGTGAAGTTGGTGTGGAAGATCACAGCAGTCGCCAGGGTGAAGGCAGCGAGTACAAGGCCTGTGATCCGGGCCTGATAACCGATCAAAATCACGATGCCTCCAGCCAGTTCGACAATGACGGCGATCAGGTAGGAGATCATCGGCAGCGGCAGGCCTGCCGACGCGATGTAGCCTTGCGTCGCACCGGGCGCGGCAATCTTGCCGAGACCGCTGGCGATGAAAATGAAGGCAATGAACAGGCGGCCGACGGCCGCAAGAAGGTTGGTCTGGGACATGGTCGTCGGCCTTGACGTCTGGAAAGGGGATGTCGAATACGTGGAGGATCAGGCCGCCAGCGCGGCGATCTGTGCCTTGGCGCCGGCCAGCGCCGCCGCCTTTGCTTCCTCGCCAAGGGCCAGGCCCTCGGCCCGGATGATCGTGACATCGGTCAGGCCGATGAAGCCCAGCGCGGTGAGCAGGTACGATTCCTGATGATCGAGAGCCGCCATCGGGCTTTCGCCGCTGTAGACACCACCGCGCGCGGACGCGAGCAAGACCTTCTTTCCGGTCACCAGTCCCTCCGGACCATTCGCACCATACTTGAAAGTACGGCCTGCCACGGCGACCCGGTCGATCCACCCCTTCAACTGTGTCGGGATCGAGAAATTGTACATCGGCGCACCGATGACGATGATGTTTGCGGCAAAGAGGTCGTCGATATAGGCGCCGCCGGTGGCAAGATCCTGGCCGAGCAGAGGATCGGTGACCTGGCCACCTTGAAACACCGCCATATGCGCACCCGACAGATGCATCGCCGCGTCGACGACGAGATCCCTCCGGATGACCTGCGCGCCCGGATGCAGCGCGAGCTGCCTGGCCACGATATCGGCTGTCAGGGAACGGGTGGCCGAATAGCCGCCGAGGATGCTGGAGTCGATATGCAGGATGGTGGTCATGGATTGATCCTCCGGCCGCCCGATGACGGGGGCTAAAGCAGTGCGGGAAAGCAACTTCTTGATCGCGTTGAGCATGAGGCGATGAGTGACATGGGCGGAAATGCCGGGGAAGCCGGTATATAACGATGCTATCCATCGGTGTGACCGATGGTAATCAATTGCGTCGCGGCGGATCGATTGTGCCGGGCCCTCGGTTCCCGACGGCAACGCGCCCCCGCGTGGCTCACGGTATTGGCCATCCGGATTTCCTGCGCGCAACAGGCCGGCGTCAGTGCCAAGCTTGTATAAACAGGGGCTGCCTTTATTTCTTGAGGGGATCCATCGGAGCGGTCGATGCAAGGAACAGGACATGCTGGACGGCGTATCGCTTGACCAATTGCGGACCTTCCTTGCCGCTGCCGACGAAGGAAGCTTTTCTGCCGCCGCACGGCGTCTCAGGCGCACCCAGTCGGCCGTCAGCGAATCCATCGCCAACCTTGAAGCCCAACTGGCGGTGGCGCTTTTCGACCGAAGCGCACGCTATCCGCGGCTGACACGCGAGGGCACGATCCTGCTCGCCGATGCCCGAGGCGTTGTCGCGGGCGTGGACGGCATGAAGGCCCGCGCCAAAGGGATTTCCGGAGGGCTCGAGGCGGAACTCGCCGCGGTCATTGATGTCTTCTTCCCCATCAGCGTGATCGCCGAAGTTGCCCGCGAATTCCGCGATCAGTATCCGGCCACGCCGTTGCGGCTCTATGTCGAGGCCCTGGGCGGCGTCGTGCAACCCGTGATCGATGGCCGTGCCAGCTTCGGCCTCGTCGTTTCCCTGCCGACGCTTCCCGCTGGGCTCGTGGCCGAGCGCGTCACCAGTATCGACTTCGTCATGGTCGCCGCCGCCGACCATCCGCTGGCCGCCCATGCCGGCCTCATTCCGCGCGAAGAGTTGGCGCGGCACGTCCAACTCGTGCTGACGGACCGATCCGACCTCTCGGCGGGTCGGGAGTTCGGTGTCATGTCGCCATCGACCTGGCGGCTGGCCGATCTCTTTGCCAAACACGCCTTTCTTCTCAGTGGCTTGGGCTGGGGCGGGATGCCGCTTCATGCCGTGGCAAAGGACATCACCGAGGGACGGCTGGTGGAGCTCTCGATCGAAGATGTGCCGCCTGGCGGATTGAAGCTGCCCATGTCCGCCGTCTACCGGAACGCGGCGCCGCCCGGTCCCGCTGGCCGGTGGATGATCGAACGGCTGAAACAGTGCCCCAAAAAAGCGCCAGACGGATAGTTGACAGGAATATATGTGTGTCGTAGTCATATCGACAAATAAAGGAAATTTGTAATGCCAACCAGTACGCGCTTTGTCGTCGCCGTCCATGTCCTGACGGCACTCGCCGTCAGCGACGGCAAGCCACTGCGTTCCGAGGATCTGGCCTATTCGGCAAACACGGGAGCGGTCGTCATCAGGGGGCTGCTGTCCCGCCTGAGTGATGCTGGACTGACACGTTCGCAGCTCGGCGCCGGCGGCGGCGCGTTATTGGCGAAGCCAGCGGAAAAGATACGGCTACTCGATGTCTATGAAGCTGTCGAAGACACCGAGCTGTTTTCCCTTCACAGAACGCCGCCTTGCGGGAACTGTGCCGTAGGTGGAAATATCATTGAGGCAATGCGGCCGACCTTGTTGCGGGCTCGCACGGCGCTCGAAGATGAGCTTGGCAAAACCACAATAGCTGACGTTGCTTCCGAGGTAGCCCGGCTCGGTAAATTCTCTATTCCGCTGGTCTGGTAATCGTTTTGCTTTTAATTGTCATAGAATCGACGACACATAATCATTTTGAGTTCCGCTGAGACCCGAAAGCGGCAGCGAGAGACCGCCCAGCCTTCGGGGGGGCACTGACGGTTCCCATCATCCCAAGCCCCCCAACTCATCAGGAGACCATCATGAGCATTGGTATCATCGGCGCTGGTGCCCTCGGCTCCAACTTCGCCCGCGCTCTTGCCCGCAAGGGGCTCACGGCCACGATTTCCAACAGCCGCGGACCGGATTCTCTGGCCGCTCTGGTCCAGGAGCTTGGGCCCTCCATCAAGGCGGGTACCGTCGCAGAGGCGGCCAGCGCCGACATCGTCCTGGCCGCCGTGCGCTGGGTCGACGCGGGCAAGGTGTTCGGCGCGTTGCCGGCCTGGAACGGACGGATCGTCATCGACGGCACTAACCCGGTGGAATTCATCGACCCGAATTCGCCGGCCGCGAAGGACCCCAGCAATCCCCTCGCGGCCTATGGTATCAAGGCGGTCGATTTGGGCGGAAAGCACTCGAGCGAGATATTCCGCCAGTACGTTCCGGGCGCTCGGGTCGTCAAGGCGTTCAACCACCTCGACGTCAACGTCTTGAATGAGCCCGAGGCGTCGGGTGGCAAGCGCGTGCTGTTCTATTCGGGCGATGATGCCGCCGCAAAGACCGAGGTTCGCACGATCATCGACGCCATCGGATTCTTCCCCGTCGATCTCGGCCCGCTCGATATCGGTGGACCGCTGGCGGCGCTGCCCTTCGGTTCGCTGTCGACCCACCAGTTCATCAAGATCTAGCTGTCCTCAGAAGGGACGTCCGCCGTCCTTGTCTTCTGGACGGCGGACGATTCCGTCACGAGGGGGAACCTCAAAAAACCCTATATCGCGCGTGCAATTCAAACGGCGATGGATGAGCGGGCGGCGCGAACAGGCGTGACGGCGGAGCGGGTGCTAGAGGAAATTGCGCGCATCGCGTTCTTTGATCTGCGCAAGGCGTTCAATGCGGACGGCAGCCTGAGGCTCATCGGCGATATGGACGGCAGCTTGGGTGTCGCTGAGCTTATGGACGCCGATGGGCTGCCCACTGGCCGCCTGAAAAAGATCCTTTTCGCCGACAAGCTCGGCGCACTGGCGCTGCTGGCGCGTCACCTGGGCATGCTGAACGACAAGGTGACCCTCAAGAGGGACGACGAGAACCCCTTGACGCTGCTGATCAAGGAAATCCAGGGCACGAGCATCAAGCCGGTCGCGACGCCAGCCACGCTCAAGACCTATGCCGAGCACTGAGCAAGGCAAGAGGTGAGTGGCTGTTTTTCCACCTTTCGTGAGAAAGATTTTTATCTTATCCTTTCTTGTGAAAGGAGGGTGCCGTGCCTAGCTTGCATGCTCATGTTCCGGTCCCAGATCGGGGGGCTATCTTAACCAAGGCGACCCTTCGCGCCGCCGAGCGTCTGGATATTTCCGGGCGTCTTCTTGCCGAAGTGTTGGGGATCTCCGAAGCGACTATCTCGCGTATGAGGAGTGGGGACTTCACACTTCCAGACGGCTCCAAGGCATTCCAGCTGGCGGCGCTTCTTGTGCGGGCTTTTCGGTCGTTGGACGCGATCACCGGAGGTGATGAAGCCGTTGCCCGAGCATGGCTGACGACATCAAATCTGGCTCTCGGCAATCGACCTGTCGAGCGCATAACCTCCGTTCAGGGTCTTGTGGATGTCGTTGCCTATCTGGACGCCCGACGCGCTCCGATCTGAAGCGCAGCCATTCAATGCGGCCGCATGGCGGTTCGTTGAGGCGCAACACCGCGTCTCGACGCTGAAGCTCGTCGATAGCCTCGTAGAACAGGAAGCGCTGGAAGACATCCTCGAAGAGGCAAAGCCACTCGTCCCCGAGGCGTGTCGCCACCTCGATTACTTGCTGTCTACGCCGTTCCGCTACCGCCCATATCCGAGTGGTTCGCGTTTTCGACGCGCCGGCCTGACGCTTGGTGTCTGGTATGGAGCCGAGCGGCCTGAGACTGCCGCCGCCGAAATGGTGTTTTACCGCTTCCTCTTTTATGCGGAGAGCCCGCAGACGCCGTTTCCGGACGATGCGGCAGATTACACAGCATTCTCGGTCGCGCTTGCTACCCCCCTAGCGATTGATCTGACAGTGGGCGCGTTTGCCGGCTTCGCCGAGTGCTGGACGCATTTGACCGACTATGGAGCCTGTCAGGCCCTAGCGGAGGCTGTCCGTCAGATCGATGGCGAGGTCATACGCTATGCTTCCGTTCGCGATCCGGAGCAGGGGGCTAACCTCGCAGTCTTGAGCTGCCGAGCCTTCCATAGCCATGTCCCCATGGAGCGCCAGACTTGGCGCATCCGTATTAGCTCGACCGGTGCGCAGGCAGTGCGTGAACATCCCCGGCTAGGAATCGAGTTTGGGCGAGACGCGTTTGCGCCGGACCCCCGCCTGCTGGACATGGCATGGGATCGGCGGCGCTCGTCGTGATCGCAGACCGCGGGGAGGGCAGTGGGGCAGCCCCGCTGTTCCCGTCCTGCATTCGGGAGGGCGCCGCGACCGGCAGCCGCCCGGCGAGGCCCTGAAGCCGTCGGCGGCACCAGCCGAGGGAGGGGTGGTTTCAGACTTTCCCTCTTCGTCGCCGGACCAGCGAGGCTCCATCGCGCAAGATGGCGATCAATTCATACTTTTTCCGTCGGGACCCACGGCTTTGCCGGCCACCGTCAATGGTTATTTCGCCGCCTCACTATGGGCCAGAGCATCGCCGCCGTCAGGCCCGAATGGACCAAGACGGCCGGCCAGAGCAGGAAGCCCGCCGCCTTGCCCGCCAGGCCGAGATAGGCAAGGCCCGCCGCAACGCAGACGCTATAGACCACCATCCCCGCCGTGGGCGGCCCGGGCCAGCAGGCGATACCGAGGCCGACGATGGCGATGCCGGCGACGCGTGCGATCACCAGCGCCTCGCCGGAAGGCACCGCGCCGAGCAGCAACCTTACGACCAGCGAGGGGGCAAGCAGCAGGGCAAGGCCCGTCGCCACCTCCCCGATCGCCGCCAACGTCAACGCCCTTGGCATAGCAACTTTCGCCCCAGTCTGCGGAGCCGCCGCCCGGAGCCTGTCTCCGGGCCGCCGCACCTATTGCTTGGCCTGAACCTCCGGCTGTAGCCGGAAGGTCAGCTTGTCGAGCTTGCCGGTGAACCTGAAGGGCACGTCGTAGCGATACTCGACCAGCGCAACGCCGGTGCGGGTATCGATCCCCACGTCGAACGTCTCATCCTCCGGGAAGGTGATGGGCGTCGTGTGCTCAAGGGTGTTGCGTGCCACTTCCTTGCCATCCACGAAGAGCACGCCCGTGCCGCCCTTGCCGAGGCCCGGCTCGCTCGGCTTGAAGTCGAACACAATGGTGTGCTTCCCTGCTTCCAGCTCCGGGCCTTCCCATACGGTGCGCTTCAGATCGAGCAGATTGTAGAGGAACACCACCCGGCCGCGGTTGAAGCCGAACTCGCCCTTGCTCAGGAACAGGCCATAGCCGCCGAACCGTCCGCCTTCGGTGACGATCATGCCTTCGGCTCCGCCTTCCGGGATCTCGACCTCGGCGGTGATGGTGTAGGCCTTGTTCAGGATGCTGGGCGCTGCGGCTGGGGGCGTGCCGGACAGTTCGCCGGAATAGGTGAACTCCGTCCGTCCGGCAGTGAGGCTTGGGCGCGGCGTGTTCCATCGCGCGAGCGTCGAGTTGTCGAGCGGCAGGACGTTGTATTTCTTCGCCTCAGCGTAGAACAGGTCCTGCATCTGCTTCAATTTCGCAGGCATCTGTCTGGCAAGGTCGTTGGACTGCGTGGGATCTTCCGCGACGTTGTAGAGCTCCCAGTCGTAGCCGGTGATGACATCCGGCGGCGTCTTGGTGCTCAATTCCCAAGGCAGGGTCACCGGCGTCGTCGCCGCCACCCAGCCGTCATGATAGAGGGCGCGGTTGCCCAGCATCTCGAAATACTGGGTGGTGTGGTGGCTGCGGGCCGCGGCGTTCGCCTTGTCCCACGTATAGGCCATGCTCACCCCCTCCATGGGGATCTGCTTGATGCCGTTGATGGTGTCCGGCTGCGGGATCCCGCTGGCCTCAAGGATCGTGGGCGCGATGTCGATGAGGTGGTGGAACTGCCGCCGGATGCCGCCAACATCCTCGATGTGGCCGGGCCAGGACATGACGACGCCCTGCGCCGTGCCTCCGAAGTGCGACGCCACCTGCTTCACCCACTTGAAGGGCGTGTCCATGGCCCAGGCCCAGCCCGCCGCGAAGTGCGGGAAGGTGCGCTCCGATCCCCAGAAGGGATACCAGAGGAACTGGTCCAGCACCGGAACCGAGACACCGTTGAAGGTGGTGAACTCGTTCGGCGTGCCGTTGAGCATGCCTTCGGCGCTCGCGCCATTGTCGCCGCCGATATAGATGATCAGGGTGTTGTCCCGCTCGCCGAGGTCTTCGACGGCCTGGATCACCCGCCCGATCTCATGGTCGGCGTAAGCGAGATAGGCGCCATAGACATCGGCTTGCCGGATGAAGAGCTTCTTCTCGTCCCAGCTGAGAGAATCCCACTCGGGCAGGCCCTTGGGCCAGGGCGTCAATTGGGCGTTCTCCGGCATGATGCCGAGCCGCTTCTGATTGGCGAAGATCTTCTCGCGCACCTTGTTCCAGCCCTCGTCAAAGAGGTGCATGGCGCTGATCTTCTTCACCCATTCGGGCGTGGGATGATGCGGCGCATGGGTCGCGCCCGGCACGTAATAGACAAAGAACGGCTTGTCGGGCGCGAGCGCCTTGTTCTGTCGCATGTACTGGATGGCCTCGTCGGCCATTGCGGTCTCAAGGTTCCAGCCCGGATTGCCGAGGAAGGGGTAGATCGCCGTTGTGTTGCGGAAGAGGTTGGGTTGCCACTGGCTGGCGTCGCCACCGACGAAGCCGAAGAAATAGTCGAACCCCATGCCATTCGGCCACTGGCTGAAAGGGCCAGCCTGGCTCGACTGGAACGACGGTGTGTTGTGGTCCTTTCCGAACCACGCCGTGCCGTAGCCATTCGCCTGCAGGATGGTGCCGACGGTGCCCTTCTCGATGGGAATAATGGAATCGTAGCCCGGATAGCCGGTCGAAATCTCGTTCACCACGCCGAAGCCCACCGAGTGGTGATTGCGGCCCGTGATGATCGCCGCCCGGCTCGGAGAGCAGAGCGAGGTCGAGTGGAAATTGGTGTAGCGCAGCCCCTCGTTGGCGATGCGATCCATGGTGGGGGTCGGGATCACGCCGCCAAAGGTGCTCGGCGCGCCGAAGCCCTGGTCGTCCGTCATGATGAGCAGGACGTTGGGTGCCCGCTTCGGGGGCACCACGCGCGGCGGCCACCAGGGTGTCGATTCGGTGGCCTTCTCCTTGATCACGCCGCCAAACTTCGGATCGGGCGGCGGGATCTGGTTGCCCTCGATGGTGGTGGTAGCCGAAGGCGAGCCCGGGGTCCCAGTGACGACCTGTGCCAGTACGGTCGAGCAGCCGAGCAGCCCGAACATCACCGCACCCGCAACAACCGCCCCGCTTATGCGGTTGATCGGCGCCCAATCCAAATGAGTGTTGCGCATCGAAGGCCCTCGCTCCCCAACCCGGTGCCCCCGGCGCAGCACGTCTGATCGGGCAAGACACAATTTCTCGCTCGCCCTTTACACGGCGCCGGGGCAAGTATTTTGAACGCTACCGCGCAGGGGACGCGCCGGATTGGCATTTGACGCCAAACCGGGTCATCGGCTTTGAACGAATGCCGGTGGCAATTGACGAGGCAGGCCGTGACGCCCATGTCGATACCGTTGATACGAGGCTTCGCGCTCCTGCCGACTTTGCGGTGGCTTTCGAGCCAGGGCGTCTCGGTTGAACGGGCGCTTCGGGACGTGGACTTGCCCGTGGGCCTGATCAGCGATTCCTTTCGCCTCGTGCCGCTGGTTCATGTGGCGTCCCTGCTGCGAAACGCATCCCACGACTTCGGCCCGGACACGCCATTTCGGATCGTGTCCACTGCCCAGGACCTCGAACTTGCCATGCTGGGAAAGGTCGCCCTCGGCGCCAGGTCGCCGGGGGAGGCGCTGGCGCGGGTGGTGGAAGCCTTGCCTTATTACTGCGCGCACGAGCAGGTGTCCTGGGAACGCAAGCCAGGCCGCTACGTGGTGCGCGAAGTCTTCGCCCATCGGTTCGATCCGGAGACCCTCCACCTGCTCCTGCAGTATGCCTCGGCCATGCTCGACCGGATTCTTGCCCCCGCAAGCCAGCCCAGTCCGCGTTTCGTCCGGCTCGAAATCCCGCCGCATCCGGTTCACGGGATCGAGCACCTGCGCCGCTGGTTCGGCGACAGCGTGGTCGCGACGAAGGCGTCGGGCATCACCATGGAGATC
This sequence comes from Xanthobacter oligotrophicus, assembly GCF_008364685.1. Lineage (GTDB taxonomy): Bacteria > Pseudomonadota > Alphaproteobacteria > Rhizobiales > Xanthobacteraceae > Xanthobacter > Xanthobacter oligotrophicus. The sequence continues at coordinate 21,123 of NZ_VTTL01000009.1, forward strand.
GAGGACCGGGTCATGGAGCGCCCCTTCAGCAAGGTGGCACGAAACCGTCTCACGGTACGCGGGCTCGACGACGGCAAGGCCATGCAGCGTGACGGGAGCGTCGCGGACTCGGTGCGAACGGTTCTCGGCTTGATGATCGAGAGCGGCGAGAAGCCATCCATCAAGCGCGTGGTGGCCACGGCGGGCGTCAGCGCCCGCACGTTTCAGCGGCAGCTTGAGGCGGAGGGCACGAGTTTTTCCGAACTGCTCACTGGCCTGCGGCAGAGCGAGACGTTGAAGCGGCTCGGCCAGGACGACGTTGCCCTGGCCGCCATCGCTACAGATCTCGGCTATTGCGACCAGGCAACCTTCACGCGGGCGTTCCGCCGATGGACCGGCAGTCCGCCGGGCCAGTTCCGGGCGCGCGCGAACTGACGCCGGACATCGACTGCTCGCCGATTTACCGGGCACTCTGACCCGAGCCTGTTTCCAGCTGCTCTTGCTCGGATCTCGTCGTCAGCGGAGAGGTCGGCACCGTCGAGAGCGAGCAGTCTTCCGGCCCGCGCTCTGTGATCGCACTGCTGCGGTGGAATCCGTCGATCAACGCCAAAAGAGCGCCCACGGACCGAGGACGAGTTTTTGGATCGCCGCACGGTCGGGAGTGCTGTCAGATAGACTGGCGTGCGGCGGTCCTCGATAAGATCGAGGCGCCCAATTCTCCCGCGCCATCGGCATCCTCGCCAAGGCCGGCTAGGGCGATGCCAACTTGGCGGGCATGAGCCAAATTTCCCCGCGTGGGTACCCGGTGGGTAATGGAGTAAAAGTTGCGACTGCCGCCCGAAGGCGACATGACTACAAGATGTTGATTTTCTTGAGAGAAACTGGAGCGGGCGATGGGATTCGAACCCACGACCCCAACCTTGGCAACGTGCCCGAGAGCCGTTCGCTGCGATATCCGGCCCTTCGCCGTAATTGTCAAAAGCACTATAAAACAGATATTTAACTCATACGCGCCCCGCCGTTCGTCGTCGCCAAGACGCCACGATTTGATTTCGGATGCTTCCATTCGGCTTCCGGAAGCGTTAAAATAGGAAGAATGGAAGCAGATTTCCTATAAGCGGTTGGACTAAAATGGAAAAGCTCACAAAGCGCCGTTTGGACGCTCTGAAACCTTCCAAGGTTGGGGTCGAAGGTTCTGAGCAGTTCCTCTGGGATGGCGAGTTGCGCGGCTTCGGCGTGCGGGTCAGCGCGGCGGGCCTCAAGAGTTTCATCGTGCAGTACCGAACGCCGGAAGGACGCCATCGCCGCAGGGTCATCGGGCGGTATGGTCTCATGACCGTGGAGCAGGCGCGGGACGCGGCAAGAGATATCCTGATGGCCGTCGCAAAGGGATGCGATCCGGAGGAGGCCGCCACGCGAACGGACGATCTAACCGTCGGTGCGGTCTGCGACTGGTATCTGGGCGAGGCGGAGGCCGGACGAATTCTTGGCAAGCGACGCCGGCCTATCAAGGCGTCGACGCTTGCCATGGATCGCAGCCGAATTGATGCGCATATCAAGCCGCTGCTGGGCAAACGGATCATAAACACGCTTAAGCTGGGCGACATCGAAGGTGCCCAGGCGGATATCGCGGCCGGTAAGACGTCCAAAGCGCGCGTCGGTAGCCGCGGCGGTGCCACCACAGGCGGCGAAGGGGTCGCTGCACGCACCATGTCGACCCTGCACTCCATTTTTGAGCACGCGGTGCGGCTGGGGAAAATCACGAGCAACCCGGCAAAGGGTGTCCGTCGCCTCGCCAGTACGCCACGCGACCGCCGGCTGAGCCGCTCCGAGATCGAGAAGCTCGGCAAGGCGATGCGGATAGCGGAGCAGGACGGCGAGCACCCGACCGGCCTTGCGGCGATCCGCTTCTTCCTGATGACGGGTCTGCGCCGCATGGAGGGGCTCGCTTTGGAGCGTGCCTGGCTCCATGACGAGGAAGGCTCGATCCGATTTCCCGACACGAAGAGCGGTGCGCAGACGCGGGTCATCGGCCGCGCCGCCGTCGACTTGCTGCTGGCTCAGCCACAGGCCGGATCGCGCTTCTTCTTCCCGGCCGACTGGGGTGAAGGGCATTTCGTCGGGATCGTGCGTGTGCTCGATCGCCTCTGCGCAATGGCGCGGCTGGAGGACGTCACCCCACATACCCTGCGCCACACCTTCGCGAGCGTCGCCGGCGACCTCGGCTTTTCCGAACTGACGATCGCGGCGCTGCTCGGCCACGCGGCGCGCGGCGTGACGCAGCGCTATATCCATATCGACGAGGCGCTGCGGCTCGCGGCCGACCGCGTCGCGGACGAGATGGCCGACATCCTCGACGGCAAGGCGGCGGCCGCGCGTCCTTCTCGACGTGGGGCGCGACAGTCGCGGGAGACGGATCAGAGGCTGCCGCAGCCAGAATCGTAAAGCGGTCCCGGCAGAGCACAGCCATGCGCCACAGACGCGATTGCGACAGGCCTCCGACCACGATGTCGACCAGCGCCGCAGCCGCTTAATTGAAAGCGCGTGCGGCAAGATCGACGCCGGCGCGCCAATTTTGTGGACCGTGTCGGCAACTGCGCCGACCATGCCGGGAAGAGCCTTGATGCTACCCATCTCGCCCATCGACGTGACGGGCGTGACCGCCTGGATTTAGGCGACGCCAAGGTGCGGCGGTTGCGGAGGGGTGGCGCCGCAGTTGTCGGGCTCGACCTCTCTTGAAACCTCCGGTAGAAATTTCCAAAGCTACTCAACACGCCGGAGCCCGGATGGCTGCGCCGTTTTCCACCTCGATCGAACTGCGCCACCTGCGCTATTTCGTGGCGGCCGCCGAGCACGGAAGCTTCCGCAAGGCGGGGGGTGCTCTTGAGGTCAAGGAATCGTCCATCAGCCGGAGCGTGCGCGACCTCGAAGACGAGATCGGCGTGTCGCTGTTCATCCGGCACTCCAGTGGGGTTAACCTCACTCTGGCGGGGCAGCGCTTTCTGAACCGCACGCGGCAGGCCCTCGATCAAATCCGAGAGGCAACCGTGGAAGCGGCCGCGCTCGGGCGTGCTGAGGAAGGCCACCTGAAAGTTGGCCTGTTCTCCAACCTGTCCTCCGGCTTTCTACGCGACCTGTTCCAGACCTATGACAGCCGCTATGCGGGCGTTCATATCGACTTTGTCGAAGCGCCTGCCGAAAATCACGCGGCCGCGATACGGCGGTTTGATCTCGACGCCGCATTCGTGCTGGGCCGGCAAAGCTGGCCGGACTGTGATGCGATGTCCTCCTGGAGCGAACCACTCCTGTTCGCGCTGCCGCGGCTTCATCCTCTGGTCCAAAGGGATGTGCTGTCCTGGCGAGATCTCGTGGATGAGACCTTTCTTGTCCGCACCGAAGGCTCCGGCAATGAGGTGCGCGGTTTTCTTGAGCGGAAGTTTCGGGAACTCGACATCTCGCCGCGCATCAGCACGCAGCAGGTCGCGCGCTATAGCCTTCTCGGTCTGGTCGCCACGGGACGCGGAATCGTGCCGGTGCTTGAGTCGGAAACGGTCATCGGTCTGCCGGAGGTGGTGTTCCGCCCTCTCGCCGGCGAGGTGATCCCGTTTTCGGTGATCTATTCCCCCAGGAATGACAACCCGGCGGTGCGCACCTTGCTCAGCCTCACACGGAAGATGGCCCGGGAGCAGGCTGCGACGCGCTGATGCTCGCAGCGTCGGCAGCCTCGCGGCGGGCCTTGGCGAATTCGCGATCGGTGGCGATGAAGCGCTCCAACATCGGCACGACGAGCTTCACGGGATCGGGAGTGGGCTGGCCGGTTTCTCGCGCGAGCACGTCGGCATAGGCGACAAGATCGCGGTGCAGCGCGCCCGGCAGTGACAGCGCCACCTTCACCGGCTTGTCGTTCGTGATGGGTCCGAGTTTCAGCTTTGCCATGGTCAGTACCTGTAGGGTTCGAGCACGAGGTCGCGCGTGACCATGACCCGCACCGGGAATCCCGGGCGGATGGTCAGGGTCGGCGCGACGTTCAACTGCCGGCGGATGATCTCCTGGCCGGCATCGTTGATGGTGTCCTGCGCCCCACTCTGCAGCGCCTGGATCAGTTCGTCTTCATCATCCATGGCGAGCTCGGCGCTGACGGAGAGCAGAGTCGAGAGGCCGATCGCCTTGGCGAGATCCCACCAGTGCATGTCGACGCCGTCTTCGAGGCCGGCATAGCCCTGAGCATCCGTACCGGGCTGGCGCTCCAGCACGATGGAGCGACCATTGGGGAAGATCAGCCGGTTCCAGACCAGCAGAATGCGGCGCTGGCCGAAGCCGACGCCATTGTCGTACTGGCCGAGCAGGCGTGTGCCCTGCGGGATGATCAGGATCCGGCCCGTCGGGCTGTCATAGACATTCTCGGTCACCTGCGCGGTGATCTGGCCGGGCAGGTCTGAGCGGATGCCGGTGATGAGCGCGGCGGGGATGACAGCGCCGGCCTGCAGCACGTAGGGCGACGCCGGCGCCATGACGCGATCGGTCGCGACGACGCGTCGATCGACAGCGGCATTGAGGAAGGCAAGCTGGCGATCCTGGGGTGAGGACGTGCCGCCCGTTCCTGCCGAGCCAGGGCCGTTGAAGCCGGAGGCACCCGTCACTGACGACGCCGGCGCGCGAGCCTGCGCAGCCTGGAAGAATACGCGACTGGTCCGCGCGGCTTCCTGTTCCGCAAGACGCCGCTGCTGCTCGGGATCGACCTGTGGCGCTGTCATTGTCGGCGGCACGACGGGCTGGCCGCGGTTCTGTGCATCAAGGATCGGCCGGCCGAGATCGCCGGGTAGAGGCGGTCCAAGGATGGGGCCAGCGTAGTCCCGCGGCAGGCCGGAAAGGCCGTCGGCGGTGGAGCGGTTCTGGGTGGAGTAGAGCTCCTCGCCGCCGGTGCCCTTGTCGCGACCCTGCAGCGCATAGATCAGGGCGCCGCCTATGCCGAGGCTGACAACCAGCCCGGCGCCGGCGAGGACCTTGCGCGAGAGACGCGTGACGCGCGGCGGCTCGGGACGCAGCCGCATCGCCGCGGCGTGATCGGTGGTCGGAGCGCCGAGATCGGCCTCGAGGTCATGATTGTCGGGGTTGCTCACGATGCCGGCCTCCCGTCCGTACGCTCGATCCGCACTTTCTGCGGACGCTCGCCGCCGCCGAGGCGGAGCTCGGCTGCGCCGAACAGGCGGTCCACGATCAGGATGTTCTGGTAGATGCGGCTGTTGACGATCTGGGCCTCACCGTCGGCTCCGATGACGAAGAGCGGCGGCATCTCGCCCTGAATGACGCCGCGCGGGAACTCGACATAAACCTTACGCCCATCGTCATAGACGGCCATTGGCCGCCAGGGCGGCGTGTCTCCGGAGAGGGAGTAGCGGTAGTTGCGAGCCGTGAAATTGGGGATGACCGGCGTTGCCGGAACACTGGGGCGCTGCGCTCCCGGAACCTGCGGATAGGCCCAGGCAACAGCCGGCATATAGGGCTTCTCGCCGGCACGCAGCTCGATCATGTAGCTGCGCCGATCGGTGGTGATGACGAGGTTGGTGGAGATGTCCGCCCGCGTCGGCTTCACCAGCACATGCACGCGCCGGCTCACCCCCTCGCCGCTCTCGGTGTCGCCGATGATCCAGCGCGCGGTATCGCCTGCCGCAATCGGCCCGCTACCGGTCAGGCTCTCGCCCGGCTCCAGTGCGATGTTGGTGATCTGGCCGGGCGCGGCATAGACCTGATAGAGCGCGCCCTCGCTCCAGGGATAGATCTGGATGGCGTTGTAATAGCCCTCGCGGCGCGGCTCGACCCGCGCGGCGGCATTGGCATTCTCCACACGGGCGACGGGCGTTTTGGCGTCCGTGCCGCCCTTGGCCGGCGTCCAGGCGGGCGGCGTGTGGAGCGGACGAGGCCGCTCATCGGTGACGACCGCTGGCACCGCAGGCAGGGCCGGCACGTCACTATCATAGCTGATCTGCGGCGGCTTCGGTGCCGATGCGCAACCGCCCAGCATCGTCGCCGAGAGCAGGAGAGCCGCAAAGGCGGATCGGCGCAGAGCCTGAGATGCGGGTTTACGGAAAGACGTTTTCACTGGCTCATCTCCCGCGACCAGCTGATGGCGTTGACATAGATGCCGAGCGGATTGGAGCGCAGGCGCTCGGCATCGCGCGGCGGCTGGATCACCAGGGTCAGGATCGCGCTCCAGCGCTCGGTGGTGGCGAGCTGGCCGTTTTCATAGCGCCGCTCGACCCAGGCGAGGCGGAAGGAATCCGGCGAGGCCCGGATGACGCTGGAGACCTCGACGGCGATCTGCTGCTTGCCCACCCGGGTGAAGGGATCATTGGCGCGGGCGTAGTCGTTGAGCGCGGCGGCGCCGCGATCGGTGGTGAACTCATAGGCCCTGAGCCAGTTCTGCCGCACGATCACCGGATCCGCTGGCAGGCTGCGCACCTGCTCGATGAAGCGGGCGAGATGCCAGGCGATCTGTGGATCGGTTGGGCGATAGTCGCCGGTGGCGGGTCCAACGGCCTGCGTCTGGCCGAGACGATCGACCTCGACCACCCAAGGCACGACGGTACCTCGCGTCGATTGCCAGATCAGCGCTGAGGCAAAGCCGGCTGAGAGAAGCAGACTACCAAAGGCCATCAGCCGCCAGTTCTTGGCCTGCACACGGGCCGAGCCGATGCGCTCATCCCAGACCTGGGCCGCTTTCTGATAGGGCGTGACCGGCTCAGGCGAGGTGCCGTAATGGGTCGCGGGTCGCTTGAAGAGGCTCATGAGCGGTCGCTCTCAGACAGGGAGACGGAAGAGCCGCCGGCATGGCTGTCACCGGAGCGCACAGCATGGGCGGCGGCGGAGACGCCGTGGCGAAGGGACTGGCTGCGCTTCATGCGCTTGGCCCAGTCGGGCACGTCACCGGCCGCGGAAGCCGAGGCAGTGCCGTTGACGGCGTTCGCCAGCGGGGTCACGGCTGCGGAGCCCGCGGCACGTGCGACGCTCCCTAGTCCCGAGGCGACACCCGCCATGCCGGACTGTCCGGCCGCACCGATGCTGTAGGCTGTCGCTCCGCCCCGCGCCGCAGCCGCCGTCGCCGAGAGGGCGGCCCCGCCGCCCCGGACTGCGAGGCTGGCGGCACCGCCCGCTGCCATCAGGGCGCCACCGGCGGCGAGGCCCGTGCCAACAGCGGCCCCCGCGCTCAGCTGCGGGCCACCGGAGACAAGGCCGGCGGCAATGCCGGGACCGAAGATGCCGAGACCAAGCAGCGAAAGGGCAGCCAGCACGATGGCCATGGCGTCATCGACGGTCGGCGTCTGGCCACCGAAGCCCGCAGTGAACTGACCAAACAGGGTCGAGCCGATGCCGATAATGACCGCGAGCACCATGACCTTGATGCCGGAGGAGACGACATTGCCGAGCACCCGCTCGGCCATGAAGGCGGTCTTGCCGAACAGGCCGAAGGGGATCAGCACGAAGCCGGCGAGCGTTGTCAGTTTGAACTCGATCAGGGTGACGAAGAGCTGGACGGCAAGGATGAAGAAGGAGAGCAGCACCAGCGCCCAGGCAAACAGCAGGCAGGCGATCTGGATGAAGTTCTCGAAGAAGGCGACCCAGCCCATCAAGTCAGAGATGGACTCAAGCAACGGCCGACCGGCGTCGAGCCCGGTCTGCGCCACCTTGCCCGGACGCATCAGGTCGCTCACGGAAAATGCCGTGCCCGATCCCTTGAGCCCCAGACCGGCGAAGCTCTCGAATACGATGCGGGCGAGGTTGTTCCAATTGCCGATGATGTAGGCGAAGACGCCGACAAACAGCGTCTTCTTGATCAGCCGGGCGATGATGTCGTCGTCCGCACCCCACGACCAGAACAGCGCCGCCAGCGTCACGTCGATGACGATGAGCGTGGTGGCGATGAAGGCGACCTCGCCGCCGAGCAGCCCGAAGCCGCTGTCGATATAGGAGGTGAAGACCCCGAGGAAAGTGTCGATGACGCCGGTGCCGCCCATCTCAGCGGCCCTCATTCGACGCGGGACGCCCGAGGAACCGATCCCGCGTCTGCGCCCAGATCTTCAGGCAAGCGGAGTCCTGCGCGGCAGCTTCTCCGAGCTGCTGACATCGCCGCTGTTCATCGCGCAGCGGATCGCGCGCGACCTCGACGGTCCGAATGAGTGAAGGCTCCGGCGCCTTCTCCTCCCGGCTCATCTCCAGAACCGCCGCCGTACCGGCGATGGCCACGAAGATCACCGCGCCGAGCCGGGCCAGCATGGCTCCGTCCATGTTCGCCTCCCCTCAGTTGCTGAACATGCGGGCATTGCCGGCCTGGTAGCCGGCGCCTGGTGTGAGGAAGCGCTGGCGCTGCTCGCGTCCCTGCTCGGCGGCGGTCGCGCGTTCCGCCTCGGACAGCGCCTCGGCGCGTCCATTGGCGGACATCACCGCGATCAGGTCGGAAAGCTGCTGCGACTGCAAAGCGAGCAATTGGTTGCCAGCCTGCGTGGCCTGAAGCGCACCCGTGGCACCCTGGCTTTGGCCGACGAGGGTCGCCATCTCAGCTCGATTGGCGTCGACATTGCCGACGACACCCGCCTGCACCCGCAGCGCATCCTGCAGCCCCCCGACCGTGGTCTGCCAGCGCGAGCGCGCACCGGCGACGAGATCGGCATCGGAGGCCGAGAGCGGGATGTTGCCGTAGCGCTGCTGGAAGGCCTGGTCGATCTGGCCGACATCGAAAGCGATGCTCTGTGCCTGTCCGAGCAACTGCTGGGTGCGCTGCACCGATTGCTGGATCTGCTGCAGCGAGGAATGCGGCAGGCTGGCGAGATTGCGCGCCTGGTTGATCAACATCTGCGCTTCGTTCTGCAGCGAGGTGATCTGGTTGTTGATCTGCTCCAGCGCCCGCGCCGCCGATATCATGTTCTCCGCGTAGTTCCACGGGTCATAGACCGTGAGAGCCTGCGCGGATGGGCACCCCAATGGTGACAGGCCGAGCGGAACGGATAGCAGCGCGACGGCGACGGTGAGCGCACGCGGACGGGACAGCGTCATGGCTGCGTCTCCAGATTGGTGAGGTTGGGAATGAGGTCGGCGGCCCAGCCGAGGCCGCGATGACGCAGCCAGGCGTCCAGGAAGCCGTCGCGGCCGTCCGCGGTGAAGACCTTGTCGATGGCCTGCTGGTCGGTCTTGGAGGATGCCGCGCACAGCGCCAGCGCGACCTCGCTGAGGCCGAGCTCGAACAGCCGGTTGCCGCGCCGCGACTGGCAGTAATAGTCCCGTTTCGGCATCGCCCGCGCGAGGATCTCGATCTGCCGGTCGTTCAGGCCGAAGCGGCGATAGATGGCGGTGATCTGCGGCTCGATGGCCCGCTCATTGGGGAGCAAGAGCCTCGTGGGGCAGCTTTCAATGATCGCGGGCGCGATCGCCGAGCCGTCAATATCTGAGAGCGATTGCGTGGCGAAGATCACGCTGGCGTTCTTCTTGCGCAGCGTCTTCAGCCATTCCCGCAGCTGGCCGGCGAAGGCCTCATCGTCCAGCGCCAGCCAGCCTTCATCGATGATGAGGAGGGTCGGCGATCCATCGAGCCGGTCCTCGATCCGATGGAACAGATAGGCGAGCACCGCAGGCGCGGCCTCTGTCCCAATCAATCCCTCGGTCTCGAAGGCTTGGACCGTGGCCGAACCCAGATACTCGTTCTCGGCGTCGAGTAACCGGCCCCAAGCGCCGCCAAGGCAATAGGGACGCAGCGCCTGCTTCAGGTCGTTGGACTGCAGGAGGACACAGAGCCCGGTAAGCGTGCGCTCCTCGACCGGCGCAGAGGCGAGCGAGGTCAACGCCGTCCAGATGTGTTCCTTCACCTGCGGCGTGATGATAACGCCTTCGCGGGTGAGGATGGCATTGAGCCAGTCGGTGGCCCAAGCGCGCTCGGCAGCCTCATTGATGCGCGCAAGCGGCTGGAGTGCGACAGTCTCCGCGCTCCCCTCGCTAAGCCCGCCACCGAGATCATGCCAGTCACCGCCCATGGCAAGCGCCGCGGCCCGGATCGAACCGCCGAAATCAAAGGCAAACACCTGCGCACCGGCGTAGCGCCGAAACTGCAGCGCCATCAGCGCCAGCAGCACGGATTTGCCGGCGCCGGTCGGGCCGACGACGAGGGTGTGGCCGACATCGCCGACATGAAGGCAGAACCGGAACGGGGTCGAGCCCTCCGTCTTGCCGAATAGCAGCGGCGGTGCATCAAAATGCGCGTCGGCACTCTCGCCGGCCCACACCGCCGAGAGCGGGATCATGTGGGCGAGATTGAGCGTGGAGATCGGCGGCTGACGGACATTGGCATAGACATGTCCGGGCAAAGATCCGAGCCAGGCGTCGACCGCATTGATGGTCTCGGTCATCACCGTGAAGTCGCGGCCCTGGATGACCTTCTCGACCCGCCGCAGTTTCTCGTCGGCGATGCGGGGATCGGCGTCCCACACCGTCACCGTCGCGGTGACATAGGCGATGCCGCCGTGATCCGCGCCAAGTTCCTGCAGCGCGAGGTCGGCATCTTCAGCCTTGTTCGCGGCATCCGAGTCCACGAGGACGGAGGCCTCGTTGGTCATCACCTCCTTCAGGATGGCGGCGATGGATTTGCGCTTGGCGAACCACTGGCGGCGGATCTTGGTGAGCAGCCGGACGGCGTCCGTCTTGTCGAGCAGGATGGCCCGGGTCGACCAGCGATAGGGAAAGGCCAGCCGGTTCAGCTCATCGAGCAGGCCGGGCGTCGTCACCGTGGGAAAGCCGGTGATGGTCAGTACCCGCAGAGACTGGTCGCCAAGGCGCGGCTCTAGCCCGCCGGTGAGCGGCTGGTCGGCCAGCAGGGCGTCGAGATAGATCGGCGTCTCCGGCACGCGGACACGGTGCCGATGCGTCGAGACGCAGCTGTGCAGATAGGTCAGCGTCTCGGCGTCATCGAGCCAGCGGCATTCCGGCATGAAGGCGTCGATGAGGTTGAGGAGCCGATCAGTTCGGTCGGCGAAGCCGCGCAACGTCTCATGGGGATCAAGGCCTGCCTGGTCCCGCCCTTCATAGAGCCAGCCTTCGGTGCGGGCGGCATCCTCGGCCGGCGGCAGGAAGGTGAAGGTCAGGAAGTAGCTCGACTCGAAATGGCTTCCGGCTTCTTCAAAGTCGGCCCGCCGCTCGGCATCGACCAAAGCGGAGGCGGCATCGGGGAAGGTGCTCGCCGGATAGGTCGCGGCGGCATGGCGCTGCGCCTCCACGAATATCGCCCAACCCGAGCCGAGGCGGCGGAAGGCGTTATTTAGCCGCCCGGCGACCGCGACGAGCTCGGCGGGCACGGCGCTGTCGAGGTCCGGGCCGCGAAAACGCGCTGTCCGCTGGAACGAGCCGTCCTTGTTCAGCACGATGCCGGGCGCGACCAGTGCCGCCCAGGGCAGGAAATCGGCGAGGCGGCGGTTACGGCTACGATACTCGGCGAGGTTCATCATCTCGGCACCCCGCTCAGACGGAGAGGTGCGCCGGGATGCGCAGATGCCGGCGCACCACCTCGACGAAAAGCGGATCGCGCTTTGCCGCCCACATCGCCGCGACATGGCCGATCATTCCGATGGCGAGGCCGACCAGCCACAGGCGGAGGCCGAGACCCACGGCCCCGGCGAGCGTGCCATTGACGATGGCGATGGCGCGTGGCGCGCCGCCGAGCAGGATCGGCTCGGTCAGCGCCCGGTGGACCGGAACGCTGAAGCCGGGAACCTCAACCGTCTCGGCCATCAGACGAGCGCTCCGCCGCCGAAGGAAAAGAACGACAGGAAGAAGCTCGAGGCAGCGAAGGCGATCGACAGGCCGAACACGATCTGGATCAGCCGGCGGAAGCCACCCGACGTGTCGCCGAAGGCCAACGCCAGCCCGGTCGAGATGATGACGATGACGGCGATGATCTTGGCGACGGGGCCTTCGATCGATTGGAGGATGGATTGCAGCGGCGCCTCCCACGGCATGGAGGAGCCAGAGGCATGAGCGCTGGCCGTGGCCATCAGACTGATGCAGGCGACAGACACGGCCAGTCGGGCCGTGCTGCCGGCGCGATGGAGCGATCGGATCATGTGGGATCTCCGGTAAGGACAGGGGTGACGCGGTAGTCGCCATCGGGACCGAGGGCCTCGACATGAGCGAGTTCTGTGAGCCGGCGTGCGGAGCCGCGCCCCGAGAGCACGGCCACGAGATTGATGGTCTCGGCGATCAGCGCGCGCGGGACGGTGACGACGGCTTCCTGGATGAGTTGCTCCATCCGGCGCAGCGCGCCGAGCGCGCTGCCGGCATGGATGGTGCCGATGCCGCCGGGATGGCCGGTGCCCCACGCCTTCAACAGGTCTAACGCTTCCGCGCCCCGCACCTCGCCGATGGGGATGCGGTCGGGACGCAGGCGCAGGGCGGAACGAACAAGATCGGAGAGCGAGGCGATGCCGTCTTTGGTGCGCAGGGCGACAAGGTTCGGAGCCGCGCATTGCAGCTCGCGCGTATCCTCAATGAGAACAACGCGATCGGAGGTTTTTGCGACCTCGGCGAGCAGCGCGTTGGTCAGCGTCGTCTTGCCTGTCGAGGTGCCGCCCGCGACGAGAATGTTGGCGCGAGAGGCAACACCTTGGCGCAGCGCGTCGGCCTGTCCGGCGGACATGATCCCGGCCCGGACATAGCCCTCGAGCGTGAACACCGCGACGGCGGGCTTGCGGATGGCGAAAGTCGGGGCCGCCACGACCGGCGGCAGCAGGCCCTCGAACCGTTCTCCCGTCTCGGGCAGCTCAGCCGAAACGCGCGGTGCTCCCGCATGCACCTCGGCGCCGACATGGTGTGCGACGAGCCGCACGATGCGCTCGCCGTCTGCAGGCAAAAGCCGCTCACTCGTGTCGGACAGTCCCTCCGAGAGACGGTCGATCCACAGCCGCCCATCCGGGTTCAGCATCACCTCGACGACGGACGGGTCTTCCAGGTGCCGGGCGATCGCCGGACCCAGCGCCGTGCGCAGCATCCGCGCGCCGCGGGCAAAACCCGGATGATGATGTGCTGCCGCCATGCGACCCCCGACGTGCCGGGGTCCTGACGATCTCATCCCGGTCGGGGATGATTAAAAGAGCCCGATATTAGGCCGGTTCAACAGGATTCGATCCGCGTCGCAGCGTGGCGTGCAATGACAGGCGAATGGCGGAACTGTTGTGTGGGGATAGGAAGCGGCATAGTGAGCTTCTGGTTCACGGCTTGAAACAATGCTCCCTTGTGCCAACGCAGGAAATGGGGATGGGGCCGCTCGATCAGCCTGCGGGGCGCGATGGCGCGGCTCTGCCATGAGCGATAGGACGGCTATCTATCAATCACGCATCCGCTATTATATGAGCGATAGAAGGAGGCTCTATCGCTCATGGCTTGGAACTGGACCCAGCACGGCTGGCCGCATTTTGCCTATGATCCGGTCGCCCTCGAACCGCTGGAGCGGCGGTTCCTGCTGCTCACCGGCGAGGTGATCGGTGCGGTCCGGCATGTGAGCGATGACGAGCGGGACCTGCTGCGGATCGAACTTCTCAGTGACGAGGCCGTCAAGACCAGCGCGATCGAAGGGGAGACACTGGATCGCCTCAGCGTGCAATCCTCCCTGCGCCGTCAGCTCGGCCTCGACACCGACAATCGCAACGTGAAGCCAAAGGAGCGGGGCATCGCGGAGATGATGGTCGATCTCTACCGGAGCTGGGCGGATCCCCTCGACGCCGATACACTGTTCCGCTGGCACCACATGCTGATGGCCGACAGTCGGCATCTGGAGACGATCGGCGGCTACCGTTGCCATGAAGACGCGATGCAGATCGTGTCCGGCCGCCAGGATCGCCCGACCGTGCATTTCGAGGCGCCGCCATCCTCCCGGGTTCCGGACGAGATGGCCGCCTATCTCGGCTGGTTCAATGGCTCGGCCCCCGACGGGGACGCGCCCTTGCCGGCACTTACCCGGGCCGGGATCGGGCATCTCTATTTCGAGAGCATCCATCCCTTCGAGGACGGCAATGGTCGCATCGGCCGAACCCTCGCTGAAAAATCCCTCGCCCAAAACATCGGACAACCGACGCTGATCGCGCTCGCCCACACCATCGAGCAGCATCGCAAGGCCTATTACGATCAGCTCGAGTTCCATCAGCGGACGCTCGATGTCACGGACTGGCTGGTCTATTTCGCGCAAACGATCATCGCGGCCCAGCAGACGACGCTTGATCGCGTCGCCTTCCATATCGCAAAGGCACATTTTTACGATCGCTTCCGCGACATGATGAACGAACGGCAGGAAAAGGTGATCGCCCGCCTGTTCCGTGAGGGCCCCGGTGGCTTCACGGGCGGCCTGAGCGCGGAAAACTACCTCGCCATCACCGGCACCTCACGCCCCACCGCCACGCGCGACCTGCACGATCTAGTGGAGAAAGGCGCCCTGGCGCGAACCGGCGAGCGCCGCTACACCCGCTACCACTTGAACCTGCCGGAGCCGGCTGCAAAATCGTGAACTGACCGCATGTGGCGCAGATGGTAGGACCGGGCTACCGGAGGGGCTGAAACCTATACAATTCAACGGGCTTGGAGCCCTGAAATCAAGCATTGAAACACGGCGATGTTACACGGTCGCGGACCCTCGCGTCGAGGGCGCCGACGGCGGTGTGGCCGGGGGCGGGCCCTGCTTGTTGAGACATTCCCAACTGTCGCGTCGATCTGCCGTCTACGATTGCCCCCGCTGGTCCCGGCACCTATGGTCGCGACCATCAGTGGTATGGTGACTCTAAATGAATTTCTCGCTTGATGCCCTGCTGGATAGCTACCGAGCCTCTGCTGCGACCGAGCGAGAAAAAGGAACTTACTACGAAAGGCTGTGTGCAGCCTTCTTGGCGCATGACCCGGTCCAGGTCGAGCAGTACGAGCATGTTACGACCTGGGCCGCTTGGGCGTTAGCGAACGGCTGGAACGCCAAGGATGTCGGCATAGACCTCGTAGCTAAGTTGCGCGGTCATGACGGCTACGCTGCCATCCAGTGCAAGTTCTATGCGGCTCAGCACAAGATCGCCAAGGCTGACATCGACTCCTTCCTATCAGCCTCCTCTAAGGCGCCGTTTGTGCGGCGGGTAGTGATGGACTCCACTGAGGTCGAGTGGTCGGACAATGCAGAGGCCATGCTGATCGGGCAGGCCATACCCGTGCTCCGCATCAGTCTGGTGGACATGCGGGCGTCGCCGATCCAGTGGGGGACGTTTGCCGCCAAGCAAGAGGTCGTACTGGAGCCGAAGAAAGAGCTGCGTCCGCACCAGCGGGATGCTTTGCAAGCGGTCCACGATGGTCTGGCCCAGCATGACCGGGGCAAGCTCATCATGGCTTGCGGTACGGGGAAGACCTTCACCGCCCTGAAGATTGCCGAGGACCTCGTTGGCGCGGACGGGGCGGTCCTGTTCCTCGTCCCGTCGCTCGCTCTCATGGCGCAGACGGTGCGTGAATGGACCAATGACACCAAGACGCCCCTGCGGTCCTTTGCCGTCTGTTCCGACGTCCAGGTCGGCAGGCGTAGGGTCGCCAAGGATGATGTGGCTGAGATCAGCACCCTGGACCTCGCCTTCCCAGCGACGACCGATCCCGCTGCATTGGCAGCAGGAGTGGGTGACCCCGCGCCCGGCAAGATGACGGTGGTTTTCGGCACCTACCAGTCCATCCAGACGATTTCGAGGGCCCAGCTTGATCACGGTATGGGGCGTTTCGGCCTCATCATCTGTGACGAGGCCCACCGCACGACCGGCGCCACCATCGACGGGCAGGAAGAGAGCAACTTTGTTCGTGTCCACCGCGACGACGTGGTCGGAGGTGCCAAGCGGCTGTACATGACAGCCACTCCTCGCATCTATGGAGACGGCGCAAAGTCCAAGGCGAACGACCTGGGCGTCACCCTTGCCACCATGGACGACGAGGCCGTCTTCGGCCCCACGCTGTTCTACAGTGGCTTCGGCTGGGCCGTGCAGGAGGGCCTCCTTACCGACTACAAGGTCATCGTTCTCACCATGGACGAAGGGCTTGTAGCTCGCTCGTTGCAGAAGAGGATCGAGGACCCCACCACCGGCCTCGTTCTCGACGATGCCACCCGCATCTTGGGCTGCTACAAGGCTCTGGCCAAGATGGACATCGAGGCTGATCTGGGTGCCGACACGCAGCCTATGCGTCGCGCGCTGGCCTTCTGCCGTGACATCGCGTCGTCCAAGCTGGTGCGAGATGAATTCTCCGGCGTCGTGTCGGATTACCTCGGATCAATCGAGGCCCAGGCCCGCGATGCCGACATCACTCGTCACGACCTGGAGTGCGAGATCAGGCATGTGGACGGCACCTTCAATGCCAAGACGCGCGGGGAACTGCTGGACTGGCTGAAGGCCGACACAGAGGAGCAGACCTGCCGCATCCTCAGCAATGCCCGCTGCCTGTCTGAAGGCGTCGACGTCCCGGCGCTGGACGCGATCATGTTCCTCCACCCCAGGAAGTCACAGATTGATGTCGTCCAGTCTGTCGGGCGTGTCATGCGCCGCGCCCCGGGCAAGCGCATGGGCTACGTCATCCTCCCGGTCGGTGTTCCGGCTGACAAGTCGCCGGAAGAGGCTCTGAACGACAATGAAAAGTACCGGGTCGTCTGGCAGATACTGAACGCGCTCCGAGCCCACGACGAGCGCCTTGAGGCGACCATCAACCAGATGTCCCTGGGTCAGGATGTCTCGGACAAGATCAAGATCATCGGCCTCGATAGCAACGAGCTTCGGGCTGTCACGGCCACTGTCGAGAAGCTGCCGACCAAGAGTGCCGCCAAACGCTCTGGCATCACCGGCTTGGGCAGTGACAGCCCAGACAGCGACCTTGTGATCGAGGACGACACTCAGCCTGAGCTTCCGGGCCTCATCCTCGACGACTTCAGCCGCGCGATCATGGCGAAGATCGTCAAGAAGTGCGGAGACCGCGAGTATTGGGACCGTTGGGCCGCGAGCCTGCGTGACATCGCGATTGCCCACATCACGCGGCTGGAGGCCATCCTCTCTGTGCTAGACAGTGCGGCACGCAGGGCCTTCGATGCCTTCCTCGCTGAAATCCGTGATGACCTCAATAGCGGCATCACCGAGAAGGAGGCGGTGGAGATGCTCGCGCAGCACATCATCACCCGCCCGGTCTTTGACGCCCTGTTCGAGGGGCATACCTTCACGCAGGAAAACCCGGTCTCACGCGCCATCCAAGGGGTCCTGGACGCCCTCGAAAGCTCTCACCTGGAGAAGGAGAGCCGCGACCTTGCCGAGTTCTACACCAGCGTGCGCAAGAAGGCGCAGGGCATCACTGACCCGGCCGCCAAGCAGGAACTGATACGGCAGCTCTATGACAACTTCTTTGGTGTCGCTTTCAAAGGTACGCGCGACAAGCTGGGCATCGTCTACACGCCCATCGAGATAGTCGACTTCATCATCCACTCCGTCAACGACGTTCTGCAAGATGAGTTCGGGCAGACCATTGGCTCCCCTGGCGTCCACATCATCGACCCTTTTACAGGCACGGGCACTTTCATCACTCGGCTCTTACAGTCGGGCCTGATCAAGCCCGAGGAGCTGGAGCACAAGTTTCGCTACGAACTCCATGCCAACGAGATCGTGCTGCTGGCCTACTACATCGCTGCCATCAACATCGAGGCTGTCTACCACGGCCTTCACGGTGGCGATTACACCCCCTTTGGAGGCATCCTCCTCACCGACACCTTCGCCATGGGCGAGGGTTGTGATGAGCTGGCGCTGGTGCTGCCCGACAACTCGGAGCGCCGCCGACGCCAGCAGGGGCTCGACATCCGCGTCATCATGGGTAACCCGCCCTACGCTATCTCACAGCACATCAGCTATCCGCATCTGGATGGCCGAATTGCAGAGACCTACGTCGCTCGTTCGTCTGCGACGAGCAGCATTGCCCTTTATGATAGCTACGTGCGCGCAATCCGTTGGGGTGCAGACCGCTTGGGCGACAGTGGCGTCTTGGCCTATGTCACAAATGGCGGCTGGATCGACGCTAACACGGCTGACGGGATGCGAAAGTCGATGGTCGACGAGTTCGCCTCGATCTACGTCTTTCACCTTCGCGGCAACCAGAGAACCAGCGGCGAGACCTCGCGTCGTGAGGGCGGGAAGATCTTCGGCGCGGGCAGCCGCGCGCCGATCGTCATCACTCTCTTCGTCAAGAACCCGGCGGCCGAGAAGCAGGGACAGGTCTTCTACCATGACATCGGCGACTACCTCAGCCGCGAGGACAAGCTGAAGATAGTCGCTGGTTTCCGCAGCATCCGAGGCATTTCGGCCGAAAAGGGTTGGCAAAAAGTTATCCCGGACGAGCATGGCGACTGGTTGAAGCAGCGCGATGAAAGCGCCTCAAATTATATCATCATCGGCGACAAAAAAGATAAGTCTAATACTTCGTTATTTGAAATTTATACGCTTGGTGTTGCCACTGCGCGCGACTCTCTGTGTTTCAATTCTTCCAAGACCAAACTGAATTACAATGTTGCTCGCGCAATATCTGACTATAGCGATCAGCTTGATGCGCTGCGTAAGGCGCGTGAGGATAACCCCACGCAGTCGAGCGAGGAACTCCTTAAAGCGGATCCTCGTGCCTTCTCTTGGCCTCGCGGCATACGGAATGACTTGGTGAAACTGAAGCCTTTGTCGTTGGATGATGGAGAGGTCGTTCCTGCAACCTATAGACCATTCTATCGTCAGTGGCTTTACTTCAGTCGAAGAATAAATGCTATGATTTATCAAGTACCAAAATTATTTCCTCATGTGGAAGTTAAAAATAGGGTGATTACGGTCAAGCAACGCCCTGCTGACGGGCAGGTAGCGCTCATGGTAGACAGAATTTTCGACTTGCAGAGTGACGGCGGATCTCAGTGTTTCCCGCACACGATCTACGAAGCACCAGATGACGAAGGCGATGATGATCTCTTCAGCGTCACTGATGACAAAAAGGCGAGCTACCGTATTCGCGATGGCATCACAGACGCTGGCCTCGCCCACTTCCAGGAAGCCTATCCCTCGGAGACGATCACCAAGGACGACATCTTCTACTACACCTACGGTCTGCTGCATTCCGAAGACTACCGCCGCCGCTTCGCCGACAACCTGACGAAGGAGCTGCCTCGCATTCCCTGCGTGAAAACGGCCGCCGACTTCTGGGCCTTTGTGGATGCTGGCCACCGCTTGGGTGACCTGCATGTGGGCTATGAGGCAGTCGAGCCCTACCCTGTGACGATCAAGCAGGGCGACCTGTCGCTGGCCTCCATCGACGATCCGGTCAAGTTCTTCCGCGTGGAGAAGATGGCCTTTGGCAAAGGCAAGGACCGCTCGGTCATCCACTACAACCCCCACATCACCATCATTGACGTGCCTCTGGCTGCATACGACTACGTCGTGAATGGGAAGTCCGCCATTGAGTGGGTGATGGAGCGGCAGGCTGTCCGGCAGGACAAAGACAGCGGGATCGTGAACGATGCCAATGACTATGCCAATGAGACGGTGGGCGACTCTCGCTATCCCTTCGACCTCCTGCGGCGGGTCATAACCGTCAGCCTGGAGACGATGAAGATCGTGAGGTCTCTTCCTCCTCTGGACATCTGAGCGGGCTCTAAACGCCGCTCGCCGCCGAGAGCCAGTCCAGGAAATGGTAGCAGGAGAGTATTATCACTGCAGCACGTACACCGGTCGCTGCTCCTCAAGAGATCTAAAGAAGGGCAAGCTTTCCGAGTTGAGCGAGATTGGACGAAAGTTGCCGCTCAACCTCGGGAGGCGACACCCCCCAAATCGATCCCAGCTCCTGGACGGCGATCGCTGCTTCCCAAGGCCAAGCAGCGCGACCGTCGATCTGTGCGAACGGGCCGTCCGACTCTGTGAGGACACGGTCTTGCGGCATGCGCTTTGCGAGCTCCCGGCCTTTCTCGCCCCGCAACATGCCGGGACCGACACTGAACCAGCAGCCCAGCTCAACCGCCCTAGCTAACTCGCGCATTGAACCGGAAAACCAGTGTAGTATCGGCAGCCCAGCGCCGGGCTGCGCTTCAAGCGCGTCGAGCACGGCAGTGGCCGCCCTTCGGCTGTGAATCGATAGGATGCGGCCGCTAGCGGCTCGGCAGATGTCCAGCGCCGTCGTGAAGACGTACAGCTGGTCTTCCCAGTAACGCTTGAACTCTGGCGCGCCGTCTAGGCCGATCTCTCCAACGTAGCGGGTCTGATCGATCAGCTTCTCGAACTGAGGGAGCTCGCCCTTGCGCTGGTGCGCGAGCTGCGGATGCAATCCGAGCGCAGTCCGTATGCGTGCAGCCCCATTCGCCAACGCGACTGTCCCGGTCCACGCCGACGGAGTTGTGGTGACAGACAGCACGTATAACCCCCGCTGCGCACAGGCACGTGCGACGCCGTGCGGATCAGGGTACAGATCGAGATGGCAATGAAAGTCGATCATTTCACACCGTGGGCTTGGTGCAGTGCGGCCAACTCCTCCATGCCACGGCGAACGAGATCCCGCAGCGGACCGGTGTCCCCCATCTTCGGATAGGCGAGCGCCGGGCCGAGCCAAGCGTCCAACCCATCGGCTCCAATCTCCGCCACGGCCATCGCGACGGATCGCACATCGTCAAAGTTCGAGTGCTCGGGGTCGTTCTTTCCGAGTGGAGCGAACTTGTAGAATGTCGTGTCCTGCTCGCCCCATGCAAGGAAAGCGGCCCGCCTCACCTGACATGGGACACACCGGCCGCAATGCTTGTAGTTGAAGACCCGGTAGCGTCCGCAACTCACCGACTGGGCCGCATGCGCCTTCAAGAGCGCCTGATCGGCGCAGGCTTTCAGCATCTCACCTTTCGTCCAATGCTCATACGGGTTCAGGATCTTTACCCGTAGTCCCGCCGCGGCAAGCACGTCGCGGATGCGGTTGAGAAACTCAGGATGCGCGGTCCTCGTGCTCAAACTGCCAAGGCGCGCCCCGGTCAGCGGCGGATTGATGGCGATGAAGCCGTTCTCGCACACATAGAACGGCACTTGTCCGCCGGCGTGATAGGCGCCCACGGACGTCGCTGCGAGCACGCCGAAAGCAAGGAAGATCAGTGAGCGAGCGCGTTGTGATGGCTCCTTGGCGCCGGGTGGGGTGGCGTTGTGGTTCAAAGCCAGATGTCGAAGACCGCCGCCGACCGCCGCCGAAAACGCGGCCTGATTGTCGCCGTCGCCGCGTACGATGTTGCTGACGGCGAACGGCTTCATCCCTTGCTGCACCAGGTCGATTGCGCCGATCAGGCTGTCCATCCCTCCGGACAGCAGCACCACGCAATCCTCATCGGGCCGAGCCGGGTCGCGCGGCGGGGCCGGCTGAAGCCCGCCGCCGACGAAGGTCAAGTGCCAGCGATCCGTCGACAGGAACTTCAGCGCGGCCTCGATCGCAGCGGATTGACCGTTCCAGAATGTCGGGTCGGCTACCGCCACCGTGAGGTCGAACTCACGAGTCCAACCGTCTGCGCTCGCCGATCGCTGTCCTGCAAGATCCGCGGTCACAACCGACAGCGCGAGCGAGAGGAAGTCCCACGCTCGGGGAGCCGCTTCTAGGCGCGCTCGAAGAAAGTCCGCCTTGGCCGCCTGACCGGCGCTGCCCCGTGCTGACCGTCCGTCCTCAGTCGCCCCTGGCTGGCCGTAAAGGACTACGTTCAGCGCGCCATCCTCGGTGAAGGCGTGATCTTCTGGAGCACATACGAGCCTCATTCAGCATACCCCTCGAACACCTCGAACGTTTCCCGTAGCGCCGCACGCACCACGGTTGTGATATGGCCGGCGGTCAGTGGGTGGCCGGCGGCGCGGAGCTTCCGAAACGCCGCCGCAACGGTCTCCTTCACGTACTCCCGAGCCTGCTTCAGCCTAGACAAGGCTGTGGCGACGCTCGGAGCCTTCTCTCGAATGGTCTGCCCCACATCGAGATCAAAACGCCGAAACACGTCGTGCGCGGTGAAGCGCTCGATGACGAACTCGCGCTCTTCGGGTGTAAGGTTGAGAAGATCAGCGTCCGGGAAGCGCGTCAGGAGTTCGGACAATGCATCGCGTATAGCGGCGCGCGAAGCCTCCGCATCCTGTGTTCCGTCCACGGGTCGCACGGCTTCAACCACGGCGCCCATGATCTCGCCCGCCGAGCGGCCAGCTAGCAGCGCGGGGTCGAGCGGACTACCAGGCTGAGCCGCTTGCCCTCCGGCGAGCCCAGCCAGCACGCCACCGAGCGCTCCCGCGGTCGCAGCCGTCCCGCCCATGCGGCGCGCTGCCGTTCCCGACCCGCCGTAGCCCGTGCGGACGTAGTGCCCGAAGCCACGCCGCATGGCGCCGGTTTCACCAGAGTTTGCGTAGTCGCCGAGGCTGCGGCTCACGCCGATCCAGCGCCTGTCAGGCGCAAGAGGAGCAGGCGGGGGTGGGGCCGCCGGAACCGGCGCTTCTTCGCCTGGAGCCGGGAGTTCGCCGGCGGGAGCTTCGGGTGGCGGATTGTCCACCCACGCGGGCACCATCGGAACGCCCGCACCGGCACCCTTGCTAGACTGCGACGTTCCCATTCTAACTCCGCTTCTTGATGGCGTTCTTGACCGGTCGGGCGACGTCGCCCTCCTCCCAAGCCCGGAATACACCGGCCGCCCAGGGTTGATCCGAAATCTTCGGCACGATGTTCGGCTCGATCTGAACCGGCGGGCGATCGCGGAGGAAAGCCGCCAAGCGTGGACCTTGCGCGGGGTCCGCCTCTGAGATCGCCAGGCAGGCTTCGAGGATCGGGGGCACGCCCCAGGCTTGCTCCTGCCGCGCGCGATCGAGCAGCCGGTCCATCATCACGGTGGTTTCTGCCCGCGCGACCTTCGCCAGTCGGTCTTTCAAGGCCGCCGCCATATCGGGGTGCTCCAGAAGGCCGGCCAGGAGGTCGGCCGCCTCGGAGGACAGGCGATCCTCGGGCGTGATCAGCGGCGCATGCTCGCGGCCTACGTAAAGGGCACCTCGCAGGTCGACCTCAGCCAAGCCGGGGGGCAGCGTCAGCCATTCCAGAACGAAGGGATCATCCCAGGGCGCCTCAAGCTTCAGCTCAACTCCAGCGTTAGCCTTCGTCTCCCAATCGGCGAGGAAGGTCGGCTTGCCGGTTTCGCTGGCGCTCGCGCCGGCGATGAGCTCAGCATAGGCGTTCGGGCTTCCCAGCCGCTCGAAGAGTAGGAGCTTGGCCAGGACTGCCTCATCCACGCCGACGCCTTGCGCCTTGGCGATGGTCATGCGGATCGCCAGCGCGTTCAGGAAGCGCTTGATAAGCCGCGGATTGCCGACGATCCCCGACGCCGTCGTCATGAGCGGCGCGAGCCGATCAGCAGTGTCGAGCTTGCCGATCAGCTCTTCCGGAAAATCGTCGTGGAGCGATTGGACGAAGGCGCGGTCGACGCGCTTGCCCTGCCAAGTCTGGCGAAGCTGCATACAAACGCCGGCCCGGATCTTCTCCTTAACGTCCTCAGTGAGCCCGCTGTTCTCGACGAACAGTAGCATCATGTACGCTCGAACCTCTTGCGTTCCGAGAGCCGGCACGCGGATCGGCACCTGGATCAACTTGTCAAAATAGTTCGTGACCAGCAGGTCGTCCGGCACACCTTCGAAGTGTTTGCGCACCGCGTGTCTGATCATGTCATTGTCGGCCGCGATGACGAACGCCGTGTGCTTCAGGAACAGGAACAGACGGATCGCTTCGAGGGTCGAGATTGTCGTGGAAGGCAGACACCGATCTAGGTCGTCGATGAGCACCACGAGGGTAACACCGAGCTCCTCTAGCGCTTCCTCGAAGCTGTCGCGCAGAGCCTGGATCTCGCGCGGAGGTGACGTATCTGCTCTGGCCGCTAAGAGACCACCAGCGGCCTCCGCCGCTTCACCGGCCTTCTTCTTCGCTTCGTCCAGTTCGGTCTGATCGACACCGTCCAAAGCGCGTTTACCCAAGCCCCATATCCCGCCGAGGAGTCCCATGGGTGGCAACCCCAGCGCGACGGCGGCTGCGTCGCTGGCTACGAGCTTCATGCCGCGGAGCCACCGGACCCGCTTCATAATCCCGGCGACTTTGTCGACCGCAGTTTCCCGCTTCTCCGCTTCGGTCTGCAGCTTGGTTGCGATCACATCCATAAGCGCCGCGCGAGCGTCGTCATAGCCCTGGTAGAGCCAAGCGTTGAACTCGACAAAGATGAACTCTCGCTCGTCCTGCACCCGGGGCCGCTTTGCGAGGGAGGCTTGTGTCAACTTGATCAGGGATGACTTGCCGATACCCCAGGCGCCGGATACCCCGATGGAAATTGGCCGCCCCCGTGCTTGAACGATGATCTCCGCTACGGTATCGGCGACTCCCGAAAAGTTCAGGAAATCGCGTTCTGTCTCGTTGTCAGCCCACATGAGCGTCCGCCTTAATTCTTTTCGGCTCTCCGCACGCGATGGTGCAGCCGGCTGCGAGCCGACCAACTTGGCAGTTCATGGCAATTAATCTAGCAGCGCTTTGATGGCGCCGACGATGGAGCGCAGACTCGAAGAATCCAGCCCTCCGCGGTCATCTTCTTCAGAAGTAAAAAGTGACCGACCTGCGACGAAACCATTGGCTTCGTACCATGCCTTCTTCCACTCCCATCCCTTCCAGTAGTCCTCGCGCCCCATCATGCCAAGGTGCTCCCAAAGGATCAGGTCGCCGTCAGCCGTGACGAATGAGAAGTCCGGACGAAGCCGGCCTGGCTCAACCTCGCCGTCGAGCACCCGCTCGTACTCGTACTCGACACCGGACTGAAACAGCATGTTGGCGATCACGAGCTCGGACTTGCTGCGAACCAGATGACCTTTTTCCGTACGATGGATCAGGTTCTCGGCGTATGGGACCTCGGTCTCGACGCGCCGGAGCACGCCCTGGAAAAGGTTTGTGTTCCGCCGCGCGGTCTCCGAACGCTCAGGCCGGGTGTAGTCGAAGAGGACCGAAGGATTGTCGCCCTCGATGAGCAGGACGAGCTGGCGGCGTGAACGGGTCAAGGCCGTGTAGAGAAGTTCGCGCGAGAGCGGCCGGCAGTTCTTGGGCAGCACGACGAACACCTTTTGGAACTCGCTGCCCTGCGACTTATGGACGGTGATAGCGTATGCGAGCTCTAGCGGCCCGGAGCCGCCTGGAAAGTCGCGGCTGCTGTACCCGAATCGAAGGTTCGGACGGCCAGCGAAGACCACATTCAGCCAAGGCGCCTTGCCGTTGCCGACGAGACCGACCTCCCCATTGGCAACATAATGGTCACCAGAATCCTGCCCATCATAGGCATCGCGCCACTGGTTCGAAACCTGGATGACCTTGTCGCGAATGACGATGCTCTCGTCACCGAGGCTGACCACCCACGGCTCGGTCGCCGCCTTGAGCTCGCTCGCACGGTAGCGACGCTGCGTCCAGCGGTTCAGGTCGTGCACGCCATGTGGATGCATGCGGACAGGTGAGAGGATCTGCCACTGCTCTGAGCCGTCGGGCTGGTCAAAGGGAACCCAGCCGCGCTCGTCGATGCCGAGCGACGCATTGAAGCCAGTGACATCACCCGCTTGCGCGAGCCCAAGGTGCTTCTGGAACGCCTCGCTAAGGCGGCTCCGCAACTCATCGGGCGTATTCCAGAAGAACAGGTCGAGGTCGTTGAAAGGCCGCCCCGTCTCCAAATCGCTGAGGACCCGATCGGCATCGACGGGTTGCGTCTCCCTTGTGAACCAGGAGGCAAGCCGAAGCGTGTCCGATGCTTGGTCCGCGCCCGCGACGGCGCGGACCTCGACGGTCAGCCTCGCCAGCGCTTCGCCGAGCGGCAGGCCGGTGTCACTCTTCGCGTCCGTCGTCTGCAGATATGACGTAAGGTCAGCGAATGGACGTCCTACCCCTATCGGAGGCAGTTGGTTGGGGTCTCCGACCAGGATGAGCCGCTGAACATGGGCGAGGTCGAGCGCCTCAAGCACCGCCGTAAGGTCGTCCATAGTGAGCATCGAGCATTCGTCGATGACCACGGTCTTCTCTTTGCGGTATTTCTCATTGCCATGGAACCGCGGACGCTGGCGGACGCGGTCATAACGTCCTAGCTCGTTCAAGAACTGCGCAACAGTCATCGCCTCGGCGTTGGCGGCCTTTCCAAGCCGGACCCGCGCCTTACCGGTCGGGGCAAGCAGCAGGATGCCGTCGCGGGCGAGCGCCCCATTGAGCAAGAGCGCGCCCATCACCGATGTCTTGCCGGTGCCAGCGCGTCCCACGAGGGCCGTCAGGCGACGAGAGGTCACCCGGGCGAGTGCCGTGGCCTGTTCGTCGATAGCGAGCACGTGTCGAGCGTTCTTCGGATCGAAGGCGCCGCCCGCCGCCTTGATCGCGTCCACCAGTAGCTTCTTCCAGTCGGCCAGGACTGCGGAAGCGGCCTTGCCCGCCCGCTTAGACAGCACGCTCCGCAGCTTATCCTCGCGCGCCTTCAGTTCGGTAAGCTGCAGCGCGGAGATCCCGGTTTGTTCGCCCTGCGTCGCAGGCAGGTCGATAAGTTCGACAACACCAGTCAACGCCGCCGCGTTCGTGGCAGGCCAATCCACCCCGATCAGGCAGGGGTGGGCCAGCTCGAGGGCAGCGACCTTCTCCACAGCTTCCGTAATGCTCAGCAGCGCGTCACCGTTCTCAGACGCGCGACGCAGCACGCCCACGATCGCCGCTCGCAGGCGGCGTGGGTCCGCCGCAGACTCAACGCGTGACGGGTCTGGCACCGGGTGTTTGGCGGCGATCGTCGCGTCAGGAAGGAGGCCGCGGTCGATCGTTCCGACCGAAACGGGCGTCTCTTTCGCGTCGCCAAGGTCGACCTCGCTAATCCGATAGGGGTTCGCGATGATTTCGGCGTCGGTCGTGGGAGCCGTGCTCGCCACCGCGCGCCTGGTTGGATCAAACCAGCGGCTCGCTTGCGCAGGGGTGAGTGCAAAGCGCGAGAGCAGCTTCAGAAGAACCCGACGCTCGTCCGCCAAATTGACCCAGGTGTCGCGGACCACCTTGAGATCCGCATCGTAGGCGGGCTGCGGCGGCTTCACCTTGCCGCGCAGCAGCGCATCGATATGAGGCCATGGATCCGCATCACTCGCCAGCGAACCCGACGCGAGCAGCTCAAGTGTCAACGCCGTGCCCAGTCGCATGCCCAGCGCCTCCAGAGTCGAGCCGAGACCCGGGAAAGCCCCTCGGTCCTTCCAGGCTAGGCCAATCTGCGTGTTGAGCCATTCCTCACGCCGTTCCCACGGTCCTTTCGCGATCCCATGGGAGCGAATCTTCCGGACCGCCTCAAGGCACCGAATCAGCGTCGAGAGTGCAATATCCGCAGGAGCCAACTCTGCGGCATAAGAGAAAACTCGCATGTGGGCCGGGTCGGCGGGGACGGCGATTTCTGCCAGAAGGTCTGCCCGGCGCGCGTCCTCGGCCACGTCGCCGGTCGGCTCGAGATAGTCGTGATACGGCAGTAAGAACCCGTCGAAGCCATCCGGCCGTATCGAATGTCGGAGCAGACGGTCCCACATCGGATAGGTATTCGCCCCCGCGGGAGCATCGTACTGCCTAATCGGGGCGATGGACTGGATGCGGCCGACGCCAACCACCAGCCGCGAAATCGTGTCGCCGAGCGGCTGGCCCTCCTTGCAATAGAAGAAGACGAGCGAGCGCACGGGGGTCAGGCGATCGAATACATGGTCGACGATTGCCGTCTGACGGGCGCGGCCAAACACCCAAGGGCTCGTGAATGGCGACTGCTCGTCTGGCGGCAAGGGCTTCGGCAGCTTTGCGTCGATGGCAGCTTGCTCGCTACGCAACATCCATCCGAACGGGACAGCAAAGGCCGCAAAGGGCGGCACCTTCACGATAGTGGGCGTGAGGTGGCCGTGGGTCGCGGCCGCTTTCTTGATGGATGCGTAGGGGTGCTCGAACCGACGGGTCCACTCTGTTTCGTTCATGAAGGCGCCGGACTCGGCTTTGCACGGCGGCAGCTGGTCTGGCGTCAGCTCATGCCAAGCCTTTCCGGCCAGAGAGCCCTCCGCGGCGTCGTCCCTTTCCTCGCGAATCCGGTCGAGCGCGACACAGAACGAATTTGAGGACGGAGCCGGACAGACCCGCCCATTCCAGCGCGAATCGTGCCACGCCACACGCATGGTAAGATGAAACACACCCGCCCCCTCGTCACCCCGGCCCCCATCGAAGTCTTTCCAGTCTAGCAGCCCCACTTGGCTACGCGAGGTTTTCCGCGCCAGGATTTCCGGCCGCGGCTCTGCGGCCAGAATAGCCTGTGCGGGCGTGGATTCACACGGCAACAGGGCCGTGTTGCCGGAGGCTCGGAGCCCAGTTGTAGGGCTGCCCACCACCGTGATGGATTGTAGAATATCCCGCAGTTGCACGCCTGAGGTGTACTGCCCTGATAGCAGGGTTGAGTAAGACGCAAGGCACGGGGCGGCGCTTTGGACGTCGCAACACATCACTCAGGCTGAGCGGATTGTTCACCCGCGCCTAGTATAATCCTCTCGATTGATTAGGGAGTGGAGAAAGACCAAATGAAGGCCGAAGCTATATCCCAAAATCGAATCATTTTCGTCGAAGTCCATCCGATTACCGACGATAGGTCGAGTATTCCTGCCTCAACGAGCGTCGCGAGTATGAGCAGCAGAGCGACGGTTACAACCACGCGGCCCGTCCGGCGCTCGGTCAGCAGGTAGTCCTCGATGGCCCCAAAAAGTGGTGTTTCAGCAAGCTCGCGATAATCGTCGTCGTCTAGGAATGCGTAGAGCTTGGTTCGCCATTTGGCCCTGCTCTGTTCGAGCGATGCGAGGAAGCGTCGGTTGATCGACGTTGTTAGCCAGAACGACGCGATGAAATAGCTGGCGACCAATAGGTAGATCATCGAGAAGGCGAAGGATGAGGGTACCGTCTTCGCGGCGTCGAGGCCGAAGCGGACGGCCATGACGCCAATCGCGACGGCGACGTCCCGCCATACGGCGCTCGATAGGTCGCGGGCCTGCTGAGCGAGCTTCTGGACATCGTCAGCCAGTGTCTTCCGCAGATCCGCCAAGGCCTTCAGGGTATCCTTGCTGCCGGCCCGGAGATGGGCCTTATAGAGCAGCCGGGCGGAATCCAACGACGATTCCAATTTTCCTTTCAAACCGTCAGCGAACGATCTGTTGGCGGGCCATTCCCGCGCCAGCTCGGCGGAAAGGAAGGTGTGCCGAACCTCGACGTCCGCCCCCTCAAGGTAAATCCATACCGCCGCCTGTTGTAAGGCGGCAAGAGGAACGTCGGTGCTGAACTCGCCGAGCTCAAGACGCCGTGGCGGTTGTCCTGCCAGGCTGACACGCTCTTCGTCGCCCTCCGTATAAAGTTCATTGGTAAGCGATCGGGCGATCATCGAGGCGGAAACGGCCACCCAAGCTCGCCAGGCCGGCCCACGACCATGGTCCCCGTCGACGACCCATGGCTCGATCTTGGACGGCGCCATCAAGGTAGACGATTGAGATCGGACCTGCCGTCTCGGACTCCCGTCGCGCGGTGAGGCAGCGTCAGCGCCGGCGACAGGTGCACCCTCCCATGGCGCGACGTTGAAAGCCCGGGTCCGGAAGCGATTGTCGTCGAAGGCGAGCCGAACCGCTGTGGTCGACGACACGAGGGCGTCGTCAAGCAGTAGCGATCGCCAGCCCTCCAGCGTGAATAGGTGAGGAGCGTTCGCGCTCGATGCGAACGTCACGGTGATACGGACCCTGTCCCCCTCGATTGCGTCACGGGGCTGAATAGGGTCGTCGGCCGGATCGATGCAGGTGAATGACAACCAGTCTGGAGTCGTGTCGGAGACGACCTGCCAGGCGTCGAGCGCGGCGCGCGTCAGTGATCCGGACAGGCCTAGCCTACCGGGGTCTTCGCCGATGCGCAGATCGGCGGCTGAGCGGCTCGCCTCAACGGCGGCGTGAACCTGTGTCGATATCGACATCGTCAACCTTCAGGCCCGTGGTGACGATCAAGATTTCCTTACGGCCGTCCTCTCGGTCGCGGACCGTGGGTTCGTGATCCTCGTCGTAAAGAATCTGCGTGCCTTCGTCCGTCTCCAGCCGGTGCTTGCGCGGCTTCTGCACTCTCTCAGGGTTGATGTCGAAGGTTTCTTCAGAGACTCCATGCTGTTTGAGGTTCCGCGTCAGGGTCCGCCGAAGCGGTGCCTCCTCGGGAACTTGGCCGAAGATCGCGGTGAGAATCGGCTCGAAGGCCTCCGGATCGAAACGATGCCCTTGACGCATGACCTCGTAGATGCGGTTCACACCGCTGCGCCTGATCTCCTCGGGGAGCGAGGTTCGGTGCTCTTTGAAGGTGGCCTTGAACGCCTCCACCAGCTTTCCGCTCATCTCGTCCGGTGAATTCACTCGGCGCACCTGGAGGAAGCGCTCAAAATAGTCGGAAATGTGGGCTGTGTTGGAGCGATCCCGCACCATCAGATGCCCGCCTGCACTGGCACCGAGGCGAACCAACGCGATCTTCTGCATCGCCTCGGGCTTGCGGACGAACGTTTCCTGGAACCGTTCGAGCCGCGGCACCTGAGGTTCGTCGCCGCTTCTGAGGATGTACCGAACCACGTCCTCGTTGTCGTACTTGATCAGTGCGTAAATCGGAATTGCCGCCCCGACCTCAAGCTCGAAGACGAAGAACACTCCTACGCTCGTCGGCGCAGAATGTTGCTTCTGGAACTCCAACGCCAAGGCTTGGCTTTGAGCTGTGAACGCGTCGGAGTTGCCGCTGATCTCCCGCAGCATGCGCTCAGCGTCGGATCGGGGCCGGAACTCGAACAGGTTGCCCCTCAGTGCCGATTTGACGCGATCGACGAAGAAATCAGTATGTTGAGGTGGCGCAATCTCCTCCAACAGGATCGGCTCCTCCAACGTTTTGCCGACGACATGAAAGATCATGCGCCGAATCTGGAGCGTGGCCTTCTCTTCGTCCGTTAGAAACCCCATGTCCCCCCCATACCCCACTCGCCACGATCAGACCGATAGCGCGGCTCTTCAGGCAGCTTCGGGCAAGGATTGACCGTACGCAACGCTAGGTTGGCTCAGGCGGAACCGAAGCTGTTGATTATCACACATATGTTCTTTATATGTTCCATTCGAGCGGACCGAATGCACGTACTGACTTGATACAAGCTGGCGAAGTGCCACCTTTGCGCCCCGGCGGCGTTCGGTCGCCATAGGTGGAGACCGATGTCGATAACTTCGCTGTCCTCCGAGATCTCGCGTCTGACACGCGATATCGCCGACCTCCAAAAGAAGCGCGGCGATATCGCGCGTAAGCGCAGCGACATCATGGCGAAAGTCGACAGGGCCCAGCGTGCGATGGCATCTGCCAAAGATCTCCGCAAAGCCGCCGATCAAGCAAAGGCGTTGTCGGGCCTCTTTCGCGAAGGTGGCGACGGAGGAGCCAGAATACGACTTCTTCATCTCGCATGCATCGGAAGACAAGGATGAAGTGGCACGACCACTCGCGGAGGCGCTCGGCGTGTTGGGCTGTAGTGTCTGGTACGACGAGTTGACGTTGAATGTCGGGGACAGCTTGCGACGTTCCATCGACAAGGGCATCGCCCGCTCCCGTTTCGGTGTGGTGGTGCTATCGGAAATCTTCTTCAAGAAGGATTGGACACAACGAGAGTTGGACGGGCTGACGCAACAGGAAATTGCCGGCGAGAACCGCATCTTGCCACTCTGGCATAGGGTGACCGCCGCCGAGGTAAGGAAATTCAGCCCCTCGCTCGCCGATAAGGTCGCTCTGAGCACAGCCACGAAAACTATCGGCGAGATTGCTAGTCTACTGGGGAGTATGAGCGGAGCCGCGACCTCGTAGATGATCCTTAAAAGCACTGCGCCTGGGACATTTATGCGGCCACATTCGACATAGGGATATGCGCTCTGGTGGCAACACCACCATTCTTGGAACAGGTTTTTAAATCAGACGCAGAAATATGTGGCTGCAATTCAATCTAACAGACTGCTTGCAAATCACCATACGCCAATAAAGTAAAATCCCGGCAATCCCTGCGCCAGGCTCTACGTACAAGTGCGGCGGGCCTTTTGGCGAAATGGCCATTCTCTCGTCTTTGGCGCGAGACTTAATAAGAGATAATTCCTAAGTTTGTTGTTCAATATACAGTCGAGCCACTAGTGGCCATGGCCATTTCTGCCCCCCCGAAAGCCGACGCTAGCAAGGTCCGAATTGGGTCAACTCCGACCGCTCCCTTCCTTCTCTGATCCTCCAACATCATCCACGATCTCCTGCCGCAGCTGCGGTCCCTTGGCGAGACGCCGGCCGAGCGCGGTGGTGTAAGCGGAATAGCGCTCGGAGAGCTTGGCCCGCGTGGCCTGGGCGGCGGGTTCTGGCAGCGCGGGGGTGGTGGCGAGCCAGAAGCGGATGAAGGTGGCGAAGGCCTCGGTCGAGATGCCGAGGTCGCGCTCCAGCCGCGCGAGACGGCGATCGATCTGGCCGAGGCGCCGGGCAAGAGCGGCCTCCTGACGCTCGGCACTGTCGGGCGACAGGAAGGAGGCGATCGCGGCCTGGGCGACCAGGGACATGGACTGGTCGCGCTGGGCGGCGTAGTGCGCCAGCAGTCCCATGATGTCGGGCTCGAGATAGACGGAGATCTGCGCTTTCTTCGTGCGACCTGCCATGGCGATCACAGCTCCATGCCGTCATTGGGATTGAGGCTGACCTGCCGCGCCACACCTTGCATCAGTCCGGTCATACGGCGGTTCCGGGTGGCGACGTCCTCCATCTCGTCGTCGCGATCCCTGTCGAACTCGAACTCGTTCTCGATGGGCTGGCTTTTCTCGACCGGCTTCACGCGGCTGAGCTCGGGCTGATGCCGGTGCTCCGACCCGGTCGGGTCATCGTCTCGACCTTCGTCCGCGGCGCTCCTGCTCGCGCCCTCCTGCGGTCTGAGCAACGGCAGCGCGGTCCAGTCATCGTGTTGGACGGTCGGGCCACGAGAGGGCGTTGGCGGCGGCAGGACCCGGTCCCGGAAGCGCGCATCCTCGTAGTAGCGAGCCTTCTTCGCCCGGATCGGCGGGGTGCCGGCGACCATGACGATCTCGTCCGTGGGTGGCAGCTGCATGACCTCGCCGGGGGTGAGCAACGGGCGGGCGGTTTCCGAACGCGACACCATGAGATGACCCAGCCACGGCGATAGCCGGTGCCCGGCATAATTCTTCATCGCCTTCATCTCAGTGGCGGTGCCGAGCGCATCGGAGACGCGCTTGGCGGTGCGCTCGTCGTTGGTCGCGAAGCTCACCCGGACATGGCAATTGTCGAGGATCGAGTTGTTCGGCCCATAAGCCTTCTCGATCTGGTTCAGCGACTGGGCGATGAGGAAGGCTTTCAGGCCATAGCCGGCCATGAAGGCGAGAGCCGATTCAAAGAAGTCGAGCCGCCCCAGCGCGGGGAACTCGTCGAGCATGAGCAGCAGACGGTGGCGTCCGCCCTTGGCCTGCAGGTCCTCGGTGAGGCGCCGACCGATCTGGTTGAGGAGCAGGCGGATCAGCGGCTTGGTGCGATTGATGTCGGAGGGCGGCACCACGAGGTAGAGGGTCGAGGGAGCCTTCCGGCCGACAATATCGGCGATGCGCCAGTCGCAGCGCCGCGTCACCTCGGCGATCACCGGATCGCGGTAGAGGCCGAGGAACGACATGGCGGTGGAGAGCACGCCCGAGCGTTCATTGTCGGATTTGTTGAGCAGTTCGCGGGCAGCGCTGGCGATGACAGGGTGCGGGCCCGCCTCGCCCAGATGGGCGGTCTTCATCATGGCGTCGAGCGTGGTCTCGATCGGCCGCTTCGGATCGGAGAGGAAGGCGGCGACGCCGGCGAGCGTCTTGTCCGTCTCGGCATAGAGAACGTGGAGGATGGCGCCGACCAGCAGCGCGTGGCTGGTCTTCTCCCAGTGGTTTCGCTTTTCCAGCGAGCCTTCGGGGTCCACCAGGATGTCGGCGATGTTCTGGACGTCACGCACTTCCCATTCGCCGCGACGCACCTCAAGCAGCGGATTATAGGCGGCGGACTTTGCATTGGTCGGGTCGAACAGGAGCACGCGTCCATGCTGGGCGCGGAAGCCAGCGGTGAGCTGCCAGTTCTCGCCCTTGATGTCATGGACGATGGCCGATCCCGGCCAGGTCAGCAGCGAGGGCACCACCAGGCCCACGCCCTTGCCGGAGCGGGTTGGCGCGAAGCACAGCACATGCTCGGGCCCGTCATGGCGCAGATAGGCACGGTCGAAGCGGCCGAGCACGACGCCATCCGTGCCGAGCAGCCCGGCGGCCCGGACTTCCTCCCTCTCGGCCCAGCGCGCCGAACCATAGGTCTCGACCCTGGAGGCCTCGCGCGCCCGCCAGACCGAAAGGGCGATGGCGACTGCGATGGAGAGGAAACCGCCGGAGGCGGCGATCAGTGCGCCCCGGAAAAATACGTCCGGCGCATAGGCATCGAAAAAGTACCACCACCAGAAGAAGGCCGGCGGATAGTAGATGGGCAGCCCGAGAAGCGCGAACCACGGCGCGCCCAACTGCGCCTGATAGCCGAGGCTCGAGGCCACATATTGTGTCGCGCCCCAGATGGCAGCCAACACGATGAGGAGCACGGAGAGGATCTGCCCCCAGAGGATGTTCGTCGCCGGCATGGTGATGATCCCTCTCTCAGGTCAGAGGCCAAGGCCGCGCTTGCGACCGAAGCTCCAGTCGACGCCACCATCGTCACGGGCGACCCCGGAGACGTGCTTGCCGAGCTGGCGCTCCAGCGAGGGCGACCAGGGCACGAGCTGGAAGCCGAGCCCATCATCGAGCATGGCGAAGCGACCGGAGGCGAGCACAAGGCGCTGGCGATACGTGCCGGCGATATACTCGCCGGTGCCGGCCTTGTTGAATGGCAGGCCGGTCTCGGCGGCGAGCTTCTCGCCGACGGCCTCCAGTTCCCGGCGGCGGAGCGTCTCGATGAGGTTGCGGGCGAAGACGACGCGCCGTCCCTGCCGCTCGGCCATGCCCTCGCGGATGAGATGGTCGGCACGCCGGTCAAGCGCCTGGCTCACCTCCGCGCCGAAGCCGCCGTCCGACAGAGCAACGGGGTCACGCGCAATGGCCTGCCGGTCGAGCCAGGTGGCGCCGGTGGCCGTGACCTGATGGGCGAGATCCAGATCGGAGCGCACGGCGAGTGCCACACGTCGCTTGCCGTGCGCATCGTCGAAAGTCCGGAGCTCGACGATGGAGCCAGGCGCGCCGTCACCGGCGGCATCGAGATTGGGCAGCCGGATGTGATGGGAGCGCCCGTCCACGCCATCGACGATGGCATAAGCGGAGCCGTGGAGTTCATCATCAAGACCGCGCGCAACCAGCCGTCCGATCACCGGCACGTCGAGGCTCTCGGCAGCGAGGACGTAGCTGGCCGTGCCGCGCTCAATACCGCGTTCGGTCAGGGCGCGGTGCATCCGCTTGATGATGTCGCCGCGCTCCCCCAGCCCGCGCAGGGTGGCTTCCGCTTCCGGCTCCATCACCCATTGCGCGTTGCCGATCTCGGTGGCGAGGCCAAGCGCTTCGAGCTTTCTCAGGCGCCCAATCTTCAGCGTATGGTGCTCGTCCGGCTGTCGGCCGGGAACCAGCGCCATGTCGATGATGCCGCTCTCGCGGGTCTCGCGGAGAAGCTGGCGGTCGAGCTCGGTCCAGCGCTCGGCCTCGATCTGGCGTTCCAAACTCCGGCGGATATCGAGCTCGGTGCGCGGGCCGAGTTCCTGGGTGATCAGGTCACGGGCGCGATCGCGCATGCCCTCGCTGATGTAGTCGCGGGAGATCACGAGATCCTGGCCATCGTCGCGGCGGCCGCGGACGATCAGATGCACATGGGGATGCTCGGTGTTCCAGTGATCGACGGCGACCCAGTCGAGACCGGTGCCGAGGTCCTTTTCCATCTGGCGGGCGAGGTCCCGGGTGAAGGCCCGCAGATCCTCCATCTCCAACGCGTCGTCAGGCGAGACGATGAAGCGGAAATGGTGACGGTCATCGCGGCAGCGCTCGGTGAAGGCGTCGACATCCACGCTCTCGATCTCGGGACCAAACATCCGTGCCTTTTCGCCGTCGCGGGTCACCCCCTCGCGGCGAAGATAGGTCAGGTGTTGACTGAGGGAGCCCGCACGGGCGGTGTGTCGGACGACGCGGGCCTTCACCACGGCGCCACGCGAGTTCGGCGTGATCCGGCGGCTGGCCTGAAGGCTGGCAACCTGCCCGCTGCCGAAACGTGAGCGGTTGCCGGAGACGATCTTGCCCGAGCGAGTGACCCCGCCGCCCGCCTTCCGGGCCGCGGCAAGCGCCTGGGCGACGAAGGGCCGCGCCTGCTGGGCGCGGGTCGAGCGGATGCGGCCGGGACGGACACGGAACTCGCGTTCATCGCTCATGGCGAAACCTCGAAATGTGCCGAAAATCGTTGATGCGGCACCATTTGCGGCACGCGCAAACCTTGTGGTTCGGCTCCGCAAGGTGCCGAGGCCCCGGGCAAACGCAGGCAGAACCAACATCCCGACCGTCGCGCAATGTGCGCTCTTTTATCCTGCCCTCCTGCGGTCGTGGGTAAGCGTCCGGCCCCTGCACAGTATTGGCGTGGTGCAAAATCGGGGCATGTCGGGTTCCTTCGTAGCATGGAGGATCTCCGATGAATTTGAGACATTTCGAGAACACGGCGCGGCAGTCCTTTTGGGTTGTTCACATCGAGGCGTGGCGGCAGAGCGGGCTGGACCGGACGAACTATTGCCGCCAGCACGGACTTTGGAAGTGCACGTTCGATCGCTGGCTGAAGTATCTGGCCGGCAAGGAAGCGGCTCGTAAGCATGTGGAATATCAGGCGGAACTGCGCCGGGAGAAGCGCCGTGAAGCCGAGGAAAAGCGCCAGAAGAGACGCGCCCGGCTGCGGTTCAGCGTGAGCACGGATGAGCGCAACCGTGCGCTTCAGGCGTTCTGGGCGATGCATGTCGAGGCGATGAACTGGAGCGGGATGGGCATGCGCGAGTACGCCGCTGCGCTCAATCTGTCGCCGACGAGCCTGCGCAAATGGCGCGACCGGCTGGACGAGGGCGAGGTGGAGATCGACTGGCGCGCGCATCTTCACCCCTCCGCCCGTCCGGTCGTTGGCACTAGTGCCAGCAAAAAGCCGGCGGACGGCCTCTTGACGGCTCCATCGAAGGGTGAACCGGAGGCGCCGCGGCAGCCGATCCGGCGTGTCTTCAGCGACGAGGAAAAACGCGCCATCGCACTCGAGAGCGACCAGGCGGGCGTCAGCGTGTCGAGCGTGGCGCGCAAGCACGGCATCGTCACGGGACTGCTGTTCCGCTGGCGGGTGCAGTTCGGCGTGGCGCAGAAGAAGCGCGCGAAGCTGGCGCCCGTCGCGCTGGACGAAGGTACGCCGGCGGCACGTGTGCTGCAGGATCTGATGCAGCGGCCCGACGGCATGATAGCCGTCGAATTGGCCGACGGGCGGCGGGTCTTCGCGCCGGTCGGCAGCGATCCCGATGCTGTGCGGGCGCACGTCGAGCGCGGGGAGATCGCACCATGATGATCGTTCCCGCCGGCGAGAAGGTGCATCTGGCGCTGGGCTACACCGACATGCGCAAAGGCCTGGACGGGCTCGCCATGCTGGTGCAGCAGACGCTGAAGCAGGACCCGTTCTCGGGCCACCTGTTCGCCTTCCGGGGAAGGAAGGCCTCGATGCTGAAGATTCTGTTCTGGGACGGCAACGGGCTCTGCCTGTTCACCAAGCGGCTCGATCAGGGCAGCTTCGTGTGGCCGGTGATGGCGGGCTATGACGGCGCGATCACGTTGACGCCGGCGCAGCTGGCCATGCTGATCGAAGGCATCGACTGGCGTGCGCCGGAACGTGTCTGGAAACCGGCACTGGCGGGATGAAAAGGCACGCAAATGCTGACAGATGAAGGCTTCTAAGCTTGGGCGCGACGCGGTTTTGCAGTAGAATCGCGCATGCGGCTCGATCTGGATAACCTGCCCTCCGATGTCGACCTCCTGCACCAGCTGGTGCGCGAGATTGTGGGCGTCGTCGAGAGCCGCGACGGCGAGATCGAGCGCCTTCAGTCGATCATCAAGAAGCTGCAGCGGGCGCAGTTCGGCCGCCGTTCCGAGCGCCTCGATCCCGACCAGCTGGCGCTCGCCCTGGACGATCTCGATGCCGATATCGCTCGCATCAGGGAGAGCAGTCCGGACGTCGCGAAGCTGCCGTCGGAACGCACGTCTCATCGCAAACCGCTGCCCGATCACCTGCCGCGCCAGGAGGTTCGGCTCGACATCGAGAGTGAGGTTTGCGCGTGCTGCGGCGGCGCGCTCCATGCGATTGGCGAGAGCCAGGCCGAAATGCTCGACTGGGTGCCGGCGCAGCTGCGCGTGATCCGCATCACCCGCCCGAAATATGCCTGTCGCCTCTGCGAGAGCGTGGTTCAGGCGCCGGCGCCGGAACGGCTGATCGCCGGTGGAGTGGCCACGCCGGCGCTGCTCACGCAGGTTCTCATCAGCAAATATTGT
Source organism: Xanthobacter oligotrophicus (assembly GCF_008364685.1). Lineage (GTDB taxonomy): Bacteria > Pseudomonadota > Alphaproteobacteria > Rhizobiales > Xanthobacteraceae > Xanthobacter > Xanthobacter oligotrophicus. The sequence goes on from NZ_VTTL01000009.1 coordinate 59,762, forward strand.
GACCATACGCCGCTCTATCGGCAGTCGCAGATCTTCGCGCGGCACGGCATCGATCTGGCGCGCTCGACGCTCGCCGGCTGGGTCGGTGGCGCATGCTGGTGGCTGGAGGCGCTTCACGACAGGCTGGCGAAGAATATCCTGGCTTCCGACTATCTCTTCGCCGATGACACGCCAGTTCCGGTGCTCGATCCCGGCCGGGGACGCACCAAGACCGGAAGGCTGTGGGTCTATGCCCGTGAACAGCGCGGGTGGAGCGGACCGGAACCTCCAGCCGCTATCTACATGTTCGCACCCGACCGGAAGGCCGAGCGCCCGGCCAGACATCTGGCGTCCTATAGAGGCGTACTGCATGTCGATGGCTATGCCGGCTTCGAGACGCTCGCGAAGGCCGGGACCATCAAACTTGCCGCCTGCTGGGCGCATACGAGGCGCAAGTTCTACGATGTCGCGCAGGCCACCGGCTCGCCCCTCGCCGAAGAGGCCATGCGCAGGATCCGCGATATTTACGTGATCGAAGCAGAGCTTCGCGGGCAGTCGCCGCCGCACAGACTGGCGGCACGACGAAGCCGCTCGAAGCCACTGGTGGCAGCACTGGAGGCCTGGCTGAAGGCACAGCTGGCGCTCATCCCCGCTGCCGGGGAACTGGCGAAAGCCATACGCTATGCGCTCTCCAGATGGGACGGCCTCACCCGGTTCCTGACCGATGGCCATGTCGAGATGGACACCAATCCTGTTGAGCGGGCGATCCGCCCCGTCAGCCTTGGGCGGAAGAACCACCTCTTCGCCGGCAGCGACGGCGGAGGGGCGAGATGGGCGATCCTTTGTTCGCTCATCGAAACCGCCAAGCTCAACGGAGTCGAACCCTACGCCTATCTCGCCGACGTTCTCCAGCGCATGGTCGACGGCCATCCCGTCAACCGGCTCGATGAATTCCTGCCATGGGCATGGACAGCAGCGAATCTTGCCAAGAGCTGACATCATGTGCAGCCCCCGGACGCATACGGTCGTGGTTCCTGTGCTGCGCCTCCTTCCTCGCCACGGAACGCCAGAGCCCGACACCATGCGAAAGCGGGTCCTCGTGCTCATGGCGCTCTCCGCAAGGGCAAAGGTGCAACGAAAAGCGCGCCCGATCGCGACGCGAGAAGCGCGGCATCGATGGGATTGCTGCGCGCGAGCGGCGCGGCGAACAGCGGCGCCTCGCGCCAACTTTGCGCCATTGGCCGCACCAATTCGGTGGCGCCGGCTGCAGACTCTTTGTCGATGATCGGGGCCAAGGCCGCTATGTAAGTGCGCGTCTCCAGCGGCAGCCGCTCACCCGCAAGCGAGGCCTCATAGCGCGCAGGCCCGGCATTGTAGGCCGCGAGCATGGCGCGGATGCTGCCATAGCGGTCATGGAGCTGGCGCAGATAGGCGGCGCCAGCGAGGATGTTGTCACGCGGGTCGAACGGATCGGCGCCGAGACCGTGATGGACGCGAAGCTCGTCCCAGGTCGCGGGCATGATCTGCATCAGCCCCATGGCACCGGCAGGCGAGATGGCGCGCGGATCGCCGCCGCTCTCGGCTTGCAGGACCGCACGGATCCAGCTGGCCGGAAGCTCGAAGCGCTGCGCAGCCTCGTCGATATGGGCGGCGTAGAACGTGACGGAATAAGCCAGGGTCGGCATCGTGGTTTGCGCCGTGGCAGAGCCAGGCGAGGCGCCGCCGATTAACAATCCGGATGCAAGGAAGAGCACAGAGCGATGCATGTCAGCGCACCGCCGCGCGCCAGATGAAGTCGCCGTCGCCGGCTTCATCTGTGAGCAGTGGCATTGCTCGCCCGATGACGGTCGTAGCGGCGGTGGGGCCGAAGTAGCGCCCGTCGAGGCTATCACCGACGTCCGGGTTCATCAGGAACAGTTCGCCAGCCGCGATACGCCGGCAGCCCCGCCAGACCGGCAGATCGCGCCCCATGCGGTCGCGCGGCAGCGCTTCGCCCAATGGCACGCCATCGACAGTGATGGCGTCGCCGAGGCGGCAGACGTCCTGCCCCGGGAGCCCCATCACACGCTTCAACAACGGCGTGCCTTCGCCGAGATAGCCACGCGCGATGAGGAACGCAGCGAGCGGCGGTGGCGGCATTACCGCCACCAGATCGGTGATCTCAAGATGATCCGCCGGCTCGACCGAGTAGAGCCCGACAGGAACGCTCGCCGAGACATTCCAGATCAGCTTGAGCGGCGTCGGCAGCGTGGCGGCGTAGGCCATGCCGACGCTGGCGGCCGCAGCCATCAGCACATAGGCGGCGCGGTTCATTGACCGCACTCCTGCCGCTTCAGCCACGCCTGATGGCGCTCCATGCTATAGGCGCGCGGCTCGAAGCCGACACTGATGCGGTGCGCGACATGACCCCAGTGATCAGGGGCGACGGTCGTCGCATCGATGCCGATCGCCTCGATGGCGTCGATGTGCTGCAGGATTTTCTCGACCTTCGGCCAGCCATCCACCCGCAGCAGGATCTCGCCGCCGGGACGCACGAAGGGCAGCGTCTGGTAGCCGTCGCCCGGCGCCACGCAACGCACGATGTCGAGGCGGGAGGCGACGGTGCCGAAGTCATTCGAGGCCCACCGGACAAAGGCGAAGATGCAGCCGGGAGGGAAAGAGAGGATGCGCCGGCGGCGATCCAGAAGCTGCTCATGTGCATGATGGCCGAAGCGGATCCAGTTCTCAATCCGCTTCTCGATATGGGTCAACTCCACATGGGTCAGGACATCGGACGGGGGACTGGAAGCAGATGCCGTGCTTGCCGCACGGGGCGCAAACGCCGCGCTCATGGCTGGTCTCCAGATTGGGGAGGGAATTCGCGCGCGAGGAGGTCGCGCAGCATCTCGGCGACGGTGACGCCGCGCCGGAAGGCGGCGACCTTGATCCGCCCGCGCAGGTCGGTCGTCACATCGATGGTGAGGCGCGCGGTGAACGCGGCGCCGGGCCGGCGCTCGGTCGAGATATCTGCCGCCTTGATCCAGTGCTCGGGATCGGCAGGTCGAGAGGCGAAGTCGCGGCGGATCGGGCGATCGCTCATCGCGCTTGCCTCCCGAGGTCGAGACCATTGATCTCGGCGCTCAGCGCAGCGATCTCGCGCGTGGCCGGCCCGGCATCGTCGCGCTCGAAGACGAGACGCCCGGATTGCGCGGCCGCCGCAAAGGCGATGCGCTGGCCGATGGTGCTGGCGAGCACCGGCGGATCATGGTCAGCCAGCGTCCGCGCGGTCTCGCGCGCGAGAACCGTGCGCGCGCCGCAGCGGTTCAAGGCGAACCGGACCAGCATCTCCGGGCGGTAGATCCGCGCCTCGCGGATCAGCGCCAGCATCTCGGCCGACGCCCAGCCATCGAAGGGCGAGGGCTGCACCGGGATCAGCACTAGGTCGGCGGCGAGCAGCGCCGAGCGCATCAGCCCTGCGACGCGGGGCGGACCATCGATGACGATGTGATCCGCGTCACGCGCAAGCTCGGGCGCCTCCCGGTGCAAGGTGTCGCGGGCGAGCCCGACGACACCGAACAGCCGTGGCAGGCCCTCGCGGCTGCGCTGCTGCGACCAGTCGAGGCTGGAGCCCTGCGGATCGGCGTCGATCAGCGTGATCCGCTGTCCCTGCCGAGCCCATTGCCCGGCGAGATGCAGCGCCAGCGTCGTCTTGCCGACCCCGCCTTTCTGGTTGAGGAGCGCGACGATCATCGATGCCCCCTCGAGCGAGGCGGCGTCTGTGAGACGCTGTCAGGCGGCGTCTTTCCCGACCACTTCGCCCCCAGTCGGGGCTGATCGACGGCGCTCGCAAAAGCGCTCGCGCGCCTCTTAAGGTTAGATTCTGAGTTAGACTCTAAGTTAAGGGCGCGATTTCCTGATTTAGGACAGTGGGTTATGGTCTGTTTTGGTTCCTGATAGCACGAGGCACCGGTTCCCGATGGCACGATAGTCCGGGTTCCCGATAGCACGAGGCTATCCACAGGCTGTCCACAGGGCGCGGCTGGCTCGAAGGCGAGCAGCAGCCGGCCGCTGACCTCGACCTCGACGAACAGCATGTAGCCGGGAAGCGGCTGGCGCCGGATCAGATCCCTGAGTTCGAAGGCGAAGCGCTTGAACGGCGACAGGCTGCCGGACTTCTGGTGCAGGTGCCGGAAATCGAAACGCCACCCATCCTGCTGTCGCCCGCCATGCTTGCGCACAAGGCGGTAGAGCCAGCGCTCCAGTCCGCCCGTCAGCCCGAAATAGGCCCGGTCGATGGTGAGCACGAGCGCATCGTCGAGTACGGCACGGTAGAACCAGTCCGGCAGGATGAGGTCGACACCATCCGGCCGGCCGCTGCGGTCGGTGCGCTCCTGCCATTCATTGATCCAGGAGAAGCGGTGCCGGCGCCCCTCCGCCGGCTGGCGGATGGTGGTCGAGACCGTCGTGGATTGGAGACGGTCGAGCGCGGCCTTGAGGCGCTGATAGTCGCGCAGGGAGGTGCCGCGTCCGACAAAGGTGAGGATCTCATAGGGCGTCGCCGCCATCAGGCGCGAGGTGCGAAGCCCCGCGTCGCGGGCTTCGACGATCTGGCTGGCGGCCCAGATGAGAATATCCGCGTCCCAGATCGTCGCCATGCCGTGGTCGGGCACGGCCTCGACCCGGATGGCGATGCTGCCGGTCCGGAAATCGATCGGAGCGACGCGCGGCGTCTTGGAAAGGGAGAAGAAGGGATAGGCCATGAGATCCTGCGCATCTCGTGGCGCGAAGTCCCCCGGCAGGGCGCGGAACAGATCGAGCTGTCCGCGCTCCGAGAGGCTGTGATGCCGCGCCGCCATGTGGGCGTTCAGCGCGCGGCGCGGCCGGCCAACGAACCAGCGGCAAGCGCATGGCGCTTGGCCGGCAGGACGGTGCCGCGCGGATCGGAGGTCGAGGTGACGGCCCCGCGATCCGTCCAGGCCTGCAGGTCGTCAATGGAATAGACGACGCGTCCGCCCAGCTTGCGATAGGCGGGGCCGGTGCCATAGGTGCGGTGCTTTTCCAGCGTGCGGGCCGACAGGCTGAGAAACTCGGCGGCTTCCTTGGTGCGCAGGTAGCGCGGCGGGAGGGTGGCGAGATCGGGTCGCATGGAGCGGGCCTCCGTGGGCGTGGCGGGAGCCGCCGGAGTGCGGCGGCGGACGGTGACCACGGTGGCGGAGGAGGAATGTCGGGAGGGATGGGGAAGATTGGGGGGCTAAAATCCCCACCCCGTCACGCCCGGCGGCGATGACGGAACAGCCGCAGATAACCGCCGGCGATCAGGCCGGTGCCGCCTTCCACCAGGCCGATGACGCGGTCGCGCAACGGCGATGTTTTCCAGGGATCGGCCGCGACCCGCTCGATGCCGAACAATGCCGCGGCAATGTCACGGTAGCTCGCGCCCCGGTTTCGTCCGTCGCAGGCTTGAAGCATCAGCCGCAGGCGCCCGCGCTGCTGGCGGGTCATGCGGGTGTCGGGTGGCATCCGCTTCCCACGCTGCGCATGCCAGAAGCGGTTCAGGGCCTCGATACGGCCGGGCAGATCGTCGTCAAAAGGGATCAGAGCCGCGATCGATGCGGTGAGGTCGACGCCGGAAAGCAGAAGGTGCGGCGGCGCCGCATGATCAGGTATGTCGGCAGGTGCAGCGTGAAGCGCCGTGCTGGTGCTCAGCAGATGTTCGGGAAGCTCGGTGAGGACGGTGATGGCCGGATTGATCCGTAGGGACCAGTGGACCGGCTGACGGGTCGCCGGGAGCGAGGGTTTCGCGGGGACATCGCAACCCCCAGAGATGTTCGGCCTCGGCCGGGAGGGGTGCAGCCGCTCTCTCGGCGTCCACAAGTTCCCGATAGGCCTGCTGGTAGGATGGATCCCGCCTCAGGCACTCCCAGGCCAATCCCTCCACCGAGAGATCATCGAAATAGTCGTAGGTCCGACTGTCTCGCCAGCGCGACGTATCGGGCTTCATGAGCGACTCCCAGACGGTGCATGCCGTGGGGGCATCAATTGAAGATTGTATCGCCGGGCAGAACTCACCTCACAGGCAACAGGTGATGCGTCGCGCGCATCACCTGGATAGCGGCGCTTCAGTTCACGCGATGTGGGAGCAGATCGCGATAGCCTGTCTGGGCGAGCCAGCGGGCGCGCTCCAGATGGCTGTCATGCACCGCGCGGGCGCGGGCAGGCTCCTGCGCCGGATCAATCCCGAACAGGACGACCACAACTTCCTGCCAGTCGGCTCCCTCAGTGGTCGCGTCGAGGAGGCGCATATAGAGCTTGATATGGGTGCGGTCATAGGCGGTCAGTTCCTGACCGGACGGCGCCTTATCATCAAACGCCTTGGCCACGTCCATCCCCCGCAGGCTGCCGTTTCTTCTGTCGCAAACCAAGCCGTCGGCGACGGCGTGGGGCTGCAATTTGGGATCATTCTATCATGCGTGCTCATAAAGCCGAACGCTGCGTCGCCGGTGCGCACACCTGATCCACGGTCTCTTTGGCACTGACGATGCGAGGCACTCAGCGATCGCTGCCAGACCGTGGCGAGCGCGATGTAGAGAATACTCCGTGGTGAAATACTCATCAAGCGACTGCTCTCTCGGCCATGGAGATCCGAGAGGTGTTCGCGCGCAATCTAAAGGCCTTGCGGCTGGCCAAGGGGCTGTCGCAGGAGGAGCTTGCGCACCTCGCGGACATTGATCGCACCTATATCAGCTCGCTCGAGCGGTGCGTTTACAACGCCAGCATCGATGTGGTGCAGCGGCTCGCCTCGGTTCTCGGCGTCGAGGCCTCCGACCTGCTCCTGCGTCGGCCTACAGGCCCGACCGAGACCGATCTCGAAGACGACAAGTAGGGCTCGATTGTCCCATCGCAATATTCGCCGCTTGCCGATGGAGTGCGTCCCCGGCGTCGGTGGCCGGGGACGCGGTCCGCGCATCAGTCCCCGCGGCGCCCGTTGGGGCGGGACCAGATGAGGGAGAAGTTCTCGCCGTCCTCGTCGTCGAAGAGGTTGGCGTAGATGGCGGCGGTGAAGCTCGGATCGTCGAGCTTGAGGCCCAGATAGTCGCGGCCCTCGGTGGAGCGCTTGGACCAAGCGGCCCCGATCTCGGCGCGGCCGACCAGGACCCGGTGGCTGGGGGCGTTCTCGCCGGTGGCGCGGGTGTCGGGGATGATGCGCACGCCCCGGGCCTGCACGCCGAGGGTCACGATGTCGCCGGTGAACTCGTTGGTGCCGGTCTTCTTGAAGGTGCCGATGGTGGCCATGTTCCGTCTCCGTCCTGTCTTCTGAGCCCGCACCATTGCGGCCTCGATGGCGATCGGGAGGCCGAAGGCGAGCGACGCCACATCGCCTCGGGGTCCCCGTCGCGCTGGCGCGGTGGGGTGAGGATTGCGACCGCAGCGCAGCGGAGGACGGCGCAGGCGCGACTTTGTTACTTCGCGAGGAATGACGGCGATCCGGGGCCCCCGCGCGGCGCGCGGGGTGGGCGTCGGCAGGGGAAGAAAGTCGGGACCAGCCGTTGTGGCATAGGCGCTCGAGGCGCAGCCGTCCTTCGGCCAGATCAGGCCATTGAAGAGGCCGTTTGGAGCGGGCACGGGCGGATGGATGAGGGAGATGGTTTGGCCTCGCGCCGGATATAGAGACCCGACCGGCCAACATCGGCGGACGATACCCTGAGCTTGGCCAAGCTGCGCATTCCCCGTCCCGCCAACGTCGCGAATGCTCTGCCCCAGGGGGCCTTTCGACGGCGACGCGGTCGCCATCCTCCACGCGCACCAATCTTGCCGCATCGGAGGACGAAGCCGGCGCGCCGGATCTCCGCTCCCTCCCGGCCCGACCGGTTGACGCGGACGATATGCCGTTCGCTGTCTGGTGCGCCGAGCGGCTATCGCGGTGTCAGGGAGGGGAGCTGTGCCCGTCAGAAGGGCCGAACGCCTTCGTCTCGGTGATGCACACGAAGGCTACAATGCCGACCACGCCGGCTCCGATGATCGAAAACACCATCTGCCACGTCTGCGAGGGCATGGTGTGCTTCACGATGCCATGGGTGGCGTGGAAGCCTGCCGCCGCAGCCGGGACGACGAACACGGCAGCGATGAGCAGACGTGCCCAGATCGAGCGGACGGTGGCGAACAGGAACTGGCCGAGGCCGTAAGTCAGGCCAGCGGCGGCAAGGCCGACAACAAGAACGCCGAGCCATCCGGCGCCGGTGCCATAGGCCCATGTGCCCGCCGTGGTGCCCGCAAACAGCGGCAACGCGAATACCGCCAGCGTGAAGAGCAGCCAGCAGAGGAATGCGATCGTCGCCATGCTGAGGAGAATGCCGATGAAGATCATGGGGGCGGCTCCATAAAATCAGATCGACGCGCCTCCACCACCACGATGCACCGGCGGGATTGGCGTTGGCGTCAGAGCACGAGCGCACGCCGCCTCCGCCGGTAATGGCCGCCTATTCGCCTCTCAAGAGGCGAACGGGTCGATTACGCGGACGATGGCGGCTTCGTCGCCGTCATATTCGGCCGCCGGGGTGACGGAGAGCGTGCCGTCGCCGGCGCGGAAGATGATGACGGTGGCCATCAGGGTGGTGGCGAGGCTGAAGGCGAAGGCGTGAGCGATCTGGGCGGACATCGACCTGGCTCCTGCGCGAGCGGAGGTCCATCCCCCGCTGACAGGCGCCCGAAAGGGCCGGCCGTTGGCCGCAATCACCGCGTGAGGCGCAGCCGGAGCGGCGGCACGCGGAGCGTAGTCCGACCCTTCATGGGTTGATGGCGTCAGGCCATCGCTGGACCCAAGGATCAGCGTCGTGAAGCGGGGATGGTCGTCCGATCAGGAGACCTTGATGGCGGGTTACAGCGCAGGTCGCTTCCGCCGCGCTGCGAGTTGCAACACGTGCTGCCTGTGGGAGGCCGTCAGCGTTCCACGTTAAACGGATTGATGACCGCCACACCGGCGGCGTCGAAGGCGCTGGTATCGCGCGTGGCCACAGCGAAGCCCCGGGAGGCTGCGATCGCGGCGATATAGCCGTCGGGCGTCGGAAAGCCCTTCCCGGCCGTGCGCGCCTTGACCGCGAGGTCGGCATAGTGTCGTGCGGCAGCGACATCGAACGGCAGGACGCGGTCAGCGAACAGCTCCATCACCCCGTCCAGGGCTTCGGTGAGCCGGTCTTTGCGCTTGCCCGCGGGCAGCGCACCGATGCCATACAACAGTTCGGCAATCGTGACGCTGGAGAGATAGAGCGTCTCGGTCGCCTGCTCGTCGAGCCACGCCCGCACGGCGTCGTCGGGGGCGGGCTTCATCGCCTCCGAGATGACATTGGTGTCGAGAAGGATCATTCGAAGCTCATGGGCTCGGCAGGTGTCCGGTCACGCGCCGGGCTGAGGGCGTCGATATCCTCATTGGTCAGCCCCAGCCGGCGGCTGCGTTCCGCGAGCGCCGTTCCGAGCCGGAGGCGCGTGTCAGGGCGAACGGCGGTCTCTAGGATCTCGCGCATCTCGGCTTCGGTGCTGCGGCCATGCTGGGCCGCGCGCACCTTGAGGGCACGGTGCGTTGCCTCGGAGAGGTTGCGGATCGTCACTGCGGGCATGATGGCGCCTCCCAGTAAGGCTGATAGCATTGATAGCAAAATAGAGGAATTGCCATCACATTCAAGATGCAGGGTTGCGGCGACGCTTAGGCGCCGCCGGATCCGAACCGATAGACCGGGATGCCCATCTTGCGGGCCTTGTCCGCGAGATTGTCCTGAATGCCGGTGCCGGGGAAGATCACGACGCCGATTGGCACCACGTTCAGCATCTGGTCATTGCGCTTGAAGGGAGCGGCCTTGGCGTGCTTCGTCCAATCAGGCTTGAAGGCCACCTGCGGCACCTTGCGGCTGTCGGCCCAGAGGGACGCGATCTTTTCGGCGCCCTTTGGCGAGCCGCCATGCAGCAGCACCATGTCCGGGTGCTTGGCGTGGATCTGATCGAGCTTGGCCCAGATCTGCCGGTGATCGGCGGTGTCGCCGCCCGAGAAGGCGATCTTTGGCCCTGCGGGCACAAGCACCTCAGTGTCGGCACGCCTTCTGGCCGCGAGGAAATCCCGGCTGTCGATCAGCGATGCGGTGAGGTGGCGATGGTTGACCCGTGATCCGGCCCGTGGCGTCCAGGGCGAGCCGCTGGCGATACGGTAGCGGTCGGCGGCGGCCTCGCGGAAGGTTTCCATGCCGTCGCGCCGGCCGATCAGGTTCATGCCGATGTCGATCAGGCGCTCGAGCTCTAGGGACTTCACCTCGGAGCCGTCCTGTTCACGCTGAAGCTGCTTCTGGGCCTGCTCATTATCGTCAAGCTTCTGCTCGATCCGGTCCACGGCGCGGTGGAACATGTTGACGGTCGACCAGAGGAGATCAGGGAGGTCGGCATCGAGGCTGGTGTCGGTGATCGTGGCGACCAGGGCGTCGAAGATATCGGCGATGGCGCCTTCGATGAGGCGGTCCTCCGGTGGCGGGCGCTGGTCGCGTTCGTCCTCGGAAGGACGATGGCCGTGGATCTGCAATTCCTGGATCAGGTGGTCGGTCGGAGATGATACGTGGTGCGGCTCGTGGTCGTCATGCGCGCTCATGGGATGCTCCGTCGGTTGGGACCGCGACCTTCGCGGCCTTCATGGCGACGAAGCCGTCGGGCGGGACGGACCTGCACCCGGAGCGCTGGCATGGTCCCCGAAAGTGGGAACCGATTTCGAGACAAGACCATGCCGGAAAAGCGCACAGGGCCGCAGCGCCAGCGGAGGATGGCGATAAGCCGGCGATTTTGCCTCGCGATGGAAAGCGGCCTGAAGGCCGCGCCGGAAAATCGTCGGCGGCAGCCATTGCCGATCCGACCCGGCTGATGGCCGATCGCCCTCTCGAAGGCGCAAGGCGCGGTCCTTTCCGTGGGCTGACGCATCCTTGCGGGTATGGCAGCCACGTCTCGCGGTTCAGCCCGTTCCGGCTATTGGGGCAGGCTCATGAAGCGCAAGACGTCTTCCGGGGCGAGTTGCAACCGAACGCACGCCCGGAGCGCATCGAAACCGAGCCGCTGGAGATCCTCGTTGAAGTCCCCAAGTGCTGGCGACAATGGAATGGCCTCGATGCCCTCGGCGTTCGCCCGTTCAATTAGCATGTCCCGTGCGCCGTCTCCCGCCGGATCGTTGTCGCGAACGATGTAGAGTCGCCGCAGCCGCAGTGGGAACAGGATGGCGGCCAGATGTGCTGCGGAGAGCGCTGGCGCCATCGCCATGCTCGGCAGGACCTGCCGGAGCGACAGCATGGTCTCGATGCCTTCGCCCGCTGCCATCACGCTGTTGGGCTCACCGATGCGGACGGCCGACCCAAGCAGATCACCGATCGCCTTGCGCGGCGTGTCGACCGGAGCCTTGTCCGTACCGTCGGGGGCGAGCCAGGTGCGGTGTACGCCGGTGATCCTGCCGGAGAGATCGGTGACGGCGGCGATCATCGCGGGCCAGGTCTCTGTCGGACCGTCGTCAGGCTTGTAGTAGCAGCGCGGATGGAAGCGCAGGTTTCCGGCTCCGTGCAGAAGCGTAATGCCGCGTCGGCGCAAATACGTCTCTGCGAGGGTCCCGGCGATGGGCTGCGACATGGCGAACAACCGGCGCGCCGCTTCGATGGCCCCTGATGGAGCCGGCGTGACGCCGCGACGAGGCGCTGCGGGCTCCGGTTCGGGGTGCGGCAGGCTGAGAAAGGTTCGCGCTTCCTCGGCAACATCAGCGAAGTCGGTGAGGCCCAAGGAGCCACGTATCACGTCGAGAAGATCGCCATGTTCGCCGGTGGCGGCATCGGTCCATTTGCCCGCCGGGCCCTTCGCGGATGCCTGGAGCCGGACGAAGAGCGAGCGGCCCGGTGTGTTGCGGACATCGCCGACGAGCCAGTAGCGGCCCTCCCGGCGCCCATTGGAGAGATAGTGACGGCACACGGCTTCGGCCCGATCGGCGAGCCGGCGCGACAGATCGTGAGCAATCCCGGACATGGCGAGCTTTTCAAAAACAAAGGCCCGCCGACAGAGCCGGCGGGCCGAGGTTCAGGATCGTGTTGAGGATTACTCCGCCGCCACGGCAGGGGGGATGTCCGTGGTGTCTTCAGTATCCTCAAGGCTTTCGTCTTCGCCCATGGCCGTTGTGCCGTCCTGCGCCGCCGTTTCTTCGCCGGCTGCCGGTTCGGCCCCGCGTAGCGGTTCCGGCAGCCAGCCGGTATCAGCCAGCAACGTTTCGGCCTCGCGGGCCATGTCGCCCTTCTTCAGGTGCGCGATACGCTCCGCTGCGCGCAGCCCCTTCGCCTCGCTCACCGCCAGCAGAATGCGGGCCTTGGTGACCCGGCCGAGGAAATTATCCACGGTCGGCTTCCAACCGGCCGCCGCCATGTCGAGGTCAACGGCGCGGGCGAGTTGATCGGCATGGTGGAGTGCGCGGGGGCGCCGGTTCCAGGCCTCATGAACAGCATTCACCGACAGGCTCACCACATGAGCGAACAGGCCGGAGCGGCTGTCGCTGTCCAAGTCGTGCAGAGCCTCCCAGAGATCGGCCGAGTCCTTCGGCAGGACATTCGCCCATCCCTCATGCCGGGCGTGGATCGCCGCGGCCGAGGCGCTGTCGTTCAGCCCCGGCGCCTGCGCACTGAACGCCACGCTCTTCAGGTCGAGTTCAAGGCAGCTGTCCGAGCCATAGCGGTAGAAGCTCTTTAGCGTCAGGGCATGCAGGGCGGCGAGGAAGGCGACATCGGGCCGCTCACCCAATGCCTGGCGCAGGCCAAGCGTGCGATGCGCGGTCAGCTCGGTCATCAGCCGGTCCGAGAGCGCAGACAGCCCTTCGTCCTCCTCGAGTTCGGGCACCGGCATCTCGGCCGTAACAGCATCGCCCGCCCTCGTGGCCGCAGCGGCGGCAAGGCCCGGCCCGGCGTCCTCCACAGCGACTTCGGGCTCAGCCGGCAGTTCGTCCTCCGGCCGCACATAACCGCGCTCAATGCGGACCGTGCCATCATGGGCGATGCTGACGAAAGCGCCAGCGCGCGCCACATCCAGAGGATCGAAGGTGATCGGACGCGCCTCGAAGGCTTCGATCGCCGTCTCGATCTCGCCGAGCCGCACATCGACATCGTCCGGCAACTCGTCCGCCTCGGCGTATTCCGTGGAGAGGCGATCATATTCCGCCTGCAGGGCGTCGCGGCTGGCCTCCTCTTCGGCGGTGAGCGGGATGGTCTCACCGCGCAGCTGGCGCAGGCCGTAGGTGTGGCCATAGGCGAAGTCAGGGGCCATCTCGACCCATTTCCACCCCTCGGCGGCGACAGCGTCCGCCTCGGCCTTGAGCTTCTCGGCCACCAGCCGGTCGACGAGCGCGACATCCTGCAGCCAGCCGCCGTCGTCGCCCTGAAACAGGTCGCGCAGAATGGTGCCGCCGGCCTCGACATAGGCCTCAAGGCCGATGAACTGGGCGCGCTTGTCGCAGGCGCGAACCGCACCTTCGGTCAGCATGCGACGGATGGCATAGGGCTGCTTGTCATAGGAGATCTTCAGCCGCTCGAAGATCTGCTCCTGGCGCGCATGGTCGCCGGAGACAGTGAAGGCCATGAGCTGCTCGAGCGTCATGCCGTCCTCGGCATAGACCTCCAACAGCACCGGCGAGACCGAGGCGAGCCTGAGGCGCTGCTTCACCACCCCGACCGAGACGAAGAAGGCGGCGGCGATCTCTTCCTCGGACTGCCCCTTCTCGCGCAGCGCCAGAAAGGCGCGGAACTGGTCGAGCGGGTGCAGCGGCGCGCGCTGGACATTCTCGGCGAGCGAATCCTCCTCGGCGATGCCGCCTTCCCGGATGACGCAAGGCACCGGCGCGGTCCTGGCGAGCCGCTTCTGCTTCACCAGCAATTCCAGCGCCCGATAGCGTCGCCCGCCGGCCGGGATCTCAAACATGCCGGTCTCGACGCCGGCGCCATCGACGACAGGCCGGACGCTGAGGCCCTGCAGCAGGCCACGGCGGGCGATGTCCTCGGCCAGTTCCTCGATCGAAACCCCGGCCTTGATGCGCCGGACGTTCGACTGGCTGAGCAGGAGCTTGTTGAAGGGGATGTCACGCGAGGGCGAGAGAATGATCTTCTGAACATTGGTCGCCATGGAAGGCACCTCCGCGACGGGCGGCCAAGAGCCTCTCTCTCGGCCTCCAACCCGTCACGAAGCGCAGCGCCGCCCTCTCACTCTGGAGGGCGACGCCGCAGAACCGCAGATCTGCACAAACGGAAAACCGGAAAGCCGGAGACACGGATCTCCGGCTTTGGGGAAATCAGGCTGCCCGATCGAGCAGCTTCTTGGCCCGGCCCTCAAGGTCGAGCCGGGCATCCTGGTGGGGCTTGTCGCGTGCGAGCGCGGTGATACCCTGCACGAAGTCGAAGATGCTCTCCGGCTTGCGCCCTTCCTCGGCCAGCACCGTATCGATGATTCTGGCGGTCTCGGCCCTGGAGAAGCCCCGGTTGCGAAGGAAGTCGCTGCGGTCCTCATCGGTGCGCGCGACGATCTTCGCCCGCGCCGCCTTGATGCCGTTGACGAAGGGCATGGGCGAGGAATTGGCAAAGCGGGTGAGTGCCGGCGCTGCCTCGTGCGCGAAGCGGGAGGCGGCGTATTTAGAGTGGCGGATGGTGATCTCCTGGAAATCCTCGACACCCCAGAGATTGCGGTTCTGGCACACGGCACGCAGATAGAAGCTCGCGATGCCGAGCGTCTTGGCGCCCACCTCCGAGTTCCAGCAATAGAAGCCCCGGAAATAGAGGTCCGGCGTGCCATCCGGCAGCCGCCCGGCCTCGATCGGGTTGAGGTCGTCCACGAGGAACAGGAAGACGTCGCGGTCGGAGGCGTAGAGCGTCGTCGTATCCCTGGTGATGTCGACACGCGGATTGTAGACGCCAGTCGACCAGTCGAGCACGCCCGGCACCTTCCAGCGCGTATCGCCGGTGCCGTTGCCGGCGATGCGCTGCACTGCCTCGACCAGCTCATGATCATAGATCCGGCCATAGTCTGGGCCGGTCACGGCGCGCAGCTCGACGCGGCCATTGGCGGTTTCGAACGTCTTGATCTGCTCGGCGCGGTGCGAGGTCAGGCCATATTGGAGATTGATGCCGGCCAGCGCGGCGGGAAGCTGGCGCAGATAGGCAGCCGGTGCCCCGATCTGGGCCGCGAGCTGGCCGAAGGACCAATGGTTCGGCTCAACGGGCGCATCCGCCCCGGGCAGCACCAGTGCCAGCCGCTCGGCATTGGAGCGGCTCGCCTCCACATGGATGCGGGACGTCTCCACAAGGCGCGACCGGCTGTGATCGGCCCGGCCCCGCACCATCGCGGCCAGTTCGCCGAGCGACAGGAACCGCTCATCATCCGGCCGGGAGAACCACTCCGACGACACGCGGCCGATCCGCTCGCCGCGCGTGACATCCACCTTGTAGCCGCCGCTGGCATCACGACCGGCATCCAGAACCTGCATGTTCATGGGGACCAACCTCCATGACGGGCGCCGGAAGCCTCTCTCCCAGCCATCAACCCGTCACGGGAATCCCATCCGGCCTCTCACTCTTATCGGCACGGTGAGGTACCTAGAGATGCGTTTCGTCGAGCGGAGCCTTCCCTCCCGTCGCTTCCTGGACGACCGGCAGATGACGTCATTGGTTGGCAGAGCCGCCTAGCTGACCGCCTGGGCTCGGATGGGCCACAGATCCAGACGGATCGATGCCTGAGAGCGCCCGGCGTTCTGGGACTACAGGGCAGGTGACGCAGAGGCCATTTTCCGGCGTTTTCGACCTCGCATCGCGTCTGGCAGAGGCGAAGGAAGGGCGCCGTCAGCGCGCCATGCTATCCGGCGACTTTCGTGCAGATGCTTCCATTCTGCTTCCAACGCCCGCAGCGCGAAGCTTTGGAAGCAGAAAACGCCCCGAAGGGCGTTTGCTAACTATCTGATTTTCTTGGGAAAATTTGGAGCGGGCGATGGGATTCGAACCCACGACCCCAACCTTGGCAAGGTTGTGCTCTACCCCTGAGCTACACCCGCATCCATCTCGCTGGCGGCACCTCAGTGCGTCGCCGCGGTGAGTTCGTATGCCAAAACCCCACGCAGAATGCAACAGGCGTCGCTCCAACTTGTCCACAGGCTTCGCGCAGGAGGCGTCCCAACTCCAGAAAATACAAGTGATCATAGATGGTTATGAAAAATCACTCGCGGTGGATAGGGTCGATCCACTTCACCGCCTCGGGCTTCTCCGCCGGCTCGATGTCGAGATTCACCACCACCGGATCCTGGCCGGAGCGCACCAGCACGCACTCCAGAGTCTCGTCGGGGGAGGCGTTGATCTCCTGGTGGGGCACGTAGGGCGGCACGAAGATGAAGTCGCCGGGGCCGGCCTCGGCCACATATTCCAGGTGCTCGCCCCAGCGCATGCGCGCGCGGCCCTTCACCACGTAGATGATGCTCTCCAGGTCGCCGTGATGGTGCGCCCCGGTCTTGGCATCCGGATGGATGTGCACCGTGCCGGCCCAGATCTTCTCCGCCCCGGCCCGCGCCCGGTTGATGGCGGCGGCGCGGTTCATGCCAGGGGTCTGGGCGGTGTTGGGATCGAGGCTGTCGCCGGGGATCACCTTCACCCCGTGCATGCGCCAGTCGGTCTTGCCGTGTCCATCGTCGTGGGAATGATCCGTACCCATCTTGTCCTCCCTGTCGCCGAGGCCCCGCGCGGGGCCCCATTCCCTTGCCGCGCCGCCGCGCGGGGGCTAGAACGGCGCCAACTCAACGCATCCCTTTTCAGGAGACGGCGGCTCATGGCGCCCTATCAGTATGCCTACCACATGCACGGCATGACCAAGGCCTATCCGGGCGGCAAGAAGGTGCTCGACAACGTGCACCTGTCTTTCTACCCGGACGCCAAGATCGGCGTGCTCGGCAACAACGGTGCCGGCAAGTCGACCCTGCTGCGCATCATGGCCGGCATGGACAAGGATTTCACCGGCGAGGCGCGCCCGGCCGAGGGCGTGCGCGTGGGCTACCTGCCGCAGGAGCCCCACCTCGATCCCGAGAAGACCGTCCGCCAGAATGTCGAGGACGGCGTGGCCAAGCAGAAGGCCATCATGGAGCGCTACAACGAGCTCGCCATGAACTACTCGGACGAGACCGCCGACGAGATGACCCAGCTGCAGGACGAGATCGAGGCCCAGGGCCTGTGGGATCTCGACAGCAAGGTGGAGCAGGCCATGAACGCGCTGGGCTGCCCGCCGGACGACTGGGAGGTGACCCGCCTCTCCGGCGGCGAGCGGCGCCGCGTGGCCCTGTGCCGCCTGCTGCTGGAGCAACCCGAGCTGCTGCTGCTCGACGAGCCCACCAACCATCTGGACGCCGAGACGGTGAACTGGCTGGAAGGCCATCTGCGAGCCTATCCCGGCGCCATCCTGATCGTGACCCACGATCGCTACTTCCTCGACAATGTCACCGGCTGGATCCTGGAGCTGGACCGCGGCCGTGGCATTCCCTACGAGGGCAATTATTCCTCCTGGCTCGGCCAGAAGCAGAAGCGCCTGCAGCAGGAGGGCCGCGAGGACGAGGCCCGCCAGCGCGCGCTTGCCCGCGAGCAGGAGTGGATCGGCGCCAGCCCCAAGGCCCGGCAGGCCAAGAACAAGGCCCGCATCCAGCGCTATGACGACCTGGTGCAGAAGGCGTCCGAGCGGCAGCCCTCGGCCACGCAGATCGTCATCCCGGTGGCCGAGCGCCTCGGGCAGAACGTCATCGCCTTCGATCATCTCAGCAAGTCGTTTGGCGACAAGCTGCTGATCGACGACCTGTCGTTCAAGCTGCCGCCGGGCGGCATCGTGGGCGTCATCGGGCCGAACGGCGCGGGCAAGACCACGCTGTTCCGCATGATCACCGGGCAGGAGACGCCGGACGGCGGCACCATCGAGATCGGCGAGAGCGTGAAGCTCGGCTATGTGGACCAGAGCCGCGACGCGCTGGATGACAAGAAGACCGTGTGGGAGGAAATCTCCGACGGCAACGAGGTGATCTACGTCGGCAAGAAGGAGATCCCCTCGCGCGCCTATTGCGCGGCCTTCAACTTCAAGGGCGGCGACCAGCAGAAGAAGGTGGGCATGCTCTCGGGCGGCGAGCGCAACCGCGTGCACCTGGCCAAGGTGCTCCAGCGCGGCGGCAACGTGCTGCTCCTCGACGAGCCCACCAACGACCTCGACGTGGAAACCCTGCGCGCCCTGGAAGAGGCGCTGGAGGATTATGCCGGCTGCGCCGTCATCATCTCCCATGATCGCTTCTTCCTGGACCGCATCGCCACCCACATGCTGGCCTTCGAGGGCGACAGCCACGTGGAATGGTTCGAGGGCAACTTCGCCGACTACGAGGAAGACAAGAAGCGCCGCCTAGGGATCGACTCAGTCATCCCGAAGCGCATCCAGTACAAGAAGTTTTCGAGGTGAGGGGGGGAGGGCCTCGGATCACTCGATCCGAGGCCCTTGTTATCAGAGGCGGCCCGGCTCAAGCTATTTGAGTTGGAATGAATCCCTGCGCTGCGCTATGTAAAAGCAATGAATTTTTTCGATTTTATCACTCAAGACGAACTCGATGAGCTGCCGGATGATCCCGAGGCAGCGTTTGTCCTTTTTGCCAGTCTTGCGCAGGGCAGGCTGGCAGAAAGGCAGCGGGGGCTTGATCTGAACGATAGTAGTGACTGGGAGTTGCTAAACGAGGCTCGCCATGGCTTCATGAATGTTGTCGTTGCTGTTGGTAGGCGTTTCGGCATTGAACCATTTTGTTCAATGGAGATGCCAAAAATTGCAGATTTCGGTACCAAAGAACATCAGCAATTTAAAGCTGATCTTGATTTTTATATCGCGCAAATTGCTGTCGGAAATTCGATGCGGGGCAAGCGCGATTCTGTAAATATACCACTGTCTGTGAAAGACAGAATTCGGTCTTATGTTGCAGCATTGAAATCTGAGGTGGAGAAGGCGGAGATCGGCGATGCTCGGCGATCTGCTTTGCTGGACAAGCTTGCAAAATTTGAGCGGGAATTAGAGAAAAATCGTCTCACGCTGTTGGAATTGACCCGCGTTATAGTTGCTGTTGCTGCCGTTCCGGGTGCCTTGTGGGCGTCAACGGAAATTACATTCAAATTGGTGAACAACGTCATCCAAGCGGTTGGCGAGGCAAAAGCGACTGAAGACAGTGAACGCCAATTAGTTTCTACTGAGCCTATGAAGGCGCTTTCACCTCCTAGAATAAAAACTGAGACATCAGTGCGGCGATCACCTGACGCCTTGGATGATGAGATCCCTTTTTAAGCTGAATGGTTTGAGGGAGGGTCGCTGTTCAATCGATGCTAGAAATTTGACCTCACAGTTTGGATTGTCGATAAGGTCTGTAGCGCACCACACTTTTTCCTTAAGCCTTGATGAGGGATCAATAGGGCGCTTCCGTCTTATTCGCCCTCATCTTGATCCCCTCCAGCAACGAGACCTGCAGGCGCAGGATTTCGTCGAGGGCTTCAGATTGCGCAAGCCCATCCGTTCGCCCTTGGCGACGTCGAGATAATCCGCTTCCTCTCCCCCCTTGCACCGCCCCCCAAACGCGCTACACCTTCTCTGGCATATTGAATCCAGAAGGGGTGTGCGGTGCCGCTCATCGATCTGTCCGGGGAGCGTTTCCAGGTGGAGGTTTCGGGGCCGGAGGGGGCGCCGCCCCTTGTGCTGTCCCATTCCCTTGGCTGCACGCTGAATATGTGGGACGAGGTGGTGCCGCTGTTCGCCCGCACCCGGCGGGTCATCCGCTATGACGCCCGCGGCCATGGGGCGAGCGCCGCGCCCGACCAGGTCTATGCCATGGGCGACCTTGGCCGCGATGTGCTGGCGATCCTCGACCGGCTGGGCCTCGCGCACGCCGATTTCTGCGGCCTGTCGCTGGGCGGCATGGTGGGGCAGTGGCTGGCGCTGAATGCGCCCCAGCGCCTGACGCGGCTGGTGCTCTCCAACACCACCGCCCATGCCGGGCCGCCCCGCTTCTGGGACCAGCGCATCAAGGCGGTGCGCCGCGACGGCGTGGAGCCCATCGCCGATTCCGTCATCGACAGCTGGTTCACCCCGGATTACCGCGCCACGGCGCCGGCGCGGGTGGCCTCGGTGCGGGCCATGGTGACGGGCACAAGCCCCGCCGGCTACATGGGCACCAGCGCCGCCATGCGCGACATGGATTTCCGCCACGATCTCAAGGCCGTGCGCACCCAGACGCTGGTGATCGTCTCAGACGGCGACCGCTCCACGCCGCCGGCCTGGGGCGAGGCCATCGCCGCCGCCATCCCCGGCGCGAAGCTGGCGCGGCTGCCGGGTGGCCATCTCTCGGCCATCGAGCAGCCGGAGGCGTTCGTGCGCACGGTGGACGGTTTCCTGGGCTGACATCCGGGACGGCGACGTCCACGCCCCAGATTGAAGGCGCGCTTCGGCGTCGCCCATCCGGTACCGCAGGTCGAGGAGGGCGCATGGCGTGCGCCCCCGCCCGGGCGTTGCTCAGGCGGCTTTGGCCGCCTCAAGCCCTTCCAGCGCTTCCTTGGCGATGGGCGAGAGGCCCTCGCCGCCATGGGCGATGTGCTCGGCGATCTTGGAGCGCATGCGCGGGTCCCAGAACTTCTGGATGTGGATGCGCGTGGCCTCCACGGCCTCGTCGTGCTTCTGCGCCGAGAAGGCGGTGGCGATCTGGTTCGCCATGTAGACGAGCTTTTCAGCAGTGCTATGCGACATGGTTCTGCCGTTCCGGTGAGGGGAGGGCGATGCGCCCGGGATGGGTGAAAACCTCGAAACCGTCCTGGCGCACGATGGCGCAGAGCGTAATGCCCGCCGCTTCCGCCGTGCGGATGGCCAGCGAGGTCGGCGCGGAGACGGCGGCGATGACGCCCACGCCCAGCACGGCCGCCTTCTGCACCATCTCGATGGAGACGCGGCTGGTCAGCAGCAGGAGGCCGCGCGCGGTGTCGAAGCCGGCTTCCGCCGCCTTGCCCACCAGCTTGTCGAGGGCATTGTGCCGGCCCACGTCCTCGGCCAAGGCGAGGATGCCGCGGCCGGGCTCGAAATAGGCCGCCGCGTGCACCGCGCGGGTTTCATGGTTGAGGCTTTGGAGCGGGCCGAGGGTCGCCATGGCGTCGAGCAGCGTCGCCGGGGAGAAGCGGGTGTCCGCCGTCACCAGCGCCGCCGGCTTCACCGCCTCGGCAAGGCTCTCCACCCCGCACAGGCCGCAGCCCGTGGGCCCGGCCAGCGTCCGGCGCCGGGCGGAGAGATGCTTCATCTTCTCCTCGGCGATCCACATGCGGGCCTCGATGCCCTCGTCCGCCACGATCACCTCGCGGGAGAGGATCTCGGCGGCGGACGCGACGATACCCTCGGTTAGGGCGAAGCCGAGGGCGAAATCGGCGATGTCCGTGGGGCTCGCCATCATCACAGCGTGGGTTGTGCCGTTGAAGGTGAGGGCGACCGGCACTTCCTCCGGCACGGCGCGTTCGCCGGTGGAGACCGTGCCGTCGCGCACCTGCACACGCTCCACCCGCCGCGCCGGAGACGGGGCGGGGAGGGCGATGTCCTGCGACAGAGCGCAGGTGGAGGGCGTGTCGGTCATCTCAAGGTTTCACATGGGAGCGGAACGCTGGTTCCGGAAGGGGTGAACTCTTCCTGTTTAGGGGAGGGGCGTCAGCTTCTGCTGTAGTCATGCCGATCCGTTTGCGACACCGCGCGGAAGGTGTTCCTGGCCTGACCAGGTGGATGGCCGGGTCAAGCCCGGCCATGACGGTTTGAAGTGCTTGTGCACCCTGTGGCCCCCACCCCAGCCCTCCCCGCAAGCGGGAGAGGGGGCGTGAAAGCGCAGGCCTCACTCCGCGGCTTCGGCGGCGATGCGGCGGGAGGTGCGCGAGAGGTTCTCGTAGTCCTCCTGCCACTGGGTGGGGCCGTTGGAGGGCGAGACCTGCACGGCGGTCACCTTGTATTCCGGGCAGTTGGTGGCCCAGTCGGAATAGTCGGTGGTCACCACGTTGGCCTGCGTCACCGGATGGTGGAAGGTGGTGTAGACCACCCCCGGAGCCACCCGGTCCGAGATCACCGCGCGCAGCGAGGTGGAACCCGCCCGGCTGTCCAGCTTCACGAAATCGCCATCCCGGATGCCGCGGTTCTCGGCGTCGTGGGCGTGAATCTCCAGCACGTCCTCCGGATGCCAGGCCACGTTCGCGGTGCGCCTGGTCTGGGCGCCCACATTGTACTGGCTGAGGATGCGGCCGGTGGTGAGCAGCAGCGGGAAGCGCGGCCCGGTCTTCTCGTCGGTGGGCACGTATTCGGTGAGGACGAATTTGCCCTTGCCGCGCACGAAGCCGCCGATGTGCATGATGGGCGTGCCTTCCGGCGCGCTGTCGTTGCACGGCCACTGCACCGAGCCCAGTTCGTCGAGCTTGGCATAGTTCACGCCCGCGAAGGTGGGGGTGAGGGCCGCGATCTCGTCCATGATCTGCGAGGGGTGGGTGTAGGTCATGGGGAAGCCCAGCGCGTTGGCAAGCAACTGGGTGACCTCCCAGTCCGCATAGCCGTTCTTCGGCGCCATCACCTTGCGGATGCGCTGGATGCGGCGCTCGGCATTGGTGAAGGTGCCGTCCTTCTCAAGGAAGGAACAGCCGGGCAGGAAGACGTGGGCGTAGTTGGCCGTCTCGTTCAGGAACAGGTCCTGCACGATCAGGCATTCGAGGCCCGCAAGGCCCGCCGAGACGTGCTTGGTGTCGGGGTCGGACTGGAGGATGTCCTCGCCCTGCACGTAGAGGCCCTTGAACGTGCCATCCACCGCCGCGTCGAACATGTTGGGAATGCGCAGGCCCGGCTCGTCGTCCAGCGGCACGCCCCACAGCGCCTCGAAGGTCGAGCGGGTGGCGTCGTCGGAGACGTGGCGATAGCCCGGCAGCTCGTGGGGGAACGAGCCCATGTCGCAGGAGCCCTGCACGTTGTTCTGGCCGCGCAGCGGGTTCACGCCCACGCCGTTGCGGCCCACGTTGCCCGTGGCCATGGCGAGGTTGGCGATGGCCATCACCGTGGTGGAGCCCTGCGAATGCTCGGTGACGCCGAGGCCGTAATAGATCGACCCGTTGCCGCCGGTGGCATAGAGCCGGGCCGCGCCGCGCACCAGGGCCGGATCGACGCCGGTGTACTTCTCGACCGCTTCCGGCGAGTGGCGTTCGTCGGCGACGAAGGCGGCCCAGTCCTGGAACTCGTCCCAGTCGCAGCGCTCGCGCACGAACTGCTCGTTCACCAGCCCCTCGGTGACGATCACGTGGGCCAGCGCCGTGACGATGGCGACGTTGGTGCCGGGCTTGAGCGGCAGGTGGTAGGACGCCTCGACATGGGGCGAGCGCACGATATCGGTGCGGCGCGGGTCCACCACGATCAGCTTGGCGCCCTCGCGCAGCCGCTTCTTGAGGCGGGAGCCGAACACCGGGTGGCCGTCGGTGGGATTGGCACCGATGATCAGGACGACGTCCGTCTCCTCGACGCTGTCGAAGTCCTGGGTGCCGGCGGAGGTGCCGTAGGTCTGGGAGAGGCCGTAGCCGGTGGGCGAGTGGCAGACGCGGGCGCAGGTGTCCACGTTGTTGTTGCCGAAGCCGCCGCGGATCAGCTTCTGGACCAGGTAGGTCTCCTCGTTGGTGCAGCGCGAGGAGGTGATGCCGCCCACGGCGCGCTTGCCGTACTTCTCCTGGATCCGCTTGAACTCGGAGGCAGCGTAGGCGATGGCCTCCTCATAGGTCACTTCCTGCCACGGCTCGTGGATGGAGGAGCGGATCATGGGCTTCAGGATGCGGTCCTGGTGGACGGCGTAGCCATAGGCGAAGCGGCCTTTGACGCAGGAATGCCCGCGGTTCGCCTTGCCGTCCTTGTAGGGCACCATGCGCACCAGCTCGTCGCCGCGCATCTCGGCCTTGAAGGTGCAGCCCACGCCGCAATAGGCGCAGGTGGTCACCACCGAATGCTCGGGGGTGCCGATGTCGTACATGGCCTTCTCGTTCAGCGTCGCGGTGGGGCAGGCCTGCACGCAGGCGCCGCAGGAGACGCATTCCGAGGTGAGGAAGGGCTCGTCCATGCCCGGCGAAACCCGCGAGCCGAAGCCGCGGCCGGAGATGGTGAGCGCAAACGTGCCCTGCACTTCCTCGCAGGCCCGAACGCACCGGTTGCAGACGATGCACTTCGACTGCTCGTAGGTGAAGTAGGGGTTGGACTCATCCTTGCCGAGCTTGGTGTGGTTCTCGCCCTCGTAGCCGTAGCGCACGTCGCGCAGGCCCACCACGCCGGCCATGTCCTGCAGTTCGCAGTCGCCGTTGGCGGAGCAGGTGAGGCAGTCCAGCGGGTGGTCGGAGATGTAGAGCTCCATCACCCCCTTGCGGATCTGCTTCAGCCGCTCGGTCTGGGTCTTGACCACGATGCCTTCGGCCACCGGCGTGGTGCACGAGGCCGGAGTGCCGTTGCGGCCTTCGATCTCGATGAGGCAGAGCCGGCACGAGCCGAAGCTGTCCAGCATGTCGGTGGCGCAGAGCTTCGGGATCTGGTTCCCCGCCTCCATGGCGGCCCGCATGATGGAGGTGCCCTCGGGCACCGTGATGCTCATGCCGTCGATGGTGAGGGTGACAAGCTTCTGCGACTTGGAAGCCGGCGTGCCGTAGTCGATTTCGTGAACGAGGGACATGGTGTTCCTCCAATTATTCTGCGGCGGCCGGCAGCTTCGGCGCGACGCCGAAGTCTTCCGGGAAATGATTGAGCGCGCTCAGCACCGGGTAGGGCGTGAAGCCGCCCAGCGCGCACAGGGAACCAAGCTTCATGGTGTGGCAAAGGTCCGTGAGCAGGGCGAGATTCTGCTCGCGCTTCTCGCCGGCGATCACCTTGTCGAGGGTCTCGACGCCCCGGGTCGAGCCGATGCGGCAGGGCGTGCACTTGCCGCAGCTCTCGTGGGCGCAGAATTCCATGGCGAAGCGGGCCATGTCGGCAAGGTCCGCCGTGTCGTCGAACACCACCAGGCCGCCATGGCCGATGAGCGCGTCCTTGGCGGTGAAGGCCTCGTAGTCGAACGGGGTGTCGAACTGGTGGGTGGGCAGGTAGGCGCCCAGCGGGCCGCCGGCCTGCACCGCCTTCACAGGACGGCCGGAGGCCGTGCCGCCGCCGATGTCATAGACCAGCTCGCCCAGCGGGATGCCGAAGGCGGTCTCGAACAGGCCACCGAACTTGATGTTGCCGGCGATCTGGATCGGCATGGTGCCGCGCGAACGGCCCATGCCGAAGTCGCGGTAATACTTGCCGCCCTTGTCCAGGATCACCGGTACGGTGGCGAGCGACACCAGATTGTTGATGACGGTGGGCTTCTGGAACAGGCCCTTGTGGGCCGGCAGCGGCGGCTTGGCGCGCACCAGCCCGCGCTTGCCCTCAAGGCTTTCCAGTAGGGCGGTTTCCTCGCCGCACACATAGGCGCCGGCGCCCATGCGCATTTCCATGTCGAACGACAGGCCCGAGCCGAGGATGTTGTCGCCCAGAAGGCCGGCCTCGCGCGCCTTCTCGATGGCCTTTTCCATCACCACGAAGGCGAGGGGATATTCGGAGCGCGAGTAGACGTAGCCCTTGGTGGCCCCCACCGCGAGGCCGGCGATGGTCATGCCCTCGATGAGGCAGAACGGGTCCGCCTCCATGATCAGGCGGTCGGCGAAGGTGCCGCTGTCGCCCTCGTCCGCATTGCAGACGATGTAGCGCTGGTCGGCCGGAGCCGCGGCCACCGTGCGCCACTTGATGCCGGTGGGAAAGCCCGCGCCGCCGCGCCCGCGCAGGCCGCTTTCCACCACCTCTTCCACCGTGGCCGACGGGCCGAGCGTGATGGCCCGCTCCAGTCCGCGATAGCCGCCATGGGCCTTGTAGTCGGTGAGCGAGAGCGGATCGATGATGCCGATGCGGGCGAAGGTGAGCCGCGTCTGCTTCTTGAGATACGGGATCTCCTCCACCACGCCCACGCACAGGGGATGGTCGGCGCCATGGAGGATGCCGGCATGGAGCAGGTCTTCCACGTCGGAGGGCTTCACCGGGCCGTAGCCGACGCGGCCGCGCTCGGTCTCAACCTCGATGAGGGGTTCCAGCCAGAACAGGCCGCGCGAACCGTTGCGGGTGATGTCGGCAGTGATGCCGCGGGCCAGCAGCCCAGCTTCCAGCTTGCGGGCGACGCGGTCGGCGCCGCAGGCCACCGCAGTGGCGTCGTTCGGGACGAAGATGCGGGGGGATTTCATCAGGCGTCTCCGAAGCTCTTGCCGTTGGCGAAGCAGTCGGCGATTTCGTCGATGGCATCGCGGTCAAGCCGACCCACGAGCTGGCCGTCCACAAGGGCGGACGGAGCGCAGGCGCACAGGCCCAGGCAATAGATGGGCTCCAGGGTCACCCGCCCGTCGGGGGAGGTTGAACCCATGTCCACGCCAAGCTTTTCCTCGGCATAGTGGGCGAGTGCCTTGCCGCCCACGGACTGGCAGGCCTCGGCGGCGCACAGCTTCACCACGTGGCGTCCGGGCGCCTCGCGCCGGAAGTCGTGATAGAAGGTGAGAACGCCATAGACCTCGGCGCGCGAGAGGTTGAGGCTTTCGGCGATCATGGGCACCGCCGGGTCCGGCACGAAGCCGAACGTCTCCTGCAGGGCATGCAGGATGGGCATGGTGGCCCCTTCGAGATGCCGGTTCTCGGAGATCACCTGCGCTGCGCGCTCAGTGCTCCAATCCTCATAGACCGCCATGGACGTCTCGCTTTCCCAAAAGCCGTGAGGGCGCATTGCCGCCGCTTCGTCTTGCTTATGGGAAAGTGTGTCACACCCGGCCCCCTGATCAAGCCAGCTGTGGGATGTTGCAATAGAACATCTCTATGAAAGACGGAGGTAAGGCGTGGCGCTTCGTCTGAATGAAACGCTCCGCGCTGCGTCAATCGCGTCTGTCTGGGATGGTTCTTGGTATATTGATCGTGTTTTTCTATGTACGGGGCCGCGGAGCCGCGGTCGGCCCCATCGGATTTATTGCATTGCAGCAATGGCCGGATCGGCGATGCCGCTCTGCTCCAGCTTGGGCGCGATGCGCCGGGCTTCAGCGACCAGGGCGGCGGTGATGGGCGTGGTCGGCTCGCGGTGGGGCACCACCAGGCCGATGGAGTGGGAGATGTCCGGCTCCACGATGGGAATGGACCGCACCACTGAGGTGAGCCCCAGCGAATCCGCCAGCATGGCCGGCATCACGCTCGCCCACAGGCCGGTGCGCACGTGGGTGAACAGCACGATCATGGAATTGGATTCGAGCGTCGGCTTGTGGCTGGCGCCGGCGGCAGCGAGCAGATTGTCCACGATGCGGCGGTTCTGCATGTCGGGGGTGAGCAGAGCGAGCTGAAGCTCGGCCACCTCGGCCCAGGTCACTGCGTCGCGCTCGCCGTAGCGGGACTGGGGCGAGGTGACGAGCCGGTAGCGCTCGCGATAGAGCGGCACCGTGTTGACCCGGCCCAGCGGTTCGTTGTCGAGGTAGGTGAGGCCGGCGTCGATCTCCAGGTTTTCGAGATGGTTCAGGATCTCGATGGAGGTGCGGGAGATCACCGTGAAGCGCACGTCCGGGTGGCGCGCGCGGAAGGGAGTGGTCAGCGCCGCCACCATGGGCAAAGCGGTCGGGATGGCCGCGATGCGCAGCGGGCCGGCAAGGCCGCGCTTGAGCGCATCGATGTCCTGACGCATGGCCCGCGAATCGGCCACGATCCGCCGCGCCCATTCCAGCGTGCGCTCGCCCTCGGGTGTGAAGCCCATGAAGCGCGAGCCGCGCTGCACCAGCAGCACGCCCAGCGTGTCCTCCAGCTGCTTGATTCCGGCGGAAAGGGTGGGCTGCGTCACTCCGCAGGCTTCACCGGCGCGGCCGAAGTGACGTTCCCGGGCGAGGGCGATCAGGTATTCGAGCTTGTCGATCATGGGCCCATATCATGGAGAGGAGGGGTGCCGCGCAAGGCGGCTGTGTTGCCGCAGCGCAGCGCGCGGCGCCATGGAACAGCCGAGGCCGGATGGGCGCGCTTGCATTTGCGGCCGACGACGGTAGACGGGCAGGGAAGGCGCAGCGGGCGTTTTGCGCCCGACGGACTGGGATATATCCCACCCCGGCTCTCGTGGTGCGGGGCCAATCCGCGCGGTATCAGTCGAGGGCCGGGCTGCCGGCAGAAGAGGTGTTTCATGAAGTGCATGCTGATGGCGCTGTCTCTCGGCGTCGGTGCCGTCCTCCTCGCCGCCGGCGGCGGGCAGGCGGCTTCGCTGCTGAACCCCGGCACCGCGCTCGCGGCCGGGCAGCCGGAAGCGGCGCCCCAGCAGGTGCGCTGGGTGTGCACCTATGGCCGCTGCGTGTGGCGGCCCCGCTCGAACGTGCGCGTTCCCATCTATGCCCAAAGCTGGGGTCCGCCCCCGCGCCCGAACTGCTTCTGGACCCGCCGAATCGGTCCTCAGGGCCAGTCGCACTGGCAGCAGGTGTGCCGGTAGCTCTTCGGTGGTACCAGAGTGAAGATTTTCCGCATTGCAACCATGCTCGCGAGAACGTGAACTGTGACGCCGGAGCCACAGGCAAGCTTTTAACGTTATCTTAAAGCTCGGCGACGGCGCGGCGGACCGAAGGCCGAGGATCTGGGGAAGAAGGGGAGTCCTGCCATGCCTGGCTTGGCTCATGGTTCGGTTCTGATCTCGCTTGTGGCCATGTTGTTCGCCGCCGTTCTTCTGGCGACGCCCACGCTCGCGTTCCTGACCCATCCGCAGGAACATCCGACAGTGGTGCCGCGACCGTTGCATACGGTTTCCGCGTTCGCTTGACGCCCTCCTGTGGCGGTTTCCATTTCGGCTCGAAAGCTGCCCTGCGCCTTGATCGGCGTTGGAAAGGCTTCTGCGTGCCGGGCTTTCGGGCACTGACGACGGCCGCGTCGCGCGGGGCGGCGGGCGCGGGAGGTTCACCTTGGGACGACAGCACAGTGGCGCGGCCCTGACCGGCCGGCCGGCGATGTGGCACGCCATCCTTTTCGCATCGGGCTTCCTCGCGGCCGTCGCCCTGGGGGGCGCAGGGGCGCGCGCGCAGTCGCGAGGCGGATTTTTTCCGGTGGCGCCGCAGGCGTCTCCCGGAAATTTCTTCTCGATGCTGTTCGGCGGCATGAGACCGCACGCACGCGTCGAAACGCCCGAGCGGCCGCGCATCGTCATAACGCCTCGGGTTCGCGGCGAGGGCTCGTCCACCGCCAGCTGGGGCTCGGGCGTGGCCTATTGCGTGCGCACCTGCGATGGGCGCTATTTCCCGCTCCAGGGCAAGGCGGCGGAGGAGGGTGCGCTTGCCCAGTGCAACGCCTTCTGCCCGGCGGCGAAGATGGCCATCTACACCTCGTCCGACAGTACGAAGGGCATCGACGCGGCCGTTTCGCGCAGCGGGAAAGCCTATTCGGAGCTGCCCAACGCCTTCGTCTATCGTCAGCGCCTGGTGGAGGGCTGCACCTGCACGGCAGGCAGCCGCATCGGCGGCCTCAACCGGATCGACGTGATGAACGACCCCACGCTCCGGCGCGGCGACGTGGTCATGACGGAGGAGGGCAGCCGTGTCTTCACCGGCGGCCGCAAGGGACCGCCCTATCGGGAGGCCGACTTCGTCGAGCCCGCGCGGTTCCCAGAGCTGTCGCGCGACATGCGGGCCCGCCTCTCGGAACTGGAGGTGGCGTCGCGATAGAGCGCGGTGCTCTCAAGAGCGATCGGGAAAACGCTCTTCCCGTTAGGTGGGAGCCGCCTTTGATCTTCTGACAGGAAGCGCCGAGGATCAGCCGGCGACGGCGCGACCGCGTTTTGCGGCAGTGCGCTTGGCCGCAGCGGGGGCGGCGGCGGGCGCCTCAGCTGAAGCGTCGCCGGTAACCTCGGCTTCCTGCGCGGTGTCCTCGTCCTGGTCCAGAAGGGCGCGGATGCGCGCGGCGAGTTCGCCTGTCGCATCATCGGCCACCAGCCTGCGCACCGGCGAGCCGGGGCCTTCCAGCTTGGCGGTCAGGGCAGCAAGCTTCGCCGCCACCTCGGTGACGCCGTCGCGTACGGCATCGAGCCCTTCGGGCGCAAGCAACGGTGTGGCCTCGGCTTCGCGGGGCGCGCGCTGGATCGCCTCTTCCATCAGCGCATGGTCGGCCTTGAGCATGTGCAGCGTGTCGGCAAGGCGGCGGTTTTCCACCTCGGCGGCGACGAATTCGCTGGCGCGCCGCTGCTCGAAGGCGTGGACGACGGCACGGTTGGCGTCGAGATCGCGCTCGGCGATGGCGAGCAGACCGGCCAGCCGGTCGCGTTCCGCCTCCAGGGCGGCGATGGCTTCACGCCAGCCGTCGCTTTCCGTGGTCTTGAGGGCGAGGGCGGCCTGGATTTCGGCGAGGTCCGTGGACAGGCTGGTCGCCGCTTCCGCAGCCACGGTCTTGGCCTCGGCGGCAGCGGTGCGTTCGGATTCAAGCGCGGCGGAGGTCTCCTCCAGCCGACGCGTGGTGTCGGCGAGGCGGCTGCGCAGGTCGGCCGTATCCTTCTCCAGCGCGGCGATGCGTTCGCGCTCGCTTACCAGGGTGGCCTCGCGCGTCGCCAGGGTGGCGGCGAGGGCCTGCGCGTCGGTTTCCAGGGTGCGGTGCGCCGCCTCCAGCGCCGTGAGGGCGGAGGTCCGCGCGGTAAGCTCCTCCTCCAGCCGGGCGACGGTCGCGGTGCGGTCGGCCAACTGGTCCTGGATCTCGCCCAGCAGCACGTCACGCTCGGCGCCTGTGGCCGTGGCGAGATGGTACTGGGCCTGAAGCGCCTTCAGCTCGGTTTCAAGCGCGAAGGTGCGCTGGCGCTGGGTCTCGATGGTGGCGGCATGCGCGGTGATGGTCTCGCGCATGGCATCGGTCTGGAGTTCCAGCCGGCGTTGGTTGAGGGCGAAGAAGGCGCGCTGCTGGTCCTTGTCGGCCTGCACCTCGAAGATGGAGATGGGCACGGCGGCTTCCACCCGCTTGGTGGTGAGCCGGACCGCCCGGTGCCAGACCGCCGGCAGCACGAGCAGAGCCACGAGCGTCGCAATCAGCACGCCCAACGTGAAATACATGATCTGCTCGATCACGCGCGCACTCGCCCTTCCCCTGGAGCCGGCCCGGCGAGCCCGTTTCGCTGCCGCGAGCGGGATGGGCCGTCACACGTCTCATCTGCCGTTCCGTCGGGCGAGCGGTAGTGGAATGCACCCGCCGCGCGCCGTCCCGGAACCTTCATCCATTCATGCCACGGCGCGCTGCAGCGTGCCAGCGGCGACGCGCCCGTTTCGCGCGGGGCGCGTCGATTGGTGTGCGCCCGGATGCTCTCAGAAGGGGTTCCAGGTGGGGTTGGGGGTGAACTTGAGGTAGCCGAGATTGGCGCCGAGGCGCACGCCCACGCCCGAACGGATCGGGACCACCACGATGCCGTCGGCCCCGAGCGCGGTCATGCCGAAGCCGGCCACCACATAGGCCGAGCCGGAGATGCCCCCGAAGCGGCGGAAGATGTCGTCCACGCTCCGCAGATTGTAGACGAGGACCATGGTGCGGGCGCCGTCGCCGCCGAAGTCCCAGCCCACGGAGGGACCCTGCCAGTAGACCTTCAGGTCGCCGGCGTTGCGGGTATAGAGCACGCCCTCGCCATAGCGCAGGCCGCCCACGAAGGCGCCGGAGCCTTCCTGGCCGAGGATGTAGCCGTTGGGCTGGCCCCACTGACCCACCGCTTTCTCGATGCTGAGCGCGAGCCCGCGCGAGACACTGCCGAAGAAGGAGTGGCCTTTGCTGACCAGTTCGTTGGTGGAATAGGCCTGCGGGGTCGGCCCCTGGCCTTGTGCGCTTGCGGGCACCGCGGCACCGAACGCGGCGAGGGCGACCACGAGGCCGCCAAGGTGGCGGGTGATCTGGCGCCCCATCTGGCGCCGCAGCGTCTGCGGCAGGCCGCGGGCGGTCTTGAGGAAGCTCGAAGAGAAGCGCATGGGGGATCTCGCAGTGGGCTTCGATGAAGGGGGCCGCTTCAACTGGGGCTGCGTCAACCGGGTTTGCGTCGCCTTGGGTGTGCGTCACCTGGGGCGTGTATGGCGACCGCGCGAATCGCTCAAATTATGGCGATGAGTATGACGCAGGGACGTCGGCCGCGCGCTGATGGTCGGGCGTTACCTGAAAATCACCATGCGGGATCCGGAATTATCGGCGGGTTAACCCGCCGCGCCCGTGTCCGGCGGCCCGCCGGCGCCCCAGGCCACGAAGCCGTGGACCATGTAGCCGACCTCCGCATGGCCATAGGTGAGGGGGCTGCCGTCCGGACGGGTGACGCTGCCGCCGGCCGCCACCACCAGGGCATGACCCGCCGCGCTGTCCCACTCCATCACCGGGCCGAGGCGAGGGTAGAAGTCCGCCTTGCCCTCGGCGATGAGGCCGAATTTCAGCGCCGACCCCGCCGGAATGCGCTCCGCCACCTGGTGGCGGGCAATGAGCGCGTCGGTGGCGGGATCGCCGTGGGAGCGGCTTTCGGCCACCACGAGGGGGCCGTCCGGCACCTTGCGGCAGGCGATGGGGGTCCAGTCCTGCGCATCGACGCGGGCGCCGGGTGCGCGGATGGCCCGGAAGGCGGCCCCGGGCCGCCCGGCGAACAGCAAGGCCCGGGCCGGCGCGTAGACCACGCCGAGCACCGGGGCGCCGTCCTCCACCACCGCGATGTTCACGGTGTACTCGCCGTTGCCGGAGATGAATTCGCGCGTGCCGTCGAGAGGGTCGACCAGCACGAAGCGATTGCCGCAGATGACCTCGGTGCCCGCCGCCGTCGCCTCCTCCGCTACCACCGGCACGCCGGGCATGAGGTGGGCGAGGGCGGCGAAGATGGTGGCTTCAGCCTCGTGATCCGCCTCCGTCACCGGGCTCCGGTCGGATTTCTGCCGGTGGGTGATGCCTTCCGCCTCGATGCGGCGGATGACGACGCCGGCTGCCAGCGCCGCCTCCGCAAGGCCCGCCAGCAGGGCGGCATCGGTGGGGGC
Source organism: Xanthobacter oligotrophicus (assembly GCF_008364685.1). Classification (GTDB taxonomy): domain Bacteria; phylum Pseudomonadota; class Alphaproteobacteria; order Rhizobiales; family Xanthobacteraceae; genus Xanthobacter; species Xanthobacter oligotrophicus. The sequence continues at coordinate 92,830 of NZ_VTTL01000009.1, forward strand.
GGGCGCGCGGGGCACGGGAAAGGTCATGGCGAGCGGCTTTTGCGGGTCTCGGGGACGCAGTCTCTAGCCCCGCGCGGCGGCCGTGTCGATGCGCGGTTCCACATCATGGTTGGTGCGGTGCGGCAAGTCGGCGGCAGGTCGGCGGCACGTCAGGCTGCACGCCCGGCGGCGGAGCGGCAGCGCTTGTGGCGCCGTGTGCCGGCGGTGTAACTGGACCGACTTTGATCCAGACGGATTCGGGCGCGGTCCGGCGGAGCCGCATTGAGCCGCCCGCCGTCGCCGTCCGGGAGACGCCATGTCCACCGAAAAGACCGCCACCCAAAGCCCCGCCACCGAAAAGTCCGCCGCTGCCGCGCCCGTCGTGACGCTGGCCGTCTCCGCGCTCGATCTCGGGGCCCTCCTGTGCTCGCGGGTGTGCCACGACGTGATCAGCCCGGTGGGCGCCATCGTCAACGGCCTCGAGGTGCTGGAGGACGAGGACGCCGCGGACATGCGTGATGTCGCCCTCGATCTCATCGCCAAGAGCGCGCGGCAGGCTTCCGCGCGGCTCCAGTTCACTCGCCTCGCCTTCGGTGCGGCCGGTTCCGCCGGGGCGCGGCTTGATCTCGGCGATGCCGAGCAGGTGGTGCGCCCGGTGATCGAGGACGGCCGTACCCGGGTGGAATGGTCCCTGCCACGGGAGCTTCTGCCCAAGAACCGGGTCAAGCTGCTGCTCAATCTGGTGCTGCTGGCCGGCACCACCATTCCGCGCGGTGGCGTCATCCGCATCTCGGCGGCAGGGGAGGGCGATGCCACCGGCTTCGTGCTGGCCTCCACCGGCGAGAAGGCGCGCATCCCGGAAGGGCTGCAGGCGCTGGTGGACGGCGCCGCACCCGAGGGCGGGCTCGATGCCCATTCGGTACAGCCCTTCTATGCCGGCATGCTGGCCCGCGACTGCGCCATCGCCATCCGCTTCGCCCAGGAGGGCGACACCGTGACCATCTCCACGCCGGGCTGACCAGGGCTATCGGCGGGGGCTCTTTCGCTCGCGGCGCTTGTCTGGCCCCCAAACGAAAAAGCCCCGCGATGCGGGGCCTCTTTGTTGCGTGCGAGGAGAGAGGGGATCAGACGGCGATGCGCTCGGCGCCCAGCATGGGCTCGCGCAGCACATAGCCCCGGCCCCACACGGTCTCGATGTAGTTCTTGCCCGCGGACGCGTTGGCGAGCTTCTTGCGCAGCTTGCAGATGAACACGTCGATGATTTTCAGTTCGGGCTCGTCCATGCCGCCGTAGAGATGGTTGAGGAACATCTCCTTGGTCAGGGTCGTGCCCTTGCGGAGCGAGAGCAGCTCCAGCATCTGGTATTCCTTGCCGGTGAGGTGGACCCGGTTGTTCTCCACCTCCACGGTCTTGGTGTCCAGGTTCACCACGAGGTCGCCGGTCTGGATCACCGACTGGGCGTGGCCCTTGGACCGGCGTACGATGGCGTGGATGCGCGCCACCATCTCGTCCTTGTGGAACGGCTTGGTGAGGTAGTCGTCGGCGCCGAAGCCGAAGCCCTTCACCTTGTCTTCCGTATTGGCGAGGCCGGACAGGATGAGGATCGGTGTCTTCACCTTCGCCACGCGCAGGGCGCGCAGGACTTCGAACCCCGACATGTCGGGCAGGTTCAAGTCGAGAAGGATGATGTCGTATTCGTAGACCTTACCGAGATCTACGCCTTCCTCACCGAGGTTGGTCGTATAGACGTTAAAGCTCTCGGTCTTCAGCATCAGTTCGATGCCTCGGGCCGTAGCACTGTCGTCCTCGATGAGCAAGACGCGCATGGCTATCCCTTTCCTCGCAACTACCCAGAAGTCGGGGCTGCCGACTTCTGTTGCTCGGCCATCGGGGTGATTCGCGTTACGTGTGTAGAATCGTTAACAGATCTCGATTCTCTTCCACAAGAGTCTGTCGAAAAAACTTTGTGCACGAGAGTCAAGACTGACTCTTCATCAAGCACTTAAGGTCTTTTCCACAAGCCCTCGGTCACGTGCGCGGCCACCCCTCCCGCCCGAGCCTGGGGCGGTGCCCAGGTGACGCACGCCAAGGCGCTTCACCCGAACCGTAGCGTCATCATTAATGAAGGCGGTAAACGATTGGTTGCCGTGGCGTCCGCGAACGCGATTTTCATCCCATTGCCGCGGTCGAGGTAAGGAAAGGGCAACCAGCACACGACATTCTCTGAACCCGGAAGCTCCGAGCGCACACGGGCGTTGGGGGCGCGTTCCCGTATGCGTACCGGAGTAGAGGCGATGAAGTCGCGTGACCCCCTGATCCGTGCAAAGCGATTCCAGATCGACGATGCGCGCCGCCGCCTTGCCCAGATCGACACCATGATCGCCGAGTTCGAGCGCATGGCCCAAGATCTCGAGCGCGACATTTCCGCGGAGGAGGAGCGCTCCGGCATCTCCGATCCCAGGCATTTCGCCTATCCGCCGCTGGCGCTTGCCGCGCGCAACCGGCGCGACAATCTCCAGCGGTCCGCGCAGGATCTGAAAGCTCAGCAGGAGGCGGCCCGGGCCACCCTCGCCGAGGTGGAAGCCGACCTTGCCCTGGTGGAGGCGGCCGGCGAGATGGATCGCGCCGGGCGTGTCGAGGCTCCGGGCCGGCGTCAGCCGCTGCGCCCCGGCGAGACTGCCCGCCACTGACCTCAGGAGCCTTTTGCGAGGCGGGAAAGCCGTAAGGGCGATGGCGACGGTAAATTGGTAGCTAATGCTGCGGTGCGGCGCGCTTTTTTGCGCGCGGCACGCGTGTCCTGTGGCATTCAAGGCTTCCATTCCGCAGTGCCGCTCCGGTAGCTTCTGCGCGGTCCCCCACCGAGCACGAATGTTCCGTGACCTCCCACCGCAAGGTCCATGCCCTCGTCGATCGCGTCGCCGCCGGCGACCTGCACGCCTTCGAGGAGCTCTACCGCCTCACGAGCCCGAAGCTTTATGGGCTCGTGCTCCGCCTGCTCCGGCGACCGGAGCTGGCCGGCGAGGCGCTGCGGCAGGCCTACAGGCGCATCCGGGCTGAGGCCCACACCCTGCGCCCGCAGGAAGATCCGGTCTGCTGGATGGCCGCCGTGGCCCGCTCCAGCGCCCTCGACATGGCCTGGAAGCGGCCCGTGGGCGACGCCTTCGAGCCGTTCGACGCCGCCCAGAGGGGCGAGGACCCGCTCGCCTCCGAACGCCGGAGCCCGGCGTTGATCCGTCTGCTCGCCTGCCTCGGCAAGCTGCCGGAGGAGCGCCGGCGCATGGTGCTGCTCGCCTTCTATGACGGCTGGAACCGCGAGGCCCTGTCCATCTATTTCGACGCGCCGGTGGCCGCCATCCGTGCCTGGATGGCGCGCAGCGTGTCCCAGCTCGGCGAGTGCATGGGGCGGCGCTCATGACGGTGCCGGCCCCCGCGGCGCACCTGACCGAGGCCGACCGCACCCTAGCGGCCGAATACGTGCTCGGCACCCTTGATTCGGAAGAGCGAAAGAACGTGCGTGCGCGCATCGCGGCCGATCCCCCGTTCGCGGGGCTGGTGCGGCTGTGGGAGCGCCGCCTGTCGCCGCTCCACGAACTTGCCGTCCCGGTGACGCCGCCGCCCTCGATCTGGCGGGTGATCGTCGCCGATCTCAAGGCCGCGCCGGCCGCTGCGCCGCCCAAGACGCTTCGCAAGGTTCCACCACCGGCCGAGCCCGCGCCGCGCCCGGTGGTCGGGGAGGTGCGCCCCGGCCGGGCGCCCGCGCCCCGGCCCCAGGGACCGGTGGCAACCGTGCGCCGGCTGTTCGGCTTCGCCCCTCCCGGACGCGGAGCAGGGGAGGGGCCCCCGCGCCCGAAGCGGCCGGCCCCGGTCCCGCCGCCTGCCGCGCCTCCGGTGCCGGTGGCTCTCAGAGTGCCCGGCGGGCGGACCCTCGGCGGCGCTATTCAGGATGCCGTCGCCGCCGGCCTGCTGCCGCCCGCCCCTCCCTTGCCTGAACCACCGCCGCAGGCCGCTGCGTCGGAGCGGGCCGATTCCTTGCCGCCCCCGCTCAAGCTGGCGCCCCCTGCGCCGCCGCGCCCGCGTCCGGTGCCGGAACCGCTGACGCCGCCCCCGGCCTTCATCTTCCTGGAGCCCGATCCGCCGCCAGCCGCCGAAGGCACCGAGACCGGGACGGATCAGGTATTGCCCGCGCCGCCTCCGGCGGACGAGGGCGCGCTGACCGCTGGGCCGCCACCACCACCGCCCTTCACGTTCCTGGAGCCTGAGGCACCGTCGCCCGACGCTTTTTCGCCGACCGCGGTGGGCGCGAATCAGCCCGCGCCATCGACAGCAGACGAGGGCGCCGCGCCTGCGGTCCATGCTGCCGAGATCGCGGCAGGGGCGGATCAGGCCTCGCCTGGGCTGCTACAGGACGGCGTGACGCCTGCGCTACCCGGAAGCCCGGCGATCCCCATGCCCGGCGTTTTCGAGGCGGAGGCGATAGCCAGTTCCGCCTTCGATTCGGTCGAGGCCGCGCCAATCTCCGGTTTGCCGGTGCCGACATCCGTCGTGGCAGCGGAATCCCATGCCACCAGTGCCGAGGGCGGCTCTCAGGTCCCGGCGGAACTGCTGATTACGGTTTTGCCTTACGGCCCGGAGGAGGTCGCGAGCCTGGAGACGGTGCGGCCACCGTCCGGGACGGCAGACGTCGCAGCCTCTTTCGGGGATGACGGCTTGGGCGTCGCCGATGCAGTCCGTGACGCGACTGCCGAGGCTGGCGCGGGGGATGCGTCATCACCCCATGCGCAACCGGCTGAGGTGGCGGCGAGCGCGGAGGCCGCGTCCCCGGAGCCTCGCACCGAGCCTGCCACCTTCGAGCCGGCCCCTCTCCAATCCGTCCCCGCCCAATCCACCTTGGCCACGGCCCCCCCCATCGAGCCGACCCCGGTCGAGCCCTCCGCCGAGCCGCCCTCCGCCGATCCCGCGGCCGGCGCCAAGGGGGAGGAGGCGCCGCCTTTGCCTGGCTGGGCCGCGGTGGTGGCGTCCGGCGTGGTCTCGGCGCTGCCGGAGCCTGCCGCGGCGGGCGATGAAGCCGCGCCCGCCGATGGGCTGCGCCGGCCGATGCGGCGGAGCAGCTTTCCGTGGCGGGCGGCGACGCTCACGCTGACGGCGCTGCTCATCGCCGTCGCCGCTTTCGCCGCCTATCGCGAATGGTTCTGGCCGCGCGACGGCCAATGGGTGGGCGTGCTCCAGAGCGAGCCGCTGCCGTCCATCGCCGTCCGCCTCGATCCGGACAGCGGCGTGATCTTCGTGCGCAGCTTTGCGCCCGTACCGCCGGAGGGCGAGATCAACCGGCTGTGGCTGCTGGTTCCCGGCCGGCCGGCGCTGCTGCTCGGCGCGTTCACCGCCGGACTGTCCGGCCGCACGCCGGCGCTCGCAGGTCTCGGCCGGAACCGGCTCGGCGCGGCCGAAGTGGTGGTGACGCAGGAGCCGAAGCTCGGCTCGGGCGCTGCCTCCGCAGACGGGCAGCCGCCGGGCAAGGTGGTTTATCGCGGACGCCTCGCACCGGAGTGAGCGCGCGGGAGCCGGATCTGATCGGATTGAATCAATCCGATCAGCGAAAATGCTTATGATACCGGCGCTGCGGCGCCGGGCGCTTTCGGCCGCCGCCCATTCGAGGAGTGTCATGTCGAGCACCACCCCGACCGATCCGCTGCATCCCCGCCCGGTGGATCGCGCCCTTGATCCCGGCTTCCGCCACGGCCAGTCCACCGAGCCCAATTATTCCGGCGTCACCTCCTTCCTGCGCCGGCGCTATGCGCGCGACGGCGGCGGAGCGGAGGTGGTGGTGTGGGGCGTGCCGCTGGATGTGGCCGTCTCCAACCGGCCGGGCACGCGATTCGGGCCGCGCGCCATCCGCGCCGCATCCACCATCCTGGATGGCGACCCGTTCTATCCCTTCGGCATCGACCCGTTCGAGACGCTGGATGTGGTCGATGGCGGGGACTGTGTCTTCGACTACGGCCTGCCCGCCGGGATCCCGGCCGCCATCGCCGCGCAGGCGCGTGCGCACTATGCCCGGGGCGCCCATCTGGTGAGCCTCGGCGGCGATCATTTCCTTACCTATCCGGTGCTTAAGGCTCTCACGGCCCATCTCGGCGAGCCGGTGGCGCTGGTGCAGTTCGATGCGCACCAGGATACCTGGGAAGACGGTGGCGACCGGGTGGACCACGGCACCATGATCACCCGCGCCGTGAAGGACGGGCTGATCCGGGTCGATCGCTCGATCCAGGTTGGTATCCGCACCTACGCCCCCCAGACCTGCGGTATCGAGATCGTCCACGGGTTGACGGCCGCCGAGATGGGGCCGATCGCGCTGGCGGACCACATCGCCGACCGGGTCGGGGATGCCCCGGTCTATGTCACGTTCGACATCGATGCGTTGGACCCCGCCTTCGCGCCGGGCACCGGCACGCCGGTGTGCGGCGGCCTTTCCACCCGCGAGGCGATCTCGTGCCTGCGGCGGCTCGGCGGTCTCGACCTGAAGGGCTTCGACGTGGTGGAGGTGTCCCCGCCCTATGACCATGCGGAGATCACCGCGCTCGCGGGGGCGACACTGGCCTCGGTCTACCTGTGCCTCCTTGCCGAGCGCAAGGCGACCGGGCGGCCGGTCGCGCTCTGAGGCGCGCCGGGCGGCCCGGCAGGGGGCGAAACCTTGCGGGGCCGTAGCGGATGTGGGACAGCGGGACCGGTCGTGGCGGAAAGGAATACAGCGTGAAGGGAAGCGGCCCGACGGCGCTCAACTACCTCGTGCCGGGGTCGGGCCTCGCGCTCGCGCTGTTCCTGAAGGCGTGGCCGGACCTCGCGCCGGGCTCGGAAGGTCTGGTGCCGGGCATCGCCGCGGTCCTCGCCATCGCGCTGCTGTGCGGTTCGGCGATCTCGTCGGTCGCCCATGCGGACGTGGTGGCACGCCGCCTTGGCCAGCCCTACGGCGTCCTGCTGCTCACCATGTCCGTCACCATCATCGAGGTCTCGGTGATGGCCTCGATGATGCTCCATGGCGAGAACAACCCGACCCTGGCGCGGGAATCGGTGTTTTCCGTGCTGATGATCGTCAATACCGGCATCGTCGGCCTGTGCCTGCTGCTCGGCAGCCTCAGGCACCGGGAACAGACCATCCAGCAACAGGGCGTCTCGGGCTACCTCTCAGTGATGATTGCGCTGGGAGTGATGCTGCTGGTTTTGCCAGCCGAGACCCACGAGGGCGAGACCGGCACCTTCTCCCCCCGGCAGCTCATCTTCATGAGCTTCGTCGCGATCTCGCTCTACGGGGCGTTCCTGTACATGCAGACGGTGCGCTACCGCGAGCACTACGAGAGCCAGCCGGAGGGCCACAGCGACGCGCCGCCCACGCCGAACGCGTTTGCGCTCAGCCTTGTCATGCTGCTCGCGAGCCTTGCGGCGGTGGTCGCCTTGTCGAAGCACGTGGCGGCGGCCTTCGAGGACTTTCTCGGCAATTTCGCGCTGGCTGATCCCGACGCCGTGACCGGCGCCCTCATCGCGCTGCTGATCCTGTTGCCGGAAGGCATCGCCGCGGTGCGGGCGGCCTCCCGCAACCACCTCCAGCATTCGTTGAACATCGCGTTGGGCTCGGCGCTGGCCACGGTGGCGCTCACCATCCCGGCCATGGCCTTCATCTCGACGCTCATCGGCCACTCCATGGTCCTCGGCCTCGACACCGAGGACCGCACCATGCTGCTGGTCACCTTCGTGCTGTCCATCCTGTCGTTCGGCACGGGGCGGACTAATGCGCTGAACGGCGTTGTGCATCTCATCGTCTTCTGCGTCTATGTGATGCTGCTGTTCATGCCGTAGGGCGGGGCGGCGACAGGTGGACAGGCGGCGGGCCAGATGGCATGTTCCGCCCGATTTTTGAACGAGGCGCGGGCCGTGAAGAACTTCCTGCTTTATATCTTCACCTGGTGGAACAAGCAGACCGTCGGCACCATGTGGTGGACGAAGCGGTTCGGCGAGTTCGTGGGCGAGGATGAGTTCGGCAATCGCTATTTCCGCACCAAGGGCGGCAAGATCGACCCGACGCTGGGCTTCGAGCGCCGCTGGGTCATCTACCCCGGCTATGCGGAAGCCTCCACCATTCCGCCCGGCTGGTGGGGCTGGATGCACCACCGCGTGGACACCCCGCCGGTGGACGAGGCCTATACCCCCCGCTCCTGGCAGAAGCCGCACCGCCGCAACATGACCGGCTCGCCCGGCGCCTACCGGCCCAAGGGCTCGGTTCTGGCCGGCGGCCTGCGGCCCCGCGTCACCGGCGACTACAAGGCCTGGACCCCCGGCGATTGATGGTCGCTCGCGCACGGCAACCTTCCGCGCGCCATCGCCTTATTCGCCCGGTCGCCTTGCCGCTGCCCGAATCCGGCGCTTCAGAAGGGCGGCGTGGCGAATGCCCGCCGCCTTCAGATTTTGTAACGGGTTGATGTCCTGATGCGCCTTTACCGTACCGTGCCGCTTCTCGCCGCGGCGTTTCTCGCCGGCACGGCATCCGCGGCACTGGCGCAGGTGCAGTATCAGCGTCCGGGCCAGATCGAATCCACGCCCCTCGCGCCCCCCGGCACGATTCCAGCGCCGCCCGGCACCGTTCCGGCTCCCCGTCCGGCCGCGCCCTCCGCCGCCCCGGCCCCCCGGCCGGTGACGCCCGGCACGGTCCAGCGTGGCCCGGCGCCGGCCTTGCCCCCCGGCGTCCAGCCGGCGCCTGGCCCGGCTCCCGTTGCGGCGCCACCGCCAGCCCCGAACTCGGATGCGGGCGGCGACGTGGTGGTGGTGCAGCCGCCGACCCAGAAGATCGCCAATGCCTTTGCGGTCTTTGCCGGCCTCGACAAGATCACCGGCCGCATCACGGCGTTCGACGTGGCTATCGGCGAGACGGCGCAGTTCGGTGCGCTCCAGGTGACGCCGCGCGTCTGCTACACGCGGCCGGCCACCGAGACGCAGAACACCACCTCCTTCGCCGAGGTGAACGAGGTGACGCTGGCGGGACAGGCCAAGCGCATCTTCACCGGGTGGATGTTCGCCTCCAGCCCCGGCCTCCATGCGGTGGAGCACCCCATCTACGACGTGTGGCTGATCGGCTGCAAAGCCTCGGCCCCGGTGACCGCGCGCGGCCAGCAGTAGAAGTCCGCCTCGCCCTGGAGGGCGTGATCGAGCAGGCGGTGGTAGTGCCGCCGCGACACCTCGATGGCGCCGAAGGTCTTCAGGTGGCTGGTGACGAACTGGGTGTCCAGCAGCCGGAAGCCGCCGGCGATCAGCCGTCCCACCAGATGCACGAGGGCGACCTTCGAGGCGTCGGTCTCGCGGTGGAACATGCTCTCGCCGAAGAAGGCGCCGCCGAGCCGCACCCCATACAGCCCGCCCACCAGTTTCCCGTCGCGCCAGGCTTCCACCGTGTGGCAGCGCCCGCGCAGGAACAATTCGCCGTAGAGCTTGCGGATCCGCTCGTTGATCCAGGTCTTCTCGCGGCCCTCCTGCGGCTCGGAGCAACCGTCGATGACGGCGTCGAAGTCGTGGTCGACGCGCACTTCGAACTTGTCGGAGCGCACGGTGCGGGCGAGGCGGGAGGAGATGTGGAAGCCGTCCAGCGGGATGATGCCGCGCCGCTCCGGCTCGATCCAGTAGAGGCCGGGATCGTCGGCACTTTCCGCCATGGGAAAGATGCCGCAGGCATAGGCCTTCAGCAGGACATCGGGTGTGATCTCGACGATCTGGTCGCTCAGCCGGCTCATGGAGAGCAATGATAGCAGGAAATGGCGCGACCGTGTGGCCGCCGCCTCACCCCCGCTTCAGGAAGTCGCCGATCCGCGCCACCGCTTCCGTCATGTCGGGAGCCGCGCCCGCATAGGAGATGCGCAGGAACTGGTGGCCGTGGAAGGGGTCGAAATCCACCCCCGGCGTCGTCGCCACATGCGCCGCGTCCAGCATGCGGCGGGCGAAGGCGGCGCTGTCGTTGGTGAAGTCGGACACGTCCGCGTAGAGATAGAAGGCGCCGTCCGCCGGCAGGAAGCGCTTGAGCCCCGCCTGGGGCAGGCCTTCCGTCAGGATGCGGCGGTTCTCCACATAGGTCGCCTTGACGAGGTCCATCTCGGCCCGGCCCTCGAAGGCGGCGTCGGCGGCGATCTGGGACAGGGTCGGCACGGAGATGGAGAGGTTCTGCTGAAGCCGTTCCATGGTGCGCGACACGCCCGGCGGCACCACCATCCAGCCCACCCGCCAGCCGGTCATGCAGAAATATTTGGAGAAGGAATTGATGACGGTGACGTCGTCGCCGATCTCCACCCCGCTCACCGCCGGGAAGGCGTAGTCGAGCCCGTGGTAGATCTCGTCGGAGATGAAGGCGAGGTTCAGGTCGCGGGCGCAGGCGTAGAGCGCGGTCAGGGCGGCGCGGTCCATCATGGTGCCGGTGGGGTTGGCGGGGCTCGCCACCAGCACGCCCTTGAGCGGGGCCTTGCGGTGGGCCTCCAGCAGCCGCTCGGGGGTCAGGGCATGGCGGTCTTCCGCGCGGGTCTCGATCAGCACCGGCTCGCAACCCAGCGCATGGAGCACGTGCCGGTAGGGCGGATAGCCGGGTGCGGCGATGGCCACCCGGTCGCCGGGCTCGAACAGGGCCAGGAAGGCGAGCACGAAGCCGCCGGACGAGCCATGGGTCACCACGATGCGCTCGGGGTCAACGGCGACGCCATGGGTCTCGCCATAATGGCGGGCGATGCGGGCGCGCAGGGCCGGAATGCCGAGGGCGGCGGTATAGCCCACCTGCCCGGCCTCCAGCGCCGCCGCCGCCGCCCGCCGGGCTACGGTGGGGGCGGGGGCGGCCGGCTGGCCTACTTCCAGATGGATGACATGGCCGCCGCCGGCTTCGATGCGGGCGGCGTGCTCCATCACATCCATGACGATGAACGGCTCCACCGCGCTGCGGCGGGAGAGGGCGATGGAGCGGGGGAAGGGCGCTGTGGCCATGCTGCGATTTCCAGCTTGTTTCGTGCATTGGCGGACCACGACGCAGCGGAAGGTCCGCGCTGCCGTGCTGCCGCCTTAATCTGACTGTCCCTGAGACGGGTTCGCCTCAACGTGAAGACCGGTGCATTGACCAGGGGTCCGGCGGACACCAGTGTCCGGCTGTCTCGTAGCCTGCGCCGTCGCGGGCGCCAATAGGGCGCCCAAGGGGGCGAAGATCGGGCGAGGACGGGGCGATGATGTCGGCCGGCACGGGTGCTGGCAACGTTGATGTCGTCGCAGCCCGGATGCATGCGTCGCCGCCGGCATGGGGTGGCGCGGACCAGAGGGATCGAGGAAACGGATCGAAGCCGAGCGATAATGCCCATGCCTTCTTCATCCCTGTCTTTTCTGTCGGTCGTCCGCGCATCCGGCCGGGCCCTGGCCCGCGGCCTGTGCCTTGCGGCCGCCGTGGCGCTGCCGATCCAGGTCGCAATGGCGCAGGAGCAGGCCCGCAAGGGTCCGAGCACCATCCGCGACACCGAGATCGAGGCGCTGCTGAAGGACTATACCCGCCCCATCCTCAAGTCGGCGGGCCTCGGCCAGCAGAATGTCGAGGTGGTGCTCATTTCCGAGCGATCGTTCAACGCCTTCGTGGCCGACGGCAAGCGCATCTTCGTCAACACCGGCGCGCTGGTTGATTCGACCACGCCCAACCAGATCATCGGCGTCCTGGCCCACGAGACCGGCCATATCGCCGGTGGCCACCTCGCCCGCATGCGCGAGCAGCTGGCGGGTGCCCAGACCATGGCCATCGTCGCCATGCTGCTGGCGGCCGGTGGCATGGCGGCGGGCGCCGCGGGCGGCATGAACGGGCGCGACCTCGGCAATGTGGGCGGCGCGGCCATGTCGGCGCCCCAGGAACTGATCCGGCGCTCGCTCCTCAACTACCAGCGGGGCGAGGAGGCGGCCGCCGACCGTTCTGCGGTGAAGTATCTGGATGCCACCCACCAGTCGGCCAAGGGCATGCTGGAGACCTTCCAGCGCTTCCAGAACGACCAGCTCTTCATCAGCCAGCGGGTGGATCCCTATTCGCTGAGCCATCCCATGGCCCGCGAGCGCATCGCCGCGCTGGAGCAGCTCGCCAAGGCCAGCCCCTATTACGAGGCCAAGGATCCGCCCGCGCTCCAGGCCCGCCACGACATGATGCGGGCCAAGCTCATCGGCTTCATGGAGCGGCCGGAGACGGTGGCGCGGCGCTATCCGGCCTCAGACACCTCCATGGCGGCGCAATATGCACGGGCGATCTCGGCTTACCGCTTCGGCAATGTGAATGGCTCGGTGGCCCAGATCGACGCGCTCATCGCCCGCGATCCGTCCAACCCCTATTTCTACGAGCTGAAGGGTCAGGCCCTGCTGGAGGCCGGACGGGCAGCCGAATCGGTTGCCCCGCTGCGCAAGGCGGTGGCCATGACCAACGGCGCCCCCCTCATCCGGTCCATGCTCGGGCAGGCGCTGGTGCAGGCGGGCAATCCCTCCTACACCCAGGAAGCGATTCGCGAGCTGGTGCAGGCCACCCAGCGTGATCCCAATTCCGCCTCGGCCTGGCGGTCCCTCTCCCTGGCCTATGGCCGCTCCGGCGACCTCGCCAACGCCGACCTTGCCGCGGCCCAGAGCAGTTTCGCCGAGGGCGAGTTCAAGCTCGGGCGCGAGCTGGCCGCCCGCGCCCGCCAACGTTTTCCGCAGGGCTCGCCGGGTTGGTTGCAGGCCGACGACCTGGTGAACTTCAAACCGCCCAAAAGCGCCGCCAACCAGCAGTGACACTCTTTCACCCCATGGAGAATTGAATGCCCCCCCATCTGGGCTCGCCCATCACCAGCCTTCGGCGCCTCGCCCCCCGGCTTTTCACGCTGGCGCTGGCCGCCCTCTCGGCTGTCGTCCTGGTGGCGCGCCCAGCGGCTGCCTTCACCGACGATGAGAAGAAGGAGCTCGGCGGCATCATCCGCGAGTATCTGATCCAGAATCCGGAAGTGCTGCAGGAGGCCATCTCGGTCCTCGAGTCGCGCCAGATGGTTCAGGACGCCAGCCAGCGCAGCAAGGCCGTAGGCGAGGTGCGCCAGCTTCTCGTGAACAGCCCGCGTGGCATCGTGGCGGGCAATCCCAAGGGTGACGTCACCCTGGTGGAGTTCTTCGACTACAATTGCGGCTATTGCAAAAAGGCGCTCTCCGACCTGCAGGACCTCATCAAGCAGGATCCCAACCTGCGCGTGGTGCTGAAGGAGTTCCCGGTGCTGGGCCAGGGCTCCGTCGAGGCTGCCCAGGTGGCTGTGGCGGTGCGCATGGTGGCGCCCGAGAAGTACATGGCCTTCCATCAGGCCCTGCTCAGCGGTCGTGGCCAGGCGGACCGGGCCAAGGCGCTGGCGGCGGCGAAGGAGGTGGGCATCGACACGGCCCTGCTTCAGAAGCAGGCCACCTCGCCCGAGCTGAACGCCACCCTCGACGAGAGCATGAAGATGGCCGAGGCGCTGGCACTGAACGGCACGCCGTCCTACGTCATCGGCGACCAGGTGGTGATCGGCGCGGTGGGCTTCGACAAGCTGAAGGCCGCCATTGCCGAGGCCCGCAAGCACCCGCCGGTGGTCAAGTAAGGGTTAAGTCCCGAGCGCCGGGGCTGTCGGCTCAGGCATTCCCTAGCGTCATGAGGGGCGGGCGTTCACAGCCGCGTGCGCCCGTCGTGCGGCCCGCTCTTTCCTTGCGGGCCGCACGCCCCTATAAGGCAGCGACCCGGCCAAATGGAGCCGGCGGCAGATCAGTCACGGATGTCCGATACTGTCCACGTCCTGAACGGACCAAACCTCAACCTCCTCGGCACCCGCGAGCCCGGCATCTACGGCGCGGCGACGCTTGCCGACGTGGAGGCGCTTTGCCGTGCCGAAGGCGCGGCGCTCGGCTTTGAGATCCACTTCCGCCAGACCAATTCGGAAGGCGCACTGGTGGATTTCATCCAGGAGGCGCGCGGCGCGCGCGGCATCGTGCTGAACGCAGCGGCCTATACCCACACCTCCGTGGCGTTGCGTGACGCCGTGGCGGCCGTGGGGGTGCCTACCATAGAGGTGCACCTGTCCAACGTGTTCGCGCGGGAGGCGTTCCGCCACCACTCCTATCTGTCGCCGGTGGTGCGCGGCGTGATCTGCGGCTTCGGGCCGCAGAGCTACGTGCTGGGGCTTCGCGCCCTCGCCAGCCTGCCGCACACGCCGTGACGCACCATTCACACGCGCCCAAAATCAGGCGCGCCCACATTACTCGCGCCCAAATGGCTCGTGCCCAAATGGCTCGCGCCTCCGCGGCCCGATCCGGCCTTCAGATCCGGCCGGCAAGAGCAGGAACAAGATGAAGCCCAACCAACCCCCCATCGACACCGCCATCGTCAAGGAGATCGCCGATCTCCTCTCGGGCAGCGACCTGACCGAGATCGAGGTGGAGCACGAGGGCCTGCGCATCCGCGTGGTGCGCGCCCCCGCGCCCGTCACTTACGCCCAGGCTCCCGCGGCGCCGTTCGCAGCGGCCCCTGTCGCGGTCGCGGCACCCGTCGCCGAGGTGGGCCCGGCCGATTTTTCCAAGCACCCGGGCGTGGTGCCCTCGCCCATGGTGGGTACAGCCTATCTTTCTTCTGAACCCGGCGCCCCTGCCTTCATCGAGGTGGGCGCCAGCGTGAAGGAAGGCCAGACGGTGCTGATCGTCGAGGCCATGAAAACCATGAACGCCATCCCGGCCCCGCGCTCGGGCACGGTGACGCGCATTCTGGTGGGCAATGCCCAGCCGGTGGAATACGGCGAGCCGCTGCTCATCATCGAATGAGCTGGTCAGCGCAGACCGAGGCGTTTTCGAGCGGGGCGGGTTCCGCCTCGCAAGACGGGAACGCATTAACGCAGACACTTGGAGCAGGGCCGCGGTTCATGGAAACGCGCATCTGCTTTAGAGGCGGGCACTGCTGATGTTCAGAAAAATCCTCATCGCCAACCGCGGCGAGATCGCGCTGCGCATCCTGCGCGCCTGCAAGGAGCTGGGCATTGCGACGGTCGCGGTCCACTCCACCGCCGATGCCGACGCCATGCACGTGCGCCTCGCCGACGAGAGCGTGTGCATCGGCCCTCCGGCCGCCCGCGAGAGCTACCTCAACATCCCCTCCCTGCTCGCCGCCTGCGAGATCACGGGGGCGGACGCGGTGCATCCCGGCTACGGCTTTTTGGCCGAGAACGCCCGGTTCGCCGAGATCCTCGCCGATCACAACATCTATTTCATCGGCCCCAAGGCGGAGCACATCCGCATCATGGGCGACAAGATCGAGGCCAAGAAGACGGCCCAGTCGCTCGGCATTCCGGTGGTGCCGGGTTCCGATGGCGGCGTCCATTCGGATGAGGAGGCCCATCGCGTCGCCGACGAGATCGGCTTCCCGGTGCTGGTGAAGGCGGCTGCCGGCGGTGGCGGGCGCGGCATGAAGGTGGCGATGACCAAGGAGGACCTCTCCGAGGCCCTCTCCACCGCCCGCACCGAGGCCAAGGCCGCCTTCGGTGACGATGCGGTCTATCTTGAGAAGTATCTCTCCACCCCGCGCCACATCGAGGTGCAGGTGCTAGGCGACGGCAAGGGCCACGCCATCCATCTGGGCGAGCGCGACTGCTCGCTCCAGCGCCGTCACCAGAAGGTGTGGGAAGAGGCGCCGTCCCCGGTGATCACCCCCGAGCAGCGCGCGCGGATCGGCGAGACCTGCGCCAAGGCCATGCGCGACCTCGGCTATCTTGGCGTGGGGACCATCGAGTTCCTGTATGAGAACGGCGAGTTCTATTTCATCGAGATGAACACCCGCATCCAGGTGGAGCACCCGGTGACGGAGATGGTCACCGGTATCGACCTGATCAACGAGCAGATCCGGGTTGCCGCCGGCGAGCCCCTGACCCTCACCCAGAAGGACGTGGTGATCGAGGGCCATGCCATCGAATGCCGGGTGAATGCGGAGCATCCCACCACCTTCCGGCCCTCGCCGGGCAGGATTACCCACTATCACGTGCCCGGCGGGCTCGGCATCCGCGTGGATTCCAACGCCTATCAGGGTTACGTCATCCCGCCCACCTACGACAGCCTGGTGGGCAAGCTGATCGTGCACGGCAAGACGCGGGATGAATGCCTGCGTCGCCTGCGACGCGCGCTGGACGAGTTCGTGGTGGACGGCATCGACACCACGCTGCCGCTGTTCCGCACCCTGGTGCGCACCCGCGACATCGCCGAGGGCAAGTACGACATCCACTGGTTGGAACACTTCCTCGCCGAGGGCGAGGGCAAGAAGGCCGGCTGACGCCGGGAACACTTGGATAATAAGGCGCCACGTGGCGCCTTATTTTTTGCGTGCGGCGCCCCGTTTCCCGGCATTGAGGCTCCGCCTCAGTCGCGCGAGATGTGCTCGGGCTTGCCCTTGCGCTTGGTGGAGGCCAGCTCCGACAGCTCCTTTTCCGTCATGGTCTTCACCATCTCCCGCGAGGCGCCCGTCAGCTCGCTGGTCTTGCGTTCGCCACGCTTGGCCGCGAGGGCGGCACCCGCCGCCATCTGCTGGGCCTTGGATTTTGCCGGCATCAGTGTCTCCTCGTGCCAGTGGCAGCGGTCGGCGACCGACGCCGGACAGGGTGGCTCAAGCCGTGGTCAGGCCTGAGCGCCGACGGCTCATCGGTTATCGCGGACGGCGGTGCGGCCCTTCAGCACCTGAAGCTCCGCCTGCGCCCACAGCTCGCGGTCGCGGCCCTGGGGAAAGCCTTCCTCCTGCCAGAGGGCGCGGGCGCGCCGGCTGATCTGCTCGCGCTCGGTGGCGGTCAGGCCTTCTCCGGCGGCGTCGGGGGCCTTGGTCTGGGGTTGAGTGGTGTGGGGCATGGGTCCTCCACAGGCTGGTTTCGGGCGCGCGGCGGCGCTCCCTCCGGACAAACCAACGACGCGCATCGCTCCCGGTTCCCGGTTGAGGCCGCCACGGCTACAAGGGAATGAATCAAAAAGCAGGAGACGGCGATGGCGAGCTTCCCCCGCACCGGCGAGATCGCGGCGCAGGTCAAGGCGGTCCTGGAGCGGCTGGGTGTCTCCCCGGATCGCCTGTCGGGACCGAACGCCGCGCGCTCGCCCCTCACCGGGGAGGTGGTGGCCCATTGGGGTGCCCTCTCCGGATCTGCGGCCGACCTCGCCGAGGCCAATCCCGGCGCCGATTCGGCGGAGGCTGCCATCGGCCGGGCGCACGCCGCCTTCCTGCACTGGCGCAGCGTGCCGGCGCCGCGCCGGGGCGAGCTGGTGCGGCTGCTGGGCGAGGAATTGCGCGCCGCCAAGGCCGACCTTGCCGCGCTGGTGACGCTGGAGGCGGGCAAGATCGCCTCCGAGGGCGCGGGCGAAGTGCAGGAGATGATCGACATCTGCGATTTCGCCACCGGCCTGTCCCGCCAGCTCCACGGCCTCACCATCGCCACCGAGCGGCCCGACCACCGCATGATGGAGACCTGGCACCCCATGGGGGTGGTGGGCGTCATCTCCGCATTCAACTTTCCGGTGGCGGTGTGGTCGTGGAACGCGGCGCTGGCCCTGGTGTGCGGCAATGCTGTGGTGTGGAAGCCATCGGAGAAGACCCCGCTGACCGCGCTGGCGGTGGACGCCATCTTCGCCCGCGCTGCCGCCCGCTTCGGCGGCGTGCCGGAAGGGCTGTCCACCCTCCTGCTCGGCGGGCGCGAGGCGGGGGAGGCGCTGGTGGACGACCCGCGTGTTGGCGTGGTCTCGGCCACCGGCTCCACCGCCATGGGCCGGGCGGTGGCGCCCCGTATCGCGCGGCGGTTCGGGCGGGCGATCCTGGAGCTGGGCGGCAACAATGCCGCCATCGTCTGCCCCTCCGCCGATCTGGATCTGACCCTGCGCGCGGTGGCCTTCGCCGCCATGGGCACCGCCGGCCAGCGCTGCACCAGCCTGCGCCGCCTCTTCGTGCATGACAGCGTCTATGACGCGCTGGTGCCGCGGCTGCATCAGGCCTACGGCTCGGTGCCGGTGGGCGATCCGCGGGAGCCGGGCACCCTGGTGGGGCCGCTTATCGACGAGGACGCCTACTCCGCCATGCAGGCGGCGCTGGAGGATGCCCGTGTGGCCGGCGGCCTTGTGTCCGGCGGCGAGCGGCTGGGCGCGGAAGACGCGCTCGACGCCTATTATGTGCGCCCTGCGTTGGTAGAGATGCCGTTCCAGGCCGATTGCGTGGCCGCCGAGACCTTCGCGCCCATCCTCTATGTGATGCGCCATGCCAATCTCGACGAGGCGATCGGGCTGCAAAACGCCGTGCCGCAGGGCCTCGCCTCGTCCATCTTCACCACGGACCTGCGGGAGGCGGAGCGCTTCCTGTCCGCCACCGGCTCGGACTGCGGCATCGCCAACGTGAACATCGGTCCCTCGGGTGCCGAGATCGGCGGCGCCTTCGGTGGCGAGAAGGAGACCGGCGGTGGGCGCGAGGCCGGCTCCGACAGCTGGAAGGCCTATATGCGGCGCGCCACCAACACCATCAATTACGGCTCGACCCTGCCGCTTGCCCAGGGCGTGACGTTCGACGTGGGATGAGCCCTCGACAGAGGACCCGGATTGCCCTTCCACCGCTTTAAATCCAGGAGAACGACCATGAGCCTTCCGAGCCCGCTCGCCTTTGTGGCGAAAGCCCCCGTCGTCCCTGTGGTGGTCATCGAGCGGCTGGAGGATGCGGTGCCGCTGGCCCGCGCGCTGGTGGAAGGCGGCCTGCCCCTCATCGAGGTGACCCTGCGCACACCGGTGGCGCTGGAAGCGGTGCGCCTGATTTCGGCGGAGGTGGAGGGCGCCATCGTCGGCGCCGGAACGGTGGTCGAGCGGGCCCAGATCGAGGCTTCGCTGGAGGCGGGCGCCACCTTCCTGGTGAGCCCGGGCACCACCCCCGACCTCCTCGCCGCCTTCACCGAGACGCCGATTCCGGTGATGGCCGGCTGCGCTTCCGCGTCGGAGGCCATGCGCCTCGTGGAGCTGGGCTTCGAGGTGCTGAAATTCTTTCCCGCCGAGGCCTCGGGTGGCGCGGCGTTCCTGAAGTCCATCGCCGGGCCGCTGCCGCAGCTGCGCTTCTGCCCCACGGGCGGCATCGGCCCTTACAATGCGCCGGACTATCTGGCCCTGCCCAACGTGGTGGCGGTGGGCGGCTCCTGGGTGGTGCCGGCGGACGCCATCCGCGCGGGGGATTTCGGCAAGGTGCGCGATCTCGCCAAGGCCGCCGCCGCGCTGAAGCGGGCCGCCACCTTCGCCTGAGGGCAGGGGCGACAGGTTACCCCGCGGTCCGGCAGGCAAGGCGTTTCAGGCAAGGCGCGTCAGGAAAGAACAATCGCCACGTCCGCAGTCTTCACGCCTGAAACGTGCGGCGCGCATAGAACACCGCGAGCAGCCGGGCCTCGGCGCGCGAGCCGAACCGGATGGGCGTTGCGTCGGAGCCGACCAGGCTGAAGAACCAGCGCTGGTTGCGGCAGTCGAGGCGGACGAGGGGGGTGCCGTTGCACCCGAGAAGTTCCGCGCCGTCTTCGTCCATGCTCCATTCGAGCAATGGCCGGTCATGGGGCGCAGCCTGAAAGACTTCACCTGTGTGGGGCAAGAATCGGGGAAGGAAACGCCTCACGCTTTGTGTTGTCAGTGGTTCGTATTGCATGGCGGATCTCCTGTTGCAGATCCAAGTAGCCGCGGCCCCGTTTGGTTCCCGCGCCGTTGCGGGCAAAGGTGCCGCGTGCTCTACGGTCTGGCAAAGGCGCAGGCGGGAGGAAACCATGGTTCGGGTGTATGAGGCCGCAGAGGTGGAGGCCGCGCTGGGCTACGAGCGGCTGGTGCCGGCCCTTGGCGCCGCCTTCGCGGAGGCGCGGGTGGAGGCGCCCGTGCGCCAGTCCTACGAGGTGGGGCAGGCGGGCGCGCCGGCCCATCTCCTCGCCATGCCGGCCTGGCGACGCGGCGCGGCGCTGGGCGTGAAGATCGTCAACATCTTCCCCGCCAATGCGGCGCGAAACATGGGCTCGGTCCACGGCCTCTATGTGCTGTTCGATGGCGCCACCGGCGTGCCGAGGGCGATCCTGGACGCCGAGGCCCTCACCAACCGCCGCACCGCCGCCACTTCCGCGCTGGCCTCCAGCTTCCTGTCGCGCATGAACAGCGAGACGCTGACCGTAGTGGGCACCGGCCACCTCGCCTTCCATCTCGCCCAGGGCCACTGCTTCGTGCGGCCCATCGGCCGGGTGCTGGTGTGGGGCCGCTCGCTGGCGCGGGCGCAGGAGATGGCGGCGCGGCTCAAGGCGCTGGGGCTTCCCGCGGAGCCGGCCCAGGATCTCTCGGCGGCGGTGCGGGCGGCGGACATCGTCACCTGCGCCACCACCTCGGTGGAGCCGCTGGTGCTGGGGCGGGATGTGAGGCCCGGCACCCATGTGGACCTGGTGGGCGCCTTCACCCCGGCCATGCGCGAGAGCGACGACGACCTCGTGGCGAAAAGCGCCGTCTATGTGGACACCTACGGCGGCGCGCTGGCGGAAGCCGGCGACCTGCTCCAGCCGCTGGCCTCCGGGCGCTGGTCGAAGGATCTGGTGCGGGCGGACCTCCACGAATTGTGCGCCGGCCTCAAGGAGGGGCGCACGGAAAGTGAGAGCGTGACGCTCTTCAAGTCCGTGGGCGCGGCGCTGGAGGATCTGGTAGCGGCGGAACTGGTGGCGGGGTGAGCCGGCGCCCGACGCCCC
The DNA here is from genome assembly GCF_008364685.1 of Xanthobacter oligotrophicus. Lineage (GTDB taxonomy): Bacteria > Pseudomonadota > Alphaproteobacteria > Rhizobiales > Xanthobacteraceae > Xanthobacter > Xanthobacter oligotrophicus. The sequence continues at coordinate 113,565 of NZ_VTTL01000009.1, forward strand.
CGCGAGGGGCGCCGGGCTGGAGTTCAGGCGGTCGCGGCCAGCGCGGCGTCGAGCGCCTCAGTCAGGCGCGGGTCATCCGGCGTCACGTCCGGCGCGAAGCGGGCGATAACGCGTCCGTCGCGGCCCACCACGAACTTCTCGAAGTTCCACATCACGTCGGACGAGGGCGGCATGGTCCGGCCTCGGCTGGCGAAGCGCTGGCGCATGGCCTCCGCGCCCTCGGCCTCGGGCTGGGCGGCAACCAGCGTGTCGTAGAGCGGGTGGCGGGTGGCGACCGCGACCGAGATCTTCTCGAACAGGGGGAAGGTGACGCCATAGGTCAGGCTGCAGAAGCTGGCGATCTCGCTCTCGGTGCCGGGCTCCTGCGCGCCGAAATCATTGGCCGGGAAGCCGAGAATCTCGAGCCCGTCGCCGTGGCGCGCCTCATACAGCTTTTCGAGCGCCGCATACTGCGGGGTAAGCCCGCATTTGGAGGCGACATTGACCACGAGGAGAACCTTGCCCCCGAAGTCGCCGAGCGTCGCCGGGGTGCCGTCGATGCGTTTCAGGGGGATGTCGAACAGAGCCTGGGACATAAGATCCTGCCGGGATGAGTTGCGTCGGCGCGCAGGCTAGCACGCCCTCCGGTGCCCGCCGAGACAGCGCGCGGCATAAGGCGGTCAGGCGCCGCGCTCCAGCGCCGAGAGGCGCATGTAGAGGGTGGAGCGGGCGATGCCGAGGCGCCGGGCGGCGCGGGAGAGGTTGCCGCCGCAGGCGTCTACGGCGGCGCGGATCGCGGCTTCCTTCACCGCCTTGAGGTCGGTGGCCCGCGCCGTCTCTGTCGATTCCTCGCGGATCTCCTGCGGCAGGTCGGCGATGTCGATCAGAGCGCCCTCGTCGTCACCGGTGCCGCCCATGGCCACCAGCATGTCCACCACGTTGCGCAATTCGCGCACATTGCCGGGCCAGGCATAGGCCATGAGCGCCGCATGGGCGGCCGGCGAGAAGCGGGGCGGGGGCAGCCCGGCGCGAGCGGCGGCACTGCGACCGAAGTGGTCGAGCAGCACGGCCACGTCCTCGCCGCGCTCGCGCAAGGGCGGGATGCGCAGCGCAGCGCCGCGATGCGATAGAACAGGTCCTTGCGGAAACGCCCCGCCGCCACCTCGCCGGAGAGGTCGCGGTTGGTCATGGAGACGAGCCGCAGATTGACCCGCCGCCCATTATGCCCGCCGACGCGGTAGACGACGCCATCCTCCAGCACGCGCAGCAGGTAGGATTGCAGCTCCAGCGGCATCTCGCCGATCTCGTCGAGGCAGAGCAGGCCGCCGTCGGCCGCCTCCACCTTGCCCTGCTTGCCGGCGGCGTCGGCACCGGTGAAGGCACCCTTCTCGTAGCCGAACAGCTCGCTGGCGATGAGGTCCCGCGGCAGGCCGCCGCAATTGAGCGGCACGAACGGCCCGCAGGGCGCGCGCCCGCCATGGATGGCGCGGGCGAACACCTCCTTGCCCACGCCGGTCTCCCCTTCCAGCAGGATGGGAAGGCCGCTCTCGGCCATGCGCCGGGCCTTCTCCCGCACCTCGCGCATCACCGGGCTGTCGCCGATGATGGCCTCGAACGGCAGCACCTCCGGCTCCCGCGTCGCCTCGCGCAGCATCGGGCGGGGCTTGCGCGGGGTGTGGAGCACCACCACGCCGCCGATCTCCTCGCCGTCCTCGCGCACGATCTCCACACTGGCGCCCGGCAGCAGGGCCGCGACGCGCTCGGCCCAGGCCGCCGGCGCCACGTCGTTAAGCGCGGCGAGCCGGCCGTCGGCGATGAAGCGCCCGTTGCGGCGGGCCACCTCCTTCAGCGCGCGGTCGGTGGAATAGATGAGGGCGCCGGAGCGGCCGAAGGCGAGGATTTCCTCCGACAGCCACAGCGAGCGCTTGGAGAGGAAATGGCGCAGCACCTGCTCGTGCTCCATCTCCATGCGCCGGCCCAGCACCGCCTCGATCTGCTGGGCGAGGGCCACCGCGTGGGCGAGGTTCTGCGGGTTGAAAGTGTCGGTGGAGCCGGAGACATCCACCGCGCCGATCACCGCCCCATGGCCGGGATGGCGCACCGGTGCGGCGGCGCAGGTCCAGCGCTGCACGCTGGCGCAGAAATGCTCGGCGGCGTGGATCTGCACCGGCCGGCCGCTGGCGAGGGCGGTGCCGATGGCATTGGTGCCGATCTGTGCTTCGCACCACAGGCCGCCGCGCTGGAGCTTCACTTCCTGGCCGGTATCCACCGCCCGCGCGTCGCCCTCGGTTTCGAGGATGGTGCCCTCGGTATCGGTGAGGATGAGCATGGAGCGCGCGTCGGAGAGCAGGTGGCGCGCCTCGTCCATGGCCGGGCGGGCGGCGGCGATGAGGCGTGTGTTCTGCTGCCGACGGCGATGCAGCTCCGCCTCGCTCACGAGGGGGGCTTCGGACCGGTTCGCCGTGATGGCGTGTTGCCGCGAGCGCTGCCAGGAGGCCAGCACCGCGGGGCGGACGACGGATGAGGCGATGCCGTCCTGGTGAAACGCCTCCCAGGCACGGGCAATCTCGCGATATGGCACCAGCTCTGCCCTCCGGGCCGGGCGGCGCGGCGTTCCCGAAAGGCGCCGCCTAAGCCGTTGGCCAGCGTGCGCGTCCGCTCGGCTGATCAGCCGGCGCCGTGCCCGATGGCGGGTTCACTCCCTGACGTGCCGCATTCTATCCGCCGGTTGTTCCCCGTCGGCGGCGGCTTGGTCGGCAAGATAAGCGCAAGTTCGCGCCATGGGCAAGGCCCGCAGGGCGCGCAGTCGCAGTCGTTCGGGGCTGCCGCCAGGGCCTCGGACAACAAGTGTCCGGAAACCGGACAGTCGAATTCTTCCATATTACATGATGCATTGCACAATATTCAGGTGAATCCGCGATTTTCTACAGTCGAACGCCTCTGGCACGCATCCTGCCATTCCCATGGCGAGCCGGCACCGAAAAGTGAGGCCGGCATTAATGGGAGGACAACGGCGTGAACGTTCCTGTGGGACACCTGCGCAACGTCCAGGTGCTCGGCATCGATGCCGGCGGCACCATGACGGATACTTTCTTCGTGGACCAGGACGGCGACTTCGTCGTCGGCAAGGCCCAGTCCACGCCCCAGAACGAGGCCCTGGGCCTCATCGCCTCTTCTGAGGACGGGCTCGCCAACTGGGGCATGTCGCTCCACGACGCGCTCGCCCAGCTCCAGACCGGCGTCTATTCGGGCACCGCGATGCTCAATCGCGTGGTCCAGCGCAAGGGGCTGAAATGCGGCCTCATCGTCAATCGCGGCATGGAGGATTTCCACCGCATGGGCCGCGCGGTGCAGAGCCACCTCGGCTACGCCTATGAGGACCGCATCCACCTCAACACCCACCGCTACGACCCCCCGCTGGTTCCGCGCCACCTGACCCGTGGCGTGGTGGAGCGTACCGACATGATGGGCACGCAGGTGATCCCCCTGCGCGAGGACACGGCGCGGGAGGCCGCCCGCGACCTGATCGCGGCCGATGCGGAAGGCATCGTCATCTCGCTGCTGCATTCCTACAAGAACCCGGTCAACGAGCGCCGCGTGCGCGACATCGTTTTGGAGGAAGTGGAGAAGAGCGGCAAGAAAATCCCGGTCTTCGCCTCCGCCGACTATTATCCGGTGCGCAAGGAAACCCACCGCACCAACACCACCATCCTGGAAGGCTACGCCGCCGAGCCCTCGCGGCAGACGCTCTTGAAGATCTCCGACGCCTTCAAGGAACGGGGTACCAAGTTCGACTTCCGCGTGATGGCGACCCATGGCGGCACCATCTCCTGGAAGGCGAAGGAGCTGGCACGCACCATCGTATCGGGTCCCATCGGCGGGGTGATCGGCGCGAAATATCTCGGCGAGGTGCTAGGCTACAAGAACATCGCCTGCTCGGACATCGGCGGCACCTCGTTCGACGTGGCGCTCATCACCCAGGGCGAGTTGACCATCAAGAACGACCCGGACATGGCCCGCCTCGTCCTGTCGCTGCCGCTGGTGGCCATGGATTCGGTGGGGGCGGGCGCCGGCTCCTTCATCCGCCTCGATCCCTACACCCGCGCCATCAAGCTGGGACCGGACTCGGCCGGCTACCGGGTGGGCGTGTGCTGGAAGGAGAGCGGCATCGAGACGGTGACCATCTCCGACTGCCACATGGTGCTGGGCTATCTCAACCCTGACAACTTCCTCGGCGGGGCGGTGAAGCTCGATCGCCAGCGCTCGGTGGATGCCATCAAGACCCAGATCGCCGATCCGCTCGGCCTGTCGGTGGAGGATGCCGCCGCCGGCGTCATTGAGCTGCTGGACAGCGACCTGCGCGACTATCTGCGAGCCATGATCTCCGGCAAAGGCTATTCGCCGGCGAGCTTCGTGTGCTTCTCCTATGGTGGCGCCGGCCCGGTCCACACCTATGGCTACACCGAAGGCCTCGGCTTCGAGGACGTGATCGTGCCGGCCTGGGCGGCGGGCTTCTCCGCCTTCGGCTGCGCGGCTGCGGACTTCGAGTATCGCTACGACAAGTCCCTCGACATCAACATGCCGACGGAAACCCCCGATGCCGACAAGGAGAAGGCCGCAGCCACCCTCCAGGCGGCGTGGGAGGAACTGACCAAGAACGTGCTCGAAGAGTTCAAGCTGAACGGCTATGCGCCGGAGCAGGTGACGCTCCAGCCCGGCTACCGCATGCAGTATCGCGGGCAGCTCAACGACCTGGAGATCGAGAGCCCGCTGGCGCAGGCTCAAACCGCCGCCGACTGGGACCAACTGACGGAGGCCTTCAACGCCACCTACGGCCGGGTTTATGCCGCCTCCGCCCGCTCGCCGGAGCTGGGCTATTCGGTCACCGGCGCCATCATGCGCGGCATGGTGCCGATCCCCAAGCCCAAGATCCCGAAGGAGCCGGAGGAGGGCGAGACCCCGCCCGAGAGCGCCAAGATCGGCACCCGCAAGTTCTATCGCAAGAAGCGGTGGGTGGATGCGCAGCTCTACCACATGGAGTCGCTGCGCCCGGGCAACCGGGTGATGGGCCCCGCCGTGATCGAATCCGACGCCACCACCTTCGTGGTGCCCGACGGCTTCGAGACCTGGCTCGACGGCCACCGCCTGTTCCACCTGCGCGAAGTGTGAGGGCGACGTTCCCGACCCCTCCGCCCGTCATGGCCGGGCTTGTCCCGGCCATCCACGCCTCGCCACCGGGTGCGATGCGCCGAGCATTGCGCGAGCGGCTCGGCGTGGATGCCCGGGACAAGCCCGGGCATGACGGCGGGCGGAACACCCAATCCGAGTCAACGAACTCAAAGGAAACGACCCCATGAACGTGACTGTAGACCAGAGCACCCTCGCGGGTGCGACGCGCGGCATCGTGCGCGGCGGCGAGACGCTGAAGGAGCATCGCGACCGCCTCATGGCCGCCACCAAGGCCACCGGCCGCTACGCCGGCCTGAAGACGCTGGAGCTGCGCGAGCGCGAGCCCATCCTCTACAACAAGCTGTTCTCGCGCCTGCGGGCCGGCGTGGTGGATGCCCGCGAGACTGCCAAGAAGATCGCCGCTTCCCCCATCGTGGAGCAGGAGGGCGAGCTGTGCTTCACCCTCTACAACGCGGCGGGCGACAGCCTTCTCACCTCCACCGGCATCATCATCCATGTGGGAACCATGGGTGCCGCCATCAAATACATGATCGAGAACAATTGGGAGGCCAATCCCGGCGTCCATGACAAGGACATCTTCTGCAACAATGACAGCCTGATCGGGAACGTGCACCCGTGCGACATCCACACCATCGTCCCCATCTTCTGGGAAGGTGAGCTGATCGGCTGGGTGGGCGGCGTCACCCACGTCATCGACACCGGCGCGGTGGGGCCGGGCTCCATGGCCACCGGGCAGGTGCAGCGCTTCGGCGACGGCTATTCCATCACCTGCCGCAAGGTGGGCGCCAACGACATCCTGTTCCGCGACTGGCTGCACGAAAGCCAGCGCATGGTGCGTACCACACGCTACTGGATGCTGGACGAGCGCACTCGCATCGCCGGCTGCCACATGATCCGCAGGCTGGTGGAAGAGGTGGTGGCGGAAGAAGGCATCGAGGCCTACTGGAAGTTCGCCTACGAGGCGGTGGAGCATGGCCGGCTGGGACTTCAGGCCCGCATCAAGGCCATGACCATCCCCGGCACCTACCGGCAGGTGGGCTTCGTGGACGTGCCCTATGCCCATGAGGACGTGCGGGTGCCGTCTGATTTCGCCAAGCTCGACACCATCATGCACGCGCCCTGCGAGATGACCATCCGCCGGGACGGCACGTGGCGCCTCGACTTCGAGGGGGCGAGCCGCTGGGGCTGGCACACCTACAACGCCCACCAGGTGAGCTTCACCTCAGGCATCTGGGTGATGATGACCCAGACCCTCATCCCCTCCGAGATGATCAATGACGGCGCCGCCTACGGCACCGAGTTCCGCCTGCCCAAGGGCACCTGGATGAACCCGGACGACCGCCGCGTCGCCTTCTCCTACAGCTGGCACTTCCTGGTGTCGGCCTGGACGGCGCTGTGGCGCGGCCTGTCGCGCTCCTACTTCGGGCGCGGCTATCTGGAGGAGGTGAACGCCGGCAACGCCAACACCTCCAACTGGCTGCAGGGCGGCGGCTTCAACCAGTATGACGAGATCCACGCCGTGAACTCGTTCGAGTGCGCCGCCAACGGCACCGGGGCCACCGCGGTGCAGGACGGCCTTTCCCACGCCGCCGCCATCTGGAACCCGGAAGGCGACATGGGCGACATGGAGATCTGGGAACTGGCCGAGCCGCTGGTCTATCTCGGCCGACAGATCAAGGCGTCCTCGGGCGGCTCCGGCAAGTATCGCGGCGGCTGCGGCTTCGAGAGCCTGCGCATGGTCTGGAATGCCAAGGACTGGACCATGTTCTTCATGGGCAACGGCCACATCTCCTCCGATTGGGGGCTGATGGGCGGTTATCCGGCGGCCTCCGGCTATCGCTTCGCCGCCCACAAGACCAACCTGAAGGAGCTGATCGCGTCCGGCGCCGAGATCCCGCTCGGCGGCGACACCGACCCGGAGAACCCCACCTGGGACGCCATGCTGCCCGACGCCCAGATCAAGCGCGACAAGCAGGCCATCACCACCGAGGAGATGTTCTCCGACTACGACCTCTACCTCAACTACATGCGCGGCGGCCCCGGCTTCGGCGATCCGCTGGATCGTGAACCACAGGCGGTGGCCGACGACATCAACGGCGGCTACGTGCTGGAGCGCTTCGCCGGCGATGTCTATGGCGTCGTGGTGAGGAAGGGGGCGGACGGGCAGTATGGCGTGGACGAGGCCGCCACCGCCGCCGCCCGCGCCCAGATCCGCAAGGATCGCCTCGCCAAGTCCGTTCCGGTCTCCGAATGGATGAAGGGCGAGCGCGAGAAGATCCTCGCCAAGGATGCGGGCACGCAGGTGCGGCAGATGTTCGCCGCCTCCTTCAAGCTCGGCCCGCGCTTCGAGAAGGACTTCCGCGCCTTCTGGACCCTGCCCGACAGCTGGACGCTGCCGGAGGAAGAGATCGGCGTGCCCACCTACGGCTCGCGCTATTCCATGGACATCTCCGAACTGCCCGACGTGCACACCGTGCAGTTCGTGGAGGAATGATCCCTCCACTGGGCGGCGGCGACAGCCGCCGCTACCGCCCATTTTTTCCTTGGAAATCAAACATCAAGTGGAGGAAACACCATGGCCTATACCCGCTCGAAGATCGTCGATCTCGTGGATGGCAAAATCGATCCCGATACGCTGCACCAGATGCTCTCCACCCCCAAGGACCCGGAGCGGTTCGTGACCTATGTGGAGATCCTGCAGGAGCGCATGCCGTGGGATGACAAGATCATCCTGCCGCTCGGCCCCAAGCTCTTCATCGTGCAGCAGAAGGTCTCCAAGAAATGGACCGTGCGCTGCGAATGCGGCCACGATTTCTGCGACTGGAAGGACAATTGGAAGCTTCACGCCCGCGTCCATGTGCGCGACACGCCGCAGAAGATGGAGCAGATCTATCCCCGCCTCATGGCGCCGACGCCGTCCTGGCAGGTGATCCGCGAATATTTCTGCCCGGAATGCGGCACCCTTCATGATGTGGAGGCGCCTACCCCCTGGTATCCGGTGATCCACGATTTCTCGCCGGATATCGAGGGCTTCTACCAGGAGTGGCTGGGCCTGCCGGTGCCGGAGCGGGCCGACGCCTGATCTGGTCGAACGCAAGCGAAGACGGGGGCGGGCGACCGCCCCCGTTTTCGCGCGACGCTCCGGTTCAGGACGCCTCGATCTTCGTCTGTGTCGCCGAAGCGGCGCGTCGCCGCCCGCGCGCGGGTGCCGCCTCCCGGCGCTGGGCGGCGAGCAGGGCCAGGGCGAGCCCCGCCCCCAGCACCCACAAGGCGGGGCGCGGGCCGAGATCGAGGGAGAGGTTCGCCTCCGCCACCAGCCACGGATCCACCCGCGTGGCGAGGCCGTACCACAGCACTTCCACCCCAGCCGTCAGCAGCGCGGACAGCACGGCAAGGCCTGCGACGCCCAGCGGCGTCACGTCGCCGGCGAGGCGCACGGCGATGCGGTACGCGAACAGGAACACGAACAAGCCGGCCATGAGCACCGGCTCGGTCACGTCCAGCTTCGATTGCAGAAAGAAATGCACCGCGCCCAGCAGGGCGATGCCATAGACCGCCATGTGCAGCCGGTTCCACCGTTCTGTTCCAAGCCGGCGGATGGCGCCGTCGAACGAGGTGGCTCCGAGCGCGATGAGCAGCATCAGCGCCACCGCGCCGATGGTGAGATAGATGCGCAGCACGATCTCGCTCAGCGCCCGGCCAGCGCCCTGGTCCACGACGAATAGCAGCAGGTGGAAGGCGGCGTAGAACAGCGCCGCGAGGCCGAAGATGCGGCGCCCGAAATAAAGCTTCGGATAGGACAAGAGCTTGCGCAGCGGCGTGATGGCGAGGGTCACGGCGAGGAAGCGGATGGCCCACAGGCCGGTAAAGTGGATGGCCTCGGTCCACGGCCGGGCGCCAAGCATGCCGTTGGCGGCAAGGCCGGCGAGCCAGACTGCCGGCAGTATCGTGGCCACAATGAAGAGCGTCTTCTCGGGACTGAACTTGCCGGAGCGTTCGTGGAAGAGGGGCATGGGGTGTTCGCTCGCGTCCTTCGCTGCGCATGGGGAGGGGGGCGTTTCCGCCCCGGACGAAACGGCCTCTGCCGGCCGCTCCGCTTCCCATTACGCCCGGCGGCGGGGCGCCGTTACGACCCCGCCGCGCACGATGGCGTGAGCATAGCCCACGCTCTCAGGCGTTCAGGTCCGCGTCCAGCTGGGCCTTGAGGCCCGGATCGAGGTTGAGAGCCGAGGCGAGGCTGGCGAGATACTGCTTCTCGGCCGCGCTGTCGGGACGGATCGCCATGGCCGAGGCGGCGTAGATCTGCAGCGCTGCTTCGGGGCTGGTGGCCGCATCCACCACCTGCTGCGGGTCCACCGGGGTGGTGAGGAAGGAGATGAGCGCATCGCGCTCCGGCGCCGCCGCCCCGAAGCGGGACAGGCCGCCGGTGATGCGCTGCAGTTCGTCCTGATCGATCTGCCCGTCCGCCTGCGCCGCCGCGGCCATGGCCGAGAGCAGGACGCCGGAGAAGGCATCGGCCCCGCCGGGAGCTGCGGCCGGCGAGAAGCCAGCGGCATTCGGCGCGCCATCGGTGAAAGCCGACCGGCCACCCGACTGAGACTGCCACTTGCGGAACGCATTCCACGCCAGCATGCCGATGACGGCCATGCCGCCGTATTTCACCAGGTCGCCGCTCCCCGACTGCGGGGCAGGGGAGGGAGCTGGCGCCGGGGTGGGGTAGGGGGTGGGAGCGGAGGTGGTGGCCGGGCCGCCGAGGGAGGCCTGGGCGAGATCGCCGAGCGAACCGCCGGTGCTGCCGCCCGACATGCCGCCGCCCGCCGGCGCGCTGCCGCCGCCGAGGATCTGGCCGAGGATGTCGCCCAGCCCGCCGGGAAGGCCGGCCGTTGCGCCGCCGCTGTCACCCGTACCGCCGGGGCGCTGTCCGCCGCCGCCCAGCACCTGGCCGAGAATATCCCCGAGCCCGCCCGGCAGGCCGGACGCACCGCCCTGCGGCCGGCCGCCACCGGATGCCCCGCCACCGAGCACCTGGCCGAGAATGTCGCCGAGGCCGCCGGGCAAGCCGCCGCTTTGGCCGGAGGGCGCGCCTTGCCCGCCCTGTCCCGCGCCTTCCAGCACGCTCTTGAGGATCTGGTCGAGGCCGCCGCCGCCGGCACCCCCGCCGCCGCGCACGCTGCCGTTGCCGAGCGCAGCCCCGAGCAACTGCCCCAGAAGACTACCTGCATCCGCCATGAGACCCTCCCTGAAGGACGTTCCAATCGGGTTGCACAGCAAGCGATCGAACGTGCTTTGTGTTGAATGTGGAGACCGCTGCCCCGATCAGGTTGTCCCAACCGAACCGGCTCCAATGGAGCGACCGGTACGCACGAGCCGAAAAACGGACAGGGACGAAGGGGCGCTCCCGCGCCCGGGTTCAGACCGCCACCGGCGCCTTGATGGCCGGGTGGGGATCATAGCCCACAATTTCCACATCCTCGTAACGGAAGGCGAACAGGTCGGTGACCGCCGGATTCAGCCCCAGGCGCGGCAGCGCGCGTGGCGTGCGCTCCAGTTGCGCGCGGGCCTGCTCCAGGTGGTTCACGTAAAGGTGTGCGTCGCCCAGCGTGTGGACGAAGTCGCCCACACCCAGCCCGGTCACCTGCGCCACCATGTGGGTGAGGAGCGCGTAGGAGGCGATGTTGAACGGCACGCCGAGGAACACGTCCGCCGAGCGCTGGTAGAGCTGGCAGGAGAGCTTGCCCTCCAGCACATAGAACTGGAACAGGCAATGGCAGGGCGGCAGCGCCATCTTCGACACGTCCGCCGGGTTCCAGGCGGTGACGATGAGGCGGCGCGAATCGGGATTGCGTCGGATGTCCGAGACCACCTGCGCGATCTGGTCGATGACGCCGCCCTCGGGCGTGGGCCAGGAGCGCCACTGGTGGCCGTAGACCGGGCCGAGGTCGCCCTTGGCATCCGCCCACTCGTCCCAGATGGAGACGCCGTTCTCCTTCAGGTAGCGGACATTGGTGTCGCCGGCGAGAAACCACAGAAGCTCGTGCACGATGGACTTCAGGTGCAGCTTCTTGGTGGTGACAAGGGGAAAGCCCTCCCCAAGATCGAACCGCATCTGGTGCCCGAACACGGAGAGAGTGCCGGTACCGGTGCGGTCGTCCTTGCGCACGCCCTCGTTCAGGATGCGGCGGAGCAGGTCGTGATACTGATGCATGCGCGCCTCCACCGTCCGGGGTCTGGGGACATAGATGTAGGACATGCCGGCCGGCTGGCAAATGGCCCACGGCCGTTCGTCCAGAGCTTTAGATGCTCCGGCATCCCGCTCCATGCTGCGCCGCAGCGTTGACATTGGGCTTTGGTATACACACACTCGCATCGTTCCAAGGGGGGTCCCGGAAGGGGCTGAGATTTCGCAAGTCCGTTGGCCTTCAAGGTTATTCGGTGCCGCGTTGACCCTTTGAACCTGATCCGGGTCATACCGGCGAAGGGATCGGAACCCGTGCGCACGGCACGTTACGGCCGTATCGTACCCGTCTCCTAGCTCGATTCCCGGCTCTCGTTGAAAGCGCAAGCTTAAAGGAGAACCGCATGCTGGACGAAGCCTCGACGTCCTCCCTCAAGGTCACCACCGGCGCTCTGCCGCACTCGCACAAGGTGTTCGTTTCCGCCACCCGGCCGGACGTGCGCGTCGCCATGCGCGAGATTACCCTGTCCACGCCTGAAGAACGGCCGGTCCGGGTCTACGACACCTCCGGTCCCTATACCGATCCGCAAGCCGTCATCGACCTCACCAAGGGCCTGCCGCTGCTGCGCGCCCAGTGGATCAGCGAGCGCGGCGACGTGGAGGAGGTGGACGGCCGGCAGGTCAAGCCAGAGGACAATGGCCTGAAGGACGGCCAGTCCTCGACCCTGCCCCAGTTCGACCTCACCGGCCGCCGGCCCCTGCGCGCCAAGGCGGGCAAGCGCCCGACCCAGATGGCTTATGCGCGGGCCGGCATCATCACCGCCGAGATGGAATATGTGGCGGCGCGCGAGAACCTCGCCCGCGCCAACGGCGGGGTCCATCCGCACCATCAGGCCATGGGCCTCGGCGCGGTGATCCCCTCCGACATCACGCCGGAATTCGTGCGGCAGGAAGTGGCGCGCGGCCGCGCCATCATCCCCAACAACATCAACCACCCTGAAACCGAGCCGATGGCCATCGGCCGGAACTTCCTGGTGAAGATCAACGCGAATATCGGCAATTCCGCCGTCACCTCGGGCGTCGCCGAGGAGGTGGACAAGCTGGTGTGGGCCACCCGCTGGGGGGCCGACACGGTGATGGACCTGTCGACCGGCAAGAACATCCACACCATCCGCGAATGGATCATGCGCAATTCGCCGGTGCCCATCGGCACCGTGCCCATGTACCAGGCGCTGGAGAAGGTGAACGGCGTCGCCGAGGACCTGACCTGGGAGATCTTCCGCGACACGGTGATCGAGCAGGCCGAGCAGGGCGTGGACTACATGACGGTCCATGCCGGCGTGCGCCTGCCCTATATTCCGCTGACCGCCAACCGCGTCACCGGCATCGTCTCGCGCGGCGGCTCCATCATGGCCAAGTGGTGCCTGGCGCATCACAAGGAGAGCTTCCTCTACGAGAATTTCGAGGAACTCTGCGAGATCCTCGCCCAGTATGACGTGGCCTTCTCGCTGGGCGACGGCCTGCGCCCCGGCTCCATCGCCGATGCCAACGACGCCGCCCAGTTCGCCGAGCTGGAGACCCTGGGCGAATTGACCGAGATCGCCTGGAAGTATGATTGCCAAGTGATGATCGAGGGCCCCGGCCATGTGCCGCTTCACCTCATCCGTGAGAATGTGGAGAAGCAGCTCAAGATCTGTCACGAGGCGCCCTTCTATACCCTCGGCCCGCTCGTGACCGACATCTCCCCCGGCTACGACCACATCTCCTCCGCTATCGGCGCGGCGATGATCGGCTGGTTCGGCACGGCGATGCTCTGCTACGTGACCCCGAAGGAGCATCTGGGCCTGCCGGACCGCGACGACGTGAAGGCCGGCGTCATCTCCTACAAGATTGCCGCCCACGCGGCCGATCTTGCCAAGGGCCATCCGGCGGCGCGCATCCGCGACGATGCGCTGTCCCGGGCGCGCTTCTCCTTCCGCTGGCGCGACCAGTTCGCGCTGTCGCTGGACCCGGAGACGGCCGAGCGCTTCCACGACGAGACGCTCCCCGCTGAGGGGGCCAAGGTGGCGCATTTCTGCTCCATGTGCGGGCCGAAATTCTGCTCCATGAAGATCTCGCAGGAGCTGAAGCTGGAAGCCGGCGATATCGCCCGCGCCCAGGCGGACAACCTCGCCTCGGCCGGCATGGCGGAGATGGCGCAGAAGTTCCGCGAAGGCGGCGGCCTCATCTACACCCCGGCGCCCGAGGTGGCCGAGCCGCCGCCCGCTGCGGCGGAGTGAGCGGGCCAGAAGCAGATGACAGGGGCGGCCTTCGGGCCGCCCTTTTTGCTTCAGGCGGAGGTGTCGGGCGGGGGCGGAGCGGCGTCACGCACGCGTGAGCCACATTACGGATCCTTAATTCCGCAGCCAGACTGCCGTAACGCTCCGCACCTTAGCTTGCCTCTCGAACCTGCCGGTCAGGGCAGCAACAGAGAGACGCGAACGCACATGACCCGCTCCGACAACACTCCCTCCGTGACGAAGCGCCACCGCAAGGCTCTCCTGGCCGGCGTCGTCGGTCTCGCGCTCGCCGGCGTCGTAGCCGGCCAGTTCGTGCCGCCGCTCAACGCCCCCGCCGCAGCCCAGATCACCACCAGCCAGCCGGCCGGCACCTTCTCCTTCGCCGACATCGTCGAGAAGGTCTCGCCCGCCGTCGTCTCGGTGAAGGTGAAGAAGGATGCGGGCAACGAGCAGATGGCCATGGGCGGCGATCTCGGCGGTAACGTGCCCCCCCAGATCGAGCAGTTCCTGAAGCGCTTCGGCTTTGGTGACGGCCAGGGCCCGATGGGTCCGGGTGGTCCCGGCGGCCCGGGCATGGGTCCCCGCGGCGGCCATGGTCCCAAGGGCGAGCGCCCGGTGGTGGGCCAGGGCTCCGGCTTCATCATCTCCGCCGACGGCTATGTGGTGACCAACAACCACGTGGTGGACGGCGCCGACGAGGTGGACGTGACCACCACGGATGGCAAGGAATACCAGGCCAAGGTGATCGGCACCGATCCGCGCACGGACGTCGCCCTGCTGAAGATCGAGAACGTCACCAACCTGCCGTGGGTGAAGCTCGCGGACGGCGCCCCGCGCGTCGGCGACTGGGTGATCGCGGTGGGCAACCCGTTCGGCCTCGGCGGCACCGTGACCGCCGGCATCGTCTCGGCCCGCGGCCGCGACATCGGCTCGGGTCCCTATGACGACTTCATCCAGATCGACGCCCCCATCAACCGGGGCAATTCGGGTGGCCCGACCTTCTCGCTGAATGGCGAGGTGATCGGCATGAACACCGCCATCGTGTCCCCCTCGGGCGGCAACGTGGGCATCGCCTTCGCCATTCCCTCCGAGACCGTGAAGACGGTGGTGGCCCAGCTGCGCGACAAGGGCTCGGTGGCCCGCGGCTACATCGGCGTGCAGATCCAGCCGGTGACCGAGGATCTCGCCTCCGGCCTCGGCATCAAGGAGACCGAGGGCGCCCTGGTGGCGCAGGTGCAGCCGAACACCCCCGGTGCCAAGGCGGGCCTGAAGGCCGGCGACGTGATCGTGAAGGTGAACGAGGAGGCCATCAAGGACGCCCGCGACCTCACCCGCAAGGTGGGCATGATGAAGCCGGGCACCGAGATCAAGCTCTCGCTGATCCGCGACGCCAAGCCCACGACCCTGTCCCTGGTGCTCGACCAGCTGCCCAACGATCAGGTGGCCTCGCGCACCGGTGCCCCCCAGCAGGGTGAGGATGACAGCGCCGGTGCCAACAAGGACCTGCCGCGCCTCGGCCTCCAGCTCGCGCCCTCCAAGAGCGTGCAGGGCGCCGGCGGCGAAGGTGTGGTGGTGACCGGCGTCGAGCCCAACGGCCCCGCTGCCCAGCGTGGCTTCAAGACCGGCGACGTGATCCTGAAGGTGGGCGACAAGGCCGTCTCCACCCCCAAGGATGTGCGCGACGGCCTCGCCGCCGCCAAGGCGGAGAACCGCAAGGCGGTGCTCATCCAGGTGAAGAGCGGCGAGGGCGTGCGCTTCGTCGCCATCACCCTCGACGCCAAGGCCAAGGGTTGAACCTCGGGCTGAACGTCGGTCTGAACCTGAAGGCTCCGGCGGCTTGACGCCGCTGGAGCAGGTCTTCCGGAGCCGAGGCGGGTTAGCATCGCCCCCCTGATGCCACTTCGGCTCTGATGGCGCGGGATGCTCGCAACGGCATCCCGCGCCAAGTTTTTTCAGCAAGGCCCGGCGCTTTGCCCTTTCCCCTGGCGGGAGTGGTCAAGCCGTCGCGCAAGGCGGCCCCCGCATGGACCTGCCGGCAAGGTGAGCTAGAGTGATGACAGCGAATCTCGATCCGGATCCCCTCACTGCCATGCGCCTCCTCCTTGTCGAGGACGACCGCGACGCCGCCGAATA
Source organism: Xanthobacter oligotrophicus (assembly GCF_008364685.1). Taxonomy (GTDB): domain Bacteria; phylum Pseudomonadota; class Alphaproteobacteria; order Rhizobiales; family Xanthobacteraceae; genus Xanthobacter; species Xanthobacter oligotrophicus. The sequence continues at coordinate 129,321 of NZ_VTTL01000009.1, forward strand.
TCTGCGCAAGGCCTTCCGCGAGGCTGGGCACGTGGTGGACCTTGCTGCCGACGGGGAGGTGGGGCTCGCCCTCGCACTCGACGGCAAGTATGACGTGATGGTGGTGGACCGCATGCTGCCCGTGCGCGACGGGCTCTCCCTCGTCACCGAGCTGCGCGGGCGCGGGCACACCACGCCGGTGCTCATCCTCTCGGCCCTCGGCCAGGTGGACGACCGGGTACAGGGCCTGCGCGCCGGCGGCGACGACTACCTGCCCAAGCCCTACGCCTTCACCGAGCTGCTGGCGCGGGTGGAAGCCCTGTCCCGGCGCGGTGTCTCGCAAGGCGCGGAGACGGTCTACAAGGTGTCCGACCTGGAACTGGACCGCCTCGCCCATCGCGTCACCCGCTCCGGCAAGGAGATCCCGCTTCAGCCGCGCGAGTTCCGGCTGCTGGAATATCTCCTGCGCCATGCCGGGCAGGTGGTGACCCGCACCATGCTGCTGGAAAACGTGTGGGACTACCATTTCGACCCGCAGACCAACGTCATCGACGTGCACGTCTCCCGCCTGCGCTCCAAGATCGACAAGGGCTTCGACGTGCCGCTGATCCACACCGTGCGCGGCGCCGGCTACATGGTGCGGGCGGGTGCGGCGTGAGTCGGGCTGGCGTGGGCCGCTCGCTTTCGGTCGCGTGATCTGGCGTGTCCTCATGAAATTCCTCGCCCATCTCGCGCGGCTGGTGCGCACCACGGCGTTCAAGCTGCTGGCGGCCTATCTGCTGGTGTTCGCCGTGTTCGCGGTGTCGGTCATCGTCTACACGGCGTGGCACACCCGCGAGCTGATCCAGGGACAGGTGGCGGACGATCTCGACCGGGAGGTGCGCTTCCTCGCCGAGCAATACCGCATCGGCGGTATCCAGCGCCTGGTCTATGTCATCGACCGGCGGACGCGCCGGCCGGGCTCGTCCATTTACATGATCACCAATTTCCAGGGCGAGGTGCTGGCCACCAACGTCTCGGACCTGCCCATCGGCCTCCTCGACAGGGACGGCACCCGCTTCACCACCTACAACCGCCCGGACGACGCCGGCCTGAAGAGCCATGTGGCCTTCGTGCAGGCCATGATCCTGCCCGGCGGCTACCGCCTGCTCGTCGGCCGCGACATCGAGGAGCGCGACACCCTGCGCGACCTCGTGGCCCGCCCGGCGCAATGGGCGGTGCTGCTCATCGTGGTGCTGGGCCTTGCCGGCGGCGTGTTCGTGACGCGGCGGGTCTTGAAGCGCATCGATTCCATGACCGCTACCGCCGAGACCATCATGGCCGGCAACCTCTCCGGCCGTCTTGCCATGACCGGCACGCAGGACGAGTTCGACCGGCTGGCCCACTCGCTGAACGCCATGCTGGACCGCATCGAGGGCCTGATGCAGGGCCTCAAGGAAGTCTCCGACAACATCGCCCACGACCTGAAGACCCCGCTCACCCGCCTGCGCAACCGCTCCGAGGAGGCGCTGCGCACCGCCCATACGCAGGAGGACTGGCGCGCGGCGCTGGAGGACACCATCGAGGAAAGCGACGGCCTCATCCGCACCTTCGACGCCTTGCTGATGATCGCCCGCGCCGAGGCCGGGCAGGCCCGCGCCATCATGAGCGACCTCGACCTTGCCGAGATCGCCGAGAATGTCTCCGAGCTCTACGAGCCTTTGGCCGACGAGCAGGGCCTCGACCTCGTGGTCACGGTGGCGCCGGTGACCATCCACGGGGTGAAGGAATTGTTGGCGCAGGCGGTGTCCAACCTCATCGACAACGCCATCAAATATGGCCGCCCGGCGGACGGGAGCAGGGGGCGCATCGCCGTCACCCTCTCCCGGCAGGGCGGGGAGGCGGTGCTTGCGGTGGCGGACACCGGGCCGGGCATTCCAGCCTCCGACCGCGAGAGGGTGGTGGAGCGCTTCGTGCGGCTTGAGGCGAGCCGCACGCGTCCCGGCTCCGGGCTCGGCCTCGCACTGGTGGGCGCGGTGGCGCGCCTGCATGGCGGCAACCTGAGCTTCACCGATGGGGCGCCGGGGCTGGTCGCGACGCTACGTTTGCCGGCGAAATAATAGCGCGCCGGGACCGGCTGTCCCGCGCGGGGCCTTAAGGCTTTCGCAGGTGCGATAATTTGCTGTTTACCATGCAGCTTTCGACCGCCCATCAGCGTTGCAATTGTCGAAGAGGGCTTGCGTAACGCAAGGTCCTAATGCTTTTGATGAAACCATGCGCGGGCCCCTCGAACCGGATTCGGCCGACCGGCCATCTCTCGCCGTCCTGATGCGGGAAGCTCCCGTCCTTGGCGATGGGGAGACGGCAAAGATTAAGCTTTTCCAGGCCACGGAGAGTCTGTCCCCGGTGGAACGGGCAGCGCTCGACGGGCTGTTTTCGCGCGCCCCCATGGCGCGCGCCGTCTGCCTCGGCATGGCCGAGGGCTCGCCCTTCCTGCTCGATCTGGTGCGTGCGGAACCGGCGCGGCTGCTGCGCGTGCTGTCCGGTGATCCCCACGTCCATCTTGCCACGCTGATGGCGGATTGCGCGGCCATTGCCGCAAGCGGCGGCGAGGCCGAGGTGATGCGCGCGCTGCGTCGCATGCGCAGCGAGGCGGCGCTGCTGATCGCCCTCGCCGACATGGGCGGCGTCTTCGACCTGATCGCGGTGACGGCGGCGCTGACCGATGTGGCGGACGCGGCATTGCGCGCGGCCCTCGCCTTCCTGCTCGCAGACGCGGCGCGCGCCGGCCGCCTCAAGCCGCCGGATCCCGCCGATCCGGCCTTCGGCTGCGGCCTTGCCGTGATCGCCATGGGCAAGCACGGCGCGCGCGAGCTCAATTATTCCAGCGACATCGACCTCGTGGTGGTGTTCGATCGCGAGAAGGCGCCCCTCGCGGAGGCGGTCTCCGCCGCGCCCTTCTTCGTAAAGATCACGCAGGGTCTGGTGCGTCTGCTCCAGGAGCGCACAGCGGACGGCTATGTGCTGCGCGTGGACCTGCGCCTGCGGCCCGATCCGGGCTCGACGGCGGTGGCCCTCTCCACCACCGCCGCCCTCGACTATTACGAGCGCGAGGGTGCCACCTGGGAACGCGCCGCCTACATCAAGGCCCGCCCGGTGGCCGGGGACCTGGCGGTGGGGCGGACCTTCCTTGCTGAGCTGTCGCCCTTCGTGTGGCGGCGCGGGCTGGATTTCCAGGCCATTGCCGATGTCCACGCCATGAAGCGGGAAATCCACGCCTTCCGGGGCCACGACGTGGTGGCGGTGGAAGGCCACAATGTGAAACTCGGGCGCGGTGGCATCCGCGAGGTGGAATTCTTCGTCCAGACCCAGCAGCTCATCGCCGGCGGCCGTGATCCGCTGCTGCGCAACTCCCGGACGCTGGAAGCGCTCGATGCCCTGACCGCCCACCGCTGGATCGAGCCGGCCGTGCGCGATGTGCTCGCCGAGGCCTATGTGTTCCTGCGCCGGGTGGAGCACCGCATCCAGATGGTGGCGGACGCCCAGACCCATTCCCTGCCCGAGAGCCGCCCCGCCATGGAGGGCTTCGCGCGCTTCATGGGATATCCCGACCGCGACGCCTTCGCGGCCGCCCTGGTGACGCGCCTCCAGACCGTGCAGACCCATTACGCCAACCTGTTCGAGGACGTGGCGCCCCCCGCCGTGCTCGACGCCGACCTCGTCTTCCCGCCCGACGAGAACGACCGCAAGACGCTGGCCGCCCTGTCCCGCCTCGGCTTTCGCGATCCGGCGGCGGCCAGCGGCATGGTCCGGCGCTGGCTGTCCGGCGGGCCGCGCGCGCTGAAAGGCGAGAGTGCGCGGGCGCACCTTGCCCGCATCGTTCCCTTGATGCTGGAGGCGCTCGCCCGGGGCGGCGATCCGGACGGGGCGCTGGCCGCCGCCGACCGCTTCCTGAGCGACCTGCCCGGCCCGCAGCTGCTGACCGCCCTCGACCGGCATCCGGATCTGGTGCGGCTGCTGGCCACCATCCTCACCGCCGCGCCGCGCCTTGGCGAGACGCTGGCGCGCCGGCCGTCCCTCACGGATGCGCTGCTCGACCCCGCCTTCTTCGACGTGCTGCCGGACGAGGCGGGCCTCACCGCCCATCTGGAGCATCTGCTCGACACCGCGGACACGGACGAGGAGCAACTCGACCGCGCGCGGCGGTTCCGGCAGGAGCAGCACGTGCTCATCGGGGTGCGCATCGCCTCCGGCACGCTGGAGGCGGCACGGGCGGGCGAAGCCTATGCGACGCTGGCCGAAGTGATCATCCGCGCCCTGCACCGCCGGGTCTGGGCCCGCTTCAGGGAGGCCCACGGCACCATCGCGGGGGCGCAGACGGCGGTGCTCGCCATGGGCAAGCTCGGCGGGCGGGAGATGACGGCGGGGTCCGACCTCGACCTCATCGTGCTCTACGATTTCGACGCCGACGCCGACCCCACCTCCGACGGTGCCCGCCCGCTCACCGGCGCGCAGTATTTCGCCCGCTTCACCCAGCGCCTCGTTACCGCGCTGACCTCGCTCACCAATGCCGGCAAGCTTTACGACGTGGACCTGCGGCTGCGCCCCTCCGGCCGCTCCGGCCCGGTGGCGACGCGCCTTGCCTCCTTCGCCACCTACCAGCGGGAGGAGGCCTGGACCTGGGAGCACATGGCGCTGACCCGCGCCCGCGTGATCGCGGCCGCGCCCGAATTCGGGGCGAAGGTGCGGCAGGTGATCTGCGCCGTCATGGGCCAGCCGCGCGATCCGCGTCGGCTGGCTGGCGACATCCTGGATATGCGCCGGTCCATCGCCGCCGAGAAGGGCGAGGGCGACATGTGGAACCTGAAGCACGCCGCCGGCGGCCAGGTGGATGTGGAGTTCCTCGCCCAGTATCTCGTGCTCGCGCACGCCTATGCCCATTCCGAAATCGTGGACACGGCCACCGCCCGCGTGCTCGCCACCGCCGCGCGGCTGGGGCTGTTGGAACCGGAAGATGCGCACGTGCTCCAGCGCGCCTGCCGGCTCTATCAGAACCTCACCCAGGTGCTGCGGCTGGCGGTGGATGCCCATATCGTGCCGGCGGACGCGAGCCCGGCGCTGCGGGCGCTTCTGGCCCGCGCCGGCGAGATGCCGGACTTCGCCACCCTGGACGCCGACCTCGCCGACACCCAGGCCAAGGTCCGGGCGATCTTCGAGCGCATGCTGGAGATGGCCGCAGAGTGAGGACGGCGCGCGGCGGCGTTCGGGCGAACCCGCCTCAGCCTTGCAGGCGGAACTTGCGGAAGTCGCGGTGCTCGGTGGAGATCCGGCGTACCGTGCCGGTGGCGGCGCGCAGCACGATGGTGTCGGTCTCGATCACCTCGCGGCTGAAGCGCACGCCCTTCAGGAGCGCGCCGTCGGTGACGCCGGTGGCGGCCACCAGGCAGTCGCCGCGCACCATCTCTTCCAGCTTGTAGATCTTGGCGCCGTCGCGGATGCCGAGGGCCTTGGCCTGGGCGCGCTTCTTCTCGGTGTCGAGCACCAGGCGGCCTTCCATCTGGCCGCCGATGCAGCGCAGGGCCGCTGCCGCGAGGATGCCCTCGGCCGCGCCGCCGAGGCCGAGATAGATGTCGATGCCGCTCTCGTGCGGGTTGGTGGTGTGGATCACCCCCGCCACGTCGCCGTCGGTGATGAGCTTGATGGCGGCGCCGGTCTTGCGCACCGCCTCCACCAGCGGCGCATGGCGCGGGCGGTCGAGGATGAGGGCGGTGATCTCGGAGGTCGGCACGCCCTTGGCGTCGGCCAGGGCCTGGATGTTCTCCTGCGGGCTCTGGGCGAGCGACACGATGCCGTCCGGATAGCCGGGACCGATGGCCAGCTTCTCCATGTAGGCGTCGGGCACCTTCAGCAGGGAGCCGCGCTCGGCGATCACCAGCACGCAGAGCGAGCCTTCCATGTTCTTGGCGCAGAGCGTGGAGCCTTCCAGCGCGTCCACGGCGAGGTCCACCTCGGCACCGCCGGCGCCCAGCTTCTCGCCCACGAACAACTGGTCGCACTCGCCCTCGATGCCCTCGCCGATCACTACCGTGCCGGAGACGGGAATGAGGTTCAGCTCCCGGTGGCAGGCAGCCATGGCGGCAAGGTCGGCCGCCTGCTCGTCGCCGCGGCCGCGCAGTCGGGCGGCAGCGACGGCGCAGCGTTCGGTCACCTGGGCCATGTCCAGGGAGAGACGACGGTCGAGCACCTGGGGCATCCGGGCAACGCGCATGGCCGTCAATCCTTCTCGATGCGGATCACCTGGGGCAGGGCGGAGATGACCCCGTCTGCCTCGATGGCGGCAATGGCGCGGCGCACGGCTTCTTCCGTGGTCGCATAGGTGATGAGGATGACGCGCGCCGTCTCTGCCCCGTCGGGCCGGCGCTGCATGATGGATTCGAGCGAAATCTGCTCGTCCGCCATGCGCCGGGCGATGGTGGCGGCGGTGCCCGGCTTGTTCACCACCGCGAGGCGGATGTAGTAGCCACCCTCATGGCGCTGCATGGCGGCGCGCTCGGCCTTGGTCAGCTCGGCCACGGGCAGGCCGAAGGCGTAGCCCCTGGCGCCGCGGGCCACGTCGAACAGGTCGCCCACCACGGCGGAGGCGGTGGCCGCGCCGCCGGCGCCGGGGCCGACCAGCGTCAGCGCCACCGCATCGCCGTCCACCGCCACCGCGTTGGTGACGCCGGACACCTGGGCGATGGGCCAGTGCTTGGGCACCATGGTGGGATGCACCCGCTGCTCGATGCCGGTTTCGGTGCGCACGGCGACGCCCAGCAGCTTCACCCGGTAGCCGAGGTCGTCCGCCGCCTCGAGGTCGGCGAGGGTCAGCTGGCGGATGCCCTCCACATAGATGGAGTCCGCATCCACCTGGGTGCCGAAGGCCAGCGAAGTGAGGATGGCGAGCTTGTGGGCGGTGTCGAAGCCGTCGATGTCGAAGGTGGGGTCTGCCTCCGCATAGCCGAGCCGCTGCGCCTCGCCGAGGCAGACGTGGAAGGAGAGCTTCTCCTCCGCCATGCGGGTGAGGATGTAGTTGCAGGTGCCGTTGAGGATGCCCGAGACACGCTCGATGGTGTTGCCGGCCAGCGACTCGCGCAGGGTCTTCACGATGGGGATGCCGCCCGCCACCGCCGCCTCGAAATGCAGGCCAGCGCCGGAAGCCTCCGCCCGCTGGGCGAGTTCCACGCCGCATTTGGCCAGCAGCGCCTTGTTGGCGGTGACCACCGGGATGCCGCGGTCGAGGGCGGCAGTGACCGCTGCCTTGGCCGGGTCGCCGTCGCCGCCCATCAGCTCCACGAACACGTCGATGTCGCCATCGCGGGCGAGCGCTACCGGGTCCTCGAACCAGGCCACGCCGGCAAGGTCGAGGCCACGGTCGCGGCTGCGGTCGCGGGCGGCCACCGCCGTCACCGCGAGGGTGCGGCCGGTGCGGGCCTGAAGCTCGGCCTTACGGCGTTCGAGCATGCGGAACACCGCCGCCCCGACGGTGCCGAGGCCGGCAAGGCCCACTTTCAGTTCGCTCATGGGATCGGACCGGTTCTTCGCCTGATGGAAAGCGCCGCGCTTTTAGCGCGCGGCGCCCGGATGCACCACTCGTCCCGGCGGTTCCGGTCTGCGACCGGTACCGAGAGGGTCGCTCAAGGGCCGAGGGGCTTTGGTATCAGCGCGCGGCGCTGAGGGGCACCACATTGTGGAGGGTCGTGCCCGCCTGCTCGAAGAAGCGGCGGATGTTGCGCGCCGCCTGGCGGATGCGCTGCTCGTTCTCCACCACGGCGATGCGGACGAAGTCGTCCCCGTGCTCGCCGAAGCCGACGCCGGGTGCCACCGCCACGTCCGCCTTCTCGATGAGCAGCTTGGCGAATTCGACCGAGCCCATGGCACGGAACGGCTCGGGGATAGGCGCCCAGGCAAACATGGAGGCGCGGGGCGAGGGCACCGGGAAGCCGGCGCGGCCGAAGCTCTCCACCAGCGCGTCGCGGCGCTTCTTATAGGTCTCGCGCATCTCGGCGATGCATTCCTGCGGGCCGTTGAGCGCCGCCGTCGCCGCCACCTGGATCGGCGTGTAGGCGCCGTAGTCAAGGTACGACTTCACCCGCGACAGGGCGGCGATGAGGCGCTCGTTGCCCACCGCGAAGCCCATGCGCCAGCCAGCCATGGAATAGGTCTTGGACATGGAAGTGAATTCCACCGTCACGTCCATGGCGCCCGGCACCTGCAGCACGGAGGGCGGCGGGGTGTCGTCGAAATACAGCTCGGCATAGGCGAGGTCGGAAAGGACGATGAGGTCGTTCTTCTTCGCGAAGGCCACCACATCCTTGTAGAATTCCAGGTCCGCCACGCAGGCCGTGGGGTTGGACGGATAGCACAGCACCACCGCTATGGGCTTGGGGATGGAGTGCTGCACCGCCCGTTCCATGGCGTGGAAGAACTCCGGCCCCGGCTCCACCGGCACCGAACGGATCACGCCGCCCGCCATCAGGAAGCCGAAGGCGTGGATGGGATAGGACGGGTTGGGGGTCAGGATCACGTCGCCCGGCGCGGTGATGGCCTGCGCCATGTTGGCGAAGCCTTCCTTCGAGCCGAGGGTGGCCACCACGTGCTTGTCGGGATCCAGCTTCACGCCGAATCGCCGCTCGTAATAATTCGCCTGGGCGCGGCGCAGGCCGGGGATGCCCTTGGACGCGGAATAGCGGTCCGTGCGCGGCTTGCCGATGGTTTCCTTGAGCTTCTCGATCACATGCGCCGGCGCATCGAGGTCCGGATTGCCCATGCCGAGGTCGACGATATCAGCCCCGGCATTGCGGGCGGCGGCCTTCACGCGGTTCACTTGCTCGAACACGTAGGGCGGCAGCCGGCGAATGCGGTGGAAATCGGTCGTCATCTCAGGGCTCCAGAGGCCGCGCTGTTGCTCATTCTCCCGGCGCGGCAGTCGGGCTTTGTATCATTCTTGTGTGAATGGAAAAGACATGAATGCGATGGGAGTGCGGCAGAACCCTGTCCACCGCACTGCAATATGCCTCCGGTCGCGCGCGGGCGGCTATTTATCCTGGGTCCGGGCGAGGCTTTCCAGGTCGCGCTGCAGCTTCTGCTGGCCTTCCGGCGTCAGCGGCGGCCGCTTCGTCGACGACGCGGTGGTGCCGATGGTGGGGAAGGCATTGGCTGGCACCTCCTGCACATTGGTGTGCGGCGGCGTCAGGCCCGGCAGGCCCTCGCTTCCCGCGCAGGCGGCAAGGGCGCTGACAAGCGCTCCGGCCAAGGTGGCGCGCAGCAGGGCGCGGCCACCGGCGAGGGCGGTCGTGCGCGGGCGGTTGGGCGGCGTCGGGCAGGGGCCGGCCGGTGGGGTCGCAACCTGGATCATCTGTCCCTTATAACGCTGCGGTGCACACTTGCCATGGGGAGGTTTCGCATTGACGGACTTTGCATAAACGGGTCCGGCATGATCCTGTGGTTGCGCGTCGGCTGCGCTCGCCTGAGGCTCGATCCCGTCATCTGGACGGAGTATGAAGGACAGGCGCGTAGCGATAAAGATGGACCGAGCCTTCCGTAACGGCCCACCAAGAGGGAATGACCCATGTCCCGTGCAGAGGAAACGTCGAACATGGCAGGGAACGGCAAAGGCATGGCTCCGCCCGTGGAGATGCCCGCTCCGCACCTGACCGTGGTGCCTCCGGCACCGGCCGAGGCGCCGAAACCGGCTGCCGGCACGGCGTTGGAGACGAAGGGCGCGTCCGCAGAGGGGGCGTCCGCCGCCGGGTCCAAGACCCGCGCCCCGTCGCCCGCTGCCGCACCCGCTGGCGGCGACGGCGCGCGCAGCGGCATGGACGTGGAGGTCCTCGCCCGCAACCTCGCCCAGATGATGGAGGAGGGCGGTAAGGCCATGGCGGCCTACCTGACCCCGCGCCATCCGGGCAAGACCGACGACATGGCCGAGGACATCGCCGACGCTCTCAAGACCGTGAGCCATGTGGCCGAATACTGGATGGCCGATCCCCAGCGCACGGTGGAGGCGCAGTCGCGCCTGATGGCCGGCTATCTCTCGGTCTGGGCCAACACCATGAAGCGCCTTGCGGGGGAGGAGGTAGCGCCCGTCACCAAGCCCGACGCCAGGGACGCCCGCTTCAAGGACCAGGGGTGGAACGACAGCCCCATCTTCGACGCGCTCAAGCAGGCCTATCTCGTCACCGCCAAATGGGCGGAGGACATGGTGGAGGAGGCCGAGGGCCTCGACCCGCACCTGAAGCACAAGGCCGAATTCCTGGTGCGCCAGGTTTCCAACGCCATCTCGCCCTCGAACTTCGTGATGACCAATCCCGAGCTCATCCGCGAGACCATGAGCTCGTCCGGCGAGAACCTCGTCAAGGGCATGCGGAACCTCACCGCGGACCTGATCGAGGGCAAGGGCACGCTCAAGATCCGCCAGACCGACACGAGCGCGTTCGAGGTGGGCCGCAACCTCGCCACCACCCCGGGCAAGGTGATCTTCGAGAACGAGCTGATGCAGCTCATCCAGTACGAGGCCACGACCGCGAGCGTGAAGAAGACGCCACTCCTCATCGTGCCGCCCTGGATTAACAAGTTCTATATTCTGGACCTGACGGCCGAGAAGTCCTTCATCAAGTGGCTGGTGGACCAGGGAGTCAGCGTCTTCGTCATCTCCTGGGTCAATCCGGATGCCCGGCTGGCCGCCAAGGGCTTCGACGATTACATGCGCGAGGGCATCATGACCGCCCTCGACCAGGTGGCCATCGCCACCGGCGAGCGGCAGGCCCACGCCATGGGCTATTGCGTGGGCGGCACCCTGCTCGCCACCACGCTCGCCTACATGGCCTCCACCGGGGACGATCGCATCGCGTCCGCCACCTTCCTCACCACCCAGATCGACTTCACCCATGCGGGCGATCTCAAGGTGTTCGTGGATGAGGAGCAGCTGGCCTCCATCGAGCGCAAGATGAAGGACATGGGGTATCTCGAGGGCAGCAAGATGGCGTCCGCCTTCAACCTGCTGCGCTCCAACGACCTGATCTGGCCCTATGTGGTGAACAACTACATGAAGGGCAAGGCGCCGTTCCCGTTCGACCTGCTGTTCTGGAACGCCGATTCCACCCGCATGCCGGCGGCGAACCACTCCTTCTACCTGCGCAACTGCTACCTCACCAACAACATCGCCCGCGGGCTCGCCGAGCTCGGCGGCATTCGCATCGACGTGCACAAGATCACCGTGCCGGTCTACTCGCTCGCCACCAAGGAAGACCACATCGCGCCGCCGAACTCGGTCTATATCGGTGCCAACCTGCTGTCCGGCCCGGTGCGCTACGTGCTCGCCGGCTCCGGCCACATCGCCGGCGTGGTGAACCCGCCGGTCAGGAACAAGTACCAGTACTGGGCGGACGGTCCCATCGGGCCCAGCTTCGACCTGTGGCTGGAAGGCGCGCGGGAGACCGCGGGCTCGTGGTGGCCGGACTGGATCTCGTGGTTCGATGCCCAGCATCCCGGCGAGGTCCCCGCCCGCGCCATCGGCGGCGACCGGCTCACCCCCATCGAGGACGCGCCGGGCCGCTACGTGCGGGCGCGCAGCTGAGGCAGCGTTTCGCGTGGATGGTGCGGGCAGGCCCGTACCATCCACGCTGAAGCTTTTTTGCCGAAGCTTTTTTGAGCGAGGGCGGAGGCTGGATCCGCGCCTCTCTGTGCGCGGCCCGCCCGGTGCATGCCTCAACCTTTACCAACCGCCTTTCGCGCAACGCCGCTTGCGGTTAGTTTATCGGGTGGCCCGACATGCGGCCGAAGATCAGGTCGAGGCCCCGTGCGTTACGTTTCCACCCGTGGTGAAGCTCCCGTTCTCTCCTTCTCCGACGCGCTGCTCGCGGGGCTTGCGCGCGACGGCGGCCTCTATCTGCCCGAGGCCTGGCCGACCCTTTCCCGGGACGAGATCGCCGCGCTGGCGGGAAAACCATACGCTGCCGTCGCCAAGGCGGTGATCGGCCCGTTCGTGGCCGACGCGCTGCCGCAGCGCGCCCTCGACTTGATGATCGACGACGCCTATGCGGGCTTCCGTCATCCGGCCGTGGCCCCGCTGACCCAGATCGGCGCCAACCGCTTCATCCTCGAGCTGTTCCATGGCCCCACGTTGGCCTTCAAGGACGTGGCGATGCAACTGCTCGCCCGGCTGATGGACCATGTGCTGGCCTCGCGCGGCAGCCGGGCCACCATCGTCGGCGCTACCTCCGGCGACACCGGCAGCGCGGCCATCGAGGCGTTCCGGCGCTCGGATGCGGTGGATGTCTTCATCCTCTATCCCCACGGCCGGGTGTCCGAGGTGCAGCGGCGGCAGATGACCACGGTCAACTCGCCGAGCGTCCATGCCATCGCGGTGGAAGGCACGTTTGACGACTGCCAGAACCTGGTCAAAGCCATGTTCAACCACCACGCCTTCCGCGACTCCCTGGCGCTGGCGGGTGTGAATTCCATCAACTGGGCGCGGATCGTGGCCCAGGTGGTCTATTATTTCTATGCCGCCACCGCCCTGGGCGCGCCCCATCGCGAAGTCTCCTTCGTGGTGCCCACCGGCAATTTCGGCGACATCCTCGCCGGCTGGGTGGCGAAGAAGATGGGCCTGCCCATTCGCGACCTCACCATCGCCACCAACGTCAACGACATTCTGGTGCGCACCCTGGACAGCGGCCGCTATGAGGTGAAGGGGGTGCTGCCCTCCACCTCGCCGTCCATGGACATCCAGATCTCCTCCAATTTCGAGCGCCTGCTGTTCGAGGCCCTGGACCGTGACAGCGCGGCGCTGCGCCAGCTCATGGATTCGCTGGCCCAGTCTGGCTCCTTCAGCGTGCCGCGCGGCGCGTTGGCCGCCATCTGCGCCGACTTCTCCGCCGGCCGCGCCGACGAGCCGGAGACCGCCGCCACCATCGCCAAGCTCTACCAGTCCACCGGCTATCTCTGCGATCCGCACACGGCGGTGGGCCTTGCCGTGGCGGACAAGGTGGAGCACGCGGCCAAGGTGCCGCAGGTGGTGCTCTCCACCGCCCATCCCGCCAAGTTCCCCGATGCGGTGGAAGCCGCCACCGGCCATCGACCTGCCCTGCCGCCCCACATGGCGGACCTCTTGACCCGCCGGGAGAGTGTCAGCGTGCTGCCCAACGACCTTGCCGCCATCGAGACCTTCATCCGCGCCCGTGCGCGCATTGCGCGGGGCGCGGCGGCATGAGCGTGAAGATTTCGGTTCTCGACAACGGCGTCACCGTCATCACCGACGAAATGAGCCACCTCGGCACCGCTTCCCTCGGCATCTGGGTGGGCGCGGGGGCGCGGGACGAGCAGGAGGACGAGCACGGCATCTCCCACCTCCTGGAGCACATGGCCTTCAAGGGCACGCGCCGGCGCTCCGCCCGCCGCATCGCCGAGGAGATCGAGCAGGTGGGCGGCGACATCAATGCCGCAACCTCCGTGGAGCAGACCACCTACAATGTCCGCGTGCTGGGGGAGGACGTGGGCCTCGGCATCGACATCCTCGCCGACATCCTCACCGAGCCGGCCTTCGCCCCCGACGAGTTGGAGCGGGAGAAGAACGTGATCGTTCAGGAGATCGGCGCGGTCATGGACACGCCCGACGACCTGGTGTTCGACCTGTTCCAGGAGCAGGCCTTTCCGGGCCAGAGTGTTGGCCGCTCCATCCTCGGTACGCCGGACACGGTGCGGGCCTTCAGCCGCGACCAGCTCGGCGCCTATCTCGGGCGCACCTATCGCGGCCCCCGCATGGTGGTGGCCGCCGCCGGCGCGGTGGAGCACGACCGGCTGGTGGAGGAGGCGGCGCAGCGGCTGAAGATCATCGCGCCCGCCACCAAGCCGGAGCTGCCGCAAGCCACCTATGGCGGCGGCACCCGCCTGCTGGCCCGGGACCTGGAGCAGGTGCACGTGCTGCTGGGGCTCGAAGGCTGCTCCTACAAGGACCCCGAATATCACGCGGTGCAGGTGCTCGCGAACGTGCTCGGCGGCGGCATGTCCTCGCGCCTGTTCCAGGATGTGCGCGAGGATCGGGGCCTCTGCTACTCCATCTATGCCTTCCATTGGAGCTATCAGGATACCGGCTTGTTCGGCGTCTATGCCGGCACCGACACCGGCGACGTTGAGGAACTGTCCAACGCGGTCATCGACCAGATCCTCGACACGGCGGAAACTGTGACCGAGCTGGAGGTGGCCCGAGCCAAGGCGCAGATGAAGGTGGGGCTGCTCGCCGCGCTGGAGAGTTCCGGCGCGCGGGCGGACCAGCTCGCCCGGCAGATCCTCGGCTTCGGCCGGGTGATTCCGGTGGAGGAGATCGTGGCGCGGGTGGATGCGGTGGACGTGGCTGGGGTGCGCCGGGCGGCGCAGGGCCTCATCGGCCGCGGACGGCCGACGCTGACCGCCATCGGTCCGGGCGGCGGCCTTGAGCCTGCCGCACGGGCGGTGGAGCGTTTGAAGGTTCACTAGAGTAAGCGTTGGTGAGTTGGCGCGATCCGTCGGTCGGATCGCATCGCGTGCCGGTCGGCACGTGTTCATGTCCTGGGAGTGCCCGCCTGACCTGCCCCGGCCCGGGTGGAACGCTCCCTGGGTCGATACGGATTTCCTTCGGGGCGTACCATGTGGCCGCTGAGTTCCGTCCTAATGATCGAGCCGCTCCCCGTCATCGAGGGCAACGGCGTCTATCTGCGCCTGCCCCAGATGAAGGATTTTGGGCTGTGGCGGGATCTGCGGGAGGAAAGCCGCTCCTTCCTCACTCCGTGGGAGCCGTTGTGGCCGGCGGATGATCTGACGCGCGGGGCCTTCCGCCGCCGCCTGCGGCGCTACACGCGGGACATGGTCGCCGACGAGGCCTATCCGCTCTTCATCTTCCGCCACTCGGATCACGCGCTGCTCGGCGGCCTCACCCTCTCGAACGTGCGCCGGGGCGTGTGCCAGGCGGCGAGCCTCGGCTACTGGATGGGGGCGCCTTTTGCCGGCCAGGGCTACATGCAGGCGGCGGTGACAGCGCTTCTGCCCGTGGCCTACGACATGCTGCACCTGCGCCGCATCGAGGCGGCGTGCATGCCCTCCAACCAGCCGTCCATCCGCCTGCTGGAAAGCTGCGGCTTTGTGCGGGAGGGCTATTCGCGGGAATATCTGTGTATCAACGGAACGTGGGAGGACCACATCCTGTTCGGCCGCCTGCGCCACGACCAGCCGCTGCGCGAGAGCGCGCGCCGCGCCGCGCTCGAGCAGGTGCCACCGGCCGCGCAGTAGGGGCGCCTCTACCCCCGCGCCCGCAACTCGCGCCGCAGGATCTTGCCGGTGGCGGTCATGGGCAGGGTGTCGGCGAAGGCCACGTGGCGGGGATATTCGTGGGCGGACAGGCGCGTCTTCACGAAGTCCTGGATCTCCTTCGCCAGCGCGTCCGAAGGGGCGGTGCCAGCCTTGAGCACCACCCACGCCTTCACCGCCTCGGTGCGCAGCGGGTCGGGCACGCCCACCACCGCCACCAGTGCCACCGCCGGATGCTTGAGGATGCAGTCCTCGATCTCCCCCGGGCCGATCCGGTAGCCGGCCGAGGTGATGACATCGTCGCTGCGGCCCACATACCAGAGGTAGCCGTCCTCATCCTGCCGGCCCATGTCGCCGGTGAGAAGGAAGTCGCCGGCATATTTCTGCGCCGTCGCCTCCGGGTTCTTCCAATATTCCAGCATCATCACCGGATCGCCCCGGCGGATGCCGATATGGCCTTCTTCGCCGGTGGGCAGTTCGTGGCCTTCATCGTCCACGATGCGCACGTCATGGCCGGGGATGGCCTTGCCCATGGCGCCAGGGCGGATGGGGAAGAAGCTGGAATTGGAGCCCACAACGAGATTGCACTCGGTCTGGCCGTAGATCTCCCGCGCCTCCACCCCGAGCCGCTCCTCGACGAAGGCGCCGAGCCCCGCGCCCAGCGTCTCGCCGCCAGTGAGGAGCGAGCGCAGCTTCAGGCCCTCGTGCCGCACATCCGCCTGTCGCAGCAGCTTGAGGGCGGTGGGCGGCAGGAACACGTTGCGTACCTGATGCCGTGCCATGAGGTCCATGGCCGCGTCCGGATCGAATTTCTTCGCCCGGTGGGCGAGCACGGGCACGCCCAGATAAAGCGAGGGGAAGAGCACGTCGAACAGCCCGCCGATCCACGCCCAATCGGCTGGGGTCCAGTGCAGGTCGCCGGGCTGGGGCATGTATTGGTGGACGAACTGGATGCACGGCAGGTGCCCGAGCAGCACCCGGTGCCCGTGCAGCGCGCCCTTCGGGTTTCCGGTGGTGCCCGAGGTGAAGATGATGATGCCGGGATCGTCCGGCCCCGTATCCACCGGGGTGAAGCGGTCGGACGCCTCGGCCAGCGCCGCGTCGAACGAGGCCGCGCCGCCGGTGTCGGCACCGATGATAAAGACATGCTCGAGGTCCGGCAGGTGGTCGCGCACCCGATCAAGCTTGGCAAGGCCGCCGAGGTCGGTCACCAGCACGCGGGCGCCCGAGGCGGCGAGGCGGAACTCCAACGCCTCGTCACCGAACAGGGTGAAGAGCGGCACCGAGATCATACCCGCCTTGAAGGCGGCCATATGGGCGATGGCGGTTTCCGGCGCCTGCGGCAGGAACACCGCCACCCGGTCGCCGCGCGTCAGGCCCCGCGCCACCAGGGCGTTGGCGAAGCGGTTGGTGAGGGCTTTGAGTTCGTCGAAGCTGTAAGTGCGGACAGCGCCGCTCTCCTCGATGAAGATGAGGGCCGGCTTGCCCGAGCCGTCGGCATGGGCATCGGCGCAGGCCACGCCCATGTTGAAGCGCTCGGGAATCTGCCAGGAAAAGGCGCGGATGAGGCCCTGATAATCGGCCGCCGGCACCAGCATTCTCGTCTCCCTCGTCGCCGCTCTCTGAAGGGGCGGCTTCATGCGCCGCGCGGGGGCGGTCGCCAGGAAACGATCGAACGTTTTTTTCCGGGGCAGGTCAAGAGGCGGGGGCTGCCGAACCGGCACCGCCGGCTTCGTGCGGGTGCCGTCTTGCGATTTTACTGAAAGGGCTTTGCCAAGATGACACCGTCATGGACGGGACAAGCCCGGCCATGACGGTGCTGAAGAGCCGGAAGGGCTACGAGCGCCCATCCGGGCACGTTTTCAAACGGGCTCTCAATAATACGACGCGATCTTCTCCACCTCGGCCTTGGAGCCGAACACCAGCGGGATGCGCTGGTGGATGTGGTGGGGCTCGATGTCGAGGATGCGGGTCTTGCCGTCGGTGGCGGCGCCCTTGGCCTGCTCGGTGAGGAAGGCGACGGGGTTGGCTTCGTAGATCAGCCGGAGGCGGCCGTTCTCGTAGCCCTTGCGCTTGTCGCCGGGATACACATAGACGCCGCCGCGGGTGAAGATGCGGAAGGCGTCGGCCACCATGGAGCCCACCCAGCGCATGTTGAAATCCTTGGCGCGGGGGCCGTCCTTGCCGGCGAGGCAGTCGGCGATGTAGGCGCTCATGGGCTCCGCCCAGTGGCGCACGTTGGACTGGTTGACGCCGTATTCCTTGGTCTCGGCCGGGATTTCCACATTGGTGCGGGCCAGCACGAACTCGCCGGTCTGCCGGTCATGCACGAACACCTGCGTGCCTTCGCCGAAGGTGGCGACGAGGATGGTGGCGGGGCCATAGGCCAGGAAGCCCGAGGCCACCTGGTTGACGCCCGGCCGCATCACCGCCGACACCGGATCGGTGTGCACGGCGGCGTCATAGGGCAGGATGGAATAGATGGTGCCCACCGACACGTTGGTGTCGATGTTGGAGGAACCGTCCAGCGGGTCCACCGCGATCACGAGGCGGCCTTCCGGGTTCAGCGGGATCAGCTCCTCGCTCTCCTCTGAGGCGAGGAAGGCGGTGGGGGTCGGCAGGAGGGCGGCCTTGATGCGCTCCTCGGCCACCACGTCCAGTTCCTTCTGGGCGTCGCCGCCGGCGTTGGGGTCGACGCCGCGAATGGAGGCGAGGCCCTCTTCCAGCGGCCCGCGGGCGACGAGATCGGCGATGCCGACGCCGGCCTCGGCGATGGCGGTCACAGCCTGCGCGACCGCCGTGCGGCCCGCGTCGGCGCCGGCCCAGGTCCCGAGGTAGGTCTTTAAGGTCACCAACTCGCTCACCGCGCACTCCCATACTGGTCCGGCGGACGCCCCCGCCGGCTGCTTTATGACGCAATGCAGCGGAGCGGGAAAGCGGGGCGCGTCGTTCCGCCCCTCGCGAGGGAGATGAATCTAGCGGGCGCGGATGATCTCGATGCCCACGTCGCCGAACACGCCGGTCACCGGCGCGCCGGGCTTGTGCACCACCACCCGCACCTGCTCCACGGTCTCGAAATGGTCGAGGATCCGCGTGGCGATGCGCTCGGCCAGGGTCTCGATGAGGCGGACCGGATCGTCGGTCACCACCGCCGCCACGTGCTCGTAGACCTGCTGGTAGGAGACGGTGAGGGCGGCATCGTCGGCCCAGGCGGCGGGGCGGGTGTCGAGCCAGCAGTCCACGTCCACCACGAAGCGCTGGCCCAGCTCGCGCTCGGCCTCGAAGACGCCGTGCCGGGCATAGAAGGGCAGGGCGCGCAGGAACAGCCGGTCCGTGTTGTGCGGACGGGTGCGCGCCACGGCTTCGGTGTCAACCTGCGCTTCGGCGAGGGAAGGGGTGTCGTCGGACGTCATATGGGTCTCACGCGCCGGCAGGTCGCCAGCCTTGAACGATGTGCCTTCCTATTGGTTTCGGCCCCGCCTTTCAACGGAGCTTCACCTCTACGGGCGTCGGCCGCGGCAGATGGGGCACCGCCGGCGGCTTGCCCTCGCGGATCAGCTCCGGCACGAAAGCGAGCGGATTGACGCCGAGCGAGGCATGCAGCCCCGCATAGGCCGGAGTGACGCGCGGGTGGACCTCGGTGACCACCGCGCCCTGCGGCGTCAGGATCACATCGATACCCAGCAGTCCGGATAGGCCGGGAAACGCCGCCACCACGTCGCGCGCCAAGGCTGCGAGGCTGCCGTCCTCGTCGGGGATGGCGCCCACCGTCACCCCCTCGAAGCCGAACACGCCGACGAGATGGGAAATGTTCAGCCGGTGGACGGCGAGCAGGGTCACGCCGTCCTCGCGGGCCAGGACGCCGAGGCTGGCGAACGTGCCGTGCACGTAGGGTTGTACCACCAGGCCGGCGCCGCGTGGCAGGGCGGCGCGGTTGGGCCAGGCGCGGGCGCTCGCCCAGCCCGATCCGTCGTCGGGCCGGGTCACCAGATCGCCGTCGAGGCCGCGCGGCAGGGCATCGATGGGATAGGTCGGCACATGGGGAATGCCATGCTCGGCAAGCCGCTTGGCCGTCTTCAGGCGGCTGTTGAGCAGCGTGACCGTATCGGAGGCGGAGGCGATGATTCGGGCGTTCGCCTCCCGCATCAGGCGCACCATGCGGCTGTGCTGGCCGCCGGCCTCGGGCGCGATGGGCCACACCACGTCGCATTCCTGCGCGAGGCCGGACCAGGTGATCCAGGGGTCCTCGCCCTTGCGCACCGGCACGGCGTCATGCTTCGGCCGGGGCAGGCGGTCGTCATAGGCGAGGACCGCGCTGATTCCCGGCAGCTCCTCGAGATCCATGACCAGAGCGTCGCGAACCAGGCGTGCTTCCGCAAGGGCAGATTCGGGCAAGGGCTTGTCGCGCAATCCTCCGGATGTCACGTACTCGCAGATGAAAACGCGCATGGGGCACCTTTCGGGGGGCAAACAGGTTCATTCTCAAGATGCAGCTTATCCCTGTCGTTGACCTGAAGGGAGGGTGCGTCGTTCACGCCCGGCGCGGTGAACGCGATGCATATCGTCCCATCCACACCCCGCTTGCCGCGACCAGCGCGCCGGTCGACGTGGTGGCCGGCCTCCTCGCGCTGGCGTCGTTCCGCACGCTCTATGTGGCGGACCTCGATGCCATCGCAGGCACAGGCGGCCATGGCGAAGTCATTGATGGGCTGAGGGCGGCGTTTCCCCACCTCGACCTCTGGGTCGAT
This sequence comes from Xanthobacter oligotrophicus, assembly GCF_008364685.1. Taxonomy (GTDB): domain Bacteria; phylum Pseudomonadota; class Alphaproteobacteria; order Rhizobiales; family Xanthobacteraceae; genus Xanthobacter; species Xanthobacter oligotrophicus. The sequence continues at coordinate 149,345 of NZ_VTTL01000009.1, forward strand.
GCCGGCGAGGCGCGTGCGGATCAGGTGCGCGCGCGTGCGGCGCAGAGGCGCGGAACCAGCGTCATCGGCACCGAAACGCTTCCAGATGTCGCAGCGGCAGGAAATGTGTTGGCCGCCGGGGACGCCATTCTCTCCCTCGACCACGATGCCGCAGGTCCGCGTGGACCTGTCGCCGTGCACGAGGATGCGGCCCTGTGGCCCGAGCGGGTGATCGTGATGACGCTGGCACGCGTGGGCAGCGGGGAGGGGCCGGACCTCGCCGCCCTGGAGCGGACCGCCGCCCGCGCGGCCGGCATCGGCCGGCACCCGTCCCTCTATGCGGCCGGGGGCGTCAGGGGTCCCGAGGACCTCGACCGGCTGGCGGCCATGGGCACCGCCGGCGTGCTGGTGGCGAGCGCCCTGCACGACGGCCGCATCGGGCCGGACACCGCCCGCCTGTGGGCCTGAAACGCGGCTCCGGTTGAGCGCGACAGCGCCTGCGGATGTCATCCAACTGTAACGGAAGGCTCCTAGGGAGCCTCTCGATACCTTTGGGGAACATCATGCCCGCGCTGTACGCCTCGTCGAGCCGCCTCGTCCTCTCCCTGTTGCTGGCCGGCATGGCGGCGCCTGCGCTCGCGGCCTCCTTCACCGTGCCGCCCGCCGCCGGGCAGCAGAGCGTTTCCGGCAGCGACACCGGCACCATCGATCAGGGCGCGACGCTTGCGGGCGGCGCCTCCTCGGCCATTCAGTGGAGCGGTGCGGCGACGGCGACACCCGGCGTGGTCATCACCAACAACGGCACCATCACCTCGAACAACCGCACCCTCGATACGGCGAGCAACGTCACCGGCGCCTTCACGCTGACCAACACTGGCACCGTCACCTCGAAGGACGACGCCTTCCGCATCAACGGCGCGCTGGCCAACGGAACGGTGACCATCACCAATTCCGGCACCATCAGCTCCCAGACCGGCCAGGCGTTCGATTTCGACAAGGCGACGGCGACCACCGCCAAGGTGTCCGTGGACAATTCCGGCACCATCACGTCCGCTGGCTCGGATGCGATCCGCCTCGGCGGCGGCACCATCGACATCACCAATTCCGGCACCATCGACACCACGTCGAGTGGCAAGCGTGCCATCAAGTTCGACACGGCGGCCAATTTCGACACGCTCCAGTCGTTCACTCTGACCAACAAGCAGGGCGGCATCGTCGCGGGCACGGACGACGCCATCAAGATCAGCTCGACGGTCGGCAGCACCGCCGCGCCCATCCTCAAGATCGACAATGCCGGCACCATCAAGTCGACCGTCGATGGCCAGGGCATCGACCTTGGCGGCATCTATTCCACCAACGCCACCATCACCATCACCAACCGGGCGACGGGCCTGATCACCGCTGCCGACAACGACGCCATCCAGGGCACAAACGGCGTCACCATCGACAATTACGGGACGATCTCGTCCTCTTACGCGGCCGGGACGGCGGACACGCAGAACAATTCGGCCATCAAGGTTGACGGCGACGACATCGGCAAGGCCATCACCCTCACGGTGAACAATTACGAGGGTGGCCTGATCTCCGGCGCCTATCACGGCATCAAGGGATCGGGCGCCAGCGACACGCTCATCGTCACAAACTCGGGGACCATCGAGGGCCGCAACGGCTCGGGCGTGAATTCCAACGGCACCGGCACCCTCACCAATACCGGCACCATCACCGGCACCTTTGACCCCGCCGCGAGCTTCGGCGATGGCGATGGCGTGGATTTCGACCAGGCCGGAACGGTCTACAACTACGGCACCATCAAGGGCCTCGGCTCCAAGGGCACCAAGCCGGGCGAGGAGAAGCCCAGCACCAGCGAGGGCATCGCCATCGGCGGCGGCACCATCGTCAACGGCGATGCAACCCACACCTCGGCCCTGATCTCCGGCGCCAATAACGGCATCCTCGCCGACGACAGCAATAGCGGCGACGCTTTTGCCGCCATGACAGTCACCAATTACGGCACCATCCAGGGCCTCGACGGCTACGGCATCCGCTATGTGAATTCCGGTGTGGATGGCTCGAAAAGCCTCACCATCGTCAATTACGGCACCATCTCCGGCACCACCTATGCGGTTGAGATGGGCGGCGGCAACGACCTGTTCGTCTATCACACCGGCAGCAAGGTGACCGGAATCGTGGACGCGGAGGGCGGCACGGACACCCTCCAACTCGGCGCGCTCGGCGACAATGTCACCTTCGACGCCGGCCTGCTGGGCAACACCGCCACCTATCGCAATTTCGAGCGGGTAACCGCGCAGGCGCAGACCCTGACCACCCTCACCGGCACCTCGACCTTCGCCGGGGACCTGGTGTTCGACCAGTCCGTCCTCGCCCTCGACAACGCGTCCCTTGCCAAGGCGAACCTGATCCTGTCGGGCAATGACACCCATGCCGGCGTGCTCACCGGCAACGGCACCCTCGGCAGCCTTGCGACCTCCGGCACGGTCTTCCTCTCCCCCGGCACCAGCGTCGCGCCCTATGGCACCCTCGCGGTGACCGGCAACGCCACGCTGGCCGGCACCTACCTCGTGGACGTGGCGCCGAACGGCAAGACCGACCTCATCACCGTGGGCGGTACCGCCACCATCGCCGAAGGCGCGCAGGTGGAAATGTACGGCGCCCTCGCCTGGAGCCGCATCTACACCATCGTGTCGTCCGACACCGCGGTGTCGGGCACCTTCGCCGGGCTCACCGTGGCGAACCCCATCAACTATCTCTTCGTCACGCCCGAGCTGAGCTACGACGACACCCGCGTCACGCTGGCGCTGGAGCGCACCGGCGTGGCCTTCGCCAGCTATGCGCTGACCCGCAACCAGCTCTCGGTGGCGGGCGCGCTGGAGCGCATCGGCGGCAGCGACAAGGCGCGCTCCTCCACCCTCTACGGCGACTTCGCCACCCAGGTCGCCGGCGACAACCCCACCCTGGCCCTCGCCCAGCTCTCCGGCGACATCCACGCGACCCTGCCGGGACAGATCGCCACCGAGAACATGCTGGTCAACGACCTCATCCTCGGCCGGCTGCGGCAGGCGGACTATGCCGGCGCCAGGGGCAGCGCCGCGGCGCTCGGGGCCGGTGGTCCGGCGCGGGCCTATGCCGAGTCGTCGTCCTCCGCCGCCAACGCTTTCAAGGCCATCAAGGCGCCGGCCGACGCGCCGGTGTGGACCGGCTGGGCCCAGGGCTACGGCCAGTGGCTCTCCACTGATTCCAACGGCAATGCCGCCGCCGCCGACACCAATCTGGGCGGCGTGCTCCTCGGCGGCGACGTGAGCCTCGCCAACATGGTGTTCGGCCTCGCCGCCGGCTATTCCTCCGCTTCAACCAGCACCGACTTCGCCTCGGCCGATACCGAGACCTGGCGCATCGCGGCCTATGGCGGGGCGCGCTTCGACGCCATCAAGCTGCGGGCCGGGGCGTCCTATGGCTGGAGCAGCATCGACACCAGCCGCTTCGTCGCCCTCACCGGCGAGGCGCCCAAGGCGAGCTATGACGGCACCGCCGGCAACCTGTTTGCGGAAGCTGGCTACACGATCGCGCTGGGCGGCGTGGCGTTCGAGCCCTTCGCCGGCATCGGCTGGACCAGCGTGAACCTCGGCAGCTTCGCCGAGACCAACGCACCCGTGGCGGGCCTTGCTTCGCAAGGCACGTCGTTCGATACCGCTTACACCACGCTTGGCCTGCGCCTCGCCACCACCTTCGCGGCGGGCAACAGCATCGCCGTGACGCCCCATGCCTCTGCCGGCTGGCGGCATGCGTTCGGCGACGTGGTGCCCGAGGCCGCCGTGGCTTTCGTGAACACCGGCACGCTGTTCGGGGTCGAGGGCCTGCCCATCGCCGAGGACAGCCTGGTGGCGAGCCTCGGCATTGACCTCGCCTTCGCCACCGGGGTGACGCTGACCCTCGCCTATGACGGCATGGCCGGCGACGGCGCCGGCTACAACGCCGGCAAGGCCGCGCTCGCGGTGAAGTTCTGAGTCGGCGCCACGGCGCGCCCGTCTTGAGGCGTCGTGGCCGCGTTCGTGCTGGCCTCGTTCGTTCAGGTTGCCCGCAGGCGGCGGAGCCGTTCAGTCCGCGTCCTGCGGCCGGGCCAGCAAAGCCGCGAAGATGCTCGCCACCGTCAGGTCGGCGGTGGTGCCGGGATTGAGGCCGCGCGCCTTCAACCGGCTGTCGAAGGCCAGCAGCAGGTCGTGCCGCCTCCCGCCGTCGAGGCCCTCCACCTGCGCCCGCACCCCCTGCGCTTCCGCCTGCACGACCTCGGCCGTGGCGATGCCGAACTTGCGGACGAGGTGGCTGTCGGGAAAGGTGGCGAGGAAGGCGAGATAGGCTGCTTCCACGCGCTCGCATGCCAGCGGGCGGTCCCCGAGCGCCGGCACGCCGAGGCTGAAGATGTCCTCGAAAGCCGTCACATATTGCCGGGAAATGCTGTCACGCCCAGCCGCCATCGCCATGGCCGACTTGAGCGTGATGGTCGCAGACACCCGCACATCCGCATCCGGCACGGCGCCCAGCCCGCCCGGATTGGCGGCGACGATGGCCCGGAAGGCCGCCTGCGCATCCGCCACGTCGAGGGTGTCCAGCACGGCGCTCAGCCGGGCCTGAAGATCGCCTTGACCCTGCTCCGCCGCTGCGGCGAGCGGCACGCAGAGCAGGATGATGCCGAGATCGGTGTTGCAGCCCGCCGCCGCGAGCGAAGCCTGAACCGCCGCCTCTATGCGTGCGCCCACCTTGAGCCCGGCACGGGCGACGGCCGGCGCGGCGGCGGCGGCGGCGTGCTCGAACTGGGCCACCTCCATGCCGTGGCCGGCGGCAAAGATGTGCACATTGCCCGGCTTCAGCGCCGAAAGCTCGGCGCGGCAGGCGGCCTCGAAGGCGCGGGCGATCCCGGTCGGCGACAGGGGGGGCACCATGGCGATCAAGCCGTCTTCGGCGCGCGCCGAACCCTCACGGCGCCACGGTGGGTTCGGGCTCGAGCCCGAGTTCGCGCTTGAGGGCGCGGGTCAGTTCCACAAGGCGCGCCTCGGCGATCTCCACCGAAGGGCCGGTGGCGCGCACCGTGCACAGAGGCGCGCCCTTGGCCACGGCGGCGCCCGCGGGCGGCCGGTCCGCCACATGCGCGGGCCAGGCCTCCTGCGGCACCACCATGTCGCGGTCGGCATAGATGACGCCGGCGGCATGGGCTTCCGACGGCAGGGGCAGGACATCCGGAAGCCGGCCGCCGCAGGCCGCCAGATGCAGGCCCATCAGAGGCGGCAGCGGGTCCACGTCGAAAATGTCGAGGGTGGCGCCGAGCCGCGGGTTCACCTCCACCAGGAACCAACCCGCGTCGGACACCATGAAGTCCACGGAGACGAGGCCCACCAGCCCGCAGGCCAGGGCCACGTTCAGGGCGCCCTGCTGCATCTGGGCGGCGAACGCCTCCGGCAGCACGATGGGGCCGGCGGCGCCACCATAGCGGAAGGGGTGCTCGGGATCCTCCGCCCGCCACTGGCGGGAGGCGCCGACGAGGCGCGCCGAACTGCCGTTGGCCAGCAGCAGCACCGACAGGGACTGGCCCTCGACCTCCCGCTGGAGGAAATAGCCGGGCGCGGGCGGGGACAGGTCGCCGGCCTCGCGGCGGCGGATATGGGCGCCGCCCGCCCCGCCGATCTTCTTTTCCAGCACGCTGGCGCCGGTGAAGGCCTCGGCGGTGGGCGCCTCCAGCGTGATCGGGGGATGGGGGATGCCCAGATGCGCGCACAGCGCCGCGAGGGCGATGGGATCCTTCAGCACCCGCACCGTCTGGGGGGCGTTGCCGAGGATGGGGTTGCGCTCGGCGATGCGCGCCATGAGGGCGGGATCATGCTCCAGCCCCCCGCCGAGCACGACGGGCAAGCCGGCCGGGGCCAGCGAATGCAGCGCCTGGACCAGGTCGTCGCCGTCGAAGGCGCAGCCGTTCTTCTTGTGCACGCGCACGCAGCGCGCCGAATGGGCGCAAGTGTCGAGGTCGGCGAACAGGTCGAATGAAAGCGCGGCGAAGCCCGCCCGGGCTGCACTGGCGGCCAGCGGCCGGGCGGAAAGGGCGATGAGGGCAAGATCCATGTTTCCCAGCCTGTTCTCCCGCGACGCAGCCGGGCGCAGAGCGTCCGTTTTGCCCTCTTGAGCCGGAACCGATCAGGCTGACCCGCGCCGCACCGGCCGGTCCGTCCCTGCCGGTGCGGCAGAGTGTGCACCATCCGATGCGCTTGCGGGGCAAGCCAATCGGCGGGTGCTCCAAGGCGCCGCGCCGTCCTCCTTGTGTTTTTCGTTTTTGGCCCGCAGCAGAGAACTCTACAGGGCGACGAGTTCGGCGCCCCGATTGTTGCCCCGCACGCAATCAAAGAAGAGGTTTGTGGACGATGCGAAGCGCCGGCGCAAGGTCTCGAGCAGCGCCTCGGCCTCGGCCGTGTCGCCCACGATGGCGAAACCCGTGGGTCCCCACGAGCTCTGGCCGACGCCCGGCACCCCTTCCTCCTCCAATGCCGTGATGGCGGCGGCCACGTCGGCGCTGAGGAATCGGGTGCCGCCTTGCGCTGCGGCATAATGGTCCCCCAGCGCCCGCTGCCATTCACCGATCACCGTGCCGAACACCAGCGCATCGCCCTCCGCGAGGGCGGGCAGGGCCTTCAGCAGCATCAGGTGGCAGAAATGGGCGGCGCGCTCCGGCGGAAACGGCGGCAGCGTCGCCATGGCCTTCATTTCGGCCTCGCCCGAGAGGCCCTCCCGCGCCCGGTCGTAGACGAGAAGGATGCGCCAAGCCTCGGGCACGGGCAGGCGGGCGAGGAGGGGCGGGGGCGCGCCCGGCCCGGTGACGGCCGCGTCCGCCGCAGGCGCCATGGCCTTGCCGCCGTCGAGGATGACCCCGCCGGCCTCGAACGCCTCCATGCCGATAGCCGAACGCCGGCCGCGCCCGAGCAGTGTCGCGACTTCGCGGGCGGACAGATCATGACCGGACAGGCGCGCGACCGCCACGCCCACGGCCAGCGCCAGCTGGGTGCCGGAGCCGAGGCCGTTATGGGCAGGCAGGGCGGAATCCACCGCCACGCCGAGCGCCTGCGTGACGCCGAGAGCGGCGCGCACCGCATCACGGGCACGGGCGGCGCGGGCGGCGTCAGGCCCGCTTTCGGCATCCTCGTCCGCGCGGGTGACCGTGACTTCCGTCACCGGCCGATCGATGGCGATGCCGAGGCTGCCGAAGCGCCGTCCCACCGCGCCGCCTAGATCGAGAAAGCCGAGATGAAGCCGCGCGGGGGCGCGGACCGTGACCCCCGCCGCGCGTGCCAAGTCCAATGGGGAAAGCGTCACGCGCCGCGCTCAGCCGGCCAGGGCGGCCAGGGCGGCTTTCAGCCATGCGGCGTGCTCGGCCAGCACTTCCGGCTTCTCCATGAAGCTCGCCGGCGGCTTCATGGCTTGTCCGGCATGGCGGGGGATGACGTGCACATGGAGGTGGAACACCACCTGTCCGCCGGCTTCCTCGTTGAATTGCTGCACGGTGACGCCATCCGCGGCGAAGACGGCCTTGGCGGCGATGGCCACCTTCTTGGCAATCTTTGCCACATAGGCGAGGTCCTCGGGGTCGATGTCGAGGATGTTGCGCGCCGGGTTCTTTGGAATGACGAGGGTGTGGCCCGGGCAGCGGGGCATGATGTCGAGGAAGGCGAGGGCCTTGTCATCCTCATAAACCTTGTGCGCCGGCAGCTCGCCCCGAAGGATCCTGGCGAAGATGTTGCTGGGGTCGTAGGCCGGCGTTGCGGTCATGGGTTTCCTCCGTATCTGGGGGAGGAGATTGCAGGGTGGGGGCAGGGGGTCAAGGGGGCGTGGTGCCGCCGGCCCGGCCTTCTCCCCTTACCCGAAGCGGCCGGTGACGTAGTCCTGGGTGCGCTTGTCCCTTGGGCGGGTGAACAGGTCGCCGGTGGAGCGGAATTCCACCAGTTCGCCCAGATACATGAAGCCGGTGACATCGGAGACGCGCGCCGCCTGCTGCAGATTGTGGGTGACGATGGCGATGGTGTAGCGGGCCTTCAACTCCTCTATCGTCTCCTCGATCTTGGCCGTGGTGATGGGGTCGAGCGCCGAGCACGGCTCGTCGAACAGGATCACCTCCGGGTGCGGCGCGATGGTGCGGGCGATGCACAGGCGCTGCTGCTGGCCGCCGGAAAGGCGCAGCCCGCTTTGGGGGAGAATGTCCTTCACCTCGTCCCACAAGGCGGCCTGGCGCAGGGCGTCCTCCACCCGTGCCTCGCAGTCGGCGGGGGTCAGGTCCTCGTTGAGGCGCAGGCCGATGGCCACATTGTCGTAGATGGACATGGGGAAGGGCGTGGGCTTCTGGAACACCATGCCGATGCGGGCCCTGAGCGGCACCGGGTCCACCGACGGGGCGAGGATGTTCTCCCCGTCGAGCAGCACTTCCCCCGACACATGCTGGTCCGGATAGAGGTCGTACATCCGGTTGAACACGCGCAGCAGCGTGGACTTGCCGCATCCGGAGGGGCCGATGAGGGCCGTCACCCGATGCTCCTGGAGGCTCAGGCTGACATCCCTCAGCGCGACGATTTCGCCGTAGCGAAACGTGATGTGCCGGGCCTCAAGCTTGACCGACGGCGAACCCGCCGGATCGCGCGCAGTCAGGGAGCGGGGCACCGGCAACGCCGCCTCCGCAGCGGCGTGCGCTCCGGCACGCGGTGACAGGTCGGGCGGCTGATCGGTCGGCGTGTGGATCGACATGGCGATGCATCCCCTCAGGATCCGTCCATGTCGCACTCTACGCGCGCGCACCGATGGCGTCGTTGCGCGAAGTCACAGGCGCGGGGATTTCGGTCCCGCGCACTGGTTCCGGCCTAGCTTTGAACCTGGCTCTGCGCCTGCGCCAGCTTCTGGGGAGCCCGGCTGTCGAGGGCGCTCACTTCTTCCTCGACCTCGAGGCCGGTGCTGCGCAGCGGTGCCACGCCCATGGCATCGAGGGCCACGGCGAGGCGCACATAATGCTCCGTGCCGCACAGGTTCCGGCCGGCGTCGAAGGAGATCCAGCCGATCTTGGGGGTATAGGCCTCGGCCCAGTGCCGCGCAGCGCCCATACCCACGCTCGCGCTTTTGTCCTCTTCCGCGCCCTCTTCCGGGTCTTCCGGAGCGAGATAGCCGGAGATGTGCCGCGCGGGCAGGCCCAGATGCCGCGCCGCGGCGGTGAACAGGTGGGCGATGCCACCGGAGCAGGCCTTGCCGGCCTGAAGCGCCGCAGCGGCGCTCAGGGGGCCGCTCAATGCCGGACCGTCCTGCTCCTCCACCTTTTCGTGCAGGGCCACCATGAGGGCATGGAGCTGGCCCAGGGGGTCGTCCTCGGTCAGCCTCACGCTCTCGGCGAAGGCGACCACCGCCGGTGTCGCCTCGGTGAGGTCGGTCTGGCGCAGGAACAGGGACGGCGGGAAGCGCTCCACCGTGCCATGGATGACGCCGGTGGTGTCCTGGGTCTCCACCTCGCCTTCCGCGACCACGCTCAGGTGGTCGGTGGGTCCATCCACCGAGAAGGTATGGCAGAGGTTGCCGAAGGCATCCTCCTGCGCGGCGAGCCGGCAGTCGGAGTTAAGGTCCAGCGTCCACCGCAGGATAAACTGGCCTTCGTGGGACCGGGGCGTGAGGCGCACGGTGACCGCCATGTTGCGGCTGCCGGGCTCGAAACGCTGGGTGATCTCGTGGCGGATGCGGATGCGCATTGGCGGTCCTTGGGGCGTTCCTTGGCGCAGGCGGACCTACGCGTGACGCTTTCCGGGAGACGGATCGACCGATCGGGTGGGAGTGAACCCCGATCGGCAATCTCTTCAGGGGTCGCACGCGGCGGCCCCTGAAGAGCTTAGATGGGTTTCAGGTCAGATATTGCTCGGTGATCTCGGCGCCGAGCTTGTTGTTGTCCGAGATGAACTCGGAAATGAACTCGTGCAGGCCGTGCTGGAAGATGTCGTCGATGGTTCGGTTGGTGAGCCGCGCCTGCATGGAGCGGGCGAGGCGCTGGGATGGACCCTGGCGGCCATAGGCGCTGGCGATGTCGTCGAGGTTGCGCGCCAACTGCTCGTAGCAGGCGGCGAGCGAGCGCGGCATCTGCCGGTTCAGGATCAGGAGGTCCGCCACCAGCCACGGCTTCACGCTGTCGCGATAGACCCAGTGGAAGGCGGTGAGCGCGGACACCGAGCGCAGGATGGAGGCCCACTGGAAATAGTCCAGCGGCCCGCCCACGTGCTCCTTCTCGGGCAGCAGCACATGATATTTCACGTCGAGGATGCGTGCGGTGTTGTCGGCGCGCTCCAGCTGGGCGCCGGACCTTGCGAACCAATAGGCGTCGTTGCGCAGCATGGTGCGGAAGGTGGCGCCGTCGAAGCGCAGCGAGGTCTCCTTCACGAAGGCCAGGAAGCGCGAGAGCTCGTCACGGGTGAGCGCCCGGTTGGGGAAGCTCTGCAGCTCGATCCAGGCCGAGTTGATCACGTCCCACATTTCCGAGGTGAGCGCGGTGCGCACCGAGCGCGCATTGGTGCGCGCCACCTCGAAGCAGTTTCGGATGGAGGAGGAGTTCTCCGGCGAGAAGGCGAGGAAGGAGACCACGTCCTCTTCCTTGGCCTCCTCCAGCGGGCCGTAGCGGGCGACGAAGTCGTCCTCGCAGCCGGCGGTGAGCACCGCCGAGGCCCATTCGTTGGTGGAGCCGCCGTAGGTGACGGGCGTGTAGGAGAGGCGCTGGGAGACGTCGAGGATGCGCGCGAGGCAATCGGCGCGTTCCACGTAGCGGGTCAGCCAGTAGAGGTTGTCGGCGGTGCGCGAAAGCATGGGGAGCCCGTTGGGAAGGAGGCAAATCGAGGCGCGGGGACCCGCGCTCAGGCGTCCGGAAGGCGAAGGCCGCGGCGTGCCGCGGCCTGAAGTGCTCAGGCGTCGAGAACCCAGGTGTCCTTGGTTCCGCCGCCCTGGCTGGAATTCACCACCAGTGAACCCTCCTTCATGGCGACGCGGGTGAGGCCGCCGGGCACGATGCGCACCTTGTCCGAGCCGGAGAGGATGAAGGGCCGCAGGTCCACGTGGCGCGGGGCGACGCCCTTCTCCACCATGGTCGGGCAGGTGGACAAGGCAAGCGTCGGCTGGGCGATGAAGTTGGCGGGATCCGCCACCAGCTTGGCGCGGAAGCTCTCGATCTGCGCCTTGTCGGAGGCCGGACCCACCAGCATGCCGTAACCGCCGGAGCCGTGCACTTCCTTCACCACCAGCTCGGGCAGGTGCTCCAGCACGTACTTGAGGTGATCGGGCTCGCGGCAGCGCCAGGTGGGCACGTTCGGCAGGAGCGGTTCCTCGCCGAGGTAAAAGCGGATGATGTCCGGCATGTAGGAATAGACCGCCTTGTCGTCGGCGACGCCCGTTCCCACCGCATTGGTGAGGGTGACGTTGCCCGCGTGGTAGGCGCTCATGAGGCCGGGCACGCCGAGCTGGCTGTCGCGCCGGAACATCAGGGGGTCGAGGAAATCGTCGTCGAGGCGGCGGTAGATCACGTCTACGCGCTTGGGTCCCTCGGTGGTGCGCATGTAGACCACGTCGTCCTTCACGAACAGGTCGCGCCCTTCCACCAGGTCCACGCCCAGCTTGTCGGCCAGGAACGAGTGCTCGTAATAGGCCGAGTTGTAGATGCCGGGGGTGAGGATGGCCACGTTCGGCTCGTGCCCGCCATGGGGCGCCAGCGAGCGCAGTGTCGCCAGCAGGTCGTCGCCGTATTTGTCGACCGGCGCCACCTTGTGCATGGAGAACAGTTCCGGGAACAGGCGGAGCATGATCTCCCGGTTCTCCAGCATGTAGGAGACGCCGGAGGGGGTGCGGGCATTGTCCTCGAGCACGTAGAAGGTGTCGGGGTCGGTGCGCACGATGTCGATGCCGGCGATGTGCACGTAGAGGTCGTGCGGTACGCGCTGGCCGTTCATCTCCGGGCGGAATGCCGGGTTCTGGTAGACAAGGTTCTCCGGCACCACGCCGGCCTTGAGCACCTCGCGCTTGGTGTAGACGTCGCGGATGTACATGTTCAGCGCCTTGACGCGCTGTTCCAGGCCCTTGGACAGGGTGGCCCATTCATCCTTGGTGATGATGCGCGGGACCATGTCGAACGGGATCAGGCGCTCCTGGGAATTCTGCTCGCCGTAGACGGCGAAGGTGATGCCGATTCGGCGGAAGATGAACTCCGCCTCCTTGCGGCGGTGGTCCAGCACATCCTGGGGAACGCTGGCGAGCCAGCGTTGCAGGGTCTCGTAGGCCGGCCTGACCGAGCCGTCGGCACTGGACATTTCATCAAACGCATGCGGCATTGGAACCGTCACTCCGCGCCCTGGAAGCTGACTTCGAGCGTACAAACATCGTGCCAAAGAAGTGCTAAAGGGGGAAGGCTCGCGAAGAGCGACGCTTACGCTTTTTGGTTGGTCATTATTTGGGCAAATACGCCGGCTCTGCTGCCGGCAGCGGCAGAGGTTTTCCACATGGGCGAGGCAGACGGCGCGCAATCGGTCACGGCGGCTCTGGTGGTCATTGGCGACGAGGTCCTCTCGGGACGGACCAAGGACAAGAACATCGGCCACATCGCCGAACGCTTGACCGACGTGGGCATCGACCTGCGCGAGGTGCGCATCGTGGCCGACGTGGAGGAGGACATCGTCGCGGCCATCAACGCGCTACGGCAGCGCTTCACCTACGTCTTCACCACCGGCGGCATCGGGCCGACCCATGACGACATCACCGCCGATTCGGTGGCCAAGGCCTTCGGCGTCGCCATCGACGTGGACCCCCGCGCCCGCGCCATGCTGCTGGAATATATCGCCGAGAAGGACCTCAACGAGGCGCGCCTGCGCATGGCGCGCATCCCCGATGGCGCGAGCCTGGTGGTGAACGAGGTGTCCAAGGCGCCGGGATTCCGCATTGGCAACGTCATCGTCATGGCCGGCGTGCCGCGCATCATGCAGGCCATGCTGGAAGCCGTGCTGCCTGAGCTGGAGAAGGGCCGGCCCATGCTGTCCCGCACCATCCTTGCCGAGGCCAAGGAAGGCGACATCGCGGCGCCCCTGCGTGCCATCGCCGAGCGGTTTCCTGCAGCGGTCATCGGCTCCTATCCCTTCCGCGATGAGGCGGACGGCCGTTTCAAGACCAATCTGGTGGTTCGCGCCCGCGACGCCGATCTGCTCGCGGCGGCGGGGGATGCCGTGGCCCGGATGGTGGACGAGGCAGCGCGCGGCTGACCTGAGCGGCGCCACATTGGGCGCGGCGCCGGGCCTGGGGCGTCAAGCCGAGGCCGGCCACGGTCACCCGACGGACCGGCGGCGGCCCGACCGAGCGGTCTGCCGGGTTCACGGCTGAGGCAATCCCAGACCGCTGCGCCAGGCATTCGAACTGCCGATGGTTTGGATGACGCAGCCTTGAGCGGCGCCAGGCGCCACAAGACGCGTTGCGTCGGTGATCGACTGCAGGCGCCTTGGACCGTGCTGGATCGACTTTGGTGCCAGCGCCGCGCGCGACCGGCCTCAGGCCGCCCCGGAAGCCCCGGCAACACGATGCGAAGATCACATGGGAGGGGCGAGTGTCTGCGGGCACGCCGGTCGGATCGTTGCCGTGCACGGGGCCGGAGGCCGGCGCCAGAAGTCGAAGGCTGGAATCAGAAGAGCCGGGGGCGGTCCCCCGGCTCTTTGGTCATTGAACGGTCTGAGTACGGATCGTCTCAGTAGGCATCGTTGCGGAAGACCTCGATGAAGGTCTTCAGGATGATCTTGATATCGAGCCAGATGGACCAGTTGTTCACGTACCAGAGGTCCATCTCGATCCGGCGCTCCATGAGCGAGATCTCGGAAGTCTCGCCGCGCAGGCCGTTGGCCTGGGCCCAGCCGGTAATGCCGGGCTTCACATGGTGGCGGAAGGCGTAGCCGGCGATCAGCTTGGAATACTCGTCGTCGTGGGCCATGGCGTGGGGCCGCGGGCCGACGATGGACATGTGCCCGAACAGCACGTTCAGCACCTGCGGCAGCTCGTCGAGGCTGGTGGCGCGCAGGAAGCGGCCGACCCGGGTCACGCGCTTGTCGTTGCGCTGGGCCTGCGTCACCTTCGCGCCGTCCTCCATCACCGACATGGAGCGGAACTTGTAGATGGTGAACTCGCGCCCGCCGAAGCCGTTGCGGCGCTGGCGGAAGATCACCGGCCCCTTGCTGTCCGACTTGATGCAGATGGCGATGATAGCGAACAGCGGCAGGAGCAGCGTCATGGCCACGCCGGACACCGCGATGTCGAGCACCCGCTTCTGCGCCAGCTCGATCCGCGAGAGGGGCGCGCGCTGCACCTCGATGGCCACCGAGGAGCCGAAATCCACCCGCGGCGCGTCGAGCAACTCGTGGACCGCCTCGTCGGGCAGGAGCTTCACCGGCACCGGGAGCGCCCGCAGCCGCGCCCGCACCGCGTCGAGGCGCTCCAGGCTGCTCCAGGGCATGGCGATGACGATTTCCTCGATCCGCTGCTGGCGCGCGAACTGGATGGCGCTCTTGAGCGTATCGAGTTCATCCGCGCTCAGGGAGCCGGAGGCTGCGCCGGCCGGAACGCCGGCGAAGCTGAAGCGGCGCATTTCCCGCAGGCCGAGACGCTCGAGGATTTCGGTAGGGACCACCTGGTCGAGCTGCGACACGTCGCCGATGAGGATCGAAGGCCGGCCGCGCACGGCGCCGGTCTCGACCGCGCGGCGCAGCCACGCACCCATGGCCCAATGGGAGGCCGGCACCGCTACGAAGCCGAGCGCGGCGAAGATGCCGGTGGAGAGGCGCGAGGTGTCGTCGCCCACCTTGAGGCAGAAGATCACCGTGGCCACGAACAGGATGGTGAAGGTCCAGTTCACGAACGCCGCCCGGACCTGCTCCGTTGCCCGCACCATCTGCCAGGGCTTGTAGAGCCCCCGCGACGTGGTGATGAGCACGAACGTCACCGCCGAGAGGATGCCGATCCCCAGCGGGCGCGTGAAATCGAAGCTCGACAAGGTGCCTGTCGAGGTCTGGCTCGTGGAGATGAGGTCTACCAGCATGCTCAGGGCGAGCATGAGCACCGCATCGCACAAGATGAAGAGGGGTGGCATGGAGGCGTAGTCGATCACAGCCCGCTGGACCGGCCCCTGCACCTCGCCGACGCGCTCGACCCGCATATTGTCCGTGGATATCGACATCTGGCCTTTGATCCCTCGGATTGGAGTCGCACCGAACATCAAATGATATGGTGACAATAGCACTCCGAATGCTGCGATGCAAGCTAGTATAAAAATGCATAGCTATCGCTTTCGTATGTAATAAATGTGTCAGATTGCCATTGTTTGGCGTGTTATATCAAAACATAACGTTGGAGTTCCGATTGCCGTGTTCGGATTAGCGAAGAGTAGGTCAAGAACAATTGAATTAAGCATTCATGTCATCGACCTCATTTCGCATATTGCAACGCACTTATCCTTGATCAAATCGCGGTATCAAAGGGTGGTGCACAAGGGGTGGGCAATGCTGCATTGCGACAAAATTTACCTGCTGCATATCGCAGCACCTTCTATCTGCGACAAAACGCCAGGGAATATGTGCGGTGCGGTACTATTTACCCGCTTGCGCGGTTTGGGCATGCTGCAGCACGGTACGGTAGCCGGCAAAGCGGGCGGATGGCCTGCTTGTCACGCATGCTGGCCGAGAGTCGCCACCTGGCGGCGGTATAAAATTGCCACAACTTTCGATGCGCCAGGACCGGCTCCGGCGGCCGGAAGCCGTCGGAGCGTTCCCGGGTGTGTGGAGGAGAGGCCGGCCTTGATCCGCAGACGAGGCTCGGGCCTGGCCATGCCCCTATCGACAACGGGGGCGGGAGCCGTCTAGGTACCGGCCGGGCCGGCCGCAGCGGAAGCAGGGCCTGGCGCGATCCTCTGCAGCACCGGTGTCGACTTATGGATTCAGGCTACAAGATCCCGCTTCTGGACTCGCTCAAGTGGTCGTTCCAGTGGGCCGTCGCTGTGGTCCTGCGGCACCAGAAGACCACCGCAGCCTATGCCGCGGTGGGTGTCGTGGCAGGGCTACTCGCCTCGTCCGGCCTGGGTGGGCTCCTGATGCTGCTCTATTCGCTGGCGAGCATCCCGCTGGCCCTCCTCACCCACGCAGAGGTGTTGCGCGGTCCTTCGACCCTCGACGCCCAGACCCTGGGCCAGGGGCCGGGTCGGATGGTCGGCTATCTCATCGACACCATCCTCATCGGCCTTGCGGCCGGCCTGAGCGCGCTGGTGCCGATCTTCGCCATCGCGGCGCTCAGTGGATCTGCGTCGCTGGGGAGTGGAGCGGACCTGGTGCTGGCCTTGCTGGTCGTCACCGTTGTGGCGGTGGTCGCGTCCCGGCCGGCGCTGCGGCTGCCGTCGCGGGTCCTGGGCGATCCCATCTCCTGGTCGCAGGCCTGGCGGCTCGGTCGGGGTAATACGCTTGCGCTGGTCCTGGGCCCGTTCCTCATCTCCGTGCCGGTCCTGATCGTCGAGCAGATCGTGCAGGTCCTGGTGCCCGAGACGCTGGCCGACGTGGTGAGCATGGTGCTGCTACCGGCCCAGATCGTGCTCACCTGCGCCTTCCTGTCCGTCGCCTACGGTCAACTCCGCCGGGCGAACCCGGAGCTTTGAGAACGGGATCCCGTCGCGGGCTGAGCCCGGCGCAGGACTAAAGTTGAAGCCCTGCGACAAGCGCATGCCGCGCGGCGTCGTCACGCGCTATAGCGATGAAGCCGCCTTGTTCGGATCTGCCCCCGATGAATGTCCCGGCCGGAATCGGCCTGCAAATCGCTGCGACCTTCTTCTTCGCCATCATGTCCGCGCTGGTGCGGATGGTGGCCGACGAGGTGCCGAGCGGCGAGATCGTCTTCGCCCGCAGCTTCATCGGGCTCGTGCCCGTGGTGTTCTGGCTCGCCTGGAGCGGGCGGATGACCGGCGCCCTCGTCACCCGCCAGCCGTTCGGCCATGTGGTGAGGGGCCTCGTGGGCGTGAGTGCCATGTGGCTCAGCTTTGCCGCGCTCGCCTTCATCCCGTTGGCTGAAGCGGTCGCCTTTTCCTATGCGACGCCGCTGGTGGCGGTGGTGCTGGCGGCGGTGCTGCTGGGCGAGCGGGTGCCGGCCTATCGCTGGCTCGTTCTCGCGGTGGGCATGGGCGGCATCGTGCTCATGCTGTGGCCGTCGTTTTCCCATGCCTCGGTGGGCTCGGGTCCGGGACCGCTGATCGGGGCGGGGCTGGCGCTGGCCGGCGCGGTCGGGGCGGGCTTCGCCATCACCCAGGTGCGCCATCTCACCCGGACCGAGACCAGCGAGGCCATCGTCTTCTATTTCTCGCTGGTGGCCTCCGTCGCCGGCCTCGCAACGCTGCCGCTCGGCTGGGTGATGCCAGACGGGCGCGTCGCCCTGATCCTGGCCGGCATGGGGCTGGCGGGCGGCATCGGGCAGATCTGCGTGACATCGGCCATCCGCCATGCCCCGGCGTCGGTGGTGGCGCCGCTCAATTACGCGACGCTGCTATGGGCGACCGTGCTCGGAATCGTCCTGTTCGGGGAATGGCCGGCCCCCCTTGTGATCGCCGGAGCCATGGTGGTGATCGTGGCCGGGCTGGTCCTGATCTGGCGCGAGCGCAGGCCTGCCCCCCGCATCGTGGCCTCCCGGCCGGAACCTGCCGCTGCCCGCCCACCGGGTGGCGCACCCGCGGAGGCGCCGGGCGCGCAGGACGATGCGGCGTGATCTGGCGGCTTGAGCTTCACAGGCCGGTCGAAGGGAGTGGGAGCGCGGTCAGCGCTCCACGAACGCCTTTTCGATGACGTAGTGGCCGGGCGCCGACTGGCTGCCCTCGGCAAAGCCGCGCGATTCGAGCAGGTCCACCACCTCCTTCAGCATCTGCGGGCTGCCGCAGAGCATCAGGCGGTCTTCTTCCGCCGACATCGCCGGCACCCCGATGTCGGCGAACAGCTTGCCCGAATTGATGAGGTCGGTGATGCGGCCCTGGTTGCGGAACGGCTCGCGGGTCACGGTCGGGTAATAGATGAGCTTGTTGCGCACCTCCTCCCCGAGGAACTCGTGATCGGGCAGCTCCTTGGTGAGGAATTCGTCATAGGCGAGCTCGGCCACCGTGCGGGTGCCGTGGATGAGGATCACCTTCTCGAAGCGCTCATAGGCCTCCGGGTCCTTCACCACGGACAGGAAGGGGGCAAGACCGGTGCCGGTGGAGAGGAGGTAAAGCCGCTTGCCCGGCAACAGGCTGTCCTGCACCAAGGTGCCCGTGGGCTTGCGGCCCACCAGGATCTTGTCACCCACCTTCAGGTGCTGGAGCCGGGAGGTGAGGGGGCCGTTCTGCACCTTGATGGAGAAGAACTGGAGGTCCGGCTCGTAGTTGGCGCTGGCCATGGAATAGGCGCGCAGCAGCGGCTTGCCGTCCACCTTGAGGCCGATCATGGTGAACTGGCCGTTGAGGAACCTGAGGCCCGGATCGCGGGTGCAGGTGAAGGAGAAGAGGTTGTCGGTCCAGTGGTGAACGCTGGTGACGGTCTCTTCGTTGAAATTGCTCATCTTCAAAATCCGGTCACGGCACGCCCCGGAGCGCGCCCGAAACGGCGACGGCCACATGAGGCTTTAGGGAGACGGCGCCACCCTACAGGATGTGGCCAGGCTTCAAAAGTGCGACGGCATGTCCTCCATGGCGCCTCCGATCCGGTTTCCGGAGCGGGTCTCGGTGACGCCGCCGCCAAGGAGGCTCCCCTTCAGGATGCTGCCACGGGGGCTTGGTGCGCCAGGAGTGCGTCTACCACCTCGCTCACGCGCTGCTCCCAGGGGAGGGCCCGCACGCCGAAGGTGCGCTCGAACAGGTCGCTGGCCAGTTCCGAGTTCTTCGGCCGCTTTGCAGGCGTGGGGTATTCGGCGGTGGTGATGGGGGATACCTCCGGCTTGCGGCCGGTATGCACGGCCGCTGCCGCCACGATGGCGCGCGCGAAGCCGTGCCAGGTGGTCGCGCCGGTTCCGGCGAAATGATAGGTGCCCCAGCGGGCGTTACCCCGGGCCGCGGCGTCTGCCGCCGCCAGCACCGCCTCGGCGAGGTCGCGGGTGGCGGTGGGGCAGCCGCGCTGGTCCGCCACCACCTTCAGCAGGTCCCGCTCGGCCGCGAGCCGCAGCATGGTCTTCAGGAAATTGTGGCCGTGGGCGCCGTAGACCCACGAGGTGCGCACGATGACGTGCCGCTCGCCGGCCGCGCGCACGGCGGCCTCGCCTGCGGCCTTGGTGCGGCCGTAGACGCCGAGCGGCGCGATGGGGTCCGCCTCCACATAGGCGCCGGCCTTGGTGCCGTCGAACACATAGTCGGTGGAGACGTGGATGAGGGGGGTGCGGTAGCGCGCGCAGCGCTCGGCGATGAGGCCGGGGGCGAAGGCATTGATGCGGGCCGCCATCTCGGGCTCGGTCTCGGCCTTGTCCACGGCGGTATAGGCGGCTGCATTGATGAGCGCGTCGGGCCGCGCTGCCTCGATCGCCCGGGCCACCGCCACCGGATCGGCGATGTCCAGGGCATCATGGCCGAGGCCCACGAGATCGATGCCGCGCGCAGCGGCAAGCCCGGTCACCTCGCGCCCGAGCTGGCCGCCGGCGCCGAACAGAAGAATGCGTGTCACGATGCAAGTCCCAGCCTGGAGGAGACGGCGCTGGCGCGCTTGTCGACGGCGAGCCGGTTGAAGGCGTGCATTTGGCAGCCTTCGCCCATGAGGCGGCGCGCCACTGCCGAGCCCATGATGCCGGCTCCTGCCGTCACCCGTACACGCATGCCATCCCCTTCGCCATTGCCTCTGCCCCCGCCACCGGCCGCAGCTTCACCCGCCCGTATGGACGAATGGGCTTTGGAAATCCTTGAGGCGCAGCAAGATCAGCTCCTTGTCGCAGAGGATGGTCTCGCCGTCGAAGCCCCGATGGATGGCGAGGTCGGGGTCGTTCCAGATGATCCCGCATTCGCTCGACCGATTGTAATGCGCGTCCACCTTATAGGCGACCCGCGTGTCCGCGACGAGGGTGCAAAGCCGTGGGTGAAATCCTGGGTACGGAGAGCTGGCCCCCGCCTCGGCGGCGAGGCGCGCTCCACCCGGCGGCTGCAGGGGGCACCTGCATGGGGAAGCCGCGCGCTGTGCTTGGGCGGGCGGGCGTTGATTCGGTGTCCCGCACGTCATCGGCGGCGATCCATGAGCGCTTGTCCTGAACCGAAGCGAACATAACGTGCTCATGGATCGGCGCACGGCGACGGCAACAGTACGGCGCGGTGATCGCCTGCGATCGTGGCTTGCGGCACTTTGTCGGCCCGCGCCGCCTTCGGGCGAACCGCCTTCGCGTTGTGATGACCGCCGGGCTAATGTGCCCGACCATTGAGTATGGGGTGTTGGCGATGGCCCTTTTGGAAGCGCAGGCCCGGTGGGCGCGTGAGTGGCTGTTCGATGCGGCGTTGCCGCTGTGGTGGAGCGTGGGGGCCGATTCGGCCGGCGGGTTTCACGAGAAGATCGCGCTCGACGGCACGCCGGTGGCTGCGTCCCGCCGCCTGCGGGTGCAGGCCCGGCAGGCCTATGCCTATATGGAGGGTGGCCGGCTCGGCTGGGACGGGCCGTGGCGGGAGGCGGCGCGCCACGGGCTCGACTTCCTGCTCGCCCACTACCGGCGGCCCGATGGCCTGTTCCGCACCCTGGTCGCACCCGATGGCCAGCCGCTCGACGAAACGGCGGACCTCTATGATCAGGCCTTCGTCCTGTTCGCGCTGGCCCACGCCCACACCGCCGGGCTCGGCGGCGACGAACTGATCGCGGCCGCCCGCACGCTGGTGATCCAGCTTCAGGCCGAGCGCGGTAATCCCGTCGGCGGCTTCGAGGAGGCGCGCCCGCGCGTGCTGCCGCTGCGCTCCAACCCGCACATGCACCTGCTGGAAGCCAACCTTGCCTGGGTGGCGGCCGGCGTGGCGGAGCCCTTCGCGGACGTGGCGCGCGGTATTGTCGCCCTGGCCGCCACGCGCCTGATCGACCCCGAGACCGGCGCCATCGGCGAATATTATGACGGCGACTGGCGCTTCGCCGCCGGCGAATCGGGCGGCGTACGCGAACCTGGCCACCAGTTCGAATGGGCCTATCTGCTCGACCATGTCGGCCCAGTGCTGGGCCTGGATCATCGGGCGGCAAGCCGGCGCATGTACGGGTTCGGGGCGCGCTTCGGCATCGATCGGGTGCGCAAGGCCGCGGTGTTCGCGCTGGATGCGACCGGGCAGGTGAGCGACCCGAGGGCGCGGCTCTGGGCGCAGACGGAGCGCCTGCGCACCGCCCTGATCTTCGCCGCGGCCGAGACCGATGCCGACACCCGCGCCGCCTATGTGGCCGCGGCCGAGGAGGCCTTCGCGGCGCTGCAGGCGTATCTGGATGTTCCGGTGCGGGGCCTGTGGCACGACCAGTGGCTGGCGGACGGCAGCTTCGTGGAAGAGGCTGCGCCTGCTTCCTCCTTCTACCACATCCTCTCCGCCCTGGCGGTGCTGCTGCAGGCGGACGGGGCGGCCTGAAGACGGGGCTGGAGGGCCCGCCCAATCCTATCGGCGCGCCTCAGGCGCGCTGGTAGATGTCCTCGAAGCGGTGGATGTCGTCCTCGCCGAGATAAGAACCGGTCTGCACCTCGATCAGCTCCAGCGGAATGCGGCCAGGATTGCCGAGCCGGTGCACGCTGCCGATGGGGATGTAGGTGGATTCGTTCTCGTGCACCGTGTAGCTGCGGTCAGCTACCGTCACCTCGGCGGTGCCGCGCACCACCACCCAGTGCTCGGCCCGGTGATGGTGCTTCTGCAGGGACAGGATCCCGCCCGGCTCCACCACAATCTTCTTCACCTGGAAGCGGTCGCCCTTGCACACGGTCTGGTACGTGCCCCAGGGCCGGTGGATGGTGAGGTGCTCCTCCACTTCCTTGCGGTTGGAGTCCTTGAGCGCGGCCACCAGCGCCTTCACGTCCTGGCTGCGGTTCGAGGGCATCACCAGCACCGCATCCTCGGTGGCGATCACCGAGACACCGTCGAGGCCGATGGCGGTCACCAGCGGGCCGTCCGAGCGCACGAAGGAGTTGCTGCTGTCGAGAAGCTGCACCGTGCCGACGGTGACATTGCCCCGCTCGTCCTGGTTGCCGATCTCGTGCAGGGCATCCCAGGAGCCCACGTCCGACCAGCCGAAGCTGCCGCGCACCACCGCCGCGTGGCGGGTGCGCTCCAGCACCGCGAAGTCGATGGACTTGGCCGGCGAGGACTTGAAGGCCACGGGATCGAGCCGCAGGAAGCCGAGGTCGGACTTCGCTTCGGCCACGGCCGCGCGGGCGGCATCGGTGATGGCGGGCTCGAACATCTCCGCTTCCTTCAGCAGCAGACCTGCCGGGAAGAGGAAGTTGCCCGAATTCCAGAGGTAGCCGGCCTCCACATAGCGCTCGGCCGTAGCGCGATCCGGCTTCTCGACGAAGGAATCCACCTCATAGGACCCGCGTTCGTCGATCTGGGCGCCGAGGCGGATATAGCCGTAGCTGGTGCGCGGCTCCGTGGGCTCGATGCCGAAGGTGACGATGCGGCCGAGACGGGCGGCGTCGGCGCCGATCTCCACCGTCTTCACGAAGCCTGCGGGGTCGAGCACCACGTGGTCGGAGGCAAGCGCCAGCACCAGCGTCTCGGGGCCATAGGTCTCGGCCACCCAGACCGCGGCGGCGATAAGGGCGGGGGCGCTGTCGCGCCGCGCCGGCTCCAGCATGACGGTGGCGTCGATGCCGATGGCCCGCGCCTGGCGCTGGGCAAAGAAACGGAATTCCTCGTTGGCCACCACCACTGGATCGGCGAACACCGCGCCCGGCGCCGCCCGCAGCAACGTGTCCTGGAACATGGTGTTCTCGGTGGCGAGCGGCAGGAACTGCTTCGGCAGGCTGTTGCGCGACAGCGGCCACAGCCGCGTTCCGGAGCCTCCGGCCAGAATGACCGGGACGATCTTTCCGCCGGCCGCCTTCGGGGTAACGGTGGACGAAATGGTCATGGCGCGGCCCTCAAGCTGGGTTCAGGTCACGTTGCTACAAGCAACTGGCGTGGTCCACAAAGAAGTGTCCCGAGGCCTTCGCCGGGCCGCAGCAAAAATCGCTGCCCGGACTGAAGCGAGATCTGCCCGGGCTGCTGGAGCCCGAGCAGTAAATCCATCTCCGGGCCAAGCGGGAGTACGGTTCACCGACCGGATCGCCATGCAATCCGATCAGAACGTCCTCCCGCGCTGGCGAGGCGCGCCTCAGGCGTCGGAGAGGCCGCGCCCGACGCTGCTGTACTGGAAGCCGAGGGCGGCCATCTCCTCGGGGCGGTAGATGTTGCGCAGGTCCACCACCACCGGCTGGGCCATCATCGACTGGATGCGCTTGAGGTCGAGGGCGCGGAAGGCGTCCCACTCGGTGACGATGACCAGGGCGTCAGCCCCGTCCGCCGCCTGATAGGGGCTGTCCACGTAGTCGACGTTGCCGAGCACGAGCTTGGCCTGCTCGACGCCTTCGGGATCGTGCGCCCGGATGATGGCGCCGGCATCCTGGAGGGCGGTGATGATGGCGATGGACGGGGCATCGCGCATGTCGTCGGTGTTGGGCTTGAAGGTGAGGCCCAGCACGCCGACGGTCTTGCCGCGCACCGATCCGCCGAGCGCGGCGATGACCTTGCGGGCCATGGCGCGCTTGCGCTGGTCGTTCACCGAGACCACCGTCTCCACGATGCGGATGGGGGCATCATAGTCCTGGGCGGTCTTGATGAGGGCGAGCGTATCCTTAGGGAAGCAGGAGCCGCCGTAGCCGGGACCCGCGTGCAGGAACTTGGAGCCGATGCGGTTGTCGAGGCCGATGCCGCGGGCCACGTCCTGCACGTTGCCGCCCACCTTCTCGCACAGGTCCGAGATCTCGTTGATGAAGGTGATCTTGGTGGCGAGGAAGGCGTTGGCCGCGTACTTGATCAGCTCCGCCGTGCGGCGGGAGGTGAACAGCAGCGGCGACTGGTTGAGGAAGAGTGGGCGGTAGAGGTTGGTCATGACCTCCTTCGCGCGTTCCTCGTCGGTGCCCACCACGATGCGGTCGGGCCGCTTGAAATCGATGATTGCTGCGCCTTCGCGCAGGAACTCGGGGTTGGAGACCACGGAGAATTCGGCGTCAGGCCGGGTCTCGCGGATGATGCGCTCCACCTCGTCACCGGTGCCCACGGGCACGGTGGATTTGGTGACGATCACCGTATAGCCCGTGATCGCGCTGGCGATGTCGCGGGCGGCCTGGTGCACATAGGAGAGGTCGGCATGGCCGTCGCCGCGGCGCGAGGGCGTGCCCACCGCGATGAACACCGCTTCCGCATCGGCGACGCCTTCGGCGAGGCTGGTGGTGAAGAACAGCCGCTCGGCCTTCACGTTCGACGCCACCAGATCGTCGAGGCCGGGCTCGAAGATCGGGATTTCGCCGCGCTTCAGGGCCGCAATCTTGCCCTCGTGCGTATCGACGCACGTCACCGTATGGCCGAAATCCGCAAAGCACGCGCCGGAGACCAAGCCCACATAGCCCGCTCCGATCATGGTCACACGCATGGCCCAGCCCTGTCTTGTGCAACTTTCGCCCTAAGGCTTCGGTCGCATGTTGCATCGCAGCAGGGATTAGCCCCCCGTGGCCAAAATCTCAATGGATTTTTGCCCGCGGGACCCCATCTGGACCCGACCTCAGCGACGCACCCCCGCCGCCGTCGCCCGTCGCGCGTGTGCCTGCTCGGAACGCGCGCGGAAGTGGCTTCTGCAGCGCAAACAGGACCTTGCGGCTGGCGTCCGCCCGCGCTGGTGACGAAGATGCCAATTTTCGAGCAAGTGCTCAAAAATACGACAGGATTGGCGGCCGCTTGGGAACGTCATTTCTCATTTTGCGACGCGAGAGCATCGTTGATGCGCCGGCCGCTGCGGCAGGCGCATCAACGATGCGATTCATCTCCCCGGAAACCGGGTGGAAGGGGCTTCGAGGACGAACTTTTTTGAATGAAACGTGCCAAGATACCTTCTGTGTGCGCCGCAGCACTGGCCTTCGCGGCAGGGTCGCGCTAACGTGCTTCGCGAGAGTTGATGTCAAGTGTAGCCACGAGGGGTCGTATCTGTGCTGCAGTCTCCGAAACGGTCGAGCGGGGGGCTTCGCTACGAAGGTAGCTCTCAAGGCGAGAGTTCCATTCCTTCCATCGATTTCTCCGGCATGCTGGCGGCAGTCCGCCGGCAGGCGCGGCCGGTTCTGATCGGGATCTGTATCGGCGCGACGCTCGGGCTGGCGTTTTTCATCGCCAAGACGCCGGTCTATTTTGCCGGCACGCAACTGCTTCTCGACAGCAAGTCGAAAGTCAACGACGAGGTGGCCGTGACCGCCCTGTCGGAGCTGGGCCTCGACACCGGTGCGGTGGATAGCCAGGTCGAAGTGCTGAAGTCCACGAACATCGCCAATTCGGTGATCGCCAAGGTCGGCATCGACCGGGTGCTGGACGACGACAACGTGCAGTCGTTCGTGGCGAGCGGGATCTCGGCGGTGAAATCCGGGATCCGCGCGGTCAAGGAAGCCATCATTCCTCCGCGCCAGCTGACGCCGGCGGAGCAGGACGCGGCGCAGCGCGAGGCGGCTCTTCTCTACCTGAGCAACAATCTGTCGCTGAAGCGCGTCGGTCGGACCTATGTGATCGAGATCGGGTTTACGTCGACCCAGGCCGACAAGGCTGCGCAGATCGCGAATGCCTACACCCAGGCCTATGTGGACGACCAGTTCTCCGCCAATTTCGATGCGACGCGCCGGGCCAGCGACTGGCTGTTGCCGCGTATCCAGGAATTGCGCCAGAAGGCCATCGAGACCGATCTCGCGGTCCAGAGTTTCCGCGGCGAGAAGGGACTGATCACGACCTCCACCGGCTCGCTGGTCAACGAGCAGCAGGTCGGCGAGATCAACACCCAGCTGGTGCTCGCCCGTTCGGACGTGGCGCGGGCGGGTGCAAAATATGATCGCATCCAGTCCATCATCTCGTCCGGCCAGATGGATGCCGCGGTGTCCGAGGCCATCGACAATCCCATCATTGTGGAATTGCGGAACAAGGCGACCGCCGCCGCCAAGACCGAATCGGAACTCGCGAGCAAACTCGGCCCAAGCCATTACCAGGTGCAGCGGCTGAGGTCCGATATCGCCGAATATCAGCGGCTGATCTTCACCGAGCTAGGGCGCATCGCGGAAAGCTACCGCAGCGAGCGGGACATCTCCCTTGCCCGCGAGCGGGCGCTGGAAGCCCAGCTGAAGAGCCAGGTCGGCCTGTCCAACGTGGCCAACAAGGACAAGGTGGCGCTTCGCGAACTGGAGCGCGAGGCCGACACCTACAAGAACCTCTACGAGACCATGCTGCAGCGTTACCAGGAATCCCTGCAGAAGCAGTCCTTCCCGGTCTCCGAGGCGCGGGTGATCTCGGTTGCGGTGACGCCGTCGCTGCCGGCGGCGCCCAAGCTGGTTCTTTCCGTCATTCTCGGGTCCATCCTGGGTTTCATCGGCGGTGCCGGATATGGCGTGGTGCGCGAGCTGCGGGATCTGGGCTTCCGCTCCGCCTCCCAGATCCGCGAACTGCTCAGGCTCGAGTGTATCGGCGTCATGCCGCGAATCTCGGCGCGCCAGCTGGCCATGGTGCCGCCCCTCGCCAGTTCGGGTCCCGGCAAGGTGGCCGGCTCGGCCATGATGCGCTACGGCACCAACCACATCCTCTCGCCCTTTGCAGAAACGCTGCGCAGCGCCAAGGTCGCGGTGGATTTCTCCGTTGGGGACAAGGCGCCCAAGATTATCGCCCTTGCATCGGTCCTGCCGACGGAAGGCAAGTCGACGATCAGCAAGAATTTCGCCTCCATGCTGGCGCAGCTGGGCGCGCGCACGGTGCTGATCGATGCGGACCTGCGCTTTCGCGGGCTGAGCGACGACATTACCCCTCACGCGCAGAAGGGCCTGTTCCACATCCTCAGCCAGGGGGTGCCGGTCTCGTCGGTGATGATGGTGGAGCCGGATACGGGCCTTCTCTTCATTCCTGCGGGTTCCGATATCGGCAGCGCCCACACCAGCAATCTGGTCTCGTCGCCAGCCATGGCGAATCTGCTCTCGGAAGTCGGGGCGCATGCCGACTACATCATCGTCGATCTGCCCCCCCTCGGGCCGGTGGTGGACGTGCGCGCGGCCGCCAAGTATTTCGATGGCGTCTTGTTTGTCCTGGAGTGGGGTGCCACCTCGCGCGACCTCGTGGTGGATGCTTTCGAGGCCAATCCGCAGGTCTATGAGAAGTGCATCGGCGTGATCCTCAACAAGGTGGATACGCACCGTCTGCACTTCTACACCAGCAAGGTGCCGCAGGACGGACTGCACAAGAAGTACGCCGCCTATTACGGCTGATCGTCCTTCCGCCGGCCTGTCCGAAATTAGAGATTCTACCTTTTGTCGGGATATCGGCGCAGGATTCCTTGCGCCGCTTCCCATGTCGTGCGGCTCGGCTCATCGCCTTGGCCGGACGTTCCCATTCGCATCCGTCGATGCACTCGCTCTGCGGGTCGCCGGCGCGGGGTGGGGCAGGCAATCGGTGCGTAGGGAGAGGCCCGCGGACGAAGCAGGAGAGGTTGTCCGCGCGGCTGTGATATCCAGTTGGCGACGGGCGGCGACCTCAACTCCTGCCCGCCTTAATCCAAAAGCACTTCGCGTGATCCAATCCTATACCGGTTGGTGTATCCGGCCGGTGATACACTGTTTGGTCGGCCTTCCCTCTTCGGCCTGCGCTCGCACGTCGCACCGGCATAATGGTGCGCTGCGGAGCGCTGAGTTTAGACCGTTTTTGCAGTGCGAAACGCGCTTCAAGTGGGCCGGAACGCACCGCATTCTGTTCCGTGAAGCACGGTTCGTAGATTGCATAGGGGGGCGTTATCCTCTAGTCTTATGTGCACTGCACACTGACTAAGGTGCGGTTTCGCATTTTGAGATAATCATGGCGCGGGCTGGTAAACATGAAGCTCGAAAGGCTGGCGATTCCCGAGATCGTCAAGATTACACCGGCGCGCTTCGGCGACGCTCGCGGCTATTTCTCTGAAGTTTTCAAGGACGAATGGTTCCGGAAGAACGTTTCGGACACGACATTCATCCAGGACAACCAATCCCTTTCTTCCACGGTGGGCACGGTGCGGGGGCTGCATTTCCAGCTCGACCCGTTCGCCCAGGGCAAGCTCGTGCGCTGCACGGCCGGCGCCATCTTCGACGTGGCGGTGGATATCCGCGTGGGCTCGCCCACGTTTGGTCGCTGGGTCGGCGTGGAGCTGACCCCGGAAAATGGTGACCAGCTTTGGATCCCGCCCGGATTCGCGCATGGATTTGCGACGCTGCTCCCCGATTCCGTCATCTTCTACAAGGTGACGGCGCCCTACAGCGCAGCCCATGACCGCGGCCTGCTGTGGAACGACTCCGAGATCGGCATCGACTGGCCCCTGGAGACGGGGCAGGCAGTGCTTTCGGAAAAAGACAAGGTTCAACCGCGGCTGGCGGACCTGCCGCCCAGCTTCGCATACTAAGTTGCGGAGAGATCTCCATGCGCATTCTAGTCACAGGCGGGGCGGGCTTCATCGGTTCCGCCCTCGTGCGTTACCTTGTGTCGGAGGTGGGCGCCGAGGTCCTCAACGTCGATAAGCTGACTTATGCGGGCAACCTTGCGTCGCTCAAGGTCATCGAGAACGCCCCCAACTATCGCTTCGTCCAGGCCGACATCACCGATCGCGCGGCCATGTCGGAGGCGCTCGCCTCCTTCAAGCCCGACCGCATCATGCATCTGGCGGCCGAGAGCCACGTCGATCGGTCGATCACCGGGGCCGGCGAGTTCGTGCACACCAACGTGGTCGGCACCTTCACGTTGCTGGAGGCCGCACGCCATTACTGGGGCGAGCTGCCGGCGGCCGAAAAGGAGGCCTTTCGCTTCCTCCACGTCTCCACCGACGAGGTCTACGGCTCCCTCGGCGAGGACGGGCTGTTCGAGGAAGTGACGCCCTACGATCCCTCCTCGCCCTATTCGGCCTCCAAGGCCGCCAGCGACCATCTGGTCGTCGCCTGGCACCGCACCTACGGGCTGCCGGTGGTCGTTTCCAACTGCTCGAACAATTACGGCCCCTACCACTTCCCCGAGAAGCTCATTCCGCTGACCATCCTGAATGCGCTGGAGGGGCGGACCCTGCCGGTCTATGGCAACGGCGCCAATATTCGCGACTGGCTCTATGTGGAAGACCATGCGCGGGCGCTGCACCTCATCGCCTCGAACGGTCGGCTGGGCGAGAAGTACAACGTGGGCGGGCGCAACGAGCGGCGGAACATCGAGGTGGTGCGCCGTATCTGCGACCTCATGGACGAGCTGGCACCGAAGGCCACGTCCCACCACGACCTCATCACCTTCGTGACCGATCGGCCGGGCCACGATGCGCGCTACGCCATCGACGCCACCAAGCTTGAGGCCGAGCTGGGCTGGAAGGCCCGCGAGACCTTCGATACCGGCATCGCCAATACGGTGAAGTGGTATCTCGACAATGCGTGGTGGTGGCAGCCGCTGCGCGAGAAGGTCTATGTGGGCGAGCGGCTCGGCATTCTCGAGAAGGCCGAAAAATGCGCCTGATCGTCACTGGCAAGCAGGGCCAGGTCGTCTCTTCGTTGCTGGAGCGCGGCCGCGCCGCCTCCGTCGAGGTGATCGCGCTCGGCCGGCCTGAACTCGACCTGCCCGATGCCGCCTCGGTGCGCTCTGCCATCGCGGCGGCTGAGCCCGACGCGATCGTGTCGGCTGCGGCCTACACGGCAGTGGACAAGGCCGAGAGCGAGCCGGACCTGGCCTTCGCCGTCAATGAGACTGGCGCGGGCGCTGTTGCCGAGGCTGCGGCTGCCCTCGGCGTTCCGGTGATCCATCTCTCAACCGATTATGTTTTCGCCGGTGATAAGGCCGAGCCCTATGTGGAGACCGATCCGACAGGGCCGGTTTCCGTCTATGGCGCCTCGAAGCTTGCGGGCGAGCAGAAGGTTGCCGCAGCGACGGACAATCACGCCATCCTGCGCACGGCCTGGGTTTATTCTCCCTTCGGCGCCAACTTCCTGAAGACCATGCTGCGCCTCGGCGAAAGCCGGGACGTGTTGCGCGTGGTGGCGGACCAGCGGGGCACGCCGACCAATGCCCTCGATATCGCCGATGCGGTGATCGCGGTTGCCCGGCGCCTCAAGGCTGATCCCGATCCGGCCCTGCGCGGCGTGTTCCACCTGACCGGAGGCGGGGAGGGCACCTGGGCGGACTTCGCCGAGGTCATCTTCGACGGCCTCAGGGAGAGGACGGGGCGCGAGGTGAGGGTGGAGCGGATCACCACCGCGGATTATCCGACACCGGCCCGCCGGCCCGCGAATTCGCGGCTTTCGACTAAAAAACTGCAATCATCGTATGGAATTGTGCTCGCCGACTGGGACGCGTCCACGCGTGGCGTGGTCGACCGGCTGCTCGCCGCCGGCCCGGCGACTTGAAGGAAGGCAGGGGTATGAAGGGGATCATTCTCGCCGGCGGATCGGGCACTCGGCTCTATCCGATCACCAAGGCTGTTTCGAAGCAGCTCATGCCGGTCTACGACAAACCGATGATCTACTACCCGCTGACCACGCTGATGCTGGCGGGAATCCGTGAGATCCTCATCATCACCACGCCTCATGATGCGGAAGCCTTCGCCCGCCTCCTGGGGGATGGCACCCAGTGGG
Organism: Xanthobacter oligotrophicus; assembly: GCF_008364685.1. GTDB lineage: Bacteria > Pseudomonadota > Alphaproteobacteria > Rhizobiales > Xanthobacteraceae > Xanthobacter > Xanthobacter oligotrophicus. The sequence goes on from NZ_VTTL01000009.1 coordinate 180,215, forward strand.
GCATCCAGATCAGCTATGCGGTGCAGCCGAGCCCGGACGGGCTGGCGCAGGCCTTCATCATCGGCGCGGATTTCGTCTCCGGCGGGCCTTCGGCCCTGATCCTCGGCGACAATATCTACTACGGCCACGGCCTGCCGGAACTGCTGCGCGCCGGTAGCGCGCAGGGCAAGGGCGCCCGTGTGTTCGCCTATCACGTGACCGATCCGGAGCGGTACGGCGTGGTCGAGTTCGACGCCGGCATGCGGGCCATCTCCATCGAGGAGAAGCCGCCTGAGCCCAAGAGCAACTGGGCGGTGACCGGGCTTTACTTCTACGACGAGCAGGTGGTGGACATCGCCGCCAACCTGAAGCCGTCCCCCCGGGGCGAGCTTGAGATCACCGATCTCAACCGTGTGTACCTGGAGAAGGGCGAGCTTTCGGTGGAGCTCATGGGCCGCGGCTATGCGTGGCTCGACACCGGCACGCCCGACAGTCTGCTCGATGCGGCGGACTTCGTTGCAACCCTGGAGAAGCGCCAGGGCTTCAAGATCGCCTGCCCGGAAGAGGTAGCGTATCGCATGGGCTTCATCGATGTGGACCAGCTTGCTGAACTCGCTGTTGCCCTGGGCAAGAGCAATTACGGCAAGTACCTCGCGCAGATCGTCAAGCAGAAGGGGAGCGTGGGCGCCTGACGCGCACGCAAGACAGCCTAACGATTTCGACGCCAAAACCCCGGGGGCGGTATGCGTATTCTTGTTGTGTCAGCGATGTTCCCCCCCAACGTTCTCGGCGGCGCGGAAATCTCTGCTTTCAATCTCACGTCCTGGTTGTTGAAGCAGGGGCATGAAATCGGTGTCCTCATGGCCGCGAAGGCCAAGGACGAGGTGAAGTACGGCGAGATGGTCGACGGCATGAAGGTGTGGAGCCTTTTCATGCCGCGGCCCTATCCGATCTTCAAGCAGGGCCGGGACGTCAATCCGCTGCTCAAGCCGCTCTGGCATCTGCAGGATCATTGCGATCCCCGCAACCCGAAGCTGGTCGGCGAGGTGCTGGACGCGTTCAAGCCGGACTTCTGCAACGTGCACTACATGACCGGGCTCGGCCATAATGCGCTCGGGGAGATCGGCAAGCGCGGCATTCCCATGATGTACGTGATGCCGGACATGGCCCTGTCCTGCTTCCGCTCCACCATGTTCGTGAATGGCAAGACCTGTGAGACCCAGTGCAATCCCTGCAAGATGTCCGCCGCAGTCAAGCGCCAGGGCATCCGGGCGGTGAAGCGCATCGGCTTCAGTTCGCCGTCGCTGGCCAATCTGGAGCAGAACGCCCGCTTCCAGCCGCTGAAGGAATATCCCCACGCCCATATCCTGAACGCGAACAAGTATCCAAAGCCGACAGTGCCGCGCTCGCCCTCCGACAAGGTGCGTTTCGTCTATGCCGGGCGGCTGCACCAGTCCAAGGGCGTCGACGTGTTGCTGGCCGCGGCGGAGCAACTGCGCGAGCGCTGGGATTTCACCTTCACCGTGGTGGGCGGCGGCGGCTACGAGGGTGAGCTGCGGCAACGGTTCGACCATCACGATTGGGTCACCTTCACCGGCCATGTTCCCCTGCAGGATGCCATCAACCACATCGGCGCCGCAGACATGCTCTGCATCCCCTCGATCTGGTTCGAGAATTCGCCGGGCGTGGTGATCCAGGCGCTGGGCATGAGCGTGCCGGTCATCGGCAGCGAAGTGGGTGGCATCCCCGAGCTGGTGAAGCATGACGAAAACGGCTTGCTGGTGCCGCCGGGCGACCAGGAGGCCTGGCGCAGCGCCCTCGAACTGATCCTGAGCGATCCCGCCCGGCTGAAGCGCTACCAGGACCAGGCGGCGTCCCGGGCCGGCGAGTTTGAACAAGACTATCTCGGACAGCGTTATCTGAAGTTCATCGATGAAATCCGGAACTTCCCGGGCGCAACCCCGGGGACGACCTATCGCTCGCCCGAGCTGGTCTGAAGCCGGTTCCGCCCTCGCATCGAAGGGCGGGCGCGCACGGCGATGGAATGGCGGGCTGCATCCCGGTGCTTTGGAATGGTGACAGGAGATCGATAGTGGCCAACGGGTCTTGGCGTGATGATCGGGGTGGTGGGGTGCCTGCGCGCACGCCTGCCGTGCCCGCGCGCGCTCTGGCTGATCGGCTGATGTCGTGGCGACGGAGGAAGGCGGGGCCGTCGCGGCGGCGGGTTCCGCGCTGGGTCGTGCCCCTGACGGGTGTCGTCCTTGCGGCGAGCCTGCTGTCGCGCTCCTACGGCACGGAGGTGAAGGCGCTCAGCTTCAATCCCGCTGATCCGGCGGTGACGCGGGCGGAGCCTCTCATTATCGGCGCGAACGTCCATTTCGGCCTGCGCCGCGTGCTCGGCTTCACCTCCGACGAGGTCGGCCTCGACGGGCTGGCGGCCCTCGGCGCCGAGTCCTTCCGCGATTTTCTGCCCTGGCCCTCGTTCGTGCCTGACGCCGGTGGCCAGCGCCTTGTCTATTCCCAGCGGCTGATGCGCTTCATGGGCCGGACGAAGCTGTTGCCGGTCCTCAATCTGGGACAGCCCAACGGCAATGTTCCCGGCGGCGTTCCGCCGGTGTCGGACGAAGGGCTCACGACGTTCGCGGCCTATCTGCGCGAAGCGGTGCGGCTCACCGAGGCCCACCGCCCGATCTACGAGATCTGGAATGAGTGGAACCTCCATTCGGGCTCGGGACCGGTGCTGCCGCGCCTGAATGGCGAAGGCGATGAAAGCGATCCGCGCGCCGCGGTTCACTATACGCGGGTGGCGCAGGTGGCGGTGCGCACGATCCGCGAGGTGTCGCCACACGCGCGGATCGTGGTGGGTGCCGTCGGCGACGATGCGGGGTGGGGCTGGACCAAGTCCATCGTCAGCCGTGGGGCGCTCAAGGGCGCAGACGGGCTTTCGGTGCATGTCTACAACCATTGCCTCAACGCCCGCGATCGCACCGCCCGCGAACTCATCCGGCGGGTGGAGAGCCTGCAAAGCGAGCTCAAGCTCGCGTCCGGCGGGGTGGAGACGCCCATCTACATCACGGAATTCGGCTGGCCGGTTTTTCCGCAGCGCTGCACGCTGGACGAGACGCAGGCGGCCCACAACGTGGCGCAGTTCATCCTGCTGGCCGCGCCCGTCCCGTGGATCAAGGGCATCTGGGTCCATAGCCTCAAGGACGTGGGCAACAATCCCGACGACATCGAGGATCATTTCGGGCTGTTCCGGTTCGACAACAGCCCGAAGCCGGCGGTCTGCTTCTTTCGGGAGGCCGCCAAGATCGTGCATGCGGCGCGATCGATCGAAGTCGTCGAGCCGTTCGAGGGGGCGTTCGTCGCACGCGTGCGTGGGCAGAACGGGCGCCAACGCGTTGTGCTTTGGACATCCAATCGGTTCGTCGAAGCCCGTTACCGGCTGGAAAAAGGACAGGGGCGCGGACGCCTGATGTGTGGAGGAGCAATCGAATTGGCCAGCGAGAAGGAGGCGGCTCTGACGTCGCAGCCGCTCATAATCGATTTCGATGGTGATGATGTGGTCAAGATCGAAATTTCGATTTAGCTAGGAGCCGTTCGATCATGACACAGCTTGATGTTACGGTGCCGTTGTTTGCGATTCATCATCACAAGATTGGTGGAACGGAATCGGCTATCTACAATCTGGTGCACGGCCTCGCGCGCACGGATGCGCGGCTCACGATCGCCCTTGCCGAGGCCGGGCGCTTTTCGCCCGAGTTCCAGCAGTGGATGCTCGACAATCCACACGTTGCCCAGACGATCCTGCCGGCGATCCGCGGATCCAAGAACGCTCGTTTTCTCGAGGAAACAATTTTTGAGTTCAAACGCGGGAAGTCGGGCTGGGCAGTCTACCCCAACTACTTCCTGCCGCCACGCCTTGTTAACAAGAAGTCCGCGGTCATCCTGCACGATATTCAGTATAAAGTTCTTCCTCAGTACCATAGCGCGAAGCGCAAGGCCTGGCTGAACTATTATCTGAAGGGGCTCTTCAAGCGGGCCGACATCGTCTTGTCTATCTCCAATTCGGAGAAAAACCTGGTCGCCGAGCATTTCGGTGCCGAGGCGGCAAGCCGCTGCCAGGTCATTTACAACGCCATTGACTGGCATCGGTTCGAGGGCGGGCCGATCAGCCAGCGCATCGTCGATCTGGTGCAGCGCCCCTATATCCTCACGGTCAGCCACCCCTTTCCGCACAAGAACATCTCGACGCTCATCAAGGCCTTCAACGCCATCAGCCAGACGGACAAGGAGATCCGCCTGTACCTCGTGGGCAAGGACTCGCCCGAGCGGCGTCAGCTGATCACCGAGAACGCGGATCCGGCGGCGGTCGAGCGCATCGAGCTGACCGGCGTGGTCAGCGATGCGGAGCTGGGCGAGTTGTACCGTCGGGCGCGGGTGTTTGCCCTGCCGTCCCTCTACGAAGGGTTCGGGATGCCGGCCGTGGAAGCCATGGGGCTCGGTGTGCCAACGGTCGCCAGCGGCGTGACCTCGCTGCCCGAGGTGACGCTGGGCCAGGCCAGCTACGTGGATGATCCGCTGAGTGTCGGTGGCTGGATCGACGCCATATCGGCCCTTCTCGAGCGCGGAGAGCGTGTCGCTCCCGAAGTGGTCGAGCAGATTCGCCAGAAATATGAACCCAAACACGTTGCGGAAAACCTGCTCGACGTTTTGGCGTCGGCAGATGCCGCTGGAACATCAAGGTGATGAACATGGAGCGCGCCGTCGTCGTCATCCCCACCTACAATGCCAGTCGTCATTTGGGAGACTTGCTTCCTGCGCTCCAGCAGCAGGGGCTACGTCCCGATCAGTATTTCGTCATCGACAGTTCGTCGGGCGACGATACGCTCGCGCGCGTCGCTGCATTCGGGGCACGCACCCATCGCATCGACAAGAAGGAATTCAACCACGGCGGAACGCGGCGCCTCGCAGCCAACCTCAATCCGGAGGCGGAATTCCTGATCTACATGACCCAGGATGCCATTCCCGAGCCTGGCGCCATCAAGCGTCTCCTCGGCGCGTTTGCGGACGACAAGGTGGGTGTCGCCTACGGACGCCAGTTGCCCCGTGCCAAATCCTCGGCCATCGAGCGGCACGCCCGGCTTGCGAACTATCCCGCGATCAACGAGGTTCGCAGCATCGAGGACGCCGGGCGGCTCGGGATCAAGACGGTGTTTTGCTCCAACTCCTTCGCCGCCTATCGGCGCACCGCCCTTGAAGGGGTCGGCAACTTTCCGGAAGACAACTACTTCGCTGAAGATCAGGTGGTCTCGGGCCGCATGCTGCTGAGCGGATGGCGCATCGCCTATGTGGGTGAGGCGGCGGTGGTGCATAGCCACGACTACACAATCAAGGAAGACTTCCGGCGCTATTTCGACGTGGGTGTGTTCCACGGGCGCAATCCTTGGCTGCTGGAGAAGCTTGGCAAGGCGGAGGGTGCGGGCATGGCCTTCATCAAATCCGAGATCAGCTATCTCCTGAAGCACGATCCTCTGGCGCTGCCGTCGGCCGGCGTGCGCACTTTGGCCAAGTATGTCGCATACAAGATCGGGCAGAGGGAAGCCAAGCTCTCGCCGCAGGCCAAGGCGTTCCTGAGCATGCAGCCTGGCTATTGGCGCAATCAGATCCGGTGATAAGTCTGCGCGCAGTAGAGCTTGGTTATGTTCGATACGGCGGCGGACAAGTTGACGCCGCAAGACCGCCGGGTTCCGGGGTTGCAGGAGATTGAGATGAGCGGAAAGATTATTGTCTTCGGCGGTTCTGGATTTGTCGGCACCCATCTGATTCGATTGCTGGTGGCGCAGGGGGAGCAGGTCGTCAGCGTCGACATCCGTCCGCAGCGCGAAACCCTGCCCCAGGTGGACTATCGGATCGGAGATGTCCGGGACCTGTCGGGCTTCGAGGTCGATGGACCCGTTGCGACGATCTACAATTTCGCCGCCGTCCACACCACGCCCGGCCACCCCTTCTGGGAATATTACGACACCAACATCAACGGCGCGATTGAGATCACCGCCTGGGCGCGGCGCTATGGCGTGAACGATATCGTATTCACCAGCTCCATCTCGGTTTACGGCCCGTCCGAGGAGACGAAGTCGGAAGCCTCGACGCCGGCGCCGCAGTCCGCCTATGGCTATTCCAAGCTGATGGCCGAGCGCGTTCACCGCATCTGGTTTGACGAGGCACCCGGGCGGCGGCTGACAGTGGTGCGGCCGGCGGTGGTGTTCGGCCGCGGCGAGAGGGGCAACTTCACGCGCCTCGCGCGGCTGCTCCAGAAGGGCTTCTTCGTTTACCCGGGGCGCCGCGATACCATCAAGGCCTGCGTCTACGTCGAGGACCTGCTGGATTCCATCGCCTTCGCCAAAAACAGCCCCGAGCCGTTCAAGTTCTACAACGCGGCCTATCCGGAGCGCTACACGCTCGAGCAGGTGGTCTCGCTCTTCATCGCGGACCACTTTCCGGATGGTAAAACCTACACGATCCCCCGCGGTGTCATGATGACGGGCGCTTCGATCCTCGAAAAAATCAGCTTCCTGAAGATTGGGATTCACCCCGAACGGGTGATGAAGCTGGTGCGCTCCACTGATATTTTCCCCGGATGGCTGACGTCGAAGGGGTACGTTTTTCCTCACAATCTCAAGGCAGGACTCCAGCGCTGGTCAGACCAGGGCAACAAGGCATTTGACTGAGCGGGAGGGGCGATCTCGCCGGAGGGGAGAGATCCAGAGCGGCACTTTCGATTTGTCCGGCGGGGGATCGCCGGCTGCGCCTGGGTGCTGCATCGGAAGTTGCATTTTGCGAAATTGAGCGTTCTGATAATGCTGCTGAGCTGTTCGGCAATCCGGCCGATCGGCTATAAGGCTCAAGCTGGGATTTATGAAAAATTCCAGCGGGGCAGGGGGAGTTTGTCGCGTAGGCTGGACGGAGCAACCGATGCGGTGTTTCGTCGATTTCGCCAACTGGTTCAATCTGGGAAGTTGAACCAACCGATCCACACCTGAAGCGCGGTCAAAAGCAAGACATATGAAACTGCTTCATGTTTGTGAGAGTGTGATCGGAGGGACTGGTTCCTATATATCTGAGCTTATTCCCAGACAGGTAGAATTATACGGTGCAGATAATGTTGTTTTGCTGATCCCTGGAAATCAGATGCATTATTTGGACGCGGAGGTTGTGGCGTCCGGCGTCAAAATGATACCTTTTTCTAGAAAATCGAGATTTTCAGGAATTTTTAGTTTTGTATCGACTTACGCAAGGGTACTCAGAGAGTTCAAGCCCGATGTCGTGCATGCTCACTCTTCCATTGCTGGCCTGGTGGTTCGCTTAAGCGGCGTGCGGAGAAAGTACACGATTGTATTCTGCCCCCATGGCTGGTCCGTGGACATCAAGGGGGCAAGGGTTTTGCGCTGCATTGCAGAGTGCGTGGAGCGTGTGCTCGCCCTCAATACCGACCGGGTCGTTCTGATCTCGCAGCACGAATATCGCCGAGCTGGCGACCTTGGCTTTCCCGAGAAAAAGCTCAGCTTGGTGATCAGCGGTATTGTCCCGGATCTTCCGCAGGTGGCGGCGGCGAAGTGGGATGACACCCGCTTGAAGGTGCTGTTCGCAGGCCGTTTCGATTTCCAGAAGGGTGTTGACGTTCTCCTTCAGGCCGTGGAGGGCCAGGAGGCGCGCATGAGCCTTCGGCTGGTGGGCGGGGGGGTGGTCAATAGCCTGAACCTGCCGGAGAGCCTGCCCCTGCATGTCGCCAATCTTGGCTGGCTCGACCGGCTCGATGTCTGCGCCCAGATGAAGAGTTGTGACGTGCTCGTGGTGCCTTCACGCTGGGAGGGCTTCGGCCTGGTGGCGATCGAGGCCATGCGACTTGGTGTTCCGGTGGTGGCCTCGGCGGTTGGTGGCCTGAGGGAGATCCTTGGCGAAGGCCAGTACGGCGTCATCGTGCCGCCGGAGGATCCGGCAGCGCTGCGCGCCGCCTTGCTCGCCCTGACGCCGGCGCGCCTCAAGGAACTGTCCGAGCTCGGCCGCACTCGCTTTCTCGCGGCCTATTCATCCGAGCGGATGGTGCGGGAGATCGACGCTGTATATGCTGCGGTGCAGAAATGATGATACGGTTCAAGCTGTCGCTTTGACCGTGGCGATGGCATTCGGTCGGCGGCGCGCGGCGGTGGGCCGGCGTCGGCTGGGTTGGCGTTCTGTTTCTCCGGTGTGCGGGTTGACGGTGGCGTCTTGGGCTTGGCGGGGCGTGCGGCGCGCGGTCCGATTTGGAAGCGAGGGATCGTTATGAGAGGTGTCGCATCGGCAAGGAAGGAGTCTGACCTTCTCTATCTGTTTATGGTCGTTGTGTTCCTGTTGTTTGCGGCGCGCGACGGCTTGACCGGGGTGGTTCGATATTTTCTTTCCCTCGCTCATCTCGATGTGCTCTGGTTCGTTCCGGACCTGATGTCGTTTGTGCTGGTTATTGTTTTTGTCTATCAGCAGGTGTTTGTAAAAAAGAACCCGATTGGAATTTTGTTCATCTTTTCTTTCATATTTTCTCTGGGTGTCGGTGTCTATTTTATGAAAGGTGACGCCTTGGTGCTCGTGTCGTCGTTCAAAAGTGTCACCCCGATGTTTGTCGGGTTTTGCTTTTACAATCGATCGATCACCGAACGGCGCTGGGTCCGGTGCATTTTGCTGGTCATTCTCGTTGCGTCAGCCGCCGGCCTGATCCTCAATCCGTTCATTGAGTACCCGTGGACAGGTCAAACCATTACCGCCTTCGGTGTCGAGAAGCAGGCCACCAAGGTCTGGTGGCAAGGTGGCGAAATCCGCTACGGCGGGTTTGCCGGAGACAGCACCATGGCCGCTTTCATGGTCTTGTTCCTATACGCAGTCTTGGCGCCTTATCAAAGTCTTGCCATAAATGTAGCTAGTTGGCCTATTTTTGCATGGGCGATCTATACCTCTACCAGCAAGACAGCCGTCGGCATATTATTTATTTATGTAATGATGTTCGTTGCTGCGAAGTTTCTGCGTCATCCTGACCTTATCAAAACTTTTCTGCGGCGGAGCGCGTTGTGGTCATTCTTGGCCCTTTTGGTTCCGCCCGTTCTCATGCTAGCCCTTTCGGGTGTCAATCTGGAGGACATGTCTCCGACCCTGATGAGTATGACGGATCGCATCAACAATACATGGCAGCAGCCGTTTGAGACGGTGGCGCAATTATTTCCGGTTGGTTTGGTGATTGGTTGCGGCATTGGCTGTTTTGCCTATCCAATGCAATATACGCCATTGGCGTACCTTCACGTGCCGCTCGACAATTTTTACCTGACTACATTTATAATGATGGGGTTTCCGTTTGTAGTAGTTGTTTTGTATCAAATTTATAGTGTTCGATTGATCAGGGATCCCATTCGCTTGAGTCTGATTGTCCTGTTCAATTTGTATAGCATTACGATTCAATGTTATGGGCCGTCTTTCGCGACGTTGATGTACGGTTATATTTTCAGTGGGATGTTCAGCGTGGCTTGGCGTCGTGAGCGAAGGATACAGCCTGCGCTCGCGACTCCTTCCGGCTTTGGCGTTGCGGCCTCCTCGAACGGAGAGAGCGGCGTTGGGCTCAAGGCCGGACGGCAGCCAGCGCGGTGAGCGCATCGGCTGGCGTGGCGATGCGGATGACACGTCCGGGGTTGCCCACAACAACGCCGCCGTCCGGGACATCCTTGATGACAACCGAGCTGACGCCGATGGTAGCACTCTTGCCGATGGTGACCGGGCCGATGATGACCGCACCGGTGTAGAGCACGGCGCCGTCCTCGACGGCCGGATAGATGGGTGAATTGGCCACGCGCCCCAGCGTCATGCTCTGGTAGATGGTGACGTTGGCGCCGATGCGCACGCCGGATCCAATGACGATGGCCGCCGGATGGGGCAAGAGCAGCCCGGGCCCGATCTCAGCGTCAAGATTGATGTGACAGCTTGTGCGCGTCACGTTCCAGCCCCAGATGCGATGCCGAGGCACCGCAGCCGCGAACGGTAGAGATGGGCCGCAACCCGGTGAAGGAACACCGCGGCGAACGGCGGGTTGAAGAGGAACACCGTGGGGAGCCGACCCAGCCGGCTGTGCCCGGTCGCTGCCTTCAGGTCCGCTTTCACGGTCTGCCAAAAGCCCATTGTTGCACCCCTGCCATTTGGCTGGTGGTTCGCGGCCCTGGCGCGAGCCTGGCGATATCAATCGAGATGGCGCTCCGCACGGCAAATCAGCTGCCGGTTCCCTGCGGGGGCGGCCCGCCCTGTGTCTGTCGGCGAATGAAGGCGACCAGGAAGGCGGCCCTGACTGCCGCCACGATGACTGCGGTCGCGAGCGTGGCGATGCCTGTTCCCAGGAAGCCGAACTGGGTGATCATGACGTAGGCTATGGCGCCGGTCAGGAACAGGCCGGCCAGATTGATGGTGGCGTAGAGGTTGTCCTTGCGCATGCTGGTCAGGCCGACGTTGAAGAGGTCGGAACAGCACCTGACGATGGCGGCGACCAGCATCAGCACGAACACATCCCGGTGCTGGGCCAGCTCCGGCATGTTGAGATAGCCCATGAAAGCCTCGCACGTGATGAACAGGGCCACGGCGATGGCGGTGGAGAAGGAGGCTGTCTTGATCAATTGCCGCCGCATGGTGCTGCGCCACCGGTCGATCATGCCGCTGTTATGGGCCTTGAAGAGCGCCGGCAGCGCGAGCTGGACCACCGCTGTCACCATCAGCGTCTGCAGGGAGTTGGCAAGTGACCAGTAGAAGGTATAGAGGCCGGTCAGCTTCAGCCCCAGCAGGAAGGACACGACGTAGCGGTCCACATAGACAAGGCCGACGAGGCCGAGGTCGGATGCATAGATGTACCACGATCGCTTTAGCCGCTCGGCAATCCAGGCCTTCTCGATGGGCAGGGAGAGGGTCTCCCGCATGGGCAGGTCGCGGATCACATAGCGCAGGTAGCCGAGCGCCACTACATAGCTTGCGATCCAGCCGACGAAGACCGTATCGAGGGTGCGAAGCTCGGGAAAGACGATGCCGAGCACCATCACGAACGGGACCCACGCAGCCAGGCGGATAAATATAAGGACGTTGGCCTCGACCGCCTTCTCTAGGGCGATGAGCGCGACGTGGGTGTCCGCACTGTACACTTCGAGCCAGATCAGGATCGCAATGAAAACGTCGATCCGCCCGATCCTGTAGCCGGTGGCAAGGGCCAGGACCAAGGCGAGCAGGGTCGCGGCCGTGAGCGACAGGGTGGTGACGAAAAGCCGGGTCTTCACCCGCGGCGCAGCTTCAGCAAGGCCGAGGCCGACAATATCGCGGGCGACAAAATAATTCATGCCCCAGCCCAGCAGAGCGGGCGCGATGCCCACCGCGCCCAGGGCCAGGCCGTATATGCCCGAGGCTTCGAGGCCGAGATATTTGATGATGTAGAAGGACAGAACAAAGCGGAAAACCAGGCTCGATCCGCGCAAGCTGAGATTGAACAGGCTGTTGAAGCGCATTAAAAATCGCATCGGCGACGTCCTTCAGGCAAAAGTCGTCCACGCCGCTCCGCGGGCTTCACCCGCTCGCAGCGCAGGTGGGGCGGCCTCACCGGCCACCGGCGTGTTTGGGATCGCGGGGCGTGGCTTCAAGCGGACGGAGCGCTTCGAGCAGCCGGAGCGCGCTGGCCTCCCATGAGAATGCGCGTGTCCTGAGGTGCCCGGCCTCACGCAGGCTGGCGCCTTCGAAGGCGGGGTCCGCGCATCGGCGCATGGCGTCGGCCATGGATGCCTCGTCGAGGGGATCGAAATAGAGCGCGGCGTCGGCACAGACTTCTCGCACCGCCGGGATATCGGCAGCCAGCACCGGGCAACCGGCCGTCATCGCCTCGAGCGGAGGGATGCCGAAGCCCTCATAGAGGCTCGGAAAGATCAGGGCCACGGCGCTGCGGTAGAGCGCCTGCACCTCGGCATCGCTCAACCGACCGGTCGCGACCACCGTCGGGGGCACGTCGCCGAGGTCCGAGCGGGCGAATGCGGCCGCAGCCTTCCCTACCATGACGAAGGAGATGTCGTCGCGGTTCAGCGAGAGAAACGCGCGGACTGCGCGGGCCAGATTCTTGTTTGGCGCGGGCGAGCCCACGGCAAGCAAAAACCGCTTTCCATGGAGCCCGAAGCGGTCCAGCACCGAGACGTCGGGCTCGATCTCCGCCATGTGGTCCACCGCGTTGGGAATGACCGCGATGGAGGCGGCGGGAACGCCGAGAAGCCCGGACAGTTCGCGCTGCGAGAATTCCGAGACCGTCGCCAGCCGGGCGCGCCGGGCCAGCAGGTGTCCGAGCTGCCGGTGCACGGTGCCATAGAGACGGGAGAAGTTCTCCGGATGGCGATAGACCAGCGCATCGTGGATGACGGTCAGCTGGTCGCCGTGGAGCACGGGCCCTGAATTGCACAGGTTGACCAGCGTGCCGCTCCTGCTCGCCCAGAACAGCTCCGTCTGTTCCCAGGGGTGCCCGGACAGCCGGCCGACATTGCGGAAGGGCAGGGGGCCCAGCCACGAGGGGCGCTCCACGCCCGAAGGTGCAAGCACCGTCCAGCGCAGGTCAGGCTCCGCCTCGGCGCGCGCGACGATCTGCTTCAGGACGAGGGTCGCGAAGCGTTCGACGCCGGTCACGGGACGGCCGATGAAGCGGCCGTTGACGAAGGTTGCGGGCAGTGTGGTCATGCGGGGGGCAGCAGCTTGGGCGCGAAGGCCAGCCGCGGCTGTTTCGCGGGGCGGCGCATGGAGAGGCATGCTGCAGTGCGGCCGCGTTTCGTGTTCAGGCTTGAGCGCGAGCCCGCTCGGCCGCCGTCGCGGCAGACACTGGCAGTGGATGCGTTCGCATGCGCCATGATCTCACCTGTTCGTCGCGGGTCGGCTCGTGGCCATCGTGAAACTCATCCCTACAGGCTCTAAGCTATCTTCGCATGTGCGAGAAGGGGGCGGGAAGTCGTCTCGACCAGCGGACCGCGCCAGGCCGCGGTGGAGGGCGGACGGCTCGGGCGCTGGCCTTGCTCCCGTCGCTCGTCGCCGCGTCAACGCGCCTCAGGCCGGGATCCGGCTCTCCTGTCCGCTGATCGGCCTTCGCCGAGCCGCCCTTCGCTCTATCGACGGCGAGCATCACGCTACGAGATGCGGTCGCCGGTGGGCCTGGTGACATCCGCTTTGGATCGTGATCCGGCTCGAGGATGACCGGGGCAGCAGACACGATCTCCTGTGCGGACTGGAAATTCCGGAATTTTGACGCATGCCAAGGATCCCGCTGGGGATCGCCGTCAGAATTGCAAAATGCTGCAACGTAGCTAACACCAATAACGGTCATTTAGAGGCATTACGCGCGTCACGCGACTGTGCTGCTTGTGTCGGACAAGCATGGGTACAGCGCATTGCGTCGATATCGTCTGTCGCGCATGGCTCAACATCGAGCATGCGGCCGCGAGGGTGTCGAACGTTGACCTGATGTTTCACAATATCAGGGTTTCCGTACGTCAGATCACGCAAGGCGTGATGTGGATTCCTTCGCAAATGCGAACGCTGCGCCCCTCAGGCACAATTCAGAGTTTTATTTTTCGCATAAACGCAGCGAAATCATCTGGTTGCTGAATGCCTGATCCTTTTGGCACTGCATCTAAAGATGTTATTTCGCATTTTGCAAAATGTCGGCTCATAAATTGTGGGTTTTTGCTATTTTTATTTGTTGCAATGGTGGTGGTATAAACCTAACGTGAAAAATGAAGTCGCTTCCCTGTGGGAAGGAGTGCGAGCAATGGCTCAAGGCGTCACTGTAACTCAAAATACGGCTGCGAATTTTGTCTCATCTCTTGGTATAAATACTAAGGCTGGGACTTATTCGGACTCATATACAAATGCCAGTCTTGTAATTCACAGCCTCGACTATCTTGGAATATCGACTGTTCGGGATTCTTATACCGAATACGGGCAGGCGAACCCGGTTCTCGATGCTCTGGCTAGTGCTGGTGTCAAGTTTGATTTTCGTGTCAACTACACGCTTCCGGCTTCCGGTAGTGCGGGCATATCGGATTATATTGATGCGTTGAAGGAATTTGTCGCCGATCATCCCGGGAGCGTCATCGCCGTAGAGGGGATAAACGAGGCGAACATCGAGAGTTTCAGTTATAATGGCGACTCTTCTGTTGCGGGTGCTGCGGCATTTCAGCGTGATTTATACCTGGCGATAAAGGCGACGCCGGAGCTTTCATCTGTTCTCGTCTATAATCTTTCGATAGCTAATATGGATCCCAGCGTCTTTGCCGCGGTGGGGGATCTTGGTGCTTATTCCGACGCAGCAAACGCGCACGCCTATCCCAATACGGGCAAGTCGGTTGACGCGCAGATCGAGTCTGTGATTGCCCTTGCGCAATCCAATTCGAAGGGCGATCCGCTGGTCGTCACGGAGACCGGGTACACGACACTGGAGAATGCGGCGGGCGTAGGCGTCAACGAGGATGCCCAGGCCAAGCTGGTCTTGCAGAATTTGCTGGCGGCCTATGAAGATGGCTCCACTCAAACCTATCTCTACTCGCTGTTTGACGAGCCGAGCGTCGAGGCGACACGTGGGGCGAAGGAGGTCAGCTTTGGGATTTTCAATGCGGATGGCTCCCCCAAGGAGGCCGCAGTTGCAATTCATAACCTTACGACCATCCTGAATTTCGGCAACGACGGTAGTGCTTCGACTGCGACAGACACGGCCTTCACCTTGTCTGGTGCGTCGTCCAATACGCATTCGATGATTCTGACCAAGTCAGGAGACGTCTACGACATCGTGCTTTGGCAGGATGTGACGGTCTGGAACGACGTTACCGATACCGAAATCGTCAATCCAACCACCCAGGTCACCGTGAATCTTGGGGAAACGGTGTCGAGCGTCAGGATCTACGATCCCCTGGGCGGGCTCGATCCCATCGCCACCTACACCAATGTCAGTTCCTTCACGGTTCCTCTCAGCGACCATCCCCTCATCATCGAGGTTGGTGCCAGCGAGGCTGTGCACGAGAAGGTCGTGATGAGCGCCGCAAGTCTCACGATGACTTCGGCTGATTTTGTCGCCCAGATGGATACGCTGGCGGGTGCAACAGGCCTTGAAACCATAACGCTCACGGGCAGTCACGAGCTTGCCGTTGCGTCGGTTGAGACGATGCAATACATCATCGCCAACTATGGAAGCCTGCTCAGCAAGATCGATGGAGGCTATACTTTCTCGGTCACCTATGGGCAGGCGACCTGGAGAAAGGAGCAGATATTCGACGCGAGCGGAAATCTCCAGACGCGCATTGATTATGGCGTGAGCAACGATGTTGTCGTCAGCAAGGTTGTGTATGCCAATGATGGAACGGTCGATTATTACAACTATAATATCACCGGCCAGACCTATACATCTCAGCATGTGACTGTGAATGCCGCAGGCGTGACTATTCTGACCGAGCGGTTCCACGCTGACGGCACCCGGGACTATGTGCAGACGGTGGCAGCCGATGGCACCAAGGACACCGTCGTCTATAACAGCGTCGGCCAGAAGACTTCGGACATCAGCCTGGCGACGGACGGCACGCGCACCACGCTGACCTATGATCCATCCTCGGGCTATCTCACCCAGTCGGTGTTGCAGGCAGCAAGCGGGGTAGTCACCACCAAGACCTTTACCGCCGGGGTGTTGATGCGCACCTCCGTGGCCAACACGGACGGCTCGGTCGACTATTACAACTACAACATCACTGGGCAGACCTACACGACGCAGCACCAGACGGTGAATGCGGCGGGCGTCACCGTGCTCACGGAGCGCTTCCACGCCGACGGCACCCGGGACTATGTGCAGACGGTGGCCGCTGATGGCACCAAGGACACGGTGACCTATAACGCCGCGGGTCAGAAGACCACGGACATCAACATCGCGACGGACGGCACGCGCACCACGCTGACCTATGATCCCTCCTCGGGCTATCTCACCCAGTCGGTGTTGCAGGCCGCGGGTGGCGTGGTCACTACCAAGACTTATACCGCAGGCGTGTTGATGCGCACAACCGTGGCGAACACGGACGGCTCGGTCGACTATTACAACTACAACATAACCGGCCAGACCTACACGACGCAGCACCAGACGGTGAATGCGGCGGGCGTCACCGTACTCACGGAGCGGTTCCACGCTGACGGCACCCGGGACTATGTGCAGACGGTGGCAGCCGACGGCACCAAGGACACGGTGACCTATAACAGCGCCGGCCAGAAGACCTCGGATATCAGCCTGGCGACGGACGGCACGCGCACCACGCTGACCTATGATCCGTCCTCTGGCTATCTCACCCAGTCGCTGCTTCAGGCAGCAAGCGGCGTGGTCACCACCAAGACCTACACCGCGGGCGTGTTGATGCGCACCACCGTGGCCAACACGGACGGATCGGTCGATTATTACAACTACAACATCACCGGGCAGACCTATACTACGCAGCACCAGACGGTGAATGCGGCGGGCGTCACCGTGCTCACGGAGCGGTTCCATTCGGACGGCACCCGGGACTATGTGCAGACGCTGGCCGCCGATGGCACCAAGGATACGGTGACCTACAACAGCGCCGGCCAGAAGACCTCGGATATCAGCCTGGCGACCGACGGCACGCGCACCACGCTGACCTATGATCCGTCCTCGGGCAATCTCACCCAGTCGCTGCTTCAGGCGGCAAGCGGGGTGGTCACCACCAAGACCTACACCGCCGGGGTGTTGATGCGCACAACCGTGGCGAACACGGACGGCTCGGTCGATTATTACTACTACAACATCACCGGGCAGACCTACACGACGCAGCACCAGACAGTGAATGCGGCGGGCGTCACCGTGCTCACGGAGCGCTTCCACGTCGACGGCACCCGGGACTATGTGCAGACGGTGGCCGCTGACGGCACCAAGGACACCGTCACCTACAACAGCGCGGGCCAGAAGACCACGGACATCAGCGTCGCGGCGGACGGCTCACTGACGACACTTACCTATGATCCGTCCTCGGGCTATCTCACCCAGTCGGTGCTGCAGGCAGCAAGCGGGGTGGTCACTACCAAGACCTACACGGCCGGGGTGTTGATGCGCACCACCGTGGCGAACACGGACGGCTCGGTCGACTATTACAATTACAACATCACCGGGCAGACTTACACGACGCAGCACCAGACAGTGAATGCGGCGGGCGTCACCATTCTGACCGAGCGGTTCCACGCCGACGGCACTCCGGACTATGTGCAGACGGTGGCCGCTGACGGCACCAAGGACACCGTCACCTACAACAGCGCGGGCCAGAAGACCTCGGACATCAACGTCGCGGCGGACGGCTCACTGACGACACTCACCTATGATCCGTCCTCGGGCTATCTCACCCAGTCGGTGCTGCAGGCAGCAAGCGGCGTGGTCACCACCAAGACCTACACCGCGGGCGTGTTGATGCGCACCTCCGTAGCGAACACGGACGGCTCGGTCGACTATTACAACTACAACATCACCGGCCAGACCTACACGACGCAGCACCAGACAGTGAATGCGGCGGGCGTCACAGTGCTCACGGAGCGGTTCCATTCGGACGGCACCCGGGACTATGTGCAGACGGTGGCCGCTGACGGCACCAAGGACACGGTGACCTACAACGCCGCGGGCCAGAAGACCTCGGACATCAGCCTTGCGACCGACGGCACGCGCACCACTCTGACCTATGATCCGTCCTCGGGCTATCTCACCCAGTCGGTGCTGCAGGCGGCAAGCGGCGTGGTCACCACCAAGACCTACACCGCGGGCGTGTTGATGCGCACCTCCGTGGCGAACACGGACGGCTCGGTTGACTATTACAACTACAACATCACCGGGCAGACCTATACGACGCAGCACCAGACAGTGAATGCCGCAGGCGTCACCGTTCTGACCGAGCGCTTCCACGCTGACGGCACCCGGGACTATGTGCAGACGGTGGCGACCGACGGTACCAAGGACACGGTCAACTACAACAGCGCGGGCCAGAAGACCACGGACACCATCATTGCGACCGACGGCACACGCACCACGCTGACCTATGATCCGTCCTCGGGCAATCTCACCCAGTCGGTGTTGCAGGCAGCGAGCGGCGTGGTCACCACCAAGACCTACACCGCCGGGGTGTTGACGCGGACAGTGGTGGCGAACACGGATGGCTCGGTCGATTATTACTACTACAACATCACCGGCCAGACCTATACGTCGCAGCACCTGACGATGAATGCGGCGGGCGTGACCGTGCTCACCGAGCGCTTCCACGCCGACGGCACCCGGGACTATGTGCAGACGCTGGCCGCCAACGGCACCAAGGACACGGTCAACTACAACAGCGCGGGCCAGAAGACGACGGACACCATCATTGCGACCGACGGCACGCGCACCACGCTGACCTACGATCCCTCCTCCGGCAATCTCACCCAGTCGGTGTTGCAGGCAGCAAGCGGCGTGGTCACCACCAAGACCTACACCGCCGGTGTGTTGACGCGCACGGTGGTGGCGAACACCGACGCTTCGGTCGATTATTACTATTACAACATCACCGGCCAGACCTATACGTCGCAGCACCTGACGATAAATGCGGCGGGCGTCACCGTGCTCACCGAGCGCTTCCACTCGGACGGCACCCGGGACTATGTGCAGACGGTGGCCGCCAACGGCACCAAGGACACGGTCAACTACAACAGCGCGGGCCAGAAGACGACGGACACCATCGTTACAACGGACGGCTCGCGCACCACGCTGACCTATGATCCGTCCTCTGGCAATCTCACCCAGTCGGTGGTCCAGGATACAAGCGGTACGGTGACCAAGACCTACACCACCGGCGTGCTGATGAAGACGGTCGAGCAGCACACGGACGGCACGATCGACTATTACAACTACAACATCACAGGCCAGACCTACACAACCCAGCACCAGAAGACGACGGCCAGCGGGAGCATTCTGGAGATCGACCGCTACCATGCCGACGGCACGTTCGATTATGTCGAGATCCGCCATACGGACGGTTCGAAGGATGTCTCGAACTACACCAGCACGGGCGCATTGCTGAACCATTCGGCCATCCAGGCGAACGGTTCAAGGGTGGTCGACAACTATCTGCAGGACGGAACCGGAGATATTCGCCACGACACCTACGACACGGCGCTGAACCTCCTGATCCGCGACTACGAGCACACTGACGGAACCCACACGATCTATTCCTATGGGAACAATCAGGTGCTCGATGGTGGGGTGCAGAACGACACCTTCTATTTCCGCAATACGACCGGTGGCACCCTGCATTACGATGGTGGCAACGATACTGTGCTCAACTTCGACACCAGCGGTGGGCACATCGTCATCGACAGCAAGCTTGCCCACAGCACCAGCGACCTGACGATCACCCAGACCGGCAGCGACGTCACCATAACCATCGATGCGCACGATACGATCGTGCTGAAGGCGACCACGGTCGCCAACGTGCATCTTGATGCGTTCAGCTTCGTCTGAGGCTGGTTCGCGCCTCCGCCGACTTGGCGGGTCATCCAAGTGGTCCCGCGTCGCCGCTGTCGGCGCGGGACAGCCGGCCAGAGCGCTTTCCGTTCGCCTTGGCTCACGGCAATCGCTCTAAATTCTTGTGTTGACGCGTTTTTTCGCGCGAACCGGCATCCGCTTCGCTCGAAAACGCTCTAATCACGGTGTTTGACTGACCTCGATCGTGACGTTTGCGGCGTCGAGGTCGATGATGACCGGCTCGGGGCCGAGCGCGATGGTGTTGGATGCCGAAGCGGGCACAGCATTGCAGAGGGCTTTCGTCCGCGTCGTCTCGCTCCCCGGGAGTCGCAAGATGCCCCTGGTTTCTGCCCGGGTGGTCCAGCCGACAAGGCGGATGCCCTGAGGTGTGGTGGCCTGGAGGATGAAGACATCCCGGAACGGCCGCTCCAGCCGAAAGGCGGTTGTCCCCTTGATGAGCTTGATCGCCTCCCGGACCGCACAGGCCGCGGGCTTCGGGTTGAAGTCGTAGTCATAGAGGCCGAAATTGTCTTCGAGCTCGTCGGGGTTGCGGCCCTGGTCCTTGAGTTGGTAGATCCAGGCGCCCTTCATCCACGGCGTGGCGGCGGACCACAGCAGGACCTGCGCGATATTGTCGGCAGCCGCTGTCTGGGTGATCACGCAGGGGCGGCGCGCCGTGGGCCAACCGAATTCAGTGAGATAGATCGGAACGTCGGCCCCGGTCTGCGTCCGCAGCCGGCTCTGAAGGTCGCCGAGCCGGTCGACAATGTCGGTGGCGTTGCGCGTGCGCACGTCCGGCTCGCAGTGGTTGTATTGATGCACCGAGAGGCCGGATGCATTCTTGATCGCGCCATCGCGCACGATGGCCTGGGTCCAAGCCCAGCCGGGATCGACGCCGGCGGCGCCCGACAAGAGGGTGAGTGCGGGCTCGCTGGTGCGCAGCGCAGCGATGGTGGTGCGGGCGAGGGCTGAATAATGCGCGGCGGCACGCGGATCTGAATCCGGGCCGACTCCCACCAGCCACGGCGGGCGCTGGCCGCTGGTGAGGTTCCATTCGTTCCAGATTTCGAACATGGGATTGAGGGGCCGGGTCGCCGCGGCCGCGCGCACGGCGAAATCGGCGAATGCCGCGCGGCCCGCCTCGTTCATGGGCTTCACGCCACCGGCCACGGCCGGATTGGAGTGGGAGAGGATCAGGAGCGGGCGGGCCTTGGTGAGCTTCATGAAATCGAAGAGCCGCGTCGGCCGCAGCGTGCCAGGCGGAGTGCCCGGGGCGTCGAACACGGGCCACGCCAGGTCATCGCGAAACGAATCGAAGCCGACCTCGTCCACGAGCTGGGCTGTCTTCGAGGGCACGTAATTGTATTCGCCGCCGATGCCGAAATGGACACAGATCCCGACGACGAGGGGATCCGGGCGGGGCGTGAGCGGGGCGCGGCTGAAGGTCACCGTCTTCATATCGGCGCTATTGGCCGCGCCGGTGAGGCCGGTCACCGTGAGGCCAAGGGTCAGCAGGGCGACCTGAACGCCCGAAAGGAAGCTTTTGCGCATCATCCCCGTCCTCCCTGCAAGGCTCCGCCCCCTATGCCTCACCCCCTCCTTGCGGTTGGGGATGGGGCATAGCAAGGCGACCAGAGGCAGGCGTTTCAGCGGCGGGGGCGGCGTTGCGGCCGTCCCGGGCTGATGCGGTCGCGGTCCGGGATCAATAGTGTTCCTGGTACCACTCCGCGAACCGGCGCACGCCCACCTCGATTTCGATCTGCGGCTTGAAGCCGGTCAGGGCCACCAGCAGCTCGGGGGCGGCGAACGTGCGCGGCACGTCGCCCTGCTGCATGGGCAGCATCTTGCGCACCGCCGGCTTGCCCAGGCTCTCTTCGATGGTTTCGACAAAGCGCATCAGCGCCACCGGCTGGCCGCCGCCGATATTGACCACGCGGAAGGGCGCGTGATGCGACAGGGTGTCGATGACGCCATCGGCGGTGACCCGGTTGGCCTCCTCCGGAGGAACCGCCGTCAGCCGCACGATGCCTTCGATGAGGTCGTCGATATAGGTGAAATCCCGGCTCATCTTGCCTTCGCCGTAGATTTCGATGGGCCGGTCGTTGCGGATGGCGTCCACGAACTTGAACAGCGCCATGTCCGGTCGTCCCCACGGCCCGTAGACGGTGAAGAAGCGGAAGGCCGTGGTCGGCACCTTGTGGAGGTGGGAATAGCTGTGCGCCATCACCTCCATGGATTTCTTGGTGGCCGCATAGATGGTCATGGGCTCGTCGGCCTTGTCGCTCTCGGCGAACGGGACCTTTTCGTTCGAGCCGTAGACGGACGAGGTGGATGCGAGCAGCAGGTGCTTCGGTTTGAACCGAGACGCAAGGTCGATGACGTTGAAGGATCCAACGAGGTTGGAATCGATATAGGAGCGGGGATTCTCCAGGCTGTAGCGCACCCCGGCCTGAGCCGCGAGGTGCACGATCACGTCCGGCTCGGCGAGCTCGGCGGCCTTCTCCAGCGCATCCTGGTCCTCGAGCGCCGCAATCACCGCCTTGAAGCCGTTGGATCGCGCGAGTATGGCGTGCCGCTTTTCTTTCAATGCAACGTCGTAATACTTGGTCATGCCATCGTAGCCGACGACAAAATGGCCCTCGTCGAGCAGCCGCTTCGCCAAGTGAAATCCGATGAAGCCTGCAGTGCCAGTAATAAGATACCGCATCCGATTCCCTCAATGCGGGGCGGATTGGCCTCATTCAGCCCCCGATGGCCCGCCTCGCTTCACGCTTACCGCACTGCACACAGCCATGTCTACCGCGGAGAACGACGGGAAGATGGGGCAATTGCAACCCTGTGGCGCCATGGCTGCACCTGCTCGTTCGACCAGCTCCGAGGCGAGGCGACGCCGAGCTTCCGCAGGGCGAGGGCTTCGTAATATGGATGTTTATCAATGTTATAGAGGGTTCTCCCAACGGCAGGTGCTGTCGGGACTGCCGCCCCGAGGGCTGTTGAATCCGGGCGGGGTTGCGGTTTGGGCAGCCCACCGCTTTCGCTGCGCCGGCTTATGCTTGATCCGTCCTGCCGGACGCGTGGGGCCAATTTGATCCCATGAGAAACTCGCCGAAGGTGGCTTGTCTGGCCCGTTCCCGTTTCGAAAGCATTTTCCAAATATATGAGATAGAATAATTTTTCGCTCTATGAGGCTGGGCAGGGCATTCGGCACGCGATGCTGCGTTGCGAAGCGGGGAAGCGCCCGCCCTGAGCTATGCTGCACTGCGGGCCGTTTCATGCTATCGCAGAGGTCAATCTAGATCACGCTTTCCGGGTTCCCGTTGGCCAGTACGTCTGCATGTCCGAGCGCGCGTTTTTCGCAGGAAAGGAAGAGTATGACCGCTTTGGAAACCCCCCTGCAGAAAATCAAAGCTGATCTTCGTCACTACGCGTCTTCAGAACGCAGAGGCGTGTCTATTGCCTTCGTCTTTCGCATGTTTCTTCTGACGCCCGGGTTTCAGTTCGTGTTCGCGAACCGGCTTCAGGAGATTGTTATCCGCATCCCGGTCGTCGGCCGTTTGTTGCGTCGCATCATCTGGTGGGCGACCTGCTTGATCTTCAGCTCGGAGATCGCGCTCGCCGCCAAGGTCGGCGGCGGCCTCTACGTGCCCCATCCCTACGGCATCGTCGTCGGCTCAGCCACGATCGGCCGGAACCTGAGTCTGCTGCAGAATGTGACCATCGGTCACAAGAATTTGGACGATCTGTACGACCCGGTGATCGAGGACGATGTGCAGATCTCTGCGGGTGCAGTGCTGCTTGGTCCCATCACCATCGGCGAGGGCGCGGTCATCGGCGCCAACTCCGTCGTGCTGAAGGACGTTCCGGCAGGTGGCCTGGCCATCGGAATTCCGGCGCGGATCATTCCCGCAGCCGCGCCCTCGGTCGCGACCGAGGGCGATCCCCTCGTCGCCTCCGCCCTCTGATCGCAGCGGCGGGCCGGACCATGCGCATCGCGCTCTTCAACGCGCTCTATCCGACGCCGCTCCAGCCGAAGATCTTCGGTGGTGCCGAGGTGCTCGTGCGCCAGATCGCCGAACACCTTGTGGCCCAGGGCGACGAGGTGGTGGTGGTGCGCCTGTCCCTGGACGGGCTGCGCCAGACCGAAGAGGCCAACGGCGTGCGCGTGGAATTCGTGCCGATCCGCAATCTCTTCACACCGTTCGGGCCGCGGCATAAGGCGCTGGCCCATCTCGCCTGGCACGTGATCGACGACTGGTTCGTCGCCGCGGGCGAGATCGCCGGCATCCTCGACGGCTTCCGGCCGCAGATCGTGCACTCCCACACGCTCAACGGCCTCAACGCCCACATCTGGCAGTTGGCACGGGATCGGGGCGTGCCCGTGGTGCACACTCTGCACGATTACTACCTGGTCTGCCCGCGCTGCTCGCGTTTCAAGGGCGAGACCTCCTGCGCGGGAACCTGCGGCAGTTGCGCCGCCCTAACCATCCGCCGCCGGCAGCGCACGGGGCTGGTGAATGCGGTGGTCGGCGTGAGCCAGCGAACCCTCGATATCCACGTAAACGAGGGGCTGTTCGTGGACGCCGCCCGCCACGTCATCCGCAACGTGCCCAACCCGGACATTGCGTTCGTGCCGCTGGACCTGCCGGGCCGGCCGTTGCGGGTGGGGTATCTTGGGCGCTTCTCGCCGGAGAAGGGCGTGCGCCTGCTGGCCGAAGCGGCGGGGCGCCTGCCGTCGGGCACGGTGAAGCTCGTGCTCGCTGGCAATGTCTCCCAAGACGAGCGGGCGGCGCTCGCCGCGCTGGCGCCGCAGACCGAGCTGGATTTCGTGGGCTTCGTGGCGCCGAAGGATTTCTACGCCCAGGTGGACGTGGCCGCCGTGCCCTCGATCTGGGAAGAGCCGGGCGCCCTCGTGCTGCTCGACGCGCTGGCCGCCGGCCGGCCCGTCTTGGCGACGGCCTTCGGCGGTTTGCCGGAGATGTTCGAGGATGGCCTCACCGGATGGACCGTGGCGCCGGATGCCGAGAGCCTTGCCGGCGCCATCCGCCGGCTCGTGGACACGCCGATGTTGGTACTTGAGGCCCATAAACGCCTGGAAGCGCGGCGCTCCCGGACCCTTGGCGACATGGTCGCCAGCTATTCGCAGATCTATCGGGGTCTGGCGCGGGTTCCCGCCTGAGCAGGCCACTTTTCCGGCTGGAATCGAGCGGCCCGGCTGGGGCAAGTCACCCGCCGTGCACGTCACCTGCTGGAAGCGCAGCGCCTCAGGCCGGTCCCGGCTCGGGCGCGTCGATGCTCAGCGCGGCTTCAGGAAGGACATGAGGAAGTTTTCTTCCTTCGGCGCGTTCCCAAGCTGGGCAACCACCACGATCTTCTTCACTTCGCCGCGCTTGAAGGCGGTGAGGAACTTCTCGTAGTCCTTGAAGGAAATGCAGCCGTTGGAATCCCCGCGCGGGCCCAGCATGTAGGTGTGGGCGAGGATGCCGGCGCGGCCATACATCTTGCCGGTCCCCACCGGATTGAGGCGGACCGCCTCGACGCCGTGGAACAGGGATTCGCGCATGGTCAGCGAATAGGTGTTGGGCGGGGTGGCCCCAACCATCCGCTTGGCTACGTGGCGCGGATCGTCCAGCAACTCGCCGTAGCCCGAATGGGCTTCGAGCTTGTCGCCGTTGGGCATGTAAACGACCTTGCCCTTGATGTCGTAGATCGCATAGCCCGAGCCCGGCGTCGGCAGCGCCACCTCGTCATCGGAGGCGGGCGGCGTATCGGTGGCGGCGGGCGCGCTGGGGGCGGCGGGTGTGTCGACGAGCGGCGCCGACGGATCGGGCAGGGAGGCGTAGGCGAGGCGCTGCTCGCGCACCAGCGGATTGCGCTGGGGCAGCGGTGCGCCGCCCTGGTCGAGCTGCTGGAGGGCGCGGATGCCGTCGCCGGCCGCCATCTGCGGGATGCGGTTGGGCAGCGGGTTCGCCAGGGGCAGCGGCACGTTGCGGGCGAGCTGGGTGCCCATGTTAACGGGCACGGAGGCGGAGGCCTGTTGTGCGGCGTTTGCCGTGGCGAAGGGCGCGCCTTCAATGGACAGGCTGGTCAGGTAGATGCGGTCGGGCTCAAGCTCGAGGGCGCCGGAGGAGACGATCAGCGACAGCTCGGTGACGGTGGTTCCGGCCGCCGCAAGCGCAAGCTCGCGCGCCGGGCGTTCCACCACGCGCGGCTCCGAAACGCCGAATGCGAACGAGCCCTGGGTCACCCAGACGGCGCCGGCCGCCACCAGCAGACCGGCGAAAATCCCGGTGCCGATCCCGACAAGGGTCGCGTGCCTTGATCCGCTGCGCGGACGGCCCTCCGGACCCAGCGGGTCGAAGGTGGCGTCCTCGTCCGGTTTCCAGCTCGTATGCCTCATGGTCCCCGCTATCAGCGTTGCCGGACGTTTCCGGCGCTCGTTCCTCATCGGCAGGGTCCCACGGTGGTGCGACGAACGGTCTTGTGTCGAACGTTCTTGCATCGCACAAACCTCGCCCGGTGCGGATTGCTCCGCCCGAATCGCCGGCTTGTTGAATGCCCGGCCGGATGTGCCCGAACCGCGCGCCAGCCCCGCAAACCTGCCTAAACTCGGTAACTTTTCCCTTTACGGCCTCCGTAACACCAGATCACGAAGGCGAGAACAAGGCCATCGGGGTCGGACTTTAACAATCGAGGGCCGGCTTGGCGAGGGCGTTGTATTCCGCAGCGTCACACTGCGGTGCGCCATCACGGACCCGAGATCCAGCCCTCATCGGCGTGCATGGCCGGGGTTTCCGGTGATCTCCCGGCGCGGGGCTCAGCCGAATTTCGCCGCGTAGTCCTCGGGCTTGAAACCAACCAGAAGGTCGCGTCCCGTCTCCAGCACCGGGCGCTTGATCATGGAGGGCTTCTCCAGCATCAGGCCGATGGCCTTGGCCGCGTCGATGCCCTCCTTGTCGGCGTCGGGCAGCTTGCGGAAGGTGGTGCCGGCGCGGTTGAGGAGCTTTTCCCAGCCCACCTTCTTCACCCAGCCTTCCAGCGTCTTCCGCTCGATGCCGGCAGTCTTGTAGTCGTGGAACACGTGGTCGACGCCATGCGCCTCGAGCCAGCCCCTAGCCTTCTTCATGGTCTCGCAGGCCTTGATTCCATAGATCGTCGTCGCCATCGCAATGCCCCTTGCTCAAAGCGCGGACTTTACCTGAGCCGGGCGCGCGGCGGTATCGCGTGCATCAAGCCGGCGCTGACCTTGCGAGCGGTGTAAAGTCGCGGCAACAGCGGCAAAAGCCGAGGGAGGGGACGTTGATCGCCATCATTTTCGAGGTCTGGCCGGCCGAGGGCCAGAAGGAGACCTATCTCGACCTGGCGGCCCGGCTGCGCATCGAGCTGGAGAAGATGGAGGGCTTCATATCCGTGGAGCGCTTCGAGAGCATCACTGAGCCGGGCAAGATGCTGTCCCTGTCCATCTGGCGGGACGAGGAGGCGGTGAAGGCCTGGCGCAACCTCCCCATTCATCGCAAGACGCAGGCGGCCGGGCGCGCCGGCATCTTCCGGGATTACCGCCTGCGCGTCGCCGCCGTGCTGCGCGATTACGGCCTCGAGGCCCGCGACGAGGCGCCCGAGGACAGCCGCACCGCGTTCCGCCCCCGCGTGGAGTCCGACCCGGCCTTCTGAGGGCTTTACCGCGTGGCGGGGCGTCAGCGCCCTACCGCAGCTCGGGCGGCCAGGCGAGGCCCGAGCGGCCTTCGCCTTCATCCGGCGCAGCGGCGGCGCGGGCCTCCGCAGTGCTGAGACCAATCTCGCGCAGCACCTCGGCGGTGCGGTCGGACAGATCCAGCGGGCGCGCCTCGGCCGGGGTGCGGGACAGGCGCGGCACGGCGGGCACGCGATTGGGCCCCGATCCCGGGTGGCGGGCGGCGACGTGGGGATCGCTCCACACCTCGTCGGGGGCCAGGACCGGGGCGACGCAGGCGTCCGTGCCGGCGAACAGGGCGGTCCAATGGTCGCGGGGCGCGCCGGCGAAGGTTTCCGCCAGCTGGCGCTCGATTTGCGGCCACAGGTCGCGACGCATGTGGTCCGGCGGCTCGCCGAGGCCCAGGGTGCGCCACAGGCTCTCGAAGAAGCCGCGCTCCAGCGCGCCCACCGCGATGAAGCCGCCGTCGGCGCAGGCATAGGTGCGGTAGAACGGCGCCCCGCCGCCCAGCAGCCCGTCGCCGCGCTCCGGCCAGTGCGGCGTCTTCCACAGGGGCAGGTGCATGGCCATGAGGGAGAGCGCGCCGTCCATCATGGCGGCATCGATGAATTGGCCGCGTCCCGATGCCCTGGCCTCGATCACTGCCGCAAGGATGCCGATGGCGGCGATCAGGCTGCCGCCGGCGAAATCCGCCACCAGGTTCAGCGGCGCCTCCGGCGGCGCCCCCTTGGGGCCGAGGCCGCCGAGCACGCCGGACAAAGCGAGATAGGTGATGTCGTGGCCGGCTTCCTTCGCCCGCGGGCCGTCCTGGCCAAAGCCGGTAAGGGCGCAATAGACGAGGCGGGGATTGAGCGCCGACAGCTCCGCATATCCCGCGCCGATGCGCTCGGCCACGCCGGGGCGGAAGCCCTCCACCAGCACGTCCGCCGTCTTCACCAAGGCGTGGAGCGCGGCGCGGCCTTCCGGGGCCTTGAGGTTGAGGGCCACGTGGCGCTTGCCGCGGGAGAATTCCGCGATGGCCACCCCGGCGCGCCCGCCGCCCACCACGATCACCTCGGCGCCGAGATCTGCCAGCAGCATGGTGCAATAGGGGCCGGGCGCGAGGCGGGACAGGTCGATGACGCGCACGCCCGCGAGCGGGCCGCGTGGGGCGGGGGCAGGGGAGGGCGGCGGGGTTTCGGACATGGCGTTCCTCTCTTGTCGTTTGCTGGACTCGCGCCGGCGTAGCCCGAGCGCCGCGCCGGCTTCCAGGAGAGCGCCGGCGCGGCCGGCGTTCTCCTTTGCCCCGTGGGAGCCTTCCGAGGATTCGGCGTGCGGGGTCCGTCTGCGCCGCGGTTATGGCAGATTGGGGGGCGAGCTGGAATCCGGGGCGGGGGTGACAGGCGACGGCCCGGCGGCTATTGCCCTTGCGGGGGGCAACGGCAGGAGCTGCGCTTAGGGCATGGACATCGTCTTCGTCGGCGCCGGACTTGCCAACTGCCTCATGGCCGCGCGCCTCGCCGCCCAGCGCCCCGGCCTTCACATGCTGCTGCTGGAAGCCGGCGAGAGCGTGGGCGGCAACCACAGCTGGTCCTGCCACGACAGCGATCTCACTGCCGCGCAGCGCGCCTTTCTCGCCCCCTTCCAAAGCTATCGCTGGGCCGGGCACGGGGTGCATTTTCCGGCCTTCTCGCGCGCGCTGAACGGCGGCTACGCCACCATTTCCTCCGAGCGCATGGCCGAGGTGATGAACGAGCGCCTGTGCGCCGCCATCCGCACCAACGCCCGCGTCGCCCATGTGGCGGCCGACCATGTGGTATTGGAGGGCGGCGAGAGCATCACCGCCCTCGCCGTGGTGGACGGGCGCGGCCCGGTCGCCTCGCGCCATCTCGACCTCGGCTACCAGACCTTCCTCGGGCAGGAGCTGCGCCTGTCGCGACCCCATGGCCTCACCCGCCCCATCATCATGGATGCGCGGGTGGAGCAGTTGGGCGGCTACCGCTTCGTCTATGTGCTGCCGCTGGACGACGACACGCTGCTGGTGGAAGACACCTATTATGCCGACGGCCCGGACCTTCCCGCCGATGCCCTGCGCGGCCGCATTTCCGCCTATGCCGCGGCGCAGGGCTGGGCGGTGGATTATGTGGTGCGGGAGGAGGACGGCATCTTGCCGATTGCGCTCGGCGGTGACATCGACGCCTTCCTCGCAGAGACGCCCGCGGGCGTGGCGCCGGCAGGGCTGCGGGCGGGCCTGTTCCACCCCACCACCGGCTATAGCCTGCCCGACGCCATGGCGCTGGCCGACAAAGTGAGCGCGCTTGCCGATCTCTCCGGCCCCGCGCTCGCGGCGGCCGTGCGTGCCCATGCGGCGGCGGCCTGGAACGGGCGCGGCTTCTTCCGCCTGCTCAATCGCATGCTGTTCCGCGCCGCCGATCCGGAGCGGCGCTATGCCATCCTCCAGCGCTTCTACGGGCTGTCGGAAGACCTGATCACCCGCTTCTACGCCGATCGCCTCACCCTTGCCGACAAGGCGCGCATCCTTTCCGGCCGCCCGCCCGTATCGGTGCTCAGGGCGCTCTCCTGCCTTGTTGAGACGAAAGCCGCACCCGGTTCCCCATGATGCTCGATGCTACCAAGACCTTCCGCCGCGCCGCCGTCATCGGGTCCGGCTTCGGCGGGCTCTCCCTCGCCATCCGCCTGCAGGCGGCGGGCATCCGCACCACCGTGTTCGAGCAGCGGGACAAGCCCGGCGGACGCGCCTATGTCTATGAGCAGGACGGCTTCACCTTCGATGGCGGCCCCACCGTCATCACCGATCCCACCTGCCTTGAAGAGGTGTTCGAGGCCGCCGGCCGCAAGCTGTCCGACTATGTGGAGCTGATGCCGGTCTCGCCCTTCTACCGGCTGATGTGGCCGGACGGCCGGCAGTTCGACTATGTGAACGACCAGGCCTCCCTCGACGCCCAGATCGCCACCTTCGACAAGGCGGACGTGGAGGGCTATCGCCGCTTCCTCGCCTATTCGCAGGCGGTGTTCGAGGAGGGCTATCTCAAGCTCGGCGCGGTGCCGTTCCTTGAATTCTCCAGCATGATGAAGGCTGCGCCCAAGCTGGTGAAGCTGGAAGCCTGGCGCTCGGTCTATGCCATGGTCTCGCGCTTCATCCGCGACGACCACCTGCGGCAGGCCTTCTCGTTCCATTCCCTTCTGGTTGGGGGCAATCCCTTCTCCACCTCGTCCATCTACGCCCTCATCCATGCGCTGGAGCGCAAATGGGGCGTTTTCTTCCCGCGCGGGGGAACCGGCGCGCTGGTGCGCGGCATGGTCAAGCTGTTCACCGACCTCGGCGGCGAGATCCGCCTCTCCTGCCCGGTGGACGAGATCGTGGTGGAGGGCCAGCGCGCCACCGCCGTGAAGCTCAAGAGCGGCGAGATCCTGCCGTTCGACCTCGTCGCCTCGAACGCGGACGTGGTGCACACCTATCGCCACCTGTTGCGCGGGGCGGCGCGCGGGCGCTCGGAAGGCGCGCGGCTGGCGAAGACGCGCCATTCCATGTCGCTGTTCGTCACCTATTTCGGGGCCCGGCGCACCTGGGACCATCTCCAGCACCACACGGTGCTGTTCGGCCCGCGCTATCGCGGTCTCGTGGACGAGATCTTCAAGGGCCCCAACCTGCCCGACGATTTCTCGCTCTATCTCCATGCCCCGACCGTGACCGACCCGTCGCTGGCGCCGGAAGGCTGCACCGCCTTCTACGTGCTCTCTCCCGTGCCGCACCTCGGCAAGGCGGACATCGACTGGGACAAGGAAGGCCCGCTTTATCGCGACCGCATCCTCACCCATCTGGAGGAGCGGCTGTTGCCGGGGCTGCGCGACAGCCTCGTCACCTCGCGCATCCTCACCCCCTTCGGCTTCCGCGATGAGCTGTCCGCCCATCACGGCTCGGCCTTCTCGGTGGAACCGCTGCTCACCCAGTCGGCGTGGTTCCGGCCGCACAACCGGGACGCGAAGATCGCCAACCTCTATTTCGCCGGGGCCGGCACCCATCCGGGGGCGGGCGTGCCGGGGGTGGTCGGCTCGGCCAAGGCCACGGCGGGGCTCATCCTCGCGGACCTTGGTGTGACACGCGCATGAGCGCCCCCGCGCCCGCCGTCCTCGGCGCCAGCGAGGAGGCCATCGCCAAGGGCTCCAAGAGCTTCGCCGCCGCGGCGCGCCTGTTCGGTCCGCGCATGCGCGAAGACGCGGTGATGCTCTATGCCTGGTGCCGCCATTGCGACGACGTGGTGGACGGGCAGGAGCTGGGGCACGGGCGGGTTTCCAGCGCCGCCTCCCCCGCCGAGCGGCTCGACGGCCTCTATGAGGAGACCCGCAACGCCTATCGCGGCGCGCCTTCCGCCCATCCGGCGTTCGCCGCCTTCGCCGAGGTGGTGAAGCGCAACGACATTCCCGAGCGCTACCCCCTCCAGCTGCTGGAGGGCTTCCGCATGGACGTGGAAGACCGGCGCTACGAGAGCATCGATGACACGCTGACCTATTGCTACCACGTGGCCGGCGTGGTGGGCGTGATGATGGCCCTCATCATGGGCGCGCGGGATGACGTGGTGCTGGACCGGGCGAGCGACCTCGGCCTCGGCTTCCAGCTCACCAACATCGCCCGCGACGTGATGGAGGATGCCACCATCGGCCGCATCTACCTGCCCGCGGCCTTCCTCGCCGAGGCCGGCGTTCCGGTGGCGGACATCGCCGCGCCGGAGCATCGCGCGGCGGTGGCCGGCGTGGTGGCACGGCTGCTGGACGTGGCCGAGCCCTATTACGACCAGTCCCTCATCGGCATGGCCGCTTTGCCGTTCCGTGCGGCGGCGGCGGTGGGCGCGGCGCGCGGTGTCTATCGCGCCATCGGCGTCGAGGTCCGCAAGCGCGGGCCCAAGGCTTGGGACGCGCGCGTCTCCACCTCCACGGCCCAGAAGGCCGGCTTTCTCGCGGGCGGCCTCGCGCAGGCCCTCGCCACGCGGTTCAAGGGCGCGCCGCCGCCCCGTCCCGCGCATCTTTGGACGCGTCCTCAATGACCCATTTCGCCGTCGTCGCCCCGCCGCTGCCGGGCCATACCAACCCGCTGCTGGTGCTCGCCCGGGAACTCGGTGCGCGGGGCCATCGCGTCACCTTCGTGCACATGGCCGATGCCGCCCGCCTGGTCGCCGGCAAGGGCGCCGAGTTCGCGCCCGTGGGCGAGAAGGACTACCCCGCCGGCGCGCTCGACGCATATGTGGCGCGCCTTGCCGCGCCCACCGGCCTGTTCGGCCTGCTCGGCACCCTGAAGGTCACGGCGGCCCAGACCGACATGCTGTGCCGCGACCTGCCGGGCGTGCTGAAAGCCATCGGCGCGGACGTGGTGATCGCCGACCAGACCGAGGCGGCGGGAACGCTCGTGGCGCGGCACCTCAAGCTGCCAGTCGTCTCCACAGCCACCGCGCTGCCGCTGAACCGGGAGATCGGCGTGCCGCCGCCCTTCGTGCCCTGGCGCTACGATGCCAGCGAGCAGGGCCTTGTCTGGAACAAGGGCGGCTACCGCATCACTGACCTTTTGATGCGGCCCATGCGCCGGGTTCTGGAACGGTATGGCGCGGCATTCGGGCTCGACCCGTTCGCGGACGGAGGTTTCTCGCCGCTGCTGACGGTGGCACAGATGCCGAAGGGGCTGGACTTTCCCCGCTCCGAGCTGCCCGCGACCTTCCACTACGGCTCACCCTGGCGCGATGGCGCCGCCGTTCCGCGCATGGATGCGGCCCTGCCGCACGTGGAAGGCATGCCGCTGCTGTTCTGCTCGCTCGGGACCCTGCAGGGCGGGCGGATCGACCTGTTCCACAAGGTGGCATTCGCGGCGCGGGACGTGGGGGCGCGGCTCCTCATCGCCCACGGCGGCATGCTGTCCGATGAGGAGGCAGCCCAACTCTCGGGCCTCGCCGAGGTGCGGTCCTTCGTACCGCAGCAGGAAGTGCTGAAGCGCTGCGCCGCCGCTGTGCTCCATTGCGGCATGAATACGGTGCTGGACGCGCTGGCCGAAGGGGTGCCGCTGGTGGCCATGCCCATCGCCTTCGAGCAGCCGGCCACCGCCGCCCGCCTCGCCTATGCCGGCGTGGCCGAAGTGGTGCCGGCCGGCCGAGCCAGCCGCGTGCGCCTCGCCAATGCCTTGAGGGCGGTGCTCAACGTGCCCGACTATCGGCTCGCCGCCCGGCGCATCGCCGACGAGATGGCGGAAGGCGGCGGGGTGAAGCGCGCCGCTGACTTCATCGAGCAGGCGGTGGCGCGGACGGCCGCATAAGGCGGTAGAGCACCTGCCGCCGCAGAGGATGGCCCACGGGAATGCTCGGCAGGTCGAAATCCCCATCCGCGTCCCGCACCATGCCGAGGCGTTCCATCACCGCCCGCGAGCGGCCATTGGCGGGGACGGTGATGGCGACGATCTCCTCCAGCCCCAGAGTCTGGAAGCCGAAGCCGAGGGCCGCGCGCGCCGCCTCGGTGGCAAAGCCGTGGCCCCAGAAGGCGGGATCGAACCGCCAGCCGATCTCCACCGCCGGGGTGAAGTGCTCGTCATAGGGCACGTGGACGAGGCCGGTGTAGCCGGCGAAGTCCGTCACCCCCGGTGCCTCCACGACCCACAGGCCGAAGCCATGGCGGGCGAAGTGCGCTTCCACCCGGTCCGCCACTGCGTCGCTGGCGGCGCGGTCGGGCACCGGCATCAGGAACTCCATGGTGGCGGGGTTGGACTGCATCCGCCACAGGCCGTCGCGATCTGTCGGCCGCCACGGGCGCAGCACCAGCCGCTCGGTGCGCAGGACCGGCGCCACCTCAAGCCCCCGGAATGCGGGCACGCAGCCGCTCGGCGACGGCGCGTCCGACCACTTCTCGCCCGTCCAGCGCCGCGACGGAGCGGATGCCCAGCGCCGAGGTGATGAAGATTTCCTCGGCCCGGCCGAGGTCCTCCGGCGTCAGCGGCCGTTCGCCCGCGCCCTCGGTCAGCACCGCCGCGCGCATGATGCCGGGCAGCACGCCTTCGGACAGGGGCGGGGTGACGAGATCGCCGCCGATCACCGCGAACACATTGGCGATGGAGGTCTCCGCCACGCGCTCGCGCGTGTTGAGCAGCAGCGCATCGTCCGCGCCGCGCCGCGCGGCTTCCTGCCGGGCGAGGATGTTGTCGAGATAGTTCAGCGACTTCACCTGCGCGAGCGGCGAGCGATCGTTGCGCCGGGTGCCCTGCGCGATCACGAGGCGCGCGGGCGGGGCCGGAGCGGGCAGGGGGGCGGCGGTGATGACGAGGGTGGGGGTGGGCTCGGCCGGCGGCAGCACGCCGCGCGGGCCGGTGCCCCGGCTGAGGGTGAGGCGCAGCACACCCTCCGTCAGGGCGTTCGCCGCGGCCGTGGCGGCGAGGGCGGCGGCAAGATCGAGCGTGGGAAGGGGCAGGCCCAGCACACCGGCCCCGGCGGTGAGGCGGGCGAGATGAGCCTCAAGCCGCAACACTGCGCTGTCGCTCACCCGCAGGGTCTCGAACAGGCCGTCGCCGAGGGTGAAGCCCCGGTCGAACGGAGACAGGTGCGCTTCTTCCTGCGCGACGAGGCCGGTGCCGAGCCAGAGCTTCACGATGCCTCCCCCGACAAGGCTCGCAGCATGGGCGAGAGCTTCACCAAGCTCTCCTCATATTCATCCGCCGGATCGGAATCCGCCACGATGCCACCGCCCGCCTGGGCCAGCAGCGTCTCCCCGGCCCGGGTGATGGTGCGGATGACGATGGAGGAATCCATGGCCCCGTCGAAGCCGATCCAGCATACCGAGCCGCAATAGACCCCGCGCGGCACCGGCTCCAGCTCGTGGATGATCTCCATGGCGCGGATCTTCGGCGCCCCGGTGATGGAGCCGCCGGGAAAGCAGGCGGTGAGCAGGTCCACCGGGCCGAGGCCGTCCTTCAGCCGGCCTTCCACAACCGAGACCAGGTGATGCACGCTGGCGAAGGTCTCCAGCGCGCACAGGGCAGGCACCTTCACGCTGCCCACCTTGCAGACCCGTGAGAGATCGTTGCGCAGCAAGTCCACGATCATCAGGTTTTCTGCCTGGTCCTTCTCCGATGCCACCAGAGCGGCGGCAAGCCGCGCGTCCTCCTGCGGGTCCAGGCTGCGGCGGCGGGTGCCCTTGATGGGCCGCGTCTCCACCCGCCCGTCGGGATCGAGGGACAGGAAGCGCTCCGGCGAGGCGCTGAGCACGGCGAGATCCGGCCCCGCGCGCAGGAAGGCGGCGAAGGGGGAGGGGGAGAGCGCACGCAGACGGGCATAGAGGGCAAGGTCGGTGAGGCCCTGCGGCCGCGCCGCGCGCATCTGCTGGGTGAGGTTGGCCTGGAAGATATCGCCGGCGCGGATGTATTCGATCACCCGCGCGACGGACGCTTCCACCTGCGCGCGCGGCTGCTCCGGCACGAAGCGGCCGGTGAGAGAAAAGTCGGGCGCCGGCGCGATGGCGGGGGCGGTCTCCAGCCGGCGGCGGAACGCCTCGGCCCGCACCTGCGCGCGCGCCTTGGCGGCGGCGCCATGCTCGGGCCGGCCGGTGGAGACGATGTAGGCGCGGCGCTCCAGTCGGTCGAAGGCGAGCACCGTGTCGTAGAGACCGAGCACCAGTTCGGGAACCGCCGGTCTCGCCGGGCGGGGGGCGGGCAGGCGCTCCAGATGGCGGCCCAGCTCATAGCCCAGATACCCCATGGCCCCGCCGCGAAACGGCACCGGCGAGGGTTCGGCCGGCACGGCACTGGCCGCGAGCGCGACGGCCAGCACGTCGAACGGATGTCCGGGCACGATCCGCCCGTCCACGCGCACGCCATCGGCCGCGCTGGTGATGACCTGGAACGGATCGGCCCCCAGATAGGACCAGCGTGCCCGCGCGTCCCCCTCCGCGGCGCTGTCGAGGAAGGCGCAATAGGGCGCATCGGCGAAGGCGTGGAGGACGGCGAACGGGTCGCGGTACGGAATTTCAACGATAAGCACGGCAGGGCGACCGATTCGAAACGCTGGCCACAAGATGGCGTCCCCGGCCCCCGGGGGCAATGCGCGCGATGGCGCGGTGGGGTCGCTGGCCTGACACGCAGCGCCCCCGCTCCCTCCCGCGAGTGGGGAGGGGGCAAGACCGCGCCAAGAGGCACCAGCGGCTGCGAGCAAGAGCACCTGTGCCCCCGGTGATTGCGACGGTCGGCGGAGCACCGGGCCAGCGTGACGCAAAGCTACCCCATCGCTGCATGGCCGCCGGCCTTCGCCTGCGCGAACCCGCCTTCCCACGATCAAGGCATGTGCTATGGCATTAATCACCGGCCAG
The DNA here is from genome assembly GCF_008364685.1 of Xanthobacter oligotrophicus. Taxonomy (GTDB): domain Bacteria; phylum Pseudomonadota; class Alphaproteobacteria; order Rhizobiales; family Xanthobacteraceae; genus Xanthobacter; species Xanthobacter oligotrophicus. The sequence goes on from NZ_VTTL01000009.1 coordinate 216,799, forward strand.
CGCGCCTGCGCCCGGCCTTCAGAACCTGTGCCCGGAACGAGCCCCGCGTGTCCGCCCCGCCTGTGTCCCATCCCGCGCATCATGCGCCGGCCGTCTGGTTCCTGAAGGGGCTGAAGGCGGGCCTGTCCGTGCCCGCCATCGTGCTGTTCGCCAGCTACATCGGCTTCGGCGCGGTGCTCCAGAGCGTGGGCTTTCCCATCGGCGCGGGGCTCGCCTCCACGCTGCTGATCTGGGCGCTGCCGGCGCAGCTGATCCTCATCGGCGGCATCGCGGCGGGCACCGCCCTGCCGGCGGTGGCGCTGGCTGTGGCCATTTCCTCCATCCGGCTGCTGCCCATGGTGGTGTCGGTGGCGCCCTATATCCGCGGGCCGCGCCGCAGCCTGTTCTGGGAGCTGGTGAGCGCCCATTACGTGGCCATGACCGTGTGGCTGGAGGGCCTGCGCCTGTTGCCCCACCTGCCCGGCGAGGCGCGGCTGCCCTTCACTCTCGGGCTGGGCAACATGCTGATCTCCATCAGCATGTTCGGCACGCTCACCGGCTTTCTCGTGGCGGGCGAAGTGCCGACGCCGCTGGCGGCGGCCCTGCTGCTGCTGACCCCGCTGTCCTTCACCGTGCTTATGGTGCGCAACGCCGCCGGGGCCACCGACTGGCTGGCGCTGGCGGCGGGCTTCCTCCTCATGCCCGCTACGCTGGGGCTGGAGGGCGGCCTCGACCTCATGATCGCCGGCATCGGCGGCGGCACGTTCGCCTATGTGGCGGGCCGGCTGCTGGAGCGGCGGCGGGGGCAGCCATGACAGGCGTAACCATGACAGGCGTAACCATGACAGGCGCACCCATGAGCGAGGGCGCGGCGCTGCTCATCGTGCTGCTGGCGGGCTTCCTCCCCACCGAGATCTGGCGCTCGCTGGCGATTCTCGCCGGGCGGCGGGTGGAGGAAGGCAGCCCCGTCTTCCACTGGGTGAAGGCGGTGGCTACCGCGCTTCTGGCCGCCGTGGTGGCGCGGCTGCTGTTCGCGCCGGCCGGAGCGCTCGCCGCCGTGCCACTGGCGCTGCGGCTGGGTGCGGTGGCGGGTGGCGTGGCCGGCTTTCTCGTTTTCCGCCGCTCGGTGTTCGCGGGGGTGCTGGTTGGCGAGGTTCTCCTGGTCGCCGGCATTCTGCTGTCCCATTGAGGCGCCGCAGGCACCAGGGAAGAATCGACCTCCGCAAAAAGAGAGGGCGCCCCGAGAGGCGCCCAAGGAGGTCATGAAGACCGGAACAAGGCCGGCCCAGCCTTATGGCCGGGCCGGGGAAGCATCAGACCGAGTAGTACATTTCGAACTCGACCGGGTGCGGCGTCATTTCGAAGCGCATCACCTCGGTCATCTTCAGCTCGATGTAGGACTCGATGAAGTCCTTCTGGAACACGTCGCCCTTGAGCAGATACTCGTGGTCGGCGGCGAGCGAATCCAGGGCCTCGCGCAGGGAGCCGCAGACGGTGGGGATCTGCTTCAGCTCGGCGGGGGGTAGGTCGTACAGGTCCTTGTCCATGGCCTGGCCGGGATCGATCCGGTTCAGGATGCCGTCCATGCCGGCCATGAAGAGGGCCGCGAAGGCGAGGTAGGGGTTCGCGCCGGGATCGGGGAAGCGGACCTCGACGCGCTTGGCCTTCGGGTTGTTGGTGTAGGGGATGCGGCAGGACGCCGAGCGGTTGCGGGCCGAATAGGCCAGCAGCACCGGAGCCTCATAGCCCGGGACCAGCCGCTTGTAGGAGTTGGTGAGCGGGTTGGTGAAGGCGTTCAGCGACTTGGCGTGCTTGATGATGCCGCCGATGTACCACAGGCAGTAGTCGGACAGGTCCGCATACTTGTCGCCGGCGAAGAGCGGCTTGCCGTCCTTCCAGATGGACTGGTGGACGTGCATGCCCGAGCCGTTGTCGCCGAAGACGGGCTTCGGCATGAAGGTCGCGGTCTTGCCGTAGATGTTGGCCACCTGGTGGATGCAGTACTTATACACCTGCAAGTGGTCGGCCATGGTCACGAGCGAACCGAACTTGAGGCCGAGCTCGTGCTGGGCGGAGGCCACCTCGTGGTGGTGCTTCTCCACCTTGGCGCCCATCTTGGCCATGGCGGCGAGCATCTCGGAGCGCATGTCCTGCGCCGAATCGATCGGGGGCACCGGGAAGTAGCCACCCTTGGTCTTCACCCGGTGGCCGAGGTTGCCGCCCTCATACTCGGTGTCGCCGTTGGTGGGCAGCTCGACCGAATCGAGCTTGAAGCCCGTGTTGTACGGGTCCGCCTTGAAGCGCACGTCGTCGAAGATGAAGAACTCGGCCTCGGGGCCAAAATAGACGGCGTCGCCGATGCCGGTGGACTTGGCATAGGCCTCGGCCTTGCGGGCGATGGAGCGGGGGTCGCGGCCGTAGGGCTGGTTGGTGGTCGGCTCCAGCACGTCGCAGACGATGGAGAGCGTGGTCTCCGCGAAGAAGGGGTCGATGCAGGTGGTGGCCGGATCCGGCATCAGCAGCATGTCGGATTCGTTGATGGCCTTCCAGCCGGCGATGGACGAGCCGTCGAAGGCAGTGCCTTCGGTCAGGAACTCATCGTCGACCATGGAAATGTCGAAGGTAACGTGCTGCCACTTGCCGCGCGGATCGGTGAAGCGCAGATCGACGTATTTCACGTCCTCGCTCTTGATCAGGTCGAGGACGTCCTTGGCCGTCTTGGTGGTCATGGGGGTATTACCTTTCTGCTGGCACGCAGGTTTTTATTGGACGCGTCAAATCGCGTCGAGGCCGGATTCGCCGGTGCGGATGCGGATCGCCTCCTCGATGGACGAAACGAAGATCTTTCCGTCTCCGATCCGTCCGGTCTGGGCCGCGCGGCGAATGGCGTCGACGGCCCGGTCTACCATATCGTCGGAGAGCACGACCTCGATTTTCACCTTGGGCAGGAAATCCACCACATATTCCGCGCCGCGATACAGCTCGGTGTGGCCCTTCTGCCGGCCGAAGCCCTTGGCCTCGGTCACGGTGATGCCTTGCAGTCCCACGTCCTGGAGGGCCTCTTTCACTTCATCGAGCTTGAAGGGCTTGATGATAGCCTCAATCTTCTTCATCCGGTCCGTCTCCCCTGGCCCGGCCTCCGCCGCTGGTCGAGCCGGCAGCATTTAAGCAGGATGTATGCCATCCATACGCCTAAGTGCTTATGCGGACCAGAGCGTTAGGTGAAGTCGACGTTGCTCATGAAATAGGCTTAATGACTTTAAATTAGGCGATTCATATCTTCATTGCGTGCGTTTGCTGAGTATCAACTGGGCATAAGAGGGGCAGGGCATCACGTGCACGCACTTCTCGATCCACAGGAAATGGGTCAGGCAGATCGACTCGCCGTCGAAATGGGCACGCCGTCCTTCACGCTGATGGAGCGGGCGGGCACCGCGGTGGCCGACGTGGTGGCGCGCTTTCCGCTGCCGACCCGCGTCGTCATCCTGTGCGGGCCGGGCAACAATGGCGGCGACGGTTTCGTCGCGGCACGGGTGCTGACCCAGCGGGGCTTTCGGGTCAGGGTTGCCCTGTTGGGCGAGCGCGAGAAGCTGACGGGAGACGCGAAGCGTGCCGCCGAGCGCTGGCGCGGGCCGGTGGAGGAGCCGGCGGTCCTTGATCTCACCGAGGCGGGGGTGATCGTCGATGCCTTGTACGGCGCCGGCCTTGCCCGCGACCTAGACGGGGCGGCCAGGGCGCTGGTGACACGCATGGCCGCCTCCGGCCGGCCGATCATCGCCGTGGACCTGCCCTCCGGTCTCGACGGCGCCACCGGCAAGGTGCGCGGCGCGGCGGCGCAGGCGCAGGAGACGGTCACCTTCTTCCGTCGCAAGCCGGGTCACCTGCTGGAGCCAGGTCGCAGCCTGTGCGGGCGGGTACGGGTGGCCGACATCGGGATTCCCGATGCGGTGCTGGATGTGATCAGGCCCGCCACGTCCGTGAACATGCCGGACCTGTGGCGCCCGGCGTTTCCGCTGCCGGCGGCCCTGGGGCACAAATATGACCGCGGCCATGCGGTGGTGGTGAGCGGCGGCGCCTGGACCTCAGGCGCTGCTCGCCTGTCCGCGCGTGGGGCGTTCCGGGCCGGGGCCGGGCTGGTGACGGTCGCCTTGCCGCCGGACGCCCTGCCGCTGCATGCCGCCTCTTATGCGGCCATCATGCCCCGTGCCATGGCTTGCGACGGCGACCTCGCCACCCTGCTCGCCGACCGGCGGCTCGGCACCGTGGTGCTGGGGCCGGGCCTCGGTACCGGGGCGGCGACGCGGGCGAAGATCGACATCGCCGCCCCGGGCCGCCGTCTCGTGCTCGATGCCGACGCGCTCACCTCATACGCCGGCGTGCCCTGGGCGCTGGCGGACGTGGCGGCGCGCACCGCGGGCCTCATCGTCACGCCCCACGAGGGGGAGTTCGCCCGTCTGTTCGCCGGGGATCGGGCGGTGTTGGAGGCGCCCTCCAAGCTGGCGCGCACCCGCGCGGCGGCGGCGCGGCTGGGGGCGGTAGTGGTGCTGAAGGGGGCGGACACGGTGGTCGCGGCTCCCGACGGACGCGCCGCCATCGCCGAGAATGCGCCGGCCTGGCTCGCTACCGCCGGTGCCGGCGACGTGCTGGCCGGCATGGCGGGCGGGCTGCTGGCGCAGGCCATGCCGCCGTTCGAGGCGGCGGCCGCTGCCGTGTGGCTGCACGGGGAAGCCGCCCGCGCCGCCGGGCCGGGCCTCGTGGCCGACGACCTGCCGGAGGCGCTGCGGGAGGTCTACCGCCGTCTCTATGAGTTATTCGGGGTGCGGTGAACTGACGGCTTCAGGCCGTCACCTCATAGGTCTTGGAGACCACCACTTCGCCGTCGCCGCCGCGCTGCCCGACGATGGACCAGGTGCCCGGCACGGCGGCGCGGAACGCCACCCGCACGGTGGCCTTCGACGGCACCGGCACGGTGTCGTGCCACCAGGGCCGCCAGCCGTCATAGACATTGTCGAGCAAGCGCACGGGGTGGCCGGCGATATAGACCGACACCGGCGCGTCGAGGCTGTTCACCAGCGTCAGCACCACGCTCTTGCCCGCCTTCACCGTGCCGAGGGAGGCCGCCCCCGCGCCCGGCTTGTCGCCGATGGGCAGCTCGATGCGCAGGGCATCCTTGAGGGGAATCTCGGCCGGCAGGTCGTTGGGCGGCAGCGGCGCCGGGGCCCCCGCGGGCGGTGTCCCGGCCGCGCCCACCGGGGTGACCACTGCCAGCCGGATGGGGTCCTGCGTGGTCTCGATCTCGATGATGGTGGCGTCGGCGTCGTCCAGCGTCGCGGCCACGTCCACCCGGCCGCCGGGGGCAATCTGGATGCGGCCGTCCTTCAATTCGAAGGGCTCGGACACCGGCTGGCCATCCACCGCGATGGCATAGCTCGCCGGCCCGCGGATCTTGAGGCGCAGGAACAGCGGGGTCGCGTTCACGAGCCGCAGCCGCGCCCGCCCGGTCGCGGGACCCTGGAAGGTGGGCGAGATGGCGCCGTTGACCGGGAAGATGGGCATCCCGCTTTCCGGCGGGAAGGATTGAATGAACAGCAGGTGGTCTGCCGCATAGGCCGGGGCGCCGGCCTCTTCCACCACCAGCGGGCCTGCGAGCGCGCGGCGGGCGAGGCTGGGTGAGGTGGCATGATACCAGAAGGTGCCGGCGTCCGTCGGCGCCAGGCTCAGGCTGGCGCTCTTGCCGGGGGCCACGGCCGCCAGCGCCGGCGAACCCGCCGGCAGCCGCACGCCCTGCCAGGTGAGAGCGACGTTTTCCTTCAGGCTGTTGGCGAGGGTGACATTCAGCATGCCGCCCTTCTTCACCCGCAGCACCGGGCCGGGGAGCGCGCCGTTGAACAGGGCGAGGGGGCCCGGGCCGGCCAGCTCCGGCAGGCTGCCTTCGGCGGCGGTGAGCGTTACCGGGGGGCTTGCCTGGGGGGCGGGGGGCACCGCCGCCGGTGCGGCGGCCGGCGACTGGGCGAGCGCCGGGACCAAGGCGCCCGCCGCGCCGGACAGGGAGAGGGCTGCAGCACCCTTGAGGACGGTGCGTCGGGAGGGAATCGGCGTCGTCACGCGGCGTCTCCTGGCAGGGTGCGTGGACCTTCATACGTGGCTGAAAAAAGGGCAAGCGGCTTTCCACCGCTGATTTTCGCGCGCTGGCCGGCAAGCTCTGCCGCCACCGGTCCGGGCGATGCAGCACAACGGCTTGCGGGACGGCGGCGGGAGCCTGGGGTCGCGGCCGCGGGCAGATGGCGCAGCACGCGGGATGGCGCCATTTTGTTGCTGCATGCGCGCGCCGTCATGATATAAGCCGCGACCCGATCCATGCGTGCACAGGCGTGCGCGTGCGGTCGAACCTCTATGGTGCGCGTCCCGGATCGCGCGTCTCCGATTGGGCGTTTCCGTGATGGAGCGTTTCCGTGACGGGGTGCTTCGGGGTCTGCCGTCCGGTGCTCTTGATTGCGCACCCGGCGGCGCGCGCGCCCTGCGGACGTAGCAGTCTCGCGGACGTAGCGGACTTGCGGGCGTGGCGGAACTGGTAGACGCGCGGGATTTAGGTTCCCGTGACGCAAGTCGTGGGGGTTCGAAACCCTCCGCCCGCACCACGTTTCCGGTTCGCCGGCCGCCGCGGAGGTTCGTTCGCCGCAAGGCGCGGGACGCACCGTGCGGCCTTTGGCGGGATGCCGAGGGATCTGCGGGGCCGAAACCGGTTTTGAACGTTTTCCGCGCCATGCGCGACAGGATGTGAAGGCAAGACGATGCAGGTGACCGAGACCCAGGCCGATGGCCTCAAGCGCGCGTTCCGTGTGGTGGTGTCTGCCGCCGACCTCGGCGCCAAGGCCGATGCCAAGCTGGCCGAACTCAAGGGCCAGGTGAAGCTGAACGGCTTCCGCCCCGGCAAGGTGCCCGTGGCGCACCTCAAGCGCGTCTACGGCAAGTCCGTCATGTCCGAGGTGATCGAGCAGACGGTCAACGAGACCAACGGCAAGATCGTCGAGGAGCACGGCTTCAAGCTGGCGCTCCAGCCCAAGGTCAAGCTGCCGCAGGAAGATCCCCAGGCGCAGGGTCTGCTGGAAGGCGGCAAGGACCTCGCCTACGACCTTGAGATCGAGATCCTGCCCAAGATCGAGCTGGGCAACTTCAAGGACATCTCGGTGGAGAAGCTGGTGGTCGAGGTGGCCGACGCGGAGGTCGACGAGACCATCCAGCGCATCGCCGACGCCAACCGCCCCTTCGTCACCCGCGAAGGCGGCTACGCCGAGAACGGCGACCGCGTCACCATCGACTTCACCGGCTACGTGGACGGCGAGAAGTTCGCCGGCGGCGAGGGCCAGGACATCGACGTCCTCATCGGCTCCAACGGCTTCATTCCCGGCTTCGAGGAGCAGCTGCTCGGCGTCTATGCCGGCGACAACCGCACCCTCAACGTGACCTTCCCGGAAGCCTATGCCGCCAAGGAACTGGCCGGCAAGGCTGCCACCTTCGAGGTGACGGTGAAGTCGGTCGCCGCCCCCGGCCCGCTCACCCTGGACGACGAGTTCGCCAAGACTCTCGGCCAGGAGAGCCTGGAGAAGCTCAAGGAGACGGTGCGCGGGCGCATCGCCAGCGAGCACGCCGGCGCTGCCCGCCAGAAGGTGAAGCGCGCCCTGCTCGACGCCCTCGACACCACCCACCAGTTCGCGGTGCCGGAAGGCCTCGTGGAGCAGGAATTCTTCGGCGTGTGGAGCCGGGTGCAGGAAGACCTCGCTGCCCAGAACCGCAGCTTCGCCGACGAGGGCACCACCGAGGAAGAGGCCCGCGCCGACTACCGCAAGATCGCCGAGCGCCGCGTGCGCCTCGGCCTGGTGCTTGCGGAAATCGGTGAGCGCAACAATATCCAGGTTTCTGAAGACGAGGTGACGCGCGCGGTTGTGGAACGGGCCCGCCAGTTCCCCGGCCAGGAGCAGCAGGTGTGGGAATATTACCGCCGCACCCCCGAAGCCCTGGCCTCCGTTCGCGCCCCCCTGTTCGAGGAGAAGGTCGTCGATTTCCTTCTGGAGCTCGCCAACGTGACCGAGAAGACGGTCACCAAGGAAGAGCTCTACAAGGAGGAAGAGGACGACGAGAAGGCGGCCTGAGGGCCAAAGTCCGCCTTCGTCCTGCGACGATATTGCGCGGCACGCCCCCCGGGGCGTGCCATCGCCCGCGCCCCGAGGACTGACGATGCGTGATCCTGTCGATACTTATATGAATTATCTCATTCCCATGGTGGTCGAGCAGACCAACCGCGGGGAACGGTCCTACGACATCTTTTCCCGCCTCCTGAAGGAGCGCATCATCTTCCTGACCGGCCCGGTCGAGGATGGCATGTCCACCCTTGCGGTGGCCCAGCTGCTGTTCCTGGAAGCGGACAATCCGAAGAAGGAAATCTCGATGTACATCAACTCCCCCGGGGGAGTGGTGACGTCGGGCCTCGCCATCTACGACACCATGCAGTTCATCAAGCCTGCGGTGTCCACGCTCTGCATCGGTCAGGCCGCCTCCATGGGCTCGCTGCTGCTGACCGCGGGCGAGAAGGACATGCGCTTCGCCCTGCCGAACGCCCGAATCATGGTGCACCAGCCGTCGGGCGGCTTCCAGGGCCAGGTCACGGACATCATGCTGCACGCGCAGGAGATCCTGAACCTGAAGCGCCGGCTCAATGAAATCTATGTGAAGCACACCGGCCGCTCGATGGACAAGATCGAGGACGCGCTGGAGCGCGACAACTTCATGACCGCAAAGGCCGCGCTGGACTTCGGTCTCATCGATGCCGTGATCGATCAGCGGCCCACCGACGACACCTCCAAGGCGGCGTGATCTGGGTCCACGCGACGGGGGTTCTCGTATTGCCCCCCTTGCGTGCGGTGCAAGATCGCGCTTGCATGTCGTTAAGCCGGCATCGGATGCCGCGTAACCGGCCCTCGCCCCGAAAAGGCGGGGGCCGCTGCGTTCAGGGGTCTTCACGTTTCGGCAGGACCCCCGGGATCACGATGCGGCCGACGGCGCGATGAAGGCGCGGCGGGTCCGGATGGTCGTATTCCGGCACTTCGTCACCTGGGGAATGTCGCTTCCCCGCCTTGATCGTGTCGCCTCGGGGTGATTGGCTCTCATGAACCGATCACCGTTTCGGGATTGGCTAGATTTTTGCTTGGTCCAATCCCCATATGTGACGCTAGCGAGACGGGTGCGTTTCGCGTCCGGTTCGGTAGATGGTAGGAGACGAAGATGAGCAAGACCGGCGGCAGCGACAGCAAGAACACGCTTTATTGCTCGTTCTGCGGCAAGAGCCAGCACGAGGTCAGGAAGCTCATCGCCGGACCGACTGTGTTCATCTGCGACGAATGCGTCGAGTTGTGCATGGACATCATCCGGGAAGAGTCGAAGTCCTCTCTGGTGAAGTCGCGGGATGGCATCCCGACCCCGAAGGAGATCCGCAAGGTCCTCGATGACTACGTCATCGGCCAGGATCACGCGAAGAAGGTCCTCTCGGTTGCGGTGCACAATCACTACAAGCGCCTCAACCACGCCACCAAGCACGGCGACGTGGAACTCGCGAAGTCCAACATCCTGCTGATCGGGCCAACCGGCTCCGGCAAGACGCTGCTCGCGCAGACCCTGGCGCGCATCCTCGACGTGCCCTTCACCATGGCCGACGCCACCACGCTGACCGAAGCCGGCTACGTGGGCGAGGACGTGGAGAACATCATCCTCAAGCTGCTCCAGGCTGCCGACTACAATGTCGAGCGGGCGCAGCGCGGCATCGTCTACATCGACGAGATCGACAAGATCAGTCGCAAATCCGACAATCCCTCCATCACCCGCGACGTGTCGGGCGAGGGCGTGCAGCAGGCGCTGCTGAAGATCATGGAAGGCACGGTAGCCTCGGTGCCCCCTCAGGGCGGTCGCAAGCATCCCCAGCAGGAATTCCTGCAGGTGGACACCACCAACATTCTGTTCATCTGCGGCGGCGCCTTCGCCGGCCTCGACAAGATCATCTCCTCGCGCTCGAAGGGGTCCACCTCCATCGGCTTCCAGGCCAAGGTGGCTCCGCCCGAGGATCGTCGCCCCGGCGAGGTGTTCCGCGAGGTGGAGCCCGAGGATCTGCTGAAGTACGGCCTCATCCCCGAGTTCATCGGCCGTCTGCCGGTCCTGGCGACGCTGGGTGACCTCGACGAGGAGGCCCTGAAGAAGATCCTCTCCGAGCCGAAGAACGCGCTGGTGAAACAGTACCAGCGCCTGTTCGAGATGGAGAATGTGGACCTGACCATCCACGAGGAGGCCCTCGGCGCCATCGCCCGCAAGGCGATCGAGCGCAAGACCGGCGCTCGCGGCCTCAGGTCCATCATGGAGAGCATCCTCCTCGACACCATGTTCGACCTCCCCGGCCTTGAAGGGGTGGAAGAGGTGGTGATTTCGCGGGAGGTGGTCGAGCAGAGTGCGCGTCCGCTTTATATTTACGCGGACCGTGTCGGCGACGCCGGCGCCAGTGCGTGACGGCGTCCGCCCCACACCTCGCCCCCGGCCTCGCGGCACGGGGGCAGGTCGGGGCATGGTCCGAACGTCGGACCAGACAGGGGGGATGACGGAACGCGCTCCGGCACTGTTCCGCCCTCGCCCGAACCCGGTTAACGGGGTGCCCTTGAAACGGGCAGGTTGCGTGTCCATCTACTTTTCGACAGTTCCGGTCTCGGGGGTCGGACCTCGTGCCTCCTGCGGCTCACGCCGCTTCAGCATTGAAAATCCACGCCCGTCTCCGGCCGCGTGCACGCGCGGCAACGCCCAGTTGTGCGTTTTTCCAGCGCGTGTACTTCTTGAAAGGATTGCGTCATGACGAGCCAGAAGCCGCGCCCGCCGCTCGTTGCCGGGGTGTCCCAGACCTACCCGGTCCTGCCTCTTCGGGACATCGTGGTTTTTCCACATATGATTGTTCCCCTCTTCGTGGGGCGCGAGAAGTCCATCCGCGCCCTCGAAGAGGTCATGCGCGGTGATACCTACATCCTCCTCGCCACCCAGGAGAACGCCTCGGACGACGATCCCGCCGCCGAGGCCATCTTCTCCGTGGGCACGCTCGCGACCGTCCTGCAGCTGCTGAAGCTGCCCGACGGCACCGTGAAGGTGCTGGTGGAGGGCGTCAGCCGCGCCCAGGTGACCCGCTACACCGAGCGCACCGATCTCTATGAGGCCGAGGCCATCACCCTCGACGACGAGACCGGCGACCAGGTGGAGGCCGAGGCGCTCGCGCGCTCGGTGGTCACCGAGTTCGAGAATTATGTGAAGCTCAACAAGAAGGTGTCGCCCGAGGTGGTGGGCGTCGTCAGCCAGATCGACGACCACTCCAAGCTCGCCGACACCGTCGCCTCGCACCTCGCCGTGAAGATTCCGGAGAAGCAGGGCGTCCTGGAGATGCTCAAGGTCGCCGACCGCCTGGAGAAGGTGCTCGGCCTGATGGAGAGCGAAATCTCCGTCCTGCAGGTGGAAAAGCGCATCCGCACCCGCGTCAAGCGGCAGATGGAGAAGACCCAGCGCGAGTACTACCTCAACGAGCAGATGAAGGCGATCCAGAAGGAACTCGGCGACGAGGACGGCAAGGACGACCTGCAGGAGCTGGAAGACCGCATCAAGCGCACCAAGCTCACCAAGGAAGCCCGCGAAAAGGCCACCCACGAGCTGAAGAAGCTGCGCCAGATGTCGCCCATGTCGGCGGAAGCCACCGTGGTGCGCAACTACCTGGATTGGCTGCTGTCGATCCCGTGGGGCGTGAAGAGCAAGGTCAAGAAGGACCTGCCCTTCGCCCAGCAGATCCTCGACGCGGATCACTTCGGCCTCGACAAGGTCAAGGAGCGTATCGTCGAGTATCTGGCCGTGCAGAGCCGCGCCAATAAGCTCACCGGGCCCATCCTGTGCCTCGTCGGCCCCCCCGGCGTGGGCAAGACCTCGCTCGGCAAGTCCATCGCCAAGGCGACGGGCCGTGAGTTCGTGCGCGTGGCGCTGGGTGGCGTGCGGGACGAGGCGGAGATCCGCGGTCACCGGCGGACCTATATCGGGTCCATGCCCGGCAAGATCATCCAGTCCATGCGCAAGGCCAAGAAGTCGAACCCGCTCTTCCTCCTGGACGAGATCGACAAGATGGGCGCCGATTTCCGCGGCGATCCGTCCTCGGCCCTGCTCGAGGTGCTGGACCCGGAGCAGAACCACACCTTCGCCGACCACTATCTGGAGGTGGATTACGACCTCTCGAACGTCATGTTCGTGACCACGGCGAACACGCTGAACATCCCGCCGGCCCTTCTGGACCGCATGGAGGTGATCCGCATCGCCGGCTACACCGAGGACGAGAAGGTAGAGATCGCGCGCAAGCACCTTCTGCCCAACTCGCTCGGCAAGCACGGCCTGACGCCGAAGGAGTTCGCCATCGACGATGCCGCGCTGCTCCAGCTGGTCCGCCGCTACACGCGGGAAGCCGGTGTGCGTAACCTCGAGCGCGAGATCTCCACGCTGGCCCGCAAGGCGGTGAAGGAGCTGGTGCTGTCGAAGAAGAAGTCGGTGAAGGTCACCGCCAAGAACCTCGAGGACTTCCTCGGCGTGCCGCGCTACCGGTACGGCGAGGTGGAGACCGAGGACCAGGTGGGCGTCGTGACCGGCCTCGCTTGGACCGAGGTGGGCGGCGAGCTCCTGACCATCGAGGGCCTCATGATGCCCGGCAAGGGCAAGATGACGGTCACCGGCAACCTGCGCGACGTGATGAAGGAATCGATCTCGGCGGCGGCGTCCTACGTGCGGTCGCGGGCGGTTGATTTCGGCATCGAGCCGCCCCTGTTCGAGCGGCGCGACATCCACGTCCACGTGCCGGAAGGCGCTACCCCGAAGGACGGTCCGTCCGCCGGCGTCGGCATGGCCACGGCCATCGTCTCGGTGATGACCGGCATTCCGGTGCGCCGCGATCTGGCCATGACGGGTGAGATCACCCTGCGTGGCCGGGTCCTGCCCATCGGCGGCCTCAAGGAGAAGCTGCTTGCGGCGTTGCGCGGCGGCATCAAGACGGTGCTGATTCCCGAGGAGAACGCCAAAGACCTGGCGGATATCCCGGCCAACGTGAAGAACGCGATGGAGATCATTCCGTGCTCCCGCATGGACGAGGTTCTCGCCCATGCCCTCGTTCGTCCGCTGGTGCCCATCACCTGGGAAGAGCGCCCGGTGAATGCCCCGGTGCCGGGCGAGGAGACCCCCGGCGTGGTCGCCCACTGATGAGGGATCCGGCCGGATTGCCCGCAAACCGGCCGGATTGAAGCGTTTTCCAGCGAAAAGAGAGGGCGTGTTGCCTCGTCTCCCCGTCAAACCGGGAGCGCGGCGCACGCCCTCAATCTTTTCAAAGGCTTAGAGATTGGTCTCACGCCGCCGGAGCGGCCCGTTTTCCCCCGTTTGTTCGCAGGCGCACAGTGGGAAATCGTGCATTGGTGCGGGTTTGGCGCCGATCACGCTTGCAAAAGCCTTATTTTCCGTGATGCTCGCGCCGTTCGTGAGGGCTTGAGCCTGCACGATTCGCGTTCTGACAACGGAAGGAAAGGTCAGATGACCACCAAGAACGAACTGATCGCCGCGGTGGCCGAAGAGGCGAAGCTGACGAAGACGGCCGCGGCTGCGGCTGTGGACGCCACCTTCGACATCATCGCCAAGGCGCTGCAGGAAGGCGAGGAAGTCAAGCTGATCGGTTTCGGCAGCTTCTCCGTGGTGACGCGCGCCGCGCGCGAAGGCCGCAATCCCCGCACCGGCAAGCCCGTGAAGATCAAGGCTTCCAAGGCTCCGAAGTTCACTCCCGGTAAGGGCCTGAAGGAAGCCGTCAACGGCTGATCGGCCCCAGGGTCTCCTGACGCGGTGACCCCTCCAAAGGCTTCCCGGACGCTCCCGGCCCGCGTTTCTGCGGGCGGAGCGTCCCCGAGCCGCGCGTTCCTGAGCAGAGTTGGCGGCCGCCTCAGGCGCCGCCCGGCGGGGCAGGGTGCGGGGAAGCCTTCCTGATGGCGGCCAGGCCGCCGTCCCTCTTCCAGACAGATGTGTCCCGCGGCCGGCGATCGATCGCACCAGGCCGGAGGCGTTCTGGAGCGGCTGTGCCGCTTACACGCGTCGCAGGCTGACCGACCTGTGCCCGTCGGCAGATCACGCGATGGCGGCAGCGCCGTGCTGCGCTGCTCTTGTTTCCACAGCCCCGATCCCGCTGCGACTGCCGCCTGCCGGGCCGCTCACCGCTGCGGCTCTTGCCGCCCGCGGAGCATGGGACTATAGCGCCTGCATGGTCCCGGCCTGGGCGGTTAGCTCAGTTGGTAGAGCATCTCGTTTACACCGAGAGGGTCGGCGGTTCGAGCCCGTCACCGCCCACCAGGCCCACCGCTTTCCCCGTTTATTCCGTTCCGGCCATGTTCGCCGTGTCGATGCGCGGACATCAGCCCGCGTGCGCCACCGGTGTGCCGAGGGGCATCGGGAGATTCGTATGCGCGCCGGTTCGTAGCTCTTCGGGCGGGCCGCGCGCGTGGGTCGCGGGCACGGCGGAAAGCTTTGCCGGGACTGGATTTTCAGAGAGCCTGTGGACAAGTGCCCCGCAAAAAGTACGGGTGTTGCTTGACTTGGGCTGAGGGCTGCCGTACCACGCCGCTCTCTTCGGCGGCACGGTTCGTCCGGCGCCGGTTCGGGGGGGTGTAGCTCAGTTGGTTAGAGCGCCGGCCTGTCACGCCGGAGGTCGCGGGTTCGAGCCCCGTCACTCCCGCCATCCATTCGAAGAGTCATCCCCTATCCTGCTCAAATCATGGCTCGGCTGCCCGCTTTTGCGCCGGTTCGGCTCGCTCGGTCTATCGCCGGCATCCCGGAGTGGCGGCCGGGCCTTGCGTTCCGTCGGTGAGGCGACGCACTGTGCAGGCCTCCATCCCCATGACCTCCGATCCATGACCCCTCCCAGCCCTTCATTCCGTCTCTCCCGGTTCGGCGTGGTGCGCCGCTGCGGCGCCGGCCTGCTCGGCCTGCTGATGCTCAGTGCCCCCTTCATCTCCGTTCCTGCCATTGCCTGCCCCTCGGACGTGCGCCCGGCGCCGCCCCTGGCGCTGGCGCAGGCCGCCAAGGTGCGTGCCGAGGGGCGGCCGCTGCGTATCCTTGCCATCGGCTCGTCCACCACCGCCGGGGCGGGGGCATCACGCACGGCCACGAACTACCCGAGCCAGCTGGCCCTGAGGCTGGAGGCGGCGCTGGGGGAGGGGAGCGTCGAGATCACCAATGCGGGCGTCAACGGCGAGAGCGCCCCCGCCACCCTGCGCCGGCTGGAGGCTTTCCTGAAGACGCCGCCGGTGCCGGACCTGGTGCTGTGGCAGGTGGGCACCAACGATGTCATCTTCGGCGGCGATCCGGTGCGGCTGAAGCAGCTGGTGGGTGAGGGGCTCGACGCCATTGCGGCGGCTGGCGCGGCGGTGCTGGTGATCGACCAGCAATATTATCCGGCCATCCTCAACCTGGACCGCTACGAAAGCTTTGTCGCCGCCGTGGGCGCGGCCGCTTCCGAGCGGGGAGCGACGCTGCTGCCGCGCTATCTGATGATGAAGCAATGGGCGGCACAGGACCCGGCGGGCCTACGCGCGACGCTGGCCTGGGACCACTTCCATTCGAACGACAAGGGCTATGCCTGCCTTGCCGACCTGCTGGCGCCAGCCATCGTGGCGGCCATGGCGGTGCCCGCCGCCGCGCCGCAGGGCCCGTCACAGGCCAAGGCGACCCCGACCAAGGGGGCTAATGCCAAGCAGCCGGCGGCCGCTCCGGCAATGCGCTGAGGGCCATCAGGCCAGGAGCGGTTGCCGTTCGCAGGCGTTCACGGCAACCGCTCCAGAATCCCACGTTGACGCGTTGTCTTCACGCGAACCGGTATCCCCTTCGCTCGAAAACGCTCTAACGGCCGATCCGGGCGATGAAGTCCCGGGCGGCGGTCAGGTCTGCGGAGGTGAGGCCGTGACTTGCCGGCAGGGTCCGGTGCTCCACCTGCGCGCCGCGCGCCGAAAGTAGAGCTGCGAGCCGGGCGGCATTCTCGGCGGGCACGATGGGGTCCATGGCGCCGGAGAGCATCAGCACCGGCGTTGCGGGCAGGTCCCCGGCCGGCGGGTCGGAGAGCGGCACCATGGCGCGCAGCAACACCGCGCCGGCGAGGGCCTCTGGCCGAAGCAGCATCACGGCGGCGGCGATGTTGGCGCCGTTGGAGAACCCCACCGCCACCGGTGCGGCAAGGCCATAGGCGGCGCTGGCGGCGCCGATGAAGTCCGCAAGATCATGGGCGCGACGCACCACGTCGGCTTCGTCGAACACGCCTTCGGCGAGGCGGCGGAAGAAGCGCGGCATGCCGCCCTCGCTCACCTGCCCGCGCGGCGACAGCAGGGCCGCGCCCGGGGCGATCATGCGGCCGAGGGGCAACAGGTCGGTTTCGTCGCCGCCGGTGCCGTGGAGCAGCAGCAGCGGCGCTGCCGCCGCATCCGTGGCGGGCTCGAAGCGATGGGTGAAGGCGAGGGCGGGCGCGTCCCGGGTAAGGGTCGAAGCCATGGGAAGATCCTCGCGGCTGGTCCGATTTGATCGGCACCGCAGCCGCCGTTCATGAAGGGGCGGGCACCCGGCCGCGCGGGGCGGCCGAGTAGGGCAGGATCAGGCGACGGCGGGCAGCGTCGCCTCGATCTCGGCGCGATGGGCCTCGTACTGGGCCGGCAGCTTCAGGGCTTCGCCGAGGCTTTCGGGGGCCTCGTCCACCGCGAAGCCGGGATCGTCGGTGGCGATCTCGAACAGCACGCCGCCCGGCTCGCGGAAATAGACCGAGCGGAAGTAGGTGCGGTCCCGCTGGCCGGTGACGCGCGCGCCGTGATGAGCGGTGAGACGCTCCGCCATCTCGGCCTGGGTGGCATCATCGGCGGCGCGGAAGGCGATGTGGTGCACGCTGCCGCGCCCCTGCCGGCCCGAGAGGAAGCCGCCGGCCTCGCGGATGTCGACGATGGTGCCGATCCGCCCCTCCTCCGCCCCGGCCGCGGTGAAGCGGATGCGGGTGCCCTCGCGGCCGGTCTCGGTGAAGCCGAACACGTCGGTGAGGATGGCGGCGGTGGGGCCGGCTTCCTTGAGCAGCAGGGTGACCGAATGCAGGCCGCGAATGGCATGCTCCGCCGGCACCTCGCCGAAGGTTTTGGCGGGCTCCGCGTCGATGCCGGGCACCCCCACGAGGGCGAGGCGCATGCCGTCCGGATCCTTGAAGCCGATCACCGAGGCGCCGAAGCGCTTCTCCGGCAGCTCCGGGGCGAGGCCTCGGGCGATCAGCCGGCCGGTCCAGTAGCCGATGGAGGCCTCGGGAATGCGGAACGCCGTCTCCTGGGTCTCGCCGACGCCGGCGCGGCCCTCGTCCGCATGCTCCCACGGGAAGAAAGTGAGGATGGAGCCGGGGCGGCCGGCATCATCGCCGAAGTAGAAATGATAGGTGCCGGGATCGTCGAAATTGACGGTCTTCTTCACCAGCCGGAGCCCGAGGGTGGCAGTGTAGAAGTCGAGGTTGCGCCGGGCAGAGCCGGCGATGGCGGTGACGTGGTGGATGCCCTTGCTGGTCATGGTGGCGATCTCCTGGCCGGTGGCGTCCGGCGTTGGAGCTAATTTAAGCAACAAACGTCAGATAAAAAGTTCGATTTCATTGCGTTCATGCAATGATGATGTGCGAGGCTGGCGCGTTCGGTGTGGCTTTGGCGGGTGCTTTCGGAAGGGACCAGCGGTCGCTCATTGCTTTTCCGTGGGAGCGATGCCCAATGCCGGTGAGACGCGCGATCGGGTGGTGTCACGGGTGCGGGAGAGCGGTGACGACCTGCCTCGCGGTCTTGGGAAAGCGGTTTTGGGAAAGCGGTCTTGGCAAAAATGTGCCGATCTCCGGTGGCTTCAAGCCGGGCGGCGATGGGGAGGGTTCAATGACGACATTCAGGACACATGCGGTCCGGCTCGCTCTTCTGGGGGCGGTGGCGGGCGCAGGGCTTATGGCGAGCGCGGGCGCCAGCCAGGCGGTGGTCTATTGCCGGGCTGTCGGCTACCCGAAGGGCTGCGTCGTGCGTCCCACCGGCGCCGTGGTGGTGCACCCGGCACCGGCGGCCGGCGCCGTCGTGGTTGCCCCACGCCGGGTGATCTATTGCACCCGTCCGGGCTACCCCCGCGGCTGCGTGGTGCGCTGAGCGCCGCCTCCGGACCCCGCGGCCCTCAGGAGGCGCCGCGGGGTCCGGGCAATTCGGCCTGTGCGGAGATGAAGCGGTAGCAAGGTGGCGCACGGCATGCGTGCCTGTGGCAAAAATGCTCTTCCTGTGAGGAAATGTTCAGTATGTCGGATGTTTCCTGCCGCTCCGGAATCCCTTTTCCGGAGGTGAAGTGTTAAGGAGCACTTAAGGGCAAGGGGCGGGGCCTTGCCAGCAAACGCCGGAGAGATCAGGCATGCTGGTATTGCGGACACATGCGGAAATCAGAAAGCGATCGGTCGCCCCGGCGATGGGTCTGAAGCGCGCGATGAGGGCCCTTGCGGTGGGCGCCCTGACCGTCGGTGCCATGGCGCTGAGCGGCTTGCCGGGCGTCGGTGTGGCGCCCGCCCTTGCGCAGCAGACTGCGGTCGCCAATGCCGATCCCGAATTCAACACCCTCTTCCAGCAGTCGCTGAAGCGCCCGTCGGACGTGGAACTCGCCTTCCGGCTGGCGCGGCGCGCCATCGAGGTGGGCGACTACGAGGCCGCCATCGGCGTCTACGAGCGCATCCTGTTCTACAATCCCAATCTGGTGCGGGTGAAGCTGGAGCTGGCGCGCCTTTACTACCGGCTTGGCGCCTACGAATCCGCCCGCTCCTACTTCGAGCCCATCGCCGAGGCCCCGGCGCTCACCACCGCCGAGCGCGATAATATCGCCGCCTATCTGGTGGAGATTTCCCGGCGGCTCGATCCCAACCAGATCACCGTCTATGCCCAGGTGGGCGTGCGCTACCAGTCCAACGCCAATTACGGCCCGTCGAGCCGCCTGGTGCTCGGGCAGGATCTCACCGCGCTCTTGCCGCCCGGCGCCACCAAGCAGGCGGACGGCAACGTCTTCGCCCTCGCCACGGTCCGCCACGTCTATGACTTCGGCAACCAGCGCGGCGATGTCTGGGAAAGCAACGCCAACCTTTATTATTCCCAGCAATTCCAGCTGGAGAACCTCAATCTCGGCTATGCCGAATTCAACACCGGCCCGCGCTTCGCCCTGCTGCCGGACCAGTTGCCCGGCTCCTCGGTCCGGGCCTATGTGATCGCCGGCGGCATCGCGCTGGGCGGCGACAGCTATCTGGGCACCTATGGCGCGGGCGTGTCGCTCTACGCGCCGTTCAGCATGTATTTCGCCATCGAGCCGTTCGCCGAGGTGCGCCAGCGCGAGTACCAGAACTCGCGGGACTATCCCACGGCGAGCCTGCAGAGCGGCGACATGTGGACGCTCGGCGCCAACCTCTCCGGCCGGCTCACCGACACCTCCGGCTGGCGCGCGCGCCTTGCCTACAACAATGCCAGCGGCGACCTGCCCTGGTATTCCTACGACAATTTCGCCTTCGACCTCGCCGTGCCGGTGGAATTCCAGGGCCTGTGGGGCGTGCGGCGGTGGGTGGCGATCCCGAGCGTTGGCTATTCGC
The DNA here is from genome assembly GCF_008364685.1 of Xanthobacter oligotrophicus. Lineage (GTDB taxonomy): Bacteria > Pseudomonadota > Alphaproteobacteria > Rhizobiales > Xanthobacteraceae > Xanthobacter > Xanthobacter oligotrophicus. Next base: position 236,504 of record NZ_VTTL01000009.1, read on the forward strand.
GCTACAGCTATGATGCGCCCAATCCGTTCATCAACAGCTTCATCACCCAGGTGAACGACCAGTATCGCGTGGGCCTTGCCCTCGATGTGCCGGTCCACGAGCAGTGGGGCCTGCTGACGCAGGTCCAGTACAGCTGGTCGCAGTCGACGCTGCCGAACTACGCGTTCGACAATCTCAGCGTCACCGTCGGCCCGAACGTCCGGTTCTGAGGAGCGCCGCACATGCCCATCAGCACCCCTGCGCGGCTTCTGGCCTCCGTCGCCTCCCTCGCCCTCATCGCCGCCACCGGCCCGGCCCTGGCCCAGAGCCCGTCGGTGGGCACCGCTGCCGCCGTCAATCCGCGCTCCACCGGCTCGGGCACGCGCACGCTGGAGCTCGGCTCCAACATCGTCCATCGCGAGCGCATCGAGACCAGCGCCTCGGGCAGCGTCCAGGTCCTGTTCGTGGACAAGACCACCCTGAACATCGGCCCCAATTCCAACCTCCTGATCGACGAGTTCGTCTACGATCCCAACGCCAAGAAGGGGTCCATGGCCATTTCCCTCACCAAGGGCGCGGTGCGCTTCGTGGGCGGCAATGCCAGCCATTCGGACGGGGCGGAGGTCAAGACCCCGGTGGCCACCATAGGCATCCGTGGCGGTGTCGCGGCCATCCTCCATCGCGACGGCGAGACCCAGGCCATCCTTCAGTTCGGCACGCTGACCATCGTCGGCCCCTCGGGTGAGACGGTGGTGGTGCGCCGGCCCGGCTTCATGGTCACGGTCAACCGCGCCGGCATCACCGGGCCGACCCGCGTGCCGCAGGGCCAGATCGACGCCATCATCGCCCAGACCCGCAGCCGCACCGGGCAGAACGGCGGTCGGCCCGAGCCGACCCCGGACGTGACCGGCCTCGACCGCGGCTCCAGCCATCCCTGCTCCATCCCGGTGCAGGGCCAGACCACCATGGACCTTGCCGCCGCCTCCTGCCGCTATGTGAACACCGACCTGAAGGGTGAGGCAGACCTCATCGCCCAGCAGGCGGCGCAGCAGAACCAGGCGAACGTGCTGATTCCCCTCGTGCCGCAGGCGCCGTGCCCGCCCTACAGCTACAATTGTGGCGGTGGTGGTCCGGGCGGCTATTTCGCGGCGGGGCCGTTGGTCCAGACCCTGCCGCAGGGCAATCCGGGTGGGTTGGGTGGTGGCTTCGGCCGTCGGCCCGGCGGCGGCTTCTGAACGACCGGCACGCGCCGGCGTTCTTCGCGCCGGCCGTTCCCCGCCTTCGGATGAACAAGCCGGGCGAGCCTGTCAGAGCAGCGCGAGGCAGCGCCGGGTAAGCACGTCGAGGGGATCCTCGGCCAGCATCGCCCGGTGCATGCGCCCCGCCGCCTCGGCCATGAGGAGGGCATCCTCGTCCGCGTGCATGGCACGGATGGTCTCCACCGCCACCCGCACCCGCGGATCGAACAGCGGCACGTTGTGGCTGAGGCCGGCAGCGGCGAGGCACTCGCCGTTGAGGTAATGCTCGCCGTGAACGCTGAGCGTCACCTGCGGCACGCCGGCAAGCAGCGCCTCCGTGGCGATGCCGGCGCTGCCCTGGTGCAGCACCAGGCGGCTGCGCGACAGCACCTGCGCCATCTGCGCCGGTTTGGCGTGGACATGGACGCCGGCGGTGCGCAGGGGCTCCGTCAAGCCTGGGGTGGCGCCGGGAATATGGATTTCCAGGTCCGGCCCCAGGGCGCGCAGGGCTTCCATGACATCCGGGCGGCTGGCCACCTGGACGTGGAGATAGGCGAAGATGCCGCGCGCGCCGGGCCGCATCTGCGTGAACGGCGCGCCGAGAATGGGCCCCTCCGCCTGCCGCTCCCGCAGGTCTGCATAGGGGTCGATGAGCGGGAAGGTGCGTACGAACACGTCGTCCCCCGCAAACAGGGCGCCGATGCGCGCAAGCGGCACCATGCCTTCGTCCGCAAGCGCGCTGTTGACGCTTACCAGCAGGTCGGCGTCGGCATGGACCGGCGGTGCGATCTCGTGGAGCACCGGCATCTGCTCGAGGTCCGCCGGCGGCAGGCAATAGGCGGTGCCGGCCTGCATGATGGCGCAGCGCCCCTGCGCGGCGGGGGCGGCGAGGGGCGCGTAGTCGCACACCATGAGGTCCGGCTGCTCCGCATCGAGAATGGCGCGCCAGCCCTTCAGCACCGTCCGCACGCTGGCGGGATCGCGCAGGCCGGCGCGTCCGAGGCTGTCGGAGAGGGTGGCCGAGGCGGGCTTGGCGTCCTCGGGGCGCAGCGGCGGCGGCGGCCAGATCGGTGACTGGATCACCCGGATGCCGGCTTCCGCCAGCGGCGCCGACAGCTGCAGATAGCGGACCGCCGCCACCACCTCGACCCCTTCGGCCATGAGCCGGCGCCCGAGGCGCGCAAGCTGCGTCGTATGGCCGAAGCCGGCGCCCTGCTCCCACGCCATCAGCACGCGCCTTGCCCGCATGGTCATTGCCTCCCCAGCCGCTTGATCCGGATGCCCGCAGTATTCGGGATGGCGGAGGTGGAGCCACTTGTCCAGCGCGCCGCAATGCGCAGGATCATTGCGCAGGACGGCGACAGGATGCCCAATGCATGGGCAGATTTGCCCTGCGCCCGGCGAGGCGCGGAGCCAGCCTTCCGGAACGCGAGCCGGTCGGTGTGGAGCGCGAAGCCTTGGCACGCGGGTTGCTGTTCCCGCGGCAGGCCGACGACACAGGTCGCGCCGCGCCGGCGGATCGGGCGCGGACAACGCCACAGGACCGGTATCCCCGGGAGGAGCCTTGCATGACGCCGTTGCGTACTCTTCTGGCCGCCGCGCTCACCCTTCTCGCGGTGGCGCCGGCCGTGGCCGAGACCGACGTGAAATTCGCCCTCGACTGGAAGTTCGAGGGGCCGTCCGCGCCCTATTTCGTGGCGCTGGACAAGGGGTACTACAAGGCCGAGGGCCTGAACGTCACCATCGACTCGGGGCCGGGCTCGGTGGCCGGCATCGCGCGGGTGGCGGCGGGCACCTATCCCATCGGCTTCTTCGACATCAACTCGCTGATGAAGTTCCGCGACCAGAATCCCGACAAGGCCGTGAAGGCCGTGCTCATGGTCTATGACGAGCCACCCTTCTCCATCGTCACCCTGAAGAAGACCGGCATCGCCAAGCCGAAGGACCTCGAAGGCAAGACCCTCGGCGCCCCCGCGCCCGACGGCGCCTTCGCCTAGTGGAAGGCCTTCGTGAAGGAGAACGGCATCGACGCCGACAAGGTGAAGATCGAGAACGTGGGCTTCCCGGTGCGCGAGCCCATGCTGGCGGCGGGACAGGTAGACGCCATCACCGGCTTCTCCTTCTCCTCCTTCTTCAACCTGCGGCAGAAGGGCGTGCCGGCCGAGGACATCGTGGTGCTGCTCATGTCCAAGTATGGCCTCGTGCTCTACGGCAACGCCATCATGGTGAACCCGGACTATGCCAAGGCCCATCCCGAGGTGGTGAAGGGCTTCGTGAAAGCCACCATCAAGGGCATCATCGAGACCGCCCGCGATCCCAAGGCCGCCATCGCCTCGGTGATGAAGCGCAACGAAACGGCGGACGAGGCCATCGAGCTGGCGCGCCTGGAAATGGCCCTGCGCGACAACATCGTCACCGCCTGGGTGAAGGCCAACGGCGTGGGCGACGTGGACCCGGCGCGGCTCGCCAAGTCCATCGAGCAGGTGGCCGTCACCTACGACTTCAAGGCCAAGCCCACGGCGGCGGACATCTTCACCGGCGAATACCTTCCGCCGGCGGCCGAGCGGAAGCTGTAGCTTCAAGCTGTAGACCTCAAACTGTAGACTTGGGGTGATCGGGATCGGCGATGCGCATCTATGGCATGAACGGGTCGGGCAATTGCTGGAAGGCGGCGCAGATTCTCAGCCTTACCGGCCATGCCTTCGAGTGGGTGGAGACTTCGAGCGGCGCCGCCGGCACCCGCTCGCCGGACTTTCTCGCCCTCAATCCCATCGGCAAGGTCCCCGTCGTCGTGCTGGATGACGGGACGGCGCTGCGGGAAAGCAACGCCATCCTGCTGCACTTCGCCGAAGGCACGCCGTGGCTGCCGCCGCCCGGCCTTCGGCGCACCCGCGTGCACGAGTGGCTGTTCTTCGAGCAGTACAGCCACGAGCCCCATATCGCTGTGGCGCGCTATCTGAAATCGTGGCTGCGGCAGGCGCATCTCCACGAGGCGCGGCTGGCCGATTGTGCCATCCGCGGTGCCGCCGCGCTGGATGTCATGGAGCAGCATCTCGCGGGCCAGCCATGGCTGGCGGGGGAGGGGCCGACCATCGCCGACCTCGCCTTGTTCGCCTACACCCATCGCGCCGAGGAGGCGGATTTCGACCTCACGCAGTGGCCGGCGGTGCTCGCCTGGGTGGAGCGGGTTGCCGCATTGCCGGGCATCAGCGTCATCCCGCCGCTCGACGAGATCCTGCCCCGCGCAAGTTGACGATGGCGGCTGCACAGGCCGCTTCAGATCCGAAAGGCACGTCGCGTGATCGCCCTCGACAACGTGACCCTCACCTATCCCGGCCGCACCGGTCCGGTGACGGCGCTGGCCGGCACCTCGCTCCATGTGCGGCGGGGCGAGTTCGCCGCTGTGGTGGGGCCGTCCGGCTGCGGCAAGTCCACGCTCATGAAGCTGGTGACGGGGCTCATCCGCCCCACCTCCGGTACCGTGGCGGTGGAGGGCAAGCCCGTCACTGGCCCGGTGAAGCTCGCCGGCATGGCGTTCCAGAATGCCAACTTGCTGCCGTGGCGCACCGTGCTCGCCAATGTGATGCTGCCGCTGGAGATCGTGCCGCCCTACCGCCAGCGCTTCTCCCGCGACAAGGCCGTGTTCCAGGACAAGGCCATGGCGCTGCTCAACGTGGTGGGCCTCGGCGCCTTCGCGGATCGCTTTCCGTGGGAGATGTCCGGCGGCATGCAGCAGCGCGCCTCCCTGTGCCGCGCCCTCATCCACGAGCCGGCGCTGTTGATGCTGGACGAGCCGTTCGCAGCGCTGGACGCCTTCACCCGCGAGGAATTGTGGTGCGTGCTGCGCGACCTCTGGCAGAAGCTCGGCTTCACGGTGATCCTGGTGACCCACGACCTGCGTGAGGCCGGCTTCCTCGCCGACACCATCCATGTGATGAGCGCGCGGCCCGGCCGCATCGTGGAGACGCGGGCGGTGGATTTCCCGCGCCCGCGGGAGCTGGATGTCTGCTACACGCCTGACTTCACCGAACTGGTGCACGAGCTGCGCGGCAAGATTGCCGAAGCGCGGCAGGCGGCGTGACGGTGGCGCATCTTGCTCGTCTCAACAATACGGCCCCCGAGGCCTCGGGGTGGCCTGTTGCCCATCGATGCCGGCCGTCGTTTCATGGGCCCGCTCCGGCCGCAATGGCGCCGGCAGGGACGCTGGCCCCGGCGCGCGACCCCTGCGACGGCCCCTCCCGTCCGTCCGGATGCACGGAGGCCCCATGAGCGATCTTTCCCTCTCCGCCTATTTCAGCCGCATCGGCTACACTGGCACGCCGCGTCCGAACCTCTCCACGCTCACCGAGCTTCAGGCACTGCACGTGCGCGCCATCCCGTTCGAGGGGCTCGACCCGCTGGTCGGGTGCCCGGTGAAGCTCGACCTTCCGGTGATCGAGGCCAAGCTGGTCACCAGCCGGCGCGGCGGCTACTGCTTCGAGCACAGTGTGCTGTTCAAGTCCGTGCTGGAGCAGATCGGCTTTGCCGTAACCGGACTGACGGGGCGGGTGCGCTGGATGTCGCAGCCGGATAGTCCGCTCAGCCCTCGCGAGCACATGCTCCTCAGTGTGGCGGTGGAGGGCGTGACGCGCCTCGTGGACGTGGGCTTCGGCGCCTGTCTCATCGACGAGCCCTTGCGCTTCGTGACCGATGTGGAGCAGCCCACGGCACTGGGCACGTTCCGCCTGAGCGCGGCCGATGGCCTGTTTTATCTGGCGGCACGCCAGCCGGCGGGCTGGCGCACCATGTACGTGTTCGATCTGGTGCCGCAGATCCATGCCGACTACGAGCTCGGCAATTGGTATACGTCGACGAGCCCCAACGTCCCGTTCGTCCACATCCTGATCCTTGAGCGCCTGTCGGACGATCGGCGCCACAAGATCATCGCGGACCGTTACATCATCGAGGGTCGCGACGGCGAGCGGCTGGAAGAGCACCCCATCGAGAATGCGGACCAACTGGCGCGATTGCTGGACGATGTCTTCGGCATTTCCCCGCCGGTCCCGGCGGCTGACCTGTTTGCCCGCGTCGCGGGTGCGCCACGCGCGTGAGCCGACACCCGGCCGCCAGACATGAAGGAGCGATGTGAGGCGACATGAAATTCTCCGCAGAAGACCTCGCCCCCGTCGCCTTCACCGTGGGCCTGTTCGTGATCTGGGAGGCGGCCTGCCGCCTGTTCAGGATCGACACCTTCATCCTGCCCGCGCCGACGGACATCTTCGCCGCCATGGGAAAATACTGGTGGCCGCTGCTGAAGAATTCCTTCGTCACCCTTTGGACCACCATGGCCGGCTTTGCCATCGCGGTGGTGTTCGGCATCGCTTTGGGCATGGTGGTGGGCTGGTCGCGCACCATCTATCGCGGGCTTTATCCGGTGATGATCGGGTTCAACTCGGTGCCCAAGGTGGCCGTGGTGCCCATTCTCATCATGTGGTTCGGCATCGGCGAGATCCCGGCCATCCTCACCGCCTTCCTCATCTCCTTCTTCCCCATCGTGGTGAATGTGGCCACTGGCCTTGCCACCACCGAGCCGGAGCTGGAAGACGTGCTGCGGGCGCTGGGCGCCTCCAAGCTCGACATCATGCGCAAGGTGGGAATCCCGCGCACCGGGCCCTATCTGTTCGGGGCGCTTAAGGTGGGCATCACGCTCGCCTTTGTCGGGGCGGTGGTGTCGGAGACCATCGGCGCCAATGCGGGGGTGGGGCATCTCATGGTGCAGGCGGGCTCCAACTTCCAGATGTCGCTGGTGTTTGCCGGTCTGTTGGCGCTCGCGGTGGAGGGCATCCTCATGTACGCCATCTTCGCCGCCTTCGAGCGCCGCATGGTGGCCTGGGCGTTCCGCTCCTCCACCGGCGCGGGAGGCTGATCGGGTGGCCATAGCCTTCCTGCTGAACGGCGAGAGCGTGCGGGAGGCCGCCGCCGCCCCCTCCATGACCGTGCTCGACTATCTGCGCACCCGCCGCCACCTCACCGGCACCAAGGAAGGCTGCGCGGAGGGCGATTGCGGCGCCTGCACCATCGCCGTCGGCCGGGCGGAGGGGGAGGGCGTGCTCTGGCAGGCGGCCAATGCCTGCCTCATGCTGCTGTCGCAGCTCGACGGCGCGCTGGTGAAGACGGTGGAGGGGCTGTCTCAGGGCGATGCACTCCATCCGGTCCAGCAGATGCTTGCCGAGAGCGATGGCACCCAGTGCGGCTTCTGCACGCCGGGCATCGTCATGTCGCTCTACGTGCTCCAGCAGGACGGCGCGCCGGACGATGCCGCCATCCACGAGGCGTTGGCGGGCAACCTGTGCCGCTGCACCGGCTATCGCCCCATCGTGGATGCCGCCCGCGCCCTCTGCGCCGCGCCGTCCGAGCAGCAACCCGTCGAGCCGGCCGTTGTCGCGCCGCCATCGAGCACCGCCCATGGAGCGGCGGGCGAACTGCATCTGTTCCCGGACAATCTGGCCGATCTCGTCGCCCTGCGCGCCACCCATCCCGAGGCGGTGCTGATCGCGGGGGCGACCGATCTTGGCCTCATTCCCTCCAAGCAGCGGCGGGGCTTTCCCCTCGCCATTTCCACCAGCCGCGTGGCCGAGCTGAAGCGCATCGCGCGGGAAGAGGACGCCCTCGTCCTCGGTGCGGCGGTGACTTATGCGGATGCGCTCGCTCCCGTAGGGGCGGCCTTCCCGGCCTTTGGCGCGCTCATCCGGCGCATCGGCTCCCGGCAGATCCGGGCGCTGGGCACTTTCGGCGGCAACCTCGGCACCGCCTCGCCGGTGGGCGATACGCTGCCGGTGCTTCTTGCCCTCGACGCGCAGGTGGAACTGGCCGGCCCCTCCGGATCCCGCTGGATGAAGGTGGATGATTTTCTCACCGGCTATCGCGCCACGGCACTCGGGCCAGGCGAGGTGATCGCGGCGCTGCGCCTGCCATACCTTGCGGCGGGCGAGCAGCTCTACGTCTGGAAGCTCTCGAAGCGCCACGACCAAGACATCTCCACCGTGCTCGCCGCCTTCCGGGTGCGGATCGCGGATGGCGCTCTGGTGTCGCTCCATACGGCCTTCGGCGGCATGGCTGAGCGGGCGAAGCGGGCGCGGGCGCTGGAAGCCACCCTCACCGGCGCTCTGTGGGCCGAGGCCGCGCCCGAGGGCATCGAGGCGGCGCTCGCCTCCGATTTCGCCCCGCTCTCCGATCACCGCGCCAGCGCGACCTATCGGCGGGCGGCGGCGACCAATCTGGTGCGGCGGCTGCATCTTGCCACCACGCGACCGGATCTGGCGCTGGAGGTCCACACTTTATGAGCCGCGTGGTCCACGCCCCCGCCCGCCACGAGAGCGCCGGCGCCCATGTGAGCGGGCGCGCGCTCTATCTCGACGACATGCCCGAGCCCCCCGGCCTGCTCCACGGCGCGCTGGTGTTGAGCCCGCATCCCCATGCGCGCATCGTCTCCATGGATCTCTCCGCCGCCCGTGCCTTGCCCGGCGTGGTGGCGGTGGCGGCCGGCGATGTGCCCGGCGTCAACGACATCGCCCCCATCCGCTCGGGGGAGCCGATGCTGGCGCAGGGCGTGGTCGAATATGTGGGCCATCCCGTGGCGGCCGTGGCCGCGCCGACACTGGATGAAGCCCGCGCCGCCGCCGCGCTGGTGAAGATCGAATACGAACTGCTGCCCGCGCTCCTCGCCCTCGACGACGCCCTCGCCGCCGGCGCCCGCGTCGCGCCCGACCAACTGGTGGGCCGGGGCGACGTGGATGCCGCCCTCGCCGCCGCGCTCCACCGCATCACCGGGGAGGTGCACTGCGGCGGGCAGGACCATTTCTATCTCGAAGGCCAGATCGCCATCGCCGTGCCGGGGGAGGACCGCGACATGCAGGTCTATTCCTCCACCCAGCATCCCACCGAGGCGCAGCATGGGGTCGCCCATGTGCTCGGCCTGCCGTTCGCCGCCGTCACCGTGGAGGTGCGGCGCATGGGCGGGGCGTTCGGCGGCAAGGAGAGCCAAGCCACCATCATCGCCGCCATCGCCGCGCTGCTGGCCCACCACGCCCGCAGGCCGGTGAAGCTGCGCCTGCCCCGCGACGTGGACATGGAAGCCACCGGCAAGCGCCACCCCTTCCGCATCCGCTGGGACGCGGGCTTCGACGGCGAGGGCCGCCTCGCCGGCCTCGACCTGGAGCTGGCCGCCGATTGCGGGAACGTGGCGGACCTCTCCCCGGCGGTTGTCTCGCGCGCGCTCTGCCATGCGGACAATTGCTATTTCATCCCGGTGGCGCGCTATCGCGGCCTGCTGGTGAAGACCAACACCGTCTCCAACACCGCCTTCCGCGGCTTCGGCGCGCCGCAGGGCATGCTCGCCAGCGAGGCGGTGATGGAGGCCATCGCCCGCCATCTGGGCCTGCCCATCGAGGAGGTGCGGGCGGCTAATTTCTACGGCGACGCGCCGCGCAACATCACCCCCTACGGGCAGGAGGTGGAGGACAACATCATCGCCGAAGTGGTGGCCGAGCTTGACGGAAGGACGGACCTTGCCGCGTGGCGGCGTGACATCGCGGCCTTCAACGGGGCAAGCCCGGTGATCCGCAAGGGCCTCGCCACCATGCCCATCAAGTTCGGCGTGTCCTTCAATCTCACCACCCTGAACCAGGCCGGGGCGCTGGTGCACGTCTATACCGACGGCTCGGTGCACCTGAACCACGGCGGCACGGAGATGGGGCAGGGCCTGTTCGTGAAAGTGGCGCAGGTGGTGGCGGACGCGTTCGGCATTCCGCTCGACCATGTGCGGGTCTCGGCCACCAGCACCGCCAAGGTGCCCAACACCTCGCCCACCGCCGCCTCCTCCGGCTCCGACCTCAACGGCATGGCGGCGCTGATCGCGGCAAAGGAGATCCGTGGCCGCATGGCCGGCGTTGTGGGCACCCGTTTCGGTGTGCCGGCCGAGGAAGTGGTATTCGCCGATGGGCGGGTCAGCGCGGGCAACCAGAGCCTCTCCTTCGGCGAGGCGGCCAAGCTGGCGTGGCAGGAGCGGGTACAGCTCTCCGCCGCCGGTTTCTACAAGACGCCGAAGATCCATTTCGACCTCGCCACCGCGCAGGGCCGGCCCTTCTACTATTATACCTATGGCGCGGCGGCGGCCGAGGTGGCGGTGGATACGCTCACCGGCGAGGTGCGGGTGCTGCGGGCCGAGATCGTGCAGGATTGCGGGCGCTCCCTGAACCCGGCCATCGATCTCGGACAGGTGGAGGGCGCCTTCGTGCAGGGGCTCGGCTGGCTCACCTGCGAGGAACTGAAATGGACTGCCGAGGGCCGCCTCGCCACGCGCGGCCCCTCCACCTATAAGATCCCCGGCTCCCGCGACGTGCCGCCCGATTTCCGCGTCCACCTCATGGATCGGCCCAACCGGGAGGAGACGGTGCTGCGCTCCAAGGCGGTGGGCGAGCCGCCCCTGATGCTGGCGATTTCGGCCTGGCTCGCTATCCGTGAAGCCATCGCCAGCCTTGGCGGGGAAGGGCCCATCCGCCTCGATGCGCCGGCGACGCCGGAGCGGGTGCTGGCGGCGGTGGCGGTTCGCCGGGGGCATGCCGGGGCCGGATAACCCTCGGGCAGGCACGATTCCCGTTGCCTCCTGCGCCCCGCGTCGGATATCTCCCCCAACGCCCCGCGCCACAGGCCGGCGAGAGGACGCGACGCAAAGGACGAAACAGATGGCGCTTTCCGATCTGCTCCCCGCCTTCCGCCTGTCCGGGATGTCCGCGCTGGTCGTGTCGGCCGTCGCGTTCGCCGTGCCCGCCGCCGCCCAGACCGCCGCTGCGCCCTCCACCGATGCCCCGCCCACCGTGACCCGCTCGGTCCACGACGACTGGACGGTGCGGTGCCAGGGCGAGGCCGAGAAGCGCGTCTGCGAGGCGGTGCAGACCCTTCAGCCCACCGGCGGCTCGGGCATCCTCGCCCATATCGCCGTGCGGGCGGACAAAGGCGGCCCGGTCCGTCTTATCGTCCTGACCCCGCCCGGCGTGTGGCTGCCCACGAACGTGGCCCTCAAGGTTGCGGGCGTCACCGACGTGGTGCTCACCTTCAAGCGCTGCGGCCAGTTCTGCGTCGCCTCCACCGAGCTGGGCAAGGACCAGCTTGCGGCGCTGAAGGCCAGCTCCGGCGCCGGCGACCTGGTGTTCGAGGACGGCTCCCGCCATCCCATCGTGCTGCCTTTGTCCTTCAAGGGCCTTGGCGCGGCCATGGAAGCCAGCCTCAAGGGCTGAAGCGGCTTTCTCTGCCTGCGGAGACGCACAAGCCCGCTCAGGTTGAGCCGGGAGCCCGTATCACGTTCATGAAGAGGGGCTGGAGGGAGGCGCCGTGACGGTGCCGTCGCCTCAGTTGGCGGGCGGCGTCGGCGGCGCGGCCTTGCGTCCGGGGGCACCTTCCATGGCAGGCTCGGCGGCGGCGGTGCCGGCGCGTCCCTTCACCGCTTCCAGCAGCGGCAGCGCCGCGCCCGAACGCTCGATCAGGCTCAGGGGGTCGGCCATCACCATGGGGGTGTCCCATGGGCCGCGCACGCTGAAGGGCAGGTCCACGCCGCTGGTCGTGCTCTTGCTGGATGGGAGAACCAGCGAGGCGTGGCCGGCAAGGTCGAGGGACCGCTCGGCGATGGAGATGCTGCCCTCCATGCCAAGGCGCACTTGCTTGCCCTGAAGCTGCATCTCTTCCACGGTCCCCACCCCGTCCGTGATGGCGATGCGGCCGGACAGGTCGGTGAAGGCGGTGCGCCCGCCACGGGCGTCGCTGGTGGCGGAGAGCGGCCGGCGCTCGATGCGCTGGAGCACCTGGGCCACGTCGAGCCCCGCCAGATAGCCGTTGCCGGCGGAGATGGAGGCATTGCCGGTGAGGGTGCGGGCGATTTCCACGACATTGCCGCCGGCGCCCGAAACTTCCACCTGGAGCGTGCCGGTGCCCTCGATGCGGCGCATGCCGGCGATGTCCTCCAGCGTCCGCCCGAGGTCCACGTCGGTGGCTTCCGCCTCCAGCCGCACCTCGGCGCCGGTGGCGCGCCCATAGGGCAGGGCGGGATCCGGGGCACCCGGCGCAAGGCTGAGGGATGCGCGGAGCAGCCCACCCCAGCCGGTGGCCTCGCCCAGCACCATCACCAGCCGGCCGCCGGTGAGCACGGCGCTGGCCGCCACGGTGTTCAGGGTGGTCTCGTCCGCTACCACGCGGCCGGCGGACAGGCGCAGGTCGAGGTCGAAGCCCTCCAGCGGGGAAAGGTCGATGGGGCGGCGGTCCCAGTTGCGACCGTCGTCGGTGGTCAGGTGGATACCGCCATAGGGGGTCAGCGTGATCTTGTCGGCGGCAAACGTGCCCTGCAGCACCGGCCGGCCCTGGACCAGCTTCAGGAGGAAGGCGCCGTCGCCGCGGTTGCCGTCCAGGTCCAGCGACGCATCGGTCAGCGAGAGCCCGCCATCCTCCAGCGCGAGGTGGGCGGACAGGGCGAAGGGCCCGAGGCCGCCACGGGTGGGCGGTTCGATCCCGGCCCAGTCGAGCAGGTCGCGCAGGGCATCGGCTTCCGCCGACAGGGTGCCGGTGAGGACGGGCGCGGTCCCGAGCGCCGCGCGGCCCTGGAAGCGCGCCTCGGCACCGGTGGCGGCCAGAACCACCCGCGCCGGCGATGGCGTGCCGCTGAGAAAGCCGGCGGCATCATCCAGCACCAGGTTGACGGTGACGCGCTCGTCGCGCCAGTCGAAGGCGGCCCCAAGGGAGATGCCGCGTCCATCCACCACCCGGTCGAGGTTGGCGGTGAGGCCGCTGACCAGTTCCCGCGTCAGCCCGCCTTCGGAACGCCAGGCGATGGTGCCGTCCACGATTCGCAGCTCCGGCCATTGGGCGGCGGCAAATATGGGGGCAACCGCGAGGGCCGGCGTGAGCCCGTCGCCGGTGAGCACCAGGGTGGGGTGCTCGACGATCACATCGTCCACCTCCACCCGGCCGGCGAGGAGGTGCCAGATGTCGAGCCGCGTCACCACGTTCTCGGCGTCGAGGGATTGGCCGGAAGGCAGGGGGAAGGAGACCTTGCCCAGCACCACACGCGGGGAGGGGAAGAGGCGCAGGGCCGGTTCGCCGAGGATCACCACCTTCTGCCCGGTGGAGCCGGCGAGCGCGTGCACGGCAATGCGACGCAGCTCGGCGCCGGGCACTACCAGCGGCAGGGCAGCCGTGACCGCCAGCAGCGCAACCGTGACGGCGCCGACGACGATCGCGACCACCACGCCGGCACGGCGGGCATTTTTTCCAAGGCGCAGCATGAAGATCTTGATGGCTCCGATGGCGAAGGGCGTCGCCCGCATACGGCGCCTCCGACCTCGATACGGGGCGGAACCATCTGAGCCCTCTGTGTCGCTTTGATGGCTCCGGCCGGCGTGAGCGCGGCCGATGCACGCCGCCCCTGCTGCCGGTCATGCCGAAGCGTCAATCAGCTCCGGACGGGGAGCCTCCCTCGGGCGAGGACGGGCTGCTGCTGCGCGCCCGCCCGGCCGAGGAGCGCAAGGCGGAGGCGGACATGCGCGCCAGGAGAATCACCGGCCCCAGCCCCACGAGGAGGATGACGAGGGCGGCCAGCGCTCCGTCCTCGTAGGTTCCGCGCGCGGCCTCGCCATAGACGTGGGTGGCCAGCGTCTCCAGCCCGAGGGGGCGCAGCAGCAGGGTGGCCGGCAGCTCCTTCATGGCGTCCACGAACACGAGGAGCGCGGCGGTGGCGAGCGCCGGGCGCAGCAGCGGCAGGTGGATGCGCCGCACCGTGCGCGGCTTGGACGAGCCGAGGCTGCGGGCCGCCATGTCGAGGTGCAGGGAGAGCTTGGCGTAGCCCGCCTCGATGCCGCCGATGGGGATGGCGAGGAAGCGGATGGCCAGCGCCAGCACCAGCGCCGCCCCGGAGCCGGAGATCAGCAGTCCGGTGGAGATGCCAAAGGTCTGGCGCAGGGCGTGGTCCAGCGCATTGTCGAAGCCGGCCAGCGGGCTCAGCAGCCCCACTGCCAGCACCGTGCCGGGCACCGCATAGCCGAGGCTCGCGACGCGGGCGAAGCCCGAGGCCAGTGGCGCGCGGCTGAGTCGCTGGGCCAGCGTCACCACGAGGCCCAGCGACAAGGCGAGGGTGGTGGCGGCCAGGGCGATGAGCGCGGTGGTGGCCGCCTCGCCGAAGATGCGCTCGGGAAAGCCGGTCTCCGCCATCCGCCGCACGGCGGAGACGGAGAGGTGCACGAAGGGCACCACGAACCCCAGCGTCACCGGCACCGCGCAGAACAGCGCCGCGCCGAGGCCGGAAAGGCCGGTGAGGCGGGTCGGGGCCTGTGGGCGGGCCGATCCGGTGGCGACGAAGCGCTTGGCCCGCCGCGCTGCCCGTTCCACCAAAATCAGGGCCAGCACCAGGGTGAGCATCACCAGGGCGATCTGGGCCGCGCCGGGCAGGTTCGAGCGGTTCACCCAGGTGGTGTAGATGGACACGGTGAGGGTGCGGACGCCGAGGAATTCGGAGGCGCCGATGTCCCCCAGCGTCTCCAGCAGCACCAGGGTGAGGCCCGCGACGATGGCGGGCCGTGCCAGCGGCAGGCCCACCTTCAGGAAGGCGCGCCAGCGGCTTGCGCCCAGCGTGCGGGCCACTTCCAGCGCCGCCGCCGACTGGAGCACGAAGCTCGCCCGCGCCGAGAGGTAGACATAGGGGTAGAGCACCGCCGACAGCACCAGGATGCAGCCGCCGATGGAGCGCACATCCGGCAGGCGCAGGTCGCGCGGGCTGGCGATGCCGAGGACGGCCCGCAACGCCTCCTGCACCGGGCCCAGCGGATGCAGCACGTCGAGATAGGAGAAGGCGACGATATAGCCCGGCACGGCGAGGGGCAGCAGCAGCGCCCATTCGAACACCCTGCGGCCGGGAAAGGCGCAAGTGGCCACCAGCCAGGCGCAGGGGACCGCGACGGCGAGCGTCGAAAGGCCCACGCCGAGCAGCAGCAGCCCCGTCTCCATCAGCGCATTGGGCAGCACCGTGGCAATGAGGTGGGGCCACATGTCCCCTGAGCCTTCCGCCGCGATCGCCCCGAGGGCGATGAGCGGCAGAAGGACGATGAGAGCCACCAGCCCCGCGGCCAGAAGCAGAGGGGAGAACCGCCCCGGTAGGGCGAAGCGGGCCGGGCGCGGTTCCGGGATGAGCACGGCGTCGGCCACGTCAGCCCCGCTTTCAGTCCAGTCTCGTCAGTTGTCGAAGCCGACCTTGTCGATCAGCTCGCTGGCGCGCTTGCGGTTCTTGGCAATGTCCACCAGCGAGATGGTGTCCACCTTCAGCGGGCCGAGATCGGCGATCACCGGATCGATGGTGGCGGTGGCGAGCACCGGATATTCGAGGTTCTGCTGGGCATAGACCGCCTGCATGGCGGGGGAGACGGCGAACTCCAGGAACTTCACCGCCTCGTCCTTGTGGGGCGCGTTCTTCGCCACGGCGGCGCCGGAGACGTTCACATGGGTGCCGCCGCCCTCGAAGGTGGGGAGCAGCACGCCGATGCCGTCGCCCCACTTCTTCTGGTCGGGGCCGCCCTTGCCGGAGCGCATGAGGCCCACATAATAGGAATTGCCCACGGCGAGGTCGCAGATGCCGCCGAGGATGTCGCGCGCGCCCTCGCGGTCGCCGCCGGCCGCCTTGCGGGCGAGATTGGCTTTCACGCCGCGCAGCCACTCCTCGGTCTTCGCCTCGCCGTGATGGACGATATAGGCGGCGACCAGCCCCACATTGTAGGGGTGCTGGCCTGAGCGGATGCAGATCTTGCCCTTCCACTTGGGGTCGGCGAGATCCTCGTAGGTGATGGCGGAAAGCTTCACCACGTCCTTCGCCGTATAGATCAGCCGGGCGCGCAGGGAGAGCGCGAACCAGTTGCCGTCGGGATCGCGCAGGTTGGCGGGAATGGCGGCTGAGAGCGCGGGCGAGGTGACGGGCTGGGTGACGCCGGCATCCACCACGTCGAGCAAATTGCCCACGTCCACGGTCATCAGCACGTCGGCGGGGGAGCTGGCGCCCTCCGCCTTCACGCGCTCGGCGAGGCCGTCCTTGATGTAGACGCTCTTCACCTCAATGCCGGTGGCCTTGGTGAAGGCCTCGAACAGGGGAGCGGCGAGGCCGGGCTCGCGGGTGGTGTAGACGTTCACCACCTGCTGCGCGAAGACGGCGTGGGGGGCCACGACCGGGCTTGCCAGCAGCAGCGCGCCACCGGCGAGAAGGCTGCGCGAGAACAGGCGGCGCGAGAGCGCACGGCATAAGGGGCGGAAATCGGCCATCGGTATCCCTCTGTGCTCCGGCCGCCGCAGGGCCGTTTCGGCAAGATGGGAGTGTGGCTAACCCTTCGCTTTGCGTTCCGTCAACGAAGAAGAAAGTGAGCCGAAAACATTGGAAGGCGTCTAATTCTTCTTTCAAATCATTCCAATTATAATGTCATTCATCGCAGTCCTGCCGTGGCGTCCGTTGGCACTTCCAGTGCATCGATGTCCGTTCGGTTGCCTGCTGGGCGGATCTGCGACGCCGACTTGCGCGCGCTTGAGCCGGGTCGAAAACGAAAAAGCCCGGCGCGAGGCCGGGCTTTCGATAGGTGCCTGTCTTGCGCCGTGGCGCAGGCGACTCAGTCTTCCAGTTCGCCGATATGGTGCTGGGCGTAGAGCTGGAGGCCGAGCTTGGAGACGAGATCCAGCTGGGTTTCGAGGAAGTCGATGTGGCCTTCCTCGTCCGCCATCAGCTCCTCGAAGAGGTCACGGCTGGGATAGTCCTTCACCGAGTGGCAGTAGGTGGCGGCTTCCTGATAGAGCGCCCGCGCGTCCAGTTCGGCGGCGAGGTCGCAATCGAGGATTTCCTTCACGTCCTGGCCGATCCGCAGCGGATCCAGCACCTGCATGTTCGGGAAGCCATCGAGAAACAGGATGCGGTCAGTGAACTTGTCCGCGTGCACCATCTCCTCGATGGACTCGGCGCGCCACTTCTTGGCGAGGGCCTTGTAGCCCCAATTGTCGAGCATGCGGTAGTGGAGCCAGTACTGGTTGATGGCGGTCAGCTCCGAGCGCAGCCCCCGATTGAGGTACTCGATAACCTTTGCATCACCCTTCATATTCCGCTCCTGAGGCCTGTATGGCGTCTTGTTTGTAATCAGCGTTAGACCAATTCTAATGTCGAGGCAACACCGGTGAGGGAGTACCCGCGCGATTTCGTTCCGCAGCGGAAGTTAGGTGAGCCCGAAATTGAGAGTGTAAGTCGTTACTCCGCCGCCACCATTCCGGTAATGGCCGCGACTGGACAATCCTCAGCGCAGGTGCCGCAATTGTGCGCCTGCGCCTGGTCCATCAATGCGCGGATGGTGCGGGCGCAGCGCCCGCACTGGGGGGAGCAACCGAGACAGCGATAGACCTCGCCGGGGGTGCGCAATCCCTGGGATCCGGCAAGGGCGTCGAGCACTTGACGGTCTGAAAAGACGTTGCATGAACAAACGATCATGGCCAAGCTCGGAAGGGCTGAATTGGAAAACTTCTAAAAACTTGTTTCTATTACATTTTTCGCAGGAAACGGAGGCGCCCGTCAACTCCGTAGAAATGCGACATGGTGCTCCGGCCGCAGTCTCGAAAGACTTCGGGGTACCAGAATGGAGTAATTCCATTTTTTAAACCCACTCCGGCGGTGTCTCGCCACCGGAAAGACACGGGACTCTATCGCTAGGGAAGACGCAGGATCGCTAGGGAAGACGCAGGCGGGCGATCATGCCGCGGGCCGGCTCCGGCGCCACCTCGAAAGTCCCGCCGAGCGACTCGGCCTCGCGTGCCAGGCGCGCCAGCCGCAGGGGCCGTCCGGCCGCGGCGAAGCGGTCGGCGGCCGGGGTGGGAAGCGGCGCGAGCGGATCGCGGGCCGCCGCCAGCGCTACCTCGTCCAGCGCCGCGCCGCCATCGCTGACCTGAAGGCAGGCACCGGCCGTCCCATCGTCAAACACCGAGATGCTGACGCTCGCCCCCGCCGGCGTCGCAGCCACGGCCTCCTCCAGCATCAGCCGGGCCAGCCGGGTCACCTGCGGGCGCAGGGTCGTCACCGTCACCGCGTCGGGCGCATCGAGCCGGAGTGCGATGCCCCGGCGCCGGGCCGCGGGCGTGAGTGCGGCAACCGTGGCCGACACCAGCCCGGCGAGGTCGCACCGTTCCGGTGCCGCCGCTTCCACAGTGGCCGCAAGGGTTGCGAGGTCGTCGAGGGTCGAGGCGACGGCGGCGAATGCGTCGCGCTCCGGCCCCGACAGGGCGGCGGGCGCCGGCATACCGGTCAGGCGGGCCAAGGGCGCGGCCAGCGCCTGCCGCAGGCGGCTGGCGAAACGGGGCAGGAGGTCGGTCCCCGCGCTGGCGGCCGCAGGGACGGCCGGAGGCTCAGGATCCACCACCACGCACAGCATCTGGTCCTCGGCCCCGGCGCGGGTCAGCCCGGCGCGGGCGGGCGAAACAGTGCCGGCGCGGTCACGCAGGGCGAGCGTGATCTGTTCGCGGGCGGCACCCGCCGCCACCCGGTCCATGGCGGCGACCACGGCGGCGCGATCCTGCGGCGCCACGGCGACGATGAACGGCTCGCCGGCCAGATCCAGGGCAGAAAAGCCGAGCCGCTCGGCGGCCGCCCGGTTGGCGAACCGGATGGTGCCGTCCGGCTCCAGTAGAAAGAGAGGCCACGGCACCATGTCGAGCGCGTCGCGGCGGGCGATGGCGCGAGCCTCGCGCCCTTCTGCTTCGCTCAGGGGCCGGATGACATGCACCAGCGCCGGCCGGCCGAGGAAGGGTGCCGCCACTAGGCGCACCTCCACCGGCAGGGGGGTGCCGGCGGCCGTAGCGAGATGCAGGCTGGCGCCGTCGCGCACCAGTAGGGCATCGAGCCCGCCGGCCGCCGCGATGTCGGCGAGGTCCTCCCACCCGGTCAGGGTGAGAAGGGTACGGTTGGCGTAGGTCGCCGCGCCGTCCTGCTGCACCAGCAGCCCCAGGGGCAGATGGTCGAGCAGGTCGAGGTCGTCGGGTGCGGCTGGATGTTCCGATGCGGGCGGGGCGTCGGGTTCGGGCGCATGGCCGATGCCTGGCGGCTCGGAGCGGGCAGGGACGTCCACATCCGCGTGCGGCAAGGTGTTGAGCGGCGCATTCGGCTGCGGGTCAAGTCGGGGCAGGTCGGGACGCGGCTTCGGCCAGTCCTCGATGGCGGCGGCCAGCGTCCGGGCGATCTCGCGGAAGGCCGAGCGCTCCTGCGGCGACAGGGTGCCGGAGCGCAACGGCACCACATTCTCTCCGAAGCCGGCTGGCTCGGAGGCAGGCGGCAGCGGGGCTGGGGGCGCCGGCCGCGTCTGGGCGAGGAGCGGCGGCGCGGCGGCCGCGCTCAGCACGCCGAAGCCGCGGGTGCCCTGGCGCCGGCGCCCGGCATCGAACACAGGCGCCCCGCCGAGAGAGAGGTCGAGCGCAGCCTCGTCCGGCGTCGCGGCGGGCACGTGGGCCTTCACATCGCTGAAGCTGCCGCCGGCGATGGCATCGGCGATGTCGGCGCTGGACTGAAGCAGGCCCTCGTTCTCCAGCACCGCGAAGGTCGCGCCCATGAATTGGTCGGCGCGGGACCCGAGGGCATGGGCGAACACCGGCGAGAGCGCGCGGATGCGGCCCTCGGCATCGGTCTCGAAGGTGATGCGCACCGGCTGGGCGAACAGGGGCTGAAGCGCCACGGGAATGGCGGGCGCGCTGGGCGGCTCAGTGGAAGAGGACCCGGGCGCGAAGGCGGCGGGATCGGCGAACAGCACCGCGGCTCCGGAGGGCAGGGCGAGCGGCGCGTAGCGGAACAGGCGCGGGACAAAGCTGCCGGGCAGGCGCAGGCGCGCATAGCCGAAGCGCACGAGGCTCTGGCGCGACAGCTCCCGCGCTACCGCCGCCACCATCTGTGGCGCGGGGGTGCCGGCGAACAGTCCAAGGGCGGCGCAGGCCGATGTCGCTTCCAGCACGCGGGCAGACGGCACGGCCACCAGGAAGGACGGCAGGTCCTGCCGCTGCAGCGGCGCGAGGGCGAGATCCGCCCCGGGAAATGAACGTGCGCTGGTCTGCGTCATGGGCTGCCGTAGGTCCATTCCGCCGCGTGCGGGCCGATTCTGCAAGGCGGAGCGCTGCCCATAGTCATGACGATTGATTAACGTCAGTGCAATTGGCGCGCTTTTTCGGCATTCATATTGGCGCAGCGCAGTTGAGCCATATTAGAATTGACCCGGTGCGGTTCAGGTGCGCCGCCCGAAAACCCCGGAGGAGAAACGGCCATGACGACGAAGTTCGGTCCGGATCTGGAGCTGCCCGCCGAGATGCGGGCCATTGCCGAGAAGAATGTGGCCCAGGCCCGCCAGGCGTTTGAAACCCTGTTCCAGAACGCGCGTGAGCAGGTCGGCGACACCGAAGGGCATTTCGAGGACGTGCGCACCGGCATCAAGGACCTGCGCCAGAAGGCGATCGGTCTCATGGAGGCCAATGTGGAAGCCAGCTTCGACTTCCTGCACCGGCTCGTGGCCGCCAAAAGCCCGCAGGAAATGATGAGCCTGCAGGCCGAGTTCCTCACCAGCCAGATGAAGTCGGTCGCCGACCAGGCCAAGAGCCTCGGCGTCGATGCCAAGTCCCTCGGCGAGACCACCGTGCGCAGCCTCGACGAGCATGCCCGCACCCTCGCCGAGCGCCTGAAGACGCTGGCCGCCGCCGCCACCGAGAGCGCCCAGGCCGCGGCGCAGGACTTCAAGGCCGTGAGCGAGAAGGCTGTCCACGACGCCAAGACCGCCGCCGAGCATGCCGCCTCCACGGTGACTGATCCCAATCAGTCACACTGAGGTATCGGGCGGCGTTCATCAGTCGCTTGGATTTATTAAGTGACTGAAAATCCTCGAACTTGACTTGTGCAGCGCAGAAATTCTTTTTGCGCTGCACGATTTGTTAGGATACAGTCATAAAGTCGAGGTTTCACAGCCGCTACCGCTCTTGTTCGCAGGTCTGATGCTGGCGCTCCGCCAGCCTCCTCCTCGCAGGTGCGGGATTGTGCCTCGGCACACGGACCCTAGTTGCCCGTTTTACCGAGGATGACATGAACGACACCTTCATCAAGGCCTATCAGGATCAGGTCGAAGCCGCGAAAAAGGCATTCTCGAGCCATGCCGTTCCCGGCGTGGAAGTGCCGGCCGGCGTGCGCGAAATCGCCGAGAAGGGTCTCGCCACCTTCCGCGAGAACTATACCAAGCTCAAGGGTTCCGCCGATCAGGTGAACGCCGCTTTCGAGGACACCTATACCAGCGCCAGCAAGGGCGTGGCGGAATACAATTCCAAGGTGCTCGAGGCTGTTCAATCGAACGTGAACGCGGCGCTCGACTATTTCAACTCGCTGCTCGCCACCAAGACGGTGAGCGAGGCTGTGGAGCTTTCCACCGGCCACGCCCGCAAGCAGTTCGAGGTGCTCACCTCCCAGGCGAAGGATCTCTCCGCGCTTGCCCAGAAGGTGGCCGCGGATTCGTCCGAGCCGCTGAAGTCCTCGGTCGAGAAGACCTTCCGTACCGCCGCCTGAGGTGACGTTCGGTCCGGCCATGCCGGACCGTCCCATCCGGCCCGCTTGCCCGCCGCGTGCGTCGCTTGACGCTTGACGCGGCGGGTCCGCCTTGCAATGACGCGGGCGTTCCACCCCGCGAGCGTTCGTATGCGTGCCCTTGGTTCCGTTTCGCCCCTGCTGGTTGTCGGCCCTTCCTGGGTCGGCGACATGGTCATGGCGGCGAGCCTTGTCGAGGTGCTGCGCCTGCGTGAGCCCGGCCGTCCCATCGACGTGCTGGCGCCCCCCGCCGCGGTGCCCATCGCTCGCATGATCCCCGGCGTCCGCCGCGCCATTCCCCTCGGCCTCGGCCATGGCGAGCTCGGCCTCATGGCCCGCTGGCGCGCTGGGCGCGCGCTGCGTGGCGAGGGCTACGGCAAGGCCATCATCCTGCCCCGCGCCTTCAAGGCCGCCATCGTGCCCCTCGCCGCCGGCATTCCCGAGCGCGTGGGCTACAAGGCGGAGCTGCGCAGCCCGCTGCTCACCGACGCCCGGCCCGATCCCGACCGCAAGACCGCCCGCACCCTCGACCGCTTCGTGGCGCTGGGCCTGCCGGTGGGCTCCACCGCCCGCCCGCCGCGCCCGCGCCTGATGCTGCCCGACGGCGCGGTGGACGTGGCAGCTGCCAAGTTCCCGCTTTCCGGCGAAGGCCCGGTGATGGTGCTGTGCCCCGGTGCCGAATATGGTCCCGCCAAGCGCTGGCCGGCGGCCAAGTTCGCCGCCCTCGCCGCGCTGGCCGTCGCCGCCGGCTATCGCATCCGCATCCTCGGCTCGCCCAAGGACCAGGACGCGGCCGACGCCATCGCGGCCGGTGCCGGCGTGCCGGTGGACAATCTGGTCGGCCGCACCACCCTCGTCGAGGCCGCCGCCATCCTGGCCGGCGCGGATGTGGTCATCTCCAACGATTCCGGCCTGATGCACGTGGCCGGTGCCTTCGACCGGCGGTTGGTGGTGCTCTATGGCGCCTCATCCGAGAAGATGACGCCGCCGGCCTCGCCCTTTGCCCGCGTGATGGCGCGCGAGCTGCCGTGCCGGCCCTGCCACAAGCGGGAATGCCCGCTGGGCACCCTCGCCTGCCTCGAAGCCATCGCCCCCGGGGAGGTTCTCGCCGCCGCCGAGCAGATGCGCCGATGAAGGTGCTGCTGGTGAAGCTGTCGTCGCTGGGTGACGTGGTGCACACGTTCCCGGCGCTGACGGATGCCATCGCCGCGCATCCCGGCCTTGAGCTTGACTGGGCGGTGGAAGAGGCCTTCGCCCCGGTGGCGCGCCTGCATCCGGCGGTGCGGAACACCATCGTCGTCCCGCTCCGCCGCATGCTGCGCAAGCCGATGGACGCCCTGCGCTCCGGCGAGGCCGGGCGCATCCGCGCCGCGCTGGGTGCCGAACGCTATGATATGGTCATCGATGCCCAGGGCCTGATGAAGAGCGCGGCAGTGGCGGCGCTCGCCCGGGGGCAGCGCCACGGTTTCGATCGCGCCAGCGCGCGGGAAGGCCTCGCCGCGCTCACCTACCACCGGCGCCACCATGTGCCGGAGGTGGAACATATGGCGGTACGCATCCGCAAGCTGTTCGCCGCGGCGCTGGGCTACAGCTTTGAGGGCCGGCCGGCGGATGCCGGGCTGGTGCCCGGGCCTGAGACAGGCGCGCCCTATCTCGTCTTCCTCCACGGCACCACCTGGCCCACCAAGACCTGGACCCGCGCCGGCTGGCGGGCGCTGGCGGAACAGGCCGGCGCGGCCGGCCTCGACATCCGCCTGTTCGCCCATGGGGAGACCGAGCGCGACCGAGCCGAGGCCATCGCGGACGGCCTGCCCAACGTGCACCTGTTGCCGCCGCAGACGCTGGACACCCTCGCCCCGGTGATCGCCGGCGCGGCAGGGGTGGTGAGCGCGGATACCGGCCTTGGCCATCTGGCGGCGGCCTATGGGGTGCCGACGGTGGGACTTTACGGCCCCACCGACCCGCGCCTCACCGGCCTCTACGGCCCCCGGGCGGTGGAACTGAAGGCGACCCGCGACTGTGCCCCGTGCGAAAAGGCGCGCTGCCGCATCGCGCCGGAGGTGACCGAGGGGCCGCCCTGCCTCGCCGACATTTCCGCCGCCGAGGTCTGGCGCGCGCTGGTGGCGCTCAGGGCCTGAGCGGGGCCGAACATGGACAAAGGGTGAGCTGGCGTGGCACACCCTGCGCCCGACCTGAAGATGGGATGTTCCACATGACCCGATCGGTGGCGCTCAGCCGCGACCTCCTCCTCGTCACGGGCGGGGCGGGCTTCATCGGCTCCAACATTGCCCGCGCCGCCGCCGAGGATGGCTATCGCGTGGTGGTGGCCGACTGGCTGGAGGACGGCCCCAAATGGCGCAACATCTCCGACATCGCGCTGCATGACGTGATCCGGCCGGAGACGGTGAACACCTTCGTGGAGAAGGAGGGCGGCCGGCTTGCCGCCGTGGTGCACATGGGCGCCATCTCCGCCACCACCGAGCGCGATGCCGACAAGATCGTCGCCCGCAACATCCGCGCGACGCTGGACCTGTGGGAGCTGTGCGCGCGCAAGGCGCTGGGCCTCGTCTATGCCTCCTCCGCCGCGACCTATGGCGACGGCACCTCCGGCTTCCGGGATTCGGAAGAGGCGGCGGACCTTGGCACCCTGGCGCCGCTCAACCCCTACGGCTGGTCGAAGCTGTTCGTGGATCGCCGCATCATGGCGGACGTGGCTGAGGGCCGGCCGCGCCCGCCGCAGTTCGCGGGCCTGCGCTTCTTCAACGTCTACGGCCCCGGCGAGGGCCACAAGGGCGACATGCGCTCGGTGGTGCACAAGATCTACCCTGCCGCCGCGGCCGGAGAGAATGTGACCCTCTTCAAGTCCCACGATCCGCGCTACGAGGACGGCGGCCAATTGCGCGACTTCGTCCATGTGGGCGACTGCGTGGAGGTGGTGCGCTGGCTGCTGGAGAGCCCGGACGTGTCCGGCATATTCAACGTGGGCACCGGCGAGGCGCGCTCGTTCGCCGATCTGGCGAAGGCGGTGTTCTCGGCGCTGGGCGATGAGCCGCGCATCTCCTACGTGGACATGCCGGACAGCCTGCAGAAGGCCTACCAGTATTTCACCCAGGCCGATGTCTCGAAGCTGCGCGCGGCGGGCTTCACGCGTCCCTTCACCTCGCTGGAGGATGGGGTCGCGTCCTATGTGAACGGCTATCTGAAGCCGCGCAACGCGGCGTGAGGACAAAACATCATGGCGGGTAAAGGCGCGGTGGGTCCCATCGCCGTCATCGGCGACGTGATGGTGGATCGTTATATCGTCGGTTCCGTTTCGCGCATCTCGCCGGAGGCGCCGGTGCCGGTGCTGGTGCACGGCGCCGAGCGCATCGTGCCGGGCGGCGCGGCCAACGTGGCCGCCAATGCGGCGGCGCTGGGGGCGCAGGTCATCCTGGTGGGCCTCACGGGCGCGGACCCCGAGGCCGAGGCGCTGAAGGACGCGCTCGCCGCCTATCCGGGCATCGACCTGTCCAGCCTAGTGGCGGACGCAGGGCGGCCCACCATCACCAAGACGCGGGTGATGAGCGGGCGCCAGCAGATCGTCCGCATCGACGCCGAGATCCTCACCCCGCCGGCCGAGGACACCGTCGCGCGCCTTGTTGCGACCGTGGAAGAGGCGGTGGGGCGCAGCTCGGTGGTGGTGCTTTCCGACTATGCCAAGGGCGTGCTGTCGGATGTGGTCATCGGCGCCGCCATCGCCGCGGCGCAGGCGAAGGGCGTGCCGGTGATCGTGGATCCCAAGCGCCGCACCTTCGAGGCCTATCGCGGCGCGACGCTGGTCACCCCCAACCGGCTGGAGCTGGCCGCCGCCACCGGCCTGCCCGACACCACCAATGCCGAGGCGGCGCTGGCGGCGGAGGCGGCCTCCGGCCAGTTCGGCGGCGACGTGCTGGTAACCCGCGCCGAGAAGGGCATGACGCTGTGGCGCCGCAACGGGCAGGTGCTGCACGTGCCGGCGCAGGCCCGCGAGGTGTTCGACGTCTCGGGCGCCGGCGACACGGCGCTGGCGGCGCTGGCCGTCTCCCTCGCCTCCGGGCACACGCTGGAGACCAGCGTTCATTTCGCCAATGCCGCCGCCGCCGTGGCGGTGGGCAAGATCGGCACTGCGGTGGTGACGCGGGCGGAGCTGAATGCCGCCCTCGACGCCAGCGTGCCCGAGGGGGCGGAGCCTGGCGCGCTGGTGGACCGCGCCCGGGCCGCCGCCGTCATCGCCGGCTGGCAGGCGGCGGGCGCGCGCGTGGTCTTCACCAATGGCTGCTTCGATCTGGTCCACCCCGGCCACGTCTCCATTCTGGAGGCGGCGGCGCGGGAGGGTGACCGGCTGGTGGTGGCGCTGAATACCGACACCTCGGTGCAGCGCCTGAAGGGACCGACCCGTCCGGTGCAGGACGAGGCGGCCCGGGCACGGGTCATCGGCGCGCTGCGCTGCGTGGATCTGGTCGTGCTGTTCGAGGAGGACACGCCGCTGGAGATCATCACAACGCTGGGCCCAGACGTGCTGGTGAAGGGCGCCGATTACCGTGAGGACGAGGTGGTCGGCGGCGACGTGGTGAAGGCGCGCGGCGGGCGTGTTGCCCTGATCCCGCTGGTGGAGGGGCGCTCCACCTCCGCCCTTGTGGCGAAGGCGAAAGGGTAGGGGACAGGGCGGGGTATGCAGGCGCCTGCCGGATCCGCTACATGAAGTTGTTTTGAATTATTATTGTATTTCAATTATTTGTGGGTGACTGCTAAGATTTTGACGCATCACTTTAAGAGGTGCTTTGGCACCTTTTCCGAGCGCTCCACCGACCCGTGCCCTCCCACTGGAAAGGCTGACGCCGCGCGACAGCCGGGTGCTCCATCCCGGGGCTTGCCCTTGTCCGTGGCCATGTGGGTTCTGCCCTAGGATGGGCCAACGCCCTCGGGCATATCCGCCAAGCCGCAGTTGCGGTGCGGCGCGGTGGCCCTATAGTCGTTCCGTCGTCGGTGTTCGCTTTCGGGCGGACCAAGAGGGAATGCGGTGCGGGAGGCTTCTCCCAAAGCCGCGGCTGCCCCCGCAACTGTCGGCGGTGAGCAGGCCTGCATCGTGCCACTGGAGCAATCCGGGAAGGCGCAGGCCTTGCGACGAACCGCGAGCCAGGAGACCTGCCGGCGACATCCTGCCCGTTCAGGGCATCGCCATGCGCCCTCGGAGGGAGGGCTGAAAGGACAGATGATGACGACCCAGACCCAGTCGCCCAATCCTGCCGCCGCCGAATCCGGCGTTGCGTCCCGCGCCATCCAGATCACCCTTGCCGGACTGCTCGGCCTGTTCATTGTCGGCGGCGTCGGCTTTTCCGGTATTCCGGTGCTGCACAATGCGGCGCATGATTACCGCCATTCCACCGGCTTCCCCTGCCACTGAGGGGAGCTTTCAGCCATGGCGATCTTTCGCGCCCTCGTCTTCGCGGCGGCGCTTAGCGGGCTATTGGCCGGTCTCCTGATGACCGGACTCCAGCACGCGGCGACCACCCCCCTCATCCTGAAGGCCGAGACCTATGAGGAGGCGGCGGCTGTCCCCGCCGCCCAAGATCACGGTTCACACGATCACGGCTCACACGACCATGGTACCGTCGATCAGGCTGCGGCCGCGCCGCATGATCATGCGGATGCCGGGCATGACCATGGCGATGCCTGGGTGCCGTCCGATGGCGCCGAGCGCCTGCTCTACACCGCCCTCGCCAATGTGGTGGGCGCGGCGGGCTTCGCGCTGCTGCTGCTCGCGGTGTCCGAGGTGGCGGGCGGCCTTGCCGGCTGGCGCGACGGGCTCGCCTGGGGCGTCGCCGCCTTCGCGGCGGTCACGTTGGCGCCCAGCCTGAGCCTGCCGCCGGAACTACCCGCCATGCCGGCGGCGGATCTGCTCGCCCGCCAGGCGTGGTGGATCGGCACGGCGGTGGCCACCGCAGCCGGTATCGCCCTGCTCGTCTACAAACGGTCGCTGCCGTTAGCGGCGCTCGCCGTGGTGCTGATCGTGCTGCCGCACCTCATCGGCGCGCCGCAGCCCGACAGCCACGACAGCCCGGTGCCCGCCAGCCTCGCCCACGGTTTCGTGGTGGCGGTGGTGGTGACGAGCTTCGTGTTCTGGGCCGTGCTCGGGGCGCTGGCAGGGCTGCTGCGGCAGCGTTTCGCCCGGTCCACGGCTTGAGCGGCGGCCTTGTCCTGATCCTCGGCGGCGCGCGCTCCGGCAAGAGCCGCTTCGCCGAGGTCGAGGTCCGCCGCCAGCCGGCGCCGTGGGCCTATATCGCCACCGCCGAGGCCCGCGACGGGGAGATGGAGGCGCGCATCGCCCTTCATCGCGATCGACGCGGGGAGGGGTGGCAGACCCTTGAGGCGCCCCTCGACCTCGCCGGATGCCTCAAGGCGCTGCCGCCCGAGCAGCCGGTGCTGGTGGATTGCCTGACGCTGTGGCTCACCAACCACCTGCTGGCCGAGCACGACCTCGATGCCGAGGGCGCGGCTCTGGAGAGCGCTCTTGTGGCGCGTCCCGGCCTCACCGTCTGCGTGGCCAACGAGGTGGGCTTCGGCATCGTGCCGGACAATGCGCTGGCCCGGCGTTTCCGCGACGCCGCCGGCCTCCTCAACCAGCGCCTCGCCGCCCGTGCGCGGCAGGTGGTGCTGGTGGTGGCCGGCCTGCCCCTGATCGTAAAGGACGAGACGCCGTGAGCGAGCCCGTTTCTCCCCCCGTCGTGGATGACGCCGAGGCCGCCCGCCATCGCGCCAAGATGGAAAAGCGCAAGGCGGTGCAGGACAGGGAGGTGGCGGAAAAGACCATCGAGAAGGGCCTGCTCATCGTCCATACCGGCCCCGGCAAGGGCAAGAGCACGGCCGCCTTCGGCCTGGCGCTGCGCATGCTCGGGCGCGGCGGGCGTGTGGGCGTGGTGCAGTTCATCAAGGGCGCGTGGCAGACCGGGGAGCAGGAGGCTTTTGCCGCATTCGGCGATCGCGTGGTCTGGCACACCATGGGCGAGGGCTTCACCTGGGAGACCCAGGACCTCGCCCGCGACCGCGCCGCCGCCGCCCGCGCCTTCGCCAAGGTCCGCGAACTGATGGAAGACGAGACCATCGATCTCCTCGTCCTCGACGAGCTGAACATCGCCCTGCGCTACGATTATCTCGACCTTGGCAAGGTGGTGTCCACCCTCGCCGCCCGCCGCCCTGGCCTGCACGTGGTGGTGACGGGCCGCAACGCCAAGCCGGAGTTGATCGCGGCGGCGGACCTCGTCACCGAGATGGGGCTGGTGAAGCACCATTTCGCGGCCGGCGTGAAGGCGCAGGCCGGCATCGAGTTCTGATCGGATGGAACGGCCCTTGGCACGCGCGCTGATGTTCCAGGGCACCGGATCGGACGTGGGCAAGTCGCTCCTCGTCGCAGGTCTCGCGCGCGCCTTCACCCTGCGCGGGCTGAAGGTGCGGCCGTTCAAGCCGCAAAACATGTCCAACAATGCCGCCGTCACCGCCGACGGCGGCGAGATCGGCCGGGCGCAGGCGCTGCAGGCGCGGGCGGCGCGGGTGCCCCTCAGCGTCCACATGAACCCGGTGCTGCTGAAGCCGCAGGGCGAGACCGGCGCGCAGGTGGTGGTCCAGGGCCGCGTCCACGCCACCGCCAAGGCGGCGGCCTACCAGGGCATGAAGCCGTCGCTGCTGCCGTTCGTGCTGGAGAGCTTCGACCGCCTGAAGGCCGAGGCCGACCTGGTGCTGGTGGAGGGGGCGGGCAGTGCCTCCGAGGTCAATTTGCGCGCCGGCGATATCGCCAACATGGGCTTTGCCCGCGCGGCAGATGTGCCGGTGGTGGTCATCGGCGATATCGACCGGGGCGGTGTCATCGCCTCCCTCGTGGGGACGAAAGCGGTGATCGATGCAGCCGACGCTGTGCTCATCAAAGGCTTCATCGTCAACCGTTTCCGCGGCGACCCGAGCCTGTTTTCAGCCGGCATGGACCTGATCTCCCGCCAGACTGGATGGGCGGCGCTGGGGCTGGTACCGCATTTCGGTGAGGCCATCCGCCTGCCGGCGGAGGATGCGCTGGCGCTTGCCGCCCCGCCCGCGCCCAAGCCGGGGGCGCGCATCAAGATCTGCGTGCCCATCCTGCCCCACGTCTCCAATTTCGACGATCTCGATCCGCTCGATGCCGAGCCCTCCGTGGAGATGCGCCGCATCCGTCCCCACGAGACGCTGCCGGTGGACACCGACCTGGTGCTGCTGATCGGCTCGAAGGCCACCATCGCGGACCTCGCGGCGCTCAAGGCCGAGGGGCTCCACCACGACATCCTCGCCTTCGCCCGGCGCGGCGGCCATGTGATGGGCCTGTGCGGCGGCTACCAGATGCTCGGCGAGACCATCGCCGATCCCGACGGCATTGAGGGCGAGGCGAAGATCGCCCGGGGTCTCGGCCTGCTCAAGGTCCACACCGTGCTGTCACCGGACAAGCGACTGGTGGAGGTGGACGGCGTGGCGCAGGGGGAGCCGTTCTCCGGCTATGAGATGCACATGGGCGTCACCACCGGCGCGGATGCGGAGCGGCCCTTCGCCATGCTCTCCGATGGGCGGCCGGATGGCGCCCGATCCGCGTCGGGCCGGGTGGCGGGTACCTATGTGCACGGGCTGTTCGCGTCCGACGCCTTCCGTGGCGGCCTGCTCTCGTCGCTCGGCGGGGCACCGTCGCAGGCGGCCTATGAGCGGGGGGTGGAAGAGACGCTGGACCGCCTCGCCGCCCACCTTGCCGCCCATCTCGACCTCGATCTTTTGCTCAGCCTCGCCAGATGAAGGGGGCTGCGGCCCCCGCGAGCACCAGCAGCACCATCAGCGCGTCCGCCCGGCGGTAGAGCCGCAGCGCGGCGCGCACGTCGCTTGCCGTCGCCTCCCGCCTTCCATCGCCCATGTAGGCGTCCTCGGTGAAGACGCCGGCATAGACCTTCGGGCCGTTCAGCTTCAGCCCCAGTGCGCCGGCCATGGCGGCTTCCGACCAGCCGGCGTTGGGGGAGCGGTGGCGTGGCGCGTCCCGCAGCATGGCGGTGTGGGCGGCGCGGGCATCGGCGCCGGGGGTGATGGCGGCGGCTGCGATCAGCAGCATGCCGGCGAGGCGCGAGGCGGGCAGGTTCACGTAGTCGTCGGCGCGGGCGGCGGCCCAGCCGAAGGCGGCGTGGCGCTCGGTGAGGTGGCCGATCATGCTGTCGGCGGTGTTGAGCGCCTTGTAGGCGGCGCCCCCGGCCAGCCCGCCCACGCACATCCACAAGGTGGGCGCCACCACGCCGTCGGAGAAATTCTCAGCCAGGCTCTCGATGGCGGCGCGGGCGACGCCGGCCTCATCCAGGGTCTGCGGGTCGCGGCCGACGATATGGCTCACCGCCGTGCGTGCCGCCTCCAGGCTGCCGCTCTCCAAAGCCTCGGCCACCCGCGCCACGTGCCAGTGCAGGGATCGCTGGGCAATCAGCGTCGAGCCGATCAGGCCGAGCACGAGCAGGCCGAAGGGCAGGGGACGCAGCAGCGCCTCAAGAATCGCGGTAGGGACGGCGGCTGCGGCGAGGATTACGCCCACCGCCACCACGCCGAGGCCCTTGCGAGTCGCGGCGGTCAGGCCCGGACGGTTCAGGCCATGGTCCAGGAGCACGATCAGCCGGCCGATCCAGATCACCGGATGGCCGATGCGGCGCACCATGCCCGCGGGATAGCCGAGCAGGGCTTCCAGGAGCACGGCCAGCGCCGTCAGGTCGAATGCCATCACCGCCTCCCCCGAAGCCAAGGCGTCATGTGCCGGTCTTGCGCCGATGCCTCAAGTCCCTGATGCCTCAAGTCCTTGATCTGGGGCGTCTTGACGCGCTTCCTCCGCGCGAAACCCCTTGAGCCCGACCTTAGAGCTGGATTCACCGCTCCGGTCGAGGTGTCACCCTTGCGTCCCGCTGCCGCCTGCGACCCACCGGGACCCCTGCCCATAGGTAATTGCTGTTTGGCTTTACGCTGTTACCGCATTGCAACAAAGGCTCTTCGCAGTGCGTGCGGGCGTGTGCTAGACTTTCGTTCGTGATCGTGCCCCATGGGGGTGCCGCAGTGGCAGAGGTCAAGCCGCGACCATGGCAATGCTGAAGCTCCGCCCCAATCCTATGACTGAATCCGCTTTCGACCCGCCGGTGCCGCGCCTTCCGCCGCACAAGCGCGTCTATGCCGTCGGCGACATCCACGGTCACCTCGATCTGCTCAAGCGGCTGCAGGCGGCGATCGACGAGGACATGATCGTGCATCCGGGCGTCGATTGCATCGAGGTCTATCTGGGCGACTATGTGGACCGCGGCCCGAAGTCGGCGGCGGTCATCGACGCGCTGATCGAGCGCCAGACGAGCCGCAAGGCGGTGTGCATCAGCGGCAACCACGAGGCGGTGATGATCGACGCCCTCCTGTCGCGGGAGGCGTTTGCCCGCTGGCTGAAGATGGGCGGGCTCGAGACGGTCTTCTCCTATGTGGGCCACAGGCGCACCCTGGACGAGGGCACGCTCTGGAGCCAGTGGCGCGCGGCCGTTTCACCGGCGCATCTGGCGTTCCTGAAGCGGCTGTCCAGCCATTTCGTCTGCGGCGACTATCTGTTCGTCCATGCGGGATTGCGCCCTGGCGTCGCGCTGGAGGACCAGAGCCGCGAGGACATGATGTGGATCCGGCGCGAGTTCCTCGACTGTCCCGACTGGCTGGGCCACTGCGTCGTGCACGGGCATACCCCGACCAAGCAGCCGGAGGTATTACCCAACCGGATCAATATCGACACCGGAGCCTATGCCTCTGGGCATCTGACCTGTCTGGTGCTCGAAGGCGCCGACTGTTTCCACATCACCACCTGAGGCTCATGCGGCCTCCGGAACGCCTCGCGGAACGACAGGCCGATACCTCTTGGCTGGTGGTATCATTTTGACTGTCTCGCGAGGAAACCCGCATCGTCACTTGTTGCTGCGATGCCACATGACTCTCGGAAACGCGTCGGCCCGGAGTGGATTCAACCGGACGGAGATAGGCCGCTCCGGGACCATCATGGTAGGGATCACACGCGACGTCGTAAGGGGGTAATGGCCAGTGTTGCTCGTCCGAAAGAGTTGGTTCGACCGCCTTCGTTTCGCAGGCTGCGTCGCCATCGCTGCAGCCTTGGGCGGCTGCAATTTTCTTCCGGCTTCCGGCCCCTACAGCACAGAAGTGCGTAACCCGCAGACTCAGGACACGGATGGCGTCGGCTACAAGCTGGTGCCCATGACCATCGATGTGGTGCGCGTGCTTGCCACCACCGACAGCGAGGGGCTGATCGGCACCTTCCGCAATGACCGCAGGCCCATTCCCAACGTGAAGATCGGCGTCGGCGACGTGGTCGGCGTCTCCATCTTCGAGGCGTCCTCGGGAGGCCTGTTCATTCCGGCGGAAGCGGCCTCGCGCGCCGGCAATTTCGTCGACCTCCCCGACCAGTCGGTGGATCCCAACGGCCTCATCTCGGTGCCCTACGCCGGCCAGATCAAGGCCGTGGGGCTTTCGCCCTCCCAGGTGGAGAAGGAAATCGTCGACCGTCTGCGCAACCGCGCCATCGAGCCCCAGGCCGTGGTGACGGTGAAGACCCAGCGGTCCAACGCCGTGACCGTGACTGGCGAGTTGGAAACGCCGCTGCGCTTCCCGCTGACCTCCGCCGGCGAACGCATTCTCGACGCCGTCAGCCGCGGCGGCCGGGCCCAGGCCAAGGGCTACGACCTGATGGTCACGCTGCAGCGCGGCAACCGCGAGGCGACTATCAGCTTCAACCGCCTGATCCGCGAGCCGGCCAACAACATCTATCTGCAGCCGGACGACACCATTTATGTGTTCAGCCGTCCGCGCACCTTCCTGGCCTTCGGCGCCACCGGCAAGCAGGGCCAGTTCAACTTCGGCGAAGACTCGATCAGCCTGAGCGAGGCCGCGGCCAAGGCCGAGGGCCTGCTCGACCAGCAGGCGGACCCGCAGTCGGTGTTCCTGTTCCGCATCGAGAACCGCGCCACGCTGGAGCGCATGGGCGTGGACGTGTCCACCATTCCGGACAAGCGGATCCCGACCATCTACACGGTCAATTTCCGCGAGCCGACTGGCTATCTGATGTCCACCAAGGTCCCCATGCGGGACAAGGACATCATCTATATCGGCAATGCCGGGTCGGTGGAGCTGACGAAGTTCCTCAACCTGGTGCTGCTGGGGGCGACCACCGCCCGCGAGATCGCGGACGCCAACAACCTGGTCTCTACCGCAAACTGAGCCCTGCCCCCAAAGGGGGCACTCCGCTCCAGCCAAGGCCGCGCCCCTCGGGACGCGGCCTTGGCCGTTGTGAAGGTGGCGCGGGCCGTTGGGGTCTGCGGTCGGGCGGCGGCTTTGCGCGGGGCCGGCGCTCTCCGCTATGCTGGTCCGGCGTCGCGCGCGGATGGCGTGGCCGGTGGGCCGGCGCAGGGCGTGGAGCGGGGAGAAGCCTTTAATGTTCATCGCCTTCTTCGAGGCGCTCAAGGCCGCCGGCGTGCCGGTCTCCGTGCGTGAATATCTCACGCTGATGGAGGCCATGGACCGCGACGTGGCCGGCCGGCAGGTGGATGCCTTCTACTATCTCGCCCGCGCCAGCCTGGTGAAGGACGAGCGCCACCTGGACCGCTTCGACCAGGTCTTCGGCCGCTGCTTCAAGGGCCTTGAAAGCGCCCTCGGCGAGGAAGGCCATTCCATCCCCGAAGATTGGCTGAGGAAGCTCACGGAGAAGCACCTCACCGAGGAGGAGAAAGCCCAGATCGAGGCGCTGGGCGGGCTCGACAAGCTGCTGGAGACCTTGAAGCAGCGGCTGGAGGAGCAGAAGGGGCGCCACCAGGGCGGCTCCAAGTGGATCGGCACCGGCGGAACCTCGCCCTTCGGCGCCTACGGCTACAATCCCGAAGGCGTGCGCATCGGCCAGGATGGCAACCGCAATTTCCGCGCGGTGAAGGTCTGGGACAAGCGCGAGTTCAAGGACCTCGACGACACGGTCGAGCTTGGCACCCGCAACATCAAGGTGGCGCTGCGCCGCCTGCGCAAGTTCGCCCGCATCGGCGCGGCGGAGGAATTGGACCTCGACGGCACCATCCGCGAGACCGCCCGCCAGGGCTGGCTCGACGTGCGGCTGCGGCCGGAGCGGCGCAATGCGGTGAAGGTGCTGCTGTTCCTCGACGTGGGTGGCTCCATGGACTGGCACGTGGCCCAGGTGGAGGAGCTGTTCTCCGCCGCCCGCGCCGAGTTCAAGCACCTCGAGCACTTCTACTTCCACAATTGCGTCTACGAGGGCGTGTGGAAATCCAACGTCCGGCGTGCCACCGAGCGCATCCCTTTGTTCAACGTGCTGCACACCTACCCGCACGACTACAAGCTGATCTTCGTGGGCGATGCCTCCATGAGCCCGTATGAAATTACCTATGCCAACGGCTCGGTGGAGCACAACAATGCCGAGCCGGGCAAGGTCTGGCTGGAGCGCCTCACCACCACCTATCCCAAGGCGGCGTGGCTCAATCCGGTGCCCGAGCCCCATTGGGGCTATACGGAATCCATCCGCCTCATGCGCCACCTCATGGACGGGCGCATGTTCCCGCTCACCGTCGAGGGCATTGATGCCGCCATGCGGGAGCTGACGTGAGCGTGGCTTCCACCGTCGCCGCCTATGCCTGCTTTCCCCGCCTCGGCGGCGCCGGCGTGCGGCTCCAGCTCGCCCCGCCGGTGCTGGAGTTCGCGGTGGGTCCCAAGGAGGGGCGGCTTGCCCTGGCCGACGTGACCACCGTCACCCTGCGCTTCCTGCCGGCCAAGTTCGCGAACCATAGCTTCGAGATCGAGCTGTCCGGCCGCGACGGCACGAAGTTGAAGACGGGGTCCGCCTCGCGCATCTCGCTCACCGGCGTGCGCGACCAGGGGGCGGACTATGCGGCCTTCGTCCGGGCGCTGCATGCGGCGCTCGCGAAAGCGGGTAGTGGCGCCCGCTTCAGCGGCGGTTATGGGCCGTGGCGGTTTGCGCTGATGGTGGCGGTGGGGTTCGCGGCCCTCGCGGGGCTTGCCACGGTGCTGGGCTTCGCGGTCATGGAGAGGCAATGGAGCGTGGCGCTGTTCCTCGGCGCCATGGGGGCGTTCGTGGTCTGGCCCACGGCGCAGATGATCTGGCGCAATCGCCCGGTGCGCTACACGCCGGATGCCATTCCGGCGTACCTACTGCCGGCGTGAGGCCGCCGCCTCGTCCTCCTCGGCCTTGCGCAGCAGCCCGCCGGCCACATCCGCGAGGCGCGGCGCGGGCAGGGCGGTGAAGGGCAGGGGGCGGGTGACGGCGATGGCGGCGAGCCCGAGGCGTGCCGTGAGCAGCCCGTTCACCACCCCTTCGCCGAGCCGGGCCGACAGCCGCGCCGCCAGCCCCTGGCCCACGATCTGTTGCACCAGCGTGTCGCCGGCCGCCATGCCGCCGGTGATAGCGAGATGCCCCAGCACATGCTTCACCAGCCGAAACGTGCCCAACGTTCCGGGCCGCCCGCCATAGAGCTGGGCGAGCCGGCGCATGAGGGTGACGGCGCTGTAGAGCACGAAGGCGAGGTCCACCGCCGCCCGCGGCGACACGGCGGTGACCACGGAGACGTTGCGTGCCGCATCCGACACCATCTGCCGGGCGCGGGAATCAAGGCCCGCCAGCAAGGTGCGCTCGGACAGGCGCACCAGGTCCGCCCCGTCGATGATGCCGGTGAGGTGTCCCTCCAGGTCGGTGCGGGCCCGGGCGAGGGAGGGCGTCTCGGCCGACAGGCGCAGCACGTCGCGCACCACGGCTTCGGCGAGGGCGCGGTCGTCCTCGGCAAGGGCCTTTTCGGCGTTGGCGCGGATAGCGTCGAGCTTGGTCAGCCGCGCCATCCCCGCCACCTCCCGCGCCACGATGGCGAGGGCGGCAGCCAGCAGCGCGGCGGTGAAGGCAAGGCCCACGTAGCCGAGCCATTCGGCGCGGGCGAACAGGTCGGCGATGAGCTGGCTGAGGCCCACATAGGCCATCAGGCTCAGCACGCCGCCCAGCGCCGACCAGAACAGGCCGGCCAGCGACAGGCCCCAACTGCGGCGCGGCTCGGGAACCGGCACAGGCAGGGGGAAGGCGGGTTCCGCCGGCTCCGGCGGCGCCATGGTGATGGCGGCTTCGTCGAGGCGGAAGACCTGCGGCCGGCGGGGGGGCGTGCGCTCGTCGCTCATGCCCTTCAGATGTCCTTGAAGTGTGGCGGTTGCAAGCCCCTGTGCAAGCCCCGGCCGGCGCCGGCCCGGGGCGCCGGCCGCGCTCACAAGGCGGGGAGCGCGGCGAAGTGTGGCTTGCCCGAACGTCTCCGGCGGCCCATGAGGCAAAGCAACACGAGACGGTGCGTCGACGGGACGCCCGCCCGCCACCGCCCGCGCGACAGAGGAGCTGCGACGAAGACCCATGGCCGACGTGACCCTGCCCGCCGCCTTCCTCGCCGGCCTC
Organism: Xanthobacter oligotrophicus; assembly: GCF_008364685.1. GTDB lineage: Bacteria > Pseudomonadota > Alphaproteobacteria > Rhizobiales > Xanthobacteraceae > Xanthobacter > Xanthobacter oligotrophicus. Next base: position 273,870 of record NZ_VTTL01000009.1, read on the forward strand.
GTGAGCTTCGTATCCCCCTGCGTGCTCCCCTTGGTGCCGCCCTACCTGTGCTTCCTCGGTGGCAGCACGCTGGACGACCTTGCCGGCGACGAGCCGGTGAAGGAGGTGGGGCGCCGGGCCATGGTGGGGGCGGTGCTGTTCGTGGCCGGCTTCAGCGTGGTGTTCGTGATGCTGGGGGCAGGCGCCTCGGCCATCGGCGACCTGCTGCGGGCGCATCTCGACGTGCTGTCCATCATCGCCGGCCTTGCCATCATCGTGATGGGGCTGAACTTCCTCGGCGTGTTCCGCATCCATCTGCTGCATCGCACCGCGCGGGCGCATGTGCATGAGCCCACCGGGATCTGGGGCGCCTTCGTGATGGGCCTCGCCTTCGCCTTCGGCTGGACGCCCTGCCTCGGCCCGGTGCTGGGCGCGATTCTCGCGGTGGCGGGGTCGGAGGCGACGGTCTCCAAGGGCGCGGGCCTGCTCGCCATCTATTCGCTGGGCCTCGGCGTTCCGTTCCTGCTGGCGGCGTTCGCGGTGCGGCCGTTCCTGAAAAGCCTCGTCCACATGCGCAAGGTGCTGCCGGTGGTGGAGAAGGCCATGGGCGCGCTGCTGGTGCTCACCGGCATCGCCTTCATGTCCGGCTGGATCGCCCATGCCAGCTACTGGCTCATCGAGACCTTCCCGGCGCTCTCGACGCTGGGGTGAGGGGCCCCTGCCATTTCCGCCGGCAAGCGTGGCTAAAGGCCACCTCGCCGTTGCGCCATGCCGGACCTTCCGGGATACTCCGCGCCCGATCGAGTCTGGAGCCGGAACCGGCTCCAGACTTCAAGACGGAGACCGCGTGATCCGGCCAGCCTGTCCTGCATGCTGACCGGCGCGTGCTTCCGCGCAGCCAAGGGGCGTCCTTTCCCATGAAGATCACCTGGTTCGGCCACGCCGCGTTCCGCCTCGACTTTGCGGACAAGGCGGTGCTCATCGATCCCTTCTTCACCGGCAATCCCAGCTTCCCCTCCACAGTGGAGGAGGCCTCCCGCGGGGTGACGCACATCCTGCTCACCCACGGCCATTCCGACCATGTGGGCGACACCGTCTCCCTGGTGGAGGATGCGGCCGACGCCAGCCGGACCCTGCCGGTGGTGGCCAATCCGGAGATCTGCGCCTATCTCGCCGCCAAGGGCGCCGGCAATGCCGGGCAGATGATGAACACCGGAGGCTCGCTGGATTGTGGCGGCTTCACCGTGACCATGGTGCGCGCCGACCATTCCTCGGGCGGCCCGGGCAGCCCCTCCGAATATCTCGGCAACCCCACCGGCCTCATCATCCGCGCGCCGGGCGAGCCCACCGTCTGGCACATGGGCGACACCGACATCTATTCCGACATGGCGCTGATGTGCGAGATCCACCGGCCCAAGGTGGTCTTCATCCCCATCGGCGACCGCTTCACCATGGGTCCTGCCGTGGCGGCGCTGGCGGTGAAGCGCTTCCTGCCGGGCGTCGAGGTCGTGGTGCCGTGCCATTACGGCTCCTTCCCCATCCTGGTGCAGGACGCCTCCTTCTTCGTGCAGGCATTGGCGGACCACCCGGTGAAGGTGGTCGTGCCAGGCCCCGGCGGGTCGTTCGACGCCACCATCACGCCGGCCTAGGGCAGGCACCCCCGCTCCACCCCGCTGGATCCGCCCTTGCCGGTTGCGTCTGGCCGTGCGGACGGCTACCCCTTCCGCCCCGAGAGGTGCGCCCGCAGAGGCGCCCCCCATGAGGTACGCCCCATGAAGAGCGCAGCATGAGCGCACGCATGCCCCGCACCGCCATCTATGGCGGCTCGTTCGATCCGTTGACCAACGGCCACCTGGACGTGGTGCGCTCCGCCTGTCGCCTCGCGGACCGGCTGGTGCTGGCGGTGGGCATCCATCCCGGCAAGGCGCCGCTGTTTTCTGCCGAGGAGCGGCTGGAGATGCTCACGGCGGTGTGCGGTCCCATCGCTGCGCAAGAGAATGCGACGCTGGAGGCCATCACCTTCGGCGATCTCATCACCTCCACCGCCCAGCGGCTCGGCGCGACGTTGCTCATCCGGGGCCTGCGCGACGGCACCGACCTTGATTACGAGATGCAGATGGCGGGCATGAACGGCGTGCTCGCCCCCGATATCCAGACCGTGTTTCTGCCCGCCTCGCCGCGGGTGCGCCCCATCACCGCCACGCTCGTGCGGCAGATCGCGGCCATGGGTGGCGACGTTTCCGCCTTCGTGCCGGCCGAAGTGCTGGCGCGCCTCAAGGACAAGTTCCCGCGCTGAAGCACGGTTATCCGCCCCGACAGGGGCCGTTCGCAGGAGATCTTCATGACGCGTCTTTTGGGCCGCTTCCTCGCCGCAGCCCTGCTCGCCTTCGCCGTCGCGCTGCCGGCGGCCGCGCAGACCAAGCCCGATCCGCAGAACACCCTCTTTCTCGACACGCCCTATGGCCGCGTGGTCATCCAGCTGCGGCCAGACCTTGCGCCCAAGCATGTGGAACGCATGAAGACGCTGACCCGCGAGGGCTTCTACAACAACGTCCCGTTCCACCGCGTCATCGACGGCTTCATGGCCCAGACCGGCGACGGCCTGCGCGGCGACGGCACCGGCGGTTCCAAATATCCCAACCTGCCGGCGGAATTCTCCTCCGTGCCGTTCAAGCGCGGCGTGGTGGGCATGGCGCGGGCCTCCTCGCCCGACAGCGCCAACTCGCAGTTCTTCATCATGTTCGACGAGACCCCGAGCCTGAACAACCAGTACACCGTGGTGGGCCAGGTGGTGTCGGGCATGGAGTTCGTGGACAAGATCAAGAAGGGCTCAGGCTCGGGCGGCGTGGTGGCCGGCCCCGACCGCATCGTGAAGATGCAGGTGGCAGCCGACGCCAAGTGAGGGCGGCCAAGTGATGGTGGCCAAGGTATTCAGCTGACGTGATTGCGTGCCGCACCGGTGGGCTCAGCCGATCGGTGCGGCTTTCTTGAGCCCCGGCACGGCCGGGCGGACGCGGCGGCCGGACCCTCCGGCGTCGCCTCGAAAGGATGAGACCCATGAGTGACGAAGTTCTGGTTCTGGAGACCACCAAGGGGCCGGTGACCATCGCGTTCCGCCCGGACCTCGCTCCCGGCCACGTGGCCCGCATCAAGGAACTGGTGTCCACCGGCTTTTATGACGGCGTGCCGTTCCACCGCGTCATCGACGGCTTCATGGCCCAGACCGGCGATCCCACTGGCACCGGCATGGGCGGCTCGGGCAAGAAGCTGAAGGCCGAGTTCAACCGCCAGCCTCACATCCGCGGCACCGTCTCCATGGCGCGCGCGCAGAATCCCGATTCCGGCGACAGCCAGTTCTTCATCTGCTTCGGCGACGCCCGCTTCCTCGACGGCCAGTACACCGCCTGGGGCGAGGTGATCTCCGGCATGGAGAATGTGGACCTGATCAAGCGCGGCGAGCCGGTGAAGGATCCCGACAAGATCGTCTCCGCCAAGCTCGCCCCCAAGGTGGCGTGATCTAAAAGCCTGCGCGAGGGTCGGCGTTAGCCGCTCACGTTCAAAAATGAAGGGCGCCCCAGGGGCGCCCTTTTTCTTGCGACGTCCCGCGCGATGCGTGCCTTTTGGATTCCCATGGGGAACCTTCCGTCACACCTCCGTGAGGCGGCGGGTGCGCACGTCCTTCAGATAGGGCGGGCGCGGGATGGAGGCGTGGGCGGAGCGCAGCGCCGCCGACCAGCGCTCGCGCAGGTCGTGGAAATAGGGCTCCCCGGGCTCGACGCGGTAGAGCAGCTCGGAGCGCAGCGTGTCCGGCGACACCACCATCACGTCGATGGGCAGGCCCACGCCGAGGTTCGAGCGCATGGTGGAATCCATGGAGATGAGGCTGGATTTCAGCGCGTCGGAGATTTCCATCTCATAGGTCACGGCGCGGTCCAGCACCGGCTTGCCGTACTTGTGCTCGCCGATCTGGAGGAAAGGCGTGTCCGGCGTGCATTCGATGAAATTGCCGGCGGAATAGACCATGTACAGGCGCAGGCAGTCGCCGAGGATCTGACCGCCAAGCAGGAACGACACCTCGAAGCTGATGCCGCTCTGCTCCATCAACTCGCCATTGACCTTGTGCACCTGCCGGATGGCGGTGCCGACCAACTGGGCGGCCTGGAACATGGTGCGGCAATCGCGAAGCTGGTGGCGCTCGCCGGCTTCGTGGTCCTCGACACCCTCCCGCAGCAGGCTCACCACCGATTGGGACACCGACAGGTTGCCGGCGGTGGCGAGGCCGAGCACATGGTGGCCCGGCTCCTCGAAGATGTGGAGCTTGCGGAAGGTGGAAATGTTGTCGAGGCCGGCATTGGTCCGGGTATCGGCAATCAGAACAAGGCCGTCCCGCACCAGGACCCCACAGCAATACGTCATCGCAAACCCCCGGTTTCGCGGGCGGACTATAGCGACCGGGCAAGGGGCCGGGCAACGGCGGGATGATACGCCGGCAAAAGGGACGCAAGGTGTGTCCCATTACCCTCAGTCGTGTTCCTCCTCCCGGCAGCGGCGGAAGGGGCCAAGCTCGGTGAGCACGGCAGCGTCTTCCTCCACATAGGCGCGCTCGCGGTCGAGATATTGCGCCACCGCCGCCTTGAGGCCGGGATGGACGATATAGTGGGCCGAATAGGTGGTGACCGGCAGATAACCGCGCGCCAGCTTGTGCTCGCCCTGGGCGCCGGCCTCGACCACCTTGAGCCCCCGGGCGATGGCGAAGTCGATGGCCTGATGGTAGCAGACCTCGAAATGCAGGAAGGGGTGCTGCTCCACGGCGCCCCAATAGCGCCCGTACAGCGTCTCGGCGCCGATGAAGTTGAGGGCCCCGGCGATGTAGCGCCCCTCGCGCCGGGCCATCACCAGCAGGATGTCCTGCGGCATGCGCTCGGCCAGCAGCGAGAACAGCTCGCGGTTGAGATAGGGCGTGCCCCATTTGCGGCCGCCGGTGTCCAGATAGAACATGAAGAAGGCGTCCAGCGCCTCGTCGGTCAGGCCCGCGCCGGTCAGCCACTCGATGGTGATGCCGTCGGCCAGCGCTTCGCGCCGCTCCTTTTTCAGGGCCTTGCGCTTTCGGGAGGCAAGTTCCGCCAGGAAATCGTCGTAGGTGGCGTATCCGGCATTGGTCCAGTGGAACTGGCGGTCGGTACGGGGCAGGAAGCCGAGCTGCGACAGGCCTTCCCATTCGCCCTGGGTGGCAAAGGTGACATGGGCGGAGGAGGCCCCGCGCAGGCGCACCAGCTCCTTCAGCCCGGCGGTGAGGGCAGGCCGGCCCACCGGGTCCTGCGGATCCTTCAAGAGCAGGCGGCGGCCGGTCACGGGCGTGAACGGCACCGAGACCTGAACCTTGGGGTAATAATCGCCGCCGGCGCGGCTGTAGGCGTCGGCCCAGCCCTGGTCGAAGACATATTCGCCGCGCGAATGGGATTTCAGATAGGCCGGCATCACCGCCGAGGGGGTGCCGTCCGGCCCGTCGACCACCAGATGCTGGGGCAGCCAGCCGGTGCGGGCGGCAGCGCAGCCCGAGCTTTCCAGCGCCGAGAGGAAGGCGTGGGACAGGAACGGCTCCGGCCGCGCCGCGCCGCCGGCGGCGCAGGCGTCCCAATCGGCCGCTTTGATCTCGGTGAGGGCTGGCAGGATGCGAATGCGGGCGTCGGGCATCCGCCTAATTTGTGCGTTGCATCACACCCTGCCCACCGCGACAGGACGCCGCAGGTAGGCTAACGCTGGGGCAGAAGCCCTCGCGCGCCGGCCGGCTGAAGCGGGGCGGGGCGATGGTCGGGGGTCGGCGCGCGAGCGCGCCGCAGGTGCTCGCGCCCCGTGTCGCCATATGGGTTTTGCCGGCTGCGCAGACCTCTTGCGATCACGTCCCGGATCGGTGCTTCGGCTGCACCGTCGCTGGTCCGGGACGCGATGGGCATGCGGACCTAGGGCCGGAAGCCCTCGAACACGATCTGGTCGGCGTAGCGCGCGGCGCGCTCGCGCTGGTCCTTCGTCCGCACGGTCCAGGTCAGCACCGGCATCCTGAGGGCGCGCAGGAGGCGCACCACCGGCTTGTCGAGGTCGGCGACGCGATAGTTCACGAACTGGAATCGCGAGCGCGGCCAGTGCAGCAGGTTGGCGAGGACGAAGCCGCGGGCAGGGCCGATGTGCTGCCAGCCGGGCCCGTAATGACCTTCCGCAACGATGCCCCGCACGACGCCGGGGGCGCGGGCGCGCACCACCTCCAGCATCTGCGGATCGAACGACATGAGCGCCGCCGGGCCGTTGTAGGCCGCCACCAGGTCCGCCGCCCGGGCGGCGAGGCGGGTGTCGCCGGAAAAGGTGCTCTTGATCTCGATGATGAGCGGCACCCGGCCTGCCACCCGCTCCAGCAGCTGGGGCAGGGTGAGGATGTGGTCGCCGGTGCCGCGAAAGGCGATGGCGCCGAGTTCCGCCGCCGGGCGGTCGGCCAGCGGGCCTTGGGCGTCGGTGAGCCGATCGAGGGTAAAGTCGTGGAACACCACGGCCTCGCCATCGGCGCTGGCCTGCAGGTCCAGCTCGATGGCGTAGCCGGCGGCGATGGCTGCATCCATCGCCGCGCCGGCATTCTCTATGATGCCGTGGGCCGCGTCATGCAGTCCGCGATGGGCGACCGGACGCGCCGTCAGCCAGCTCAGGTCACCCATGCTTGGATCCTGCCGTTCGGCCTCAGGCCACTTCCACGATGGCTTCCACTTCCACCGCCGCGTCAAACGGCAAAGCGGCGACGCCCACGGCGGAGCGGGCGTGGCGGCCCTTGTCGCCCAGCACCTCCACGAAGAAGTCGGAGCAGCCGTTCACCACCTTGGGCTGGTCCAGGAAATCGGGGGTCGAGTTCACGAAGGCGACGAGCTTCACCACCCGCACCACCTTGTCGAGGTCGCCGAGAGCGGCCTTCACCTGGGCCAGGATGTTGATGGCACACAGCTTTGCGGCCTCGCGGCCGGCCTCGATCTCAAGGCCCGCGCCGAGCTTGCCGGCCAGGATCTTGCCGGCGCCGTCGATGGAGATTTGGCCGGAGACGTACAGCAGGTTGCCGGTGCGCAGGACAGGGACATAATTGGCGAGCGGCGGCGTCGGCGTCGGCAGGGTGATTCCGAGGTCCGCAAGCTTGGCGTCGATGGGCGAGGTCATGAAAGGCTCCTGTCCCGTGCGGGGCTCTGCCACACGGTGTGCGCAATTGGGCCTTCCTCTTCGCCGAACCGCAGCGCCCGTGCAAGCCGGCGCGGCGGCGCAGGCGCGTGCCCTCGGGGCGGCGCAGGAGGAGTTTTGACCATGCAGTTTCGTTCGCGCCTCGCCTTCGTTGCGGTGCTCGCAGTCTTCGGCCTCGGCGCGGCCTCGGCGGGAGCGGTTCCGCTGCTGCCCCACAAGGCCAGCTACCGCCTCTCCCTCGACGGCTCCAAGCCCTCGGGCCAGCTCGAGGAGATGAACGGGGTAATCCAGTACGAGATCACCGGGGATGCCTGCGCCGGCTATTCCACCCTCACCCGCCAGGAGAGCCTGGCCTCCACGGGGGAAGGCAGCCCCCTGCGCCAGGCGGTGACCTCCAAGGCCTGGGAGGACGGGGCGGCGAAGGCCTACCGCTTCTCTTCCACCTCCACCGGCGACGATGGCGACGACAAGATCGAGGCCAGCGTGGAGCGGCAGGGGCGCGATGCCCTGAAGGTCACCGTCACCCAGCCCCAGGCCCGCACCCTGGACCTCAAGGGCGAGATCCTGCTGCCCACCGAGCATGTGAAGCGGGTGCTCGCTGCCGCGGCCGCGGGGGAAAGCGTGATCGAGGCGAAGGTCTATGACGGAGCCAACGACCCGGCCAAGGTCTACGAGACCCTCGCCGTGGTGGGCCGCCCCAGCAGCGACGAGAGCCGCATCGCGGCCCCGGCGAAGGAGAGCCTGACCGGCCGCACCTTCTATCCGGTCACCATCAGCTATTTCGAGACCGGCGGGGTGGATCGCGCCCCGGCCTATGTGATGAACATGCAGCTCTACGACAACGGTGTCGTGGGCAGCCTGAAGATCGACTACGGCAAGTTCGCCCTGGTTGGCGCCATGTCCGCCTTCGAGGCGCTCAAGGCGCCCGGCGGCTGCGCCAACTGACGGTGGGTCTTTTCAAGAGGGCTTGATGCGGTACGTGCATGTGATGCTGCGCGGGCGGGTGCAGGGCGTCGGCTATCGCGCCTGGTGCGCCCGCGCGGCTGAGGCACAGGGCCTGAAGGGCTTCGTGCGCAATCGCCGCGACGGCGCGGTGGAGGCGGTCTTCGCCGGCCCGGACGCGGTGGTCGCGGCCATGCTGGACGCCTGCCGCGCCGGACCTCCCGGGGCGCGGGTGGACGACATGCTGGTGCATGAGGTTTCCGACACCGCGCTCGCCGCCGGCGGGCGGGATCGATTCGCCGTGCTGGAGACCCTGTAGGGTGGCCGGGGCAGGGCAGGCACCCTGTGTCCTTGTCCCGTGTTGCTGCCAGTGTTGCTGCCTGGTGACCATTCCCCTGCGGTATCCGATCCCATTCCCGCGATGAGGGGTGCAATCCCCGGTCCGGCCCTTCCCCAAGGTGGCGCCGATAGGCGGGCGCAGCTATAGAGGCCCGCGCATCAGGAGTGTCCCGTGACTGCCAGTTATCTTCATCGGGAGACCGAGGCCGCAGCGCCCGGCGACGTTCCGTTCTGGGCGCGGCAGGAGGGCGTGGCGGTCATCCTCGGCGCCTACATGGTGCTGCACGCCATCATCGCCACCGTGTTCGAGATCGCCGTCAATCCGGACGACGCCATCGAGAGCTATCTCGTCCAGTCGCTGGAACTGTCGTACGTCCCGCGCAATCCGCCCTTCTTCGACTGGCTGCTGTGGGGCCTCCAGCAGGTGCTGGGCACGGACCGGCTGTCCTTCGCGGTGCTGCGCTACACCCTGCTGTTCGCCTGCGCCATGCTGGTCTACCGCGTCGCCCGCCGGGTGATCGCCGAGCCGCGACTGCAGGCGCTGGCCACCTTCTCGCTCTCGGCCATCTGGGTGATCGGCTATCACAGCCACCGCATCCTCACCCATTCCAACGTGATGATCGTGGCCATTGCCGGCGCCTTCCTCACGGTCATCGCGCTTGCCCGCAAACCGTCCGCTGGCCTCTATGCCGGGCTCGGCGCGTGGATCGCGGTGGGCATGCTCGGCAAGTTTGGCTTCGCCGCCTTCCTCGGCGTGCTCATCGTCGCCTGCCTCATCGAGCCCACCTACCGGCGGGTGATCCTCGACCGGCGCATCCTCATCAGCCTGCTCGTCGCAGCGGTGCCGCTGGGCATCTATGGCTGGGCGCTCTGGCACTTCGGGCACAACGTGGCCAGCGCCACCGCCCAGACCATCGGCGCCACCGGTGCGGGCTGGAACGATGTGCTCGTCACCGTGGTCGGCGCGATCGCCGGCTATGTGCTGCCGCTCGCCGGCCTGATCGCGCTGGTGTTCCTGCCCTACAACCGGGGCGAGGGCGCTCAGCCGGATGCCCCCGAGCGCGGCGCCGCGCGGCGGGTGCTGCGCACGGTGATCGTGCTCGGCATCGTGGTCACGCTCATCACCACGTTTGCGGTGGGCACCACCAACCTGCGCGACCGCTATTTCCACGTCTTCCTGCTGCTGCTGCCGGTTTATCTGTTCGCGGAGCTGGAGCGGCTCGGCGGCTGGCGGCCGCGAGTGAAGCTCTATCTCGGAGTGCTTGCCGCCATTGCGGTGGGCGTGATGGCGGTGCGTGTCGCCGTGCCCCTGTGGCCCGACCCGCGCCTGTGCGGGCGCTGCGTCTCGGCCGAGCCGCTGTACAAGATGCAGCTCGGCGTCGATACGAAGCTCGGCGCGTCACCAACCCTCGTCGCCGACGACCGGTTCTCCGCTGGCCGTCTGCGCGCCGCGATCCCCGGCGCGCGGGTGGTGGTTTGGTACCAGGATCAGTATCGCCCGCCGTCGCGACCGACCACGGGCTGCGCCCGCATCACCGGCATCGCCAACGGCCTGCCCAAGCTGCTGTTGCCGCCGCCGGACAAGAACACCATCGAGATGGCGGTGAAATGGTGGTCGCCGGCCATGAACCCCCATCGCTGGAGCGACTGGCAGATGACCGTCCTCTCGCCGGATGACCCCCTGTGCCGCTGACCGATCCCGTTGCCGGTATAGATATCCGCCCGGCCCAGCCGCAGGACCTGCCCGCGCTGGTCGCCTTGTTCGCTGCCGATGCCCTCGGCGGCCATGGCGACACCTGTGATGCGGCGGCTGTCAGTGACTACCGGACCGCCTTCGACGCCATCGCCGCTGATCCGCGGGCGCGCCTCTATGCGGCCGAGCTGGAGGGGCGCGTGGTGGGCACGTTCCAGCTCGTCTTCGTGCACAGCCTGCCGGGGCGCGGCGCCCTGCGCGCCTTTCTCGAGGCGGTGCAGGTGGATGGGGCGCTGCGTGGCCGCCGCATCGGCGAGGCCATGGTGCGCTTCGCCATGGCAGAGGCCAGCCGAGCCGGGGCGCGGAGTCTGGCGCTGACCTCCAACAAGGTCCGCACCGACGCCCACCGATTCTATCGCCGGCTGGGCTTCGCCAACTCCCACGAGGGCTTCAAGATCGAGCTTTAGCCCGTGGCTGCCGGCTTTGGCGGGGCCACTTGCCCTCGGGCCGGCTCCTGTCTACCTCTACGCTGCGGCCGCGGGACCGGCCTCTGACACGAAGATGAGAGTCCGCCTGACCTCAAGGATCGCCAAACGGTCCGAGGGAGACGGCTCTGGGAGCGCATCATGGCCGCAGTCCAGTCTTTGCCGATCGAGCTTTTCTACTGGCCCACCCCCAACGGATGGAAGATCACCATCATGCTGGAGGAGTGCGGGCTGCCCTACGAGGTCAAGCTCGTGAACATCGGCAAGGGCGACCAGTTCAAGCCGGATTTCCTCGCCATCTCGCCCAACAACAAGATGCCGGCCATCATCGATCCGGACGGACCGGGCGGCCAGCCCATCTCGGTATTCGAATCCGGCGCCATCCTCCAGTATCTCGGCCGCAAGACCGGCCTGTTCTACCCCGCCGACGAGCGCGGCCGGGTGGAGGTGGACCAGTGGCTGTTCTGGCAGATGGGCGGCCTGGGTCCCATGGCCGGGCAGGCGCACCATTTCCGCATCTACGCGCCGGAGAAGATCCCCTACGCCGTCGAGCGCTACACCAACGAGGTGCACCGGCTCTACGGCGTGATGAATACCCACTTGAAGCACCGCGACTATCTCGCCGGCGACTATTCCATCGCCGACATCGCCTGCGTGGGCTGGGCCAAGCTGTGGGAGCGGCAGGGCCAGCACATCGAGGAATTTCCCCACTTCAAGGCGTGGCTGGACCGCGTCCTGGCCCGGCCTGCGGTGCAGCGGGGCCTCGCCATAAATGCCGAGGAGCGGTCCAAGGTGGACCTCTCCAAGGACAAGGACGCCCAGAGCGTCCTGTTCGGCCAGCGCGCCCGCTGAACCGGGCCTGCGATCAAGCCCTCGTGTGAGCCGGCAATGCTATAAGAGTGGCGCCGACTGATTCCGCGGCAAGGAGCGCCCATGGTCGAGGACGAGCGCGCCGCATTTTCCCGCGCCACCGCATTGCATCGGGAAGGGCGCCTGGATGAGGCGCTCGAGATCTATCTTCGCCTCCTGAAGGCGCGGCCCGGCGTGTTCGAGGTGGAGCGGCTGGTCGTGTTCGCCCATCTGCAGGCCGGACGGATCAAGGACGCCCACGCGGCGGCCCGCCGGGCCAAGCACGGCCATTCCAACAATCCCCACGCCCACGTGCTGCTCGGCGCCACGCTTCAGGCCGAACACAAATGGGAGCGGGCGCTCAAAGCCTTCGAGGCGGCGGCCAAGCTTGATCCGGGCCTTGTGGAGGCGCGCTATCTCGCGGGCAACATGCACGCCAATCTCGGGCGTCACGCGGAAGCGCTGGCCTGCTTCGACACGGCCCTGGTCCTTGATCCTCGCGCCGTGGAAGTCCTCGCCAACCGGGCGCAGGTGCGGGTGCGCATGGGCCAGTCCACCGAGGCGCTGGCCGATTTCACCCGGCTGGCCGAGCTCCAGCCGTGGGAGCCGGCCCATTTCCTCGCCAAGGGCGCGTTGCTGCACGAATTCGGCCGCAGCGCCGAGGCGGCGGAGGCGGCTTTCGCCGCCCTGCAGCTGAAGCCCGATCTGGCCGACGCCCATTTTCTGATTGGCCAGACCTTCAGGGCGGCCGGGGATCTTCCCGCAGCGCGGGAAGCCTTCCGCATAGCCCTGGCGGCCGCTCCCAACCGGCCCGCCTTCCAGGTGGCGTTGGCCGGCATCGAGCACGAGCTAGGCGATGTGGAGATGCCAGCGCCCGTGAGCGTGCCGGCGGCAGCGCCCGAAGCGGGTGAGCCTGAAGCCGGCACACCGGAGGCCGGGCTGGAGCCGGCGGAGGTGCCGCACGCAACGGGTGATCTCGAAGCGCCCCAAGCGGCCACGGCAGCCACCGAAGCAGCCGAGCCTTCGCCCGCCATTCCTTCCGCCATCCCTCTTGCCACCGAGCCTCCGGCATTCGAGCCCGGCCCGCCGGCCGCGGTCGAGGCCGAACGGGATCGGCCGCCGGCCGCGGCTCGCCCTGACGCCGGGAGCCTCCCGGTGGCGGAGGACACCACACCCGTGCAGCAGCCGAGCCTTCCGCCGGAAGAGGTGCGCCGCGAGAGCCTAGCGCCCGAGGCGCTTCGCCAGCGTGCCCTCGACGCTTTGGCCGAGGGGCGATGGCAGGACGGCTGGGCCGGCCTGGAGGCCTGCGCGACGGGAGACGCGTCCGCGCAGAAGCCGCTGCCGCTCCCGCATTGGGACGGGGTGGAGATGCCATCCGCCCTGATCGTGACGGCGGAGGGCGACCTTGCCGACCTGATCCTGTTCGGCCGCCTGCTGCGGCTGCTGGCTGACCGCAGGATTCCCGCGCGACTTCTGGCGCAGGCTGAGCACGTGCCACTGCTGTCGCGCATCGATGTGCGCATTCCCGTGGCCAGTGACCTTGCCGGCGTGGATGTGCGCGACGCGCGCCTGCGCTGGACGCCCCTCGCTAGCCTGCCGCGCCTCATGGCGCCGGATCCGCATGGCTGGCCGCAAGCGCCCTATCTCTTGGCCGATCCCGCGCGCATCGCCCGCTGGCGTGATATGCGGCCGGACGGCTTCGCGGTGGGGATCGCCTGGAACGGCGATCTGGCCCTGTTGTCTGCTTTCGCCGCGATGGGCTCCCTTGAAGGCGTCGCGCTGGTGAGCCTCGAAACGCGGCCGGAGGCGGAAGCGGAACTGGCCGCCACCGGGTTCGGCAGGCAGGTGGCGCGCCTTGGACCGGGCTGGGACGCCGGCGGCACCCTTGTCGATACGGCGGCCCTGATCCAGCATCTGGACCTTGTGGTGACGGGGGAGGGGCCTGTGGCCCATCTCGCCGGGGCCCGGGGGCGGCCGGGCCTCGTCGCCGTCGGCCCGGTGGCGCACTGGTGCTGGGGGGTGGATACCGCCACCAGCGCCTTCTACCCTTCGCTTGACCTTGTCCGCGCGGGGCGCCCCGACGAGTGGTCCGATGTTGGGGCAAGCCTTGCCGCAAGCGTGGCCGCCCGCCGCGCCGCCGCGCGCTGATCGCTGCCCGGCTGGTCTGCGCGCCGGCCTTGCGTCTGACCCCAATTGCCTGGCCCAGTTGCCCGATCGTTCGCGTCGCCGTCACATTTCCGGAGGGATACCACGCCGGATGCCTTGCAAAGGCCGCGGCGGTTCGGCATAGGGAGACGTGCTGGAGACGTGGCCGAGAGGCTGAAGGCACTCGTTTGCTAAATGAGCAGACCCCCAAAAGGGTCTCGAGGGTTCGAATCCCTCCGTCTCCGCCACTTCAGTCCCTGAGTGGGCACTGCGGTTACGCCGCCGCCCGACACCAGCGCCTGAAGCAGCTGGGTCTTCGATCCCATGATCCGAACCTCGCCGTCCGCGACCTCGACACGCTGGGCTAGCGCGCGCAGGTGGTCGCGGCGGTAGCCGCCGCCTTCGAGGCGGATGCGCTGGCGGGCTGTCTTGGCGAAGGTGCGGACCATTTGCGGGGTGACGGCCTTGGAGCCGGAGCTGTCGAGCATGGCCTGGGCGCGCTCGGCGTCGGCCTTGGCCTGATCGCGGATGGCCTTGAGGCCGTCGATGCGGTCCTTGAGCGCCGGATCGTCGATGTCGGCCACGCCCGCCTCAATGGCATCGTAGAGGCGTTTCAGGCGCAGTTCCGATTCGGTGGCACGCTTGTTCAGTTCGGCGATGTGCTCGCGGCGGCGCTGGGATTGCTCCTGCCTGCGGTCGAGAACACTGGCGAGGATGGTTTCCAGCCGCTCGGGCTGGAGAAGCTGGCTTTCGAGGTGGTCGGCGACGAGATCGTCCAGCTTCTCCATCGGCACGGCCATGCCCTCGCAGGCGGTCGGCCCCTGCCGCGCCTTCATCGAGCAAGCATAGTAGCGATAGCGCCCGCCCTTGCCGGTGCGGATGGTCATGGCCCCGCCGCACTTGGCGCAATGGATCAGGCCGGTCAGCATGGTCGGGCCGCTGATGACAGCGGAAGGGATGACCTTGGGGTTGCGAGCCTTCAAGAGCGCCTGCACCGTGTCGAACGTCTCCCAGTCGATGATCGGCGGCACCGGAACCGCGATGATCTCGCTGACTGGTTTCAGCTCCTTGGTCTTGCTGCGCTTGTTGAACTCGTGCTCGCCCATATAGGTGCGGCGGGTCAGGATGCGGTGAACCTGGCCGATGCCCCAGCGCCCGCCATCGCGGGTGAAGATGCGGCGGCTGTTGAGGTAGGAGACGATGTTCTTGACGCCCATCTGGCCGGTCGTGCCGTCGCCTTCCAGCGCCAGCCGGTAGATCAGCCGCACGGTGTCGGCGTGGAGCGGGTCGATCTCCAGCTTCTTCTTGGTCTTGGCCCCGCGCTGCTCGGCCGCGACGACGCGGTAGCCGATAGGGGGAAGCGAGCCGTTCCAGAAGCCTTGGCGGGCGTTCTCCTTCAAAGCCCGTATGACGTGCTTGGCGTTTTCCTTGGACTGGTATTCGTCGAACAGCGCCATGATTTGCCGCATCATGACGTGCATGGGGTCATCCCCCATTTCCTGCGTGATCGAGACCAGTTTGACGCCGTTCTTCGCCAGCTTGCGGACGTAGAACTCAAGCTCGAAATGATCGCGGAAGAAACGGCTGAACGAGTGGACGATCACCACGTCGAAGGGCGCGGGCTTGCTGGTCCCCGCCTCGATCATGCGCTGGAACTCGGGGCGGCGGTCGTTGGTGGCGGATGCGCCTGGCTCCACATAGGTTTCGACAAGCTGATAGCCGCGTGAGGCGCAGTAGGCTTCCCCCTGCCGCTTCTGGTCGGGGATGGAAACGTCATGCTCGGCCTGCCGCGCCGTCGAAACCCGAAGATAAAGGGCGGCACGCAGAGGGATTGTGGAAGCGGTCATGCCGGGCCTCCTTGTGCAGCCGCCTCGTCAGGCGACAACACGGCGACGCCGAACGGAAGGAAATGCTTCGTGTTTCGGGTGACGATGACGAGTTCATGCGCTGCGGCAATACCGGCAATTACGGCATCGGCCATGCCGGGGTCGTGACCGGCCGCAAGCGCCTTTGCCTCCAGCCGCCCGCCGATTGCGGCGGCCTGCGCATCGAAGCCAATGATCTTGTCATCGTATGTGGAGACGAGACCACTCAGCCATGCTTTCAGGCTCGCGGCCTTCGCCGTTGCCCCCTTGTGGTCGAGGAGCGCGATTCCCTTCTCGATCTCGTGGATGGAGACGACCGACAGAAATAGCCGTCCATCGGTGTCCATGCGGTCCAGCCAAGTGAGGAAGCCTGCGGATGCTTCCGCCTTCGACGGCGCGAGCATGGAAACGACGTTGGTGTCGAGAAGGAAGCCGCTCAAAGCTCGACATCCCGCGATGGTTTGCGGTTGCGCGGGAACTCTCCGCCGGGGAACGTCCTGAGATAGCTGACAAGGCCCGCCCGTTTGCGAGTCAGCGCCTTGCGCGCGATCTCCGCCGCCTCGACCGAAACCAGGGCCGCAACGGGCTTGCCATGACGGGTGATAGTCACGATCTCTCCTTTGACGGCTTCATCGACCAGGCTCGAAAATCCAGCCTTGGCGTCTCTGAGGTTGATGGTCAGCATGTTGCGCCTCCATATGTAGCCATATGTGACTACAAGTAATCTATTGGAGCGCGGATTTCAACGTCGATTTCGAGGCTTGGAGCGTCAGCCGCCGGAACCGAACAACTCGTCGAACAGGTCGCCGAACCATTGCTCGAACACCTCGATCTCGGCCTCTGTGACCGGGACAGGATGGGGCCAGTCGTCGGTGACGGTCCAGGTGGAGAGGTCATGCTTGGGCGGCCTACCGAGGAACGGCCACGGATAGCCCAACAGCACCTCAAGCTGCTCGGATGCCGTGGGCGGCCTGACGCGCCGGGCGCGGAAACGCGCGCCGCGATCAGACGGCATCTAGGCCGCGCCCGCTTCCTGGCCGCCATGCCACGGGGTTGGCGACCCATCGGTCGATGTCGGATTCCCGCCAGCCCGCGCCGTTGATGCTGATCTTGATCTGGGGCGGGAACGTACCCTCGGCGATCTTGCGGTAGATGGTGGACCTTGAGAGACCCGTCCGGTCGCGGACGGTGTCCATGCGGATGATACGGTCTGGTTGGCGCATGGCCGCGATGCCTCCTGCTGACTGTTTGTGGGACTGCCAGAACAGGCAAAGGCAAGGATTTGTTGTTATGCAATAGAGAGTTAAGCACCGTAGGGCTGTGGCGAAGAGGCGGCGGTAAATAGGCCGGTTCTACAGCCCGAGACCCCGGCCCCGGCCAAGTCCGAACGTGAGGGTGAGGTCGCGGCCGACGCCCATCCCCGAATCGAATGAGATGCCGAGTTCCCGCTTGCGGCCTGCCAGAAGGGACTCCATCTGCGGATCGCGTTCCAGGCTGTGCGCCATGTTCCCCATCTCCGCCCGCGCGGCCCTGTGACCGGCATAGTCGCCCGCCGCATAGCTCTGGTCGCTGGCCCGGTGAAGATTCTGCCAGCGTTCCACGAAACGGTCGGCGCGGCGGGCTGGCTCTGTGCGGATTTCGGTTTCGAGCTGGAGGGCTCGGATAGTGCGATTGACCCTGCCTGATCCAGCTTCACGGGCAAGGCTGTTGTCCTTGTTGTAGGCGGCTTCCGCATCCTTCCAGCCATTGGGGAACACCTCCTCGAACGCGCGCCGGGATGCACCGAGTTCGCGCCGTTGGTCGCGCGTGGGTTCGGCGCCCTGATGCATGGCCTCAAGGATGGCGTCAGCCGCGCGGGCATGGCGGACGAGCGCACGACCACGGGCGCGGCGCAACGCCGCCTCCGGGTCTTCCTCCACCTTCCTTTCCGGTCCCTGTCCACCCTCGGCGGGCAGGTGCAGCTCGTCGAACATGCCGCGCACCTTTTTAGGAACCTGCCTGACGATCTCGACAACCCGCTCCACCCGCTCGCGGAAGGTGATGCCGCGCCGTTCGGCGTAGTCGCGGGCGGGTTCGTAGTCGCTCGCCATGTCCTTGGCGCGGTCGCGCGACAGGACGCTCGCAAGCCGGTCCTGCGTGGCAAAGTCGTCGCGGCCATAGTGCAAGTCCAGACGCGAGCGGTGGCGCGAGAGGGCGACATAGCTGCCGTGGGCGTCCATGCCCGGTGTCGCCAGCATATGGGTTCGGTCCACCGTCATGCCCTGCGCTTTGTGGATTGTGGCGGCATAGCCGTGGTCGATCTTGTTGTAGTCCTTCAGGTCGAACGCGACATTGCGCCCGTCGTCGGTGCGGGCGGTCATGCTCTGGGCGCTGACCTGCTCGACGGTTCCGAGCGTGCCGTTCTTCACGCCAAGCCCGCGTTCGTTAGCCAGGAACATGACGCGGTCGCCGGGCGCGAAGGTCCGCGCACCGCGTTCGGCGGCGACATGCACGTCCGCGCCAAGTTCGCCTGCGTCGCGCATCTTCTGGCGAGCCGCCTCGTTCAATTCCCGCACCTCGGCATTGGTGTGGGTGAGGATGATCCGGGTTGCGTCGGGGGTCGCCTGCCGCTCGCGGTCCCAGCGGTCGATCAGGTCGCTGCGCGCCTGTTCACGGGTTTCGGCGGAATGCACCATGCCATGCTGCTCATAGGCATGAATCGCATCGCCCGCTCGGCTGGTCGCCAGGTCGCGCGTGGCGTCACGCTGCCAGTCCTCGCGCTGGCGGCGAACCGCGCTGACCTCGACACCACCATGCCGATCATGGATCGACCGGAACGCTGCACCCGCCTCAATGGACTGCAACTGCTGCGGATCGCCAACGAGCACCACCTTCGCACCTGCTTCCGCCGCATGGGATAGCACGCGCTCCAACTGGCGCGTACCGACCATGGCCGCCTCGTCGATCACCAGAACATCGCGCGCCGTGAGCATGTCGCGGCCTTGTCCCCAACCATGTTCCAGGCTGGCTATCGTGCGGGACGCGATGCCCGATCCGCCTTCCAGATTCTCGGCGGCGATGCCGGATAACGCCGCGCCGCGCACGGTGTAAGCCGCATCCTCCCAGGCTTCGCGCGCCACGCCGAGCATGGCGCTCTTCCCCGTCCCGGCATAGCCGACGACAACACCTAGGCCGCGCCCGTCCGTGACATGCGCCAGCGCGTCGACCTGCTCGCCGGACAGGACAAGGCCGCGCTGTTCGGCGCGCGCAAGTGCTGCCTGTCTGTCAGCTTCGTTCACGTCATGGCGCTCGCGCTCGGCCATCATCTCGGCGGCGCGATGCAGGCGCTGTTCTGCCTCGATCATGTCGCGGGTCGTGAACCGATCCTCGCCGCGTCCATCCTTGCCGAGTTCGACCAGATCGGGCGAACCGCGCATCGCGCCCATCACCTCGTTGAACTGGTCGATCCCGTCGCTGTGACGATGCGCGAACTTCGCCATGTCGCGCCGCGTGAAGGTCGATTGCTGATGCGTGATCGCGTCGAGAGCGGTGGAGGGATCGGCGACGATCCGCGCGCCGTTCTCACGGGCGATGCGGCGATGATCCTCGGCGCGGTCGGCCTCGATCCCGGTAGCCTCGATGCGCTGCGCCGGTGCGCCGATCTTGGTTTGCGGCTCAAGGCCGATGCCCTGCGCCTCAAGGCTGCGGTGGTCGATCCGCGCGTCGATGTCGAGTTCGGCAAGACGCTCGTTGACGTGATCGGCCCAGCGTTCGCGCCAACGTTCGACCAGCTCGGTGCGGTTCCATTCCCGCACCTTCTGGCCGAACCCGTTGTCGTCCACGCTGCGCATGGTCAGCATAACATGGGCATGGGGTTTCAGCATTCCGTCCTCGGCCCTATCCCAATGCACATTGAGGTCGGCGATCATGCCCTGATCGACGAATTCCGACTGGACGAAGTCGCGGGCGAGTTCGATGCCCTGCGCCTGTGTCATCTCGCGGGGGATAGCGAACTCCACCTCGCGGGCAAGCTGGGCGTCCTTGCGCACCTCGAAGGCTTCGACATCGTTCCACAGCCGTTCGCGGTCGCTCCATCGCTCGGGCGCGTCCTCCGGCAGCATGACCTCGGAATGGACGACGCCGCGCTTGGCGGAAAAGTCCTGATCGCGGCCCAGCCGGTCGTCGCGCAACCGCGAGGCCGAGCGGTAGGCGGCGGCAGCCACCACGCTGCGGCCCGCCGCGCGTCCGATGACCTGAACGGAGAAATGGTAGATCGCCATGGCGACCGACCAGATACTGCTCCCAAGCGCACGTCGGAACGACGTATAAGCGCGCCCTCGAAATGAATTTCTCCGGACGCTCCGCGCCGTTTCATGCTGTCCCAGCAACCTTACAGCATTCCCGCCGACACGAAACTATCATCGCTCCATCGACTGCTTATGGAGACGACGATGCGGAAACCACGGGACTACGACGCGGAACTGAAGGCGCTGGAGGAAAAGGCGCGGGAACTTAAAACGCGGAAGGTACATCAACTCGGCGAACTGGTGATCTTGATCGGAGCCGACGCGCTCACCGTCGACGAACTGGCGGGCGCGCTGATCGTGCTGGCCGAGACCAAGGACGCCGGAAAAAGGGAGGCGTGGGCCAAGCGCGGGGCCGCGTTCTTTCAGGGCCGGGCGCGGCGATCTGCGCCAGCGCCTGACCGCGACGCGGGTGGCGCTCAACCGCAGCCGGACAGCGCGCAACCGGCATCAGGGACAGCAGGCGCGGTATGATATGCGGACCTGGCAGGTCGAGCGCCGCAAGCGCACGCGGCATCTGATCGAACTCGGCGGCCTCGTCGTCAAAGCCGGGGTCGTGGACCTGACCGGCGATGACCGCACCACAATTTTCGGCGCGCTGCTCTGGATGGCCAAAAAGCTCAAATGCGATGAGCGCGAGAGGGCGTTGGCACTCTGGGCCGCGAAGGGAAAGCAGGCGTTCGAGGATGAACGCGACGGCATGAATCCCTTCGCCGCGCAGGACCATCCCGATGGGATGTAACCGATGGCGGGCGGCGCGAAGACCCCAAATATCGCAGCGCTGCCCGCCATCGGGCGGCAACGCTGCGCAACGGCGGCGCACATCACGGACTCGGTGTTTCGCGCACCTCGCGCAAGGCCCGGCTGAAGAGATGGTTGAAGATGCGATCGCGATCTTCCGCGTTGGTCATGATGATGCTTTGAAGGCTACTGTCGCGCTGATACTGCTTGATCGTCTCTTCGAGGAGACGGCGCACGAAGGTCGGGCGGGAGACATCCGGCGGATTGTTCCGCAGCACCGCCGCCATTTCTTCGTCGAGCGCCTTGCGCTTCACCTGTTCGAGGCGGATAAAATCTTCTTCTGTGAACTGCGTCCCGTGCCGGTCGTTGAAGGAACGGACAATTTCCGAAAGCGCCTTTGCCTCATCTTCGGTATAGGGCTTAGCTCCAAATTCGCTGATCGCGGTGAGTGGCACGGTGTCGCCTGCTGCGAGCGACGCGGAGCCAGCTTCCTTCCGCTGAACGCGGAAGGCGCGCAGGCGCAGCATTTCATCCGTGATCTCGACTTCCGGCGGCTGTTCGCGGTTCGGCAACATCCGGTCCAGCCAATCGGTGTAGGCATAGAGCTTTTCCAAGCTGGTATCTCCAAGCCGGACGATTTGCGCGACGAAGCTGTAGAAACGCTTGTAGCTTCTCAAAAGCTGCCGGAACTCTTCCTGCCGGCCCTCGTCATCCTCGGCTTCAAACCGCGCCACAGCGTTGCGCACTAGGGACTCCAACGTCACGCGGTCCTGAGTGGACAGCGTTCCCTTGAAGAAGGTCGTGGCAAACCGCTGAATCTCACTGCTGTCGAGGTAGCCGAATGTGCGAATGCGCGTTTCCAACTGGTAGATCTGGTTCTTGTCGGAAACGGCTTCGAGACTGGACACCTCAAAGAAGGGGCGGAATGCTTCCTTGATGTCATCCATCGTGTTTTGGAAATCGAGGATGAAGGTTTGTTCTTTGCCCTGATAAATCCTGTTCAGCCTGGATAAGGTCTGAACGGCTTGCAGCCCTGCCAGCTTCTTGTCGATATACATCCCGGACAATTTCGGCTGGTCAAAGCCGGTCTGATATTTCTCCGCGACGATGAGGATCTGATATTCTGGGGTAGTGAATCGCTTGGGCAACTCGCCTTCGCCGAAGCCGTTCAACTCGGCCTCGGTGTAGGTATTGCCATCGACGTGCAACTCGCCGGAGAAGGCGACGAGCGCCTTGAGGTCGCGATATCCCTTGTCCTCGATGTAGGTCTTGACCGCGAAATAATAACGAAGGGCGCTTTCCCGGCTTGAGGTCACGATCATGGCCTTGGCCTGGCCGTCCAGTTCCGGCCTGACATGGCGCTGGAAATGCTCGACCATCACCTCGACCTTCTGGCTCAGGGCGGTCGGATGCAGGGCCGCGAACCGCGCGACCTTCCGTTGCGCGCGCCGCGTGTCCAGTTCCGGATCATCGTCAATCGTCTTTTCCAGGGCGTAATACGCCTTGTAGGTCATGTAGTTCTGAAGCACGTCGAGGATGAAACCCTCCTCGATCGCCTGCCGCATGGAATAGAGATGAAACGGATGCGGGAGGCCATCGGCGCCCACCGTGCCGAAACGCTCAAGCGTGACATTGCGGGGCGTCGCCGTGAAGGCGAAGTAGCTGATGTTCGCCTGCGGGCCTCGCTGGCGCTGGTATTCCGCGATCAGGTCTTCGATCTCGTCGGGCGTCCCGGCATCTTCGTCACGGCTGAGGGCGTCGCTCAACGCCTGGGCGCTCTTGCCGGACTGAGAGCCGTGCGCCTCGTCGATCAGCACGGCGAACCGCCTCGTTCCCTGTCCGCTGATGACACGGAGATGGTCGGTCGAAAACTTCTGGATCGTGGTGATGATGATCTTCGCCCGACCCTCGATCGCAGCCTTCAACTGCCGTGATGTTCCGTCGATTTTGCGGACAACGCCGGGCGTCTGCTCGAACTGAGCAATTGTGTTCTGTAGCTGGCGGTCGAGAACGACGCGATCCGTCACCACGATCGCGGTGTCGAAAATCGGCTGGTCGGACAGATCGTGCAACGTCACAAGCCGGTGTGCCGTCCACGCTATCGTGTTGGATTTTCCCGACCCCGCCGAATGCTGGATCAAATAATTGTTGCCGCTACCGCTGACGCTGGCATGAGCCAGCATCTTCAGAACCGCGTCGATCTGATGAAAACGCGGAAAGACCAGCGCTTCCTTGCCGTTCGTGCCGTCGAGGTGGAGAAATCGCCCGATGATGTCGAGGAGGATGTCGCGGGAGAAAATCGCCCGTCCTTCGGGCTGGTCTGCCCAGAGATATGCGACGCGGAACTCCCCGTTGATATCCGGATTGCCCGCGCCGCCGCCATGGCCGCGATTGAAGGGCAGGAATCGGGTCTTCCCGTTCTGGAGGCGGGTGGTCATGGACACATTGTCCTGATCCACCGCGAAATGGACCAAGGCCCCCCTCTTGAACGTCAGCAGCGGCTCATTGGCGGGCGCCCGGTCATGGCGATACTGGCGTTCGGCATGGCGGAAATTCTGGCCGGTCAAGGTATTCTTCAGTTCCAAAGTGGCCACGGGCAGACCGTTGACGAACAGCCCCACGTCGATGGCGTTCTCGTTCTTCGCGCTGTAGCGAAGCTGATTGATGACGCTGAGGATATTGCTCTCGAACAGCGTTACTAACGCCGGGTTGACGCCGGACGCCGGCTTGAAGGCGGTGAGGAAGAATTTCAGGTTCGGAACCAGCTTCAGCCCGTTGCGCAGCACATCCAGCGTGCCACGCTGCTTCAAACCCTGCTCAAGCTGCTTAAAGAACTCGGCTTCAGCGGAAAAACCGTAGTGGCCTTCCAGTTTCGCCCATTCGTCGGGTTGCGTCGCCTTGACGAACTCGATCACCAGGGCCTTGTCGAGCGCGGAGGCACGGTCATAGTCCTCGGGACGGCGAGGACGATAACCTTGGTGCTCCACCAGCGCCTTGCATAGATGGACCTCCAGCACCTCCTCCCGGTGAACGGTGTCTTCGGAAAAGCCCTTGGCATATGGGTGAGAGGTCGATGGCTGTTCGTAATTCAAATTTTTCTCCCCTTCGCTCGTTTGCGTGGGGCTGGCGCGCCAATCTTACCGACAGGACAGTCGGTTGGGCGACTGCTGTTCCATGTATTTACGAGCGCGGACTTGTTGTCGCTCCACCAGGATTTTACGATTTTTTCGTATCGCAACACTTCACCACTACCATTCATTCGGCGAAAGTCATCGATCGTATAATTTGCTGTCGATGAACCGACTGCCACTCTGAAGTGCGGCGGAGGGTGCTCATTTGCGAAAATTTCGACTTTGAACCCAGAAACCGAAACGACAAGGAACTCGGGAGAAAAATCTTTATCACCACGGCCAGGGCGTGAAATGCCCCTAGCCAACCAAATGCGTTGCTCCAAGTTATGTGCAAGTTCTTTTGGAATTTCGACGACATATTCTGTCATGCGAACATATCCCGCGTCATGGTGTGGGCTGTGCGGGGGCCTTGGCCGCGCGGCGTGAGGCCGTTGCGCTTCATCCAGTCTAACCAATGGCGAAGGTCGCTATCCTTGAATTTCTTCCCTTTATCCTCGTGCCATTCGGTCAGGACGCCGTTGACGATCATGGAGTCGTCGGGCTGCTGCCCGTCCATCAACGCGTCATTCCAAACGGCATAGAGCGTGGCGATGGCCTCGACCGCCTCGGTGCCGAAATCGCGCAGGAGGGCGACGAGGCGCCCCAGCGCATCGGCGCGCGGACCCAACAGGCTTTTGAGTTCCGCGCCATGCCGCCCGGCGTTTGATAGGGGCACATAAGTGACGCCCGTTCCCGCCCCGTCCGCTTGGCTCGCCCTATAGAAGCCTGCAGCCTCCACCGAGCGCTCTGTCTCCTCAAGCAAGGTGCGATCGAGCGGTCCCGCTGCCTGACGGACGTAATTCCCCTGGAGTTCGCTGATGCCGAGATGGGCTTCGGCGAGATAGAGTTCCTTTTGCAGCTTCACCCGCCCGAATTTCGGGTTGCTCCGATGCTGATGTATGATCTCTGCTCCGACGACGAGGCGGAACCTATCCCGATCTGACGGTGATGTGACGGCCGGCAGATTTTCGCGCATGTCGATCTGGCCCGCGACGGCTGCGGTGATGAGGGCGGCGCGGTGTTCTCTCAGCAACTCTATGCTGTCGGAGGCCGATTTGACGAGGCGCTCGATTCCCGCAGTCCGGGCGTCGATCGCTGCTGCAATCTCGGCTTGCTCATCAAGTGACGGAAGCCATGCGACAACGTCCATGAACTTGGTATGTTCGAGACGCCATTGGTCGATCCTTATACCATTCGATATCGTCAAAAATAGCGAAGGCATGGGCTGAGTGCGTAGGAGATGGTGCATGTAGCGTCCGTTCATCGGCGCCACCGGTCGATAAACAAGGTAATCTGGACTGGTAATTCCTCTGAGTTCAGAGATCCCGAGGGACCCTTGCCACGCCTTCATCTTGTTGACGACCAAATCTCCTGGTTCAACAAGCTGATACGAAGATAGATCTTCGGGTGTTTTGTTAATGTTATCGTCCCGAGACGATTTCAAAATAACCCCGAAATCCCGATAGACGGACAGTACGTCGAGATCAGGCATGCCTTGCCGCTTCACTGCGCGGAACAAGAAGCGCATACGACGAGGTCGCCAGCCTCGGGGAATGAGAGGCAACCACAGGTTTTCTGTAGTTACGCAATCTCTACCGGCATGAAGCCCGCTATGGATATATTCCTTGGCAATCGCGGATTTTTGCTCACGAAGAACATCAACCTGCCGCTCCTTCTTCACGATCAACTTGTCGATACGGGCGGTTTCGCGGTCGAGGAAGGTGGCAATGGCCTTCTGGGTGGCGAGCTCGGGGACAGGGATATTGACCGATCCAATGCCATTCAGCGTCAGACCGTAGCGAGTAACCCCTTGGGCAGCGAGACCGAAGGCTTCGCGAGTAGGCTTTGCTTTCAAACTCCAAAACAGAAATGGACCAATGATTTCGGAATTATTGGGCCTCAATATCGCGAGATGGTATCCACAAACAATCCCTTCCGCACTTGAATCAACAAGTGCCGGAACAGCGATATCGTCCGGAGTTTCACTGTCTTTCGTGATGATAACATCACCGGTGCGAAGTCCAAATTTTGTAATTTCCTGCGGCTTTGCCGAACCTTCGCTGAAATCGATATCTCCGGTAATCCGATCATTATAATAAACATCGACGTAGTTACAGAGGCGGACGATTTCCTCGCCCTCTTCCATAATCTTATCGACGTTACTGGACCGGATCGTCACCAATCGACGTAGGGCCTTCATCGGCCATGGAGCTTGTGGAGAAGGCGTCATCCCGCCACCTCTTTCAGGAGGTTGGCGATGTCCGTCTCCAGCGTCTTCAACTCGGCGTCGATCTCGGCCAGCGGGCGGGGCGCTACATAGCGGTAGAAGTGGCGGTTGAAATTGATCTCGTAGCCAACGCGGCCGACGCCCTTGTCGGTCGCATCCCTATAGGTTTCGTCCACCCATGCGTTTGGCACGAAGGGCGTCACCTCTCGGGCGACATAGACTCTCCAATCCTCCTTGAGCGGCACAAGCTCGTGGTCGCGTAGTTCGGGGTCCGGCTCCGGCCTGCCGTCGCCATCGAGGCAGATGGCGGCGGACTCGTCGCGCTCCGACAGCGCGGACAGGATGGCTTTCCTGACCGGCGCGCCGATTTTCACGCCCGCGCCCTTGAGCGCCTTGGTTAAGGTGGCCTCGAAGGCGGTGCGGTCCTTGAACAGGGTACTCGGCAGGCGATCGGCGAGGACGCTCAACACGTCATCCTGTTCGGCGGGGTCCAGCTTCAGGAACGGCTTGGCGAGCTTCAGCCGCGCGATGCGCTCGGGGCTGGATTGGAAATTCAGTCGAAGCGGGCGCTCCACCCTGATCTCACGGAAGCCGAAATCGCTGGCATCGAAAATCTTCGACACCGCGCTCCACGGCCCGCCGCCGTTCGCCATCTCATGAAAGATATGCGTGATGGTCTCGCGTCCGTCGTCGCGGATTTCCCGGCGCTTGGAGCCGAGGTTTTTGCGCATGGGCGTCCAGAACCGTTCGCCGGATGCGTCGATGAGTTGGACCTTGCCGCGCCGCTTCCGCTCCTTGCGATTGGTCAGCAGCCAGACATAGGTTTGGATGCCGGTGTTGTAGAAAAGGTCGGTCGGCAGCGCGACGATGGCCTCGATC
This sequence comes from Xanthobacter oligotrophicus, assembly GCF_008364685.1. Classification (GTDB taxonomy): domain Bacteria; phylum Pseudomonadota; class Alphaproteobacteria; order Rhizobiales; family Xanthobacteraceae; genus Xanthobacter; species Xanthobacter oligotrophicus. The sequence goes on from NZ_VTTL01000009.1 coordinate 300,673, forward strand.
CAGTCGTTCTCCAGCATCCAGCGGCGGATTTCGCTCTCGCCCGATCCGGCCCCGCCGGTGAAGAGCGGCGAGCCGTTCATGACGATGCCGATGCGCGAACCGACCTCATCGGTCCGCATCTTGGAAATCATGTGCTGGAGAAAGAGAAGCTGGCCGTCCGAAATGCGCGGCAAGCCCGCGCCGAAGCGGCCGTCCTTGCCCAGGGTCGTGGCCTCCTCCCGAATAGGCTCCTGATACTTCTTCCAATCCACGCCATAGGGGGGATTGGACAGCATATAGTGGAAACGCCGGTCTTTGTGGGCGTCCTGGGTCAGCGTGTTGCCGAAGGCGATGTTTTCCGGGTCATGGCCTGTCACGAGCATGTCGGACTTGCAGATGCCGAAGGACTCGCCGTTCAACTCCTGGCCAAAAAGTTCGACGCGGATATCGGGATTGAACTCCTTCAGCGCTTCCTCGGCGAGCGCGAGCATTCCGCCCGTGCCGCACGCCGGATCGTAAATCTGCCGGATGATCCCCTGGCCCCGGAGCTTCTCGTCGTCGTTGACGATGATGAGGTCCACGATCAGCCGGATCACCTCGCGCGGCGTAAAGTGCTCACCGGCGGTCTCGTTGGAGACTTCCGAGAAGCGGCGGATCAGGTCTTCAAACAGATAGCCCATCGCCAGCGTCGAGACGGCTTCCGGCCGAAGGTCGAGCGCGGCGATCTGCTCGAAAACCTTCCATAGTATGCTGGCGTCGGCGAGCCGCTTCAGTTGGTCCGTGAAGAGGAATTTATCGAGAAAGACATCCCGAACAGAGTCCGAGAAGGCCGTGATGTAGGCGATGAGGTTCTTGTGAACGTCGCTCGGGTTCTGCGCCCTGATTTTGGCGAATGTCAGCGTGCTGGTGTTGTAAACGCGGATGCCGCCGCCGATAGCGCCATACAGCATCATGTCGCGGGTCTGTTCATCGATGCCGGGCGGCAACCCGGCATGGGCCTTCAGAACAGCGTTTTTGGTGGGTGCAAGGATGCAATCGAGACGGCGTAGAACAACAAATGGCAATATAACCTTGCCATACTCCGATTGCTTGAAGTCACCACGAAGGGTTTCGGCAATTTGCCAAACAAAGTTCGATAGACCTTTTGCCTTGGAAACTACGCCCTGATCCACGCAAATCACCCGCCCCTTGGCCGATTCACGCAGAAGTGAGCATCCGAACGACGATCGCTTCGGCCCGACCGAACGTTAACGCACCATACTGTAACGCGCCAAAACTTAACAAGCCGGAAAAGTCAAGGGCACGGCGGGGGCTAGCACGCCTTTCGGGAAGCGGGCGCGTCAGGGGGCGCATCACACTATGCCAGAAGCGCCTTCTGGCGGAAGGGGGCCTCGGAGAGCAGTCATCGTAGGGCTATGGCGAAAACGTAGTGCGCATCGCTATCGGTCGCGGCCCGCCATTTATTTCCTGTATGTGATTGATATTATTGAAGAATTATGAAGGGTGTAGGGCTCGACCCCACCGCGAACCCCACTGTTTGACAGTGGCTTCTATGGGATTAGCTCGGACGGGGTGGGACTCTACCGTCCTCTCGGAATGCAAAAAGGGGCCGCCCAGCGGGTAGCCCCCTTCAAGTGATCAGCCCAACTCGATCTACGAATCAGTGCGTCGGCAGGGCTGGAGTGATCGCGCTGGTGGGAACCGGCTTGATCGCCGATCCCTGGACGGCCTTGATCAGCATCGCGAGCGGGTTCTCCGCGTCGCCCTTGAGGGTGAGCTTGTCGTTCAGCATCCCGAGGTGCCGCGCAAGCAGCGTCAATGCGCCGAGCTTGTCGGAGAGCTTCAGCTTCTTGATGCGGCCGATAACGACCTGGCGGCCATCCTCGTCCAGCTCCTTAGACACCTCCAGGCCGGCAATCGCGGCGGCAGTGTCGTCGTCGAGCTGATCGAGCGGCTTCATGCTGCCGTCCGCGTTGAACGCCTTGCGGATGTCGAGGAATGCGATGCGCGCCAACTCCTGAAGAACGCGCTCTGCCGTCACGCTCGTTCGCGCCGCCCGCTCATCCATCGCCTTTGAATTTCACGAGAAATGTCTGGTTTAATGAGGTTTTCGCTGCCGATCTTCACCGCAGTCCGGCGGCTGTAACCTGCCCTGATCGCCGCTTGGGTGGCGTTTAGGTCCACTAGGTACTCTTCCACGAACCGTCTCTACCGGGGTGTCATCGCTCTCTTCCTCTCTTACCCTATCCAGAAAATCCAGTTATTGACCTGAGCCCCTTTTCTCCTCCGGCTTAGGAGAGAGTCCTAGGTTTCATTTCTGGCCTCAGGCGGCCTGGATTTC